>CAWCLY010000001.1:0-308642 GCA_963796475.1 uncultured delta proteobacterium
CGGGGGCCGAACCGGATGTAGTGGCCGACGAGGCCAGAATCACCCCGCCGAAGGCCAGGAGGCCGAACCAGCGAAGCGGTCCCTTCGAGACCCTGACCGTGGCCGGGACCGTTGGATTGGCGGGCAGACCGTAGGCTCGGGCTTGTCGGCGTAGGCCAGGATGCTGACCACGCCGGTGCCGCCGACCCCGCCCGGATCGTAGATGCCGGCGGTGGCGAAGCCCGTGGCCTTGAGCTGGTCCACGCGCTTCTTGCCTTGAGCAGCAGGTTTTCCTTGGTGCCGAATTGCAGGCAGCTCGTCGGACAGGCCTTGATGCAGGCCGGTTCCAGCCCCACCGAACGCGGTCCACGCAGAGGGTGCACTTGTACATCTTTCTGGTCTGTGGCTGAAAGCGGGCACGTTGAACGGGCAGCCCGAGACGCAGTAGCCGCAGCCAATGCAGTTCTCCGGCTGGAAGTCCACGATGCCGTTCTCATACTGCACAATGGCGCCGGGCGCGGGACAGGCCCTCAGGCAGCCGGGATCGGCGCAGTGCATGCACTGGTCCTTGCGCATCAGCCAGGAGGTTGCCGTCGATCTCGACTGTTCGTTGAAGCGGATCAGGTTCCAGAACTGCGGCGTCACGTCGGGAAGGGTCTGATAGGTGCCCAAACTGACGGTGGTTTCCGGCGGCAGATCGTTCCACTCCTGGCAGGCGACCTCGCAGGCCTTGCAGCCGATGCAGGTGGAGGTGTCAATGTACTTGCTGACGAACGGCACCCCGGCGCATCCCGCTGGGCTGCCCGCGGAGGGACGCCGAGGACTGGAGGATCTCGAGGCCTTGGATGGACATGGCGCTCCTCAGCTCGTCGCGAGCGGCTCGGCCTTCTCGACCCGGACCAGGAAGCACTTGTATTCGGGGGTGAAGGTGTTGGCGTCGCCGACGCTCGGGGTCATCAAGTTGGCCAGCGGCCCGAGGTGTCCGGCCTGTCCGGTGTAGCCCCAGTGCAAGGGGAAGCCGACGTGCCACACCGGCTTGCCGTCGATGGTCATCGGCCGGAGCCGTCTCGTCACCATTGCCACGCCCTGGACCGGGCCGCGCGCCGAGACCAGCCGCACCTGCGAGCCGTTGGTGATCCCCTTCTCCCTGGCCAGCTCCTCGGGAAGCTCGATGAAGAATCCGGGCCTGATCTCGTTGAGGCGGTCGGTGTGCTTGGTCCAGTAGTGGTACATCTCGGTCAGCCGGTAGGTGCTGCAGACTACCGGGTAGTCCTTGGCGTTCCCGTACTTGTCCTTGTCGGTGCTGAACCGCCGGACGACCGGATTGCTGGTCACCTTCGGGTGCAGGAGATTGGCGACCGGCGCTTCGACGGCCTCGTAGTGCTCGGGGAACGGGCCGTCGGCGAGGGAGGCGGCGAACAGGCGCCCCACCCCCTCGGGCAGCATGATGAACGGCCCGAACTTTCCGGGTGGAGAGTCCGGGGCGATATCGGGGACGTCACCCACCCATCGCTGGCCGTTCCAGACGATCCCCGGCCGCGCGGGATCCCACGGCCTCCCGTTCAGATCCGCCGAGGCGCGATTGTACATGATGCGCCGGTTCGCCGGCCAGCTCCATGTCCACTGGTGGTACATCCCCAGACCGGTGGGGTCGGCGTTGTTCCGGCGCTGGGCGTTGTTCCCTGCCTCGGTGTAGACGCCGGTGTAGAGCCAGAGCCCGCAGGCCGTCGACCCGTCGTCGCGGAGCTGGCCGAAGCTCTCGAGCTGCTTGCCGGCGGCGACGAGGAGCTTCTTCGGCTGCTTGGGATCGGTGGAGGGCTCGAAGACGTCCTCGATCGCCTTGCCGTTGATCTCCTTCAGGACCTCGGCGAGGTCCGGTGCGGTCGGATGGGTGTAGTCCCAGCTCAGGTTGAGGATGGGCTCGGGGAAGGCACCACCCTCCTTCCGGTAGAGCTCCCGGACTGCGAGGAAGATCCGGGCCAGGATCTCCTGGTCGGTCTTGGCCTGCCCGGGCGGATCCACTGCTTTCCACTTCCACTCCACCCAGCGCGCGGAGTTGGTGAAGCTCCCGTCCTTCTCCGCGAAGCCGCTGGCCGGAAGCTGGAACACCTCGGTCTGGATCTCCGCCGGTGGCGGCCCGCCGTACTCCTTGGGCGCCTTCCAGAAGGTGGCGGTCTCGATCTCGTAGTTCTCGATCACCACCAGCCACTTCAGCTTCGAGTGGGCGGCGACCATCTTCTGGCTATTCGGCCCGATGGCGACTGGATTCATTCCAGCGGTGATGAGCCCCTCCGGCCCGGGCTCCTCTCCACCGGCCCGGGTCGACTTGCCCCGGTACATGTCGTCGAAAAGGTAGAGCCACGAGTAGTTCCCATCGGTCTTGGGAAGCCAGGAGTAGGCGAAGTCGTTCTCGTTGGTGGCTGCCTTCCCGTAGAAGGCCTTGAGCAGGGAGACGGTGAACTTCGGGTAGTTGGACCAGTAGTTCATCGAGTGCCACGGCTCGTTGTTGAGCGTCTTGGGCGTGACCTTGTCGAGGTACGTCTTCAGATCCACCAGCTCGCTGCGTGGCGTCGCCAGGTACCCGGAAAGGATCTCGAAAGTTCCACCGAGGTCGGTGGCGCCCTGGATGTTGGAGTGCCCACGGAGCGCATTCACACCACCCCCGGGCCGCCCCACGTTCCCCAGGAGCAGCTGCAGCATCGCCGCAGTGCGGATCATCTGCACCCCGACGGAGTGCTGTGTCCAGCCGAGGGCGTAGGTGATGGTCCCCACCCGCTCGGGGGTGAAGGTGGAGGTGACCACCTCCGCCACCTTGAGGAAGCTGTCCTTGGGTGTCCCGGTGATCCGCTCCACTGTCTCCGGGGTGTAGCGGTCGACGTGCTTTTTCAGCAGCTGGAAGACGCAGCGCGGGTGCTGGAGCGTCGGGTCAATCGCGTAGGCGCGCGTCTTCGGGTCAGCCTCGTACGCCCAGGACGACTTGTCGTAGCTCCCCTTCCCCTCGTCGAAGCCGCTGAACAACCCGTCGTTGAACCCGTACTTCTCCCCGATGATGTACGGAGCGTTGGTGTAGTTCTTGACGTACTCCTCGTGGTACCGCTTCTTGTCGAGGGCGTAGCGGATGATCCCGTTGAGAAAGACGATGTCCGTTCCCGGCCGCAGCTGCGCATAGAGGTCGGCCACCGCCGCAGTCCGGGTGAAGCGGGGATCGACCACCACCAGCTGAGCGTTCCGCGTCTTCTGGGCTTCGACGGTCCACTTGAAGCCGCAGGGGTGATTCTCCGCGGGGTTTCCGCCCATGGCGAGGATGACATCAGCATTCTTGATGTCGACCCAGCCATTGGTCATCGCCCCGCGACCGAACGTGGCGGCCAAACTGGCCACCGTGGGGCCGTGTCATACTCGAGCTTGACTGTCGCGATAGACCACTCCCAGGGCGGCCATGAACTTGTCCTGGAGGAAGTTGAACTCGTTGGTGTCGGTGCAGCCGCCGATCACCGCGATTCCCGGGTTGCGGTTCACCAACTGGCCCCGGGCGTTCTTGGCGACGAAGGTCCGGTCGCGGGTGTCCTTGATGTGCCGGGCGATCTTTCCGATCGCCTCGTCCCAGGGGATCTCCTCCCAGCGATCGGACCCGGGACGGCGCACCTTGGGCACCTTGAGCCGGTTGGGGTTGATGATGTCTTCCTTGAGGGTGCTTCCCTTCGGGCAGAGAGTCCCGCGATTGGTGGGGTGATCGGGGTCTCCCTCGACGTGGACAACCGAGGGCGTGACGTTCTTCGCCTTGTCTCCGAGAGTGTGGATGATCACCCCGCACCCGACGGCGCAGTAGGGGCAGGTGCTGCGCGTCTCGGTCGTGCGGGCAATCTTGAGCTCGCGCATCTCGGCCCGCGCCTTGGAGAGGTCGAACAGCCCCAGGCCCATCGCACCCCCGAGCCCGGCGGTCGCCTTGAGGAACGTTCGTCGTTCGATGTGCATGGGAACCCTCGCGCCTCTCGTGAATGGCATGGACCAGCGAACGTTGCGAGCGTCTCCGGACCTGTTCGTTGGGAAGCGAACCCCGACAACGTCTTTCAACGCGACTGCGAGATTGGCGCGAAGTTCGGCGGTGTTTCATTGGCACACCAACCGATGTAGCTGGCGCCGGTACCTTCGCGGGCCTGGGTTGCCAGGGCTGGGTTCCCCGGCCCTCGGTCACCGGACTGATCGGAGGCGGCGCCAGACCAGCCCCATCCACCAGTCTCGGAGTGGTTGGTATAGCAACGAGTAAGCGTCCGGCTCGGGCGCCATGACCGAAGACACGGGCGTCGGCCTCTCCCACGAGCCGCGCCGATCCAGCCGCTCGTCCCTCTCTCGGAGGAGGTCATACAGCGCCGGGCTCTGCAGGAACTAGGACATAGGCCGCGCCGGACCCGGCGAGCATCGGGAGCAGGAGGGGGAAGGCCCCCGTCATCTCCGGGAGCACGGCAGCCCGGCGAGGAAGGCGACCAGCGCGGCCGAGATCATCACGTCAGCCAGCTACCCGGATTCAGGGGAAGGCGGTCCTCCTCATCCTCGACACCACACCCGGGGTCTCTTCACCAGGACGGCGCCTCGAGGCGCTCCCGCAGCACTGACTGCCGGAGCTGTTCGAACACCTCCCGGACCGTCGCGAGGTAACCTGGAGGCAAGTCGCCAAGCGAGCGCGAGACGGCCGCCTCCACCGTTCCCCGGCGCCGGGCGTTGAATCCGTGCTCCTCGCTCTGTCATCACCAGCAACACTCGGCGCCCGTCTTCGGGGTCACGCCGACGCCGGACGAGGCCCTTCTGGGTGAGCCGGAGGACGAGTCCGGTCACCGTGCTCGGATGAAGATGCAATGCCGAGGCTAGTGCACTCGCCGGCAGTCCAGGAGAGAGACCGATGATGCGCAAGGCGAGCCTCTGGGGCCCGGTCACGCCCAGCTGGCGCTCCATGCGTTTGGAGAGAGCGCGGAGCTCCTGATCAAGCGCCCAGAGGTTCCCCAGGAACTCGAGCGTCGCTTCCGAGCTGGCGCGCGGCCTGCTATTCGGCACCCGCATGTGAGAAGGCCGTGTGGTCGCGAGCATCGATTCATTCTAATCGTACAACTCGTTGGTCTACCAACCATCATGACGATGTGAGACCGGCGAAACACTCTTCGGTTCTCTCCCGAGCCCTATCGGTTGGGATCTGCGGGTCGGGTGTCGCCGGCCCGACCCTTGCCTACTGGCGATGCGGCCTTCTGCCCATCGCTGCACAGGAGCCCATATCCTTCTCCCATGAAAGTCCTGATCAGCGGCGTGGGAATTGGCGGGCCCACGCTCGCACACTGGTTGCTTCGCCACGGTGGCTTCGAGGTGACGCTGGTCGAGAGCGCTCCACGGCTGCGCGCCGGTGGATACGTCGTCGACTTCTGGGGCGCCGGTTACGACATCGCCGAGGAGATGGGTCTGCTCTCCACCCTGCGCGAGAAAGGGTACCCGATCCGCGAGGTGCGGATGGTGGACCGCGATGGTCGCCGCGTTGGTGGGGTGCCGGTCCCGGCAATCCGGCGGGCGGTCGGCGGGCCGATGGCTGAGCCTCCCCCGCTCGGAGCTGGCTGCGGCGATCTTCCGGAGCATCGAAGGTCGGGTGGAGGTGCTGTTCGGAGAAACTGTCGCCTCGCTCGAGCAGCGCCCCGCCGAAGTGGAGGTTCGGTTCGAGCGCGCCCCTGCCCGCTCCTTTGACCTGGTCGTCGGAGCCGACGGAGTCCATTCCAGGGTCAGGGAGCTGGTCTTCGGGGAGGAGCGAAGGTTCGAGAAGTACCTCGGAATGCAGTTCGCGGCCTTCGAGCTCGCCGGCTACCAGCCACGCGACGAGGACGTCTACGTGATGTACAACCAGGTCAAGCAGCAGGCCGACCGGTTCAGTCTCCGTGACGACCGGACCCTGTTCCTCTTCATCTTCGCGGACGCCTCGCCCGATGCCCCCTCCGACGTCCAGGGCCAGAAGGCGCTCCTCCGCCGCCGATTCGCCAATGCCGGGTGGGAGTGCCCGCAGATCCTCGCCAGGCTCGATCAGGCCGCGTCCTTCTACTTCGATCGGGTGAGCCAGATCACCATGGAGCGCTGGTCGAAGGACCGGGTCGCGCTGCTCGGGGACGCCGCGTTCGCCCCTTCCTTCCTCGCGGGTCAAGGCTCGGCCTTGGCGATGCTGGGAGCGTATATCCTCGCAGGGGAGCTGAAGCTGGCCCGGGATGACCCTCGCCAGGCGTTCGCCCGCTACCACCAGCGCCTCGCCAGATTCATGGCCCGGAAGCAACGGTCCGCGGTTGGCTTCTCGGACAACTTCGCACCACCGTCGAAGCTCAGCGTCTTCCTCAAGAACCACCTCGCTTCGACACTCGGATTACCTTTTGTCGCGGAGCTGCTCTTCCGGCCCCTGATGAAGGATCGGATCAGCTCGCCCGGGCTACTAGAGGCGGCGCCGATTGGAATGGGCGCTCGCGCCGGTTCTTGTCGTGGATGCCTGCCAAGATGAGCGCGAAGGCGAGCAGGCGCAGCAGATAGAGAAGATGCCGCGATTCCGTCAGTCCGCCGAGCAGGGCCACGCCGAGCCAGTTGAGCGAGAAGACCCAGAAGCCTGCGGCGAAGAAGAGGAACAGGCGGTCCTGAGTCGAGCGGAAGAAGCGGAAGAAGAAGAGGCCCGCCACCCAGCAGCAGGCAACGAGGAAACCGTGGAGCAGATCGAGCAGCTGCATCAGCGCGACTCCCACACCAGCCCGAAACAGAGCACCAGCATCGCCGCCGCCGCCACCGAGGTACGCAGAAGCGAGAGGTCCACGGTGGGTATCACCACCAGGTCCAGGAACAGGAGCACGTTGTTCACCGCGAGCCCGAGAAAGCACAGGCTGCTCCAGAACAGCAGTCGCGTCCTCGAGCTCCGGTACCCCTGGTAGAGGAGCACGGCGCAGAGGACGCTGGTTGCGGCGCAGAGGAGGTACACGGTTTCAGCCATCCTTCTTCCCCCCCAGGACGAAGGCGCTCGCGAACGCCCTGACGGCCGAGGTGCGGAGCCAATCCAGGGCGTGCCGGTTCATGAGGTCGAAGACGTGGAGCGGATCGTGCTCGAGCCCCTCCGCCAAGCAATCCACCAGCTCGGCCAGCACCGGTGAGGCGGGATTGTACAGGAACTCGGGCCATTCGAGGACTCCTCGCCAGACATTGCCAGGAACCCGGAGCGGACGAGACACTTCACCGCCTCGCCCAGCGGGGGGTCACCGAGGTGCAACTGGCGCGCGGTCTCCTCGAGCGACCAGGGTTCTGGCTGGCGACGCGCGTGAAGCAGGAGCTGAAGCTCCTCAAAAGAGCCAATGGTTTCCCGGAGCCGTTCTCTGAGCTCCGGTGAGAGTTCGTACGTGCTCACACGTCCATCGCAATCACTTGCCACTCCGTGGAGGATTGGAGGACCATACTTGGTACACAAAAGACTCTGGGTTACGAAGGAGAGAATGCTTGCCAGTGCACGCTCCGACGAAGGCTTCCAGGAGACCGCCGAGGCGCTGGAATTCCTCGAGGCGCAGAGGGTTCACTCGTGGCGAGTGAGAATCGCCGAACGGTCGAGGCGTCCTCCTCGAGCAGCTTCGGTAGGGCGTCGCGGGGAGAGCCCTGGAGGACCGCCGGTGAGAAAGTCTCAACCGGGCCGAGTGCCCAAGTTCAAGGCGACGCCGTCCGGAGCGCCGATGCACGACGAGGAGAGTCACCTTCGCTCGAATCGAGGCGCCGGGCTGAAGGCCGGCGGTGTGAGATGAAGTGGCCCCGCCGAGCGGCCGGATGTGGCGTGAGAATGACGTTGCTGGTCCTCGGACTGGGGACGCCGCGGCTGGCCAGTGCCGACGGGCCCGTCCTCGTGGCCCCGGAGCGCCCTCCCCCTCGTTCTGCCTCGGCGAATACGCGGACGAACTGACCGCGCTCTCCGCAGCAGCGCGACGAACCGAACAGGAACAGCAGGGCTACACCTTCTGTGTCAGGACCACCGCGACGTATGAGTGTCCGAGCTACGGCCTCGATGGTCAACTCCGACGGAGGCGACGGAACACGGTCGCCCATGGCACGGCCTTCGGCCTGCGTCGGGACGAGCAGGGCACGCTGCTGGTGACCAATGAGCACGTGGCCGAGTGGCCCTCGGTCACCGACGACGACCACCGGGTGGATGGCGTTCCGGCCGGATGCAAGCGCATCTCCGAGAGCCTCCGCGTCGTGGACAACGACTCGGACACCTACGCGGCGGACGACGTGCCTCTGACCCGGGTGGTCAGCGATCCGGCGATGGACATCTCCCTCCTTCGATCCTCGAAGGCACTCCCGGTGTTGCCTTGGAAGCTCGGCCAGAGCGGCGCGCTTCGCGTCCGGAACGTCGTCGACGTCCGGGGATTCCCTCTCGGGGTGTTCAGCGCTACCAACGTCGGGAAGGTCATCTCCGAGCACGACCACGACAGCTTCCGGGACTGGAACCACGACGACTTCGTCATCGATGCGCTCCTCTCCCAAGGAAACTCAGGTTCTCCAGTACTCGCCGTCTCTTGTGCGAGCGGCGAGTTCGAGCTCGTGGGAATCTTCCACGCCGGATATACTCGAGGAAGCGCGCTCAACGTGGTGGTGGGGGTCGATCAGCTCCGCTCGCTCTTCACGACCCTGAAGCGCGATCCACCTTCCGGGGACGGCCAGCGTGCCCTCGACGCCGCACGGCGCACCCAGCTCGTGACCGCCGCCCGCACTAGCATGGAGCCGTACTTTCCATTCGCGAACCTGGTAGCAGTCGTCCGAGCACGGGAGGACGGGACGTTGCTCTACGCGTTGTTCTCCCCTGAATTCCCCACCCGGGCCGTTCCGGTGCTGGTGATGGAGGATCTCCCCGCGGAGACGGCGGCGGGTTTCGGCGCGCTGGGCCGAGTGTGGTTTGGTAACAGACGCGGACTCAGGTCGTATGACCGTGAAGGCGTCGACCCTGACGCTGAGGCGCTGCTCCCGCGGTTCCTCGACGCACTCCGGAAGCAGAGCACGACGACCTTCGGGCTCCGGGCTCACGACCGAAGCGGTGCCTCCACCCGTGCAGAATTCGATGCCGCGACGGTTCTGCAGCGGGAACTCGACCAGGCAAGCCTGAACCTGCAGGATCTCGCCCAGGGCGTGTTGGACCTCGCGAGCCGACTCGGGCCGACGACCTCGGAAGGTACTGTTTCGCTGGTAGACTTGCTGGTCCCGCACCGGTCGGAGCCGGTGGCGGGAGCCCCCTCTGTCACACCAGCACCACACCCGCAGCCCCAGCGGCTTCCGGGTGCTGCGACGGCCACGCCATGAAAGAGCAAGCAAGACTCATGACCCGGTGCGGGACACGGTTCGCCACGGCCCGAGGCCCCCCGTCTTCCGAAGCTGCCCGGTCGACGAGTTCTCGGGGACTGACTGTTGAAGTTGTTGGCCCCCCGTCGCGGGCAAGACGGCGGCCGAGCCAATCCCCTGAAGTCGCGACTGGCTCTTCCCACGTTTCGCGAGGTGTTTTCGAGCAGCCACGTGTGGCTCTGCGTTCCCCTCGCCCTGGCCCTCGCCTGCGCAACGGCGCAACAGGCCCAGGAGCCAGCGGCGACAGCCAGGAACTCCACGCGCGTCGAGGAGGCTCCCGGGCCCACACAGCTCTTGCCCTTCCATGGGGAAGGCGGCTTCACCGTCCTGATGCCGCCGAAGCCCTACCAGAGCGAGCGCACCGAGAACACACCGGGCGGCCCGGTGTACGTGCGTCTCGCCCAGGTGCGCGATGAGATGGCGAAGTACCTTGCGTCGGTGAGTGACTTCCCGAAGGGTAGCCTGGACCGGATCCCGAGCAAGGACGTGCTCGAATCCCTCCAGCGGTCCACCATCCAGTCGATGAACGGAACGCTGGTCAGTACGCAGGATATCGAGGTCTCCGGCCTGCCGGGTCGGGAGTTCACCGCGACCGACCCGCAGGGGAGCGAGGTCACCGCTCGCATCTTCGTCGGCGATTCCCGCCTGTACACGCTGGCCGGCACCTACCCGCAAGGCCCCATCCCGGGATCGATCCGGCAGTTCCTCGACTCGTTCCAGCCGCCGGCGGCCACCGTGCTCGGGAACCGTGGAGCCGGCGCCAGCACCAACAAGAGCCCGACTCGCTAGACCCGCAGCTCACACCGCCGCTGGCGACTCCTGACTCGCCGCCTCCAGCTGGCGGCGCAAGCACGACTCCACCTCGGCGAGCAGGACCCCTGAACAGTCCCGGGGCCGAGGCACTCTCGCGAAACCATCCGACGGTCCTAGCGGCGGCTGCCTACTTCGGCGGAGGGGCCGTCGCCCCTGGGCCCGTGCCGGCCCCCTGGCCATCCATCATCCTCTGCCCGGAGCCCGTTCCCTGGTCATGCATTGTCCCCTGACCCCCCGTTCCCTGCTCGTGCATTGTCCCCTGACCCCCCGTTCCCTGCTCGTGCATTGTCCCCTGACCCATACCGCCACCCTGCTGCTGTGGCGTCGGTGCCGGTGGACATCCGAGAAGGGCCAGAGTGCCTGCGAGCCCGGCGGTGATGAACAGCGTCCGACGTGTCTTCATTGGCTCTCTCCTGTTGGTAACTGATGCGACCGTTGGTGACGAGTACCTTCCAACGCTCGGCTCCTAAGGCGCGGGGGCGCGCGACATCATCGGGCAGTCTCCGTGATTCATCCGCTGCACCATCATCCGCGCGTTCTCGCGCAGTGCTCCGAGCTGAGTGGCATCGTTTGGCCGAAGAACGAGGCGGGCCCCACCTTCGACATCAGCAACCGAGGCGGTCGCTGGGAGCATCATCATTCCGCCGTCGGTCATCCCGCCGCCGGTCATCATTCCGCCGCCGGTCATCATTCCGCCGCCGGTCATCATTCCGCCGTCGGTCATCCCGTCGCCGGTCATCATTCCGCCGCTACCCGCGACCGCAGGACCAGCGTCAGGATGAGCCAACATCATCCCGCCACCGTGCTGGTTGTACATGTCGGCCATTCGCCGTACGCGTTGGCGCAACTCCGCGACGTCCCCTGTGCCCGTCTTGAAGTCGAGGGCGACGCCGCCTTCCACGTCCGTGGATGATACGGTCGCGCCCGGAACCTGCGTCGGGCACATGCCACCGGGCATCTCCATTCCTTGCATTCCCATGCCCTGCTGCTCGTGAGCGGGGGCAGTGCTCGTCGATGCGCAGCCCCCGAGCGCCATGCCTCCGGCAACCGCTGCGAGTCCGAATCCATCCACAGGCGTTCATACGCTCTCCCTTCGTGCGACCGCACGCCGAGGCGTCGGCCGAATGAAAATGCCTCCCGCTTCTCTTAGCGATTCGTGGCGGCCTCGATTCGTGGTGGTCTCGTTGATGCGACTGCGCTCCGCCGCTTCCAATGCGAGTGGGCGGAACCGGTCCGCTGTCCCTGGTGTGACGGCCTCAGCGGTCGAATCCCAACGAGTTCGAGCTCGTCGGCTGGCAACCTGGTCCTCTCGCTAATTCCGGGTCGAGCCCGGTAGGACGCCGAAGACACCGGGGTTTGAAAGGTAATACCGCTTGCGGCGCGCGCTAGGACGACTGCGAGTGCGTCGCAGACTGTGAACAGGTGGGCTTCCGCACAAGGACTGTCTGCCCGCGCAAACCGTGCGTGTGCTCTGCTGGTGCCCCTGGCCTGGTGCGATGCCGGCCCGATGCCAATGCAGGAGGCGGGATGGGTCACATGCCCTGAAGCCCTTCGCCGGATTGGAGCTTCCTGCCGACGTGTTCCAGCTGCGCAGAGCGCGCGCATGTCCAAAGAGCGGCGACAACGCAGGAGACCTATCGCCAGGGCCGCCCTATGGGCTCTAACAGCCGAACCCGCAAGTGGCTGTGAGACGAAGACGAGTGCTCAACGTCGCCTCAGCGGAGGATCTTCCGCCAGGCCTGAGCGACGATTTGCCTGGCGTCGCGCGTGATGATGTCGCCGTGCGAGAGGATCACACGCTCGAAGTCCCATGCGAGGATGCGCTCCATGCCCTCGCGCACTCGCGCCTTGTCGCCCCAGGCGAACCGGTACTCGGGTGCCGGGCTGGGTCGGTTCCACATGCCGAGCGCGCGAAAGACGATCCGGAGGAACAAGTTGGTGCCGGGCGTGGCCGGCGTGAAGTTCTCGACGAGGTCGACGAGGATGAGGGTGCGGCTCGCGCGGTGAAAGAAGGCGACCTCGCGCATGACGCGCGTCCCCTGCAGCGCGACCTGCGACAGCTCGTCGGCCCAGAGCGGCGGGGCTTCGTCGCCGAGGACGAAGTCAAAGGTGAGACCCTTGGCCCGCTTCTCGACGCCGGGGCAAATATAGGTCACCGCGTCGGGGAACGCTTGCTGGCACGAGCGAACGTGCAGCCAGTGGAGGTTGCCCGGGGCGATGATCGCCGCAACCCGACCCAGCGCGGCGACCTCCGCGGCGAGCGAATCGTCGAACGCGCACGGGGAGTGGACGAGAATCTCGCCGCTCCGGAGCTTGATCACCGTCATGCGCGCGTTGAACCGGGCGCCGCCCAGTCGCACGAAGTACTCCCGCAGCCACAGCGCATCGGGAACGAAGACTTCGAGGGAAGGAGCCATTCGCAGCATCTCAGCAGATCAGGCGATGTCTCGGGCGCAGTCGAATTTCGGTGGCGGCAGGTTGGACACTTCTACGCGACCCTGGTCCGTGATTCTTCAAGCGCGCTGTTCGTAGCAGCGTCGTGAGTGCGTAGTGCGATTACGAGCTCCTGATGGCGTTCGACACGGGCATGCGCAAGCGCGAGATTCTCGACTTGCGCTGGGAGCAGGTGGACCTGCGCAGCGGCACCATCACCCTGGCCCCTCAGGACACGAAGTCCGAGGCGCCGAGGCTGGTGATGCTCACCGCACGGCTCGCCACGGCCCTCAAGGGACTTCCCCGCGGCATCGGCGCCGCTCCGGTCTTCCCCAATCCCAAGACGGGAGGGCCCTGGGAGGACCTCAGGCGGTCGTTCCGGCGCGCGCTGCGAAAGGCAGAGCTCCAGGGACTCTGGTTCCACGACCTCCGCCGGAGCTTCGTCACCCGCGCGCGGAAGGCGGGCATCCGGAATCCGTCGTGACACCCCACCCGCGCGGTCTTCGACCGCTACAACGTCGTCGATGAGAAGCCCCGCAGCCTAAGTAGCTGCAGGGCTTCGGTGTTTGGGAGTTGCGGGGGCCCGATCAGAACGGTACAGCATACCGGTTCTTTGTTCGTGGCGGACATCGGCCGGACTCGCGGGGCCTCCGATCCGAAAGGTTTTGTTCGGGTCCTGCCGCCGCGGCTCGCCGGGTAGTCACGGTTCGGACTCGACAGGATCTGGACTCCGACAGAGTCCGCGCGGGCGAGCGGCCGTTGTTTGCGTGTGCGCCTCCGGAGTCTCGCCCGTTCTGGAAGATCTTCACTCGATAGGAGCGCGCGTTCCTCGGACGCCAGATCGCGCGACAGGACCATCGCCAAGGGCTAGCGGTCGGGGTATCCGAAGTCTCGGGACCCGTCGCCCAGATCGATTCCAACCGATATGACGCAGGACGGTGAGCCCGCCCCTCTCGCCCAGCGCCGTCCGTCTCCAGCTCGTCTCCCCGAGGAGGCGCTCCCGGTGCGTCCTGCTCTACGAGCCTGACCTCGACGGGTGCCGCGTGCTTCTCTGGACGGTGCCGACCTTCGCGACCGGCCTCTCGTCGAACGGTGGGCGGTGCTGGAGCGCATCGATAAGGAGACTCTCCAATGAAACACAGCACCATGTTGACCGTCGCATCTCTGCTCACGCTCCTCTTCCTCACGCTTCACATCACGGACGACATCGTTCGTGGAATATCGAAGGCAGAGAGCTCAAACACTGCGTTGCTCGTCCTCGCGGTGTTCCTGTATGGGACACTCGTGCTCCCCGAACGGCGATCGGGGCACGTCATCACCCTGATCATCGGATTGATCGCAGCAGCCATGCCCGTCATGCACATGAGGGGGGCACATTACGGCGAGACCGCCACATCCCCCGGGGGCTTTTTCTTCGTCTGGGTACTCTGGGTGCTCGGCGGGCTAGGGGGCTTCACCGTGATCCTCTCGGCGCGCGGGCTGTGGGATCTGCGACGGAAGCGGCCGCAGTAGTCCAGTGCAACGGGCGACGCTCGGTGACTACTTGCGCGGTCGCGCTTTCCGCCGATTCGAGCGTTCACGCCTTCGGCTCGTCGTTACGGCCTTCGTGGTGCCGGCTCTCTCGAACAACTGCCGAATACCGTGTTCCAACAGTTCGACAGCCCTCTCCAGGGCACCGAGCTGTCCGACCCGCACCATCGCGACGGACATGTGCAAGTCGAATGAGGGCGGACGCAGGACTTCGACCATGTCGAGAGCGTCGTTCCCGGCAATGAAGCGCGAAGGGAGCAGTCCGACTCCATAGCCTGACTGAACGAACGCCAGCTGCAGATGCATGTTGTGAATTTCAGCCGCAATCATGGGCGTTTGGCCGGCAAGACCCATCCGGTCGATGAGGCCTGCCCGAAGGAAGCAGCCTGGCGGATTGAGCACCCAGGGTGCTCTTCCCAAGCTCTTCCAATCGCCGTCGACGTTGCCTCTGGCGCTTTGGACGATCTCCACGCGGTCTGTCGCGATGACATTCGTCAGTAGCGGCGGAGGCGCGGCTTTGCCTTCAGGCAAAGGCACGACGGCGACATCGAGCTCGCCTGCGATCAGCCGGTTGAATAGTTCCGGCGTGCGCTCGCTCAACAGCAGCAGTCTGAGCTTGGCGAATGTCTCGGTCAGTACCCGAATGGGTTCGACTAGCGTCCCTTCGGCCAGGGGATGCGCGAGCCCGATGCGCATGAGGCCGTGAGGTTCGGTGTCGCGAGACGCAAGAGATTTCACCGCCTCCGCCCGCTGCAACAGATCGCGCGCCTGTTCAAGGACCTTGGAGCCCAGCGAGTTCAGGCGCGGCGGCTTCACCGAGCGGTCGAGAAGCTCGGCACCCAGTGCAGCCTCCAGCCTTTGTAGCTGCCGGGTTACGGCGGACGGTGTCCGGAATAGACGACCAGCTGCACCGGCCATGGACCCGGCCTGGGCAAACTCCACCAGCGCGTGCAGATCGTCGAGCACGGGAGCCTCCTGAAGGACTCCACGCGATAGCATCCTCGTGCGGCCGCAGCAAGATCATCGTGCCCATAATGAACTTGGCGCACTGTCGATCTTCCGTTACGACGGCCGCGTAGAGCCGGGGGCCCGACGCTCCCGACGATGGCCATGAGGCACTTCACGATGGACACCCTACTTCGGGACATCCGGTACGGCTTGCGAGTCCTCTTGAAGAAGCCGACATTTGCGATCGTCGCGATTCTGACGTTGGCGCTTGGCGTGGGGGCCAACACGGCGATCTTCAGCATCGTGAACGCCGTGTTGCTCCGTTCACTTCCGTTCCCCGACCCGGACCGTCTTGTCAGGATCTACTTCAACAACCCGGGGGTAGGACTGCGGGGCGTCCAGTTTTCCGTGCCAGAATTCGACGATCTCAAGACGCGAACGGATGTGTTCGACGACGTGAGTGTCGTCGTTTTCGGCCCGACGAACTTGACCGGTGCCAAACAACCCGAACATCTCGAGATGAGCGAGGTTTCTCCCAGCTACTTTTCCATGCTCGGCGCCACTCCAGAACTAGGACGCCTCTTTGGTGACCAGGACTTTGCGCTCGGTTTCGCGCCCGTGGCCGTGATCAGCGATGCCTTGTGGCGCCGATCTTATGGGGCCGATCCTGGCGTCCTCGGCCGCAGCCTCCGCCTCGATAACGATCTCTATACGATTGTTGGTGTGCTCTCTCCCGGATTTCGCAACCCCGGAACGACTTTTCCAGCCGTGGAGGTGTGGATCACCTGCGGATTCAGTGGCGAGCCGTTCCCAGCGCCGGCGCGTGGCATGCGCATATTGCCCGGGGCAATCGGTCGTCTCAAGCCGGGCCTCACCGTGGCACAAGCTCAAGCGCGGCTCGATGCCATGGCTGCCAGTCTGCGTCGCGAATTTCCCGGCGATTACCCTTCGCAAGCCAGATGGACGGTCGAGATCGTGCCGTTGCAGCAATCGCTGGTGGGTAAGGTTCGACCGATGCTGGTCGTGTTGATGGCTGCCGTCATCTTGATCGTTTGTGTCGTGTCTCTGAACATTGGCAGCCTGCTTCTCGCGCGCGCCTCTGGACGACAGCAAGAGATGGCACTGCGCGCGGCGATGGGAGCGAGCGGGGGCAGAATGATCCGGCAGATGCTCACCGAATCGCTGTTGCTGGCTTTCCTCGGAGGAATCGCAGGGGTCACGACGGCGGTGATCACACTGAAAGCCGTCTTGCGATTTGTGCCGGCGAATCTTCCGCGTCTGGGCGAAGTGGACATTGATTGGCGGGTCCTGGGGTTTGCGTTACTGATTTCGCTGGCGACCGGGTTGCTGTTCGGGCTGACTCCCGCGATCAATTCATCCAAGGCGGGACCTGGGAGCGCGATGCGCGAAGGCTCGGGCGGCTCGGGCTACAGTGCGAAGACCGGGCGCATGCGCGACGCGCTGATGGTGTCCCAGCTGGCCTTTGCGGTAGTGCTGATGGTCGGCGCGGGGCTCCTCTTGGAAACGCTGCGCGATCTGTTGCGGCAGAATCCGGGCTTCAATCCATCGCAAGTTGTTACGGCAAATGTCTATCTGTCAAACCCGAACAATCCACAGCTCGATTCATATCACACCCTGGCGCAGCAGATCCCGTTCAATCGCGAGCTGCTGCGGCGCATGAACGCGATTCCCGGCGTGGAGCTGGCGGCGATCACGTCCAATTTGCCGGCCGCCGACACGGTCAACAGCGAATCGGCGGCGTACGGCGCCACGAATCACAATGCGCTGGCCATTGAAGATCGGCCCACGGAATCCTCGGCGGATTTGAGCGCGGAAGTCATCCGCATCAGCCCAGATTATTTTCGGGTGATACAAACACCGCTCGTGGAGGGGCGCTTCTTCACCGAGGACGATGAAGATGGAAAGTTGCCCGTGGCGATCATCGATGAGGCGACTGCAAGGCGCTACTGGGGCCCCGATGTTGATCCGGTGGGCCGGCGGCTGCGTATCCGGTTGCGTCTCGGACGGAATCCTGCGAATCCATGGAGCACCGTGGTTGGCGTGGTGAAGAATATCAAGCACGACGGGCTCGATGTCGATGGCGTACCGCACGTCTATGTTCCGTTGAATCAATTTGTCGGGCGATCTTTGAGCTTCGCGCTGCGAACTTCTTTGCCCGCGAGCACGCTGGAGACGCAGATTCGCGGCGCGGTTCAAAGCGTCGATCCGGGGCTCCCGGTATTCAGCGTCACCTCGATGGGCGCGGTACTGAGTGCATCGCTGGCATCGCGCCGGTTCTCGGCGAATCTGGTCGCTGGCTTCGCAGCGGTGGCCCTTCTGCTGGCTTCCATCGGGATCTATGGATTGCTGGCGTACATGGTGGGGCAGCGGTCGCGCGAGATCGGATTGCGAATGGCGTTGGGAGCTGGCCGCCGAGACGTGCTGAAGCTGATCCTGCGGAAAGGCGTGGCGCTCGCCATGGCAGGGATTGTCGCGGGCCTCATCGTTGCAGCGTCGAGCGCCTCGTTCATGGCGATCCTCCTCTATGGCGTCCGGCCAAGGGACCCCGGCGTGTTCATGCTCGTATCGCTGTTGCTGCTCGTGGTGGCGATCGCCGCCAGCTACATTCCGGCTTGGCGAGCGACGAAGGTGGAGCCGATCGTGGCGCTGCGGGAGGTCTGAAGCCACTCCTGACGATCAAACGCCGTATCCAAAGGAGTTCGCCATGAACAAGACCGCAATTGCCTCGCCCGAGCTTGCCCCGCCGGTCGGCCCGTTTTCCCAGGGGATCGAAGTCGGTGGTTTCATCTACTTCAGTGGTCAGGTCGGTCAGGACCCCGCCAATGGCAAGGTGGTCGAGGGGGGCATTGCGGCCGAGACCGAGCGCGTCTTCCAGAATCTCGCGGCGGTTCTCAAGGCGGCCGGAAAGAGTTTCGATCACGTTGTGCGCGCCGGTGTGTATCTCACGAGCATGGGTGACTACGCCGTGTTGAATGGCATTTACGCCAAGCATTTCAGTCGACCCTTTCCCGCCCGTACGGTGATCGCGGTGGCCGCGCTGCCCCTCGGGGCCTGCGTTGAGATCGACCTCGTCGTGAAAGCTTGAGGCAACGCACTCCCGCTCGAACAACCGATCCGTACTCTTCGCAGTAGCGGAAGAGGCGCTCCGGCCCACTCTCCTCGTCGCGTTCGACACGGGGATGTGCAAGGAGGAGGTCCTTGCGCTCAGCTGGGAGCAGGTGGACCTCGACGCGGGCACCATCACGCTCGCGCCCGAGGACGCGAAGACGGACGAGCCCCGGCTCATCGTCCTCACCGCACGCGCGAAGGAGGCAGTCGCCGCTCTTCACGCACCGAAAGCCAACGGCTACGTCTTCCGGAACCCCAGGGCGAAGACGCGCTGGGTGGACGTGAAGAAGCGGTTCCTCCGTGCGGTGAAGGCCGCGGAACTCCACGGCCTCTGGTTCCACGACCTCCGCCGGAGCTTCATCACCCGGGCGCGCAGAGTGGGCGTCCCGGAATCCGTCGTCATGCGCATGAGCGGGCACCGCACGCGCGCGGTGTTCGAGCGGTACAACGTCGTCGACACCCAGGACTTGCGAGCGGCAGTGCGCGCGCTCGAGAGTCTTGGGCACGCGCCCAGCAACACCAAAGCCCCACCGTCGTAAGTACCGGTGAGGCTTCAGGATTTCGGGATTTCGGGGGGCAGGATTTGAACCTGCGACCTTCGGGTTATGAGCTCGGGGTCGCCGATCGGGCAGACGGTCGTCGCACCTGAGTTTCTCAGCCGTGTTGCTGAGTTGGCGGAGCAGCGAGTCCACGCCAGAACTCGTAAGTTGACGCCATTCCCCTCGAGTTTGGACGCGTTCTGGACGCGATCTTCACGCCCTGACCTTCGGGTCGAAAACCCGACGGCACCAGCCCCCTGCTCTCAGGGGCTCCACACCGCCACGCCCCAGGGACGCCATCAATCCGAGTGCGACGCAAGACGCGGGTCCCCCGGCGATCTCCACCAACTCGCCGGCGGTCGCAAGCGCCGACGGCAGCCGGCACGGCGTCCTCGGTCCGGGTGAGCTAGTGCCACGGGCACGACGAGGCTTGCCGACTCGATGTCTGCAGTTCAGAGACTCTCGGAAAGGTTGCCCGCGCGCGAAGAGGTGGATTCCGACTCTAGTAACCGGGGACCGGTGGGCTGGCCTTGCCCTCATCTGCATGGACAACACCGAAACACTGTCGGCTCACGCGTGATCCGAGCCTGAAGCAACCGTATGTCGGCTGCACGGTCGTGTCGTCACCGCGACATCGCCCACGACGACTGCCTTCTCAACTTGGCCTGCGCGTGTGACGTTGCCGCGAACCAGCGTCTCGCGGAGGAACTTCTCTCGAAAATGCCGAACTTTACCGAGTCTCTGTTGCGACGCCAAGCGGATAGGGAGAACCGAGCATGAGCATCATCGACAAGGCATTGGAGGGAAATCGCACTTATTCAAAAAAGTACGATCCAAGGCTAGCGAAGCCCCCTGCGCCAAAAATCGCAGTTGTAACTTGCATGGATCCTCGCCTTTCAGACCTCCCAGGAATTCTGGCGCTGCCACAAGCCGATATCGACGTCATCCGAACAGGCGGACCAGCGGTGACCGACGATGTGCTCGGGGAGCTTATCGTGTCCACGCGAGTACTCGGCTCGAGAGAGATCATGATCCTGAACCACACCGGTTGTGGATTCACCACTTTTACCGACGATGAGTTGAACGCGAAGGTCGCAGCGGCGACTGGCGACCGGTCACCAGCTCCCATGCGCTTCTTCTCTTTCAAGGACCCTGAGCAGAACACTCGAGAGCAGATCCAAGCCGTGAGGTCACACCCTTGGATCGCTAAAGACGTTCCTGTGCGGGGTTTCATTTTTGACGTGGAGACAGGCCTCCTCAGGGAAATCCAGCCGGCGGCACAGAAATCCGGTCCTTGAGGGACGTCGGTTCTACAAAATCGAGTTCCGGAGCCGCGAGCGCCAGAGCGGTCTTCGCATCAGCGCTGTATTGGATTGGAGTCGTCAATGAGCAGCGTCCAAATCAACCAGAAGAGCTATGAGATGCCCCCACGGGAGGGGATCAGCATCGCGCATTTTCTTACCGTCGCAGATATCGACAGATCGGCGCGCTACTACGAAAAAGTCTTCG
The DNA here is from genome assembly GCA_963796475.1 of uncultured delta proteobacterium. Classification (GTDB taxonomy): domain Bacteria; phylum Myxococcota; class Myxococcia; order Myxococcales; family Myxococcaceae; genus RPRB01. The sequence continues at coordinate 20,253 of CAWCLY010000001.1, forward strand.
GCGCTCGCATTCTGAGCCGAGGGGACAGCAACGGAGCGCCTGGGTATCTTCAGCTCGCCAACCTATGGCTCATCCTCAACGTCGGTGGCGGGCCAACCCCCGACAAGCCAACGGTGACGCTCAGCGTACCCGATCCGAATCACATCAACAGCTTTATGAATTTCCGCGTTGCAGATATTGAGGCGTGCTACAAAATGTGGAAAAGTCGAGGGGCCGAGTTCATCACGGAGCCGATTCCCAAGTACGGCGAGACGCGCTGCTACATCCGTGACCTTGACGGCTATATTATCGAGGTCGGACAGAGCACCGATCTCACCTACGGTTAACGCTCGGCCCAGCTGGAGGCGAGCCCAAGGAAGACCAACCGCCATTTCCAGAGTTGAGTCGAACCGGCCCGGTGGCTGGCGCAGCGAGCAAGGGAGGCCTGGGCCGCTGGTGGGGGCGCTCCGGAGAAGCTCAAGCCCGCGCGTGCGCGTAGCCGCGGAGAGCCCGGCACCGGGGGGAGCAGGTGGACCTGCGCAGTGGCACCATCACCTCCCGGCCCCGGACACGAAGTCCGAGGCGCGACGGCTGGTGATGCTCACCGCACGGCTCGCCGCGGCCCTGAGGGCGCTCCCCGCGGCATCGGCGCCGCTCCGGTCTTCCCCAATCCGAGGACCGGACGGCCCTAGGAGACCTCGGCCGGCCGTTCCGGCGCGCGGTGCGCAAGGCAGAGCTCCACGGACTCTGGTTCCACGACCTCCGACGGAGCTTCGTCACCCGGGCGCGGAAGGCGGGCATCCCCGAGTCGGTGGTGATGCGCATGTCGGGACACCGCACCCGCGCGGTCTTCGACCGCTACAACGTCGTCGACGAGAGCGACCTGCGAATCGCCGCCCGGACGCTCGAAAACCATGGACGCGTTTTGGACACAGTTGCTGTGAGTGAACCGAAAAACACAAAAGCCCCGCAGCCTAAGTAGCTGCAGGGCTTCGGTTTTTCGGAGTTGCGGGGGCAGGATTTGAACCTGCGACCTTCGGGTTATGAGCCCGACGAGCTACCAGGCTGCTCCACCCCGCGGCGATGTGCGGTGCTTGTAGCGGCGTGGGCGTACCCCGTCAAGACCTAACGGGCCCTGTCGGTCGGCGAACGCCAACCCCGATCGGCGGCGCACCGTGTCTCGCTCACCCGACCGGACGCTGATCCTCGATCACCTTTCCGTCGTTCGGCAGCGCTCCGGTGTCCACCAGCTCCACCTCGGCCCGGAGCTGGGTCAGCTCTCGCAACGTCCGCACCAGTGCCTCGGCCAGCCCCGGGCGATCCTGCGGCTCCACCTCGGCCCGGAGGCTCATCGCGTCCAGGTCCGCACGCCGGGTGACCACCAGGCCGCGCCCGGCGGACTGCCGGATGCCGCCGGCCGCAGCTCCGCCACGTGGCTCGGATGGACGAAGAGCTCCCCTCACCTTGGTGCGACTGGTCCGCCCGGCCCATCCACCCGCGGATCCGCACGTTGGTTCGCCCGCACGGGCTCTGGCCCGGGAGGATGGCCGAGAGGTCTCCCGTCGCGAAGCGCAGGAGCGGAGCCTCCGCGTGAGAGCACCGTCACCACCACCTCCCCCACCTCGCCCGGCGGCACCGGGTCTCCGGTGCCGGGCCGGACGATTTCCAGGATGACCTCCTCGTCGAGGACCAGCCCCTCCATCGCCGGCAGTCTCGTACGCGATGAGCCCGGCGTCCGCGGTCCCGTACCATTGCAGGACCTGAACTCCGCGCTCGGCGAGCGCCTTGCGGAGCGCGCTCGGGAGCGCCTCCGCCGTCACCGAGGCCCGGGTGAGCGAGGACAGGTCGACGCCCAGCTCGGCCGCCCGGTCGAGGAGGACCTTGAGGAAGGAGGGCGTCCCCCCGTAGGCGGTGGCCCGGAACTGCGCCGGCCGCCGCCACCTGCGCCTCGGTGGGCGCCGTCCCCGCGGGAATCACCGCGCATCCCAGCGCGTGCGCCGCCGTCTCCACCATCGAGGCGGCCGGGGTGAGGTGGTAGGAGAAGCTGTTGTGCACCACGTCGCCGGCGTGGAAGCCGGCGGCCCGCAGTGCCCTCGCCGCCCGCCAGGGGTCGAGACGACGGGGCTCGAGCTCGTACAGGCCGCCGGGCGAGGCGAAGAGCCTCGCCGCCTGGGGCGCCGCGACCGCCGAGAACCCTCCGAAGGGCGGGTCTCCTCGCTGCAGCTCGGCCAGCTCGGACTTCCGGACCAGCGGGAGCCTGGCCAGAGCCCGCCGGTCGGTGACCTCCTCCGGCACCACCGCCGGGTCCCGTCGACGGTAGGCCGGTGCCCGGGCGAAGGCATGGGCGACGACCGCGGGCAACGTCTTCATCAGCGCGCGCTCGCGCTCCTCCGGATCTCGCCGCTCCCTCGGATCCTCCGGTTCCATGTCTCGCCCTCCCTCCGCCTCAGGCCAGCCAGCGCTTGCGCCGGCGGTAGTGCTTCGCGTCCCGGAAGTTCATCCGCCCCGCGCCGCCGAGGCCCAGGTAGAACTCCTTCACGTCCGCGTTGCCGGCCAGGGTCGCGGCGTCTCCATCCATCACCACCCGCCCGGCCTCGAGGATGTAGCCGTGGTCGGCGAAGCGCAGGGCGGCCGCGGCGTTCTGCTCGGCGAGGAGGAAGCTCACACCCTCGCCGCGGTTGAGCGAGCGGACGATGCCCAGGATCTCCTCCACCACCTGCGGCGCCAGCCCCATCGACGGCTCGTCGAGCAGGATCAGGCTCGGCCGCGCCATCAGGGCCCGGCCGACGGCGGTCATCTGCTGCTCTCCGCCCGAGGTGAACCCGGCCATCGCCCGCCGCCGGTCCCCCAGCCGCGGGAAGTACGCGTAGACCTTCTCCAGATCCGCGCGAACCTCCCGCCGCGAGGCCCGGCGGGTATAGGCGCCGGTGAGGAGGTTCTCCTCCACGGTCAGGTGACCGAAGCAGTGCCTGCCTTCCATCACCTGGATCACGCCCCGGCGGACCAGCTCGGACGGACTGAGCCGATCCACCCGGACGCCTCCGAAGAGGATGCTCCCCTTGGTCACCGCTCCCCGCTCCGCGCCCAGGAGGTTGCTCACCGCCTTCAGGGTGGTCGTCTTCCCGGCGCCATTGGCCCCGAGCAGCGCGACGATCTTCCCCCTCGGCAGCTCCAGGGACACGCCCCGGAGCACGAGGATGACGTGGTCGTACACCACCTCGATGTTGTTCACCGCGAGCAACGGCCCGGGTGAGTCGGGAGCGGTGGCGGTCACCTCAAGAATTGTCCTTGCTGCAGTCGCGCTGGGTGAGGTTGTTCTCCTTGGCGTACTTCGCCGCGCTCTCCTCGATCATCGGCCGGACCAGCTCCTTGTCCGCCTGGATCCAGCCGCTGATGGTCACCCACTTGGTTCCGTCCCACTGCTGGAACTTCACCGCTCCGCCGCCCTCGTGATCGGCGCAGGACACCTTCAGCGGCTGGACGAAGTTGGTGGCCCCCAGCGCGGCGATGCGCGCGGGGTCCAGGTTGAGGTTCTCGATCCCCCACCGGATCTGCTCGCCGGTGAGCGGCTTCTTCCCGTACTTGCCCTGGGCCACCCGGATTGCCTCGACGGTGACGATCCCGGTCAGGACTCCCCGGTTGTAATAGATGCTCCCGATGCGGTTCTTGTCGGTCATGTTGCCCTTGCCGGCGCCGTAGACCACCCGCTCGATCTCCTGGATGACCTTGAAGTCCTTCCCCGAGGGGTTGAGCGCCGCGCTGATGTAGCCCTTGGCCGCGGCGCCCACCGGCTCCACGTCCTCCTCCGAGCCGGTCCAGAAGTTCCCGATGATGTGGTCCATGGGGAAGCCCACCCGCGCCGCGTTCTTCAGCATCGCCGGGTTCATCACTCCCCATCCGGTGACGATCACCCAGTCCGGCTTGAACTGGCGGATCTCCAGCCACTGCGCCTGCTGCTCGCTCCCCGGCGCTGGCACCTCGATGATCTTGGCCTCGTAGCCGTACTTCTCCGCCTGCTTCAGGAAGATGGGGTTGGGCTCCTTGCCGTAGGCGCTTCCGTGGTGGAGGTGAACGATCTTCTTCCCCTTCAGCTTCTCCATCCCGCCCTCGCGCTGGCCGATGAAGCGGATGATGTCCGTGTTCATGCTCCAGTAGTTGGTGAAGAGCGGGAAGACGTAGGGGAAGAACCGACCGTCCGCGGCGTCGGTCCGGCCGTGGCCGATGGTGACCAGGGGGATCTTGTCCTGGGCCGTCTTGCCGATCAGCGCGTAGCTGATCCCGGTGCTGTAGAAGTGGAACATCGACGCGCCGGTGGGGCCCTTGCCCTTGAGCCGCTCGTAGCACTCGACGCCGCGGTCGGGCTTGTACTCGGTCTCGCACTCCTCCCAGGTCAGCTTGACGCCGTTGATCCCGCCGTCACGCATGTTGATCAGGTTCAGGTAGTCGATGAGCCCGCCGTACAGGCTGGTGCCACCCGCGGCGTAGGGCCCGACCCGGTAGCTGGGAATGGGGATGAACTGCTCGCCGTCCGCGCGCGCCGGGGCGTTCCAGCCCAGCGCCAGGGCGACCGCAGCCCCCAGCCACCATCCTCTGTGCGTCATCCACATCTCATGCCTCCAGTTCAATGGGGAAACGGCCACAGTCGAAGCTTCTCCTTGCCGATCTGCCACAGCCGGGCGAACCCCCGCGGCTCGACGATGAGAAAGAAGATGATCAGCGCGCCGAAGCACACCAGCTCGAGCTGGCTGAGCAGCCCCGGCCGCACGTCCCCGCGCACCACCGCGTGGAACACCCAGTTGAGGGCCAGCGGGAACAGGGTCATGAAGGCCGCCCCGAGGAAGGCGCCCATCACCGTCCCCAGCCCGCCGATGATCACCATGAACAGCACCTGGAACGAGCGCTGGAGGTCGAAGGCCTGCGGCTCGACCGTGCCCAGGTAAGCGAAGGCCCAGAGCGCTCCAGAGACGCCGCAGTAGAACGAGCTGATCGCCGAAGGCCAGCAGCTTGGTCCGGAGGATGGGAATGCCGATCACCTCCGCGGCGACGTCCATGTCCCGCACCGCCATCCACGAGCGCCCGGTGCGTGTCCGCGAGAAGTTCTTCGCCACCAGCGCCAGCAGGCTCACGATCGAGAGCACCAGGAGATAGCGACGGACCGGGGTCTCGAACGGCACGCCGAGGATGACCATCCGCTGGGCGGTGATGACTCCCGAGCTCGAGTAGTTGCTGAACCAGCCCACCTTGGTGAACAGCCAGTCCACGAAGAACTGGGCGGCGAGCGTCGCCACCGCCAGGTAGAAGCCCTTGATGCGCAGCGAGGGGAGCCCGAACACCAGCCCCACCGCGGCGCTGATCACCCCGGCGAGGGCGAAGGTCACCAGCAGCGGCAGCCACGGCAACCGGAGCTGGAGGTTGTAGGCGGCAAAGGCGCCCACCGACATGAACGCCGCCGTCCCGAGGCTGAACTGTCCGGCGTAGCCGGTGAGGATGTTCAGTCCCAGCGCCGCCAGGGCCAGCACCAGCATCGGGACCAGCAGCGCGGTGAGCGCGTAGTCGGAGGCGAGGAGCGGCACCCCGATGAAGGCCGCGCCGAGGAGCAAGGCCATCCCCATCCGGTCCTGGGCGATGGGGAAGATCCGCTCGTCGGCGGCGTAGGTGGTCCGGAACTGTCCCGCTTCCCGGTAGATCACGTCACACCCGCTCGATCCGCTTCTCGCCGAACAGCCCGTCGGGGCGGACCAGGAGGAAGAGAAGCGCCAGCACGTAGGGGAACCAGTTCTCGATTCCCCCTCCGATGATCTGCCCCAGGTACACCTCGGCCACCTTCTCCGACGCTCCCACGATCAGACCGCCCACGATCGCTCCGGCGATCGAGGTGAAGCCGCCGAGGATGATGACCGGTAGCGCCTTCAGCGCCACCTGCGACAGCGCGAACTGGACGCCCAGCCTGCTGCCCCAGAGGAGCCCGGTGACCAGCGCCACCCCGCCGGCCGCCGCCCAGACCAGCGCCCAGATCCGCTCCAGGGGAATGCCCACGCTCAGCGCCGCCTGGTGATCGTCCGCCACCGCCCGCAGCGCCCGACCGACCCGCGTCCACTGGAAGAAGGAGGCGAGGGCCAGAACCAGCGCTCCGGCCGTCGCCGAGGCCACCAGGTCGAACTTGGAGATGAGGATTCCCTTCACCTCCAGCGGCGTGTCCGGAATCCCCAGATCGAGCCCACGCACCACGCTGCCCCACACCGCCTGCGAGACGCCCTCGAGCACGAAGGTCAAGCCGATGGTGGCCATGAAGAGGCTGATCTGCGGCTGGTTCACCAGCGGCCGGAGCACGAGGCGCTCGGTCAAGAGCGCGAAGCCGACCATCGCCGCCAAGGCCGCCGGGAATGCCGCCCACCCGCTCCAGCCCATGTCCACCAGCCCGGCGTAGGTGGTGGCCGCGGCGAGGACCATCGCTCCCTGGGCGAAGTTGAACACGCCGCTGGCCTTGAAGATGAGGACGAAGCCCAGCGCCACCAGCGAGTACATCACTCCCGCCAGCAAACCGCTGACCAGCACCTCGATGAAGAAGGCCATCAGCCAGCCTCCTTCAGGGCGCGGTCATCGGCCACGGTGGGGACGCCGAGGTAGGCGGCGATCACCTCCGGATTGGCGCGGACCTCCGCCGGCTCGCCGTCGGCAATCTTCCGCCCGTAGTCGAGGACCACCACCCGGTCGGCGATGTCCATCACCACCGCCATGTCGTGCTCGATGAGCGCGACGGTCACCCCGAGCTCGTCGTTGGCGTCGAGGATGAAGCGGCACATGTCCTGCTTCTCCTCGATGTTCATCCCCGCCATCGGCTCGTCGAGGAGCAGCAGCCGGGGCTCGGCGGCCAGCGCCCGCGCCAGCTCCACCCGCTTCTGCAGCCCGTAGGGAAGCCGGCCCACCGGGGTCCGTCGGACGTGCTCGATCTGCAGGAAGTCGATGATCTGCTCGACCTTCGCCCGGTGCTCCAGCTCCTCGCGCTGCGCCGGGCCCCAGTACACCGCCTGCCAGAAGCAGCCCCCGCGTCATCTTCAGGGTCCGGCCGGCCATCACGTTGTCCAGCACCGACATCCCCTTGAACAGGGCGATGTTCTGGAAGGTCCGGGCGATGCCCTGCTCGGCGGCACGGTGCGGGCGCATGGCCCGGCGGGTCTCGCCGCCGTAGCTGATGGTCCCGGCGTCCGGGGAGTAGACCCCGTTGATCACGTTGAGCAGGCTCGACTTCCCCGCCCCGTTGGGGCCGATGATCGCGCAGATCTCCCCCTCGTGGACGTGGAAGTCGACGTCGCGGAGTGCGTGGACGCCGCCGAAGCTCAGGGAGATTCCCCGGACCTGGAGCAGCAGAGGACCTGGCACCCGGCCGTGCATCAGGCCGCCTTCCTCGCCTCTTCCAGGTCCACGGTGTTCGCCTCGAGGATCGGGAGGTCGGCCCGCATCAGCCCGGTGCGTCCGTCCTCGAAGCGGACCTGCGTCTCGACGTGGACGCTGGGCTCCGCCGAGTACAGCGCGTCCACCAGGCCGGCGTACTTCTCGGCGATGAAGCCCCGGCGGACCTTGCGGGTGCGGGTCAGCTCCCCGTCGTCGGCGTCCAGCTCCTTGTGCAGGACGAGGAAGCGGTGGATCTGCGAGCCGCGGAGCCGCGGATCGGCGGCCAGGTCGGCGTTCGCCTGCTCCACGCACGAGCGGATCAGATCGTGGACCGGATGCTGCCCGGCGAGGTCGGCGTAGCCGGTGTAGGGCAGGTGTCGCCGCTCCGCCCAGTTCCCCACCGCCGCCAGGTCGATGCACACGAACGCGGCGGCGAAGGGGCGGCGGTCTCCGAAGGCCACCGCCTCCTTGATGAAGGGGAAGAACTTGAGCTTGTTCTCCAGATATTTCGGCGCGAACAGCGTCCCGTCCTGGAGCCGGCCCACGTCGCGCGCCCGGTCGATGATCCGGAGGTGTCCGTCGTCGTCGAAGAAGCCGGCGTCCCCGGTGCGGAACCATCCATCGGGGGTCATGGACTCCGCGGTGGCGGTCTCGGCGCGGAAGTAGCCGCGGAACACGCCGGGGCTCTTGACCTGCACCTCCCCGCTCTCGGAGATGCGCACCTCGACGTCGGTGGCCGGCGTGCCGACGGACTCGGGCTTCACCTGCCCGTTCGGCTGGATGCAGACGAAGACCGAGGTCTCGGTGCTCCCGTAGAGCTGCTTGAGGTTGACGCCGAGCGACCGGTAGAAGCGGAAGAGGTCGGGTCCGATCGCCTCGCCCGCGGTGTACGCGACGCGGATCCGGCTGAACCCCAGGACGTTCCGCAGCGGGCCGTAGATCAGCAGATCCCCCAGCGCGTAGCGGAGCCTGGCGCCGAGCGGAACCGCCTTCCCGTCGAGGATGTCCGGGCCCCAGCGTCGGGCAAGCGCCATGCACCGGGCATAAAGCCAGCGCTTGAACCGCGAGGCGTCCTCCATCCGGATGGACACCTGGGTGAGGAGGTTCTCCAGGACCCGCGGCGGGGCGAAGAAGTAGGTCGGGCCAATCTCCCGGATGTCGGTGAGCACCGTGTCCGGGCTCTCCGGGCAGCTGACGCAGAAGCCGGCGACGTGGCCCTGGCAGTAGCTGAAGAGGTTGTCGCCCACCCAGGCCATCGGGAGGTAGGCGAGCACCTCCTCGTCGGCGGTGAGGCGCTCCCGCTGGATGCCCCCGCGGCCGGTGATGATCAGGTTGTCGTGGGTGAGCATCACCCCCTTCGGCGTGCCGGTGGTGCCGGAGGTGTAGAGCATGATCGCCACGTCGCTCGGCCGCCCGCGCTCCACCTCGGAGGCGAAGAAGTCCGGACGGGTTCGCTCGAGGTCGCGACCTGCGGCCTGGACGTCCTCGTAGGCGCGAAGCTGCGCCCGGTCGTAGTGGCGGAGACCGCGCGGGTCGTCGTAGACGATCAGCTCGAGGAGCGGGCAGCGCGCCTGCACCTCCAGGAGCTTGTCCACCTGCTCCTGGTCCTCGACAATCGCGATGCGCACCTCGGCGTTGGCGAGGACGTACGCCATCTCCTCGGCGACGGCGTCCTGGTAGAGCGGAACCGGGATGGCCCCCAGCGCCTGCGCGGCGTCCATCGCCCAGTAGAGCCGGGGACGGTTGTCTCCCACGATCGCCACGGTCTCTCCGCGGCGGAGCCCGAGCGTGTGCAACCCGCAGGCGAGGCTCCGCACCTGCTCCAGCGCCTGGCTCCAGGTGTACGTCTGCCAGATGCCGCGATCCTTCTCCCGGATCGACGGCCGCTCGCCGCGCTGGCTCGCATGCGCGATCAGCAGCCGCGGAAACGTGTCCGGCGCCGGCATCCTCGAGCCTCGCTGTCCCTCTGGTCGCGAGGCGGGATGCGACCGTTTCACCCTGGCTCGCGACGCGGGCGGCATCCTAGGGGTGCGCGCCCGGCCATTCCATGAGTCCAGGATGCCCGGAGCGGGAGCGGGCAGGCCTCGCCGCAGAGCGTCATGAGCCTCGTCGCCTCGCGTCCGGCGAGACGATCAGGCCGATGAATGGCCGGCGAGGCCGCGCAGATGCGCGAGCACCATCTCGAAGGACCCGGGCCGGGTGTAGAGGTCGACCGGGCCGGCGAAGAGCCCGTCGGCGATGATCCGCGCCACCTCGTCCACCGGCTGTGCACCGGGGAGGCTCCGCGAGTCCGGGCCGCCACCGAGCGCGTTGTTCCCGAACTCGGTCGCCACCACGCCCGGGAGCACCGTCACCACCCGGATGCCGGGGAAGTCCTTCGCCAGCTCGGCCCGCGCCGCCTCGGTCAGCGCGTCCACCGCCGCCTTCGACGCGCTGTAGGCCGCGCGGAAGGACACCAGCGGCACCCGCGAGAGCATCGACGAGACGTTCACGATCACGCCCTGCCTCCGCGCCTTGAAGTGCGGAAGCACCACCTGCATCCCGTGGAGCACCGAGCGGACGTTGTCGCGCACCATCACGTCCACGTCCTGCTCGGTGATCGCCTCGAACGACGGTCGGGTGATGCCCCGCCCGGCGTTGTTCACCCAGACGTCCACCCCGCCGAAGCGCGCCATCGCCCGCTCCAGCACCCGCTCCACGTCGGCCCGGCGGGTCACGTCGCCCGGCACGACCTCCACCGGTCCGCCCAGCGTCGCCGCCAGCTCGCGGAGCACCTCCTCGCGCCGCGCGGTCAGCACCAGCGAGGCGTGGCGCCCGGCGAGCTCCCGGGCCAGCGCCGCCCCGATGCCCGCGCTCGCCCCGGTGATGACCACCACGGGTGCGCTCGGGTCCTCCGCCATGGCTACAGCTTCCGGTTCTTGAGGAGGTCCCCGAGCGTGCCGAAGCCCTTGTTGCCGCCGCCGGAGGGCCGCTGCGTGCGCTGCCAGGCCTCCATCTCCGCCCGCTCGGCCGCGCGCTCCGCCGCGGTGAGCGACAGGCGGATCTTCCCGGTCGCGTCCACCTCGAGGATCTGCGCCTTCAGCGCCTGCCCGAGCTGGAAATGTCGCTTGAGGTCCGTGCCCCGCTCGGTCCCGGTCTCGCTCGCCGGCACCAGGCCACGGCCGCCGGGGAAGAGCACGAAGACGCCGTAGGGCTCGATGCGGTCCACGGTGCCCTCGACCACCTGGCCCGACTTCGGACGGGGCGCGGACTCGCGCTTCGGCGCCTGCTCCTTCGCCGCCGCGGGCTCGGCCGCGGGAGCCGAGGTCGACACGCCGTGGCCCACCGGCACGCCCGCGACCACCAGGCGGAGCCCGATGCGCTTGTCGGCCGGGTCGACCTTCTCCACCGCGACCTCGACCGCCTCGCCGACCTTCAGCACGTCGCGCGGGTGCGGCGATGCGCCGCTCGGACATCGCCGAGACGTGGATCAGCCCGTCCACGCCGGGGCGCAGCTCGACGAACGCGCCGAACGGCTGCAGCCGCACCACCTTGCCGGGGAGCCGGTCACCTTCCTTGAGCCCCGCGGCGAACGCCTTCCACGGGTCCTCCTGGCGGGCGCGCATCGACAGCGTGATGCGCTCCTTGTGCTTCGCCTTGTCCGGCGAGTTCGGGTGCGGCGGCTCGATGCGGAGCACCTCCACCTCCACCGAGTCGCCGACGCTCACCATCTCGCTCGGATGGACGACGCGGACGTGCGACAGCTCGGAGACGGGCACCAGCCCCTCCACGCCGCCCAGGTCCACGAAGACGCCGAAGTCGCGGACCCCGGTCACCCTGCCCCTGCAGCACCTTGCCCTCGGCGAGGCTCTTCCGGGTCTCGGCGGCCAGCGCCTTCTGCTCCTCCTCGAGCAGCGCGCGCCGGCTGAGCACCACGTTCTTCTCGCGGACCTCGGTCACGCGGAAGCGCAGACGCTCGCCGATGTACTGGTCCGGCTTGTCCACGAAGCGCAGGTCCATCTGGCTCAGCGGCACGAACGCGCGCGCATCGCCCACCGCCACCTCGAAGCCGCCCTTGTTCACCGCCAGGACGAGCCCCTCCACCGGCATGCCGCTCGCCCGCGCCTCGGCGAGCATCGCCAGGGACGCCGAGCCCTTGCTCAGGGTGCGGCTGAGGATGACGCCCTTGGCGCCCGCCTCCACCACGTGGGCCTCGACGGTGTCGCCCACGCCGAAGCGCAGGATGCCCTCGTCGTCCTTGAGCTCGCGGAGGTCGATCATCGCCTCGGTCCGCCCACCGAGCGACAGGAACGCGGTGTCCGCGCCGAGCTGGAAGATGGTCCCGGTCACCCGCTCGCCGATCCGCGGCAGCCGCCGGTGGCCTCCGCCCTCGCTCTTGGCGTGGGCCTCGTACATCTCGGCGAAGGACTGGTCCTCGGCGACCTCCTCGTACGGCGCGGTCCTGGGCGTCGGGGTGACCGGCGCATGGGCGACGGGCTCGACCGGTGCCGGCGCCGGGGTGCCCTCCGGGGCCTCGGCCCGACCGCGCGGGCGCCGGCTCGTCCGGCTTCGGTGCGTCTGGGCCGCGGGTCTCGATGGCTCCGCTCGCGCGGCGGACCACCACCAGCGGACCCTGCGGCTTGCGGCGCTCGGGCTTCTTCGGCTCGCGGCGAGGCGTCTCGGCAGGCGGCGTGCGGCAGGCTGGCTCCCGGGCCGGGCGCGGCGGGCGCACGGGCATCCCGGCGGCGGTCACCGCGTGGACGCTCCTCGCGCTCTCCACCACGGCCCGCGGGGATGCCCAGCATCACGTCCCCGAAGGTGGCCCGCGGCTTCTTGGGCCCGAAACCCGGGCCCCTCTCGATCGTCACTCACCTCGATGCTCCTCGCTGCGATTCCGCCGATTCACCCGACGAGGACGCACCTCCGGCGGTACCCCTCGTGAGGGCCGCGGGTCATTGCACATCCTCCGCTCCGGGGCAAAGGGGGACGCCGGCCGATTGCAACGAGAGCGGACCCCGGCCGTCAGGCCCCGCAACCGGGAGAGGACAGTCCGGAGCTGGGACGCCCCCCCGAGGGCGGTGAGACCCAGGTACACACCGCCGAAGACCGGGACGAGCACCGCGGCCACCAGGAGCGGGCTCATCGCCGGCGCGGGCAGCACCTGGGTCCCCCAGAACCGGGCCAGCGCCGGGGCCGGCCCCACGCGCTCGGTGAGCCACATCTTCCCCAGGAGCGCGAGGCCGCCGGCCGTCAGCGCGCTCCCCCAGAACCACGCCAGCCGCCGCGCGGGGATGCCCGTCCGGCCGATGCGGCGTGCCAGCGCCCGGCGGAGCAGGAGGAACTCCAGCCAGGCAGCGAGCCCCGTGGTGGCGGTGATGCCCACCGCGCCGATCTCCACCGGCACGCCGAACCAGCCGGGGCCGTACCTCACCGAGACGTAGGCCAGCACCGCCGAGAGGACCACCCGGATCGAGGCGAAGAGCAGCGGCGTCCGGGCGTCCTGGAGCGCGTAGAACGCCGAGGCGTAGAGCCGCCCGAGCGTCCCGGCCACCAGCCCCACCGCCGACCCCATCAGGAGGTACCAGAGCCAGCGGGTGTCGGCGGCGTCGAACTTGCCGGTCTGGAAGAGGAGCGCCCCGAGCACGTCCCCGATGAGCAGGAAGGCGACCGCCGACGGCACGACGAAGAAGGCGATGCGCTCGAGCCCCCGGTCGATGCGCGCCCGCAGCCGCGCCGAGCCCTCGGGCTCCGAGCGCCGTCTCGCGGGCCAGCTCGGGCAGCTCGGCCGCCGAGACCGACATGCCGAACAGCGAGACCGGGAGCAGCGCCAGGAGCTGGGTGTAGCCGAGCACCGCCACCGTCTGGGGCGAGATGAGCGAGGCGTAGTAGGTGTCTACCAGGGCGCTCACCTGCACCACGCCCCGGGCGACCAGGATGGGGAGGAAGCCGCGGAGCACCGCGCGCATCGCCAGGCTGGTCGTGTCGAGCGACGGGCGGAAGCGCCCGAGCAGCGGCCAGAGCACCGGGAGCTGGACGAGGAACTGCAGCGCGCTCCCCGCCACCACGCCCCAGGCGAGCAGCGTCGTCAGCCGGTCCTCGTCCACCCGCGGCCCGGCGGCGACCAGGACCGCGATCTGCGCCAGGTTCCACACCACCGGCGCGGCGTAGGAGAGGAAGAACCTCCGGTGGCTGTTGAGCACCCCCAGGCACCAGGCCGAGAGCACGAGGAGCCCGGTGCTGGGGAAGAGGATGCGGGTGAGCTGGACGGCCTTGGCGAACGCCGCCGGCCCGGTCTGGGCGAAGCCGCCCACCACCGCACCGACAATCCACGGCGCGGCGAAGACCCCGAGCGCCACCAGCACCGCCACCAGCAGTGAGAGGAGCCCGAAGACGGCGCCCGCCACCCGGTCTGCGTCCTCGCGGCGGCCCTCGCCGAGCAGCCGGGCGTACACCGGGATGAAGGAGGCCGAGAGCACGCCCTCCCCGAACAGGTTCTGGAGCACGTTCGGGATGCGGAGCGCCGCGGTGAACGCCCCGGCCAGCGCCGAGGTGCTGAGGTAGTGGGCGAAGACCCGCTGCCGGATCAGCCCCATCAGACGGGAGGCCAGGATTCCCAGCGCCACCAGCGTGGCGCCCCGGCCCGAGCTCCTGGGTGGCTCTGTCCTGTCGCTCACCGGCGGCGTCACTCTAGCGCACGCTCCGACACGTCCCTGCGCTCCTCTTGACGCCGTGCGCTCCGCCCCGCATGGTGCCCGGCTCGCCACACATGGCAAAGGTTCTGGTCATCGACGACGAGGCGAACCTCCGCAAGGTGCTCGCCGCGTTGCTCCGCCGTGACGGCTACGACGTCACCATCGCCGAGGACGGCGAGATGGGACTCGCCGAGTTCCAGAAGAACGCCGCGGACGCGGTCATCACCGATCTGGTCATGCCGAAGCTCGGGGGCATGGAGGTGCTCCGGGCCATCAACGCCGCGGATCCCGAGGTGCCGGTCATCATCATCACCGCCCACGGGACGGTGGACTCGGCGGTGGAGGCCATCAAGCTCGGGGCGTTCGACTACGTGACCAAGCCGTTCGATCAGCGCGAGCTCTCCAACGTCCTGGCCAAGGCGATCCGCACCCACGAGTCCGCCCGCCGCAACGCCCGCGGGGAGCGCGGCCGGCCGTCGCTGGTCGGCGAGTCGCCCCAGATGCAGGAGGTGCTCCGGATCATCGACAAGGTCGCGGACACCCCCTCCACGGTCCTCATCACCGGCGAGAGCGGCACCGGCAAGGAGCTGATCGCCACCGCGCTCCACGAGGGCAGCTCCCGGCACGACAAGCCGTTCATCCGGATCAACTGCGCGGCCATCCCCCGCGACCTCATCGAGTCCGAGCTCTTCGGCTACGAGCGCGGCGCCTTCACCGGCGCCGTCACCTCCAAGCCGGGGCGGTTCGAGCTGGCCGACGGAGGGACGCTGTTCCTCGACGAGATCGGGGAGATCCCGGTCGAGATGCAGGTGAAGCTCCTCCGGGCGCTCCAGGAGAGCGAGTTCGAGCGGGTGGGCGGGATCAAGACCACCCGGGTCGACGTCCGCCTCATCGCCGCCACCAACCGCGACCTGAACCAGGAGATCGAGGCTGGCCGGTTCCGCAAGGACCTCTACTACCGGCTGGCGGTCGTCCCCATCAGCCTTCCCCCGCTCAGGGAGCGGCCGAGCGATATCCCCACGCTGGTGCGTCACTTCCTCGACAAGTACAACCGCCGCCTGAACAAGCGGATCGATGGGATGACCGACGAAGCGCTGACCCTGGTTCAGTCCTACGCCTGGCCAGGGAACATCCGGGAGCTGGAGAACCTGATCGAGCGGACCCTGCTGTTTGCCGACGGGCCCCTCATCGGCGTGGCCAATCTGCCTCAATCGCTGAGGTCCCCCGGCGGCATGACACCGGTCCCGGGCCCGGGCGGCTCCGTCCCCGCGTTCCCGGCCCCGCCGGGCGAGACCGGTCTCAAGGACATCGTCCGGCAGCGGGCCGCGGAGCTGGAGAAGGACCTCATCACCCGCGCGCTCGAGGAGACGGGCGGCAACGTGACGCGGGCGGCGAAGCTCTTGCAAATCAGCCGGAAGTCGCTGCAGACGAAGATGAAGGAGTTCTCGCTTCGCGACGACGGCGACGAGTGAGCGTGGAGGCGGAAGGTCATCGATGGCAGTGAAGATGCCAGTGCTGGGCCAGCAGTCCCGACGCAGGTCGGGTGGGCTGGGGTGGGTGCTGTTCCTCGCGGTCGCGGTGGCGGCCGGGGCGTACCTGTGGCACCGCCGGCAGCGCCCTGCCCTGCCCGTGGCCCGGGTTCCGGTGGTGGCGCCGGCGCCGGTGGTGATCAGCGCGCCAGGGTCGACCGTGACGCCCGGCTCGGCCCCCGCCGCGGTTGCGCCGCCGCCGGTGCAGACCGGCCCGCGCTTTCTCTCGGCGCGCATCGACGGCCCGCTCGAGGCGGGGCTGGTCGCCGGGGCCGGCACCGAGACCGGACCGGCGCTCACCCAGGTGGTGAAGCGAGTGCTCGTCTGGTGGGTGGCGATCCCTTCCGACCTGCGCAAGGGCGACCTGCTCGAGGTGGTGTACGAGCCGCAGCCGGGGCAGGAGCCGCAGGTGAGCGCGGTGCGGCTGCAGAGCGCGCGCGCCGGGCGCACCTTCGAGGCCTACCGCTTCAAGCCGGCCGGGGCGCAGTTCGCCCGGTTCTACGGCCCGGACGGCGACGACCTCGAGCTGCGGCTGGAGCCCTCGCCGCTCGACAGCTGGGAGCAGATCACCTCGCTGCTCAAGGACGGCCGGAAGCACAAGGGCGTGGACTTCAAGACCCCGGTGGGCACGCCGGTGAAGGCCACCTTCGATGGGACCATCACCCGGAAGAACTGGTTCTTCCGCGGCAACGGCAACAGCCTCGAGGTGACCGAGGCCGGGGTCCCGCACACCCGGGCCATCTTCCTGCACCTGTCCGAGCTTCCGCGCACCCTGACCGTGGGCACGAAGGTGAAGCGCGGCGAGGTCATCGCCCACAGCGGCAACAGCGGGCACAGCTTCGCCCCGCACCTGCACTACCAGCTGATGTCGCCCTCCGACCGGGTGCTGGACCCCTTCGACGTGCAGCCCACGCGCAAGGTGACCGTCGCCGCCGCGGATCGCCCGGCGCTCGCCGAGCAGGTGGCGAAGTGGCGGTCGATGATGACCACGCCCGTCGCGGCGACGCCGGGACCCGCGTTGCAGGCTGGGACGCCGGCCTCCGCGCGTTGAGCCTGGGCCGGCCGACTGCGTAACCTCCTGGCGACTCGCCCGTAGTGCAGGGGCGATGAACCGCCAGCCCATTCTCGTCCGGAGCGCGTCAGTGGCCGACCTCGCCGAGATGGTCGCCGTCGACGACGACGCGTGCACCCTCTACGCACGGGCCGGGCTCCACTTCGACTACGGTCCCGAGCACCCGTTCGCGCGCGCCGAGTACGATCGGTGGACCCGCGCCGCGGCCGAGGGGCTCGCCTTCCTGGCGGAGGAGCCCGGTGGTCGCGCCGTCGGCCTGATGATCCTCGGCCGGGTCGACGGCCTCCCGTACCTGGACCAGCTCTCGGTGCGAACGAGTGCCATGCGGCGCGGACTCGGGCGTCGTCTCCTGGTGCAGGCGACCGGCTGGGCCGGCTCCGCCCCGCTCTGGCTGACCACCTACGGGCACCTTCCCTGGAACCGGCCGTTCTACGAGAGCACCGGCTTCGTGCCCGTCCCGGAGTCCGGGTGCCCGCCGGGCATCGTGGAGCGCCTCGAGGTGGAGCGACGCTGGCTCCCCGCTCCGGGGAAGCGCATCGCGATGCGGCGGCCCGGGCGCGCGGCGTCCTAGCGGCTCTTGAGACCGAGCCGGTACACCTCGGCGCTGGTCCAGCCGGCCTGGCGTGCCACCTCGGTCGAGAGGCCCTTGAGCCGCTCGCCGCGGGCGAGCCCGGACTCGAGCGCTACCCGCACCTCGGCCTCGCTCCACCGGGCCGCCTCTCCCCTGCCCTCGACCAGCACCACCACCTCGCCGAGTGGCGGCTCGCCGCGGTAGCGCTCCGCGAGCTCGTCGAGGCGTCCGCGGACGAACTCCTCGTGCACCTTGGTCAGCTCCCGGGCCACCACCGCCCTGCGCGGCCCGAGCGCCGAAGCGAGCTCGGCCAGAGTCTCGCCGAGCCGCCGCGCCGACTCGTAGAGGACGAGGGTGGCCCGGAGCCCCGCCACCTCCTCGAGCACCGCGCGGCGGTCCGGCCCCGTCCGGGGCAGGAAGCCGAGGAAGTGGAACCGCCCCGAGGGCAGGCCCGAGGCGCTCAGCGCGGCGATGACCGCGCTCGGTCCCGGCACCGGAACCACGGGGATGCCACGGGCCACGGCCTCGGCCACCAGCGCCTCGCCAGGGTCGCTGATCGCCGGGCTCCCGGCGTCGGTCACCAGCGCTCCGTCCTCACCCCCCTCGAGCCTGTCGACGATGGCGCCGACCCGCTCCTTCTCCGCGAACGCCGGGAGGCTCAGGAGCGGTGCGCGCACGCCGAGCGACCGCAGCCACGGACCGGAGTGCCGGGTGTCCTCGCAGACCACGAAGGCCACCGCCCGCAGCACGTCGACGGCACGGGCGGTCATGTCGCCGAGGTTCCCGATGGGTGTCGCGACGAGGTGGAGGGTCCCGGCCATGCTCGACCGGTCACGCTCTCACATCCCGGCGTCGAACGCCCCCGGCAGGTGCTCGATGAGCGCGGCCGGGCCCCGGCCGAGGACCGTCATCACGTCGAAGCGGATCATCCGGCGCGGCGCGGGCCGGCGCTGGAGATACCGGAGGGCCGCCCGCACCACCCGCCGCTGCTTCTCTCGGGTCACGGTCAGCGACGGCTCGCCGAACCGTGCGGAGCTCCGCATCCGGACCTCGACGAAGCAGAGGAACCCGTCTCGCTCCGCCACGATGTCCAGCTCACCCTCGCGGACCAGCCAGTTCCGCTCGCGGATGCAGTACCCCGCGCGCTCCAGCCAGGCCACGCACTGTTCCTCGGCCTCCGAGCCGAGCCGAGATTGAATCCACCTCGCCCATCGCCCACCCCCCGACATCCGATCTGCTGGACGGGAACTGTAGGGGGTGGGTCAGACGTTGAGCGACCCCTCGGACATCGAGGCGAAGACGGGGTGCGCGGTGACGTGGAGGAGCTGGGTCACGCCTCCGAGCGCCTTGAGCATCCGGCCGAGCAGCGGGAGCCGTCCCTCGTCCATCCCGGTCGCCATGTCCTCGAGCAGGACCGGAAGTGGCTCCTGGGCCGCGAGGCGCTCGAGCAGCGAGAGCCGGAGCGAGAGCCACACCCAGTCCAGGTCGCGTGGGTCCACCTGGCCCACCGGGATCGGCTTTCCGCCGACGCGGGCCATCCCCTGCCCGTCGTGCGAGATCTCCAGGGCCTCGACCCGCCGCTCGGTGAGGGCGGCGAGGTACTGCGTGCAGCGCTCGGCGATGCGGGTGGCGAGCGTGGGCACGTCGATCGCGAGGAGGTCCGCCGCGGCACCCACCAGCGCCGGCGTGAAGTCGTCGGCGCCGTCTCCTCCCGCGGGGGCGACGGGCACGCCCGGGCTGGAGATCCGGCGGGGAGCGGGCGCCAGGGCCTCGCGCATGCGCGCCATCTCGCGCTCCACCTCGCGCGCGTCCCGCACGTAGTTGCCCTTCTCCGCGAGCCGGGCGTTGAGGGCTTCCTGCTCGCCCCGGAGCTCGGCCAGCTGCATGGTGGCGGCGACGTACTCGGGGTTCACCTTGGCCGTCTGGAGCTTCCGCTCGAGCTCCGCGACCCGGGTGGCCCACTTCCCATGCTCCTCGAGCGCGGCGACGATCTCGTGGGGCTGCTCCACCCCGAGGATCTTCATCGCGTTGCGCACCGGCTGGGCATCGGTCTCGAACTGCTCGCGGATCTGCTTCTCGCGGTCTCCGAGCCGATCGCCCTTGCGGACCGCCAGCTCCACCCACTGGAGGTCCTCGACGCGCTTGAGGGCCACCAGCGCCGCCAGCCCGAAGGCGGGGATGTCGAGCAGCGCGATGTACTTGAGCGGCCCGGTCACGGTCGCCCCGGTGAAGAGGGCCGCTGCGCCGAACGCCATGCCCGCCCAGAAGCGCCCGTCACGGCGGAGGGGGTTGGGGTTCGGCGCGGTGGCGACGTCCAGCTGCCGCTCCCCCTCGAGCTTGGCCAGCGTCTCGTCCACCTTGGCCACCAGCGCCGGGAAGCCGCGCGACCGCTCGACGATGTCCGGGATGAGCCCGAGGCTCTCCACGGTCGGCGTCTGCTGCAGCCCGCGGCGTGCCTCGGCGAGCTCCTGCTCCAGCCCCTGGACCGACTTGAGCCGCGTCTCCAGCTGGAACACCTGGGCGCTCACCCCGTCGGCGCGGAACTGGAGACGCTCCACCTCCGAGGCCAGCGCGAGCTCGCGCTCGAGCTCGATGAGCCGCGCCCGGGCCTGCGCGGGGTCCACCGGGGCGGCGTCGGGGACCTGGCCTCCGCCCTGCTGCCTGGACGGGCCGCCAGGAGACCTCCGCGGGCGCTTGCTGGGCAGCTGCCCGGCGGTGAAGGTGAAGAGCGTCTCGTAGCGGCCCCGGGGCGGGAACCCCACCTGCGCGCGGAGGAACTGCGCCATCTCCGACGGGTCCTCGGTCACCAGGTCGTGCCCGCGGGTGCTCGGGTTCACCCGGTGGAGCGCGCCGGACCGGCCCAGCTCCCGGAGGAGGCGGTACGTCTGCCGGTCTCGCCCGACGATCCACAGCGCGGCCTTGCTGGTGTTTCCGCCCTCCGCCGAGGCGTAGCGTGCATCACCGCCGCGCCCGTCCGGAAAGCAGAGCTCCGAGGTGAGCCCCACGAGCGGCGCGCCGGGTGTCGCCGGGAGCAGCGTCCAGTAGCCTGGCTTCAGGGAGACGCGAACGCTGGGCAGGAACCCGCGGACGCCCTGGAGCGCGAACTCGACCCAGTGCATGCGAGGGCACCGAGTCTAGCCCAGCACCCTGCGTTCAGGCGCCCGGCACCTCTGCTCAGCCCTGCGGGGCGGCGGCGGCCTTGCCGGCCTTGCCCTTCTTGCCCTTCGGCGCGGGGGCGGCGGCCGGGCCCGGAGCCCGCCTCGGCGGCCGGCGCAGCGGCGGGAGCGGCCGCGGCGGGCTGCGTCGAGGAGCTCCTCCTGGGTGTCCACGCGGCTCGCCTTGCCGCGGAGCTCGCGGAGATAGAACAGGCGGTTGTGGCGGACGTCACCGCGGGTCAGCACGTCGATGCGCTCGTAGCGGGGGCTGTGCAGCGGAAAGATGCGCTCCACGCCGACCCCGTAGGACATCTTCCGCACGGTGAAGGTGGCGCGGTTGTTCCCCTTGGTCTTGCGGATGACCACGCCCTCGAACGGCTGGACCCGCTCCTTCTCGCCTTCCCGGACCTTCCAGTGGACCCGGACGGTGTCACCGGTGCGGAACTCGGTGACGTCCTTCCGGAGCTGCTTCGACTCGATGTAATCCAGGGCGCTCGGGCGCATGATTCGCGTACTCCAACGGGTGGGGAGCCGGGCCAGATAGCAGACGGTCCGTCGCGTCGCAAGCACAAGCCCCTGGATTCAGAGGTCCTTCTCGTCCAGTGCGAGCAGGCGACGGTCCTCGTCCGACAGGCCCGCACCCTCGAGCAGATCCGGCCGCCGCGCCCGGGTCAGCTGGAGCTGGTGCCAGCGCCGCCAGCGGGCGATGCCGGGCGTGGTCGCCGCCCTGGAGGACCTCCGGGACCGCCACCCCGCGGAACTCCGGGGGCCGGGTGTAGTGCGGATACTCGAGCAGCCCGCCCTCGAAGCTCTCGGCGCCGGACGACTCGGCGTTGCCCAGGACGCCGGGGAGCAGGCGCGCCACCGCGTCCACGATGCACAGCGCGGCGAGCTCGCCGCCGGTGAGGACGAAGTCGCCGAGCGAGACCTCGCCGTCGACGTAGCCCCGGACCCGCTCGTCCACGCCCTCGTAGCGCCCGGCCACCAGGACGAGATCCGTCGGCCCTGCGGCCAGGTCCCGCGCCATGCGCCTGGGTGAAGCGCTCGCCCGCGCGGTGAGGTGAGGAGGACGCGGGCGCCCGGCAGCGCCGCCCGGGCGGCCTCGATGGCGGCGACGAGCGGCTCGGGCTTCATCACCATCCCCGCCCCGCCGCCGTAGGGCGCATCGTCGGTCACCCGGTGCTTGCCCTCGGCGTGCTCGCGGATGTCGCGCGGCTCGACGCGGACCAGACCGCGGGCGCGCGCCTTCCCGAGGATGCTCGCCTCGAGGTACCCGGTCACCATCGCCGGAAACAGCGTCAGGATCTCCGCCTGCCACATGGCCGGTGCCTACTCCAGCATCTCCGGAGGCCGCACGACGAGCACGCCGGCCTGGAGATCCACCTCGGGGACGAACTCGTCGACGAAGGGCACGACCAGGGGCTCGGGGTCGGTGCCCTGGATGACCAGGTTCGGAACCGGGCCGGTGTTCCAGATCTCGGTCACCCGGCCCAGCGGCGCCCCCTCGGGAGTGCGGGCCTCGAGGCCCACCAGATCTCCCTGGAACCACTCTCCCTCCGCGGGGGGCGGGAGGTCCTCGCGGTGCACCAGGACGGTGGCGCCCTTGAAGGCCTCGGCCGCCGAGCGGGATCGCACTCCCCGGAGCGAGACCAGGATGGCGCCGGTCATCCGGCGGGTGCTCACCACGTCGACCGGGCGCTCGTCGCCCGAGCGGAGCCGGACGATCAGCCGGCGGACGGTGTCGAGCGCCT
This sequence comes from uncultured delta proteobacterium, assembly GCA_963796475.1. Lineage (GTDB taxonomy): Bacteria > Myxococcota > Myxococcia > Myxococcales > Myxococcaceae > RPRB01. The sequence goes on from CAWCLY010000001.1 coordinate 42,373, forward strand.
CGGAGTCGGGGTCGAACGTCTTCACCGCGAGCTCACCGTTGAGCCCGTGCACACGTGCCACGTACCCCACCTCCAGCGTGGGGCGAGGCGGGGTCATCCGGCCGGCGGTGGGTCGGAGGGCGGAGGCACGGGCGGTGCGGCGCCGCGCCGGTCGTCGAGCACCTCGAGCCGCGCCTTCAGCCCGCGCCGCTGGGCGGCGACGGAGAGCAGCGTCCGGATCGCGTTCACGGTGCGGCCATCGCGTCCGATGACCTTGCCGACGTCCTCGGGGGCGACCTTCAGCTCGAACAGCGTGCCGCCCTCTTCCGGCTGGCTCCGCAGCTCGACCTGGTCGGGGCGGTCCACCAGCCCACGGACCAGAGACATCAACAGCTCCTCCACGGCCTTCCTCAGGCCTTGGGGGTCTTGCTGGCGCGCTTGATGAGGCCCGCGACGGTCTCCGACGGGGTTGCGCCCGCCTTGAGCCAGTGCTCGAGCCTCTCCTGCTGGAACTCGATCTTCGGGGGCTCGAGGTTCGGGTCATACGCCCCGATCGCCTCGATGAACTTGCCGTCCCGCGGGTTGCGCGAGTCGGTGGCAACCACGTGGTAGTACGGCATCTTCTTTGCGCCCGCGCGAGCGAGCCGAAGCACGACAGCCATGAATCCTCTCCGTCCTTGGGAACGCGCGGGATTAGTCGCCGCTCGGTCCCTTGTCAAGAACGCGCCAGGATCCTGAGGGTTTACACGGCCTCAGAGACCCCCGGTACGGCTGACGCGGGGCCCTGGCGGTTGGCCAGCTGGCCGCAGGCGGCGGCGATGTCCCGTCCCCGGTTCTCGCGGATGAAGGCCGCCACGTGGCCCTGGGCGAGGATCTCGCGGAAGCGCTCGGCCCGGTCCTCGCCGGTGGTGAAGAAGCCGAGGCCGGGGTTCTCGTTGTAGGGGATGAGGTTCACCTTGGCCGGGACGTCGCGGAGCAGCGTCGATGAGGCGCTCGGCGTCCTCGTCGGCGTCGTTCACGCCGCGGAGCAGGACGTACTCGAAGGTGATGCGCCGCCCCTGACGCAGCGGGAACTGCCGGCAGGCCTCCATCAGGTCGGCGATCTTCCACTTCCGGTTCACCGGCATCAGCTCGTCGCGCTGCGCGTCGGTGCTCGCGTTGAGCGAGATGGCGAGCTTCACGTCCGTCTCGGCGCCGAGCCGGGCGATCATCGGGACGAGCCCCACCGTGGAGACGGTGATGTGGCGGTGGGAGAAGTTCGGCCCGTCCTCGGACTGGAGGATGTGGAGCGCATCCTTGAGGTTGTCGAAGTTGTGGAGCGGCTCGCCCATCCCCATGAAGACGAGGTTGGTGAGCGGGCGGGTCATCGCCAGGCCCTCGTTCTGCGCGCACCTCGCGGTTGACCGCGTGCACCTGGGCCACGATCTCGGAGGCAGTGAGGTTGCGCAGCAGCCCCAGCGTCGCCGGTCATGCAGAACTTGCAGGCCATGGCACAGCCGACCTGGGTGGAGACGCAGAGGGTCTTCCGGTCCGTCGCCGGCATGTAGACGCGTCTCGATGAGCCGGCCGTCATGGGTGCGGAAGCGGTACTTGATGGTGCCGTCGGAGCTGCGCTGCTCGAGGTCCTTGGCCAGCGGCTCGAGCCCGCACCGCTCGCGGAGCTTGGCCCGCAGCGCCTTGGAGAGGTCGGTCATCGCCTCGAAGTCGGTGACGCCGCGCTGGTGGATCCACCGGTAGAGCTGCCGGGCGTGGAACGGACGTTCGCCGAGCTCGTCGGCGACGAGGCGGGTCAGCTGCTCGAGCGGGAGGCCCAGGAGGTCGAGCTTCGGGGCCGGTGCGGCGGGCTCCATCGCCCGGCCCTCTAACATGGGATGGGCCAACCACTACACTGTCCACCGAGTCGAGGGAGACCGACGATGGACACCACCTTCAATGCCTTCGACGTCCCCTTGCGAGATGGGCGGGCCGTCCACATCCGCGCCGTCGGCCCGGCGGACGAGGCAGAGCTCCTGCAGGCCTTCGGACGGATGAGCGAGGAGGCCCGCTACATGCGCTTCATGGGTTCGGTGGGTGAGCTCGACCTCGAGCGATTGCGCGAGGCCCTCGCCGCAGTCCCTGAGAGTGGCATCGGGATCGTGGCAACGGTTCCGGCGGACGATGGCATCGATATCGTGGGGCTTGCGGTCCATTTCATCGAGCACGATCGGACCCGTTGCGAGTTCGCGATCTCCGTCGCCTCCAGATTCGGCGGGGTCGGACTTGCCACCACGCTCATGAACGCCCTCATCGACGCGGCGAAGCGGCAGGGGATGAAGGAGATGGAGGGTTTCGTGCTCGCCGTGAACCAGCCGATGCTGCGCCTCGCGAGGCGGCTCGGGTTCAGCATCGCGCCGGACCCCGACGATCCCTCGGTTCGCATCTGCCGTCTGCAGCTCGGACCCTAGGCAGTCCGTGACTCGACCCAGGCAGCGACGGCGAGCAGCGCTGCCTCGCCGTGCGGCGCACCCACCAGCTGGATGCCGAGCGGGAGCCCCGCCGGGCCGGTGCCGGCCGGGAGGCTGATGGCCGGGAATCCGAGCATCGTCACCACGCGGTTGAAGACCGGGTCGCCGGTGCTGGCGAGCCCCTCGGGTGCCTCGCCGGGGGCGCTCGGCGTGAGGAGCACGTCGAGCTCACCGAGGAGGCTCGTCGTCGCGGCCCTGGCGCGTCCAGCAAGGGCCTTCGCCGCGTGGACGTCCTCCGCCGAGGCCACCGCACCCCGCTCGAGCAGCGTCCGGAGCTGGGGGCTGAGGCTCGACCCGGCGCTCTTCCGCAGGGCCTCGAACGTCCGGGCGGCCTCGGCAGCCATGATCAACGTCTGCGCATCGGCGAGGTCACCCTCCTCCGGCCCGAGCTCCACGTCGCGCACCGTGGCGCCGGCCCGCAGGAGAGCGCGGCGGCGACCTTCTCGAGCCGCTCCTGCATCGCCGGCGTGGCCCGCGGCCACTGCGTGCTCCGCCACAGACCGATGCGCGGGGGACGGCCACGCTCCGGCATCTCCACCGGGGCGCCGAGCGCGGTGAGCAGCGGCGGGAGATCCCCGACCTGGCGGACGAAGAGCCCGAGCGTGTCGAGCGAGGGCGCGAACGGGTGCACGCCCTCGAGCGAGAGGAGGTCGTGCGATGGCTTGAAGCCCACGACCCCGCAGTAGGCGGCGGGCCGGATGATCGACCCGGCGGTCTGCGTGCCGAGCGCCGCGGGGACCATCCCGTCGGCCACCGCCGCCGCCGAGCCGCTCGACGAGCCACCCGGCGTGTGCGCCGGCCTTCGCGGATTGCGGGTCGGTCCGGGCGCGAAGAACGCGAGCTCGGTGGTGACGGTCTTGCCGAGGATCACCGCCCCGGCCGCGCGCAGCCGGGCGACACACGCCGCGTCGCGGTCGGGCTGCCGGCCGCCGTACAGCGACGTGCCGCACTCGGTGGGGGCATCGCCGGTGTCGATGATGTCCTTGATGCCGACCGGGAGCCCGAACAGCGGAGCCTTGCGGCCTCCGCGGTCGGCCGCGCGTGCGGCGGCGAGCGCTTCGTCCCGGTCGAGGAAGGCCCAGGCGTGCAGCTCCGGCTCGTCGCGCGCGATGCGGTCGAGGCAGGCCCGCACCAGCGCCTCCGCGGTCAGCGCACCCCGCTGGAGCAAGGCGATGGCTGCCGCTACTCCGAGCTCCTCGAGCGCCTCGGTGCCCATTCAGCCCGAGACTAGGACCGTCACCTCTCCCTGCGGAAGAACGCTCGGATCCTCGGAGCGATCTGCTCCCGGAACCGCCGCCCACTGAAGGTGCCGTAGTGCCCGGCCCCCTCCTGGAGGTGGTGCTCCTTCCAGCTGGCGGGGAGCGACGAAAGCAGCCCGTGTGCGGCGTGGGTCTGTCCGGGGGTGGTGATGTCGTCGTCGCCGCCCTCGATGGTCATCAGGGCAGTCCGGCGGATCGCGTCCAGACGGACGGGCTTCCCGCGGTGCAGCATCTTTCCCTCCGGCAGGCTGTGCCGGTGGAACACGTGCTGAACCGTCTCCAGATAGAACTCGGCCGGCAGGTCCATCACCGCGAAGTACTCGTCGTAGAACTTGCGGCGCTTGTCGGCCGACTCCAGCTCGCCCTTCACCACGTCCTTGAACAGACCGACGTGGGCGTCCACGTGCCGATGCGGGTCGAGCGACATGAAGGACCAGAGTTGCAGGATCCCCGGATAGACCCGCCGCCCGGAGCCCGCGTGACCGATGGGGATCCGCTGGATGACCATCGCCTCGAGCGACTTCAGCGAGTGCACCCTGGCGAACTGGTTCACCTGCGAGGGATTCACCCGGGTGTCCACCGGGCCCGAGATGAGCACCATGCTCGCCGGCTGCACCGGGTCGTCCGCTTCGGCCAGCATCGCGGTGGCGATCAGCACCGGAACCGCGGGCTGGCAGACCGAGAGGATGTTGACCCCGGGGCCGATCTCTCTCAGATGGGCGACGACCAGGTCGACGTAGTCGGCCAGGTCGAACTTGCCCGCGGTGAGCGGCACCACCCGGGCGTCCACCCAGTCGGTGATGTACACGTCGTGGTCGGGGAGCAGGTCACGCACCGTCTCGCGGAGCAGCGTGGCGTGGTGGCCGGAGAGCGGCGCGACGATGAGCACCCGCGGGTCGTCGTGGGTGACCTCTCGCTCGAAGTGCAGGAGCCGGCAGAACGGCGTCTCGTGGACCAGCGCCTCGCGGACCTCGACCTCACGGCCGTCGATGACCGTGCTGTCCAGGCCGAAGGCTGGCTTCGGGTAGTCGGCGGTGGCCCGCTCGACCATCTCCGCGGCCGCGGCGAGCATCCGGACCGGCGGGAGCCCCGCCGCGAGGTTGAAGGGGTGCGTCCACGCCGACCGGAGCATCGCCGCCCAGGTATGGAGTGGACGGGCGAAGGCTCTGTTCAGGTCGTGGGCGAAGTACACTGATTTGAAAATCTATGGACCCCGGGACCGGCAGTCCAGCGTTTGTTTGGCCGCGCACACTTTGCTGCGCACGCACACCGGAGCACCGGGGTCACGCCTGGGAAGGAAGTGCCCGATGCTGGTGAAGAAGTACGGGAATCGCCGGCTCTACGACACCGAGCAGAGTCGCTATGTGCGGCTCGACGAGATCGCGGAGCGGATTCGCGCCGGGGCGGACGTGCAGGTCCAGGATGCCAAGACGGGGGTGGACCTGACCGCTCCGACCCTGGCACAGATCATCTTCGAGGACCGGAACGCCGCCCGGCTGCTCCCGGTGCCGCTCCTGCTCCAGCTCATCCGCATGGGAGACGGCCCGCTGGCGGACTTCCTGGGCCGCTACGTGAGCTGGGCGCTGGAGATGTACCTCCAGGCCCAGAGCGGGCTGGGAGGGCTCTACAACCCGTTCTCCGCGCTCCGGCCCTTCCCTGCCCCCACGTCGGCCGAACGGACCCGGCCGGCCGAGCCGGTCTCCTCTCCGGCGCGCGACGAGCTGGGCGAGCTCCGGCGCGAGGTGGCCGCACTCCGCCGGAGCCTGAAGGGACCCCGGAAGCCACGGCGCCAGTAAGGTTTCCTGTTGCACTGCAACAAACGGGGCTTGACTCCCTCTCCGGGGCGCGCTTACTGGACCCATTGGCCGGCATGCGCCAGGAGAGAACGATGTCCCGGAAGAACGAGAAGCCACCCCGCGCGTCACACCTTCGAGAAGTTCGTTTTGCTGCGCCGCAGCAAAAGCGCATTGACACCCTTTCGGCCGGTGTTACACGAGAAGGGAACCCGGACCCTCGGGAGGAGAAAACCATGGATCAGAAGACCGTCTTTTCGCAGATGCAGCAGTTTGGCAGTGAGTGGCTGAAGCTGATGTCCGAGTCCACGAACCGGTTCACCGCGGCGCTCGCCGAGGTGGAGAAGTTCGAGAAGCAGGGCGTGGCCCAGGCCGTCACCGCGGTCGAGGAGGCTGGCCGCGTGGCCAAGGAGGCCATCACCGCCGGCGAGCAGTTCAGCGCCCAGTGGCGCAAGGCGATGAACGAGGCCGCGCAGCGCACGGTCGAGCTCATCACCCCGAAGAACTAGTCCAGGACGTTGACACCCCGGCGGGTCCCCGCGCGTAATCGCGCGCGAGGAGACCCGCCGTTTTTTTGCAGTCGATCCTCGGCCGCGCCGGAAAGGGGGTCGCACGATGTCGCTCGTCTCGGTGAGCAAGATCGCGAGCCTCGACGAGGCCGTGGCCCTGATCCAGCCGGGCAACACCCTCGCCACCTCGGGCTTCGTGGGGATCGGCACGCCCGATGGCCTCCTGGAGGCCCTGGCGCGCGCCTACCAGACCCACGGGCGTCCCGGCGGCCTCACCCTGCTCTTCGCCGCGGGCCAGGGAGATGGCAAGACGCGCGGCCTCAACCGGCTCGCCGTTCCCGGGCTGCTCAAGCGGGTGGTGGGCGGTCACTGGGGGCTCATCCCCCGCGTGGGAGCGCTCGCGCTGGCCGGGGAGATCGAGGCCTACAACCTCCCCCAGGGCTGCATCTCGCACCTCTACCGGGACATCGCCGCCGGCAAGCCGGGGACGCTGTCCCGGGTGGGTCTGGGGACGTTCGTCGACCCGCGGAACGGCGGCGGGAAGGTCAACTCGCGCACCACCGAGGATCTGGTCGAGCTCCTGGAGATCCACGGCCACGAGTGGCTCCTCTACCGGACCTTCCCCATCGACGTGGTCTTTCTCCGCGGCACCACCGCCGACCCTCACGGCAACGTGACCATGGAGCGCGAGGCGCTCACGCTCGACAACCTGGCCATGGCCATGGCGGCCAAGAACAGCGGCGGCGTGGTCATCGTCCAGGTGGAGCGGCTCGCCCAGGCGGGCTCGCTCCCCGCCCGGAGCGTGAAGATCCCCGGTGCGCTCGTGGACTGCGTGGCGGTGGCCCCGGCCGAGTACCACGCCCAGACCTACGCCACCGCCTACGACCCGGGCTTCTCCGGTGAGCTCCGCGTGCCTCTGGAGACCCTGCCCCCGCACCGGCTCGACGGCCGGAAGGTCATCGGCCGGCGCGCCGCGTGCGAGCTCATCCCGGGCACCCTCATCAACCTGGGCATCGGGATGCCCGAGTCGGTGGCCGGCGTGGCGCAGGAGGAGGGCCTGCTCCCGCTGGTCACCCTCACCGCCGAGCCGGGGGTGGTCGGCGGCCTGCCCGCCTCGGGGCTCAACTTCGGGGCGGCGGTGAACAACGAGGCGCTGGTCGACCAGAACCAGCAGTTCGACTTCTACGACGGCGGCGGGCTCGACCAGGCGTACCTCGGCATGGCCCAGGTGGACGCGGTCGGGAACGTCAACGTGAGCCGCTTCGGGTCGACCTTCGCCGGCTGCGGCGGGTTCATCAACATCAGCCAGAACGCGCGCAAGGTGGTGTTCGTCGGGACCTTCACCTCGGGTGGGCTCAGCCTCGAGATCGGCGACGGGCGGCTGCGCATCGTGCAGGAGGGGAAGAACCGGAAGTTCGTCCCCGCGGTCGAGCAGGTCACCTTCAGCGGTGCGCGCGCCCGGGAGGCGGGTCACGAGACGCTCTACGTCACCGAGCGCGCGGTGTTCCGGCTGACCGAGACCGGGCTCATGCTCGAGGAGGTCGCGCCGGGCGTCGATCTGGAGCACGAGGTCCTCGCCCAGATGGACTTCACACCGGAGATCAAGCGGCCGCTGGGGACCATGGATCCGCGCCTGTTCCGGAGCGAGCCGATGGGCCTGCGGCGGATGCTCGAGGACCGCCCGCTCTCCTCCCGGTTCGAGTTCGACCCGAAGCGCGAGGTGCTCTTCATCAACTTCGCCGGGCTTGCCATCCGCGACGAGGAGGACCTCCGGCGGATCGCGGAGACCGTCGACCAGGTCTGCGCTCCGCTGGGGCGGAGGATCCGGGCGGTCGTGGACTACGACGGCTTCAGCGTCCCCGCGCATCTGGCCGATGCGTACGCGGAGCTGGTCCGGGAGCTCACCGAGCGCTACTACGAGCGGGTGACCCGCTACACCTCGAGCGCCTTTCTGCGCCTGAAGCTCGGCGCCAGCCTGCAGGCCCATCACGTGGACCCCGAGCTCTTCGATACGCAGCGGCGGGCGCTCGAGTCCCTCAAGCACCGGCGACGTTCGCGGACCTCGCCGGCAGGGAGTGGACGATGAAGGTGCTGGAGCTACCGCAACGCCCCCAGGCGATACCAGACAGCGAGCCACCCCTTCCCCCGGTTCCTGCGGTGGGCAGTCTCCCGGACGGGTTCCGCCGGGTGACGGATGCGTTGCTCGACCGTGTGGACCCGGTCGGCTTCGGGCGGGCGCTCGGAAGCGAGGCCGCCGGGCTGGTACGCCACCCCATCTCCACGCTGGGTGCAGTGGCCCGCTGGGCGAACGGAGCGGTGGTGGCCACCGGCGTCGCGGCGGCACGGGCCGCGGGGGCCACCCCCGAGGGCCCGCTGCCGGTGCCGGCCAAGGACCGGCGCTTCGGTGACCGGACCTGGTCCGAGAACGCGCTCTTCTTCTGGCTGCTCCAGCACCACCTCCTGCGCGAGCAGCTGGCCCGCGACCTGCTCGAGGTGGCGGCGCTCGACGAGACCACGGCGCGCAAGGCGCGGATGGCGAGCCAGCTCCTGGTGGATGCGTTCGCCCCGACCAACTTCTTCCTCACCAATCCGGCGGCGCTGCGGCGGGCGTTCGAGAGCGGCGGGCTCAGCGCGGCGCGCGGGCTGCGAATGTGGCTGGACGACCTCCGGACGCGCGATGGCTGGCCCCGCCTGGTGGACCGCTCGGCGTTCGAGGTGGGCAAGAACCTCGCGAACACCCCGGGCAAGGTGGTCTATCCGGAACCGGCTCTTCGAGCTCATCCAGTACACGCCGCAGACCGAGACGGTGCACGCGGTGCCGCTGCTCTGCAGCCCGCCGTTCATCAACAAGTACTACATCATGGACCTCGCCCCCGGCCGGAGCTTCGTCGAGTGGGCGGTCAAGAACGGCCACACCACCTTCTGCATGAGCTACCGGAACCCGGACGCGAGCCTGCGCGACGTGGGCTTCGGCGACTACCTGCTCGAGGGGCCGGTCGAGGCGCTCCGGGTGGTGAAGGAGATCACCGGCGCGCCGAAGGTCAACGTCGCCGCGCTCTGCGTGGGCGGCACGCTGGCCACGATGCTCGCCGCCTACCTCGAGGCCATCGGCGACCGGTCGCTCAACTCGCTGACCCTGATGAACACCCTGGTGGACTTCAGCGAGCCCGGGCCGCTGGGGGCCTTCACCGACCGGCCGACCATCGAGCGGATGCTCCGGCGGGTCCAGCGCAAGGGGCTGCTCGAGTCGCAGGAGATGGCCCGGACCTTCAACCTGCTCCGGCCCAACGACCTGCACTTCAACTACTACGGCTCGGCCTGGATGATGGGCGATCAGCCGCCGGGGTTCGACCTGCTGGCCTGGAACGACGACGGGACCCGGATCCCGGCCCGCCTCCTCTCGGAGTACCTCCGTGGCTGCTACCTGGACAACGCGCTGGCCCGGGACGAGATGAGCGTGGGGGGCAAGCGGCTCCGGCTCGGGGCGGTGACGCAGGACACCTTCATCGTCGGCGCGGTGGAGGACCACATCACCCCGTGGCGGTCCGCCTTCCGGACCACCAGCCTGCTCGGGGGCAAGGTGCAGTTCGTGCTCAGCAGCTCGGGCCACATCGCCGGGGTGGTCAATCCGCCCAGCAAGAGCGCCGCCTACTGGCTGCACGAGCACCTGCACGACACCCCGGAGGAGTGGCAGGTGGGGTCCACCCGGCACCAGGACACCTGGTGGCATGCCTGGGCGCGGTGGCTGGAGGCGAGGGCCGGTGAGCGCATCCACCCCCCGAAGGCACCCGGGAGCGCCGCGAATCCGCCCCTGGCGGATGCCCCGGGGCTCTACGTCACCGAGCGGTAGCCGGTTCCGGCAAAGACGGACAGGAACGACGCAGCGTGTCTTGCTGTGTCTTCAAGGGTCTCCTAGGTCAGCGCACATGCTCGATTCAGCGCGTCACGCCGGTGAGCCGCTCCTCGAGACCCAGGGGCTGACCAAGGAATTCCGCGGGTTCGTCGCAGTGAAGAACGTGAGCCTCACGGTGCGGCCGGGGACGATCCACGCGCTCATCGGGCCGAACGGCGCCGGGAAGACGACCTGCTTCAACCTGCTGACGAAATTCCTCACCCCGTCCGCCGGGACCATCAAGTTCAAGGGCGCCAACATCACCTCGGACCGTCCGGCCGACGTCGCCCGCCGCGGGGTGGTGCGCTCCTTCCAGATCTCCGCCGTGTTCCCTCACCTCACCGTGCTGGAGAACATCCGCGTCGCGCTCCAGCGAAAGCGCGGCCAGTCCTTCGACTTCTGGCGCTCGGAGCGCGCGCTCCAGGACCTCGAGCCGCGGGCCCACGAGCTTGCCGAGGCGGTGGGCCTGCAGGACTTCCTCGACGTCCAGGCGGTCGAGCTGTCCTACGGACGGAAGCGGGCGCTGGAGATCGCCACCACCCTGGCGCTCGACCCCGAGCTGCTCCTGCTCGACGAGCCCACGGCCGGGATGGGCCACGAGGACGTGGACCGCATCGCCGCGCTCATCAAGAAAGTGGGGGCGAACCGCACGGTGCTGATGGTCGAGCACAACCTCAAGGTGGTGGCGAACCTCTCGGACACCATCACGGTGCTGGCCCGGGGCGAGGTCCTGGCCGAGGGCGACTACTCCGCGGTCTCGAAGAACAAGGACGTCATCCAGGCGTACATGGGGTCGGACCATGACTGAGGCGGCCAGGGCCGCCACCTCGGGGCCGGCGCCGGAGGTCGCCACCCGCGCGCTGCTCCACGTCGAGGGCCTCGAGGCCTGGTACGGCGAGAGCCACATCCTCCACGGCGTGGACTTCGAGATTCGCCCCGGCGAGCTGGTGACACTGCTCGGCCGGAACGGCGCGGGGAAGACCACCACCCTCCGGTCGCTGATGGGCATGGTGCCGCGCCGCGAGGGCTCGGTGGTGCTCGATGGCCACGAGACCATCCGGCTCCCACCTCACCGCATCGCCCGGCTGGGGATGGAGCTCTGCCCGGAGGAGCGCGGCATCTTCGCCAGCCTGAACGTGGAGGAGAATCTCCTCCTGCCCCCCCAGCTACGGCCCGGCGGGATGACCCTCCAGGCGGTCCTGGAGCTGTTCCCCAACCTCAAGGAGCGCCTGGGGAGTCAGGGCACCAAGCTCTCGGGCGGCGAGCAGCAGATGCTCGCCATCGGACGGATTCTCCGCACCGGGGCGCGGCTCCTGCTCCTGGATGAGCCCACCGAGGGGCTCGCACCGGTCATCGTCCAGCAGATCGGGGCCACAATCCGTCGGCTGAAGACGGAGGGGTTCACCATCCTCCTGGTGGAGCAGAATCTGAAGTTCGCCTCTTCCATCGCCGACCGTCATTACGTGATGGACCGCGGGCGCGTGGTGGACCAGATTCCCGCCGACCGTTTCCAGTCGAGCCTGCCCCAGCTGCAAACGCATCTCGGTGTGTAGCTTCTCCCTCACCACTCCAATCCCGAAGAGGAGCGTCTCTCATGCGAATCGCTTCACGGCTTCTCGCTCTCGCCTGCCTCCTGCCTCTGGCAGCCCTGGCCCAGGACAAGGTCGTGAAGATTGGCGTCCTCAACGACCAGTCCGGTCTCTACGCCGACCTCGGAGGTCCGGGTTCGGTGGTCGCAGCAAAGATGGCGGCCGAGGAGTTCGGCAACAAGGTCGCCGGCATGCCGATCGAGATCGTCAGCGCCGACCACCAGAACAAGCCGGACGTCGGCTCGGGCATCGCCACCAAGTGGTACGACGTCGACAAGGTGGACCTCATCGTCGACGTGCCCAATTCCGGGGTGGCGCTGGCCATCGCCAAGGTCACCGCGGACAAGAACAAGGTCTTCATCGACTCGGGCGCCGCGACCTCGGACCTCACCGGGAAGGCCTGCACGCCCAACACCGTCCACTGGACCTACGACACCTGGTCACTGGCCAACGGCACCGGCAAGGAGGTGGTCAAGGCCGGGGGTGACACCTGGTTCTTCCTCACCGCGGACTACGCCTTCGGCAAGGCTCTGGAACGCGATACCACCGCGGTGGTCGTGGCCAACGGCGGCAAGGTGCTCGGCACGGTGCTCCACCCGCTGAACACCGCCGACTTCTCGTCCTTTCTCCTTCAGGCACAGGCCTCGAAGGCGAAGATCATCGGGCTGGCCAACGCCGGCGGCGACACCATCAACTCGATCAAGGCCGCTTCCGAGTTCGGCATCGTCCAGGGCGGTCAGAAGCTGGCGGGCCTCCTGGTGTTCATCAGCGACGTGCATGCCCTGGGTCTCAAGACCGCCCAGGGGCTGCAGCTGACCTCGGCCTACTACTGGGACCGCGACGACAAGACTCGCGCCTGGTCGAAGAAGTTCGCCGCCCGGATGAACGGGCGGATGCCCTCCATGGTCCAGGCCGGGGTGTACGCCGGAGTGCTGCACTACCTGAAGGCGGTGCAGGCGCTGAAGTCCGACGAGGACGGCAAGGCGGTGGTGGCGAAGATGAAGGCGATCCCCACGGACGATCCGCTCTTCGGGAAGGGCACCATCCGAGCCGACGGCCGGAAGATCCACCCCATGTACCTCTACGAGGTGAAGAAGCCTTCCGAGTCGAAGGGCCCGTGGGACTACTACAAGCTGATCAAGGAGATCCCCGCGGATCAGGCCTTCCGGCCGCTCGCCCAGGGCGAATGCCCGCTGGTCACCGCCGCCAAGTGAGGCGGGCTCGGCCAGGCCGATGACCACCGTCTTCGGAATCCCGATCCAGGCGCTGTTCAGCCAGCTCCTGGTCGGGCTGATCAACGGCTCGTTCTACGCGCTGCTCAGCCTCGGCCTGGCGATCATCTTCGGGCTGCTCAACGTCATCAACTTCTGCCACGGCGCGCTCTACATGCTGGGGGCGCTCCTGGCGTGGTTGATGCTCGAGCACCTGGGGATCGGCTACTGGCCGGCGCTGCTCATCTCCCCCATCGTCGTGGGCCTCTTCGGAGCGCTCATCGAGCGGACGATGATCAAGCGCATCGCCAGTCTCGATCCGCTCTACGGCCTGCTCCTGACCTTCGGCCTGGCACTGGTCATCCAGGGCGTCGCCCGGAACTACTTCGGAGTCTCCGGCGAGCCGTACGACGTCCCCGAGCAGCTGAGCGGAGGGAAGAACCTGGGCTTCATGTTCCTCCCCAATTACCGGGCCTGGGTCGTGCTGGTCTCGGTGCTGCTCTGCGCCGCGAGCTGGTTCATCACCGAGCGCACCCGGATGGGCTCGTACCTGCGAGCCGCCACCGAGAACCCGCTCCTGGTGCAGGCGTTCGGGATCAACGTGCCACGGCTGATCACCATCACCTACGGCCTCGGCGTGGCGCTGGCCGCGCTGGCCGGGGTGATGGCCGCACCCATCTACCGGGTGAATCCCCTGATGGGCACGGATCTGATCATCGTGGTGTTCGCGGTGGTGGTCATCGGCGGCATGGGGTCCATCCTCGGATCGATCATCACCGGGTTCGGGCTGGGGGTCATCGAGGGCCTGACCAAGGTGTTCTACCCGGAGGCCTCGAACACGGTGGTGTTCGTGATCATGGCCATCGTGCTCCTGGTGAAGCCCGCCGGGCTGTTCGGGAGGACGACGTGACGGCGCACGGGGTGGAGGCGAGCCCCGGCATCAAGGCTCGGGCTGCGGTCCGAGACGAGATGCGCTCGCTCCGCATCCCGATCGCCGTCCTGGTCGCGATCCTGCTGGTGGCGCCGTTCGTCATCTACCCCGTCTTCTTGATGAAGATGCTGTGCTTCGCGCTCTTCGCCTGCGCCTTCAACCTGCTCATCGGATACGTGGGGCTGCTCTCCTTCGGGCACGCGATGTTCTTCGGCGGAGCGGGCTATCTCTCCGCCCATGCAGCCCGGGTGTGGGGTCTGCCGTTCGAGCTCTCGGTCCTGATCGGGATGGCGACCGGGGCGGTGCTCGGGCTGGCGGTGGGGTGGCTGGCCATCCGGCGGCAGGGGATCTACTTCGCGATGATCACCCTGGCCCTCGCCCAGATGTTCTACTTCTACTGCCTCCGGGCGAAGTTCACCGGCGGCGAGGACGGGATCCAGGGCGTGCCCCGGGGAAAGCTCCTCGGCCTGCTCTCGCTGGACGACAACCGGACGATGTACTTCGTCGTCCTGGCGATCTTCCTCTTCGGCTTCTTCTTCATCCTCCGCGTCGTCCACTCGCCGTTCGGGCAGGTCCTGAAGGCAGTCCGGGAGAACGAGCCCCGGGCGGTGTCGCTGGGCTACAAGTCCGACCAGTACAAGCTGATCGCCTTCGTGCTCTCCGCGGCGCTCTCCGGGCTCGCCGGCGGGACCAAGTCCATCGTCTTCCAGCTGGCGTCGCTCACCGACGTGCACTGGGCGACGTCGGGCGAGGTGATCCTCATGGTCCTGCTCGGGGGACTGGGGACGGTGTTCGGGCCCATCGTCGGCGCGGTGATCATCATCGTGGTGGAGAGCTACCTCGCCCAGCTCGGGGGGTGGGTGACGGTGGTCCAGGGCGCGCTCTTCGTGGTGTGCGTGCTCGCCTTCCGCCGGGGCATCGTCGGCGAGCTGTCGCGCGTGCTGCACCGGCCGCTCTAGGACGCCAGGACGGCGCAGCGGGCACGATGTCTGCAGTTCACCCCGGGACGCGCCGGTCGACCCACACCGGCGCCCTCGTGGAGACCGCGGGTCGATGTTGCGGCGTCGGCAACACCCATGGCTGGGTGTAGATCGCCACGCCACGACGTTCGGCCAAGAAGCACCGGATAACGGTGGCTTGGCTCGGGCATCCGCCATGCAATCTCCTGGGTCCGTCGGCGGCGAGAAGCGGCGCCCCGCGGGAGAAAAGCGATGAACACCGAGCGGACCGAGAACAGCAGCTGGATGAGGGTGCGGAGCGTGGCGGCGGGTTTTCTTTGCGTGATGTGTCTCCCTGTCGCGCTTGCCCTCGCGGACGTGCAGGCGCGCCAGGTCGCCGGCGGCCGTCGTTGAGCGAGTCGGTGCCCGCGTTGACGCACCTCGCGCAGGCCGGGTCGGACATCGGGCCGGGTTCGGACGAGGCGCTCCTGGCGATGTCGCCCGGCGGCCACTGCAGACAGCCTCGGGGGGCGAACGCGGGGCCTGGACGTGCGCGACGCGTCCCTGGCCCCGCCCGCGTCTGGCGCACACCATCCCACCACGCAGCTCCGCGAGGAGCCCGGCGGCCCTGTTGCCGCGACCGGCAGACGGCCGCTGCCCCGAGTTGCCCCCGGGGTCACGGAAGTTCGTCGAGGAGGCCCTGATTCCGGTCGGTTGAGTCAGGCACCCGCGGATCGCAATCTCCCCTGACGTCGGCGGCCGGAAGCACGGGCCCCCGGGAGGAAGCAATCGCCATCGAAGACCCAGCCCGAGCAGAACGAGAACAGCAGCTGGATGCGGGTCCGAAGCGTCGCAGCAGGCTTCCTCTGCGTGATGGGTCTCCCGGTCGCTCTCGCCCTTGCCGACGTCCAGCCGCTGCCGACCGCCTCTGCGCCGTCGATCAGCGACTCGGCGCCGACCTCGATGCATGTTGCCCAGGCGGGGTCGGTCATCGGGCCAGGCGCCGACGAGGCGCTCCTCGCGATGGCGCCCTCCGGCCGCTAGCGGGGGCCGGGACGTCGCTCCCGGTCAGCGCACGCGCGCGGACAGCGGGGTTCCCCCCCGGACCCGCACGTGCACGACGTCGAGCGGTTCCGCAGCCCCGGGCGCCCGCAGCTCCAGGACGTGGGTCCCGGCGAGCAACGCGAGACGGGCCGAGCGGCCCGGCTCCAGCGCCACCACCCGCCCGTCGACCACCAGCCGGGCGCGCGCCCCTCCCCGGACACGAACCGGGATGGTCTGTGAGCTGGTGGGGACGCCGGCCTCGATGAGGAACTCGTCCCCTTCGCGCGGGGTGAGGAATCCAGGGGCCTCCCCTGCCCCGCCGGTGGCGACCTCGAGCCGCTCGCGCTCGGCCCACCCCGCGTATCGGCCGTCGAGGGTGAGGACCCGTCGCCCGTCTGCGAGCCGGTGCATGCCGCAGGGCTCGGTGGGTGCGGTGCCCGGGAGGAACACCTCCTCGACGGCCCCGGGGCACGCCTCGCCTGCCCGGTGACCCGAGAGCGGGCAGATCCGCACCCGCTCGAAGCGCGCGCGGTCGACCAGCGGCTGCGGGCGGACGCCCACCATCGCCCGGCGCATGACCCGGGCGAAGAGCGGCCCCGCCCCGGTGATGCCGGAGACCCGCTGCATCGGCCGGCCGTCGAAGTTCCCCACCCAGACTGCCACCGTGCGCTCGCGGGTGAAGCCCACCGTCCAGTTGTCCACGTAGGCACGGCTCGTCCCCGTCTTCGCTGCCACCGGGAACGGCAGCCGGAGCGCGTTGTCCAGCCCGAACGCCGGCGCGCGGGCCGACTCGTCCGACAGGAGATCCGTCAGGAGCGCCACCGCATCGGAGGGAAGGAATCGCCGCGGCTCGAGCTCACGCCGGGCAGCCACCGACCCACCGAGCCGGTCCGTCGCCGCGCGGACCAGGCGCATCGGCTCCACCACGCCGCCCCGGGCGAGGCCCGCGGTACGCCCGCCCGAGCTCCCACAGCGAGACATCGCCGTTGCCGAGCACCAGCCCGGCGCCGTAGTGCTCCGCGCTGGCGTCCAGCGAGCTGAAGCCGGCTTGGCGGAGCACCTCCAGCACCTGCTCGGGACCGAGCGCATCGGTGAGCTCGACCGCCGGGACGTTGTAGCTGTTGGCCAGGGCGGCCCGCAGGCGCACCGGCCCGTGCTGCCGGCGGTCATAGTTGCGCGGGAGCCAGGCACCGCCCGCGGCGCCCACCTCCAGGTCCACGTCGCTCAGGACCGACGCCGCGGTCCATCCGCTGGCCAGCGCCAGGCCGTAGGCGAACGGCTTGAGCGCGCTCCCTGGCTGGCGCCGGGCCCGGACGCCGTCGTTCTGGCCCTCGTGGGCCTCGTCGAGGAAATCCGCCGAGCCCACGTAGGCGAGCACGTCCCCCGAGGCGTTGTCGATGACCAGCACCGCCGCCTGGCCCAGCCGCGGGTCGGCCGAGAGCTCCGAGCGGACGGTGCGCTCGACGTCGTACTGCAGCGAGGGGTCGAGCGTGGTGCGGACCTCCACCGCCCGGTCGAGCCCGAGCGCGGCGAGCCTGGCGGCGAGGTCCACCACCACGTGCGGCGCCCCGAACGCCCGGCCTGGTGGCACCAGGTCCAGGTCCGCGCTGGCCGCGATCCGCGCCAGCGCCGGATTCGAGCCGGCCGGCCCGACGCATCCGGCCGAGCACCTCCCTCATCGCCCGCGCGGCGCGCTCCGGGTCCCGCCAGGGGTCCACCCGCGCCGGGGAGCGGGCGATGGCGGCCAGCAGCGCCGCCTGCCCGACCGAGAGCGCGGCCGCCGGCCGCCCGAAGTACGCCTGCGACGCGGCCTCCACGCCCACCAGGTCATGGCCCAGCGCCACGCGGTCCAGGTACGCGCGGAGGATCTCCTCGCGCGAGAGGTGCGCCGAGAGCCGGAGCGCCCAGAGCGCCTCCTGCGCCTTTCCGGCGAGCGTCCGCCGCCGCGGCACGAGCAGTCGCGCCAGCTGCTGCGTCAGGGTCGAGGCCCCGCTCACCACCCGTCCCGCCCGCAGGCTTGCTCGACCGCCGCCCGGATCATCGCCAGCGGGTCCACGCCGGGGTGCCACGCGAAGCGGCGGTCCTCCGAGGCGATGAACGCATCGGCCACCGCGGGCGGAACCGGTGCGTCCCGGGTGAGCGACACGCTGCGCGAGTCCTGCCGGGACGGGAGCTCGCGCAGCAGGTTGCCCTCGCGGTCGAGGACACGGACGCTGAGCGGTCCCATCGGCGTCGAGGAGGCCCGGCGGCAGCGGCCAGGCGATGACCGCGAGCAGGCCCAGGGCGGCGGTGCCCGCGAGCACGACCCCCGCCCGGCGGAGCAGCGACCGGCGAGCCGCCCGGCCCGTGCCGCGTCTCCCGCCTCCGTTGCAGTCTCGAGAGCCATCGGCGCGTGGGGGTCAGCGAGCGGCGACGTTTCCCTCGTCCAGCACCTGGAAGTTGCTCCCCTCCGAGCGGCCGAAGACCTCGGGCGCGTACATCGCCTCGGCCCGGGCGGGCACGAGGAGGTAGTCGCCGGGAGTCGTCGCCCGGGCCACCACCGAGACGGCGTGCACGCCGGGCGGCAGCTCGTTGGAGAAGAACAGGGCGCGGTCGTCGCGCAGCTCGGTGTGGTTGAACGGGTTCCAGAAGCCGAGCACCCACGGCGGCACCCCGGCCTCGCGCGCGTCCTCCATCTCGTCGGTCTCGGTGTCCGCGCCCGGCTGGCCGCCGGGGAGCCGCGCGGTGGTGGTGAGACTCGTGTCCACCGCCTCGAGCCCCGCGGGGAGCGGGATCTCCAGCACCACGTTGGTGCGCGCCGCCGGGGTCCCGACCCGGACCTGCAGCCGGACCAGCTCGCCCGCCTTCACCGACCTCAGCTGACCGCCCCCGGCGTAGGGCTCGAATCCAGCGCTGGACGACGAGCCCACGCTCGAGCGCATTCCGCGGCATCTCCGCGGGCGCGTAGCGCATCACCGCGGTGTACGAGAGCAGGCCGGTCTTCCCGTCGCGGAGGAACTCGAACGCCGAGGACTTCCCGAGCTGCGGCAGATGCGACATGGGCAGCACCGTCCGCTTCACGTCCAGGCTCCGGCCGTGGAAGTCGGACTGCGCGACTTCCTTGCCGGCCACCTTCACCTTCCCCACGAAGTCCGGAGCGTCCTTCTCTCGCGTCCGGACCACCTCGGTGAGCGCCATGAGGGCGAAGGCGGCCTCCTGCGTCGTCTTGTACTGGCCGTTCGTCCCGCGTGCCTGGACCAGGTAGCGCGCCATCTTGCCCACGTACGGATGGTCGGGCGTGACGTCGACCAGCGTCTGGAGGGCAATGGCCGTCGTCCGCAGATCGCTCGACCAGTCCGACTGGTAGGTGACGCCGCTCATCTCCTCCAGGTGGAGCGTGCCCGAGGTCTCGGTCGCCCGGTCCATCAGCTCGGTCGTGAGCTGGCGGCGCGGCGGCGCGGTCTCCCCCGCCGATGAACAGCGCATCGGCGAGCATCGCCTTCCCGTAGAACGGCAGCTCCGAGCGCCGGGCGTACAGCGCGGTGGCGCTGGAGCCCTGGGGCGCGCCGGTCCGGGCGAGCGAGTAGAGAGCGAAGGCGCGCGTCCCGGGGTCCACCTCGCGCGCCCACCAGCCGCACGAGGGGACGTTGCCCGCGGCCACCTTTGCCAGGAACTGCTGCCCGCGCCGGAGCGCGTCCCTGTCCACCGCGTAGCCCACCTCGGCGGCGCGTCCGAGCGCCAGGACCGCATAGGCCGACCCATGCGGCGAGCTGCAGCGGTCCGAGCTCCAGTAGCCGTAGCCGCCGTCGTGGTGCTGGAGCGCCTCGATGGCCTTCACCGCCTTGCTGGCGACCGTGTCCGGATCCGTCGTCCCCCAGCGGGCGATGGCGTCCTCTCCCACCCAGGCCGCGGGCGCTGTCCGGACGCCAGGGGAGCTTGAAGACGCCATGCAGCTCGCGGAGGGCGACGAAGGGGACCAGCCGCGACGAGAGCTGCTCGAGGCAGCCGTAGGGGTAGTCCACCAGCTGCCGCATCGCCTCGCCGTAGCCGCCGAGGACGGTCGAGGCCATGGTCAGCTCGAGGCCGCCCACGTCCGGGCGGACGCCGCTCGGGGTCGAGAGCCCCTCCCGCGCCACGTCCTTCGTCTCGCCGGCGAGCGCGACCGCCTCCATCTGGGTCGGGATGCGCACCGGGAGCCGCTGCTCCACCGCGTCCTGCTCGCCGCCGCCGGACACCGCGAAGCGGAGCACCGCCTCACCCGGGCCCTCGGCCACGTAGCGGAACCGGACCTCGCGCGGCTTGCCCTCGGGGAGCGCCAGGGTCCGCCGGGTCTCGCCCTGGAGCTTGAGCGGCCCGGTCGCGGTCGCGATGACCTGGACCTCCTTGATCTTCCCCGATGGCGCGTGCACGACCACGCCGGCCTCCACCGTGTCCCCGACGCGGGCGAGCCGCGGCAGCGCGGGCATCGCGAGGAGCGGCTTCGACACCTGGATCGCGCTCCCACCCTTCCCGCCGCGATCGCCGCGGTCGATGGCCAGGGCCATGATCCGGTAGGTGGTCAGGTTGTCCGGCAGCGTGAACTCGACCTCCGCCTTGCCGTCCGCGCCGGTGACCACCGCCGGGGCGAAGAGCACGGTGGTCTTGAACTGCGAGCGGATGCCTCCGCCACCCTCGGCGCCTCCGCCCCCGCCGGTGGTCATGCCCTTGTCGGCGTAGCGCCGTGCGCCGGACCAGATGGATCAGAGGCTCGCCGATCCGGACCGACAGCCCGCGCTCGGGCTGCAGCGTGTCCAGCGGATCCGGCGGCTCGTAGCCCGTCAGCCGCAGCACGCCCTCGTCCACCGCCCACACCGCGACCTCGGCGCTCACCGGTGCGCCCTTCCAGTCGGCCGTCCTCAGCGCCAACCTTCACCGTCTCGCGGGGCCGGTACTGGGTGCGCTCGGGCGTCACCTCCACCGCGAGGCGCTTGCTCTTCCGCTCGACCTTCAGCTTCGCGTAGCCGACGCGCACCTGCGGGCCGCCCCGGGTCCTCGCCGGCCTCGGGCCCGTCCGCCTGCGGGACCCGCCCGCGGACCAGCACCACGCCCACGTAGACGTCGGGGATGCCCGTCTCGCCGACCGGGACCTCGAGGGTCGTGGCGGCGCCCTTGAGCTTCACGTGGCGGGCGAGCTGACCCCCTCGCGCTCCACGGTGAGCACCGCCTCGGCCGAGGGGAACGGGCTCTTCACCAGCACCCGCGCCGTCTCGCCCACGTCGTAGACCGCCTTGTCGGTCACGAGATCGATGCGGTCGGAGTCGTTGCGCTGCCACGAGACCCACCCGTCGCCCACCACGTAGAGCGCGCTGCGGGTGGTCTGCTTCCGCTTCTGGGCGTCCACGACCTCCGCCTGGACGACGTGGAGACCCGGCGCCTTCGGGGTGAAGCTGCAGGCCCCGGGGACCTGCTCGACCTTGACCGTGCAGGTGGCCACCGGCTCCTCGACCGGCTCGCTGAGCGTCTCCCACCGGTCACCGGCGGTCTTCTTCCGCACGAACTTCCAGTCGCGCCGGAACACGCTGACCTGGACCTCGCCCTTCTGGCGCTTGCCATCGGGAGACACCGCGACCGCCTCGAGCGAGACCGGCTTGCCGACCTCGGCGAAGCCCTCGACGTTGCGCTGCCGGATGCCGGCGTAGAGCGCGGCCGGATGCACGTGCACCACGGCGCGGTTGGCGATGCGCTGGCGGTTGACGTCCGCCACCTCGGCCTCGAGCGTGACGACCGAGGAGCGTCCGCCCGGCGTCTCCACCTGGCCGGCGTCGATCTCGAAGACACCCTGGGCGTCGGTCTTGCCCTCCCCCGCGCCGGTGACCTCGGTGGTCGAGCCCGGCCGGTCATCGCTCCACTCCCAGGTGTTGATGCCGAAGGCGAAGCCGGGGTTGTCGGGCGGCTGGTAGTCGTCGGTGGCGCGGGTGGCGGTCCAGCGCACCGTGGCGCCGGGCATCGCCCCGCCGAAGAGGTAGCGGGCCAGCACCCGGCCCTGGAGCTTCTGCCCACTCAGCGCCTCGGGGGACGCGGTGGTGACATCCACCTTGAACTGCGGCGGCCGGTACTCCTCGACCCGGAACGTCGCGCTGGTGGAGATGCCGCCCGATGGGACGTCGGCGCTCGCCCGGAGCAGATAGGTCCCCAGCGGCGCGCCGGCGTCGATCGGAACCTCGGCGGAGAAGGTGCCGAAGTCGCTGAGGGGGATGCTCCGCGACCAGATCGACTTGCCCCGTGAGTCCAGGACCGAGACGTCGGCCTTGGTTCCCTTGCCCGGGGTGGTGACCACGCCGAGCCGCCGGTAGCGGAGCATGCCCTTGATGTCGACGGTGTCGCCCGGCCGGTAGATGCCACGCTCGGCGACGGCGAAGCCCATCGACTGCGGTCGCTTTCCGTCCCACGCGCCCTCCACGCCGAAGGCCCACGGCCCGAAGCCGCCCGACCAGTCCGCGAGGGTGACGCCGGTGTCTCCGTCGAGCGACGCGGCGACGAGCGCGAAGGGCGGCCCCCCATCGTGGTCCCGACCTCTCCGTCCACCGCTCCTGCCGGGTCCGACGACGGACGCGAGGCCGGGCACGCGCGCCAGACCGTCGCCATCCGTCTTCCCCTGCCACTTCACCGCGCCGTCGCCGTCGTAGAGCGACAGCGCCGCCCCCGGGACGACCGTGCCATCGGACACGCGGGTGACCCAGACGATGCCCGAGGTCGCGCCGAGCTTGGTGTGCACGGCCGAGATCGGTGATCTGCCCGGTGACGCGCTGGATCCGCTGCCAGCCCCGGTGCGGGTCGATCTCCGGCGCGGTGGTGACCAGGTGGAAGAGGCCGGTGCCCTTGCCCGCGAGGAGCTCGCGCACCTTCACCGGACGGGTGCCCGGGAGGTTGTGCGTGCCGTCGAGCGCAGTCCGGCTGGTGATCGGCTGCCCCGCGGGGACGGCCTGGGCGTGGCGGCGGCCGGCGAGGAAGCGCGCCATCTCCGCCGGACCGAGCGGCCAGAGCTGCGCGTCGAGCTCGGTGACGTTGGTGAATCGAACCGGAAGGTCGCCGTCTCCCTTCGTCTCGAGCAGGGCGACGTCGGGCCCGAGCTCGTACTCCGGCGCCAGGTCGTCGGTGCGGGCCTGTCCCTGCGCCGCCGGCGCGGTTTGCCCGAAGACGTCCTTCACCCCTGAGGCGATGCTGAAGACGTACGTCGTGCCGGGGCGGAAGCTCCCGGGGACGGTGGTGTAGGGGTGGTGCCGGTTCCCGTACGGCTCCTGGGACTCGGCGCGGTCCCAGTCGATCTGCACCGCCGGCTGGACCCTGAGGTGGGCCTTCAGCGAGGCCACGTCGAGCACGTTGGTGCTCTCGATCACCAGCGGCCCGTACGGGCAGGCGTAGCCGCCGAGGCAGGCCTGCACGCCCTCAATCCGCGCCGGTCCGTAGGTGTGGTAGCCGAGGCGGACCTCCTGCTCCAGGGTGAGCGGGCCCTCCTTCCCCCGGAGCGCGGGAGCGATGACCAGCTCCACCGCCGTGGCCAGGGGAAGGGGCCGGTCGATCCTGACCGTGACCGCGGTGCGCCGGCTGGCGATGAGGTCACGGCCCGGGCGCTGCACCGACTCGGGTGCCGGGTCCGCGGGCTTCGCCGAGACCGTCACCGGCCAGGTCGTGCCCTCTGGACCGACGCGGAGCGAGATGGCCTTCTCCGGCTCGACCACCGCCTGGTTGAAGACCAGGACGATGTCCTGGCTCGGCTGGAGCCACCGCGAGCCGCCGGCCGGAGCGGCGGACTCGAGCCGGGGCCCGGGCGTGTCGAAGGACCAGCTGTAGCCCTCCTTGAGCGTCGATCCGTCCACGCCCTTCAGGCCCTGCGGGCACGGTGACGGTGAACCGGGTGGCGAACGGCAGGGGTGTCCTCGGGACGAACTCCACGCTGGCCGAGCCAATCCACCGCCACTCGCCCTCGACCGCAGGGCTGACCGAGGCCGGAGGCGGGAGCGCCTTCTGCTCCTCAATCGACATCAGCGCGACCACCGGCCGGGAGAAGGTGATGGTGGGGCGTGCGTCCGCGCCCACCACCTCGTGCGGCCGGGCGGCCACGACGGTGAGTACTCCTACAGGCAGTGCCTCCCTGGCGATGTCGAGCGCGGGGGGCGCCGGCAGCGGCTGGAGCGCCTGGCCCGAGCCCGATGGCTTGCCCTTGCAGGCGGTGAGCGCGGCCGCAGCGAGCACGACGGCGCAGACGAGACGGGTCGATGCAGCCCTCACGGTGTGGCGTCCTCCCCCGGGAAGCCCCGCAGCGTGCGGTGCCCCGGGCCTATTCTGCTCTCTGGCGAGCGCGCCCGGGTCGACGAAAGATCTCCCGGGAGCTCCGGGCGGGAGGACGGTGCAGCCGCCGGGCCAGCTGCTCAGCGGGGGCGGAGCCCGGACTCGATGCGCCGGTCAGGGATGAACCAGGCCAGGGCCACGCCGGCGTAGATCAGGTCGGCGAGCCACGGGTGGACGAAGGCCAGCCCGATGCCCACCGACGTAGGCCACCGGCGAAAGCTTCTCCTTGCGCGTGCGGCCCACTGCTCGGGCAAGCTCGGAACGCGGCCCCTCGTGGGCGATGATCGCCCGCTCGAGGACGAGGTACGCCAGCCCCGCCAGGAGCAGCACCACCCCGTAGAGCGCCGCGGGCCAGGGAGCCCGCGGGTTGTCGCCCACCCAGGCGGTCACCACCGGGACCAGGGAGAGGCAGAAGAGAAGCGCCAGGTTCGCCCACATCACCGCGCCGCTCGATCTCGTGCGTCGCGTGGAGCAGGTGGTGGTGGTTGTTCCAGTAGATGCCGACGTAGACGAAGCTCAGGACGTAGCTGAGGAAGAGCGGGACCATCGGCCGGAGCGCATGGAGGTCGCTGCCGTGCGGCACCTTCAGCTCGAGCACCATGATGGTGATGACGATGGCGAGCACGCCGTCGCTGAAGGCCTCGAGCCGTCCAGTCTTCATCGCCCCCCGGGCTTTAGCCGACCAGGAGGACGGTCGTCGACCGGGCACCGTGCGCGCCGATGACCAGCGCCTGCTCGATGTCCGCCGTCTTGGAAGGCCCGGAGATGAAGATGCCGAAGCCGGGCGCGCCCAGGCGCAGCCGCCCGTAGGCCTCGTGGAGCGTGTGGACCAGCTCCTTGCCCGGGACGACGAGGACCAGGTGCTGGGTGACGAAGAGCACCGCCCGCCGCTCGCGGAGGACCGCGTCGGTCAGCCAGACCGCGCCGTTCTCGGCCACGCCGAACTCTCCGGGCACCACGGCCAGGTCCACGCCCGCGAAGCCATGCGGATCGGCGACCGCGTCGATGGAGAGGTTTCCGGGAAGCACCTCCGGAACCAGCGAGACGATCTGCCTGGCCGCCTGCGCGACCGGGAGCGCGCGGATCGCGGCAGCCGCCTCGAGGAGCCCGGCGACGCGGACGCAGGCGCCGCCCACGTCGGTGACGCTCTGGGCGAAGCGGCCCGCGAGGTCCTCGAACCGCACCGGCGAGGAGGCCACGTCGGGCAACGCGACCGGCGGAGGCTGCGCCTGCCGGAGGCGCTCCAGCATCTTCTCGCGGCTAGCTCGCACGGCGGCTCCTCCACTCCTCACGGAAGCTCCGCGCCGGGAGCGGGGGGAGGTCGCGCTCCTGCCCCCAGCCGCCGGACATCCTGCGCAGCAGCCCCGCGGGCAGCAGCCGCCCGAAGAAGCGCACCATCCACCCCGCCAGGCGATAGAGCCGGGGGCGCTGGAACACCCAGCTGGCGATCGCGACCCCGCGGCGCTTGCCGGCCGGGGTGAGACCCCGGGCGTCGAGCTCGCGTCTCCAGGCGAGGAGCTGGCTGTGCAGGTCGATCTTCACCGGGCACACGTCGCTGCACGAGCCGCAGAGGCTGGAGGCGAACGGGAGGGCGACGTTCCGCACGGCGTCCGCCGCGGGCGAGAGCACCGAGCCGATGGGCCCGGGCACCGTCGTCCCGTAGCTGTGACCGCCGCTGCGCCGGTAGACCGGGCAGGTGTTCATGCAGGCCCCGCAGCGGATGCAGCACAGCGCCCGGCGGTGCGTCTCGCTCGCCAGCAGGTTGCTCCGGCCGTTGTCCACCAGGACGATGTGCAGCTCGCCGCCGGGCCGCGGCCCGTGGAAGTGCGAGGTGTACGTGGTGATGGGCTGGCCGGTGCCGCTCCGGGCGAGGAGCCGGAGGAAGACGGCGAGGTCCGCCGCCCGCGGGATGAGCTTCTCCACCCCCATCGAGGCGATGTGGATGGGCGGGAGCGCCACCCCGAGGTCGGCGTTGCCCTCGTTGGTGCACACCACGAAGCCGCCGGTCTCGGCGATGGCGAAGTTCACCCCGGTGAGCCCGGCCTGACCGGCGAGGAACTTCTCGCGCAGGTGCTGGCGGGCGGCCTCGGTCAGCTGCTTCGGGTCGGAGAGGCCCGCCGGCGTATGGAGCGTGCGGTGGAAGAGCTCGCCAATCTCCTCGCGCTTCCGGTGGATGGCGGGCATGACGATGTGGCTCGGCGGCTCCTTGCCGAGCTGCACGATGCGCTCGCCGAGGTCGGTGTCGACGACCTCGATCCCCGCCTCCTCCAGGACGCCGTTGAGGTGGCACTCCTCGGTGAGCATCGACTTGCTCTTCACCAGCCGGGTGACGCCCCGGTCCCGGAGCAGCCCGAGGACGATGGCGTTGTGCTCGGCGGCGTCGGCCGCCCAGTGCACCTGTGCGCCGAGGGCGAGGGCCTTGCGCTCGAAGCTCTCGAGGTACTCGGCGAGCCGCGAGAGGGTGTGGAGCTTGATCCGCGAGGCGGCGTCGCGGAGGGCCTCCCAGTCGGGCACGGCCGATGCGGCGCGGTCGCGCTTGGTTCGCATGTTCCAGACCGCGGCGTCGTGCCAGTGCAGGCGCGCCTCGTCCCGGACCAGCGTGAGGGCGGCGCGGGCGTGGGCGTTCATGGTCCGGGGGACTTCAGCCGAGTGGCTCGCGGGGCGCAACCGCGCCGTGCGAGGCCGGCGTGAGGCTCCGGGGCGTGACTATTCTCCGGGCGCACGCCCCGTGAGCCGGAACGCCCGCATCGCCGTGGTTGCCGCCCTGCTGATCGTCACGGTGCTCGTGGCCGCGACCCTCATGGCCGAGCCGCTGGTGCACCCCTGCCCGGGCGACATCGAGCAGTGCGGCCGGATCTGCGCCGGCCAGACGCTCGCCCCGCTCCCCTGGCGCTGTCACCGCGCGACCGACTGCAAGTGTCCGAAGCCCCTGCCCTGGCCACACCTCCGGCCGCGGTAGGACCGGCGCTCAGACCGGCGCGGGCACCGCGGCGCCGGACATCGCCGCGTCGAACACCTGGGCCACGTGGAGGAACTGCAGCGGCGACCGGCCCCGGCGAGCGACTCCCTCCAGGTGCATCAGGCACGACATGTCCACGGCAGTCACCACGTCGGCGCCGGCGCGCGCATGGTCCGCGACGCGGTCCCGGCCCATGGCTCCGGACACCGCCGCCTCGTCGAGCGAGAAGAGCCCGCCGAACCCGCAGCACTCGTCGGGGCGCGTCAGAATCCACCAGCTGGATGCCGCCCAGCGAGCTGACCAGCGCGCGCACCTTGTTCCACGGCTCCACCATGCGCTCGCTGCCCGTGCCGAGCCGGAGCTCCCGCAGTCCATGGCAGCTCTGATGGATGCCCACCTTGCGTGGATAGACCCCCTCGATGCGGCGGACGCCGAGCACGTCGATGATGAACTCGCAGAGCTCGTAGGTCCTCCCGGCGACCGTCTCCACCCGCGGATCGTGCGGCAGCACGTCGTGGTAGTGCTGCCGGACCATCGCGGTGCAGCTCCCCGATGGGCAGACGACCTGCTGGTACCGCTCGAAGACGTCCAGGTGGTGGCTCGCCAGGGGCGCCGCCGCCTTCGTGGCACCGGCGTTGGCCATGGGCTGGCCGCAGCAGGTCTGGGCCTCCGGGTACTCGACCTTCACCCCGAGCCGCTCCAGCACCCGCGCCGTGGCGAGGCCGACCGCCGGGTAGAGCTGGTCCACGTAGCAGGGGATGAAGAGGGCCACCGGGTCCATCGGCGGGACTCTCCCCCGCGCCGTGCGTAGGCACAACGTCCAGTTTGCTGAGGGTGGACTGACCGGGCAGGCTCCCTGGCCATGCGAGTGAACGCCTCGGCAGTCCTGTGCCTGTCGTTGTGGCTCGTGCTCGTCGGTGGCGCACGGGCAGGCCGCGGAGCCGCCCCCTGCCGCCGCCAGAGTACGGGACCACCCAGGCGCCGGCCTATCGTCCCGCCGCCGCAGTACGCGCCGCCCCCGGCGCCGAGCCTGGTCCGCCAGAACTCGGTCGGGCCGCGCCTGATTATCGCCCCCGGCGTGTTCATCCCCTCCTCGGGCAGCACCGGCTTCACGCTGGGTGTGGTCGGCGGCTACGGCATCGACCCGGCCCCGTCATCGTGACGCCCGCGGTGATGTTCCAGGGGAGCTGGAGCCTCCGACTGGACCGTCTATTCGGGTCTCGGAGGGCTGCGGCTCACCCTGCCGCTCGGCAACTTCGGTCCGTTCATCGAGGGGGCGCTGGGCTACGGCAACGTGAGCGGGCCGCTCGGCTACTCGAAAGGAGGCCTCGAGCTTCGCGCGGGTGGCGGGTTCATCTTCTTCTTCAGCCGTTCCTTCGCTCTGGGCCTGACGGTGGACTACGACACCATCACCGACACCCCGTACCACACCTGGATCATCGCCCCGATGATCCTGCTCTCGTTCTAGCTACCGCTTCGAGGCGTACGGGGTGATCTCCGTCTCCCGGAAGAAGTAGCCGATCTCGGTCTTCGCGTTCTCGGCGCTGTCCGAGCCGTGCACGGTGTTCTTCTCCACGTCGGTGGCGAAGTCCTTCCGGATCGTCCCGGGCGCGGCGTTGGCCGGGTTGGTCGCGCCCATGATCTCGCGGTTGCGGGCGATGGCGTTCTCTCCCTCCAGCACCATCAGCACCACCGGTCCCGAGGTCATGAAGCCGACCAGGTCCTTGAAGAAGGGCCGCGCCTTGTGGACCGCGTAGAACCCCTCGGCGTCCCGCGGCGAGAGGTGCTGCATCCGCACCGCGACGGGCTTCAGCCCCGCGTCCTCGAAGCGGGTGATGATCTTCCCGATGATGCCCTTCTCCAGTCCGTCGGGCTTGATGATGGAGAGGGTGCGCTCAGTGGCCATGTCGTTGTCGTTCCTTCGTGTCAGCGAGTGCGGCCGCGCTGGAGCGCGGCCTGCAGGGTGGTGCCGAGCTCGGCGGGGGACGGCGCCATCAGCACGCCCGCCGCCTCCATGGCCCGGATCTTCTCCGCCGCCGTGCCCTTGCCCCCGGCGATGATCGCCCCGGCGTGCCCCATCCGCTTGCCGGGAGGGGCCGACACTCCGGCGATGAACCCGGCGATGGGCTTCTTGAACTCCTTGCCGATGTACTGGGCGGCGGTCTCCTCGGCGCTCCCGCCGATCTCGCCGATCATGATGACCGCGTCGGTCTCGGGGTCGGCGTTGAAGAGCTTGAGGCAATCCACGAAGTCGGTCCCGTTCACCGGGTCGCCGCCGATGCCCACCGCGGTCGACTGCCCGAGCCCCAGCTGGGTGAGCTGGAAGACCGCCTCGTAGGTCAGCGTCCCCGAGCGGGAGACGACGCCGATCCGCCCTGGCCGGTGGATGTGGCCGGGCATGATGCCGATCTTGCACTTGGCGCCGGGGGTGATGACGCCCGGGCAGTTGGGGCCGACCAGCCGGACCGGCCTGCCCTGCAGGGCCCGCTTCACCTTCACCATGTCCAGCACCGGGATGCCCTCGGTGATGACGATGACCAGCGGACACCTCCGTCCGCGGCCTCGAGGATGGCGTCGCCGGCGAACGGCGGAGGCACGAAGACCACGCTGACGTTGGCCCCGGTCTGCTTCACCGCGTCGGCCACGGTGTTGAAGATGGGGACCCTGTCCTGGAACGGTGCCGCCCTTGCCCGGGGTGACGCCGGCGACGAGCTTGGTGCCGTAGTCCAGCATCTGGCCCGCGTGGAAGGAGCCGGCGGAGCCGGTGATGCCCTGCATCAGCACCCGGGTGTTCTTGTCGATGAGGATGCTCATGACACCTTCTCGCCCCGGGCGGCCGCCACGGCCTTCTCCGCCGCCTGGCGGAGGTTGTCGGCCGGGATGATGGGCAGGCCGGAGTGGCGGAGGATCTCCTTGCCCTGCTCCACGTTGGTGCCCTCGAGCCGGACCACCAGCGGCACCGACAGCTGCACCTCCCGGGCGGCGGCGACCACGCCCTCGGCGATCACGTCGCACTTCATGATCCCGCCGAAGATGTTGATCAGCACCGCCTTCACCGCCTTGGAGCTGAGGATGAGCTTGAAGGCCTCGGTGACCTTCTCCTTGCTCGCCCCGCCACCGACGTCGAGGAAGTTCGCCGGCTGGCCGCCCACCAGCTTGATGGTGTCCATGGTGGCCATGGCCAGGCCGGCGCCGTTCACCATGCAGCCGATGTTGCCGTCGAGCGAGATGTAGGCCAGGTCGAACTCCTTGGCCTGGGCCTCGATCGGGTCCTCCTCGGCGACGTCGCGGTAGCCCACCAGCTCCTTGTGCCGGTAGAGGGCGTTGTCGTCGAAGTTCAGCTTGGCGTCGAGGGCCACCACCGAGCCGTCCTTGAGCAGGACCAGCGGGTTGATCTCGACCAGCGAGGCGTCGGTCTCGATGTAGCAGCGGTACAGCGCCCGGGCGAAGGCCACGAACTTGCCGATGCTGTCGCCCTTGAGGCCGAGCCCGAAGGCGAGCTTCCGGGCCTGGAAGTCAGCGAGGCCGACGACCGGGTCGATGGACTCGAGGAGGATCTTCTCCGGGTGCTTGGCGGCGACCTCCTCGATCTCCACCCCGCCCTCGCTGGAGGCCATCAGCGACAGGCGCGACGTGGCCCGGTCGAGCGTCATGCCCAGGTAGAACTCCCGCTCGATGGGGAGCCCCTCCTCGACGTAGACCTTGTTGACCTTCTGCCCCTCGGGGCCGGTCTGGTGGGTCTTCAGCATCATCCCCAGGATCTGCGAGGCGAGCTGCCTGGCCTCCGCGGGGCTCTTCGCCAGCTTCACCCCGCCGCCCTTCCCCCGGCCGCCGGCGTGGATCTGCGCCTTGACCACCACCACCGGAGTCCCGAGCGACGTCGCCGCCTTCTCGGCCTCCTCCGGAGTCGTGGCGAGGACGCCGCGCGGGGTGGGCACCCCGTACTTCCGGAACAGCTCCTTGCCCTGATACTCGTGGATCTTCATGGGGGTTCCCCCTCGGGGGGCGGGCATGTCTCACGCAGAAACCGGGCCGAGGCAAGCGGGAAACGCGTCGCCGGCCGCGGTCCGGGGCGCCGGCCCGGCGTTCCCCCGTCCGGAGGCCCCGGGCGGTGCCGGCTCGCTTGCCGACCGCTGGTGGCGCGCGGCGCTGATCCTGCTCCTGGGCATCCTGGTGGCCCACAGCTGGCTCCTGAAGCCGGGCGGCGACTTCCACGTGTTCTGGCTCGCCGGGCGCCGCACGCTGGACGGCGTCCTGCCGTACCAGGCCGCAGACGGGCTCTACCCGTTCAAGTACCTCCCGCCGGTGGCCCTCTTCCTCGCGCCCCTGGGCCTGCTCCCTGAGCGGCTGGCGAACGGCCTCTGGCTGGTGCTGTCCGCGGCGGGCCTCCTCCGGCTGGTGCGCTGGAGCCAGGCGACGCTCGGTGGAGGGCCCGATGCGAGGCGTGAGCTCCTCCTGCTTCTCGCCCTGCTCCCCTTCGTGACCCACCTCCTCGGGCTCGGCCAGTCCGAGGGGCTGCTGCTCTGGCTGATGGTGGAGAGCGAGGACCGGCGGACCCGGGCGCCCGTCCTCTCCGGCGTCCTGTGGGCCATCGCCTGCCTCTTCAAGCCGCCCTTCGGAGTCTTCCTCGCCTTGGTCGTCTGGCGGAGGGAGCTCAGGCGCGGGCTTGGTCTGCTCGCGGGCCTCGCCGGCTCCTTCGCCCTGCTCGCGCTCGTGCTCGGCCTCGCTGCCCTCGCGACGCAGCTCGCCGCCTGGCAGGGGCTCCTCCGGGCGTCGACGCCGGCGGCGGTCTGTGGGGCGCAGAACCAGAGCCTGGTCGCGCTGGTCTGCTCGCTGACCTCCCTCGGACCGGGAGACCGGGGTTTCGGGGCGGTGGTGGCGCTCGCCGCCGGATGCCTCCTCGCGCTCGGGTTCGCGGCGGTGGCCTTCTGCGCCCGTCGGTCACGGGGCGAGGGCGAGCGGCTCGCGCTGGCGCTGACCTTCTACGCGACCGCGCTCTTCTCCCCGCTGGGCTGGCGCACGAATCTGCTCGCGCTGGCGCCCGCGCTCGCGCTCCTCTTCGCGCGTGGACGGCCCCCGGACCCGGTGGCCTCCCGGGTGCGCATGGGGTGTGCGGCCGCTCTGGCGCTGACCGTCGGGGTCTTGAACTACGACGTGCTCGGCCCCGAGCGGTTCCGCCGGATGCTCGAGCAGCGGACCTACGGATGGGTCGGACTGGCCGTGGCCGGGTGCGCAGCGCTGGTCAGCATCCGGAACGCCGGGCGGCGCGCGCCCGCCTCGCCGGGGTGATCAGGCCGGGCCGCCCGCCGCGGCCTCGGTCTCGGTGTCCTTGAAGAACAGGTCCTTGACCACCAGCTTGCTGACGTCGCGGTTCATCGCCGCGATGGAGGTGGTGAGCGGGATCTCCTTGGGGCAGACCTGGACGCAGTTCTGCGCCTTGCCGCAGTCCTGGATGCCGCCCGGGACCCATGAGCCCCCGCAGCCGGTCGTCGGCGTGCATCGCGCCCGTGGGGTGAAGGTTGAAGAGCCGCGCCTGGCTGATGGGCGCCGCGCCCATGAAGTCGTTGTCCTGGGTGACCTGCGGGCAGGCCTCCAGGCAGCTGCCACAGGTCATGCAGGTGGAGAGCACGTAGCGCTGGGCCTGCTCGCTCTGGCTCTGCCGCGGCCCCGGGCCGAGGTCGTGGGTGCCGTCGAGCTCGATCCAGGCCTTCACCTGCTTCAGAGACTCGAACATCCGGCTCCGGTCGACGGCGAGGTCGCGCACCATCGGGAACTTGCGCATCGGCTCGAGGGTGATCGGCCGCTCGAGCTTGTCCACCAGCGCCGAGCAGGCCATGCGCACCCGCCCGTTGATGTTCATCGCGCAGCTGCCGCAGACCTCCTCCAGGCAGGCGGCGTCCCAGGTGACCGGGGTGGTGGTCTGCCCGGCGGCGTTCACCGGGTTCCGCTGGATCTCCATCAGGCAGGAGATGACGTTGGCGCCCTTGCGGTAGGCGACCTTGAACGTCCTCGAAGCCGCCCGGCTTGCCGGCGTCCTCCTGCCGCCAGATGCGGAAGCTGATCGACTTCTCCTCGGCCTTCGCCTGGCTCCCGGTGGTCCGTCCAACCTGCTTGGCTTCGTCCATGGCGGTCCCGGGCTCCTCAGGCGTACCAGCGCGGCTCGGGGTCGAGCACCGGTGTGGGGATGTTCTCGTAGGTGATCTCCGAGCCCTGCGGCGTCCAGCGGGCGATGGTGGTCTTCGCCCACTTCTGGTGGCGCTCCTTCCAGGCGCGCATCCAGTCGGGGTCCTGGGTGGGGTCCTTGGTCTTGGGCTCGGGGAGCTGGAACTCTGGCTTGTAGTGCGCCCCGCGGCACTCGTCGCGGAGCAGCGCGCTCTTGGTGATGACCTCGCCGAGCGCGAACATGTTCCACAGCTGGTTGACGAAGCTGAGCGGGCTGGTTGCTGCTGTGCCCGTGGTCGAGGACGTTGATCTGCTTCCAGCGATCCTTCAGCTCGTCGAGCTTCTCCAGCGTCTTGCGGAGCCGGTCGTTGCAGCCGGACGACGGTGACGTTCTCGGTCATCACCTCGCCCAGCTCGCGGGCCAGAACGTAGGGGTTCTCGCTCCCGGTCATCTTGTTGATGGCGGCGAACCGTTCGGCCCAGTCCTTCTTCGCGTCGGCGAAGACCTTCTCCTGCACCGCGGCCGGGCTCTTGGCGTTGTTCTTCGCGTAGCTCACCATGGCCGGCCCGCCGATCATCCCGCCGTAGATGCAGGAGAGCAGCGAGTTGGCGCCGAGCCGGTTGCCGCCGTGGTACGCGTAGTCGCCTCGCCGGAGGCATAGAGGCCGGGGATGTTGGTGGCCTGGTTCTTCGGGCTGTTCGCCAGCGGCTCGAGGTTCGGCCTCGGCCTCGAAGGTCACCTACAGGCCGCCCATCGAGTAGTGCATGCGCCGGGAAGATGACCATCGGGTGGCGGCGCGGATCGTCGCCGACGAACTTCTCGTAGATCTCCATCACGCCCTTGATCTTCGCGTCGAGCGTGTGGCCGGGATGTGCGTGACGTCGAGGTAGACGCCGTCGCGGCCCCCGATGCCCATGCCCAGCTCGCGGCAGACGTGGAAGATCTCGCGGGTGGCGACGTCGCGGGGGACCAGGTTCTTGTACTTGGGGTACTTCTCCTCGAGGAAGTACCAGCGCTCGCCCTCGGGGATGCTGCAGCGGATCGCGGGTATCATTCTTCGTCTTGGGGACCCAGACCCGGCCGCCCTCGCCGCGGACCGACTCGGACATGAGCCGCAGCTTGTCCTCGCCCGGGATGGCGGTGGGGTGGACCTGGATGAACTCGCCGTTGGCGTAGATCGCGCCCTCGAGGTACGCGCGGCCGGCGGCGGTGCCGGTGTTGATGATCGAGTTGGTCGAGCGGCCGAACACGATGCCCGGGCCGCCGGTGGCCAGCATGACCGCCTCGGCGGGGAGCGCGCGGATCTCCATCGTCCGCAGGTCCATGGCCACGCTGCCCACGACCCGACCGGATTCGTCCTTGCACCATCCCCAGCCACTCCCAGTACTCGTACTTGGAGACCATGCCCGTCGGCCTCGAAGCGGCGCACCTGCTCGTCGAGCGCGTAGAGCAGCTGCTGGCCGGTGGTGGCGCCGGCGAACGCGGTCCGGTGGTGGAGCGTCCCGCCGAAGCGACGGAAGTCGAGCGAGCCCTTCCGCGGTGCGGTTGAAGGGCACGCCCATGCGGTCGAGCAGGTAGATGATGCCCGGCGCCGCGTAGCACATGCCGCGCACGCTGGTCTGCTCGGCCAGGAAGTCCCCGCCGCGGAGCGTGTCCTTGACGTGGATGTCGGGGTGGTCACCCTCGCCCTTGGTGTTCACCGCGCCGTTGATCCCGCCCTGGGCGCAGACCGAGTGCGAGCGCTTCACCGGGACGATGGAGAGGAGGTCCACCTTGTGACCGGCCTCGCAGAGCTTGATGACGGTCATCAGCCCCGCCAGCCCGCCTCCCACCACCGTGAATCGAGGTTCCGCCATGGGTCGTGCTCCCTGATCAGCCGACGGCGCCGAAGCGCAACTGGAAGAGGATGCTCAGCGTGCCCACCGAGAGGATCGCGAAGAGCAGCCAGGCCACCTGCGTGACGCGCCGCTGGGCAAGCCTCCCCACCGCGATGCCCCACGTCCAGCAGAATCCCTTCAGCCCGTAGGTGAAGTGCCAGAGGGTGCAGAGCGTCCCGAGGACGTAGAGGGCGAAGATGTGGTCCCCGGCGAGGATGGTCTGGACCCCGAGAGAGGCCGGGTTCCCGAGGTGGGCGGCCACGTCACGGTAGGTGACCAGATCGAGGCCGTCGGGGGTCAGCGTCCGCACCGCCGACAGGTGATGGCCGAGCAGCGTCACCCACGTCCGGAGGGTCCCCACGTGGACCAGGATGAACAGGAGCGCGATCACGCCGGTGATCCGCTGGGCGAGGTAGCCCCAGTTGCTCGGGTAGGCATAGCGGCCGTTGTTGGGCCGTCCGGTCACCGCGACCCAGACGCCATAGAGCGCGTGGTAGGCCAGCGGAAGGACGATGGTCACCAGCTCGAGCGCGTCGAAGAACGGCCGCGGGAGCAGCGCGTTCACGTGGTTGACCATCTCGTCGTACGCAGCCGGGCTGCGCAGCGCCGACATGTTCTCGAACAGGTGGTAGCAGAGGAAGGCGCCGAGCGGCAGCACGCCCGACAGCGAGTGCAGCCGTCGCCAGAGGAAGGAGTGGTCGTCCCGGGCGCCGGCGTCCGTGCGGACGGCATCGGCGGTGGTGGCGGCGTCGGCCATGGTCGAGTCTTCTGATTACCGCCCGGGGACCGCCATGACCATCGTCGGACCCCTCGGAAAATCAGGGGCTTTCATGGCGGACAGGAGCGGCCCTGTCTTCCCGGACCGCCAGGCGCGAGGCAAGAAGAATCCGGCGGGGTCCAGCGTCCGCGCCCATGGGAACGCGCTTTTGGGAGAGATGGGGCCTGGTGCCGAGCCCGTTCCTGGCCCGCACGGGCCGAGAGCCGACCGCTCGGTCGCCGAGCGACTTCTGCGGGGGGCCTCGCTGACCGAGTGGCACCGCCGGAGCCCCGGGCAGAAACGGGCCGATGGTTCGTCCGTCCCGGCGGCGCGCGGCCGCTCGTCGTCCGCTTTTGTGCCTGGAGCGGGCTCCCACGCACAAAAGCGGACGGACGCAGCGACACCGTGCATCCCCGGAGCGCCCGGGCCGCGCAGGCCGCCCCGTACCGGCAGTGCCGCGGCGTCCCCGAACCCGGACTCCGCCCGAGGCAGAACCACGGGACCAGGCGCCTCGCCGGACCCCGATCCCCGGACCAGGCACCGCCGCGACCCATGGCGGCGGCGCCCACCCCGTGTCTACAGCTTCACCTCGTCCACCGTCTTCTTCACCGAGGTGAACGACTTCTGCATCTCGGCCTTCTCCGCCGCGTCCAGCTCGAGCTCGATGATCTTCTCCACCCCGCCCGCCCCGATTTGCAGCGGCACGCCCATGAAGAAGCCGTTGATCCCGTACTGGCCCTCGAGGAACGCCGCGCCCGGGAGCACCCGCTTCCGGTCGAACACGAAGCTCTCCGCCATGGCGATGGCCGAGGCCGCCGGCCCGAAGTACGCCGAGCCGGTCTTGTACAGCGCCACCAGCTCTCCCCCGCCCTTCCGGGTCCGGTCGACGATGGCGTCGAGCTTCTCCCTGGGGAGCATCTGGGTCAGCGGGACGCCGCCCACCGTCGCGTGCCGGAGCAGCGGCACCATGTCGTCCCCGTGGCCGCCGAGCACCAGCGCCTCGATGTCCCGCATCGAGACGTTGAGCGCCTCGGCCACGAAGAACTTGAACCGCGCGGTGTCGAGCACCCCCGCCATGCCGACCACCTGGTTCTTCCTGAAGCCGGTGATCTTGAACAGCGCGTACACCATCGCGTCCAGCGGGTTGGCCACGTTGATCACGAAGGCGTTGGGGCAGTGGGCTTTGATGTTCACCGCCACGTCCTTCATGATCTTGAGGTTGACCTCGAGCAGGTCCTCCCGGGTCATTCCCGGCTTGCGCGGCATGCCGGCGGTGATGATCACCACGTCGCTGCCGGCCACATCCTTCCAGTCGGTGGTCCCGGTGACGCGGCAGTCGTAGCCGTCCACCGCCGCCAGCTGGTTGATGTCCAGCGCCTTCCCCTTCACCAGGCCGTCGGCCGCGGGGATGTCGTAGAGCACCACGTCCCCGAGCTGCTTCTGCACCGAGAGCAGCGCGAGGTTGCCACCGATCTGCCCGCCGCCGATGAGTCCGATCTTCTTCTTGCCGCCCATGGTTCCGTCGCCGCCTTTCACATGTGCCGGATGATGGCCTGGCCAAACTCCGAGCACTTCAGTTCCTTCACCTCGCCATGGCCGTCGCCCTTCATCTGCCGGGCGAAGTCGTAGGTCACGGTGCGCGCCGCGATCGCGCCATTCATCCCCTTGACGATGAGATCCGCCGCCTCGTTCCAGCCGAGGTGCCGGAACATCATGTCGCCGGAGAGGATCACGCTCCCCGGGTTCACCTTGTCCAGGTCCGCGTACTTGGGCGCCGTGCCGTGCGTCGCCTCGAACACCGCGTGGCCCGTCACGTAGTTGATGTTCCCTCCGGGCGCGATGCCGATGCCGCCCACCTGCGCGGCGAGCGCGTCACTGCAGGTAGTCGCCGTTCAGGTTCAAGGTGGCGATGACGTCGAACTCGTCCGGCCGGGTGAGGACTTGCTGGAGCGTGATGTCGGCGATGGCGTCCTTGATCAGGAGCTTCCCCGAGGCGAGCGCCGCCTTCTGCTCGGCGTTGGCCGCGTCCTCGCCCTTCTTGGCCTTGGTCTCCTCCCACTGCTCCCAGGTGTAGACCTTGCCCCCGAACTCACGCTCCGCCAGCGCGTAGCCCCAGCCGCGGAACGCGCCCTCGGTGAACTTCATGATGTTGCCCTTGTGCACGAAGGTGACGCTCTTCCGCTTGTGCTCCAGGGCGTAGAGGATCGCCGCGCGGATCAGCCGCTCGCTCCCCTCGCGCGACACGGCCTTGATGCCGATCCCGCACTCCTGCGGGAAGCGAATCTTCTTGAACTCCTTCGGGAAGCGCTCGCGGAACATGGCCAGGAAGGCCGTCGCCGATTCCGAGCCGGCCTCGAACTCGATGCCCGCGTAGATGTCCTCCGTGTTCTCGCGGAAGATCACCATGTCCACCTTCTCCGGGGCCTTCACCGGGCTCGGCACGCCCTTGAAGTAGCGGACCGGGCGGAGGCAGACGTAGAGATCGAGAAGCTGGCGGAGCGCCACGTTCAGGCTGCGGATGCCGCCGCCGATCGGCGTGGTGAGCGGACCCTTGATGCCCACCAGGTACTTGCGGAACGCCTCGATCGTCTCGTCGGGAAGCCAGTTCTTCGTCTGCTTGAACGCCTTCTCGCCGGCGAGCACCTCCATCCAGGCGATGGAGCGCTTCCCTCCGTAGGCCTTGGCGACCGCGGCGTCGAACACCGCCTGCGACGCGCGCCAGATGTCGCGCCCCGTTCCGTCACCCTCGATGAAGGGAATCACCGGCCGGTCTGGGACCGTCAGTGTTCCCGAGGACAGCGTGATTCTCTCACCTGCCGGAACGGGGTTGCTCATGGTGCTCTCCCGGATTGCCAAAAGCCCTGGCGGTTGGGGGGTATACGGGACGCGACAACGGCTCCGCAACCTGGAACAAGTACCTACTCTTTTTGGTTGAATCGAGCCTCTCCCGGGTGAAATGACGCTCTTCGCCATGGCCAAAGACACGCTGAGCATCACCGACAACCGCACCGGCAAGTCGTACGAGCTTCCCATCAAGGACGGGACCATCAAGACGGCGGATCTCCGTCAAATCCGCGTCGACGAGCACGACTTCGGGCTCATGGGCTACGACCCGGCGTTCCTCAACACCGCGAACTGCCGCAGTGCCATCACCTTCATCGACGGCGACAAGGGCATCCTGGAGTACCGGGGGTACCCCATCGAGCAGCTGGCGGAGAAGGCCAGCTACCTCGAGGTTGCGTACTTGCTACTGAACGGCGAGCTGCCCAACCGGAAGCAGCTCGACGACTTCGTCGACACGGTCACCCACCACACCTACGTCCACGAGAACATCAAGTCGTACATGGATGGGTTCCGGTTCAACGCCCACCCGATGTCGATGCTGGCCGCGACGGTGGCCGCGCTGTCCTCGTTCTACCCCGAGGCGAAGAACATCAAGGACGCCCAGAACCGGCGCATCCAGCAGATCCGCATGGTCGCCAAGATGCCGACCATCGCCGCCTTCAGCTTCCGGCACTCGATGGGCCTGCCGTACATCTACCCGAACAACGACCTGAGCTTCGTCGGC
Source organism: uncultured delta proteobacterium (assembly GCA_963796475.1). Classification (GTDB taxonomy): domain Bacteria; phylum Myxococcota; class Myxococcia; order Myxococcales; family Myxococcaceae; genus RPRB01. The sequence goes on from CAWCLY010000001.1 coordinate 81,653, forward strand.
AACTTCCTGGCGATGATCAAGAAGATCGGGACCGACACCTACAAGGTGAATCCGGTGCTCGAGCACGCGCTGGAGGTGCTCTTCATCCTCCACGCCGACCACGAGCAGAACTGCAGCACCACCGCCGTGCGCCTGGTGGGCAGCAGCCAGGTGGATCCCTTCTCCGCCATCGCCGCCGGCATCACCGCGCTCTACGGCCCGCTCCACGGCGGAGCGAACGAGGCGGTGCTGCGGATGCTCCGCGGCATCGGCCACGTCGAACAAGGTCCCCGAGTTCATCAAGGAAGTGAAGGACGGCGAGGCCGAGACCCGGCTGATGGGCTTCGGTCACCGGGTGTACAAGAGCTACGACCCGCGGGCGAAGGTCATCAAGCGCGTCGCCGACGAGGTGTTCGAGGTGACCGGGAAGAGCCCGCTCCTGGACATCGCGCTGGAGCTGGAGCGGATCGCGCTGCAGGACGACTACTTCGTGAAACGGAAGCTGTACCCCAACGTCGACTTCTACTCCGGGCTGATCTACGAGGCGCTCGGGTTCCCCTCGGACTTCTTCACCGTGCTCTTCGCCATTCCCCGCACCGTGGGCTGGGTGGCCCAGTGGGAGGAGATGGTGCTCGACCAGGAGCAGAAGATCGCCCGCCCGCGGCAGATCTACACCGGAGCCAAGCGCAGGGATTACATCCCCTTCGACAAGCGCTGAGCACAGGGACCATGACGCTCGACTTCACCTGCCAGAAGTGTGAGGGCACCTTCGAGATCGACGCCCAGGATCTCATCGACGGTAGCGAGAAGCTCGAGTGCCCCCACTGCAACACCCGCGCACCGGCGGCCGCGGTCGATGACTTCGTGGCCGCCCTCACCGAGATGCGGGCGCAGGTGGCGGCCCTGAGCAAGAAGTTCACCGTCTCCACGACCCTGGAGAGCGAGGATCTGGCCGAGCTCGACGCGGACGAGGACGAGGAGGACGACGAGGACGAGGAAGACGTCGACGAGGACGACGACGACGACGAGGACCTCGACGAGGACGACGACGACCTCGAGGACGAGGACGAGGAGAAGTAGCCGACTCCCGGAGTGTCGCCCACCGCTCGCTTGCGCGGCGGCCGCGGGCCTGGATGCCTAGGGTGCAGGGGTGCCTGCTCCCCTGCTCCTCGCGATGCTGCTGCTCTCGGCCGACCCGCCTCCCGCACCCCTCGTGCGGATGGAGGTCAAGGACGTCGTCCCCCTCAAGGAGCTCAGGCAGCACGCCGTGGTGCTGGTCTCGAAGGAGGACGGCACCGTGCTTCCGCTCTTCGTGGACGAGACTGCCGCGGTGGCCATCGCCTTCCGCCTGATGGGCCGCCCGACGCCCCACCCGCTGGCGCATGACCTGCTGGATCGCCTCGTCCCGAGCCTCGGAGGGACGCTCACCGAGGTCCGGATCGACGGGCTCAAGGACCACATCTACTCGAGCCACGTCTTCATCCAGCAGGCGAACCGCCAGCTGGTGATCGAGGCCCGCCCGTCGGACGCGGTGGCGATGGCGCTCGCGGCGAAGGTCCCGGTCTACACCACGCGCCAGGTGATGGCGGAGGGCGGCATCACCAGGGCGGAGATCGAGGCGTCCGGGAAGGACGCGCTCCCGGGCCAGGGCGGGAGCGGCACCGCCGGGACCACGCCGGAACCCTCGCCCCCGCCATCGTCTCCGGAAGGCGCCCGTCGAGCTCTGAGAGCAGGTGACTGGAAAGCCCGGCCCCCCCTCCCAAGGGAAGCCGGGCTTTCGCGAGGCAAACTCCGATGGGGCATCGCCCCCCCGTACGTCTGCTCCTGGGGTGACGAGTCATGTGAAGCAGCGTCGGCCCTGCTCCAGCGTGGGAGCCTGTTCGTATTCCGCCCGGTGACAGAGTGTCAAGAACGGGCCGGACCAAGCAGGATGAATGCCATGGCGCGTCGCTCGAAGATCGTCTGCACCCTTGGCCCGGCGTCCGATGCGCCTCGGGTGCTGGCCGGCCTGGTCGCCGCGGGGATGGACGTGGCCCGCCTCAATTTCTCGCACGGGAGCGCCGCCGAGCACCGTGGACGCGCCGAGGCGGTGCGCCGAGCGTCGCGCGCGCGCCGGGCGCAACGTGGCGATCCTCCAGGACCTCCAGGGCCCCAAGCTGCGACTGGGGGTCTTCGCCGAGGGCCGGGTGGAGCTGGTCGCAGGGGACTCGGTGCTCCTCGTGACCCGCCGCGGTGTGGTGGGGAGCCCACGGCTCATCCCCGTTCCACTCGCCTCGCTCGCCCGCGACTGCTCCACTGGCGATCCGGTGCTGCTGGACGACGGCCGGGTGCGCCTGCGCGTCCGCCGGCGGCGCGGCGCGGACGTCGAGGCGGAGGTGGAGGTCGGGGGACCCATCTCGGACCACAAGGGCGTGAGCCTCCCGCGCGCGGCGGTGTCGGTCCCCGCGTTCACCCCGAAGGACCGGCGCGACGCTGCGTTGGGCCGTGCGCTGGGGGTCGACCTGGTCGCGATGTCCTTCGTGCGGATCCGCCCAGGACGTGGAGCGGGCGCGCCGGCACCTCGCCCCGGGCACGCCACTCATCGCCAAGATGGAGAAGCCGCAGGCCATCGAGGCGATGGAGGAGATCGTCCGCACCGCGGACGGGGTGATGGTCGCGCGGGGCGACCTCGGCGTCGAGCTCCCGCTGGAGCAGGTGCCGGGCATCCAGAAGCGGCTGGTGCACCGGGCCAACGTCCTCGGGCGCACCTGCATCGTGGCGACGGAGATGCTGGAGAGCATGATCCGCTCCCCTCGCCCCACCCGCGCCGAGGTCTCGGACGTGGCCAACGCGGTGCTGGACGGCGCGGACGCGGTGATGCTCTCGGCCGAGACCGCGGTGGGACACGATCCGGTCGCGGCGGTGGCGACGATGGCCCGGATCATCGAGGAGGCGGAGCGCGAGGTGCCGCCGCGTGTCCGCCCCGAGCTCGACGGTGCCGACATCTCCCCGGGCATCGCCGCCGCGGCGGTGGAGGCAGCGCGCAGCGTCGGGGCGAAGGTGATCGTCGCGTACACCGAGAGCGGTTACACCGCGCGCCTCGTCGCCGCCTTCCGGCCAGCGGATGCCCATCCTCGCCCTGACACCGAACGAGGCGGTCGTCCACCGTCTCGCCCTCGTCTGGGGCGTGGAGGCACACCGGGTGCCGCGGCTGCGGTCCACCGACGCCGTGATGCAACGGGCACGCGGCGAGGTCCGCCGGCGCGGGCTCGCCGTCCGGGGAGAGCGAATCGCCATCGTCGCCGGCGTCCCGCTGAACGAGCCCGGGAACACGAACGTGTTGACCGTACAGCGGGTATGACCCGGAGACAGCCGGCGGTCTCGGTCTCCAGGGAGAGGTCGAGGGAGGCGACAGCTCGAGGGCCATCCGCACTTCAAGATGCCGGGGGCGTCGATCGAGGTCTTCGAGTTCCTGTCGATGCCCGGGATGTGACCGCGGATCGCGACCCGATGACGAGCCCGAGCTGACGGGCGGCCTCGGGAATGCCCTCGGGGACGCTCCGCCAGCGGGGTGCCCAGCCGGACGCGCGCTTCAGCTTGCCGTTGCTCATCCGTTGCGAGCGCGAGAGCAGCTCGGCTGTCTTGCCCCCGAGCGCGGTGAGCCAGCCGGGGAGCGGCCTCGGTGTCGGAGCCCCCCGAGCTCCGGGGCGCATATCTCCGAACGCCTCCCGGCTCACCGGTTCATCGTCGCGACGGTGTAGGGCGGCGGGAACCCACAGCCGCGGGTACCACCCCGAGGCCGCGTCCTCGACCGAAGCCGTACGCTGCCGCGCCAGGGAGCGGCCCCAGCGACGCTCCGGCGGGATGAAGCGAGCAGGCGCGGACGCATCCGTCCGTCCTAGAAGGTACGGGAGGAGCTCACCGCGCCGCTCCCTCTGAAGCGCTCGGCGGAGCCTCGCGTCGAGAACGCCGGTTACGGCGCCGCGCATTCAAGTCCCTGGGCGCCACTCCAGAAGTAGCCGGACCGCCATCCTCGAGCACGGGGGCGAACGACTCTACGAAGCGCTCGACGCCGGCCGCGACGGCTGCCTCGAAGAGGATCGCCGAGCCCTCGCGCCGGATGCGGTCGTTCTCCCTCCATGACCAGGGGAGGAGCATGCGGAGCGCGGAGGACGGCATGTGGGTCGCCAGGTTGATGACCACGGTGATGTCCAGCCACCGCCCCCACCGATGCCGGCTCCAGGAGGTTCATGGCCACCGGGGTCGCTCAGCGACCGACCGGAGCAGCGCGCGTTGCTCCGGCGTGCGGCCGAGCGGCGGTCACCCGGATGATCCCGCGGCGAGCAGAGAGTGGCAGCACGCGCCGTCCGATCACGCCGCTCGCACCGGTGAGCAGCACGCCGTGTCTCTCGTGGGATGCCCGATCCATGGGACCAAGGGTGATGGCGGGGACCGGAGGAATGGCACGGGCCGCCGTCCGCTTCGAGCCTCGAACGGCCGAGCACCGGGCCAGGACCAAGCAGGCCCACGAAGGCTGCCCGGACGACGGCGCCGAGGACGAGCCATGGCTCCACGGCACGCTACGGTCGAGTAGGGCCCGCACGCGCCCGGAAGACGGCGAGCAAGGCCCGGGTACCAGGCGAGGAGCGACGTCCCTGCGAATGAGGCGGCCGCGCCCGACGATCAGCACTAGCGAGCGGCCCGTGGGGGTTGGCAATCGAACCGCGGCGACGACGAGGAGACGTGCCTCCAACCAGGTACGGCACGAGCGTCAGCACGCGGGTGCGGGAGGCGCGCTTCTCGGCTCCGGGTCCGACGAATGGCTCGAGCTCCGGCAATCAGCACGGCGCGGCAGCCACCCGGAAGTAGAGCCCCGCCCCGAGGCGCGGGCCGGGCCGAGGCCGCCCGAAGGTGGGGCCGCGACGTCCCCGCGTACACGACGGCCCAGTGGTCCGAGCGTGCCCCCGAGCCCCGAGAAGAGGAGATACGCCGAACGCGAACTAGGAGCATGTTGACCGCGAGCATCAACCACGCAAAGTCGCGCGCTCAGCCGCCGACCCGCTCGGCAGGGTCCGCAGCGCAGTCCAGGAGAGGGCGAGCGGCCAGCGAGGATGGCCAGACTGCCGCCGGCCGCGAGCGAGCGCCCGGCAGAGGACGAGAAGGGCATCCAGGGAGCACTTGAAGGAGGTGGCGGTGAGCTCCTCGGGGTGCCCGCCCACGAGGAGACATGCGCCCGCCGTGCCCGCAGCCCCTCGTGCACCACGTTGCTAAGTCGCGTACGCGACGACGGCGATTGCCCCGACGGTCCACGGCGTCGAGCCTCGACGCAGAGGTCGGATCCGGTAACCACCGCAGGCACGATAGCTGTGGCAAGCGCTCCGGGCAGGAGGCGGGCTGGCCCGGTGTCGCGCTAAACGTGCCGGGGTGCTCCCGCCACCCGTGCAGCAGGTGAATGTAGTTCGCCCGCTCGTACGCCGATGGGTCGGGGCATGCCTTGAGGTTCATGCTCCCCCGGAGCTGCCGGACCGAGGTGTACTCCCGCTCCACCAGCCACCGCTCGAGCGAGGCCCGGAGCGAGAGGAGTCGCGAGGGGCCGTTGCGGAGCAAGGTCGAGACCAGCTGGACGGCGGTCGCCCCCGCCATCAGCGCGCGGATGATGTCCACCGTCTCGTGCACCCCGCCGCTGATCGCCAGGGGGATCTTCCGCTGCGCGGACAGGATCGCCAGCCAGCGGAGCCGGAGCGGGAGCTCCGAGCTGTCCGAGAGGTGAAGCACCCGCTTCACCTCCAGCGCCTCCACGTCGATCTCCGGCTCGAACAGCCGGTTGAAGAGCACCAGCGCGTCCGCCCCCGCCTCCTCGAGCCCCCGGGCGACGCTGGAGATGGAGGTGTAGAAGGGCGAGAGCTTCACCGCGACGGGGATCTTCGATCCTGCCCTTCAGGGTCCGGACCAGGTCCAGCGTGTCCTTCTCCACCGCCGCGCCGTCGCGCGCCGGGTCGGTCGGCACCGCGTAGAGGTTCAGCTCCAGCGCCGAGGCGCCCGCCTGCTCGATCAGCCGGGCGAAGTCGATCCACCCGCCGGGCGTCGTCCCGTTGAGCGAGGCGATGACCGGCACCTTCACCGCGGCGCGGAATCTTCCGCAGCTGCTCCAGGTACCGGTCCGGGCCCAGCCGGTAGTCGGACGGCTCCGGAAGCATGCTCGAGGCCTCCGCCGAGAAGCTCTGGTGACCCTCGGTGGCCATGAACGTCGACAGCTGCTCCTGCGTGAGCTGCTCCTCGAACAGCGAGCGCATCACGATGGCCGGGGCCCCGGCGTCCTCGAGCGCCCGGACCGTCCCCAGCTCGTCCGCGAGCGGCGAGGCCCCCGGCAGGAGCGGGTGCGCCAGCTTCAGTCCCAGGTACTCGACCGAGAGATCCATGTGCGGGCTCACTCCAGGGCTGGCCGCGGGCGGCGGCCGGACATCGGGGATGGCCGTGGCCTGCGGCACGACGACCTTGGCCAGCTGCTCGTAAACGCCGTAGCGCTGGGTGACGTTCTGCTGCGCCCAGGCCAGGAGCTGCTTGTACCGCTCGGGGTCGAGGCTCTCGGTGATCCGGAAGCGGGCCTCCTCACGCATGTAGTCCTTCACCGGGATCTTTGCCGGCCCCGAATCGAGCACCAGCGGCGGCTGCCCGGCGGCGATGCGCCGGGGGTCGAAGCGGTAGAGCGGCCAGGTCGCACAGTCCACCGCCCGCTTCTGCTGCTCGAGCCCGTGCACCAGGTCGTAGCCGTGGGCGATGCAGTGGCTGTAGGCGATGACCAGCGAGGGGCCGCGGTAGCTCTCGGCCTCGAGCATCGCCTTCACCGTCTGGCGCGTCCTTGGCCCCGAAGGCCACCTGGGCCACGTAGGCGGTGCCGGTAGCCCATCGCCAGGAGCCCGAGGTCCTTCTTCCCGATGGACTTGCCGGCCAGCGGCGAACTTGGCCGCGGCGCCCAGCGGCGTGGCCTTGGACTGCTGGCCGCCGGTGTTCGAGTACACCTCGGTGTCGAGCACCAGGATGTTCACGTCCACGTCCGTCGAGAGGACGTGGTCGAGCCCGCCGTAGCCGATGTCGTAGGCCCAGCCATCGCCGCCGACGATCCACACGCTCTTCTTCACCAGGTGGTCGGCCAGGCCGAGCAGGGTCCGGCCCTCGAGGCGTGTCGGGCTTCAGCCGGGCCTTCAGCTCGGCCACCCGCTTCCGCTGGGCGGCGATGCCGGCTTCGGTGGACTGGTCCGCCTCGAGCAGCGCGGTGACGAACGCGTCCCCGAGCGCCGGGGCCTGCCGCTTGAGCACGGTCTCCGCGAGGTGCCGGAGCGCGTCCGACCCGAGCCGGATGCCGAAGCCGAACTCGGCGTTGTCCTCGAAGAGCGAGTTGGCCCAGGCCGGGCCGCGCCCTTCGCGGTTCACCGTGTACGGCGTCGTCGGGAGGTTCCCGCCGTAGATCGACGAGCAGCCGGTGGCGTTGGCGATGATCAGCCGGTCGCCGAAGAGCTGGGTGAGCAGCTTGATGTACGGCGTCTCACCGCACCCGGAGCAGGCGCCCGAGAACTCGAAGAGCGGCTGGAGGAACTGCGAGCCCTTCACGTCCAGCCGGAGCGTGGTCCGGTCCACCTCGGGAAGGTCGAGGAAGAACTCGAACGACTTCGCTTCTCTTGCTCCCGGAGCGGCGGCTGCGGCGCGAGCTCCAGCGCCTTGTGGCGGGGGTTCGCCTTGTCCTTGGCCGGGCAGACCTCGATGCACAGCCCGCACCCGGTGCAGTCCTCCGGCGCGACCTGGACGGTGTACGCGCTTCCGGCCTGGCCCTTGAAGGCCATGTGCTTGAAGCCCTGCGGCGCCGTGGCCACCGCCCCCTCGCCGTAGACCTTGGTCCGGATGGCCGCGTGCGGGCAGACCAGCGCACACTTGTTGCACTGGATGCAGATCGGCGCGTCCCAGACGGGGATCTCCAGCGCGAGGTTCCGCTTCTCCCACTTCGCCGTCGCCGTGGGCCACGTCCCGTCGATGGGGAAGGCGCTGACCGGGAGCAGGTCGCCCTTGTTCTCCAGCATCACCGCCGTGACCCGGCGCACGAAGTCCGGCGCCGCGGGCGCGACCACCGGCGGCCGGCCGCGGGTCGCGGTCATCTTCCCCGGCACCTTCACCGGGAAGAGCGAGGCGAGCGAGGCGTCCACCGCGGCGTGGTTCCGCCGGACCACCTCGGCGCCCTTCTTCTTGTAGGTCTTCTCGATGGACTTCTTGATCTGCGTCGATGGCCTCGTCGCGCGGGAGCACGCCCGAGAGGGCGAAGAAGCAGGCCTGCATCACCGCGTTGATCCGCCCGCCCATCCCCGCCGCCTGGGCGACCTTCACCGCGTCGATGACGTGGAGCTGCAGCTTCTTCTCCAGCACCGTCTCCTGGAACTCGCGCGGCAGCCGGTCCCAGACCTGCTCCGCGGTGTAGGGCGCGTTGATCAGCACCACCGCGCCGGGCGCCGCGAGCTCGAGCACGTCCATCCGGTCGATGAGCTGGAACTGGTGCACGCCCACGAAGCCGGCCTGCTTGACCAGGTACGACGAGCGGATGGGCCCTGGCCCGAAGCGGAGGTGACTGATGGTCATCGCCCCCGACTTCTTCGAGTCGTAGACGAAGTAACCCTGGGCGGCGTGGTCGGTCTCCTCGCCGATGATCTTGATCGAGGCCTTGTTCGCGCCGACGGTCCCGTCGGAGCCGAGGCCGTAGAAGACCGCCTGGGTCCGGCCCGGGACGGAGATCTCGAAGTCCCGCTTCCACTCGAGCGAGGTCCGGGTGACGTCGTCGACGATGCCGATCGTGAAGTGGTTCTTCGGCTCGGGGCGGGCGAGGTTCTCGAAGACCGCCCGCACCATCCCGGGATCGAACTCCTTCGAGGACAGCCCGTACCTGCCGCCCACCACGGTCGGGATCGGACGGCTGGCGCGGGCCTCGGCGAACGTCGTCAGCACGTCCATGTACAGCGGCTCGCCGGGGGCTCCGGGCTCCTTGGTGCGATCGAGCACCGACACCGCGCGGGCGGTCTTCGGAAGCGCGGCAAGGAACTCCGCCGCCGGGAACGGCCGGTACAGCCGGATCTTCAGGACGCCGACCCGCTCTCCCTTGGACAGGAGCCAGTCGACCGTCTCGTGCGCCACCTCGGCGCCCGATCCCATGGCCACCACCACCCGCTCGGCCTGCGGGTGACCGTGGTAGTCGACCAGGTGGTACTGGCGGCCGGTGAGCTTCCGCCAGCCGGTCCATCTCCTCCTGCACGATCTCGGGGCAGGCGGCGTAGAACGGATTGCACGCCTCGCGGGCCTGGAAGAAGGCGTCCGGGTTCTGGGCCGTGCCGCGGAGCACCGGGTGCTCCGGGTCGAGCGCGCGGCTCCGGTGGGCGGCGATCGCCTCCTCGTTCACCATCGCCCGGAGCTGCTCGTCGGACAGCTCGGCGATCTTCGCCACCTCGTGCGAGGTGCGGAACCCATCGAAGAAGTGGATGAACGGCACCCGGGCCCGCAGCGTCGCCGCGTGGGCCACCGCCGCGAGGTCGTGCGCCTCCTGCACCGAGCCCGAGGCCAGGAGCCCGAGCCCGATCTGCCGGCAGGCCATGACGTCCGAGTGGTCCCCGAAGATGCTGAGCGCGTGCGTGGCCAGCGTGCGCGCCGCCACGTGCATGCAGAACGCCGTCAGCTCCCCGGCGATCTTGTAGAGGTTGGGGATCATCAGCAGCAGGCCCTGCGACGCGGTGAAGGTCGTCGTCAGCGCCCCGGCCTGGAGGGCCCCGTGGACCGCCCCCGCCACGCCCGCCTCGGACTGGAGCTGGACGACCCGCGGGACCACGCCCCAGATGTTCTGCTGCCCGTGCGCCGACCACTCGTCCGCCAGCTCGGCCATCGTCGAGGAGGGAGTGATGGGGTAGATGGCGATGGTCTCGGACAGCCGGTGGGCAACCGAGGCCACGGCCTCGTTCCCGTCCACGGTGAGGAGGCGAGGCGTGCTCATGCGCTCCAGCGGTAGCACGGGGTATGCCGCTCGCCTGGGCTCTCCTCCGGCGCAAGCGATGCGCACGCGCCCCAGGGCCGGGTCCTTGCGCCGCACGCGATGCGGGCTCCGTGCGGCGCCGGAGGTGTTCCGGTTTCTGGCCGAGGCGACTCCGCGGTGACCAGCGCCCGCTCCGCGCACACTTCTCGCATGAATCTGGACGTGCTCGGACCGGGGGGTCCGCTGCGCAAGCTGTGCGTCCGCAAGGCTGACGGGCGTCCGGCGGCCGAAGGGATTGCGGGTCTGCCCAGGAGGACCACCATGGAGCTGAGCGCGAGTCAGGTCCGCAGCCTCATCCTCGACGAGCACACCGTCATCCGGGACGTCCTCGAGGAGATCGACGAGACGCTGGGAGAGATGACGCGGCGTGTCCCGGGCGCCATCGGGCGTCTCCGCGGCACGCTCCGGACGTTCCAGGACGCCTTCCTCCGCCACCTGAGCCACGAGGAGACGGTGCTCCGTCCCCTGCTGGTCGACGTCGACGCCTGGGGCCCGGCCCGCGTCGAGGCGATGGACGAGGAGCACAGGGCGCAGCGCGCGGCGATCGCCGAGCTGAGCCGGCTGGCGCTGGACCTGGACATCGATGCCACCGTCCAGCGCATCGAGGACTTCGTGCGCCGGCTCCGCGCGGACATGGACGGCGAGGAGCACCACGCGCTGAGCCCGGAAGTGCTCCGCGACGACATCATCGTCATCGACACCTTCATGGGCTAGCCCCGGACCTCGGGCGCCCAGGTCAGCGTCGGGACGAGACCGCGGCCGGCTCTGCGAGCAGATCCGCCGCCGCGACGTCCGCTGCCTCGAGCAGCGGCCGCGGCCAGAGCCCCAGGCCCACCACCGCGACGAGGCAAACGCCGATGGCGAGCCGGAGCGGAAGGCGCGTCGGCACCGGTGCGCTCCCCTCCCCCTCGGCCATGAACGTCGAGCGGGCCACGCTCAGGTAGTAGAAGAGGCCCAGCACCGCGAGCGCAACGCCGAGCACGACCAGCCAGCCGAGCCCAGCACGGTAGCCGGCGAGAAGCACGAAGAGCTTCGCCCAGAACCCGGCGACGAACGGGATGCCCGCCAGCGAGAGCAGGAAGATCAGCAGCGCCGCCCCGAGCGCCGGGGCGCGGCGCGACAGACCGGCCAGCTTGGTCACGCCGTGGCCGCCCGACCCCTCGGCTCCGGCGTGCAGCACCAGGAACGCACCGAGGTTGGTGAAGACGTAGGTGGCCATGAAGAACAGCGCCATCGCCAGCCCCGCCCGGGTCCGCGCCGCGAGGCCGATGAGCACGTAGCCCATCTGCGCGATGCCGGAGAACCCGAGCAGACGCCGGACGTCGGACTGGTTGAGGGCGAAGACGTTGCCGACCACCATGCTCGCCGCCGACAGGAGCACCACCGCCGGCCCCCAGAGGCTGCCCTGGCGCGCCCAGCCGTGCAGCAGGACCACCGCGAGCGCGGCGAGGCCGCCCAGCTTCGGCGCCACCGAGAGGAACGCCACGAAGGGCGTGGGCGCACCCTGGTACGTGTCCGGTACCCAGAAGTGGAACGGCACCGCGCCGATCTTGAAGCCGAAGCCGGCGATGATGAGCAGCATCCCCACCGCCGCGAGCGGCGCCCGCGCCGGGTCGGCCACCACGTCGATCTGCGTCGTCCCGCTCAGGCCGACCACCAGCGCCAGCCCGAAGAAGGTCAGCGCCGAGCTCGCCGTCCCGGTGACGAAGAGCTTCAGCCCCGCCTCGGAAGCCAGGCGCGGCCGGTCCGGGGGCCCGTCGTTCTTGGCCCAGGCGACGAGCGCGTAGAGCGGAATGCCCATCAGCTCGAAGGAGACCACGAGGAGCGCCCAGTCCCGCGCCCCCGGGATCATCATCATCCCCGAGGTGCTGAAGAGGACCAGGGCCAGGTACTCGGCCTGACGGCCCCCGGCGCGCGACTCGAGCCAGTCCATCGAGCCGAGGATGGCCAGCAGCGCGCTGACGACGAAGATCCGCTGGAGGAACAGGGACCAGGGCCCGGCGACGTACGCCCGGTGGGGAGCGGCGCCCGCCGAGTTCATCCCCAGCGAGAGCCCGAGGAGCGCGAGCAGCAGCGCCACGGCGAGCCAGCCCCACAGCCGCCCCCGGCCGGGCAGGAGGGTGTCGCCTCCGAGGACCAGCGCGCCGATGGCGGCCACCGCCATCGCCGGACCGAGCAGCTGGAACCAGGGGTTCATCGACGGAGCGCCTCCGCCACCAGCGCCACCCGGTTCAGGTACCCGGAGGTGGTGGCGTCGATGACGTCGAGGATGAGCCGCGGCCAGACGCCGAAGACCACCAGGCAGGTGCAGAGCACCACCGGGGCGAACCACTCCGTCCGGTGCGGGTCGCTCAGATGCGCGACATCCCCCACCGGCCTCGGCCCCCAGAAGATGATCTTCGAGGCCCGGAGCACGTACACCGCGGTGACGAACGCGCCGAGCACCGCGGGGATGGTCCACCAGGCGCTCCGGCCGGTCGCCGCGCCGAGGAAGACCAGGAACTCGGCCACGAACCCGGCCGTCCCGGGGAGACCGAGGGAGGACAGCGCGCCCAGGGTGAAGAACGCGGCGATGGCCGGCATGGCGTGGGCGAAGCCGCCCATCTTGGCGAGGTCCCGGGTGTGGGCCCGCTCGTAGACCAGGCCCACCAGGGCGAAGAAGAGCCCGGTCATGATGCCGTGGGCGAACATCTGGAACACCGCCCCGTTCCAGCCCACCGGGGTCAGGGTGGCCGCCCCGAGCATCACCACGCCCATGTGGCTCACCGACGAGTAGGCCACGATGTACTTGAGGTCGTCCTGGGCCGCGGCGCAGAGCGCGCCGTAGAGGATGTTCACCACCGCCACCGCGCCAACCAGGGGAGCCCAGGCCACCGCCGCCTCGGGCGCGAGCACCATGCCCACGCGCATCACGCCGAACGCGCCGAGCTTCATCAGCACGCCGGCGTGCAGCATGCTCACCGCGGTCGGCGCCGAGGCGTGGCCGTCCGGGCTCCAGGTGTGGAACGGGAAGACGCCGGCGAGCGTCCCGAAGCCGAGCCAGAGCAGCGGGAAGACCCACATCTGCGTCGAGCGCGGGATGGCCGCCGCGGCGAGCTGGGCGAGGTCGAAGGTGGCGGCACCGGCGCGCGACCAGAGCCCGAACATGGCGACCAGGATGGCCGCCGACCCCACCAGCAGCATCAGGGTGAGCTTCATCGCCGCGTACTCGCGGGTTCCCACCGCGAACCAGCGCCACGCGCCCTTGAAGGGGCCGGCCGCCTTCACCTTGTGGCTGCTGCCCCAGATGCCGATGAGCAGGTACATCGGCAGCACGGCGATCTCGTAGAAGAGAAAGAAGACGAACAGGTCCTGGCTGACGAACACCCCGAACACGCCGGTCACCAGGGTGAGCAGGAGGACGAAGAACTCCTTGTCCCGGCGCTGGACCGTCCAGCTCGCCAGCACACCGGTGACGATGATGATGCCGGTGAGGAGCACGAGCGCGATGCTCCAGCCGTCCGCGGCGAGCGAGAGCGAGATGCCCATCGAGGGCACGAGCGGATAGCGCTCCGCCATCTGGAAGCCACCGGTGCCCTTGTCCCAGCTGACGGCCGCCACCACCGCCCCCACCAGGCCGCCGCTCGCTCCGGCCAGCGACACCCAGCGGATGGCCTGCCGCATGCGCCCCGGGATGAGGAGGAGCACCGCGGCAGCGATCGCCGGCGAGGCCACCATCCACGCGAGCAGGTGCCCCCTCACTGCCAGGCTCCGAGAACCAGCAGCACCACCGCGCCGATGACGACCGCCAGCGCGTAGTCGCGGGTCCGGCCGGTCTGGATCGGGCGAACCACGGTGCCGACCTCGAGCGTCCCCCAGCCCAGACCGTTGATCAGCCCATCGACGAGGTAGCGGTCGACCCAGCGGAGCACGCTCCCCAGGGGGAGCAGCACGCCGCGGTAGCCGAACGCCCAGGCCCGGTCGACGATTGACGCCCGGTCCAGCGCGGCGATGGCGCCGGCCAGGGGAGCCTCACGGCCGCGCGAGTAGAGCACGAGCGGCGAGCGTGAGGCCCGAGAGCGCGGCCACGCTCGCCAGGACCGGGGTCAGCCCGAGGTGCAGGTGCATCTCCTCACCCATCCCGCGGGCGAGCCAGGGTCCGAGCAGTCCGCCGGCCACCGTGGGGATGGCGAGGGCGAGCAGCGGCCCGGTCATCACGGCCGGGGACTCGTGCGCGTGCGCCGCCGCGGCCGAGGGCTTGCCGAGGAAGGTCAGGACCAGCACCCGGCCCATGTAGAACGCGGTCAGGAAGGCGGTGGCCAGGAGCAGCGCCCACGGAATCCACCCTGCCCGCCCCTCGACGGCGGTGAGGATGGCGTCCTTCGAGGCGAAGCCGGCGAACGGGGGAACGCCGGCGAGGGACAGGGCTCCCACGGCGAAGGTGGCCGCGGTGACCGGCATCTTGCGCCCCAGCCCGCCCATGTCGCTCATGAAGTTGGAGTGCACCGCGTGGATGACGCTGCCCGCGCCGAGGAACAGCAGCGCCTTGAAGAAGGCATGGGTCCCCAGGTGGAAGTACCCGGCGAACGCCGAGCCAGCTCCCAGTGCCGCCACCATGAAGCCCAGCTGCGAGCAGGTGGAGTACGCCAGGACGCGCTTGATGTCGGTCTGCACCAGGCCCAGCAGCGCGGCGAAGGCCGCGGTGATGGTCCCGATCCACAGCATCCCCCCCTGGACCCAGTGTGCCTGGGTGAAGAGCGGGTCCGCCCGGACGACGAGGTACACGCCCGCGGCCACCATCGTCGCGGCGTGAAGCAGCGCCGAGACCGGCGTGGGTCCTTCCATCGCGTCGGGGAGCCACACGTGCAGCGGGAACTGGGCGGACTTGCCCATCACCGCGATGAAGATGAGGGCCGCGGTCGCCTCGGCCACCTCGGGCCGGAGCGCCACGTCCCAGGAGAACGCGCCGGTGCGCGAGTACAGGAGCAGGAGCGCGAACAGGAAGCCCATGTCCGCGAGCTTGGTCATCCAGAAGGCCTTCACCGCCGCCCGCGCGGCGGTCGGGCGGTCGAAGTGGAAGCCGATGAGGAGGTAGCTCACCAGACCGACCAGCTCCCACCCGGCGAACGCCTGGAGCAGGTCCGGGGCGAGCACCAGGGTGTTCATGCTGAAGAGGAAGAGCGCGTGGTAAGTGAAGTACCGGCCGTAGGAACGGTGCGTCTCGCCGTGCATGTAGGCGAGCGAGTAGACCTGCACCGCGAGGGCGACCAGGCACACCACCGCGAGCATCGGGATGGAGACGGCGTCGAGCCGCACGCCCAATCTCGCCGAGCCCCCGGCCTTGCACCAGCATCCATGGAACGGTGGCCCGGATGGCACGGCCCGCGACGTCCTGGGCCACCAGGGCTCCGGCCGCGCCGGTGGCGAGCACGCTCCCGACGATGGTCAGCACGGCGGAGGGAGCACCCCGGTGTCGGAGCGGGGGGAGGAGAACCGACAGGAGGGCGGCGGCGAGCGGAGCGCCGACCGCCACCAGTGCGAGGAGCACCGACGGGCTCATCCCTTTGCCTCGCTCGCCAGCTCGAGCAGCGTGTCCCCGTGCCTCCGGTACAGGAGCAGGACCAGGGCAAGCCCCACCGCGACCTCGGCCACGGTGATGGCCAGGGCGAAGAGGACCAGCGGGTGGCCCGGCGCGCCGCCGAACCGGGCGAAGGCGACGAAGACCAGGTTGGCAGCGTTGGCCATGACCTCGATCGAGAGCAGGAGCGCCACCGCCTGCCGCCGGGTGAGCAGGCCGTAGATGCCGGTGGCGAAGAGCGCGGTCGCGACCAGGAGGAGCGCGCGCAGCGTCATGGCGGGCTCCCTTCCCGCAGCGCCACCGGCTCCGGCGCCTCGACCCCCTCGGGGGACGGGTCCCGCCGTCGGGCGAGCACCACCGCGCTGATGATCGCAGCGAGCAGGAGCACCGAGGCGACCTCGAAGGCGATGAGGTACCGGTCGAGCAGCGCCAGCGCGAGGTCCTGCGTCGACGGGGGCTCCACCGCGGTGAGCTCCGAGAGGTCGGTCCGGAAGATCGCGGAGGCGACGAGGCCGAAGAACGCCAGGGCCGCAATGGCGCCGCGGACGCGATTGGTGCCGTCGATGCCAACCGTCGTGCCGTCGTACTTCCGGGTGACCATCACTCCGAAGATCATCAGGGTGACGACGCCGCCCACGTAGGTGAGCACCTGGACCCCGGCGAGGAAGGGAGCGTGCAGGAGTCCGTACATCACCGCCGTGCCGAGCAACGTCCCGGCCAGCCAGAGGACCGCGCGGACCAGGTTGCGGCTGGTCACCACCAAGATCGCGGGGAAGCCGACCAGCAGAAAGGCGAGGAGCCCGAAGCCCAGCTCGGAGGCGCTCACGCGTTGCCCTCGCCGGAGGGGTTCGGTGACGGGCTCGCGGCCGGTGGCGGCGCGGCAGGCGAGTCGGAGGCCGAGGCCCCTGCTCCGGTCGCGACGGGGCCGGCGGACGGCACGGCCGGGGCGGCCGCCGATGCAGGCGAGGCCGGCGCGGTCACCGTCGCGCTCGGAGCCAGCGAAGCGATGGGCGCGGCGGCCGCCGACGCAGGCGAGGTCGGCGCGGTGCCCCCTGCGCTCGGAGCCGGCGAAGGAACGGGCGCGGCGGACGGGGCGGGACCTCCGGCAGCGGGGGCGGTCGTGACTGGAGCCACCGCCGCCGGGGAAGCCGGAACGCTCGCCGAGACGGGAGCAGCCGCCGCCGGAGCCGCGGGCTTCGCGGTGGGCTCCGGCTTCGGGGCCTTCGGCGGCGTCTGCATCGCGTTCAGCCGCGTCGCATCACCCCACGCCCGCAGCTTCGACTTCTCGTTGGCATAGAGCTTGGCCATGGTGAGGACCAGGTCCTCGCGTCCGTACGCCGGCACCTCGGGCTCCCGGGTCATGACGATGGCGTCGGTAGGGCAGACCTGGACGCAGAGCTCGCAGTAGATGCAGGCGTTCAGGTCGAGCACGAAGTCGTCGGCATAGCCCCGCTTCTTCCCGGTGATCGGCGACTCGCGCTTTCCTGCGGCCTTGATGGAGATGACCTCCGAGGGGCAGATGCGCTCGCACTGCAGGCACCCGATGCAGGCCTCGTCCCCGTCCTCCTCGTGGAGCAGGGCGAAGCTGCGCCCGGTAGCGCTCGGCGCGCGGGCCGGATGACGTCGGGGAACTCCACCGTCACCGGCTTGCGGAAGACGTTGCTGAAGCTCGTGGCCAGCGCGCGCGCGGCCGAGGCGAAGTAGCTCCTCACAGGAACACCACCCAGACGGCGGAGGCGCCCACCAGGAGCACGCTCGCCGGCACGAGGTACTTCCAGCACAGCCCCATCAGCTGGTCCGACCGGAACCGCAGGAGCGACCAGCGGATCCAGTACACCGTCACGAAGAGGAGCAGCGTCTTCAGCACCATCCAGTGCAGCCCCGGCCAGAACGGCCCGTCCCAGCCGCCGAGGAACAGCGCCGCGCCCACCGCCGAGGCGACGATGGTGTGGATGTACTCGGCCATGTAGAAGAGCGCGAACTTCATCCCGGTGTACTCGGTGGTCACGCCGGCCACGAGCTCGCTCTCCGCCTCGGGGATGTCGAAGGGGATGCGGTTCGCCTCGGCGAGCATCGCCAGGAGGAAGATGGCGAACGCCGGGATGCCGATGAAGAAGGGCCAGACCACGAACCAGTGGTGGTCGGCCTGGGCCTGCACGATGGCCCCGAACCGCAGCGACCCGGAGAGGATGACCGGCACCATCGCCGAGAGCAGCAGCGGCACCTCGTAGGAGATCGACTGGGCCACCGCCGCGCATCCCGCCGAGGAGCGCGAGCTTGTTGTTGCTCGACCACCCTGCCCCGAACACCGGGAGCACCGTCACCGCGCCAATGGCGAGCACGTAGAGCACGCCCACGTCGAGGTCCGAGGCGACGACGGTGGGAGAGAACGGGACCACCGCCGCGGCCCCGAGGGCCGTCAGGGCGGCGAGCGGCGGCACAAGGTTGAAGATGACCGAGTCGGCCTTCTCCGGGACGATGTCCTCCTTCTGGAGGAGCTTCAGGAGATCCGCCACCGGCTGCAGCAGCCCCGAGGGACCGACCATCGTCGGGCCGAGCCGGGTCTGGAGCCGGGCGGCGAACTTCCGCTCGAACCACAGGGCCATCGCCGTGGCGGTGAGCACCACGGTGATGATGAGCACCGAGTACACCGCGCCGTGGACGAGCCCCTCGTTCACCGATCCACCTCACCCATGATCGGATCCAACGAGCCGAGGATCGCCACCGCGTCGCTGACGTTGCCCCCGGGGATGATGTAGGGCAACGCCGAGAGCGCGTGCAGGCTCGGAGGGCGGATCTTCAGCCGGTACGGGAACTGCGTCCCGTCCGAGATGAGGTAGGTCCCCAGCTCGCCGCGGGGCGTCTCGATGGCCACGTACACCTGGCACGGCGGAATCTTGGTCTGCACCGGGAGCTTCACCGGCTTGCCGGAGTTGATGCTGCCCTCCGGCACCGAATCGACCATCTCCCGCACCAGCCGGACGCTCTCCCGCATCTCGCCGAACCGGACCTGTGCCCGGGCCAGGCAGTCGCCACCCTTCGCCGTGACCACGTTGACCTTCACCTCGTCGTAGGCATGGAAGGGCGCGTCGCGCCGGAGGTCGTGGTCCACGCCGCAGGCCCGGAGGATGGGGCCGGTGATGCCCAGCTCGAGCGCGAGCTCCGCGTCCAGCTTCCCCACCCCGATGGTCCGGTCGAGGAAGATGCGGTTGTCGAGCGTCATCGACTCGTACTCGTTCAGCCGCGACGCGATGACGTCGAGCGCCGCGCGGACCCTGGCGCTCCAGCCCGCGGGCAGGTCGTGCCGGTTCCCGCCGAGCGTGTGGGTGTTGTAGTGGAACCGCGCGCCGGTGACCTCCTCGAACAGGTCCAGCACCAGCTCGCGCTCGCGGAAGCAGTGGAGGAACACCGTCGAGCCGCCGCCCAGCGCCCCACCGAGGTCCAGGGCGAAGGTCCCGAGCCACAGGAGGTGCGAGGCGATCCGCTGCAGCTCGGCGAAGATCGTCCGCATCCACCGGGCGCGCCGCGGCACCTCGAGCTTGAGCGCCGCCTCGAAGGCCATGTTCAGCGCCTGCTCGTTGGTCATGGGCGCGACGTAGTCGTTCTTGTCGACGATGGGCGTGATCTGCACGTAGGCCAGCGTCTCGCAGAGCTTCTCCACCGCCCGGTGGAGGTAGCCCACGTGGGGGACGACCTTCACCACCCGCTCGCCGTCCAGGTAGAGGTCCATCCGGAACACGCCGTGCGTGGACGGGTGCTGCGGCCCGAAGTGCAGGAGCATCAGCTCCCCCTCGGGATCGTAGCGGTCGATCGAGAGGTGCGGGTCGACCCGTCGCGTGATCTGCACCGTCTGCAAGGCGGTCATCTCCAGGGCGCGTACGGGAGATTCGCCGGCAGGTCTCGCCGGAGAGGGTGGCGGTCGTAGTTCTCGGGCATCATCAACCGTCGCAGGTCCGGGTGGTCCGCGAAGACCACGCCCACCAGGTCGAACTGCTCACGCTCCTGCCAGTCGGCGCCGGCGTACAGCCGGGCCAGCGAGGCGACGGGCTCTCCGGGGGCGAGGCGCACCGCCCAGGTGGCCACCCGCGAGCCACTCCCCACCGTCCGCAGCAGATACGACACCTCGAAGTGCTCGGGCTCGTCCGGAGCCTTCCCCTTGCGTCCGGTGCCCGGCACCCAGTGCGTGGCGACGATGGAGACGAGCTGCCGGTACCCGCGCGTCTTCAGCCGGCCGGCGACCTCGAGGTGCCGTGCCGCGGGGACGAGCGGCGGGCCGAGCTCGGTGGTCGCCGGGATGCCCAGCTCGGTGAGGACGCCCGGCAGGTCCGGGCCGGCGAGGTTGGATGCCAGCTCGGCCGGCTCGGGCGCGAGCGTGGCCTGGACCCGCGGGGTGACCTCGACCTCGGTGGCGATGTCGGCCGACTCGGTCTGCGCCCGATCCATCTCCGCGGTCCGCTCGTGGTCCACCAGCCGCGGGATGGACGGGCGGGTGACGCGGAGGAGCTCGGGGTTCGGCTCGGGGACGACGTTCTCGCCCTTGCGGCCCCTCCGGATCTTTTCCTGGAGGCGGAGGAACCCGTGCATCAGCGCCTCGGGGTTGGGCGGGCAGCCGGGCACGTAGACGTCGACCGGGAGGAACGTGTCCACCCCCGGGACCACCGAGTACAGGTTCCGGTAGAAGTCGCCGGAGATCGCGCACGACCCCATGGCGATGCACCACTTGGGCTCGGGCATCTGGTCCCAGAGCTTCTTCACCCGCGATGCCATCTTCACGGTGATGGTCCCCGCCACCACCATCACGTCCGCCTGCCGCGGCGTGGCCCGGACGATGGTGCCCATCCGGTCGAGGTCCACCCGGCTCGCCGCCGCGGCCATGAACTCGATGCCGCAGCAGCTGGTCGCCATCGGGAACACCCAGAGGGCGTTGCTCATGCCCCAGGTGAGCACGTCGTCGAGCACCGCGGTGGCCACCGAGAGGCCCGGCACGTTGAGGAGCGTCCGGTACAGCGGGTGCTCGAACGCTGCGCCGTCGTCGACCGTCTTCACACCCACTCCAGCGCTCCCTTCCGGATCGCCCATGCCCAGCCGAGCATCAGGACTCCCACGAACGTCCCCACCGCCACCAGGCCAGTCGTCCCCACCTGCCGGACGATGGTGCTCCAGGGCAGGATGAGCGCGGCCTCGATGTCGAAGAGGACGAAGAAGAGCGCCACCACGTAGTACCGCGCGTGGAAGCGCACCCAGGCCATGCCCTGGGGCGTCTCGCCGCACTCGTAGGTCTCGCGCTTCAGCGGGCTGTCGACGCGCGCGCGCACGCGGAGGATCTTCGCGCCCACGAGCAAGCTGCCGATGGCGAGGAACGAGATGACGAGGAATGCGAGGAGGGCCAGGCCCTGGGTCATGCGCGTGCTCCAGGGCCCGAGGTCCTACTGCGCGACGGGGTCGTCCGCATAGGCCTCTGAATCGTCATTCTTCTCAGGGCAGCGCGCCAGCTCGGCCTTCACCAGCAACTGGTGGTGTACCTCCTCGTCCCGGAGCTCCTGGAAGAAGACCCTCAACTCGGGGTCCTTGACGCGGGGCAGCGCCTCCTCGAAGAAGTCGTGGGCCTTGACCTCGGCAGCGAGCACGGTCTCGAGCGCTCGGCGGACGCCCATGAAGGCCCGGGCCCCGTCGTAGGTCGGCGCCTCCACGTCGAAGATGTTCCGGCGCGTGACCGTGGACGGGGCGTCGCCGAAGAGGGTCTGGCGCCGCTCGAGCAGCTCGGCCCGGTGGCGGTCCTCGATGCGCGCCATGCGGGTGAAGAAGTCGGCCACCTCGGGGGTGTCGTGGGTAGCGAGCTGCTCGGCGAACTCCCAGTAGCGGTCGCGCGCTTCCTCCTCGATGAGGACCGCCAGGTCGAGCGCGTCCCGCAGCGTGAGCCGCTCGACGTCGATGCCGATGATGGGACCCATGGTGCCCTCCTTCACGATCTCAGATACGCCTCGAGGACCCGCGCCCGCGGCCGGGGCTCGCCCCTCTGGAGCTCCGTCTGGCGCTGGCGAATCAGCGCGTCGTAGGTCGGCGGAGGATCCGGATTCCGGTAGAACACCCCGTGTACAGCTCGGTCCCGTACGCCCGGGCGAGGTCCAGCGCCGCGAGCTGGTTCGCCGGGTCGTGCCCCAGGCTGGCCAGCGGCTTCATGTGCGCCTTGTGCGCCCGGAGCTGCTGCTCCTCCTCGCCGAAGGTCACGCAGGGCGACTGGATGTTGACGAAGGAGAAGCCGGGGTAGCGGATCGCCTCCTCGATGAGCGTGGTCATCCCGGGCATGTCCGCCGGGGTGGCCTGCGCCACGAAGCCCGCGCCGTAGGCCAGCACGGTGAGCAGCGGGTTGATGGGCTGCTCGAGGCTGCCGTACGGCGAGGTGACGGTCTTCAGGCCGCGGGTCGCCGTGGGCGAGAGCTGGCCCTTGGTGAGCCCGTACACCTGGTTGTCCATGACCAGGTAGGTGAGGTCCACGTTCCGGCGGATGGCGTGCGGCACGTGCCCGCCGCCGATGGAGAAGCCGTCGCCGTCGCCGCCCGCCACCACCACCAGGAGGTCCGGGTTGGCCAGCTTCACGCCCTGCGCGATCGGGAGCGCGCGGCCGTGGACGCTGTTGAACCCGTAGGCGGTGGTGTAGCCGGGGATCCGGCTCGAGCAGCCAATGCCGGAGATGAAGGCGATCTCGTGCGGCGGGCGGCCGATGGCGCTCAGCGCCCGGTAGAGCGCCTGCACCACGCCGAAATCGCCGCAGCCCGGGCACCAGATGGGCTTGAGCGGGCTCTTGTAGTCGTTGGGAGCGAGGAAGGATTCCATCTACAGACCCTCCGCCTGCTGCTGGAGCCGCGCGACCACCTCGTCCGCGCGGAACGGCTGGGCCCCGCTCCGGGCGAACGACGTCACCCCGGCGGGCACGTCGACGAACATCCGGAGGATCCGGTACAGCTGCCCCTGGTGCGACAGCTCGAGCACCAGGCCACGCCGCACGGAGGCGAAGAACGCGCGGTAGACGGGCTCGGCCACGGGATAGAGCAGGTACGGGACGAGGAGCTTGACTGGTAGCCCGGCGGCCCGGGCCAGGGTGAACGCCTCGCGAGCGACCCCGGCCGAGCTGCCCCAGCTCACCAGCGCCAGCGGCGCGTCCCGGGGGCCCTCGTGCTCGAAGAGGTCGGCGCGATCCTGGAGCGGGTCGAGCTTCCGGAAGCGCTTGGCGTTCATCGCCGCGTGCATCGCCCCGCTCGCGGTCGGGGCTCCCTTGCGCGTCGTGCTCGATTCCGGCGGCGAGGTAGTTGCCGCCCTTCATCCCCGGGTGGCTGATGGGGCTCACCCCGGTGGGCAGTCGGCAAACCGCTGGTACCCCTGGGCCAGCTGTTCCTCGGTCGGTCGCAGCCGCTCGAGGATCTCGAAGCGCGAGACGTCGATCGGGTCCACCGTCTCCTTGCGCTGGGCGATCTCCTGGTCGGAGAGGATGACCACCGGCGTCTGGTACTGCTCGGCGAGGTTGAAGGCCTCCACCGTGAGGCGGAAGGTGTCCTCGACGCTGGTCGGCGCGAGCACCGGACGGAGCACGTCGCCGTGGGCGCTGAACGCCGCCTGGAAGAGGTCCGACTGCTCGGGCTTGGTGGGAAGCCCGGTGGACGGGCCGCCGCGCTGCACGTTGAGCAGGACCAGCGGCAGCTCGGCGATGGTGGCCAGGCCCAGCATCTCGGTCTTGAGCGACATGCCCGGGGCCCGAGGTGGCGGTCATGGACTTCTTGCCGGCGAACGAGGCGCCCACGGCCGCTCCGACGCCGCTGATCTCGTCCTCGGCCTGGAGGACGACGCCGCCGTACTTCGGCAGCTCGCGGGAGAGGATCTGCATCACCTCGGTGGACGGAGTGATGGGATAGCCGCCGAAGAACTCGCAGCCGCTGAAGACGGCAGCCGAGGCGCACATCTCGTTGCCGTCGCACAGGAGCTTCGGCTGCGGGCGCGGCGGGGCGGGCCAGCGCCCGGGGCCGGGCGAGCGGGTGCTGGGTGGCGAAGGCCAGACCGGCGGCGAGCGCCTTCCGGTTCGCCTCGAGCAGCCCCTCGCCCTTCTTGGCGAACTTCTTCTCCAGCCCGCGCTCCAGCGCCTCGCGCGGGACACCGAACCAGCCGGAGAGCACGCCGAGCACGACGCTGGTCTTGGCGCGGTCGGTGCCCGGCGGCGGACTTGGCGAGCTCGGACAGCGGGCACCGAGCGGATCTCCCTGGCGAGCTGGCCGGGCGGGGTGAGGTCCGTGGGCGGCGCGCCGGCCTTGGCCTCGTGGATGAGCACCGTGTCCGGCCCGATGGGGAGCTCGGCCCCGAAGCGGCGGAAGTCCTCCCAGTTGAGCGCCACGGCGACGTCCAGGACGCCGCCCGGATTGAGCACCTTGTGCGTCGAGAGGCGGACCCGGCAGGAGGACTCGCCCCCGCGGATCTGCGAACCGAAGCTCTTGGTCATCAGGGCGTAGAAGCCCTGGGACGACGCCGCTGCCGAGCAGGGACTCACCGGCGCTCACGACGCCGTCTCCGCCCGAACCGGCAAGACCGACGACGAGATCCTCGCGCATCTGCGACTCCGCAGTGTTCGTTGTTGAACTGTGATTCACGTTCCCGCGTCAGCCCCGGGGATGCAAGGCGCTGGCCTCGCCCCGTCGGCATAGGGCGCATGCGCGGAGGGCCCGGAGCGCGCAGAGCCTGCGCGCCTCTGGTCCGGAGGCGACGGGGATGCAGGCGCAGCGCGGCGCGAATGCGCCGCGACCCCTCGCTCAGCTCCTCGGCCGGAGCTTCCCCTCGCCGAGGGCTGCGAGCAGCGACGAGAGATTGACCCGGGCGGTGCGGAGGAAGATGCGGAGCGCGCGCTCGGCGCCCGCGGCCAGCGCAGTGAGCTTCTCCAGCCTGGCGAGCCGGTCCTTCCCCACCCCGCTGGCCGAGGCGAGCCGCCTGGCCTCCTCGAGGTCGGAGTGGATGCGCGAGATGAAGGCGCTCTCGCGCTCCTGGATGACCCGGCTGACCATCCGGATCGAGATCGGTCTCGGCGCGGAAGTGCCAGGCGCCGGTGCCCGGCTGGCGGATGCGGACCACCACCCCCCAGCGCTCGAGGTCGCGGACGAGCATCGAGACCGCGCCCTTGCTGAGACCCAGCTCCTCCTCGAGCTGGGTGGCGGTCATGGACATGCCCCGGAGGTAGAGCACCGCCCAGACGCGGCCCTGGTTGTGCTTGAAGCCCCAGAACTCGATGACGTTGCCGACCGCGTCGATGGCCAGGGACTCCCAGCGGGGGAGCCCCGGCGACGTCTCGGGCGCCGCCAGGCGGGGCGCATCGGACCAGCTGTAACCCTTGGACGACATCGGGCGTGCTCTCGCTAGCGGAAGGCCGCCCCGAGGCGCCGGGCCCAGTCGGTGAGCTCGTCGGCGCCGGGTGATTCGCGCAGTGGACCGAGCGCGTCGAGCGCCGCCTCGATCTCCCGGTCCATGAGGGTGAGCGCGGCGCGCGGCGCGTCGGTCGCGAGCACGGCGACGCCGAGCTCCCGTACCCGGTCGTCGGCCATCGTCCCGAAGGCCCAGAGGTCCTTGATGCGCCGGCGAAGCGGCTCGTCCATCTGGGCAGCGAGCAGGATGGGCAGCGAGGGGGTGCGCGACTTGAAGTCGGCGAAGACTGGCTTGCCGGGGTCGCCGCCGTTGAGGTCCTTCAGGTCGTCGGCGATCTGGAAGGCGACGCCGAGGTGCCGGCCAAAGGTCTCGAACCGCCGTGCGACGTCCTCCTTGCCGGCGAGCCGACCCGCCGCGGCGCCGCAGAAGCCGAACAGCGCGCCGGTCTTGCCCTCCATGATGCTCCGGAAGCGGTCGACCGAGAGCGCCAGATCGCCCCGGGCCTCCACCTCGCCGATGGTCGCCCGGGTCATCTCGGCCACGGTGCGCACCGCGGCGAAGGTGATCTCCCGGTCCAGCGCCGCCAGCTCGTCGAGCGCGAGGGTCAGGAGGAGGTCGCCGCCCATGACCGCGACCACGTTGCCCCAGAGCGCGTTCACGGTGGGCCGGCCGCGGCGGTACATGCCGGCGTCGACGACGTCGTCGTGGAGCAGGCTCGCCGAGTGCACGAGCTCGGCCGCCACCGCGACCCGGAGCAGCCCGGCCTCGGCCGCGCCCGCGGCCAGACCGAAGAGGTGGACCATCATGGGGCGAACGCGCTTGCCGCCGCTTCCGATGCAGAGGTGCCGGCCGGCGTTCAGCAGCGTGTCCGACTGGGCCACGTCCCCCGACCCGTGGGCCAGGACGGACGCCAGGCGTGCCTCGGCGGCCTCGAGGAAACGTGCGGCTTCGGGCGTGCTCTCCATCGGGTTCACCCTGTTCAAGACTACTTGAACTCCATCCGGGCCGCCGTGCTTTCTGCGGCGCCAGTCTTTTCGAAGGTACAAGGCCCACTTGGGGTGGTGACCGCAGCCTGCACCGCGGCGCGATCCACCTTCCCGGCGGCGGTGCGGGGCAGCGCGCTTGCGGGGAGCACCTCGGCGGGGACCTTGAAGGCCGCGAGCCGGGCGCGCGCCCACGGCTGCAGGTCGCCGACCGCGGCTCCCGGCCGGAGCACGACGACGGCGACCGGAACCTGCCCCCAGCGTGCGTCGGGGCGTCCCACCACCGCCACCTCGGCCACCCCGGGGTGGGCCGCCAGCACCGCCTCGACCTCGGCCGGGTAGACGTTCTCGCCGCCAGACAGGATGAGGTCGGTCCGGCGGGCCAGGACCGTCAGCCTCCCCGAGGCGTCGAGCCGGCCGATGTCTCCGGTGCGGAGCCAGCCGCCCTCGAGCGTCTCGGCGGTGGCGTCCGGGGTCGTCCAGGTAGCCCTGCATCAGCGTCGGGCCGCGGACGGCGATCCGGCCCTCGTCGCCGGCCGGGAGCGCCCTGCCCTCGCCGTCCACCACCCGGACCTCGAGCCCTGGCAGCGCGTGCCCGGCGGTGCTCCCGTCGGCCTCGCGCGGGACGCTCGGTGGCGACCTGCGAGCACGCCTCGGTGAGCCCGTAGGTCAGAAGGAGGGGGATGCCCGCGGCGCGCGCCCGGTCGACGAGCGTCGGCGGGACCGGGCCACCGCCGACGAGCACAGCCCGGAGACCCGCCCGGCGCCAAGACCGGCGTCCAGGCACTGCTCCAGCGTCCGGGCCACGAGGCTCAGGTGGGTGATGGCCTCGTCGCGGACAGCGGCGCACCACCGACGCCGCATCGAAGCGGGGCGCGAGCACCAGCGCCGCCCCGTCGTGGGCGCACCGGACGGCCATCGCCAGTCCGCCCACGTGAAAGAGCGGGAGGTTGCACAGCCAGCGGTCGCCGGGGCGCGGGGTCCGAGGTTCTCGGCCGAGGCCCGGGCCAGCGCGTCGAGGGCGCCCACCGGGAGCCGGGCGACCTTCGGCTGGCCGGTGGTGCCGGAGGTGAAGAGCAGGGCCCAGTCGGCGGAGGCATCTGCGGTGTCATCGGGCCAGGGGGCGGTCGAGGTGTCCGGGCCAGCCCTCGAGCGGCTCGGCGCCGGCGAGGACCGGCAGGCGGGCGGCATCGGCGAGCACCCGCCGGGGGAGGATCCGCTCGCACTGGGCCCGGAGCTCGCCCGGGGCGAGGCGGGCGTTGAGCGGAGCCAGGGCGGCGCCGATGCGCCGGAGGGCGAAGAGGAGCGCCACCGTGCTGGGGTCGTTCGCGGCGAGGACCACCACCCGCTCGCCAGGCCCCAGGTTTCCGGCATGCAGGGCGCCGGCGACCCGCGCGACCTCGCTGTCGAGCGCCCGCCACGTCCAGCGCCGGTCCCCGGCGACGAGCGCGAGCTCCTCCGGCACGCGCCGCGACTGGAGCCGCACCGGGCAGGCGGCGGTCACCATCCGAGCTCTCCCGGGTCGATGCCCAGGCCGGGAACGTCCGGGAGGTGGCAGAGCCCGTGCGAGATGGCGTAGCCGCCGGCGTCGGACTCGAGGAGGTGCCCGGTGGCCAGCCCGTGCGCCGGGCCCTCGAGCGGGAGCGTGCACGCCAGGTGTGCCGCACCCGCGCGCGACACCGCGCCGTCGAGCGCGCTGGTGACCACCACCTCCACGCCCACGTTCCAGGCGAGCGCGGCGTACCGGCGCGCCCGCAGCACCCCGCCCACGACCGGGAGCTTGAACACCAGCACGTCGACCGCCGGGCGCTTGTCGCCGAAGAGGCTGTCGCGGGCCCCGGCGATGCCGAGGGACTCATCGGCGGCGATGCGCGCCAGCGAGCGGAGCTTCCGCAGCCCGTCGACGTCGGCGGCGGGGACGGGCTGCTCGACGTACTCCAGCCGGGCCGGGGCAAAGGCCTGGATCCGGGAACGCGCCTCGGCCTCGCTCCAGGCTCCGTTGCCGTCGACGCGGATGCGGACGTTGGGCCCCACCGCCGCGCGGACGGCGGCGAGCCGGGCGGCGTCCTGCTCGGCCGACTGTGCGCCGACCTTGATCTTCAGGGTGTCGAAGCCGTCGTGCGCCCGGGCGCGGGCCTCGGAGACGAGCGCGTCGACCTCGTCGTCGGTGAGGAGCGCGTTCACCCGGACCGACCGCACCTCCGAGCCGAGCCAGGTGGCGAGGGGCGTCCCGGCGTGTCTGGCTCCGGCGTCGAGCATCGCCAGCTCCACGCCGGCCCGCGTCGCCGGCGTCTCGGCGAGGATGGCGATCTTCCCCAGGCGGGAGGCGACCTCGTCCGGACTCCCCGGCGGAGCGCTTCCCCGGAGCGCGGAGGCCGCCTCGCCCAGCGCCGTGCGTGCCCGGTCGGCTGGCTCCGTCCCGAAGCCGGGGAGGAGCGTGACCTCGCCGAGGCCATCGCCGAGCCGCAGCAGGAACCCCTCCACGCCGGCGCGCATCCCGGCGCCGGTCGAGAGGACCGAGCGGAAGCGGAGCGTCCGCGGGCGGATGAGGAGCTCGGTCGTCACCCGCGCCCCAGCCAGGCCCCGACCGCGAGGAGGAGCGCCGTACGCCGCCTGGAACCGGGCGGTGGTGCCGAGGGCCGGATTGAGCGCCGCGCCGGTCACCCCGAGGACGCGTGACAGCGGCGGCCAGGCGAGGGGTGTGGCGAGCAGGGCGAGCAGCACCGGCCAGCGCGCCCAGCCGGCGACCACCATCAGCACCGGCATCGCCAGGGCCACCCCCAGCAGTGTCATGTACTCCGCCCGTCCGAAGCTCCGGCCGAACCGGACGACCAGGGTGTGCTTGCCGGCGCGGGCGTCGGTGTCCGCGTCGCGCAGGTTGTTGACCACGAGGATCATCGTCCCGGTGGCGCCGACGGCGACCGCGGCGCGGCCAGACGGCGGGCACCAGCTGCAGCGCCTGGGCGTAGAAGGTGCCCGGCACCGCGACGAGGCCGAAGAAGACCATGACGAACAGGTCGCCGAGCCCGTGGTAGCCGAGCGGCTACGGCCCGCCGGTGTACGCCCAGCCGGCGAGCACCGAGGCGAGGCCGATGGCGACGAAGGGCCAGCCGCCGCGGAGGACGAGCGAGACCCCGACCAGCACCGCGAGGGCGAAGCACGCGGCCCCGGCGGCGAGCACGTGGCCGGCGGGATGAGGCCGCTCTGGGTGACGCGCGTGGGCCCGACGCGCTCGTGGGTGTCGGCGCCCTTGCGGAAGTCGAAGTAGTCGTTGGCGAGGTTGGTGCCGATCTGGATCAGCATCGCGCCGGCGAGCGCGGCCAGCGCGGGCCAGAGCACCGCCATCCCCGCCCCAACGCGAGCCCCGTGCCGACCACCACCGGCACGACGGCGGCGGTGAGCGTCTTCGGCCGGGCCGCGAGCAGCCAGGTGCGGAGCGACGGCGACGCTGCGGAGACGGCGGCGGTCACGGGCGGCGCGGGAACTTCGTGAAGTCGGGCTTGCGCCGCTCGAGGTACGCGTTCCGGCCCTCCTGGGCCTCCTCGGTCATGTAGTAGAGCAGCGTGGCGTTGCCGGCGAGCTCCTGGATGCCGGCCTGGCCGTCCAGGTCGGCGTTGAAGCTCGACTTGAGCAGCCGCAGCGCGAGCGGGCTGAGCTGCAGCATCTCCTGGCACCAGCGGACCGTCTCGGCCTCCAGCTCGGCGAGCGGGACGACGGCGTTGACCAGGCCCATCTGCAGCGCCTGCTGCGCGTCGTACTGGCGGCAGAGGAACCAGATCTCCCGCGCCTTCTTCTGGCCGACGATCGGGCCAGGTAGCTCGCGCCGAAGCCGCCGTCGAAGCTGCCGACCTTGCGGGCCGGTCTGGCCGAAGCGGGCGTTGTCGGCGGCGATGGTCAGATCGCAGACCACGTGCAGCACGTGGCCGCCGCCGATGGCGTAGCCGCGCCACCATCGCCACCACCGGCTTGGGGAGCGAGCGGATCTGCTTCTGGAGATCGAGCACGTTGAGGCGGGGGACGCCGTCGTTGCCGACGTAGCCCTCGCTTGCCGCGCACGCGCTGGTCGCCGCCGGAGCAGAACGCCTCGTCGCCCTCGCCGGTGAGGATGACGACGCCGACCTCGGGGTCCTCGCGCGCGTCGTCGAACGCCGAGCTCAGCTCGAACAGCGTCTGCGGCCGGAAGGCGTTGCGCACCTCGGGGCGGTTGATGGTGATCTTCGCGATGCCGTCCCACTTCTCGTAGACGACGTCCTTGTCGTCCCGGACCTTCTTCCAGTGTGCCTTCATCCGCCGTTGCTCCCGAGCTCGCTGTCCACGAGCGGTCGTTCGATCCATGGTGCCGACAGGAATCCCGTGACCTCACGGGCCCACGCGTCGGCGGCCTCCAGATGCGGCGCGTGCCCCGCGCCAGGGAAGACGTGGCCCCAGACCAGCGGTATCTCCGCCGCCATCGCCCGGGCGAGCGCGGTGAACTTCGCGTCGCGCGCGCCGGTGAGGAGCAGCGAGCGGGGCGCGGCAGCGCCACAGGCGGGCCCAGTAGCTGGGCTGCGCGCCGAGCGACGAGCGCGCGCAGCGAGCCGGCGAGCGCCTCGGGCCGGTGCGAGAGCCGCCGCTCCCGGAGCGAGGTGCGGAGCGGGTCGGGCAGCGCCCGGAGCCCGTCGAAGATCGGCAGCGCCTCCCACCGGCGGACGAAGGCCTCGACGCCGTCGCGCTCGATGGCCGCGGCCAGCGCAGCGTCGTCGCGCCGGCGCTCGCCCCGTTCCCGGCGGCGGCGCAGCCCCGGGCTACCGGATTCGAGCACCAGCCGCGCCCACCCGGTCCGGAGCGCGCAGGGCCAGTCCGAGCGCGACCCGCGCGCCGAGCGAGTAGCCGCGCGACGTCCACCCGCTGGAGTCCCCGGGCGTCGAGCAGCGCGAGCAGCGCCTCGATGGTCCCGTCGAAGTGGTGTCCGGGGGAGGGCTCTCGCCGTGCCCGGGGAGGTCCGGAGCGAGCGCCTGGAACCTCGGTCCGAGCAGCGGGCGCAGGTGGCTCCACGCGTCGCGGCTTCCGGTGAAGCCGTGCAGCAGGAGCAGGGGCGAGCCCTGTCCCCAGGTGACGTGGGCGAGCGGCTCATGGGCCGCCCTCCTCGAGCGCGCGGGCCACGGCCGCTCCGAGCGCATGGTGAACCTCGACGTTGCTGGCGCGGTCGACGATGCGCGCCTCGATGATGCGGAGCCCCGGCCGGCCGGAGTCCTCGAGCGCGGCCGCGAGCGTCGGCGGGCGTCTCGCGCGCGGCTGAAGCGGGCGCCGCCGAGCGCTCGCCGCGCGCCGAGAGATCGGTCCCGTGCGGCGTCCCGAAGAGCGCCTCGAAACGCGGCGTGCTCCCGCGATGGGGAGGAAGGAGAAGATGCCGCCGCCGTCGTTGTTCACCACCACCACGGTCAGCGAGATGGCCGGCCCGCCGGGCATGCACCAGGGCGCCGAGGTCGTGCAGGAAGGCCAGATCGCCCACCAGCGCCACCGTCGGCGCGCCCGAGGCTGCGGCGACGCCGAGCGCGGTGCTCACGTTCCCGTCGATGCCGTTCAGCCCGCGGTTGGCGAGCACGCGGACCGGCCCGGCGGCGCGGGCGCGAACGCGTCGACGTCGCGGATGGGCATGCTGCTGGCGAGGACGAGTCGGGCCCCCGCCGGGAGGGTGGAGACGAC
Organism: uncultured delta proteobacterium; assembly: GCA_963796475.1. GTDB lineage: Bacteria > Myxococcota > Myxococcia > Myxococcales > Myxococcaceae > RPRB01. The sequence continues at coordinate 113,289 of CAWCLY010000001.1, forward strand.
GGCCCGGGCGACGCCGGGCTCGGTGAGGCGCTGCTCGGCGTCCAGGGCGGAGGCCAGCGCGGCCCCGGCGCGGGCCGCCGGCACGGGTGAACCCGTCGGCCCACGCGGCCCGTCTCGGCGCGGTGACGGCCGTGAGCGCCTCGCAGATGGCGACCGCGTCCCCCTCGAGCACCAGGGCCGCGCGGTGCGCGGGTCCACGGGCTCGGCGCCCTCGGAGACAGCACCACCTCGGCGCCCGCGCCGTCGAGCCACTCCGAGACGCGCCGCGAGGAGAGCCCGCCGCCGACGCGCACCACCAGGTCGGGCCGGGCCGCGAGCGCCCAGCCCTCGTTGCGCAGCAGGAGGTCCAGGTGCGAGACGGCGAGCTGTCCCGGGGCCCAGCGCACGTTGCTCGCCGCCTCGGCCAGCACCGGATAGCCGTGCGAGGCCGCGAGGGCGCGCACCGCGGTGCCGAGCCGGTCAGCGCGGGCGCGCGGGCCGACGACGATGACGCCCCGCTCGGCCGAGGCCAGCCGGCGGCGCACCGCCTCGAGCTCCGCCTCGGGAGGCCGGGACGCCGGGGCCACGGTGCGGAGGAAGGGCGCGCCGGCCCTGCCCTCGAGCGCCTCGTCGTCGAGACCGGCCGGCGTGGGGGCCTCGGGCACCGGCGCGAGCGGCTCGCGGAAGGGCACGTCGAGGTGCACCGGGCCGCCGGGACGTGCGACGGAGGCGGCCACCGCGCGCGAGACGACGGCGCGCAGGTGCCGGAACGCACCGGAGCTCGCCTCGGGGACGGGGAGGCTCTCGGAGACGCGGGTGAAGCGGCCGAAGAGGCCTCCCTGCGGCATGGTCTGGGAGGCGGCGAAGCCGTGCAGCTCCCACGGCCGGTCGGCGGTGAGCGCCACCAGCGGCACGCCCGCCGCCCAGGCCTCGGCCAGCGCCGGAAGGAGGTGCGTCGCCGGCGCTGCCGGAGGTGACGACGACGCCGGCCGGCCGGCCCGATTCGAGCGCCAGGCCCAGGGCGAAGAAGCCGGCGACGCGCTCGTCGAGCACCACCCAGGTCCGGAGCCCAGGCCCCGCCTCGGCCACGGCGAGCGCCAGCGGAGCGCTGCGTGAACCCGGGCAGACCACCACGTCGTGCACCCCGCCCCGCTCGAGCTCCTGCACCACCGCCCGCGCCCAGAGCGTGTTGAGCGAGGGCATGCCCGGTCAGCCCTCCACCCCGAAGCGCGCGGAGCATGAAGCGGGCCTTCACCGCGGTCTCGGTCCACTCGCCCTCGGCGGTCGATCCCGCCACGCAGCCGGCGCCGGAGAAGAGCCGGGCCAACGGGCCGCGGACCAGCGCGCAGCGGAGCGCGACCCGGAGGTCGGCGCGGTCGGGACCGATCCAGCCGATGGCCCCGGCGTACCATCCGCGGGCGAGCCGCTCGTGGCTCGCGGAGGAAGGCCAGCGCCTCGTCACGCGGCGTGCCGCCGACGGCGGCGGTGGGATGGAGCGCGGGGACCACGTCGGCGGGGCGACGCCGGGCCGGAGGCGGGCGCGGACGGGTGTCCGGAGGTGCGAGACGTACCCCAGCGCGAGCGGCTCGGGTGCCGCGCCGATCTCCACCTCGGCCGAGAGCGGGAGCAGCGCGGTCCGGATGCTCTCCACCACCGCGGCGTGCTCGCGCGCCTCCTTGCGGCCGCCGCGTCAGCCGGTCGCAGCTCGCCCGGGGCGGCGCTGCTGGCCAGGGCCTGGGTCTCGAGACGGCCGGCGTCGAGGGTGAAGAGCCGTTCGGGGCTGGCGCCGAGGAGGGTGGTGCCGTCGTCGGCGCGCAGCTCATACGCCGACTGCCGGCCCGGCCATGGCCCGCATGCGCTCGCGGACGGCGGGGACGTCGAATGGGGCGTTCGCCTCGAGCTCGAGCGCGCGGGCGAGCACCACCTTGCGGAGGTGGCCGGTGTCGAATGCGTCGAGGGCCTCGGAGACCAGCGCGTCCCACGCGGTCCGGTCCTGCGGCCGGATTCCCACCCCGCGCGCCGCGGCGGCGTCTGCCCGCTCCACCCGACGCTCGACGAGCACCGTCCTCGCCTGCTGCAGCAGCGCGCCGGCGCGCTCACGGGCCCCCGCGACGCCGTCGTCCGCCACCGGGGCGAAGGCGAAGAGCTGCGCCGAGCGGCCATCCGTTCCGAGGAGAAGGCGGGGCACGAAGGCCCACGCCGGGGGGAACGCCTCCCACCACCGGTCGAGGGGTGCGGTTGCATCGAAGGCGAAGCCGCCGAACCAGGGCGCGGGCGGGAGCGGCCCGTCCGCCTCGACGAGGACGGCCGAGGCGCCGACGGCATCGAGCAGCGGGCCGTGGCTCGGTCCCCGCAGCGCGGCGGACACCCCGGTGCCCGCCCAGGTCCAGGCGCCGTCGGACCAGGAGAGCGTCCAGGGCTCCGGCAGGCGGGCGACAGGCGAGACCCGGGCGGCGACGCCGACGACCTGCACGCGACCTGGGGTGATTCCTTGCATGAGCTGACGCATCGGGCGCTGGACGCCGATGCAGTTGAGGTTCTACGTCCAGCGGGCTATCCCTGCACGCGGAAGTTCAAGGAGCCTTGAACCCCTTGAATTCCACAACTCGATGAGACCGACAAGTTCTGCCATCGATCCCTCCGCCCCGGCGCGGGTTCTGCGGAGCGCTCGCCCTGCCGGCACGCGGGTGGCCGTGGGGCCGGTGGAGATCGGCGGGCCGGCGTTCGTGGTCGTGGCGGGGCCGTGCGCGGTCGAAGCGCGAAGAGCAGGTGAGACCACGGCCGAGGCCGTCGCGCGGCCGGTGCCCGCCTGCTTCGCGGCGGGGTCTACAAGCCGCGCACCAGCCCGTACGCCTTCCAGGGGCTGGGCTAGCCCGGGCTGTCGCATCCTGAACGCCCGGCCGTCGCCACGGGCTGCCGGTGGTGGCCGAGGTGATGGAGACGTCCCAGATGGCGGCGATGATGACCACGTCGGCGTGCTGCAGGTGGGCGCGCGCAACATGCAGAACTTCGCGCTGCTCAAGGCGCTGGGGAAGCACGCGCGGGCCGGTGCTGCTCAAGCGCGGCATCGCGGCGACGGTGGAGGAGTGGCTGCTCGCGGCCGAGTACCTGCTCGACGGGCGGCAACACCCACGTCGTGCTCTGCGAGCGCGGCATCCGCACCTTCGAGACAGCACGCGCTACACGTTCGACCTCGCCCGGCGTCGCTGGCGAAGTCGCGGAGCCACCTGCCGGTGCTGGTGGATCCGTCGCACGCGACGGGTATTCCCGAGCTGGTGGAGCCCATGTCGTTCGCGGCCGCTGCAGCCGGCGCCGATGGCGTGATGGTCGAGGTGCACCCGCGGCCTGCCGAGGCGCTCAGCGACGGCGCCCAGGCGCTCACGCCGGAGCTGTTCGCGATCTGATGCCGCGGCTGCTGCGGTGCTTCGTGCGTGCGGCTGGACGCTGGCTCGGTCGTGCCGTGCGCGGCTTGCGGTGCAGGCAGGTTCGCGATGAGCGGCGAAGTGCAGCGGATGTTCGCGTCGATCGCGCCGGGCTACGACCTCACGAATGAAGTTCTCAGTTCGGCGTGCACCGCCTGTGGCGCTCGTGGCGGTGCGGCTCGCGGGCGCGGGCGCGGGACAGAGGGTGCTCGACTGCGCGACGGGCACGGGCGACCTCGCGCTCGCGTTCCGGCGGGCGGGCGGCGAGGTGGTGGGCACCGACTTCTGCGCGGAGATGCTCGGACGCGCGCCGGAAAAGGCGGGGCGGCGGGGCTCGACGTGAGGTTCGAGGTGGCGGACGCGATGGCGCTGCCCTACCGGGAGCGAGCTTCGACGTCGCGTCGATCGCCTTCGGCATCCGCAACGTCGACGATCCCGTGCGGTGCCTGCGCGAGATGGCGCGCGTGGTGCGTCCCGGCGGCCGGGTGGTGGTGCTCGAGTTCGGGCAGCCGCGCGGGCCGTTCGGGGCGCGCTGTTCCGCTTCTACTCGCGGCAGGTGATGCCGGCGGTGGGCGGCGCGCTCACCGGCAATCGCGAGCGCATACCAGTACCTCCCGCGCACGGCGCCGCCTTCCCCGCGGGCGAGCGCTTCGTGGAGCTGATGGAGCGCTCCGGGGCGTTCCGGGAGCGCTCGGCGCGGGCCTTCACCGGTGGAATCACCTGGTTGTACCGAGGCATCGTCGCCGGCTGACCCGGAGTGCGTCCGGAGCCCCGGACGACGCCGTGTGTCGATCCGCCGGTCGCCGGACTGATCCGGATCTTGGCGCATCGACCCGGTTAGGGTGCGTGACCCTCTCGATCCCGGAGTTCCCCCTTGACGCGCTTGTTCCGCCGCATCCTTCTCGTCCCCGTGCTCACCGCCCTCGGCTGTGCGACGACCGAGTCCGCCGCCAGTGCGCCGCCCGCGCCCGCGCCTCCGACCGCCCCCGCGGAGCTCGCCCCGCCCGCCGGCGCTACCCTCGTGATGCAGCTCGCGGCGAAGGGCACCCAGAACTACAAGTGCCAGTCGACGAGCACCGGCGGCGCCGAGTGGAAGCTCGTGGCGCCCGAGGCAGATTGTACCGGCTGCCAGGGGCCACGGAGCTCGCCGGGAAGCACGGGGCCGGCCCCACCTGGACCCTGAACGACGGCAGCAGCGTCAAGGGTGACGGCGCGGCGGCGAAGAAGGCACCCTCCCCCGAGAGTGGGTCCATCCTCTGGCTGGGGATCCCGGCCCAGTCGAACGGCCAGCCGGGAGGCTTCCAGGGCGTGACGTTCGTCCAGCGGCTCGACACGCACGGAGGCGCTGCGGCGGCGACCGGCTGCGACGCGGCGAGCATCGGCACCGAGACGAAGGTGCCATACACGGCGACGTACGTCTTCTACCGTTAGCGCGCGGCTCTCGACAGCGGTCGCGCGTGCGTCACGTCGAGCACGTCGTCGACAGCGCTCTGCTCCAGCTCGGAGCTGGCGTCGGTAGCGAGCGTGTCGAACTGGAGCCGAAGGTCGGAAGCCTGAGCTCAGCGGCGCTTTCCACGCCTGAGCAGGGGCGACGTCTCGACCTCGAACCTCCGTGCCCGCTCGAGCGCGTCCTTCGCCGGAGTGAATCTCGTTTCGGAATCCGCAGAAGACGCCGTCGACGATCGAGGCGAGCACAAGACCCGCGATCACCGACGTCATGAGCTCTCTCATGTCGGAGTGAGTGACCAGGGAAATACGGAGAGCCCGCCCTCCGAGAGCCCTCGCAATGCTCGGTTCGAGGTCGTCCACTCGAACCTCGTCCGTGAAGAACTCGAAGCCGGCGTCCACTCCTTCGTACCGGCAGGGCCAGAACCCGCTCGCCGTCTCCACGTCCACCTCGGGATCCAGCTCCATCGGGAAGCCGGCATCGCGAATCGCATCCGCCCATGCAGCCGCCGATGGCAGCCGGGCGCGGTCGAGGAACACCACCATCTCGACTGACACGAAGAACCCCTGTCGAAGCGACGACGCTGACCCAGCGCCCGCATTGTCGCGCTAGGCCAGGTTAGATCGTCTCGGGATCCATCCGGTCCCCGGACGATGGTCTGAGGCAGAGCGGGGCGCCTCGGCCAAGGCCGCAACTTCAGCTCGAGGATGGACGCCGGGCACTCCCCCCCGACCGGGCGTCCTCTTTTGTGCCTGGAACGCGCTCCTACGCACAAGACCGGGCGCCCGACTCGGGGGTCTGTCCAGGACCTCCGTTGCGCCCTGCCACGGACCGTGTGGAGGCCAGGGTGGATCTCGCCCGCCGGCACACCCCCTGCCCTGCCGGCGTCCCTACCAGCCAGCTCTGGATAGTGTGAGCAAGTTCGGTCCAGTCAGCGCAATCGAGCGCGGCCCAACGGACACACCGGCCATCCGGAAGGACCCTGCGACCCCCGCCCGCACCAGCCCCGCGCCCCGCGGGAAGGGCGGCTCAGCCTCTACAGCCTCGACCCCTCGAAGTCGTAGATCTTGTCCACCGCGATTTGCCGGTACCGGTCCGCCTTGAGCGCGCGCTTCGCGGCCTCCCAGGTCAGCTGGACCGGCGGCGCCTCGGGCAGGACCTTCTTCCGGCGCTTCACTTCCTTCTTGATCGCCTTCACCGCCTCGCGCGGGTGGAAGCAGAAGGCGGCGCTGAAGACCAGCGCACCGTCGAACGGGATGAGCCGCGCCTCGAGGATGTCGCCCTTCTCCAGGCCCACGCTGTGCCGGCGCTCGGTGACGTCGAACTCCTTGCCCCCGAACAGCTCGCGCAGCCGCACGATCCCCGGCTTGATCTTCCGGACCTCGAAGAGCCCGTGGACCGTCTCGGTGAAGCTACGGAACGCCGACAGCTCGGCCGCGTCTCCGGCCGCCGCGCGGGCCTCGAGCAGCTCCTCCGCCGGCGTCCTGCCCGTCTCGGGCCGCTTCCGGTCGAAGAGGAAGTGGTCGAGGAACGACGCCATCCGCATCTCGAACTGCTTGTCGTCCTCGAAGACCTCTCCGGTCCGCTGGAAGTACTCGGCCTTGGCGGCGAGGAGGTCGGGCTTTCGCTCCTCGGTGCTGGCGTGGGCGATGAGCTGATCCAGGTACGGTTGATAGGACAATGGATGCATCCGAGCCGGACCGAGACCTTAGCGTGCCATCGCCTGCGTGAAGCGAGCGAAGAGATGCCGCGCGTCGTGCGGCCCCGGGCTCGACTCGGGATGATACTGGACACTGAACGCCCGGGCGTCGGGGATCTCCAGCCCCTCCACGGTGTGGTCGTTGAGGTTGAGGTGGGTGACGTTCGCCTTCCCCTTGACCGAGGCCTCGTCCACCGCGAAGCCATGGTTCTGGGCGGTGATCTCCACCTTGCCGGTCAGGAGATCCTTCACCGGCTGGTTCGCCCCCCGGTGGCCGAACTTCATCTTGTAGGTCGACCCCCCGATGGCCCGGGCCGAGGATCTGGTGCCCGAGGCAGATGCCGAAGACCGGGACCTTTCCCAGCAGCGCCGCCACCGTCCGGTCCGCGTCCTTCACCGCCGCCGGATCCCCGGGGCCATTGGTGAGGAAGACGCCGCTGGGGCGCTTCGCCAGGACCTCCTCCACCGGGGTCGCCGCGGGGACGACCGTCACCCGGCAGCCCGCGTCGACCAGCAGCTGGATCATGGCCTTCTTCAGGCCGTAGTCGTAGGCCACCACCTCGAACCGCAGCTGCGGCGCCGGCCGTGCCGGTGAGAAGACCGAGGGGCTGGGCTCGGTGAAGACGTACGCCTTCCGGGTGCTGATGCCGGTGACCAGGTCCTGGCCCTCCATGCCCGGCGCACGACGCGCCCGCTCCACCAGGGCGGCGGCCGAGTGACCCTCGCTGGAGATGACGCCCATCTGGGCGCCGCGGGTCCGGATGTGGCGCACCAGCTTCCGGGTGTCGATCCCCTGCAGACCCACCACCCCGTGCCGCTTCAGGTACGCGTCCAGGCTCTCCGTGGCCCGCCAGTTGCTCGCGTCCTCGGACAGGGACCGGACGACCATGCCCACGGCGTGCGGCCGGGCGCTCTCGTCGTCCGTCGGGTTGGCCCCCACGTTGCCCATCTCGGGCGCGGCCATGGTGACGATCTGGCCCACGTACGACGGGTCGGTGAGGATCTCCTGGTAGCCGCTCATCGAGGTGTTGAAGACCACCTCGCCCACGGTCTCTCCGTGGGCGCCGAACGCCTGCCCCTCGAACGTCGTCCCGTCTGCCAGAGCCAGGATGGCTCGCGTCATCGTCTCTCCTCGAGAGGCCACACCGTCCGGCCTCCCACCACTGTGCGCACCACCCGCCCGGTGACCTTCAGGCCGTCGTAGGGGGTGTTGCGACTCTTGGACTGGAACCGCGCCGCGTCGACCGTCCACTCGGCGCCGGGGTCCACTAACGTCACGTCGGCCGGCGCGCCGGGGGCCAGGTGCCCGCCCGGGAGCCCGAACGCCGCCGCCGGCCCCGAGGTGAGCAGCTCGATGGCACGGACCGGCGTGAGCACCCCGGCCCGGACCAGCTCGAGCGTGAGCGGGAGCGCGGTCTCCAGCCCGACGACGCCGTTGGCCGCCTCGGCGTAGGGCACCTGCTTGTCCATGATCCCGTGGGGCGCGTGGTCGGTGGCGATGGCGTCGATGGTGCCGTCCGCCAGGCCCTCCCGGACCGCCGCGACGTCCTCCGGGTGCCGGAGCGGCGGGTTCATCTTGGCGTTCGTGTTCCAGCCCTCCACCGCCGCGTCGGTCAGGGTGAAGTGGTGGGGCGCCGCCTCGGCGGTGACCCGGAGCCCGCGTCGCCTTCGCCTCCCGGAGGAGCGCCACGCTGGCCGCGCAGCTCACGTGGGCCACGTGGAGCCTGCCCGCCCACCTCCTCGAGGAGGACGAGGTCCCGGGCGACCATCACCACCTCGGCGGAGCGGGGAATGGGCAGCAGCCCCATCCGCGTGGCCCGCGGGCCCTCGGTGAGCGCCCCTCCGGCCGAGAGCGTCAGGTCCTCCTCGTGGACCATCACCGGGAGCCCGAGCGGCGCGGTGTAGACCAGCACCCGGCGCATCAGGCTGGCGCTCATCACCGGCCGGCCGTCGTCGGTCACCGCCACACAGCCCGCGTCCGCGGAGCGCACCGATCTCCGCCATCTCCTCGCCCTGGAGGCCCTTGCTGATGGCCCCCACCGGGTAAACCCGCGCCAGGTCCGCGTCCCGCGCGCGCTGGCGGATGAGCCGGGTCACCAGCACCGAGTCGTTCACCGGGCGGGTGTTGGGCATCGCCACGACCGAGGTGAACCCGCCGGCCACCGCCGCCCGGGTCCCGGTGAGGATGGTCTCCTTCCCCTCCTCGCCGGGCTCGCGCAGGTGGACGTGGAGGTCGACGAAGCCGGGCGTCACCCACAGCCCCTGGGCCTGCACCTCCTCGGCGCCGTCCAGCGGGAGGGGCCGCTCGGAGAGGACCGCCACCTTGCCGTCCTCGAGGCGCACGTCGCGGACGCCGTCGATACGGTTGCGCGGGTCGATGACCCTGCCGCCGCGGATGACCATGGCCTTGCTCATCCGCACGCCTCCAGGACCGCCATCCGCACCGCGACACCGTTGGCCACCTGCTCGAGGATGACGTTGGCCGGGCCGTCGGCCACCTCCGGCGCGAGCTCCACGCCCCGGTTGACCGGGCCGGGGTGCATCACCACCGCGCCGGCCTTCAGCGCCCGGGCGCGTCCGAGGGTGAGGCCGAAGGCCTTCGCGTACTCACCGGAGCTCGGGAACATGGACTCCTTCTGCCGCTCGAGCTGCACCCGGAGCATCATGACCGCGTCCGCCTCCTCCAGCGCCGCGTCGATGGAGGGGAGCACCTGGGCCCCGAGCGCCTCGAGCCCCTCCGGGACGAGCGTGGGCGGGCCAGCCACCACCACCCGGGCCCCGAGCGTGGTGAGGCAGTAGAGGTTGCTCCGCGCCACCCGGCTGTGGAGCACGTCTCCCACGATGGCCACGGTCTTGCCCTCGAGCGTGCCCCAGCGCTCGTGGAGGGTGAAGGCGTCGAGCAGGGCCTGCGAGGGGTGGGCGTGGGTGCCGTCGCCGGCGTTGACGACCGAGCAGCGCACGTGCCGGGCCACGAGGTGTGCCGCGCCGGAGGCGGGATGGCGCAGGACGATGATGCTCGCCCCGAGCGCCTCGACGTTCCGCACGGTGTCCACCAGCGACTCGCCCTTGGAGACGCTCGACGTCGCGGCGTTGAAGTTCAGCACGTCCGCTCCGAGCGCCTTCGCCGCGCGCTCGAACGACAGCCGGGTCCGGGTGCTGTTCTCGAAGAAGAGGTTGGCCACCACGCGGCCGGTGAGCGACCGGAGCGGAGTGCCGGCGCGCAGACCGCGGGCGTGCATGCGAGCCCTCCCGAAGAGCAGCTCGATGTCGTGCCGGGGCATGCCCTCGGTGGTGAGGAGACTGCGCGGCGAGAACGGATTCATGGCCTGAGCGCACCCTCGCGCGTGGTGTGGAAGCGGATGGTCCAGTAGCGCTCGAGCGGCCGGAGCTTGACCGTGCGCGCGTAGTCCAGGGTCAGCCGGCCCGTCTTCCCATCCGGGGCGCGCTCCATCTGCACGTCGCCCGGCTCGACCCCCAGCCCGGGCACCTCGACCTGCTTGCCGTCCTGCTCCTCCCAGTGGGTGCCCACCCGGGCGAGGCGGTTGGCGACCATGTGCTGGATCGCCGGGGCGTCCATCGCGGTGTTCTCCGAGACCAGCTGGCCCACGCCGGCGGCGAGCGCCTCACGCACGTCCAAGTCGTCGAGCCAGAGCGGGACGTAGATCCACGCGAGATAGGCTCCGGAAACGGCGGCGGCGAGCAGGGTCAGGCTGACCAGATTCACCGCGCCGCGGGGCCGTCGCACGAGCCCGTCGGATACGCTGCCTGTCCGACTTCGTCAATGCCCGTGGCCCGGAGGGCAAGGTGCGGGGGGCTCCGACGGGCCCCCCGGCGGCCGACGCCCCGCTCAGCGGACCTGGCGGAAGAAGCGCTCCGTCCGGAGTCCGGTGCCCCCGAAGAAGTTCGAGAGCAAACCTCCGTGGGAGAGCGAGAGCCAGATGATCATCGCCTTCCCCTTGATGTGCCCGTAGGGAACGAAGACCACCTTGGGGTCGTTGCCCCCACCGCCCAGGCCGTAGCGGCTGTCGGCGCTGTTGTCGCGGTTGTCCCCCATCACGAACACCGAGTCCGGGGGAACGACGATGTCGCCCTCCGGGGCGTCGATGCGCGGCGGCCGGGTGTGGAGGATCTCGTGCTCGCGGGTCCCCAGCCGCTCGGTCCACAGATCGAGGCGGACCAGGCGCCAGGGCGAGCCGTCGTTGCTCTCCCAGATGTCCACCTGGGGCTGCTCCATCCGTCCGGGGACCACGTGGCCGTTGAGGTACACCGCTCCGTCCCGGAAGCGGAGCACGTCGCCGGGGATACCCACCACCCGCTTGATGTAGTCCTGCCCGGTCACCGGGTTGTCGAAGACGATGACGTCGCCGCGCTCCGGACGCCGCACGATGGGGAACGGGACCACGTTGGCGTAGGGGATCCGCACCCCGTAGAGGAACTTGTTGACGAAGATCTGATCCCCCACCTGGAGCGTGGGGAGCATCGAGCCGCTGGGGATCCGGAACGGCTCGATGAACAGGGTCCGGATCAGCAAGCGCCAGCGCCAGGGCCTTCGCCAGCCCGATGCCGATGCCGACCGCGCTCTGCTTCCGGAACGCCGGCACGATGCGGGCTGCCTGCTCGGAGAGGGCACGGATCTCCCGCTCCAGCAGCGCGGTGTCACCGGTGGCCGCCGCGGCGTCCACGCGCGCTGCGAGCTCCACCAGCCGGTCCCGGGCGGCGGGATCCTGGACGGTGGCCAGTCCCTGTGCGAGCTCGGAGTTGAGCTCGCGCGCCTCGTGGCGGAGCCGGCGGGCCTCGCTCCGCTTGCGGTCCACGTTCCGCCAGACGAGGAGCCCCACGAACCAGGCGACCATCAGCAGGCCGAACGCCTGCATCACCGACAGGGCGCCCGCCGCGGTCGAGGGGACGCACTCGATCAGGACCAGATAGGGAATCAGCGCCAACGCCAGCACGGTGATCGGTGACCAGAGGCTGGACGCCAGGTCCAGCCAGTGGAGCCGTCGGCGGCGCGCGGCCTGCTCGGCGGTGCGGCGGGCCCCCAGCTCGGCCTCGAGTGCCGGGCGTTCCTGGACGGAGGTGGCCATGGGCTACCCTTCCGTCTTCAGCACCGCGAGGAAGGCCTCCTGCGGGATCTCCACCGAGCCCACCTGCTTCATCCGCTTCTTGCCCTCCTTCTGCTTCTCGAGGAGCTTGCGCTTGCGGCTGATGTCGCCGCCGTAGCACTTGGCGAGCACGTTCTTGCGCATGGCGGAGATGGTCTCGCGGGCGATGACCCGGCTGCCGATCGCCGCCTGGATGGCCACCTCGTACATCTGCTTGGGGATGACCTCCTTCAGCTTGCGCGCACACGTCGCGGCCGCGCTGGTAGGCGCGCTCGCGGTGCACGATGATGCTGAGCGCGTCCACCGGGTCTCCGTTGATCAGGATGTCGAGCTTCACCAGATCCGAGGTCTGGTAGCCGGCGAGCTCGTAGTCGAGGCTGGCGTAGCCGCGGCTGACGCTCTTCATCTTGTCGAAGAAGTCGAACACCACCTCGGACAGCGGCATCTCGTAGGTGACCTGCACGCGCTTGCCGAGCTGCCCAGGTACTTGATGTCCTTCTGGATGCCGCGCCGGTCCTGGCAGAGCTTGAGGATCGCGCCCAGGTACTCGTCCGGCACGTGGATGTGGCAGGTGAGGATCGGCTCCTCCATGTGCTCGATGTGCTGCGACGGCCGGGAGCTTGGCCGGGTTGTCGATCGACCAGCTCGCTCGCCCTTGGTCGGGTAGACCTTGTAGACCACCGAGGGCGCGGTGGTGATGAGGCTCGAGCTCGTACTCGCGCTCCAGCCGCTCCTGGACGATCTCCATGTGGAGCAGGCCGAGGTAGCCGCAGCGGAAGCCGAAGCCGAGCGCGTGGAGGTCTCGGGCTCGTAGGTGAAGGCGGAGTCGTTGAGCTGCAGCTTCTCCAGCGCGTCGCGCAGGTTCTCGTAGTCCGCCGAGTCGATGGGGAAGATGCCGCTGAACACCATCGGCTTCACTTCCTTGAAGCCGGGGAAGGGCTGCGGCGGTGGGGCGCGCCGCCTCGGTGACGGTGTCGCCCACCTTGGCGTCGTGGATCTCCTTCACGTTGGCGACCAGGAAGCCCACCTCGCCGGCGATGAGCCGCGCCACCGGGCGGCTGAAGGGGGCGAAGACGCCGAGCTCCTGCACCTCGAAGCTTCTTGCTGGTTCGACATCGAGGACGGATCTGCTGCTTCAGCTCCAGCGTGCCCTCGAGCACGCGGACCAGCACCACCACGCCGCGGTAGCTGTCGTACCAGCTGTCGAAGATCAGCGCCTTGAGCGGCGCGGCCGGGTCGCCCTTCGGCGGGGGCACGCTGCTTGACCACCGCCTCGAGGATCTCGCTCGATGCCGATGCCCTCCTTGGCGCGAGGCCGGCACGGCGTTGGAGGCGTCGAGGCCGATGACGTCCTCGATCTCGGCCCGGGTCCGCGCCACGTCGGCCGACGGGCAGGTCGATCTTGTTGATGACCGGGATGATCTCGAGGTTGTGGTCCAGCGCCATGTAGACGTTGGCCAGCGTCTGGGCCTCCACGCCCTGGAGGCGTCGACCACCAGGAGCGCGCCCTCGCAGGCGGCCAGCGAGCGGCTGACCTCGTAGGCGAAGTCGACGTGGCCCGGGCGTGTCGATGAGGTTGAGGACGTAGTCCTTCCCGTCCTTGGCCCGGTAGTGCATCCGCACCGACTGGGCCTTGATGGTGATGCCGCGCTCGCGCTCGAGCTCCATGTTGTCGAGGAACTGGTCCTGCGCCTCGCGCTTGGTCACCGTGCCCGGTCCTGTCGAGCAGGCGGTCGGCCAGCGTCGACTTGCCGTGATCGATGTGGGCGATGATGGAGAAGTTGCGGATGTGGGCGTTCTCGGCCGGCATGGACGTGCGCGCGGCGGCTCCCTAACACCCCCGGGAGCCAGGGCGCCACCGCCGCGGCCCCGGCACCCGGGGCGCTACGCCTTCCGGGGAGATCGGTCGCGGAACCAGCCGACGGTGCGCTGGAGCCCTTCCTCGAGCGCCACCGTCGGTCGCCAGCCGAGGGCCTCGGCGGCCCGGGCCGGGTCCACCGAGCTGCGCATCTGCTCGCCGGGCTTCGCCGGGGCGTGCTGCGCGGGCCGGTCCGTGCCCGCCGCCTTCGCCAGGAGCGCATAGAGCCGGTTCACGTCGGTCTCCACGCCGGTGCCGATGTTGATCGGGCCCTCGCACGTCGCGCTCGGCGGCGAGGAGGTTGGCCCGCGCCACGTCCGGCCCGTAGACGAAGTCCCGCGTCTGCCCGCCGGTGCCGTTGATGGTGCAGGCCTCCCCCCGGAGCAGCCGCTCGGAGAAGATGGCCACCACCCCGGCCTCGCCGTGCGGGATTCTGCCGCGGGCCGTAGACGTTGGCGTAGCGGAGGGCGACCGAGGCCAGGCCGTACTGCGCCCGGTAGTAGCCCAGGTACAGCTCGCCGGCGGCCTTGGAGACGCCGTAGGGCGAGAGCGGCCGCGTGGGGTGCGACTCGGGCGCCGGGAAGACGTCCTGCTCGCCGTAGATCGCCCCGCCGGTGGAGCTGAAGACGACCTTGCGGACGCCCGCCTTGCCGCGCCGCCTCGAGCAGGTTGAGGAACCCGCCGACGTTCACCTCTGCGTCGAAGCGCGGGTCGGCCACCGAGCGCCGCACGTCCATCTGCGCCGCGAGGTGGCACATCACCTCGAAGCGCTCGCGTCTCGATCAGCCGCGCCGCCTCGGGCGAGCGGATGTCGGCGACGACCAGGCGCACCTCGGGGCGAGGTTCTCGCGCTTGCCGCTGGAGAGGTCGTCGAGCGCCCACACCGCGTGGCCCGGCGTCGACGAACGCGTCCGCGACGTGGCTGCCGATGAATCCGGCTCCTCCGGTGACCAGGACCTTCACGCGCGGTCCTGCGGCTGCTCCCGTGACCGCGGAAATAGGCGATGGTCTGCCTGAGTCCCTCGGTCGAGGTGATGCGTGGGCGCCCAGCCCAGCAACTCCCGGGCGCGGCGTGATGTCCGGACGCCGTCGCTGCGGGTCGTCCTTGGGGAGCGGGCGGTGCACGATCCGCCCTCCTCCACCGGCCGCCGCGCGCACGGCCTCGGCGAACTGGAGGATGGTCATCTCCTCGGGGTTGCCGAGGTTCACCGGGTCCTGCTCGTCGGACAGCGCGAGCCGGACGAAGCCATCGACCAGGTCCGCGACGTAGCAGAAGCTGCGCGTCTGGCTCCCGTCGCCGAAGACGGTGAAGTCCTCTCCGGCGAGCGCCTGGGCGACGAAGGCCGGCACCACCCGCCCGTCGTCGAGCCGCATCCGCGGCCCGTAGGTGTTGAAGATGCGGGCGATGCGCGGTCTGGCAGGCCGTGGGTGCGCCGGTACGCCGGCGACCAGCGCCTCGCCGTAGCGCTTCGCCTCGTCGTAGACCGAGCGCGGACCGATGGGATTCACGTTGCCCCCAGTACGACTCCTGCTGGGGATGCTCGAGCGGATCGCCGTAGACCTCCGAGGTGGAGGCCTGGAAGAAGACCGCGCCCTTGCCGCCGGGCCAGCTCGAGCCCGTGCTCGGTGCCCCGCGAGCCCACCCGCATCGTCTCCAGCGGCAGCTGCGCGTAGTCGATGGGCGAGGCCGGCGAGGCGAGGTTGAAGACGAAGTCGAGCGGGCCGTCCACGTCGAACGGCTCGCAGATGTCCTGCACCACGTGGCGGAAGCCGGCCGTTGCCCAGGAGGTCCCGGAGGTTGGCCTCCGAGCCGGTGATGAGGTTGTCGAGCGAGACCACCGAGGCGGCGCCGTCGGCCAGCAGCCGCTCGCAGAGGTGCGATCCCAGGAACCCGGCGCCCCCCAGCACCGCCACGCGCTTTCGGTTCATTCCGATGCCCTAGAGGTCCTCGAAGCTCGCCTGCCCCGGAAGGTGGGAACGGTACTTCTCGAGGACGAGGTCGATGCCCTGCCGGATGTACTCCGCCACCGGAACCTTGGTCTTCTCGTTGAGGAGCTTCAGCTGCGCGTTCTGTTCCGGGGTGATGTAGATCGTCGTGGACAGCTTCTTCCGGGGCATGACCACGGGTGAAGGTACATGAAGGGTCACCCTGCGGCCACCTCGGGTAGACGCATGTGTCCCTGGCGGCCTGGTCAGCCCTTCGGAGACAATCGAGGCCCATGAAAACGCTGGGATTGGCGCTGGTGGTCGCGGTGGCAGGGCTCGTGACGACCGGGTGCTGCCGGCCAGAAGGCTGCGGCCGCCACCCCGGCGAGCACCGCCCCCCAGGGGACGGCCATCCACCCGCCGACCACGGACACCGAGCAGGTCCAGGCGTACGACCTGCACCGCTCGGGCAAGCCCGACGTCTGGGTCTACAGCGTGACCGTCCAGGACGCCTCGGGGAAGCCGGTCGAGCAGCGGGTCCGCAAGGAGGCTGACCTCAACGGCGACGGCAAGGTGGACATCGTCTACTGGTTCGACGCCGAGGGGCAGGTCACCAAGGAGACGATGGACCTCGACTTCGACGGCAAGGTCGACGACACGCTCTTCTTCGAGAAGGGCAAGAAGGTCCGCTCCGAGAAGGACCTCGACGGCGACGGCCGCGTGGACACCTGGAGCTACTACGACGGCAACGAGAAGCTGGTCCGCAAGGAGCGCGACGTGAAGGGGACCGGCAAGGTGGACTACTGGGAGTACTGGGAGGCCGGCGTCATCGACCGGATCGGCGAGGACCTGGACGGCGACGGCCAGGTGGATCGCTGGACGAAGGGCGCCGAGGCCACGGCCGCCGGGAAGTAGCGGCTAGGGGGCCGAGGTCCCTGCCCGGCCGTACGAGTCCTCGAGACGGACCACGTCGTCCAGCTCGGGAGTGCTCACCTCGAGCACGTCGCAGTCGGTGAGCGCCACCATCCGGTGCTTCATCAGCGGCTTGACGTGGTAGCTCTCGCCCGGCTTCATCTCCCGCTCGACGAGCCCGTTGCCCTCGTCGACCACGAAGAGCAGCCGCCCGCTCTGGACGTGGATCGTCTCGTCCTTCTTCTGGTGGTACTGGAGCGAGAGCTTGTGGCCCTGGCTGATGTGCAGCAGCTTGCCGACGTAGCGATCGGTGTGCGCCCAGATCAGCTCGTAGCCCCAGGGCTTCTCCACCCGTCGTGTCGTCGTCATCGCTGCTCGCTCACCTGGTCGAAGCGACGAAGGCCTCTGCCTGCGTCTCGCGCTTGAAGTCCTGCAGGTAGCGAGTGGCCGCGTCCTTGGTGGGGAAGCTTCCCATCCGTACCCGGTACCAGGTCCCCTTGCCCGGGACCTCGGCGCTCACGATGTACGGCGCGTAGCCCTTCTCGCGCAAGCGGCTCGCCTGGCGCTCGGCGTCGTCCCGGCTGGGGCTGGCCCCGAGCTGGAGGGTGAAGGCACCGGTCGCGCTGGTGGCCTCGGGGACCTTGGGCGCCGCGTGTGCCGCTGCGGGCGCCGTCCGGGTCGCCACCGACTCGGTGTGGGCGGGACGGGCGGCCTCGGACTTCGGATCGACCGCAGCGACCGTGGGGGCTGGCGTGGCGCGGCCCGATGCGGCGGGCTTGGTGGACGCAGAGGATGACGCGGCACTTCCCGGAGCGGCGGTCGCGGCCGTCGTCGCCGGAGCCGTGGCGGCAGGCGGCTTGGCCACGGTGGCGACGGGCTTGCTGGACGCAGAGGAAGACGTGCCGCTCGCCGGAGCAGGCGCGCGGGCGCCGTCGCCGGACCCGTCGCTGCTGGCGGCTTGACCACGGTGGCGACGGGCGTTGCGGCCGGGGCGATCGCCGAGGCCGCGGGCGTGCTCGGCGCCCGGGCGACGGTCGAGGCGGCCGTCGCAGGAGCGGTGGTCGGGGGGCGCACCACCGTCGGTGCTGGCGGCGTCGGCCGGGTCAGCTCCTCCTGGAAGGTCAGCGGCGGAGCGGCGCGTGCCCGCTCCAGGGCGTCCGACTTGTGATCGAGGGCGGTGAGGAGGTCCGGGCCATGGTCTGCGCGGGGCGCGCCTGCGAGCTTCTTCCCGACCAGCACGCCGAGCACGAACACCGCGCCGAGCACCACGATGCCACCGATGAGCAGGCTGACCACCTGGCGGCTGTCCAGCGACAGATCGTACTTCTCCCGCATCCGGTGGGCGTCGCGCATCAAGACATCAGAGGATTACGCCCGGCTCCGGAGGGGGTCAAATTCCCCGGTGGTCGTTCCGCGCTCCCGGGCGAGCGCATCCCACGCCCCGCACCCCGGGCAACGGAAGTCGAATGTGCGAAAGCGTGCGCGGCAGCTCCCACACCGGAAGGCCAGCAGCGGCTCTCCCAGCCGGCGCAGCACCTCGCGGTACTGGTCCCGGACCGAGTCGAGCTCGCCGGTCGACAGCAGGAGCTCGCCCAGGGCGCGGCGGGCCTCCACCGAGCGGGGCGTCCGGTCCACCGCCGCCTGCAGCACCGCCACGGCCTCCGCCTGGCGGTGTGCCTGGATCAGCGCCTCGGCCCGGACGAGTGACACCGGGAGGGCCCGCTCCCCGAGCGGTTCCTCGAGCCCGCCCAGCCACCGCGCGCACTCCTCGGGGCTGGCGCCGGCCTCGAGCAGGAGCGCGAACCCCTGCGCCGCGGCCTCCGGGGCGCGCGCCACCGCATCCTGCGCCGCCAGGCGGGCCCCCGGTGGATCGCCGGATGCCAGGCGCGCCCGGGCCAGCGCGAGCAGCCCGTGGCCCCCGTCAGGCACCAGCGTGGTGGCGCGCTCGGCCAGCGCGCGGGCCCGCGCCGGATCCGTCGCCGCGACGGAGAGGGACTGCTCGGCGAGCAGATGCGCCAGGACGTCGTCCCCGCTCCCCTCCTCCTCCACCAGCAGCTCCTGGATCTCCACAGCCCGTGGCCAGTCGCGGGTCTCCTCGAGCATCCGCCGGAACGCGGCCAGCGCATCGGCCGCGACCGGCGCGTCCGCCACCAGGGCCTCGAAGGTCTCCCGGGCCCGGTCCTGCATCCCGGCCCGGCGGTAGTCGAGCGCCAGCTCCAGCCGCGCCCGCCGGCGGATCTCGGGCTGCAGCTGCGGCTTGAGCAGCATGTTCTGTCCGAGGCGGATGGCCCAGGCCAGCTCGCCCTTCCGCCGCATCAGCGCGGCGAGCGCGAAGTACGTCTCGGTGGTGCCGGTGTTGAGCTGTGCGGCGCGCGACAGCTCGGCGATGGCGGCGTCCGGCTCGTCCGAGAGCACGTACCGCACGCCGGCCAGGTAGGCCCGGCTCGCATCCTCGGTGCTCCGCTTGCGGGAGAGCGCGGCGAGCAGCGCCAGCACCGCCACGACGGCGGTGGCGGCGAGCACGGGGACGAGCATGGCGGGATCCACCGGCGGCTCCCCTTCAGCGCCCGGCCAGCGCGGCCTCGAAGCGCGGGTGGAGCGCGTCCCAGCTCTGTCCGAGCGTCTCGATCATCACCTTGGTCGCGCCCACCACCGGCATGAAGTTGGTGTCCCCCCGCCAGCGCGGCACCAGGTGCCAGTGGAGGTGGCCGTCGATGCCCGCCCCGGCGTCCCGGCCGATGTTCATCCCGAGGTTTGCTCCCGCCGGCCGGTAGACCTCGCCCACGATCCGCACCGCGGTCTGCAGCAGCCCCTGGAGGTCGCCGAGCTCCTCGGCGTCGAGCCCGGCGTAGTCGCCGGTGTGGCGCCGCGGCACCACCATCAGGTGCCCGTTGTTGTACGGATACCGGTTGAGGATGGCGAAGCTCCGCGCCGTCCGCCCGAGGACGAGGTTCTTCCGGTCCGCCTCGAGGCCGGTCTCTGCCGGGAAGCGGCAGAAGATGCAGCCCTCCTCCGCCGGCGCGTCGATGAACTCGCGCCGCCACGGAGCCCAGAGGTGATCCATCAGGGCTCTCCTGCCCCCGGGGCCGGCATGAGCAGCCTGGGCCCCGGAGCGGCGAGCACCTCGGCGGCGCGCGTGGCGAGCGCGTGCACCAGCGTCTGTGCCTCGTCGCCGAACATGGCGCGGAAGAGCGGCCGCTCCTTGGTCGGGTACTCCATGCGCGGCTCGCCCTTGAGGCCGGCGAGCTTCCCCGCCTCGCGGACCGCGTCCTGCAGCCCTCCGAGCTCGTCGACGAGCTTCAGCTCCTTCGCCTTCCGTCCGGTGAACACGCGGCCGTCGGCGACCTTGCGGACCTCCTCCTCGGGCAGCTTCCGTGACTCCGCCACCGCGGCGATGAACTGGCCGTGCACGTCGTCGAGCATGGCCTGGAGGTACGCGCGCTCGTCCGCGGTCATCTCGCGGAACGGGACTGCCGGCATCCTTGAGCTTCCCGGCGGTGATGGTGCGCATGTCCACGCCCGCCCACTTCAGCAGCCCGGTGACGTTGGGGAACTCGGAGATGACGCCGATGCTCCCGGTCAGCGTGCCGGGGTTGGCGAAGACCTTCTCCGCCGCCCATCGCGATGTAGAAGCCGCCCGACGCGGCGATGGATCCCATGCTGGCCAGGACGTGCTTCTTCTTCTGCAGCCGCCGCATGGCCTCGAAGATCTCCTGCGACGGGCCGACCGAGCCGCCGGGGCTGTCGATCCGCACGACGATCGCGCGGATCCGTCCGTCCTCGGCGAACTCGCGCAATTCCCGCAACGTCGTCTTGTCGTCCCCGATGACGCCGGTGACCTCGACCACGCCCACCCGGTCACCGCCGGCCCGGGCCATGACGTTCCCGCCCCGCCCGCTCTGGACGGCGACCCAGGCCAGGGCCATGAAGGCGAAGAGACAGAGGAAGAGGCCCCCGAAGACGAGGCCGAGGATCCAGGCGGCGCGGCGGTCCATGTGACCGACGCTTCTAGCCGATCCACCCGCCGCCGAGCACCTCGTCACCCCGGTAGAACACCGCGGCCTGTCCTGGGGTGACCGCGCGGACCGGCTCCTCGGTGCGAACCGTGAGGCGACCGGCCTCGGCCGCGACGACCCGCGCCGGGGTTCCGGCGTGCCGGTGGCGAATGCGGACGTGCACCCGCTCCTCCGGCGCCGGGCCGTGCTCCACCCACGACGGCTGGAGCACGGTGAACTCCGAACGCTCGAGACCGGCGGCCGGCCCGACCACCACCGCGCCCGCGCCGGCGTCGATGCGCTGGACGTAGAGAGGCTCGGCGGCGGCGACGCCCAGCCCGCGCCGCTGACCCACGGTGAAGCGGTGGACACCGGCGTGGCGCGCCAGCACCTGCCCCCGGCCGTCGACGACCGTGCCCGCGGGCTGCGGGCCGGCCACCCGCTCGACGAAGCCGGCGTAGTCGCCGTCCGGGACGAAGCGAATCTCCATGCTCTCCGGCTTCTCGCTGGTGGGCAGGCCGTGCCGCTCGGCGATGGCGCGCACCTCGGGCTTGGTCAGCCCTCCCACGGGGAACTCGAGCTCGGCGAGCGCGTCCTGGCGCAGGGTGAACAGGAAGTAGCTCTGGTCCTTGGAGGCGTCGGCGGCGCGCAGCAGGCGATGCGTCCCGTCCCTCCGCTCGACGCGTGCGTAGTGGCCGGTGGCGAGCCGGGCCCCGAGCGCACGGGCCTTCGCCAGGAGGAAATCGAACTTCACGTCGCGGTTGCAGGCGACGCACGGCACCGGCGTCTTCCCCTCCAGGTACGACTGGACGAAGGGTTCGACCACCCGGTGCCTGAACAGCTCCTCGGCGTCGGCCACGTAGAAGGGGATGCCGAGCCGGGTGGCCACGGCGCGCGCGTCGTCGATGTCATCCGGGCTGCAGCAGCTCCCGCACCGGGCCGCGCCCGCGTAGGACCAGACGCGCAGGGTGATGCCCAGGACCTCGTGTCCCTGCTCGACCAGCAGCGCGGCGGCGGCCGACGAGTCGACCCCGCCACTCATGGCGACGACCACGCGCATCGGAAGGCTCCTGCTATCACAGGGGGCCACCGCTCGCAGGCAGGTCCCGGCTCGCTACCCGATCGGGAGCCCCTGTCGCGCCCGGCGCTCGATGACCGGCGGACGATCCGATTGGACCCTGCGGGCTGCCGGGTCGACTGCCGCTCGTGGGATCCAAGATCTCCACCCGCGTACCGACACCAGCCTGGGACGTCAACGTGACCGAACCGTGCAGGGCTTGCACGTAACGCTCGACGATGGACAGCCCGAGCCCGTGTCCCGGTCGGTCCTGGCTCGCCCGGAAGAACGGCTCGAAGGCACGCCGTGCCGCCTCGGGGCTCATCCCGATGCCGTTGTCGCTCACTGCCAGCCGCACCATCGCCCCATCAGCCGCGCAGGAAATCCTCACCTGGCAGCGTCGGTCGGCTGCCCGGTACTTGATCGCATTGCCGAGAAGGTTTCCGACGATCTGTCCCAGGACCTCGGACGAGCAAGCCACCTCGACCTCCGGGACCTCCACCCGGAGGTCAACCTCGTTTCGAACCGGGCCGAGCTCCTCGAGCACGTCCTCGAGCGCGGCGGCGACGGAGCACTCTCCCGGCGGAACCTGGCCGGAGCGTGACAGCTCGAGCATCGCTTCGATCAGCCCTGACATGCGCGAGGCGGCGCTCGCGATCCGCTCGGAGATTCGATGGACCTCGGCCTCGGAACGTCCGCCGCGAGCGAGGAGACCCACCAGCGCCTGCACCGGCGTGAGAGGGAGACGGAGATCGTGCGCAACGAGGCCGGCGAACGCGTCCAGCTCGCGGTTCTTGCTCTCCACCTCCTTCAGACTGAGCGCGACGAAGGCGCGTTCCAGTTCCAGCGCGCGGAGGCGAGACCGGGCGAGCTGACCGAGCGCGAGCACCACCACGACACCGACCAGCCCGTCGATCGCGACCTGCGGACGGCCCAGGCCAATGAGCTGACGGCCGATGGTGCTGGCCTCGAGCTGGTTCAGGGCGATGAGTCGCTCCACCGACTCCTCCGCAAGCGCGTTCGAGCGCTCGGCCGTGCGGTGATCGCCCCGGGCGACCTCCTCGCGGAGCTGCCGCGTCAGCCGGGACAGAGTCAGCCATTCCGGGCGCTCGCCTTCCCACGTGGCAAGAGGTTCGTAGGCGCTCACGTCGCGCTCGAGCAAGAGGAGCGTCCGCTCCGCGTCCGCGGACGGAGCGACCACGTTCGACAGCTGCCGGCGCATGTCCTCGGCGAGCACGACGGAACGGAGCGCGTTGGTGGACAGCTCCCGTGCGCCCCGCGCAGTTGCGATGGCAGCCCATGCATGGACGCGCGACCAGCACGGCGATGGCCGTGACCACCGCCGCCAGCCATACGAGCGAGCCATGCCTCGACTCTCGACGTGAATCCACGACCGACCGCCCCGTCCGACGCCTTCCCGAAGGCACCCTATGTGCACGGTCAGGCATGGCGGCCACTCGTTCGCGTGCTCGCTGCACCAAGGGGATCTGCGGCCGGCCGCGTGGAGCCCACGGCCGTCCGCACGCGGGGACGGGAGCGGGCTCCACGTCTGCCCGTCCGCCCGCGCCGAGGTTGAAGGATTCCAGCTGCGCTGAGGGGGCGGAGGAGCGCGTGCCGGAACGGCCGCCTCAGGTCGCTCACGCCGCTGGCTCAGCGGGTCTGGTCGTGTCCCCGCGCGCGTTGTCGGAGCAGCGCCTCGAGCCGCTCGGCGGTGTTGAGCTCGGGCCGCTCCAGCACCGCCTCGAGCAGGAACCGGGTCGCCTCCCCGACGGCGGGTGACGGGCCGACGCCGAGCGCCTTCATAATCGCCGCTCCGTCGAGCGCGAGGTCCTTTGCCGAGAGCGGAGGCCGCGCAGCGACGATCTGCCGAGACCCGCTGCCCGAGCGCGCCCGTCGGGATCGGCCTCCGTGGCGGCGGCGAGCCCGCGCGCCAGCTCCCACCGCTCGGGCCCGAGGCGGACGAGCCACCTCCGCAGCGCTCCGTCGGTCCACGCCGACGCCTCGGCCGGCAAGGGATGGGTGAGAAGCGCGCGCACCGTTTCCAGGGTCTTCCCGGGGAGCCGGAGCCGGTCGAGCGCGCTCGCCGCCCCGGCCACGCCGACGAGCAGCGCAGCGAGCCGCAGGTCGAGGACCGGAGCGGACCTGCCGACGCGCCCGTTCCGCTCCCCGTCGTCCACCGAGGCCAGCTCGGGCAGGAGCCGGTCCATCAGCCCCGTCCGACGCAGCAGCGCGAGCCCCCGCACCACCTCCGGGGCGAGGAGCAGCTTCAGGAACTCGTCCCGACGCCGCTCGAGCGCGACCTTGTCGAAGACGCCGAGGGCGCCGGGGATCGCCGCCTCGGTCTCCGGGTCGAGCTCGAAGTCCAGGACCGTCGCGAAGCGGACCGCGCGCAGCGGCCGCAGCCCGTCCTCGCCGAAGCGCTCGGCCGCCACGCCGACGCAGCGGACCCGGCGACGGCCGAGGTCCTCCTGCCCGCCGAAGGGGTCCCGGAGTCGGCCGCCCAGCGGGTCGAAGGCGAGCGCGTTGATGGTGAAGTCCCGCCGGGCGAGGTCCTCCACCAGGTCCCGCCGGAACTCCACCGCGCCCGGACGGCGCCCGTCGACGTAGGCGCTCTCGACCCGGAAGGTGGTCACCTCCACGTGACCCTCGGGGACGAGCACGGTGACCGTCCCGTGCGCGATGCCGGTCGGCACCACCCGGCGGAAGATCCGGGTCACCTCCTCGGGCAGTGCCTGGGTCGCGATGTCCCAGTCCTTCGGGTGCTGTCCCCGGAGCAGATCGCGCACCCCTCCCCCGACCAGCCAGGACTCGTGCCCGGCGGACTGCAGGCGCTCGAGCAGCGACCGCACTCCCGCGGGGATCACCGCCTGCGCCAGGGCTTCCGGAAGGGGCTGCATCGCGGCACCAGCCTGCCACGCCCGCCCGCCGCGGCGGACGGGAGAGTCGACTCTCGGCTCCCGGGAATCCCGGAGCGACGGTGGGTCAGCGCGAGCTGCCCTTGCTCCCGCCGGCGTCGGCGACCTTTCCGGTGCCGTTCAGCCGGCTGATGAGCCCGTCCATCCCTTCCTTCTTCACGATGCGGTTGAAGCTCGAGCGGTAGTTCTCCACCGTCGACACGTCGTCCACCACGATGTCGACGATGCGCCAGGTGCCCTTGTCCTCGTGCATCCTGTAGTCGATGTGCGTCGGGTCACCCTTCACGATGACCTCGCTGGGGACCACCGTGTCGTCCCCGTCCTTCTTCTCCGGGAAGTACTTGATCTCGGTGGACCGATACTGGTCGAGCTGCTCGCCGGTGGCCTTGCGGAACCGGCTGACGAACGCGTCGAGGAACTTCTTCCGCTTCGCCGGCGAGGTCTCGTTCCAGGTCTTTCCCAGCGCGGCCTGCGCCATGCCCTCGAGGTCGACGGCCTTGGTGACGATGCCCTCCAGCTTCTTGCGCGTCGCCGGCGTGGGCTCGGTCCCCTGCTTGGGGAGCGCAGCGCGGATCTCCGCGTCCCGGGCCTTGAGCGCCTCGGTGGCGGTCTCTGCCTGCGCGGTGGCGGCGAGCAGCAGGGTCAGGGCGAGGGCACGCACGGTGGTCTTTCGGTCTCCTGGAAGGCTGGGAACGACGGGGCGAGGCCCTGCCGTCTGTCGTTCGATCCGACGCGTCAGCGGCAAGAAAATGCAACTGGAACCAGGCGGAAGGGAAGCTCTCCAGTATCGCGGGCGCTGCCCGCTTGCACGGGCGATTCGAGCGGCCGGGCGGTAGGAAGGCCTACGGGTGATCGTCGCAGTCGGAGCCGGGCTTCACGCAGGCGCAGCGGCAGTCCATGAAGGTCAGCGCGGCCAGGACTCCGGCCACCCCGAAGCAGATGCCCACCCACGCGGTATGTGAAGCCACGCCGCCGAGCACACCGGCGACGCCCCCGGATCCGAGGACCTGCAAGCTCTTCAGTGCGAACCCCGTCGGATGCAGCATCCGTCCGGCCTCCGGCCCTTGCGCTGCCTGTGCAGCCACGTCGTCCTCCCCGCCTCCACGGGCATTATGCCCGTCCGGGAGCCCGTTCCAACCACGGGGTCTCACGCCCATCATGAACATACAAGAGGCATGCCGCAACAGGGTGCAACAGGCCCCGCCGGGCCCGGCCGTCCGCTCCAAGATCGTTGAAATTTCGCGCGTTCCTATGGGCGCTGGGTCTGGATCCGCGGGACAGGAGGTGCGTGACGCATTGCCCAGTGGCGCGGATTGTCCAGCCCCGCGGTCAGTACCCCTGGATGTACGACTGCATCTGCTCGATCAGGTACTGCTTATCCGAGAGCATCATCTGCATCACGTCGCGCATGGAGATGAGTCCGGTGGCGACGCCGTCCTCGCCCACCAGCAGATGGCGGGTCTCGTGGTCCTTCATCAGCGTGGCGCACTCGACCTCGTTCAGGTCGGGGCCCACCACGGGGACGTCACGGCGCATCGCCTCGACGATCGGTGTCTGACAGTCCAGGCCCCTCGAGAGGACGCGGGACACGAGGTCGCGCTCGGTGATGAGCCCGACGATGCGGCCGTCCTGCCTCACCGCGATCGCGCCGACGTGTCTCATGGACATCAGCTCCGCCGCCTCGCGGCAGGTGGAGCTGGCATCGAGCCCCAGGACGTCGCGGACCACGTGGCTGGAGATGCTGGCCATGGAAGGCCTCCTCGGTGGGTCTCCTGGGATCTACGCCTTTCTCCACGGGGGTGCACGCCGCGCCCCGCACCGGGGCGTCGAAGCCGACCCCGGCGTCGTGAAATGACCCGGGGACGGGCGGCCCCGGTCTCAGCGCCAGCGCAGCTCGAGCGACCGGCGACCGTCCCTCTCCACGAGCTCCCATCGGGCGGAGGCCTGGGCGAGCGCGCGCGCACCAGGGTGAGGCCGGGCGCCTGCCGGGGCGCCTCGCGCGGCACGGTGCGGCCGCGCCTCTCGAGGAATGCCACGGCGCCGCCGAGGGAGGCCGCCAGGAGGACGGCAGCTGCACCCGGGTGCGTCACCACGAGCGGCACGGCGAGCAGCGCGGCGGACACGAAGGCAGACCTCAGAAGCACCACGACTCTCCTTCATGTGACCACCAGGTGACGGCCACGTGCCTTCGCATGTTGCAGAGAGTGAGCCATGAAGCGGGCCTCGTCAAATCAATGACTTGGCAAATCGCCATGTGTCAGGCGTGTGGCGTCGCCAGCGACCCGGTGGAGGCCGTCCGAGGTGCCTGGGGCCGCCGATCGGTTCTCGTTTGCGCCTCTCCGGCCGTGACTGGCACGAAGCCGGACCGATGGACACGCGCCCGATTGACGTCCTGCTCTACGGAGCCAGTGGCTTCACCGGCCGGCAGATGGTGGCCGAGCTCTCCCGGCATGCCCCGCGAGGACTGCGGTGGGCCCTCGCCGGGCGTCAACGCGCGAAGCTCGAGGCAGCCCGCGACGCCGCTGATGGAGCCGGGCGCCCGGCGGAGATCCTCGAGGCGGACAGCAGCAAGCCCGAGACGGTCGACGCGGCGGTCTCTCGCGCGCGGGTGGTGCTCAACACCGCGGGCCCGTTCGCGACCTACGGCGACGCGGTCGTCGACGCGTGCGTTCGGCACCGGGTCCACTACGCGGACATCACGGGCGAGACGCCGTGGGTGGCGGACGTCATCGAGCGGCACCATCTGAAGGCCGCCGCGGACGGGACGCGCATCATCCCCTTCTGCGGGTTCGACTCAATCCCCAGCGACCTGGGCACGTTCGTGCTCGTGGAGCACCTCCGGAGCCGCGGCACGGCCTGCGCCGAGGTGGTCTCCGCGTTCCGCATGCGGGGAGGCCTGAATGGCGGCACCGCGGCGACTGCGGTCCAGCTCTTCGAGAGCGGGCAGGCCCGCCGCTCCGGGCACCCCTTCCTCCTGAACGGTCCCGGCCGGCCGCGCCTTTCCCGCGAGGAGTTCCTCCGCGAACGCGACACGGCCGGCGTCCGCTGGAACCCCGATCTCGGCCGCTGGCTCGCGCCGTTCTTCATGGCGATGGTCAACACCCGGGTGGTGCGCAGGAGCGCGATGCTCTCGGCCCAGGAAGGCGCGCCCTACGGCGCCCGGTTCTCGTACCGGGAGTTCATGGCGGTGAAGAGCGGGACGCGGGCCGCGATGCTCGCGGCGGGGATCGCCGGTGCGCAGCTCGCGCTCGCCACCCCGCTCCGCCTGCTGGTGAAGCGGATGCTGCCGGCGCCGGGGACGGGTCCGTCGGAGGAGGTTCGCCGCAACGGCTTCTTCCGTCTCGATCTGGTCGGCCGCGGCGACGACGGGCAGAAGGCATACGGCCTGGTGAAGGACGAGGGTGATCCGGGGAACGTGGTGACGGTGAAGTGCCTCTGCGAGTCGGCGCTGGCGCTCGCCGTCGACGGCGCGAAGCTGCCGGGAGGAGTCGTCGCGGGGGGAGTCCTGACGCCGGCCACCGGGCTCGGTCAGGTGCTCGTCGAGCGGCTGCGGGCGCGAGGGATGACGCTCCAGGCGTCGGATGTGCCGCTCGCTCCGGCCAGCGCGGGCTGACCGCCTACTTGCAGAACTTCTTCCCGTTGATGACCCCGGTGCAGAACTGTCCGGTGGGGCAATCCGAATCCGCCTTGCAGACCTTCGCGCAGCGGATTCCCGAGAGGCAGATGTACCCCTTCCCGCACGGGTCCTCGGACGAGCAGACGATATGCGCCGCGGGCTGGTGCGAGGCGAGATCGATGCCGGCCATCGCCGGGTCCTCCGTCGTCGCACCTCCGCCACATCCGATTCCGAGCAGGACGACCGCGAGCACTCCGACACCGCGCAGCAGACGAGCCATGGGTCCCTCCGGCGACGCCGCCCGCGATGGGCGGCGGTGCGAATGAGGCCGGAACGCCGCGCCCGGAGCAAGCCCATCGAGGTCGACGGCGGCGCGGGCGCAGCCGGCCATCTGCGCCGTGCAGCGAAGCGGCCAGGAGCTCTCTGCGCGCCGGTGGTGAAGCAGCATGACTCCATGGCTCGAGGTCTCGCTGCCGAGGAGGCGAGCCTGTTCACGTTGAGCCGGGCCGTTGTACGGTGCGGCGGTTTTGGCCCCGTAGCTCAGTTGGATAGAGCGAGCGTTTCCTAAACGCTAGGTCACAGGTTCGATCCCTGTCGGGGTCACTCGCAGGCAACGATGGAGCTCGTCGAAGGACACCGCCCTGGTCCGCCTTCGCCGAGCCGATGGTAGAGCGCTGGAGTGCGCTTCCCCCGAATCCCCGAGTTCGATCGATGGTCCTCCGCACGGCCGGGGTGCTCTTGCTCACCCTCGGCCTGCTGCACCTCGCCGTGACGCCGTTCATCGCTCGGATGCTCGAGGACGGAGCGGCTCCGGGCGCGGCCGGGTGGCTGACCCCACCGATGGTGCTCAACCACGTGGTCGTCGGCATCCTGCTCCTCCCCATCGGAGGGCTGGTGACCTACGCCGCCGCGGATGCCGCCCGGGGCGCTCGCTGGGCGCTGGTGGTGACCCGGTCCATCGCCGTGGCCATCGCCGCGCTGCCTCCGATTTTGTTCGTGGTCATGGGAACCCGGTACTTCCAGGCGGTCCCCTTCCGCATCGCCGCCATCATCGTCTGTCTGGCGAGCGTGGCCGTTCTGCTCGCGGCGTTCTGGCCAGGCACCCATCGCCGGAGAGCAACCCGACTTCCGCCATCGGCCGCCGCGGGTGAGCGCGTCGAGCCACAACATCGAGATCCTCTCCGTGGCGAGCAGTGCGCTCCGCCGGTCCCTCCCCTGCACCCTGCTCCTCCCGCGCGGGCGGGCGCCGGAGGCCGTGCTCTACCTTCTGCATGGAGGGTACTCGCATCACTCCGAGTGGACGGAGCGGATGGACCTCCCGGAGATGGTCTCGGGCTGGCCGCTGGCGGTGGCGCTCCCCGAGGGCGAGTCGTCTTTGTGGGATCCACGGTCACGACGGCCGGAACTGGGAGCACTACGCCGCGGTGGAGGTCCCGGAGGCGGTGGAGGGCCGACTCGGACTGGCCCCGGGGCGAGAGCGACGCGCGGTGGCCGGTGTGTCGATGGGCGGTCTCGGCGCCTTCCACCTCGGACTGAGCCATCCGGAGCGCTACGCCGCAGTGGCCTCGCTCTCCGGAGCGTTCGGAATGACCTGGTGGAACATCGGGAGGTTCGATGGTTCGCCCTTCCTCCCGGCACTCGGTCCGCCCGGTAGCGGCACCCGGGCCTGGGTGGACCCCTGGCGCACGCTGGAGCGGGCGCTGGCCCGCGTGGGCGCCAACGGTCTCCCTTCGTTCTGGTTCGTCACCGGCACCGAGGATGACCGGGAGGTCACGGAGGCGCATCGGGCGATGCACATCTCGCTCCGAGCAGCCGGCGTCGGTCACACCTGCGCCGAGCTGCCCGGCGGCCATGACTGGGCGTTCTGGGAGCGCGAGACGCCGCGGCTCCTCACGTTCATCGCCGACAGCTGCCTCGGACCCTGAGGCCACGAGGTCGTGGCGGCGCCTACTTGCTGTTCAACGGCGCGAACAGCCGGGTGAACGGCCCGGCGTCGGCGAGCGTGGACCGCGTCGACCACAGCTTCACCGCTTCGCTCAGCTGCGAGTACACCGGATGGCCTCGATGCCGGTGCAGGTGATGCTGGGGGAGCACGACGACCACGGGGATGCACTGCGTCGCATCCGCACGCTGACCAACGACCTGCGCCTTCCCGAGGGTGCGTGCGCCACCTGGCGGGAGCTCTACCGCTCGCTCCTCCAGCTCGAGGTGGAGCTGATGGAGCACATCCACCTGGAGAACAACATCCTCTTCCCGCGGGCGCTCGCCATCGACTCTCGGCCCCGCACTGTGCTCCTCGATGACTGGAAATCGGTCCGCGGGCCGTGCTGTCTTGCCCGGCCATGCGGCTCGCCGTCATCTCCGACATCCACGGGAACATCCGGGCGCTCGAGGCGGTCCTCACCCGCATCCACGCGCTCCGCGACATCGACCGGTTGGTCGTGGCCGGAGATCTCCTCTCCGGTCCGCTCGAGCCATCGGCCACTGCCGACGTGCTGATGTCACTCGAGGCCGCCGTCATCCGCGGGAACCACGAGCGCCAGCTCCTCGCCTGCGCCGAGGCGCCCGGCGGGGCGAGCGACCAGTACGCCTTCGAGCACAGCACCGTCGAGCAGCGCGCGTGGCTCCGGACTCTCCCCGCGACCCTCGAGCTCGCCCCGGACGTGCTCGTCTGCCACGGCACGCCGGAGACCGACTACGTCTATCTCTGCGAGGAGCTCGACGGCGGCCCGGTGAAGCTGGCCCAGGACACGGTCATCACCGGGCGTCTGGGCGGCGCGCGCCAGGCCCTCGTGCTCTCCGGCCACTCGCACCACCCGCGCACCGTTCGGCTCTCCAGCGGGCAGCTGGTGGTCAACGCCGGGAGCGTGGGTCTCCAGGCCTTCCGCGGCGATCCGCCCCACCCCCACCACGTCGAGAACGGGTCGCCACACGCCCGCTTCGTCGTGTGCGAGCGGACGCCGCGCGGCTGGCAGGCCGAGCACCACCAGGTGGCCTACGACTGGGACGCGGCCGCCGAGACCGCGGCACGGCACGGCCGGCCCGAGTGGGCAGCATGGCTCCGCTCCGGCCGGGTGTGAACGCTACGGCTCGACGGCCTTCTCGACGACCTTCCAGCTCCCGTCGGGATCGAAGGTCTTCATCGCCGCGGCGATGCTGGAGGTCTTCGGCCCGAGGTCCTTCTCGTAGACGACCCCCGCCTGGTTGACGATGAACGTCATCACCCCGGAGCTCGCGTAGGACGCCGGGTAGGCCACCAGGGCATAGCCCCGCGTGAGCTGCTTGTTCTCGCGGTAGCTCATCGCGCCACCCTCGGCATGCGGGCCCTGTCCCTCGAGCAGACGGAAGAAGTAGCCGTGGTAGGGCGCGCGCTTGCCGGGCTTCGCCGCGTAGCCCTCGCTGACCGCGCCGCTGACCCTTGGCCCCATCGGGCTCTCCGGCTCGCCGGGCTTGGCCTCCCAGAAGAGCCCGTCACGCTTTCCTGGCGAGCTGAACAGCCGGTCGGCGTAGTGGGGCACGCTCGAGCCGTCGGGGTTCCGCGCCAGGTAATCCTCCTGCGCGCCGACGTACCCGAGGCACACCTGGATGGTGTCGAGCTCGTTGCCTCCCACCCGCCGCGCCAGCAGCTCCTTCTCGCCGGCCGCGATGTCGAACGTCCAGCCAGCCTTTCCCTTCACCAGCGGGATGGGGAATGCCCATGCGTTCGCGCCGATGAGCAGGGTGCGGCTGTTCTCGGTCGGCGACTCGACGCTGTGGCTCTCGTCGTAGAGCTCCATGAAGCGCTTGAGCGTCGCGCGGTCGTCGACGGGGTCCCCGGAGACGAGGACCGAGCGCGAGCGCTCCCCGAGGGCCGCGACCACCGCCTGGACATTGCCGGAGCGGGCCGCGGCGATCACTGCGTCCATCGCCGCTGCGGGGTCCGCGTACGTCGGCGCGCCCTTGGCGAGCACCGGCGCCGCGAGGAGGAGCAGGAAACAGAGTGTCGACCGAAGAAGGGTCCCCATCGCTAGCGCCTCCTCCCGCCACCGCCACCACTCCGCCCACTGGATCCGAGACTCGATGAGCCTCGGTTGCTCGCGGCCTTCGTCTGTGAGCCGGCGCCCATGCCTCCATAGCCACTCGGCGCCGGCTTCGCTGCGGGGGCACCCCCACCCCAGCCGCGGTCACCGGCGCCGTAGGACGGCGGCGGCGCAGGACGCGTGCTCGGGGCTCCGGCGCCGGTCGACGGGCGCGGCTGCGGTTGCGGTTGCGGTTGCGGCGTTGCGCCACCTCCCGGATACCCTCCACCGCCGGGAGCGGGACGCGTGCTCGGAGCTCCAGTTCCGGTCGTTGGACGCGGCGGCGGCGCTCCGCCACCTCCCGGATAGCCTCCACCGCTGGGAGGGGGACGGTAGCCGCCACCTGCGCCAGGCGGTGGTGGACGCGGCGGGTACGGCGGTCGCGGCGGGTACCGCGGATAGGGCGGATATCGCCAGTAGCTGCTCGAGCCGATGGCAACCCCGATGCTGAAGCTGACCACGGCCACGCCCGCCACGTAGCCGGGGGGATAGACCGGCGGGGGCGGATACATCGGGTACGCCCAGGTGCCGTACACCACCGTGGGGCTGTAGACCGGCACGTAGACGACCTGCGGCTGGGCCGGCTGGATGTAGATGATGGTGGTGGTCTCGCCCGAGCTGCCGCTGCGCCGCCGCTCCACCTTCACCGTCTGCTGCGAGGAGGACTTGAGGTTCCCCGCCTCCATCGCCCGTGCGCGCATCTGCTGGACGGCGAAGAACACCGAGTCCTTCTGCAGCCGGTACGCCGTTCCGAGGTCGCGCGCCCAGTCGGTGTGCTCGCTCAGCATCTTGAGCACGTCTGGCAGCGTCGCCAGCGCCTTCACGCTGTCGTCCCACGGCTTCCCCTTGAGCGCGGATTCGAGATCCTTGCCAGTGAGCTTGGGGTTGGCCTTCAGGAAGGCGTCGGCGTCGGCGACCTCCTGCGGGCGGAGCGACGCCTCGAGGACCTGACCGAGCAGCGGGTCCGGAAACAGGGCGATGGGCGAGACGAGCGCCTCCAGCGCCTCGGGCGGCATCTGACCCGGGGCGGCCGGCGGAGGGGGCGCCTGAGCTGCGGCCGGAGCCGCAGCGGCCGCGGGCGCCGGCGGAGGCGCCGGGGCAACGGGTGCCGGCGGTGGTGGCAGCCTGGGGCGCGGGTGTCTGCGCCTGTTCCTTCGAGGACCCGGCGCATCCGCCGATCAGCGCGCCGAGGAAGATGCACCGCCAGAGGGTCATCCGGCCCACTCTGCCAGGAAGGTGGCCATGCGCGTCAGACGAAAGCGCATGGGACCAAGGTGCAGCTCTCCCGCCCCCGAGCCGGCCCGGGGCGTCAGGGCGCGACGGCCACCCGCGCCCCCCGCTCTTCTCCTGGACGCAGGCGTGGTCCGCGTTGGACCACTCCTTCTGGAGCTGCCACCGGGTGCTCCCGAGGGTGACGCAGCCGCCGAATCTCCAGTTGCACCGGTCGGCAATCTCCTCGCCCGTGCGGTCCACCCAGGCGTCCCCGTCGGGGTCGGTCAGCATCTCCATCAGCTCGTGGGCGGTGACGTTCGCCAGCGCGCGCGTGGGGGCGCTGAGCCCGTTGCAGTGGAACAGGTCGCCGGGATCGCACTGCGGTGCCCGTGCGACGTTCGGCAGGTAGGCCACGTGGATGCGGCGGCCATCGGGACACTTGCCGCCGTCGTGCCAGGCGCAGAAGCCGGACTGCTCCGGGAAATCGTCGGTGAAGACGAGGTAGAGCGCGGTGGGGCTCGGCGCCTGCCGCGCGTCGGCCAGCACCCCGCACACCTTGGCGACGATCTCGTCGGTGCTGGGGCGAGTGCGTGGGTGAGGGCGATGTCTCCATCAGGTGGCCGACGAAGGTGGTCTTCGCCGGCCGGCGCACGTACTGGTCGGCGATCGCCACGTACCTCGAGCCCTGGAGGCCGGTGAGGAAGCCGTCGATGCCCGACATCGCGTCCGCCGGGAAGCGCGCCGGGTCACCCCACCAGATGGCGTAGACCGCGGCCTCGGCGATCACCGCCCCGCCGTGGTCCTCGAGGTCGTCGCTCGACGCCGGTGCGGCCCCGGCATGGCCGGGAGGCCATGATCGAACCGTGGCCGCCCGGAGCGACCATCGACCCGACGACGAGGGAGTCCCGGGTATCCCAGCCGGAGGAGCCGAAGCAGCCCGTCGCTCCGGCCGACGCCAGGACGATGCAGATGGACGCGCGCACAGGAAGGCCCTCCCAGGCAGGTGCTCTCCCCGGCGGGCGATCTCGACGGAGGCGGGGTCGGCCGTCAAGCGACCCCCGGGGATGGCCGCGGTCACCTAGACCTTGGCCGCGAGCACGTCGTGCTTCTCGATGCGCGGGGCCTCGGCGAGCAGCTCCGCGGCGTTTGCCATCAGCGCGGCGGCGATGGGGCCGGAGAGATGTGCCTGCCTTCCGTCCTCGGCGGCGAAGGTGTCGAAGATGGCGAAGGTGCGGCGATCGAACCGCACCGCGAACCACTGGAGCGTCCCCGCCTCGCGCTGGGCGAGCGCGAGCCCCGAGCGGAGGAAGTCCTCCACCGCGCGCTCCTTGCCCTCCTTCGCGATCAGACGGACGAACAGCCCCAGCCCTGGATTTCCCTGCGTTCCCATGCGACCCGTTCCCTTTCGCGCTCGGGCCGCCGGAGCGGTCCAGTGCTCCCCGGTGATACGCGCGGCCGGCTTCGTTGCACGGGACGCCGCGCCGAGCGCACGCGCGAGCGGGCGATCCCCAGGAATCGAGGACCTGCGGCGCCGGGTGGTGGACAGGTCAGCCGGGCGCCGGGGGAACGCCTGGGCGCGGCGCCGGCGAACCGCCTCCGAGCTCAGCGGAATCCGGCGGGGCACTCCCGGCGCACCAGGGCCTTCGCCTGCTCCTGGCTGGCCGGACGGAACCCGCGGCGCTGGTGCTGCTCGAGATCTTCCTGGGGGAAGGTCACGACCGCGCCCGTGGGGTCCACGGCGAAGTACATCGCGTCGTACTTGTTCTTGGCGCACGGCTCGGCGCCCTTCGGCTGTCCGGATGCCTCCGAGCAGCCGCGCCAGCGGCAGGACGGCCAGAGCGGCGAGGAGGACGACCGAGCGGTGGAGTCGCGACGCCATGATCTCCTGCGAGCGTACGGGGCCGCCCGGCTGTGCGTGCAACGGAGCGGCATGTCCGCCCCGGTCGCCGGAGTGCGCAGGGTCGAGAAAGCACCACGGCCGTGCAGGCCACTCGCGTAAGACGGGCTCCTCTCCCGCTCCGAGGTTCCGGCCCGTGCTCCGCCCTGCCCTCCTGCTCCTCCTGGTCTCGCTCCTCGCCCGCGCCGAGCCGGTGCTCATCCGCGCCGGGCGGCTGGTCGATCCCGCCACCGGAACCGCCACGACCGGGCAGCAGATCCTGGTCGAGGGTGGCGTGATCCGGGCGGTGGGCCCGACCGTCGCCGCGCCCCCGGGAGCGCAGGTGCTGGACCTCTCCGACCGGACAGTGCTCCCCGGCCTCATGGATGCCCACACGCACCTGTGCCTCACCATGGCGACCCAGGGCGGGAAGGGACTCAACGAGCTGCTGTTCCGGCTGCTCGCCTCCACGGTGCTCGAGACCAACGCCCGGCGCGCTCCTGGTCGGGGCGATGAACGCACGGGACATGCTCCAGTCCGGCTTCACCACGGTCCGCGACGTGGGCAACGCCGGCAACTACGCCGACACCGACCTCCGCCGGGCGATCGAGGAAGGAATGGTGCCTGGCCCGACGGTCATCAACGCCGGCCGGATCATCACCCCCCTGGGCGGCCAGTATCACGGACTGCAGCCGGAGCGCCCGGACCTCGGTGAGCCCGAGTACCTCTACGCCGACACCCCGGAGCAGATGCGCGAGGCGGTCCGGAAGAACGTCCTCTTCGGGGCCAGGGTCATCAAGATCGTCGTGGACGACCAGCCGTACCTCTACTCGGTCGACGACGTGAAGGTGCTGATCGCCGAGTCCGCCCGGGCCGGCCTGAAGGTCGCCGCCCACGCCGGCACCGAGGCGGGCGTGCGCGTCGCCGCCGAGGCCGGGGTGGCTTCCATCGAGCACGCCTACACCGCGTCCACCGAGGTCGCTCCAGCTGATGAAGAAGAAGAACGTCTACCTGGTGGGCACCGACTTCACCCGCTCGGCGGCGGAGGCGATGGGCATGGCCGACTACCACCAGAAGGTGGTGGACCGGCTGAAGCGCGCCCGCGCGGTGGGGGTCTCCATCGCCTACGGAACGGACATCATCTTTCCCGCGCAACGGGGAGACACGGGGAACGCTCTCCATCGCCGGCATCGAGAGCTTCCAGGAGGCAGGCTTCACCCCGGCGGAGATCCTCCGCACGATGACCACCAGCGCCGCGAAGCTGCTCGGGGTGGACGGGCAGCGCGGGGCCATCCGTCCAGGGATGGCGGCGGACATCGTCGCCGTGCCCGGAGATCCGCTCGCCGACGCGAGCGTCCTCCGGCGCGTGTCGTTCGTGATGAAGGACGGGAAGGTGATCAGGCGCTGAGCCCGTCCGGCCCGGCTAGCGTCCGGTGGGCGGCTGCTGGCCGGGAGAGGCCGGGGCGGGGGTGGCTCCGCTCGGGGTCCCGGTCGACGACGGAATCCGGCGGAGTGCCACCGGCTCCCGAGCCGCCGACCGACGACGGGACGGGGCTCGGAGGCGTGGCACGCGCGGCGGCCAGGTCCAGCGTCGCCATGCTCGTCGGATTCACCAGCTGGTCTGCCTCGAGGACCGGCCGGCCATCGGTGTCAGCCACCATGTGGCCGGTGACGCGGACCGGGGTGTTGGGAGCAAACAGAATCCGACACCTTGGCGCCCATCGACTCGGGGATACGGACCCGCTGTCCCGAGGCGAGCACGAACCCGTTCATCTGCCCGTTCGGCGACTGGGTGTAGTTCTGGATCGTCCCCAGCACCGAGGTTCCGCCGGAGGTCGTCCCCCCCGCGGCGGTCGCCGGGTGCGGTTCCGACGGTGCAGTCGAGGCGCTTCCGGATGCACAGGCGAGGGCGAGCGCCGCCGCGCCGAGGGCCAGCCAGGAAATGGTTCGCATGTTCGAGACCTCCAGGGGTGTGGTCGAGCCCCGGGAGGCTGCGCACGACGTCCGTCCCTGCATCCCCCGGGCGCCCCCTGCATCCGCTGGTTGACAGGGGCGTTCGACCACAGGCCCCCACCCCGCCGCCGGCCGCCATCCATTGCCCGGCGCAGCCAGGCAGGACTTGGATCGATGCCTTGCGCTCCACCGCGCTCCTCGTCCTGTGTCCCACCCTGGCGCTGGCCCAGGTCACCGTCTCGGTGGACACCGGCGCGGACGGGCACCCAATCTCGCCGCTGATCTACGGCATCAACTTCGCAGCCGACACGGACGTGGTGGCGGGGAGGCTGACCCTCACCCGCTGGGGAGGAAACGGCACCACCCGCTACAACTGGCAGATCGACACCACGAACACCGGGGCCGACTACTTCTTCGAGAACATTCCCGGCTGCTGGAGCGTGGCTGGCAACGACTGCAGCCCGGTGCCCTCCGACCCGAGGTCGAACAGCGGCGCCAACGCGCTGCTCGGAGCGGCGAAGACGCGCGGCATCGCGACGCTGTTCACCGTGCCGGTGATGGGCTGGGTGGCCGCCACTGCGAAATACGCGCACCCGTTCGACTGCGGCTGCCCGAAATCGCTGGTCGCCGCCCAGGACGCGTTCGATCCCTACGACCTGGGCTGCGGCAATGGGCTCTCCGGAGGCGTCCCCGTGCAGTGCAACGGCACCGCGATCAGCACCGCGTTTGGCGCGACGGATGCGCGGAGCTGGGCCTCCGCGCTCGTCACCCGCTTCGGCGCCTCGAACGGGACGCGCATCTACCAGCTCGACAACGAGCCCGCGCTCTGGAGCAGCACCCACCACGACGCCCACCCCGCGGCCACGACCTACGACGAGCTGTGGACCAAGTCGCGTGACACGGCCCTGGCGCTCCTCGAGGCCGACCCGACGGCGCAGATCAGCGGCCCCGCCGAGTGGGGCTGGCCGAACTACTTCTGCTCTGCCGCGGACACGGCGGCCGGCGGGTGCTCCGCGGCGTCGCCGGATCGCGCGGCCCACGGCGGCACCGAGCTCGTCGCCTGGTACCTCCAGCAGGCGAAGGCGCAGGAGACTGCCAGCGGGAAGCGCGTCCTCCACTGGCTCGACCTGCACTACTACCCGCAGGGCGGATCGGCCCCGGACAACCTGCGCTCGCTCTGGGACCCGACCTACGTCGATCCGTCGTGGATTGGCGGCGCCGGCATCGCCGGCGGCATCGTCCGGCTGTTGCCGCGGATGCGGGACTGGGTCGCCCAGAACTACCCTGGCACGCGCCTCTCGCTCAGCGAGTACGCCTGGTTCTCGGACGTGAACGGGCCGATGGGGCCGGTGGTCTACGCCGAGCTGCTCGGCCTCTTCGGCCGCGAGCGGCTGGACGCCGCGACGGCGTGGGGCGGCCCCGGCGGGAGCGACACCGCGTTCGCCGCCTTCGAGCTCTTCCGGAACTACGACGGTGCAGGGAGCGGGTTCGGGGACACCGGCGTCCGCGCGACCATCGGCTCCGGCAGCGGCGCCGCGGCGTTCGCCGCGACCGCGCCCGGGAAGGTGACCATCGTCCTCATCAACGAGCAGTCCGGCTCCCAGACGGTGACCGTCCAGCTCGCCGGCGCGACGCCGTCAGGTGCCGCCCAGTGGTGGGGGACCAGCTCCAACGCCACCATCACCCGCCAGGCGGACGTCGCCTTCGCCGGGACGAGCGCCTCGCTCTCCCTGCCGGCCCGGAGCATCGGCATGCTCGTCGTCCCGGTCGCATCCGGAGGAGGCGGGAACGACGGTGGAACCGGGGGAGCGGACGGCGGGAGCGACGGCGGCGTTCTCCCCGCTCCGGACGCCGGCACGGCCGGCCCGGACGGCGGCGCCGGCCCCGGAGCCCAGGGTCCCGGCTCCTCGGATGTCCAGGGGAGCTGCAGCACCGCAAGCGGCGGCCCGGTCGGTGCCCTCGCCCTGCTCCTGGCGACGCTGGCGTTCACCCGCCGCCGCTCCTGATCCGGGCGCAGCGTCGCGGCAGGTGCGGATGGAGGCGCCCGACCCCATCCTCGCCTTCTCATGGACGGCCCGACGCCCGTCGAGACGGACATCCCGGCGCGGCTGGACCGACTGCCCTGGTCGGCGTGGCACTGGCGCGTCGTCATCGCCCTCGGGGTCACCTGGGTGCTCGATGGGCTCGAGGTCACGCTCGTCGGCGCCGTGGCCGGGGCGCTCGTCCGGCCCGACACGCTCGCCCTCACCGAGCAGCAGGTCGGACAGTCGGCCACCGCGTACCTCGCCGGCGCGATCCTCGGCGCGCTCGTCTTCGGCCGCTGGACCGATCTGCGTCGGGCGCAAGCGTCTCTTCCTGGTGACGCTCTCGGTCTACCTCGTCGCCACGCTGCTCAGCGCGCTCTCCACCGGATTCGTGAGCTTCGCCATCTTCCGCGCGCTCACCGGTGCGGGCATCGGCGGCGAGTACGCGGCGATCAACTCGGCCATCGACGAGCTGCTCCCCGCGCGGGTCCGGGGCCGCGCCGATCTCGCCATCAACGGCACCTACTGGCTCGGGACCGCCCTCGGCGCTCTGTCGACGCATCGTGCTCCTCGACCCGCACGTGCTCCCTCCGTGGCTCGGCTGGCGGGTGTGCTTCGGCCTCGGCGCGGTGCTCGGCGTCTCCATCCTCCTCGTCCGCCGCAACGTGCCGGAGAGCCCGCGCTGGCTCCTGCTCCACGGCCGGCGGGAGGAGGCCGAGCGGCTGGTCGCGGGAGATCGAGCAGGAGGTCTCCGCCCGCCACGGGCCGCTCGCCGCCCCGGCGTCGCGGCTGATGCTCCACGCCGGCGCGGGGCTCGACTACGCCACCATCGGTCGGGTGCTCTTCCGGCGCCATCGCCGGCGCGCGATCCTCGGCCTGAGCCTGATGATCGCCCAGGCCTTCGCCTACAACGCCGTCTTCTTCACCTACGGCCTCGTCCTGGGAAAGTTCTACGGCGTTCCGGCCGACCGCATCGGGCTGTATCTCCTTCCCTTCGCGCTCGGGAACCTCGCCGGGCCCCTCCTCCTCGGACATCTCTTCGACACCGTCGGGCGACGCCGGATGATCGGCCTGACCTACGCGGCGTCGGGCCTGCTGCTGCTCGGGACGGGGTGGGCATTCGCCGCCGGGCTGCTCACCGCCGAGACCCAGACCGTCCTCTGGTGCCTGGTGTTCTTCTTCGCCTCGCCGGCGGCCAGCGCCGCCTACCTCAC
Source organism: uncultured delta proteobacterium (assembly GCA_963796475.1). Taxonomy (GTDB): domain Bacteria; phylum Myxococcota; class Myxococcia; order Myxococcales; family Myxococcaceae; genus RPRB01. Next base: position 153,554 of record CAWCLY010000001.1, read on the forward strand.
CGTCTCCGAGCTCTTCCCGGTCGCGATGCGCGGGACTGGCCATCGCGCTCTTCTTCGCCGTGGGCACGGCCGCGGGGGGGCTGCTCGCCCCGGCGCTCTTCGGGGCGCTCATCGCCTCGGGGAGCCGGGTCCAGGTCTCGCTCGGAGACGCGCTCGGCGCCGGCCTGATGCTCGCCGCCGCGGCGGTCGCCGCGCTCCTCGGCGTCCCGGCGGAGCGGCGGTCGCTCGAGGAGCTGGACACACTTCCCGACCTGGTCGACACCTGACCGGGGACGGAATCGACTGTCGGGTTGCGGGCAGCCCCCGCGCTCCTTCACTCCGCGGCGGTCTTCCGCGAACCCTCGAGCTGCCACACTCCCGCCCGCGATGTCGCCGGTTTCCGAGGGGCGCCCTGACCTCGATGCAGCTTCCGCGCGATCCAGGGCAGCGCGCGCGGCTGCGCCGGCCGGGGACCTGGAACGCCTCTGGCTGGTCCTGGACTCGGTGCCTGCCGCACTGGTCTACGTGGACGCCGACGAGCGCTCCCTCTTCTGCAACCGCTTCTCCGAGACGAACCACCTCCGCCCCCGGGTCTACATCCTGGGAAAGACGCTCCGGGAGGTGATGGGCGACGAGACCTACGCCCGGATCCGGCCACACATCCGTGCCGCGCTCGAGGGCCGCACCGTCACCTTCGAGACCCACCTGGAGCGCCCGGGAGCCCCGCCCATCCTGGTCCGCGCCACCTACACCCCGGATCTCGGACCGGACGGACGGGTGCGCGGCTTCGTGGCGCTCTCGCAGGACATCACCGCCGAGCGCACGCTCGAGGAGACGCTCCGCAGGAGCGAGCGGCGCTTCCGCCACGCGGTGGAGGGCATGCTGGACGCCTTCGCCTTCCTCACCCCGGTGCTGGGACCCGACGGCGCCGCGGTGAACTTCACGGTCGAGTACGTGAACGCAGTCGCCCAGCGCGATGCGGGGTTGTCGCGCGAGGAGTACGAGGGGCGGCTCATCACCGACGTCTTCACCAGGGCGACGGAGAGCGGGCTCCTCGACATCCACCTCCAGGTCTGGAGCACCGGTGAGGCGGTCGTCGAGGAGGAGTTCCCCTACCCGGCCGGCAAGGGGCTGTACGCCTCGGGGGCATGGCTCGCCCTCCAGATCACCCGGGTGAACGAGGGCGTCGCCGTCGCCTGGCGCGACGTCACCGGAGAGGTGGAGGCCCGCAAGAAGGTGGAGGAGAGCGAGGCCCGGTTCCGGGACATGGCCGACCACGCCCCGGTCATGCTCTGGGTGACCGACCCGAGCGGCGGCTGCGTGTACCTGAACCGGCAGTGGTTCGAGTACACCGGTCAGGCGCGCGACTCCGGGCTCGGCCTCGGCTGGCTGGTCGCGGTGCACCCCGACGAGGCTGACCGCGTCCGGGCCGACTATCTCGCCGCCAACGAGATGCAGGTCCCATTTCGCGCCGAGTACCGTCTGCGGCGCTGGGACGGCGAGTACCGCTGGTTCAGCGACTCGGCGCTGCCGCGCTTCGACGCCGCGGGCGAGTTCGTGGGCTACATCGGCAGCGTGGTCGACATCGAGGACCGCCGGCGCGCCGAGCTGGCTCTTCGCGAGAGCGAGCGACAGTTCCGGGCGGTGGTCGAGAACATGCCGGGGCTCGCCTGGACCGCGCGGTCCGACGGCTTCGTCGACTACGTCAACCGCCGGTGGTTCGAGTACACCGGCGCCGCGGCGGAGATGATGGAGGGCTGGGGCTGGGAGGCGGTGCACGACCCCAAGCTTCTTCCCACGGTCCTGGAGCGCTGGAGGCACAGCCTCGCCACCGGAGAGCCGTTCGAGATGGAGTACCCACTCCGCGGCGCCGACGGTGTCTTCCGCTGGTTCCTCACCCGGGTCCAGCTGCTCGGTGACTCGCAGGGACGGAACGTCCGCTGGTTCGGGATGGCCACCAACGTCGACGAGCAGCAACGGCATGCCGCGGCGCTCCGGGACGCGCTCGCCGCACGGGATACCTTCCTCTCGGTCGCGAGCCACGAGCTCCGGACCCCCCTCACGCCCCTCTCGCTCAAGCTGGACATGCTGGCCCGCGAGGCCCGCGCCGAGCTCCCCTCCCCCTTCGCCGGACGCGTGCTCGGATACACCGAGTCCACCCGGAAGCAGGTCACCCGGCTGGCGAGCCTGGTCTCGGATCTGCTGGACGTCTCGCGGATCGCGTCGGGGCGCTTCACCGTCGAGCGGGAGCCGGTCGACCTGGCCGCGGTGGTGCGCGAGGTGGTGACCCGCTTCGAGCCGCAGGCGCACCGCGCCGGCTCTCCGCTCACGCTCGAGGTCCCGGAGAGCGTCGAGACCCAGTCGGACCGCATGCGCTTCGACCAGGTGGTGACCAACCTCGTGGACAACGCGATCAAGTACGGCGACGGTAAGCCGATCCACGTGTCGCTCGCCCGCGAGCCGGGATGGGCGGTGCTCACCGTGCGCGACGAGGGCATCGGCATCGACCCGGGCAAGCTCGAGGTCATCTTCGGACGGTACGAGCGCGCGGTGTCGGAGCGGCACTACGGCGGCCTCGGCCTCGGGCTCTACATCTCGCGCAGCGTGGTCGAGGCACTGGGCGGCACCGTCTCCGCGGAGAGCGAGCGGGGCGCGGGCGCGGCCTTCGAGGTCCGGCTTCCGCTCTGAGCCGCGGCGAACCGCACGTCCGCTGCAGGGAGCGGTGGGGCCGGGAGGAGACTCCAGCGAACCGTCGGGATGGTGCAGCCACGCTCGGCCAGCGCTGCGACCCCTGCGGCGTACAAGGGCCCATCACCATCGTCGCTGCGGCCCCGGGCCGCTGGAGACTTCCTGATGCGCGCTCGTTCCTTTCTCCCCACGCTTCTCCTGCTGCTGCCGGCGCTCACCCGCGCGGCCGATTCCGCAACCATTCCCATCACCACCTCGTCCCCCGAGGCGCGGGCGCTGTACCTCGAGGGCCGGGACCTGGTGGAGCGGCTGAAGGGGACCGAAGCGCTCCTCCGGACCGACAAGGCGTTGAAGCTCGATCCGCAGTTCGCGCTCGCCTGGCTGCAGTGGGCCCAGACCTCGGGCACCGCCAAGGACTTCTTCGACGGATTGACCAAGGCGGTGGCCAACGCCGGCCACGCCAGCAAGGGAGAGCAGCTGTTCATCCGCGCCGCAGACGCAGGGGCCCACGCTCGACCGGCGGAGCAGGAGCAGCTCCTCGGGGAGCTGGTGAAGATGTACCCCTCCGACCCGCGCGCCCGCGCCCAGCTGGGCATCGTGCTCTTCGCGCGGCAGGACTACGCCGGCGCGATCCGCGAGCTCTCCCGGGCGATCGAGATCGACCCGAAGTTCACCCTCCCCTACAACCAGCTGGGCTACGCCTACCGCGCGCAGGGGAAGAACGCCGAGGCGGAGAAGACCTTCCAGAAGTACGCCGAGCTGCTCCCCGACGATCCCAACCCACACGACTCGTACGCCGAGCTCCTCATGCGGATGGGGAGGTTCCAGGAGTCGATCACCGAGTACCGCAAGGCGCTCCAGATCGACCCGCTGTTCCTGAGCGCCTACGTCGGCATCGCCAACGACCAGATGCTGATGGGCAAGGGCGACGAGGCTCGCAGCACGCTGAAGCAGATGCTGGTCAAGGCCCGGACGGACGGCGAGAAGCGCCAGGCGTGGTTCTGGACCGCCGAGTCATACATGCACGAGGAGCGGTGGACCGACGCCATCCACTGCCTCCAGGAGGAGAAGAAGATCGCCGACGCTTCCGGCGACGTCCTCTCGGCCTCGCAGGACGTGAACTTCATGGGGAATCTGCTGCTCGCCGCGGGGAGGCCGGCCGACGCGGCGCAGAAGTTCGAGGAGAGCATCCGGATGGTGGACGGCTCGAAGGCCTCCGAGGCGACCAAGGGCACCGCGCAGCGCGCCCACATCTTCGACATGGCACGGGTGGCGCTGAAGAAGGGGGACCTGGCCACCGCCCGGGCCGACGCGGCGAAGTACGCCACCGCAGTCGCGGCGAAGGGCGTTCCCTTCGAGGTGCGGCAGTCGCACGAGCTGGCGGGGATGATCGCCGTCCAGGCCAAGCAGTGGGACGTGGCGCTGGCCGAGCTCGGCAAGGCCGGGGATCAGAACCCCCGGGTGATGTATTTCACCGGGCTCGCCTGGCAGGGCAAGGGGGACGCGGCGAAGGCGAGCGATGCCTTCCGGGCCGCGGCGGACTTCAATCAGCTCAGCGGCGTCTACGGCTTCATCCAGCCGGAGGCACGCCGGCAGCTCGGCAGGAGCTGAGCTGCCGCGTCACTCCCCGGACCGCGCGCGGGCAATCCGGGGAGCGTGCTCCAGACTTCAGGGCTTCTCGATCGGCGCGCCAATCAAGTTGCCGTACTCGGTCCAGCTCCCGTCGTAGTTCTTCACGTCCTTGAATCCGAGCAGGTACTTGAGGACGAACCAGGTGTGGCTGCTGCGCTCGCCGATGCGGCAGTAGGCGATGGTGGCCTTGCCCGGGTCGAGGCGCTTCTGGTCGACGTAGATGGCCCGCAGCTCGTCCGCGGACTTGAACGTGTTCTCCGGCGTCACCGCCGTGCCCCAGGGGATGCTGGTCGCCCCCGGGATGTGCCCGCCACGCTGGGCGGTCTCGCTCATCCCCGGCGGGGCGATGACCTTTCCGGTGAACTCGTCGGGGCTACGGACATCCACCAGGGGGGCGTGCTTCTCGCTGGCTGAGAGCACCTCTGGAACTCTCGCCCGCAGCGAGGGGTCGACGGAGGGCACCTTGTACTGGCTCCGGGCGAACTTCGGCACCTCGGTGGTCAGCGCCGCCGTCTCCTCGTTGAGCCACTTGGCCCGGCCTCCGTTCAGGAGCCGGACGTCCTTGTGGCCGTAGATCTTGTAGAGCCAGAACCCGTACGCGGCGAACCAGTTGCTCGCGTCACCGTAGATGACGACGGTGTCGGAGTTCTTGATGCCCGCCTCGGAGTTCAGCTTCTCGAAGTCCTCCTTGGAGATGATGTCCCGCTTCACCTGGTCGTTGAGCTGGGTGGTCCAGTCCCAGCCCACCGCGCCGGGGATGTGGCCCGCAGCGTAGAGCTTGGGGTCCACGTCCACCTCGACGATGCGGACGTTGGGTGTCTTGAGGTTCTGCTTCAGCCAGTCGATCGAGACCAGGACCTCGGGATGTGCGTAGTCGGCCATGACGGTGCTCCTTCGCTTCGGGTCTGCTTGGAGAGGGTGGAGTTCAGCCCAGGACGCGGACGCGACAACAGATCGCGGCCCGGGAGATGGGTAGAGATCGGATGGGCGGCCGGGCAGTCATCGACGAGACCTCCTTCACGGCTCCGCCTTCAGGCCGGGCACGTGCTTCAGCATGTTGGATGCGTACTTGAAGACGTCGTCGCAGAAGATCATCACCCCGCAGCCGATGGGGGCCTTCAGGGCGCTGCGGCGGGCGCCCTCGAAGATCAGGCCCGAGCTGGGACCGGCGCGCAAACCCTCGTGGCGGGCGAGCTCGGCGGCATTCCGGTAGGCGAGCTCGAAGTCGATCTCCAGGATCTCGTCCACCAGCTTCGGGTCGTAGAGCTGGGAGACGTCCAGCTCGGAGACGTTCCGGATTCCCGGCACGTCGTGCCCCGCCGTCGGCTGCACGGCGACAATCTTCACCGCCGGGTTCTTCGACTTGAGGAACTTGCTGAGCCCCATCACCGTGCCGCAAGTGCCGAGCGAGGTGAAGACGTGGGTCACCTTCCCCTGCGTCTGACGCCGAATCTCCGGCCCGGTGGTGCGGACGTGCGCCTCGACGTTCTGCTGGTTGGCGTACTGGTTGGGCATGGCGTAGCGGTCGGCCGACGCCTTGGCATGCGTCTTGGCGAGTCCGATCGTGCCATCCTCGCTCCCGGGCAGGGGGCAGAGCGCGTCGGGCACCACCTCCACCTTCGCTCCGAAGACCTGGAGGAGGACCTTCTTCTCCTCCGGCACCTTGGACGGGACGACGGCCAGCATCGGGTAGCCACGCACTCCGGCGAGCGCGGTGAGGCTGAGCCCGGTGTTCCCGCTGGTGGGCTCGACGATGCCCCGCCCCGGCCGCTCCGGCCCGAGCTGCCCGCGGGCCTCGAGGTCGCGGATCATCGCCCACGCGGCACGGTCCTTCACCGAGCCGAAGGGGTTCAGCCACTCCAGCTTGGCCCAGAGCTGGGAGCCCTCGGGCACCAGCCGGTTCAGCCGGACGATGGGAGAGGGGTTCTCCTCGTCCGGGAGCATCTCGGTGATGTCGTCGTAGACGCGTGCGGCGTGATCCATCGGTGCTCCTGAAACCGGCAACGGGGCGGGGAAAGGCGGCGAAGAGGCGAGAGCAGCACGGGGGAACGCCCCTGGCTCGTCGACTCAGCGACAGCAACAACAGCGACGCACGGCGAGCCCGAGGGTCACCGGAAGGCTGAACACGCTGGCCGATTCGAGCGGCACGGTCGGGGGACGCTAACGCCCTGCGCGCGCGGGCGCCAGGGAGCCCGCCCGGGGGATACAGCCAGGCTGCTCTTCTCTGATGCCTGCTTCTTGCAGAACCCCGCGCCGGAAACCGGAGTGTCGCGAGGGATTTCGATGGCTTCGAGACCAGGACGGGTGGGTCAAGCGCGGGCACTGCTGTTGCTGGTGACCCTGCTCCAGGCGACCACCGGCTGGGCACAGGGCAGCGTCTGTCAGCGTGTCTGGGTGGAGGTGCGGGACAACAATCTGATGGGCAACTCGGAGCTGACCGCCCCGCCCCGGACGCGGTACCCGGGCACGTTCTGCTTCATGGTCCACGGCAAGCGGACCGCCCGCTTCTCGCTCGAGCCCGACGATCCGTCGCTCAGGCCGTTCGCCTCGCTGGTGCTGCGGCGGAGCAAGCAGGACAGCGGACGCAACCTCGTGAGCTACGGGCGCTCCTCACCGGACTACGACGAGGATCAGCTCCGCGGCCGCAACGACTTCCTCTATCTCCGGGCCTACGGGAACGGCGAGCGGCACTACGGGGCAACGGTCACCGACCTGACCGGGCGCATCACCCTCAGCTGGAGCGCCGTCCTCGGCCGGGGCGGGACCCGGATCGACGAGGTGCCCTCGCCCAGGGGCATCGCCCAGGTCGCCTCGAGCCCGGCGCGCCGGCAACCGCCCGGGCCGCAGTAGGAGGGAGGTCGGGCGTGGACCGGTCTCGCACAGCGCTGGGATCCCGGGCGACGCTGCTCCTCCTGGCAGCGCCTGTCGGTTGTGCGAAGCCGGACGCGGCGGAGATCGTCCGTCCGCTCGAGACCACGCTCGGCGCCGCGGTGCCGGCGGCGTACCTCGCCGCAGTCTCCATGGCGGCGCTGGCAGGCCGCGCCTCGCCGTGCGCGAGGGTCATCACGCCCGCGGGCTCCGGGACCGTCCGGGTCGAGGTCAGCCTCGGCCCGGGGTGTCCGCCGATGTTCGGCGCCGACGAGCACGGCACGGTGGTGGTCACCGGCACCTGGACCCCGCAGGGCGCGACGTTTCTCATGGACTTCACCGATGTGACCTCCGGGGGGCGCCCGATGGTCGTGGTGGGCATCGCGACCATGACGGTCGTGCCGCCGGACCCCACCCACCTGGTCATCGCCTTCGCCGAGGAGGACGTCCGGGTGGGCACCGGCACCGCCACGAGCGCCGGCGTGAAGCAGGTGGCGTGGGTGGTGAACGTCGACACGGCGGGGACGGACGACCCGTCGGACGACACGCTGGCCATCTCCGGCGGCGACCAGGCCCTCCTCGGCGCCGTGGACCCCACGCCGCAGGGCGGGCTCACCCAGGTCGCGGTGGGGAACGCGGTCTTCGAGCCGGGGTGCCGCCGGAACCCCAGCTCGGGGGTGGCCGTGGTCCAGCGAGCCAGCACCAGTGGGGCCGGATGGGTGCTGTTCGGGTTCCACGCCGCCTGCGACGGCACGACCGACGTGTTCGCCGCGCTCGCGCCGTACGAGCTGCTGATCAGCGACTCGCTGCCGCTCGCGTTCCTCCAAAAGTGACCGCGGTCCGGCCGCCCGCCGCCGGACTCCGCAGCCACTGGCGGAATCAGGCAGCCTGCGCGGGCACGCTGCTCTCCTTGACCGGCGGAAGCGAGCAGTGGAACAGCAGGCGGCCCCCGGATGCCGGGAGCCACGCACGGGCCGCATCCGCGACGGGAAGGAGCTCCGCGAACAGCGTGGCGTCAGGCCCCCGTTCGAGAATCGGCCCACCGGGCCTGCGCGGTGCTCGCGGTCAGGGGCATGGCCGTGGTGGTGAACAGGACCAGAGGGGTGCGCCGTCTCTCCTCCTCCGACCGGGCATCGGCGGTGAACCGGGCCATCACCGCCGCGCCGCCCGCCTCGTCCTGGGCGGCGCCGAGCCCGAGGTACCTCGCATCCCGACGCTCCGGGCCCACCGGCAAACGCACGCGCGCGACCAGGAGGAAGGCGCAAGGGCCGTGCTCCCCCGTCCCCAGGTAGAGCTCGTCACAGCGCAGGAGCTCGTCCCCGAGCAGGTCGCGCCCCCAGGTGCCCCGTGCGGCGACCAGCCTCTCCACCGCCTCAATCGTCTCGTGGGTCCACGCGCGCTTCTCGAGCCTCGTCACGGAGATGTCGTTCATGAGAAGGACATCCCCGAGCACGCCGGATGCCAACCGCCGATGAAGGGAGATCAGGGGGTTGGCGCGCGGCGTTGTTGCCTCGGATGCAACTGGTGGCTCCGGCGGCAACAGAGGCGCGGCCAGTCGGCGCCTACCGTTCCCCGGCCGCCCGCACGAACCGAGGCCCGCCCGGGCGATTCCGGGCGGGCCCCTCGCTCACGACTTCGTCTGCAGCTGGAGCTGCGGCAGCGCGCCGTCGCCGAGCACCACGTGCACCTGGCCCACCTTGGCGGCGAGCTCCTTGTACGCCTCGAGCTCCTTGAGGCGGACGAGCAGCGGGTTCTCGCCGAGCACCTTGGCGGTCTGGGCCATCGACCGGGTGGCCGCGGTCTCCTCACGGCGGAGGATGACGTTGGCCTCGGCCTCCTTCTGCGCCTCGATCACCCGGTTGAGCAGGGTCTTCATCTCGCCCGGGAGCACCAGGTCCTTGACGCCGAGGTCGAGCAGCTCGAGCCCCACGCTCTGCGCACGCTCGCGCACGGTGGGGACGAGCTGCAGGCCGAGCTGCTCCCGCGCAGCGAGCAGCTCGTCCAGCGTCCGGATCGACACGGCCTCACGCGCGGCGAGCTGCACCGCCACGTAGAGCACCTCGTCCGGCGCCCGGGCCACGGTGGCGAGGCGACGCACGTCCGCCACCCGCCAGGCCGCGACGAGGTTCAGACGCAGCGACACGCGGTCGCGGGTCATCACCTCCTGCCCGTTCACCGCGAGCTGCTTCTCGCGGAGGTCGATCACCGAGAGCTGGACCTTCCGGCGCACGGTCCACGCGGCGTGACGCCCGGGGCCGAGCACGGCCTCGAGCGCCCCGTCGACGTAGCGCAGAACGGCGGTCCCCTCGGCCGCGGTGGCCTCGAGGTAGTCGCTGGCCGGGACGAGCGCCTTGACCTCGTCGCGAAGCGGCGCGGCCTCGACACCCGACACGTCCAGCACCTCGACGGTCACGCTCGGGTCCACGGTCCAGACGAGGTGCATTCCCGCCTGGAGCCACTTCACCGGGCGCCCACGCCGCGACACGACCGCGCGCTGGTCCGGAGTGAGGGCCAGCCGCGCGAGCTCACGATCCGGGACGAGCGCCAGCTCCTCGGGACGGAAATCCGCCACGAGGCGCTCGGTGTCGTACCGGCGCACCTCGACCGCGCGCCACGGAGCGACCCAGAGCCGGTGACGGCCCGGGCCGAGGTAATGGACGGGCCGCTGATCCACCAGGACCAGGACTCGCTCGTTGAGTGCAACATCGATACGCATGTGACTGACCTCCTTTCCTTCGTTGTGCTGCGACTGCGACGACAGACTTCGAGAAGAAGCGAGGCGCCGGACGCTTGCGGGCGTCCTCGTCCGTCCCCCTCCGCGCGGAGACGGCCGGCGCGCTCCGGTGCAACGCTCCGGCGGTCCCCGGGGGGCTGACGCCCGACTGCTGCGGCAGCGCGCCCGTAATGGCCGGTGCGTGGCGTTCCGTTGCGGGCCGGTCGCCGCCTGCGGCCGGACTCGGTCACCGGCTCACGCCGGCGCCTCCGACATGACCATTGTCACTTCGGGGATTCGAACCCCTCTTGGCTGGTTCCTCAGACCAGTGCTCCGGACAAGGAGCGGGTGAGAACCGTCAACGGCCGTCCTCATCGCCGAGCGGAGCCCGATGCGCAGCAAACCGCGGGTGAGAATCCCGGACGAGAACGCCAGCGCCAGGAGGCGCAGGTGCTCACCGGAACGACCGCGGCGCCGCTGGGGCGCACCGCCATGTTCCGAAAAAATCGAAGGCCGGGTTCCCTCGCGAGAACCCGGCCTGGGTGAGAGCAGCGTGCTCGGGGCCTCAGAGGCTCGAGACGGGCTCTCCCGGGAACCGGGGTGACACGCGGAGGACGCAACCGGACGCGTGCCCGGGCACGTTCAGCGCCCTCGACAAGCAATCGTTCGGTGTTTGCGTTCTCACCACGGACCTCACGGAAGGGGGCGCGAAATAGACCTCGACGCGTGCGTTGTCAACTGCCGGCCCCAAGTGCCGGGAAGCACAAGTTCGCTCCGGGGCGGGAGCGTCGGCGGATATGGTGCCGGTGCACCACACCCGAGGGATCCCAAAGATGCAGAGCTGGATGCAGGCCACAGCACGCTGGTTGCTGGTGGGTTCGCTGTTCGCCGGAGGCGCACGGGCCGCGGAGAACGTCGACCTCGAGGCGATGCAACGCATCCGCGACGAGGCGCTCCGGGACGGCAAGGTGATGGAGCACCTCTTCTGGCTCACCGACGCCAATGGGCCCCGGCTCACCGGATCTCCCGGCTTTCGTCGCGCGGCGGAGTGGGCGGTCAAGACGCTGAAGGGCTGGGGAGCGAGCAATGCTCGACTCGAGCCGTGGGGAACCTTTGGCAAGGGATGGAGCGCCGGCCGGGTCTCCGCCGAGCTGGTCTCGCCGGTGGCCGCGCCGCTCCGCGCCTATCCGCTGGCGTGGTCGGGCGCGACCGCCGGACCGGTGACCGGCGAGCCCATCCTGGCTCCCCTGCTCCCGAGCGCCGATCGGCTGGAGCGCTACGACCTCAGCCGGTTCCGCCGGCACATCCAGGACTTCATGCAGGCGTATCGGGGAAAGCTTCGCGGGAAGATCGTCCTGCTCGACAAGCTCCGTGACTTCGAGGTCCCCACCAAGGAGCCGCTCGCCTCCCGCTACGACGAGGCGAAGCTCGCGGCCCTCTCCCGCGAGGCCGAGCCAGTGCTCCCCCCGGCGTGGACCTGGGGATTCGAGTCGCTTCCGACCGAGAAGGCGAAGCGGGAGGCCTTCCTGGCCTCGATCCCGCTGGAGGTGCTCTCCGACTACTGGGAGCGGCAGGAGCGCGCGAGCTTGCCGCTCTGGGACTTCCTCCGGTCCGAGGGCGTCCTCGGTGTGCTGATGACGGACCACCGGGGCGATGGCGGCCTGGTGTTCGCCGAGGCGACCAATGCCTTCTTCAGCGACGCTCAGATCCCGCCGCCGGTGCTGGTGCTGACCCCGGAGTCGTACAACCGGGTGGTCCGGCTGCTCGAGCACGGGCTGGCTCCGCGCATCACCATCGACGTCCAGGCGACGTTCGACACCGCGAACACCGAGGGCTTCAACGTGGTCGCCGAGCTCTCGGGTGGCAAGAAGCGCGACGAGATCGTCATGCTCGGAGGGCACCTCGACAGCTGGCACACCGGGACCGGCGCGACCGACGATGGGGCCGGCTCGGCCATCGCGCTCGAGGCCTTCCGGATCCTCAAGGCGCTGAAGCTGCCGCTCGCGCGCACGGTGCGAATCGCGCTGTGGAGCGGCGAGGAGCAGGGGCTGCACGGCTCGCGCGGCTACGTCCGGCAGCACTTCGCCGACCCGGTGACGATGAAGCTCCGGCCCGAGCACGCGAAGCTCGCCGCCTACTTCAACGTGGACAACGGCGCGGGGAAGATCCGCGGCGTCTATCTCCAGGACAACGGGATGGTGCGGCCGATCTTCGAGGCCTGGATGGCGCCGCTGAAGGACCTGGGGGTCATGACCCTGACGAACCGCGACACCGAGGGAACGGACCACCTCTCGTTCGATGCGGTGGGTCTGCCAGGGTTCCAGTTCATCCAGGACCCGCTCGATTACGGATCGCGGACCCACCACTCGGAGCTCGACACGTACGACCACGCGCCGGAGGGCGACATGCTCCAGGCCGCGGCGGTGCTGGCCTCCTTCGTCTACGACGCGGCGAACCGCGCGGAGATGCTCCCCCGCAAGCAGCTCCCCGCACCGCTGCCGCCGAAGAAGGAGTCTCCGCTCAGCGCGCCTCGCTGAGCGCGCCGCGACCCCGGACCGGGCACGCTCCCCGTCCTAGCCAAGGCGGGTGAAGCGCGCCGCGAGGACCTCGGCGCGCGTGGGGAGTCCGGCGTGAGGAACGAGCCGAGCGCGAGGCGCCACGGGCCGGCGCCTTCGGCCTTGAGCGAGGTGGACCACGACGGCCGCCGCGAGCGTCAGCCCCGGGTGGAGGACGGTCAGCGCGAGAAGAATGACGGCGAGGAGGACGAGTTTCACAGGGTGCTCCGCTCGGATCCGGGGCAGCGGCTCGACCATAGACCGGGACCCAGACGGACCTCCGGATCACCCGGCCGGTCCGGCCCCGCCGCGCGGATTCCGCAATGACGACGACGGGATGGACGCCGTCTCCACAGCAGGGGCGAGGAAGTGCTCCATCAGCGCCCGCGCCGTCTGGTCCTCTTTCTCCAGGGGAAAGACGTGCCCCGCGCCCTGGAGGATGACCAGCTTCGCGTTCGGGATGAGCCGGGCGAGCACGTACGCGTTCTGCACCGGCACCAGCCGATCCTGATCTCCGGAGAGGACCAGCGTGGGGCACGCGATCTCGGTTCAGCCGGGGAGAGGTGTGGTGGCCCAGGATGGCGCTCAGCTGGGTGAGCGCCGCGAGCGGCCGCGCGTGGTCGCTGCGGATGGAACCAGGCGCCCACCACGTCCGGGTTCGCGGCGACGAAGGCTGGCGTGGTCAGCAGCCTGCCGATCACCCCGGGCGGTTGCGCGGCCCGCGCGCCACCACGCGCACGAAGTCCACCACGGCGGAGAGCGAGGGCTTGCGGCTGATCAGGTACGAGGCGTGGGTGGCCCCCAGCGCCAGCGCGCGCAGGCGCTCCGGGTGCCGCAGCGCGAGCTCCTGGGCGATCATCCCGCCCATGGAGATGCCGAAGACGTTGGCCCCTCCGGCACCGCCCTGCCGGGGTGGGATTCCCACCGCGTCGAGCACGGCCACGGCGTCGTCGGCCATCTCTCGCATCTTGAGGAAGCCCAGCCGCGTGCTCGAGTGGCCGGTCCCGCGGTTGTCGAAGGTGATGACGAAGAAGTGCTGGGCCAGCTTCTCGGGCAGCGCGCCCCAGCCGCGCGAGGAGACGCCCATGCCCATGACCAGCAGCAGGGCTGGCGAGGAGCGCTCGCCATAGGTCGTGTAGTGGATGCGGTGGCGCTGCGCGCGTGGTGAAGGGCACGGTGGGGCGGCCTCAGGAATTCCCCGGGGCGGCTCGCGCCGCGCCCGAGGAGGAAGCGGTGGCCGCGGCACCCTCGGCGCAAGCGACCAGCTCGGTCAGTGCCTGGCCCATGTTCTCGGCCAGGCTGGGAAGGTCCCTGGCTGCGTCCGCGTCTCCCAGGAGTCCCACGCCCACCTGCCCGTTGTAGCTGAGCAGTCCCACGCACAGGGTCTGCAGGGCGGCCAGGGGCACCGCCGGGTAGCACGCCAGCATCTGGCGGCCGAGCAGGTAGAGCGGGAACTGAGGCCCGGGCACGTTGGTGACCACCAGGTTGAAGAACCGGGTGGCCACTGCCTGCAGCCGCGCCGCCTGGGTGAGCAGCGTGGGCGGGGCGAAGTCCGACAGCCGGGTCAGCGCCATGGCGCCCATGACCTGGCCGCTCTCCTTGAGACCCTTCATCGACTCGCGCACGCGCTCGAGCCGCCGGCGCGGGTCCGGCTCGCCGACCGGGAGCGCGCAGAAGGTGGGAATCACCTGGTTGCCCAGCGTCTCCGAGCCGCGCGCCGTCGCGCCGCGGACGCTCACCGGCACCATGCACCCGCAGGTCGGGCCCCACCGTCTCTCGCCGGGCCAGGAGCAACGCCGCGCAGAGCCCCGCGACCACGGTGAGGAGCACGTCGTTGACCGTCCCGCCCAGCGCGGCCCGCACCCGCTTGATGTCCGCGAGCGACAGCTGGGCGGTGCAGAAGCGGCGGTGCGGCCCGATGGGCACGTTGAGCGAGGTGCCCGGCGCCTTGCCCAGCTGCGCGAGGCCCAGCAGGGGCTTCACGCTCCCGGCCAGCATGGCCACCAGGGTCCGGGCCTCCGAGCCCGGCGTGAGCACCAGAATCCCTGGCCGCCTTCACCGGCTGGGTGAGCTGCTGCTTCACCGACGCGCGCAGCAGCTCGAGCGGGCTCGGCGCGGGCCGCGGCTGCCACGGCTCGCCCGGGTGGATGGGCTCGGGGACAGGCTCGCCGTCCATCAGCACCGACGCGATGTCCATGCCGGAGATGCCATCGATCATGCAGTGGTGCGTCTTGGTGAAGATGGCGAAGCGGCTGCGGTCCTCCCCCACGCCCTCGATGAGCCACATCTCCCAGAGCGGCTTGCTGCGGTCGAGCTGCTGGGCCATCAGCCGGCCCGTCAACTTGAGCAGCTGGGCCTCACTGCCAGGGGCGGGCAGAGCGGTGTGACGGACGTGGTACTCGAGGTCGAACTGGGCCTCGTCCACCCACACCGGGCGGCCCTGCTGGAAGGGGACCCACGCCAGGCGCTGGCGGTAGCGGGGGACGCGCGAGAGCCGGGACTCGACCAGCCGCAGCAGCTCGTCGTGGTGCGGACAGGGTCCCTCGAAGAGCGCCAGCCCGCCCACGTGCATGTGCTTGGTGCGGTCCTCCAGATTGAGGAACGCGAAATCCAGGCTGCTCAAGCGCTCGAACCACGCCATGGCGGCAGCTTGTCACAGACGCGCCGGCACTACGGCATCATCGACCCGCACCCCTTCCCTTCGCGACGCTCAGACCCTCGGCGTCGTCTTCCCGGCGAATGACTGGACTGCGATCTTGCCGTCTCGCACGACGAAGGTGTCCGTGCCGAGCTCGTACCGGTTCTCGGCAGTCTCGGCCGTCCAGAGAATGTACGCATGGTCGCCCTCGACGAACTGCTCCTTCAGGCTGAACACCGCGCCGGGCTTTCCAAACTCCGCAAGCAGGGCCTCGAAGAAGGACCCGATCGCGGCTCCCCGCAGCGGTCCGGCCGGGGTGAAGAAGACGGCACCTGGCGCATAGTCGGAAAGGATGCCGTCGAGATTGCCCTCGAAGAAGGACTTGAGGTGGTTGTCCAGAACGTCTTTCGTCGAGCCCATGGTGCGATTCCTCCTGTCTCCAGCGCCGAGATGGCGGTGGGAGACAAGGGACGTTCTTCGCGGAGGAGCGCCTTGACGCCTCACCCTGCGTCGTTCAGATTTGCTCGTCCGTCCTGATCCGCACCGACCGGATTCGTTCGACCATGCGACCGTGCCTCGCGACAGGAGGGTCGACATGAGCCGGGACACCCTGTCCGACGTCCTGCGTACCGTGCGGCTCCGGGGAGCGGTCTTCTTCTACATGAGCGGAGGGCGCCAGTGGGCGGCCGAGGCACCCGCGTCCAAGGAGATCGGGCCCCTGGTGATGCCCGGCACCGAGCACGTCATGGAGTACCACGTGGTCACCGGCGGGGACTGCTGGGCAGGCATCGTCGGCGAGCCGCCAGTGCATCTAGCTCACGGAGACATCATCCTCTTTCCGCATGGCGACGCCCACGTGGTGTCGAGCGCGCCCGGGATGCGGGCGGACCCGCACCTCTCCTGGTACGAGGCAAGGATCGACCAGCGTCCGCTTCGCATCGCCTTCGACGGCGCGAAGATCCCGATGCTGGCGCCACCCGGGCACACCGGGCTCACGACGCTCGCGTGCGGATTCCTGAGCTGTGACATCCGGCCCTTCAACCCACTGATCGCCGCTCTGCCCCGTCTACTTCATCTGCGCGCGGCCGATTCTGCGGACGCATTCGCGCGACTCATTCAGCGAGCCGTGGCCGAATCGCACGCCCACAGCCCGGGCGGCGAGGCGATGCTCGCCCGCATGAGCGAGATGATGTTCATCGATGCCGTGCGCCGCTACCTGGATTCCCTGCCCCCCCAGACGACGGGCTGGCTGGCGGGGCTGCGCGATCAGTTCGTGGGCCGTGCGCTGGCGTTGCTGCACGAAGCGCCTGCCAAGGCCTGGACCGTGGATGAGCTGGGACGCGAGGTGGGGTTGTCACGATCGCCATTGCACGAGCGCTTCGTTCAGTTCGTCGGTCAGCCGCCGATGCAATACCTGACTCACTGGCGCATGCAGCTTGCCTCCGGCCTGCTGCGCAGCTCGAACAACACGGTCGGCTCGATTGCCCTCGAGGTTGGTTACCGATCGGAGGCAGCCTTCGCCCGTGCATTCAAGCGGTTGCTGGGTCAGCCACCGGCAGCGTGGCGGCGCACGCTGGGCCTGCCGCCTCGTGCTCCGGCATAGTGGTGGTCGCCATGGCGGCCAAGTCCATCCACCTCGATCGGCGCCGATACCGGCGGGCCCGAGCACCGATCTACGTCCGCCCCGTCGGTGCGCTGGCATACGCCGTCAAGCGGCAGGTCAACGACATCAGCCTCGGGGGACTGCGCGCCTACTCCGACGAGGGAGTGAAGCCCGGCACCCGATTCGAGATGGAGCTCTTCTTCTCCGACGGAAGCAGCGCCACGGTGCTCGCCGAGGTGGTCTGGGTGGAAGCCCTCCCCGAGGGCGCACCGGCGCGCTTCGACGTCGGCCTCCGTTACGTGCAGGCCCGCCCCGAGGATCTCGACCGCATCGCGCAGGTGCTCGGCGACGACTGACGGCTTCAGTGCTTCAGGGCACGGGCCATCCGGCGAGCGGCCTCGGTCAGCTCATCCTCGTCGTGGTAGGTGAAACCGAGCCGGAGGAACCGCAGCTCGCGCCCGGCGAAGTCGAGCATTCCGGCGCCCATGAACAACACGCCCACCTCTCTGCCGGCCTCCACCCACCGGGGGATCTCGATGCCATCCGCGACCCGCACCCACAGCGCCATGCCACCGCTCGGGACGCGAAAGCTGAGAACGGTGCCAAGGCGACGAACGAGTGCGTTGGCCAGCGCGTCGCGACGGCGCGCGTAGAGCGAGCGCATCCGACGAAGGTGTCGGAGAAGCTCTCCGTCCTCGAACAGCTTGGCGACGGCGTACTCGACGGGGGTATCGCCCTGCATGTCGGACGCCAGGCGAAGAGCGACCAGTCGCTTCATGAGCGGAGCCGGGGCAACGATGAAGCCCACCCGAAGCCCGGGGGCCAGGATCTTGGAGAGCGACCCGAGGTACAGGACGTTCGCGCCATCCGCGTCAGCAGCGATGGGCGGCACGGGACGGCCCTCGTAGTGGAACTCGTGATCGTAATCATCCTCGATGATCGCGAACCCATGCTCGAGCGACAGCGCTGCCAGTTGCTTTCGTCGGGCCGGGGTCATGACCACGTTGGTTGGGAACTGATGATGCGGGGTGACGTAGACCGCCCTGACCCGGTGGGACTTCAGAAGCGAGACCAGAGCCTCCACCTCGAGGCCTTCGTCATCGACCGGGAGCGGCTTCAGCTCGGCACCGGTCAGTCGGAGGGCGGTCCAGGTCCCCGGATTTCCCAGGGCCTCAACGCCAACCACGTCCCCGGGCGAGAGGAGAGCGCGGGCGACGGAGATCGATTGCCTGCTGGCTGCCCCGGGTCACCATCAGAATCTCGGGATCGACGGAGAGCCCGCGGCTGTAGGAGAGCATGGTGGAAAGTCCGCGCCGGAGGTCCTCGTGGCCGCGCGGGTCGCCATAGTTGAGGAGCCTCCGGCGGTGGCGGCGGAGCCCATTGCGGAACGCGCGAGCGAGCGCCGCGGTCGGGAACAGCCGCACGTCCGGCGCCGCCCGATAGAGGACCAGCGCGGCGCGGGGATCGGGGGGGAAGCTCAGAGGCAACGGCTCTGGCGGCGGTGCGACCAGATAGGTCGGGGCTCGCGACGCTGGCGGGGACGCGTCCAGGTCCTCGAAGGTCGACGGGGCCTCCTCGGAGACGAACGTCCCACCGCCCCGGCGCGCCTGCACCAGCCCCTGGGCCATGAGTTCCTGGTAGCAGGCGATGACCGTGTTTCGGTTCACCCGGAGCCGGGTGGCCAGAGCGCGCGTTCCCGGCAGCGCGTCCCCGGGCTTGAGGCGGCCGGTCCGGATGTCGTTGGCGAGCGCTTCCGAGAGCTGCACGAACAGCGGTGAATCGCGGCGCGTGTCGAGCGCAGTGGTGAGCAGCTCCCAGTTGAGCATCAACGGGATCGTACTGGTCTAGTCGAAATCGCAGAAGGGGATCTTCGGAGGGGATCCGGTGGTCGGTTTCCACTCGTGACTTCTACCGGAGGAGACCTCATGCGCATCTTCAGCCTGCTCGCCATCACGCTGCTGCTCGGTTGTGGAACGAATACACCACAGGGCTCCCAGACGGCGTCGGAGGAGCTCCGGCGTCGGACGGACGAAACCAATCCCAACCCGATGCTCTACACGAAGGATGCGCGGCCATTCGGCCGGAGCATCGAACGGTGGAGCGAGCTGCTCTGGTCGTACATCTATTCGACTCCGCTGGACCGCAATCCGTTCTTCGATACGACCGGTGTGAACTGCGGGGTCGACCAGGACGGGCCGGTTTGGTTCCTGCCGTCGGTTCCGGGAAGCAGCCTGGGAACCAACGTCTCGCGGAGCTGCACCATCCCGCGTGACCGCGCGATCATGCTGCAGATGTCTTCGGCGTTGAACGACTACCCCTGTCCGGATCCGAACTTTCATCCGGCGCCGGGCCAGTCGCTCTACGACTTCCTCATCACGGCCATCTCGCCTCTCTTCGACGGAGAGACGGGCTTCGTGGTCACCCTGGACGGGGTGAACATCCAGGACCCGCTGAGCTACCGCTTCACCTCGGACGACGTCTTCAGATTCGAACCGGATCTCAGCATGGTCGCGTTCGATTCGTGCCTCACCCAGAGGCACATGCTCGGCGTGACCGACGGCTTCTACCTTCTCTTCAAGCCGATGAGTCCGGGCCAGCACACCATCGTCCTCAACGGCCACGACATGCAGGGGGTGCAGGTCACGCTGACGGAGCACCTGACCATCCAGTAGTCCGACGGCGCGCGACTCCCGAGCGAGTCCTCGGGGGGACTATGACTCTTGGGACTCGCGGCTCGCCGCTCGCAGGAGGACCTCACGGCGGGCCCGCGCCTCCAGGCACGGAGCGCTGCCCGGCACGAGCGCGTGGCACAGCATGGGCCAATCCTCGTAGACCGCGCAGAGGAATCGGTTCGGGACGTCCGTGCGCAGCGCGCTGCAGTGCCCGTGGGTCATCTTCATGAAGCGCCGCGGCTCGGACGCCCGGCCGACGCTGGCCGGGATCTCACCCGAGGCCGGAGCCACGAAGCGGGCCGTTCGTTCCGTACCCAGCCTCGCGAGGTCATCGGCGAAGACCTGCACGTACTCGCGCTTGCCGAAGCAGCAGGCCCCGCAGGCCGTGCAGTCGTAGGTTTCGCCCAAGGTCGAATGATACCCGAGACGAGCGCCGCGGTCCTTCGGGAGCTGGCGCGTGCCCCGCGAGGAGCCCAGATCGCCGTCGCCACCGGAGTCGTCGCGGAGTGTAGGGAGAGCGCCCAACCCGGAGGTTCGCTCGGCGTTCGCCGTCGCGTACGGCAACTCAACCCCGCCGCACGACTCGTCCGGCGTTGGTGAGTGCGAAATGAACGGTCCGCGCTTCGCGTCCTTGGACGTGCCGCTCCTTCGCCCACCAGGTCCAGCGGAGAGAGTCGAGTTCTCCGTGCTTCGCGCGCGCAAGGCCGACGAGGTTCTGCATCGCGTCGTCAAGGAGCGAGCGGGGATAGTGCCCGGTCACCCACTGCCATGGGCTGCGCTGACCGTAGAGGTCCCAGTCTGCCAGATCTTCCGCCATCGAGTCCGCTTTCGAGCGAGTGCAGTTACTCCAAAGATAAGGACGCCGCGCTCGAGCAGCAGCGATGGGCATCCAACCGCCCGATCTCAGGACTTTCGATGACACAGTGCTCGTCTCGCCCTGTCGAGATGTCGAAGCTCGTCCCGCTGGGGCACCCGTAGTTGTTCGCGGCGGTGCATGGGGGAGAGACTGGAGATGCAGTCGGCCGCGCTCGCGAACTGCCCGTACGCGCCCACGCCGGTCGGGTCGCACTGGAAGAGCTTGTCGCAGTACGTGCTGACGTTGCTCTTGCAGGCCGATTCACGGCCCGGGGTGTTTGACCCTCCGTCGGACCCTCCGTCAGCCAAGGTGTTAGACCCTGCGTCGGTCAGAGGCGGCGGAACGCCTCCGTGCGTGTTGGACGCTCCGCAGGCAATCAGCTGCGCCGCAGCGAAGACGGCGAGCGACACGCGGCCCATCAGTCCCCGCCCTCTAGGTGGTGCGTACGAACACTATCAACCGCTCCGATGGATTCTCGGACGAAGTGCATGGGCGATGGGAGGTCAGCCTCAGCACGTCCTTCGCTTACGGCAACCCCGCCTCCAGCACCTGGCGCACCAGCTCGGCGACGGGGATGCCGCATGGCGGGAAAAGACGGTCGGCCGAAGGTCACTTCTTCGGCGGCGTCTTGTCGTCTGCTGACGTGACCGGTGTCCAGACAGCAGCGCCGCTAGTCGGCGGGGCCAGGAGAGGCGAATCCCCCTGGCCTCTGATGGCCGGGAAGACGAGGCGAACCTTCTCCGGCAGGAGTCCATCGCCCGCTCTGGCGTGGAGTTCGGCTCCGGCCGGCTCACCGTCTTCATGCCGGACCAGCCCCAGCAGGCCCGGTGCGACACGTCCGCGGAGCCGGACTTCATGCAGCCTCCCGGCTGTTCAGGTCGAATGATTCTCTCAAGCAAGCGAAGGTGACCGTCAACCCGGGTTACGTTCGATGTGCCGGTCGCGCAGGCTGTGGCCATCCGGCGGCGAGTTGTCGTGGGAGGTGGCCGATGAGGACCTCGCGGAGATTCGAGGCGCTCGTTGCTTTCGTGTTCCAGTTGTTCTGGGGCGGCGGTGCGGTGGGATGTAGGGAGCAACATGAGGACTGCGCTTCGATTGCCCCGGGCACGCCCGTAACCGACGTCCCGGCGATTGGCGGGCCGGCCTTTCTCAGTGTCTACTGCGCGCCGCTATCGGGGCCCCCAGCGGAGGCTCTTTGGTGCTGCTCTCGGCCGCCTCCATCCGATGGCGGCGTCAAGGACTGCAGCTACCAGGGATAGGCATCATTGACTGCACCAAGGTTGCGCCCGCTGAGACCCGAACAGTCGGAGAGCCCTACAGCGGCTGGGCCTGCGCGTCAGACCAGGGGTTTGGGGCCCCCAAGTACGAATGTTTCGCCTGGGTCCGGGATGGCGGCGTCGTGGGAACCTGTGGTGGGTGCCCTGCGGACTGAGCCTCGGCCTCAACGATGTCCGTTCTGATGGAAGGACGACCGGCCAGCCCGCTCACGGCAGCCCCGCCTCCAACACCTGGCGCACCAACTCGGCCACCGGGATGCCACGGGTCGCCGCTGTCCGCCGCAGCCGCTTCAACAGCATGGGCGCCAGCCGGAGGTGCCCGAACTCTCCGACGCCGGTGGCCGGCGCCTGCGGCCGGATGGGCGTCAGTTCCTTCCCGTGCCGCCGCTGCAAGTGATGCGTCCTACAGAGCCCCCGGAAGTACAGCGGCCGCGGGCAGCCCGGGAACGCGCAGGGCGCGAGGCTGTTCCGCGGCCGTGCGCCGCTCTTCAGGGCCTTGGACCACTGAGGTGCCTGCGGGGTCAATCGTGACAAGCGCCGCGCTTGTTCGCCTCGGCTTCGCAATCCAGTACTCGCGCGCGCGCCCGCCCGGATCGCCCTGCTTCCCGCACGGTCCGCCGCGCGGAACTCGTGGGTCGCCACTCTGAGGCCAGGGACACCACCCCGCCAGGGCTCCTCTAAGAGACAGCCTTTTGACCTCCCGCTCCGGCGGCATCGCTCAACCTCGCCGCCGCATCGAGACCGAGTGCCTGGTCAGCAGCATCTCCCGGCTCGGACGCGCTGCGCGGCGGCCTTGTGCCGAACACTTCTTCCCTTCGCCGCGGGGCAGCGCACAGTCAGTCCGGCGCCGGTGGACGAGGAGGTCCCGCCGATGCAACTCGGTGCGCTCGTTCGTCGGAAGCCGGCACTCGCCGTGCTGGCCGCGCTACTCCCCTTGTCTCTGCTCGGCTGCGCGGCAACGTCTGCCGAGGGAGCGCTCCGGGACCGCGTCGCGAGGAAGCGGGCCTGTCCCTCCGACAGGCTCTCCGTCACCTCTCTCGGCGCCTCCGCCTACAGAGTCGAGGGCTGTGGGGCCCCCGAGACGTTCATCTGCATCGAGTACGGGGCTGGGTCTGCACCAAGGAGGGAGGACCCCAGTCCGCCGAGCGCGTCCGGAAGCTCGTCGACCAGGCTCGTTCGTCCCCTCAGACCCGCCACCCCGAGCAGGAGCCGCCGTTCGTCCAGGCGGCCCCGCCCCCGGTCCCGATCCCGGTTGGGGACCAGGGGGGGCCTTTCCGGTAGTCACGCGCACTCAGGGCGGACCCTCGCCCCGAGCACTCTGCCCGGCCGGGAACCTGACTCGCTCGCGGAACGAAGAGCCCCTCCCCGGCCCACCCCCTGCATCTTGGCCCGGCTGACCCGCGGCGCGATTCCCGCGCTCGCGACTCTCCCGGAGCCGACGCATGCCGTCCGCTGCTGTCCCCTCCCCTGGAGCCGAGGTCCTCGACCTCCCCCTCGATTCGCTTCAGGACAGCCCCTTCCAGGTGAAGCGTTACGACGACGCGCGGGTCCGGGATTTCGCCGAGACCATCCGGAAGGCTGGACTGCTGCAGCCGGCCACGGTGCGCCGGGTCAACGGGGAGTACCAGCTGATCGCCGGCCACGGCCGCCGGGCGGCCGTCCGGTACCTCCAGGACAAGGTGGCAACCACGGAAGCCGAGCGGGCCCGCTGGGCCACCCTGCCCTGCGTCGTCCTGGCGGTGCATCCGCTGCGCCAGCATGCGCCACCGAGACCGGTCGGAGAGTTGAACTGTTGTGTGATACTTCTTTCACGAATCCCTGGCCTGGCCTTGGGAATGCGTGCAATGACCAACGGGCTTCTTACGGCAGCCCCGCCTCCAGAACCTGGCGCACCAGCTCGGCGTGGTCACGGACGTGGTCGCGTCCACGCTCCATCCCGCCAGAAGAACGAGATGACGCGCGGCTCGCGCGTGCCGTACTCCTGGGCCTTCCACTCCCAGCTGCTCCAGTCCTGGTCCCCGAACACCAGCCTGGCCTTCTCCAGCAGCAGGTCCATCGCTCGGTCCGGGGTGCTGTTCGCCTCGGGCCGGCTCACCGTCCGGTTGCCGCACCCGCCCCCGCAGTCCCAATGAGCGACCTCGCTCACCTCGTTCGCCACGTAGGGTTCCGCCGTTCGCCTTCGGCCTGGCGAGAGCCCTGACACCTCGGCGCTGACGCCGCCGGATGGCGTCGGCGTACCAATTCGCGTACCCGGCAGGCGTGCGGAGCATTCGGATCCCCGTGATGGCGGCCCCGAGCGACCAAAGCAGCACGAAGATCCGGGTCCAGCCCGGCCGGTCCCACCACATCAGCGCGAACCCCACGCCCAACACGATGAACATCACCGCGCCCAGCCGGACGATCTGCTGCGACCGTCTGACGATCTCCGCCTCCGACATCGGTCCGGACATCGTTCCCTGCTGCTAGAGCACCACGCAGATCGCCGGTCTGGCATGACGGCACCCCGGTGCACCCGGTGAGGCCGAGCGTCCTGGCCCCACTGCCTCCGCCCCCCATGGCCTACTCCTCGCCGCCGCCGAGCGAGCCGGTGCTGGAGGAGCACCGAGCAGCCCCGCCTCCAGCACCTGGCGCACGACCCCGTTGGAGTATCCCTTGTGAATACAAAGCCCCCCGCTTACGTCGGAGCGACGCCACGTGCGCGCCCGGTCCGGGGGCGGCGAGGCGACCGCCCGGCGCGGGTATCCGGGGTGGAGGTTTGACATGAACCGCATGCACGCGGTGGCGGTGGTGGTGATGGCTGCGCTGGCGGAGGGCTGCGCGCATGACTCCGGGGGTCATGTAATCCGAGAGGGGCTCGCGCGCTTCAATGCGACGAGCGTCGGCACCGCCGCTGGCCCCCTCGTCATGCTGCTCCCGGATGGAACGTGGGGCCTCGGCGTCACCAGGTACATCCGCGAAGGGGATCAGCTCCGGGCCGTGGGAGCAGTGCACGGCGATGGTCTCATGCGGCCGTACTCGTACGTCACGATTGCGACTCTCCCCGATGGGGTCCGGTACACGCCCTCCTACCAGTCGGCTCCGATCTGGACGTTCGTCACCGAGGACGGACAGCCGATCCCGGCGGACCTCGAGGTCCCCCTCTATTTCGCGGCCCGGATCGGGCTTGGGGGCCAGTGGGTCGACATCTGGGAGCGGCCGACGGACGACACGGGGCCTCGCCTGGTGACGGACTGCGGGGTGGTGCTTTTCGAGCTCCAAGGCGGCCGCCAGGTCGCTGGTTGGGTCGCGAACAACGGCGCGACGTGCCCCGCGCCGAGGTACCCCGGCCGGGAGACGCTGGCCCGCCTCATCTACACGCGGAACGAGGTCTGGGAGAGTCCGCAGCGCCCGGCGCCCTGAACCATCAGGACTGCACGGCGAGGCGTTTTCAGACTTATCGTAGAGCAGCCAGCCCGAGGGATCGTTTGAACAGGCGATTGAACGGCCCGGGACGAGACTCCGAAAACAGAGCTAAGTACCTGTGGGCGCAGCAGGGTTTGAACCTGCGACCCCTGCCGTGTGAAGGCAGTGCTCTACCGCTGAGCTATACGCCCGGAACTGCGGGTCGGCATACGTGCCAGACCCCGCCCCGACCTGTCAATCATCGCTTCGCGGGCTTCACCCGCCGGTCGACGCGTTCCTCGAGCTCCCGCGTCCGCCGCTTCAGCGCCGAGAGCTGCTTCCCCATCTTCGCGAAGTCGCTCTTGGCCGCCAGCTGGAGGGCGTGCATGAACTCCTCCTGGCCGCGGTCCAGCGCCTTCTTCCCGCGCTGCACCGTCCCCATCGCCTGGGCGACCCACTGGGCCCGCTGCTCGTCCGCCATGAGCCGCTCGAACGCCTTCTGGGACATGCCCAGCGCCTGCGCCCTCAAGCTCCGCCGTCCCGCCATGGTCCTCACTCGTCGATGAACCGGGTCTCCAGCTGGGAGAGCACCCGGGTGCCGATGTCCTTGTAGCGCATCCGCTCGAGGATGGGCTGCACGTCGCCGTCCACCCGGAGCCGCCGCTGGAGGATCGCCTGGACCGGGTCCACGCTGCCGCGCAGGAGCCCCTTCCAGACCGAGTACGGCGCCCGGATCCGGTACGCCGGCTCGAGCTCGTCGAGATCGTCCGGGTCGAGGAGCACGCGGAACTCGGCGATTCGCCCATCCTCCGGACGGACCCAGGCCACGAAGTGCTCGTCCAGCTTCCCCGCTTCGGCCTCGATCACCAGGCCGAAGTCCCCCGTCCAGCCGCGACCGGCGGCCACGCTCTCGGGGTCGGCGTTCAACATCGCCATGGCCGCCTCGGCCCAGCCACGCGAAGGGAAGACCGGCATCATCGCCTGACTTACCCCAGTCGGCCGGGCCGGCCCAGGGTTCCGGGCGGTCAGTCCCCGCCGAGGATCCGCCGGATGCTGCGGAACAGACCGCTGTCGGTCTGCACCGCCGGGCCCGACGGGCGCGCCCGCGCTGCCTTCTCCTCGGCAAGCATCCGCTTCAGCGTGTCCGGCGTGTCCCGGGTGGCCAGCGCGACGTGCCGGGGCCCGGTGCTCAGCTCCACCACCACCTCGAGCAGGCACTCCTCGTTCAGCCGGAAGTCGATCCGCCGCCCCGCCGCCGAGGCCGGCACCTTCACCGTGCCCAGGTACTCGTTGTCGACGATGAACTCCGAGTCGCCCTGGAAGATGTCCAGCTCGATGACCGGGCTGTCCTCCCGGGGCCCCGGCAGACGGAAGCTGGTGGTGAGGGGGATGACGGCGTTCTTGTCGATGATCTTCCGGAACCGGCCGTTGGCCATCGCGAAGCCGATGGGCATCGAGAGCGCGTCGAGCAGGGTCACCGCGTCCAGGCTCCCCAGCGACTCGGCGAGCAGCGCCGCCCCGAGCGCCACCGACTCGTCGGGGTGCACGCCCTTCCGGGGCGGCTTGCCGAAGTGCCGGGCGATCTCCTGCTGGACCAGCGGCATCCGCGACTGGCCGCCCACCAGGATGATCTCGTCGATGCTCGACTTGGAGATGCCCCGGTCCGCCAGCACCCGGTCACAGAGGTCGAAGGTCCGGTCCACCAGGTCCCGGGTGAGCGTGTTCAGCTGCTCGCGCGACAGCGGGATGCGCATGTCCAGCGGCTTGCCCTTGCGCTCCTCGATGTAGGGCAGCTCGATGACCACGTTGGGGATGAGGGTGAGGTCGATCTTCGCCGCCTCGGCAGCGTTCTTGATCCGCTGCATCGCGATGGGGCTCTGGCTCAGGTCCACCCGGGTCTGCTGCTGGAAGGTCTCCAGCACGTAGTCGATGATCCGGTTGTCGAAGTCCACGCCGCCGAGGAACGTGTCACCGCCCGTCGCCAGCACCTCGAAGACGTTGCCGGTGATCTGCAGCACCGAGACGTCGAACGTCCCGCCGCCCAGGTCGTAGACCAGGACGTTCTGATCCAGTCCGCGGTTGAAGCCGTAGGCCAGCGCCGCCGCGGTGGGCTCGTTGACGATCCGCTTCACCTCGAAGCCCGCCAGCCGCCCGGCCTCCTTCACCGCCGCGCGCTGCAGATCGTTGTAGTAGGCGGGGACCGAGATGACCGCCTCGGGGCACGGGCCGCCGAGGAACTGCTCGGAGATGCGCTTGGCGTGGCCCAGGATGAAGGCGCCGATCTCCTCGAGCGAGTAGGTCGTCCCGCCGAGGTTGACCGCCACGTCGCCCTTCTTCCCCTCCAGGATGTCGTAGGTGAAGTACTCCTTGAGCTCCTGGACCACCCGGCTTGCGTACTGCCGCCCGATCAGTCGCTTGGTTCCGTAGACGGTGTTCTTCGGGTTCACCACCATCTGGTCCTTGGCCATCTTGCCGACCAGGAGGTCACCCTTCTCGCTCAGCGCCACCACCGACGGCAGCACGAGGTTCCCCCGGTCGGTGGGCACCACCTTCGGGATGCGGTTGCGCACCGAGGCCACCAGGGTGTTGGTGGTCCCGAGGTCGATCCCGACGATGCGCGGCTTTTCGGCCATGGGGTTGAGCCCTCGACTTTACGCGGGAGACCGTCACCCTCCAACAGGCGCCGCCGGGGGGCTTTCTTGACGACCGC
This sequence comes from uncultured delta proteobacterium, assembly GCA_963796475.1. Classification (GTDB taxonomy): domain Bacteria; phylum Myxococcota; class Myxococcia; order Myxococcales; family Myxococcaceae; genus RPRB01. The sequence continues at coordinate 181,126 of CAWCLY010000001.1, forward strand.
CGGCCCGAGGTCACGATGCCAGGCTGCCGTGCCCCGCCTCCTCGCCGCCTGTGCCCTCCTCGTGTGCGCCGCGTGCGCCACCTCGCGCTCAGGTGTTCCCCCGACCCCCATCGCCCAGGAACCGCCGCAGGGGATCCCGCGGCCAGTGTCGAGACCCGATGGCGGGTGGTGGCCACCGCCCGCCGCCTCCTCGGCCAGACCTCGGTCCAGTGGTCAGGCCAGCGCTTCCCCGACGACTGCAGCGGGCTGGTGCTCGGGGTGTACGCCAGCGTCGGAGTGCCGCTCACCGGCTCCGCCCGCCCGGGCGACAACGGCGTCACCGCCGTATGGCGGTGGACCTCGGCCAAGGGACGACTCTTCCGCACCGGCCGTCCCGACCCGGGGGACCTGGTCTTCTTTCACGACACGTATGACCGGGATCACGACGGCAAGCTCGACGACGGGCTGACCCACATCGCCCTGGTGGAGAGCGTGGACGCCGACGGCACCGTCTCCATCATCCACCGGGTGAGCCGCGGGGTGATGCGCTACCGGATGAACCTCGACCGCCCCGCGCTCCGCTCGGAGCCCGGCTCGGGCCGCGTGCTCAACGACTGGCTCCGCGGCTCCACCGGCAAGGGACCGTCGGTGCTCACCGGGCAGCTCTTCGCGGTCTACGGAGCGGTGCTCCCGCCTGCGCCCGACGGCGTGCGGTCTCCGCTGCCGGTCCTCTCGCCGCAGCCCAAGGGCGGCGACATCTGAGGCAGGCTCAGGTCCCGGGGAGCGTTCCTTCGAAGTCGTAGAAGTGCGCGCCGCCCGACTCGATGCGGATCCCGAGGGTGCCCTCGAGCCCCTGCAGCTGGTCCGTGCCGGAGTCCGGGACCACGGTGATGGACAGCTCCTGCCGCCCCTGCGCCATCACCCCGCGGTGGACCAGGGCGAAGCTGCCGCGCTTGCCGAGGAGCGTTCCGGTGACCCGCTCCACGGCGACGTAGGCGCCGGAGCTCTTCGCCGCTCCCATCGCGGTCAGCATCTCGCCGGTCGAGGTCGCGTCGAGCTCGCCGTGAAACACCTTGTCCAGCGACATGCGCCCGAGCCCTGTCCCGGCGTCGCTCGCCACCGGAGCGACCTTCACATCGAACCTGCCCGTTGCCTTCACCATGGCGAGCGCGAGACCCGTCCGCATCGACGACCTCCGGTCAGGCCCGCGCGGTCCGTTCCCACGCGGCGCCCTGCGAGTTTCGCAGGAATCGCCAGAATCCGACGGCGATCGCCAGGTTCATCGTCACGAAGTAGTAGGCGATGCCCGCGATCCGCCGGACCACCGACGGGCCAACCGCGAGGCTGCCCAGCGCCGCGAGCGCGTAGAAGCCGACCTGGGCGGCCATCGTCACCTGGTAGAACGGTTGCTCGAGCAGCACCACGTTCGCCGCCAGGGCGACGAGCATCAGCGCCGGCGCGCACCAGCGCAGCACTTTGTGCGACCAGAAGGCGAACGCCGGGAACCCACGGAGCGGCGACAGCAGCCCCGGGACGAGCCCGAGGCTCTGGAAGTTCCCCGCCGCGATGCGGGCCCGCCGCCCGAACTCGCGGCCGTAGTCCTCGGTGGTCTCCTCGGACGCCAGCGCCAGAGGCTCGTAGAGCACCAGGTACCCCCAATCGAGCAGACGGAGGGCAATGACGAAGTCGTCCACGATGGTCGAGGGCGGCAACCGGGTGAAGAGCTCCCGCCGCATGGCGTAGAGCCCGCCGTTGGCCCCCACCACCGCGCCCTGCTTGCCCTCGAGCGCCTTCAGCCACGACTCGTATTTCCAGTAGGCGCTCTCCTCGTACTCGGCACGGGTCGGGTTGTAGAGCTGCAGACGGCCGCAGACCGCGCCCACCTGGGGATCCTCGAAGTGACGGACCAGCGCCTTGAGCGCGCCCGGGTCGACGCGGGTGTTGGCGTCGGAGAGGACCACCACCTCACCGCGGGCCGCCGGGATGCACCGGTTGAGCACGCTGGTCTTGCCTGCCCGCGGTGCCGTCGAGAGATGCACCCGTGGGTCCGGATGGGCAGCGACGACCGCGTCCGTCCCGTCCGTGCTCCCGTCCGAGCCGATGAGGACCTCGAGCAGGTCGGCCGGGTAGTCGAGCGCAAGGCTGTTCTCCAGCTTCTCGCCGATGCACCCCGCCTCGTCGTGGGCCGCCACCACCAGCGACACCGTCGGCCAGGCCCCCGGCGCGGCAGGAACGCGCCGCAGACCCGGGCGCACCCGTGCCAGCAGCACGAGCCACAGCGGATACAGGAAATAGGTCTGTGCCAGCAGCACCGCCGCGGCCCAGAACGCCACCGTCGCCATCGACGCCCTCCCGGGAGACGGTCCGGGCAGCAACGCCCATGCCCGCCAGGCGAGACAGCAGTTCCGGGTGGATGCGCCGCAGCCGCCGTCGGCGGCTGTAACGATTACTTCCCGCGCTCCTGGTCGATGAGCGCCTGGGCGAGGACGTGCCTGGGGTTCAGCGCCACGGCCGCATCGAGCTTCGCCAGCGCCGCGTCCTTCTGCCTGAGCGTGAGCAGCAGCCGCCCGGCGAGCACGTAGGGACGGATGAACGTCGAGTCGTGGGCCACGAGCTCATTCATCTGCCGGGCCGCCTGTTCCACGCTGTCCGGCGGCGGACTCTTGGCGCTGAGCACGTATTCGGCATACGCCACCTCGCCCCAGCCGTCGGTTCCCTTCAGCTGCCGGTATCGCTCGGCGTCGGAGATGGCGCGGTCCGCCCGGCCTGCCACCCCGGCGAACACCGCGTCCGCGCGCAGCCGGGCCCGCTCGTCGTCCTCGTTCCCCGGTGGGAGCCGGTTCAGCGCGTCGCGGGTGGCATTCAGCTTCGACTCGAGGGCGTTCACCGACTCGACACGTGGGTCCGTCAGCTTCTTGAGCTGCTCGAGGCGGGCCCGTGCAGCGTCGGCCTGGGCCTTCCAGTCCGACGGGGTGCGCTCGGCCTCGAGCCGCGCGAGCTGTGTCTTCAGCTGCTCGGCATCGGCGAGGTCGCGGCGGAGGAGCGCGCGCTGGTCGTCGAGCTCGAGCGTCTGGGCGAGCGCCTGCGAGGCGCGCGCTCCCACCCAGGTCGGATACCGGGAGACGAGCGCGTCCAGAACCTTGAGGGCGCTCGCCCTCGATTGCGGGTCGTCCTTCCGGAGCAGGGCGAAGGCCGCGTCCCGGTCCGCCCGCACCGCGGCCGGCACCGCAGAGCGCGTGCTCCACAACGACCAGCCCACGTACGCCAGGGTCCCGAACACGACGAGCCCGAGCATCGTCCAGACGGCGCGCTGATTTCGCCGCTGGAGCTGGCGGGCCAGGGCCCGCTCTGCCGGATCCGGCCGCGACGGGCGGATCGCCCCCACGCCGGCGACGGGCAGCGGCTCGGGCCCGCTCCCCGGGAGATCCAGCGACGGCAGTCCCCCGGCGAGGAATTCGTCCTCGGGGATGGGCGGGAGGTCCAGCCCCTCCGCTTTGCGCGCCTCGGCGGCCGCTCCGCCGAACACCGCGGTGCGCGCCAGTGACGGCGGTGGAGGAGCCGCTGCTCCCGGGCCCGGGGCGGGGGGGCCGCCGAAGACCTGCGTGCGCATCGACGGGGCGGGCACGGGCGCGGGTGGCGGGGGCGCGGCAGGGCCACCGAAGACCTGCGTGCGCGCGGACGGCTCGGGGGGTGGCCGGGGGGGAGCCGCGGGAGCGCCCGGCGCAGGCGGTCCGCCGAAGACCCGGGTCCGCGCCGCCGCGGGGGGCGGGCCGGGAGCGCGGACCGGAGCGGCGCTGGCTCCGAACACCTGCGTGCGCGCCGACTCGGGGGTCCCCGCGCCGAACACCTGCGTGCGCCCCGCGGCCGCTCCCGGTCCGGGTGGGGCCGCGGCGGGAGCGGCGCCCGCGCCGAAGACCTGGGTCGATGCGGAGGGCGGAGGGCTCTGGCCGTAGGCCTCGGTCCGGATGGGGCCGGCGGTGCGCGCGTGGCTCCCGAACGGCAACGTCCCGGAGGGTGCCGGCGAGTGCGCCTCTCCTCCCGGCGCCTCGGCACCGTGCTGGGCGGTGAAGACGAGCCCGCAGCGGGTGCACTGGACCGGGGCCCCCCCCGTGGGGACCAGCCGGTCATCCAGCGCGTAGCGGGTGTGGCAGTTGGGACAGGCGATCTGCACGGAGGCGGAGGCAACTCGTTAGCAGGAATGTTTTCACGGATCGAGTTCGGTCGCCTGTTGCAGGGCCCGCAGCCGGGCAGGACCCACCCCCTTCACCGCATCGACCTCGTCCCAGCGCGAGAAGGGTCGCGCCTGCACCAGCGCGCGGGCCAGCGTGGCTCCCACACCGGGGAGCCGGGCGAGATCCGCCTCCTCCGCCCGGTTCAGCGCGAGCCGGAGCCCCAGGGCGACCCGGACCGAGGGCGGCGGGGGCCCTCCCGCGCCGCACCGCGCGTGGGCGAGCGCGCCCTCGCCCGACCAGCGTACCTGACCCGGGGGGCAGGGTAATGCCGGCCCCGCATCCGGCCAGCGACCCTGGTTCCAGGCGCCGAGCCCCAGCGCCCCCAGCACCGCGACCGAGAGCGCGGCGGTGCGCCCCCCGTTCACCGCGCCGGCGCTGCCTCGGGGCGGTCGAGCCCGAAGGCGGTGTGGAGGGAGCGGACGGCGAGCTCGGCGTACTTGGCCGCCACCACGCACGAGACCTTGATCTCCGAGGTGGAGATCATCTGGATGTTGATGCCCTCCTTGCCGAGGACCTCGAACATCCGCGCCGCCACGCCGGAGTGGTTCCGCATGCCCACGCCGACGATGGAGATCTTCGCGATCTGATCGTCGCTCTCCACGGCCCGGAGCCCGAGCTCGGGCACCAGCTTCTCCATGGCCTCGCGTGCCGCGGCGAAGTCGGCCCGGCCGACGGTGAAGCTCAGGTCGGCCCGGCCGTCCTGCTGGGCCGTCTGGACGATGATGTCCACCACGATGGAGCGCTCGTCGAGCGCCCCGAAGATGCGCGCCGCCACCCCGGGCTTGTCCGGCACTCCACGGAGCACCAGCCGCGCCTCGTTCCGGTCGTGGGTGATGCCGCTGACCAGCACGTCCTCCATCGCCGCGTCCTCCTCGCACACCAGCGTCCCCGGGTCGTCGGTGAAGGACGACTTCACCCACAGCGGGACCCGGTACTTCATCGCGAACTCCACCGAGCGGATCTGCAGGACCTTCGCGCCGAGCGAGGCCTCCTCCAGCATCTCCTCGTAGCTGACGCGGTCCAGCTTCCGCGCCGCCGGGCAGACGTTGGGATCGGCGGTGTAGACGCCGTCGACGTCGGTGTAGATCTCGCACGCGTTCGGCGTGCAGCGCGGCGGCCAGCGCCACCGCGGTGGTGTCCGAGCCCCCGCGGCCGAGCGTCGTCACGTTCCCCGCCTCGTCCACGCCCTGGAACCCGGCGACGACCGCCACGTCGCCCCGGCGGAGCGCGGCGCGCAGCGGCTCCTCGTCGATGTGCTTGATGCGCGCCTTGCTGAACGTGCTGTCGGTCACGATCCGGCACTGGTGGGCGAGGAAGCTCGCCGCATGCCCGCCCTGCGCGTGGATGGCCAGCGAGAGCAGCCCGATGGTGACCTGCTCGCCCGTGGCCACCACCACGTCCTGCTCGCGCTCGCTCGGCCGCTCGTTCACCGCCTGCACCAGCTTCAGCAGCCGGTTCGTCTCGCCGGACATCGCCGAGACCACGACCACCACGTCGTGCCCCGCCGCCCGCGCCCGGAGACACCTCCGTGCGACGGTCCGGATGCGGTCCGGATCGGCCACCGAGGTTCCCCCGTACTTCTGGACCCACAGTGCCACGCTCGGTGCTCCTCCATGCCCTGCCTGCAGCAGACGCGCCGGAGCCCGATCTCTGGCGCGCGACTTGCGCGCCACCTTAGACGGAGAGCCGCGCGTCGGGGTACCTTCCGCGGCCCATGACGGACCGGCGATTGCTCCTGGATGGCGAGACGTTGAGCCTGGAGGAGATCCGCGAGGTGAGCCGCGGCGACTTCCACGTTGCGCTCGCGCCCGAGGCGCGCTGGCGCGGGTGGAGCGAGCGCGCGCCCTGGTGGACCGGATCGCCGCCGGGCGAGGCGCCGCCTACGGCATCAACACCGGCTTCGGCACCCTGGCCGAGGTGCGGATCGACCGGAAGGACCTGCGGACGCTCCAGCGCAACCTCATCCTCTCGCACGCGGCCGGCGTGGGGACGCCTCTGCCCGTCCCCGAGGCGCGGGCGCTGCTCGCTCCTCCGCGTGCAACGTGCTCGCCAAGGGGCTACTCCGGCATCCGGCCCCGGACGCTCCAGCTCGCGCTCGACATGCTCAACCGCGGCGTCATCCCGGTCGTCCCCGAGCGCGGCAGCGTGGGCGCCTCGGGCGACCTCGCGCCGCTGGCCCACCTGGCGCTGGTGCTCATCGGCGAGGGCGAGGCCTTCGTCGGCGGCGAGCGGCTGCCCGGGACGCGCGGCGCTGGCGCGGGTGGGGCTCGAGCCGGTGGTGCTCGAGGCCAAGGAGGGCCTGGCGCTGGTGAACGGCACCCAGGCGATGTGCGCCGTGGGCGCGCTGGCGCTGCTCCGCGGCGAGGCGCTGGCCGAGACTGGCCGACCTGGCCGGGGCGATGACGCTCGAGGGGCTGCTCGGCAGCCACCGGCCGTTCCTCGCCGCCGATCCACGCCGCGCGGCCGCACCCCGGGCAGATCGCCGTCGCCGCGCACCTGCGCGCGCTGCTCGCGCGACAGCGAGATCGTCGAGAGCCACGCCGACTGCGCCAAGGTGCAGGACCCCTACTCGCTGCGCTGCATGCCCCAGGTGCACGGGGCGGCGCGCGACGGCCTGGCCTTCGCCCGGCGGCGTCCTGTCGATCGAGGTGAACGCGGCCACCGACAACCCGCTGGTCTTCCCCGACGAGCGACCACATCGTCTCGGGCGGCAACTTCCACGGCCAGCCGGTGTCGCTCGCCCTCGACGTGCTGGCCATGCGCCTGCACCCAGCTCGCGTCCATCAGCGAGCGGCGGGTGGAGCAGCTGGTGAACCCGGCGCTGATCGGGGCTGCCGCCGTTCCTGGCGAAGAACTCGGGCCTCAACTCCGGCTTCATGATCGCCCAGGTCACCTCCGCGGCGCTGGTCGCCGAGTCCCGCATCCTCTGCCACCCGGCCTCGGTCGACTCCATCCCCTCCTCGGCCGGCCGCGAGGACCACGTGAGCATGGGCATGACCGCGGCGCTCAAGGCCCGCGCAGGTGGTGGACTTCGCGCGGACGTGCCTGGCCATCGAGGTGCTCGTCGCCGCGCAGGCGCTCGACTTCCGGCGGCCGCTCCGCGCCGGGCGGGGCGTGGCGGCGGCCCACGCCCGGGTGCGCGAGGTCGTCCCCTCCATGGAGGAGGACCGGGAGATCCACCGCGACATCGAGGCGGTCTCGGCGCTCATCGACTCCGGGGCGCTCCTGGCCGCAGCCCACGCCGCATGACCATCGAGCGGGAGCCGGGTCCGGGTCGCCCGCCGGCCGGCCCGGGCGAGAGCGAATCCGCCGAGGTGCGCGCCCGGATCGCGGCGCTGGAGCGCGAGGCGAAGGCGCTGGAGCCCGACCCGCGGAGCGCGCGCCTCTACCACGAGCTCGGACTGCTCTGGGAGCGCCCGCTGGGCAACCTCCGCGCCGCCGCCGCCGCGTTCCAGGCCGCCTACCGGCTCGCGCCGCGGTTCGTGGAGAACCTCCGCTCGGCGCGGCGCATCTTCTCCGACGTGGGCAACTGGCCCATGGTGCTCCAGCTCCTGGAGGCGGAGCTCGCCGCCACCGAGGGACCGCGCCTCCGCGCCGCGCTGCTCTTCGAGAAGGCCGAGGTGCTCGCCGACCGGCTGGACCGCTGGGATGCCGCGACCGGGGCCCTGGCCGGTGCGCTCGAGCTCGAGCCCGCCGACCTGGGACTGCTGGTCCAGGCGGAGGGAATGCTCGCCGCGCACGGCGACGTGGCCGGGCTGCTCCGGGTGCAGATCCTCTTCGCCCGCGCCCTCCCCGACCCGCAGCTCGCGGCCCACGCGCTGCAGACCGCCGCCACCCTCCACGAGCGGCTCGGGGAGCACGAGGAGGCGCTCGCCCGGTGGCAGGAGGCGTTCGCGCTCGACCGCCGCGACCCGGTCACGCTCGGCGCGCTCCGCCACGCCGCCGAGGCGGCCGGCGACGACGAGGCGACCATCGCGGTGCTCGCCGCCGAGGCAGAGCTCGGAGGACCCACGTCGCTCCCGGCCTACACCGCGCTCGCCCGGGCGTACGTCCGCCAGGAGCGGCCCGAGGACGCGGTGGCCGCGCTGAACGCCGCCCGGCACCAGGCGCCCGGAGATCCGGCGGTCCTCACGGCGCTGGCAACGCTGCACGAGTCGCTCGGACGCCCCGAGGAGCTGGCCGACGTGCTCGGCTCGCTCGCCGACTCGGTGCGTGACGAGCGGGAGTGGGTCACGGTGCAGCTGCGCCTGGCCTCGCTGCTCGAGGACACCCTCCACCGGGACCCGATCGCGGTCCAGCGCTACGAGGCGGTGCTGATGCGGGTGCCGGGACATCCGGCGGCCCTGGCCGGGCTGGGACGGCTCCACGCCAAGACGCAGGATTGGCCGGCGCTCGTCGCGGTGTACGACGCCGAGCTGGCCGGGGTGGGAGACCCCCGGACGCGGGCCGAGCTCCACTTCCGCTCGGCGGAGATCCTCGATGCGCGCCTCGGCCGCACCGACGAGGCGCTGGCCCGCTTCCGCGAGGCGCTCCAGCTCGTCCCGGGCTACCTCCCGGCCCGGCAGGGCCTCGAGCGGGTGCTGCGGCGCGAGGAGCGCTGGAGCGAGCTCATCGCGCTCCACGAGGAGGAGCTGCTCTCGGTCAGCAACCCGGCCGATGGCGTGGCGGCGCTCGGCCGGATCGCCCAGGAGGCCGAGGAGCACCTCGGAAACCTGGAGCTCGCCTCCGACGCGCTCCGGCGCGCCCTGGACCTCTCCCCGGACCACCTCCCCTCGCTGGTGCACCTGGCCCGGCTCGCCGAGCGCCGCGCGGCCTGGGCCGAGCTGGTGCCCCTGCTCGAGCGCCAGGCGCAGCTCTCGGCGGACCCGGCGCACGCCATCGCCCTCCGGCACCGCGCCGCGCAGGTGCTGGAGGAGCGCCTCGACGATCCCGGCGCGGCCATCGACACGCTGGAGCGGCTCCTCGGCGCCGACCGGACCTACCTCCCCGCCCTCCAGGCCCTCGGCCGGCTCTACGCGCGCGAGGGGCGCTGGAAGGAGCTCGGCCAGATGTACCGCCGCGAGGCCGAGCTGGCCGGGCCGGCCCGCGCCGTCCAGCTCTGGGCGCGCATCGCCGATCTCGAGGAATCCCGGCTCATCGACCTCGAGGCCGCCCGTGCCGCCTGGGACGAGGTGCTCCGGCGCGACCCGGACCATGGCGCCGGGCTCCGCGCGCTGGCTCGCATCCAGCGTGGTCAGGGGGACTGGGCCGGGCTCATCGGCACGCTCGAGCGCATGGCCCAGGCGCGCACGGATCCGCGGGCCCGCGCCGACGGCCTGTTCGAGGTGGCGACCCTCCAGCTCGACGCGCTCGCCGACCGGGAGGCCGCCGCCGCCACCCTCGAGGCAGTGCTCCGCCTGGCCCCGGACCACATCCCGGCCCTCCGCGAGCTCGAATCCCTCGCCGGCGCCGCCGGTGGACCCGGCGCGCTCCAGCCGCTGGAGCGGGCCACGGTGGCCGGGAGCCCCGGTGAGCGCCTCGCGGCGCGCCGCCGGCTGGCCCACGCCCTGCTTGCCGCCGGACACGTGGAGCGTGCCGCGGCGGTGGTCGAGTCGGCGCTCGAGCTCCAGCCGGATGACGTGGGCGCGCTGCTGCTTGCTCGAGCACACCCGGGCGTCGGACCGGGCGCGGCGTCCCGACGTCCGGCAGCGCCTCGCCGCGCGGGTCCAGGAGCCCGGGCTGGCCGCCGCCCTCAAGCTCTCGGCCGAGCTGGAGCAGGGACGGCCGCGCCAGGAGGAGCGCCTCGAGCATCTCCGCCGGGCGTTCACGCTCGACCCCGAGGACCCCCGTACCGCCTTCCAGCTCGAGCGGGTCCTCCGGCAGGCCGGCGACGCGGGTGGCCTCCGCGAGTTCTACGAGCGCCGCCTGGCCGTGACACAGGCCCCGGCGTCCCGCCTCGAGCTGCACCTGCGCCTGGGCCAGCTCGGCGAGGCGGCGATGCAGACGCTCCCCCTGGCCCTGGGCTCGTACCAGGCGGCGCTGGCTCTCGACCCCACCGACCTGGTCGCGCTGCAGGGGATCCGGCGAGTCCGTCTGAGGATGGGCGACTTCGAGGCCGCGGCGCTCGCCTGGGAGGCGGAGGCCGCTGCCACCCGCAGCCGCGACGGCGCGATCCAGGCCTGGCTCGAGGCGGGCCGGCTGTGGATGAACGTGCTCGAGAAGCCCGAGCGCGCCATCACCGCCTTCGAGCGGGTGCTGGACCTGGACCCGCTCGAGGTCGAGGCCTCGGAGGGAGTGGAGTCGCTGCTTGCCCGCAGGGGCGGCGCGGCGGAGCTGGCGTCCCTGAACGAGCGGCGAGGACAGACCCGCCTCGCCGCCGGGGATCGCCCGGGCGCGGCGAACGAGCTCTTCAAGGCCGCCCGGTGCTGGCTCGACGGCGTCGGGGACCGCGGACGCGCCCTCGCGGCGCTGGCCCGCGCGCTCCAGGCCGAGCCCGAGCACGCCGACGCGCTCGAGCTCCGCGCGGTGCTGGCCACGGAGCAGGGTCACTGGACCGAGGCGGCGGAGGCGCTCGAGGGCCGGCTCCGGATCGGCGGGGACGCCGAGACGCTGGCCGGGCTCCAGCTCCGGCTCGGCATCCTCTACCAGGAGCGGCTGGAACAGCCGGCCCGCGCCGTGGCCGCATTCAACGCCGCCCTCGCCTCGGTGCGGTCGGCCGACCCGCTGGACCGGCTCGCCACCCTCCACCGGGCCTCCCGGAACTGGACCGGCGTCGTCGACTGCCTCCAGCAGCTCCGGGCCATGGAGACGCGGCCCATCGACCGGGCCCGCACCTCGCTCCGCCTCGCCGAGGCGCTCGACGAGGGCTTCGACGACGCGGACCGCGCCGTCTCCGAGGCCCGCGACGCGATGCCGCTCCTGGTCGAGGAGCCCGAGGCGCTCGACCGCATCGTCCCGCTCTTCGAGCGGCGGGGCCGCCTCTCGGTCCTCCTCCAGCTGCTCGACGACCGTGCGGCGCCCCCCTGCCCTCCCGTCGCCTCGGCGCGCATCCGGGTCCGCCTGGCGGAGCTGTACCTCCGCGTCCTCGGGGACCTCTCGCGCTCCGTCGCCGCCTGCCGGGCCGCCGTCGAGCTGGATCCGGGCAGCGTCGAGGCGCGCGCTGCGCTGGCGGACATGCTGAGCAAGGACCCGGGTCGGCCGATCTCGCCGTCGAGGCGCACCGCGCGGTCCTCGCGCTCGACCCCATCCGGCTCCTCAGCCTGGAGACGCTGTACGAGACCTGGGACTCGCAGCGGCTGCTGGACCGGACGTTCTGCTGCGCGGCCACCATGGCCTTCCTCCAGGCTGGCCCGCCGAGGGCGGCGCACCTGCACCTCGACTGGAAGGGCCGTTTGCCCAGCGAGGCGCACGCCCGCGTGGACCAGGCCTCGCTCGCGCTCCTGCTCCACCCGGACGCGCGGAACCCGCTCGCCGACGTCCTCCGGGCGGTGGGGGACCAGGTCTCCAAGCTCTACCCGCCGGACTTCGAGACGCTCGGCGTCGACCCGCGGACGGACCGGTTGCGGACCGACAACCCGGTGGTGCGCGCCGTCCGCCTGGTCGCCGAGGGCTTCGGCGTCGACCACTTCGAGGTCTACCAGGCCCGCCGGGGGCTCATGGTCGCCGAGACCGGCGACCCGCCGAGCATCTGCGTCGGCCAGGACGTCGTGCGGCGGTTCAACTCGCGCGAGCAGAAGTTCCTCATCGGCCGGGCGGTGTTCGGGCTGCTCGAGCGGACCGCGCTGGCCGGGAAGCTCCCGGAGCCGGAGCTGGCGGACCTGCTCGGCGACTGCATCCGGGTGGCGGTCCCGGACTTCGAGGGGCTCGGCCAGCGAGACGACAGTCGCATCCGGATGCTGCGGAAGCTCCTCTCGCGCAAGTCGCTGCGCGCGCTGGAGGAGCCGGCACGGGCAGCTCGCCGAGGGACCGGTGCCGGACCTCGGGAAGACGTTGCAGGGGATGTTCGCCTCGGGGAACCGGGCCGGGCTGCTGGTCTGCGGCGACCCGGCGATTGCCCTGACCATGGTGCTGCGCGAGGACCCGGCGGTCGCCACCTCCAAGGCGCCCGAGTCGCAGGAGATGGTCATGCGCGCGGTGCGGGAGCGGGCGGATCTGCGAGCGCTGCTCAACTTCTCGGTGTCGGAGGAGCTGTTCTCTCTTCGCGACAAGGTCGGGCCGACGCTGCCCGAGCGGGCGGTGTGAACGAGGTCGGGCGGGGCGCGGGTTGTCGGGCCGCTTACTCGACACGCAGGACGGCGCCGGCGGGGAGCTCGCTCCGGAGGCGCGCCACGACCAGCTCGACGCGCTCCGCCTCGGCCGCTTCCACCGTCACCCGCACCCGGTGGTCTGCACCGGACGTCACCGCCGGGTAGCTGCCGATGCCCACGTCGGGCATCCCGAGCGCGACGCGGTCCAGGGCCGCCGCGATCTCCGCCTCCCCCTTCGAGAGGTAGAGCGAACGGAGGTGCACCGCGGCACGCGGGAGCGACGAGAGCACCGTCTCGAGCTGCATCCTGAAGAGCGACGGCACGCCCGGGAGCAGGTACATCCCTTCCACCGAGAGCACCGGGTAGACCGTCCCCTCGGGCGCGAGCAGCTCCGTCCCCGCGGGCGCCTCCGCCAGCCGCAGCGCCTCCGGCGGGAGCGCCCCCTCGTGGTGCTGCGCGAGCAGCTCCAGCATCCTCGGCAGGCGGATCACCTCGCGCCCCAGCGCCAGCGCCACCGCCCGGACGGTCACGTCGTCGTGCGTCGGGCCGATGCCGCCGCTGGTGATGACCCACCGCGCCGACGCCCGGGCGTTCACCACCGCGCCGACGATCGCCTCGATCTCGTCCGGCACCACGAAGATGCCCCGGAGCGGGATGCCGTGCTCCCGCAGGCGGCGAACGAGGTGCGGCCCGTTCACGTCCTCCACCTTGGCCGAGAGAACCTCGTTGCCGATGACGATCGCCGCCGCGCCGGTCCGTCCCATCCGGCCGCGGACTCTACTTCCGCCGGCGCCCGGACAGCAGGGTCTGCGCCCGGGAGAGGATCTCCGCGGCGACCGCGTCCGGCGTGCCGGTCCCGTCCACCCGGACCACCCGCTGCGCCCGGGCGTGCTTCCTGACCACGCGCCCGTAGGCCCGGGCCACCGCCCGCTGCACCGGGTCGGCGTCGAACAGCTCCACCGGCCCGCCACGCACGTGGCGGCGACGGGATGCCGTCCGCACGTCCACGTCCAGGTAGAGCGTCAGATCCGCCGGCCGCGCTGCCGCATTGAGCGCCTCCACCCAGGCCAGCGGGAGCCGCATCCCCTGGTATGCCAGGGACGACAGGACGTAGCGGTCCGAGACCACCACCTTGCCCTCGGCCAGCGCCGGCTCCACCAGGGACGCGAGGTGGTCGAGCCGGTCGGCCGCGAAGAGGAGCGCCAGCACCCGGTCCGAGATCCCCACCAGCCGCCGGGTCAGCGCCTGCCGGAGGAGGAGGCCCATCGGCCCCTCCGACGGCTCCCGGGTGCCCACCACCACCTGCCCGGTCGCGCGGAGCGAGGCGACCAGCCGCGCCGCCTGCGTGGTGGTGCCCGAGCCGTCGATGCCCTCGAGGACGATGAACCGACCGCGCGCGGCGCTCATCGCGGCAGCAGCGCGCCCGGATCGTCCAGGTGCAGCGCCCGGTGAACCGCCTGGAGAGAGGCGAAGAGCTCCAGCTCCCGGCGCTGGTGTGCCATGCCCGCGCCGGTACTGGATCCACGCGTAGATGACCAGACCGCTCGCCAGCAGCACCGACGACGGCGCCGAACACCGGGAAGCGGATCGAGTCCCAGAAGAGCTTCGCCGCGGCCGCGGTGAAGACCGACGAGGCGACCAGGGCCACGCCCGCGCGGGCGAAGTGGGTGATGCTCTGTCGCACCGCGAGCTGGGCCTGGAGCTCGGGAAGTCGCGCGCGGGCCAGCTCGGGCGACAGCTCGGTCGAGGGTTGGGTCTGCAAGCGGGGGCGGACCCTACGGCAGGCGGCCCGGGGATGGCTAGATTCGGTCGCCAGCAGCGCGCCACAGGCGCCACACCGCTCCATCGACGCCGGGCTGCGCTCTCCGCAGCGCTTGCAGTGACGGAGCTCGGTCGGGTCCACCGGCGCGGCCGAGGCTGCGGGTGCCATCCAGGGCAGCCGCATCCCGCATCGATCGCAGAAGAGGCCCGAGGCCTGGACGTTCCGGCAGTAGCGGCAGGTCGCCACCGTCGGCGCCGCCACCGGTGGGCCCTCGGGGGCCGCCCGGCCGGGGTCCATGTCCTCCAGTCCCCCTGCGCCGACGTCGGGCGCGAGACCGGAGTGCGTGGCCTCCCAGCCCGAGGAGCGGCTCTCCGGGAATCTCCGGGACCGGGCTCGATGCGGTCGGCTCGAGCTCCGGCGCCGGCTCGATGGCCAGCCCGAGCCCGTCCATCGGAAGCTGCGTCGGCTCCAGCCCCTCAAGCGGCGCCGTCAGGCTCGCCGCCCCGGAGAGGGGCCGACCTGCTTCCCGCAGACCTCGCAGGCCCAGCCGGTGACCGGTGCCTCGCAGACGGGACAGGGGCGCACGGGGAGTCGCCTCAGCTCTGGAGAGGGGCAGGCGTCATCGGCACGAAACGGACCGAGATCAGCCGCTCGGTCTCCAGCTGCCCATCCTCGCGCTTCCGGAGCCGGACCAGCTCCTGGCCCTCGGCCTGCGAACCGATGGGACCCACCAGCCGCCCACCGGGCGCGAGCTGCTCCACCAGCGTCAGTGGCATCCGCTCGGGCGCCGCGGTGAGCACGATGGCGTCGAACGGCGCCGCCTCCGGCCAGCCGGCGAAGCCGTCCCCCATCCGGAGATGGAGCCGGGGGCCGGCGAACGGCTGGAGGTGCTCGGCGGCCGCCCGGGCCAGACCCTCGCGAACCTCGATGCTGTACACGTCCGCTCCGAGCAGGTGCAGGACCGCCGCCTGGTAGCCGGACCCGGTGCCGATCTCCGAGCACCCGGTCGCCCGGCCGGATCTCGAGCGCCTCGCTCATCAGCGCCACCACGTACGGCTGGCTGATGGTCTGCGCCTCGCCGATGGGGAGGGCCTCGTCGTGCGCGGCGATGTCCCGCAGCCGATCGGGCACGAAGTCCGCGCGCGACAGGAGCGTCATCGCCGCGAGCACCCGCTCGTCGCGGATGCCGCTCCGGCGCAACCCCTGGATGAGGCGGGCGTCTTCCATCGTCCCCAACGTAAAACGGCCCGGAGGGCCTGGCTACCCTACCCGGGCCAGGGAGAGCTTCCCCTCCCACCGCTCCTCGAGCGCCCGGAGCAGGCCCCGGTGCTCGGGGCGGGTCAGCCGGGGGTCGGCCGCGGCGATGGCCTTGGCCTCCTCGGCCGCAACCGCCGAAAGTGCCTGGTCCCGCGCGAGGTTGGCCACGCTCAGCTCGGGGAGGCCGCTCTGCCGCGTGCCGAGGAACTCGCCCGGCCCTCGCAGCTCGAGGTCCTTCTCGGCGATGACGAATCCATCGGTGCTCTGCTCCAGCACCTCCAGCCGGGCCCGCGCCTCCGGCCCGCCCGCGGGGGACGGGAGCAGGTAGCAGAACGAGGCCGCCGCCCCACGCCCCACCCGCCCCCGGAGCTGGTGCAGCTGCGACAGCCCGAACCGCTCCGCGTTCTGGATGACCATCACCGAGGCGTTCGCCACGTCGACGCCGACCTCGACCACCGTCGTGCAGACCAGCACGTCCACCTGGCCGGTCCGGAACGCCTCCATCACCGCCTCCTTCTCCTCCTGCTTGAGCCGGCCGTGGAGCAGCTCCACCCGGCGGTGAGGCCAGTGCGCCTGCAGCTCCTCCGAGCCCCGGGTCGCGTCGGCGAGGTCGATCTTCTCCGAGGCCTCCACCAGCGGGTACAGCACGTAGGCCTGGCGCCCTCTTCCTCAGCTCCAGCTCGACCGCGTCCCACACCTCGGGCTGGCGCGACGGCGTGGCCACCCGGGTGGTGATGGGCGTCCTGCCGGGAGGCAGCTCGTCCAGCACCGACAGATCGAGGTCCCCGTACAGCGTCATCGCCAGGGTCCGGGGGATGGGCGTCGCGGTCATCACCAGCACGTCCGGACGCAGTCCCTTGTGTCCCAGCGCCTGGCGCTGGAGGACGCCGAAGCGGTGCTGCTCGTCGATGAGCACCAGCCCGAGCTTCTGGAAGGCGATGCCCTCCTGGATGAGCGCCTGCGTGCCCACTGCGATGCGCGCCCGGCCGGACTCCACCGCCTCGCGTGCCCGGCGCTTCCCGCTTCCCGGTCCCGCTACCGGTGACCAGCGACACGTCCACGGCCGCCGGGCCGAACAGCCGAGCGAACGTCGCGTGGTGCTGGGCGGCGAGGATCTCCGTCGGGGCCATCAGCGCCACCTGCCAGCCGTCCTCGACCGCCAGCGCCGCGGCGACCACGGCCACCGCCGTCTTGCCGGAGCCCACGTCCCCCTGCAGCAGCCGGTGCATCGGCTCGGGCCGGGCCATGTCGCGGCCGATCTCCGCCACCGTGCGGGCCTGGGCACGGGTGAGGGTGAACGGCAGGAGGCCCCGGGCCCGGGCGAGCCGATCGCCGTCCACGTGAAAGGCGATGCCCGGCTCGTGCTTGACCCCCTGGCGCCGGAGCGCGAGGCCGAGGTGCAGCAGGAACAGCTCGTCGAAGGCGAGCCGCCGGTGCGACGGGCTCCGCTGCGCCTCGAGGGCCCCGAGGTCGTCGTCCGGAGACGGCTGGTGGATGCGGGCCAGCGCCTCGGCCAGCGGCGGCAGGGCGAGGCGCTCGCGGAGGTCCGCCGGGAGCGGGTCCTCCACCGCCCCGAGGTGCGCCGCGGCCACCCGGGCGATCAGCGCGCGGACCTGCCGCTGCTCGTGCCGCTCGAACCCCGGGTACACCGGGACGATGCGGCCGGTGTGGAGTGACGGTCCCGTCGCCTCGTCGGCGGGCTCGATCTCGGGGTGCACCATCTCCCGCCCACCCGGCGTGGCCCGCAGCTCGCCGGAGACGATGAGGCGCTTCCCCACGGGGACGCGGGACTTCATCCACGGCCCGCTCTGGAACCAGGTGAGCGCGATGCTCCCCGTGTCGTCGGCGAGCACCGCCTGGAACCCGCGCTTGCCGGGACGGATCATCACATCTCGCGCCATCCGCACCGTGCCGACCGCCACGCCCCGCTCGCCTGGACGGAGCTCTCGCAGGGTCGAGAGCGCGCCGGCGGTCCTCGTAGGTCCGGGGGAGCAGGAACAGGAGGTCCCCCACCCGCTGCAGCCCCTTCTTGTTCAGCGCCTCCACCAGGCGGGGCGGGACACGGATGCCCGGGCCGCCGATCGGCTGAGACAGGGGCCCGCGACTCGGGGCGGCGGCGATGGGTCGTGCGACCTCCTCCGCCTCGGTCTTCGACGGACGCGGCCGGCGCGTGCGTCGCTTCGGGGCACCGCGGCTCCTCGAGCAGCGCCGGCGACGGCCTCGAGGCCGTCCTCTTCGCCGGACGTTCGGCGTTCTCGCGCGGACCGGGAGGCGAGGCCGGTCCCGGCGGAACATCCCTCCGAGCGGCCCGACCACCCGGGGCAGGCGGGCGTCCGGTTTTGTGCGTGGTGGGCGCTTCCACATACAAAACCGGACGGGCAGCCGGGGGGGACGGGTCGGGTCGTGCCTCGGGCGGGCGCACCTTCGTGGCAGCCGGCGCGGGGGCCCTCGGCACGGCGGGCGGAGCAGGCTGGACGGGTCCTGCCTCCGGCGGGCGCACCTTCGTGGCAGCCGGCGCGGGGGCCCTCGGCGGCGCGGCCGGAGCGGGGTGAGCACGGGGCGCAGCCGCTGGGCTGGCCGTCGACCGCGGGGCCGGGCGCCCTCGCCGTCAGCAGGCGGCGGCGAGCCGAGGGCCGAGTCGCGCACGCGCGGGGCGACTGCACGCAGCGCATCCTGCTGTGACTCGGGGCTCCCCGACGCGAGCGCCCGGGCCACCCGCTCGAGCAGCTGCACGTCGCCCGCCGCCCGGGCAGCCCGCGCCCCCTCCAGCGCGGCACGGACGAGCGCGTCCAGCCCCTTCACCGTCGACAGGCGCGCGAAGTCGCTCTGCGCGAGGAAGCGCAAGGGGGCGACCAGCGGCTGGAGGTAGGACGCGGAGGGCATCGCCTGGAACCGGGGCGGGGAGCCTACTCCCCCGGTCCGCCGGCCTACTCCTCCGTGTCGAACTCCTCGAAGAGGACCTCGACCACCTCGTACTCGCGGGCGCCACCCGGGCTCTGCACGGTCGCCAGGTCCCCCACCACCTTGCCGATCAGCCCGCGGGCGAGGGGCGAGGTGACCGAGATCAGCCGGCGCTTGATGTCCGCCTCGAGCTCGCCCACCAGCGTGTACGTGACTTCCTTGTCGCTCTCGACGTCGAGCAGCTTCACCGTCGCCCCGAAGACGACCTTGTCGCCCGAGAGCCTGGAGATGTCGATCACCTCGGCCCGGGCGATCGAGTCGTTCAGGGTCGAGGATGCGGCCCTCGATGTGCGACTGCTTCTCCTTGGCCGCGTGGTACTCGGAGTTCTCCCGGAGGTCGCCGTGCGCCCGGGCGACCTCGATCTCCCTGGAGATCTTCACCCGGTCCACGGTCTGGAGCTGCTTCAGCTCCTCCTTCAAACGGCGGAGGCCAGACGCAGTGATGGGGATGCGGGCGCCGCTCATACAGGGCGGCGGACCCTAGACGAGCCGGGCTCAGCGCTTCAAGTCCAGCGCGTCCTGGAGCGCCATCACCGGAATTCTCCCCCGGACCAGCGCCTCGATGGCCCCCACCGCCATCCGGGCCGCCTGCACCGTCGTGTAATAGGGAACGGAGTGCATCAGCGACTCGCGGCGGATGCTGAAGCTGTCCGCGATCTCCTTCTTCCCGAACGTGGTGTTGATGACCAGGTCCACCTTGCCATCGACGATCTTGTCCACCACGTGCGGCCGGCCCTCGGTGACCTTGAGCACGTGCTCGGTGGGGATGCCCTTGTTCGTCAGGTAGCGGTGCGTGCCCCCGGTGGCCAGGATGCGGAAGCCGAGCGCCCGGAGCCGCTTGGTCAGGTCCACCATCGCCGGCTTGTCCTCGTCCTTCACCGAGATGAAGACCGTGCCCGAGCTCGGGAGCGCCGAGCCGGCCGCCAGCTCGCTCTTGGCGAAGGCCGTGTAGTAGTCGTCGGCGATGCCCATCACCTCGCCGGTGGACTTCATCTCCGGTCCGAGGATGACGTCCACGCCGGGGAAGCGGGCGAAGGGGAAGACCGACTCCTTCACCGCCACGTGCTTCATCTCGATCTCCCGCGGCACGTTCAGCTCGCGGAGCGTCTTTCCCACCATGCAGAGGGCGGCGATCTTCGCCAGCTCCACCCCGGTGGCCTTGGAGATGAACGGCACCGTGCGTGACGCGCGGGGGTTCACCTCCAGGACCCAGATGGTCTTCCCCTGGATGGCGAACTGCACGTTCATCAGGCCGACGACGTTCAGCTCGCGGGCCAGCGCGGTGGCCTGGTCCTTCATCCGCTCCACCAGATCCGGCGAGAGCGAGTGCGGCGGCAGCGTGGCGGAGGCGTCGCCCGAGTGGATGCCCGCCTCCTCGATGTGCTCGAGCACCCCGCCCACCAGCACCTCGCCGGTGCGGTCGGACACCAGATCGAGGTCCACCTCGATGGCGTCCTTCAGGAACCGATCGATGAGCACCGGGTGCTCGGGAGAGGCCTTCACCGCCTCGCGCATGTACCGCTCGAGGCTCTCGGAGTCGTAGACCACCTCCATCGCCCGCCCGCCGAGCACGTACGACGGGCGCACCATCACCGGGTAGCCGATGCGCTGCGCGGTGACGTGCGCTTCCTCGGGGCTCCGGGCCACGCCGTTCTCCGGCTGCTTGAGGCCGAGCTTCTCGATGAGCTTCGAGAACCGCTCGCGGTCCTCGGCGCGGTCGATGGCGTCCGGCGTGGTCCCGAGGATGGGAAGCCCTGCCTTCTCCAGCGGCACCGAGAGTCGGAGCGGCGTCTGCCCTCCGAACTGGACGATGGCCCCCAGCGGCTTCTCCCGGTGGGCAATCTCCAGCACGTCCTCGAGCGTGAGCGGCTCGAAGTACAGCCGGTCCGAGGTGTCGTAGTCGGTGGACACCGTCTCCGGGTTGCAGTTCACCATCACCGTCTCGTAGCCCGCGGCGCGCAGGGCGAAGACGGCGTGAACGCAGCAGTAGTCGAACTCGATCCCCTGGCCGATGCGGATGGGGCCGCTGCCGAGGATCATCACCTTCTTCCGATCGGTCGGCGGGGCCTCGTCCTCCTCCTCGTACGACGAGTAGAGGTACGGGGTGTAGGCCTCGAACTCGGCGGCGCAGGTGTCCACCCGCTTGTAGACGGGCCGGATGTTGCGACGGTGCCGGTGCGCGCGGACCTCGCCCTCGGTCGTGCCGGTCAGGAACGCGAGCACCCGGTCGGAGAACCCGTCCGCCTTCAGCCGGCGGAGCCGGGCATCGTCGAGGTCGCCCAGCTTCGTCCCGGACAGCGCCTTCGCCTCGAGCGCGAGCTCGCGGATGTTCCGGAGGAACCAGGGGTCGATGGCCGAGAGCTGGAACGCCTCGTCCACGCTCATTCCCTCGCGGAAGGCGTGGAACAGCGCCTGGGGCCGCTCGGGCCGGGGGACGCGGAGAAGGTCACGGACCTTCTCGGTGCGGGCCACCGGGTCCACCGGGCAGCTCCAGCGGCTCGAGCGACGACAGCGCGCCGGACTCGGTGCTCCGCAGCGCCTTCATGTAGGCCTCGCGGAAGGTCCGGCCGATGGCCATCACCTCGCCCACGCTCCGCATCGAGGTGGTGAGGGTGCGCGCCGCCTTGGGGAACTTCTCGAAGTTGAAGCGAGGAATCTTCACCACCACGTAGTCGAGCGTCGGCTCGAACGAGGCCGGCGTGTCGCGGGTGATGTCGTTCTTCAGCTCGTCCAGCCGGTAGCCCATGCGCCAGCTTCGCGGCGATCTTCGCGATGGGGTACCCGGTGGCCTTCGAGGCGAGCGCGCTGGAGCGGCTGACCGCGCGGGTTCATCTCGATGACCACCATCCGGCCGTCCTTCGGGTCGATGCCGAACTGGATGTTCGACCCGCCGGTGTCGACGCCGATCTCGCGGATGATGGCCAGAGACGCCTGCCGCAGCCGCTGGTACTCCTTGTCGGTCAGGGTCTGCGCGGGCGCGACGGTGATGCTGTCGCCGGTGTGCACGCCCATCGGGTCGAGGTTCTCGATGGAGCAGATGATGATGACGTTGTCCGCCGTGTCGCGGACCACCTCGAGCTCGAACTCCTTCCACCCGAGCACGCTCTCCTCGACCAGCAGCGTGGAGGTGGGGCTGGCCTTGAGCCCGGCGAGGCAGATGGCCTCGAACTCGTCCGAGTTGAAGGCGACGCCGCCGCCCGTGCCGCCGAGGGTGAAGCTCGGGCGGATGATCGCCGGGAATCCGATGTCCTTGACGACCGCCTTCGCCTCGTCGAGCGAGGTGGCGTAGCCGCTCTTCGGCAGCGGGATGCCGATCTTCTGCATCGCCGCCTTGAAGAGCTGCCGGTCCTCGGCCTTGTTGATGGCGTTGAGCGAGGCGCCGATGAGCTTCACCCCGTAGCGCTCCAGGATGCCCTTCTCGGCGAGCGCCTTGGCCAGGTTGAGCGCGGTCTGTCCGCCCATGGTCGGGAGCAGCGCGTCCGGGCGCTCCCGCTCGATGATCTGCTCGGCGGCCTCGACGGTGATCGGCTCGATGTAGGTCCGGTGGGCGAACTCCGGATCGGTCATCACCGTGGCCGGGTTGCTGTTGAGGAGGACGACCTGCACGCCCTCCTCGCGGAGCGCCTTGATGGCCTGGGTGCCGGAGTAGTCGAACTCGGAGGCCTGGCCGATGACGATCGGCCCGGATCCGATGACCAGGACCTTGTGGATATCGGTTCGCTTGGGCATCGGAGCGGTGCCTGTACCACGTCCGGGCAACGGATCCACCGCCCCCGGAGTCCGCCCCGGGGCCTACGAGTCGGCGCCGCAGAGACCTCGAACCAGAGCTTGTTCGACCTCCAGGACGGGACATCGTCAAGCGGATCGGCCCACTCCACGGCGAGCGTCGCCCAGCCCGGTGGGGTGAGCAGGGCGGCGTTGACGACCACGGTCAGCTCGGTGTCGGTGAGCAGCTTCGGCTCGAGCGATGCCCGGGTCTACCCGCGGCGGGGTTTCAGCTCAGCGCGGCGGCGAAGTCCCGGAGCCGCTGCAGCCCCTTCTCCAGGGTGGCCCGGGAGGCGGCGAACGAGAACCGGAGGTGACCGGGTGCCCCGAACGGCTCGCCGGGCACCGCGGCGACCAGCAGGTCCTCGAGGAGCCGCTCGGAGACGTCGTGCGCCGAGCCGAGCCGCTTGCCCTTCCAGCTCTTCCCAATCCACGCGCTCACGTCCGGGAAGGCATAGAAGGCGCCCTCGGGCCGGGCGCAGCGCACGCCGGGAATCTGGCTCAGGCCGTTGAACAGGGAATCCCGGCGCTGCTGGAACTCCTTCACCATCGCCTGGATGGGCTCCTGCGGCCCGGTGAGCGCGGCCAGCGCCGCCCGCTGGGTGATGCTGTTCACGTTCGACGTCGCCTGGTCCTGGACCAGCTGCATCCCGGTGATGATCGCCTTGGGACCGGCGGCGTAGCCCATCCGCCAGCCGGTCATCGCGTAGGCCTTGCTCATCCCGTTCACCACCAGCGTCCGGCTCCGGAGCGCCGGAGCGACGTTGGCGATGTTGACGAACGGGTGCCCGGTGTAGAGCAGCTTCTCGTAGATGTCGTCGGTGATGACCAGGACGTCCGGGTGGACGGCCATCACCGCCGCCAGGGCCACGAGGCAGTCCCTGGGCATCACCGCGCCGGTGGGGTTGCCAGGGCTGTTGAAGATGACCGCCCGGGTCCTGGGGGTGATCGCCTTCGCCAGCGCGGTGGGATCGGGACGGAAGCCGTCCTCCACCCGGGTCGGCACCACGACCGGGCGGCCGCCCGCGAGCAGCACCTGCTCGGGGTAGCTCACCCAGTACGGCGCGAACATGACCACCTCGTCGCCGTCGGAGAGCAGCGCCTGGAAGCAGTTGTAGAGCGCCTGCTTGCCGCCGTTGGTGACGATGACCTGGTCGGCGGCGAAGTCGAGCTCGTTCTCCTCCTTGAGCTTCCGGACGATGGCGGCGCGCAGCTCGGGGATGCCCGCGGTGGCGGTGTACTTGGTGAAGCCCTCGCGCAGCGCCTGGATGGCCGCGTCCTTGATGTGCGCGGGCGTGTCGAAGTCCGGCTCCCCGGCCGAGAGCCCGGCCACGTCCTTCCCCGCGGCGGCCAGGGCCTTGCCCGCGCGTTCAGGGCCAGGGTGGGTGACGGCTGGATCTCGGCGAGGCGACGGGCGAGCTTCATGGGCCCACTGGTACCAGCCCGGGCCGACGTGACTCAAGCGGTGCCCCAGACCCGGTGGTGGCCAGAAGAGCTACTTCAGGAGCCCCTCGGCCTTCGCCAGCCGGGCACGGGGCGCGCCCCCGACTCAGCCGCCGTTCTTGTTCGGAAACTTGGCGCGGAGCGCGCGGAACACGTTCGGCGGCACCAGCTCCGCCACGTCACCCCCGAGCGAGGCGACCTCCCGGACCAGCTGCGACGAGATGTAGAAGCTGTCCTGCCCGGTCATCATGAAGACCGTCTCGAAGTCCGGGTCGAGCTTCCGGTTCATGTTGGCCAGCTGGAACTCGTACTCGAAATCCGAGACCGCCCGCAGGCCGCGGAGGATGAGGTGCACGCCCTTCCGCCGGGTGTAGTGCACCAGGAGCCCCTGGAAGGCGTCCACCTCCACCCGGGGGTCCGGGAAGGCCTCGCGGATGAGCTGCTTTCGCTCCTCCACGGTGAACATCGCCTGCTTCCGCGGGTTGTTCAGCACGGCGACAATCAGCCGGTCGAACGTCGTGAGACCGCGCTGGATGATGCTCAGGTGCCCGTTGGTCAGCGGGTCGAAGGAGCCGGGGTAGATGGCGATGGCCACGTGACCGGCGAGCATCATCGCTCCGTCGAGCGACCGTCAAGGAACCGTTGCAGCCCGGTACAGGCTCACCACCGTGTCCCCGAACCGCCGGGCCTCCACCCGCCGCAGGCCGGCCAGCAGCTCGGGGCCCGTCTCCCGCCGCCCGTGCTCCACCACCACCGTCCCGCCCTCGGCCAGGAGCCCGCCCTCCCCCACCCCCCGCACCACGTCCGCCACCGCCTCGACGGCGTACGGCGGGTCCGCGAACACCAGGGAGAAGCGGCGCCCGTCGGCCGAGAGCCGCGGGAGCGCCCGCGCCACCGGCATCCGGAGCAGCTCGATGGACCCCTCGAGCCCCAGCGCCCGGGCGTTCTCCATCACCAGCCGCGCCGACTCGGCGCCCGAGTCCACCAGCACCGCCCGGCTCGCCCCGCGCGAGAGCGACTCGAAGGCCAGCGCCCCGGTCCCGGCGTAGAGGTCCAGGACCTCGCCCCCGTCGAAGAACTGCCCGAGCAGGTTGAAGAGTGATTCGCGGACCCGGTCGGCAGTGGGCCGGAGCCCCGGCCCCTTCGGCCCGAGCAGCGGACGGCCGCGGTGCGTGCCGGCGACGATGCGCACGGCGGCGGTCGGTTACCCGGCTCCCGTGCCGGCGTAGCCCTGGCTCTCGATCTGCAGCGTGCTGTGATCGATGCCGAAGCGCTCCACCAGCGCCCGCTTGGCCGCGACCAGGATGGTGTCGTTCTCGCAGGCGCTCGGCTCGTCCACCACCAGATGGGCGGAGAGGGCGACCATCCCGCTCCCCACCGTCCAGATGTGCAGGTCGTGCACCGCCGTCACGCGCGGGATGCACCCCAGCGCCTTCTCCACGCCGGCCGCGTCGACGTGCGGCGGGACCGTCTCCAGGAGCACGTCCACGGCCTCGCGGAGCACGCGCCAGCCGCCCACCACCACCACGGCCGAGATGGCCATCGAGATGACCGGGTCCACCCAGGCCCAGCCGGTGAATGCCATCACCCCCGCGCCCACCAGGACGCCCACGCTGGAGAGCGCGTCCCCGAGCACGTGGAGGAACGCCGACCGGGTGTTCAGCGAGTGACCGGAGTGGAGGAATCCCATCGCCACCAGGTTCGCCACCAGGCCGATGGTCGCCACCACCGCCATCGGTCCGAGGTGGACCTGGGCCGGGTGCTTCAGCCGCGCGAGCGCCTCGACGACGATGAAGACCGTGATGGCGAGGAGGAGCACGCCGTTCACCAGCGCGCTCAGGATCTCCAGCCGTACGTAGCCGTAGGTCCGCTTGCGGTTGGCCGGACGGCCCGCGAACCAGGCCGCCAGCAGGGCGAGCCCGAGCGCCGAGACGTCGGTCCACATGTGGCCGGCGTCGGAGAGCAGGGCCAGCGAGTGGGTGAGCCAGCCCCCGACCGCCTCCACCACGGCGATCAGGCAGGTGAGGAGGAGCGCCGCAGTCATCCGCCGGCTGTCCCGGGCCCGCCCCACGTCACCGGGCCGGACCGCTCCCGGGCTGTCGCAGGGCTGGGCGTGCTCCGAGCCCATGTGGTCGGAGAACGACCCGGGTGGATGGGGATGGACGTGCGTCACGTGCGAGTGCTCGCTGCTCCTCGTTACACTACGGCCCGGTGACCCGCGACGCCATGCCCTCGCCGCCTTCGCGGGACGCGCCCCAGCCGGGTCGGCGGCGCAGTGCGCGCGCTCCCTCCGGCGCCCCCCGGCTCCGGGGGGCGAGGGCCTTCCGCGTCGCGCGACCGGATGGCGCGGAGATCCACGTGGAGGTCGACGGCCGCGGTCGCACGACGGTGGTCCTCTGCGACGGGCTGGCGTGCGACGGCTTCGCCTGGAAGTACCTCCAGCCGGCGCTCGCCGAGCACCATCGGGTCGTGCACTGGCAGTACCGGGGGCATGGCGAGTCGCCCCTGCCGCCGGCGGGCGTCCCGCCGTCCATCCCCCAGTTCGCGGACGATCTCGCCGCCGTGCTCGACGCTTCCCAGGTCCGCAGCGCGGTCATCTGCGGGCACAGCATGGGCGTGCAGCTGGCGCTCGAGTTCCACCGGCGACATCCGGCACGCACCAGGGCTCTGGCGCTGATCTCCGGGAGCCCGGGGCACCCGCTCGACACCTTCCACGACACCTCGCTCCTCCGCCGCGCCCTGCCCTCGCTGCGGCGGGGCACCGAACGCTTTCCACGCCTGGCGGCCGTGCTCACCCGGGTGGGCGTCCGGAGCGGCCTGGCGATGGAGGTCGCCATGTCGACGGAGGTGAACGCGAGCCTGCTCCGCCGCGCCGACCTCCAGCCCTACTTCGAGCACATCGAGCGGATGGACCCGCGCTACTTCATGAAGGTGATGCAGGCCGCCGCCGAGCATGGGGCCGAGGACCACCTCCCGGCGGTGGACGTCCCCACGCTGGTCGTCGCCGGCGACCGCGACCGCTTCACCCCCACCTGGCTCTCCCGCCGGATGGTCCTGGAGATCCCCTCTGCCGAGCTCTTCCTGGTCCGAGGTGGGAGCCACACCGCGCTTCTGGAGCGACCGGAGGAAGTGAACCGCGCTGTGCTCGACTTCCTGCACCGGCGCGTCCTGCCGGCCCGCCGCCGGGCCAGCCCTTGACCCCTGCCACCGACGGCAGTCACGCTCCCTGGGCTGGCGAGGCTCGCCGCGCGACCTTGAGCGACGACACCACCACCCTCCATCCCATTCCCACGACCCAGCCCCAGCCGGTGACGGCCTGGCTCGTCGTGACCACCGCTGCCACCCCGGGCACGGTCGGGCGGAGCTTCCGCCTCAGCGTCGACGAGGCCATCGTCGGCCGGAGCCCGGAGGCGCAGGTGCGGCTGATGGAGGAAGGCGTCTCGCGCAGGCACGCGCGGATCCTCCGGACGCCCGAGGGCAAGTTCGAGCTCACCGACCTCGGCTCGACCAACGGCACGTACCTCAACGGCACCAAGCTCGCCGACCCCGGGCGGCTCGACGAGGGCGACCGGGTGCAGCTCGGCGGCCAGTGCACCCTGCGCTTCACCTTCAAGGAGACCTCCGACGGCGACGAGAACCTGCGCGAGGCGCTCGCCGCCGCCCAGGTCGCCACCTTCAGCCTCGACCTCAGGAACCAGATCATCGGCTGGAACGAGACCGTGGAGCGGGTGGTGGGCGCGCCCGCGGGGACGCTGTCTCGCACCGCGCTTCCGATGATGGACTTCGTCCACCCCGACGACCGGGAGCGGATCCGGGGAGCGGTCGAGGCCGCGGTGCAGGGTCGGCGGCAGTTCGACGCCGAGTTCCGCTTCATCCGACCCGGGAACGAGGGCTCGCTCTGGGTCGCGGTGAAGGGCAACGTGATGCGCGACGCGGACGACACGCCGCTGCGCATCGTCGGGACGCTGATGGACGTCAGCGCCCGCAAGCAGACCGAGCAGGAGCTCCGCCGCGAGGCGCTGCTGTTCGAGAGCCTGAACGACGGCGTCATCTTCCTCGACCTCCAGGGCAACGTCGTCGACTGGAACAGCTCGGCCGAGCGGCTCTTCGGCTACTCCAAGGGAGAGGTGCTGGGGCGCGCCTGGTCCGACGTGCTGAAGCTCTCGGAGAACAACCTCCAGGCGACGGTGCTCGCCGCGCTGAGGCGCTACGGCCGCTGGAGCCGCGAGGTGGTGGCGCTCAGGAAGGACGGCTCGGAGACCTTCTGCGAGGTGACGGTGGTCCCGCTCCGCGACGCCGAGGGACGCCACATCGCCACCATCGCCGTGCACCGCGACATCGGCGAGCGCCGGGCGATGCAGGCCCAGCTCCTGGTGGCCAGCCGGCTCGCCTCGGTGGGCACGCTCGCCGCCGGCGTGGCCCACGAGATCAACAATCCCCTGGCGTTCGTGAACGCCAACGTCCTCTATCTCGCCGACGAGCTGGAGCGCTCCCGCTCGGCGCTCGGGCCGGCGACGGACGAGATCCTCCAGCTGGTCGCCGAGACCCGGCAGGGCGTGGAGCGGATCGGGCTCATCGTCCGCGACCTCAAGGCCTTCAGCCGCGTGGACTCGGAGGACGTCACGGCGGTGGTCGACGTGCGCAAGGTGCTCGCCTTCGCCGAGAAGATGGCCGGCAAGGAGATGCGCCAGCGGGCGCGCGTGCTCCGTGACATCCAGCCGGTGCCGATGGTGAAGGCCAACGAGTCACGGCTCGGCCAGGTGTTTCTCAACCTCCTCCTGAACGCCGCCCAGGCCATCCCGGACGGTGCGGCCACCGAGCACGAGATCCGCATCCGGACCCGCACCGACGGGCTCGGGCGGGCCGTGGTGGAGGTGTCCGACACCGGCCGTGGCATCCCCGAGGAGCTGCGCGCGCGGGTGTTCGACCCGTTCTTCACCACCAAGCCCGTCGGTGAGGGCACCGGCCTGGGGCTTTCCATCTGCCTGGGCATCGTGCGCTCGCTCGGGGGGAGATCCTCCTCGAGTCCGAGGTGGGCAAGGGAAGCAGCTTCCGGGTGGCCCTCCCCGCCCACCAGCCGGAACGGTCGACCGCCACCTTCCCCGCGCCGGGGCTTCCGGCGCCCACGCCGGTGAAGCTCCTGGTGGTGGACGACGAGCCGTACATCTGCACCGCCATCCAGCGGCTCCTCCGCCGGGAGCACCGGGTCACCGCCCTGACCACCGTCCGGGAGGCGCTGGCCCTGCTCGAGGGCGGCGAGCGCTTCGACGTCATCCTCTCGGACCTCATGATGCCGGAGCAGAACGGCGAGGACTTCTACAAGGAGCTCAACCGGGTCGCCCCGGACCAGGCCAGGCGGATGATCTTCATGACCGGTGGGGCGTTCACCCCCCGGAGCGAGGAGTTCCTCCGCAGCTCTCCGGTCCCCCAGGTTGCCAAGCCCATCAGCCTGGAGATGCTCCAGGGGGCGATCCGGCAGGTGGTCGAGGACACGTCACGCAGCTGAGGTTGCGAACCTGCAAGGGCGCACGCTAAGAGCCTGCCGCGCCGCGGCAGCGCCCGGCCAGCCCCCACATGATTCCTCGCGAGAACATCCGGAACGTGGCCATCGTGGCCCACGTCGACCACGGCAAGACCACCCTGGTGGACCACATGCTCCGCCAGGCGGGGGTGTTCCGCTCGAACGAGACCCTGACCGACCGGGTCATGGATTCCAACGACCTGGAGCGCGAGAAGGGCATCACCATCCTCGCCAAGAACACCGCGGTGCAGTACCGCGGATACCAGATCAACATCATCGACACCCCCGGCCACGCGGACTTCGGCGGGGAGGTCGAGCGCGGGCTCCGGCTGGTGGACGGCGTGCTCCTCCTGGTGGACGCCGCCGAGGGCCCGCTCCCCCAGACGCGGTTCGTGCTCTCCAAGGCCCTGTCGATGGGCCTGAAGACGGTGCTGGTCATCAACAAGATCGACCGGCAGGACGCGCGCCCGCGCGAGGTGCTGGACCAGGTCTACTCCCTGTACATCGACCTCGGCGCAGACGAGTCGCAGATCGACTTCCCGGTGCTGTACGCCGTGGCCCGCCAGGGCCAGGCCTCGTCCTCTCTGGCCCAGCCAGGGGAGGACCTCCGCCCGCTGTTCGAGTCGATCCTCTCCCACATCCCCCCGCCGCCCGCGCCGGCCGACGGAGAGGACAAGCTGCGGCTCCTGGTCGCCAACCTCGACTACGACGACTACGTGGGGCGGCTGATCATCGGCCGGGTCCACTCCGGCCGCATCACCGCGGGCGCGCCTCTCGCCGTGATGCGCGACGGCAACAAGGTCGAGCCCGGCAAGGTGCTGAAGCTGTACGGATTCAGCGGCCTGAAGCGGGTGGAGATCGAGGACGCCGGCCCGGGCGAGCTGGTCAGCGTCGCCGGCATCGAGCAGGTCAGCATCGGAGACACGCTGGCCGATCCCGAATCTCCCGTTGCCCTGCCTCGCATCAAGGTGGACGAGCCCACCATGATGATGGTCTTCCGGGTGAATGACGGGCCGCTCGCGGGCCGCGAGGGGAAGTACGTCACCTCCCGGAACCTCCGGGAGCGGCTGTACCGCGAGGCCTACCGGAACGTGTCCATCCGGGTGGAGGACACCGAGACCCCCGACGCCTTCAGGGTGGTCGGCCGGGGCGAGCTTCAGCTCGCGGTGATCATCGAGACCATGCGCCGCGAGGGCTACGAGCTCACCGCGAGCAACCCCGAGCCCATCACCCGCGAGGTCGACGGGCAGATCCACGAGCCGATGGAGCTGATGGTCTGCGACGTCCCCGAGGCGTCGGTCGGTGCGGTCACCGAGCGACTCGGACCGCGCAAGGGCCGGATGACCGACATGAGCGCGCTCGGCAGCGGACGGACGCGGCTCAGCTTCCGCATCCCGGCGCGCGGCCTCATCGGCTTCCGGAGCGAGTTCCTGACCATCACCCGCGGCGAGGGCATCATGTCCTCGCAGTTCGACGGCTACGAGCCGTGGTTCGGGTACATCCCCAAGCGCAGCAACGGGGCCATCGTCTCCGACCGCCAGGGCGACACGGTGCCCTACGCGCTGTTCTCCATCCAGGAGCGCGGCAGCCTCTTCGTCGGCCCCGGCGTCCAGGTCTACGAGGGGATGATCATCGGCGAGAACGCCCACCCCTCGGACCTCAACGTCAACGCCTGCCGCGAGAAGAAGCTGACCAACATCCGCGCCGCCGGCCGCGACGAGAACGTCATCCTCACCCCGCCCCGGGACATGTCGCTCGAGCGGGCGCTCGAGTGGATTGCCCCGGACGAGCTGGTGGAGGTCACACCCAAGTCGGTGCGGATGCGCAAGCGCGTCCTGGCCACCGGCGAGCGGTTCAAGGCCGACCGCGAGCGGAAGCGGGATCAGCTCGCCTCGGGCTGAGCGGGACCGCTGGAGCGGACGCGCCAACGCCTGTCCGCTCGGACGACGAGCACGGGTCCGAGCCGGCGATCCGGGCCGTGGGTTCCTAGCTTTCCTCGGCGGCCGGGGCGGCCGCGACAGGGAGACCGGGCGTGGACTGGCAAGCGCAGATCCGGGAAGGGATGGCGGTGTTCGACGTGACCGGGCGGAAGCTCGGGCGGGTCGAGGACCTCCGCGACGGCCACTTCTTCCTCACCCGCGCGCTCCTGGTGACGGAGCGCATCGTGGTCGATGCGGCGGCCTCGGTCGCGTCCGTGGATGACCGGGGCGTGCATCTCCGGTCCGACCGCGACGAGCTCCTGACGCGGCGGGTGCGTCCGCCGGAGACGCAGAGCTTTCGCCAGGTCGCTCCGGGGGAAGACGCGACCGGAATTCATCGCGGCGACGAGGATCGGCGGCAGCTCGACTCCGACGACGTCCGCCGGGAAGAGAAGGCCGCCCGCGGGCCTGGTGGCCGCGGTCCGATGGGCTGAATCCCCGAGCTCGACGTGGCCTTCGCCATCACCAGCAACAACTACGGCGCGAAGGGAATGCACGAGCAGACGGAGCAGGTGCTCGTGCATTCCGTCCTCGCCTCCGTCCGGCCCTGAGCCTCACCGGTGGCGCGTCCCTGCGCGCTCCCCTGGGCGTCCCCCTGGTGCGGGGGCTGACGCCCGCCCCCCGCGCTCAGTCCGAACCGGCTGGCTTGAAGATCCACGGGAAGTTCACCTTGACCACGCCGCCACCGGCCGGCTCGGGGAACTTCCAGCGGCGGATCTTCGCCAGCATGCAGCGCTCGGTGTCCTGGTTGTGCAGGGTGGTCTCCGAGACCTGGCCATCGGAGACGGTGCCGCTCCCGTCGATGGTGAAGAGCACGGTCACCTTTCCCGCGAGGGACGGGTTCCGGTTCAGCTGCGTCTCGTAGCAGTACTTGATCTCGCTCTGGTGCTCCTGGATGACGCGGCCGATCACCTCGCGCGCCAGCCCACCGACGACCGTGGTCTGGCCGGGGACGATGCGCACCGAGTCCTTCTTCCGTCCGCCGAGGTCCACCCGGCCGTAGCCGCCCGAGCCCTCGCCGAGGCCCACGGTGCCGGCTCCGCCGATGCCCAGCCCCTCACCGCCGCCTCCGAGGCCCATCCCCCGGGCGCCCATCCCGCCCGCGCCCTGCTGCGTCCCGGACGGACCCGTCCCCACCCGGAGCCCTCCGATGGCCTGGTTCATCCCGGTGCCGGCGCTCCCCGGTCCGAGCACCTCGGACATCGCCTGGCCCTTGAGCGCACCGAGGAGCCCACCCCGGAACGCCCGCGTCCGGTTCGCTTCGCGCGTGCGCTGGTCGACCGCGGGGCTCCCCTTCTTCGAGGCCTCCGCCTCCTTCTCGGTCGCGTCCTGCTTGCCCACCTTGCCGGGGTCGTCCGGGGCCGCCTTGCCCTCCTCGGCGCCCGCGTCCTCCTTCTTCTCGCCGACCTTGGGCCGGGGCGGCGGGGGAGGCGGCCGGCGGACCAGCGAGATCCAGCGCTGGTCGTTGCCGAGCGCATCCCAGGCCCGGGGCCGGACCGGAGGCGCCGACTGGATCGCCACGATGAGCGTGCCGAGGAGCGCAGCGCTCCCCAGCAGCATGGTGGTGAAGCGCAGCGTCTCCCATCCACCGGGGAGCAACCCCGTCCGGCGCGGGGGGCGAACCCAGCGCAGCAGGAGTGACAGCCGGCCGAACCGGACCCGCACCGCCTCTCGCAGCGTCGGGAGGAGCACCTCCGAGCCCACGGCGCCGAGCTTCAGCCGGCCCTCGTCACGGATCTCGGAGATCGCCACCGGGTGCGCGCCGTCGAACACGGTCCACTCGGCGCCCTCGGGCACCGTCACCCGGAGCTGGCCGCGCTCCACCCGCGCCAGCTCGAAGGCCCGGCCGAGCCCGTGGTGGAAGACCTGGAAGGTCGATTCCTCCCCGTCGTCCCCCACCAGGAGCGGCTCGTCATCCGTCAGGTGCTCGACCCCGAGCAGCTGATCTCCCCAGACCAGGCCCGCCTGGAGGACCCGGTGCTTCTCGGTGGGTGCCAGCGCCGCGGGGAGCGGCCCCAGGAGCAGCTTCCAGGCGCTCGTCTCGGCGCGGGGGATGGAAGCGTGCCGCACCGGGAGCACCCGCGCGATGGGTACCGGGTCCATCGCCAGCGCCGCGGCGCCGCGAACCCGGGGCGCCGGCGGGGGCAACCCACCCCGGGGCGCGAAGGGTTCGTGCCGTGGCAGCCCGGGGTGCCCCGGGGCGTGGGGAGCGATGGGAGGTGCGGCACCGAAGTAGAGGGTGAGCCGGGAGCGGCCGAGCCGGACCACCTCCTCGTGCCGGAGCGCACGCGGGGCCTGGAGCGGCGTGTCGCCGACCTGGGTGCCCGCCTCGCTCGCGAGGTCGATGGCCAGCACCGTGTCGTGGTGTCGCTTGAGGAGCAGGTGCAGGCTGGACACGGCCGGGTCGTTGACACGAAGGCCAGCGGCCGGCCCCGACCCGAGCACGAGCATCTCGTCATCGAGGAGCACGTCGCGGACGGCCCCCTCGGGCGTGGTGAGCCGGAGCGTGACCGGCGAGGCGTGCTTCATCGCTGGAGCCTGTCGGTGGAGGCGCGGAGCTCGCGCTCGAAGCTCGGACGCAGCCGGACCAGGCTCTCGAAGCGGTTCCGGCTCCGGTCGAGGATGTAATTCCCCTCCGGCCGGACGATGTTGCCCTCGAGCGTCTGGTCCGCGAAGTCGACCCGCGTCTCTTTCCGGACCACCGTCCGGTCCGCTTCCCGGACGACGCGGTCCTCGGCGTGCGCAACCGCCGTCATGCCGAGCAGGGCCACCATCCACCATCGCCGCATCGCCGCCTCCGACCTCCGCCCCGTCACTTGTTCCCGGACCCCGGCTGTAAGAATCACCGGCCACCCCCTGTGCCCGAGGCCTGTTCCCTCACGCCGCCCCCGCCCGACCGGGACGAAGCAGCTTCCGGGCCAGCCGGTGGGCTGGCAGGGGCGCGGGCCAGCGACTCGAGGGCCGCCAGCCGCCCGTCGATTCGCCGGCGCTCCGCGGTCGCCGTCCCGGGGAGGTCCCGGCACCGGCGGAGCAGCCGAGCAGCGTCGGCCGCCGCGGTCCGGTCGAGCGCGAGCGCCCAGCCGGCCCCGCAGATGGCCTCGGGGCGTTCGGGCGCGCGGGTGAGCACCTCGCGGTACGTCGCTCCCGCCGCGGCCACCTTCGCCGGATTCTCGGATGCCTCGGCCGCGAGCGCCTCGGCGAGGTGAAGGCGCGAGTCGATGGACCAGGGCTCGAGCTCGCTCGCGCGCCGGTACGCGCGCTCGGCGCCGGCGTAGTCGCGCCAGCCGAGCGCCAGGGCGCCGAGGTTCGCCCAGGCATCGGCCGAGGACGGGTCCAGCGCGGCGGCGCGGTCGAACTCCGCGCGGGCGCGTCCCACCTCTCCGAGCCGGTACGCCACCAGGCCCAGGGTCACGTGGGTCGAAGCCCGCGCCTCGTCCAGGCGAAGGGCCGAGGTGGCCAGCAGCTCCGCCTCCCGGTCCTGCCCGCGGGCGCTCGAGACCAGCGCCAGCGCCTCGTAGGCGCCCGGATCGCGCCGGAGGCTCAGAGCCCGCCGCGCCGCGTGCTCCGCGTCGTCGAGGTTGCCTGCCACGCGCTCGGTCAGCGACAGCTGCACCCAGAGCGCCGGGCGGGAGGCGAGTGCGGGGCGCCGCGAGGCCGCCTCGAGCACCTGCGCCGCATGCTCCGCCCGGCCGGTCTGGCGCTCCAGGCGGGCGAGGTTCACCAGCGAGGGAAGGTGCTCGGGAACGAGCCTCAGCGCGGCCTCGTACGCGGCGCGGGCCCGGTCTGCGGCGCCGAGCCGTTCCTCGGTGAGCGCCAGGTTGAACTGGGCGTCGACGTCGTCCGGGTGATCGCGCAGCGCCGCCCGGAACGCCTCGGCGGCCTGCTCCCACCGGCCCGCCCGGAATGCCTCGATGCCAGGACCGAGCGCACCGTCACGCGCGGGCCTCGCCTCGGTGGCCTCGCCGTCGTCGGGGGGACGGGAGCGAGGCTGGGCGCCGCGGTGCCGGGTCGCTCGACCGGGGCGCCAGGCCCGGGCCCGGTCGACGGTGCGGAGCCGGTGACCGGAGCACGGGGACCGGACGCGGCAGAAGCCGCCTCGGGACGGGTCGGAGCGTGCGCGGCGGTCGGTGGGGGGACGGGCGCCGCGGCCGTCTCGCTCGAGGCCGGAGACGGTCCCGCGGCCCGTGAGCCTGCGCAGCCGGCGAGAAGCAGTCCCGCGAGGAGCGAGGGGAGGAGACGGAGGCTCATCGCGCGCCGCCCTTCCCCATCGCCACCGCGCGACCGGGCGGGGGCGCCGCGAGCGGGGCCGCGGGGTCCGGCGCGCGGAGGGCGACCCGGCCCCTCGGAGGATAGGTCCCGGGCCGGAGCGCGTTCACGTCCTCCTGCGCCCGGAGCGTCCACTCGGTGTAGACGCCCAGCTCGTACGCCTTGCCGAGGCCCTTCTGGAGCGTGTCCAGGGCGCGGTCCTCGAGCGGTGCCGCGAGCTGCTCGAGCTCATCGCGGTACTGCTCCCGGTCCTCGGCGGAGAGGCCACCCGGCGTGGGCGACTGGCGAATCTTCGCCGCGAAGTCGGCGTAGGCCTCGCCGATCCGGGTGAGGGCGGCGATGCCGTTGCGGCCGTCACCCGTCGACACCACGGCGAGGTACGCCTGCTCGAGCGTCTTGAGCGCTGCCCGCTTCCGGGTCAGGTCCGCCTGCACGGTGCGGGTCCGAGCGAAGTCGATCTTCCGGTACTGCTCGAAGAGCGGCTCGGCCTCGTCGAGCGCGAGCTGGGCGTAGGTCGAGATCGCCGCAGGGGCCTTCCGCCCGTCCGGGCCGAGCGTGGCCCAGAGCTGCCGGACCCGCTGCTGCGCCGAGCGAACCTGCGCCGGCTGCTTCGCCTTGCGCCACGCCTGCAACTCGAGCCCGAGCGCCTCGAACCTCCGCGGAGCCGCGGCGTCCGGGAGCGTCCCGGCACGCGCGTACGACTGGGCCGCCGCCGCCATCCGGCCCCTCGACTCCTCGAGGCGGCCCAGCGCCAGCGCGACGTCCGAGGCGTCCTTCCGGTCGGGGAAGCGGCGCAGGTACGCCTGGTAGGCGGCGATGGCGCAATCGGTCTTGCCCACCGCTGCCCAGTAGAGCCCGGCCTCGCCCTGCGCCGGCGCCACCCACGCCGATGCCTCGTCGAGCAGTGACGGCTCGATCCGCGGGCCGTCCTTGCCGGCGCGCGCGCGGTCGTAGGCGGTGACGAAGGCCTCGCTCGCCTCGGCGGCCTGGCGGAAGTCTCCGAGCTGGGCCGAGAGGTCTGCCAGCCCGTGCGCCAGCTTCAGCCGGAGCGGGTTGCCCGGGTACTGGCTCAGCGCCCGGTGCCCCACCTCCACCGCGCGCTGGAGCTCCCCCTGCTGCTCGAGCAGCGCCATGGCGTAGGTCAACGCCTGGGGCGCGTGGTCCGAGCGCGGGTAGTCGTCGGCGAACCGGAGAAACTCCGCGGCGGCTCGCGCCTCCTGGTGCTGCTGCTTGTGCACCACCTCGCTGACCCACGCATACCGGCTCGTCTCGGCCACGCGGGTCACCCGCTTCGCGAAGTCCGTCCCCGGGCGAGCCAGCGCGCCGTTGCGGGCGTACTCCTGAGCCTTGGCATTCAGCGCCAGCCAGTCGCCCTTCGACTCGAGCACGTGCAGCGTGAGGTCCGCGGCCTGCCGGGCGCGGTCGGAATCCGGGGCCAGGGCGATGAGCCGGGTGAAGCGCTCGAGCGCAGCCGGCGTCTGACCGCGCTCGAAGAAGACCACCGCCGCCTGGTACCGGATGTCGAGCACGTCCTTGGCATCCGGGAAGCGCTCGGCATAGCGGTCGCACGCCGCCACCAGCCGCCGCTCGGCGTCGGTGAGCGGCACGGGGCTCGTCGCCGCGGTGGCAGTGCGCGTGCGGAGCCCGCCCTTGCCCTGCTTCTCGTCGACCCTGGCCGGAGCGCCGTCGGCGTGGCCGTGCTCGGCGTCCACGACGCGGTCCCAGGCGAGCACCGCGTCGTAGGCAGCGGTGGCGCGGTAACGCTCGTCGCTGACCTCCCGGGCAGTCGGCCGGTCCGGGATGCGGAAGTCCACCACGTGCTCGTACTGCTCGGCCGCCGCGCGCCAGTCGCCCACCGCCCAGGCGATCTCCGCCGCGTAGAACGTCATGTTGAAGGCGTGGTCCGAGGTCCACGCCGGCTCGGCGTCGCGGGCGAACGCCGAGAGGTAGGCCCGGTAGACGTCCGCCGCCAGCCGGTAGGTCCGGGGCGAGCCCGTGCGCTGCGCCTCCTGGTGGTAGCCGGTGACCAGCGTCCTGAGGCCCTCCTCCGCGGCGTCGAAGCCGGCGCGGAGCGCCTCCGGGGAGCCCGCGTTGGCGGTCCACCAGCGGGTGCCCGGGTGGACCATGTCTGCCAGGCGCGGCGCCTCGGCGCGGACCTGCTCTCGGTCGTGCAGCCCGTCCTGCACGCGGACCACTGCCTGCTGCCACCCCGCCGCCTCGGGCGCGAGCGGCTCGGCCTCGAGCGCTGCCCGGTACACCTCCAGCGCCCCCCGCAGCTCCCCGGCATCCGCGAGCGCGTTGCCCAGCCGCGTGACGAGCTTGCGCTGCTCGCCCCCGGAGGTGTTCCGGCGGAAGTAGGCGAGCGCCTCCTGCGGCTGGTCCAGGCGGACATACACCCGGGTCAGGTCGACCAGCGCCTCGGTGCGCAGGTCCCGCTGCGTCGCCGTCCCACCGGCCGACCCATCCACCACCCGGGCCAGCTTCTCGCGGGCACCCTCGAAGTCTCCGAGGTTGAAGTCACACCAGGCGAGCTTGTAGGTCGCGTAGCTGCGCACCCGCGGCGAGCCCACGCGCGAGGCGTGCTGATACGCCTCCCGGGCCGCCGCCAGGCTCCCGGCGTCGAAGGCGTGGTTGCCGAGCTCGAGCCAGGCATCCGGCGCATAGCGCGACGCCGGGAAGTCGCGAAGCAGCAGCCGGTACTGCGCCACCGCCTCCTCGTTGCGCCCCACGTCCTCGAGGTCGTAGGCGAGCGAGAAGAGCACCTCGTCGCGGCGCGGATACTTGGGGAACGCCTTGAGCAACCGCGCGTAGGCGTCCATCGCCCGGAGTCGCGCCGCCTCGCTCGGGGCGTGGTTGGCCTTCGAGGCGTCGCCGGCCGCCTCGGTCTCGGCACGGCGCAGCGTCTTGCTCTTCTCCCAGTGGGCCTCGCCGAGCTGGAACAGGAGATCCGGCTTCCGCGGCGAGTCGTCCGGGAAGCGCTGGACCAGTCGCTCCAGCTGCGCGATGAGCTCGGCGCGCTTGGCCTCGGTGAGCCTCTCGCGCTGGGCATCGGAGACGTCGAGGCGGAAGACCGCGGGGCCGGAGCGCTCGGCACTCGCGGCGGCCGACGCGGCCGCGGCGCGCGCGCCTGGCGCCCAGGCCACCGCCCACACCAGGAGCCCCGCCGCCGTCCCACGCCACGCCACCGCCGTCACCCTCGCCTCCGTCCCGCCCAGCTCGCAGCCGACGCAGGTCTCAGGGACCCACCGGAACAAGGTAGGCCTGCCCCTCCGACGCGAGAAGACCGTCGCCCTTCCTTCCGAACGTGTGTCAGCGAACGCTCGGCGTGGCCTGCCGGGCTGGGCAGCCGTTGCGGAGCGTCGCCCGTGCGTAGCCAATCTCGTCTGCCCACCATTCTCCATCCACACGCCACAACTCATCGGCCGGGCCGCCGGATGGGAGCGGAGGAAGCGGACGGGAGGCGAGGAGCTTGCGCTGGTCCACGTCCGCGTCCAGCAGCTCCTTCTCCCCCTTCGTCATCTCGAAGCGGAGCACGTCCGCCTGCTCCAGGAGATCGCGGAGCGATGCGGAGACGTCCGCGAGGCGGGCGTGGATGCTCTGTGCCGTCGCCTGCTCCGCCTCGACCCGGACCCGGTCCAGTGACTCGAGCGCCGGGCCCGGCCCCGCCGCTCCGAGCCGTGCCCGGTCCGAGTCCAGGGCGCGGAGGAGCCGGAGGCCCCCGGCGATGCGCGGCTCGGCCACGAGCGACGACCCGAGGCCCTCGCCCAGCGTCGCCCTCTGGCTCTCGTCGGCCAGCAGCGCCACCTCCTCGCCCGCCGAGGGGCGCCGGTCCACCAGTAACGCCAGTCGATCGGACAACGGCCGGTAGCCCGCGGTGAAGCCGTCGAGGACGCTCCGCGTCTCGCCGTAGAGGCAGGCGTGGAAGAGCACGGTGGCCTCGAGGATGCGGGCCTCGGGAAGGAAGCTGTTCCGGAGCTGTGGGGCGCGGGTGGCGTGCACCGTCCCGAGCGCTCCGCCGTCGTCTCCCGCGCGGAACCGGGGGTACCCCCGCTCGAAGAGCGACTCGGGCCAGACCCGGGAGTCGCGCGGAACACGGTCGTACGCCGCCGCCGAGGCTTCGTCCTGCCGTAGCCCGTACAGCACCCGGGCGATGGCGAGCTGGGCGAGCGCACGGGTCTCCGCGCCTTCGCGCCCTCCACCACCGTCGCCGAGCACCGCCTGCAGCTCGTCGAGCGCCGCCTGCATCCGGGCGCCTCCGGGACGCCGCGGGTCGGAGAGCACGATGCCCAGCGCGTACCGGGCGCGCGGGGCGAGCGGCGACGCGGCGGGGATGCGGCGGAGGAGCACCTCGGCGGCCTCGAGGTCTCCGGTGCGCTGCGCCTCGAGACCGCGGAGCAGGAGCACGCGCTCCTGCGCTCCCGGGTCCGCCGGCTGGATGTCCGGGTGCGCCAGGAAGAAGGCCGGGACGAGGAGCTGCTCGTCCAGCCGATCCTGCGCCCCGAGCAGCGCGTCGATGGCCGGCGCCTGCGCGGGCCCGGGGACGACAGCGGCGATCCGCAGCGGCCCGAGCGAGGTGGCGTCGAGGTGCGCGGCCTGGAGCGCCTGGCCCAGCGCGAGCGCCTCCGACGGTGTCGCCGCCGGGGTCCGGGCGGCGGCGAGCAGCTCCGGCGACGGGCCACCCCGGGCGCAGCCGAGCAGCGCGAGCACGGGCAAGAGCCGCCTCACAGCTGCACCCCGATGCCGAAGTACACGCCGACCACGTTCAGCGTGTCACTCCCGCCCTCGCTCGCCTTGGCCTGAGCGATACCGATGTCGTTGCTCCAATCGTAGCTGCCCTGCATCCCCCGGAACCGGTCGACGTTGCACTGCGCGCCCACCCCGGCCCCGGTGACCTGCCCGGCGGTGTGCTGGTCCTCCAGCGTCTGCAGCTCGGCGGAGTCGCACCCGTTGATGCGGGTCACGCTGCCCCAGTGGATGAGGTCCTGGACCTCGAGGCGGACGGTGAAGCGATCCCCGAGCTGGACCCGGAACCCGGCCCCTCCCGTCACCACCATCCGCAGTCCGGTGCTGCCGTAGGTCGAGGGCCCGAGCGCGTCGGCGGTCTTGAGCTCGATCTGCGTGCTGGCCGCGCCCGCGCCAGCGAAGAGCACGAACCCGTATCGCACCGTCCCTCCGAACGCAGCGAACTTGCCCCGGATCGGCGTCCACTCCGGGGCGGCCACCGCTCCCCACTGGAGCATCACGGAGCTGGCGGCGGCGGAGTCCTGCCGCACGCGCGAGAGCAGCTCGCTGCCGAACTTCGAGCGCTCGGCGTGCCAGACCCAGAAGGGCTGGATGCGCAGCCCGAGCCACTCCGTCGCGTGGAACACGTAGGCCACGCTGGTCAGCCACTGGGTGGTGAACGTCGACCCGACCTGCGGCACGAAGGGATAGAGGACGAGCTCGTGCCTTAGCGCATCCGGGAACGGCTTCGGCTCGATGACCCGGAACTGCACATCGGGGCTCGCGGTGAGCGGATCGACCGCCGGGTCGGGCGCGGCACCGAGAGAGGCAGCGAGGACGAGGGCTCCGAGGACGGTCATGGCAGAGCGCGGTTCCTCAGAAGAAGTAGGCGTACCCGAGCTGCACGAGCACGGTGTTGGTGAAGCCGGGGCTGGAGGCGTGCTGCCCGGTGGAACCGCCGGACTCGGCGATGGCCCGGTCCACGCCGACCAGGTAGTCGTCCTTCCAGACGACGCTGCGCAGCTCGAGCACCACCGCGCCGTGCGCCCCGGTGAAGAGGCGGAACCCGAGCGCGGCCGACACCACGGGCGCCACCCGGCTCTCGGTGAGCCAGTCGCCGCACGTCGCCCTGCTCGCGCGACGTCACGTCGTGGCACACCACCACCGAGGTCCGGTCCAGCCAGGCCGCGCCGCCGCCGAGCCAGAGGTAGCCCTGGTAGCGGATGGGCAGGTCCGAGCCGAGGTTGAACTTCCCGTAGATCGGGGCGAGCCGCACGCCGCCCAGCACCATGGCCTTCAGCTGCCAGAGGTCCGACAAATCGTCGACCGAACCCTCGGGGGGCGTCTGGCAGCAGGTGCTGGCCGACCCGGTCGGCGAGCGCGGTGTGGCCGGACAGGGCCCCGGTGACCGCCACGTCCAGACCCAGCCAGTCGTTGAAGTCCCAGCCGGCGCGTACGTCCAGGGTCGCGGTGTGGGTCAGCGTGTCGAAGACGCTCAGCCCCACCATCGCGGTGAGCGAGAACCGCCCGCCGACCGAGTACAGCCGGGGCTGCACCGGAGGCTCGGGACTGGCATGGGCGCGGACGGGGGCCAGGACGGCCGCCAGCCCGGCGAGGGCGAGCAACTCGAAGGGTGGACACGTGGCCCGCCAAGCTGGCCCGTGCCCCGGCCCCTGCCAACGGGTGGTCAGCCGGAGCGAGTGCCGGAACGCCCGATGGTCGTCATTGGACGGCCGAGCAATGCTCGCGTCCAGACGTTCACGGGGCGGGGCTGCTCCGGGGGACTACTTCTTGCCGGCGTGCCCGGCGCGCAGGGCGACCTTCACCGATGGTCGCACGAAGACGATCCCGTCGCTGTGCCCGGGGACGGCGCCCTTCACCAGGAGAAGGTTCTTCTCGGCGTCCACGTCCACGACCGTGAGGTTCTGGGTGGTGACCTGCTCGACGCCGTAGTGTCCCGGCATCTTCTTGTTGGGGTACACGCGGCCCGGCGTCTTGCGCTGCCCGATGGCGCCGGGGTGACGGCGGTACTCGTGGGTTCCGTGGGTCTGCCCGAAGCCGCGGAAGTTCCAGCGCTTCATGACGCCCTGGAAGCCCCGGCCCTTGGTCACGCCGGTGACGTCGACGAGCTGGCCCTTCTCGAAGAGGCCCACGCTCACCGCCTCGCCCACGTTGAAGCCGGTGGCCTCGTCCGGGGAGACGCGGAACTCCTTGAGGAACCGGCGCGGCTCGACGCCGGCCTTCTTGAAGGCGCCCTTCTGCGCGCCGGTGAGACGCTTCTCCTTGGCCTGCCCGTAGCCGAGCGTCACCGCAGAGTACTGGTCGCGCTCCGGGGTCCGCTTGCCCACGACCGTGCAGGTGGAGGCGTCGATGACCGTCACCGGGACGAGATTGCCGTCCGCGTCGAAGACCTGGGTCATCCCGATTTTCTTGCCAATCAAGCCCTTCACGGTCGCTGCTCCTCGCTGGTACGTCCCCCCGGACCAGGCGCCGCCTTCCTCTCGGGAGGGGGTGGCCGGGAAGCGGGCCTACATAACAGCTTGCCGGGGGGCGTCAAGCCGCGAGGAAGCGGCGGAGCGCTGCGTCCAGCCCGGGGGCGCTGTCGGTGGGAAGCGCTGAGCCCTGGAGCCACGCCGCGGGGTGGCCCGACGTGCCGAGCCGCACCAGGGCCGGGACCGTGTGCATGGCCCGACCGAGGACGGGCCCGGGGGGTAGCGCATCCACGTCCACCTCGACCAGCCACCAGCCGGCGAGCACCGCGCGGTTGCTCTCCCGGGCGAAGGCCGCGTCGAGCGCGCGGCAGGGCTCGCACCACGGCGCGCCGAGCTCGACCAGCACCCGCGCCCCCGACCGGGCCGCTTCCCCGGCGACCGCCCGGAGCTCGGCATCGAGCCGGCGCGGATCCACCTTGACCCGCCGGATCAGCGGGGCGCTGGGGGGAGTCGTCGCCGCGCCGGCCGGCGCTCCCGGGGGGAGCTCCTCGAGCAGCGGGGGCGGACCGGCGTCGGCAGCGGTCAGCAGCACGAGCGCGAGCCCGAGGAAGAACGCGCGCCGGGGCGCGCCGGGACGGCCGGAGCGGCTCAGCGCCGCGGTGGGCTCGCCCAGCGCCCGCGCGTGCGGGGCAGGTGCCGGCCCGCCTTGAGCAGCGCGAGCGCGAAGTGCAGGAGCGCGAGCCCGAGCAGGAGATGAACCCACTGTCCCACCGTGCCTCCCGCCACGTAACCGAGCGCCCAGAGCATCAGGAGGATGCAGCCGTTGGTCCACAGCACGCTTCCATCGTGGGACGGCGGCGGTCCGGCGACCAGTCCCCGGGGCCGGCCGCGTGTCCCGCGGCGGCTCCGAAGTGTCCGGGAGTCGATGCCTGGGCGGACCTACGGAGTGGAGCGGCTCCAGTGCCATCACCACGTTGGGCGCATGCCGAAACAGCGGGCGGTCATCATCCTGGAGCTCAACGAGCTGAGTCCGGTCCTCATGCGGCGCTTCATCGATGCCGGGCACCTGCCGAACTTCCGCCGGCTGCGTGACGAGGCCCGGGTGTGGGTGACCGAGGCGGAGGAGCGCCCACCGTTTCTCGAGCCGTGGATCCAGTGGATCACCGTTCACTCCGGCGAGAGCTACCACGAGCACGGGGTCTTCAACCTCGACGAGGGCCACACCTCGCCCGCGCCGCGCATCTGGGACCTCGCCTCGCGGGCAGGGCCTCCGGTCGTGGATCTGCGGAAGCATGAACGTCGCCGTGGCGCCGGGCTTCCTGGGTTGGATGCTGCCGGATCCCTGGACCACGCACGTCGCTCCGCGGCCCGCCGAGCTCGTCCCCTACTTCGAGTTCGTCCGACGCCATGTACTCGAGCACTCGAACGATCAGGTCCCGGTGACCCACGCCGACCGGCTGCGCTTCGTGACCTTCATGGCCCGCCACGGTCTGTCGGCAGCGACGGCGTGGGCCATCGTGCGCCAGCTCGCCGGGGAGCGGCTGGACCCGCGCTCGCGCTGGCGCCGGGCGGTGCTCCTCGACCGGCTGCAGTTCGACCTGTTCCGGTGGCACTGGCAGCGCGAGCGCCCCGCCTTCTCGACCTTCTTCCTGAACAGCACCGCCCACTTCCAGCACTTCTATTGGCGCAACCTCGAGCCGGCGCTGTTCCGGGTGCCCCCGACGGACGACGAGCAGCGCGCGCTGGCCGACGCGGTGCTCTTCGGCTACCGGCAGATGGATGCGCTGGTGGGCGATTGCCTGGCATTCGCGGGCAACGACGCCGCGATCGTGCTCTGCACCGCCCTCTCCCAGCAGCCCTGCCTCACCTACGAGGAGAGCGGGGGCAAGGTCATCTACCGGCCGCGCGACTTCGAGCGGCTGCTGGCCTTCGCCGGGGTGACGTCGCCGCACCGGGTGGCCCCGGTCATGGCCGAGGAGTTCCACCTCTATCTCCAGTCGACCGCGGAGGCGGTGGAGGCGGAGC
The DNA here is from genome assembly GCA_963796475.1 of uncultured delta proteobacterium. Taxonomy (GTDB): domain Bacteria; phylum Myxococcota; class Myxococcia; order Myxococcales; family Myxococcaceae; genus RPRB01. The sequence goes on from CAWCLY010000001.1 coordinate 225,695, forward strand.
GACGGCTGGCGGCGATGCGGGTGGGTGACCGGCCGGCCCTCGTCATCCGCCGTGACGGGTCCGGACTGTTCTGCGGCTGCAAGATCCACGGAGCGCTGGAGAAGGACGCTGGCATCTTCACGCCCACCGGCGCGCGCGCGGAATTCTTCGACCTCTTCTACCAGGTGGAGGGCGTGAAGAGCGGGATGCACCACCCCGATGGGCTCCTCTGGATCCGCACCCCGGAGCGGACCCACGTCGTCCACCGCGAGCCGCTGCCGCTGACCGAGGTCTTCCCCGCGCTGCTCGCGCTCCTCGGGCTCCCGGCGCCCCAGCGGCACATGCCAGAGGCCCCGGCGCGCGCCCCCGTTCCGGAAATTTCGACGGGACCACAGGCGGACGTCGTCGCCCCGACGATGTGAGCCCGCGGAACGTCCAAGCAAGAGGTGGCACGCCGGGTGCTAGGGCGCGACCCGCGCGTTCGAGGAGTGCATCCAGGCATCGGGCGGCGAGGATGAGGATGGCACGATTGTGGGTGGTGGTACTGAGCGTGGGGCTGGTGAGCAGTGCCGGAGCGGGGTCGAGCGAGCCTCCGACCCGGGCGATCGAGCAGCGCGATCCGGGGGACGTGCAGAAGCTTCAGGATTTGCTCAGCAAGCGCGAGGCGGAGCTCCTGGCGATGCGCGACCGCCTCCGGGTTCTCGAGGACGAGGAGCGCTGGTACGCCGACGCCACCGCGCTCGGCATCCCCGAGGTGCTCCATCGCTCGGCGCTGACCGAGCGCGCCCAGCGGCGGGTGGCCATCGCCATCGTGCGCGAGGCGGAGGCGAACGGACTCGATCCCCTCCTGGTGGTGGCGGTCATCCGGACCGAGAGCGCCTTCGACGCCTACGCGGTCTCGGGCGTCGGGGCGATGGGGCTGATGCAGATGATGCCCACCACCGGGACGTTCCTTGCCCTGCAACGTGGCACCGCGCTCCGTCACCGCCAGACGCTGTTCGACGCCGAGCTGAACATCGAGCTCGGGACGGCGTACCTCGCCTCGCTCCTGCGCGAGTTCGGCACGGCGGAGGCGGCCCTGGTCGCGTACAACGGCGGCCCGGCGTTCGCCCGCCGCGTGCTGCGGAGCTCCGCAGCGCGGAAGCGCTTCGTCGCGGGCTACCCGCGTGACGTGCTGGGCGAGTGGCGGCGGCTGCGCGAGCGTCAGACCCAGCTGGAGGCCCGGCGCGCGCTCCCGGGCGACGGCCGGACCCTGGCGCAGGGGACGCCGGGAACGACGTCTGCAGCACAGTGACTCCATCCAGGAGGCGACGCTCGCGCGCGGTTCTGTCGCGCGCGTAACGCGATGGCACGCCCCCGATACACGACTGGCGACGGCGGGAGCGCATGCTCCCTCGCGAGGTGCCCATGAACGGTCTGAGGTGCTCATGAACGGGCTGGACATCCGCCTCGAGGAGGTGGACCAGCGGCTCGTCCTCCGCCTGACCGGCACGCTCGACGGCCGCACGGCCCGGGCGGTCATCGACGCGCTCCGGGATCTGCCCCCCGTACCGCTGACGGTGGACTTCTCCCAGGTGCGCACCTTCGTCGACCTCTCGGTCGATGCACTCACCCGTGCGCTCCGGGACCGACCCGTGTCCCTCAGGGGGCTCGGCCGACACCAGGCACGGATGTTCCGGTACTTCGGGCTGGGGTCCGAGGAGAGCGAGCAGTCCGCAGAGGCGTGAGCGAGCGGCGCGGCTAGACTGCCCCTCGCCCACGTGACTGCCCCCGCTCTCCCCCGCTCACCCCTCGCCGCCAACGCAGCACACGCGCTGCTCACCCGCGCCAGCGACGCGCTCTGTCGCGTCGTCCGTGGCAAGCGCCCCGCCGTCGAGCTCGCGCTCACCACCCTCGTCGCCGGAGGGCACCTGCTGCTCGAGGACGCGCCGGGCGTGGGGAAGACCACGCTCGCCGAGGGGCTGGCGCGCGTCTGCGGACTGCGCCTGGCGCGCATCCAGTTCACCGCCGACCTGATGCCGGCCGACGTCACCGGGGTCCAGGTCTTCGCTCCGTCCAGCGGCGAGTTCCAGTTCCGCCCGGGCCCGCTCTTCCACGAGCTCGTGCTCGCCGACGAGCTCAACCGCGCGCCGCCGCGCACCCAGTCGGCGCTGCTCGAGGCCATGGCCCACGCGCACGTGACGGTGGACGGGACCACGCATCTGCTCCCCCGCCCGTTCGTCGTCGTCGCCACGCAGAATCCGCTCGACCTGGCCGGCACCTACCCGTTGCCGGATGCACAGCTGGACCGGTTCCTGGTCCGGCTCACCCTGGGCCACCCCTCGGCCGAGGTGGAGGCGGAGCTGGTGACCACCCGGGGCCTCGGCGAGCCGGTGTCCTCGCTCCAGGCGGTGCTGGATGCCGAGCAGGTGCGCTCGCTCCAGGCGCGGGCGGCGAGCATCCACGTCGCGCCGGAGGTGGCGCAGTACCTGGTCGCGCTCGCGCGGGCCACCCGCGAGCACCCGGGGCTCGAGCGCGGCGCCTCCACCCGTGCCGTGCTCTCGCTCACCAGCGCGGCGCGCGCCCGGGCGCTCTGGGACGCCCGCGACTTCGTCATCCCCCAGGACGTGGCGGACCTCTTCGTGCCCACGCTCGCGCACCGGGTGGTCGCCGCGTGGAGCGACGCAGGGACTGGCGGCCCGCGAGGAGGCCAGCGCCCTCCTCGAGACCGTGCTGGGGACCGTCCCCCCTCCGCGATGACACCCCGGCGGGAACGGTTCCGGCGCGCCTGGCGTCGGTTCTGGACACCACCCCGGCGCCTGCGCACCACCGCGGCCGGGCGGACCTACCTCGTCCTCACCGTGGGGGTGGGGCTCGGGGCGCTGAACACCGGAAACAACCTTCTCTACCTGGTGCTCGGGCTGCAGCTGTCGCTGGTGATCGTCTCCGGCATCCTCTCCGAGCGCTGCGTGCGGAGGGTGCACGTCCGGAGACTGCTGCCAGTGTCGCCGCGCGCCCGGACGCCGTTCCACCTCGGGTGGGGCCTGCGGCTGGCGCGCGGCCACTCCTTCGCCCTGGCCGTCTCGGAGGTGGACCCGGTGCTCGGGACGTCGATCGGGAAGCTGGCCTGGCTCCCGCCCGGCGAGGAGGTGGTGGTGCGCGCGGTGGCCACCGCGCCGAGGCGCGGTCCGTTCCTGCTGCGCGCCGTCCGCATCTCGACCACGTTTCCCTTCGGCCTCTTCGTCAAGAGCCGCGACCTCGAGCTCCCGGGCGAGATCCTGATCCTCCCCGGACGCGTCCCCGCCCCGCGCGAGCCGCTGGGCTCGAGCACGCGGGCTCGGGCTCGAGCAGCGGTCGATCCGCGGCTTCGACGGCGGAGGAGACCTCGCCCAGCTCCGCGAGCTCCGCGAGGGCGAGGACGCCCGGCGCATCCACTGGAGGAAGAGCGCCCAGCTCGGGACCCTGCTCCGCGTCGAGCGCGATGCCCAGCCGCAGCCCCGGGTGGTGCTGCACCTGGATGACCGCGCCCCGCCCGAGTCACTCGACGGCGCCTGCGAGGAGCTCGCGGCCCGGGCCGAGGTGCTGCTCGCGCGCGGGGCCGAGGTCGGGCTGGAGATCACCGGGGGCCTCGTGGTGAAGCCCGGCGCCGGAAGCTTCCACTCGCAGGCCATCCTCCGCGCGCTCGCCCGTGCCGGACACGCGGGGGCCCCGGGATGAATGCCGCGCGGCTCCAGCTGGTGCTCCGCGACCTGGCGGCGGCGGCGGCGTTCGCGGCGATGGCCATCTCGGGCCAGGTGCCGCTCTGGGCCGTGGGCCTGTTCCTCCTCGCGCTCGGGGTGGCACTGGCCGGCCGGCGCCCGCTGGCCGACGGCCGGGTCAGCGCGGTGGCGCTGCTGGTGGCGGTGGTGGTGCTCTACGCCGCGGTGGTGGTGGAGCAGCTGGACCTGGTGGTGGCGGCCTGCACCACCGCCGCGCTGCTCACCGCGCAGCGGATGCTCTCGCTGCCGCGTCCGCGGACCAGCGAGCAGGTCCACCTCGCGGCCCTCCTGATGATCGCCGGCGGCGCGGTGCTCAGCGCCGATCTCCTCTTCGCCGTCTGCCTCTTCGCCTACGCGGTGCTCGCCGTCCTCTCGCAGGGGCTGGCGGTGCTGGGCGACGCGGGCGGCGGCGCGTTCCCCCCACTCCGCCGCGTGGTCCGACCGCTCCTGGCCGGGGTGGCCATGGCCATGGCCGGAGCGCTGGTCTTCTTCGTCCTCTTCCCCCGGCTCTCGTGGAACGTGGCGGCCCGGCGTGGCGGCGCCTCGCTCGGGGCAGCGACCACTGGCTTCGCCGACGGCCTGCGGCTCGGCGGTTCGGGAGTTCTCAAGTCCAACCCGCGGGTGGTGTTCCGGGCGCGCATCGAGCCGGACCCCGGGACCGAGGAGCTCGACGTCTACTGGGTGGGTCGCCGGTTCGACCGCTTCGACGGCGTCCAGTGGTCATCGTCCGGCCGCCCCGGATCGCCGGCGCGCCAGGTGGTGCTCGGGCGCCCCGAGCCGGGGCTGCTGCGCCAGGACATCGACCTGCTGCCTGCCTACGGCAGCCGCACGCTGGTCGCGCTGGATGCTCCGGTCGTGTTCGGCGACGCCGAGCTGCACGAGCCCACCTTCACCCTCCGCACCGAGCTGGTGCCCTCGGGGGACCGCGAGGTGCGCCTGGCCGGGACCCTCCGAGCACGTCACCTACCGCGCCTTCAGCGCCCTGGACCGGGCCACGCCACCGGTCCTCGACGACGCCGAGCGGCAGCGCCGGCTCCAGCTCCCGGCACGGCTCGACCCGCGGATCCCCGCGCTCGCCACGCAGCTTGCGGCAGGGGCGACCACGGACCGCGCCGTCGCCAGGCAGCTCGAGCGCGCGCTGCAGACCAGCTACGCGTACACCCTGGAGCTGCCCGGGGCGGGTGAAGGACCCACTGGCCGACTTTCTCTTCGAGCGCCGCGCCGGGCACTGCGAGGACTTCGCCACGGCGCTCGCGGTGCTGCTGCGAACCCGGAAGATCCCCGCCCGGGTGGTGGTGGGCTTCCATGGCGGCGAGCGAGCGGCGGGCGCGTACCTGGTGCGTGCCGGCGACGCCCACGCCTGGGTCGAGGCCGAGGTCGGCGGCCAGGTCCTTCGACTCGACGCCACGCCTCCGCAGAACCGCTCCGCGGCCGGGGTGGGCCTCTCCGGCTGGCTCCTCGCCCGCTGGGAGGCCCTTCAGATCCGCTGGCTGGACCGCGTGGTCGAGTACTCGCTGTCGGACCAGGCCCGCCTGGCACAGGGCTTCCGCTGGAGCGCAAAGGACCGAAGGCCGGCCGAGCGACCCCGGATCCGGTCGGACGGGAACGGGGCGCTGGCCCTGGGCGTGCTCGTCGCCGCGCTCCTGCTCGCCGCGCTCATCGGACGGCGGGCTGCGGCCAGCGACGCCGAGCATGTCGGTCGGACGCTCCAGCGGATGCTGCGCAGGCGGGGCCGGCTCGGGCCCCGGGGCTGGCTGGACGGCGCCCGGGTGGACGAGGCGGAGCTCGCGCCGGTCCGCGAGGGCATCGCGCGCTATCGCGAGGCGCGGTTCGGGAGACGCCCGCTCGGGAGCGGCGAGGGCCGGCGGCTGCTGCGGCAGGCCAGGCAGGCGCTCCGGGACGCGCCGCCCCCTTCCGCTCCGACGGGTGCGCCCCCAACGTCCCGGGCGTGACCACGCCTCCCGACGTCCCGATGTCTCCCACCCCGCCGACGGATGTTCCCCCGGGACCCGCCCCGGAGATCCGCCCCTACACCGGCATCGAGGATCTCCCCGGCCAGAGCACTCCCGAGGTGCAGCCCGGGCGGCAGCGCCCGGAGGAGCCCGAACCGCCGGCGCCGCCGCGTGTTCCGCCGCCACCGGGACGCGAGATTGACCCACCGTTGCAGTGAGCCGGGCAGGCGGGCCTTCCCTGGCGTTTCTACAGGGCTCGGGGCCCCCGCGCGGCCTTCCGCCACTGATTGCGGCACCTTGGAGCGCCGCCACGTGGCACCCACCTTGCTCATCCCCCTGGGGTCGTCGCAACCACGAACCCCATGGAGACGTCCAGAATGCAGCTCGCCTCCGAGCATTCCGCCACGCCCGGCTCGCTCTCGCTCTACCTCTCCGAGATCAACCGCTACTCGCTCCTGAAGGTCGAGGAGGAGCAGAAGCTCGCGCGCCGGTTCGCCAAGGGCGACTTCCAGGCAGGCCACAGCCTGGTCACCGCGAACCTCCGCTTCGTGGTGAAGGTCGCCTACGAGTACCGCTCCTACGGCATCCGCATGTCCGACCTCATCCAGGAGGGAAACATCGGGCTGATGAAGGCGGTGCAGAAGTTCGACGCCGACAAGGGCATCCGCCTCATCTCGTACGCGGTCTGGTGGATCCGCGCGTACATCCAGAACTACATCCTGAAGTAGCTGGTCGCTGGTGAAGCTCGGGACCACCCAGGCCCAGCGGAAGCTGTTCTTCAGCCTGGCCCGGACCCGGCGCGAGCTCGAGAAGTACAACGCCACCGACACCGCCATCCCGGTCGAGGAGATCGCCAAGCGGCTGCGGGTGAAGCCCACCGAGGTCCGCGAGATGGAGCAGCGGATGGGCGGGCGTGACCTCTCGCTCGACGCGCCGATGGGCGAGGACGGCAGCAGCACCCACGTCGACTTCGTGGCCTCTGCGGCCCCCGGGCAGGACGAGGAGGCGGCGGACAAGGAGGAGGCGGGGATGATCAACGCCCGCGTCCGCACGGCGCTCACCCGGCTCGATCCCCGCGAGCGGTTCATCATCGAGCAGCGGGTGATGAACGAGCGGCCGATGACGCTGAAGGAGCTGGGCGAGCACTTCGGCTTCAGCCGCGAGCGCGCCCGCCAGCTGGAGATCCGCGCCAAGGACAAGCTCAAGGCCGAGCTGGCGACGCTGATGGAAGAGATGGAGATGGAGCCCGCGGCCGCGGCGTAGCCCTGCCCGCCGTCGTCGGCTAGAAGGGGCGGTTCCCCGCCCCCGATGGACGACCTCGCCCCTGCCCGACCGATCCCGGAGCCCGAGCGCTCCGTGGCGGGCACCCCTCTTCCGAGAGAACTGACCGCCCGGGGGCTGATCGTGGGGAGCGTGCTCGGCGTCCTGTTCGCCGCCAGCTCGGTCTACCTCTCGGTCAAGGTGGGGCTGACCGTCTCGGCCTCCATCCCGGTGGCGGTGCTCTCCATCGCGCTGTTCCGGGTCGCCGGCCGCTCGTCGGTGCTCGAGAACTGCATGGTGCAGACGACGGGGTCGGCGGGCGAGTCGCTCGCCTTCGGCGCGGCCACCGCGCTCCCGGCCCTGCTCCTGATGGGCTACGACCTGAGCTTCACCCACATGCTCCTGGTGGCGCTCACCGGCGGCCTCCTCGGCGTGTTCCTGATGGTCCCGCTCCGGCACGGGCTCGTGGTCCAGGAGCGCGAGACGCTCCGGTTCCCGGAGGGCACCGCCTGCGCCGAGGTGCTGGTGGCGGGAGACCGCGGCGGCACGACCGCGCGGCTCGTCGTCTCGGGGTTCCTCATCGGGGCGATTTACAAGACGCTCTACGCGGCGCTGAAGCTCTGGCGGGAGATTGTGGGTGGACTGCTCGGCTCGGTGCAGAGGCTGCCCGACGGGAGCGTCATCCGGCACGGCTTCCCCAACGCCTCGGTGTCGATGGAGGTGAGCCCGGAGCTCCTCGGGGTCGGCTACATCATCGGGCCGCGCATCGCGGGGATGACCTTCGCCGGGGGAGTGCTCGCCTACCTGGTCTTCATCCCGCTCATCCACTTCTTCGGGGACGGGCTGTCGGCCCCGCTGCTCTCACCCGACGGGGCCCTGATCCGGGACATGGGTCCCGACGAGCTGCACCGCACCTACGTGCTCTACATCGGCGCCGGGGCGGTCGCGACCGGGGGCCTGGTCAGCCTGCTCCGCTCGCTGCCGGCCATCGTCCGCGCGTTCCAGCGGAGCGTGCGCACCTTCCTCGCCTCGCGCCGGGGCCAGGCGGTGGACGTTCCGCGGACCGAGCAGGACCTGCCCATCACCGTGGTGCTCGGCGGGACGCTGCTCATCATCCTCGTCGTCTGGCTGGCGCCGCCGCTCCACCTGAACCTCTTCTCGGCGCTCGTGGTGCTGGTGGCGGCGTTCTTCTTCGTCACCGTCTCGGCGCGCATCACCGGGGAGATTGGCAGCTCCTCGAGCCCGACCTCGGGGATGACGGTGGCGACGTTGCTGCTCCACCTGTCTGCTGTACCTGCTGCTCGGGTGGACGTCGCCGGCGGACCGCTTCATGGCGCTCACCACGGCGGCCATCGTGGGCATGGCGGCAAGCAACGGCGGGACCACGGCCCAGGATCTCAAGACGGCCTACCTCGTCGGGGCGACGCCGAGCCGGCAGCAGATCGCGATCCTGGTCGGCGTCATCACCTCGGCGCTGTGCGTGGGCCCGGTGCTCGCGGCGGTGAACCGCGGTGCGACGGCGACGGTGCCCGAGGTGCATCCGGGCGTCCGGGTCACCCACCCCTCCGAGGAGCGGGTGCTCCAGCGGGAGTTCCCGTTCCGGCCCGCGCCGGAGACCCTGTCCCGGGCGGGGCTGTCGGGGGAGGAGCTGTTCCGGCAGCTCTGGGGACGCGGCCTCGAGGTCCGGCTGGACGCGGCCGGCAGCCCGGTGGCGCTGCGGACGTTCCGCGGAGATCTCCAGCTGACGGGCATCGGCGCCGAGGAGGTGCGCGGAACCGAGCGTCTCCGGCTCGACGCCCTGGCCCCGGTCGCCGCTCCGTCCGAGCGTCAGCTCCAGGCCGGCTTCGTCCGCAACGACGCGCCCATCCCCACCGGGAAGTACCTGAGCACCGCGGACGGGACGATCGAGTACGTGGTGGACCCGGGCATCGGCGGGCGGGTGGACGAGATTCACGGCGTGAAGCTGACCCGCTACGAGGCGCCGAAGGCGCGGCTGTTCTCGCTCATCGTCGACGGAGTGCTGACCCGGAAGCTCCCCTGGGACCTGGTGCTGCTCGGCGTGGCCCTGGCGTTCATGCTGGAGATGGCGGGGGTGGCGGCGCTGCCGTTCGCGGTGGGGGTGTACCTGCCCATCTCCACCTCGGCGCCGCTCTTCGCCGGGGGCGTGGTCCGCTGGTGGGTGGACCGGCGGGGGGCCCGGCCCGAGTCGGACGCGAGCCCGGGCACCCTGCTCTCCTCGGGCTACATCGCCGGCGGATCCCTGGCCGGCGTGGTCATCAACCTGCTCCACATCCCGGAGGGGGGCTGGATGGATGCGCTCGACGTCCCGGCGCGGCTCGCGGGGCACCCGGGGTTGGTGCCGCGGCTGGTCGAGGCGGTGGGCGACTCGCCCCGGGCGCATCCCGTGGCCTCACTGGTCTTCGGTCTCGTGGTCTTCGGTGCGCTGGCGGTTCACCTGGGGCGGGTGGCGCTCGGGACCCGGGAGGCGGAAGGCCCACATTCGGTCTAGACTTCGGGCCCGTTGACCGCCGCACCCGAAGCCTCCGTTGCACCCGACCCGCTCGCCGACCCGGAGAACCGGCAGCGGCTCGAGCTGGCGAAGGCGTTCGCCTTCCAGCTGCTCAAGGGCATCAAGCAGATCGGCATGTACCGGCACAACGAGAGCCGGTACACCGAGTATCTGGAGAAGGCGCACGCGGCGGTGCGCGAGTACACCAGCCGGTGGGGCCCACTGGTCTTCAAGGTCGAGCAGCAGAACTTCCACCTCTTCGATCATCCGCTCTTCACCGAGGACACCCCGCTCCCCTTCAAGTTCTGGCGTGACGGGATCCGCCAGTTCATCTTCCGCCCGGGCCTGAGCGCCGGACGAGCTGCTGACCTTCACCCTGGTCGCCCTGAGCGACGTGGAGAAGCAGGGCGAGGACACGGTGGCCCAGCTCTGGCGCTCGCCGGTCGACAACCTCGAGTACGTGGTGGTGGAGGGCTTCAAGGTCGACGGCTTCTCCGACGAGGAGGTGCAGGTCGCGGTCGACAAGATCGTCGAGTACCTCTACTCACGGCTGCGGAGCCACTCCGACGACTTCCTCCGCTTCGCGCGGGTGAGCGCCGACGATCTCGAGCTGAAGCTGGAGGGCGTGGAGCAGGTCCGGGGCGCGGTGATCGCCGGGGTGACGGCGAGCGACGAGCTCAAGGCGAGGCTGCAGAAGGAGATCACCGAGGAGGAGCAGAGCCGGCTCTTCCCCAAGCTCGTCTCGTCCATCTTCCAGGTGGCGGAGGCGGGGGTGGACGACCCCGAGCTGCTGGAGGAGATGTTCCTGCAGCTGCTGGACGCGCTCCTCCTCCAGGAGGACTTCGCGATCATCAACCAGATCGTCCTCAAGCTCCGGGCGATGGAGGACCGGCCGGGGATGAGCGGAATCCGCCGGCTGAAGGCCACCTTCATCGAGAAGATGGGCGAGGAGCAGCGGCTGGTGCGGGTGGCGGACGTGCTCCGCGCGGCGCGGCCGGGGGTGCTCCCGGACATCGGCCGCTACCTGAGCTCGCTCCAGCCGACGGTGCTGCCGATCCTGCTGGATCTCCTGGAGACGCTCGATGCGCCCGAGCACCGGCTCGTGCTGTGCGACGTCATCGCCGAGTTCTGCAAGGTGAATCCGGTGGACGTCGTGCAGCGGCTCTCCTCCGAGCGCCCGATGACGGTGCGGGACATGGTCTACGTGCTGGAGCGCGCCCAGCACCCGGAGCGGATGCAGTTCTTCGGGCGGGTGCTCAAGCACCGGAACCTGGCGGTCCGGCTCGACGTGATGGGCACCATCGCCCGGGGCCGGAGCCTCGAGTCACGACGGCTCATCGCCGAGGCGCTCAAGGACGACAACGCGCAGGTCCGGGTGCAGGCGGCGCGCCTGCTGCCCGAGTACGACCGCGAGCAGGCGTACCAGGACCTGGTCGCGGTGGTGAAGTCCAAGGACTTCAAGAAGCGGAGCTCCGAGGAGCAGGCGGCCTTCTACACCGCGCTGGGGAGCACCGGTCTCCCGGCGGCCATGTCGTTCATGACGCAGCTGCTGGCGGAGAAGGCCCAGCTCTGGAACCGGGGCCGGGTGGTCGAGGAGAAGCTCCTGGCGGTGCACGGGCTGGCGGGGGTGCAGTCGATCCAGTCGTACCGGGCGCTCCAGGCGGTGACCGAGGACCGGACGCAGCCCACCGAGGTGCTGGTCGCCGCCCGGCGCGCGCTGGGCGAGACGCGGAAGAAGCTCTTCGGCGACGCGCCCCCGCCGGAGGCGAGCTGATGCCCGACAATCTCCGGATCAGCGGCGCGGCCGACGAGAACATCCTCGACTTCGGGCGGGACCACTCCGAGAAGCTGCAGCAGCTCTCGCGCTCGGTGCTCTCGACGCCTCTACATGCTGGTGCGCTCGGCGAAGATGTACGACCCGGACAACGCGGTGTTCGAGCGCCCGCTGATGTCGCTGCAGGACACGCTGAACCTCATCATCTCGCGCGAAGGCCGCTTCGACCTGGTCGGGATCAAGAGCTCGTTCTACGTCAACAACATGCTGGTGAAGGCCGAGCTGAACGCGGTGGAGAACATCCGCTACCTGCTCGAGGAGATGCGAGCCAAGGACGTGGGCGGCTTCACCCTGGTCAAGCCGGTGCAGAACGCGGAGCTGCGAGAACTTCATCTGGATCTTCGCCAAGGACGTGGCCGAGACCCCGGAGGACGACGGGCTCAGCAGCCGGAAGCTCCTGGCGATCAAGATCGCCCGCTGGAGCAAGCTCCGGGAGAAGCTGGAGAAGGAGAAGCTCGACGACGACGAGAAGGTGGACCGCAAGAAGTACGCGGTCACCGTCTACGCCCGCGCGGTGTTCTTCATCTCCAAGTACCTGGACTCGGTGCGCAAGGGCACCCCGATGGCGGCGGCCCGGGCGCTGCGCCTGGTCCAGGACCTGGTCGACATCTGCTTCGACGCGAAGGTCGCACTTCCTGGGCATGACCACCATGCACCAGGAATCGGACTACCTGGTGTACCACCAGGTGAACACCTGCCTCCTGTCGATCGTGTTCGGGGGCGAGCTCGGGCTGACCAAGGCGCAGCTCCGGGACCTGGGCTTCATCGCCCTCTTCCACGACGCGGGCATGGCCACCATCCCCGACGAGCTGGCCGGAAAGCGCGGCGGGCTGACGCCCGGAGGAGCGGACCCTGATCGCCCGGGCGCCGCTGATCTCGGTGCGCAACGTCCTGATGGAGAAGGGCTTCACCCGGACGACGCTGCACCGGGTGGTGACGACGCTCGAGTACAAGAGCGACTTCGGCACCGCGGTGCGCGACGCCCGCGGCAACATCCAGATGATCATCCCCAAGTCGTCGCTCGGGCTCTACGCGAAGATCATCGCCATCACCGCCGGCTTCGACGCGCTGACCAGCCGGCGCCCCTTCCGCGACGCCTACGGGCCCGAGGTGGCGATGATGCTGATGTGGAGCGAGCTCCGTCACAAGTTCGACCCGGAGCTCCTCAAGGTGTTCATGCGGGTGCTGGCCATCCCGCCGGTGAAGGTGCTCTCGCGGCGCCAGCAGGGAGCGCTGTCGGTCACCGGTCTCTGAGGGGCCCGCGCCGTCTCCCCCTCACCGGGTCGCCCGGCCGCCGTCGTTGCGGCTCACCGTCCGCAGCGAGCGCGGCGATCGCCTCGGAGAGGTCTCGAGGAACGGGCGCCTCGGCACGAACGGGCTTGCCGGTCCGGGGGTGCGGGAAGACGAGCCGCCAGGCGTGCAGCGCCTGACGCCCGAGCTCGGTCTGGACGGCCTTCACCCGGGCGTCGCCCTTGCGGTTGCCGCCGTAGAGGCTATCGCCGAGCAGCGGGTGGCCCAGCTCGGAGAGGTGGACGCGGATCTGGTGCGTGCGGCCCGTCTCCAGGCCGACCTCGAGCAGGGCGGCGCCGTGCACGAGGGTCCGAACGCGCCAGGTGGTGAGCGCCGGCTTCCCGGTCCTGGTGCGCCCGGTGAAGCGCTTCCGGTCGCGCGGATGGCGGGCGTGGAGCGTCTCCAGCCGTCCGCTCGCCGGCGGATGCCCGTGGACGAGGGCGAGGTACGTCTTCTCGACGGTGCGCGCCTGGAATGCATGCTGGAGGCCCTGGAGGGCGGCGTCGTTCTTGGCGACGACGAGGCAGCCCGACGTCTCCTTGTCGAGGCGGTGGACGATGCCCGGCCGGAGAACGCCGCCGACGCCGGAGAGCCCCGAGACGTGGTGCAGGAGCGCGTTGACCAGGGTCCCCCGGGCGTGCCCCGCGGCCGGATGGACGACGAGCCCGGCCGGCTTGTCGATGATGAGCAGGTCGCGATCCTCGAGGAGGATGGTGAGCGGCAGGTCCTCGGGCTCGGGAACGGCGGGCGCAGGCGGCGGCACCGAGACCTCGACGCTCTCCCCGCCCTTGAGCCGCAGCGCCGCGCGGCCCGGCCGTCCGTCGACGAGCACCCGTCCGGCCTCGAGCAGCCCCTGGACGCGCGACCGGCTGAGCGCGGGAAGGCTCGTCGCGACCGCCCGGTCGAGGCGCTCACCGCGCAGCGCCGGCCCGGCGATGAGCCGGTGCACCTCGCCCGTGGCCGCCTCGCGCCGCTGTGGACCGGTGCTCACGCGCCCGGACGAGTGTACCCGTGCGCCGGCAGCCCCTGCCGAGCACCGTCGGCGCACGAGAGGCTATAGCAAGTCCGAACGCACTGTCCGTGAACACGTCACGTCACTTCCATGGGTTGGAACGCGGCGACCCGCACTCTGTGTCCTCGAAATTGCTATCGCCTCTCGTGCGCTGGAGCCCCTGCCTGCCCCGCCCCCTGAAGGGCGGACAAGCTGGATCCTCGCCTCCCCGGAGCGTGCGGAGTCCGCGCAGGCCGCTGACCGGGGCGCCGCCGCCGTCCCCCGGAAGTCTCGCGTCACCCAGGAGCCATCGGCAGCTGCGCACGTTGAGCGCGGTCGCCGGTCCCGCTCGACCGCCGAATCTCCCCGCCGGCAACTCGGAGCCCGACCGGTGCGTGCAGGTCACAATCTCCTTCGGGAGATCGCGAGCGCTGCCATCCTCGGCGAGCACGCCCCGCTCGGCCCGTCCGCCAACGCATGTCCTGCCCAGGGCCCGGCGCGGCCCCGGAGCGCCCTCACCAAATCTTGGACCGCACGTGCGCCTTGCCGCGCACGATGATGTCCACCACCGCGCGGTCGAAGAAGTTCGTCGTGGTGTAGACCTCCTGGCTCACCCGGCTCCGGTAGAGGTCCCTGCCCTCGTTGAGCTCGTCCTTCAGCACGTCGAAGAGGTTGTCCTGCTCGACGCCCTTGATGATCTTCTGCTCGTTGTAGAGCGAGATGTCGGAGGCGATCGCCCGCGCCAGCCGCAGCGCCTTGGTCCGCTCTTCGTCGGTCATCGGTCAGGTCCTTCCAGAGAGTCAGCGAGCCCCCGGCGTGCGAGCGCTGGGCGGCGAGGAGGTAGGTCTTGCTCACCCGCGCCGGATCGAGCCGGAGCTCGCGGGCCAGGTTCACCAGGATGCCCCGAAGGTACACCGTGGCGGGCAGCCGGTCGTAGCGGTCTGCCTCCACGTTCTCCAGGTGGATGCGGGTGATGCGGGTCCGCTCGGCGACCTGCTGGAGCGACAGCCCGTAGGACTCGCGGACGCGGCGGAGCAGCTCGCCGTTGAACTCGACGTCGGCAGGAAGGTCGAGCCGGAGCCGGTGTTCCCGGTGTCTCTGCGGGAGCTCGGGCAGTGGCTCGGCGGCCGACGCTGCCGCTGGGACGGGCGCAGCCGCGGGCGGCGGCTCCGGAGCCTCGACATCGGCCGGCGGCGGCTCGGAGGGCTTCACCCGGAGCCCGAGCGCGGGAGGCAGCCCCGCGCGCTCCGCCGGGGCGGCCGCCTCCGCAGCCTCGGCGGGGGTCTCGCGCACACCCGAAGCGCGGCTCCTGCACGACCGGCGCAGGCGGCCGTGACCACCGCCCGGTCCGGCTCGGTGGGGGCCCGCGAACTCTGGCGTTCGGCGGGAACGGCCGCGGCCCAGTCACCGCTGAGCAGCGGGGCCGACGGTGAGGTCTCGACCGGCGCACCTCCGGTCTCGGTGCCGACCGCCGCCTCCGGCCGCTCCGGACCCTGTCCGAACGGCCCCGGCGTGTCGGTGAGCGCGAGGTCCAGCGCGTGCTGCCGCGGCGCCGCGGGCTCCTCGGCCTCGTCATCGGGGGCGGTCTCGAGTTGTAGATCTGTCCGGCGCGCGTGCGGACCTGGCTCCACCGGCGGGAGTGGCTCCTCCTCCTCGTCGTCGTCCTCCGCCCAGAGCGTGGACGGGCCGATGCGGCCGATGGAACGGTCGTAGCTGGCCCGGCGCGCCGGGTCGAGCAGCACCGAGGCGGCCTCGTCGAGCTTCGCCCGGAGCTCGCCGATCTGCTCCTCGTCGACCAGCGCGTAGACGGCGAGCGAATCCGGTCCGTAGGTCTCGCGGGCGCGCTCCACGGCCTCCCGCAGCTCGTCGAGCGACGAGGCCGGATCGACCTCGAGGACGTCGTACAGAGTTGGCGCGTCGGTCGCGGTCATCGTCCCGCCGACCTCGGTCGGTCCAGCGCGGCGAGCGCCTCGGCCACGGTCACCAGATTCGAGGCAGCCGCCGACCCCGCGGCGTCGAGGAGGAGCGGCCGGCGCCTCCGCACCGTCTGCCAGGCGGCGTCGTCGTAGGCGATGGCGCCGAGGTAATCCATGTCCAGCCCGAAGAACTTCTTCCAGGCCGCCACCACCGCGCGTCCCACGCTCTGGTCCGCGGCCGAGCGGACCTGGTTGACCACCAGCTTCACCCGGAACTCACGCAGGGACCGCTCGAGCTGGGCCGCGGCCTCCGGCTGGCTCTCGGCCACGGCCTTCACCACCTCCGCCGGGGTGCGCATCGCGCTGCCCTGGCTCCCGAGCGCCGCCTCGGCCAGATGGGCCACGCCGAGCGACTGCGCCGTGTGCTGCAGACGCCGGAACAGCGCCGCCTTGAGGAACCGGTAGGCGTTCTCCACCGAGGTCGGCTCGGGCAGGAGCACCAGCAGCCCGTGGTCGGCCAGGAGGAAGAAGTCGATGGTGTGCACCGAGGTGCCCGCGCCCAGGTCGAGCACCAGGTAGTCCGTGTCGAGCGTCTGCAGCTGCTCCACCAGCCGTGCCCTGGCCTGGGCGCGCGGGTTCGCCGCATCCAGCGCGTCCATGGCTCCGGAGACCAGGGTGAGGTTCTCGATCCCGGTCGGCATCGCCAGCGACTCGATGCGCGTGCCGTGGGTGACGACGTCGGAGAGCGTGCCCTGAGGCTGGCTGATACCGAGGCAGGTGTGGAGGTTCGCCCCACCGAGGTCGGCGTCGACCAGCGTCACCCGGTGTCCCGCTCGGGCGAGCGCGATTCCGAGATTGGCCGAGACCAGCGACTTGCCGATGCCACCCTTGCCCCCGCCGACGGCGACGATGCGGCGCGCGCGACGGGTGCCCGGCGCATCCTCGGCGCGAGGCCGCGTCCTGCCCGGCAGCTCCACCACGTTGTTGAGGCCGTAGCGCTTCACGTTCGGGAGGCGTCGAACACGCGATTGTAGTGGACGCTCCGACCTACGCGCCAGGAAGCCGCTCACGGGCGGTGGCGACCGCCGCCGCGAGCCTTGCGAGAATCCTGGTCCTCGAGGCAGCGGACGTCCAGGACCAGACGGCCCTCCTCGATGCGCCCCAGCACCGCGGGCTCGCCGGTGCGGAGCCGGGCGGCGGTCCCCTCGGCGTCCCCGTCGAGGAGGCAGGCCCAGGATGTGGGACGGGCCATCGGGAGGGTCCCTCCTCCCACCTGTCCCTCCACCAGGACCACCCGGGCGGTGACGCCGGCGTCCGCCAGGTGGCGCCGCAAGGCATCGGCGCGCGCGCGCAGCACGGGCTCCGCAGCCACCGCCAGGGCCCGCGCAGGCACGGCGTCCGCACGGCCGTCCTGGACCATCCGGAGCGTCGCCTCGAGGGCGGCGACGGTGAGCTTGTCGACCCGCAGCGCGCGGGCGAGTGGATGGGCCCGGAGGCGCGACACCCAGAAGGCCCGGCCCACCACGATGCCGGCCTGCGGCCCACCGAGGAGCTTGTCGCCGGAGAAGGCCACCAGGTCGGCCCCGGCCTCAACGTGGCTCCGCATCGTGGGCTCGCCCGCGGCCCCGGGGACGTCGAGGGGCGAGAGCAGACCGCTCCCCGCATCGACGAACAGCGGAACGCCCCTGGGCTGGCACAGCCGGGACAGCTCCTCCACCGAGGTCTCCTCGGTGAACCCCACCAGGGCGAAGTTGGACCGGTGGACCTTGGTGACCAGCGCTGTGGCCGGCGAGAGCGCCCGCTCGTAGTCCGCGCGGCGGGTGCGGTTGGTGGTCCCGACCTCGACCAGGGTGGCATGCGGACTGCCGCATCACGTCGGGGATGCGGAAGCCGCCGCCGATCTCCACCAGCTCGCCGCGCGAGACCACCACCTCGCGGCCCTCGGCGAGCGCGGTGAGCACCAGGAGCGTGGCCGCCGCACAGTTGTTGACCACCAGGGCGTCCTCCGCCCCGGTCAGCGCCCGCAGCGGCTCGAGCAGCGGAGCGAAGCGGCGACCCGCGCTCGCCGCTCTCGAGGTCGAACTCGAGGTTCGAGTAGCCGCGGCCCACGGCCTGCACCGCGGCCAGCGCCTCCGGGGCGAGCGGCGCCCGGCCGAGGTTGGTGTGCAGCACGACCCCCGTGGCGTTGAGCACCTCGCGGAGCCCGGGGGTGGCGAGCGCCACCAGCGCCGGCCCGAGCGCCTCCGAGGAGAAGGTCGCACTCTCGCCCGGCGAGGATGCGGGCCCGGAGCACGGTCAGCACCCGGCGAATGGCCTCGGTCACGCGCGGCCGGGGGTGGATCTGCAGGGCGGCCCGGCCGGCCTCGGACACCAGCACCGACTCCACCGAGGGCAGTGCCCGGAGCCGTTCCCGGATGGGCGCGGGCAGCTCGCTCTCGCTCTCGCTCATCGCTCCCGCTCCGCGCGGGGTCCGGCGGCGGCGGCGGTCCGCGCCACGCCGGGCAGCGGTCGGCCGCCGAGGAGCCGGTAGGTGTTCCAGCTGCGCAGCACGCGCTTGACGTAGCCCCGGGTCTCGGAGAGCGGGATCTCCTCCACCCAGCGGTCCAGCTCCGCCTCCGGCCGCGCCGCCCGCCACCGGCTCACCGCGCCCTCGCCGGCGTTGTAGCTGGCCAGGGCCAGCGCCACGTTGCCATCCCACTTCGTGAGCAGCCGCCCGAGGTACGCGGCCCCGAGCTGGATGCTGGTCGACGGATCCTGGAGCCGCTCGGAGGTCGGGGCGCTGAGCCGCAGCGCCTTCGCCATCTGCCGGGCGGTGGGGAGCATCAGCTGGGTCAGCCCCACCGCGCCCGCCCAGGAGAGCGCATGCGGGTCGAGCGCGCTCTCCTCGCGCATCAACGCCTGGAGGAGCTCGGGCTCGACCGGCGAGCCGCGGGTGTACCGCAGCACGAGGTCCCGGAAGGCGTCCGGGTAGGCGATGGTCCACAGGTCCCGCGAGCCCGGGGCGACCGGCCCGTTCAGGTCCCGGCGCAGGGCGAGGCGGGCCACCCCGTGGGCGGAGCGGGCGTCACCGGTGCGGGCCAGCGCCTCGACGAGCAGGCGCTGGGCCTCGGCAGGCTGCCCCGTGCGGCGGGCGGCGAGGAGCTCGGAGGAGGCGGCATCCCGGAATCCGAGCCGGAGCAGCTCGACGCCGGCGACGAAGTGCGGATCGTCCAGCAGCGTCCCCGACTCCAGCTCGGCCGGCGGGCTCGAGGCCGGGAGCGGGGAGAGCTGCGCCGCCACCCGCGTGGCACGCGCCGGGTCGCGCTCGCCGATCCGCTCGCGGGCGAGCAGGCCGTAGTACGTGCCCGGGTGCTCGAGCGCGAGCGCCTCCCACAGGGCGATGGCCTGGTCGGTGTTCTTCTGGGCGTCGAGCACACGCGCGCGCCAGTACCGGGCACGCTCGACGTCGTAGCTCTCCTCGGCCCCACGGCGGGCGTCCTCCAGCGACTGGAGGGAGGCGAGCGCCCCGGGCACGTCCCCGGCGCGGTGTCGGAGCCAGAAGGCCTTGAACAGCGCCTCGCCCAGCTGATCTCCCTGCGGGTAGCGCTCGGCGATGCGATCGAGCCGCGAGAGCGCTCCGTCGAGGTTGCCGTCCTGGGCCAGGAGGTCCGCGGCGACATAGAGCGCGTCGTCGGCCAGCGGATTCTCCGGGAACTCCCGGGCGAGCGTGTCGAAGGTCTTGACCGCGGCGGCGGGCGCCACCACCGCCTGCGACGTCCCGAGCAGGTACAGCGCCCGGACCCGGAGGTCCTGGTCGGTGCACGACGCGCACCACCGGGGAGAGCACGTCCTGGACCTCGGCATGGCGCCGCTCCTTGCGCAGCGCCCGGCCCTCCACCAGGCGCGCCCGGCAGGCGAGCGGATCCGGGAGCTGCAGCCTCGGAAGCACCGGGCGGAGCACGTCCAGCCCCTGCTTGTTCCGGTGCAGCTCGACCAGCGCCTCGGCCCGCGCCACCACCGCGGCCACGCTCGGGCCGGACTTGCCGAGCCGCCGCTCGGCCTGGGCCGACAGCGGGGAGCGCGGGTGGCCGCTCCAGAGCGCGAGCAGCGCCTGGCGCTCGGCGTCGGCGTCGTGGAGTGCCCGGGCGAGATCGGCCCGGGTGACCAGGGCCTCGGCGGCGACGTCGCGGCCCCAGAGCGGGGAGGGGCCGCTGGCCAGCGGGGCGATGGCCTCGGCCGCGGCAGCGGTGTCCCCCTGGCGCCGAAGCACCCGCGCCAGGCCGAACCGGGCGTCCGGGTAGACGCGGGAGGTGGGCGGCACCAGGGCGAAGAGCCTGCGCGCCGCGTCCAGGTCCCCGAGCTCCTCGCGCGCGAGCGCCGCCTCGAGCTGGCAGCGATCGGCGATGGCGGGCAGCTCGGCGGCCAGCGTCTCCAGCTCGGCGGCGGCGGCGGCGGTGGGGCGCACCCTCAGCTGGGCGAGCGTGCGCAGGTAGCGGACCTGCGGCGTGTCCTCGGCCCTGGCCAGGAGCTGCACCGTGCGCTCGTAGCGCCCCGCCTCGAACTCGGCGCGGGGAGCCGCCAGCGTCCCGGTGAACACCGGATCGAGACGGCGGAGCTCGAAGCGTCGCGCGGCCGGCGCGGGCGCGGCCACCGCCTCCGGACGAGAGGGAAATGCCGGATTCCAGACCTCGGCCACGTCACCCGGGACGAGCCCCTGCTCGACCTCGGGGGCCGCGTCGGAGCCGGTCGCCGGAGTGCTCTCGGGGGGTGCGGCGAGGAGGAGGGCGACGAGGGGGAGGAGCACGGCGAGGCAGGCGAGCCGGCTGCGGAGTGTGAAGGGAATGTCATCCGGGTGCAACCCGCCGGGCCGACAGGGGATTAGACTGAGCAATCACCGGTCCGCCCGATGGACATCCGCACCCAGACCACCCTCCTCGCCTGCATCGTCGCCACGGCCCTCGGCCTGTCGATGGTGCTGCGCACCAGCCGCGCCCGGGTGCTGACCGCGTACTCCGTCTTCGCCTTCACCGCGGGCGCCTTCTACCTGGCGGACTTCCTCCGCAGCGTCTTCGTCACCGGCGGGCTCACCGGCTGGCCGGTGCGGATCGCGCTGGGGTTGCGGCTGCTCTCGGGGGCGGTGGTGCCCTCGGCGGCGCTGGCGTTCTTCCTCGAGTTCCTCGGCGGGCAGAGCCAGGCCCGGAGGACCAGCCGCCGGGTGGCCATCTTCTCGCTCTTCCTCGGGCTCGCGGTGGCGATGACCCCCGCCGGCCACGTCGCGTCTGGGGACGGTCGGTGGTGGCGGCCTGGGCCTTCGGGGCGATGCTGCTCTCGGTGTCGCTGCTCGTCCGCCGGGTGCGGCGGAGCGACTCGAAGACGGAGCGGGCCCGGCTGACCTACCTGGCCATCGGGGCCGCCGCCTCGCTGCTCTTCACCGCGCTCGACGGGCTCCCCGCCATCGGGGTGCCCTTCCCCACCCTCGGGCCGGTGGTGACGACGCTGTACCTCTTCTTCCTCGCCCAGACGCTGCTCCGGCTGCGGCTGATGGACCTGCACGAGCTCCTGGGGAAGGTCGGCGAGCCAGACCGTCCTGGCGGTGATGCTGGCCCTGGTCTTCCTCGTCCTCACCGCCTGGGTGAAGGGCAACACCTCGCTCTACCTCTTCAACACCGTGCTCGCGGCCTTCGTCATCGGCATCCTGCTCGAGCCGCTGCGGGCCAAGGTCGAGGCGCAGGTGGTGCACATCTTCTTCCGGGAGCGCAGCGAGCTGCTCAAGTCCCTGGGCGCGCTCCGCACCCGGCTGGCCAACGTCATCGACCCGGGGGAGGCCTCGGAGGTCATCCTCGATGCGCTGGAGGAGACGCGCCGGGTGACACACGCCTCGGTCTATCTATTGGCCGAGGACCGCCCCGGGTTCCGCCGGGCGAACTTCCGCGGGCCCGAGCCCGTGCCGTTCCTCGATGCGGCGGCGGCCCGCGGCCTCCTGTCGGCCGCGGCGAGCGGGCAGAAGGCGGTGCTCCTGGAGAACCTCGAGCGGCGCATCCTCGAGATGCGCACCCGGACGCCCGAGGGCCGCCGGAGCCGCGAGGAGCTGAAGCGGACGCTGGACACCCGCAACGCCCTGCTGGCCCTGAAGTCGGCCTTCAGCGTGCCGCTGGTGGGCGGCGACCGGGTGGTGGGCTTCCTGAACCTCTGGGACGAGCGGGTTCCCGAGGCCTTCGCCTCGGACGAGATCGCCATGGTGCTCGAGGTGGCCGAGCGCCTGGCCACCATCGTCGAGAACAGCAAGCTCTACGAGCGGATGCGCGAGCGGGACCGCCTCGCCGCCCTCGGCGAGATGGCGGCAGGCCTCGCGCACGAGATCCGGAATCCGCTGGGCGCCATCAAGGGGGCGGCGCAGTGCCTCGAGCCGGCGCCCCGGGACGGCGAGGAGGGCGAGTTCCTCGACGTCATCGTCGAGGAGGTGAACCGGCTGAACGGCGTGGTGACCCAGTTCCTCGACTATGCCCGACCCCTCAAGCAGAGCTTCGGAACCGTGGACATCAACGAGGTGGTGGCCCGCACCATCCGGCTCATCCAGAACGAGGTCCCCGGACGGATCGCGCTGGCGGTGGAGCTCGGCGAGTCGCTGCCCAGCGTGGAGGGGGACCCCGAGCAGCTCAAGCAGGTGCTCATCAACCTGGTGCAGAACGCCATCCAGGCCCTGGGGACGGCGCCGGGCACCATCCGGGTCCGCACCCGCGGTCCCGACCGGTTCGCCGACCTCCGTGCCTCGGGCGAGTTCGTGGAGATCGACGTCGCCGACGACGGTCCGGGCATCCCGCCCGAGCAGCAGCCGAACATCTTCGTGCCCTTCTTCACCACCAAGCAGAAGGGCACCGGGCTCGGGCTGGCCATCTGCCAGCGCATCGTGAAGAGCCACGGGGGGAGCATCTCGGTGCAGAGCAAGGCCGGCGAGGGCTCGACCTTCGTCGTCCGGCTGCCGGCGCCGGCGGCGGCAGGCACCGTCCGGCCCCCCGAGCAGGTGCTCGCCGGGGGACGCCCACGCCGGGAGAGATCAGCCTGCGCGACGTCCGGCGGGAGCGTCGCGAGCGGGCCCGACGCCGCCGCTCACGCGGCTAGTGCCTCGCAAACTTTGCGAAGCAAAATGTTTCGAGGACCCCCGGCAGAGCCCCTGGGTCGGGGGAACCACGCGGACTCAGGGGTCCACCTGGACGGACGAGATGGCGTGTGGCTTGCTGCCTCCACCTCCCCGATGCGAAACGCCAGGGCGGTCCTCCAGTATACGGTGATGTGGGTGATGGTATTCGTGATGGCCGCGGGGCCACTCCCGCTCGGCATCCGCCGAGCAGAGGCGGCCGGCCCGACCATCACCGACACCCCCGGCATCAAGAACTTCTTCACCCCGAAGCTCTTCATCATCCTCGACACCAGCAAGTCGATGGTGTTCCGCCCGGGCGACATCAACGGCGACCTGACCGCGGCCGGGCAGGACTGGGATCCGAACGTTCCCACCGCCGACGCCGACTGCCAGAACAAGTGGTGCCTCGGCAAGCGCGCCCTCTATCGGACCCTGCCCACGTACACCTCGCGCATCGAGATCGGGCTCTCTGGCTACAACCAGTACTTCGAGCTGGTCACCGAGCCGGCCAACTTCACGACCACCTGCTCCTACGACCGGATCGCCTACGGGATACACGAGCTGGGGCAATCCGAGCTGGATGTTCACCCGGCTCGACGACCTCACCGGGACCGGGATCGATCCGACCGCGACCCAGATGCAGCCCGGGAGCATCGAGGTCAGCTACCAGTCCCCCACCAGCCCCACCATGCAGTCCCCGCACCGGGTCCGGAAGTGGGGCATCGCGAACGGCGCCGCCGGAGACCGCCAGTACATCAACGTGGTCGGCGCAGGGTACAGCTCGCCGGCGACGCAGGTCTTCAACGGGTACACCTACGACTACGGGTGGCGCGAGGACCCGGGCAACCGGGATGACTTCACCAAGTCGAGCCTCGGCGGCAGCTGTCCAGCGACCAGGCCCAACGCAACCGACGGATCGTGCAGCGCGCAGGCCTGCGACATGACGCTCGAGTTCCCCTTCACCCTGCCCTACGGGGACGTGTACTCCGAGACCGACCTCGGCCCCACCACGACCTTCAATGGCGTGCTCTACACCTCGGCCGGGCTGGTGACCTCCAACTTCAACGACAGCTGCGGGCTGGGCTCGCCGTATTCCGGAACCGGAGCGGGCTGCAACGATCCCGCGACCCACCCGACCGGCTGCAAGATCACGCAGATCGCCGGGCCCTTCAACACCTACTGGAACAACGTCACCTACTACAGCAGCGGGGTCGCCCCGGGTCCCCTGAGCGGATGGCAGCTGACGAGCACCACCACCGGCACCATCGACGTCCAGCTGACCACCTTCGGCCAGACCTGTCCGGCGATCGGAACGGTCGTCACCACCTCGACCGGGCCCGCGGAATGGCAGTCGCTCGCGGTCGGCGGCGGCGGAGCGGGCACCCCCACCACGGGAAACAGCTGCAGCGCTGACCCTCGCTACACCTGCGCCTGGACGATGGCCCAGGACATCATCATTCCCGGCGAGACGACCCAGCACTTCTGCCGCTTCACCCGCCCCGAGTACAACTGGCAGCAGTACGCGCCACAGTGCACCTACACCGCCTCGACCTACCGCTACACCACGGTCTACGGAGACGACTACTGCCGGTACAAGCACTACCGGGACGTCTTCACCCACCCGGTCTACAGCTACGCGTACATCCCGAACGACGGCGACATCGTCGGATTCACCTCCAGGAACTTCGTCGGGAACGACGACCTGCACGGACAGCCCACCGTCGTCACGTACGGCGGCGGCCAGTTCTCCAACGGCGACTGCCCGAACCTCATCCAGACGGGAGCCAACTGCTCCGGCGGCGTGCTCTGCAAGCTGAGCTGGCGCACCAACACCACCTACTCCGGAAACAACTACCCGAACGGCCGCTACAGCCTCTCGCCCTACGGCGGCTGGCCGTGGGTGACCGCGCCGGCGGGGTTCGTCACGGCGGCGGATCCGGTCGCCACGCTGACCGACCCGAACTTCCCCCCGAGCCCGATGGACTACGCGCCGAACTGGCTCGACGGAAACGGCCACCCGGACCTCTTCCGGAAGTTCCTGAACGCCAACATCTACAACCCGACCGACACCAACCCGCCCAATCCGCCCGAGTACAGCTGCCCGACCTGCACCTATCAGTACGCGTACCAGGACCCGCCGACCGTCGACGCAGCGGGCTTCAGCGCCGTCGCCGCCAGCATGCCGACCAACCGGGACAACGGCTGGGCGCGCCTCACCGACGGGCGCACCGCGCTCTCCTGGACGCCGCTCGCGCTGAACTCCGCGCTCCTCGGGGTCTCGCCGCCCACGGACGGGCCGGTGCTCAGGATGCTGTCCAAGTACGACCCGGTCACCAACCCCACCGGTCTGCGCACCCCCGACTTCGGTGACTACACGCCGCTCACCGGCTCGCTGAAGGACGCCAAGGCGTACATCCAGACGGTCATGGACGCCGACCCCTACGCCGGCTGCGGCCGCGCGTACTACGTCATGCTGCTCACCGACGGTGAGGAGCAGCCGGCGGGCCTGCCCGGGAACGATCCCGTGGGCGCGGTCACCGCGCTCAGGAACATGACCACGTCGAGCTCGCTGCCCGTCGACGTGAAGACCTTCGTCATCGGCTTCGGCCTCTTCACGCCGTCGCCGCAGCTGAACTCCATGGCCCAGGCCGGCGGCACCGCGGTGAGCTCCAGCGACCTCACCACGCTGGACCTCAGCCCCTCCGGCGTGGCCTTCGACGGCTCCACGCCGCCCGCCTCCTCTCCTCGCTGGAAGGTGCCTTCGGCCGCATCCTCGAGGGCTACTTCACGCGCTCGAAGCCGGCGGTGAACGTGGCCGGGACCGAGATGTACGTCGGCTACTTCCGGCTCCTGTTCAACGGTCTCGAGTGGCAGGGCAAGCTCGACGCGATCAACACCGACAGCATCAACCTCCCGACGCTCGCCGACACCGTCACCGACGCGGACTACAACTACCTCTGGCGCTACGGCGACCCGGACACCGCTCCCCTTCCGTCCTCGTCGATCAACAAGCAGAACACCCGGACCGTGTACACCTCGCTGGATCCGTCGAGCGGCGAACCGCATCTTCTTCGACTACACGGGCTGCATCGGATGCTCGACCGGGTCGGGCTGGAACAGCAACGCCCCGGCGGACCAGAGCGCGCTCGAGGCGACGGATCACCGGCGTCCCCGAGGACGCCCGGCGCACCATCGCCCTGCTCCTCAACCCGGGGAAGGACGAGCAGTTCACCAACGGCGTCTACAAGCGGTCGCGCGCCTCGGACATCTTCCACTCCGACCCGGCGATCATCGAGGGCGCGGTCCAGAGCGCCAGCTGGCCGGACGGTACCGAGGCCGGGGCGTACACCACGTTCCGCACCAACGTGCAGAGCCGCAAGAAGACCGTGTACATCGGCGCCAACGACGGGATGATCCACGCCGTCGAGGACGCCGTGACCAGCCCCGGGGCAGTGGTCGACCCGATCGCCGGCTCCGAGCGATGGGCCTACGTCCCGATGATCCTCCACCCGACGCTCTCCCAGATGCGCGACTTCCACACCTACGGCGTGGACGGCAGCGTGGCGGTGGCAGACGTCTGCGGTGCCGGGTTCAGCGGCAGCCCCTGCACCGCTCCCGACGGCTGGCGGACGCTGCTGGTCGGCGCATTCGGCCGGGGCGCCCAGGGCCTCTACGCCCTCGACATCACCGATCCGAGCGATCCCCAGCCCAAGTGGGAGACCAACGGCGCGCCCCCGGCCGTACCCGCGGCTCGGCTACACCTGGGGAGCGCCGGTCATCGCCCGCACCAGCGTGGGTGGTCTCGGCAAGCTCTGGTCGGTCTTCGTCGGCGGCGGCGTGCTGCCGGCCCCCGACCCCCAGGCCCACGCCTTCTACGTGCTCGACGCCCGGACCGGCGCGCTCCTCGACGACGGCACCAGCAAGGCCGCCTACGACGTGTGGGACGACCCGGCGGATCCGACCGTCAACGCGGTGGCCTCGCGGCCCACGCTCTACCGCCCCGCGGACAAGAGCATGGTGGAGCGGGTCTTCTTCAACGACACCGAGGGCAAGGTCTGGCGGATGAACACCACCGGCACCGCGCTCTCCAGCTGGGCGGTCTCGCCCGGGGTGCCCGGCCCCGGCGACGCCTTCTTCGACCCGGCCAACGCCTCCGGAAACACCGGCTGCCTCCTGGACGTGAACGGCAACCCCACGCCGATCCTCGACGCCACCACCGGCGCCCCGGTGATGGTGGGCGTCACGCCCGATGACCTTGCCGCTCAGCGCTCCCCGTCCGAAGATCTTCAACCGGCCGATGCTCGCCATCGACCAGACGGGCCTGTTGAACGTCTACGTCGGCACCGGGGACACCGACCACCCCAACGACCCGCTCGGCACCTGGGACTACTTCTACGCCCTGACCGACACCGGGACCGGCTGCGCACGGCCCCTCTTCATCCTCCGCTTCGCCCAGAACGAGAAGATGCTGGCCGATCCCGCCTTCCTCAACGGCGTGGTCTTCGCCACCACCTACCTGCCGCCCGCCGCCAACCTCTGCACCGACGCGGGTGACGGATTCCTCTACGCCTTCGATGCCCGGACCGGACAGCCGGTCGCCGCGATCAAGAACCCGCTCACCGGGCTGATGGTGAGCAAGGTCGGCCTGAGCGCGGTGAACCCGCAGCTCAAGGGCTCGGGCATCCCGAGCGCGCCCATCATCCGGAACGGTAAGCTCTACCTGAGCGTCGAGACCGCCCCGTCGCACCCGCGCCAGGTCGACCTCGGCTCCCGTCCCATCGACGTCAAGGTCAAGACATGGCAACGGGTGAAGTGACCCGCCGGCAGCGCGGCTTCACGTTGATCGAGGTGATGGTGACGGTGGCGATCGTCGCCATCCTGGTCGCCCTCGCCTCGAACGCGCTGAACGAGAGCCGGCGGGTGGCGCGCGTCAACGGCCAGGCGAGGCTCCTGGTACAGCGGCTCCAGACGGTCCGGACCAACGCGGTGAGCCAGGGCAACGCCCAGGGCTACCTCATCGGCCCGAACGGAATCGCGGTGGGGGGCCCCGACGCGCACCAGTGCTTCGTCTTCATCAAGCAGAACCCGGTGGCCTTTCCGGTCCTCCCCTACGACGCGGTGAACGACACCCTGGATCCCAACGCCCGGGACGAGCTCCCGCGCACGGACATCAACACCCTGGTCACCATCCGGGGGGCGGGCGGCCCCAGCCCGGGCCGTTCCAGATCGGCTTCGACATCAACGGCCAGGCCACCGTCAGCCCGGCGGCCGCGTTTCCCTACTGCATCCAGGTCAGCGACCCTTACGCGCCCGCCATCCAGCGCTGGGTCATCCTCTTCAACGACGGAACGGTGAAGGTCCAGAACAATGACAACGCGGGCGCCTACTGTCCGTAGCCGCGGCGCGCGCCGCGGCTTCACGCTGCTCGAGGCCCTGGTGGCCGGGGCGATCTTCTTCCTCACGGTGGTGGGCGTGTCCCTGCTCGCCGTCCAGGGCGCGAACAACGCCTCCAAGGGTATGCGCTACACCCAGGCGGCGCGGGTGGCCACCCAGGAGATGGAGCGGTGGGCGATGCGGGGCTGGAGCGGCCTCGGCTGGGAGTTCGACGGCGGCATTCCGTCCCCCAAGGTCATCCCGCCCTACAGCGTGACCGAGCTCCAGGACGGTGGCGGGCCGCGCTACCAGGTCGCCATCACTCTGTACGACACCTCGGGCCTCCCCGGCGGTCCCCTGCCCGACGGATTCCCCTCCCCGAACCTGGGCGCCTCGATGGCCGGGGCGCCGGCGTGGGTCCCCTCCTACTGGATCGACGTGCAGGTGACGGCGTTCATCCCCAACTCGACGACGGGCGTCGCCGTCCGGGAGGGCACCTATGTCAGCCCGAACTGAGCGCCGCGGATTCAGCCTGCTCGAGCTGATGGTGGCCAGCGCGGTCGGGCTGGTCATCATCCTCGCAGCGATGGCCGCGTTCGACCTGCAGGCCAGCTTCTCCCGGCACACCGAGCGGCTCCTCGGGGCACAGGCCTCCTCCGGCCTCGGTCTCACCATGATGCAGCGTGACCTCGAGAACTCGGGCCTCCGGTTCCGGGGAGGCGTGCAGGTGGATGGGGGCGTGAACTGGGCGGCGGTGGTGCGACCGTTCGACCAGCTCGGGACCAACATCATCGACCTCTGCAACGACTCGGCCTGCGGCGCTGGAACCAAGGTGACCGCGCCGAGCGGCTTCCAGGGCGGCTACGTCGCCGGGACGGATGCCTTCGAGGTCCTGCTCGGCAGCCGGCAGATGGACCCCCGCCGGGTCGCGGCGCAGGTGGTCGCCCCCGGTGCGTTCGGTGGCTCGACCATGACCATCACCGTGTCGCCGGATCCCGTTCATCACCACCGAGCGCGCCGCCGCGGGCGCCTCGGCTCCGCTCCTCATGTTCTGGAACGACGACGTCCATTGCATCGGACGCGCCATCCCCCTCATCACCAGCGTAGGAAACGTGGCGACGTTCACCATCAGCACGGTGGACGCCAAGCTCGCCAACTCCGGGGCCGCGTGGAAGCCCGGCTGTCCGGCCCCGCTGATGAACGTGGACATCCTGCAGTACCGCCACCGCTACCTGGTCTACCAGAGCGACTACACCGGCTCGAGGCCGGCGCGGGTCGGGCTGGCTCTGCAGAGCAACGACTTCTGCGATCCCCTGGATGGCGGCACCGTCTGCTCGACCGACCTGGGCCCACCGATGATGGTCGCCGAGGGCGTGGACGACATGCAGGTGGCCTGGCGCGTGCCCGACGGCTGGGGACCGGACGGAGGGGTGTGGTGTCAGGCGGAGCAGCGTCGAATCCTGCGACTTCGACCAGCTCAACACCTCGGACGGCCAGCGCGCCGCGGCGATCATCGGCGCCCAGATCTATCTCTCCTCCCATGGCCCGGAGATCACCAAGCGGGAGAACGAGCCGATCCCGGTGCTCTTCAACCACGCTCCCTCGCCGGCCACCGACGGGGTGGTCCGCTCGGTGATGCAGGCCTCGGTCCTCTTCCGGAACGCGGTGACCCCATGACGACCTCTCGCCGCACTCCCCGCGGCTTCGTGCTGCTGGTGGTCCTCGCCGCCGCCGCGGTGCTCTCGCTCATCGCCGCCTTCATCTACTCGCGCACCGAGAACCAGCTGCTCCTCAGCATCTCGATGCGAGGACAGAGCATGGCCTCGGCCCGGGCCACGCTCTCCGCCGAGCGCACCCTGGCGCTGCTGCGCGGGTTCCGCACCACCAACGCCGCACCTCCCGGGCTGACCGTGCTGCTGCCGCAGACCGACTACGCCACCGCGGTGACCCTCGGCCAGACCCTGCCCTTCGGCAGCGCCAACTACGACCTCCCGGGGAAGGACATCGCGAGCGGCAACGGCGCGCAGTGGTGCGTCGAGCTCTGGGTGCTCAACCGCGGGCTCAACATCCCGCCCTGGCTGGTCGTCGAGGCCTGGGGCTTCTACGGGACGACCAACCCCAAGCCGAGCGTGACGGAGACGGGGTTCAACAGCCCGGGCTGCACGCCGAAGGGGACCAACCGCATCGTGTCCTCGCACGTCACCGTGCACCTCGAGTGGCCGAACCTGGGCAGCGGCGGCGGCGGGGCGACCACCGTGGACACCACCGGGGCAGGCCCCGCGGGTGGCTCGGGCGCGGTGGGAGCCTTCTAGGCCCGGGAGGCCATCGCCGCCCGGATGGTCCGCTCGAGCTGCTGCACCACCTCGGACAGAGGCTTGGACGAGCTGTCCACCCGGACCGCGTCGTCGGCGGGCTTCAGCGGGGCCACCGCGCGCGAGGCGTCGTCCCGGTCGCGCTTGGTCTGGTCGGCGAGCACCGCGTCCAGGCTGCTCTCGGTGCCCTTCTGGAACAGCTCCTCGTAGCGGCGCCGGGCGCGCACGTCGGGGTTGGCCTCGAGGAAGAACTTGAGGTCGGCCTCCGGGAAGACCACCGTCCCGATGTCCCGGCCCTCGAGCACCGCCCCCACCGGGGCCTCGAGCGCGAGCCGCCGCTGGAGCCCGAGGAGCCCGTCGCGCACCACCGGCCGGGCCGAGACCGCGCTCGCCGCCAGGGAGATGTCCGGGGTGCGGATCTCGGACGAGACGTCCTCGCCGTCCAGGTACACCCGGTTCTCCTCCCCCACCGCGCGGAAGGAGATGCGGATCCGCGCCAGGAGACCGGCCAGCCCCGCGTCGTCGTCGGTGGCGATGCCCTGGCGGCGGGCGGACAGGGCCACCGTCCGGTAGAGGGCCCCGGTGTCCACGAAGGACAGGCCCAGCCGGCGGGCCAGCAGCTTGGACACGGTGCTCTTCCCCGCTCCGGCCGGCCCGTCGATGGCGACGATGAACGGCGGCATCGGGGGTGTCAGCCTGCCACGGTGAAGGGGCCCATGGCCCGGAACTTCCGGTAGCGGTCCTCGATCAGGGCCGGGCCGTCCAGGGCGAGCAACGGCTGGAGCTGCCTGCGGAGCACCCGGCCCAGCTCCTCCGCGGCCCGGGCGGGATCGCGGTGCGCGCCGCCCGCCGGCTCGGGGACCAGCTCGTCGATGACCTTGAGGCCGAACAGGTCGCGGGCGGTGAGCTTCAGCGCGTCCGCCGCCTTCTCCGCCTTGCTCGTGTCCCGGTAGAGGATGCTGGAGCAGGATTCGGGGCTGATGACCGAGTAGATGCTGTTCTCGAGCATCAGCACCCGGTTGG
This sequence comes from uncultured delta proteobacterium, assembly GCA_963796475.1. Lineage (GTDB taxonomy): Bacteria > Myxococcota > Myxococcia > Myxococcales > Myxococcaceae > RPRB01. The sequence goes on from CAWCLY010000001.1 coordinate 256,988, forward strand.
CCACGGCGATGGCGAGGGCGCCGCCCGAGCCGCCCTCACCGATGACCACGCTGACGATGGGCACGCGCAGCCGGCTCATCACCTCGAGGTTCACCGCGATGGCCTCGGCCTGGCCGCGCTCCTCGGCGCCGATGCCAGGGTAGGCGCCGGGCGTGTCGACGAAGGTGAGGACCGGCCGCCCGAAACGCTCGGCCAGCTCCATCAGCCGGCGCGCCTTCCGGTAGCCCTCGGGACGGGGCATCCCGAAGTTGCGGAGCATGTTCTCCTTGGTGTTCCGGCCCTTCTGGTGGCCGATCAGCATCACCGGGCGGCCATCCAGCCGGGCCCAGCCGCCGACGATGGCCGGGTCCTCGCCATAGGAGCGATCGCCGGCGAGCTCGAAGAAGTCGGTGAAGAGCCGGGCGACGTAGTCCAGGAAGTACGGCCGCGCGGGGTGACGCGACAGCTGCGCCACCTGCCAGCGCGAGAGGTCGGAGAAGATCTCCGACTGGAGCCGCCGGGCCTTCTTCTCCAGCTTCTGGATCTCGGCGCTGAAGTCGCTCGGGCCTCCGCCGGAGAGCGACTTCAGCTCGTCGATCTTCTGCTCCAGCTCGAGGAGGGGACGCTCGAAGTCGAGCGCGAACGCAGGGCTGGCCACGGCTAGTGCTCCGACCCCGGCCGGAGCACTAGGCAGCCCGGGTCTTGGCCTGGGTGGCGGTGAGCGCGTACCAGGCGGTGCGGAACGACTTGAGCTCGCGGAGCCCGGCCGGGTAGCGGCCCAGGGCCGGGGCCACGGTCACCGGGAGGCCGATCTTCTTCTCCAGGGCCTTGGCCACGTTCAGCTCCTGCCGCCGCCGCTCCTCGGCCGCGGGGTCGGTGGTCTTGGGCAGGACGCGGTTCACCAGCACCCGCTCCACCGCCAGCTTCTTGCCCTGGAGCTCCTCGACGATGCGCTCGGTGCGGGCGGCGGCGAGGTCCTCGCCCCGGGTGACGACCACGAAGCGGGCCTCGGCGGGGTTCACCACCGCGTCCTCGAACCGCTTCACGTGCTTGAGCAGCGCGGCCACCTCGTCGGCGAGCTCGCCCAGGCCCTTGGCCCGGTACTTCACCAGCACCGCCAGGAGGGCCGTCAGCCAGGTCCGCGCCAGCTCGGGCACCTCGAGCAGGCGCACGCCGCTCGACGAGGCGACCGGGTCCACCACGATGCGCTTGAACCGCTCCTGGACCAGCGCGTCGGTGAGCACGCTCACCGCGGCCAGGTCCTCGAGCGCCGCCGGCGCGACGTCCAGGAGGTTCCGGAGCACCTCGCGGTCCACGCCCTCCTGCTTGCCGAAGCGACTCGAAGACCCGCTCGGCCTTCTCCCGCCAGCGCTTGCGGAGCGCGTTGAACCAGCCCGGCACGTCCAGCTCGCGGGCGTAGAGGCCCTTGGTGCCCTTCACCTGGGTCTCGGTGTCGGTGAGCCGGCTCTGCAGCACGTCCGACAGGCCGTGCGCCGGGTCGACGCTGATGAGCAGCACCGGCCCTTCCTTCTCGGTCAGCGTCACCGCGGCGGCGGCGGCGCAGGACGACTTCCCCACCCCGCCCTGGCCGACGAAGAAGATGAGCCGGGTCGGCGGCAGCGGCGGCGCGGCGATGGGCGGCATCGACGGCGCGCGGACCAGCGCCGGCGGCCCCTCGGCCGCGCTGAACTCGAGGGCCTTCGTCTCGCGGCCGCCGGCGATCTCCTTGGCGAACGGCCGCAGCCCCTCGAGCGCCGCGCGGCGCCTCGACCCGGCGCTGCACCAGGTGCACCGGGACGAGTCTTGTCGAAGGTCTGGAACTTGCGGACGTGCGGCGCCTGCAGTCCGCGGCGGCCGGCGAAGGCAGGCGAGCTGGCCCGCTCCTCGACGGCGTTGACCACGATCTCCGCCACCGGGATGCCGCGCTCGCGCAGCCCGGTGAACAGCGCCTTGGCCTGCGCCTCGCCCACCGGCTCGGCCTGCGCCACAAGGTGGAACGCGGTCCGCGCCGGGTCCTTCACCAGGGCCCAGAAGCGGTCCAGCTCGGCCACCAGCTGGTCCAGCGGGCTGTCGCCGCGGAGGAGCGGCGTCCTTCTTCTTGCCGGCGGGCTTCTCGCCGCGGGCGAGGGCCACCGCACGGCGGAGGAGCGTCGCGGTGTCGAAGAGGCGGAGCGTGGGGCCGGTCCCGGCCATGTCCACCACCGCGCGATCGAGCTTGCCCGACTCGAGCTGGGCCACGACGTCCAGGACTCCGAGGAGCGGCTCGAGCCCGGGCACGATGCCCGACACCAGCTTCCCGACATCCTCGTCCGCCGAGGAGCAGCCCCTTGGCTGCCCCCGAGGCGAGCGCGGCGCGGATGGCCTCGGCGCGGGCCTGGACCGTCTCGGTCTCGAACTCCAGCGCCGACAGCCCGCCCTCGCCCTTTCCGGGCACGAGACGGGTGGGCTTGCCCGTCAGGCGCCTCTTCCAGACGTCCGAGAGGGCCTTGGTGGGCTCCGAGCTGCAGAGCAGCACCGACTCCTTGGGAGCGGCGTCGGTGAGGGTGAGGGCAAAGGCAGAGGCCAGCGTGCTCTTGCCTGCGCCTCCCTTGCCGCCGAACAGGTGCAGAACGAGTCCGTCACGCATGTGGGTAATGTGTGCTGTCCTTGCAGCGAAAGCCGAAGTCCCGCTGCCGCCCGTCATACACGGGGCGGCCGCCGTTCAGGCCAACACGGGAGTGACCCCCAAGAATCCTCCGTTCGGGGGCAAAAAGTCAAGGACAGCCGGACGCGTCAACACACCCCGGCAGGACCCGGAAGTCAACGATCCTGGGCGCTTGCCGGGTGGGCGAGCGGCGGCTGGGAGGGGCCGGCTGCCTCCGCGGCCGCCGCGGCGGCGCGCACTTCTGCGCTGTAGCGGTTGAGCTTGTTGTACAGCGTCTTCTCGCTCACCCCGAGGATCTCCGCGGTCCGGGCCTTGTTGTTCGCGTTCCGCTGAAGGCTCCCCAGGATGTACTCCTTTTCCACAGCGTCCAGGGTGAGCCCGAAGGCGATCCGGAAGACGTGCCGCTCGGGGCCCTTCCCCGCCATGTCCGGCGGCAGGTGGTCGCGGGTGATGAGCTCGCCGTCGCAGAGGATGACCGCGCGCTCCACCGCGTTCTTCAGCTCGCGGATGTTCCCCGGCCAGTCGTAGGCCCGGAGCAGCTCCATCGCCGCAGGGTGCACCCCGGTGACGTGCTTGCCCGAGTCCTGGTTGAACTTCTCGACGAAGTGCTGGACCAGCATCGGCACGTCCTCGCGCCGGTCGCGCAGGGGCGGCAGGGCGATCTGGAAGACGTTCAGCCGGAAGAAGAGGTCCTCGCGGAACCGGGCGCCGCGGATCTCCGCCTTGAGGTCGCGGTTGGTGGCGCAGAGCACCCGGACGTCGACCTCGATCTCGCGTCTTCCCGCCGAGCCGCCGGAGCCGCCCCTCCTCCAGCACCCGGAGCAGCTTGGCCTGGAGCTCGACGGGGATCTCGCCCACCTCGTCGAGGAAGAGCGTGCCGCCGTGGGCGAGCTCGAACACCCCGGGTCGCCGCTGGTCCGCGCCGGTGAAGGCGCCGCGCTCGTGGCCGAGCAGCTCGCTCTCCACCAGGGTGGCGGGGATGGAGGCGCAGTTGATGGCGATGAACGGCTTGTCACGCCGGGGGGAGAGGTTGTGGATGCTCCGGGCGACCATCTCCTTGCCGGTGCCCGACTCGCCGGTGATGGCCACGCTGGCCTTCGCCGGAGCCACCTTCTCGATGAGCTCGAAGACCCGGCGCATCGCGCTCGAGGCGCCGATGAAGTCGGTGGCGCCCATCTGCTTCAGCTTGCGGCGGAGCACCTGCACCTCGCGCAGGGTCTCCTTCTTCTCCAGCGCCCGGTCGATGCAGACCTTGAGCCGCGCCGGGTCCACCGGCTTCTCGATGAAGTCGTAGGCCCCCTCGCGAATGGCGGCCACCGCGGCGTCGATCGTCGCCCGGCCGGTCAGGAAGATGACCGGGCAGTCCGGCAGGTCGTCCTTCAGCGCCCGGAGCAGCCACAGCCCGTCGGTCTCGGGCATGGCGAGAATCCGACAGCACCACGTCGGGCCGGAACTCCGCCGCCTTCTTCAGCGCGTCGGTCCCGTCGCCGGCGGTCTCCACCTTGTGGCCCCACAGGCCCAGCATCTCGGCCAGGGCCTGGGCGGTGCTGCGTTCGTCGTCGACGGCGAGGATGCGTGCGCTGCTCACGATGGAGGAATCCCCTGTCTGGTCATGCCGGCCCCTGGCCGGATCGGAAAGAGAGCCGCAGCTGCGACCCTCGGACGTGGAGCTCCGCTCCGTATTCCTTCGCTGCCGCGGCGAGCGCCTGCTCGACCTCCGTCTCGACCTCCTGCTCCTCCTCCCGCCCCCCGTCCTGGACGTGCAGCACCACCCGCGGCCCCTCGTCACCGACCCACACCCGCATCGGCGCGTCCTCCGGCGTGCGCTCGATGCCCCGGAGCACGGCGGTCATGACCAGGAAGCCAAGCGACGAGGGATCCATCGCCGCCACGGTCGCTTGCCCGACGGGCTCCTCGACGGACATCTTCACCCGCGCCCGCCGGCTGGCATGCGCCAGCACCCCCAGCGCGTCGCGCAGCAGCTGGGCGAGCGAGGCCACCACCGGCGCCCCAGACGGCGGGGCGAGGAATCGCGCGAACTCCCCGAGCATCCCGTTCACCCGGGTGATCTGCTCGCGCATCGCCTGGAGGTTCTTCGCCTGTGACGCCGGCACCTCGCCCCCCGCTGCCCGGGCGAGCTTCTCCTGGAGGATCTCCACGTTGATCGCCAGGGCGTTCAACGGGTTACGGACGTCGTGGACGAGGCTGTCCATGAGACGGACGGCCGCGGAGAAACGGACTGCTCGGATCAGCGCCGACCCACCAGCGCTGGACGAGGGAGGAAGCGGGAGAGGCGCGTTGGAGCCCACGTGGGGGAGAGGTAGGGAACGTGGGTGGGGTGCGTCAACGCGGAGCCAGTAACTTTTGCTGGCCGGGGGACACCTGGGCGCCCGGACAAGCCCGCCGTGTCGGGTCGCAGGACCTTGTGGAGGCCCCGTGGACCACCCAGGACGGCCAGTCAGGGCGGCGCCGGGCTCCCTGCTGCGGCCGGCACCTCGAGGCTCACCAGCTCGAGCTTGAGCTGGGCGGCGACCTCGAAGATGCGCGGGTCCCGGTAGAACTCGCCGTAGACGATGCGGACGCACCCGGAGTTTGCCACCAGCTTGAAGCACGGCCAGCAGGGGCTCGCGGTGGTGTAGAGCGTCGCCCCGTCGATGCGGACCCCGTTCTTGGCCGCCTGGAGAATGGCGTTGGCCTCGGCGTGGACGGTGGCCACGCAGTGGCCGTTCTCCATCATGTGCCCCACCTCGTCGCAGTGGGGCATCCCCCGGATGCTGCCGTTGTATCCGGTGGAGAGGATGGTGCGATCCCGCACCAGCACCGCGCCCACGTGCTTGCGGTCGCACGTCGCCCGCGTCGCGACCTGGCGGGCGATGTCCATGAAGTACTGGTCCCACGAGCTCCTGGCCATACCCCGAGGACTTAACCACCCGGGCCCCACATGTGCCGGGGGCGGGCCCCGCGCGGGTCAGCCGGCGTAGCGCTTGCGGACGAGGAACAGGATGGCCTCCTTCGCGCAGACGTCGCAGTAGCCGTACCGCTCACGCATCGCGGCGAGCGTCTGGCTCACCTGCTCCAGCTCCCGGGAGCTGAGGCTCGCCCCGCTCGTCGGACAGCGCCTTGAGCACGTTCTCCGCCCCGCGGCTCAGGGCGCGCCGGCGCTCCTCGAAGAAGTGCGCCCGCAGCCGCCGGAACAGGTCCGGGAAGATGCGGCCGTAGTCCATGGCCCCCTCGGGGTTCTCCAGCCGGTGGGCGCCAATCTGCCCGATGAGCCCCCGGCGGAACTCCCCCGGGTCGTCGCCCCGCGGCATGACGATGCCCTCCATCTCCGCCATCCGCTTCTCGTCCGGCCGCTCCATCTCCCCGGTGTGCCGGTTGCGCATCTTCTCGTTCTTCACCCAGTGCCGGACGTGCTGGACGTAGCTCTCGAAGAGCGAGGTGTACTGCTCGTCCGAGACCAGCTTCATCGACTCGCGCACCTCGGCGTCCACCGACTCGAGGTACTGCTGCTCCACCGTCCGGACGAACTCCTCGTGGTCGTGGTAGCCGTCCACGACCTCCTCCTGGAGGAACTCGTAGACGCTCTTGTCCTTGGTGAGCGCGGTCAGCTCCTCCAGCACCGCGAGCGGGCTCAGGCAGGGGCGGTCCGGGTTCTGGGCCGCGTTGAAGAGGGCGGTCTTGATCTCCCGGGCCGAGGCGCCGGTGCGGCCCTCGTAGTTGGGGTAGGCGTCGGACTCCTGGTACAGCGCCGGGAGCCACTTCTTCAGCTCGCGCGCCTGGGCCAGGCTGAGCCGGTCCGGCGCGGTGCCGTCCTCGTACATCGCCATCTTCTCCAGCGGGGTGAGCCCCTCGAGGACCTCCCGGACATCCGCCGGGTAGCGCTCGCGCGACCGGCTTCTTCAGCCGGGTGAGCACCGCCCACTGCGCGGCCACCTCGGTCGCGTGCGGCGCGACGTGCTTGCCCACGGTGCGGGTGGTGACCTGGGCGTCGTAGATCTCCTTCTCCGCCTTCCAGCGACGGAGGTACGGCACGCGCACCAGCTCGATCCGGCCCTTGAAGCTGGCGAAGTCGGGCAGCTCCTTGAACGCGGCGAGGTGCTTCTCGTTGCTCGAGGCGACCAGCACCTCGTCCAGCTGCAGGACGAAGTGCTCCATCGGCACCTCGCCGGTCTCGCTGAAGCCGAGCAGGTACTTGAACGCCTCGAGCGGGCGCTTGAGGAAGATCCGCGTACTCCATGATGCCGCGGTTGGCGTTGACCAGCGGGCCGTGCGGCTCGAAGAGCACCACGTTCTGGAGCGCCGGGGGGAGGTTGGCCTGGCTCCGGTCCGCCGAGACCTGGTGGTACGCGGCGTCCACGCTCAGGTGCGGCTCGACCGTCACCGCCCCGACGAGGTACCGGCGCGAGAGGTAGAAGCGCCGCACCTGCACGTGCCGGAGCACCCGCAGCCAGTCGCCGTTCGCCGCCGTCAGGAGCGCGTTGTAGATGCGCCGGCACTTGTGACAGAGCTCGCCGTCGACGATCCAGTCGGCGAGGAGCGCCTCCCCGTCGCCGGAGCGCGCCGGGACCTTGAGCGCGCGCTCGAGGAGCTTCCGCCGCTCGTCCCGGGGCATGCCGAAGAGCGGGTGGTCGCGCATCTCGCACGTCACCCGGACCTCGACGCTCTCCTCCTCGAGGTGGGCGTAGGTGGTCAGCTCACCGCCTGCGGCCCGGTCGCCGAAGCCGATGCTTCCCTTCACCAGCTTCTCGGAGGGGAAGATCCACGCCAGCTCGTACAGCGCCCCCTGTGGCTCGCGCGAGTACAGCTCCATCCCCCGCTTCAGGGCATCCACCAGGGTCGATTTGGCCGAGCCGTTCGGACCATGGAGGAGGATGAGCTTGTTCACCGTGCCGGCCCGCACGAAGTTGCCCAGGAGCCGGTACAGCGCGTTCTGGACCTCCTCCTGCCCCGCCACCCGGCCCATCCGCTCCCCGTCGGTGAGGTCGAACAGCTTGAAGCGGCGCATCGGCCCGGCGGGGTGGTGCTGCACGGGCGCCGTCCCGAAGTGGTCCAGGACGTCCTTCAGGTACTGCGCAGAGTTGCGCACCTGGGCGTGTGGGCCCTGGAGGAACAGGTCCAGGTATTCCTCGAACGAGAGGATGCTGCGGTTCTGGAGGAAGTCGCGGCTCACCACCGCGCCCACCTCCTTGAGGAAATCCTTCGCGCTCACGGTCGACCGCTCCTCCGCCGCGCGGGCTCCCCGGCTCGCCCGCACCGCACCTCGAGTCTCGCTCCACTGCCGACCGGCGCGCCACTGGCCCCCGGACGGCAGCCTGGCTTGCTAACGTGGTCCACCGACACTCATGCAGAAGCCGCCCATCATCGGTATCGACCTCGGGACCACCAACTCCTGCGCCGCCATCGTGACCGACGACGGCTCGGTCAAGCTCATTCCCTACAAGGGAGGCGACTACACCGTGCCCTCGGTGTTCGCCATCGACGAGAAGGGCAACGAGCTCATCGGGCACGAGGCCAAGCGCCAGTGGCAGCTGAACCCCAAGAACACCGTCTACGGGAGCAAGCGCCTCGTCGGCCGCGGCTGGTCCAGCGAGATCGTCGAGACGATGCGCAAGACGGTGGGCTACGAGGTCCGCCCCGGTGACCGGAACGACGTGGTCATCGACCTGGCCCGGCGCGAGTTCCACCTCCAGGAGATCGCCGCCCGCATCCTGAACAAGATCCGGGACGTCGCCTCCAACTACCTCCGGGTGCCGATCACCCGCGCGGTGGTGACCGTGCCCGCCTACTTCAACGACCGCCAGCGCCAGGCGGTGAAGGACGCCGGCAAGCTGGTGGGCATCGACGTGGTGCGGATCATCAATGAGCCCACCGCGGCCGCCCTGGCCTACGGCATCGGCAAGCGGCTCAACCAGACGGTGCTGGTGTACGACCTCGGGGGCGGCACCTTCGACGTGAGCATCATCGAGATCCGCGACCGGGTCTTCGAGGTGAAGGCCACCGGGGGTGACATCTTCCTCGGCGGTCTCGACTTCGACAACACGATGATCCACCACGTCCTGACCGAGTTCGCGGCCAAGACCGGCATCGACCTGTCCACCGACCCGGTGGCGATGCAACGGATCAAGGACCTCGCCGAGCGGACCAAGTGCGACCTCAGCACCCGCGAGCAGGCCCCGTTCAACATCCCGTTCATCACCATGACCGCGCAGGGCCAGCCGCTGAACATCGAGATGACGTTCATCCGGAAGAAGCTGGAGGAGCTCACCCAGCACCTGGTGGACCGCACGCTGCAGATGGTGGCCCGGGTGCTGGTGGACGCCGGAGTGGGGACCAAGCAGATCGACGAGGTGATGCTGGTCGGCGGGCAGACCCGCATGCCCATCATCCAGGAGCGGCTGACCAAGTTCTTCGGCAAGGCGCCCAGCAAGGGCGTGCACCCCGACGAGGCGGTGGCGATCGGCGCCGCCCTCTACGCCCACTCGCTCGAGGACGACACCAACCTCAAGCTCCAGCTCCTGGACGTCATCCCCATGGCCATCGGGCTGGAGAAGGCCGGGAGGGAGCTTCCACGTCGTCTTCCCGCGCAACGCCGCCATCCCCAACGCCAAGCAGATCCAGGCCACCACCAGCTTCGACGGCCAGACCGAGCTGGCGATGCGCATCTACCAGGGCGACAACGAGGCGGCGAAGAAGAACGAGCTGCTCGGCGAGTTCGTCTTCTCCGGCATCACCCCCGGCAAGTCGGGCGAGGCCCAGGTGGAGGTCACCTTCGACGTCAACGTCGAGGGCATCCTCACCATGAGCGCCCTCGACCCCGCCACCGGCAAGAAGATGAAGACCACGGTCCGCGTCACGCAGAGCTGACGACGGTGGGGCGAGGCGGAACCGACGGGTCCGGGTGGCGCGGCCTCCTGGTCGTCGCGGCCGGGGCCTGCGCGCTCGTGCTGCTGGCCGACGTGCTCCGCTGGATGCTGGTCGGTCCGCTGGCGCTGGGGCTCCTCGGCTCGCTCCTCCCCGTGGATAACCGCCTCGAGGCGGAGGCGTGCCTCGGCGCGCTCCTCGCCGTCGCCGCCTTGGTGGCCGCCGGAGGGCTCCGGTGGAAGCTGGGACCGCCGGCGGTCGCGACGGGGCTCACCCTGGCGGTCTGCCTGGCGGACCTGCGACCCATCCCGTCCGGCGACACCGCTCCGGCCACCCTGCTCCCGTTCGCGCTCGTCCGTGACGGCCAGCTCACCTTCGAGGGCACCGGGCTCGACTCGCCGCTGCTCCCGCTCGGGCACGCGCCGCTCCCCTACTTCCTGGTGCGACGTGGCGAGCGCATCGCCTCCAAGTACTCGCCCGCCGTGGGGCTGCTCGCGACCCCCATCGCCCTTCCGGCGGCGCTCGGCCGGTTCGACGCCCGCGCCCCCGACGTCGTGCACCTGGGCAAGCTCGCCGCGGCCCTGCTCACGGCGCTCGGGACCGGCTGCGTCTTCACCGCCGCGGCCCGGCTGGTGGGTCGGCCGTTCGCCGCGGCGGCGACGGCGCTCTACGTGCTGGGGACGCCGGTGCTCCCGGTGCTCGGCCAGAGCCTCTGGCTCCACACCGGATCCGCCCTGGGCTTCTCGCTCGCGCTGCTCGCGCTCACCGGGCGGGCGGAGGCCACCTGGAGGCTCGGAGCACTCGCGGGGGTGGGCGTGGGGCTCGCCGTCGCCTGCCGGCCGGTGCTGGTCGTCCTCGCGCTGGGTTTCGCCGCAGCGCTGTGGCGGGTCCGGCCCAGGGCCCTCGGCTGGATGGCCGCCGCCGCGGCCCTCCCGGTCCTCCTGCTGGCCGTGTACCAGTGGCGGGTATTCGGCTCGCCGCTCTCCACGGGCTACGGGGTGGAGGCGCAGGAGGGCTGGAGCACCCCGCTGTGGAGCGGAGTTTCGGGGCTCCTCGTCAGCCCGGGCCGGGGGCTCCTGGTCGAGTCGCCGGTGCTCCTCCTCGCGATCGGAGCCATTCTCCGCGCCGGCCGGGGCGCGTCCCCCGGCATGGCTCGGTCCGCTCGGCCTCTCGCTGGCCCTCTTCGTCTGCGTGATGGGCAAGTGGTGGGCATGGTGGGGCGGGTTCTCGCCCGGCAACCGGATGCTCTCCGATGCCCTGCCCGTGCTCGGGGTGGCCCTCGCCTGCGGTCTCCGGGACGCCTGGCCGCACCGGCGGCTGCGGGTCCCCATCGTCGGCCTGGCGGCCGTCTCGGTGGCGACGGCGGTGGCGCTCACCTTCCACCCGCTCGCCGATCCATTCCGTCTCCGCACCATGTCCCTCGAGGCAGGCGGGCCGTGGGTCCCGCTGAGCCATCCCCTGGTCGCCATGGCCAACGGGCTGTTCGGGCCATCCGCCCCGGAGCCGGCGCGGTGAGCCCCGGGCGAGGAGCGCCGGGCCTGCGCGTGCTGGGCCTGCTCGGCCTCGCCGCCGGCCTGGCCGTCACCCTGCGGCTCGCCGCGGTGCTGCCCGAGGTGCCGAACCGACATGCCTTCACCTACGACTCCTCCCGCCGGGCGCTGGTGGACGTGGACGCGGCGGACGCGCTGGGCCGGCAGGACCTCGGCCGTCTCCTGTGGGACGTCACCGGGCCGGAGCAGTGGCCGACGCTGCGGCTCCTCGTCGCCGCACCGGCCCACGCGCTCGCCGGACCGGCCCGGGCACTGGAGGTGGAGCTCGGGGTCTCGGTCGCCTTCGTGGGGCTGCTCGTGCTCGCCCTGGCGCTCTCGGCGACGGCCCTCGCTGGCGGTCCTGGCGAGGCACTGGCCCTGTTCGCCATCTCCTGCCCGCTGCTTCTCGGGAACCGGGACCTCCTGGAGCACGCAGCCAACGGGATGCTCGAGGTGCCCGAGGCGCTGTTCACCCTCGGGGCGACGGTGGCCTGGATCCACGCCCGCGAGGTTGGCTCGGCGCGGCCCTGGGGCCTCGCCCTGCTCGGCAACGCGCTCTTCCACGTGAAGTTCCAGTACGGGCTCTTCCTGGCCGCCGCGGTGCTCCTGACCGAGACCCTCGGCCCGGGAGGGCTCCGGAGGCTCGCGGGCATCGCCGGGTCGCTCGCGGGGGCGGTCCGGCGACCGTGGGGTCTGGCCGTCCTGGCGCTCGGCCTGGGAACGACCCTGCTCGGCGCCTGGCTCGTCCACACCGGAGGAGTCCAGACCGTCATCCTCGATCAGGCGGTGAGCCTCGGACGGCCCCGGGTCGTCCGCTGGTGCGCCGCGGTGACCCTCTTCGGTTTCGTCTCGCTCGCGTTCCTGGCGGACCGGGCCTGGCTCGCGGCCCTGCTCCCCCGGCGGCTGCGCTTCGTCTGGGTCTGGCTGCTCACCCCGATGGTGCTCTGGCTCCTCGTGCCCTTCACCTGGCGGCTCGAGACGCTGGTGACGAGCACCACCTTCGACGCCGGGACGGGCGCTCTCGGGCTCGTGCCCCGGTTGTCGTTCTATCCGCGCGCGGCGTGGATGGGCTGGTTTCCTCCCGAGGTCTCGTGGGTCGCGGTTGCGCTGCTCGGGGTCACTTTGCTCGCCGCGCTCCGGTCACCCTGGTTGCGCACCCGGCTCGTGCCCATCGGGGCGGTGGTGATCGTCGAGCTCGCCGCGCTGGCCTTCCTCTCCGGGCGGAACTTCCAGCCGCGGCTGTCGGTGAACCTCGCGCCGCTCGTCGCGCTCGTGGCGGCACTGTGGGCCCCGGAGATTCGCCGGCCCTGGCTCCGGGCGGTGCTCGCCGGTGCCGCCTCGACCGTGCTGCTGGTGGCCGTGCTCCCTGGCTGGCGTCGGGAGCCGCTTGCCTCCGTGGTGGGGCGCGGGTTCGAGAGCCGGGAGAACGGCGACGCCTGCCGGGAGGTGGCGCGCGCCCTGCCCCTCTCCTCCGGCGAGCTGGTGAACGAGACGCACCCCAGCCGGCTCCAGCTCTGCAACCTCTGGGTGAAGCTGCTCGCCCGCGAGCGCGGAGCCGGGGTGCTGGTCCGCGAGCGCTGGCCGGGCACGGCACCACACACGGTGCTCCTTCTCACCGATGGCACGCAGCCCGCAGGACCGAGAATGGGATGGACGCCGCTGGGCCCAGAGGCCTCCTCGGGCGTGGTGCACGGAGCGCTGTACCGCGTCGACACCCCCCGGGGCTGAGCCCCGGGCTCAGGCGGTCTTCTTTTCCTTCTCCAGCACCAGCTGCGGCGGCTCGTGCTTGGTGACCACTTCCTGGGTGATCTTGCACTCCCGCACGCCCTCCCGGTAGGGGACGTCGTACATGATGTCCAGCATCGCGTCCTCCATGATGGCGCGGAGGCCGCGGGCGCCGGAGCTCCGGCGCATCGCCTCGCGGGCGATGGCGCGGAGCGCTTCCTTGGTGAAGCTGAGCTTCACCTTCTCGATCTCGAACAGCTTCTGGTACTGCTTCACCAGCGCGTTCTTCGGCTGGGTGAGGATGGTGACCAGGTCGTCCTCGCGCAGGTCGTTGAGCGTGGCGACCACCGGGAGCCGGCCCACGAACTCGGGGATCATCCCGAACTTCATGAGGTCCTCGGGCTCCACCAGCTTGAGCAGCTCGCCCACGCTGCGCTCGTCCTTGTGGACGATCTTCGCCCCGAACCCGAGGCCCTTCTCCCCCACCCGGCGGCGGATGATCGAGTCGATGCCGTGGAAGGCGCCGCCGCAGATGAAGAGGATGTTGCTGGTGTCGACCTGGACGTACTCCTGCTGGTTGTACTTCTTGCCCCCGCGCGGAGTGACGTTGGCCCGGGTGCCCTCGATGATCTTCAGGAGCGCCTGCTGCACGCCCTCGCCGCCGACGTCACGGGTGACCGACGGGGTGTCGCCCTTGCGGGCGATCTTGTCGATCTCGTCGATGTAGACGATGCCCCGGGCGGCCTTCTCCACGTCGTAGTCGGCGTTGTGGAGCAGGTTCTGGATGATGTTCTCCACGTCCTCGCCCACGTAGCCGGCCTCGGTGAGGCTCGTCGCGTCGGCGATGGTGAAGGGGACGTTGAGGAAGCGCGCCAGGCTCTGGGCGAGCAGCGTCTTGCCGCTGCCGGTGGGGCCGATGAGGAGGATGTTGCTCTTGCTGAGCTCGACGTCCTCGTGCCCGGCGGCCTTCACGCCGGGCGCGGGGCCGGGCGGGAGGCTTCTTCTGGTAGATGCGCTTGTAGTGGTTGTACACCGCCACCGCGAGGACCTTCTTCGCGTGGTCCTGGCCGATGACGTAGTCGTCGAGGAACGACTTGATCTCGGTGGGCGTGGGGAGCGAGACCTGCGGCTTGCCCTCCTCGCGGTCGTGCTCCTCGGCGATGATGTCGTTGCAGAGCTTGATGCACTCGTCGCAGATGTAGACCGTCGGCCCGGCGATGAGCTTGCGCACCTCGCGCTGGGACTTCCCGCAGAACGAGCAGGACAGGTTGACGGTGTGCTCCTTCTTCACCCTCTCTGACCTCCAGGGCCTGTGGCCCTGACCGACGACCAGACGACTCCAGCACAGACCCGGATGCCCGCGCCACCTCCGACGCTGCCGCGAGACCGGTACTCCTGTCCAATATATGCCCGGGTTTCGCGCAGGGCAGACCACACCGGGCCAACGTCCGCAGCAGGACTGCCCTCCGGGGCACCTGGCTCAGTCCGGTCGGCGGTCGACGGCCAGAGACTCCACCGCCGCCGCGAGGTCGTCTGCCTGGGTCCGCACCGACGCCGGCACCCCGCGGCACACCCGCAGCTCCTCCGCGAGGCGGCGCGCCGTTCTCGCCAGCTGACCCAGGCGCACCTCCGTCGGGGCGGGCTCGGCCGCGGGTCGGGGAAAGCGCTCGGTCAGCTCGCGGCGCACCGCGGCGACCGGGCGCTCGGGGTCCCAGATCGAGTCGCGGATGCTGCGGTACTCGGCGGCATCGAGCGCGCCCCGCTCCTCCGCCTCGGCCAGCACCTCGACCACCTCGAACGCCGGGGGAGGCGGAGCATCGTCTCCGTCCCGTTTCCAGCCGCGCTCGTGCCGGTCGAGGAAGCTCCACGACCGGGTGAGCTTCAGCGCGGTGGCCTTGCGGATCCGCAGCTCCTTGCTGCAGTAGGCCTCGAAGCTCGCAAAGCCCCAGCCCTCCCACAGCGCCTCGTCTCGCACCCGGGTGAGCACCTTCGCCAGCCCGGTCCACGAGGCCTTGAAGGTCCGCGCCGCGCGCTGGACCTCCTCCCGGAACGCGTCCGCGCTGGCCGACACCTCGACCACCGGCGCCCGCGGCATCAGCCCGCCCCCCGCCCGATGGTGAAGGACAGGCCCACCGTGGCCTGCTGGCCCTCGTACGGCCGGAAGGGCCAGCGCTGGAGCTCCTTCATCAGGCAATCTTGAAGCGCCCCCTCCGCAAAGCGCGGGTTGTCCACCCAGAGCTTCTTCACCTGGCCATCGTTCCCGATGACGAACTCGATGGGAATCCGCTCGGCGAGCCCCGGCGAGCGCCTCGCCTCGTCGGCGAAGCAGGGGTAGAGCGAGCGCTGCCGCTGGGCGATCACCGACTGGATGGACCCGCGGTCGAACTTGGCCTCGATGCTCACGTCGTCCGTGTCGTCCTGGGCGCCGCCGGCGGGCCTGCCGCCGGTCCCGGTGGTGCGGGTGCCGGTGGCCGGGGGCCTCCGGCCACCCTTCTCGAGCGGATAGTCGAGCCATCTCGTCCTGCTGCTTGCGAGCCTTGGCCAGACGGATGACGGGTGGCTCGACGGCGATCGCGGCCTCCTCGACCCGGGCCGCGTCGAAGGTTCCATGCACCGCCATGTACCGCGCCACCGCCCCCGCAGCACCGGCGACCACCAGGGCCACCCCGGCGAGCAGGGTCAGCCGGACGTTCCGCTGCCGCCGCGCCCGCTCGTGCACCCGCCGCTCGAGCGCGTCCACGCGCCACTTCGCCTCGGCCTTGGCGAGATGCACACGGAGCGCATCCACCTGGGTGATGCGCTCGAAATCCTCGCCCACGAGCGCAACCTCGGTCTGCCCGTTGATGTCGCCGGCGTAGAGCTTGTCCAGGAGCTTCGCGCCGGGGACCGGTCCCAGCACCAGCTCCCCCTTTCGGTACAGCCATTCTCCCCCGAGCGGCTGCTCCGGGTGTTCGGCGTCGCGCCTATCCATGGTGGGTCGGGAGCGAGGGAGTCTAGCCTGCCGGCGGACCCGTGAGGCGACGTCGGCTGGCGCTATGGCTGTGGTACCGGGGGGACCGCTTCCAGGGCTGGCAATCCCAGGCGACCGGACGCTCGGTGCAGGAGACGCTCGCCGCGGCGCTCGGCGTGCAGGGGCGACCCATGGCCTCGGGCCGGACCGACCGGGGCGTCCATGCGCGCTGCCAGCCGGTGAGCGTGCGCCTTCCGGCGGAGACCTCACCTGGCTCGCTCCTCTCGCTCGGGGGGGATGGCTGGGGCATCGCCGCGGCGGTGCCCGCGCCCGACGGCTTCCACGCGCAGTGGTCCAGCACCTGGAAGGAGTACCGCTACCGACTCTCCACTGGCGCCGTCCCACCGGCGTGGAGTGGCCTGGTGTGGGAGACAGGGACGCATCCGCGGCTGGCGGACCGACCGGTGGACCTCGGGCGCGTCCGGGAGGCGCTGGAGCGCGCGGTGGGGACCCGCGACTTCTCCGCGCTGCACGCCGCCTCGAGCATCCGGCGCCCGAGGACGCTGCGGGCCATCTCCTGGACGGAGCGCGGCGGCGTAGTGGAGCTCGGGCTCCGCGGCGACGCGTTCGGCCGCTACGGCGTCCGCCTGCTGGTGGGAGGGGCGGTGCTGGTGGGCGCGGGGCTCGTCGACGCCGGGACGTGGGAGCGTGCGCTCGACGCGGCGACCCCGTTCGACGGCCTGCGCGCGCCCGCCGCAGCGCTCACGCTCTGGGCCGTGGGCTACCCGGTGGGCCTCGACCCCTTCTCGGCGGTGGCGCCCGCGATTCCCCGCGAGCCGCCCTTCCTGCCGGTGGATCAGGCCTGAGGCGGTCCGCCGAAGGGCAGCACCGGCGCACCATGCTTGGCCAGCACGTCGGCGATGGCCTCGCGCAGGTACTCGCTCTGGCGAATCCGCGTCGAGCGGGAGAGGGACTTCAGCGCCTCCAGACGGTCCCGGGTGAGCCGGAACACGACGGAGGTGAGGCGGGGGACGGGGTGGGAGATGGTCATACCTTGATGCACATCGTCCTACGTCTCCGTCGCGGGTCAACTTCTTCACCCCCGCCCGGGCGACCCGTCACTCGAACACGTAGGTCCGGAGCTGGAACCCGGCGAGCACCGAGCCGGAGAGGCGAATGCCCTGCCCCGCGGTCACCTCGACCGCGCCGCCCAGGTAGATCCCGAACGTGGGCAAGAGCTCGTACTGGACCCCGATGCCGACGCCGCGGGCCCTGCCGTCACGTTGGGCGTCACGTGCAGCGCGAGCTCGGCCGTCAGGTACGTCTTGAAGCGGTCGTCCCCGAAGTACGCCCGGATCCCGCCGGCGATGGCCACGTCCACCGTGCCGCCGCCGATGGCCTCCCGGCTGCCCACGGTCCACTCATTGCCGGACGCGCCCATCGGAAAGGTCAGCAGCGTCTCGACCAGCCCGTAGGTGCCCTCCTGGGTCTGGCCGCCGGACTTCACCTGCCCCACGAAGTCCGCACCTCCGCCGGCGAGGAGCCCCAGCGCGCCGCGGTGGTCCCAGCGCTGCTCCTCCTCGGCCGCCGCGGCCAGCGGGAGCAGCAGCAGGCCGAGCACCACGCCGGGGCGCGCGCTCAGCCCTGCGCTCCGGGGGACGGGAGGCCCGCGGCCTCGTTCAGCCGGCCCGAGCGGAACGGCTCGAGGTCGAGCGCCACGTAGGCGAACCCGCGGGCCCGGAGCGCCCGGTTGATGCGCTCGCGGAAGACCGGGTCGGTGAAGCGGTGCTGCTCGTCGGCCGCCACCTCCAGCCGTGCGACCTCGCCGTGGTAGCGAACCCGGAAGCTCCGCAGGCCGGCGGCGCGCAGCTCGGACTCGGCACTGCCGATCTGCACCAGCCGCTCCGGCGTCACCGCCGTCCCGTAGGGGATGCGCGAGGCGAGGCAGGGCATCTGCGGCTTGTCCCAGGTCCGGAGCCCGAGCGCACGCGAGTGGGCGCGGATCTCGTCCTTGGTCAGTCCCACCTCGGCCAGCGGCGAGCGCAC
The DNA here is from genome assembly GCA_963796475.1 of uncultured delta proteobacterium. Taxonomy (GTDB): domain Bacteria; phylum Myxococcota; class Myxococcia; order Myxococcales; family Myxococcaceae; genus RPRB01. The sequence goes on from CAWCLY010000001.1 coordinate 274,722, forward strand.
CGCGGCCTCGCGGGCCGCCTGGTGCCCCGGCCGGTGGTCGCGGGTGTCGTCGGCGTTGAACCCATCGACGATGGCCGCGAGCCCGAGCTGCGACTGCCACTCGGTGCAGAGCGCGTAGAGCTCGCTCTTGCAGAAGTAGCAGCGGTTGGTCGGGTTGGCGGCGTAGCGCGGATCGCTCACCTCGTCGGAGTTCACCGAGACGTGCCGGACGCCCAGCTCGGCGGCCAGCGCCTCGGCGTCGCGCTTCTCCTCGGGAGCGACGCTGGCGGAGAGCGCGGTCAGCGCCACCGCGCGGTCGCCCGAGCTCGTCCCGGGCGATGCGCAGCACGAGAGTGCTGTCCACGCCGCCCGAGAAGGCCACCAGCGCCGAGCCGAGACTCCGCAGCTCCTCGCGGAGGCGGGCGAGCTTCGGCGCGCTCGTCTGGACCAGCGCGTCCCACTGCGTGGAGGTCAGCATGGCTGCCGCCCCTCCCCCGCCGTCAGCGCTTGCCCTTGCCGGCCTTCCGCGGCTTGGCGACCCGCGCGGCCCTGGCCACCGGACGCGCGCGCGCACCCTTGCGCGTCGGCGGACTGGCCTTCATCCGCTTGCCGGTGATGACCTTCAGCTCCTCGCCGGTGACGTGCCCCATGTCGAGGAGCGCCTGGAAGATGCGCAGCGCCCCGGACTCCACCGTCTCCACGTCGGAGCGGATGGTGACCTCGGGCGAGGAGGGCGGCTCGTAGGGCTCGGTGATGCCGACGAAGTTGGGGATCTCCCCGGCGAGCGCCTTCTTGTACTTGCCGGTCGAGTCGCGCTGGATGAGCTTCTCGGTGGGGCAATCGACGTAGACCTCGAGGTAGCGGCCGATGAGGCGCCGGTTCTCCTCGCGCGCACCCTTGTACGGACTGACCGAGGCGACCAGCGTCGCGACCTGGTTGCGGGTCAGGAGGTTGGCCACGAGCCCCAGCCGCCGCACCCCGAGATTCCGCTCCTCCTTGGTGTCCGCCGTCGCGGTCCAGAAGTGCTCGGCGAGGTCGTTCTCGTCCAGGACCTCCACCGCGCGGGCGACCTGCTTCAGCCGTGCGGCGATGTAGTCGACCAGGGTGGTCTTGCCGGCGCCGGACATCCCGGTCAGCCAGAGGGTGAAGCCGTTGTTGGGGGCCATGAATCGCTCCGCGGATGGCGGGGGCAAATTTCGTACCAGCGCCTGAAACCTCAGGCGCTGCGCAGGCTTGTGTGTACACGAAGTCGCCTTCCTTGACAATTCGAACCGCGAGAGCCCCCGGGAGGGCCTGACGCGCAAACCCCTGTGTAGACTCAGCTTTCCCGGGGAAGCGGACAGTCCCACTCCACGAAGTCACCGTGGCTCCACAGAGACCATCGCGCGCTCGCGGGCCGGCCATCCCGGAAGGCCACGACGAGGTGCGCCATGCCTGGAAACAGCGGCTGTCCGTCCGGGGCGGCCCAGGCGGCGGTCCTCGGCCGAGAGGCGGTCCCCGCCATCGGGATGCGAGTGGGCGATGGCCAGGACCCGCTCCCCTGCCGCCTCGGCGGAACGGAGCAGGGCGAGCCAGGCACGCGGGTCGAGGCTGAACGCGGTCCGGGCCGTCCGGGGGAACGCCGCGGGGTCCCGGGCATGGTGTGCGTCCTGCGCATTGACCATCGGGACGAGCCGGACGGCGGAGTCGCCTCCGACGAGCACGGCGCATCCCTCGTCCGGCAGGGCGGCGGCGAGGTGACCGAGGAGCTCGGCCAGTCGCTCGGGCGGGACGACCGGTGGTCGGTGGGCGCACACCGGGGCGGCGAGGGTCGAGAGCACGCCGGTGTCCGAGACCTCCACCCCCTCGAGCGGCGGGGCCACGCCGAGCGCCCGGCGCTGCACGAGCAGGGCGAGGAGCGTTCCGACCTGCACGCCGGACGCGGACTGCGCCGCCGGGGGCCGGAGCTCCCGGCTCGCCGTGCGGATGCACGCCGGGCAGCCGTCCCGTCCGGCCGACCAGAGGACGTGCGCCCCCGGGCGCTGGCCGACCGCGAGCCCCTCGCCTGTGGGGACGTCCGGCGCGGCGGTGACCTCGACGAGGCGGGATGGCGCCGGGCCGAGGAGCGGCGGTGTCCCGGCCCAGGGCCCCGGCGAGCCATCGGCGACGTTCACCTCGGTTCCACCTGCCCGGAGGTACGCGGCGGCGGCGCGGGCGACCTCGCCGCCGACTGCGAGCTCGACCCGCACCGCGCCGAGCGCCTCCTGCCCACGCTCGCCCACGTCCTGGAGCAGCACCTGCCGGGCGTAGCGCTGGATTTGCGGCTCGCTCAGCACCGGGGCGCCTCCCGTCGGAGGAGGAGCCGCCAGGTGCCGTCCTCGAGCCGCTCCAGCGCGAGCACCGTGTGGCCCGCGTCACGCGCGCTGTCCGGCACGTTCCTCAGCGGCTCGTCTCCCTTGAGCCGGACCTCGAGGACGCCGCCCACGGGGAGGCGCTCGAGGGCGATCTTGGTGCGCACGAAGGTCATGGGGCAGACCTCCCGCGTGATGTCGATGTGCGCGTCGGGGACGCTCATGCCCGCGCTCCGCAGCCGGGACAGCCCGGGACACGCCGGACGGTCAGGGTCCGGAACCGGAAGCTCCGGCCGTCCACCACGTGGAGGGTGCTGCGTCCGGCCGGCGAGGGCGGCCCGAGCGCGAGGGAGGCCTGCAGCGCGCCGAGCACTCCGGCGAGCGAGCCGAGCACGCCGGCCCGGGCGCAGGTGGGGACATCCTCCTCGCGCGGCGCCGTGCCGTAGAGACAGCGGAGGCAGGCCCCCCCGGGGTCGATGCGCATCGCCTGCCCGCCCCACTGGACGACGCCGCCCGACACGAGAGGAATCCCCGTCCGGGTCACCGCGTCGCTCAGGAGAAACTTGGCCCCGACCGAGTCGGTCCCGTCGATCGCCAGGGTGTGGGCCGAGAGGAGCCCGTCGACGTCCGCCGGCCCGACACGCTTGACCCAGGTCTGGATCTCCAGGCCGGGGAAGGCGTGCTCCAGCCGCTCGCGGGCAACATCGACCTTGGGGCGGCCGACGTCCGCGGGGCCGTAGAGCGGCTGGCGGTGGAGGTTCGACGTCTCGATCCGGTCACCGTCGACGAGCGTGAGACGGCGCATGCCCGCCGAGGCGAGAGCGACCGCCGCCGGACAACCGAGGCCCCCCATCCCGATGATGACCGTCGCACCCGCCATCTCCGGCGGTAGGGTACGTCACATGCGCCCTGCCCTGCTCCTGCTCTCAGCGCTCGCCATGGTCGCGTGTCGTCCTTCCGGCTCGCATCAGGCGAGCACGCCGGCGCCGGCGCCCTCCGCTGCCACTGCCGCCCGTCCCCAGCCCGCGGCCGAGCGCGCCCCCGCCCCGACGAGCTCCAGCGGGCCACGACTGAACGCCAGGCAGACCGAGTGCGTGGAGAAGTGGCTCAAGGGACACGGGCTCGACGACTACGGAAATCCCCAGGGGACGATGTACGCGGGCGGCACGCCGACGTTCGACGAGGCGACGGGCCACGCGGTGGACCGCTGGAGCCTGGTGGCGAAGAACCGTCCCGAGGCACTGCAGAGCTGCGCGGTGCCGGTGCCACCCTGACGCCTGACACCGGGCTCGAGGCAGCCCCGGTCACACGGGGGCGGCGGCCCCGACGTGCTTCTCGAGCGCGGCGATGACGTCGTCGAGGTGACGCCACACCTGGCGCTCGTGCTGGATGACGTCCTCGATCCGCCCCTCGGGCGAGACCACGAACGTCACGCGGCGGTTGATGCGGACCACGGGCCAGAGGACGCCGAACTTCTCGGAGATCTTCCGCTCGCTGTCGCCCAGCAGCGGGTACTCGATCTGCTCGCTCCGGGCGAACTCGCACTGCACCTCGGGCTTGTCCACCGAGACGCCCACCAGCTCGCCGCCGAGCTCCCGGATGCGGGCCTGGTTGTCCCGGAAGTGGCGGATCTCCTCGGTGCACCCGGCGGTGAAGGCCTTGGGGAAGAAGAACAGCACCAGTCGTCGGCCGCGGAAGTCTCCGAGCCGGACCGGCCGTCCCTGACAGTCGCGCGCCTCGAACTCCGGCGCCGTGTCTCCCACCCCGAGCATCGACACCTCCGGAACACTCCATTTCGCACGAATCGGCCCCCGTGTGCACCCCCGGGACCGGCACAGCGTCGGTCAGCGGAAGCCCATCACAGTCCAGCTGATCCAGTGCGCCAGGGCGGGTGCCACCAGCCTGCCACCCGTCCGGTCCCGCAGGATCCCGAACAGCAGGCCGAAGGCGGTCTTCCCGAGCAGTCCCAGCACCCCGAACCGCAAGTGATAGGCGGCGAAGATCACCGCGGTGAGCAGGAGGCCAGCCCCCCGGCCGAGCATCCGCTGGAGCGTGGGCTGCAGGTCTCCCCGGAACAGCGTCTCCTCGGTCAGTGCGGCCTCGAGACCGATCAGCACGACCAGGAGGCGTTCCAGGGGCGGGATGGACCACCAGCCCTGGAAGGCCTCGATCGCGGTCGCCCCGGCGGTCATCTCCAGAAGGAGGACGATGCCGCAGCACGCCGCGCCCCCGAGAAGCCCCCTTGCGAGGTCGGGCCCGAGGCGCGCCGCGCTCCACCCGAGGTCGGCCAGGGACAGCCGTCCCCAGCGGAGCAGTCCGAGCCCGAGGACGCCTCCGACGGACAGCACGCTGGTTCCGAGGAGCACGGCGAAGGTGACGCCGTCGATGGTCTCGAGGTCGGTGCGACCGGTCACCCACGACAGCACCAGGAAGCCGCCCACCCGGGTCAGGGCCAGCAGCGCGATCAGAAGGAGCGCGTGCCCGAGCCGCGCAGGGCTCCCGAGCGGCCAGCGCCCGGAGCTGGGGAAGGTCGGCGCGACGCGGGCTCCGGAGCGCTGCACGCCGGTCAGCCTACCCGGTGCTGAAAGAAGAGGCCGCCCCCGCCAGGATGACGGGGACGGCCTCGTTCACTTCTCGGCCGAGCCGCGCTGAAGTCAGCTGGCGCTGGACGTGGTGCCGAGCGGCGGGAGCGCCGTCTCGGGCGGCAGCATAGGCCCGTCGTCGTGGGCCCCCGCCAGCGCCGCCTCGAGATGGCTGATCTCCGTCGGCCGGGCTCTCCACCTCGAGGTCGAGGTGCTTGTACTGCGGCGAGGCCGGTGCCGGCGGGGATCAGCCGGCCCATGATGACGTTCTCCTTGAGGCCGCGCAGGTAGTCGACCTTGCCGTTGATCGCGGCCTCGGTGAGCACCTTGGTGGTCTCCTGGAAGGAGGACGCCGAGATGAACGACTCGGTGGAGAGCGAGGCCTTGGTGATGCCGAGCGAGCAGCGGCTCGCCGACCGCCGGCTGTCGCCGCCGGCCTCATCACCTTCTCGTTCTCCTCCTCGAACACCCAGCGCTCGACCTGCTCGTCGACCAGGAAGCTGGTGTCGCCCACGTCGGTGACCCGCACCCGGCGCAGCATCTGCCGGACGATCGTCTCGATGTGCTTGTCGTTGATCTTCACGCCCTGCAGCCGGTAGACCTCCTGCACCTCGTCCACCAGGTAGCGGGCCAGCTCCTTCTCGCCGAGCACCTTGAGGATGTCGTGCGGGTTGGCCGCGCCGTCCATCATCGGCTCGCCGGCCCGCACCCGGTCGCCGGCGTGCACGCTGATGTGCTTGCCCTTGGAGATCAGGTACTCCTTGGCCAGGTCGGTGCGCTGCTCGCCGTTCACCTCGGGGGTGATGATCAGCTTGCGCTTGCCCTTGGTGTCCTTGCCGAACGAGACCACGCCGTCGATCTCCGCGATGACCGCGTGATCCTTCGGCTTGCGCGCCTCGAACAGCTCGGCGACGCGGGGCAGACCGCCGGTGATGTCCTTGGTCTTGGTGGTCTCGCGCGGCATCTTGGCGATGATCTCGCCGGCGGTGATCGCGTCGCCGTCGTTCGACGGTGATGATCGACGCCCTGCGGCAGGTAGTAGCTGGCCGGCTGCTCGGTGCTCGGCAGCGTCTTCACCTCGCCCTTCTCGTCCTCGATGGTGATGCGCGGGCCGGGCGTCGGGGTCCTTGGACTCGATGATGCGTCTTGCGCGACAGGCCGGTGACCTCGTCGAGCGTCTCGTTCATCGTGACGCCTTCGATGATGTCGTCGAACCGCACGATGCCGCCGACCTCGGTGAGGAGCGGCACCGCGAACGGGTCCCACTCGGCGATCAGCGTGCGCGGCCTCGAGCTTCTGGCCTTCCTTCACCATCAGCTTGGCGCCGTAGATGACCTGGTAGCGCTCGCGCTCGCGGCCCGAGTCGTCGACCACGAGCAGCTCGCCGTTGCGGTTCATGACCACCAGCGTGCCGTCGGCGCGCTTCACGGTCTTCAGGCTGTGGAACTTCACCGTGCCCGCGTTGCGGTTCTCGAGGCTGGACTGCTCGGCGCGCCGGGTCGCCGCGCCGCCGATGTGGAAGGTGCGCATCGTGAGCTGGGTGCCGGGCTCGCCGATGGACTGCGCGGCGATGACGCCCACCGCCTCGCCGATCGATGACCTTGCGGCCGCGCGCGAGGTCGCGGCCGTAGCACTCGACGCAGATGCCGCGCCGGGCCTGGCAGGTGAGCACCGAGCGGATCTTCACCTTGTCGAGACCGGCGTCCTCGATCTTGCTGACCTTGTCCTCGTCGATCTCCTCGTTGGCCCGGACCAGCACCTCGCCGGTGACCGGGTCGTGGATGTCGTCCAGGGCCACGCGGCCCAGGATGCGCTCGCCCAGCGGCTCGATGATCTCGCCGCCCTCGACCAGGGCGCCGAGATCGATGCCGTCCATCGTGCCGCAGTCGTACTCGGTGATGATCGCGTCCTGCGCGACGTCGACCAGGCGGCGGGTCAGGTAGCCGGAGTTGGCGGTCTTGAGCGCCGTGTCGGCCAGGCCCTTGCGGGCGCCGTGGGTGGAGATGAAGTACTGGAGCACCGAGAGGCCTTCGCGGAAGTTCGCGGTGATCGGCGTCTCGATGATCTCGCCCGAGGGCTTGGCCATCAGGCCGCGCATTCCGGCCAGCTGGCGGATCTGCTGCGCGGAGCCGCGCGCTCCGGAGTCGGCCATGATGTAGATCGGGTTGAACGAGGGCTGCTTGCGCGTCTCGCGCTTGCCGGCCGTGTTCTCGCCCGTCGACCTCCTCCTGGGAGATCTCGCTGCATCATCTCCCCGGCGACCTCCTCGGTGACCTCGGCCCAGATGTCGATGACCTTGTTGTAGCGCTCGCCGTCGGTGATCAGACCCTCGAGGTACTGGTTCTCGATCTCGGCCACTTCCTTCCGGGCGTAGTCGAGGAACTCCTGCTTCTTCGGCGGGATCACCATGTCCTTGATGGCGATGGAGATGCCGGCCTTGGTGGCGTAGGTGTACCCGAGGCGTCCGGATGCGGTCGGCGAGGAGCACGGTCTCCTTCTCGCCGGTGAGGCGGTAGCAGATGTCGATCAGGTTCCCGAGCTGCTTCTTGTCGAGGACCTTGTTGATGGCGTCGAAGCCGAGCTTCGCGGGCACGATGTCCCAGAGCAGCACGCGGCCCACGGTGGTCTCCTTGCGGGACGCCGTCGATGCGGCGACTGACCTTCGCCTGGAGGTCGACCTCGCCGTGGTCGTACGCGGCGCGCACCTCCTCGGGCGAGGCGAACACCCGGCCCTCGCCCTTGGCGAACTCGCGCTGGCGGGTCAGGTAGTAGATGCCGAGCACCATGTCCTGCGTCGGGACGATGATCGGCTTGCCGTTGGCGGGGCTGAGGATGTTGTTGGTGCGACATCATCAGCACGCGCGCTTCCATCTGCGCCTCGACGGAGAGCGGCACGTGCACCGCCATCTGGTCGCCGTCGAAGTCGGCGTTGAACGCCGCGCAGACCAGCGGGTGCAGCTGGATGGCCTTGCCCTCGATGAGGACCGGCTCGAACGCCTGGATGCCGAGGCGGTGCAGCGTCGGCGCGCGGTTCAGGAGCACCGGGTGCTCGCGGATGACCTCCTCGAGGATGTCCCAGACCTCGGGGCGCTCCTTCTCCACCATCTTCTTCGCGCTCTTGATGGTGGTGACGTACCCCTTCTCCTCGAGCTTGTTGTAGATGAACGGCTTGAACAGCTCGAGCGCCATGATCTTCGGCAGGCCGCACTGGTGCAGCTTCAGCTCCGGGCCGACCACGATCACCGAGCGGCCCGAGTAGTCCACGCGCTTGCCGAGCAGGTTCTGGCGGAACCGGCCCTGCTTGCCCTTCAGCATGTCGGAGAGCGACTTCAGCGGCCGCTTGTTCGGGCCGGTGATGGTCTTGCCGCGGCGGCCGTTGTCGAACAGCGCGTCCACCGCCTCCTGCAGCATCCGCTTCTCGTTGCGGATGATGATGTCCGGGGCGTTCAGTTCCTGGAGCCGCTTCAGGCGGTTGTTCCGGTTGATGACGCGGCGGTAGAGGTCGTTCAGGTCGGAGGTGGCGAACCGGCCGCCGTCGAGCGGGACCAGCGGGCGCAGGTCGGGCGGGATGACCGGGATGACGTCGAGCATCATCCACTCCGGGCTGGTTGCCGGAGATGCGGAACGCCTCGACGACCTTGAGCCGCTTGGCGATCTTCTTCCGCTTGGCCTCGCGAGTTGGTCTCCCTCATCTCGCGGCGGAGCTCCTCCGACGAGCTTGTGGATGTCGATCGCCTCGGAGCATCTCGCGGACCGCCTCGCCGCCCATGCCGGCGGTGAAGCTGTCCTCGCCGTGCTCCTGGAGAGCCGGTGCATCTTCTCCTCGGAGACGAGCTCGCCCTTCGACCAGCGGCGTCGCCTTCGGGTCGATGACGATGTAGCTCTCGCAGTAGAGGACCTTCTCCAGGTCCTTCAGCGTGATGTCGAGCAGGTTGCCGATGCGCGACGGCAGGCTCTTGAGGAACCAGATGTGCGCCACCGGGGTGGCGAGGGTGATGTGGCCCAGCCGCTCGCGGCGCACCTTGGACTGGATGACCTCGACGCCGCACTTCTCGCAGACCACCCCGCGGTGCTTCATGCGCTTGTACTTGCCGCAGTTGCACTCGTAGTCCTTCACCGGGCCGAAGATGCGGGCGCAGAAGAGCCCGTCCCGCTCCGGCTTGAAGGTGCGGTAGTTGATCGTCTCGGGCTTCTTCACCTCGCCGTGGGACCACTGCCGGATCTTGTCCGGGCGACGCGAGCGCCATGCGGATCGCCTGGAACGAGAGCGGGTCCTTCGGCTTCTCGAAGAAGTTGAAGATGTCCTTCACGTTGCCTCCGAATCTTTCGTTCACTGCCCGGCCGGAGTCGCGCAGGCGCGGTCACCCGGCCACTTGAAGCTTTCAGGCGGCGCCCCCCGTGCTGCGGGGCGCCGGCAGATCACGCGTCCGTCCCGGTCTTCTTCGGCTCGCCGTCGAACCCGTCACCGAGCGACCGCTGCCGTTCCGGCGGGGCGGTCTCCAGCAGCTCGACGTCCAGGGCCAGCGACTGGAGCTCCTTGAGGAGCACGTTGAACGACTCGGGCAGGCCCGACTCGAGCACGTTGTCGCCCTTGACGATGGCCTCGTACATCCGGGTCCGGCCCACCACGTCGTCGGACTTCACGGTGAGGAACTCCTGGAGCGTGTAGGCCGCGCCGTAGGCCTCCATCGCCCAGACCTCCATCTCGCCGAGGCGCTGTCCGCCGAACTGCGCCTTGCCGCCCAGCGGCTGCTGGGTGACCAGGCAGTAGGGCCCGATGCTCCGGGCGTGGATCTTCTCGTCCACCAGGTGGTGGAGCTTGAGCATGTACATCACGCCCACGGTGACGTTCTGGTCGAACGGCTCGCCGGTGCGTCCGTCGAAGAGCACCATCTGGCCCGAGCGCGGGCAGCGCCGCCTCGTCGAGCAGGGCGTGGATCTCGTTCTCCCGCGCGCCGTCGAACACCGGGGTGGCCACGTGGATGCCCTTGCGGAGCCGCTGGCAGAGGGTGACGACCTCCTTGTCCGGCAGGCCGTCGATGAACTCCCCGAAGGCCCGGTCGTCGTAGATGGTCTTCAGCTCCTTCTTGAGCTGCTCGCCGCTCCACTTCTCCTCGATGAAGGTCTGGAGCCGCTCGCCCACGCCGCGCGCCGCCCAGCCGAGGTGGGTCTCGAGGATCTGCCCGATGTTCATGCGGCTCGGCACGCCGAGCGGGTTGAGCACGATGTCCACCGGACGGCCGTCCTCGAGGTACGGCATGTCCTCCTCGGGGAGGACGCGGCTGACCACGCCCTTGTTCCCGTGGCGGCCGGCCATCTTGTCGCCCACCGCGAGCTTGCGCTTGATGGCCACGTACACCTTGACCATCTTGATGACGCCCGGCGGCAGCTCGTCGCCCTTCTTGATGCGGGCGATCTTCTCGCCGAAGACGAGCTTCACCGCCTCCTTCTGCTCCTCGAGGCTGCTGAGGATGTCGCGGACCTTGCTGTCCAGCGGCTCGCCGACGCTGATCTCGTTCCAGTACCGGTAGGGCACGGTGGCGAGCAGCGCGTCGTCGAGGGCGTCGCCCTTCTTGAGGAGGACCTTGCCCTTGTCGTCGATGAGCCGGCCCTCGACCTCCTTGCCGGTCGAGCATCTTGCGCAGACGGGCGAACGCCGAGTCCTGGATGACCTTGATCTCGTCGTTCTGGTCCTTGAGGAGCTTCGCCTCGTCCGGCGACTCGATCTGCTTGGCCCGCTCGTCCTTCTCCACGCCCTTGCGGCTGAACACCTTGGCCCCGATGATGGTGCCGGTGACGCCCGGGGGGACGCGGAGCGAGCTGTCGCGCACGTCGCCCGCCTTCTCGCCGAAGATGGCCCGGAGCAGCTTCTCCTCGGGGCTGAGCTGGGTCTCGCCCTTGGGGGTGATCTTCCCGACCAGGACGTCGCCCGGCTTCACCTCGGCGCCGATGCGGATGATGCCCGACTCGTCGAGGTCCTTGAGGGCCTCCTCGCCGACGTTGGGGATGTCGCGGGTGATCTCTTCCTTGCCCGAGCTTGGTGTCGCGGGCGATGCACTCGAACTCCTCGATGTGGATCGAGGTGAAGATGTCGTCCTTCAGCAGGCGCTCGGACAGGAGGATCGAGTCCTCGAAGTTGTAGCCCTGCCAGGGCATGAAGGCGACGACCACGTTCGCGCCCAGCGCCAGCTCACCGGTCTCGGTGGCGGGCCCGTCGGCGATGACGTCGCCCTTCCGCACCCGGTCGCCCTTCTTCACGATGGGCTTCTGGTTCAGGCAGGTGTTCTGGTTGCGACCGCTGGTACTTGAGCAGGTTGTAGATGTCGACCTCGGACGCCACGTCCGAGACGCTGCCGGCATGTCCGCCTTCACCACGATGCGGCTGGCGTCCACGGCCTCGACCACGCCGTCGCGGCGCGCCACGCAGGTGACGCCCGAGTCGCGGGCCACCACCGCCTCCATGCCCGTGCCCACCAGCGGCGACTGGGTGCGAAGGAGCGGCACCGCCTGGCGCTGCATGTTGCTGCCCATGAGCGCGCGGTTGGCGTCGTCGTTCTCGAGGAACGGGATCAGCGAGGCGGCCACCGAGACCAGCTGGTTCGGCGACACGTCCATCAGATCGACGTCCTCGGGCTTGGCCTGGACGAACTCACCCCCGCGCCGGCTGGACACCAGCTCGTTGATGAACTTGCCCTTCTTGTCGAACTCGGCGTTCGCCTGGGCGATGGTGTGCTTCTCCTCCTCCAGCGCCGAGTAGAAGGCGGTCTCGCCGGTGACCGCGCCGGCCTCGACCTTGCGGTACGGGGTCTCGACGAAGCCGAACTCGTTGACCCGGGCGAAGGTGGACAGCGAGGCGATGAGGCCGATGTTCGGGCCTTCCGGCGTCTCGATGGGGCAGATGCGGCCGTAGTGGGTGGGGTGCACGTCGCGCACCTCGAAGCCGGCGCGCTCGCGGGTCAGACCGCCGGGGCCCGAGGGCCGAGAGGCGCCGCTTGTGCGTCACCTCGGACAGGGGGTTGGTCTGGTCCATGAACTGCGACAGCTGCGACGACCCGAAGAACTCCTTGATCACCGCCGTGACCGGCTTGGCGTTGATCAGGTCGTGCGGCATCAGCGTCTCGATTTCCTGAAGACTCATGCGCTCCTTGATCGCCCGCTCCATCCGGACCAGGCCGATGCGGTACTGGTTCTCGAGCAGCTCGCCCACCGCGCGGACGCGGCGGTTGCCGAGGTGGTCGATGTCGTCGATGGTCCCGCTTGCCGTTCTTGAGGTCGATCAGGTAGCGGATGACCTCGAGGATGTCGCGCTTGGTGAGGATCTGCCCGTCGAGCGGCTCCTCGAGGCCGAACTTGAAGTTCAGCTTGAGGCGGCCGACCTTGGACAGGTCGTAGCGCTCGGGGTTGAAGAAGAGGTTGGTGAAGAGGTTGGTCGCCGTCTCGGGCGTCGGCGGATCGCCGGGGCGGAGCCGCCGGTAGATCTCCATGATCGCCTGCTCGGGCGAGTCGATCTTGTCCAGCATCAACGTCTCACGCAGGTACGGACCCACGTTGAGGTTGTCGATGAAGAGGACCTTGAACTCCTTGATCCCGCGCTTGAGGAGCTCGTCGACCTTCTCCTGGCTGACCTCCTCGTTGCACTCGAGGATCACCTCGCCGGTGCGCCTCGTCCACCACGTCGTAGGCGGAGACCTTGGTGAAGAGCTCGTCCGGCGTCGATGGGCAGCGTGCGCATCTTCGCCGCCTCGAGCTTCTTGATCGCCCCGCGGGTGAACTTGCGGTTCTTCTTGACGATCACCTCGCCGGACTTGGTCTTGATGTCGCGGGTGGCGCGCTGGCCGGGGAGCAGCTCGAGCTCCACCGACTTCTCGAACTCGCTCGCCGAGTGCAGGTAGATGGTCTCGGTGGCGTAGTAGTAGTTGAGGATCTCCTCGGTGGTGCCGCTGGAACTCGATGGGGTTCTTCTTCGCGGTGTCCGGCACGGCGCCCAGCGCGCGGATCAGCACCGTGGCCGGCAGCTTCCGGCGGCGATCGATGCGCACGTAGAGCAGGTCCTTGTGGTCGAACTCGAAGTCGATCCACGAGCCGCGGTAGGGGATGATGCGGGCGTTGTAGAGCAGCTTGCCCGAGCTGTGGCTCTTGCCCTTGTCGTGGTCGAAGAAGGCGCCCGGGGCTGCGGTGCAGCTGGCTGACGACGACGCGCTCGGTGCCGTTGATGATGAAGGTCCCGTTCTGGGTCATCAGCGGGATCTCGCCGAAGTAGACCTCCTGCTCCTTCACGTCGCGGATGCGTCTGCGCGCCGGTCTCCTCGTCCTTGTCCCAGACCACCAGGCGGACCACGACCTTGATCGGCGCCGAGTAGGTCATCCCGCGCTGGTGGCACTCGTCGACGTCGTACTTCGGCTTCTCGAGGTGGTAGCTCACGAACTCCAGCGAGCTGGTCTCGTTGAAGTCGCGGATGGGGAAGACCGACTTGAAGACGCCCTGCAGTCCGACGTCCTCGCGCTTGTCCGGGCGACAGTCCGCCTGGAGGAACTTCTCGTACGACTGCTTCTGGATGTTGATGAGGTTGGGGATGTCGATGATCTTCTGGATCTTCGCGAAGCTCTTCCGGATGCGGAAGTTGTTCTGGACTGTGGTGGGCATTCGGTCTCCCAGACGACGGGACGCAGCAGGTTTCTGAAAAAGGCTGGTGCCGGCGCTCCTCGCTCAAGGAGGAGATCGCCGGCACGCCTGGAACGGAGAGCTCAAGGAGCGCTGGGCACCGGGGGACGTGGGCCCCGGTGCCACGGCTCGGCCACTCGCCGACTACTTGATCTCGACCGTGGCGCCAGCCGCGGTGAGCTGGTCCTTGATCTTCTTGGCGTCGTCCTTGTTGACGCCTTCCTTCACCGTCTTCGGAGCACCCTCGACCAGGTCCTTGGCCTCCTTCAGGCCCAGGCCGGTGATGGCGCGGATCTCCTTGATGACGTTGATCTTGTTCGCACCCGCATTGGCGAGGACGACCGTGAACTCGGTCTTCTCCTCGGCGGGGGCAGCGGCAGCGGCCCCGCCACCGGCGCCGGACGCAGCAACGGCAACGGCGGCTGCGGACACGCCCCACTTCTCTTCGAGCTTCTTCACCAGCTCGGCGGCCTCCATCACGGTGAGGGAGGACAGCGAGTCGACGATCTGATTCAGGTCTGCCATGGCGGAATTCAGCCTCTTAACGGGACTTGACTCTGCGCAGCAGAGCGGTCCCCAGTGAAAGGGTTAGAAATCTTATAGCTGCTATGACGTTTGCTTCTCCAGTGCCTCGGCGCGGGCCTTGATCAGGCGCGCGAGGCGGCTTCCTGGCTCGGCCACCGTCCGGGCGAGCTTGGCCGCCGGCTGGTTGAGCATCCCGAGGATCCGCGCCCGGAGCTCCGGCAGCCCTGGCAGCTTCGCCAGTGCAGCCACGCCTGCGGCAGTGACCTTCTTGCCCTCGACGACCGCGCTCCGGACCTTGATGGTTTCCAGGTCCTTGAGGAACTCCTGGAGGATCTTCGCCGGGACGACCACGTCGTCGTACCCGATGGCGATCGCCACAGGACCCGTGAAGTCGTCGCTCACCACCTCGACGGGCGTGCCCTTCGCAGCGCGCTTCGCCAGGGTGTTCTTGAGGACCTTGTAGTCCACGCCGGAGTCGCGGAACTTCTTCCGCAACCGGGTGACCGTCTCCACGTTGAGCTTGGAGAACTCCGCCACGATGGCCGTCTTGGCCCGGGCGAACTTCTCGTTCAGCTCCTTGATCATCACTTCCTTCTCGCTCTTCTCCACTCTGTCTCACCTCCCATCGTGCCGGGCCGTCTGTCGGCGCCGGCTGCTGCCCTGAGCCAGAGTGGCAAGAGCGAGAGGGACGCCTCGAGGGCGTCCTCCTCATGCGGGGAGGCCCCGCGTCCTGGGTCCCGCGTCCGGGTCCCAGCGCTCCCTTCGTCTCGGCAGGGCTGGAGGTCGGGCCGTCGCCGGCCTCCATTTCGACGGGGGTTACACCCGTCCCTGCGGTCTTGGACCAGGGGGTTGCCGGGCTGTCGCTCCCGGCGGAATCGGCGCATGTAGCAATGACCGGGCCGGTTGTCAAAGCCCACCCGGACGGTCGGTCCGGGGGCCCCCACCGTGACCGGACCGGGGGCTCGCGCGTACTCCTCATACCATGCGCCCAGCCCTCCTCGTCCCCCTCGCCGGGGCCTTTCTTCTTGCCATCCTGTTTCGAGGCCCGCTCGCCGCCGCCGGGTCGGAGCACGCGGTCGTCCCGCTTCCGGTGGGGACGGCGCCGGGTGGGGTCGGGGCCGGGACGCCGCTGAAGCCCGCCACCGGGCACGCCCTCGCCATCTTTGCCCAGGGCTGCTTCTGGGGGACGGAGTACCGGTTCCGCCAGGTCGCCGGGCGTGGTGGCCACCGCCGTGGGCTACACGGGCGGCCACACCCGGAACCCGAGCTACGAGGAGGTCAGTGACCATGGGACCGGCCATGCCGAGTCGGTGCTGATCGAGTTCGACCCGGCGAAGGTCAGCTACGGCCGGCTGCTCGAGATCTTCTGGAGCTCGCACGACTCGACGAGCGGCGACCGGCAGGGCCCTGACGTCGGCTCGCAGTACCGGTCGGCGATCTTCACCTTCGGTCCGGAGCAGCAGCAGCAGGCGCTGGCGTCGCGGAATGCCGAGCAGAAGAAGCTCGTGGACCGGATCACCACCGAGATCGCGCCGGCCGGCCCGTTCTGGGTGGCCGAGGGGTACCACCAGCAGTGGGACGAGAAGCACGGACGGGAGTCGTGCCCCCTGCCCCGCCACGCGAGGACCCGGACCGGTCGTGAGCCTCACTCGCCGCGCGCTGCTCGGAGGAGCGCTGGCCGTCGGGGCGCTCGGGCTCGTCCGGAGCGGCCGGGCGGCGTCGTCCCCGAAGCGCTTCGAGGTGGAGAAGACGGATGCCGAGTGGCGGGCGATCCTCTCCCGCCGGCTACCAGGTCTTGAGGCACGAGGGCACGGAGCGGGCGTGGACCAGCCCGCTGCTGGAGGAACACCGCGCCGGGATGTTCGTCTGCGCGGGCTGCGCCCTGCCGCTCTTCTCGTCGAAGACCAAGTACGACAGCGGGACCGGCTGGCCGAGCTTCTACGCGCCGCTCCCCGATGCCGTGGGGACGACGGAGGAAGGCAAACTTCCTCATGGCCAGGACGGAGGTCCACTGCCGGCGGTGCGGTGGGCACCTGGGGCACGTGTTCGACGACGGGCCGAAGCCGACCGGGCTGCGCTACTGCATGAACGGTGTCGCGCTCACGTTCCGGCCGGGGCGATCTGCCCGTAGGGGACGCGGGGGCTCCGAGGACGGGCGCAGGTGCCTCGCCCGGCTCTGGCCTCGATTGTCCGCGCGGGCGGGTTGTCACGGCCGAGGCGTCCGCGTTTCGTCACCTGTCACCGCGGCCGCCGCCCGCCCGCCGAGAGCCGTCGAGGCTGAAACGGCCTCCCAGGTCGTGGCGGATTCAAGCAGTCACCGCAACGGCCTGGGCGAGGACCTCTGATGGTGTCTTCCAGCCGAGCGTCTTTCGAGGCCGGTGGTTCAATTGGGTCGCCGCGGCATCGAGTTCTTCGGGGGTAACCGCCCGGAGGTCGGTTCCCTTCGGGAAATACTGCCTGAGTAGCCCATTGGTGTTCTCGTTCGTCCCTCGCTGCCAGGGGCTGTGCGGGTCGCAGAAGTAGACCTGGACGCTGGTGTCGACGGTGAATTGAGCGTGCTGGGCCATCTCCACACCTCTGTCCCAGGTCAGTGCCCTTCGGAGGTTCTCGGGGAGGGTGAGAATCTTCTTCGTGAGGGCGACTCGGACGCTGGCTGCGTCCCGGCCTTCCGGCAGGGCGACCAGCATGACGAAGCGGCTCTTGCGCTCGACCAGCGTGGCGATGGCACTGTTGTGCTTGCCGATGATGAGGTCTCCCTCCCAGCTGCCAGGGACAGCTCGGTCCGAGGCCTCTGCCGGGCGCTCGCGAATGGGGACCATCCGGCCAAAGCGGTTATCCTGTTCCGCACCAGCTCGGGGCTGCCGCCGCGTCCGGCCGGTGCGCAGGTGCCGGGCGAGCTCTTGTCGGAGCTTTCCCCGCCCCTGGACGAAGAGGGACCTGTAGATGGCCTCGTGAGAAATCTGCATCTCCGGCATGCCCGGGTACCTGCACTTGAGCGTTGCGGCAATCTGCTCCGGTGAGAGGCGCTCCTCGAGCATTTGCTCGACCTCGCAGCGAAGCGGCGGGGAAGTCGCAAGCTTGCCCGGTTTCGGTCTTCTGGCTCGCCGGTAGCCATTTTCGTCGCTCCGACGCGCCCGGTACCGACTCTTGCCGCCGTTCCGGCGAATCTCCCGGCTCACGGTGGAAGCAGACCGACCGAGTGCCCTGGCCATGCCTCGAATCGAGAAGCCCGCTTCGAGCCCACGGGAGATTTCTTCCCGCTCCTCGAAGGCCAGCTGACGTGTCGACCTCGGACGTAAGCGAGGTTTGAGGCCTCCAGTCCTTCGGACGATTCGGTGCACCGACAGGTGCCACAGGCCGCAGGAAGCTGCGACCGCGTGTACGTTGTCGCCGGCAAACATGCGCCTGAGCACCTCCCGCCTCTCTTCGGTCGTGAGGCGCGGTCCCAGCTTGCCGTTTGCAGCCCTCTGACTCGTCGTCTGTCTGTGCACGCACAACCTCGGGGATGTGCCCCGGTGTTGCGTTCACCGCGTGACCCCGCCCGTGTCCGCGAAACATTTTGGAACGCAAAACGGGGCCTCGCGCCGTCGCCCCCGGGAGGGGACCGTTCCAATTTGTTCCCCCAGTCGCGTTTGGGAAACACCAGGAGCGGCGCCGTGAGTCTGCTGGGCACGCGCGACAACCCGCCACGGTCCGGGCCGCGGCCAGCGCCGTCCGGGCACTGCACCGACCGCCCGCCCCCCCCCCGCGTTCGACAGGGGCGCTTCTCTCCCCGGGCTCGACCACCCGCACCCACGAACCTGCCGCATTCGCTCGGTCCACGAGCTCCCGCAGCTCGCCCGCGACGTGGCAGCTCCGCGAGCCCTCGCAGCGAGCAGGAAGCCCGTCCGGCCGAGGGCCCGCGGCTCAGCGTTTTACCGGTACCGCGCCCCGATCTCCTGGACATCCAGCTTGATGCCCGGAGTCATCGTCGCGCTGATGGTGGCGCTCTTCAGATAGACGCCCTTCGCCGTGGACGGCTTGAGCTTCATCACCAGCTCGATGAGCGCGTTGAAGTTCTCCGCCAGCTTCTCGGCCGGGAACGACGCCTTGCCCACCGGAGCGTGCACGATGCCCGCCTTCTCGGCGCGGAACTCGATCTTGCCGCCCTTCGCTTCGCGGATCGCCTTGGCCACGTCCGCGGTCACCGTGCCCACCTTCGGGTTCGGCATCAGGCCGCGAGGACCGAGCACCTTTCCGAGCCGGCCGACCACGCCCATCATGTCCGGCGTCGCGATCACCGTATCGAAGTCCATGAAGCCTTCTTCGATCCGCTTGGCCAGGTCGGCCTCGCCCACCACGTCGGCGCCGGCGTCCTGCGCCTCGCGCTGCTTCTCGCCCTTGGCGAACACCGCCACCCGCACCGTCTTGCCGATGCCGTTGGGCAGAACCACCGCGCCTCGCACCATCTGGTCGGCGTGCTTCGGGTCGACCCCGAGGTTGATCGCCACGTCGACCGTCTGGTCGAACTTCATCCCGCGCTTGGAACCGTCTCCTTGAGGAGCTTGAACGCCTCGTCGACGGTGTAGCGCTTGTTGCGGTCGACCATCTCGGCCGCCGCACGGAACTTCTTCGCAGTCTTGGTCGTCATGTCAGGAGTCCTTGGGCGAGGCCGTCAGTCGACGATGTCGATGCCCATCGAGCGGGCGGTGCCAGCGATGGTGGCCATCGCCGCCTCGAGCGAGCCGGCGGTCATGTCCGGCATCTTCAGCTTGGCAATGTCCTCGAGCTGCTTCCTTGTTCACCTGCCCCACCTTCTCCTTGCCCGGCTTGTGCGCGCCCGAGCCCTTCTTCTTGTCGGTGTGCAGCCCGGCTGCCTTCTTCAGCAGCACCGCCGCCGGCGGCGTCTTCAGGATGAAGGTGAAGGAGCGGTCCTGATACACGGTGATGATCACCGGGATGATCAGGCCTTCCTTCGCCTGCGCCTGCGTCGCAGCGTTGAACTGCTTGCAGAACTCCATGATGTTGACGCCCTGCTGGCCGAGCGCCGGCCCGATGGGCGGGGCCGGGTTGGCCTTGCCCGCAGGGATCTGCAGCTTCACCTGTCCGGTGACCTTCTTCATCGTCTGACCTCACCGTGGTGCATGCGGGCGGGCTGCCCTCCCACGGCCGAACACGCTGTCCGGGGCGACACGCTCCGCGCGGCCCACTTCACTTCCACTTCGAGCCCTAGGTGCTCGTCTTCTCCACCTGCATGAAGTCCAGCTCCACCGGGGTCGCCCGGCCGAAGATCGACACCAGCACCTTCACCCGGCCCTTGTCCGGGTTCACCTCTTCCACCGTGCCGTTGAAGTTGCTGAACGGGCCATCGATGACCCGGACGGTGTCGCCATCCTCGAACTGCACCTTCGGCTTGGGCTTGAGCGTGCCCTCGGAGATCTGCGTCGTCAGACGCTCCATCTCGCCGTCGGGGATCGGCGGCGGCTGCTCGTTCGCCGCGGCGCCGATGAAGCCGGTCACCTTCGGCGTGTTCTTCACCAGGTGCCAGGTCCGGTCGTTCATCTCCATCTGGACCAGGATGTAGCCGGGGAGGAACTTCCGCTTGGAGGTCTTCTTCTCCCCCTTCACCATCTCCACCACCTGCTCCACCGGGATCAGGATCTCGCCGAACGAGTCCTGCGAGCCCCTCCAGCCGGATCTTCTCCTCGAGGCTCTTCTTCGCCTTGTTCTCGAAGCCCGAATAGGTGTGGACCGCGTACCACCGCTTGTCGGCCATCACAGCTTCCCCCACATCGCGGGGCATCCACTCGACCATCAGCTTGTAGCTGAGCGTGTCGATGAAGAAGAGCACCACCCCCGCCACCACCGAGGCCACCACCACCGCGACCGTCGAGACCCGCGTCTCCTCGAGCGACGGCCAGGTCACCCGCATCAGCTCCGAGGCCGTCTCGAACGCCAGCGTCCGGACCCGGGTGTTCGTACCAGGCCCCCACCAGCAGCGCCGCCGGTGACCGCCACCGCCACCAGCGAGCTGTAGCGTCCACTCCTCCGCGCCTTCCACCAGCGGGCGATCCGGCAGCCCCACCGCCACCCAGACCGGGCCGATGACGTGCTTGAGGAACAGCACCAGCACGATCGCCAGGCAGAGCGTGAAGATGACCACCAGCCGCTCGGGGGTCATCGCGGAGCGGTTGGCTACGGTCGTTGCGTCGTTGCTTGCCATGGAGTCGTCGTCGGTCCCGTCGGGTACTTCGGAATGGCAGGCCAGGAGGGATTCGAACCCCCAACACGCGGTTTTGGAGACCGCTGCTCTACCGTTGGAGCTACTGGCCTAGAACTTCGGCTGACCTCAGACCTTTCCTTCCTTGTGGTCCGTGTGCTTCCGGCACCAGGGGCAGAACTTGCTCAGCTCGAGCTTGTCCTGGCTCTTTCGCCTGTTCTTGGTCGTCGAGTAGTTCCGGCGCTTACACACCGGACACTCGAGCGAGATGATGCTCCTGTTTCCCTTCGGCATGACTTCCTCGTTCTCCTGAACGGCACAGAGGGGAAAGCCGCCCAGCCGGGCAGCCCTCCCCTCCGTACCGTCACTCAGCCGGTACCCTTACTCGATGATGTCCGCGACGACGCCCGGCGCCCACCGTGCGGCCGCCTTCGCGGATGGCGAACCGCAGCTCCTTCTCCATGGCGATGGGGGTGATCAGCTCCACCTCGATCGCGATGTTGTCCCCCGGCATCACCATCTCCACGTTGTCCGGGCAGCTTCACCGTCCCGGTCACGTCGGTGGTGCGGAAGTAGAACTGCGGCCGGTACCCCTTGAAGAACGGGGTGTGGCGCCCGCCCTCCTCCTTGGTCAGCACGTAGATCTGCGCCTTGAACTTGGTGTGCGGGGTGATGCTGCCCGGCTTCGCCAGCACCTGCCCGCGCTCCACGTCCTCGCGCTTCAGGCCACGGAGCAGCGCGCCGATGTTGTCGCCCGCCATGCCCTCGTCGAGCAGCTTGCGGAACATCTCCACGCCCGTGACCACCGTCTTGGTCGTCGGCCGGAGGCCGACGATCTCCACTTCCTCGCCCACCTTCACCTTGCCGCGCTCCACGCGGCCGGTGGCCACCGTGCCGCGGCCGGCGATGGAGAACACGTCCTCCACCGGCATCAGGAACGGCTTGTCCGTCGCCCGCTCCGGCGTCGGGATGTAGGTGTCCAGCGCGTCCATCAGCTTCATGATGGAGCCCTCGCCGATCTCGCTGGTGTCGCCCTCCAGCGCCTTGAGCGCGCTAGCCGCGCGATGATCGGGGTCTTGTCGCCCGGGAACTCGTACTTCTTCAGCAGGTCGCGGACCTCCATCTCCACCAGCTCGCGGAGCTCGGGGTCGTCCAGCATGTCCACCTTGTTCAGGTAGACCACGATGTAGGGCACGCCCACCTGACGGGCGAGCAGGATGTGCTCGCGGGTCTGCGGCATCGGGCCGTCGGCCGCGCTCACCACCAGGATCGCCCCGTCCATCTGGGCGGCGCCGGTGATCATGTTCTTCACGTAGTCGGCGTGACCCGGGCAGTCCACGTGGGCGTAGTGCCGGTTCTTGGTCTCGTACTCCACGTGCGCGGTGGAGATGGTGATCCCGCGCTCCCGCTCCTCGGGGGCCTTGTCGATCTGATCGTAGGCCAGCGCCTGGGCTCCGCCCTGCTTCGCCAGCACCTTGGTGATGCGCCGCGGTCAGCGTGGTCTTGCCGTGGTCAACGTGGCCGATGGTCCCCACGTTCACGTGCGGCTTGGTGCGCGTCGAACTTTTCCTTGCCATTGTGCTCCTCTATTTCCGTCGAACCTCGAATGGAGCCCTGATCCAGGATTGAACTGGAGACCTCATCCTTACCAAGGATGCGCTCTACCAACTGAGCTATCAGGGCTTGCTGCTGGTCTTCGCTCCGCCTTCGTGTTGGAGCGGGAAACGGGATTCGAACCCGCGACATTCAGCTTGGAAGGCTGACGCTCTACCAACTGAGCTATTCCCGCCTGCTGCTCCTCGTGCCTGGTTGGAGGGGGTTGGATTCGAACCAACGAAGGCGTAGAGCCGGCAGATTTACAGTCTGCTCCCTTTGGCCACTTGGGTACCCCTCCATGACTTTCCTCTCTACGCCGTCCTTGAACGCCTCCTGGCCGGCGGCGGGGGTCGAACCCGCGACCTACTGATTACAAATCAGTTGCTCTACCTGCTGAGCTACACCGGCACGCAGCTCGCCCCGACCCCCAGGGTACACTTCGCCAGGGCCCCGGAAGGGCTGGGCCTTTTATGGGACGGACTTGGCCGGAGTCAAGGCGAACGCCCCCGGCGCCGCCGCCCGCTGCCGGGCCACCTCGTACAGCAGCAGCGCAGCCGACACCGAGGCGTTGAGCGACGCCACCTGACCTGCCATCGGGATGCGCAGCCGCAGGTCGCAGTGCTTCAGCACTCCCGGACGGACGCCGGCCCCCTCGCCCCCGATGACCAGCGCCAGCGGGCCGTCGAGCCGGGCCGCCCACACCGCCTGGGTCCCCCTCCGGATCCGCTGCCACCACCCAGAGCCCCGCCGCCTTCAGCTCCTCCAGCGCCCGGGAGACGTTGGTCACCCGCGCCACCGGGACGTGCTCCACCGCCCCCGCCGAGGCCCGGGCCACCGTGGCGGTCACCCCCACCGAGCGGTCCTTGCCCAGCACCACCCCGTGCGCCCCGAGCGCGTCCGCCGAGCGGATCACCGCGCCCGAGGTTGTGGGGGTCCTGGAGCCCGTCCAGCACCACCACCAGCGGAGGGCTGCCCCGAGGCCTTCGCCCGGCGCGAGCACGTCGTCGAGCTCCGCGTAGCCGAACTCGCGCAGCCGGGCCGCGACGCCCTGGTGCACCCCGCCCTCGACCATCGCCACCAGCCGCTCGCGCGGCACGCGCTCCACCTGTACCCTCGCCTCGCGGGCCCGGGTGAGGATCTCCGCGGCGGCGCGCGGCGGCACGCTCCCCTCGAGCACGTACACCCGCTCGCACCTCGCCGGGGTGCGCCCGCAGCGCCTCGAGCACCGGGTGGATGCCGTGCACCGTCCGGCTCTCGCCTGGCATCGGCTCTCGCTACTCCGCCGTCACGGGGACGGAGAGCGTCTTCTGCTGGCGCAGGCAGGCATCGGCGGTGCAGATGAAGAAGGTCACCTTCGCCTCCACCGCCCCCGGGCCCTTCCCGTTCACGCTCAGCGGCACCTCGAAGCGCGGGTCGGGGTACTTCACGGTGGCGGAAGGCTTGCGCACCGAGTCCGCGTAGACCAGCTGCGTCTTGCCGGGAGTCACCGGGCCGGAGCCCGAGAGCTGGATCCGCAGCGGCGCCTCGTCCGAGACGTGCGCGCCCTTCAGGCTCTGGATCTCCAGCACGAACGTCCCCGGCTTGCCCGGGGCCACCCGCGCCGTCGTGCCATCGGTGGAGAGCTTGTACAGCGAGGTCGGGTCCGGCTCGGCCCCCAGCGCCAGCGAGGCGACGAGCGCCCCGGTCATCGGTATCCATCGTGCGAGCCGCATCGGCCCTTCACCCTATCAAGAAGCCCGGGCGCGCTTCAGCGAAGCCGCCCCGGGACGCGTCCGCCTGGACAGTCTGGGCAGCGGCGAGGGATCGAGCGCCGGCGGCCGCTCGCGGGCCAGCTGCTCGGCCCGGTGGATGACCGGGGTGGCGAGGTCCTCGCCCACCGCCTTCTCCATCTCGGCCAGGCCCGGGCTGGAGTGGACCTCGAACACCTTGGGCGGCCCCCGGACGTCGAGCATGTCCACCGCGGCGACCTCGAGCCCCATCAGCCGCGCCGCCTCCACCGCCACCCGGGCGTGCGCCTCGGTCATCGGGATGCGCTCGAAGCGGGCGCCCCGGTTGAGCGTCTGGGCCAGCCGGTTCATCCGCGGCCGCCGCCGCACCGCCGCCAGCGGCTTGCCGCCGACCACCAGCACCCGCACGTCACGGCCCTTCTTGCGCACGTACTCCTGGACGAGGAGGTTGTGGCCCAGGCCGAGGATCGCCTCCAGCGCCGCCTCGAGCGAGTTGAGCGTCTCGCAGACCATCACCCCGCGCTCGTCGCCCCCGCCGAGCAGCTTCACCAGCACCGGGCACCCCACCCACCAGCTGCACCATCGCCTTGAGGTCCCCGGCGCTCCGGGCCATCACCGTGGCCGGCACCGAGATGCCGTGCGCCGAGAGCAGCTGCAGGCAGCGCATCTTGTTGCGCGCGTGGGCGATGGCCGCCGCGGTGTTCATCACCGGCACGCCGAGCATCCCGTACTGGTTCACCACCGCCAGGCCGTAGCTGGTGATGGACTGGGCGATGCGCGGGAGCACCACGTCCGGCAGCACGAGCCGCCGCCGACGGTAGAGGAGATGCCCGCGCTCCCCGTCGAGATGCATCTCCACCTGCACCGGGTCCAGGACCCGGACCGCATGCCCGCGCGCACGCGCCGCGGCCACCAGCCGGGCCGTGGACGGGACCGCGAGGGAGCGCGAGAGGACGGTGAGACGCACGGGGCCGCCGACGGTATGACCCGGGCGCCCGGCGCGGCAAGCAGCGGCCGGCGGGGGCGCCGACCGTCAGCCGCTCAGAGGACCTTCAGGATCCGGATCTGCACGTTCACCGGGTTCGCCGCGGTGGACGCCTTCAGCTGCTCGCAGAGCGGCTGTCCGGCGACGAACTCCACTGCCGGACCGGGCTTGTGGGTCACCGACGTGGTCTGTGACGGATCGACGTAAACCCAGGTGGTGGGGCCCGGCTGGTACGGCTTGTCGTTCACCAGCACGCTCAGCAGCGCAACGTCGGTCGGCACATCCGTGAGTGGCTGCTCGCAGACACCGGCGGTGGGCGCGGTGATCTGCTTCAGCACCTGGCCGAGACTCGATGCGTCGTTGGCCTGGTAGTACTGCTTGGTGCAGAGGCCCGTGGCCAGGTCGCACGGGTTGTCGGCGCTGCAGGGCTGGTTCGGCGGGCTGCCGGGGCACACCCGCGGATACTGCACCGCGCCGGCCACCGCGATCCGCTGCAGCGTATCGCGCGCCGAGGCGGTTCCGGTCTCCGCTCCGAACCCCACGACGTAGGTCTGCACCGTCTTGCCGGCCAGGAACTGCGCCGCCTTCACCGTCTGGTCCACGTCGAGGCAGCCGGCGCCGGGGAACGGCGGGAGGCTCGGGGCGCAGTCGTCGAGCGCCGGCCCGAAGGTGCACTGACACGCCGCCGTGCCCGCGATGCTCCCCAGCGCCCCGTCACAGTTGGGGAGGCCATCGGTGAAGAGGATGACGATCTCGTCGCGCGTGGTGTCGTTCACCAGGCTCGGAACCGTCCCGAGGAACGCCAGGCTCGCCGCGGTCGGAGTCCCGCCACCCGTCCCGGTGGGGCCGGGCGGGTTGCTGCTGCTCACCTGGTTCAGCGCTGCCCGGGTCGAATCGGCGGCGGCCTGCAGGGTCGCATCGTCGTCGGTGGTGCTGGTCGGGCAGCGGACTGGTCTGCTGCGTCGTCGGCCCGCAGCCGCCGTTGTTCTCCGGCTCGGGGAAGAGCGCCAGCCCGTAGCGCCCGATCAGCGGGAAGTCGTGGATGTACTGGTTCAGCGCCTTCGACAGCTCGCTCCACCGCGTGGGGCACACCGTGGTGTTGCAGGGGTTCGTCTTCTGCGGATCGCCACAGAGCGGACCGTTGGCCCCGCCGACGTGGCAGGCGGGCAGCGTCGGATCGACCGGCTGGTCCATCGAGCCCGACTTGTCGACCAGCAACATGAAGTTCGGCTTGTTCTTCACCGCCTTCACGTCCGAGCTGGTCTGGGTCTGCCCGATCGACAGCGGCGCGACGGGCTCGAAGTCGTAGGTCTGGCAGGCGACCGGGACGAGCAGGAGCGCCGAGACTGCGGCGAGACGGAGGACGGGCTGGGTGGGCATGCGCAGGCGACGAGCATACCCGCTCGGGGAGCCAGCAGCCCCATTTCGGAGCGACACCCACATCGCCGACCGCGCTCCTACCTCGTGCCCGCGGCGGCGACCACGCTCACACGCTCAGAGGACGCGGAGGATGCGCAGGTCGAGCAGCGCCGGGTTCTGCGTGGTGGCGTTCTCGATCGCGGTGCAGAGGGGCCCCAGAAAGCGGATGGCAGGCCCGCCCTGCTCCGGCGGGACGTAGTGCCAGGTCTGGTCCCCGGGCGGATATCGCGTGCCGTTGAGCGTCAGCAGGACGAGTTCCTCCGAGGTCGGTGCGGGGGAGATCGCCCGGAGACACGGCTCGCGGTCCAGGTTGGCGGTGATGTCCGCGAGCGCCGCACCGAGCCCGGCGCTGTCCTGCGCCTGGTAGTACTGCCGCTGGCACACCCCGCCCTGACACGCGTTCCCCGGCCCGCACGGCTCATCGTGCTGCGGACCGGGACAGCGCCTCGGGTACGCCCCGGCGAGCGACAGATCCTGCAGGACGATGGACCCGTCCACCCCGCCGTCGAGAATGGCGCGCGTCTCGTCCCCGAAGCCGATGACCACGAGGTGAACTCCGCGCGAGGAGAGATCCTGCACCGCCTGCACCGTCCGGTCCTTGTCCAGGCAGTCGAGGCTGGTGGATGCCTGGGGCGGCAGCGGTCCGCGGTGGCGGTGCAGACGCAATTCGCCGCCGGGACGGCACCGTTGCAGTTGGGGAGACCGTCGGTCAGCAGGAGCACCAGGTCGAGCCGGAACGGGTCGAGCAGCGGAGCGTACGTGGAGAAGAACTGCAGGCTCGGTCCCGTCGGCGTCGCTCCGCCGGTGCCGATTGGTCCGGGCGGGTTCTGGCTCTTCACCGTGGACAGCGCCAGCGCGCGGCGTCCGAGAGCGCCGAGAGCGTGGCCGCCGAGTCGTCGTCCGGATTCGCCGGGAGGTCCACCCGCGCAGCGGTGGTGGGGACGCAGTTGGGCTGATCCACCCCCGTCACGGGCTCCGGAAAGAAGGCGAGGCCGAACCGCACCGTCTGCGCCTGGGCCTGGAGGAACGGGTCCAGGGCGAGGTTCAGTTCGCTCCAGCGCGTCGGGCACGTCGTCACGTTGCAGGGGTTGGTCTTCGCCGTGTCGCCGGAGCCGCACAGCGTGCCGTTGCGCGTGCAGGCGGGAAGCGACGGGATCATCGGCAGGTCCATCGACCCCGACTTGTCCACCAGCACCATGACGTTCGGCTTGAACTTCCTGACCACAATCGGCGTGCTGCTCTGCTCCTGCGACAGCGAGAGCGGCTCGACGGGGATGAAGTCGTAGGTCTGGCAGGCGGCGGCGGAGGAGCAGGCAGCGGCGACGAGGGCGAACGGGCGGACACGCATCGTCGAGGAGCGGACCAGCGTAGCAGGCGGCACGGAGGTGTCAGAAGGTGAGCAGGCGTGCGCCCTCGGTGAGCCGCCACAGCGCTGCCAGGCCCAGCACCTCGTCCAGCACCCGCTCGGCCTCCGGCGAGCGAGACGCCGGCGAGCTTGAGCATGGTGTCGCAGGCGATGCACCGGGCCCCGAGGCCGCGCGCCTCGGACAGGAGCTGCGCCGGAGGCGGCACGCCCACCCCCTCGGCCCGCGCCCCCTCGGCCATCTCGCGGTCGGACTGGGCGCGCCCGAAGTCGCCGCGGCAGAGCTGCCGGAGGGCCTCGAAGGCGAAGACGAACACCACCTCTCCCCCAGCGCCGCCGCGGTGATGCCCATGGACGCCGCCTGGTAGGCCGGCTCGTAGCCGCCGCGCTGCACGATGAACATCACCCGTCCGGCCATGTCCCGCCCCGAGGGTACACTCCGCCGCCATCCGATGTCCCGGTTCGCTCCCGTCCTGCTGCTCGCCTGCCTCTGCACTCCGGCGTGCGCGCGCTCCGTCGGTCCGGCGCGGTCGAGCGAGGAGGCGCGGCGCGCGTCGCGGCGCTGCTGGACGCCCCGGACGCCGGGCCGGCCGAGTTCGCCGGCGTCGGCCCCGAGGCCGTCCCGGCGCTCCAGGCCGAGCTGCTCGATCCGCAGGCGAGCCGGGCCGGCGCCTCGCCGCCGCGCGCGCGCTGGCGGACCTCCCGGCGGCGGCGGGCCTCGCCGCCCTGGGCGACGCGGTGGCCTCGCCCCGCCTCGACCCGGGACTGCGCGACGCGGTGGCCGAGGAGCTCGGCTCGCACGACCGGGATCAGGCCGTGGCCCGCCTCGGCCCGCTGCTCGGCGCGCCGATCCGTCGGTCCGGTCCGCCGCGGCGCGGGGCCTCGGGCGCGCCGGCGGCGCCGCGGCTCGCAAGTCGCTCGAGGACCGGTTAGAGCGCGAGGAGGACCCGGGGGTGCGCGAGCGAGCTCCAGGCGTCCCTTGCCGGGTCCCAGCCCTGAACATGCGACCCACCGTTCTCCTCTTCGACGTCGATGGCACCCTCGTCACCACCGGGGGCGTCGGGCCGCCGCGCGCTGGAGATCGCCTTCGAGCGCTCCTTCGGCCGGCGCGACGCCTGCCGGAGCTTCCGGCTCGACGGGATGACCGACCGGGCCATCGTCCGGACCGGGATGCGGGCCATCGAGGTGGAGCCGACCGAGGCGCTGATCGACCAGGTGCTGGCCGACTACCTCCGGGTCCTCGCCGAGGAGGTTGCCGCGGCGCCCGACGCCTCGTACCGGGTGCACGCCGGCATGGGCGAGACCCTCGACACGGCCCTGGAGCGCCGCGAGGTCGCGGTGGGCCTCGGCACCGGGAACATCCGCGAGGGTGCGCGCATCAAGCTCGAGCGGGTCGGCATCTACCACCGCTTCGCCTTCGGCGGCTTCGGGTGCGACGCCGAGGACCGCACCGCGCTCCTCCGCCGCGGCGCCGAGCGCGGGGCGGGCCTGCTCGGCGCGCCGGCCGGGGGGTGCCGGGTGGTCGTCATCGGCGACACCCCCAAGGACGTCGCGGCGGCGCAGGCCATCGGCGCCGAGTCCATCGGCGTGGGGACCGGGAGCTTCTCCGCCGAGCAGCTGCTCGCCGCCGGAGCGACCCGCGCCTTCGCCACCCTCGCCGCCGCCGGGGCGCTCGCGGCGGTGCTCGGAGACGCGCGCTGAGTCCCGGTCCCGGCCGCCGTCGGTTCGCGCCGCCTGGACGCTCCTCGGGAACGTGGAGGGGCTCGCCGCCCGGCTGCGCGCGGCCGCCGCCGCGCTCGACGCGCCCTCCGACGTCGAGGCGGGCTGGCTCCGCGGCGCGGCGGCGGTGCTCGAGCGCGGCGCGGCGGCGCGGGCCTCCGCCCGGGAGAGCGCGGTGTGGCTCGAGGAGCTCGGCCCGGAGTCCCGGGGCCTTCAGGCGGCGCTGCTCCGGCCTGGGTCGCCGCTGCAGAGGCGCTCCGCGCGGCGGTGCACCTCCGCGAGTCGGAGCGGGGCCCCCTGGTGGAGGCGCTCTTCCCGGAGTGGCGAGCACCCTCGCTGCGGAGACACGCCGACCAGGCGCTCGCGGCGGAGGGCGATCTGGAGCGGCGGCTCTCCTCCGCCTACGTCGTCCGGCGCCTCGACGAGCGCGCCACGGCGACGGCGCTCCGCCCCGCCCTCGAGGCGCTCGAGGCGGCGCGCGCGGCCTGGGCGGCGGAGCGTGACCGCGCGGCCCTCGCCGGGTCGGAGGCGGACCAGGTCCGGGCCCGGCTCCTGCAGTCGCCGCGGAGACCGCCCAGACGGTGGACCGCGTGCGCTGGGTCGTGCGCGGCGCGCTGGCGGGCCGGCCGGAGCTCGTCGAGACGGTGTTTCCGCGACGGGCCCGTGCGCCGGCGCCCGCCTCGGGCCCGAGCTCGGGTGACCGGGCCGGGGTGCCCTCGGGGGAGGCAGGCGCTCACCCCGGGGCCGAGGGCGAGACGCCGCCGGCGCGTCCCGGTGCCGCTGCCTCCGTCGCCTCGAGCCTCGCGCCGGAGCCGAGGCACGCGCCTCCCCGGGTGAAGCGAGCTCGCCGCGCGCGGCCTGGGGGCTCCGCGGGCGCACACTCCGTCCCCCGGCCACGGGAGCCCCCGCGGCCGAGCCGGAGACGGTGGTCCCGGCGACCCGCGCGGGCTCGCTCGCCGCGGGCCCGCCGGAGCTGAGAGCGATGGCGCTCTCGCCGTTGCCCATCGATCCCCTCCTCCCGTCGGTGGTGGAGGCGGTGAAGACCCGCGGCGCGCTGGTGCTCGAGGCGCCGCCCGGCGCGGGCAAGACCACGCGCGTGCCGCGGGCGCTCCTCGACGCGGGCTGGCCGCCGACGGCGAGATCCTGGTGCTCGAGCCGCGCCGGCTGGCGGCGCGGCTGGCCGCGCGCCGGGTGGCCGAGGAGCTGGGCGAGGAGGCCGGGCGGCGCCGTCGGCTACCAGATGCGCTTCGAGGACGTGAGCCGCGCCGCGGACGCGCATCCGCTTCGTCACCGAGGGCATCGCTGACCCGGCGGCTGCTGTCGCGATCCGGAGCTGCGCGGCGTCGGCGCGGTGGTGCCTCGACGAGTTCCACGAGCGGCACCTCGACGGCGACGTGGCGCTGGCGCTCCTGCGCCGGCTGCAGCGAGCGGCCGCGGCCGGATCTGCGGCTCGTCGTCATGTCGGCGACGCTCGACCCGGGGCCGGTCGCGGCCTTCCTCGGCGACGCGCCGCGCGCTCCGCTCCGAGGGGCGGCGCTTCGAGGTGGCCATCGAGCACCTGCCGGCGCCGAGCGACGATCGGCCGCTCGAGTCGCAGGTGGCCTCGCGCGGTGCGGCGGCTCGCTCGACGAGGGGCTCGACGGGCGACGTGCTCGTCTTCCTCCCCGGGCGCGCTGGAGATCCGCCGCGCCGCGGAGGCGTGCGCCGAGCTGCGCCGAGCGCACGGACTCCGCGGTCCTCCCGCTCCACGGCGATCGCTCCCGCCCGCGGAGCAGGACCGGGCGGTGCGGCCCGCCGGAGCGGCGCAAGGTGATCCTCTCCACCAACGTCGCCGAGACCAGCGTCACCATCGACGGCGTGGTGGCGGTCATCGACAGCGGGCCTCGCGCGCGTGGCCGCTCCACTCGCCGTGGTCGGGCCTGCCGACGCTGCGGGTGCGCCAAGATCTGCCCGGGCCTCGGCGGCGCAGCGCGCCGGGCGCGCCGGGCGCACGCGGCCGGGGCGCTGCCTGCGGCTCTACACCAAGGGCGACTTCGAGGCGCGGCCGGAGCACGAGGCGCCCGAGGTGGCGCGCGCCGACCTCGCGGAGACGGCGCTCGGCGCTCGCACGCGGCGGGCGTCCACGACCCGCGCGCGCTTCGGCTGGTTCGAGGCGCCGCCCGCCGCCGCGCTGGCCGCGGCGGAGGCGCTCCTCTCGCCGGCTCGGCGCCCGCGGCCCGGACGGGCGCTCACCGCGCACGGGCGAGCGGATGCTCCGCTTCCCGGTCCACCCGCGGCTCGGCCGGATGCTGGTGGAGGCGCGAGCGGCGCGGCGTCGCCGCGGAGGCGGCCGCGCGGCGGCGATCCTCGGCGAGCGGCCCGTCGCGCCCTGCCCCGCCCGGCGAGCGGCGGCGCGCCGGGCCCGACGCTCAGCGGCCGCTCGGACGTGCTGGAGCAGATGGAGGCGCTCGGCTCGGGCGAGCGGGCGCGGAGCGGGATCGGACAGGCCGTGGCGCGCACCGCCCGTCAGCTCGCGCGCTCGGTGCACGGCAAGCATCGCGCCGCGCCGGTGCGAGCGGGAGGACGCGCTGCTCATCGCGCTCCTCGCCGGCTTCCCCGATCGGGTCGCGCGCCGGCGCCGGCCGCATGCCCCGGACCTCGTCCTCTCCGGAGGCGGCAGCGCCGTGCTCGACCCGGTGAGCGTGGTGCAGGAGCCGATGCTGCCTCGTGGCGGTCGACGCCGAGCAGCGCACCGGCCCCCGCGGCCCCGAGGTGCGGGTGCGCGTGGCGAGCGCCGTCGAGGCCGAGTGGCTCCTCGACCTCTTCCCCGAGCAGCTGACCGACGAGGATCGCCTGGTACTTCGCCGAGGACTCGGAGCGCGTGGAGCGGCTGCCCCGGCTCTCCTGACGGCGCGGTCTCCCTCGAGGAGCGGCGGACGCCGGCCGAGCCGTCGGAGGCAGGTCGAGGCGGTGCTGGCCGAGGCGATGCGGGCCGGCGGACTCGGCCACGCGGTCGACACGGGCCCTCGACGCGCTCCCGCGCGCTCGCGCTGGCGCGCACGCTGTTCCCCGAGCACGCTGCCCGAGCTCGACGAGGCCGGGCTGGCCTCGGTCCTGGCCCGCGGCCGGAGGAGCCTGCGCCGAGGTCCGCGAGGCGACCCCGCTCGGAGCTGCTCGGCGCGCTCGCGCCCGAGGCGGCCCGCCTCCTCGCCCGCGAGCTCCCCGAGCGCGTGGCGCTCCCCGGCGGGCGCAAGGTCCAGGTCCACTACGTCTCGGGCCAGCCGCCGTGGATAGCCTCGCGCCTCCAGGACTTCTTCGGGCTAGCGAGGGGCCGCGCTGGCCCGCGGCGGGTGCCGCTGGTCCTGCACCTGCTCGCGCCCAACCAGCGGGCGGTCCAGGTGACGCAGGACCTCGCCGGATTCTGGAGCAGCACTACCCTGCCCTCCGGCGGGAGCTCGGACGCCGCTACCCCCGGCACGCCTGGCCGGAGGACCCCCTCCACGCCTCGCCCCCGCGCCGCGGCGCCGATAAGGGCGAGAGGGCCGCACGCTCGCGGACTGGCGACCGTCGGCGCGGAATGTTACTGCCCGGCACCTTGCACCGGCATCCCCGATGACCCGCCGCGTCCTCCTCGCCTCGCTCAACGCCGGGGGCGGCCACACGCGCTGCGCGACTCGTTCGCCGCGGCGCTCGCCCGCGCCGAGCCGGAGCATCAGGCCCTGGAGCCGGTCGTCTGGAATTCCGCGGATCGCTTCATCGACTGGTTCTACTCGATGTGCGTCCGCTTCCTCCCGCGGTTCCAGGGAAAGATCGTCGAGCTGAGCAGCGAGCCCTGGGCGCTGAGGACCGCGATGGCGCTCAGTCCACAGCTGCACACCGAGGCGACCGCGCTCCTCCGGGCGCAGCCGTCGACCTGCTGGTCACCACGCACCCGGTGCAGTCCATCATGTTCGCCCGCGTCCGCCGGGCGCTCGCGCTGGGCACTCCGCTGGTCGCCGCGGTGCCGGACTATGGCGTCCCGGCCTCCGGCTACTACCCGCTGCTTCCCGAGCTCCGCGCCGACGCGCTCATCGTCATGGAGGAGAGCACGCTCGAGCACTACCGGTCGCTGGGCGTCCCGGAGGACCGGCTCCACCTCTCCGGGTTCCTCACCCGCGAGCCGTTCGTCCGCGTCGGCGCCCGGCTTCGCGCCGAGGGCCGGGGCGCCGCCGCGCCGCGTTCCGGGCCGAGGTCGTTGCCGCGCACCCGCGTTCGCGGAGTTCCAGCTCCAGCGCCCCACGCTCCTGTTCCTCGGCGGCTCGGGCTGGACCTACAAGACCGGGCCGGTGCTGGAAGGCGTGCTCGCCGACCCCGCCGTGCGTGACGCGGCGAACGTGGTGGTCGTGGCCGGCGTGGACCGGGCCTTCGAGACGCGGCTCCGCGCGCACCCCCGCGGGGCCTGCAGGTCTTCGGCTTCGTCGCACCCGAGGTCCTCGCGGCGCTGATGGGTCTGGCCGACGTGCCGGTGCTCGGCAGCCTCGCCCCGGCCACCCTTCAGGAATTGCTCGAGGTCGGGCTCGGTCCGCTGCTCCTCTTCCACTTCATCCCCGGGAGCGAGCGGGCCCACGTGGGCTACCTCGAGAGCCAGCGGCTGGGCCTCTACGTCGCCTCGCCCCGAGGAGATGCTCCGGAGCATCCGTGCGCTGCTGGGGCTCGAGCCCGCCTCCGGGCAGCTCGCGCTCGCCCGGGACGGGTTCCGAGAGCGCGCGAGGCTTCTCCGCTCCCGCAGCGTGGAGCGGGCGCTCCAGCTCCCCGCTTCCTCGAGCGGATGATGGAGACCCCGGGCTCACCCGCGAGGGCACGCGCGCCGTCGGCTA
>CAWCLY010000002.1:0-14506 GCA_963796475.1 uncultured delta proteobacterium
GGAAACATGGTCGGGGTGTTCCGTCGAGTGCGGGGCGGCCAGGTCACGACCTATGCGCTGGCCACCGTTTACCAGGTGGGGCGCTCGCTCGTCCTTCGCAGCAGGACGTTCGACAGCACACTCCGCGCCCGTCAATCGCAGGAGGCGCCCAGCGCGCAGGATCTGGTTTCCATCAGTCCGGGCGAGATCCGGTTCGAGAAGGCCACCGTGACCCGCACCTCCGACGGGTTCGAGCTGTTCGCCGGAATCCTTCACGTCCGCATGTCACGCGTACCACCGTCCACGGCGTCGGTCGTCGCTGCGCCTCCCCAGGACGAACCGCTGGCGCAGGCCTCTCCTGGCAGCAAGCCGCCTCCGGCCCGCATCGGTGCTGGAGCGTGGCTCGAGGGAGACTGGGTAGGCCAGGGACTGGGCGGCGCCTCCGAGGAGGCCTGGCTCGCTCCCCTTGCCGGGAGCATGGGCGGCGTCTACCGGGGGACGCGCGATGGGCGGGTCACCTTCCTCGAGCTCACGGCGCTGGTGGAGTGGGGTCCGTCGTTGCTCTTCCGGGTGAAGCACTTCGCCCCGGACCTTCGTGGCTGGGAGCCCCAGGAGAAGACGGTCGATTCCCCGCTGGTCCGATTCGCGCCGGGAGCGCTCTTCCTCGGTGGGATGACCTACCTGCGAACGGCGGAGGGACTCGAGTCCTGGGTGCTCATCGGCCAGAAGGACGGCGGGGTTCGCCCCGAGAAGTTCCTGTACCGCCCGCGGGCGCCCTGAAAGAGCCCGAAGGGCTGCCCTGGGCGCCTCAATCCCGGCCCCACGCTTCCGGATTGTGGAACAGCCCGAGATCGATGAAGTTGCCCATCGCGTCGTAACCCGGAGTGTTCGGGTGCGTGTAGTCGCCGCAGTTCCAGCTGGTGGTGAGGCTGGGCACGGTGCCGCCGGGAGCGGTCCAGATCGATTCGCCAGGGACGCCGTCGGCCTCGATCACGATCGGTCCGGCCGTGAGCGAGCCGAAATCGATCAGGCCATCGAAGTTCGCGTCGGGGGTGTGCATCCAGTGGTTCACCTGCAGGCGCTGCGACTCCATGCTCGCGGTCCAGCCGGTCAACGGCGCGGGACGTGCGCGCGCCATGATGGTGACGCCAAAGATTGGAACTCCCGCCGCATGCACGCGGTCGATGATCGTCTTCGTGTCCGCGATGACCTGGTCGGCCAGGGCGCCGCCCGTGATGTCGTTCGTGCCTTCGAAGAAGATCACGTGGCTGATACCCGCGCGGTCGAGGACGTCGCGGTTGAGCCGATCGAGCGCGGCGGGACTGCCGCCGCCCCGGATGCGGTTGCCCGCGATACCTTCATCCACCACGGCGAGGCGCTGGTTTCTCGGCAGCCCGTTGAGGCGCTGGGCGAGCACGTCGACCCAGCGGAGGTACAGGTCGGGGCGGTCGACGCCGGACGCGTCGCGCGTGCTGCAGCGCCCGTCGGTGATGGAGTCGCCGAAGGCGACCACCGTGCCGTTGGCGTCGCTCGAGCGCACGTCGACGTCGGCGACCCAGTAGAACGGAAAGTTGCCGCCGTTGTCCGGCACCGGCGTGAACCCCGCGCCTGACGTGCTGGCGGCGCTTCCCCCCGGACCAACGAAGTTGGTGACCAGCCCCAGCGCGTGCGCGCTGACGTCCGACGCCGACTCGACCTCCAGGCTGACGGCGAGGCGCTGGAACGCAGTGACACGGAACGGAATGGGATCGCTGTACGCGCCGCTGTCCGGAGTGCTCGCGGACGGGGTGTTGAGACCGGGACCCGGTCCCAGCGTCAGGCTCGTCTTCCTGGAGAAGGTGAGCCGCCGATTCGAACCAGGCACGAGCGCGGCGCCCGAATCGACCACGCCGACATATACGGCCGAGAACGTGACCGCCGCCTGGCCCATGGTGTTCTCGATCTTCACCCGCACCTGTTCGCCGGAGGCTGTGGGCCGTACGATCATCCTGAAGCTGCTGCCGCCGAGCGTGACGCCGGCGGGCACCTGCCGCGCGCCGTGCGAGACGGTCCAGGCGGAGACCCATCGGCCTCGATCGTCGTGATCCCGATCGGCGGAGACGCCGGTGGCGGTGAAGAGCGCGGCCAACAACGCGACTCGAGCGAGATTCTTCATGTGATCTCTCACTTTCCTGCGGGGACCGGGAGCCGCGCGTAGCACGCAGAAAATTTGGCGATCAAGGGGCGGCCCGTCATGAACGAGGCGCAGCCAACGCGAGTCGCGCCGAGCCTTGCGAGACGGGCGGAGTTCGTGCGGTAGCACTGCGCGTCAGAATCGATGGCATTCCCGCCGCTCGGAGGGAGACGCCATCCCGATACCGGAGGGCATCGCAGGCCGTGGCATGGGGCTGCCGGGCGGTTTGCCCAGCGACTCCGACCCCTTCAGCGTGTCGGGGAGACAGGATTCGAACCTGCGACCCCTTGGTCCCGAAGCACGGACGGACTCCTCCACGGAGTCCACCGGCAGACACGGCCGGGGGAAGGACGGGGCGGCGAGGAGCGCCAGAGCTTCAGCGCCGCTGCGAGCTGTGAGGGTGTGCCGCCCAGTGCTCTGGACGCCGTCGGCGATGGCTCGCGCAACGGCGTGGATGCAGCTGTGCAGCGAAGTGCCTGCACGAGGCTGCAGTTCGCCTGGTCGGCACCGCAAGCGCGCGCCGGGTGACGCTATCCTTGGAGTAGACCCGCCAGCCGCTGCCACCTGCTCGGTCACCGAGGGGAGCACACGCGATGCCCGTCCACCGAAGCCGGATCGTCGTTCGCGGGTCGAAGCGTCTACGCCTGGGCTCCAACGCGTGACTGCTGTTCCCGCCATCCGCAGCGGCTCTCGTGCGTCACCACAGTCATGCACACACTGACCCGTCGTGATTTTCTTGGAAGAGCCGCCGCGGTCGGGGCGACACTGGCCTGGGCAAGGCCGGCCCTCTCCGCAGTGCCCAGGTGGCGAGAGCGACGCGACCTCTTTCCGGAAGGCGTCGCATCCGGTGACCCCGAGCCAGACAGCGTCATTCTGTGGACGCGCCGGCCGTTCACTCCGACGGAGCGCGCGATGCTCACCGCCGAGGTCGCGCTCGATTCTGAGTTCCGCAAGGTGGTAGCGAGGGCGCGCGCGCCAGTTCTCGCCGAATCCGATTGGACCTGCCGGGTGCTCGCCGCGGGCCTCAAGCCAGCCACCGTCTACTGGTATCGATTCGTTGACACCAAGGGCGACGGCAGTCGCATCGGCCGGACCATCACCGCACCTCACCGAGACGACCCGCGAGCGGTCCGCTTCGCCTTCGTCTCGTGCCAGTCGGTCAACGAGGGCAAACAGCACGCGTGGCGGCGCATGCTCTGGGAAGACCGGCACGCGCCCGCCCAGCAGCGGCTGAACTTCGTGCTGCACCTGGGCGACTTCATCTACGAGGTCGTCGAATATCCGGAGGAGGTCGCGCACCGCTACGACCGAACCGTCTACGACGTATGCCGGATTCCCGACGGACGCAAGGTCGGCAATTTCCATGTGCCGACCACGCTCGAGGGCTATCGCACTGTGTATCGCGCCTACCTCGGCAATCCGGACATCCAGGATGCGCGTGCCTGGTGGCCATTCGTCTGCATCGGCGACAACCACGAATTCTCATGGCAAGGCTGGCAGAGCACCATCAAGTACAACGGGACGCCAGAACCTGCGCAGCCGCTGCGCGTCGCGGCAAACCAGGCGTGGTGGGAATTCATCCCGTCCCGAGTCGCCAAGGCCTCTGGACCGGGACTCGAACGATTCGAGCCGCCCGCGGTGAAGGTCGCGCCGATCGAGCGGGTCGACGCGGACGGTCTGGGAGATGAGCCCAACAACCGCGCCGCGCTCGCCAGCATGACCGCCTACCGCGCGATGCGGTTCGGGGCGCACATCGAGTTGATTCTCACCGACATGCACAGCTTCGCCATGGAAGATCCGACGTCGCGGCCCGACGCCGACGCACTCCAGTCGGACGACTTCCCATTCTTCTTTCCGCAGGAGGCGATGGAAGTTCTGGACGCCGGCCGCGCACATCACAACAACAGCCCGCCCGAGACCATCGTGTTCGGCTCGAAAGCGGTTCCCAATTTCCGCAAGCAAGAGCCGCCGATGACCATTCTCGGCCGCGAGCAGAAGGCGTGGTTCAAGAAGACGCTCGCCCGGTCCACGGCGACGTGGAAGATATGGGGAGCCTCGAACGGCACACTCGATCGGCGGGCCGACCCTCAGAACTTGCCCGCGGGTCTGGCAAAGACCGCGTGGCCGGGAGCGGGTTATGCCTGCCTTGGCGGCGGAGACTTGGGCTCGAGTTATCGAGAGCGCACCGAGCTCTACGAGTTTGTCCGCGACCAGCGGATCGAGGGGTTCGTCACGGTCTCGGGGGACCGGCACAGCTTCTGGGCCGGGTACGCGGCAAAGGACCTTCCTCCCCTGCCCTTCGAGCCCATCGGGATCGCGTTCATCTGCGGGTCCATCTCGGCGCCCGGTCTGGCAGAGGCGCTCGAGCATCGACTGAAGGGCCATCCGCTCAGGCCACTGTTCACCGTCGAGCGGGAGAACGCGCGGTATGAAGCCACGGTCAATCTCACGCTCAAGCGCGGCGTTCGCAGCGCGCTCGAATATGCGCGCTCCGGCGACCTCGTGGCAGCGCGGTCTTTGACCAACACCGACAACGCGCCCCATCTCGAATTCATCGACATGGGTGGCCACGGCTATGCCGTCGTGACTGCGAAGGCCGAAAGGCTTGCAGTCGAGTTCGTCTGCATCCCGCGTCCCATCAGTCAAGTACTGAGCCCCGATGGCGGACCCTTGCGCTATCGCGTCATTCACACCGTTCAACGGTGGCGCGCAGGCGAGCGCCCCAGGCTCGAGCAGCGCTTCATCGAGGGTCAAGCGGACCTGTCCATCTGACGCGCGACGGATCGAGTTCAACGTCAGAGGGCTGTGGCCGGCCGCTCTCCGAGCTCCGCCCGCCTGTCACGCCCTGCCCTCGCTGTGCCCCATCCGCTTCCATGACCTCCGGCACACGACGGCCACCCTGCTCCTCCGCTCCGGCGTGCCTTTGGTGGTCGAGCTCCGAAAAGCCGAAGGGGCCGGAGCAGCCGAGGGATTTCCTCAGCGACTCCGACCCCTTCAGCGTGTCGGGGAGACAGGATTCGAACCTGCGACCCCTTGGTCCCGAACCAAGTGCTCTACCAGGCTGAGCCACTCCCCGAGGCCGACACCCCTCACTTCGAGGGAGGACCTCCGTAACCGATGGAGACCCCGGGGGTCAACCGGAGGGCGAGGTCGGGCCTGACCGCGCACGGACGACCCCCCACACCGAGGTGACCCATGGCCCCCACTCCGAAACCCGCGGCACGCCTCGGGTTGGTCCCCGGTGTGGATCTTGCGATCAGGTCCCCCGAGGCTCCAACCAATGTCCGAGAAGCCCACAATCCTGATCGCCGACGACGAGCCGGGCGTCGTGGCCGCGCTGGCCCGCGAAGCCCGCCGGGCTGGCCTGTCCTACATCACCGACACCACGAGCCGGCAGGTCCTCGAGCTGGCGGTGCGGCACCAGCCGGCGGTCATCATCCTCGACCTCAAGCAGCACGTGGATGGCCGGGACCTCCTGGCCGCCCTCAAGCGCGACCCCCGGACCAAGGACATCAAGGTCCTGGTTCTCTCGGCCATCGAGGACCAGTTCACCCGTCACGTCTGCCTGGAGCTGGGGGCCGACGACTACGACGTGAAGCCCTTCGACCCCTCGTTCATGTCGAAGGTCGCCCGCCTCGCCGGGGCCGGCGAGCGGCACTGAAGCCCCCGACCCCTCCTCCGGCACCCTGATGGGGTAGCGTCCGTCCGGTGAGCCTGGACAATCACAGTCCACAGGATCTGGCCGGACGGGTCTCCAAGCTCACCTCGATCCTGGATGTGGCCAAGGCCATGGCCGCGGCCCGGGACCTGGACCTCCTCCTCCCGCTCATCATCTACGAGTCGGCGAAGGTGGTGGACGCCGATCGTTGCACCCTCTTCATCCTCGACCGCGAGCGCGGCGAGCTGTGGAGCAAGGTGGCGCAGGGCGCGAGCCACGAGATCCGCGTGAAGCTCGGCCGGGGCATCGCCGGCTCGGTCGCCGAGACGGGCCAGGTCATCAACATCCAGGACGCCTACGCCGACCCGCGCTTCAACCGGGACGTCGACGCCGCCACCGGGTACCGCACCCGCACCATCCTCTGCGTGCCGATGCGGGATGCCCAAGGTGAGGTCACCGGGGTGCTCCAGGCGCTGAACAAGCACGTCGGCGTCTTCACCGACGAGGACGCAGAGCTCTTGACCGCGCTCGGCGGCCAGGCGGCGGGTGCGATCGAGAACGCGCTGCTTCACGACGAGATCAACCGCCTCTTCGAGGGCTTCGTCTCCGCCTCGGTGGTGGCCATCGAGTCTCGCGATCCGACCACTGCCGGCCACTCGGGCCGGGTCGCCTCGCTCACGGTGGGCCTGGCCGCGGCGCTGGAACACGAGGGCAACGGGCCCTACGCCCGCGTCCGCTTCGGCGCACAGGACGTCCAGGAGATGCGCTACGCATCGCTGCTCCACGACTTCGGCAAGGTGGGCGTCCGCGAGCACGTGCTGGTGAAGGCGGAGAAGCTCTATCCCCAGGAGCTCGACATCCTCCGGGCCCGGTTCGCCCTGGCGCGCAAGGACCGGCAGCTCCGGAGCGCGGAGCGCCGGCTCGACGCCGCGCGGAAGGGAAGCCTTCCCCCGGCGCTCGAGCGCGAGGAGCTGGACCGGCTGGACGCCGAGCTCCACGAGCTGGACGACACGCTCCAGTTCATCCTCGCCTGCAACCGGCCCAGCATCCTCCCCTCGGGCGGGTTCGAGCGGCTGGCCGAGCTGGGGCGGCAGCACTTCCGGGATGAGCGGGACGCCGAGCAACCCCTGCTCCTCGCGCGCGAGGTCGAGCGACTGAGCATTCCCCGTGGCTCGCTCTCGGCCGAGGAGCGCCTGGAGATCGAGAGCCACGTCAGCCACACCTTCCGCTTCCTCTCGCAGATTCCCTGGACCCGGGCGCTGAAGCGCGTGCCCGACATCGCCTATGCCCACCACGAGCGGCTGAACGGCTCGGGCTACCCGCGGAAGATCCCCGCCGCCACCATCCCGGTGCAGTCGAAGATGATGGCCATCTCGGACGTGTACGACGCGCTCACCGCCGCCGACCGTCCGTACAAGAAGGCCGTGCCCCACCCCGCCGCGCTGGACATCCTCCACCAGGAGGCGAGGAACGGCATGCTCGACGCCGACCTGCTCCGCATCTTCGTCGAGGCGGAGATTCCGCGACGGGCCCTGCCCTCGCCCCCGGCCTGAGACGCTAGGCTCCGCCGCGATGCGCTCCGAGCCGCGACGCGACGTCTTCCGGCAGTCGAGGTGCCAGACACCTCGTTCCCTGGCGATTCCGCTCCTGATCCTCTGCGCGGTGGCCCATGCCGCGGCGCCCGCCACGCCGAAGGGGCCCGACGCCATCGCGCCCGGCGCGGCCGAGGCGGCGGCTGCCATCCGGCCGGACGCCATCTCCGCGCACATCCGGTTCCTCGCCGACGACCTG
Organism: uncultured delta proteobacterium; assembly: GCA_963796475.1. Classification (GTDB taxonomy): domain Bacteria; phylum Myxococcota; class Myxococcia; order Myxococcales; family Myxococcaceae; genus RPRB01. The sequence goes on from CAWCLY010000002.1 coordinate 7,602, forward strand.
CTCGAGGGCCGGGCGGCGGGCGAGCGCGGGTTCGACATCGCCGCGGCCTACGTCGCGAGCCAGCTCCAGGGCCTGGGGCTCGAGCCCGCGGGCGACGGGGGCAGCTGGTTCCAGTCGCTCACGCTCCGGGGAGGACGGACGACGGCCGCCCGGCTCGAGGTGGGAACTCCGGGCGGGAACGCCGCCCTGGTGCCGGACCGGGACTACCTCGCCCGTGCGCCGCTGGTGACCGGCGTCGTGGACGTGACCGCGCCGGCCGTCTACGTCGGCTACGGGATCGTCGCCCCCGAGTACCGCTGGGACGACCTCGCCGGCCTAAGTCTCGAGGGCAAGGTGGTGATCGTGCTCTCCGGTGCCCCGCTCGGCACCACGCCCGACTTCTTCCCTCCCATTCCCAGCGCGGTGTACGGCTCGGCGCGCACGAAGCTCGAGCGGCTGCAGGCGCGGGGCGTGGTCGGGGTGCTCTGGGTCCAGACGCCCGCCCGCGAGAAGCTCTTCTCCTTCGCCCAGCAGGTCGCCGCGTCAGGGCGCGGATCGATGGCGCTGGTGGAGAACGGGCTGGTCCCGGCACGCGAGTCCATCCCCCAGGCCATCCTCTCGATGGTGGGCGCGGACGCGCTGCTCACCACCGCCGGACGGCCGGAGCGAGTGGACGCGCTGGCCGCCGCCGCCGAGCGCCGCGAGCATGCTCCGTTCGCGCTGGGCACGCAGGTCCACCTCCGCATCGAGGCCGCGCTCCGGACCCTGCGCACCGCGAACGTGCTCGGCCTCTGGCGTGCGGCGCCGGGCTCGCCGGTCGCTGGCGAGACGGTGGTCTTGACCGCGCACCTGGACCACCTGGGGATCGGCAAGCCGGAGGCGGGGGACGCCATCTACAACGGTGCCTCGGACAATGCGGCCGGGGTGGCGAACGTGCTCGAGGCGGCCCGCGCCCTCACCCGGCTCCCGCAGCGCCCGCGTCGCGGCGTGCTGTTCGCCCTGGTGTCGGGCGAGGAGGACGGCCTCCTCGGCTCGGAGTGGCTGGTGGCCCATCCTCCGGTCCCGCGCGAGGCGCTGGTCGCCGACGTGAACGCCGACGGCTCGCTGCCCGTCTTCCCCCCGCGCGAGGTGATTGCAGTCGGCTCGGCGGAGAGCAGCCTGGCCGAGGACGTGGCGCGAGCCGCCGGGGCCCTCGGCCTCGCGGTCGGGCAGGATCCGGAACCGCGGCAAGCCCGGGCGGTCCGGAGCGACCAGTACAGCTTTCTGCGCGCCGGCGTCCCGGCCACCGCCACCGGGGTGGGACTCGGCGGCACCACCGAGCGCGAGCGGGCCGAGGCCGACGCGTTCCGGAAGACCCACTACCACCGCGCCGCCGATCACTGGGAGCCGGACCGGGACTACGGGCCCACCGCCCAGCTCGCTCGGTTCCAGTTCCTGCTCGGCCTGTCGGTGGCGCAGCGGGCCGAGCGGCCGCGCTTCCTCCCGGGGAGCTTCTTCCAGCAGCGGCCCGGCAGTTGACGGAACCGATCGTTGCGCTGGCGCCGAACCGTGCTTGTCTCCCGGCCCCCATGCGCCTCGTATCGACCCTCGCCCTCGGCGTGACCCTCGCCTGCGCCAGCTCGACCCCACGCCCAACGCCTCCGGCCTCGGAGGCGCAGGGAGCCTCGGACGCGGCCGCGATGGCTGCCGCGGCCACCATCCGGCCCGAGGCCATCGCCGCCCACATCCGCTTCCTCGCGGACGATCTGCTGGCAGGGCGCTTCCCCGGCACCCCCGGCTACGACGTGGCCGCGCGCTACGTGGCGAGCGAGCTCCAGGCGCTGGGGCTCAAGCCGGCCGGTGAGAACGGAACGTACTTCCAGAAGGTGCCACTCGTGGCGGCGAAGCTGGAGGGCGGCAGCCTCGAGTTCAGCGGGGGCTCGGGCGCACCGATCTCCCCCGCCATCGGGGAAGACCTGGTCCTGGCCAAGGACCTGGACACCGGTCGGACGGACGTGAGCGGCGAGGTGGTCTTCGCCGGCTACGGGCTGAGCGTCCCGGAGTACGACTACGACGACTTCGCCCAGGTCGACGTGCGGAACAAGATCGTCCTGGTGCTCGCGGGCGCCCCCCTCTCGGATCGCCCGGACTTCTTCCCCTCGCTCGCCTCGGCGGTGCATGGGCAGAGTGAGCGGGTGGAGCGCGATCTGATGCGGCGCGGGGCCCGCGCGGCGATCGGAGTCTGGACGCCGGCGAGGGAGGCGCTCACACCCTTCAGGCACTTCTCGAAGTACTTCGGGTTCGAGGCCATGCGGCTGGAGGACTCGCCCCCGCTCCTCCCTGCTGCGGTGATCAGCGGCGTCACCTTCGACGCGCTGCTCAAGAAGGCGGGCCGGTCGGAGACGATGGCAAGCCTCGTGGAGGCCTCGGCACAGGGAAAGCCACGCGGCTTCGCGCTGGGCCTGAACGCGCGGCTCCGGGTGGAGACGAAGATCCGCCGGGTCAGCTCGGAGAACGTCATCGGTCTCCTCCCCGGCGACCCCAAGGCGCCCACCGGCAAGGAGATGGTCGTCTACGGCGCGCACCTGGACCACGTGGGGGTGGGGAAGCCGGTGAACGGGGACAGCATCTACAACGGCGCCTCGGACGACGCCGCGGGAGTGGGCAGCCTGATTGAGATCGCGCGGGCGTTCACCACCTTCAAGCAGCCTCCCCGCCGCGGGGTCCTCTTCCTCTTCGTCACCGCGGAGGAGCGTGGGCTCCTCGGCTCGGAGTGGTTCGCCCGGCATCCCACCGTGCCGCTGAAGGACATCGTGGCCGACATCGACGTGGACGGAGCGTACCCCATCCATCCGCTGAAGGACGTGGTGGCGCTCGGCACCGACGAGAGCTCGCTCGGGCGCGACGTGGCGCGCGCCGCCGGCGAGCTCGGGCTGCAAGTCTCCCCGGACCCCGAGCCGGGCGAGGCCTACTTCGTCCGCTCGGACAACTTCAACTTCGTGAAGAAGGGCATCCCGGCAGCGCAGACCTTCAGCGGCCTGGTCGGGCTCACCCCGGAGCAGGTCGCGGCGGAGAAGGAGTTCTGGCGCAAGCGCTACCACCAGCCGCAGGACGAGTACGAGCCGGACCGTGACTGGGAGCCGCTGGCGCAGATGACCCGGTTCAACTTCCTCCTCGGTGTGTCCATCGTGAACGATCCGACGCGACCCACCTGGAACCCGGACAGCTGGTTCCGCCGCTTCCCGGAGCCGAAGCGAGCCGGCGAGCCCGATTAGGAACGGCGTCCCGGCAAGCCGGAAGGGCCGTTCGTCGCGCTGTGGCCAGGTCTAGGCGCTCCCGACCGCGACGATCATCTCGCACGGACCGACGAATCCCGCGGGAGTCTCGAACGTGCGCAGCTTCTCCTCGATCTCCGCCCATGCCGCGTCCTTGCCCGCCTGGTCGAGCCCGCAACGCCCGGGTCGTCCCTGGGACTCCATGACCCGAGAGCACGGCGCCAGGCAGACCGCTGCCACCGTTCGCTCATCGACGCTCGTGGACCACTCTCAATGCTGCGGGAGGATCAGCGAGCCGCCTCGGGCACCGGGTGGAGCAGCGGCCGTCCTGGCCGTGCCTCCGTCCGGTATCCGTCCACGAGGACCGGCGTCCCGTTCACCAGCACCGTCTCGATGCCCTCGGGAAACTGCTTCGGGCGGGCGTAGGTGGAGATGTCCTTCACCTTCGCCGGATCGAACACCACGATGTCCGCCATCATCCCCGGGCGGAGGATTCCCCGGTCGGTGAGCCCGAGGCGGCGCGCGGCCCCGGAGGTGACCTTCCGGACTGCCTCCTCGACGGTGAACAGCTTCTCGTCGCGCGCGTAGGTCCCGAGCAGCCTGGCCATCGAGCCGAAGGCGCGGGGGTGCGTCCCCTCCTGGCCGAGCGGTCCATCCGGCGCATCCGCGCTCGCGTCGACGCCGATGGCCACCCAGGGCTGGCGGAGCGCGACCCGGAGATCGAACTCGCTCGCCAGGAACCGGAGGACCTGGGTGCTGCCGCCATCCAGCAGCACCAGATCCACCAGCGCAGCGGCCGGCGTCGTCGCACGCTCCTTCGCGACGTCGGCGAGGCTCTTGCCCTCGTAGCGCTTCGCCTCGGGCGAGAGCGCCAGGAGGATGACCACCCGGTCGGGGTCCGAGGGGTCCTTCCAGCTCGCGGCGATCTCCTTCTCGACACGCGCGCGCTGGTCGCGGTCGCGAAGCCGGCCGAGCATGTCGGGCACGCCGCCGGCCTGCGCCCAGCCGGGCACGTCGGCGTGGAGCATGTTCGCGCCCGCGAGGTAGGGGTAGACGTTGGCCGAGACATCCAGCCCGTCGGTACGGGCGGCGGCGATGCGCTGGACGACCTCGGGCATCCGGCCCCAGTTCTGCTTGTCGGCGACCTTCAGGTGCCAGACCTCGACCGGGAGCCCGCCCCGACGGCCGATCTCGATGGCCTCATCGAGCGCCTGAAGCACTGCGTCGGCCTCGCTCCGGAGGTGGGTGGCGTAGAAGCCGCCGTACTTCGCCGCGGATCGGGCGAGCAGCACCAGCTCGTCCGTGGTCTGGTAGCTCGTCGGAGGATAGGCCAGCGCCGCCGCCACTCCGAAGGCGCCCTGCCGCATCGCCTTCTGCACCTCGATCTGCATCCGGAGCAGCTGCTCGGGCGTGGGTGCCTCGGAGCCCTCCCCCATGACCGCAGCCCGGACCTGGCCGGTGGAGACCATCGTCCCGACGTTGATCGCCGGGCGGGCCGCGCGGAAGCGCTTCCAGTAGCCGTCGAGGTCCTTCCAGTCGATGTTGAGCTTGTGGACCGAGAGCCAGGGGCCGAGGCCACCGAGGATCTCCTTCGCCACGGGGGCCACCGTGCCGAGCTCGCCGGTGAGCTCGGTGGTGATGCCCTGACGGATCTTCGACTCGGCGCGCGGGTCCACGAGCACCGCGAGCTCACTCTGCCCCAGCAGGTCGATGAACCCCGGCGCGACCACGTAATCTCGCGCGTCGATGCGGAGCTTCGCCGGCACGTCGTGCAGATCGCCCATCCGGGTGATGCGGTCCCCACGGATGCCCACGTCCGCCCGGAACCACGGGCTCCCCGTTCCGTCCACCACCCGGCCGTGCTCGATGACCAGGTCCAGCTTCTGAGGGGCGGCGGCCAGGAGGAGCGCAGCCAGCTGCAGGGCGAGCATGGATCGCGGATTCTGGCATGCCCGCCCGCTCCGGTGTGAGAGCACCGGTGTGCGATGCGCACGCTCCTGGTCGCCCTGGCGCTGCTCTCGGCCGATGCTGGCCCTCCCGCGTCATCCGGACGCCCCGCGACGTACATCGAGGCGAGGCGTGCCTTCGCGCGCGCGTACCAGGCGGGCGCGCTCGACGAGGCCCGGAGCGCGCTCGGCCGTGCACGCGCTGCGGCACCTGGACGGGTGGACCTCGACTACGACCTCGGGTGCCTCGAAGCACGGGTCGGCCACCTCGAATCGGGCGTTCGAGGTGCTGCAGGCGGTGAGCGCTGCCGGGCTCCCCAACGACTGGGCGGCCGATCACGACCTGGACGCCCTGCACACCGACCCGCGATGGACGCCGCTCCTGGCGCGCGTCGAGGCCGCTCGTGCCCCGGTCGCCATCGGAGGCCGGCAGAGGGCGGTTTCCCCCGAGCTCGCGCTGGTCGAGGACCTGGCGAAGGACCCAGCGACCGGCGCGGTGTTCGTCTCCAGTGTGCGGACGGGCGAGGTGTGGCGCGAGCGGGGCGGACGGTGGAGCGCATGGGCACACCCGGCGCCGGTCGGGAGCGGTGCGTTCGCGCTCGGGCTGGACCCGCGGCGGAAGACGCTGCACGTGGCCGTGGGCGCGGTTCCGCAGGCCGAGGGCTACCGGAAGGCCGACCAGGGCCAGTCCGCGCTGGTGACCTTCGCGCTCGGCGATGCGGCCGAGGGCCGGCGGCTGGTTCCGCCCGGAGACGGCCCCCACCTCCTGGGGGACATGGGGCTCGGGCCTGACGGGACGGTGTTCATCTCGGACGCGCGTGCCGGCACGGTGTACCGGTTGCGCCCGGGGGCGAGTGCCCTCGAGGCTCTGGTCCCGGACCACACCTTCGCCAGCCCGCAGACGCCGGTGCTCACCGCGGACGGCGGAACGCTGCTCGTTCCGGACTGGACGCTCGGTCTCTTCGCGCTCCCGCTCTCCGGAGGCGAGCCCTGGCCGCTGCGTGCACCGGGCGATCTGGTCACCGCGGGCATCGACGGTCTCGCCTTGATACCGGGCGGGCTGGTGGCGGTGCAGAACGGCATCGTCCAGCCGCGGGTGATCCGCCTCTGGCTCTCTCCGGACGGCCGGGCCATCACCCGCTGGGCGGTGCTCGGGCGGGGCCCGGACCTCGGCGATCCGACGCACGTCGTCGCCACGGCCGAGGGCGCGCTGGTGCTCATCGACAGCGGCTGGGACGGTTCACCGACGACGGCGCGCTGCGTCCCGGCGCACCCCCGGCCCGGCCGCGGCTGGTCCAGCTGGATCTTCATTGAGCATTCAGGCTAAGTGACGGCCCGGCACCCGGGAGGCAGGCATGGCAAGCAGCGGACCCGTCACCACCCTCGTCATCTACCGTTCGAAGGCCGGCGCGGAGCAGGCGCTCGGCGCACTGGTGCAGAAGCACATTCCGGTGCTCCGGGGCCTCGGGCTCCTCGGGCCCGGGCAGACGCTGGCCTTTCGTGCCGAGGACAAGCTGTTGCATGCTGTGTCGTTCGTCGGACGCTGTTCCAGCGGCACGACGAGCGTGCCTCCGAGATCGCCGACGAGACGCCCGAGGTGATGGCCATCGGGGAGGCGATGGGGCCGCTGCTCTAGGGCCTGGAGCTCCGGCAAGCTCGAGCCGCTTGCCAGCGCCGCATCCGGCGGCGAGGCTGGCCGCGCTGCAGGAGGTGGTCACGGCGCTGG
>CAWCLY010000003.1:0-154521 GCA_963796475.1 uncultured delta proteobacterium
CGTCCCGGCAAGCCGGAAGGGCCGTTCGTCGCGCTGTGGCCAGGTCTAGGCGCTCCCGACCGCGACAATCATCTCGCACGGACCGACGAATCCCGCCGGGAGTCTCGAACGTGCGCAGCTTCTCCTCAATTTCCGCCCATGCCGCGTCCTTGCCCGCCTGGTCGAGCCCGCAAGTCGCGGGTCGTCCCTGGGACTCCATGACCCGAGAGCACGGCGCCAGGCAGACCGCTGCCACCGTTCGCTCATCGACGCTCGTGGACCACTCTCAATGCTGCGGGAGGATCAGCGAGCCGCCTCGGGCACCGGGTGGAGCAGCGGCCGTCCTGGCCGGGCCTCCGTCCGGATCCGTCCACGAGGACCGGCGTCCCGTTCACCAGCACCGTCTCGATGCCCTCGGGAAACTGCTTCGGCCGGGCGTAGGTGGAGATGTCCTTCACCTTCGCCGGGTCGAACACCACGATGTCCGCCATCATCCCCGGGCGGAGGATTCCCCGGTCGGTGAGCCCGAGGCGGCGCGCGGCCCCGGAGGTGACCTTCCGGACCGCCTCCTCGACGGTGAACAGCTTCTCGTCGCGCGCGTAGGTCCCAGCAGCCTGGCCATCGAGCCGAAGGCGCGGGGGTGCGTCCCCTCCTGGCCGAGCGGTCCATCCGGCGCATCCGCGCTCGCGTCGACGCCGATGGCCACCCAGGGCTGGCGGAGCGCGACCCGGAGATCGAACTCGCTCGCCAGGAACCGGAGGACCTGGGTGCTGCCGCCATCCAGCAGCACCAGATCCACCAGCGCAGCGGCCGGCGTCGTCGCACGCTCCTTCGCGACGTCGGCGAGGCTCTTGCCCTCGTAGCGCTTCGCCTCGGGCGAGAGCGCCAGGAGGATGACCACCCGGTCGGGGTCCGAGGGGTCCTTCCAGCTCGCGGCGATCTCCTTCTCGACACGCGCGCGCTGGTCGCGGTCGCGAAGCCGGCCGAGCATGTCGGGCACGCCGCCGGCCTGCGCCCAGCCGGGCACGTCGGCGTGGAGCATGTTCGCGCCCGCGAGGTAGGGGTAGACGTTGGCCGAGACATCCAGCCCGTCGGTACGGGCGGCGGCGATGCGCTGGACGACCTCGGGCATCCGGCCCCAGTTCTGCTTGTCGGCGACCTTCAGGTGCCAGACCTCGACCGGGAGCCCGCCCCGACGGCCGATCTCGATGGCCTCATCGAGCGCCTGAAGCACTGCGTCGGCCTCGCTCCGGAGGTGCGTGGCGTAGAAGCCGCCGTACTTCGCCGCGGATCGGGCGAGCAGCACCAGCTCGTCCGTCGTCTGGTAGCTCGTCGGAGGATAGGCCAGCGCCGCCGCCACTCCGAAGGCGCCCTGCCGCATCGCCTTCTGCACCTCGATCTGCATCCGGAGCAGCTGCTCGGGCGTGGGTGCCTCGGAGCCCTCCCCCATGACCGCGGCCCGGACCTGGCCGGTGGAGACCATCGTCCCGACGTTGATCGCCGGGCGGGCCGCGCGGAAGCGCTTCCAGTAGCCGTCGAGGTCCTTCCAGTCGATGTTGAGCTTGTGGACCGAGAGCCAGGGGCCGAGGCCACCGAGGATCTCCTTCGCCACGGGGGCCACCGTGCCGAGCTCGCCGGTGAGCTCGGTGGTGATGCCCTGACGGATCTTCGACTCGGCGCGCGGGTCCACGAGCACCGCGAGCTCACTCTGCCCCAGCAGGTCGATGAACCCCGGCGCGACCACGTGATCTCGCGCGTCGATGCGGAGCTTCGCCGGCACGTCGTGCAGATCGCCCATCCGGGTGATGCGGTCTCCACGGATGCCCACGTCCGCCCGGAACCACGGGCTGCCCGTTCCGTCCACCACCCGGCCGTGCTCGATGACCAGGTCCAGCTTCTGAGGGGCGGCGGCCAGGAGGAGCGCAGCCAGCTGCAGGGCGAGCATGGATCGCGGATTCTGGCATGCCCGCCCGCTCCGGTGTGAGAGCACCGGTGTGCGATGCGCACGCTCCTGGTCGCCCTGGCGCTGCTCTCGGCCGATGTGGCCCTCCCGCGTCATCCGGACGCCCCGCGACGTACATCGAGGCGAGGCGTGCCTTCGCGCGCGCGTACCAGGCGGGCGCGCTCGACGAGGCCCGGAGCGCGCTCGGCCGTGCGCGCGCTGCGGCACCTGGACGGGTGGACCTCGACTACGACCTCGGGTGCCTCGAGGCCCGGGCCGGCCACCTCGACCGGGCGTTCGAGGTGCTGCAGGCGGTGAGCGCTGCCGGGCTCCCCAACGACTGGGCGGCCAATCACGACCTGGACGCCCTGCACACCGACCCGCGATGGACGCCGCTCCTGGCGCGCGTCGAGGCCGCTCGTGCCCCGGTCGCCATCGGAGGCCGGCAGAGGGCGGTTCCCCCCGAGCTCGCGCTGGTCGAGGACCTGGCGAAGGACCCAGCGACCGGCGCGGTGTTCGTCTCCAGTGTGCGGACGGGCGAGGTGTGGCGCGAGCGGGGCGGACGGTGGAGCGCATGGGCACACCCGGCGCCGGTCGGGAGCGGTGCGTTCGCGCTCGGGCTGGACCCGCGGCGGAAGACGCTGCACGTGGCCGTGGCCGCGGTTCCGCAGGCCGAGGGCTACCGGAAGGCCGACCAGGGCCAGTCCGCGCTGGTGACGCTTCGCGCTCGGCGATGCGGCCGAGGGCCGGCGGCTGGTTCCGCCCGGAGACGGCCCTCACCTCCTGGGGGACATGGGGCTCGGGCCTGACGGGACGGTGTTCATCTCGGACGCGCGTGCCGGCACGGTGTACCGGCTGCGCCCGGGGGCGAGTGCCCTCGAGGCTCTGGTCCCGGACCACACCTTCGCCAGCCCGCAGACGCCGGTGCTCACCGCGGACGGCGGAACGCTGCTCGTTCCGGACTGGACGCTCGGTCTCTTCGCGCTCCCGCTCTCCGGAGGGGAGCCCTGGCCGGTGCGTGCACCGGGCGATCTGGTCACCGCGCGGCATCGACGGTCTCGCGCTCGATACCGGGCGGGCTGGTGGCGGTGCAGAACGGCATCGTCCAGCCGCGGGTGATCCGCCTCTGGCTCTCTCCGGACGGCCGGGCCATCACCCGCTGGGCGGTGCTCGGGCGGGGCCCGGACCTCGGCGATCCGACCCACGTCGTCGCCACGGCCGAGGGCGCGCTGGTGCTCATCGACAGCGGCTGGGGACGGTTCACCGACGACGGCGCGCTGCGTCCCGGCGCACCCCCGGCCCGGCCGCGGCTGGTCCAGCTGGACCTTCATTGAGCATTCAGGCTAAGTGACGGGTCCGGCACCCGGGAGGCAGGCATGGCAAGCAGCGGACCCGTCACCACCCTCGTCATCTACCGTCCGAAGGCCGGCGCGGAGCAGGCGCTCGGCGCACTGGTGCAGAAGCACATCCCGGTGCTCCGGGGCCTCGGGCTCCTCGGGCCCGGGCAGTCGCTGGCCTTTCGCGCCGAGGACAAGCGGTCGCACGCCGTCTCGTTCGTCGAGCTGTTCCAGTGGCACGACGAAGCGCGCCTCCGACATCGCCGCACCAGACGCCCGAGGTGATGGCCATCTGGGAGCCGATGGGGCCGCTGCTCGAGGGCCTGGAGCTCCGGAAGCTCGAGCCGCTGTGAGCGCCGATCCGGCGGCGAGGCTGGCCGCGCTGGAGGAGGTGGTCACGGCGCTGGCCCACCCGGCGCGCCGGCAGATGCTCCTGACCATCCACCTGCGCGGCGAGATGAGCGCGGGGGAGATCGCCGGCCGCTTCGCCCATGCCTGGCCCACGACGACCCGCCATCTCAGAGTCCTCGAGCATGCAGGCCTGGTCCGCTTCGAGCGGCAGGGCCGGCGCCGGGTGTACCGTGTGGAGCATGGGCGGCTCGGGCTCCTGACCGATTGGCTGCGCTGGTTCGAGCGGCCCGCGGCAGCCCGGTCGAACCTGCGCCGAGCCTCGAACCGATGAAGGAGGACGCCGGATGCCCCGCTCCGATCCGCTGACCGAGATGCGCCGGATCTGCCTCGCGCTCCCCGAGACCGCCGAGACGATGACCTGGGGCCAGCCGCACTTCCGGGTGCGAGGGAAGATCTTGCAGGGTTCGGCGACCACGGCGGGACGCTTCACCCTGGGGTTCAAGCTCGAGCGCGAGCACGCCGACGCCGCCATCCAGGACCCGCGCTTCACCCGCGCGCCGTACGTGGGCGCGCACGGGTGGATCAGCATGGACGTGAAGGGCGTACGCGACTGGGCCGAGGTCCGGGCGCTGGTCCGCGAGAGCTACCGCCTCATCGCGCCGAAGAAGCTCTGGGCGGCAGTGCTGGGCGACGGCGCGGCACGACGGGCCTCGCGCACAGCTCCCCGCCAAGCCGCGGGGAAAGAAGCGCACCGCCCCACGCACCCGACGAGGTGTCAAGACGTCTACGCCTCTGACGCTGGAAGCCCAAGCCAGACGCACGACGCTGCCCGTCAGGCGATCTCGTGGAGCCGCATGCTGTTGATCTTCCCTGGCTGGCCGACCGGCGCGCCGTAGACGATCACCACCCGGTCGCCGCGGTGGGCGAGCCCGCGGCTGAGCAGCTCCTCCTCGACGCGGCGGACCATCTCCTCGGTGCGGTCCACCGGCTCGAGCACCCGCGGCACCACGCCCCAGAGGAGCGAGAGCTTCCGTCGCACCTCCTGGTTCGGCGAGAAGGCCACGATGGGCACCGGCGGCCGGTAGTGGGCGAGGAGCCGCGCGGTGTGTCCCGAGAGGGTGAAGGCGGCGATGACCACCGCTCCTGCCGCCCGGGCTGCCTCGCAGGCCACCCCGGCGATGACGTCCGGGAAGGAGGCCGGGAACGTCACACCCCCGATGCGGGCCGGAGCCTTGCCGTGGGTGCGCGCCGCGCTCTCGGCGGCGAGGATGATGCGCTCCATCATCTGCACCGACTCCACCGGGTAGCTGCCCGACGCGGTCTCGCCCGAGAGCATCAGCGCGTCGGCGCCGTCGTAGACCGCGTTCGCCACGTCGGAGGCCTCGGCGCGCGTCGGCCGCGGGTGCTCGCATCATCGAGTTGAGCATCTGCGTGGCGACGATGACCGGCAGCCCGCGGGGGTTCGCCCGGCGGATGATGTCCTTCTGGATCGCCGGGACCTCCTCGGGCGGAATCTCCACCCCCAGGTCGCCGCGGGCCACCATCACCCCGTCGGTCTTCTCGAGGATCGCGTCCAGCCGGGCGATCGCCTCGGGCTTCTCCAGCTTGGCGATGATCGGCACCTGCCGGCCCGCCTCGGCCATCGCCGCGCGCGCCTGGTCCATGTCGCCCGGCTGCCGGACGAAGGAGAGCGCGATGTAGTCGACGCCGGCCTTGATGCCGAAGACCAGGTCCTCGCGGTCCTTCGGGGTGAGCGCCTCGGCCCGCAGCGCCACGCCGGGCAGGTTGATGCCCTTGTTGTTCTTGAGCGTGCCCCCGTGAACCACCTCGGTGCGCACCAGGGTCTTCTTGTCCGTCTCGAGGACCCGGAGCTCGAGCAGCCCGTCGTCGAGGAGGATGCGGTCGCCGGGGTTCACGTCCGAGGCGAGGAAGGGGTACGTCGTGGAGACCAGCTGCTGGGTGCCCAGGACGCGTCTCGTCGGTGGTGATGGAGAACTCGGTGCCCGGGACCAGCTCCACCCTCGCCCTCGGTCAGCTTGCCGGTGCGGATCTTCGGGCCCTGCAGGTCGCCCAGGATGCCCACCGCCTTGCGGACCTTGAGCGAGGCGGTCTTCAGCATCGACAGCGTCTGGGCGTGCTGGGCGTGGGTCCCGTGGCTGAAGTTCAGCCGGGCCACGTCCATGCCCGCATTGAGCATCTCCTCCAGCACCTCGGGCTTCAGGGATGCCGGGCCGAGGGTGCAGACGATCTTCGCGCGTCTCATGTTGTCCCTACCGCTGGAGGAGGGCGCGCAGGTTCTCGCGCTCCCAGGCGATGGCTGCCTCGTAGAGCGGGAACGCCCGCTCGCGATCGCGGAAGGCCCGCGGGTGATGCACGCGACGGCCCGGGCCGTTCGAGCTCGGGAACAGCTGGTGCAGCATCTCGTGGAAGACGATGAACTCCACGAAGAAGCGCGGCACCTCTGGATGATCCAGAGACGGGTGGATGCGGATCTCCCGCGTCTGGTGATCGTAGACGCCCAGCCGGATCGATTTCCTGCCGGCGCCGGCCCGGGACCCGCCCCCACCCGATGCTGGCCCGCACCCCGCCCTGGAAGAAGCGCTCGTTCAGGAGATCGCGGATCTCCTCGAGGTGGAAGAAGCGACCCTCGGGGGAGAAGCGCTCGTCCGAGGAGTCCCGCTCCTGGCGGATTCGGGGCTGCTCGCGCTTGATGAACTCGTCGAGCACCCGCCCGGCCTGGGGCCGCCCGCGGCCGGCGTAGTCGGCGACCGCCTGCACCACCGGGCCTGGCGCATCGAGGAACATGTGGTGGAGCCGGAGCCGGAGCGCCGAGGGCGCCCGCCGGAAGCTGATCATCGTGCTCCGGTTGTCGGTGACCGAGAGGCGCACGGGCATGCCGAGGTCGCGGGCGAGGTGCTGGGCCAGCGAGGCAGCCTTGTGCACGGCGACCGCGCGGGCCGGGGCACGGGGCGCGGAATCGAAGAGCAGCAACTGACGGGCAGACGAATCGCTCACGGCTGAGACATGCACTCTACCGCAGCCGCGACCGACGCAAGCGATCGGGCCGATCACCCTCCGCTGCCCCGACAACGGTGCGCGGTGCACGAGGCTTGACGGACTCCAGAGGTTCCGGGTGGGCCGCCACCTCCGCCCGCAAGCGATCGATCAGCGCCGTCAAGTCCTCGGCGTCGATCTCGAAGCTGCGAAGAAGTCCGCCCCGACTGCGTGCCTCCTCGGCGGCGAGGCAGCGGGGCTCACCGCTCGCCGCGGCGAGCTCGGCAGAGCCGGACCGCTCCACCGCGAGCGTCCAGCCGTGCTCGGCCGGCTCGAACGGGTAGAGCAGGCAGGCGGTGGGCCGCGTCGAGGCCTCGAGCGTGCACCCCTCGGCGCCGAGGAAGACACAGGCCCCACCCTCGGATCGCAGACCCCAGCGCACCACCGTGCCCCGGAAGTACCCACGGTATCCCGGTCGTCGGGCCTCGTAGCCGAGCGCGTCCTCGGGCGAGCAGGGCTCCTCCTCCACGAACCGCTCCCGCCGCCTGCCGGTGGCCCCCTGGATCCGCGAGACGTCGCTGGCGGTCAACGTGGCGAGCCGCTCGGACGGCCCCGGTTGACAGCACGAGCGGCCCAGCGCCTCGGCGCAGCGGGTGCACGGCGAGCAGTCCTTGCCAGCGGCCATCTGCGGAGCAAGGTTAGCGCCGTGAAATCGCAGGTGACACTCAAGACGGCGTTCACCGTGTGCTTCGCCGTCGTCGCGACGGCGGCGCTGGTGCTGTTCGTCTTCCAGACCCGGCTCGCGCTCACCCTCACCATCGCCGCGATGATGGTGGCCATCGCGCTGGACCACGTGGTGCGCCGCATGGAGGCGCGAGGGATCCGTCGGGGGTGGGCCATCGCCCTGACCACCCTGGCGGTGGTGCTGCTCCTGACCGGGCTGGTCCTGATCGTCGTCCCGACGGCCGTTCACCAGCTCCGGGAGTTCATCAGCTCGACGCCCCGCATCCTGGCGAACCTGCGTGACTCGGCCCGATTCCAGGCGCTGAACGAGCGCTTCGGGATCGAGGACCGCCTGAAGGATGCGCTCTCGGGGGCGTTCGGGCTCGCGCAGTCGGCGGTGAACCCCATCCTCGCCGCGGTCACCTCGGCGCTCAGCGCGGTGGCCGGCTTCCTCACCGTCCTCGCCCTGACGGTCTTCATGCTCGTGTTCGGCGGCAGACTGGTGCAGCGCCTGCTCGCGCTCGTGCCCCCTCACGACCGGCCACGCTGGGAAGGCGTTCTCGCCAAGTCCTATCGCGCGGTGGGCGGCTACCTGGGCGGGGTCCTCGTCATTTGCTCGGTCAACGCCACGCTGACCACGACCGTCCTCGCGCTCACCGGCACCCCGTACTTCCTGCCGCTGGGCCTGCTGAGCGGCTTCTCCAGCCTGGTGCCCTATGCCGGTCCGATCCTCACCGGAGGGTTCATCACCCTGGTCGTCCTGATCACCGGAGGCGCGGTCAAGGCGCTCATCACCCTTGGCTACTTCCTGCTCTACGGTCAGCTCGAGGGGAACGTGCTCGGTCCCTTCGTCTTCCGCCGGACGGTGCACCTGGACCCGCTCATCACGTTGCTGGGCATCCTCTTCCTCGCCGAGCTCCTGGGCATCGCCGGCGCGGTGGTGGCGGTGCCTGCGGTGGCGCTGGCGCAGATCGTCGCCCGCGAGCTCCTCGCCGCTCGCCGCGACCGAACGGCCGCCGAGGCGGCGGCCCGCGGGCTTCAGCCGACACCCGGAGGGACGCCGCCGGTCGGCCACGCCGAGGCACCCGCGAAGAGCGTCGCACCGGTGCTGACCGAGCGGCCCTCGTCCCGGTAGTCGACCGCCGCCGGCTCGGTGACTACCTCGCGTTCTCCTCTCGCGTCCGGAGCAGCCGCTCGAGCCGCGCTGGCTCCATGCGGATCGCCAGCACCTTCTCACCGGTGTACGTCACCTGTCCCGGCGCGCCGCCCTTCACCCGCTTCACCAGGCGGGCGCGGGTCCAGGCGACCTCGCCCCGGGGCTCGCCCGCCGCGCGCGAGAAGTGGAGCGCGAGGTGGGCGGCGTCGAGCAACGTCTCCTGGCCTACATCCTCTCCTCGGTCCAGCGGCACCACCACGTGTGCACCCGGAACGCCGCGGGCGTGCATCCAGAGGTGGTGTGGCCGGGCGACCTGGAAGGTGAGCGCCGCGTTGTCCTCGCCGGCCCGCCCGACCCAGAGGGGATGTCCGCCGGCGTCACGGAACACGCGGTAGGGGCGGTGGGAGGGAGCCGGCCGCTTCCGGGAAGGCCGGGCCGGCACCGGGGCGACCGGCGTCTCCACCTCGAACTCGGTGCTGGCCTCGGCCGCGGCCAGCGCACGCTCGGTCTCGGCGATCTCCCCGTCGAGCGTCACCAGCCGCTCGCGCGCCATCGCGCTCCCCCGCAGAAGTCGCCGGTACTGGTGGAAGTGCCGATCCACCTGCGCGCGGGGAGTGAGCGTGGGCTCGAGCGGAACCTCCACCTCGCGGGGCCCCTCGGCTGTCCACTCGGTCAGGAGGACCGAGGTCGCGCCGCGCGGCACCTGCTCCAGGGCGCGAGAGAGCAGCTCTCCCCAGCGGCGGTGCTCCTCGGCCGCCGCATCGCGGGCCGCCTCCTGCGCGACCTTCACCCGGGTGCGGCGGAGCCGCTGCAGCGCCGTCCGGAGCGGCTGGGTCGTCGCCCGCTGCAACGCCTCGCGCCGGACGACCGATTCGCGGGCCGCCACCAGTGCCTCGGCCGCGCGGCCGGCGTCGAGCCCAAGTGCCTCACCGAGCCGCGAGGGAGGACCGCTCTCGACGGGACCCGCCGCGGGTGGTCCGGGCACCCTCGCCGGTCCCTGCGAGGCGGCGAGCGGAGCGTCACCGCCGCCGAGGAGCAGCATCACCCCCGGCGATCCGAGCTCGGCGACCAGCGTCCGCGCCGTGCCTCCCTTCTCGAAGGACAGGCGGAGCTGCCTGGGCCCGGTGCAGAGGACGGCGGACAGTCGGCGACCGGTCAGCTCCTTCCGGAGCCGCAGCAACCAAGGCGAGGGAGCGGTGTCTCCAGAGGAGACCGTGCGCGCATCGATGACCGAGAGCCTTCCCAGCCCCGACTCGACGCTCAGGAGCAGCCGGACCGTTCGCCCGGGCTGCCGCAGCTCGAGCTCCAGTCGCTCCGGCCACGGCGCGCGGACCTTCTGCACCACCGCTCCGGCCAGCTCGGGCCCGAGCGCGTGGGCAACGTCTCGCAGCTCGCTCGCTCTCAGCGACACCTGGAAATCTCCGGCCCCTCAAAAGCGAAACGGCCCGGCAGATCGCCGAGCCGTCCGATTCTCCCGGAGGAGAGTGACCGCTACTTCCGCTTCGACGACTTCCTCTTTGCCGACTTCCTCGCAGCGGGCCTCTTCTTCGCGGTCTTCTTCTTCTTGGGCGCCATTCGTCCCTCCGGGGTGCGTGTTCGTCACTCGAGCCGAGTGAGTGAAGACGGATGGTAGTGAGGTGAACGCCTCCATGTCAACGAATCGACCCGGACGTCCGACGCGCAGAATCACGCAGCGCACGCTGGTAGGGTTCGACCTCCTCGCTCGCGATGAAAGCGCCTTCGCTTCGCTTCCCCTCCGACTTCGTCTTCGGCGTCGCCACCGCCGCGTACCAGGTCGAGGGTCACATCGAGAACGACTGGAGTGAGTGGGAGCGCGCCGGACGGACGAAGCACGTCGCCGGCGCGGGCGTGGACCACTGGAATCGCTGGAGCGAGGATTACCGGCTCACCCGCGACCTCGGCGCGACCGCCTTCCGCATGAGCCTGGAGTGGGCGCGCATCGAGCCCCAGCGCGGACGCTTCGACGACGAGGCGCTCGCCGGTTACCGGCGGCGACTGGTCGCCATGACCGAGGCGGGGCTCCGGCCCGTGGTCACCCTGCACCACTTCACCCATCCGGCATGGTTCCACCGTGAGACGCCGTGGCATCGCCCGGAGAGCGTCGCCGCCTTCCGCCGCTACGCCCGGGTGTGCGCCGAGGTCCTCAAGGGCCTCGACGCGGTGGTGCTGACCTTCAACGAACCGATGGTGCTGCTGCTCGGCGGCTACGTGCAGGGGATGATCCCTCCGGGCATTGCCGACCCGCGGCTGGCCATGCCCGCGCTGGGGAACATCGGCCGCGCGCACGCTGCGGCCCGTGAGGAGCTGCTCACCCACGCCGGCAAGATTCCCATCGGCACCAGCCAGAACATGCTGGCCTTCACCGCCGACCGCGCCTGGAACCCGATGGACCACGCCCTGGTCCGGCTCGCGGACGAGGCCTACAACCACACCTTCCTCGACGCGCTGGTCACCGGCGAGCTGCGGATGTTCATGCCCGGGCTCTTCACCACCCGGCAGACGCTCGAGGGCGCACGCGACAGCCTCGATTTCGTGGGCGTCAACTACTACACGCGGGCGCACCTCCGGTTCGTGCCCCGGGCGCCCTACCTCGAGTTCCACTACCGCGACCCGCTGCGCCGCGGGCTCACCGACATCGGCTGGGAGCTCTACCCCGAGGGCTTCGCCCAGGTGCTCCTCTCGACCCGGCGCTACGGGCTCCCGGTGTGGGTGACCGAGAACGGCGTCGACGACCGGGCCGGGTTCCGCAGGAGCGAGTTCCTCTGGAAGCACTGGGGTGCGCTGCTCCAGGCCCGCGCGGCCGGGATCGACGTGCGCGGATACCTCTACTGGTCGCTCCTGGACAACTTCGAGTGGCTCGAGGGCTGGGGCCCCCGCTTCGGCCTCTACCACGTCGACTTCGCCACGCTGGAGCGGCGCGCGACTCCCGCCTGCGAGTACTTCCGTTCGGTGGCGCTGGGGCGAGAGCTCCTGCCACCGACGGACATCGCTCCGCCTCGGCCTGCGCCCGCCCCGGCTGCCGCGACCGGCTGACGGTCGGTGGGGTCAGGTGCTGGACCGCACCCAGCGAGCGTCCTGCGAGAGTCCGCCATAGCCGTAGGCGTCGCCCTCGGCCTCGTGCACGTGGATGTACGACTCGACGTGCACCGGGCCGAGCAGCGCCTCCATGGATCGGAAGGTCTCGCGGAGGTAGGCGGCCAGCTCCGTCTTCACGTTCGTCCCGCGCGTCACCCGCACCTCGACGAAGAAGGTGGCCTTCCGGTGCTCGGCGAGCGTCCGGCTGCCGATGAACCAGTCACTTGCCGGGACCTGCTCCACCACCACCGCGGTGAGGTCGGCGTTCTTGCCGAGGACCTTGGCCGTCGTCTCGGTGACCAGGGAGGCGATGGGTTGACGAAGGTCCCGCTCGGTGGGGGTGGAATACCGCACGTGGATGAAGGGCATGACGTGACTCCTTTTCAGGGCCGGCCGGGGTGGCGCGGCCACGTCCCTCCTTGTAGTCTCCGGCCTGAGTTCAGAAAATCTCGACTTTCTTGAGTCATTGTCGAGTGTGCCTCAATCATGGGAGCAGCATGCAGACCCTCAATCTCGACCTCCTCCGCACGCTCTCCGCGGTGCGGGAGACGGGGACCCTGGCCCGCGCCGCGCGCCGGGTGAGCCGTACCCTCTCGGCGGTGAGCCTCCAGCTGAAGCGGCTCGAGTCCCAGTGTGGGCGTCCGCTCTTCCGGAAGGCGGGCCGCCGGCTCGAGCTGAACGCCGAGGGGGAGCGGGTGCTCGCCATCGGCCGGAAGATGCTCGCGCTGAACGACCAGCTCCTGGACGGGCTCCGCGAGGACCTCGCCGGCGGGACGATCCGTCTCGGGCTGCCCCAGGACGTGGCGGAGCGGCTGCTCCCGCTCGCGCTGGCCCGCTTCGCCCGGGCACACCCGCTCACCCAGCTCGAGGTGCGGGTGGAGCGAAACGCGGCGCTCCGGGACCTGCTCTCCGCCGCGGCGCTCGACCTCGCCGTCACCTTCGATGCCGACCCCGGGCGACCGGATCCCGACGAGGTGCACCTCCCGGTCCGGTGGCTCGCGGCACCGGACTTCCGCTGGAGCCCGACGACGCCGCTTCCGCTCGTCCTCTTCGAGCCGCCCTGCACCTTCCGCCGGCTCGCGCTCGAGGCGCTCGACCGGGCCGGCGTCCCCTGGCGGGTGGCGTTCAGCAGCCCGAGCCTCTCCGGGCTGTGGGCGGCGACGGCCGCAGGGCTCGGGGTCACGGTGCGGACCGAGTTCGGGATCCCGGCCCGGCTGGTCCGCGCGAGGCTACCGGGACTGCCCGGGCTCCCGGACCTCTCCTTCCGGGTGGAGGGTGAACCGGGTTCGCCGACCCTCGGCCACCTTCGCACGCTGCTCGTCGAGGCGCTCCGGGGTGCCGCGACCGGGCTGCCTCACGGCAGGCGCACGCGCCGGCGGTGACAGCGAGACGTGCTCAGCCGAGCGCGGCCCGGTAGTCGACGTCCTGCTCCTCGGCGGTGCTCCCGTCGGTCTCGGCTTGCTGGAAGAACCTCCGCACCGAGAGCTCCACCTGCTCGGGATGGACGAGCTGGTTCACCTCCGCGCGGAAGGCCGCCGCTCCCCGGAGGCCGTGCGCGTACCAGGCGAGGTGCTTGCGGAAGCTCCGGACCGCCGCCGCCGCGTCGCCGACGAACGCCACGTGCGCGCGGAAGTGCCCGAGCACCACCTGGCACCGCTCGTCGTTCTCCGGCGCCGGGCCGCCCTCGAGCTGCCGGAAGATCCAGGGATTGCCCAGCGCGCCCCGGCCGATCATCACCAGGTCGCAGCCGGTGGACTCGCGCATCCGCAGCGCGTCGGATGGAGTCTTCACGTCGCCGTTGCCGATCAGGGTCATCGACCGCACGTGCCTCCGGAGATCGGCGATCACCGACCAGTCCGCCTGACCGGAGTATCCCTGGGCGCGGGTCCGCGGATGGACCGCCAGACCCACGCAGCCGGCCTCCTCGAGCGCCGCGGCCATCTCCAGGTAGTTGCGGTGCTGGGCGTCCCAGCCGCTCCGGATCTTCGCGGTCACCGGGAGCCCGGTCGCCGCCCGGATGGCGCGCACGATGGCCGCGGCACGGGCAGGGTCGCAGAGCAGCGCCGAGCCGGCGCCATTCTTGGTCACCTTCTTCACCGGGCAGCCCATGTTCACGTCGATGATCTGCGCACCGAACTGCTTCCCGAGCGTCGCCGCCCGGGCCATCGCCTCGGGGTCGCCGCCGAAGATCTGCAGCGAGTACGGGCGCTCCACCTCGGCGTCGTGTCGCAGGTAGCGAACCGTCCGGGTGTTCGCGCGCATCAGCCCCTGCGCGCTCACCAGCTCGGTCGGACAGAGCGCCGCACCCATCTGGAAGGCCAGGACGCGGAAGGGCTGCTCGCTGACCCCGGCCATCGGGGCGAGCACCCAGGGGTTCTTCAGCGCGTGGGGACCGAGGCGGAGCATCGGGGCCCCGGGCGAATACCACGGAGCACGTGACCCGCGCAGGGGGCCCCCGGGGATGCTAGGTCACGGGCGCGTGCTGCGCTTCCGACTCGGCTCCATCCCCGTCCTGGTGCACCCCGGACACCTCCTCTTCGCCCTGGCACTGGGCCTGTCCGCCGCGTCCGGGAGCCAGCCGCTCTCGCCCGCCGCGGTGGTGGTGATCTGGGTCGTCCTGGTCTTCGTGTCGGTCCTCCTGCACGAGCTCGGGCACGCCCTGGCGTTCCGCGCCTTCGGATACCGCTCGAGCATCCAGCTGCTCATGTTCGGTGGCGTCACCACCCCCGAGACCGATCAGCCGCTCCCCTGGGGAAAGGACGTGGTCAGCACCCTGGCCGGACCGCTCTTCGGGCTGGCGCTCGGTGTCCTCTGCCTCTGGCTCGCGCCGCGGGTGACCGGCGAGCTCGCCAGGTACAGCTTCGAGTACGGGGCCTACACCAACCTCGTCTGGGCGGTGTTCAACCTGCTCCCCGTGCTTCCCATGGACGGGGGCCGTGTCAGTCGCGCGATCCTCGGCCGCATCTTCGGACGCGCGGGCGTCATCGCCGCGCACGGGCTCGGCGTGCTCGTGTGTGCCGGCCTGGCCTACGTGCTCTTCCGGTCGTCGGCGGCGCCGGTCACCCTGGTCTTCCTGCTCCTGTTCGCGGTCCAGAACTTCCAGGCCCTCCTGGCGTTCTGGCGCAGCGAGCCTGACGGCGCCGCCTCCCCGGAGCTCGCCCAGGCCTCGGCCCTGCTCCGCGCAGGGGAGCTGGCGCGCGCGCGCGAGGTCGCCTCCCGCCTCCTGCGGGACGACACGCCGCCTGCCCTCCGGGCGCGGATTCATCACCTGCTCGGCTGGGTGGCCCTGAAGGAGGGCGAGGGGCGGAGGGCCCTGGACGAGTTCAGCCAGGTGCAGACCCGACCCATCGAGCCCCAGGCCGTGGCGGCCGCCTTCAGCCTCATCGGCGACGACGCCCGGGCGATCCCCCTGTGGGAGCAGGCCGCACGGCATGCACCGGACCCCGCCATCCTCCACGAGTGGGCGGGGGCGCTGATCCGGCAGGGCAATGTCCCGGCGGCGGCAGCCATCCCCGGGGTGGACATGGCGACCGCGTACGGGTGTGCGGAACGGGTCGCCTTCCTCCGTGGCGCCTACTCGGAGGCTGCGCGCTTTGGCGAGGAGTCACTGGCCGCGCGCCCCTCGGCGGCCAGGGCCTACGACGTCGCCTGCTCGTATGCTAGGGCGGGGGACATCCGTCGGGCCCTGGCGCTGCTGGAGCGCGCTCGGCAGCTCGGCTACTCCGACCGAGAAGCGGCGGCGACCGACCCGGACCTGGTAGCCCTGGCAGGCGAGCCGGCGTTCCAGGACTGGCTCAGGTCCCTCGGAAAATCGGCCGCGTCCTGACAGAGCCCTGACAGACGCTCTGCATCATTGTCCTCGCACTATCCGCGAGAGGACTCGATGTCGACCGCCGCCGCCGTCACCAGGGACCGAAGCATCAACTGGGTGAGCTCCACCCCGTTCTTCGCGTTCCACGCCTTCGCGCTGGTGGCCCCGTTCTTCGTCCCGTTCCACTGGTCCTACGTCCTGTGGGCGCTGGCGCTCTACTACGTCCGGATGTGGGCGGTGACGGTCGGCTATCACCGTTACTTCGCGCACCGGTCCTTCAAGACGTCGCGGGTGTTCCAGTTCCTGCTCGCCTTCTTCGCCGAGACCTCCGCCCAGAAGGGCGTGCTCTGGTGGGCGGCGAACCACCGGCACCACCACCGTGAGTCGGACCAGCCGGCGGACATCCACTCGCCGCTCCAGGATGGATTCTGGTGGAGCCACGTCGGGTGGATCCTCTCCGACCGGTACTCCGAGACCCGCACCGAGGCGATCAAGGACTTCGCCCGGTTCCCCGAGCTGCGGTTCCTGAACAAGTTCCACCTCCTCCCGCCGACCCTGCTGGCGATCGCCATGTTCCTCATCGGCGGGTTCCCGCTGCTGGTGTGGGGCTTCTTCGTCAGCACGGTGGTGCTCTGGCACGGCACCTTCACCATCAACTCGCTCAGCCACGTGTTCGGCTCCCGCCGCTACAAGACGACGGACACCAGCCGGAACAACTTCCTCCTCGCGCTCGTGACCTGCGGCGAGGGCTGGCACAACAACCACCACTACCACCAGAACACCGCCAACCAGGGCTGGTTCTGGTGGGAGGTGGACCTGAGCTTCTACGTGCTGAGGGCGCTCTCGGTGGTCGGCCTGGTCTCGGACCTGCGCCTGCCGTCCGATGCGGTGAAGTACTCCTTCCAGAAGTACTCCCCCGAGGAGAAGGCGGCGCTGCA
This sequence comes from uncultured delta proteobacterium, assembly GCA_963796475.1. Lineage (GTDB taxonomy): Bacteria > Myxococcota > Myxococcia > Myxococcales > Myxococcaceae > RPRB01. The sequence goes on from CAWCLY010000003.1 coordinate 16,328, forward strand.
AAGCATGCCCGCGATGTGGGGGAAAGCCCGCCTGGCGGCACTCGCCGCCCGCGCTCGGGTGGCCGAGGCGATGAAGGGCGCGACCGAGCTGGCCGGACCCTCGCCGGTCCCCGTGCTCAAGCGGCGCTGACGGCAGTCCGTCGGCCCCCGGTCGCGGACTGCCCCCTGCGGGCGACCCGGCCGGCATGCTAGGCGGTCACTCCCGGGCGGTGCCTTCCCGAGCCGCCCGGTGGAGGTGCAAGGACATGCTGCGCAAGATCCTGATCGGCATCGCCGCCGTGGTGCTGGTGCTGGTGATCATCATCGCCACCCGGCCGGCGACGTACCGCATCGAGCGGAGCACGCGGATCGCCGCTCCGCCGGACGTGGTGTTCGGGCTGGTGAACGACTTCCACGCCTGGGACGGCTGGTCCCCCTGGGCGAAGCTCGATCCGACGATGAAGACCACCTACGGGGGCCCTGCCTCCGGAGTGGGGGCGACGTACGCCTGGGTCGGCGACTCCAAGGTGGGCGAGGGCAAGATGACCATCACCGAGAGCCGGCCGTCGCAGAAGGTCGGGATCCGGCTGGAGTTCATCAAGCCGATGCCCGGGATCACCCAGACCGACTTCGGCTTCCAGCCGGAGGGCGGCGGGACCCAGGTCAACTGGGTGATGACCGGGACCAACGACTTCCTGGGGAAGGCCTTCTCGCTCGTCGCCGACATGGACGCGATGATCGGCAAGGACTTCGACAAGGGCCTCGCCGCGATGCGCACCGAGGCCGAGGCGGAGGCCAAGCGCCGGGCAGGAGCGGCGAGGCGCCGTGGCTCCGGCGACTGCCACCGTTCCGGCCGCGCCCGCCGCCCCCCAGGTACCGGCCCGCTGATTCCACCGGCGCGAGGAGTCGCTCCCGGGCGGCGGCCTGCCGCAGCGTCCAGCGTCTGCGCTAGCGGTCGATCGCGCCCAGCCGGCCGGCCTGGAAGTCCACGATGGCCTGGTGGATCTCCTCGGGGCTGTTCATGACGAATGGGCCGTAGCGCGCCACCGGCTCGCGCAGCGGGACGCCGCCCAGGAGCAGGAGCCGCGCCGGGCGCCTTCGCCTCGGCGGGGACGCCGAGCCGGATCGCATCGCCGGCGCCGAACAGCGCCGCCTGACCGTCGCGGATCTCGCGCCCCTCGGGTCCGGCGCGCACCGCACCGCCGAACACGTAGGCGAAGACCTGGAAGTCCGCCGGGACGGGCACGCTCGACCTGCGCCCCGGGCGAAGCGTCCAGTCGTGGAGCAGCACCGGGGTCCGGGTCTCGATGACCGCCTTGCCACCGAGCGCCTCGCCCGCCAGGAGCCGGACGCGCGCGAGGCCGTCGGCGCTGGTGCGCTCGGGAAGCCGGCTGCGCGGGGATCTCCTGGTAGCGCGGCGCCATCATCTTGTCCCGCCGTGGCAGGTTCACCCAGATCTGGAAGCCGTGGACGCGGCCGCCCTTCTCGCGGATGCGCTCCGACGGCAGCTCGGAGTGCACCACGCCCGGCGCCGGCGGTCATCCACTGCACGTCGCCCGGGCCGATGTGGCCGCGGTTGCCCGCCGAGTCCTCGTGCTCCCAGTCGCCCTCGAGCAGGTAGGTCACCGTCTCGAAGCCGCGGTGCGGATGGTCGGGCGCACCGACCGCCTCGCCCGGGCGCGTACTCCACGGGGCCCATCTCGTCGAGGAGCAGGAAGGGATCGAATCTGCACCAGCCCCGGCGCCGGGAACGGACGGCGGACGACGAACCCGCCCCCTTCCTGCTGGGTCTGGGCCTGGAGGACGCGGCTGACGGGACGGGGGGTGGGCATCGTGAATCTCCTGGACCCTCAATTCACCGCTCGCCGGCCGGTCGCAACCCCCAACCCCGGGAATCGACCGTTCAGCGGGGGGCAACAATGAAACGCCCCGGCCACCGCAGGGGACCGGGGCGTCGAAGGCACGACGCGTTGACAGAAGGGCTACTTCGCCAGCTCGTCGCCGGCCGCCTTGGTGGCGTTCGACGCCTTCTTGGCGTTGTGTTTGGCGCTCTTCTTGGTCGAGCTCGCCGCGCTGCTCGCGTCGGCGCTCGCCTTGTTCGCGCTGGCCTTGGTGTCGCTGGCCATCTTGTCGGTCGGTGGCCTTGGTGTCCGCGCCGGCCTTGTCGGCAGCGGCCTTCGTGTCGCTCGTCATCTTGTCCGCGGACTGGGCAAAGCCGACGATGGGCAGGGAAAGCACGAGCGCGGCGATCAGCTTCTTCATGTGGGACTACCTCCAGCACGCGGGTAACCGGGGCCATCCCGGCACCTGTCAGGACAATGTCGGGCGCGTAGCCCAGTCCGTCCAGCCCCTCGACGCGTGGTAAGCCTCGCTGCGTCCCAGTGAAACCTTCTCCGCCCGTCCTGCGTACGACCTTGGGAAGCACCGAGACCGATGAGCAGCTGATGGAGCGATTCATCCAGGGAGAAGAGCAGGCTTTCTCCGAGCTTTTCCGCCGACACGCGGGACGGCTGCAGGGAGCCCTGCGTCGCATGGTCGGTGGTGCCGCGGACGACGTTCTCCAGACGACGTTCCTCTCCATCGTCCGGTCCCGGGGCCGCTACGAGCGAGGCGCCCCCTTTCGCCCCTGGCTCTACACGGTGGCGATCAACGCAGCGCGCGACCACCTCCGGCGCCACCGCCGCGAGGAGCCGCACAGCCACGACGCGCTCCCCGAGACCGCCGCCGAGCCCACGCCGCTGCCCAATCCGGGACTGACCCGGACGGTCGAGGCGGCCCTGGCACAGCTCCCGGAGAGCCAGCGAGAGGCCATCGTGCTCCATCGCTTCGACGGCTTCTCGTTCCGGGAGATCGCCGAGATGCTCGGAGTCACGGAGACCGCGGTCAAGGTGCGCGCACACCGCGGCTACGAGCGGCTCCGGGTCCTGCTCGCCGCCGAGAAGGAGCCGGCGTGAGCGACTGCGACCGCTTCCTCGAGGCGCTCACCTCCGACCAGCTCGGCGCCGAGCTCCGGAGCCACGCGCAGGGGTGCGACAACTGCCGGCCGCTGCTCCCGGACGAGGCCGCGCCACCCGCCGTGCCTCCGCCATCGCTCGAGGCGGTGCGCACCCGGGCGCTCGAGGTCCTCCGCACGACGCCCGGGCGTCCGTGGGGGCGCGACGCCGCGCGGATCGCCCTGCTCCAGGCAGGGGTGGCCTTCGCCGTGGCCGCGATGCTCGGCGTGCGGAACTGGAGCTCTCCACTGGCGCACCACATGGCGCTCGGCATCGTCGGCGCGATCCTCCTCGCCGTCGTCACGCTCGGGGCCGTGCTGGCCCTCGCGCCCGGGCGCCGGCGTCCCCGGCTCCTCCTCTGGCTTCTTCCCGTCATACCGGTCCTGCTCTGCCTCTCGGGCAACGGCGTCCACACCGCGACCACCATGCGCGCCGCGCTCCCCTGCTTCGTCACGGTGGTGCTCACCGCCGTGATCCCGCTGGCCGTCGGGCTGGCGCTCCTCCGGGGCATGGCGCTGGACGCCGCGCGGGCCGCCGCGCTCGGGCTCTCCGCCGCGGCGACCGGGCTCTTTGCGCTCCACTGGCACTGCACCGACGGCAGCGCACCGCATCTCATGACCTTCCACGCGCTGCCCTGGCTGGCGCTGGCCCTCCTGGCGATTCCCCTCCGGCGGGCGCTGCCGACCAGGAGTCACGTTCCCTGAGGCACATCCATGCGTTCTCTCCTCGCCCTCGCGGTCCTTGGACCGACACTCGTCACCGCCGAGCCCCGCCCTCCGTCCTCGTGGAGCTGTTCACCTCCGAGGGATGCTCGTCGTGCCCTCCCGCCGATGCCGCCCTCGCCCGCCTCGCGCGTGATCCCGCCTTCGCCGCGGCCGAGGTGATTCCTCTCGAGCTGCACGTGGACTACTGGAACCAGCTCGGCTGGACCGATCCGTTCTCGGCGCCAGAGTTCACCGCCCGCCAGGAGCAGTACGCACGGGCCCTCGGCGGAGAGGGGCTGTACACGCCGCAGATGATCGTCGACGGCTGGGTCTCCGGCGTCGCGAGCCCATCCGGCTTCCGGCGCGGTGTGGAGAAGGCGGCAGGCCGGGAGAAGGCGAGACTCGAGGTCCTCGTCGCGAGCGCCCGGCCCGGTCTCGACGTCACGGTGCGCCCCCCGCGGGCCTCTCGGGACACCTCGTGGTCGCGCTCTCCGAGGACCACCTGTCGAGCAAGGTGGAGCGCGGAGAGAATCGGGGGCTGACGCTCGCCCACGCGCCGGTGGCGCGGCTGCTCGTCGACGACGGGCCGGTCGCGGCGGAGCACCACTTGCGGCTCGGGCTGTCGCCGGGCTGGAAGCGGGAGCAGCTGCGAGTCGTGGTGTTCGTGCAGGAGGCAGGCGGGCGGGTCACGGCGGTCGGAACGGCGATGGTTCCGCCCGGCAGGAGCTGAGCGCGCACGCCCCTCCGGAGGGCTCGACCACGCCCGGCGCACTTGAAGTACCGAGCGCGAGCGGTTACCGAGCCATCACCGGTGGCCGAGGACGTCACACGATTCCGGCTCTCCGTCCTGCGCGAGAGCTTCCAGCACACCCGGGCCACGCTGTCGCTGGTCTGGGCGGCCTCCCCCGCCTGACGCTCATCCTCGGTGCGCTCACCCTGGTCTCCGCCGTGGTCCCGCTGGGCGTGGCCTACGTGGGCAAGGCGATCATGGACGCGGTCGTCGCCCGCGACGGCGCGGCGCACGCTGCGCTGGGTGCTGGTCGAGCTCGGCCGTGGTCGCGCTCCAGGCCTTCGTCGCAGCGGGCGCCTCGGCCTCGTCCGGCAGCTGCTCGGCGCGCGCCTGGGCATCGACATCAACGTCCCATCCTGGAGAAGGCGCTCACCCTCGAGCTCCGCCACTTCGAGGACCCCGAGTTCTACGACAGGCTCACCCGCGCCCGGCGCGAGGCCTCGTGCCGCCCGCTCTCGGTGGTCGACCGAGACCTTCCAGCTCGCTGCAGAACGTCCTCACCCTGGCCGGCTACGTCGTGCTCCTCGTCCGCTTCTCGGCCTGGGTGGTGCTCGGCCTCGTCGTCGCGCCGGTGCCGGCCACCGTCGCCGAGATGAGGTTCTCGGCGCGCCGCCTTCCGCCTGCGCAACTGGCGCTCGCCCGGAGAGCGCGGCGGCTGAACTACCTCGAGTACGTCCTCGCCAACGACGAGCACGCCAAGGAGGTGAAGCTCTTCGGCCTCGGGCCGCTGCTGCTCGGCCGCTACCGCAGCGCTGGGCGAGACGCTTCTACGCCGAGGACCGCCGCTCGCCGTCCAGCGCGCGGGCTGGGGCTACGGGCCTGTCGCTCCTCGGCACCGGCGCGTTCTACGCCTGCTACGCGCTGATCGTGGCCGCCACCGCCGCGCGGGCGGCTCACGCTCGGCGACATGACGCTGTACGTGGTGGCCTTCCGCCAGGGGCAGCAGGCCTTCCAGTCCATCCTGACCGCCATCGGCGGCATGTACGAGGACAACCTCTACATGTCGAACCTCTTCGAGTACCTCGCCATCCCGACCGGCAGCCGGCGCCACCGCCCGCGCTCGCCGGCGCCGCCGTCGCGGCCGGAGGAGGGCATCCGCTTCGAGGACGTCGGCTTTCGCTACCCCGGCGCGGAGGGCTGGGCCCTGCGCGACGTCGACCTCTTCATCCCCCGCGGGCAGAGCCTGGCGCTGGTCGGCCAGAACGGCGCCGGCAAGACCACCTTCATCAAGCTGCTCACCCGCCTCTACGAGCCCACCGAGGGCCGCATCCTGCTCGACGGCCGCGACCTCGCGCGACCTGGGACGAGGAGGCGCTGCGCCGGCGCATCGGCGTCATCTTCCAGGACTTCAACCAGTACCAGTTCCGGTTGCGCGAGAACGTCGGCTTCGGCAGCGTCGAGCACGCGCGAGGACGACCCGCGCGCTCGAGCGCGCCGTCGAGCCGCGGCGGCGCCGACGAGGTGCGTCGCAGCGCTGCCCGCGGGGCTCGAGACGCCAGCTCGGCCGCTGGTTCAAGGACGGCGTCGAGCTCTCCGGCGGCCAGTGGCAGAAGGTCGCGCTGGCCCGCGCCTTCATGCGCGAGGAGGCCGACATCCTGGTCCTCGACGAGCCCACCGCCGCGCTCGACGCCGAGGCCGAGCACGCCGTCTTCGAGCGCTTCCGGCGCTGGCCCAGGGCCGGACGACGATCCTCATCTCGCACCGCTTCCCCACCGTGCGCATGGCCGACCGGATCGTGGTGCTCGAGGGCGGCCAGCATCGTCGAGCAGGGCACCCACGAGGAGCTGGTCGCGCCGACGGCCGCTACGCGCACCTCTTCGCGCTGCAGGCCAAGGGATACCAGTGACCGTCAGCGCGGCGTGCTTCGATCTCCTCTCGGCGCTGCTGGACAGCTGGTCGGTCTGGGACGCCGTCGCCGCCGAGCTCGGCCTCCCCACCCTCGGTCGCCCATGGCGCCGGCGCTACCTCGCGCTCACCTCCACCACCGGCGCCTACCGGCCATACCTCGACCTGGTGGAGCAGTCGGCGCGCGCGGTGGGGTTGCCGTCCGTCGCCGCCGGCGCGCTGGAGCGGCGCTGGCCCGGGGGCGAGGAGACGAGCACGGCGGAGGAGCCAGCGAGGCATACGGACGACCTTTTCCCCCGAACACTGTTCGGCTGTGGCCAGCAGAGGAAACGGATCTGGGGAGCTGGCCGGCACCCCACGACCCGGGATGCGAAACTAGGCGACGCTCGAGGGGACGACGGTGCCCGCGGTCCGGGAGCCCCGCGGGACGAGCAGGCCCGCCGCGAGCGCGAGCAGGAAGAGTCCTGCCGTCCAGACGACGACGTCGCCCACGACGGCATACGGGGTGGCGATCCGGTGCCGCGGAAGGACGACCCGCAGCACCCGATCCTCCGACTCGAAGGACGACTGCCAGCTGCGGAACCTGCCCAGCGGGTCGATCCCCGCGCTCAGTCCCGACCGCGTGGAGCGGACGATGGACATCCCGTTCTCCACTGCCCGGAGTGCTGCCATCTGGGTGTGCAACGGGTCGATGCCTCTCCAGTCGCTGGACGGTAGAGCCACCAGGTCTGCTCCCGCGTGACCTTGCTCCCGCGCCAGCGCCGGGTCGTCCTCGTCGTAGCAGAGCGCCGCACCGATGCGACCGAGTGGGGTGTCGCGGACCGGAACGGGACCGGTCCCGCGAACGGCAGGCTCGCCCGGGGCCGGACGATGCTTCAGGTACCGGGTGACCACCGATCCGTCCTCGGCCAGCCAGAGGAGGACGTTCTCGTAGAGGAGCGGCGCGCTGGAGCGGGGCACGATGTACGCGGCGACGATCTGCACGCCGAGCTCCCTGGCGAGGGCGCTGGTTCGCTGCGAGACCTCCTCCTCCTCGTCGGGCAGCACGAGCTCCGCGGCCTCGTTCCAGACCACGAGCTGCGCGCCGGCGCGGGCGGCCGCCCGGGTGTCCTCGAGGAGGATCTCGAGACCCCGCATGCGCTCCGTCCTGGTCGGGAGCGGGGTCGAGGGGCCGAACTCCAGGGTCGTGCCCACAGCCGCGACGGTGACCGACTCCCTGGAGAGGGGAGTGGCCAGCCTCGCCGTGCCGTAGACGTGGGCGACGGTGACGGCGGCCAGCGAGGCGAGGAGCAACCCCAGCGGGGCCCGGCTCGGGTGGCCCGAACGCCAGGTTGCCAGCACGCTCTCCGCCGCTGCCCCGGTGCAGGCGACCAGGAAGCTGATGCCGGCGGCACCGCCGAGCGCGGCGAGCTGAAGGAACGGCAGGTCGTCGACCTGCGTGAAGGCCACGCTTCCCCAGGTCGACAGAGGCGTCAGTCGCGGCTGGAGGAACTCCTCGATCACCACCGCCGCAGCAAACGCGAGCGGGGCCAGGGACTCGCTCCGCGTCCGGACCTTCTCCCACACCAGGAACGGAACCCAGCCGAAGAGCGCGAACCCCAGCCCCAGCAGGGCGAAGCTCGACGGCAGTGGGGCGGTGGCGATCTTCCAGGTCGCTGCGCACCAGCCCACCGACAGCGCCCCGAGCAGAAGAAGCCGTCCGCCCCAGCCGCTGCGAAGACGCAGGAATCGCAGCAGCGGTACCGGGGCCACCCAGGCAAGAAGCCCGACCGACCAGCGGAGATTCGAGGCGAAGATCAGGCCTGCACCCGCAGCGAGGAGCAGACCTTCATGAAGCTTCCAGTGCTTGGTCGTCATGGCTAGCGTGTCCACCCGGCGAGAAGAGAGCGCAGGGCCTGCTCGTCGGCGGTCTCGAAGTCGGCGCCGAAGCCCTTGAGGTGGGTGAGCTGGAGCATCGCCATCCCGTGGACCTGCGCCCAGACGGCGTAGGCGAGCTCCTCGTCGCCACCCTTGGTCCTGAATCCGCGCTGCGCCCGGTGCTCCCGCGCCGCGGCGAGGACCAGAGCGAACGGAGAGCGGGTACCGGGAGCCTCGGTGGTCGAGCGCCGGCGCGAAGGTAGGCGAGCGAAGAGCAAGAGGAAGTCCTCGGGGAACTCCCGGGCGAAGCGGACGTACGCGAGTCCGATCCGGACCAGCGGCGGCACACCGGGCCGTCCGGGCGTCTCCCCCCCGAGCACCGCGAAGAGTCTCGCCGCGGCTTCGTCCGCCAGCGCCCGGAGCAGGCTGTCCTTGCCCTCGAAGTACTCGTAGAGGCTGGCGGGGCTGAAGCCGCGCGGCGGGCGATGGCGCGCAGCGAGACACGCTCGTGTCCGCGCGCGAGAACCAGCGCGCGGGCTGCCGCCAGGATCCGGCGGCGAGGGTCTTCGGTCTCGGGGTGGAGGGCAGGTCTAGGCATCGATCCTTCCGAACAGTGTTCGGTCAAGTACCCGAACGGTGTTCGGAACGCAAAGCCCTTCCGGCTCGATCGGCCAACCCCTCGGAGTGACAGGCTTCTCCGGTACGGCGCTCGGTGAACCGGCCCCCTCGGGGAGGCCAACTCGCGCGCATTCCGACCGCCGACAGGGTGGCGCCTGCCCCGGCCGGCGATAGTCTCGGGCCGCCCATGCGGACCGTCCTGCTGCTCGCGCTGCTCCAGTCTCCCCTGAGCGCGCCGGCAGCGCAGAGTCCGGCGCCGACGGGCAGCGTCTCGCCCGACAAGGAGGGCCTCGCCGCCATTCCGGTGCCGCAGATCCTCAGCTCGGCCGAGGAGGCGCACCGGGAGGTGCGACGAATCGGCGAGCAAGCGGAGAAGCGCGCCCTCATCGACGACGTCCACGCGCGGCTCCCGGCGATAGTCGGCAAGATCGACCCGCTCGCATCCCAGGAGGCCTCAATCTCCGGCCGGGACATCGCCGACCTCCGGCCCGCGCTCCTCCGCGCCGACCTCACCCTCGCCTCGTGGGATGCCGACCTCGAGGCAACGGTCCGGGCGACGTTCGCGAACCGCCAGGAGCTCCAGCGCATGGAGCTGATCTGGGCGGCGACGGAGACGGAGGCCCGGCAGGAGCAGGTCCCCGCAGCGCTCCTGGCGAGGATCGGGGCCCTGCGTGCATCCATCTCCAGCACCTCGAGCCGGACGAGGGTCCAGCTGGACGAGCTGCTGGCCACCCAGGACGAGGTGACCACGGTCCGCCTGCGCATCGCCGACGCCCTGGCGAGCCTGGCCCGCGCCGACCGGCTCGAGGCCGACCAGCTCTTCGAGGTGGAGAGCGTCCCGCTGTGGAAGCTGCTCGCCCGACCGGCGCAGGGCGAGAAGCTGCGGCAGCAGATCGTCCAGGCGCTCCGCATCCATGCGTTCGCCTTCAACGACTTCATGTGGGTCCAGAGCGGGCGCGCGCTCCTGCTCCTCGGCGTGCTGGTGATCCTCGCGGTCGCGCTGTGGCGGGGACGGGGAAAGTTCGAGGCGGAGATGGCGGCCGACCCCGACGTTGCCCCCGCGGTGGACGTGCTCCTCCATCCCTTCGCCGCCGCCTCGCTCCTCACGCTTGCGCTCGCCTCGGTGTTCCTCGAGCGCCCCCCGCTGGTGGTCTCGCAGGTCCTCCTCCTCGGGATGCTGGCGGCCTTCTTCGGCGCCGGGCGCAGCCTCGTCCCGCAGCGCGCTCGCCGGTCCACCTACCTGCTGGCGGTCATCGTCGCCGTCTACGTCCTCTCCTCCCTCGCCCCGGACCTGTCGCTGCTCCGGCGGAGCCTGCTGCTGGCGGTGAGCCTCTCCGCCGCCGCGGTCATGCTGGGTGAGCTCCGGCGGCGCGGCTGGGAAGGGGAGCTGCCCACCCCGCGCTGGCGCTCCCTGTTCCGGGCGGCCCTGATCACCGGAATCCTGCTCCTCGTGGTCTCGGTGGTGGCCAACGTCCTGGGCAACGTCACGCTCGCCCAGCTGCTGACCATCGGCACGCTTGGAAGCGCGATGGCGATGCTCCTGCTCTCCGGGGTCCTGGAGGTGCTCGAGGGGCTGCTGGTCATCGTCCTGCGCAGCCGGAGGGCGAACCGCTGGCCGCTGCTCGCGGACAACGCCACGCTCTTCCGCACCCGGGGTACGCGCTTCCTGCGCTGGGTCGCCGCCCTGGTCTGGATCTTCGTCACCGCCCATGTCTTCAAGATCAGCGAGCCGATCTGGGCCGCCCTTCAGCGGATCGTCTGGTTCCGGGTGAAGGTGGGCTCCCTGGACCTGTCGCTGGGGGACGTCCTCGCCTTCGCGATCACGCTCTGGATCTCGATCCTCCTGTCCCGGCTGGTGAGCTTCGTGCTGGAGGAGGGCCTGGCGAACAAGGGCCTCGCACGGGGCGTGCCGGCGGCGATCTCCCGCACCGCCTCGTATGCGGTGGTCGCGGTGGGAACGGTGCTCGCCTTCCTCGCCTCGGGGATGGACCTCACCGAAGTTCACGGTGATCGTGGGTACGCTCGGCGTCGGCATCGGCTTCGGCCTGCAGAACGTGGTGAACAACTTCGTCTCCGGGATGATCCTCCTCTACGAGCGCCCGGTGCAGGTGGGCGACGTGATCCAGGTGGGCACGGTGACCGGGACGGTGCGGCGCATCGGCATCCGCTCCAGCACCGTGGCCACCCCGCAGGGCGCGGAGGTCGTCGTCCCCAACGCGAACCTCATCTCCAACGAGCTCATCAACTGGACCCTGTCGGACCGCCGCCGCCGGGCGGAGATCGAGGTGGGAGTCGCCTACGGCACGGACCCGGAGAGGGTGCGGAGCTCCTGCTCCAGGTCGCCGGTGGCCATGCCGAGGTGATGAAGCACCCCGAGCCTGCAGCCCTCTTCACCGGCTTCGGCGACAGCGCCCTGAACTTCCAGCTGCTGGTGTGGACCGCGGCCGACGTCTGGGGGCGGGTGGCAAGCGATCTGCGGACGGAGATGTGCCGGGTGCTCGAGGCAGAGGGCATCTCCATCCCCTTCCCCCAGCGGGACCTGCATCTGGTCTCGGTGGAGCCCTCGGTCGCCGAGACGCTGCGGGGGACCGAGGCGCCCGCGGAGGAGCCGACGACCGCGACGGTCACGGCCGGCGCGATCGGCCGGCGATCCGGCGCGTCCTGAACCCGGTCACCGGGCTCCCCACTGTCTGAAGGCCGACCTCGGCGCGCGAGGGGCCGACGGCTCCTTCTACACGTCCCTGGGCTGCCTCGAACCCAGAGCCGCGTGCTGGGCTAGACCGGCTCGGCGCTGGTCTCGAGCAGCTGCTTCAACGCCTTCTCCGGCTCGGCGAGGGTCGGCTCGTTGTGCTCGACCAGCTCCTCGACCTTCTCGAAGTACTTCTCCACCACCTCGCCCTTCTCGAAGATGCTGAGCACGCTCGGCTCGATGTAGCTGCTCTTGCAGACCGCCGGGGTGTTCCCCAGCTCCGCTGCCGTCTCCTTCACCGCCTCGACGACCCGCTTCCGCATCTGTTTCCTCGGAGCCGCGGCGCTGACCTTCGGGTCGTCCTCCACCACGCGGGCGAGGGCACAGGCGCAGATGAGCGTGCCCGCCCAGGTGCGAAAGTCCTTGGCGGTGAACTCCGGTCCCATCACGTCGTGGATGTAGTCGTTGAGGTGCTCGCGCTTGACGTCCACCACCGCGCCGTCGTCGGCCAGGAACTTGAACAGCTCCTTCCCCGGCAGCCTCCGCATCTGCCGGACGATCCGCGCCACGCTCCGGTCGCGGATCCCGCGATGCTGCTGCTGGCCCGACTTCCCGGGGTAGTCGAAGCTGATCAGGTCGCCCGTCACCGTCACGTGCTTGCCGAGCATGGTCGTCAGCCCGTAGTGCCTGTGCCGGCGCGTGTACTCGTCACTGCCCGGCCGCATGAAGCAGGTGGACAGCACCCGGACGGCGCAGGCCATCACCTTGTCCCGGCCGAGCCCACGGCTGCGGATGTCGTGCGCCACCCGCTTCCGCATCCTCGGGAGCGCATCGGCGAAGTCCACCAGCTTCTCGTACTTCCGCTGGTCCTGCCGCTCGCGGAAGCGCCGGTGATAGCGGTACTGCCAGCGGCCCGCCTTGTCCCTTCCAACGGCCTGGAGCTTTGCCGACGCCGAGGGGGCCACGTGGACGTCGGTCCACGCCGGCGGGATGGCGAGCTTGCGGATCCGCGGTCGCTCCGAGGCGGGCACCGGCGCGCCACGCGCCGTCCGGAAGGTGAATCCCTTGCCGGCCCGGACGCGGCGGAACCCCGTGCGCTGAAGCTTCTCCAGGGCAGTCATCCAGCGAGGCAAGCTGTGCACCTCCCTCTCCACGCGGGAGTCCCGGGTGCCGCTGCCCGGCAGGCGAGGCCGGCCCGTCCCTCTCCCGCGGCCAGTCTGCCGGGCCTGGTCCCATCGGGCGAGTACGCACCGCTCCCACCCTGGACCTACCTCGACAATCAGGGCCCCTGGATCGGCTACGGCCTGACCCTGTAGCACCGCCCCGCGGGGGGGCCGTGAGCGGCGGCGGTGTAGACTTCTTGGCCTCGTTGACCCTCAGCACGAGCTCGTCCTGGTTCGGCCGGTACAGGCTGACGTCGCGCATCGCGACGGGCGGCATGGCCGAGGTGTACCTGGGGCGCGCACTGCAGGCGGACGGCCGGTTCGGTCCCGCGGTGGCGGTGAAGCGGCTGCTCCCGCATCTCACCTCGGACGCCGCCATCGTCCGGATGTTCCTCAACGAGGCGCGAGATCACCCGGCAGATCGACCATCCCAACGTGGTGCGAATCCTGGACCTGGGCCACGTGCAGTCCGAGCCCTTCATCGCGATGGAGCTGCTCGAGGGCCACAGCTTCGCCGAGCTGCGGCAGACCGCCGCACAGATGGGCCGCCGGGTGCCGCTGGGCATCACCCTGCGGGTGCTCGCCGAGGCCTGCCGCGGGCTCGACGCCGCGCACCGCGGCGAAGGACTCGAGGGGCCGCGAGCTGCAAATCGTCCACCGCGACTTCACCCCCGACAACATCCACGTCAGCGTCACCGGCGAGGTGAAGGTGATCGACTTCGGCATCGCCAAGTCGGCCGCCGTGCCGGGGGGCACCGAGCCCGGGACCCTGAAGGGCAAGTTCTTCTACATGTCCCCGGAGATGATCGCCGGGCACGACGTGGACCACCGGGCGGATCTCTTCGCCGCCGGGGTGATGCTCTACGAGCAGCTCTGCGGCCGGCGGCCGTTCACCGGGCTCAACACCGAGGAGGTGCTGAACCGCATCACCGAGGGCAAGCCGCGGCGGCCGACGGAGTTCGACCCCTCGGTCCCGCTCTCGCTGGAGCTGGTCTGCCTGACCGCGCTCTCCAAGGACCCCACCCGCCGGTTCCCCTCGCTGCACGAGTTCATCGCCGCCATCGAGGCAGTGGGAGGGCCGGCGCGTGTCGCGACGCCCGAGGAGCTCGCGGCGTACGTCAGCGCCATCTTCCCGGCCGAGGAGGACCCGAAGCGCATCGCCCTCCGCCGCGCCCGGCTGGCAGACCCCTCCACCCCCACCCGCTCTCCCGACGCCACCGCGCTCGATCTGCTCCCCCCGCGCGAGGAGAGCAGGCCGCCCCGCAGGACGGAGAAGCCCGCTGCCCCGTCGGCGTGGAAGCTCTGGGTCGCCAGGGTGAGGAAGAAGGTGCTCCGGGTCGAGGTGCTGGGCCCGCTCGCGCTGGTGGTGGTGGTCGTCGCCGGCGTCATCGCCTTCGCCACCCGTCCCGAGCGCACCGTGGCAGACCGGCTCCAGCTCGCCGAGAAGGCCACCACGCCGGCGCAGCGGATGCACGAGCTCGCTGCGCTGGCCGAGGACCCGAGCGCGACCGAGGCCGACCTCCGTCGGGCGGGTGAGCTGGCCCTGCAGAGCCCGGACCTCGAGGGCGCGCTCGCGGTGACCCAGGCCTTCGCCCGGCGGTTTCCGAGGTCGCTCGAGGCCGCGCTCCAGGAGGCCAGGGCGTGCGTCGGGCTCCGGCTGGGCAAGCGCGCCGACGCCGCGATCGACCGGGCCATCGGGCTCGCACCGGACGACCCCCGCCCCGACCTGCTCCGGGCGGACCTGCGCCGGCTCCAGGGCGACGCGGCGGGGATGCTCGATGCGCTCACCTCGGCGAGCCGGAAGGCGCCCAACGACCGGGAGATCGCCGTGCGCCGGGGCGAGCTGCTGAGTCAGGCGGGACGGCTCGACGAGGCGTCGAGCGTGCTCAACGCCGTGCTCAAGCACCGCTTCCACCCGGGCGCGGCGGCCGAGCTTGGCTTCGTCAAGCTCCGCCAGAACCAGTCCGCCGACGCGATGCGACTCCTGAAGGCGGCGCTGGCCCGCTCGCCCAATCTGGCCAAGGCGCACTACTACCTGGGCGCGGCGCTCACCCAGGCAGGGGAGGTCAGCGCGGCCGAGGCCGAGTACCGGCTGGCGGACCGCCTGGCACCGAGCGATCCGCGACCGCTCGGCGCGCTCTGCGCCGTGTTCGCCCAGAACCACCGGGACGCCGAGGCCGCCGCGTTGAAGAAGGAGCTGGCGGACCGCTTCCCCGAGCAGGCGCCGCGGTACATCGCGGAGTGCAAGCCATGAGCGCAGGTGTCCGGCGGCTGATCATCAACGCCGATGACCTCGGCTACGACCCTGCAGTGAGCGAGGGCATCGTCCTCGCGATCCGCAGTGGCGTGGTCACCTCGGCGACCCTGATGGTGAACATGCCGCACTCGGGGCACGGGGCGACGCTCGCCCGCGGCCTCCCGGTGGGCCTGCATCTGAACCTCTCGCGCGGCTCGCCGCTCTCCGCTGCCTTCCCGGCCGAGCTGCTCCGGAGCGGCGTGTTCGACGAGTCGCTGGTGAGCGCCCTTCCGGCGGAGGTGGTGGCCACCGAGGCCGAGGCGCAGCTCGTCCGGGCCGAGGCGCTTCTCGGGAGCGTCCCCACGCACGTCGACGTGCACCGTCACCTCCACCGGGCTCCCGGGGTCCTGGCCGGGCTCGCGGAGGTCGCCGGCAGGCGGGGGCTGCCGGTCCGGGCGCTCGACGCGGCGATGCGGACCGAGCTCCGGAGCAAGGGGGTGCGGACGACCGATCACTTCGTCGGCGAGGCCGGGGGAGAGGCCTACTGGACCGAGACCCGCTTCGCCGAGACCGTGGGCCAGCTGCCGGAGGGAGTCACCGAGCTGATGTGCCACCCGGGGTACCCGCCTCGCCTGACCCGCACCACCTACGGCCTTCAGCGCGCGGTGGAGCTCGCGACCCTCACCTCGACCGCGGCGCGTCGGGCGCTCGCCGGGGCGGGAGTGACGCTCGGGAGCTTCGCCGACCTGCGCTGACCTCGGTCCGCGTGTTATGCGCCGGCCCATGGCAGGACCGAGCAAGACCCTGGAGACCTTTCCCAACCCTTCGCCGGACCGCGATTACGAGATCGCCTTCGACGTCCCCGAATTCACCTGCCTGTGTCCGCTGACCGGTCAGCCGGACTTCGCGCACTTCAAGATCCGCTACGTGCCGGACCAGACGTGCGTGGAGCTGAAGAGCCTGAAGCTCTACTTCTGGAGCTACCGCAACGAGGGCGCCTTCCACGAGGCGGTGACCAACCGCATCCGCGACGACCTGGTCACCGCGCTCTCGCCCCGGTCGCTCACCGTGGTGGGGGACTGGTTCGTCCGCGGCGGCATCGGGACGGTGATCACCGTCTCCTACCGGAAGCCCTAGCGGCCCGCCTCGTCCATCTTCCGCTCCGTCTCGCGGATGCGCTTCTCGGCGTCCTGCTCGATGCGGTGGGTCGTCTCCCGCGTCCGGTCCAGAACCGCCTTGGGCTGCGAGCGGCCTTCCGGATCCGGCCGGTCCGCTCCCGCGAGGTGATTCAGCGTCCAGTAGGCCACGAACGCGACGACCGCGAGGCCCAGCACCAGCGAGAGGAGCCGCCCGAGCATGCAGCCCGGAGGCTACCACCGGTCTAGATGTGGAACGAGAACAGCAGCCGGGCCTGGAACCGCTCGTAATCGGTGAGCACGTACGGGCCGCCTCCCTCCGAGGGCTTGAAGGCCGGCAGCTGCGGAAGGAAGGTGAATGTCACCCACCAGCCGTCGCCGGAGTACGACACCACGGGCCCGAGGAAGATGGCCGAGTGCTCCCAGGTGCCCTGGGCGATGATGTTCGCGTTCCACGCCTCCAGGCCGACGGCGAACCGCGGGGTGATGAAGAAGGAAGCCGCCAGGTAGCCGTCCAGGTGCAGCTCCTCGGCCGTCTGGCCGACGCCGAACTCCCACTCCTGCTCGGCCACGAAGTTCGCCGCCAGGAGAAACCGGCCAATCCGCTTGTCGACGATGATCTTTCCCTCGAGCTCGAGCTCGTCCACGCCGGCGGTCACCTCGCCGTAGAACGCGAGCCCGACGGCGTCGAGCGTGGAGTCGAGCACCCGCCACTTCCACTCGTTGCTGACCGAGAGGTTGGTGGTCTTCACCAGCTCACCGGCCGACTCCTGACCGATGGCCGAGAAGTTCAGGTACATGGACGTCTGCAGCCCCGGGAGCAGCCCAATCTCGAACTCGATGCGCTCGTCGAGCTGGGTGTACCGGGTGTCCCGTCCGCCGCGGCCGGTGGTCCAGACCTCGAGCTCCTTCTCTCCGGGGGCGAGCACCGCCGACTCGTAGGTGTACGAGAAGTGCCGCTCGTTCGCGCGAGCGGCGAGGGGGGCCAGCAGGATGCCCGCCAGGACGAGGACCAGCAGGGTAGACGGCCAGAGTCGCGACATGGGTGCGGGAACCTCCGGGAGCAGGGCTCTAGTTGAGAACGATTCTCAAAGTCAACATCGAAGGTAAGGCCGAGGCGCCGCACTCACGGTGCGGGGCGCACCCCTGCTGACGGACGCCGGGGCGCTAGGCTCCGGAGCCCGGTGGAAGAGACCCCTCGCCGCATGACGCTCCGGACGCTCCTGCTGGTGATCTCCGGGGCGGCGCTCGGGAGCGTCCTCACGTGGATGCTCGTCCATCGTTCGGTAGAGCCGGTCGTTCCGCCGGCCCCGGTGGTCGTGGAGCGGATGCGCGAGGTCGCGCGGCTCGAGACGCTCGACCTGCAGGTCTACAAGAAGATCGCCTACGCGCCGGAGCCGACGCCGACCGGTGCGCTCTGGAGCGACGTGCTGGCCTGGGCGAAGGCGTCGCTCTTCCCAACTCGCGGGCGGGCCATCGTCTTCGGGACGGTACACCTGGGCGTCGACCTGTCCAGGCTCGATGCGCGACGGCTGCGGATCCAGGGGAGCCGGATCGAGATCGCGCTGCCGCCCCTCCAGGCACAGGTCGAGCTGCGCCCCGGCGAGACGGAGATCATCGCCAGCAACCTCGATTCGGCCGAGACGGCGCACCTGCTCGAATCTCGCGAAGACGGCCTTCGAGCGGGAGGTGCTGGCGGATCCCGTCCTCCAGGCGAAGGCGCGGGGGAGTGCCGAGCGGGCCCTGACCGGGCTCCTGCTCTCGCTCGGGTTCCGGGAGGTGGTGTTCGTCGGCGCGATCGGTCCGTCCGGTTCAGGGTGAGAAGGCCCGGAGCCGGCCGGTCACGAGGTGTCTGGCACCTCGCCGGTGGCTCGAGGCCAGCGACAACTGGGCGCCGCAGACCGAACGCCTCTCAGACAGGTGAAGCAATCCGCTGGAGCGTCCCATCCGGCTGAAGCACGAAGCGGCCCGGAATTCCCTCCGGCCCCGTCTCCACCGACTCGAGCAGCGCCACCGCGTTCGGGTCCAGCAGCGGAGCCACCAGCGCCAGCTCGCGGCGGGCGAGCGAGACCCGGTACGGCCCCGCCCCCACCACCTCGAAGAGTCGGCGGCGCTGCCCCGAGGTGAGCAGGCGCGCGCCATCTGCCCCGTCGGCCTCGCACAGCGCCCACAGCCCGAGCGGCTCGGGGGAGAGCCTCGGGCGGCCGCGATCCACGATGACCGCCCGTGGCTCCGCCGGCCGCGCCTCGAGATGCTTCCAGGCCGTCGCGTCCACCGCCTCGAGCGACACCGGCGCGCTCTCCTGCTCCACCGCCACCCCGTCGGTCAGGTAGGTCACGACGAGACCGGCCGGGCCCTCGCGCTGCAGGAGTGCCGGGTCCGCCGCGCCGGTCAGCACTGGAACGAGGTGAGCGAGCATCTCCTGCGCGCCGGCCGCAGGCTCGGCGTCGGTCCAGGTGGCGCGGAGCCCGCCGTGCTCCCAGGCACCCGCCTTCCCGAACCACTCCCACGCTCCGTCGAGCAGGACCTCGAGCGCGCTCCCGCCGGAGCCGGAGGACAGCGCCTCGGAGAGCGCACGCGCCTCGGGGTCGTCGGGGGAGGCCGTCCGGGCCTCCGCCAGCACGCGAGCGGCGCTCACCCGATCGCCTCGGCGCAGCGCGAGCAGCACCTGGCCCTTCCGGAGCTCCACGTCCCGCGGATGAGTCGCCGCGGCCTCCTCCAGGATGCGCTCCGCCTCGTCGAGCCGACCGGACCGGACCAGTGCCCTGGCCCGTGCCTGCGCCGCGGCAGGCTCCCCGGCGGGGCCCGCCGCCGCGAGCACCGAGAGCGCCTCGGCGTCGTCCCCGGCGTTCGACAGGGCCAGCCCCAGGATGATGCTCAGCACCGGGCCCCCCTCGACGTCGGCTGCGGTGCGCAGGCGTCGCATCTCCGCCTCGGAGAGGCGCTCGCCGCGCTGTACCCTGCGGCGCAGGCGCTGGAGCACCCGGGCGTCCATGCTCGAATCGAACGGTGTCCAGACGCTACCACCCCTGAGGACGCGTGAGTTGCGGTAGAGAGGGTGAATGACGGAACGACGCAAGGTCTCGCTCATCCCCGGCGACGGGATCGGCCCCGAGGTGATGGCTGCCACGGTCCGGGTCCTGGAGGCGCTCGGGGCCCCGCTCGACTTCGAGCATTGCGATGCCGGCTCGGAGGTCATCAGCAAGTACGGCACCAACCTGCCCCGCGAGACCCTGGACTCGGTGCTGCGCAACGGGGTGGCCCTCAAGGGCCCGACCGGCACCCAGGTCGGCGCCGGCCTGCCCTCGGCCAACGTGGCCCTCCGCAAGGGCCTCGACCTGTACGCCGCGCTCCGCCCGGTGCGCTCGGTTCCCAACGTCAAGACCCGGTACGAGGACGTGGACCTGGTCGTCGTGCGCGAGAACACCGAGAGCCTCTACACCGGCCTCGAGCACATCGTGGTCCCGGGCGTCGTGGAGAGCCTGAAGATCATCAGCGAGAAGGCCAGCAGCCGCATCGCCCGCTTCGCGTTCGATTACGCCCGGAAGAACGGCCGGAAGAAGGTCACCGCCGTCCACAAGGCGAACATCATGAAGCTCTCGGACGGGCTCTTCCTCGACTGCTGCCGCCGGGTCGCTCGCGAGTATCCCGAGGTGACCTACGAGGAGGTCATCGTCGACAACATGTGCATGCAGCTGGTGCGCAACCCCGAGCGCTACGACGTCCTGCTCATGGAGAACCTCTACGGGGACATCATCTCCGACCTCTGCGCCGGGCTCGTGGGCGGGCTGGGCGTCGTCCCGGGCGGGAACATCGGTGAGCGCATCGCGGTGTTCGAGGCCGTGCACGGCACCGCGCCGGACATCGCCGGGAAGAACCTCGCCAACCCCACCGCGCTGATGATGTCGGCGGTGATGATGCTGGACTGGCTCGGGCTGCTGGAGGCCTCGCGGCGCCTCGACAAGGCGCTGCTGCGCGTCTACGCCGAGGGAAAGGTCCGCACCGGTGACCTCGGCGGGAGCGCGACGACGAAGGAGTTCACCGACGCGGTGATCGCCGGGCTGTAGCTCGAGACCTCGGGTTGCAGAACCGCCCGGGGGGCACAACCTTCGCTTCGCTCCCGGTGTCTGCTCGCTCCGGGAGACATCTCGCTCGTGAGTCCTTCGACCCTTCCTGGCCCGCGCAGTGCGCGGCGTGATCCCTGGCTCGACGCCGTTCGCGGCGTCTCCGTCCTGGCCATGGTGATCGGCCACACGCTGGACCTCACCCTGGACGACCGCCTCCGCGGGGCGCCCCTCATCACCCTCTACTGGTCCTTCCGCGGGCTCACCGCGCCGCTCTTCCTGGTCGTGGCCGGCTGGGCCCTCGTGGCCTCCCTCCGCTCGGCCGACGCCGAGACCCTCGGACGCCGCCTCCGCCGCGCGGCGCTGGTGCTGGCACTGGGCTACGTCCTCCACTGGCCGGGGCTCTCCGCCGCCCGGACCATGGCCGCCGAGGGGACGCTCTGGCCCCACCTGCTCGCCTTCGACGCCCTGCCCTGCATCGGCTGGTGCATCGTGGGCGGCACGCTCCTGATGGCGCTCCTTCCGAGGCCCATCGGCCGCATCGGCGCGATGGGGACGCTCGGGCTGTGGGTGCCGTTCCTGGCGCCGCTCAGCTGGACGATCGGGTCGGGCTCCGGCTGGCCCTGGCACGGCGTCCTGGGCCACCCCGCGGCGCGCTTCCCGCTCGTCCCCTGGGCGGCGTTCTTCTTCCTCGGTGGGACGCTCTCCATGCTGCTCCCCCGGCTGACCGCGCGACGGCACCGGGCCATGGCGCTGCTGCTCGCCGGCGGACTCCTCCTGCTCCTGCTCGAACGGACCGGCCTGGAGACCTGGGCCCCGGCCTCGCCCTGGCCCGCCTTCTACCGGATGGGACAGGCGATCCTCGCGCTCGGCCTGCTCTCGATGGCGCCGGCGTGGCGCGTGCCCGGGCTCGCCGCGCTCGGCCGGATCTCGCTCGGGGTCTACGTCGCCCACCTCGTGGTGCTCTACGGCTGGGCGGGAGACCCGGGGCTCGCCACCCCCTGGACGCACCGGCTGTCCGTGCCCGCCGCCCTCGGCCTCTCCACCGTGGTCCTCGCCGCGGCGGTGGCGATGGCACGCGGCGTCCCTGCAGCGCTCGCCTGGCTCGAGGAGAACATGACCTCCCGCTGGCAGGAACCTACGGCCAGGGCCAGCTGAGCGACGGCCTTCAGCCGACGGAGATGCGCCCCACCCCACGCGCCTCGAGCCACGCGCGCACCCGGGCGCGCTGGTCGCCCTGGAGCACCAGCGCCTCGTCCTCGAGCGTCCCACCGCACCCGAGCGCCTGCTTCAGCCCGAGGAGCCACTCGGCGCGTTCGCGTGGCAAGAGCGCGAGCTGCTCGATGACCGTGGCCTCCTTGCCGCCACGGCCCTTGCGCTCGTAGCGCACGACTGCCCGGGGGGCGCCTTCGGTGCCTTCACCGGAGCCGGGTCGCGCCGCTCCTGAACGGGCAACGCGTCGCGGAGCGCGGCGAGGCCGGCGAATGGCGCGTTGAGCTTGACGGGCTCCGGCGCCGTGGGTGCAGGCGCCTTCTTCTTGCTCACTGCGGCGCGCCCGACCGCCGGGCCGGGGGCAGCGCGGAGGTCAGCACGGGCGCAGTGGGATCGCCGCTCGCCATCGTGAGCGCATACAGGAACACCGGGAGCGGGACTGCCGGCTTGCCGTTGATGGCCACCACCGGGGTGCCGGTGGGGTTGTAGAGCGCGGCGTAGCGGATGTCGTCCTGGAGCTTGGCCGCGGCCTCCGGGCTGGCGATGCAGGCCTCGAGCTGCCCGCGCGAGACCGACCCCGAGCTGGCGATGGCCAGCAGCGACTCCCGGGTCAGCGTCCTCTGTGCGGCGAACAGCTTGTCCCGGAGCGTCCAGAAGTCCGGCGCCTGCTCCAGGCAGATCTGCGCGAGGGCGCCCGTGCAGCGCAACCCGTCCCCCTTCTGCGGGACCTCGGGATTGCACGCACCGTCGAGCGGATAGTGGCGCGACTCCACGGCGAGCCGTCCCGGGGGCACGGCCTGCTGCAGCTCCTCGAGCGCCTCGTTCAGGCGCCGGCAGTGGGGACACAGGATGTCGGTCCATTCCACGACGTGCACCGGCGCATCGGCCGGGCCCTTCAACACCCGCGCGCGGGGGAGGACATCCATCTGGGCGGGCGCCGGCGTGCGCGCGAAGCGGGCCAGCGCATCCGAGAGCGCCTGGCGCTCGGACTCGGGGCGGCTGGCGAGGAACTGCGACACGTCGGGGGCACCGGTCTTGCCCTTCCCCGCGCTCCGGGGCAGCGCCGAGCCGGGCGTCGATGGCGTGACCAGGAACAGCAGGATCCAGGTCACGGCGGCGACCGTGGCCGGGAGGCCGAGGGCACGCGTCCACTCTCCCGACGCGGGCTGGAGCGGGCCCGGCAGCGCACCGAACGCCACGCCGGCGTAGCCGAGGACGAGGACGTACGTCCCGAGACAGGTGAGGCAGAGCGCGCCGGCGCTGATGGAGCCGGCGACCAGCGTGATGCTGACGAGGGCCGCGACGGCGCCGACCGTCCGGACCGGCAGCACGCCAGGCCGGATCGGGCGCCCTGTCCTCGCTCGCCACAGGAGGGCGCCGGCGCTCACCGCGGCCGCGAGCCCCCAGACGACGCCGAGGCCGGCAACCGGCAAGCCGGTGAGCCCGCCGAGGCGCTGGGCGAAGGTGCTGTTCCAGACGGTCTCGCAGTTGATGTTGGCGTTGACGCTGCACACCGCCGTTCCGCCGGCCTGCACCATCCGGAGCTCGAACCACTGGAAGATGGAGAGCCCGACCTCGGCGAGCGCCAGGCCGAGCAGCGCCCAGGGCACCCAGGCCCGGACGGTCTCCACCGGCTGCTTCGGACGCCTGTTCATGTCTTCTCCGGGGGCGGAGTCATCAGCACCAGCACCCGCGCATCGCCCGGCCCGCCGTTCCGGACCCCATGCGAGGAGCCCGCCGGACACAACACCGCATCCCCCTCGTGCAGTTCCCGGCTCTCGCCGTCCACCTCGACCGTGGGCCGACCCTCGAGCGCCACGTACACCTTGTCAGACCCGGTGTGCGCGTGGGGGGTCTGGGCCTGCCCGGGGCGCAAGCAGTAGACGTCGAGGAAGAAGCGCTCGGTGGTGAAGAGGTTGTGCTTCAGCAGCTTGGCCTCTGAGAAGCCGCGGACATCCGGGAGGTGCTGGACCTTCACGGGGCCCTTATATAGCTGCCCTCCATGGTTCCGCTCCCCTTGCACGCCCGCCATGCTGCCCTCGGTGCCGTCTCCGGCGAGCTGAGGGGTCGGGAGGTGGTCGAGCGGACACCCGGCCAGGACGAGGATGGGGCGCTGCGCACCGGGGCAGGCCTCTTCGATGCCTCTGCCCGGGAGGTCATCCGCGTGACGGGGCCGGACCGGGTGAGCTTCGTCCAGGGGATGGTGACGCAGGACGTGGAAGGGCTCCCGGTGGGCACGGCGGCCGACGCCGCGCTGCTCACCGCCAAGGGGGCCATGGTGGCGGACGCACGGGTGGTGAAGCGCCCGGACGACCTGCTCCTCCTCACCGAGCCGGGATACGGATCGGTCGTCCTCGGCGCGCTGGAGCGGTACCTCATCAGCGAGGACGCCGAGCTGTCCGATGCGACGGCCGACTTTGGCCAGCTCTCCCTGGTGGGACCCGGCGCCGAGGCGCTGGCCGCGCGCGCGCTCGGGCTCGGCGCTCCGGCCGGCGCGGCGCTCCGCCCCTTCGATGCGGCGGGGACCACCGCCTGGGCCCTGCCCCAGGGGCTGCTGCTTCCCGGAGTGGACCTCCTCGTCCCGGCCGATGCGCTCGGGCAGGTGTTCGACCGGCTCCTCGAGGCCGGGGCGACGCCGGTGGGCTTCACCGCGCTGGAGGTGCTGCGCGTGGAGCGGGGCACGCCGCGCTTCGGCGCGGACATGGACGAGCGCACCATCCCGCTCGAGGCCGGTCTCCAGCGCACCCTGCACTACCAGAAGGGTTGCTACATCGGGCAGGAGGTCATCGCCCGGGCGACCTTCCGCGGGCACGTCAACCGCCAGCTGGTGGGGCTGCGGTTCGGCGCCGGGAGCACGGCGACCCCGAAGGCCGAGCTGTTCGCCGGCGAGCGCCGGGTGGGCTGGGTGACGTCGGTCGTCCAGAGCCCACGGTTCGGGCCCATCGGCCTCGGCTACGCGCACCGCGACGTGGCCCAGCCGGGCACAGAGCTCGCGCTGGCAGGGGGCGCCGGAAACGCCCGGATCGAGGCGCTGCCCTTTCCCGGCTGATCACCTGGGCCTCCCCGGGGTCCAGCGGGGGTGTGGGACACCCGACGACCGGCCGAGTCTGGTATGCACTCCAGTGCGCGGAGCAGGGCCGGCGCGCAGGGGCACGCCAGCTGGGCCCCCGAGGAGCTCGCGAGCGATGTCGCTTCTGCTCGCCGTCACCACCGCCGCCCTGACCGCTGCACCGGGTGATGTTCCCCGGGCAGGTTCCGAGACGCTCGACCATCCGCTGCTGACGCTGGCGGACCCGGACGGCACGAGCACGGTCCACACCGTCGCCGAGCCGCAGCCGCAGCAGACGTCGCGCACCGTCCGGGTCATCTCCGAGGTGCTGGTCGCGGGAGCGGCCGGCACGCTCACCGGGGCGCTGGGCGGGTATCTGGGATGCGTCGGCGCGCTCAGCTCGGAGAGCACCTGCTCGGAGGGGACGGTTGCCGCGGGCCTGGTGACGGGCTTCGGCGTCGCGGTGGCGGTGATGGTGCCGCTCACCGGCAGCTACTTCGACGCGCACGGCTCGCCGTGGGTGAGCTGGTTCGGCGAGGCACTCGGAGCCGGGACGGCGCTGGCCATCAGTTCCGGCAACGCGGGCCGGCTGATGTGGTTCGGGCCGCCGCTGATGCTCGCCGGGGCAGTGCTGGGGTACGAGCTGTCCGCGCGGCCGACGGCATCCCCCTCGCCATCGCGGGCGACGAGCGTGGAGAAGGTGTCGGTCATCCCCTCGTTCGGCCCCGACGGGCGCGCCGGCCTGGTCGTCGCTGGCCGGTTCTGAGCGCCGCTCACCCCTTCACGCAGAGCACCTGCTTCAGCTCGGCGACGACCTCCACCAGGTCCCTCTGGTACTCCATCACCTGCTCGATGGGCTTGTACGCGCCCGGGATCTCGTCGAGCACCCCGCCGTCCTTCCGACACTCGACGCCGGCGGTCTGCTCGGCCAGGTCCTTCACGCTGAACTGACGCCTGGCCTCCCCGCGCGACATCTTCCGCCCCGCGCCGTGTGACGCCGAGTGCAGCGACTCGGCATTCCCCAGGCCGCGGACGATGTAGCTCCGGGTCCCCATCGAGCCGGGGATGACCCCGAGTTGCCCCGCGCGCGCCGAGATCGCGCCCTTGCGGGTGACCAGCAGCGCCTCGCCGTGGTGCGTCTCCTCGGCGACGTAGTTGTGGTGACAGAGCACCGGGTCGTCGAAGCGGACCGTCGGGAAGTGCGCCTGGACCACCTGGGCGTACAGCTCGAACATGAGCCTCCGGTTGAGCATCGCGTAGCGCTGTGCCCAGTCGAGGTCCCGCCGGTAGGCGGCCATCTCCTCCGTCCCGGCGAGGAAGACCGCCAGGTCCGGATCGACGAGCGCGCGGTTGTGCTTCAGCTTCCGCGCCCGCGCCATGTGCACCTCGGCGAGCGTCTTGCCAATGTTCCGCGAGCCCGAGTGCAGCATGAGCCAGACCCGGCCGCCGGTGTCGAGGCAGAGCTCGATGAAGTGGTTCCCGCCGCCGAGGGTCCCGAGCTGGGCACGGGCCCGCCCGCGGAGGTCCTTCACCGAGGGGTCGAGGTCGTCGAAACCCTCGAGCAGCGCGGTCACGTCGGCCCGGAGGCGCGCGGCCTGCGGCTTGACCGCCCCGTCGTGCGCGGCGAACCCGACCGGGATGGTGTCCTCCAGGTCCGAGCGAATCGCGCGGAGGCTGTCCGGCAGGTCGGAGGCGGTGAGGCTCGTCCGCACCGCGCCCATGCCACAGCCGATGTCCACGCCGACCGCCGCGGGAGACACCGCCCCGCGCATGGCGATGACCGAGCCGACGGTGGCCCCCTTTCCGAAGTGCACGTCGGGCATGACGGCCACGTGCGCAACCCAGGGGAGGCTGGCGATGTTGCGGAGCTGGGTGAGCGCCTGGGACTCGACCTGTTCCACGGGGGTCCAGAGCCGGGCATCCACCGTTTCTCCGCGGAGGCGGGCGAGACTCATCCGGGCGTCCTAGCGGTCGACCACCGGGCTTGCCGTGCCGGTGGCCCCGCCATGAACCCGCATCTCGGACAGACGCACCGCCGTCACCCGGCGGAGCGTGTTCGGGATCTCGGCGATGGAGTCCACGAGCGCGACGAGCTCGCGGAGCGCGACCTCCGGAGCGTCACCCCAGATCTCGACCGCGTACCCGACGCCCGCGGAGACCGGCGGCGACCCGCCGAACTCCCCGCTCGCCGTGACGGCCACCCGGGTCAGGTGAAGCCCCCGCGCCCTCGCCTCGCGAAACAGGTCGTTCGACACGCAGCCGGCGATTGCGAGATGCAGCAGCTCGGCTCCGTTGAAGCCCAGGTCCTGCCCTCCGCCGTCCGCCGGTCGATCGATGACCACGGTGTGCCCACGGGCCCAGCCGAGCGCGGTGGCAGTCCCCGCCAGGCTGTCCGTCCGGACCTCGAAGTCCATGCGCATCCGTCCTCCTCTTGCAGAGAGCTGGGAGCATGGCAGCAACCGGCGGCGGCTGATAAGCACCCGGGGGATGGTGAACTGGCGCTTCGCGCGGGCGACCTGGGGACTGCTCGCTTTCCTCCTCGCGGTGGTTGCGTGGGGAGCGTTCGTGCGGGCCACCGGGTCCGGCGCGGGCTGCGGCGCGCACTGGCCGGTGTGCAACGGAGAGGTCCTGCCCCGGGCGCCGGCACTGGAGACCGTGATCGAGTTCAGTCACCGCGTCTCCAGCGCGCTGGTCACCCTGGCAGTCGTCCTCTGGGCGGCCTGGGGCTTCCTCGCCTTCCCGCGGGGTCACAGGGTGCGGTGGGGCGCGGTGCTGGCCGTGGTCGGGATTCTTCTCGAAGGAGCGATCGGCGCGGCGCTGGTGCTGCTGCGGCTCACCGGGAAGGACGATTCGCTGGCCCGGGCCGGGGTGATGTGCCTGCATCTGGTGAACACGTTCCTCCTCCTCGCGATGGTGGCGCTGAGCGGGGCCTGGGCAGCCGGCACGGCACGCCCTCGCCTCCGCGACCAGGGCACGGTGGGGGTGCTGGTCACGGCGGCGCTCCTGGGTCTGCTGGTGCTCGGGGTGACCGGCGCCATCGCCGCGCTCGGCGACACGCTGTTTCCCGCGCGCATCGCTCGCCGAGGGCTTCCGCCAGGATGTCGCCGGCGGGGCGCACGTGCTGCTCCGGCTCCGGGTGCTCCATCCCCTGCTCGCCGTGGCCGTCGCCACGCTCCTCTTCGCGACCGCAGGGGTCTCCAGCCTGCTCCGGCCCGGGCGCTCCGTTCGTCGCACGGCCGTCGGCGCTGGCCGGCCTGGTGGTCCTCCAGCTCACCGCGGGGCTACTGAACCTGGCGTTGCTCGCGCCGGTCTGGCTGCAGCTCCTGCATCTGCTGCTCGCCGATGGCGTCTGGCTCGCGGCGGTGCTGCTCGGGGCGTCGTCGCTGGCGACAGACGCTCCCCGCCTGGCGGTCCCGGGTCTGGCCGAGCCAGGGTCCGCTTCCGCGCGCTAGGCCGTCCCGGCCCTTGGCGCATCGCAGCGCTCGCTGCCAGACTCGGGGCCTCTCATGAGAATCGCCCTGTTGACCGGCGGAGGCGACTGCCCCGGCCTCAATGCTGTCATTCGCGCGGTGGTCCGACGGGCGCAGAACCACCGCTTCGAGGTCCTGGGGCTGCGGGACGGGTGGAAGGGGCTCATCGAGGACCGGGTCTTCCCGCTGACCCGGGAGAACACGGCGGGCATCCTCCACCGGGGCGGCACCATCCTCGGCACGAGCCGGGTGAATCCCTTCAGCGTCGAGGGCGGGCTGGAGAAGGTGATGTCGAACGCCGGGAATCACGGCATCCACGCCGTGGTGGCCATTGGCGGCGAAGGAACGCTCTCCGCGGCGGCCAGGCTCTTCGAGCACGGGCTTCCGGTGGTGGGCATCCCCAAGACCATCGACAACGACCTCAACGGCACGGACTACACGTTCGGCTTCGACACCGCGGTGGCCATCGCCACCGAGGCCATCGACCGGCTGCACAGTACGGCGGAGTCGCACAAGCGCGTCATCGTGGTGGAGGTGATGGGCCGCCACGTGGGCTGGATCGCCACCCACGCCGGGATCGCCGGCGGAGCGGACGTCATCCTGGTGCCGGAGGAGCCCGCGGACCTCGCCGTCGTCGCCGAGCAGCTCAAGCGTCGCTACGCTGGGGGGACCAGCTTCAGCATCGTGGTGGTCGCCGAGGGCACGAAGCTCCGCACCAGCGCGGACCAGCCCGAGCACGTGGTCACCTCCGGCGCCCTGGACGAGGCCGGGCGGGTCCGGCTCGGCGGGGTGGGCCAGCAGGTGGCCGACGAGATTCGAGCGGCGCACCGGCTTCGAGACCCGCGTCTCGGTGCTCGGGCACATCCAGCGCGGCGGAACTCCCACCGCGCACGACCGGGTGCTCGCCTCCCGCTTCGGGGTCCACGCCTGCGACATGGTGGCGCGGGGTGAGTTCGGGCGGATGGCCGCCTTGCGCGGCAACGAGGTGACCAGCGTGGCGCTGGCCGACGCGACCCGGACCCTGAAGCGGGTCCCGGCCGAGTACTTCGACGTGGCCCGCGTCTTCTTCGGATAAGCCTCGCCGCGAAACCGCCCGGAACTCCTGCGTTTTCGAGGTGTCAAACACCTCGTTACGCCTCGTGACGGGCTCGCCGTCCGCGCCACGCCGACCCGCGGCGACGTCCCGGAGGGGTCCGCACATCCAGCGCAGGAGCCGGCACGCCCGGGCCTCGGGGCGGCGGTACTCCACGGCCCATCAACGACGTGCGAGGACTCGAATGGACCTGCATTCTCTGGCGATGGTGAACGACGACCCCGAGGACGGCCGCTGGGAGGCCTTCGTCCGGCGCGATCCGGGCGCGGACGGCCAGTTCGTCGTGGCCGTCGAGACCACCTGCATCTACTGCCGTCCGACCTGCCCGGCGCGCCGCCCGCTCCGGAAGAACGTGCGATTCCTTCCGGACGCTGCCGCCGCCGAGCGCCAGGGGTACCGAGCGTGCAAGCGCTGCCGGCCCGAGCTCACCCAGCGTCCTGCCGAAGCGCTGGTCGACAAGGTGAAGACGCTCCTCGTCGCCGACCTCGAGGCTCCGCCCGGCCTCGACGCGCTGGCGAGGACCACGGGCATCAGCCCGGCGCACCTCCAGAAGACGTTCAAGAAGCACACCGGGCTCTCGCCCAAGGAGTTCGTCGCCGCCGCACGGCTCGAGCGCTGGAAGGCGCAGCTGCGCGCCGGCAAGCCGGTGACCGAGGCCTGGCTCGAGGCGGGCTACGGCTCGGCGGGGCGGGCGTACGCGGCGGCACGGCGGCAGATGGGGATGAGTCCCGCGCAGTACGGAAAGGGAGGCGCCGGGCAGCGAATCGTCTGGACCGTGCTCGACACGCCCCTCGGGGCGCTGCTCCTCGCCCGGACCGAGCGGGGACTCTGCCGGGTGGCGTTCGGCGACGACGCGAAGGCGCTCGGGTCCCTCCTCCGCTCCGAGTTCCCGAGGGCCGAGCTCGAGCGCGCCTCGCCTGCGTCGGACGCGCGACTCCGCGCGGCGGCGGCGGCCCTCGGTGAGCGCGCGGGCGCCGAGCACCTGCCCCTCGACGTCGAGGCGACGCGCTTCCAGCGCCAGGTCTGGCAGGCGCTCCGGGCCATCCCTGCCGGAAGCACCGCCAGCTATGCCGAGGTGGCACGCTCCATCGGCCAACCGACGGCCGCCCGCGCCGTCGCCCGGGCCTGTGCGACGAACCCGGTCGCCCTCGCGGTGCCCTGTCACCGGGTCGTGCACTCCGACGGAAGCCTCTCCGGCTACCGGTGGGGACCGGAACGGAAGCAGGCGCTCCTTGCCGCGGAGAGAGAAGACCTCACCGAGGGGTCCAGCGTCGGCTGAGCCCCCGGGGCGCTCAGTTGGCCGGCGTGTACCAGATGGGAGAGGTGTACGCGCGCTCCTGCGTGATCATCGGCACCTCCGGGCTCATCTTCACTCCGAAGCGCACCGAGTCGTAGGCGGTCCAGCGCGCGCACGCTACCTCGCGCCCCCCAGCCGATCGAGAACCTTCCCTCGCGCCCACGGCCATCCGGCGCCACGCTCGAGACAGCGAGAGCCCGGGCCGCACGTTCCCGGAGAGTCAGAGCTCCGGCGCCATCAGCCGGGCGAAGTCCTCGATGAGCCACCAGCGACGGCTCGGCGGCCCTGGGTCGTCGAGCACTGGTCGGCGAGCGCGGCGATCCATCCCCGCACCGCGGCGACCTCCGCGGGCGAGTACAGGAACAGCGCGTCCTCGTAGTTGAGGAAGAAGCTGCGCATGTCCAGGTTGGGCGAGCCGAGGTACGCCACGGTGTCGTCGACCACCATGGCCTTGCCATGCACCATCCGGTCGTACCAGAGGAGCTCGACGCCGGCCTCCGAGAGCTCGGCCAGGAGGCCCCGCCGCGCGTTGTCGGCGAGGGAGTGGTTGGACCGCGCCGGCATCACCAGCTGGGTACGCACGCCGCGGCGGCCGCAGAGCACGAAGGCGTGCTGCACCACGTCGTCCGGGACGTAGTAGGGCGTCACGCAGGCCACGTGGACCCGCGCCGAGTCGAGCGCGGTGAGGAGCGCATCGTAGAAGGTGTCGGTCTTCATCTCCGGGCCGCTGGGCACGAGCTGCATCACCGCCTGCCCCGCCGGCGGCGAGAGCACGGTGGGCGGCGGCGTCTCCGTCCCGCCGGCGAACGCCCAGTCGGCGGCGAAGAGCTGCTCGGCATCGCTGGCCACCGGCCCCTCCAGGAGGCAGGCCAGGTCCCGCCAGCGTTCGGGGCGCGGCGTCGGACCCATGTACTCGAGCGCCAGGTTCATCCCGCCCATGAAGACGCGGCTCCCGTCGAAGACACCGACCTTCCGGTGGCTCCGGAGGTTGGTGCGCCCCTTCAGCGGGGCGTGGAGGAGCGGCATGAAGACCCGGAGCTGCCCGCCGGCCGCCTCCAGGAGCTTCGTCGCCCGGCGCCGGATGGGCCGCGAGCCCACCGCATCCACCAGCAGGCGCACCCGCACTCCCGCCCGGGCGCGCTCGGCGAGCGCGTTCACCACGCTCCAGCCCACCTCGTCGTCGCCCACGATGAAGATGGTGAGGTCGATGCAGCGCCTGGCCCGGGCGATCTCCGCGTGGAGCGCCTCGTAGGCACGCTCTCCGGTCCCGAGGAGCTCGAAGGTGTTGCCGGTGCGGACCCCGGGAACACCTTCCGTCCGGAGCACGCGCGGTACGTTCACCGCCGGATGCCCGTCCGGCAGGCCGGCGTGCCCGCCCGGCGGCAGCAGCGGGGCATGCTTTCCTCGCACGCTGCGCGGGAGCTTCCGCGCACCGAAGAGGAAGAAGAACGGGATCGCCACCCAGGGCACGACCAGGAGACCCAGGAACCAGGCCATCAGGCTCTGCGGGCTCCTCCGGGTGACGAGCACGCGCAGCGCGAGCACGAGGCCCAGCGCGTGGACGGCCACGGTCAGCGGATGGGAGCGGAGGAACCCGAGGAGCAAGGCGCCGCGAGCCTAGCGGACCTGCGGCGCCTGTCACCGCCCGAGTGGCACGTCGAGCACCGGCGCGCCGTGGGCCTCGGGCGCGTCGTAGTGCCACCACTCCATGCGGTTCGGCCGGAAGCCTGCCTGCACCATTGCCTGCCGAAGCGTCTCCCGGTGGTCCCGGGACTCGGCGGTGCCGGCGCTGCTCCCGTGATGCGCGGCCGGTCCGAAGGTGTCGAAGGGGGTGGGCATCTCCACCGGCTCGCCGTCGAGCGTGACCAGGGTGACGTCGACCGCGCCGCCGCGGTTGTGGTTGCTGCCGCTGTGCGGATCCGCGACGTACCCCTTCACCGGCACGAGCTTCCACATCGCCCACTGCACGTGGATCGGGCGGTAGCAGTCCCACGCCTTCAGCCGGAACCCGCGCGCCTCGAGCGCCCGTTCGGCCTGCGCCAGCCGCTCGGCCACGGCGGTCAGCAGGAGGCACCGCGCCCCCTCGGGGTACACCGCCTTGCCGAGGAAGTTGTCCTCGCTGGCGTAGCGCAGCTCCACCGCGAGGCCTGGGACCCGGGCGGTCGCCTCGACCAGGACCTCCGGAGTCCCTGCATCGGCTCCGAGCATCAGCGCCGCGAGGCCAGGGAGCAACGGGCGAATCACGGCGCGTACTTCGTCGGGTCGGGCACGCCGGCCGCCCGGAAGCCCTCTCGGCGGATGAGGCAGCTGTCGCATCGCCCGCAGGCGCGGCCGGCGGGATCCGGGTCGTAGCAGCTGTGGGTCAGCCCGTAGTCGACGCCGAGCCGCACGCCCGCCTGGATGATCTCCGCCTTCCGCATCCCCGAGAGCGGCGCGTGCACGCGGAACCGCGCTCCCTCGACCCCGGCGCGGGTCGCAAGGTTGGCCAGGGACTCGAACGCCCGGATGAACTCGGGCCGGCAGTCCGGGTAGCCGGAGTAGTCGACCGCGTTCACTCCGATGAAGAGGTCCGTTGCCCCGAGCGTCTCCGCCATCCCCAGCGCCAGCGCCAGGAAGAGCGTGTTCCGGGCGGGCACGTAGGTCACCGGGATGCCGGCGCCGCGCGCGGCCTCCGGACGGTCCTTCGGCACGGCGATGTCCGCGGTCAGCGCCGAGCCGCCGATCGCCCGGAGGTCGACGTGGATCACCCGCACGTCCGTCACGCCCTGCCCCCGCGCGACCACCCGGGCACGCTCGAGCTCCACCCGGTGCCGCTGGCCGTAGTCGACCAGCAGGCAGCTGCAGAGGAAGCCCTCGCTCCGGGCCATCGCCAGGCACGTCGCCGAGTCGAGGCCGCCGGAGAGCAGCACCACGGCGCGGCGCGAAGTCATTGCTGCTGGAGCCTCCCCTGGACCGAGAAGCGGATGGTGCACGAGGTGCAATTGCCGCTGCAGCCCGGGCCGAGCACCGTCACCAGCTCCTCCGTCACCCCGCAGACGAGCGGGACGTTCCAGGTCCCATCGACCGATCGAGGCGGGAGGATGTCCGGACCGGAGGGGATGCCTCCGTCGAGGAGCACGTCGGGCGAGATGCAGGTCGTGGTCGAGCCGAGCGCCTTCGCCTGAGAGTCGCTGAGCAGGACGATGGCGTTCCGCTCCTCCACCAGGATGGCCGCAGGATCGATCGCCGTGCAGACACAGCCGGCGAAGACCCGAGGGGCGATCGCCGCCACGTCCATGACCTGGCCGACGATGACCCCGTACTCCGAGCCGGAGCCCTCGACGAAGGTGAGGTATCCGGCGTCGTAGGGAGGGATGGGGCCCGCCGTCGGGGAGCAGCGTGCCGCCGTCGGGCCCGGTGGTGTTGTTGTACGTCACCGAGAGGATGACCCCGGCGTCGACGAACGTGCCCCCGATGGCCCCTGCATCCGTCCCCGCATCGAGGATGGCCGGATCGCAGCTGTTGAAGAGCGGGTCCCCGACCGATTGCAGCAGGTACGTCCCGATGCGCTCCTTGCCCGGCACGGGGACCTCGCCGGTGCAGGCGAGCAGCGACGCCCCGAGCAGGGCGAAGGGGAGCAGCGACGCAGGGCGGAGCACGGTCGACGGGGACCTTACACGAGCCGGAGCGCGCGCTGGACCACCGCAGCGAGCGCCGCGCTCCCGGTCAACACCGCTGCCGGATCCACCGTGTCCAGATCCGCGCCGCGCGCGACCGGGTCCAGCCAGAGCAGGACCCGCGCCGCTGCCGCGGGAGAAGGAACGGCGGCGAATGCCTCGGCCGCAGCGGCGTCGAGGCCTGGCACCTCGCCCGGTCGTGCCAGCGCCTGACCCTCATCGCCGAGCGCGAGCGCCAGGGCGACGAGGAAGGTGATGTCGGTCGGACCGAACAGCGAGAGCGCGCCGGCGCCCAGGACCAGATCGTTGGCCCCGGCCAGCCACGCCTCCGAGGCGCCCCCGGGGTCCAGCCAGATCTGCACGTCGGGAGCACCGAGCGCCGCCAAGGCGTCGTCCAACACCGCGCGCAGGGCGGGCATCTCGTCCGGGGTCACGGGGAGCACCCCGCCCGGCAGCGCGACCGATGTCCGGACCGGGGCCCGGAGTACCGGCTGGATGGCGACCGGAGCCGGCGCGGTCTCCTCACCGGCGAAGAGTTCGCCGAAGGCAACCGACCGTGCCGCGGCATCGTGCCGGCCGGAGTTGCGGAGTGCCTCGCCGTGGAGGGCCCAGCCCTCGGCGTCGAGCGCATTCTCGGACAGGAGAAGCGCCCAGAGCTGCACGGCGAGCGGCGCACCGGCCTCGGTCCGGGCGAGCGCAGCGGCGAACTCGCGCCGCGAGGCCGGGCGAGAGCGCGTCGGCCGAGCCGAGCGGGCCGAGGATGCGCACCACGTCCGCGATCCGGCCTGCACGGAGCGCGGAGAGCGCCAGCGCCTCCCGCTCCTCGGGGGTATGCGCCAGCTGCTCCCGGAGGGCGAGCGCCTCGCTGGCGCGCCCGAGCGACTCGGCGAGCTCGGCGCGGAGCCGGATCCGCTCCTCGCTCACCGGGAGCTGCGAGAGAACGCCGAACGCGTCGGCGGGACGCCCGAGCCGGACGTAGGCCTGCACCAGCTCGTCCTGACGGCCAGCAAGGGCCTCGGGGCCGGCCAGGGAGCTCAGCCGCTCGGCGAGGTCCGCGAATTCCGCCGGGGACGCCTCCGCGGTGGTGAGGGCCAGGAGCTTGCTCGCGGCCTGGACCGAGGTGGGGTCCTCGGCAGCGGCCTGCGCCCAGGCGGCTCGGGCCGCGTCGGTCCAGCCGATGGCCAGCGCGAGGTCACCCGGCCTGGACACGCAGCCCGGACCGCTGGACCGGGTCGGGCGTGGCCTCCACCCAGGCAGCGAGCGCGGTGGCCGCGTCCTCGAGTCGGTTGTCGTCGCGCGCCTGCTCGAAGAGCGTCTGCCAGAGCTCGGCGGCCCGCGCCGGCACCCGCGCCGCAAGGAGCCGGAGCCCACGCTCGCGCTCGGCGCCGCGGCGACCCCGGAGCTGGTGCAGCAGCGCGTCCACCAGCACCGGCGAGGTACCCGCGTCCACGCTCTCCAGCGCGTCGAGCAGCGTTCCCTCCAGCTCGCCGAGCGACTGCAGACGCTGGAGCGCATGCAGCCGCTCCTCGTCCGAGGAGACACCGGGCGGGGAGAGGAGCACCGCGCGATGGAGCGCCACGGCGAGGTCCATCGCCCGGCGGGACTCCGCGAGCTGAGCGCACGCTGAGCGCTCGGTCCCGGTACCGTCCTGGAGGAGCAGGTTGCCGAGTCGACGCAGCGGCTCGACGCTCGCCGATTCCTGCGCCAGCCCCCACAGGCTCTGGCGAATGCGCGGGGAATCCTCGAGCGCCTCGGCGACCTCCAGCGACTGGGCGAAGGCACCGTGCGCGAACAGCGGCTCGTATCCGTGCTCGATGGCCTGCCCGCGGGCGCCGAGACGGAGGAAGCGCGCGGCCCACGCGCCGGGCCCGAGCGTCTCGGGGTGCAGCCGGGCCACACGCTCGAGCAGCTCCTGGGCCTCGGCCGGGTCTCCCGCCCCTTCCCAGGCCTCCGCGGCCTCGAGCAGGAGTCCCGGGCGGTCCTCCGGAGAGGCGAGCTGCGCGGCCTGGGTGAGCGAGGCGGCCGCCTTCGCGAGCTCGCTCGCGTCCCGCATCAGGCCGGCGAGCAGCAGGAGGGCGTCCTGGCTGGCCTCGGTGGCCACGGAGGCGCGGGCGAGGCGCGCGGCGCGGGCCTCGTCTCCGGCCTGCTGTGCGGCGCGCGCCGCCTCGTGGAGCAGCCGGGCGCGCTCGGAGCCTTGCGCCATCTCGGCCCGGGCGGCCAGCACGGTGGAGCGGGCGAGCGCGTCGTCCTCCCCGCCGAGCAATGGGACCAGCAGCTCGAGCGCCTCGGCGTACCCCGGACCGGAGCGTCCGCCGGCGGCGAGCGGCTCCAGCAGCCCGCGGGCCTCGTCGAGTCTCGCCGGACTCCACGAGGAGGCGGGCCAGCTCGAGCTTCAGCTTCGCCGACGCCTCGCCCTGCGGCGTCC
Organism: uncultured delta proteobacterium; assembly: GCA_963796475.1. GTDB lineage: Bacteria > Myxococcota > Myxococcia > Myxococcales > Myxococcaceae > RPRB01. The sequence continues at coordinate 52,604 of CAWCLY010000003.1, forward strand.
CCGCGACCAGGGCGCGGAGGATGGGGATCAGCGGCCCGGACTCGCCCCGGCGCCGGTGCACATCGGCGAGTACCCCGAGCGCAGCGAGGTTGGCCGGGTCCGCCAGCGTGGGCACGCTCCACCAGGGAGAGGGCGCGGGCCTCGTCGTGGAAGACGTCGGTCGCGAGCTGCGCAGCCTCCACCAGCAGATCGGCGGCGCGGGGGCCACCCGAGGCCTGCGCCGCCCGCTCGAGCAGGGAGAGGAGATCGGCGTGGCGGGAGAGGGCGCGCAGACCGGCCACCGCGCGGTCGACCACCGAGGGCTCCGCGGGGCGCAGCTCGGCGAGCGGCAGGAGCGCCTCCAGCGCCTCGGCCGGGTCCTCCACCAGGGCCGCGGCCCGGCGGTAGAGCGCCTCGGCCTCCTCGGGACGCGCGGTGCGTGCCAGCCGGACCGAGGTGCGGAAGAGTCCCGGGCCGTCCTGCCGTCGGCCGTGCACCTCGGCGAGGAGGGAGAGCGCCTCGCGGCCGCGCGGGCCGTCGGGGTCGGCGGCGACCACCGCCTCGAGGGCGTCGGCGGCGTCGTGCAGCGCACCGGCGGTGAGCGCCGCGTTCCCCAGCCGGAGCTGGAGCCGGGTGCGCTGGGCGGTGGGAAGGTCGGGCGCGAGCTGCAGCGCACGGCGGTCGTACGGCTGCGCGGCGGCAGGACCCCCGGCCGCCGCTGCCAGGTCGCCGCGGGCGAGCAGCGCCTTCACCTCGTCGGGGCGAAGGGCGAGCAGCTCGTCCCACGCCTCGGCGGCGAGCAGTGCCTCTCCGGCGCGGGTGAGCAGCTCTGCCCGCTCGGCGAGCAGCGCCGGGGCCTCGGTGGCGACGGCCCGCGCGCGCTGGGCGAGGAGCTCGGCCAGGGCGCGGACGTCGCCGGCGACGCGTGCCCGGCGTGCGGCGAATGCCTCGTCCAGCTCGGGCGCGTGATCGAAGGCGCGATCCTCGGCGGCCCAGGCGTCCGACTCGCGTCCACCGGCACGAAGGGCCGCGGCGGCGCGCAGCCAGCTCCGGGCTGCCTCGGCTCCGACCTGACGCTCGGCCCGCGCCGACTCGAGCCGGCCGAGGGCGACGTGGTCCCCGCTGGCCGCGAGCCGGGCGGCGTGCCGCGCATGGGCGGGATGGAAGGGATCGGACTGGAGCAGCAGCGCGTCGAAGGGCGCGGCGTCGGCGTCCTGGCCGCGCGAGACGAGCAGGTCGGCGAGCTCGGCGGTGATGGTGGCGTCCGCCGGGGCGAAGCCGTGCGCCGCGGAGAGCGCATCCAGCGCCTGCTCGGTCTTGCCGAGGCCGCGGTAGAGACCGGCGGCGCGGCGGAGGAGGTGCGCCCGTGCCGCGCCCTCGCCCCGGCTGCGGGCCGCGGCGACGTAGTAGGCGGCCAGGTCGGCGCCGCGGCCGGAGCGCTCGAGCAGCTGCACCAGCAGCGCCTCGGCGGCCTCATGCCCGGGACCTCGGCGAGCGCGTCGCGGACCAGCGACTCGGCCTCCGGTCTCGTCACCCAGAGGTCCGGCGTGCAGCTCGGAAATCTGGACCAGCGCCGCGGCCTTCGCCTCGGCGCCGGGAAGGAGCGGGACACGACGCTGCAGCCAGAGCGCGCGCGCCCGGGTGTCGCCGCGGCGCCCCGCGAGGTCGGCCAGCTCGGCGGCGGAGTCGACGTCGGGCGCGAGCTCGAACGCGCGGGCGAGCGCCGCCGTCGCCGCCGTCGCATCTCCGCGGACGTCGAGGAACAGCCGGGCCCGGCGGCGCTCCACGCGGGCCGCGTCCCCGGCACGTCCCGCACCCTCGAGAGCGGTGCGGAGGCGGGCCAGCGCCTCGAGCGCGTCATCGGGCCGGTCCGCCCGGCTGGCGACGTCGGCGATCTCCTCCAGCACGCCGGAGGCGAGGGAGAGGTCTCCGCGGCGGAGCCCGTGCTCGGCGATGGCCTGCAGCGCGGCGAGCAGCGCGCCGGAACGACCGGTCTCGCGGTGCAGCGCCGCCCGTGCCTGGTGCGCGGGCAAGGGGTCCGGCAGCGCCGCCGCGGCGCCCACGAGGAGCCTCTCGGCCAGCTCCGGGTCCGCCAGCTCGGAGCGGGCCCGGTCGGCAAGCTTGAGGAGAGCCCGGCCGGTCTCCTCCGACGGAGGCTGGCGGAGCTGGTGCTCGGCGAGGAGCGCGATGGCCTCGCGTGGATCGGTCCGGGCGCGCAGCTCGGCCAGCCGCTCGACGGCCGCTGTCGGCGCGTCGGGGCGGTCGGTGAGCCGGCGCAGGGTGGCCTCGGCCGACCCCAGCTCGCCGGCCTCGGCGAGGAGATCGGCGTGGGCGAGCAGGACCTCGGCCTCACGGGCCGGACGGCTCCCCTGATCGAGGGCGGAGACGACGGCGGAGAACAAGGGGAGCGCCTCGGCGCGCGAGCCGCCGGCGTAGAGCGAGAGCGCGAGCGCGGCCAGCTCATCGCCGGTCGCCGGGACCAGGCCGTGCGCCTGTCGCCTTAGCGCGAGCGCGGCCGCGCCATCGAGCGCCGCGGCAGCGAGCTGCGCCGCCTGTCGGAGCAGGGCGGCCGCACGGTCTGCGGGGAGCGCCGCGGGGGCACGCTGGAGGAAGGGAGCGGCGTCCGTCCACGCGCCGCGGCGGAGCTGCAGCGCGATGAGCCGCTCGAGCGCCCGTGGCTGCTCCGGCTCGAGCTGGAGCGAGCGCCGGAGTGCCGCCTCGGCGGCCTCGGCACGATCGAGCCGCTCCTCGAGCAGCGTGCCCAGCTCGAGGAAGAGCGCCGCACCCCGCTCGCGCGGGGCACGTTCCGCCTCGAGCTCGAGCAGCTCGGCCGCAGCCGGCCAGTCGGCTGCGTGCTCGAGCAGCGCACGGAGCCGCGGGAGCGCGCGGGGATGCCGCGGGGAGATCTGGAGGACCCGCCGGTAGCTGTCCGCGGCGCCGGCCGAATCTCCGCGCTCCTCGGCGAGCTCGGCGCGCTCGAGCAGCACGTCGGCGCGGAGCGGCTCGGGCGCGAGCTCGGCGGCGCGCAGCAGCGCCTCGGAGGCGGCGTCCATCTGGTTCCGGCGGCGCTCCATCCGCGCGATCGCCCGCCAGGCCTCCACCGCCTCTGCCGGGACGCCGCGCCCGGTCACCTCGCGGAGGGCGGTCTCGGCGAGGTCGGGACGGCCGTCCTGGAGCGCCCGGCCCAGCGCGAGCAGCCGCGGCGAGGCCTCGGCGCCGACGGAGCGGATCGCGCTCGAGCGCCCGCTGCCAGGCCTCGACCTCGCCCGGGCGCATCGTCGGAGGCCTGGGCCAGGAGCGCCACCTCGCGCCAGAGCAGCGCCGGCTCGGCGGACTCGCCGGCCGCGCGGGTGAGCTCCTCGCGTGCGGCCGCGCGATCCCCGCGGGCGCGGAGCAGCCGTGCGCGCTCCACGCGGTGGTGGGCCCGCGCGGAGCCCGAGGTCAGCTCGACCAGGCGGGTGCGGAGCACCAGCGATTCGGTGTCGCTCCCGGGCACCGCGGGCGGGAGGAGCGAGACCAGCGTCTCCAGCGCCCAGGCATCGTCCGGCGACAGCTCCACCAGCCGGCGGAGCGCGTCCAGGGCCTCGCTCGGGCGATGCAGCTCGAGCGAGAGCTCGACCAGCTCCTTGCACGCCGCGCGCGCCTGCTCTCCCGAGAGCCGTGGCCACAGGCCGGAGAGGAGCGCAGCGAGCGCTTCGACCGCCCCGGCGCTCCGGTGCAGGCCGGCGAGCTGGAGGAGCGCGTCGACGTCGTCGGGCGCCGCGTCGGCATAGGCGGAGAGGTGGCGGCGGGCGGCCTCCGGATCGCCGGCGCGGACCGCGCTCTCGGCGGCCATGCGCTCCAGGCGCTTGCGCTCGGCGGGGGGAACGGTGGCCGGGTCCGCCCGGGCGAGCGACAGCGCCACCTCGAGGTCCTCGAGTGCGCGGCGCGGCTCGCGGATGCCGTGAAGCTCGGCGCGGCGAATGCGCGCGGCGGCGAGCGCCGGATCGAGCCGGAGCGCGTCCTCGAGGAGCCCACCCTCGCGGGCCTCGCCCTTCGCCAGCTCGGCGGCGCGGAGGAACAGCCGGGCGGCAGCGAGCGGGTCGGCGATCAGCGCGGCCTGGCGCGCGAGCAGCGTCGCGGCCTCGGGGCGGTTGCCCGCCGAGAGCTCCAGCTCGGCGAGCGCCTCGAGGATCTGCCCGGCGAGCAACCCACGCGGGGCGACCTCCAGGGCGGCGTAGAGCTGCCGGTGCGCGGCGTCACGCTGACCCGAGTCGAGCAGCGCCCGGGCACCCTTGAAGAGCAGCGGCGCGGCGGCCTCGGTCCGCCCCTCGGCCAGCAGCTGGCGCGCGCGGAGCGCCCACACCTCGGCCAGCTCCTTGTTGCGGCCGAGCTTCTCGTACAGATGCTCGAGCCGGGCGGCGAGCGCGTCGTCTCCGCGGCGGTAGGGCAGCGCCTCGGCGTAGTGGGCCGCGGCCGCCGCGGCGTCGCCGGTCATCTCGCAGGCCTGGCCGAGCTTGGCCCGCACCTCGGCGAGCTTCTCGGGCGAGCCGGTGCGGGGCAGCGTGACCAGCACGTCCTCGAGCGCGCGGCGGGCGTGCTCCGGGCGCTCGCACCGCAGCGACAGATCGGCCAGCTCGAGCAGCACCTCGGGGCGCGGGTCGAGCCGGGCGGCCTTCTCCAGCGCGACCAGGGCCTCGCCGAACCGGCCGAGCCGGGCCTCCTCCACCTGGGCCAGCTCGCGGAGACAGGCGGCGGCGAGGCGAGGGTCGGACTGGGTCTCGGCGATGCGGGCGCGCGCGGCGAGCGCCGCGGCCAGGCCGGGCATGTCGGACCGGCGCCGCTGCAGGGCACAGAGCTCGCCCCAGGCGAGCAGGTCCTCGGGCTCGATCTTCAGGACCTCGGACAGGGCGCGGGCGGCGACCTCGAGATCGGAGGCCAGGTCCTTGGCCGCGACCGCCAGGCGGCGGAGGAACCTGGCCCGGTCCGCGCCGTCGCGCGCGAGCTCGGAGAGCGTCGAGAGGCAGCGGACGAGGAGCGGGCCGTCGCGCCGGGCCTCTCCGAGGGCGACCAGCCCCTCGAGCGCCGCGCGGTTCCTCGGATCGGCGTCGACCGCGCGGGTGAGGAGCGCCTCTGCGCGGTCGGGCGCGGCGAGCCGCGTGCGCTGGAGCTCGCCGGCCTCGGCGAGGAACGCGGCGCGGCGGATCGGGTCCGGCACGGTGGGCGCGGCGCGCTCCAGCGCCCGGGCCAGCGCGGCCGGATCGCCCGCCGCGCGCCAGGCGGGGACCAGCGCCTCGAGGGCCTTGGCATCGTCCGGGACGAGGGCCAGCGCGGCCTCCCAGTGCTCGCGGGCCTGCACCTGGTCGCCGAACCTCGCCGTGGCGAGCGCGGCCAGCGCGTGGTGCGCGGCGTGGGCGGCGCGGCGAACACCGGCATCGGTGGGCGACGGACCGGCGAGCTCCACGCCCTGCTGGTATCCGGTGACCGCCTCGGCGACGCGGCCGAGCCCCTCGGCGACGCGGGCCTGCGCGACGAGCGCCACCACGTCGCCGGGCATCAGGGACACGGCCTCGCGGTAGCGGAGGAGCGCGTTGTCGAGCTGGCGGAGCCCCGTCTCCCAGACCTCGCCGGCGCGCAGGTTTGCGCGGCCGACCAGGCCGAGGTCGTGCCGCCCGAGCGCGACGTCGCGGAGGCGGTCGAAGGCCCGGAGCGCCCGCAGCGGCTCGCCGGCGCGGGCGCAGAGCTCGCCGAGGAGCTCGAGGGCGGCGGGAAGGTCGGGGGCGAGCTTGCAGCGCGGCCTCGCAGTGGAGGCGGGCCCCGGCGACGTCGTCCTCGCTGAGCGCCGAGAGGCGCGCGAGCTGGACGTGCGCCTCGGCGGATTCGAGCGGATCCCGCGCCAGGGCCGACAGCCGGCGGTAGGCGCGCAGGGCGCCGGCGCGGTCCTGGGCCTGGTCCGCCGCGCGGGCCAGCGAACGGAGCGCCGGCAGATGATCCGGCCGGAGGCCGAGCACCGCGTGGAGCGCCTTCACCGCCATCTGCGGCGCGTGGCCCTCGGCGACGCGCGCGGCGGCCTGGGCGGCGCAGAACGCGGAGGCCTCGTCCCCCCGCTTCCTGGCCAGCTCCACCAGGGCGAGCCACCGCTCGGCGCTCCGGGCCGGCTCGCCCCGGCGCTCGCGCACGATGGCCTCGGCCCAGAGCGGCGCGGCGCTCCCCGGACGGCGGCGGGCGAGCGTCTCCAGGACGTCGAGCGCGTATTCGTGGGCGCCCGGGTCGGCGATCAGCAGGGTGAGCAGCCGCTCCAGGGCGAAGGGGTGTGCCTCCTCGGCGCCCGCCCCGCGGAGGTACGCCTCGCGGGCCTCCCCGAGCTTGCCCGCGGCGACCAGCGCCTCGGCGTCGGCGAACGCCCGGGCTCCCTCGAGGGTGAGCAGCAGCTCCTCGTCGAGGAGGGCGGGCGGCGGCAGCGCGCCGGCGGCAAAGCGAAGCCGGAGTCCGAGCGGCGAGACCTCCACCCCGGCGAGCCGTGCCCCTTCCAGCGAGGGCATCCGGAACCCGCGCGACACGGCGGCGAGGGTGACGAGCTGGGGCAGGACCCGGGCGGAGAAGCCGTTGGCGCCCCGGAGCTCGATGTCGGGAAGGGTGGCCGCGCTCTGTGCCGCCCGCGACAGCAGCAGCGGAACGGTCGCCGCGGGCGCGGGCGAGAATCCGTACATCCGGACGTCGTAGAGGTAGACGGCGAGTCGCTCCCCGTCGGCGTCGAAGGCGACCTTGAACGTCGCCGCTGCAGGCGAGGGGCCCTTCAGCCGGGCCTCCCCCTCGAGCCAGCCCTGGCGAAAGTTCAGGACGACGTCAGAGACCTCGAGCGCCGAGGCGGTCGTCTCCTGGACGGTGCGGCGGATCAGCTCGGCGTCGATCGCCACCTCGAGAAAGCCGAAGTGGAGCTTCCGGCGCTGGTACTTCTGGACGCCCGAGCCGACGTCGAAGGGGAAGCTGACGTCGGGGATCTGCAGCCCGAAGTCGACCACCGTGATGCCCGGGCGCAGCTCGACCGGCGGGAATCCGACGAATGCCCGCCGGTCCAGCAGTCGCAGCTCGGGCCCGGCAACCCGACCGTCTGCCGCGGGCGGGACCGAGCCTCCGGACGTGTCCTCGGAAGCCATGAAAGGTGCGGTCGGCGACGGTACCACCCACCCCGAGGCCCCCCAAAAAAGGGGCGATTTCGGTCGATCGGCCGGTGGGTAGGCACGCGAACGACAGTGAAGCGCGCACCGGCTGGCTGGTAACGTGACGACTGGCCGTGCTCGAGCCGAACTCACTCGTCCTGGGCGAACGCTTTCGCGTGCTGGGTCACCTCGGGGGTGGCGGCATGGGCGAGGTGTACCTGGCAGAGCAGGTCAGCCTGGGGCGTCGCGTCGCGCTGAAGGTGCTGCGCCGCGAGGTGGGCCAGCAGCCGGGCATGAGCGAGCGGTTCCGCCGCGAGGCGCGCCTGCTCTCGAGCGTGGAGCACCCGGCCGTGGTGCGGGTCATCGACTTCGGCACCTCGCAGGATGCGACCTGCCTGGTGATGGAGTTCGCCGAGGGCGAGACGCTGCTCCAGACGCTGGGGAGTGGCTCGCTCACCCCCGAGCGCGGACGCCGGGTGATGCTCCAGCTGGCCGAGGGTCTGGCCGCCATTCACTCCAAGGACATCATCCACCGAGATCTCAAGCCGGAGAACGTGGTGCTCACCCCGGGCCCCCGGGGCGAGCAGGCACGGCTGCTCGACTTCGGCATCGCCAAGCTGCTCCAGCCGGACCCGGACGCGAAGGGGCTGAGCGCGGTGGGCGTGGTGCTCGGGACGCCCGAGTATCTCTCGCCGGAGCAGGCGATGGGCCATCCGCTGGACGCCCGGAGCGACATCTACTCGCTGGGCGTCCTCTCCTACCGGATGCTCTCCGGGGTCCTGCCCTTCAACGGCCCGAACGCGCGCGACTACCTGGTGCAGCACATCGGGACGCCGCCCACGCCGCTGGTGGAGGTCGCGCCGGCGATGGCCGAGGACCCGGACCTGGGCGCCATCGTCATGCGCTGCCTGGCCAAGGACCCCCGGGCACGCTTCCAGACCGCCGAGGACCTGGTCCGTGCGCTGGAGTCACCGCCGAAGGCTGCGGGGCGGATGGGGCCCCTCCTCCCGCGGGCCATCTCCAGCGTCTCGGAGGTCATCTTCGCCCGGCGCCCCACGGCGTCCGCGGTTCCCGTCCCCGAGGGCCCGCTGCTCGAGCTGCCCACCGGCTCCATCACCCCGGTGCCGCCACCGCAGCGAGTGGCGGACACGCTCTCCTCGGTGTTCCACCGGCGGCGCTGGCGGACTCCGGTGCTGGTGGGGCTGGGGGCGCTGGTGCTGGCCGCGGGCGCGCTGGCGCTCCGCGGAGGCCGCTCCGGGCTCGACGAGGCCGGGACGCTGCTCGACGGTGGGAAGGCGCGCGAGGCCCTGGCGGCGCTCGATGGGCTGGAGAAGAGCGGGACGCCGGCGAGCGAGCTCGCGGGCCTCAGGGCGGCCGCGCTCCATGCGCTCCGTGACCACGCGGCGGAGCTCAAGGTCCTGCTCGGCGCGCGCGGGGCGAGCTCGGTGCTCGACCGGCGCACGCTCTCGGGCGTGGCGGAGGACCTGGAGCGCGAGGGTGGCGAGGGGCCGCGGAAGGACTTCCTCGACGGTCTCGATGCCGGGCGCTCCGCCGCGGTGCTCCGGGCCATCGCCGAGTCGGGGACGACGGAGGCGGCGTGGGGCGCGCTGCACTACCTCGAGCGGCAGCACCGGACCGAGACGCTGGATCTGATGGCGCTCTACGGCAGCTGGCTCGACGGGACCGACTGTGCGGCGCGCATCGTCGCCGCGCGGCGGCTGGGCGAGCTGGGGCGGCCCGAGGCGGTGGCGGCGCTGCAGAAGGCGAAGAAGAAGCGGCTGCGCACCGGGCTGCGGCCAGGACGAGGTGGTCGCCGCCCTTCGTGCGCTCGAGCGGAACTGAAGCGAGGCCCTCACCATGGCACTCGAGATGCGGCCGGTGTGCGAGCGCTGCGGCGCGGCGTTGACCCCCGATGGACCGGCGCGGATCTGCACCTTCGAGTGCACGTTCTGCGTCGCCTGCACCGAGGCGATGAAGGGCGTCTGCCCGAACTGCAGCGGGGAGCTGGTGCCGCGGCCGCGGCGAGCGAAGCGGCCGGCAGCTCCCTGACCGGTTCCCCGCGGGCAACCGCCGGATTTCAGCGCACGAACGCGGTGCCGCGGCTCCCGGGCTCTCGGGCCTCGTCGAGGATCGACGTCGGCGGGTCGATGCCGACGATGTGGACCGCCTCGATGCCCTCCTCGAGCATCGCCAGCGACTCCTCCACCTTGGGGATCATCCCGCCGGAGATGATCCCGGAGGCCATCTGCTCGCGCGCTTCCGCCGCCGTCAGCCGTGGCATGCGCGTCGACGGGTCGTTCTTGTCGCGGAGCACACCGGGCACGTTGGAGACCAGGAAGAGCTTCGCCGCCCTGAGCCGTGCCGCGACGCGGCCGGCAACCGTGTCCGCGTTGATGTTGAAGACATTGCCACCCGAATCACCGCCCAGCGACCCGAGCACGGGGACGAACCCGAGGGTCGCGAGTCGCTCCAGCGCAGCGGTGTCGACCGCGACGATGTCGCCGACCAGGCCGAGATCCACCGGGTCCGGTCCCGCGCCGGTGATGACCTTCGGAGGACGGCGGACGGCGTCGATCAGTCCGGCGGAGACGCCGGTGGTGCACAGGGCCGGAACCTCGGCCAGCCGCATCGCCGCGGCGACGTCGACCGAGACCTGACCGGCGAGCGTCATCTTCATCACCTCGAGGGTCTCCGGATCCGTCACCCGGCGGCCTCCGACGATGGTCGGCTCGAGGCCGAGTCGCCGCCCGAGCTCCGTCGCCTGGGGGCCGCCGCCGTGGACCACGGCGACCCGGATGCCCGCGCCGAGAAACTCGCCCACCGCGGTTCCGACACTGGCCGCGAGACGCGCGCGATCGGCGGCCAGCTCACCGCCCACCTTCACCACGAACCACCGTCCGGCGAAGTCGGCGAGCGTCGCTCATGGCCAGAGCCCCGGCTCCTTCAAGGTGAGCGTCTCGTCGAATCCCATCATCACGTTGAAGGCCTGGATGGCCTGACCGGCGCCGCCCTTCACCAGGTTGTCCAGCGCGCTGAAGCAGACCACCCGCCGGGTGGCGCCGGTGGGTGCGCCGAGGGCGAAGCCAACCTCGACGTAGTTTCCGCCGGCGACCGCCACCACCTCCGGCTGGCGGCCCTGGACCACCCGGACGAAGGGCTCGCCGGCGTAGCAGCGGGTCCACGCCTCCTGGAGCTGCTCGGCGGTGGTCGAGGCCGGCACGTCGACGAAGCTGGTGGAGAAGATGCCGCGCGGGAGCGGGGCCGAGACCGGGACGAACTCGAGCGCCAGGTCACGTCCACCGGCGCCGTGGAGCGTCTGGAGGATCTCGGGGATGTGCTGGTGGTCCAGCGGCTTGTAGGTCCGGAGGTTCACCGCGCGCAGCGGGTGGTGCGTGGTGAGCTGTGGATTGGCGCCCGAGCCGGAGCTCCCCGTCGCCGCGACGGTGTGCACCGGGCCGGCGAGCATCCCGGCGCGCGCCAGCGGGAGGAGCCCGAGGGTGATGGTGGTCGCGAAGCAGCCCGGCGAGGCGAGGTACTTCGCCTTCCCGATGGCGGCGCGGTTCACCTCCGGCAGCCCGTAGGTGAAGACGCCGTCGGTCAGCGACCTCGGCGATGGGTGGGCGACGCCGTAGTACCGCTCGTACGCCGCGGGATCGCGCAGGCGGAAGTCGCCCGAGAGGTCGACGATGCGAACGCCGGAGCCGAGGATGGCCTGGACCACCTTTGCCGTCGTCTTGTGCGGCATGGCGAGGAACGCCACGTCCATCCCGGCGACGGCCTGCTCGGGGGCCATCTCCTGGAAGGTGAGGTCGCTCAGCCCGGCCAGGCTGAGGTGAACGTCGCCGACCTTCTTGCCGATGTTGTCGGCCGCCGTGACCCGCGCCACCTCGACCTGGGGGTGGAAGAGGAGGCGGCGGAGGATCTCCGCCCCGCCGTAGCCCGTGCCGCCGATGAGGACTGCCTTGAGACGCGCCATGCCGGGACGCTGCCAGACTGGCGCCGGTGAGGAAAGAGAGCCCGGTCAGCGCGGGCGGTCCCAGCGGTAGCTCAGGTCGCCGGGGTCCCACGACGCGAGCGGACGTGATGGCGGAGCCTCGCGGAACCCCAGAGCGGAGAGGAGACGGCGTGAGGGCGCATTGGCCGGGGTCGTGGTGGCCCAGACCTCGTCGACGCCGAGCTGCGCGAGGAGCCGGGTGACGGCGGCGCGGGCGTATCCGCGACGGCGGTGGCCGAGACCGAAGACGTAGGCGATCTCCGCCCAGACATCCCCGTACACCGTCGCCTCGACCCGACCGAGGTACGGGCCATCGGCGAGCCGGACGGCGTGGTTGATCCAGCGCTCGTGCTCCCGGGCCGGCCCCGCGGCGCGCCTGGCGTACACCGCGCGCATCTGCTCCTCCGTCGCCCCGTCGCTCCCCTGGATGTGCTGCCAGACCCGCGCGTCGCCGAGGACCGGAAAGAGTACGGCGGCGTGCTCGGGGACGAGGGGCTCGAAGATCAGCGCGGCGGAGGGCTCGACGATGGTCACGCGATCGGCCCGGTGCTGTGGAGCGTCCTCGGCCCGGCCGGGGTCCGCAGATGTGCGGTGAGGCGTGGCATCGGGGCGGGCCTGCATCGGACCTCGAGCTCGAGCAGATCGAGCTGCCGCTGCACCTCGGACGCCCGGGGGTGCTCGAGCTCCAGCGCCTGGAGCGTCACTCCGGAATCGGGGAGACGTGCCGATGGATGCGCAGCGCCGCTCCAGCAGATGAGGCTCGGGACGACGCCGTCCGCGGGCAGCGCGCCGTCACCCCGGACGGTCAGCTTCCAGGAGAGATCTCCTCGCTGGAAGGACTCCCAGACGCCGACGTCGAACGGGAGCGGCGGCAGCACCGTCGAGTCGACGCGCACCACCCAGTGCACGAGCCGTGGCCCTCCGGCGAGCGACGCGCGGATGGCGGGATCGTCCAGGCCGAACCAGCGCGGCCGGTCCGGGCGCGCGCCCGCCGGGTCGATCGCGATGAGCTCGAGGTACGCGCCGCTGCCGAGCCCAAGGAGTCGGTTGTGCGTCCCCATCCGCACGTGCTGTCCGCCGCCGGACAGGTCCGCCCCGAGGACGGCGGCGAGTCGAGACGTGTCGAGCGTCTCTCCGGCGACGACGAGATGGTCCAGTGCGGTCATCGAGGGTTCAGGCGAGTCTCACCCTCTCCCGTCCACGGATCAGCTCGGCACCTCGAGCTTGCCCCGTGCGACGACCACCGCCGGTCCGGCGACCGAGACCCCCCGGATGTCCTCCGGCGTGCCCTCGACGTGCACGTCGACCGTTCCGGGTCGGCCCATCCAGTGGCCCTGCTCGGCGACGAAGTCGGGCTGGCGGACGAGCCGGTGGTGGAACAGGTACGCGCCCATCCCTCCGGTCGCCGAGCCAGTGACCGGGTCCTCCGTCTGATCCGGCGGGACTCCGAAGTGCCTGGCGAAGGTCTGGCCCCGCGGCGTCACGCCCCCGAGCACGAAGAGGTGCACGCTGAAGAACTTCTCCTTCGCGCGCAGCGCCTCGTAGGCCGGCACGTCCAGCCGCGACCGCCGCAGAGCTTCCGGCGACGCGACCGGGATCATCAGCTGCGGAGTGCCGGTGCTGACCACCTGCACCGGAGCATCCGTGCGGAGGTCCGACGCCTGGAGCCTGAAGATGGGGGCGATCGCCGCGCGGTCCAGCGTCTGCCGGAACTCGGGCCGTCGCTGCGTCATGACGACCCGGGCCGGAGCCCGACGGCGGCTGCTCGTAGGCGATGGAGATGGGCCCGTCCCGCAGCGCGAAGGTGACGTCGGTCCGCCTCCCCGTCGGCACGAGCCGGCCGGCGTCGACGAGCGCGGCCGTCGTGGCGATGGTCGGGTGACCGGCGAGCGGGATCTCCTCGCCCGGCGTGTAGTACCGCACGTCGAAGCGCGTCCCGCTCCCGCCGAGCACGAACGCCGTCTCGCTCTGGTTCATCTCCCGGGCGATGGCCTGCATCAGCTCGCGCGAGAGGCCGCCCGCGTCGAGCACCACGGCACAGGCATTGCCCGCGAACGGACAATCGGTGAAGGCATCGACGAGGAGGAGCGGGAGCGCAGTCATGCCGCCCACTCCAGCACGGTCGGACAGCCCGGATCAGCACAGTCGGGCCATCGCGCGGCGCCGCGTCAGGCGGCGGCGTTCGCCGGGCGGCTCGCGCGGACCCGGTCGAAGCACCCCGGCGTCAGCTCGGGCCAGCCGAGCGTCCTCCGCATCCGATGCAGGTGCCTCCGGTAGGCGGTCCCGTCGACATACGTCGCGTGGCGGTCGGTGGCGACGAAGCGGATGCCTCCGGTCAGGTCGGGCCGATCGGTGGTGATGAGCTGGTCGACCGCCCGGGCAGCCTCGCCACCTTGGGCCCGGGCCACGACCACGCGGGCGAGCAGGTCCGCCATGTCGTCGAACATCCGGTAGGCCCCGTTGTTGGTCTCGAGGAAGCCCATCACGTACAGGCCGGGATGTCTCCCGGCTGAAGATGGCCATGTAGAGGTCCGGCCGCTGTCCCTTCCAGCGGAACTGGTCCGAGGGGACGTAGGGGATGCTCCACGCATAGCCGGTGGCGCAGAGGACGAGGTCGATCTCCTCGGTCGCCCCATCGACGAAGTGGACCGTCCTTCCCGCGAACCGCTCCACGTCGCGCATCGCCTTCAGGTCGCCATGCGCGAGGTAGTGCAGGACCTGGGTGTTGAGGGTGGGGTGCGTCTCGAAGATGCGATGGTCCGGTCGCGGGAGCCCCAGCCGACCGAGGTCTCCGTTCAGAACCCGCAGGAGCACGCCGAACACACGCTGCCGGAGCCACATGGGCATCGGCGGTGACTCTGCGGCGAAGACGTCGGCCGGCTTTCCGAGGATGTGCTTGGGGATGAAGTGGTAGCCCCGTCGCACGCTGAGGAACGCCTTCGCGGCGGTGCGGGCGGCGTCGCAGGCGATGTCGGCCCCGGAGTTGCCCGCGCCGATGATCAGCACTCGCTTGCCGCGAAACTCCTCGGGCGAGCGATACGTCTGGCTGTGGCGCATCTCACCCGAGAAGACGCCCGGGTACGACGGCATCGTCGGGTGCCAGTTGGTGCCGTTGGCGCAGACGAGCGAGGCGTAGGAGCGGACCTCCCCAGTCGACAGGGTGACCGACCACCCGGCGCCCTCGGGGACCGCGGACGTGACCCCGGTCCCGAAGCGGATGTGCTCCCGGAGTCCATGGGCATCGGCGAACGCGCGCATGTACCCGAGCACCTGCCGGTGCGACGGATAGTCCGGATAGTCCTCCGGCATCGGGAAGTCGTGGAAGTGGGACTGCGTCTTGGAGGAGATGAAGTGCGCCGACTCATAGATGGGCGAGCCGGTGTTCGACGGATCCCAGAGCCCACCGACGTCGGAGTGACGCTCGAAGACGTCGAACGGCACGCCGTGCGCGAGGAACGCACGGGCCAGGGAGAGGCCGGCCGGACCGGCTCCCACCACACAGACGCGACCGATGTTCGCCATGTCGCTCTCCCGGAGCTGGAGCGGCGGACACTAGCCCCGACCGCCGGCGGGAGGGAGGTCGGGGCGACGCCACCGCCCGCCCTGCCTCGCAGTGAAGGCGCATTGCGCCTCGACTGCTGTGGGTCTGCTTCCTACCATCCGCCGCCCCGGCAGCCCGTTCGGCCGGCGAGGGGCAATTCATGAAGATGCAACTGGTATCGAAGGCGGCGCTTGCTGTCGCGCTGTTCCTCCTTGCAGCACCTCGTGCCGCGCATGCAGAGGGCGGTCCGACGCGGATCAGCGGAGTCCTCGCGATCCCCGCGGACGATGCGGCGTTCGACGCCGACGACGAGGGAGACGCGACGGTGAAGGGCAACGTCCGCTCGGCCGGCGGAGAGATGGCCAGGGCCCTCCAGAAGGCCGTGCGGTCCGGGACCGTGCCCCTACCGGCCTCGCGAGAGTCGGGCATCAGGGTCGCCGGACAGCGCAAAGAGGCTGGCTCGAGCACCAACGTGCAGGTGAATGACCCGGCGCTCGACCACGTGGTGACCTTCGACCCGTCCGTGGTCAACACCCGTCCGTTCGAGTTCTCGACGGAGAGCGAGACCTCCATCGTCCAGAACGGACAGCACATCGTGGTGGGCTACAACAGCTCGGCCGGCGCCGTCGTCGAGTTCTTCCCTGGGCTTGGGCTCTTCTTCACCCAGCTCCTCTTCTCGGGGTTCTCCACCTCGCATGACGGGGGACACACCTGGACCAGCGGGTTCTTGCCGCCGGTCTCCCCTGACTCGCCGTTCACATTCGGTGACCCGTCGGTGGCGATGGATCGCAACGGGGCCATCTATTACGCGAGCCTCGGGACCGACGAGGTGGGCAACAGCTCGGTCAACATCAACCGCAGCACCGACAACGGCACGAGCTTCGAGGCGGCCATCGTCGTCGTGCGCGACGACGGCTCGGACAAGGAGTGGCTCGCCATCGGTCCCGACCCGGTTCAGGGCGCGCGGGACAACCTCTACATCACCTGGACGAGCTTCACCGCGACGGGCGGCGAGCTCCACCTGGCGAAGAGCATCGACGGCGGCCTGACCTGGACGACGAAGACCCTCTTCGCCCCGCAGGACGACGGAATCAACAGCTCGACCATCCAGTTCTCGAACCCGGTGGTCGACGCCTCGAACGGCCGGCTCTACGTCCCCTTCCTCCACATCAGCGACATCGACGCCGACAACGTGCGTGTCCTCGTCTCGGACGACGGGGGCGTGACGTTCCGCTTCCTCGCCTTCAACGTCCCGGGCGCCCCGGACGCGTTTGCCTATCCGGTCGTGACCCCCGGCGCCCTGACCGACTGTGGAACCGGAGGAATCCGCAACTCGCTCCACCAGGGTCCGAGCGCGGGTCCGGGAAGGAACATCGGGATACCGACCTTCCGGTACACCCAGGCAACCCGCCTCATCACCCAGCCGGCGACGGCCGTCTCGAACGGTCGAGTGCTCATCGCCCTGAACGCCTCCACCAGCCCGTTCTTCGCCGATCCCTCCTCGGGCTCCGAGATCGACGTGCTCTTCTCCAAGGACGGTGGAGCGAGCTGGGCGGCGCCGCTGCGCATCGCCGGGTCGACGTCCGCGGATCCGCAGCACGTGCATCCAGCCATCGCGCTCGCCCAGAACGGCAACACCGCACGCGTCGCGTACTACGTGCAGCAGGCCAACGAGCAGCTGCGGGTGGACGTCGCCACGCTGCACGTGGACGGCAACAAGCTCCGGTTCGACGGCCAGGTGCATCTCAGCACGACGGCCTTCGACCTGACGCCGAGCAACATCCCGCGGCCGACGCCGACCAACCCCTTCGAGACGACCAACTACGATCGGGCGGTCGCCCATTGCTACGACATCGGCGAGTACATGAGCGTCGCCTCGAACCTCCGCGGCGACGGCGGGGGACAGAGCGGTACGGTGGCCGCGTGGGGCGACAACCGGAACAGCTGGACGGGCCCGCCGGGCTCGGCGGCGCCCTACACCCACGCCCAGCCGGACGTGTTCTTCGGTCGGCTCGGAAACTGACGTTGCTCGCGGCGGCTGACCGGGGAGACCCAGGTCAGCCGCCTTCCGTCTCGAGGGGAGCAGCCTGGCGGTGGCCTCCACGGGCTGTGGTACAGGAGAGCCTTCCCCGATGCTCCTGCTCCGCGACGTCCAGAAGAGCGATCTCCCGCACCTCAAGCGCCTGGCGGCGGTGCTCAACACCGTCAATCTGCCGAACGACGAGGAGACGCTGGAGAAGCTGATCGACGTCTCGGTCCGGAGCTTCGCCGGGAGGCTGAAGGACCCCTTCGAGCGCGAGTACCTCTTCGTGCTCGAGGAGCCGCGCACCGGCGCCGTCATCGGCACCAGCATGGTCATCGCCCAGCATGGGACGTACGACGCGCCGCACATCTACTACGAGGTCAGCGAGCGCGAGCATTACTCGGCGAGCATCGACCGGCACTTCCGGCACAAGGTGCTCTCCATCGCCTACAACTACGAGGGCCCGACGGAGATCGGCGGCCTGGTGGTCGATCCCCTGCACCGCAGCGGCCCGGACAAGCCCGGCAAGCAGCTCTCGTACGTGCGCTTCCTGTACCTCGCGATGCACCGCCCGAACTTCCGCGACCGCGTGCTCGCCGAGCTGATGCCTCCCCTGATGCCCGACGGGCGGAGCGTCCTCTGGGAGTGCGTGGGCAAGCGCTTCACCGGCCTCACCTACTCCGAGGCGGATCTCCTGAGCCGGCAGAACAAGGAGTTCATCAAGGAGCTGTTCCCCTCCTCGGACATCTTCGTGACGCTCTTCCCCGAGCGGGTGCAGAAGGTGCTGGGCCAGGTCGGGCCGCAGACGCAAGGCGTGCAGCGGATGCTGGAGCGCATCGGCTTCCGCTACGTCGAGCGGGTGGATCCGTTCGACGGTGGCCCGCACTTCGAGGCGCGGACCTCCGAGGTGTCACTGGTCAGGAAGTTTCGCACCGCGCGGGTGGCGCCGGAGGACCTGGCGCTCGACGTGGCCGAGGACATGCTGGTCGCCGTCGAGCGCGAGTCCGGCCGGAACCGGTTCCGCGCCGTCCGGAGCCAGGTCCGCATCGACGATCAGGTGGTCTATCTCCCGGCGGAGACCAAGGAGCTGCTCGGGGTGACCAGCGGGGTGAAGGTCGCACTCATCCCGTTCGAGGGCGCGTAGCGGCCTCGACGCCGGCACCACCTGTTAGGCTCGGGCCCTCGGCGGATGGGCGGCAAGCGATTCCTCTTCGTGTTCGGTCTCCTGGGCGGCATCGCCTCGGGCGTGGTCACCGCGGCCCTGCTCGACGCGCTCTCCCCCGGCCCGTTTCCGCTGGTGCTCTACGCCGTGGTGATGGCGATCAACGTGATCGGCTTCACCGTGGGCGGCTGGCTCACCTGGTTGCGCTGGGCGCGCTCGCGCCAGCAGGCCCGGGCGAGGGTCATCGCCCAGCTCGCGGTCGGTAACCTCGCCACCCAGGTCACCGCCGGCGAGAGCCAGGAGGACGTGCGTCGGCTGATCCTGTCGCTGCGCCGTGCGCTCTTCCAGGTCCAGCGGGTCACCGCGAGCCTCCAGCGCACCGGCAAGGGCGTGGGCGAGCAGTCGCAGTCGCTGCTCGACGCGGCCCGAAGGCAGGGGGCGGCGGTGGACCGCTCGCTCGGCTCGGTCCAGGGGATGGGCGCCTCGCTCCAGGTGGCGGGCGAGCGGCTGACCCAGGTGGCGGCCTTCGCCGAGGAGACGACCACCGCGCTGGCCGAGATGACCGTCCGCATCGAGCAGGTCGCCTCGGCGCTCGGCACCCTGGACGGCTTCGCGCTGCGCACCACCGAGCGCGTGCAGATCATGAGCGAGGGCCTCTCCGCGGTGGCCAGCAGCGGGGACGTGCTGGCCCGCTTCGCCGGCGAGGCCGCGGCGTTCGTCACCTCCGTCGAGGAGGGCATCGACGCCGTGCGCCGCAGGGCGGGCGAGACCGGAGATCTGGCCCGGGTGGTGACCAGCACCGCCGAGCGCGGGGAGTCGCTGGTCAACGACTCGGTGCAGGGCATGTACCGCGTCGAGGAGTCCATCCGCCGCGCCGCGGAGATCGTCGAGGCTCTGGGCCAGCGCAGCCAGGGAGATCGGCCGAATCGTCGACGTCATCCAGGAGGTGGCGGACCAGACCAACCTCCTGTCGCTCAACGCGGCGATCATCGCCGCCCAGGCCGGGGAGCAGGGCCAGGCGTTCGGGGTGGTGGCCGAGGAGATCCGCTCGCTGGCCGAGCGCACCGCGCGCAGCACCCGGGAGATCGGCGCCATCGTCCGGCAGACGCGGGGACAGGTGGACGCGGCCGTCACCCACGTGCAGGAGGGCCGCGACCGCGCCACGGCCGGCGTGGCGCTCGGCGACCGGGCCGCCTCGGCGCTCAAGGAGATCCGCGCCACCACCCAGCGCACCTTCGCCTCGATCGAGGCGACGGTGGCCGAGACGGTGCGGCTCGAGGCGCAGGGCGCCCACGTGGTGCAGGCCTCCACCCGGGTCGCCAACCGCATCGTGGAGCTCACCCGCGCCTCGGTGGAGCAGGCCGAGGCCGGCCGCGAGCTGGTCCGGCAGACGCAGGAGATGGCCCGGCTCGCCCAGGGCGCCTCGGCGAAGGCGGAGGGGCAGGCGCGCACCGGCCGGGCGCTGAGCGACGCGGTTCGCCGGCTGACCGACGCCCTGGAGGAGATCCGCGCGGCCCACGCCGTCCTCACCCGCGGCGACGCGGCCATCTCCGAGGACGTGGGGCAGGTGCGCGCCGACGCCCAGACCGTGCTCCGGATCGGCGACGGGCTCAGCCGGAGCGTGGAGCAGCTGTCGCGCGAGGCGTCGAGCCTCCAGGCCGAGGTGTTCCGCTTCCGGCTGCCCGAGGCGCGGCGCGGCGGCACGCTCAAGGTCGGCATCCACCAGTCGGCGATGTTCGCCTCCACCCGGGGGCTGGACCCGCTCTTCACCCTCGACAACCAGATGGTGGAGATCGGCGCGAGCATGTACGCCGGGCTCCTGCGCCAGGAGGACGGGGTGATGCTCCCCGAGCTGGCCGAGCGCTGGGAGGCCTCGCCCGGCGCACGCAGCTACCGGTTCTTCCTCCGGCCGGGCCTGACCTTCCATGACGGCGTGCCGCTCCGCGCCTCGGACGTGAAGCGCCACTTCGAGCGCCTGCTCGACCCGACCGTGGATTCGCCGGACCAGTGGATCTTCAAGGAGGTGGAGGGCGCGCGCGACTACCTCGCCGGCCGGGCGCGCGACGTGTCGGGGTTCGAGGTCATCGACGACGCCACGCTGGAGATCCGCCTCGACGAGCCCAAGGCGTTCTTCCTCCACCTGGTCACCCTCCCGGCGACGCTGGTGACCCGGCGCAACGCGAGCGGGATCTTCCTCGGCGCGGGACCGTACCGGCCGGTCACCATCGCCGCGAGCGGCGTGGTCCTGGAGCGACACCCGGCCTACTTCCGCCCCGAGCGCCCCTTCGTCGACCGCCTGGAGTTCGTCTTCCACCCGGACCGCAAGACGGCGCTCGAGCGTCTGAAGGCCGGCGAGCTGGACGTGGTCTCGGGCCTCTACGCCGAGCACGTGCGGGATGCTGGGGTGGATCCGCAGCAGGTCATCGCCGGCAGCCAGCCGTCATGCTGGTTCATGGGCTTCCAGGTGCGGACGCCGCCCTTCGACGACGCCCGGGTCCGGCTCGGCCTCCGCGCCGGGCTCGACGTGGCCGAGATGGTGGAGCGGTATCACCCGGGCGCGCGCGTGGCCTCGACGCTCACCCCACCCTCGCTGCTCACCGGGGAGCTGCCGGCGCCGCCCCGGAGCAACATCGCGCTCGCCCGGCAGCTCCTCCGCGACGCCGGCGTCGGGCGGGTCCGGCTCGAGCTCTCGTATCCACCCGGGCGCAACACCGAGGCCGAGGACGCGGTGCTCTTCCGCCCGCTGATGGACGCCGGTCTGGTCGAGCTCTCCCACATGGAGATCGACCCGACCGAGTTCTGGCAGCGGGCCCGCGATGGGCGCCTTCCGGCGTTTCGAGCGGGGTGGATCGCCGACTACCCGGACGCGGACAACTTCCTGCACTTCCTCCTGAACTCCGGTGCGCAGACCGTCTTCGGCCTGGGCTTCCGGAGCGCCGAGCTGGATCGGCTCACCACCGAGGCGCGGGTGAGCATCGATCCGGAGCTGCGCATGTCGCTCTACCGCTCGGCCGAGCGCATCGTCGCCCTGGAGTGCCCGTCATCCCGCTGTACCACGAGCGCATCTACGCCGCGGCCAGCGCCCGGGTGCAGGGGCTCCGGCTGCACTCGACGCCGCCGCAGGTGAGGTTCGACGAGCTCTGGCTGGACAGCGCCGAGGCATAGCCCGCGGCGCCGCGCCGTCTAGCGGCGAAGCGCGATGGGCGGGACCGCGGCCGGCGCGGTCTCCTCGCGCGGCTCGGCGGATTCGGGCGCCGGCGTGGCGACCACGTCGCGGCGGTACAGGTGGCCACCGTGGTTGCGCGCCCACTGGGGCACCTGCCCGTCGTAGCCCGAGGCCGCGTCGTGGCGGAGCAGCGACCACACGAACGCGCCGCCGTAGCCGGCGCACCGCGCGGTGTCGAGCATCGTCTTGATGCTCCTGCTCGGGTGGCTCCCGGGGAAGGAGCTGAGGAGCAGCGGGCGGTCCAGCTGGAGGTCGGAGACGGCGATCCGGAGCTCGGCCCCGTCGGCCGGCCAGGACACGCTGTAGACGTCGAGCCCGACCCCGCGCACGAGCGGCAGGCCGGCCCAGCAGGACACGCCCACCGTGGCCAGCGCCCGCGTGTGCCGGCGGATGAGGGTCACCGCGTCGCAGAGGAAGGCCCGCATCTCCTCGAACGTGATCCGGGTGGCCGACTCGGTGGAGCGTTCCTCGAGCCCGAGCCAGCGGCGCAGCACCGCGCCAGGGCCGCGCCGGGGAGGAACCGCCGGACCGAACCCCGCGACGTGCACATCGGCGCCGGAGAGGACCTCCCAGGCGATGACGGCCGGGTGGTCCGCGTAGCGCATGAGGATGGGACGGAGAATCCGCTCGAGCAGCGCGCCGCGCTTCACCGGATCGCGGACCGTGTCTGCGTGGCCGCGCACCGGTTGACCGTCGGCGAGCGAAGCCGGCGCGAGCCAGCCCGCATCGAGAAGCACCAGGATCAGCTGCACACCCGCGGCGCGCGCCGCCTCGAGGACCACGTCGATGTCCGGGAACACCGAGCCGTCGAGAGAGTCGGGCGTTCCGTCCTCGGCGAAGCGGACACCGGCGCGACCGTCGGCGAGGAGGAAGAAGCGGACGGTCTGCACGCCGTCGTCGTGGAGCCGCTCGAAGACCTGTCGCAGCAGCGCGGCGTCCTCGGGGTGCGCGTGCAGTCCGCCCTCGGGCCGCCAGGCGGAGGTGCCGATGTCCACGCCGTGGTGCACCCAGGGCACGTTGGCGCCGAGCAGGAACCGGTTCGGACCGAACGGTGGACCTTCGGCGTGAACGGGCGCGGTCGTCGCGTTGAACGCAAACCAGGGGGCCTCGCGCGTGAGCGCCGGCGCCGTGCGTTCAAGAAGCGGGCGAGAGGGCGAGCGCTGGGTCCGCTGATCGGGATGGGAGCGCGGGACGCCTGCCTCCGGCGCGGCACGCGAGCTCTTGCGCTGCTGCGACATCGAATGACCCTGGGTCGGCTAGGACCAGTGGAGAATGGCTGTGTTGGGCGGTGGACTGTGCCACTGGCCCTGGAAAGTTGGAAGTGTAGAAAATCCGGGCGGGCCGTCATTCCCCGCTTGCGGGTTCTGTTCTACCCGGGCTCGCTGGCCCGGGGAAAGCGGGCCGGCGGGGGAATCAGCGTCCCCCCGTACGAGGAGGCTTCGAGCGTCCCGCAGGCGGCGCCGATGTCCTTTCCACCGGAGTAGCGACGCACCACCGGGGCGCCGAGGATCTGCAGGGCGTCGCGGAACCGGGCGAGCTCGGCCGCGTCGGGCGGCTGGTAGCGGCCGGTGGGGTCGGTCACCTCGATCAGGTCCACCTTGATCGGCACCCCGACGAACGCGTCCCGGAGCGCCTCGGCGTCCTCCTGGCCCAGTGTTGACGCCCCGGATGCAGACGTACGCCACCATGGCGCGCTCGCGACGCGCGCGGGCGTAGTCGCCGATGGCGCGCACCAGCTCGGGCAACGGATGCGTCCGCTCCACGGGCATCAGCCGCGCCCGCTTCTCGGGGATGGCCGAGGTGACGCTGAACGCGAGCCGGTACGGGTGCCCCTCGCGCACGTAGCGGTCGATGGCCGGGACCCAGCCCGCGGTGGACAGGGTGATGGCCTTCCCCGAGATGGCGTAGCCGGCCGGGTGGCAGAGGATGCGCGCCGCCCGGAGCACCTCGGTGGGGTTGAGCAGCGGCTCGCCCATCCCCATGAAGACCACGCCCGAGAGGGGCCGGTCCGCCTCGGCGCGGATGCAGCCGGACCTGCTCGAGGATCTCCCAGGTCAGCAGATTCCGCCGGAAGCCCATCCGCCCGGTGGCACAGAAGTCACAGGCCAGCGCGCACCCCACCTGGCTCGAGACGCAGACGACGTACTTGGTGTCGAAGAGGGGGATCCGCACCGCCTCCAAGCGTCCGCCGAGTGGAGACTCGAAGAGGTACTTCACGAATCCGTCGTCCGCGCGACGCCGCTCGACAATCTCCAGCGAGGGGAGCTCGGCCCGGGCCAGCACCGCGTCGCGCACGGCGCGAGGCACCTGCTCCGTCCGCCGGACGTCGTCGAGCGTCTCGGCCCCGTGGGCGTGCACGCGCGCGAACAGCTTTCGCACCGCGAGCGGGGACGGCTCGAGCGGAGCGAGCGCGCGGAACAGGTCCGCGAGCTCCATCCCGCGGAGGTTCACTTCGGTCTCGAGCTTGCTGCGGAGGAACGCCTTCAGCCGGCCCGCGACTTCGGGCGGCATCGAGCGGACCAGCGCCTTCCGGCACAGGCCAGAGGTGGCCCGGTAGGTGCGCACGAACTCCACGCAGGGGGGGCAGCCGTTCAGGTGCGCCTTGAGGTGCTCTTCCTCCTCGGGCGACATCTCGCCGTCGAGGTACGGCAGCAGCGCATCGATGGAGTCCTTGCAGTTGAACATGTATGGCCGGCGTTCCCCCAATGATGCTCGGGACGGGCCCCGGTTTCACACTTCTTTGTAGAAGGCGTCGATGGCCTCCCGCAGGGCGAGCCGGGCCCGGTGGAGCCGGCTCTTCACCGCGGGTACGGAAATTCCCACCATCTCCGAGATCTCCTCATAGGAGAGCCCCTCCACGTCCTTCAGCAGGAACACCTCCCGGTACCCCTCCGGGAGGGCATCGGTGGCCTCCCGGATGGCCCGCCCGAGCTCCTCGTCGAGGATCTTGTCGTCGGCCCGTCGGCTCCAGTCGGTCTCGGGTGCCTCGGCGAGGCTGCCACGCTCGGTGAACTCGGGGCCCTCGAGCTGGTCATCGCTGACGATGTCCAGCACGCGCTGGCGGCGCAGCCGCATCAGGGCGTTGTTCGCTGCGATGCGGTGGACCCAGCTGCCGAACGCGGCCTCACCGCGGAACTCGGCCAGGTGCTGGTAGGCGGAGAGAAACGTGTCCTGGGTGATCTCCGCCGCGTCCGCCTCGCTCCGGGTCATCCGCAGCGCCAGGCCGTAGACCTTCTCCTCGTGACGGCCGACCAGCTCCTCGAAGGCGGACATGTCCCCGCCCTGCGCGCGGGCCAGAAGGGTCCGGTCGTCCTGGACGGTGGTGTCCGTCATGGGGGCCTCGAGCGACGTGTGTCAGGGGGGCGCGCGCAGGTCAAGCGCCCGCTCGGGAGGGGTCCCCCGACCGTCCGGCTCCGGCTACGGAGAAACCTCGGCGGCGAAGGTGGGCTGTCCCTTCACCAGCTTCACGATCACCGCCGGCTTCACCGCGTCGCGGTCCGGTCCGAGCGTGATCCGGCCGGTGATGCCGTCGAAGTCGCGCGTCCGGGCAATCTGCTCGCGGAGCATCGGGCCGCCGGTGGCGCCGGACCGCCGGAGCGCATCGATGCCCACCCGCGCGGCGTCGTAGCCCAGCGCCCCGAGCGCGTCCGGCAGGTGGCCGAAGCGCGCCTGGTACTTGGCGAGGAAGTCCTTCACCCGCGCCCCCGGGTTGTCCGCGGCGAAGTGCGTGGAGTAGAGCGCGCCCTCCACCGCCGCCCCCCCGAGCTGCCCGAGCCGGTCGCCGGAGTCCCACCCGTCGCCGCCCAGCAGCGTGGCCCGGATGCCGAGCTCGCGCGCCTGGCGAGCCAGCGGACCGACGTCGCTGTAGTAGCCGGGGATGAAGAGGATGTCGGGCCGGGTCGACTTGGCGCGGGTGAGCTGACCCCGGAAGTCGGTGTCGCCCCTGGTGTAGGCCTCGTCGGAGACAATCTTGCCGCCGAGCGCGCCGAAGCGTCCGGCGAACACCTTCGCCAGCCCCACCGCGTAGTCGCTCTTCTGGTCGACCAGCATCGCCACCCGCTCCGCCTTCAAGGTCTCGCGGGCGAAGCGGGCGAGCAGCTGGCCCTGGAAGGTGTCGGTGAAGCACACCCGGAAGACGAACGGCCCCCCCTCGGACGTGACGCGCGGGTTGGTGGAGGACGGCGCGATCAGGGGCACCTCGGCGCCTGGCGGCGGCTGGAGCCATGGCCAGGCTGTTGGTGCTCTGGTTCTCGCCGACGACGAAGAGCACCCGGTCCTGGGTCACCAGCCGGGTCATGGCGTTGGCCGCCTCCTCGGGGCGGGACTGGGAGTCGTAGGAGCGAAGGACGAGCGGCCGTCCCTGGATTCCCCCGGCGGCATTGGCCTCGTCCACGGCGAGCTGGACGCCATTGCGGCTCTCGAGCCCGAAGTGGGCCTCGGCGCCGGTAAGCGCGCCCACGAAGCCGACCGGGAGTGGGCCACTGGTGGCCTGGGCGGAGGGGGACCCCTTCGCGGCAACGGGGGCCGGAGCCTGCTTGCGCTCGCAGCCGAGCAGGGTGAGCGCGCAGAGGAGAGGAACGAGCAGGAACGGACGCACGGGAGGGACTCCAGGGTGGATGCAGCCTGCGCCCCGAGGGTCTACTCCAGGCTCCGGCGACTAGCCCACGTCCACGTGCTCGTGCGAGGAGGGGCAGCGCGGCAGGTCGGGAGGGGTCCGCTCGTCGCCGAACCCATCGGGGTAGGCACAGAACCAGTGCAGCACGCACCCATCCGGCGCCACCACCAGGCTCGCCTCGGGCTAATCTGGGGTCAGGAGGCTGACTCCGCAGTGGCTGCACTGCGGCACCTCGAGCTCGTCCACATCGTCCACCGCGCCGCTCGTCCGACGAGGGTTCGCCATGGGACCGTCATCGTATGGAGCCCGCCTGACCTCGCTGGCGCGAGGGACGGCCGCGGCTCACCCCTGGGCTGCCCCGCACCCAGAAGCGCAGGGGCGCCTCGGCCCACTCTTCGGCGTAGTCAACCCCAATCCGAGGCCCACGCGCGACGTCCCGTCCCCGGACGGGGGGGGCGTCGAGGATGCGCACGGCCGAGGTGGTGAGGTCGCTCCCGTTCTCGGTCCCGGTGATGCCGAGCGCCCGGCACAGCCGTGCGGGCCCGTCGAGCCGCACCGGCCCGTCGAAGCCCTCGAGCGGCTCGAGCCCCGCACTAGGACCGCGGCGGGGTGGCCCTCGCGCCCGGTGACGGCGTTGAAGCACCAGTGCATCCCGTAGACGAAGTACACATACGCCCGGCCGGGCGGACCCCAGAGGAGGGAGGTGCGCGCGGTTCGCCCCCGCGCGGCGTGGCACGCCAGGTCGTGCGCACCGACGTAGGCCTCGGTCTCGACGATGCGTCCGCTCCGGCCCGCGTGGACGAGCACCTTGCCGAGAAGGGCGCGCGCCACCACCCTCGCCGGACGCTCGTAGAAGGAATGAGGCAGCGGAGGTCCGGGACGCCCGGCTATGTTCACTGTCCAGGCCACGCTCTGCTCTCCGGCGAGGCGTCGATTGCGTCGAGGTGCGTTGGGTGCAGATTCGGGCGACCATGCTGGACACGGGTCGCGTCTCGGGCGTGCTCCTTCCCCTGTTCTCGCTGAGGAGCCGCGACGACTTCGGGATCGGTGACTTCGGGGCCATCAGGGCCTGGCTGCGCTTTTTGCGCAGCGCCGGCCAGCGCCTGTGGATGACGCTGCCGCTGCTCCCCACGGCGCGGGGAGACGTGAGCCCCTACGCCACCCGGAGCGCCTTCGGTCTGAATCCGCTGTTCATCCATCTCGAGTCCATCCCCGACTACCGGGACGCCGGCGGCGTGTCGACCCTCTCGGTGGAGGAGCGATGGCTCCTGGAGGAGGCCCGGGCTGCCCACCGGGTGAAGTACGCCTCGGTCTTCCGGGTGAAGTGGGCCGCGCTGTGGACGGCGTTCCGGCGCTTCGAGGAGCGGGGAACGGACCCCGGTGGGCGGTTCGAGGCCTACCGCAAGCGGAGCGCGGTATGGCTCGACAGCTATGCGCTGTACGCCGCCCTGGCCGAGGACCAGGAGCAGCGGCCGTGGTGGGAATGGCCGCGCGGGGTCCGAGAGCGGCAGCCGCAGGCCCTCTCGGCGGCCGTCGACCGGCTGGGGAACCGGGTGCGCTTCCACGCCTGGCTGCAGTTCGTGGCCCAGGAGCAGTGGAACGAGGCGCGCGCCTTTGCGCGGGAGCAGGGGGTGCTCCTCGCGCGGCGACGAGCCCTTCATCATCGGCCAGGACAGCGCCGACACCTGGGCCAACCCCCGCCATCTGCGGCGCGACGCGCGGCTGGGTGTCCCGCCGGACGAGTTCTCCGACACCGGGCAGGACTGGGGTCTCCCCTACTTCGACTTCCAGGCGATGGAGAAGGACGACTGGGGCTGGCTCCGCCTGCGAGCGCTGCACGCCGCCGCGGTCTACGACCTCCGCCGGGTGGACCACGCGGTGGGCTACTTCCGGCAGTACATCCGCGACGAGAAGGCGCCGCGGGGGCGCTTCCTGCCGCCGGAGGAGCCGGCGCAGCGGCGGCTGGGGACGGAGATCTTCCGGCTCCTCTCCGACGGGAGCGGCATCGTCGCCGAGGACCTGGGGGTCATCCCGCCCTTCGTCCGCCAGACGCTCGCCGAGCTGCAGATTCCCGGTTACCGGGTGCTTCGCTGGGAGAAGGACGAACAGGTCTTCCGCAATCCGCACGCCTTCCCGGAGGTATCGCTGGTCACCACCGGGACGCACGACACCGAGACGCTGCGCGAGTGGTGGGAGGCGCGGGAACCCGCCGAGCGGCTCGCCGCGGCGGAGGCCTGGCCGGAGTTCGAGGGGATGCGGCCACCGCCCGCCGAGTTCACGCCGCGAGGTCCACACCCGCCTGCTCGCCACCGCGGAGAACGCCGCCTCGCGGCTGTGCGTGCTCCCCTGGCAGGACGTGCTCGGCGAGACCGAGCGGATCAACCTGCCCGGGTCGGTTCAGGACGCGAACTGGGCCTATCGCATCGACGGCTCCGGTGGAGGAGCTCGAGGCGCAGCCCGAAGTCCGGGAGGCGGCCGCACGGCTGCGCACGCTGACCCAGGCCGCTGACCGATTCTCCGGCGCATGAACCGGCGGCTCCGGCGTCGCGGGGCGCTGGTCGCGATGCTCCTCGCCGCCTGCGCGGGGAAGCAGAAGCACCGACGAGCCCCCGGTCCGCTCGCTGAAGATCGAGGGGACCAAGCAGATCAAGGCCGGAGACCTGGAGGACCGCATCCTCACCACCGGGCCTTCCTGGTGGCCGTTCACTGCCACGCCGTACTTCGATCCCATCGCCTGGCAGGCGGACATGCGGCGCATCGAGCGGTACTACCAGTCGCAGGGCTACTACCAGGCCGAGGTGGTGAACGAGGAGGTGCGCCCCGACGACGACGGGGTGGCCCTCACCGTCCAGGTCAGCGAGGGGAAGCCCACCATCATCCGCAACATCGAGGTCGAGGGGCTCGATTCGCTTCCGCTGGACTTCCAGCAGAAGGTTCGCCGCAGCATCTCAATCAAGGTCGGTCAGATCCTCACCGAGGATGGCTGGAGGAGCGTGAAGCGCGAGGTGACCAGCGCCTTGCGCGGGCTCGGCTACGCCGAGGCCGAGGTCCAGGGCGAGGTCTTCGTCGAGACCACCGACCAGACGGCCCGCATCCGGCTGGTGTGCGTCCCCGGGGAGCGGTACCGCTTCGGAAACATCTTCGTCGCCACCGGGCCCCGGCCATCGGTCCCGGTGCGCTACATCATCGACCAGGCCCAGGGGTCGATCCGCAAGGGCGACTGGTTCAGCGACAGCGCCCTCGAACGGGCCCAGCGCCGCGTCTTCCGGATGGGCGTGTTCGGCGCGGTGAAGGTGACCACCGGCACGCCCGACAAGGCCAACGCGACCATTCCGGTGGTGGTGGACGTCCGGGAATCCCCCTTTCACAGCATTCGCTACGGCGGCGGGATCGGCATCGATCCGGTGCGCCAGGAGTACCGGCTCACCGCCGAGTACGTGGACCGGAACTTCCTCGGCGACCTCCGCCGGCTCACGCTGCGGGGGAAGGTGGGCTGGGCGTTCCTCCCGGCCATCTGGAACATCCAGCAGAACGGCTCGCTGTTCGACCTCTACACCGAGTTCGAGCAGCCCCGCTTCCCCGGCCGCGATTTCAAGTGGGTGAGCTCGGTCGATGTCTACAAGAACCTCGAGCAGGCCTACGGCTACCTGGGGACCCGGGGGCGGACGGGCATCATCTGGCAGCCGGTCAGCAACTTCCGGATCTACCCCTCGTACAACCTCGAGCTCGACCGCATCACCGGCGTCACCAACGGGCTCACCGGCACGGCCCCGCAGCTGGCATACGGCTGCAACCTGACTCCCACCGACCCGGTCTGCTACGTCTTCCTCTCCTACCTCGAGATCTCCTTCGAATGGGACAACCGGGACGACAAGCTCGAGCCGCGGAACGGCTGGCTGGCGGCGCTCGGCATCCAGCAGGGCGGCGGCTGGCTCGGCGGCGACTACACCTATGTCCGCATCTTCCCCGACCTCCGCGCATACAAGTCCTGGGGCCCGTTCACCCTCGCCGGCAAGCTCCGCATCGGGACGCTGCTCTCGAAGGACGTCAGTCCCATCACCGCGCGCTTCTTCTCCGGCGGAGGCACCTTCGACCGGGGGTTCGGGAGCCAGCGCCTCTCGCCGATGCTCGCGGTGCCCAACAACAACGCGCTGCCTACCAATCCGCTGGTCGGGCGGGTGGGAACGCCGCAGCTGCAGGGCACCTACGTCCCGGTGGGCGGCAACGGGCTCTGGGACAGCTCGATCGAGGTCCGCTACAACGTCTGGGGCAACCTCACCCTCGTCCTCTTCCTGGACATGGGGTTCGTGAGCATCGGGTCGTTCAACTGGAACGACGTCGGCCCGATGATGACGTACTCGGTGGGGATCGGCCTCCGCTACAAGACGTTCATCGGGCCAATCCGGGTGGATTTCGCCTACCGGTTGAACCACGGCGGTCCGCTGCCCATCATCCCGGATCCAACCAACCCGATCGCAGCAACAGGGAACACGTCGTGCTTCGGTCTCGGGAACGCAAGCCCCAGCTACGCGGGTTATCCGGAGGGACGCTGTGCCCTGACCATCTCCATCGGCGAGGCGTACTGACGTGAGAGAGCAGTCGACCACCCCCGAGCAGCCCACCGGCACGCCCCTGGGGGCCGGTGGTGGGCGTGCCCCGACGCCCCGCCGGCGCCGGTGGCTGCGCCGGCTGCTCTGGGGCGTCCTCGGGCTGCTCCTGTTCGTCCTTCTCCTCGTCGGCGGCGGGCTGATCTACGTGCAGACCGGGGCCGGCGCGGCCCGCGTGCTCGCCCTCGGGTTGCAGGCTGCCAACGAGGCCATCGCCGGCAAGCTCGCCGCCGGCTCGCTGCAGATCCGGGGCGGCCACATCGTGCTGCGGGACGTCACCCTCGAGACACCGGAGGGAGAGCGGGTGGCCCACGTGGACCTGCTCGAGGTCCGGGTCGGGCTCTTCGCACTGGTCGGCAAGAGGGTGCACCTCCAGCTCGTCCGCATCGACCACCCGGAGGTCTGGCTCGTCCTCGACGACGAGGGGATGAACCTCAGCCGGGCCATCGCCCCGAAGCACCCCAGCCCACCGGAGCCCTCCTCGGGTCCCCTCCCCTTCACCTTCGTCGTGGACGGCGTCACGCTCGATCGCGGCGCGGTGCGCGTGGTGCAGGGCAAGGGCGAGGAAACCCGGCGGGTGGCGCTCACCGGCCTGATGCTCCGGGGCGCTGGCCGCTACGCCGGGCCGAGCGGAGCGTTCGACGGCCACCTCGAGGGGCGCAGCGCCGTCTCGGGCCTCCTGGACGGTCCGCTGCAGCTCACCGTGCGGGGAAAGAGCGACGGCAAGGGGCTCGATGCGGCGGTGGACCTCGGGCTCGCGGGCCTCGTCCTGCAGGGCTCGGCCACGCAGCAGGGAAAGGTGCAGCAGGCCCGGATCGAGCGTCTGCTCGTGCCGCCCACGGTTGGCCGCGCGCTCACGCCGGCGTGGACACTCTCGGTGCCGCTGGAGCTGTCGGGCGAGGGCGGCCTGGAGGGCGACCTGGCCCGGGCCGACCTCCGCGGTCGCGCCGGGACGGCCCAGCTCGCGCTGCAGGCCCGCGGGGAGGTGCGCGCGGCCAGGGTGGAGAAGGCCCACCTCGAGCTGCGCCACGTGAACCTGGCCCAGCTGCTGACCGACGGTCCGGCGAGCGACGTCGCGCTCACCGCCGACCTGCGCGGGGGCGGAAAGACCCTCGAGACCCTCACCGGGTCGGGTAAATCTCCTGGTCCCGGCGAGCGTGGTCCGCAAGACCAGCGTCGGACCCATCGCGCTGCACGCCTCCGCCGACCGGGGCACGTTCGACATCCGTGAGCTACAGGCCGTGCTGCCCGGCCTCCGCGTGACGGGCGGCGGCCGTGGCACCACCCGCTCCATCCGCGCGTCGCTCGACGCCGAGGCGACGGACCTCGCGCTGCTGGGGAGGACGTTCGGTAGCCTCTCGGCCTCGCGCTTCCCGCCGATCGCCGGCTCGGGGAAGCTCCACATCGAGACCACCGGCCCGCTGCGGCACCCCGGCCTGAGCGCCCAGGGGAAGTTCGAATCGCTCCGGGTGAACGACTTCCGCGTCCGCGCGCTCGAGCTCTCGGCGAACGTTCCCGACGTGGATCGTCCGCTCGATGCGAACGCCCGGGTCGCCGCGCAGGAGCTCCGGATGGGTGGCCGGGTGCTGAAGCCCGTGTCACTCGCGCTGCTCACGCGGGGTCGGGCGCTGGACCTCCACGCCAGCACCGGCGGGTCGGTCCCCCTCGAGCTGCACCTCGGCGGGACGGTGGACGAGGACCGGCGGGGAATCGAGATGGAGACCGTCACCCTCCGCTACCCCGAGGCGAACTGGAACATGGAGGAGCCGGCGCACCTGCGCTTCCCGGCCAACGAGCTCCTGCTCGAGCCGGTCCGGCTCGTCGCGCCGGGGGAGGCCGTCCGGCTCGCCGGCTCCAAGCGCGGTGACAAGGTGGACGCGACGCTGGCGCTGGAGACGCTGGACCTGGCGACGCTCCCCCGTGCCCTGCTGCCTCCGTCCATGGCGCTCGCCGGGCGCGTGACGCTCGACGCCCGGGCCAGGGGAACCCTCCAGGATCAGCGGTCGCGGCGACGGTGGACGTGGTGGACGTCACCATCGGGAAGGTGCAGCACCTCTTCGTCAAGGGAAACGCGGAGTGGGCCGCCCGGAGGGCCCGGGCGAAGCTCGACGCGCGCGGGCTCGGGACCGAGCTCACCGCGGATGTGGACCTGCCGGTGGATGCCCTGCGCCGTCGCAAGCACGACCCGGTTCGGGCGCGGATTCGATGCCGACCTTCGATGTGGCGCAGGTGGTGTGCGCGGCGGTACGGACGAAGCTCCTCTCGCGGGGATGCGACGACGACCGCTCCGAGGTGACCGGGACGGCCGAGCTGGAGCTGGACCTCACGGGCCACGCCGACGCGCCGGTGCTCCAGGCCACCGCCCGTACCCACGGGCTCCGCTACCGGAAGCTGCCCCCCACGGACCTCACCCTGGCGGTGAGCGGGCCGGAGCGGGAAACCTCTCGGCCTCGGCGAAGGGGACGGCGCTCCTCGGCTCCATCGACGTGGAGGGCTCGGTGGGGCGCTCGCTGGCGCAGCTGGTGTCGGACGCGCACCCGGCGCGAGCGCTGGAGTCCGCCGAGCTGCGCGCCCGCGCCCGCATCGAGGGCGTCCAGCTCAAGCCGCTGCACGATGCGGAGCTCGTCCAGGACGCGCTCGAAGGAGCGGTCGGGCTCGACGCCGACCTGGCCGGCACTGTCGACGCGCCCACGGGCGAGCTCACGCTCAGGGTGCAGAAGTTCCGGATACAGCCGATGGACCCCACCGAGGTCACGGTGGCGGTGAAGGCCCATCAGACCATCGTCGCGTCGCTCGAGGCGCACGACGACCGCGGGGTGCTGGCCAACGTCACGGTGGACGTGGGCGCCTCGCCGACCAACCTCCAGACGCGCAAGACGCTTCGACGACGTCCCCTTCCGGCTGGACGGCAAGTTCGGGCCAGTGGAGCTCGCGCGGCTGCCGGTGGTGGTGGGCGAGGGCCGGCAGGCCCGACGCCTCCGTGGGACGGTCGACGCCAGCGTCGAGGGACGGGGCACGTTGCAGGCGCCCGTGCTCACGGCCGCAGGCGCGGTCGGCCAATCTCGCGGCCGGCGAGACCCCGCTCGGGAAAGCCGAGCTCACCGTGGACTACCGGGAGGCTCACACCCGGCTCCGGAGCGCGCTCGCCACCAGTCAACGGAGGCACGCTCGAGCTCGAGGGCTCGACGGATCTGGACCTCTCCTATCCGGCGTTCCGGCGAGGGCTCAAGGCGTCGGCGGCGCCCTTCCAGGCACAGGCCGTGGCGCGGAAGTTCGACCTCGCGTTCTCTGACCGGGTTCACCACCGCGGTGCACAGGGTGGGCGGGACGCTGGAGATGGACGCCCGCGCGAGCGGGACGCTGGGGCAGCCGCAGGGGCAGGGCAAGCTCGAGTGGAAGGACGGGGTCATCGGGCTCGCGGGATACGGCCAGTACAAGGAGGTGCACCTGCTCGCCAGCGCGACCAACGACCGGATCTCGGTCGACGATCTCCGAGGCACACACCGACTCCGGCTCGCTGAAGCTGAACGCGCTCGGTACGCGGGGGGGGACCTATGGACGCTCAAGGCGAGCGCGGAGGCGAACGCCTTCCCCGTCTTCACCGACGACCAGCTGGTGGCGACGGTGACCCTCCGGACCCAGGCCGTTGGCACTGCCCGGGCGGGGAGCGTGGAGCTGAACAAGGTGCAGATCCCCGAGGCGCACGTGGATCTGCCGACGCAGACGCGGCGTGACCTGCAGAACCTCCGCCGGCCGGACGACATCGTCCTGCTCAAGAACGGCAAGCCGCTGGACCCGAAGAAGGCGAAGGCGCTCCTGCTGAAGGACCGTGGTGCCGAGGCGGCGCTGGGGGGAGCGGGCCACCCGAGGAGCAGAAGAAGCCAATGCAGATCGTGGCGGTGCTCGATGCCCCGAGGAACCTCTGGGTGAAGGGTCAGGACCTCAACGTCGAGCTCGGGCTGAGCCAGGACTTCCGGATCGAGATGGGCGAGGAGACCCAGCTCTTCGGAGAGGTTCGCATCATCCGCGGCCGCCTGGACGTGCTGGGCCGCCGGTTCGACTTCCAGCGGAACAGCCTGGTGCGCTTCGCCGGTAACCCGACCGAGCCGGCGCTGAACGTGACCGCCCTCTACAACAACGTGAAGGCGGGGGTGAAGGTGTCGATGCAGGTACAGGGGGAGGCGGGGAGCATCACCCTCGTTCCGTCCAGCGAGCCGCCGCTCACCGAGTCCGAGATCTACACCTTGCTCGCCACCGGCCGGACGACCCTGAAGCGCGGGAGCGGCGGCTCCGAGATTGGCTCGGCGCAGGCGGTATCGGTGCTCGGCTCGCTCGCGGCCGCGCAGCTAAAGGGCGCGGTGAACGACAAGGTCGGCCTCGACGTGCTGTCGATCGAGGCTGGAGAAGCGGGACGCTGCAGGGCGCCACGCTCGAGGCCGGCAAGTACGTGACCGACGACGTCTATCTCGGCTACGTCGGAAAGGTGGGGGCGGATCCCACGAGGTACGAGAACGCCAACGCGTTCCGGCTCGAGTATCAGTTCCTTCCGCGGTGGAGCTTCGAGGCGGTGTACGGCGACGCGAAGTCAGGGTCGGCAGACATCGTCTGGAGCAGGGATTATTGAGTCTTCCGACATGACCCTGACCGTCCTCGCGCTGGCCGACATCGGCTGGCTCACCAGCAAGCTGCTCCGGGTGACCCTGTCCTCTGCCGAGTGGGTGCTCTGGCTGCTGGTGGCCCTCTCGGTGGCCTCCTGTCGCGGTGATGCTGGAGCGGGCGCTGTTCTTCCGGGCCCGGCGGCTGCGCAGACGGCGACGAGCTGCCGCCCGGCTCGGCGAGCGGTGAGCGCGGGCCCGGCCGCTGGCTCGAGGGCAGGACGCGCTGGAGGCCCGGGTGCTCCGCGCGGGGCTCAGGCGCTGCCCCAGGGCCCGGCGGCGGTGGAGGAGGTGCTGGCCGGGGCGATGGCCGCCGAGCGCCCGCGTACGAGCGGTTCCTCTCCTTCCTCGGCACGCTGGGGAGCAACGCCCCGTTCGTCGGCCTCTTCGGCACGGTGCTCGGCATCATCAAGGCGTTCAACGACCTCGGCGGCCGGTGGCGATCAGGGCGCGGCGATCCAGCAGACGGTGATGGCCGGCATCTCCGAGGCGCTGGTGGCCACCGCGGTCGGGCCTGGCGGTCGCGATCCCCGCGGTGGTGGCCTACAACGTCTTCACCCGCGGGCTGAAGAACCGGCTGAACCGCGCCCAGGCGCTCGGCCACGCGCTGGTCGCCGCGGCGCAGACCCCCGGACCGAGGCGAGCGCGGCGACCCGTCCGGTCCGCGGCGTGGTGGAAGGCTGAGTGGCGGCGCGCATCGGGCAGACGACGACGAGGAGATCACCGGCATCAACGTCACCCCGCTGGTCGACATCGTGCTGGTGCTGCTGATCATCTTCATGGTGACCGCGAACTTCATCGTCCGCGAGACGATGGAGGTGGACCTTCCCCGGGCCGCCAACGCCGGGACGACGGTGCAGGGCCTGATCAACGTGGTGATGGACCGGAACGGCACGCTGTACCTCGACGGCGCGGAGATCGACGAGGCCGGCATGCGGGCGAAGGTGGCCGAGGGCGTGAAGCAGGACCCCGAGACCCGGGCGATCATCAGCGCCGACCAGTCGCTTCCGCTACGGGCGGGTGATGCACCTCATCGACGTGGTGAAGGGCGACGGGCATCGCCCGGTTCGCCCTGAACATCGAGAAGGACGCACAGGCGGCGTCGCCGCGGCCGTGAACGCGGGCGTTCTCCCCGCGCCCGGGCAGCTCCCGGAGCGGTCGCCAGGTCGTGCTCTTTCTCGGGATTCGCTCGCGGTGCACGCCGCGGTGCTGCTCTGGCTGTCCGCGATGCCTGCGCCTGTGCCGCCGCAGCGGCGGGTGACCGAGCTGGTCGTGGTGGAGGTCGACCGGCCAGCGCCGCCGCCCCAGCCACAGGCGAAGCCCGAGCCGAAGCCGCCGGAGCCTCGGCTGGTGCGAAGGCTCTTCGAGCCGCAAGCTCGATCCGCGAAAGCTCTTCCGGCCGCTGCCCAACGAAACGCCGCCGCCGGAGACCAAGCCGACCGACCCACCGCCGGTGGTCGTGGGGCTGACGATGCGCTCGACGACGACGGCGGGCAGCTTCGATGCGCCGGTGGGCAACACCCTGGCCGGAAAGACGCCGGACAAGGCGGCGGATTCCGGCGAACGTCCGGCCCTCGCCGGTGCCGCTCTACGAGCTGGACAGCCAGCCGACGGTCATCGGCGAGGTGCGCATCCCCTACCCCGAGGACGCGCGGAGCAGCGGCATCGAAGGCACGGTGGTCCTGTCGGTGCTGGTGGACGAGACGGGGCACGTCCGGCTGGTGAAGATCATCTCCGGGCCCGGTGGAAGCCTGGACCAGGCGGCGGCGAAGGCGGTGGAGCGCGTCCGGTTCCGGCCGGCGCTCCGCAAGGGCCAGCCGGTCGCGGCGCAGATCACCTACCGCTACACCTTCCTCCTGGACTGACGGGCCTTCCGGGCCGGGGCACGGGGCGGGGGCTTCTTTCGCTGCGTTCGCCGGACGGCGGTGGGACGTGACTTCCCCTTCGAAGAGCCGGGGCCGGCGCCGCGCTCGAGGGCCGCGGCGTGGGCCTTCCGTAGCCAGGGCGCGAGACGTTCCGGGGCATCATGGAAGGACTCGGGGACGAGCACCCACTGCCGGACGACCATGTCGCGGTGGCGCCAGGGGGCGGCACCAGGGAGGCCCCGCAGCTCGGGGAGCAGCGCGTCTGGGAGGCGGAGGCCGATCCGCCCCTCGCGCCAGACCATCGCGAAGATGGCGCCGCTGGCGAGAAAGGCGTCGCAGCCGAACATGCGGCGAGAGGTGACGCGCGGGAGATCGACGGTGAGGCTCTCCAGCCGGGACCGGAGCTCGAGGAGCAGCGTGCGCATGCGGCGGGGGAGTGTACTCGGTGAGCCTTCGATGGAGCGCGGGGCGGAGGTTCGCGCGTTCGCGCCTGGTCGGAGTCCTGCAGCGATGCGGTGAGGCCCGCGGCGCAGCGCGGGGATACCGGGGTCGATGCGGCCTCGGCAGGACGCGGAACGGGCGGATCCCGAGCTCCGCGCCACGAAGCAGCTCGCCGCGATTGCCGGCGCTCTGGGTTGTCGCAGCGGCGACGCGCGGTGGTTCCGGTTCGACGGTCCACGCCATGCCGGGGAGCTGGCCGTCCGGTTTTGTGCGTGGTGCGGGCTACCAGGCACAAAAGCGGACACCCAGGTCGGGGGGACCGGCAAGGCACCACAATCCGAGCCCGGTTTCCTTCATTGCAGCCCCGGCAGTGACTCCCGCGATGAGCGCCGGAGTCCGCGTGACGAGACACTCACGGCCATGCGGCGAGAAGGCCCCTCGCTCCCTGCCGTGTCTGCTTCTTGCAGCCGTCCGTGGATCCAGAACCCTGCCGTGGACCTGCTGAGCACCATCGTCGCCGAGCTCGGGCTTCGGCTTCGCGAACCGCGAATCCACATTCTGGAAGGCAGCTGGTCAGTTTCGCTCGAAGCGGGCGCCGCCTCTGTCCACCTGGTGCGCCACGGCCGGTGCAGCGCATGGGCCGCGACCGCGCGACACTCTCTCCCGATCGACAAGGGGTGCGCCCTCCTGCTCTCGTGGGAGGTCGTCTGCGCCCTCCAGGCCGTCGGGCCGAGGCGTGCTCCCCGGGAGGCGTTCGACTGGACTTCAGGCAAGTCCCTCGAGCTCCCCTCGTTTCCACCGGAGGGTGATGGCGTCCAGCTCGTCTCCGCACAGCTCGGTCTCGGCGCTCGGCCCGGCCGCCTCGCCCACCGGCTTCCCCCGGTCGTGGTGATCCGGCCTCACCTGCTCCGCGGGGCCGTCGTGGAGACCCTCATCGCAGAGACTTCGCACCCACGTCAGGGAGCCACGGCGATCGTCCAGCGCTTGCTGGAGGTGCTCATCATCCAGGGGCTCAGAGCGGAGCTCACGGATGCCTTCTGGAGCGCGCCTGGCCAGCTTGGCGTCCTGAGCGACCCGGTCCTGCGCACGGGACTCAACGAGGCGGAGGCTGCGTCGCTGCCGCTCTCAATCGAGACGCTCGCCACGCAGGTTCATCGCTCTGCCCGGCGCGTTCGCTCGCGGGTGAAGGCAATCTCCGGGGATTCCCCCGGGCGACTGCTCCGGCAGAGTCGGATGCAACGTGCCATCCGACGGCTGGAGCGCGAGGTCCCGAACCTCACCGACATCGCGCGGGAGCTCGGGTACGCCAGCGTGTCCTCCTTCTGTCGTGCCTTCCAGCGAGAGGTGGGTTTCACTCCCGCCGAGTACTGGCGCAGTGTCACCGGTCGCCCTTTCCCTCGTCCGGGGCGGGCCGGGCGGCCCGGGCGCGCGACGGGGCCGCGGCCAGATGGCAGCTGAGCTTCGTCCGCGGCAGGGCAGCTTGCACAGGGCGTCACTCGACGGACCGGGCGGCGGTGCGTAGAGCAGGAGCCGAGCATGCCCGGACGACCCCGAGACCCGGCCGCCGAGACTGCGCGGACCGCCGCACGGCAGGTGCTCGGCGACTACCGCGACGGCCTCGTCTCCCTCGAGTCGCTCATCGCCTGGGCGGAGCAGCTCGAGGCCTCCTCTCCTGCCGACCCGTGGCTCCGACGGACCGCGCAGAGTCTCGCCGATCCGCTGCTCTGCCACGAACGGGCCATGGCCTTCGTCCGGGACCTGCTCGAGGCTTCCCCGGGCGCTCGCCGGCCTTCTGCGTGACCGGGACGCGGGCGGTGAGCTGCACGTCGCCAGCAGATGCGCACGGGAGGAGGACCCATCGACTCCCGGTCAGCCAGGCTGCCTGGTCAGCCGGGCTCGCGCCTCCTGGACCTTCTGCAGCGCCTCATCGGGGGTGGCGCCGATGGCCGAGAGGTGCCCCATCTTCCGACCCGGCCGGGCCTGCCGCTTGCCGTAGAGGTGAACGCGCACCCCGGGAAGCTCGAGCGCCCGGTCGAAGGGAGGCGGAGCATCCCCGATCCAGAGGTCTCCGAGCAGGTTCACGATCGCCGCCGGCCGCAGCAGCTCCGTCGACCCGAGCGGCAAATCGCAGACCGAGCGCGTGTGCTGCTCGAACTGGCTCGTCGCGCAGGCGACCTCGGTGGTGTGGAAGGTGTTGTGCGGCCTGGGCGCGAGCTCGTTCACCAGCAGCTCCCCGGCCCGGGTGAGGAAGAACTCCGCGGTCAGGAGCCCCTCCACGCCGAGCGCGGCGGCGATGTCGCGGGCGATCGACTCGGCCTGGTTCGCCACCGCGTGCGGCAGCGGCCCGGGGAGCACGCTCCACTCGAGGATGCCCTTGATGTGGTGATTCAGCGCCGGCGCATAGGTGCGCGCCTCGCCCGAGGGGCGGCGGGCCACCAGCACGCTGAGCTCGGAGTCCAGCTCGAGCCCCTTCTCCACCACCACCGGCACCCCTCCGAGCAGCTCCCAGACGCGCGCGGTGTCATCCGGTCCGGTGAGGATGTCTTGCCCCCGTCCGTCGTAGCCGCCACGCGTCACCTTCACGTAGCAGCGGCCGCCGAGCGCCTGCGCCGCCTCGCGCAGCTCGGCCTCGGTCTCCGCCTTCCGGTACGGGCCCACCGGGAAGCCCCGCTCGGCGAGCCAGTCCTTCTGCCGCGCCCGGTCCTGCACCACGTGGAGCACGCCGGGGCCGGGGCGCATGGGGATGATCTCCTGCACCGCGGTCATCACCTCGATGGAGATCTTCTCGATCTCCACCGTCGCCACGTTGCACCGCTGGGCGAGCTCGCGCGCCGCCTGCACGTCGTCGAACCCCGCGGTCACGCAGGTCTCGACCAGGAAGCGCGCGGCGCACGAGGGGTCCGGGTCGAGCGCCGCCAGGTGGTAGCCGAGCGTGCGCGCGGCCATGGCCGTCATCCGACCGAGCTGCCCGCCGCCCAGGATTCCGATGGTCGCCCCGGGGAGGATGATGCTCACGGGACGGTGCTCTCCAGCGCCTCGCGGGTGCGCGCCGCCCGCCAGGCACGGAGCCGCTCGCGAACCTCGGGCTTCTCCAGGCCCACAATCTCCGCCGCCAGCAGGGCCGCGTTCGCCGCCCCGGGCTTGCCGATGGCCAGCGTGCCTACCGGGACTCCCTTCGGCATCTGCACGATGGAGAGCAGCGCGTCCACGCCCTGGAGCACCGTGGCCGGCACCGGCACGCCGAGCACCGGGACCAGCGTCTTGGCCGCCACCATCCCCGGAAGGTGGGCTGCACCGCCCGCGCCGGCAATGATCGCCCGCAGTCCCCGGGACTCGGCGGTGGACGCGTACTCGAACATCCAGTCGGGCGTCCGGTGCGCGCTCACCACCCGGGCCTCGAAGGGGATGCCCAGCTCGGCCAGCACCTCCGCCGCAGGGGCGAGGGTGGACCAGTCCGACGAGCTCCCCATGATGATGCCCACCAGGGCTGCCGGGGCGTCTGCCATCCGGCGAGTCTAGTTCAGGCCCCGACCTCGCGCTGCACCTGACGCACCGTGTTCTCGATGAGCGACTGGATCTCCTGGAGCCGCGCCTCGGTCTTGGCCTCGAAGCGCAGCACGAGGATGGGCTGGGTGTTGCGACGCGCGGATGAGGCCCCAGCCGTCGGGGAAGATCACCCGCACCCCGTCGACGTCGACGATCGAGTAGCCCGCGCTTGCGCGCAGCACCTCGGTCGCGCGGCTGCACCATGGCGAACTTCTTCTCCTCCGGCACGTCGAAGCGGATCTCGGGGCTGGCGAAGGTCTTGCGGCACGTCGGCGAGCAGCGGCCGAGAGTCGGCTGCTGCGTCGTGGGTGAGGATCTCCAGCAAGCGCGCGCCGAGCGTACACGCGCGTCGTCGAAGCCGAAGTAGCGGTGCTTGAAGAAGATGTGGCCGCTCATCTCGCCGGCGAGCTGGGCGCCGGTCTCCTTCATCTTGGCCTTGATGAGCGAGTGGCCCGCCTTCCACATGATCGGCTTGCCGCCGCGCTCCGCGATGTCGTCGTAGAGCGTGCATCGAGCACTTCACCTCGCCCACGATGGCCGCGCCCGGCGCTCGCTTCAGCACCTCGCGGGAGAAGAGGATCATCAGCTGGTCGCCCCAGAGGATGTTGCCCTGGTCGTCGACGACGCCCATGCGGTCGGCGTCGCCGTCGTAGGCGATGCCCACCTCGGCCTTCTCCTCCTTCACCGCGCGCGATGAGGTCCTGCAGGTTCTCCACGCACCGTCGGGTCCGGGTGGTGGTTCGGGAAGCCGGGCGTCCATCTCGCAGAACAGGGCGACCACGTCGAAGCCCATGGCTCCGGAACAGCGGGACGGCGACCGCGCCGCCCACGCCGTTGCCCGGCGTCGATGACGATCTCGCATCCCGGGCGGCCCACGCGGATGGTCTGCGCGGACGAAGTGGCGGTACGGGGTGACGATGTCGAACGGGCGTCGACACGAGCCCGGTCGGCCCACCTCGAAGTCGCCTGCCTCGATGAGCTGCCGCAGCGCCTGGATCTCGTGGCCGTGGAGCGTGGTCTTGCCCGTGGCCGATCT
Organism: uncultured delta proteobacterium; assembly: GCA_963796475.1. Lineage (GTDB taxonomy): Bacteria > Myxococcota > Myxococcia > Myxococcales > Myxococcaceae > RPRB01. The sequence continues at coordinate 94,433 of CAWCLY010000003.1, forward strand.
TGAAGCCGTTGTACTCGGGCGGGTTGTGGCTGCCGGTGATCATCGCCAGCCCGTCGCACCGGGCAGGGTGTTCGCGGCGAAGTAGGTCAGCGGCGTCGGCACGACGCCCACGTCGAGCACGTCGAGCCCGGTGGAGGTGATGCCCGCGCACCAGCCGATCGCGGAAGCGGGTAGCTGGACTCGCGGCAGTCGCGGCCCACCACGATGCTCGTCCCGCCCTTCCGGCGGACCACCGTCCCCAGGCCCTTGCCCAGCAGCTCCACGACCTCCTCGGTCAGGTCCTTGATCGACCAGACCGCGGATGTCGTACTCGCGGAAGATGTGCGCGTTCATCCTCGCCCTCACTCGAACTTGGCCAGCCCTCGGCTGCGCTTCAGTGCCTGCACCACCGCCCGGACGTCCTGGCTCCGGTCACGGGGCACGACCAGCAGCGCGTCCCCCGAGTCCACCACCACCATGTCCTTGAGGCCCACCAGCCCCAGCGGCCGGCCCGACCCCACCACCACGCACCCCGCCGAGTCCACCAGGACCGCGCCCTCCCCCACCACCACGTTCCCGTCGCGGTCGGCGGGCCGGACCTCCGGCAGGGCCGCGAAGCTCCCCACGTCGGACCAGCCGAAGTCGCCGGGGACGACCGCGATGTCCCGCGCCTTCTCCATCACCCCGTAGTCGATCGAGACCGAGGGCGCGGTGGGGAAGTGCTTCTTCACGGCGCGCGGCGTACCGGGCGGTGCCCACCGTGCGGGGCGATCCGGTCGAGCACCACGGCGAGCTCGGGCATGTGCCGCTCGATGGCATCGCGCATCGCGCCGGCGCGGTGAAGACGAAGATGCCCCCGTTCCACAGGTACTCGCCCGAGGCCAGGTACGCCGGCCGCGGTGCGGCGCGTCGGGCTTCTCCACGAACGCCCGCACCCGCGCCGCCCGCCATCGATGGGCTCGCCCGGTCCGGATGTAGCCGTACCCCGTCTCGGCTCGGGTCGGCCGGATGCCGATGGTGACCAGCGCGCCGGACCGGGCGACCTCGGCCGCATGGCGGAGCACCGCCTGGAATCCCGGCACGTCGGCGACGTGGTGGTCCGAGGGGAGCACCGCGAGCACGCCGTCCGGGTCGCGCGCCTGCACGTGGAGCGTGGCCAGGCCGATGGCCGGGGCGGTGTTCCGGGCGATGGGCTCGACCAGCACGTTCGCTGCCGGCAGCCGCGGGAGGAGCCGCCGGACCGTCCGGGCGTGCACCGGCCCGCACACGACGTAGGTCCGTCCGGGGGTGACCAGCCCCTTCAGGCGGTTCACCGTCTCGACGATGAGCGGGCGATCGGTCGCCAGGGCGAGGAACTGCTTGGGCCGCGCCTTCCGCGAGAGCGGCCAGAAGCGCGTTCCCGAACCGCCGGCCATCACCACCGGATAGAGCGTCACGCAGGCCTCGTCGCGTTCCAGGCCGGGAGCCCGGTGATCACCGACAGCAGATTGGAGAGGATGCGCGCGGTGGCGCCCCAGATGGTGTGACGGCCAGCGTCGTAGAAGTACACGTCGTGCTCGGCTCCCCGGAAGAACCGCTTCTCGGTCCGCCGGAGCCCGGGCACTAGCAGATCCACAACCGGAACCTCGAGCAGCTCTGCGATTTCCCCGGCGTCGGGGCGCAGCTCGACGGAGGGGTCCAGGAGACCCACGTACGGAACGACCCGGAACTCCGACGTGGTGGGGATCTCGTCCAGCATGCCCAGCACGTGGACGGCCTGCGGAGGGACGCCCAGCTCCTCCTCCAGCTCGCGGAGCGCGGTGTGCAGCGTGGTCGGATCCTCGGGGTCGCGCACCCCACCGGGGAACGAGACCTGCCCGGCGTGCCTCCGGAAGTGCGCGGGACGGAGGGTGAAGAGAAGCCGCGGGTCGTCTCCCCGGAGCACGAACGGCGCGAGCACGGCCGAGTCGCGCAGCTCGAGCCCCGGCAGGTGCAGGTGCCGACCCGGGTGCTGCTGGAGCGCCTGCGACAGCTGGACGAACCGCGGATCCATCAACGAGGCACCGGCTCCCCGCCGGCCGCCTCGGCCGGGATGCTCGTCGGGGCAGCGCCCTGCTCGAGCCCGGCGTCCGGACGCAGCCGGCCGGTGTGGAGGAGCGAGAGGAGCAGCGCCCCGAGCAGGAGCCGGTAGACGACGAACACCATCGTGGTGCGGGTGCGCAGGTACCGGAGCAGTCCTCCGATGGCCAGCATCCCCGAGAGGAAGGCCACCACCGCGGCGACTGCCAGCTCGGTCCCGGTGAACGGAGTCGAGGCGTGCCGGAGGTGACGGAGCTCGAAGAGGCCCGCGGCCGTGGTGGCGGGGATGGAGAGCAGGAAGGAGTAGCGGGCCGCATCCTCGCGCCGGAGCCCGCGCCACAGCCCGCCGGTCAGGGTGGTCCCCGAGCGGCTGGAGCCAGGGACCAGGGCCAGCGCCTGCCAGAGGCCGATGATCCAGCCGTCCTTCAGGGTCATGTCGTCGAGTCGGCGCGCATGGCGCGCGGTCCGCTCGGCCGCGGCGAGCACCAGGGCCAGCACGATCATCGAGCCGGCGACGACGTAGAGGGACCGGAGGCTGGTCTCGATGGCGTGCTTGAACAGGAACCCGAGCACCACCACCGGGAGCGTGCCCACCAGGACGAACCAGGCCAGTCGCGACTCGGTGGTACCGAACAGGTCCCGCCGCTGGAGCCCGTCCACCCAGGCGCGCAGGAGCTGCACGATGTCCCTCCGGAAGTAGACCAGCACCGCGGCCACGGTCCCGAGCTGGATGATGGCGTCGAACGCTGCGCCGGGGTCCTGCCAGCCGAACAGCTCCGGTGTGATGCGCAGGTGCGCCGTCGAGCTGATGGGCAGGAACTCCGTGATTCCCTGGACCAGGCCGAGGACGACCGCGCGCAGAAGACCCATGGGGGACGGCCCTCATGCCAGGCTTTCCCGGGCCCCGGCAAGCACCCCTGTCCAGCGGGAATGAATGCCGCGGACGGATGAGCCGTCGAAGGATCGGAAGGTCTGGCGTACGCCATCGGACCCATGGCCCGCCGGTGGACTCTGCCGTTGCAAGTGTGCAGATCTGGGGCTGTTGAACGACGGGGGAGCGAGGGAGGACGGAGTCATGAGGCACGCGGCACTGGCCGCAGCGATGGGGCTGCTGGCGGCCTGCTACCCGGGCGGAGCGGAGACCCTGTCGGATCTCGACACCGTCACCACCCAGCACGATCCCAAGGCGAACTACGCGAGCATCCGGACCTACGCGTTGCCGAGCACCATCCAGGTGACGCCGTCGCCGTACGGTGACCCGCTGACGATCGACCACAGCAACGACGCGGCCATCCTCGCAACGGTTGCCTCGAACCTGGACAATCTCGGCTGGCACCAGGTGGACCCGGCGACGGTCACGCCGGACGTCAACGTGATGGTCGCGGTCACCGCGACCCGCTACCGCGAGTACGTCTCCTATCCGTTCTACACCTGGTACCCGGGGTGGGCCGGCTTCACCGGCTACGATGACGACCTGGGGGGTGTATTACCCGCTACGGCGGGGGATACCCGACGGTGATCGATGCGGGCTCGCTTCGCATCGACATGCTGGACACCCGCGCCCCGAACACGACGACGAAGCAGCTGACCGCGATCTGGACCGCCTCGCTGAACGGAGTGATCGGCGGAAGCACCCAGTCGATGCTCGATCGCATCAACGCCGGCATCGACCAGGCGTTCGCCCAGTCCCCGTACCTGTGAGCCAAGCCATGCGCTCCATGCGATTCCTCCTTGCGGTCTCTCTCCTCCTCTCCTCGGTTGCCCTCGCCCAGAGCCACGTCCGCATCTCGTACGAGATGGCGCGAGCCCGAGGGAAACACCGCGCGGTACATCGACCGGTTCAGCAGCCGCGGCGCGCACCTCGATGTCTCGCTCGAGCTGACCTACGCCTTCCACTTCGAGCTCTCGGCCGGCCTGAACAGCTTCAACGCCGCGAAGTACGGGGTGCTGACCACCACCACCGGGCAGGACGTCTCCGGCAAGCAGTTCCGCTACCTGAACGCCATCCCGCTGATGGCGGGGTTCGCCTTCCACATCCCGCTCGGCAACGGGAGCCGCTTCTGGGCCGGGTGCAACGCCGGCACCGGCTACTTCGACCGGGTCATCGACCTCGGGATGTACTCGTACTCCGGCCTCGAGCTGGCAGTACGGCATCCAGCCGCACGTGGGCATCGCCATCGGGCTGGGCGACCACTCGGGGACCGCGCTCTTCTTCGACGGGCGGTACAACTACTTCTGGGCCCGGCAGGGCTTTCCGGTCCAGCAGTACTGGTCTTTCGGCGTCGGCCTGCTCTTCGGCGGCTCCGGTAAGAAGTGACCCAGCGCGCCCGGCGGCGATGACGCTCTCCGCCATCGGCCGCACCAGGCGGGTTCTCGTGGTCAGCGCCAGCGGCGGCGGCTAGCGTCCCCGGCCGCATGGGTCGGGTTCGACGGACCGCAGCGCTGCTCTCCGCCGTGCTCCTCCCGCTCCCTGCGGCTGCGGCGGGCTCCGATCTCGCGGAGATCCGCGCCCGGGGCAGTCCTCCGCGTCCTGGTCGTCGGCGACGAGGACGACCCGCCCATCTCCCGCGACGGCTCGCCCGGCGCCATCGACCGGAGCCTCGCCGAGGACTTCGCCCGTCGGCAGGGGCTGACCCTGGAGACGGTCTGGATCGAGCGGCGACACGACATCCTGGAGGAGCTCCTGGCCGGCCGCGGGGACGTGGCCGCCACCGGGCTGGCCATCACCCCCGATCGCGCCGCGCGGGTGGCGTTCACCGACCCCGTGGCCGTCGTCGACGAGCTACTCATCGGGCGGAAGGGAATGCGCCAGCCCCCGCGCGCTCCCGCCGACCTCGCCAGGCGCACGGTCACCATCCCCAGCGGCACGGCATTCGAGGCCAGCCTGGCGAAGCTCGTGGTCCCGGGGCTCCGGGTGGAGCAGGTGCTCGGCCCCGTCCAGCAGGCCGATCTGATCGCCCAGGTGAGCCGCGGCGAGCGCGAGCTGGCGGTGGTGGACAGCAACGTCTGGGAGGCGGAGCGGGAGTGGGCCAAGGACGCGGTGGTGCTCTTCCCGATCGCCCGGAAGCAGCCCATCGGCTGGGCCGTGCACCCCGATTCGAAGCAGCTCAAGGCCGCGCTGGACCTGTTCATCCAGGAGCGGGCACTGGTCGCGCACGCCGACCGGACGTGGACCGGGGACCTGGCCGGGGTGAAGAAGCACCGCGTCCTCCGGGTGCTGACCCGCAACAACGCCGTCAGCTACTTCCTCCTCCGGGGGGAGGCGGTGGGCTTCGACCACGATCTCATGAAGCGCTTTGCCGACGGCCTCGAGGTACGGCTGCAGATCATCGTCCCGCCGTCGCACGCCGACCTCGTCCCCTGGCTGCTCGAGGGCAAGGGCGACGTCATCGCCGCCTCGTACACCGCGACGCCGGAGCGAGGGAGGCAGGTGGCGTTCAGCGCGCCCTACCTCGAGGTCCAGGAGCTGCTCGTGCAGCGCGCCTCGGAGCCAATCTTGAAGAGCGTGGCCGAGCTGCGCGGGCGGCGCATCCGGGTGCGCCCCGGCTCGAGCTACCAGGGGACGCTGGAGCGGCTCCGGGCGAAGGGCGCGGGCTTCACGCTCGAGCTCGCCCGTGCCGACGAGGAGACCGAGCAGCTCATCGCCGGCGTGGCCGCGGGCGAGGTGGACCTCACCGTGTCCGACTCTCACATCTTCCAGGCGGAGCGGGTGTGGCGGTCGGACGTGGTGGCGGCCTTCGCGCTCGACGACGGGGCGAAGAAGCAGATCGCCGTCGCGGTGCGTCCAGGCGATCAACATCTGAAGGCGGCGCTCGACCGGTTCGTGAAGCAAGACCTACAAGGGGCTCGAGTACAACATGTCGTGGCGGCGCTACTTCGAGGACTCGAGGGTCGCCACCGAGTCGCGGGCCCAGGATGCGGGCACGCTCCAGGGCCTCTCGGCATGGGACGGCGTCTTCCGGAAGTACGCGCAGCTCTACAACTTCGACTGGCGGCTTGCTCGCGGCCCAGGCGTACCAGGAGAGCCGCTTCGACCCCCAGGCGCGGAGCCTGGCGGGCGCGGTGGGCCTCCTGCAGGTCTTGCCACGCACCGCGCGCGAGCTGGGCTTCAGCCGACCGGAGGAGCCGGAGCAGGGAGCACACGCCGGCATCAAGTTCCTCTCGGTCCTGAACGATCGCCTCGAGGCGACGCTGCCGGTGCAGCAGCGGATGCGCTTCGCCCTGGCGGCGTACAACTGCGGCTGGGGCCATCTCGCCGACGCGCGGCAGCTGGCCCGCTCCCAGCGGCTCGACCCCGACAAGTGGTTCAAGAACGTGGAGCAGGCCATGCTCCTGCTCCAGAAGCCGGCGTACTACGCGCATGCCCGGCACGGGTACGTGCGGGGGACGGAGCCGGTCCGGTACGTCTCGGAGATCCAGACCCGCTACGAGAACTACCTCAAGCTCGTGCCCTGAGCCCGGCGAGGGAGCCCGGTTCTCATCCCGGGATGACGTTGGGCGCGCCGGACTTCGTCCCCAGCCATCGAACGGAGTACGCGCAGGCGACCGGGCTCGTCTGCTCGACCGTGGCCATGGCCTCGAGGCCGGTGATGCTGAACTGACCGGCGAGGGTGATGCGGAAGGTCGCGGGGCCCACCGCCACGGTGCGGGCGGTGGTCTGGAAGCGCGCCGACGCATCGACCGTCCCCGAATGGCTCACCCCGGCGTGGGTGAGCCGCAGCGAGCTCGCCCCCGGGGCGTGGTCGACGCTGGTCACGGCGTCCTCCACCGTCACGCCCGAGCACGTCCCGCCGGGGAGCAGGGTCACCCGGGTGTCGTAGCTGCCGCCCACCGAGAGCTGGCTCGCTCCACCGCCTGCATCGGGCTGCGGCGCGGAATTCCCTGCCGGGCCGCCACAACCGGTGCCGAGCCGGACGAGAAACAACACCAGACCCCACCGGAGCGCTCTCATCGCTATGGCCTCCGCGCGTAGCTCGAGTCGAAGCTGACGCGCCAGGTCGCACCGTTGTCGGTCGAGGTCTCCTCCCAGTAGCGAACGACCGAGGCGCTGGTCGCCTCCCACAGGAAGCGATCGCCCGGGGACTGGTAGAGCACCATCCGGGTCCCGTCGAAGGTGCCCACCAGCACCAGCCGTCCCCCCAGCGAATCGACGTACGTCTGGTGCCACTGACCGTCCCGGCGGCTGAAGAGGCTGGTGCTGCGTCCCCGGACTCCGGCCGTGTCCTGGAAGTGCTCCTCGAGCAGGCACCCACGACCCTCGGCGGTGATGGTGTTCGTGCCCGAGAAGACGCCGGGAGCCGAGAAGTCCCAGAGGCCGAGCCAGAAGTCGAACTGGCGGTCCGTCGGATTGGCGCAGTCGGACTGCGGGCCGATCCAGACCACGCCGTACGTGCCCCCGGAACGAACCGGGGCCGACACCGCGTGCCTGACGGGATTGATGCTGGCCTGGGCAACCTGCTCCCAGACGCCCCCGTCGACCGCATGCAACCGCCACTCGCCCTCGTCCGTTCCGGATGGACCCAGCGCCGGGTCGTACTGGAGGGTCAGGGTGGCCGGAGCGGTGAAGCTGGCGTCCCGAGGGTCCAGCGCGTAGCCGCTGCGAGAGGTGGCGTGCGGATCCAGCGGCACGGCGCCTGCCGGTCGCAGGCTCAGCGGAAGAGGCGACGCCAGCGCACCGGCCGGGACCACCAGGGTCGCCCTCCCGTCGGCGCTGGTGACGGTCCCCCCGGATGGGCCCACCACGGGAGCACCGGCATCGGGGAGCGCATTCGGCGGCGGCGGGCTGCCTCCACAGCCGGCGAGCAGAGAGAGGACCAGCAGGGCGGCGGGCGAAGGTTTCACGGGTGGGACCTCGGAGCTCGGGTTCGCCCCACCGATGCGCTCAGGGACTGCCGCGCGCCATGACCGCGCCATGGAATCGAGGTTGAACGGAGATGGAGGCGAAACCCTCGTCCCTGTCGAGGCTTCCGCCCGCGGATGCACCGACGAATCTCCTTCCCGCGGCCTCGGACACCGGCGCGCGCGGCGCTAGATTGGACCCGGATGCGTGTCAGCGACGAGATCCCCGTGGAGGGCGGGGCCCGGCCAGGGGGCCGTGTTCGCTTCGGCCGCTTCGAGTTCGACCCGAAGAGCCTTGAGCTCAAGGAGAGCGGCTCGCTGGTCCGCCTGCGGCAACAACCGGCGAAGGTCCTCAGCGTCCTGCTCGCCAATCCGGGAGGGATCGTCACCCGGGAGGAGCTTCGCGCCCAGGTGTGGGGCAGCGACACGCTGGTCGACTTCGATCAGGGCCTGAACTACTGCGTGAAGGAGATCCGGGCCGCGCTCGGAGACAACGCCGACGCCCCGTTCTACGTCGAGACACTGCCCCGTCGGGGGTATCGCTGGATCGGCCAGGTGGAGCCGCTTCCCGAGCCAGGTTCGCTCCCGGTCCCCTCCTCCACCCCGCGGCGCTCCCGCGCTCGGCTCCTGGCGATCCTGGGAGCGCTGCTCGCGTTCGCGCTCGGAGCTGCAGCGGGGGTGACGCTCACCCGGCAACGCGTCGCGGAGCCGCGTTGGCAGCGCCTCACCTTCCGCCGCGGGTCGATCACCTCCGCCCGGTTCGCCCCCGGCGGCGAGGTCGCCTACACCGCCGCATGGGACGGTGAACCGTCGAGGCTCCATGCGGGCCACCTGGGGGCCGCGGAGGCGCGGGTGGTTACCGGCGATGCGACGGCTCTGGCCGCGGTCACCTCACGCGGCGAGGCGCTCTACATCCGCGGCGGGGGCTCGAACGTCCTGGCGCGGTCGCCGCTCGCCGGGGGAACCGAGAAGGCGCTGCTCGCCGGGGTGCTCTCCGCCGACGCGACGCCCGATGGAAGCCGCATCGCCGCGGTGCACGCGCCGGGGGATGGCACCGGGCTCCGGGTGGAGTATCCGCTGGGAACGGTGATCGGCCGGGTGAACCAGCCTGGCGCGCTCCGGATCTCACCGAGTGGGCGAGAGGTTGCGGTGATCGAGCATCCCCTCAACGGCGACGACGCCGGACTCGTGCAGCTCTTTGGCACGGGCGGCGAGCACCGGGTGCTGGGCGAGCTCTGGGGCAGCCTGGAGGGCCTGGCGTGGTCGGCCACCGGAAGCGACGTCCTGGTGACTGCCGCCCGCGAGGGAGCAGAGACCTCGCTGTACGCGATCTCCCGGGAGACCGGGAAGGCACGCCTCCTCCTCTCGACCGGTGGACGACTGGTGATCCGCGACGTCGCCGGGGATGGGCGGATGCTTCTCGAGCGTGCCACCGTGCGTCCGCAGGTCTTCTTCGGCGCCGAGGGCAAGCCGGAGTGCGAGCTGACCTGGCTCGACGGAACCTCGCCGCACGACCTCTCCACCGATGGCAGATGGGTCCTGCTCGCCGAGAGCGGGGAAGGCGGTGGCAAGGGCTACTCCGTCTACCTCCGTCGAACCGATTGCTCGCCACCGATGCGACTCGGCACCGGACGGGCATTGACCCTCCTCCCGGACGGTACGGGAGCCCTGGCGGCCCCACTGGTCGGGGACGACCACGTCGACCTGCTCCCGATCGGCGCCGGTGAGGTCAGGAGCCTCCGCGTGCCGGGGATCGTCAGCTTTCTCTGGGCCAAGCTTCGGCCCGATGGGCGGCTGCTCTTCTCCGGCCACGTGAAGGGCCGCAGCAGGCGGGTGTGGATCGCCGCTCCCGGCGGCGACCCGGAACCGATCACGCCCGAGCAGCTCCCGGGGATGCGGGACCTGCTCTCGCCCGATGGGCGGACATTCGTCGGACTCTGTCCACCGCGCGGCTTCTGTCTGTACCCGGTGGGAGCCCCGGGGGAACCGGTTCCGGTGGCGGCGCTCGGGCAGGCGACGCCGTTGACCTGGGACACCACCGGTTCGAGCCTGGTGATCGCCGAGCCGGCGGCGAGCGGAGTGGACCTCCTCTCGCTCGATCCGCGGACCGGGCATCGCGTCCGGCTCCGCCACCTCGCGCCGGCGGACCCTGTCGGCGCGGGGGGCGTCGGACGGATCGTCGTCACGCCCGACGCTCGGGCCTGGGCCTACACCGTGGTCCGCCGCATGTCCGAGCTCTACGTGGTGGAGGGGCTGCGCCCGTGACGCACTACCGGCCGGGGGCGGTCCCAGGCAGCCCGCGGTGATGGGAGCACCCGGCGTGCTCCCCTGGCTGGTGCTCGGCTGCCTCGCGGTCGGGATCGGCGCGCTGTGGTGGCGTCGACGGCGTGAGGACGCCCGGCGCGCCGTGGCCTGGGACGCGCTGGCCCGCGGGTTCATGCTCGGGTTCGACGAGGGGAGCCGGAGCATCCGCGGGAAGTATCGGCTGCTCCGGCTGGAGATCACGGCGTCCCGGGCGCTGTTCGGACTCGGAGGCTGGGTCACCCGCATCTCGGCGCGGTACGAGGGAGTGGTGCCCGAGGGCCTCACCCTCGCGCTCGAGGGCGGCCGCGGCGGGCTCCGGGCCTCGGCACGGACGCCCGAGACGCTCGGGCGATGGCTCGACGCCCACCGCCGCCGGGAGCTGCTGCCCGCGCTCCTCCTGGGCGGAGTGCACGTCTCTGGACACACCGCGACGCTGGACACGCCCGGACTGCTGACGGACCCGGAGGCGCTGCGCACCTTGCTCGGGCAGCTGGCGGAGCTGGCCAAGCTCCTGTCCCTGCGCTGATCACCGACGATGCGCACCCGCGCCGTGCCCGCACTCCTCCTGGACGTTGAGGCCGAGCCGCGGGCTCAGGTCCCCTGGTTCCAGCTGTTGAGGTACGTCTCCTGCTCGTCGGTGAGGACGTCGATCTTCACGCCCATCGCCTTGAGCTTCAGCCGGGCGATCTCCTTGTCGATCTTCTCCGGCACCGTGTAGACGCGCTTCTCCAGCGTCCGGTGGTTCTTCACCATCCACTCGCTGCACAGCGCCTGGTTGGCGAAGGACATGTCCATCACGCTCGAGGGGTGACCCTCGGCGGCGGCCAGGTTCACCAGCCGGCCCTCGCCGAGCACGATGACCCGGTTGCCGTTCTTCAGCGTGTACTGCTCGACGAACTCCCGGATGGTGCTCCGGTCCTTGGCGATCCTGCCCAGGGTCTCGAGATCCAGCTCGACGTTGAAGTGGCCGCTGTTGGCGACGATGGCGCCGTCCTTCATCGACTCGAAGTGCTCGCGCCGGATGACGTTCACGTTGCCGGTGACGGTGCAGAAGAAGTCGCCGATCTTCGCCGCGTCCTTCATCGGGAGGACCCGGTAGCCGTCCATCACCGCCTCGAGCGCCTTGTGGGGGTCGATCTCGGTGACCACGACGTCCGCGCCCAGGCCCTTGGCCCGCATCGCCAGACCGCGTCCGCACCAGCCGTAGCCGGCGACGACGAAGACGCTGCCCGCGATCAGCCGGTTGGTGGCCCGGATCATCCCGTCGATGGTGGACTGGCCGGTGCCGTAGCGGTTGTCGAACATGTGCTTGGTGAGCGCGTCGTTCACCGCGACGATGGGGTAGCCGAGCACGCCCTCGCGGGCCATCGCCCGGAGCCGGATGACGCCGGTGGTGGTCTCCTCGGTTCCGCCGATCACGTGCGACAGGAGATCCTTGCGCTCGCTGTGGAGCACGCCGACCACGTCCGCGCCATCGTCCATGGTGAGGTTCGGCTTGTGCTCGATCGCCGCGTGGATGTGCCGGTAGTAGGTCTTGTTGTCCTCGCCCTTGATCGCGAAGACGCTGATGCCGTGGTCCACCACCAGCGCGGCGGCCACGTCGTCCTGGGTGGAGAGCGGGTTGCTTGCGCAGAGCACGAGGTCCGCGCCGCCGGCCTTGAGCGCGATGGCGAGATTCGCGGTCTCGGCGGTGACGTGGAGGCACGCCGCAAGGCGCATGCCCTTGAGCGGCTTCTGCTTGGCGAAGCGGTCACGGATCTGGTGGACCACCGGCATCGAGCGGCCGGACCACTCGATGCGTCCTCGGCCCTTCTCGGCCAGGGCGAGGTTCTTCACGTCGCAGGGCACGGGGGTGGAGGGCTTCTTCAGGGATGCGAGCTTCTTGGCAGGAACGGCCATGTGTCGTTCGACCTCTCTCGGGGGAAGATCCACCATGCGCCGGAGCGCACGCGGAGCGATTGCCTGTACGCCCGGCCCACGCGCGGGGCAAGTGCCTCTCCGGGGACCAGTACAGCGTCGACAGGATAGCTACTCGGCGGTGGTGCGCCGTCCTGCACGGACCCGCGCGTAGTGCCTCCGGGCCTTGTACTTGTTGCCGCAGGTCGCCATCTCGCACCAGCGGCGAGTTCCGTTCTTGCTGGTGTCCAGGAACAGCCAGCCGCAGCCGTCCATGGCCGTGGCCTCGCAGATCCGGACGCGGGCGCGCTCCGGTCCGGTGAGGATCTCGGAGGCCGCCAGCGCGAGCCCCGGGATGAATGCATCGAGCCGGGCGGATCCGGGTGACACCCACCGGTACTCGCGGTCCGGCGTGCGCACCAGTCGACGCTCGGACCAGGCCCGGCGCGCCTCCCGCTCGAACGCCTCGAGCGGCTCAGGAGCGGGCAGCGCGTCCTCCGAAACGGCGAGGAACACACGGAAAAGAGCCTCGCGAAACGCGCGCACCCTGGCCAGGGCCGCGCGGGCCTCGGCGGGGCGCAGCTGGATCTCCACCAGCATCGGGTGAGCACGCTCCTGGTCCAGCCAGCCGGACTGCAGGCCCCACGAGACCAGGTCCTCGGGCGTCTCGATGTCGTCGCGCGGGGCGGTCAGCCGGTGCCCTCCCACCGTGTTCAGGAAGTCGAGCACCGGATGGCCGCCTGCCAGCTTGAAGCGGTGTGTCCCCGGAAGGAGCATGCCGGCATTCTAACCGTTCTCTTGCCCTTGACAGGTGAGAATCGATGGATCCATGTTGAAACCACTGAACCATATTTAGCTGGTTACAGGAGGACGTCCGATGAAGCTGTTCTGGCGGCCACAGACACGGGCCTCGCGGGTGGAGTGGGTGCTGGCCGAGCTGGGCGAGCCGTACGAGCGGATCCTCGCACCCGAGAGCGGCACGCCGGCACGCCTCCAGCTACATCCGCTGGGGCGGGTGCCGGTGCTCGAGGATGATGCGGGCGTGCTGCGGTTCGAGTCGATCGCGCTCTGCACCTGGCTCGCGGACCGGCGCCCCGAGCGCGGGCTCATCCCGCGAGCCGGGACACCCGAACGGGGGACGCACGACCAGTGGCTGATGCTCGCGGTGACCGAGGTGGAACCGCTCCTCGACCTGATCTGCCTGCACTCCGAGGACCTGCCCCCCGACCAGCGCCTCCCGGCGGTCATCCCCTGGGCCAGCGAGCGTCTGCGTCCACCGCTGGCGCTCCTCGAGCGGACGCTCGCCAGCCGCGACACGCTCCTCGCCGAGGCGACGGTGTTCGATCTGGTCCTGGCCGCGATGCTCGCCTGGGCAGGCCGTCAGGGCCATCTCGCCCGCTTCCCCGAGCTCGCTGCCTATCGGGACCGACTCCTCCAGCGCCCCATGGCCCGTCGACTCTTTGCCGAGGCCCCGCCGTGCTGACCGCGGTTGCGAGAGGCGAGTGGCCGAGGCCCCGCACCGTCCTCGACGCCCCCTCGAATCTCGGGCTCGCCCCGCCCGCGCCAGGTCGTGAGCCCGGGACTCGTCGGATGCCCGAGGTGCTGCGCTGGAACGGGCTCCGCACCAGGCTGGGCGCGCGCGACGCCGGCCGTGTCGAGGCGCCGCCCTACGGCACCGGGATTCACCCTTCCGGGATCCGGAACGCCGAGGCAATCGCCCGCCACGCGCGGACGCTCGCCGACACCGTGGAGAGCATCGTGCTGCGCGAGGAGCTGGCGGTGGTGCTCGGCGGCGATTGCAGCATCCTCCTCGGAAATCTGCTCGGGGCCCGCCGCCACGTGGAGCGGCTGGGGCTGGTCTTCCTCGACGGGCACTCGGACTTCGCCACCCCCGAGCGCTCGGGGACATCCGGCGCCGCCGGGATGGATCTCGCGCTGGCGGTGGGCGTCGGTCCCGGTCTGCTCTCCGGGCTCGCTCCCGACGGGCCGCTGGTCGCGCGGGACTCGGTCGTCCACCTCGGGCTCCGGGAGGACGACCCCGTGCTTCGGTCCTCCGGCATCCCGGTTTTCGACCTGGCGGAGATCGAGCGGGCCGGGCCGACGGCGATCGCCGCCCGGGTGCTCGAGCGTCTGGACCATCTCCCCGGGTTCTGGATCCACGTGGACGCCGACGTGCTCGCCGACGACATCATGCCCGCGGTGGACTCGCGCGTACCCGGTGGACTGTCGTACGAGGCGCTGGTGGGGCTGATCCGTCCACTCCTCGCCTCCCCCCGCGCGCTCGGGGTGGAGCTCACCATCTACGACCCGGACCGCGATCCCGAAGGGAGCGTGGGCCGGGCATTCACCGCCGCGCTGGTGGAGGCACTCCGACCGTGAACCACGACGCACGCGCCTGGGCCGAGGGGCACCGTTCCTTCTTCGAGGACCGCCTGCGCACGCTGGTCGAGCTGCCCACCATCAGCATGGACCCAGCCCGTGGACCGGAGACCGAGGCCTGCGCCGAGGCCGCGCTCGCCCTGGTCCGTCACTTCGGCGGCGAGGCGCGGCTGCTCCGCGTGAAGGGAAAGCCTTACGTGCACGGCCGCTTCGGCGACCCGCGCCGCCCCTCGGTGCTGGTCTACAACCATCTCGACGTCCAGCCGGCCGAGGAGCCCGAGTGGAAGGGCGAGCCGTTCCGGATGCGCATCGACGGCGAGCGCTACCTCGGACGCGGCACCACCGACGACAAGGGGCCCGCCCTGGCCTGTCTGCTCGCCATCGCCCATGCGGTCCGCCGCGATCCCTCGCTCGGCCTCCAGCTGCTCTGGGAGTTCGAGGAGGAGGTGGGGAGCCCGCACTTTCAGGACATGCTCCGGGAACACCGCTCCGCCATCGGCGACGTGCGCGCGGTGCTGGTCTCGGACACCCTGTGGGTCTCCGCCGAGCAACCGTCGATGGACGTGGGCCTGCGCGGGTTCCAGGCGCTGACCCTGAAGCTACGGACGGCGGACGTCGACGCGCACTCGGGGGTCGTGGGCGGCGGGGCGCCCAATCCCATCGCCGGGCTGGCGCGGGTGCTGGCGGCCTGCTTCGACGCGCGCACCGGACGCATCCTCGTCCCCGGCGTGCTGGACGGCATGCTCCCGGTGAGCGACGCGGAGATGGACCTGTACGTGCGGAGCGGCTTCGACGTGGAGCGCTTCCGGAGCACGTACGGGTTCCGGCGCCTGATGGCGAGCGATGCGCGCGCGCTGCTCCGGCGTCTCTGGACCGAGCCCACCTTCGAGGTGCACGGCATCTCCGGCGGCTACCAGGGTGCGGGCATCAAGAGCATCGTGCCGGCCTGGGCCGAGGCGAAGGTCAGCCTGCGGCTCGTCCCCGGGCAGTCACCGGCGCGGGTGGTGGAAGCGATCCGGAGCTTCGTGGCCGAGCTCGACCCCCTGGTCGAGGTCGTCCCGCTCGGCTCCGCTCCGGCGTTCGTCACCTCGGTGGACGCGCCGGAGTGCAAGGCGATGGACCGCGCGGCCGAGCGTGTGCTCGGCAAGGGACTCGCCCTGACCCGCGGCGGCGGCTCGATCCCCGCGGTGGCCATCATGGCCGAGACCTTCCGGGCGCCGGTGCTCCTGACGGGACTGAGCCTGCCGGAGCACGGCTACCACGCGCCGAACGAGTTCTTCGACTGGACGCAGGCGCGACGCGGCGTCGAGCTCTACTCGGCGTGGTTCGAGGAGCTGGAGCGGCTCCCGGAGCGGGCCTGAGGCGTCACTCCGCACCGAGCGCGATGACCGGGTCCACCTGCGTCGCGCGCCGGACCGGGAGCACCGTCGCCAGCACCGCCGCCATTGCGAGCATCGCCGCCGCCGCCACCAGTGCGAGCGGGTCCGCCGGGCCCACGCCGTAGAGGAACCCGGCGAGCACCCTGGCTGCGGCGAGCGCTGCGATCAGGCCCGCGGCCAGCCCGGCGCCGACCATCCTCGCGCTCTCGCCCGCCACGAGGCGGGCGATCCGCCCTGCGTCCGCGCCGATGGCCATCCGGACTCCGATCTCCTTCGTGCGCTGGCGCACCGAGTAGGCCACCACCCCGTAGAGACCCACCGCCGCGAGAACCAGGGCGAGCACGGCGAAGGTTGCCACCAGGACCAGCGAGAACCGCCGCGCGGCCACCGAGGCAGTGAGGAGCGACTCCAGCGGCCCGACACCATAGACCGGAATGCCCGGGTCGACCGCCTCGAGCGCGGCCTCCGTGGACCTGCGCAGCTGGGCGAACGGGGCGGCCGAGCGCACCACATAGCTCATGCCGTCGGTGGGCTGCTGCGCGTGGGGAAAGTACATGATCGGCAGCACCGGCTCGTCGAGACCCAGCTCGCGCACGTCGCCGACCACGCCGACCACGGTGGCCCAGTCGGTCGCCGGCGAGCTGAGGCTGATCCGCTGACCGAGCGCATCTCCCCGGGGGAAGATCTTCCGTGCGAAGGACTGGTTCACCACCACCACCCGCGGCGCGTTCTCGCCGTCGGAGTCGTGGATCGTCCGTCCCTGGAGCAACGGGATCCGCAACGTCTCGAAGAAGCCCGGCGCCACTGCGCGATACTGCTCGTCGAGCAGCTCGTCCCCCGACTGCGGAGTCCGGCCCTCGACGGAGAAGAGGCGGTCCGAACGATTGGCGCTGAGCGGGAGCGCGCTGATTGCTCCGGCCGATTCGACGCCCGGAAGGGCAGCCAGCGCCTTCACCGCACCGTCGACGTAGCGACGGTACCGGGCCTCGGCCTGATCGTGTGGCGTGCCGGATGGTGTCGGGACCACCGCCTGGAGCGTCAGCACGCCATTCGCCCGGAAGCCGGGGTCGACCCCGAGCGCCTCGACGAAGCTGCGCAGGAGCAACGCGGCCGCGCAGAGCAAAACCAGCGCCAGCCCCACGTCCACCGCGACCAGGACGCGGCGCAGCCGCCGCGCCCGGGGCCGCATCGACCCCGAGCCACGGAGAGTGCCTTCCAGATCGAGGTCCGAGGCAGAGAGCGCCGGCACCAGCCCGAACAGCACGCCGCTTCCGAGCGCGGTCAGGCCGGCGAAGCCCAGCACCACCCAGTCGAGGTGGACGGTCTGTGCACGCGGGATCGACCCGGGGGCAAGCGAGAGGAGCGCAGAGGTCGTCCCGAGGGCAAGCACGATGCCCAGCACGCCGGCGGCCAAGGAGAGCACGAGGCTCTCCACGAGGAGCTGGCGCACCAGCGCCGACCGGCCTGCGCCGAGCGCGGAATCGGATGGCGAGCTCCCGCTGTCGCGAGGTCGCGCGGGCGAGCATCAGGTTGCCCACGTTGAAGCAGGCAATGAGCAGGACCACCGAGACCGCGGCGAAGAGCAGCATCAGGCTCGGGCGAACCGCGCGGACGGTGTCCTCCTGGAACGGGATCGGGGTGAAGGCGAACCGGAACGACTTGTAGGCCTCCGGGTGGTCCTCGATCGTCCGCCGGGAGATGTCCGCCAGCTCGCGCCGGGCGGACTCGAGCGTGCTCCCCGGAGCGAGCCGCGCCACCGCCGAGAGGTAGTGCCAGTTGCGGGCCATGGGCTGGAGCTGCATGGGCTCGAAGGCCAGTGGAACCCACACGTCACAGAGCTCCGGGAGCTCGATGCCGGCGGGGAGGACGCCGACCACCACGTGGGGCTCCCCGTCCACCAGGAGCGTCCGGCCGAGGGCCGCCGGATCTCCCCCGAACCGCCGGAGCCACAAGGCGTGCGAGAGGACGATCCGGTGGTTCTGCCCCTGGACCTCCTCGTCGGGCGAGAACCAGCGGCCGAGCGCGGGCTGCAGTCCGAGCACGGGGAGCAGCGAGGCCGTCCCGACGCCGGCGCGGATGTGCTCCGCCGGACCATCACCGGCGAGAGACATCTCCTGGGCCACCCACAGGGCCTTCCCCTGCAGCGACGGCGTGGAGGCGAGATCCTCGGTGTAGTTCAGCGCGGAGAGCGGACCGCCACGGCCGGGATTCCCCGGCGTCGTCCGCCGAATGCCGGACCAGGCGATCCGGGTGCGCGTACGGCAGTGGACGGAGAAGAACGCCGCGGATCACGCTGAAGAGCGCGGTGTTCGCACCCAGCGCGAGCGCCATCGGCAGCACCACCGCCGCGACGAAGCCGGGTGAGCGGACGAACAGCCGTAACGCCTCTCGTAGCTCCCGGTTCAGCCCCGTCATGGGGTCGAAGACCAGAGCGAGAACCGTGCCATCGCGCTGCCCTCCAGGGGATGCCCCTGGGGAAGACCGCTCGTGGGATGGACCGTCCCACAAACGGGCGGCTGTCACCCGTCGAAGAACGTGGGGTCGGGCTCGGCGACCAGCCGCGCGCGTTCATCTTCCTGGGCACGAAGCCGCGCCAGCTCTCGCGACCGGGCCGCCTCAACCCCGCTCGACTCGCTCGGCGCCCGAGAGCCGCCGGTGCGCTTCCAGCGCTCGCTCGAGCGCGGCATCGAACGCAATCCGCTCGGTGCGGCGCATTCGGTGCTCGAGTCGAGGTGCAGGGATGCGGAGCACGCCCGCCTTCCGGTCGATGCGTGGCTCGATGCGGCCGACGAGCCGGTCGCCCCAGAGGAGGGGCAGCACGTAGTACCCGTGCTTGCGCGCCTTCGCCGGGACGTAAACCTCCCAGACGTAGTCGAAGTCGAACAGCTGCCGGAGCAGCTCGCGGTCCCAGACCAGCGGGTCCAGCGGCGCGAGGAGGGCCACCTCGTGCTTGCGAAGCGCGCCGCCGCGGAGGAAGCGTGCGTCGGAGGCGAGCATGAAGCGCTCGTCGCGGACGCCCTGGACTGCACCCGCCGGAGCGTTCCGTCGGCGACCATCGTCTCGGTGAGGCCGATCCGCTCCCGGGCAGGCACGGTGCCGGACCAGAATCTCCGCCCCGGCGCGCAACCCCAGCAGCCCCACGCCGCGGAACCGGCTCAGGAGCTGGTGCCGCCGGACCTCCTCGTCGGGGAGGCGGCGCTCGAGCAGCGCCGGCGGGAAGAGGCGCTCCATCCGGTCGTAGACCCGCACGTTGCCGAGCCTCCGGGCGATGCCGATCTGCCCGGTCCGGAAGAGCGCGTAGAGCACCGCCCGGGGCAGCGTGAGGCTTCCCCAGCCCCAGAGGAGTCGCGGCCCGCTCCGCTCGACGAAGGCGTTGCCGGGAAGCGCGCCCTCCCGATCGAGCCGCCCGAGGATCGCAGCAGCGAGGTCGGCGTGCTTGTGGAGCAGCCGGTGATACACCCCGTCGCGCCGGGCCCACTGCTCCCAGTCCACCCGGTGCACGGGGAGCTCCTCGACCGGGAGGATGTTGAGCGACTTGTTGTAGGCCTCGAAGAGCTTCCGCTCGGCCCCGTACAGCCAGCGCTCCATCCAGCCGCGGCGGTAGTTCCGGATGCGTGCGGCGAGGACCAGGTCGTCGTTCCGGGCGCCGGTGACCTCCAGGGGATCGAACTGCACCGAGCCCAGCTCGCGAACGACGCGCAGCACTGACTCTGCGCGTGCCGGCAGCGATCGCGGAGGGGCGAGGAAGTGCCGGCGGACGAGGAACCGGCGGGCCTGCTCGGCGGTGAGCTCGAGGGATTCGCGCAGATCACCGCCCTCGGCGAGACCGGCCGTCTCAGGCGCCATCCTGCTCCGCCAGCACCTGGGCGAGGGTCTTTCCGTACGGATGGAACCGGGCCTTCTCGCCCGCGGCCCAGGCCTGGCGCAGCGCGGGATCTGACAGGTCCCAGTCGGGCCGGCACCTCTGGAGGACCGCCCGGAGGTCTCGCCGCAGCTCCTCGACCGTGGGCCGGCCGAAGAACCAGTACCCGTTGTAGAGGCTGAAATCTTGAGGCCCGGCTCCAGCACCAGGGTGTGCGGGACCATCGGGTTGTGCGTCGGGTCGGTGTACTCGGCGATGTCGAGGTCCTTCTGCACCTTCCGCCCGGCGTCGGAGAGGAAGGTCCAGTGCGCCCCCACCCCGCTGCGGAACTCGTTCAGCTCCACGAGCGAGTCCGTCGAGATGGTCACCATCCGGCAGTACCCGACCTCCATCTCGCGGTGAATCTGGACCAGCCCCTCGTGCTGGCGCCGGTCCTTTGGGCAGAAGGCGCCACGACTCAGGACGAGCACCAGCGGGTCCGGGCCCTGCAGCACGGAGAGCTTGCGACGCTTTCCGGTGTGGTCGGTCAGCTCGAAATCAGGGAACGACGCTCCGGGGACGATGTCGGCTCGCACGGCGTCGCACCTTGTCCCGGTCCCCGGCGCCGGCTCAAGCCGCCTCGCGCTGGAATGTCAGAGCGGCTCAGGCGCCGACCGCGCGCAGCGCCCGGGCGCCAACTGCTTCCCGGAGCGCGTCCTTCTTGTCGGTGCGCTCCCAGGTGAACTCCTTCTCCGAGCGGCCGAAGTGACCGTAGCCGCGGTCCTCTGGTAGATGGGCCGGAGCAGGTCGAGGTGGTCGATGATCTCCCGCGGCTTGAGGCCGAAGGTGCGGCGGATCGCCTCGGCGATCCGCTCCTCGCGGCACCTTCGCCGTGCCGAACGTCTCGACCATCACCGAGACCGGATCCGCCACGCCGATCGCGTAGCTCACCTGGACCTCGCAGCGGTCGGCGAGCCCGGCCGCGACCACGTTCTTGGCGATGTAGCGGCCCATGTACGCGGCCGAGCGGTCCACCTTGCTCGGGTCCTTGCCGCTGAACGCGCCGCCGCCGTGACGGCCCATGCCGCCGTAGGTGTCGACGATGATCTTCCGGCCGGTCACGCCCGAGTCACCCATCGGGCCGCCGATGACGAAGCGGCCGGTGGGGTTGATGAAGAATCTGGGTCTTCCGGTCGAGCAGCTTCTTGGGCAGCGCCCTGCGCGATGACCTCCTCGCGCACCGCCTCGTGGATCTTCTTGTTCGAGACGTCGTCGGCGTGCTGGGTGGAGACCACCACCGTGTCGATGCGCACCGGCTTGCCGTCCTCGTACTGGACGGTGACCTGGCTCTTGCCGTCCGGGCGCAGCCAGTCGAGCGACTTGCGCCGCGACGTCCGCCAGCCGCCGGGTGAGCGCGTGGGCGTAGTGAGATGGGCGCCGGCATCAGCTCCGGCGTCTCGTTGCAGGCGTAGCCGAACATCATCCCCTGGTCGCCCGCGCCCTGCTCCTTGTCGTTGTCGACGCCGCGGGCGATGTCCTGGCTCTGGCCCTCGATGGCCACCATCACGCCGCAGGTGTGGCCGTCGTAGCCCATCTCGCTGGTCGGTGTAGCCGATGCGGACGATGGTGCTCCGGACGATGCTCGGGATGTCGACGTAGGTGCTGGTCGTCACCTCGCCGGCGACGATCGCCAGGCCGGTCTTCACCAGCGTCTCCACCGCCACGCGGCCACGGGGGTCCCCGGCGATGATCGCGTCGAGGACGCCGTCGCTGATCTGATCGGCCACCTTGTCCGGGTGGCCCTCGGTGACCGACTCGGAGGTGAAGAGAAAATCCTTGATCATGGCGGTGTTTCCCGTGTGCTGCGAAGGGCGCGGGACACTAACGACGGGCTGCCGCCCACGTCAAACCGGAGGGCCCGGGACGAGCACCTCGAGGCTCATCGGCTCGAGCAGACCGCTCAGGTCGGCATGCCACCAGGCGTCCACCACCTCGCCGCACGGTGAGGCGTCCACGCAGGCGCGGCCAGCGCGCGAGCGGGCGCAGCCGCGCTAGGACCGCGGGAGGGAGGAGCCCGCGCTCGTCCTGGGTGACGAGCAGGGCCTGCCCGGCCTCGAGCGCTCCGAGCACTCCGTCCGGCCCGGACGCCCTGTGCACCGGAGTTCCCACCAGGAACGAGTAGAGCCCCGGGTTCTGCGTGGCGGTGAACATCGGGCGGCCGCCGGCGCTCGTGGCCACCCAGGCCGGAATCTGCGGGGGCACCGCTCCGGGCAAGACGGTGGCGAAGAGGAGGACGGCTGCGCCGGCCAGCCCGGTCGCTCCGGCCCGCAGCGCCCCCCGGCCCACCGCCATCGCCGCCAGGGCGACCAGCAGCACCACACCCGCCAGCCCGAGCCGGACCGGCGCCTGCAGCGGGAACCGGAGCGCGAGCGCTCCGACCCCGGCGAGCCCGAGCAGCACCGCGGCGCTGGTCCACCGCCGTCCGTCCCCCGGCCGCGCAGCACGCCAGGAGGGCGAGCGGGGCGAGCGCGGGCACGACGTAGTGCGGGTGCTTCAACCCCGGCAGGCTGTACAGGAAGAGGAGGCCCAGCACCCACGGCCAGGCGAGCCCGGCGGCAGGGCCGCGCAGGCGGACGAGCGGCGTCCAGGGCAGGAGCAGCACCGGGAGCGCGACGAGAAGCTCCAGTTCGCCCTCCAGCGTCCAGGGGAAACGGAACTTCCCCACGTTCTCGATCCCGAAGAAACGCCCGACGAACGCCGTGCCGTACCGCTGCGCCATCGCCACGTACCAGGGCGCGGCGAGCAGGAGCGCCAGCGCCACCGCGCCGAGCAGCCAGGGCAGCCGTGAGCGGAGCATCCGCCGGCGGCCGAGGTAGACCGCCGCCGGCGCCACCATGAGCAGCGGGCCGACCGGCCCCTTGAGCAGCGCCGCGGCGGCGGCGCCCACCCCTGCGATCAGCGCCAGCGCCGGGGGACCGCCCGAGGCCACGCGCCAGATCGCCCCCAGCCCGACGGCGATGGCCAGCGCCAGCGGCACGTCCATCAGGTCCACCCGCGCGTATCTCAGGAGCCCGAGGCAGGTGCCGAGCAGGAGGATGGCAACGGGCTCGGCTGCGGGCCCCACCTCGCGCCGGGCGAGCCGTCCGGTGACCCAGGCCAGGGCCAGCGCGGCCAGCGCGACGGGCAGCCTGGCCGCGAAGAGCGACGTCCCGAGGACCGAGAAGCTGCCGCCCATCGCCCAGTAGAGCAGCGGCGGCTTGGTGAAGTCGGGCCGCCCGTCGACGGTGGGCGTGAGCCACTCACCTCGGGCGTGCATCTCGCGCCCCGCCTCGAGGTACAGGCCCTCGTCCGGGTGGGTCCCGCCGGCGGTGCTCCCCAGTCCGGAGAGCAGCACCGCGGCCACGACGAGCAGCGCGGCGAGCGTCGCACCCTCGGGCAGCCGACCCAGGGTGGCCCGGTCGTCGACCGCCGGCGGAGGACGCAGCGTGTCCATCAAGATGACGTCTGCTCTAGCAGAACCCGACTGAAGAGCAGCCGTCCGCAGAACAACCCTTGTCGCGCGGTACGTGGCCGAAGTAACCCCGCGGCGCCATGAAGAGACTCTGCTGGCTGTCCCTCGCGCTCGCTCTGGCCTGCGCGCACTCGCCGTCCCCGACCGAGCCGGCCCGCCCGCCGCCGACCGCCGCAGCCATGCCGGCGCAGACGCCCACCCCGACGCCCCCGGGCGCGGACGCGAGCCGCTTCCTGCCGCCGGATGCGCGCCCCGCGTTCGAGATCCCGGTCGATGCGTACACGCTCACCAACGGGCTCAAGGTGGTGCTCTCGCGCGACACCACCGCGCCCATCGTCACGGTCGGCGTCTACTACCACATCGGTTTTCGCATCGAGCCACGCAACCGGACCGGGTTCGCCCACCTGTTCGAGCACATGATGTTCCAGGGCAGCGAGAACCTCGGAAAGCTCGCCTTCATCCAGCTGGTGCAGCGCAACGGCGGCATCCTCAACGGCTCCACGCGCTTCGACTTCACCAACTACTACGAGGTCGTCCCCTCCAACGTGCTGGAGACCACGCTCTGGGCCGAGTCGGACCGGATGCGCGGCCTTAAGGTGACCCAGGACAACCTCACCAACCAGCAGGGCGTGGTGAAGAGCGAGGTCCGGGTGAACGTGCTCAACCGCCCCTACGGCGGCTGGCCCTGGCTCACCGTGCCGCAGCTGGCGAACGAGAACTGGTACAACGCCCACAACTTCTACGGCGACCTCGGTGACCTCGACGCCGCCACGCTCGAGGACGTCCGGCAGTTCTTCAAGACCTACTACGCGCCGAACAACGCCGCGCTGGTGGTGAGCGGCAACTTCGATCCTGCGCAGGTGAAGGCCTGGATCGCGAAGTACTTCGAGTCCATCCCCCGCGCCGAGGTCCCGCCCATCCCGGATCTCACCGAGCCGCGGCAGACCGCGGAGCGCTGGAAGACCGTGGACGACAAGCTCGCCCAGCGACCTGCACTGGCCGTCGCCTACCACATGCCGCCGCGGGGCTCGCCCGAGTTCTGGGCGATGGCACTGCTCCAGCAGATCCTCCTCGAGGGGCCGGACAGCCGGCTGTACCAGGAGCTGGTGCAGAAGCGCGGACTCACCGGCGAGGTCGAGGGCGGCGTCAACCTGCTCGGCAACCAGTACAACTACCAGGGGCCGATGCTCTGGATGGCCGCGCTGTTCCACGACAGCCAGCACACGCCGAAGGAGATCGTCGAGGCGATCGACACCGCGATCGAGCCGCTGCGCAGCGCGCCGGTGGACGCCGCGACGCTCGACCGCGCACGGGTGAAGGCCCGGAGCGCCTACTACGCGGATCTGGAGGCGCTCTTCGGCTTCGGCCGCGCAGATCTGCTCGCCGCGCACGCCCTCTTCGACGGGGACGCCGCGGCCGTGAACCTGATCGAGCCGAGCCTCCTCGCGGTCACGCCAGAGCTCATCCAGAAGACGGCGCAGGAGTGGCTCCGTCCCACCAACCGCACCGTGGTCGCCCTGCAGCCCGCCGGAGGCAAGCGATGAGCCGCCCCCTGTTCGCACTCACCCTGCTCGCCGGCGGCCTGGCCCTCGCCGCGCCGGAGACGCCCCCCACGCCCGGTCCCACCCCACCGTTCGAGCTCCCGGCGACCACCGACTTCACGCTCCCGGACGGGCTGAAGGTCACGCTCGTGCCCTACGGCGCCGTTCCCAAGTCCAACGTCTCGCTCGCGGTCCGCGTGGGCAACGTGGACGAGAAGGCCGGTCAGACCGGCCTGGCGGATCTGATGGGCAAGCTCCTGCTCCAGGGCACCCAGACGAAGAGCGCGGTGCAGGTCGCCGAGGCGGCAGCGAAGCTCGGCGGCCCCCTGGCGGTGAACGTGCGCGAGGACGAGACCTCGCTCGACATCGAGTGCCTGGGTGACTCGACGGCGGACGCGGTCCGGCTCATCGCCGAGGTCGCGCGCACCCCGGCGTTTCCCGCCTCCGAGCTGGCCCGGCTGAAGGGCGACCTCCAGCGCGACGTGGCCATCCAGCGCAGCCAGCCGCAGCCCTTGGCCGAGGAGTCCTACGCCCGGGCCATCTATGGCAACCATCCGTACGGCCGGGTGCTCCCGGTGAAGGCCCAGGTCGAGAAGTTCACCCTCGAGCAGGCCCGGCAGCTCTGGGCAGGGCACGCCGGCGCCGACCGGGCGCACGTCTACGTCGTCGGCCGCTTCGACGCCGCGGCGGTGCGTGCAGCCATCGAGCAGGCGTTCGGCGGCTGGAAGAAGGCGAAGGCCGCTCCGCGTCCGAAGCCCGCCCCGCGCGGCGGCAAGCGGGTGTTCCTGGTGGATCGCCCGGGCGCCATCCAGTCCACGGTGCGCATCGGCCTGCCGGTCGTCCCACCGACCTCGCCGGACTACATCCCGCTGGTGGTGACCAACGCGATGCTCGGCGGAAGCTTCGGCAGCCGCATCACGGCCAACATCCGCGAGAAGCACGGCTACACCTATTCACCGAACAGCGCGCTGGCCACGCACCCCGGAGCGGGGACCTGGACCCAGTCGGCCGACATCACGACCAAGGACACCGCGGCGGCGCTGCGCGAGGTGGTCAGCGAGGTGGAGCGGATGCGCACCGAGCCTCCCGGAGCGGCCGAGCTGACCGGCATCCAGAAGTACGTGGCGGGCACGTTCGTGCTCCGCAACAGCAGCCGTGCCGGCATCGTCGCCCAGCTCCGCTTCGTGGACCTGTACGGCCTCCCCGCCGACTGGCTCCGGACCTACGTCCAGCGGGTGGAGGCGCTGACGCCCGCGGACATCACCCGCACGGCGAAGAAGTACCTCGACCCGGCGAAGATGACGCTGGTGGTGGTGGGCGACCGGAAGGTGGTCGAGGAGTCGCTGAAGCAGTTCGGGCCGGTGAAGCTCGAGACGCCGCGGTAGCGTCCGGTCAGCGGCGCCTCTCGAGTGCCGACGCCATCATGTCGGCGCAGATCCGGAGCACCTCCAGCCGGGCGTGGTGCTTGTCGTTGGCCGAGACGAGCACCCACGGCGCATCGGGGCGGTGGGTCCGATCGAGCATCTCGCCCACCGCCGACTGGTAGTCCTTCCACCGGCGGCGATTGCGCCAGTCGTCCGGACCGATCTTGTAGCTCTTGAAGCGGTCGGTCTCGCGTTCCTTGAACCGCTCGAGCTGGGTCCTCCGGTCGATGTGCAGGAAGAACTTGGTCATCTGCACGCCATCCGAGGTGAGCATCCGCTCGAAGGCGTTGATCTCGTCGTAGGCGCGCTTCCACTCCGGCTTCGTTCGCGAAGCCCTCCACCCGCTCCACCAGGACCCGCCCGTACCAGCTCCGGTCGAACACCGCGACCTCGCCGCGCCCGGGCAGACGGTTCCAGAAGCGCCACAGGTAATGGTGGCGGCGGCTCTCCTCGTCGGGCGGGCCGATGGGCCACACCTTGTAGCCGCGGGGATCGAGCTCGGCGGTGAGGCGCTTGATGACCCCGCCCTTGCCGGCGGCGTCCCAGCCCTCGAACACGAAGATCGCCCGGTACCCACCCTGGAACATCCGGACTTGAAGGCCGAACACCTCGCGCTGCCTTCGCTTCAGCTCCTCCTCGTACGCCTCGTCGCCCGGGACGCGGATCGAGAGGTCCACCTCGTCGAGGGAGAGGGTTCCCGGCGGGTAGACCTTGAACTCGTACGCCTCGTCGATCTTCGTCTTCCGGCGGCGCTTGGCCATGGACCCTCCGTCCGGCGGCAGCTTGCCACTTCTTCCCCGCTGCAATCCCGGTTGCGGCGTGAGGCCCGGCCCCGGAGAGTGCTCCCCGCATGCTCCGACCGCTCCTCACCATCCTCGTCACACTCTCGCTCGGCTGCGCCGGGGCGGGCACGTCCACCCGTCCCTCCCCGCCCCCGAGGACCGCGGCATCGCGTGCGTACGATGAGAAGTTCCCCGACCCGGCGACCCCTCTGGACGTCAAGGTCCTCTCCACCTCGGACCGCTCCGGGGTGAGCCTCGTCGAGGTGACCTACGCCGGTGCACCGGGGACCGACCCGGTCCGGGCCACCCTGGTTCGCCCGCCCAGCAGCAGCAAGCGCGGCCCCGCGGTGCTCTGGGTGCACTGGCTCGGCGAGCCGGCCACGACCAACCGGACCGAGTTCCTCGACGAGGCGGTGGAGCTCGCGCAGCAGGGCGCGGTGTCGCTCCTGGTGGACGCGCTCTGGAGTCAACCGGGCTGGTACAAGCAGCGGACGATGGACGGCGACGCGGCGGCGTTCATCGCGCAGGTGGTGTCGCTGCGGCGCGGGCTGGACCTCCTCGCCCAGGAGCAAGCGGTGGACCCCTCGAAGCTCGCGCTCGTGGGGCACGACTTCGGAGGGATGACCGGGATGCTCGCCTCCGCCGCGGACGGACGACCCCGGTCGCACGTGCTGCTCGCGCTCACCCCGCGCTTCGAGCAGTGGATGTTCTACGACTCGAAGAAGCGGCCCACCGACGAGCAGGCGTACCGCCAGCAGCTCGCCGCGATCGACCCCATCGACGCACTCCCGGCGCTCGAGGGGACGACCCTGATCCAGCTCGCGCAGGAGGACTTCTACGTCCCGCCCCAGCAGATCGAGGTCTGGCGGAAGGCCATCTCCGTGACGGGGCGAGCTCCGCACCTACCCCACCAGCCACGCGATGGAGGCGGCGCAGGTCCGGGCCGACCGTCAGGAATGGCTGCACCGCACCCTGGGGATGGTTCCGGCGAAATCCGAGTAACCCGGGCCCGGAGGCCGAGAGCAACGGTCGGAGTTGCACACGTCCGGAGCCAGCACCATCCTCGGCACGGCAAACCGTGAACGGAGATCTGCGGTGTCGAGAGACGAGGATTGTCTCGGGAATCGGCCCGAGCTCGATGAGCTGACCCGGTCGTATCTCGCCGCCCAGCTCGCGGGAGATCGCCGGGAGGCCATCCGTCTGCTCATGGAGGAGGGCATCGGCCGGGGCAACTCGGTGCTCGACCTCCACCTGCGCGTCATCCAGCAGGCGCAGCGGGAGATCGGGCGGCTCTGGGAGCAGAGCAGCATCAGCGTCGCCCAGGAGCACCAGGCGACGGCAGTGTCGCAGCTCGCGCTGGCCCACCTCTACCAGCAGTCTATCCGGAGGCCCTCGGTCGGAAGGAGTGTCCTCGTGGCGTGCGTGGAGGGGGAGATGCACGACGTGGGGGCGCGGATCTGCGCCGACGTGCTGGACCTCCATGGCTTCGACGTGCGGTTCCTCGGGGCCGACGTGCCGACCGACTGCCTCATCAGCTTCGCCGAGCGGACCCATCCCTCCCTGGTCGCCCTCAGCGTGACCCTGCCCGAGCACCTCGGAACGACCCACCGCGCGGTCGAGGCACTGCGGGCGACGACGAAGATGCCCATCGCCGTCGGTGGCCGGGCGCTCGACCTCCCGGGCGCACGCGAGGGCTGGGAGGGCGTCACCATCTTTGGCGCCGACGCGATCGAGCTCCTGAACGCTGCCCGCAGCAGGCTGGGGGTCACCGCCGGGGGGGACTGAGCCTGAGCTGCCCCGGGTGTCGGGGAGTTCTGCTCCGAAGGGGACGCGGAAGGGTCGGGAGGCGAGCGCCAGGCTGGGTACCACCCTGGCCTGAAGGACGGGCCGCGGCGGCTCGGGCACGGCCGAGACCCGGCCCGGCTCGGCTCGACCGGCCGGCGGATCTGGGGCACGGCTGAAACGGGGGCACCGGATCCCGGGCACGACCCGCGCATGTCGTCGCGGTTTACCCGGACGCAGCTCGCGAAACATTTTGGAACGGTCTCCCCCGGAGGGGGGTCGCGAGGTCCGCCGTTGGCGTTCCATCGGGCTTCGCGAAAACGGCGTAGGAAACAATTCCAGCGTGGTCAGCGAGGACGGAAATGTCGGCGGTCGGGTCGGCCTGGCGGCTCCGCATCAGCGTACACCGGTGGCGGGGCCGGCAGCAGGCCCGTTAGCGGTGCGAGCGAGGAGATCGTCGCCAGGGGCGCGAGGCCGAGCTCGTCGCGCGGGATGCCCGTGCGGTTCACCCAGTAGGTCGGAAACCCGAACCAGGCAGCACCGGCCGCGTCCCAGCCGCCGTGGGCGACGAAGGCGATGCGCTCTCGGGGAAGCCTGAACGCCTCGACGGCCAGCTGGTACGCGCGGGGGTCCGGCTTGTAGCTCCGGATCGCATCGGTGCTCAGCGGTGGATCCATCAGCCGGTCGAGACCCGTTCGCCGGCCGACCGAGGCAAGCATGGCGGGCGTGAAGTTGGAGAGGAAGGCGAGCTTCATCCCCGCGGCGCGGAGCTGGGTCAGCGTGGCAACGGCCTCGGGCCACGCGGGCAGCCCGACGATGGTGTCCAGGAATTCCCGACGGGCCTGGGGCGAGGGGGAGAGCTTCAGCAGCGCCGAGGCGAATCCGAACGCGTCCGCGCTGACCGCCTCGAAGTCCCGGTACTGACCGCCGACCACGCGCAGCCAGCTGTAGTCGAAGAGGCGGGTGCGCCAGACCTCCTCCAGGCGTGCTCCCTGGCCGGGGAAGAGCCGCTCCGCCGTCGCCGGGAGGGCACGGAAATCGAGCAGGGTGAAGGCGTCGAACGCCACGGCGCCGATCGGCCCCGCACGGCTCTTCGTCGTCAGGCTGGTGACCCGAAACCACCCAGTGCCAATCCGCCCGCCGCCATCAGGAACTCCCGACGCTGCGTCGTCATCGACGTCCTCCCGGGCGGGTCTGGACCTCGGGCCGCCCTGGCCAAAGGTGCCGGAGGAAGCGGGGGCGGCGGGACACTTCGTTTCCGTCTAGACTCCATGCGTTTCTGCATGACGGCCATCGACTGGGACGACCTGCGGTACCTGCTCGCGCTCTCGCGTCACGGGACGCTCACCGCGGCTGCGGCCGTTCTCGGGGTGAGCCAGCCCACGGTGGGGAGGCGCCTGGCGGGGCTCGAGCGTCAGCTCCGCGCCAGGCTCTTCCGGAGCACGCCCCAGGGGGCCGAGCTCTCGGCGGTCGGCGAGGTCCTGGTGCGCCGGGCGCTGCGGATGGAATCGGAGGCGCTGGAGGCCACCCGCCTGGCGAGCGGCCGAGACGAGGGCGTCCAGGGGCGCCTCGGCATCACGGCGTCGGAATGGCTCGTGGCGCGCGTGCTCGGCCCGGGCCTGGGTGGCCTTCTGCGCGCACATCCTGGCCTCCGTATCGACCTGCTTGCCAGCGCGAGGTGGGCCAACCTCGCGCGCGGAGAGGCGGACATCGCGATCCGCCCCGCTGCCTTCCAGCAGCAGGCCGTGTTCCAGCGCGAGCTGGCGCGCGTCGGCTACGGGCTCTACGCCTCGGGCGCGTACCTGGAGGAGCATGGACCGCCCGACTTCGGCCGCGGCTGCGCGGGACACGCTCTCCTCGCGATGGACGAGGACGTTCCGACCGCCGACGCACCCTGGCTGCGCGAGATCGCGGGCGAGGCGCATGTGGCGGCCCGCACGAACGGCCGTGAGGGACTCGCCGCCATGGCCGCCGCCGGGCTCGGCCTCGCCTGCCTCCCCCGCCTCATCGGAGACGCGACGCCCCGGCTCGAGCGTCTGGAGCCACCGGTCCCGCCTCCCGAGCGCCGCCTCTGGCTGGGGGTGCATCGGGACGTGCGTCATCTGGCGCGGGTTCGCGCTGCAACGACGCACCTCGCAGAGCTCTTCCGCACGCTCCAGCCCACGCTCGCCGGCGACCCGGGGCGCCGCGCCTGACCGCCCACGCCGGCCGGGGGCGCGGCGGTTCTGTCCACGCTGAACACGCTGGAACTGTTTCCCCGCCCGTCTTCGCGAAGCCGGATGGAACGCCAACGGCGGACCTCGCGACCCGCTCCGGGGGAGACCGTTCCAAAATGTTTCGCACGACGTCTTCCGGAAGCATCGCCCTCGCTCCGGAGCGCCCGAAATCCGCGCAGGCCGGCCGGCACAGGCACCCGAAATCGGGCGCCGTGCCTGCCGCGTCCCCTCTGAGCAAAGGGAGCCGGGCCCCGCGCACCGGGATCCCCGCCCAGCGGGCTGCCGGGGGCGGCCGCCTCCGGCCTCACCCCAGCTCGATGCCCAGCCGCGCCTCGGTGGCCCGGAGGTGCCGGTCGATCTCCTCGGCGGTGGTGAGCTTCATCGCCTCGTCCAGCGCCTGCACCGCGTCCGACCGCGAGCAGCGGCGGATCAGCTCCTTCACCCCGGGGATCTGCCCGGCAGGCATCGACAGCTCGTCGAGCCCCAGCGCGAGCAGCATCGAGGGTGAAGCGCGAATCCCCCGCGACCTCGCCGCACATGGACACGGGGATGCCGGCGGAACGTCCCGCCGTCGGCGATGGCCTTGAGCGACCGGAGCACCGCCAGGTGCAGCGGCTTGTAGAGGTAGGCCACGTCGCGGTTCTGCCGGTCGATGGCCAGCGTGTACTGGATGAGGTCGTTGGTCCCGATGCTGAAGAAGTCGGCCTCCTGCGCCAGCCGGTCCGCGATCCACGCGGCGCTGGGCGTCTCGACCATGATGCCCACCGGGAAGCGGCCGCTCATCGGCACGCCCTCGCGCGACAGCTCCGCGCGGCAGTGCTCGAGCTCGGTCCGGGCCTCGCGCAGCTCGGAGACGCCGGAGATCAGGGGGAACATGATCCGGAGGTTCCCGTGGACGCTCGCCCGGAGCAGGGCGCGCAGCTGGGCCCGGAACATGTCTCGCTGCCGGAGCGAGTAGCGGATCGCGCGCAGCCCCATGGCCGGGTTCGGCTCGCGCTCGGACTTGCGGAACCCGGGCATCTTGTCCCCGCCCAGGTCGACGGTGCGGATGGTCACCGGCCGGCCGCCGAGCTTCTCCAGCACGCTGCGGTAGGCGAGGTAGTGCTCCTCCTCGGTGGGCGGCCTCGAGCCGGTCGAGGAAGAGGAACTCGGTGCGATACAGGCCGATGCCCTCGGCGCCGCGCGGCGAGCAGCTCGGGGATCTCCTCGAGGAACTCCATGTTCCCCTGCATCCGCACCCGGAAGCCGTCGGTGGTGACCGCCGGTAGCTGCGCGGCCTGGAGCGCCTCCCGGCCACGGGCGAGCAGCTTCTCCAGATCCGCCCGGATGTCGCTCAGGGTCCCGGCGGGCGGGTTGACCCAGAGGAGCCCCCGCGAGCCGTCGACGGCCACCACGTCGCCCGGGGAGATCTGCTCCGAGACGCGGCCGGCGCCGACCACCGCGGGCGTGCTCCGGGCCCGGGCCACGATGGCGGTGTGGCTGGTCGAGCCACCGACGTCGGTGACGAAGGCGGCCACCCGGCCGGTGCGGGCGAGCATCGCCGCGTCGGCCGGGGAGAGGTCGTGGGCGATGATCACCGCGCCCTCCGGCACCTCCTCCTCCACGTCGACCACCTGGCCGAGCAGGTTCCGGACGATCCGATCGGCGATGAAGTCCACGTCGGCCCGGCGCTCGCGGAAGTACTCGTCGGGGATCTCGTCGAAGAGGTGCTTGATCTTCCGGGTGACGCGGCGGACCGCCCACTCGGCGTTGATCTGGTCGGCGGCGATGAGCTTGTTGACCTCGTCGACCAGCATCGGGTCCCGCAGCATCAGGCGGTGGGCCTCGAGGATGAGCGCGTGGTCCTTGCCGTCGCTCTGCTCGAGCCGGTTCTTGAGCTCGAGCAGCTGGTGCTCGGAGAGATCGATGGCGGTCTTGAACCGCATCAGCTCCCGCTCCACCTCCTGCGGGCCGAGCTTCAGCTTCGGCGTGCGCACCCGGCGGCGGTCGAGCACGAAGGCGCGCCCCACGGCCATGCCCGGGCTGGCCCCGATGGCCTGGAGCTTCAGGCTGATCGCCTGCGTGCTCACCGGGTCACCTTCACTGCGCCTCCCCGAAGCGGTTGGCGATGAGCTCGCCGATCTCGACGGACGCAGTCCGCGGCCCCCGGCCCCACGGCGGAGACGGTGAGCACCTGGCCCTGGGCGGCCGCCAGCATCAGAACGCCCATGATCGACTTTCCGTTCACCGAGTCCGAGTCGGTCCGGAGCGTGACCTCGCACAGGCAGCGGTTCGCGAGCTGGACCAGCTGGGCTGCCGCCCGGGCATGGAGGCCCAGCTGGTTGATGATGGTGAACTCGCTCTCCGCGTTCTCCGACATCACCTCTCCCCAGCATCCTACAGAAAGGCCCCGAGACAGCCCGCCAGCAATGCCGCCACCCCGGTGAGCACCACCGTGGGAACTTTCCTGGCGACCAGAACGTAGCTGAGCGCCCCCAGTGCGAGACAACCACCGGCCAGGAGCCAGCCTCCCAGTCCTCCCTGTTGTGCCCCGAAGGCAAAGGCGAGGGACGCCGCTGCCGCACCGGCGCTGGCCGCGGCAACCGCCCGGAGGCGGGCCCCCCGCGTGGGCAGCCGCGCCTTTGCCACCGCCTCGACCAGCCGGTCCCCCAGCTGGAGGCCCTTGCGGAAGAGCCACGCCCGGAGCGTGAAGTGGACGACGTTGTAGAGGACGAGGAAGAGCACCGCGGCCCAGGCGCCAAGCCAGGGCACGAGCGCGGCACAGAACGCGCCGGCGGCCGGACGGAGCGAGAGCCAGAAGAAACCGTCGCCCAGCGCGGCCAGGGGGCCCATCAGGGCGCTCTTGAACTCCGTCACCCGCCGGGCGTCCTCCTCGCCGGCCGCGATCCGCTCCTCGTGGTAGAGCACGCCGCCCACGATGGCCGCGGCCACGTACGGGTGGGTGTTGAAGAAGGTCAGGTGGCGCTGCACCGCCTCGCGGCGCGCCAGCGGGTCCGGGTAGAGCCGCTGCAGCGCCGGGAAGAGGGCGTAGACCAGCCCGAGGTTCTGCATCCCCTTCGGATTCCAGCTGGCCTGGAGCAGGAGCGAGCGGAGGAAGACCCGGATCTTCACCGAGCGCGGCAGGTGGGTCCCCGGGCCGATCATGCGTTCACCCAGGCGAGCACCAGGGTGAAGCCGGTCATCACCGCGCCCCCCACCAGGCCCCAGAGGGCGGCGTTCCGGGCGTGCGAGCCGCGCGCCGCGGTGGCCGCTGCCACCGAGGCCATCGCCGGGAAGGCCCAGGCGAGCCCACGGAGCACGACCAGCGGCACCTGCGACAGAAGCCGAGCCGATCCACATCCCCAGCGCCGCGCAGCCGGCGTTGAGGGCGAAGTAGACGAGCGCGTACGGCCAGATGCCGAACAGGTTCTGCCGCACGGCCCGCTCGAGCTCCCCGGCCTCGGCGAGCTCGAGGCCGTGGGCGCTGAGGCTCGCCGCGTGCACCTCGACCTTCCGGTCCACCAGGCGGCCGAGGAGCCCGAGGCCCGAGAAGAGGATGAGGGAGAGGCTCCAGATGGCGGGCGTGCCGCCGCCACCGGTCTGCGAGGCCATCATCACCGCCGCGGCAGTGGTCCCGCTCGCGGCGAGGGTGTCGTTCTCGGGGAGCGCCGCGCCGAGCGAGGCGGTGCCCAGGTAGAACAGCTCGAGGACCATGCCCAGATACAGGCCGGTCTGGGTCTGCCCGAGCATCAGGCCCATCCCCGTCGCGGCGACGAGGGGACGGCTGAACATCGCCTGCAGGAACGCCCGCCGCTCGAGGCCGACCAGCGCGCCCCAGGCCCCCGCCATCGCGACGTGGAGCCAGCCGACGTGCATGGGAGCGGTTTAGCCCTTCCCGAAGCGCTCGACCATCTCGGTGAAGTGGACCGCCCGCTCGGCGGGGACGCCGCGCGCCTCGATCTCCCAGCCCTCGCTGTCCAGCGCCTTCAGCTGCGCCAGCTCCTCGGCGTTGAGGAACACCGAGGTGGAGACCTGCCGGCGCATGGGGCCGTGGTGCACGTTCCCCAGGTTCACCCGGGTGCGCGGCAGCCCGGACGCCTTCGCCTGGATGAGCGCCGGGATGTCACGGAGCAGGAGCAGGGTGCGGATGGAGTCGGAGGCGATGGCCGGGAACGGCACCTCCCGGAGCGGACGGATGTCCACCTCGAGCTCGGGCGGCACAGCGAGGCCCATCGCCGTCTTCATCAGGGGGCTGTGGGCGGCCTCGTCGTCGGCGACGACGACCCGGGCGACCTTGAGACCCGGTAGCCAGGCCTCGACCACCTGGCCGTGGATGAGTCGACCGTCGATGCGGAGGAAGTTGATCACGTGCGTGCGTGCCTTGGGCGCGGGCCGGACCCTAGAGGCCGGCCCTGACGGACATCTCAGGAGGTGACGTGGCGCCCGGCGGCGGCGTCACGGACCAGCTCCGAGGCGAACCGGATGTTGCGCTGGGCGTAGGTGAGGAGAGCCTCGGCCAGGTCGTGCAGCGGCAGGTGCTCCTTCCGGAGCGAGGCGGCCTTCATCAGCATCGGGAGGTTCACGCCCGCAAGGACCTCGACGTGGGCCTTCTGACAGAGGAGCAGGGACTCCTTGCACGGGGTGCCGCCGAACAGGTCGGCCAGCACCAGCACGCCCTCGCCGTGCTCGAGCTCGCTCACCGCAGCGCGGAGCTGACTCCGGATCGTCTCCGCCGAGGTGCCCGGTTCGATGCTCACCGTGGCCACCTCGGCCAAAGGCCCCATGATCTGTTCGGCGGTCGCCACCAGCTCCTGCGCAAGACGACCATGGGCTGCAACCACGAGCCCGACCATGTTCACACCTCTCTGCAGTCCGCCGCGGCTCCCTACTCCTTCGCTGCCGTGGGCTGCAACCTTTCGACTCGTCCAGCGCACCGGATCTTCACACCACCGAGAGGATAAGACGGAGATCGGGGGGGGGCCAGCCGGCGTCCGGAGGGACCCCTGGGTTGGAACGACCCTCGCCAAATCTTCTGAGGACCAGTAACAGGCCTGGAGCAGCCCTGCCGGAGCGACGGGCCGAGCCTGCCTGCTCGGTCTCACTCCTTCTCGATGTCGCGGTGCCGGAGCTGCACGCCGGCCCCTCCGGCGCCGAGGCGCTGGGCGAGGGCGGCGGCCACGGCGACGCTCCGGTGCTTCCCGCCGGTGCAGCCGAGGGCGACCGTCAGGTACGCCTTCCCCTCACGCTGGTAGCGGGGGAAGAGGAACTGCGCCAGGTCCACGATGCGGTCGAGGAACTCCTGGGTCTCGGGCCGCTCGAGCACGTACCGGGCGACCTCCGGGTCCTCCCCGGTCAGGGGCTTCAGCTCGGGCACGAAGTACGGGTTGGGGAGGAAGCGCAGGTCGAAGACGAGGTCCGCCTGCGGCGGGACGCCATACCGGTAGCCGAAGGAGATGACGGTGAGGCTCGGGACGGCCGCCCCCGACTCCCCGAACCGGGCCATCACCAGCCGCTTCAGGTCGTGGACGTTGAGCTGCGAGGTGTCGATGGTCTGGTCGGCGAGGTCCCGCAGGTCGGCGAGCAGCTCGCGCTCGCGGGCGATGCCGACGGGGACGCTGTCCTCGGGCGCGAGCGGATGCCGGCGCCGGGTCTCCGAGAAGCGGCGGACCAGGCTCTCGTCCGAGGCGTCGAGGAAGACGAGCTCGACGTGGTGCCCCTCGGCGCGCAGCCGGGCGAGGATGCCGGGCGCCTGGCGGAGCATCTCGCCCTCCCGCGCGTCGACCACCAGCGCCAGGCGCGTGTCGGGCTGGGCCAGCTCGGCCAGCCCGGTGAGCTGGGGCAGGAGGACGACCGGGAGGTTGTCGATGCAGAAGTAGCCCGCGTCCTCGAGCGCCCGGACGGCGGTGGACTTTCCCGACCCGGAGATGCCGGTGAGGATGACGATGCGCCGGCGCTCGTTCGCCGGAGCGTCCATCACTCCACCTCCTCGCCCAGGGTCCTCCGCATCGCGCCCTCTGCGATGGCGCGGTTGAGCTGCTCGGCGAACTCCTTGGCGCTGTGGTGGCCCTGGAGCTTGAGAAGGTGGTTGCGGGCCGCCACCTCGACCAGCGTGGTGATGTTGCGGCCCGGGCGGACCGGGATGGTGGAGAGGGGCAGGTCCACGCCGACGACGTTGAAGAAGCGCTCCTCGACGCCCAGCCGGTCGTACTCGCGGTGGGGATCCCATTCCACGAGCTCGATGACCAGCTCGATCTTCTTCCGGTCGCGGACGGCGGCCACGCCGAACAGGTCCTTGATGTTGATGATGCCGAGGCCGCGGATCTCCATGTGGTGCTTGATGATGCGGATTGCCGGACCCGTAGACCGTGTCCTGCTTGCGGCGGGTCACCTCGACGATGTCGTCGGCGACCAGGCGGTGCCCGCGCATGACCAGGTCGAGCGCGATCTCGCTCTTGCCGATGCCCGACTTGCCGAGCAGGAGGATGCCCACGCCGAAGACGTCCATCAGCACGCCGTGCAGGCTGGCGGACTCGGTGAGCGCCTCCTCGAGGAAGGCGGTGACCTGCTGGATGAAGGTGGAGCTGAGCAGCGGGGTCTTCATCAGCGCGAGCTGGGACGCGCTGCAGGCGTCGACCAGCGAGCTGCGGAATGGGCGAGATCCTTGGTGACCACCACGCAGGCCAGGTTGGAGTCGCTCAGCTTCCGGAGCGCCTCCTGCTGGGTCGCCTCGTCCAGGGTGTTGAGGTAGGCGATCTCGGTGTTGCCGAAGACCTGGACCCGCTCGGGGTGGAGGTGCTCGGTGTACCCGGCCAGGGCGAGCCCGGGCTTCTGGATGCGCGAGCTGGTGATCGCCCGGCCGAGCCCCTCGGCGCCGGTCACCAGGGTCAGCTGGAGCCCGTAGTCCCGGTCCTCCAGCAGTCGCGCGATCTTGATCGAGCCCATGAACGGATGACCTTGATGTATCACGGGGCTCCCCCACGTGCCGCCGCCCGACGCCCCAGCTGACACCGCCGACGACACGCGGCGCGCGTGGTGGCTGCTGCTCGCGGCGCTGGCGGCCGGGGCGGCGCTGCGCGGCTGGCTGGCCATCACCGACCAGGGCATCGCCTGGCCGGACGAGATTTACCAGTCGCTCGAGCCGGCGCACTGGCTGGTGTGGGGGCGGGGCTGGGTTCCGCTCGAGTTCCGCGAGGGGCTCCGCAGCTGGGCGCTGCCGGGGCTCGTCGCCGGGCTCCTCGAGGTCTTCCGTGCGCTCGGGCTCTCGCGCCCGGCGCTCTACGTGCCGGCGGCCAAGCTGGTCTTCGCCGCCGTCGGGGTGGCGACGGCGTGGGCCACCGCGCGGCTCGCGCGGCGGATGGGGGCAGGCCCGCTCGAGTCCGCTGCTGCCGGAGCGCTCTGGGCGCTCGCCGCCCCGGCGATCTACTTCGCCCCGCGCGGGCTCTCCGAGCCGCTCTCCGCCTTCCCCGTCACGCTCGGCCTGGCCTGGGCGCTCCCGGCCGGTGCCACGCGGCGGGAACGGCTGCTCGGCGCCTCGCTGCTCGGCTTCGCGGTGCTGCTGCGGCTTCAAGATGGGCTCCTCTGCGTGGCGCTCGCCGGCACCTGGCTCGTGCGCCGGCGGTGGCGCGAGGCGGCCGAGGTGACGGCCGTGCTTCTCGTCTGGGCGCTCCTCTTCGGGATGCTGGACCGGCTGACCTGGGGGGGATGGTTCCACTCCGCCGAGGCGTACTGGCGCTACAACTGGGTGCAGGGGAAGGGGGCGCTCTTCGGCGCCTCGCCGCCGGACTACTACCTGCGGACCCTCTGGAGCTGCATGCCGGGGGTCGCCGCGGTCCTCCTGCTGGCCGGAGCGCTCGGCATCCGTCGCGCCCCCTCGCTCGCGGCCGCGGTGCTGCTCTTCCTCGCCGTGCACAGCGCCATCCCGCACAAGGAGCTCCGCTTCATCCTCCCGGTGTTGCCCGCGGCGATGGCGCTCGCCGGGGTGGGGCTGGCGGTCGCCGCGACCCGCATCGATCGCCGGATCCCCGTCGGGCTGGCGCTGGCCGCTGCCCTGGTGTCCGCCGCGCGCTTCCATACCCTGACCTTCGGCGAGCTCGGCGCGTACGACGGGCAGCGCAACGCAGTGAGCGCCTACGACGATTTCGCCCCGGTGAACCGGCTGCTGCTCGTGGCGAGCGAGCTCCCTGCGCTGTGCGGTCTCAAGATCGAGGCGACGCACATCGCCTGGTCCGGCGGCTACACGTACTTCCATCGGGACGCGCCGATGTACTCGCACCTCGGGCCGCCACGGGCGTCGCGGCACTACGACGTGGTGCTGACCGCTGCCTCCGCCGTGCCGCCCCAGGCGGTGATCGCCCGGGACGGCCCGGTGGTGCTGGCGAGGCTGTTCGACGGGCCTTGCGCACCGGACCCGTCGTACCGCGCCGACCTGCCCTGAGCCCGCGCTGGAGCTAGGGGCAGGGCTGGAACGGCTGCGTCAGGTACGTGGTGGCGGGGAAGTCGTACCAGCCGCCGAAGGCGCTCGAGGGGACCTCGCCGGTGAACCACTGCAAGAGAGCGATGTCCTGGAGGTGGTACGTCACCCCGCCCAGGGTGATGGGGACGGTCGGGAAATCGTCGAAGGTCGGACCGTTGCCCTCGGGATCGCCCACCTCGAGGAACGGGTTGTCGCCGCAGATCACGCGCGGATTCCCCGGCGGCGGGTAGAGCCACAGCGGGACGATGTTGTTGACGTAGGGATCGTTCAGCCACTCCGCCAGCTCGTGGTTGATGGTGCTGACGTCGGCGATGATCGAGTCGACGAGGTTCGGGTCGAGCCAGCTGGTGTAGATGTAAGTGTTCAGAACCTGGCTCCCGGTGAACTGGGTCGCGCTGTGGTAGCCGAGGGCCTCGGCGATCACGTCGTCCGTCACGAAGATCGGCAGCACGTCGGGGTCGATGCCCGCGGCCTGGATGTACGTGTTGAGGACCGCGTCCATGGCGTCGATCAGGACGTTTCCGAAGATCGCAGAGCCGAGCTGGAACAGTCCGCCGGTCTCGGGGGTGATGTAGAGGTCCAGCGTCTTGGCGATCTGGGGTCGGTTCATCTCCACGTGCCAGCTGTGGTGCTTGTCCATCATGTTCCAGAACGCCGCACGCTGGAGCTGGTCACCGAACTGGCCCACGCCGTTCGCGAACTGGGCGCGCTGGTAGAGCGGTGAGTTGAGGATGCTGGTCACCGCCGCATCCGGCTCGAAGACAATCTCGCTGCCGTCGTCGGTGAAGAAGACGAAGTGGAC
The DNA here is from genome assembly GCA_963796475.1 of uncultured delta proteobacterium. Taxonomy (GTDB): domain Bacteria; phylum Myxococcota; class Myxococcia; order Myxococcales; family Myxococcaceae; genus RPRB01. The sequence goes on from CAWCLY010000003.1 coordinate 134,617, forward strand.
CCGGATGGGGACGATGACCGACCGCACGCTCGTGTTCCGGCCGGTCGCGGGCGGGTAACCGACCATCGTGTACGGGTAGTTCACCCCGCCGTAGGTGAAGGACTGGGTGAAGTGCGGGAAGGAGCGGTTCTTGTCGTCGTCGTCCTTCCTCGTTTGCGACTTGTCGATCCCACCTCTGGCCTTGTAGCCGCCTGCGCGGAGCTTCTGCTGAAGCTCGTTGCGGTCCTTCAGCTGGACGATATGCCCGCGCTGCCGGGACTGCGGCGCGGCGCTCACCAGCGCTGGCAACGCCAGCGCGCAGACGAACAGCGACTTCCATTTCATGGATCCACCCTCCGAGCGCCCCCTGCTCCGGGCTGCGGGCGGTGGTTTCAGCACGCTGTGGCGAGGACTTGGAACCACACTCGCTGCAAAGAGCGTCGCTCCCGCTTCAAATGGCGCGGTGCATGATGGTGACGCCACCGGGTGGTCCCGGATCCGGGACCGCGACCGGTCATCGGCGCGCTGCGGCAACGGCGAGCGCCAGCGCGGGGGACTGGCGTGAGGAGCACCACCCTGCGCAGCGCGCTCACTGGAATCCGGCGGTGAGCGCGGGCAAAGTCCGCGCCATGTCCGATTGCGTGTTCTGCAAGATCCGGGACGGAGAGATTCCCGCCCGGCTCGTGATGCGTGACGACCGGTGCATCGCCTTCGACGACATCAACCCGCAGGCGCCGGTCCACGTGCTCTTCGTCCCGCTGCAGCACATCCCCGCCAACACCGCGCTCACCGCGGAGGACCGCGAGCTGATCGGCCACCTGGTCCTCGCGGCCGGCCGGGTGGCGATGGAGCGAAGGATCGCTGGCTCGGGCTACCGCCTGGTGATGAACAGCGGGCCTGACGCGTGCCAGCAGGTCTTCCATCTTCACCTGCACCTCCTGGGCGGCAAGCAGCTCCGCGGCCCGATGGGCTAGTCCCCGGTGATGTCATTGCTTTGCATCAGGTGATGCCAGCCACTTGAATTTCCAGGGGCCCACTCATGCCAAGTGGCTGGAAATACACGGCTTCGGCTTGGCGACGTCCTTGCTTCGGGCAACAGGCCTGACTGCCCCGGCGCCGCCGGAGCCAGCAAAGGAAGAGACCATGGCCCCCCCAGAAGCTGCGACGTCCTGGACCAACGGCAGCGCAGTCGCCCGTGGCACGGACGCGCGACGCTCCCTGCGCGAGGCCGGACTCCGGGTCACCGAGCAACGGCTCCGGGTCTTCGAGGCGCTCCAGAAGTCGGCCCGGCCCATGAGCCACCCCGAGATGGTGGCCCTGCTTCCACAGGACGGGATGGACCGGACCACGGTCTACCGGATCCTCATGGACCTCACCGAGCGCGGGCTCGCGCACCGGCGCGACCTGGGTGACCACGTGTGGCGCTTCGACCTGCGCGGTCCCGATGCCCGCCGGCATGAGCAGAACCACCCCCACTTCAGCTGCACCGAGTGCGGAGCGCTGGAGTGTCTCCCGGTGGACGCGGTGACCCTATCGCCGGCGCTCGCCGCACGCTCGACCGCGGAGATCCACGTCCGCGGGCGCTGCGCGCGCTGCGCCAGCTAGGACCCCCTGGCGGAGCTCCCGACCCCTGGCCAAGCGTCCCCGGACCGGCTAGGAGAGCCGACCGGAAACGCCTCGGGAGCCACTCCACAGGATGGGAACGATGCACCGTTGGATCTGGGTGTGCGCCGCCGCCACCGTCGCGGCTTGTGACCAGTACAGCGACCCTCCCGCCACGCGGGACGTCGTGCCGCTGACGACCCGCTCCCAGGAGATGGCCTGGTCCGGCATCGACTACGGCGGCACTGGCCACGGACGTGACCAGCGCAACGGCACCGCTGGCGTCAACTCGGACATGAATGACACCCAGGACACGGATGTCGCGCGCGTTGCGGACCCGGGCGCTCCTGCCGGCACTGGTATCTTCGGCCCGGGCACGGGCATCACCGAGTCGGCGCCTGGACGGGGCTCGACGCAGCCGTCGGCCGACCTGGACGAGCCCGAGATGCGCAACGCCCAGCGGGGCGGCCGGGTGTACCGCCCGAGCGACCACTACTTCGTCAACGGCGTCGACATGGGGCCGAGCTGGGATGCAGCCCCCGGGACAGGCGGCCCGGAGAAGATGAAGACGAAGCAGCCGTAGCCAACGCCCCCGGGCTGCTCATCCGCGGATGGGGAAGCGGACCTCCACGGTGTAGCAGCCCGGCGCTGGCGGCAGCGGCAGGGCGCCCGGGACGACGCAGTCCCTGGCCGCGCGGTCGAGCTGGTCCGAGCCGGTGGTCCCGAGCAGACCCACCCCGCTCGGCATCCCGGACGCATCCAGGCAGAAGTGGAGCGGCACCCCGGGCACCCCATGCCGGGCGAGCCGCACGGCGGCGGCCGGAGCGCAGCGCGCCGCCGACCACGCCAGACGCCGCTGCAGCGTCTCGAGGAGCGATGCCGCGCCGGAGGCCCCTGCCCCGCTGGAGCCGCCCACGCCGCTGCCGTTGGCGTCGCTCGGCGCCCCCGTCCCTCCAGCGCTGCCGGGAGCGCTGGCCGCCGTGCCGCTGCCCGAGGCGTGCGGTCCGGACGGGCGCTGGAGCCCCGAGCACCCACAGGTCGTCCTGCACCGCCGCCAGGCCGGCCAGCACGGGCGGCGACTGTCCGGGTCGCTCGCCAGCGGGTGGCGCCTCGTCGTGAGCGGTGCCGCGACGGGACGCGCGCGCCGGCGGCTGGGCCGGCGACGGATGCGTCGGCGCCACTCGGTCGACAGCTCCGGTCCCCCCGGCGCCCGGTTCGCCGTCGATCGCCTGAGCCGTCGGCCCCGGACCGGCGGCGGTGCCCGGAACGAGCGACACGCGCAGGGGCGGCGGCGGGGGGGCAGCGGGCGCATGGGCCAGGGTGAGCACCGTCGCCAGCCCCAGGAGATGGACCCCGGCCGAGGCGCCCAGCGCGCGGGAGAGGCGCGGCGCGCTCACGGCCGTCCTCGCGGGGCGAAGAGGCGGTGCCCGGCCTCGGTGCGCGCCTCGGCGAGCCCGAGTCCGTAGAGCCGTCCGAGCCGATCGGCATCGAGCAGCTCGGAGGCCGACCCCTGGCCGAGCACCCGCCCGTCCCGGAGCAGGAGCACCGCGTCGGCGAAGGCGGCGGCGAGGTTCGGGTCGTGGAGCACGGCGACGGCCGCGAGCCCACCCCGGACCCGCGCGCGCACGCGCTCGAGCACCTGGGCCTGGTGCTGCAGGTCGAGGAACGCGGTGGGCTCGTCGAGCAGGAGCAGGTCGGGCTCCTGGGCGAGCGCGCGCGCGACCAGCAGGAGCCGCCGCTCGCCGCCGGACAGGCGCGAGACGACGCGGCCCGCGAGGTGGGAGATGCCCAGCTCGGCCAGCACCGCCCGCGCCACGGCGAGGTCTCTCTGACCGGGGAGACCCCAGCCGCCCTGGTGAGGCGACCGCCCCATCAGCGCCAGCTCCAGCCCGGTGAAGCCCGACTCCCCGTCGAACGTCTGCGGCACCCAGGCCACCTTGCGGGCGAGCCCGCGACGCTCCCAGCGCTCGAGCGGTGTGCCGAAGAGGGACGCAGCGACCCGGCGAGCGGCGGCACGAGCCCGAGCACCGTGCGCAGCAGGGTGCTCTTTCCCGCGCCGTTCGGGCCGAGCACCGCCCAGAGCGTCCCCGGCGCGACGTCGAGCGACAGCTCGGAGACGACCGCGACAGCGGCCGTAGCCCACCGACAGCGCGGAGGTCTCGAGCGCCGCGGGCCGGGTGCTCACGTCGGCGTGCTCCCGCCGCGAGAGCAGCCAGACGAAGAGCGGTCCACCGAGCACCGCGGTCACCACGCCCACCGGGGGCTCGGCGTGGAACACCCCGAAGAGCATCCGCGTCCGCGCGTCGGCCAGCACCAGGAACGCGGCGCCGCCGAGCGCGCTCGCCGGGACGAGCAGCCGCTGGTCCGGACCGAGCCAGAGCCGCAGGAGCGTGGGGGACGATGAGTCCCACGAAGCCCACCAGCCCCGCGAGCGCCACCGCCGCGGCGACGCTGAGCGAGGTGGCGAGCGAGGACGATGGCGCGGGTGCGGCGGACCGGCACACCGAGCGAGGCGGCCTCGTCGTCCCCGAGCGAGAGGAGGTTGAGCCGCGCCGACTCGGCCCACAGCACGCCGAGCGCGAGCAGCTGGAGCGCGCCGCCGATGAGCAGCGTCCTGGGCCGCTCGTACCCGAGGTTCCCGGCCAGCCAGTACAGCACCTCGCCCAGCCGGTCCGGGCGTGAGCAGCGTCTTGATGCAGGTGATGACCGCGGCGGCGAAGGCGTTGAACACCACGCCGGTGAGGAGCGCGGCGTAGGGAGAGCTGCGGGCCCGACCCGCCGCCAGCACCAGCGTCATCGCCGCCACCGCGCCCACGAAGGCGAAGAGCGACGGACCGGCCAGCGCCTGCAGCCCGAGCGCCAGGGCCAGCGTCGCTCCGAGCGCGGCGCCGCCCGAGACGCCGAGCACGAAGGGATCGGCCAGGGGGTTCTGCAGCAGGGACTGGAGCGCGCTGCCGCTCGCCGCGAGCGAGGCGCCTACCATCGCCCCGAGGAGCGCCCGGGGGATGCGCAGGCCGAAGAGCACCCGGGCGTCCGCGGAGCCTGGCTCGGTGAGCGCGCGCCCGAGGTCCACCGGGTACTCGCCCAGGAGCACCGAGCCAGCCAGGGCGGCCACGGCGAGGAGGAGCAGCCCGCCGAGCACGAGCGCCGCCCGAGCCGGCGTGAACCGCACCGACACGAGCCCGCCGGCCGCGTCCTGGAGCGCCACCGTCGTCACGGGGTGGCCTCCGGGTGGACGAGACGGAACAGCTCCTCGAGCCCGCGGCCGAGCGCCGGTCCCGGGTGGAGGAGCGACTGGTCAGACAGCAACGCCCAGCGCGCCTCGCGCAGCCCGGGCAGCTCCCGGAGCCGGTCCTTGCCCGCCATTCGAGCAGCGGCGTCGAGGATGAGCTCCGGCCGGCGCTTCAGGGCGTGCTCCAGCGAGTACACCGGGTAGGGGCTGGCCGCGTCGGAGGCCACGTTCACTGCGCCCGCGTCGGCCAGCAGCTCGTCGGCAAAGCCTCCCGGCCCGGCGACGACCAGGGGATCGAAGCCGTAGACCAGCAGCACGCGGACCGGGCGCTCCGTCCGGGCTCGCTCCCGGATGCGCGCGCGGGTCGACTCGAGCGCCCGCGCCAGCGCCTCGCCCTGCGCGGTCCGCCCCAGCGCCCTTCCCACCGCGCGCTCGGCGGCGAGGACGTCCGCCACGGTCCCGAGCGGGAGGAGGAGCACCGGCGCGCCGAGCCCGGCCATCGCCTCGACCGCGCGGCGATTCCCCGGCCCGGGCTGGGCGAGCACGAGGTCCGGGTGGAGCGCCATCACCGCCTCCACGCTCGGGTCGACGAAGCCCCCAACCCGATGGAGCCGCGCCACCTCCGGCCGCTCGTCGAAACGGGAGACGCCCACCAGCCGCTCTCCGGCGCCGAGGGCGAGGACCACGTCGGTCAGCGACGGCGCGAGCGTCACCACCCGGCGCACCTCCCCTGCTGGCGCAGGCCCGAGCAGCCGGATGGGACCCGGGTCCGCTCCGGCGCCGAGCACCGCGGCGCAGAGGAGGGCGGAGATCACGGCGCGGGTACCACCGTGAGGTCACTGATGTAGGAGGGGCAGATGGTCGGCGGGGTGAGGCCGTTCACGTAGCCAACCCGTTCCACGAACCCGTTGGTCGTGTAGTCCACCACGTACAGCCGGGCGGCGGTCTCGTCGGCGACGTAGACGCTGGTGTTCTGCGGCACTGCGCGGCCCACGCTGGGGGGCTGCGCAGCGGGAAGAGAGCTCGGGGTCCAGAGGCCGATGGGCTTGTCCTTCGCATCGAGGAGCAGCAGCGCGGTGTTGGCCACCGAGGTGACCTGGTACGTGCTGTCGTAGCTGCGCGCGCCGGCGCAGCTCACGAGCATCGGCGTGGTTCCGGCTCCGAGGGGCATGGAGGCGAGCCACTCGACGTTCTGGCAGCCGATGCCTGCGTCGGCGAGCCCGGCAACCGCCGTGACCGCTGCCTGGCCCGACGCGCTCGGGTCGATCTTCACCACCAGCGGCGGCCCGTAGTCGGCCCCGGGTCGGTCGCCGTAGTAGCGGAGCACGTTGGCCGCCACGTAGACGTACCCGTTCCGGGCGATGGCCTGGGTGGGCGAGGCGATGAACGGGCCGCCGTCGGGCGCCACGCCTCCACCCGGGAGCGCGGCCACCAGGGGCGCCAGCTCGTAGGTGGCCAGGAACTGCGCGCTCGCTGGGTTGCTCACGTTCACCCGGATCACCTGTCCGGTGCCGTTGAGCGGAACGAAGAGGTCATTGCCGATCGCCGCAAAGGGCTCGGGGAAGCTTCCGGCGTCGAACCCCACACCGCCGGCGGTCACCAGACCGAGCGACCCGGCGCCGGTCGGCCCGAGCAGCGTTCCGGCGTCCAGCGCGGGTGGACCGTTGAAGATGCGGATCGCATTGACGAAGGAATTCGTGGCGTAGAGCAGCGTCCCTCCCGCGACGGGAGCGATGTACAGCTGGCTGGTGCCGGCATTGCTGCCGCCCGACGTGCCCACGAGCGGAGGACGGGTGGCGCTGGCGCTGCCCAGGCTGCCGACCGGGATCTCGAACAGGCTCGCGCTGTCGTCGTCGGCGTACAGCAGGACCGAGCCCAGGACGCCGAGCGCGTCGGGGAACGAGGCCCCCGGCGGATTCGCCGCCGCGTCCAAGAGCAGCCCCCCCGGCACGTCGTGGATCTTCTGCAGGTAGCCGCCCGGGGCGGCGATGCAGCCGGCCACGAGCGCCGTCCGGCAGCCTCCGGACCCGCAGTCCTCGCACACACCCTGGTTGCAGGCCTGGCCGCTGCCACAGGTGTAGCCGCAGGAACCGCAGTTCCTCGGGTCGGTCGCCATGGCGGTGCAGATGCCGTTGCAGACCTGCTGTCCCACCGGACAGACACAGCCGCCGGCGACACAGACGTTTCCGCCGTTGCAGGCCGAGCCGCACGAGCCACAGTTGTTGTTGTCGGTCTGGGTCGCGACGCAGGTGTCGGCGCACTTCTCGAGACCGGCGATGCACTGGAGCTCGCTGGAGGTCAGGCAGCCTGGGAGCACGGCAGCGGCGGCGAGGAGGAGGGCGGCCAGGGCCGCGCGGGGAGACGACGTCATGGAGAGACCTCGGGTGTGGAGGGCTGAGCGCTCGACCGGGGGTGCGGCAGGTCGAGGCGGAACGTGAGGGTGGCGAAGAAGGCCCGGCCGGGCAGTGGGTAGGCGTCGAAGTCCCGCGTCTGGACGTCGCCGATGTTGGTTGCGGTGAACGAGGCGACGAGCTCGGGTCGCCGGAGGACGAGCACGTCCACCCCGGCGTCGAACAGCGCCCGGCCCTGGATGGCGAGAAACTCGGTGTTCAATCGATTCACGTACATCAGCGACTGGGCGCGCATCGTCGCCCGGAGCCGGACCCGCTCCGGACCGGCGAGGATCCGCAGGAATCCCCGCTGGCGCGGCCGGAAGGGCACTTCCTTGCCGTAGTACGGCTGGATGTCGCGGATGTTCTGGGTGAAGAGCAGCGTGTAGCTCCCGCTCAGCTCCACCCAGGGCGCCGGAGAGAGCCGACCCTCGAGCTCCATCCCTGCCGCCCGCACCGCCCCGGTGTTGCGTGGCCTGGCGGGGAGCGGCGGCTGGTACTCGTAGATGATGAGGTTCTCGTACTGCGCGGCGAAGCCCGCCACCCGGAGCAGTCCGAGCGAACCCGAGAGACCCGCCCCCGCGTCGACGAAGACGCCTCGCTCCGGCTGGAGGTCCGGATTGGCGAGCGTGTTCCCGCTCGGGATGTACAGCTCCACGAACGAGGGCACCCGGAACGACTGACCGGCGTTGGCCTGCAGCACCACGCCCGGGGGCAGCGACCAGGAGACGCCGAGCTTCGGCGACAGCCCGACGAAGGGGCCCGCCTGGTCGAGCCGGAGGGAAGGGACGATGGAGACGCGGTCCTGGGCGAGCCTCCAGTCGTCCTGGATGGACACGGAGGTGACGACCCATCTGGGCGCGTTCGTCCCCGCGTCGGCGAAGGACAGCCCCACCGAGGCGGAGGCCGACAGCCAGTGGTGGCCGAGCGGAAGCGTTCCGTCCCAGGAGAGCGCGGCCTGCCACCACCGGGTGTCCTCGGAGAAGAAGCCTCCCCGGAAGGTGTTGGTCTCGCGCCGGGTGTCGAGCCGGAGCGAGGTCTCCGCCCCCGAGCCGAAGGCGCGCGACATCCGCAGATCGGCCTGGAGCGCGAGGAAGTCCTGGTGGGCGTCCGCAGAGGGCGCATCCACCGTGCCCGCCAGGCCCCGGGAGACCGAGTTGACCAGGACCAGGCCGTCGATGCGCCACGCGCCGACGAAGCCGCCGGCCTTGGCCAGCCCCCCCACCCAGGTGGACTGGTTGTTCTGGCGAACGACGGTCTGCGGGCTGCTGGCCGGAGTGCCGGCGAGCGGGTCGTAGGTGTAGGTGAAGTCGCCGTTGGTGTGGCCGGCACTCGCCGAGAGCAGGCCCGTTCCGCCGAGCGCCGGGCCGGACACGCTGGCGCTGCCCTGGAGGGTGCCGAAGCTGCCGTAGGTCAGGTCGCCGGCGAGGGCGGGCTCGGCACCGTTCGGGGTGGCGAGGTTCACCACTCCTCCGAGCGCGCCGGCGCCATAGCGGGCGCTCGCCCCGCCGCGAAGGATCTCGGCGCGCTGCACGACCGGGAGCGGGACGAGGCTCAGGTCGGCGATGCCACCGAGGCCGTTGAGCGGCACGCCGTCCAGCAGGACCAGGACGCCGGTGCTCGAGGCGCCCCGGAGGGTGAGCTGCTCGCTCTGGCCGAGGCCGCCGCTCTGCTGCAGCTGGACGCCCGGAGCCTCGCTGACCAGCGTCCCCAGCGTGGAGACGTCGGTCCGGCGCGAGGAGACGTCCACCACGGTGGTCAGGGCCGTCGGGTCACGGACCAGGGGCGACTCGGGCGGAGGGGGGGCCGCCGGCACCGGCACGTCGACCGGGGGCAGCTCGACCGCGGCCGGGGACTGCCCCCAGGCGATCGACGCCACGCTCAGTGCCGGACCGAGACAGGCCCGGGCGAAACGCCATCCGCCCATCGTCCGCCTTCCGCTCTCTTCTCCGAAGAGAGAAAGGCCAGCTGCGGCGACGGGGGCTCCGGCGCCGCACCCTCGGGCAGGTCTCCTGGCTCACGGATCAGCGACGCAGGCGGCGCCCCGATGGCGCCTTCTCGTCCGGGTTCGTCCTCCCACCTTCCCACGGACCGACCGTCCGCAGTGGCGACCGATGGAGGATGTCGAACCGGCCCGGTTCCTCGGGCCGCTCCGTTCACAGTGGCGGGACCGCGCCGGACTCTCACCGGCTTCCCTGTTGGGCCCGACATGGGCACCCGGGGGCAAACCGCTGTGTGGCACAGCGGCCGCCCGCCGCGCAAGCGGCAGGCAGGGGGTCCGCGGACCCGGCGGCTCGACCCTCCGCCTCACCAGACCTTGCACACCTTCTCGGCTGGCTTGGTCATGGGCTGCCCCGGCTTGCAGGAGAAGGCCGCGCCGAACTCGGGCATGTTCACCACCAGGCCGTTCACCCGGTAGCGCGGAGGCGAGTGGGGGTCGGTGCGCGCGAGGAGCCGCTCCGTCTCCGGCCGCATGTTGGTGCAGGCCCACTGCGCGTTCCCCACGAAGAAGCGCTGCTCGGGGGTGAGCCCGTCGATGGGCGCGAGCCGCTCCGCGGCGGTGGCCGCCTTCCACGCCCGGTAGGCGAGGATGAGCCCGCCGAGGTCCGCCACGTCCTCTCCGATGGTGAGCTTGCCGTTCACGTGGACGTCGTCCACGGCGATGTAGCTCGAGAACTGCTCGGAGATGCAGGCGGTTCGCCTGCTGAACTCCGCCGCGTCCTCCTGGGTCCACCAGTCCTTGAGGTTCCCCTTGGCGTCGTACTGGCGGCCCTCGTCGTCGAAGCCGTGGGTGAGCTCGTGTCCGATGGTTCCCCCGGTGTTCCCGTAGCCTGGCGCCGCGTCAATCTTCGGGTCGAACAGCGGCGGCTGGAGGATGCCGGCCGGGAAGTTCATGCCGTTCATCGAGGGGTTGTAGTAGGCGTTGACCGACTGCGGTGTCATCTCCCACTCGCCGCGGTCCGCCGGCTTGCCAATCCGCCCGAGCTGCCGGGCGGTCTCGAAGCGCATCGATCGGGCGACGTTCCCCCGGAAGTCGTCGGCGGCGAGCTCGATCGCGCCGTAGTCCCGCCACTTGTCGGGGTAGCCGATGTTGTTGGCCATCGCCGCGAGCTTCTCCAGCGCACGGGCCCGGGTGGGCTGGGACATCCAGGAGAGCGTGCGGAGGTCGGACTCCATCTCCTTCTCGATGCGCTGCAGCATCTCCAGCGTCTTCCGCTTGAGCTCGGGCGAGAAGTTCTTCTGCACGAAGACCTCGCCCAGCGCCTCGCCCAGATCCCGATCGGCCCAGCGGACGCACCGCTTCCAGCGCGGGGCCTGCTCCTCGGTCCCGAAGAGCACCTTGCCCCGGAAGGTGAAGTCCTCGTCGGCGAAGGGGCGCGAGAGGTACCGGGCCTGCGTGTTTGCCAGGTGCCAGCGCAGGTAGCGCTTCCAGTCCGCGAGCGGCCGCTTCGCCAGCTGGGCGTTCACCGTCTGGAGGAACTTCGGCTGGCTCACGTTGAGCACCCGGGTGTCGGGGACGCCCATCCCGGCGAGGTAGGTCTTCCAGTCGAAGGCCGGGGCGAGCTTGCCCAGCTCGGCCACCGTCTTGCGGTGAAAGATCGCGTACGGGTCACGGCGCTCGACGCGGGTGAGGCTCGCCCGGGCGAGCGTGGTCTCGATGTCCATCACCATCGCCGCCGTGCCCGCCGCGGTCGCCGCATCGTCACCGAGCAGCCCCAGCAGGGTCGCCACGTGCGCGCGGTACTTCTCCCGGAGCTCCTTCGACTTCTTGTCCTGGTCCAGGTAGTCGTCGCGATCCGGCAGCCCCAGACCGCCGGCGTACACCCCGGCGAGGTACTGGGTGGCGTCGCTGGCGTCCTGCTCCGAGCCGAACCCGAAGAGCAGCTCGCTGGTGGACGACTCCATGTGCTGCGTCGCCAGCCAGCGGGCGAGGCCCTTTCTGTCCTTCACCGCGGCCAGGTCGGCGAGCGCCGCGTTCAGTGGCGTCGCCCCGAGCGCCTCGATGCGCGGCTCGTCCATGCAGGCCCCGAAGTAGCTCCCCAGCTGGACCTGGACGGGACTGCGCGCCGCCGAGGGATCGGCGGCGGTGCGCAGCAGCGCCCAGAGGTGGCGCTCGATCTCCTCCGAGAGCTTCCCGTAGACGCTCCAGGTGGACTGGTCCGGAGGGATGGGGTTGAGCTTCTGCCAGCCGGCGCACGAGAACGCGTAGAAGTCCACGCAGGGATCCACGGTGCGGTCCATGAAGCGCGGGTCCAGCCCGGGCGTGTAGGGCAGCGTCGGGAGCGGGGTCTCGCCCGCCACCGGTGGCTCCGCCGCGCGGGCGATGCACCCGAGGAGCAGCACGAGAAGGGAGAGACGGTACATCGCCGGTGTCCTGACGTGAGGGGAGAGGGGCGGACCCTAGCCGTCCCTCCCCGGACGCCGACAGCGGAGTTGCGCCGAGTGGGCCAGCCTCGTCGCCGGGGAGGCGACTGAACATCCGTCCAGAAACCGGGAGACACCGGTCCCCCGCCACGGACCGCGCGCCCGCCACCTTCCGAGACGCCGGGGCGTGGCACGGCCCCTGCTCGTGCCCCGACCCGTGCGGCCCGCATCGACGGGCCGGCCCCGGGCCATGCCGGTCCGGGCGAGGGCGGGAGGTGGAAGGTGCTGACGACAGGAAAGCGGCTTGCGGTGTTCTCCATCCGCGAAGGCAAGGGCGGGACGGTCTGGGTCCGGGCGGGTTCGGCGTTCGTCAACCGGGACGGGTCACTGAACGTGCTGCTGGATGTGCTGCCGCTCGACGGCAGGCTGCACGTGCGCGAGGCCGGCGAACGCCGTGAGACCCCCGAGGTGGCGGCGGAGCCGACGCTCGCCGCGGTGGGAGGTGCCCAGTGAGTGCGCGCGGGCTGCTGGTCGCCGCCGCGGTGCTCTCCGGAGCCTGGGCCCACGCCGCCCCGGTGATGCCGGGGTCGGCCACAGCGGGCAAGGCCAAGCGCTCCGCAGGCACGGGGGTGCTGAACCTGAACACCGCCACGCTGGACCAGATCGACGCGCTGCCGGGGGTCAGCTCCAGGCTCGCCGCGGACGTGGTGGCGGAGCGAACCGCGCGCCCGTTCAGCCGGCCCGAGGACGTGATGCGGGTGCGCGGCCTGAGCCGGAAGCGCTTCGAGCGGCTCCGGCCGCACCTGACCGTCACCGGGGCGACGAGCTTCGTGCCCGCCACGGGGCGGCCAGGGCCCCGGGCGGCGAAGTCCCGCGCCCGCCACCCCAACGCCGGCGGCGCGCACCCCTGAACCGCCTGGAGCCCTCCCCGGGCCTGTGGGGCCCAGTTCAGCGGCGGCCACCCGGCCGGGGGCGCCACTTCCCAGGAGGGCCCACCACAGGCCATGCTCGTGTGCTCTGCCAGGAAGGGCGGAGCAGGCTCCGGGGTTGTCGCCCGGGCCGGGCGCTCCGGCGCCTCCCGAACCGCCGTGAACCTGCTGCACTCTGCCCCGGAGACCGAGCCTCGCTCCCCCGATGCGCCGACGGACGCGGCGGCGGGCGCGACCGTCGACCGCTTCCTGGCCTCGGTCCGTCGCCGGCAGGCACGGGCGGTGGCGCTCGAGGCGGTGCTGCTCGCCGCGGCGACCGTCGCCGCCGGAGGAGCGCTCGCCGGCCTGCTGGCCAGGGCCTGGCCCCGGGGTGTCCGGTGGATTCTCCTCCTGTCCCTGCTCGTTGCGATGGGGCTCGTCGTGGAGCGGATCTGGCGGCACTGGACGCGGGCGGCGGGGAACCCCTTTCGCACGGCGCGGCTGGTGGCGGCGCGCATGCCGGGGGTCTCGCTCGACCTGCTCGCCGCGCTCGAGCTCCGCAGGGCGATGGCCCACGACCCGGCGTTCTCCACCGAGCTCGCGCTCGCCCATCTCCGCTCGGTGGACGCACGCACGGCGCAGCTCGATGCGCAGACGGTCGTGGACCGCCGTGTGGTCCGCCGGGCGGGGTTCATCGCCCTTGGTGCGCTGGCGGCCCTGGCGCTGGTCTGTGGGGTCTGGCCGGACCGGATGCGCACGCTCCTGCTCGCGCTCCGTCCGGTGGCGACGCCTGGGGCCCAGGGCGCGCGCGAGCCCATCACCGGCGAGCTCGAGGTGATCTACCAGTACCCTGCGTACACCGGGCTCGCCCCCCGCACCGTCACCAGCAGCGGTGACCTCTCCGGGCCCAAGGGCACCGTGGTCCAGCTGCGGACCCGGGCGGACCGGACGGTCACGGGCGCGCAGCTGCAGCTGAGCACCGCCGCGGTGGTGCCGCTCCGGGTCGAGCACGGCCGCGACCTGGGCGGCAGCCTCGTGCTCCAGGCGACTGGCACGTACGCCGTGGTCTTCACCGGGCGCACCGGGCGAGAGACCGCCCGCGGCCCCGACTTCCCCCTCACCGTCGAGCCGGACGCCCCTCCACAGGTGTCGATCCTCCTGCCCGGCGGGGGGCTGGAGGTCGACCCCGAGCAGGAGGTGCTGCTCCGCTGGGAGGCCTCGGACGACTACGGGCTGTCAGACCTGGCGCTGGTCTGGACGGGTCCCGACGGCCAGTCGCACCGGCAGAAGCTCGCCCACGACGACGGCCGGAAGAGCTCGGGACAGTACCGCTGGCAGCTGGCGCCGCTGAAGCTCGGCCCCGGCGACCGGGTCACCTATGCCGTGGAGGCCCTGGACAACGACGCAGTGGATGGGCCGCAGAAGGGGACCAGCCGCGAGCAGACGCTGTTCGTCTACAGCGCCGCCGAGCACAGGCGCGAGGCGCTGCGGCGCGCCGCCGAGCTGTGGGAACGCCTCGTCGGCCATCTGGCCACCCGCATGGAGGGGCCGGACCGCGACGCACGGAAATCGGAGGACAAGGTCCGGGCGCAGGAGCCGGTGGACACCTCCGGGCTGGTCCTGGCCGGGGATCTGGTCGGCACCGCCCGCGCGCTGGCCCGGGAGCGCGACCGCAACGAGGCGCTGGTCTCGGCCCTGGAGCACGTGGGCCAGGACGTGGCCGCGCGCGTGCGCTCCACCTCGGACACCCGCAAGCTGTGGATCCGGCTCGCCGGCCGACGCACCGAGCTGGACATGGACGGCCGGCTCTCCCGCGTGGCGCAGGAGGAGATCAGCGCGCTGGAGAAGGACGTCCTCTACCTCGAGTCACTCCTCGACCAGCAGCGACTCGAGGAGCTGCGCGAGCTGGCCGGGCAGCTGGCGCGCGATCAGCGCGAGCTGGCCAAGCTCATCGAGCAGTTCCAGAGCACCCGGGATCCCGGGCTCCAGGAGAAGATCCTCCGCCAGGTCTCCGCGCTCCGGAAGCGCATGGAGGAGCTGGCGCGCCGGATGGGGGAGCTGCAGAAGAGCATCCGCGACGAGCACTTCAACGTGGAGGCGATGCGCGAGCTGGCCAGGCAGCAGGACATGCAGGGCGGGCTGGAAGAGATCGAGAAGCTCCTCAGGGAAGGCAAGACCGAGGAGGCCCTGGCCAAGCTCCAGCAGCTCCAGGCGCAGATGAACGATCTGCAGAAGGGCCTCGACGACGCCGCGGGCAACATGGGTGGCCGGGCCAACCCGGAGCTGGTCAAGCGGTACCGGGAGTTCAGCGACGCGCTGAAGTCCACCACCGAGGAGCAGCAGCAGCTCGCCGAGCAGACCAAGGCGGTGCGAGATCGCTACCGCGAGCAGATGCGCCAGCGGATGAAGCAGGCGGCGCAGGGGCTCCGCGAGACGCTCCAGAAGAAGGCGGAGCAGGTGTCGCAGGACTACCAGAAGGTGGGCCCGAACGACCTGAGCCCCCGGGCGGACATGCCGCTCGAGCAGGCCAAGTCGGAGCTGGAGAGCCTACGCTCCGCGCTCAAGTCGGAGGACTTCGATCTCGCTGCCGAGGCGGCGCAGCGGGCGCTGCGGCAGGCGGAGGAGATCTCCCGGGCAGGCGAGCAGCAGCGCGCGCTGGACGAGGCGTACCAGAATCCGCCGGACGTCCGCGAGAAGTCACGCAAGCTCGCCCAGCGGCTGGAGAAGGACGCCGAGACGGTGCGCGACATCCGCAAGAAGCTCGACCAGCTCTTCCCGCCCCTCTCCTCCCAGCTCGGCCAGAGCGACCGGCAGAAGCTCCAGGAGCTCTCGCAGGGCCAGCGAAAGCTCGGGCAGAAGGCCCAGGATCTGCAGCAGAAGATGCGCCAGCTCGAGCAGATGGCCCCGCTCTTCGGCGAGCAGGGCGAGGAGGCGCTCCAGCAGATCTCCGACCGGATGGCGGGCGCCACCGAGCGGCTCGAGGGGAAGGACCCGCAGCGGGGCTACGGGGAGCAGAAGGCGGCGCTCGACTCGCTCGAGCAGCTGCAGCAGTCCATGCAGCAGAGCCAGCGCGGCGGGGGCAAGGGCGGGCTCCCGCTGCCCCTCCTCGCCGGTGGCGGGCAGGAGGGCGGCAACGACCTCAGCCGGCAGAAGGTCGAGGTTCCGGACGCAGAATCCCAACGGGGCCCCGCGCGAGTTCCGCAAGGACCTGCTGGACGCGATGAAGCAGGGCACGCCCGAGCGGTACCGGGACCAGGTGAAGCAGTACTACGAGGAGCTGGTGAAGTGAGGCGAGCCCTCGCCGCCGCTGCCCTCCTCGCCGCCGCGCTCGCCTGGGCGGCCCCGGCCGACGTCCGGGCGAAGGTGCGCGCGCTCGAGGAGTCCCTCGACGAGGAGGACTACGTCGCCGCCCGCGCCGAGCTGGAGCGGCTGAAGCAGGGCCACGAGGGCAACGAGTCCGTTCGACTTCTTCGCCGGGCGAGTCGCCTTCGGCGAGGGCCGGTACGCGGACGCGGTCTCGGCGCTCGAGCTCGCCGGGGTGGAGGACCGGCCCGGGAGCTACCTGCGCCTGGCACGCGACACGCTCGCCATCACCCGTGAGCACGCGCGCGCGGAGAGCGAGCACTTCGTCTTCCTCTACCCGAAGGGAAAGGACGCGGTGCTCGCCCCGTACGCGCTCGAGGCGCTCGAGGCCCAGCGCGCGGCCCTGGAGAAGGACCTCGGCCACGCCCCGCCGGGCAAGGTCCGGGTCGAGGTGGTCAACGACGCCGCGGAGCTGTCCCGCGTCTCCACCCTCTCCCAGCGGGAGATCAGACCAGACCGGCACCATCGCCATCTGCAAGTTCAACAAGCTGATGGTGACCTCCCCCAAGGCGGTTCTCCGGGGCTACGACTGGCTCGACACCCTGGCGCACGAGTACACGCACCTGGTCGTCACCCAGACCGGGCACAACTCGGTGCCCATCTGGCTCCAGGAGGCGATGGCCAAGTACCTCGAGTCGCGCTGGCGGGGGCCGGCGGGGAAGGCGCTGCCGCCGTCGTCGCGCGCGCTGCTCGCCGAGCGGGTGCAGAAGAACGACCTCATCCCGTTCGCCAAGATGCACCCCTCGATGGCCAAGCTCCCCACCTGGAAGGACGCGGCCACCGCCTTCGCCGAGGTCTTCTTCGCCGCCGAGTATCTCCACAAGGAGCACGGGATGAGGTCACTCCGCACCATCGTGGAGACGATGGGCGCCGGGGCCACCGACCAGCAGGCGGTGGAGAAGGCCACCGGCAAGTCGTTCCCGGCCTTCGAGAAGGGCTGGATGGCCTACCTGCAGATCGCAGCCGGCGCCCCGGTGAACAAGCCTCCGGCCACCTCCGAGCGGCCCATCCTCAAGGGGAAGAACACCCCGCCCGAGGAGGGGCAGAAGGGCCGGGAGATCTCCTTCGGCGAGTTCGACGAGGTGGAGAACCCGGCCGCGCGGCGCTGGGCGCACCTCGGCGAGCTGTTCCGGGAGCGGGGCCGCTTCCCGGCCGCGGCTGAGGAGTACGGCAAGGCGCACGCGCTGGTCGGCAGCGCCTACGAGACCATCTCCAACAAGTACGCGCTGGCCCTGATGGCGGTGAAGCGGCTCGACGGAGGCGGAGAAGGTGCTGCTCGCCTCGCTCGAGGCACACCCCGGCTTCGCCTCGACGCAGGTCCACCTCGGGCGCATCTACCTGAGCCGTGGCCAGTGGGCCGAGGCCAGGTCCGCGTACCGGTCCGCGCTGGCGCCAGGACCCGTTCGACCCGGAGATCCATCTGGCGCTGCTCAAGTCCGCCCAGTCGCTCGGCGATGCCCCGCTGGCAGACCGGGCGCGGAGCGCGTCGCGCCGTCCTCACCGGGCTCCCCGCGGACCGCCTGCCGGAGCTCCTGGCGCGCCTGCCCGGGCCACAGTCCGATCCCGTCCGACGTCGCGATCCCGCGCGGGCTGGCCGAGCCTCCGCATCCACCCCGACCGCGCCCCCAAGAAGGCGCCCAAAGCACCCGAACCGACGGCCACCGAACGGCTATGACCTCTCCCATGTCCTCGACTCCCCTCACTGCCGTGGAGCCCGGCGCCGACCTGCGCGCGGTGGAGGCGCTGGCCCGGGCGCCGGACGGCCATCGTCGAGCGAGATTCGAGAAGCGGGTCGTGGGGCAGAGCGAGGTGGTGGAGCACCTGCTCATCGCGCTCTTCTCCCGCGGGCACTGCCTGTTCGTCGGCGTGCCCGGGCCTGGCCAAGACGCTGCTGATCTCCACCCTGGCCGAGGTGCTGAACCTCACCTTCAACCGCATCCAGTTCACCCCGGACCTGATGCCCTCCGACATCACCGGCACGGACATCCTCGAGGAGGACCGGGCCACCGGCCAGCGCGAGTTCCGCTTCGTGCCGCGGGCCGCTCTTCGCCAACATCGTCCTCGCCGACGAGATGAACCGCACGCCCGCCCAAGACGCAGGCCGCGCTGCTCCAGGCCATGCAGGAGTACCGGGTGACCGCCGGCGGCCGAGACCTACCCGCTGGACCTGCCGTTCCTGGTCTTCGCCACCCAGAACCCCATCGAGCAGGAAGGCACCTATCCGCTGCCCGAGGCCCAGCTCGACCGCTTCATGTTCCTCGTCGACGTGGGCTACCCCGCGCGCCGAGGAGGAGATGCGATCGTCAAGAGCACCACCGGCGCGGCGCAGCCCCGGCTGACGAAGGTGCTCTCGCCCGAGCAGATTCTCGCGCTGCAGGAGCTGGTGCGCCGCGTGCCCGGTGCCGGACCACGTGGTGCAGCTACGCCGTGGAGCTGGTGCGCCAGACGCCGGCCCAAGGAGCCGGGCGCGCCCGAGCTTCGTGCACAAGTACGTGGCCTGGGGCGCAGGGCCGCGCGCGAGCCAGTACCTGGTCGTGGCGGCGAAGGCGCGGGCGGTTCTCCAGGGCCGCTTCGCGGCGACCGTCGAGGACGTGCGCGCGCTGGCGCTGCCCGTGCTCCGCCACCGCGTGCTCCCCAACTTCCCCGCCGAGAGCGAGGGCATCACCAGCTCGCGCATCGTCGACTCGGCAGCTCCTGAGGCCTGGTGAAGGCGTAGCGGCAGGTCCGAGTGGACGTCCTCGCTCGACGCGGCAACGCTGGCCAAGCTCGCCGGGGTGAAGCTGCGCGCCCGGGCGGTGATGGAGGGCGTGCTCTCCGGCCTGCACAAGAGCCCGCACCAGGGCCAGAGCGTGGAGTTCGCCGAGCACAAGGAGTACGCGCCGGGCGACGAGCTGCGCCACCTCGACTGGAAGGCGTTCGGCAAGTTCGACAAGTACTACGTGAAGCGCTTCGAGCACGAGACCAACCTCAAGGCGACCCTGGTGGTCGATGCGAGCGGCTCGATGGGCTACCGGAGCGGCCCGCTCTCGAAGCTCGAGGTGGCCACGCACGCTGGCCGGCACGCTGGCGTACCTGCTCGTGCGCCAGCAGGACGCGGTGGGGCTAGCGTGGTCGATCCGGGCCGGGCGCAGCCGACGTGCCGCCGCGCTCGCCGGCCGGGCACCTGCACACGCGTGCTGGAGACGCTGGACGCGCTCAAGCCGGAGGGCCGGACCGACCTCCGCGCCGCGGCCGAGCACCTGGCCGAGCGGGTGCGCCGCGGCGCCGCTGGTGATGGTCTTCTCCGACCTGTTCGACGACCGGGACGAGGCGCTGAAGCGCATCCTCCCGCTGCGCGCCCGGAAGAACGACCTGGCCGATCTTCCACGTGCTCGACCCGGCCGAGCTCAAGTTCCCCTTCGACGACCCGACGCTCTTCCTCTCGATGGAGGACGAGCGGCAGCATCGAGGTGAACCCCGCGAGATCCGCGAGAGCTACCTCGAGGAGCTCGGGGCCTTCCTCGAGCGCACCCGGCGCGCCTGCACCGAGGCGGACGTGGACTACGAGCTGGTGCGCACCGACGAGCCGCTCGACACGGTGCTGCTCCGCTTCCTCGGGCGGCGGCAGCGGAGGGCGGCGTGACGTTCGCCCAGCCGTGGCTGCTGCTCGGCGCGCTGGCGGCGCTGATCCCGCTCGCGGTGCACCTCTTCGACCGGCGCAAGCCTCGGCCGCACCCCTTCGCCGCCATCGCCTTCGTGCTGCGGAGCCAGCGGCGCACGGCCTCTCGCCTGAAGCTGAAGCGAATCCTCGCTCTACACGCTGCGGACGCTCATCCTGCTCGCGATTCCCCTGGCGCTGGCCCGTCCGGAGCTCCGGCGTCCGGGCGCCGCGGTGTCGAAGGCCGCGGGCCCGGCGGCGACGGTGGTGGTGGTGGACCGCGGGCTGGGGATGCGCTTCGTGGAGGGCCAGAGCCTGTTCGAGAAGGCGCGGAGCGAGGCCCGGAGCGCCATCGCCACGCTCGGTCCCGAGGACCCGGTCACCGTGCTGCCCTGCGGGCCGGACGTCACCCCACCCACCGCGCCGGGT
>CAWCLY010000004.1:0-5124 GCA_963796475.1 uncultured delta proteobacterium
GGAGGAGCGGACGAGCAGCGTCCAGCGCGCCGAGACCGACTGCGTGTCGGGGTAGTTAGAGGATGGGCGGTTGCGGCTCGTCGAGGCCTCCCAGCGTCTGGTCTCCGACGACGCCGATGATGGTCAGCGGCGCGTCCGAGGAGACGAGCCGGATGGTCTTTGCCCGATCGCGTCCTCGTCCGGGAAGTATCGCTGCTGCAGGGCCCGGTTGATGACCACCACCCGCGCCGAGCTCCGGGTGTCCTCCGGTCCAGCGTCGCGCCCTCCGAGCACCGCGATGCCGAGACCGCGGAAGTAGCCCGGGCTCACCTCCCGGACATACGCGTCGGGCTCGGGCCCCGTGGGGCGCGGGCGGTCGGGGCGAGGAACGAAGCTGTGCGAGAACGCGTTCCCGGTCCCCGGCATCCGGCTCACCCGCGCCGTGCTGGACAGTCCGGGGATGGCGTCGACCGCCTCCTGGAGTCGTGCCCTCAGCGCGATGATCGCGTCCGGCGCCTGGGCTGGGCCGGGCTGGGCGACGGACAGCTCGAGCCCGACCACTCCTTCGGGCCGGTAGCCCGGGTCGGTGGCGAGGACGTGCAGGAGGCTTTTCCCCATCAGGCCGGCGAGCCGAGGAGCATCACCGCGAGGGCAATCTCCACCGCGACCAGGACATCGCGGGCCCGGTGGCGAAGGTGATCCCGAGGTCGCCGGTGCCGCGTCCTTGAGCGCGGCCTGGACCTCTGGCTGCGAGGCCCGGAGCGCCGGGAGGAGGCCGAAGAGGAATGTGGTGAGGACCACCACCGCGAGCGCTGTAGGTCAGCACGCGGCCGTCGACGTCGAGCCGCTCCAGGAACGGCATCCCCGCCCGGTACCCGCGACAGGAATCCCCGCGAGCAGGAGCGGGAGGCTGAGCTTCCGCGGCGAGGAGCCCGAGCGCTCCTCCTGCGGCGGCGAGCAGCGCGCTCTCGGTCAGGAGCTGACGGACCAGGCGCCCTCTGGCCGCACCGAGCGCGACCCGGATGGAGAGCTCCTTCTGCCGGCCGGCCGCCCGCGCGAGCAGGAGGTTGGCCACGTTCACGCAGGCCACCAGGAGCACCAGGTTCACGCAGACGAAGAGGAGGACCAGCACCGGCTCGACGCGCCCGACCAGCTCGTCCCGGAGCGGGACCACGTCGCTCACCACGCCTCCGATCGCGTCGGGGAAGCGCTCGCGGAGCGCGTCCTCGAACGCGGCCAGCTGCTTCCTCGCCTGCGGGACCGTGGCGCCGTCGCGGAGCCGGGCGATGGGCCGGATCCAGTTCAGGTTCCGGCGGGTGGCGCGGTCGCCCTGCGGCTGGACCGCGACGAGCAGGCGTGCCTCCCCTCCAGGCGCGAAGGGGAAGCCCGGAGGAAGCACGCCCACGACCTGGTGGGCTCGCCGGCGAGGCTCAGAGTCGTGCCGATGACCCGTGGATTGGCGCCCAGCCGCGTCCTCCAGAAGGCGTCGGTGAGGACGACCGCGCGCGGGCCGCCGGCCTGGTCCTCGCCGGGGAGGAAGCCGCGGCCGAGGGCAGGGCGGACGCCGAGGACGTCGAAGAAGTTCGCCGAGACGAGCAGCGCCGGCAGCTCCTCGGGTCTCGGGCCGACCGGTCCAGGCGATGGGTGCGGGGTGGAGTAGCCGGCGACCGAGCCGAAGAGGTCCGGCGAGGCCTGGAGCTCCCGCAGGGTCTGCCAGGCGAACGAAACCGCCGCCGCTCCGCGTTGTCCTGCACCTGCCAGAGGTGGACCAGCCGCTCCGGCTCGGCGTAGGGGACGTTGCGAAGGAGCGCTACGTCCACCACGGTGAACACCGCGGCATTCAGGCCGATCCCCAGCGAGAGCGTGAGGATGGCCACCAGCGGCGAAGCCGGGCCGGTGGCGCAGGTTGCGCAGGCCGTAACGGAGGTCCTGGAGGAGTGGTGCTCATGGCGCTCCTCGGCGCTGGCGCGGCTTCGCTCGGTCTCGTGTGAGCCGAGCGGACGCCGGGGAGCGTCGGTCCACCAGCGGCTCGGCGGCAGGTCCGTGCGGCGGCTCGGGTTCACCGGGTAGACGATGCGATTCTCGACCTTGTCGGCCTCGCCCCCGACGAGCAGGAGCGCCTCCCGGTCTCCGTCGTTGAGGACGGTGTGACTGATGCCGGTGCCCGAGGGGAACGCGGCGAGGTCCCCCGCCTTCATCGGGTGGAGCTCGCCGTCGATTCCAGAGGTCGACCTCACCGTCGACGACGTACACGAACTCCTCCTCCGAGGACTCGGCGTGAGGCCACGAGGTCCGGGTCCCCGGGGGGAGCATCCGGACCTGGTGGAGGCCGAGGTTGGCGCAACCCCGCTGCGCGGCCGATGGCCCGCGAGGGAGCCATCTGCTCCTCGCTGTTCGGGTAGCGATGCCGCGTCTCGGGGACGTCGGCGGCGGAGACCAGGAAGGGGGGGCGGGTGGGCACGGGGCCCGGGGCGTGCAGCGCGCGGGCCACGCGCCGGCCCCCTCCGACAAGTGCGCGGAGAGTGCGGCCTCGGGGGGCGTCGAGTCCGCCCCTGGGTGACCGCCTGCGGGCTGGCTTTTGTTCCCAGGAACGGGCGCCCTAAAAGGGTATCCCGCCCAAGAAAAATCGCTCGGCCGGTGGTTCGGTCCGGCGCTGGAGCAAGGTCAAAACGGAAAAAAAGCGGCAAAGGGGGGCCCCCGTGTTCCGGGGGCGGCTCGCCGGATTGCGGCGAGGAATGCCTCGAGGTCCGCCTCGGTGGTGAGCGGGTTGATGAGCGTCACCCGGAGGTGCACGTGGCCCCGGAGCCGGGTCTGCACGAGGTAGAAGCTCCCCTCCGCCCAGCAGCCGGGCGCGGAACCCGCTCCTGATGCTCGATTGAGATCTGGGAAGTCGTCCGGCACGTGGCGGAAGCAGACGATGTTGCAGTCCGGCTCGACCGCGAGCTCGAAGTCGTCAGCGTCGTCGAGCATCGCGGCGAAGGTCCGTCCGAGGTCGAACAGACCGCCGGGTGACGTAGTCGGAGAACATGCGCGTGCCGTGCAGGGCGAGCGCGCCCCACAGCTCGAGGCCCATCATGCGCTTGGTGCACTCGAGGGTGCGGTGCGCCGGGTTCCACGACTCGCCCTGGGCCTGGTGGCGAAGGAGGTAGTCCGCCCGCTGCGAGAACGCCTCGTACGAGCGCTGCCCATCGCGGAAGAGCACCGCGGTGAGCAGTGCCGGGAGGAGCATCATCTTGTGCGCGTCCCAGACCAGCGAGTCGTGCTCGCCCGAGCCCCGCGGCCAGGTGGGCGTACTTTGGGGAGAGGACCGCGGCGGCTCCGTGCGCCCCGTCGACGTGGAACCCGAAGCTCCGATCACGGTAGAAGCCCCCCGACCGGCTCGAGAGGATTGAAGGCGCCGGGTGGACGTCGAGCCAGCGCTCGCGACCACCGCGAAGACCTGGCGTCCCGCACGCTCCGCGCGCGCGCGAAGGTCTCCGGGAGCGCCTCGGGCCGGAGCCGGAACCTCTCGTCGACCGGAATCGAGAAGATGCCCGCCTTGCCGAGCCCGAGGATTTGCGCCGCCCGCTTCACGCAGTAGTGCGTCTCGTCCGGGCACGAGGATGGCCAGGGGCTTTCCCGCCGGCGAGCCCCTCCTCCCAGACATCGCGCCCGGTGGCGGCCTGTCGTGCGGCGAGGAGCGCGGTGAGGTTCCCCACCGAGCCGCCGGAGGTGAGGATCCCGTCCGCCCCCGGTGGCAGTCCTGCCTGCTGCGCCATCCAGGCCAGGGCGCGGCGCTCGAGGGTCGCCGAGACAGGCCCCATCTCGTACACCGCCGTGCCGTTGTTGAGGAGCGCCGCGGCGAGGTGGACCAGCGCCGAGGAGGGGAGCGGCGCGGTGACCTGGTGCCCGACGTAGCGCGGGTGGTGGAGGTGGTTGGACTCGGCGAGGACGCGGGTCATCAGCTCGCCGAGCGAGGTGCCGGGCCGCTCGGGTGGCGATGCCGGCCAGGTCGCGAGATTGGTCTCCGGTTCGGCCCAGGGGAGGACCGGTCCCTCGCGCGCCGTCACTGTACGCAGGTAGTCCGCGAGCTGGTCGACCAGGGCGTGCCCCTCGCGGCGGAAGCGCTCGGGGTCGAAGGCGTCTCGGAGAGTCTCGGGGAGAGCGTCCATGGAGCGCCCAGCGTGCCCGAGCGGGGGCCGCGGTGCCCAGCACAGTCGCAGGCCGCTCCCCTTTGACGCCCGGGCCGGCGAGGATGCTAGGAGCAGCTCGAGCCATGCCTCCCTACCGACTCCACGTCTTCATCTGCACCAACCGGCGCCCGGACGGCGATCCCAAGGGGTCCTGCGCGGAGAAGGGCAGCGAGGCGGTGCTCGCTCGCTTCAAGGAGCTGGTGGCGAAGCTGGGGTTGAAGGGCGAGGTGCGCGCCAACGCGGCCGGGTGCATGGACGCCTGCGCCTTCGGGATCACCGTCGTCGTCTATCCCGAGGGGGTCTGGTACGGCCGGGTGAAGCTCGAGGACGTGGACGAGATCGTCCAGTCGCATCTCGTCGAGGGGCGGCCGGTGGAGCGGCTCCGGCTGAAGGGTCACTTCGAGTCGCCGAAGATCAAGCGCGCCGCGCCGGGCGAGGGCTGACCCACGGTGCCGCGACCCGAGCGCCTCCCCTGGCCGGGGAGGCCGCCGAGAATCCTCGTCGGCTGCTGCGTCACGATCCTCTGCGCCCTGATTGCGGTGGGCCTCGTCTCGCACACCCTGCTCCGGCATGTCGTCCAGACGTCACCGCTGTGGATCGCGGTGGCACTCTCCGTTCGGAGGTCACCGTTGATCAGGTGGGCCGCCCTCCCGTGCTTTGTCTTCTGGCTGGCGCTGATGGCGGTGGTCTGGCTCTATCTGCTCGGTTGGATTCACCCGTTCTCGGGCACGTTCACCCCGACCGAGGTCGCGCTCACCGTCGTCGTCGGTGCCGCGGCGCTGGTCGGGATCCGAGAGGTCGGCGCGACCAGGTCAGCCGGCGCTGGTGCCCCCCGGGCGTTCGCCGTGGTGGCCATGGTCGCCTGCTTGCAGCTGGTGGCCTTTCGACTGAGCTTCTTGCCTGCGCTCGCGCACCATTGACCAGGGTGACTCCCGTCAGGGGGAAACGATCCGGAGTCGTCCGTTCGCGTCGC
>CAWCLY010000005.1:0-15752 GCA_963796475.1 uncultured delta proteobacterium
TGGGTCGCCTGGGTGTGTCTGGGGTGTGGAGGCTCGAGCGTCATTTCCACGGCGGGGGGTTGCTCGTCGGCGGAGGCACGGTGAGCGCCGCCGACTGCGACGTGTCCGGGACCAGCGTCGCGATCCTCGCGGTGAGCAACGCGAGCGTCTCTCGCTCCGGAGGCATCGTCCACGACAACGCAGCCGGAATTCAGGTCGGCGACGGGTCACCGCAGCTGGCGGTGACCGGGACGGAGCTCACCGCGAACGACACTTGGGTGTTCTGCGGTGGTTCGGCCGCCGCAGTGCTCGATGTCGTGAAGGTCCACGGAACCGGTCGCAATTATTTATTGGAACAACTGGGGAACTAGGATTCGAACCTAGATAGCCGAATCCAGAATCTGGCGTCCTGCCGTTAGACGATTCCCCAAGACCGCTACTTCTTCGGCGTCTGCTTCTTCTTCGGCGCCTTCGCCGGGGCACCCTCCGGCGGGACGACGTACACCCTCACCTCGTCATTGGCCTCGTAGACGTTGAGGCCCTCCCAACCTTTGCCACCCGGGTTGGTGATGTGCACCGCCTTCACCCCCGGCTGGTTGACGATCGACCGGCGGGGGTACGTCGCCGTCGGGTAGACCGTCTTGAAGTACTTCAGCGTGGCTTCCCAGTCCTGCGGCACCCGGTAACGCCGCTCGCCCACCTTCGAGGCCTTGTCCGGCAGCTGCACGCCGTCCAGGGTCTCCGCCCGCGTCACGCCGGCCACGCACAGCACCGCCATGGCCACCGCCCACGCCCGGCGCGGCTTATAGAAACGCGGTTTTGAGGTGTCAAGACGAGGCACGGGGACCCGAGGAGTCTAGCGCAGCGCCGCGTCGATCCGCGCCAGCGACTCGTCCTTGCCGAGCAGCTCCAGCGTCTCGCCGATCGGCGGGCTGACGGTCGAGCCCGTCACCGCCACCCGGATCGGCTGGGCCACCTTGCCGAGGCCCACCCCGGCCGACTCGGACAGTGACTTGAGCAGCGGGTCGATGCCCGCCGCCGCCCACGGGCTCACCCCGGCGATGGTCTCCCGGCCCCTGCGGAGCATCGCCTTCCCGGCGTCGTCCAGGTGCTTCGCCGCCGCCTTGGGGTCCATCTCCGGGCGGGCGAAGAAGGGCCGCGCCAGCTCCGCCATCTCCACCAGCGTCTTGCTCCGCTCGCGCAGCGCGAGGACCACCCGGGGGAGCCGCGGGTCGTCGCCCACCGTCACCCCGCGCTCCGCCAGGAACGGCACCAGCCGCCGGGCCACGTCGGTCTCGGGCAGCGTCTTGAGATAGTGCTGGTTGAGCCAGAGCAGCTTCTCGGGGTTCCAGACTCCCGAGGTCGAGCCCACGTGGTCGAAGCCGAACCACTGCGACCATCTGCTCGCGGGAGATGATCTCGTCGTTGCCGTGGCTCCACCCGAGCCGCACGATGAAGTTGAGCAGCGCCTCGGGGAGGATGCCGTTGCGCTTGTGCAGCATCACGTCCGCTTCCGGGTGACGCCGCTTGCTCAGCTTCTCGCGGTCCGGCCCGAGGATCAGCGGAAGGTGGGCGAACGCCGGCGGCTCCCAGCCCAGCGCCCGGTAGACCAGGACCTGCGGGAACGTCGAGTTGATGTGCTCCTGGCCACGGATGACCAGGGTGATGTCCATCGCGTGGTCGTCCACCACCGCGCCGAAGTTGTAGAGCGGGATGCCGTCCGCCCGGAGCATCACGAAGTCGTCCAGGTCGCTCGTCTGCTTCGAGATCTTCCCGATGACCCGGTCCTCGAAGCTGAGGGTCTCGTCCCGGTCGGGCGTCCGGAAGCGCACCACCGCCGTGCGGCCCGGCACCGGCGTCGGTCCGGTCGCGGCACGTCCCCTCGTACTTGTAGGGACGCTTCTGGCGCTCGAAGACCTGGCGGCGCTCGTCCAGCTCCTCCTTGGTGCAGTAGCAGAGGTACGCCTTCTTCTCGGCGATCAGCCGGTCCGCCGCCGCCCGGTAGCTCGCCAGCCGCTCGGTCTGGAAGTACGGCGCGTACGGCCCGCCCACGCCCGGGCCCCTCGTCCCAGCTCGAGCCCGAGCCAGCGGAGCCCGTCGAGGATGGCCTGGACCGACTCGGTGGTGGACCGCTCCCGATCGGTGTCCTCGATCCGGAGGACGAACCGGCCGCTTGTCGCGGCGGGCCTCCAGCCAGTTGAAGAGGGCGGTACGCGCGCCGCCGATGTGGAGGTAGCCGGTGGGCGAGGGGGCAAACCGGACACGGGGGGGTGTGGCCATGACGGAACCGGCGGGATTAACAGCGCCCTCCCCGGGGGTCAACGCGGGTGGCGGCGGCGGTGTGCTACGCGTGGATGGACGTGAGAGTCCTGGCCGTCCTCGCCGCCGCCGCGGCGCTCGTCACCGGCGCCACCGTCCCGTACGTGCGCAGCCGGACCGATCGGAGCGCTCCGGACGGCGGTCACTGCCTGGGCTGGCCCGCAGGACCGCTGGAGTTCCGCGAGAACGCCGCCGGCGCCCCGGGGACGGGCGATGCCGGCTTCCTGGCAATGGAGAAGTCCCTCGCCACGTGGGCGACAGCGATGAAGGCCTGCGGCAACCTCTCGCTGACCATGGGCCCGAGGACCACCACCCGGAGCGTGGGCTTCGACGACCGGACGGGCGCCAGCAACGAGAACGTCCTGATGTTCCGGACCCGCCTCTGCTCCGGCCTGGTCCCCCCGGACGACGCGTGTATCGCGAGCAGGCACCTGCGCCAACGTGTACGACTGCTGGGATTTCGACCGCGGCGACGCTGGCCATCACGACCACCACCTACAACGCGAGGACCGGAAGGCTATACGACGCGGATCTGGAGATGAACGCCGCCGCCTACACCTTCACCACCCTGGACGCCCCGCCCTGCACCCAGCTGGGCCAGACGGGCTGCGTGGCCACCGACGTGCAGAACACCGTCACCCACGAGCTCGGCCACGCGCTCGGGCTCGACCACGCACCGGACTCGCGCTCCACCATGTTCGCCGGGGCGAGCCTGGGGGAGACCTCCAAGCGGGTCCTGGACGACGGAAGCGTGGAGTTCGTCTGCACCGTGTACCCGACGGGGGAGCAGACCCGGGACTGCGACGGCTCGCCCCTGGACCTGACCGAGACCACGCAGCAGCTCGTGCGGCGCCGCGCCGGTGGGGGCCCTCGGCCTCCTCACGGTGCTCCTTGCCGCCGGGCGCAGGGGAGGAGGCCGCTGATGCCGGCGATCGCCTTCTTCGACTTCGACGAGACGCTCATCGTCGGCAACTCCGGCCGGCTGTGGATCCGCCGCGAGCTGCAGACAGGGGCACATCTCGCGCTCGCAGTTCTTCCGGGCCGCGGTGTGGATGCTCCGCTACCGGCTGGGCTGGGCCTCGATGGACGACGCGCTCCGGA
The DNA here is from genome assembly GCA_963796475.1 of uncultured delta proteobacterium. Lineage (GTDB taxonomy): Bacteria > Myxococcota > Myxococcia > Myxococcales > Myxococcaceae > RPRB01. The sequence goes on from CAWCLY010000005.1 coordinate 3,400, forward strand.
CCGCCATCGGCTCGCTGCGGGGGCAGTCCGAGCAGACGCTGCGCCAGCGGACGCGGGAGTTCTACGAGACCGAGGTCCGGATGCTCTACCGCACCGGCGCCCGCTCTGCGCTCGACCGGCACCGCGGCCAGGGTGACGCCATCGTCCTGCTCACCGCGTCCTCGCTCTACCTCTCGGAGCTGGTCGCCGAGGAGCTGGGCCTGGACGACGTCCTCTGCAATCGCTTCGAGGTGGACGACGCCGGCGCGCACACCGGGCGCCCGGTGGGAACGCTGTGCTTCGGGGCCGGCAAGCTGGGCTACGCCGAGGCCTACGCCCGCGACCGCGGCGTGTCGCTCGCCGACTGCTGGTTCTACACCGACAGCTTCTCCGATCTGCCGGTGCTCGAGCGCGTCGGCCACCCGGTGGTGGTCAACCCCGACCCGCGCCTCCGCCGGGAGGCCGAGCGACGAGGCTGGCCGGTCGAGTGGTGGGGAGAGGCGCTGTCCCCGGACGACGCAGGCAGCCGCCTGCTCGAGCGCTCTCGCCAGGAGAGCTGAGTCCGCCGGTGGTCACGCGGCGCACCCCGGCGGCCTGCTAGGCTCGGCCACTCCTCCATGTCGCTCCTGCTCGTGTCCGTCCTCGCCTCCGCCCTCGGCGCGGCGCCGTCCTCCCCCGATCCCCGCCTCTCCATCCTCGACGCGATGAGCGAGGAGCTCGAGCGCAACCGCACCCGCCTGAAGCTCGGCGAGAACGCGCCACCGTATTTCATCAGCTACGCGGTGAAGGACCTCACCCAGTCCTACGTCGCCGCCCGGTACGGAGCCATCTTCGACGACTGGACCAACCGCGACCGGCGCGTCTTCGCCGACGTGCGGGTGGGCAGCTACGAGCTCGACAACTCGATCAACGAGGAGCTCGACTTCAACTTCTCCCTCAAGGGCACCAGCTACAGCACCCGGAAGGAGGCGCCGCTCGACGACGACCTCACCGCGCTCCGGACCACGCTGTGGCTGATCACCGACGAGAAGTACAAGGGCGGCCTCTTCAACCTCCTCAAGAAGAAGGGCGAGGCGGTCTACGTGGTGGAGGATCCGAAGAAGCCTCCCTCCTTCAGCCGCGAGAAGCCCAGCACCTACGTCGGGCCCCGAGGTGGCCTTCACCTTCGACAAGGCGCGGTGGACGGCGCTGGTCCGCAAGCTCTCCGCCCGCTTCAACCAGGCGGCGAAGATCTTCGACACCGACGTGCGCGTCACCGCCGACAAGGAGGTCCGCTACTTCGTCAACTCGGACGGCTCGCGCATCGTGACCGAGCAGACCTTCTACGGCGTGCACCTCTTCGCTGTCACCCGCGCCGACGACGGGCAGCTGCTGGACGACTCCCGCGACCACTACGCCTTCCGCGAGTCGGAGCTGCCGAGCGACGAGCGCCTGATGAAGGACGCCGAGTCGCTCATCCAGGAGCTGCTCGCGCTCCGGGCCGCCCCGGCCATCGACCCGTACACCGGCCCGGCCATCCTCGAGGCCGAGGCCGCCGGCGTGCTGTTCCACGAGGCGGTGGGCCACCGGCTCGAGGGCGACCGCATGGACGCCGACGCCGAGGGCAAGACCTTCAAGGGGCAGATCGGCCGGCCGGTGCTCCCGCCCTTCATCAGCATCGTGGACGATCCGACGCTGGGGGTGCTCGGCGGCAAGTCGCTGAACGGCTTCTACCGCTACGACGACGAGGGCATCCCCGCACAGCGAGTCCCCCTGGTCGAGGCGGGCGTGCTGCGGAACTTCCTCCTCTCCCGCCACCCGGTGGACGGGTTCCTCCACAGCAACGGGCACGGGCGCGCGCAGGCCAACCGGCGGCCGGTGGCCCGCATGGCGAACCTCATCGCCTCGTCCACGAAGCAGGTGAGCGACGCCGAGCTGAAGGACATGCTCATCGCCGAGGCGAAGCGGCAGGGGAAGCCCTACGGGCTCATCATTCGCGACATCCAGGGCGGCAACACCAACACCTCGAGCTTCGGTTACCAGGCGTTCAAGGGCATCCCGCGGCTGGTCTACCGGGTGGACGTGCGCGACGGGAAGGAGACGCTGGTCCGCGGAGTGGAGGTGGTGGGCACGCCGCTGTCGGCGATCAGCAAGATCGTCGCCACCGGGAAGACCCAGGGCGTCTTCAACGGCTTCTGCGGGGCCGAGAGCGGCAACGTGCCGGTCTCGACCGTGGCTCCGGCGACGCTGCTCCGGGAGATCGAGCTGCAGCGGGTGGTGGAGGGGCGCGACCGTCCGCCACTGCTCCCGAGCCCAGCGAGCGACCCCGTGCAGCGGGCCGAGGTGCACTGAGGGGCCCCAGGGTGCCGCTGCGCGCCGCGCTCCTCGGGCTATGCACGCTGCTCGCGGCCGCGGACACTGCGCCCGAGCCCGCGCGGGTGCAGGCGGCGCGTGCCCGTGCCGGACCGCGGGTGACCCGGACGCTCGAGGAGGCCGGGGTGCCACGCCCGCGTGCGCTCCTCCTCCGGGTGTTCAAGGAGGAGCGGCTGCTCGAGGTCTGGGCGGCGGCCACTACCAGGCGGGCCGTTCGTGCACCTGGGCGACCACCCGGTCTGCGCCTCCTCGGGCGGGCCCGGTCCGAAGGCGCGCACCGGCGACGGCCAGGTGCCCGAGGGGCTGTACCGGGTCGAGCGGTTCAACCCCTGGAGCAGCTTCCACCTCTCGATGCGCCTCGACTACCCGAACGCGGCGGACCGTGCCCGCAACCCCGGCGTGCCGGTGAGCGCGCTGGGCGGGGAGATCTTCGTGCACGGCGCCTGCGCCAACATCGGCTGCATCCCGCTCGGCGACGCGGCCATCGAGGAGGTCTACCTGACGGCGCTCGACACGCGGGCGCGGGGAGGGGAGGTGCGCGTGCTCATCCTCCCCGCCCGTCCGGCCGGCGCGCGCTGGGCGACCCTTCGCCGCGGCGCCGACGCACCCGTCGGGGCGCTCTGGGACTCGCTCGGCGCGGTCTCGGCGGGCTTCGACGCGAGCCACCGGCTCGGCGCGGTCGCGGTGGCGGCGGACGGCACGTACCTGATGGAGTGAAGCCTGGCAGGCCGGCTGGCAGGCGGGCGGCACGGGGGTCGCGCTGGCGGCACCGAGGCCCCAGCTTGAGCGCCATGGCGGCGATGCGCGCGCCGGCCTCCCCCCGCGGGACCTTCCGGTGCTCGATCGACGGGGTCGGCACATCGGCATCGGTCCGGAGGATCGCGACCGACCATCTCGAGGTCCGCCGCGTGCTGCGCCCGAGCTGCGCTCCCCATCGCCGCCGTCCGCCGCCTCGACCGCGAGGGCGTGCACGTGGACGCCATCGTCGCCGAGGTCCCGCGCGGCGCGCTCGAGGGGGAGGGCCCAGCGATCGACGTCAGGGCCGCGGACGCTGCGCTGGCTGAAAGCCTCGCCAGCTCAGGTAACGGCGGAAGTCGGTCCCGAACGAATCGACGCTGACCCCGACGGCGTCCTGGAATCCCTGGGGAAATCCGTCCCGCGCCCGCATCCGGTCGAGAATCTGGAGGACGGTGGCGTCGCCGTAGCGGCGGACCAGGAAGTCGAACCCGTGGTACGCGGCGCCGTAGGCCACGGTGGGGTCGGTCCGGGCGAGCGTCCCGGCATCGCGCAGCGAGGTCCACCGCGGGGTGCGCTGCGAGCCATTGCGACAGCGACTCCGGCGGCGGCCACTGCGCCCCCTCGCCGGCGGTCACCGTGGCCATCCCCTCGCGGAACCAGAACGGGATGCGGTCCTGCGGGTCCGACGGGGGCCCGCCGACGCGCTGGAACATGAGGCAGTGGGTCAGCTCGTGCGCGAGCAGCCGCGTCACCTGCACCCGCCGGATCTGCGCGGCGAGGACCGGGTCGTGCTCCGCGCTCGCCGGGACGGGCCACCAGCGCGGGTCCCAGAGCAGTACCTGGTTGCGCCGCGCCCACGCCGAGATGCCCGGGAGTGGTCGGCCCACCGCCTGCTCCAGCTCCCAGTGCGAGTTCACCACCGTGATCGTCACCGGCTCGTGGAGCCCACCCCAGCGGCCGAGCGCCCTGGCCGCCTCGGGAGCTGCCCCCTTCAGGAGATCGTCGGTCGACGCGTTCCACTCCACGAAGTCGAGCCGGATCGGGCCCGGCTCGCTGACCACCGTCCCGGGCGTCGGGCTCCGCATCGTCGCGCAGCTGGCCGGAGAGCACAGCGAGCGCCGCGGCCGCCGCCAGGAGTTCCCGCGAGCGACTCACCCACGCGCTCCGGCGATCAGCCCCGCCACGTCGGCCACCGTCTCCGGGGCCGTGCCCTCCAGCGGAGGAAAGGACAGCAGCGCGACCGGGGCGCGGGTGTGGTTCCGGATCCGCGAGATCCTCGACGTTGCCGTGGTCGCTGCACACCAGCACCCGCGCATCCGCCGGCCGCCGGCGGAGCACCGCCCGGGTGAAGGTGTCGAACTTCTCCAGCTCCGACTCGGCCAGCGCCATGTCCCGGGCGTGCCCCGCCTCGTCGGCGAGGAAGTGCTCGAACAGGGTGAAGTCCGCGCCCTCCGACGCGCGCCAGAAGACGTCCGCCGCCTCGTCCGGGGTGCGCAGCGGCACGTTGAAGCCCCGCGCCCGGCCGCGCGCGCCCGTCAGGTCGTGCGACAGCGCCTCGCCGGCCCGCACCTGGTCCAGCGTCCGCAGCGGGACGTCCCCTGCGGCGAAGGCGAGGGTGGTCGAGGAGGGACGCAGCCGGCGGCGGGCGCGTTCGGGGATCTCCACCTCGGGCGCGCGCGCCGGCACGTGCGGGAGACCGAGCGCCGTGAGGTACGCGCCCGGGTATCCGTTCACGAAGGTCGCCCGCCCACCCGAGGCCACCAGCCGCTTCACCACCGAGGCGCGGAGGAGGATCTCCCGGAGCGCCGCGTCCGGAAAGCCGAGGACGTGCCGGCCCACCAGCTTCGGCGCCGGCTCACCGGTCAGGATGGCGGTCTGGTTGGTCGCGGACTGCGGCCGTCCGGGAACCCCGAACGTCGTCTCGAGCAGGGTGAGCGCGCCGCCCGGCAACCCGGTGCCGCTCCCGTCCTCGAACTGCGACAGGAGCCACTCACCGCGCGCGAGCGGGTTGAAGTCCGGAATCCCGGGCACCAACCCCGACGCCGTCGATGAAGAGGAGAGCGACGCGCATCGGACGTGCCGGCGGCGCCTGCTCGGTCCCCGCGCTCTACGCCGCCTTGGTGACCTTGCCCGCCTTGATGCAGCGGGTGCAGGCCAGGACGCGCTGGGTCCGTCCATCCACGGTCGCCCTCAGCTTCTGCAGATTGGGCAGGGACCGCGTCTTGGACTTGTTGTTGGCGTGGCTCACCTTGTTCCCGACCAGCGGGCGCTTGCCACAAATGTCGCACTTCCAGGCCATTGCCAGGGACTCCCAGGGACGGACGAAGCGGGGCTCTGTAGCCGAAACCGGGCCCAAACGCCACCCGGACCGCCCGGACCTACCTCTTCTTCTTGAGGGGGTCCCGCTTCCGGACGTGCTCGTGCACCAGGGTCGCAACCCGTGCCGCCGGCCAGAAGCTCTCCCTCGAGGCCGATCCCCAGCACCGCCTCCCGGCCGGCGAACAGCACGTGCCTGGCCGGGGTGCGGACACCCAGGCCCTCGAGGCCGGTGGGGGTGCCCTCGGCCGCCTCGTAGACCAGTCGTGGCCCGGCGCCGGCCAGGGCGCCCGGCCCGTCGACCAGTGGCACCGACCGCGCCACCCGCTGGGCCACCGAGAAGGGCAGGAGCGACTCGAGCGTGCGCTCGAGTCCCGCCGCCGGAAGCCGCAGCCCCGACTCCCCGGCATCGCGCACTCCCGAGCCGACCAGCGCCGATGCGCTCACCGTCCGGAGTGACTCCTCGTCGCCGCGCGCGCCCGCCCGCCGCGTCGCCTGCACCTGGATCCACACCGGCCCGCTCTGGCCGCCGTCCATCAGGACCAGCTCCCCCATCCCCCGCGGGAGCACCTTCTCCGGGACCACCCAGTGCACGGTGAGCACCAGCCGCTTCGGGGTGAGCCGGCCGAGGTGCTCGGCCAGCTTCCGCCCCGGGCCCTCCTCGGGGAGCAGGCCGCTCAGGAGCCCCGGGTCCATCGCCGCCACCAGCCACTGCGCCCGGTACACCGCCTCGGCGCCGCGGACCCGGAGCGTCACCTGGGGACCCTCGAAGTCGATGCCTTCCACGGCGCGCCCGGCGAGCCCTTCCTGCGGCAGGAGCGTCCCGCCGAGCTCGGTGAAGCGCTTCCCGAGCGTCTCGCGCAATCCCTCGCGGCCTCCGGGGAGCCGCATCGGCGCCTTGAGCAGCTGCGCCAGCACCCGTGTCACCGCGAGCGGCCCCGCCGGCTCCTGCTGGACGAGGAAGGGGACGAGGCCTGCCAGGAGCACCTCGAGCGGCTCGTCCGGAGAGAGCGGCGAAGGGCTCCTCAGTCCCTCGACCCGCGCCGCCCGCCGCCGCAGTCGGAAGCGCTCCAGCCAGCCCCTCGGAGAGAAGTCGTCCAGGAAGCGGAAGAACGGGTCCGACGTCTCCGGCATCGCCACCAGCGCGCCGAGCGTCTCGGCGACGCCGCTCCCTCCGGTGCCGAACTCACGCTGCAGCTCGGCAAGCCGGCGCGGGGCGTCGGTCGGCAGGTCCAGGCGGTGCCGCGGCAGGACGATCTGCCAGGGCCCGGCCGGCTTCAGCGCCCGCTGGAACCCGGTGGTCAGCCCGAGCTCGGTGAAGGAGCTCTCCACCATCGGCCAGGACCGGAACGGCGGGACGACGTAGGGCGGCGAGGTGAAGAGGAACCCGTCGTGCTCGTACCCGGGCGCGAGCTGGGCGTGCTCGGCCCAGAGGACCCGGAGCCCGCGCTTGGCCAGGAGCGCCGCCGCCAGCGCCCCGCCGAGCTCGGCGCCGAGCACCAGCACGTCGTACACGTGGCGCGACGGCCCGGGCGCGATCCGCGGTCGTGGGGGAAGCGTCGGCACGTCTCAGACACGCCCCGGGTTGACGAGCGCCAGCCCCAGGGCCTCGGGTCCGCCCCCGGCCACGTGCACCCGCCGGCCCTCGACCCGGAGCCGCCCCGCGGCGAGCAGCCCCAGCGCCAGCGGGAAGAGCCGGTGCTCCTGCTCCTGGATGCGCCGCTGCAGCGACTCCTCGGTGTCGGCGTCGAGCACCGGCACCGCCGCCTGGGCGACGATGGGGCCGGTGTCCGTCCCCTCGTCCACGAGGTGCACGGTGCAACCGGTCATCTTCACTCCGTGCTCCAGCGCCTGGCGGTGGGCGTGCAGGCCGGGAAAGCTCGGGAGCAGGGCAGGGTGGACGTTCAGCACGCCGCCCGGGAAGGCGCGGAGGAACGTCGGGCCGACCAGCCGCATGAAGCCGGCGAGGCAGGCGATGCTGCAGCCGAACGGGGCGATGGTCTCCACCAGCGCCTGGTCGTAGGCGGCGCGATCCGCGTGGCCCTGGTGCGGCAGCACCCGGGTCGGCACCCCGGCGAGCGTCGCCCGCTCGAGCGCGCGGACGCCCGCGACGTTGGAGACCACCACCGCGATGCGCGCCGGGTAGCCCGGGGCCGCCGCAGCGTCGAGCAGGGACTGGAGGTTGGTGCCCGAGCCCGAGACGAGCACCGCGACTCGCGCGGCGCTCACCGGACGATGACCGCCGTGGGCTCGCCCGAGGATGCTTCCACCCGGCCCACCTCCCAGGCGGGCACACCGCGCGCGGCGAGCAGCGCGAGCGCCGGCTGCACCGCGGCCGGAGGCACCACCGCCACCATGCCCAGACCCATGTTGAAGGTGGAGTCCATCTCCGCGTCCGACACCCCGCCGAGCCGCTGGAGCCAGTCGAACACCGCCGGCCGGGGCCAGCGGCGCGCCTCCAGCACCGCGCGGGTGCCGTCCGGCAGGCAGCGGGGCACATTGCCCGGCAGTCCGCTCCCGGTGATGTGGGCGAGCCCGCGCACCTCGACCGCGTCCAGGAGCGCGAGCACGTCCTTCACGTAGATGCGCGTCGGCTCGAGCAGCACCTCGGACACGGACCTGCCGCCGAGCTCCGGGGGACGGGCGTCGAGCGCCAGGCGGGCGTCGGAGAGGATGCGGCGGACAAGGCTGAAGCCGTTGGAGTGCACCCCGCTGCTGGCGAGCCCGAGGAGGGCGTCCCCCGGACGGATGGACCGCCCGGTGAGGATGCGCGAGCGCTCCACCACCCCCACGCAGAAGCCGGCGAGGTCGTACTCGTTGCCGTGCGAGCCGGGGTGCTCGGCGGTCTCGCCGCCGAGGAGGGTGCAGCCGGCCCGGGCACACCCCTCGGCCACCCCGGCGACCACCTGCGCCGCCTGGTCCACGTCGAGCCGTCCGGTGGCGAGGTAGTCGAGGAAGAAGAGCGGCTCGGCGCCCGAGGTGAGGACGTCGTTGACGCTCATCGCCACCAGGTCGATGCCCACCGTGTCGTGCTTGCCGGCGGCGATGGCCAGCTTCATCTTCGTGCCCACACCGTCCGTGCCGGAGACCAGCACTGGCTCGCGGTACTTCCCCGGAGGGAGGGCGAAGAGGCCCCCGAAGCCGCCCACACCCGAGACCACCTCCGGGCGGAGGGTGCGCGCGGCGAGCGGCTTGATGCGCTCGACCAGGGCGTCACCCGCCTCGATGTCGACGCCGGCGTCCTTGTAGGTGAGTCCCATGCCCGGGGCGTCCTTCTACGCGATCTGACCCACGCCGACGAGCGCCGTCCTCTTGCCGCGCGCCCCCTGCCCGGCCGTAGGCTTGGCGGTGCGTGCTGCCCGAGCGCCTCCTGTGGGTGAGCCGTCGCCGCTACGAGCTGGTGGGGCTCGCCGTGGCCGCGTGCATGGCGCTCCTCCACCTGGGCACGGACGGACGGCAGGCGGGCGCCCGCACCGGCCCGGCCATGGCGGTGGTTCGCCTCCTCTCCGCGCTCGAGGGCCGCGCCTCGGACCTCCAGCTCTGGGCCCGTGGCGTCCGCGCACCGCACCCCGACGTGGTGGTGGTGGCGGTCGACGAGCGGTCGGTGCAGCGCCACGGGCGCTGGCCGTGGCGGCGTGAGCTGATTGCCGAGGCCGTCTCCCGGCTCGGACGCCGCGCAACCCGCCGCCATCGGGCTCGACATCACCTTCACCGACCAGGACCCCGGCTCGGAGTCGGCGGCGATGGGCGAGGCGGCGGAGGCGCTGGGACGCGCCGTCGCGGGTCTGCCCGAGCCCTCGCGCCCGCCCTTCACCCCGGTGCTGGCCGGGCTCCGGGCCCGGGCCTCCGGAGGCGGAGACGCGGCCCTGGCCCGGGCGCTGACCGCGTCGGCCGACGCTGGTCCAGGGCGTGTCGGCGCTACGGGTCGGCGGAGGCCCAGGACTACCTCGCCCAGCTCGGGACCGCCGAGGTGCTCCTCCGCCCGCGCATGCTGACCCGCTTCCCGGGCCCTCCGGGCGGTCCTTCTTCGAGGTGCCGCTCGATCGGAGCATCGCCGACCGCTTCGTCTCCGCCCAGGTGCCGCTGCCCGAGCTGCTCCCGCCGGGGCAGCCGCTGGGCCACTTCAACGTGGTCCGCGACGACGACGGGGTGGTGCGGCTCACCCCGCCGTTCGTCCAGCTCGAGCACCCGCCCGGCCTGCTCCCCTCGCTGGAGCTGGAGACCGCGGCGGTGGCGCTCGGAGCGACGGTCGAGCCGGTGTGGGACCCCGAGCAGTCGCAGCTGGTCGCCGCGCGCCTCCGCAAGGACGGGCAGACCCTCCGCACCGTGCCGCTCTCGGGCAACCGCCCCCGGGCGCGGATCGACTACCCGGGCACGGCGGAGGTGTTTCCACACCGTCTCCCTCGCCGACGTCCTGGAGGGACGGGTGCCGGACGAGGCGCTCCGGGGCAAGGCGGTGCTGGTGGGGGTGACGCTGGTCGGCCAGTACGACCAGGTGGTGACGCCGTTCCGGAACGTCGAGGCCGGCATCTACGCCCACGCCGCGATGCTCTCCAGCATCCTCTCCGGCCGCTTCCTCCAGCGCGGGGCGAGCGCGGTGCTCGCCGAGCTGAGTCTTCATCCTCGGGGTCGGCCTCTTGCCTGGGCCTGGTGCTCCCGCGCGCCTCGCCGTGGCTGAAGGCCGCGGTGCCGCTCGGGCTCGCCGCTGCCTGGCTGCTCCTGGTGCAGCTCGCGCTCCGGGGCGGGGTGGTGCTGGCCTCGGCGCTCCCGCTGGCCAACGTCTTCTCCGTCGCCTTCGCCGTGGTCTTCGTCGGCTACCTCTCGACCGACTGGGAGAAGGCACGTCTCCGGCGCACGTTCCGCTACTACGTCGGCGAGAGCGTGATGACCGAGATGCTCGACGCACCCCGACCTGCTCCGGCTGGGCGGCGAGAAGCGCGACTGCACCGTGCTCTTCAGCGACATCCGCGGCTTCACCGCCCTCTCGGAGAGCATGGCCCCCGAGGCGCTGGTGAAGTTCATCAACGGCTACCTCTCGCCCGATGACCCGCATCGTCTTCGAGGAGGGCGGCACGCTCGACAAGTACATCGGCGACGCGCTGATGGCGTTCTGGGGCGCGCCGGTTGCCCAGGAGGACCACGCGCTCCGCGCCTGCCGCGACCGCGCTCGCGATTCCTCGAAGCGCTGGAGCAGCTGCGCCGGAGCTGGCGCGCCGAGGGCCTCCCGGAGATCGACATCGGCGTGGGCATCAACACCGGTCCGATGGTGGTCGGCAACATGGGCTCGGACGTGCGCTTCGACTACACGGTGATGGGCGACGCGGTGAACATGGCCTCGCGCCTGGAGGGAGCGAACAAGCTCTTCCAGACCAGCATCATGGTGTCCGAGGACACCTGGAAGCGCGTCGCCTCGCAGGCCACCGGCCGCCGCCTGGGCTCGCTGCGCCTGCGGGGGAGGAGCGAGCCGGTGCGGGTCTGGGAGCTGCATGGCGCTCCGGCCCCCCACGGCCGAGGAGCAGGCCATGATCGCCGAGTTCGAGGCGGCGGTGGACGCGCTCGCCGCGCGGAAGGTGCCGGAGGCCGAGGCGGGGTTCCAGGCGGTGCTCACCGCCCGTCCGGACGACCGCGTCGCGCGGCGCTACCTCTCCGAGGCGCGGACGTCCAGGCGGTGTAGGACCTGCTCTTCCAGCGCCTGTCGCATGCCCAGGAAGTTGCGCCGCCCGGTGGCAGTTGATTGACTTCACCGCTCGCCACATGCCCACTGCCGAGGACACGCTCTTCCAGCGGTTCGGGAAGGAGTTTCCCAAGGGAACCGTGCTCTTCCGCGAGGGCGAGGCCGGCAAGGAGATGTTCGTGCTCCAGTCGGGCCGGGTGGTGATCACCAAGACGGTCCGGGACACGTGCAGATCCTGGCCGCCCTCGGGCCGGGCGAGTTCTTCGGCGAGATGGCGCTGATCTCCAACAAGCCGCGCAACGCCACCGCCACGGTCGAAGAGCCGGCGCGCCTCCTGGTCATCGACCCCAAGACCTTCGAGGGGATGATCCGCGGGCAACTCGGAGATCGCGGTGCGGATGATCAAGAAGCTCGCCGAGCGGCTGGATCCGACGCCGACGCGCAGATCGAGAACCTGCTCATGGCGGACCCGGGGAGCCGGGTCGTGCAGCAGATCCTCCACGCCTGCCAGACGCGCGGGCGGCCCGATGGAGGAGGGCGTGGAGATCGACTTCCAACGTGCGCGAGCTGCCGCGCGAGCCGGGGTGGGGGAGGCCGGCATCCGCGCCGAGCTGGCCCGCATGGAGCGGAGCGGGCTGGTGGAGCGCACCGGCGACCGGCTCCTGGTGCGGGACACCGCGCGGCTCGTCGGACTATCTGCAGCTCCTCGCGCTGACGCTGGAAGTTCGGGGACCTCTAGACTCACCTCGAGGTCCTCGGCTGCCATGGCGGCGAGCTCCCGGGCTGCCGGAGCACGTGCTTCCTGGTCGACTCGGCGCTGGCCCTGGACGCCGGGGCGCTGACCGGCGTCGCTCGAGCTGCCCGAGCTGTCCAAGGTCGACCACATCGTCCTCACCCACAGCCACTTCGACCACGTGAAGGATCTGCCGCTGCTGGCCGACCTGGTGGTCGGCCGGCGGAAGAGCCGATGACCATCTGGTCGAGCCACACCATGCGGCAAGACGCTCCGGGAGAACATGTTCAACGGCGCGCTCTGGCCCGACTTCACCGCGCATCCCCTCCGAGAAGAAGCCGGTCTTCCAGCTCAAGGCTTCACGCCGGGCGGACGTTCCAGGCCGGGCCCTACACCGTGAGCTCGGTGCTGGTGAGCCACCCGGTCGAGTCGTGCGGCTTCGTGATCGACAGGACGGCACGGCGCTGGCCATCAGCGGCGACACCGGACCCACCGACCGCTGTGGGAGCTGCTCAACGGGGTGCCAGCAATACGTACTGGAACCAAAGGCACCAGCATAAC
>CAWCLY010000006.1:0-71566 GCA_963796475.1 uncultured delta proteobacterium
ACACGTGCTTGTACATGACGGCCTCCTCGTCGATTGAGCCGTATCGCAGCGTGTAGCCGAAGCAAGGTGACCTCCGGAGTACGCTCCGACGCGCGCGCAGACTTTGCGCGTCGTCGACCTGTTCGCGGGCCTGTCTCCAGCTGTCGGAGACGGCGGCAGCCGTCGAGCAGGTCCGCGCTCGCGAGGAGACGCATGACCATGCTCGGACGGCCTTGGGCTCACCTTCCACGTCGACTCGCACCAGGGGCGACCGGTTCGCCCGACGGTGTAGAAGGGCGATCGGGGGCGCACCCTAGGGAATGGCGCACCGGCCGGACTTGACCGCGTCCAACGCGGGACTTCTCGGAGCCGGCGAGCGTTCGAGGTTCAGCATGGAGCAGATCGCAGGCGACGGCGAGGTGACGGCGTGCTCGCGCTGCCCGGTGGGCCTTGCCTCGGGCGTCGGCGAGCGCGGTCGCTGTCCATTCGTTCCGCGGAAGCGTCCGGCGGGCGCGGTCCTCCACGTCGTGGGTGATGCGGTCGAGCGGATCTGGTTCATCAAGGCCGGGGCGGTGCTCGTGACCCGGTCGATGGACGATGAGCAGGTCGAGGGAACGCCGTGGGCCATCCGGCGGGCAGGGGGATTCCTCGGCCTCGAGGGGCTGGTGCGGCCGGAGCATCACGAATCGGCGCGGGCGCTGACCGACGTCACCCTGTGCAGTGCGCCGCGGCAAGTCGTCGAGACCTGGCTCGAGAGACACGGCACTGCGTCGCGCGTCCTGCTCGATGCCGTCCTGCGCTCAGGAGTCCGCGAGCGTCCACTCCGGGGCAACGCGGACGGAACCGCACCGCAGCGTGCAGCGGCGTGGCTCCTGGGGCAGGCACCCCAGGCGGCATCGCGCCAGGTCACGCGGCGGGTGCTCGCCGGGCTCCTGGGCATGCGCCCCGAGACGCTCTCTCGCACCCTCCGGGCGATCGAGGCACAGGGCGCCATCCTCCAGACGCGGGGGAAGATCGAGGTCGTCGACCGGGGACGTCTGCGGGCCATTGCCCGACGCCGACGCGGCGGCGCCTCGCGTGGAGCGGATTGACCGGCGTCAACACGGGCGCAGCCGCTTGCTGACCAGACTGATCCGGTGACGACGATTGCTGCCGCCGTGCCCCCACGCCCCAAGCCGCTGCTGCGGGGCGTGATCCACGAGCTGGCCTTCGGTCTGGCCGCGAGCGCCGGGGTGCTGCTGGTGGCGGCAGCCAGGGGCTCGGCCGCGAAGCTCGGGTGCGCGCTGTATGCCGCCAGCCTCGCCGGGTTGCTCGGGATCAGCGCGCTGTACCACCGGCCGATGTGGCCGGACCGGATCCGCGTCTGGCTGCGCCGGGTGGATCACGCGGCGATCTTCGTGCTGATCGCGGGGACGTACACTCCGCTCGCGCTCACGCTTCCGGCGCCGCTCGGCCGACACATGCTGATCCTCGCCTGGTCCGGTGCGGCGCTGGGCGTTGCCCGGGCAGCCTTCTGGCCGCGGGCGCCGCGGTGGATCGCCGCCGGGCTCGCCCTGCTGGTGGGATGGATCTCGATCGCGTACCTGCCGGCGGTTCACGCGGCGACCGCTCCGGGGGTCACGGTCCTGCTCGCGGTGGGTGGTGGGCTCTACTCTCTGGGAGCGCTGGCGTACGCGCTCCGGCGGCCTGACCCGTGGCCCCGCGTCTTCGGGTACCACGAGATCTTCCACGCGCTGGTGGTGCTCGCGGCGAGCTGCCACTTCGCGGCGATCGCCGCGGCGTTGCCGGTGCTGGCCGCCTGAGGCACGCGCCTCAGGGGACGCTGTACCGCGTGACGAGGATGAGGCTCACCGCGGTGAGCAGCCCCGCCGCCAGAACCGTCCACCCGACGCGGGGAAGAGAGCGGGGCGGGGGCGGCGCGATGGCGAACCAGGCCGCCGCCGCGAGCAGGGGTGCCAGGGCAAGGAGGTGCCCGAGGCCGAACCCCGTTCGCAGCAGGGCCAGCGCCGTCGCGAAGGCGAGCAGGACGGGGAAGACCCTCATCCAGAGCGAGCTGCCCTCTCGCCGCCGGGCGCCGATGCTCCGCACCGGGACGAGCAGTGCGCCGAAGCCGAGCGCCCAGACGCACCAGGCGCGGGCCGCGGAGCCCGGAGTCAGTCCAGCCGCGATCGCCACCGGAGAAGAAGCCGCGGCCAGGGCGAGCGCGGCCAGACCCTCGCCGACGAGCGAGCGTTCCTGACCGAGCGCGAGGGTGGCGGCGAACGCCGCGCCCAGGATCACCGGCAGGACGACCGCCGAGCGCACCGTCGGCGAGGCGAGAACGAGCGCCGTCATTCCGAGGACCGCCCCGACCAGGACGAGCGCCGCGAGCCTCACCATCGCCCGCGGCCGCTGTTCCACCTGGAGCCGTTCGCCCCGCCGGCCGAGGAGCACCAGGAGCGGCTCGTGCGCGAAGAACAGGGCCCAGGCGCTCGCCGAGAGGAGCACGGCGACCACCCCCGGCTGACCCGACCCGAGCGCGGCGAGCATCGGCAATCCGAGCTGTCCGTACGCGCCGTGCTCCCTCGGAACGAGCGAGCGTGGACGGGGAGAGGAGGGTTCCATCGGGACGCACGAGGATGCCACAGGCCCCGCGGGGCTCCGGTGGGGTGTGCCGGGGCACGCCGAGCGTTACGGTGGAGGAGACGCGGCCGCGCAGCTCTTGCGCGTTGGCCTCGGGTCCCACGGCACTTGCGCCGCCCTGCCCGGAGGACCATGACCACAGCGTGGTCGCCACGCGCGAGACGGGCCCGGTCCCGGTCTTCCCCGGGCTGGGCAGCGAAGAGGCCCACCGCCTCCTGGAGGAGGTCGGACCGAACACCCTCGAGACCGAGCGGCGGGGCGGATGGTGGCGCGTGCTGCTCGAGGTGGTGCGCGAGCCGATGGTGCTCCTGCTCATCGTCTGCGCGGGGGTCTACGTCGCGTTCGGCGATCTCTCCGAGGCGCTGATCCTCGGCGCCTCGGTGGTCCTGGTGGTGGTCATCAGCCTGCTCCAGGAAGGCAAGACGGAGCGGGCGCTCCAGGCGCTGAGGGATCTCTCGAGCCCGCAGGCGTCGGTGCGTCGTGATGGCCGCGCGCTGCGCATCCGTGCGTCGGAGGTCGTCCCCGGCGACGTGCTCCTCCTGCAGGAGGGAGACCGCGTGACGGCCGATGCGGTGGTGATCGCCGCGACCGGGCTCAAGGTGAACGAGTCCCTGCTCACCGGCGAGTCCGCGGCGGTCCGCAAGCGCGCCGTTCTCGCTCTCCTGCCGCTGGAGCCTCCCGGCGAGGGCATCACGCCCTTCGTGTACGCGAGCACGCTCGTCGTCTCCGGCAGGGCAGAGGCGGTGGTCGGTGCCACCGGCGCGCGGAGCGAGGTCGGCCGGATCGGCCATGCGCTGGAGACGCTCTCCGCCGCGGAGAGCCCGCTCAAGCGGCAGCTGGCAGGGCTGGTGCGCGCGGTGGCCATCGCCGCGGCGCTCTGCTGCACAGCGGTCCTGCTCGTCTACGGGCTCGGGCGCGCAGACTGGAAGGGAGGCCTTCTGGCCGGGCTCACCCTCGCCATCTCGCTGCTGCCGGAGGAGTTCCCGGTGGTGGTGACGGTCTTCCTTGCGCTGGGTGCCTACCGGATGGCGCGCAACAACGTCCTCGCCCGACGGATGGCCGCCCTGGAGACGCTGGGGTCGGCGACGGTGCTCTGCACCGACAAGACGGGCACCCTCACCGAGAACAGGATGCGGGTGGTGGAGTCCACGACGGCGGTCGAGAGTCGCCCCGGCGGCGAGGAGCCGGCGACCAGCGTGCTGCGCGAGACCACCGGGCTGGCCTGTCCTCTCGAGAGCTTCGACCCGATGGACCAGGCCACCGTCGAATTCGCCCGCGGGGAGTCTCCCCTGGCGGGGCCGCCGCTCCGGGAGTACCCGCTCACGCCCGAGCGCCCGGTCATGGCCTTTGCGCATGCCTGGCGCGGCGGCGTGGTGGTGGCGGCGAAGGGCGCGCCCGAGGCGGTCGCCGCGCTCGCCGGCTGGGATGACCAGGCGCGGCGATCACTGGACACACAGGTCCACCGCCTCGCCGAGCGCGGGCTGAGGATCCTCGCGGTGGCCCGCGCCGATCTGCCGTCGTCGGTGGCCCCCGAGCAGCTCGGTGGGCTCCCGCTCCGCGTGATCGGCCTCCTCGCATTCGCCGATCCGCTCCGGCCCGGCGTCCCGGAGGCGGTTGCGGAGTGCCGCCGGGCCGGCATCCGGGTGATGCTCATCACCGGCGATCATCCGAGCACTGCCCGGGCGATCGCACGAGAGGCGGGGATCGACGCCACCCACCTCCTCACCGGCGCGCAGCTCGAGACGCTCGACGACCAGGCGCTCCGCGCTGCCCTCGCCCGGACCCAGGTGTTCGCGCGCGTCGCGCCGCTCCACAAGCTGCGGCTGGTCGAGGTGCTCCAGGCCATGGGCGAGGTGGTGGCGATGACCGGCGACGGGGTGAACGACGCGCCGGCGCTCCGGGCGGCCCACATCGGCGTGGCCATGGGCGGGCGGGGCACCGACGTCGCACGCGAGGCGGCGGACCTGGTGGTGCTCGACGACAACTTCGTGTCCATCGTTGGCGCCATCCGCGCAGGCCGGCGCATCTACTCGAATCTGCAGAAGTCGCTCGGGTTCGTCCTGGCGGTGCACGTCCCCATCGCGGGCATTGCGATGCTGCCCGTGCTCTGGGGATGGCCGATGCTCTTCACCCCGGTGCACATCGTCTTCCTCGAGCTGGTCATCGACCCGGCGTGCTCCATCGCCTTCGAGATGGAGCCGGGGGACCCGCGGGCGATGGAACGCCCACCCCGTGCCCGGGACGCACGGCTGATGGGCCGGGCGGAGATTCGCCGGAGCCTCCTCGAGGGGCTGGCGGTGTTCTCCGTCGTGGCACTGGGGTTCTGGATCGGCCTGCAGAAGCACGGCGGGACCGCGGATGCCCGGACGCTTGCGTTCAGCGGGCTCCTGCTCGGCAATCTCGGCCTGATCATCGCCCACCGCGCGCACGCGAGCGGGTTGTGGCGGTCCTTCCGGGTGCCGAACCCCGCGTTCTGGGCCGTGCTGGTCGGGGCGCTCGCCGTCCTCACGCTCATCCTGGCGTTGCCTGCTCTCCGTCGTGTCTTCCAGTTCTCGCCACTCCACCTCGACGACCTGGCCATCTCCGCCGGGCTGACGCTGGCCCTGATCCTGGCTCTGGTCGGGGCGGGCCGGCTCGGGGCGTCGCAGTCGAGGAGGCTGGCATGAGGACGCTGCTGGTCGGCGGAATGCTCGGCATTGCGCTGGTGGGCGGCGGGATCGCGCTCGCCCAGAGCGGGGCCCGGCCGCTGGACGACTCGCAGCCGCCCGAGCTCACTCCGGACGACGGACTCGGGGCGGTGCGGCGCCGGATGTCCCGGCACCGGGCGATGGTCGAGGCGCTGACCATGGCCACGCTTCGCCTCGACCGCGCCCGGGTGGCGGAGATCGCCGCCGGTCTGGCGCGCGACACGGGGCTTGGCGCCTGGCCGGGTCCGGATGCCGGTGTGGCGGTGCGGACCTCGCTCGGGCGGCTCGAGTCACAGCTCCGCGCCCGGAGCCAGACGCTGGCGGACGTGGCGGCGCGAGGCGCGGACGACGCGCTGCCCGACGCCTTTGGGCGCCTGATGGAGACCTGTGTCCAGTGCCACGCCCAGGCCCTGCCGGCGCGGCCGGGGAAGGCCGCCGCTCCGCGCTAGGTTCGCCGGTCGGCGCGCCGCCGGGTCCCCGTCGGGGAAGGGAGCCGGGCGGAGAGCACGCGGGCACGCTCCCACAACCGTCGGCTGCCCGAGAGCATCGCCTTGCGCTCGGCGGGGAGGAGCGCTCCGGCGAGCTCCGCCAGCCGCTCCGCCATCAGCGGGAGCAGCGCCTCGATCCGGCGTCGTCCCGCGGCGGTGAGCAGGACGCACTGTGAACGGCGATCGGCGGACATTGCCCTTCGCCGGACGAGCCCCTCTCGCTCGAGCGACCGGAGCACCCCGGTCATGCTGGGTGGGGTGGTGCCGGCGCGCTCGGCGAGCTGGGCGGCGGTCAACCCGCGCTCCGCCTCCAGCAGCTGGGCGAGCACGTGCCCGCGAGCGCTCGACAGACGATGTGCAGCGTAGAACGCCTCGAAGGAGGCGGACATCTCGTCCGAGAAGCGCCAGAGGCACAGACAGGTGTCGACTGCCTCCGGGTCCGCCCCTGGGACGCGGGCGATCAGCCGGCGGGCAGCCGCGTAGCGCTCGAGCGAGGGTGGGCGGCGGGGGAGGGCCAAAGTGACGAATCCGTTCGAGCAGTCACCTAACGGGACGCCGCGGTGGGCGGATAGTTAAGTTACGTAGGACCCGCTTGCTCTCGTCGACGGTGCCCATTATCGAGCGCTCGCGCAGTGAGGTCCGAGGGAGACACGGGACATGGCCGATGCCGTGGTGGAACGGGCGCCCGAACAGGCGCAGGGACGGGATGCGCAGGGGCCGGCTCCCGCCGATTCTGCGGCGAAGCGCCGCCGCGCGCTGACCATCATCGGCGGTGTGGCGGCGGTGGTGTCCCTGGGGGTGCTCCTCTACCTGCTGCTCACTGCCGGCAAGGAGAGCACCGACGACGCGAACGTCGACGCCGATGTCGTCCCGCTCGCGCCGCACGTCGCAGGCCAGGTGGCCGCGGTTCCGGTGACCGAGAACCAGTCGGTGAAGAAGGGTGAGGTCGTCCTCCAGATCGACGAGCGGGACTACCAGGCTCGTGTCGCCCAGGCCGCGGCCGAGCTGGACAGCGTCCGGGCGCAGGCCCAGGCAGCGGACGCCCAGGCGGCGGTGGCCGAGGCGTCCGCCCGCGGCGGCCTCACCCAGGCCGAGGCGAATCTGGTCGGGACCGGCCGCTCGGTGTCGGGTGCCCGCGCCCAGCTCGAACAGGCCAGGGCCACGCTGGCCAGCCGGGAGGCCGATCTCGAAGCTGGCCGAGTCCAACATCGCCCGCGCAAACGAGCTGCAGAAGGCGAACGCCATTCCCCAGCAGCAGGTCGACCAGGCGCAGGCCCAGTTCACCTCCGCCCAGGCCGGAGTCAGCGCGGCGAAGGCGGCGGTGGACGCCGCATCGGACCAGCTCCGCCGCTGGCAGGCCCAGGTGAACGAGGCCGAGGGCCGGGTGGTGGTGAGCCGGCCGGTCGATGCCAGCATCGCGGTGGCGCAGGCCAACGCCGCCTACCAGCACGCCCGGGTGCGGAGCTCGGAGGCGGGGCTGGCGCTGGCCAACCTCAACCTCGAGTGGACCCGGATCCTCGCCCCTGACGACGGGACGGTGAGCCGGATCACCGCGCACCCCGGAGCGCTGCTCGGCGTCGGCCAGACGGTCGCCCAGTTCGTGCCGGTGAGGAAGTACGTCACCGCGAACTTCAAGGAGACGCAGATCGGGAAGATGCATCCCGGTCAGGAGGCGGACGTCGACGTGGACACCTACGGCAAGACGCTCCAGGGGAAGGTGGAGAGCCTCTCCGGGGGCACCGGCGCGCGCTTCTCGCTGCTCCCGCCGGACAACGCGTCCGGAAACTTCGTCAAGGTCGCCCAGCGCATCCCGGTCCGGATCGCGCTCGACGGGGTCCCGACCGGCATCGTTCTCCGCGCCGGCCAGTCGGTGGTGGTGACAGTGCACGTGAAGTGAACCAGTGACCATGGGTCCGGAGGTGTGTCCTTGATTCGAACGCTTGCTGCCGCCGCGCTCCTGGTCTCCTCGGCCGCGCCGGCCGAGGAAAGGCAGGTCCTCACCATCGACGAGGCGGTCGCCGAGGCGCTCCGGGTGAACGACCAGCTCGCGTCGGCCCGCTACCAGGCCGAGGGCGCGGAGGACACCGCCCGCAGCGCACGGGGAAGGCTGCTGCCCACGCTCGCCGCCAGCGACACCGTCCAGCACTGGAACGCGCCGTTCGTCATCACCCTCGGACCACCGGGCAGCTCCGGGGTGGTCGCGCGCAACGTCAACACCAACACCGTCACCGTCGCCGCGCAGCAGCCGCTCCTCGGGCTCTTTCACCGGGAGCGGGACCTCAAGGCTGCGAGCAGCTCGGCGGGCGCCAGCCGGGCCAACGAGGCGGCAGCGCAGGCCGACATCGCCGAGCAGGTGCGGATGACCTACCTCCGGCTGTTCGAGGCGCGGGCGGGCATCTCCATCGCCGAGGCGAGCGTCGAGCAGCTCCGCAAGCAGGTCCAGGACGCCCAGGCCCGGTACAACGCCGGGACCATCACCAAGGCCGATCTCCTCCGATTCCAGACCGCCGAGGCCAACGCCCAGCAGCAGAAGATCCAGGCGAGCACCCTCGCCCAGACCGCCCGGCAGCTGCTCCTCACGCTGCTGGCCCGGAACCCCGAGGACCCGGCGCTGGAGTTCGTGGAGCCGGTGGACACCGAGCGCCAGGCGGCGGTGCCCGAGGCCAGCTCGAGCGACGAGCTGATCAACCGCGCGCTCCAGAACCGGCCGGAGGTGCAGCGCGCTCAGAAGGACGCCGAGGCGGCGCGGGCCAACGGGCAGGCCCGGACCTACGAGCTGCTTCCCGAGATCGACGCCCAGGCCGCCTACAGCAACGTCCACGGTCAGATCTTCCAGCCGGAGAACAGCTTCTTCATCGGCGTGGTGGCCAACTGGCCGTTCTGGACCTGGGGCACCAAGTGGTACGCGGCGCAGAGTGCGCAGCGCCAGGCCGACGCTGCCGGCGCGCAGCTGCAGGGCACGCGCAAGCAGGTGGCCTACGACGTGGCGAGCAAGCTGTCGGTGCTCGACTCGCAGTTCGTGGTGGTCCAGGTGGCACAGACGGCCATCGCCAGCGCCGAGGAGGCCTACCGGGTGACGAGCGCGCAGGTCAACGCCGGCACCGCCACCACCACGGACCTCCTGGACGCGCAGTCGGCCCTGACCACCGCCAAGCTCAACCTGGCGCGGGCGCAGTACGAGCGCACCATCGCCCGGGTGCAGCTGGATCGAGCCGTCGCGGGGAAGTGACGGCGTGTCGAGGGAGGAACACGCGGAGATCGCCTGGCGACCGAGCCACAGCCCGTGGCTGGTCGGGCTGACGGTCACCCTGGCCACCTTCATGGAGGTGCTGGACACCAGCATCGCCAACGTGGCGCTCCCGCACATCGCCGGTGGACTCTCGGCGAGCCAGGAGGAGGCGACCTGGGTCCTGACCTCCTACCTGGTGTCCAACGCGGTGGTGTTGCCGATCAGCGCGTGGATCTCCAGCCGGGTGGGCCGCAAGCGCTTCTACATGGCCTGCGTGACGCTCTTCACCATCAGCAGCTTCCTCTGCGGCTTCGCGCCCAATCTCCAGTCGCTGATCTTCTTCCGGGTGCTGCAGGGCATCGGGGGCGGGGGGCTCGCGCCGAGCGAGCAGGGGATCCTGGCCGATACCTTCGAGCCGCGGCAGCGCGGCATGGCCTTCGCGATGTACGGCCTGGCGGTGGTGTTCGCTCCGGCGATCGGGCCGACGCTGGGCGGCTACATCGTCGATCACGCCAGCTGGCGGTGGATCTTCTACATCAACGTCCCGGTGGGAATCGCCTCGCTGTTCTTCAGCTCGATGGTCGTCGAGGACCCGCCGTGGCTGGAACAGGAGAAGAAGGATTCCCGCGGGCTGAAGGTGGACTGGCTCGGCCTGGGCCTGGTGGCCCTGGCCTTCGGAAGCCTGCAGATCATCCTGGACAAGGGGCAGCAGGACGACTGGTTCAGCTCGCCGCTCATCGTGGTCTTCACCATGGTGATGGTCGTCTGCTTGGTGGGGACCGTGGTCTGGGAGTGGGCCCACCCCAACCCCATCGTGAACGTGCGGCTCTTCCTGAACCGCAACTTCGCCACCAGCGCCGCCCTGATGTTCACCCTGGGCGCGGTGCTCTATGGCAGCACGGTGCTCATCCCTCAGTTCGTGCAGACGCTGATGGGCTACAGCGCCGAGCGGGCGGGGATGGTGCTCTCCCCGGGCGGATTCACCACCATGGCCATGATGCCGCTGGTGGGCTTCCTGGTGTCGCGCGTGCCGGCGAAATACCTCATCACCCTGGGGTTCGCCGGGCTGTCGATGTCGCTCTGGCACATGACCAGCATCAACCTGGGGATCGATCCGCACACCGCGACGATGTACCGGATCTACCAGGCGGCATCGCTGGCCTTCCTCTTCGTGCCGATCAACACCGTGGCCTACATCGGCGTGCCGCGGGAGCAGAACAACCAGGTCTCGGGGCTGATGAACCTGGCTCGGAACATCGGGGGGAGCGTGGGGATCTCCTTCTTCGTGACCATGCTCGCCCGGAGCTCGCAGCGGTACCAGAACCAGCTGGTGGACGGGATGTCGTCCTCGAACCCGGTCCTCCAGGAGCGGCTCGCGCAGCTGCAGCAGATCTTCGCCTCGGCCGGTCCGGCGGATGCCCTCCGGCGGGCCTACGCCGTGGTCTACATGAGCATCCAGCAGCAGGCGGCGGTGCTCTCGTACATCCGGATCATCCAGGACCTGGCGGTCGTCACCGCGATCTTCGTTCCCCTCATCCTGCTCTTCCTCCGCAAGAACCGGCCCGGAGGGGCGCCCGCCGGCGCGCACTGAGGGCTTCCAGGCCCGAGAAGGCATCCCCACCGCCGGAGCGCGGCTGAGCAGCTCGGCGCGGCCAGTCCGCACCCAGCAGCGATACACCTCGAGCAGGATGTCCCGGGTCTCGGGGCGAAGCGGCCCGGGGAGGGAGACGACGGTGTTCACGGTCGCCCGTTCACCGACGGATGCCGCGCGTCATCCGGACCACCGGGAACTCCATGCCGGGCGGCAGCGTCACCACGAACCGCTCCACCGGCGTGAACCCTGCCGCGGCGTAGAGCGGAACTCCGGAGAGCGTCGCCACGAGCTCGAGCGCCTGGAAGCCGGCGCGGGCTGCCTCCTGCTCGCACAGTGAGAGCAGCGCCCGGCCGAGCCCCCGGCGAGCGAAGGCTGGATCAACGAAGAAGGCGCGGATGCGCGCCGGCTCCCGCGCCGGGTCCAGCAGGGCCCCCGCGCTCCGTCCGCCGACCGACTGGTCGCCGCCGAACAGCGAGCGCCGGCGGCTCCAGCCCCCGGCTGCGACGAGCTTCCCCGCGTGCTCGCACAGCCAGTAGGTCCGGTCGGCGAGGAGCTCGCCATCGACGCCGAAGACGTGTCGTCGGGCCGCCTCGAGCTGGTCGGGGCTGTAATCGGCGCTCATCAGTCCGTGCACCGAGAGCGAGATGAGCGCCTCGATGACCGGGCGATCCGCCTCGGTCGCGACGCGAAAGGGCATGGGCGCGGGGAGCATCCTGCTGGAAACGAGTAGCACGACGCGCCGGAGAACGTGGAAGCGGGGCGGCCCCGAGGTTTACCTTTCCCTCGCTCTCGATCCGGGAGATCTCGATGCGTGCACCTGCGAGGCTGTGCTCCCTGCTGCGGACCGACTACCCGTTGATTGGCGCGCCGATGGCGGGGGGGCCATCGACACCGGCGCTGGCCGCGGAGGTCTCGCGCGCTGGAGGCCTCGGGTTCCTGGGCTGTGCGTATTCCCCGCCGGAGCAGATCCTGGAGTGGAGCCGCGAGGTGCGGGCCCGGACGGACCGTCCCTTCGGCATCAACGTCTTCGCCGACGTCCCGGACGGCCCGCCGGTCGATCCAGGCCCGATGCTAGAGCTGCTCCGGCCGATCCACGGGGAGCTGGGGCTGCCGCCCCCCGAAGTGCCCGGCATGCCCACCCGGTCGCTGGATGCCCAGATCGAGGCCATCCTCCAGAGTGGTGCCTCGGCGTTCAGCATCACCTTCGGGTTGCCCTCCGCCGCGCAGGTCGCGCGTCTCGGCCACGCGGGGCTGGTCCGGATCGGCACGGCGAACACCGTGGAGGAGGCGCGGCGCGTCGAGGCGTCAGGCTTCGAGGCGGTGGTGGCGCAGGGAAGCGAAGCCGGAGGACACCGGGGAACGTTCATCGGCAGCTTCGAGCGTGGGCTGGTGGGCACGATGGCGCTCGTCCCGCAGATGGTCGACGCGGTGGGGCTGCCGGTGGTGGCTGCCGGTGGGATCATGGACGGGCGGGGCTGGGTCGCCGCCGAGGCCCTCGGGGCCGCGGGGGTGCAACTGGGGACGGCATTCCTCGCCTCCGACGAGTGTGGCGTGGTGCCAGCGTACAAAGAGGCGGTGGTCGCGGCGACGGACGACGGCACCGCGATCACCCGGGCCTTCTCGGGCCGTCCCGCGCGGGGACTGGTGAACCGCTTCCTGATTGCCGTGGAGCTCAGGGACGAGACCATCCTCCCGTACCCGCTCCAGAACGCCCTCACCCGCCAGATGCGGACCGCCGCGGCACGCGCCGGACGGGCCGAGCTGCTCTCGCTCTGGGCGGGACAGGCAGCGCGGCTCGTCCGGCGTGGGCCCGCGGCGGAGATCGTCCGCTGGCTGGTGGCGGACGCGGCGCGCATTCGGGCCTCGTTGCAGACCTGAGGACTACGGCGAAGTCGAGCGCAGCATTGGGCCGGGCATGGCCGACCTGCGGCGGAAGAGGACCGCGTCCAGCGATGCCTTCCCCGCACCTGCGACGAACAGCCAGAGGAAGCCCGCCAGGTACGTGGACTCCTCGAAGGCGAGGAGGGAGCGGATGCCCGCGATCTCCGGCCTCTTGGCGGTGAGGATCGCCACGACCATCGTGCCCATCAGCGGCAGCGCCGCAAAGCGGGTGAAGAGGCCGAGGATGATCAGGGTGCCGCCGACGAGCTCGATGCCCGAGACGATGGTCGCCTGGGCCGCGGGGAAGGGGATCCCCAGCTCGGTGAAGAAGCTCGTCACCTGCGCGAGGTTGTGCACCTTGCCCCAGCCGGTCCCGAGGAACACCGCTCCGAGCGAGAGACGCACGGCGAGAGGCCCGACCCAGGAGAAGCGGTCGAGGGTGGCGAGGATCCGGGTACGGAGGGCGTCGAGGCTCACGTGGGACTCCTGAACGGGGCGCAGAGGATACGGGGCACACCGCCGGGGGGTTACCGGGTCGGTCCAGAAGTCCGCCGGGAGAGGGAACCGCTGCTCCCCGTGGGAAGGACACCGCTCGCAACTTTCGCCGGGCACCCGGCCGGTGAAGATGCGAAGACTCGGCGATGCCCTCCGAACGTCCTCTCCAGGGAGACCGTGCGATGCGTCGTGTCCTGCAGCTCCTTGCCGTGCTTTCCGCCTCGGGTGCCGCCGCCGCCGGACCGGTCACCGTGGTCCGCGCAGCTCGGCTCTATGATGGAAAGAGCGACACCGTCGTGACGCCGGGCGTCGTCGTCGTCAGCGACGGGCGCATCGTCGGAGCGGGTACCCGCATCGACGTCCCGGCAGGAGCGACGGTCATCGAGCTCGGCGACGCCACCTTGCTGCCCGGCCTCATGGACGCGCACACCCACCTGAGCTTCGAGTCGAGCCTCGACTGGAAGCAGGACCAGCTGGACGCGCTGAAGAAGCCCATCCCCGAGCAGGCCATCGACGCGACCGAGTACGCGCGCCGGACCCTGCTCGCGGGCTTCACCACGGTGCGCGACGTCGGCTCGAGCGACCTCATCGACGTCGGGCTCCGCAACGCCATCAACGCCGGAAAGGTCCCGGGCCCGCGGATGCTGGTGTCGGTGAACCCCATCGGTGCCCGCGGCGGCCACTGCGATCCCACCGGCGGTTTTCGCCCCGAGCTGCTCAAGGAGCCCGGGCCCGAGCAGGGGGTCGCCAGCGGGCCGGATGAGATCCGCGCCGCGGTTCGCTTCGACACCAAGCACGGCGCGGACGTCATCAAGACCTGCGCCACCGGCGGCGTCCTCTCCGAGGCGGACAAGGTCGACTCGCCGCAGCTCACCCAGGCCGAGCTCGACGCCCTGGTGGACGAGGCCCATGCCCTCGGCCGGAAGACCGCGGCCCACGCCCACGGGGCCGAGGGAGCGAAGCGGGCCATCCGCGCCGGCATCGACTCGGTCGAGCATGGCTCGTTCCTGGACGACGAGGCTTTCGAGCTGATGCGCAAGAAGGGCACGTACTTCGTGCCCACCCCGCTCCCCTGCATCATGGGGAGGCTGCGCCAGGCGCGGGCACCGGCAAACATCCTGGAGAAGGCGGCAGCCGCGGACGCGCGGGGACGGGAGACGCTGAAGACCGCCATCGCCAAGAACGCCCGGATTGCCTTCGGGAGCGACGCGGCCGTCTGTCCGCACGGCACGCAGCTCAACCAGTTCGCGGTGCTCGTCGGCGCGGGCATGAAGCCGCTGGCGGCGATCCGGACCGCCACCTCGGTGGACGCGGCGCTGCTCGGGGTGCCCGACCGTGGCACGCTCGAGGCGGGGAAGCTTGCCGATTCTGTGGCCGTGCCTGGCGATCCCTCGCGCGACATCGCGGTGATGGAGCGGCTGTTCTTCGTGATGAAGGGTGGCGCGGTGGTCCGGAATGACCGGGCCCCCTCCGCTCCTTCCGCAGCTGGGACGGGTGGCGCCTCGAACTAGACTCGCCGGCACGCAGGCCATCGGCGCCGCCCCTGTCCCTGCGCCTGGAGTCCCGGTGTCGACCCGTCCGCCCCCGATTCGAGCTGCCCCGCGAGGTGTGCACCCTCTATCCGCGCGCCTCGCGGCTGGAGTGGCTGCTCGCCAACGGCACCGGCGGCTTCGCGATGGGAACGGTGGCCGGATTCGAACACCCGGCGCTACCACGGGCTCCTGGTGGCGAGCCTCCATCCGCCCGTCCAGCGGGTGGTCACGCTGGCGCGGATCGAGGAGACCGCGCTGACCGCCGAGGGCGCCGTTCCTCTCTCGGTCAACCAGTATCCGAACACGCTGTACCCGGACGGGTACACGCGGCTGAAGCGCTTTGTCCTCGACGATGGCCCGGTGTGGACCTGGTCCGTGGGCGGCGTGGAGATTGAGCGGCGGGTGTTGCTGGTTCCCGGTCAGCAGACCGTGGTCCTGCGCTACGCGAGCACCGGGCCGGTCCGTCTCCGCGTCGAGCCGCTGCTCGCATTCCGCGACTACCACGCGCTCACCCACCGCAACGCGTACGCCTGGACCGGGTTCGAGGAGCAAACGTCCGGGGGGACGCGGGAGGTCCGCTTCCAGCCGTACCGGGGCCTCCCCTCGCTCCGCCTCGTCCACCGTGGGGCCGCCTTTGCCGGGGCGCCGGAGTGGCACGAGAACGTGGAATATCTCGAGGAGCTGGACCGCGGGCTCGACTTCCGCGAGGACCTGCTCCTCCCGGGCAGCTTCGAGCTGCAGCTCGCGCCGGGGCGGCCGGAGCTCGTCGCGGCGACCGTCGAGACCGGCGCTGCGCTCGACCTCGCGGCGCTCTCGGAGCTGTTCCTGCGCGCCGAGCCGGGCCCGCGGCCGGCGGCGGCTCCCCGTCCGGTGCGTCGCGTGGACGCGGCCGGCGACGGACGGGCCCGGCTGGAGCGCGCGGCCGACGCGTACCTGGTCCGGCGGGCCGACCGCTCGGCGACCGTCATCGCCGGCTACCCGTGGTTCACCGACTGGGGCCGGGACACCATGATCTCCCTCCCCGGGCTGACCATCGCCCGCGGGGAGCTCGCGCTCGCTCGCGAGGTGCTCGAGGGGTTCCTCGCCCACCTCGACGGTGGCCTGGTCCCGAACCGCTTCCCCGACGCGGCGGGCCCCGCCGAGTACAACACCGTCGACGCGACGCTCTTCATGTTCCAGGCGGTGCACGCCTGGGAGAAGGCCGGTGGCTCGCCGGCGTTCATCCGCGAGGTCTTCTATCCGGCGGCCTGCGCCATCGTGGACGCGCACCTCCGGGGCACCCACCACGGCATCCACGTGGATCCGAAGGACGGGCTCCTCGTCGCCGGCGGCCCGGGCACGAACCTCACCTGGATGGACGCGCGGGTGAACGACGTGCCGGTGACGCCGCGGCACGGCAAGCCGGTCGAGGTGAACGCGCTCTGGTACAACGCGCTCCGTCTGTCGGAGCGGTGGGCGCGGCAGCTCGGCGATGGTCCGCGGGCGCGCTCCTTCGGCCGCGAGGCGGATCTCGTGTCCGGTACGTTCGACCGGGCGTTCTGGAACGACGCACGCCGCTGCTGCTACGACGTCATCCTCCCCGAGGGACCGGATTCCAGGCTCCGCCCCAACCAGCTCTTCGCGCTGGGGCTTCCGTTCCCGCTCCTCGACGGGCGCCGGCGGGCGATGGTGCTGGACGCGGTGGAGACCGCGCTGGTCACCCCGGTGGGTCTGCGCACCCTTGCCCGCGGAGACCCGGGGTACCGTCCCATCTACCGCGGCGCTCCGTCCGAGCGCGATGCGGCCTACCACCAGGGTCTCGTCTGGCCGTGGCTCGTGGGTCCTTACGTGGACGCGCTGTTCGCCGTCCGCGGCAACTCGGAAGAGACGCGCGCCCGCGGCCGCGCAGCCATCGCCTCGCTGATCGGGCGGCATGGAGACCGGGTGCCTCGGACAGCTGCCCGAGTGCTTCGAGCCCGAGCCGCCATTCCGTCCGGTGGGCGCGCCGGCCCAGGCGTGGAGCGTGGCCGAGGTGCTGCGGGTGCTCGTCCGGATCGGCGAGGGCTGAGCGAAGAAGCTCGACCACCGGGACAGCTGAGCTCGGTGCCACTGCCTCCTGCCCGCCGAGCGCCCAGGCTCGGCGCCGCGGGGCCGCATGGCCGGGCAGCTGCCATTCACCGCCTTCCATTCTTACCCTTCGCCCGGATCCTTTCGAGAGGAGGAGTCGTGCGGATCGCGCAGGTCGCCCCGCTGTTCGAGAGCGTTCCCCCTCCACGGTACGGTGGCACGGAGCGGGTGGTTTCGTACCTCACCGAGGAGCTCGTCCGTCAAGGGCACGAGGTCACCCTCTTCGCGACCGCCGATTCACGGACCTCGGCGCGCCTGGTCCCGATCGTGGACGGGCCGCTCCGAGGGGACCCGCTCTGGCTCACCCACGCGCTGATCCAAGTGGAGAAGGTCTTCCACCGGAGCGACGACTTCGACGTGATCCACTTTCACGGCGACGGCGTGCACTACCCGCTCCTCCGGGAGGTCTGGACGCCGGTGGTCACCACCTTGCACGGGCGGCTGGACCTTCCGGAGCTCCAGCGGCTCTACCGGGTCTTTTCGCACGCCGCGGTGGTCTCCATCTCGGACGCGCAGCGCACCCCGCTGCCGCATGCACGGTGGGTGGGAACCGTGCACCACGGACTTCCGCTGGCGCTCTATCGCCTCGGTTCGGGTGCCGGCGGGTACCTCGCCTTCCTGGGCCGGATCTCGCCCGAGAAGCGTGTCGATCGCGCGGTGGAGATTGCGCGGCGGGTCGGCCTCCCCCTGCGCATCGCCGCCAAGGTGGATCCGGTCGACCGCGCGTACTTCGAGCGAGAGATTGAGCCGACTGCTCGCCGGACCCGGCGTGGAGTATCTCGGCGAGATTGGCGACGCGGAGAAGGTCGACTTCCTCGGCGGTGCGGCCGCGCTGCTCTTCCCCATCGATTGGCCCGAGCCGTTCGGTCTGGC
The DNA here is from genome assembly GCA_963796475.1 of uncultured delta proteobacterium. Lineage (GTDB taxonomy): Bacteria > Myxococcota > Myxococcia > Myxococcales > Myxococcaceae > RPRB01. The sequence goes on from CAWCLY010000006.1 coordinate 17,487, forward strand.
GATGATCGAATCGATGGCCTGCGGAACTCCGGTGCTCGCATTTCGCGGTGGTGCGGTGGAGGAGGTGCTCCGCCCGGGAGTCACCGGCGCCATCGTCGACTCGGTGGACGAGGCAGTGGCGGCGCTTCCCGCGGTACATCGCGCTGGATCGCACGCGGTGCCGCCAGGAGTACGAGCGGAGCTTCTCGGTCGCCCGGATGGCCCAGGGCTACGTCCGGATCTACGAGCGGCTGACGCGGTCGCCGAGGGACGTGGACAGTCCCGGCCTGAGCGCGGGAGCGGCTTCCCATGGCTGAGACCCGGGTGACGGAAGGGCACGACGAGCTCGCCCGGGTGCTGATGCACCAGGACACGTTCGCCGTGTTCGACCGCGCGGGTGCCATCTCCTCGGCCGCCCGGCAGGAACAGGGCCTCTACCACCGCGGCACCCGTCACGTGTCCCGGCTCGACCTCCGCATCGACGGGCAGCCGGCCGATGACGCTGAGCTCGACCGTCGTCCGGGACAACGTGCTGCTGGCGGTCGACCTGACCAACCCCGACCTCTCCCGCGACGGGAAGGTGGCGCTGCCGCACGGCAGCCTCCATGTGTTCCGGGGCTGCATCCTCGACGACGGCGTCTGTCACCAGCGGCTGCGGGTCCACAACTTCTCGGTCGGCGAGGTCTCCTTCGACCTGAACCTCCGCCTGGAGGGCCGACTTCGCCGACGTCTTCGAGGTCCGGGGCACCCGCCGGAGCCGGCGCGGGAGCCACGACCCTCCGGAGTCCCACCCCGACGGGATCGCCCTCGCCTACCACGGGCTCGACGGGGCGACTCGCCGGACCCGCCTGCGCTGCCGGCCGGCTCCGGCGCAGGTGACGGAAGGCGAGGTGCGCTTCGCGCTCACGCTCGCCGCCGGAGAGGAGCGCGAGCTCTCGTTCGAGGTGAGCTGCACGCAGGGAACGTCACCGATCAGGCGCCCCCGTACGGGGACGCGGCCCGCCGGAGGGACGCGGAGCAGGAGGCCCTGAAGGGCCACGAGGCGCGCGTCGGCTCGTCCAGCGGCCTCTTCGACGAGTGGCTGGACCGCTCGATCGCCGACCTCGGATGACTGATCACCCGGACGCCGGACGGGCCGTATCCCTACGCCGGCGTGCCCTGGTTCAGCACGCCGTTCGGCCGCGACGGGATCATCACCGCGCTGGAGATGCTCTGGATCGCAGCCCGAGGTCGCGCCGCGGCGTGCTCGGCTACCTGGCCGCCACCCAGGCCACGGAGATCGTCGCCCGAGCGCGGACGCCGAGCCGGGCAAGATCCTGCACGAGACGCGCGAGGGCGAGATGGCGGCGCTCGGCGAGGTGCCGTTCGGCCGCTACTACGGCAGCGTCGATGCCACGCCGCTCTTCGTCGATGCTGGCCGGCGCGTACTTGCGACGCGACCGGCGACGTCGCGCTTCGGTCGCAGGCGCTGTGGCCGCACGTCGAGGCGGCGCTGGCCTGGATCGAACGCGCACGGCGACCCCGACGGCGACGGCTTCGTCGAATACGCGCGCCAGATCGACGAACGGGCTGTCCAACCAGGGCTGGAAGGACTCGCACGACGCGATCTTCCACGCCGACGGCACGCTGGCCGAGGGGCCGATCGCGCTGTGCGAGGTGCAGGGCTACGTCTACGCGCGCCCGGCGGGCCGCGGCGCAGATGGCCGCGGCGCTCGGGCGCAGACGGCGCGGGCCGAGCGGCTAGCGTGCGCAGGCGCGAGGAGCTGCGGGCGCGCTTCGACGAGGCGTTCTGGTGCGAAGACCTCGGCACGTACGCCCTGGCGCTGGACGGCGCCAAGCAGCCGTGCCGGGTGCGCAGCCTCGAACGCCGGGCACTGCCTCTGCGACGCGGGATCGCCGCAGCCCGAGCGCAGGCGCGGCGCGCGGCCGACCCTGATCGAGCGAGGCGTTCTTCTCCGGCTGGGGAATCCGCACGCGTCGCGCCTGCGCGAGGCGCGCTACAACCCGATGTCGTACCACAACGGCTCGGTCTGGCCGCACGACAACGCGCTCATCGCGCTCGGCTTCGCCGCGCTACGGCCTGAAGCATGCGGCGCTGGCGGTGCTGGAGCGGTTCTTCGAGGCGAGCCTGTCGATTCGAGCTCAGGCGCATGCCGGAGCTGTTCTGCGGCTTCCCGCGCCGGCCTGGCGCGGGCCCGACCCTGTATCCGGTGGCGTGCTCGCCGCAGGCCTGGGCGTCGCGGCGCGGTGCTGATGATGCTCCGCGCGGCGCTCGGGCTGGACGTGGACGGAGTGCGCGGGCAGGTGACGCTCCACAGTCCGATGCTGCCCTCGTTCCTGGACGTGTTGCACATCGAGGGCCTGCCGGTGGGGGCCTCCCGCATCGACCTCCGGGTGCACCGGTACGCGGATGGCGCGGCCGGCGTGGACGTCTCGCGGCGCTCGGGTCCGGTGGCGCTTTCGGTGCACAAGTAGGCTGCCCGTGGAGTGCCGGCGGACCTAGGCACTCGGGGCGCTTGCCGTTTCCTTCCTCCCCGGTCTCTCATCCGGGCCTTCATCCGACGAGGGAGGGATGCGCCCCATGTGGATCACCCGGACGTTCACCGTCGTCGCCGCGCTGGTGCTGCTCGGCCCGGCCCGTGCCGACGAGCCGAAGAAGGCCGAGGGAGAGAAGCACTGGAGCTACACCAGCGGGATCACCCCTCCGAAGTGGGGCCAGGTCGCTCCCATCTGCGGCATTGGCACGCATCAGAGCCCGGTCGCGCTCTCCACGGAGACCGCCCGGCCCCAGCCGCCGCCTCCCCCGCTGGTGCTCACCTGGAGCAAGGCCACCGGCGAGATCTCCGACAGTGGACATGGCGAGCAGGTGACCCTGCCACCGGGAAGCTTCCTCACCTACGGGGGAACCCGCTACGACCTCCTGCAGTTCCACTTCCACACCCCGTCGGAGCACACCATCAACGGCAAGGCGTCGCCGATGGAGGTTCACTTCGTCCACTTGTCGGCCGACGGGAAGCTGGCGGTGGTCGGGGTGATGCTGATGCAGGGCACTGCGGCCTCGGTCTTCGCGCCGGTGCTCACCGCGCTCCCGGCCCCGGGCGAGAGGCGGACCGTGACCGTGGACCTGCCGGCGATGGCGCCGAAGGACCAGAAGCACTTCGCCTACGCAGGCTCGCTGACCACGCCGCCCTGCAGCGAGAACGTTCAGTGGATCGTGATGCTCGCCCCGGAGACGGTCTCGAAGGCGGAGATCGACGACTTCCGCGCGAAGTACCCGATGAACGCCCGGCCGGTGCAGCCACTCAAGGGTCGGACGGTCGAGATCGGGCCCTGACCCGCTGACTGCCAGGGGACGCGCAGGTCCCCCCGGCCGCTCACGCCCGCTGCGAGGTGACGGCAGCCACCCAGCCGTCGGCGAACCAGCTCAGCACCGTCTTGAACGCGGCCTGTGCCGGATCGGGCTCGCCGGCAAAGGTGGCGCAGACGTCCTCGAGTGCCCCGCCCTCCCGCGCGACCATCAGCGCGCGGGCCTCGGGATCGGAGAGCCCGGTGTGGAAGACCTTGGTCTCCTGACGCCACACGACGGCGGTGGTCGGCGTGGGGACGGGCGCCGGGACCTCGGCGGCCTCCGCCTCGAGCGCGTCCCACAGCGGCCGGACGTCGTGCTGCAGCCGGAGCATGCGGAGCGCCGGAGAGAAGACGAACCGGGCGGAGGGGAGCGCCTCGGCGGGGAGCGACTGCAGTGCCGAGGCCTCGGCGGTGGGTGCATCGAGGGCGGTGCGGACCTCGGACCGCGCGCGCTCGAGCAGGGCGAGATTGGGCAGATCCGCGCGAAGGCACCGGCCGGGTGCGGAGCCAGGCGCCGAAGCTCCGTCCCACCTGACCGATGTCCGGCGAGCGGCTGGGGTGCTCGTGCAGGTAGTCGCGCACGGTGTCCACGAAGACGTCGTGTCCGAGCAGGCGCGCCGTGTGCGGCACGTCCTCGGCCACCGCGTCCACCAGCCGGTAGAGGTACATCCGGGCGTAGATCTCCACCCGCTCCAGCGCATCCAGGGGCGGCCGGGAGAGCACCGCGTCGCGGAGCTCGTCCTCGCGGCCGGTCACGGCGCCGGTGATGGACCCGTGCAGCAGGCCCTGGAGCTCGGCGAGGGTCACGAGGCCGCTCCTTCCCAGCACCGCCTGCTCGAAGGCGCGGGCGCGCTCGGCCTGGGCCAGCACCTCGTCCAGTGGCGGGATGTGGTCGTCCCACTCGACCAGGGTGCTCACCCGGCCGAACCGGCGGACGGCGTCGCGGTACAGCGCCCACACCGGATCGGGCACGGGCGCGTCGTGCGTGTCGAGGAGATGCGTCCCGAGGTCCTGGTGGCCCGCGAGGTGGATCTGCGCCACCCGGTCCACGGGGATGCCGCGGAGGAACTCGCTCGCGTCGAAGCCGTGGTTCTTCGCGCTCACGTAGACGTTGTTCACGTCGAGCAGCAGGAGGCAGTCCGCCTGCCGCGCGACCTCGGCGAGGAAGTCCCACTCGGAGATGCTGGAGGCGGCGTAAGTCAGGTAGCTGGAGACGTTTTCTAGGAGGATGCGCCGGCCAAGCCGCTCCTGCACCTCGGAGACGCGGGACACCACGTGCGCCAGCGACTCGTCGGTGAATGGCATGGGCAACAGGTCGTGCGCGTTGTGCCGGCCGAAGGTGCCCCAGCAGAGGTGGTCCGACACCCAGGCTGGCTCCACCGCGTCGGCGAGCGCGCGCACGTCACGCAGGTACTGCTCGTCGAGCGGGTCGACCGAGCCGATCGACAGGGAGACGCCATGGAGCACGACCGGCACGTCCGCCCGGACCGCCTCGAGCACCGCCCTGGGGCGCCCGCCGACGTTCAGGAAGTTCTCGGTGATGACCTCGAACCAGTCCGCCCGGCGTCCCTGCTCCAGCAGGTCCGGGAAGTGCTTCGTGCGGAGGCCGATGCCGTGGCCGAGGAAGGGAACCATGATCTCGCCGGAAGAAAAGCACACCGGAGCCGGAGACACCCGAGAGAGGCGTCCGGCTCCGGCGGGAGTGAGACGGCGAACTACTTCTTGGCGACGACGACCTTGCCGCCCTTGTCGGTGCACTCCTTCTCGGTCTTGGTCGCGAGTCCAGCCCTGGCCCTTGCAGCCGTTCTGGCCGCCGCAGCCGTGGCCGCCGCCGGCGCAGGAGCCGGTGCCCTTGCAGGAGTTGATGCCGGCACACTTCACCTCGCCACCGGCCTTGTCATGGCCCGCAGTGGCCTGGGCGTGGGCGGCGGTGGCGAACATCGCGCACACGGCCGAGGCGATGAGGGCCCCCTTCAAGTTCTTTCCGTTCATGTTCGACACTTCCTCTCTTCGTTGTGGGGACTGCGGGTGGACGGCCGCGGAATGCACGGCGCGTTTTCTCCGCTCGCACGTGGGCGCGCGGAAGCTTCGGGGGTGCGGCGACGACCTTGGCCAGGACTGCAGCCCGGGGCAAGGACACCGCGATCGCGTCCAGTTGCGCGCTCACCACGCAGCGAGCGGGGTCGCTCTTGCGGTTGGTGGCCCACTGCCGGAAGTGCTCGCTCTTGGTCGGGTCGGCGTCCACGGTGATGCTCTGGAGGGGTACGGAGCAACGGCCGGACAGGTTACGGCGCTCGTGGCCCACCTGGATGTCACAGGCCCAGGTCGGGGCGATGCGCTCCCGAGCGGTGCGTCAAACACCCCGTTCGAGCGTGTTGTTCCCGGCCTTTCCGTCGACGGAAGCGTCGACCTCGGGATGGTCGAGGCGATGCTCGGCCGCGCGGCGTGGGCTGCCTCGAGCGCCAGGAGCTGCGTCCAGGGCGCGAGGTCCATCCGCTTCCGGAAGCGGATCCATCCGAGCAGGCTGATCACCGCCACGTCGGCGTAGGCGAGCCGGCCCGGGGCGAGGGTGTGCTTCCCCCGGTACGTCCTCTCGAGCCAGTCCAGGCATCCACGCCCTCGCTCGACCTGGCGCTGCAGGTACGTCGCCTGCTCCGGACGGATGCCGTCGTTCTCGAGCAGGAAGACGTTCACCAGGCTGTCTTGCGCGGCATCGGTGACCGAGACGACGTTCTCGTCCAGCAGCGCGAGCCCGGGGTCGAACATCGCGTCCTGGAACGGCGGTTCGCCGGCGGGCCGGGGGTGAGGCATCCCGAAGAGCATCGAGGCGATGACTCGCGAGTCGAAGACGTGTCGGACCAGCGCGCCCGGCGCGAGCTCGAGCATCGGCAGGCGCCGGATGGGGGAGGCAGCGGTGAAGTCCGGCGCCGGATCCTGCCAGCCGTGCGTGTCACGCTCGAAGGGGATCTGCAGCTCGGCGAGCAGGATGCGGACCCGCCGGACGTACGGTGAAGCGTCGTGACCGAAGAGCTTCAGCACGGAGGACCTCCGCCGGGAGCGAAACGTGGCGCGTTTCCGAGTCGAGCGCGCCCTGGAGCGGCTGTCGAGCCTCAGTCGAGCCCGTCGTCTCCGTCCGGCGCCGACCCGGAGCGCTCCTCGCTGCCTGCGGTCTGCTCCGCGGCGCGGAGACGCTCGAGCAGGTCGAGCAGCACGCCGATCTCCACCGGCTTCCCCAGCGTGGCCCGGACGAGCGGATGCTCGCGGACGCGATCCACCTCCCGGCTCGCCGACAGCACCACGGTGGACGGGCCGGACTCGCCCCGCAGCTGCTCGAGGAGCTCGAAGCCGTCCATCACCGGCATCATGAGATCCAGCAGCATCAGATCGGGCTTCGGGCCCGAGCGCAGCCGGTCGAGGGCGAGCTTTCCGTTCGCGGCGGGCTCCACGGCCCAGCGCTCCATGCGGAGCACGTCGGTGAGCGCCTCCCGGATGTCGGCGTCGTCCTCGACCAGAAGGACGCTTCCAGGCTCCACGCGGGACGCGTCTACTGACAGGGCGACCTCCGGCAAATCTTCCTCCAGCTCCCCCGACGAGCGTCGCCCGAAGCCAGGGCAGCGGGAATGGCAACTCGATCTGCGCGTAAATCCTGCATTGTCACGTGTTCGCTGCAAAGAAGATGGACACACTCTGTGTCCAGCGTCCGACTTGCCTCCGGGGCCGCGGGCCCATGCGCCGGGCGCCGACCCCGGGTGTCCGAAGCGAACCGAGGTGCCAAACACCTCGTTACCGGCAACGTCGGACTAAGAGTGCGTGCCCAGTGCTCTGTAACTTGGCGTCATCACGCCCGCCACTTCACTCCTGGTCTGCTGACGCCGGCCACGGCTCCTGGAACGAACGGGGCCGGTCCCCCCAGCGCGGGCGCACCCGTGCCGACCGAGTGTGACTCGCCCGGCTCGACTCAGGCCGGAACCAGCACCGTGGCCGTTCGACCCGTCTGCGTCCGGTACCGTTCCGCCACCCGCCCCATCGACGCCCGCAGGCCGTCCGGTCGCGCGGCCACCACGATCGCCCCCCCGAACCCTCCGCCGGTGAGCCGCGCGCCGAAGACGCCCGGGGCCTCGGCGGCGAGCGCCACCAGCCGGTCCACGTCCGGCACGCTGACCTGGAAGTCGTCCCGCAGCGACCGGTGCGATGCGGCCAGCAGCGCCCCGAGCCGCTCGAGCGCGCCGATCCGGAGCGCCTCGACGGCCTCCAGCACCCGCCCGTTCTCGGTCACGACGTGCCGCGCGCGGCGATCCAGGGGAGAGGGGAGCTCGGCGATCTGCGGGAGGTCCTCGACGGTCAGCGACCGCAGGCTCGTGACCTCCAGCGCCCAGGCGGCCTCCTCGCACTCCCGCCGTCGCACCCGGTACTCACCCTTCGCGTGGTCGTGCGAGATGCCCGAGTGGACCACCGCGAGAGCCAGGCCCGCCGGGAGCGGCACCTGCTCCGTCCGCAGCGACTGCGTGTCGATGAACAGCGCAGCATGGGGCGCCCCGAGACTCGACGCCATCTGGTCCATCACCCCCACGGGTGCGCCGACGAATTCCACCTCGGCCCGTTGCCCGAGCAGCGCCAGTCGAACGTCGTCCAGCTCCCACCGGAACGCCTCGCGCAGCGCCCGCAGCATCGAGACCTCGAGCGCCGCGCTCGACGACAGTCCGCTGCCGAGCGGCACCTCCGAGTCCACCCGGGCGTCGAAGCCGGAGAGCGCCCGCGGCCGCGCGACCGCGGTCAGGCCCTGGACGTAGTCGAGCCAGTCATGCCGCGGTGTCTCGGCACCCAGCCTGGTAGGTCTGGGTCTCGCCGAGCTGGACCGAGTGGACCTGCGCCACGCCGTCCGTCCGGCGCCGGAGCTGCACCTGCGTCCTCTGGGGAATCGTCACCGGGAGCACGAACCCGCCCGAGTAGTCGGTGTGCTCGCCGATGAGGTTTGCCCGGCCCGGGTGCCGTGGCCGTCACCTCCGGCTCCGCGCCGAAGATCTCGCGGAAGGTGCTCATCCCGGCCGTCCTCGGGACCATCTCCACCCTGGCCCGGGTCGTGGGCGGCGTCGAGATGCCATGCTGGGAGGCTCGCTCGGCCATCGTCGAGCGACAGGGTAAGCGCGTCCGCCGGGACCGGGGAGGGGTGCTAGGGTGCGCTTTCCATCATGGCTTCGACTCCGCACCTGACACGGAACCAGCTGGCTCGGTTCGAGGAGCGGCTCCAGCGCGAGCGCGCCCGGCTCCTCGGTCACACCACCGCCTCGGGCACCCCGGCCGAGACGCCCGGGCTCGCCGAACCGGGTGACGCCGCCGACGTGGCCGAGGTCCAGGTCGAGCGCAGCACCCAGAACACCCTCACCGAGGGCGAGCGCGCCCAGCTGGCGCAGGTCAACCGGGCCCTGGCCAAGCTGGAGGACGGCTCCTACGGACTCAGCGACCTCACCGGCGAGCCCATCCCGGTCGCGCGCCTGGAGGCGCTGCCCTGGGCGACGACCAACGTCGAGGATGCGGCCGGCTCGAGGTAGCGCCCTCAGTTCGGCGGTTCGTTGACCACGATGTGCACCAGCACGGTCGCGGCCCATCCCGGTGCCGGCACGGCAGTACGTGTCGCCCGCCGCGAGCCCCTTCAGCACCAGGGTGTTGTGCGTCTTGTCCTTCGACGTCACGAGCTTGGGCTGAACGACGGTGAGGTCGTCGCAGTTGAGGCCCGCGGCCTCTCCCACGTTCAGCTGCGCCGACTTGCCGACCACGATCTCCACCTCGCTGGGCCAGCCTGCGCCCAGGCCGGCAGCCGAGACGCACAGCAGGACAAGGAGCGATGGCCTCATGGGCTCCCCAGCCTAGCGCAGCGGCATGCGCCCTGGCTCGCCGGACCCCGGGTGGGACGGTGCGGCCGGTCCGTCCAGCCGGACCTTGCCGCGGAACAGCCGGCCCAGGAAGACGAAGTAGCCGCACGCGAGCGGCAGACCGAGCACCGCCCAGGCCAGCGCCACCCGCAGCCCGTGGTTCGTCGTCGCCGCGGCGAACGCATCGAGCGACAGCCTCGGATGCACGCTCGAGCGGAGCAGCACCGGCCATCGCGCCGCGGCGCCCGTCCCGAGCAGGGTCAGGAGCGTCCCCGCCGAGCCCAGGAACGCGACACCCGCGCGCCCCCGGACCAGGCCGAGGACCAGCGCCGCCGCCGATCCGGACGAGGAGCGCGGAGAGGACCCAGACCAGCGGCCGCTGGGCCGCGGCGGGCTGGAGCTCGGGCGCGACGCGCACCGTGGCCCAGGTGACGAGCGGGAACAGCGCTCCGGCGCCGATCCAGAGGAGCCGGGCGGCGCGCGCGCTCCGGGCGTGCACGTTCCCCTCGGTCTTGACCGCCAGGTACAGCCCGCCGTGCCCGCCGAGCGCGAGCAAGGTGAAGCCGCCCACCAGCACCGTGTACGCGTCCAGCACCCCCGAGTCCTTCCCCGGCCAGAAGCTGTCGAAGAGCGGGATGTGGAAGGTCCCGGTCGCGTCCAGCGGCACGCCGCGGAGCACGTTGCCCAGCGCGGCCCCGAGCACCACCGCGATGAGCGTGCTCCCGAGCGCGAAGGTGACGTCCCAGAACGACGCCCAGAGCGGGTTGCTCACGTGGCTGCGGAACTCGATGGCCAGCCCCCGGAGGATGAGCACCCAGAGCAACATCATCAGCGGCATGTAGAAGCCGCTGAAGCCCACCGCGTACGCCGTGGGAAAGGCGAGGAAGAGCGCGCCCCCGCCCGCGACGAGCCAGACCTCGTTCCCGTCCCACACCGGTCCGATGGCCGCGAGCACGGTGCGGCGCTCGGCGTCGGTGCGCGCGACGAAGAGGTGGAGAAATCCGGCGCCGAAGTCGAAGCCGTCGAGCACCACGTAGACCGCGAGCATGCCGGCGACGATGGCGAACCAGAGCGCTTCCATCACGTCGCCTCCTCGGCGAGCGCCGGCCGCTCGCCGGTGTCGTCAGCGCCGTGGGGCGCTCCGGGCCCGTGGGCGATCTCCCGGCCGACGAGGTAGAGGAAGAGCACGCCCATCACCAGATAGAGCCCGGCGAAGCCGAGGAGGGTGAAGAGGGTGTTCCCCGCCGAGACCCGCGGCGAGGTGCCCTCGGCGGTGCGCATCAGCCCGTAGACCAGCCAGGGCTGCCGCCCCATCTCGGCCGTCATCCAGCCGGCGGTGGTGGCGATGTACGGGAAGGGCATCGCCAGCATCAGCGCCCACAGCAGTCCCGGCGACGTCTCGAGGCGACCGCGCCACAGCTGCAGCGCGGCGAGCGAGAGCAGGGCGATGAACAGCGTCCCGAGGCCCGCCATCACGTGGTACGCGTAGTAGAGGAGCTCGATGTTGTCCGGCCAGCGGTCCATGGGGATGCGCATCGAGCCCGGTGACCGTGCTGCCGAAGCTGCCGTAGACGAGGAAGCTCAGCATCCCGGGGACCACCACCGGGTTCTCGAGCCGCCTGTGGTCGACGTCCGGCTGGCCGATGATCGCCAGCTCGGCGTCGGGCTTGCTCTCGAACAGCCCCTCCATCGCGGCGAGCGTCGCGGGCTGCTTCTCGGCGAGCAGCTTTCCGTGCCGGTCTCCGGTCGGGAAGATCATCAGGCAGGAGGCGACCAGCCCGGCGATGACGCCGGTGCGGAGCGCGAGGCGCGCGTGCTCCCGGTGCACGCCCGAGAGCATCCAGAACGCCCCCACTCCGGCCACGACGAACGAGGCCGTCACCACCGAGGCGGTCATGTTGTGGAGGTACTGCCAGATGGCCCAGGGGTTCAGGACGAAGGCCCAGAAGTCCGCGAGCTGCAGCCGGCCGTCCGGCGCCACGGTGTGCCCCACCGGGTTCTGCATGAAGGCGTTGGTGGCGATGATGAAGTAGCCGGACAGCCAGCTGCCGACCCAGAGCGCGATGGCCGAGGCGAGGTGCAGGCGGGGACCGAACCGCTTCTCCCCGTAGAGGAAGAGCCCGAGGAAGGTGGACTCGAGGAAGAAGGCGAAGACGCCCTCCATCGCCAGGGTCTGGCCGATGACCCCGCCGGCGAACTGGCTGAAGCGCGCCCAGTTGGTCCCGAACTGGAACTCCATCGGGATGCCGGTCACCACGCCCAGCGCGAAGGTGACCCCGAAGATGCGGGCCCAGAAGCGTGCGGCGTCGGCGTGGAGCGCGCTGCCGGCGCGGAACGCCCGCCACTTGAAGAGGACGATGAGGAAGGCGAGCCCCATCGTCAGCTGCGGAAACAGGTAGTGGTAGGTGACGGTGAAGCCGAAGTGCAGGCGGTGCCAGAACAGCGCGTCGGTCATCGAGTCCTCCGCCCCGTCGTCCCTCGCTCACCGCGCCGCGGTGAGCCCGCCGAAGTGTGGCGCAGAGATGCTCCGGACGTCGAGCGGCAAGCGAGGTGTCGGGCGCCCCCTCTGCTCAGCCCCGGGCGCTCGCCAGGACGTGCTGCACGTCGGTGAGCACGCTCAGGTCCTCCCGGGCGACGATGCGGAGGACGCGGACGGGTGCTCCGTCCTGTGCCAGGTCGACGTCGCCATCAGGCGTCTCGTTCCGATCGCGCTCGAGCGCCACGCCGAGGAAGGCGAACGCCTGGCAGGTGTCGCGCCGCACGCGCGCCGAGTGCTCCCCGACGCCGCCGGTGAAGACCAGGACGTCGAGGCCCCCGAGCACGCCCACCGCCGCGCCCACCGTGCGGATGAGCGAGGTGAGGTACACGCCGTAGCGCGATCCGGGCGCGGGCGTCTCCCCCGTCCGCCCGGGCGAGCACCTCGCGCAGGTCCGATGTCCCGGTGAGCCCGAGCAGCCCGCACTCGTTCTCCAGCCGTGCCTCGAGCTCTCGCGGCGGCGTGCCGAGGTGGTCGGCGAGCGCGATGACCGCGCCCGGGTCCAGGTGCCCGGGGCGGGTGGCCATCACCAGCCCATCGAGCGGGGTGTAGCCCATGCTGTTGTCCGCCGAGCGGCCCTCGCGGACCGCGGTGACCGAGGCGCCGCTCCCCAGGTGACAGACGACCACCCGCGGCGGGAGCGCCCCCAGCAGCGCCTCGGTCTTTCGCACGGCGTAGGCGACGCTCAGGCCGTGGAAGCCGTAGCGGCGGAGCGCGATCGGCTCCGCCCACGCCGCCGGAACGCCGTAGAGCCTCGCCTCCTCGGGCATCGTGGCGTGGAACGTGGTGTCGAACGCGCAGACCTGCGGCACCTCGGGCAACAGCCGGGAGCAGGCATCCACCGCCGCCAGCGCCGGTGCCATGTGCTTCGGCGCCAGCGGCCGCAGCGTCTCGAGCGTCGCCCGCACCCGGGCGTCGACCCGGACCGGTCCCACGAAGCTCGGGCCCCCGTGCACCATCCGGTGGCCGACTGCCCGGGGCCGGCCCACCCGCGCGAGCAGCGCGCGAGACCTGCCCATCCGCCGCCTCCGCGGAGGGTGTCCAGCGCTCGTTCCCCGAGGCGGCCAGGGTGCCGTCGTCCTCGAGGGCGGACCACTTGAAGCTGCTCGAGCCGACGTTCACCACCAGGATGGGAGCCACGCACGGACGAGACTAGACGCGGGCCGACCGGCCCGGGGAGCCCGGCCCTCGCCCGCGCCCGGCCCGGCCAGTCAACGGCCGCCCGGGCGAGCGCCACGATGTCGTAGCCGACGCCAGGCCGTGCCTCGAGGCTCTGCCAGCGGGCTCCGGAGCGCGTACAAGTCCTCGCCGGCGGCTCCCGCGACACGAAGGACGGACCCCATGCCCGACGCGCTCACCCCCGACGAACTGCGGCTCATCGACGCCTGGTGGCGTGCGGCGAACTACCTCACGGTCGGCCAGATCTACCTCCAGGACAACCCGTTGCTCCGCGAGCCGCTGCGTCCCGAGCACATCAAGCCTCGGCTCCTCGGCCACTGGGGGACGAGCCCCGGCCTGAGCCTGCTCTACGCGCACGTGAACCGGCTCATCCGGCGCGACGGCTTCCCGGCCATCTACCTGGCCGGCCCGGGGCACGGTGGACCGGCGGTCGTCGCCTGCACCTACCTCGAAGGAACCTACAGCGAGGTCTACCCGCGCGTGACGCCGGACGCGGTGGGGATGAAGCGTCTTTTCCGCCAGTTCTCCACCCCCGGTGGCATCCCCAGCCACGTGAGCGCGCCGACCCCCGGCTCCATCCACGAGGGCGGCGAGCTGGGCTACGTGCTGACCCACGCCTTCGGCGCCGTCGTTCGACGACCCGGAGCTGGTGGCCATCGCGGTGGTCGGCGATGGCGAGGCGGAGACCGGTCCGCTCGAGGGCAGCTGGAAGGGCATCACCTACCTGAACCCGGCGCGTGACGGGGCGGTGCTCCCGGTCCTCCACCTCAACGGCTACAAGATCTCCGGCGCCACCGTCCTGGGCCGCTCGTCCGACGCGCAGGTCCGCTCGCTGCTCGAGGGCCACGGCTACGAGGTGCTCTTCGTCGAGGGCGACGACCCACCGCGTGTCCACCAGGCGCTCGCTGCCGCGCTCGAGGATGCCTCCAGCGCATCCGCCGCATCCAGAGCACGGCGCGCAGCGCAGGGGTGAAGGGGCGCCCGCGCTGGCCGGTGCTCGTCCTCCGTACGCCCAAGGGCTGGACCGGACCGGACGTCGTGGACGGCGTCCAGGTCCAGGGCACCTTCCGCGCCCACCAGGTCCCGCTGTCCGGCGTGCGGGATGACCCCGCGCATCTCCGGCTGCTCGAGGCCTGGATGCGCAGCTACCGGCCGGCGGAGCTGTTCGATGCCCACGGCACGCTCGTGCCCGAGCTCCGGACGCTCGGCCCACGCGGCGAGCTCCGGATGAGCGCCAACCCCCGGACCCACGGAGAGACCTGTGTTCCCCTGGTCATGCCGCCGCTGCAGCCGTACGCGGTGAAGGTCGAGCAGCCCGCGACCGGACGCGAGGAGTCCACGCGCCGGCTCGGGCAGCTGATGCGCGACCTCTATCGCCAGAACCCGACGCGCTTCCGGCTCTTCTGCCCGGACGAGTCGAACAGCAACCGGCTGGGCGCGGTCTTCGAGGCGTCGAAGCGAGCCTTCATGCTCCCCGTCCTGCCGACGGACGACGACCTCGGACCCGAGGGCCGGGTGATGGAGGTCCTCAGCGAGCACAACTGCGAGGGATGGCTCGAAGGCTACGTCCTCACCGGCCGGCACGGCCTCTTCGCCACCTACGAGGCGTTCGCCATGGTGGTCGCCTCCATGGCCACGCAGCACGCCAAGTGGCTGGACGAGTCGCTGAAACTCGAGTGGCGCAAGCCCGTGCCCTCGCTGAACGTCCTGCTCACCAGTACTTGTTGGAGGAACGACCACAACGGCTTCAGCCATCAGGGCCCGGGATTCATCGACACCATCCTCACCAAGAAGCCGGCGGTGTCACGCATCTACCTGCCGCCCGACGCCAACTGCCTGCTCTGGACCGCGCATCACTGCTTCCGCCACCCGAACCACGTCAATGTCCTGGTCATCGACAAGCAGCCGCAGCTCCAGTACCTCGACCTCGAGGCGGCGCTTGCGCCATTGCCAGCGCGGCGCCTCGGTGTGGGAGTGGGCCAGCAACGACGAGGGCGACCCGGACATCGTCATGGCCTGCGCCGGCGACATTCCAACCATGGAGGCGCTGGCCGCTACCTGGCTCCTGCGCACCGCCGCGCCCGGGCTGCGCATCCGGGTGGTGAACGTGGTGGACCTCATGGCCATGTTCACGCCCGAGGAACACCCGCACGGGATGGACGAGCAGCGCTTCGTCGACCTCTTCACTCGGGACCGGGACGTGGTGTTCGCCTTCCATGGCTACCCCCTGGGCATCCACTACACCCTGCACGGCCGTCCGAACCCGGAGCGGTTCCACGTTCGCGGCTTCCGCGAGCAGGGCACCACCACCACCCCCTTCGACATGGTGGTGCTCAATGGCATCAGCCGCTACCACCTCGCCATCGAGGCGCTCCGTCGCGCGCGGCGCATCCCGGAGAACTCGCCGGCCCTGGTGGAGCTCTTCAACGCGCAGCTCCGGCGCCATCGGAGCTACGTCGAGGAGCACCTGGAGGACATGCCCGAGGTGCGCGACTGGACCTGGTCCGCCCCGGGGTAGCCCTCAGCGCGCGCGGGTGCGAGAGCGCGGACGCCGGGTGCGCGGTGCTCGACGAACGGCCGGCCGGGCGGAGGCCCGTGTCGCCTTCCGCCGGCCCATCACCTCGAGCAGCACCATCACCGGCCGCTGGTCGCCGCCCGGATGCCGCAGCGGCCGGTCGCCCCGGACGCGGTAGCGGTTCCGCCGCCCGACCCGCTCGCGCACCAGGTACCCATCAGACTCGAGCTCCTGCAGGATGCGCTGCACGGCCCGCTCGGTGATGCCAACCCGGGTCGCGATGTCGCGGACCCGAGCCTCGGGGTCCTCCCACACGCCGAGCAGCACGTGGGCGTGGTTCGTCAAAAAGTTCCAGGTAGACATGAGTTGCGGACCTTACAGGGCGGGATTGCAAAGGGAATCAGGGAACGAGAGACAGCGGTCGGCGTAGGACACCGAGCAGGCGAGTGGTCACGCTGCTCCCGGCGACAGCTCCACCGCTCGCAGGGCGAGGTCGCGCTCGGCCCCTCGCTGACTGGCGGCCATGCACACGGGCGCGGTCGGCGGGCCCGGAGCCATCGACTGCGACGACGATGTTGCGGAGCGGCAAGGGCGGCCTTTCTCTGCCCGGAAAGGTAGCTCCGGGGCCGCGCGCCCGCCCGTCGGTCCACCCAGAGCGTGCGTCGTCCTCGTTCGCCCGCCGGCGCGATGGTAGTGCACCACTCGATGTCCTTCGAGGATCGCCCGGAATGGAGGCTCCTGGTCGCGCTCGGCGCGGGCCTGGTACTCGGGCTCGAGCGAGAACGGGCGCGCGGCGCCGAGCGGCCTCGCCGCTGGGCAGGGCTCCGCACCTTTGCGCTCACGTCTCTGCTCGGCGGCGTTGCCTTGCAGACCGGGAGCGCGGTGGTGGTGGCCGTGGCCGGGGCTGCGGTGGTGCTGCTCGCGCTCCTGGTTGCCTGGCGCGCCAGCGAGCCGGACCCGGGGCTCACCACCGAGGTGGCGCTGGTCCTCTCGTTCGTCCTCGGGGTCCTGGCCCAGCGCGCCCCGGTCCTGGCCTTCGCCGCGGCGCTGGTCGGCTCCGCGATGCTCGCCTTCCGCGCCCGCCTGCACGGGCTGGCCCGGAAGCTCTTCACCGACCGCGAGCTGCAGAACGCGCTGGTCCTCGGGGTGGCCGCGCTACTGGTCCTTCCGCTCCTCCCGGACCGGCCGGTGGATCCGTTCGGTGCCATCAGCCCGTTCGACGTCTGGAAGCTGGTGGTGGTGGTGATGGCGGTGGGAGCAGCCGGGTCGCTCGCGCAGCGGCTGGTGCGGCCGCGGGTGGGGCTGACCATCGCGGGGCTCGCCTCGGGGTTCGTCTCCAGCGCGGCCACGGTGGCCGGGATGGGCCGCCTCGCCTCCGGCGAGCCTCGGGTGCTCGCCGCGGCCGTCTCCGGGGCCACGGCCTCTTCGGTCGCCACCTTCGTACAGCTCGCGCTCTTGCTCGCGGCATCGGGGACGGTGCTCCTCCGCTCGCTCGCCGTTGCACTCTGCGCCGGAGGGGTGACGGCGCTGGGCGTGGCCGCGGTGTTCGCCCGCCGGGCGGCGAAGGGCGAGGCGCCGGCCGTGCGCTCCGGGGGCGCCTTCCGCCTCGGGGATGCGGTGCTCTTCGCGGGCCTGGTGACGGTCATCTCCTTCGTGGCCGCGGTGGTGCAGCGCCGGTTCGGCAGCGCGGGCCTCCTGGTCACCGCCGTCCTCAGCGGCTTTGCCGACGCACACGCCTTCGCCGGTTCCGCCGGGGCGCTCGTTGCCCGCTCGGCCGTCCCGGTGGAGAGCGCGGCGCTCGCCGTCCTCCTTGCCACCTCCAGCAACGCCGTGACCAAGGTGGTGCTTGCCGCCACCTCGGGCCCGCCGGCGTACGCAGTCCGCGTCCTTTCGGGGCAGCTCGCCGTACTCGGCGCCACCTGGGCCGGCTGGCTCCTCGGTCGAGGCTGAGGCAGGCGACTTGCAATTGAGTGCTTTGGCTCCTAGATTTGCAGGTGAAAGAGATGGTCCGGCAAGCTCCAGCGTCCGCCTCTGCGCCCGAATCCGGCGGTGGTGCTGTCGCGCGCGCTGCTCCGGGCCTCCGCGGCCCTGGCCCTCAACGGGCAGACCATGGCGCGGGTCGTCGGAGTGAGCGCGGCCTCGTGGTCGCGCCTGGCGGCGGGGCAGCGCACCGTGGACCCGGACGGCAAGGAAGGCGAGCTGGCCCTGCTCTTCCTCCGGCTGTACCGGAGCCTCGACGCGCTGGTGGGCGGTGACCCCGAGAAGGCGCGCGCCTGGCTCCGCGCACCGAACACCCACCTGTCAGCCGTGCCCCTAGAGTGCATCCAGAGCGTGACGGGACTGGTGCGTGTCGACGAGTATCTGGATGCAGTGCGGGGAAGACGTAACCTCCGGCGGTACGAGGGGACGGTGTGGCGCGTGGTGGAGGCGCAGCACCGCAACGCCACCCGGCGCCTCGTGGACTCCGACGCCGAGCAGGAGACGCTCGAGGCCCTCATCGACCGGGTGAAGCCCCCGCGTCCGGCCGGCGCCGAGTTCCAGGGCCTGCATTACCTGCTCCTCACCCCGTTTCGCCATCCGCCGCTGACCCACGGCTCGCGCTTCGGCACCCGTGCCGAGCGGTCGCTGCTCTATGCCAGCGAGGCGCTGGAGACGGCGCTGGCCGAGACCGCGTACTACCGGCTGGTGTTCCTCGAGGGGACCGAGGCCCCGCTCTCGCCGTTGACGGTGGAGCTGAGCGCCTTCCGCGCCGACGTGCGCACCCGGGCCGCGATTGACCTGACGCATCCCGCCCTTCGACGTGCACCGGCGGGCCATCGCCTCGCGGACGCGGTACGAGGCCACCCAGCGGCTCGGCGCCGAGATGCGCGTCGACGGGGTGGAGCTGGTGCGCTATCCGAGCGCGCGCGACGCGGCCGGTGCGCCGAACGTGGCCCTCTTCACCCCGCGGGCGCTGGCGAGGAAGACGCCCCGTGTTCCCGAGACCTGGCGCTGCGTGGCGACGCGCGAGCGGGTCGAGATGCAGAAGCTCGACTGGTTCGAGCGGGCCCGGCTGGTGTTCCCCCGGGCGCAGTTCGAGGTGGGCGGCGTCCTTCCGGCGCCGGCGGTCTGAACTCCGGGCCGAACCGTGCTGGACTCCTCGCGCGATGGGCTCCCGTTCACGCCCCGGCGGTGGCTGGCTCCGTGGCGGTGCCGCGCTCTTGCTCGCCCTCCTCGGCGGCGGCGCGCTGGCCACCGCGATGGGCGCGGCCCGCTATCCCGGCGGGAGCTGGGTCGACCCCCGGAGTCCGGGACACTCGGTCTGGAGCCAACTTCCTGTGCGACATCGCCCGTGACCTTGCGGTGAACGGTCAGCCGAACCCCGGCGCGCCATGGGGTCGCGCGGCCGAGTGGGCCTTCGTGCTCGCGCTCTGCCTCTTCTGGTGGCTCGTGCCCGCCCTCCTCGCACCACGCCAGTGGCCTCGCGCCATCCCCGCGCTCGGGACGCTCTCCACGCTCGGCCTCCTCGGAGTCCCGGTCACGGTGGACGTCGCTCATGTGCTCGCGCTGGTGGCGGGCGCCGGGCCGGGATTCGTCGCCGGAGGACTCGTGGTGCGCGGGCTCCACGCGCGGCCGTGGCTCGCTCTGCTCGGCGCGGTCGCGCTCCTGCTCGCGGCCCTGGAGCTGGGGCTCTACCTCGCCTTCCGGCACGGCCACCGGTCGCGGTTCCGCGATGCAGCGGCTCGCGCTGCTCGCTGCGGTCGGCTGGATGGGGGCCTGCGCGGGGCTGCTCCTCCGGCGTCAGGAGGTCGGCGCGGCAGGTGCCTCGTCCACCGGCTCGCCGCGGGCGACGTAGACCGCCGCCGCGAGGTCGCCCACCACGTTGAGCGTGGTCCGGCACATGTCCAGCAGCCGGTCCACCCCGAGGATCAGGCCCAGCCCCTCCGGGGGGATGCGGAACATCCCGAGGATCATCGCGATGACCGGGAGCGACCCCGCGGGCACGCCCGCCGTGCCGATGCCCCCGAGCACGCAGATGAACATCACCACCAGCTGCTCCTGGAAGCTCAGGTGCACCCCGAACAGCTGGGCGATGAAGATGACCGTCACCCCCTCGAAGAGCGCGGTCCCGTTCTGGTTCATCGACGCCCCGGCGGTCAGCACGAAGCGGGCGACGTTGGGCGGGAGGCGGAGGTTCTCCTCGGCCACCTTGAGCGCGGTCGGAAGGGTGGCGTTCGACGACGCGGTGGAGAACGCGGTGATGGCGGCCATGCGCACGTCGCGGAAGAACTGCACCGGGTTCCGTCCGCCGAAGAACCGGACCGAGAGCGAGTAGACGACGAACATGTGCAGGGCGAGCCCGAGCAGCACGACGCCCACGTAGGCCGCGAGCTGGCGGAGCACGTCGAACCCGAGCCGCGCGGTCATCCCGAAGAGGAGCGCGGCGACCCCGAGCGGAGCCACCTTGAGCACCCCGCCGATGAGGACCAGCGTCACCTCGTACAGCCCGGCGATGACCTCCTTGAGCCGCTCGGTCGCCGGGGTCCGGGTGAGCCCCAGCGCGATGCCGAACACCAGGGCGAAGAAGATGAGCCCCAGGTAGTCGCCGTTGGCCGCCGCCTTCACCGGGTTGTCCGGGACGATGGAGACCAGGAGCGCGGCCGCCGAGGTGTCCCCGGGTGCGGCGGCGGCCTTCGGCACGACGCTCGTCCGGGCCAGGGCCCGGACCTCGTCGCTCATGCCCTCGCCCGGCTTGAAGAGGTTCACCAGCCCCAGGCCGATGAGCACCGCGATGCTGGAGATGACCACGGTGTAGCCGAGCGCGCGGGCCCCGAGCCGGCCGAGGTGGCGGAGCTCGAGGTCGGCGACGCCCATGACGAGCGCCGAGAAGATCATCGGCACCACCAGCATGAAGAGCAGCCGGAGGAAGAGCTGTCCGATGGGGCCGGTCACGTTGGCCAGCACCCATGCGAGCCAGGGTGCATCGCCGGCGAGGGCCTTCGCCACGAGCCCCAGCCCCGCGCCGACCACGAGTCCGAGCAGGAGTCGGGAGTGATCTCGCATCCGGCCGAGGCTAGCGTGCCCCGACCGCCGCGCTCAGCTCAAAACGAGCCGGAGGCTGCGCCGCATCGGCGCCCAGCGCTGGCGCTGCACGACGCGGAGGAGCGCGGTCCGCGCGCGGTCGAACACCTCGCCCACCGCGGCCCGGGGCACCGCGTCGACGGCCTCGACCGTGAGCGCGCCCCCTCTCCGGAGGCAGATCCGGAGGCGGCAGCGGACGTCCCGGCCGCCGCGGGGCCCGTTCAGGTCCTCGATCCACAGCTGCACCCGCCGGATCCGCTCCTCGAGGCGGCCGAGCGAGTGCAGGAGGTGCCGGTCACAGGACTCCCGCAGTGGCCGGATCGAGCGTGAGGTGGCGGACGCGCAGTTCAAGCTTCATGGGGGCCCGAACCCCGTCGGTGGCCGAGACTTCCCGAGGAAAAATCGAAGCATCCGCACGGCTGCGCCGATGGACCCCGGCGGTTGTCGATCTCGGCCCACCCCGCGCGACGTGACGGTGTCCCGGATGGACCGGGTACCGTGCAGGTCAAAGGAGTGGCGCCACCATGCAGTACATCGTCCTCATCTACGGAAACGAGAAGGGCTGGGGCTCGCTGGCGAAGCCGCAGCTCGAGCAGATGTACGCGGACTACCGGAAGTACAGCGAGGACCTGGCAAGGGCCGGGGTCATCCGCGCCGGGAGCGAGCTGAAGCCCACCACCGCGGCGACGACGATCCGGGTGCGCGGTGGCAAGCGGCAGGTCACCGACGGGCCCTTCGCCGAGACCAAGGAGCAGCTCGGCGGCTACTACGTCATCGAGGTGCCCGACCTCGAGTCGGCCCTCGAGTGGGCCGCCCGCTGCCCCGGCGCGCGCGACGGGTCCATCGAGGTCAGGCCGCTCGCGCAGATGGCCCCGGTGTAGCGAGGTCCGTGGTCGATGCTCGCCCGCGCCATCGACACGCTCGTGCGCCGCGAGGGCCCCCGGGTCCTCGCGGGCCTCATCCGCTGGAGCGGCGACTTCGACCTGGCCGAGGAGGCCTTCCAGGCCGCGTGCACGCAGGCGCTCGAGCTCTGGCCCGGACGCGGGCTCCCGGACCGTCCGGGCGCGTGGCTCACCACCGTGGCCCGCCGGCGGGCGCTGGACCTGGTCCGCCGCCGCCGCCCGGTCGTCCCGCTCGATGCGCCGCTCGCCGAGGCCCTGGCGGCCGAGGAGGGAGCCGCTCGGGGAGGACGCACCCGAGGTGGAGGACGACCGGCTCCGGCTCCTCTTCACCGTCTGCCACCCGGCGCTGGCCCAGCCGGCGCAGATCGCGCTCGCGCTCCGGACGCTCTGCGGGCTCACCACGCTGGAGATCGCCCGCGCGCACCTCGAGCCCGAGGCGACCACCGCGCAGCGCCTGGTCCGGGCGAAGCGGAAGATCGCCGATGCGCGCATCCCCTTCGAGGTCCCCCCGGCGGAACGGCTGGGCGAGCGGCTCTCGGGCGTGCTCTCCACCATCTACCTGGTCTTCAACGAGGGCTTCTCGGCGACGGACGGTGAGGCGTGGATCCGCGCCGACCTCTGCGCCGAGGCCATTCGCCTGGGACGGCTGGTGGTGGAGCTGCTCCCCGCCGAGGCCGAGGCGGAGGGGCTGCTCGCCCTGATGCTCCTCCACGATGCGCGCCGGCCGGCCCGCACCGCGGAGGACGGGACGCTGGTGCCGCTGGAGGAGCAGGACCGGACGATCTGGGATCGCGCGCTCATCGCCGAGGGCACGGCGATCCTCGATCGCGCCGTGGGCCGTGGCGCTCCGGGGCCCTACCAGCTCCAGGCGGCCATCGCGGCGCTGCACGCCCGCGCCCTGCGCCCGGCGGAGACCGACTGGCCGCAGATCTCCGCGCTCTACGGCGCGCTCCTCCGGCACGCGCCGAGCCCCATCGTCGAGCTGAACGCGGCCGTCGCGCTGGCGATGGCCACCGGGCCCGAGGCTGGTCTCGCCTGGATGGAGCGGCTGGACCGCGGGGGCGAGCTCGACGGCTACCACCTGCTCCCGGCCTCGCAGGCGGAGCTGCTCCGGCGTCTGGGCCGGGTGGAGGAGGCACGCGCCGCCTACGGCCGGGCGCTGGAGTGGGTGCGCCACCCCGCCGAGCGGCGCTTCCTCGAGCGTCGTCTCGCTGCGCTCGACTGAGGTCAGCTGCCGCCGGATCCTGCGAGCAGCTCGTGCAGCACCCAGGGCAGGTCCGAGCCGGCTCGGCGAGCACACCGAGCATCGAGCGCAGCTCCGCGTCGTGACCCACCCGGAAGCTCCGCCGGAGCGCCGCGATGACCCGCGCGCGCACCCCGGTCAGCGCGCGGGACACGGTCGACTTGTGCGTCCCCTCCCGCCGGCCGATCTCCTCGAGGGTCAGGCCCTCCAGCACGTACAGGGCGAGGAAGTGGCGGGTGCGTGGCTCCAGCCCGCCGAGCGCCTCGACCAGCGCCGACCGGACCACGGCGTGCTCGGCGCGGCGGAGCAGCGAGGCCTCGGGGTCGGGGCCCGGGGCTGCGAGCTCGGCGATGCCCCGGTGCTCGGGCTCGGTCCCTGCTCTGGCCCCGAGCAGGTTCAGCGCCACCCGCAGCAGGACGGAGCGGAGCCAGGGATCGAGGCCGCCGCGGCCCTGGTACTCGGCCAGCTTCGGGCCACGCGGCCCGAGCAGCAGCCGCTCCCGGGTCCGCTGGAGCACCTCGGAACGCAGCTCGTCGTCCAGACGGAGCCGCCTCAGCGCCCGGGGAAGCAGTGCCCGCAGGCCGGTGCGTCCAGCTGCTCGAGGGCGGCCTGGTATCCCTCGAGCGCCGCGCAGGCGAGGTAGAGATCCGCCGCGTGGACCGGGACGCCATCCGGCTCCAGCGCCGGGACTCGCCCGGCGACGAAGCGGCGGAAGGCATCGGGGTCGACTGGAAGGTCCGGGTGCGCGAGCCGCGCGACCTGGAGCGCATCACCGAGCTGGACCACGCGGGAGGACGTCCTCGCAAGGGGTAGCCCGCCCCGGCACCAGGTCCCCCCTCACATCGCAGTCTGCCCGACCTGCCGGTCCCTGGCCAATCGATGCAGCCAGCGTGGTCGTCTGCGCCGCAGACCGGCCGGGCGAGTGAGCCTTCCCATGCGTCGTGGGCGGATGTGGGTTCCCCCTGTCCGCCCGCGTGCAAACCCTTCGTCCTGAGCGGCCTCACATTGTCGGGAGGAGGACGGCGTGGGCGCGCACGTGCTGGTGGTCGAAGACGAGGCAGATTCCGGACCGCCCTGGTCGAGCTGCTCTCGATCTGGGGCTACCGGGTCATGACCGCCTGCGACGGCCGGGAGGCGCTCGAACGCCTGGGTGCCGGGCAAGAGCCCATCGTCATGCTCCTGGACCTCCAGATGCCGGTGATGACCGGGGACGAGCTGCTCGACGAGGTCGCGCGTCACCCGCCGGGAAGACCCCTGCGCATCGTCGTGCTGTCCGCGAACGTGGACGTGCATCGGCGCGAGGCGCACGACCATGTGACGGTCGCGCTCAACAAGCCGGTTCTTCCGGAGCGGCTGCACGCGACGGTGGAATCCGCGGTCCACGCGCTGGAGTGAGGCCGCGCTGTCCAGGGATCGTCCCTTTCCGGCCGGGAGGGGTGGGCGCGGGCCACGCTTTGGCCTAGAGACGGGGCTGTGGAGCAGACCGGACAGGCCGACCGGCCGCAGCCGGGGCGGATCGCGTACTTCCGCGCGGCACTCGGGCTCGGGCTCGGGGCGTTCGGTAGCAGCCAAAGGATGCAGGCGCCTCTCGAGGCTGCCCTGGTCCGCGAGCGCCGATGGGTGACGGAGGAGGAGCACGCCGCGGTGCTCCAGATCCTCGAGCTCTTCCCGGGCGCCCCGTCGGCCAACACGCTGGCGCTCGTGGGTCAGCGGCTCGGTGGATGGACCTGGTCGCTGCTCGGTTACCTGGGCTTTGTCCTGCCTGGCGTGCTGATCACCGCCATGCTGGCCTGGCTCTACGTCCGGTTCGACCTGGGCACCCGCCTGGAGCCGGTGTTCCGCGGCTTCGGTGGTGCCTCGGTGGGAGTCATCCTCGCGCTGACCCTCCGTCGGGTGCGGGGTGGGGTGCACACCCGGTGGCAGATGGCGGTGGCCGGGGCGGCGCTGCTCCTGACGGTGGCGGGCAAGGCCTCGCCCACCGAGGTGGTGCTGCTCGGGGCGGCGACCGGGCTCTTCGTCGAGCTCGGGCTGCGGCGCCGGCGCCCGAAGACGCCGCCTGTTCCACCGCCGCCGGCAGAGGGTGCGAGCACGGTGCGCTCGGCGCTGGTCGTGCTCGTTCCACTCCTGGCCGTGATGCACGTGTCGGGGCTCGACGCCCAGGTGGTGGAGGCGCTCGTCCTCTACTTCCGCACCGGCCTCGGCGCGTACGGCGGCGGGGTGGCCATCATCCCCCACCTGAGCGAGCGGCTCGATGCGCTGGACTGGCTCACCCGCCGGCAATTCGCCGACGCGGTCTCGGTGGCCCTGCTGACGCCCGGACCGGTGCTGCTCCTGGCCACGTTGCGGGCTACCTCCACCACGGCTGGTCCGGCGCCGCCGCCTCCACGGTGGCGCTGCTCGCGGCTCCCTGGGCCGTGGTCCAGCTCGCCGGGGGCTGGCTCGGGCGCGTCCGGGAGCATCCGGTGGTGCGCGCGGCGGCGAGCGGACTCCTCCCGGCGGTGGTGGGCCTGATGGGCTCGGCGGCGCTGGTCCTGGGCAGCAGCTTCCACGAGCCCGCCGGGCTGGGCATCGCGGCGGCCGCGGCGCTCACGCTGGTCCGGTACGACCTGAACCCGGCCTGGGTCGTCGCCGCCGGTGGTGTGCTCCGGTTCCTCCTGCACCTCGGCGGCGTGTGAGCCCCGGGCCGGCCAGAGGACGCATCCTCCTGGTGGAGGACGACGCCGCGATCCGGGAAGCGATGGTCGAGGTGCTGGGCGAGCTCGGCTACGAGGTGGTGACGGCGTCCGATGGGGAGGAGGGCCTGCGCCTGGCCGCCGCGGAGCCAGTGCCCTGCCTCGTCCTGCTCGACTGGAGGATGCCGGGCATCGACGGACCGATCTTCCTCGGACGGCTGCGCGAGCTGCCGCGAGGAGCGGAGTTTCCCGTCATCCTCTCGACCGCGGATCGCGTCGCCTCGGACACGATGAACCCGCAGGTCGCGGGCGTGCTCTCGAAGCCGTTCGACCTCGACGCGCTGCTCGAGATCCTCGAGCGGGTGACCGAGGACGCCTAGAAGTTCCCGGCCAGGGTCAGGCCGCCGCCGCCGGGGAGCGCCATGGCTCCCAGCTGGACCCCGGGCTTCCCGAGGACCTGGTTGTTGTGCTCGCGGATGAGCCCCATCAGCTGGTCGCGCGAGACGGGGTTCGCGCTGTAGGAGCTGGAGGCGATGCCGAGGACCGCGCCGCCGAGCACCAGGCCGCCGGACCAGTACAGGCGCGACTGGAGCTGCGCGTCGCGGTTGTTCCAGCACTGGACCTGACCGGGCTGGCAGGTGGGGATGAAGAGGGCGCTGATGCCGACGGCCACGCCCGAGATGAGGAGCAGCACGCTGCCGGTGCCCATCAGCCGCTTGGCCGCTGCGCGCCGCTCGTACTCCTCGGCCAGGTCGGGGCGTCCGAGCGCGCTGTAGAGCGAAGGGCCGTGCAGCGGCCGCTTCTCGGGGCCGATGACCGGGACCTGGATCATCGGGCCCCAGCCCCGGTTCCCATCGACGTATGCGGGCCGCCACTCGAGGCGGATCAGGCTGCGGGTTCACCGCGGCCGGACTGGTCGTGGCGCGGGCAGGCGGGGGCGCCGGGGCCGGCGCCGAGCCGATGTCCGCCTCACCCGTCTGTGCGGGTGCGGGCGCCGCGCTCTGCGGCACCGGGACTGCTCCGGGCGGGAGCTTCGGTGCGGCCGCAGGGACGTCTCCGGCTGCGGCCGCGCCCGCGGCGGCACCGACCGCTGCGCCGCCGGCGGCGGCGGCGGCGGGAGCTCCGGACTGGGCGGGGGGCGCGTACTGCGGGCCCGGCTGGGGATAGCCCTGGGGGGGTGGCGCGTACTGGGGGCCCGCCTGGGGGTAACCCTGGGCGGGTGGCGCGTACTGGGGGCCCGGCTGGGGGTAGCCCTGGGCGGGTGGCGCGTACCCCTGGGGCTGGGCGACCTGCGGCGCCTGCTGGGCGGGTGGCGCGTACTGCTGCGGGGGCTGGGCGTACTGGGGGCCTGCTGGGCCGGTGGGGCGTACTGCTGCGGGGCTGGGCGACCTGAGGGGCCTGCTGGGGCGGGGGCGCGTACTGCTGGGCCGGGGGCTGGGCGTACTGCGGCGCCTGCTGCTGGGGCGGGGGCGCGTACTGCTGCTGGGGCTGGGCGTACTGGGGCGCCTGCTGCTGGGGCGGGGGCGCGTACTGCTGCTGGGGCTGGGCGTACTGGGGCGCCTGCTGCTGGGGCGGGGGGGCGTACTGCTGCGGAGGCTGGGCGTACTGCGGCCTGCTGTGCCGCGGGGCGCGTACTGGGGCGGTGCCGGAGGCGCGTAGCTCGGCGGCGGCGGGACCGACTGCACGGGGATGGACTGGGCAGGAGCCCCCTGATTGGCCAGCGCGCGCACCGGATAACCACCGAGCGCGGCGACGAGCAGGGATGCCATCGCCTGATGAACGATGGGGGTGCGGCAGGCAGTCACGGGGAGCCCTCCTCTTCCGGCCGGGGACGAGACGGTCTGGGTCCCCTGAATATTCATCCCCCCGGGAGCAATGACACCTCGAATGTGGCCCCGCCGCCAGGTGGACTCTGGACCCAGACGCGTCCCTGGTGCGCCTGCACGATCTCACGGACGATCCATAGCCCGAACCCCATGCCCGGATGGCCTTGGGTTCGCAGGCCCCGCTCGAACCGCTCGAAGATCCGGTCCTGCTCCGCCGGCGGAATGCCGGGTCCGGCGTCCTGGACGCGGATCCGGGGGCCGCTGACGCAGTCCACCTGCAGCTCGACGGGGCTTCCTGGCGCGTACTTGAGCGCGTTGGACAGGAGGTTGGTCAGCACCTGGTCCATGCGCTGGCGGTCCACCACGACCGGGACGGGGTGGGGCGCACGGAGCGTCAGGGTGGTCCCCACCCGCCCGGCCTCCTCGGCGAAGCGCAGCGCCACCTCGGCGGCGAGCTCCGCCAGGTCGATGGGCTCCAGGTCGAGCACCAGCTTCCCCGCGGACATCCGTGAGACGTCGAGCAGCTGATCCACCAGCCCGGCCAGCCGCGTGCTCTGGGTCTGGATGCGGTCGAGGCGGGCGCGGAAGGTCTCGGGCGTCCCCACCCGGCTGGCCTCCCGCTCCAGCGCGGCGACGGTCAGCTTGAGCGAGGTGAGCGGGGTCTTCAGCTCGTGCGAGGCGACGGAGAGGAAGTCGTCACGCTTGCGCACGGCCTCGCGCGCCTCGCGGTAGAGGCGAGCGTTCTCCACCGCCAGGGCGGCACGGGCGGCCAGGTCCTCCACCAGCGTGAGGTCCGCGGCGTGGTAGCGCCTGCCGGACTCGGCGTGCACCAGAGTGAGCGCACCGAGGATGCGCCCCCGCGCGCGGAGCGGCGCGACGATGGCCGAGCGCAGGCCCAGCGCACGGATCGCGGAGAGGTGCGCGTCGTCCTTTGCCGCGCGGCCGAGGAGCTCCTCGGGAATCTCCTCGTACAGCTCCGAGCGCCCGGTGCGGAGGACCTCCGGCAACCCGAAGCGCTGGGTCCAGTCGAGCGGGTAGCGCTCGCGCAGCGCCCACGCGTCCGACGCCCTGGCCGGGTCCACGTGCGCCACCGCGAGCTGCTCGCTGCGCTGCTCGCCCTGGAGCATCTCGATCGCGCACCAGTCGGCGAGCCTCGGGACGGCAAGGGTGGCGAGCCGGCGCAGCGTCTCGTCACGTCGAGCGAGCCGGCCAGGATGGCGCTCGCCTCGGCGAGGAACTGCAGCTGCTCCTCGCGCCGCCGCTCGGCCGAGATGTCCTGGACGAGCGCCACGAAGCCGTCCACCGCGCCCGAGCGCGTGCGGAGCGGCATGAGCTGGGTCCGCACCCGCCTCGACCCGGTGGGGTACGGCATCACGACCTCGTACTTCACGTCTGCGCCGCCGAGCGCCCGCTCCACGTGCTCGCGCACGGTCTCGTATCCCGTCGGCCCCAGGACCTCGGGGAGCGAGCGTCCGATGAGCGCCTCCGGCGGGCGGGCGAACCAGGCGCGGTAGGTCTCGTTGGCGAAGCGGTAGACGAGGTCCTTGCCGACCAGCGCGATGAGCGCCGGGACGGCGTCGGTGATGAGCCGGAGCTGGGCCCGCTGCTCGGCCACGGCCTCCCGCGCGAGGGTGAGCTCGCGGACCTGGGCCTCGGCCTCGAGCCGGGCGGCGTGCTCCCGGGCTGGCGGCCGCGTCGCGCTGCTGCTCGGCGTCGCGGCGTGCCGTCGTCTCCTCGACGAACGCGCATACCCCCACCACCGCGCCACCGCTGGTGACCGGGTGGTAGTCGCACCGGAAGCTCCGGTGCTGTCCGGGCTCCGTCCCCGGGTCGAGCACGACGTCGCGCAGGGGCCGACCGGTCTCGAGGACCCGGCCGAGGATGTCGACCAGCGCCTCGAGCCCGGTGCGCCACGGAAGAGCACGCGCAGGTCCTGCCCGAGGTGCTCCTCGACGGGGCGTCCGTTGATGCCGGCCATCGCGGCGTTGAGCAGCACGAAGCGGAAGTCCCGGTCGACCACGGCGATCCCGAGCGGCGCCTCGCGCACCGCCAGGTCCAGCGCCGCCTCCAGGCTCAGCACCTCGTCCGGACCAGGGCGAGCGCGCACGAGGGCATCCGACCGCAGCACGCCCTCCGGACTACCAGACGGTGGACGGGGGGCACCCGGACGCCGATCCACGTTCTGTTCACCGCGCGTCGAAAGAGGGAGTCCGGGAGCACCCGGAAGCCACCCCCGCGCTCACTTCCCGAACAATCCCTGGAGCCGCTTCCGTGCATCCTCCTCGGCCTGCTGGCGGAGCTTCTCGGCCTCGGACTGGGCCTTCTGCTCGCCCTGCGTCGTGCTCGGTCCCGGCCGAGCCCGAGCCGCCCAGCGCGCCGGCCGCGGCCTTGCCGATGTCGGATTCACCGAACAGCGAGCGGATGGTGCTCGCGCCGGCGAGCCTGGCGATGGTGAGCGCGGCCGGCTTCACGTCGAGCCCGGAGATCTGCGGAGCCCACGCCGGGCCGCTGAGGCTGAGCGCGACGGGAATGGGCTCGGACGGCGTCACCTTGCCGCCGGTGAGCGTCTTCACCGTCGCCGGGGTAAAGCGCCACGGTCCCGGCCAGCGCGAGGGCCCCGGAGAGCCCGACGCCACCGCCGAGCGTGATGCCCGCCTGCGGGAGCTGCACCGTGATCGGCTTGGCGAGCTTGGCCACGCCGTTGTCGACGGTGAGCGCCACGCCCAGGTTCTCGCCGAGCGAGGTGTTGCCGGTCCCGCCGAGCGCCTTGGTGGCGAAGGGAAGCGTCTTGGCCAGGGGCCCGGCGACCGCAGAGACGAGGTCCGCGCCGAGGAAGGCGCCGTTCTTGAGGTTGCCGTCGATGTGGCCGTCGAGCGTCTTCTCCACCGCCGACGAGCGTGGTCCCCTTCCCGGCGAGCGCGATCTTCCCGTCGAAGATGCCGGCGAACGCCTTGCCCTTTCCGCCGAAGGTCAGCGCCTGGGCGAGATCGAGGCTCTTCACCCCGAGCTTGAGGTCCCAGGGCTTGTCCACGGGTCCGAGCCGCACGCTCGTGCCGTCGAGACGGACCTGCCCGCCGGCCGCGTCCATGCTGAGCCGGTCCACTTTGACCAGGTCGTCCTGCATCGTCGCGTCGAGCAGCAGGTTCCTCCAGGGGACCTTGTGGAAGACGAGCGAGGCGACCTCGGCGTGGATCTTCCCGCGCATGCCGTCGAAGCGGTGCGGGTCCGCCGGCGGCGGGGGTGGCGCCTTGGTGTCGGTCTCGAGGAGGAGCGCGTCGGCGTCGAGCCTCGGGGCTCGGGCGTCGAGCGCGAAGGTGGTGGTGGCGCGCTTTCCCTCGCCCTGCATCTCGACCGAGGCGGTGCCGCTCACGGTGTCGTCGAGCACCTGCAAGCTCCACTGGTCGAGCTTCACCCGGGTCGTGCCGCCACGGCTGGCGCCGCCCTTCAGCGAGAGGGCCATCGGCTTCCCCGGAGGCTTGTCCAGGAGCTGCCCGGGCCGGAGGTCCGCGCCGGCGAGGTCGAGCTCGGCCTCGAAGCGATAGGCGTTCTTCCCTGCGCCGCGCAGGTGCGCCAGCAGCTTCATGGGTGCCCCGGCCGCCTTCGTCAGCTGCTGGGGAATCGCCAGCCGCACCGGGGTGAAGTCGAGCATGACGTCCAGCGAGGGCGCGGCCTGCGTCCCGGCGCCGCGGATGGACAGGCCGATGGGCCCGGCGGCCTGCCCCTTCAGCGCCTTCGCCACCGCCGGGAAGGAGCGGGCGATCACCGCCGGATCGAGGTCGTGGCCGACGATCTCGAAGTTCTCGATGCTCGGCTTCTCGCTGGCGAGCGCCTTCACCCGGCCGTGCCCGGTGATGCCGGCCTGGCCCAGGGCGATGGCGAGCGTGCGGATGTCCAGGTCGCCGGACTCGGCGTTTCCGTCGAGGTCGGTGTCCAGGGTGAGGTCGACCGGCGCCGCGCCGGTCCCGGCGAAGCGGACCCCGCGGACGTGGACGCCGCCCTTGGCCTTCGTCGGGCCCTGGCCGCCCGGCACCGCGGCGCCGAGGTCGGCGGTCCAGTCGGCGTCGAGCCGTCCCGCCTCGAGCCGCGCGTCCTTCGGGAGGAACGGGCCGAGCGGCGCGAGGTCCACCGGCTGCACCTTGAGCACGATGTGCTCGGGCGTCGGCTGGAGCGAGTTCGGGAGCGGCGCGGTGTGGAGCCGGAGCTCGAGGTTCTGCTTCTCGGCGAGCAGGGCAGCCTTGACCACCACGTCCAGCGGCTTGCCGGCGCGCAGGTCGTCCACCGTGACGTCCAGGTCCGAGATGCCGAGCTCACGGGTCTGGGCGGTGCTCCGGTCCACCAGTCGCACGCGGCCGTCGGTCACCGCGACGTGGTCGACGCGGACCGCCGAGAGGTCGCGTGGCTCGCCGGGCGTGGCCTCGGAGGGCTTCTGCTGCCGGGCGAGCCGGTCCTGGAGCCGCTCGAGGTTCGTCGTTCCGTCCGGCAGCCGGACCACGTTCACCACCGGCGCGGTGACCTCGACCGAGCGGACCACGATGTCCTTGCCGAGCGAGAAGAGCGCCCGCAGCGCGGCGACGCGGACCCCCACCTCCTTCACCTGGGCCAGGGGCACGCCCTCCCCCTCGGCCGCACCCACCTCGATGCCGGTCACCGTCGCGCCGAGCCCGGTGAGGAAGCTGGTCGAGATGCGACCCACATTCACTGGCCGGCCGAGCTGCTGGGACAGCGTGGCCGCCTCGGCCTGGGCCCGGCGGGTGAGGACGGAGTCGAGGACCAGCGAGGCGACGAAGACAACGGCCACTAGGACCGCGACCACGATGGCGAGGATGCGGACCCAGCGCTTCTGGAACGGTGAACCCATGGCCTCCCACGGTAGGCATGCACCCCGGTCCCACGAAACCGTCCTGACGCCGCGTCTGGCGGGCGGCTGACGTAGGGTTCCGCCCCCGATGAACGGACCGACCCAGGCCATCGTGGTGCACGGGGGGGCGTGGAGCATCCCCCTCGAGTCACGCGGAGAACACCGGGCAGGCTGCCTCGCGGCAGCCGAGCGGGGGTTCGGCGTGCTCTCCGCGGGCGGCTCGGCGCTGGACGCGGTGGTGGCCGCCATCGAGCTGCTCGAGGACGACCCCACGTTCGACGCCGGCCGGGGCTCGGTGCTCTCGGTCGAGGGGCGGGTGCAGCTGGACGCCGGGCTGATGGACGGTCGGACCCTCCACGTCGGCGCGGTGGCCAACGTGCACCGGGTGGCACACCCGATCCGGCTCGCCCGGAGGGTGCTCGAGCGGTCCGGGCACCACCTCCTCGTGGGGGAGGGGGCCGAACAGTTCGCCCGTGCACAGGGCCTCGCGCTGGTGGACCCGGAGAGCCTGGTCGTGGACCGAGAGCGTCAACGGTACGCGGACTTCCTGGCGGGCCGCCTCGCGACGGCGGACGACTTCGGCGGCCACGACACGGTGGGCGCGGTGGCGCTCGATGGCGACGGCCAGCTGGCGGCCGGGAACAGCACCGGCGGCGTCGCCTTCAGCCTCCCCGGCCGGGTAGGGGACGCGCCGGTGCCCGGGGTGGGCTACGTGGCCGACTCCCGCACGGGCGGGGTCGCCTGCACCGGCTGGGGGGAGCACATCCTCCGGGTGGCACTGGCCACGCGGGCGCTGATCGCCCTCGAACGCGGAGCAGACGCCGGAGACGCCGCCCGCGAGGCGCTGGGGGTCCTGGAGCGCTCGGTCCAGGGCCGCGCCGGGCTCATCGTGCTCGACCGGCACGGCCGGGTGGGGCTCGCCCACTCGACGCTGTGCCTGGCCCACGCCTACCGGAGGACCGGCATGGCCGAGGCGGTGGGCGGGACGGAGGCGGCTACCGCTTCTTCTTCGGGGCCTTCGCCCCGCCGGCCACGGTGAACGTCTTGGTGATAGCGGGCTGCCCATCGACGGTGACCACGACCTTGTAGTCCCCCGCCGGCCAGCCCGAGGGCTTGGCGATGTGGAACTCGGTGTGCATCGGCTTCGGGGAGGGCGGGGTGACGCTCTTGGTCTCCTCGTGGACCAGCACGTCCTTGGTGCCGTAGGTCCAGCGGGTGGCCAGCACCGCCTGCGGCGCCATGCCCTCGCTGGTGACGGACACGTAGATGGTGTCCTTCGGACCGAAGAGGGTGGTTGCGGTCTGAACGGTGTTGTCGGGCTGGATGCCCTTGCCCACGTCGGCCGCGGTGACCTTGAAGGGCGCCGGTGGAGGCGGCGGCGTCGCCTGGGCGACCGGGGGGGGCGGCGGCGGAGGAGGGGGCGGCTCCTTCTTGCAGCCGGAGAACAGGAGCAGGGAGAGCCCGAACAGGGCGGCGGTGCGGAGCATCGGCGTTCCTCGCTTTGAGAACGGGTGCGCTTCAGACCTTCGGGATCTTCAGGACCTGCCCTGGCTTGATCAGGTCGGGGTTGTTGCCCACGACGTCCTTGTTGGCCTCGTAGAGGAGGCGCCACTTCTTCGCGTCTCCTAGGAGCGACTTGGCGATCTTGCTCAGGCTGTCCCCGGGGCGGACGGTGTACGTACGGTCCACGGCGGTGTCACTCGAGATGCTGGAGCTCCCCCCTTGCACATCGGAGAAATCGGGGTCCTCGTCGGGCATGGTGTCGTCCTCCAGTTTGACCAGGCCATGACCTTCGGGGCATGTGCAACAGGGGTCAAGCACCCCTTGGTACGGTTCCTGTTGCCTTTCGGGCGGGACAAGGGCAGGACGAGGCGGGCGCGACGAAGGAGGGGAAGCCCCACATGAGTCTGGCGAAGGACTTCCGCGAGTTCCTGCTGAAGCAGAACGCGCTCGCATTGGCCGTCGGTGTGGTGATCGGCGCGGCCGTCGGCAAGGTCGTGAGTGCGATCGTCGACGACATCATCATGCCGATCGTCGGGATCCTGATCCCCGGCGGCGAGTGGAGGAACTGGGAGCTGCCGCTGACGCACGACGCTGCGGGCAAGGTCACCAACGCCCTGAAGTACGGCGATCTGCTGGGACGCCTCGTCGACTTCGCCATCGTCGCGCTGGTCGTGTTCTTCGCCACCAAGGCCCTGTTGAAGCAGCCGCCACCCGCCCCCACCAAGACCTGCCCCCGCTGCACCGAGGCGCTTCCAACCGCAGCCACCCGCTGCAAGTTCTGCACGAGCGATGTCTGAAACCTGCGGTCCAAACACCGCGGTCGATTCATAACCCCGCCGTTTCGAGGACTCTCCCATGCGTCGAATTGTTGCCGTGATCGCGTTGGGGGCCGCCGCCGTGGGCTGCTCCACGGTCGACCCAACGCCGAAGCTCAAGGCCGCCACGTCCGCCATCGAGGCGGCGAAGGCCGCCGGAGCCGCCAACTTCCCTGCGTCCAGTGACCTCATCGCCAAGGCCGAGAAGTACCTCGCCAACGCGCAGGCCATGATCAAGGACGGAAACACCAAGGACGCCATGGGTCAGCTCGCTCTGGCCAGCGCCGCAGCCGACGACGCGAAGGTGACGGCCACCGAGGCCACCAACGTGGCGAAGGTGAAGTCGCTCGACGCACAGATCGCCGATCTCAAGACCAAGCTGGGCATGTGACAAAGGGAACCACTTCCATGCGATTGACCAAGCTCACCGTTGCAGTGGCCCTGGTGTCCGTGGGCTGCGCCGAGCCGTTCACCTATCCGGACCTGGCGAAGGCGAAGTCCACCTACGACCACGCCCTGAAGACCAAGACCCAGGATCAATTCCCGAAGGAGTTCGCCGCGGCCAAGTCGTCGATCGGCGCCGCCCAGGCGGCGCAGGACGCACAGGCCTCGTTCGAGCGCGGGCAGGATCCGTCCACCCCCCGCAACCTCTCGACGGAAGCGCTGTACCGCGCGGAGGTGGCCGACAGGTCCGGCTCCGCTGCGGCCGCCGCCGCCGCCGCCCAGAGCAAGCAGGCGGAGCTCGCCGCCCTCCAGGCCCAGTGGGACGCGAAGGCCAACGCGGTGAACGCGAACGCGCTCGAGGACGAGGCGGCGCGGGCGAAGCGCGAGGCGGACGAGGCCCGCCGGCGTCTTGCCGCGTTCGCCGAGGTGAAGGAGGACGAGCGGGGCACCATCATCACCCTGGCCGGCGGCATCCCCTTCAAGACGGGCAGCGCGAAGCTCATGCCGGTGGCCGTGGACCGGCTGAAGATCGTTGCCGACGCCCTCAAGGGCACCACCCGCACGGTGCTGGTCGATGGGTACACCGACAGCACCGGCTCGCTGGCGCTCAACGAGAAGCTCAGCAAGGAGCGGGCGGACGTCGTGGCGCAGTACCTGGTCAGCGGGGGTCTCCCCGCGGGTCAGGTCCGCACCGAGGGCAAGGGCCCGTCGGACCCGATCGGCGACAACAAGACCGCGGCCGGCCGGGCGAAGAACCGCCGCGTCGAGATCATCCTCGAGAAGCCGAAGCCGTCGTAAGTCCTCGGGGTCTTCCGGGACTCCCCGGGGCGAGGGCCGCCCGCCTCGCCCCGTGCTCGACGCCCGGTGTCCCGCAGCTCCCCTCGAGAAACGGGGCGCTTGCGACCCGGGCGTGGCGCATCGAGCAAAGCGCGCGCTAGGTTTCCGAGAGCGTTCCGGGGACCCGGTGCGCCCAGGCGTTCCAGCCAAGAGGTGTTTTTCCGGTGAACCCGTCGGACAGCGAGCGCGTCGAGACCGGTCCGCTGCCGACGCCGGCCGTGTTCGCCAGCTGCGAGTACGACTTCCAGAGCGGGCGCTTTCACTGGACGGATCGGGCCGAGTCGCTCTTCGGGACGGTGCCGCGGACGGTGGACGCCTTCCTCGAGCACGTGCAGTCGGACGAGCGCGAGCGGGTGTGGAACACGCTGTGGCGCGCGCTCTCGGATCGCGGCACGCACGACTTCGAGTACCCCTGCATCCACCTCGATGGCGCGCTGCGCTGGCATGCCTGGTACGGGCGCCCGCTGGTGGACGAGGCGGGTCGCGCCCGGGGGCTCGCCGCGACGGTGCTGGACGTCACCACCCGGCGCATGACGGAGCGAGCGCACCTGGAGGAGCTGGCCGAGGCGCAGGCGGCGCGAGAGCAGGCGGAGGGCGCGCTGCGTGGAAACCTCGCCGTGGCTGCGGTGGCGCACGACCTCAAGACCCCGCTGAGCGCCATCCTCGGATGGGCCAAGTCGCTCCAGACGCGCCGGTCCGACCCGGACTTGGTGGAGCGGGCGGTCACCGCCATCCTTCGCAACGCGCGCGCCCAGGCACGACTGGTGGACGACCTGCTCGACGCCGAGCGCATGGCGCGGGGCAAGCTGGTCCTCAAGCGCGAGTGGGTGAACCCGGGCGCAGTGCTCCGTGACGCGGTGGAGACGGTGCAGCCCGAGGCCGAGGACCGCGAGGTGTACCTCGACGTGGAGATGGCCCAGGACCTCCCCTCTCTCTACGGAGATCCCGGGCGCCTCACGCAGGTGGTGTGGAATCTCCTGTCGAACTCGCTGAAGTATTCGCCTCCGGGCGCCACGGTCCTGGTCCGGCTGCGCCGCACCGAGGGCGGGGTGACCCTCGAGGTCATCGACGCCGGCCCGGGCATCCCGCAGGAGGCGCTGCCCCACGTCTTCGAGCCGTTCTGGAAGGGGGGTGGGGGAGAGCAGCGGGGCAGCGGCCTCGGTCTCGGTCTCTCCATCGCCCGGAGGCTCACCTCGCTGCACGGGGGCGTGCTCAGCGTGGACAGCAACGTGGGCCAGGGCGCCACCTTCCGTCTCTTCGTTCCCGCCCCGCCGCAGGAGGGTGCGCCGGCCGCGGCCATCCCCGCGCCCGCCCAGCTGCCGCTCGCCGGGGTCCGGGTGCTCCTGATCCCCGAGGAGCGCACCGCGGGGCAGCTCATGGCCACGGCGCTCGCCCGTGCCGGCGCGGACGTGGACCTGGCCGAGGCCGCGCAGGCAACCGTGCGTGCCCGGGCGGTGCGGCCCGACGTGCTGGTCAGCGGCCAGATGGCGTTCGGTGACCCCACCCGCGGACTGCTGGCACAGGTGCGCGGCATCTCCGGCGTGGCGCTCCGCGCGGTGGCGCTGGTGGACGGGTCCCGTCCGGCGGAGCGCGCCCGGGCCCGTCGTGAGGGCTACGACGCCGAGCTGACCCGACCGGTGGACTCGGTGGATCTCGTGGGTGCGGTTCTGAGGGTGCTCGGCAGGCAGCTGCGCTAAGCATCCGCCCGCCGCCGTGGCCCGGAAGACCCAGGATGGCTGCGTCCGGCAGAATCGCTCGTCGCCCCACGGAGTCCTTCGCAACGTGGTCCGGACCGCACTGCTGTTCCTGAGCCTCCTCGTTGCCGCCGCCCCCGGGGTCGCGCGGGCCTGCTCGGTCTGCGGCTGCGGAGACCCGCTGGTCCTCGCCGGGGACTCGATGCCGGTCGCCGGGACGTTCCGCTTCGCGCTCGACTTCGAGGTCCTCAGCGCGACGGCGCTCAGCGACGACCAGCCGGACCGGACCGAGTCGCTCACCCAGCTGACGCTGCGGCCGGTGGTGGTCTACAGCCCAATCGACCGGCTCAACCTCGTCCTCCAGGTTCCGCTGGTCCGCAAGGACTGGTCGCTCTCGGCCACCGCGACCGAGCCGGCGGAGACCGCGACCCCGCTCGGACTCGGCGACATCGACATCGGCGCGCGGGTCTTCGTCTGGGAATCGACCAGCATCGCCTCCCAGTCGCGGCAGAGCGTCGCCCTGGCGGGCGGCACGTCGATCCCCACCGGCTCCGACGACGCCACGGTGGATGGCGAGCGGCTGGACCAGCACGCCCAGCTCGGCGCCGGCGCATGGATCCCGTACGTCGGAGCGCTGTACGCCTTCCACCGCGACCCGTGGAACTTCCTGCTCTCGGTGACGGGGAAGTTTCCCACCACCAATTCCTACGGGTACCGCTATGGAAATGCGGTGCTCTGGAGCGCCACCGTGCGCTTCCGGGTGGTCGAGTCGTTCGCCGTGGCCCTGGGCGTCGACGGTCGCCAGGCCCAGCGCGACACCTCGAACGGGGTGCCGCAGCAGAACACCGGTGGGCTGGTCATCGCCGCGGTGCCCGGGATTGCCTGGAACATGGCCGGACCCTTCTGGCTCCTGGCCCAGGTCCAGGTGCCTTTCGCGACCAGCCTCTACGGCGTGCAGTCCATCGGGGTGACCGGACTGGCCAGCCTCCAGTACGTCCTGAACTGAAGCGCCCGCGGCGGAGGAGCCTCCGCCGCGGCACGCTCACCGCTTCACGGCGAGTAGGACTCGCTGCGTACCGACGTCACGTCAGAGAGCTGGAACGGGAAGTTGAAGTACTGGTTCTGCACCCACTGGTTGAGCATCGTGGGCTGTCCGTCGCCCGGATAGGCGTTCGCGCTCTCCACGCCCGGCAGCTGCATGAAGGTGTGGGCGAGCGTGCCGTCCATCGCCGCGACCCAGCGCACGTTGCCGCCCGACCGGTAGGGGAAGCCGAGGCTGGTCGAGGGCGTGGTCGACGGTGCGCCGACGTCCACCGTCCAGGCGCCGCCAGGACGCACGTACGGGCCGGGACGGAAGCCCGGGTCGATGAGCGGGTAGCCGGGGACCATGAAGTCGAAGGTGATGGTGTGCACGCGGCCCCACCGCCAGTTCGACACGGCGCCGTACGTGTTCTTCAGCGTGCTGTACGCCCAGCCGAGCGCGTTCGTCACCTGCGCGACGCAGCTCGTGTTCTGCACGGTGTTGCCCGCGGCATCGACGGTCCGGCAGAAGAGGTTGTTCGGGTTCGGCACCTGGCCGGAGAACAGGGTCAGCAGAGCGCGGACCTCGTTGCCCGGGCTGCGGCCCACGCCCGCCACTGCCTCCTCGTCGGTGAAGGTCGTCTCGAGCACCCGGCGGAGGAAGGTGTGGAACAGCAGGCACGACGCCGAGTTCGCCGAGCCAGTGGCGCTGGTGTCGTTCACCGCGCCGCGATGGATCGAGCGACCCGACCGCGAGACCGGTCGGACAGTCGAGCGGGATGCCCGCGTCCGACGAGCCCCAGGCGAGGAGCATGGTGGCCGCGGCGGCCACGTTCGGATCGGGCGAGGCAAACGCGCCGGTGGCCTGGATGATGGCGAGGAACGGCCGGGCCACGATGGCCACGTGGTCCGCCTGGAGCGCCTGCATGTCGGCCAGGGTCACCTTCCCGCCGTCCGCCGTCTTGGCGTCGAGCACCTCCTGGATGCGAGCGATGCGGTAGCCCTGGTCGTCCCACTCGTAGCTGAGGTACGGGACGCCGTTGGGGTTGTTCGAGTACGGGTTGTTGTCGACGGAGACGCCCAGCGGGTCGGCGTTCGCCGTCGCCAGGTAGCCCTTGGTCGAGCCGATGGCCCGGGGCAGCTTGTCGTCCGGGACGCAGAGCAGGCCGCCGTCGGGGCTGCTGGCCCACTCGAAGGTGCCCCGTCCATCCACCGGAACGACCGGGAGCGGGTACACGGCCGGGCTCGATGCCCACGGGCGCTGCGGCACGCAGGCGTGGGGCACGTAGCCGATGGCGCCGGTGTCGTCGGCGAGCACGAAGTTCTGCGCCCCGGTGTAGTAGCCGGTGTACTTGCCGCCGTCGGGAAGCGGGTCACCCTCGAGTGCCTGGCGCGCGTCGTTCACGCTCGCCGCGTTGTTCAGGCGGAAGAAGGCCCGGAGGTCGTCGGTCTGGGTCTCCTGGCCGGTCCAGCGGACGGTGATCGCGCTGCCGTGGGCTGCGTCCAGCGAGATGACCGGCCCGTGCGGCGGGGCGACGATCACCGGGGTCGGGTTGCTGACCGAGGCCAGACCGGTGGCGGTGCGGAACTTGTACGTCTGGGGGACCACGATGAACGGCACGGTGTTGCCATTGAACTGGGTCCCCACCGGCTGCTGGCCCTGGAAGACCAGCTTCTCGACGTAGAGGTCGGTCACGTCGTAGCCCACCACGGTCACGCCCCATCCCACGTGCGTGCCACGGCCGATGAGCGTCGCTGGCAGCCCGGGGAAGATGGCCCCCATGACGTTGAGGCTGTCCGCGCTCCCGACCAGGTGCGAGAGGTGGAAGTTGGACGGGTACTGGAGCGAGAGGTGCGGAGTCGTTCGAGACGAACGCCTGCGCCGATGTCGGTGTGGGCCTTGTCCACGACCCAGTTGTTGGAGCCGGCCGGCACGCCCATCAGCTCCCGCAGCTGGCGGATCGCGCCGAGCGCCTTCGCCGCCGCCCCCACCGCTGGACCTGCGGCCCGGAGCGACGTCGAACGTGCCCGGCTGGGCGAGGAGCGTCGGCGCGTTCGGGGCGCCGCTCCCGGCCAGGGTGAAGGCCTCGATGGGCGACTTGGCCTGGATCCACAGCCCGATGGTGAGCCCGCTCGGGTCGAGCACGGACCAGGTCTGGGCCCACTTGCCGTAGTCCCCTTCCTGCTCCGCGGTCTCCGAGAGCTGGAACTGGAACAGCCGCGCCACGGCGACCGTGTCCACGTCGCTCCAGTCCGGGAGGTCGGCGGTGCTGGCCGGGTCGATCTTGTAGAGCAGCTGTCCGTACGCCGCCGGGAGCGCGTCCGGATTGGCGCGCAGCGTGGCGATGAAGGCGTTGACCCCGTTGGTGTACGCCGCCAGCGCGGGCGCGACGAGCGGGTCGGTCTGCACGTGCGCGTAGAGCGCCTCCGGAACCGGCTGTCCGCTGCGGCTGGTGAAGAAGGTGCGGAGGGCCTGGTCCTGGGAGAGCGCCGCGTCACCCACCAGCTCGGACAGCGTGCCGCGCGCGGCCCGGCGGAAGAAGTCCATCTGGAACAGCCGGTCGCGGGCGTGGATGTAGCCGAGCACCGCGTAGCAGTCGACCGACTTCACGCAGCTGATGGTCGGGATGTCGCGCTCGTCGTAGGTCACGTTCACCGTGCCCGAGAGCCCGGGGATGCCGCCGACGCTGGACGACGGCTTCACGATGGTGATGGCGATGCTCTGCTTCTCGCCCGGGGAGTCGCTGAGGGACGCCACCAGGGTGGCGGCGGTCGCCGCCGGGTCGTAGGTGGACGGAGCGATGTAGATCGGTCTCGAGCCCGGAGGTCGCGGTGAGCGTCCCTGGGCCGGTGAGCGTCCAGAGCACGGTGCCGCTGCTGTCCTGGACGATGGCCTGGAAGGTCTGCGTCCGCCGACGGGCACGCTGACGGCGCCGGTGGTGATGTTGGCGATGGAAATATGCGGGCTGCTGCAGCCCACGAGCAGCGCCGCGCACGCGGCTGCCGCCCAAACGATGCGCTTCATCAACGACTCCTTCGTGACTCCCCGTGGAGCGCGCATCTACCGTCAATGACTGACTCCGAAGTCAAGGACGTTCGGCGAGGATGACGCAAGCCGCCAGCACCCGGCTCATGGCACTCAGTTTGCGGTCGACTTCACGGCCTGCGCCGCCTTCACCGCCTGGCCAGTCGGCGTTGCGGAGGGCGATGGGCCCCAGATCCAGCGCCTCGAGCCCGGCCCGGAGCTGGGCGAGGGGCCCCACCACCACGATGGCGAGCGTCCTGGTGTCGAAGCGTGCCTTCGCTGCCCGGGCGACGTCCTCCCGGGTGACGGCCTCCAGCCTCTGGACGTACTGGGCGAAGTACTCCGGGGGCCGCCCGAGCGAGACCAGCCGCCCGAAGGCCAGCGCGGTGCTGGTGGTGGTCTGGAACTCGGCCGGGAGGCTCTGGATGAGCCCGGACTTGGCCTCGGCGAGCTCGGAGGCGTCGACCCCGCCCTCGCGGAGCCGGTCGATTCTCGTTCAGGAGCTCGCGGAGCGCCTCGGCGGTCTTGTCGGCCACGACCGGCGCTGCGGCGATGAAGAGGCCGGGCTCGCGGCGCACGTCGAACGCGCTGTAGGCCCCGTAGCTGTAGCCCTTGCCGGAGCGCAGGTTGGCGTTGAGCCGCGACTTGAAGCCGCCGCCCAGCACGGTGGAGGCGACCTGGGCGGCGTAGAGGTCCGGGCTGCTGGCGCCCACTCCGAGCTCGCCGACCCAGAGCTGGCTCTGCGCGGCGCCGGGCCGGTCCACCACCGTCACCACCCGCGGACCCTTGCCTGCAGCCGGCGCGACCGAGCGTCGCTTGGGGAGGGCCGCCTTGGTCCAGCCGCCGAAGCGGCGCTCGAGCTCGGGAAGGAGCTCGGCGGAGTGGACGTCGCCCACCACCACCAGCACCGCGTTGTTGGGCCGCACCCAGGCCCGGTGCCAGGCCGAGAGCTGATCGGCCCCGGCGGCCTTGATCGACGCCACCGTGCCCAGGCTGGGGAAGGCCCACGGGCTCTGGTCGCCGAACACGGTGCGATCGAGCACGGTCTTGCCGATCTGCGCCGGATCGGCCTGGAGCTGGGCCAGATCTCCGAGCCGCAGCGCCCGCACCCGTTCCAGGTCTGCGCGCCGGAACGCCGGGTGGAGCACGCAGTCGGCGAAGACGTCCAGCACCGGAGTGAGCGAGGCTGCAGGGAAGGAGACCGCGGCGATGAGCGAGTCCTTGTCCGACTGGCTCCGGAAGAGCGCCGCCTGGTCCTCGAACGCGGCGGCGATGGCACTCGCGTCACGGAGCGCCGTGCCTTCGTCCAGCATGTCGGCGACGAAGCTCGCGGTCCCTGGCCGGCCCGGCGGATCGGTGTCCTCTCCGGCGCGGACCACCAGCTCCACCGTGGCGAGCGGCACCGCGTGGTCCTCGACGATCCACACCGCGAGCCCGTTGCGGAGCGTCTGCACCGTGGGAACCGGTGCCCGGAACACGACCTGCGGGCCGGCCGCCGGCAGCACCTGGCGGAAGGGCGCGTCCGGCGTGCCGGTCTCGGACACCCCGGCGTCGGCTCGCGCGGCGAGGGCGCCGGGCGTCCCGGGGGGTGGCGTGCCGGAGCTGGCGCAGGCGAGGGCGAGTCCCAGGACGGCGACGAGCCAGAGGCTGAGCGTCTTCATCGCGCGGACACCGTCTTGCTCGCCGGGTCGACCACCAGCACCACCCGGGCGTCGCGGGAGAGCGTGCGGCGGGCGCTCTCCTGCACCTGGGCCGCGGTGATGGCGCGGTAGCGGCCGACCACCTGGTTCACGAACCCTGGGTCGCCGCGCCACATCTGGAAGGCGTTGAGGAGGTCGGCCCGTGCACCGTTGCCGTTCAGCCGCTCGAGGGCGCGGTAGAGCCGGGCGACGATGTTGCGCTGGGCCCGGCGGAGCTCGGCGTCCGTGGGCGGCGTGGAGGAGATCCGGTCCAGCTCGGCGTCGAGCACCGCCTCGGCCGCAGCCGGGAGATTCCCCGGGGTGAGCGTCACCCGGATGACCGAGGCGCTCCCGAAGGTCGACCGGTCGGTGGCCATGTCCACCTCCTGTGCCAGCCGGCGCTCGAAGACCAGCGAGCGGTAGAGCCGGGAGGTCTTCCCTCCGGAGAGGATCTCCTGGACCACGTCGTAGGCGAAGGCGTCGTCGCTCCCCGCGGCCGGGGCGATGACCCCGACGAGGAGACGCGAGAGCTGCACGTCGTCGGTCAGCGTCTCGCGGATCTGCCGGGTGACCGGGAGCGTCTGGACCGCCGGTGGCGGCGGCCGCGGGGAGCGAGGGATGGGACCGAAGTACTTCTCGACCAGCGCCTTCGTCCGGTCCGGCTCGAAGTCGCCGGCGATGACCAGCGAGGCGTTCGCCGGCACGTAGAAGGTGCGGAAGAAGGCCTTCACGTCGTCGAGCGTGGCGGCCTGGAGGTCCTCGTGCGAGCCGATGACCGCGCCGTGGTACGGGTGCGGGCTCGGGAAGAGCAGCTCGATGATGCGCACGTCCGCCTTGCCGTAGGGCGTGTTCTCGATGCTCTGCCGCCGCTCGTTGCGCACCACCGCCCGCTGGGTGTCGAGCTTGGTCTGGTCCAGGCCGTCGAGGAGAAACGCCATCCGCTCGCTCTCCAGCCACAGCGCCAGCTCCAGCCGATTGGCCGGCAGCGTCTCGTAGTAGTTCGTCCGGTCGTTCCAGGTGCTGGCGTTGAGGTCGGAGCTGCCCGCCGCCTCGAGCAGCCCGGCGAAGTCCTG
The DNA here is from genome assembly GCA_963796475.1 of uncultured delta proteobacterium. Lineage (GTDB taxonomy): Bacteria > Myxococcota > Myxococcia > Myxococcales > Myxococcaceae > RPRB01. Next base: position 61,566 of record CAWCLY010000006.1, read on the forward strand.
CTCGTTGCCCTGCCGGTGCTTCGAGCCCTGGAACATGAGGTGCTCGAAGAGGTGGGCGAAGCCGCTTCGTCCCGCGGCCTCGTTCGCGGCGCCCACGTGGTACCAGAGGTTCACGCCGACGGTGGGGAGCCGCGTGTCCCGGGCGAGGGTGACGGTGAGCCCGTTGGGCAGCGTGTAGGTCTCGAACTGGACCAGCGGTGGCGAGGCGGCGAGCAGCAGGCTCGCGAGCAGGGCGGTCATGGATGTCCTGGCGACGGGTGTCCGGCGCCAGCATTGCACCATTCGCTGCCCTCAGAGGACCGGAGGCTGCGCCCGGCCGTGCCTACGACGGCGTGAGCTGGCCGAAGAGGAGGTTCAGGGCCAGCGCCAGCACCGCGGTGTTGAAGGCGAACGACAGCAGGGCGTGGCCCAGGGTCGCCTGGCGCATCCGGTGCTGGGTCACCGTCACGTCCGAGACCTGGAAGCACATCCCGATGGTGAAGGCGTAGTAGGCGAAGTCGAGCAGGCACGGCATCTCGGTCCCGGGGAAGCCGAGCCCGCCGAGGTCGCCGTCGTCGCGGTAGTACAGGTGCGCGTACCGCATGGTGTACGTGGTGTGGCAGAGGAACCAGGCGGTCGCCACCGCGAGCAGGCAGAGCATCACCAGCGGCCGCTCGGCCCGGGGTGCCATGCTCCGCGCGTTCCGGAGCGCGACGTTCGCCGCGAAGATGCTGACGGTGCTCCCGAGCACCACCGCCGCCCAGACGAAGCTGCGGCCCACGTCCTCGGCCGCGGCGTGCCGGGCGGTCTCCTCCGGACCAGCCGCGAGGACGATGCGCCAGACCATGAAGAGGAGCAGGAGCGCAGCCGCGTCCCACGCGGCGACCGTGCGGAGCGGCCCGCCGACGTGCCCCGGGATGACGGCCGCGGTGATGCCCCCCGCCACGATGGCTAGCAGGAGCCGCCCCAGGGCGCGCCGGGGACTCCAGAAGGCGACGCGCCGGGAGAGGGCCTCGGTCCCGGCGGTCACGGTGCGCTCCGGACGGTCCCCATTGGAGTCGGAGCCTACACGCGCGCCGGGGCGGTAAGTGCGGGTCACGCCCCGGCTGCATCGCGGTTGCGGCGACTCCCGGCTGGTCCCCGCGGCGGCCCCGTCGGTAGGCTCGAGCGTGAGGAGGGAGAGGATGAACCGGAGCCACTGTCGTGCAGCGGTCCTCGGGGCACTGCTGACCGGATGCGCCTCGAACACGACGGGTGGGTCACCCTCCACGGCGGGCTGGCACGAGCTGGTCACTGCCCATCTGGTCGTGCAGACAGACCTTTCCCTCACCGAGGCCCGCGACAGCGCGTCACTGCTGGAACAGTTGTACCGGGGCCTTACGGCCGCAGCCGGAACGCGGGCGGCGCTTCCCGACGGGCCGCCGATCCAGGTGGTGATCTTCTCCAACGGAATCGATTTCGAGCGCCTCTACGGCCGGACCCTCTCCGCCGTGTACCAGGTGGACCCGAAACCGCGGGTCGTGAGCTTCGGTCCACCGACCCGGTGGGCATTCCGGAGTTCCCTCGGCCCGTCCGTGCCCCCCAACGTGGTCGTCGCGGCCATCGCGGGCATCCTCGCCCGGCGCCTCCATCGGGGAGCGCCCCCCTGGTTCCTCTCCGGCGTGGGCAGCTACTTCGCGACGCTCCAGATCGACCCCGACAGCGGCACGGTCCTGGTCGGAAAGGGAAACGTCGCCGGCTACCAGGCGTACACGGGTATCCGGTCGCTCAAGGTGGCGCAGCTGATGCGCTGGGACGGCAAGGTCGAGGACAAGGAGCTGACGTTCGCTGGCTTCGAGGGGCTGAGCTGGGCGACCGTGCAGTGGCTGGTCGATACCCGCCCCTCCGCGGTCCAGGCGTTCTCGCAGGCCTTCGCGCAGGGCCTGGACTCGGAGACGGCATGGAGACAGGCCGTCCCGGCCGTGAGCCTGTCCGAGGCCGACCAGGAGATCTACAAGCACATCAAGCTGATCTGGCACGACCTCCCCAAGGCGCGGGAGCTCCAGGGAGCCCCGTTGTCTCCTCCTCTCTCCGAGCGAGCGCTCGCCCCTGCCGAGGTTGACGTGCTGGTTCAGGATCTCCGGATGCCGCCGCGGCGCTGAGCGTGTCACAACGGGGATGATGTGCCACGGCGGAAATCGTGCAGCGCTTTTCTCGGCACTCTCGCCGGATGCGCCGGGGCGCCAGCCCAGCGGCTGGTCGATACGCCTCCCGACGCCTTCAGGGCGCTGTCGCGGGCGTTCGCACGCGGCCCGGACTCTCAGACTGCTTGGGTCCAGGCGCTCCAGGTCCTCCTGAAAGCTCGTCCGGGACTGAGCGCTGCTCAGGCGCTCTTCTGGATCCGCTGCCCCGCCTCGGCCAGCCGGTGGGCGATGGCCCCGAGCGTCCGCACCGCCACCTCGACCTGCTCGAGGTCCGGGTTGCCGGTGTTGAGACGGATGCAGCTCCGGTAGCGGCCGCTCGAGGAGAAGATGGGACCGGGCGCCACGCTGATCCCGCGGCGCAGCGCCTCCTCGTGGAGCTTCAGCGCGTCCACGCTGGCCGGCATCTGCACCCAGAGGATCGCGCCGCCCTCGGGGCGGGTCATGCGCGTGCCCTCGGGGAAGCTGCTGGAGACCACCTGGCGCACGTGCTCCATCTGCTTGGCCAGCTCGCGCCGGAGCGTGCGCAGGAACCGGTCGTAGCCCCCCTGCTGCAGGAACTCGGCGATGGCCATCTGCGGGAGCGTCGGGGTGGCGACGGTCTGGGCGAACTTCAAGAGCTCGAACCGATCACGGAACCGGCCGGGCGCCGCCCAGCCGACGCGGAAGCCGGCGGCGAGCGTCTTGGAGAAGCTCGAGCAGTACAGCACGTTGCCGGTCCGGTCGAAGCTCTTGGCCGCCCGCGGCCGCGAGGGGCCGAAGTAGAGGTCGCCGTAGATGTCGTCCTCGATGAGCGGCACCCCGGCGCGCTCGCACATCCGGACCAGCGCCTCCTTCTTCTCGTCCGGCATGCAGCCGCCGAGCGGATTGGAGAAGTTGGTGACGACGAGCACCGCCTTGATCGACTGCTTCTTGAACGCGGCCTCGAGCGCGTCGAGCTGCATCCCTTCCCGCGGATGCGTCGGCATCTCCAGCGCCTTGAGGTCGAGCATCTCCAGGACCTGGAGCGTGCCGTAGTACGCCGGTGACTCGACGGCGACGATGTCCCCGCGGCAGCACGTCGCCAGCAGGCTCAGGTGCACCGCCTCGGCGGCGCCGATGGTGGTGACGAAGTCGTCCGGCCCGAGCTGGCATCCCCAGGCCAGCGACCGGCGGGCGAGCTGCTGGCGGAGCGCGGGCCAGCCGGGTGGCATGTCGTACTCGGTGCCGACGCCGCCGGCCTCCCGGGCCAGGGCGCTGATGAGCCGGGAGAGCTTCCGGGTGGGGAGCAGCTTGGAGTGCGGGCGCGCCGTCCCCAGGTTCATGATCCGCTCGTTCCCGGCGGCCAGGTACATGCGCCGGACCAGCTCCACGACGCTGGGCTCGCGCGCCGAGGCGGGCGGCCGGCTCACCGGCGGCTCCGGAACCGGCTGGCGGCGGAGCAGCCGCACGTAGTGGCCCGACTGCGGCTTGGCCTCCACCAGGTCCCAGGCCTCCAGCTGCTGGTAGGCCTGGAGGACCGTCGAGATGCTCACCCGCTCCTGCTGGCTCAGCTCACGGACCGAGGGGAGCCGGTCTCCGGCGGCGAGGATCCCGGCATGGATGGCGTCGCGCATGCGCGCGGCGACCTGCTCGAACAGCAGCGGGCGGTGGGCGCGGGCGACGGCCATGAGCGACTCCTAGGGTGTCGGTGAGCTGGGCTCTGTACTGCGCTCGCCCAGGGGCGACCAGTACAGTTGTTCGTCTCGCTGCCTGAACAGCGCGTGATCTGTACTGAGGGTGCGCGGAGCGGTGCGTCAGGGCTCGGCCAGTCGCCGCTGGACCACGTCGGAGAGCTGCGCGCGCTCGAAGGCTTGCGCAGCACCTCCACCAGCTCGGGCCACCGCAGCTCCTCGGATGCCCTGGGCGGGGGCACGGCGCGGTGAGAGCCCGCCTTCCGAGGTGCCGATCAGCACGACGGGTGCCATCGTCCCGACCGGGCGAGATCCGGCAGGGGTGTCCGCCATGTTGACTTCGCGCCTTCAACCCGCGATCCGTCGGATGGAGCGTTCATGACGAAACCGACCGAGCCACCGTCTGCTGGTGGTGACAGCGCGGCGGACGCTCATCCGGAGCAGGCGGGGCCGCCGGCCGAGCCGAGCACCGCCATCGGCGCCTTTCCGGTGGTGGGTGTCGGCGCGTCGGCCGGCGGGGTCGAGGCGCTCGAGGCGTTCTTCGGTGGCCTCGCCCAGACCGGGATGGCGTTCGTCGTGGTCCAGCACATGGCCAGCGACAAGCAGAGCCATCTTCCCGAGATCATCGGGCGAGTCACCCGCATGCCGGTGGTGCAGGCCACGGATGGGGTGAGCGTCGAGCCCGATCACGTCTATGTCGTGCCGCCGGGGTCCAACCTGGCCCTCTTCGAGGGGAAGCTGCACCTCATCGAGCTGCTCCCCGGGGGGACGCACGGCGCGGTGCTCCCGGTCGACTTCTTCTTCCACTCGCTCGCCGCCGAATGTGGCGCCCGGTGCATGGGGGTCATCCTCTCCGGAACGGGCGCGGACGGGATGCACGGGCTGCAGGACATCCGCGCGGCCGGCGGCCTCACCTTCGCGCAGGACCCGGCCACGGCGCGCTTCCCCGGCATGCCGTCGGCGGCGGCGGTGGGGGCCGACGCGGTGCTCTCGCCGCAGGGAATCGCCGAGGAGCTGGTGCGCATCAGCCGGCACCCGTATCTGCGGGGCACCATCCCCCCGCAGAACGACGAAGGGAGGAAGAAGCTCTTCCTCCTCATCCGCTCGGCGTTCGGGACCGACCTGTCGTTCTACAAGTACGCCACGGTGCAGCGCCGGATCGAGCGGCGGATGGCGCTGAACAAGCTCGAGCGTCTCGAGGACTACGTGAGGTTGGTCCAGGCGCAGCCGGCGGAGCTGAAGACGCTGTACCGAGATCTGCTCATCAACGTGACCAGCTTCTTCCGGGACGGCGAACCCTTCGAGATGCTCCGGGAGGTGGTCCTCCCGCGGATCATCGCCCGCAAGAAGCCGGGCGACGCCATCCGCATCTGGGTGCCGGGGTGCGCGAGCGGCGAGGAGGCGTACTCCATCGGCGTCTGTCTCCTCGAGACCCTGGGCGACCGGGCGGCCGAGTTCCGCCTGCAGATCTTCGCCACCGATCTCGACGATGACGCCATCGCCCGCGCCCGGGCCGGTCACTACCCGATGGCCATCTCCACGGACGTTTCGTCCGAGCGCCTGCGCCGGTTCTTCCAGCGGCGGGAGAACGGGTACGAGGTCGGCCGTCGGCTGCGGGAGCTGGTGGTCTTTGCCACGCACGACGTCACCCGCGACGCGCCCTTCTCGCGTCTCGACCTGTGCAGCTGCCGGAACGTGCTCATCTACCTGCAGACGCCGCTCCAGAGGCGGGTGCTGCGGACGATCCACTACGCGCTCGGTCGCGAGGGGTTCCTGTTGCTCGGCTCGAGCGAGACGGTGGGCGACGCGCCCGAGCTGTTCGCCATCTTCGACAAGAAGAACCGGGTCTACATGAAGCGGAGCGTGGCCAGCACCGGCGTCTTCGCGCTGGACGGGGTGACCCCGCGCGACCTCCGGACGCCGCGGACCGCCCAGTCCGATCCGCTCCGCCCGCTGGCCAACCTGCAGCAGCTCGCCGACCGGAAGGTGCTGGAGCGGTTCGGACCGGCGGGGGTGCTGGTGAACGAGAGCCTGGACATCCTCCAGTTCCGCGGGCGCACCGGGCTCTTCCTCGAGCCGGCGCCCGGGACCGCCACCCTGAATCTCCTCAAGCTGGCCCGCCCCGAGCTGCACGTCGAGCTGCGGACGACGACCCACCGCGCGCTGGAGCAGAACGTCCCCACCTTCGCCCGCAACCTCCAGCTGCAGATCGGCGACCGCGTCCGGCCGGTGTCGATCGAGGTCCATCCGCTGCGCGACCCGGAGACCTCCACCCGCAGCCTCCTGGTGCTGTTTCGTGTCGAGGACGAGGGAGAGGCGAGCGGAGACGACCCCATCCCCGAGCCGAGCGAGGCTGCCGACGCCCGGACCGAGGTCCTTGAGCGCGAGCTCATCAGCACCAAGGAGTACCTCCAGTCCACCATCGAGGAGCTGGAGACCTCCAACCAGGAGCTGAAGAGCGCCAACGAGGAGCTCCAGTCCTCCAACGAGGAGCTGCAGAGCACCAACGAGGAGCTGGAGACGTCGAAGGAGGAGCTGCAGAGCACCAACGAGGAGCTGACCACCGTCAACGACGAGCTGCAGCGGCGGATGGAGGAGCTGTCGGTCAGCAACGACGACCTCATCAACCTGCTGGGCGCCGTGGACGGCCCGGTGCTGATGGTGGGGATGGATCTCCGGCTGCGCCGGCTCACCGAGGCGGCCGAGCGCACCTTCGGGCTCTCCGCAGAGGACCTGAACCGCCCGGTCTCCATCCTCAAGCCGTTTCTGCCCACGGTCGAGCTGGAGCGCGTCTGCCGCCAGGTCATCGACCGGCTCACCCCTGCGATGCAGGAGGTCCAGGCGGCGGACGGGCGCTGGTTCGAGCTGCGCGTGCGGCCGTACCGGACGGTGGACCACGTCATCGGCGGCGCGGTCATCAGTCTGTCGGAGGTGCTGCGTGGCCCGGTGCGGCTGGACCCGGACCAGCTGGCGCCTCTCTCGGTGCTCCCGACCGCGGTGCTGCTTCTGGATACGCAGCTGCGCGTCACCTGGGCCAACGACGCCGCCGCTGCGCTGCTGGGCGTGGGGAAGGTCACCTTGCTCGGCGTGGACCTGCACGAGCTGGGCGCGGGGCAGCTCACCGCGCCCGAGCTGCGCGCGGCGCTGGACCGGCTGGCCCGGGATGGAGAGAGGTTCGCCGAGCTGCGGGTCCCGCTCGACGGCAAGGGCAGCCTGCGGGTGACCGGCGCACGACTCCCGGCCGGCGAGAAGGGCGAGCAGCGGCTGCTCCTCTTCGTCTCACCGGCGTCCGAGCGTTCCCCGTGAGCCACCGCGAGGACGACGGAGGCCCGGGGAAGCTCGAGGCGCAGCTGGCCGAGCTTCGCCGCCTCCAGACCTCGCTGAACCAGAACGACCGGCTGCTCCACGAGCTCCGCGTGCACCAGGTGGAGCTGGAGATCCAGAACCGGGCGCTCCGGGAGGCCCAGGAGCAAATTGAGGCGTCCCGCGGGCGTTACCTCGAGCTGTACGACTTCGCCCCGGTCGCGTACCTCACGCTGGAGCCGGACGGGAGCATCCTGGAGAGCAACATCGCCGCGGCCCGGCTGATCGGACAGGACCGGGCGCTACTCCTCGGCCGCCGGCTGCAGACACTGATGGCGATGAGCGACCCGCTGGCCTTCCGCACGGCGCTGCGCCGCGCGCTCGAGGAGAAGGAGGAGAACCGGACCGAGCTCACCTTTCGCACCGTCAATCAAGAGGTCTTGACGGTGGAGATGCTGGTGTCGCCGGCGCACGGTCCCGACCGCGCGACCCGGGCGCGGGTGGCGCTGATCGACGTGACCGGCCGCGCGGCCGCCGAGCAGAGCGTGCGGTTCTTCAGCCAGGCCGGCGCGCGCCTCAGCCGGATCAAGCTCTCCGGCGAGCAGCTGGTCGACGAGATTGCCGCCGCGGGTGCCTCGGGGGTCATCGAGGGCTGCTGGGTGGAGCTCGACGGCGTGGAGAGCGTCGCCTGGCGCACCGAGCCCCTGCGTCGCAAGATGCTCGGGGAGCAGCTCGACGTGCTCAGGCTGCAGATTCGCCCCACCCAGCAGCGTGCCCGGCAGACGTGCGCCCCCGCCTCCGGCCGCTGGAGCGAGGAGCTGGCCTTCCGCCGCCTCTGGCCGCTCATGCAGGCCTGGGCCACTGCTCCGCTGTGCAGGAATGGCGAGGCGCATGGAACCGTGACCCTCTTCCGCGCCGCGGCCGAGCCGAGCGTCGAGGAGCCCGGGGTGGCGCTGGTGGAGGAGTTCGCCCGGCGCGCCTCGATGCTCCTCGAGAACGCCAATCTCCTGAAGCGGTCCGAGCACGCCACCCGCGCCCGCGAGGAGATGGTGGCCGTGCTCGCCCACGACCTCTCCAACGCGCTGTTCGCCTTCCGGCTGCACGCCCAGCGGGGGCTGTCGCGCGGAGGGGAGCAGGCACAGCGCTCGCTGGCCGCGATCGCCCGTGGCGCGCAGTGGCTCCTCGGCCTGGTGCGGACGGTGCTCGACCTCGCGGGAGGCGGCGGCGACGAGGTGAAGGTCCAGCCGCAACGGGGGAACCTGGCGCAGGTGCTCGAGTCCGCCTGCGGGCTCCAGGAGCTCGACGCGGACGAGCGCCGGGTGCATCTGGAGAAGCAGTGGCCGCCGGAGCTCCCCGCCAGCTTCGACCACGAGCGCATGCTGCAGGTCGCCTTCAACCTGGTGAACAACGCGCTGAAGTTCACACCGGGCGGCGGCCAGGTGCAGGTCGGCGCGGAGCTCGACGGAGGCCAGGTGCGGTTCTGGGTGCGGGACTCGGGCAAGGGGCTCGGAGTGGCGGAGCTGAAGCGGGTCTTCGAGCGTGGCTGGCAGGCCGAGCCTGGCACGGGCGGCAAGGGCCTCGGCCTCTACATCTGCAAGCGCATCGTCGAGGCGCACGGTGGAAGCATCTGGGCGGAGAGCGCCCCCGGGACCGGCGCCACCTTCATCGTGGTCATCCCCGCGGAGGCGGTCGCTAGCGCGTCCCGTCAGGACGAGGCCGCGGTCTCGAGCTGAGGGCGTCCCGCCGACGAACGGCGAGGCCGGGCCGTTGCGGGCGCACCGTCCGTGGGCTAGGACGCAGGGCCTCCTCGACCCGATGAACGCCCGACCGACACTGTCGCGCTGGATCTCGCTGTGCGCGGCCGCGCTGGTCCTGATCCAGCTCGGGGCGATGGCGCACCTGGCCGCGGCTCCCCACGGCGTCTGCTGGGAGCACGGGGTGGTGGTGGAGCTCGACGGCGCTCCGGTCAGGGCCCACGCGCTGGCGTCGCCCGTGGCGCCCGGCGTGGACCCCGCGCCCGGCCGGGTGGTCCGCTCCGACGCCCATCCGCACTGCCCCGCGCTGTGGGTGACGCGTGCGGCGCGCTCGGAGATCCGGGTCTCGCCCGGCGCCGAGCCGGACCGGGGAGAGCCCACGCGGGCATGTGCTCCCGGGTCGGTGGCCACCGCGCGGGGCCTGGCGCTCCGGAACGCACCGAAGCACTCGCCGCCGGTCTGACGGCAGTCGCCATCCGTCGTCGCCCGCGCCGCCAGAGACCGGCGCCTCGCGCGAGGAGCCGTTCCGCGCCGTCAGACGCCGCACCGTGAGCCCCCATGTCGCGCAGCACCCACAACCTGTCCTTCCATGGAAGACGCGCCGTCCTGACCGCCCTGGTGGCGGCAGGGTGGAGCGTGCCTGCGCTCGCCGCCAACCTCGGCATCGTCCATGGATCGGTGCACGACGAGGCCGGCCATCCCATCCCGGCCACCGAGGTGAAGCTGCTGCGAGGCACCGTGCAGGTGGACGCCCATCCGACCGATTCCACCGGCCACTTCGAGTTCGAGCAGGTGCCCTTCGGCAAGTACCGGCTGACCTTCGCCGCGCCCGACGGACGGATGGATGACCGGGAGGTGCTCATTGCCTCCGGTGACGTGCTGGAGCTCGACGTCACCCTGCCCACGCTCCAGGAGACGGTGACGGTGGAGGCCCCGAAGCGCGAGGCGCCGCGGCCGCCCACCAACCCCAGCTCGGCCACCCAGATCCAGCGCGAGGACATCCTGGCGCTCCCCCGCGGCGACAGCGCGAGCGTGAACGACATCCTCGCCACCCAGCCCGGCTTCGTCTTCGACTCGCTCGGCCAGCTGTACGTGCGCGGCAACCACGGCAACGTCCAGTTCCAGCTGGATGG
>CAWCLY010000007.1:0-29842 GCA_963796475.1 uncultured delta proteobacterium
GGTCCACCTGGATGCCGTGGTGGGTGCCGCGGAGGTGCGCGTCCACGATGGCGCAGGCCGCGGGGTAGAAGACCTCGCCGATGAACGTGGGCAAGCCACCGGCCTTCTCCCAGGCGTGCACCGCCTGGAACATGAAGAGCGTGGCGTCGACGGTGTTGTACTCGGCCGGGCCCGCCGCGTCGGGGAAGCGGTTCGGGACCAGGCCCCCGTCGAGGTGGGCGAGGAACCCCTCGAGCACCCTCGCGCGAGGCCGAGCTGCCCCGGGCGATGGTCGGCCCCGGGAGGGAGATATGGTGTCCCGGCCCCAGTCGGTGAACCATGGATAGCCGGCGATGACGGTCGCCGAACGGTCGGCCCGGCGGACCAGGTACGCATCGGCCGCGCGCTCCGCCGGGCCCGTCCCTCGGCGGGCGCGTCGGTGCGAGGCACCGGCCGCGGAGCCCCCACCGGACGCGGGTTCGGCGCGGTCCGCAGGAACAGCCCCGAGAGCGCCTCGAGGTCGAGTGCAGCGCCGGACTGGATCGTCGCCGCGACCAGCTGAGGTCGCCCCGGCGCGAGCTGCAGCTCGAAGCTGCCCGGAAGCAGCAGGTCCTCACGGAAGTCGAGCCCGCGATCCAGCTCCTCGAGATACTCCACGTTCTCGTGCCACTCCGGTGCGCCGGCGAAGGCGGCCCCACGGTGGACGAGGCGGAGCGAGGGGAGGCCCGGGTACGGCTGCAAGCGGACCACCCGCGTCGCGCCGGAAACCTGCTCCTCGAACCCGGTCCAGGCGTCGGGGATGCGGTGGGTGAGCCCGTGGTAGTCGCGGAACGCGAGCAGCGGCTCGACGCGGAGGCGGACCGGCCCGGTGCTCGCGTAGCGCAGGGCCACGGTCTGCTGACCGGGGACCAGCAGTACCCGCCGCTCGAATCTCCACGCCGCCCAGGGACCAGGTCCACACCGGGCCATCGTCGAAGGCGAAGCGCTGCAGCCGCGTGTATCCGTCCGGGTACAGCGCGTTCGGGTACTGGTTCACCGAGAGGGGAACCGAGCCCTCGGGGGTCAAGGCGGTCTCCTCGATCCGCGCCAGCGTCACCACCCGCTGGACCGGAGGATGGAGGCTCGCCACCAGGAGTCCGTGGTAGCGCCGGGTGTTCGACCCGGCCACCGTCCCCATCGCGAAGCCGCCGGTGCCGTTGGTGAGCAGCCACTCCAGCCGCGAGGCGCGCGGATAGAGCGTGCACACCTCGCGGGGCAGCTCGATGGGGAAGGCGGACGGGGGGACACCTGGGCTCCCCGGGGCGGTTGCAGGGGCGGCGCTGATGCCCGCGTGCTCACGAAGGACGGACCTCGAGGAAGGCCTTGATGACCCCCTTCTTGCCGTTCAATGCCTCGAACAGCATGGGCCAGTTCTCGAATCCGCGCACCGGGTGGGTGAGCAGCTGCTCGAGCAACCCGGGATACGCGCCCTCGGCATGGATGAGGTCACGCACGCCCTGCTCGAAGTCGCCCCGGCCGGCGTTGACCGTTCCCAGCATCAGCCGGTTGCCGAGGACGAAGGACTGGTTGATCGCATCCGAGGGGACGCGGGACCTCTCGGCTCCCTCCAGTGATGCTCGAGAGCACCAGGACTCCGTTCTTGGCCAGAGACCGCATCCCGTCGAACACCAGCGGGCTGAAGCCGGAGCACTCGAAGATGACGTCGTAGCCACCCTCGGCCGCGGCCGCCTGCACCACGGTCCGGTCCTTCGCGCACACGTACCGGGCACCGGTAGCCTCCACCAGGGCCGCGTTCAGGTTCGGCTTCGGGGTGAGGGCGAAGGTGTCCACCGCGAGTCCGCGCAGCCGGAGCACCAGCGTGGCCATCAACCCGATGGTCCCGGCGCCGAGCACCGCTGCCCGGCGCGGCCGCCGAATCCGAAGGCGGCGCTGCGCCTCGAAGGCCTGGGTGAGGCCCTTCTCCACCACCGTCATCGGCTCGAGCAGCACCCCGACCCTGGACAGCGTCGACGGCAACTTCAGGATCCAGTCCGCGCTGTCCACGTACTCCTCGGTGAGGAATCCGTGCAGCTTGCTGATGCCGCGCTCGAAGTATGCGTCGTCGGTGGTGAAGTCCTGCATCCCAATCACGTCGTACACGCTGGTCCCGGGACGGCGAACCATCGCCACCGCCAGGTCCCCTGGCTGAAGCTCGGTCACGTTCGGTCCGACCTCCGCCACCCGGCCCAGGCTCTCGTGGCCCAGGACGAGGAAGGGCGAGCCTCCCGGCGCCTCGCCGTACTCGGCGTCCTCAATCTCCGGTCCGTCCCGTCGACGCCGACCCGGAGCACCTCCACCCGGACCCCGCGGCCGCCGGGGACGTCGGAGATCTTCGGACGGGGAAGCTCGGCCAGGTGGGCACTGCCCGCCTTGCCAGGGAACACCGCGACGGCCTTCATGACGCTCTCCTCTTCGGTTCGACCGCCGAGGACTCCTCGACGGGGCTCTCGTGGCTCTGCTGGATCAGCTTGGCGACCAGCGCCGTCCAGCCCGTCTGGTGGCTGGCGCCGATGCCGGCGCCGTTGTCTCCGTGGAAGTACTCGTGGAAGAGGATCAGGTCGCCGAAGTGCGGATCGTCCTGCAGTCGCGCTGTCCGCCGAGCACCGGCCGCCGGCCGTCTCGTCCGCGCAGGAAGATGCGCGATCAGCCGGCGCGACAGCTCCGCCGCCACCTCCCGAGGGTAGCGCTGGCCCGACCCGGTCGGGAACTCGACCGTGAAGGCGTCGCCCAGGTAGTGGTGGAACTTCTGCAGCGACTCGACGAGGAGGAAGTTGACCGGGAACCAGATCGGCCCGCGCCAGTTGGAGTTCCCGCCGAAGAGCCCGGTGCTCGACTCGGCCGGCTCGTAGTCCACCCGGTGCTCACGTCGCCGCCCAGCTCGAGCATGTACGGGTGGTCGCGTGGAAGCGCGAGACGCGCGGATGCCGTACGGCGAGAGGAACTCGTCCTCGTCGAGCATGGCGCCGAGGATGCGCTGCAGCCGGTCGCCGGTCGACGAGCGACAGGAGGCGCCGGCCATCCTGTCGGGGTCCGCATGCAGGCGACGTCCGGCGGCCAGGTCGGGGCGGTTGGTCGATGAACCACTCCATGCGCCGCTTGAACCCGGGGAGCCGGTCGCGAGCGTCCGGGTCGAGCGTCTCGACGGCGAAGAGCGGGATGAGCCCGACCATGCGACCGCACCTTCAGCGGGAGCGTGCGCGCCGTCGGGCAGGTGCAGGACGTCGTAGAAGAAGCCGTCCTCCTCGTCCCACAGTCGAGCCGCCGCGCCCGGTGTTCATCGCGTGGGCGATGTCGACGAAGTGCTCGAAGAACTTGCGTGGCGACGTCCTCGTAGGCCGGGTCGTGCGCAGGCCAGCTCGAGCGCGATGCGCAGCATGTTCAGGCAGTACATCGCCATCCAGCTCGTCCCGTCGGACTGCTCGATGTGGCCGCCGGTGGGCAGCGGCGCGCTCCGGTCGAACACGCCGATGTTGTCGAGGCCGAGGAAGCCGCCCTGGAAGACGTTCCTGCCCTCGGCGTCCTTCCGGTTCACCCACCAGGTGAAGTTCAGCAGCAGCTTGTGGAAGACGCGCTCGAGGAAGGCCGGTCGCCCACCCCGCGCCGCTTCTTCTCGATCTTGTAGACGCGCCAGGCCGCCCAGGCGTGCACCGGCGGGTTGACGTCGCCGAAGGCCCACTCGTAGGCGGGGATCTGGCCGTTCGGGTGCATGTACCACTCGCGCAGGATCAGGATCAGCTGCTCCTTGGCGAACTCGGGGTCGACCAGCGCGAGCGGGATGCAGTGGAAGGCCAGGTCCCACGCCGCGTACCAGGGGTACTCCCACTTGTCGGGCATCGAGAGGACGTCGGCGTTGTAGAGGTGCGTCCAGTCCGCGTTGCGCGCCCGTCGCGCGCTCCGGGGGCGGCGGCTGGCTCGCCGGGTCGCCCTCCAGCCAGCGCGGGACACGTAGTGGTAGAACTGCTTGCGTCCAGAGGAGGCCGGCGAGCGCCTGCCGCATACGTTGCGCCCGTCGTCGGCAGAGCTCGGCCGGGATGACGCCGGCGTAGAACGCGTCGGCCTCGCGCCTTGCGCGCCGCGAAGACCGCGTCGAAGTCGTCGCCGAACGCCGAGACGCCGCGCGCCGTCGGCCCGCTGCAGGCGCAGCCGCAGGCGGACCGACTGCGTCGCGCCGGCGCGAACGTGAGCGTAGAGCGCCGCCGCCTTCGTGCCCGCGGCGTCGGGATTCACCGCGTCGGCTCGGCCCGTCGACCACGCGTCGTGGAAGCCGTCCTTACGTAAGGGCGAGCTCGTTCGGCGTCCGAAGAGCCGCTGGGCGTTGGTCTCGTTCTCGGTGAAGAGGAGCTCCGGCGCGCCGTCGCAGCCGGAGGCTGAAGCTGCCGTCGACGTGGTGCTCGTGCGCAGCTCCGAGGGCTCTGGCCGGTCGGGGCGCGCAGCGCCTCGAGCGCCGGCTCGCGTCGCCGCGCCCCCAGGTCCAGGTGTTCCGGAACCAGAGCGTCGGCAGGAGGTGGAGGTGCGCCGCCTCCGGCCCGCGGTTGGCGACGGTGATCCGGACCAGGACGTCCTCGGCGTCGGCCTTGGCGTACTCGACGAGGACGTCGAAGTAGCGGTCCTGCTCGAAGGCCCCGGTGTCCAGCAGCTCGTACTCGCGGTTGCGCCGTGCCGCGCTGCACGGTTCTCGGCGCAGCAGCTCTGCGTAGGGATACGGCCGCTGCGGGTACTTGTAGAGCATCTTCATGTACGAGTGCGTCGGCGTGGTGTCGAGGTACCAGTAGAGCTCCTTGACGTCCTCGCCGTGGTTGCCCTCCTGGCCGGTGAGGCCGAAGAGCCGCTCCTTGAGGATCGGGTCCGTGCCCGTTCCACAGCGCGAGCGCGAAGCAGAGCGTCTGCCGGCGGTCGCAGATGCCGGCGATGCCGTCCTCGTTCCAGCGGTAGGCGCGGGAGCGGGCATGGTCGTGCGGGAAGTACGTCCCAGGCGTCGCCGTCGGGCTGTAGTCCTCGCGCACCGTGCCCCAGGCCCGCTCGCACAGGTACGGGCCCCAGCGCTTCCAGTGCTTCTCGCGGCGGCGCGACTCTTCCAGCCGGCGCTCCTCGGCGTCGATGGGCGAGCTGCGAAGCCTGGTGACGGTGGGGCTCATGGAGTCTCCAGCTGGAGGACGTGGCCGTCCGGATCGCGGACCCGGAGCGGAAGGAGAGTGGAGGAAGGGGCACCGGCGGCGGGCAAGGTGACGAAGGCCGCGTGGGCACCCCGGAGCCCGGAGACGAGCGCCGCGCCCTCGGCCGACACCATCCGCACGTGCCAGTGGAAGGTGTCGCTCCCGCGCTCGTCGGCGGGGTAGGGGCGGCCGTCGCGCGGGGCGAGATACTCGAGGAACTCGATGCCCGGGCCCTTCGGTGCACGGACCTGGGTGATGCGGAGCCGCGCGCCGAAGACGCCGTTCAGCCGCTCCTGCTCCGGACCGTAGTTCTCGGAATGGCCGGCCTCGGCGAGCCCGAGCCGATCTCGGTAGAAGGCGAGCGATGCCTCGGTGTCGCTGACCACCACCGCGGTGTGGTCGATGCCGAGCGTCAGCGGGACGGACTTGCCCGCCGGGTGCCAGCGCGCTGCGCCCTTGCCGGGCGGAAACCAGATGACCTCGAGGACATGCCGGTCGGGGTCACGGAAGTAGAACGCCTTGATGCCACCGGCGCCGGGATTCCACGCCGGCAGCTCCTGAGGGCCCGACGACGCGTGCTCCACGCGGGCCTCGCGCAGCCGGGCGTAGGCCCGGTCCATGTCCGAGACGACGATGGCCACGTGCTGGAAGTCGCGGTCGTTGCTCCGTGCATCCCCCGGGACCGGCCGCCCCCTCTGCGCGATGTACTCGGTGAGCTCGAGGCACTCGCTGCCGAGCACCAGACGTGCGGTCCGGGTCCTGGCGGCGAAGACACCGGTGCGCCGCTCCAGCTCGGGGCCGGCCTCCTCGCGCTCGCCGTCAGGGCGGAAGCCGAGCACCCGGACGTAGAAGTCGCGGGCCCGGTCGAGGTCGGACACCGTGTTTCCGATGCACGCCACCTCGTCCACCCGCGCGGCCGAGGCCGTGGATCCAGCGAGCAGCAGGAGCAGCGGGAGTGCCCGGAGGACCGAGCCGGCAGTGCGAGATGCGGGAGGATGGAGGGGGTGGGGTCGGGGCATGCGGCGCTCTCCTCGCCGCTCTCCCGGTGTCCTGCCCTGGGCGTTCCGTTACACCGCGGCGATGGGCAACTGCCCGAGGCCCGCGTGCTCGGCGATCCACCGCGCCTGCCACTGGCGCTCGCCGGGGAACACCGACGGATCTCCGTGCGCGATCACCGCCGCGTTCGCCGCGATGTTGGCCGCCGCCGCGGCCAGGCCTTCGGATGCACGCATCGAGGACTCGGCGACGAAGCCGGCCAGGTTCGAGGAGACGCGCACCCGCGCCTCGCCGGCGAATCCGCGGGCAACCCGGCTGAGCTCGAGCATGCTGCGGGCCCGGGCGAGCGCCTGCGCCTCCTCCACCCGTCCGTCGCGACCGAGCGCCTCGACGGCGAGATTGCGTGCACGCTCGGCGCAGGCCACACCGTACGCCCGCAAGGTCGAGGCATCCCATCCGCTGACCTGGCGAACGAGACGACCACCGGCGGCCGCGACCTGCGTCTCCAGCAGGCGGAGCGGACCCTCGAGCTCCACCTCCCAGAGCTCGGGAGCGATCCACCAGGGCAGATCGTCGACGCGGCAGGCGAAGATCTCCCGTCCGGCGAAGCGCACCCACTCCCCGGGGCCGGCCGGGCCCGGCGACGGCCAGGTGTGCCCCCCGAACGGCGCGACCCGGCCGACGTCGAGGAACTTCCAGGCTCGCATCGGCTGCTCAGCTCCCGTGGCGCCAGTGGCGGAAGGCATCGAGCAAGCTCTCCTTCACCTTCTCCGGCAGGTCCTGCTCGGACAGCCTGCGCGTGGCACCGATGGTGGCCCGGAACTGCCGGAGATACTCCGTGCAGCCGTGGCACAGTACCAGGTGCTGCTCCACCTGCGAGCGGGTGCGCTCGTCCAGCGCCCCGTCCAGGAACTCGGTGAGGAGCCCCACCAGGTCGCGGCAGGCGAGGTCCTGCGGCCGGGCGGCGCTCATGGCGTGACCTCCGCGGCCCATCCGGCGAGCGCCTGTCTGACACGCGTCCGGGCGCGGTGCAGCAGCACCCGCTGATTGGCTTCGCTGATTCCCAACGCCTCGCACACCTCCGCCGATTCCCAGTCCTCGATGTCTCTCAGGGTGATCACCTGCCGCTGGTTCGGCGGGAGCTTGTCGATCTCGGCCTTGATCCGGACCAGCGCCTCGGCGTCGGCCAGCCGTTCGTCGACCCAACGGTCGGGCGCATGCGCCCAGTGTCCAGGGAAGCGTGGATCGTCCGGGGGGCGGAAGCTCTCGACCGAACGTTTCTCGCCCTCGGCGTCCTCCGTCTCCAGCGCGGAAAAGGGAACGGAGCGCGCCTCGCGGCCGCCCCGCATCTTCGCGCAGTTCACCAGGATGCGGAACATCCAGGCGCGGAGCGGGCACCGGCCCTCGAACTTGCCGAGGCCCTGGAGGATGCCCACCCACGCCTCCTGGACGACCTCCTCGGCCACCCCCTCGGAGGAGACGTAGTTCATCGCCACCCGGACCATCGTCCGGTGGTTCCTCTCCACCACGGCCAGGAACGCGCGCTCGTCACCCGAGCGGAGCTGCTCGACGATGGCCTGGTCCTCCGTGGAAAGGGAGGAGAGGACGCCACCTTGCGTCGCGTCAGGCGATTCGTACGGACCTCCGGATGACACCACCGCCGGCATATCAGGAGGGGGTACGCCCGGCGGCCGGGAGCGTTACAGGAGCCCGGACGGCGCGTGAACCGGGGGACTGCCTGGTGGCGGCTCAGTTCGCGGCGCCGCCCGTCCCGGCTGCGGACGGAGCGGTGGGAGCCCGGTCATTCCGGACCACCGCGCCCCCCTTCATGACGAAGAAGAGCCGCTCCATCACCGCGATGTCGCGCGAGGGATCGCCAGGCACGGCCACCAGATCGGCGAGCTTTCCCGCCTCGAGCGTGCCGCGGTCGGACACCCCGAGCAGCGCCGCGTCCACCGAGGTGGCGGTCCGGACCGCCGCGAGCGGCTTCATTCCCGCAGCGACGAAGACCGCGAACTGGTTCAGCTGCGTCCCATGGGACAGACCGCAGCGTCGCTCCCGAAGGCAATCCGGGCGTTCTTGACGATGGCGGTCTTCAGGGTTTCTCGTGCGCGCGCGTCCGCGGCCGCCGCCTTCTCCAGGATGTTTGCCGGCACCTTCGCCTGGCGCAGCCTCGCCATGATGCAGGGGAGCGGCGTGGGCACGAAGTACGTGCCCTTCTTGCGCATCAGCTCGAACCCCTCGTCGTCCAGGAACGAGCCATGCTCGATCGAGTCGATGCCGGCGCGGATCGCCCGCTTCGCTCCCTCGGCCCCGTGGGCGTGGGCCGCGGTCTTCCGTCCGAGCGCATGGGCCTCGTCCACCAGGGCGTCCAGCTCGGCCTGGGTGAGCTGCGGCGAGTCGACCTTGTCCGCCTCGGAGAGCACGCCGCCGGTGGCGCAGGTCTTGATGACGTCCGCGCCATGCTTGGTGTCGAAGCGGACCGCGGCGCGGATCGATCCGGCCCGCTGGCGACGCCTTGCTCGGTCCCGGGCTCCTTGAGCAGCTCGGGGCGAAAGCCGCCGGTGGGATCGCAGTGGCCGCCGCGGGCACCGATGGCGTTCACCGAGACGAGCATCCGCGGGCCGGGCACCTTTCCGGCGTTGATGGCGTTGCGCAGCCCGACGTCGATGAGGTCGCTCGAGCCGAGGTCGCGCACGGTGGTGAAGCCCGCCAGCAGGGTCCGGCGTGCGTACTCGGTCGCGTCGATGGCCTGCTCGGGAATGGGCTTCTTCAGCGCGTCCAGCTGGTCCTGCTTCCAGTCGAGGCTCGACTCGAAGCTCAGGTGGGTGTGCGCGTCCATGAGGCCGGGCAGCAAGGTGGCGTCGCCGAGATCGATGACCGTCGCTCCCGCCGGGACGTCGACGCGGGTTCCCGCCCCGACGATGCGGCCGTCACTGACGACGACCACGCCCGGCGTCACGACGGTGTCGCTCTTTCCATCATAGAGCCGGGCCGCGCGGACCACGGTGGCCGGGCCGGCGGCAGCGGCACCCGACGCGGCCAGCACGACGAGGAGCTGCAGGACACGGCGCATCGCAGGGTCTCCCGGGAGAGGACGTTCGGAGGGCATCGCCGAGTCTTCGCATCTTCGCCGGCCGGGTGCCTGGCGAAAGTTGCGAGCGGTGTCCTTCCCACGGGCGAGCGGCGGTGCCCTGTAACGGCGGACTGCGACCGACGGACGACAGCGGTGTGCCCGGGCAACGCGCCCGGGGAACGTCCCTCGCAGTCCACGGAGTCTGATGATGAATCGCACCCTCCTGCTCGGCGCCGCGGTGGCCGGGCTCCTCGGCGCGGCCACCACCGCCAAGGCCGATCCGATCCCCAAGGAAAAGCTGAAGAAGATGTCGGTCGTTGCCTGCTACGGGGTCAACACCTGCAAGGCCCTGGGCCAGTGCTCGGGGGAGAACCACGGCTGCGCGGCGCAGAACGAGTGCCGCGGCCAGGGCTGGGTCGCCGTCCCGGAGAAGGCATGCACCGCCATCGGCGGGTCGCTCGCCCCGGTCGTCGCGAAGAAGTGAATCCCGCCGGAACCGGAGTGCGCGGGGTTCGCCTCGCGCGCTCCGGTGCACACCTCTCGGAGACACGCCCACATGAACCTTCGCCTCCTCCTCGCCACCGCCCTGCTCGTCGCCGGGTCGGCCCGCGCTCAGCTCACCACCAGCAAGGTGCTCACGCTCGACGCCGCCCGGCACATCGCTGCCGCCGCAGCGGTCGAGGCCCGGACCGATCGCACCTCTGCCATCGCCATCGTCGACGCCGGCGGGGCGCTGGTCTACTTCGAGAGGCTCGACGGGACCTTCCCCGCCGCCTCCGCGGTCAGCTTCGACAAGGCCCACACCGCGGCCACCTTCCAGCACGCAACCAAGGACTTCGAGGACGCGATCCACAACGGACGCGGCGCGCTCACCGGGGTGAAGGAGATGACCCCGCTCCAGGGCGGCGTGCCCATCGTCGTCGAGGGGAAGGTCATCGGCGCCGTCGGCATCAGCGGGGCCTCGAGCGCCGCCCGCGATGAGGCGATCGCTCGCGCCGCCGTTGCCGCTGTGGCCCAGCTCTCGTCCGAGCCAGTGAAGACCGCCTCGGTGGCGACGCTCACCGCGTCCACGGTGAAGGCCGGCTTCGCCAGGGGCTCGGTCCTGCTCGACCGCGGGGACTACCAGGTCCACGCCAGCCGCCGCGACACGCCCGGCAAGGCCGAGGTGCACCAGATCGACACCGACGTGTTCTACGTCCTCGAGGGCACGGCGACGTTCGTCACCGGCGGCAATGTGCCGGACCTCGCGACCACCGCGCCGCACGAGCTCCGCGGCAGCCGCATCGAGGGCGGCGAGGTCCGCACCATCGGTCCCGGCGACGTGGTGGTGGTCCCGAGCGGCACGCCGCACTGGTTCCGCGACGTCAAGGCACCGGTGCTCTACCTCGCGGTGAAGGTCGCCGGCGACGGGGTGGTCCAGTGAGCGCGCGGCTCCGTCTCGTCGTCGCCTCGGCTGCGCTGCTCAGCGGTCTCCTCCCACTGTTCGCCCACGCACAGGTCAACGGGGATCCGCCCTTCGAGCGCCCGGACGCCATCGTCGACCTGCGCACCCGCGAGGGTGCCGGGCTGGTGAAGGCCACCTGGAAATTCCACGAGGCCCGCATCATCCCCGGCACCAACAGGGCCCCCGGAGCGGACCTGCGTCCCTCGGGCTCTCCGGTGCAGACGCTCGACCTCGAGCCCAGGGCCGGCGCCGCCGACTTCGACGACGGCCGCTGGGAAGCCGTTGACCCGCCCGCGCTCGAGGCCCGTCGCGGAAGCGGCAAGGTGAGCTTCGCCTGGTACCGGCTCGCGCTCACCGTTCCCGAGCGCATCGGCCCCGTGCCGATCGCCGGCAGTACCCTGGTGTTCGAGGTGGTGGTCGACGACTACGCGGAGATCTGGGTCGACGGGAAGCTGCCCGCCGTCCTCGGCCAGAGCGGCGGCGGGGTGGTGCGCGGCTTCAACGCCCCGAGCCGCGTGGTCCTCACCCGCGACGCTCGCCCGGGCCAGACGTTCCACGTCGCGGTCTTCGCGATGAACGGACCGGTCTCGGTGGTGCCGACCAACTTTCTCTGGTTCCGCTCGGCGACACTCGACGTGTACCGGAGCCCGCCGGTCAGCCGGTTGCCAGCGCCGGCGCTCACCGTGGAGCGGAAGGACCCGGCGCTCGACGGCGTGGTGCCCCCGGGCGTCCGCCCCGAGGCGCTGGCCACGGGCTTCGGCTTCACCGAGGGCCCGGTGTGGAGCCCGGACGGCGACCTGCTCTTCAGCGACCCGAACGAGAACACCATCTACCGCTGGAACCGCGACGGGCAGGTCTCGATCTTCCGGACCAAGAGCGGCTACGCCGGCGTGGACATCTCCGAGTACAAGCAGCCAGGGAGCAACGGGCTCACCTTCGATCCGCATGGTCGCCTGACCGTGTGCCAGCACGGCGAACGCCGGGTCATCCGCATCGAGCCCACGGGCGCGATCACCGTGCTCGCCGACCGGTACGAGGGCAAGCGGCTGAACAGCCCGAACGATCTCGTCTACCGGAAGGACGGCACGCTGTACTTCACCGACCCGCCGTTCGGCCTCCCGAAGGTCTTCGACGATCCGCGCAAGGAGCTGGCCTTCTCCGGCGTGTACCGGGTGAAGGACGGCCGGGTGACGCTTGTGGCCAGGGACCTCACCGGCCCCAACGGCATCGCCTTCAGCCCGGACGAGAAGTTCCTCTACGTCACCAACTGGGACGAGAAGAAGAAGGTCGTCATGCGCTATCCGGTGGCTGCCGATGGCACGCTGGGGAAGGGCTCGGTCTTCTTCGACATGACCTCGGCGGCCGGCGACGAGGCGCTCGATGGGATGAAGGTCGACGCCGAGGGACACCTCTTCGTCTCCGGCCCCGGCGGCGTCTGGGTCATCTCCGGGGAGGGCAAGCACCTCGGCACGCTCAGGTTCCCCGAGCTCCCCGCGAACATGGCCTGGGGCGACGGGGACGGGCGCACGCTGTACTTCACTGCCCGCACCAGCGTGTACCGGCTGAGGCTCGGCGTCCCCGGGATACGCCCGGTGCCGCTGGCCCGGACGCCGTGAGGACGGACGTGCAGGTCGGAGTCGGCCTCCGGCCGCCGCACTACGCCGGCGTGCTGGAGGTCCCGCCCCCGCTCGACGTGTTCGAGGTCATCTCGGAGAACTTCCTCGGCCTGCGCAACGCTGGCGGTGGCCGGCCGCTGGAGACCCTGGAGCGGGTGCGCGCCCTGCGTCCGATCCGGCTCCATGGCGTGTCGATGAATCTCGGCTCGGTGGACCCGCTCTCCGAGAGGTACCTCGCGCGGCTCCGGACGCTGGCCGATCGACTCGATCCCGAATGCGTGAGCGACCACGTCTGCTGGACCGGCGAGGGCGGCGAGAACCTGCACGACCTGCTCCCGCTGCCCTGGACCGAGGAGGCGCTGGAGCACATGGAGACGCGCGTCCACCACGCGCAGGAGCGGCTTGGCCGCCAGCTGGTGCTCGAGAATCCCTCGAGCTACGTGGGCTACCTCCACTCGACGATGACCGAGTGGGAGTTCCTCGGCGAGCTCGCCCGCCGGACGGGCGCCGGACTGCTGGTCGACGTGAACAACGTCTTCGTCACCGCCCGGAACCAAGGGTTTGCTCCGCACTGGTTCCTGGACGGGCTCCCTGCCGGCGCGGTGGCGCAATACCACCTGTCCGGCCACGACGACTCGGGACCACTGCGGGTCGACACGCACGACCGCGAGGTCTGCCCCGAGGTCTGGGAGCTCTTCCGGTACGCGGTGCACCGCTTTGGACCTCGCCCCACCATCGTCGAGTGGGACGACCGGCTCCCACCGTTCTCCACGTTGCTCGACGAGGCCGGCCGCGCCCGGGCGGTTCTCGAGGGGTTCTTCGATGTCCGCCTCGCCCTCGCTGGGTGACCTGCAACGCTGGATGCGCTGGGCGCTGACCCATCCACTCGGGGTCGGCCGGGCAATCGCCGGCCAGTCCTCGCCCGGGCTGCCCGACCGCTTCCTCGCACCCTCTTCGTCGGCGCTCGCGGCGATTCGCGGCGGACCCCACTCCGGGCCGCACGGCGCTGGATTCGACTCGCCGTCCACGGCGCCGGTTACTTCAGCCGGCTGCACGGGACGCTGCGGCTCGAGTACCCCCGGCTCGCGGCGGCGCTGGGCGAGGAGGACTTCGGTGCGCTGGTCGCGGCCCACCTCCTCCTCCGCCCATCCACCAGTCCGTCGCTCGCCGATCTGGGCGAGAGTCTCGACGCGACACTCCGCACGCATCCCACTGGCGCGGTGGCTCCGTGGCTGGTGGACCTCGCCGCCGTCGAACGTGCCTCGGCGGAGGTCTGGCTCTCCGATGCGGGGAGGGTCGGGGAATGGAGCGACGCGGAGGCGGACTGGGGCGAGCTTCGTTTCGAGCTCGCTGCGACGGCGCGGCTGGTGGGTGTTAGATGGGACGTGGTCGACTGGGCCGAGGACGGCGCCCCTCCGTTGCCCAGGGTGGGGGTGCTGGTGGTCTGGCGGGCGGAGGCGAGCACCTGCATCGAGTGGCTCGCGCCCGGTCCGGGCCAGGTGCTCGAGGAGCTCGCCCGGGGAGCCACGCTCGCAGGGGCCTGCGCGGTCGCCGAGGCGCTCCGGATGTCTGCCGAGGACGTGACCGCCGCCTTCGCGCACTGGACCGGCCGGGGGTGGCTCGAGTTGGGCCCCCGGGACCCTCGAAATCCAGAGCAGTTGCGAGACCCTGCGTAACGCTCCGGGGAATCGCCACACCCCTCCTGGACCGACCCCGGTAACCCCCCGGCGGTGGGAGCCGTATCTTGACCGCCTCCTTCAGGAGTCCCACGTGAACCTCGACGCCCTCCGTACCCGGATCCTCGCCACGCTCGACCGCTTCTCCTGGGTCGGGCCTCTCGCCGTTCGCCTCTCGCTCGGAGCCGTCTTCCTCGGGACCGGCTGGGGCAAGGTGCACAACCTCGCGCAGGTGACGAGCTTCTTCACCGAGCTGGGCATCCCCTTCCCCGCGGTCCAGGCGACGATTGTCTCGGGCATCGAGCTCGTCGGCGGCACGCTGATCATCCTCGGTCTCTTCACCCGGTTCGCGGCGCTGCCCCTGCTGGGCACGATGGTCGTGGCGATCCTCACCGCCAAGAGGCCGGAGATCGCGGGCATCCGCTCGCTCCTCGCCTTCGAGGAGTCCACGTACCTGGCGGGCTTCCTCTGGCTGTTCGTCGCCGGCGCCGGGAAGGCGTCACTGGACGCGCTCCTCTTCGGCCGCAAGTCGGCCCTGCCCCGCCCGCTGCTGCGCCCCGGCGGGGTCGCCGCCGAGCAGCGCTAGCAGGGCGACAGCGCTTCATCCAGGGCGGGGCTGGCGAGGGCCGGCCCCTTTCTTTTTGCGGTCTCGAGCACGACCGCGCATCGGGAGTCTCCCCGATGGCCGCGTGCAGCGGCTCCGCGGAAGCCCGGTCGTCGCGGCGGCGCCGGGCCACTCCGTCGGATTCTTGCGTCGCCCTGCCGCGCCTCACGACGTAACGGCCGGGCTCCACGTCTCCACCTCCCTGTGACTCCGGACGATGGACGTTCGGATAAACAAGAAAGAACAAGGAGCTCCACCATGAAGATCCGCACTGCACTGACCCTGGCCGCGCTCGCCGTCACCCCCGCCTTTGCCGCCGAGCAGCCTGCCGCTCGCACCACCACCGTCACCAACGAAGCGATGACCCCGGTCGAGAAGTCGGCCGTGGAGTCGCTGCAGAAGGGGATCGCCACGCTCCAGCAGGCGGTCGAGCAGCTCCGGAAGACCGCTGCCGAGCGCGCCGAGCTCCAGGCGCAGCAGTCGACCAATCGCAGCGCCAGCTGGGGCCTCTGGCCGTAGTGGTCAGCGCTGGAGCGCGGCGCGGACTCGGGCAGCGTCCGCGACCAGCCAGCGGACGATCTCCGCCGCTGGCCCGCGCCGGGCGAGCCGTGCTGCCTGTCCCGCCCAGAGCGAGAGCAGCTCGGCCCGGCCGGCGCGGGCGGCGGCCGTCCGCATCGCCCGGGTGAGCGCGTTCTGCAGCGGGTACGGGAGCAGCGCATCTGCGAGCTCCGCTGCGGTGAGGAACCGGTTGACCAGCCCGCGGGCTGGCCTCCCGGAGAAGGCGCGGGTGACGGCCGTGCCGTCGTCCGTCGCCGCGAGCACCGCCTCCTTGTACGCCGGCACGGCGCCGCACTCGTCGGCCGCCAGGAAGGCCGTCCCCAGCTGAACCCCCGCGGCACCGAGTGCCTCCGCGGCCACCCAGCCGCGCCCATCCATGATTCCGCCCGCCGCCACCACCGGGACCTTCACCGCGTCGACCACCTGTGGGACGAGCGCCATCGTTCCCACCAGCCCGCGCTCGAAGCTGCCGATGAAGGTCCCCCGGTGTCCTCCGGCTTCGCTTCCCTGCGCAACCACCGCCTCGAAGCCCGACGCCTCGACGCGCCGCGCCTCCTCCACGGTGTTCGCCGTGCCAATCCGGACCAGTCCCCCCTGGCCGAGACGCACGACCTGCGCAGCGGAGGGCAGCCCGAACGTGATGCTGAACACCGAGGCACCACTCTGGAGGATGGCCTCAATCTGGGCATCCAGCGCCCGCGTGGGCACGCCGGGCACTTCCGGGGGAGGGAGCCCCAGCTCCGCGTGGATCGGCCGGAGCAGCTCCAGCATTGGCCCTGGATCGACAGGCGGGCCGTCCGGCACGTCGGCGAAGACGTTGATGCCGAACGGACGGTCCGTCCGGCCCGCACCTCGCGGCTCCACTCGAGGATCTGCTCGGGCGTGGAGTACGCACAGCCCAGGAATCCGAGGCCTCCCGCACGCGAGACCTCCGCGGCCAGAGCGGGCGTCGATGGCCCGCCGGCCATCGGCGCGGCGATCAAAGGGTGCTCGGTCCGCAGCAGGGAACACAGCCTCGCAGGTGCACGCATCGAGACCTCCCGGGTCGAGAGCGAGGGAAAGGTAAACCTCGCGGCCGCCCCGCTTCCACGTCCTCCGGCGCGTCGTGCTACTCGTTTCCAGCAGGATGCTCCCGGCGCCCATCCCCTTTCGCATCGCGACCGAGGCGGATCGCCCGGTCATCGAGGCGCTCATCTCGCGCTCGGTGCACGGGCTGATGAGCGCCGATTACAGCCACGACCAGCTCGAGGCGGCGCGACGACACATCTTCGGCGTCGACGGCGAGCTCCTCGCCGACCGGACCTACTGGCTGTGCGAGCACGCGCGGACGCTCGTCGCGGCCGGAGGGTGGAGCCGCCGGCGCTCGCTCTTCGGCGGCGACCACTCGGTCGGCGGACGGAGCGCGGGGACCCTGCTGGACCCGACGCAAGAGCCGGCACGCATCCGCGCCTTCTTCGTGGACCCGGCCTTCGCTCGCCGGGGGCTCGGCCGGGCGCTGCTTTCCCTGTGCGAGCAGGAAGCAGCCCGCGTCGGCTTCCAGGCGCTCGAGCTCGTGGCGACGCTCTCCGGAGTGCCGCTCTACGCCGCGGCAGGGTTCACGTCGGTGGAGCGGTTCGAGGTGATGCTGCCGCCTGGCGTGGCGTTCCCCGTGGTACGGATGTCACGCCGCATCGCTCCCGGATGAACGACACGGTGTGGGGGCGGACCGACCGCCGTCCAGCGCACTCACCGTGCAGCTCGGAGGCGCCGGGGTTAACGAGCCCGCCGTGAGCGCCGTCATTCCCCTTCCCGGGCCGCTTCGCCCCGAGACCCGGGAGGTGCTGCTCGGGGTGTATCGCCGCTGGGTGCGGACTGGCTGCGCCGAGCTGCCTCAGCCCCGCGCCGGGGCACGCCGTCTCACGGGCCAGAAGGTCCGGTCGTCGGTGGACACGAGCGAGAAGATGAAGAATCAACACCCCGGCGACGAGGCCCACGTAGACGTGCGGCACCACGGGCATGATCAGGCCCGAGAGGAACAGCCACAGCGCGAGCCCGGTGTTCAGGAAGTTCACTCCCCGCGCTGCCGTGGCCACGAGCGCCAAGCCGGCGACGAGGAGGCCAATCACCAAATCGTGCCAGAACACCGTCGAGCCGCGCGGCTCCCAGCAGGCCGTGCCCGCGAGCGCCAGGCCGAGCAAGAGATTCACCATCCGAGCGATCACCGTTGCACCTCCCGACGAAGGTGGGGATGGCTCCTCGGCCCTGGAAGCCCTCAGTGCGCGCCGGCGGGCGCCCGGGCCGGTTCTTGCGGAGGAAGAGCAGGATGAGTGGGACGAAGATCGCCGTGACGACCGCCAGGTCCTGGATGATCCGGATGTACGAGAGCACCGCTGCCTGCTGCTGGATGCTCATGTAGATCACGGCGTACGCCCGCCGGAGCGCGTCCGCCGGACCGGCCGAGGCGAAGGTCTGCTGCAGCTGCGCGAGCCTCTCCTGGAGGACGGGGTTCGAGGACGACAACCCGTCCACCAGCTGGGTCTGGTACCGCTGCGAGCTCCGGGCGAGCGTGGTCACGAAGAAGGAGATCCCCACGCTCCCGCCGATGTTCCGCGCCAGGTTCATCAGGCCCGAGACCTGGTTGTTCTGCTCGCGTGGCACGCCGAGGTACGCCACGGTGTTGATTGGCACGAAGAGGAACGCCAGCGATGCCGCCTGGTAGATCCGGTACATCGTCGCGGTGTGTCGGATCGATCAACAGGTTGATGCTGGTCATGTGCCAGAGCGACATGGACAGTCCGGCGAAGCCGAGGGTGATGAGGTACTTCGCCGGCACCCGGGAGACGAGGAACCCCACCAGCGGCATCATGGCCATGGTGGTGAAACCGCCCGGTGAGAGCACCATCCCCGCCCGCTCGGCGCTGTAGCCCATGAGCGTCTGCACGAACTGAGGGATGAGCACCGTGCTGCCATAGAGCACCGCCCCCAGGGTGAACATCAGAGCGGCGCTGGTGGCGAAGTTGCGGTTCAGGAACAGCCGCACGTTCACGATGGGGTTGGGGTGGGCCCACTCCCAGACCAGGGCCCCCACCATGCAGACGACCATCACCATCGTGAAGACCACGATGAGCGGCGAGCTGAACCAGTCGTCCTGCTGCCCCTTGTCCAGGATGATCTGCAGGCTGCCGAAGGCCAGGGCCACCAGGCCGAGGCCGAGCCAGTCCACCTTCAGCCCGCGGGAATCCTTCTTCTCCTGCTCCAGCCACGGCGGGTCCTCGACGACCATCGAGCTGAAGAACAGCGAGGCGATTCCCACCGGGACGTTGATGTAGAAGATCCACCGCCAGCTCGCGTGGTCGACGATGTAGCCGCCCAGCGTCGGCCCGATCGCCGGAGCGAACACCACCGCCAGGCCGTACATCGCGAACGCCATGCCGCGCTGCCCGGCTCGAAGGTGTCGGCGAGGATGGCCTGCTCGCTCGGGGCGAGCCCTCCGCCGCCGATGCCCTGCAGCACCCGGAAGAAGATCAGCGACTGGAGCTTGGGCGCGAAGCCGCAGAGGAAGCTGCTGACGGTGAAGAGCGCCACGCATGCCATGTAGAAGCGCTTGCGGCCCACCCGGCTGGAGATCCAGCGCACTGATCGGCAGCACCACCGCGTTGGACACCAGGTAAGAGGTCAGCACCCAGGTCGCCTCGTCCTGGCTCGCCGAGAGCCCACCGGCGATGTGCGGGAGCGCCACGTTGGCGATGCTGGTGTCCAGCACCTCCATGAAGGTGGCCAGGGTGACCGTCAGGCCGACCAGCCACGGGCTGTGGCTGGGTCGCCAGGCGATGCTCCGCGTGCTCCTCCCGCGCCACGCTGCTACTTCCCCGCGACGGCTCGATCCAGCGCACCCGGGCGATGGTGCGCTCGTACTGCGCCCGCGCCAGGTTCAGCTTGGCGGTGGTCAGGGCCGATTGCGCGTCCAGGAGGTCCGTGGTGGTGGCGGTGCCGGCGTTGACCTGCGCGCTCGTCACCCGGTAGGCCTCCTCGGCGCTGGCGATGGCCGTCTGTGCCACCTGGACCACCACGAACTGCGAGTCGAGCACCGACAGCTTGCTCGCGACGTCGTAGGCCACCTGCTTGCGCGTGCCCTGCGCTGCGCGCCCGCGGCGTCGGCCTGGCGCTGCGCGCTCTCGCCGCGTACCACTTCGTGCCCCAGGTCCAGAACGGCCAGTTGACAAACAAGCCGACGAAGGAGCTGTTCTCCGGCAGGAAGATCTGGCCGTGGACGTTGCTGTAGGCGGCCTGGACGTCGACCTCGGGAAGCAGCTCGAACGTACGGGCCTGCCCGTTGTCCCGTGCCGCCTCGGCGCCTTCTGGGCGCGCTGCACCTCCGGCCGGTTCTGTAGCGCACGGTTGATCAGCTCGTCGCTCGAGCTGGCCTCGGCACCGCCGCCTGACGCTCGATGTCCTCCGGCTCCACGAACTCCAGAGCCGGGTCCTCGGGGTTTCGGGCCAGGAGCGTGAGCAGCAGCTGCCGCGCGGTCAGGGCCTGGGTGGTCGCCTGGATAATCTGCTGCTGGGCGTTGGCCTCGGCGGTCTGGAAGCGCAGGAGGTCGGCCTTGGTGATGGTGCCGGCGTTGTACCGGGCCTGTGCGTCCTGGACCTGCTTGCGGAGCTGCTCGACGCTCGCCTCGGCGATGGAGATGCCCGCCCGTGCCTCGAACAGGCGGAGGTAGGTGGTGCGGACCTGCTCGGCGATGTCGGCCTGCGCCGCCGCCTCGTTGGCGCGGCTGGCACCCGCCGAGCTGCTCGCAGCCTTGAGGTCCCGCTCCCGATGGAAGAGCCCGAGGAGTGGCTGCTGTGCAGCGACGGTGACGGTGTTGGTGTTGACGTTGCGCGCGACCACGCCGGAGCTGCCCGGTGGTCCAAGGGTGATGACGAAGGGCGAATTCCAGTGCTGAACGGTGTCGCTGGCGTTGAGCGTGGGCAGCAGCCGTCCCCGCGCGCTGCGGGCCGTGTCCTCCGCGCCCTCGGCCTGGTAACGGGCGGCCGCGAGCTGGTCGTTCACCCGGAGCGCCTCGGTGACCGCCTCGTCGATGGTGAGGACCTGTCGTTCCTCGGCCACCGCAGCCGAGGAGATCAGGAGCGCTGCGGCAGCGAGCGTTCGAATCAAGGACACACCTCCAGACCCCGGGTCACTGGTTCACGTGCACGGTCACCACCACCGACTGTCCGGCGCGGAGGACCATGCTGCTGGGGACGGCATCCAGCGCGATCCGTACCGGAATGCGCTGGGCCACCTTGACGAAGTTGCCAGACGCGTTGTCCGGCGGGAGCAGCGAGAAGCGCGCGCCGGTGCCGCCGGAGAGGCTCTCCACCTTCCCGTGGAGCGTCTTGCCGTAGGTGTCCACGTCGACGTCCGCCTCCTGACCGGGGTGCATCTTGCCCGATCTGCGTCTCCTTGAAGTTCGCGGTGACGTACTTCCTCACCGGCACGAACTGGGCGACCGTCTGGCCAACGCCGAGCAGCGCGCCGGGGTGCGCAGTGATCCGGCTCACCGTGCCGTCGTCCGGGGCGAGGATGCGTGTCCACTCGAGGTTGAGATTGGCCAGCGCAAGGCTCGCCTCCGAGCTCCGGACCCGCGCGTGCTGGTAGGCGGCGTTGGCCTGCGCCACTGCGATGCTGGCGTCCACCGGACGGCTCACCACCACCCGCCCCTCGGCCTCGTTCACCTGGGCCTGCGAGCGACGAAGCTGGTCCGACGCGGCGTCCACCGCCGCCTTCGCCGCGCTGACTCCGGCCTGGGCGGAGGTGAACTGGGCCTGGGCCTGGTCGACCTGCTGCTGGGGAATTGCGTTGGCCTTCTGCAGCTCGTTTGCACGGGCGATGTTGGACTCGGCCAGCTTCAGATCGGCCTGCCGGCTGGCCAGCGTGGCCCTGGCCTGCTCGAGCTGGGCACGGGAACCAGACACCGAGCGGTTGGTGCCGATGAGGTTTGCCTGGGCCTGGGTGAGCCCGCCGCGGGCAGAGGCTTCGGCCACCGCGGCCTGTGCGTCCGCGGCCTGGGCCTGCGCCCGGACGCTGTCCAGCTCGGCGGCGGCCTGCGCGACGCGAGCCTGATAGTCGCGCTCGTCAATCTGGAGGACGACTTCACCTTTCTTCAACGACTGGTTCTCGGTCACCGGAACGGCGGCCACCTGGCCTGCGACGTGCGGCGCGAGCGGGACGACATCCGCGTCGACGTTCGCGTCGTCGGTGCTCTCCTTGCCAGCGTTGAGCAACAGATAGACGAGCACCCCGAGCGTCACCACCGCCGCCACACCGCCGATGATGGTCAGCGCGCGGCGGCGCTTCGCCGCAGAATCGGCGGGCGCCGGCCCCTGCGCCTGCTCCGGCGCCCGTTCCACCACGGCATCGGCCATGTCCGGTGTCTCCCTCCGGAGCTCAACTGCGCGAGCGCTCGATAATGGCCACCGACGGCGAGGGCAAGCGGGTCCTACGTAACTTAACTATCCCCGCCAAGGTGGCTTCTCGTTAGGTGACTGCTCGAACGGATTCGTCACTTTGGCCCTTCCCCGCCGCCCACCCTCGCTCGAGCGCTACGCGGCTGCCCGCCGGCTCATCGCCCGCGTCCCGGGGGCGGACCCGGAGGCAGTCGACACCTGTCTGTGCCTCTGGCGCTTCTCGGAGGAGATGTCCGCGTCCTTCGAGGCGTTCTACGCTGCACATCGTCTGTCGAGCGCCCGGGGCCACGTGCTCGCCCAGCTGCTGGAGGCGGAGCGCGGGTTGACCGCCGCCCAGCTCGCCGAGCGCGCCGGCACCACCCCGCCGAGCATGACCGGGGTGCTCCGGTCGCTCGAGCGCGAGGGACTCGTCCGGCGACGGGCAATGTCCGCCAATCGACGTTCACAGCGCGTCCTCCTCACCGCCGCGGGACGACGCCGGATCGAGGCTTTGCTCCCCCTGATGGCAGTGCGGCTGGCGGAGCTCGCCGGAGCGCTCCGCCCCTCCGAGCGCAAAGCGATGCTCACGGGCAGCCGGCGGCTGTGGGAGCGCGCCCGCGCGCTCTCCTCCCGGCTCCCGTCCCCGACGCGGACGCGGACCCGAGGGCGCGCGGACCGGCGAACCTAGTTCGGAGTGGCGGCCCGCCCCGGCCTCGCGGACGGGGCCTGCTGCGCATGGCACTGCACACAGGTCTCCATCAAGCGACCGAAGGCGTCGGGCAACGCGTCGTCCGCGCCACGCGCCGCCACGTCCGCGAGCGCCTGGCTCCGGGCGCGGAGCTGTGACTCGAGCCGTCCGAGCGAGGTCCGCACCGTCACGCCGGCATCCGGACCCGGCCAGGCGCCGAGCCCCGTGTCGCGCGCCAGACCTGCGGCAATCTCCGCCACCCGGGGACGATCGAGGCGGAGCGTGGCCATGGTCAGCGCCTCGACCATCGCCCGGTGCCGGGACATCCTGCGCCGGACCGCCCCGAGTCCGTCGTCCGGAGTGAGCTCGGGCGGCTGCGAGTCGTCCAGCGGCCGGGCCCCGCTCTGGGCGAGCGCGAATCCGCCGCTCACCAGCGCAAGGCCGAGCATTCCGCCGACCAGCAGCTTCCTCATGCGCGCCTCCTCGCCTGCGACGTCCCGAGCCGGCCCGCCGCGACCAGCGCCAGGACCAGGGCCAGCGTGAGTCCGGCGGAGATGGCCAGGTCGTCGAGGTGGAGCGGCGAGAACTGGAAGACCCGACGGAGAGGAGGCAACGCCAGGATGAGGGTGAGGACGGCGAGCGCCCCGACCAGCACGGCCCAGAACGCCGGGTTCGGCACCCGGAAGGACCGCCACAGCCCACTCGCGTGCGCGCGGTGGGCGACGATCAGGCCGAGATTCCCGAGCAGGAGCCCGCTGAACGCCAGCGTCCGGGCATCCGTGGTCCCGCCGTGCTTCTGCAGGCCAATCCAGAACCCCAGCGCCACGACGGCGAAGACCGCCAGCCCCTCGACGAGGCTCCGGCGGAATCTCGGCCCGGCCCATCAGCCGTACCTCCCGGGCGCGGGGTGGGCGCTCCATCGCGCGCGGGTCTCCCGGCTCCATCTCGAAGGCGATGGAGCACGCTGGATCGATGATCAGCTCCAGGAAGACGATGTGCACCGGGGTGAAGAGCATCGGCCACGCCCCAGAGCACGGGCAACATCGCCATGCCGGCGATGGGGACGTGCACCGCCAGGACGAACCCGAGCGACTTCTGGAGATTGGCGTAGATGCGGCGGCCTGCCGGATGGCGCCGACGATGGACGACGAAGTCGTCGTCGAGCAGCACCAGGTCCGCCGCCTCGCGTGCGACGTCGGTGCCGCGCCCGCCCATCGCCACGCCGATGTGCGCGGCGCTGAGCGCCGGCGCGTCGTTCACCCCGTCGCCGGTCATCGCCACCACCTCGCCCATCGCCTCCAGCGCCTCGACCAACCGCAGCTTGTGGCGCGGCGCGACGCGCGCGAACACCTGGGTCCGGGCGAGGGCGGCGCGGAGCGCCTGATCGTCGAGCGTGCTCGAGCTCGCGCGCCGGTGAGCGGTGGGTGGCGTCAATCCCTGCCTCTCGCGCGATGGCCCGGGCAGTGCTCGGATGGTCGCCGGTGATCATGCATCACCCGGATCCCGGCGCGCCGGCACTCCGCCACCGCCTCCGGCGACGCCGGCCCGGAGCGGATCGGCGAAGGCGAGGAGGCCGATGAATGCGAAGCGGGAGCCGTGCAAGCTGCCGGCGGATCGACGCGGACGGCAGATGGCGCGGGCCACCGCAAGGATCCTCAGCCCGCGCTCGGCGAAGCGGTGGACCTGTGCGTCCAGTGCTCGCCGCGCCTGGCCGTCCCAGCCGGCGAGCGCCGCGACCGCCTCGGGCGCGCCCTTCGCCGCCACCATCAGCCGCCGCGCCAGGCATGCGCGAAGGCCATGACCGGGAGCTCGGGCGTGAGCGGGTACTCCCGGAGCGCCGGCGCCCGGCCTGCGACGTCCCCCCCGGCGAACTCGACGGTGGCCTGGTCCATCGGGTCGAAGCTCTCGAGAGGACAGGCCAGCGCCGCGGTCTCGCGCAGCATCGGTGGTCTCCGGTTCCGCGCCGCCGAGGCGGCCCTCAATCGCGGTCGTGAACTCCACCACGCGCATCCTGTTCTCGGTGAGGGTGCCGGTCTTGTCGGTGCAGAGCACCGTCGCCGACCCCAGCGTCTCCAGGGCGGCCATCCGCCGGGCGAGGACGTTGCTGCGCGCCATCCGGTACGCACCCAGCGCAAGGAAGACGGTCACCACCACCGGGAACTCCTCCGGCAGAAGCGAGATGGCGAGGGTGAGACCGGCGAGCAAGCCTCCCTTCCAGTCTCCGCGCCCGAGCCCGTAGACGAGCAAGACCGCGACGCAGCAGAGCGCCGCGGCGACGGCCACCGCACGGACGAGCCCGGCCAGCTGCTGCTTGAGTGGGCTCTCCGCGGCGGAGAGCGTCTCCAGCGCGTGGCCAATCCGGCCGACCTCGCTCCGCGCGCCGGTGGCACCGACCACCGCCTCTGCCCTGCCGGAGACGACGAGTGTGCTCGCGTACACGAAGGGTGTGATGCCCTCGCCCGGAGGCTCCAGCGGAACGGGAGCGGGCACAGCGCGCTTGCGGACCGCCGCGGACTCGCCGGTGAGAAGCGACTCGTTCACCTTCAGCCCGGTGGCGGAGACCACCACCGCGTCGGCCGCCACGCGGTCTCCCTCCTGGAGGAGGAGCACGTCGCCCGGGACGACCTCCGACGCCCGGATGCGCACCGCGTGGCCATCGCGGCGCACCGACGCCTGCGGGCTCGACAGGTCCTTCAGCGCCTGAAGCGCCCGCTCCGTCTTGCCTTCCTGGAGCAGGCTGATGACCACCACCAGGACCACCGAGGCGCCGAGGATCAGCGCCTCGGACAGATCCCCGAAAGCGACGTAGACGGCCGCGCAGACGATGAGCAGGAGCACCATCGGCTCGCGCACCACCTCGAGCAGCACGCGCCACCATCCGCCCCGCCGCTCGGTCTCGAGCGTGTTCGGTCCGACCTCCTCCAGGAGGCGGTGGGCCTGCTCGCTGCCGAGCCCCGGGAAGGCCGAGGCCGGGCCCCTCTCGCGCGTGGCGACCACGCCCATGTTCATCGTCCTCGGGCCAGGGCGGCGCAAGTGCCGTGGGCCCTGAGGCCAACGCGCAAGAGCTGCGCCGGCGCGTCACCTCGACCGTAACGCCCGGCCGGCCCCGACACACCCCACCGGAGCCCTCCTCGTCCGAGGTCCTCCCGGAGGTTCGAGCCCGTGGATCGCTACGACGTCATCATCATCGGCACCGGGGCAGGCGGCGGAACGCTGGCCCATGCCCTGGCGCCTACCGGCAAGCGCATCCTGCTCCTGGAGCGTGGCGACTTCGTCCGGCGGGAGAAGGCCAACTGGGACCCCCGCCAGGTGAACGTCGAGGGGCGTTACCAGACGAAGGAGACCTGGCACGACCAGGACGGGAAGGCGCTTCACCCGCACACCAACTACGCGGTCGGCGGAAACACCAAGTTCTACGGGGCAGCGCTCTTCCGCTTCCGGAAGGAGGACTTCGGCGAGCTGCGCCACCACGGTGGCGTGTCACCGGCCTGGCCGATCTCGTACCAGGAGCTCGAGCCGTACTACCTGAAGGCCGAGCATCTGTACCAGGTGCATGGAACCCGCGGTGAGGACCCCACCGAGCCGCACGCGAGCGGGCCCTACCGGCACGCGGCGGTGAGCCACGAGCCGCGCATCCAGGCCCTGAGCGACAGTCTGGCCTCGCAGGGACTGAAGCCGTTTCACGTCCCGCTGGGCATCCAGCTCGACGAGCGCGCCCCGAAGACGAGCCCTTGCATCCGCTGCGATACCTGCGACGGGTTCCCGTGCCTGGTGCGCGCCAAGTCCGACGCCGAGGTGCTGTGCGTCGAGCCCGCGCTCCACCATCCGAACGTGACGCTGCTCACCGGCGCCAGGGTCGAGCGGCTCGAGACCAGCGCCACCGGGCGCGAGGTGACCGGCGTGGTGGTGAGGCGCGAGGACCGGACGGAGCGCTACGCCGCGGATCTGGTGGTCGTGGCCGCGGGAGCCATCAACTCCGCGGCGCTCCTGCTCCGCTCGGGGAACGACCGGCATCCGCGCGGCCTGGCGAACGGCTCGGACGTGGTGGGCCGGCACTACATGGGCCACGTCAACAGCGTGCTCATGGCGCTCAGCAAGTGCCCGAACCCCACCGTGTTCCAGAAGACCCTGGCGGTGAACGACTTCTACTTCGGCTCCGACCAGTTCCCCTTCCCGATGGGGCACATCTCCTTCGTGGGAAAGCTGGACGCGGCGACGCTGAGCGCGGGGGCGCCGGCCATCGCGCCGGGCTGGACGCTGGAGCTCATGGCGCGGCACTCGCTCGACTTCTGGCTCACCTCGGAGGACCTGCCGGATCCGGAGAACCGGGTGACGCTCGACCGCGAGGGGAACATCGTCCTCTCCTACCGGCCCAACAACCAGGAAGGCCACAAGCAGCTCACCAAGACGCTGGAGGCGTTCCTCCAGCAGCAGGGGAGCTGCCCGGCGCACGGGAAGTCCTGCCACCAGGGGCTCTTCTCCCGGAACCTGTTCCTCGGCCAGCGCATCCCGCTCGCCGGCGTCGCGCACCAGAACGGGACCATCCGCTTCGGGCGTGATCCGAGGACGTCCGCCCTCGACGTGAACTGCCGGGCGCACGAGGTGGAGAATCTCTACGTGGTCGACGGGAGCTTCTTCCCCTCGAGCGCAGCAGTGAACCCGGCACTGACCATCATCGCCAACGCGCTCCGGGTCGGAGACCACCTGAAGGCGCGGCTCGGGTGACGGTCAGCCGGGAGCCGCCCGGCTGACGATCCTCAGCTCAGCGCGGGGCCTGTGGCATCCTCGGGCGTCTCCCGATGGAACCCTCCTCTCCCCGTCCACGCTCGATCGCCCCGCGGGAGCACGGCGCGTACGGACAGCTCGGGTTGCCGATGCTCGCCGCGCTCGGGTCGGGTCAGCCTGGGGTGGTCGCCGCACTCCTCTCGGCGAGCGCCTGGGCATTGTTCCTCGCGCACGAGCCGCTCCTGGTACTCCTCGGCCGGCGGGGCGAACGGCTCCAGGTCGAGCATCGGCCACGGGCGATGCTCAGGCTGGCGGTGCTCGCCCCGGTCGGTACCGCCCTCGGCATCGCAGCGCTCGCTCCCGGTTCGCCGACGGTGCGCTCGGCGGTCGTCCTGCCGGTCATCCTGGGGGGGGCGTTCGCCGCGGCCCTGGCGCTCGGTCAGGAACGTTCGCTGGTCGGCGAGGGACTGGCCGCGCTCGCCCTCGCCGCGGTGTCTTCTCCGGTGGCGATCGCCTCTGGACTCACACCTGGCGCCGCGGCCCGCGCCTTCTGCGTCTGGGCGCTCGGCTTCGGCGCGCTGCTCGTCCCGGTGCGGAGCATCGGCGCCCGGCGGCGAGAGGGCAGCTCGCTCTGGACGAGGCTGTTCCCCGTCCTGCTCGCCCTCGCCACCGCGCTGGGGCTGCTGCGGAGCGGGTTCGGCCTGGGGCACCTGCTCGCCCTGGGTCCCCTGCTCGCGGCGGCGGCCTGGTTCGCCATCGCGCCGCCCATGCCACGCGCGCTTCCCCGCGTCGGGTGGACCGTGGTCGTGGCGGGGCTGCTCACCGCGGTGAGCCTCATCCTCGTCACGCGGTGCAGCGCCCGCTGGACGCGCGTGTCTCAGGCGGCGAGCACGGGCAACGCCGCGGCGATCGCCGCGAAGTGGCAGCTCGCCGCGAGCACCACCAGCGCATGGAAGATCTCGTGGTACCCGAAGACCCGCGGCCACGGATCGGGCCGCCGGAGCGCGTACGCCAGCGCCCCGAGCGAGTAGAGGCCTCCGCCAGCAGCGAGCAGGACCGTGACCGGCGGGGCTGTCGCCGCGTGCACCGCCGGCAGGTACGCGATCGAGAGCCATCCCACCAGCAGGGCAAGCCCGGCGGCGATCCAGCGCGGCGCCCGCGGCCAGAAGACTGCCCGGGCGACCCCCAGCGCCGCACCCGCCCAGGCGAGGATCAGCATGTGTCGGCCGAGCGGGGCCGGAAGGGTGAGCGCGAGCGGGGTGTACGTCCCGGCGATCAGCACGAAGATCGCCGCGTGATCCAGCCGGCGCAGCCAGACGCGGATCCGGTCCGGCCACATCGGGCGGTGGTACAGCGCGCTGATTCCGAGCAACCCCGCGAGGCTGGCGGCATACAGTGCGCACCCGAGCTTCGCGGCCGAACCCCTGGCTGCCGCCACCAGCAGCACCCCGGCGCTCGCCGACAGGCCGAAGGCGAGCTCGTGGATCACACCACGGAGCAACGGCTTGGGGCGTGGGGGCGACCCGGCGGCGATCATCCTCATCGAGTCATGCTGTCACCGACCGCCCGCGCCCGTCTTGACGATGGTCAATCCGCTCCGGCAGAGCTGCCGCGTCGTCGCCGCGCAATGGCCCGCAGTCGCGCGCGGTCGACGATCTCGATCCTCCTCCGCGTCTGGAGGATGGCGCCCTGTGCCTCGATGGACCGGAGCGTGCGAGAGAGCGTCTCGGGGCGCATGCCCAGGAGCCCGGCGAGCACCCGCCGCGTGATCTGGCGCGATGCCGCCTGAGGGGCGTGGCCCAGGAGCCACGCCGCGGCACGCTGCGGTGCGGTTCCGTCCGCGTTTCCTCGGAGTGGACGCTCGCGGACTCCGGAGCGCAGCACGGCATCGAGCAGGACGCGCGACGCGGTGCCGTGCCTTTCGAGCCAGGCCTGGACGGCGGCGCGCGGCGCACTGCACAGGGTGACGTCGGTCAGCGCCCGCGCCGATTCGTGATGCTCCGGCCGCACCAGCCCCTCGAGGCCGAGGAAGCTCCCGGCCCGCCGGACGGCCCACGGCGTTCCCTCGACCTGCTCATCTTCCATGGACCGGGTCACGAGCACCGCCCCGGCCTTGATGAACCAGATCCGCTCGACTGCATCACCCACGACGTGGAGGACCGCACCCGCCGGACGCTTTCGCGGAACGAAGGGACAGCGGCCCCGCTCACCGACGCCCGAGGCAAGGCCCACCGCGCAGCGCGAGCACGCCGTCACCTCGCCCTCGCCGATGATCTGCTCCATGCCGGACCTCGAACGCTCGCCAGCTCCCGCGAAGTCCCGTGCTGATGGGGGTCGAGTGCGGGTGGTGCGGCGTTCCCTGGGGTGCCCCCGATGTCTCTTCTACACCAGGCGAGCGAGCCGGTCTGGTCGTGCCGCCTCGAGGACTTGCCCGGCCAGCACTCGACGACGCGCAAAGTCTGCGCACGGGCGCCGGGCGTACTTCAAGGGGCCCCTTGCCTCGGCTGCGTGCTGCGATACGGCTCAATCGATGAGGAGGCCGTCATGTACAAGCATGTGCTGATCCCGACCGATGGGTCGGAGCTGTCGGCGAAGGCCGAGTCCGCAGGACTGACGCTGGCGAGGGCGCTCGACGCGAAGGTGACCGTGCTCACGGTGACCCCGCCGTTCCAGTTCATCGGCACCGAGCCGATGATGCTCGTCGCGACCGAGCCGGAGTACGAGAAGGCCCAGGCCGCGCGGGCGGAGAAGACGCTCGAGCGGGTGAAGGCCACCGCCGCCGCGATCGGCGTGCCGGTCGCGACCATCCGGGTCGTGAACGCGCATCCGTTCGACGCGATCATCGCCACCGCAAAGGAACGCGGCTGCGACCTGGTGTTC
>CAWCLY010000008.1:0-13385 GCA_963796475.1 uncultured delta proteobacterium
CCCGGGCCACTTCGGGCTGGCGGCGAACGACTACA
This sequence comes from uncultured delta proteobacterium, assembly GCA_963796475.1. Lineage (GTDB taxonomy): Bacteria > Myxococcota > Myxococcia > Myxococcales > Myxococcaceae > RPRB01. The sequence goes on from CAWCLY010000008.1 coordinate 36, forward strand.
GTCACTCCACCGCGCCGAACCGCCGGTACCCGGACCTCGTCACCCAGCGGCTGGTGAAGGCGCTTCTCGCCGGCGCACCGGCGCCCTACGCGGATGCCGAGCTCGACGGCATCGCCCAGCATTGCACCCTGAAGGAGGCGGCCACCCGGAAGCTCGAGCGGCTGATGCGGAAGGTCATCGCCGCGCTGCTGCTCCGCGACCGCGTGGGACAGGTCTTCGACGGGCTCGTGACCGGCGTCACAGAGCACGGAACCTTCGTCCGCCTGTTGAAGCCGCCCGCTGAAGGCCGGGTGGTCCGTGGAGAGAAGGGCATGGACGTGGGCGACCGGGTGCGGGTGAAGCTGCTCTCCACGGACCCCGAGAAGGGCTTCATCGACTTCGCCCGGGCCTGACCTTCCGACCTTCCGCGCCACTCCGGCCGGCGGCGGCCTGGCTGGAACGAGGTGTTCGGATTCGCGACGCCTTGTCCCGGGCGAGCGGGGACGCCATCATCCGTCGCCCTTCGAGTCGGTGCGGTGATGGGACGGTCGACCAACCGAGAGGCCCCGGCCGCGGCGGGACGCTGGATCCGAGCGCTCCTGTCCTGCGGAGCGCTGACGTGCTGTGCACACCTCGACCAGCGGGGCGAGCGCGAGCAGAGCGAGATGCGTGCTCTCCGCGTCGCCGCCGTCAGGGAGCTCGTCCGGGACCAGGAGACCCGCTCGAGCGGCGCGCCCCTGGTCTACTGCGTCGGATACGTGCGCATCCTGGGAGAGGACCCGCCAATTTGGGAGGTTGCCGACGAGGACCCCCAGGGACTGGCGGCGCTCGCCTCGCTGCACGCTCCGGTCGCTCCGGCATCCACCTGCGACGGTCATCCCGTCCTCGGGCCGGACGGTCGGCCCGTCGCTCGCTCCGTGAGGCTCACCGTCGAGCGCATCGACATCCTGGAACCGACCGTGGCAGTGGTGAGGGTCGCGGTCTGGACGAAGGACCGGACGGCGCCGGCCACGAGCGCCCGTGGCCAGGGCTGGGCGGTGCGCCTCGTCCGCGTGACGGAAAGGTGGGAGGTCGAGAGCCGGGAACGAACCTGGAGGCTGCCACCCGGAAGCTCAAGCGGCTGATGCGGAAGGTCATCGCCGCGCTTCTGCTCCGAGACCGCGTGGGACAGGTCTTCGACGGGCTCGTGACCGGCGTCACAGACCCGCCGAAGGCCGGCGCGGCGGTCGCCCCGGGCGAGGGACCCGCGCGATCGTGGGAATCGCGGTCCCGGGGCTGAACGCCGTCCGGCGGACCCCAGGGTGGCGCCTCCCAGGCGGAGAACGCTTGGAACACCCCATCCGGGGAACGGGAGTTGCAGGGACCGGCCGGCGGTGAGTCTCTTCGACAATCTCAGGCACGCGCTGCGAGGCCTTCGCAAGGCGCCGGGCTTCACGGCGGTGGCGGTGCTCACCATCGCCCTCGGGGTGGGCGCCAACACCGCGCTCTTCTCGCTGGTCAACGGGGTGCTGCTCAGCCCGCTCCCCTTCCCCGATCCGGACCGACTCGTCGGGGTCCACGCGTCCAAGGCCAACTTCGCCCGGGGGTCCATCTCCTTCCCGAACTTCCGGGACTGGCGAACGGCCAACTCCGTCTTCTCCGAGTTCGGGGTCTCCCGGAACACCAGCTTCGTCGTCACCGGGCGAGGCACGCCGGAGCAGGTGGTGGGAACCTTCGTCTCCGCCGACTTCCTTCCGCTGCTCGGGGTGCGACCGGTGCTCGGGCGGGCAATCGCGCCCGGCGAGGACGAGGTCGGTGCTCCCCCGGTGGTGCTGATCGGCACCGGGCTGTGGCAGCGCAGGTTCGGGTCGAGCAGCCAGGCCATCGGCAGCACCCTGACCCTCGATGGCCGTCCGTACACCATCGTGGGTGTCGTCCCCGGTTTCCCGCTCTCGGCGCCCAACCTACCCAGGGTCTCCGAGGTCTACGTCCCCATCGGGCAGTGGGCGAACGACCTCCTCCTGTCGCGAGGCGCGGGGCTGGGCATCCACGGCATCGCGCGACTGAAGCCGGGCGTCGCGCTCGCCCAGGCGCAGGGTGACCTGGACGCCGTCAGCCGGGCTCTGGCCGAGACGTATCCAGAGACGAACAAGGGGACCGGTGCTGCGCTCGTCCCCCTGAAGGAGCAGATCGTCGGGCCGGTCCGGCCGGTGCTCCTCCTCCTCGTCGCCGCCGTGGCCTTCGTGCTTCTCATCGCCTGCGTGAACGTGGCGAACCTGACCCTCGCCCGTTGCAGCGCGAGGGCGCGCGAGTTTGCGGTCCGCACCGCGCTCGGCGCCGGACGGGGACGGACGTGCAACAGCTGCTCACCGAGAGCATGGTGCTGGGAATGCTCGGCGGCGCCCTGGGCGTGGCGCTGGCAGCGCTGGGCAGCGGCGCCGTCCTTGGCCTGACGGGCGAGGCGCTCCCGCGGACCACCGAGGTCCACCTCGATGCCCGCGTGCTCGGGTTCACGCTCCTGATCTCCCTCCTCTCGGGCGCTCTGTTCGGGCTCGCGCCAGCGCTGGCCACCGCGCGCTCCTCGCTCCACGACTCACTGCGGGGAGCCGCGGGGCTCCCCGGACGGCATCGCCGCTCGCAGGCGGCCCTGGTCATCCTCGAGGTCGCGCTGGCGCTGGTCCTCCTCGTCGGGGCAGGGCTGATGGTCCGGACCCTGACCCGGCTGTGGAGCGTCGACCCTGGCTTCGATCCGGAGCGGGTCCTCACCTTCGCCGTGTCTCTTCCGCCGGCCATGGGCAAGGAGACTCCGGAGGCGATCCGCACCGCGCTGCACGACGTCGAGATGACGGTCGGCTCCGTGCCCGGAGTGCACGCCGTGTCGCTGTTCGGCGGGGCGTTTCCGCTGACCGGGGACGATGAGCGCCTCTTCTGGATCGATGGTCAGCCTCGCCCCTCGAGCCAGCAGGAGATGAAGTGGACGCTGAACTACGTGGTCGGCCCGGGCTACCTCGAGGCGATGTCCATCCGGCTGGTGCGAGGGCGTTTCCTGGGACCGCAGGACGAGGCCCGGAACGCGCCGGTTGCGGTGGTGGACGACGTCTTCGCCCGGACCTACTTCCCGGACGGCGAGGCGGTGGGGCGGCGGATCAACCTCGATGGGGGACCCCGGCCCGTCGAGATCGTCGGCGTGGTGGGGCACGTCAAGCAGTGGGGGCTCGACAGCGACGACCGCAACTCGCTCCGGGCGCAGCTCTATGTCCCCTGGACGCAGGCCCCGGACGGATTGACCTCCCTGCTCGCCACCGGGGTCGGAGTGGCGGTCCGGACGGAGGGTGACCCGCGCCAGGCGCTGCGCCCGCTGCGCGAGGCAATCGGACGGATGGGGAGCCAGTACGCGGTGTTCGCGGACCAGACCATGCCGGAGATCGTGCGTGGGTCGCTGGGTCGGCAGCGCTTCGCGATGGTGCTCTTCGCCCTCTTCGGAGGGCTCGCCCTGGTGCTGGCGAGCATCGGGATCTACGGGGTGGTCTCCTATCTCGTCGGGCAACGGACCGGCGAGCTGGGCCTGCGGATGGCGCTCGGGGCGCAGCGCCGAGACATTCTCCGGCTGATCCTCACCGGCGGCGGACGGCTGACGGTGATCGGGATCGCCCTCGGCTCCGGGTGTGCCCTCGGCCTGACCCAGCTGATGGGAGGGCTGCTCTACCAGGTGGAGCCCACCAATCCGCCCACGTTCGTGGCGGTCGGCCTGGGCCTGCTCGGCGTGGCGCTGGCAGCCTGCGCGGTGCCCGCCCGGCGCGCGTCCCGAGTCGACCCCATGGTGGCCCTCCGGCAGGAGTAGCCAGTCGCAACGGAGTCGTTGCCCAACCGCGTCTCTCGTTGCCAGGGTGGCCCAGGTCCTTTTCTGAAAGCGACCCTGGTTTGCCCTCGGGCACGCCGAAAAACTCCCCGATGGAGGAGCAAGACCGAGCTCCTCGAGAGGAGCCCGACGATGCGGACGCGAGCAGCAGCACTTCTGGCACTGGCGCTGGTGTCCTGCGGCGAGAAGAGCTCGACCGGAACGCCCGGAACCTCCGGCGGCACCGTGGCCCAGGTGGTGCTCGCCACTGCCCAGGCGGGTGCGAGCACGACGATCGCCGTCGGGCAGACGATCTCGCTCTCCGGCCTCGCGAAGGACGGCTCGGGGCAGACGATCTCGGGTGCCACCTTCACCTGGGCGTCGGCAAACACGGCCGTGGCCACGGTATCGGACGGCACGGTCACGGGAGTCAGCTCGGGGACGGCCGGCATCACCGCCTCGAGCGGCGGCGTCACCAGCGCTCCCTTGACCGTCACCGTCACCGCGGCGAGCGGCGGAAACGGCACCACCATCGGGTCCGGAGGGGGCACCGTCACGCTCACCGGCGTCGCGACGGTGACCTTCCCGGCCGGAGCCTTTGCCGCTCCACAGGATGTCGTCGTCAGCTCCACCAGTGACGTGCAGACGGCACAGGACTTCTCCGAGTCCGCGGTGATCTACGGCCCGGGGGCGAGGCTGCCGTACGAGGTCCGCATCGAAACGGGCAGCGTTCTTCCCGCGCAGCCCGTGCAGGTGGCACTCGCGGTGCCGTCCTCCCTGACGGTGCCCGCCGGGCAGCATCTCGAGGCCTTCGCGCAGTTCTGGGAGAACAACGAGCTCGACACCTACGACCATTTCGAGCTGATCCCCTCGACCCTCGACGCCGCGAGCACCGCGGTGACCATCTCCCTGCAACCGGCCGCCTTCACCGATCAGCGGCGCTCGGACCACACTTTCGAGGCGATCGTCACGCTCGCGCCGACGCCGGGAAACGCCGGTCATGCGCTGCTCGGCGGCCCCGCGGAGTTCTCCGCGGACACCACCGTGGTGGGTTGCTTCAGCTCCTTCCAGCCACCTCTCGACAGCGACGCGATCACCAGCCCCTTCGATCCGAACCGAAAGGTGGTGGTCAATGGCGTCACCTATACCGGGCACTGGGGCACCGACCTGGTCGCCGGCTCCGGGACGCGCATCCGGGCGGTGGGCGATGGGAAGGTGACCCAGGCGATCCTCAGCGGCAACGGAAAGACCAGCTTCGGAAACACGGTGGTCCTCCAGGTCGCAGGGGTGGGGGCCGTCCGCTACGCCCACCTGCAATCGTACTCGGTCCGCGCCGGCGACCACGTGCTGGCGGGCCAGCAGATCGGCCTCACCGACAACACCGGCCTGTCGACCGGGCCGCACCTGCACTTCGAGCTCGCCCCGGACGGCAACATCGCCAGCAACAAGAGCAAGGTCGACCCGGCTCCCTGTATCAATCCCAAGCCCCTCACCTGGTCGCTCGGCGCGCGATCGGTGCTCCACGTCCAGTCGGCGGGCCCGGACAACTTCACCTCCACGACGACGTTGAAGGCCACCGCCACCTTCCTCGTGACGGACACCTCGGCCGGTAGCCTGAGCACCGCGCTCACCGGCGGGACGCTCGAGGTCACATTCGAAGGCAGCTACGACAAGGCCGCGGACGACCACTGCACGTTCGAGTTCTCTTCCACGAGCTACCCCCTGGTTGCGGCCCCGCAGGGTCAGCTCCCGGCCGATGGACAGACGTTCGGGACCCTGGGTCTCGCCCGGAACGCGCAGGTTCAACCGGACACGCAGTACATCCCGACGGGCTTCCTCTACACCAACGTCTCACCCACCTACGTCGAGCACTGCGCGCAGAGCGGAGACACCACGCACGGGGTGGCCGTGACAGGCAACCCCTGGTTCAACCAGCAGACCACGAACTTCACCTTCGACCCGCTCAATCCGTCGAGCAGTGGCACGCTGACCGTCACCCAGGTGGCCGGCCCGGAGACACTCACCACGACGTACGACTGGACGCTGTCCAAGACCTACTGAGGGCCGGGGAGGCTCAGACCAGCGCCCAGCTCCCGTCCATCTCCCTGACCCGCCCCTCGTCCCGGAGCTTCTCCAGGATCGCCAGCGTGCTCCGCTCGGCGAGGTACGGAGGCGCCGTCGGCGTGTCCGCGTAGGCCTCCGCCGCGACCTCCTCCAGCGACCGGCCCTGGCTGCTCAGCGCGGCCTGCACCCGCCGCTCGCGCAGCGCCCGGTGGTCGATGACCGCCGAGAGCGCGCTCGGCCCATCGGGCAGCGGCGGCCCGTGCGCCGGGTACACCGCGCGGACCGGCAGGTCCCGCAGCCGGGCGAGCTGGCGCAGGTACTCGGCCATGTCTCCCTCGGGCGGGTCGATGAGGATGGTCCCCTGCCCCGCGACCATGTCCCCCACCACGGCGGCACGGGTCGCCGTGTCGATGAGCGAGATGTGTCCTCGCGCGTGCCCCGGGGTGTGCAGCACCCGCCAGCGCATCCCGGGGGCACCGGCCAGCACCAGCTCGTCCCCCTCCTCCAGCAACCGGTCCGGGCGGAACGGCAGCCGGTCCGCCGTGCGGGCGTGGCACCACACCGGGATCCCGAGCTGCTCGCTCACCGCCCGCGCGCCGCCCACGTGGTCCAGGTGGTGGTGGGTGAGCACCACCGCCAGCGGACGGCAGTCCTCCGCGGCGAGCGTCCGGACGTGCGAGGTGAGCCGCTCGATCTCCGCCGGCTCGGCCGCGCCGGGATCCACGATGAGCATCTCGCCGGTCCCGAGGATCCACGCATTGGTGTGCGTGGCCGGAAGCAGGGTGGGCGTCCGGAGCGCCACCAGCCGCACCCCGCGCTGGAACTCGATGCGGGTGTCCGCCGCCGTCGGCGAGGCGAGCCAGGCGACCGCGTCCACCGTTCGCCGCACCCGCGAGAGCACGTTCAGGGCGTGCCGGTTGGGCGGATGGAGCAGCGCCCGGCCCTCCTGCCACAGCGTCAGCGCGTCCGTGGGCCGTACCCAGCTGCCCTCGGCGGCCTCGCCTGGCCACACCTCGGCCTTCGTCCCCGGAGGCACCTCCACCAGGAAGAAGCGGGCATCGAAGCGCATCGGCATGAAGGGCGGCGTCACCCAGCGCCCCGCCGGCTCGAAATCGAGCGCGTCCACCTGGAGCCCGAGCCGGCCCAGGACCGCGCTGAAGGTCTCCTTGCCGTCGAGCAGCGACTGCCGGGCCGTGGCGAGGGCGGGGGGCTCGGGCGTCCTCCCCCGTGCGGCGAGCACGCCCGTCTCCTCGAAGAGCTCGCGCGCCGCGGCCGCGACCAGCCGCGAATCGGGCGGGCCGGCCCCCTCCACGGGGACCTCGGTGTCCCCGGCATCGACCCGCCCACCGGGGAAGGCATAGAAGCCGGCGGCGAACGACACGGTGCGCTCGCGCCGGAGCCAGAACGTCTCGAGGCCGCGCGGCCCCATGCGCACCAGCACCACGACCGCCGCGTCTCTCGGCTCCGCCGGCGGCGGCGCCTCTTGCATCCCGGGGATCGCCTCGCTCATCGCTTGCCGGCGGACCCTATCGCATCGCCGAGCTTTGCTGCGGTGACTCCGGACAGGGCCTGCCGCGCCCAATCCAGGCTCTCTGGAAGGACATAGGCCCTGGACAGCAGGACCGGAGAGGCATAGCGCTGGTAGAGCGGGGTGTACCGGGCCACGGGGGTCAGCCGGCCGGACGACTCGTCCAGCACGTACAGGCTTGGCCCCTCCCCTTCCTCGAAATACCGGGAGAGCGTCTCTCGCTTCTCGACCGTGAAGTGCTCCACCCCCGCCTCGGTCAGGGCCGCCGAGAGCGCCGCCAGGTCGTAGCCCTCGTCCCGCTCGGTGAACTGGGCCAGGAGCTTGAAGCCCTGGCGGCGGACGATGCGCTGCGCCCAGCGGTTCGACGACCGCCGGAGCGCCGAGAGCAGGGCCACGTCGTCCGTCCGGAGGAAGCCCGCCGGGTCGGGAGGGATCTCGAACTCCCCGGGCGCCTCCCGGTAGTAGGCCTCCAGCATCCAGTCGAAGCTCACCGCAGTGTGGTGCAGGTACACCGACAGGAACATGTGGTGCCGGCTCAACAGAAAGTCCTCGAAGGCGAACGCCGCGCTTCGGGAGAGCGCCAGCTCCACGCGCCCATCCCGCTCGGCCGGGTGGAGGTTCTGGACCAGCCAGTCCAGGTCGAACCGCCCGTAGTTCACGCCCGTGTAGAAGGAGTCCCGCAGCAGGTAGTCCATCCGGTCGGCGTCCAGCTCTCCCGAGACCAGGGCTCGCAGCAGGGGCGACCAGTCCGCACCGCCGTACCGGAAGTCCAGCCCCCCGGGCGGGGTCCTCCCGGTCACCAGCGCGGCCAGCGCCTCTCCGGTGATGCCCTGATCCCCCACCCGGGCCGCGACCAGGTCGGCGAGGTCGGTGTCGAGGAGGAGCTTCACCGTGAAGTCCTCGTGCCTGGCCTGCCCACCGTCCGGGCCCGTCCAGGCCTGGAGCCCGAGCGCGGCCCGTGGCGGGGCGATCCGCTCGCTGGCGTGACTGAGAGGCATGTGGCCGAGGTCGTGGCAGAGGACCGCCAGGCGCACCGCCGTCCGGAACCTCTGGCGGACGGACTCGGGCAGGTCGCTCCGGGCGGCCAGCGCGTCGAAGAGCCGCCCCACCACGTGCATCGCCCCGAGCGAGTGGGCGTGCCGGGTATGCGTTGCCCCGGGGAAGGCCAGCTCACCGAAGCCGAGCTGCCGCACGTGCCGTAGCCGCTGGTACCAGACGGTGTCCACGACCGCCGCTTCGTCGGCCGACACCGGGAGGGTGCCGTGGATGGGATCACGGATGCGCATCGTGTCGGCAAATCGTGCTACATCCACGACGCAACTGCATGCACATCACGCTCCTGCACAACGCGGACGCCGATGCTCTGGAGGAAGACCCAGGACGCGAGGCGAGGGCGGAGGTGGAGCGGGTTGCCGCCGGGCTGGCCGGTGTGCTCGGGGGCGGCGGCTTCGAGGTGACGGTCCTGCCGGTCGGGCCGAACGCCGCGGACATCCTCACCCCCCTCCGCTCCAAGCCCACCGACCTGGTCCTCAACCTCTGCGAGTCCATCGGGGGGGATGCACGGGGCGAGATGGCCATCCCCTGCCTCCTGGATCTCCTGAACCTGCCCTATTCCGGCTCCGGCGCACTGGCGCTGGGGCTGGCGCTCCACAAGGACAAGGCGAAGGAGCTCCTCGTCGGCCGGGGGGTTCCCACGCCGGGCTTCCGGGTCATCGAGCGCCTCGCGCAGCTGGACGGCGTCGAGCTGCCCTTCCCTCTCATCGTGAAGCCCTCGCGCGAGGACGCCTCCGTGGGGGTGGACTTCGACTCGGTCGTCCAGGACGAGCGTGGGCTCCGAGACGCCGTCCGCCGCGTGCTGCGGACCTTCAAGCAGCCCGCACTGGTCGAGCAGTTCGTGGTCGGGCGCGAGGTGTACGTCTCGCTGCTGGGAAACGAGCCGCGAAGCGCGCTTCCGCTGTCCGAGATCCGCTTCGGTGACGCGTTCGCCGGCCGTCCCCACATCGTGAGCTATCGGGCGAAGTGGGAGACCTCGTCACCCGAGTGCATCGACAGCCCCTCGGTTCCTTGCACCCTGCCCGTCGATCTCGAGCGGACGGTGGTCGAGACGGCGCTCGCCGCGTTCGACGCGCTGGGCTGCAGAGACTATGGCCGGGTGGACCTCCGCCTCTCGGACGATGGTCGGCCCTGGGTGATTGACATCAATCCCAACTGCGATTTGCATCCCGACGCGGGGTTCGCCAGGAGCGCAGCGGCAGCCGGAATGGATTACTCGGCGCTTGCGTTGCGACTCGTGGACGTCGCGCTCGAAAGGACCCATGGACATCCGTCCCGCCGTCCCAGAAGACAGGGAAGGCCTCGCGAGGCTGCTCGACCGCATCGAGAACTTCTCACCCGACGAGGTGCGCTGCGCGCTCGAGGTCATCGACCTGGCGTTGCAGCCGAGTAACCCGGACTACCAGATCATGGTGGCGCTCCTCGGGGGGCAGCTCGGGGGATACGTCTGCTACGGGCCCACCCCGATGACCGACGGCACCTACGACCTCTACTGGATCTGCAGCGAGCCTTCGCTGCGGGGCAAGGGCATCGGCGCGGGGCTGGTGGCGGCGATGGAGGGCGACCTCCGCCGGCGCAAGGCGCGGCTGGTCCGCGTGGAGACCTCGGCGACCGAGGACTACGGCCCGGCGCGCGGCTTCTACCAGTCGATGCGGTACCTGGAAGAGGCCCGGTTCCGCGACTTCTACAAGGTCGGGGACGACCTCATCCTCCTCAAGAAGAAGCTCTAGTGCGCACGCTCCACGTTTCCGTCGTCGCCACGGCGCTCGTGCTGTGCCTCGCGACTCCCGCGCGGGGGGAGACGGTCTCCGACGTCCTGCGCGCTCCCCGTCCGCCGGGCGGCGAGTACTTCGGGCTCTACCTCGTGGACAAGAAGGTGGGCTGGTACTTCACCGACCTCCAGCCGGTCCCCGGGCGCCCCGAGGTCCGCTCGGTGGCGGACTTCGTCTTCAAGGCGAAGGTGGGGGACAACATCGCCGAGCGGAAGCACCGCGAGGAGCGCATCTACGAGGCCAGGCCGGGCGGCAAGCTCCTGTCCTTCTCCATCAAGGACGAGGGTGACGGCGGGAACCAGGTGCTGACCGGCAAGGCCACCCCCACCGGCTTCACCGTGAAGCGGCACCGTCCAGGCCAGGCGGACGACACCTTCAACCTCTCGGCTGTCGAGGAGACGGTGGAGGACGCGGACCAGCTCCGGGTCGCGATCCTCCGTGCGAAGGAGGTCTCGGGGATGACGCTCGACGGGACCGACCTCTCCCAGTACCGGATGACCACCACCCCGGGCGCCGAGGAGCGGCGGGTGCTGAACGGCGTCTCGGTCCTGCTCCGGAAGGCCACCATCGTCTCCGAGAAGGAGAAGGTCCCGATGCAGGCGGTGGTCGCGCCGGACGGGGCGGTGGTGGAGATGTCCTACGGCTCGGCGATGATCGCTCGCGCCGAGCCGAAATCGGTCGCCGAGCGGCTGGACAAGGTGGAGGGGATCTTCAGCCTCACCCGGCTGGTGCTCCCGGGGCCCCCGCCGGCCGCTGCACGGAAGGTCCCCGGAGAGTGGACCCTGGTCCTCAGCGGGTTCCCGGACAAGTTCCACCGATCCACCGACCGCCAGAGCTACCGCGACCTCGCCGGAAGCAAGACCGAGGTCACCATCCGCGCGGCCCCTCCGGACCCGGCGAAGCTGGTGAAGCGCGGCGCGCCTCACCCCCCGGACACGGCCGAATACTTGAAGACGTCCATCCTGGTCGAGTCCGACAGTCCGGCCATCGTGACCAAGGCGAAGGAGATCGCCGGGGGCGAGACCGACGCCTACGCCGCGGCGAAGAAGGTCGTGGCCTGGGTGAACCGGGCGATGAAGAAGGACTACGGGGCCAGCGCCGACCGGGCCACCGACGTGCTGCGAACGCTCCGGGGGGACTGCACGGAGCACTCGCTGCTGAGCATCGCCCTGCTCCGCGCGCTGGGGATCCCGGCGCGCCGGGTGGATGGCGTGGTCTACGTGCAGAACGCCGACGGGGTGCCGGCGCTCTACTGGCACGAGTGGGTGGAGGCGTGGGTCGGGACCTGGACCCAGCTCGATCCGACGTTCGGCCAGCCGGTCGCGGACGCAACCCACCTCACCCTCGGCGAGGAGAGCAGCGCCGAGATCATGCCGTTGCTCGGTGCGCTGAAGGTCGTCGCCGCGAAGTAGCACGCCGGACCGGGGGTGCCTCGCGGCGCCGGAGGTTCCACGTCGCTCTATTTCATGGCGATTCCGTGCGGGCGCGCCGGGTGTTCGAAGGCGGTGTTGAAGTCCAGATCGAAGCGCGTATCGAGGGTGAGGGCGTCCCGGGTGACCTTGATCACCCTGACCTTGCGATCTCCGTCGAAGTGGATCCGCCCGAAGTCATCCTCGTCGAGGAAGTAGTCGGTCACCACCAGTCGTGCGTCGTCGTCGGTGAGGTCGATGTCGTGGGGGCCGGCACCAAGACCCAGTTTCACCACCGAGAGCTGCTTGAAGACGCTGGGGTCACTGATGTCGAGCAGGCCCACCTGACCGGCCTGGAAGGAGGCGAAGATGAGCCGGTCACCGCTCTCCGGCATTGCCAGCAGCTGCACCATCCCGCCGGGGACGGGGACCTCGACGTGGGGCACGATGTCCTCGCAGTCGAAGGACTGCACCACGCTGCCGTCGGTGGGGTCCACCGTGTAGACCAGACCGCTGAACATGTTGGCGGTCACCGCGCGTCCGTGCGGATCACCGGGGATCAGCTTCACGTCCATCGAGCCCAGCGCCTCGGGGAGGAAGACCGTGCGGGTGATCTGGCGCCGCGAGAGGTTCCAGAAGCGCAGGGCCCCGCGAAGCTCGACCGGTCCGGGCCATGAATTGAGCGTGGACGCCGGATTGATGAAGTCACTGGTGACGAGCAGGTCCAGGTCGAAGCGGCCGGAGATCCCGTGGGGGTTGAATCCGTCAGTGGGTGGGTTGGCGGGGTACTCGGCGACCAGCCGGAGGTGGCGGTCGAACTCGGCAACGCGGCCGGGGGCGCCCCCCGTCGCCGAACCCATCTGCGTGACGAGGAAGCCCCCGCCGGGCAATGGCAGGAAGTCGTCGGTGATGCTGGAGTTCGGAGCCCTGGTGGAGAACAGGAACTCCGGCTTCCGGGCGTCGGAGACGTCGAAGAAGAAGATGCCGTTCTGGCCGGAGAGAACGCTCAGCAATCCGCCGCACGCCAGGACATTCTTGTCGACGGAGAGGTGGCAGTGGTGCGGCTCGTTGCCCACGTTCCCGGGGGGCGGTAGCGGTACCGTTCGCAGCACCTTGCCGTAGTTCGCCGAGTGCTCGTTGAAGTCGATCACCGCCAGGAAGTCCGGGCGAACCCGCTCGGCGTCACCGGCCCAGATGTAGAGGGTCTTCTCGGCGCGGCTCTTGCGGACCTCTTCCTCGCGCTCCTTCCCTTCGCTCGACCCCTGCCCGTCTCGATCTGCAGCCCAGGCCGGTGCGGTGCTCAATGCCGCCAGCGCGCCCACCACGAGGCCCGTGACCACCGTTCTCCGCATCCACCTTTGGCTCATGTGAGGTCTCCGTCCACGGAAGGGCGCCGCCTGGCCATCGGCGCGGTTTGACCCCTAAGATGGAAACCAGAGCCGGAGACGGACATGGATCGTTCCAGCGGCTAACTCCGTCGTTGCTCCGGCCAGGCGCAGGCGGCGATGCTGCCGGCCCCCATGCGCCTCCTTGCCCTGCTACTCCTCGCCGCCGAACCTTCCCCCGGTCCGAGCCAGGAGGTCCCCAAGCCGTTGCCGGTCGGGAAGTACGTCACCCCCTCCGTCAAGCCCGAGCCGCGCCCCCTCGGTCCCACCGGGACGCTCGGTGCCGACGTGTACCGCAAGCGGCGCAAGGCGTTGATGGAGAAGCTGAAGACCGGCGCCACAC
>CAWCLY010000009.1:0-13009 GCA_963796475.1 uncultured delta proteobacterium
GGAGACCGCCACCCTCCGCCTCCTGACCGGCGAGGGACACACCGCCCGCACCTTCCGGGGGCCCATCCTCGAGGCCACCGACACCGTGCTCCCAGGCGGACAGTGGATGCTCCAGCTCACCGTGGCGCGCGCATCGAGCTGCTGGGCTCGGACGGAACTCCCGGCTGTTCCAGGACAAGTCCGTTCCCGACGTGGTGAAGGCGGTGCTCGAGGAGGCGGGGCTCGACGCCAGGCGCAGGCTGGAAGACGAAGGGCAACACCCCTCCCGCGCAGTCATCACCCAGTGGAACGAGAGCGACTGGGACTTCGTACGCCGGCTCCTGGCGAGCGAGGGGATCGGGAGCTGATCCGCGCCGCTGATCGGGACGACGACCGGCCGTCTTCTTCGACGACGGGGGCGCCCAGGCGCCGGTGGCCGAGCAGGAGGATTGTCGAGGAGGCGGCGCCGCCGCGGGCGCCACTGCGAGTTGCCCACATCCACCGCTGTCTGCGCGGACTCGGTCAGCTCCGACGCGGTGATGCTCCGGGACTTCGACTTCAAGCGGCCCTCCCTGGACCTCTCGGCGAAGGAGCAGGCGGACGGCTCGGCCGGTCGCGAGGTCTATCTCCATCCCGGGCCAGCCAGGATTCGGGCGAGCTCAAGCGCCGCGCCAAGGCCGAGCTGGAGCTCCGGGTTGCGACCGGGCCGATCCTCGAAGGCCAGAGTGACCACCCCCACCTCGAGCCCGGCCGGACGTCCACCTCGTCAACCACGCGCGGAGCGCGCTCCCCGCCGATGCGGCGGTGGTCTCCGTGCGGCACGACGGCCGCTGGGAGTCGACGGACGCCCACGCCAGTTACTCCAACGCCTTTCGGCCCTTCCCAAGGACGTGCCCTGGCGCCCCGACGCGCGCCCGCGCCGCCGCCGAGCGGGATCCAGCCGGCCCTCGTGACCGGCCCCTCCGGCGCCGAGCTCCACTCCAACGCCTTCGGGCAGTGCAAGGTCCGCTTCCCCTGGGACCTTTCCGGAACCACCGACGACAAGAGCTCTCCCTGGATGCGGGTGGGGCAGCTCGCGCTCGGCGGCTCGCTCCTGATGCCGCGGGTGGGCTTCGAGGTGCTGGTGGACCACGAGCTCGGAGACCTCGACCGGCCGTGGTCGTCGGACACGTCTACGACGGCGAGGCGCCGCCCCCGTACGAGCTTCCGGGCGGGGCGACCCGCTCCAGCTTCCAGACCGCCACCACCGAGAAGGGCGCGGGGGCCAACGAGCTGCGCTTCGAGGACTCCGCCGGGGCCAAGGAGATCCTGATCAACGCCTCGCGCGACTACACCTTCTCCGCCGAGCACGACGCCGCGGTGTCCGTCGGCAAGGACGACACCGAGAAGGTCGGGACAACCAGACCCTCGCGGTGGGGGCGAACCTCGCCGAGGAGACGGTGGGGCACGCACCACCACCGTCGCGGTCAACGCCAAGCTGTCCGTGTCCGGCGATCTCCGACGGGGTGAAGGGGGCGCTTCAGACCACGGTGGGGGCTTCAGCAGACCGTGGGAGGGACCTCTCCGGACGGTGAACAGCAAGCTCGACCGGACCGTGGCGGGCTCCAGTCGGTGACTGGCATCAGGAGCCTCCAGCGCACGGTAAGGCGCCTCCACCACCACCGTCGGCGCGGCCTGGCTCGAGGCGTGGGGATGAGCCGGGCTTCCACGGTGGCGGCAACCGCACGGACCGTGGGCGGGCTGAAGCTGATCAAGGCCAAGACGATGGTCGACTGCGGGAAGGCGCACCTCACCAACTGCGCCGCGCAGCAGATCGACGTCGGCGAGGACCGGCACCGACGAGGCCGGACGGGGCCTGGCGCTGACCGCCGGAGGCGGGGTGAGCATCGAGGCGGAGAACATCAACATCGTCGCCGAGAGCCGGCTCGTCTTCCGCATCGGAGGCTCGATCCTCGAGCTGACCCTAGGGAGTGACGCTGAAGAGCACCTCGGTGGATCTCTCCGGGGTGAAGAAGATCGGTTCCACGCAGCACGAGAGCGGGGCTAGCGGACATGCCCGGAGGCGAGCTCACCGCGGAGCTGGTGTTCGGGGACCACGACGGTCCCCTCACCGTGCTCGCCCTGCGCGGCATCGAGGAGCTCTCGCGGCCCTTCCGCTACGAGGTGGACTTCACCGCCGAGGATGTCGATCTGGAAGCGGCGCCCATGGCCCGGGTCCACGTGAAGATCGAGGATCCGGGGGGACAGACCCGGCACCTGGACGCGGCCTGCGCCTCCGTCGGCTTCGTCCCGCTGGCCGCGGACGACAGCGAGGTCCGGATGCGGTACCGGGCCGTCCTGGTCCCCGCCGGAACCCTGCTCCTCGGCCACCGCAAGGGCTTCGGCGTCCATCAGAAGAAGTCCGTTCCGGACATCGTGAGGAAGGTCTGGCAGGACTGCGGGCTCGACGGCGGGTGGCTGGACGTCTCGGCACTGCAGAGCAGCTACCCGGCCCGGGACTTCTGCTGCCAGTATGACGAGACCGAGTGGGACTTCCTCTCCCGCCTGCTCGAGGACGAGGGCATCGCCTACACCTTCCGACACACCGAGGACACGCACGTGCTGGAGCTGCACGACACCAGCGCCGACGTCCGGGAGCTCCAGGACGAGGCCCTCCCCTTCAAGGCCGACCCGCTGGGAGAGTCCAGCGGGAGCGCGGTCTGGGACTGGCGCCACACCGCCCGGCTCCGCCCGGGCAAGGTGGTGCTGAGCGACCACGACTTCGAGCTCCCCAGCCGCTCGCTGAAGAAGGAGGCGTCGGCGAAGGAGGTCGTCGAGCGGCTCTTTTACGAGTACCCCGGGGGCTACCTGCTCGCGAAGGAAGGCGACCGTCGCGTGAAGGTGCGCCTGCAGGAGCAGCGCGCCACCTCCCGGAGCGCCCGTTTCCAGACCTCGGCCCTCGGGCTCGTCCCCGGCCGACGCTTCTCCCTCTCCGGGCATCCCTCGGACGACGGTGAGTTCGTCCTCACCCGGGTCGAGCTGTGGGCGCGGTTCCACGCCGAGGAGCTCCGCGGCCCGCTCACCGACACCGGGAAACCCGAGGTCCGGGTGGTCGGCACCTGCATCCCCCGCGACCTTCCCTTCCGGCCCGAGCGGCTGACTCCGAGGCCCCGGGCGCCCGGGCTCCAGACCGCGCGGGTGACCGGTCCGAAGGGCTCGGAGATCCACTGCGACAAGCACGGCCGGGTGAAGGTGCAGTTCCACTGGGACCGGGACGGCCAGCTCGACGACGCCTCGAGCACCTGGATCCGCGTGAGCCAGCCCCACAACACCGGCTCGGTGCTCATTCCCCGGGTGGGCTGGGAGGTGCTGGTGGAGTTCGAGCACGGCGACGTCGACCGACCCTTCGTCCTCGGCCGGCTGTGGAACGCGAGCGACACCCCTCCGGTGCAGCTCCCCGCCGGACGGACCCAGACCCTGCACGCCTCCCAGTCGTCGCCGGGGGGCGGCAAGGCCAACGAGGTGGTCTTCGAGGACGCGGCCGGCGCCGAGCAGATGCACATGCGGGGCGGCCACGACATCGTGGTGAACGCGGCCAACGACAAGGTCTACAACGTCGGCCACGACCTGGGCTGGACGGTGCACGGGAAGCGCGCGTTGACGGTGGGCGGCAACCGGACCGTCACCGTCGGCGCGAATCTGGCGCGCACGGTAGGCGGCGACGAGAAGCTCCAGGTCAGCGCGCAGCGCACGGTGGACGTCTCCGGCACCGCCAGCGAGGACGCCATCTCCAGCCGGACGCTCACTGTGGGTGGCGCCCACATGATTCAGGTCGGGAATCCGGCGGAGGCGCTGCTGGAGGTACTGAAGAAGGCGGCGATCACCGCGGCCACTGGCGCCGCAGCCGCCGCGGCGAGCCGGGCCGAGGCCGCGCTCCTCGGGCCCATCCTGCCGGTGATCCAGAAGGCGCGGGCGGCCCTCGGCTCCGTTCAGCAGATCACGGGGCCGGCGGCGGCGCTCCTCGGCGGAGACCACCCGAAGATGGCGGCGCTGAACGACGCCGCCAAGTCGCTGGCCGATTCGCCGGGGGCGCAGGATGCCTCGGACCTGGCGAGCGGCATCGTGGCCAAGGCGCTCGGGGACTCCGGGGGCGACACCGCCGCGGACGCGGCTGAGTCGGCGAGCAAGGGCGGCTCGGGGATCTGGGCCACCGTGGTGCAGGGGGTGGTGACCGAGACCGTGGGGGGTCTCTGTGCCGTCAACTCGGTCGGCGGCGTCTCCCTGGCGGTGGGAGGGAACAGCAGCGAGACCGCGGGAGCGGCCCGGATCGAGGCCATCGGCGGCGGCAAGAGCGAGACCACCAAGGGTGCCAAGCTGGAGACGGTGGGTGGGCTCTACCGGGTCGAGGTGTCGGAAGGTCTCTCCATCCAGGCCGGGACCGGCCTGGGAGAGAACGTGGCCGGGCCGGTGAAGCAGCACGTCAAGGGCTCGTACACCATCAGCGCGAAGCAGGCCGTGGTGGTCACCACCCCGCGCATCTCCCTCAAGGCCAGCGGGACCATCACCCTGTCCTGCGGCTCGACGAAGGTGGTGCTCGAGTCGAGCGGGATCGCCCTCGACGGCGGCGGGAAGCTCACGGTGAAGGGGAGCAAGGTGGAGCTCGACGAGGGCGTGCTGGGCGGCGCCTGAAGGAGGAGGTTGCATGAGAACGCGAGCGAAGATGGCGACGCTCCGGGTGCTCGACCCCGGGCGCGCGCCGGTGTCCCGTCGAGCGGACCCCGCTCCGGGCGTGGGGCTCGCCACGGTGATCGGTGCCGAGGGGAGCCGCTGGCGCGTCCGGACGGCGAGCGGCGAGCTGGTGGTTCCGCTGGACCCGTCGGTGGATCCGCTGCTCGTCGAGGAGGCCCGCGGCTCCGGGGCGCGGGTGCTGCTGGAGCTCGGCCCCACCGGACCGCTGCTGGTCGGCGTCGTCCAGACGTCGCGGGCCCTTCGCATCGACCGGGACGGCGTGGTGGAGGCCGAGGTGGAGCGGTTCTCGCTCCAGGCGAGGAGCGAGGCAGTGCTCAAGACCGTCTCTGCGTTCCTCCAGCTGCGGGCCGGCGAGGTGGAGCTGCGGGGAATCCGCACCCTGATCCGAGCGCGCGAGATCGGCGAAGGTGCTGGCCCGGATCATCTCCCTGAACTGAGGACGGAGGACGAGAAAAGGCCGTGGACGGAACGAGCGAGGTGGTGCGGATCCGGGGCGCGCTGGACGCGGCCCTGCTCGACCTGCGCGCCGTCAAGGACCCCTCGGTGCCGGTCCTCGCCGCGGCCGCCCCGCTCGCCCGCAGCCTGGCGCTGCTCTACCGGGCCCTCGCTTCGACCCACGACGCCACCGCCTTCCGCCAGGCCGTCGACGAGGCCGCCCTGAACGCGCAGCAGGCGCTCGACCCGCTGCAGCGCTCGGGGTCCACCGACCCGATGGTGCTCCGCAGCACCCGGAGTCTGGCCGATGCGGTCCAAGGCCTCTCCCGCCCGGTGCACATCCCGCCCGGCGCCGGAGACGGTCTCCCTGGCGGCACGAAGGGGGACCCCGTCGTCCCGGCGCTCCGCGACGAGCCACGGCTGCTCGAGCTGCGGCGCGAGGTGCTCGAGCCGGCGGTTCCCATTGCGCCGCCGGAGGGCCTGCCCGAGGTGACGGTGGATCCGGCCGAGCCGCCCCCGGGTGGCCCGGTGAGCCTCGAGGCGCTCCTGGCCGAGGCCACCCGCGAGGCACGGGAGGCGGACACCGAGCCGGTGGCGCCCCCACCGCCGCCTCCGCTCGCCGCGGAGATCCCCGAGACCACCGTGCTCGAGCGGCAGCTCCTCGGCGAGGCGATCTCCGAGGAGCAGCTTCGCTTCGAGCGGGCACGACACTTCTTCGAGGACCTGGGGATGATGTCGCTGATCCGCCGGCCCGGGCCTGGGGCGCACTGGCGGAGCACCGCCGGGCTGGAGCGGCGTCTCCTCGCCCGGGTCGATGCCATCCTCGCCTGCGGGACCGGAGTCTTCCCACAACTGGTCCGGCTGCTCGCCGAGTCTCCCACTCCCGGATGCGGAGCTCACCTGGGCCGCCATCGTCCTCCACGGGATGCTGAGCGGCGACGACATGTTCGATCAGGTGATTCGCCTGGTGCGGGTGACCGACCTCGTGGAGCCGGCGTCGTTCGACGCGGTCGCCGAGGCGCTCCGCTTCGTACCGCATCCGCGGGCCGTTCCCACTCTCCATGGCTGGCTCGGCGGAGAGCCGGCGCTCCGTAGGCTCGCGCTCCGTGCACTATCCGGACGTGGCGTGCTCCCGGCGGCCGAGGCGCTGCGCGCTCTCTCCGGAGACGACCCCGAGCTGCGGCGCGAGGGAGCGCGGGCGCTGCCCTCGGCCGTGGGCCCCCTCGACCCGGCGGCGCTCCTCCAGCTGCTCCGCCACTCCGAGCCCGAGGTCGTCGAGGCAGCGCTGCAGACCGGCCTCCTCCGAGGGATCCGGGCCGCGGCCACCATCGCCCTCCGTCTCCTCCAGGACGGGCGGGGGGAGTTCGCCCGCGCGGCGCTCTACGCGGCAATCGCCTCCGACGACGAGTCCCGCCCGGTCTTCGCCCGCGCCTGGGCGGGCCCGCTGACCCCGGTGCTGATCGAGGCCCTCGGCTGGCTCGGAGACCTCGGCGGGGTGGAGCCGCTCCTCGCGCACCTCGCCTCCGGCCCGGCCGCGGTGCCGGCGCTGCAGCGGCTGCTCGGGGCGAGCCTCACCGAGGCAGATCCAGATCCGCGTGAGCCGACGCCGCCGTTCCAGGAACCGTGGCGACCGCCCCGCCCGTTCGAGGTGCTCTCCGCGGACGCCGGGGTCTGGCTTGCGTGGTGGCGCAAGTACGCCCCTGCGCCGCCGTGGAGAGCCCGGACGCGGTGGGGACGGCCCTTCACTCCTGAGACGCTGCTCTGGGAGGTCGCCGAGGCCACCCTCGGGCCGGAGGATCGCCGCCTTGCCCACCTCGAGCTGGTGGTCCGCACCCGGACGCAGCAGGCGCTGACCGTCGACGACTTCGTGAGCCGCCAGGAGCGTCAGGTCCAGGCGCTCCGGAGCGCGCTCGGAGCCCGGACCCGCGAGGGCGCGGGCCGGTGGATCCTCCGGCTGGAGGGGGCCCGGTGAACCCGCCCGGCCTCGAGCGCGAGACGTCCGCGGCAGCCGACCTCTTTCCGCTCCTCGGCAAGTCGGGAGCGCTGCACCTGGTGGTGGTGGCGCGCCAGCGCTTCCGGCTGGTGGGCGGCCTCCCCGAGCGTATCCCGGGGGCGAAGATCCGTCCGGTGGACCTTCCCTGGGAGGAGGACTCGCCCCGGAGCAGCCTCCGCGCGCCGGGAGACCGCTTCATCGCCAAGCCGGGCACCGACGTCATCGTGGTGGCCGACGCCATCTCCCCGGGCGAGCGCCCGGTCCGCGAGCTCGAGGTCGGGGTGCGCGTCGGGCCGCTCCAGAAGATCCTCCGCGTCCTCGGGCTTCGGGCCTTCTTCGCCTCCCTCGGCTCGGTCTCGCTCAGCACTCCGCAGCCGTTCGTCCGCCAGACGCTGCGCTGGGAGGACGCCTACGGCGGGATGGACACCTCGGACCCACGGCAGGCGGTGCAGGAGCCGCGGAACCCATGCGGCCGCGGTCTGGCCATCCGTCCCGAGTCGCTGGTGGGGCAGCCGGCGCCTCACGTGGAGGACCCAGCGCATCCCTACACCGGACCGCGCTCGCGTCCACCTCCGGCCGGCCTCGCCCCGCTCGGGCCCCACTTCTCGCAGCGCCTGCGCTGGGCGGGCACCATGGACCAGCGCTGGGAAGACGAGCGGTGTCCGCTGCCTCCCGCCGACTTCGACAATCGCTTCAACCATTGCGCGGTGCCGGAGCTCACGAGTCCGAAGCCGCTGGGCAAGGGCGAGCCGGTGGAGTGCGTGGGGCTCCACCCCGTGGGACCGCTCCGCTTCGCCCTGCCGGCGGGGGAGTTCGTCCTCGAAGGACGCGTCTCCGGCCGGCGCTTCGAGCTGCCGCTCCAGATGGACCTGGTGCAGCTCGAGCCGAACGCCGCCCAGCTCGAGCTCTCGTGGCGGGCGAGCCTCCCGGTGCCGGACGACCTTCAGGCGGTGACCGGGCTGACCCTGCGGGAAGCGGAATGACCCTCGCCGCCTCCTACTTCCGTGGCGGAGGAGCCGGGGCCGTGGTCGCCGCGGTCTCGGCGTGCAACGGGCTGGGCCTCACCGCGGAGCAGAGCTGGGCGTTCTGGCGGGCCGAGCTCTCTCCCTTCGTGGAGAGTCCCTTCGTCTGCGAGAACGGCGAGCGGGCCACGATGTGCCTCGACCGGACGATCCCGGTGAAGATCTCCGGCACCGCTCGGGAGGCGGCGCTGGTCCGCCGGGCGCTGGCCGGTCTGCAGGCGGACCTCGCTCCGGTGCGCGAGCTGCGGGTGGGCGTCGCGCTCGCGACAAACGCCCGGCATCCACCGGCACCGGCGGCGCTCGGCCCCGAGCTGGAGCGGGTGCTCGGGACGGCGACGGCGCTGCAGTTCCTCCCGCTCGGCCCGGCCGGCCTCGGACGGGCGATGGCCGAGGCGGCCTCGGGCCTCGCGACCGGCACGCTCGACGCCGCCCTGGTCGGGGCAGTGGACACGGCCTACGACGTGGAGCGAGCCGCGGCCCTGCTCGAGGAGGGCCGGCTCTTCGACGGCGAGCACCCGGAGGCCCCCATCCACGGCGAGGGCGCGGCGTTCCTCCTCCTGCTCCGCGCCGACGTGGCGGCCCGGCTGCGGAGCCCGCTGCTCGCCACCCTCGAGGGTGCGGTGCTGGACGAGGAGGCGCTGCCCGCGGACGCGCCGGTGGACGGCGCGGGGCTGACCCGCACTCTCCGGGCGCACACCGTGTGCTGAAGAAGGCCCGGGCTCCGCTGGAGCGGACCCTCGCCGACGTGAATAACGAGCAACGCGCACCCGCAGCGGGTGCTCGGGCTGGCGTGCGCTCGCTCCCGGAGGGCTGTCCACCGCCGGGCGGGACTACGTGGAGGTCGCCTCCCCCCGGATGCGGACGGGATTCGTGCCGGCGTGCTTCGGAGACCTGGGTGCCGCGGCGATGCCTACCGCGCTGGTCGTCGCGGTCACCGCCGCACAGCACGGGGACCCAGCCGCCCGGAACGCGCTCGCCGTCGGCTCGGACGCGCGGGCCCGCCGGGGCGCGGTGCCGCTGTCGCTCCCTGCCCCGAAGGAGAAAGGATGAGGCCGTGCTGATCGCGATGATGATGGAGGTCGCCACCGAGTCGCAGCCGCTGCAGTTCGCCGGCCTCGCGCCCAACGTCTGTCTCGTGCCCGCCCCGCCCCGCCCGCCGGGCCGCAGGGCATCCTGCCCGTTTCCCATCCTCGCCGACAGCAGCAGCATCTCCGAGAGCCCTGCGGACGGGGTCAGACATCAGGACAAGAAGGTGATGACCACCGACTCGGTCGCCTCGGGCATCAAGGGAAACGAGGCCGGGGTGGGGATGCTTCCTCCCTCCAAGCGGAGAAGGACATCCTCACCGGGGTGAACATGTCCAAGGCCTGCGCCGTCCTCGGCTGCCCGGTGGTGAAGATGGGCGGGCAGCAGGTGGTCTGCTCGGGAGCATGGGCCTCGGCAACATCGCCTGAGGACGGGAAAAAAAAAAGAGGGCCCGGGGCGGGCCGGACCCAGGCCTCGGGGCCGATTACCCATGCACCATTCCTCGGGACCGGGGAGGGGGCCTGCCAGAATCCCCAGCCCCTCCGGGGCCGGGCCGAAGAGCGGCGCGAGCGCGGCGGCCACGCGCGCGAGCGCAGCGGGGAAGTCGAGCGCATCGCGGTCGCCGAGGGTCGGCTCCGTCCCCGCACGGACGAGGAGCGTGCCCCCGCCGAGGCCGAGACGCTCACCGCGTCGCCTGGGCCCGTCCACGCCGCCAGCGCCGCCAGCTCGGGCGGGACGGCGAAGCCCGGACCGCACACCGTGAGCCAGTTGCTCCCCGGGAGCTGCTCTCGCGCCGTCCAGCAGCTCTCCTCGGGTTCCTGGACGTCGACGCCGAGGAAGCGCTTGCACCAGCCCCGGATGCGGGTGAAGGCGATGCGCCGGAACTGCGGATTCCACCGCACCGCGGCCCCGCCGACGCCGCAGAGGACCGGCCGCAGGCGACGACCTCGCGCACCAGCGCCTCCAGCTCCGCCCCGCGCATCTCCTGGGGGAGCGTGAGCTCGCGTAGGCCCCTCGGTCGGACCGGCGAGGGTCCACCTCGCGGTAGCGGAAGCCCTGGGACGGCGTGCCGCGCCGTCGGCGAGCGCGGGCTCGAACAGGTGGCGGGGCTGCGCCGCGAGGCCGTCACCCGCAGGTTCTCGACCCAGTCGGTCTCCAGCGAGGGGCGGGCCGCCTTCCACACCTCGAGGTGCGAGGTGGTGTACCAGCAGCGCAGCTCGGCCGGCGTCCGCCGGAGGAAGACCTCCAGCGCGCGGGCCGCGCCCTCGCGCGCCCAGTGGATTGGCTCGTCGAGGTAGAGGGTCATCCCCAGCTCGACGCGCGCCAGCGTCACCAGCGGATTGCTGGCGAGGACCCTCGCGTCGACCTCGGAGGTGAAGCCCATCGTCGCTCCCGCCAAGTCCTCCCGAGAGGGGTGAAGTGTCCTTCCGGAACTCGAGGAAGTCCTCCCTCCCCCGGGACTTGAAGGTCTTTCCGTCGCTGGTCGAGGAGATTGTCCATGCAGCTCATGAGGAGCTCCGCCCGGGTGTCGAAGCTCCCGGCGTCCAGGTTCGGCTTCACCACCTCGAGCTTCCGGCCCTTTCCCGCCAGCTTCAGGAGCCCGGCGTCCCCGCCCGCCACCGACAGGTCCCCTTTCCAGCGCGCGACGTCGTAGAGCGGCTCCCCCTTGCTGGGGTTGCGCGCGCGGAGAGCCCACCCGTCCTTGCTGCCCTCGAACAGCTCACCACCCTCGGGTCGTGGCCCAGAAGTCGTCCTTCGAGACCACGTGCAGCCCGGTGAAGTTCTCATCGGTCTCCGCGGTGAGCCGGGTCCAGCGGGTTCCGTCCCATCGCGCGAGCAGTCCCTCGTACCCGGCGGCCCTTAGCTGGTCCGGCGCGAGACCGTGGAGCTGCGACATGGCTCCCGGGCAGGGCAGCGGGCGCCACTTCTTCCCGTCGAGGGCACGGAGCGCCGTCTTCTCTCCCTGCCTCCCCCAGACGTACACCGTCCCGGTCCGGAAGGCCCCAGATGCCCAGCGGCTGCAGGTCGATCTTCAGCTTCTCCCAGGCGTCGAGCTCGACGCCATTCTTCAGATCCTTGCACCGCCGCACCTGGCTGTCGCTGTTCTGCTTGCGGCGACGTACAGCGGCCCGCCGGTTGCCAGCCAGAGTCCCGTCAACCAGTTCTCGGTCCCGAAGAGGAAGTTGAACTCGTCCTCCACGCTCTGGATGACCCATGACTCCAGCGCGAGGGGCGAGAAGGGTTCCTCGAAGGGAGTGCGGTAGCCGATCGCGTAGCAGTTGCGGAGCGAGGTCCCGCTGATCGCCGAGTACTGGTACTGGGTGTTGAAATCGTCCGGGCCTTCAGCTGGTATGGGTGTGTCTCCTCCCGCGTCGTCGTCAGTCGTCTTCGTCCGCCTTGCTCCGGCGCTTGCCACCGTACTGATTGCGCCCGCGGCCGGGGACGCTGCCGGTCATGGCCGGCATCGCCCCCCCGTTGCCCTGCATCTGCCCCTGGAGCGTACTCACCTGGGCCTTCAGGCAGTGGGCCGAGGCGTTGGCCGCCTTCGCCTCCGCCTC
The DNA here is from genome assembly GCA_963796475.1 of uncultured delta proteobacterium. Lineage (GTDB taxonomy): Bacteria > Myxococcota > Myxococcia > Myxococcales > Myxococcaceae > RPRB01. The sequence goes on from CAWCLY010000009.1 coordinate 11,742, forward strand.
GTCCTGCTTGGCCCAGCCGAAGTCCTGGCGGGCCTTCCTGATCGGGTCCCGGTCGCCGCTCTCGTACGCCTCCTTGAGAATTCTTCCCCGCGTCCTTGGCCGCCCTCTTGGCGTCCCCCTCGGCCTTCTCCAGCTTCTTCTTCGTGGCCGGATAGTTCTCCTCCGAGTAATCCTGCATCACCTGGCGCCGCATCGCCTCGTTGGCGAGCTTCATCCAGCTCTCGATGCACTTCTCGGCGGAGTCCTCGTCGACCGCGGCCTTCTTGCCCTCCCTGGTCAGCCGAGACCTTCCCTGCCGTCTTCGCGCGGACCTCGCCCGCGCTGGCCGCGCGCGCGTCGCGCTCCTCCGACCGACGTCGCCTGGCGTCGGCCTCCATACCCTTGACGTCGCTCCGGGTCGGCCCCTTCGCCGCCAGGCGGATGGTGTTCCGTGCGAGCGCGTTGCTCTGGCGGGACGAGACCGGGTCACCCTTCTCCTTGCCCTGGGCGAACGCGCTCTCTGCCGCGCCGCCGGCCCAGTGGCTCGTTCCGCGGTGCGCCCGCTCGGTCCCCTTGGGAAGCGGAGCGCAGGGCGCCAGCCCGAGGTCGTAGCAGGGGGCACCCGGGCCGCCCGGGCCTGGCTTCTCGTTCTGGCAGTTGTCCCCGCGCTTCCGCTGGAACGGCGCGTTCTGTTGCAGGTGCCCGTTGGTGGACTGGGCCAGGAGCCGGTCGTGGGCGCTCGGCGCCCACCGGGCTTGCCCGGCTCCGCTCCCGGCTTCGCATCGCGGACCCGCCGCTTGGCCTCGCGGATGCGTTGCTTCACGTGGTTGTAGCTTCCGAAGTCCCCGGGCTCGAATCCGGCCCTGGCCAGGGCCTTCACGCAGTCGGCGCTGAAGATTCCTGCGCCTCCGGCGAGCAGCCACGGAGCCGGGAGTCTGCCCAAGACTTCGTCGATCCGCCTCGCCCCTGGGGTGTCGACGGCCGCCGGACCAGCGAGGGTAGGCGGGTGGAGGAAGACGCGGCAACCCTCGCTCTGCCGGAGGCGACCGCCGGGTCATTTGCGCCACGGTCGGGCTCGCCCGCCACACCGATTGGCAAGCCGTCGCCGCTGTGGCAGCGTCCGGCGCCGTTGGAATCACCCATCGAGGGGGCCGGATGCGGGTGCGGGCCGTCGTGGGAAGCGGTGTGCGCGTTCACGCCTGTTGGGGCGCTGGGGCTGGCCGGCCGTCGTCTGCCTGGGCATGGGATGCGCGCGCGGCGTCCGCCCCCATGTGAGAACCCACCCCCGT
>CAWCLY010000010.1:0-8935 GCA_963796475.1 uncultured delta proteobacterium
GCCGGGCACGCGGAGGGTGGCGGAGGGCGCCCGGGCGAGGTAGAGGCTCCCCGGCAGATGATCGACAAGCTGGACGAAGTCGAGCGGCGTTACGACCGGCTCGAGGCGGACCTCGCCAACCCCGAGACGCTGGGGACAGCGCGCGCCTGACCAAGGTGATGAAGGAGCGCTCGTCCTCGAGCGCCTGGTCGCCGTGTACCGCGCGTTCAAGGCGGTGCGGGCGGACCTCGCCGAGGCCGAGCGGATGCTGGAGAGCACGGACCCGGACGAGCGGGCGCTGGGCAAGGAGGAGCTCCCGGCGCTCAGGGAGCGCCGCGACGCGCTCGAGGCCGAGCTCAAGGTCCTCCTCGTCCCCAGGGACCCCAACGACGAGAAGAACGTCCTGCTCGAGATCCGGCGCCGGGGCCGGAGGCGACGAGGCCGGGCTCTTCGCCTAGGAGGTCCTCCAGATGTACCTCCGCTACGCGGACCGGAAGGGCTGGAAGGCCGAGCTGGTCGACGTGAGCCCGGGGAACGCGGGAGGGATCAAGGATGCCACCGTCACCCTCTCCGGCGAGGCGGTCTACTCCTCCATGAAGTACGAGTCGGGCGTCCACCGGGTGCAGCGGGTGCCGGCCACCGAGGCGCAGGGCCGCATCCACACCTCCACCATCACCGTGGCGGTGATGCCCGAGGCCGAGGAGGTGGACGTCCAGCTGAACCCCGCCGACATGGAGATGGAGGTCATGCGCTCCACCGGCGCAGGGGGCCAGAGCGTCAACACCACCGACTCGGCGGTCCGCCTCCGCCACAAGCCCACCGGCATCGTGGTGAAGTGCCAGCAGGAGAAGAGCCAGACCAAGAACCGCACCATGGCCATGCGCATGCTCCGGGCCAAGCTCTACGAGCTGGAGCAGGAGCGCATCACCACCGAGCGCGACTCGCTCCGCCGGGGGCAGGTGGGCACGGGCGACCGGAGCGAGAAGATCCGGACCTACAACTTCCCGCAGGACCGGCTGACCGACCACCGCATCGGCATGACCTGGCACAACCTCCCGGCGCGGATGGGCGGGGACATCGAGGACATCGTCGTCGCCTGCCGGACCTACTTCCAGGCCGAGCAGCTCAAGGCCGAGTCGGCGCGCCCTCAGCCCCAGGCATGAGCGAGCAGCCCTGGACGGTGCGCCGGGTCCTCGGCTGGACATCCCAGCACTTCGAGAAGCTGGGGCTGGACTCTCCCCGGCTGACGGCGGAGCTCCTGCTCGCGCACACCCTCCGGACCTCGCCGGGTGCGGCTGTACACCGACCTCGACCGGCCGCTGAGGCCGCGGAGCTCGCCGCATACCGCTCCTTGATTGCCCGGCGCGCGGCCGGCGAGCCGACGCAGTACCTGACCGGGACCCGGGAGTTCTACGGCCGGCCGTTCGCGGTGGACCCGCGGGTGCTCATCCCCCGCCCCGAGACTGAGCTCCTGGTGGAGGCCGTCCTCCGGGCGCTCCCCGCGGACCGCGAGCTCCGGCTGCTCGACCTCTGCGCCGGCTCGGGATGCGTCGGCGATCACCCTCGCTGCTCGAGCGGCCGGAGGCCCGGGTCGTGGCCACCGAGCTTCGCTCGAGGCGGCCGAGGTGGCCAGGGCCAACGCCGCGGCGCTCGGGGCCGCGCGACCGGGTGGAGGTCCGGGCGGGGGACCTGTTCGCGCCCGGTCGGAGGCCGAGCCACCCTTCGACGCCGTCGTCGCCAACCCGCCGTACGTCGCCCGCGGGGAGATCCCCACCCTCTCGGCCGAGGTGCGGCGGGAACCGTCCTCGCGCTCGACGGGGGGGAGACGGGCTGGACGTCGTCCGGCGGATCATCGCCGGGGCCCCGCGCTGGCTCGTGCCGGGCGGGCTCCTGGCGATGGAGATCGGCGATCGGCAGGGGCCGGCGGTCCAGTCCTTGCTCGAGAGGGCGGGATATGGCTCCGTCCGCATCGAACGCGACCTCGCACGACACGATCGGCTGGCCCTCGGGACACACCTCCGCGGCCCGGCGGACACGAACCCAGGAGAAGCGAGCCCTTGGACCAGATCCACATTGAAGGCGGCGTCCGGCTCGAGGGCGAGGTGCGCGTCTCGGGCAGCAAGAACGCCACCCTGCCCCTGATGGCCGCGGCCCTCCTCGGCGAGAGCGCGACGACCCTGCGCAACGTCCCGGACCTCGCCGACGTCACCACCTTGCTCGAGCTGCTCCGGACGATGGGCGTCGACGCCGAGCGGGTCCCGGGCGCCGAGCGCCACGTGGTCCGGGTGCATGCCCCGGCCGACGTGGTGCCGGAGGCACCGTACGACCTGGTCCGGAAGATGCGGGCGTCGGTGCTGGTGCTCGGGCCGCTGCTCGGCCGGTTCGGCCGGGCCCGGGTGTCGCTTGCCCGGCGGGTGCGCCATCGGCGCCCGCCCCATCGACCAGCACTTGAAGGGGTTCCGGGCCCTCGGCGCGGACATCCTCCTCGAGGGCGGGTACGTCGAGGCCCGGGCGAAGCGGCTCCGAGGGGCGACGGTTCGCTTCGACAAGATCACCGTCACCGGCACCGAGAACGTCCTCATGGCCGCGGTTCTCGCCGAGGGGGCGACCGTGCTCGAGAACGCCGCCCGCGAGCCCGAGGTCGAGGACCTCGCCCGGGCGCTGGTCTCGATGGGCGCCCGGATCCAGGGTGCCGGCACCGACATCATCCGGATCGAGGGCGTTCCCGGCTGGCCGGGGTGGACCACACGGTCATCCCCGACCGGATCGAGGCCGGGACGCTGCTGGTCGCCGCCGCCATCACCGGGGGAGACGTCCACGTGCTGGGCGCCATCCCGGCACACCTCGACGCCGTCATCGGGAAGCTCCGGGAGGCCGGCTGCACCGTGGTGTCCACGCGGAGGGGCTGCGCTGCCGCGGGGCCGGACGTGCCGGACCCGGTCGACCTCCAGACACGGAGCATCCGGGGTTCCCCACCGACATGCAGGCGCAGCTCATGGCGCTCCTCAGCCTCGCCCGGGGGACCAGCGTCGTCTCGGAGAACATCTTCGAGAACCGCTTCATGCACGTGGCCGAGCTCCGGCGGATGGGGGCGGACATCCGGGTGGAGGGCCACACCGCGGTGGTGAAGGGAGTCCACACCCTCTCGGGCGCGCCGGTCATGGCCACGGACTTGCGGGCCTCGGCCTCGCTCATCCTCGCCGGGCTCCGGGCCACCGGCATCACCCGGGTCGCGCGCGTTTACCACCTGGACCGTGGCTACGAGGCGCTCGAGGGGAAGCTCCAGAGCCTGGGTGCCCGGACCACCCGGGTGAAGTGAAAGCGGAAAACCCGTTGGTGCTGGGTTCTGCCGGTTGCAGGATAAAAATTCCCGGCCTTAGACTCCCCGGTGCATCCCTCACGCGGAGCATTGCTCCCCCCGCACGGAGAAGACGCGTCTTCATGGATTGCCCCAGCTGCAACGTCGAGATGGCAGAGCTGGAAGGTGAAGAGACGACGTTGCGACGCTGCGGAGAGTGCGGCGGACTGTGGATGGACGTCGCGGATCTGAACCGCCTGCTCCTCCACAACAACCTCCCCGGGCTGGAGAGCCTCGGAGGGCGCGTCGACGCCGAGGCCCTCACCGGCCAGTGTCCCGAGTGCCAGGTGGACCTGGTCCGGGTGGATGGCGGTGACCGGCAGCACCCCCTGCACTACGACACGTGCGAGTCCTGCGGCGGCATCTTCCTCGAGTCGGAGTTCAAGGACGCGTCCGACGCCAAGGTGGCGCTGCAGGAGATCGTGGACTTCTTCCAGCGCTTCTCGGCGCGGAAGAAGCGGAGCGCCGCCATCCGGTAGCCGGCCGGGGGCGCGCCTCGCCTAGCGTCGGTCCCGGAAGGCGACCCGCAGCGCCGCGGGGACGCCGCCCTTCAGCTGGAGCGTGCTGCGTCCCTTCCCGCGTGGGTCGGCCTTGGTCTCCACCTCGGGGGTGACCCGCCCCTTCCCCGAACCGGGCGCCTTCATCCAGAGCCCCTTCTTGTCCAGGCCCCAGCTCCCGGCGATGGTCTTCGGCCGGGTGGGCTCGTCGTAGACCACCGCCCGGTACTGCCAGCTGCCGTCGAGGAAGAAGGCCAGGCTCTGGTCGGGGTTGCTCTCGTCGCCGGCGTACCAGACGCCGAGCAGCCGGGCGCGATCCGCGTTCCACTGGAGCAGGGCCTTCTTCGGATGCGGCATGGGCTTGCCGTGGGAGACGAGCTCCACCTCCGAGATGCAGGCCGGCGCGGCCGGATCCTCGGCGGGCTCGACGTCGAGCACCTCGAGCGTGAACACCTAGCCCTGCAGCGGTGCGTCCAGCTTCACCGCTCTGGATGCCCTCGGTGTCCGCCACGGAGAAGGTGCTCGCCCGGCCGTCGGTGCGGAGCACGAACTTCCGGGGCCGCGCCGAGGCGTGAAAGGTGGCGGTGTCGACCTGGTTCCCGGTCGGCGATCGCGCATCTCGTCCACCGCCACCATGGCTGGCGAAGCCGAGGCTCAGCGCGTCGGCCTGCGCATCGCTGCTCGCGGCGCACCAGGCAGTGCGGCAGATCTCCGTCCGACCAGCTGCAGCGGCTGGAAGTGGGCCGGGGCGCTCGCACGCTCGTACCAGTCGGTGGCCTGGACGAAGCCGAGTCGCGGGGACTGCCGAGAGGACGACCCCGAGGAGCAGGCTGAAGGTCATGGCGGGGGGAACGTCGGTCGAGCATCGCCCACCTGGGCGCCTCCACTCCAGTCTCGAAGGAGGCGGGGCCCGGGGCTGTGGTAGGTCCTTGAGCCCCGTGAGCTCCGCGCGCGCACTCGCCGTCCTGTCGCTTCTGCTCGTCCTCCCGGGATGTCCGCGCAAGACCGGAGGCCCCCCCGCCGCCGGCGCGACGGACGCGGGGCCGGCGCAGCGGGCCGAGGTGGAGCCGAACGACCGGCCCGAGCAGTCGATGCCCATCGGCGAGAGCACCGACGTGGCGGCGAGCCTCTCCAGCACCCCGGCCCGGCCCGACGAGGACTGGTACCTCCTCTTCGCCGAGCAGCCGCGGGTGGCAGAGGTGACGGTGAGCGGCATCCCGGGGACGGTGGTGCTGCTCGAGGCGTACGACGAGACCCGCACCCGGCTGGCCGCGGCCAGCGGCGAGAGCGAGGGGCAGCCGGCCCGGTTCCCCAACCTGACCGTGCGCGGGAAAGCTGCTCCTCCGCGTCTCGGCGGCGCGGAAGGGCGGCGGCGGCGCATACACGCCTGTCCGTCCGCTACGGGGAGCCGAGGCCGGGGATGGAGGTCGAGCCCAACGACCGCCACGCCGATGCGACCGAGCTCGTGCCCCAGGGCGGCGCCTGGACTGTCCAGGGTCTCTACGGCTCCCCGGGCGACGAGGACCACTTCCGGATCGTCCTCGACACCGGGCCTGACGCCGGGCCGGCCGAGCCGGGCGTGGCCGACGCGGGGCCGGCGAGCACCGCCGAGGCGCCACCGGTCCCCGCCCAGCCGCCCGCGAGCAGGGCTTCCCGGCCCAGCCGCCGCCGCTCGGGGGCGCCCGGCCCGACCTGGACGCCGGCGCGGCCGCGCCCGAGCCACCGCGTATCGCCTTGCGCCTGGAGCTGAGCGGGGTGCCCGGCGTCCGGCCCGAGATCCAGCTGCTCTCCGAGGCCGAGGCGACGCTCTTCACCGCCCGCGGCACCGAGGGCCAGCCGCTGTCCCAGCGCAACGTCGCGGTGCGCGGCGACGGACCGGGTCATCGACGTGGTGGTGAAGAGCGCCTGGACCGGCACCGGCAAGGAGGCCCGGCGCGGCTTCGACCCCGAGCACCCCTACACCCTCACCGTCTCGCGCGAGGCCGCCGGGGCCAGCGCCGAGTACGAGCCCAACGACGATTTGGCCCACGCCACGCCACTCCCGCTCGAGGGCTACCGGGAGGGCTTCCTCACCCCCAAGAGCGACGTCGACTATTACGTCGTCCGGCCGCCGCAGCCCTCGCTGGTGCGCTTCGAGCTGAGCGGCGTCGAGAAGCTGGACCTCCAGCTGTCGCTGGTGGAGCCGGCAGCAAGCCGGGCACCGAGCACGTGCTCCAGCAATCCAACGACGGCGCGGTGAAGGAGCCCGAGCGGCTGAACAGCGTGGCCTGCGGCAAGGAGTGCTTCGTCAAGGTGGAGGGCGCGCTTCGGAAGGTGGACGGCAAGTGGGTCCGCGAGTTCGAGAACCCCGACCAGCCGTATCGCCTGACGGTGCGGACCATCCCCGACGACGGCAGCGAGGAGCGGGAGCCGAACGACACCGCAGACCAGGCGACGCCCCTCGCCCTGGGGCGGCCCATCCGCGGGACCATCTACCCGAAGCGGGACGCGGACTTCTTCCGGCTGGACCCTCGGACCGGCCGGTGAAGACCGCCCTCCGGGCCACGCTCACCGGCATCCTCAAGGTGGACGTCGCGCTGTTCCTCTACGAGCGTCAGGAGGACGGCTCGCTCACCCTGGTCCAGACCTCGGACCGGGCCAAGGGCGACGCTCCGGAGGTCATCCGCTACGCGGCCGACCCCGGGGTGTACTTCTTCAAGGTGCAGGACTCGAAGAACCGCGAGTCCAACTTCCAGGACAGCTACCAGCTCACCGTGGAAGAGGACACGCAATGAGTCGGCGGAACTCGAACGCCCGGTGGCGCCTGGCCCCGAATTACTTGATGTGGCGAGTGGAGGCTATGGTGCGGTCCGGAGGGAAAGAAAGAATCCCTGATCTGAAGCGGCTGTTGCGCGACCTGGTCCGGGAAATGGAGCGGGTAGCCAATCGCAACGAGGTCCTCGAGCGGCGTCTCTCGAGCATCAGCGGCGCGCTCTCGGGCGCCGTCCGGATGCAGGGCCGACCCGCGGGGCAAAGTACCCGGAATGGCCGCCGCACCGGACGCCGCGGCGCGCCGTCTGAGTTCAACGACGCGCAGGCCACGCTGCTCCGCAAGGAATACGAGAAGGGAGCCGCGAGCGCCCAGCTGGCCCGGAAGTACAAGGCGGCGCTCCCGCCGTCCTCAGCACGCTGCGCCGCGCGGGCACCACCCGCCTCCGGGGCCGGCCCAGCAGGAAGCGCGCGGTCAAGGCGCCTCGTTGAGCGCGCCGCAGTGGGCAGGGAAACGAGTGATGGAGAGCGAACTCCGGCGAGACCCGGCAAGCAGCACCCGGTCGCGAGATCCGCAGAGGAAGTCGAGTCCGGCGCTGGGAGCGAAGGCCGACGGTTCAAGGACCCCACGGTTGGTGAAGGCGGCGGCTCGACTCGTCAACCACGGTCATCTCGATCGCTGCCACGACACGACTCCTGATCGTGGCGTTGCCTCTCGCCCCTCTGACATCCGGGCTCCGCCGCAGCGCGCCGCTCAGGGACTCCGCGGGGTTCCGCCGGGACCCGCCTCGCCGGTCCCACCCGTGCCCGCGCCGGCGGCCCGGCCCGGGAAGTCCTCCACCCCCCGGCGGTTTCGATGGTTTCCCGTCCCCTGCCCTCCGTGAAACCCCTCGTCCTGCTCACCCTTCTCGCCGCCGCTCCGGCCTTCGCCAGCGCCGCGCTGCAGATGGACGTGGCGGCCTGGGCCCACCGACGTCGTCGACGGTCAGGTGGTGTCCTCGACATCGGTCTGGACCGGCGACCACCGGCGCATCGTCACCCACGTGGTGGTCGAGGTGCGCGATGCCTGGAAGGGCGGCGCGCACGGCCGAATGACGATGATCCAGCCCGGAGGAGAACGGGACGGGATCGGCCAGCGGGTGTCCGGGGTGGCCGAGCTCTCCAGCGGCGAGCGGGTGGTGCTCTTCCTCGAGCAGTCCGGTGCCGTGCACCGGGTGGTGGGGCTCGCCCAGGGCGTCTATCGCGTGCAGCCCGGAGACGGCATGGCCGGGAGCCGGGCGGTCCCCGCCAGCCTCGACGGCCTCGAGCTCGTCGCTCCGCCCGGTCAGCCGCCCGCGGCGCGCGCCCCACTTCCGTCTCGGCGCTCCGGGCCTCGGTCCAGGCGGCGCTCCAGTGAAGCTCGCGGCCGCGGCCGTCCTGTCCGGGTTGCTGCTCGGCCAGTCCACCTTGCAGTACGTCCGGAGCAAGACCACCAGCGGGGCCGGCGCGCACTGCTTCCACTCGCCCGTCAGCGCCGGAACCCGCGGCCGGGTGACCTTGGTGCAGAGCAGCGCAGGCGACCCCACCCTTGGTGCGGGCGCCCTCACCGCAGTCTCACGCTCGGCGCAGACCTGGGAGACCCAGCTGCAGGCCTGCGGCAATCTCAAGTTCGAGGGCACAGCCTCGGCCTCGCGGTCGATCGGCTACGTCCAGGGCGGGCCGAACGAGAACCTGGTCCTCTACCACACCCGCCTCTGCTCCGCGGTGGTGCCCTCCGGCGACGCATGCCTGGCCGCGGGCACGTGCAGCAACGTCTACGACTGCTGGGACCACACCAGTGGGGTCGTGGCGCTCACCACGTCGACCTTCATCACGGCCACCGGTGAGCTGGTCGACGCCGACGTCGAGCTGGACGCCGTCACCGCCTTCCCGACCATCGTCGACTCGCCCCCGTGCTCCCCGAATGCCCTCTCCACCTCCTGCGTCGCCAACGACATCCAGAACGCGGCGACGCACCAGTTCGGGCACTTCCTGGGGCTCGACCACGCGCCCGACCCGAGCTCGACCATGTACGCCAACGAGCCGATCGGCGAGACCTCGAAGCGAGTGCTGGACTCCGGGAGCAAGCAGTTCGTCTCGACGTGTATCCGCAGGGCGGTGCCTCGAAGGACTGCGCAGCGAGCTCGGGGACCGGGAGCACGTCGTCCTCCGGCTGCAGCAGCACCGGGAACGCGGGCGGACTCGCCCCCGGCCTCGCCCTCCTGGTAGCCGCGTTCGCCGCCCGCCGGCCTCGCGCCGTCTGAAACCGGATCCGGGAAGCGCCGTCCCACCCCCGGACACCGGGCGGCCCGCGGGGGCCCCGATGCCAGGAGAA
>CAWCLY010000011.1:0-255025 GCA_963796475.1 uncultured delta proteobacterium
CCTCGTCGATGGCGGCGGCGCGTCGGTCGTGTCCCAGGACCCCGTGGCAGCGCTGTCAGTGCATTCCCGCTGAGCGGGCGACGAGAAACACTCCTGCCCCGATGGCGACTGCCCCGATCGCGCGCGCCACGCGCTCACCTCCCGGGGCGAGACGTTCGCCCGTGATGACCGCCGCCACCACCGCCATCGCCGGGAGGTCCATGACCCCGACGGTGAGCAGGACCGCCATCGGACCGGCACAACAGGCGCTGCAGCGAAGCCCGAGGCGCAGTCCATGCCTCCAGGCCGTTCCCGCGTCGGCGGACAACGACCTCCCCCGCCCGGGTAGGTTCAGGCAACACGCGAGCTGCCGCGACTTCCATCCGGTGAACTGGACGGCCCCCGCCATGAGCACGACCAGTCCAGTCGCAAGGGGGACGGCGCGCGCCACCGTCACGTGCTCCATCTCGACCGTCGCGAGCGCCACGCCGATCGGGAACACCAGCAATCCCAGCGCGCTCCAGATGGAGAAGTACCCGGCCCCCACCAGCACCGTGAGCCATCCGTGCCGTGTCCCGCCCGTCCAATCCACAGCCGCGCGGTAGCGCCCCAGCATCGGAACCAGCGACGGCAGCATCATCGCCACCATCATCACCACCCACATGCCAGTGAACGACGCCGCGGCGCCGATCCACGTCTGACCGGGCATCCGCATCCAGGCCATCGACATCGTCCAGCCCCCGGGCATGGGCATCCCGGGCATCCCGGGCATCGACGACATGGACGCGCACCAGACGACCGTCACCGCGGCGCTCGCTGCGAAGAGCAGCGCCGAGATGCCCAGAACCGCGCGATGGGACAATCGCTCCGAGGGCATGGCGACTGCGGTCATTGCTTGCCGTACTCGTCGTGACGGCGCCACCAGATGCCCTGCTCATTCCGCCCCCTGGGTGCGCGGTCGAGCCACTGGTACATGCCCCAGAGGCCATCCAGGCCGCGCGCGTAGGCGGAGTACGCGTGGTAGACGGCGCCGTCCTCGAGCACGAACGCGCTCATGCCGGGCCTCTCGCGCGTGTAGGTGGCCACATCGGTTCCGGTCGACGCGGCGATCTCGGCGACCGGTCCCACGTCACCGCTCAGATCCCACTGCGCCTCGCGACGGAAGTTGTACTCGACGCCCCCCTTGTCCTGCTGCTCCTTCGTGACCTGGACGTTGAAGTCGAAGTTGAAATCGCTGCCGAACGAGGACGCCCAGGGGAACGACCACCCCATTCGCCGCTTGTACCCCTGCAGCTTCGCCAGCGGTGCCCGCGACACCGCCGAGAGCGTGACGTCGTGGTTGGACAGGTGGACGGCGACCCCGTCGAACCCGTCCGCGATGGACGAGCAGGACGGACACCCCGCCGTGTAATCCGGGCCGAACATGAAGTGGTAGACGAGGAGCTGCGAGCGCCCCCGGAAGAGATCCTTCAGCGAGGCGCTCCCCTCGTCGGTCTCGAATCTGTACTCCTTGCCGATCCGGACCCACGGGAGCTCCTGCCGCTTCCGCGCCAGCTCGTCGCTGCGCCGCGTCAGCTCCTTCTCGGCCGCGAGCAGCTCGAGCCGCGCTGCGAGCCACTCGTCACGTGTTCCGGTCCTGTGCTTCGTCATCGCTGACCTCTCTTGCTTCGGGTGTCCTTCATCGACGCCCCCAGAAGTAGCGCCCGGCCTCGCCGCTGAGGAGTGACAAGTGTGACGGGATTCCGGTCGACTCGCCGTGGCACGGTGCCCCGCCTGCTTTCGCCCCGCCAGGCATCGCGATGGCGAGCATTCACGGTCCGCCCGATAGGCAACGGCGCCTGCTAGCCTGAGCGTTCCCGCCCATGCGCATCATTATCAGCCGAAAGGGCTTCGACTCCGGCAGCGGCGGTTGCCCCAGCCCCCTCTTTCCCGACGGCTCGATGTTCGCGATGCCCATCCCGTACGCACGGTCGCCGGTCCGGTACGAGGACCTCGCGTGGCGTGGGCACCAGCTCGGTGATCTCGTCGAGAGTCTCACGAAGGGCACGATCTCTCGAACCGCATTTGCTCACCTCGACCCGGACCTTCGTCCGGAGATGCGGCCGCGTGGACCCGGTTGGAGACCCGCACTCGGCCAGCACAAGAGCGCCCAGAGTCACCTGAGAACGAACGGCGTCTGCGCCGGGGACCTGTTCCTGTTCTGGGGGCTCTTCCAAAGGTTTGACGAGCGCTCTGGATGGTCGGGCAAGCGGGTGCACGTCATCTGGGGGTGGCTCCAGGTGGAGCACATCCTCGCCGTCGACCACCTTCGTCCGCAGCTCGCCACGGCCGAGTGGGGCTGGGCCAAGGACCATCCACACACCACGTTCGAGCGCGATCCGTCGAACACGCTCTACGTCGGTGCAAAGGCCCTCGCACTTCCGCGTGGACTCGGGGCAGGCCTACCCGGGGCCGGCGTCTTCGAGTTCAGTGCGCCGGGTCGCCAGCTCACCGCCGTCGAAGCGGAAACACCGACCAGGTGGTCGCTCCCCCGCTGGTTTCACCCGGAAGGCCGGACGGCCCTCACCTACCATCGGAAGCCTGAGCGCTGGCGCCGGGACGGTGACAGGGTGCTGCTCGAGTCGGTCAGTCGCGGACAGGAATTCGTTCTCGACACACGCGAGTACCCCGAGGCGAGCGGCTGGGCTGCTTCGCTTCTGTCAGCCTGAGACCACGGAGCGGGCTCCGGCAGCTCTACTTCAGCGTCTTCTTCAAGGCGATCAGCGCCATCACGTCCCGGATCGCTCCCCGGGAACCGAACTCGATCGAAACGCGGCGAAGCTTCCCGCTCGGCTTCCCCTGTCGAAGCTCGCTCTTCAGTGCTTGCGAGAGTTCGCTCCCGAGCAGCGCCGCTGTGAATCGCTCGGGAAAGTAGAACCCGACGCGGAACGCGTTCTTCACGACGGAGACCCAGAACACCGTCCTCGAACCGCGCGACACCTTGAGCAACCAGGAACCGCCATCGGCGTAGTAGTTCCACACCTCACTCAACTCCGGATGCTCCGCGCGGACCTGATCGAACAGCGCACGCCAGGCGGGCGCAGCTCGGCCGATCGCCTCGAGGACGGCCTCCTCCGTCGGAGCCTTGTTCTTGTCAGTGAACCAGGGGTCGCTCATCTGAGAGGAACCCTCGGACCAGGCTGGCGATCCGGTCTGCGGCCGTGTCGAGCGCGAAGTGGCCCGCGTCGAGAACGTGGACCTGGGCGTCCGGGACGTCCCGGCGATAGGCCTCCGGCTCCGAGAGGTCGAACGACAGGTCGTACCTTCCCCAGATGACCAGCAGGCGCGGTTGCTTCTCTCGCATCCACGCCTGCCATCTCGGGTACGCGGCGACGTTGGTCCGGTAGTCGTAGAACAGGTCGCTCTGGATGTCGGCCTGTCCCGGCTGGTTCAGGAACGCGAACTCATCGGTCCAGAGGTCCGGGTCATAGCGCTCGACGCTGGGATCGCTCCCGACGTGCCGCGTCCGGGTCGTCTGCAGAGACAGGAGATTCGTGCGGAGGGCGCTCTCGTTCGCAGCACGATCGGCCCAGAACGCCCGGCGGGTCTTCCAGTTCGCACCGAGCCCTTCGTTGTGGGCCACGGCGTCCTGGACGATGAGCGCATCGACCCGTTCCGGATGGGCCAGGGCCATGCGAAAGCCCACCGGCCCGCCGTAGTCCTGCATGTACAGCGTGTAGCGCGAGATCCCGAGCACCTCGGTGAAGCGATTCACGACCTCGGCGAGGTGGTCGAACGTGTATGCGAACTTCTTCGGATCCGGCCACGTACTGTGCCCGAAGCCCGGGTAGTCGGGGGCGACCAGGTGATAGCGATCCGAGAGTCGGGCAAAGAGCGACTCGAACATCCGAGACGAGGAGGGCAGACCGTGGAGGAGGAGGATTGTCGGTGCGTCCTTCGGGCCCGCCTCTCGATAGAAGATGGAAAGACCGTCCACCTGTGTCGTGCGATAAGATGTCGGATGTTCCATCGAGTGCTCCTTCGCGCGGACGGTCGGCGATGCCTTAGAATCACGCGGAAGCACGCCTGGACTCCGAACCCACCCCGAGCCGACCTCGCGTTCAACGGTCGACGGCTCGTTCCGAGCCCGAGGTGCGGCCCGTCAGCCGTGAAGCTCGGCCTCTGCAAACGCCACGGGTCGGGTCAGTCCGAGGCTCGGCAGCGCCGCGGTCCCCTTCGCCGTGAGACTCAACGCTCTCGAGCCTCGGACGCGCTTCACCCAGCCGCCCTCGATGAAGTGCGAGGCCAGCGCGGCACCGAGCAGCCCGCTGAAGTGATCGCGGCGCTCGGTCCAGTCGAGACACGTCTTCACCAGCGGACGGCCCGAGCGCGCGTCGTCGAGTCAATCGCCGAGACCGAGCTTTCGCAGCGCACGGAAGCCCTCGTCGGTGATCGAGTTACCCGCCGACCCCTCGCGCACCCAGCGCCGGGCCACCAGCGCCTCGCGCAGCGCCACGGCGAGACGCCCGGCGAGGTGGTCGTAGCAGACCCGCAGCTCGCGCACCTGGCGCTGCGCGGCCGAGTGCTGCACCTGGACCGGCGGCAACACGCAGCCGAGTGCCTCGATGGCCTCGGCGACGGCCACGCTTCCCAGCCGGAAGTACCTGTGTCGCCCACGTGGCTCCACGGCGACGAGGCCGAGCTGGACCAGCCGTGCCAGGTGCGCACTGGCGGTCGACGCGCTGACGCCGCCGAGCGCGGCGAGCTCCCCGGCAGGCCGCGAGGTCCCATCGAAGAGCGCCGAGACCATGCTTGCTCGCGTCGGATCGGCCAGAGCCCCTGCGAGCTCGGCCAGTCGGTGCGGTGACACCATCGGGGCACTTCTACCTCAATGCCGAGGGCGTTCGTTTCGTCGGGCGACGAAGCATCCGCCCCGCGCCGAGGCGCACCATGGGTGCGCCATGCGACTCCACCTCGACGACCGCTCGAAGTGCTGGACTCACTCCGACGGACACGACGCCCGCACGCTGCTCGAGCATCCCGACCTCGGTGTTCGCCCGGCCGACGCGCGCGTCCCACCCACGCTGGCCGACACCGCGATCGGTGAGCTGTGGAGCCGCTGGGCCAGGATGAACGACGGTCCACGGCATGCGACGCTCCGGGCCGGCATCGACGCGCTGCTGGAACCCTGGGACGACGTCGTGGTGACGGGTGCGACCGAGCGCGTGACGGAGCGTCTGCTCGCGACCCATCCGCCCAGAGGCGCCTCGCTCAATCGGCTGCTGGAAGCGCTCCCGGTCAGCGTCGTGGCCGAGCTGCTCGGGTTTCCGCCGTACGTTCATCCAGAGCTCGTCACCCGCGTGCGATTGCTCGTGCAGGCCACCACGCCCGCGGCCTCGCGCGAGACGATCGCCGAGGCGGACGTGAGCACGCGCCAGCTCTCCGCGCTCGTCGAGGATGAGCTCCATCCCGACGACGCCGACCAGACGGCCAGCATCGTGGCGCTCTGGTGGCAGGGCTTCGACGCGATGGTCGGCCTCCTGGGCAGCGCCGTCCTCGCGTTGCTGCGGCGACCGGAGGCGGAACGCACGCCGAGCGAGGCAGCTCTCGCTGCGAGCCCACCCATCTTCCTCACCCGGCGATACGCGCTGCGGCCCCTCGCGCTCGGGAGCGCAGAATCTCACGCCAGGCGCCTGTGTCCGGGTGAATTCGGATTCCGCCGTTGCCTTCGGCGCGGGACCGCATCGCTGCCCTGGAGAGCGCCTGGCCCGACGACTCTGCGACGTGGCTGCCCCGAGGATTGTCGCCGCCCGGACCGACTGGCCACGCCTTGAGGCGCGGTACCGGCCGTCGCACAATGCACGCCTCCCCAGCTTCGCCGACATGGAGCCGCGATGATCGCCATCATCTTCGAGGTGACGCCGGCGGACGGCCGGCGCGACGACTACCTCTCCATCGCCGCCGCGCTGCGCCCCGAGCTCGAGGCCATCGAGGGCTTCATCTCCGTCGAGCGCTTCGAGAGCCTCACCACCCCCGGCAAGATGCTCTCGCTCTCCTTCTGGGCAGACGAGGCAGCGGTCGCACGCTGGCGCACCCACCACCATCACCGCGAAGCCCAGGTTGCAGGGCGTCACGGCGTGTTCCGCGCGTACCGCCTCCGGGTCGCCCACGTCCTTCGAGACTACAGCCTCGACGATCGCACCCAGGCCCCCGACGACAGCAAGGCCGTTCACAGGTGAAGCAGGCGGACAGGCCGGTCCTGGACGTTCGGTTGCCCTGCCCACTCGTGACCCTCGCTGACTGTCGTAAACGGCCGCCTTGGGTCGGAGTGGAGAGCTCTTGAGCGCAGGCTGTCGGAGTTCATCGAGCACGCCGCGAGCGATCGCCACCGCTGGGTCGACATCCTGATGTCGGAGTCGGCGTCGGAGGCGCTTTCCCGCGACGAGATCCGGACTCGATCATCAGTTCCTCCAGGATGTGGCCGACGGCCTGCGGGATGAGGCTGCCAGGCCCTGGAAGAGCCCCGTCCCGGCGAGGCGACGGCGCGGCCATTGACGGTCGCGCGGTTCCGCTGGGCTACACCTGGACGGGCGTCCGCGAGTACGCGACCCGCGCGTGTCCTCGACGAGGTGATGACGGCCGAGGATTTCCATCCGCGCCCTCGGAGTCCCACGCGTTCTCCCGTTTCTCTCGAGGGCTCGCCACGCGGCCACGCGTACGCGCGGAGCGCGACACCGAGGTGCGCACCGGCCGCCCGCCTGGGCTTCCTCACCAGCTAAGGCCCTGCTGCAGAGCGCTCGCTCCGTCTGGAGATCGTCGAGCGCCGCGGGGACGTACCCCCGCCGCGGCCTGGCGCGGGTCCGTCGAGCGATCAAGGAAGTGAGCGAGCGACTGGACAGCGAGATTCGGCCGATCGCCTCGAGGACGGCCTCCTCCGTCGGAGCCTTGTTCTTGTCAGTGAACCAGGGGTCGCTCATCTGAGAGGAACCCTCGGACCAGACTGGCGATCTGGTCTGCGGCCGTGTCGAGCGCGAAGTGGCCCGCGTCGAGAACGTGGACCTGGGCGTCCGGGACGTCCCGGCGATAGGCCTCCGGCTCCGAGAGGTCGAACGACAGGTCGTACTTTCCCCAGATGACCAGCAGGCGCGGTTGCTTCTCTCGCATCCACGCCTGCCATCTCGGGTACGCGGCGACGTTGGTCCGGTAGTCGTAGAAGAGGTCGCTCTGGATGTCGGCCTGTCCCGGCTGGCTCAGGAACGCGAACTCATCGGTCCAGAGGTCCGGGTCATAGCGCTCGACGCTGGGATCGCTCCCGACGTGCCGCGTCCGGGTCGTCTGCAGAGACAGGAGATTCGTGCGGAGGGCGCTCTCGTTCGCAGCACGATCGGCCCAGAACGCCCGGCGGGTCTTCCAGTTCGCACCGAGCCCTTCGTTGTGGGCCACGGCGTCCTGGACGATGAGCGCCTCGACCCGTTCCGGATGGGCCAGCGCCATGCGAAAGCCCACCGGCCCGCCGTAGTCCTGCATGTACAGCGTGTAGCGCGAGATCCCGAGCACCTCGGTGAAGCGATTCA
Organism: uncultured delta proteobacterium; assembly: GCA_963796475.1. Lineage (GTDB taxonomy): Bacteria > Myxococcota > Myxococcia > Myxococcales > Myxococcaceae > RPRB01. The sequence goes on from CAWCLY010000011.1 coordinate 7,533, forward strand.
CGACCTCGGCGAGGTGGTCGAACGTGTACGCGAACTTCTTCGGATCCGGCCACGTCACTGTGCCCGAAGCCCGGGTAGTCGGGGGCGACCAGGTGATAGCGATCCGAGAGTCGGGCAAAGAGCGACTCGAACATCCGAGACGAGGAGGGCAGACCGTGGAGGAGGAGGATCGTCGGTGCGTCCTTCGGGCCCGCCTCTCGATAGAAGATGGAAAGACCGTCCACCTGTGTCGTGCGATAAGATGTCGGATGTTCCATCGAGTGCTCCTTCGCGCGGACGGTCGGCGATGCCTTAGAATCACGCGGAAGCACGCCTGGACTCCGAACCCACCCCGAGCCGACCTCGCGTTCAACGGTCGACGGCTCGTTCCGAGCCCGAGGTGCGGCCCGTCAGCCGTGAAGCTCGGCCTCTGCAAACACCACGGGTCGGGTCAGTCCGAGGCTCGGCAGCGCCGCGGTCCCCTTCGCCGTGAGACTCAACGCTCTCGAGCCTCGGACGCGCTTCACCCAGCCGCCCTCGATGAAGTGCGAGGCCAGCGCGGCACCGAGCAGCCCGCTGAAGTGATCGCGGCGCTCGGTCCAGTCGAGACACGTCTTCACCAGCGGACGGCCTGAGCGCGCGTCGTCGAGTCGATCGCCGAGACCGAGCTTGCGCAGCGCGCGGAAGCCTTCGTCGGTGATCGCCGTGCCTGCCGACCCCTCGCGCACCCAGCGCCGGGCCACCAGCGCCTCGCGCAGCGCCACGGCGAGACGCCCGGCGAGGTGGTCGTAGCAGACCCGCAGCTCGCGCACCTGGCGCTGCGCGGCCGAGTGCTGCACCTGGACCGGCGGCAACACGCAGCCGAGTGCCTCGATGGCCTCGGCGACGGCCACGCTTCCCAGCCGGAAGTACCTGTGTCGCCCACGTGGCTCCACGGCGACGAGGCCGAGCTGGACCAGCCGTGCCAGGTGCGCACTGGCGGTCGACGCGCTGACGCCGCCGAGCGCGGCGAGCTCCCCGGCAGGCCGCGAGGTCCCATCGAAGAGCGCCGAGACCATGCTTGCTCGCGTCGGATCGGCCAGAGCCCCTGCGAGCTCGGCCAGTCGGTGCGGTGACACCATCGGGGCACTTCTACCTCAATGCCGAGGGCGTTCGTTTCGTCGGGCGACGAAGCATCCGCCCCGCGCCGAGGCGCACCATGGGTGCGCCATGCGACTCCACCTCGACGACCGCTCGAAGTGCTGGACTCACTCCGACGGGCACGACGCCCGCACGCTGCTCGAGCATCCCGACCTCGGTGTTCGCCCGGCCGACGCGCTCGTCCCACCCACGCTGGCCGACACCGCGATCGGTGAGCTGTGGAGCCGCTGGGCCAGGATGAACGACGGTCCACGGCATGCGACGCTCCGGGCCCGCATCGACGCGCTGCTGGAACCCTGGGACGACGTCGTGGTGACGGGTGCGACCGAGCGCGTGACGGAGCGTCTGCTCGCGACCCATCCGCCCAGAGGCGCCTCGCTCGATCGGCTGCTGGAAGCGCTCCCGGTCAGCGTCGTGGCCGAGCTGCTCGGGTTTCCGCCGTACGTTCATCCGGAGCTCGTCACCCGCGTGCGATTGCTCGTGCAGGCCACCGCGCCCGCGGCCTCGCGCGAGACGATCACCGAGGCGGACGTGAGCACGCGCCAGCTCTCCGCGCTCGTCGAGGATGAGCTCCATCCCGACGACGCCGACCAGACGGCCAGCATCGTGGCGCTCTGGTGGCAGGGCTTCGACGCGATGGTCGGCCTCCTGGGCAGCGCCGTCCTCGCGTTGCTGCGGCGACCGGAGGCGGAACCCACGCCGAGCGAGGCAGCTCTCGCTGCGAGCCCACCCATCTTCCTCACCCGGCGATACGCGCTGCGGCCCCTCGCGCTCGGGGGCGCAGAGTCTCACGCCAGGCGCCTGTGTCCGGGTGGATCTGGATTCCGCCGTTGCCTTCGGCGCGGGCCCGCATCGCTGCCCTGGGGAGCGCCTGGCCCGACGACTCTGCGACGTGGCTGCCCCGAGGATCGTCGCCGCCCGGACCGACTGGCCACGCCTTGAGGCGCGGTACCGGCCGTCGCACAATGCACGCCTCCCCAGCTTCGCCGACATGGAGCCGCGATGATCGCCATCATCTTCGAGGTGACGCCGGCGGACGGCCGGCGCGACGACTACCTCTCCATCGCCGCCGCGCTGCGCCCCGAGCTCGAGGCCATCGAGGGCTTCATCTCCGTCGAGCGCTTCGAGAGCCTCACCACCCCCGGCAAGATGCTCTCGCTCTCCTTCTGGGCAGACGAGGCAGCGGTCGCACGCTGGCGCACCCACCACCATCACCGCGAAGCCCAGGTTGCAGGGCGTCACGGCGTGTTCCGCGCGTACCGCCTCCGGGTCGCCCACGTCCTTCGAGACTACGGCCTCGACGATCGCACCCAGGCCCCCGACGACAGCAAGGCCGTTCACAGGTGAAGCAGGCGGACAGGCCGGTCCTGGACGTTCGGTCGCCCTGCCCACTCGTGAACCCTCGCTGACTGTCGTAAACGGCCGCACTTGGGTCGGAGTGGAGAGCTCTTGAGCGCAAGGCTGTCGGAGTTCATCGAGCAACGCCGCGAAGCGATCGCCAACCGCTGGGTCGACATCCTGATGTCGGAGTCGGCGTCGGAGGCGCTTTCCCGCGACGAGATCCGGAACTCGATCATCGAGTTCCTCCAGGATGTGGCCGACGGCCTGCGGGACGAGGCTGCCAGGCCCTGGAAGAAGCCCCGTCCCGGCGAGGCGACGGCGCAGGCCAAGCACCACGGTCAGCAGCGGTTCCGGCTGGGCTACAACCTGGACGGGCTGATCCGCGAGTACGCGACCCTGCGCGACGTCCTCTACGAGGTGATGACGGCCGAGGATTTCCATCCGCAGCCCTCGGAGTCCCACGCGTTCTCCCGGTTTCTCATCGAGGGCATCGCCAACGCGGCCACGCAGTACGCGCAGGAGCGCGACACCGAGGTGCGCAACCAGGCCGCCCAGCACATGGGCTTCCTGGCCCACGAGCTAAGGAACCCGCTGCAGAGCGCATCGCTCCGTCTGGAGATCGTCGAGCGCCGCGGGGACGTACCCACCGCCGCGGACCTGGCGCGGGTCCGTCGAGCAATCAAGGAAGTGAGCGAGCGACTGGACAGCGAGATCGCCAGCGTCCGACTCAAGGGCGCACCCACCATCGAGCGTCAGCCCATGGTGCTCAATCCGATCCTGGAGGCACTGGCCGAGGATGCGGGTCCGGACGGCAACGGGAAGGACGTGCAGGTTCTCGTCGAGGCCGAGCCGAACGTCACCCTCGATGGGGATCGACGGCTGCTTCACTCGGTCCTCTCGAACCTCGTCCGCAACGCGGTGAAGTTCTCCCAGCCCGGAAGCGTCGTGCGCGTGCGCGTCAAGACCTCGGACGAGCGGGTGATGGTCGAGGTGGAGGACGCCTGCGGTGGGCTGCCGGAGGGCTCGGTGGAGAAGATGTTCGACCCCTTCGTCCAGCTGGGAAAGGACCGGAGCGGCTTCGGGCTCGGGCTGGCCATCGCCAAGCAAGCCGCCGAGTTGCACGGTGGCGGCCTCCGCGTGCACGACCTGCCCGGGCGAGGGTGCGTCTTCGTGCTCGACCTGCCGATCCACGCCACCGATCTGCCGAGGGACTAGCGGCGGTCATATCGACGGCCGCCTCGCGCGACCAAGCCCCCGGGCACGACGCCCAGCTGTGCCCGGGAGGCTTCCATGCAGCGAGGTCCGTGGTTCGCGTTGTTCGTCTGTACCGCGACGCCATCCTCAAGGAGCTCGAGCGCGCGCAGTCTCAGTTCCCCCGGCTCCAGTGGCAGCTCCAGGCCGCCGCCCAGCAGCTCGCGAAGCTCCTCGACGCGCCCCAGGTGGACGAGGCCAAGGCGCTCGCGCAGGCCAGCGAGGTCATGAAGCTGGAGACGGAGATCAAGAAGGCGCACCTCACGCTCCTGATCCGCATCCGGAACGTCCTGACCGAGGCGCAGAGGGCCAAGCTCCAGATGCTTCGCCGACCGGGCAACTAGATGGCGACAGGCCCTCTACCTACCGCTCGGTTGCGCCTGACGCGCGCAGTCACGTACCATTCCGCTTGCGAGACGGAAGCTCTCCACCCCCCACCCCGACTCGCACCGAGGGAGGAACGATGAAGAATGTTGGCGCCTGGATGTGGGTGCTCGTTGCCGCGCTGCTATTTGTCGCCGCTGTCCCGCTGACATCGCAGGCCGGCAATCCGGGTGGCACCTCCGAGATGAAGAAGAAGCCGCCAGCCGACGCGGGCAAGTGACGCGGTTGTCTTGATCGACTGCCCTCGCGGACGTCTCGCGAGGGCATCGTTTTGTCTGCAGCCGGGGGCCGCGGCGGCAGTGATCACCCGCTCGATCGGGCTCGGTACCACCCTCGACCTGACAGGCGACGGCGCGCGCGCACGCACGCTCCAGACAGGCGACTGCGCAACGCTCCGGCGCGCCGTTCCCGGACTTGAAGCCCGGCGACTTGCCTTGATGCCGGTCACGGAGTGACATCCGCGCGCTCTTCCCGCGGAGGCTCCCCGGATGAAGTACCAGCTGAAGGTCAACGGACAGACGCGGGCGATCGAGGCCCCGGAGGACATGCCCCTGCTCTGGGCGCTCCGTGACGGCCTCGAGCTGAAGGGCACCAAGTTCGGGTGCGGCATCGCCCAGTGCGGCTCATGCACCGTGCTCATCGATGGGGTCGCGCGCCGCTCCTGCGTCACTCCGGTCTCGAGCATCGGAAAGAAGGCGATCACCACGATCGAGGGGCTGTCGCCCGACGCGACCCATCCGCTCCAGAAGGCCTGGGAGGAGCTGGACGTCCCCCAGTGCGGCTACTGCCAGGCCGGACAGATCATGTCCGCCGCCGCGCTGCTCTCGAAGACCCCCAACCCGACCGACGCCGACATCGATACCGCGATGGGCGGCGTTCTCTGCCGCTGCGCCACCTATCTGCGCATCCGACGCGCCATCCACCGCGCCGCCGAGCTGGGCAAGACCACCGCCTCCAGCGCCACCGGGAGCGGCCGATGAGCGAGCTCACCCGACGCTCCTTCCTCCGGGTCTCGGCCGTCGCCGGCGGTGGCCTGCTCCTCTCGAGCTTCTGGGACACGCTGGACGCGGCTGCGCCTGCCGCCGGTGGTGCGCAGAACCAGGACCCCTCCCTCAACGCCTTCGTCCGCATCCACCCCGACGGCACGGTGACCATCGCCGCGAAGAACCCGGAGATCGGCCAGGGCGTGAAGACCATGCTCCCGATGCTGATCGCCGACGAGCTCGACGTGGAGTGGAAGCAGGTCCGCGTCGAGCAGGTGGGGCTCGACACCAACCTCTACAAGGATCAGTGGTCGGGCGGCAGCCAGGCCGTGCCCAACAACTGGCTGCCCATGCGCCAGGTGGGCGCGGCGACGCGCTCGATGCTGGTCACCGCCGCAGCCCAGCAGTGGAAGGTCCCTGCCACCGAGTGCACCACCGCGAAGGGCGCGGTGCTGCACAAGAAGACCGGGCGCTCTCTGGCGTACGGCGCGCTCGCCACCGCCGCGGCCGCGGTCCCGCCGCCCGACCTCGCCTCGGTCAAGCTCAAGGACCCCTCGGAGTTCACGATCATCGGGACGCCGATCCCCGGCGTGGACAACCGGGCCATCGTCACCGGCAAGCCCATCTTCGGCATCGACGTGACCGTGCCGGGGATGAAGTTCGCCACCTTCGTGAAGTGCCCGGTGTTCGCCGGCAAGGTGAAGTCCGCCAACCTCGACGAGATCCGCGCCATGCCCGGGGTGCTCAAGGCCTTCGTGGTCGAGGGCGGCACCGCGCTCAACGAGCTGCTCGGCGGCGTGGCCATCGTCGGCGAGAGCTTCTGGCAGGTGCAGACGGCCCGGAAAGCGCTCAAGGTCTCCTGGAACGAGGGCGAGACCGCGAAGCAGGGCACGTCTGCGTTCAATGCCAGGGCGGCCGAGCTGATGAAGCAGCCTCCGCAGCGTTCCCTCCGCAAGGACGGCGATGCGGCGGCCGCGCTGGGTAAGGCCGCGAAGGTGGTGAAGGCGGACTACGCCTATCCGTTCATCGTCCACGCCGCGCTCGAGCCGCAGAACTGCACCGCGAAGTTCGCCGACGGAAAGCTCGAGCTGTGGGCCCCCACCCAGACGCCGGCGTCCGGGCGGACGATGGTGGCCAGGACCCTGGGCATCAAGGAGGAGGCGATCACCCTCCATCTCATCCGGGCCGGCGGCGGCTTCGGGCGGCGCCTGTACAACGACTACCTGGTCGAGGCGGCGTGGATCGCCCGCGAGGCCGGAGTCCCGGTGAAGCTGCTCTGGACCCGCGAGGAGGACTTCCAGCACGACATCTACCGCCCCGGCGGGTACCACTCCTTCTCCGCCGGTCTCGACGCCGGCGGGACGCTGACCTGTTTCCGGGACCACTTCATCAGCTTCGGCACGGTCGAGAAGTTCGCGCCGTCCGCGGACCTGTCGGATGCCGAGTTCCCCGCGCGCTACGTGTCCGACCTCGCGCTCGACGCGTCGGTGATGCCGCTGGGCGTTCCCACCGGCGCGCTCCGGGCCCCGCGCAGCAACGCGGTCTGCTTTGCGTTCCAGAGCTTCCTCGACGAGGTGGCACACGCGGCCGGCAAGGATCCGCTGGAGTTCCGCCGCGCACTGCTCTCGAAGATGCCCGCTGCGCCGCCGCCACCCGCGGCCGGAGCGACGCCGCCGTCACCGATGGACCCGAAGCGCATGCTCGGAGTGCTGGACTCGTCGGCCGAGAAGTCCGGCTGGGGGAAGACGCGCCTGCCCCGCGGCACGGGGATGGGCGTGGCCTTCTACTTCAGCCACCGCGGCCACTTCGCCGAGGTGGCCCAGGTCTCGGTCAGCAAGAAGGGCGAGGTCCGGGTGGAGAAGGTCTGGGTGGCCGGCGACATCGGGAGCACCGTCATCAATCCCAGCATGGCCGAGAACCAGGTGCAGGGCGCCGTGCTCGACGGGGTCTCCGAGGCGCTGGGTCAGGAGATCACCTTCGAGGCCGGCCGGACCAAGCAAAGCAACTTCGACGAGTACCCGCTCCTGCGCATCCACCAGGCGTTCCCGGTGGAGGTCCACTTCCGGAAGACCGACTTCGCGCCCACCGGCCTCGGCGAGCCCGCGCTCCCACCGGCCGTCCCGGCGGTATGCAACGCGATCTTCGCCGCGACGGGAAAGCGGGTGCGCTCGCTCCCGCTGTCGAAGCACGACCTGTCCTGGGCCTGAGCGCTTCGCCCAGCGCCTAGCCCCGAAGCTGCAGAAGCGGAAGGGCGACCCGGACGCGGAAGCCGGTCCCGACCCACGGCTCGACCCGGAGCGTTCCACCGGCTCGCTGGACCAGGCTCTCGCAGGCCGCGAGGGCTCCCTGGGGGGTGGGGCAACGTCCGCGCGCGACGGCGACAGATTTGTCGCGGCTGCTGGCGGTCTGACAAATTTGTCGCCCCACCCCTCTGCTGCGCCGTGCGGCGCGATGCGCGGGTCCGCGCGCGAGGTCGGCGCTGGCCAGGCGACCCGAATGGCCCGATCGGGACGGATCGACGGAATTGTCGGTTCATGTGTTCGATCCGACAACTTTGTCCGTCGAGGCAAGAGTCAGATCGGGATCCCTCAGAGCGGGACGCGTTGCGTCACGTGTGGCATCGCGCTTGCTGGTGAGCCTTGACCCATGACGAAGAAGGACCTCGTCGTGGTCGGCAACGGGATGGTCGGGCACCGCTTCATCGAGCTGCTGCTCGAGAGCGACCACAGGGACGACTGGCAGATCACCACCTTCTGCGAGGAGCCCCGGCTCGCCTACGACCGCGTGAACCTCACCAGCTTCTTCGCCGGGAAGACCGCCGAGCGACCTGTCGCTGGTCGCGCCCCGACCGCTACGAGGACGCCGGCGTCACCGTGCACGCTGGGCGACCGGGTCGACGGCCATCGACCGCGCAGCACCGACAGGTCCTCTCCGCGGAAGGCAGGCCGATCCCCTACGACGAGCTGGTCCTGGCCACCGGCTCGGCGCCCGTTCGTGCCGCCGATCCCCGGCCGGGAGTCGCGGGGCTGCTTCGTCTACCGCACGGTCGAGGACCTCGAGCGCGATCCGCGCGCTGGGCGAAGCAGCGTCGCAGACGGGCGTGGTCATCGGCGGCGGCCTGCTCGGCCTCGAGGCGGCCAACGCGCTCACCCGCATGGGCCTGGAGGTCCACGTCGTCGAGTTCGCGCCGCGGCTGATGGCGCTGCAGATCGACGACGGTGGCGCGGCGCACTCCTCCGCGCGCAAGATCGAGGCGCTCGGCGTCTCGGTGCACACCGGCAAGAACGACCACGCGCGATCGTCGCCGCGCGAGCGGCCGCGTCACCGAGATGCAGTTCGCCGACGGCGGCGAGCTCGCCACCGAGCTGGTCGTCTTCTCCGCCGGCATCCGCGCCGCGCGACGAGCTGGCGCGCGACTGCGGCCTGGCCATCGGCGAGCGCGGCGGCATCGTCATCGACGAGCGCTGCCGCACCTCCGACCCCGACATCTTCGCCATCGGTGAGTGCGCGCGTCCACGCGGCCGCACCTACGGCCTGGTCGCGCCCGGCTACCACATGGCGCGCGTCGCCGCCGACGCCATCGCCGGCGGCGAGCGACGAGCGCTTCAGCGGCTTCGACATGAGCACCAAGCTCAAGCTCCTGGGCGTGGACGTCGCCAGCTTCGGCGACGCGCTTCGCCGACCACGCCCGGCGCGCGGGTGGTCAGCCTTCTCCGACGCGGTCGCCGGCATCTACAAGAAGCTGGTGCTCTGCGCCCGACCGGCGAGCGGCTCCTCGGCGGCGTCCTCGTCGGCGACGCCGTCGCGCTACGGACAGCTCCTGCAGCTCGCCCAGAGCCAGGCTGCCGCTGCCGCCGCAGCCCGAGGAGCTCATCCTCCCGCCGCGCGACGGGCGGCGCGCGCCGCCGGCCTCGGCGTCGACGCGCTGCCCGACGCGCGCCACCATCTGCACCTGCCACAACGTCACCAAGGGCGCCATCTGCGAGGCCATCCGCGGCCAGCAAGCTCGGCCGCGGTCGGCGGCGGTCAAGGCGTGCACCAAGGCCGGCACCGGCTGCGGCTCGTGCGTGCCGCTGCTCGGCGAGCTGCTCAAGCGCGAGCTGAAGCGCGCCGGCGTCGCGGTCACCAACCACCTGTGCGAGCACTTCCCGCACTCGCGCCAGGAGCTCTATCCACCTCGTCCGCCTGCACGGGTCGCGGACGCTTCGACGCGCTCGCTCGCCCGTCACGGCCGCGGGCAGCGGCTGCGAGATCTGCAAGCCCGCGGTGGCGTCGATCCTCGCCTCGGCGTGGAACGAGCACGTGCTCGACGACAAGCACCTGCCGCTGCAGGACACCAACGATCGCTTCCTCGCCAACATCCAGCGCGACGGCACCTACTCGGTCGTGCCGCGCGTGCCGGGCGGCGAGATCACGCCCGACGCAGCTCATCGCGCTCGGCACGCGTCGCGCAGAAGTACGGCCTCTACTCGAAGATCACCGGCGCGCAGCGCGTCGACCTGTTCGGCGCGCGCGTCGAGCAGCTGCCGGACGATCTGGCGCGAGCTCATCGCCGCCGGCTTCGAGTCGGGCCACGCCTACGGCAAGGCGCTGCGCACGGTGAAGTCGTGCGTCGGCAGCACCTGGTGCCGCTACGGCGTGCAGGACTCGGTCTCGCTTCGCCATCCGGCTGGAGAACCGCTACAAGGGGCTGCGCGCGCCGCACAAGCTGAAGTCGGCGGTCTCGGGCTGCGCGCGCGAGTGCGCCGAGGCGCAGGGCAAGGACTTCGGCGTCATCGCCACCGAGAAGGGCTACAACCTCTACCTCTGCGGCAACGGCGGCATGAAGCCGCAGCACGCGCAGCTCTTCGCCACCGATCTCGACGAGGAGACGCTGATCCGGTACCTCGACCGCTTCCTCATGTTCTACGTCCGCACCGCCGATCGGCTGCAGCGCACCGCCGGCTGGCTCAACAACCTCGAGGGCGGCATCGACTACCTGCGCCAGGTGGTCATCGACGACTCGCTCGGCATCTGCGCCGAGCTGGAGGCCGAGATGGCCGCGCGTCGTCGACACCTACCGCTGCGAGTGGACGGCGACGCTCGAGGATCCCGGCGAAGCTCGGCGCGTTCCGGCCCTTCGTCAACTCGCGACGCCGCGACCCGAGCATCGTCTTCGTCCGCCAGCGCGGCGCAGCACCGGCCCGGCCGACCTGGGACGAGAAGGCGAGAGCTGCGTCTCCGGCCAGGAGGCCGGCTGATGGCCGCCGTCGCGCATCGAGCTCGGAGCTGCTGCGCGACTGGATGGACGTCTGCGCGCTCGACGACATCGTCCCCGAGACCGGCGTCTGCGCGCTGGTCGGCGGCGCGGCAGGTGGCGCATCGTGCGCGCCGGCGACGCGCGTCTACGCCGTCGACAACTTCGATCCGTTCAGCAAGGCGTTCGTGCTCTCGCGCGGCATCGTCGGCGACAAGGGCGGCGTGCCCGAAGATCGCCTCGCCCATCTTCAAGCAGAGCTTCGATCTGCGCACCGGGCAGTGTCTGGACAATCCCGAGCATCTGCGTCCCCACCTACGAGGTCCGCGTCGAGCGCGGGCGGGTCCTCGTGCATCGCGAACCGCGCCCCGGAGAACACGATGGAGCATGAGACGATCGCCACCGTTGCCGCCGCCGCACGGACCAAGGCCGGAATGCTTCGACACAGCCCCCTCGCAGTACCTGGTGCTCTCGGCACTGGCGGGCGCCTACGTCGGCCTGGGCATCGTGCTCATCTTCGCCATCGGCGCGCCGCTGCAGGCCGCAGGCTCGGGCGCGACCAAGGCGGTGATGGGCGCCTCCTTCGGGGTGGCCCTCACCCTGGTCATCTTCGCCGGCTCGGAGCTGTTCACCGGCAACAACCTGGTCATGAGCGTGGGTCTGCTCTCGCGCACGGTGAACGGCGGCGGCGCTCACCCGGGTGTGGATCGCCAGCTTCGCCGGCAACCTCGCTCGGCTCGCTGCTCCTGGCGCTGGCCACCGCGAGCCTCGGGCGTTCTGAGCAAGGCGCCGGCGAAGGACTTCGTGCTCGGGGTCGTCGCCGCCAAGATGGCCGCGCCGGCGGGCGAGCTGTTCTTCCGCGGCGTGCTCTGCAACGCGCTGGTGTGCCTCGCGGTGTGGATGGGCATCCGCACCAAGGACGAGACGGCGCGACTGGTGCTCATCTTCTGGTGCCTCTTCGCCTTCATCGGAGCGGGGTTCGAGCACAGCGTGGCCAACATGACCCTGCTCGGCATCGGGCTTTTCCTTCCGCACGATCCGGCGTCTTGTGTCGTGGGCGGGGTTCGCGCGAAACCTCACGCTGGTGACCGCCGGGAACATCGTTGGCGGAGCGCTGCATCATCGGACTGCCGTACTGGTATCGTCGCCCAGGGACAGCGACGCATGCTCGCGGTCCGGACGGTCGAGGAGCCGGCGGCACATCGTGGCGGCGGTCGCGATGAGGCAGCGGCTGGCTGGGCAGCGCATCGTCTCTTCGAGTCACGGCTGGCCAAGGAGCTGTCGGAACTCGTCCGGCGTAGCGGAGGGGTCCCGGTGTGCGTCCCAGCGGTGGGGGAGCGCCGTCGACCCGCGGAGCGGAGCTCGTGGCGCTGCTCGACGAGATGAGCGAGCGGAGGCCCGCGGCGTTCGTCTTCTCCACCGGCGTGGGAGCATCCGCACTGTTCGACGAGGCACGCGCGCTGGGCCGCGCGGCCGAGCTGCTCGAGGCCGTCAGGCGGGGCGGTGCCACTGCCGGGGCCCGAAGGCCGTGGCCGCGCTGTACAGGGAGGGCGTCGGCGGCCTCGCTCAAGGCACGACTCGCCGTACACGACGGCGGAGTTGGCTCGAGGTGCTGGCACGCTGTCGAACTCGACACCGGAGGGTCTGGTGCTGGTGCACTACGGGGAGCGGAACGAGGCGCTGGTGCGAGGCGCTCGTTGTCGCGCGGCCCGGTGCTCGCCGAGCTGCTGGTCTACGGCTGGGAGCTGCCGGAGGACACCGCGCCGTTCGCCGGCGCGGTCGAGGCGCTGGTCGAAGGAGAGCTCGCGGCGGCGGCCTTCACCACGCAGATCCAGGCCCGACATCTCATGGCGGTCGCCGAACGAATCGGCCGGCGCGAAGCGCTCGTCGAGGCGCTTCGCTCGCGGGTGGTGGTGGCAGCGGTGGGACCGACCTGCGCCCGGGTGCTCGAGGAGCTGGGCATCCCGGCCCACGTGGTGCCGGCCGCCCGAAGATGGGCCCGATGTTGGACGCGCTGGTCGCACGACTGGCGCTGCGGAGCGCCGCATGAGCCTGTTCCCCGCGTTCCTCAAGCTGTCCGATCGCGGAGGTGCTGCTCGTCGGTGGAGGGCGGGTCGCCGCCGGCAAGCTCAAGGGCCTGCTCGGCGCCGGCGCCCGGGTCACGGTCGTCGCCCCGCGCATCTCCGAGGAGCTGTGGCAGCCCGGCGTCCGGCTCATCCGCCGGCGCTTCGAGGCGCGCGACCTGGACGGCTGCTGGTTCGTGGTCTCGGCGGCCCCGGCGGACGGTGAACCGGGAGGTGGCCGAGGCCGCACACGACCGACGGATCTTCGTCAACGCGGTGGACGACCTCGCCTCGGCCAGCGCGTACCTCGGCGGCGTGGTGCGGCGTGGAGCGGCGACGGTGGCCATCTCCACCGGAGGTCGGGCGCCCGCCCTGGCGGGGCTGCTGCGCGAGGCGCTGGAGCGGCTCCTGCCCGAGGATCTGGGCGACTGGGTCACCTCGGCCGAGCAGCTCCGCGGCACGGTGGCGGAGCGAGGGCGTGCCGATGGAGGCGCGGCGACCGCTGCTGCTGCGGGCGCTGGACGAGATTCTACGGCGCCGGGGAGCCGGCATGACCAGCCCGGGACTGGTCTCGCTGGTGGGCGCCGGGCCCGGGGATCCCGGAGCTCCTGACCCTCCGCGCCGTGGCGAGGCTCGAGGCCGCCGACGTCGTCTTCTACGACGCGCTCGTGGACCGGGCGGCCCTTCGCCACGCCCCGCGCGCGCGCTGGGCCTACGTGGGCAAGCGCGCCGGGCGTCCGTCCATCTCGCAGGCGACCATCGAGCGGCTGATGATCCGGCGGGCGCTCCGCGGCGAGCGCGTCGTCCGGCTCAAGAGCGGCGACCCGTTCGTCTTCGGACGCGGAGGCGAGGAGGCCCTGGCGCTGGCAGCGGCCGGAATCCCGTGCGAGGTGGTGCCCGGCGTCTCCACGGCGCTGGCGGCACCCGGGCTGGCGGGCATCCCCGTCACCCACCGCGGACTCTCCACGGCCTTCGTGGTCGTCTCGGGGCATGCGGAGACCGCGTTCACGCCCGTCCTGGGCTCCCTCGCGCCCGGCGCGGCGACGGTGGTGGTGCTGATGGGCCTCCAGAGGCGCGCGCTCGTCGCCGCGCTCCTGCTCTCGCAGGGCTGGAGCCGGGGCACACCGGCGGCCCTCCTGCTGTCTGCCGGGACCACCGAGGCGCGATCCTGGCGCGGCACGCTCGTCGAGCTGGGCAGCTGCGATCTCCCCGAGCGCCACCCCACCCTCCCCGGAGTGCTGGTCATCGGCGCATCGGTGGCAGTGGCGGATCAGCTGGAGGCGCTTGCGGCGCCACGGCTGCCGGACGCCCGGATGCTCGGCGCCGGACTCTCCGACTGAGGGTCCGGGACGGGTCTCCGGAGAGCCGCACCCCGGCCTCCTGCCGGGACGGGGCACACCCCGGAAGAGGCTGGCGCGACCGCTCCTCCGATGGGCCACCCAGGATCAGGTCATGACAAATTTGTCATAATAGAGTCATGCTCATACGAACTTGTAGTCTCTTGGGTCGAGTGGCCCCTGCGCGAGGCCGGCCCCCTCGCGGGGACCCCGGAGCACCAGACGAGCGGCCAGGAGAACCTTCTGGACAGATTTGTCAGGATCAGAGTTGAGACAGACAAATTTGTCTGTTCTGGATCCTCGCCGGCCGCGGCTCCCAGAGGAGAACCGGCGGCTGGCGGTCTGGCATCCCCCTTGCTGAGGCTTCCGGGGCAATGAGACCCGGACTTCGTGGCGACCGCATCGTCCTCTTCGAATCCTCCCTTGCCGAGGAACATTCCGATCTCGTCCGACGCAGCGGGGGCGTCCCGGTCTGCGTCCCGGCAGTGGTCGAGCGGCGCCGGCGGTCCGGGCATGAGCTCGCCGCCCTGCTCGACATGGTGAGCACCGAGCCAGCGGTCTTCGTCTTCTCCAGCGCCGTGGGGGTCCGGGCGCTCTTCGACGAGGCCCGCGGCCTCGACCGTGGCCCGGAGGTGCTCGAGGCCATCCAGCGGGGCGGCTCCGTCTGCCGCGGGCCCAGGGCGGCGGCCGCGCTCTACAGGGAGGGGCTCTTCGCCTCGCTCAAGGCACGGGCGCCGTACTCAACCGGAGACCTCATCGAGGCCCTCGGGACGCTGGCCATCGAGGGTCTTCCGGTCGTCCTGGTCCACCACGGGGAGCGCAACCTCCGGCTGGTCAAGGCCATGGCCGCCCGCGAGACGGTGCTCCTGGAGCTCCTCTTCGACGAATGGCAGCTTCCGGCCGACCCGGCCCCGCTGACCCGCGCCGCCCTGCGGCTCGCCGAGGGAGACTTCGCCGCCGCCGCCTTCACCACCCAGGTCCAGGCGCGGAACCTCCTCACCGTCGCCAGCCGGATTGGCCGGCGGGACGAGGTCATCGCCGCGCTCCGCTCGAAGGTGGTCGTTGCCGCCGTCGGGCCGAGCTGCGCACGCGTCCTCGACTCGCTCGGTGTCCCCCCGCACGTCGTCCCCCACGCGCCGAGGCGGGGTGCCATGCTCGAGGCGCTGGTGGACCGCCTGGCGTCCAGACGGGCCGCCTGACGGTCGTGTTCGCGACCGCGGTACTCAGCCCGACTCAACCAGGGGACCGCACATGACACGTGACGCGCTGACGGAAAGAATCCTCACCGCCAAGAGAGTCCAGCATCTGTCCTGGAAACAGATCTCCGAGAAGATCGGCGGCAGCTCGCCCATTCTCCTGACGGCTGCACTCCTCGGCCAGATGCGCCTCGAGAAGGCCCAGGCGGAGAAGGCGGCGGCGCTGTTCGGGCTCGACGCCGAGGCCACCGCGCTGCTCCAGGAGGTCCCGTACCGCGGCTCCCTCCCCCCCGGTCCCCCGACCGACCCGCTCATCTACCGCTTCCACGAGCTGGTCCAGGTCTACGGGACGACCTGGAAGGAGCTCATCCAGGAAGAATTCGGTGATGGGATCATGAGCGCCATCGACTTCGAGATGTCCATCGAGCGGCAGCCGGACCCCAAGGGCGACCGGGTGAAGATCTCGATGAACGGAAAGTTTCTCCCCTACAAGCGTTTCTGACGGGCGCGCGGCTTGCGGCCTCGAGGTCGCCCTGGGCGGTGGTCACCGCGCTGGGGCTCGGGAGTAGAAGACGGCCATGTTCAAGGCCGGGGTCGCGGGCTGGGACTACAAGAGCTGGAACGGCACGGTGTACCCGGAGCACCGGGGCCGTGGGTTCGACAAGCTCGCGTATCTCTCGCGCTACCTGCCGCTGTTCGAGATCAACCGGACCTACTACCGCGCCGCGTCCACCGCCGAGGCCCGCAGCTGGCTGGCGCGCATCGCCGACCGGCCGGAGGTGGTGTTCACCGCGAAGATTCCCGAGCAGTTCGTCGCCCCGGGCAAGCGCTGGACCCGCGAGGACGTGGCCTCGGCCCGGGAGGGGCTCGACGTGCTGAACGAGGCCGGCCGCCTCGGCGCCGCCGTCCTCCAGTTCGCCTACAGCTTCAAGCGCATCCGGCACGACGCCACCATCGACGAGGAGGCGCTCCGCTGGTTCCTCAGGGCCGCCACCGCATTCGAGGGCCTCCCGGTCTTCGTCGAGTTCCGGCACGACAGCTGGGACGCTCCCGAGGTCCTGACCGAGCTCCGCGAGCGGAAGATCGGCTGGATCAACGTCGACCAGCCGCACCTGCCGAAGGACTCGCTCCGGCTGCGCCCCTACGCCACGACGTCCACCGGCTACATCCGGATGCACGGGCGGAACTACCAGACGTGGATGCGCTTCTTCGGCCGTGGCTCGAAGAAGACCGCCGACAACGTGGAGAAGCGCCAGAGGAAGACGCCCGAGCAGCGCAAGGTCGAGGAGGCGCAGAAGGACGCACGCTTCGACTACCTGTATCCGCGCGCCGAGCTCGAGGACATCGCCCGGACCGCGCGCCAGATCGCCGCCGAACCCGGGGTGCGCGACGTCTACCTGGTCAACAACAACCACTACTTCGGCAAGGCGCCAACCAACGCGCTGATGCTCGAGTGCCTCCTCACCGGCGAGGACGTGCCCGCCCCGCCCGACCTCTTCGAGCACTATCCCGACGCGCTGCGCGGGCTCGCCCACCCGGTGCCTGCCGACCTGCAGCGCAAGCCCTAGCGGGCGACCTTCTTCACCGTGTCCCAGGTCCGGGTGGTGAGCCGGGCCCCGAAGGTGCGCTCGATGAGCGTCATGAACACCGGGCCACCCGTGCCCGGGACATAGGTGGTGAAGATCTCGCGTCCGCGCACGTGGAGGATGCGTGCCCCGTCCTTCTCCGGGAGCTCCGGGAGCGGACGCTTCGGCTCCGCGCGGAGGAAGGTCACGATGCGCTTCGACTCCGCAGGCAGCCGGTAGGAGGCGAACGGGTCGGCGGCGAGCAGCGCCTGCAGCTCCTCGACCGAGCGGACGATGGTCATGAACGTCCGCCCGAGATGCTTCTCCATCGCCTGCTCGGCCCGGCGCTCCAGCGTCGCGTCGCTCGCCGCCCGGGCGCCAAAGACCACGTTCCCGCTCCCGAGCACCGTCCGCACCTCGTCGAAGCCCGCCTCCTCGAAGGCACGCCGCAGCTCGGGCATCTTCGCGTTCATCGGCATGACGCCCCGCAGGAAGGCTGCGTAGCGCGGCATCGCCTCACCCGGGGAGGTGACACACGGCCTCGACGTTGTGTCCGTCGGGGTCGAGGACGAAGGCGCCGTAGTAGCCCGCGTGGTAGTGCGGACGTGGTCCCGGCGGCCCGTTGTCCCGTCCGCCCGCGGCCAGCGCCGCCTTGTGGAACGCGTCGACCTCGGCGCGGCTCCCGGCGCGGAAGGCGATGTGGACCCGAGGCTGCTCCGGCGTCCCCTCGGTCATCCAGAAGTCGGGCTTCGGAGGCACGCCGTAGCCGAGGACCACCCGCCCGCCGGTCACCGCTGCGGGCACCTCCATCACGACCCGATAGCCGAGCGGCGCCAGCGCGGCGTCGTAGAAGCGACGGCTGGCCTTCGGATCGCTGATCTTCAGTCCGGTGTGGTCGATCATGGGCCGCGACGTACCACGCCGGCCGCCGCCCCGTCAGGCCAAGTGCCCGGACTCAGTTGGTGCCGGCGTGACCACCTACCTCGAAGCAGTCGGACGCCATCACCGAGCGCCTCAACGCGCAGCTGGCGGTGCTCCGGCTCGAGCACGCCGCCGGTCTGGACAGCAGCAGCTCCTAGGCCATCGCGTGCAGGCGGAGCGAGGTCAGCTGATCGCCCCACCACAGCCCCATCGTGCGGATGAAGGGACCGACGTCCTGGCCGTGCCGCGCCGGATGGTCGGGGCGGAGGCTCGCCCAGCCCCGGTGGGTGACGGTCACCAGCGTGCCGCTCGGGCTCGGGACGAAGTGCACCTCGACCAGGGTTCGCTCGCCCGGGGCGAAGTTCGCGGCCCGCCACTCGAACGCCAGCCGTGATGGCGGATCCCACACCGTGACCGTGCCGGTCTCGAACACCCGCGTCGTCCCGCGGGTCTCGAAGGATTCGTAGAGCCGGCCACCCGGCCGCGGCTCGAGGTGGATGAACCCGCGGTTTCCCCCCGCCACGCGGTACTTCAGCCCGCGGCGCCACCACTGGTCGATCTCCTCGGTGAAGACGCGGAAGGCCACCGCGGGCGGCACCGCGACCAGCACGGTGGCCCGCGCCTGGTCTCCGGGCCCTGGTTGCTCGGGGGCGGTCACCGGCGGCTGCCCCGGTGCACCCGCTCGGCGTGCGCCTTGAACGCAGCCAGCTGGTCGCCCCACATCGCCTCGACGTCCTCCACCCAGGCGCGAAGCGCCGACAGCGGCTCGGTGCGGAGCTTGATCAGCCGCGCCCGGGCGTCCTCCTCGACCGCTTCCTGGGCGATGAGGCCCGCCCGGCGGAGCACGCGCAGGTGCCTGCTCATCGCCGGCCGGCTCATGGACAGCGCCTCGGCCACCTCGCTCGGACGGAGCGGGCGCCTGCGGAGTCGCTCGACGATCGCCCGGCGCGTCGGGTCCGCGAGCGCGGAGAGCGTCCGGTCCAGGTCAGCGGCCACGGGAGGGCGCTTCCCGCACCCGCTGCATGAACCACCACTGGTGTCCCTCGGGGTCCTCGGCCCGGTACGTCCGGTCGCTCCAGTAGTCGTCGCCGTAGTCGTTGGTCGTCGGCGGGTCGAGGATCTTCGCCCCCGCGGCGCGCGCCCGGTTGCAGTGGGCGTCCGCGTCGTCGACGAAGATGGCCAGCATCTGGGTGTTCACTCCGCCCACCGCGCGGGGGCTCTTCCCGGGGAGCGGGCTCTTCCGCTCCGAGCTCCCGCCGGAGCTGCTCACCATCACCAGCCCCTCGCCGAACCTCAGCTCCGAGTGCTCGACCCGGCCACCCTCGCCCTCGACCTTGAGCTGGACCTCGAATCCGAAGACGCGGCACAGCCAGTCGATGGCCTTCCCTGCGTCGTCGTAGAAGACCGCAGAGGAGATCTGCGGCCAGCCCTCCGGTGGCTTCTTCATCGGGCGTCCTCCATGGTTGTCGGCCTGGGCAATGATTAACCCGAGACGTAACCATTCACAAGGCCCGACCGCGGGTCAGTCCCGCAATGGACGGATGAGCTCGGTCCGGTAGTCCGCCGGGTCGGACACGCTGTCGGGCGCCACGGTGTAGACCTCGTAGAAGTCCTCGGCGCCGGCAAGGCCGCTCGCGGCGATCCACCGCTCCAGCTCGGGCCAGGCACCGGGCAGGCCCTCGTATCCTCCGTGGAGCACGGTCCGGGCGGCGCGCATCGCCCGCCAGGTCCCGGGCGCCACCCGGCCGGCGGTGGTCACCGGGGCCGAGACCACGGCGCCGACCTCGAAGTCCCACTCTCCAGGGACGAGGCGACGGTGGTGGGCGAAGACCGGACCCACCGGACCGCGCCCCTGGGCCTGGACGGTGGTCATGAGCTCACGGACCGCCGGGCCGAAGACGACTGGCATCTGATCCCGGGCGATGCGGAGCGGGAGGAGCGCGATGGGCCGCGCGGGCAAGGTGACGATGGCGGGAGGCTCGAATCATGTGCGCTGGGCCCTCGGGAGATGGGAGCTCACCGGCTCCTGCCGGAGGATGACACGGCGCGCCCCGGAAGCCCCAGCAGCGGCGCGACCGACGGCCGGCGGAGCACGAGCCCGGCCCAGATGAGCACGCCGACGTAGACCGGGAAGATGGTGTGGCTCCAGACGGGGTCACCGACCCGGAGGTGCGTGGCCACCGCGCCGCCCAGGTAGCCGGTGAGCAGGATCGCGCCGAGCGTGGCGGTCCTGGGCACGAGGTAGAGGAGCGTGCTGCCGAGGAGGAGGATCGCGGTCACCAGCAGGCTGCTCTCGGGGTAGCCGAGCTTCGCGGTGCCCTCGATGACCATCGGGGGATGCACGAGCTTCAGGGTGACGTCGAAGAGGAGGAAGAGCGTCACCAGCCCGGTGAGCACCCGGCCGGTCCAGAGGCGCGCGCGGCCGGGGCGGGTGAAGGCGGGGGGCGAGACGAGAGTCGAATCGAGGGCAATCGCGGTCATCGGAGGCTCCAGCGAAAAGGGTGTTTCCCTTGAGACCCGCGGACCCGGCCTGACTCATCGGTCAGCCCTTCTGGACGTGCGCCGGGTCCATCCAGAACACCTCCCAGTGATGCCCGTCCGGGTCGAGGAAGCTCCAGCCGTACATGAAGCCGTGATCCATCGGGTCGGAAGCGTGCTTCCCGCCGGTGGTGACCGCCTTCTTCACCAGGTCATCGACCTCGGCGCGGCTGCCCACCGCGAAGGCGAAAAGGCCCTCGTTGTGGGTCCGCGTGTCGCAGATCTGCCGCTTGCTGAACTCGCGGAACCTGGGCTCGGTGAGGAGCATGAAGTAGCCGTCCTCGCTCAGCACCATGCAGGCCGCGGTGTCGTCGGTGAACTGCGGGTTGAACGAGAAGCCGAGGCCCTGGAAGAAGGTCATCGAGCGCTTCAGGTCCTTCACCGGGATGTTGACGAAGATCTTCCGGGGAGTGGTGGCGGGCATGGCGAACCTCCGATCCTGCGGGTGTGCTCGCTGGGACACCGCCACGGGCGAGAACTCATCGCTGTGCCGGATCGCTGCCTGGTGTCAGGCCGGCAGGCGGAGCGGGAGGCCGAAGCGCGGGAACAGCCGCTCGGTGTCCAGGAAGGTGTTGATGCCCGTCACGCGGTCACCCGCAACCTCCAGCAGCACCAGCCCCCAGGCGTGGAAGCCCTTCCCCGGACCGCTGTTGCGGAACTGTCCGAACGCCGGCGTGCCGTTCGCAGCGGTGGGCAGCAGGCGAGAGTGACGGCAGCCGATGCCGCGCCCGAGCATCCACGCGCTGACGGCCTCCGGTCCACGCAGCCACATCGCGTAGGGCGGCATCGACATCACCACGTCGTGGTGGAGGAGCTTCGTCAGGGCGTCCATGTCGTAGCGCTCGAACGCCTCGACGTAGCGGTGTACCAGCGCAGGGTCTGCCTCGGCGGCCACGTCGTCGGCCTCGAGCTGGCGCGACTCGAGCGTGGCCCGTGCCCGCTGGATGGCGCTGTTCACCGCCGGGACGGTCATGTCCAGGGTCTGCGCCACCTCGACCGCGGAACAGCCGAGCACCTCCATCAGGAGCAGCGCGGCCCGCTGGCGGGGCGGCAGGTGCTGGAGCGCCGCCATGAATGCCAGCCGGATGCTCTGGCGGAGGATGGCGCGCTCGGCGGGATCGGCATCCTGGGGCAGCGCCACCGACTCGGGGATGGGCTCGATGAACTCCGCGGCCGGGCGGGTGCAGAGCTCGTCATGCACCGTGTTCACGGGTCCGAGCTCCATGGGCCTGATCCGGCGCCGGTCTCCGATCGTGTCCAGGCAGACCCGGGTGGCGATGCTGTAGAGCCAGGTACGAAGCGACGAGCGCTGCTCGAAGCGGTCGAGGCTCCGCCACGCGCGGACGAAGGTCTCCTGCACCGCGTCGTCCGCCTCCTCGGGCGAGCCGAGCATCCGGTAGCAGTGGCCGGTCAGGGCGGCGCGGTGCCGCTCGAGCGAGGCGCTGTCGAGGGGGGTCGTGGTGTCCGTCATGGGCGCGGAAGTGTAGCCAGGGCCTCCCAGCCGCGCGCCACCCCCGTCGGGCCCGTGCAGCCGATGGTGGACGTCACGCCGGGGCATGAAGTGCGCGCCGCATGACAGCGTGCAGCCCCACACCGAGCAGGAAGCCGAGCGGAGAGGTCCGCAGATAGCGGGTGAAGGCTCTCGGGCGGGCGGCCCGTGCGGAACGTCGATGCGCCGTCTCGAAGAGGTCCACCATCCCCCGCTCGAACTGCAGGAGGTCCAGGGGTGAGCGGCTGGACACCCAGTTGCCGTCCTCGACCATCGGCTCGTCGACCCAGATTCCGCCGGCGTTGCGGATGTCGTCCTGGATGCCAGGCCAGGCGGCGAGCCGTCGCCCGCGGACCAGACCGGCGGACACGAGCACCCACGGTCCGTGGCAGAGCGTGGAGATGGGCTTGCCGGCGACATCGAAGGCGAGGGCGAAGGTTCGCGCCCGCTCGCTCTGGCGGAGCAGGTCCGGGTTGATGAAGCCGCCCGGGATGTGGAGCGCGTCGTAGTCCGCCGGCCGAGCCTCGTCGACCGTGCGGTGGACCCGGAGCTTGATGCCGGCGTCCATGCGGTTCAGCCCGCGGACGCTGCCACGGTGGAGCGAGACGATGTCCACAATCGCGCCCTGACGGAGCAGCTCCTTGAGGGGTCGCGTGACCTCCACCTGCTCGAATCCGTCGGCAACCAGCATCGCCACCCTGAGTCCCTGCAGTCGTCCGGCTCGCATGCCCCCGGGAGTGTGCACGGACGGTGAGCGACGCAACCCTGGACTCATGCGAGCGCGCGCTCCAGCGTCTCCACGCCATTGCGGATGGCGGCCGGTCGCGTCGCCCCGAAGCCGAACACCAGCCCTCCCCGCCGGCGGCGGCCGAAGGCGTAGCCCGACAGGGGCGCCACCTCGACGCCCAGCTGCGCCGCACGGTCGCGCACGGCCACGTCCGAGACGCCGGGCGGGAGCATCGCGCAGAGCTGCATCCCGGTGTCGCACGGGCGCGGCTCGAGCACTCCGGCGCAGCGGGTGCGGAGCGCGTCGAGGAGCACCTCCGCCCGCTCGCGGTACACGCCGCGCATTCGCCGGAGGTGACGCGCGAAGTGGCCTTGGTCCATGAACGATGCGAGCGCGGCCTGCTCCAGGGCGGAGGCGGGCGCGGGCAGCGAGGCACGGGCCGCGGCGACGACGTCGACCAGCGCCGGCGGGACGACCAGGTAGCCGAGCCGCAGACCGGGGAACATGGTCTTGCTGAAGGTGCCGACGTAGATGACCCGGCCGGCGTCGTCGAGCCCCTGCAGTGCGGTGAGCGGGCGGCCCCGATGGCGGAACTCGCTGTCGTAGTCGTCCTCGAGGATGGTCGACCGTTGCGCGGCTGCCCACCGGAGCAGCGCCATCCGGCGGCCGAGCGAGAGGGTGACGCCCAGCGGGTACTGGTGCGAGGGGGCGAGGATCGCGAGGCGTGCCCGCGGTGCGCGGCGGAGCCCGGTCTCCACGTCGAGCCCCTCGTCATCGACCGGGACCGGCACCGGACGCGCCGAGGCGCCGAGCACGGCCCGCCGCGCGCCGAGGTAGCCCGGGTCCTCGAGCCAGACCGGGTCGCCGGGATCCACGACCAGCCGCAGCACCTCCTCGTAGGCCTGCTGCGTGCCACCGGTGATGAAGACCTGCTCGGGGCCGCAGCGAACACCGCGGGCGGCGACCACGTGCTCGGCGATGGCCCGCCGCAGGCCGGCGTGGCCCGCGGCGTCGCCCCCCTCCAGGAGGCGCGCGCTCGCCCGGGCCTGCGCCCGGCCGACGAGCCGCGACCAGAGGGCCGTCGGGAAGAGGTCGAGCGCGGGCAGTCCGGGCCGGAACGCCCGCGGCGCGGAGCCGAGGCGTGGCGCTCCGATCGACGGTCGCCTGCAGCGAGCGTGCGGCACGCGAGAGCCGCGGCGGGGACGACGCGGGATGGACGCCGACCGGTCCCGGAGAGAGGCCCTCGGACGGGAGCTCGGGCGCGACGCGCACGCCGGAGCGCGCTGCGGTGACGAGGTACCCCTCGGCCTGGAGCGCCTCCAGCGCCTGCAGCACCGTGGTCCGGGCGACGCCCAGCTCCGCGGCGAGCGAGCGCGAGGACGGCAGCCGTGTCCCCGGAGCCACCGCGCCGGACAGGATGCGCGCCCGGAGCGCCTGATCGATCTGCGCGTGCAGCGAGGTGGAGGTCTTCCGGTCCACCCGGAGGAGCAGGCTGGCGAGCGTCCGTTTCTGGTCTGGTCCGACTGTCCTCATCTGGCCTTGCGCAGGATACCAGCAGACGACAGGGTGACGGGCATGGTTCCCTGCTCCGTGGTCGAGCTACGCCAGTACACCCTGCACCCCCAGCGACGGAGCGAGCTGATCCAGCTGTTCGAGCGGGAGTTCATCGAGTCCCAGGAGGCGGCTGGCATCCGCGTGCTCGGCCAGTTCGAGGACCTCGAGGTTCCCGAGCGCTTCGTCTGGTTCCGCGGATTCCGCGACATGCCGCGGCGGCGCGAGGCCCTCGCCGCGTTCTACGAGGGACCGGTCTGGCGGGCGCACCGGGATGCGGCCAACGCGACGATGGTCGACTCCGACGACGTCCTGCTGCTCCGGCCCGTGCATCCGCCGGGTGGGTTCCCGCGACGGTCACGCGAGGCGGGCTCGGAGCCGCGAGAGAGCCGGGTCCTGGTCCGCATCCTTCACCGCGCGCCGGGCGCCGACGACCTCGTGCGCTTCTGCCGGGAGCAGATGGGTCCCGACCTCGAGGGGACCGGGGCGCCGCCCATCGCCTGGCTCGAGACGGAGCATGCGCCCAACGACTACCCGCGGCTGCCGGTCCGCGAGCGGGCCGACATGGTGGTCTCCGTCTCGGCGCTCCCGGACGCCGAGGCGCTCCGGCGGCACCGCGCGCTCCTGGCCGCAGACCTGCACTGGATGGAGGAGGTCGCGCCCGCGCTCGCGAGCAGGCTGACCGGAGACATCGAGGAGCGGGTGCTTCGGCCCACCCCGCGCTCGGGACTGTGGTGATGGAGGGATCGACGATGCCGCTGCCGACCGGAGACGTGCACGACTTCGACTTCCTCGACGGCGCCTGGACCGTCCGCAACCGCTACCTCCGGAGGAGGCTGCAGGGGGACGACGTCTGGGAGGAGTTCCCGGCCACCTCGCGCTTCGAGCGGCGGCTGGGCGGCCTGGTGAACGTGGACGAGATCGTCTTCCCCGACGCGCGGCTTCACCGGAATGACGGTCCGTCTCTTCGACGCGCGCGAGCGCCGGTGGGCCATCCACTGGACCGACAGCAGGCGGGCGGTGCTCTTCCCTCCCGTGTCCGGCGGCTTCGACGGAGACCGGGGGCTGTTCTACGGCGAGGACTCCGAGGGGGGCCGGCCGGTCCGGGTGCGCTTCATCTGGGAGCGTCGCCCCGGAGGCGCGCACTGGGAGCAGGCGTTCTCCCTGGATGGAACCACGTGGGAAACCAACTGGACGATGGAGTTCACTCGCCCGGGCTGAGCCGGGCGCGGTGTGCGAATCTGGCGGGCGTGGCTCCCGGGTCCGCTGCCGCACACCTCGCCGAGGTTCTCGCCTCGCTGTCCCGGCCGGAGGCCTACCCGCACCCCGTCGATGCGGTGACCGTCGTGCAGACGCACGTGTCGGTCGTCTTTCTCGCCGGACCGTTCGCCTACAAGGTGAAGAAGCCCGTGCACTTCGACTTCCTCGACGCGCACCTGCTCGAGCGGCGGGGCGAGATGTGCGCGCAGGAGGTGGCGCTGAACCGGCGGCTCAGCCCGGACCTCTACCTCGGGGTCGTGTCGATCACGCGTCGCGCGGGTGGACTCGTGATCGGTGGGGACGGCGCGCCGGTCGAGTACGCGGTGCAGATGCGGCGGCTGCCCGCGGAGCGGATGATGGACCGGCTGCTCGAGGCGGCGTGCGTTGACCGGCGCGATGGTGGAGCAGGTCGCCGAGGTGCTCGCCCCGTTCCACGCCCGTGCCGCGGACGGTCCCGAGGTCACCGCGTTCGGGACGCCCGGGGCGGTGCGGGCGCTCTGGGACGAGCACTTCCATCAGGTATGGCCGTTCGTCGGAGGGACGCTCTCGCCGATCCAGGATGGATTTCTGCGCGCGGTGGTCGACGCCTGGTCGGTGCGCCGGCGGCGCCTGCTCGAGGATCGGGTGGCAGAGCGGCGCATCCGCGATGGCCACGGCGACCTGCGGACGTCCTCGGTGTGCTTCACCGAGCCGCTGACGATCTTCGACTGCCTGGACTTCAGCTCCCGGCTCCGCTGCTCGGATGTGGCCTCGGACGTGGCCTTCCTGGCGATGGACCTGCGCATGCGGATGCGTCCGGACCTCGCCGAGGCCTTCGTCCAGCGATACGTCGTGCGCTCGGGAGATCCGGCGCTCCGCCAGCTCCTGCCGTTCTACGTCTGCTACCGGGGATGCGTCCGGGGGAAGGTCGAGAGCCTGCGCGCCGAGGAGCCGGAGATCTCTCCGGCCGATCGCCAGGAGGCGCGGCGCCTGGCGCGACGTGCATTCGGCGTGGCCTGCGATGCGGCGAGCGAGGATCTGCCTCCGCTGCTGCTGGCGGTCGCTGGGCTGTCGGGCAGCGGGAAGTCCACGATCGCGTCCGAGCTCGGCGCCCGGCGCGGCTGGGAGGTGCTCTCGTCCGACGTGGTCCGCAAGTCGCTCCACGGACTCGCGCCACAAGAGCGGGCCTCCGCGGAGCTCGACCGCGGCCTCTACGCGCCCGAGGCGACGCGACTGACCTACGAGCGGCTCGCGGCCGAGGCGGGGGCGGCGCTCGACCGAGGCAGGTGCGTCATCGTCGACGCGACGTCACAGGCGGCCTGGCAGCGGGAGATGCTCGCCACGGCAGCGCGGGCGCACGGCGGACTGTTCCTCCTGGTGGAGGTGCGCGCCTCCGACGCGGTGGTCCGGGCGCGGCTCGAGGCGCGGACCCGCGAGGCCAAGGCGGTGTCGGACGCCGGCTGGGAGGTCCACGCCGCCCAGAGGACACGCTGGGAACCGGTCGACCTCGGCCCGTGGGCGCACGTGGTCGTCGATGGCGATGCGCCGCTGGCCGAGGTGCTGCACAGCTCGAGCACGCGCTGCACGACCGGCTCCGTCCGCCGCGCGTGCCGTGAGGCTCCGTCCCTCGGGCACGGACTCGACTAAGAATGATGATCCAGGGAATCACCGCCGTTCGTGTCGCGGGAACCCGATGAACCGCGACCAGAGCAACCACACTGCTCCGAAGACTGCGAGACCAGTGAACAGGAAGACCCAGACCTTGAGGCCCACATCCACGGGTGAACTCTGAGGTGTGCGAGGCGTTTGGTCCAGCCCAGCACGACCGCGACGCCCGCTCCGACTCACCGGGCGCCGATCTGGGGCTAACCCTCTGCAAGTGCGCCGCCCGCTGCGGGTGCGTGGCGTCCACCTGTGGGCATCGGCGAGAGGTTCCGACCGATGACTCGGCGCCGTCCGCGGTTCCGGCGAACACCGTCAGTCAGGCTGGATCACCAACTCGGAGCGATCAGAAGGCGACACTCGATCGATGGGTGCGTTTTGAGCCAATCCGGGCGCGCCGGTTTCGGATTCTCACTTCGGGAAACTATTTGGAACGGTCGGGCCAGCGGGGGGGTCGCGCACCCCCTGTCGAGCGTTCCATTCGGTTTCGGAAAGCCGGAGCCCGAACCAAGTCCGCCTGCAGCAGAATGGATTCCCATCCTCCCTCTGGGAAACTTGATGGAACGCCTCGGAGGCCAGGCGCGACCCCCTCCCCGGCCCGACCGTTCCAAGTTGTTTCGCGTTGCGCCCAAGCCGAAACCGGAGCGCTCGACGCGCCTCGTTCTAGCCCGTGAGAAGAGGTGTGGACCGTAGAACAGAGGGTCTCGCGCTCGCGGCGAGTCGCAGGGCTTCGAACTTCCCTCTCAGCTCTCCGGCAGCGGGATGAACTCCTTCTCATCCCCGGCGACCCTGGCGAACCTCCCCGCCTTCCAGTCGTCCTTTGCCCGCTCGATGCGCTCCCTGGAGCTGGACACGAAGTTCCACCAGATGTGCCGCTCACCCTCGAGCGGGGCGCCGCCGACGAGCATCACCCGCGCAGGCCCATCCGCGGTGAGAACGACCTCCGCACCCGGCCGCAGCACGGCCATGACCCCCGCCCCGAGCCGCCGCGCGCCGATCTGGATCCACCCCTCGGCCACCAGAACGGCCCGCTGCGGATGCGTCCCGTCCACCTCGAGCCGGCGCCGCTCTCGAGCAGAGCATCCACGTACAGCGTCGGGGACAGCACGCCGACCGGCGACTCGGCCCCGTAGGCCGTCCCGGCGATCACCGTCAGCTCGGCGGCGGTCCCGGCGATCCTGGGAAGCGTGGCCGCGGGGTGATGGACGAACGCCGGCGCGTCCTCCTCGTGGGCCGTCGGCAGCGCCACCCAGCTCTGGATCCCGTGCAGGCGGACGCCGCGTGCCCGCTGCTCCGGGCTGCTCCGCTCCGAGTGGGCGATGCCTCTCCCGGCGAGCATCCAGTTCACGTCGCCCGGGCGGATGGGCCGCTGGTTCCCCAGGCTGTCCCGGTGAACGATCTCCCCGTCGAAGAGGTAGGTCACCGTCGCCAGCGCGATGTGGGGGTGCGGGCGAACGTCGAGTCCGGCGCCCTGCTCCATCAGCGCGGGCCCCATGTGGTCCAGGAAGATGAACGGGCCGATCATCCGGTTCCCGGCGGCCGGCAACACGCGCCGGACCATGAAACCCCCGAGATCCCGCGGCCGCGGGTCGATCACCAGAGCGATGCCCGACCCGCCGCCGTCCTCCGTGGCGGGCTCCAGGGTGGGCAGAACGCCCGGGTGCTTCTCGAACGGCATGGACTTCCTCCGAGCCGGGGTTATGACCCGATCGAGGAGGCGTTCACCATGGCCAACGAGCTGGATCTGAAGTCCGAGATGAAGAAGGGCCTCGATCTGTTGAGGACCCTGCGCGACGAGGTCAAGGTCAAGCTCCACCTCGCCGGGATGGAGGCGAAGGACCAGTGGGCGAAGCTCGAGCCCGAGCTCTCGAAGGTCGAGCGTGCCGCTGATCAGGCGACCGAGTCCTCCAAGAAGCTGCTGGACGAGACTCTGAAGCGGCTGAAGGCGATCCGCGACTCGCTGCGCTGAGCCGCCCGTGAGCGAGACGGTCCTGGTCGTCGGCGTCCGGAAGCTCGGCCGCACGATCGCGCTTCACTTCGCACGGCGCGGCTGGCGCGTGCTCTGCGCGTCTCGTACCGCCGCGGACGTCGAGGCGCTCGCGCGTGAGGTGACCTCCGCCGGAGGCCAGGGCGTGGCGGCGGTCTGCGATCTCCAGCGTCCCGAGTCACTGGCCCGCTTCGGCGAGGACTCGCCGGACCTCGTCGTCGCGGCCCAGACGATGGGCGGACGGTTCGGGTCGTTGCCCCTCGTGGAGATCCCCGCGGCCGAGCTGGCGCAATCGCTCGCCGCCTACCCGCAGGGAACCTGGAACCTGCTCCGCGCGGTGGGGCCCGCGATGCTCGCCCGCGGCCGCGGCACCTTCCTCCAGATCGGAACGTCGTCCGGCGTGCGCACCAAGGAAGGATTCGCGGCGCTGGGCGCCTCGCAGCACGCGCTCCGGGCGCTGGTGCAGGTCGCGGCCCGCGAGTGGCGCGCGCGGCGGCGTTCACGTGGCCTACCTGCCCATCGACGGGCCCATCGCCTCGGAGCGGACGCGCGGTGCGGGCTTACCGGCCGAGCGGCTCATCTCGCCCGAGGCGATCGCCGAGGCCTGCGCGTACCTGCACGCCCAGGGACCGGATGCCTGGACGCACGAGCTGGTGCTCCGCCCGTCCGGCGGCGACTGGTCCGCGCCCACCTAGACGTCCAGGGCGCGGCCCCGCAACGGCGGCGGCCCCACCGGAACCCCGGGGGGCCGCTCACCCGACCAACCCTGGAACCTAGCGACTGCCCGAGGCCGTGTCGGCGCTGCTCGACGCGGTGGTGCTCGAGGTGCTCGAGCTCCGGCGGCTGTGCTTCTTGCTCTTCGTGGTCGGCTCGGCCGGCGTGCTGGTCGCGGTCGAGTCAGGCGACGCCGCGCCCACCGTGTCGCCCGCCGCACCCGCTGCGCTGAAGTTCGCGCTGCCAGCGCTGTCGCTCACGTTGCCCGCGGAACCGCTTCCGCCCACTGCGCTGCCGGCGGGGGGCTGGAAGGAGCCGAGGAACTGCTGGATCGATCCGGGAACCTGCTGCCCCTGCGGGTACGTCCCGGCGAGGGTGTAGACGCGCGAGCCACCGACGAAGACGCGCGCAGTGACCGCGCTGCCCTCGGGATCGGTCGCCGTGAACTCGCGGCCAGGGAGACCCGCGACGTCGATGTCTTGCGCGTTCACCAAGGTGCCGCCCATCGACTGGATCGTCGCCTGCTGGAGCGAATCGAGCAGGTCCTTGCTCTTGATCTTGTCCAGGCTCCCCTTCGGGAACTCGCTCAGCGTGGAGAGGTACTTGCCGGACGGGTCCTGCGCTTGCGCGATGTGGACCTGGACCTGCCCGCCCGGGGTGTCCTGGGTCCGGTCATTCGTCTGCGGATTCGGAGGCATCAGCACGGTGTAGCCATTCTTGCCCTGGAAGGGGACCAGCGGAGAGGCCGCTGCCTGCCCGGCCGCACCGGCTGCCCCGCAGCGCCGGCCGCTCCTGCCTGGGCCGTCGCCGGGCGCGTTCTGCGCGCTCGCAGACGCCGGGCCCTCGTCGACGAGGGTCGCGTTTCCTCCTGCCTTCGTCTCCTTCTGCGCCTGCTGCGCGCCCGCACAGCCCAGCCCTGCCGCCAGCGGGACCACCAGCCACCATCGCTTCCGGAACGTCATGAATCCTCCCAGTGACGAGCGAGGGTGGGGACGCCAGTGGACGCTCGCAAGGCACTGGCATGCTCGCCCCGTCCCGAGCGAAGGCGCGGCCGCTGGCACGCCTGCAGGGCGCGCTCAGGCGCTCTTCACGCCTGCCGAGCGTGGGAGCCCGGGCAGTCGCGGGGGGCGCGGGCCACGCCGCACCGCTCCTCGCACCGGACCGTAGGGCAGCTCGGTCCCGCTCCGCGCGCTGCGCAGGAGCAGTCCGCCCCGGCTCATGTCCCCCCGGCCCACGAAGTCGACCGGGAAGAGCAGCCGGTCGTCGAAGACGTCCAGGAGCAGCTCGACGTACTTGTCGCTGGCGATGCTCCCGAGCAGCACGACCTCTGCATCGGGGAGGCGCTCGGCGAGCGCCCGCGCATCGCGCTCGAGGGGACGCCGGTACCGCGCATCCGCGAGGTCGATCCGCACCTTCGCCCAGCGGTCGAGGTCCCTGGGGGTGATGCGGTGCCCGGGATCGACCAGGCCCGCGCCCTGGGTGATGACCCACGATGCGCCGAACGTCCGCGCGTAGGTGAGCTTGCCGCGGAAGTAGAGGCCGCTGGTGAAGGTGAAGACGTCGCCGAGCGTCGCGCCCCCCTCGGACCGGAGCTGCATCGCCAGCGGGAACTGCGCCGCGGCCCGGCGGAGCATCGACATCCGCACGCCGTCGCAGCGCGCCGGCGAGAGCAGGAAGACCCGCGCCGGCGTCACGTCCCCGACTCCACGAGGGTCTTGAAGAGCCGGGCGAGCGCGGCCTCCGGCACCTCGGCCCGTCCGGCGTGCACCGGAGAGGTCTGGATGACGGTGCTCCTCGGGGCCACCAGCCAGTGGAAGCGCTCCTTGGCGGGGAGCTGCGCGACCGGGCCGGCCGCCGGCTCGCCGGCGCAGATCCGGGGGACGGCCGCGAGGTGGGCGGAGATGGCCTCCACGTCGGCGTTCGGGTCGAGCGCACGGAGGCGGACCACGTCCAGCGCCACGCGGGCGGCGAGGTAGTCCTGCGCCAGGCACCAGACGATGACCCCGGCGTTGAGGAACTCGCCGCGCTCGACCCGGGGAACGACCCGGATCACGGCGTAGTCAAACGCGCAGGGCGCGGGCACGGTCGGCCTCCTCCTCGAACACCGCGGAGGCGGCGAGCCTCCTCGACAGCCAGTCGACGTAGGCGTGCCGCTGGGCCTTGGGCGTCGCCCACGTGGAGCATCGGGCGCGAGCCACGCATCCGGCACGGCGGCGGCGAGCGCGCGGAACAGCCCCGCGGACAGCCTCGGACGGAGCCGCTCGCCCGCGGCCCGGACGTCCCCGGCGACCGGGAGCAGCACGTGGTCCTTCACCTGGGCGAACGGCGAGGTGGCGCGGGTCCCCGCCTCGGCCCAGTCGTGGTGCACGTAGAGGCTCGCGCCGTGGTCGATGCAGTAGAGCCGCCGGTGCCACTCGAGCAGGTTCGGGTTGCGCGGGGTCCGGTCCACGTTGAGCACCAGGGCGTCGAACCAGACGATGTCCGCGGCGAGCTCCGCGGGCGGCGGCTTGGACGCGGCCGGATCGTACCCGAGCGCGCCCGGCAGGTAGTCCACGCCGAGGTTCAGGCCCACGCTGGCCTTGAGGAGGTCACGGATCTCCCCGTCCGGCTCGGTGCGGCCGATGTCCGGGTCGAGCGTCACCAGCGCGAGCGCCGGCACCGGCAGCCCGAGCGCCCGGCCGATTTCTCCGGCGAGGAGCTCGGCCACCAGGGCCCGCGCGCCCTGCCCTGCTCCCCGGAACTTCACCACGTAGAGCCCGTCGTCCTCGGCCTCGACGATGGCCGGCAGGCTCCCGCCCTCGCGCAGGGGCGTCACGTACCGGGTGGCGGCCAGGGTGCGGAGCACGGGGGAGCCCGGAATCACCGGCTGCAAGCCCGGTTGCCGGGCCGCGGGACGGACCGTTGCCCGGCGAGCGACGGGCCTTTTCCTGGGCCTGCATTAAGTCCTGTCTTGCCATGATCCACGTTCGCAAGAGCAACGAGCGGGGCCACGCCAACCACGGCTGGCTCGATTCCCACCATACCTTCTCCTTCGCCGACTACGACGACCCCGAGGCCATGGGCTTCCGGGCGCTGCGGGTCATCAACGAGGACCGCGTCGGGCCGGGCCAGGGGTTTGGACGGCACGGCCACCGGGACATGGAGATCCTCTCCTACGTGCTCGAGGGCGGGCTCGCACACGAGGACTCGAGCGGCGGCGGCGGGGTCATTCGCCCCGGCGACGTGCAGCGGATGAGCGCCGGGACGGGCGTGATGCACAGCGAGTTCAACGCCTCGCGCACCGAGCCGGTGCACTTCCTCCAGATCTGGCTCCTCCCGGGGAAGCGCGGCGTCACCCCGGCGTACGACCAGAAGAACTTCCCGCCCGAGGAGCGGCAGGGGCGGCTTCGTCTCATCGCCTCGCCCGACGCCGCCGACGGAAGTCTCAAGGATCAACCAGGACGCCCGCGTGTACACGACATTGCTCGGCAAGGGCGACACGGTCTCGCACGCCCTCGCCCCCGGCCGCCACGCCTGGGTCCAGGTCGCCCGCGGACAGGTACGGCTGGGGGACACCGTGCTCTCCGCCGGGGATGGCGCGGCCCTCACGGACGAGCCCGCGGTCACCCTCGGCGCGGACGAGCCCTCCGAGGTCCTGGTCTTCGACCTGGCCTGAGGCCCGGTCCGTCCGGGATTCGACTGTGCCCGGGGCCTGGCCCCCGGTGGGTTTTGCGCCTGCAGGCCAGGCAACCCACCTTGGGGCTCGGTCGTGGGCGAGCACATCAGCGGAGTCGGGGGGCGGGAGCAGTGGCCGGCGCGTGCGCTCCGGTCGCTGTTCGTCCCGCCACCGGGGACGTTCCCCTCGCTGGACGCGTTCCGCACCGCGGCGATCGTCCTGGTGATCGGCAACCACCTTGCGGTCGCCGGCTCCGAGCTCGCGCCGTCCCCGGTGTGGGGCTTCACCCTGTTCCGGTACGGCTGGACGGGGGTGGACCTCTTCTTCGTCCTCTCCGGATTCCTCATCGGCCGGCAGCTCCAGCGCGAGCTGCAGCGCACCGGGGGCGTCGCCGTGCCGCGGTTCCTCCTCCGCCGGGGGCTGCGGATCTGGCCGCTCTACTTCGCGTGGGTGGCGTTCCTCGCCTTGGCGCTCGGGAAGTGGCGCGGCATCTGGCCGGACCTGGTCTTCCTCTCCAACTACGTCCAGGGGCAGGTCAGCGGCGGCTGGTCGCTGTCGACGGAGGAGCAGTTCTATCTCCTCGTCCCGCTGCTCCTGCTCGGGGTCCAGCGGCTGTGGGGCCCGCGGGGGCAGGCGTGGGTCCCCATCGTGCTGCTCGGGCTGATGCCTGTGGTGCGCGCGGTGGTGCTCCAGGGCCGCGGGGAGGCCGGGTTCGATTGGATCTACGCCCCGATCCACACCCACTGTGACGGGCTCCTGGTGGGACTCTTCCTGGCGTGGCTCTCGGTGGCACGTCCGGCCACGCTCGGGCCCGAGCAGCGGCACCCTTGGCGCTGGCCGCTGGTGGCGATCGTCGCCGGCTTCGCCCTGCGGGAGATCGATCGCCCGCTGTTCAGCTTCACCGGGCTCGGGCTGATCTACTGGAGGCCTCGTCACGCTCGGGCTCCGGGCGGGGCCGCGCGTCCGGAGCCTCACCGCCTGGCGCGGCTTCCACGTGCTGTCGCGCCTGTCCTTCGGGATGTACCTGAACCACTTCGAGGTGCTGCCGAGGATCCTGCCGCGCCTGACCCGGGCGCTGGTTGCAGTGGTCGGCACCGGGTGGGTGCTCGCCGCGGTGGTCTTCTCGATCGCGGTGCTCTCGTCGGCGCTGGTGGCCTCCCTCACCTTCGTGCTGATCGAGGAGCCGTTCCTCGCACTCCGGGAGCGGTGGGAGGCGCGGCACCGGCCGGCGAGGCCGCTCCAGCCCGTGCTCCGCCGGGTCAGCTAGGCCGCGCCTGGACGCCGGGGCGTGCTAGGCTCGCCAGCCTCTGCCGCGCATGCCTCGCTGGTCGCCGCTCCTCGCCCTCGTCCTCGCGTGCGCCTCGAGTTCCGAGGCGGCCCGGCCCGACGCCCCGTCCTCTACGGCTGCGCGGGGCGCCTCCACCCCCACCGCCGCGCGGACCGCCGCCACCTGCGCCCCCCCGAACGCGAGCCTCTACGACCGGCTCGGCCAGCGCGCGGGCATCGACGCGGTCATGCACACCTTCGTGGTCAACGTCGGCCGCGACACGCGGGTCAACGTCCGCTTCCTCTTCACCGACATGGACGTGCTCCAGACGCACCTCACCGACCAGGTGTGTTCGGCCTCGGGTGGCCCGTGCGCCTACGCCGGCCGAGCGATGAAGCCGTTGCACGCGCCGATGCACGTCCGCGGCGCCGAGTTCGACGCGATGGCCGAGGACATGGTCGCCGCGCTCAAGGCCAACGGGGTCCCGGAGCGCGAGTCGAAGGAGCTGCTCGCCATCGTCGGCTCCACGCGAGACGACATCGTCGAGGCGGAGGCGAGGTGAGCGAGACGGTGGGGCCCACGGCGATGTCGCCCCTGCCGCTCACCGAGGTGCTCGTTCCGTCCGAGCTCGCCCCGGGCACGTAC
Source organism: uncultured delta proteobacterium (assembly GCA_963796475.1). Classification (GTDB taxonomy): domain Bacteria; phylum Myxococcota; class Myxococcia; order Myxococcales; family Myxococcaceae; genus RPRB01. Next base: position 42,403 of record CAWCLY010000011.1, read on the forward strand.
CTCCACCACTTCCGCGTCGACCGGCACATCGCCGCCGGCGGGATGGGCGCGGTGTACCTCGGCCACGACACCTCGCTGAACCGGCCGGTGGCGCTCAAGACGCTCCGCCCCGAGCTGGCGCGCGACCCGTCCTTCCTCACCCGCTTCCAGCGCGAGGCCCAGAGTCAGGCCAACCTCGTCCACCCCCACGTGGTGCAGGTCTACTTCGTGGGCGAGGAGCGCGGCGTCTGGTTCATGGCCATGCAGCTGGGTGGACGGCGGCTCGCTCCAGGACGCGGTGGACCACGACGGCCCGCTCCCCTGGACCCAGGTGGCCGTGCACTTCGTCGGGCTCGCCGAGGCGCTGGTCGAGGCCGCGCGGATGGGCATCATTCACCGGGATCTCAAGCCGGCGAACGTGCTGCTCGACCGCTACGGCATCGCGCACGTCGCCGACTTCGGGCTGGTCACGGGGACCCACGCCCCTTCGGACCACGACACGCTGGTGAAGAGTCCCCTGGCGAGCGTCGCCGGTCTGAGCATCGCCGGCTCGGTCATGGGCACGCTCCCGTACATGCCGCCCGAGCAGCTCCGGGGGCAGCGGCTGGACCAGCGCGCGGACGTCTACGGACTGGGCGCGACCGTCTACCATCTGCTGGTCGGCGCGCCCCCGGTGAAGGCCCGTACTGCCGAGGAGGCGCTGCAGCAGATCGAGGCCGGGATCGTCCCGGTGCGCCGCGCCTGCGCGGACGTTCCGCGGGCCCTGGCCACCATCGTGGACCGCTGCCTTCAGCCAGACCCGGCAGCGCGCTTCCAGACGCACCAGGAGCTGGCCTGGGCGGTGCGCCGGGCCGCGCCCCAGCCACAGAATCACGCCGGCGCCGGTCGTCCGGGCGCTCGCGGGGATGCTGGACCTGCTGCCGGCGCTCGGCATCCTCCGCTTCTGCTTCGAGAGGATGCCCTGGGCCGCGCCGCTCTGGTTCGCGGTGTGGCTCGCGCTGGGCATCGGCTTCCTCAACGCGTCCCCCGGGCAGTGGCTGATGCGCCTGCGGCTCCGGACGGAGGCGGATGGCGACGTGCCGCCGCTGCGCGCCGCATCCGCGCGCTGCTCCAGTGGGGCTGGTTCGCGCCGCTGTCGTTCGCCCTGTCGCTCCTCTACGCCTCCGCAGGCGCGCTGGCCTCGGCGATCGGCTTCGGTGGACTGGCCTGGGCCGCGGTGGTGCTGCTCGGCGCGCTCCCCGCGGTGCTGCGCCGGCCCACGCTGGTGGATCGCCTCACCCGCACCCGGGTCCTGGTGGACGTCCGATGAGCCGGAGGACGCCGCTGCTCCTCCTGCTCCTGCTCCCGGCGCTGGCCGCGGCCGAGTCCCGCGCCTGGACGCTCCAGAAGGGCACCGGGCGGGCCCGCTTCCGGGTCGAGGCGCCGCTGGACTCCATCGACGGCAGCGCCTCGGGCCTCTCGGGCGAGCTGCGCTTCGACGAGGCCAGCTGGGCCGATGGGTCGGGCCGCATCCGGATCGACCTGCGCGGCTTCACCACCGGCCTGAGTCTCCGCGACGAGGACCTCCGCGAGCAGTTCTTCCAGGTGGACCGCTTCCCGGAGGGGGTGCTGACCATCGCCCGCCTCGAGCGGCCGAGCCAGAGGTGCCTGGTGTCGGGCCGTGACGGGCAGGCCGACGTGGTGGGAACGCTCTCTCTGCACGGCAAGGAGCAGCCGGTGCGCATCCCGGTGACGGTGCAGCTCTCGGATGAGGCCGGGCACCGGGACCTCCGTGTCACCGGCACGTTCGAGGTGCCGTTCGTGGACTACGGCATCCCCAGACCCGCGCGGCTCTTCCTCAAGCTCGGCTCGGTGGCGCAGGTCCGCTTCGAGGCCACGTTCCGGAGCGCTGTGCCCAGCGCGGCCAGCGTGGCGCTGCCGCGCCCGCGCCCGCCGCCGCAGTCCCGGCGAGCCCCGGCCCGCGCCGCGGCTCGAGCTCGCGGTCGTCGTGGCCCGCCGCCCCGAGAAGCCCAAGGCTCAACGCAAGATCGACTGGCAGTTCGCCTTCACCACGCCCGAGGGCCGAGGCGAGCGGCTGTTCCACGACCCGGCGGTGGGTGGGGAGCAGAACGCGAATTCCTGCGCGTCCTGCCATGGCTGGCGCGACGAGCGCAGCGGGCTGCTCGATGCGCTCGGCCACGTCGCTCCGAACAGCTCGGTCTGGGACAGCGCCCGGCAATCGACGTTCTGGCGCGGATTCGCCGAGACGGTCGAGCAGGCGACCACGCTCTGCGTGCGCCGGTTCATGCTCCGCCCCGGCGGCCCCGAGGCCGCGCAGCTCGCCGACCTCGCCGCGTACCTCCGCCGCATCTCGCCGGACACGGCGGCGCCGCTCGACTACGACTCGCTCCTCCTGACCCGGAAGACGGCCATCGACCGGCCGACCGGCGGAGACGCCCGTCGCGGCGCCCTGCTCACCGAGCGGCACTGCGGCGGCTGCCACGCCCAGGGCGCGATCCGGCCGCCGCTCGAGGTGAGCCTGTACGAGCCCGACTACCTGGTGGCGCGGGTGCGGTGGATCGCCCCGCACGACGCGAAGCAGATGCCGCCGATGCCGATGGACCGGCTGACCGACTCGGAGCTCCGGGACATCGTCACCCACCTCGTCGGCCCGCCCGACGCGCGCATCTTCCAGCGAAAGCCCACGGTTGCCCCTCGGACCGAGCGGGCGGCTCCTGGGACCGGCCCCCTGGCGACGGTGGGCGCACCGAATTAGAGACATGGGTCCGCCGTGAACACCCCCGAGCTCGCCAGCGCCCGTCCGGGCCCGAACGACCCCTGCTGGTGCAGGAGCGGGCTCAAGTACAAGAAGTGCCACCGCGAGGCGGACGCTCGCGCGGGTGGGCCTGCGCCGCGGATCCGCCGGGTGAGGCCCGGCCGCCTCTCGCCACCCCGCACGGTGCCGCCCGAGATTCCCCGCCCGGACTACGTGCCCTCCGGTCGGCCGGGCCCCGGCATCCGGGGAGATCCGGCCACCCGCCTCGAGCGGATGCGCCGCGCCTGTCGCGCCGCCGCCCAGGTGCTCCGGGAGACGGGCGCCCAGGTCGCACCGGGCGTGACGACCGACGCGCTCGATGCCGTGGCCCACGCGGCCTACATCGCGCGGGGCGGCTACCCGAGCACGCTCGGCTACCACGGCTTCAAGAAGAGCATGTGCACCAGCGTCAACGAGGTGGTGGTGCACGGCATCCCGGACGATCGGCCGCTCGAGCCCGGCGACATCGTCAACTGCGACATCACCATCTACCTCGAGGGCATGCACGGCGACTGCTCGGCCACCTTCCCCGTGGGCGAGGTGGACGAGGCGGCGAAGAAGCTCCTCCGGGTGACGGAGGAGGCGCTGATGAAGGGCATCGAGGCGGTGAAGCCCGGCCGCGAGGTCCGCGCCATCGGTCAGGCCATCGCCGCCCACGCCACGGCGAACGGGCTCGGGGTCGTGCGCAACTACTGTGGCCACGGCATCGGCGAGATCTTCCACACCGAGCTGCAGATTCCCCACTTCGACGACGACGGGGCGACCACCGTGCTCGAGGAGGGGATGATCTTCACCATCGAGCCGATGCTCACCGAGGGCAGCTGGGGCGTGAAGCACTGGAACGACGGCTGGACCGCGGTGACGGCCGACGGGCTCCGCTCGGCGCAGATGGAGCACACGCTCCTCGTCACCCGGGATGGAGCGGAGATCCTCACGCTTCCCTGACCGACCGGTCGGGAAGCACAGCCCACGACACTCGGTGTCCGAGCAGACTCGCCGTGGACCCGGCCCGTCGACAGCGCGGTTGGGGGGCGTGCGCACCGATATATGGCCCGCCGGTGGACGCGGGGCGTCCCGAGGAGAGCAGATGCCGTTCGACATCCAGGTGACGCGCACCCCCAACCCGAAGCCGCGGCCGCCGGCCGGGGACCTCGGCTTCGGGCGTTTCTACAGCGACCACCTGTTCCTCGCCGAGCACGACGGCCGCGGCTGGAGCGGCGCCCGCATCGTGCCCTACGGCCCGATCCCGCTCGACCCGGCCGCCGGGGCGCTCCAGTACGGGCAGGCGATGTTCGAGGGGATGAAGGCGGTGGCCGGCGAGCGCGGTCCCCTGCTCTTCCGGCCCGAGATGCACGCCCGCCGCATGAACGCCTCGGCCCGCCGGCTGTGCATGCCCGAGGTCCCCGAGGAGCTGTTCCTGGGCGCGCTCCGGGCGCTCGCCCACGAGGACGCGTCCTGGGTGCCCACCGAGCCCGGCGCCTCGCTCTACCTGCGCCCGACGATGATCGCCACCGAGGCGTACCTCGGGGTGCGGCCGTCGAAGAAGTATCTGTTCTACGTGCTGGCCTCGCCGGTGGGGAACTACTTCGGGCCGCGGCCCACGCCGCTCCGCCTCTGGGTGGAGACCGAGCACGTGCGCGCAGCGCGGGGCGGCATCGGCGCGGCCAAGGCCGGGGCCAACTACGTCGCCGGCATGGCGGCCGCCGAGCGGGCCAAGGCGCAGGGCTTCCACCAGGTCCTCTGGCTCGACCAGACGCACCGCGAGATCGAGGAAGCGGGGACGATGAACGTCTTCTTCCGCATCGACGACACGGTGGTGACGCCGCCGCTCGAGGGCTCGCTCCTGGCCGGCGTGACCCGCGACTCGGTGCTGACCCTGCTCCGCGAGTGGAAGGTGAAGGTCGAGGAGCGCACGGTGAGCATGGCCGAGCTGGCCGAGCACGCCACGCGCGGGCGGCTCAAGGAGGCGTTCGGCACCGGTACGGCGGCCACCGTCTCGGCCATCGGCGAGCTGCAGTGGGGCGAGCGGAGCATCCGGCTCGGGGACGCGCGGGGCGAGGTCGCCGAGCGGCTCTACCGGACGATGGTGGACCTCTTCGGCTCGCGCCGTCCGGACGCCCGCGGGATGGCTGGTTCCGGTCGAGCCCTCGTAGAGCTCCATTCGCTCGAGCGGCGGGGCGTACAGATGCAGACTGACCGTGCGGCTCCTGCCGGCGTGCTCCACATGGTGGATGGTGTGCGGCTGCTCGCGGAAGACGCTGCTGGTCGCGGTGCAGGTGGCGTTCGGCCCGCATCACCTGTCCGCCGGGGGCGAGCCGGTACACCACCTCGGTGAGCGCGCCCTCGAGGACGCAGGTGACGCCGAAGCTCTCGCCGTGGCCGTGGGGGGCACTGCGCTGGCCCGGGAGCCAGCCCACGAGCAGGACCTCCCAGCCGGCGGCGCGGTGCAGGATGTCGCGGCTGTAGCCCTGGTCCGAGAAGCGGGCACGGCCGACGAGCCTGGCGCGGTCGAGCGCCTCGGGCCATGCGGCGGCGAGCACGTCGAGGTCGTCCGGCCTCGTGCGGGGCGGCGGCAAGCGCCCCAGGAGCATGTCGAGCTCGCGCAGGGACATGATGAGCGGCCACCGTGGGGTGGGCGGAAGCCGATGGAAGCACGGCTCCGCTCGCGGCGTCCAGCGCATGACGGACGGCGTGGCCATCATCGGCGGAGGCGCGAGCGGCTCCCTCACCGCGCTGGCAATGGCCGGGATCCCGGGGCTCGGGCCGCTGACGCTGGTCGACACGGGCGGGGTCTTCGCCCGGGGCGTCGCCTACTCCACCGAGGACCCGGTCCATCTGCTGAACGTCCCTGCCGGCCGGATGAGCGCGTTCGCGGATCAGCCCTCGCACCTCCTCGCCTGGCTCGCGGCCCGGGGAGACCCCGCCGACCCCGAGGCGTTCCTGCCCCGGCGGCAGTACGGCGCGTACCTCGGCGAGCTCCTCCACGGGACCGGTGAGCGGGTGCGCCGGAGGGTGGCGCGCGTGGATGCGCTGGCTCCCGAGGGCGCCGGGCTGCGGCTCGCCCTCGCCGGCGGGGAATCGCTGAAGGCGAGAGCGGCGGTGCTCGCGCTCGGGAACTTCGCCCCCGAGCTCCCGCCCGGGTGGAGCGAGCTCCCCGGCCGTCTGGCCTGGCGTTCACCGTGGGGGACGGCCGCGGACTGGCCGGCGCCGGACGCCGAGGTGCTGGTTCTCGGTGCGGGCCTGACGGCCGTGGACGTCGTGCTCTCGCTCGATGCGCGAGGGCACCGGGGCCGGCTGCACCTCCTCTCCCGCCGCGGGCTCCTGCCTGCCACGCACCCGGCAAGGACGCTGCCGCCGCTCCAGCTCGGGCCACGCCCGCCGGGGCTGCGCGCGCTGGTGCGTCTGGTCCGGGAGGTCTCCGCGCGCGAGGATCCCCGGGCGGTGCTGGACACGATGCGCCCGGAGCTCGGCGCGCATCTGGCGGGGGCTCTCTCCGGTGGAGCAGCGCCGGTTCCTGCGCCATCTGCGCACCTGGTTCGACACCCTCCGGCACCGGCTCGCGCCAGAGGTGGGGGCGCGCATCGCGGCGCTCGAGGCCGAGGGGCGGCTCATCCGTCACGCGGGCCGGCTGGTCTCGGTCACGGAGGAGCTCGGCCGGGTGGCCGTGCAGTTCCGGCCGCGGGGGTCCGGGGCGCTCACGGTGCTCCGCGTCGACCTGGCCATCCCCACGACCGGCCCGGTGATGGACGTGCGCGCCCTGGAGGATCCGCTGGTGCGCTCGCTGCTCGCCTCCGGTCAGGCCCGGCCCGGGCCGCACGGGCTCGGCTTCGCCACCTCGGAGCACGGAGCGGTGCTGGGACCGCTTCAGGACCGGCTGTGGACGCTCGGCGGCCTCCGGCGCGGAGACCTCTGGGAGACCACGGCCATCCCCGAGAATCCGCATGCAGGCCCGGGCACTCGCCGGGACGCTCGCCGCGGCGCTCGGCACCGGGCCGGCCTGACTCAGGACGGCAGGTGCTGGATGAGCCCCCACACCAGCGCGGTGCTGAGGGCATCGAAGGCGAGCGCCAGGAGCAGCGCGACCAGCGCGGCATCCAGCACAGGGGGGCGGTTGTCCGACATCATCACATCACCTCGAAACACATCCCGGGCCGCCGTCAATGCAAGGCCGAGTCCAGGCGACCACTCCGAGCAATTCCGGCAGGCTGCTCGCATTCGCCACTCGTCCAGAGAACGTCCTTGCATTTTTTGCATTGCACCCCGTTTCAAACCCACGAGGTTCCCGGAGGTTGCGCTGCAGCGCGCCGTCCGCCGGCCAGTGATTCCGGCGGCTGCCGACCGACCCGCAGAGCGGGCAGCCGCGGCCCGATGGCGCTCATCGTCACCTGAGTGTCACCGACTGTGGGAGGGGCTGGGCACAATCTCCCCCGCAACCCGCCCTGGAGGTCCGCATGCCCCGTCATCCGCGGCTCGCCGTCCCCGTTGGTCCGGATGACCACGTGCTGGGCAGGCCAGACGCGCCGCTGACGGTCGTCATGTACGGGGACTACACGTGCCCGTACACCCGGCGCGCGTCGGTCTACGTGGACCTGGCGCGAAGGAAGATGGGACATCGGGTGCGGTACGCCTTCCGGCACTTCCCGCGGGCGGACCTCCATCCGCAGGCGACCTCCTGGCCGAGGCCGCACACGCCGCCGGAGCGCAGGGGAAGTTCTGGGAGATGCACCGCGCGCTCCTGGCCGAGGACCGGGCGGTGGACCCGCTGGCGGTGGCCGAGGAGCTGGGGATGGACCTCGAGCGCTTCTCGAGCGAACTGCACGCCCGGACGCACCGGCGCCGAGTCGCGCAGGAGATGGACATCGGGTTGCGAAGCGGCGTGAGCGCGACGCCGACCATCTTCATCAACGACCGCAGGCACGTGGGCAGCTGGGAGAACGCCAGCCTGCTCCGGGCGCTCGGCGGCGCGCCGGCGATGTCGCGCTCGGCGCATCTCTAGCGCGGGCGTCGTGGGGCCGAGCTGCGAGCGGCGAAAGTGGCGTGGTGACGGGCGGTGGCTCGGGGCTGGGCCGGGCGATCGCCGTCCGGTACGTGGCCGAGGGTGCGCGGGTGCTGGTGACCGACGTCAACCTCGCCGGCTGCGAGGCGACCGTCGCCGCGATCCCCGAGGCGTGATCGCGCGCGGGCGGTGGCCCGACGGCTGGACGTGGCGCGCGAGCCGGAGGTCGAGGCGGCGGTGGCGGACGCGGTCCAGCGCTGGGGCGGGCTGGACGTGATGGTGGCCAATGCGGGCATCGGCGCGCCCGGGTTCCTGGCCGACCTGCCGCTGGAGGACTGGCAGCGGGTGGTGGACGTGAACCTCACCGGGGCCTTCCTCTGCGCCCGCCACGCGCTGCGGGTGATGCGGGAGCAGGACCGGGGCGGGAGCATCGTCGTGATGTCGTCGGTGGCGGGGCTGCACGGCACGCCGATGCTCGGGGCCTACGGGCCGACGAAGGCTGGCGTCCTGCAGCTGGTGCAGACGCTGGCGCTCGAGGGCGCCCCGAGCCGGGTCCGGGCGAACGCGCTCTGCCCGGTGTGGACCGAGTCACCGATGGTCGACGCCTTCGTGCAAGGGCTGGGGCTCACCGCCGAGCAGGGGGCGAAGGTCCTCATCAAGGACATCCCGCTCGGGCGGCTGGGAAAGCCGGACGACGTGGCGTGGGCGGCGGTGTACCTGGCCTCGGACGAGTCGGCGTTCGTCACCGGGGTGGCGTTGCCGATCGACGGCGGGCACATGGCGGGGCGTCTGCCGTAGTAAGCAGGCGGTTCATGCCAAGGACCGCGCTCTCGCTCCTTCTGCTCAGTCTGCTCTCCTGCGCCCACGGCTCGGGGCTCTCGCGCGAGGAGGCGACGGCACGCTTCACCAAGCTCGTCGACGACTACTTCGCCGAGGCGTACGCCTTCGAGCCGACGGTGGGCGTGCAGATGGGCTTCCACGCCTACGACCCGTCGCTCGAGGACTTCGGCGCCCAGCGGGTGGCGGTGCACGTCCAGAAGCTGCAGGCCCAGCTCGACGTGGCGGTGGCCCTGTGGACCGAGCGGGTGGCGCTCCCCTACGACGACCTGATCGACCTCGAGGCGCTCGAGTCACGGATCCGGGGCGACCTGCTCGAGTGGCAGAAGATCGGCTTCCGGCTGCAGAACCCGATGACCTACTCCCGCATCCCGGGCGAGGGCATGGACGTGCTGCTCAAGCGCGACTTCGCCCCGGCGGCGGCGCGGCTCAAGTCGGTGACCGCGCGTCTCCGGCAGATCCCGGCGGTGTACGCCGCGGGCAAGGCGAACGTGAAGACCCCGCCGAAGGAGTGGACCGACCTCGCGCTGCAGATGAGCGCCGGATCGGTGGGCTACTTCCAGGACACCGTGACCGCCTGGGCGAAGGAGGCGGCCGGGGCGGACAGCCTGGCCCTCGCCGATTTCGCCCGGGCGAACATGACGGCGGTGGCGGCGACGCAGGACTGGATCCACTACCTCCAGAAGGAGCTGAAGCCGCGAAGCACCGGGAGCTGGGCGATCGGTCCGGAGTACTTCGCCCAGAAGATCCAGACCGAGGAGATGAACTCCGAGCCGCTCGACACGCTCCTGGCGAAGGGCGAGGCCCAGCTCAAGGCGGACGGCGAGGCGGCGGTGCAGACCGCGCGGCTCATCGACCCCCGGCGGACGGCGGCACAGGTGATGGAGGCGATGCAGGTCGATCACCCCACGGCGAGCGATCTGATCCCCGCGGTGCGACGCTCGCTCGAGGGGGTGCGCCAGTTCGTGGTGTCGAGGAACCTGGTCTCGTTCCCCTCCGAGGTGCGGCCGAAGGTGGAGCCCACGCCGCCATACGCGCGGAACGGCTCGTTCGCCTCGCTCGACGCGCCGGGGCCGTACGAGACCAAGGCGACCGAGTCCTTCTATTACGTCACCCCGGCCGAGTCCGACTGGAGCCGCACCCGGATCGAGGAGCACCTGCGGGCCTTCGCCACGCCGATCCTGGCGATGACCGACGTGCACGAGGCCTACCCGGGGCACTTCCTCCAGGCGCTGTGGATGCCACGCGTCCAGACGAAGGTGCGCAAGCTGCTGATGACCAACTCCAACGTGGAGGGCTGGGCCCACTACGGCGAGCAGATGGTGGTGGAGGAGGGCTTCGCCGACAACGACCCGCGCATCAAGCTGGCCCAGCTGGAGGAGGCGCTGCTCCGCGACTGCCGCTTCGTGGTCGGCATCCAGCTCCACACCACCACGCTGACCGTGGAGCAGGGCGCCGAGCGCTTCGTGAAGGAGTGCTACCAGACGCCGGCCAACGCCTATCAGGAGGCGCGGCGGGGCACCTACGATCCGACGTACCTCTACTACACGTGGGGGAAGCTCCAGATCTACGACCTGCGCCGCGAGTACCTGAGCCAGAAGGGCGGGACGCTCCGCGAGTTCCACGATGCCTTCCTCGCGCAGGGCGGAGTGCCCATCCGTCTGGTGCGCAAGCTGCTTCTCGAGCAGAGGTGACCCATGCCCCCGCTGACCTCTCCCCGGATGGTTGCCTGGCTCCTGCAGGCGCTCCCCACCCTGTTCCTGGCGATCCTCTTCCTGCAGTCCGGGATGGACAAGGTGATCGACTTTCGCGGCAACCAGGGATGGCTGACGCAGCACTTCGACAAGAGCCCGCTGCGGGGCGTGGTGACGCCGATGCTGCTGACCCTCACCGTGATCGAGGTGACGGCCGGCGCCCTGTGCGCGGTGGGCCTGGTGGAGCTGCTGGTGCTCGGCGTGCCCCGCATCGCCTTCTGGGGCATCACGGTGGCGGCGCTGGCGTTCCTGGCGCTCTTCCTCGGCCAGCGGATCGCGAAGGACTACGAGGGCGCGGCGGTGCTGCCGGGGTACTTCCTGGTGGCGCTGGTGGGCCTCTTCACCACCGGACGGTTCCACTGAGCGAGGCGGCCCCGGTCGTGCGCAGTCTGCGGCTCCGGGTGCTGCCCGGGCGGCTGGCGGTGGCGCGACTCGCGGGGTCGGCGGCGGTGCCCGGGTGGGCCGACGGCCCGGGGCTGATGTCCATCACCCGGCGTGCCGAGGAGCTGAGCATCGTCTGTTCCGACGGTCGGGTGCCGGCGGACGTCCGCGCCGAGCATGGCTGGCGTGCCCTCGAGGTGCAGGGACCGATCCCCTTCGAGGAGGTAGGGGTGCTGCACGCGCTCACCGGGCCACTCGCCCGCGCTGCGGTGTCAGTGTTCGCGCTGGCGACGTTCGACACCGACCTTCTGCTCGTCCGGGAGGAGACACTGGCCCGGGCGCTGGCGGCGCTGCGCGGAGCCGGGCATCAGGTGGACGAAGAGTAGGGCGATGCGCACCCTCTTCCTCTCGCACGCCGAGGTGGTCCAGCGGCTGGATGCGCTCTCGCTCCTCGCGCCGATGCGGGAGGGGTTCCAGGCGCACTCCGCGGGGAGGACGGCGCCGGGACTGGTGCGGGCGACCTTGCTGCCCGACGGGGCCATCGCCCGTGTGACGGGGGTGGGGCTTCTCCCCGAGGTGCCGGCCTACTCGGTGTCGAGCGCGGCGACCTCGAAGGAGGGCGCAGAGCAGGCGACGCTGCTCCTGCACGACCTCGGGACCGGGAAGCTCCTGGCCTGTCTCGATGCGGTCCACCTGCGCGCGGTGGTGCTGGCCCTGGGCATCGCCATCGCCGCGGACGTGCTCGCCCGGCCCGAGGCGGCGCGGGTCGCGGTGCTCGGGACGAGCGACGGCACGCTGCGGCTTCTCAAGATGCTGCGGCTGGTTCGCTCGCTCCGGCAAATCCGGGTCCTCGAGGCGCGGCCGGAGCGCGCCGAGGCGGTGGCCGGTCGGGCGTACCACGAGCTGGCGCTGCCGGTGCGGGTGTCGCGCGATGTGGAGGACGCGCTGCAGGACGCCGAGTTGGTGCTGGTGACCGCGGGAGCGCCGGGCGTCGCACCGCTCGGGTCGGTGCCCGAGGGTTGCCACGTCGCGGTGGTGGATCCGGCGCTCCGCGACGCGGCGCCGGCGGCCGAGCTGCTGACACCCTCGCTGCGCCGGCGTGCCCGGGTGGTGGTGGACGACCGGAGCATCGCCCGCGAGGCGGGCTGGATGGATGGGGAGATCGACGCCGAGCTGGGCGAGGTGCTCTCCCTCCCGCGGGCACGGACCCCGTCGGAGGTCACGGTGCACGCCACGGTGGGGCTCCCGTTCCAGGAGCTCCTCGCGGCGTGGCAGGTGTTCGAGAGCGCGCGGGAGGAGCCGGAGCTTCCTCGTCTCGAGCTGAGACGCTGAGGCGGAGCGCTGAGCTGCGACGCTCGGCCGCGGGGCTCCTCTCTCTTCGAGGGACGGACCATCCTCGTGCGGTACGAATGGTCGGGGATCACGAAGAGCTCGGCGCACTTCGAGCAGGCGTTCTCGGATGACGGCGGGAAGACCTGGGAGGTGAACTGGATCACCGACCAGACGCGGATCGAGTGAGAAGGCCGTTGCTCGTAGGGAGACGGGGCCTGGACGTGCGGGCCGCCGGGCAATCCCGACCGGCCTGCGTTGTCCTCGTCAGCTCTGCGTTGACGCAGTTGGGGCCACAGACCGGGGAGCCGCGCCGGGGGGCGGGGGGTCCGGCTCAATCCCGAGAGGCGGCACGAACGTCGCAGGGCGGCGCGTCGATGCCACCGCTGCTTCGAATTCCCGGGGCGCTCGACGCGACGTGGTCCCGGATCCCGGACGCCTGTCTCTGCAGCGCGGCGCGGATGTTGAGCAGGTACGCGAGCCGATCCCTGGATCGGATGCTGGCGGGTCATGGCATCTCGCTGACCGAGTTCCAGCTGATGGTGATCCTGCGAGACGCGCCAGCCCGGGCGGTGGAGCTCGCACGGCGGCTGCGGCTGGACCCCGGGCCGACGGGGCGAGCGCTGCTCAGGCTCGAGGAGCGGGGCGTCGTCCAGCGGGCCACCCGGTGGCGCTTCTCGGAGTGGGTTCTCGCTCCGGAAGGCGCGATGCACCTCGAGCTGCTCGAGCCTGGCTGGATCGATCTGAACGCGGCGCTCCACTGGAGCCTCGGTGCCGAGCTGCCGCGCGCGCTGGTTCATGTCATCGACCACCTGCAACACCCGATCCCGCGGGAGCACCAGGGCTGGTCGGACTGAACATCTCGCGGCTCTCCTCGAGCGGCCGGAGTCGCGCAGGCCGTCCGTCAAGCCCGGGCGAATGGACCCGTCGTGGTGACCGTCTTCCCTCGGGCATGGCCGTGAGGGCTCAGCTCGCAACCAGCTGCAGCCCGCGCCCGGGACTGGCCGCCATCTCCTCCATCGCCGGACGGTCCCACTTCACCGCGAACCGGACCGCCCGCTCGATCACCCCCGGGTCCGAGAGGATCCTCCGGTGCCCGAGCCCGTCAGTCGCGAGCAGCTCCGCTCCCGGCCACGCCCGGTGGATCGCCTGGGCCGAGAGGAACGGCACCTCGCGGTCGGCCCGGTCGTGAATGACCAGCGCCCGCCCGGCGAGCCTCGGCGCCACCGCGGTCAGCTCCATGGTCTCGAGTCCGCCCTGGTCCAGGACCCGACGGATACGGGCCCGCATCGCCGCGCGCACCGACGGGCCCAGCTCCAGCACCTGCTCGAAGCGCTGGAGGTACGGCTCCATCGAGGCCGGCCCGGAGAGCAGCACCGCCCGGGGCAGCGGGGCGCCGCGCCCGGCAGCGAGCACCGTCGCCGGCACGCCGAACGAATGGGCGATGACCGCCTCGATCGCCGGCTCCCGTCGAAGGACCGCGTCCACCGCATCCACCGCCACGGCCAGGGTGAGCCGCTTGCCCGAGGATCGCCCGTGCGCCGGCAGGTCCACCGCCACCACCCGCCGCCCCGCATCCCGCAGCGGCGCGATGAACCCGGCGAGGTCGCCCGATCCCCCGTTCCAGCCGTGCACCAGGACCACCGTCGGCCCGCCGCCGTCCCAGGCGTAGGTCACCACCTGTCGCCGCCCGACCCGTACCCGCTCCATCCGATCCGGGCCGGGGCGTGAACCGCGGACGACGCCGCGTCCCTGTCGTACAGAAGAGCTCGAACGCCAGGCGCCCGGCGGCGCTCGGCGACACCGCTCCCACCCCCGAGAGCAGACCCGACAACAGACGAACGTTCGTACTATTCTTGGACATGTCGACTCCTCGCTCCGGTGCGTGCTGCGGGTTCAACGGGTCAACGCGCGGGCATCGCCTGCGCGAGCAGCTGCTCGAAGGCCTTCCGGGCCATGGCCTCGGCGTTGCGCTGGCGGAGGAGCCGCCGCGCGTGGTGGTAGCCGAGCATCAGGCCGTGGATCTGGAACGCGAGCAGGTCGCAGTCGAGGTCCGCCCGGAGCAGCCCCGACTCCACGCCGAGCTGCGCCGAGCGCGACAGCACCGCCAGGAGCCGCCGCTGCTCCTCCACCAGGAAGTCCCGGGCCGGGCCCGGCCGGTCGTCCAGCTCGAACGATGCTCCGGCGAACAGGCACCCGCCGGGCGTCTCCGGTGAGCTGGCCCACCTCTCCCACCGCTCGAACAGGGCGCGCAGCCGCGCCGGCCCCCGGGGCTCGTGCAGCGCAGGACGGATGACCTTCTCCTGGAAATCCGCCGACGCCGCCCGGAGGACCGCAACCTGAAGGTCTTCCTTGCTCCCGAAGTGCGCGAACAGCCCGCTCTTCGACATCTCCAGGGCGGACGCCAGCTCGCCGATGCTCAGCCCCTCGAGGCCGTCGCGGCTCGCCACCTTCGCCGCGTGGCGGAGGATGCGCTCCCGGGTCTGGTCGCCCTTGCTCACGGGCGGAACAATACGAACGGTCGTTCTTTTTGTCAACTCCCGGTATCGCGGCTCCCCGGGGGGCGCTCCGCCGGCGGCCCGAGCGCCGTCCGCACGGCGTGGGCCAGCTCCTCGAGCCGGAACGGCTTGTCGACGATCTCCCGGATGCCGGCCGCCTTGGCCGTGGACTGGGGGACCGACCACCGATTCCCCGTCGAGAGCACCACCGGCAGATCGGGCCGGAGCCGGCCCACCCGTGCCGCCAGCTCCACCCCGTCCATCCGTCGGCATCTGGAGGTCGGTGAGCAGGAGGTCGAACTCGTCGGGGTCCTCGGCGAGGAGCTCCAGCGCCTCCTCGGGATCGTTCACCGCGGTGACGTGGTACCCGAGCCGGCGCAGCTGCTCGCTCACCACCCTGGCGACGACCGGCTCGTCGTCCACCACCAGGAGCCGCTCGCCAGCACCCGGGAGCGCCTCGGACAGCGGCTCCGCTGGCTCGAGCCGCTCCACGCTCGCCGCCGGCAGCTCGACGTCCAGGGTGGTCCCCTTCCCCGGGGCGCTGCGGACGTAGATCTGCCCGCCGTGGTCCTGCACGATGCCCTGCACCACCGCCAGCCCGAGCCCGGTCCCCTCCCCCGTCGCCCGGGTGGTGAAGAACGGCTCGAAGATGCGCTCCAGCACCTCGGCGGTCATCCCCACGCCGTCGTCCATCACCCGGAGACGCACCACCCCCTGCGAGGACGGCGTGCCCTCTCCTCCCGACGGCGGGAGATTCCCGAGCTGCACCACCACCTTGCCCGTCCGGCCGTGCAGGGCCGCCGCGGCGTTGGTGACCAGGTTGATGACCACCTGGTGCATCTGCCCCTGGTCGGCGAGCACCATCGCGGTCCCCGAATCGATCGAGCTCTCCAGCGCCACCGACGCCGGGAGCGAGGCCCGCATCAGCTGGAGCGCCTCGGTCACCACCTGCTGCAGCCGCACCGGACGGTGCTCCTGCCCGGTGCTGCGGGCGAACGTCAGGAGCTGCCTCACCACGTCACGCGCCCGGGCGCCGGCCTGGAGGATCTCCGACGCCCTGGCCTGCAGCGGCCCGGGACACTCCTCCTGCAGCAGCTGCGCGTGACCCATGATGGCGGTGAGCACGTTGTTGAAGTCGTGGGCGATGCCGCTCGCCAGCGTGCCGATGGCCTCGCGCTTCTGCGACTGGCGGAGCTGGGTCTCGAGCTGTGCCCGCCGGGCCTCGGCCTCCTTGCGCTCGCTCACGTCGCGGCCGATGCCGAGCAGGTCTCCCGAGGCGTCGGTGGTCATCGCCACCGCCACCTCCAGCATCCGCTCGCCGCGCGCCGCCCGGACCGGCAGCTCGAACGCCGGCCCCGACCCGGCCTGGAGACGGGTCCAGGTCTCCTCCGGCGTGCTCGCCCGCCACCAGGGACACGAACGGGCCGGCCCAGCCACTGCGGCTGCCGGGAGCCCGGTGACCGCCTCGAACGCCGGGTTGAGCGAGGTGATGTTGCCCTCGCGGTTCACGGTGAAGATGACGTCACGCGCCCGGTCGACCAGCGAGCGGTAGCGGTGCTGCGACGCCCGGAGGTTCCGCGCCGCCAGCACCTGGAAGGCCACGGTGAGGCCCGCGTAGACCGCGAAGTCGGCGAAGGTGGCGAGCGGGGAGTTGCGGGAACGACGGCGGAGGCAGCGCCCCCCGGAGGGACGCGACCGCCAGCCCCAGCGCCCCGATCACGCACGCCACCGCGGTGACGATCGTGGCCCGCGTCCCGAGCAGGAGGCCCGCGGCCACGATGAGCACCAGGAAACCGATGGGCGCCGAGCCGGAGAGCCGCCCGCCGGTCACCGCCGACACGGTGAGCAGGAGCCACCCGCAGGCGAGGTAGCAGGCGGAGGCGAGCACCACGTGCCCGCGACGCACCGCCCAGGCCAGCGCGAGGATCACCCCCCAGCCGAACGCGGTCTGCAGCCCGTAGCGGACCGACGCCGCCGGCGCGATCCACGAAGACACGCCGAGATACACCAGGAACCCGATGGCCTGGATCCAGAGGAACGAGAGCAGCAGCTTCGCTTCCCCGCGGACGTGCGGCTCGCCCGGTCCTGGCACGCCGAGTGGGTTCATGGAGAGCTGCTCGAGTGTGGAGCCGGGGGGTCCCGGTGCGCGCCAGCGGAGCGTCACGGTGAGGGGCCTCGGCAGCCATTCTGCCAGACGCCGCCCGGCACTGCAGAGGTGCGAGCCCGGCACACCTGCCCTAAGGTCCTGCGGCCCATGCGTCCTCTGCGCCTCGTCGCCCTCTGCCTGCTCGTCGCCGCCCCGGCGCTCGCCGCCGCGCCACGCACCTTCCGGGTCGACTACTTCCACACCGGGAGCGGAGGCCAGGAGATCTTCAGCCTCGACCGTCTCGTCGTGGAGACGCTGCCCTGGCCGGGGAACCCCGCACGGCCCATCGACGACACCGACTCGGGCAAGTACCGCTTCCTGGTCAAGGACGCCGCGAGCAAGACCCTCCTCTACTCGCGGGGGTTCAGCTCCATCTTCGGTGAGTGGGAGGAGACGTCGGAGGCCAAGGAGCGGGCGCGCACCTTCGAGGAGTCGCTTCGCTTCCCCCTGCCCGCCGGCCCGGTGGAGGTGACGCTGGAGAAGCGCAACCGGACCAACGCCTTCGTCCCGGTGTGGACCTTCCGGGTGGATCCGAAGGACCCGACGGTGAGCGACGCCGCGCCGGACAGCCCGGGCGCCCTCATCCCGCTCCTCAAGAACGGGCCTCCCGAGTCGAAGGTGGACGTGCTCATCCTCGGAGACGGCTACACCCACGCGCAGCGGGCGAAGTTCGAGCAGGACGCCCGCCGGCTGGTGACCATCCTGTTCTCCCAGTCTCCGTTCAAGGAGCGGAAGCAGGACTTCAACGTCTGGGGGCTGTGCCCCGAGTCACGCGAGGCGGGCATCTCGCGCCCCTCCACCGGCATCCACCGCCGCAGCCGGATCGGCGCCACCTACGACGCCTTCGGCAGCGAGCGGTACGTCCTGACCTTCGACAACCGCTCCTTCCGCGACGTGGCCTCGTTCGCGCCCTACGAGTTCGTGGAGATCCTGGTGAACGGCAACACCTACGGAGGCGGGGGCATCTTCGGCCTCTACAGCACCGTGGCCGCCGACTCGCTCTGGTCGCCCTACGTCTTCGTCCACGAGTTCGGGCACCACTTCGCCGGCCTGGCCGACGAGTACTTCACCTCGGAGAGCGCCTACCTCCCCGCCGCGGACCGGCTCGAGCCCTGGGAGCCCAACGTCACCGCCCTCAAGAATCCCGCAGCGCTCAAGTGGAAGGCGCTCCTCTCGCCCGGGACCCCGGTGCCCACGCCGTGGCGCAAGGACGAGTTCGAGACCTTCAGCCGCGCCATCCAGGTGGAGCGCAAGAAGATCCGCGCCGACCGCCGCCCCGAGTCCGAGATGGACGCGCTCTTCACCCGGGAGAAGAAGGAGGTCACCCGCATCCTGGGGACCGACCAGTACTCGGGCAAGGTGGGCGCATTCGAGGGCGCGATGTACGAGTCGCGCGGCTACTTCCGGCCCGAGGAGGACTGCATCATGTTCACCCGGGACGAGGTGCCGTTCTGCCGCGTCTGCCAGTCGGCCATCTCGCGCGTCATCGACCTCTACACGAAGGAGCCCCCGGTGACGCGCGTCGGCCTGGTGGCGCTCGGCGGCGCGCTCGGCTCGGTGGCGCGCTACGGGGTGGGGGCGCTCGCCGCGCAGCTGCTGGGCCCCGCGTTCCCCTGGGGCACGCTCCTGGTCAACCTGACCGGCTCGTTCCTCATCGCACTGGTGATGCACCTGGCCCTCACCGGGACCGTCATCTCGCTCGAGATGCGTATCTTCCTCACCACCGGGATCATGGGCGGCTTCACCACCTACTCCTCGTTCAACTACGAGACGCTGGCCCTCCTGAACCAGCGGGCGTACTGGCTCGCCGGACTGAACCTCGCCGGCACGGTGCTCGGATGCCTGGTGGCCGGGGTGCTGGGTCTCGCGGCCGGACGGGCCGTGGTGGGCGGCTAGGAGGCAAGTGGCATGGGCCATCGGGTACTCGAGGGCGAGCAGACCCTCCTTCGGATCTTCCTCGGCGAGTCGGACCAGTGGCACGGCCGGCCGCTGCACATCGCCTTGCTCGAGCAGCTGCGGAAGCGAGGCGCCGCCGGCGTCACCGTGCTCCGGGGCATCGCCGGCTTCGGGGCACGGAGCGTGGTGCACACCACGCACATCCTCCGGCTGAGCGAGGACCTGCCCATCGTGCTCGAGCTGGTGGACACCCCCGAGCACGTCGAGGCGCTGCTCCCGCTCCTGGACGAGATGGTGGGCGAGGGGCTGGTGACGATGGAGAAGGTCCGGGTGCTGAAGTACGCCCCCGGCACCCGCGGGCCGCCCCGCTGGGAGCGGGGCACCGTCGGCCTCCGGGCGAGCTTCCGGGAACTGTGCTGGCGTCCCGCCAGCCGGCTCCGGTAAGGGGCTCGCCGGAGGACGCCACGTGGCTCTCGACCTGAAAGACACCCTGGGGCACCCGCGCGACCCGGAGACCGTCAGCGGCATGGCCCGCGGGCTGAGCGGGAGCGAGATCCTCCGCATCGCCGGGGAGATCCGGACCCTGGTCTCGAAGGGCGCCAAGGTCTGCAACCTGACGGTGGGCGACTTCAGCCCCCGCGAGTTCCCGATCCCGGTCGGCCTCCGCGACCTCATCGGCCAGGCGCTCCAGGCCGGCGAGACCAACTACCCCCCGGCCGACGGCATGCTCGAGCTGCGGCAGGCGGTGCAGCGCTTCTACGCCCGGGGCCTCGGTCTGCACTACCCGCTCGAGGGCATCGTCATCGCCAGCGGGGCGCGGCCGATCATCTACGGCACGTTCCGCAGCGTGGTCGATCCCGGGGACGTCGTCGTCTACCCGGTGCCCTCCTGGAACAACAACCACTACACGTACATGACCGGGGCCCAGGGGGTGATGGTCCCGACGCTCCCGGAGCAGGGCTTCATGCCCACGGTCGACCAGCTCCGGCCTCACCTCCCGCGCGCCCGCCTCCTCTGCCTGGGCAGCCCCCTCAACCCCACCGGGACCATGTTCACCGCCGAGCAGCTCAAGGCGGTGTGCGAGGCCATCGTCGAGGAGAACCTGGGCCGGCGGCGGGCCGGGCAGCCGCCGCTCCTCGTGATGTACGACCACATCTACTGGGTGCTGACCTTCGGCGAGGCGAAGCACGTCACGCCGGTCGGCCTCGTGCCGGAGATGGCGCCGTACACCATCTTCGTCGACGGCATCTCCAAGGCGTTCGCCGCGACCGGCGTCCGCGTCGGCTGGGGTGTGGGCCCGCCGTCCATCATCTCCCGCATGAAGGACCTCATCGGCCATACCGGGGCATGGGCGCCTCGCGCCGAGCAGGTGGCCACGGCGCGCTTCCTGGACGACGTCCCGGCGGTGGAGCGGTACCTCGTCGGGATGCGGCGCGGGGTCGAGTCCCGCCTGCAGACCCTGCACCACGGGGTGATGGAGCTCCGGGCCCGCGGGCTCCCGGTGAGCGACACCTCACCGCAGGGCGCCATCTACCTCTCGGTGCGCTTCGACCTCGTCGGGCGCGGCGGGCTCCGGAGCAACGAGGACATCCGCAAGCTCCTCCTCGAGCGCGCCGGATTCGCCGTCGTCCCCTTCCAGGCCTTCGGACTTCCCGACGAGACGGGCTGGTTCCGGTGCAGCGTGGGCGCGGTCTCCGAGGCGGAGATCCGCGAGGTCATGCCGCGGGTCGAGGCAGCGCTGCGCTCGGTCCTCGACGCCGCGGCCTGAGCGGTTCAGCCGAGCAGGCTCTCCTGCGCGCGCCGGGTGAAGGCCGAGATCTCCCGCTCGACCCAGGCATCGTCCCGCCCGAGCTCGCGGGCCACGACGCGGGCCACGGCCGGTGCGCACTCGATGGCCGCGCGGGCATCGAGCACCAGCGCGCGCGTCCGCCGCGAGAGGACGTCCTCCAGCGAGCGGGCCATCTCGTGGCGCACCGCCCAGGCCACCTCGCACATCAGATAGGGCAGCCGCGGATGCATGGGGACGGCGAGGTCGGGATCGGCCTCGGCCAGCGCGCGCACCTGGTCCGCCTCGGTGCCGTACGCGGCCAGCATCCCGCTCGGAGTCCCCGCCGCCGAGCGCTCCACGTCCTCGTCGGCCGGAGCCCCGTGCAGGCGGAGCTCGGCGGTCGTCGAGGGGCGCTCTTCCAGCCCGACCATCCGCGCCGCGTGGTCCACCACGTCCTCGCCCATGCGCCGGTAGGTGGTCCACTTGCCGCCGACGATGGTGACCAGCCCGCTCGGGCTCTCGAAGATGCTGTGGTCGCGGCTGAGCGAGGCGGTGGTGGTCGCCCCCTCGGCCCGGACCAGCGGGCGGAGCCCGGCGTAGACGCTGAGCACGTCCTCGCGCCGAGGGTCCCGGGTGAGGTACCGCGCCGCGTGCTCGAGGAGGAATTCCACCTCCTCCTCCAGCGGCCGTGGCTCGGCGTTCACCTCCGGCACCGGCGTGTCGGTCGTCCCGACCAGGGCCCGCTTGTGCCACGGGACGACGAAGAGCACCCGGCCGTCGTCGGTCCGCGGAATCATCAGCGCGTGGACACCGGGGAGGAAGGAATCGGGGAGGACCAGGTGAACGCCCTGTGACGGCGCGACCAGGGCCGCGGCGTCGGGCTCGTCCATCCGGCGAACTCCGTCGGCGAAGACGCCGGTGGCGTTCACCACCGCGCGCGCGCTCACCTCGTGCTCGCGCCCCGACTCGTCGTCACGGACCTGGACGCCGCGGATCTTCCCGCCGGACTTCAGCAGGCCCACGACGCTGGCGTGGTTCACCAGCACCGCGCCGAGGTCGTTCGCGGTGAGGGCCAGCGTGACCGCCAGGCGCGCGTCGTCGAACTGGCCGTCGAAGTAGCGGACCCCGCCCTTGAGCTGGTCCGGCTCGAGCGTGGGGATGCGCTCCAGCACCTGCGCCCGGGACAGCAGCTGGCTCGTCCCCAGCCGGTGCCGCCCGGCCAGCACGTCGTACAGCTTGAGCCCCACGCCGTAGTACGGCCCGGACCACCAGGCGTACGCCGGGACCACGAACTCGAGGTCGCCCACCAGGTGCGGCGCGTTCCGGCGCAGGCGCCCGCGCTCGAGCAGCGCCTCGCGGACCAGGCCCACGTTTCCCTGGGCGAGGTAGCGGACGCCGCCGTGCACCAGCTTGGTGGACCGGCTCGAGGTGCCCTGCGCGAAGTCCCGGGCCTCGAGCAGCACCGTCCGGTACCCGCGCGCGGCCGCCTCCACGGCGGCCCCGAGCCCGGTGGCCCCGCCTCCGATGATGGCCAGGTCGAAGGCGTCGCCGAGTCGGTCGAGGTTGCGGGCGCGGTCCATCAGGTGACGGCGGGCACGCTACCAGCGACGCCGCCGAACGCGATGCCCCTTCCCTGCGGGCCGTCTCCCGGTGCAAGTTGGGCCATCGTGAGCATCACGCCCTTCTACCCGTTCATCCCCCGCAAGACGCGCTCCCAGGTCACCAAGGAGCCGGACGCGGCCGGACGCTGGACCTCTCAGTTCCCGGACATGATCGGCTACGGCCAGCAGGGCGGGGGCACGGTGGCGCCGGACTTCCACTGGCGCACCAACCCCAAGCAGCACCAGGAGGAGCTCACCGACGCGGAGCTCCGCACCGAAGCGAAGGCGCACCACGCGCTGCCCGAGGCGGTCGTCCCGTCGGCGTTGCCCCCCGCGAAGCGCTAGTCCCTCCCGGCCCTGCATCAAGAATCCTCCTCTGGAACGGACGCCCATCGCGTAGGGTGCGCGTCGTCTCCGGAGGAAGAACACATGGGTCGTCTCGCTCGTCGTCACGGTGCACCGATCACCGCCCTGGCACTCGCGCTTGCGCTCGGTGCGGGCTGCCCGGACAAGAAGGACCCGATCAGCCAGGCGGAGAAGAAGGAGCCGGTGCGCCCGAGCCTCGAGGAGATCAAGGCCATCGCCGAGGAGGGGTTCATCTACGGGCTCCCCATCGTCATGAACTACGGCGTCCTCTACGACTTCGTCATCGACAAGAATTCCGGGCAGTGGAAGGGCCCGTTCAACCAGATCGCGAACGAGGCGCGGGTCTTCACGTACAAGGATACGAGCGTCCCCACGCCGAACAGCGACACTCCCTACTCGATGCTCTGGCTCGATCTCCGGGCGGAGCCGATGGTCCTCTCGGTACCGGCCGTTGCCGCCCCTCGCTACTACTCGGTGATGCTCTGCGACGGGAACCTGTTCAACTACGGGTACATCGGGAGCCGCGCCACCGGCACCGAGCCGGGCGACTACATGGTCGCCGGTCCCGACTGGCAGGGCGACAAGCCACCCGGCATCAAGCAGGTCTTCCGCGCCACGACCCAGTTCGGGCTCTCGATCTACCGCACCCAGCTCTTCAACGCCCCTGACATGGAGAACGTGAAGAAGATCCAGACCGGCTACAGGGCACAGCCGCTCTCGGCGTACCTCAAGCAGCCCGCCCCGCCCGCGGTCCCGGCGATTACCTTCCCGAAGATCGACAAGGACCTCGCCAAGACCGAGTTCTTCGAGTACCTCGACTTCGCGCTCCAGTTCGCCCCGCCGGGCCCCGAGGAGAGGCCGATCCGCGAGAAGCTGGCCCGCATCGGTGTCGGCGCGGGCAAGACGTTCGAGTTCAAGGACCTCTCGCTCGAGCACAAGGCCGCGGTCCTGCTCGGCATGAAGGCGGGCAACGCCAGGGTCGTCGAAGCAGCCGGACACCTCGGGAAGAGCATCAACGGCTGGTCCGTGGGATTCCGCGTTCGGCGACCGCGCCTTCTATAAGGGGAACTGGCTGCTCCGGGCCGCCGCGGCGCATGCCGGCATCTTCGGGAACGACGCCGTCGAGGCGATGTACCCGGTGACCAAGTTCGAGGCCTCGGGCGAGCCGCTCGACACCGGCAAGTACGGCTACACCCTGACCTTCCCCAGGGGGCAGCTGCCACCGGTGAAGGCCTTCTGGTCGGTGACCATGTACGACGCGAAGAGGCAGCTCCTGGTCGAGAACCCGATCAACCGCTACCTCATCAACTCGCCGATGCTCCCCGCGCTGAAGAAGGGGAAGGACGGGTCGATCACCCTCTACATCCAGAAGCGCTCGCCCGGGAAAGCGCTGGAGGCGAACTGGCTGCCGGCGCCGGACGCCCCCGCGTACATCGCGATGCGGCTCTACTGGCCGAGCACCGAGCAACCGTCGATCCTCCCGCCCGGCGAGGGGACCTGGCAGCCGCCGCCGCTCCAGCGCGTGACGACCAAGGGACGCAAGTAGAGACCGACCCGTGCTGCTCGAGTGCTGGACGCCGCCGAGCGGTTCACTTCACCAGCATCAGGACGCCCATGGCGATTCCGATGAGGATCACCGCCACGCGCACCATCGCCTCGCCGACGCGCAGGGCCAGCCATGCGCCGGCGTAGCCGCCGAGGATCGCCCCCACCGCCATCAGCGCGGCGAGCGGCCAGCGCACGTGCTGGCCGAGGGCGAAGTAGATCGCGGCGATGCCGTTGATGAACACCGCGCCGAAGTTCTTCAGCCCGTTCATCTGGTGGATGTTGGTCAGTCCCACCAGCCCGAGCTCGGCGAGCATCAGGATGCCCATGCCCGCTCCGAAGAACCCCCCGTAGATCGCGACCACGAACTGCGCGGCGGAGAGACCCCAGATGTTCACCTGGTGGAGATGCTTCGCCTCGAGCTCGGCGCTGTGTCGCTCCCGCCAGCGCCGGAGCGGCTCCTGGACGATGAACAATGCCGTCGCCCCGAGGATGAGCCAGGGCACGAGCGTCCGGAGCAGGTCATCGCCGACCACCGGGACGAGCCAGGCGCCCACCAGCCCCCCGGCCAGGCTGGAGCCGATGAGCGCGGTCAGCACCCGACCGCTGTAGGAACCGAGCTCCCTCCGGTAGCCCCAGCCCGCGCTCAGCGAGCCCGGGACGAGGGCCACCGCGTTGGTGGCGTTCGCCACGACCGGGCTGACTCCCGCCAGCGAGGAGCGCCGGGAAGGTGAGGATGGTCCCCCCTCCGGCGAGCGCATTCATCACCCCCGCCGCAATCGAGGTGATGAAGAGCAGCGGGAGGTGTCACGGGATGAGAGGCTCACGCGGAGCGGGCGCTCATAACCCGCTGACGCCCTGGCTCACAGCGGATTCCGCTGGGCCATGGCGTTGTACGTCGCGTACTTGTAGAGGTCGGAGAGCGTCGGGTAGTTGTAGCAGGTGTCGATGAAGAGCTGCGCCCCGGCGCCGCAGAGCAGCGCGGTGAGCCCCACGTGCACCAGCTCCGAGGCCTGCTCGCCGATGACGTGCACCCCGAGCAGCTTCATGTCCTCGCGCCGGAAGATGAGCTTCAGGAAGCCGCCGCCGTCGCCGATGATTTGCCCGCGGGCGTTGGTGGCGTAGGCCGCACGCCCCACCACGTAGTCCACGCCGGCCTGCTTGCAGCGACTCCTCGGTCTCACCGGCCATCGACAGCTCGGGGATGGTGTACAGGCCGTAGGGCAGGATGGGCGCGAGCCGGTCCTTCGGATAGAGCGAGAAGGCGTGCGCCACCGCCACCCGGGCCTGCTCCATCGACGTGGAGGCCAGCGCGGGGAAGCCGACGCAGTCGCCCGCGGCGTAGATGCTGGGGACGGTCGTCTGGAAGTGCTCGTCGACCACCACCCGGCCCCGGTCGCCGACCTTCACCCCCACCTCCTCGAGGCCGATGTTCGCGGTGTTCGAGCTCCGGCCCGAGGCGACCAGCAGCGCCGCGGCGGCGATGGACCCGCCGTCCTGCAGCCCGAGCGTGATGCGGCCCTCCTCCACCTCGACCGAGGCGACGGTCGCGGGCATCCTGAACTGCACGCCCAGCCCCTCCATCCGCGCCTTGAGCCGCGTGGACATCTCGAGGTCGAGGAAGGACAGGAGCGGCGTCCGCGCCTCGACCAGGGTCACCGGGATGCCGAGCGCGGCGAAGGTGCAGGCGTACTCGCAGCCGATGACCCCGCCGCCGATGACCACCAGCGAGTGCGGCACCTCGGACATGAGGAGGATGCTGTCCGAGTCGTACACGCCGGGCGCCTGGAAATCGAACATCGGCGGATGGAAGGGCGAGCTCCCGGTGGCGACGAGGATGACCTTCGCCGTGAGCCGTTCCTCCGCGCCGGGCCGGCGAACCAGGACGGTGTGCGGGTCCACGATGCGGCCCTTCCCCTGGTAGATGTCGGCGCCGTGCGTGCGCAGGTTCTGGGCGACGCGGACCTGCTCCTCCTGGGCCACGGCGCGCTCGCGGAACAGCAGCTCGCGGACCCCGGTGCGGGCCTCGAGCTTCATCTCCACGCCGTAGAGGCCGCGCTGGCGAAAGCCCGAGAGGAACAGCGAGGTCTCCCGGAGCGTCTTGGACGGGAGCGTCCCGGTGTTCGCCCCCGCCCCGCCCAGGTTCGACTGTCGCTCGACGACCGCGACCTTCTTGTGGAAGTAGCCCGCCTGGGCCGCACCCTTTTCCCCGGCCGGCCCGGAGCCGATCACCACCAGGTCGTAGTCAGGCATCCTTCGAGATTACAGCAGGGCCCGGGCCACCAGGCACCTGGTGGTGGTATGGGGCGGCCATGGCGCTGCCCCCGCTGACCGAGGCCTTGCAGCCCCTGCTGGAATCGCTCGACGAGTCGCTCCACCAGCGCGACCGCGAGCGGCAGGCCGGCCCGGCCGGCCGGCGCCCGGTGCAGGTTCTGTACGGTGGCGCACAGCTGTTCAAGCCGGGCGCGGTGGCCCGCCTGGGCACGCTGGCCCGCGCCGCGCTCGACACCTACGCGCCGGATGGTCCGACGTTCGCCCACGCCCTCGGCCTGTCGCTCACCCCCACCCAGGCGACCGACCTCCGCAAGCGGGTCATCGCCAAGCTCGAGCGCGAACCGGTGGAGGACCTCCGGATCGACTTCGAGGACGGCTACGGCGTCCGGCCCGACGAGGAGGAGGACGGTCACGCCCAGGCTGCGGGGGTGGTGCTGGAGCAGGGCCGGCGAGACGGGACGCTGCCCCCGTTCATCGGCGTCCGGCTCAAGCCCTTCGCCGGGCGGACTGCGCGGCGGGCGCTCCGGACGCTGGAGCTCCTGGGCGGCCAGCTCGGCGAGCCCATCGCCGGCTTCGCCCTCACCGCGCCGAAGGTGGTGCTGCCCATCCAGGTGGAGCTTCTCCGCCGCTCGGCCGAGGCCCTGGAGCACCGGCTCGGGTGGCCCGCGGGCTCCATCGCCCTCGAGCTGATGGTGGAGACGCCGTCGGCGCTGATCTCGCTGGACGGCCGGCTCGGCATCCTCGCGCTGGTGGAGGCGGCCGGTGGGCGCTGCCGCTCGGTGCACGTCGGGCCCTACGACCTCACGTCGGCCCTGGGCATCAGCGCGGCGCACCAGTGGCTCGGGCATCCCTCGGTGGAGCTCGTGCGGCGGCTGCTCCAGCTCGCGCTGACCGGCACCGGAGTGACCGTCGTCGACGGCCCGACACGGCTTCTGCCCGTCGGCCCGCACCGCGAGCCCCGGAGCGACGCCGAGCGCGCGGCGAACCGCGAGGCGGTGTTCCGGGCCTGGGCGCGCACCGCGGACGACGTGCGCCGCGCGTACCGCGACGGCATCGTCCAGGGCTGGGACCTGCACCCGGCGCAGCTGCCGGCGCGCTACGGGGCCCTGTTCGCCACGCTGCGCGAGGAGATTCCTCCGGCGGCCGCCCGGCTCCGGCAGTTCCTGGACCAGGCGGCGCAGGCCACCCGCCTCGGCGCCGAGTTCGACGACGCGGCGACGGCGCGCGGACTGCTCAACGGTCTCCGCCGGGCGGTCGAGTGCGGCGCGGCCACCACCGCCGAGATCGAGGCCGTGCTGGGCCACACGCTCGAGCACGCAGGCGAGCGCCTCGGCGGCTGACCCCCCAGGACGCCGGTCACGCCCGGCTCTCGGGCTGCTGCTCGTCTCCTGGCGCGACGCCTGGAAGCTCCGCAGGCCGGGACAGGAATGCCTGGACGCTCCCCCGGCGCTCGACACCGCGACCGGCATCGTCCGATGACGTTCGGCCGCCGAGCGGATCCACGCGCTCACCGCCCGCGCGCGCGGTACTGCGCCACGTCCTGCAGCGCCTGGAGCACCAGCGACGTCCAGCCCGTCTGGTGACTCGCCCCGAGCCCGCGGCCGGTGTCGGCGTGGAAGAACTCGTAGAACAGGACCAGGTCCCGGAACGCCGGATCCTTCGCGTAGCGCACCTCGTCTCCGTGCGCCGGCCTCCGCCCGCTGGCGTCGGGGAGGAAGAGGCCGAGCAGCCGGGACGAGAGCAGGTGCCCGACCTCGGCGAGCGTCAGGTAGCGCCCCGACCCGGTGGGGCACTCGACCTTGAGCGCGTCGCCGTAGAAGTGGTGGTACCGCTCGAGCGACTCGATGAGGAGGTAGTTGCTCGGGAACCAGACCGGGCCGCGCCAGTTCGAGTTCCCGCCGAAGATCCCGGTGGTCGAGTCGCCCGGGTCGTAGTGCACGCTCCAGTCGGCATGCCCGTCGAGGACGTACGGGTGCGCGGCGTGTACTCGGCTCAGGCTCCGGATTCCATGCGGCGAGAGGAACTCGCTCTCGTCCAGCATGTAGCCGAGCATCCGGACCAGCCGCTCGCGCGGGGCGATCGCCAGGAGCCGAGCGCCCGGGCTCCCGTGCTCCGGCGGCCGGTAGTACACGTGCGCCGCCAGCTCCGGCCGGTTCTCGAGGAACCAGCGCATCCGCTTGCTGAATCCGGGCAGCCGGTCCACTTCGCGGTCGCCGAGCACCTCGGCCGCGAAGAGCGGGATGAGCCCGACCATGCTCCGGACCCGCATCGGGATGCTCTGCCCATCGAGCAGCAGCTGGTCGTAATAGAACCCGTCGGTCTCGTCCCAGAGCCCCTGGCCACCCATCGCGTTGATCGCGTCGACGATGGCCACGAAGTGCTCGAAGAACTTGCTGGCGATGTCCTCGTAGCAGTCGTCCACCTGGGCGAGCTCCAGCGACATGCTGAGCATCGTGGTGCAGAAGAACGCCATCCACGCCGTGCCGTCCGCCTGCGTGAGCCGGCCTCCGGTCGGCAGCGGCTTGCTCCGGTCGAACACCCCGATGTTGTCGAGGCCGAGGAACCCGCCGGAGAAGAGATTGCGCCCGTCGGGGTCCTTGCGGTTCACCCACCAGGTGAAGTTGAGCAGCAGCTTCTGGAATGCACGCTTGAGGAACGCCGTGTCGCGGCGGCCGCGGGGCCCGGTCTTCTTGTAGATGCGCCAGCACGCCCAGGCGTGCACCGGCGGGTTCACGTCCGAGAACGCCCACTCGTACGCCGGGAGGTGCCCGTTGGGATGCATGTACCACTCGCGCAGAAGCAGGATGAGCTGCTCCTTGGCGAACGCCGGGTCCACCTCGCAGAACGGCAACATGTGGAACGCGAGGTCCCACGCCGCGTACCAGGGGTACTCCCAGCTGTCCGGCATCGACAGGACGTCGCGGTTGTAGAGATTCTGCGCCCAGCTCGCGTTGCGGCCGTGCTTCCGCTCGGGCGGCGGCGGCGGGCCGGCCGGGTCGCCATCGAGCCAGTCCCGCACGCTGTAGTGGTAGTACTGCTTGCACCAGTGCAGCCCGGCCCACGCCTGGCGGGCGATGCGCCGCTCCTCGTCGGTGCAGGTGGCCGGGAGCCGTGGGGCGTAGAACGCGTCGGCCTCGGCGCGCCGGTCCTCGAAGAGCGCCTCCACCGAACCGTCGAAGTCCGAGGCGAGCCCGTGCTCCACCGCCGCGAGCCGCAGCCGCAGAGTGACCGAGCCGCCGGCCGGAACCTCGAGCCGGTAGTGCGCCGCGACCTTGGTCCCCGCCCGGTCGGGGTTCACCGCCTCGCGCCGGCCGTGCACCACCGCGTCGTTGATGGCGTCCTTCGGCCAGCGGCTCCGCGACGGGGAGCCGAAGAGCCGCTCGGCGTTGGTCTCGTTGTCGCAGAACAGCAGCTCGGGAGCCGCACCGCCCGGGTGCGGACCCGGCTCGAAGCGGAACAGGCCGAGCGATGCGTGCCGGGCAAGCACGTGGCCGTCCTCGCCGAGGAGCTCGGGCCGTGGCCAGTACCCCTCCGTCGTCCGCCCCCAGGCCCAGGTGTTCCGGAACCAGAGTGTCGGAAGGACGTGCAGCGGCGCGGGCTCCGGCCCGTGGTTGGTCAGGGTGAGCTGCATCCAAAGGTCGTCCGGCGCCGCCTTGGCGTACTCGACCCGGACGTCGAAGTAGCGGCTCCCGTCGAAGGCGCCGGTGTCCAGGAGCTCGAACTCCGGCGCCTCTCGCCCGCGGCGCCGGTTCTCGTCGATGAGCTGCTGGTAGGGGAACGGCCGCTGCGGGTACTTGTAGAGCGCGGCGAGGTAGCTCGAGGTCGGCGTGGCGTCGAGGAAGTAGTACAGCTCCTTCACGTCCTCGCCGTGGTTCCCCTCGAGACCGGTGAGCCCGAAGAGCCGCTCCTTGAGGATCGGATCGCGCTCGTTCCACAGCGCGAGGGAGAGGCAGAGCCGGCACTCGCGGTCGGTGATGCCGAGGAGCCCGTCCTCGCCCCAGCGGTAGGCCCGCGAGCGTGCGGCGTCGTGGGGGAAGTACTCCCAGGCCTCGCCGGTGGCGGAATAGTCCTCGCGCACCGTTCCCCACTGCCGGTCAGACAGGTAGGGACCCCAGCGCTTCCAGTTGCGGATGCGCTGGCCGTCCTCCACCAGGCGCTGCGACTCGGCATCGAGGGCCCGGGGGTCGGACATGTGGTCG
Source organism: uncultured delta proteobacterium (assembly GCA_963796475.1). Classification (GTDB taxonomy): domain Bacteria; phylum Myxococcota; class Myxococcia; order Myxococcales; family Myxococcaceae; genus RPRB01. Next base: position 72,766 of record CAWCLY010000011.1, read on the forward strand.
CACCAAACCAGCACACGTGGGGGGCCGCAACGGGAGAACAGCCGCAGGAAGCGGCATGCGTCGGGCCTCGCCGCTAAGGAGAATCCCCGCTGCGACCATGAGCCCCACCGGATCCACAGCGTCGAATGGTCGTCTCGCGGTGGGGCTCGCCCTCTTCTCCCTCTACGTCATCTGGGGCTCCACCTACCTCGCGATGCGGGTGGCGATGGAGGGCTTCCCCCCGTTCACCATGGCGGCCCTCCGCTTCCTGGTGGCGGGCGCGGTGATGCTGGTCATCGCCCGGCTCCGGGGCGAGGCCCTTCCGACCCTGCGGCAGTGGCGGAACGCCCTGGCGATCGGCACGCTGCTGCTCGCCGGCGGCAACGGGGGCGTGGCGCTCGCCGAGCAGACGGTGAGCTCGGGGCTCGCCGCGCTGATGGTCTCGGCGATGCCGCTGTGGATGGCGCTCTTCGCGGGCCTCTGGGGGCGCTGGCCCTCGACCAAGGACTGGATCGCGCTGGTGATCGGCTTCGGGGGAATCCTCTTCCTCAACCTCGGCAGCGAGCTGCGGGGGAGCCCTGGCGGGGTGGCGGTGCTGATGGTGGCCACCGCGTCCTGGGCCTTCGGCTCGCTCTGGAGCCGCCGGCTGGACCTCCCGAAGGGAATGATGGCCGCGGGTGCCGAGATGGCCACCGCAGGTCCGGTCCTTCTGGTCCTGAGCCTGTTGCACGGCGAGCACCTGCCCGCCGTCATCCCCGGGCGGGCGCTCTGGGCGCTGGCCTACCTCGTCGTCTTCGGCTCGCTCGTCGCGTACACCGCGTACCTGTATCTGCTGGCCCGGGTCCCGGCGCCGGTCGCCTCGAGCTACGCCTACGTGAACCCGATCGTCGCCCTGGTGCTCGGCGCGGCGCTCGCCGGGGAACGCCTGCCGCCCGCGCTCGCGGTGGCACTGCCGCTCATCCTGACCGCGGTCGCCCTCGTGCTCCGGCCGGCCCCCGCGCCCCTCGCGGTGTCGGTCGCCGCGACGATCAGAACTCCACGCCCCAACCGAGGGTGAGTCGCGCCGGGGTTCCGGCATCGGGCCGCTGCACGGGTGACTGCTCCCCGCTGGTGCCGATGAAGGTGAAGACCCGCTGGTCGCGCGGCTGGAGCCAGCGCAGCACGCACGCCACGGCGGCCACGAAGGGTCCGTCCGGTTGCTCCGCGCCACCGGCCGCGGCAACGCCCGGACGCGCGCCCTCGGTGAGCGACAGGCGGGCCTCGATCCATCGCGGGAAGCCGGACGCCCCCGTGTGCACCTCGAGCCGGTAGACCAGCCGCGTCTTCCCGGGCGCCGGGGCAGCGGGGGCGATGCCCCGGGCGAGCGACAGACCCATGCCCAGCGCCCCGCCCTGACGGACCTGGCCCATGCCCACCGAGACCGCGGTCTCGGCCGGCTTCGCCGCGGGCACCAGCGGCTGCGACTCGAGCGCACCACCGGTGGGCGCCGCGGCCAGGAGCAGTGCAGTGAGCGGACCGATCATCGGCGCCTCGCGGAGTTCACTTCGGGCGCATCCTCGTCCAGGCTCGCCGCGAGATCCACCCCGGGGGGCCGCCTGACGCGTGCGTTGGGGACGTCGAGGACGCCCGGGCCGGTCGCCGGGCTGGTACCGTTCTCCCCGTTGACGCTCCTCCTGCTCGCCCTCCTCGGCGCCACCTCCACCGATGTCGTCTGCCTCGACGCCGGCGTCTGTACCCAGGTGACCCGCCTCGGGCCGGACGGCGCGGTGGAACGGGTGCGCCACACCGAGCGCCTCCCGGCCCGCATCGAGCCCGGCGCCCCGTTCGCCGCCTGGATGACCTGGTCGAGCCCTCCGGAGGCGGTGCGCCGCCGGGTGGAGCAGCGTCAGCCGGTGCAGTTCCGGGCGGTCATCCCCGCGGCGAGCCTGCGCCTCGCCGTCGCGCCGGGCCTGGTGACCGACCCTGGGGACTCGCGTGCTCACCTTTCTCTCGGCAGACCCGCTCGCCGGCCGCGCCGAGCCCGTCGGCGCTCTCCGAGTCGGTGGCCGCCGCCGAGTCGCTCGAGCTGCTCACCTCGACCCAGCGCACGGAGGTCAAGCACTGGCGAACGGCCGCCGCGGCGTGGCAGGCGCGCCTGGAGAGCGCCTGGGCGGCCTTCACCCGGGCCCCGAGGACGACCGCGACCCGGGCGAAGCTCCTGGACACGCTCGGCGCCGAGCCCGCCCCGCTTCTCCCCGGGACCTTCCTGACCGAGGAACAGCGCACCGAGCTCCGCCGCCGTGGCCACGCGCTCGAGGGCCGCATCGTGGTCGAGGACCTCTCGCCCGACCGCTACCGCCTGCACGTCGAGGCCGTCGCGCTGGGCCAGCTGGTGGAGGACTGGAACTCCGGGCTGCACGGGCTGGTGGGCCGCCTCGAGCGCGTACCCCGGCCGCGGTTTCACGTTCGCCCGGGGCACCGGCACGACGAGGCGACCTTCACCCTCGACGTGCGCTCGGACGTGGACGAGACCCGCGTCTCGCAGGTGGCGCGCCGGCTCGCGGAGATCCCCGGGCTCGAGGCCGGCGGCCCCGACCTTCCGCCACCCGGCCTGTGACCCTCCGATGACTCCCTTCCTCCTGGCGTCGCTCCTCGCCGTCACCCCTGCACCACCGCGGTTCGACGCCGCCGGCCGCAGCATCGGCGCGCCGCTCAGCGAGCGCACTGCGAGCTACGTCCTCGAGGCCCGCTACGACCCGGCGACGCGTCACCTGGCGGGAACGGCCAGGCTCACCTGGACCAACCGCTCCGACGTGCCGCAGGCCACACTCTGGTTCCACGCGTACTGGAACGCCTTCAAGAACGCCGACAGCACCTTCTCTCGCGGGGCGGGCCTCAGCTCCAGCGCCCGCTCCAGCACCGCCGACTTCGGCCGCAACGACTGGGGCTGGACCGAGCTCCGCTCGGCGCGCCTCCCGGACGGGACCGACGTTCGCCCGACGCTGCACTGGGAGCGCCCCGACGACGGCAACGCCGCCGACCAGACCGTCTTCACCCTCACCCTGCCCGCGCCGGTCCCACCGCACGGCACCGTGACGCTGGACCTCGCCTGGGAGGCCCGCGTCCCGAAGCTGGCCGCGCGCACCGGGGTGGAGAAGAAGTTCACCCTCTTCGGTCAGTGGTTCCCGAAGCTCGGCGTCCTGGAGGTGCCACCCCAGCGCGGCGTCCGCAACCCCACCTGGAACTGCCACCAGTTCCACGTCAGCACCGAGTTCTACGCCGACTTCGGCAGCTACGACGCGGCGCTCACCGTCCCACGCTCGATGGTGGTCGGCGCCACCGGCGTTCGCACCGGCCGCACCGAGAACCCCGACGGCACCGTCACCCACCGCTTCCACCAGGACGACGTCATCGACTTCGCCTGGACCGCCTGGGACGGCGCGGTGGAGGCGACCGACGTCTTCCGGAGCGAGGGTCTGCCGGAGGTGGCGCTCAGCGTGCTCGTGCCGCCCGATGCCCGCGCGACGGCGCCCGACGTCCTGGCGGCGGCGAAGGCCACGCTCGAGCACGGCGGACGGCACTGGCTCCCCTATCCCTACCCGCATGTGACCCTGGTCGCGCCGCCCATCGGCGCCAACGCCGACGCCGGAGGGATGGAGTACCCGACCTTCGTCACCACCTACGCGCGGACCGATCCGTTCTCGCCGCGTGACGCGATCGTCTGGGAGGTGACGGTCCACGAGCTCGGGCACAACTGGTGGCAGGGGATGCTCGCCTCGAACGAGTTCGAGGAGGCGTGGCTGGACGAGGGCATCGACACCTGGGCCACCGCCGACGTGCTGGATGCGGTTGGGTTCCGGTGGGACCTGATCCAGTTCGCGCCCCCCGGGACGCGGTGGCTCCTCGCGCCGTTCGTCCGCTCGGCCATCCCCGACGCGCGGATCCGCACCCTCTCTCCCATCCCCCGCTTCGAGTCGTCCATCGTCCGCCCGGGCTGGCGCTTCAAGGGCGGCGGCGAGGTCGGGCGCAGCACCTACGGCCGCGCCGCGAGGGCCCTGGGGATGATCGCCCGCGAGGTCGGGCCGGAGGTGTTCGCCCGCATCATGCGCACCTACGCCGAGCGCTGGGCGTTCCGCCACCCGGGCACCGACGACTTCCTCGACGTCGCCTCGGAGGTCGCGGGGAGAGACCTCCGGCCGCTCGGGGCCGCGCTCTTCCGCGGCACCGCCGGCCTCGACGACGCGGTGGCCGACCTCCGCTGCAAGCAGGTGTCGCCCTCGCCGGGCCCGGGCCTCTACGACACCGATGGCGGAACGCCGACCTTCGTGCCGAAGCCCCGCCTGTCGGGCGACAGCGGGGACGCCCGGTGCGAGGTGCTCGTCGAGCGCCACGGAGACCTCGCGATTCCGCTCGACGTCCAGCTCACCTTCCAGGACGGCACGCGCCTCACGCGCCAGATTCCACCGGGCGATCTCTGGAGCCGCGTCACCACCCAGCGCGCGTTTCCCGGCGGCCGGGTGGTCCGGGCCGAGGTCCACGCCGGCGCCCCGGCCCCCCTCGACAGCGCCCCGGTGAACGACGCCCGCTCCCTCGACGCGACGCCCGGGCCGGTGCTCACGCTCGCCGGATGGCTGCTCTACTCCGCCCAGCTGCTTGCCGCGGCGGTGGGGTCGCTCCTGTGAGTCGCCTCCGGCCAGGAGCGCTGCGCGACGCGGTGGGGGTCGGTCTCCGCGAGTGGAGGACGGTGGCGGTGCTGCTCTCGGCGAACTGGGCGGTGGCCGGGCTGATGATCGCACCGATGCTTCCGGGCGTGCTCGATGCGTACGGGCACGCACCGCTGGCGGTGGGGAAGCCGCTGGTGTCCACCGAGCTGCTCCTCGGGCTCGGGCCGATGGTCGCGCGCGGCGGAACGCCGAGCGTCCTCGCCCCGCTGCTCCTCCTCGCCGTGCTGCAGACGCTGCTCGCCGGCGGCGTGGTGTGGCGGACGTGCGCCGGGGGGCCGTTCCGGCTCGGTGCGTTCCTCGGGCAGTCGGGTCGCCTCATGCTCCGCAACGCGCGCCTGTCACTCTGGCTGCTGCTCCTGCTCGTCGTCGCGGCCCTCGTTCCGGCGGGGCTGGCGCTGCTGATGAAGGCGCTCGGTCTCCCGACCCTCTTCACCATGCCCGGCGAGACCTGGGTCTTCGGTCGTCCGTTCGGCGTGTGGAGCGTGCTCCACCTGGGCGTGGTCGCGCTCGCGCTCGCGCTGTGGAGGCTGTCGGTCGAGGTGGGCCGGGTGCTGCTCTTCCGCGACGACGTCCGGGCCACGCGCCGGGCAGCGTGGCATGCGCTGCGGCTCGTCCTCCGCTCGCCAGCGGCCCTCGCGGGGTACGCGGTGCTCGGCGGCGTCGCCACCCTCGCCGTGCTCCTCGCCGCGCGGTGCCGGGCCTCGCTCCCGGAGGGGAACGCCGCGCTCGCGCTCTTCGCCCTCGCGGTGGGCCAGGGCGTGCTGTGGATCCGTCTCGCCTTCCAGGTTGCAGGCACCCGCTTCGCCGCGGGCCTGGTGGAGCGGACGACTCCAGCTGCAGTGGATCTGCCTCCGGCCGAACGTTCCACGGGCTGACGGTCGCCCGCCAGCACTCCTCCCTGCCCTCGGCAGCGGGCGTGACTACCGTGATGGGCTGGATGCGTCGCGCGCTGACGAGGGAGCTGTCGTCGAGTCCACCGCCGGGGCGGGAGCCCATGCGGTTGAACCTCGGGAGGCGCTTCGGTGTCCACGTGCGGACACTGCGATACGCCCGGCAGCTCACCCAGGAAGAGCTCGCCGAGCGGAGTGAGCTCTCCGTCGACGCCGTGCGCCGCATCGAGCGCGGGGCCTTCTCGCCCTCGCTCGAGACGCTGAACAAGCTCACCGTCGGGCTGGACGTCTCCCTCCGGACCCTCTTCCAGAACTTCGACCGCGATCGCCGCAACCAGGTGGCGGAGCTGTGCGACTACCTCGGGAAGCGCTCCAGGAACGAGCTGCGCACGGTGTGGCGGGTCATGCGCGCGATGTTCGAGGAGACCTGACGGTGAAGCCGACCCGGGCGCCGCCCTCGGGCCGGTCCTCGGCGAACGCCGTTCCGCCGTGCGCCTCGGCGATGCGGCGCACCAGTGCCAGTCCGAGCCCCAGCCCGTCGCTCGTCTCGCCGCGCTGGAAGGGGTGAAAGGCGCGATCCCCGGCGCCGGCCAGCCCGGGCCCGGTGTCCTCGACCGCGAAGCGCACCACCCCGTCGGGCGCGTCCACCCGGAGCCGGGTCACCCCGCCGCCGTGCACCCGGGCGTTCTCGATGAGGTTGGAGAGCGCTCGCTGGAGCAGCGTCGGGTCCCCCTCGATGGGGAGCTGCCCTGTGCCGAGCTCGAGGAGCGCGGCAGGCAGCGCAGCCCGCTCGAGGGCCCGCGCCCCGAGGTCGCCGGCGTCGAGCGGGAGCCTGGCCATGGCGCTGAAGTCGAGCCGCGCCGAGGCGAGCAGCTCGCCCACCAGCGCGTCCATCTCCAGCACCTCGTGCTCGAGCTGGTCCAGCACCGACGCGTCGCCGCTGCGCCCGAGCTCGAGCAGGAGCCGGACGCGGGCCAGCGGCGTCCGCAGCTCGTGGCTCACCGCCGCGAGGAGCTCGCGCTGCTCCTTGAGCTGGCGCTCGATGCGCTCGGCCATGCCGTTCATCACCTCGGCCAGCGCGCGCACCTCGCCGCGGGCGTGGCGCACGTCGAACCGGCTCTGGAGCTTGCCCTCGCCGAGGTCCCGCGCCACCCGGGTGAGCTCCTCCAGCGGCCACGCCAGCCGGCGGGCGATCCGCCCCGAGGCGGCCCAGAGCATCACCAGCACCAGGCCGATGGCGAGCAGCGCCGTCCACCCACCGTGTCCGCCGCGTGGCCAGGGCTGCACCCGCACCGTGCCCACCGGCGCGCCGTGCTCCAGCACGGGGGCGCGCCCCACCCAGCGCTGGGTGGGTGGACCGAAGTGGGCCAGCACCTGTCCCCTGGCGTCCTCGAGCTCCACCGCCCAGCCGAGCTGCTGCGCGAGCTCGGACGCCCAGGCGTCGCGACGCAGACGGATCGTTCCACACCCGCGCGGCCTGGGCGCCGATCAGCGCCTGCGACGCCCTCCCACTGCGCGCGGGCCTCGGGCGGCCGGAGCCGCTCCATGCCCGAGGTCACCGCCGAGACCACGAAGGCCGTCACCAGGATGGAGATGCCGAACCAGACGAACAGCCGCCGCTGGAGACGGGCACGGCTGCGCCAGTGCATGAACTGCCCGCCCCAGCCCCGGCGGTGCCGCGGATGGCACGGCGGGACCATCGCTCACTGCTCCCGGCTGAGGACGTAGCCCACGCCGCGCACCGTCTTGATGCGGCGCGGGGAGCGCGGGTCGTCGCCGAGCTTGGCCCGGAGGTGCGAGATGTGGACGTCCACCGTGCGCTCGCCGACCACCACGTCGCTCCGGCCGGCCTCGGCGAGGAGCGCGTCGCGGGGGATGACCCGTCCCGCCCGGCGCATCAGGGCGACGAGGATGTCGAACTCCAGCCCGGTGAGGTCCACGGGCTTTCCCTCCACCAGCACCTGCCGCGTGCCGACGTCCACCTGCACGTCGGCAATCGCCAGCGTCTCGCTCACCGTGTCCGGGGCGCTCCGGCGGAGGACGGCCCGGAGCCGGGCGAGCAGCTCGCGCGGGCTGAACGGCTTGGGCACGTAGTCGTCCGCGCCGATCTCCAGGCCGACCACGCGGTCGGTCTCGTCGCCCTTGGCGGTCAGCATCAGGATCGGGACCCGGCTCTTGGTCCGGATCCGCCGGAGCACCTCCAGCCCGTCCATGCCCGGGAGCATGATGTCCAGGAGCACGGCGTCGAAGGTGGAGGTGTCCAGCGCCTGGATGCCGCTCTGGCCGTCGTACGCCGGCGTGACCTGGACGCCGTTCTGCCCGAGCCAGCTCACCAGCAGCTCTTGCAGCCGTCGATCATCGTCGATGCACAGGACCCGGACGGACATGGTCGACGGCCCGAGCTTAACGCCCGGGGTCCTCGCCCGGCAGGACCAGCGAGGAGGGGCTCCGGGGACCGCCCCGTGCCGCGTCGACGCAGAGGCCGGCCATGTGCCGCTCCCAGGTCGAGGCGCCGTTCCCAGTGCCTCATCCGGAGCGCATGGAAGCCCGAGCCGAAGCCGAGGACGACGCCGGCCGAGAGGAGTGCGATGCGCAGCTCACGTCGCATGGTCGTGTCTCCTCACGCGTTCCAGCGCCGGCGCCAGCCGGAGGCGAGCAGGTCCGCCAGCTCGGCCCGCTGCCGCGGGTCCAGCGCCTCGTGGACCCGCGCCGCCTGTCCGCGGAGCGTCTCGCGCATCGTGGCGAGCCGGGCCTCGGCGCGGGCGAAGGCCTCCTCGAGCGCCGCGGCGTCGAAGGTCTCGCCGCGGATGCTCCGGCCGACGTCGCTCCGCATCCGCTCGGCGTCGTCCCGCCAGCCGCTCATCGTGCCGCGGAGCGCGTCGGCTGCCTCGGCGATGACCTTCTCCTGTCCGGGCGAGGTGTCCATCCGCTCGAACAGCCAGCGCAGCGGACCCCGTCCACCTCGATGGCCGGCCGTCCCACCTGCTGCCATCCACCCCAGCGGTGGCCACGGCCCCAGCCGCCCGGGCCATGGGCGTACGCCCAGCCACCGCCGCGCATCGTCCGGGCCAGGCCCACCAGACAGGCCGCACCCACCAGAAATCCCCACATCGTCTTCTTCCTCCAGATGGGCCGGCAGGAGCGCCAGCCCGCGAGGAGAGACCTAAGTGGGCGGTGTGAAGGCGCCCCCGGGTCTCCGGTGAAGAAGTGCAAACACGGCCGTCCACGGCGCGGATCCCCGGGCTCCGGGGAGACGGTCGGCTCGGAGGGAAGCCGGGGCCGGGCGAGACATGCCGCCCTCGGGGAGCAAATCGGTCGCCTCGAACGGCCGCGCACGCCCCGGCAGGCCGAAAGGCGCGAAGACCAAGATTACATGCATTCAGGGTTATTCAGGGTGCATGCATTTCCAGAAATCACATGCACCCTGCATGCATTTATTCTCGTTTTCGGTCGCCCTCCACGGCGAGCGTCCCTTCCTGTTTCGCATGTGCAGCTCGGGAAACCGCAAGCCCGGGCTTTCCGATCTCCCTGAGCGCTCGGGGCCGTCGCAGGTCCGATCGGGCGGGCGCGCGGGACCGGACCCTCTCAGCGGCGCCGTCCAATCAAGGCAGTCGCTCGCCGGCCGTGGAGCTGGCTCGGGCCTTCCAGGCCGGGAGGCTTCGCTAGCGGGGAGCCGGCGTGCCGCCCTCGAGCCGCTCGGCCTGCTCGCGCACCGTGCTGGCCTGGGCAGGCAGGCGCACCCAGCCGGCGGTGTGCTCGGTGCGGGCGTACCACTCGTTCCCGGCCCGGGCGAGCTCGAGGAATCCCAGCGCCTTCCGGGCCCGGAGGTATTCGACCCGGAGCGCAGGCACGGGCGTGCCCTCGCGCGGGGTCTCGCCCGCGCCGAGCACCTCCAGCGGCGCGAGCTTCCACACCCGATCGGCCCAGGCGGTCGCCTCGGGGCTCGGCGCGTCGGGGGCCTCGGCCGGAGCCACGCGGGTCGAGCCCTGCGCCTTGCGGACCACGAAGGAGCGGGTGTGGCCATCGAGCTGAAGCTGGAGCCCGTCCGGCTCGTCCGACCGGAACGCGTGGAGGCGTCGATCGACCAGCCGGCTCGACGCTGCCGAGAGGTCCTGGATGAGCGAGTCGTGGACCAGCCAGAGGTGTCCGTCCGGCGCGAGGAGGTAGGCGCCCGAGGCGCCCGGCGGGGTCGAGACGACGAAGGGGAACACCACCCCGGGGATGCTGGCGGAACCGAGGCCGATGCCCGGCGCCCGCACCCGGGCCGCGTGTCGAGCTGGAGCCGCTTGCTCGATGCCTCGAGGCCGAGGTCGGCGCCGTCGCTCGGCGGAGGCGGTCCCGAGATCGCGGGTCGCCATCGGGCGGCGAGACCCGGTCGAGGAGCTGCTCGGCGGTCTCGTTCCCGCGGAGATTCCGGTCCGGCGGCGGCGGCGCCTCGCGGATGGCCCGCATCACGTCGGACACGCCCCCGTCGCCACGCGCGCGCACGCCGGCGTCGGGCCGGGAGGAGGGCCGGCATCGGCGGGCGCCCGAGCGCGAGCGCCGGCGTCCGGCGCGACGAGCGAGGGGCTGGTCCCGATGCGTACCCACACCGTCCGGTCGGGCTCCGGCCCGCGCCACACGTCCACGCGGTGCGAGCCGTCGTCCCAGTGGATGGCCTTGACGTCGCCGCGGGCGAGCCTCGCCACCGGGATCTCCCCCGGAACGCCCTGCGGAGGCGGACGGAGCCACACCACCGCCGCGCACCGCCAGCGCGACGGCGGCTACCCCGGCCTGGACGAGGAGCGGGACGCCCTCTCATCGCGCCCTCCTCCGCCGGGTCACCCAGAAGCCAGCCCCGAGCACCGCGAGCGGCGCGCCGAACACCGTCACGTAGAACCAGGCCACCTCCTGGCCGCGGGTGTGCTGGATGGGGAAGTCGGTCTCTCCGCCGGGCGCTCCGAGCGACTCCTCGCCCAGGAGCCAGCGCACACCGTCGAGCGCGAAGGCGCGGTTCCCACCGCTCGCATCGATCGCCAGGTCGGTGTAGGCGTCCGAGTCGGCGACCACCACCGCCCGTCCCTCGTCGCCACCCTTCCTCGGCAGGGTGATGGCGGCGGCGACGTCCCAGGCCTTCCGCTTCTCGGTCTTCGGGTCGAAGGTGAAGTTGCCGTCGAGGTCGCGGAAGGTCTCCGCCAGCGTCATGACGGTGAAGACCACGTTGACGTCCGACGGCTTCTGGCTGAGCAGCTCGATCGATCCGGTGCCGAGGAGGAACAGCGGAAGCCGTCCGCTCGCGCGCACCAGGGAGCCCACGCTGGCATGCGGCCCGAAGCTCGCCGTGACCAGCTGCCCGCGGTCGCTCGGCTGGTGCGTCCGCGCCAGGTACACGCGGTCGTTCACCAGCGGGGTGGGCACGAACTTCACCCCCAGCGGCTGGAGCAGGGCATCGAACTGCGAGCCGGACTCGGGGTCCAGCGCGACCAGCAGCCGGCCGCCGCCCCGGACGTAGCGGACCAGCGCCTCCACCTCCTCGCGCACGAAGGGCGTCGTGGGACCGAGGACCAGGACCGCGCTCGCGTCGCGCGGGACCTCGGTCGCCAGCCCCTGCGCGGCCCCGAGCGGCCGCACCTCGTCGTTCTGGGCCCGGAGCAGCTCCTGGAAGTTCCGGACCGTCCCCCGCGGGTCGGAGGGATCGGCGTTCATCGCGGCGCGCTCGCCGTGGCCGGTGGTGACGTAGACCACCCGCGGCGCCCGGGCGACCAGCGAGAGCCGACGCTGCACCTCTGGGTCGAGCTCGCGGAGCTGGCTCTTCGAAGAGTCCAGGCTGTCGCCGGTGAGGTATGTCTCGTGCCGCTCGCCGCGGCTCACCGCGATGGCCCCGTTGCCGTTCACCCCGAGCGCGCGGGCGCGGCGGAGATCCACCGCGGCGTCCAGGCGCTCGATGCGGAGCAGCGGGCTCTCCGTGGCCAGCGACTCGGCGTAGTCCCGCGCCGCCGCGCCCACCTCGGAGCCGGGTGGATAGAACAGGCTCAGCGTCACCGGCTCGGTGAGCCCGCGGACGAGCCCGCGCGTCGACTCGCTCGGCCGGCCGGGGCGGAAGAAGCTCCAGTCCGCCGACACGTCACGGACGTCCGCCACCCAGCCGAGGGCGAGGGCGGTGACCAGCACCGACACCAGCGCCACCCCGGTCCCCACCGCGTCCTGCACCCGGCCCACCTCGACCTCGGGCGCCTGGCCCATCGCGGCGTAGGCCAGCTCGCCGAGGAGCAGGGGGACCATGGCCACGGCGGCGAGCAGCGCGGTGGCGAGCTGCAGCGCCGTCGCCAGCCTGGGCGCACTCTTCCGGACGTCCGGCCCGCCCGACGGCGAGGATCACGTCGGACTGGGCGAACCACGCCAGCAGCGCGAGCAGCGCCAGGGTCGAGAGCACGCGCGAAGACCCGCTCCACCCGGGCGCGCGGCCCGGCCGCCGCAGTCACCGCCGAACGGTTCCAGCGCAGCACGGCGGCCCCGACGACCGCGAGGACGCCCACCACGTCGAGGATGGCGCGGAGCGAGCCCGCCCCCACCACCCGCTCTCCGAGGAAGACGGCGACCAGGCCGAGCACCGTCACCGCGGTGAGCAGGGCGCTCCGGGCGTTCATCGCCACCGCCGGGCCTCGAGCACCCGGGTGGTGGCGAAGAGCGCCACCCAGGTCACGAGCAGGTAGTAGGCCACGTCGCGCAGGTGCACCTGGCCCGACTGGAAGGCCGGGAAGTGCGCGTTGTGCAGCGCGAGCGCGGCGAAGAGCCCCGAGAACGGCGGCTCGGTCACGGCGGCGAGCAGCCAGGACACGAGCAGCGCCACCAGCAGCGCCGCTCCGAGGATGGCGGCCACCACCTGCGTCCGCGCCAGCGACGACCCGAGCGTGCCGAGCCCCAGCGACGCGGCCCCGAGCAGGAGCAGCCCGAGGTAGCCCGCCAGGAGGTGCCCCACCGAGATGTGGCCGTGCACCAGGATGAGGAGAGGCATGTACGCCGTGGCGAGCGTGAGACCGGAGAGGAAGGCCAGCGCCCCGAGGAACTTTCCGAGCACGATGTCCCGGTCACGCACCGGCGACGCGTAGAGCAGCGGCAGGGTCCCGAGCTGCCGCTCCTCGGCGAGCAACCGCATGGCAAGGAAGATGGCGGCCACCATCGTGGGCCCGGAGGCGAAGTAGAAGAACCGGGTCAGCACCTCGGTGGAGCGCCGGGAGCCCTCGAGCGCGAAGGCATTGAAGAGGAGCCCGTCGATCAGCAGCACCGCGGCGGCGATCATCCACCCGGTCATCGTGCGGAGGTACGCCGCGCAGCTCGCGCCGGGCGATGAGGAGGGCCGGGCTCACGCCGACGCTCCCCGCCCGGCGAGCTTGAGGAACAGCGACTCGAGCCGGTCGGTCGAGACGTCCAGCCGGAAGAGCCGGGCGCCCGCGCCCACCGCGGCACGGGCGAGCTCGGGCCGGAGCGCCTCGGGCGCCTCGACGCGGAGCAGCGCCCGCCCACCGGGACCGGGCTCGACGCTCACCCCGCGCACGCCCGGAACGGCACGGAGCGCGACGGCCACCGCCTCCGCCGGTCCGTCGATCTCCAGCTCGACTCCGGCGCGCACGCCGAGCCGCTCCTCGAGCTCGGTCTCGCTGCCCTGGGCGACCAGCTCGCCGTCACGGATGACCAGGAGCCGGTCGCAGGTCTGGGCGATCTCCGGGAGGATGTGGCTGGAGACGAGCACCGTGTGGTCGCCCCGCAGGCTGCGGACCAGCGCCCGCATCTCCACGTTCTGCACCGGGTCCAGCCCGTTGGCCGGCTCGTCCAGCAGGAGCACGTCCGGGGCGTGGACGAGCGCCTGCGCGACACCCACCCGCTGCCGGTACCCGTGGCTCAGGCTCGAGATGCGCTCGCCGTCGAGCGCCGCCAGCCCGGTGCGCTCCTCGGTCTCCGACACCCGGGCCCGGAGGCGCGCCGGATTCCACGCCGCGCAGGGCAGCCACGAAGGCGAGGTACTCGCCGACGCCCATCTCCTCGTAGAGCGGCGGGGTCTCGGGCAGGAAGCCGATGCGGGCCCGGAGCTTCCTCGGAGCGGTCATGAGGTCCAGCCCGTCCAGCCGGACCGTCCCGGTGGTGGGGAGGAGCACCCCGCCGAGGATGCGGAGCGTGGTGGTCTTGCCCGCGCCGTTGAGGCCCAGGAAGCCCACGACCTCGCCCGAGTCGATGCGGAACGACAGGTTCCGGATGGCCGCCCGTGCTCCGTAGTACTTGGAGAGCTGCTCGACCTGGATCATCAGGGGGGCGACCTCTTTCCCAGGCAGCGGGGCCCCGGTCAAGGCTCACGGGGCCTCGGGGCCAGGGAAGTCTAGGCGGCGCCGGGAAGCCGGACCTTGCCCAGGCAGAACCGGAGAGCCTCCTCGAGCCCCGGCCAGCGGAAGCGGAAGCCCCCCTCCAGCAGGGCGCGAGGGAGGACGCTGGAACCGGCGAGGACCGATTCCTGTCCCATCTCGCCGAACACGGCGCGGATGACCGTCGCCGGAACGGCCGCCACCGTGGGGCGGTGGAGCACGCGCCCGAGCACGTGGGTGAAGGCGGCGTTGGTCACCGGCTCGGGCGCGGTGAGGTTCGCCACGCCCCTCAGCGCCGCCGTGCGCAGGGCGAAGTGGATCGCCCCGACGACGTCCTCCAGCGAGATCCAGCTGAACATCTGCTTGCCCGAGCCGAGCCTCCCGCCGGCACCGGCCTGGAAGATGGGCAGCATCTTCCGGAGCGCGCCCGCATCCGGGCTGAGCACCACGCCGGTCCGGAGCTTCACCACCCGGACCCCCGCGTCCTCGGCGGGGCGGGTCGCTGCCTCCCAGGCCGCCACCACCTCGGGGAGGAAGCCGGTGCCCCGCGGCGCGGATTCGTCGATCGGGGTGTCGCCCCGATCGCCGTAGTAGCCGATCGCCGATCCGTTGATCAGCACCGCCGGCCGGCGCGCGGAGCGCACGATGCCCGCGACGACCGCCTCGGTGGTCTGCACGCGGCTCTCGCGGATCTCGCGCTTTCGATCCTCGGTCCACCGCCCCTCGGCGACGTTGCTCCCGGCGAGGTTCACCACCGCGTCGAGGCCGTCCACCTCGCCGGCCTTCTCGCCGCGGCCGAGACGGACGACGGTGTGCCCGCCGGCGGTGAGGAAGTGGGTGAGCGCGTTACCGATGAGCCCGTGCGAGCCGGTGATGCCGACGCGGAGCAGACGGCCGGGCAGCTCGGCGTGGCGGGCGAGGTCGGCGGCGGTGATCGCGTGGCGGTAGGCGAAGAGGGTCTCGAGCTTCTCGCGGGCGACTCCCGCGCCCAGGCGACCGAGGAGCCCGAGCGGGAGCTGGTACCGGACGTCGTCCTCGAGGACGGAGCGGCTCTCGCCGTCGGGGAGCATCCGGTGGGCGTGCTCCCACCGGGCGAACGGGCCGGACTCCTGTCGGTCGGTGAAGGACCGGCCATCCTCGAGCGCGGTGTGGACGGCCACCCAGCGCGTGGGAACGGGGCCGAGCCGGACGCGGAGCACGGTGCGGGCGCCGGGAGCGAGGCCGCCCGAGCGCTCGAGGATCTCGGCGGGGTCGAACGGCGGGTTCAGGCGCTCGAACGCGCCGGGGCGGGCGTGCCAGTCGAACAGCGCCCGGGCGGGCACCGGCATCGGACTGCGCGCGACGTACCGCTGATCCTGCGTCATGGGTTTGTTATGAGCGCGGGGGAACCCCACCGCAACCCTCGTCTCCAGATGGAAGTCACCTCCCCCGAAAGCATCGCTGCTGCCGTCGCGGTGCTCCGCCGCGGCGGGCTGGTCGGCTTTCCGACCGAGACGGTGTACGGCCTCGCCGCCGACGCCGAGAACGAGCTGGCGGTGCGCCGCATCTTCGCGGTGAAGGGACGGCCATCGACCCATCCGCTCATCGTGCACGTGGCGCAGGCCTCGGCCATCGAGTCCTGGGTGACGCATGTGCCGTCCGAGGCGTACCGGCTCGCCTCGGCGTTCTGGCCCGGGCCGCTGACGCTGGTGCTCCGGCGGTCGTCGCGGGCGTCGGACGCGGTGACCGGCGGGCAGGAGACGGTGGCCCTGCGTGTCCCGGGACATCCGGTGGCGCTGGCGGTGCTGAAGGCCTTCGACGGCGGGGTGGCGGCGCCGAGCGCCAACCGCTTCGGCCAGGTGAGCCCCACCCGCGCCGAGCACGTGCGAGCGGACCTGGGGAGCGACGTCGACCTGGTCCTGGACGGCGGGCCGGCACGGGTTGGCGTCGAGTCGACCATCGTCGACCTGAGCGGCGCCGAGCCGCTGCTCCTGCGGCCGGGAGGCGTCCCGGTGGAGTCGGTGGAGCTGGTGCTCGAGCGCCGGATCTCGCGGGTGCCGGGGAGGAAGATCCGCGCGCCGGGGCTCCTCCCCTCGCACTATGCCCCGCGGGCCGGTGTGCTTCTGGCCGAGCCGGGGGGCGCCGTCGCCAAGGCGCTGTCGCTGGCCGGGGGTGGACGGAAGATCGCGGTGGCGGTGCCCGAGTCCGTCGAGGTCCCCGAGCCGCTCGTCGCGCTGCGCATCCCGGGAGACATCGAGGGGTTGGCGCGCGAGCTCTACGCGGTGTTCCGCGCCGCCGACGAGGCGAAGGTGGACCTGGCGGTCATCTCGGTGCCGGGAGAGGAAGGCCTCGGGCTCGCGGTGGTGGACCGGCTCCGGCGGGCAGCGGCGCCGCGGAGCGGTTGAGCGGGGCGGAGCCGTCTCGTCCTTCGCGGTGAGAGAGCAATTCTCCGGTCCGGTTGGATACCGGCGCGAGCCGATGAGGTGCGGACTCCGCACTGGTCGCCCACACTCACGCGTTCGCGTTCACGCTTTGCGGATCGCAGTTCGTCACATCCAGCGTGGTTGGCTCGGTGGACGGCGTTGGATCGGGGATTGCTGAGCGTGGCGGGGCGGCGCGTGGAGGTCCATCGATGGTCCGTTCGCTCTCCACGTGGCTGGTCGGCCTTGCTCTCCTGTGGGCCGTGCCAGTGCTGGCGCAGAACAGTGACAACCCCGAATGTCTCGGCACGCAGTGCGGCGCCCCACAGGAACAGGGCGGCGGCGGGGGTTGTGGCTGCGGATGTGGCTGCGGCTGCTCGGTCTGGGTGAGCTACACCGACGACGGCAAGACGCTGTCCTACACCGACGACGCCGACGGCGACGGCAAGTCCGACGGCTTCGACAACTGCCCCTTCGTCGCCAACCGTGACCAGGCCGACAGCGACGGTGACGGCGTCGGCGACGCTTGCGACAACTGCCCCCGGGTCGCCAACCCTGATCAGCGTGACACCGACGGCGACGGCAAGGGCGACGCCTGCGACGATGACCTCGACGGTGACGGCATCCCCAACGCCCCGACAACTGCCCCACCATTCCCAACAAGGACCAGACCATCACCAACCCCACCACCGCCAAGGGGAGGGGTGATGCCTGCAACCCCGACATCGACGGTGACGGCTGCCCCAACGCCGACGACAACTGCCCCACCTTCGCCAACCCCGGCTCCTGCAGCAAGGCCGCTGGGCAGCCGCCGCCCGCCGGGCAGAGCTGCCTCCGCGACGCCGACGGTGACGGCGTCGACGACAGCTTCGACAACTGCCCCGCCGTCGCCAACCCGGACCAGAAGGACACCGACGGCGACGGCATCGGTGACGCCTGCGACAAGGACATCGACAACGACGGCGTGCTGAACGCCCAGGACAACTGCCCCACCATCGCCAACCGCGACCAGAATGACGACGACGGCGACGGCGTGGGCGATGCCTGCGACCCGCGGTACTGCGTCGTGGTGGATCCCTCGAAGCCGAACGCCTGCCTCGACCCGAGCGCGGCCTTCGCGGTGAGCGCCGGTGGCTCCATCACCCTGAAGCATGGTGAGGCCCTCCGCCTGCCGCTCTTCGCCAACCGCAACAACGTGGGCATCAACTACACCTGGACCGTCTCCTCGCGTCCGGCCGGCTCGTCGGCCACCGTGAAGAACCCCATCGGTGTGGCCAGCGTCAGCCGTCACTGGGCCTACGCGTACCCGGACAACGTCGGCAAGCCCGTGTTCAACCCCGACGCGGACGGTGACTACACCATCCAGCTCACCGCCCGGATGGTGACGCCCGATGCCCGCTACCCCGGCGTGCAGCAGTCCACCGCCGCCCTGAACGTCAAGGTCGAGTCGGCCGGCTCCAGCAGCGGCTGCACCGCCCTGCCCATCGGCGCTCCTGCCGCGGGCCTCGCCCTCGCCGCCCTCGGCCTCCTCGTCCGCCGCCGACGCCGGTAGACGACCCGGCCGCCTCCGACGCCCGGCGTGGTGAGCCTCGCTCTCCGCGCCGGGCGGCGCCTGTCAACCGCGCCCGCTGAGTTTCCAGCCGAGAATGAGGAGACCGGTCGCGGCGATCCAGCTGCCGGCAACGCGGACGGCGATCCGCATCCAGGGCTTGCGCAGCGAGACGACGAGGGCAGCACCCAGGGCGACGAGCACGAAGACGCAGGTGGCGATGCCCACGAGCCCGAGCACCTCCCGTCCCGCCGCTGCGATGGCCGCTCCGTTGAGGTAGCCGTGCACGAGCCCGAGCGCCGCGGCGAGGACTGCGACCAGCGCCGGAGAGACCGGACGGCCGGCAGCGATCAGGATCCCGAGCACCAGGAACGACACTGCGGCAGGCGTGCCGCGCAGGAGCGGACCGTGGAGCCAGGTCCCTCCGAGCCCTCCGACGCTCCAGGCCACGGGAAGCACGAAGAGCGCCCGGCGCCCCGCCGTCGTGCCGCCGAGCCCGGCGAGGAGCGCCATGGCCAGCACGGGAACCAGGTCATCCGGGCTCGCCAGCAGATGCCCGATGCCGTCGTAGAACGGCCCGAGACCGGTGGTGACCAGGTGCGCCTCCGCCGTCGCCGGGGCGAGCAGGAGGACGCCCAGGCTCGCGCCGATGCGCCATCGACTCGGGCTCACCATGCCGCCCTCCACACGAAGACGGCTCCGGCCAGGGCCACGGCGGCACCCGTGACGCGAAGGGCGATGCGCCCCCAGCCCCAGCGGTGAACGAGGCCGATGCCGATGCCCGCGGCGTGGAGGCACCCCGTCGCCACCACGAAGCCGAGGCTGTAGAGCAGCGCGCTCTGCCCCGCCGGGAGCTCACGGCCGTGCGCGTGGCCATGGAAGACGGCGAAGGCCCCCACCAGCGCCGCCGCCACCCAGGGAGGCGGGCGCGCCTGGCGGGCGACCATCACGCCCAGGAGCAGCGCGGAGAGCGCGATGCCCACCTCGACGCCGGGGAGTGGGACTCCGAGGAGGCCGAGGAAGCCGCCGAAGGCCATCACCAGCGGGAAGGTCACCGGCAGCAGCCAAATCGCCGGCGGTCCGAGCTGCGCTCCCCAGAGGCCGACGGAGACCATCGCCAGGACGTGGTCCCGGCCCGAGATGGGATGCCTCAGCCCGGCGAGGAATCCCGCGGGCTGCCCCTGCGGCTGGTGCGCCCAGGCCGGCGCGGCGGCGAACAGGAGCAGGACGACGAGCCGCCGGGCAGGCCTTCATCGCGCACCCCCGAGCAGCACAACGGCCCGCTGGATCGTCCAGAGCGCGCCGAGCGACCCGACCGCGTAGCCTGGCAGCCTCCGGACGAGCCGCGGCCAGCTGGACCTCCAGCGCGCGAAACGAGCGCTCGAGTCCGAGGATGAGGAAGACGAAGAAGAGCTGGCCGATCTCGACGCCGACGTTGAACAGCACCAGCGCGACCGGGATCTCCGACTTGGGGAGACCCATCGCCGTCAGCCCGCTGGCGAACCCGAAGCCATGGAGCAGACCGAAGGCGAAGGCCACCACCCAGGGATGGCGGATGGTGAAGCTGGTCTCGCCCCGCCAGACCCGGACGATCTCCGGCCCGAGGAACAGGATGGAAGGGCGATGGCCGCGTTGAGCGGCGGCAGCGGGGCCCGGGCGTAGCCGAGCGTGGCGATGGCCAGCGTGATGCTGTGGGCCACGGTGAACGCGGTGATGGTCTTCACCAGCATCCAGCGGTTGGAGACGATGAGCAGGAGCCCGAGCACGAACAGCAGGTGGTCGACGCCGAGGAGGATGTGCTCGATGCCCGTCAGGACGAACGTGGCGGCGCTCGCCACCGCGCCGCGCTCCGCGGGGATCTCGACCCACGGCTGCGACGGGCGCGCCAGCATCGTCCAGGTCCTGCCATCGAGCATCTCGACCCGGACGAGCACGTCGGTGATCGTTCCCTGGAGCCCCGGGAAGTCGATGCGCTTCCCCGCCAGCCCGCCTGGCCCGGAATCGACCCATCGTCGCTCGAGGAGCGAATCCGCGAGCTCGTCGACGGACGGCTCCTTCACGTTGCGCATCTCGGTGGGGACCCGCAGCGCGATGGGCAGGCGCCTGCCAGCCAGGACCGGCGTTCGCCAGAGCAGGTCGAAGCGGCCCGGGGCGGTCTCCTTGAGCTCGAGGTACGCGGGACGCGCCTCGTGCGACGACGCCACCGAGCTGGCGAGGAGCGTGAAGAGGAGAGGTCCTGCCAGCAGCCAGCCGGCGGGGCGCCGCGCGCACATCACCGGGTGCCCTTGCCCGGCGACGGGAGCCCCTGGGTCGTGGGTGTCGGTGACTCGCCCTTGGGCTCCGGCGGACCGGGGAGGCGCACCGTGTACTTCGCGCGCATGGCGTCGTAGGCCTTCTGCCAGGCCTCGGCCTTCTCCACGCCCAGCCACGCCGTCTTCACGTCGGACTCGACCTCCTCGAAGGCCGGGAGCCGACCCGGGATGGCCGAATCGACGAAGACCAGGTGCCAGCCGTAGCCGGACTCGACCGGGCCCCTCCAGGCGCCAGCCTCGAGCTTGAAGACGGCCTGTGCGAAGCCCGGGCCGAACTCCTTGGCCAGCTGCTCGGGCGCGCGGTCGGCGTAGTAGTCCTGGAACATGAACGGATCGCCGAGGGCGGCCGCTCCCTTCGCGTCCTCCGGCCGCCCGGCGAGCTTGCCGAGCGCGGTCACGGCGTCCTCCCGTGCACGCTCGCCGTGCCGATCGGTCGAGAAGTAGAGGTGCCGGAAGCTCACCCGACCGGGAAGGGTGAACCGATCCTTGTTCTTCTCGAACCAGGACTTCAGCTCGGCGGTCGTGGGCTCGTGAGCGGCGGCCACGTCCTCGGCCAGAAATTGCATCTTCTGCGCCATGCGACGCTTGACGATGGTGTCGTCCTTGTCCAGGCCCATGGCGAGGGCCTCGCGGTAGAGCACCTCCTCGCGGACCCTGTTCTCGACCAGAGCGCGGAACTCGTCGGGAGTCGGGTGCCGGCGCCACTGCGACTGGAAGTAGACGTCCATCGCGCGGAGCTCGTCGAGCGTGAGGTCGATCTGCTTCGAGGACTCGACCCCGCCTCGCCCCGGTCCAGGTAGGCGTTGGCAGCAAAGAGCACGCTGCCCACGAGGAGAAACTGGACCAGCGGTTCACGGAGGAGGCGCTTCATGGCACGAGGAGGAGAATCGCCCAGCGCGACGGCCAGAGCCAGGTCTGCCTCATCGGTGGCGGCGAAGACTCACCAGATCTTGTGCGCCTCGTCTTCCAGCGTCTGGGCGACCTTGCTCTCGATCTTCTCGATCCATCGCTTCCTGGTCTGTTCCCGGATGGCCTGGAACTTCTGCCGCTGCGCCGGATCGAGGAGCGGCGTGATCTTGGCGTCGAACTCGCTGCTGCTCTTCCTCAGCTGCTCGATCTTCTTCAGCATGGAAAGAGAGGTGTTCTTCTTCAGCGCTTCCAGCCCGGTGAGCTCCGCCTTCAGGATCGGGACGATCTGCTCCTTCTGCTTCTCGTTGAGCTCCAGCTCCAGCGTGAACTGGTTGATCAGTGCGGTCAGTGGATTGCTGGCGATCTGCGGCGTGGCGACGATCTCGTAGTTGGCGAAGCCGAACTCGTCGCCGCGCGCGACGTAGTAGGTGCCGCCGAGCTTGTAGAACGTGGCCGAGGCGGGCTCCTGGTAGATCGTCGTGATCAGCTTGCCGTTCTCGATGCGGTACGACGTGCTGGTTCCCTCGTAGCCGCTCCGGACGGGGTTTCCGACCTTGCTCGGGGTGTTGACGTTCGCTCCGACGTGCCAGACGTTGGTCTGGCCCTCGGCCGTGAAGCTGACCGAGAACTGCTCGCCGCTCACGTTGTTGCGCAGCCAGACGCGCTTGCCCACCAGGAGGCCCTTGAGCTGCGCGTCGGTCAGTGCGGTCGCGCCCTTCTTCTTGAGATCGTCGACCTGCGTGCCGGCCGGCGTGTTCTTCCGCGCCTCCGCGCTCGGGCTGTACCAGATCGGCGAGGTCCAGGCGCGCTCCTGCCCCGTGAGCGGCACCACGTCGGGTGGGGGAAGCCCGGCCTTCACCGCCTGCATGAGCGTCCAGCGGGGGGTCGGGATCTCCAGCACCCGGGCGTAATAGAAGGCGTGCAGGCCGGCATCGAACGCGGGATCGGTCCAGACCGTCTTGAGCTCGGCGGAACCGACGCTGTTGGTGTAGGTCGCCTTCTCGAAATCCACGGTGCTCTGGATGGCGGGAATTCTGCCCGACCACTTGTCGGCCTTCCGGTCGCCGGACCAGGCCACGTCGTAGATCTTCTCGAAGCTCTGCCCGTTCTTGGTCCATCCCTTGATGATCTGGATGCGGTCGAGGTTGGCGGAGGTCGGATCCTTCACCGCCCACACCAGGAAGCTCGGCGCCACGCCCTTCAGCGGAGGAAGGTCGGCGCCCATCGGGACGCCCTGCGCATAGGACCGGTGGACCCAGTCCCGCGCATTCAGGATGTCATTGTCGTAGCCCCAGCCACCGAAGAACCGCACCTTGATGTGCGGTCCGCTGACCCCGAAGGTCTCCTTGCGATACATCGCGTCCCAGATGGACGCCCGGGTGTTCTCCTCGGCCCACACTCCGGTCAGGCCGCCCGGGTTCTCCAGGCGCACGTCGATGGTGCTCCCGAGCAGGACACCGGCCATGCGCCGCTGAACGGTTCCGTCGGCCTCACCGTGTCCCCCGTAGAAGTTCTCCTGGCGGTACGGACTGCCGGTGTTGTGGGAGTCCGAGCCAGCGGCCATCCCGAACTTGTACGGGTTGTAGCCGCGAGTGTCCTGCAGGGTGATCCCATCCTTGTAAGCCTGGCGCGCAAAGCTCCCGCGGATGTGATCGATGCGCCCGCTCTCCGGTGCGAGGCCGAGCAGGCCACTGAACATCTCGTAGTCGGCGAATTCGTCGGTGGGCGACAGAAGCGGGTGGGTCTCGGACGCGCCCTTGATCTGCACGATCTCCACCAGACGCTCGTTGCGGTCGCGGGAGGCCGCCCAGGCCGCGTCGATGGGCCGTCCGAGGCTGTCGACGTCGACCGGATACATCCAGCCGTCACTCACGTTGGCGTTGTGCGAGATGGCCAGCAGCTCGTTCCCGGCCTTGCGCTGCCCGTCCATCCACTTCCAGAGCTCCTCGGGATGGTTGTCGTCCATGGAGCTGAACGGCATCTCCGGAAGATGGGTGCAGTCGCGGAAAAAGATATTGCGGTGCAGGTTGCGATTGTTCGGCATGGAGGTCCACTCGTAGGAACAGAACGCAGTGAACTTGCCCGGATGATTGTTCTCCTCGGCGAGCTTGACGTTCTCCTTCCAGATGGTGCCCGCCACGGCCGGGGTCATGAAGGCCTTGACCGGAGGCTTGCTGGTGAGGGAGAGGAGATAGAGGAACACCCGGTTCTGCTCCGCCGGATCGTTGGGATCCTTGAGGATCAGCGGCTGCGCTTCGGGGATCTTGCTGACCGGCGAGCCGGGCATGTTCGCCAATCTCGTGACGCCGACGTACTCCGAGTGGTCGGTCACCCCCATGAAGTCCATGGGCGTCTCGATCTTGATGTCGAATCCCATCGGATGCTTGAGTGTCTCGCCCTGGGCGTACTTGAGGGCCTCGCCAGGTCCGGTGAGGCGATTGCCCATCACCCAGGCGTCCACCGACCAGCTGGTGTGGATGTGCTCCTCGCCGAAGTAGGCGTTGCGGTCCGGGTTGCGCTGAGGCGGTTGCTCGGCACTCGGCGCTGGAGCCGCAGCCGGAGTCGGAGCCGGCTGGGCCTTCGACTGCGGCGGTGGCGGAGTCTCGGACTTCTCGCAAGAGAGCAGGCCACCAAGGCCGAGAACGATCGCAGCCGAAGCCGTCGCTGCCGCAACTCGCGTCTTCATCGAATACCCCCTGTCCTGCTGAGTGGCGGAACACGTGCCGCACGGTGAAGCGCTCACCACACGCGGTTCCATGCCCGTGCACCCTGGAGCGGCCAACCTGGTTGCAGCACCCGCGAGGATGCCGTCGACCTGCGGCGGCCGGAATACGCCCTTGGTCTCATGCGGAGGCGACGGTAGACCTGCCGTTCAGCGGGCGCAGCTCGAGCAATCCTGCTCCCAGGCGTCCTTCGCCTTCGCCTCGGCGCTGGTCTGCCACTGCATGTTCGCCGGGGAGTCCGCGCCGCAGCACGCGAGCGGACAGACGTGGTCGACGACGTACCCCGGACAGCGCCCGCTCGTCCTGCCGTTCCCGGGACACGGATGGGTCGCCTTGAAGACGCGCTTTGCCGACGAGGTGCGGCGGATGTGCCCGCGCACGTCGCGATCGAGATGACAGGCGTGGTGACTCGCACCGACCGCCAGCGCCAGCAGGATCGCGAGCATGCGGCCGACGGGAACAGCAAGCCCGCCGCCATGGGGGAGATCTCGTGAACACGGGGCCTTCGAGCCTCGCGAGCTGGGTCAGCCCCAGGCGAGATGTCGCAGCGGACCTCGCCGATGAGCGGGGGCTCTGGCGGTCGATCGACTCGCGCGTCACGCCGCCGCGCCAGTCTCCGCCTCGTCCCCGCGGAGCTGACGGAGCATCTGCGTCAACCCCCGCACCCACGACGGATGCGCGTTCAGGCTCGGCACCAGGGTGAGCGACTCTCCGCCATGCGCCAGAAACTGGTCCTTCGCCCGGATGCCGATCTCCTCCAGGGTCTCCAGGCAGTCCGCGACGAATGCCGGGCAGAACACCGCCAGCCGCTTCGCCCCCTTCCCGGCCAGCTCGGGGATCACCAGATCCGTGTACGGTTTGATCCACGGCGTCCGCCCCAGCCGACTCTGGAACGTCACCGTCCACCTCGCCGGATCGAGCCCGAGCCGCTGCGCCAGCGCCCGCGCGGTGAAGAAGCACTGCATCCGGTAGCACCAGCGGTTCGCCGGCACCTGGACGTCGCAGCAGTCCGAGCGTTCCAGGCAGTGTGCCCCGGTGGGGTCGCTCTTCTTCACCTGGCGCTCGGGGAGCCCGTGGAAGCTGAAGAGCACGTGGTCCGGCCGCGCCTCGGCCAGCACCGGCCGCCCCACGTCGGCGAAGGCATCCAGGAAGGCCGGCCGGTCGAAGAACGGCGGGAGGACGCGCAGCGTCTCCACGTTCCACGCCTCGCCCACGACCTTGTAGACCTCCTCGAGACTCGAGCCGGTCGAGCTCGAGGCGTACTGCGGATAGAGCGGCACCACCGTCAGCTCGCGAGCCCCGCGCGCGCGCAGTCGCTCGATCGCCGAGCGGAGCGATGGACGCCCGTAGCGCATCCCGAGCTCCACCGCCCAGACGGGGCCGAGCGCGTCCTGAAGCCGCTGCGCCAGCGCCTGCCCGTGCACCAGCAGCGGCGAGCCCTCCTTCATCCAGATCTTCCGGTATGCCTCGGCGGACTTCGCCGGGCGGAACGGGAGGATGACCCCGTAGAGCAGCGCCGCGCGGCCGGCCGGCGAGATGTCGAGTACCCGGGGGTCGCTCAGGAACTCGCGGAGGTACCGGCGGACGGGCCCCGTCTCCGGCGCATCGGGGGTCCCGAGGTTGATGAGCAGCACGCCCTGCGGAGTCGGATCCATCAGTTCAGGGCGTTGCGGCTGGGTGAGCGCGAACTCACCGATCCGGGCCTCGAAGCTGGACCCGTCGGGCCGCTCGAAGGTGTAGCTGCCGCGCATGGTGCCGAACGGAGTGCGGAGCATCGCCCAGCTCGTGTACTCGAAGCGCTCGCCCGGAGCGAGCCGGGGCGACTTGCCCACCACGCCCTCGCCGCGGACCTCCTCCACGTGCCCATTCGCATCGGTGATGACCCAGTGCCGGCTCCGGAGCTGCGCCGGCGCCGTCCCCACGTTGGAGATCTGCACCGCGTAGCTGAAGGCGAACTGCCCGTTCTCGGGCGTGCTGCGCTCGGCCCAGAAGCTGGGGCGGACGGTGATCTGGATGCCCTCGGTGACGGTGTCGGACATGGCGCGGCGGGCACCATGGCCCGTCCCACCACCGGGGTGCAACGGGTCAGGCCCCCGGGTCGTCGCCCTCGGTCGATGCCGGCAGCCCCCGGGCCCGCCACCACGAGGCCACGAACGCCACCACCAGCACCCCGCCGATGACCGCCAGGGAGAGCCAGACGGGGACGGACACCCAGGGCTCGGCCAGCATCTTCAGCCCCACGAACCCGAGCACGACCGCCAGCGCCGGCTTCAGGTAGTGCAGCCGGGAGAGGAGCGAGCGCAGCAGGAAGAACAGCGAGCGCAGCCCGAGGACCGCGGTGACGTTGCTGCTGTAGAGCACGAACGGATCGCGGCTCACGCCCAGCACCGCGGGGATCGAGTCGAGGGCGAACATCAGATCGGTCGTCTCCACCACCAGGAGCACCAGGAAGAGCGGCGTGACCTCGAACCGCCCTCCGCTCCGCACCACGAACCGGTCCGGAGGCGGCGCCTCGGCCACCGGGAGCACCCGCCGGGCGAGCGCCATCACCGGGTTGTGGGCCGGGTCCGTCTCGGGCTCGTTCTCACCGCCGCGGACGAGCTTGTACGCCGTCCAGAGGAGGAAGGCCCCGAAGAGGTAGAGGAGCCACTCGAACTCGCGCACCAGCGCCGCGCCGCCGAGGATCATCGTCGCCCCGGAGCACGAACGCTCCGAGCACGCCCCAGAAGAGGAGGAGGTGCTGCTCCCCGGGCTTGATCTGGAAGTACTGGAAGACCAGCAGGAAGACGAAGAGGTTGTCGACGCTGAGCGCGTACTCGACGACGTAGGCGGTGAAGAACTCGAGTCCCCGCTCGTGCCCCCGGACCGACCAGAGGCCCGCGCCGAAGGCCACCGACAGGCCCACCCAGAGCAGCACCCAGCGTCCGGCCTCGGCCGCGGTCTGCGCCCGGTGTCCCCGGAACCGGGCCACGCCGAGGTCCACCGCCAGCAACGCCAGCACGCCGGCGTTGAACAGCAGCCACACCCACCACGGGGTGCTCATCCGCCGCCGCTGCCGCCGTTCAGATTCGCCGGCCGGCGCAGCACCATCATCGCCCGATCCACGACGGTCAGCTTGCCACCGGCGGGAGTGGAGGCGCCCATCTTTCCGTCGCCGTCGGCGGTGTCGACCAGGATCTCCCAGTCGCTGCCCCACTGGATCGAGGGGAGCACGAACTCCACCGGCTCGTGGTTGGCGTTCATGAGGATGAGGAGCGAGTCGCCCACCACCTTGTTCCCCCGCGTATCGGTGGTGGCGATGGCGTCACCGCCGAGGAGGAACGCCAGCGAGCGGACGAAGGGTTGGCTCCAGTCCTCCTGGGTCATCTCGCTGCCATCGGGCCGGAACCAGGCCAGGTCCTTGAGGTCCGAGTCCCAGATGTGCTGGCCGCGGAAGAAGCGCCGCCGCCTCAGCACCGGCTGCTCGAGCCGCATGCGGATCAGCCGCCGGGTGAAGGCGAGCAGCGACCTCTGCCGCTCGTCGAGCGACCAGTCCACCCAGGAGATCTCGTTGTCCTGGCAGTAGGCGTTGTTGTTGCCGCGCTGGGTGCGGCCGAGCTCGTCGCCGGCCAGGAGCATCGGCACGCCGTTGGAGACGAAGAGCGTGGTGAGGAGGTTGCGGACCTGCCGGTCGCGAAGCACGTCGATCTGCGGGTCGTCGGTCTCCCCCTCCACCCCCCAGTTCCACGAGTTGTTGTCGTCGGTGCCGTCCTTGTTGTCCTCGAGGTTCGCCTCGTTGTGCTTCTCGTTGTACGAGACCAGGTCCCGGAGCGTGAAGCCGTCGTGGGCGGTGACGAAGTTGATCGACGCGTAGGGTCCGCGGCCCGAGAGCTGGAACAGGTCGGCCGAGCCGGTGAGCCGGTAGCCGATCTCCGCCGCGAGGTTGTCCTCGCCCTTCCAGTACTTCCGGAAGGCGTCGCGGTACTTCCCGTTCCACTCCGAGAAGTCCACCGGGAACGCGCCCAGCTGGTAGCCGCCCAGACCCACGTCCCAGGGCTCGGCGATGAGCTTCACCCGGCTGAGGACCGGGTCCTGGTGGATGGCGTGGAAGAAGGGCGCGTTCCGGTCGAAGGTCATGCCGGGTGCGGCCGAGGGTGGTGGCGAGATCGAAGCGGAACCCGTCGACGTGCATCTCCTGCACCCAGTAGCGCAGCGAATCCATCACCAGCTTCAGCGTCTGCGGGTGATCGAGGTTGAGGCTGTTCCCGGTGCCGGTGAAGTCCTGGAAGTAGCGCGGCGACTCGGGGGTCGTCACGTAGTACGCCAGCGGGTCGAGCCCCTTGAGGCTCAGCGTCGGGCCGAGGTGGTTGCCCTCGCCGGTGTGGTTGTAGACGACGTCGAGCAGCACCTCGATGCCGGCGCGGTGCAGCGCCTTCACCATGCCCTTGAACTCGTTCACCACGTTGAACGGGCCGGTGCAGGCGTAGCGCGCGTCGGGAGCGAAGTACCCGAGCGTGTTGTACCCCCAGTAGTTGCTGAGGCCCTTGGCCTCGAGGAACCCCTCGTCCACCGCCTGGTGCACCGGGAGGAACTGCACCGCGGTGACCCCGAGCTTCTGGAGATGGTCGATGACCGCCGGGTGCGCAAAGCCGCCGTAGGTCCCCCGGAGGTACTCGGGGACCTCGGGATGGCGCATGGTGAAGCCGCGCACGTGCGCCTCGTAGACGATGAGGCGCGGCCAGACGATGCGCGGGCTCTCCACGCCCTCCCAGTTGAAGCGCCCGTCCACCACGATGCCCCGCGGCATGCCCGGGGCGCTGTCGCGGTCGTCGAACGACAGGTCGGCCCGTCGGCTCCCCACGCGGTAGGCGTAGACCGGGGCGTCGAAGTCCACCCGGCCGAAGATGGCGCGGGCATAGGGGTCGACGAGGAGCTTGTTGGCGTTGAAGCGCAGACCGCGCGACGGATCGTACGGCCCATCGGCGCGCAGCCCGTAGAGCGTTCCCGGGCCCACGCCCCGGAGGTAGCCGTGGCGCACGTTGCGCGTGCGCTCGGGGAGGGTGATGCGCGCGCTCTCGCGATCGGGATCCCGGACGTCGTAGAGGCAGACGTCGATCCGGTCCGCCCACTCGGAGAAGACGGCGACGTTCACCCCTTCCCCATCCCAGGTGGCGCCGAGCGGCTGCGGTTTTCCGGGCCAGACGGCGCTGGGGACCGTCATTCCACCGCCTCCAGGACCGCCACCGGGAAGTCGGTGAACAGCGGTCCCAGAGCCAGCCCTCCCTCGAGCGGCTGCACGCGCACTCCGGTCACCACGTTCCGGAATCGGCGGCCGGCGAGGTCGGGGGGCAGGCGCATGCGCGTCGAACCGTAGACCGGACCGAGGCCGGCGCGGAGCGCCCGTGTGACGAGACGCGGTGCGGCGACGACCACCGCCTCGTCGTCCAGCCGCCGGGCGAAGGCCAGGGCCCGGGCAGCGGCGATGCCGTCCACCTCCAGGGGCTCGTAGCCGCCGCGACGGAACAGCTCGGGCCGGGCCTGTCGGAGCCGGAGCATCATCGTGGTCAGGAGCAGCTTGCAGCGTCCGTCCGTCGGGCGGGCCCAGGCGTCTCGAGCCACGCTCACCGGCGCTGCGCCGTGCTGGCGGAGCAGCTCGGAGAGCAGCTCGTCGCGGAGCCGGAAGTCGACCGGCCGCCGGTTGTCCGGATCCACCAGCGACAGGTCCCACAGCTCGCAGCCCTGGTAGATGTCCGGTACGCCGGGGCTGGCGAGCTTCAGCGCCAGCTGCACCAGCGAGTTCACCTGCCCCGGGCGCTCGAGGCGCTCCTTGAGCTGCCGCGCCTGGTCGAGGAACACCCGCGAGACGCCCGGGTCGAGGACCTGGTCCACGAAGTGGGCGGTGGCCTCCTCGTAGTCCGGGTCGGGGTTGGTCCAGCTGGTGTGGACCTTCGCCTCGCGGATGGCCTTGAGCATGTACTCGCGGATGCGGGCCCGGAACGTCGCCAGCTGCGTCGCGTCCATCTCGCCCATCGGCCAGGCACCGAGCAGGGCCTGGTACAGGAGGTACTCGTCGTTGCCCGAGGGCGCGGGCTTGCCGGCGATCTCGGTGCGGTGGGGTGCGTTCAGCTTCCGGAAGCCCTCGAGCGCCCGGCGCCACTCGCCGGGCATCTCGGAGAGCACCACCAGCCGGGCCCGCACGTCCTCGCTCCGCTTGGTGTCGTGTGTGGAGCTGGCGACGAGGGCGCCGGGCCAGTCACGGGCGCGCTCGACGTTGCGGTGATGGAAGGTCTCCACGCTGGTCCCGAAGTGCTCCGGTTCCCCGCCCACCTCGTTGAGCGCCACCAGCCGGTTGTAGACGTAGAAGACGGTGTCCTCCAGGCCCTTCGCCATGACCGGACCGGTGATCTGCTGCAGCTTCATGGCGAAGTGCAGCATGACCTGGCGCTCGGCGAGCGGGAGGTGCTCGGGGTATCGCTTGAGCAGCACGTCCTCGAGCCAGCTGAACAGCGAGGCGTTGGTGGTCGGGTCCGCGGCGCGCGCCCGGGCGATGGTCCACTGGATGTAGTGCGCGTCCCGCTCGTCCACCCCCGACGAGGTCGAGACATAGGTCCGGTACACCGGGAAGTGGGCGATGAAGCCGATGAGCGCCCGGCGGAGCGAATTGAGGGTGAAGTCGCGGGTGCGCCGGTTCATCTCGGAGATCCGGTTGAGCTCGCGGGCGAGCCCGTTGATCTCGCTCGACATGCTCACCGCCATCACCTGCTTCTTCTTCTCCACCAGCATCGTCTCGAAGCTCATCGGGTGGCCGATGAACTTCTCGTAGATGTCGGTGAACTCGCGGCCCGCAGAGGCGTCGACCAGCACGCCGGTGGTGAGGTTGGCGAAGCGGTAGCCGGTGGTCCCGTGCACCGACCAGTCGTCCGGCATGCGCTCCCGGCCGCCCTGGATCTTCTCCACCACCACGTACAGCGCGCGGCGGAGCGGCGAGGACGGGTCGCTCACCGCCTCCATCCGCCAGCGCCGGAGCAGGGCGTCGCTCACCGCCGGCCACCCCGCGTCGTCCACCGCCTCCCCCGCGCGCTTGCGCGCCTGGTCGAGGAAGTATCTCTCTTGAAGGCGGAGGAAGTACGCGCTCGGATCGAACAGCCCGTCGGGGTGGTCGATGCGCAGGCCGTGCACCTGCCCCCGGGCGAGGAACTGGAAGGTGAGCGCGTGGGCCTCCTCGAAGACGTCGAGGTCCTCGACACGGATGGCGGCGAGGCTGTTGATGTCGAAGAAGCGCCGGTAGTTGATCTCCTCCCCTGCCACCCGCCAGTGCGCCAGCCGGTAAGGGACGTAGCGCTCGAGCAGGCGGTCCAGCGCGTCGAAGCTGCGCGGATCGCCCGGGTGGCCGTTCAGCCGCTCGAGGTTCGTGCGGAGGTGCTCGGCGACCACTGGCGAGCCGTTGACCAGCGCTCCCAGCCGCCGCTTCAGCACCTCCTTCTCGCGGCTCCGCTCGAGGACTTTGGCCGGCGAGGTGTCCCCGCGCGACGGGAGATTTCGCAGCCCGGTGAGGATGCTCTGGAGCTCCACGAAGTCGGGATGGGACTCGCCGAGCTGTGCTCCCACCTGCTCGACGCCGGGGCCGAGCACGTCCTGGTACGCCCGCGGATTCAGCGGGAAGATGTGGTCGAAGTAGCGGAGGGCGATGCCGCCGCCCTGGTACTCGAGCTGCAGCTCGCCGCGGTCGAGCACCACGCCATACTGATCGCCCAGGATGGGTAGCAGGATCTTGTTCCGCAGCTCCGCCTTCACCGGGTTCCACTCGATGTCGAAGAAGTGCGCGTGGACCGCGGCCGGACCGTTCTCCAGCACGTCCTCCCAGAGCCCGTTGCCGGAGGCGATCCCCATGTGGTTGGGCACGGTGTCCAGCACCAGCTTGAGACCGTTGCTGGCCAGTGCATCGGACAGCGCGGCGAAGCCCACCCCGCCGCCGAGCTCCGGGTTCACCTCGGTGTGGTCCACCACGTCGTACCCGTGGTTGCTGCCCGGCATCGCCCGGAGAATGGGCGAGGTGTAGAGGTGGCTCACCCCGAGCCGCGCCAGGTACGGCGCGACGGCGCTGGCCCGCGCGAAGTCGAACTCGCGGTGCAGCTGCACCCGGTAGGTGGAGAGAGGGGTCCGCTGCTGTCCCAGCAGCTGCTCCCGGGTGCGCTCGTAGAGCGGCGCGGCGATGGCCGGCTCGTCGCGCGAGGAGGGCTGGCCTGCCTGATCGGCCTCGCGGGCGTCGTCGAGATGCGGATCCATGGTGTCCTGGAAGTGACTACCGGAGGACTGCCGGATTCACGGCTGGCGAATGTGGGGACGCGCCTCCCAGCCAACAATCCCCGCGCACCCCGGTCGGGCTTGACCTCGCTCGATCGGGGGCAGTGCTCCAGGCGACACTGAACGTTCGCTCGTGTCCATCCCCCCGTCCGTCGGCTGCTCGGAGCATCCCGGCGTCGCCGCTGCGTGGGGGTGCCAGGCCTGCGCCCGGGCGCTCTGCCCCGACTGCGCCGAGCTGCTCGAGGTGCCTGGCGGGGTGGAGGTCGTGGGCTGCCGGGCCTGCGGAGGGAGCGCGCCCCCGCTGCGCATCCCGGGACCGGAGGAGAGCTTCGTCGCCAGCCTCCGCGGGCTGCTGCGGATGCCGGTCACGGCACTCGGTTTCGCGGGCCTGTGGCTCCTCGCAGCGACGGCGGGCACCGTGGCGAGGCCGGCCGGGCCCTGGGCGCTGCTCCTCTGGAGCGCGCCGACGTGGGTGGTGTGCATCGCGCTGCTCCGAGCCACCGCGGAGCGGGGCGCGACGCTCGGGGCGAGCGTGCGACTCTCGGTGGTCTCGGAGCTGCTCGTCCCCGCGGCGCGCGGGGTGCTGCTGACCGCGCCACTGCTCCTCCGGGCCGACGCGCTCGGGCAAGGGACGGCCGCGGCGCTGGCCGTGCTCGGCGGCCTCTGCGCACCGTTCGTCCTCACCCGGCTGGCCACGGGGACCGGGGTTCTCGGAACGCTCGACGTCCGGTGGATCCTGCGCGCGCGGGCTGCGAGCGGACGCGACGCCACGCTGGCGGGGCTGGCGTCGGCGGGGCTGCTCCTGTTCTCCCGGCTCCTCTGGGGCACGGCCGCGTCCGGCGAGGGGCATGTGCCGATGCTCTGGGTGGAGGTGGCGGCCACCCTCGCCGCGTTCTCCCTGTTCCTCGTCCCGCAGCTGGCGGGGCTCCTGGTCCGGGCCCACGCCGAGGCCCTGGGGTTCGAGCTGCAGGACCGGGGAGAACGGCTGGCCTGGCCCGATGCCGTGCCGAGGCACCGCCGGACCGTTCCTCCGGCAGAGATGAGGACGGCGCCGGTCCACCCGCGAGCGCCGATCGCGCTCGAGCCGGAGCGCCCGACCCCGCTCGTCCTCGAGCCGCTCGCCGGCGGGCGCGAGCCGGACAGCTCCGAGTAGGCGGCTCCGCCTCTCAGGCCTGCTGCGCGGGACCCGTGCTGAAGCGCACCATTCGCCCATCGGCGGCGTAGTGGATCGGCTCGCCGCCCGCGCTCGCCAGCGCGCCGTCCGTCCGGACCAGCACCGTGGTGCGCCCGGTGGCCGGGTCGTTGGCCGTGTACTGGCCGGTGCGCGCGTCCCGACCGGTGAGGCAGACCCAGTGCTGCTGCGCCGCGCCCTGGACGTCGTGCACCACCCGGAGGAGAACGGGCCGGCCCGCATCCAGCTCGCGGTCGACCTCTCCGCAGTCGAGCGGTCCCGGAGAGGCCCGGGGCGCTCCCTGGACGGCGGTCCCTGCCACGCTCCAGTCGACGAGCGGACCCTTGAACCCGCCCGACTCGCGCAGGTGCCGCACCAGCGCGTCGGGGGTGAGGACGGTGCCACCGAGGCGGCTCAGCGCCATCGCGCAGGCGGTCACCGCGCAACCGGCTTGGGAGAGCGTGGGGCCCTCACCCGAGACCCCGAGTCGCTCGGCCCGCCACGCCGGGTCTCCCTGACGAAAGAGCGGCGTGCCGTCCGGCGCACGGGGATGCCCGGACGCGGCCGGGACGGTCAATCCCCGGGTGAGGCGCAGGAGCGCTCCCTGGAGCAGGCCGTGTCGACCAGCGGCATCCAGGAGGGCATCGCCCATCGCGCGCGGCGTGGCAGGACCGGCGGCCACGACCATGTCCTCGCTCCGCGCCGGAGCCAACGCGCGCCGGGGGAGTGTGAGCACCTGCCCCACCTCGATGTGGTCCGGGTTCTCGATGCCGTTGAGGCGGGCGAGCGTGCGCACCACCTCGGCGGTGGTCCCGGGCATCCCCTCGCGCACGAGCTGCCGGGCGATGCCGCCCAGGGTCTCCCCGGGCTGGACCTGCCACCGGGTGGAGTCCTGGTCTGGAGCGGACGCTTCCGGCGAACGGGAGACGATGGGGCCGACGGACACGGGAGGCACCTCCGGGGGCAGCGAGCCGCCCCGGGTGCGCCGCTGCAGCGCCCAGGCCAGGGCGCTTGCCTCGTCCGGTTCAACCGACGCGTCCGCCGATCAGGACTGGAGGCCGGAGCCCCGGACGTACGAAGGGCCCCGCGGCCACCTCGGGCGAGGCGAACCACGGAGCCCTGGAGCCAGAGGGGGGACCCCCGGGCGGAGACGTCAGCTCAGGTGCTTGTTGACCAGCTTGGTCATCTCGAACATCGAGACCTGCTTCTTCCCACCGAAGACAGGCCGCAGCTTGTCGTCGGCGTTGATCATCCGCCTCTCCTTGGCGTCCTGGAGATTGTTCTTGCGGATGTAGGCCCAGAGCTTCTTCACCACCTCGGTGCGGGGAATCGGCTTGTTGCCGATCACCTGCGCGAGGTCCTCCGACGGCATGAGCTCCTTCATGAAGGCGGCGTTCGGCTTGCGCTTCGCTCCAGATGACTTCTTTGCCTTCTTCGCGGGCTTCTTGGCGGCCATTCGGTCGAATTCTCCTCCCCCTCTTTGCAGGGGACGTTGTACGGCTCGTCGTGCGAGTCGATGGCTTCGGGTCGACGAAGCCAAGGCTGGGCGGATATCAGGTTTCAGAGGAGAAAACACGCATCGAGCGCCTTTTCTCCTCTGGGAATCCTGGGAGGCCCCTCTGACATGCAGGTGCTGATCACCGGCGCGAACGGCTTTCTGGGCAGTGCACTGTCCCGGCGAATGGTGGGGGCGGGCCACCCCGTGCGGGCCCTGGTGCGCCCCGGGAGCGACCTCTCGGCCCTCGAGGGGGTGGCCGTGGAGCGAGTGGCGGGCGACGTGACGGACGCGGCCTCGGTCCAGCGTGCGGTCGAGGGCGTCGAGGTGGTCTTCCACCTCGCGGGCTTGCGGCGTGCCCCCGAGCGGTCGGCCTTCTTCAGGGTCAACGCCGAGGGCACGCGGACGGTGTGTGACGCGATGCTCCGGGTGGGGGCACGACGTCTGGTGCTCGCCGGCTCGCTGGCGGCGGTGGGCCCCTCTCGGCCCGACCGGCCCCACGTGGAGACGGACCCCTTCGCACCCGAGGAGTGGTACGGCGAGAGCAAGGCCGAGGCGGAGCGGATCGCCCTCGGGACGTCGGGGCTCGAGGTGACGGTGGCCCGACCTCCGCGGATCCTCGGACCGGGCGACCGCGAGAACCTGGTCTTCTTTCGACTGGTGAAGCGCGGCATCCGTCTGGAGATTGGGGGAGGGCCACGCCCTCTCTCGGTGGTGGACGTGGACGACGTGGTGGAGCTGCTGCTCCTCCTCGCCCAGCGGCCCGAGGCGGTGGGCGAGGCGTTCTTCGCCCCGGGGCCGGACCAGACGACGCTCGAGGAGATCCAGTCGCTCGGGGCCGAGGTGCTCGGGGTGAAGCCTCGGACCCTGCGACTGTCGCCCCGGCGACTCCGGGCGCTCGCGGCGGTGGCCGACGGCTTCAGCCGGCTGACCGGGAAGCACCTACCCCTGAACCGCAAGCTCGCGCGCCAGCTGCTGGCGCCGGCGTGGACCTGCAGCGGGGAGAAGGCGCGGGCCAGGCTGGGGTGGACCCCCCGCATCGACGCCCGCACCTCGATTGCGCGGAGCGCCGCGTGGTATCAGGCCCACGGCTGGCTATGAGCGCCAAGGCGGCTTTCTACGACGTCGACGGAACGCTGGTGCGGACCAACATCGTCCACACCTACGCGTATTACGCGATGAACCGCGGCTCGCTGACGGGCATCGCGGCGCGTACCCTGGCGACGGTGGCCCAGATTCCGGTCTACGCCGGGCTGGACCTCATCAACCGGAAGGTCTTCAACGAGTACTTCTACCGGGCCTACGAGGGGCTCTCCGAGGACCGGCTGGTGGTGCTCGGCGAGGAGCTGCTCGAGGACGTGCTGAAGCCGGCGATCTTCCCCAAGGCCCAGGACCTGATCGACGAGGCGCGGCGCGCGGGGTGCCGGATCGTGCTGATCACCGGAGCGCTGGACTTCACCGTCCTCCCCCTGGCGCGGCATCTCCGGGCGGACGACGTCATCGCCAACAAGATGCAGTTCGTCGGCGGCTTCGCCACCGGGAAGGTGATCCCGCCGATCATCGAGGGGGCGAACAAGGCGCACGCCATCCGTGAGTACTGCGTGAAGCACAACCTGGAGCTCGACAAGAGCTTCGCCTACTCCGACAGCTTCAGCGACTACGCCATGCTGGCGATGGTGGGACGGCCGACGGCAGTGAACCCGGACGTGCGGCTCCGGTCGGTGGCTCGGGCATACCACTGGCCGGTGCTGGACCTGAGATAGAGGCTCAGCTGCGCTTGTTCGCCAGCGCCCAGGCGAGCGCCGCGTCGGCGACCTCCTCCCAGCCATCTTGCCCGAGGATGTAGTGGCTGCGACCGGGGAACTCCCGGTAGTCGGTCCGCGCCTTCGAGCGCCGGTAGAGCCGGACCGTCGCCTCCACCACCGCGGGCGGCGCGATGTGGTCCTTCTCCGCGGCGATGAACAGGAGCGGCGCCCGGTCCTGGTTCTCGAAGTTCACCGTGCTGGCCGCGTGCGGATTGAAGTTGGCGAACGCGGCCTGGAAGAGGAGGTGGTCCGGGCCGGGGACGGCATAGCGCTCGTAGACCTTGAGCGACTCGGCCTCGGTGAGGGTGTTGGTGAAGGCGTAGTGGAACTGCTCCGGGGTCAGAGGCACGGCCCGATGCAAGTTGAGCGGATTGAGGAGCGCCGGTGCGGAGACCTTCAGCGTGGAGAAGGGAAGGAAGATGATCCCCTTCACCGGGGCGGTGGAGATGGCCACCGCGGCCGAGCCCAGCCCGCGGTCGACGAGGATTCTGCGTCATCAGGGCGCCGAAGGAGTGCCCCATGATGATTGGCGGGCGGTCGAGCTCACGGATGATGCGCTGGTAGTGGTCCACCACCTCGCCGATGCCCAGCCCAGCGATGCGCTCGGGGTTCCGGCGGATCTCCGCGACGTCTCCCTCGAGCCCTGGCCAGCCAGGGGTGATGACTCGATACCCCTGCGACGAGTAACGCTCGACCCACTTCTCCCAGCTCAGTGGGGTCATCCACAGGCCGTGGATGAGGACGATGGTCGCCTGCTGCTGGCTCATGGTGACTTCTCCTGGTGAAGGCAGGTGAAACGGCCGCAGGGTCCTGCGCGGGATCCTCGTCCGGTGTGAAGAACTGGTGGACCTGTTGGGGCCCCGACAGCTCGCGCCGGCGCCGATGCGCGTCCTCGTGGCCGCCCTGGGTGGTCGAGTTCGACGGTGCCTCGAGGAACCTGGGGGTCGGGCGATTGTGGGACGTCCGTTGCCGTCGTAAGAGTCTGGTTCGATGCGCCAGCTCAAGACGCTGAAGCGGCTCTACGACGAGGAGCGCCACGTGGTGGTCACCGAGAAGGGCAGCCCGCCCCGGGTGCTCTTCTTCGGCGAGGACTTCCTGCTCGAGGACCTGCCGCTGGACACCCGGGTGGTCTTCCCCCGCCAGCCGCTGAAGGGCGTGCCGAACGTGAAGGCGGCGATCCGCTGGGCGCTGAACCACCCCGAGGGGATGGATCCGCTCCATGCGCTGCTGCGGCCGGGGATGAAGGTCACCATCGCGATCGACGACATCTCGCTCCCGCTGCCGCCGATGGCGCTGCCTGACGTGCGGCAGACGATCCTGGAGATCGTGATCGAGCTGCTCACCGACTCGGGCGTGGACGACGTGCATCTGGTCATCGCCAACGCGCTCCACCGGCGGATGACCGAGTCCGAGATGCGGCGGATGGTGGGCTCGAAGATCTTCGATTCGTACTACCCCGAGCGCTACTACAACCACGACGCCGAGGACCCCGAAGGGATGGTGGAGCTCGAGCGCACGAGCGCCGGCGAGGTGGTGGCGATCAACCGCCGGGCCGCCGAGAGCGACCTCCTC
Source organism: uncultured delta proteobacterium (assembly GCA_963796475.1). Taxonomy (GTDB): domain Bacteria; phylum Myxococcota; class Myxococcia; order Myxococcales; family Myxococcaceae; genus RPRB01. Next base: position 110,889 of record CAWCLY010000011.1, read on the forward strand.
ATCTACGTGAACATCAACCTCGTGCCGATGGACGGCGGGCACAAGTCGGTGGGCACGGGGCTGGCCAACTACGCATCGCTGCGGGCGCACCACAACCCGAAGACCATCCGCGAGTCCGAGAGCTACATGGAGCCGAGCAAGAGCGCGCTCCACCGGAGCACCGAGCGCATCGGCCGGGTGATCGACAAGAGCCTGAAGGTCTTCCACATCGAGACCGCGCTCAACAACAAGATGTTCGACGGTCCGACCGCCTTTCTCGGCAAGCGCGAGGAGGACTACACCGAGTTCGACCGACTGAAGTTCCAGGGGCTGAAGTACACGCTGTCCAAGCTGCCCCGCGCTGCGAAGCGGAAGCTGTTCATGCAGATCCCCGCGCCCTACGACGTGATCGGGGTGAATGCGGGCGCGACCGAGCCCTGCCACGAGAAGACGCTGGAGCTGTGCTGGAAGCAGTACTCGGTGCCGGTCGAGGGACAGAGCGACATCGTCATCTTCCCGGTGCCCTACATCTCGCCCTACAACGTGAACTCCATCCTGAACCCGCTGCTGGTCCAGGTGATGGGTCTCGGGTACCTGTTCAACCTGAACCGGGGCGTGCCGCTGGTGAAGAAGGGCGGCGTGATCATCCTCTGCCACCCGGCGTACGACGAGTTCGATCCGGAGCACCACCCGAGCTACATCGAGTTCTTCAACCGGCTGCTCCCGGAGACCCGGGACGCGATGAAGCTCGAGCACATGTACGAGCGCGAGTTCGCGGAGAACCCGAGCTACGTGCACCTCTACCGCAAGGGGCACGCCTACCACGGGGCCCACCCCTTCTACATGTGGTACTGGGGCGAGAACGGCCGCCAGCACGTGGGCAAGGTGATCTGCGCGGGCGCGGAGAACAACCACGTCCCGGAGCTCCTGGGATGGGAACGCTCCGACACCCTGGGCGAGGCGATCGACATGGCCCGCGGGTTCATGGGCAGGAGCGCGAGCATCACCTGCGTGAAGACCGCGCCCATCGTGCAGTGCGACGTCCGGATCTGAGCGCGGGAGGGGCCGGGGCCATGACCTTCATCCGGCAGAGCATCGACGATGGCATCGCCGAGCTCCGGCTCGAGCGAGGCAAGGTCAATGCGCTGAACGAGCAGGTGGTGGACGAGCTCGCGCACTGCCTCCGCGACCTCGCGAGCGACCCACGGGTGCGAGGCGTCCTCCTCACCGGAACCGGCAAGTTCTTCTCGTTCGGCTTCGACATCCCGGAGTTCATGGATGTCCCGCGAGAGACCTTCGCCCGATACCTCGAGAAGTTTACCACGCTCTACCGCGACCTCTTCGCCCATCCCAGGCCCGTGGTCGCAGCGATCAACGGCCACGCGGTCGCCGGCGGGTGCATGCTCGCCACCGCCTGCGACGCGCGGGTCATGGCCGAGGGGAGCGCCAAGATCGGCCTGAACGAGATTGGCTTCGGCTCGTCGCTCTTCGCGGGGAGCCTAGCCATGCTCCGCTTCTGGGTGGGCGAGCGGCGAGCGCAGGAGGTGGTCTACGGCGGCGCCCTCTACACCGCGGAGCAGGCGCTGGCCCTCGGGCTGGTGGAGGCGACCGTTCCCGGCGCATCGCTCCTCGAGGAGGCCCGGCGACGGCTCCAGGAGCTGACCGCGAAATCGCCGACGGCGTTCGACAACATCAAGCGTCTTCTTCGCCAGCCGATCCTCGAGGAGATGGAGCGGCGAGAACCGGCCTCGATCCGGGAGTTCGTCGAGATCTGGTACTCGGACGAGACGCGACGACAGCTGGAGAAGATCAAGATTCACAGCTGAGCTTGGCCGCACCCGCACACTTCGAGCGTGAGCGGACCGGGCACCGAGCGCACCGCCGATCTTCGAGGGTGCGTAACGCCGCCCAGCCACCGGCGTTGAGTGCTCATGATCGAGAACAGGAAGCTGGTGGTCTTCGGAGCAAGCGGCGGAACGGGCGCTCATCTGCTCCCATTGCTGCTCGAGGCAGGGTTCCGGGTCCGCGCGGTGGCCCGAGATCCGGACTCGATCCGGGCGATCGACGGGCGCCTCGAAGTTATGAGGGGCGACGTGATGAACGCGGAGTCGACCGCACGGGCGATCGTCGGTGCCGATGGGGTGATCTCGCTGGTTGGTCCACGGCGAATCGGGCCGACGCGCGTCTACTCGGAGGGCGGCAGAAACATCGTCGCCGGAATGCGCGCAGCGGGCGTCCGGCGGCTGGTCGCCGTCACCGCGCTCGGAACGAGCAAGGACTTCCGCATGCCAGCGGTGCTCGGGTTCTTCGCGAAGAAGGTCGCCGGCTGGGTGCTAAGGCACAACTGGCGGGATGGAGCGAAGCTCGAGGCGGAGCTCCGCTCCACCGACCTCGACTGGACCGTGGTCCGGCCTCCGGCGCTGAACGACAAGCGCCCACGCGGCAGGTATCGCCGCGGGCTCGGTGAGCACCTCTGGTCCCCCTTCCGGATCAGCCGGGCCGACCTTGCGCGCGCGGTGCGGGATCAGCTCGACGACCCGGCCGCGATCCGGACCTGGATGGAGGTGTCATGGTGAGAGGTGATCGATGACGCTGTACCTGCTGGTGGTGGCGCTGCACGTGATGGGGGTGGTGCTCGCGGCGGGATCCGTCCTGGCCGTGGCGCTCGTGCCCGAGGCACTGTCCCCTGCAGCCGTCCAGCGGCTCGCGACACTGGCGTCGGCCGGGCTCGCGGCACTGTTGCTCACCGGGGCGGTGGCAATCGGGATGACCGGGGGCGAGCTCGGCCGGGCGTGGTGGCTCCGCGTCTCGTTCCTGCTCTTCCTGGTGGTCGGCGCGCTCACTGGCCGGCTGCGAAGAGCCGCCCGAGCGGGCAGGTCACCGGGCGCGCTGCGACGACTCTCGTGGTCCATCACCGGGATGATGTGCCTGGTGGTCTACCTGATGGAAGCCAAGCCCTTCTGAGGCTTGCAGGTGCGAGAGCTTGGCCGGGGCCGCCAGCACGTAGAAGCGGGTGACGCGGCCCGTATGGTCGACGTCGCAGCTGAGTACGATCCGGGGAGGAAGGTCCGCTCCCGGTGGTGGCGTTGCATCGATGACCAGCGCCGGCGCTCCGTTGACGTTCGCCCAGATCGATTGACGGGTCGGGACCCCCGCCAGCCGCTGCTGACTGAGGATCGCGAAACGCGCCACAGCCCGCGCACCGCGAAGGAGCTGACGAAGGGCGCCGAAGCGGCCCGCGCCGTCCGCGTGAAGCGTGGCCTGATCCGCCAGGACAGCCTGGACCTCGGCCGGAATCCCCGCCCTCACCGCCGCAGCGAGCCGCTCGAGCGCGCTCCGGACCAGGGCCAGACGCTCTCGGGTCGGCACCGCCCGCTGCTCGTCGTATCCGGCGAGTGCGGCGCGGGCACGGTGGTGCATGACCCGGACTGCCCCTGCGCTCATCTCGAGCGCCGCTGCGGTCTCCTCGACCGAGAGGTCGAACACGTCCCGGAGGAGGAGCACGGCGCGCTGCCTCGAGCTCAGCGGCTCGAGCGCCAGCAGGAAGGCAAACGAGGCGCTCTCCCGGAGCCCGTAGCGACTCTCGGGGTCGGACGCGTCGGCCTCCGCCTCCACGGCCGAGGGCAGCCAGGGCCCCACGTACGCTGCCCGCTTCCGGCGGCGGAGCCGGTCCCGCGAGAGGTTCGCCGCCACCGAGAGCACCCAGTTCCGGCTGACCCCGTCCGGCGGCGGGCTGGCCAGGGCGCGGGTGAAGCTCTCCTGGGTGATCTCCTCGGCGTCTGCTGCGCTCCCGGTCATCCGGTAGGCGAGGGCACGGACCGTGGAGGCGTGCTCGCGGTAGAGAGGCTCGATCACGGCCTCCGATTAACCGGGCCGCCCCGCGCACTGCACCCGATTCGTTCAGTGGACCGTCATGCACGTCAGGTCCATGGGACGAGCCCAGGCAAGAACGAGACGCAGTCGCTGTGGTTTTCGCGAAGCCGCTCCCCGGAACAATTTCGGACGGTCGACCCGGGAGAGAGGGGCGCGCGCTCGGGATCTTCGTCCGGAATTGCTTCGCGAACGCGGTTCAGGGAACCGCTGGAGGTCCGGGGGCGTGGACGGCGGGTCTCTTGAACAGCCGTACGGCACGCGTTGAAACCGTTTCTCTTCGTGAGTTCACGAAACCGGAACGGACGCTCAGCTCGACCCTGCCGCCCCCCCTCTCAGGGCGACCGTCCGAATTTGTTCCGGCCAGCCGCTTCGCGAAACCGTGAGGCACGCATCTTCCGCCATGGGCTGCCGGGGGCCTCCGGAAGCCCTCCGGATCAGGCAGCGGAGATCAGCGTGACCGCCACCGCCGCGCAGAGCCAGCCCCACGCCCTGCCACCGGCCGATCTTCTCCGAGAGCAGCCAGCGGGCGAGGGCGACGGTCACTGCCGGGTACAGCGAGGTCAGCACCGCGACGACCGTCAGGAGCCCGCGCTGTGTCGCCAGGAAGTAGAAGATCGCCGCCAGCGCGACGAGAGCACCCGTCAGCACCGGACCGGACCGTGTCCAGGGCGCCCGCTGGCTGCCGGGTCGATCCTTCGCGGTCCGAACGTAGAGCCAGACCATCGGGAGCAGCGACACCACCTGCGAGGACGCAGCGGGCCACAGCCCGATCCCCGCTCCCCGCACGCTGCAGACCGATGAACAGCACCGTGAAGCCCAGCCCTGCGAGCACCCCGTCCAGCACGCTGCTCGAGCCCGCCGCTCCCGTCGGCGCCCCGCCCTCGCCTCTCGCGGTGAGCCACACCGCCGGGAGCGCGAGCACCAGACCGAGGGTCGCCGTGGTGGAGGGCCGCTCGCCCAGCGCCACCCCGAACAGCGCAGGGAGCCCGGCCGCCAGGACACCCGAGAGCGGCGCGACGACGTTCATCCTCCCGCGTGCCAGCCCCCGGTAGAGCGCGAGCGTCCCCAGCCCGCCCCCGAGGCCCGAGACCGCACCCCAGACGAGAGACGCCGTGGAGGGTCGGCCACCGACCAGGACCGACACCAGAACCGTTCCGCTCGCCGCGGCGAGCTGGGTCAGGAGGGCAACGCGCGCGTAGTGGTCCCGGCGCGAGAGCCAGCCGGCGATGAAGTCCGCAGCGCCGTAGGACAGCGCCGAGCCGAGGGCGAGAAGGATCGCGGACATCCGTCGGGGCCGGTCGGAACCCACCATGACCCGGCGTGCCAGCCGAGGATAGCTCGACCCCGCGGAGAGGTGTCACGCCTTGCCAGGCTCGTGGCTACTCCATCAGCCTCGGCCTCGAGATGCTCGCGTTTCTGGGTACCCGGACGACTCCGCCGTAGTGGACTGCGTGTCACGCACGGCGACGAATGAACTCGCCGGCATGGGCGAGTGCCTCGCGACCGGGCTCCAGCCGTGCGTTCCAGACCGGCCAGATCTCAGTCCGGGCCATGGCTCCGGATCTCCTTCACCAGCCTCCCCGCCCCGTACACCTTCTCCAGTCCCTCGAGGATGGCTTGCCCGTGGAGGGCGACCGCCCGGTTGGTCGCGGCGTCGTACCCGTAGTCGCCACCCAGCGAGCCCCGGTTCCCGTCGAAGATGAGGGCCACCACCTCGCCGTTCCGGTTGATGAGCGGCGACCCCGAGTTGCCGCCGATGATGTCGTTGGTCGTGGCGATGTCGAACGGCATCTCCGGGTCGAGCTTCGAGCGGGCGGCGAGCCAGGTGGGAACGACCGCGAACGGAAACTGCCCCGTGTTCCGGTCGTAGAGCCCCGAGAGACGGGTCATCGCCGGGATCTGCTTCCCGGACTCGGTCCAGCCGGCGATGGTGCCGTAGGAGAGGCGAAGGGTGAGCGTCGCGTCGGGATAGCTCGAGGTCCCCCGGACCGCGACCGCCGCCTGGAAGAGCAGCTCCCCATTGCGGGCGAGCGCGCCATCCACGCGGCTCTCGAAGTCCTTGCGGATGGCCCGGGCCGGGGGGTCCAGCCGCCGGGCGAGGGCGATCATCGGATTGGTCGAGGCAGCGACGGCTGCCGCGCCGCCCTTCCAGAGTGCCTCGCGCACCTTCGGGTCGTCGAGGTGCGTGCCCTGTACTGCCTCGCGGGCCACCTCCTCGGGGCTCCGCTTCCCGATCGCCGCCTGCACCAGCGGGTCGTCCGGACCGAAGGTGTCCCGGAGGCTCCGCAGCCCGAAGGTGACCAGCACCAGCTCCAGCGAGCGGGGAGCCGGCACCGGGCGAAGCAGCCTCGCCTCCAGCGCGGGCAGGCGTGCATCGCCATACTCGCGCAGCCGCTCCGGCGACGGCTTGGGCCGCTCCTCCGCGGCACGCACCAGCAGCCTTGCGTACTCGAACAGGTCGGATGGGATCCCCGCTCTGGACTCTGCCAGCTGCTGTCGGACGAAGATCTCGCGCTCCACCTGCACCGCCTGCGCGATGCCCGCCCAGGCCCCGCCGAACCGCGCCTCCTTCGCCGGGTCCTTCCTCACTGCGGCCCGGAGCTCGGCGTCCTCGCTCCGCTTGCGCTCGAAGTTGGCAGGTTCGGCCAGCCAGGCGCGACGGCCACCCAGCGCCTTGAGCGCGTTCTCCACGGTCCGGATGCGGGCCCGGCTGATACGAAAGAGCTCGGGACTTCCCGCGGAGAACTGGAGCAGCGTCCCCCGGAGCTCGGCCAGGCGGACCCGGACCCACGGAAGGACCACGTCGCGCTGCAGCGCCAGCTGCTCGGTGGTCTGGACGCGCTCGGTGCCACCGGGGTTGCCGGCGGCAAAGACCAGGTCGCCTTCACGGGCCTGGGTCGCCGCCCACGGGAGCGCGTCCGGTGTGTCGACCGGCGCGTCGTTGTCGTACACCCGCAGGAAGCCGACGTCGAAACCGTAGCGCGGAAACTCGAAGTTGTCGGCGTATCCGCCGAACGCCGCCATGGGGAACTCGGGCGCGAAGACCAGCCGCACGTCCTGGAAGCGGCGGTAGGTGTAGAGGTTGAACTTGCCGCCGTGGAAGAGGTTCACCACGTCGCACCGCACCTTGGGCCCGGTGGCGCACGCCCCCTCGATGCGGGCACTCTCCTGCCGCAGCGCGGTGGCGAAGGCGTCTCCCGTCTTCCCTGCGGTCACGGCCTTGATCCGGTCGGTCACGTCGGTGATCGACACCAGCTGGTTGGCCTCGATGTTGGCGCATCGCCGCTCGTCCTTCCGGGCCGCGGCGAAGAAGCCCTTCTCGAGGTAGTCGTCCTTCGAGGTCGACAGGTCCTGCACGCACTCGCGAACGCAGTGGTGGTTGGTCATCACCAGACCGTGCGTGGAGACGAAGCTGGCCGAGCAGCCATTCGCCAGCCGCACCGCCCCGAGCCGGACACGGTCCAGCCACTGCTGGGACGGCGCGAAGCCGTAGGCGGCCTGGACCTTGGCCGAGGGAAAATCGTTCAGCAGCCACATGCCCTCGTCGCCGAGAGCGAGCGAGGCGCTGGTGAGCACCAGCAGGAGAAGCGGGCGGAGTTGGTTCACGACCCGGCGCTCTACCCCGGTGCGGCCGGGGACCACAGCTGGAAAGCAGCCGACCGTGTGGGAAGCTCGGCCCCCGATGAGCCCCCAGGCCAGGTCCCTCGTTGCGCTCGCAGCGCTTGCCCTGCTCGCATCCGCTGGACGGGCAGCGGAGCCGGCCAGGAAGGCCGCGCCCACGCCGGGCTCGTTCACCATCGAGAACTTCGAGCTCGAGAGCGGCGTCACCCTCCCCAGGGCGGTGGTCGTCTACGGCAGCTACGGCACGCTCGACGCCGCGAGGGACAACGCCGTCCTGCTGCCCTCGCACTACATGGCGAAGAGCGACGGCTACGACTGGTTGATCGGCGAAGGCCGGGCGCTCGATCCCCGGAAGCAGTTCCTGATCATGACCGAGCTGTTCGGCAACGGCCGGTCCTCCAGCCCCAGCAACACCCCCGAGCCCTTCCATGGCCCGCGCTTTCCGCTGACCACCATCCGCGACAACGTCGAGGCGGTGCGCAGGCTGCTCGAGGACGGTCTGGGCATCCACCACCTCCAGGCCGTGGTGGGCTTCTCGATGGGTGCGGAGCAGGCGTTCCAGTGGGCGGTGAGTCACCCGCGGTTCGCCGACAGGATCGTCGCCACCTCCGGGACCGCGCGTTGCTGGCCGCACGGGATCGTGCGGCTCGAGGGGCAGATCGCGCGCCATCACCGCCGACCCGACGTTCAAGGGCGGTGACTACACCGAGGAGCCGGTGCGCGGCATCGAGACCACCGGCGCGGTGTGGCTGGGCTGGCTCTTCTCCCAGGAGTGGTGGAAGCGCGAGCTGTGGCGGAAGACCGACCCGGCGGCCGCCAGCATGACCCTGGCCCAGTTCACCGAGGCGCAAATCAAGGAGTTCTTCGCCGGAGCGGACGCGAACGACCTGATCCTGCAGATGCGCACCTGGGAGGCGCACGACGTGGGAACCACGCCGGGGTTCGGCGGGGACACCGAGAAGGCGCTCCGGTCCGTCTCCGCCCCGGTGCTCTACATGCCCTCGGAGACCGACCTCTACTTCCCGCTCGGGGACGCCCGGCAGGAGAGCCGGTGGATCCGGAAGGTCACGCTCGCGCCGATCCCGTCGCTCTGGGGGCACCCCGCCGGCGCCGGCGCGAGCCCCGAGGACCTCGCCTTCATCGAGCGAAAGCTGCGGGCGTTCCTGGTGGCACGCTGAGCAAGGTCATGCACGCCGACGACCCGCATGGCGCAGTCCGGGTTCCCGCGAATCCGCTCGACGGGGCGATCGACTTCCTGGAGCGCTTCGGCTTCCGCCTCGAGGAGATCGCTCCTGCCGATGATCCGTCCGAGGCGCTGATGACGGGGCACGGACTCCGGCTCCGGCTCGACCGCTCGCACCAGGGGGCCATCGCGCTCGTCGTTCCCGCCGGGGGCGGGCTGCCGCCAGGCCGGCATCTCGGACCGGGCGGGCTGGCGGTCGAGGTCTCCGCCCGGAGGACACCGGAGGTCCCACCCCCCGCTCCGGCCTTCGTCCACACGCGCCTGGCGGAGACGCCGTTCCACGAGGGTCGCGCCGGGCTGTTCTACCGGGATCTGCTTCCCTCACGGCTCGGCGGCCGCTGGGTCGCCAGCCACATCCGCGCCGCCAGGGGTGGACCGGTCAAGGACCGCGTGCACCACCACCGCATCCGGCTCCAGCTGATCTACTGCCTGTCGGGCGAGGCGGAGCTGGTCTACCAGGACCAGGGGGCGCCGTTCGTGTTCGGCGCCGGCGACCTCGTTCTCCAGCCGCCCGGGCTCCGCCATCGGGTGCTCGCCGCGAGCGCGGGGTTCGAGGTGGTGGAGGTCGCATCCCCCGCGTGGCACTCGACGTTCATCGATCACGACTTGGCCTTGCCGTCGCCGGGTCGCGCGCCCGATCGACTCCGCTCCGGTCAGCGGTTCCTCCACGCGGTTGCCGCCCGGTGCCCGGTCGAGGCGCTGGCTCCGGGGGTGGAGACGTGCGACCTCGGGCTCCAGGGCGCGAGCGGCGGCCTCGCCACCGCACGGACGATCCAGTTCCAGAAGTCCGGAGGCGTCGAGCTCCGTACCGCCGACGATCTGCGGTTCCTCTTCGTGACCGACGGAGCCGGGTCGATCGAGGGGGCCTCGACGACATCGCTCTCGACCCACGATGCGGTGGCGCTTCCCCCGGGGCGGTTCCTGTTGACCGGCGCACCAGGGCTCCGGGTCCTGGAGGTCACGGCCATCGCCCGGACGCCGTGACCCTCGCCGGACTGCTAGCCTCGGGCTCGGCCCCGGAGGGCTCACCGTGAGCGACCGCAAGGCACAGGGCATCGAGGCGACGAACCAGGAGTTTCGCCGCTACGACCAGGTCGAGAAGAGGCAGGAGTACCACCTCGCAGAGGCGCAGCACGGCGAGGCGTTCGACGACGAGACCCGCATCCCGAGCTGTGACCTCGGGCGTCTTCTCCACGGCAACGAGGCCGACAAGCAGGCGTTCGCCGGCGAGCTGGGCGATGCGCTGCGCCGGCTCGGCTTCGCCATCCTGGAGGGGCACGGCGTCGACGGCGCGCTCTACGACGAGGCCGATGCGCGGATCCTGGAGCTGTTCACCGAGGTCCCGCTGGAAGAGAAGATGCGGTACCGCGCCCGTCGCTTCGGCTCGGTCAACCAGGGCTACTTCCCGATCAAGGAGACGAGCGACATTCACCCCGACCTGGTCGAGGGCTGGGTGTTCTGTCGGCGGGCGTTCGACCTCGACGGCGACCCGTCGTACCGCGAGGGCGAGTTCTGGCCCCGGCCCGGATTCGAGCCACTCTTCCGTCGGGTGGCCCAGGCCCACGAGCGATTGATCCTCCCGGTGATGCAGAGCCTGCTGCGCGCGCTGGGCTGCGACCCCCAGCTGTACGATCGGAAGCTCACCCGCACCAACTTCGGGCTCCGGCCCAACCACTACCCGCCGCTGAGCGCTGCGGACGAGCGCTCGGGAGCCGGGCGCATGCTGGGCCACGAGGACGTCGACCTCTTCACCTTCCTCCCCGCCTCCACCGTCGAGGGCCTTCAAGTCTTCAACCGGGCCAACGGGAAGTGGATCCGGCTGGATGCCCCGAGGGGGTCGATCATCCTCAACACGGGCGACTACATGCAGCGCATCTCGAACGACATCTTCCCCTCCACGACGCACCGGGTGAGCCCGCCCCGCGAGCCCGACGAGCGCCGGCGGCCACGCGTCTCGCTGCCGATGGCGATCTACCTGTGGGAGGACGAGGTGCTGGAGGTCTTGCCCGGTCTCGAGCCGCGGAGATACGAGCCGATCCAGGCGATAAACTTTCACACCCGGATCACCAGCAAGTACTACGGCGACGACTACGCGGTCGGGTGATCCTCGACGAGCAGCCAGCTCAGGGCGCCGACCAGGGTGAGGGCCCCCAGCGCAGCCAGGGTGATGCCGGGCTGCTGGATCAGCGCGCCGACGAGGAGCAGGAGGTAGGTGCCGAGGAACAGGAGCGGGACGAGCGGATAGAGCGGCACCAGGAACGGCGCGGCGGGTCTGGCGGGCGCGGAGCTTGAACAGCACCACCACCATGAAGCCGTCGGTGACCAGGATGAAGGTGATGGCGAGCGAGAGCAGCCGCTCGAAGGTTCCGGTGGCAGCGAGCAGCACCGAGACGAACGCGACCAGGAGCAGGGCCGTCCACGGCGTCCCACCCGAGTTCACGCGAGAGAGCACCCGCGGGCCGAGACCATCGCGCGAGAGCCCGAAGATCACCCGCGGGGTGACGAAGAGGTTGCCGTTGAGCGAGGCCAGGACGACCAGGAGGGCGAGCCCCGACATCACCGCGCCGGCCCGGGGACCGAAGATCGCCGCGGCGGCGTCACCGGCCACCAGCGTCGAGGCAGCGATCCGCTCGAACGGCAGGACGTGGACGAACGCCGCGTTCAGCAGCAGGTAGAGCACGCTCACCGTGGCGATGCCGCCGAGAAAGACCCTGGGCAGCGCGCGATCGGGGTCCTTCATCTCCTCGGCGATCTTGGCTGCGTCGGGGTAACCGTAATAGCTCCAGATCACCGCCTGGAACGCCACGGCCATGGCCCCGAAGAGCGCGGCGCCGGTCGGAGCGCCGGCAAGACTTCCCGTCCAGCCAGCCCCGGTTCCAGCGACGGCGGCGACCACCAGCACCCCCACGAGCGCCAGGACCTTGGCCGCGGTGACCAGGTTCTGAGCCACGACTCCGAGCCGGACTCCGACCAGGTGCACCGCGGTGAAGGCGACGATGAGCACGATCCCCGTTCCGGACGCGGACCGTGGATCCCAGCCCACGAGGCGACCCAGGTAATCGCCGGACACGACGGCGATCGCCGCGATCGCGGCGCAGTAGGTCCCGAGCTCGACCCAGCCCACGACGAACGCGGCCCTGCGGCCGAAGCTCTCGCGCGCATAGACGTACTTCCCGCCGGCATGCGGGTGCCGCGTGGCGAGCTCGGCGAAGACCAGCGCGCCGAGCAAACCCACCGCTCCTCCGAGCGCCCAGGCAACGAAGGTGAGCGCCGGATGCCCGATCGTGCCCGCGACGATGCCCGGGGTCCGGAAGATCCCCGCGCCGACCATGATCCCGACCACCAGGGCCAGGCCGTCGCCCCACCTCAGCGTCTTCCTCAGCCGGAGAGGTGGCTCGCTCACAGGCGGGCCACTCTAGCGCGACGCCCCCGCCGCACCCGTCAGCACGGGGCGGGGACTCGAGTCCCCCCGCGGCGAGTCAGGCCGAGCGTCGCTTCACCATCCGGTAGATCCCCAGCACGATCAGCGCGCCGATGACGCTCCCGATGATGCCCGACGGCTCGAGGGCGCTGCCGGTCGCCGTGCTCCGTCCAAGGAACATGCTGGCGAGAAAGCCGCCGACGAACGAGCCCACGATGCCCAGGAGAATGGTCGCGATCCACCCCATCGGATCGGCTCCGGGCATGATGGCCCGGGCGAGCAACCCCGCGATCAACCCCACGATGATCATCGAGATGATACCCATGGTGTCAGGCCTCCTTCCGGCCGCGCGCGAAGCTAACCACGCCGCGCGGGGGAAGGGAGGCGGACCCGCGCACTGGCCACGGGGTGGCCCGTGAGCCACCACTGCAGTCTGGTCAGGGTTGCCCGAAGGGAGTGCCGGCCTCGAAGCGGACCTTGGCGGGCAGCTCGTGGAGCTGTGTCGGGCCGGTCGGATCCACCCATGGCCAGGTGTAGCCCTTGAGGAACGCGGGTTTCTGCGTGAGATAGAGGGAGGTGGGCAGCGTGCGCTCGGGGAAGCTGGGATCCCACTTCACCGAGTTGGTGAGGTAGTCGTAGTTGCCGTGTCGCACCGTGGTCGCTGCCACCCGGGCATCCACGGGGTACGGCGGCCAGTCGTCCCATCCCAGCTTGAAGACCGCAGGGGTCGTGAGCGCGCCGGACTCGTACACCCAGCCGGCCATCTTGCCCGGGATACCCAGCACATTCCCGATGAAGCTATGCCAGTACGAGTAGTAGGTCGCTCCCGCCGCGCGGTGAGGACCATGGCGAGTCGAGGTGTCCTCGAAGTCCCTCCGGAATCCCCGCAGATAGTTCCGGAAGACGGTGTGGTAGATGGCGTTGCCGTGTGTCTTGTCCGAGTCCCAGTTGAAGCCGTCGTTGCCCTCGAACAGGACATGGTGTGAGCCGACCATGTGTGAGGCGTTCAGGCCCACCTCGATCCACGTTGCATTGGTGTTGATGTAGCCGTTGTCGACGTAGTTGTAGCCGAAGACCGACCCCGCGCCGGCGGAGCGCGCCACCATCACCTTGTTGGCCTTCACGATGATCGAGTTCTCCACCAGCACCTCCGAGCTGCCGGTGGAAAGGCTGATGGCGTAGCCCGCGCCCCCGGGCTGGGCCCAGGCGGCGTCGTGCACGTACGACTCCCGGATCTCCACCCGGAAGGACGCGTCGATCGCGATTCCCTCGTCGTGCCAGACGGTGCTCTCCACCCGCTTTGCCCAGCAGTTGGCCGCCCACTGGAAGCGAATGTTTCCCTGATCGCCCCCGATGACCGTCAGGTCCTCGATGCCAGCGTGCTGGGTGAAGGGGTAAGCGAACGAGGCGATCTGAGCGGTGTGAGAGGTCCGGTACGAGATGTGGACGGGCGTGTTGAAGAAGACGGTGTTCCCGCTCAGGTGATCGATCTGCTTGATCTCGCTGGTCGGACGATCCTCACGGGAGAACCAGCTCAGGGCGTCCGGGAAAGGATCATCCGTGTACTTCTGAGGCGGTTTGTGGCGTTGCCAGACCACCCGGAAATCTGGCGCGGCCCAGATCTGGCCTCGCCCGGCGGGATCGGTCTGCCACACGGCGCCCGACAGCTCGTCGAGGACCACCACCTGCCCGGGCTTGAAGTCGGCGGTGCTTCCCACGACGACCGAGTTCGCCCCTTTGACCGCATCGGCAACGAGATCGGCCGTGAGCGTGTGCGAGGCCGGCCCCTCCCTTTGCCATCGCCCCGGCCCGATGATGACGATGGGGGACGGCTCGGGGCCAACGGGCTCCTGCCCGGGCTTGGCTCCATCCGTCTTCTGGAGCGTTGTCCGACCGGGGCCTGCACCGCGCAGGGTGATGCCCTTGTCGATGAGGATGAAGTGGCCTCGGTTGATGGTGAGCCTTCCCGCGGAGAGCAACACCACCTGTCCGGCGGGGCAGTCGTCGATCGCGGCCTGGATCGCCGCTGTGGCGTCCTTTGCGCCGTTTCCGTGAGCAGAGGCGGCGATGGTCGCGCAGACCGTGCTCCTGGAAGGAATGCCCCCACTGACCCCGGGCTTCCACACCGTGCGCCTGTCGGACCCGAGGGCCTTCAGGGCCTGCACGGTCACCGTCGAGCTCGCTCGATCTGTCACGCCAGCGCGACCCGCCGCAACGACATGATACGTCCCCTCGGTGTCAGGCGCGGTGTACTTCCCGCTGGGCTCGATCTTGCCTCCGCCCGCACCTTCCTGCACCGACCAGCTCACGGCAGTGGAACGCCCCCGAACGCTCCCGCTCACCGAGGCGGTGAACGTGAAGTCACGGCCCGGCTCGAGCGCCACCTCAGGCACGTCGATGGAGATCCGGGGGCCCTCCGGCCCGGCATCCGGACGATCGGGTACGGAACTACCGGCTGCTTTCGAAGACGTTCCGGCACAAAGGACGGCGGCGGCGAACCCGACGAGCAAGCGCAGCGGAGGGCACCGTCCAGCCGTTCGCATCTTCCTGATGTCTCCCATGGTGGTCGACGCCGTTCGTGGCGCTGCCCTGCTCGCGTATAGCGCGCGCGATGAAGGCTCGCACGCATCTACCGATGCTCGGCGATGAGAGCCCACGGCCGATTCCTGGAGCGCAAAGACAGGACGCGGCTAACGTCGCTCCTCATGAGCCCCCACGTTCTGAAGCTGACGGCCCTCGCGCTCGGAGCGGTCCTCGCCGCCTGTGCCGCTCCGGCCAGCACCGTGCGTCCCTCGGTCATCCCCATCGAGGAGGGATTCGTCGACAACGGAGGGGTGCTGATCTACTTCAAGTCGGTCGGGCGAGGGCCGCCCCTGGTCATCGTGCACGGCGGGCCGGGCGCGTCGCATGACTACCTGCTGCCCAACGTGTATCGGCTCGCCACGAGCTACCGGCTGGTCTTCATCGACGAGCGAGGCTCGGGGCGTTCGCCGCGTCTCGAGGACACCCGGCAGTACACCGTGGAGAAGATGGCCGACGACGTCGAGGCGGTGCGGGTCGCGCTCCAGCTCGGGAAGATCGCGCTGCTCGGACACTCGTACGGGGGAGTGGTGGTGCAGGCCTACGCCTTCAAGTACCAGGACCATCTCAGCCATCTGATCCTGGGCAGCACGTTCTCCAGCACCCGCGAGCTGAACGCCGGCCTCGCCCGGATGAAGCAGGCGATGCCGGCCGAGCAGCGCGCGCGCGTGGAGGCGCTGGAGCAGGCTGGCCTGTTCGGCAAGGGCGCGTCGTGGGAGCACGGCCGCTATCCCGAGGAGTACGCCCGGCTCGCCTGGGGCGTCGGCTACTTCCCCAACCTGTACGGAGCCCGCCCCGACCCCAACTTCGACCCGGTGACCAGCAACACCACCTATTCGTGGGAGCTCTACCGCACGATGTGGGGCTCGCACGGCGAGTTCGTGGTCGACGGGAACCTCACCGAGGTCGAGTGGGTCGACCGGCTCCCGGAGATCAAGGTGCCGACGCTCATCCTCGTGGGCGACCACGACGAGTCAGACCCGGCGATGTCGCGCGAGATGAACACCAAGATTGCCGGATCCAGGCTGGTCGTGCTGCCCAACTCGGGGCACATGACGTTCGTCGACCAGCCCGATCTGTTCGTCAAGGCAATCACCGACTTCGTCCGCTGAGCGAACGACCGCGGGTTCAGCGCGAGCCGGCCCTTCTTCACTCCCTGCATTCAATCACGCGCAGCGTGCACCGTTTGCGTCCGCCTCCGTGGCGGCTTCGATCGCGCGGCCTTCTAGATCTGCGGGGCAACTCAAGAATCATGCATCGGGCGTGCTCGGCTCGGTGGGGCATGGCCGATGCACGCTCGTTGCGCAGGACGACGCGGGAGAACTGCGATGAAGACGAGAGAGCTCAACAAGAGGATCGACCTGGTCGCTGCGAAGGCGAAGGCCCTCAACATCAAGGCGAGCGACAAGCTCCATCTGGCGGTGGCCAGGGCCGGGTTGCAGCTCCAGAAGACGGCGGTGAAGCTGGCCGACAGCGCCGAGGATCTCGCGGTCAGGGCCCAGTACCTGGCCCGCCACGCGGCACCGAAGCCAGTCCGGAAGTCCGCCCGCTAGGCGCGAGCGCATCACAGATGCGTCGCCACCCGCGCGGAGCGCTACCGCGTCGGTGACGGCAGCGCATTGCCATCGGCCCGTTCTTCCGGAGCGGCCCGGGCGGGAGTGGAGTGCCACGGGTGCGAAGGGGCAGCCAGGACGCCGGACCCGAGACGCCCTTGCCCCGTTCATTGGGACGTCAAGCCCGCCCAGCCGTTGTCGGCGTTCAACGGGCAGGCGGCCACCGGCACGTGTGTCTCTGAGCGGCCTCAGCTGCGGTCCGTAGACACGAGGCTCTGGTGGAGGCGGCGCCCGCGCGGCGCTGCCTCCACCGGGCGAGTTGCCTTCACTTCGCAGCGCTCGCGGCGCGCCGCGGGACATGAAAGATCTTGAACCGAAGAAGGTCCGCCAGTCCCGCGGGAAGCGTCCCGAAGAGAAAGGGGAGAAGTCGGGACCGCGGTCCGACCGGATAGCGACGCCGCGGGACCCGAGCGGTCATCGCCCTCAGGACCGTCGACGCCATGACCTCCGGTCCCGCCCCATGGGCCTCGAGCCCGTGCAGCGCCTGGACGAAGCCCCGGTACGGCGCGGCATAGAGCGAGCGAGCCGCGGCGGGAAGACGCTGGAGGGTGGACTCGCTATCGCGCACCAGCTTCGATCCTGCCGAGGTCCGGATCGCACCGGGCGAGATGAGCACCACCGGAACATCCCACTGGCGCAGCTCCAGCCGGAGCGTGTCACTGAGGATCTCGAACGCGGCCTTCGAGGCGTTGAGGGGACCAGCGAACGGAAGCGCGAATCTCGCGCCGACCGAGCCCACGTCGATGATCCGGCCATGGCCTGCGCGGAGCAGGGGCAGGAAGGCCTGGGTCACGGCGATCTGCCCGAAGACGTTGACCTCGAACTGTCGCCGGAGGTCGTCGAGGGGGAGGAACTCCAGCGGGCCGGTGATCCCGATGCCAGCGTTGTTCACCAGACCGCCGAGCCCGGCAGCGCCCGCTCTCTCGCCAACGGTGCGGACGGCCGCAGAGATGGTCCCGGGATCGGTGACGTCCAGCAGGATGGGGACGACGTGCTCCGACCCTCCTCTCCCCAGCTCCTCGATGTCACGCGGGTTCCGCACGGCAGCGAAGACGAGGAAGCCCGCCTCGGCGAGGCGGAGGGTGCAGGCCCGTCCCATCCCGGACGACGCGCCCGTCACCACCACGGCGCGGACCGGGCTCACGGCGCGCTCCCGAGCGTCGTGGCGAGCCGGCTCTCGCCGCGCGGACTCAGCGACACGCGGCGCCCCTCGCGGGCGCCGGGCAGGCGAAGGGTCGAGCGCCGCCTCGCGGATGAAGTGCTCGCGCGCGAACATCGGTCGCGGCGTCGGGAGTGGGCTGCGCTGTCGGTCGTTAGCGGTCCTCATGGTCTCCTCTGTTCGTAGGTGAGGCCCTGAAGACGCTCGCGGACAGCGGGTTGTGACAGCTCTCGGAGACGACTCCATGGACCTTCGGCGCGGCACGGGCGGCGGCGACTTCGAGCGGTACCGGGTGCGGCTCTTCGACGTCGCATACCGGATGCTCGGCTCGATCGCCGATGCCGAGGACGTCCTTCAGACCACCTACCTCCGGTGGCACGAGGAGGACACGGAGGGCCTCCGCAACCCGGAATCCTGGCTGATGGCGGTCGCCACCCGGCTGTCGATCGATCGGCTGAGAGACGCCTCCCGTGAGCGCGAACGGTCTCCGGGGGACTGGCTGTCCGAGCCCATCGCCTCCCGCCCTGACGACGCCGAACAGCGGAGCCTGCTGTCCGCCGATTCTCGCGATGGCGTTCGAGGTCCTCCTCGAGCGGCTCTCGCCGGAGGAACGAACGGCCCTCCTCCTGCGCGACGTGTTCGAGGCCGGCTACGGCGAGCTCGCCCGGGTCCTCGAACGGACCGAGGTGTCCTGCAGGCAGCTGGTCCACCGCGCCCGGGAGCACGTGCGCGACCACCGACGCAGACGTGAATCGACCTCGGTCGAGCGAAGGGAAGATCTCCTCCGGCGCTTCCTCGCGGGCCTGCAGTCAGGCGACAAGGCTGGGATGCTCTCGGTGGTTGCCGAGGGGATCAGGCGACTCCTCTGCCGAACGGCCACATGGGCGTGGAGTGCGCTGAGGCACGGCACTTCGCGGCCGCGCGACCTCCGTCTCGTCTGGGGCGGGAGGAGACCACGCAGCCGCCCCGCTGACATGCGGTTCCGTTCAGGGGCGGCTCGGCTTGTTCAGGTGTCGGACCGGATTTTCGCCGCACGGCACGGGTGCTTCGGAGTCGACCTGAACAAGAGGACGTGGGTCGTTCGGCTCACTACACTCTTCTACAGGCGGAAAGCCGCGCCTTCTGCGCAGCGCAGGAGGGAAGGGCGACGTCATGGCACCGCAGGCACACCGGTCCGGGAAAGATCCCCCCACCGCCGCCGGGCTGCGACCGTCGCTGCGCTCGCCGTGCTGTGCGTCTGTGGTCCCTCCGGCGAACGGCCCGCCGCACCTGGACCGTTCGGCAATCTCGAGCCAGTCACCCTCCGCGGCTACTCCGGCGATGCGATGGAGCCGTTCATCACCCGGGATGGGCGCTACCTGCTCTTCAACAACCGGAATGACCCATCGGTGGACACCCAGCTCCAGCTTGCCGAGCGGGTGGACGAAGTCACCTTCGACTACCGCGGAGAGCTCCTCGGGGCGAACTCGGTGGCGCTCGACGGCGTGCCCAGCCTGGACTCCAGCGGCACCCTCTACTTCGTCTCGACTCGTTCCTACGCCCAGGACCTGACGACCGTGTACCGGGGGCAGCTCACGGCCGGCACCGGCGCCGTCACCGCCGTCGGCGAGGTTCCCGGTGTCTCGAGGAACGAGGCGGGCTGGGTCAACTTCGACGCCGAGATCAGCGCGGACGGGCGCACGCTCTGGCTCGTCGACGGCCATTTCTCCGCGGGCGCCGCCCTCGAGTCGGCGGACCTTCTCTTCGCGACCCAGCAGGGCAGCGGCTTCGCTCGCTCCACCGACAGCGCACGCGTTCTCGCCACCGTGAACACTCCTGCGCTCGAGTACGCCCCCGCCATCCGTGCCGATGGGCTCGAGCTGTTCTTCACCCGCGTGGAGAGCATCGCCACCGGCACGCCTTCCCTCTGGCGAACGAGCCGGCCGACGCCGCAGGACGCCTTCGGCATGCCCGAGCAGGTGACCGCCGCGTCCGGCTTCGTGGAAGGTCCCACTCTCTCCCCGGACGGCCGGTCCCTCTACTTTCATCGTCTGGAGAACGGCACCTTCCGGATCTGCCGTGTCACCCGGTGATGCACACGCCTACCCACAGACGGCGAAGGCACCCCGGCCGTCCGGTCACTCCCGGGCACAGCTCGGAGACTGATCACCCGTCGCGCGAGGATGGCACCGGACCCCGGACGTCAGGGCACGCTGGCGACGCCACCGCCTGGCACGGGTCCGTTCCCCGGCTGGCTGCTGGAGGTTCCCTCGGCGGCGCAGGTCACCGTGATGTCCATCGGCGTGTAGATCTGGAGGGTGAAGACGGCGACCAGCGCGTTCAGGAAGGAGTGCTGGGTCTCGACCTTGGAGACCCCGCTGACACACTTGCTCTTTGCGTCCACCGGGTCGGGCGGGACCAGGCCGAAGATGAACGAGTTCGCCCATTCCTTCTCGATCTTGTCATTCCCCGGCTTCATCCCGGGTCTCGATCGAGGCGTGGTAGCAGCCGGCGGACAGCATCAACAGGACGACGATCGTCGTGCGAGGCATCGAGCTCCCTCTCCGTGAGGCGGGTCCTGGCAGGCCCGCCGGGGACAGTCACGCTGCGACCGGACCCGGCGAGGCTCGCCGCTTTCCCATGCGCAGGAAGGGGCCAGGAGCCGTCAAGGAGCAGGCTGACCCGTCGCTCCTCGCGGTCCCCACCCCCGACCGGGGCGAACGCGGCGCGTCACTGTCGGAGAGGTCACAGCACCTCTCCCGGGAAGCGTGACGAACCGTAAACACCCCGCGACGATTCGCGCGTCGTGGTCGGTCGGGGGAGCACGGGCGAATGATCTCGGGACTCGAGACGGGCGGCCCACTTCGGTCCAGTGAGCGGATTGGGTGGGTCCGGAGCGGGGGCGACAGGGTCGAACCGATTCCTTCCTCGGTGCTCTGCTGGAGCAGCGGGGCGACGTGGCGGACCTTTCGCGTCGAGGAGCACACCTCTTCCTCGGGAGAGCTCCCCCCAGGCTGGTTCACGGGACACATCCTCGCGCTCAACGTGGGCGCGCCTTACCGGGTCGAGCTCTCCTGGTCCGGAGCGCCTCCATCCTCAGAGCACGCGCATCTTCCCGGGAACTTCATCTTCGTCCCGGCGTCCAGGCCGCTCTCCGCGGTCTGGCGGGGGCCGGCGACGGTCCTCCTGGTGGAGATCTTCGCCGAAGGGGTGAACCCCTGCGACGCGGCGCGGCTCGGGCCGGTGCTCAACCGCCGCGACGACTTCGTCGCCCACCTGGTCCTGGCACTTCGTGACCTGGCCCGGCTTCACTCCGAGCCGGGTGCGGGATACGGCGAGTCCCTCTGCGCCGCCCTCACCGAGCACCTCGCCCGGAGCTCCAGCACCTGGAGCGACCGGGGCGAGAACGGGCGCGCACTGTCCTCCACCTGCCTTCGGCGGGTGCTCGAGTTCGTCGATGCCCACCTGGACAAGTCGATCAGCCTGAGCGCGCTGGCGCACGAGTCGGGGACCAGTCCCTTCCACTTCGCCCGGCTCTTCAAGCGCCGAACCGGCCTCGCCCCGCACCAGTTCATCATCCGGAAGCGGATCGAGCGGGCACGCACGTTGCTCTCCGACGCCGACCTGTCGATCGGCGAAGTGGCGTTCCGCTGCGGGTTCTCCCATCAGAGTCACTTCACCGTGACGTTTCGCCGAAACGTCGGAGTGAGTCCGAGCGCCTACCGGCGTCTCCTCTGACTCCGGCCGGGCAAGATCCGGCAAGCTTTGAGCAAGCGGCAGCAAGCGCGTCCACTCCCCTCTCCCTATGGTGACCCGGCTCCGACGGCGGCAGTCCGCGCGGCCGGAGCCTGGCTCGTGGTGGAGGGAGACCCCAATGCGTGTGCGCGGTCCTGCGAGGACGTTCCTGTTGATGACTCTGTTGCTCGCCAGCGTTGCGCTGGCTGCGCCGGTGACGAACCCCGCGTTTCCCGGGGTGGTGTGCGAGACGATCCAGGTCCCGATGAGGGACGGGACGCTGCTCGCCACGGACAAGTACAGCCCCCAGGATGCTTCCGGGAAGTACCCGGTGATCATGCTTCGAAACCCCTATGGGCGGAACATCGGCGGGGGATGCTTCCAGGGCCTCGGCGCCGGAGTCGCCGGCTTCGCCCAGCACGGCTACATCGGCCTCGCCCAAGAGTGTCGGGGAACGAACCGGTCACAAGGACCGTTCCGGGAGATGGTCCAGGAAGCGCGTGACGGGTACGACGCCGTCGAGTGGGCCGGAACGCAACCCTGGTCCACCGGAAAGGTCGGAACCACCAGCGGTTCCTACCTCGGTCTCACCCAGTGGCAGCTGGCGATTCACCACCCGCCGCACCTCGCGGCGATCGCGCCGCAGATCACCGCGTCCGACTACCACGACAACTGGCAGTACGTGAACGGCGTGTTCGACCTCTGGTTCGGGATGAGCTGGCCCGCCGCACAGTGGGTCACGGACCAGATGATCCGCGGGCTCCAGCCCCAGGGAGTCCCGCAGACGACCATCGACTCGCTGGTCGCAAACTTCAATGAAAAGGCAAACGACAACCTCACCACCCAGTGGGTCTGGCAACTGCCACTCACCGGCTTCGACCAGTTCGTGACCTTCGCGCCGTACTTCTACGACTGGATCGACCATCCGACCTACGACGACTACTGGGCCAGGCTCGACGTCGAGACCCGCTACGACGACGTCAAGGTGCCGGCGCTGATGAACTCGGCCTGGTACGACATCTTCCAGGTGGGCTCATTCCGCAACTTCCACGGGATGCGGAGAGAGGGAGGAACTCGGGCCGCCCGCGAAGGAACGAAGATCCTCGTCGGTCCGTACGGGCACGCTGGTGACAGCGGCTCGCCCACCTTCGGCACGGATCCGATCGGGGCACTGCTCTCGGTCGACACCCAGCTCCGCTTCTTCGACCGCTACCTGAAGGGTCTCCAGAACGGGTACGAGGACGATCCGAACGTCACGCTCTACGTGCTGGTTCCGCCCGATACGGGCAAGACCGGCAGCGGCTTCATCGTCACCGGCGACAGCTATCCGTTGCCCGGAACCCGGGAGAAGGAGCTCTTCCTCTCGAGCGGCGGAAACGCCAACTCGAGCACGGGGGACGGAGCCCTGGTGGACGACTCGCCGCGCTGGCAGGGCACGCGGCCAGACCGGTACGACTACGACCCGGCGCATCCCGTCCCGACCACCGGCGGCAACATGTGCTGCAACGCGATCCTGGTCGCCGACGGTGCGCAGGATCAGACGGAGGTCGAGAAGCGGGACGACGTCCTCGTCTACACCAGCGGGCCGCTCTCGCACGACACGGCGGTCATCGGGCCGGTGGAGGTCAAGCTCTGGGCACGTGTCATCCGCGCGGGACACCGACTTCACGGCGAAGCTGGTCGACGTGCACCTCGACGGGGCCTCGCACAACGTGCTGGACCGGGTGGTCAGGGCGCGGTTCCGCCAGGGCTCCAAGCTGCCTCCGTCCCTGATCGAGCCGGGAGAGGAATACGAGTACCGTATCTTCCTCGGGAACGCGGGGACCATCTTCCGGAAGGGGCCACCGGATCCGGCTGGAGATCTCCTCGTCCAGCTTCCCCCACTACGACCGGAACCTGAACACCGGCAAGGTCAACGAGTGGTCCTCCGAGATGGAGGTCGCCCATCAGACCATCCTCCACGATGGGCGCCATCCCTCCCGGCTGGTGCTCTCGATCGCGCCGGGGGTCTCGATCCCGCACTAGCGGCCGATCGCGGGCGTCGAGCAGCCTTCGGCGCCCGCGCTCCCTCCTTCGCGTCGTTCCCCCTCAGTGATGGTGCGGGACGAGCCGATGCGGCCAGAACGTCTCGTCGCTGGTCGGCACGAGGGAGAGGATGAAGACCAGCGTCCCGGCGAGCACGGTGACGTGGAAGTGGTCGATGTTTGGCAGCACCGCTCCCGACCACAAGAGCCAGACACCCGCGACTGCGTTGACGAACCGGAGCTGCGGACGCCAGATTGCCGCCAGCGAGGCCCCCGCGACCACACCTCCCAGCAGCAGGTCGTGCCAGAACACGGTGGAGCGCGTGGGTTGCAGGAAGGCGCTGGCGAACACCGCAGCGCCGAGCAGAACGCTGAGGACTCGAGCGATCATGAGGCACCTCCAGCGCTCGAACATCCGCCTCCGGCGCGCCGGCGACAAGCAGCACACCGGGTGCGCGTGGCACGCGCACACCCAGGCTCGCTCCTGCTCCCGACCTCACCTCGTGCTCCCCTGCTTCCCGCGCCTCCTCGAGTCCGGCCGGCGCGCTGCACGGAGCACCCTCCCGGCTGCAGTCCCCCTGTTCGCCTGCGCTCCCCTCCCGTAGACGCCACTCACCACTGGAACAGCCGGCGGCGCCCAGCCCACCCGGCCCCCGAGGAGACATCGCCATGCGCCGAGTGCACCCGAGCTCGACACTTCGATTCGCCCCGACGCTCTGCCGTGCTGCTGCTCGCCACGGCGCCGGCCCTCGCCCAGGCGCCACGCCTCGACCTGCCGAACCCGAGTCCCCATGCCTCGGTCACCCAGCGCGTCGGGCTCACCGACATCACGATCGACTACCACCGGCCCGCGGTCGGCAAGCGGAAGATTCTGGGGAGGGCTCGTCCCCTACGGCGAGCCGTGGCGCGCAGGAGCCAACGAGAACACGACGGTCACCTTCTCCACGCCGGTGACCGTGGGCGGAAAGCAGCTCCCGGCCGGCAAGTATGGCCTCCACATGATTCCCACCGCGACGACCTGGATGGTCGCCCTGAGCACCGTCTCCAGCGCCTGGGGTAGCTTCTCTTACGACCCCAAGGAGGACGCGGTCCGCTTCACCGTGACCCCGACGCCGGCGGAGATGGAGGAGAGCCTGGAGTACCGGTTCGAGGCTCCCACCGAGACCTCGGCAAACGTCGTCCTCCGGTGGGAGAAGCTCCAGGTCTCGTTCCCCATCAGCGTCGACACCAAGGCCGTCACCCTGGCCAGCCTCGACGCCCAGCTCCGCGGGCTGTCGCGCTTCTTCTGGCAGCCCTGGGACCAGGCCGCCCAGTGGTGCATCAAGAACGGGTGCGATCAGCAGCGCGCGCTCGACTGGGTCGACCGATCGATCACCGTCCAGCCCAGCTTCGCCAATCTCATGACCAAGGCGACCCTGCTGGAGAAGAAGAAGGACACCGCCGGCGCGGACAAGCTCCGGGCCCAGGCGATGAAGCTCGCGACCGAGGGCGACATCAACCAGTACGCCTACGGGCTAATGGCCCAGAAGAAGTACGACGAGGCGCTGGGCCTGTTCAGGAAGAACGTCAAGGACCACCCCGATTCCTGGAACTGCTACGACAGCCTCGGGGAGGCGCTCGCGACCACCGGGGACAAGAAGGGCGCGGCGCAGAACTACGAGAAGGCGCTGGCGCTGGCGAAGGAGCCCGCGAACAAGAAGCGGATCGAGACCGTGCTCGCGGGGCTCAAGAACTAGCTTCGCCGGAGCCCCAGCCCGGGGATCACTTGTCCGGAGGCGGGAGCAGCCTCGCGCGGTACGCCGCCGCTTCCTCGGGCTTTCCCCGGGCCGTGCTCAGGTCCGCGAGGGACTTGAGGACCATCTGGGTCAATTTGTTCTTCTCGCCGAGTACCTTGCTCCGGACCTCGAGCGACTGCCGGAACAACGAATCCGCCTCGTCCAGCTGGCCCTCCAGCCGCAGGGTCTCGGCGAGGTAGGCCCGGACCGCGGCAACATCCAGGTGATCCGGCCCGAGCGTCCTGGCGAGCGTCTCGAGAGCCGCGCGGTACTCGCGCACGGCCTCGGCCCGGTTTCCGGACTTCTTGTAGACGCTGCCCATGTTGGCGCGGGTGCGGGCCACCGCCTCCGAGTCATCACCCAGGCTCTTACGGCGAACCGCGAGCACCGCCTCCAGCATCCGCACGGTCTCGTCGTACTTGCCGGACCGATAGAAGACGTTCCCCAGGTTCTCTCGGACCAGAGCCACCTCGGGATGGTCCGCACCGAACAGGGCGGTCTGGATCTCCAGCACCTTCCGGTAGGTGGCCTCGGCGCCGGCCAGGTCTCCGTTCATCATCTGCGCCGTGCCCAGGTCGTTCAGCACCGAGGCGACCTCCGGACTGCGCTCCGGATAGTGCGCCCGCAGCTTTCCGAGTCGTTCCCGATCGAGCGCCTCCATCGTCTTGAAGTCCTGCTCCTCGAGGGCCGCTCCGGAGAGGAAACCCAGGGCGTCCGTCTCGATCTTCAGCGCCGACGAGCCCCGCTGAGGGTCGGGCCAGCTCCGTGCCCGGGCAATGGCCAGCATCTCTCCGGCGAGTGCCTTCAGCTCCTTCAGCTGCGTCTCCCGCTGGAGAACGACGCCGAGCGGGGCCATGGCGTCTGCCGTCTCGAGGCTCTTCTGCCCGTGGTGCTCGCGGGTGATCGCCAGCGCTTCGCGGGCAGCCTTCTCGGCCTCGTCGTACTTGTGCCACTGCACGTACAGGGTGGAGAGCCCCTGCAGCGAGTCGGCGGCCTCCATGCTCCGGGATCCCACCGCGGCGACGCGCCGGTAGTAGGAGGAGCGAAGCGCCTTCTCCGCCTCGGTGAACTCCGCCAGGTTGGCGAAGGTCGTCCCGATCGTCTGGAGCACCGCGGCGGCGATCAGCGGCTGGTCCTGGAAGGCGCTCTCGGCCTTGGACTGCGCCTGCCGGAGCGCATCGAGGAGCGAGATGTTCCGCGAGCCCTTCGCCCAGGGATCCGCCGCCCCGAGCGCGTCCTGGAGGAACACGTTCATCGCCGTGGCCTTCGCCGTCTCCGCGGTGGCCCGGTCGCGCTCCTTGCGGACACGGCTGGCCTGGAGCATGGAGAGCACCGCCATCGTCATCAGCAGGACGGCGATGGTCGCCGCGGCGGCCACCCCGAGCCTGTGGCGCCCGACGTACTTCCCTGCCCGGTAGATCCTGCCCGCCTTGCGCGCGGTGATCGGCCGGCGGTCCAGATATCGCCTGATGTCGGCGGAGAGCGCCTCCACCGAGGCGTATCGCTGCGTCGGCTCCTTCTGGAGCGCGGCCAGGACGATCGCGTCGAGGTCGCCCTGCAACCGCTTCTTCAGCCGCTGGGGTGAGTCGTCACGCAGTCGCCCCAGCTCCTCGGGCGTGGTGCTGACCGTCCCGTCCGGCTGGCGGCGCTCGCCGGTGCGGCCCACCGCGGTACTCGGGCGCTGCGGCTCCTCCTCGCAGACTGCCTTCAGCACCTCGATGTGCGCGGTGCTCTTGACCCGGTACGGGCGCTGGCCGGTGAGGAGCTCGTAGAGGATCACGCCCAGCGAGTAGACGTCGGTGGCGGTGGTGAGGGCGCGGCCCCGGACCTGCTCCGGGCTCGCGTACTCCGGCGTCATCGCCACGATCGTCTCACCCGAGCCCCCGCCGGCGACGCCCGGGTTCAGCAGCTTGGCGATGCCGAAGTCGAGGAGCTTGGGGATTCCCTCTCCGGTGACCAGGATGTTCCCGGGCTTGAGATCGCGGTGCACCACCAGGCTCCGGTGCGCGTACTGGACCGCCGAGCACGCCTCCTCGAAGAGCTTCAGCCGCTCCGGGATCGCGAGCTTCCGTTCATCGCAGTACCGGTCGATGGGCTCGCCCTCGACGTGCTCCATCACGAAGTAGGGCAGCCCGTCGTCGGTGGTCCCTCCGTCGAGCAGACGGGCGATGTTCGGGTGCTCGAGCCCGGCGAGGATCTGCCGCTCGCGCCGGAAGAAGCGGATGACCTCCTCGCTGTCCGACCCGCGCACGACCTTCAGCGCCACCCGCTTCTCGAACTGCTCGTCGGCGCGGGCGGCGAGGAACACCGTGCCCATCCCTCCGTGGCCGAGCTCCCGGAGCAGCCGGTAGGGCCCGATTCGACGCTCGACGTTCGACGAGGCCGGCCGGAGCGTCGAGGTGCGCTCGGGCGACCGGCCAGCGAGGGTCGTGTCGTCGATGGGCTGCTCGATGGGTTCGCTCACGCGCCGCGGAATCTCGCAGCGCCGGGGGAGGCCCGCAAGCTCGGATTCCCGGGCGACGACCGCATCCGGGGCTGAAGCCCGCCGTCAGGCCGCCGCTTGGCGATCAGAGCCGGTCCACGACCGGGAAGTCGAACGACACCAGCTCGCCGTACTTGAGCCCGGTCCCGGTGTTCATCAGGACGACACGCTCGTCCCGGTCGATGCCCCCACTGTCGACGAGCTTCTTGATCCCGGCCCAGACCGCCCCGCCCTCGGGGGCAGCGAAGATGCCCTCGCTCGAGGCGATCTCCTTCATCCCGTCGAGCGCCTCGTCGTCGGTCACGGTGAGCGCGGTGCCACCGGAGCGGCGGATCAGCCCGAGCATGATGGTATCGGCGATCGCCACCGGGACGCGGAGCCCACCGATGCGCGTGCGCGCGTCCTGCACCGCCGGGGCCTGGTCGAGCCCCTGCTGGAACGCGCGGACGATGGGCGCACAGCCCTCGGTCTGGACCGCGATCATCCGGGGGCGACGGGATCCGATCCATCCGAGCTGCTCGAGCTCGTCCAGCGCCTTCCAGATCCCCACCAGCCCGGTGCCGCCGCCGGTCGGGTAGACGATGACCTCGGGCACCTCCCATCCGAGCTGCTCCACGAGCTCGAGGCCCATCGTCTTCTTCCCCTCCGCGCGGTAGGGCTCCTTGAGGGTCGAGAGATCGAACCACCCTTCCTGCGCGGCGCGCTTCCGGACCCAGGCGCCGCAGTCGTTGATCAGCCCGCGGACCAGGACCACCTCCGCGCCGTAGACGCCCGACTCCTTCTTGTTCAGCTCCGGCGCGTCGACCGGCATGTAGACGTGGGCGCGGAGCCCCGCCCGTGCGGCATAGGCCGCGAGCGCACCGCCCGCATTCCCCGCCGTGGGAAGCGCGACCTCCCGCGCCCCGAGCTCGCGGGCCCGGGACACGGCCGCCGAGAATCCCGCGGGCCTTGAACGAACCGGTGGGGTTGGTGCCCTCGTCCTTCAGGAGCAGGCGCTTCAACCCGGCCCGGGCGCCGAGCCGGGGCACGGGGAGGAGCGGAGAGTCCCCCTCCCCCAGCGAGATGATGTGCCGCGCATCGCGGACCGGGAGCAGCTCGCGCCAGCGCCACATCCCCCGGGGCCGCGCGGCGACGGCCTCCCGGGTCAGGGTGCGGGCGGCCCGCTGGAGGTCGTAGCGGGCGAGGAGGACCTTGCCGCACTCCGGGCAGAGGTTCTGGAGGCGGTCTGCCTCGTGCTGGCGCCCGCAGGCGCTGCACTCGAGGTGCGTGAGCGTGCTTCCCGGAACGACGCTGGACGTGGCCATCGTCCTCACCGTACCCGAGCAGCGCCCGGCGGGTGGAGCCGGGCGGCTCCCGGAGTCAGCTGCTGGTCTTGTTCATCGCCGCGGCAATCGAGCGGACCACCAAGCGAGGGCCGAGGCGGACGCTGAACCCCAGCACCTTGTTCCTCCATCCGTGGACCACGAACGCCTTGCCCTGGAGCATGGCCCGGTACGCGTCCCTCGCCACCTCGGCGGAGGTCATGACACCGGAGCGGAACAGCCGGCTCTCTCCGCTTCCCGCCACCGAGGCGAACTCGGTCGCGGTCGCGCCGGGGAGGCTCACCGTGGCGGTCACGCCGGTCCCCTTCAGCTCGTGCGCAAGGGCCTCGGTGAACGAGTTCACGAAGGCCTTGCTCGCGTAATAGACGGCGCCGAAGGGCCCGGGCTGGAGACCGGCCGTCGAGCCGATGTTCAGCACCCGCCCCCGGCGCCGCTCCAGCATCGCCGGGAGAAAGGCGTGCGTCAGCCGGACCAGCGCCCGGATGTTCACGTCCACCATCATGAGCTGCGCCGGCAGCGCGCTCGCGGCGAACGGCCCCACGTTACCGAGTCCGGCGTTGTTGACCAGGAACTCGATCTCCGGGTTCTGCGCCTGGACCTCGCGGATCACCCGCTCGACATCGTCGGGCACGCCGAGGTCGGCAGTGATGACCTTCACGGACAACTTGCCCCCGGCGCGCAGCTCGGTGGCCAGTGCCTCCAGACGCTCCCGGCGGCGCGCCACCAGGATCAGATCGATCCCATCCTTCGCGAACAGCCGGGCGAACTCCTCGCCCAGCCCAGAGGAAGCACCGGTCACCAGCGCAGTTCTGCCCATGGGCGGAGGCCTAGCACTCGCCGTCCGGGAGGTCACCGGGTGACGGTCGCGGGGCGCGCCAGGGCGACGACGAGGAGCGCGGCGAGGTAGAGCCCACCCGCACCGAGCATCGCCAGCTGCACCGCCCGGAGCGGCACGCGCCCGGAGACGAACAGCGAGGCGAACACCGCGACGCCGAGCGCGGTACCAATCTGCCGGCTGGCGTTGAGGACGCCGCTGCCGATCCCGGCGAGTCCCGGCTCGACGCTGGCGAGGATGGCCGCGTTCATCGGCGGGGCGACGAGGCCGGCACCGAGCCCGAGCAGCGCCAGCAGGGGTCCGAGCGCGGCGAAGGAGGTCCCGGCGGTCGCGACCGAGAGGGCGAACGCGCCGGTGGCGAGCAGGCACAGGCCCACCAGGATGGGCACCCGCGGCCCGTGACGACCGGCGAGCCTCCCGCCCAGGATGCTCGCCACGCAGAAGGTCGCGGTGATGGCGCTGATGTGCAGGCCGGCGAGGATGGCCGGCTCCGCCCGCACCCGCTGGAAGTAGAGGGAGAGGACCAGGAGTCCCCCGAAGAAGCCGGCGGCATAGAGGAGCGCCCCGGCCGAGGTGGCGGCGAAGGTGGGGTTCCGGAAGAGACGTGGCGGCAGCATCGGCTGCGCAGCGGCGCGCTCCATCCGGACGAACAGGACGAGCCCGGCGAGTCCCGCCACCAGCGCTCCGAGCACCGCGGGCGAGCCCCAGCCACGCTCGGCCCGCTCGACGAGGCCCCACGTCACCGCTGCGAGCGAGAGCGCGGCGATGAGCTGTGCCGGCAGGTCCAGGTTCCGGCCGCTCCTGGCCAGCGACGGCCGGACGAAGCGCGCCGTCAGCACGATGCCCGCGAGCCCGAGCGGAAGGTTCACCAGGAAGATGCTTCGCCACCCGAGCGTCGAGGTCAGCAGACCCCCGACCAGGGGACCGCTGCCGCCGGCGATGGCGGTGAGCGCGCTCCAGACGCCGATGGCCTGGGCCCGCTTTCGCGCCTCGGGGTAGGCGCGGGCGAGCAGCGCGAGCGAGGACGGCATGAAGAGCGCCGCGCCGAGCCCCTGCAGCATCCGCGCGGTGATCAGCAGGCCCACGGTCGGCGCGAGCCCGCAGAGCAGCGACGCCACCGTGAACAGCGCCAGGCCGCTGGTGAAGACGCGCTTCGCCCCGAGCCGGTCACCGAGGCCGCCGGCCAGCAAGAGCGCGCTGGCGAACGTCAGGGTGTAGCCGTCGATGACCCAGGAGAGCCCGCTGATGCCCGTGCCCAGCTCGGTCTGGATGCTGGGGACGGCGACGTTCCCGGCCGTGACGTCGAGGAGCGCCATCCCCAGGCCGAAGCTGGTCGCGACGAGCGTCCAGCGGGCGCTGGCGGCAGCCGACGCCTCCGCCGCGGCCGGCGAGAAGAACGAAGCCTCTGGAACGAGATGGGGAGTGTCCATGCCATCATGGATGCACGGTAGACCTCGACTGGCGTCGCTGGATCCCCGCTTGCCGGCCATGCAAAAATGCATGGATATGCCCAGCTGGGACGACATCCGCGTGTTCCTGGCCGTGGCCCGCGCCGGCACGCTGGCGGCCGCGGCCCGGACCCTGGACGTGGACTACACGACCGTGGGGCGACGCGTCCGCGCGCTGGAGGGCGATCTGGGCATCTCGCTCTTCGAGCGGCTCCGGGACCGGTTCGTGCTCACCGAGGCCGCCGAGCGACTGCGGGAGGCCGCCGAGAGAATGGAGGAGGAGGCGCTCGCGCTGGAGCGACGGGCGCTCGGAGCCGACCGGACGGTCTCCGGCGTGCTCCGCGTCGCGACCACCGACGCGCTGGCGCAGATCATCGTGCTCCCGGCAATCCGGCTCCTGCACGCGCGGCATCCGGAGGTCCGCGTTCATCTGCTCACCGGCGGAGCCCGGCTCGACATCTCCCGGCGGGAGGCCGACGTGGCCCTCCGCTACGTGCGCCCCGAGGCGGGCGAGCTCGTCTCGCGAAGAATCGCGCGGGTTGCCGTGGCCTTCTACGCCGCGCGCGACTTCCTGGCCCGGGCTCCCCTGCCCCCCGTCCGCGGCTCGCTCCGCGGCTACGACGTGGTCGCCCCCGAGGAAGGGATGCGCAGCTGGTCCCGCCCGCTGCCGGACGCCCGCCACGTCCTCCGCGCCAACAACAT
Source organism: uncultured delta proteobacterium (assembly GCA_963796475.1). Classification (GTDB taxonomy): domain Bacteria; phylum Myxococcota; class Myxococcia; order Myxococcales; family Myxococcaceae; genus RPRB01. The sequence continues at coordinate 142,680 of CAWCLY010000011.1, forward strand.
GTCGGCGCTGGTGCAGGCGGTCGTGCTCGGGATGGGAATGGGTGCGCTCCACTGCTGGATGGCGGAGCAGCACCCGACGCTGGTCCGCGTCTGGCCCGACGAGCCCGTCGAGCACGACAATCTCTTCCTCGTGCTCCACGGGGACGTGCGACACACTGGCCGGGTGCGCGCCTTCGTCCAGGCGGTGGAGGAACGCGCGGCCGAGGTGGCCCCCGACCTCGCCGGCCGGAGGCGCGGAGCTACTTGAGCGAGAAGTAGACCCGCGCGCCCGCTTCCTTCTTGGCCCGCTCGCCACCCTGGGTGAGGAAGAGCCTGTTCGCGTCGACACCGAGCGCGACGAGCCTCGTCCGCGCAGCCTCGGCGCGCTCCTGCTTCAGCGAACCGAGCGCCTCGGGCGGGAGCGCCACCGCGGCGGCAACCGTCTCTTCCATCGTCGCCGGGTCCGGGGGGGCGCCCTTCGGGACGTCTGGGACGAGCGTGCGATACCGCTTCTCCACGAAGCGCAGGTACTCCTCGTCCGTGAGCTCGACCTTGCCGGATCCGCCCTTGGCCTTGGCGACCTCCGCCTGACGCTTCAGCTCCCGGAGGCGGAACGTCCTCGCGTCGGCGGCCGGATCCGCCGTCCCCTCGATGTCCGCCTTGAGCGCCGGGCGGCCGGCGAGCGCCTTGGCGAGTGTCTGGAGCGACTTGTCCGCGGTGGGCGTGAGACCCGCCGCGCCGGCCTGGAAGTCGATGACGTCGAGCTTCTCGCTCCCCCCACCGAAGAGCTTCCCGAGCAAGTTGAACGGGGAGGTGATCGCCTTCAGCAGCACGTTGCCGATGGCGTGCCAGACCAGCTTCCCGATGCGGAAGTTGGGGTCGTCGACGTTGCCTTCCACCGGGACGTCGAGCTCGATGAGTCCGTCCGGATCCTGGAGAACGGCGAGCCCCAGCTTGACCGGGAGCTTCGTCGCGTCCTTGCTCTCGGTGGCCTCGCCGAAGGTGAACTGTTCGACCTTGATCACGTTGGTCGCAGCGAGGTTCCGCTTCGCGACCTTGTACTGGAGGTCGAGATCGAGCTTGCCCTTGTCCAGGAGGTAGCCCGCGTACTTGCCGCAGTACGGACTGAGCGGCGTGAGGTCGATCCCCTTCGAGGTGATCTTCACGTCGGTGACGTCGTTCACGAAGCGGGGGCTCAGCGTTCCGCTGATCTCCAGCGGCCCGCCACCGACCAGGGCCTTGATCGCCACCTGCGCGCGGCCGTTGAGCGAGTTCGACAGACCCCGCAGTCGGACGTCGAGGTCGGTCATCGCCAGCGTGACCGGCGGGGCGACCGATCGATCCACGAAGATGCCGGACCCGCGGACGATCTGGAAGCTGGCGATCGACACCGGGGGTTGCGGTTTGTCCGGCCGGGGCCGGGTCTTCGGGACGCTCTTGGCCGTCTCGGCGCCGTCCGGCGGCGGCGGCGGGCTCTTCAGCAGTCGGCTCAGGTTGGAGGAGCGATCCTCGGCGAGCGCGACGCGGAAGCGCGGCTGCACCCAGCGCACCGAGCGGACGGACAGGGCGAGCGGGGAGGACGCGGCGTTGATCCCGGCGATCTGCAGCTCCTTCCAGCGCACCAGCTCCTGGTTGCGCTCGGCGTCGAGGAGAGCGAGGCCGTCCAGGCGGGTGTCGCCCTCGAAGCTCCACGACGCGGGCTCCACACCGCCGTCGAACCGGGCGTGGGCCTTGAGCCCCAGCTTCCCGCTCCCGAGGCGCGCGGCGAGGTCCCCGTACAGGTCGAGGTACGGGATCGAACGGCGGAAGCTCGAGGGCGTCGACCACAATCGACAGGTCCGCCGACGGCCGGAGGACCTTCACCTGCCCCTCGACGTCCACCTTCCCCTTGCCGTTCCAGCCGACGCTCGCCGACAGCCGGGACGCCTGCTGTGGGCGGTCCGAGAGGTCCTCGAGCCGAACGTTCAACGGCGTGAGGACGAAGCTCGCCGGACGCGCCGGCATCTCGTCCTGGAACTCGAATCCGCCAGCCGGCGAGCTCCACCCTCCCCACCGCCCAGTGGAACGGCTCGCTCTTCTCGGGCGGCCGCGGGCCGGACTTCTTCGGGGGCTTCAGCTGCTCAATGTCGAACGCGCCCTCCCGGTCACGGTGGGCCCGCACCACCCCGTTTCCGAGGACGACGGTCCCGATACGGGCGCTCCGGCCAACCGCATCGGCCGAGATGCCCGTCGCGTCCGCCTCGGGGATCTCCACCTTCGGCTGTGCGCCGGCGGGGAGCGCCAGCACCAGTGAACGGAGCGTGATCGACCCCTCCGAGATCCGGGCCACGTGGCGCGCCGGGCCCCACTCCAGCTCGTAGCCCGTCTTCACCCCGAGTCGCCCGTCGCGGATTCTCGAAGCCGACCTCCTGCTCGTAGTACGGGCTGTACTTCGCGAGCCGCAGCCCCTGGAATGAGATAGTTCCCGACGAACGCACCGGCTCGGTGAGCAGGCTGCCGGCCCAGGAGAACGACTCACCCGACTCGGTCGTCCCGCTGAACGAGTACGGGCTGGTCGAGTCAGGCACCGTCCGGAACCCCTGCAGCCGGATGTCGAGCGGGCCGATGGTCGAGTTGAACGGGTGCCGCCGCGAGCGGTCCTTGAAGTCGATCTGGGCCTGCTCGATGTCGAGCTTCTGCAGCACGAACACCACCGGCCGCTTCTTCTCCGCGGCGGGCGGCGCGGACTCCTCGGGTCCGGAGGACGAGGCCTCGTCCAGCAGGTCCTGGAAGTTGAGCGTGCCCTTCTCGTCCATCGACACCTGGGCGTGGAAGCGAACCAGCTGGAGCTCGTCGAGCGCGACCTCACGCTTGACGATCCTCCACCCGGCGACGTTCACGTACAGCCGCTCCCAGGAAAGGAACGAGCCGCCGTCCTTCGCCTTCACCACCAGCCCATCGACGGTGATGGAGAGCGCGTAGGGATTGGTCCTGACCCGGGCGACCGTCGTCTCGCGGTGCAGCGCCGCGGTCAGTCGCTTCTCGAGCTGCCGGCGGACAATCCACGGCAAGATCAAGAAGCCGAAGACCGTGTAGAGCACCCCGAGCGAGGCGAGGACGATCAGCAGCCGCCGCCGGCGCCGGAGGAGCGCGCTCCACCGCCCGCCGCGCGACGGTCCCTGCTCCGGAGGGGCTGACGGCGCAGGTTCGGGGATGCTCGCGCTGCCGCTGCCCACCACCGACCTCCTCCTCCGGGCGGACCGTCCCTGGACGGAGGGTCGAAGTCAACGGCCGGTTGCGCGACGGCACCGGGGAGGAGTCCCGGGACGGGAAGCGGACGAAGATCAGGGCAATTCGTCGCCCGATGCGCTACTGAGCCGGGCCCAGGAACGGCCCGGGCAGTCCACCCTGGTTCTCGACCACGCATGCACGACTCCCTGGACGTCTCGCCCCGGCTGAGGTCTGCCCCCCGCGCCTGGCGCGAGGCGTGGAAGGACCGGAGCTTCCGGCTCGAGCTCGTGCTCACCCCGGCGGCGCTGGTGGCCGTGCTCGCCGTGCTCGCCCGCTTCCTGAGCTGGGTCGAGCGCCGACCCGGGGTGATCCTCCCCGATCCGGTGCTGTCGGCGATTGCACCGCGGGACCTGACCTGGATCACCTTCACCCTCGTCTACGCCAGCATCCTCACCACCGTCGTGCTGCTCCTGCCTCGCCCGCGGCGTCTGCTGCTCGGGATGCAGGCCTACATGGTGATGATGCTCCTGCGCATGGCGGTCATGTCCGTGACGCCGCTCGCGGCTCCCCCGGGCATGCTGGCGCTCGAGGATCCCTTCGTGCAGATCCTCGGGACGGGCCAGGTCCTCACCCAGGATCTCTTCTTCTCGGGCCACACCTCGACGACGTTCCTGCTCGCCCTCTTCGCCTCGGGCCGCGCGAGCCGCGCCTTCCTGCTCGCCTGCACCGTGGCGGTCGCCGCCTGCGTGCTCTGCCAGCACGTGCATTACACGGTGGACGTCCTGGCCGCGCCTCCGTTCGCCTACGCGGCCTATGCGCTCGTCACGAGACGCCGGGCGGGCGCTCGCCGGGCCTGAGCACTGGCCCGGACCGCCGGCCGGGCGCCCGCGCCCTCGCTCAGATCTCGCGGGTCATGAAGATGCTGAAGGGGTCCTCCCGGTACTCGCCGAACGGTCCGCAGCGCCGGAACCCGGCGCTCTGGTAGAGGCGAAGTGCCGGGACGAACGCCGGCGCCGACCCGGTCTCCAGCCACAGGCTCCGGAGTCCGCGCGCCCTCGCCTCGACGAGCAGGTGCTCCAGGATCGCCCGGCCGATCCCCTGCCCCAGGAAGGCGTCGGCGACCCGCATCGACTTCAGCTCGCCCTTTTCTGGGTCGAGGACCTTCAGCGCGCCACAGCCGGCAATCTCCTCCCCGAACCAGGCGGACCAGAAGGTCACCCCGGGCTGCCGGAGCCTGTCCACGTCGAAGGCGTGAACGCTCTCGGGCGGCGAGTGGGCGTGCATGCCGGCCAGATGGCGGCCGATCAGCGCCCGCGTCGGGGCGCCGGAGAGGTCGTCGAGCAGGAACCGGACGGGGGCCAATCGGCGTCGGACCGTATCATCCGCTCCCGCTGCTCGGCGCTCCGGTGCGACAGGCCGGTGCGTCTGTACCGGTGCCTCGCCCGCCGCCAGCCGCCCCATCTACGATGCCTTCCGCGAACGGGCTGCCGCCGCCGAGGCCCCCGGGGGATGACCTGACGATGAGCCACGAACCGGGGTACGTGATCAAGCTCGCCGAGCTGCTGTGGGGACTGGCACTCCTGGCGGTGACCATGACCATCCATGGCCTCGGCATGCTCTGGACCTTGCGGGTCACCGGCGCCTTCGCCCGGCGGTTCAAGGAAGCCGAGACGTTCGCCCCGTCGCTCGGGCGGGTGGTCCTGGCGACCTGGATGATCACCTCGGTGCACCTCGTGGAGGTATCTGTCTGGGCCGCGTTCCTGATCTGGAAGGGCGCGGTGAGTGTACCGACCGCCGCCTACTACGTGGCGCTGATGAACTACACGACGCTCGGCTGCGAGTTCCCGCTGGCGACAGGGTGGCGGCTCCTCGAGGGGATGACCGGGATCGCCGGGCTGATGACCTTCGCCTGGAGCACGGGCGTCCTCCTGACCCTGGCCCAGAACTTCCAGGACCACGCGTTGAAGCTCCGGCTGAAGGAGGAGCTGGAAGCGGTCGCTGCGAAGAAGGCCGCCCAGATGACCACCATCCAGCGCGAGTGAGCGCGCTGGCGCCGCGTGTTCTGTTCAGCGGACGAGGCCGTTCACCGGCCCGCCGTGGAAGAACGGACCCGGCGTCATCACGCCCCTCTGCTTGAACACCACCCCGTCCTTCATCACGAACTGCACGTCGCGGAGCGCGTCGATCGATTCCAGCGGGTTTCCGGGAACGGCGATGAGGTCCGCGGCCAGGCCCGACTTGATCGGCCCCCGGGTGGTCTCGGTCTGGGCACAGCGGTAGCCGGTGGTGGTCATCGCCTTGAGGATGTCGCGGGGCGGGATTCCGGCCGCCTTCCAGGTCTCGATGAACTCGATCGCCACCTCGCCTCGCGTCCTTCCCGGCACGTAGTAATCGGCGTCGGTGGAGTAGGTGATGTTCACCTTGTTCTCCCAGGCGTTCCTCAAGCTCGCCACGTCGCGCTTGAACCCGGCCTCGGTCTGGTGGCCGGTCAGCGACAGCGGCGTCTCGGTGCCGGCGCGGAACGTGCCTCGCTTCGCCATCAGCTTGTTGTTCGCCTCGTCCAGCCCGAGGTCGTGGGCGATGGACCACACGCCGCCCTCGATGGCCCGGCGCGCCCCGTCCACCGTCTGCGCATGGGCCTCGACCTTGAGGCCGGCCTTGCCCGCCTCGGAGACCACCAGCTTGATGTCCTCGACCGAGTAGCCCCACGGCTTGCAGTCGGCGCAGATCTTGATGACCTTCGCGCCGTACAGCATGTTCTGGCGGACCGCCTTGACGATCTCATCCGGCGTGTCCGCGTCGAGGTACTCCGGGTAGACGACGTGCCTGGCCCCCATCTCGGGCGTCGGCCAGAACTGCCCACCCGCGCTCCCGATGATGATGCCGGCGTTGATGATCTGCGGGCCGGGGATCCATCCCTCCTCGATGGCCTGCCGGAGCGCCGTGTCGGCGTAGTTCCCGTTGTTCCCCATGTCGCGGATGATGGTGAATCCCGCGGCGAGCATCTGGATGCCGTTGGAGGCCGCCTGGATCGCACGGAGCGGCGTGCTCTCGGTGACGACGGTGAGGTAGTAGTTGTTCCGCTCGGGAAACTCCTTGTAGGTGATGGCCAGGTGGTTGTGCGTGTCCACCAGGCCGGGAAGCACCGTGAGCCCCGAGAGGTCGATCACCTCGGCGCCCGCGGGAATGGCCAGGCCCCGACCGATGGCCTCGAACCTGTTCCCCTTCACCAGGATGATCTGGTCGGTCGCGATGCTGCCGGTGGCCGGATCGATCAGCCGGCCCGCGCGCACGGCGACGATCCGCGGCGCCACGGGAGTGACCGGCGCGGGCTGGGCGGAGACGGAGGCGGCGAGCAGCAGGAGGCCCATCGAGAGACGGGCTGAGGGAGCGGCGCGCGTCTTCGTCATTCCTGGGTGTCTCATCGGGTCGGGGGTCGCTGAACGCGGCGGGAGAAGCGAAGGATGGCGCGAAAGAGCTCGTCCATCCCCTCGGCGTCGAGCTGCAGCGCGTCTGCCCAGGCGCGGCGCTCGGCGAGGAGCCTGGCCTCGCGCTCCGGGTCGACGATGGGGTGGCCCAGCTCGGCCTTGGCCTTCCCGGCCCTCCGGGCGAGCGTGACCCGGCGGGCGAGGAGGCCGACCAGCTCACGGTCGAGGTCGTCGATGAGCTCGCGCGTCTCCTGGAGCTCGGGCGAGCGGGCGCCCAGGTCGGGGATGGCAAACCGCGCCGAGTCGGGCGGGCGGTCCGCGGGCGCCGCCTCGAGCGCCTGGTCGATCTGCACCAGCGCCTCGAGCAGCTGGCGCCGCGCCTCGCCGGCGAATGGGTTCTCCCGCTGGATGGCGGCGAAGAGGTGACCAGCGTCGGAGCGGACGGTCTCGATGGTGCGGGAGATGGCCTGGAACGACGGGGGCGCGAAGGGGACGTCCATCCCCGCTCCTGCGTCGAGCATCCCCTTGGCGACGAAGAAGGTGAGCGCGTGGGTATGGGCCATCACCCGGTCGTGCCCCTCCGGCGTCTGCTCGATGACCTCGCACCCGATGCGGCGGTAGAGCTCGCTCGCGCGGACGGCGGCCGCCGGATGTCGCGGTGACGGGCAGACCACGACCCGGAGCGGCCGCTCGGCCAGGGCGAGGCTGACCGGACCGAAGAGCGGATGGGTCGCCACCCAGGGCACCGCGTCTCCGAGCACGGCCTCGAGCGCGGCGGCGGGATGGACCTTCACGCTTCCCACGTCGAGCACCGTGTGCTCCGCCGTGAGGTGGGGGCGGAGGGCCTCGAGCGCCTCGCGCGTCCGTGGCACCGGAACCGCGACGACGACATGGCTCGCCCCCGCCACCAGCTCGGGAAGCCCGGCGGCCCGCACCGGGTCCGGCACGTCGGCATGGGGGTCGAGCGCGCGAAACGGCAGCTGCGCCTCCTGGAGCAGTGACCCCAGCGCCCTGCCGAAACGTCCGAAGCCCAGCAGCGCGACACTCATGCGCCGGACTCTACCAACGGTGGCGTGGGCTAGCGCTTTGCCGTGGGCGCGGCCCCGAGCGCCTTGAGCTCCGCCGTCGATGCGCTGCTCGGTCTCCGGCTGCCGCTGGGTGCTCGGCAGGGTCCGGAGGAGGGCGAGCTGCTCCTGGAGCACCGGCGTCGGGTCCTTGCCCTCGGCCTTCAGGATGCGGCCCTTGAGGCCGAGGACGCCCACCTTGCGCGGACCCTGGGACATGAGCGCGAGCGCCCGGTTCACCGCGGCTTCTGCCTCGGGTAGCCGCTTCTCCTCGAGCAGCACGCGCGCGAGCCGCGCTGGCGGGTTGTAGTCCCCTGGCATCTCCTTCTCCCGCGCCGTCAGCAGCGCCTCGGCCTTCGGGGCCTCTCCCAGGTACAGGTAGGTCTCGGTCCGGTGCGGGTCGAAGGTCGCCGCGCTCGCCACGTCCGGGGCGGCGGCCGCCGCGGCCTCGAGCATCGCCGAGCGCTTGCGCATCGCCGCGACGGCCTCGTCGTGCCGCTTCAGCTCGTCCAGCGCGTCGGCGAGGTTCGCGTAGACGTCGCTCCGGTCGTCCACCGAGAGCGCCGCCGACTTGTCCCCGGCCAGGGCGTCCATCCGCGCCAGCGCCGCGGCGAGCAGCGCCTTCGCGCCGGGGGCGTCCGGAGCCTGGGTGGCGCAGTTCGCGGCGTGGATGCTGAGGTCGGCCCCGGGCGGGCTCGCCGGCATCCCCGCCAGCTCGGCGGAGGCCAGCGCGACACACTCCCGGTAGCCCTCCGGCGTGTGCAGGCGGCCCAGGGCGCTCGCCAGTAGGCTCACCCGCTGGGGTCGCAGCGGGTCGTCCTTGGCCGAGAGCGCGAGCGCGCGCCGGTATGCGGCGGCCGCCGCGGCCGGGTTGTCCCGCTTCTGCTGCGCCGCGTGCCCCTCCTGCTCGGCCCGCGCCGCCTCGGACACCTTTCCGCCCTTCTGTGCCGCCCTCCAGTCCGCCGTCGTGGCCAGGACGAACTGGCGCATCTCGTTCACCGACGACGAGCCGAGCCAGCGGCCGATGACCTGCTCGGTGTTCGGGGTCGATGAGAAGGAACGTGGGGAGCCCGTCGGCGGGGAACTTCTCCACCACCGCCCGGTTCTTCTCCGCCTCGGTCTCGACCGCCAGCCACACCACCGCGTCCTTCGCCGGCCGGAGCCCGGCGTCCGGGAACACGAAGGACCGCATCGACAGGCACGAGTGGCACCAGGTGGCCCAGCTGTCGAGGAACAGCGGCTTGTTCTCCGCCTTCGCCCGGGCCAGGGCGCCCCGGTAGTCGTCCTCGATGAACACGATTCCGGAGGCGGGCGCGGCGGCAAGCGCGTGAGGTGCCGGCGCCGGTGCGAGGAGGGTCAGGGCGACGAGGGTGGTCAGCATGGCAGGTGGGACCGTAACGCGTCGGACGGACCGGCTGCTCGACCATTGCAGTGGACGGCCGCGGAGTGTCCAGGACTCCGGTAGGCTCGCGTCATGACCGAGTCACTCCGGTCGCTGCGCGTCGAGCGCAGCGGCCAATCCCAGGTGGTCGAGGTGGTGCTCGTGGGGCCGGGCAAGGGGAACGCCCTCGGCCCCGAGTTCTGGGCCGAGGCGCCGGCTGTCTTCGAGGCGCTCGGGGCGGACCCGGCGGTGCGGGCGGTCATCGTCCGTGGCGAGGGACGGCACTTCTGCTACGGGCTCGACCTGGTGGCGATTGGCCCGGTCGTGCTGCCGCTGGTCACCGGCGGCGCCGCCGAGCGGGCGCGGCTGCACGAGGTGGGCGAGGGCATGCAGCGGGCCTTCCGGGCAGTGGCCGCGTGCAGCGCGCCGGTCATCGCGGCCATCGACGGCTGGTGCATCGGCGCAGGCCTCGAGCTCGCCTGCGCCTGCGACGTCCGTCTCTGCACCACCGAGGCCCGGTTCAGCCTTCGGGAGGTGAAGGTGAGCATGGTCTCGGACCTCGGCGGCCTGCAGCGACTTCCCTTCCTCGTCGGCGAGGGGCACGCCCGCGAAATGGCGCTGACCGGCGACGACGTGGACGCGGGCGCCGCCGAGCGGATGGGCCTGGTCAATGCGGTGTGCAAGGACGCCGATGCGCTGCTCCAGCGCGCGCGTGCCCTCGCCGGCCGGATCGCCGCCAACCCGCCGCTCGCGGTGGCCGCCACCAAGCGGGTGATGAACACGCGCCTGGAGGACAGCGTGAACCGCGGCCTGCGGGACGCCCTGATGCAGAACACGACGGTGATGCCCTCGGCCGACTTCCAGGAGGCGATCGCCGCGTTCATGGAGCGGCGTCCGCCGGTGTTCGAGGGGAGGTAGAGCCGACCCTCGCTCCGGTCAGACGGAGGAGCGCTGGCACCTTGGCGCGGCGGAGCAGGTCGTTCGCGAGACTGGCGTCATGGCGGGCGGGGACATGCTTCCCGAGCTCCCCCTCTGCGAGGGCGAGCCAGTGCAGGACCTCGCCCCGGCCCGGTCCGTCCGGGTTCACCCGCTCCCAGGAGGCGGCGAGCGGCAGCAGCAGTCGTTCCGCGGCTCGGCGGGGTGACCCGCGCGAAGCTCGAGCCATGCGGCCCCGACGAGACAGGGCGTGACCGGGATGGAGACCTCGACCTGGGCCCGGGTGAACAGCGCACGGCACCGGGCGAGCTCCTCCTCCGCCGCCGCGAGATCCCCGAGCTCCAGTCGAACCGCGCCGAGCTCTGCCGAAACGTCCGCCTGGATCCTCGCCGAGCATCTTCTCCAGCCGGTGCTCGCGGACGGTTCGCTCGAGCCGGTCGAGCGCCTCGGAGGGATGGAGCTGCATCCGCGCATCGAACGCCCGGGTCAGCTCCGCCTGCACGCGGGTCGTTTCCTCGCGGGGTGCGGCCATCGACTCCGCCTCGGCGGCGAGCGCCTGCGCGCGCGCCGACTGTCCCGCCAGGGAGTACAGGCGTGCCGAGCGAATGCGCCGGAGGACCGCGGACCGATGTGGCTCGGTCCCCAGGCGGAGCGACGAGCGCCGCGAGCCGTTCCTGCTCCTGGAGTCCCTCGTCCGTTCGCTCTGCGAGGAGCAGCGCCAGGGAGAGCGCCATGCTGAAACCTCGCCGGTCGTCCGACTCGGCCGCGTTCTGCTGGCGCTCCAGCGCGACTGCCTCCCGGACGAGCGGTAGACCCTCCTCGAGCCGTCCACTGAGAAGGAGCGCGTAGCCGAGCTGGAGCTTGGCGTCCCGGACCCGCGTGGTCTCGGCGGCGTCGAGTCGCTGCTGATCCGCGAGCACCGTGCGATGGATGGGAACGGAATCCCCGGGCCGCTCGCTGAGGAGCGCGTCGGCGTAGAACCGCTCCATCATGAGCAAGGTCTCGTGCGGACGCCGGGCGCCGAAGGCCCGCCTGGCGCGCTCCACTGCATCCGCGGCGACGACGACCTGGTTCGGAAAGTCGGCGAAGCGGCCATAGGTGTTCGCCAGGCTGCCGAGCCCTGTGATGGTGCGCTCGTCCAGCGGGCCGAAGTGCTTCTCGGCGAGGGCGATGCTCTCCCGGAGCGCGGCATAGGAGTCCTCGGCACGGTTCAGCTTCGCCAGCACGTAGGCCTTCTCCTTGAGCCCGCTGACCGCCTCCTCCGCCGTCGCCGGCAGCCCCCGGATCGCCGCCGGGACGACCTCCTCGATGATCGCCAGCGCTCCCGGCACGTCGTGGAGGACCACGGCGTCGGCCAGCACCGTCTTCGCGCGCAGGGTGAGCGGGTGGGAACGACCGAACGTCGCCTCGGCCCGGGGCACTGCGGCGCGAAGAACGGGCTCCGCCTTGGCGAGCTCACCCAGCGAATCGAAGCTCTGCGCGACGATCACCCCGAGCTCTGCCGCGACCCCCGGCTCGGCCGAGAGCTCGCCGTCGATCCGTCCGGCGGCCGCGGTCAGGAGCTCCGACGCGGTCACGACGCCGCCGACGCCGGTCTTCGGGGTCGCGCTGGTCAGGATCGAGGCGATGAACGCGCGCACGCGTTCGGCACGCCTGGCCTCGGCGCGTGCCACCCGCGCCTGCCAGAGCGCCACCCCGCTCGCGGCCCCGACGACCAGCGTGACCACGGCGGCAGTGCCCACGGCGAGGGAGTGCCGGGACACGAATTTCCAGAGCCGCTCGGCGGCGCGCTGGTCCTTCGCCAGCACTGGCTCGCCGGCCAGGTATCGAGAGACGTCGTCGGCGAGCGCCTGCACGCTCGCGTAGCGCTCGCCGACCTCGCGCCGCAGCGCCTTCGCCACCACCGCGTCGAGATCTCCGCGGAGCGCCCGGGCGGCTCTCCGGTCGCCGACCACGCGCGTGCTCGCCAGGGGCGGCTGGAGGTTCGAGACTGCATCGACCAGCGCCCCCCAGGAATCCCGCGGCAAGCGGTACGGGCGCTGACCCGTCAGGAGCTCGAAGAGCACCACCCCGAGCGAGTACACGTCGGCGGCGACGGTGACCCGCTCGCCGCGGATCTGCTCCGGTGAGGCATAGTCGGGGGACAGCGCAGGTCCGATTTCCCGGGTGAGCTCCGAGTCGCCGGGACCCTCCTCGCGGAGCAGCTTCGCCGCCCCGAAGTCGAGCAGCCGCACGCTCCCGGAAGCGGAGACCAGGATGTTGGTCGGCTTGAGGTCGCGGTGAACGACGAGCCGGGCGTGCGCATAGGACACCGCCCCGGCGACCTGGAGAAAGAGCGAGAGACGCTCGCGGAGCGTCAATCCGCGGGCGTGGGCGTCGATGGGGACGCCGTCCACGTACTCCATCGCGATGTAGGGGCGCCCGGTCGCGGTCATCCCGGCGTCGTAGAGCCGGGCGATGTTCGGGTGCTCGAGCGCAGCGAGGGCGTCGCGCTCCTGCTTCAACCGCGCGGCCATGCCCGGGGCCCAGCTCGTCCGGGGAAGCTTCAGCGCGACTTGCCTCTGGATGCTGCCGTCCTCCCGCTCGGCGAGCCACACCTGCCCCATTCCACCGGCACCGAGCGGGCGAAGGAGGCGATACGGGCCGACCATCGCTCCGGCCTGCTCCGCTGACGGCGCCTCGGCGGCGGCGGCCAGCGCCTCGGCCGGGACCGGGGCCTGCATGAACCCGTCGGTGGTGAGGGACCGGGAGAGCATCGCCCGGAGGCTCGGGCCGAGCGACCGGTCGTCCTCGGACAGCCCGGCGAGCCACTGCTCGCGTTCGGCCTCGGGGAGGGCCAGCGCCTCGGAGAGCAGCGCGTCGATCCGCTGCCAGAGACGTGGGTCCTTCTCCTCGGCCTCCATCGTCCCTCCGGACGAGCTCAGAGCCCCATCCGGACGCAATCTCTCACGGCGGCGACCTCTGCTCCACCAGGGCTAGAGCGCGGCCAGGAACGCGACCAGGTCCGCGCGCTCCTGCGCGGTCAGGCCGAGGCTGAAGCGGGCGTCATAGAATCGGATGACGTCCTCGAGCGTGGCCGCGGAGCCGTTGTGGAAGTACGGGGCGTGCGCTGCAACCCCGCGGAGAACGGGACCCTTGAAGCGCCCCACGTCCTTCCACTTCCCCGTGACCAGCGCCCGCCCCGGGTCGGTGGTGCGCTTGACCTCACCGGTCGTGCGGTTGCGCAGGGTGTAGACCGGGAGCCTCGAGACATCGAGGCCGCCCACCGGCTCGGGCTGGTCGGTCCCAATCCGCAGCGGCGCGGGCACGGAGTGGTCTCCGGCGTTGGGCGCGTCGTGGCACGTGGTACAGGTTCCAGCGATGGTCTGCAGACCGAGGTCGTCATTGAGCCCGGAGACGCCCTCGATCGCGATCGGCCGGTGGTTGAAGAGCTCCTGCCCGCGGGCAATCGACGCCCGGGCACGGTCCCGCGCCCAGGCGAGGTCGTCATCGTCGCCCCGGGGCTGGCCGGCCCAGGCGTCGAAGAGCGTCATCGCCGTCGGGTCGAACGTCCGCCCGGAGGGGTCTCCCCCCAGAGGATCGTTGATCCCGACGTAGAATTCCTGGGTGGCCAGGGGCGCCGGTCCCCCCTGTGCGCCGCCGACGTCGAGCGCACCAGCGCGGTGGTCCCTGGCCTGCGCGGTGAAGAGCTGCATCTCGAAGGAGACGACCGCTTCGCGCTGGGCATCGGTGAGCGCGAAGGCCGCCTGGGCGTGTCCGAGGGTCGCGGCGTTCGACTGGTCGGCCAGATCGAAATGGAGGGTGGCAAATCCGGTCGGGGTGGTTGCGTCGCGGAACGTCTCGCGGCCATCCCACATCACGGTGCTCAGGAAGCGCAGGTTGGTCGACGGCAGCGGCCGGCGGAAGAGCGAGAGCTCTCTGGCGCTGGCGAAGCCATACGGATCCTCGACCGAGATGAGCTCGAACTCCCCGGTGGCCGGGATGCCGATGCCGACGCGGATGAGGGCACGATCCAGCAAGAGGCCGAAGGCCCGGCGTCGCGCCCCGAACGTGGAGAGATCCGCCGTGGGGGAGGTGGACCCGTCCACGGAACGGAAGAGCGGGTCGAGTCCCGCGGTCTCCTGGAAGCGCCGCTGCACCACCTCGGGAGTGAGGGTCATGCCCCCCTCGGGGACGTGACAGGTGGAGCAGGCGCGGCCGTTCGTCCCGAGAGACTGGAAGAACGGGTTCGATGGGTCCTGCAGCGGTCCACCGCTCGCGTTGACGGTGCGGGAATGCCCGAACCGGTTCGGGACGACTGCCTCGCTCGCCGGCGCCAGGGCGTTGCTCGACGCGACGACGCTCGCCGGACTGGCGAGCGCGTCGCTCCTCGCCTGGGGATCGTCCATCCCGCAGCCCGCCGCACCGACCACGGCCAGAACCCAGACCAGCCCGAACGCACACTCCTTCCACTTGCCCATGTGCAACCTCGCGAGACGAACGGCTGCATGGCCGCCTGATCACCTCACGAGAAAGCGAGCCCCCCGCGGACAGGCCCGGCAGGCCTCGACCCCCATGGCGGAACGCCCAGGAAGTCCGAGAGCTTCCGGCACCGATGGTGAGAGCCATTCCCCTGTCCCGGCGTGCTAGATCCCCCGCCCTCTGCCCCGGAGGGAACCATGAAGAGGAAGGTCACCGTCCTTCGCCTCGCCGCTCTCGTCCTCCTGGTCGCCCTGCCCACCTGGGCCAAGGACACGGTGAAGCTGGCGTTCATCGGTCCGCTCACCGGCGGGAACTCCGCCATCGGGCTCGGCGGCCGGAACTCGGCAGACCTGGCAGTGAAGCTGCGCAACGCCGATCCGAAGGCGAGATACCAGTACGACCTGGTGGTGCTCGACGACGAGTGCAAGCCGGACACCGGCGTCCAGGTCGCCACCAAGGCCGGGGCCGACAGGTCGATCATCGCCGGCATCACCCACTACTGCTCGGTGGTGGCGGTGGCCACGGTGGAGACCTTCCACCGGCTCGGGCTGCCGACCATCGTCTGGGGCGCGGTGCTCCCCGACATCACCTACGGCCACTCCTACAAGGAGATCCACCGGGTGAACGGAACGATGATCAACCAGAACGAGACCGCCGCGAAGCTGATGCTCAAGCAGGGCTTCCGGCGCTGGGTGATCATCCACGACACCACCGACTACGGAAAGGGCCACGAGAAGTACTTCACCCAGTTCGCCACCGCGGGTGGCGGGAAGATCCTCGGCAGCTTCGGCGTCACCGCCGATCAGCAGGACTTCACCGCCGAGCTGACCCAGGCCAAGTCGCTCAACCCGGAGGTCATCTTCTT
Organism: uncultured delta proteobacterium; assembly: GCA_963796475.1. GTDB lineage: Bacteria > Myxococcota > Myxococcia > Myxococcales > Myxococcaceae > RPRB01. The sequence continues at coordinate 158,004 of CAWCLY010000011.1, forward strand.
CGGCGGCCTCACCCCGATCGGCGTCCGGATCCGCGCGCAGATGGACAAGCTCGGCATCAACGCCCAGTTCGAGGGCACCTCGGGCATCGTCAACGACGATTTCATCAAGGCCCTGGGACCGCTCGCCGAGGGGGTGGTGGCGTTCCGCGAGGGCGCACCGGCGGAGAAGCTCCCCGGCGGGAAGTTCTTCCTCGAGAAGTACGCCGAGCAGAAGTACTCCAACCCGCCCGAGGCGTACGGCCCGTTCGCCTTCGCCGCGGCCACGCTGCTGATGGACACCATCGACAAGGTCGGCCCGGACCGGAAGAAGGTGCTCACCGCGCTGGGCGAGGTGAAGAACCGGGACTCCATCGTCGGCGTCATCACCTTCGACGACCACGGCCAGAACACGGTCGCCGCCATCACCGCGTACGTCGTCCAGGACGGGAAGTGGGTCGTCTGGGAGGACAGCGAGTACGCCAGCGGAAAGCGCAAGCTGAAGGGGCGCTGACCGGCCCTGGCCACGGGGACCGGCCGTGGATCTCCTCGCGCAGTACGTGATGAACGGCGTGATGCTCGGGCTGATGTACGCCCTGGTCGCGCTGGGCTTCACGCTCTTCTTCGGCGTCCTCGACGTGGTTCAGTTCGCCCACGGTGACGTGCTCACCGCCGGGGCGTTCGTCGGTCTCGCCGGCTACGCGGCGCTGGTCCGCGCGGGAGTGGACGCTGCGCTCCCCCAGCTGATCGTCGTGGTGCTCGCGGCGACGGTGTCGATGGCGCTGCTCGGCGCGGTGCTCGGCCGTACGCTGGTCCTCCCCCTCCGCGGGGCCCCGGCCCTGAACACGCTGCTGGCGACGCTGATGGGCGGCACCGCGCTCCGGGAGTGCATCCGGCTCTTCTACCCGGGAGGCTCGCAGCCCCAGCGGTTCCCGGCGCTGCTCCCCACTGGCTCGTGGTCCATGGGCCGGTTCAACCTGCGGGTGGACAACCTCCTGATGCTCGTCGCCGGCGTGCTGCTGGTGCTCGGGCTGTCCCTCGTGCTGCGGAGGACCCGGCTGGGCCTCGCCATCCGCGCCGTGGCCCAGGACGAGGAGACCGCTCGCACCATGGGGATCGATTTCCGGCGGGTGGTGCTCCTCACCTTCGCCATCGGCTCGGCGCTCGCGGCATTCGCCGGGGTGATGAACGGGCTGTACTACAACGAGGTCAACTTCGGCTCCGGGCTCCTCCTCGGCGTGATCGGCTTCAGCGCCGCGGTGCTTGGCGGGCTCGGCAGCTTCGAGGGCGCCGTCCTCGGCGGATTCCTGTTCGCCGGGCTGCAGACGCTGGGCGCCGTGGCGCTCCCCTTCGCCTCCGCGTACAAGGACGTGTTCGCCTTCACGGTGGTCATCCTTCTCATGACCTGGAAGCCCACCGGCCTCATCGGGGAGAAGCTGGGCGAGCGGGTATGACGCTGCAGCCCGGGGCGCGCGCGGCACTTTCCGGGGCGGGAATCGCCGCGGTGACGGGGCTCCTGCTCTACGGCTTCCTCGCCGCCGAGTCGGAGAAGGCGGTGGCGCTCGTTCTCGCGGGTGGCGGTGATCGCGGTCGCGGCGGGGCTGCGCAGCGGGTGCTCCCGCGGCTGGTCCGCGCCGCGGGGCCACGGGCGGTGCTCATTGCCCTCGGCGTGGTCGCGGTGGCGCTCGTCGTCGTGTTCCACGACGACCCGTTCGTGCTCCTGCTCATGGCGCGGGCCCTCCTGATCCTGGTGGCCTGCCTGGGGCTCCACGTGCAGCTCGCCGACGCCGGCGTTCCCAACTTCGCCGGCGCGGCCTTCTTCGGGGTAGGGGGCTACACCGCCGCGGTGCTGGCCCGCGGAGCGCTCCCGCATCCCCTGGTCCTGCTCGCCAGCGGCGCCGTCGCCGCCGGGGTGGGCTCGCTGCTTCTGCTGCCCTTGCTCCGGACCCGGGGCCACTACGCGGCGCTGATCACCATCGCCTTCGGACTGCTCTTCCGCACCTTCCTCGAGGTGAACGAGACGCTCGGCGGCCCGCAGGGGCTCAAGCTCGGTGGCCTCCGAGATCTTCGGGTGGAGCTTCAACGACGACCGCCGGCTCCTCGGCCTGGACTTCTCGGGTTACGCCTTCTACTGCCTCGCGGCCATCGCCCTGGCGCTGGTCGCGGTCCTGCTCGTCCGGGGGCTGGAGCGCTCGTGGCTGGGGGTGGCGCTGGATGCCGTCCGGCTCGACGAGACGGCCGCGGCCTGCTTCGGGATCTCCATCGGGCGCTGGAAGATCGCCGCGTTCACCCTGGGCAACGCGATCATCGGCGTGGCCGGCGGACTGTCGGCGATGATGGTGGGGTTCATCGCGCCGAACAACTTCACCTTCCAGGAATCGCTGGTCCTGGTGTCGATCCTCCTGCTGGGCGGACTGGGCAACCTCACGGGGCTGGCGGTCGCCGCGCTGATCGTCATCTGGCTCCCGGAGAAGCTGCAGCCAATCCAGGAGTACCGATATCTCATGTTCTCGGTGCTGGTGGTGCTGGTCCTCGTGCTCCGGCCAGCGGGGCTCATCCGCCGGAGCGCCCGCCGCCCGTTCGGGAGCCTCGCCACGTGAGCGCCCCGGAGCCACTGCTCGCCTGCCGCGGGCTCACTCGACAGTTCGGCGGCGTGGTGGCCCTCGCAGGGCTGGATCTGGACGTCCGTCGTGGGGAGCTGCTCGGGCTGATCGGGCCCAACGGCTCGGGAAAGACCACCTTCTTCAACGTGCTCACCGGCCTCTTCCCTCCCACGCGGGGGGAGATCTCGTTCGCCGGTGGGCCACTCGCCCGGGCGACGCCACAGGCCATCTACCGCGCGGGCATCACCCGCACCTTCCAGCGCTCCCGGCTCTGCCTCGAGCTCTCCATCTTCGACAACCTGGCGATCGGAGCGCACCAGCGCCTCGATCATGGTCTCTGGTTCAACCTTCTCCGCCGTCGAGCGCTCGGGCGGCAGGCGGACGCCACGGCCACCGCGGCACGGGAGCTGCTGGAGATCTTCGACCCGCCGCTGGCGCGGCGCCTCTTCGAGCCCGTGACCGGGATCGCGATGATCGACCGCCGACGGGTGGAGATCTGCCGCGCGCTCATGAGCCACCCCCGGCTCCTGCTCCTCGACGAACCTTCGGCCGGGATGACTGCCGACGAGACCGCGCGTCTGATGGACGACCTCCTCGAGGTCCGGCGACGCTTCGGCGACCTGACCATCGTCCTCATCGAGCACGAGATGTCGGTCATCGAGCGCGTCACCAATCGGTGCGTGGTGCTCAACTACGGAAAGAAGCTCTGCGAGGGCACGTTCGCGGAGGTGGCCGCCGATGCCGAGGTCAGACGGGCGTACCTGGGACTGACATGAGCGGAATGGACGAGGCGCTGGTCGTGGAGCACGTCTTCACCGGCTATGACCGGGCGGACGTGCTGCAGGACGTGTCGCTCCGGATCGAGCCGGGGTCCATCACCTGTCTCCTGGGCTCGAATGGATCGGGAAAGACCACCCTCATCCGGTCGATCCTCGGCCTGACTCCGCCCCGGAGCGGCCGGATCGTGTTCCGCGGAAGCGAGCTCTCCCGGATGCCGACTCACCGCATCGTCCGGCTCGGCATCGGCTGCATCCCGGAGGGTCGCCGGGTCTTCCCCCGTCTCACCGTGCTGGAGAACCTCCTGGTGGCGGCGCACGACGAGCGCCGGGCCGAGGTCGTCGCCGGACGACTCGAACGGGTCTTCGCGACCTTTCCCCAGCTGACCGAGCGTCGCGCCCAGCTCGCGGGGACCATGTCCGGCGGCGAGCAGGCCATGGTGTCCATCGGGCGTGGGCTGATGTCCGCGCCCCATCTGCTCCTGGTGGACGAACCATCACTCGGGCTGTCTCCCCGCCTGGTCCAGGAGACGTTCGCCGTCCTGCAGCGGATCCACGAGGGGGGAGTGACCATCTTCCTGGTGGAGCAGAACGTGCACCAGACCCTGGGGATCGCCACGCGCGGGTACGTGCTGGCCAAGGGCCGGGTGGTGACAGAGGGGACCGCCGCCGCGCTGCGCGCCGATCCGCTGATGCACGCGGCGTACTTCGGAACGGGTGGTACGGAGGTGAGGCGATGAGCGCGAGCGTCGATCCGGTGTCCTTGACCCAGCAGCTGGTCCGCTTCGACACGGTGAACCCCACCAGCCCCGAGCTGGACTGCGCCCGGTTCCTGGCGGAGCTGCTCGAGGAGGGCGGATTCCGGGTGCGCCTCCACGAGTTCGCCCCGGGCCGCGCGAGCCTGGTGGCGCTTCTCGGCCGAGATGGCCGGGGCGCCGCTGTGCTTCGCCGGTCATCTGGACACGGTCCCGCTCGGCGCCGCGCCCTGGAAGCACGACCCGTTCGCCGGAGAGACGGACGCCGGGCGCCTCTACGGCCGGGGCTCGAGCGACATGAAGAGCGGCATCGCGGCCATGGCCTGCGCAGCGCTGGACCTCGTCCGGACCGGCAGCTTGCGGACCGCCGGGCTGACGCTGGTCTTCGTCGCCGGCGAGGAGACCGGCTGCGAGGGCGCGGCCCACCTCGCCCGGACCGCCGGCACCCTCGGCAAGGCTGGGGCGATGGTGGTCGGCGAGCCGACCGGCGGCTTGCCCCTGGTCGGGCCACAAGGGCGCGCTGTGGCTGGAGGCGCGGACCCGTGGAGTGACCGCGCACGGCTCGATGCCCGAGCGAGGGGTGAACGCCATCTACCGCGCCGCCCGGGCGGTGACTGCGCTGGAGGACTTCGCTTCGACGTCGCCCCGGACTCGCTGCTCGGGCGACCGACGCTGAACGTCGGCACCATCCGCGGCGGGCTCAACGTCAACTCGGTTCCGGACCAGGCCGTGATCGGCATCGACATCCGCACGATCCCGGCCCAGCGGCATGCACAGGTGCGCGACGAGGTGGGGCGGGCGCTCGGGCCGGACGTGGAGCTCGCGCCGCTGGTGGACGTGCCGGGGGTGCGCACCGACGAGAACGACCCGTTCATCCGGACGGTGTTCGAGCTGGTGGAGCGGCGGCAGGGACAGCGGCCAGCCGCCGCGAGCGCGCCATACTTCACCGACGCGAGCATCCTCACCCCGGCCTTCGGTGGAATCCCCACGGTCATCCTCGGGCCCGGCGAGCTGGTCCAGGCGCACCAGACCGACGAGTACGCCGAGGTCCGCTGCATCGAGGAGACCACCGAGCTCTACCGCGAGCTCGGCCGCCGCTTCTGCGGGTCGTGAAGCGGTGGCCAGCCCGCCGGGTGCCCTGCGTCCGGGTTGCCAGGCGGTTGCATCGTTGACCCCGGGCTCCCGAGGCAATTGGAATACCGGCGGGGGTCCCGCGTCGAAATCCTTGAGGACGCAACCAATGAAGACCCTACTCGCCGCGGTGCTTCTGCTCGGACCTGCCCTGGCCAGCGCACAGGTCCAGCCTCAGACGACTCCCCCTGCCCCGCAGTACTTGCCGCCGGGCGTCACGCAGGACACCGTCCCGCCACCGCAGGACCTGCCTCCCGCGCCACAGTCCCCGGAGCCACCGCAGACCTACTCGTCGGCGCCGGACGAGTACTCCGCCCCCGCCCCCGTCGCGCCGTCCGCGCCGGTTGCCACCCCGTCGGCGCCAGGACAGTGGGTCTACACGAACCAGTACGGATGGGTGTGGATGCCCTACGGCGCCGCGTACACCTATCTCCCCGCCGGTGATGCGTATCCGGACATGTACGTGTACTGGCCGTCGGTCGGCTGGGGCTGGGTGGTCGCGCCCTGGGTCTGGGGCGTCGGGCCGCGGCCCTACTTCGGTCTCTACGGATGGGCCCGCTATGGCTGGTATGGCCACGGCTACGGGCGCTGGTACGGGTTCCATGGCGCTGCGCCGGTCTGGGCCGGTCGGGGGTACGGCGGGTGGGCGCGTTCGCCCGTGGCCTACTCGGCTCCCCACCCGGTCGTTCCCGCTCCCCGTCCCGGTGGCTTCGCTCGGCCCGGCGGGTACGCCGCTCCGGTCCATCCCGGTGGCTTCGCCCGGCCCGGCGGGTACGCCGCTCCGGTCCATCCCGGTGGCTTCGCCCGTCCCGTGGCGCCGGGTGGCTTCGCCCGTCCCGCGCCGTCCGGCAACTTCGCCCGCTCTGCGCCTGCGCCCCGGTCCGGCGGCTTCGGCGGAGGGCACGTCGGCAGCTCCGGCGCCGGCCACGCGGGCGGCTTCGCCCGGCGCTGAGCAATCGTTCCGCTCCTGACGCGCACGAACCGGCGATGATTCCGCGCCGGTTCGTTCGTCAGAGGGGCTCCACCCCCTCGACCGGTCCTCGGGAGGAGCGACATCATGTCTCGATTGCGCGTCCACGGCTTCAGCGTCTCCATCGACGGCTTCGGCGCCGGTCCAGATCAGGACCTCGCGCATCCGCTGGGCGTGGGCGGAGAAGCGCTCCACGGCTGGGCGTTCCCCACGCGCACCTTCCAGCGGATGTTCGGACGCGGCGAGGGGACGACCGGGATCGACGAGACGTTCGCCGCCCGGGGCTTCGAGGGCATCGGGGCGTGGATCCTCGGCCGGAACATGTTCGGGCCCATCCGGGGTGCCTGGCCCGATGACGCCTGGAAGGGCTGGTGGGGCGACACGCCGCCCTACCACGTTCCCGTCTTCGTGCTGACCCACCACCCCGGGCGGCGATCGAGATGAAGGGCGGCACCACGTTCCACTTCGTCACCGGTGGGATCCACGAGGCGCTCGAGCGCGCCCGGGAGGCAGCCCGTGGTCGGGACATCCGCGCTCGGTGGCGGCGTCTCCACCATCCGGCAGTTCCTCCGTGCCGGGCTGGTGGACTCCCTCCACCTCGCCATCTCCCCGGTTCTGCTCGGACGGGGCGAGCATCTCCTCGCCGACATGGATGTGGTCGCGCTCGGGTTCCGCTGCACCGAGCACGTCGCCTCCGAGGCGGCCACGCACGTGGTGCTGGGCCGCTGACACCTCCGTCCTGGCCGCGGCGTCCGTTCGCGGCGAGCGGGCGACCATTCCCGGCGTCGGTCGTGCAGCGCCAACGGGGGGTGCCAGGCTGCACCGACCATGCGCGCTCTCCTCGCTCCATCGCTCCTGCTCACCCTCGCCGGCTGCGCCACCGGTTCCGGGTCCGCCGCACGGCAGGGGAGCCTCGTCGTGGCCGAGCCGCCTGACGCCCACTGCAAGGCGCTCGGCGCGATGGCCTTCAAGACCTACAGCGAGGTGCTGATGCCCGACGACGCCCTGCTCTCCTCGGCGGTGGGGGAGCTGCAGCGCCGGGCCGCCCAGCGCGGAGCCACCCACCTCGTCGTCGACCGCGCCTGGACGCCGGCGATGGTCGCCTGGAGCAACACCGCCCGGGCCTCGGGACAGGCCTACCGCTGCGACGACGGAACGCGCTGACCGCGGGGAGCACCCCTCAGCGCACGAGGAAGAGCCGCTCCTGCCGCTCGGCGAAGAAATGGTACCCGTCCGCCTCGAGGTGGGCCGGGTCCTCCTCCATCATGAACACGGACTGGCCGCCCCACTCTGGCACCGGCGTCCGGGTGTTCAGCTCCACCGAGAGATACGAGCCCGGGCGCAGGGGCCTCGCGGGCTCCTTCCGCCCCCCGGCCCGCATGTCGATGCTGGGCCCGAGCGCGTGTCCCTGGAACCCGAGCGGGTGCGAGAGATCTGGGCGGTGATGCCCAGCGCCTTCATCCGCGCCATCGTCCCGTCGTAGACGTCGGCCGACAACCGCCCGGGGCGCGCCTCCTCGCGCATGAGGGCGTCCTGGAGCGCGCGGGTGTTGGCCAGCGCGGCCTCGAGTCCGGCCGGCGCCGCCTGCTCGCCCTCGCGGAGCACGTACGCCATGCGCTGGAAGTCGGTGCTCAGCCCGACGAAGCTGAACCCGAAGTCGAGGTGGACCAGGTCGCCCCGCTCGATGACCAGGTCCTCCTCGGCGATGGCCAGGAACCCGCGCGACATCTCCGGCGCCTTGCCCTTGCGCTGCACGCGGAGGTCGGGCTGAAACCAGAGGCTCACCCCGAGGTCCCAGGCGCGATCGAAGAGCCAGCGACGCACGTCGCCCACCCGGGTCTTCCCCGGCCGGATGACCTCGGAGGAGAGCGCGCGGCGGGCCAGTGACGCGGTGAGCTCCACCATCCGCCGATACGTGGGAGCCTCCTCGGGCAGCCGGGTGTCCGAGACCTCCTCGATCAGCGGCTCGGCCGGCACGAAGCGCGCCTTCGCCTCGGGGCCCATCGCCTCGGCCAGCGCGTCGTAGCTCGAGCGGGTCAGGCTACGGGTCACGCCCCGCCGCCCGTCGATGGAGAGGGCGATGGTCTTCGGCCGGTACTTCTCCCAGAGCGCCTTCATCCCCTCGGCCCACGACCTGGGGTCGCGCTCGGTCTCGAAGTACCGCGACAGCGACTCCTCCCAGAATCCGGTGACCGCGTGTCGCTTCAGCCCGTCGCCACCGGCGTCGACGAAGACGAAGAGATCACGGTTGCCGGCGTACGGCCGCGGCGGGGCGATGACCGGGGTGAGCGGGTCGTCGTGGAACTCCTCGTTGACCACGATCCACATCGCCACCCCGTGCCGCCGCATCATGTCGAGCAGCAGCGCGTGGCGGTGCGTGAGCCACTCCTCGCGGATCCGGATCTGCTCGCTCCAGCCGGGCAGGGCCGTCCGGTCGGCAGCGGGCGGTTGCGCCCTCGGGGGCGCGGCCGGGGCGAGGGAGCCGGCCAGCAGGAGGGCGAGGAAGGCGAGGCGGGAAGACGGGAGGACGGGCATCGGGTCCGGGGGTGATAGCCCGCCCAGGGGCCGCCCGGGGGGATGTCGGACAGCAGTCCCCCCCTCGTCCGCGGCCGACGCGCCGCGGCGCTCCGGGCTTCACCCGAGGGCCGCCGCTGGTGATAGTGACTGTCCCAGAGAACCCATGGAATCGCCTGTGCTCTCCGTTTCCCGTGCCCTCGCCGGCAAGAGATCCTGCTGACCGGCAGCACCGGATTTCTGGGCAAGGTGACCCTCTCGATGCTCCTCCACCGCTACGGGGAGGTGCTGGGGCGGGTCTGGGTCCTGGTGCGGCGGGGATCGGCGACCAGCGCCGAGGCCCGCTTCGTGGAGAAGGTCGTCCGGAGCGAGCCCTTCCAGCCGCTCCGGGATCACCGCGGGGACGCCGAGGCCGAGGCCTTCGTCCGTGCCCGCTGCGGGGTGCTCGACGGCGACATCACCGACCCGCTGTTCGGCCTGTCGGACGAGGAGCTGAAGGCGCTCACCGGCCAGGTGGACGTGGTGGTCAACTGCGCGGGCCTGGTCTCGTTCAACCCGCCGCTCGAGGTGGGGCTGAAGATCAACACCTACGGCGTGCGCAACGCCGTCGAGCTCTGCCAGCGGCTGGGCGCATCGCTCATCCACGTCTCCACGGCCTTCGTGGTCGGAAACCGCAGCGGGCTGGTCTTCGAGGACGAGGAGATCGTCGGCTACTTCCCGCGGAAGGGCGAGCTGGACGGGCGCGACTTCTCGCTGAAGGACGAGCTGGACGACGCCGCCCGGCTCGGGAAGCGGCTGCGCGAGCAGGCCGAGGACCATTCGCTGACCTCCGAGTTCCGGGCCCGGGCGCTCGAGCGGCTCGAGGAGGAGGGCCGCGATCCGCGCGACGACAAGACGCTGCGGCTGGCGGTGGGCCGCGAGCGAAAGCTCTGGCTCACCCAGAAGCTCACCGAGGCGGGGATGGACCGCGCCCGGAGCTGGGGCTGGCCCAACACGTACACGTACACCAAGTCGCTCGGCGAGCAGGTCATCGCCGGCACACCCGATCTGCACTACGCCATCGTTCGTCCGAGCATCGTGGAGAGCTCGCTGCGCTACCCGTTCCCCGGCTGGAACGAGGGCTTCACCACCTCCGCGCCGCTGGCCTTCGCCGGGCTGAAGGGCCACCGGATGGTCCCCGCCGCGGAGCGCACCATCCTCGACATCATCCCGGTGGACCTGGTGGCCGGCTCGCTGATCGCCATCACCGCCCGGACGCTGACCCAACCCGAGCGCCGCGTCTACCAGCAGGCCTCGGGAGACTCGAACCCCTTCTACGCCCCGCGCTCGGTGGAGCTGGTGGGGCTCTACCGGCGAAAGCACTTCCGCGCCCGCGAGACCGGGAGCGCGCTCCTCAACGACGTGAAGAGCCGGCTCGAGCCGCGACCGGTCAGCAAGCGGAGCTTCCTCACCCGCTCGGCCCCGCTCTTCCTCAGGGGCGCCCGCATGCTCCGCCAGGGCATCGAGGATCACGGCCCACGCTGGGGCGCGCCGCGCGTCTCGGCGATGCTGGAGCGGGCGAAGGAGCAGCTGGAGCGGGTGGAGGAGCAGGCCTCGTCGCTCTCGATGCTGATCGAGCTGTTCCTCCCCTTCCTCTGGGAGAACCGCTACGTCTTCCGCTGCGACAACACCCGATCCCTCTACGCGGCGATGGACCCGGAGGACGTGGCGAAGATCCCCTGGGATCCGCACGCCATCGACTGGCGCCGGTACTTCCTCGAGGTGCACCTGCCGGGGCTGGAGAAGTGGGTCTTCCCGGGGCTGGAGGAGGAGCGCGAGAAGCGGAAGGCCATCCACGCCCACCGGGACCTGCTCGAGCTCTTCGACGCGGCGGTGCACGCCTACCGGCACCGGGTCGCCTTCCGGCGGGTGGAGGACGATCGCGAGGAGCGCTTCACCTACGGCGAGGTGCACCGCTGGGCGGCGCGGGTGGCGAGCTTCCTGCTCAGGAGCGGGGTGAAGCACAAGGACCGGGTGCTGCTCATCTCCGAGAACCGGCCCGAGTGGCCCATCGCCTACTTCGGCATCCTCCGCGCCGGAGCCACGGTGGTGCCGGTGGACCCGGCCTCCAGCGAGGCCGAGGTGGTGAACATCGTCCGCCGCAGCGAGGCGAAGGTGGTGCTCCTCTCGGAGGACGCGGCGCAGGACCTGGGCGGTCTCTGGCGCAATCTCTCCGAGCAGTCCCTGGAGGTCAGCCTCGCCACCCTGGCCCAGGCGATGGAGGGCGACGTCGGGCAGCCCGACCGCATCGGCGCGGTGAAGAAGAGCGCCGCGCCGGACGACGTGGCCTCGCTCATCTTCACCTCCGGGACCACCGGCACGCCCAAGGGCGTGATGCTCACCCACCGCAACTTCGCCTCGCTGGTGCCCAAGCTCGCCGCCTCGTTCGACTTCGGGGTGGGTGACGGGCTGCTCTCGGTCCTCCCGCTGCACCACACCTTCGAGTTCTCCGCGGGCCTGCTCACCCCCTTCAGCCGCGGCGCCGAGGTGACCTACCTCGACGAGCTCACCACCGACCGGCTGGGCGAGGTGTTCGAGTCCGGGCACGTGACGGCGATGATCGGCGTGCCGGCGCTCTGGACGCTGTTCCACCGGAAGGTGACCCAGGAGCTGGCGGCGAAGCCGGCCATCGTCGAGCAGGGGATGCGGGCGCTGATGTCGGCGCACGGCACGCTGCGAAACCGGAAGAACATCAACATCGGCAAGCTGCTCTTCTGGCCGGTTCACCGGAAGTTCGGCGGGCGCATCAAGTTCATGATCTCCGGCGGCTCGGCGCTGCCGGACGAGGTGCACAAGGCCTTCCACGACCTGGGCTTCGACCTGGCGGAGGGGTACGGGCTCACCGAGGCGGCGCCAGTGCTCAGCGTGCAGGCGCCCGGCAACAAGCGGGTGGCGGGGAGCGTGGGCAAGGCGCTGCCCGGCATCGAGCTGCGCATCGACGAGCCGGACAACGAGGGCATCGGCGAGGTCTGCGCGCGCGGGCCGAACGTGATGGCCGGCTACTACGCCGACCGCGAGGCAACCGACGCCACGCTCAATCACGGCTGGCTGCGCACCGGAGACCTCGGGCGGCTCGACGCCGAGGGGCAGCTGTTCCTGGTGGGCCGCAAGAAGGACGTCATCATCGACGCCAACGGGAAGAACGTTTACCCGGACGAGCTCGAGGAGCTCTACGGCGAGCACCGCTCGGTGAAGGAGCTGTCGGTGGTGGGGCTCTCCGACGAGGCGGGCGGCGAGACGGTGGCCTGCCTCTGCGTCCCGGACTACGGGGAAAGGCGCCGCGAGGACGTGCGGGCGGAGATCGAGGAGCACTTCCGCCACGTCTCGTCCACGCTCCCCTTCCACCGCCGGATCAAGGTGCTGCGCTTCTGGGACGGGGAGCTGCCCAGGACCAGCACCCGGAAGGTGAAGCGAAAGCTGGTGGTCGACGAGCTGCGGAAGCTGGAGAAGCTCGCCGCCTCCGGGGAGAAGGCTCGCCCCGCCGCGCACGGCGGCTCGACCGACTGGCTGCAGCGGCTGGTGGCCGAGGTCATCGGCAAGCCGGTGGCCGAGGTGCACCCCGGGTCACGCCTCGCGGCGGACCTGGGGTTCGACTCCTTGATGCTGACCGAGCTGTCGGTGTCGCTCGAGTCTGCGGGCATCACCCTCCCCGAGGCGGGGGACCTCTCGGGCGTCGAGACGGTGAAGGACCTCGCGCGCCTGCTCGGGAGCGCCGCGCGCCGCCTGGCCGAACCCGCCGAGGGCGTGCAACCCGCGCAGGCCGAGGCCGAGCCGGACAGCCGCGAGATCCCGATCCCCGCCCCCGTCGCCACCCTGGGCCGGTCGATGCTCGCCCTCTGGCAGAAGGCGATGTTCGGCGGCGTGTTCGAGGTGAAGGTCTCGGGCCATGCCTACGTGCCCCAGAGCGGGAACTTCCTGGTCATCGCCAACCACAGCTCGCACCTGGACATGGGTCTGGTGAAGTACGCGCTCGGAGAGCAGGGCGAGCGCATGGCCTCGCTGGCCGCGCGCGACTACTTCTTCGACACCCCGCTCAAGCGAGCCTGGTTCGAGAACTTCACCAACCTCATCCCCATGGACCGGCACGGGAGCCTGCGCGAGTCGCTGCGGCTCGCGGGCGAGGCCATCCAGCACGGGCACCACCTGCTCATCTTCCCCGAGGGCACGCGCTCGCCGGACGGCCAGATGCGCGAGTTCTACCCGACGCTCGGCTACCTCGCGCTGACCTACGGGGTGGACATCCTGCCGGTCTACATCCAGGGCGCGTACGAGGCGCTGCCCAAGGGCAGCATGTTCCCCAAGCAGAAGGAGATCGCGGTCCGCATCGGGCCGGCGCTGGGCATCGCCGAGCTGCGGCGGCGCGCGCAGGGCCTCGCCCGGAGCGAGAGCTACCGGCTGGTCACCCGCATCGCCGAGGAGGCCGTGAAGCGGCTCCGCGAGGGCGGCGTGTTCTGGCTCGAGCCGGACGTGGAGCTCGCGCCCGCCCCGGTGCGTCCGCGCCGGAGCTCGGGCGGGGGCCCGCGGTGAGCGCCGGGCGCAGCATCCTGGTCACCGGAGCCACCGGCTTCCTCGGCAAGGCGCTCGTCCCGCGGCTCGCCGCGGCCGGCCACCGGGTCCGGATGCTGGGCCGGAGCGCGCCGGCGCCCGGGCTCCTGGCCTGCGGTGAGTTCGTGCAGGGCGACCTCGCGGACCGCGCGGCGCTGAAGCGAGCGCTGGCCGGGGTGGACGCCCTCTACCACCTCGCCGGCATGGTCTCGTTCGATCCCGCCGACGGGCCGGCGATGTACCGGCTCCACGTCGCCGGGACGCGGGGCCTCCTGGAGGAGGTGCGGGCACGGGGCGGGCTCGAGCGGATGGTGCTCGCCTCGACCAGCGGCACGCTCGCCGTCTCGCGCACCGAGCGCGTGGCGACCGAGGAGGATCTGCCGCCGATCGAGGTCGTGGGGCGCTGGCCGTACTACCTCTCCAAGATCTACGAGGAGCGGCTGGTGCTCGACTTCGCCGCGAAGCACCGCCTCCCGGTGGTGGTGCTCAACCCGAGCCTCCTGCTCGGGCCGGGCGACGAACGGCTGTCGTCGACCTGGACGGTGATGAAGTTCCTCCAGCGCGACCTCCCGGCGATGCCCGGGGGCGGCATCAGCTTCGTCGACGTGCGCGACGCCGCCGCGGTCTTCGAGGCCGCCCTGGAGCGGGGAGAGGTCGGGGGCAAGCACCTCCTCGGCGTCAACATGAAGATGTCCGAGTTCTTCGGTCGCCTGGAGCGCATCTCCGGCGTGCCCGCCCCGCGCCTGCGGCTCCCCTCGAAGGTGAACGTGGCCGGGGCGAAGCTGCTGGAGCGGCTCGCCGAGGCACGCGGCCGCGAGCCGGCGCTGGACGCGGCGAGCGTGGACATCGCCGAGCACTGGTTCTGGCTGGACCCGCGGAAGGCAGAGCGTGAGCTCGGCTTCAGCGCGCGCGACCCGCAGGAGACGCTGCAGGACACGGTGCTGGACCTGCTCTCCCGGATGCCCGAGAAGCAGTGGCCCGGGACCAAGGGGCGGCTGGCGAGCCTCCGGAAGAGCTGAGCCTCACCCCGACCGCACCCACGGCAGGAGCACCTCGTCGCGCGGGATCGCGACCGCGGACGCCCTTGTCGAGCGGAGGAAGCGCCGGCGGCGGAGGTCACGCGCGCGGCCGAGGTGCGCTGGCACCCGGACTGCAACCTCGACGCGTTGCACCGACTCGAGACGGGTCGGAGGGGAGACCACCATGGAAGCACAGCTCTTCGGTTCACCCCGCTCCGCGGGCCTCGGCGAGTCCGGGCTGCTGCTCGGCGCAGTCCTCATGCTCGCGTACTTCCTGCTGTCCGCGGCCATGCTGCAGGACTACGCGCGCTCGGCGGCGCCGCCGGTCGCCGGTCAGATGAACATCCTCGTGCTCTCGAGGTAGGACCGGCTCGCATGGGTCGAACGAGGGCGACCGGGTCACGGTCGACGCCCCTCGTGTCTCTCACTCGACCTGGGCGACGACCGCCGGCGCGTGCGCGCTGGTGATCCGGTACGCGCTGTAGAGCGCGCCGTGCCCACCGAGCCAGAAGGCGACGATCAGCCCCCCGACGACCAGCGAGCCAAGCCCGCGGCTGCGGGCGATCTGTTCGAACGACTTGAGAGAGGTCTGCGAGGTCTTCATGGCGTTCTCCGTCTCGAAGGCTCGGCCGGCGTCCATCGCCAGCCACGCCAGGACCGGACTGCACCCCCGGGGCCAGGGCTGGATCGTTGCAAGCTGTTGAATTTGCTTCGCTCGAACCCCCTCTCGGTTGCAGCGGGCGCCACGAAGCGGGATCCGGCGTTGCGCGGCCGGTCACGCCGTCGCCTTCGGTGGTGTGCTCCAGGTAGGTTCCCGCATGCGGATGTCAGGTCGTGACAAGGGTCGGGACGGGCCCGACGGCGAGAACGGCGAGGACGCCCCGCCTCCGGTCGAGCGGGACGCGCACGCCACGGCAACTTATGGCGTCAGCCGGCCCAACCTGGTCCCCGACGTGCGCCGGTTCCGGCTGCGGGTCGTGGACGGGCCCGGAGCAGGGCAGACCTTCGAGTCCACGGGCGAGCGCACCTCCATCGGCAGCCATCCTCTCAACGACGTGCTGCTCGACGAGCGGACCGTCTCCCGCTTCCACTGCGAGCTGGTCGTCGACGAGAAGGGCGTCTGGGCCAGGGACCTCGGCAGCCGCAACGGCACCGATCTCGACGGGGTGCTGATCAAGGAAGCCGCGGTCAAGAACGGGAGCCTGCTCAAGCTCGGGCGGATGCAGCTCCGGTTCGAGTTCTCGGGCGAGAAGACCAAGCTGCAGCTCTCGGAGCAGCCGCGGTTCGGCTCGCTGGTCGGAAGCTCGGTCGCGGCCCGGATGAGCTTCGCCCTGATGGAGCGGGCGGCGGCGTCCGACGTCACCGTGCTGCTCGAGGGTGAAACCGGAACCGGCAAGAGCCAGGCTGCCGAGTCCATCCACCGGCAGTCGGCCCGGCGGGACCACTCCTTCCTGGTGGTCGACTGCGGCGCGCTGCCTCCGAACCTCCTCGAGTCCGAGCTGTTCGGTCACGAGAAGGGGGCCTTCACCGGTGCCGTCACCCGGCGGGTCGGCGTCTTCGAGGAGGCCCGCGGCGGCACCGTCTTCCTCGACGAGGTCGGCGAGCTCCCCCTCGAGCTGCAGCCCAAGCTGCTCCGGGTGCTCGAGGCCCGGGACATCCGCCGGCTCGGCACCAACGTCCACACCCCGGTGGACGTGCGGATCATCACCGCCACCAACCGCGACCTGCGCGCCGAGGTGAACGCCGGCCGCTTCCGCTCCGACCTCTACTTCCGCCTGGCGGTGGTGAAGATTCCCCTCCCCCCGCTCCGCCAGCGCTCCGAGGACATCCCGGCCATCGTGGAGAAGCTCCTCAGCGGGCTCGGCTCGGATGCGCGGGTGAAGGCCACGCTGCTCGACCCCGCGTTCGTGGTCCAGCTGCAGCGTGCGGCCTGGCCGGGCAACATCCGCGAGCTGCGGAACCACCTCGAGCGATGTGTCGTCCTCCAGGAAACGTTGCTCCCCGGCGAGGGAGAGGAGAGCGGTCGCCCGGAGGAGGGCGGGCCGAGCGTCATCGACGCGCGCGTCCCCTACCCCGAGGCTCGCCGCCGCGCGCTCGACACCTTCGAGCGCCAGTATGTGGAGGCGCTGCTCCAGCTTCACGGTGGGAAGGTGTCGCAGGCCGCGGCCTCGGCCGACATCGACCGCGTGCACCTGTACCGGCTCATCAAGCGGCACCGCGTCCGCGAGTGAGCACGGGGCGCACCTCCGGGTGCGCCGGATGCTTCACTCAGCAGGGCCGCTGTCACCGCGGCTGCAACGGGGTCCCGGGCGTACACGGCGCAAGCTGCCGTGAGGATGGGCGCACGGCCGCGGTACGGGCGCTGCACTGCCTCCCGGGCACCGGCCTCGTGCCGGAGGGAGAGACGGCCATGAGCACCCAGTCCACATCCGCTTCCAGCTTCCACCCGACGTCGCGGCACAGCTCTGCAGGGCTGCCGGTGACGATCCTGCTCGCGCTGTGCTTCCTCAGCTTCGCCACGGCGCTCCTCCGCGATGACGCGCCGGCGTGGGCGGAGGTCGAGCAGTACGCCGGGTGACGAGGGGGCTGCGGCGGCGAGCACGGGCGGTCCGGGACGATGCCGTTCCGGGCCGCCTCGTGTGTTCTGGCTGCCCCCCTGCGTGCCGCAAGCGCACACGCCGTCCCGGATCCGGGGACCCGCCCGTTGCACCGGGGGCCACAGCGAGCGCGCCGGTGTCTCTCCCAGCGCAATGGGCCACAGGGCGGCCGGGGCCCAACCGGCCGGAACTCCGGGCGGTGGGAGGTCTCACCCCGTTGGCATCGCCGCTGCAATCCACCTCCTCCGTCGAAGGAACGAGACACGGACCCCGACGGAGGACGCCATGAAGACCGAGCCCACCAGCAACAACCCGCAGCTCTTCCGCTCCGCCCGCCGGTGGAGCCCCATCCCCTTCCTCCTCAGCGGCGTGCTCCTGCTCGCCGGCTACGTGGGTGCGAGCGCGGTGCTCATCGACAACTACTCGAATCACCCCGCCCAGGTGGGCGGGCCGAGGGCCTGACCGGAGAGCGGGAGCCTCGGGGGGAACCCCGGAGGGCGGCGGAATCGGAGTGCCCGGCTTGTCCCCTCGGGCGCTCTGGACGTGGGGAGACCGCCCCGCTCCGGGTCCCCAGTTTTCACGTGCGCGGCCGACGGACGGCTGCCATCGAGGCCCGGGGGCGACCGCGACCGTCCTCGGGCCTCGGCCTTTTCGTCGCGCTGGCTAGCTACCTAGCTGTGAAGGCTCAGTAGGTTGTTCCCAGGCAGATGGGACTGCCCATCCGCCGGGTCCTGTGGATTGCTGGCGTTGCGAGACGACCCGCAGCCCGCAGGAGCCCGAACGGATGAACCTTCACAGTAGAGCCCGGACTTGTCCGGCGAGTCGAGCCCTGCTCGTTCGGCGGGTCCAACGGCAACATTGGACCATCACTGCCGCGGCCGAAGCCGCCGGAGTGAGCCGCAAGACTGCCAACAAATGGCTGGGACGTTTCCGACTTGAGGGCCTCGGCGGACTCCAGGACCGCTCCTCTCGGCCTCATCGAAGTCCGCTGCGGCTGGACCGAGCGCACGAGGAGCTCATCGTGAACCTCCGGCGGTCTCGGAAAACAATCGTGCAGATTGCCGCTGCGCTGAAGCTCGACCGCTCTCGGGTGGCAAGGGTGCTTCGGCGACACGGGCTCTCTCGGCTGCGCTCGCTCGAGCCACCCATCCCTGTTCGCCGGTACGAGTGGGCTCGGCCTGGGGACATGCTCCACCTGGACGTGAAGAAGCTCGGGCGAGTAAAGGGCCTCGGCCATCGCATCACCGGCGACCGCTCGAACCGGCTGAGGAACCGCGGCATCGGCTGGGAGTACGTGCACGTCTGTGTCGATGACGCCTCGCGCGTGGCCTACGTCGAGGTGCTCGAGAACGAGCTCGGGACCACGACCGCCGCCTTCCTCGAGCGAGCCATCGTGCACTACCGGGAGCTGGGCATCAGGACCCGACGCGTCCTCACCGACAATGGCTCGCCCTACCTGAGCCGAGCCTTCGCCCAGACCTGCGCCCGGGGTCGTGTCCGGCACCGGAGAACGAAACCGTACACGCCCAGAACCAATGGCAAGGCGGAGCGCTTCATCCAGTCGCTGCTGCGTGAGTGCGCCTACCAGCGGCCCTTCTATAGCTCGTCCGAGCGCCGAAGAGCCCTCGCCGGCTGGCTCCGGCACTACAACGGCTGCCGGATCCACGCGGCGCTCGGCACGACGCCGCTCGCCCGGCTAACCTCACGGGCGAGAACAACGTCATGACTCTCCACACCTAGCCGGGGGTCGCCGCGGCCACGAACTCGCTGGCCCAGCGGGCGATGCCGAAGATGGTCTCCTGGGGATTGACCCCCAGCGAGGTCGGGAACACCGAGCCGTCGACCACGAAGAGGTTCTCCATCCCGTGGTAGCGGAGCGTGCTGTCCACCACCGAGGTACGCGGATCGCCACCCATCGCGCAGCCGCCCATCTGGTGTGCGGTGGCCACCCGCACCCGGCCCGGCTCCCAGGGCGCGGCGTCCAGCAGCGCGTCGATGTCCCCCACCTTCGGGATCCGCACCGGGTTGGCGTGAAGCGACCGCACCTCGCGCGCCCCGGCAGCGAACTGGATGCGCGCCATCTCCTTGCACGCCGCACGGAACGCCTCGAAATGGAACGGGCGCAATGGATAGTCGATCGACACCCGGCGCTCGGCCGGGTCGCGCAGGGACACCGTCCCGCCCATGTCGTCGCGCGAGCATCCCGTCGTGGCAGATGGCGATGGTGCTCTGCGTGTACGGGAGCTCCTCCATCAGCGCCTGGTGCTGCTCGCCGATGCCCGGGAATACCGTGGCGGCGATGAGCGGCATGATCGGCGGCACCTCGAGCAGGAACCCCACCTTTCCGGGGCCTCGATCGATGAAGTGGTGCGAGTAAGCGGCCTGCGGCGCGCCGCTCCAGGGCACGATCGGCTCGGGCATCAGCGCGCTCATGATGACCACCGGGTGGAGGAAGAAGCGCTTCCCCACGTTCCCGTTGCCGTCGAGCCCCGAGCGGAGCAGCAGCGCGGGCGAGTTGATGGCTCCGCCGCACACCACGACGGTCTTCGCCTTCACGGTGAGCGTCACGCCGGTGGGCCGGTCCGTCTCCGGGTCGAGCAGCACCGCCTCCACCCCGCCCACCCGGCGGCCACCGACCAGCACCCGGCGCACCGAGGCGTTGGCCTGGACCGTCAGCCCCTTCTCCACGGCGTCGGGGATGAGCGTCACCAGCATCGACTGCTTGGCGTCGAGCGGACAGCCGAGCCCGCAGTAGCCGAGGTTGGCGCAGTTGTTCACGTTGCGCCGGACCAGGCCGCGCGAATACCCGAGCTTCCCGCACCCGTCCCAGAGGACCTGGTTGTTGGCGTTCATCCGATCGAGCGGCCACTCGGCGATGTGCAGCCGCTTCTCGATGGCCTCCCAGTGGGGGATCAGCGCCGCCTCGGTCAACCCCTTCACACCGAACTGGTCTCGCCAGCGCTCGAGCACCGGCCGCGGCGTGCGAAACGACGTGCACCAGTTCACCGTGGTGCCGCCGCCGACGCTGCGGCCCTGGAGGATGAGGACCGACTGGTCGTCCGTCGCCCGGTTTCCCATCTCCTGGTACAGGTGCGGATAGGCATGGTCCTCGCGCCCGTCGAAGCTGCGGCGCGTCCAGTAGCCGCCCTCTTCGAGGAGCACGACGCTCAGCCCGCGGGCGGTGAGCCGCTCCGCCACCACCGAGCCGCCCGCGCCCGAGCCCACCACCACCACGTCGGTGTGGAGGGTGGTGTTCAGCGTGTGATCGCGGCCGGTGAGGATCCGCCCCGGGGTGGTCATTGCTGGACCCCGTCGTGCCACACCCCGTTCCCGTCGGGGCGAGGCTCGTCGCCTCCCCTCCACTCGGGCAGCGAGGGCGCATCCTGGAAGATGCCCGGCGGACCCGGGTAGCCCACCGCAGGCCAGACGCTCGGGGACTGGTAGTAGCCGGCGAGCACCAGGGTGCGGAGCGCGGCGTAGCCGGTGCGGCGGACGGCCAGCCGGCTGTCCCGCCACTCGATCAGGACCCGGTCCTGCTCGGCGCCGTCGAGGCGGGTGAACGGACGGGTGCGCCCGCCGAAGAGGAACCCGGCGAGCCCGTTCTCGAACAGGCCGAGCAGCTGGCGGAGCTCCTTCTGCGCGCTGGGCTCCACCTTCGAGGCGATGCGGTCCGCGGCCCGGGCCACCCCCACCTCGTCCACCGAGGGCCAGCCCTTGCGTGGCCGCACCATCCGCCGCGAGACGGCGTCGAGCACCGCGAACTGGCCGGGGGTGAAGACGAGGAGGCCATCCGCGGGGAGCGGAACCGTTGCCCCGCCGCGGAGCGCGAGGAACCCGGCCCCTCCGGCGGCGAGAACGACACCGCCGAGCAGGCCCCGCTTGATGAGGGAGCGCCGGCTGAGCGTCGTGGGAGCCGATCCGGGATGGGAAACGTCCATGGGGGTCGGACACTCTAGGCAAGACCCTCACCGGACTGCCATGGTCGGGACGATGGGCAAGACGCTGGCGATGATCCTCGCGGGAGGTGCCGGAACACGGCTGGAGCCGCTCACCCGTGAGCGCGCAAAGCCTGCGGTGCCCTTCGGTGGGCGCTACCGGATCATCGACTTCTGTCTCTCGAACTTCGCCAACTCGGGTGTGCTGAAGATGAAGGTGCTCACCCAGTACAAGTCCGACTCGCTCAACAACCACCTCTCACGGGCGTGGCGACTGAGCAGCTTCCTGGGCCAGTTCGTGGACGTGGTGCCGGCGCAGATGCGGACCGGGCTCGACTGGTACAAGGGCAGCGCCGACGCCATCTACCAGAACCTCAACCTGGTCACCGACGAGGAGCCGGACCAGATCTTCGTCTTCGGCGCGGACCACGTGTACCGGATGAACGTGGCGACGATGCTCGAGTACCACCTGGAGAAGAAGGCAGAGTGCACCGTGGCCGCCATCCCGGTGCCCATCGAGGAGGGCCGGGACTTCGGCATCATCGACGTGGCCCCGGACGGACGGATGAAGGGCTTCCTGGAGAAGCCGAAGAACCCGCCACCCATCCCGGGCAACCCCGACATGTGCCTGGCCTCGATGGGGAACTACCTCTTCGAGACCGACACCCTGGTGCGGGAGGTGGTCCGCGACGCGGCCAACGACCAGAGCGCGCACGACTTCGGCAAGAGCATCATCAGCGAGCTCTACAAGCACGCCCGGGTGTTCGTGTACGACTTCGCCCAGAACACCTATCCCGGCCAGGAGCCGAAGGAGCGTGGGTACTGGCGCGACGTGGGGAACATCGACGTCTACTACCAGGCCAACATGGATCTGGTGGGCGTGGAGCCGGTCTTCAATCTCTACAACGACCGCTGGCCCATCTACACCCAGAACCGCTCGTACCCGCCGGCCAAGTTCGTCTTCAACGACGTGGAGAACGAGCGGGTCGGCTACGCCACCGACAGCCTGGTCTGCGACGGGTGCATCATCTCCGGCGGCCACGTGCACAAGAGCGTTCTCAGCCCCAAGGTCCGCGTCAACTCGTACTCCGACATCAGCGAGAGCATCTTCTTCGAGAACGTCACCGTCGGCCGGCGGTGCCGGATCCGCCACGCCATCGTGGACAAGAACGTGGAGATCCCCGCGGGGATGACCATCGGCTACGACGAGGTGGAGGACCGCAAGCACTTCCACGTCACCGACGGGGGCGTGGTGGTGATTCCCAAGGGAATGAAGCTCGCGAGCTAGCGCTGGCGGAAGATCCAGGCGAGCACCGAGAGCACGAGCGAGACGATCACCAGCGAGCCAATCGGAAAGTACAGCCGGGTCCGGTCGGTCTCCCAGCGGAGATCGCCGGGCAGCCGCCCGAACCAGCTCAGCCCGCCGGCCCACAGCACGAGCCCGGCCACCACGAGCCCGAGCCCCATGATCATCAGCGTCAGTCCTGGACCTCGGCCACTCACGAAGCAGGTGGTCTAGCGTGAGGTGGGTGGCTCCGCCAGCACCGGTCGCCAGGCTGTCGCCCGTCCTCGTCCTCCTGCTCGGAGCGTGCAGCTCTCCGCTCGTGCCGGTCTTCACGGTGTCCGGCGACGCGCCGAGCCGGACCGGGCTCACCCCGCTCGCCGAGGGGGCGGTCTTCGGCAACGACGCCGGCCGTGTTCTCCGGCTCGACCGCGACGGCCGCGTGCTGTGGACGGTGGAGACCGGCGGGGAGATCGAGCTCCCGCTGGTGGTGACCGACGACGGGGTGGTCGGAGCAGTGACCGCCGGCGACACCCTGGTCGCGCTCGACGCCGAGACAGGACACGAGCTCTGGCGCGCAGCAGGCCAACCACCGGTGGCCGCGCTCGCCGCGGTGGGCAGCCGGCTCCTCCTGCTCGGCCGCGAGGGCGAGCTGCGCTCGTTCCCGGCGCGCAGCGGGGGCATGCCTCTGCGCCGCGGATGGAACACCTCGCTCGGGGTGCATCCCGGAAAACCCCCGCGCGGTCTGGTCACCGTGGGCGGCGACGTGCTGGCCGAGGGGCCGGCGGCGCTGCTCCTCCTCTCGGGTCAGGACGGTGCCCTGCGCTGGAAGGCGGCGGTGCGAGACCCCACCGGCGTCGCGCTCGACGGAGACACCCTCTGGACGGCCGAGCAATCCGGACGCCTGCTCGCGCTGGATCGGCGCACGGGCGCGCAGCGGCGCGTCGTCCCGCTCGGCCAGCCCGTCGTCTCGGCCCCGAGCGTGGCGCTCGGCCGCGTCTGGGTGGGGCTCGAGGACCGGTCGCTGCTCGGCATCGACCTGCGGGGAGGTCAGCCTCCGTGGCGCGCCTCGCTCCCGGCTCCACTGCTGGGCGGAGTCGTGGAGTGGCAGGACCGGGTGCTCGTCCCCACCGCCGGGCGCGAGGGGAGACTGCTCGCCATCGATCTCGTCCGACCCGGTTCGCCGGCGAGCGCGCGGCTGGACAGCGCGCTTCGCACTGCGCCCCTGGTCCGGGGGAGCGTGGCCTGGGTGCTCGCGACGGACGGACGGGTGCTCGGGTTCCGCCTCCGCTGACACGGTGAGCGTCTAGCGCCGCACGAGGGCGAGCCGGATGCGAGCGCCACCAGGACCCCTCCGGTGATGCGCTCGCGCCACACACCCGCGGCCAGCTTCCACCCGGTGCGCGCGGCGAGCACGGCACCAGCGAATCGCCGAGGACGCCGAGCGTCGCCAGCACCACCCCCAGCACCGCGAACTGGAGGACAACCACGCCTCGCTTGATCGCCACCTTGGGGTTCAGGAGCCCGGTCAGACTCCGTGCGCGAGCAGGCGTGAGCTCGGAATTGCCGGCACCGCGACCTGTCCACGGGCCGGCGCCGAGACCGTACATCCACCGAACGTTCCGGCCAGCATGCGCGCGCCGAGGACGACGAGGTAGACGGCACCCACCAGCTTCACGACGGTGAACGCGGTGGCCGAGGCGAGCAGCAGCGCCGACAGGCCGAGCGCCGCGGCCGCGGTGTGTCCGAGCGTGCCGAGGTTCAGCCCCACGCTGGTGAAAGCCGTTCCGGGGGCCCAGTCCATGGCTGCTCGGCCATTATCGACCTCGCGTGGCGAGCGCAGCGGAGAGTTCCGAACTGCGCAGTTGGTGCAGCCGGCTGTGCCAGTGGGCGTCTCTCCCGCTAGAAGCGAGTGCGCGTGGCACGGGTCCTCATCGTCTCGAACCGGCTGCCGGTCACGGTCCGCACGGAGGCGGGCGGAATCGAGGTGCAGCCGAGCGTCGGCGGAGTGGCGACGGGTCTCCGCGGTCCACACGAGCGGTCCGGAGGCCTTTGGATCGGCTGGTCCGGCCTGGTGGAGCCACTTCCCGAGGCGGAGGCCCAGGCGCTCGCGGCCCAGCTCGCGTCGATGCGCCTCGTCCAGGTGCAGCTGACGGCAGAGGAGGTCCACCGGTACTACGAGGCGTACTCCAACGGAGTGCTCTGGCCGCTCTTCCACTACTTCGCGGGCGAGCTTCCGCTGGAGATCGAGGGCTTCGAGGACTACGAGCGGGTGAACCGCCGCTTCGCGGACGCGGTGGTGGCCCAGCACCGCCCGGGTGACTTGGTCTGGGTGCAGGACTACCAGCTGATGCGCGTTCCGGCGCTGGTCCGCGAGCAGATCCCGGATGCGCGGATCGGGTTCTTTCTCCACATCCCGTTCCCCTCGTCGGAGACCTTCCGCATCCTCCCCCAGCGGGAGCGCATCCTCGAGGGTCTGCTCGGTGCAGATCTCGATCGGCTTCCACACCGCGGCGTACGTGCGTCACTTCTCCTCCTCGGTGCTCCGCACGACCGGAGCCTGGACCGAGGTGGACCGCATCCTCTGGCGGGGGCGCGAGGTCCGGCTCGGCGTCTTCCCCATGGGCGTGGACGCAGCGCACTGGACCGAGCTGGGCGGCGACCCGGGGATCGGCGAGGAGATCCGGACCCTCCGCCCCGGGCCGCAGCAGCTGCTGGTGGGCATCGACCGGCTCGACTACACGAAGGGCATCTCCCGCCGGCTCCTGGCCTACGAGCAGCTCCTGGTCCGGCACCCCGAACTGCGCGAACAGGTCCGGCTGGTCCAGGTGGCGGTTCCCTCGCGGACCGGCGTCGGCGCCTACCAGGGGGTGCGGGACACGGTGGACGCCCTGGTCGGACGGATCAACGGCCGCTTCGGGACGCCGAACTGGTCCCCCGTGCACTACCTGTTCCGGGGGCTGTCGCCGAAGGAGATCGCCGCGCTCTACCGCGCCGCGGACGTGCTCATCGTCACCCCCATCCGCGACGGGATGAACCTGGTGGCCAAGGAGTTCATCGCCTCCCGCACGGATGGCGACGGGGTGCTGGTGCTGTCCGAGTTCACCGGGGCCGCCGCGGAGCTGGCCGAAGCGCTGCTGGTCAACCCGTACGACCTCGAGGGGACCGCGGACACGCTCTGCCGCGCGCTCCAGATGCCGGAGCAGGAGCGGCGCCTCCGGATGGCGGCGCTGCGCACCCGCGTCGAGTCCTACGACGTGCACCGCTGGTCGCGCGAGTTCCTCGACCGGCTCGGGTCGGACGCCGGGCCGCCACACGCCCTCCGGCCGTCCCCCCCGTCGGTGCTCGCCCAGGCGCAGGCGCGGATCCGCGACGCGCCCTCGGCCACCTTGTTCCTGGACTACGACGGGACCCTGGTGGAGTTCGCGCTCACGCCGGAGCTGGCCGTTCCCGACGTCGAGCTACTCCAGCTGCTCTCGGCGCTGGCCCGCCGCTACGCGGTGCACGTGGTGAGCGGACGCCGCCGTGACACCCTGGAGCGCTGGCTCGGCGCCCTTCCGGTCGGCCTGCACGCCGAGCACGGATACTGGTCGCGGATGCCGGGTGAGCGCTGGATCGGCGCGGAGGTGGACCCGAGCAGCTGGCTTCCCCAGGTGAAGTCGATTCTCGAGGAGTACGCGGCCCGGACGCCCGGGGCGCTGGTGGAGGTGAAGACCGCGGGGCTCGCCTGGCACTACCGGGCGGCCGACCCGGAGTTCGGCGCAGCGCAGGCCGGCGATCTCCTGCTCCACCTCGCGACGCTGCTCTCCAACACGCCGGCCGAGGTCCTCACCGGAGATCGGGTGGTGGAGATCCGGCCGCAGGGGGTGAACAAGGGCCAGGTGGTCCCCGCGGTCCTGGCGCACGCCCCCCGGGGAAGCGTCGTCTGCGCGCTCGGGGACGACCGCACGGACGAGGACCTCTTCGCCGCCCTGCCCCAGGGGGCCATCTCGGTGCACGTGGGTCCCGCGGCGAGCAGGGCCGAGCTCCGGGTTTCCAGCGTCGGCGAGGCGCGCTCCTTCCTCCGCGGGCTCCTGCCCGGCGCCCCGCCTCCGGCTACTCGGGGTGCCTGATCCCCGAGCCGCCCATGTCCGACGGCATGTCCTTCATCTTCGGGAGCCCATCGCGCATGCGGAGCACGGTCTCTGCGTAGTTGAGGTGCACCCGTGGGTCGAAGGGGAACTTCTCGAGCACCGCGGCGTGGACGTGGACCACGCCCCAGGTGGGGTGCTCGGTGAGGAGGTGCCCGCCACAGCTCCGGCACCACTTCCGGATGGCCCGCTCCGTCCTCTGGAAGGAGCCGATCTGGTCCTCCCCGCGGGTGATGCTGACCGCGCCTGGCGCCCACATGGTGAAGGCGCTCACCGGCGCGGCCGACCACTGCCGGCACGAGCTGCAGTGGCAGTAACCCATCGCCGCAGGCTTGCCCACCACCTCCAGCTCGACGCCACCGCAGAGGCAACGTCCCTTGAACCGGGGCTCGCTCTGCATCGTCATGTCTCCGGGCTGCACCCCATGGAAAGAGCGAGCCGCCGGTGACATTGCATGGCGGAATGGTCTGCTCCGCCCGACCCGGAGCCCATCTGTGCTGTCCGGGGCGGGCGCCACCGACCTGGCGGTACGGTCAGCTCAGAGGAATCTGCTTCGCGTGGCGCGAGAGCCACTGACGGAAGGTCTGCAGCCCCGGGTAGAGCGCACGCGCCTGTTCCACCGGACGCTGGGCGCAGAACTCGCGCTCGAAGTCGTGCTTGAACTGGAACATGTTCCCGAGGTCTTCGGCACCGGGGAACCCGAGCTTCCGGTAGGCCTCGAAGGACAGGGACTGGTAGCGCACCGTCTGACCGAGCGCAGTCGAGAGCTCGGCCGCCATCTGCGCGCCGGTCAGGTGCTCACCGGCGATTCCCACGGTGCGGCCGACCATCTCCGTCCCCCGCTTGAAGATTCCGTAGGCGCAGGGGCCGATGTCCTCGGCCGCGATGCCGGGCAGCTTCTTGTCGCCCATCGGGAGGGCGAACACGAGCTGCCCCGAGGCGTCCTTCTTCGGTCCCGCGCCGAAGGAGATGAGGTTGTCCCAGTAGAAGGACGTGCGGAGCAGCGTGGTCGGCGCGTTCTCCTCGGCGAAGACCGCATCCGCCTCTCCCTTGCCGTCGAAGTGGGGGACCTTGTAGCGGCCCATCAGGGTGGGCATCCGGGTGTCGGAGACCGGAACGAGCACCCGCGTGTCCTCGAGGGTGGACCAGATGACGTGCTTCACGTCGGAGCGGGCCGCGGCGCGCGCCATGGCCCGGGCCTGCGCCACCTCCCGGTCGGGCGAGAAGTGCTCCCAGAAGTTCGTGACGCAGAACACACCGGCCGCGCCGCGGAACGCCCGCTCCAGGCTCGCTGCGTCGTCGGCGTCGCCGGCCACCACCTCGACTCCCTGCGCCGCGAGTGCCCGGCCCTTCTCCGAGTCGGGCTTCCGGGTGATCGCCCGGGCGGTGAACCGGTGCTCCGGGTCCTGGACGATGGCCCGCACGAGCCCGCTGCCCTGGGCGCCGGTGGCGCCGACCACTGCGATGACTGGATTCTTCGATGCCATGACGAACTCTCTTCCTGGAGGGGCCGCGGAGCCTGCGGTCAGGCGGGGTATAGACCTCTCCCTCCGGCGGGGGAACACTCGCCGAAGCCCGGCGCGAAGTCCGGCGAGGTCAAGCCGGCTGGAGGAACCGGGCGATGACCCGCTTGAGCCCCACGGTGCGGAAGCGCACCGTCAGCTTGGCGTTCGGGCCCGTGCCGTCGCAGGCCATCACCTCGCCGTCGCCGAACTGCGCATGGCGGACGCGCATCCCGACGACCGAGCCGTCCTCCATGTACGCCGCCTCCTGGGCGTAGCTGCGGTCGATGCGCGGGCCGGTGTCGTCCGGTCGGGGCCGGCGCTCGACCCGCCCGTACGAGGGCTGCGGAGCCGGCGCCCGGAGCTCGGGCTGGAAGTCGAACAGCTCCTTCGGGACCTCGCGGAGGAAGCGCGACGGCGGGTTGAACCGCAGCTCGCCGAAGAGCGACCGCGCCTGGGCGAGCGAGAGCAGAGCCGCTTCCGGGCGCGGGTGAAGCCGACGTAGCAGAGCCGCCGCTCCTCCCCCATCTCCTCGTCGTCGCCGAACTCGTCGAGCGCGCGCTGGTGGGGAAAGACGCCGTCCTCCATGCCGGGGAGAAACACCGCGTCGAACTCGAGCCCCTTCGCCGCGTGCAGCGTCATCAGCGAGACGCGCCCTTCGCCTGCCTCGGCGTCGGCCTCGGCCACCAGGCTGATCTGCTCGAGGAAGGCCTGGAGCGGCGGGGCCTCGGCCTCGAGCGCGCTCGGGGCCCGGCGGAGGGCGGGCGGCGCGCTGCAGATCGAACTCCTGGGCCGCGCCCACGAACTCGCGCAGGTTCTCCGCCCGGCCGAGCGACTCGTCGTCCCCTGCCTCCATCAGCGACTCGACGAGCCGCGTCTCCTGGAGCATCCGCTCCAGCGCGGCGGCCGCCGAGGGCGCCTCGACCGCGAACTGGACCAGCGGCTCCATCAGCGCGCGGAAGCCGCGGAGCCGCTTCTGGGCCGCGGGCTGCAGCATGTCGATGGACTCCACCTGGTCCAGGGCCTCCCAGAGCGAGATGCCCTGCTCCGCGGCCCAGGCGCTCAGCCGCTCCTGCGTGGTGTCGCCGATGGCGCGCGCCGGGACGTTCACGATCCGGAGCAGGTCGGCATCCGAGCGCGGGTTGGCCATGAGGCGCAGGTAGGAGGCCGCGTCCTTGATCTCCGCCCGCTCGTAGAAGCTCCGGCCGCTCACCAGGGTGTAGGGCACGCGCGAGAGCCGCAGCGCCTCCTCCAGCACGCGGCTCTGGGCGTTCACCCGGTAGAAGATGGCCATCTGCTCGTAGGAGACGAAGTCCTCCTTGTGCAGGGCGTGGATCCGCCGGGCCACCTCGTGCGCCTCCTCGCGCTCGTCGCGGGAGATGAGCAGGTGGAGGAGCTCGCCCTTCGGTCTCTCGGTCCAGAGCCGCTTGGGCATCCGGCGGGGGTTCTGCGAGATGACCGCGTTGGCCGCGTCGAGGATGTTCCCGTCGCTCCGGTAGTTCTGCTCGAGCTTCACCACCCGGGCGCCGCGGTACAGATCCGGGAACTGGAGGATGTTGCTCACCTCGGCGCCGCGCCAGCGGTAGATGGACTGGTCGTCGTCGCCCACCACCACCAGGTTGGCGCCGGGCGGCGGTGCGAGCTGCTGGAGGAGCTCGTACTGGACGGGGTTGGTGTCCTGGAACTCGTCCACCAGGACGTGCTGGAAGCGCGCGCGGTACTTCTCCAGCGTCTCGGAGTCCTTGCGCAGGAGCTGGACGAGCAGGAGCAGCAGGTCTCCGAAGTCCACCGCGTTCGCCGCGCGGAGCAGCCGCTGGTAGGCGCGGTAGGCACGCTGCACGGCGAGGGCCCGGTAGTCGTCGGCCGGGACACGCTCCACGTCGGGCCCGCGGCCGGCGTTCTTCTCCACGTCGATGCGCCGGAGCACGTCGCGGGGATTGAGCACCGGGTCCACCCGCTCCTCGCGCATGGCCCGCTTCACCAGCTGGAGCTGGTCCGCGTCGTCGTAGATGACGAAGGAGCGCGTGAGGCCCACCTTCTCCGCCTCGCGCCGGAGGATGGTGGCCGCGGCGGAGTGGAAGGTCGCGACGTTGAGCTCGGAGGCCCAGGGGCCGAGCAGCACCCCGAGACGCTCGCGCATCTCCCGGGCGGCCTTGTTGGTGAAGGTGACGGCCAGGATCCGCCAGGGGGCGACGCGCCGGGCGAGCACGAGGTGGGCGACGCGGCGGGTGATGACCCGCGTCTTCCCCGATCCGGCGCCGGCGAGGACGAGGAGCGGCCCGTCCCCGTGAAGGACGGCCTCGCGCTGGGGAGGGTTGAGGTCCTCGAGGAGCTGGTCGGCGGACTGGAGCGGAGCGGGCCCGGACATCGGAGCCGGACACCCTCTCATCCCTGCGGTCCGGATTCCAGGTGGAGCCAGCCATGCGTCGTCGCTGCGGAGGTCCGGCGAGCGGCCGGCGTCTCGAGATGGGGGTAGAGTCCTCGCCATGGCGGACGGAACGCCGCGCGACGGCTTGACCAGGACACTGACCCTGCCTCCGTCCGGTCCCCGATCCACCGCCGCCCTGGTCTCGGCCGGGGATGTCGTCGACCAGCGCTTCGAGAATCCTCCGCATCATCGCTCGCGGGGGGATGGGCGTGGTGGCAGAGGCAGAAGATCGTGCGCTGGGGACGCGGGTGGCACTCAAGTTCATCCAGCCGGCCCTGGCCAATCACCCTGCGGCCCGGGAACGGTTCCGCCGGGAGATTCTTCTGGCGCGGCGAATCACCCATCGCAACGTCTGCCGCATCTTCGAGCTCTTCTCCTCGCAGTCGTCCGGAGAACCCCTCCTCTTCCTCACCATGGAGCTGCTCGAGGGCGAGACCCTCTCCGACCGGCTCCGCGTCGGCCCCCTTGCTCCAGCCGAGGCACTTCCTCTGGTGGAGCAGATGGTCGATGCGCTGGAGGCGGCACATGCCCAGGGGATCGTCCACCGGGATTTCAAGAGCTCCAATGTGCTGCTGGTTCCCGACCAACCCTCGGAGCGACTGGTCGTGACCGACTTCGGAATCGCCCGGGCGCTGGAGCGCGAACGGACTCGCGACGCGGAGATGACCGGCGAGGGATTGATCGGGACTCCGGGCTACATGGCGCCGGAGCAGGTGCTGGGGGAACGCGTCACTCCGGCCACCGACATCTATTCGCTGGGCGTGGTCCTCTACGAGATGCTCTCGGGCGAGCTCCCCTTCCGGGGTGAGACGCCCGTGGCGACCGCGATGCTCAGGGTCACCCAGCCGCCCCCCCGCATCTCGTCGCGCCGGCCCGGAGTCGACCCGACGTGGGACGCAGTGGTGGCCACATGCATGGCTCGCGAGCCCGTCTTCCGCTACGCCAGCGTTCGCGACGTGCTTCGAGCCCTCCAGGGCGGGCCGGCCGCACCGCTTCCGCGGTCCGCCCTCCGTGAATCGCTACCGGCGGAAGTCACCCCGTTTCTCGGCCGCACCCGGGAGGTTGCCTCCGCGACGACCTTGCTGCGCCGACGGGGCGCGCGCCTCCTCACGCTCACCGGTCCGGGAGGAACGGGCAAGACCCGGCTCTCCATCGAGGTGGCCCGGGCGCTGGCCGATGACTTCACCGAAGGGGTGAGCTTCGTCAGTCTCTCCAACGTGAGCGAACCCGAGCGGGTCCCACACGCGATCGCAGCCGCTCTCGAGCTGAAGGAAATTGCCGGCACTCCCATCGAGGAGGTGGTGTCCGCCTTCCTCCGGCCGAGGAAGCAGCTCCTGGTCGTGGATAACTTCGAGCACGTCCTCCCCGCGGCACCGGTCATCGCCAGGTTGCTCCGCGCAGCTCCGGGACTCTCGGTGCTGGTCACCAGCCGATCCCTTCTCCATCTGTCGGGAGAGCACGACATGCCCGTTCCGGGGATGGGCGTCGCCACGTCGGAAGTGACGAGCAAGAAGGAGGCGCTCCAGGACGACGCCGTCCGGCTCTTTGCCGAGCGCGCGCAAGCCCTCTCACCGAGCTTCGAGGTCACTGAGGAGAATGCGGCCGACGTCCTTGCGCTCTGCCGGCGGCTGGATGGACTCCCGCTCGCCATCGAGCTGGCGGCGGCCCGGATCCGGCGGGACAGTCCCCGGTCGATGCTCGGGCGCC
The DNA here is from genome assembly GCA_963796475.1 of uncultured delta proteobacterium. Lineage (GTDB taxonomy): Bacteria > Myxococcota > Myxococcia > Myxococcales > Myxococcaceae > RPRB01. The sequence continues at coordinate 189,913 of CAWCLY010000011.1, forward strand.
TTTCGCAAGCCGGCGCGCTTCAGGTTCTCGGGCACGGTTTCCACGATGCCGAGCGCCGGCAGCAGACGCTGCGGGAGACCATCGCCTGGAGCGACGCCCTGCTCTCACCGGAGGAGCGCGCCCTCCTCCACGCCCTGGGCATCTTCCCCTCCTGCACCACCGTGGAGGGCGCGGCAGCGGTGGGCGGGCTCACCCCGGACACGGCCCGCGAGCTCCTCGGCTCTCTGGTGGACAAGAGCCTCCTCCAGCGCGTCCAGAATCCGCACATCGAGGACCGCTACGTGATGCTCCAGACCCTCCGGGAGTACGCGCTGTCGGAGCTGGAGAAGGCCGGGGCCCTCGCCATCTCGCGCGGTCGTCACGCCGCCCATTGTCTCGCCGTGGCCGAACGCGCGTCCGCCCTGCTCCTCGGGCCGGACCAGGGCCGCTTGCTGGCCGAGCTGGAGACGGATCACGAAGAGATGCGCACCGGTCTGCAGTGGCTCACGGCCGAGGGACAGTCGGACGAGGCACTCCGGCTGTGCGTCGCGCTGGCCGGGTTCTGGGAGGTGCGGGGCCACTGGGTCGAGGGGCATCGCCTCCTGGCGTCCGCGCTTCATCAGGCCCGGGGTGCGCCTCCACTCCTCAGGGCAGTGGCGCTCCACTGGCTCGGTGTCCTGGAGTGGTCCGTGGGCACGCTCGAGGATTCGCGCCGAGACCACGAGGAGGTCATCGCGCTCTGCCGTTCGGCGGGCGAGCATCGGCTCCTCGGCGAGAGCCTCTACCGAGTGGCGAAGACCGCACTCTTCCAGGCGGATCTCCCGGCGATGGAACGCTACACCGAAGCGCTGGCCGAGCTGGCCGAGCGCCTGGACAATCGACGCCTGCGCGCCCTGGCACGCTCCAATCGGTCCATCCTGGAGAGCGAGGTCGGCGATGTCGCCCGAGCGATCGCCCTGGCGGACGAGGCACTGGAGCTGATTCGCCAGGTGGGCGACGCCTACTCCTACGGCTTCTTCCAGAATGTCCGCGGCGAGTTCGCGCGCATCGCCGGCGACGAAGCACGAGCCAAGGTCGCGTACGAGGAGGCGCTCCGCGTCGGCAAGCAGCTCGGGTGCAAGCGCTACCTGGCTCTCGGCAACGGCAACCTCGGTTCGGTGTCCGCCAATCAGGGCGACTGGAGCGACGCGCTACAGCGGATGAAGACCGCCCTGCAGAGCTACGAGGGTCTCGGCGAGCGCTTCAACTTGCCCTGCGTGCTCCTGAACGCAGCCGAGGCGATGATGCATCTGGGGGATCCAGAGCTGGCAGCCCGGGTGATGGGTGCGGCGGACGCATCGCTCGAGAGGTTTCCCATCAAGTACGGTGCATCGGACCGGGTGCCTATCGAGCGTTTTCGCCGGGCGATTGCCGAGCAGTTGCCTCCGGAGCAGCTGGGCCGCCTGCGCCGGGAGGGTGCAAGGCTCACCCTCGAGGAAGCCATGCTCCGGGTGGCCGCCTTCAGGCCGTGAGGTCCTCTGCCCACCCGGTAATGAACAGAAAGCCATCGCCGGCGCCAGGTCTGTCGCGATGTGTGCCAGCGTGCCGGCCATGAGCGGGCGACGCGTCGTGGTCACCGGCCTCGGGCTCGTCACCCCGCTCGGCCGTCGGCGTCGAGGCGACCTGGGCTGCGCTGCTGGCGGGAAGTCCGGCGTGGGACGCATCACCCGCTTCAATCCCGGCACCCTCGGGACCCGGATCGCCGGCGAGGTGAAGGACTTCGACCCTCTCCAGTGGATGGATCGCAAGGATGCCCGACACACCGACCGCTTCGTCCACTTCGCGCTGGCCGCGACGGAGATGGCGGTCAGGGCGAGTGGCCTGGTCATCGGCTCCGAGGCACAGGGTGGATACGAGCCGGAGCGGGTGGGAGTCATCCTCGGCTCCGGAGTCGGCGGTCTGGCATCTGCGGAGGAGGCGCACCAGAAGGCGCTCCGGGTGGGGTTCGACCGGCTGTCCCCGGTGTTCGTCCTGCAGATCATCTCCAACACCGCCGCGGGCATGGTGAGCATTCGCTACGGCGCGGCGGGGCCCAACTGGGCTCCGGTCGCGGCCTGCTCCACCGGAGCGCACGCCATCGGAGAGGCGATGTGGTCCATCCGCTCCGGCCGCACCGACGCGATGATCTGCGGAGCCGCGGAGGCTGCCATCACCCCGCTCGGCATCGGCGGCTTCGAGGCCATGCGTGCCCTGTCCTCGCGCAACGATGCACCCGAGGCGGCCAGCCGTCCGTTCGACCGCGACCGGGACGGCTTCGTGCTCGGCGAGGGCGCGGGCATCCTGGTGCTGGAGGAGCTGGGCGCTGCGCGGCGCCGCGGCGCTCCGATCCTCGCCGAGCTGGTCGGCTACGCGGCCAACGCGAACGCCCAGCACCTCACCCAGCCGACCGAGGACGGCGCTCCTGCCGCGTCCTGCATGCGCCTGGCGCTCCGGGACGCCGGTCTGGCGCCCGAGGACATCGACTACGTCAACGCCCACGGAACCTCGACGCCGCTCAACGACGTGCACGAGACGCTAGGCCTGAAGAATGGCCTTCGGTCCGCACGCCCGGAAGCTGCAGATCAGCTCCACCAAGTCGATGACCGGGCATCTCCTCGGCGCGGCCGGGAGCGCAGAGGCCGCGTTCAGCGTGCTCGCGCTCGTGCGAGGGCGGATTCCACCGACCATCAATCAGGACACGCCCGACCCGCGGTGCGACCTGGACTACGTTCCCAACGTCGCCCGGGAGCAGAGGCTGAGGAACGTGATGTCCATCTCCTTCGGTTTCGGCGGGACGAACGCCGCCCTGGTGTTCGCGCAACCGCGCGGGGCCCGAAGCTGAAAAGGAGCCCCGGACCGCAAGGCGATGGCAGCTCTGGACGCGTGCGCGGGTTTGCGGAGGAATCCGCCACGACTTGGAGGTGACGGATGATATCGACGCGCTGGAACACGACGGTCCGAATCATCTTCGCGATCGCGTTCTGCGGCCTCGGCGGTGTCGCCCGGGCGGCACCGGCGCCTTGTGGGTTGCTCACCCCTACGCAGGTCACTGCCGCGCTCGGCGGAAGCTTCGGCCCCGGTCAGCCGATCGGGACCACCGGCTGCTCGTGGACCTCGGAGAAGCCGCACCTCATCGTCACCGTGTCGCTGTGGCCTCCCGGGGAGTGGGATCGGATCAAGGCGGGCCCCCTGCCAGGAACCACCATCACCCCGGCAAGCGGAGTCGGCGACGACGCCTTCTACGCGACACTGGCTCAGTACACGGTGCTCTACGTCAAGAAGGGCCCGACCGTGTTCCTGTTCAAGGTCTACGGGGTCGCGGACAAGGCGAAGCAGATGAGCGCCGAGATGACGCTCGCCCAGCAGGGCCTGGCCAATGCCTGAGTCTGTTGCGGCGGCTCCGGAGCGTGGGCACGTTCCGTCACTCCGGGACCGCTCGAGCATCCGGGGATCGTGAGGACACGATGAGCGCGGGAGAGAGCCAGCCGACCGGCCCGGACCTCGCAGCGGGCGTGGAAGCCGAGTCGCTCGCCGAGGGCCAGAGCCTCGAGGGACACGTGGGGAGTGATGCCGTGCTCCTCGTCCGGAGCGGCGGAGAGTTCTTCGCCGTCGGTGCCAAGTGCACCCACTACGGCGGGCCGCTGGCCGAGGGACTGGTGGTTGGCGACACGGTCCGATGTCCGTGGCACCACGCCTGCTTCGCCTGCGGACGCGGCGAGGCCCTGCGCGCGCCGGCGCTCAACCCGGTCGCCTGCTGGCGGTGGAGCGACGAGGGGCGAAGGTCTACGTCGCCGCCAAGGCACCGCCTGCGCCTGCCCGCAGCTCCCCGCCTCGGCGCCCCGCGCGATCGTCATCGTCGGCGGGGGCGCGGCGGGGCAACGCCGCGGCGGAGATGCTCCGGCGCGAGGGCTATCGACGGCAGCCTCACGCTGTTCAGCGCCGACGCCGGTCCCCGGCGATCGGCCCAACCTGTCGAAGGACTACCTCGCCGGGACCGCACCCGAGGACTGGATGCCGCTGCGCCCGCCGGAGTTCTACGCCGAGCGGGCATCGACTCGGCTGGGCGCCCGGGTCACGGCCATCGATCCCGGCGCGACACGAGGTCGGGCTCGAGCACGGGGCGTCGCTCCCTACGGCGCGCTGCTGCTCGCGACCGGCGCCGAGCCCGGTGCGGCTGCCCATTCCCGGGGCGACGGTCCGCACGTCTCACCCTGCGCTGGCTCGCCGACAGCCGGGCGATCATCGCCCGCGCCGCGGCAGGCGAGGCGCGTGGTCGTCGTCGGCGCGAGCTTCATCGGCCTCGAGGTGGCCGCCGCTCTGCGCGCGCGCGGCGTCGACGTGGACGTGGTCAGCGCCCGAGGCCATGCCGCTCGAGCGGGTGCTGGGCCCGAGCTCGGCCGCTTCGTCCGGTCGATCCACGAGGAGCACGGCGTCGTCTTCCATCTGGGCGCACGGTGCGGCGATCGACGCGAGCGCGTGACTCTCTCGGACGGAACCCGCTCCCCGCCGATCTGGTGGTGATCGGCGTCGGCGTCCGACCGGCGGTCGCGCTGGCAGAGGCGGCGGGGCTGGAGGTCGATCGACGGCGTCGCTCGTCGACGAGTGCCTCGAGACAGCGTCCCGGCATCTTCGCCGCCGGGGACGCCGCACGCTGGCCGGACGCGCACACCGGAGAGCGATCCGGGTCGAGCACTGGGTCGTCGCCGAGCGTCAGGGCCAGGTCGGCGGCGCAGGACATGCTGGCGGGGCCGCGCCGTTCGACGCCGTTCCGTTCTTCTGGAGCCAGCATTACGACGTCACGATCAGATACGTCGGCCACGCGACGCGTGGGATGCGGTCCGGATCGAGGGGGCGCTCGATGCGCGCGACTGCTGGGTGGAGCTGTCGGCGAAGGGGAAGTTGCTGGCGGTCATCACCCTCGGTCGGGATCGGCAGAGCCTGGAGGCCGAGGTGACGCTGGCACAGGGAGCACGCTGAGCCGAGGAGACGGCGGGCCTCGGTGCGCGGACACCCTCAGTCGTGCGATGGGGACAGGGTGGTGAAATACCGGGGGGAAGAGGCGGTCACGAACGCGAGAGTCGTGGCGTCGAGCAGGGAATCGCGGCGCTTCGCGACGACTGATCGGACGCGTGAGAATCGCTAGCGGAGAACGACCTGCTCGGTTTCGCGGTCCGGGGCGTGGACGTCGACGACGGACTCGCAATCCGACTTCCTCCAGGGCAGGGCCGCGACCTTGGCCAAGACACAGCGCGCCTGGGCGAACGCGTCGAAGATCGCCGCGCGGTAGTGAATGCCGCCGTAGAGGCGGGAATCCCGGTTTCGAGCATCGAGGCCGAGAGGCTCTGGAAGCTCCGCGGGGCGAACGCATCGGCGTCATGGGTATGGTCCGTGTAACCGATGTCTCCGAACAGCTCCTGCAGCGTGCTCAGCGCCGCAGCGGTCTGGACCGAGTGGGCGGAGGTGTACTGGGGAACGGCGGCGTGGGCAGCGGTGTGAGCACGCGGGATCGATGAGGTTGTGGATGTAGGTAACCGGCCGGAATCAGGTTGTACTCGTACTTGGAGAACGAGCAGGAGAGGACAGCGTCGGAGTCGGCAATGCCAACGCGGGCAAAGGTCTCGGCGGCTTGCTCGAGATTGCGCCCACCTGGGCGAGGACCTGGCTGGTCGTCGAGAGCGAATGGCCCGGACCGCCAATAGTCCCCGGCGCGTCGGCGCAGAACCGCGCGATGGTGAGCTGCTCGGAGGTCAGGTTCGAGGAGACGTCGTGGACCTCGCGGGCCTGGTTGTGCAACTTCGAGCGCGGCGTCTCGGAGTACACCGGCGGCGGACCTGGATCGCAGGCAGCGCCAGCGCTGACGAACGCCGTCATTTGATCCGCCCAGAAGGGCTGGAGCGCCGTCTGGCCCGGAAGCGGCACCCAGCGTCCCGGACCGACCGGCGGCACGTAGCTCGTCGGGAAGTTCGTCAGGTAGCCTTGGTGTTCTCCGTAGTACTTCGAGGTCTCGAACACCGCCGCGCCGACGGCGTGACCGAAGTCGGTCGAACGGCGGCCGAGAGAGCCATGGAAATCGCCGGCCGCCGCCGCGAACTGCGCTTCGAGCGCATCGATGTCCGCGACGTTTTGCGCTGCCACGTTGGTCGCGTCTCCCCACAGGCCACGCATGACTTCGGCCAACGCCGCGCTGGCCACCAGAGGCCAGTGGTAGTTCCCGTGGGCTTCCGGGAGCTCGCCGATGCCATTCAGGTGCCTGGCGATTGACTGGTGGCGCGGCATGCCCGCGACCAGTAACGTCAGAGAGAGCCAGACCCATGTACGCGAAGATCCGCGCCTGGACTGGCGGGGTGATGCCTCCGGTACGCTTCGACAGCTCGAATGACAGTTCGTAATAGGCAAGGGGCACCTCGGCGCCGTAGCTCCGCACCGATGCGGTCTCGGGCGCCGGTGGACCGAGCTCTCCCCGCGTCCACGGAGACAACTGGAGCGACGCTGGTACCGCGCTCGGGGTCGCCGCCACAGCCGCCCAACGTGAGCGCAACAGCGATGATCGACATCGGGATGACCTTCCGGCTCGCCTTCGCGGCAGTCCGTTCCATGGGAGTTCCTCCGCTGATTGGGAGGGTAGAGACCGCTCGCGCCCGATTTGACACTCGGGGCGCCGAGGCTCGGTCTCTAGGGCTTCTGCAGAAGCCCTTCTTCCTCGGCCAGCTTCCGGAGCCTGCCCTTCACGCGTTGAAAGCGCTTGGCGACGGTCTGGGCATCGAGGGTCTCTTGCGGCGTGGACATCACCGCCGCCACCTCCGACCAGGACAGGCGGCAATGGATCCGCAGGATGAGGAGGGACTGCTCGGTCGGGCGCCAGCTGCTGCGCAGAAGCCGCGCGACCGCATCCTTCGCCTCGGACTTCAGGTGACAACGCGGTAGTCAGATCGAACCTCCGCGGCGAGGCGTGACATCTCTTCCGCTGGCGAGAGGGCGGCCGAGGCGGCGATAAGGCTTCGCGCTCGTCGCCGGAGCCAGGCGTGCCAGGCCAGCGTGTAGCACCCAGGTGCGAACCGAGGCGTCTCGGCGAAAGGCGGGCAAACCAGACCACAGGTCCTCACAGAATTGCGAGAACACGTCATAAGCTCGATCCTGCATCGCGAGCAAGCGCTACCAGATACGCGAGGATGGCTGGCCCATACCCGCGCATGATCACGCGTAGCGGCCGACGACGAGGTCTCTCGCCTCGAGCAGCTGTGAAATCTTCGCCTCGAGGCTCTCCACGGAGCCACCCTACCAAGCGGACGGCCATCGCCCGTCTGTACGTCGAAGACGGTGGCCGAGGCACCACCTGAGGATGTCGGCGCAATCTCCCATGAGTCCGGTTGGTGACAAAGAGAACGTTCGGCGGCGATGACGAGCACCTGAGACAGCCTCCAGGGATGTCTACAGCCCTCGGCCTTCGAATCCGCTGCTTCGCCAGGTGGCTCGTACGCCGGAGGACACGGAAGTCTCGCCGATCGGTCGAACTCGACCGGGGCGTGACAGTGGCGGGGCGCTTCGAGGTGGTGCGCGAGAATCGGTCGGGGTGGCTTGGCTCGGGTCTTCGAGGCGCGCGATCGTGTTCTCTCACGCTCGGTGGCAATCAAGCTGCTCAAGCGGCGCGGGCGTCTGAACGACACGGACCTGGAGCTCTTCTATCGCGAGGCGAGAGCTACGGCCCGCCTGAACCATCCGCACATCGTGACTGCTTACGATTGGGGGGTGTGAGAAATAACGACGCTCCGTTTCTCGTTCTCGAGCTCCTCGACGGGAACCACTACAGACAAACGTTGCACGCGGACCGCTGAGCGAAGAGCATGCTTGGCGAATTGTCACCGAGGTTGCGCAGGCCCTGGCATACGCGCACACGTTGGGCGTACTGCACCTCGATCTCAAGTCACAAAACGTCATCGTGCTGAGAGACGGACAGGTCAAGGTCCTGGATTTCGGTCTGGCCGGTCTCGACTGGGACGAGAAGGTCCCTGCGCCAGCGCACTCGAATCGCCGGCGGTACTCCGGCGACCATGGCGCCGGAACAGGCGAAGGTCGTGAGCACGGACGCGCGTGCGGACATCTGGGCGGTGGGCGTGATCCTGCACCAGATGCTCTTCGGGCGTCTCCCGGAGAAGCTGGCGGCGGAAGCGGAGCGCGTGCTCATCCCAGTCTCGACACAGATTCGCGCAGAGAAGGTACTGCTCCGCACGCTGTTGCCGTGATCCCGAGGCACACTACCCGGATGCGGCCGGGCTGGTGGCGGCGCTCGCAGAAGCTCCCGCCCCGGAGAGGCGTCGCGTGACTCCGGGCGTCGTTTGACGGCACTGATGCTGGTGAGTGCATTGCTTGCGTTGGCTGCCGTGGCGTCATGCGGCTCGAGAAGGCGAATTACTTCTGGCGTAGCGCCTCGGCCAATGCACGATACGAGCGTCTCACCGATTTCGAAGGAGCCACCCACTCGGCTGCGGTCTCCCGGGACGGGAAGTTGGTGGCTTTTCTGGCGTCCCGCGACGGACCGGTTGGAGTCTTCGTCACTCGAATCGGAGCCGGCACTTTCCGCAATCTGACCCGAGGCCACGTTCCGGAGCAGCTCGTCAACCGCGAGGGATTCGAACGATGCAGTTCTCTCCCGACGGCACCCAGGTGTTCTTCTGGGTGGGAGAGTCCGACACGTCGAACAACCGCGTGATCAGCACCTGGGAGGTGCCAACGCTGGTTGGCGAGCCACGCCTCGCCCTCGAAGGCGTTCCGGAAATTGCCTGGTCGGCCGATGGACGGCGCCTCGTCTACCACACGAAAGGAGCTGGGGACCCGGCCTTCGTGAAGTGCGAGGGCTCTGAAGCGCAGCCGCTCTACGTCGCTCCGGTTCCCGAGCACGCGCATTTCCAGGTCTGGTCGCCGGACGAGTCGTTCATCTACTTCGTGCAGGGGTATCCGCCCAATGAGATGGATATCTGGAGGATCCGCCCAAGCGGCGGAACGCCAGAACGCATCACCTTCCACAACTCGCGGGTGAGCTATCCGACGTTCCTGAATCGTTCGACGCTGCTGTATCTCGCCACCGGCTCCGACGGGTCGGGACCGTGAATCTGCCCGGCCTCGATGTCGAGCGGCGAGTACCGCACCGGCTCAGCACCGGCGTCCAGCGTTGGACATCGCTGGCCGCCACCGGCGACGGTCGCCGGGTCGTTGCAACGGCAACCCAGAATCAGACCATCGCTTTGCCGCAGTACCGCTCTCCGCGACAGCCAGCGGATAGCGTCGGATGCCCAAAGAATTCCACTGCCCAGCGCAGAGGGTCAGCTCGCCAGTGCTGGCGGCAGATTCTCTTCTCTATGTCTCCTCGGACGACTACGACCGATCAGATCTGGAAGCTCGTCGATGGGCGAGCAACCGAGCTGTGGACAGCTCCAAGAGGTGCGAATCATCGGTGGGCCTTCGGTTGCGCCAGAGGGAGACCGAAGTCGCCTTCTCGATCGAAGACCGAGGCAAGACGCAGCTGATGGTCATGAATACGGATGGGACGAATGTCCGAACCGTCGCCGACACGATGGAATTGCGAGGTGCACCCGTGTGGTCGCCGGATGGCGAGTCAATGCGTCACTGCGGCAAACGAGGGAGGGAGCCCGCTGCCTCTTCCGCATCTCGCTGAAGACGCCGCTGAGGTCGTTCGGATCCTGAATGACTACGCGCTCGATCCCAGCGTGGGCGCCGGGAGGAGAAGTTCCTGGTCTACTCTGGCATGGACCCCGGAACGACAGTGCCGGTGAGGGCGGTCACCGCTGACGGCCAGCCCTACCCCATTCCCGGAGCTGACGCTGAGCCGCGGCGGCGCGCTGGGGGTCACGCAAGTCGGGGCCAGGCGGCTGCGATTCATTGCCGGGACAGACGGCGCTGGTCGTTCTGCGGGGAGACATCCAGCACAGGAACCTGTGGGCGATGGGATCTCTCGACCGGGCAACTGGCGCCAGCTGACGAACTTCGGGCGCGACATCGTCATCGGCGACTTCGACATCTCGACCGATGGTCGCTGGATCGTCTTCGAACACGTCGAGGAGCACTCGGACGTCGTGGTGATTGACCGGGTCGAGTAGGCGCCGCGACCGGGGCTGCCAGCCGTCTCTCCGAGGACGCACCCGCCCACCGATCGTTGCGCGCCGCGCGCTCGCCGGAACGGCGTGGCCGCAGCGAGCAAGTCACTGTACCGGTCGCGAGAGAGTCGAACTGCGAGAGGCTGCGACTCCCGGTACTGCACCGATCCGGTGGGGAGCACCCGGCGATTTCGCGATCTGAGGATGCGCTGCACATTCTCGCTCCTCTATTTCGGCCGTTGTCGACGATCCTGCGCCTCCGTCGCACGTTCAATCACCTGCGAGATTTCACGCGGACGCCGATCGGATGGCGCCTGTTCGCGGCGGCGATCCAGCACTGAACGCAACGCGAGATGAAGCGCCGTGTCTCCCGCTCACGGTCGCAATCAAGCGCCGTTCCCCAAAAAGCAGGAGCAGCACATGTTCGGAGCAGTCAAGGGTACAGGTGTACGTTGGAGTCTGATGTCCGTCGCGGCGATGGTCGCCTTCGCCGCCGTCGGATGCGGAGATCAGTCGGCCGGTGGCAGCAACAACGGTGGAGGCAACAACACCGCGGCCAATCTCTCGCTGGCGTCGAACGCGAACCTCGGCAATTACCTGGTCTCGGCCGATGGACGGACGCTGTATTACTTCGCGCTGGACATCCCCGCGGCCGGAGGCCAGCCAGCGGTGTCCAACTGCGTCGGGGGCTGCCTTCCGCTCTGGCCGATCTTTCACGTCGACGCGCCGGTGGTGGGCGCGGGGCTGAACGCCGCGGACTTCGGCGAGTTCGTTCGTTCCGACGAGCGAAGCAGACCACCTTCAAGGGCCTGCCCCTCTATTTCTTTGCGGGCGATGCCAAGGCCGGAGACACCAACGGCGACAACCTGGCCGATCCCGCTCCGAATGACCTCTGGTTCGTCATCAAGGAGCCGTTCTACTCCGGCCTCGTTCTCACCAAGGCTGGCGGCCCGGACCGCTTCCTGGCCGACCCGACCGGTCGGGCGCTGTACTTCGATTCGCTGGACACCGTCGGCAGCGCCACCTCGGATCCGGTCCCGGCGTGCGTTGGGGCTTGCGTGACCACGTGGCCGGTCTTCGCCGCCGGCTCTGGCTCGCTTCCCACCGGTGTGGATCCCGCGAAGCTGACGACCTTCACCCGCGCGGACGGGGCGAAGCAGTCGGCCTTCGATGGCCACCCGCTCTACTACTTCTCCGGCGACACCGCCCAGGGTGACACGAAGGGTCACGCCTTCAAGGCGGCCTTCGACAACGTCAACCCGAGCATCCTCTAGCGACCGACCGCCCGGGAGAAACGCCCATGAACACCCTGCTCAGAGCGGTCCTGCTCGCCGGTGGACTCGTCCACGCAGCGATCACCAGTTCCTCCGGAGCCGCAGTGCTCGTCTCGATGCAGGGCACGGCGGGACTCCACATCGAGGGCACGACCCACGAGCTCGCGATCTCCGAACGCGATGGCGAGCTCGTCTTTCAGGTGCCGCTTGCCGGGGTGGACACCGGCATCGGCCTGAGGAACCGCCACATGCGCGGCTACCTCGACACCGCTCACTTCCCCGACGCGGAGCTCCACGTCGCACGCAAGGCAGTGGCCTTCCCCGCCACGGGGAAGACGACGGAATCCGACGTGCCGGGCAGCCTCACTATCCACGGCGTCTCCAGGCCCTGCTCCATCCACTACCGGGTGGAGCAGGCGGGGTCGGTGAGTACCGAGTCCATGGCACGGCCCGGATTGACATGCGCGACTTCGGGATCGACGTTCCCGCCTACCTCGGAGTGCGCGTCGATCCCGGCGTGGCACTTCAGGTCGACTTCTCCCGCGTGACATATGAGACCCCACCTCTGGTTACTGGTGCTCCTCATCGCCGGTGTGTCCGGAACCGCCCACGCCTACCCCTTCATGATCCGGCATGGGTACACGCAGTGCGCGAGCTGCCACACCGACCCGTCGGGCGGCACGATGCTCAACGAGTACGGTCGAGCCCAGAGCGAGCTGCTCCTCAGCTCGACCTACGGAAGCGGCGACGACCTCTCCGATTCGGCAGCTGGCGAACCCACGGCCGGGCAGCTTCTGGGGTTCGCTGCGCTCCCGTCCTGGCTCCGGGTCGGCGGCTGGGTCCGAGAGGGATACATCTGGAACGCGGTCGACGGTCGATCGTCGATCGGCGGCTCCTGCAGATGCGGGCGGATGTGGGGTTCGATCTCCGGGTCGGTGCCTTCCGGGCGGCCGCGGAGCTCGGGTACTCCAGCGCGGACGCCACGACCTTCACCGAGCTGGCACAGATCACCCGCAGTACCACGGGGCCGAACCTCATCGGCCGCGAGTTCTGGGTGGGCGTCGAGACCTCCGGCGGCGATGGGCTTCTTCGCGCCGGACGGATCAACCTGCCCTTCGGTCTCCGTAACCTCGAGCACACCTCGTTCGTCAGGAGCGCCACCCAGACCGACATGAACGAGGACCAGACCTACGGGGTGGCGTTCGCCCTCTCCAAGCCGGCCTGGCGCGCGGAGGTGATGGCCTTGCTCGGCAACCTGTCGGTGCATCCCGACGCCTACCGGGAGCGCGGCGCGGCAGGCTATCTCGAGGTCTCGCTCGCGCCGACCAGTGCGGTGGGAATCAGCGGGCTGGCGGCGCGGTCCGACGCCTCGCTCGCGACCAGGCTCCCCACGCTCCGCCAGGCCTACGGAGGCTTCGCGCGACTATCACCGTGGCAACCGGTGGTGGTGCAGGTGGAGGCCGACCTGCTCCTCAACAAGCAGCTGGGCGCCGGTTCGCAGGACGTGGGCCACGCCGAGTGGCTCCAGACCGACGTGGAGGTATTCCGCGGTCTGCACCTGCTCGCCGCGCTCGAGGGGATGAAGACCGGGGCCTCGCCCGCGCTGCAGCGGGGAGCCTGGGCCGGGTCTGTGGTGGTTCGCCTTCCCCCACGTCGACATCCGCACGGACGTGGTCGAACGCTGGAGTCAGGGGCCGTCCACTCTCACCGTGCTCGTCCAGGCGAACGGATATCTGTGATGCGCCTCTCTCTCCTTCTGTTCGCCGTCGCGGTCGCCGCACCGCTCGCTGCCGGTGCCACGCCGGACTTTCCGGCGGCGATTGGCCGGGACCTCAAGCTGTCCACCCCGCCTGACTGCACCATCTGCCACGCCACGAGCGAGGGCGGGGCAGGAACGGTGGTGAAGCCCTTCGGGAAGTACCTCGTCTCACGCGGTCTGGTGCCGTTCGACGAGTCATCTCTCGCCGGCTCGCTCGCCGCGGCCCAGGGGGAGCATCACGACAGCGATGGCGACGGGATCTCGGATATTGATGCGCTCCAGCGGGGCCTGGACCCCAACGGCTCCCCATCGGCCGCGCCCCGGGTCGAGGACCCCAGCTTCGGGTGCAGTACGACGGATGGTGAGGCAGGGAACACCTTGCTCCTCGCCCTCGTCGTGGGTCTCCGGCTCGCGGCGGCGCATCTCTGCCGCCAGCGCGGCCTCGAGCAGCGCCGAACCGGGCCCGAGGTTTAGGCCGGCCGCGTCGTGGAGCGCGGTCCGTTCAGCTAGCTCCGCCGCCCACCGGTCTCCATCGGCTGAGGCCGAGACCTGTCATTCGGAGGACGGCCACGGCGGCGCATCTGCAAGCCAGGCGCAACAGGCCAGGGCGGATGCAGAGTTCTCAACACCAGACGTTCCAGGGCGCCAGCGGCCAGGCAACGCCCGAGTCGCGAGGTGTCCACGCGTCGCGTCCGAGAGGGCGTTCACCCCGACGGCCGTCGGGCGTGCGAGGGAGGAACATGCGATGGGAACTGCACTTCGACGTCTCTGGCACTCGAATATTTGCCGGTTGCGTACTGGGGACTCTTCTTCTTCCTGGACCCGATCGGATCCGCCCGAGCCGAGGAGATTGGACAGCTGACCTTCACCCAGCTCCGCCCCCTCGGGAGCGGAGAACTCACCACCGGTCGAGTCGACGGTGTGGATACGATTGCCGACGCGCGGTTCCAGCGGCCTGACCTGGACGCGCTGATCGATTCCAGCGACATCAACGGCGGGGCGTCGGGCGCGCTACCGGCAGCAGCGCTCTCGGTCTCTTCGGTGAAGAACACCTCGGTGAGCCCGGCGAACCGCGGGTTCTTCGGCTTCGACGCTCTCGACCACTTCGACCAGCGCTTCGCCGGCACGGGCGCGTTCGTGAACACGCAGTTCAGCCTGGAGCCACCGGACCAGGGCCTCTGCGTCGGCAATGGCTTCGTCCTGGAAACCATCAACACCGCGCTGGCGGTCTATCGCACGGATGGAACGCTGGTCGCCGGGCCGACTGCACTCAACCAGTTCTTCGGTCTCGCACCGGAGGTCATCCGTTCGACGCCCCCGGTCTTCGGAGATTTTACCAGCGATCCACGCTGCTACTTCGATGCCCAGACGAACCGCTTCTTCGTGCTTCTCCTCCAGCTCGACGTCGACCCGGCGACCGGTAACTTCACCGGACCCACCCACCAGCTACTGGCGGTGAGCAAGTCAGGCGACCCGACGGACGGATTCAACCGCTTCGTTCTCGACACCACCGCCGACGGGGGCCAACTGTCCGTGCTTCGGCGACCAGCCCCTGCTTGGCGCAGATGCCAACGGCATCTACATCAGCGGGAACGCCTTCTCGCTGGTCGACGGGCGCTTCAAGGGGAGCGCAGATTCTACGGCATCTCCAAGGTGTTCCTTGCCGCGGGGCGCTCCTCCCACCCTTCGTTCTCCACATCAACCTGCCCTCGTTCGAGTGCGGATGGTGGGTTGAACCGGTCAGTCTAACCCCGCCTCGGTGAACTGCGGAGAGGAGTTCAGCGACTTCGGGAACCGAGTATTTCCTGAGCAGCTTCGATCAAGGCGTGCTCGAGAACCAGGTCGTGGCCTGGTCGCTCGAAAAACACGCTGCTGCTCAACTTCCGGCCCGGACCGCACACGACGTTCCGCTTCCAGCGCCAGCCCGCACGCTCGGAGACGTACGGCGTTCCCCCCGATGCCTTGCAAAAGATTCCGGAACGCTGCCGCTGGGCAGCCTCGTCAATCCAACTGTCCGGCCCTCCCTGGCGACGAACGCCCAGAACATGCAGCAGGTCACCTTCACCGCGGGCCGCCTCTGGCAGCACGGTGAGCACGGTGCTGAACTCGCCCGAGGACACCGTGCCCTCCCGGAGCCTTTGGCGACCCGAACAAGGCCGGCGTGGCCTGGTTTGCGGTCAAGGTGGACAACGACCACAAGCTCAAGGCCAAGGTCGACGATCAGGGGTACGTCGCCATCAAGAACGCCAACCTCCTGTTCCCGGCGATTGGCATCAACGACAGGGGCCAGGCCGCCATCGCCTTCAGCATCTCCGGCCCGGACTTCTTCCCCAGCGCCGGCTACGTCCTGAGTCACGACGACGAGGGGTTCGGTCGAATTCACATCGCCGCCGCGGGGGTCAACTCGAGGATGGCTTCACCGCATACCCGTCACAGAATCCGGGAGCTCCGTGCAACGATCCCGTCCACCCAACCGAGTGTGAGGCTCGCTGGGGGGACGACGGTGCCGCGGCGGTTGGCGGTGACGGCAGCATCTGGCTCGCCAGCGAGTACATCGGTCCGCGCCCGCGCTTGGTGCTCGCCAACTGGGGAACGTTCATCACCCGGCTCAGTCCGGACGACGACGATCACCGACGGCGGGCACGGGCACGATTGATTGGAGCCTCTCGACCCCGCGGCGACTAACCTCCTCCGCGGGGTGGCCCTGACCCGAGCTGCCGCCATGCCCCGCCGACCAATCGGGGCAGGTGCGACGGGGTGCGCTGTCTCGGTGCGCCGTTGCCCGCGCAGCGACAACACGCGGCGCCGCAGACTGCGAGGTCACAACACCGGGTTGTACCTGCGCTGCTTCCGGCCGCTTGAACGCGGCACCGACGCTGCAGTCCCCATCGCCACGGCGTCCGAACAAAACGGCGCCGGCCGGGGACAGCGAGACATGAGCACCGAGAGCAATGGGCGGAGTTGGTTGTGGAACGTGTCGGCGGGTTTCTTGTGCTTGACCGGGATCGTTACCCTGGCGATGGCGGCGGTTCATCCCGCGCCGACGTCGACGGCCCCGTCCTTCAGCGGCTGGGTGCCGCCGTCGATGCACGTGGCGGAACGGGAGTGGACGTCGGTCCAGGATTGGACGAGGCGCTGCTCGTGACCTCGCCCCAGGCCCACTAGCGGACTGACTTCGTGGGGCCAAGCGCGGGGCGGTCGGGTACGCTCCGCGCCGTGCGCCTGACCCCCGGGCAGCGTCTCGGTCCCTACCAGGTCGTCTGGGTCCTCGGGGCGGGCGGCATGGCCGAGGTTTACCGCGCGCGACACCCGGCTGCAGCGCGATGTGGCGCTGAAGGTCGTCAACGAGGCCCTGGCCTCCGACCCCGAGCTGGTGAAGCGCTTCGAGCAGGAGGCCCGCGTTGCCGGTTCGCTGAATCACCCAACCTGGTCGCGGTCTATGACGTCGGCGTCCAGGACGACGCGCCGTACTTCGTCACCGAGCTGCTCCAGGGTGAATCGCTCCGGCAGCGGATGTCGCACGGACGAATCCCGCCAGGGCGCCGTTCCGCTGGGCCGCCCAGATGGCACAGGGGCTGGCGGCTGCGCACGCCCGCGGGGTCATCCACCGCGACGTGAAGCCCGAGAACGCATTCGTCACCACCGACGGACAGGTGAAGCTGCTGGACTTCGGGATCGCCAAGCTGGCCGAGCGCCTCGTGCCGGACGCGGGACCGCGCGGCCTCCTCGACGTGACGGTGACCCCGACCGGCGACGCGACACGGACCGGCGCCGTGCTGGGCTCCCCCGGGTACATGTCGCCGGAGCAGGTGCGTGGCGAACCCGTCGACGCCCGCACCGATCTCTTCAGCCTGGGAGCAGTGCTCCACGAGATGCTCTCCGGGCAGCGCGCCTTCCCCGGCGGCTCGCTGGTGGAGAGCGGGTACGCGATCCTGCATGCCGATCCCGCGCCGCTCCCTCCGGAGGTGGGCGCGCCGCTCGCACAGGTGGTGAGCCGCTGCCTGGAGAAGGAACCCGAGCGCCGCTTCCAGACCGCGCGCGACCTGGCGTTCGCCCTGGAGGTCCTGGGTGGCGGCAGCGGGCCTCAGACGGTGCCCGGGGCCGATGCCATCCAGCCGCGAAGGCAGCGCGGCCTGTGGATGCCCCTCGCGATCCTGCTCGGCCTCGGGCTGCTGGCCGGAGCTGCGGCCTGGAAGCTGCGCCCGGCGCCGGAGACGCACCTCGCGCAGGTGGAGCAGATCACCTTCCGGGAGGGCACCATCCTCTCCGCCCGCTTCACTCCCGAGGGCCGGGTGGTGCTCACCGGCTCCTGGGACGGGAAGCCACCGCAGCTATACGCCCATACCGCGGGGAGCGCGGAGCTCGCGCCGCTCGGGCTCGGCAACGCCTGCGTGCTCAGCGTCTCTCGCGGCGGCGAGCTGGCGTTGTCCCTGCATCCCCGCAGTTCATTCGGGACGAGTGCCAGGGCATGCTCGCCCGTGTCGTCGGGACCGGGAGCGCGCCCCGGGAAGTGATGGAAGGCGTCACCTACGCCGACTGGTCTCCATCGGGCCAGCTGGCGGTGGTCGGTTCGGCGGGCGGAAAGCAGCGGCTCGAGTACCCCCTCGGAAAGACGATTTCGAGACGGGCGGCTGGATGACGCACCCCCGCGTGTCGCCGGCGGGGGATGCGGTGGCCTTCATCCATCATCCCGTTCTTCCCGACGACGCCGGCGAGGTGGTGCTGGTCGACACCGCCGGGAAGGCGCGGACGCTCACCAAGCTGTGGCCCCGCGCCGAGGGCCTGGCCTGGTCACCGAAGGGGACGGAGATCTGGTTCACCGCCGGTCCACTCGGTCGGAACGGGATCTGGCGGCGACGTCCGCGGGTTCACTACGAGAAGTGTTCCGGAACGTCTCCGACCTCCGGCTGGAAGACATCGCTCCGGACGGCACGCTGCTCGTGACGCAACAGGTCTGGCGGCAGGACATCGCCATCTCCCAGAGAGGGCAGCCCGGTCAGCGGCGACTGTCCTGGTACGACTGGGCATCGTTGGCCGACATCAGCGCCGACGGCACCTGGCTGGCCTTCACCCAGGCCGCGCCGACGCAGAAGGCCGAAGGCGTCACTCCCGCACTCACGGTGGCGCGGAAGACCGACGGATCCCCTGTGCAGATCCTCGGTGAAGGGTACGCGCTGGCGATCTCACCCGACGCGCGCTGGGTCGCGGCGAGCTCGAAGGACTACACCCAGGGGGTGGTAGTGCACCCGACTGGGCCTGGGCCGTCACGCGTCATCGAGACCCGGGCCTGCAGATCCAGCGGGTGCGCTGGTTTCGCGATGGCAAGCGGATGGTCGCCGTCGGCCGGCCGCTGAATGACGCCCGCTTCCGGGTCTACCTCATCGACCCGGGCGTGGCCCCGCCACGGGAGATCTCCGAGCCCGGCATCTTCCCCTTCCTGATCGATCTCTCGCTCGATGACCGGTGGGTGGCCGTGGTCGGCCCGACCCGGGCGACGACCCTCTACCCGACGGCCGGCGGTCCGGCGGTTCCGCTGCCCGAGCTCGGCGACCTGCAGCCCGCAGGCTGGACGAAGGAGGGACACCTGGGTGAAGGACCGGGACAAGATCCCCACCCGTCTGGTGCGCTTCGACGTCGAGCGGCGGAAGATCCTCGAGGACCAGGAAATCTCGCCCGAGGACCCGACCGGAGTGGTGACGCTCCCCCGGATTCGACTCACGCCCGACGGCAAGACGATGGTCTACGACTATCGCCGGATGCTGGACTATCTGTACCTGGTCCGCGGCCTCGGCGCCGAGCGCCACTGACGAGGGGCATCGGGGGCATCAGCGCCTCCGACCACTCGTCTCGACCTTCACCACGAAGGCGTCGTAGCCACCGGCGTTGGTGTTCCCGTCGAGGCCACCGTTGGTGAAACCGCTGGCGAAGACGTTGTTCTGGCTGTCGACGGCGACGCCCTCCGCGGTGTCGAAGCCGAACTGCACGGCCCCCGCCTGGTCGACCCAGCGCAGGCTGCCCGTCGTCGGATCCAGCCCGGCGACGTAGAACTGCGCCGCGGAGCTGTTCCCCCCGCCGTCGAGCGCCCCGCTGGTCCTGCCCACGACGAAGGGAGACCCAGAGGCATCGACGGTGATCCCCAGCCCGAAGTCGTCGCCGGGGGTGCCGAGGAGGATGGACCACTGCTTCACCCCGCTCGGGTCGTACTTCAGCACGAAGCCATCGATTGACCCCTGGTTGGGGTGGCCGTCGAGCGAGCCGTAGGTGTAGCCGGTGACGTAGACGTTGCCGCTGGCGTCGGCCGCTACCGCGGTCGCGACGTCGATGCCCGGGGTCCCGAGCTGCCGTGCCCAGAGGTACGTTCCGGCCGGGCCGAACTTGGCGACGAAGAGGTCGAAAGCGCCGGCGTTGCCTGGTCCATCGAGCACTCCGGTGGTGTAGCCGGCGACCAGCACGTTTCCCTCGCCATCCACCGCCACGCTCGTTGGCTCATCGGTCTTCGGCGAACCCGTTTCGCGGACCCACTGCACGTTCCCGTCGGCGTCGAGCTTGAGCAGGACGATGTCCTCCGCGCCCGCAGTCTGGACTCCGCCGAAGGAGCCCTGCGACCAGCCCGAGACGTAGACGTTGCCGGCGGCGTCGATGGCGACTCCACCCACGTGGTCGTCGGCCGGCGGTCCCGTACTGGTGGGTCCAGAGCTTGGTGCCCGCGGGGTCGTACTTGACCAGGATGATGTCCGAGCTCCCGTTGCTGGTGTTTCCGTCGAGGGCTCCGGCGCACTCCCCGGCGACATAGAGGTTCCCAGTGCCGTCGACGGCGGCGGCAAGGCCGTAGGTGTAGGTGCCGGCCACTCCGAGCTGTCGCGTCCAGAGCCGGGCTCCCGACGGCTGGTACTTCACCGCGAAGAGGTCGCTGGTCCCGGTCAGGGTGTTTCCGTCGAGGCTGCCGTTGGTGTAGCCGACCGCGAACACGTTCCCCTGAGCGTCGACCCGGACGGCCCGCGCCTCGTCGTACGCGGGCGACCCGATTTGACGCGTCCAGGGCGCGACGCCAAAGCTCCACGTGAAAAGCCGCCCCGAGCGTGTGTCCTGCACCGTCTCCGATCCCGGCGTCGAGCAGCACGTGCAGGGTGGTGTCGTGGAAAGGCGCCTGAGGCCGGGGTGAAGGACAGCGTCTTCCCGCTGCACCCGACCGTTCCCGGAAGGGTCGACGCTCCCTCGAGGAGGATCTGAAGCTGTTCGCCGGCAGGTGGCCGCAGTCGACGTTGCTCGAGAACGTCGCCGACGAGGGCGGCGAGGGTGACGGCCAGATTCCCTTCCGAACCATCGGCGGGATCAACGCTCCACCACCTGGAAGCCGGCCGCGGTGGCAGTCACGGTGAGCTGGGCACCAGCGCTGACCACCGCCCCTCCATGGTTCCAGACCACGACGCTGAAGGTCGCGCCCGAGTCGCTGACGGCAGTGGCCGGCGTGGTGTAGCCCGCGCCCGTCGCACCGGCGATGGCGACGCCGTTCCGGAGCCACTGGTAGGCGAGAGGGGCGTCACCCGTCGCAGTGACGCTGAAGGTGGCCGGTCCGGGAGCGGCGACGGTGACTCCCTGTGGTTGCTGGGTGATGGTCGGAGCGCCGGGGGACACCACGCTCCCGCTCACGGTCAGCTTTGCCGGGCGGCTGAACACACAGTCGGTGGTGGCGGTGCTGTACTGCTGGTCGCTCGGGGGAATCGCGTAGCAGGCCTTGGCCTGGAAGAGTGCGCCGTCGTCCCCGATCTCCGCGGGCGGGACGATGAAGGTGCTCTGCCGGACGGAGAATCCGGTCCCGGAGGTGGTGGACCACAGGTGCGGATGCGGCTGCATCTGGAGCTGATAAGCCGTGAAATCGTTGGCGGCGCGCCAGGTCAAACCGCTGTCGTCGCTGCGTTGCCAGGTCACGGTGTACTGGTCGCCCTCCGTCGGGTTTGGAGGACCGCCGACGATCGTGGTGCTGAACACCGGCCGGGTGCCGGGGGCTAGCGTGATGTCCGCTGGCTCATGACCGATCCCAAGCTTCATCGGAGAAGAAACGGCCAGCGAGCGCATCACGATCGCGGATCGCGCGAGCGGGCGGATGAGCGCATCGCCGTGGACGTTGGCGTCGACCCCATTCGTGCAGAACAGGAAGGGGTGGAAACTCAGGTCGCTCGACGTCAGCCCCTCGTGTTCGAGGCCCCGCGCCCACCAAGGGTCGACAAGCAGCGGCAGCTCGATCTGTGAAGCATCGGGAGGCCAGGGCACGTCGAGCGGAGTTCTCATCAGGTAGAAGCCGTAATGCCCGTGGGACGTATCGACCAGCGACGCGGCGATGCCAGGCGACAGTCCCTCCGGACAGTTGACGGCTCCGGACACCGAGACCCGGACCGAGATGAGGGTCGGCTTGTCTGCGGGATCGCCCTGGTACACCCAGTTTCCGCCCCCGGTCTGGATGAAGTTGGGATCGACGGGGGCGATGGTGAGCGTGGGCGCCGGACCCGACGTGTTCAGGGTCCGCACCGTGACGACGAAGTAGGAAAAGCCGGTGACGGCGACCTGCGCCGTGTGCGCGTCCAGGTCGACGAAGACGGCCGGAAGAGCCTTCCACTGTCCGCCTTCCTCGGCCTGGAGGACGACGAGGTCCGTCTCCTCGCTCACGCCGGAGGCATCAAAGGGGATCTGCACGGTGACCGGAACGTCGAAGCTCGCTCCGTGCGGTGTGACGGCAAACACCGAGCTGAGACGCGGAACCGCGGGATCGAGGGGGGAGCGGTGGCCGGCGCCTCGGTGATGGCAATCGTCACCGGTGCCGCGCTCGCACCCGGCGGCACCGTGATTGACGCACCGCCCGGGCCCATCACGGTGACTGCGGTGGTCTGGGCCGGTCCTCCCACCGCGGAGGTCGATGGGGCAAGTCCACTGCCGGAACATCCCAGCAGCGCCCCGACGACGCCCCACCAGGCCAGCCGGGCGCGGGCAGCAGCCAACCACACAATCGTTCGGGCCATGAGAGCTCCTTGACCCGTGACGCTACCGAGCGTGCCGCCACACCCTGGAGGTGCGCTTTGGAAATACCGCCTGGGCCACCGACCCGAGGGGTTTCACGTCAGAGAAGGGCTCCGGTCAGCACGAGGAATCCCGCTCCGATGGCCAGCCCGCCCGAGACCCTGGCTACTCTCGCCGGCCAGCGGGACAGCCGCTCGACGGTGATTGCGGCAGCGAGCACCCCCATCACCCACGGATCCATCACCCCGAGGACGAGCAGGGTCAGCGTGAAGCCGGCACAGCACAGGACGCAGAGGACGCCCTGGTGCATCCCGTACCCCCACGCGCTCCGGGCACTTGGGGACACCGGTGCGGCACCGGACGGCTTGCGGCATCGGCCGAGCACGCGCGCCTTCCAGGGGCTGAGCTGGATCGACCCGGCGAGAATGAGCAAGCCACCGGTTGCGAACGGCACCGCCCTCGCCACGCCGTCCCAGCGCATCGCCGACAGCGCCAGTCCGACGCCCAAGGGGAAGACGGCCGCTCCCAGCGCGACCAGACCGAGAAGTAACCGGCGGCCGCGAGGAGTGTCGGCCCGCCTGCGCGCGAGACTCCGATGGTTCGTCGGTAGGTCGCCAGGACCGGGACGAGCGAGGGCAGCATCATCGCCACCATCATCAGCGCCCACATCCCCAGAACAAGCGGCCGCGCCGAGCCAGCTCTGACCGGCCATTCCATCCAGGCCATGGACATCGTCCAGCCACCGGGCATGGGCATGCCGCCCGACATCGACCCGCACCAGGCGACCGTTCCGCTGCGCTGGCGACAAACAGAAGCAGGCTGCCCGTCAAGAGGCGCCCGGTCGACGAGCGCATCGCGACCTGGAACCCGTGATGCGAAACCGCCGAGCTCAGTCCTCGTAGCTGTCGTGGTACCGCACCCAGGCCTGGGTGAAGTCGAGGCTCTCCTCGTCTCGGCCCTTGGGCACCAGGTCCAGGTAGTTGTAGGCGGTGTTCAGCAGGTCGATGCCGCGCGCGTAGGACGAGTAGGTGTGAAAGATGTCGCCGTTCCCGTCCTGGTAGAAGACGCTGACCCCCTCCGGTCCGCGCATCCCGGCCATCGTCCTTCGATAGTTGTAGAGGACCGTGCCGCTCTTCATCTCCTCCGGCGTGAAGGACACGCTGTAGTCGTAGTTGAAGTCGTCTCTCGCCCGAGGACACCCACTTGAAGCTCCAGCCCATCCGCTTCCTGAACGCCTCGAGCTTCGCCAGGGGCGCCCGCGAGATCGCGACGAAGGTCACGTCGCGGTGGTTCAGGTGCACCACGATCGGGTTGAAGTTGTCGGCCCAGAACGAGCAGTGCGGGCACCCCTCGTCCAGTCGGGCCGAACATGAAGTGATAGACGACGAGCTGGCTGCGCTTCTCGAAGAGGTCGGCGAGCGTCTCCTTCCCCTTGCGGTCCCTCGAAGACGTACTGCTTGTCGACCTTCACCCACGGCAGCTCACGGCGCTGCCGGCTCAGCTCGTCCCGGAGGCGCGTGAACTCCTTCTCCTTCGCCAGGAACGCCGTGCGCGCTGACAGCCACTCCTCGCGCGAGACGACCGGATGGTTCTTGGTGCCACTGCTCGGGTTCCCCATGCGCTCACCTCGAGTTCGCCGGCGGCTCCCACGACACGCCTCCGGCGGGTGGACCTCTAGCGCCGGGCATCTGTAAGCACAAGCTACAATTCATCGAATGCCGCCAGAGGCGACCAAACCGAAGAGCCGGCCGATGCCGGTTTGACTCCATGCGTAAGTGGTTGCTACATCTCGGGTCATGGAGGCCGTCCTCGATGCCATCGCCGAGCCGCGCCGCCGGGAGATTCTCCGGATGGTCCTCCGCAAGCAGCTCTCCTCCGGCGAGATCGCGTCCCGGTTCGACGTGACGCGCTCGGCCATCTCCCAGCACCTCCGCATCCTCGAGCGCGTTGGCCTGGTGTCGGTCGAGCGGGCCGGAACCCGACGGCTGTACCGCGCCCGCCCCGAGGGGCTGACCGGGCTGAGAGAGTATCTGGAGGAGTTCTGGGGTGACCGCCTGGCCACGCTCAAGGCCGTGGTGGAAACCCAGGCGCGCAAGGAGACACCGTGGCCGAGGACCCAGGGCAGCCAGTCGAGATTCTCAATCTGAATAGCGGCTCGACCGGAAGCGGTCTTCCCGTTCCTGACGGAGCCGGAGAAGCTCGTGCAGTGGATCGGTCTCGTCGCCGAGCTGGAGCCGCACCCTGGTGGGCTGTTCCGCGTGGACATGAATCACCGGACAATCGTGCGAGGGAAATACCTCGAGGTTCACCCTCCCGAGCGGGTGGTCTTCACCTGGGGCCACGAGGACGGAACGCTGCTCCCCGCGGGCTCGAGTACGGTGGAGATCGTCTTGATCCCGGACCGGGGCGGAACGCGGGTCGAGCTCCGCCACTCGGGCCTGCCCGGATCCGAGCAGCAGGCCCACCGGTCTGGCTGGGGGCACTACATCGCTCGCCTCAAGACGCGGATGGAGGGCGGTAATCCCGGCCCGAATCCCTATGCAGCGCCGGACGCGGTGCATGGGTCCCACCGCTCCTGACCCCGGCCGGGGGGCGGCTCTGCTCGGAGCGCTCCCCCGGCACGCCTCGAGCATGTCCCGGCAGGCAGTACGCACGGTCGGTTAGCCCCGGGACGGCCTTGCGCCGTGGAGGGTCGCCCAGCATCCGTCGAATCAACGATCGGGCCGCGCGCACGGCGGGCAGTGCACACCGTCACGGTACGCCCACCGTCCGGAGGAGGCACACGTGCTCAGGCCATTCGAGATCTCTGTCGCCGAACATCCCCCCAGAAGGTGGGCCGAGCGCTTCTTCAACGTGGAGCGATGGACCGAGCTACCGAGCGGCGGACACTTTGCTGCGCTCGAGGAGCCCGAACGCCTGGCCGAGGACCTCCGGGCGTTCTTCCGCCCGTTGCGGTCGCGGGTCTCCTGAGCCAGCCGGCCGGCACCGAGCTCTGCAATTCCGACCGACCGTCGATGGTTACGTTTGCGGAGCTGCGCAGGAAGTCCCGTTCGTTGCACCCAGGAGGACGTCATGGTCAAGCCCATCCCCGAAGGTCTCCACACGATCACCACCCTGCCCTCGGCGGCCCCGTCCACCGCGAGGGCAGGGGTGATCGTGTGGAGACCTTCGGGGGATGGGCTTGACCATCATGCTCCTCCTGGGTGCAACGAACGGGACTTCCTGCGCAAACGTAACTATTGATGGTTGGTTGGAATTGCAGAGCTCGGTGCGGCGGCTGGCGAGAGACCCGCGCCAACCGGCGGAAGAACGCCCGGATTCGGCCAGGCGTTCGGGGGCTCCAGCGAGCTAAAGCGTCCGCGCCGCTCGGTAGCTCGGTCCATCGCTCCACGTTGAAGAAGCGCTCGGCCCACCTTCTGGGGGAATGTCCGGCGAGCAGACATTCTTGTCGCCGAACATCCCCCCAGAAGGTGGGCCGAGCGCTTCTTCAACGTGGAGCGATGGACCGAGCTACCGAGCGGCGGACACTTTGCTGCGCTCGAGGAGCCCGAACGCCTGGCCGAGGACCTCCGGGCGTTCTTCCGCCCGTTGCGGTCGCGGGTCTCCTCAGCCAGCCGGCCGGCACCGAGCTCTGCAAT
Organism: uncultured delta proteobacterium; assembly: GCA_963796475.1. Taxonomy (GTDB): domain Bacteria; phylum Myxococcota; class Myxococcia; order Myxococcales; family Myxococcaceae; genus RPRB01. Next base: position 215,702 of record CAWCLY010000011.1, read on the forward strand.
TCCGACCGACCGTCGATGGTTATGTTTGCGGAGCTCGCAGGAAGTCCCGTTCGTTGCACCCAGGAGGACGTCATGGTCAAGCCCATCCCCGAAGGTCTCCACACGATCACCCCTGCCCTCGCGGTCGACGGGGCCGCCGAGGCCATCGAATTCTACAAGCGCGCCTTCGGCGCCGAGGAGGTGATGCGAGCGCCGGACCCGAGCGGAAAGAAGGTCTGGCACGCGAATCTGCGCATCGGTGATTCGAGCTTCTTCGTGAACGACCCGATGCCCGACATGGGAGTGGGGCCCAGCGTCGCCTCGCTGTGGATCTATGCCCCGGACGTCGACAGCGCCTACGCCAGGGCGACAGGCCGGAGCGAGGAGCGTGATGCCCCCGACGGACATGTTCTGGGGCGACCGGACGGCGACCCTGGCCGACAGGTGGGGCATCCGCTGGACACTCGCGACCCACATCAAGGACCTCACTCCGGATCAGATGAAGAAGGCCCAGGACGCGTTCGTCGCCGAGACCGCCAAGCAGAGGAAGTAACCCCGGGCGGAGGGGCGGCCACCGCGGACCGCCTCTCCGGAGAGGTCACTGGATCACGGGAGTCGTCGGGGCGCCGTTGATGATCGAGCTGACGCCCTAGAGCGACGAGCCCTGGCTGGTCTGCGTGCGTCGGACCAGACCCGGGGCCTCTCGTTTTCCGGCGGCTGACCGGCTGTGTCGATCCGTCCCGCGCGATACGTCAGCACCGCACAGCGCAGAGCTCCACAAAGTTTGCGACGCACGCTGCGGGATGAGATAGCGGAAAGACGCCTCGGCACGCCGCCGTGCTCGATGTCCGACCCCGCTCTGCGCTCCTCTCCCGCTTCGGCCGAACGCGGCAGCTCGCTCACTGCCGTGGGCGTCGCCTACGCCGCGGCCCTGACCGTTGCGCTCGTCACCGGCTGGGTCCTGCGCGGTCGAAGCCCCCTCCTCGTCGCCGCGCTCGCCGATGTGGCCGCCACGCTGATCGTCTTCGTCTTCAGCGTCCGGCACGACAATTCCAGCCTCTAGATCCGTACTGGAGCGTGGCGCCCGTTCCGATCGTGGCCTACTGGGCCACCAGCGCGCCCTCGACGCCTGATCTCCGCGCCGCCCTCGTGCTCCTCCTGGTCACCGCCTGGGGCGTCCGGCTCACAGCGAACTGGGTGGCCCGCTGGCACGGGATGCAGGACGAGGACTTCCGCTACGGGGAGATCCGCGCCAGGGCCGGGCGGCTCTACTGGCCGGCGAGCCTGGTCTCGATCCACCTCATGCCCACCGCCTGGGTCTTCCTGGGCCTGCTGCCGACCTGGCCTGCCCTCTCGCGGCGGGGGCGACCCATCGGCCGGCTCGATCTGGTCGCGCTCGTCGTGACCGCGGGGGCCATCGCAATCGAGAGTCTCTCCGACCTGCAGCTGCGCCGGTTCTTCGAACCCGCCGCGACGCCGCGGCGGTCCTCGACACGGGGCTCTGGCGATTCTCCCGCCACCCTAACTACTTCGGCGAGATCGCGCTTCTGGTGGGGGCTGTGGCTCTTCGGCGTCGCCGCCGACCCGAGCTGGGCTGGACAGCCGTCGGCCCGCCTCCATCACGCTGCTCTTCCTCCTGGTGAGCATCCCCTGGATGGACCGGCGGATGCTCTCCCGACACCCGGAGTGGGCAGCCCGGATGGAGGCCACGTCCGCCCTCGTGCCCTGGCCCCGTCGCAGATGAGCCGGCGTGCGCGCGAAGCCGACCTCAGCGTGCGCCCGTCATCGCGCTGCCCCCTCCAGGGACTGCGTCCGGTGGCAGACCGGGACTGCTCTAGCTTCGGGGCGGTGAGCATGCCGTCGACACGCAGTGGGCTTCGCTGGTTGCCGGGGCTCGTCGCCGTCGTGTGCACGCTCCAGGCCCCCCGCTCGGTGGCCTCTGACGGCGGGCAATCCATCGACGAGCTCCGCCAGCGATACGCAGGCGAGTACCAGTTCGTCGGCGGTGCCGCGGAGCGCGCGCTGGTTCCGGCGGCCGTCGAGCGGTCGGTGGACGGGATGTTCTTCATCGCGCGGGGCATCGCCTACGACCGGCTCGTCCGGACCTGCGAGATCTGCAACAGCTACACGCTCGGCTTCGGGGGCGGGAACATCTCCGTCGCCGGCCCGTGCCAGCGGACCGACGTCAGCCCGGAGGATGGCCGCGAGACGGACCACCGGACCAAGCTCGACGACACGAGCAAGCTGAGCCAGCACTTCGTCGGCGAGACGCTGGTTCAGTTCTTCCGCGGCGAGGAGGGGGCGCGCAAGGTGGTGTGGACGCTGCTGCCGGACGGCGAGACGCTCCGCGTCCAGGTCGTGATCAGCAGCAAGCACCTGCCCCGGCCCGTCGACTACACGCTGACCTACCGGCGGAAGCGCGCCGCGGATCCGGGGCTCCGTGACGCTGGCACGCCCTAGCCGAAGGACTCGCCAACCTGGCCGGCCTCCCACTCACATCAGCTTGCGGTAGCCCGTGTTGACGATGTCGACCTCGAGGTTCGAGGACGGGAGAATGAGCTCGGTACGCGCGGTGTAGGTTGCACCGTCCGTCAGGGTGCCCATCTGGCTGGCCATGTTGACCGGCTTGGAGGGGTCGCCCAGGTAGCTCGTCACGCCCATCGCCAGGAGCTGTTGGTCTGGATGTTCAGCGTGATGCTGAACACGTCGCCGGGGAGCCTGTAGTTCTTGAAGTTGAGCCGGACGACCTGGCCGGGCTGGAGCATGTCGAACGAGACGTTGCCCGTCTTGACGGCCTGGTCGATGAGCGCCGGATTCGGTGGGATGTAGCTCCTGACGAGGGCTACGGCCTGCTTCATGGTGTCGGTCATCTCCTCGGTCTTCGACTCCTGGATCGCGCCGCGGAGACCGAACTTCTTCTTCGGCGGAGGCGACGAGGCAATGGGTGTCTTCTGGAGCGAGCCGTCGGCTCCGTAGTAGCAGGCCTGCTCCTTCCAGGACTTCTGCTCCCCGTTCACGCTCACCGTCTGGGTCTCCACCCATTGGTAGGTGTGCAGGTCCTGCTGACTCGCGATCATCGAATTCTTGAGCGCGGCGACGTGCTGCTGGACGGTCTGCGCGCGCGCCTGTGAGGCGACGAGCGAGCCGAGCAGCACTGTCGAGACGACGCTCATGGCCTTCTTCATGTGTGACCCTCCGGGGTGCGTTCGCGAAAAGAGGCGGGACCGTAGGGGTCGGGTGAACGGAGCGTCGATGAGACCTAAGCCGTAGGCACCTAGGGCCACGGCAGCAGCTGTGCTGGCGAAGCTCCCCGGAGACGAGGGAGGCTCGCCCGGCCCATGATCCGCGACGCGACCGAGGCCGAAGTCCCTGGAATCCTCGACATCTACAACGAGGTGCTCGCCACCTCGACCGCCATCTTCTCCGACACGCCCACCACGGTCGCGGAACGGCTGCAGTGGTTCCACGCACGGCGGGAGCTCGGATACCCCGTGCTCGTGTCCACGGATGGCTCGGGGGTGATGGGGTTCGCGAGCTTCGGCGACTTCCGGAGCTGGCCCGGCTACCGCCACACCGTCGAGCACAGCGTTCACGTGCACCGGGACGCCCGGGGACGCGGCGTGGGCGTGGAGCTGATGCGCGCGCTCGTGGAGCGGGCCTCGGCGCTGGGCAAGCACATGATGGTGGCCGGCGTCGACGCGGAGAACGTCGGCTCGATCCGTCTGCACGAGCGACTCGGATTCCAGCGCGCCGGGACGCTGCACCAGGTGGGCTGCAAGTTCGGCCGCTGGCTCGACCTCACCTTCCTCGAGCTGCGCCTCGACGCCCGGCCCGGCCCGCCGGCGGGCTGATGGCTCAGCGACCCCCGTCCTTCGCCCGCGCGGCGAGGATGGCCTCCGCGGCGCGCACGCCCCAGGCCTGCGCCTCCTCGAAGAGCGCCATGCCCGAGAGGTCGGTGTTGGCGAAGTGCAGCCGCCCGAGCGGAGCCCGCGCCAGCTCCAGGGTCCCGCCCCGGAGCAGACCGGGCGTGGGGCGCACCATCGCGTGCCCCCAGCGCCAGACGTCGAGCCGCTCGACCAGTGACGCGAGGTCCGGGTGCGCGCGCCGTAGGTCCGCGACGACCAGATCTGCCCAGTGCTTCCAATCCGCGGAGAGGAGCTGCTCGCGCGCCGCCGGGGGTCGGCATCGGTGAGCGGCAGGTACCAGGTCCAGACGGTCCGGCCGTGGTCCCGCCCGGCCTGGTGCGTGGCCACGACGTAGCCGAGGCTCCCCGAGTCGTGGAGGACGTTGTCCCAGGCGAGGGGGAACCCACGCTCCCTCGGGCGCCCGCGCAGCGTGACGTTCGCCACCACCCACGGGCTGTAGCCGAACGCGTCGAGGTGCGGTGGAGGCCGCTCGCGGTACGGCGCCACGAGCCGAGCTGCCAGGAGCTGCGGCAGCGCGAAGACGGCATGCTCGGCGTCGATGACGAAGGCCTCCTCCCTCGCCGCGTCCCAGGCGTGCACCTCGACGCTCCGGGGTCCGGGCACCACGTCGGTGACCACCATGCCGGTGCGAACTCGCGGCGCGGCGGCTTCTCCAGATGCGCGACGAGCGCCCCGTTCCCCTCGGGCCAGGTCACGAACTCCGAGGCGCGCGCCCCGGGCCGCTCGACCCGCGAGGCGAAGTAGAAGGCGCCCGCCCACGCCGACGTCGTCTCGAGCCGGCAGCCGTAGTCGTCGCGGCAGGCGTACTCCACGTACCAGCGCAGCCGCGGGCTGGTGAGGCCGCGCCGGTCGAGGAACTCGGCCATCGAGATCCCGTCGAGCGCATCGATCTCCGGCAACCGGCCGCAGTCCGCGCTGGGGAGGGCGAAGGCGCGGCGGCCGGCTGCGTCGCGCGCCCCCACCAGCCGATCCATCTCGGCCTCGAAGACGCGGAGCTGGCGCAGGTCATCGCGGCTGGCGGCGTAGCGCGGGTAGAGCCCCTCGTGCCAGGCGCCGCCGAAGAAGAGCCGCTCTTGGGGAGCCCGGCAGAGAAACGACTCGCCCACCACCGGGCGGCCCCCCGCGTCCACGCCCTCGACGACCTCCATCTCGCGGAGCAGCGCGGCCAGGTCGCTCCTCGCGTCGAGCGGCGCGGGCACGTAGTGGGCGCCCCAGGGGAAGGCGCTGACCGCGTTCTGGCCGCTGCGGCTCGTTCCGCCTGGCCGGTCCTCGAGCTCGAGCACCGTGAAGTCGGTGATTCCGCGCCGCTGCAGCCTCCACGCCGCCGAGAGCCCGGCGACGCCGGCGCCGAGGATGGCCACCCCGTACGCTCGCGGCGGGCCGGCGGCGGCCGGAAGCCGTCGCGGAGCCTGTGGCCCCGCTCGCGCTCTGGCCGAGCAGGGCGCCCTCGAAGCCGATGCGGGGCTGCCGCCGGCAGGCCGCGATGGCGGCGCCGGCGCCCAGCGAGGCGGCGAGCAGCTCGCGGCGGGAGATCCGGTTTCATCGCTCGCCGGTCAGTTCCAGCGCTTCCACTCCGCCTCGTAGTACTGGACGAGGATCTGGTTATCCAGCCGGTTCACCTCGGTGGGGACCCGGGCCATGTCCGCGGGGAAGACGAACATCGCCGCCAGCGCCGCGTCGTTGAGGAAGCGCAGCTCGAGCGGCGGGAGCCTGGCCGGCACGTCGAATGGTGTGTCGCGGGCGAGCAGGAAGCCCCACTCGCCGAAGCTCGGGACCGCCGCGTGGTACCCGCGCACGCGAAGCCAGCCGCCTCGAGCGTCTGCGCCACGCACCAGTACGAGTTGCGCGCCATGAGCGGGCTGGTCCCCTGGATGGCGACCGGCGCCCCGGGGGCCAGTGCCCGGCGCAGCATCCGGTAGAAGTGCGTGGTGTAGAGCTTGCCGAGCGCGAAGTTGTTCGGGTCCGGGAAGTCGACGATGGCGGCGTCGAACCTCCCATGGTCGCCAGCGAGCCAGGTGTAGGCGTCCTCGTTCGTCACCTGGACCCGCGGGGAGTCGAGGCTGTCCCGGTTCAGCTCGCGCAGGAGCGGGAACGAGCGGGCGAGCCCGGTCATCGCCGGGTCGAGGTCCACCAGCTGGATCTCCTCGACGCTCCGGATACTTGAGCAGCTCGCGCGCCGCGAGGCCGTCGCCGCCGCCGAGCACGAGCACCCGCCGGGCCCCGGGAGCGAGGCTCATCGCCGGGTGCACCAGCGCCTCGTGGTAGCGGGCCTCGTCCGCGCTGGCGAACTGGAGGTTGCCGTTGAGGAAGAGCTGGAAGCCGGCGCGACCGCGGGTGACGACGATGCGCTGGTACGCCGAGCTCCGGGCGAAGATCACCTCGTCGGCGTACATGCCCTCCTCGGCGAGCGCGGTGATCCGGTCCGCGCCGACCACCCCGGCCACGAGGAGCGCGAGGATGACCACGGCCTTGATCTGCAGGTCCCGGGGACGCGGGATGAGCGTCCGGAGCAGGTGCGTGCTCCAGAGGCCGACCGCGGCGTTGAGCACCCCGAACACCAGGCCGGTGCGCACCAGCCCGAGGCGCGGGACCAGGAGCAGCGGGAAGAGGAGCGAGGCGAGCAGCGCGCCGAGGTAGTCGACCGTGAGGACGCGGGCGATGAGGTCCTTGAACGGGAGCTGATCCCGGAGCACGCGGAGCAGGAGCGGGATCTCCAGGCCGACCAGCGTGCCCACCGCGGCGACGAAGCCGTAGAGCACCACGCGGAAGAAGGAGAGGTGGCCGAAGGCGAGGAAGAGCGCGGGCGCCGCGAGCCCGCCCACCAGCGCCACCCCGAGCTCGACCTCGACGAAGCGCCGGGCGACTTGGCTGTCGAGTTTCCCGGAGAGCCAGCTCCCCAGGCCCATCGCCGACGAGGTAGAGCCCGATGACGGTCGAGAACTGGATCACCGAGTCGCCGAGCAGGTAGCTGGCCAGCGTGCCGGCGAGCAGCTCGTAGACCAGGCCGCACACGGCGATGATCAGCGCGGTCAGCAGCAGGAGCTTCGCATCGAGCGCCTCGGGTCTCCGCCGCCCGGGGGCCGTCGCCTCGGCGTCCATGTCAGCCGTGGATGGCGGCGCTGATGATCAGGGAGAGCCCGATGATCATCGAGCCGATCACCACGCCGAGCGCGGTGTTCTGGTCCTCCTCCAGCTCCTTCCGCAGCGAGAAGGGGGACACCCTGGCGATGACGAAGAACGCCACCGCGAAGACGACGATCCCCACCCCCGAGAAGACCACGACCTCGATCAACGCTCTGACCGTGTGCTCCGGCATGATGTTCCTCCTGAACCTGTCTCGCTCATTTCCCGCCCGCGAAGCCGCTGTGCCAGAAGTGGTAGGAGCGATAGCCGCCCGGTGACGAGCGCACGCTCGGATCGATGCGCTGGAGCGCCGGGCTGAGCATCCGCCGTCCGCTGAGGCTGCCCCATCCGAAAAGCGCGAGCACCGCCACCACCCACACGCGGTAGACCCAGGCCATGGTCAGCTCTCTCCACCGAGGTTGGAGTTCTCCCAGCGCGCCCGCTCGAAGGCGGCCCGCCGGAGCGGATAGACGATGGGCCACCAGAGCAGCGCCAGGCAGCCGAGGAACTGCCACCCACTGAAGGTCTCGCCACGCAGGCGGAGGCGAATGTCCGGTGGCCGCCGACCCTCCTGCCACTGGAGATCGGCCCGCACGATGACCGTTCCCGGTCCGGGAGAGGGGATGTCCGCCGAGGCGGTGCGGTGGTCCTCGGTCCACCGCTCGCCGTCCTCGTAGCCAGAGTAGTAGCTGGCCTCGAGGGCGAACGGCGAGGCCTCGCCACTCACGGTATTGATCACCGCGCCCTCGGCGCTGGCCCACGAGTCGGCCGCGTCGCTCGAGAGCTCCGCCCGGAGCGCCCCGGTCCCGGCCAGCTCAATCTCGGAGGAGAGATAGGCGTGCACCCGTTCACTCCCTGGAGCCCAGTCACCGTCGGTCGTGAGCAGCTCCTCCGGGGTGAACGACTGGTCCACCAGGACCTTCGAAGGGCGGGCCGCGAACGCGACGAGGAGGAGCAGCAACGTGAGGGTGCCGCCCACCATCCAGCGGCGCATCGTCCTCCAGGTCGCGGCATGGGGCCAGGGCTGCAGCTCTCCCACACCCTCCGGTCGCTCCTGGACCAGCCCGGGCCGGTCGAACGCGCGGGCCACCTCCGCCGCCTCGAGGTGCTCGAGGTGCGTCCAGTTCACCTCGCCGCCGCCGAGCTCGCGGGAGAGTCCCTCCGGGGGCCGGATGTACACGTCGCTCTGGACCTCGTCCCCGGTCTGGACGGCCCAGTAGAACTCGCCCAGCACCTGCTCCACCACGGCCTTCACCGACGAGAAGTGGCGGAAGCGCTTCCCGCCGAACTCCGCATCGTCGGCGGCGTGAACGTCGGCGACCGAGATCGGGGTCCCGAGCTGCCAGTGCCCGTCGCTCTCCACCAGCCAGGCGAAGCTCTGCGTCTTCTCCTCCCAGAGGAGGTACTCGCCCCACGGGTACCGCTCACCGTCGACGGTGCAGCTCCGGAGCATCCACCCGACGACGAGCAGCTGGCGTTCACGGAGGACTCCCGCCGAGCCGAGCGGGGTTCGCGGCTCCTTGCGGCCCCGCTCCAGCGCGCCGATGACCCGGAAGGCACCCTGGCTCGTGTCGAGGAGGTGGTTGCAGCTCTCGCACACCACCCGGACGCTCTGCTCCGGGACGCGGAGCGAGAGCGGCGCGCCGCAGTTGGGGCAGCTCAGCTTCTCGCCGCTCGGTCGAGGCTGCCGCACCACGGCCGCGTCCGGCGTCTCGCCGAGGTGCAGCGCCTCGAAGGGCACCTGGCGGCCTGCATAGAGGACCGGCTCCCCGGAGCCGTCGCCGAGGTCGAGCGTGGCGAACCCGCCCTTCTCGCTCTCGCAATCGGCGGTGAGGGGCGACTCGCCGAGCTTGACCGGATCCGGTAGCTCGCCCTGCGCGCCAACGATGCGCGCCCGCTTCACGTCGCTCACCGTGAAGCGGCCGAGCCCCTCGACGAAGAAGCTCTGGCCCGGTTCCACCCGCCGGGGCACCGGACGGGGAGACATCCGCCGCGTGACGTAGAAGCGCCCCTGCGCTTCGGCGAGCCAGCCCCAGCGGCCGTCGGCGAAGGCGACGTACCACTCGTCCCAGACGCCTTGCTGCCACTGGTACTGGAGTCGCCCGATGACCTCGAACGCCAGCTGGCCGATGACTCCGTGACTTCCCAGCGCAATGCGGGTGCCGGTGGGGATGAGGTCCGCGACCTTGCCCACCGCCATGAAGTCCTGTCCCGCTCGCACGACGATGGCCTGGCAGTGGCCGCACACCGTCGCACGCGAGGCACCGAGCTTGAACTCGATCGGCGCACCGCAGTTGGGGCACTTCCCCTGCCGGGGTGCGGCCTGGGTCATGGAGGGGGTCCGGGACGGGCGATGCGGCGCACCTCGACGCGCGCGGCGCCGAGCAGCTCGCCCAGCCGCTCCGCCCAGGGCCAGTCCGGCCGGGGGCGACAGCAGTAGAGATTGAACGCCGCGTAGCCGGTCTCCGGAAAGGTGTGCGCCGTGAGGTGCGACTCGGAAAGCAGCTGGACGGCGGTGACGCCACCGTGGCCCGGGAAGGTGTGGACGCTCGCCGGTCCGACCGGGTGCAGCCCGAGCTCGCCCATCGCCCGGAGGAAGAGCGACCTCAGCTGCTCTGGGCTCTGGAGCGCCGCCGGGTCGCAGCCGAACGCGTCGACCACCCACTCGACTCCGTCGCCCAGGACGAGGGGCTCACCCATCGAGCAAGACTTATAGCGTACGGGGCTGGCAGTCGGTCGGCCGGGGACAAGCCTGGAAAGCGAGCGCCCGGCGCGGGCCCGTACGAATCGCTCAGACGTCGTCTCGTGGCGTGTGAGGGTCATCGGTCCACCCAAGCGCGAGCGCCGCCGTCACGGGGCGCTCCTCGAGACGAGATGATTCGACACAGCACAGCCACACCATTGCACCCGGCCATCCGATGGCTTCTCCCGGCAATTCTCGCTGGCGCCATCGGATGCGGCTCCGCCCCGGGCACCGAGGGGCAAGACGCGACCGGGGAGAGCACCAGCGCGCTCTCCATCGACCAGTCCATCCTCCCCAAGCAGTTCAGGACCACCTGGAACCCCGGCATCCCGGGCGGCGTTCCACGCGACGATGACCCCGTCCGTCCGGCGACGGTCTGGGTTCCCGCCGGCAATCCCTACGGCGGCTACTCGGTCAACCCGGGGCTGACCGGGCCGGGCAACGCGGCCGCCTTCACCGCGGCGGCGCAGGCAGCGATCAACGCCGCGGGAGCCGCGGCCACTCCGAGCAGCCGGAAGATCGTCAAGCTCAAGGCCGGCACCTACTACGTGAACCCCCAGACCCTGCCCAACAAGGGCGGGCGGGTTGGCCTCTACGTGACCGCGGACAACGTCACCCTCCGTGGCGAGGGACCGGACCAGACTCACCTGGTCGCCAACGGCACCATCCCCGAGTACGGCACGGTGGTCCTCTTCGGCCACCGGACCGGCTTCTCGGACGCCGACTTCCGCGTGGTCGCGGTCACCGGCAACGCCTGGATGTGGACCACCAACGTCCCGGTCGCGGACGGGAGCAGGTTCGCCGTCGGCGACGTCATCACCATCGACATGCTGGACGGCCCCGCGAAGGCGGTCGGTGCGGTCCAGTTCAACGGCGAGTTCATGTGGTTCTATGACGCGCAGTACTTCAAGCGGCAGCCGACGCTGTCCTGGGCCGGGCCGAGCACCGGCGCTCCCGACATCAACGTCTCGGATCTGGCCAGCGCGAACGCCGCGGCGATCAGCGCCGTACCGCGCTGGCGCTCGATGATGCAGACCAGCGAGATTGTCGCCATCAGCGGGAACACGCTCTACCTGAAGGACCCGCTGGTGATGGACTTCTTCGACTGGCGGCAGCCCCAGGTCTGGCGGGTGGTCCCGAAGGACAACCGCTCGGTGTTCCTCGGCAACCGCTGGTCGGGGATCGAGTCCATCGGCGTCGCCGGCGGCAATAACCAGTGGGGCTTCCCGGGCGGGACCATCGCCTTCAGCTACATGGCTTACGCCTGGGCGAAGAACGTGGAGGCGGACGGATCGCGCTACGACCAGGCCCACCCTGGGAAGGATGGCTACAACATCGGGCTCGGGCGCTGCTACCGCTGCGAGGTCCGCGACTCGTACGTGCACGACTCGCGCGACGAGAACCCGGGCGGACAGGCGTACGGCATCGTCCTCGGCACCGGGACCTCGGCCAGCCTGGTGGAGAACAACATCTCCATCAACAACAACAAGCCGGTGGCCTCCATCTCCAGCGGAGGGGGGAACGTCATCGCCTACAACTACGTGGACAACGCGGTGCTCTGGAACTCACCGGGTTGGCAGGAGAGCGCCATCGACGACAGCCACGGCGCGTTCACCCACAACGACCTCGTCGAGGGGAACTGGACGCCCAACATCGGGTCGGACACCACCCACGGCAACTCCGCATGGCACACCCACTTCCGGAACTACGCCAACGGCCGGAACTCGTCGGGGAACACGACCGGGAACATCCGCGCGGTGGGCGTGGACGCCTACACCCACGACAGCGCGTTCGTGGGCAACGTGCTCCGGGGCGGCAACGTGTACCAGACCACGCCCTCGTCGCCGAACGGGACGCCCATCTTCCAGCTGGGGAACAACTTCCGTCGCTCGGGAGCTGGGACAACGGCTACTCCGCCGCGCACATCTACCGCGACGGGAACTGGGACTCGGTCAACGGCCGCATCATCTGGGCCAGCGGCGCGCGGACGATTCCCCCGTCTCTCTACCTCGGCGCCAGGCCGGCCTTCTTCGGAAGCAATCCGTGGCCCTGGGTCGATCCGCTGACCGGCACCGTGTCCACGCTGCCGGCCAAGGCCCGGTACGACGCCGGCAGGCCGAACGTCGTGCCCTGACGGCGCCAAGGGGAGCAGCCGGTGCGCGATTGCCGGCTGCTCGCATTCACGGACGGCCCGCGCGCGAGGCGCTGTGCGATGGTGAGGCATGCCGACGACCATGACCCTGCGAGGGGCCACCTTCCGCCGGGTGCCCTCTCTGCTGCTGGCGCTGACTGCGATTCACGCCGCCGCTGCCCCGCCCGCCGGGGACGATCTCCCGACGCTCTTCGGCGAGTGGCGCGAGTTCCAGCGACCGCCGCGCGTCCAGGGAGTGCCGGACTACGGAGCCAAGGCGATGGCGGCGCAGGCCCGCGCCCTGCCCGGCTGGCTCGCGCGACTCGGCGCGATCGACTCCTCGCGGTTCACGCTGGCGCAGAAGGACGACCTCGCCCTGGTTCGGGCGGAGATGATGGGCCTCGACTTCGACCACCGCATCCTCCGCCCCTGGACGCGGGACCCGGCGTTCTACGTCACCGTCTTCTCCGAGCAATCCGACCAGCCGGCGCGCGAGGCCGAATATGCCGATGCGTCCATCGAGCTCTGGGCGCTCTCCTTCCCCCTGTCCGAGGCCGCCGAGGCGAGCCTCGTCGCGCAGCTCTCGGTCATCCCCCCGCTCCTCGCCCAGGCGAGGAAGAACCTCACCGGGAACGGGAAGGATCTCTGGACGGTCGCCGGCGGACCGATCCGCGAGCAGCTCGCCGCGCTCGAGGGCCTGGGACGCAAGAGCGCGAGCTCGCCGAAGCTGGCCGCCGCCGTCCGCGGGGCGCTGGCGGCGACGAACGACTACGGGGCCTGGGTCACGGCGCAGGCGAAGACGAAGACCGGTTCCTCGGGCGTGGGCGTCGAGAACTACAACTGGTACCTGGCCAACGTGGCGCTCGTGCCGTTCACCTGGGACCAGCTGGTGATCCTCATGACGCGCGAGCTCGACCGTGCCCGCGCGGGCCTGGCGGAGGAAGAGCTCCGCAACCGGGCCTTGCCCCCGCTCGAGCCGGCCACCACGGTCCAGGAGCACCAGCGGCGCTTCGACGAGGTGGTGAAGGCCTGGGTCGACTTCCTGAGGAAGAACGACTTCATCACCTGGCACCCGTGGATGGAGCCTGCGCTCGCCGTGCTCCCCGGCGGCTTCGACCCGACACCGCCGCTCGAGTTCTTCGCCGAGGTGGAGGCCCGGGACCCGATGCCCTTGCGGTTGCACATGTGGCACTTCCTCGACCTGGCGGCGATGGAGAACCAGCCGCCGGCCAGTCCGATCCGTCGGCGGCCTGCGCTGTACAACATCTTCAACACCCGGACCGAGGGGGTGGCCACGGCCATGGAGGAGCTGATGATGCACGCCGGGCTCTTCGACGGGCGTCCGCCCCGCGCCCGGGAGCTGGTTGACGTGATGCTCGCGCAGCGCGCGGCGCGGGCGATGGGTGATCTCCGGATGCACGCCAACCAGTGGACGCTGGAGCAGGCGAGCGCGTTCGCCTCGGCCTCCACGCCGCGCGGCTGGCTGCGGCTGGACGGCCGGACGGTGCGCGGCGAGCAAGGCCTGTTCCTGCGACGACCGGCCTACGGCACGAGCTACATCGTGGGGAAGGTGCAGCTCGACGAGGTCATCGCCCGCACGGCACGAGGGCCGCTTCCGATGAAGGCGCTCCTCGATGGGCTCCTACGCATCGGACTCATCCCGATGTCCCTGGTCCAGAAGGAGCTCGAGGCGGACCTGGGCGGGACGCACTGAACAGCGGGGCGAGGTGCCGCGGGTGACCGGCACCCCGCCCCGGGAGACGACCTAATTGTCGTGCGCGACGTCCCTCTGGATCGCGCCCTTCTGCGCGCCAGTGATGAGCTGGAGCGTCTTCAGCGTGTTGGTCAGATCGGCCACGCAGCTGACGTACGCCCCGTGGTTGGCCCCGCCCGTCTTGCACCGGGCGACCAGGTGCTGATCGTGCAGCCATTCGGGAAGAACGTATTCGGGACACCGGTGTTCTCCCCATCCACGATGACCGTCGTTCGCAGATACGAATCCGAGGCACTGGTCGCCCGCATCGTCCGCGACCCCGTCCAGGTCGCCGTCCGGGAACCAGCCGACGTCGCGGAGCTGCGCGCGGGTCAGGTCGTACGGCACATCCACGGCCAGCTTGAGGTCGTTGTTGATTGCAGGCTCCATCAGCTGGTTCGGGGTGGCGATGGTGTCCCAGTGCGAGACGGTGGAGCCCGGCTGGACTGGATTTGGGGTGTAGAGCAGTGCGCGGCCAGCACGATCGGCTCCCGCACGCACCGTGGGATCGACGAGCAGGGTCGCGTTCACCGGCCCACCGAGGAGTGCGGCCTTGATTGCCTGCCCGTCGGCCAGGGTGATGCGGACCGAGGGGATGGTGATGGTGGGGTCCGCGCCGCCGAGGCCGGACGGAGGGCCGCCGGCCACGTTGTCGGCCACCAGCACGCGATGGCTCCCGCGTCCTGCGCGTTCTTCACCTTGACCACGAAGCCGCATGTTCCGCGGTCCACCAGCGCGATGCTCCAGGCCAGCGCGGCGGCGTTGGTGATCGCGGTGCAGCCGTCCGTAATGCTCGGGCCAGCGGCGTTCGACGCGTCGAGGGCCAAGACGACGTCACCACTGATGCCTGGACTCGCCACCGGCGGACCGAACGAGGCGGGACCCACCTGGTAGTCGCCGGCGACCGACGCCGGCGCGTTCACCTTGAGGAGAGGCGTCCCGGGAGCCAGCACGGTGGGGCATCGAGGCGGTCACCTTCGGTCCGGTCCAGACCACGTTCCGGAGTTGATCGCGGAGAGCCTCCGCTCGGTGTCGGTCATCTGATCACGCGTCTTCCGGTGGTGTCGTCGAAGTAGTACTTCGAGTACACGTCACTGAACCCGGCGAGGTACGTGCCGGTGCTCACGTTGGCGAAGCTCGAGAACCCGAGCCCGTGGGCGAACTCGTGCAGGAGCACCGTGACCAGGTTGATCTGGCTGGCGGTGTGGTTGGTGTCGAGGCCGTAGTACCAGCTGGTGCCGGCAAGGCAGGCTGGCTTGCTGATGTCCGAGTTGAACCGGGCGCGGATGTCGTCGGCGCTGGTGCCAGGGTCACCGGGGATCAGATCCTCGCTGGCGAGCTTGTTGGCCAGCGCGCTGTGGTACAGGGTGTCCACGAAGCCGGCCCCCGGGAAGTTCAGAGAGCACCTGGATCGCGCCTGCGGAGCCCAGCGTCGCGGTGGTGGCGGTGCAGGCCAGGGGAACGAACGAGGACTGGATCCGGATCTCCGTCGAGCTGTCGAGCGTTGCACCCCACATGTCCGCTGCGAACTGGAAGGCAATGAGCCGCTGCTCGCCCACGGTGGTGCCAGGATTGCCGCCCACGGGGGCAGCCGGCGTCGGGTCGTTGAAGCCGATGCCGGGCGCGTTGGCGTTGACGATGGTGATGGTCGCTCCGCCGAGCGCGGGGACCGAGAAGGCCATCGAGGCCGCGAGGACCATGAGCCGGGCGCGGATCATCACTTCTCCTCCAGCGGAGCGGAGGTGGTGGTCATCGCCGTGGCCGGAGCGCTGGCGGTGCGGACCGCGGGCTTCGTCGCCCGGGTTTTCTTGGTGCTCGCCTTGCCGGACCTCGTGGAGTCCTTCGCCAGGAACTGCTCGGCCTCGGCCCGGGTGGTGACGCAGCGGACGACGGGGCTTCGATCGGTCGCGACCCGCGCCACCGAGACAGACTGGAACGGTCCTGGAGGTCGATGGAGATGGCCCCGCTCTGGTGATGAACCGGGGTTAGTCCCTCGCTGGACTGGCTGATGTAGGGAGCCATCGCGTGAGGAGCGCCTTGGCTTCCTCCGCGGTGATCGCCCGGAGCTTGCCGTTCTTGTCGACGGCGGCGCTGGCACCGCTCGCGCCGGGCTGCGCGTCGGCCTCCCTGGCGATGGTGTCGGCGTCGTGCTTGCCGACGTGGCTGCGCGCGCCTCCGTTGCAACGAGCAGCGAGACGGCCGCGAAACAGGCTGTCCCGAATCGGGGGAATCCGCATGCCTCGTACCTCCGATGGGGGTGGGTCCGGGCTCGAGCTGCGAACGGGGTGGGGACGCCCGGGGGCGCCGGACGCTGCTCGTGCACCCGGATGGCGTCAAGACAGAAATGCAACCTGCGGGTTCGCGCCACGCCGCATCCGCATCGTCTGGGGCCGATACGACCCGTCGCAAGCGCGACGTTCGCCGCCATCACGCCGCTCGACGGCAACGCGACGCCGAAGCAGCGGCGCCATCCTCTCGCCCTGCCGGACTGGGCGGAGCCGGACACCTGTGACGTCGGGCAGACTTCCCTCAGCGGCGCCGCGGCGCGTGAGTCCGGAGCCCCTCCGCTGGTATTCGGCGTGGTGCAGGTCCATTCTCCGGCGCGCCGCACCTTCTTCGGGGGTCCCGGATGGCCTCGCTTTCACCCTGCTCGCTGCACGCCGAGGAGCCGCTCCACTCGCGCCTCTCCGGGGCGCTCCAGCCGCTCGCGACCCTGGCCACGAATCTCTGGTGGTCCTGGCACCCCGAGGCCGCCGCCATCTTCCAGGCGGTGGATCCCGAGCGCTGGGAGAGCTCGGGCCACAACCCGGTGAAGCTGCTCCGGGACGCCGGGCCGCTCCGCCTCGCGCAGGTCGCGTGCGACGCCGCGCTGCTGGGCCGGGCCGAGGCACTCGCCCACACCCTCGAGGCCGACCTGGCCCGGCCGTTCGACACGGGAAGTGGAGCGAGCGCGGAGCGGCCCATCGCCTTCCTCTGCGCGGAGTACGGACTCCACGCTTCGCTCCCCATCTACTCGGGCGGGCTCGGAGTGCTCGCCGGCGACGTGCTCAAGCAGGCCTCCGACAGCGGGCTCCCCATGGTGGGCGTGGGGCTCTTCTACCGCCGTGGCTTCTTCCACCAGCGCCTGGACCGCTCGGGCTGGCAGCACGAATGGTGGGCCACGGCGGAATCCGGAGGAGCTCCCCGTCCGGCTGGAGGTCGACGACCACGGCAAGCCGCGCCTGGTCGAGCTGACGCTCCGCGGTCATCCGGTGGTCGCCCAGATCTGGCACGTCCAGGTGGGGCGGGTGCCGCTGTTCCTGCTCGACACCGATGTCCCGCGGAACCAGCCGGTGGATCGCTGGATCACCTCCACGCTCTACGTCGGTGACCGCACCTTCCGGGTGATGCAGTACGCGGTGCTGGCAATGGGCGGGCTCCGCGCGCTGCAGGCGCTCGGGATCTCGCCGTCGATCGTGCACCTCAACGAGGGACACGCGGCGCTCGCCGCGCTCGAGCTCGCCCGCGAGGCCGTGCGGTCCGGTCTCCCCTTCGACCGGGCGCTCGCGGAGGCGCGTCAGCGCGTGGTCTTCACCACCCACACCCCGATCCCCGCCGGCAACGAGCACTACGGGCAGGACGAGATCATGGGCCTCCTGGGAGATCTCCCGGGCGAGCTGGGCATCGACCGGGGCAAGTTCCTCGCCCTGGCCCAGCCGCCGGACGTGCCCTCCTTCGGCGTGACCGAGCTGGCCCTCCGGACCAGCCGCAGCGCGAACGCGGTGAGCGCGAAGCACGGCGAGGTGTCGCGGGCGATGTGGCGATCGCTCGACGTGCAGATCACCCATGTGACCAACGGCGTGCACGCCCCGACCTGGATCGCCCCCGAGCTGCAGGCCCTCCTCGACCGGCGGCTGCCGCCCACCTGGCGCGCGGGTGACCCGCGGGCCTGGGCGGCGGTGGAGAGCATCCCCGACGGCGAGCTCTGGGCGTTGCGCGGCGCCCTCCGGCGAGCCCTGGTCGAGTTCGTGCGCCGGAAGACCGTCCGGGACCGCCTGGCGCGCGGCGAGACCATCCCCTACGTCGAGGCGGCGGCACGCACCTTCGACCCCGACGTGCTCACGCTCGGCTTCGCCCGGAGAGTGGCCGCGTACAAGCGGCTGGACCTCCTCATCCGCGACCCGGGCCGGGCGCTCGCCCTACTCCAGGGACCGCGCCGGCTGCAGCTGGTCATCGCCGGCAAGGCGCACCCCTCGGACGACGGCGCCAAGCGGCTGGTGCAGCGCATCTTCGAGCTGAAGGATGCGACCGGTGCGATGGGCTACGTGGCCTTCCTGGAGGACTACGACCTCGAGACCGCACGCCACCTGGTCGCCGGGTGCGACGTGTGGCTCAACCTCCCGCGTGCCCCGCTCGAGGCCAGCGGAACCAGCGGGATGAAGGCGGCGCTCAACGGCGGGCTCAACCTGAGCGTGCTCGACGGGTGGTGGCCCGAGGCGTTCGATGGGACCAACGGCTGGGGCATTCCCGCGGATGGGCAGGACGAACAGGCCCAGGACGCGCGTGACGCGACGATGCTCTACGAGATCCTCGAGCGCGAGGTCGTTCCCTCGTTCCACGACCGCGATGCGGCGGGCGTGCCGGTCGGCTGGGTGCGGCGCATCAAGGCGTCGCTGCGGACCGCGGGCGCCGGGTTCACCACCGCCCGGATGATGTCGGAGTACGTCCAGCGGGTGTACCGCACGGACCGGTGAGCCTCCGGCGCTACTCGAAGAGCGCGTTCACTTTCACGATGCGCACGTCCTCGTCGCCCTGCGCACCGAGCGGGAACGCGGCGATGATCGCGTCGGCGTCGCTCACCGCCTTCGGCACCTCGCGTGGCTTCCCCTGGGCGTCCTTCGGGTAGTGAATCGGCGAGGGAGCGTTGGCCAGGATCGCCTTCTTCAGCGCCGTCGCGTCCGGCGTGACGATCACGATCTGCATCTGCTCGGGATGGACCCAGCGACGCCACGCCTCGTTCGCCTGGGCCGTGGTGATCGCCGGCACCGAGGCGCGCCAGCGCGCGAGGAAGTCGTTCACCCCGAGGAACTGGCCGTCCAGCGCGTATCCCAGCTTGCGGGCGTCGGTCTGGGCGAAGAGGAGGAGGTAGCCGTCGAGGAAGCTCCGGGTGCGGGCGACCTCCGCGTCGCTGAACGGTTCCTCGCCCAGCGAACGCTGCAGCTCGTACAGCGCGGCGCGGAGCGCGAAGAGGGCGTTCTCGTTCTGGACCGGGCGGATCCAGATGCTGAAGGCCTGCTGCCGGCGAGCGCGGCCGGTCTGGGCGGTGGGTGCCTGACCGCCCTCCTGGACGAAGGCCTCGAGGTAGGCGTAGTCGCCGTAGTTCAGCCCCCGCACCTCTCGCAGCCGCTGCATCAGCCGGCCGTTGAACTGCCGGTGCTCGCCGAACGCGCTTCGCGCCACCGTCATCGCCGCCCAGTCCGGATCGCCGCGGCCGAGCGCCCACGGAGCGCCGATGGAGATCGCCATCGAATCGGTCTGCTTCTCCACCAGCAGGAAGCGCGGCCGGCGCGGAACGGCCCAGGTGAGGACCGGCGCCGGCGCACCGGTCGCCGGGAGCGCCTGGAGCGCGGCGGTGAGACGCGCCTGGAGGTCGCGGGGTAGCCCCCGGCAATGCCGATCGAGAGGCGGTCGCGGGTGAAGACCCGTCCCGCATGGGCACGCACCGCGGGGAGCGTCAAGACTGCGGAGATCGCCCACGTGGCCGGAGGTGAGCCATCCGTAGCGATGGCCCGCGAACATCAGCTCGCCAAGCGCCTCCTTGCCGAGGTTCTCGTCGTCGCCCTGGCGGAGCCGCTTCTCGATGTCGTTGACCACAGCGTCCCGGAGGCGTGCGAACTCGGCCGGATCCCAGCGGGGGTGGGTCAGCGCATCGGTCAACAGTCCGGCCACCTTCTCCAGCCCATCGCGGTGGACCCGGATGGCGAAGGTGGTCTGCTCCTTGTCCACCCGGACCGACCAGTCTGCGGCGTAGGGGAAGAGCGCCTCGCGGAGCTGCTGGGAAGTGAGCGTCTCGGTTCCGCCCTCGAACATCACCTCGGCGGCCAGCGCGCTGATCCCCGCCTGACCGTCCGGATCGTCGACCGAGCCCGTGCGGAACCGCAGCTGGATGGAGACCAGTGGCTGGCCGGAAGGCGGGAGGAGCACCGGGCCCGGCTGCCCGGGCGGCGGCAGCGGCGTCGCTGCGGCGGTCGGGGTGACCGGAGCGATCATCGCCTCGGGACCGGCACCCGAGGCAGCAGGGGCTCCGAGCTTCCTCGCTGCGTCGGTCGCGCTCGGTGCGGGCTTCGACGCGGCGCAGCCGGTGACGATCAGGGCGAGCAGCGCACCGGCCCAGGCGAGGGCGCGCATCAGTTCGCCCCTCCGGTCGCCGGGGGCGGCCTGGTCTGCAGCGTCACCGTGGTCGAGTTGGAGGCGTTCAGATATTTCCGGGCGAATCCGGACAGCTCCTCCGGCGTCACCGTGCCGATCGTGGCCAGCAGCCGGTCCTGGTAGCCAACGTCCCCGGTCAGTGCCGTGTTGACCGCCGCCTCGCGCGCGACGCGGTTGGCGTTGTCCTGCACCATGAGCCGGTCGTACTTGACGTTGGACCGCACCGCGGCCACCCGTGGGGCGTCCACCTTGCCTTCCCCGAGCCGTCGGATCTCGGCGAGCACCGCCTGCTCGCCTGGCGCCAGATCGCTGGCCGCCTTCATGCGGAGGAGCACCCCGAAGAGCGACGGGTCCCGTGGCGGGCCGTACGTCGCCTGGACGGCGTCTGCGATCTGCCGGGTGCGGACCAGATCCTGCACCAGCGGGCTGGTGTCGCCGAAGAGGTACTCGTTGAGCACCAGCTGGACCGCCGTCGCGCGCAGGTCGGCCGCAGACGGGGTATGCCAGGCGATCCACACCCGCGGGAGCGTGGGGCTGGCCCACGGAACGCTCGCCCGGCGGGGCGCCGTCTGCCGAGGCTCGGGATGGATCGCCGCCGGGCGGACCTTCCCCTTCCATGGCCCGTAGGCCTTCTCGATGTGTGCCAGCGTCGCGGCGTGGTCGAAGTCCCCGACCACGAAGACGGTGGCGTTGTCCGGGGTGTAGTAGCGGCGGAAGAACTCGCGCGAGTAGTCGAACCCCTCCGGCATCGCCTTCACGTCGGCGAGCGTTCCGATGGTCTCGTGCCGATAGGTGTGCTCGGTGAATGCGGTCTCGAGCATCTTCTCGGTCATGGACAGCATCGGGTTCGAGGCGCTCTTCGCGTACTCGCCGAGGATCGCACCCGCCTCGGTCCGGAACTGGGCCTCGGTGTAGGAGAGGTTCTGGAAGCGATCCGCCTCGAGGTCGATCACCGTCGGCAGCGCCTTGGCCGGACCGAACAGGCGATAGAGGGTCATGTCCTCGCTGGTGGAGGCGTTGGTGTCCAGCCCGAGGCCCACCATGGTGGCGTTGTACTTCTCGCCCGGGGTGGTGGGTGTTCCGCGGAACATCATGTGCTCGAAGAAGTGGGCGTAGCCCGAGCGGCCGGGCTCGGCCTCGTTCCGGCTCCCGACGCGGACCAGCGTGTAGTAGGCGGCCAGCCCGGGCGAGTCGAAGGGGATGAGGACCACCCGCATCCCGTTCTTCAGCCGGTGAACCTCCTGCGCCACCGTCCTCGGGGCGGCCGGCGCTGGCGCGGCGGCGATCACTGCGGAAAGAAGCAAGGGGAGCAAGGCGGCGGCCTCCAGGGAACCGCGGGCGGGCGCGGGATCAAGTCGGACGGGAGAGGCGGGCACAAGGCGCGTTCGCTGCACCGCCGATGTTTCTAGGCACCGGTGCCATCACTGACGTACCCTCTCGGCTTGCCCCGGAAACACGATTGATCTCGCTCAAGAAGACCCTCACCGCGCATCCCATCAACCAGTTCAAGAAGAACCCCCGCTTCTACTTGATGTACGACGGCTTCTGGCTGGTCGTCTGCTCGGTGTTGCTCGTGCTGATGTACCTCACGGGCTTCCGGCCGGTGCTCCCCGGCCCCGGGTGGTGGTACGCGCCGGTGTTCGTGCTGCTCGTGTACGCGTTCATCTGGGCACAGGTGACGGTCCACAACTGCACCCATGGCAACCTGCCGCGGTCGATCAACCGGGCCGTCGGAGAGCTGCTCGGGCTCATCATCCTGGTGCGGTTCGCCAGCTGGGACATCGTCCACATGCGGCACCACAAGTACTCGGACGATCGGAAGCGCGACCCTCACCCAAACTTCCCCTCGTTCTGGAAGACGGTGACTCACACCATCGTCAACGTCGAGATCCAGCTGCAGCAGCAATACTTCGACACCTGGGGCGACACGCCGGCGCATCGCCGCTTCGAGCGCTTTCGCGCCTGGGTGAGCTACGGAACGAACCTGGTCCTGGTCGCCTGCTGGGTCTGGCTCCTGGGACCGGTGTTCTTCCTCGCCGTCTTCTTCCCGGCCAACGTCCTCGCCGCGCTGTTCATCATTCACTTCAACTGGTCGACCCACAATGGCGAGGCAGCCACGGGGATCGAGGACATGCACCCGGTGAACCTGAACCACGGCTACTACGCGTGGGGGAACCGGATCTTCTGCGGGATCTACGCTCACCTCACGCACCACGAACGGCCGTACCTGATCAACCCGGCGCGCGAGACCACCTTCGCGTCGGTCACTCGCGATCGGGACCAGTGGGAACAGGCGGCGTAGCGGCTCGCGCGTCGAGACGAGCCGGCCTCTCCGGTCTGTCCGGCCCTGAACGGTGGCCTCCCTGGCGGTGAGCCGCCCGGGAGTCAGATGAAAAGCTCAGCAGGAATGGCCCCAGCGCCGGTCCTCCTGGTCGAGGACGACCCGGACATCGTTCTCGCGCTGAGCGACCTCCTCGCCGAGGAGGGGTTCGACGTCCGGACCGCGAGGGACGGTCGAAGCGCCAGCGCCATGCTCGAGGAAGTTCCCCGCCCTTGCGTGGTGCTGCTCGATCTGAACATGCCGGTGATGAACGGGACCGAGCTGCTGGACGAGATCGCCCGCCGGGCCGATTGCGCCGACTTCCGCGTCGTGTTGATGAGCGCGAGCCCGGAGAGCGCGCGGCTCCAGGCACACCCTCTGGTGCGGGGCTATCTCCGGAAGCCATTCTCGATCGCACAGATCGTCAAGGTGATGCAGGCGGCGCTCGGTGGCTGAGGGCGCTCGTGACCTCCCAGCGGGAGCAACACGGGACCGGGCTACTCCTCGTGGGAACAGCGCTCGGGGGAGGGGCAGTCCTGGCGATTCTCACGGTGCTCGCCTTCCTCGGCGCGCGCCGGGACGTCCGCAATGCCGAACGGGTGGCAGAGGAGCGCGCGCGCACCCATGACTATCAGCAGCGCGCGATCTCCATCCTCAGCCACGACATCCGGGGGCCGCTGACGGCGGCCCAGCTCTCCTCGGAGCGGCTCACCCGAGGGCTGGAGCTTCCCCCCGACTCCGTTGCGCGACGGAGCGCCGACGTCGTGCAGCGGTCCACCCAGCGCGCGCTGCGCATCGTGAACAGCCTCCTCGATCTCACCCACCTCCGACTGGGGGACGGGCTCCCGCTGAGCCCGGAACCCGGGGACGTTCTCGCCGTGGCGCGCGCCGTGGTGGACGAGGCCAACGCCGAGGAGCGAGGCAGAGTCGAGCTCGAGACCCTCGGCACGGGCGCAGGCGTCTTCGACGAGGTGCGGATCGGCCAAGCCCTCTCGAACCTCATCGCCAACGGCTTGAAATATGGCCGGCCCGGATCTCCGGTTCGCGTCCGGGTCGATGCCCGCGACGAGGACCGCCTCAAGCTCATGGTCCAGAACGACGGCGATCCGATTCCCGCGGAGCTCCTGCCGCGGCTCTTCGACCCCTTTCAGCGGGGAGACACGCGGGTGGGGGCACGGGAGAGCCTCGGGCTTGGTCTCTACATCGTCCATGAGATCGCCCGGGCCCACGCTGGACAGGTCGAGGTCAGCTCCAGCAGAGCCGACGGCACCCGGTTCACGCTCGAGTTCCCACGCCGGGTGCCCGAGGCGAAACCGCATCCGGCCGAAGGGGCCGAGGGAGCCGTCCTGGCCGACCCGGCGACCGATCGCCCGGGAATCGCGCCGCGGCGTTCAAGGCTGCTCGAGCGCGTGTGCCCCGCCCTGGCGCTCCCGGGCTCGCCCGCCGCAGCCCGGACCTGAGCCCCCCGGGCAGGGCGGGGGCGCTGCTCGGAGCTGGCACGGCCGATCCCAGTCACGAACGGACCGGCCCCGGGGCGTGCGGCTCGCTGCACAGCCGGCCCCGCTGCCCGGGGCACGGGAGTTGCTCGGGGAGACCCCGTCGTCCCGCTCCGAGAACACCATGCGACACATCGAACCGGTGAAGCTCCTTCTCCTCGCCCTCCTCGCCGCCGGAACGGCGGCCTCGGCCGAAGGCGCACGGCCGTGGGCCCGGCGCAGCGTGGCCATCGTGGTGTACGACCAGGTGGAGATCCTCGACTTCGCCGGTCCGATGGAGGTCTTCACCGCCGCCGGGAACGGAGCGTTCCGGGTCTTCACCGTCGCCCCGACCCGTGCGCCGGTCCTGAGCCAGGGTGTGCTCACGGTCCGCCCCGACTTCTCGGTCGACGACAGCCCCGCCCCGGACATCCTCGTCCTGCCCGGCGGAGACTCGCGCGGATTCAGCCGGAGTGAGGCCGGCATGGCCTGGGTGCGCAAGGTCGCGGGACAGGACGAGCTCAGCATGTCCGTCTGCAGCGGCGCGTTCATCCTCGCCCGGCTGGGGCTTCTCGACGGCCGTCCGGCGACGACCCACTGGGGCGCCGTCCCCCGTCTGAGGAGCGCGTTTCCGAAGGTCCAGGTCCAGACCGGCGTCCGCTTCGTCGACACCGGTCGAATCGTCACCACCGCCGGCGTGTCGGCGGGGATCGACGGCGCCCTGCACGTCGTCCAGCGCCTCCTCGGGGACGACGTGGCGTGGGAGACCGCCCGCTACATGCAGTACGCCTGGGAGCCGAAGGAGTCGGCGACGCTCTCCGCACCAGCGAGGGAGGCGCTCCGCGCCCTGGTGTTCCAGGACGGCGGGCGTGCCGTCTCCTTGCTCACGGCTGCGGCCGCGAAGAGCCCGAAGGACCCTTTGGTGCTCTCCCGGCTCGGGCGGGCGCAGCTGCTCCAGGGGGCGGCGAAGGAGGGGGTTGCCACGCTCGAGTCGGCGGTCGCGCTCGGTGACGTGCGGCCGATCACCCTGCTCGCGCTGGGCGATGTCCAGCTGACGCTCGGCGCGAACGCCGCGGCGGAGCAGACGTTCAGTCGTCTCCTGGACGAGCGGGGGGCGCCGGGCGACGCCTACCAGCTGGCGTGCGCACAGGGACGGCAGGGAAAGGTCGACGCGGCGCTGGCGTCACTGACCAGGGCGGTGCAGCTCGGGTTCCATGACCAGGCGCTCGCCGAATCGGACGACGACCTGCGGGCCGTGCGGAGCGATGCTCGTTTCGCCGGGGTGTTCGGCCGGAACGACGGTCAGACCCGGCGCTGACGGGGCACCCGGCACAGCCGCACGCGAGGACGGCAGGCCGGGCCAAGGTCACGGGTATCGCCGCCGCCCCGGCGATCATCACCTGCGTTTCGTGTCACAGTGCAGACGAGATGCCGGTGCGTGAGGGTGACGTCCTCGACGGACGCTTCGAGATCGGTCCCGTCGCTTCCAGCGGGGGAATGGGCGTCGTCCACCGTGGCCGCGACCGTCAGACCGGCGCCCCCGTCGCGGTGAAGACGCTCCGGGGTGTGGAAGGCGTGGAGCGTTTCCGCCGTGAGGTCCAGGTCCTCTCGGGGCTGCGCCACCCGGGGATCGTCACCTACCTCGGAGACGGGCGGATGGCCGACGAGCTCTACCTGGTGATGGAGTGGCTCGACGGAGAGGACCTCGGCGCCCGGCTCGACGCGGCTCCGGTGAACACCCAGGATGCGGTGCGGATCGGCATCCAGCTCGCCTCGGCTCTGGCGGCGGCCCACGCAAAGGGCATCGTTCACCGGGATCTGAAGCCATCCAACATCTTCCTCGCCGACTTCCGGGTGGATCGGGTCAAGCTGCTCGACTACGGCATCGCCCGGCAGGCGGGGGCCACCAGCCTCACCGAGGTGGGGATGGTGATTGGGACGCCGGCGTACATGTCACCCGAGCAGGCGCGGGGCGACCGCGACATCGACGCCCGGGCCGACGTCTACGGGCTCGGGGCAGTGCTCTTCCGCTGCATCGCCGGTCGAGCCCCGTTCGAGGGGCAGACGCCCCACGAGCTCCTCGGGGCGGTGCTCCACCGGCCGGCGCCACGGCTGAGCGACTTCACGCGCGTGCCAGCCGCCCTCGACGCCCTGGTGTCGCAGATGCTGGACAAGACGCCAGGCCGGCGGCCCTCGGACGGAAACGCCGCATGGGCCGCGCTGAGCCTGCTCGCCTCGTCCCCGACGGAGACGGTGGCGTCCACCACCGTGCTCACCGGCATGCCGCCCACCCGGCGCGACTCGGGCGCGAAGCCCCCGCTCTCCTCGGTGGCGGTGCTGCCCTTCCTGGACATGAGCGCAGCGCGGGACCAGGGCTACCTCTGCGAGGGCATCGCCGAGGAGCTGATCAACACCTTGACCCAGGTCCCGGCGCTGCGCGTCGCCGCCAGGAGCTCGTCGTTCGCGCTCCGCTCGGTGGACTCGGATGCACGCAGCATCGGACAGCGGCTGGGAGTGGATGCAGTGCTCGAGGGTGGGGTGCGGAAATCCGGCGATCGGCTGCGGGTGACGGTCCAGCTGGTCGAGGTCGCCGGCGGGTCGCCTCGCTGGTCCCACCGGTTTGACGGGACGCTCGATCAGGTGTTCGAGATCCAGGACCAGATCTCCGCCAGTGTCGCCACTGCCCTCCGCGGGATGTTGAGCACCGAGGAGCGCGACGCCCTGCGCCGGCCGGGAACCCGGGCCGAGGCGTACGAGCACTTCCTCCGGGGACGGCAGCTGCTGCATGCCCTGACCCGATCCTCGTACGAGGCCGCGGAGCGCGAGTTCCGCCGCGCCATCGAGATCGACGCGGCCTATGCGCCGGCCTACGCCGGGCTGGCGCAGGTCTACAGCTGGCGCATGGAGTGGATCGGCGGGTCAAAGGACGAGAAGGAGGCCGCGGACCAGGCGAGCCGCAAGGCGCTGGAGCTCGGCCCCGAGCTGGCCGAGGCGCACGTGGCACGGGGCGACATCCTCTCCGTCGAGAACGACTACGTCGAGGCAGGACACGCGTATGAGGAGGCCGTCCGCCTCAATCCGGGGCTCTTCGAGGCGTACTACCGATACGCGCGAACCTGCTTCCAGTCGGGCAGGCTCGAGGAGTCGGTGGCACTCTTCCTGCGCGGTGCCGAGGTGCGGTCCGAGGACTTCCAGTGCCTGCTGCTGGTGGATCTGCCTCTGCGAAAGCTCGGGCGGATCGACGAGGCGGTGGCCGCGAACCTCGAGGGTCTGCGCCGGGCCGAGCGCCAGCTCGAGCTGGATCCCGACGATCCCCGGGCGCTCATCCTCGGGGCGGTGGCCCTGGCCGACAGGGACCCGCCCAGGGCGCTGGAGTGGGCGGCCCGGGCGGTGGCCGTCGCACCCGACGAGCCCAGCGTGACCACGAACGCCGCGTGCATGTACTCCCGCCTCGGGATGAAGGAGGAAGCGCTGGCGCTCCTGGCGAAGACCCTCGGCCAGGGCCTCGGGAAGCGGGACTGGATCGAGCACGATCCGGATTACGACCTGCTCCGGGACGACCCGCGGTTCCGGGCGATGATGGAGAAGCTGCCGAGGAAGCTAGGGCTCAGCGCTTCCGTCCGCGCGACCGCATCCAGCCGTCGATCGAGAAACGGTCCTCCGCAGCCGGCATCACCAGGACGAAGAGGAGCAGGGCCGCCCGGGGGATCACGTGGGTGTGGAACTCGTAGAGCGGCTCGACCATTAGGTGGCCGAAGGTGACGAGCACCAGGACGCCACCGAGCGCCAGGAGCGCTTCCCGCGTCCGGAACCCCACGAGCAGCAGCGCTCCGGCGAACAGCTCGACGAAGGGAACCACCACCCCGGTCGCCCACAGCGACCAGGCTGGCAGGATCGTGTGCGCGTACGGCTCGACGAAGAGCCGCCGTGCATGCTCCAGCGGCCCAAGCGAGAACACCTTCCACACCCCGGCCATGAAGAAGATGAAGCCAAGGATCAGCCGCGCGAAGAGAATCGCCCAGCGCCGACGGGTCGCGTCCTCCGATGTCATCGGCCCCCCCGCCGGCCTGCACGGACGGTCGCTCGCCGGGAGACGCGCGCCACCGCTTCGGGGACCAGCCCCATGAGCCGCGCCTCGTCGAGCAGGGCCTCGCTCGCCGAGGGCCCATCCGGGAGCAACTGCGTGGCATGGGCGCGGAGCAGCCTCACGAGCGCGACATCCTCGCACAGCCGCCGCGCGGTCCCCGCGTCGAGGCCCGAGGCGGCCCAGAACTCGGCGCGGCGCGCCCGGGGGACATGCTGGGCGCGCAGCCACGCCCGCTCGACGGCGGCGATCTCCCGCTCGACCGCGCGAAGCCCGAGCCCCCGTGCCCACCCGGCGAGCAGCGCACGGTCGAGTCCCCGCTCCAGGAGCGCCGGGGCCTCCCGGTGCGCGCGGAGGACGGCGAGGACGTCGGTGCCACGCACCGGACCGCGCCGGCCCGCGAAGGACGGCTCGGAGAGGCGCTGCCTTCGTGCCGCCGCCGATGGGAGCGCGGTCCGTGCCTTGCCGGGTCCGCGGGTGGCGAGCGCCCGGCGGAGACACGCCCGTGCGTCCCGCGCCTTCACGTCCTCGCCGGCACGCGCGAGGAACCGCTCCACGTTGGCCCAGCGGTCGCGCAGCCGGCCCGGCAGCCCATCGCGGATGGCAGCCCAGGTCCGGCCGGTGAAGTGAATCGCCGAGGCCGCGCGCAGCAGGGTGCGCACCTCGGCCGGGCGAAGCACGCGGGCGCGGACGAGGGCCTCGGCGCGGTCACGCACGGTCACCAGCGGGACGGTGAAGCCCGCGCCACCCATGCTCGGGGCCGGCGTGGAGCAGCGCCACGTCGGCGTCGTCGCGCACCTCTCCCGCGCGGACCCAGGCGTGAACGCGGCCCACGCCACGCATTCCCTCCGCCGCGAGCTCGGCGGCGCGGAGGGCGCCCATGCTCGCCGCGCCGAACACCCGGACGCCGGCGTCGAGCGCGGCGCGGAGCTCGTGGTGCCACACCGAGGGCGATGCCTCGAACACTCCGTCGACGAGGGCGA
This sequence comes from uncultured delta proteobacterium, assembly GCA_963796475.1. GTDB lineage: Bacteria > Myxococcota > Myxococcia > Myxococcales > Myxococcaceae > RPRB01. Next base: position 244,627 of record CAWCLY010000011.1, read on the forward strand.
TGGCTCGCGGCGCCCGGGCGAGGGCGCGCCAGATGTCCCCCCGGCGCGCGGGAGGTCGCAGCTCGATCTCCCCGAGCGCCCGCGCCTCGGTGGCCGGGAGCGATGGGCCCAGAAACGCAATCACCGGACCGATGCCGCGCGGTGCTCGCCGGCTCACAGGAGCCCCGACCTGCGCAGGCCGGGAACGAACGCCCGGATGACCACGACGCCCTCGGCGCGCGAGGCGAGCTCGACCACGGCAATCCGCCGGTGGCCGGCGCGGTGGAGCGCGGCGATGACCGGTCCCGCGGCCGCGGACTCCGGGCGATGCCGGGCCATCCTCGTCCGTCTGCGGACGGCCGGCGCCGAGCACGCCGCCCGCAGCCTCCGTGCGTCCTCGGGCCTCATGGGCGCGACGTCCTCCCGGGCGCCGTGGGTGTCGGTCACCCGTGACTGGACGGCCTCGAGGAGCGCGCCCAGCCGGGACTCCGCGCGCGAGGTGCCGGCGGCGTAGCCGGCGGTCAGGGGGATGACCTCCCGCTGCACGTCGAAGACCAGCGCCCCGGCGAGCGGAAGCGCGACGACGGCGGGGCCGGCCGGCGGATTGAGATCGAACAGGCGTGCCTCCAGGCCCTGGGTCCCGAGTCGCTCGACCAGCGCTGCCACCGTGGGCGTCTCGTCCATCGCCTGGCCGCGCACGGCATGCGCTGCGACGGCGGCCTCGGTCCAGCCCCGCGGGAGCGCGCGGTGGAGCAGGTCGCGCTCGATGAGCTCGAGCAGCGCATGTCGGAGCGCCAGGTCGGCCGAGGCCGGGTGCGCGCCGAGGCCGTTCGACGTCCAGGCGATGCCCAGGTCGGGGATCCCCGAGGAACCGGGCGGGCTGCACGTGACCGCCGCAGCGGGGACCCACACCGGCGCTCCAGTCTCGAGGCGCCGGGCGCGCCGCCAGGGGCGCTGCTGCACCCGGCTCCAGAGGGCATCGGGGCGGAGGCGGGCCGACGCCGGGAGCAGCTCGGGATGCCAGGCCTCCTCTCCCGCCGGCGGAGCACCCCGGTGCACCTCCTCGGACGTTCGCTCGCTGGCCCACAGCTCGGCGGCCTCCATCGCCGCGCTCCACGCTGCGGTGGAGTCGTCGAGCCCCTTGCCGTTGCAGACCTGGAGGACGTGGCCTCGCGGCCGGATCGCGCAGGCGACCGGGAGGTCGCTCCGGTCGAGGGCGCCCACCCGGGCAAGACGGGAGACGCCGATGCGGCGGAGGAGCGCGGCCGTCGGCGCGTTCATGCGCACGCAGGCCTGCGGTCGGTGTGGGTGAGGCGTGGCGAGCAGAGCATCTGACCCGAGCATCCGCTGGATGTGTCGGGCCGCGTCGAGGATCCCTCGGGCCGCGCTGTCACAGCCGGCGCAACACGAACTGGCCTCGGTGGACCCCAGGGCCACAGAGGTGGGCTCAATTCGAAGTCCTTTCAGCCACTTGAGTCGGGCATCGCGGATGCAGTGTCCCCCGTCCGTCGGCGCCGAGCAGCACGGGCGCCCGGAGGAGCAGCAGCCATGATGACCCAGAACGACCGTACCGAGGGCAGCAGCTGGATGAAGGTGCGGAGCGTGGCGGTGGGCTTCCTCTGCGTGATGGGCCTCCCCGTCGCCCTCGCCCTCGCGGAGGTGCAGCCCGGGTCCGTCCCGGGTGGCCCGAGCGTGAGTGAGTCCGCGCCCGCCTCGATGCACGTCGCGCAGTCCGGTCTCGACACCGGCCCCGGGTCGGACGAGGCGCTCCTCGCGATGGCGCCGTCGAGCCGCTGAGCCCGGCCCAGGAGCTCCCGACAGGACCCGGGCGATGTTGGGTCCGTTCTCCTCCACGCTGCTTCTATACAAGCCCCGGAGACGACCGCACTCGCACAGTCCTCTCTCGCGGGCCGCATCCTGCTCCCGCATCGGAGGAGGTCGCGATGAGGAACGGCGTCTTGCTGGGAAGTCTGGTGTGGATCGCGGGCTGTGGTGGTGGCCCGTCGGCCACCCAGTCGCTCGTGGAGAGTGACCCCGAGCTGGCGCGCATGGCCACGGATCTGCGCATGGAACCCCGGAGCCGGCTGGTGGCGGTCGGGCACGACCAGGTGATCGTTCCCGCCGCGGTGTTCGGGACGAGCACCGACATCGTCGCGGGGTTCTCCTTCGTCGCGATCGGGGATGGCAGGGGAGGCGTGCGAGGCCTCTACCGGGTGAGCGAGTCGGCCGAGGGGACCACCTCGACGTACTCCGGCCACCTCACCTGCGCCGGGGTCTACGACTTCAATGGGCTCACCGGGAATCGCGCCAAGGTGGGTGGACGGGTGGACGCGAGCAACGATCCGGGCGTGCCCGTGGGCTCGTTCATCTGGTGGCAGGCCATCGACAACCGTTCCCGGACCCGGCCGGATCAGTCGACGCTCGCCGGCTTCGGCGACGAGGCGGCGAACATCGCCTTCTGCAGCAGCGCCACCGTTCCCCGGTTCGGCCCGTTCGACGTGGGGCGCGGTGAGATCGTCGTCGGTCCAGGCGAGACGGAGGACTAGCCGGAGCTGCGCCGCCGCCACTGGCCGGGGGAGAGTCCGACCACCCGGCGGAACACCCGGGCGAAGTGGCTCTGGTCGGCGAATCCCGCGGCGAGCGCCACCTCGACGGTGGTCGCTCCGGGCCGCAGGAGCTCCTCCTGCGCCCAGGCCACCCGGAGCCTCCGCACGTATCCGGCGACGGTCGTCCCGTGCTGGCTGCGGAACACCCGGGCCAGGTGCACGGGGTGCACCCCGGCCTCCATCGCCAGGCTCCGCATGTCGGGAGGGTCGATGAACCCGGCCCGGAGTCGCTCCTCGATGCGGGCCAGCCAGGGTGGGCGAGCATTCGGCCGAGGGCGTGGGGCGCGCAGCGCGGCGACCAGGAGCTCCAGCACCAGGGCGTCGAGCGCCAGGGCGGAGAGATCGTCCGGCCTCTCCAGCTCCACAGCGATGCGCCGCGCCACCTCTGCCGAACCTGGATCGAAGGATGCGCGGGGGCGAGCGAAGAGCATTCCCCACTCCGGCTCGGTCGCCACGGGGACCGAGAGAGGCTGGAGGAGAACGACGCGGGCGCCGCGGGGGCCGAACAGGTTGGAGTGGTGTTCCCCCGCGGGCTCGGCGATCACCGAGCACGGCCTGCAGTCCTGGGCCCCGCTGGCGAGTTGCTTGCGAAAGCCCCCGGCAATCACCGCGGCGAGCGTCGGATGCTCGTGGGCGTGCCGTGGCAGGTGGAGCGCTGCGGGGAACTGGGCCACCAGCACACGCCACCCGTCGACCTCGCGGCCCGGCGCCACCGGACTGCCCTGCGAGACGGGGACGAGGAGGGTCGACATGCTGCCCGCGATGGTAGCGCCGCCGCCGGCCGCCGGCGCCTGTCCGGGGCGGGCAGTGGCGTCGGAGTGCGCGCGCCCTTCACCTTGCTTCCGGGTCGCGCAGCGAGCGGTGCCTTCCGTGCCGCGAGCGGGAGCTACATCGCCTTCGGACGGCTCCGCCGAGCCGGCCATCGTCCACGCCGCGATGTTCGACGCAGCCAACGCGTTCGAGCGCGAGTTCCAGCCGTACGCTGTTCCCCTCCGCGCGCCCGCCGGCGCCTCGTTCGAGGCCGCGGTCATCGGCGCCACGCACCACACCCTGGTCGGGCTCTATCCGGAGCAGGCCGCCACGCTCGATGGGCTCGCGACCGATGCACTCGCCCACCTTCCGCCGGGACCGGCACGCGACGCCGGCGTGGGATTCGGGGCCGAGGTGGCAGCACGGCTGCTCGCGCTCCGCGCCTCGGACGGTGCGGCCGAGGCCGTCGCGGCGCCGTACACCCCGGGCTCGGGGCCCGGAGCCTGGCTCCCCACGCCGCCGGCGCTCCGCCCCGCGCTCGACCCGGGCTGGGGCAATGTCGCGCCGTTCCTGCTCCGCACCCCCGCGCAGTTCCGCCCGGGCCCGCCCCCGGCGCTGACCAGCCGGAAGTACACGGCCGATTTCCTCGAGAATCCGCGAGCTCGGCTCGGCGACCAGCACCCGACGCACGGAGGAGCAGACTGCGCTGGCGCGGCTCTGGGGGAGCACGGCGCCCCAGGTCTGGAATGGAGTCGCGCGCCAGCTCATCGTCGCCCGGGGGCGCGGGCAGCACGGGTGCTCGCCCTGCTCCACCTGGCGATGGCGGACGCCTTCATCGCCGGATGGGACGCGAAGTACACCTATTCGCAGTGGCGGCCGGTCACGGGCATTCCCGCCGCCGACGGGGACGGGAATTCACAGACGCCGGCGACTCCGGGCTGGACGCCGCTGCTCGTCACCCCGCCCTTTCCCGACTACCCGGCCGGGCACGCCATCTGCGCCGGGGCAGCGGAGCTGGTGCTGGCCCGCCTCTTCGGTCTGAACCCCGGCATCCCCCTCGAGCTGACCAGCGCCACGGCGCCCGGCGTGGTGGTGCACGCCTCGACCGTCGGGGAGATCGCCCGGGGCGTGCTGGACGCCCGGGTCTGGGGAGGCGTGCACTGGAGGACCTCGTGCGACCGAGGGCTGGCGCATGGGACGCCGGATCGGTCGGCTGGGCGCTCAGCGCTTCCTGCGACCGGTCGGAGCGAAGGAACCGATGGAGGCTCAGGAAGAGCTGGACTGATCCGGGCCGCTCACCCGGCTACGCCGGTCCGCACGTCGACCTCGGAGAGGGGCCGCTCGGCAGCCGCGCCGCGGAGCGGAGCCTCTCCACCGCCCTCCCGGGCCACGGCGACCGGGGCATCCCTCGGCAAACGGAGCGAGAGACGGGTGCCGACTCCGGGCTCGGAGCTCAGCTGCACCGAGCCCCCCAGCGCCCGGAGGTAGCTGTCGACGATGGCGAGCCCCAGCCCATGGCCGTTGCCGTCGGCGCTCGCACGGAAGAACGGCTCGAACGCCCGCCGGGCGGCTCTCGCCTCCATGCCGATCCCGTTGTCCGCCACCTCGACGGTCACCCATCGGTCGTCGACCCGCGTCCCGATCTCCACCGTGCACCTGCGCTCGGTCGCGCGGTACTTCAGCGCGTTGCCGATGACGTTCCGGAGGATCTGTCCCAGGACCTCGGGTGCACACCCCACCTCGGCCTCGGTGACGGACAGGCGCAGCTCTGCCCCGTCGACCGCGGACGAGAGCTCCTCGAGCACCTCGTTCACCACGGCCCGGATCTCGCACCGTCCGCGCGGCAACCGGCCGGATCCTCGAGAACGCGAGCATCGCCTCGATGACGGCGGACATCCGCGAGGCTGCCCCGACAATCCGGCCCGCCAGCCGGACGTCCGACTCGTCCCGGTGAGCGCGCACGATGAGACTCGCCAGGCCGTGGATCGGCACCAGCGGCGTGCGAAGGTCGTGGGCCGCTCGGGCGGCGAAGGCCTCGAGCTCCCTGTTCTTGGACTCCACGAGGTCGAGGCTCTGCGCGACCGCCCGGTGCTCCCGGGCCACCGCCCGGAGCCGCGACGCCGCCACCTGCGCGACGACCAGGACCACCAGCGCTCCCGCGAGCGCATCGACGACGACCTGCCGCCGCCCGAGGACCACGAGCTGGTGACCAATCGCCTCGGCCTCGGAGCGGTTGAGGGCGATGAGCCGGTTGACCGAGTCGACCGCCGAGCGGGTGTCTCGCTCCAGCGCGACGCGGTCCTCGTGTGTCAGGTCGGTACGGAGCTCCCTCGCGAGCCCCGCCAGGCCGAGCCATTCGGGCCGCTCGCCCTCGAAGGTGGCCAGCGGCTCGTAGGTCGCCACCTCGCGGGCGAAGGTCTCGAGCGCCCGACGGCGAGTTCCTTCCTCGACCTTCGTCGGCCCCGGGACGAGGCGAGAGAGCTGCCACCGCATGTCGTCGGCCAGCTCCACCGAGCGCAGCGCATTGGCGGAGAGCGCCTCGGCGCCCCGGGTGGTCGCCGACGCCACCCACGCATCCACGACGGCCACCACCAGGACCGTGGCGGCCACCACCGCGATGGATGCGATGCCCCGTCTCGGACTGCCCATCGCGCCCGACCTCCGCTCCCGCCGACGATTCAGCCCTGCGGACGGTACACCCCATGCGACGAGGAGTTGGGCCGGACGGGTCTCCGACAGCGGCGGCGTCGAAAAGGCGATGCACCGGACGGCGACTCGCAGCTGGGATGCATCACCCAGCTCCGTTTCAGACCGGGGACGTGGCGTCACCCTCCTCGGCGCGCCGCCCCTCTCGCCATGCCGCAGGGGGCACGCCGACGATCTTCTTGAACGCCCGGCTGAACGCGGCCTCCGAGGCATAGCCGACCTCGACCGCCGCCTCGAACACGCTCGCCGCACGGGTCCGGAGCAACGTGGCGGCGAGCTGCATCCGCCAGCGCGTCAGGTACTGCATGGGCGCCTCGCCCACCAGGTGTGCGAACCGCTCGGCCAGGGCCGATCGCGACAGCGCCGCCTCCCTGGCCAGCGACTCCACGGTCCACGGCTCCGCCGGGCGATCGTGCAGCGCTGCGAGCGCCCGGCCGACGAACGGATCGCGGAGCCCGGCGAGCCAGCCGGTCTGCTCCGGCGGCAGCGTGGCCACGTAGCGGCGGAGGACCTCCACGAACATCAGCTCGCTCGCCCGCGCCAGCACGCACTCGCCGCCGGTCCGCCCGGCCGTCGTCTCCGCCACCGCCAGGTTCGCGAGCGCCTCGAGCCACCCCCCTCCCTCTCGCGCGCTGACCCGGAGCGTCCTGGGGAGGGTCGCGAGCAGCGGGTTGAATGGCCGGGCGTCGTAGCCCAGGAACCCGCAGACCATCTGGGTGCGGGCCCCTCCACCCTCCTCGCGGAGCGAGAACGGCAGCTGGCTTCCCACTGGACGCCGGTATGTGTCGAGCGAGGTCTGGCCGCGCATGCCAGGCGTGCTGGACATGATGTGCGGGTCGCCCTGCGGGAAGACGATGATGTCTCCCTCGTGGAGGAGCACCGGCTCCTCACCCACGATGCCGGCCCAGCAGCTGCCCCGGGTGATGAGGTGGTACTCGAGCACGTGCTCCACGCCGGGCATCACGTGCGGGGCCACCTCGCGCGCCGGGAGCGCCTCGGCGGCAAACGGGGCGGAGGCGTCGACCGAGAAGTAGACCGCGCCGGTCAGCCGCACCGCCCGGAGGACGTCGGAGAGGACGTCGGTGCTCATCGTGGCGCCTGCGCCGCGCCGCGGCATCCGGCGCGGGGACACGCGCGCGGCGGACGGCGGAGCAAGAGTTGCGGAGTGCGAGTCAAGCGCGCCCTCGGCGAGGGGGACATCCAGTGCGCAGCAGCAACCCCTTACCCCAGGAGCTCGTTTCGTGACCACCGTCTCTGCCAAGCACACCTCCCCCGCCCTCGCGCCCGTCGCCGACCTCGCCGCGATCAAGACGCGCCAGCAAGCCACCTGGGCCGCCGGGGACTACGCCGTCATCGGCACCACCCTGACCATCGTCGGCGAGTCGCTCTGCGAGGCGGTCGATCTCCGCGCCGGGCAGAACGTCCTCGACGTGGCCTGCGGCAACGGCGCTGCCAGCCTCGCCGCGGCGCGTCGCCACTGCAAGGTGACCGGGGTCGACTACGTCGGTTCGCTCCTGGCACGGGGCGAGGAGCGGGCGAAGGCCGAGCGGCTCGACGTCGTCTTCGTCGAGGGAGACGCCGAGGCGCTTCCGTTCATCGACGGCCAGTTCGACGCGGCGATCTCCCAGTTCGGCATCATGTTCACCCCGGACCACGCGCAGGCAGCCAGCGAGATGGCCCGGGTGGTGCGCAGGGGTGGGAAGATCGGCCTGGCCAGCTGGACGCCGGACGGGTTCATCGGCCAGGTGTTCGCGCTCGTCGGACGGACCAACCCGCCGCCGCCCGGGCTGAAGTCGCCCCCGCTCTGGGGGACCGTTCCCCACTGCGAGGAGCTCTTCGACGGAGCCGCGCGCTCGATGCAGGCCGAGCACCGCGAGTTCGTGTTCCGCTACCAGTCGCCGGCGCACTTCATCGACGTGTTCCGCCGGTTCTACGGGCCCATCCACAAGCTCTACGCCGCGCTCTCCGAGGAGAAGGCGGCGACGTTCACCGCCGAGCTGACCGACCTCATCGGCCGCTTCAACCGCGCCGACGACGGGACCGCGGTGATTCCCTCGAAGTACCTCGAGCTGGTCGTCACTCTGGGCTGAGCGGGGGCCCTGGCTTCCCGCCCTCCATCTGCTCGATGGCGCGCCCGCGCTCCTCCTGCGCCTCCGACACCAGCTGGTACGCGACGTAGTACTTGAAGATGTTGGAGACGTAGGTGACGGTCTCCTGGCCAATCTTCTCCCCCACCACGTACTCCACGTTCTTGAACCAGCGGTTGGGGTCGAGCCCGCGCTTGGCCGCCTCCTTCCGCAGCGTCTGGATGCGGTTCGGGCCGGCGTTGTACGAGGCGAACGAGAAGAGCGCCCGGACCACCGGGTCCAGCGCCGGCTCGTCGAAGTAGGTGTCCTCGACCCAGCGCAGGTACTTCACTCCCGCGTGGATGTTCGGTTCGATCTCGCGGATGTCACCGACCTTCATCTGCTCGCCCGTCGCGGGCATCAGCTGCATGACGCCCAGCGCGCCGACCGGGCTCTTCACCTTCTGATCGAGCCGCGACTCCTGGTACCCCTGCGCCATCACCAGGAGATAGTCGACCTCGTACTTGCTTCCGTACTTCCGGAAGAAGTCGACCGTGTCATTGAACTTGCGCATCTCGGTTCCTGCGGTGGCCGGGAGCACCGAGCGCGCGCCCTTCTGGTACTTGCGGAGAAGCTCGTTGCCGAAGGCGGTGCCCTTCCGGTGTTTCAGGATGAAGTCATCCACCACGGCCTTCAGCTTGGGGCTGTCCTTGCGCATCATCCAGGCGACGGCCAGGCCGGAGCTCACGGCGACCTCGGGCTCGAAGGACAGCTTGGTGTAGACGTCCTTCCAGAAGTTCACGGTGAACGCATCGCAGACGACGATCGGGATGAGCCCGGCGTTCGCCATCTCCAGCAGATCCTCGTCCTCGAGATCCTCGGAGACCGGGACCACCTTGATCGGAGGCTTGCCCGCCTGGACCAGTCGCTTGCTGAGCGCGTCGAGATGCTCCCAGTAGCTCGACGAGCGTCGGACATGTACCGTCTTGCCGGCCAGATCCTCCACCGAGGAGACCTTCGGGCCGGAGGGGCCGGTGACGACGACCTCGGTCGCGTTCTCCCGCACCGGAAGGGAGAAGTCGACCAGCCGTTCCCGCTCCGAGAGCAATACGTACGAAGGGGCGCCCCCCCGCAGGAGACGTCGTATTGCTGCCAGGGTCTCGAAGGTTATTGCCACTCATGATAAGACAAAGAAAACAATGCAGGTTGGCAGTCAGCGGGTCAGCAGCATTATCTACCGCAAAGCGAAAGAACTTTACAAATCGGGTATAATCGGCCAGCTAAATTGTATTGAGGCTTCATTTGACAGACAGGATGCGCTGGGTGCATGGGAATATACAATGCCTACCGACGGATCTCCACAGACAGTCGACTGGGACAGATATATAGAAGGTATGAATAAGATACCTTATGATGCAAAGAAGTTTTTCTGGTGGAGAAATTATCGTGATTTCGGTACAGGCGTTGCCGGAGACCTGTTTGTTCACCTTTTGTCAGGAATTCACGTGTTGACTGATTCAAAAGGGCCGGAAAAGATATTTGCTTCCGGCCAACTGACTTACTGGAAAGATGAGCGTGATGTACCGGATATGATGGTTGGCATTATGCATTATCCCGATACAAAGGAACATCCTTCCTTCCAGGTGATGTTAAGAGTGAATTTCGTAAGCGGGAATGGAGAAAAGGGATTAACCAGGTTTATTGGTAGTGAAGGCATTATCGAGATGACCGATAATGGATTTATTGTCAGAAATAGTATCATGTCAAAAGCACCCGGAATCGGAGGATGGGACGCTTTGGATACTTATCCTAAGGCAATGCAGGAAGAGCTTCTGAAAAGGTATAATCAGAAATATTCAAAAGCAGATCAGACAAGACCGGTAAAACCCGATACGAAATATTCTGCTCCTGAAGGATATGATGAACATGTGGAACATTTTGCTGATTTCTTCGAGGGAGTCAGATCGGGGAAACCTGTCGTTGAGGATCCTGTATTCGCATTCAGGGCATGTGCACCGTGTCTTGCCTGCAATGACAGTAATTTCCAGAAGAAAATAATTAACTGGGATCCTGTGAATATGAAGTTGATTTAACCTCATCCCCCTCGCCCCCTTCTCCTGAAAGAGAAGGGGGTAATGAAAAGATAATCAAATATATAGACCCCTCTCCTTAAGGAGAGGGGCAGGGGTGAGGTTATTTGTTGTATGGAGCAATAACCTTCTGGACCAGCGCAATAGAAGCTTTGGTACCATCTGGTTCACTTAATTTATCCCCTTCATATTCAACATCAAT
>CAWCLY010000012.1:0-476988 GCA_963796475.1 uncultured delta proteobacterium
GCCCACCCGCCCAGGTCTGCCCACCTGGCGCGCCGGCGGGTGCCCGGGTGTATCTGGTCCGCGACGCCGACGGCCGGCCCGTGGCGCTGAAGGAGCTGCAGTTCTCCCGTGTGCCGTCGGTCCAGGAGCTGGACGCCTTCGAGCGGGAGGCCGCCGCGCTCCGCTCGCTGCGCCACCGGGGCATCCCGTCCTACGTGGCCAGCTTCCGCGAGGGGCAGGGCGTGGGGCTCCGGCTGTACCTTGCCGCCGAGTACGTCGTGGGGGAGACGCTTGCAGCGCGGATCGCTCGAGGGCCCGTGCCTCGGGACGAGGTGCTGGCCATCGCGCAGCAGCTCCTGGACGTGCTCGCCGCGGTCCGGCTGCGCCTCAGCTCCCGGTGACCAGGCCCGTCACTTCTTGGCGGGAGGGGCCGCCGCGGGTGCTGCCGCTGGCGGAGCAGCTGCAGGCGCTGCCGCTGGCGGAGCAGCCGCGGGCGCTGCCGCTGCAGGCGCGGCAGACGGTGCGGTCGCCGGCGCCGGCGGCTTGGCCGCGCTCTTGACGTGCGCGGACAGCGCCTTGCATCCCTCGCTCAGCTCGTCGTGGTGTGCGGTCAGGCAGTCTGCGAGCTTGCCCTTGGAGTGAGGAACGCTCGCGCAGAACCTCGCGATGTCGTCCTTGCACTTGCCGCCGGTGGCCCGGACCTCGCCGAGGTGGGCACGGCAGGTGTTGGAGAGCTCGGTCTCATGCGCGGCCAGGCAGGCGTACACACGGCCCGACCCAGGTTGAACGTCGGCACAGTAGGTCTCGAGGTCCTGCTTGCAGGGCGAGACCGGTTTCACCGCTGCGGCCGGGGCCGGGGCCGCGGCAGCCGCCGGAGCAGAAGCGGGAGCCGCTGGTGCTGCGGCGGCGGGCGGGGCTCCAGCCGCCGGCTTCGGAGGAGGAGGAGCGGTGGTGGGGGCCGGCGCGCTCGACTGTGCTGCGACCAGGCTTCCGGCCAGACAGGCTGCGACGACGAGGCTTCGTCGTAGGTTCATGTGAATCCTCCCGTGTGAACTGCCTGCAAGCGCCATCCGGCTCGGGCGCAGGATGGCCCGATGCGTTCAGCGGATCAGCTGCCGGCCTTCTTGTATCCGCTGTTCTCGATCGCGATCCCGAGCTGCTGGGAGGCGATGTCGAGGTTGATCTTCGCCGGGAACACCGTGCCATCGGCGAACGAGCCGAAGCCAACCTTGAGGCCGACCGCGTCCTTCGCGGTATCGGTGTACGTGTTGACCACCATGCCGGTGATCTGATCGGTCGCGGCGTTCGCCACGAGCGTCAGGGAGTCGCCGGGCTTCAGGTAGTCCTTGATCACCAGCTGGACCTTTCCCGTCGGGTCCGGCGGTGAGACCGACAGCTTCCCCGCGGCCTTCGCAGCCTGGATCTTCGCCGGATCGGGCGGAACGTACTGCTTCACCAGAGCGACGGCCTGCTTCACCGCGTCGGAGATCTCCTCCTTCTTGTTCTCGACGACCTTGCCCTTCACCCCTCTCTTCTCCTTCGGAGGGGGCGGCGGAGCGCCGATGGGAGTCTTCTGAACCTTCCCGTCCGCGCCGTAGTAGCAGCTGTCCTGGGTCCGCGACTTCTCCTCCCCCTTCATCGAGACCACGGTCGTCTCGACCCACTGGTACTGCCGGAGCGCCGCGAGGCTCTTCTGTAGATTCTCCTTGATGGCGGTTCCGTGATCCTTCGCCGGCGCCGCCGCCGGTGCGGGCGCCTGGGCTGCAGTGGGCTGAATCGCGCACAGCGAGAGCGCTGCGACGACACCGATCGTACGAACGAGCATTGAACACTCCTGTCCCGAGACGGGAGGTACGGTCCCAGCGCGGTCCGGAGGCCGACAATGAGACCTAGGTCCAACCTCCCCGCCACCCACCTCCGGCGCGCCCGCCACCGCGCAAACTCTGCGGCCCGCTCGCGATGCGTCGACGACGTCCGAATATCTCGACCCGCTTCATGCCGCGCTCGCGCGCTGAAGCTCCAGGCACCCTCGCCCAGGCGACGGCCGACGCAACGCGACCTGGAAGCGCCGTGTGTGGCGAGAGTTCTCGCCTTCCGCCGGACTCGCCGATCCGCTCCGAGGGCGGGTCCGGCAGCCTGCATCCCCTCGGCGCCTCGATTTGCCGCTGCGCGCCGGAGGTGTTACTCCGGACATCGACTTCTCGACCCGGATTGGCGGGCAACCCGAGGTCCGGGAGCCCACATGTCCGTTTCGGAAGTCTCCGCGTCCCTCGGGGGGCGCGACGCCTTGCGCTGCACACACCTGCGGCAGAGGCACCCGCTCCACGACGAGGCGCTCCTTGTCTGCGCCTGGCCGGGTTGCCCGGAGGGAACCAGGAACCCCGTCATTCAGGTCCCGGTCAGCGACGACTTCGGACCACTCGGCGACGTCGCACGCTTCGAGCGCGAGACCGTCCCTCAGCAGGGTGCGGGTGCACGCCTGTCCTTCCGCTGGAGAAGCGCACAGTGACCGAGCCGGCTCGCCCCGTCGTCTCCTGCAGCCAGCTCACCGCGGGTGACATGGGGCTCAAGGTGCTCCTCTGCGAGAGCGCGGACGGAAGCCAGGGCGAGATCTCGTTCCTCCCGATCGTGGGCTGGGTCACCCTCACCGAGTCCGCAGACGGAACTCCGGAGAGCGCGATCTGGAGCTGGCAGCCGGTGGTGGTCTTCGAGCACGAGCTCTGCCTCGGCCGGACCGTCCCTCACTACAGAGGAACCGTGGCCAAGGACGTGATCGGGAAGGTGGCGACCGGTCTCCTGAAATCGCGCTTCATCACCGCGCGCGATCTGCGGCGTTCGCACAGCCCGATCTGGAGCAGCAACATCACCGGGATGTGAACAGCGGCAAGCTTCCTCCGACCCACGCCGTTATGGTCGTGTGCGGACCCGCGCCTGACCCTTCGCCGACGGCGAGCAGCGTACCGAACCTTCACCCCACGAGATTCCAGACCTTCCAGCCGCCTCTGCACTCGCGCGCGAGACAGGGGGGCGGAGTGATCCACCATGAGCAAAGACATCATCGACACCGCCAGCGCCGCAGGAAACTTCAAGACGCTCTCCTCTGCCTTGAAGGAGGCGGGCCTCGTCGTGACGCTGAAGAGCGGGGGTCCGTACACCGTGTTCGCCCCGACCGATGCGGCATTCGAGAAGCTTCCGAAGGCCGACGTCGACGCGCTCCTGAAGGACAAGGCCAAGCTGAAGAACGTCCTGCTCTTTCACGTGCTCCCCGGAACGCTGCCGTCCTCGACCGTCCGCAGGATGTCCGACGGCGACAAGGTGAAGACCGTGCTGGGCAAGGAGTTCACCCTCGGCCTGAAGAACTCGCAGATGACCGTGAACGGCGCCCTGGTGAGCGAGACCGACATCACCGCGTCGAATGGCGTCATCCACGCCATCGACTCGGTGATCATGCCGAGCTGAGCGAGGGCGCCGGACGACTCAGTGGCCGCCCGAGGCGTCGTCCACCGGGAAGGTCACCCACGGCGCCACGGCGAAGCAGAGGGCCATCACCGCGTAGCCGAGCGCCCACGGCCACGCCGGCGTGAGCGAGAGCACCGTGTCCGAGGGCGTCCAGCGGTACGAGTGGATGAGCCCCACCGCCGAGAGACCCGCTCCGGCGGCGCACCAGGCCGCCGCCTGGCGGAAGCGGCGCTCGATCACCGACACCGTCGCCGCGGCGAGCAGGACGCTGCTGAGGATGAATCCCTGCTCGAGCCTGAACGCGCCGTCCATCCACAGTTCCGAGCGGAGGAAGACGCCGAGCAGCTCCGGCGAGAGCGGCCGCCCTCCCGGAACGCCGACCCCTGCCGCGTGCAGGCCCGACTTGGCCATGAACACGCCCCAGGCTGCGAGGCTCGGAAGAAGCCCGATGACGACCGCCGGGGCATGCGCCCGGGGGGTGGCCTGGAACGCCTGCGCCCCCATGACGATGCCAATCCACAGGACGATGGCCATCCCGGCGTCGATGGGCACGGCCCAGGCGATCCACCGGACCGTGCCGGTCAGGCAGATGAGGGTCATGAACGCTCCGTTCAGGACCGAGTACCCCGCGCGCGCCCCGAGCGCCTTCCACCCCGGGTGCCCGATGTAGATGGTCGTCGGGAAGCACGAGCCGAAGGCGCAGGCCGCGAGCGTCCCCACGCCGTTCACCGCCAGCGAGATGCCCGTCGGGTACTCGTCACCGGCGGCGCGGGCCGACTCGATGTTCTCGATCGAGCCGACCGTGGCGAAGAGTCCCATCGGGAGAATGACCGAGAGGTACGTGGCCCAGCTGCCACCCAGCAGTCCGCCGAGCAGCGCTCCGAACACCGGGAGCGGAGGATGGAACGCCGGCGCTGGAGGAGTCGCTCCGGCCGGCGCGAGCCCGGTGAGCCAGGCGAAGCCGGTCCCGAGCGCGATGGCCACCAGGCCGCCCGGAAGCCCACCCCGGAAGCGGACCCGTCCGAAGTAGACGAGGAGGATGATCGCCAGGGTGCCGAGCCCGATCACCGGCCGGCTATAGGCCCGGAACAGGAAGCCGATGGCGATGAAGGTCAGGGCGATCCCGGCGAGCGTGGAGAGCAGCGCGGCGCGCGGGGTCGACCTCCGGACCCGCTCGGAGACGGTGCTCCCGAGCAGCTCGATGGCCCCGGAGCCGAAGCACGCCACCAGCCCCGCCTGCCACGCAACCTGCGCCGGATCGGCAAGCCCTGCCGACTCGGCTGCCAGCTTCGCCGGGAGCATGACCAGGAAGACGTGGGCGAAGAGCGAGACGGTGTTGATGCCGTAGGGGAGCGCGCAAACGTCGGTCCGGCCGCTCGCACGCGCGAGCCGCATCGCCTGCCAGGCGTAGAAGAGGTTGCCGACCAGGAGCGACACCGCCGCGCCCGGGAGGATGCGCCCGTAAACCAGCGCGTCGGGGAAGCCGAGCACCGTCCGGCAGAGCTCGGACAGCACGAGGAGCTGGACGAGGTTGTCCAGTGCCAGGCCGAAGAACCCGTCGACGTCCCCGCGCACGAACCAGCGCATCTGGCCCATCGACCAGAGACCATCTCATGGCGGAGCGCCTCGCGGGGCTGTCAACGTCGGCCCGGGCCGTCTACGCTCGCCACGATGAGGAACGGCTCCGGGGCGGGGGGATCACCGCGCCGCGGGGCTTCCGTCCTCGCGGCGCTGCTGCTGCTCGCCGCTTGCCACCGCTCGTCCGCCTCCGGCGCACCCGACGCCGGACTCGCGCCCCAGGGCCTCCCTGCCGCCGGTGACACTCGGCCGTCCAGCACGGAGGGGATTGCGCGCCCCGTCCTCGACGCCGCGGTGCCAGGGCTGCGCGAGCACCACGCCTTCCGGATGGTGTTCCCGCTCCGGCCGGCGCCCGGCGGACGTCACCTCCAGGACCAGCGTGGCGTTCCCTTCCTCGTCAAGGGTGAGACCGCGTGGCTGGCGCTGGCCAACCTGACCGAAGCCGAGCAGGAGGCCTACCTCGCCGACCGCGCGGCCAGGGGCTTCAACCTGGTCGAGGTCATGCTCACCAACCACGACTACACCCGGGCCCCGAATCCGGCCCCGCCCGCGAACCGCCGCGGCGAGCAGCCCTTCCTGCGGCCGGGGGATCTCTCCAGCCCCAGCGATGTCTACTTCGATCGCGCCCTGGCGTTCGTCGACCGGGCCGCCGCGCACGGGATGGCGGTGCTGCTCGCCCCGAACTACCTCGGCTTCGACGGCGGCCCCGAGGGCTGGTGGGAGACGCTGAACGCGGCGACGAACACCCGGGAGGTCTGCGCGACCTTCGGCCGCTATCTGGGGGCACGGTTCCGGGATCGGCCGAACGTGCTCTGGCTGGCGGGGGGCGACTTCGCTCCGCCTGCCGGCTCGGAGGGAGAGGCGCGACACCTGGCCATCGTGGAAGGCATCCGGGCGGCCGGCGCCTCGCAGCCCTGGACCGGCCACTGGAACGTCCGACACCAGGGCGGTATCTCCACCGACCAGGCCCTCCTCGCGCCCCTGATGGAGGCGAACGGTGTCTACCAGTACGCCGAGCCGTACCGTTTCGTCTCCCACGCCTACGACGTCCGTCCGCCGAGGCCGGTCTTCCTGC
Organism: uncultured delta proteobacterium; assembly: GCA_963796475.1. Taxonomy (GTDB): domain Bacteria; phylum Myxococcota; class Myxococcia; order Myxococcales; family Myxococcaceae; genus RPRB01. The sequence continues at coordinate 6,092 of CAWCLY010000012.1, forward strand.
TCGAGAGCACCTACGAGCACGAGCACCCGGACAGCGAGACCCAGCCGTTCCGCAAGGCCTGGTGGTGGTCGATGCTCTCCGGCGCTTCGGGCACGGTGTGGAGCAACCACTTCCTCTGGAGGTGCGAATCGGCCCGGGGCATCTATCGGGCCGAGTACGGCGACACCGACCGGGCCGTCTCCTCCTGGAAGGCGGAGCTCGACTCGTCCGGGACGCGGCAGATGGTGCAGCTCCATCGCTTCTTCGAGGCCTTGCCCTGGTATCGGCTGGTCCCCGCTGGACCGTCCTCCGGGGGCCCGGCGCTGGTCACCGCGGGGCAGCGCTTCGGGCAGGATCACATCGCGGCGGCGTCCACGCGCGAGGGCGACCTGGTGGTGGCCTACGTGCCGCCGACCGGCTCGGACCACCGGCGCTTCGGGCTGGACCTGTCGGGCCTTCGCGGACCCGCGCGAGCCCGGTGGTTCGATCCGGTCGCCGGGGTCTTCGTGGATGCGCCCGCGCTCCCGGTGCGTCCCGGGGAGGTGGACTTCGAGGTGCCGGGAAAGAACGCGTCCGGGCTCGATGACTGGGCGCTCGTCGTCGAGACGCCGTGACGGCCGGCTTGCCGCTCAGGCAGTGAGCCGCGGCAGCACCTCGTCGGCGACCGCCGTCACCCGTGCGGCCAGGGAGCGTGCCTCGGCGAGCAGTCGCTGCTTCCGCGCCGATCGGTTGCCCAAGACGAAGAAGAGCCGGGCGTCCCGGATCGCCTCCGCGCGCCGCGACAGGAAGCGACGGGTGAACAGAGCGAGCGGCAGGGCGCCCAGCGCCACCCCGATCCCCCACCACGGGCCGAGCCACCACCCGGCACCGAGGGCGAGCAGGGCCACGTAGACCGGGCCGAGGACGATGGCCGCCAGCAGCTTCACCGTCGCCACCATGTCCGGCTCGGTCCCGGCGAGCCGCAGCGCGATCCGCGTCCCCAGGACCGGGAGCGCGAACGCGACGACGCCCACGAGCGCGAGGGGCAGCCCGAGCACCAGCGCGGCGAGGTTCCGGAGCACGAAGCGCAGCACCGTCCAGGGCCGGTAGCGGATCCCGAGGTCGGTGGCCTCGGCCCGGCCGAGCGTGAGCCGGCGCTGGAAGGCGAGGACCTCGCGGGTGAGCGCCGCGGCGCGCTCGGGCTGCTCGGCTCGAAGGAGCGCCAGCCCACGCGCAAAGAGCCGTTGCCGCTCGGCGTCCCGTGCCGGCGCCGCGGTGGCGAGGACATAGAGCGCGTCGGCGGCCTCGATGAGCGGAAGATCTTCCCAGGCCGCGAGATCGAGCGTCAGCCGTCGCAGCGCGGTGGCGATCTGCTCGGTGAGGGCGCGGACACGCTCGGGCTCCGCCTCGGCAGGGCTCACCTCGAGCGCGGGGCCGAACTCGACCCGGGCGGCGCTCCGGAACCGGCTCTTCTCGGCGTAGGTGAGTCCCACCGGCACGATGCGAACCGGGACACCCGCCTGGAGCGCGAGCCGGGCCGCGCCCGTCTTCAGCGCCCCGAGCGACGGCTCGGAGTGACTCCGCCCCTCGGGAAAGAGGGCGATGGCCCGTCCCGCGCCGAGCCCGCGCGCTGCGGCCCCGAGGGCGTCGGTGTTCTCGCGCATCCGGGCCGGATCGTCCTGCGCGCGCACGACCGGGAGCGCCCCCAGCGCGCGCACCAGCGCCCCCAGGAGCGGGATGTGGAAGATGGGCTCCTTGGCCAGGAGGGTCAGCGGGCGTGACGAGACGGCGATCATCAGCCCGGGATCGACCAGCGCGTTGGGGTGGTTCCCCACCAGGACCAGCGGCCCGTCGGGCAGCGGCGGGCCAGCGCGCTCGATCCGGTAGAAGCAGCGAAGGGCGAACGCCACCACCCGGCGAACCGCGCCGTAGACGCGAGGACTCGGGGCCTGCGTGGAGGGGCCGGCCATCGGGAACGCCGACCCTCTCATTGCCGTGCGCCCGCCGCCAGCGGGGGCGGGGTCGTCCGGACCCTGGCGACCTGCCGACCGGGTTGTCGTCTGTCACATCGATTCTTTCGAGCCGATCGTGTCCCCCACGCTCCCGCCGGTCTAGCGTCCGCACCCCGCGAGGAGGCAATCCGCGACGTGAGCACGCGGTGGGGCGAGTGGTCGGGCGTGGTGGTCGTCGCGTCGCTGGCGATCATCGGCTGCACCGGGACGACACCCGGCTCGGAGTGCGGCGGCGCCGGCGAGGCGTGCTGCGCCGGCAGCGTCTGCAGCGGCATGCTGGTTTGCAGCGCGGCCGGGCAGTGCACCGCCGCGGGTCCGACGTACACCGTCGGCGGGGTGGTGAGCGGGCTCACCGGCGCCGGCCTCGCGCTCCGCAACGGCGCCGAGACCCTGGCCATCAGCTCGGCGGGTGCGTTCACGTTCGCAATCGCGCTTCCCGCGGGGAGCGCCTACGCGGTGACCATCGCCACACAGCCCTCCGGACAGACCTGCACCGTCGCGAACGGCTCGGGAACGGTGGGGAGCACCAACGTGACGAGCGTCGCCGTCAGCTGCACCCGCCCGTCGGCGACGACGTACACCATCGGCGGCACCGTCAGCGGCCTCACCGGCACCGGCCTGGTGCTCCAGGACAACCGCGCCGACAACCTGCCGATCGCAGCCAGCGGCGCCTTCACCTTCGCCACCGCGCTGACGCAGGGCGATCGCTACGCGGTCACGGTCCTGGGCCAGCCGGCGGGGCAGACCTGCAGCGTGGCAAACGGGGCCGGCACGGTGGGCACCGCGAACGTGACCGATGTGGCGGTGACCTGCGTCGTGAACTCGACCCCCAGGTACAACATCGGCGGGACGGTGAGCGGGCTCGCAGGGACGGGGCTCGTGCTTCGCAACAACGGCGGAGACGATCGACCCATCTCCGCGAACGGCGCCTTCACCTTCGCCACCCCGTTGCCGGGCGGTGCCGGCTACTCCGTCACCGTCGCCGGGCAGCCCAGTGGCCCGTCGCAGACCTGCACCGTGTCGAACGCGGCGGGCACGGTCGGGAACGCGGACGTGACGGGGGTGATCGTCCACTGCGTCACCAACGCGGTGCCGATGTTCACGGTCGGCGGGACGGTGACCGGGCTCAGCGGCCCGGGTCTCGTGCTTCGCAACAACGGCGGAGACGACCTCGCGGTCGCGACCAGCGGGACCTTCACCTTCACCACACCCCTGATGACCGGCAATGGCTATGCGGTCACGGTCCGGACCCAGCCCTCGGGACAGACCTGCACCGTCTCCGGTGGCTCGGGCACGGTGGGCACGTCGAACGTCACCAGCGTCGCCGTCACCTGCACGACGAATCCACCTCCTCGCTACTCCGTCGGCGGGACCATCACCGGACTGACCGGGTCCGGGCTGGTGCTCCGCAACAACGGCGGGGACGACCTCTCGGTCGCGGCGGGTGGCCCGTTCGTCTTCGCCACGATGCTCACCAGCGGGAGCAGCTACGCGGTCACGATCCTGACGCAGCCGTCCGGGCAGACCTGCACGGTGTCGAACGGCTCGGGGATCATCGGGAGCGCGAACGTCACCACCGTCGCCGTGGGCTGCGTCAACGTCCCTCCGCCCACGTACACGGTGGGCGGCACGGTCAGCGGCCTCGCCGGGAGCGGGCTGGTGCTCCAGGACAACGCTGCCGACAACCTGGCCATCGGCGGGAATGGCCCCTTTCACTTCCCCACCGCCTTGACCAGCGGCGACCGCTACTCGGTCACGGTCCTGATGCAACCCACCGGGCAGACCTGCACGGTGTCGAACGGCTCGGGGATCATCGGGAACACGGACATCACCGCCGTCGGGGTGAGCTGCGTCACCAATCCGCTGCCGAGGTATCACATCGGTGGAACGGTCAGCAGTCTCGCCGGGAGCGGGCTCGTGCTCCGCAACAACGGCGGAGACGACCTCTCGGTCGCCGCGAACGGCGCCTTCACCTTCGCCACCACCTTGCTGGGCGGAGCGGGTTACGCGGTCACCGTCGCCGGCCAGCCGAGCGGGCCGTCCCAGACCTGCACCGTCGCGAACGGCACGGGGACGGTCGGCTCGGCGGACGTCACCACCGTCACCGTCAGCTGCGTCACCAACCCCCTCCCGAGGTACACCATCGGTGGGACCGTGACCGGCCTCAGCGGAACGGGGCTGGTGCTGCGGAACAACGGAGGCGACGACCTCGCGGTCGCCGCGAGCGGCACCTTCGCCTTCGCCACCTCGCTCATCAGCGGCAGCGCCTATGCGGTCACCGTGGCCAGCCAGCCCTCCGGACAGACCTGCTCGGTCTCGGGCGGCTCGGGCACGGTGAACGGCGCCAACGTCACGTCCGTCTCGGTCACCTGCGTCACCAATCCACCGCCGAGATTCACCATCGGCGGGACGGTGACCGGCCTCACCGGGTCCGGGCTCGTGCTCCGCAACAACAGCGGAGACGACCTCGCGGTGGCCGGGAACGGCACCTTCACCTTCGGTACCTCGCTCACCAGCGGCAGCGCGTACGCGGTCACCATCGCCAGCCAGCCCTCGGGCCAGACCTGCTCGGTCACGAACGCCTCGGGGACGGTGTCCGGCGCCAACGTCACCAACGTCGCCGTGAGCTGCGTCACGAACCGGTACACGGTCGGGGGGACGGTCACCGGACTCGGCGGTTCCGGGCTCCTCCTGCGCAACAACGGCGGAGACGACCTCGCGGTGGCCGGGAACGGCACCTTCACCTTTGCCACCTCTCTGCCCAGCGGAAGCACCTACGCGGTGACGGTCGCCAGTCAGCCCTCGGGACAGACCTGTTCCGTCTCGGGCGGCTCGGGCACCGTGACCGGCGCCAACGTCACGTCCGTCTCGGTCAGCTGCGTCACCAACCCTCCGCCGAGATTCACCATCGGCGGGACCGTGGCGGGCCTCACCGGGACCGGGCTCGTGCTCCGCAACAACGGCGGAGACGACCTCGCGGTGTCCTCGAACGGCGCGTTCACCTTCGCCACCTCGCTCACCAGCGGCAGCGCCTACGCGGTCACCGTCGCCAGCCAACCTTCCGGGCAGACCTGCTCGGTCGCGAACGGCTCGGGCACCGTGCCCGGCGCCAACGTCACCTCGGTCTCCGTGAGCTGCGCCTCACCGCCGCCGACCCGTCCGACGCTGGTGCAGCACGTCTCGTCCTCGACCAATCTCATCGGCCGGGGCCTCATCGGCAACAACTACCGCTTCACCCTTCCCAACCCGGTGCTCGCCGGGAACGTGCTCATCCTCGGCATCTCGTACGGGGCACCCGCCGGCCAGGTGGTGACCGTCCACGACAACCAGGGCAACAGCTGGCCGGCGTCGCCGGCAGTCAGCCAGACCGATCCGGACGGCAACATCGCCTCGGCGATCTTCGTCCTGCCGAACGCCCGGGCGGGGATCACCACCGTCACCGTCTCCTTCAGCTCGCCCATCCGGGAGACGATCTTCCAGTACACCATCTCGGAGTTCCAGGGCGTGGCCGCCGCCGCGCCGGTGAGCGGGACGAGTCGCAGCTCCGGAGCGCAGCCGGCGATCTCCGCGGGGACCTTCACCCCTTCGAACAACGACGCGAACGGCGGGAACCTCATCTGGTCCTACTTCGCCGACAGCTACGGCACGACCGGCTTCGCCACCGAGGCCACGCGCTTCACCGCCGGCACCGGCTTCACGCTGCTGGACGCCGACATCTCCTGGCCCACCGGCTCACCCCCGTTCCCCCACGCCTCGCAGTACGAGGTGCAGAGCGCAGCCGGCCCGGTGACCCCGTCGATGACGGTGACCCACAACGACGGAGGCGGGGACGTCTACGTGGGAGTGGCGGTGGCGCTCAGAGCATCCCCCGGGGCCGGCACCTCTCCTCCGCCGGGCATGCGCATCGTCCACCTCTCGCACCTGACCAACGAGGCACCGGACGTCGGGGCCTGGAGGCTACAGTTCCCCTCGAGCGGCAACCTCATCGTGGTGACGCTCCAGGAGCAGAACATCATCCCGGTGGCATCGATCACCGACAACCTCGGGAACGGCTACCAGCCGGTGGTTCCCGACGACAGCGTGCCGCAGTTCTGGTTCGCGCAGGGTCCCGCGGCCACCTCTCCGACCCTGGAGCTCACCGTGACCCTCACCGGCGGAGAAGGAGGAGGCGTCACCTACCTGCTCTACGACATCGCCGGCGCGTCCACGTCCTCGTACGACGGGTTCGCGTTCAAGACCCAGTACGACGACCCGACCGGGAGCGACGTGTTCGACTCTCCGGTCATCACCCCGCTGACGGCGCCGGGGCTGACCATCACCGCCACCAGCTTCGGGCAAGGTCCCTCCAGCGGGCTCGGAGCGGGATGCCCGGCGGGGGCGATCTTCGACCTGGTCTATTACACGGGCGAGACCGACTTCGACACGATGGACAACGCCGACTTCCGGGCGCACGTCTTCAACACCGACCGGTCGACCGAGCACTGGAACATCGCGGTCTCGAACGGGAACAACAGCACCAACGTCTCCTCGACCGCGGTGCATTTCAAGTGAGCGGTCTGCCAACGACGGGGAAAGCCGGATAGCGTCGCGCCCGATGGCGGCGACCGACGGCAAGCGACGGGTGCTCGGCCTGGGAGCGGATCCGACCGGGCTCTCCCCCGGGGTCAAGACGCTCATCCTCTTCGCCGCGCTGGGCGTGCTCGGAGCGCTCTTCGCCCTCAGCAATCCCGAGGCGAGCCTGCGGCACCTCAAGGTGGCCTTCCTCTCGGGCACCCCGAAGGGCAACTACCATGCGGTCGTCGAGCGGGTGGCGATGGGCGCCGCGAGTCGAAAGGGCCGCGTCACCAACGTCCCGACTGCCGGCGCGGTGGAGAACGTCCAGCGGCTGATCGCCGCCCGGAAGGGGTGCACCGCGCACTTCGCCCTGGTGCAGGAGGGCGTGGAGCTCCCGGAAGGACACGGGCTCGAGCTGATCGGTCGCCTCACCCGTCCAGAGTCGCTGGTGGTGCTCGGCCGGGCCGCGGATCGCATCGCCTCGCCGCAGGAGCTCCGGGGTCTGCGCATGGGAATCGGCCCGGTGGGCAGCGGCACCGAGTACCTGGTCCGGCGCCTGCTCGCGCCGCTGGCCCCGCTGGGGCTCCAGCTCTCGACCCAGCCCATCGACGAGCAGATCCAGAAGCTCGAGCGGGGGGAGCTCGACCTCGGAGCGATGGTCATCGACGAGGACGCCACGCAGCTCCGCGAGGCGCTTCGCGACCGGAAGCTGCAGAATCCTCGCCATTCCGCGCGCCGAGGCGCTGGCCAGCGAGCTCCCCTTCCTCAGGGTCGGGCGCATCGAGGCAGGGCACTACGACCCCGTCGCGGGGGTCCCGCCCACCGACAAGCCCACGCTCCAGGTGGACACGCTCATCGTCGGCAACGGGTGCGCGAGCCGCTCGGCGACGCAGGGGCTGATCACCGTCTTCGCCGATCTCCAGCCTCTCTTCCTGAAGCACAACCGCGAGACGGCGAACCTCAGCGGGCTCCCTTACGCCGCGGTGGCCCGGACCTACTACGACAGCAACGCGCCCGACCTGCTGGGGGTGTATGCCCCCTGGGTGGTGGACATCATGCCCACCGCGAGCTGGGTGCAGCTGGCGCTCGGCATCTCGGTCCTCTTCAACCTGTTTGGTGGCATCAACCGCTACCATCTCTGGAAGATCGACGCGGCGCGGGTGGCGCTGGAGCGGGAGCTGTCCGCCATCTTCGGGCCCGCGATCGGCGTGGGTGAGCTCCCGCGCGCCCAGCCCGACCCCACGCTCGGGTCGGACGAGGTGCGCGCACAGATCGGCTCCATCACCGAGCGGCTCGAAGCGCTGTATGACCGCTGCCGGAGGCGATCCCTCTCGCTCGTGGTGCCGATGGGCGGGGAGATGGCCTACCGGTACCAGGAGGCGATGATGATGGATCTGCTCCAGGCGCTCCGGGCCTTCACCGAGGGGCAGCTGCCGGCGCGGCAGCTGGGCTGATCAGACCCCGTCCTCGACGTGGTGCTCAGCTCCAGAAGCGAGCGACCCGGTCGATGACCCAGACCATCGCCACCGAGCCGATGGTGTAGGCCGGGACCGCGCCGGTCCATGCCGGAAGCGCCGACAGGGGCCGGCGCACCAGCCGCCAGAGACCGAGGCAAGCGGCGATGAAGGCCAGCTGTCCGAGCTCGACGCCCACGTCGAAGAAGAAGAGCGCGACCGGGATCGCCTCGTGAGGGAGCCCGGCCTCGCGCAGCGCACCTGCGAAGCCAAAGCCGTGCAGGAGGCCGAAGGCGAAGGCCACCAGCCAGGGGCTCCGCGGGGCGAGATCGGTCCGTCCCGAGCGGGCCCGGAGGAATCTCGCTGGCGACGAAGACGATGCTCAGGGCGATTGCCGCCTCGACCGGAGCCTGAGGCACCTGCACCACGCCCAGCGCGGCGAGGGCGAGGGTGATGCTGTGCGCGACCGTGAAGGCGGTCACCGTCGCCACCACCTTGCGCGGCTCCCGGACGAGGATCAGCAGCGCGAGCACGAACAGCAGGTGGTCGACGCCGCCGAGGATGTGCTCGACGCCGAGGCGCAGGTAGGTGCGCGCGACGTCGCTGGGCCGGGCGCGCGCGGCCACGGTGAACTCGGGCGACTCGGGGAGAAGGCGCGCGGTCTGGGCGAGGCGATCCGGGGCGACCACGCGAACCAGCACGTCGGTGGCCGTCTGGGAGAGCCCTTCGACCGTCACCCGCGTCCCGGCCAGTCCGCCGGGGCAGTCCATCGTCCAGCGGTCGGCCCAGTGGTCGCCCATGTGGACGGTGACCGGCTCACCACGCCGGGTGCAGCGTGGATCGAAGCGCGGCGTCAGGGAGAGGCGCAGCTCCTCCCGCGCGGGCACCTTCCAGAGGACGCTCCAGGTGTCGCCACCCGTGGCCCGGAGCTCGAGGTAGGCCGGGCGCAGCTCGTGGGCGGAGACTCCCGCGGCCCACAGGAGCGCGGCGATCCCGAGGCCCGACCGGAGGCATCGGCTCACCGGGCAGCCCGGGGCTGGGCCGGGTCCATCGGCTCGATCACCACCCGGTACGCCGAGAGCAGTCGCCTGTAGTCCTGCTCCTTCGCCTGACGCGTCGCCTCGGTGATCCAGGCGCGCTCGACGTCACCGCGAACGTCGGCCAGCGTCGCCGGACGGCTCGCAGTGTGCGCGTCCACCCGGACCAGGTGCAGCCCGTAGGTGGACTCGACCGGCCCGGACCAGATGCCGACCGGGAGCGGTGCGAGCCCCTTGGTGAACGCCTCGCCGAAGGTGCGCGACACGTCCCGCTCCGGCACGTGATCGAACCGGGCGTCCAGGAGGGACGCGTCGCCGAGGCGCTCCGGATCGGCCTGCGCCGGGGAACGCCGAAGGGTCGCCAGCAGACGCATCGCATCCGGCCGGAGACTCGCGCCCCGGCGCTCCGGGCTCAGGTAGACCTGGGTGAAGGTGACGAGGCCCTCGCGGCGGAAGGGCTCCGGGCTCGCGGCGAGGTACTCGGCCAGCTGCGCCTCGGTGGGGGCAGGCACCCGGGTGACCTCGTCTCCGAGGATCTCCATCTTCGTGCGGAGCCGGCGACGAACGACGGTGTCGTCCTGGTCCAGGCCGAGGCGCCGGGCCTCCCGGACCAGCACCTCCTCACGGACCGCGTCGGCGACGAGGCCCTGCAGCTCCTCCTGGCTCGGGGGGCGCTGCCACGTCAGCTGGAAGGTCTCGGAGATGGTCCGGATGCGCCCGCGGGTGATGACGATGGAGCCGCCGTCCGCGGCGTGCGAGGACAGTGCGGAGTGGAGCCCGAACAGCGCCGCGCCGAGCGCCAGGAAGTGCAGGAGCGGCTCGCGGAGGATCCGGGACTGCCACGCGGGGGGGGGCCATCGGGCCGTTCAGACCGCGGCCCGCGGACCCGCGGCCCGGGCCCGGCCCGTCCGGACCGACGCGGCGAGCCCGTCGAGCACGGCCTCGGTCTCCTCCCAGCCCAGGCAGGCATCGGTCACGCTCTGCCCGAACTTGAGGGTCGCCCGGGGTCCCGGCGCCTGGCGCCCCCCGACCAGGTGGCTCTCCAGCATCACCCCGAACACCGAGTCATCGCCCTCGGCCCGACGCCCTCCGAGCTCGCGGGCCACGTCGATCTGGCGGCGAGGGTCCTTCCCGCTGTTCCCGTGCGAGCAGTCCACCATCAGGCGGGGGCGCTGGCCCGCCTCGCGGAGCGCGGCGCAGGCGGCAGCGACCGAGCCCCGGTCGAAATTCGGCCCGCTGCTCGAGCCCCGGAGGATGAGGTGCGTGTCCGGGTTGCCATTGGTCTCCACGATGGCGGCCAGCCCCTGCTTGGTCACCGAGAGGAAGCAGTGCGGATGGCCGGAGGCGGTCACCGCGTCGACGGCAATCTGCACGTTTCCGTCGGTCCCGTTCTTGAAGCCCACCGGCATCGAGAGTCCCGAGGCGAGCTCCCGGTGAACCTGGCTCTCGGTCGTCCGCGCCCCAATCGCACCCCAGGACACGGTGTCGGCGAGGAACTGGGGAGTGATGGTGTCGAGGAACTCGCAGCCGGCACGCACCCCCTTCTCGGCGAGTCCGACGAGCAGGCCTCGCGCCAGCGTGAGCCCTTCGTTGATCCGGAAGCTGCCGTCCAGGTGGGGGTCGTTGATCAGCCCCTTCCAGCCGACCCGGGTCCGCGGCTTCTCGAAGTAGACGCGCATCACCAGCAGCAGCGCGTCCGAGAGGCGACGCTCGGCGGTGGCGAGCCGCTCGGCGTACGCCCGCGCGGCGTCCACGTCGTGGATGGAGCAGGGGCCCACCACCACCAGCAGCCGGTCGTCCAGGCCGTGGAGGATGGCGCTCACCTCGCGACGCGCGGAGTAGACGAAGGACTCGGCTTCCTCGTTGAGCGGCAGCTGCTCAATCAGGATGGCGGGCGGGAGGACCGGGCGCAGCCGCGCGATGCGGACGTCGTCGGTTCGATGCTGGGATGGGTCGGACATGCGGACGCAGCCGGAGGATGCCAGAGCACCCTGGCCTCTGTCGCCTCAGCGGGCCACGGGTGCGGCCGGGCTGCCGAGGTAGCGCTCGAACCAGCCGACCTCGCGCTGCATCCGGTCCAGGAGGTGGGCGGGGTCCCGGAAGTGGTGGCCCTCGTCGGCGTAGACCACGAGCTCGGTCGGGACATCGAGCGTCTTCAGCGCGTGCCAGAACTCATAGCTCTGAGGAGCTGGGCACTCGGCGTCGCGTTCACCCACCACCACCAGCGTGGGCGTCTTCACCCTGGTGATGAACTGCATCGGGGAGCTCCGGGCGTACACCGCGGGGTCGGCGTACACCGTGGCGCCGAAGTACGGCAGCATCCACTGATCGATCTTGTTCTGGCCGTAGTAGCTCAGCCAGTTGGCGATGCCCGCGCTCGCCACCGCGGCCTTGAAGCGCTGGGTCTGCGTGACCGCGAACATGGCCATGTAGCCGCCATAGCTGTGGCCACGGATGCCGGCGCGACTTCCGTCGACCCGACCCGTCCGCGCCGCCGGATCGATGCCGGCGATGATGTCGCGCAGGTCACCGTGGCCGAAGTCCTTCATGTTGGCGCGGGTGAACGCCTCCCCCTGGCCGAAGCTCCCGCGAGGGTTCGGGGCGAGCACGGCGTATCCCTGGCTCACCAGCAGGAGCTGCTCGATGGAGAAATGGTTCTTCGCCACTCCGGCGGGGCCACCGTGGACCGCGACCACCACCGGGCGCTTCCCCGGCCAGACGTCCTCGGGCGGCAGGTACAGCCAGCCCTGCACGTCCCAGCGATCGCTCTTCCACGAGAGGCTCTCCACGCGCGACGCGGGGCTCCTCAGTCCTGCGTTGACCTTCGAGAGCTGGGTCCAGGCGCCGATGGGACCGGCCCAGACCTCGGGCGGCTCCAGGCCGGTCTCCCGCGCCACGGCCACCAGCGCGCCGTCGGCGGTAAAGGCCGCGGACGTGCCCCAGCGCGCCTGGACGTGCTCCGGTCCACGCCACAGCGTGGTCGGCGGAGCTCCGCAATCCGGATCCACCTTGAGGAAGGCCGAGTCGCCACCGATGATCGCCGTCGCCACCAGCCCGCCCTCGCGCGTCCAGTCGAGCTGGGCTGCCGAGGCTCGCATCCCGGATGTGACGTTGCGCGCCGGGCCGCCGCTCGCGGAGACGACGAGCACGTCGCCACCATTCGACCCCGCGTCGCTCATCAGCCCTTCGATGAACGCCACCCGGCTGCCATCCGGGCTCCAGGTGGGCTCGCAGAATCTGGAGCGCCGGGTGGTGGAGCACCCGGGCCAGCTCGCCCGCGGTGGGGACGATGAAGAGCTCGGCGCTCCACCAGTTGTCGTCCCCGGAGCCGTGCGCCCCGGTCGCGGCGAACGCGGTCCCGTCGGGGCTCCAGGCGTACTCGTAGATGAAGAGGTTCTCGGGGGAGATGGGCATCAGCCGGCCACCCTCGGTGGGGACCAGCGCGATGCGCTGCTCGCGGACCACCGACCCGATCACGCCGGTCTCCCGCGGGCTCGGACCCAGCGGCCCCACGGCGTCGGCCGCGCCCTCGAGGTAGAGGACCGCCAGGCGCTTGCCGTCCGGTGACCACCGGGGCCGCTCGAGGTGCCCGCTGGCACGGGTCAGCCTCCGCACCCCGCCCGTCATCACGTCCGCCACGTACAGCTGGGGCTGTCCTGGCTGCTCGGCATCCGAGAGGAACGCCAGCTGCTTTCCGTCCGGCGAGAAGACCGGGTCGTCCTCCTCGTGATCCCCGGCATCCTTCGCCGCGGTGATGCGCACCGGCGTTCCCCCGGCACGCGCGACGAGCCGGATCCGCCTGAGGCTGCCGGAGGGCCCCGCGGGGGTGGGCGCCGCCTCCACCCAGGCCACGCGGCCGCCGTCGGGCGAGATCGCGACGCGCTTGATCTCCACCAGGCGGTTCAGGTCGGCGAGCGCCGACTCGACGCCTCGGGGCGACGGGCCGGCTGCGAGCAGCATGAGCGCGACCAGCGGAACGGATGTCAGAGGACCACCTCCGGGAAGGCGGGCGAGACTAGCCGTTGAGGGCCGTGGCGTGAGAGCCGGGAGTGGCCCAGGGGGTATTTCGGAAGCGCACCTCCCGAGGCCTGCCGGCCGGGTCCTACCGTCGCTTCGAAGTCCCCCCAGGAGGCTCCACATGAATCGCCCGCTCGCTGTCCTCGCCGTCGCAGTCGCACTCGCAGGTTGCGGTGGATCGAGTGCCAACACGTCCGACCCGGCCGCGGCCTGCAAGAGCCTGTTCACCACCGTCTGCAACAAGCTCTTCCAGTGCAACCCGACCGGCGCGGCACAGGCGTACGGGAGCTCCTCGGCCTGCGCGTCGAGCCTCTCGGCGGGCTGCAACTCGACCAGCGGGAGCGGCTCCTGCCCCGCCGGTACGAGCTACAACGCGGCGAACGCCAGCACCTGCATCGACGACTACGGGAACGAGTCGTGCGCCGACATGAACGGTGGGATCACGCCTGCGAGCTGCAGCAAGGTCTGCAGCTGACCTAGAAGCACTGGGTCTTGTAGCTGCTGCAGCCGCCACCGCCAGAGTACGCGTAGCAGGACCCGTTGCAGGCGTACGGCGACGAGCGCGGGCAGCAGACGCCCTCCAGGTAGGAATAGCAGTACCCGGTGTTGCACTGCTGGGTGGTCTGCGTGCTGGTGTTGGAGCCGGTGCCGCTGTCCATGGGCAAGCAGCCGCTCACGACGAGCGCTCCCGCCAGCCAAATCCATCGCTTCATCTTTGCCTCGAAATCGCTCGTCGCGTGGGCAAGCCGGAAAACCCGAGCGGACGAGCCCAGGAAACGGGTGAACCGGTTCCCCTCCGCCCACCTGATGAGCAAGGAAGACGCCAGGGTCAGGTACGCGAGAACACGGGTCGCCCACTTCGCGCGGGGGGGTCCGCATCGCCGGGCGGCGCAACCTGGACCCACCCGTGCGGCGCGATTGCCCTATGCTCCGCGCCCCACCCTTCTCCCCCGAGGCAGAAGTGCTGCGTTCCTTCCCCCAGGTTCTTCTCTCCGTCGCGCTGGCGGCGAGCTCCGCGCTCGCCCAGTCCGCGCCGAAGCTCGATCTCCCACGCCCGAGCCCGAAGGGGTCCGTGAACCAGACCGTGGGCCTGACCGAGATCTCGGTCGCCTACTCGAGCCCGGCGGTGAAGGGCCGGAAGATCTGGGGTGAGGTGGTGCCGTTCGACCAGCTCTGGCGTGCCGGGGCCAACGAGTGCACCAAGGTCACCTTCTCGACGCCGGTCTCCATCGAGGGCAAGCCGGTCGCCGCGGGGGCCTACTGCATCTTCCTGCTCCCCCAGAAGACCGGCTGGACGTTCATCCTGAGCAAGAACACCGAGCAGGGCGGTACGGGCGACTACAAGCAGAGCGAGGACGCGCTCCGGGTCCCGGCCACCACCACCGCCATCTCGCCCCGGGAGCGCATGGCCTTCGACATCCTCGACTTCGACGACGAGAAGGGCACCCTGGCCATGGAGTGGGAGAACCTGCGGGTGGGCGTGAAGTTCACCACCGGGACCCGGCAGCGCGTCCTGACCGAGATCCGCGCCCTCAAGGGTGACGACTGGAGGCCGTACAACGCCGCCGCGCGCTACCTCCTCGGCGCCAGTCTCGAGCCCGCGCTGGCGATGCAGCTGGCCGACCGCTCCATCCAGCTCAAGGAGGAGTGGAACAACGTCTGGACCAAGGCCCAGCTGCTCCACGCGGCCGGGAAGAACCCCGAGGCGCTGGCTGCCGCGCAGCGGGCCCAGACGCTGGGCAAGGCCTCGAAGAACTTCTTCGAGGCCGACGACGTGGCCAAGGCCCTGGTCAGCTGGAAGAAGTAGGTCCGGAGGGCCAGGTCCAGCCCGCGTACCTCTCGCGCAGCTCCGACTTTCGGAACTTGCCGGCCGAGGTGCGCGGGATCATCTCGGCGAAGACGATCGCCTCGGGGATCCAGAACTTCGCGAACTTCGGACGGAGCCACTCCTGGAGCTCGGCGGCGGTCACCGTCCGGCCCTGCCGGAGGACAACGGTGGCCAGGGGCCGCTCGCCCCAGCGGGGGTGGGCCACGGCGACCACCGCCGCCTCCTTCACCGCCGGGTGACCCATGAGCG
This sequence comes from uncultured delta proteobacterium, assembly GCA_963796475.1. Lineage (GTDB taxonomy): Bacteria > Myxococcota > Myxococcia > Myxococcales > Myxococcaceae > RPRB01. Next base: position 21,201 of record CAWCLY010000012.1, read on the forward strand.
CGTTCTCCAGATCGACCGAGGAGATCCACTCGCCACCGGACTTGACCAGGTCCTTGGTCCGGTCGGCCAGCTTGATGCTTCCGGTCGCATCGAGCGTCACCACGTCGCCGGTCCGGAACCAGCCGTCGGCGGTCCAGCGGTCCTTCGCCTCCTCGTTCTCGTGGTAGCTCGCCGTCACCCAGGGCCCGCGGACCTGGAGCTCGCCCATGGTGTGGTCGTCCCAGGGCACCTCGCCGGACTCGTTCATCGCCCGGATGTCGACCAGGGGTGACGATCGGCCCTGGCGGGCCCGCTGCGCGTACCGGGCGGCCTCGTCCAGGATGTCCGCCTCGGGGCCCAGATGGGAGACCGATCCGAGCGGCGACATCTCGGTCATCCCCCAGGCGTGCACCACCGTGATGCCGTGCCGGTCGAAGCCGCGCAGCATCGACTCCGGGGCCGCCGAGCCACCCACGACCATCCGCAGGCCGGGAACGGGTGACCAGCGCCTCGGCTCCCGGTCGAGCGCCTCCAGCACCGGGAGCCACACCGTCGGCACGCCGGCGGCCAGCGTCACGCGCTCGCCTGCGATGAGGTCGAGGACGCTCTCGGCGTCGAGCGCCGGTCCCGGGAACACCAGCTTCGCGCCCGTCATCACCGCCGCGTAGGGCAGGCCCCAGGCGTTGGCGTGGAACATCGGGACCACCGGGAGGATCACGTCGGCGTGCCGGACCGCGAGCATGTCCGCGAGCGCAGCCCCGAGCGTGTGCAGCATCGTGCTCCGGTGCGTGTACACCACGCCCTTGGGCATCCCGGTGGTGCCGGAGGTGTAACACATGCCGCACGCGTCACCCTCGGACAGCCTCGGTGGCGTCCAGCGCCCGGTCGCGGTCGCGAGCAGGGCCTGGTAATCGCCGCCCTGGGACGCCGAGACCACCACCACCTTCTCGATGGCCGCTCGGGGGCGCACCTTCTCCCAGAGCGGGAGCAGCGCCTCGTCGACGAGCAGGAAGCGGTCGTCCGCGTGCTGGATGATGTACGCCAGCTCCTCGGGGGAGAGGCGGAGGTTGAGGGTGTGGACCACCCCGCCGGCGAGCGGCACACCGAGGTACGTCTCGAGGTGCGCGGCGTGGTTCCACATCAGCGTGGCGACACGGTCGCCCTTCCGCAGGCCGGCGCGGGTCAGCGCCTCGGCCAGGGCCCGCGCACGCCTGGTGACGGCGCCGTACGTCGTCCGGTAGAGCGAGCGGTCGGGGAGCCTCGAGACGACCGGCACCGTCGGGAACATCCGCTCGGCCCGGACCAGCAGGTGGTCGAGGGTGAGCGGGAACTCCATCATCGTACCGAGCGAGGACATGGCGCGCCGAGCCTCCCTCGATCGGGGTCGGCCGTCAGCTACGTTCGGTCCCGGTCCTCCGGTCCGTGAGGGGTCGCCCGGACGACCACCTCCCGGTAGATCTCCTCCACCCGCGAGACGATTGGCCCCGGCTGGAACCGCGCCAGCGCCGAGGCCCGCGCCGCCCGTCCCATGGCCGCCCGGCGCGTGGAGTCCTCGAGCAACGCCAGGGCCGCCGCTGCCATGGCCCCCGGGTCGCGCGGTGGCACGAGCCAGCCGGTCTCGCCGTGGGTCACCACCTCCGGGACCCCGCCCACCTCGCTCGCCACCACCGGCACGCCCGAGGCGAGCGACTCGAGCGCGGCGAGGCCGAAGCTCTCCTGTTCGCTGGGGAGCAGGAAGAGATCGGCGTGGGCGAAGAGGTCCCCGAGCGAGCGCCGCTCACCGGCAAAGGCCACCGCGGCACGGACTCCGAGCGAGGTCGCGAGCGCCTCGACAGAGCCGCGTTCCGGCCCGTCGCCCACCAGGACCAGCACCGCGGGCCGCTTGCGCCGCACCTCGGCCAGCGCACGGACCGTGTCGCCCACCCGCTTCACTGGCCGGAAGTTGGAGGCGTGGAGCAGCACCGCCGGGCGCTTCCCGGGACTCCAGTCGAGGGCCGGGAAGAGCGCCGGCACCTCCCCCGAACCGTCGTCGAGCGGATGGAAGGCCTCGGGATCGACGAAGTTGGGCACGACCGAGATCTGGAAGCCTGGCGAGAGACCCAGGGTCGACATGGCCATCCGGCGGAGCCAGGCGGACGGCGTCATGACCGCGTCGCTCCCGAGCACAGCCTCGCGCACCTGGCCGCGCATCGCCGCGTCGTGCCCGTGCCCCGTCACATCGGTCCCGTGAAGCGTGACCACCAGCCCCGGCGGACGGCTGCCCCGACCGCGCACCAGCTCCCGGGCGAGCAGCGCGGCCGGCCCGTGCGGCAGGGCGTAGTGCATGTGCAGGACGTCCAGCGACTCCCGCAGCGTCACCTCGGCCATGGCGCGGGCCAGGGCCAGCGGCCGACCGACCGGGCCCGACGGCGGCCGCGGGGATGTGTCCACCTCGTGCACCGTCCACGGGCCATTGCCCGCGAGGCGCACCGGCACCCCGGCGGAGAAGACGTGCACGCGGTGGCCACGCCCTGCCAGCTGCATCGCGAGCTGTGAGGCGGCGACGCCGCTTCCGCCCACGGTGGGGAAGCAGGCGATGCCGACGCCCAGCGCGCTCACGGGCGCACCGTCCGGACGTCCGGTGAGAGCGACGCCGCGGCCGCCACCAGGCTCGAGACCAGCGTCCGCGGACCCACCTCGGCGGCGATAGCCCAGAATCCGTGGACCCGCTCCTGCGGCCGTCCTCCGGGGTGCAGCGCCGCGGTCACCTGGTTCAGCGCATCGAGCGCGCCCGTCCCCTGGCCGCTCGAGGCGAGCACCGCGCGCTGGAGCCGGCCGATGAACCGGTCCACCCCGCGCGCGACGTGGGCCTTCGTCTTCTCCACGTTGCGGGCGAGCTTCGGGTCGAGTCCGGTGGCCTCGGGGCGCAGCCCCTCGAGCTCGCGGGCGATGGGCCCGAGCAGCCGCTCCCGGAGCGTACCGTCCATCCACTCCGGCCAGGCGTGGAGCCGCGCGGCGAGGGCGTGGACCGGCTGGTCCGTGTCCTCGGGCGACAGGCGCAGCCGCTCGAGCACCCGGGCCGTCCACGGGTCCACGACCCGGAACCGGGCCCGCGTGCCGATCATCGGCAGCTCCACCCCGGCGAGCTTGTAGAGCGGAGGAAGCTGCGCGAAGTACGCGCACTCGGCCGGGCCGCCGAGGTACCCCGCGGTGGGCAGCAGGGTGTCCTGGACCAGGGGCCGGAGCAGGGCCGAGGTGCTGAAGCTCAGCGGATCGTCGGCGAGGCGCGAGCACAGCTCGGCCAGCGACACCCGGCCGAGCGGGGTGCGGAAGCCGTCGCCGTCGCGACCTGGCCGGAAGCGCGGACCCTCCGGACCCTGCCGGGTGGAAGAACGCCAGCGAGGCATCGGCGCGGGTCGGCACCTGGGCGTTGAACCCGCGGCGGACGAGCTCCGCCGAGCGCTCCTCCGAGAGCACCCCGATCGCGTCGCGCTCCTCGAGGGCGAAGCGGATCAGCGGCGCGGCCCGCGCGGCCATGACCGGGGTCCGCGGATCGAGCAGGACCAGCCCCTCGTCTGCGAAGAGCTCCGCGAGGACGCCCGCGAAGGCGGCGCCCGGAGAACGCCCCGCGACGTAGTGCCGCGCGAGGAGGGCCGCCACCTCGGCTCCGTGGGGCAGGGGCGCGAGCGCGCGCGACACCGTGGCGAGCTGGAGGTGGACCTCGGGAGGAAGCCGCCGATGGGCGAGCGACACCCGGGCCTCGGCGCTCGACTCGCCGGGGAGCCGGCCGGAGATCCAGCTGCCCCGGACGCACGCCATCGAAGTGTGCAACCTCCGCCCAGTCGTGGTCCTCGGTCTGCAGCCAGAAGACCGGAATGCAGGGGCACCCCGTGCGTTCGACGAGCCACCGGGCCCGCGCCACCGCGGTCGCCGCCTTGTGCAACGTGTACAGCGGTCCGAGGAAGATGCCGACCTGTTGCCCGGTCACGATGCAGGTCGTTCCCGGCCGAGCCAGCGCCGCGATCGCCGCACTGCGTGCCGGCGAGCCGGGCAGGGCGGATGCCTGTCGCTGCAGCTCCTCGACCACTCCCTGCATCGGCCGGCGGCGTCCGGCCCGCGCCGCCGCGGCATCCCAGGCCTCCGGGTCGAGGGGTCTCGAGGGCAGGAGCGTCGCCGCCGCGGCTTCCCCGGCGATGAACTGCGCGAAGAAGTCCGAAGCCATGCCAGATTGCACCGTACCAGTGCCCATGCACCCATCCAAACGCGCGCGTCGCGTCGTGCTTGCCCCGATGGCTCTCTCCCTGTTGCTCTCCACCGCCCACGCTGCGCCCACGCTCCGCCCCTCTCAGCCCGATGGAGCGCGGCTGGAACGCTGGCTCGATCGCCTGCTGGTGGTGGGAGGCGTGCTCTACGTCGCCGCCCACCCGGACGACGAGAACACCCGCCTCCTGGCCTACCTTTCCAACCATTCGCTGCTTAGAACCGGCTACCTGTCGGTGACGCGCGGCGACGGAGGCCAGAACCTCATCGGCCCGGAGCTCGGGCCCGGGCTGGGTCTCATCCGCACCCAGGAGCTGCTCGCGGCGCGGGCCATGGACGGCGCCGAGCAGCTCTTCACCCGGGCGCGGGACTTCGGCTACTCGAAGAGCCCCGAGGAGTCGCTCTCCATCTGGGGCCACGACGCGATGCTGGCCGACGTGGTGCTCGCCATCCGGCGCCTCCGCCCGGACGTCATCGTCACCCGCTTCCGGCTGGAGGCCGGCGACACCCACGGGCAACACACCGCCTCGGCGCGGCTCGCCGTCGAGGCGTTCACCCTCGCGGCGGACCCGTCGTACATGCCGGACGCCGAGCACCGCCGGCTCGGGTCCGTGGAAGGCGCTGCCGGGTGGTGTGGAACGAGAGCAACTTCTTCGGGAAGTCCGATGCGGAGCTGACGAAGTCCCCGCATCTGGACGTGGGCGGCTACGACCCCTGGCTCGGGCTCTCCTACCCGGAGCTCGCCGCCGACAGCCGCAGCAACCACCGGAGCCAGGGCTTCGGCGCGGCCCGCCGCCGCGGACCGACGCCCGAGGCCTTCCACCTCCTCGCCGGCGAGCCGATGAAGGACAGTCGCCCTGGACGGGGTGACGATGGACTGGTCGCGCGTCCCCGGGACGGCACGCCTCGTGTCCGAGCTGAAGCGGGCGCGCCAGGCGTACCGGACCGCCACCCCCGAGGCCGCCCTTCCCGGCCTGCTCGCGGCGCGCGCCGAGCTGCGGAAGCTGCCCGAGAATCCGTGGAAGCAGGCGAAGCTCGCGGAGCTCGATCGGGTGGTGCTCGCCTGCGCCGGGCTCTTCGGCGACGTGACCGCGGACCGCACCACCACCTCGCCTGGCGGCAGCGTGGTCCTCACCACCAGCGTGCTGCTCCGTCGTCCGGCGCAGGTGACGCTGACCTCGGCACGCCTCGGCGGCGCAGGCCCTGGCGCCCCCCTCGCCCCTCAAGCCGGGCATCCCGCTCGAGACGAAGACCACCTTCGAGGTCCCGGCCGACACGCGGGTCTCCAACCCGGCCTGGCTGGACTCGCCGCAGGAGGGCCTCTACCCGGTGCGCGATCCAGGCGCTGGCCGGGCTGCCCGAGGAGCCCGCGCCGCTCGAGGCGGAGCTCGTCTTCGCCTTCGGGAGCGAGTCGATCTCCGCTGCGGCGGCCGGTGGCCTACAAGTGGACCGACCCGTGCTCGGCGAACGGTACCGCCGGCTGGAGGTCCTGCCGCTGGTGACGGTCGATGCCGCCAGCGGTCTGCTGCTCTTCCCGGACGCGGCGGCCCGTCCGCTCGACGTGACCGTGCGGAGCGTGCTCGGGGCGAGCGGAACGCTCACGCTCGAGCTGCCCGCCGGATTCTCCGCCGAGCCCGCCAGCGCGCCATTCACGGTGCGCCGCCGGCGGCGAATCGACGGTCCGCTTCAAGGTGACTCCTCCCCGCGCGGCAGCCGCGGGGGACGCTGCGGGTCGTGGCCACGGTGGAGGGCCAGCGGTACGACCGCGGGCTGCGCCGCGATCGACCACCCGCACATCCCCATCCAGACCTGGCTGCCGCCGGCCGACGGTGCAGCTCACCCGCGCCGACGTGGCCCACGCGCGGCGGCGCATCGGCTACGTGCCCGGCCCCGGCGACGAGGTGCCGGAAGCGCTCCGCCAGGCCGGCTACGAGGTGACGCCCCTCTCGCTGGCCGATCTGCGGGACGGGACCCTGAACCGCTTCGACGCCGTGGTCTTCGGGATCCGGGCGTTCAACGTGGAGCCGCAGCTGCAGGCGCTCCACGGCAAGCTCATGGACTACGTCGAGCTCGGGCGGGACGGTGCTGGTCCAGTACGTGACGAGCAACTTCATCTCCAGGGCGCCACCGGACCTCGGGCCCTTTCCCTTCACCATCGGTCAGGGACGGGTCACCGACGAGACCGCGGCCGTGGAGACGGTGGCCGACCCGGTGCTCGCCGCGCCCAACCGCATCGGACCCGACGACTGGGCGGGGTGGGTCCAGGAGCGCGGGCTCTACTTCGCCGAGAAGTGGGACCCGCGCTACGCGGCGCCGCTGTCGATGCACGACCCCGGCGAGCAGCCGCTGAAGGGGGCGGTGCTGGTCGGCCCGGTCCGGCAAGGGCGCCTTCATCTACACCGGGCTGTCGTTCTTCCGGCAGCTCCCGGCGGGGGTCCCGGGCGCGTTCCGGCTCTTCGCCAACCTGGTGGATGCGGGTGGCTGCAGAGGGAGCGCTGGCGGCAGGCCTCTACGCCCTGGTCCTCGGCGCCCTGACGCTGGAGATCGCCGGTCTCTGGCTGCTGGCGCGGGTCTTCCGGTGAGCGCGCTCGACTGGGCGGTGCTGGTGCTCACTCTGGTGGGCATCGTCGCCTTCGGCAGCTGGCGGAGCCGCGGGGTGCACACCACCGAGTCCTACCTGCGCGCGGGGAAGGACATCCGCTGGTGGACCATCGGCCTGTCGGTCATCGCCACCCAGGCCAGCGCCATCACCTTCCTCTCGGTGCCGGGGCAGGCGTACCAGGACGGGCTGGGCTTCGTGCAGTTCTACTTCGGGCTGCCGATCGCCATGGTGCTGCTCTCGGCGCTCGTCGCTGCCCGTCTACCACCGGCTCGGCGTCTACACCGCCTACGAGTACCTCGAGCAGCGCTTCGACCGGCGGACGCGGCAGTTCACCGCCCTGCTCTTCCTGGTCTCGCGCGGGCTCGCCTCGGGCCTCGCCATCTACGCCCCGGCGCTGGTGCTCTCGGCGGTGCTGGGCTGGCCGGTGCTCTGGACCAACGCTCGGCCTCGGCGCCGTGACGATCGTCTACACCGTCGCAGGCGGGAGCCGGGCGGTGAGCCGGACCCAGACCGCGCAGATGGCGGTGATCCTCGTGGGCCTGGTGGTCGGCGCTTCGTGATGGCGGTCGACGCGCTTGCCCCGGGGCGTCTCCTTCGGGCAGGGCGTGGCGCTCGCCGGGGCGCTGGGCAAGCTCCAGGGCGTCGACACCTCGCTGCGGCTCGACACCCGCTACACGCTCTGGTCCGGGCTCCTCGGCGGCCTCTTCGTGCAGCTGGCCTACTTCGGCACCGACCAGTCGCAGGTGCAGCGCTACCTGGCCGGAGGGCCGCTGGCCGAGAGCCGGCTCGGGCTCCTGATGAACGGCCTGCTCAAGGTGCCCGATGCAGCTCTTCATCCTCTTCATCGGGGTGATGGTCTTCGTCTTCTACCAGCTCACGCCCGCCGCCGCTCTTCTTCAACCGGGCGGAGCTGGAGCGGGTGCGGGCCACGCACCCGGCGGAGGTGGCCCGGCTGGAGGAGACGCAGGCCCGGCTGTTCGCCGAGAAGCGGCGGGCCATCGACGCCTGGACTCGGCCGATCCGCGCCGAGCGTGGGCCCGCGTGCGGGCCGCCGAGGGCAAGGATGCAGGCGCTCCGGAAGGAGACCGGGGCGCTGGTGGCGCGGGCCCACCCGGGCGCCGACCCGAAGGACGCGGACTTCATCTTCCTCCGCTTCGTGCTGGACCACTTCCCCCGCGGGCTCATCGGGCTGCTGGTGGCGGTCATCCTCTCGGCGGCGATGTCCGCCAACTCGGCGGCGCTCTCGTCGCTCGGCGGCACCACGGTGGTGGACTTCTACCGGCCGCGCCACCCGGACGCGCCCGACGCTCGCACCCTCGCGGTCGCGCGCTGGTCCACGGCGGCGTGGGGCGTCGTCGCGGTGGGGTTCGCGACGCTTCGCCTCGCTGCTCGACAACCTCATCCAGGCGGTGAACGTGCTGGGCTCGCTCTTCTACGGGCCCATGCTCGGCGTGTTCCTGGTGGGCTTCTTCCTCGCCGCGGGTGGGCGGTCGGGCCGCGTTCTGGGCGACCGTGGCAGGTGAGATCGCGGTGCTCGCTGCAGCGACGCTCGGCGGCGTGGGGTTCCTCTGGTACAACGTGCTCGGATGCGCCGTGGTGGTCGGGCTCGCCCCGCTGCTGCAGCGCGTCTGGTCCCGTGCCACGACGGTCTGAACCGGAGAACCCACATGCAACCTTTTCGCACCTTCCTCGTCGCCTGCTGTCTTGCCCTGTCGATCCCTGCGGTCGCCCAGCCGCAAGGGACGCTTCCCGCAACGCAGACCGTCCTCACCCCCACGTCCGCGCCTGCGTCCACCTTCCAGTCGGACGTGGTCGGGGTCCTCGGACACGTGCAGGAGGAGCTGATCGGCCTCGAGCAGGCCATGCCGCAGAACAAGTTCAACTGGCGGCCAGCCAAGGGAGTCCGCTCGGTCGCCGAGGTGTACCTGCACGCCGCCGGGGCGGGCTACTTCTTCGGGAAGATGCTCGGCTTCGAGATCCCGGCGGACATCGCCGCGCAGATGAAGACCTACGAGAAGAGCACCACCGACAAGGCCAAGATCGAGAAGGCCCTCGCGGACTCCTTCGCCTGGTTCGGCAACCAGGTGAAGTCCATGCCCGACTCCGAGCTGACAAGAGCATCGACTTCTTCGGCCACCCCGCCACGAAGCGAGCGGTGGTCATCGTCGCGCTCGGCCACTACCAGGAGCACCTGGGCCAGTCGATCGCCTACGCCCGCTCCAACGGCGTGGTGCCGCCCTGGAGCAAGAAGGGCAACTAGCAGACGGCGCCGCGCCGCCCCGGGGACCGACGCTCGCCGGCCCCGCGGGCACCCTCCGACACCTATGGATTCAGCACCCTGCTCGCGGCCGCCTGGGCGATGAGCGCGTCACGGTCCGGAGGCAGCAGGAACCCCTTGTCCACCGCGTCGGTGACCGCCTTCACGTAGCCCGCGTGGTCGACGTAGCGCTCCTCGAGCGAAAGCCGCGGAATCCCCGTTCGCCAGCCGCTCGGCGCGGGTCTTCGCGAAGTACCGCCGAACCTCCTCGTCGCGAGTAGGGTCCGCGCTCTCACGCCCCAGGGAGGCTGACCCATGTCGCTGTCGAGGAGAGCGCTGCTCGGAACCGGAGTCGCACTGGCCGCAGCACGCGTCGACGCCGCGGAGAAGGATGCGGGTTCGCCGCCCGCCGCCCCACCGGCCGACGGATGCGGCGATCGCATGCCCGAGATTCCCGCCGACAAGCTGACCGATGCCCAGAAGAAGGCCGCGGCGGACTTCCTGGCCAGCCGGAAGGTCCCCGTGTTCGGGCCGTTCGTGCCACTGCTCCGCAGCCCCGAGGTGATGCTCCGGGCAACGGCGATGGGCGACTACCTGCGCTACCGGAGCGTGCTCCCGCCGAAGCTCAACGAGCTCGCCATCATCCTCACCGCCCGGCACTGGAGTCAGCGCTACGAGTGGGGTCTCCACCAGCCCATCGCCCTCAAGGCGGGGGTCTCGCCCGAGGTCGCCGCGGCGGTGGCCGAGGGGCGCAGACCGCCGAAGCTCGACGCCGACGAGCAGCTGGTGCTCGACTTCGTTCAGGAGCTGCTCCACAACCAGGCGGTCTGTGACGCGACCTATGCGGCCGCGGTGCGCCGCTTCGGTGAGCAGGGCGTCATCGATCTCTGCGGCGTCTGCGGCTACTACACCTTCCTGGCGATGGTGCTGAACGTGGCGCGCACGCCGATCCCACCGAACGGCCCCGCGCTCGCACCGTTCGTCTGCGGGCGGTGACACGGCGAAGGCGGATTCACGAATGGTGTGAGCGCACGCCAGTCGGCCTGCTCTCCGACCTGACCACCGGGCGGGAGTCGCCCCCGCGTCGATGCCTACACCGACGCACCACGTCAGGCCGCTTATACGGCGCGGCTTCGATGCAACGACATCCTGGACCCTCCGTTGCCCTGACCCTGGCCTTCGTCCTCGCCGCCTGCGGCGGCAGCCCCGATCTGACCGATTCGCGCGTGCTCCAGAACGAGCCGCTCGTGCCGACCCGCCCGGGCACTCCACCCACCTCGCCCGCTCAGGACGGGGGAGCGACCGCGGACGCAGGCGCAGGACCGAGTGGATCGCCGCCCCAGACGCCCCCCGCCGGCCCTTCCTCGTCCGGCATCTTCCCCCCCGACAACGACTGGAACATCCGCATCGACGACGCACCGGTGGACCCACGCTCGGACGCGTACATCGCGGCGATGGGCGCCGACGATCCCCTCGTCGCGAGCTGGGATGCCGAGGGGGACGGCCTGCCCTACGTGGAGGTGGGCAAGGACCAGGGCAAGGTCCCGATGCACTTCTGGGGCTTCGCCCGCGAGAGCGACCCGGGACCGTACCCCGTGCCCTGGGATGCACCGACGGACCGGAGTCCCGACCACCACGTCATCGTCGTGGACCGGGCGAACGGCTGGCTCTACGAGCTCTTCGCCGCCTCCCGGAACCCGGACGGCTCGTGGGATGCGTCCAACGGGGCCAGATGGAACCTGCGCACCAATGACCGGCGTCCCGACCGCTGGACGTCCGCCGATGCAGCGGGTCTGCCCATCTTCCCGGGCCTCGTCCGGTGGGACGAGGTGGACGCCGGATGGATTGGCCATGCGCTCCGCTTCGCCGTGAACCGGAGCCAGCGCGGATACGTCTGGCCCGCGAGCCACGCCGCGGGTAGCTGCGCTCTCGGCACCGACTGCCCGCCGATGGGCCTGCGCGTCCGGCTGAAGAAGTCGGTCGACATCTCGCGCTTCAGCCGCCGGATGCAGGTGGTGCTCCGCGCCCTGCAGCAGTACGGGATGTTCGTCGCCGACAACAGCGGCGGGACCAGCTGGTGGGTGGCCGGCGCGCCGGACCCACGCTGGTCGGACGAGGAGGACCTCACCCTCGGTGCGCTCAAGGGGCGTGACTTCGAGGTCGTCGCCCACGGGGATATCCAGCCACAGTAGCTGGCGGAGGCCACTCCGTGTGTGCGCCGGCGCGCCGCCTCCCGCGGTCCCGCCGCACCGGGACCGCAACCGCGTTGAAGAGGGACAGCGCGCCGCGTTGGCGCATTTCGCTCGACGCGGGGAAGAGTCCAGGCGTCTGGTGACGCGCACGGAGGGACCTCCAATGCGCCCATCCATGCGGCGAGTCCTGGTCGTGGTTCTCGGTCTTCTCGGCGCCTGTGGTCCTGGTGCCCAGCCCTCGGGAGGGACGCAGGTCCCGGCGAGCACGGAGTCGGCGCTCGGCGCCGTTCACGGCACCCAAGCCGCACGCGTGCTCCACGTCGGCAAGTGGAGGAACCACCGCGGCGAGTTCCAGACCATCCAGGCCGCCGTCGATGCGGCGAGGCCCGGCGACTGGATCCTCATCGGGCCGGGCGACTACCACGAGCAGGGCGCGCCGAACGCCGGCGTGCTCGTCACCACGCCCAACCTCCACCTCCGGGGGATGGATCGGAACAAGGTCGTCGTCGACGGGACGCGGCCAGGCGCCTCCACCTGCAGCAAGAAGAGCTCGGACCAGGACCTCGGCGCCGGCGGCACCGGGCGCAACGGGATCCAGGTGGAGAAGACCGACGGGGTGGTCATCGAGAACCTGACGGCCTGCAACTTCATCGGCGGCGCCGATGGCGAGAACGGAAACCAGATCTGGTGGAACGGCGGCGACGGCAGCGGCGTCATCGGGATGGGCAGCTACTCGGGCAGCCACCTCACCGCGAGCAACACCTGGTTCGACGGGTCGGTCCCCAACACGGCGCAGTACGGAATCTTCGCCAGCAACGCCCGGGGGCCGGGACTCATCGAGTGGTCGTACGCCAGCAACATGGGCGACTCGGCGTTCTACGTGGGCGCTTGCACCGACTGCGACGCGACGCTGCGGCACGTGCACGCCCAGAACAGCGCGCTCGGTTACTCGGGGACCAACGCCGGCGGCCGGCTGCGGATCGAGGACTCGGAGTGGGACCTGAACCGGTCCGGCATCCTGCCCAGCTCGCTGGCCAACGACGACCCTCCCTCGCCCCAGGACGGCGCCTGCCCCGACGCCCCCGGCAGCTCCTGCACCTTCATCCAGCGCAACGACGTGCACGACAACAACAACCCCAACACGCCCGGCCTTCGGTCTCACCGCCGGCTCACCGATCGGCACGGGCATCGACCTGTCGGGTGGGCGGAACAACACCGTCCGGGACAACCGCATCGTTCGCAACGGGTCCTGGGGCATCCTGATCAACGACTACCCCGACCCCGATCTCCCCGAGGTCCCGGCCTGGTGCACGGGCGGTGACCCGTTCTTCAACCCACCGCCTCCGTTCGACCAGATCCTCGGACCGGTCATCCCCTGCTACTTCCACGCGTACGGAAACCGCGTCGAGGGCAACACCTTCTCGCGGCAACGGCTTCTTCGGCAACCCCACCAACGGGGACCTCGGCGTGGCCCAGCTCCCCTTCCCCACGAGCAACTGCTTCCACGGGAACGTGGACCATGGGCGGACCGGTGACCAGCTGGCCGGCAGCGCTGCCGAGCACGTGCGATCAGGCCTGGAACCCGGACCTCGGCCAGATCGCGGTCCTCTTCACCGAGGTGCTCTGCGCCGCGTTCGGCCCCGCCTCGGGCGCCTGCAACGGCTCGAGCTATCCAGTCCCGGGAAAGATTGCGGTGCTGCCCATCCCCCACGAGCGCGGGATGAAGGACCCGTGCGAGGGCGTTCCGGGTCACGACCCCTGGTGCAACGACAAGGGTCACGATCGACGAGGACGACTGACCCTGACGGACGGTCCTTGGCCGACGTGACACGGACCTCCGTGAGCTGAGGTAGGGTCCGGCCTCCATGGCGCGCGCATCCGGGGGGCTCATGCGGCACTGGTCGACAGCTGCGCCGCTGGTCGGGGCGGCGCTGCTCGGTGCGGCGGCCGTCGTTCCGGCGAGTGGGGCCTTCTCCGCACTCTGCGGGCTGGCGCTCGTCGCCGCGGTGCTCGCCGCCGTCCATCACGCCGAGGTGGTGGCCCACAAGGTCGGCGAGCCGCTGGGGACGCTGATCCTCGCCCTGGCGGTGACGGTGATCGAGACCTCGCTCATCGTCTCGTTGATGCTCGCCGGGGGCCCCGACAAGGCGGTGCTGGCGCGCGACACCGTCTTCGCTGCGGTGATGATCATCTGCAACGGCGTCATCGGCCTGTGCATCCTGGTCGGCGGCCTCCGGCACCGCGAGCAGTCGTTCCGGATCGAGGGCGCGGGGCCGGCGTTCGCCGCCCTGGTGGCGCTGGTGACCCTGGTGCTCGTGCTCCCCGGCTACACCATCAGCGCGCCCGGCCTCGCCTACACCTCGGCGCAGCTCGCGTTCGCCGGGTTCGCCTCGCTGCTTCTCTGGGGCGTCTTCGTCTTCGTCCAGACCGTCCGCCACCGCGACTACTTCCTCCCCGCCGACCCGGAGGCGGAGGACGCGCACCTCCCGCCGCCCAGCACGGCCATGACCTGGCTGAGCCTCGGGCTGCTGCTGGCCTCGCTCGTCGGGGTGGTGGGCCTGGCCAAGGTGCTCTCGCCCCGGATCGAGGCGCTGGTGCGCGCGGTCGGAGCGCCGGACTCGGTCATCGGCGTGGCCATCGCCATGCTGGTGCTGCTCCCGGAGACGGTGGCCGCGGTCCGGGCCGCGCGGGCCAACCGGCTCCAGACCAGCATGAACCTGGCGCTCGGCTCGGCGCTGGCGACGATCGGTCTCACCATCCCGGCGGTGGTCATCGCCTCGGAGGTGTTCCACCTCCCGGTCATCCTCGGCCTGGAGCCGAAGGACATCGTGCTGCTCGGGCTGACCTTCATCGTCGGCACGATCACCCTCGGTCCGGGCCGGACCAGCATCATGCAGGGTGCGGTGCAGCTGGTGGTGTTCGCGGCCTTCCTCTTCCTGTCGCTGATCCCCTGACCCCCGGAGAGTCGGGCTCAGCGCCCGAGCTGCGCGGCGGGCGTGGCGAGCGGCGCGCGCTCCGGGCGCTCGAGCCAGTCGTAAACCACGACGGTGCCGGCGATCCGGTCGTGCAGTCCTTGCCGGCGCGCGGAGAAGGCCACGGCGAGAAAGCCGAGCCCGAAGGTGAACAGGCAGGCGACGTAGCCGAGCAGTCGACGGAGCGGCCGTCCCGAGCCGGAGGGAACGGCCGTCGGTGCGGAGGACCCGGAGGCCGAAGAGCGCCATCCCCGGCGTCTGGCCGGTCACGGTCCAGAACCCCACCCGGTAGAGCGGCGGGAGACCGAAGCCGACGACCGGGAGCACCCAGGGCAGCCCACGGCAGAGCCAGGTGCGGAGTCGCCACCACTCGGTCACCTCGGGGCACCGTCCGGGCTCGAGGAACGACCAGGCGAGGATCTGCCGGCCGATCTGCTGGATCACCCAGTTGGTGACGGCGATCACGATCGCGAGGACGACCACGTCGGTCACCAGCGCGCAGGCGCGGCTCACGAGGCCGGCGTAGCGGGGCGTCATGATCGTCCCAGGAGCCGGCGGCCCCACGCATCCACGGCGTCGTCCGCCTCCAGCGCGCGGCGGCGCAGCGCCTCGGTCAGCTCCTCGATCGCGTTGCGGCTCTGTCCCTGCACGATGCGGCGGATCTGCTCGGGGTGAGCCTCCAGATGCTGGAGGTACGCCGAGGCCTGGGCCTGCACCAGGGCCGCGACGGCCTCGCTCCGCTCGAGCGCGCGCAGCACCCGCTCCACCTGGCGGTCGACCAGCGCGTCCACCGCGGGGCTGCGCTCGAGCTCGGTCACGGCGGTGGTCAACAGCTGCTCCAGCGCGGCGCTGCGGACGAGGGCCTGCAGGACGCGTTCGATCAGCGCCTCCGCCAGCGGCGAGTCCAGGAGCCTCGCGGCGATCCGGTCGGCGAGCTGCGCCTGGAAGCCGGCCGGCTCGAGGCTCCGCTCTGACCGGAACACGCCCACGGGCGCGAGGGTAACACGCTGGTCCGGGCAAGGAGTCCGGAGCGGATGGGCCCGGGGTCCCTGCTGACAGGGACCGTCGAGGGACCTAGGGTGGCTCCATGGGCCTCGCCTCGCTCGCGTGCCTCGCTCTCCTCGTCGGCGCCGCGCCGAAGGTCCCCCCGGTGAACGAGCGCTACCCCGTCGTCTACGAGGAGCCCACCAGCCCCTCGCTGGCAGGGGTGGCCGCGCGGATGAAGGAGGGGCGCGCGCTCGAGACCACTGCGGAGATGCTGGCCGTCCTGAAGCTGCCGCGGAAGCTGACGCTCAAGGCCGCGAGCTGCGGAGAGGCGAACGCCTGGTACGACGCCGAGACCGACGTCGTGACCTTCTGCTACGAGATGGCCGACGACTTCATCAAGGGGGCGAGTGCCGAGGAGCGGTTCGGCCTCACCCAGGAGCAGGCGGCAGCCGGCCCCTTCCTGTTCATCATGTTCCACGAGACGGCGCACGCCGTCTTCGCCATCCTCGACGTCCCGATCCTCGGCCGCGAGGAGGACGCGGCGGACCAGCTGGCCACGCTGGTGGGAATCCGGATGGGGGGCAACTTCGCCGAGCGGCTGCTCCGCGGCGCCGCCCTGATGTACCAGCGCGACTCGACGGCGCGGAAGATCGGCGAGGACGACTTCGCCGACATGCACGGGCTCGACCGGCAGCGCTACTACAACGTGCTCTGCATGGCGTGGGGGGCGGATCCGGTGCGGTTCGCCTGGGCCCAGGAGGTGGGCCATCTTCCCAAGGACCGCGCCGAGGGCTGCGCCGAGGAGTTCGCCCAGGTCCAGAAGGCGGTCAAGCGGCTCATCACCGGGAAGAACGTGGACCAGGCGGCGGTGGAGCGGGTGAAGCAGAAGGCGGCGAAGTCGAAGTTCGCCCGCTGACCGCGGTCAGCCCGAGATTCCGCCGGGCCACGGACGGGTGAAGTTCCACGCCCACGCCACGAGCACCGCCTGGAGCGGAAGGCGCGCCCAGAGCATCCACGGCGCCGCGGCATGCTTTCCGAAGGGAATCTGGTTCACGGCCATGTTCACGTTGGCCGGGAAGACCGCCACCAGCAGGGCCACCAGCCCCCACGCCGCCCAGCGCCGCGTCGAGGGCACGAGCAACCCCAGCCCACCGAGGATCTCGAAGGCGCCGCTGATGGCCACCAGCGCCGCGGGGGCGGGCAGCCAGCCGGGGACGATCCGGATGAACGCCCCGGGTGAGACGAAGTGCATCACCCCGGCGAAGATCATCAGCGCGGCGAGAAGGACGAGGAGGGCGATCTGCACGGCGGCCATCGTACGCCCAGCCGGCCCCGCGCGGCGTGTCGATCGCGCGAGCGGCCCACGCCCGGTCGAGCATCCCGACGAGCAGCGCCGACGACGACAGGGTACCCTTGCGCCGTGCATCGACTCCTCCGAGTGCTCGCCTGCGGTTGCGTGTTCGCGCTGGGCCTCCGTCCCGAGCCCGCCCGCGCCTGAGGCATCGCTCCGCCCGTGGGTCTCACGGGCACCTGCGGCGCGGCGCTGGACGAGGAGAGGCACTTCCAGATCGCCGTGACGGGTGGCGCGATGCGAACCGACCTGGTGTTCGACGGCAACCGGCAGCAGCTCCGGGAGGCAAGCGTGGCGGCGGCGTTCACCTGGCGGCCGTCGGCGCTCTCGGTCCAGGTGTCGCTCGGCGCCATCGTCGCCGGCACCCTCGACGGCCCACTCGGCAACTACGACCTCAAGCCTGGCGTCATGGCCAGCGCGGCGGTGGCCTACACCTTCCTCGACGGGAACGGGCCGCGGCCTTACCTCGCGGTGAGTGGGTCGGTCAGCGTCGCCACCGCCGCCACGCAGTCGACGTCGAACCCGGCGGACCGGCCGACCTTCACCGCCACCGACCTGCGGATCTCCGGAGTGCTCGGAAAGCGCCTGTTCGACGTGTGGCTGCCCTACGTAGGCGTCGCCGTCTTCGGGGGCCCGGTCTGGTTCTCGCCGGCGGGCCAGTCACTGACGGGCAGTGACGCGAACCACTACCGCATCAGCGTCGGTTCGAGCGTCAGCCTCCCGGCGCACCTCGAGCTGTTCGTCGAGCTGGGCTTCCTCGGGGAACAGGCGCTGCTCGGCGGGCTGGGGTGGGCGTTCTGAACCTCGGCCGGAGTGGGCGCGACCCACCCCAAGGTGCCGGATCCTCGGGACGTCCTCCACGCGGCGTACGTACCAAGGTGCACGATTCATCGGCGAAGACCGGATGTACGAAAGGAGCGTTCGGGCACGCGGCACCACTGGAGATCGGACCGATGCTCCCTCTGCTCCTCGAGCTACTCCTGTGCCTCGTGCTCGCCGCGGTGGTCGGGTTCCTGATCGCCTGGTTCCTGCGGATGCGTCAGGTAGTCCAGCTGACCAGGAAGTGGAACGGCTCCGCGACACGATGCCGACCGGGGTGCTTCCCTCCGCGCTCTCGACGCGTCTCGAGCTCCTGGCCCGCCTGATGGAGGAGGTCCGGGGGCGGTCCACGACCGACGCGGCGCTGGCGGAGCGGGTGGAGCGACGCCTCGACCGGCTCGACGCGACCCTCGAGGAGCTCCGGGAGCGGCGGACCGAGACGCCACGCCTCGCCGAGCTCGCGGGAACAAGAGCGATGCTCTCCTGGCGAGGATGCGCGTCGGTCCGGACGCTGATCGCGTCGCCGCTCCGACCGGTGCGGGTGAACCTCCAGCGCCCCAGGGGACCGCGGCGCAACGGGGCTACGCGTGCTTCGGCGGCGAGGCGGGACCTGCCTCTCCGAAGCCCGGAGTGCGCGCACCCGCCGGTTGGCGGCGGCGAGGATGGGCCGGAGCACCAGGAGGCGGAAGACCGGGTTCCTCGGGGTCCGCGCCTTCCCGCTGGCGTAGAAGGCGGGCACGTCGGCGTGGATGCCGAAGTCGGCGTCGCTGAATGCCGGCGAGCTCCCGTCGTTCACGAACTGCACGAAGCTGTCCGAACGCCCGTCCCACCTCGGCCTGCCGTGCGCATGGATGCCGAAGCCGATGGGACGCCCGGCAGCGCGGAGTCGTTCGAGCGCCGCCCCATGAAGGGGCAGGTCGACGATGTAGCTGTCCACGTGGAGCCAGCGACGGTCGAGGAAGACCTCCGCATACGAGTGATCCACGTACCGGCCGCGAGGCTCGATCAGCGGCGCGAGGAGCTGCGCGTCGATGCCGGAGAAGTGGATGCGCGCGGGGATGCCGGCCGCACGAAGCATCGTCACGAAGAGCGGCGTCTTGGTGTTGCAGAAGCCGATCCTCCTGGCGAGCGTCTCGGATGCACGCCCCGCGTCGAAGGTGGGCGCCCACCCGAAATCGATCTCGTCCCGGACGAAGTCGTGGATGCGCACTGCCCGGTCGACGTCATCGCGCGCCCCCGCCGTCACCCGGGCCACTGCCGCCTGGACGGCCGGGGCGTCCCGATCGAGAGACTCGGTCCGATCGAGAAACGGGGCGAGCGCGTTCATCCGTGGCCTCGGGTTAGCGCCCGGTGCTCCGGGGCGAGTCTCAGGCGGCCCGCCCGCCCGGGACGGCCTCCTCGGCCCGGGGCCGGTCGCCAGGCTCTGCCGGCCGCGCGTGCCCCGGCTGCTGGAAGAGCTCCTGGCGAAGGTCGCCGCAGATCGCCGCGGTCTCGTCCACCACGTGGGTGAGGAGCGCGTGCAGGTCCTCCGTCGCCACGGTCCGCGAGGAGAGGAACGTCTCGAGCGCCGCGAGCCGCGCCTGGCAGCGCAGCGGAGGGAACGCCGCATCCCCCGGCACCCGGATGCTGGCCAGGCGGAGGTCCGCCTCGTGCAGACAGAACACCAGCGAGCGGGGGAAGCGAGGCTCGAGCATCAGGAACGCCGCGACCTCGCGCCGGCGTCACCCGCCCGGCCTTGCGCTTCATGAACGGCTCGAACCCGGAGCAGGCGCGGAGGAGCGACAGCCAGAGCGTTTCCTCGAGGACCAGGTCCGGTGGGAGCTGGATCAGCGCGTGGTGGTGCACGTCGAGGATGCGCGCGGTCTGACCGACGCGCTCCAGCAACACGCCGAGCATGATGAAGTCGACGGCGTTGTCGTGGAGCATCGTGTGTGGACGCACCGCCCGAGGATGAGCTGCGTGCCGGCGCGCACCTGCGCGGTAGAAGGCGTCGCGGCCGGAGCTCGCACTCCCGCTGCGCGCCCGTCGTGCAACCAGAGGTGCAGCTCGTTGATCGCCTCCCAGGCCTCGAGCGACACCACCTCGCGGATGCAGCGGGCGTTCTCCCGCGCGGCGGCCACCGAGCGTTGGAGCGAGGCTGGAGGTTCTCGGTCGTCCCAGGTCAAGAACCGCTGGACACGCTACCCCGTCCGCCGAGCGCCGCGGCGCCGAAGAGCGCGCGAAGGACTCCTCCTCGCCCGCGACGATGGCCAGCGCCGCATGCCAGCACCTGCGCCGGCGGCAGCATGGCGTCCAGCGCCAGGCTGCGAGGTGACGCGCAGCACGCGGGAGGTGCTCTCGGCGCGCTCCAGGTAGCGGCCCAGCCAGAAGCAGTGGTCGGCGACGCGGGAGATCATCCGTCCCCCTTCAGCACCCAGGTGTCCTTGCGTGCCGCCACCCTGGCTGCTGTTGACCACGTAGCTGCCCTCGCGCAGCGCCACCCGGGTCAGGCCGCCGGGGAGCACCCAGGGGCCGTCGCGGCCGTGAGGACGTAAGGGCCGGAGGTCCACCCGCCGCGGGCACGATGCAGGCCGCCTGCGAGATCCCAGGTCGGGCAGGTCGAGAGCTCGACGCGGGGCTGGGCGATGTAGCGGCGCGGCTCGGCGAGGATGCGGCGGCGGAACTCCTCGCGCTCCGCGGCACGTCGACGTGCGGCCCCATCAGCATGCCGTAGCCGCCGGCCTCGTCGACGGCCTTGACCACCAGCTGCGAGGTGCTCGAGCACGTAGCGCCGGTCGTCGCGCGGGCGCACTGGTAGGTGGGCACCTGCGCGAGGAGCGGCTCCTCGCCGAGGTAGAAGCGGACCATCTCCGGCACGAACGGGTACACCCCCTTGTCGTCGGCCACGCCGTTGCCGGGGGCGTTGGCCAGCGCGACGTTGCCCCTCGCCCAGACGCGCATCAGGCCGCGGCACGCCGAGCACGAGTCGGGGCGGAAGACCTCCGGGTCGAGGAAGGCGTCGTCGGTCCGCCGGTAGACGACATGGACCCGCCGCGGGCCGCGAATGGTGTGCAGGAAGAGCCGGTCGTCGTCGACGAAGAGATCCGCGCGCCTGCACCAGCTCCACGCCCATCGGCGGGCGAGGAAGCTGTGCTCGAAGTAGGCCGAGTTGTACGGGCCGGGCGTCAGCACCACGACGGTCGGTCTCGTCCGGCGTCGACGGGAGAGACGCTGCGCAGCGCGGCGGCCAGCCGCGCCGGATAGTGGTTCACCGGCCGGACCCGCGCCGCCTCGAACGACCTCGGGGGAGGAGCCGCTTGGAGAGCAGCCGGTTCTCCAGCACGTACGAGACGCCGGAGGGCGTGCGGAGGTTGTCTTCCAGCACCCGGAAGATGCCCGTCGCCATCGCGGATCAGATCGATGCCAGAGACGTGGATGCGCACCCGCCGCGGCGGCCGGACGCCGCGGAGCGCCGGCAGGTAGCTGCTTGGCGCCGAGCACCACCTCCGCCGGGATCGCGGCTCCTCGAGGATGCGCTGCTCGCCGTAGACGTCGTCGAGGAAGGCGCTCGAGCGCGAGCACCCGTTGCTCGAGCCCGCGCTCGAGCTGGTCCCAGTCGGCCGCCGAGATGACGCGCGGCAACGAGGCAGACCGGGAAGATCTTCTCCGTGCCGCGGTTGTCCGAGTAGACCGAGAAGGTGACGCCCTGGTTGAGGAGCGCCGCTCGGCGAGCGCCTGGGCGCGGGCGAACTGCTCCGCCGAGCCGCTCGTCACCATGGCCTCGACCGTCGCCCTCAGCTTGTCCGTCGCGCCCAGCAGCTCGTCGAATGCACCCGGGAGTGCCCGGTACTCGGAGAGCATCGAGGGGTGAGTCACGGTCAATGACACGGCGCGCGAACGGTATTATCCCTACCGGTCGGTCGGTGGAAAGCCTTCCTCAACCCCGCGTTCCGACAGGGGTCGCCGGCCGACAGGCCCGTCGCCTAGGGTGGACCGCCGTGCCAAATCTCCTGGCCATGTCCTTCGAGGGCGCGCTCTGCCCGGCGTTCGACCTGCGCTGCCTCCACCCGGGCGCGACGCGGCCCGACGGCTGGGGTCTGGGGTACTACCCGCCAGGTGAGCAGTCGGTCACGGTGCACAAGGAAGCGGCGCCCATCCATGGCAGCCCGCAGTCCGAGCTGGTGCGCCGGGCGGACCACAAGGAGTCGTCCACCTTCGTGCTCCACCTGCGCACGGCCCTCTGGGGCGCGCTGACCGAGGCGAACACCCAGCCGTTCGCCCGCGCCTGGGGCGGCCGCGAGTGGCTCTTCGCCCACAGCGGGAGCCTGGAGCGACGGCCGATCCTCCTCCCGGAGCCGCTGTTCGAGCCGGTGGGGGCGACCGACAGCGAGTTCATCTTCTGCGACCTCCTGAATCGCATGGCCGCCCGGCGCTGGCGCTCGCTCGGCGAGGCAGACCCCCAGGTGCTCGCCGACTGGCTCCTGGACCTGAACACGCTCGGCACGCTCGACGTGGTGCTGACCGACGGGCTCGACCTCCTCGCCTGGGCCGACCGGGAGCGCAGCGGCCTGACGCAGCTGGCTCCTCCGCCCGCCGTACGGGCCCATCGCCTCGGGGACGCGCAGGTCGGTGTCGAGTCGGCCGCGACGGGGCGCGGAACCGCAAGGGCGTCATCCTCTCCAGCGCACCGCTGGAGGTCAGCGGCGCCGGGCCGGCCGCGGAGTGGACGCCGGCTCCGGCGGGAAGCCTGTGGCTCGTGCGCCAGGGCGAGCTGCGCACCGAGGCGCGATCATCCGCCGCTCCGATGGCCGGGGCCATGCCGCGGCGGATCCAGCAAGCCGGACCGGCCTCCCCAGGGAGAGATCCGGCAGCTGGACGTGGTCCACCGCACCGTCTACCGCTACGCCGAGCCGGTGGAGCGAAGCACGCACGTCTTCCGCCTCACCCCGATGCACGACCGGAAGCAGAGCCTCCTCTCGCACGCGTTCGAGGTGTCGGTGGAGGGGCAGGCCCGCGAGTACGACGACGTCTTCGGCAACCGGGTGCGCCGGCTGAGCGTGAGCACGCCCTTCACCGAGATGATCATCGAGGCCCGGAGCCGGGTGGAGCTGCTCGACACCGCGCCGCTGGCCTCCCGCCCGCTCCGCTCCCACTCCACCTTCCCGCTGGTCTGGCTTCCCTGGCAGCGCAACCAGCTCGCCCCGTACCTCCTGCCCTCCGGAGCTCCCGGAGAGCGAGCTCGGCGATCTCACCGACTACGCGATGAGCTTCGTGCGGCGGAACGACGACGACCTCTTCGACACCCTGATGGACGTCAACCAGACCATCTTCGAGGAGTACCGGTACGTCCCGGGGAGCACCCACCTCGGCACCACCGCCTACCAGGTGCACGCCACGCGGCAGGGCGTGTGCCAGGACTTCGCCAACCTCTTCATCTGCATGATGCGGCTGCTCGGCGTGCCCGCGCGGTACGTGAGCGGCTACGTCTACACCGGTCCGAGGAGCTCGCCGCCCCATCCGCACGCCGAGGCCAGCCACGCCTGGGTGCAGGTCTATCTCCCCGAGGAAGGCTGGGTGGGCCTCGATCCGACCAACGGAATCCTGACCCAGACCGACCATGTCCGGGTCGCCTGCGGCCGGGCCTACTCGGACGCCACGCCGACCTCGGGAACCCTCTTCGTGGGAGGGCGGGGCGAGGAGCTCGAGGTCTCGGTCCGGGTGGAGCTTGCGAGCGGGGTCTGAGCGCGCTTGCCCCCTGCGAACCCTCACGCGTACTGCGCTTCACCGTTTCCGAAGGACCAGTTCTCCTTCTTCACCTCGACCAGGCTGATGAACACATCCTGCTTGCGGAGTCCGAGCCGCTGGTGGAGCCCGTCCGCCACCGCCTTGTAGAACGCCTTCTTCAGCTCGGTCGTCCGGCCCTCGTTGAGCGTGACCTGGATGACGAGGCACTCCGGGCTGCGTTCCACGCCGAGATAGGTGCGATCGATGATCAGGTTCTCCGGACCGTGCTCGGCGATGACCTGGAAGCGGTCATTCGCCGGGACGTTGAGCGTCTGGATCATCGCGTCGTACACGACTTCGCCGGCGGTGCGGCGGTACTCGGCGGTCTTTCCGCGTGGCAGATCGATTCGAACGAGTGGCATGGCTTTCAGCGTGCTCCGGACCACGTCCGGCCGCCAGCACAGTCGTCACGACGTGGATGGATCCAGCCAGCGCCCGCTGCGCGGGGACATCCGGGAACCTCACGCCGGGTGATGTGCCCGGAGAAAGCCAGGGCGAGGACCGGCTCCGGCGTTACCTGACCCCTGAGCGGCCCGGCCGGACCGTTTGAGCTATGGTGCGCGAAGAGGGAGTACGGATGCTCGAGTCGTTCTTCGCGGGATTCCGCCAGAACATCATCGGCGTGGACCAGCGGCTGAACGGACCGTGCGGGGAACGTCCGCTCGTCTACGCCGACTGGACCGCCAGTGGCCGGCTCTACGGGCCCATCGAGCGACGGCTGCTCATGGACTTCGGTCCGCTGGTCGGGAACACCCACTCCGAGTCCAGCACCACCGGCATGGCGATGACCCGTGCGTACCAGCGCGCCCAGAGCCTGCTGAAGGCGCACGTCCATGCCGGCCCGGACGACGTGATCATCACCCAGGGCTCGGGGATGACCGCGGTGGTCAACAAGCTCCAGCGGATGCTGGGGCTCCGGCTGCCGGAGCAGCTGGCGCCGTTCTGCCAGCTCCCGGAGAAGCTCCGGCCGCTCGTGCTGCTGACGCACATGGAGCACCACTCGAACCAGACGTCGTGGCTCGAGACCGTGGCCACCGTGGAGGTGGTCCCGCCCGACGAGCGTGGCCTGGTCGACCTCGCTGCCCTCGACGCGCTGCTCGAGCAGTACCGCGAGCGGCCCCTGAAGATCGGTGCCTTCACCGCCTGCTCCAACGTCACCGGCGTGTGCCCACCGGTGCACGCGCTCGCCAGGGTCATGCACCGCCACGGGGGCTACTGCTTCGTGGACTACGCCGCGTCGGCTCCCTACGTCGACATCGACATGCACCCCGGCGACCCGCTGGAGCGCCTCGACGCGATCTACTTCTCGCCGCACAAGTTCCTCGGCGGCCCCGGGACGCCGGGGGTGCTGGTCTTCGATTCGCGGCTGTACCACAACCGCGTGCCCGACCAGCCCGGCGGCGGGACCGTCAACTGGACCAATCCCTGGAAGCAGCACAGCTTCGTGGACGGGATCGAGGCCCGGGAGGACGGAGGGACACCCGGGTTCCTTCAGACCATCAAGGCCGCGCTGGCGGTACAGCTGAAGGATGCGATGGGCGCTTCCCGCATCCGGGAGCGCGAGCACGAGCTCCTCCGCATCCTCCTCGCCGAGCTCCGCACGGTCCCGCGGCTGCACATCCTCGCCGACCACCTCGAGGACCGGCTGCCGATCGTGTCCTTCTACGTGGAGGACGTTCACTACAACCTGCTGGTCCGGCTCCTGAACGACCGCTTCGGGGTGCAGGTCCGCGGCGGCTGCTCCTGCGCCGGTACCTACGGGCACTACCTGCTCCACGTGGACCCGAACCGCTCCTCGGCGATCACCGACAAGATCGACCACGGTGACCTCTCGGACAAGCCGGGCTGGGTCCGGATGTCGCTGCACCCCACCACCACCACCGCCGAGGTCCACGCGCTGGCGGAGGCGGTGCGCGACTGCGTCGCCCACGCGACCGAGTGGGGAGCGGACTACCGCTACTCCTCGAAGACCAACGAGTTCACCCACCTGAGCGGAAACGCGGGCGTGCCTGACCTCGAGCCGTTCTTCCGGCTGTAGCGTCTTGGGACCCCGGGTCCTGATGCTCCCGGGTTTCGGCGGGCGCGCCAATCAGGCGGTGCTCGTCCGGCTCGAACGGGCGCTCCGCGACCGTGGAGTGACGGCCCTGCGCGCCGAGCTGCCCCGCGGGCGGCCGTCGCCCGGACTCGAACGCGAGGTCGAGGTGGCCCGGACGCTCGGCCATCCGGATCGCACCTTCTCTGCCTACGCCGGCCGGTCCTTCGGGGGACGCGTCCTGGCGCGGCTCGCGCTCGAGACCAGGCCTCGGGCGCTGCTGCTGCTCGGATTTCCGGTCCGCTCCGCGACTGGACGGCGGCGCCCAGCGGACGAGGCCGTGCTCGAGCAGCTGGCCTGTCCGACGCTCATCGTCCAGGGCTCCGAGGACCCGCTGGGACCAGTCCGGACGTTCGAGCGGCTGATGCGGAGAAACCCGTCGCTGGAGCTCCAGGTCGTCCGCGGAGCCTCGCACGCCTTCGGCGGTCGCGAGCGGGAGGCGATCGACTCGGCGGCAGGCTGGCTGGCCCTGCGTGTTCGCTGATCCCGGCCCTCAGCCGTCCTTGTGTCCCTTGCCGTGCCCGTGCCCATGGCCGGGGTGCTCCGCGGTCTGCTCGCGCTGGACCTGACGGCTCGGGAGATAGACCTCGTTGTACCAGCGCTCCTCGACGAAGAAGACGCGCTCGCCGCAGGCGCCGTACTCGTGGCAGTGCTTGCTCCAGTGCTTGGCGTGCCCGGGCGGGACGCGGAGGTAGATCGGCGTGCGCTCCACCGCGACCGTCGCAGGGGTGACGACGACCGGGATCGGGGAGACCACCGGCGGCTTCGCTGCCGAGCCGATCTCGATGCGGCCATAGAAGTCGGCGCTGCCGACCGAGACCGAGGCATTGACGTCGGTCGCGCGCGCCGAGGCGGAGACCAGGAGTGCGGTGGTGATCAGGAGACGAAGCTTCATCCTCGAGTGACCTCCGGAGAGGCGTCGAGGATACAGCCGAGAAAACCCCGAAACCCCGGGAGAGCGAGACGTACACCTCGCTCCAGGTGCGTCAGGCGATGACCGGGGCGGCGGAGGTCGCACAGCGGCGGCGCGCTATTTCTCCTCTTCGAAGACCGCCTTCACCTGCCCCTTCTTCACCGCGCGGGCGAGAGCGGCGTGGTCGCGCTCGTTCTGGTCGGCGTAGGCCGCGGCGAACGCCGCGATGGCCTGATCGAAGGTGTCGCTCTTGCCCATGTAGCCGGTGAGGAACGCCGGGTGACCGGACCGCGCGTGGGAGAGGGCCAGGGCGCGCCCGCACCAGTCGGCGTAGACCTCCATGTCGACGCGCCCGAACACCTCGACCCTGGCGCTGATCTTCACGTCCCGGAGCTGGCGCACGAAGAAGTCGCGATTCGGACCCCGGGCCCAGCCCAGGAACATGTCGCTGGCCGGCTGCATCAGCCGGTACCCGTCCACCACCCGCTGACCGTGGTGCTTGAAGACGCTCGCCCCGGCGTAGGGCTCGAGCACCGAGGCCCGCGCTTCCTTCACCTGGAGGAACATCGGATCCCCGTCGCCGGCGGTGAAGAGCAGCACCCAGCACCTTGTCCCGACGCTCCCGATGCCCACCACCTTGATCGCCACGTCCCGGAGCTCGAAGCGATCGAGGAGCGTCCGGTAGGCCGTGGGCAGCGTCTCGCGGTATCCGGCAAGTGCCTCCATTACCACGGCCTGCACTTCGCCCGGCGGATGGCCCTCGGCGTGGAAGATGGTCGGCAGCTGATCCTTGATGAACGGATTCTGTCCCTTGTGCTCGACGAGCTTGGGGAAGATGTCCTCGGCGACGCTCTTGCCCCGCTCCTTCTCGATCCGCTGGAGGGCCCTCTCACGGATCGCCGGGTCCTTGATCCTGGCCGCGATGTCGGTCAGGACGAGCGAGGCGTACCAGAGCTCCATCGTCTGCATCTCGCTGAATTCGGCCATCGACTCACGGTACGAGCGGATGCAGTTGAGCACGGTGTCGGTCGCGATGGCCTCGCTCAGTCCGTTGTCCCGGCAGGCGACGACGAAGCTCGCAGCGAGCCGTTTCACATCCCATTCCCAGGGCCCAGGCAGCGTCTCGTCCAGGTCGTTGATGGAGAAGAGGATCCGCCGCTCCGGCGTGGCGAATCCGCCGAAGTTGCACAGGTGGGCGTCCCCGCAGCACTGGACCCGCACTCCCGTGACCTTGGTGCTGGCGAGGTCCGCCGCCATGGTCAAGGCCGAGCCCCGGTAGAAGGTGAATGCGGAGCGGACCATCCGGCCGTGCCGCAGCGGCAGGAGCTCGGGCATGCGTCCCTTCTCCGCCGCGAGGACCAGCTCCACCGCATCCCGGCGGTTCGCGGGCGGCTTCCAGACCGCATGCGCGCGGCGGGGACAGGCGTCGCGCATGGCTTTCCCTGCGGCGTAGCGCTCTTCCCGGGTCGTCTCGTGGTGGAGCGCGCCTTCGAGCGTGGCGTATCCGGGCCCCTTCGAGGCCGTCCGTCCCGCGACGGATTCTGCGAGCAATGGTGAGGGTCGTCATGGCGCCTCTCCTCTCATCGAGCGGGCCGAACTGGCGAGCAAGAATGCCGGGCCAACCCGGCTTCTTGCGTCAACCCTGGATGTGGAACTGGCACTTCGCGGCCCCGCTGGCCTGGCACGCCACCTCGGTGACATGCACCCCACGTGCCGCGAGGCGCAGGAGCCCCTCGAACGCGCCCTCGTAATACCCGCAGCTGCAGCCCGTGGCGGGCGGGCCGCTCTCGGGGCGGGCCGTGGGCGCACCGTCCAGGAGGAGCATCTTGCCCTCGGAACCGAACGTTCCCGCGCCGGCGAAGGTCCAGGCGTGCCGCTCGATGGCCTGCCAGAGCAACGGCATGGCGAGGAACGCGGGGAGTCCTGCAAGGGTTGCGCGGATCGCGGGTGGGATTCGATGCGAACGGACGTCCTCCGCCGTCAGCGCGCCGGACCTGCGGAGCACGGCCTCGGCACGCTCCCGGGGCAGCACTTCCCGGACGGCGCGGATCAGCCGGACGAAGACCCGCTCGGGGATCATCCCCTCCTCGAGCGGTTCCAGCGTGGCCCGAGACTCCACGGCGAGCGCGAGAGCCGGGCTCGAGCTCCTCCACCGCGCGGAGCGTCTGCAGTACCGCGCTCGACCCGATCCGCGCCTCCGCCCGACCCATGCCTCGATCGACATGCAAGCGTGCCGCCGGGCTTCGCCGCGCAGCTTCTGCGTCCCTCGAGAGAGGTTGCGACCAGCCGGTCGCCCACGGGGCCGCGGCGCGGACCAGCTGTCCCTTGGGCTCAGGCTGCGCCGGCCGCGACGCCGGTCGGGGCGCGCTTCATCTGGTACATCGCCCGGTCGGCGAGCTGCAAGAGCGTTGCCGCCGAGCTTCCGTCCTCGGGCCAGAGTGCGACGCCGATGCTCACGCCGACCCGCGGCGCGGAGGGAACGGTCTGCATCGGCTCACCGAGGGCGCGGATGAGCTTGACCGCGACCTCCTCGGCCGCCTGGCGGCTCTTCACGCCCTCGAGCACCACGCGAACTCGTCGCCCCCGACACGGGCCACGACGTCGCTCGCCCGCACGTGCTGGCGCAACCGCCGGGCGACCTCCTGGAGGGCCTTGTCTCCCGCGGCGTGACCGAGGCGGTCGTTGAGCGCCTTGAACTGGTCCGGGATCCGCGAAGAGCACTGCGAAGGCGGTCCCGCTCCGCTCGGAGCAGGCGATGGCGTCCAGCACTGCCTGCTGGAGCCGGCTCCGGTTCGCCGCGCCGGTGAGCGGGTCCGACTCCGCCATGCGCACCAGTCGCTCCGATTCGCGCTTCTGCGCGCTCACGTCACGTGCCACGGCGTGCAGCACGCGCGACCCTGGAGCCGGTGGCGGAGCGCGCCAGGCGAGCCACCTCCAGCTCCCGTCCTTGCAGCGGTAGCGCGCCTCGAAGCCGGCGGTGGTGTGGCCCTCGGCGAGGTGCCGGAGCGCCTCGTCGGTCGCGGCGAGGTCCTCGGGGTGCACGAGGTCGAGGAACGGGCGCCCGAGCAGCTCCTCGCGGGTCCACCCGAGCGTCAGCTCGAAGCTGCGGCTGACGCGGAGAAACCCGGCGTCGAGATCGGCGACGCAGAGCAGATCGAGGGCCACCTCGAAGAACTGCTCGCGCTCCTCCTCGAGGGCCCGGCGCTCGGTGATGTCGTTCACGCAGCCCACGAACCCGCTGACCCGGCCCGTGTCGTCGGCGAGGATGCGGGCCGTCGCCAGGACCCAGCGGACCTGGCCGTCGGGCCGGAGGAAGCGGAACTCACCCCGGTAGGGCGCTCCGGAGCGGGTGGCCTCGCCCCACGCGGCCGCAACCGCCTCCCGGTCCTCGGGGTGAAGCGCATCGGTCCAGCCACCACCGAGCGCGGAGGTCGGGCCGACCCCGGTGATTCTCGCTCCAGGTCTCGTTGACGTACTGGAACTCGCCATCGGGCCCGGCGAGGAAGATGCCCACCGGAGCCTGCGCGCTCAGCCCGCGGAAGCGCGCCTCGCTCGCGCGGATGGTGGCCTCGTGCGTCCGGCGCGCAGTGATGTCCTGGAAGGAGCAGACCACTCCCTGCAGGGGCCCGGAGTGCCCGTCCCGGAGCGGCTGGGTGTTGATGCTGATCCACCGCGTGCCGCCTCCCGCGAGCCGCACGCCCATCAGCACGCCCAGGAGTGGCTCGCCGGTCCGCAGCGTCTCCATCGCCGGGTGCTGCTCGCCGGGGAAGGGCGAACCGTCGGCGTGCACCGCGGCCCAGCTCGGGTCCAGTGAGCTCCGTCCGGTCAGCTGCTCGGCGGTGAGCCCGAGGATGCGCAGGGCGCTCGCGTTGAAGGCGACGATCTTCCCGGTGATGTCCTGCACCACGATGCCCTCGACGAGCGAGGCCAGCACCGATTCGTAGAGCACCACCTGGCCGCGGAGGGCCTGCTCCACCGCCTCGACGTCGGCCAGGCTGGTGCGGAGCCGCTTCAGCGCGTCGGCTGCGACCGCCTTGCTCGGGGCGCCCTGGCCTGGGTCCAGCATCGTGGACGCCGAGTCTTTCACACCGAATGCGCAAAGCGTGCGGCGCGCCTTCTCCGACCTCGAACACGCACGTCGGCGGCGCACGCACCTCCGCGCACGCATCGAGCAGCAGTCCAACGGGCGCCAGTGTGCCGATGTCGCCTCCCCGACCAGCGAAGCGACGACTCACGGAGGGTCCGGGCATGCGGTGCCGCCGCGCTCCGTCCGTCGGCGAACACAGGCGTCCGGCGGGTGCACCGACGGGGGCCCAGCGGCGGCGGTGTACGTCCGGTAGAGCTGCGCCCTCCGTGCGCCCGCCCCGCCCGACGGTCGAGGAGCTCACCGCGCTCGCCGCGGTCTGGAACCAGAGCGAGATCCTCAGGCACCAGGGGATGCGGGTGTCGTTCGAGCCGGACCGGGTGGTGGTGGATCTCCCGGAGGTCCGCGCCGAGCACCGGGGTGGCCTCGGGACAGCGGCGGTGAACGGCCTGGTGCTGGCCGGGCTGTTCGACCTCGCGGTGGGGAGCACCGTGGTCCTGCTCGATCCGCGGCGTCGCAGCGCCACCGTGCAGCTGTCGATGAGCTTCGAGCGGGCGGTGTTCGGCGCCTCGGCGCGCTGTGAGGCACGGATCGACCGCGCCGGACAGCGGACCCTCTTCGCCAGCGCGCGCATCCTGGATGCCGAGGGACAGGTCTGCGCCCGGTGCCAGGCGGTGGTCGCGGTGAGCCGGCAGGTCCTCGAGGGCCCCCAGGGCGCGCCGGGCGGCTGAGCCGGCCGGAACAGTTTCGATGGGAACCGACGCATCAGCGGTGTGGCGCCGGGCAGTGGGGCAGGATGACCGTTAGCCCATCGGCCTTGGACACCACACGAGACGAGCGGCGACTCACGCTGGCGCTGTTCGCCGTTGCCTGGGGCGCGAACCAGTTCACCCCACTGCTCCTGGTGTACCGGCAGCGCTTCGGCTTCGGCCCGGCGGTGCTCGGTGCCCTCTGGGGCTGCTACGCCGTCGGACTCGTCCCGGGTCTCCTGGTGGGTGGCGCCGCGTCGGACACCCGCGGGCGGCGGCCGGTGGTGCTCCCCTTCTTCTTCCTCTCGCTGCTGGCGACCGGCGTGCTGATGGTCGGCGCGGTGTGGAGCCCCGCCCTCGCGCTCGGACGGCTGCTCGCCGGGCTCGTCTCGGGCGTGGTGTTCGGCGCGGGATCGGCGTGGCTGGTGGAGCTGTCGGCGGCGCTGCACACCCGGCGCGCGGCGCTGGCGGTCACCGCCGGGTTCTGCCTGGGTCCGCTGGCCGCGGGCCTCATCGCCGACGCGCTGCCGTGGCCCGCGGTGGTGCCCTACCTGCCGCATCTGGCATTGATGGCCGCCGCGCTGCCCGGTGTGCTCGCGGCGCGCGAGACGCGCCGTCCCGGGACGCACGCCAGGCGCACGGCGCCGTCCACCGAGGTCCGCCGCAGGTTCCGCCGTGGCGTCGCGCCGGTCGCGCCCTTCGTCTTCGCCAGCGTCGCGGTGGCGTTCGTGGTGCTGCCGACACGCTTCGGGCCGCTTCCGCATCCTCTGGCGCTGGTCGGATTGATGACCGGCGTGACGCTGGGCATCGGCGCGGCCATCCAGTCGGTCGGGCGGCGGCTGGAGGCAGTGCGGCCGGGGGCCTCGGCGGTGGCGGGGCTGGTCGTCGCCACGGTCGGCTGGGTGGTGGCGGCGTGGACGGCGGCTGCCCCCGGACTTCCCGGCGTGCTCGTCTCGATGGCCCTCCTGGGGAGCGCCTACGGGCTGTGCCTCGTCGGTGGGCTGTCGGCAGCGGGCCATCTCGCCGATGCCGCCACGCGCGGAACGCTGGTGGGCTGGTTCTACGCCTGGGCGTACGTGGGCTTCGGAGCCCCGTTCGCCATCGCCTGGCTCACACGCTGGCGACCGATGCCGCAGGTGCTCCTCGGAGGCGCCGCCATCGCGGCCCTCTCGGCGGTGACGGTCGCGCGGGAGCGCGCACGGTGGACGGCCCCCCCGGGGGACGCGACCGGGTCTCGCAGCGGCTGTGCGCGAGCCCTGAGTCCGGGGCGCCGGCCTCTCCGCCCTCGCCGCGCTGGCCGATGCAAGGAGAACCTGGGTACCCTCCGGCCGGGATGACGGGGAGCGGCGGATGAGCGGGAAGCCTGGCGACGCCGTCGACGAGCCAGGTGCAACGTTCGTCCGGCCCCCCGAGGAGCGCACCCAGGAGCTGCTGTCCTCGCCCTCGCCCGGCTCCACCGGCGAGGCGGACCCGGATCTCCCTCGACTGCGCCCCCAGGAGCTGCTCGCCGGCCGCTTCTCCATCGTCCGCTTCATCGCCCGCGGAGGCATGGGGGCGGTCTACGAGGCCGAGGACCTCAGTCTCCGCACGCGCGTCGCCCTGAAGATCATCCGCAGCGCCCTGCTGGCGAACTCCTCCGCCCTGGAGCGCTTCCGGCGCGAGGTGCTGCTCGCCCGCCGCGTGGGCCACCCCAACGTCTGCCACGTCTACGAGTTCTACGACGCACGCACCGCGGATGGGGTGGCCGTCCACTTCCTCACCATGGAGCTCCTCGAGGGCGGGACGCTCGCCCATCATCTCCGCGATCGGGGACGGATGAGCACCGCCGAGGCGCTCCCGCTGGTCCTCCAGATGTGCGACGGCCTCTCGGCGGCCCACGCCGAGGGCGTCGTCCACCGCGACTTCAAGAGCAGCAACGTCCTGCTGGTGCAACGACGCGGTGGTTCTGCAGAGTCGGGGTCGACGCGGGCGGTGATCACCGACTTCGGCATCGCCCGCCCCATCGAGACCGGTGGGGAGGGAGACTCCGGCCTCACCGGCGGCGCCGGGAATGATCGGCACGCCGGAGTACATGGCGCCGGAGCAGGTCACCGGCGGCGCCATCACCCCGAGCACCGACGTCTTCGCGCTGGGGGTGGTGATGTACGAGATGGTGACGGGCGAGCTGCCCTTCACCGGGGAAACGCCGCTGGCCGCCGCCGCGAAGCGTATCCAGGAGGCGGCGCGGGCACCGCACACCGTGCTCCCCGGCCTGGACCGGCGCTGGAGCGAGATCATCGTCCGCTGTCTCGCCCGCGAACCGGATCGGCGCTTCGGCAGCGCGGCCGAGGTGCGTGCCGCCCTCCTCGCGCCGGCCAGGCATCCGGTGCGGCGCGCGGGGCTCGTCGCGGCCGCGGTGCTGGCGCTCGCCGCGGTCGTGCTCCTCGCCTCGCTCTATCGTTCGCCGGGAGGCGCGGGTGCGCTGGGCGCGCGACGTGGCGTTCCCGAAGCTCGTCGAGCTGGTCGAGCTGAACAAGTACGCCGAGGGGATGGCCCTCGCCGAGCAGATCCAGCAGGTCCTCCCCGACGACCCGAAGCTCAAGAAGCTCCTCCCCGAGATGTCCCGGCTCTACCGGGTCGAGACCAGCCCGCCCGGCGCAACCATCACGGTGAAGCCGTACGGCGCGTCCGACGCCGCGTGGCGCCCGCTCGGCACGACGCCGCTCGCTCCGTTCCGGCTCCCTCTCGGCTTGCACCTCTGGCGCATCGCCCTGCCCGGCCACGAGACGGTGACCCTCGCCTACCCGTCGATCTACGCGCCCCCCGAGGTGACACTGACGCTCTCGCTGGATCGCGCAGGGAGCATTCCTCCGGACATGGTGCGCGTCCCCGGCCGGAGCGTGGGACTTCCCATCCCGGGGCTCGACCATCTCCCGAACGTCATGCTGGGCGATTACCTCATCGATCGCACCGAGGTGACCAACCGACAGTTCAAGCGGTTCGTCGATGAAGGCGGATATCGCCGCCACGAGCTCTGGAAGGAGCCGTTCGTGCACGGCGGGCGGACCCTCGGCTGGGATGCGGCCATGGCCCTTCTCCACGACCGCACGGGCCGGCCAGGGCCCGCCACCTGGGAGCTGGGGGACTATCCCGAGGGGCAGGGCGAGCATCCGGTCACCGGCGTGAGCTGGTACGAGGCGGCGGCCTACGCCGCGTTCGTCGGCAAGGAGCTCCCCACCACGTACCAGTGGACGCACGCCGCAGGCACCTATGCGGCCCCGCAGATCGTCCCGGCGAGCAACTTCCGCAACGCCGGCACCGTTCCGGTCTCGACCCTCGGTGCCATCAGCCCGTACGGCACGCACGACATGGCCGGCAACGCCAAGGAGTGGTGCTGGAACGCGGTGAAGGACGGTCGCCGCTTCATCCTGGGCGGGGGCTGGAACGAGCCGTCGTACATGTTCAACGACCCCGACGCGCAGGATCCGTTCACCCGCGGGCCGTCCTTCGGTTTCCGGCTGGTCAAGCGGCTCGACGACCGGACCGCGCCCGAGGCGTCGGCGGACATCCCGCTCGCCCACCGCGACTACTCCAGGGAGAAGCCGGTGCAGCCCGAGGTCGCGCAGGCGTACCGACGACTCTACGCCTACGACAAGCTGCCGCTCGACGCGCGGGTCGAGGAGACCGACGACAGCTCGGACCGCTGGCGGAAGGAGAAGGTCAGCTTCACCGCGGCCTACGGAGGCGAGCGCGTCACCGCCTACCTCTTGACGCCGCGCTCCGGACGGCCGCCGTACCCGCTGGTGGTGTTCTTCCCCGGCTCGAACGCGCTCCAGCAGCGCTCGAGCAAGGACCTGCCCGGGATGCGCCTGCTCGGCCCGATCCTCCGGAGCGGGCGCGCGGTGCTCTACCCCGTCTACAAGTCGACCTTCGAGCGTGGAGACACCCTCGAGTCGGACTACCAGGCGCCGACCACGCTCTACCGGGACCACGTCATCATGTGGGTGAAGGACCTCGGCCGGGCCATCGACTGGGCCGAGACGCGCAAGGACCTCGACACGACGCGCCTCGCCTACTACGGCGCGAGCTGGGGCGCGTTCCTCGGGCCGATGATGATGGCGGCGGAGGATCGCATCAAGGTCGGCCTGTGGGTGGGCGGCGGGCTCGAGTCCCAGGGCTGCCTGCCCGAGGCGGATCCGTTCAACTTCCTCGGCCTGGTCCACCAGCCCGTCCTGATGGTCAATGGCCGGTACGACTTCTTCTTCCCCGTCGAGGAGACGCAGGTCCCGATGTTCAAGGGCCTCGGCACACCGGCGAAGGACAAGCGGCACCTGGTCCTCGAGGCCGGGCACGTGCCGCCCAACGACGTGCTCAGCCAGGAGGTCCTGGACTGGCTGGACCGGTACCTCGGGCCCTCCGGCTGAAGTGACCCCGGGGTGACCGAGCCTGCCCC
Source organism: uncultured delta proteobacterium (assembly GCA_963796475.1). GTDB lineage: Bacteria > Myxococcota > Myxococcia > Myxococcales > Myxococcaceae > RPRB01. The sequence goes on from CAWCLY010000012.1 coordinate 56,632, forward strand.
GGCGGGCGCACACGCTGGTCACCGGGAGTCGACGGTGGCCTGGCCATTCCTCCCGCTGGACGGGACGAACCCGCCCCCCGCCGTTATGGTCCGACGCCCGGTGGCCTCCTTCTTCGAAGTCTGTCCGGTCTGCGCGGACGCGCGCCGCACCACGGTGGTCGAGTTCCCCGAGCTCACCTTCTCCCGGTGCGCCGGATGCGGGCTGATCTACAAGTCTCACCAGATGTCGGGGCTCGGGCATGGCTACGAGGAGCACTTCTTCCTCGGGAATGGGGCCAAGTACCTCCGGCGCTGGGCCCACCGGGTGCGCAAATGCACGCGGCAGAATCCAGGCCTGCCTGGAGTTCCGGCCGGGGGCCCGGACGCTGCTCGACGTCGGGTGCTCGATGGGCTACGGGCTCGCCGCCGCAAAGGAGCTCGGGCTCGCCGCCACCGGGCTCGACGTCTCGCAGTTCGCGGTGGACGCCTGCCGAACGCGCGGCTTCGAGGCGGTCGTGGGCTCGGCCACCGCGCTGCCCTTCCCGGATGCGGCGTTCGACGTGGTGATGCTCAAGGCGGTGCTGGAGCACATCCGGGATCCGATGGCCGGGCTGCGCGAGGCGGCGCGGGTGGTGCGCCCCGGAGGCGTGCTCTTCGTCGTGGTGCCGGACGGCGACTACTACAAGCACGCCATCGTCCCGCGGACCGGCCGGGACTTCCGCCCCGACGCACGCGGCTGGCAGCACCATGTGTACTTCGACTCGCGGAGCTTTCGCCGCGCCTGCGCCGGCGCGGGCCTGGAGGTCGCGGTGGAGGGCCGGGCCGTCCGTCGGCAGCGGGCAGGTGCGGCGCTCCCGGCCGGTCTCGAGGGCGTCCGCTGGGCGGGGCTGGCGGCGTGGAGCTGGGCGAGCAGGACTGCACACCTCCGTCGGGACATCCAGGCGTTCGTGGTGCGCCCCGCCTAGAGTCGAGCGCCACCGTGCTGCGCGTCATCCCCCTCGGCGGACTCGGCGAGATCGGCCTGAACTCGATGGTGTTCGAGTGCCAGGACGAGCTCCTCCTCGTCGACGCCGGTCTGCTCTTTCCCCCGCCCGAGCTGCCCGGGGTGGAGCTCATCATCCCGGACTTCAGCTACCTCCGGGACGCGGCCGCCCAGCTCGGCGCGGTGCTCCTCACCCACGCGCACGAGGACCACATCGGCGCGCTGCCGTTCCTGCTGCGCGAGCGCATGGTCCCGGTCTACGGCACGCGCCTCACGCTGGCGCTGGTGGCCGAGCGGCTCGACGAGATGGACGTCCGTGCCGACCTCCGGGAGATCCTCCCGGGCGAGCCGTTCCACCCCACGCCGGTCTTCGAGGTCGAGGCGTTCAGGGTGGCCCACTCCATCCCCGACGCGGTGGGCTTCCTGCTCCGGACACCCGAGGGAACGGTGGTGCACACCGGAGACTTCAAGCTCGACCAGACCCCGCTCGACGCGCGGCCCACCGACGTCGGACGGCTCGAGGCGCTCGCCGACGGCGAGGCGCTGTGCCTCTTCAGCGACTCCACCAACGCCGAGGTGGAGGGCGAGACCCCGCCGGAGCGCGTCGTCGCCGAGACGCTGGACCGCCTCATCCCCGAGGCCGGCGGCCGGGTGCTGGTCGGGCTCTTCGCCTCGCACCTGCACCGGGTGCAGCACGTCATCCAGGTCTGCCATCGCACCGGGAGGCGTCTGGTCCTCGCCGGCCGGAGCCTGGAGCGGAACGTGGAGGCGGCCCGGCGGGCGGGACGCCTCGAGCTGCCCGAGGGCCTGCTCTGCTCTGTCGAGGAAGCGGAGCGGCTGTTGCCCCACCACCTGTGCGTCCTCGCGACGGGCGCCCAGGGAGAGCCGCGGGCCGCGCTGTCCCAGCTCCTCCAGCCCGAGGGCGAGGGCCTGCGCATCGAGCGCGGGGACACGGTGCTCCTCAGCTCCCGTCCGGTGCCGGGCAACGAGCGGGCGGTGAGCACGCTCATCAACGCGATGCTCGCCGCCGGAGCGCGAGTGCTGCACGCCGGCATCGAGCCCGGGCTCCACGTCTCGGGCCATGCGGCGCGGGGGCAGCAACGGCGGATGCTCGAGGCGGTGCGGCCCCGCCACTTCGTCCCCATCCATGGGGAGCTGCGCCAGCTCACCGCGCACCTGGACCTCGCCCGGAACGCGGGTCTCGCCGCCGAGCAGTGCCTCCTCGCCCGCGACGGTGACGTGCTCGGCTTCGCCCGCGGCCAGGGCGCGTTCTGGGGCAAGGCGCGCGTGGGCCGGGTGTTCGAGAGCCGGGCGGGCGGGGGGGACATCGCGCCCGAGGCGCTGTCGGCCCGGAACCGGCTCGCCCGGAGCGGGGTGGTCGCGGTGGCGGTGACGGTCGCGCGCGACACCGGGGCATACATCGGCCTCCCGCAGCTCATCGGCCGCGGGCTCACCCGGGACGAGGAGGGGGTGCTCGCCTCGGCGGCGCTGGACCTCGTGCCCCTGCTCGAGGAGCTCAGCCCGGCGGTGCGGGGCGACGACGCGTACCTGCGCGAGGCGATGGTCCGGATCACCCGCCAGGTCTTCCGCGAGCGTGCGGCCCGCCGGCCGGTGATCCTGCCGCTGTTGCTGCGCATCTGAGCCTCTCGTCGGGGGTCGCCCACGGCCCCTAGCCGCGGTGCGCTACTCGCCTGGCAGGCAGGAGACCACCGCACAGGCGGGCTCTGGTATGACCGCGCGCTCTCCCCCCACCCCCCGGGGGGGTCCTCGATGCTGCCGTTCCTGCTCACCGTGCTCCTGCTCGCGACCCCCGACGAGCCACCTGCCGCTCGCACTGTCCCCGAGCTCCCCCGGAGCCCGAAGGTGGATGGAGTGCTGGGCGATTTTCGCGGCGGCGTGCCGCTCACCGCGCGCCCACTCGAGGGTGCAAGCGCGACGGCGATCGCCCGGATCGGCTCATTCCGCGACACGCTCTACATCGCGGTCGAGGTGCAGGACGAGGCGGTCACCGACCGCGACCGGCTGACGCTCGCCCTCCACTTCCCCGAGGCAGGAGTGACCGCCGGCGGCATGGTGCTGCGCTTCGGACCGGCAGGGAAGCTCGAGCCGCGGCCGGAGGACGGGGTGAGCCCGGCATCCTGGCCATGGTCGACGCGGCCGTGCACCGCGGCAAGAAGGGGATGTACGCTCGAGGTCGCGGTGCCGGCCCGCGCCCTTCCCCGCTTCCCCGCCCGGGATGCCCTGGTGCTGGAGCTGTGCCTCTCGTACGAGGACGTGGACGACGACGGCCCGGGGGCGAAGGAGATCTCCACCTGCGCCACGGGGGCGCCGCAGCCCGAGCTCCTCGCGCTCTCGCCGGTGTTCCGCCAGGGGCTCCGGCCGCGCCCGCCCCCGGAGGTGCAGACGGTGGAGGGTCGTCCGGGCGGCTGGGTGGGCTTCAACGGCCAGGCGGACCCGAAGTGGGTGCTCGGCGACCGGCCGCTGAACGAGCAGTCGCTCCGGGTGCTGGTGACGGACGCCCCGGTGGACCCCGCGGCGGTCCGGGTCTATGTCCCCTCGCGGATGCGGCTCCCGGACGGCAAGGAGCTGCTGGCCGTCCTGACCGGCCAGGATCCGTTCGCACCGGACGAGACCTGCGCTCCGGAGCGGGAGATGCGTCTGGCGGTGTTCTGGGTGAAGGGTCGGGTGGGAGAACGGGTGCTGGACTGGCCCGCGATGAGCTGTGCCCTGGGGCGGGCGCTGTCCGTTTCACTCGATGAGGACGGCGAGCTGTCGGTCGGTTATTCCAGCGGGGCCACGGTCCGCTTCACCTGGGACCGGGACCACTTCGAACGCATCGAGTACGGACGGCTGTGAGCACGCACGAGAGCAAGGCGCTGTACATGGTGACCCTGGGCTGCCCGAAGAACCGGGTGGACTCGGAGGTGATGCTGGGGACGCTGGGCGCCCGGGGGCTACCAGCTGGTCGAGAGCCCGGCGGAGGCCGCGGTCATCGTCGTCAACACCTGCGCGTTCATCGGACCGGCGAAGCAGGAGTCGGTCGACACCATCCTCGAGCTGGCCGAGTTCAAGAAGACCGGCCAGTGCAACACCCTGGTGGTCACCGGCTGCCTGTCGCAGCGCTACGGCCCCGAGCTGGCGAAGGAGATGCCGGAGGTCGACCACTTCCTCGGGCACCGGCGGCCTACGTGCAGATCGGCGACCTGCTCGCGGCCGAGGCCGCGCCCCGGCAGGTGATCCCCGATCCGGACTACGTCCACGACGCGCGGACGCCGAAGGTCAACTCCAGCCCGAAGTGGACCGCGTACCTCAAGATCTCCGAGGGCTGCGACAACGCCTGCGCCTTCTGCATCATCCCCACGCTCCGCGGTGCGCAGCGCTCGCGGCCGATCGACGACCTCGTCGCCGAGGCACGCACGCTGGCCGCGAGCGGGCGTCCGCGAGCTGAACCTCGTCGCGCAGGACCTGACCGCCTACGGGCACGACCTGCCCGGGAAGCCCGCAGCTGCACCAGCTGCTCGAGGCGCTCGTGCACGGTCGACGTGCGGTGGATCCGCCTGCACTACGCCTACCCGCGGGTGTTCCCCGACGAGCTGATCGAGGTGATGGCGCGCGAGCCGAAGATCGCCAAGTACCTGGACATGCCGCTCCAGCACGCCTCGGACCGGCTCCTGCGCTCGATGCGGCGCGGGCGGGACAGCGCGTTCCTCATCGCGCTCCTCGCCAAGCTCCGCGCGCGCATCCCCGGGCTCACCTTCCGCACCTCGCTCATCGCCGGGCTTGCCGGGCGAGACCGAGGAGGACTTCGAGCTGCTGAAGGAGTTCGTCCGCACGCAGCGCTTCGAGCGGATGGGCTGCTTCCAGTACTCGGACGAGGAGGGCACGGCGGCCTACGACTTCGCGGACAAGGTGCCGCCGAAGGTCATCGAGCGGCGCTGGCGCGAGGTGATGGCCATCCAGAAGCGGATCAACCGCGAGCAGAACCGCGCGCTGATCGGCAAGCGGCTGGAGGTGCTGGTGGAGGGCCCGAGCCCCGAGACGGACGACCTCCTGGTCGGCCGGCACGAGGGCCAGGCGCCGGACATCGACGGGGTGGTCTACATCAACGATGGGTTCGGCTACCCGGGCGAGTTCGTGACCGTCGAGGTCACCGAGGCGCACGACTACGACCTGGTGGGACGGGTGGTGGACCGCCCGGAGAAGACCGTACTCGCAAGTGCCTAGACCGGGGTCTCCTGAGCCCGGCGAGATGGCAGAGACCGAGGCGAGACGGCGCACACGAGGGACGAGCAGCGGACGGCCGAGTCTGCGCGTCGCAGCGAGAGGATCGGCCATCGCAGCGCTCAGGACACCCCGGTCGAGGCACGAGGCCTGAGCCGTCCTCAGCGCGGCTCGCGCTCGCCTGCGCCTCGCTGCGCGGCGGCCGGTCCCGCGTCCTCGGCCTGCCGGCACGCCGGCGCCGGAGCTCCCTTCGGGCGGGCGAGGGTCATCCGGGCGGCCGCGAGGTCGATGACGACGCGGCGGGCTCCCCAGGCCTCCGGGCCGAGCACGCCGATGGCCGGGGCCCGCGTCCAGTCCGCCCGGGTCTTCACCGGCACGTCGCACGCCTCCCAGCCCGGGGCGAGCTGGACGATGCGGAGCACGCTCTCGGCCCCGAGCAGCCGGGCCTGGAACTGTCCGAGCTCGCTGGAGCGGGCGGTGGCGAGGATGAGCGTCTGGAGGACGGTGGCTGCGGTGCCGGTGAGCTGGCCGGCCACCAGCAGCCGGTCGGTGTCCGGCGCCCGGGTGACCTCGACCTGGATCTGCTCGAGGGCCGCCGGGAGCCTGGGGGCGTCGCGGGTGACCAGGATGGTCCCGGCGTCGAGGTCCAGATCCAGGATGGAGCGCCCGAGCACGTCCAGCCCGAGCCAGAGGATGCAGCCCGTTCCAGGCACCACCGCCGCACGAAACTGCGGCAGCTTCGCGGGCCCGAGCGTCACGCCGGTGACCGGAACCTCCGGCAGGGTCTGCCACCCTCCCTGGAGGAGCGGGAGCCGGACCTGCACCTGCGCACCGGTGTTCGCTCCGAGGCAGGTCACGGTGATGAGCGAGCGAGGCTCCTCGACCGCGAGCAGCACGTCGGCGGCGGCGCCGCCCACCTTCCCCTCGACGTGGAGCCCGTGCCCCGGCCGGAGGGTGAGCGTCACCACCGGACCGGCGTCGGCGACCCCGCCGTGCGCGCACCCCAGGAGCAGCGCGAGCGCCAGGCCCAGCCGACGGGAGAGGCTCACCGTGCGGCGGTGCTGTCGATGATCTGGGTGCCCGGCGGCGGCGTGAGCTGGAACGTCTCCTTCGGCAGGGCCACGTTGGTCTTCAGCGCCGAGAAGGTGATGGCGTTCCGGCTTCCGTCCGGATCGATGACGATGCTCCGGCGCACCTGGGCCGACTTCGGGTCGATCTCCAGCTGCACCTCGCGGAAACGCGCGTCGGGCTTCTTCGGCACCAGGGTGAGCAGCGTGCCCGAGCATTCCTTGCACTCCGTCCGCGAGATGTCGAACTCGTCCCCGAGCTTCCCCTTTCCCCAGAGAAAGGTCACCGAGGCCGAGAGCTGGCTGGTCGGGAGCGCAGCCTTGGTGAGCGTCTGCGCGTCAGGGTCGAGCGCGTAGACCCGATCGCCGGAGAGGACGAAGGTTCGCTTCGACGGGGTGAGGTACTCCCAGCGCATCTTGGCCGGCTTCTGGAACGCCACCGTGCCGGTGGAGACCACCGTGCGATTGAAGGTCCGGTAGAGGTACTCCTGCTTGAAGTCGGCGGTGAAGTCCTGCGTGCGCTCGTAGAAGGCCTGCATCCGGTCGACCAGCGCCTTGACCTCGGGCGCCATCGGATGCGCGGCGGCAGGGGCCGGGGGTGCAGCGAGCACGAGGAGCAGGGGGAGCAGTGACATGGAGTGGAGCCGTGCCATGCATTGGACTCCGACGTCCAGGCCCCATTGTCGATTCAGTTCCCCGCGGCACCTGCCAGTGGCAGCCTCCGGGGCGAAACGTCCCCACCAGGAGGAAGTCATGGGTCTGCTCAGTCGTCTCGCCGTCCTCGCCTTCACCCTGTCCGCTGCTGCCCTCGCCGCGGAGCCCGCGAAGCCAACGCCGAACCCCGCCCTGGTCGAGGCGTTCAAGGACCTGAGCGGGACCTGGACCTGCACGGGGAGCATGGACAATCCGCAGTCACCGGGCTCCGCGGTCAAGACCAAGTCCGAGATGAAGATCGCGTCCCAGCTGGGTGGCTTCGCCTACTCCGGCACCTTCACGATGGAGAAGAACGCCGCGATGCCCGGCGGGGTGAAGGGCCAGCTCCACTGGGGCTGGGATGCGGCGAAGAACAAGCTGGTCGAGTTCGGGTTCGACAACGTGGGCAGCACCTGGTCGGGCACCTCCGATGGGCAGAAGGGCGACACCCTGGTCTGGACCGAGGAGGGGGCGATGATGGGGCAGGCTGCCAAGACCCGGACCACCGTCACTCGCAAGGGCTCGAATCAGATGACCGTGGTGAGTGAGCTGGAGAACAAGGGCGCCTGGCAGAAGATGGGCGAGGACCACTGCAAGAAGAAGTAGGGCCCTCGGCATCCGAGGAGCCGCTTCCGCTGCGCGGCGTCCGTGCGCGTGGCAAGCTGCAAGCATGTTGCCGCCCTCCAGCGAGGGTCCAGACGGGTCCACCCAGGCTGCGCTCCAGGCCGTGTTCGCGGGCACTGCGAGCGAGGTCGGCGAGGGCTTCTTTCGGGCGCTGGTCGAGAACCTGGCCCGCGCGCTCGGGACCCACGGCGCCTGGGTGACCGAATTCTTCCCCCGGGAGCGCGTCCTGCGCGCGCGCGCCTTCAGGCTGGGGGACGACTGGCTCGAGGGCTTCGAGCAGCCCGTCGACGGAACGCCCTGCAAGGTGGTGATCGAGGACCGGCGCGTCGTGCACTACCCGGACCGCATCCTCGAGATCTACCCGGACGAGCCGAACCTCCGGAGCGCCCAGGCGGTCAGCTACCTGGGAGTACCGCTCCGGGATCTGGACGGCAGCGTGCTCGGCCACCTGGCGGTGATGGACATCAAGCCGATGCCGGCCGACCCGATGAAGCTGACGCTGTTCGAGATCTTCGCCGGGCGCGCGGCAGCCGAGCTCCGGCGCCTGCGGGCCGAGAAGGAGGTGCGCGCCCGGGAGGCGCAGCTCGCGGGGCTGGTCAACAGCGCGATGGACGCGATCGTCCAGCTCGACGGTGGAATCCGAGATCACCCAGATGAACGCCGCGGCCGAGCGCACCTTCGAGCAGCCCAGCGAGCACGCGCAGGGACTGCCCCTCTCCACGCTGGTCGCCGCCGAGGACGCGGCGAAGCTGGAGGCGCTGTGCCGGAGCCTCGGCGAGCGCCCGCCGGCGGAGCGCAGCGCCTGGGTGCCCGGAGGATTCACCGGTCGGACCGCGGGCGGAAGCACCTTCCGGGCCGAGGCCACGGTCTCGCTCTTCGAGCTGGACGGCCAGCAGCACTTCACCCTCATCCTCCGGAACGTCGACGAGCGGCTCGAGGCCGAGCGCCGGATCCTCACCCTCAGCGACGAGGCCGAGTACCTCCGCACGGAGCTGCGCCAGCTGGGCCGTTCCGGGGAGATCCTCGGCCGGAGCGCGCCGCTGCTCCATGCCCTCACCGAGGTGCGCCAGGTCGGCCCGGCGGACACCACGGTGCTCATCCTGGGCGAGACCGGAACCGGCAAGGAGCTCTTCGCCCGCGCCATCCACCAGGCCAGCCGCCGCCGCGGCAAGCCGCTGGTGAAGGTGAACTGCGCCGCCATCCCCGCGACGCTCATCGAGAGCGAGTTCTTCGGCCACGAGCGCGGCGCCTTCACCGGGGCGACCGCGCGGCGCGATGGGCGCTTCGCGCTCGCCGACGGCGGGACCATCTTCCTCGACGAGGTGGGCGAGCTCCCGCTGGAGCTGCAGGGCAAGCTGCTCCGCGTGCTCCAGGAGGGGGAGTTCGAGCCGGTGGGCAGCTCGCGCACGCGGAAGGTCGACGTCCGGGTGGTCGCCGCCACCAACCGCGATCTGGAGAAGGCAGTGGCCGAGGGGAAGTTCCGCGAGGATCTGTTCTACCGGCTGAGCGTGTTCCCCCTCGTGGTTCCTGCGCTCCGCGAGCGTGGCGACGACGTGGTGCTCCTGGCCGAGGAGTTTGCCCGGCAGTTCGCCGCCCGCGCGGGGAAGCGGCTCCTCCCGCTCCGGCCCGAGGCGGCCGGGCGCCTCCGGGAGTACGCCTGGCCGGGCAACGTCCGCGAGCTGCAGAACGTCATCGAGCGCGCGGTCATCACCGCCCGCGATGGACAGCTGAACCTCGAGCGGGCCTTGCCGGTGCCGGAGGACGCTGCGGCGCCGGCGCCTGCCGGGGTGCTGACCGCGCGGGAGCTCGCGCGTCTGGAGCGAGAGAACCTGCGACGTGCCCTGGAGACGACCGACTGGCAGATCGCGGGAGAGGGCGGCGCGGCCCGCCTGCTCGGGCTGGCGCCGTCGACGCTGGCCTCGCGGATGAAGGCGCTTCGCTTGCGGCGCCATCGCTGACACCGGCCGAGCGACGCAATTCCCCGGCACGAGATCTCGCGATCTCACGAGATCTCGGGAGTCGGATCCTGAAATAGTGTAGTAAGATCAACGGCTTGGGTCTGAAATGCCCTGGCTCGCCAGCTGCTCCATGTGGCGCCGCGACGGCGCTCCCGCCGCGCACACCCGGAGCAAGAAACGCCCATGCAGACCGAAACCCAGACCCAGGCCTCACCGTCGACCGAGGACCGCTACGCCCGCTGCCTCGAGAACTCCCGCCGCATTCGCTGGGACATCGACAGGGACGTCATCCGCGGCCGGACGTTCGACTTCTCCGGTCACTTCCTCCCCGATGGGCTCTCGATGGTGAACCGGCTCCCCTTCCTGAGCGCGGCCGACTCCCGGCTGCTGAGCCAGATCCAGGGGCGGACCTACGCGAACATCTTCGGCCTGGTGGAGCGCTGGATCAACGCCAAGGTGCTCGAGCTCTCACGCGAGCACTGGCTGGGGGACCAGTTCGCGCTCGAGGCGCTGGTGAACTTCAGCCAGGAGGAGATGAAGCACCAGGAGCTGTTCCGGCGCATCGAGCGGATGATCGCCGCCGGGATGCCCCCGGGGTACACCGTGGTCGGCCGCCCGGACGACGTCGCGTCGCTGGTCCTCGGCAAGTCCACCTGGGCGGTGCTGGCCCTCACCTGCCACATCGAGCTCTTCACCCAGGTGCACTACCTCGAGTCGATCCAGCCCGACGGCTCGCTGTCCCCGCTCTTCAAGGACGTCTTCCTCTTCCACTGGAAGGAGGAGTCCCAGCACGCCATCCTCGACGAGCTGGAGTGGACGCGCTCCGACGCCGGGCTCACGCCGGCCGAGCGGGATCGCGCGGTGGATGACTTCATCGCCCTGGTCGGGGCGGTGGACGGACTGATCCAGGCGCAGGCGGCGGCGGACGTCAGCTACTTCCGGACGGTGGCCGCTGGCCCGTTTCGGAGCGAGCAGGTGACCGCGCTCGAGGAGGTCGTGCTGCGCGCGTACCGCTGGCAGTACATCGTCTCCGGGGCGCAGCACCCGAGGTTCCTGAAGCTGCTCACCGGGATGATCACCCCGGCGCAGGTGGACCGCGTGATGAAGGCGCTCGGTCCGATCATGGCCTGAGCGACCGAACCATCTCCGGCTGCCCGGCGATGCGCCTCAGCGCCCGAAGAGCCGCTTCCGCTGCTTGACGCTGAGGGCATAGAAGCGGTCGCGGAGCATGCGCGCCTCGGCCTCGGGAAGGTCGCCGTTCGCCTTCCCGTGGTCGAGCCGCCAGCCGATGGCCCGCGAGAGGGTCGCCGAGACGGCGGCCGAGACGTTGAGGCTCCGGGTGAAGCCGCGCATCGGGATCCAAAACGCCTCCTCGGCCGCGGCGAGCGCGTCGGGGGTCACGCCGGTGCGCTCGTTCCCGAAGACCAGCGCCAGGGGACGGTCGAACTCCATCTCGAAGACGCTGCGCGCGTCGTCCCGGACGGCGGACACGCAGATCCGGTAGCCGGCGCCGCGCAGGGCACGGGCGCAGGACGCGAAGCTCTTGTACCGGTGAATGTCGAGCCACTTGTCACAGCCCTGCGTGACCTTGTCGTGCGGGGCGAAGGGCACGTCCGGGTTCTCGACCACGTGGACGTCCTGGAGCCCGAAGGCCTCGCAGCTGCGCAGCACCGCCGCCATGTTGAAGGTGTCCTCGAGCTGGTCGAGCACCACGGTCAGCCCGCGCAGCCGGCGCCCGACGACCGCGTCCACCTTCTCCCGGCGCGGTGGAAGCAGGAGCGTGTCCGCCGCGGGCGCGGGACGTGAGGACCCGGCCGGAGGAGCACGCTTCACCGGCGAGACCTCCCCGGAAGCTTGCGACCCGCCTTGGGGGTGGTCGTGCGTGCAGCACCCGGGCTGCGCGATGTCGTCGTCTTCTTCCGGGCGGCGCCGGATTTCCGGTCGACCCCCGGCGTCTTTGCAGCACCACCACGCGCCGGAGTCGTCGAGGCAGCCTTCGTCTGTGGACGGGCGGGAACGCGCGGGGTGGGCCTGCGCGCCGCCGCCACGACCGCCTCCGCGGGGGCCGAAGGGGGCGCGGGCGCCGCGGACTCCGACAGAGCGCCGGAGCGTGGACGCCGCCTCGGCCGTGCCGCGCGCCCGATCGCCGGCAGCGCACCGCCCGTGAGGACCTGGACCACCGCGTCGAGGAGCGGCCCCACGCCCTCGCCCGTCGCCGCCGAGATGGGAAACACAGGAGCGCCGCGCTCCGCCATCGCCGCCTGGAACGGCGCCAGCTGCTCCCGACCATCGGGCAGGTCCATCTTGTTCGCGGCGACGATCTGGGGCTTCCCGGCGAGCTCGGGGCTGTAGCGCGCCAGCTCGGCGTTCAGCACGTCGAGGTCGTGGAGCGGGGAGCGGTCCTCCCCGAGGGCGGCGAGGTCGACCATGTGGATCAGCACCCGGCACCGCTCGACGTGCCGCAGGAACTGGTGCCCGAGGCCCGCCCCCTCCGCCGCGCCCTCGATGATGCCGGGGATGTCGGCCATCACGAACGAGATGCCGTCCTTGTACGGGACGACCCCCAGGTTGGGCACCAGCGTGGTGAACGGGTAGTCGGCCACCTTCGGCCGCGCGCGCGAGACGCGAGAGATGAGCGTGCTCTTCCCCGCGTTGGGGAAGCCGAGCAGCCCCACGTCGGCGAGCAGCTTCAGCTCCAGCACCAGCTTCCGCTCCTCGCCCGGCGTGCCGTCCTGGGCGAAGCGGGGCGTCTGCCGGGTCGAGGTGGCGAAGTTGATGTTTCCGAGCCCGCCGCGTCCGCCGCGCGCGATGACCACCCTGGCGCCGGGGCTGGCGAGGTCGGCGAGGATCTCGCCCGAGTCCTGGTCGCGGATCAGCGTGCCCACCGGGACGCGCAGCACGAGGTCGTCCGCGGCCGCCCCGTTGCAGTCGCTCCCCATCCCGTGCTGCCCGTTCTTCGCCCGGTGGAGCGGCTGGTACCGGTAGTCGAGCAGCGTGGTGAGCCCGGTGTCGGCCTCGAAGATGACCGAGCCGCCATTCCCGCCGTCGCCGCCGGACGGTCCGCCGCGGCTCGATGAACTTCTCCCGGCGGAAGGCCACGGCGCCGTTGCCGCCATCACCAGCCTTCACCTGGATGGAGACCTGGTCGACGAACTTCACTGGAGCCTCGAATCGCTCGGAATGGTCGAAGCGGGCCGGCGTCCCCTCGTCGGAGGGTGCGCGGGCCCGCTCGGGATTGCTCGGCGCCGGGGCGCCAGGCCCCGGGCTGCTGGATCAGGCGCTGGCGGCCGCCTGGGGATAGACCGAGACCTTCTTCCGGTCCTTGCCGAGGCGCTCGTACTTCACGACGCCGTCCACGGTGGCGTAGAGCGTGTAGTCGCGCCCGAGGCGGACGTTGGAGCCCGGGTGGATGACGGTGCCGAGCTGCCGCATGAGGATGCTGCCCGCCTTCACGGCCTCGCCGCCGTACACCTTCACCCCGCGCCGCTGTCCGGCCGAGTCACGCCCGTTGCGCGAGCTGCCCTGTCCCTTTTTGTGAGCCATGGTGTTGTTCCTGGTGGGGCGCGGTTCAGCCCGCGACCGAGACGACCTTCACTTCGGTGTAGGGCTGCCGATGGCCCTTCGCCCGCGTCCAGCCTTCCTTCTCCTTCCGGAAGTGCAGCACGCGGCGGTACTTGTCCTGGGCGAGGATCTTCCCCACCACCTTGGCCCCGTCGACGAGCGGGCGGCCAGCCCTGGGGGACTCCGTCCCACCGAGCCAGAGCACCTCGGCAAAGGTGATCTCGCTGCCGACCTCGCCGGGGACCTTCTCGATGCGGACCACGTCGCCCTCGGCGACGCGGTACTGCTTCCCGCCGGTGCGGATGACTGCGTACATCTTGGACCTGCCCCTGTCGTGAAAGGGCCGGACGGATAGCCCGCAACCCCCCGGAAGTCAAGGAGGACGCCGACCCGCGGGCACGGTCGTCCCACGGGATACGGAGCCGGGCAACCGGCCGCCGCTTCCCTCGACCCGGGGGCCGGATGGCGAGGGGGCAGGGTGCAACGTTCGGCACGACCAGGGTCCTCCGGGCATGCACTTCATGAATCGTCGTGAGGTCATCTTCCGGGTCGGGGGGATTCCTCCTCGCCATCCCCGCCTCGCGGGTCCTGATGGCTTGCGGCAGCGACAGCGGCGCCAACCCCAACTCGCTGTCCTTCACCTCGTCCTCCGACGACGCTCACACCCATACGGTGAGCCTGCTGCTGACCGACATCAGCGCTCCGCCCGTCGGGGGAACGACCAAGACAACCTCCATCGAACAGAGTCACAGCCACACGGTCTCCCTGACCGAGGCCGACCTCGATTCGATCCAGGCCGGGAACACGGTCACCAAGACCACGTCCGAGGATCGAGACGCCTGGCCACGTCCACACCCACACCTTCGCCTTCCACAAGTAGCCGAAGGCGCGCACCAGACACGCGCCCCGGCGGCGACTGACGCCTCTCCCTCCAGGCGTCAGTCGCCGAGCTTTGCCTTCAGCGCGGCGTTCACCAGGGCGGGGTTCCCCTTCCCCTTCATCGCCTTCATCACCTGGCCGACGAGGAAGCCGAGGACCTGCTTCTTCCCGGCCCGGTACTTCTCCACCTCGCCCGGGTTCGCCGCCAGCACCGCGTCCACCGCGGCCTCGACGGCGCCCGAGTCCTGGACCTGGGTGAGTCCCCGCTCCTGGGCGATGTCCTTCGGCGCGCGCCCGGTGCGGAACATCTCGGCGAAGACGTCCTTGGCTGCGTTGTTCGAGAGCTCCCCGGCGTCGACGAGCTTCAGCAGCGCCCCGAACTGCTCGGGCGAGAACTTGAGCGCCGCCGAGACCGGTCGACTCCTCCTTGAGCAGCCGGAGCAGCTCGCCGGTGAACCAGTTGGAGAGCTTCTTCGCCGCCCCGCCGTACGCCGACTGGACCTTCTCGAAGAGGTCGGCGAGCGCCCGGTCGCTGACCAGGATCTTCGCGTCGTACGCCGGCAGCCCGTAGGTGCCAGTGAAGCGGTGCAGCTTCGCCCGCGGCAGCTCGGGGAGGTCGCGCTCGATCCGCTCCACGTAGCCGGGGGGGATCCGCAGGGGCGGAAGGTCCGGCTCGGGGAAGTAGCGGTAGTCGTGCGCCTCCTCCTTGCTGCGCATGCTCCGCGTCTCGCCCCGGACCGAGTCGAACAGCCGGGTCTCCTGGGCGACCTTGCCGCCGGACTCGATGAGCTCCACTTGCCGGCCGATCTCGTAGTCGATGGCCTTCTGCACGAAGCGGAAGGAGTTGATGTTCTTCAGCTCCACCCGCTGCCCGTACTTCGTGGCGCCTCTTGCGCATCACCGAGACGTTGGCGTCGCAGCGGAAGCTGCCCTCTTCCAGGTTGCCGTCGTTGACGCCCGAGGTAGACCAGGACGTCGCGGAGCGACTTCAGATACTCGGCGGCCTCGGCGCTCGAGCGGAGGTCCGGCTCGCTGACGATCTCCACCAGCGGGACGCCCGAGCGGTTCAGGTCGACCAGGCTCTCGCCCCCGCCCGCGTCGTGGACGTTCTTCCCCGCGTCCTCCTCGAGGTGGATGCGGCGGATGCGGATCCTCCGTGGCCCGCCGTCGCCGTCGATCTCCAGCGCGCCGTGCGAGCACAGCGGCTGGTCGTACTGGCTGATCTGGTAGCCCTTGGGGAGGTCCGGGTAGAAGTAGTTCTTCCGCGACCAGATGCTGACCGGGTTGATGCGGCACTCGAGCGCCCGCCCGGCGCGCACCGCGAGCTCGACCACCTTCTCGTTCAGCACCGGGAGCACGCCCGGCATCCCGAGGCACACCGCGCAGGTGTGCGCGTTGGGCGGGGCGCCGAACTCGGTGGAGCAGCCGCAGAAGATCTTGCTCCGGGTCAGGAGCTGGGCGTGCACCTCGAGCCCGATGACCGGCTGGAAGTCGGACACGCTCATGCAGCCTCCAGCGGCGGAGTCCGCCGGTGGAAGTCGTGCTCGCGCTCGAAGGCGCGGGCGATGCGCAGCACCCTTGCCTCGTCCCAGGGACGGCCGAGGATCTGCAGCCCGATGGGCAGCGACGCCCGGGTGAAGCCGCAGGGCAGGCTCAGGCCCGGAAGCCCGGCCAGGTTGCACGGCAGGGTGAAGACGTCGTTCAGGTACATCGCGAGCGGGTCGCTCACCTTCTCGCCGATGCGGAAGGCGGGCGTGGGCGAGGTCGGCGCGAGCACGGCGTCCACCGTGCGGAACGCCTCCACGAAGTCGTCCTTGATGAGCGTGCGGACCTTCTGCGCCTTCAGGTAGTACGCGTCGTAGTAGCCGGCCGAGAGCGCGTACGTCCCGAGCATGATCCGCCGCTTCACCTCGAGGCCGAAGCCCCGATCGCGGGTCTGCCCGTACATCGCGAGGAGGTTCTTCGCGTCGGGGACCCGCAGGCCGTACCGGACGCCGTCGTACCGCGCGAGGTTGCTCGAGGCCTCCGCCGGAGCGATCAGGTAGTACGTGGCGAGCGCGTACTTGGTGTGGGGGAGCGAGACCGGCACCAGCTCGGCGCCGAGCTTCTCCAGCGCCTTCGTGGCCGCCTCGACCGCCGCGCGCACCTCCGGGTCCATGCCCTCGAGCTCGAAGTACTCGCGAGGGAGGCCGAGCTTCATCCCCTTCACCCCGGCCTCGATCTCGGCGAGGTAGTCCGGCGCCTTCACCGGCGCGGACGTGGAGTCCCGCGGGTCCGGCACCGCGATGGCCTGCAGCAGCGCCGCGCAGTCCGGGACGTCCCGGGTCATCGGTCCGACCTGGTCGAGCGAGCTGGCGAACGCCACGACGCCGAAGCGCGACACGCGCCCGTACGTCGGCTTCAGGCCCACCGTCCCGGTGAGCGCCGCCGGCTGGCGGATGGAGCCGCCGGTGTCCGTCCCCAGCGCGCCGTACACCATCCGGGCCGCGACCGCCGCGGCGGAGCCGCCCGAGCTGCCGCCCGGGCTCAGCGCGAGGTTCCACGGGTTCCGGGTGGGGAAGTACGCCGAGTTCTCGGTCGAGCTGCCCATCGCGAACTCGTCCATGTTCAGCTTGCCGAGGATGGGCGTCCCGGCCGCCTTGAGGAGCTTCACCGCGGTGCCGTCGTAGGGCGCGACGAACGACTCGAGGATCCGCGAGCCCGCGGTGGTGGGCAGCCCCTCGGTCAGGAAGAGGTCCTTGAGGGCGATGGGCACGCCATCGAGCGGGCCGGCGCGCTTGCCGTCCTTGCGCCGGCGATCGGCCGCCTCGGCCTGGGCCAGCGCGCCCTCCCGGTCCACCCGGAGGAAGGCCTTCACCTTCCCGTCGAAGCGGTCGACGCGCGCCAGGCAGGCGCGCACCGCCTCGACGCTCGACAGCTCGCCCGAGCCGAGCTTCTTGCCCAGCGCGAGCATGGACAGTTCGGTCAGTTCCATCGCGCTATTCGATGATCTTCGGGACGGCGAAGCTGGTGCCCACCTTCGCCGGCGCGTTGCCGAGCGCCTTCTCCGGCGGGAAGGATGGGCGCACCTCGTCCGCCCGCCAGGGCGCGACCTCACCCGCGGCGTGCGACGTGGGCTCGACGGCAGACGTGTCCACCCGGGCCAGCTCGGCCACCGCGTCCAGGATGGCGCTGAGCTGCGTGCGCATCAGCGCCTCCTCCTCCGCGGAGAGCGAGAGCCGGGCCAGGCTGGCCACGTGCCGCACCTCTTCCAGGGTCAGCGACATGGTCAGTCGTTCTTGAAGATGTTCAGGAGCGCGCTGACGACCGCGTGGCGCTGCTCGGGGGACTCTAGCTGCTTCTGGAAGTGCGCCAGTTCCCCGGCGTCGATCCACAGGCCCTTGCAGTTGAAGCAGGTGTCGAGGTCCACCTCGCCCCGCTTCAGGGTGTGAAGGTCGAAGCCGCACTTCGGGCACTTCATGTAGTGGAGCGTGCGGAGGGCCTCCTTCTGCTGCTCGGCCATGACCTGGGCCTGCTGAAAGGCCAGCTTCCGCTTCTTCTCCACGTCCTCGCGGGCGAAGTACTCGTCCTCTACCTTGGAAGGCTTGTCCAGCATGGTTCTTCCCTTCTGCCCCGCTACGGAAGCCCGTTCAAGGCTTCTCGGGCCTGGGCTGCCTCCGCACCCTCGGGTGCAGCCTCCAGGTAACGCCCGTAAGCGGCGGCGGCCTCCGACTTCTGACCCGCGCGGCGGTAGGCCTCACCCAGCCAGAACTCGGCCACGGAATACCGGGAATTGATCCCCAGGGCCCGCCGGAAGGCGGTGATGGCGGACCGGGAATCCCCCAGCACGAGGAGCGCCCGGCCCTGCCCCACGTAGGCCTCGGGCCGGGAGGGCTCGAGCCGGATGGCGCGGGCGTACGCATCGAGCGCGATCCGGGGGTGGGCGTGTTCCCGTTCCCGGTCCCCCTGGGACATCCAGTCGTCGAAGCTGCGCCCCCGGGACCCGGGCGGTGGCGCGGCGCGGGCCACGGCGGGGACGGGGCTGACCGGGGCAACCGGGGCGGCGGACCCGCGCGGAGGTTCGGAGGACCCCTGGGGAGGCTCGGCGGGAGGGCTCCCGCCGGTGCCGGCGTCCGCGGTCGCGGCGGCGCTGGTCGCGGTGCCCGCGTCGGCCCGGGCGGCCATCCCGGCCACCAGCTCCTCCTTGGCCTTGCGCTCGCGCTCCCGCACCTCGGCGTCCTCGGCGGCGCGCGACCGCTGCGTCTGGTCGAGGCGGGCCCGCTCGGCCTCCTGCCGGAGCTTCTCCTCCTGTGCCGGGACCCAGATTTGGAAGTAGGCGGCGGCGGCCACCGCGATGCGCGCCGACGATGAGGACCGCCGCCACCCAGGGCGCCTTGCTGCTGGGGCGTGCCGGCTCCCAGTCGTCCGTGTCCTGCAGCGCGTTCGCGCCGATGCCCAGTCCGGCGCGGCGGGTGAACTCGGGCTGGTCGGCCTCCTCGGCGGGGGGCTGCGACTCGACCGTGCCCTCGGGCATGGGCGGATCGTCCGGCGAGGGGCGGGTGGCCTCCCGGATGTCCTCCAGCGAGAACGCGGAAGGCGGGGGAGTCCGTGGCGGCTCGCTCCGGGGTTCCGGAGGGGCGGGCTCCTCGACGCGCCGCTCGGGTGCTGCCGACGGCTCGGGGGCGGCGGCAGGCACGGCCCCCATGGCGGCGAAGCCGTTGCCGGCCGCAGGCTCCGGGGGCGGCTGGATGGGGCGCGTCGAGCCGGATGGGCGTGGGGGTGGGCTGGACCGGTTCGGCGGTCAGGGGCCTGAGCGCGCGCTCGAGCGCGGACGGGGCCTCATCGGGTAGCTCGTACTTCCGGAGGCGCTCCTCGAGCTCGTGGACGCGGTCCACCTCCTCCAGCAGGAGGAAGAAGGGCTGCAGCTCGGCGATGTCGCCCAGCCGCTTCCAGTGGTCGCCGTGGAGGCTGATCTCGTCGTCGCGGCCGAACTTCCGCTCGACGATCCACTTCTGCATCGAGGTCAGCTCGCGGAAGGCGATGACCCGGCCGTTCGGGCTCCGGACGCGCCAGGGCGGCTTCTCGACGATGGGCGGGGGAACGGCGGCGGACTCGCCCCCGGCGCCCACGGCCTCGGTCATGAGCAGGACCTTCTTGCGGACGCGGAACACGTGCCCGCAGCTGGTGCACCGCACCGTGGTCCCCGCGTCCGAGACCCGCGCCTCGTCGAGCTCGTACAGCGTCTTGCACGCGCTCGCAGCGGACGTCCATGCCGGGTCATCGTGCATCGCACAGGGCTGGAAAATTGACCACCCCCGGGCATGGCTCGACAGTCGACTGCTGCTTCAGGTCGCAACAGGTAGCCCCCCTCGGGGGCGAGGGAGCGGTACGGCATGGCGGCCAGGCGGCCCCGTTCAGAGAAGAAGTTCCTGTCGAAGCAGGAGGTCTCGTCGCGCAAGAAGGCGCTCGCGGTCCGGCGCGTCGAGGGGACGGGGGTGGGTCACCGTGCACTCGTGGGCGTGGCACTCCTGGCCCTGTCGTCGCTGGCGCTCGTTGCCCTCCTGACAGACCCAGGACCGGCGGCTCCGCGGACGGCGCACAACGGCGCGGGACCGGTCGGTCACGCGCTGGCGGCGCTCCTGGGCGGCTTCCTGGGGCTCGCCGCGCCGGCCATCCCGCTCGCCGGGGTCTACGTCTCGGGGGTCCTCCTGGTCGGAAAGCGCGAGAAGCGGCGCTGGCCACAGGTGCTCGCCGCGGTGGTGCTGCTGGTGGCGACCTGCACGCTGGTCCAGCTGGGCCTGGGGACGCCCGGGCTCCACCCCCGGAACCCGCCCGGAGGGGCCCTGGGAGTCGAGGTGTCCACGTGGCTGGTGGACCTGTTCAACGTGGTGGGGACGGTCATCGTCGTCTCGTCGGTGGCGTTCGCCGCGATGCTGGTCGCGACCAACTTCGCGCTGCTCCGCGGGGTGGCGGCGCTCGGGCACGTGCTCGGCGAGCTCGGGAGCAGGGTCCGCACCGGCGCTCGTCGCGCTCTGGGCGTCCCAGAAGAAGGCCTCGCGGCCAGGGTCGAGTCGCGCGCCGCGGCGAAGCTGGAGGAGGCGGCGTTCCTCGCGCAGCTCGAGGCAGACGAGGAGGAGCTGACCCAGGCCGAGGCGGAGGCGATGGAGGCCGAGGCCGTTGCCGAGGAGGCGCTCCGGCTGACCCGCGAGTCGGAGAACCGCGCGCTCGAGCGATCGAAGGAGGCTCCGGCCACGGCCCCGCTGCAGCCCGGGGCGGATCCGGTCTGGACGCGCGAGCTGGCCGCCGGCGAGTGCTCCGGCGCCCGAGACTCCGCGCAAGCGCCGAAGGGGTGACCAGCCGGAGATCGTGACCGCGCCGGTGCCTGTGGCCAGCGCCGGCGCTCCCGCCGCCGGCAGCGGTGGTGGAGGCAGCCGGCGCCGCGACCGTGGGGGCCATCGTCCCGGCAATCGCCCGAGGTCCCGAGGCGCGCACCCCGCTCATCGTCGAGCCCAAGGCGCCGCCCGAAGCCGACCAAGCACAAGGACCAGGACCAGTTCGAGTTCGTGGGCGGCCGGACGCAGTTCACCCTGCCCCCGCTCGACGTGCTCGACTTCGACCAGCCCGGAGCGCAGCGCGCTGGACAAGGAGGCGTTCCTCACCACCGCGGAGAAGCTGCGGGCCAAGCTGGCCGACTTCGGCATCGTGGGCGAGGTGGTGGAGATCCGCCCCGGCCCGGTGGTCACGATGTACGAGTTCCTGCCCGGGCCGGGCATCAAGGTGTCGAAGATCGCCTCGCTCGCCGACGACCTGGCGATGGCGATGGAGGCGATGCGGGTGCGCATCGTCGCGCCCATCCCCGGCAAGGGCGTGGTGGGCATCGAGGTGCCGAACCGCGACCGCGAGACGGTGTTCCTCAAGGAGATCGTCGAGCAGGACGTGTTCCAGCGCGCGAGCAGCAAGCTGACGATGGCGCTGGGCAAGGACATCGAGGGGATGCCGTACGTGATCGACCTGGCCAAGGCGCCGCACGTGCTGGTGGCGGGCACCACCGGCTCCGGCAAGTCGGTGGCGATGAACTCGATGGTGATGAGCATCCTCCTCAAGGCGACGCCCGAGGAGGTCCGCTTCATCATGGTGGACCCGAAGATGCTCGAGCTGAGCGGTCTACGAGGGCATCCCGCACCTCCTGCTTGCCGGTGGTCACCGATCCGAAGAAGGCGGCGCTCGCGCTGCGCTGGGCGGTGGAGGAGATGGAGCGGCGCTACCAGCTGCTCTCCGAGGTCGGGGTGCGGAACATCGCCGGCTACAACAAGCTGGTGGAGAGCGCCAAGGGCGACGCCCGCGTGCTCCTGGAGAAGAAGCGCGAGGAGAAGAAGCCGAAGAAGGTCGCCGCGCTGCTGGTCGTCGACGTGGGCGAGGGCGAGTCCGAGGACGAGGCGCTGGCCCGGGCGAAGGAGGAGACGCTGGGCGTCCCCTCGCCGCTCGAGGCCGCGGAGGACCTGCGGACGACGCTGGAGACCGAGGGTGAGCCGGCCGCGCCGGAGGCTCGCCGAGGCCGAGCCCGGGGCGGAGAAGAAGCCGAAGGAGCTGAAGAAGCTCCCGTACATGGTGGTGATCATCGACGAGCTCGCCGATCTGATGATGGTGGCCGAGCCGCGAGGTGGAGACGTCGATCGCCCGCCTGGCGCAGATGGCCCGCGCCGCCGGCATCCACCTCCTGGTCGCGACGCAGCGGCCGTCGACCGACGTGGTCACCGGCGTCATCAAGGCGAACTTCCCGACGCGCATCAGCTTCATGCTCCGCAGCAAGCCGGACTCGATGACCATCCTCGGGACGGTGGGCGCCGAGTCGCTGCTGGGGATGGGCGACATGCTGCTGATGCCGCCGACCAGCGCCAACATGGTGCGGGTGCACGGCGCGTTCGTCAGCGAGACGGAGATCAAGCGCGCCGTCGACCACCTCAAGGCGCAGGGCAAGCCGGTCTACGACGAGTCGATCCTCAAGCCGCGCGAGGAGGACCTGGGCGACGCCGGGGCCGAGGACGAGCTGAGCGACGAGCTCTACGACCAGGCGCTGGCGACGGTCAGCGAGATGCGCCAGGTGAGCATCTCGATGCTCCAGCGGAAGATGCGCATCGGCTACAACCGCGCCGCCCGGATGATCGAGCGCATGGAGCGCGACGGCGTGGTGGGCCCGGCCGACGGCGCAAAGCCCCGCGACGTCCTGCTCCGGCCGCTCGGCGAGATGCCCGGCGCCGGGGCGGCCTGAGCCCGGCCGCGACCCGGAATACAGCCGTGCGAGCGAGCTGCCGGCGGCTCAACCTCCCGGCCACGCACCTCGCCCCGCCGCAGCGACGACCGTCCGGATCGACTCCGCCTCGGAGGATCCGGCGTATCGTCACCGGGCATGCGGTTGAGCCACCTCCGGCTGAAGGCCCGGACCTGGGTCGTGCTCGGCGTCATCGTCGGAGTGACGGTCGCGGCGCCGTGGATCGTCCGCTCCCGGTTCGTCGCCCAGCACCGCGCAGCGCGCCTCGTCCGGCGCGCACAGTCGCACCTGGCTGCGCACGAGCTCGACGAGGCGAGGCGGGATCCTCCGGGTTGCGCTGCGGCTGCAGCCCGACGCGGCCGACCCACGTCAACAGCTCGCGGTCACCGAGCTCAGCCTCGGCGACTGGGACCTGGCATTCCTCGAGTTCCAGTCCCTCACCGAGATGCACCCCGAGGATCCGCGGGGCTGGATCGGCATCGCCGATCTGATGCTCCGGACCGGGCTCCTCGCGCCGCCCGAGGCCGCCCTCGACAGCGCCGTTGCCGCGGACTCGAAGCGCGCGGACGCGCGCCGGCTCCGGGGCGAGGTCCGTCTTCGCCTGGGCCGCTACCACGGCGCTCTGATCGACGCCGAGGCGGCGGTCGCGGGGGCTCCCAGGGAGCCGACGGTGGGCGCTGCTCGTCCGGAGCACGGCCCGCTCGCGCGGTGTCGACGCCGGCATCGAGGCGGCACGACGAGGGATCGCGGCCATCGGCCAGGATCCGGCGGTCGTGAACCCGCTCGCGTGGCTGCTGGCAGAGCAGGGCCGCGGCACCGACGCCGTGGCGATGCTGGAGGAGGCCATCCGCGTCCGCGATGACCCGGCAGCCCGGCTGGACGCTGGCCAGGGTGACTGCGGGAGAACGACCCGAGGGCGGCGCGCAGAGAGCTCGACGCGCTCCTTCGCGAGGCGTCCCGCCGACGAGGAGGCGCTGGCTTGCGCTGCGTCTCGACGCGGCGGCGGACAGGTGGATGCGTCGCTCGTGCAGCTGGGTGACGCGGTGCGGCACCTGCCGCGTTCCCGCCTGCTCCGCGAGCTCCAGGGCTCCATGAACGCCGCGCGGACCGATCAGCGCCGCCGTCGCCGCGCTCGTGGCTGATACGGTCGGCCGCGAGCTGGGTCCGGCCCCGGCGTCCTCGGGTCGCATCCGCGCCGAGGCGAGGATGACGGCGACCGACCCTGCCGTGTTCGGCCGGGAGCACTGGCCCGGACGCCTCGCCCAGCCGCGTCAGGCCCTGGAGGTCCAGCTCCGGCAACAGAACTGGAGCGAGGCCCGAGGGCGTCGTCGATGCGGCGCGGCGGCGCCTATCCGGACACGGCCTTCGCCGCGTTCCTGGGCGGCATTCTCGAGCTCGCACGGGGCGAGCCGGACGCGGCCGAGAGGCAGCTCCGGGAGTCCCTGGTCGCGGCGCCGCGCTCGCCGGTCATCCTCACAGCGCTGGCCAAGACCTGGTCCCGGCGGAAGGGGGCCAGCTTCGCCGGCGACCAGGCCCTGCGGGTGGCGGAGCAGGACCCACCGTTCGCCTTCGCCCGCTACCTGGCCGCGCGCGCGTACATGGACGGCCACGATCCGGCACGGGCGGAGGCGGCCCTGAAGGGGGGACTCGTGGGAGAAGGCGCGGTTCCCCCGCGTCCTATCGACAGCTGGCGAGCTTCGACGTGGAGCTCGATCGGGCCGCGGACGCCGCAGAGGTCTGCCGGCAGGGCGTCCAGCGCTTTCCGGAGAAGGTCGCGCTGCAGATGAGTCTGGCGAAGCTCGCCGCCGACCTCGGAAATCCCTCCGAGGCGATCCAGGCCTACGAGGGCATCCTCTCGCGGCGGCCAGACCTGGACCTCGTCGAGTACCGGCTGGGCGCGTTGCTCGCCTCGTCCGGGAAGGACGCGCCGCCGCACCGCGGTTGCGACAGATCCTTCAGCACCTACAAGCGCGATCGGCCCTCCGACCCGGCCCTTCTCGATGCGCTCGGATGGATACACGCTCGAGCCGGCGAGACGGCGCGCGCTCGCGAGCTGCTCCAGGCCGCGGTCAAGGCCGCGCCCGATGAGCCGAGCACCCGCTTCCACCTCGCTGCCGTCTACGCGAAGGAGAGCCAGGCAGTGCTTGCCAGCGCCGAGCTGCGGGCGGCCCTGGACTCGGCGCGGCCGTTCCCCGAGCGGCTCGACGCCATCCGCCTGCTCCGCGAGGGCGCGGACGAAGCCGGCGGCGAGCGGTCCGGCGAAGTAGGACGGTGGCTGGCGATCAGGGCAGCAGCTGGGACATCGGCTTCGTGAAGCGCACGATCATGAAGCCGTTGTCCTGCCCGGTGAACCACAGGTAGTTCTCGTTCCCGATGGTCCGGAAGCGCACGTTGGCGGAGACGCGGTCCGTCGTCCGGTCCTTACCTCCGTAGTCGTTCCACATGGACGACGCCGGGAGGAACTTCGTCCGCTGCGCCGGCGGCTTGAAGTAGGCGATCTCCTTCGGCTTGTAGGGATCGCGGATGTCGAACACCCGCAGGCCCGCGCCCCAGTAACCGCACGGCAGGATCTTCGGGTCGGTCTTCGTGTCCGGCGTGCAGTAGTGGGACGAGTAGCCGTAGTTGTCGAGCGCAGAGGTGTCCGTCGGGAAGTCGCTGAGGAACTTGTCGCAGTTCGCCGGATCGTTGACCTCCAGCATCAGCTTGGAGACGAGCTTGGGGTCCGTCTCGTCGCTGATGTCGATGATCCGCGCGAAGCCATGTGGCGATATCCCGCGCCGGCATGCCTCGAAGCGGGAATCCGCTGGTGATGGGAGCGGCCCGTACCCCGCCTCGTCGGTGAAGATGATGTGCGGCTTTCCCTTGAAGGTGACCGGGATGGTCTGCTGGGCCGCCCCTCCGTCTTCCCAGTAGAACTGGCTGATGACCCGCGGCGGAGGAAGCGCCGGCGACCCGCGTCTGGATGTCGGTCGTGTCCAGGATCACCAGCCCGTTGGGGCCGGGCAGGCCGAAGGGGACGAAGTTGCCCCAGCGCGTGAGGTACGCCCGCTTCCCGTCCGTGCTGATGGAGATGTCGTGGGTCGAGTCCATCTCCTCGGCGTAGTGGCCGATGAGCTTCGGATGCGCCGGGTCGGAGACGTCCATCGCGATGCAGGGAGCCCGGACGGGGGCAGCACACCACCCCCGAAGCCCGGTGGCGGTTCTTCCGGTTGCTCGAGCACGGGCGGCAGCGCGGTCGCATTCCTCGGCCTGGTCGTCGTCGTCTTCCTCTGGAGACGGGGCGGGCGCTACTTGGGACCGGCGTAGATCCGCTTCCAGTCGTTCTTCATGTCGACGACGGTCCAGCCGTTGGCCTTCGCCGCATCGAGCGCCTTGTCGAGCCGACCCACGTCGCTGTCGCGGTCGTAGGCCCACTCACGCTTCGCGTCGGTGTGATGGACGATGAGGCAGAACCGTGCACCGGGGCCCGCGGCGGTCCACTGGAGCATCTGGAGGTCTCCATCCGAATTCCCGAAGGCCGCCACCGGCCTCCGCCCGATACCCTCGTTGATTCCCACCGGCTTGCCAGCCTTGTCGTCGATGAAGTTCACCTGCGCCAGGCGCATCAGCACGGGCTTGCCGTCCTTCATCTCGAAGGCGGTCTTGATGCTGCTGCCGATGACCTGCTCCGGCGGGACTCCGTAGACGCGCTCCGTCCAGGGGCGCATGAACTCGACGCCGCCGCCGGAGACGATGAAGGTCTTGAAGCCGTTGGCCCGCAGGTAGGCCAGCAGCTCGACCATCGGCTGATAGGCCATCTCGGTGAAGAGCATCTTGGTGGTCGGGTGACGGGCGGTGGCAATCCAGTCCCGGACGATCCGCTCGAAGTCCTCGGTGCTCATCCCGGCGTGCGTGGCCATGACCAGCTCGACCAGCGACTTCTCGCCCCCGGCCAGCGCCTTCGGGAGGTCGCCGCGGAGAACCGATGCGAACGGCTCCTGGTCCTTCCACTCCGGATGCTGGGGCGCGAGCGCCTTCACCCGCTCGAGCGCGAATAGGCCCTGGAAGTAAAAAGGCTTCTCGGCCCAGAGCGTGCCGTCGTTGTCGAAGGTGGCGATCCGCTCGGCGGGCGGGACGAAGTCGGGCGAGCCCATGCGGGTGACCTTCTGCACGAAGCCGATGATGGCCGACCGGGTCGGGCCCTCGTTCCAGGACGGCAACGGGTCCTTCTCGCGGGCCTCTGCCCGAAGGACGAAGGCGAAGACCGCAGCAAGGGCGGTGAGCGCGGCGCGTCTCGAGAGATGACGGTCGGTGAGCATCCCGGCATCCTCGACGCGCTCGGCGACGGAGGCCATGAGGCCAAAGGACTACGGGTTCCGGCCGGCGAGCTTGGCCTGAACCTGCGCATCGTCCAGGCGGGCGTCGTAATCGACCGCACCTCGAGAGTGCGCGCGATGAGCGTCGCGGTGATCACCGCCAGCAGCAGCGGAGCGATGAACGACCGGTCGCGGTCCGAGAGCTCCAGCATCAGCACGGTCGCCGAGATCGGGCCCTGAGTCGTGGCGGCGAGGACACCCGCGGCGCCGAGGAGCGCCGCGAGCCCGACGGGTACACCCGGGAAGACCCGAGCTCCAAGCGATCCGAGCACTGCGCCGAGCAGCGCGCCGAAGGTCAGTGACGGCGTGAAGAGCCCACCCGGGGCGCCGCTCCGCAGACAGAGAATGGTCGCCAGCGGCTTCAGCGCCAGCAGCGCGAGCAGGAGCAGCGGTGAGGTGAGCATGCCGTTGAAGACCAGCTCGGAGACGTCCCTTCCGTTTCCCAGCAGCTGCGGGAAGGGGATGGAGACCAGCCCGAGAAGGCCCAGGATGAAGAGCGGGGCGATGAACCGGGTCTTCCCGGTGGGCTTGGCGCGATCGGCCCAGGCGACCGCCCGGACGTAGGCGACCGAGGCCAGCCCGGCGCAGGGGCCGATGACCAGCGCCAGGGTCAGCGTGCCGGGAGAGTTCGAGTAGGTGGGCAGGTGGTACGTCGCAGCGTTGGGGAGGACCAGCCAGGAGACGGTCGCAGCGACCACCGACGTGAACAGCGCTGGAAGGATGAGACGCAAGGCGAGCATGCCCCGGAGCACCTCGAGGGCGAACAGGGCTCCGCCGAGCGGGACACCGTACGCGGCGGCCATCCCCGCCCCTGCGCCACAGGCGACGAGCAGGCGGCGTTGCTCGTCCGAGAGCGCGGCGAGGTCGGAGAACACGTTTGCGGCGACGGCGCCGGCCTGCTTCGGTCCACCCTCGCGGCCGAGCGATGCACCCATGCCGACGATGACCTCGGAGAGAGTCGCGCTGCCGAGCGTTCGCACCCAGGGGAGTCTTCCCGCCGTGAACCAGATGGCCGAGGTGATCTCGATACCGTTGCCGCTGGTCAGACGGACGAGAACCAGCTGGCCCAGGCCGGTGATTGCACCTGCCAGGAGGAGAACCCCGACGTGCCGGGAGGGATTGGCCTGCGACGCGGCCTCGAGAATCCTCCTGCCGTCGCCACCCCAGCAGAGCGCCTGGACGAGCTCCAGCAGCCGGGTGAGGACGATCGCGCCAGCGCCCGCGCCGATGCCGGTGAGCAGGGCCACGGTCCAGAAGCGCATCGCCCCCGGCCAGGTGAGCGTCGCGGGAACCCTGGGCAGGTCGTCCTGGGCAGATGCGGGCACGCGCTCCGACACGGAGCACTCGTAACACGGGGTGGGAGGAGGACCCCCGCAGGGAAGATCCGGGTGTCCAGCGGTGGGCCCGCGCTATCCGGCGACCCCCACCGTGAGCCAGGCGTTCATCGTCAGCCTCACCGGGCCCTTCCCGAGGACCTCAACCATCGCCGTCCGGGCGGCACGGGCGAGAGGCGCCCAGCGCTCCTCGCCGACCCCACGCCGAATGAGGACGATTGGCGCCATGCTCCGTTCCATCGACTCCCAGAGCGCGCCGGCCGAGGCGTAGTCCACGTCGATGGATGCCGGATGCACCACGACGTCGTCGAACGACCGCGCCATCTCCGCGCGACAGGCGTCCGTCGTGATGAGTGGGAGCTCCCGCTCCTCCGGGCCAGCTCCTGGCCCGAGCGTCTTCGAGAGCGCGTCCCTCAGCGCGCCGAACATCGCAGCCAGGGCGGGGACGGTCTCGACGGGCTGCCAGCTCGAGACGACAGCCCGTGCCCCGGGAAGCAGAATCCGCCGGAGCTCGGCGAATCCCCTGGCCCGGTCGGCAAAGAACATCAGACCGAACATGGAGAACGCGCCGGAGTAGACGCCTGTGTCCAGGGGAAGCGCCTGTCCGTCACCGACCCGCGCAATGACCCGCTGGATGGAGTCGCTGCGCAGCCGACGCCGCAGCCGGCCGACCATCTCGGTCGAGAAGTCCACCGCGTCCACCGTGAATCCCGCCCGGGCTGCGAGGAGCGCCAGTGTCCCTGGCCCGCAGGCGATGTCGGCCAGCCGAGCGCCGGCAGCAGGCGCTGCGAGACGGAGCGCCTCGCGCGCGAAGTGCTCGAGCTGAGGGAGCACCTCGGATTCGTAGGGCTCGGCGACGAGGTCCCAGGGTGTGGGAGTTGCGAGTGGCGGCGGTGACGTCATTCGAGCTCGATGATTGCCAGCGGCGAACCGATCGCGCCTGCCCGGACGTCCAGGAACGATGTCCCGGCGTCCCAGAATCGAGCCCGTCGGGCCAGGCGCCTCGCCTCGGAGCCCGGGTCCGCCCGTTCGGTGGGAGGCGCTCGCGCCGACGAGGCCTCACGGCCCGCGCATGCCCCGTCTCGCCGGCGAGACCCTCAGGTGCCCGGCGCGTCCGGCCGCATGTAGGTGAGCACGTGATGCGTGAGGAGGTTCCCCTTCGTATCCAGGACCGACGCCTCCCCGTAGAGGATGCGCCGACCAGCGCGAAGGATCTTCGCCTCGGAGCGAAGGTCCCCCAGCAACGCCGGCCGGAGGAACGACGAGCTCATCTGCAGAGTCGCGCCGACAGCTCTTCCCCCGTCACCGTCATCCCGGCAATCCAGAACGCGACGTCCGCCAGCGTCATCGCGCAGCCGCCCTGGAGCACTCCACCCGGACGCTCGAAGTGCGGCTGGAACGGGAGGAGGAGCCGGGCATATCCCGCCCCGAGCTCCTCGACCCGGTACCCCCACCAGCGCCCGAAGGGGCTCCCGTCAATCGCCCGTTGCGCGGTCTCGACGTCAATCAGCGCCTCTCCGAGCATGGCGGACGCTCCTACTTCGTGGCCGGGGGCGCCGCCACCGCCGGCGCGGGCTTCGGCGGCTCGGGAGGCGGCGCGTCACCGTTCCAGATGTCCCGGTAGAGCTCCCAGGTCTTGCCCGTCTTCTTCCACAGCACCAGCGCCTTGCCCTCCGGCCCCTTCCCCGAGGCGTCCTCGAGCTTCCAGGCGCTCACCTCGAGGGCGAGGTTCCCCATCGGGTAGACCTCCCTGGTGTTGAAGCTGATCTTCCTGAACGCCGTCACCAGCCCCGCGAACTCCTTCTCGATCGCCTCTCGGCCCTTCAGCATCGGGCGGCCCGGCGGGAGGATCGCCCCGTCCACGGCGTACAGCTTGGCGAGCGCGGCCGCATCGCCCTTGGCGACGGCGTCGGCGAATTTCTTGAGCCCGGCCTCGATCCCCGCCTTGGCCCCGCCATCGCCAGCCCGGGCCGCGAGCGGAACGGCGCACACCAACAGCATCACCAGTGCTCGGCGCATCAGGTCCTCCTCCGTTGAACGGCGCCCGGCAGTCAACCACGCTTGCAGCGGAACGGGTGGAGACAGTAGCGCTCCCCTCCCGATGCCCAGGCGCCTCCCCCTCTTCGCCACCGCCGCCCGTGGGACCGAGGACCTCCTCGTCGAGGAGCTCACCGAGCTCGGCGCCGCCCGCGTTCGCGCGGATCGCGGAGGCGTCCGCTTCCTGGCCAATCTCCACGAGGCGCTCCGCATCGCTCTCTGGTCGCGCATCGCCATGCGTCTGCTCTGGCCGCTCGCGGAGGCCGAGGCCCACGGCGCGCAGGGCCTCTATGACGCGGCGCACGAGGTCCCCTGGGAGGAGCACCTCGACCCCCACGCGACGTTCGCGGTCGAGGCCACGCTGCGCGACTCGGAGCACACCCACTCCGGCTTCGTCGCGCTGAAGATCAAGGACGCGCTCGTCGACCGGCTGCGCGAGAAGCGCGGCGGCCGCCCCGACGTGGACACCCGCCGGCCGGACGTGCGCGTCGTGGCCCACCTGGCCGGGACCCGGCTCTCGCTCTCCCTCGACGTCGCCGGCGCGCCGCTCAACCAGCGCGGCTACCGGGTGCGGCCCACCGTGGCGCCGCTGAAGGAGACGCTCGCCGCCGCCATCCTCCGCGCCGTCCGCTACACCGGCGAGGAGCCGCTCGTCGATCCGATGTGCGGCTCGGGCACCTTCCTCATCGAGGCGGGTCTCCTCGCCGTGCGCCGCGCACCCAACGTGCACCGGAACTTCGGCATCGAGCACTGGCCCTCGCTCGGCAGGGAGGCCAAGTCGACCCTCGACCGGCTCCGCGCCGAGGCGCGCGCCAACGAGCGACGGGCGCCGTTCCCCATCCACGGGTTCGATCAATCCGCGGAGGCCCTCGAGGCGGCGCGGGCCAACGTGAAGGCCGGCCCGGCTCGAGCGAGAGATCACCGTCGCCGAGGCGGACGCCACCCGCGCCCCTCCCGCTGGAGGGCCTCGACCACGGCCTCCTGGTCAGCAATCCCCCCTACGGCGATCGGCTCGCTGCCGGCGGCCAGAAGGGAATGAAGACGTTCTACTTCCACCTCGGGGAGCGGCTCGGCGCGCTGTCCGGGTTCCGCATGGCCATCCTCTCGGGCAACCCGGCGTTCGAGGCCGCGTTCCACCACCGCCCGCTCCGGCGGCGGCCGCTCTGGAACGGGCCCATCGAGTGCACGTTGCTCGAGTACGCGGCGCGCGGCTCAGACGCGGGGCTCACCCCGGCGGAGCAGCCGGCCGATGTTCCCCCGGTGCGTCCAGAGCATCGCCGCGAGGAGCACCGAGGTCAGCACGGCCGCGGCGGGCGGAGTCCCGGGCAGACACCACGCGACCGTGGTCGCCACGGCCCCCGCGAGAAGTGAGCCCACCGAGCTGATGCGCAGCACCGCGAAGACCACCGCGTAGGTCAGCGCCCCGGCGAGGGCCGCGCGTGGCGCGAGCACCGCGAGCACCCCCAGCGCGGTCGCCACGCCCTTCCCTCCCCGGAACCCGAGCCAGGGCGGCGCCACGTGCCCCGCGAAGGCGGCCAGGCCCACCGCAGCGGGCAGGACCGACCCCGGCGGCGAGGCCGAGCACGCGAGGAGCACGGGCAGCGCCCCCTTGAGCGCATCGAGCAGCAGCACCAGCACGCCCAGGCCCTTGCCGGCGACCCGGGCCACGTTGGTCGCGCCGATGTTGCCGCTCCCCTCCTCCCGGACGTCCACCCCCCGCGCCATCCGGACGAGGAGGAGCCCGAACGGGACGCTCCCCGAGAGGTACCCGAGGACGACCAGGCCGGCCGCGATCATCGCCAGCCGAGGCGCGTCTGGACGATGACGAAGGCGTAGTTGGCGACCAGCGCCGCGACCACCGCCGCGCGCGTCGTCCGCGCCTCTCCGGGAGACAGCTGCGGGACGGGCAAGGACAGCCGGAACGCCCACTGCAAGAGACCGAGCACGGCCGCGCCAGCGAGGAGACAGCCGACGAGGGCACCGAGCGGATTGGACTCGAAGGCGAACCCGAGGCGCAGGTGCGCGAGCCCGTCCGCGGCCCGCGTGAGTCCGCAGCCGGGGCAGGGCCAGCCGGTGTGCTCGCGGAACACGCAGTGCCACAAGGGGAGTCGCGCCACGGGGACGAAGCGCGCCACGAGGAGCCCCATCACCCCGGCGAGGCCGAGTGCGTGGAGGAGCGTGAAGCGGCGCTCGGGCGGTGTCCAGTGAAGCGTCATCAGAGCGAGTGCGTGCCCCCGGCCATCCCACCGAGCGCCGCGGCGATGGCGGCGAAGAAGAGCGAGAAGAGCAGCCCACAGCAGCAGATCAGCAACGCGATGGGCAGGAGCACGATGCCCGCCGCCTTGCCGGTCGAGGTCTCCTGGAGGCTCGAGATGCCGAAGATGGCCAGCACCAGGCCGTAGATGCCGGCCAGGAACCCGAAGCAGGGAATGATGCCGAAGAGGTTCGGGCCGGCCGCGTAGCAGAACGCCCGCACCGTCGCGCCATAACCGTTCTTCGCCGCACCGAAGAGCATCGCCACCAGGTGGACGATGCCCACGCCGGCGAGCAGGAAGAGCGGGTAGAGCAGCAGGGAAGCGACGAGCGACCCGATCCCCACGCCACCGGAGAACGCGCGCATCGCGGTCTCCATCTGCGGGTCACCGCTGAAGTTGCTCGGCAGGCTCGGGCGGAAGAGGCCCAGCCCCACGAAGGGGAGGCCCACCGCCACGGTGATGGCGTGGATGATCCACGCGTAATACAGCGCCTCGGTCCACGGCACGTCCGGGCGGACGGTGGGGAAGAACGCGCCGGGCGACAGCACGCTCCGCTTCCAGGTCTCGATGAACCCGTGGACGACGCCAATCTCCTTCCGGCGTTCCCACGGCGTCAGCTCACGATGGCCCGGGAAGGCTCCACCGCCGGGCGGCGGCTCCCCGGTGAAGCGCCCCGCCCCGAACCCACCTCCTCCACCGCTCGCGCCCCCACCGCCGGGCGGCTGGCCCCAGCTGTCGGGCGTGGACGGGCGGGCGTGCGGATCGGGCACGTCCACCTGCTGACCGCAGTTGGGGCAGAACTGGATGCCGCTGCGATCCGTGGTGAAGACGGTGGAGCAGCGCGGGCAGCGGGCGTCCATCGAGCCTCCGGGGGGAAGGCCGCGAGCCTAGACAGCCGCCCTTCCCCGTTGGAAGGTCAAACCATGGCACGCGCCTACAGCATGCAGGCGGTCCAGCACGCTGCCCTGCGCGCCGTGGCGCTCGTGCGCGAGGTGCTGCTCGCCGAGGTGGCTGGCTCCCAGGTCCACGACGTCCAGGAGGACCCCCGCTTCCAGCATCGGGGGGTGGACCTCCTCTGGGAACAACCGGGCGGCCAGGTCCTCGGGGTCGAGGTGAAGGGGGACCGGCAGGGCCGTCGCGGCACCTACTTCCTCGAGCTGGTCTCCAATGCCGAGAAGGACACCCCGGGGTGCTTCCTGTACAGCCGGGCGGACCTCCTGGCGTACGTCTTCCTGGACCGGCGGGAGCTGCACCTCCTGCCGCTGCCGGCCGTCCGGGAGTGGTTCCTCCCGAGGGCCTCCGAGTTCCCGCTGCGGCAGGCCCAGACCCGCGTCGGCGGGGTCCGATACACGACGGTGGGCGCCAGCGTGCCCGCGCGGCGCGTGCTCGCCGAGGTGCTCGGGACGCGCCGCCTCGACCTCGGGCAGCCCGTCCTGCCCGGCACGGCGCGCTGACGCCCAGCGCACAGCGCCACGTCCTGCCGTGGTAAATCCACCGTCGAGGGGAGCAACGCCGTCCGGAGCTTCGGTCCCATGCGTCATCTCTGGCTGCTCCTGCTCCCACCTGCTCGGGTGCTCCACCTCGACGGGGACGTTCGACGCGGGCCGACGCCGCTCTGCTTCGCGCCCCGGACGGCGGCGTGCTCCAGCACGGGCCTCGTCGGCCCGGTGCCCGGGTGCTCCGCGGCCCCAGGCGGCGACGGGGGTCATCGACCTCGCCGACGCCGGCTGGTCGGCTCAGGGCGGAGTTCTGGTCGTTCCGCCCTCGCGCTCCGGGCACGCCGCTTCCCGTGGTCTTCGGCTTCCACGGCGCCTACAGCTCCGGGGAGACGGTGCGCGCCCGGTTCGGGCTCGAGGGGCCCGCCGACGGCGGGGCCATCTTCGTCTACCCCAACGCCGTCCAGGGCACGTGGGACGTCGGCCCGCAGCTCGCTCGATGGGCGCCGGGTGGACGCGCTCCTCTCGCTGCTCGCCCAGAGCTACTGCATCGACCCGGCGCGCATCTCCATCGCCGGCTTCAGCGCAGGGGCGGTCTTCACGCTCTTTCTCGGCTGCAACGTCCCCACCCCGTTCCACGCCATGGCCGTCGTGGCCGGCACGAACGACACCCGGAACGACACCCGCTGCTGCAAGGGCACCCTCTCGGCCATCCACGTCCAGGGGACGGCGGACGAGGCCATCAGCCTCGTCGAGGGGCAGGGCGCCCGCGACGACAGCCTGTTTCGCGACGGGTGCCAGCACACGCCCGCCCCGGTGGACAGCCACTGCGTGGGCTACAGCTGCCCCGCGCCCCTGGCGGTGAACTACTGCGAGTGGCCGGGCGACCACGACATCCCGGACTTCGCGGGCGGCGGAGATCTGGCGCTTCCTCTCTGCGCCCTGAGTCTCAGGCCGCGGGGCGCGGCGCGGACCGGGCGGCGACCCGGGGCCACTCGGTCGCGTTCCGCCGTCCGTCGGCGACCCGGGCCCGGAGCGACGGCGTGCACCCGCGCGCGGCGAAGGCCCGCTTCCAGGCCGCGAAGCTGGCCCCCGCCCGCCAGGCGTCCATGGCTGCCAGGCCCGCCTCGGGCCCGCACTGGGCCAGCATGTACTCGACCCAGGCCCAGCGCGCGGAGGTGGGCCGCACCTCGGCCTTGCCCTGGAGCCCCCGGCGGAGCCGGTCCAGCCTGGCGTCGATCTCGCGGATCCCGGTGAACGGGGCCCCGTCCAGCGGCGTGTGCCGCTTGGCCACGAACGGCGCGACGCCGAGGGCCACCGGGAGGTGCCCGGCCAGCTCCCGGGTGAAGCGCACCAGCTCGTCCACGTCGTCGTCGGTCTCCAGCGGCAGACCGACCATCGAGTAGACCTTGAGCCGCTCCATGCCGGCGGCGGCGGCGAACCGGGCCGCACGCACCAGCTGCTCCTCGGAGTGCTTCCGGTCCACCAGGTCGCGCATCCGCTGGCTCGCCCCGTCCGAGGCCACGGTGAGGACCCGGGCCCCGCCGCGGCGGAGGGTGTCGACCAGCTCCTGCGTCAGCCGGTCCGCCCGGAGCGAGGAGACCCCGACCTCCCGGCCCGAGTCGACGAGGGTCCGGAGCAGCTCGACGATGCGCGGGTGGTCGGTGACAGCTGCGCCCACCAGGCCCACCCGCCGGGCGGCTCCGGGCACGACTTCCAGGATTCGCTCCGGCGGCACGGTGCGCATGCCCCCGTTGGTGGTCCGGCGCATCACGCAGTAGTGGCAGCCCGCGGCTGCAGCCCCGCTCCGGCTCGATGAGGAACATCGACGACAGCTCGGTGTGGGGGGTGAGGATCTGCGAGCGTGCCGGGAGCCGGCTGTCGTCGGCCCGGGTCACCTCGAGCGAGACCCCGCCCCGGCCGGGAACCCGGAACCCGGGCGTGCGCGCCAGGCGGTCCAGGAGGGCATCCCGGCCCATCTCCCCGGCCAGCGCCTCCAGCAGCGTGTGGATGAGCCCGTCTGCCTCTCCCTGGACCAGCACGTCCACGAAGGGCTCCAGTGGCTCTGGATTGGAGAAGGTGAGCGGCCCGCCGGCGACCACCAGGGGCCAGCCAGTGCCCCGCTCCGAGGCGAGGACCGGCAGGCCGGCCAGCTCGAGCATGGTGAGCATCCCCGGCAGCTCGAGCTCGTAGGCCACCGAGAATGCCAGCACCGGGAACTCGCCCACGGGGCTGGCCGACTCGAGGGTGAACACCGGGGTGCGGCTCTCCCGGAAGGCATCCACGTCGTCGGGGAGGAAGGCCCGCTCGGCCGTGGCGCCCGGATGGGCGTGGATCTCCCGGTAGATGGTCTGGAAGCCGAGCGAGCTCATGCCCACGTGGTAGGGGCTGGGGTAGCAGAGGGCGACGCGGAGGGGCGCCACCTTGTGGAGCGTCCCCTGCTCATCGGAGAGCAGCTGCTGGCGGCGCTCCTGGAGCTGTCGGGCCGAGGTCAAGGACCTCAAGGGGTAACGCGCTCCGGCGAAACCGTCCAGCGGGGGCCCAAGAAAGCAGAAGGCCCCGGCACCCACGAGGGGGCACCGGGGCCTTCAATTGACATCAGGTCAGCTGAGGATCAGGTTCCGCTTTGGTAGCCGCCGATGCTCGGGAACTCCTTCTGGAAGAAGCAGATCCCCACGGTCGGGTCGCCGCTGAGCTGGGTCGTCCAGGCCTGTCCGATGATGCAGTTCTGGTCGTAGTCGGGGTTGATGCCCGACGAGAACGGCTGCGCGAACGGATCGCAGTCCGCGTTCGACGAGCACTGCACCGGCGGGGTGATGGCCTGCGCCGCGTAGGTCGCGGAGCACGCCCCCACGGTGTAGGTCACGTCCGCCTTGAACTCGGTGCCGAGGTAGAGGGCGGTCTCGTTCCAGATCCAGTTCGAGAGGTCGTACTTGCCCACCGCACCCGCGTTCATCGTCGCGTTGCCGAGGATGCAGGTGCTGTCCGCAGCCGGGTTGACGGTGGTGAACTGGGACCTGGCGTAGAGTGGCGAGGAGCCCACGTTCGGGTCCGGAAGACCGAGGTTGGCGGAGTACCCGATGACCGAGAACACCGACGAGTCGGTCGGGTCGGTCTCGTACACGTCGAAGATCCAGCTGTCGCCGATCTGCGCCGGGGTGCCCGCCGGCGTGTCGCACGCCGGCGTGACGTTGGTCGTCGTCCGGAGGAGACGGACGGCGTAGCCGCCGTTCGCTGCGGACTGGATCTGGCACGGGGCTGGCGATGTGGTGGAGCAGCCGGTGAGAGCCAGGACGACTGCACCGAGGATGGATGCGCGCTTCATGGTGAAGCCCTTGGACCTTTCAGTGAGCGAGTTCATTAGAAGGTCACCCGGATGCTGAACCGGAACTGACGCACGGGTTGGTAGGCAGTGGGACGGCCCCAGGTCAGGTTGATGGGAACGGCCTGCGGCGTCTGCTGGGCGGTGGGCAGGATGACCCGGATCGGGTTACCCCCGGCGTCCGTTGCCGGGAGCGGCAACGAGCCGTTGGGCTGCCTGATGACCGCTCCGTTCGCCACGTTCTGGTCGAAGGAGAGGTTCCGGTTGTAGACCGGACCGAGCGCCGCAGTGGTGTTGACCACCGCGCCGTACCCGCCGGTTCCTGCCGGGATGCTGCCGTTGCTGGCCCCGACGAGCGGGCCCACGGCGGACCTGGTGTACCGGTCGTCGATCGTGATCGGCCGCTGCGAGTTGAACACGTTGAAGACCTCGAATCCGCCGGTGAGCACCGAGTCCTTGGTGAACCGGTAGCTGAGGTTCAGCTTCAGGTCGAGCGAGGTGACCCAGGGCAGCCGGCCCGCGCTTCCCCGGTTCACGATGTACGCCTGGCGGTCGCCGTAGATCGGGTGGGCGCCGAGGGCATCGATCGGAGTGCCGGAGTTGGCGTTGAACGAACCGCCGAGCGACCAGCTGAACACCGGGGTGATCACGAACTCCTTGGCCAGGAACAGCTTGAGCGTGTGGGTGATGTCACCCGACAGCGGGCCGTACTGGTTCAGGAGGAGGCTCTTCAGGTCGAACGTGGAGTTGATGTTCGGGTCCAGCTGACCGTCCGTGGGCCGGAACAAACCGTCCAGGTTTCCTTCCAGTTTCGCCCAGGTGTAGCTCGCCTGCGCGAGCCACAGGTCGGCGAAGTTCTTGGTGAACTGCACCGTGACCGCGTTGTAGGTGCGCTGGGCCTTGGGGAAGGTGGACGCGATCCCCGAACCGGGGTTGCCAATGAAGTAGGTCGCTCCGTCGGTGTTCGACATGTCCTCGATCCACTGGACGAGGTTCCGGTAGGTGTAGCTCAGGCCGAGGCGGGCGTTGGGGATGATCTCGTACTCGGCGCCGGCCACGATCTCGTCGTTCGAAGGCGACTTGATGTTGGGGTCGACGGCCGAGGGGTACGGGAGTGCCGGTGTTGCCCCACACGGTGCTGGGGGTGGCCCCCTGTCCAGGGACGGTGGTCGCGTCACACGCCAGCCGGCCCGAGTTCGGGTTGCAGACGTGGTTGGCGCGGATCTGGGTCTCTGCGCTGAGGGCGCGGTTCGCCAGGTCGAGGGGGATGTACTCGTAGTAGCGGCCGTAGTTCGCGAACAGCTTCGCACGGCCCTGCTGCGTGGGATCCCACACGAACCCGATACGGGGGCTGATCTGGTCGTTGAGCGCCATGCCGGTGATGCCCAGGTCGTTCTTGAGCGACAGCGTGTCGTAGCGAAGGCCGATGTTCAGGGTGACCTTGTCCATGATGCTCCAGCTGTCCTGGACGAAGAACCCGATGATGGTGGACTTCACGACCTTGTTGACGATGGTCTCCTGGTTGACGACGTCCACGTCGGTCTGCGCGCCGTAGCGACGGAAGTCGAAGACGCTGTAGGTGGGATCGGTCGGGTAAAGACCTGTGTTGGTCCGGTACGCAGTGCCGCCCGAGTACGAGGTGTTGGCGTTGTACTGGCTCCAGTTCGCATCGACGCCAGCCTTGAGGACGTGGTGGCCGGCACCCGTGAGCAGGTAGGTGAGGAGGGCCTTCGCCTGGACGCTGTCGAGGGTGTTGTTCTCGAGGAAGCCCGGGCCGCCGTAGAAGAACGCGATGGCGGGGCACCGGGCGATCGATGCCGGATCGGAACCGTAGCCGCAGGTCTGGATGACCGAGGCGGGCAGCTGGTTCTCGAGGAGGGTGATGTTGGTCCCGTTGCCAACGGGGCCGCGGGTGAGGGGAACGCCGGTCAGCGTGCTGGTGCTGTTCTCCTTCGCGACCGTGCCATCCCAGCTTCCGTCGCCGGGGAGGGCGGAGTCGATGACGTGGACCCAGCCAGCGCTCATGTCGACGAGCAGCTTCTTGTCAGCGAAGGAGCCATTCCACTCGCCCTGGATGTTGAGGGAGTCGAACTTGGTCATGAGGCTGGCCGAGTTGAACGTCCCGAAGGTGTACGTTCCGGCCGCCAGGACGCCGCGCTGCGTGCCCTGGGTGCGGAGCGGGAACGACCCGCCGCCACCGCCCGTGGTGGGCGTGCCGGTGACGGTCAGGCTCAACCGGTGATCGCTGTTGAGGAGGTAGGTGAGCTTGCCGATGTAGTTCCAGCCCTTCTCGTCGCCGAAGCGCCGCTGGGTGGAGTTGTCGATGGGGAGGAACGTGCCCGGCGAGGGCGAGTAGTTGAAGGACCGGTAGAAGATGTAGCGCTGTGCCGCGTACTGGACGCCGGCGAAGAACCACAGCTTGTCCTTGATGATGTAGCCGCCGATGGTGGCACCGAAGTCGCCGATGTTCCCGTTCTCGCGCTTGCCGACGATGGCGGGAGTGGCGCCGGGGATGACGCCCGGAGCGCCGGTCCAGGAGCCGGGGCTGAACGTGCCCCAGACCGACCCGTGGAACTCGTTACCGCCGGACTTGGTGACCGCGCTGATCGCGCCGCCGGTGGTCCGACCGTACTCCGGCATGTAGCCGCCGGTGATGACGTTGACCTCGTCGATGAACTCCGATGTCAGCGGCGTGGCCAGCGTGCCGTAGGCCGGGTTGTTCACCTGGAGGCCGTCGATCAGGTACGAGTTCTCGGGCGACGTCGTTCCGTTGATGCCCACGCCGTAGAGGTCGGCGTTGGCCTGGGGAGCGGCGACGGCCAGAGAGTCGAACGACCGGTTCGCGCCACCGAGACCGCCGGGGCGAGAGACCGCGAGGTTACGGACGAAGTCCTGCGAGATGGTCGTGCCGGTGGTGCTCGAGCCGACGTCCACCGTCGGCGGAGAGCCGACGACCGAGATCTCGGTCGCGCCCGCCGTCTCGGGGAGCAGCTCGACGTTCAAGCGGAGGGTACGGTCAGACGCCACGTCGATGCCTGTGCGGCTGAACGGGCGGTAGCTCTCCTTCTCGAACCGCAGGGTGTACATGCCGGGTGGCAGTTGCGGAACACGGTACAGACCCGTCGAGTCCGTGACCACCACCTGTTCGCCCTGCAGGGCAGGCGACGTCGCGGTGACAACCACATCCGCGACGGGTGCCTTCGTTGCTGCGTCGACCACGTTGCCGGTAAGCACCGAGTTGACGCTGACCTGGGCAAACGCGGCCGATCCGCAGAGCAGGCCGATACCGACCAGCGCCGCGCGGGCACTCCTCCAGACAACTTTCTGTCGTTTACTCACCGAGACCCCTCCAATGTGGCCGGAAAGCGGGAAAGCGGTGCGCATGCTCCATGGCCGCACTCCAACCTGTCAATAGAAGTTTGCATCATGTCGGTAGGCACGACGGCCCGGTCCCAATGGACCATTGCCCTTCCCGCTTCGCTCGTTTCCGCGGAATTCCCCCCGAGATCGTCTTGTACAAGTCCCCCGTTTTGATGTAGGCGCGCCCCTCCGGCTTCAGGGGAGACCCAAGGTCCGGGTCGCACCGCTGACGGGGCGAAGTGCGGCTCCAGGAGACAACAGACGTATGTTCGATTCAGTGCTGGGCCGTGGCGTCACGCCCAAGTCCCGCTTCGGATCAGGCGCGGTCGTCTCGATCCTGCTGCACGTGGGGCTCCTGGGCTTCGCCCTGTGGTTCTCGACCCGGCCTCCCCCGAAGGAGGACAAGGACGTGTCGGTGGTGCTGAAGGTGGCGCCGCCGCCGCCGCCTCCACCGCCGCCTCCGGCCTCGAGCACCACGAAGCACACCGAGACCAAGAAGAAGATCCCGAAGGACAAGATCATCCAGCCCAAGGAAGTCCCCCAGGACAAGCCGAAGGAGGCTGATCCGAACGACCAGCCCGAGGGCGTCGAGGGCGGCGTCGCGGGTGGCGTGGTCGGCGGCGTCGTCGGCGGTGTCGTCGGGGGCGTGGTGGGCGGTCAGCTCGGCAGCACAACCCTGTCCTTCGGCGAGGGCATGACCCGGCCAGTCCTCATCTCGGGCCCCGGCGGAACCAAGAGTCCCCAGTACAGCCGCGAGGCACGCGAGGCCCGGGTCCAGGGGCTGATGATCGTGAAGTGCGTCATCACCACCGAGGGTCGCGTCCAGAACTGCCAGATCATCAAGCCTCTCCCCCACATGGAGGGGCCGGTGCTCTCCTGGCTCCAGGAGGCGCGCTACACGCCCGTCACCTTCCAGGGCAAGCCGCAGCAGGTCAGCTACGTCTTCAACTTCAACCTCAAGCTGGCCGAGTAGCCGTCTCGGTCAGTCATCCCTTCACCGGCGCATCACGGAGGCGCAGTTCAACCACCATGCAATTCACTCTCACTGACCTTTGGCACCACATGGGCCTGTTCGCGCGACTGATCGTCGCCGTCCTGGGCGTCATGTCCGTCGCGTCGCTCGTCGTCATGGCCGAGCGGCTCATCGTCTTCAACCGGTCGCGCAGCGAGTCGCGCAACTTCGCCGAGCGGATGGCCAGCACGCTCCAGAAGAACGACCTCATGACGGTCGCCGGGACGAAGGTCGGCGACAAGGTGGGGCACCTGGGCCGGGTCATCGGCGCGGGGCTCAACGCCCTGCGGCTGACGCCCTCCAAGGACAAGGACCTCCAGGTCGAGTCGGTGGCCCGCGCCCTCGAGCGCCAGGCGCAGCGCGAGGTCCAGAGCCTGAAGCGTGGCCTGGGCTTGCTGGCGACCGTGGGCTCGACCGCGCCCTTCGTCGGTCTGCTCGGAACGGTGATGGGCATCGTGAACGCCTTCCAGTCGATGGCGCTCACCGGCTCGGGCGGTCTCGGCACGGTGTCCGCCGGCATCGCCGAGGCGCTCATCACCACCGCGTTCGGCCTGCTCGTCGCGATCCCCGCGGTGATGGCGTACAACTACCTGCAGGGCTGGGTGGACGCGCGCGCGGTGGACATCAGCGAGTCCTCCAACGAGTTCCTGGATCTCGTCGCCAAGCAGGCCGGCGGCGTGGCACCGAGCTCTGAGCGCACCCGGTCGAGTCCGAGGAGAGTCACGCCATGGCGATGACGGCAGGTGGCAAGGGCGGGATCAAGTCGGACATCAACGTCACGCCTCTGGTCGACGTGGTGCTGGTGCTGCTCATCATCTTCATGGTGGTGACCCCCATGCTCCAGCGCGGCAAGGACGTGAAGCTCCCGATGGCTGCCAAGCAGAAGCACGACGAGAACGCCGCCGAGACGGACCCGATGATCGTCTCGGTCACGTCGGACAAGCGGATCTGGCTGGAGAAGGAACCGATGACCGACGACGCCCTGAAGCAGGCCCTGGGCGGGAAGCTGGCCGCCGAGCCCTGGAAGCCGATCCTGGTCAAGGGCGATCGTCGCTGACCTTCGGCGACGTGCGCCGCGTGCTCAAGGACGCGCAGGACGCCAAGGCCAAGGCGGTGAAGCTCGGCGTGGAGGAGAAGTAGATGAGCCTCGGAGCGAAGTACCACCTCCACAAGAAGCGGAAGTACGCGATCAACGAGGGTCGCCCCAACTCGGACATCAACGTCACCCCGCTGGTCGACGTGGTGCTCGTGCTCCTCATCATCTTCATGGTGGTGACGCCGCTCCTCGAGAAGGACATCATGGTCCGCGTCCCGGACGATGACCCGGACCAGGTGCAGCAGCCCGAGGATCTCCTGGATCAGCTCGTGGTCACCATCGACGAGACCGGGCAGATCAAGCTGAACTCGGAGCCGCTGGACGACGACGGGTACAAGACCCGCATCGCCCGGGCGCTCGCGGCGAAGGCGTACGACGAGAAGCTCGTGTTCTTCCTGCCGGACGACAAGGCGCCCTACCCGCGGGTGGTCCAGGTCCTGGACTGGTCCCGGACCGCAGGCGCCCACATCCTGGGCGTGGTGACCGAGCCGGTGGCCGGGGTACTGCCCGGGGGCGGGACCGCACCCGGCGCCCCGCCGCCGCCAGGCGCGGCTCCTCCGGCACCCGGAGCGCCTCCGCCGCCGTCGCCGCCCTCGGGCGGCTCCCGCTAGGCGCGAGGGTCGGCGTCGATGTGACGAGGC
Source organism: uncultured delta proteobacterium (assembly GCA_963796475.1). Lineage (GTDB taxonomy): Bacteria > Myxococcota > Myxococcia > Myxococcales > Myxococcaceae > RPRB01. Next base: position 99,692 of record CAWCLY010000012.1, read on the forward strand.
CGGCTCCGGGGCTCCCCGGGCCGGCCTCTCCCTTTGCGGGGCTCCGCTGCGGGCCTCTGCGGCCCGGGACGACCGTCCCGGAATAGCGACGGTCGTGGGCTCGACGGCGAGGCGCCTCCCCCGGCACTCCCCTTGCTCCCCCTGCCCGGTTCAGATGGGAGGCGTGAGAAAGCTGGCCCGGGCGCACTCCGGCGCGCTGATGGGCGTCGACGCGGTGGTGGTGGAGGTGGAGGTCGACATGTCGGTCGGACTCCCGTACTTCAACGTCGTCGGACTGCCCGAGGGCGCGGTCAAGGAGAGCAAGGTCCGGGTCATCTCGGCCCTGAAGAACGCCGGCTTCGAGCTCCCGGCGAAGCGGATCACCGTCAACCTGGCTCCCGCGGACATCCGCAAGGAGGGCGCCGCCTTCGAGCTGCCCATCGCGCTCGCGGCGCTGGTGGCCGGCGGGGTCCTCGGGGAGCACGCTGCTGGACCGCTGGGTCATGGGCGGAGAGCTCTCCCTCGACGGTGTGGTGAAGCCGGTCCGGGGGGTGCTCCCCCTGGCCATCGCCGCGCGGGACCGCGGCTTCGAGGGGGTCCTGGTCCCCTCAGCCAACGCGGCGGAGGCTGCCCTGGTGGACCGCATCCACGTCTATCCGGTCACCGACCTGGCCCAGGCGGTGGCGCACGTGAGGGGCGAGGCGTCGATTCCGCCGTTCCGGCGCGAACCCGGCGACGAGGAGCGTCCGGTCGGCGAGCTCGACATGTCCGAGGTGCGGGGCCAGGGCGAGATCAAGGAGGCGCTCGAGCTCGCCGCGGCGGGAGGCCACAACGCGCTCCTCTGCGGGCCGCCGGGGAGCGGGAAGACGATGCTCGCCCGGCGGCTCCCCGCGCTCCTGCCGCTGATGTCCTTCGACGAGGCGCTGGAGGTGACGAAGATTTACTCGGTGAGCGGCCTGCTCGCCGGGCCCCGTCCGCTCCTGACCGAGCGCCCCTTCCGCGCGCCACACCACACCGTGTCCGACGCGGGGCTCATCGGCGGCGGGCCGATGGGGCGGCCGGGCGAGCTCTCCCTCGCGCATCGCGGGGTGCTGTTCCTCGACGAGTTCCCCGAGTTCCGGCGCAACGTGCTCGAGGTGCTTCGCCAGCCGCTGGAGGACGGCGTGGTCCACATCGCCCGTGCCAGCCACCACGTGAGCTACCCGGCGCAGGTGATGCTGGTCGCGGCGATGAATGCCTGCCCCTGCGGGCGGCTCGCGGTCGACGGGCAGCGCTGCACCTGCCCGCGGAACCGGGTGCTCGAGTACCACGCCCGGGTGAGCGGACCGCTTGCTGGACCGGATCGACATCACCGTCCTCACCCGCCGGGTCGAGGGCTACCGCCTCGCGGCGCTGGCGAGGCCGGAGACGCCGAGCAGCTGGTACCGCCAGCGGGTCGAGGCAGCGCGCGAGCGGCAACGGGAGCGCTTCCGGGACGAGGTCGGAGTCCACTGCAACGCACAGATGCCCCCGCGCCTGGTCCGCCGACACTGCCGGACCACGCCGCGCGCCGAGGAGATGCTCCGGCTGGCGATGGACAGGTACGGGCTGTCCGCCCGCGCGCATGACCGGATCCTCAAGCTCTCCCGGACCCGGGCGGACCTCCAGGGCCACGGCGACATCGAGGACGTCGACGTGCAGCTCGCGGTCGACTTCCGGGTGATGGACCGGCGCGACTGGCTCATCGCGCTGCTCGACGGCAACGCGGCGCCGTCGAGTCCGTTGTCGCGGATGCTGAACGTCGCGTCCTGAAGACGGGGCGGCTACCGACCCCGGGAGACTCTTCAGGGAAGCGGTCGCAGCGGACTCTCCCAGACCTCGTTCCGGCTGTAGATGAGCCGGGCCAGCAGCTCACGGCCAGGGTAGTTCGGCACCGGGCATTCAGCGCCCTGGCGAGCGACCCAGCCAGCGACCTGACGGCCCTCTATCTCGAAGAGGACCAGCCCGCAGTCGGCAACCAGCTGAGGTCCCCGGAAGTCCCTCGCCGGGCTCCAGATGCTGACCCACTGTCCTCCAAGCCCTTGCTGGGCGGCGAGATAGAGCGGGATCTCGAGGTTGGCCGGGATCGGCTTTCCGTCCTCGGTGACGAAGGTCCAGATCGCCGACGAGTAGTACGACGGCGTGTACATGACGCCGTTGGGAAGCCGGTCGACCTGCACATAACCGTAGTAACCGGCAGCCCCGGCGAAGTCGCCGCGGATCTGGTCGCCGACCCGATGTATCCGGAAGGTGCCCCAGGTCCCGTCGCTGTTGAGCGTGATGACGGATCCAGTGTGGGTGCTCACGCTGTGCGCATCGAAGCGGACGTTCCCGGTGCGAACCTGATGCCCCTCGGCGTCATGGGCGCATCCCGCCATCACCGCCAGAGCAACCACCGACGCGATCAGCTCCAGTCGACTCATGACCGGCCTCCGGGCAAACGTTAGACCTCCCAGGAGAGGAAAGCATTCACACGCCGGTTGGCCGTGTTCCGCTGAACCGTCCCGGATGACGGACGACGCGCACGGACGCAGAGGGCCGGAACCCGCGTTCTGCGCGTTTCCTGTGTGCGATTCGGGAAGCCTTTTGGAACGGTCAGGGGTGGAGGGGGGGCCGTGGGTCGGCTCAGAGCGTTCCAGAATGTCTCCGCGAACCCAAAATGGGAAACTTTCTGGAACGGGGAAACGGGGGTCCGCCAGGCGCCCTCCAACCCCGACCGTTCCAATTTGTTTCCCCAGTCGTGCACGGGAAGCACGCGCAGCAGGGGCGGCTCACCGACCTGCGACAACCCGCTTGCGGCCAGGACTCGGGGCCAGCTCCAGAAGGGCGCGAACGCCGCGCCGGACGCCGCGTCCCACCCGGGCGCGTGCACCGCGCTCGGATCAGCGCTCGGGCGCCGCGTGCAAGGGAGCGGGCGCGCCGCTCGGTGCCGGGCGCGAGGCGGGCCCGGACGGCAGCGCGCGCACGGAAGCCGTCTCGGACTCCCGTCGCTGCAGCCACGGCGTGAAGGTGATGAGCCGCGCGATCCGCCGCCACGTCAGGTACGAATAGAACCAGGTGAAGAGCACCGCGATCCGGCTCCGGAACCCCACCAGGTACATGAGGTGCACCGAGACCCAGACGAACCAGGCCACGACTCCGGACAGATCCCACCGCGCCGAACAGCGTGCCCACCGCGGAGCCGCGGCCGATGACCGCGAAGATGCCCTTGTCGAGGTACCGGAACGGCTGCCCCGGTTCGCCGTGAACCCGCCGGAGCACGTTGCGCGCCGCCGTCCGGCCCATCTGCATCGCGGCCGGCGCGATGCCCGGGACAGGCTTCCCGTCCTGCGTCACCGCGGCGAGGTCTCCCACCACCGAGACCCGCGCGTCGTCCTCGAGGGTGAGATCGGGCTTCACCGCCACGCGGCCGGTCCGGTCGACCGGGACACCGAGCGCCTTCCCCAGTGGCGAGGCGGTGACGCCTGCCCCCCAGAGCACGGTCCGGGCCTGGATGCGCTCGTCGCCGAGCGTGACGCCCTCGGCGTCGATGCCCGAGACCCGCTGCCCGAGGCGGACGTCGATCTGCAGCTTCTGCAGAGCGCGGCGAGCGTCCTCGCTCAGACCCTCCGGGTAGGTGGGGAGGAGCCGGGACTGCCCCTCGATCAGCACGATGCGCGCGTCGTGGGTGTTGATGTGCCGGAAGTCGCGGGGAAGCGCCCGATGGGCGATCTCGCTCAGTCGAGCCCGCGAGCTCCACGCCGGTGGGACCTCCGCCGATGATGACGAAGGTGAGCCATTCGCGCCGCCGGGCCTCGTCCTCCTCGCGCTCGGCTTCCTCGAAGGCGAAGAGCACCCGGCGGCGGACCTCGAGCGCGTCCTCCAGGCTCTTCGAGCCCGGGCGCCTGGCTCTCCCACTCGGGGTGGCCGAAGTAGGTGTCCTGCGCGCCCGAGGCGACGATGAGATGGTCGTAGCGGACCGACCCGCCGTCGGCGAACTGGAGCGTCCGGGTGGAGCGGTCGATGGCCGAGACCTCGGCGAGGATCACCTCGGTGTTCCGGTGGCGGCGGAGCACCAGCCGGATCGGGGAGGCGATGTCGCTCGGATCCAGCGCGGCCGTGGCCACCTGGTAGAGCAGCGGCTGGAAGAGGTGGTGGTTGCGGCGGTCGACGACTGTCACCCGGACGTCATCCGACCGACCGAGGAATCTTGGCCGCCTCGAGGCCGGCGAACCCGGCTCCGATGATCACCACGTGGGGTCGCGGGTCGGGTTCCATCGTCGACCCGGATGTGCGAACCAGGGGCGAGGAAGTCAACGGGTTCGCATTCCCATGCTACTGAACAGACTCTTCAGCCCGGTGCGCTACGCCGGAATGGCGCTGTGGTCGATCTTCTGGATCTCCACCGCCCTTCTCCTGGGGACCGTCCTCCGCGACTCCTCGCTGCCTCTGCGCTTCGCGCGCCGGTTCTGGGCTCCGGGGATGCTCCGGTTCTCGGGCGCGGAGATCCAGGTCACCGGCCGGCCGGAGACCGGGTGGGACCGGCCGGCCATCTACGTGATGAACCACCAGTCCTCGCTGGACATCCCGGCGGCGTTCGCGATCCTGCCGGTGGACCTTCGGTTCATCGCCAAGCACACCCTGCGCAAGGTCCCCTTCCTCGGCTGGTACATGTCCTGGACCGGCATGGTCTTCGTCGACCGCAGCAACAGCACCCAGGCGGTCGGCACCCTGAACGCCGCGGCCGAGCGCGTGCGGGGCGGCATCTCGCTCCTCGCCTACCCCGAGGGCACGCGGTCGCGCGACGGCCGCATCCTCCCGTTCAAGAAGGGGCCGTTCGTCCTGGCGCTCCAGGCCGGGGTGCCCATCGTGCCGGTGGCCATCCAGGGCTCGCTAAAGGTGATGCCCTCGGGGCTGAAGCCGCTCCGCCCGGGGGTGGTCCGGATCGCCATCGGCACGCCGATCGCGACGGCGGACCTGTCGATGGCGGACCGCGACGCGCTGGTCCGGCGGGCGCGAGACTCGGTGGTCACGATGCATGCGGCCCTCGCCAGCGAAAGTCTCGACCCCGAGCCCGGCACGTCGGCCCCCGAGCGCACCACCGGATGATGCGCCACGTCCGGCCTCGCGGTCCCTCCGGCCGCCTGCACGGACGGTGTGCCGCTCCGGGCCCGCGATGGAGATCGGCCCGCCTCTTGCTGTCCGCCCCCTGAACATCCGGCAGGCGGAGGTGCGGCGTGGGGAAGGTGAGCGAGAAGCTGAAGGCGGTCGCGGCGGCGGTGGCGGCCATCGAGAAGCAGTTCGGCAAGGGCGCGATCATGCAGCTCGGGCGAGGACGGCGAGGTGGCCCCGGTGGCGACCATCCCCAGCGGGTCGGTCGGCCTCGACCGGGCGCTGGGCGTGGGCGGCTATCCGCGCGGGCGGGTCATCGAGGTCTTCGGCAACGAGTCGTCCGGGAAGACGACCCTCGCCCTCCACGCCATCGCGCAGGTGCAGGCGCTGGGCGGCGTCGCGGCATTCGTGGACGCCGAGCACGCGCTCGACGTCACCTACGCCCGCAAGCTCGGGGTGCGGATCGAGGACCTCCTGGTCTCCGCAGCCGGACACCGGCGAGCAGGCGCTGGAGATCACCGAGCAGCTGGTCCGGAGCGGCGCGGTGGACCTGGTGGTCGTGGACTCGGTCGCGGCGCTCGTGCCCCGGGCGGAGATCGAGGGCGAGATGGGCGACGCGCACATGGGGGTCCAGGCGCGGCTCATGAGCCAGGCGCTCCGCAAGCTCACCGGTGCGGTGAGCAAGAGCGGGCACGGTCATCTTCTTCATCAACCAGATCCGCATGAAGATCGGCGTGGTCTTCGGCAACCCGGAGACGACCACCGGCGGCAACGCGCTCAAGTTCTACGCGTCGGTGCGGATGGAGATCCGCCGGCTCGGCAACCTCAAGGACGGCGACCAGGTCATCGGCACGCGGACCCGGGTGAAGGTGGTGAAGAACAAGGTCGCCCCACCGTTCCACGAGACCGAGTTCGACGTGCTCTACGGCCAGGGCATCAGCCGCGCCGGCGAGGCACTCGACCTCGCCGTGACGCTGGGCCTCGTGGAGAAGTCCGGGAGCCACTACCTGCTGGACGGCGAGCGCATCGGCCAGGGCAGGGAGCGGGCGGTGGAGTGGCTCCGCGAGCGGCCGCAGGCGCTCGACGCGCTCGTCACCCGGGTCCTCGCCGCCGAGGTCCGCCCGGCCGCTCCCCCGTCGACCGTGGCCGAGCCCGTGGCCGCCTGACCCGGACTAGAGTCGGCCCATGGCCGACGCCGCCCCCACCGTCGAAGCCGTGCGTGCGGCACGTGCCCGGCTCGGCGACCTCGTCGTGACCACGCCGGTGCGTCGCCTCTCTTCTCCCCTCGTGGAGCGGCGGCTCGGCCGCACCGAGGTCGTCCTCAAGGAGGAGCTCTTCCAGCGAACCGGGAGCTTCAAGCCACGCGGCGCGCTGTGCGTGATGCTCGACCTGCCGCCGGAGACGCTCGCCCGGGGGGTCACCTGCGTCTCGGCCGGGAACCACGCGATGGCGACCGCGTACGCGGCGCGGGTGCTCGGCACGACGGCGAAGGTGGTGATGCCGAGGAGCGCCAGCCCGTTCCGGGTGGCGGGCTCGCGCGAGCTCGGCGCCGAGGTGGAGCTCGTCGACAACGTCCACCAGGCCTTCGACCGGGTGCGGGAGATCGAGTCCACCGAGGGGCGCACCTTCGTCCATCCGTTCGAAGGGCCGAAGACCGCGCTCGGGACGGCGACCGTCGGCCTCGAGCTCATCGAGCAGGCCGGCGAGCTCGACGCGGTCATCGTCCCCATCGGCGGGGGCGGCCTGGCGGCAGGGATCTCGGCGGTGGTGAAGCAGCTGAGCCCGCGGACACTGGTCTACGGCGTCGAGCCCACCGGGGCCGACTCGATGCACCGGAGCTTCGCTGCCGGCTCGCCACAATCCATCGAGGCGGTCCGGACCATCGCCGACAGCCTCGGCGCGCCCCACGCGGCGCCCTACAGCTACGCGCTCTGCCGGCGCTTCATCGACGGGCTCGTCCTGGTGGACGACGACCAGCTCCGGGACGCCATGCTCCTGCTCTTCTCCTCGGCGAAGCTCGCGGTCGAGCCGGCCGGCGCGGCGGCGACGGCGGCGCTCCTCGGACCGCTCCGCGAGCGACTCGACGGCAAGCGGGTCGGCATCATCGTCTGCGGCGGGAACATCGACGCGGCGACCTTCTCCAAGCACCTTGCTGACGCGGTGGCGCGGGTCTCCTGAGGGATGGGTGCTCCCGAGGTCCCACTTTGAGGACTCGCAGTCAGGGGCGTATACGCAAGCGTCCACGACCGGGAGGGGCCATGAACGAGTCCAGCGGTGTCGAGCCTGCCGTCCACCTCGGTCAGGACCACGGGGAGGCGTTCCGCCTGGGCCCCCTGGAGATCATCGTCAAGGAGAACGGCTCCGGGACCCGGATGAATCTCGCGGTGGCGGAGTTCCGCGGAAATCGCTTCCGTATTCCGCCCCACTTCCACACCGAGCACGACGAGACGATTCAGTCCTCGAAGGACAGATGGAGGTGAGGCTCGGAGAGCGGACCTTCACCGCCACCGCCGGCAGCTCCTTCACCATCCCGGTCAACGTGCCCCATGCGATCTGGAACGAGACAGGCGTCCGGGTGCGCTTTCTCAACGTCATCGTGGGTGCGCGGTATCTCGACTACTTCCGCGAGATGGCCGCCGCGGCGACGACGAGCCTGCCACCACCCGAGGTGATCGCCCAGGTCATGGGACGCTACGGGCTCCGGCCGGTGAAGTAGTCGCCTTCATCGCCGCCTCAGCCTCCGAGCGATGATGGATCGAGGTCGACGGGGATGCGCGCCCTCGGAAGCAGCAGCGCCCATCCGGAACCCTCCGGCACGAGCAGCTGCCCGAGCGCGAACTGCGCGTCGCGGGAGAACCGGGCCCCGGCGCGGCCGCCCTTCACCCGGGCGGTGAGGACCCCGTCATCGTCGAGGCGCAGCGTCGACGGGTCGAGCGCCTCGCCCGTGCGGTCGCTCAGCCGGAGGTAGACCCGGCTCTCGTCGGTGTCGACGGCGTTCACCCGGTACGCCGCGCCCTCCACCGTGACGTAGGCCCAGTCGTTCCCGATGTGGAGCTGGAACCGCCCGTCGTCGGTCGGGACGAGGCCCGCGTTGAACGCCTCGATGATGCGCGGGTGGGTGATGCGCTCGCCGTCGTGGACCCAGTTCAGCTCGCGGTCGAGGACCAGCCCGCTGTCCTCGCGGGTGTGCCAGCGCTTCGGAAGTCCGATCTCGGCCACCTCTCCTCGATGCGGCCGGGCCGCGCGGAAGTCAACCTCGGCCCGGGCCGGCTCACATCCGGCGGACCAGCTCGGTGTAGCCCCGGAACGCGAGCGCGCCCCAGGTGTTCACCAGCACCGCCGCGCCCACCAGCACCTGGACCAGCGGCTTGCGGAAGGACCACCCGGAGAGCCCGAGCAGCAGGACGAGATAGGGCGTGTAGTCCAGGCTGAACCGGAACCCGAACTGCATGTACCCGGTGTTCTGGTAGAAGAGCCCGGGCAGCGCGCAGACCGCCACCGTGAGCCACACCGGCCAGTGGAGCCGCGGCCGCGTCCTCGGGAACACCAGCAGCACCAGCCAGGGCATCGTCAGGAGCATCGACAGCCCCTGCGGGTCGTAGCTCAGCCGGAGCGGCGACCATTGCACCCGGGGCAGCATGAGGAACGCCGCCTCGAGGTTCCGGCCGAGGTACGCCGGGCTGAAGAGCCCGTGCGCGTCGATGTCGACGTTCACCCGGTTGTCGTAGAGGAAGCGGTGCCCGAAGTCGGCCGGGCTCCCGAAGCGAACCCAGTTGAAGAGCATCGCGAGCAGGGCGAGCGGCGCCGCGCCGGCGGCGAACGCCGAGCACCGGCCTGAGCCACGGTCGCGGGTTGCGCAGCGCCTCGCGGAGCTGCTGCAGCCGGTCCGTGGGCCCGGGCGTCAGCACCTCGAGCAGGAAGAACAGCGCGGTGAAGACCAGCGGCGTCCGGGTCAGGGTGGCCATCGACCAGAGGACCCCGGCGAGCACCGGCCGGGACGCACCCACCGCCGCGCGCAGGTAGAGGCAGGTGAGCACCACCCCGAGCACCTCGGCCAGGAACCACACCTCGCCCCGGATGGTGCAGCAGAAGAGCAGCGTGCCGAAGCCGAGCACGCCGGCGAGCAGCACCGCCTCTCCCTCCGTCCGGTGCAGCTCTCCCCGCCGCGCGAGCGTCCGCGCCAGCGTGTAGAACAGCGTGATCGCCAGCGCCCCGAGGATGACCCCGAAGCTGGTGTCGTTGAGCTGGTAGCCGTTCACCGCGACGAACGGCAGCATCAGCACCGCCGGGAACGCCGGGAAGCTCACGTACCAGCGGTCGGTGGGCAGCGCCGGGCGGGCGCAGCGGGTCTTCGCCCCGCCCACCTCGCGCACGCAGGCCCAGTCCTCGAGGTTGGGCAGGACCTCGGGGTCGAGGTCGAGCCGTCCCTCGAGGAACGCCTTCGCCTGGTAGACGAAGTGCGGCGCCGCGCTCTGCCGCAGGAACCGGGGGCCGCTGAAGCAGGCCAGGGCGAAGAGGCTGCAGAGGAAGAGGAGCAGCTCGGTCCGGTAGGCCCGCATCCAGGTCAGGACGGCCACCTCGGGCGTCGACTGCGGCCGGGCGGGCGCGGTCACGGGCGCCCCCCGCGGGTGCGCAGCCGGAGCCAGTCCAGGGCGGCGTAGGCGCTCGCGGCGCGCACCTGCTCCCGGTCGCCGTGGAACCGGTGGGCCGCGCACCTCCGTGCCGTCCGGTCCGTCGAGCCCGATGAAGACCGTGCCCACCGGCTTCTCGGCGCTTCCGCCGTCGGGGCCGGCGATGCCGGTGACCGAGAGCGACCAGGTGCTCGCCCGCCGCCGCGCGCGCTCCGCGCGCCATCTCCCGGGCCACCGGCTCGGAGACGGCCCCGCTGGCCACCAGCGTCGCGTGCGCCACGCCCACCCAGGCCTCCTTCAGGTGGTTGGCGTACGACACCGCGCTCCCCAGGAAGTACGCGCTCGCCCCGGGCGACTCGGTCAGCATGTCGCCGATGCGCCCGCCGGTGCAGCTCTCGGCCAGGGCAACCGTCTCGCCCGGTCGCGGAGCTGCTGCCCGACCACCCCGGCCATCGTCTCGTCGTCCGACCCCGAAGAGGTGGCTCCCCCAGCAGCGGGCGCGCAGCGGCGTCCGCCGGCCTCGAGCACCTCGCGGGCCTCGACCTCGGTCCGCCCCTCGGCCATCAGCTTGAGGTGGTTCTCCGGGAAGTGCGTCCGGAAGCCGAAGGTCACGCGCGGATGGGTCGGCAGCAGGGGACGCACCCGGGCATCGAGGTGCGACTCGGGCAGGAACACCGTCTTGAGCAGGCGCAGCGCACGGAACCCCGTCTCGCCCCGCTCGGCCCGGCAGCGCGTCGATGCGCCGGGAGCACGGCCGTCGTCCACCAGCGCCCGGTACTCGCGCGGGACGCCGGGGACGAAGAAGAGCACCGCCTTCCCGAGGCGGAGCACGAACATCGGCGCGCTGCCTGCGGGGTTCAGGACCACCTCGGCGCCCTCGGGGACCATCACCTGCTTGATGTTGTTTTCGGTGACGGTCAGGCCGCGCCTGGCGAAGCGAGTCTCGCAGTCCCTCCAGCGCGCCCGGGTGGAGCACGAGCCGCACGCCCGCGGCCTGCGGCCGCGACCTCGGCGGTCAGGTCGTCCGACGGTGGGCCCGAGGCCTCCCGACACCAGCACCACGTCCGCCCGGGCCGAGAGCGTCCGCAGCGCCTCGAGGATCTCCTCGCGCACGTCGCCCACCACCGTCGTCCGTGCGACCTGCTCGCCGTGGAGGAGCAGCCGCTCCTGGAACCAGGTGCTGTTGGTGTCGGTGGTCACGCCGGTGAGCAGCTCGTCACCGGTGCAGAGAGCCTCGATGCGCATGCGATTTCCGCGCCGGGGCTTACAGGAAATCCTGCTCGTCGACCTCGTCCTCGTCAGCGAGCACGCCGTCTGCCGGCACGGGCTCGCTCGCCTCACGCCGCTCGGACAGCCGCCGCCCGAGCAGCAGGCCCGACTCGACGAAGCCCAGCACCAGGTACGCGCCGAAGTACACCACCAGCACGTAGGAGGGATGGATGCGCGTCGCCACCAGCACGCCGGAGAGGCACACCAGCATGAAGATGCTCAGGCTCTTCCTGTTGAGCCGCACGTCCTTGAAGGTTCGGTAGCGGAGCGTCGACACCATCAGCAGAGCGAGGACGGACACCACGATGGCGATGGGCACCTGGGCGCCGGTCCCCAGCGGGTCTCCCCCGCGCATCCCGTGGTGGGCGATGACCATCGAGACGATCATCCCGGCCGCGAGGGGGATGGGGAGCCCGACGAAGAAGCGGCTGCTGCCGCTGTGGTCCGTGGCGTGGGCGAGGACGTTGAACCGCGCCAGCCGGAGCGCCCCGCAGGCGGTGAACCCGAAGGAGACCAGGAGCCCCACCAGCCCCAGCGGCGCCAGGGCCCACTTGTAGACCAGCATCGCCGGGACCACGCCGAAGGAGATGACGTCGGCGAGGCTGTCCAGCTCCACCCCGAACTGGCTCTGGGTCCGGGTGAGCCGCGCCACGCGGCCGTCGAATCCGTCGAAGAACATGGCGAAGAAGATGGCCAGCGCCGCCTGGTACAGCTGCGACGGGGTAGCCTCGCCAGCACAGAGGGTGAGGGCGTAGAAACCGCAGAAGATTGACGTGACGGTGAACAGGTTGGGCAGGACGAACTTGAGCTTGTGCAGCTTCATCGATTCCCGGCCCCTTCGGCGGACAGATGCCTCTCCTGGCTCTGCCCGCCGGGACGGGGACTCTAGCATCATGGACCCGGCGCGGGCCGTCGCCGCGGCGGCGTTCCTGACGGTTGCCCTCGGGGCCTACTTGCTGGCCGTCCGCTGCGTACTACCGGCTCCGGAGCCCGCGGCCGGAGCGTGTCTGGGTCGCCCACGCCGGACGGGACGCGCATCGCCGTCTACCACCGCCGGCCGGAGGTCCGCCGGTACCTCGAGCCCGTGCTCCTCTGTCATGGCCTCGCCGCCAACCACGTCAACTTCGACTTCGACCCGCCGCATTCCCTGGCCCACGCCCTCGCGGCCGCGGGGTTCGAGGTCTTCAGCGTCGACTGGCGGGGCGCCGGCGCCTCGCGGGCCCGGCGCCGGTGGCAGCGCTTCCTCTACGACGCAGACGACCTCATCGCCCAGGACGGACCGGCGCTGCTCGCCCATGCGCTGGAGCGGACCGGCGCCCCGGGCGCGTTCTGGGTAGGGCCACTCGCTCGGCGCGCTCGTCGGCTACGGAGTGCTGGGCGGCGCGGACGGGCCGCGCATCCGGGGGTTGTGCGCGCTGGGTGCCCCGGTCTTCTTCCGCTACAGCGGATGGGTGGTCCGGCTCTCGCGCCTGGCGCTGTGGCTGGCCTGGCCGCTGGCCTTCCGGCAGCGGTGGCTGAGCATCGGGCTCGCGCCCTTCCTCGGGCACGTGACGCTGCCCCTCACCGAGGTGCTCCTCAACCCCAGGGCCATCGCCCCCCGGGTGCTCCGCAAGATGTACTGCAACCTCGTCTCCTCGATGGGCTACCGGCTGATGCGGCAGCTCGACGACTGGACCCGCAACGACGCGTTCAGGAGCCGTGACGGCCGCATCGACTACCGCGCGCGGCTGCGGCGGGTGACCACGCCGGTGCTGGTGATGGGCGGGAGCCAGGACGCGCTCGCCACGCCCCACGCGGTCCAGGGGCAGTTCGAGCTGCTCGGCACCGAGGACAAGACGCTGATGCTCTTCGGGCGCGAGAACGGCGACACGCTCGACTACGGCCACGGAGACCTCCTCTTCGGCGACCATGCACCGCTCGAGGTTTATCCGCGCATCCTGAGGTGGATCTCGGACCGGGCCTCGCCCGTTCCCGAGCCTGCTCCCCGCGCAGGTCAGCGCGGCGGGTTGACCGCAGTACCATTCCGCAGGCAGGGCACGGGGCTCGGCGGCACGTCTCCGGTCCACCCCTCGACGTCCACCTGGGCGCCCTTGCTGCACTCGGCCCACACCGGACCATCCCGGTTGGCGCGTGCCGTCAGCGCGCGGAGCTGTGCCGTCCCCCGCTCGGCCACCAGCACCGCCGGACCTCGCGTTCCCTCGATGGAGATCTCGCTGGCGGTGAGGCGCGCGTCGGTCTCGACGGACAGACCGGCCACGCCCGCGCCGTCGATGCTCGAGCGGGAGACTGTCACCGCCGCGCCCTCCGCGGCGAGGATCCCGATGCCGCTGCACGCCCTGATCCGGATGCCGGAGAGCGTGGCATGGCCGCCGCGGATCTGGATCGCGTCCCCGTCGATGGACAGGGTGCTCTGGGGTCCGACGAGGGTGGCGTCCTCGAGCGTGAGCCGGCCGTCGCGGGTGATGAGGCCCGAGGAGCGGCCGCCCGAAATTTGAAGACCGCGGATCCGCACCTCGGAGGACACGAGCTGCACGCCGGCCAGCTGCCCGGGGGAATCGATCCGGACCTCCTCCAGCACCGCCTGGCTCCGCACCAGCGCCAGCCCCGCGTTCTGGGCCCCGGTCGAGCGCAGGCCCCGGCCGTCGACGCGGGCGTCCCCGCCCGAGAGCAGCCCGTACTCGTGGCCGGTGACCCGAACGTCCCGGAGCTGGAGCGCCGCCCCGGCCACGTAGAGCCCCGGCCCGCGCCCGCCGCGCACCTCGACCTGCTCGAGCGACGCCGCGCCGCCCGAGAGCCAGACGCCCGGTGACCGCGTCCTCGATCTGGACGCCCGAGAGCTGGAGGGCGGCCGGTGCGGTCGCGTGCACCGCGCGCTGGAACGGTCCGCGGATGCGCACCTCGCGTAGCTCGGCGCGGCCCCCGGGCAAGATCCGGACCCCCGGGAAGCCGGAGACCGAGGCCTGGACCGTGGACCGCGCCGCCACGAGCTCGGCCGCGCCCCGGACCTCGATCGCGCTGCCGCGCTGTCCGCTCAGGCCGACCGACTCGAGCGTCGTGCGCCCAGACTCCACGACCAGACCCGACACACCGCCCTGGATCTGCACGCCCTCCAGCCGGACCGTGCCCCGGGTGCGGACGCAGGGGCCGTCGGCGCTCGCGGCGAGGACCACCGCCTTGCCGCCCACGAGCTCCACGTCCTCCAGGAGGAGCCCGCCAGGGTAGACCCCGGCTGCGAGCCGGATCCGCCCGCGCGCCGGCGCCTCGGCCAGCGTGCGGAACGGGTGGGCGCCGCTGCCGTCTCCGCCGGCGCGCGCGGAGCCGTCCACGAAGACCCCCGCGACGGTTCCCGCATCCGGCGGGCCGGAACACAGGAGGGTTCCCAGGACGACCCGGAGCAGCCCCTGCGCGATCAGGCGCCCGGACCCTCTGGCTTGCGGGCGACGACCGTCCGCCGCTTGTGCGTACGGGAGGGCGCGAGCACCACCGGCTTGGGAGCCTCGTCACCGACCAGGCGCGCGAAGTCCCTCAGCGGGTCGCGGGCCACGTCGTCCTTCCAGTACTCGAAGTGGAGGTGGACCCCCGTGGCGGTGCCGGTGCGCCCGGCGAGACCGAGGGGCATTCCCCTCACCACCGCCGTTCCCTCGAGCACCAGGGTGCGGGCGAGGTGGCTGTAGCGCGTCAGCTGGCCGTTGCCGTGATCGACCGTGACCTCGTAGCCGTAGCCGTGCATCCACCCGGCGCGCACCACGATGCCCTGGCCAGCGGCCATCACCGGCTGGTTGCGCTCGGCGGCCATGTCGATACCGGAGTGCATCTTGTTGCGGTGGGCGATGGGGTGGAACCGCCGGCCGAAGCCACTGGTCACCCGCACCTCGTCGAGCGGCCACTGGAAGCGCGGCCCCGGCGGAGGCCCCATCCGCTCGTCGAGCATCGCCAGGCGCTCCTCGACCGACCTCACCAGCTCGGGGGGAACGCCACCGTATGCCTGTCCATCGCGGTCGAGCGCCGCCCGGAGCGAGCCACGGGCGATCTGCACGTCCTCCGCCCTCGCCTCTGCGCGCGGCTCGGCGAGGAAGCGGTCCACGTCGGCCTGGATGCGTTGCCATGCCGCGAGCTCGGATTCGGGGACCAGCGCGCCCTGGGGGGCGTCGGCCCGTCGCGCCTCGGCCTCGAGCACGAAGGCCACCAGCCGCGCCCGGAGCAGGCTCGAGGTCATCGGCTGGTCGGGCGGAGCGGGGACCGGGTCCGCCCTCGGAGCCGCCTCGGGCTTGACCGGTTCGCCGGTGGCAGGGAGGCGGACGACCTCGATCGGGTCGAGAGTGACCGCACCAGGCCCACGCGCGGTCGCACACCCGGCAAGGGCGAGGGCGGCCACAGCTGTGACGAGGGCTGGTCGGGTCATCGTCCTGCGCTGCCGGCCGCGACGCCCGGGTCAGCCCGGGCAACCTGTCCTACCTGCCCTGCATGAGTCCAGCCAAAAGGAGGGGGGCGTTGCCGGCCCCACAGACGCTTACCTGGTCGCCAGCGAGGCACCCAGGATCCCCGCTGCTCGCTCGCAGCCGGCCCGATCCACGTCGAGGTGACACACCAGCCGGATCGAGTGGGGGCCCACGGAGTTCACCAGCAGTCCCGCCACGCGCAGGCGGGAGACGAGGGAGACCGCGTCCACGGGGACGTCGGCGTAGATCATGTTGGTCTCGACGCGGTCGAGCTCCACGCGCACCCCGGGGATCTCCGCCAGCCAGCGGGCGAGGACGCGGGCGTTCTCGTGGTCCTCGGCGAGCCGGGACAGGTGGTGGTCGAGCCCGTACAGGCACGCCGCGGCGAGGATGCCGGCCTGGCGCATGCCTCCGCCGAGCCGCTTCCGCAGCCGCCGCGCCTCGGCGACGAAGACCTTGCTCCCCGAGAGCACCGAGCCCACCGGCGCCCCGAGTCCCTTGCTGAAGCACACGGTGGTCGAGTCGGTGAGCCGGGCCCAGCTGCTGGCCGGCACGCCCGCCGCGACCTCGGCGTTGAAGAGCCGGGCCCCATCGAGGTGGACCGAGAGACCCGCGGTGCGCGCGGCGGCGACGACGGCGGCGAAGAGCTCGGGCTTCCACACCGTGCCGCCACCCCGGTTGTGGGTGTTCTCGAGGATGACCAGGCGGGAGCGCGGCAGGTGGTCGTCGTGCCCGCGGAACGCCGTCTGGATCTGCGCCGGCGTCAGCAGGCCCCGCCGGCCGACGACGGTGCGGGGCTGCACGCCCCAGAGCGCGCCCATCGCACCGTTCTCGTAGTGGAAGGGATGGCTCGCCTCCTCGAGGATGACCTCCTCGCCGGGCCGGGTGTGCACGCCGATGGCGATTCGGTTCCCCTGCGTGCCCGAAGGGACGAAGAGCGCCGGCCTCGAGGCCGAGCCGCTCGGCGACGCGGGCCTCGAGCGCGCAGACGGTGGGGTCCTCGCCATAGACGTCGTCCCCCACTTCGGCCTCGGCCATGGCGCGGCGCATGCCCGGCGTCGGGCGGGTGACGGTGTCGGAGCGGAGGTCGATCGGGGCGATGGCCACGGCGAGGTCCGTACTACAACCCGGGCATGGCTCGCGAGACGGTGCCCGAGCGGAAGGCGCGCGCGGTGAAAGTCATCGAACGGCTGGGCGAGGCGATGCCCGACGCGCGCATCGAGCTCGACTACCAGACCCCGCTGCAGCTGGTGACCGCCGTCATCCTCGCCGCCCAGTGCACGGACAAGCGGGTGAACATGGTGACCCCCGCGCTCTTCGCGCGGTACCGGGACGCACGCGCGCTCGCCGAGGCGGAGACGCCGGAGCTGGAGAGGATGATCCACAGCTGCGGGTTCTTCCGCGCCAAGGCCAGGGCGCTGAAGGGGATGGCGGCCGCGGTCGCCGAGGAGCACGGAGGCGAGGTGCCCACCGCACGCGCGGATCTCGCCGCGCTCCCCGGTGTGGGCCCGAAGACCGCGGGCGTGGTGACGGTGCACCTCGGCGGCGAGCCGGCGTTCCCGGTGGACACGCACGTGAAGCGGCTCTCGCGTCGCCTGGGGTTCACGAAGCAGGAGGATCCGAGCCGGATCGAGGCGGACCTCCAGGCGCTCGTCCCGTCCGAGCTCTGGGGGAAGGGGCACCAGCTGCTGGTGTGGCACGGCCGGAGGACCTGCTTCGCGCGATCCCCGGCGTGCGAGCGCTGCGTGGTGCGCGTGCTCTGCCCTCGCATCGGCGTGGCCAAGTCGAAGGCCACGGTGGTGAAGGGCACGCGGCCGCCCCGGAGCGCGGCGGTGGTGCCCAGGCCACCGAGGCGCCGTGGACTGACGCGCCGGTCCGCCGCTCGCCGCTGATACAGTCCCCGCGCATCGTGACTCGAGGGACACTCCCGCTGCCCGAGGACCCGGCACTCGCGGCCATGGCCGCCGCGCTCCGCGATGGGGGGCACTGGGCCGAGGTGGTCGATCGGCAGTGGCACAGCGTCTACAGCACCGACGAGCAGCGCCGGATTTACGGGGGGCTCACCGAGCTGGCGCCGGTGGCGCTCGGAGCGCACTTCTTCGGTGCCGAGGCCGTGCGCACCCGGCTCGGCTGGCGGAGCGGGCCCAACACGCCCGAGCTGATCCGCGAGCTGTTCCTGGCGTGCGGGGGACTGGTGCTCGCGGACACCGAGGGAGGCCGGAGCTCGCTGCGCGCGCTGGTGGATCCGTCGCTGGGCGATCTCGTCCCGATGCTCGCCCGTCGGGACGCCACCCCCGCCCTCACCTTCGCCTGGCACGGGATGCACGACGGGATGCCGGTGGACGCGCTGACCACCGCGGTGCGGATCCACGACGGCAACGGGCTGGTCGTCGGGACGGCGCTGATCTCCAAGCCGGGCGCGGGCATGGCCCAGCTGACGAGGCGAGGCGACGTGCGCTCCCCGCCAGGCTAGAGGGCGGTGCCCTGGCCCTGCTCGACCTCGGCCTGCTCCAGCTTCCGCCGCTTCGCCCGCCGCCGCATCGACAGCCGCTGCAGCACCGGCAGGAAGTCCACGTAGAGCCGGCCGTCGAGGTGGTCGATTCCGTGCTGCGCCGCCGTGGCCAGGAGCCCCTCGCAGCGGAGCTGCTGCGCCTGGCCGTCGACGTCGAGGAACTCGACGGTGACCACCGCCGGCCGCTCGACCTCCTCGGCCTCGCCCGGGATGGAGAGGCAGCCCTCGCGGTACACCGACAGTCCACCCTCGGTGGCGACGATGCGGGGGTTGATCATCGCCACCGGCTGAACCTCGGGCTGCCGGGGCCGGGTATCGAGCACCAGCACCCGCTGCAGGACGCCGATCTGCGGAGCGGCGAGCCCCACCCCGGGCGCGGCATACATGGTCTCGAACATGTCGGCGACCAGGGTGCGGATCGAGGCGTCCACCGCCTCCACCGGGAGGGCCTTGCGGCGGAGAACGGGGTCGGGCCAGAGGCGAATCTCGCGAATCATCGGCCCTTGCTCATAGCCAGGGGGACGGGACGCGTGCAACGAGTGTGGCTCGCCCCAGGGCCCCACCTGGCCGGCGACCTGACGCCCGGAGTACCGGAAGCCGTCACTCCCCGAGAGACCGGGCATAGGCGCTGCGGAGCCCTTCGTCCGACAGCGCCCGGGCGGCCTCCGAGAGGAGCGCCTGCATCCGCTCGGCGCGCGCCTGCACCCGCGGGTCCGGGTGCCCCGACCAGCGCAGGGGGTTGTACTCCGCCGACAGCCGGGCGAAGGCGCGGGCAACCTCGTCCGGTCCGGCGTGCCGCGGAAGCCCGAGGACGGTGAAGTAGTCCGCATCCTCCACCTGCGCCCAGCGGGCCTCGAGCCGTGCGGCGGCGACCTCCACCGTCTCCGCCTGCGCGTCCTCCTGCGAGGGCGGGCGGAGCTCCATCCATCCGAGCGCGACCGCAACCGCCAGGACCTTCTTGCCCGCCTCGCGCGAGGTCCCCGTCGCGAGGAGCAGCTGCTGCGCCGTGCGCTCGCCGTCCACCGCATCGAGCACCCGCCGGTCGCGGTCGCCGAGGCCGAGCGCTCGCGGGTCCACGCGGCGGAGCAGCCGTGGCACCGCCCGGAGCGATGGGACCAGACGGTCCACCTCCTCGACCGGAAGACCCCGCCTCACTCCTTCGGCCGCCAGAGCCGAGAGTGGGCGCACCGCGGCGTGCCTGCCGTCCGGTGGCGGCGTGTCCGCGCTCAGCCGGTAGAACGACACCGGCTCGCTGAACGCCTCCAGTGCCCGGGCCTCGGTCAGCCGCTGCAGGAAGGGCACCAGCTCGGCGTCGGTGATCAGCCTGCGCCGGAGCAGCTCCTGGGCGAGCTCCGGCTCGCCGAGCCGCAGGATGCGCAGCTCGCGCTCCGCGGCCCGATCCACGAGCCCGTCCCGGATGGCATGGTCGAGGAGCGACTCGGTGGACACGGTGCTCGCCGCGGAGGCGAGCGCGCCCTCCTCGAGCCACAGGACCCGCAGCGCGTCGGCGGCGCGGAGCTCGAGCCGCACCGTGGACCGCCCTCCCTCGAGCCGGAAGAGCAGCGCCGCCAGCTCCTCGAGTGTTGCCCGGCCGGCGTCCGCCACCGCCCAGCGCGCTCGCTCCGTGGCACGACGATTGGCCTCGGCCGCCTCCGCCTCGGCCTGGAGCCGCGCTGCCTCCGTGCGGCGCTCCTCCTCCGCCCGGACCCGGGTCTCCACCTCGTGGCGGACCTGCACGATGTCCGCGCTCGCTCGCTGCGCCTCCTCGTGTGCGCGGGATGCCTCCTCGACGGCGGCGCGGGCCGCCTCCTCGGCCTCGGCGCGGGCCGCGGACTGCTGGGCGATCCGGAGCTCCGCGTCGGCCTGTCGCTCGCGCCCCTGCTCGACCTCGTGGTGGAGCCGGCGGAGCTCGGTCTTCAGCTCCAGCAGCTCACGGCGGAGCGCGTCGGCCTGCGCGCGCTCACCCTGGAGCCACGCCTCGGCCTGCCGGCGCGCCTCGGCGGACGCCTGCTCCTCGGCAGCGAGTCGCTCGGCGAGGTCGGCCGCCTCGCGCTCCAGCGCCTGGTTGGCCTCCGAGAACGCGGCGTTCGCCGCGTTGGTCTCGGACAGCACGGCGCGCAGCTGCTCGACCTCGGTGGCCAGGCGATCGATCGCCGCCTGCGAGCGGGCCTCGATCTCCAGGCGCGCGTTCGTCTCGGACTCGGCGCGCGACTCCGCCTCCCGCAGCGTCTTCGCCAGGAGCTCACCCTCCGCAACCCCGGTGGCCCTGGCCGACTCCGCGCTCCGTCGCTCCTCCTCCAGGGTGCGCTCCAGCGTGGAACGGGCCGCCTCGGCTGCCTCGCGGGCCGTCCGGGCCGCCTCCGCCTCGGTCCGGGCCACCTCCGCCTCGGCGCGCGCCGCCTCGACCTGCTCACGGGCGGCCTCTGCCTGCGCGCGCTTCTCGTCGGCGTCGATGCGGGCCGCCAGCGCCGCTGCCGAGGCGTCGCGGACCTCCCGGGCCCGCGTCTCGGAGAGCAGCTCCGCCTCCCGCCGGAGCCGCTGCTCCTCGGCCATTGCCTCCTGTGCCGCACGTGCCTGCTCCTCGCGGGCCCGCGCCTCGGCGGCGATGTCCTCGAGGAGCGCGGCGGCGCTCGACGCCTGTGCGTCCAGCGGCGCCAGCGTGTGATCGGTCGTCGCGCTCCAGGCGCCGGCGGCCACTGCGAGCATCGGGGCGGTGTGCTCGAGGTCCGGGTGCACCCCGGGGACGAGCGGCGACGGCTCCTCCGAGGGGAGCAGGAGCTCCCCCTCCGCGCCAGGCTCGGCGTCCGTGCCGGGCTCGCCCTCGAGCAGCGGGCCGGCGTCGAAGGCCTCGAGATGATTCAAGGGCCGGGCAGGGACCGGAGGGGCCGACCAGTCGAGGTCCACCGTCTCCGGGACGAACTCGTCGAGGGGGATGGAGCCGGAGGCCGTCCCGAAGGTGTCGGTCACCGGCTCGTCCGTGTCCGGCTCCGCGGCGAGCGCCTCGTCCACCGCACGGAGCAGGGTCTCCGAGCGGAACGGGGTGGGGAGCACCGGACCGCGGTGCCCGTCCACCATCCGCCCCAGGAGGAGGACGCGGAGCCGCGCCGTGTCCGGACGCGAGGCCAGCTCGTGGAGCAGCGCTGCTCCCCGGCCGCTCTCCACGCCCGGGGCGAGCAGCACCAGCGCCGGCTGCAGGGTGCTGGCCGCGGACAGCGCGTCGGCCGCCGAGGTGGCGAGCTCCACCGTGTGCCCCGCGCGGACGAGCGTCCGGCGCACGAGCGCGATGGTGGCGAGGTCGTCGTGGACGAGGAGGAGCGGTGACGCCACGGTCTGTCCTGGGCCCGACGGAGCCTACAGCATCGCCCCCGGATCGACGTCGACGACGACCCGCACGCCACCGGGCAGCACCTCGAGGTCCCGCTCCAGCTGGTCGAGCAGAGGTCCGAGCAGGGCGTGACGGGGAGCCTTGAGGAGCAGCTGCCAGCGGCTCTTTCCCCGGAGCCGGGGCATCGGCGCCGGGGCCGGACCCAGGAGGCGCACCCCGGTCCCGGGCCCCGGAAGGAGCGCGGCCACCCTGTCCCCGAGCTTCCGGGCCACCGCCGCCGTCTCGCCGGGGTCCTCCCCCTCGATGCGCACCGCCACCAGCCGGCTGAAGGGCGGCCAGGCCAGGGCTTCGCGCCAGCCGAGCTCGTGGTCGGCGAAGCCGTCGTAGTCGTGGGCCGGCACCCTGGCGACCGCGTCGGCCTCGGGGTTCCAGGTCTGCACCAGCACCCGCCCCGCCTCGCGCCCCCGGCCGGCGCGTCCGGAGACCTGGGTCACCAGCTGGAAGGTCCGCTCGGCGGCGCGGAAGTCCGGGAGCAAGAGGCCCGTGTCGGCGGAGACCACGCACACCAGCGTCACCCCGGGGAAGTCGTGCCCCTTGGCGACCATCTGCGTCCCCACCAGCACGTCGAGCTCACCGCGGGCGAACCGGGCGAGCAGATCCGTCAGTCGCTCGGCGGTGGTCGCGGCGTCGCGGTCGAGCCGGGCCACGCGCGCCAGGGGAAAGCGCTCCGCCACCTCGGCCTCGACGCGCTCGGTGCCTGCTCCGACCGGGACGAGCGGACCACCGCAGCCCGGGCAGCGGTCGGGCAGGGGCCGGCTCTCGCCGCAGTAGTGGCACTGGAGGTTGCGCGGCCGGAAGTGGAAGGTGAGCGAGACGTCGCAGCGGCTGCAGGGGACACCCTTCCCGCAGGCCTCGCACACCAGAGCGGCCGAGTGTCCCCGGCGGTTGAGGAAGAGGATGGCCTGCTGTCCCCGGCCGAGCACCTCGCCCAGCGCGTCGACCAGCGGCGGCGAGAGCGCCGGTGGCTGGTCGGACCCGGTCGGGACCGCGCGCACCCGCCGCAGATCCACGAGCTCGATGTGGGGCATGGGGCGATCGTCCACCCGGGCGGGGAGCCGGAGCCGGCGGTAGCGCCCGCGCCGCGCGTTCTCCAGGGTCTCGAGCGAGGGGGTGGCCGAGCCGAGCACCACGGTGGCCCCGGCCTGCTTGGCCCGGACGACGGCCAGGTCGCGCGCCTGGTACCGGAGCTTCTCGTCCTGCTTGAACGACGGGTCGTGCTCCTCGTCCACCACGATGAGCGCCAGGTCACGCACCGGTGCGAAGACCGCCGAACGAACGCCGACCGCGAGCCGGACCGCCCCCGAGCGGAGGCCCTTCCAGTGGAGCAGGCGCTCGCGGTCACGGAGCCCGCTGTGGAGGACGGCCACCGAGCTCCCGAACCGGCTCCGGAACCGGCCCACGAGCTGCGGCGTGAGGGCAATCTCCGGGACGAGCACCAGCGCCCCACCGCCCCTGGAGAGCGCGTGCTCGGCGGCGCGCAGATAGACCTCGGTCTTCCCGCTGCCGGTGACCCCCTGGAGCAGGAAGGGGTGGAAGCCGCCGCTGTCGAGCGTGCCCTGCAGCTCGGCGAGCGCCGCGCCCTGCGCGTCGGTGAGCTGGTCCGGCCGCGCCTGCCCGAGTCCCTCGGCAATGGTGGGCTCGAGGGCGCGCTCCTCCACGGCCACCCAGCCGCGCTCGACCAGCCGCTGCACCGCGGCCCGCGCGCCGGGAACCGCGCGGCCGAGCTCGTCCAGCTCCGCCCGCCCGCCGACGGCGAGGAGATATCCGAGGGTCGCCGCCTGTGCCGGCGCCCGGCGCAGCGCCTCGACCGAGGGCGCGCCGAGGACCACGACGGTGCGCACCACCTCCGGGCTCGGCTCGGGCCCTTCGGCCGGATCGGCCAGCCCGGGAGGGAGCGCGGCCCGGAGCGCTTCCCCGAGCGGATGGCGGTAGTAGGCCGCGGCGAACTCCACGAGCGCGAGCACGTCGTCGGGCAGCGCCGGGGTGTCCTCGAGCAGGGCGGAGACCGGCTTGAGCACCGCGCCGCCGTCGGGCGGCTGCCCCGGCCCGAGATAGAAGCCGAGCGCACGACCGCGACCGAAGGGGACCAGCACCCGCTGCCCGCGCCGGAGCCGCCCCTCGAGCTCGGGCGGGACGACGTAGGTGAAGGGCCCCTTCACCGGGCGCCCCACCGCCACCGAGGCGAGCTGCTCCATCGTCACGTCCGGGGCTCCGTCAGAACAGGCGTTCCGGGACGCTCGCCTTCGGATCGGCGGAGAGCGTGGTGAAGCGGACCTGCCGCTCGCCGTCGCGCGACACCTCGAATGCGCGGGGGAACCAGTCTCCGGCCGGCGAGTTGTAGTCCACGAAGCGCACGTCCCAGCGCGTGCCGCCCTCGGTCCAACGGATGCGCGCCGGGAGCCAGCTGTCCTTGAAGACCCAGAACTGGGGGTCGGTGTCCTTGGTGCCGCCCACGACGTACGCCACCTGTCCGCCGAAGCGGGCCAGCCAGGCATTGTTCAGATTCACGCCGCGCTTCTTGAGGTGGGCCTCGAGCTCGCTCCGCCCGTCGCCGGCGCTTCGGGCGCCGAGGATGGCGCACACCTCGCCGAGTCCCGCGTCGAGCGAGGAGACGTTCGGGCCCTCGGTCTTCTGCTGCCCGCCGCTCTGGACCACGGCGAGCTTGCCCGTCTCGGGGCCGCTGGCCTCGAGCCGGCAGCGGCCGGGCATGCGGAGGTACACGCGGGCATCGGACTGGACCTCGCTGCGTCCGCCCAGCTCGGCGGCCGCCGCGCCGGAGAGCACCAGCATCCCGTCCACACGCGCGCTGCTGATGCGCTG
This sequence comes from uncultured delta proteobacterium, assembly GCA_963796475.1. Lineage (GTDB taxonomy): Bacteria > Myxococcota > Myxococcia > Myxococcales > Myxococcaceae > RPRB01. The sequence goes on from CAWCLY010000012.1 coordinate 123,836, forward strand.
CTCCTCGCGGCCGGAGAGCAGGTGACGAAAGATGGCGGCCGGTGCGGGGACGTAGGCGAGCGCGGTCCGCGCGGCGAGCAGGACGAGGACGAGGAGCGTCTGGGGCAGGCGGCGCACGAGGGGGCGAGGACTGTACACGAGCTGTCTGCGCGGGCTAGAGCCAGCAGTGCCCATGCCCACGCTCGCCCTCCTCGTCGGGGTCGCCCTGGTCGCCATCGGCCTCGGCGGATTCGTCGGGACCGGCGCGCACGCCCCCACCGCCCTCATCCCCGCCGTGCTCGGGCTCCTGATCGCCATCGCCGGGCTCGTGGCCCGGAACCCGCGCCTGCGGATGCACGCGATGCACGCCGCGGTGCTGGTGGCGCTGGTCGGGGTGCTGGGCTGCGCGCCTGGCCTGCTCCACCTGCCGGCGCTCCTCGGAGGGACGGACGAGCACCCCGTGGCCACGGTCGCCCGGGTGGTCACGCTGCTGGTGTGCCTCGGGTTCGTGGTGAGCGCGGTACGCTCGTTCATCGAGGCGCGGCGGGCCCGCGCCGGCGCGAGCTAGGGAGAGCCTGCTGATGCCGCTTGCAGTTCGACTGACGAAGCAGGGAGGCCCCGAGGTGATGGTCCTCGAGGAGGTGGCGGTCCCGCCGCCGGGTCCAGGCGAGGCCACGCTGAGGCACACCGCGGTGGGGCTGAACTTCATCGACGTGTACCAGCGCAGCGGCCACTACCCGCTGCAGCTCCCGGCCGGCCTCGGGCAGGAGGCGGCCGGGGTGGTGACCGCCATCGGCCCCGGGGTGACCTCGGTGCGCGTGGGCGAACGCGTGGCCTACGCCGGCGCGCCACTGGGCGCCTATGCCGAGGCGCGCAACTACCCGGCGGACCGCCTGGTGCCGGTGCCGGAGGGCGTGTCGGACGAGGCCGCCGCGGCCTCGCTGCTCAAGGGCCTCACGGCCTGGTACCTGGTGTGCCGGACGTTCAAGGTGGAGCGCGGGCAGACCGTGCTGGTCCACGCGGCGGCCGGCGGCGTGGGCCTCATCCTCTGCCAGTGGCTCCGCCACCTCGGGGCGACGGTCATCGGCACCGTGGGGAGCGCGGCCAAGGCCGAGCTCGCGCAGCAGGCCGGGTGCACCCACCCGCTGGTCCTCGATGCCGGCAACCGGCGCGAGCTCCCGGCGAAGGTGAAGGAGCTGACCGGTGGCGCGAAGGTGCCGGTGGTGTACGACTCGGTCGGCCGCGACACGTTCGACGTGTCGCTCGAGTGCCTCGCACCGTTCGGGTTGATGGTGCTCTTCGGTGCCTCGAGCGGCCCGGTGCCGCCGTTCGATCTGCAGCGGCTCGCCGGCGGCGGCTCGCTCTACGTGACCCGCCCGACGCTCAACACCTACGTCGCCAGGCGCGACGACCTGCTCGCCGGCGCTCGCGCGCTGTTCGACCTGGTCGCCCGCGGGATGATCACCATCCACGTCAACCAGCGGTACCCCTTGCGCGAGGTGGCCAAGGCGCACCTGGACCTCGAGGGCCGCCGGACCACCGGCTCGACGGTGCTGTTGCCGTGACGGCGTAGCCTGACCGAAGAATGCCCCGTCTCCTCGCCGTTCTCGCGCTGCTCGCCGCCCGTCCACTCCTCGCCGGCGGCGTCCCGGTCACCTACCAGACCGCCCACGGTGCGCGGGAGGTGGCGATGGGCGGCACCTTCCGCGAGATGGGCATCGGCGCCAACTCCGCGGACGGAAACCCCGCGGCGATCGCCATCTTCCAGGCGTTCCAGCTCGAGTTCGCGGGAGGCTGGAGCTGGCAGACCGGCGGCTGGTACGGCGCCACCTGGGCGCGCGACAGCACCAACCCCGAGCTCGCCGGCGCAGTGGGCGTCCACTACCTCACCGAGAACCTCGGGGCGGGGTCGGTCAACCAGCTCGACACGTCGATCGCCATCGCCTCACGCCTCGGCGACCGGGTGGCGTTCGGTATCGGGACCGAGTGGATCAAGCAGACCAGCCCGAACGTGAACGCGGCCAGCCTGAACCTCGGCATCTCGATTCTGGTTCTGCCTCAGATGACTCTCGGCTTCGCCGCCTACAACATCATCCCCACCAACAACCCCCAGCTGGCCCGTACCTTCGAGGTGGGCTTCGGGCTGCTCGTCGGGCCGGTCCGCGTCGGCAGCGAGATCCGGAGCGACATCGGGCACGGGCCGCTCCACCCGATCTGGAACAGCGGGCTGGAGCTTTGGCTCGGCCAGGCGCTCGCCCTCCGTGGCGGGTGGGAGTGGCAGGAGCTGGCGCACCAGAACTTCCTCAGCAGCGGCCTCGGATTCGTCTTCGGAACGGTGGGGCTGGACGTGGGCTGGCGCCACGGGCTCTCGGGCGCGGGCGACCTCATGGTGTTCGGGCTGCGAATCCTGGTGCAGTGAGCAGCTCGGGCGGCTCCTCGGGAGCGATGGCCCCGAGCGCGAGGAGGAACGGCGCGAGGTCCTCCGGGACGGGCGCCACGAGGCGGAGCGGTCTCCCGGTGCGTGGGTGCGGCAGCAGCAGCACGTGGGCGTGCAGCAGGGACCGGGCGACGGGACGGCCCGCGAGCGTCGCCGGCCCGCCGTAGAGCGCGTCCCCGGCGATTGGCGCCCCGAGCGCGGCCAGGTGGGCGCGGATCTGGTGCGTCCGCCCCGTGCGTGGCCAGACCAGGGCCACCGCAACCGTGTCGTTCGCCGCGAGCCGTCGGAACCGGGTCTCGGCCGGAAGTCCGTCGCGCGGCCGCCCCACCCACCGCCCCGGACGGGAGCGGTCGCGCGCGAGCTGCAAGGTGCAGGTCCCCGCCTCGGGCAGTCCGGGCCCGGTGACTGCGAGGTACTGCTTGTGGGCGTTGCCGGTGCGGAAGCTGGCGGCCAGCACGGAGGTGGCAGAGGTGGACTTGCCGAACACCGTCACCCCGCTCGTGTCCCGGTCGAGGCGGTGCACCAGCCCGGCCTCGCGCCCGAGGTACGCCGAGGCGAGAACGAGCAGGCTCCTCTCCCCACCGGGGGTGGGCTGGGCGGGGAGCCCCGGAGGCTTGTCGACGACGAGCACCTCGCGGTCCTCGTGCAGGATGCGGAGCGGGGGGGCCGGCGCCTCGGGGGCGGTGGCGGACCGTCCACGCTCCTCGAGCACGACCAGGACCGGGCTTCCGACGCTCACCGCGAGCGTCGCCTCCTGCTGCCTGCGCCCGCGCACGTACACCGCGCCGCGGGCCACCAGCGTGCGTGCCTCGTCGAGCGGGCACCCGAGCCCGCGCGCGACAGCCTCGTCCAGCGAACCCGCGGCGTCGGTCTGGAACGTGCGGCGCTTCATGTGCCGCGCACTCCGGCGGGCGCCTTGACCCAGGAATCAACCTCCTGGCAGCGTGCCGCGCCATGATCACGCTCGCCAAGGCAGTGCAGAACCTCGGGCGCTCCGGGCCGGTGCTCCGCGAGGCGTCGGCGAGCGGAAACCTCCGGGTGCTCGCCTCGCTGTTGGGGCCGGCGTACCGGGGGCTCGTCATGCAGGAGGCGCGCGGAGCCCAGAGCACCGCGATGCAGGCCGAGCACCGGGCCATCTTCGACTGGAGCTACCTGCGCGACCGTCCGCAGCTCGCCCGGCTGTACGAGGCGGCGAAGACCTCGCAGTGGAACGGCGCGACGGACCTCGACTGGTCGCAGCCCGTGGATCCGCTCGACCCGGAGCACCCGCTCATCCCCGAGGACTTCCATCCGGTGTCCACCACGCCCGCCTGGCAGAGGCTGAGCGAGGAGGAGCGGATGCAGCAGCGCCACGATCTCCTCTCCTGGCTGCTGAGCCAGTTTCTCCACGGCGAGCAGGGGGCGCTGTTCGCCGCCTGCCAGGTGACCGAGGCCGTGCCCTGGCTCGACGCGAAGCTGTACGGGAGCAGCCAGGTGGTGGACGAGGGACGCCATGTCGAGGTGTTCCACGGCTACCTCACCCGGAAGCTCGAGAAGCTCTACGAGATCAACGACAACCTCTACACCATCGTCGACGCGCTGATGACCGACGCCCGCTGGGACATGAAGTTCCTCGGGATGCAGATCATGATCGAGGGGCTGGCGCTCGGGGCCTTCGGGACGCTCCGTCAGATCACCGGCGAGCCGCTGCTCAAGCAGCTCCTCGGCCTGGTCATCACCGACGAGGCCCGGCACGTGCATTTCGGGGTGCTGGCGCTCCAGGAGTGCTTCGAGGGGCTCACCGACCGCGAGCGGAGGGAGCGCGAGGACTGGGCGTTCGAGGTCTCGCTGCTGATGCGGAACCGCTTCCTCGCCTGGGAGTTCTACGAGGAGCACTGGGCACATGCCTTCACCCGTGCCGGGTGGGAGCGCCTCACCCTGGCCAGCAAGCTGATGGGCGCGTTCCGGCAGACGATGTTCAAGCGCATCGTCCCCAATCTGAAGCGCATCGGACTCCTCTCCGACCGCGATCCGTCCCCGGTACGACGCCCTGGGTCTCCTGTCGTACGAGACGGGTCGCGCGGCGCCCGAGCTCACCGCGGCGGACCTCCTCGAGGACCGGTAACCGGACGAGACTGACGTCCATGGCATCCCTGAACGCACTCCGCGCCGAGGCCGAGGCGTGGCTGGAGGAACTGGGACGGGTCCGGGCCGAGGCGGCACCGGGCGTGCCCCGCCTCGCGCCGGTGGACGCTGCGCACCGCGAGGTGGTGTCTCCGGAGACGGCGCGCGCCGTGGGTGCGCTGATCACCTCCCACCGGGTGCCCGACGTGGAGGCCCCCCGGACTCCGGCTCCTGGCGCGCTTCCTCGAGGACGCCTCGATGGAGGCGGCGGCCCGCCAGGCGCGACAGGCGCTCGAGGAGGCGCGCTGGCGGAGCGCGCCCGATCGCGGGCTCGAGATCGCTCTGGCCGAGGCAGAGGCGGAGCTGCCCCGGACCGAGGAGCGCCCGGCGAGGCTGCAGCGCGAGGCGGCGGTGAATCGCGGCTGGGAGGGGATCCTCTCCGAGGCGCAGCGGGTGCAGGCCGCGCTCGCCGCCGCCGCCGGCGCGCTGGGGGTCCCGGACGTTCCGGCACTGGTCGACCGGAGGCGAGAGGCGGGCTGGCCGGCGCTCGACGTCGAGGGATTTCTTCGATCCACCGACGACGCCTACCGCGACGTGCTCGGCTGGGCGCTGGGGAAGGTGTCCCCGCGGCTCGCTCCCCTGCCCCGCGGGGACGCGACGCTCGCCGACCTCGACCGCGTCCGCGCTCTCCCGGGCTATCCGGGGGCGCTGGAGAGGGCGGACGAGGCGCTGCGGGCGTGGGCCGTGCGGCTGCCCGAGGCCGAGGCGTGCGCGCGCCACCTCCGGACGCGGGTGGTGCCAGCTCCGGCGGCGCAGGCGGTCGCGGTGGAGGTGCCCGGCCGCATCGAGCTCCTGCTCCCGGCCGTGGACGGAGGGGCCTGCGACGTGCCGGAGCGGTTCTCCTGGACGGGCCGCGCGCTTCACCTCGCCTCGATCGAGCCGGAGGCGCCGGTGGAGCACCGGTGGATGGGGGACCCGGCGGTGGTGTCCGGGTCGGGCTGGCTGGTGCGCGGCCTGCTCTGGCACGAGCGCTGGCTACGGGAGGCGCTCCAGCTCGGGCGGTCGGCGGCGCGCGAGGTGGCCCGGATGGAGGCGCTGGTGGCGCTCGGCACGCTGCGCGCCGAGGCCGCGCTCCGCCCGCATCTCCGGGAGATGCTGATTGGTGGCCCGACCGGGCGGCGGCTCGCCGAGGCGGCCGAGGCCATCTCGGCGGCACTGCACGTGGTGGTCGGGCCGGGCCGGGCGCTGGGGATGGCCTCCGGGCTGGAGGTCGCACCACAGCAGCTGCGGGCCGCGGCGCTCGCGAGCTGCCTGTGGGCCGAGGCGGATCGCCGCTTCGACGCCGACGGGTTCCGGAATCCGAGCGCCGCGCGGTGGCTCGTGGCGCTGTGGAGCCGCGGTGCGCCGGAGCCACCGGAGCAGATGGTCCCGGCGCTGTGCGGGAGCCCGCTGGGCCTCGAGCGCCTCGGAGGCGAGCTCGTGTCGGTGCTGGGGGCCTGACCTAGCGGCGGACGCGGAGGGCGCGGACGATCTTCGACTTTGCAGGAGACGGCGGTCCGGGCACGCGGGCGCGCGCCTGCCGCGCGAGCTGCAGCTCGAGGAGGAGCAGCTCGTCGCCGAGCTCGGTGCCCTCGGGGGCAATGCGGGCGAGCGGGGCATCCGGTCGGACACCGATGCCCTGGAGCATGCGGACGGCACGCTCCTCCGCCGGGGTGAGGACCTGGTTCTTCGCGCGCAGCGCCTCGATGACCGCTCCAGGCTGCTTCTTCGGCGTGCGCTCCATGAGTCCTCGTCCGTGTCCCACCTCTGAACGGGTGTCCAGAGGAGCCGCGTTCAACCCGCGGCGTTCCGATAACTTACGGGCCGGTCAGGGGAGATCAACTTTTCGGGCAGCAGCGGCCGGAGAGGCCGAAAAGCCGAGCCAGACCGGGCCTATCCGGAGGTGTCGTCGTCGGCCTCGGTGTCGGTTCCTCCGTCCGGCGCGCCCTTGCGTGGGATCCCGAACCGGTCGAGGGCGTCGGCGATGCCCTCGGGCTTGTCGGCGTCGGGGAGATGGCCCTCGGGGGCCTTCAGGGTGATGGGCTTGCCCACGTCCTTGATGCGCTGGTCGAGGACGACGTGAAGCTGGGCCGGTGCGACGCCGTTGCTGCCCGGAACGGACAGGGTGCCGTCGAGGTGGGCGCGCAGGACCACCGCGCTGGCAGCATCGACCACCACCTCACCGGAGAGCCGCGTGGGCTGGCGCTGTTCCAGGAAGCGCTGTCGCCGGCCGCTGTCCTCGTCGAGGCCGCTTCGGGCGTACGCGATGCCGGGAGCCTCGCTCCGGGCGGCCTTCGCGGCGGGCGCAGCGCCGGCGAGCTTGAGCGTGTAGCGGACGGCGGGCCGGCCATCGATTCGAGGTGGGCCCGTCGAGCGCGAGCTCGAGCCGGTCCTGGAAGAGCGTGTTCAGCTCGCCGAGCGCGCCGGCGGTCTCGGAGCGGGTCCGCTCGGCGATCCCGCGGTCACGGAGGCGGAGCCGGTACTTCCCGTACTTGCTCCGGGCGAAGACCTGTCCCCGGGCGCGGACGAGCTCCAGCCCCTGGTCGCGGCTGTTGTCGATGCGGGCGTGGAAGTCGCCCCCGACGCCGCCGGCGGCGGACTCGAGGAGACGGGTCTCGGTGAGCTTCACCTTCTCCTTGTCCTTGCCCGCGCTCCACTCGAAGGTGACCTCGGCGCTGAACCGGTGCGGGCCGATGCGTTCGGTGACCTCGGCGGCGTCCATGTCGACCACCCGGTGGGCGAGCTTCGGGTCGGAGGCGAGCTTCTGGGCGTCGAGCGTCTCCTTGGCCGAGGAGACGACCGGCGGCGGGTCCTCGGGCGAGAAGATCCGCTCCTTGGCGGCGCGGTCGACGGGGTCGGTGCAGGCGGCGAGCAGCACCAGCCCGGCGGTGAGCAGACGGGGAGAGTGTGACACGGAACGCGGAGGACCCTAGCACGGGGCTTCCGCCTGCCGCCCGGACGCGGGTAGAAGCCACGGTCTGCCGTGCAGAACCTCCGAGACAAGCTCCTCAAGGCGGGCCTGGTGACTCCCGACCAGGCCGAGAAGGCCGAGAAGACCTCCGCGCCGGCGCCCCGTCCCGCGCGGTGGGATTGCCCCGAGCATCCGACCTCGGGCGGCACGCCAGGCGACGGTCCGCTGATTGTGGCACGGCTGCAGGCGGCGTCGGCGATCCCCAAGCTTCCGCCGCTGGCCGGGAGCAAGGCCTCGCAGCGGCTCGAGGCGAAGCGCCAGGTGGACCGCGACCGGCAGCTCCGCGATCGGGTGCTCGCCGCGCAGGTGCCGGTGGATCCGGGCGCGCGGGCGTTCTACTTCGTGACCCGGAAGAATCGCCTCCGCCGGCTCGAGCTGTCCGCTGCGCAGGCGGAGGCGCTGGAGCAGGGTCGGCTGGCGGTGGTGGAGCGGCCCGACCCGGCGCAGATTGAGCACGCGCTGGTGCCGGCCGAGCTGGCGCTCGCCCTGGTGGCCGAGTTCCCGAAGGCGGTCCGCTTTCTCAACGCGCCCGGTTCGCCGGTGGGGTTCCTCAGCGACGAGGAGGTCAAGGCGCGCGCGGCCTCCGAGGCTGCCGAGTCACCGGAGGAGCGGGCAGCGGCCGACTCTCCGCAGTCGGCGGAGCAACGGGCCGAGGAAGCTGCCGACACGGCCGAGGCCGCCGATGCTGGCGAGGCTCCCGCGGCGCCGACCCGGCCTGACCCCGGCCCCGGATGTGCCCGAGCGCGGGCACGGGTTCCGGGATGCAGTGTCTCGCTCTCCGCGCCAGGCTGGTGGGGACGATGGGCACGGACGACTGGACACGCGCGCTGGAGGAGTCGGGGCACGGGGTGATCCGTGCGCTGCTCGGGCCGGACGCGTGCGCCGGGCTCGGCGCCCTCTACGACGAACCCGGACGTTTCCGCTCGAAGGTGGTGATGGCGCGGCACGGGTTCGGCCGGGGGGAGTACCAGTACTTCGCCGACCCGCTGCCCGGGCCGGTGAGCGCCCTCCGCGGATCGCTGTACGCGGCGCTGGTCCCGGCGGCGAACCGCTGGGCGGAGGCGCTCGGGAAGTCGGTCCGCTTCCCGGCGCACCTCGGGGAGTACCTCGAGATTCGCCACGCCGCGGGCCAGACGCTGCCGACGCCCCTGCTCCTCCGCTACGGGCCGGGGGACTTCAACTGTCTCCACCAGGACCTCTACGGGCCCCTGGCGTTCCCCTTCCAGGTCGCGGTGCTCCTGAGCAGGCCCGAGGTCGACTTCCGCGGAGGGGATCTCGTGCTCACGCAGCAGCGGCCACGGATGCAGTCGCGCGTGGACGTGGTGCAGCTCGGCCAGGGCGACGCGGTGGCGTTCGCGGTGAACGAGCGACCGGTCCAGGGAACGCGCGGCGTCTACCGGGTACGGATGCGGCATGGGGTGAGCGAGATCCGCTCCGGCCGCCGCCACACGCTCGGGCTCATCTTCCACGACGCCGCCTGAGCGCCGTCCGGGGATGTTTTGGGCTAGCGTCACGCGGAGCCGGAGGATGCCGTGCCAGCTCTCTGGGTGGCCGCGCTGCTGGCAGCTGCCAGCCCAACCCCACGCTCCCTGGCCGAGTGCGACTCGGCGATCCGGAGTCACCCCGGCGACAACGACGCTTACGCCTGCTTTCTCCGCCTCGCTCTCTCCTGGGACCGCGGCCGAGAGCCCGTCCAGCGCCACCTCGAGCGGTGGCGCCGTGACCACCCGGACGATCTGCTGGTGCAGCTCTGGCTGGGAATCCTGGCGGACGCCAACAGCCAGGCCGACGTCGCGGTGCGCCTCCTCACTCCGGTGGCCGACGCGTTCCGGGCCCGAGGAATGGACAGCAGCGAGGTGCTGGCCCGTGCCGAGCTGGCGAAGGTGCTCTGCCACAATGGGCGGAGGAGCGAGGCGGAGCCGCAGCTGTCGCGGCTGGAGACGGCAGCGCAGCGGAGCTCGGACCCGGAGCTTCAGGCGACTGCGCTCTTTGGCGTGGCGACCTGTGTCCGGAAGGACCACGACCACGGCCGGGCGATCGCCCTCTACACACGGGCCCGCACCCTCGTCGAGTCGGTTCCGGCCTCGCTTCGCACCGAGCAGCTGAGCACTCAGATCCTCGATGGCCTGGGGAGCACGCTGAGCGACAGCGGGCGTCATGCAGAGGCTTTCGCCGTCTTTCTCGTGGAGAGCGAGAAGATCCGGGACGATCCGTTCCAGCTGGCGATCGCCCGCCACCGCCTGGCCTCGCAAGCGGTCAACCTGGCCGACGCGGACGAGCTCGGCTGGGACGAGGTCGACCGGCGCATCCAGGAATCCCTCGACACCGAGAGGATGCTGAAGGGCCCTTACTGGCCGGCCAACATCACGCGCATCGTCCATGCCGCTCGCCTCGGGCCGTCGCCGGCGGCGCTCGCGGAGCTGGACGCCTCGCTGGCCTTCTGGAGGCCCCGGGCGGCCTGGGGCGTCCTGACCGCCCTGCGGCTTCGAGCAAAGTTCCTGAGCGATTCAGACCCCGCACACCCTGCCGAGGCGCTACGAGAGGCAGAGGAGTCGCTGGCCTTGGCCAGGAGCACGGGAAACCACTGGAACACCGGCATGGGCCTGCTGGTGCGGTCCTACGTCCGCTGGCGTAGCGGCGACCGCCCGGGCGGCATCTCGGATGGGCTGGCCACGCTCGACGAGCTGGACCGCCTCCGCGATTTCCAGGCCGATCATCTGGTCCGAGCGTGGACCAGCTCGGAGACGAACTTCGCCTACCCACTGGTCGCAGGCTGGCTCCTCGACCCGGGACACGGAGTGTCGGCTCCCGGGGATCTGGAGCACGCCTTCCAGTCGATGGAACGGCATCGGGCCCGGGTTCTCCTCGAAACGCTGGTCTCCGCCCGGATTGCACCGGGGACGACCGTCGCTGTCGCGCCGCCGACCCTGTCGGAGGTGCAGCGCGCGCTCCAGCCCGATGAGGCGCTCCTCTCCTTCCAGACCTGGTGGCGCAAGCACAATCAGGACGCGACCTATCAGGACGGGAGCTCCTGGCTGATCGTCATCTCCCGGGACGCGGTCCGCTCGATCCGGATCCCGGACGCCAAGCCCCTCCGTGAGCAGCTAGATCTCCTGGACGGCCTGCTCGAGACGCGGGACGGCGCGGAGGCCTCCGGCGCAGTGCGGCTCTACCGCAATCTCCTCGAGCAAGCCCTGGATGGGCTCCCTCGCCGCGTTCAAAATCTGGTCTTGATCCCCGATGGACCGTTGCACCGCCTGCCATTCGAGATCCTCCGCCATCCAGCGACCGGAGAACCGCTGGGCACGCGGTATGCGCTGTCGGTCGTCCCGTCGGCGGCGCTCTGGCTCCACTGGCGGGAGCAGCCGCGGAGCCTCGCGCGCGCCTCCGGGGACGCGCCGCTCGCGCTGGTCTTCGCCAATCCGCCGGCGACAGTCAGCTGGCTCGACGGCGCAGCGCTCCCGCCCCTGCCATCCGCGGAACGGGAGGCGAGGGCCATCCGCAGTGCTCTGGCAGGAAGGGCGGTGATCCTGCTCGGGGAAGGCGCCAGTGAGCACAGGATCAAGAAGACCCGGCTGCAAGGCTTCTCCATCCTTCACTTCGCCGCGCATGCAGTGGTCGATGAGCAGAGCCCGAGCCGTTCGGCGCTGATGCTCTCGCCGGGAGCACGCGAGGAGGATGGGCAATTTCAGGTCGCGGAGGTCGCCCGGCTCGACCTGAAGGGAAGAGTGATCGTGCTCGCGGCGTGCCGGAGTGCCAGCGGGGCGGTTCTTGGCGGAGAGGGGCCGGTGAGCCTGACCCGTGCCTTCTTCCAGGCGGGTGCCACGGTGGTGGTCGGAAGCTCACGTCCCCTCCGCGACGACGAGAGCACCGAGCTCATGTCCAAATTCTATTCAGGCCTGGCGCGGGGCCTCCCGGTGTCACGCGCCATGTTGCAGGCCCGACGCGACCTCCGCGCAGCCGGCGCACCCGACGCTGCATGGGCCGGCCTGACCGTCCTCGGTGACGGAGCAATGGTTCCGCTGCCAGGTGGCGTGGGCTCGCCCTTCCCCGCGGTGGCCATCGCCGGAGTTGCGGGAGCCGTGCTCGTGGCGGCGGGTCTGGTGCTCAACGCGCGGGTGAGGGCGCGATCCCACGCCGCAGCAATGAGAGCAGCTCAGTGGCGAGGGGCGGCGTCCCGGTAGAGGCGGGCTCTCCGTTTCTTGACGGACCGCCCACGGTGGGGCTTCCTCCCGCTGAACCCATCTTGCCGCTGGAGTCGTCCCGTCCTGAAATCACAAGGAGATCCACCCTCATCTGCCCAAGCCGCGGTAACGAGCGGTGCGTGGACCTGGCGACGCTCGGCACTCGTGCCGTTACCGATCGCCGCCGCGCTCCACTTCACATTGGGGTTGTTCCTCCTTCCGGGGTGGATGTTCTCGAAGTACCCGGACTTCGCTCGCCTCTTCGTCGCGCACCGGCTGCAACCCGACGAGGGCGCTGACACCAGCCCGCTCTATCTGCTGCTCAACCTCGCCGTTGCACCCCAGCCGCTCCGGGTGCTCCAGTCTCTCCTCGGGTCGATCGCGGTGGTGGCGGTGTTCTTCGTCGCCCGGGCGCTGTTCGGCAAGGTCGCGGGCTGGCTGGCCCTTGCGCTGGCCACGCTCGCCGCCCCTCTCTTCCTCTACGAGGCGACGCTCGAGCCGAGATCTCCTGATCCTCGTCGCCAACGTCATCGCCCTCGCCTTGCTGGTGACGAACCGCGACGGGCGGCGACGAAGCGCGATCTGGGCTGGAGTCCTCCTGGGCCTGTCCTCGGCGTTCCGGCCCTCGAACCTCGCGCTCCTGGCGGTCGCAGTGCTCTGGCTGGCCTGGTCCCAGCGGGCGGCGGGGCGCCAGCACGCGATGCGGGTGGCCGGGGCGACGCTGGTTGCTGGCATCGTGATGCTGGCCATCCCTGTATTGATCGTCCGGGCGACCGTGGGTCAACAGCTCACCGCGACCATGAGCGTCGGCGAGATGCTGCATATCTGCAATCGACCGGAGGGGAACGGTATCGGCTACCAGTCCCCCACTCTGGTGAAGCTGCTGGAGCAGCAAGTTCGCTCACCCGACCATCCGGACCCCTTCCACGCCATCTACCGGCGCTTTGCCCGCGTCGCGGAGGGGCAGGAGATCAGCGCTGCGGCCTGCGAGCGTTACTGGGCGGCGCGGACCGCCGCCTTCGTCCGCCACGAGCCGATGGCCTGGCTGGAGCTGATGTGGGCCAAGCTCCTCGCCTTCCTCGCCGGCCCCGATGCGCACGATATCGCCGAGGTCCGGCAGGCGGAGCGTTTGCTCCCGGTGCCACCGTTGCTCTCGTTCCGGTTCCTGACCGCGGTCGGTCTCGCCGGACTGGTGGCCTCGGCGCTCCGACGGCGGAGCGCCGGGCCGCTCGCGGCGTATCTGGGAGCCATGCTCGGCATCTCGCTGATCTTCTGTGTCACCAGCCGTTACGCCCTGATGGTGGTCCCGGTGTGGGCGGTGCTGGCCGGGGCCTTCATCGAGGGATTCTGGTCGAGCCGCCGTCAACCACGGGCGCTGGCGCTCTCGCTCGCCGCGCTCCTCGTGCCGCTGGCGGTCACCTTCAACCCCGGCTTTCGCGACGCGGCTCGGGTCGTCGAGCGCGGTGCCGCAGCCGGCGCCGCAGCGACGCAGATGGAACAGGCCACGCGGCGTGCCCGCGCCGGGGAGGCCGAGGAGGCGTTCGGCCGGGCCCAGGCTGCACAGCCGCTGGTGCGAATCACCCGCGATCTGTCTGCGGTGGGCTTCGAGAGCAGCGCGATCGCTCGCACCTCGGCGCGAACGAGTGCCGAACGGTACGGCACCTCGGACGGACCCGACGCCTGGTTCGAAGCCAAGCTCCTCGTTCTCGCCGGAGACTGCAACGCGGCAACGGAATTCGCCGATCGGGCCGCCGCCCAGCACTTCTTCGCCGCGGTCTGGGACCTGGCCCTCGACGGCGACCTCCTCGCCGCCGACTGCCTCCTGCAGCAGGGCGACCGGCGAGGGGCGCGGGAACGCATCCAGCGGTCGCTGCAACGTCAGCCGGGACGCTCTCCGGACTCGCGGCGGCCGTCGCTGCCGAGCGCGTGATGGGCATCGAGAACGGCCCCGCGGATCAAGAGCTCCGGGCGCTGCACGATCCGCTGAGTCGCGGCTATGCGCTCAGCCAGGCCTTCCTCGCCTGGGGGAACGCCACTCGCGCTCTGGAGGAGGCGGACCGGGTGCTGGCGTTCCTGCCCGAGTCGGGGGTGGTGCGCTATGCCCGGGCGCGGGCGCTGCTCGCACTCGGCCGCTCCGGGGAAGCACTCGACGAGTACGCCAGCGCGCTCGCCGTATTCCCGACCCATGGATACGAGACCCGCCCCTTCGACGCAGCGGTCATGGAACGGCGCGCGGCCCATCCTGCGGATCCGTCGGTGCTGGCGCTGGTGGCCGAACACGAGCGCCGGGCGGGACGGATTGGCGAGGCACGCGAGGCCGCGCAGGCGGCGGTGGCGGCATACGGTTCGCTGGCTCCCGCTTCGCTGCGGGCCACGTTGCGCTGGCTCTCGGCCGCCGAGCCTGGCGCTGCGGCGAACTGAGCACCAACGGCGCTGAGAGGGCAATCCGCTTCACGATCCGGACTCCGTCGAGCCACCCTCCCTGCTCGGGGAAGGCGCCAGTCAGCGCAGGATCAAGAAGACCCGGCTGCAAGGTGGCAAGATGGTCCTTCTTGCAGGTCTCAGCGGATGGCCTCTGGGCGGCGGCGGGCTGTTGGGCGGCGCGGATCTCCACGGACCGGAACATCGAGAGATCGAGCGAGGAGCCGTCCCTCCCCGGCGGCTCAGAGTCCTCGGCCTTCGAGTCGCTGCTCCGCCAGGTCGCCTGCGTCCCGGGAGCATCGGACTCCTTGCCAATCCTCGATCTGGTCCGGGGCTGAGAGAGGCCAGTCCAACAGCGCCGCGGCCTCCGGCCCCCGAGCCCCGCCGTCCCACCGGAGCAAGCCCTTCACCGTGTGCCACGCCTCCCGTCGCGAGCCCACCGCACGGGCCCTCAACCGTGGCGGCAGCGCTCACCCGAACGCGTCGATGCCCGTGATGGCCTTTCCCAGCACTAGCGTGTGCACCTCGTGGGTGCCTTCGTAGGTGAGGACCGACTCGAGGTTCAGCGCGTGCCGGAGCGGCGGGAAGTCGTCGGTGATCCCGTTCGCCCCGAGGATGGTCCGCGCCGCCCGCGCGATCTCCAGCGCCGCCCGGACGTTGGCCCGCTTCGCGAGCGACACCAGCACCGGGCTCGCCTTCCCGTCGTCCTTCAGCCGCAACAGCCGGAGCCCGAGCAGCTGCGCCTGGACGATGCGCTCCAGCATGTCGGCGAGCTTCTCCTGGGTGAGCTGGAACGAACCGATGGGCCGGTCGAACTGCCTCCGCTGCAGCGAATAGGCCCGGGCCGCCTCGAAGCAGGCGATCGCCGCGCCGGTCACCGCGAAGGCAATGCCCGCCCGCGCATTGTTCAGACAGCCCAGCGGCCCGCGAAGGCCCTGCACGCCGGGGAGCACGTTCCGTTCCGGGACACGCACCTCGGTGAACGACAGCTCGGCGGTCCATGACGCCCGGAGCGAGAGCTTCCCGGGAATCTCCCGCGCCACGAAGCCCGGCATCCCCTTCTCGACCAGGAATCCCCGTACCGAGTCCGGGCCGTCCCCGGTCTTCGCCCAGACCACCGCGACGTCCGCCACGGTGCCGTTGGTGATCCAGGCCTTGCTTCCGTCGAGCACCCAGGCGTCGCCGTCCCGGACCGCCCGGGTCCGGAGGCTCGCCGGATCCGACCCCGCCTCGGGCTCGGTCAGTCCGAAGCACCCGATGCAAGCGCCGCGGGCCATCGCCGGGAGGAAGCGCTGCTTCTGCTCCTCCGAGCCCCAGGCATGGATCGGGTACATCACCAGCGAGCCCTGCACCGAGGCGAAGCTCCGCAGCCCCGAGTCGCCGCGCTCGAGCTCCTGGAGCCCGAGCCCGTACGCGACGTTGCTCACCCCCGCGCAGCCGTACCCGGAGAGGTTCGCCCCCAGGACGCCGAGCTCTCCGAGCCTCGGGATGATCTGCGCGGGGAAGGTTCCCTCGCGGAAGTGCCGGCCGATGACCGGGAGCACCTCGGCGTCCACCAGCCGCGCCACCGCTTCACGGACCGCGCGCTCGTCCGCCGACAGCGCGTCGTCCAGCCGGTACAGCGCCTCCACCCCGCTCCGCTCCACGTCCCCTCCTCCCTGCTAGAGCGGCAGCACGCCCTCGACCTGCTGCAGCAGCTGGAGCCGCCGGGCCATCACCGGGCTCGAGCCGTCCTCGAGCGCCGCGGTCTCCTGGAGCACACGCTCCAGCGGGAAACGCTTCACCGACCCGTCCTGGGTGGAGACTCCGCCGGGAAGCGGCGCGTTCCAGGCCACCATCTCATCCGTCGCGCCCTCGAGGAGACCCATCACCGCCCCGAATGCCAGTCGCGCCGACACCATCCGGTCGAGGAAGCTGGGATGGCCGCCACGAACGATGTGGCCCAGGACGACCGCCCGGACCTCCACCTGCCCGAGCTGCTCCTCGACGCGCCGGACCAGCCTGGTGCAGGGAATCTCCACGCCCTCGGCCTTGATGACGAGCACCCGCCGCTTTCCGCGCGAGAAGCCCTGCTGGATGACCCCCGCCACGGCCCGGACGATCTCGTCGTCGTCGCGCTTCTGCTCGCGGAAGAGCACCGCGTCCGCGCCCACCGCGACCGCCGAGGCCATCGCGAGATATCCGCAGGCCCGTCCCATCACCTCGACCACGAACGCCCGGTGGTGCGCCCGCGCGGTGTCGTCCACGTGATCGCAGGCCTGGACGATGGTGTTGAGCGCGGTGTCGGTCCCGATCGCCAGCGCGGTGCAGCCGATGTCGTTGTCGATCGAGGCCGGGATGCCCATCACCCGGACGCCGTGCTCGCGGGCGAGCGCGTGCGCGCCGGTGAGCGAGCCGTTGCCGCCCACGACGACCAGGCCCTCGACACCCGGCCGAGCGGAGCGCGTCGGCCGCCCGCGCCCGTCCCGCCGCCTCCCGGAAGCGGGCGCTCCGGGCCGAGCCGAGCACCGTGCCGCCCTGGCTCCCCAGCACGTCGAGCCCCGGCTCACCGAGCAGGGCGCAGGGCCCCGGCACGACCTCCACCATCCGCCCGTCGATGAGGCCCTCGTAGCCGTCGCGCACGCCGAGCAGCGTCACCCCGCGGGCCGCGCACGTCTTCGCCGCCGCCCGGAGCGCGGCGTTCATCCCCGGGCTGTCTCCTCCCGAGCTGAGGAGGGCCAGGGTCTTCATCGCGGCGGCTCCCCTCTCGGCCGCGGGTGCCGGCCGGTGGCGGACGCGGTGAAGCACCATCGCCACGCCGAGCAGTGCCGCGGCGAGGAAGTAGGCGAACGGCAGGTACCGCTTGCCGAGGTGGAGCTTCTCCCAGCCCTCGGTCGCGAGCACCGTCATGCCCATCAGCTCGGCGACAATCTCCGCGCTCGCCGGCTGCGCCCCGGGCTGCAGCCGCTCCCATCCCACGAGGCCGAGCAGGAGAACCGCGGCCAGGCCCGCCACCCAGGGGAGCATGCCTCCGCCCTGCTCCTCGTTGAGCGCGAGGAAGACCAGGTTCAGTCCGGCGATGGCGTGGCTCACGCGCTGGAACCGCCGGACCCGCCTCAGTGACTCGCTGTGGAGCATGGGGTGCGCGGCCGACTCTGCCACGCTCCCGGACCCGGCGCCGCTCCGGCTAGGGTGCCGCCCCACGATGAACGACCTTCAAGAGAGAGGCGCCGTGGTCACCGGCGCCAACCGCGGCATCGGCAAGACCATCGCCCTCGACCTTCCTCCGCGCCGGCTGGCCGGTGGTGGCGCTGGCCCGCAACGTCGAGAGCCTGGACGCATTGCGACAGGAGGCCGGCGGACTCTCCGGACGCCTCCGGGTCATGGCCTGCGACCTCTCGGACCCCGCCCAGCTCGAGGGTGCGGCGCAGGCGCTCGCCGACGCCGAGCCGGTGCCGGGCGTGCTGGTGAACAACGCCGGGATCACCGTCTCGGCGCCGCTCCACAAGACGAGCCCCGAGGACCTCCAGCGGGTCCTCCAGGTCAACACGGTGGCCCCCTACCTCCTGTGCCGCGCGGTCATTCCCCGCATGGCGGAGGCCGGCGGCGGCCGGGTCATCAACATCGGCTCCATCGCCTCGCTGAAGGGCATCCGGTACACGTCGGCCTACTGCGCCAGCAAGCACGCCCTCCTCGGGATGACCCGGGCGCTGGCCATCGAGTGGGGGAAGAAGGCGGTCACCGTGAACGCGGTCTGTCCCGGCTGGGCCGAGACCGACATGTTCACCCGCGCGCTCGAGGCGGTGGTCCACCGGACCGGCCGGAGTCCCGAGCAGGCACGCGATGCCGTCCTGGCGAGCAACCCCATGGGCCGGCCGGTGCAGCCCGACGAGGTGGCGGCGCTCGTCCTGTATCTCTCATCCCCTGCAGCAGCTGGTCTCACCGGAGCCGCACTCCCGGTGGACTGCGGTGAGGCCGCCTGAGCGGATCCTTAGAGGAGTTGCGCGGACAGCCCATGGACGCTAATACCAGGCGTCCTTCACATGAGGGTGTCTCATGCAACTCGAGTCGCTCAAGATGTTCTGCGACGTGGTCGAGACCGGCTCCTTCTCGCGCGCCGCGCAGCTGAACCACGTCACGCAGTCGGCGGTGAGCCAGCAGATCCGCGCGCTCGAGAACCGGTACGAGCAGAAGCTGCTCAGCCGCAGCGCCCGGCAGGTCACGCCGACGCCGGCGGGTGAGCGGCTCTTTCGCGGGTGCAAGGAGATCCTCGCCCGCTTCGGCGAGGTGGAGCAGGAGATCCGCGAGCAGTCGAGCCGAGATCGCCGGCACCTGCACCGTCTCCACCATCTACTCGGTGGGGCTGCACGAGCTGCAGAGCATCCAGAAGGGCCTGCTCAAGACGCACCCCAAGGTGAACATGCGGCTCATCTACCGCCGCAGCGATCAGGTCTACGACGACGTCATCCTCGGCGCCGCCGAGATCGGCGTGGTCGCCTACCCGCAGCCGCGCGCCGGCGTGGACGTCATCCCCTTCCGGGACGACAAGCTCAGCGTGGTCTTCGCGCCGAACCACCCCCTGGCCGGCAAGACGAAGGTCTCGGTCACCGCGCTCGCCGACACCCCGTTCATCGCCTTCGACCGCGAGGCCCCCACCCGGAAGGCGCTGGACCGGATCTTCCGCGAGAAGGGCGTGGAGCTCGAGCCGGTGATGGAGATGGACAACGTCGAGACCATCAAGCGCGCGGTGGAGATGGGCGTGGGAATCACCATCCTCCCGGCGGCCACCGTGCAGCACGAGGTCGCGCAGGGCACGCTCGTCGCGCGGCCCTTCGCCGAGGGCAACTTCACCCGGCCCATCGGGCTGCTGGTGCGCAAGGGCAAGTACCTCGACCGCGCCTCGCAGGCGGTCCTCGACGCCTTCAAGGGTGCCGCCACCGCCGACGACTAGCTCAGGGCGGCGGTCACTGCCCTCCGCCCTGGCGCTGCTTCATCATCTGCTCGACCTGCTGGCGCTGCTCGGGCGTCAGCTTCTGCATCATCTGCTCGCGCATCTGCTGCTGCTGCTCCGGGGTCATGGAGCCGCTGCCCATCCCGGGACCCATGCCGCCCTTGCTCTCGGTGAAGCCCGCCGGGATCTTGAACGCGGAGTCCGGCGACCGACTGCGACTTCACCGACAGGGCCTCCCAGGTCATGCCGCCGCCGCGCTCGTTCTTCGCCGCCACCTTGAGCGGGATGCCGGCCACGCCAGCCTTCTTCAGCGCCTGCCACCAGCCCCCCTGGCGTCGATCGCCGGCGGCGAAGGCCTTTTCTAGATCCCCTGCCGAGACGAGCGCGGTGTCGATCCAGACGTCCATCGGCTCCTTGCCCTCGTGCATCACCTGGACGTGCTCGGTGGACCGGCCGGCCACGGTGTCCTTGCCGATCTTCTTCACCGTCCACCCCTCGCTGCCATCCTTTGCCTCGTCCTTGTCCGCGGTGATCTTCGTGTAGGTCTTGTTGGCGTCGTGGAGGATGTAGGTGACGTTGGGCTCGTCGGCGCGGTGAATGACCGTCTGCCTCATCGGGCCGGTCACCCCCGGCATGTTCATCTCCTGGTCCATCCGGGTGTTGAGGCCCTTGATGGAGATCTTGCCGGTCCCGCTGACCGACATCGGCTTGCCGCCCGCCTCTCCGCCGGCGGCGGTCATCTTCGTGTCGATGACGCCCTCGAAGGCGAGCGCGGGAACGGCGGCGAGACAGAGCGCTGCGATGAGCGCGCGTGGCATGCGAGTTCTCCTTGAAGGGATCGAGGAGCCTATGCCAGACGGCGGAGCCGGGCGGCGTAAAACCCGTCCATTCCGTCCGGTCCCGGAAGGGTCCGCAGCGCACCCTGGGCCAGCGGCCAGCCGAGCCGCTCGGCCAGCGCCGGTGTCTCCAGCGTGAAGTCGGGGTGGCTCCGCAGGAAGAGGTCGATCTGGTCCTGTCCCTCCTCCGGCTCGGTGCTGCACACGGCGTACACCAGGAGGCCGCCGGGCGGCGTCAACTCCTGGCATCGCTCCAGGATGCGCCGCTGGAGCGTGGCCAGCCGCGCGATATCCTCCTCCTGCCGCCTCCAGCGCAGCTCCGGATGACGCCGGAGCGTGCCGAGTCCGGTGCACGGCGCATCGAGCAGCACCGCCTCCACCGGGCCGACGGACGCCGGGAAGGGCTCCGTCGCGTCGTGTGCCAGCACCTCGATGCGATCCTCGAGGTGGAGCCGGCGTGCCTCGGAGCGGATCTTGTCCAGCTTCGCCGCGTACAGGTCCACCGCCAGCACCCGGTGGCTCTCGGCGAGGTGGCAGGCCTTCCCGCCCGGCGCGGCGCAGGCATCGAGCACCCGCGCGTCCTCCGGGATGGCGGCGTAGAGCCCGACCAGCTGCGCCGCCTCGTCCTGGACCTGGAACAGACCCTCGGGGTACCCCACCAGGGACTCCACCGGCCCGGGCGAGGACAGGCGCAGCCCCACCGGCGAGCGGGCGGTGGGCGTGGCGACGAGCCCGGCCTCGGCGAAGAGCGCGGCCAGCGCGTCTCGGGTCCCGGCGCGGCTGTTGGTGCGGACGGTCACCGGCGGAGCCTCGTTGTTCGCCACCAGCATCGCCTCGGTGGCCGCCCGGCCGTGGCGCCGGAGCCAGCGCTCCACCAGCCAGCGGGGGTGGCTCTCCCGCACCGAGAGGTACTCGGGGAGGTCGGACCCGGGCGGGAGCGGGATGGACTCCAGCGCCGCCACCTTGCGGAGCACGGCGTTCACGAAGCCCGCTGCCCGCGACAGCCCGATCTGCTTCAGGCCCTCGACCGTCTCGGAGACCGCGGCCCGCCGAGGCACCCGGGAGTGGAAGATCTGGTACGCGCCGACCCGGAGCGCCGCGAGCACCCGGTCCTCGAGCGCGTGCAGCTTGCGATCCGAGAAGGCGGCGATGGCGCGGTCGAGCCCCAGCCGCCGCCGGGTCGCGCCGTAGCAGAGCTCGGTCACCAGCGAGGCGTCGCGGGGGTCCCGCAGCGGCGTCTCCGCCAGTCGCTGGTCCAGGACCAGATTGAGGTACGCATCGGTGGCCTCGACGCGGGCCAGCACGTCGATGGCCACCGCGCGGGCGTTCATTCCAGCGCCGCCATCCACTCCACCAGCTGCGTGTCGCTCAGCGCCGCCCGAGGCTGCACCGCCAGGAAGAGCGCCTGCAGCACCTCCTCGAGCTGGTCCCGCTGCCCGGCCTCCACCGCCGCGCCGCGTTGCAGGGTCACCCACTCGCCCCGCGCCCAGGTGGCGAGTCCCGCCGGGCTCAGGCGTCCGGCGAGCCGGTCGGCGATGTGCGCCCGCACCTCCGCCCGGGTGAGGCCGGCCCCCGGTCGCCGCGTTCCGGGGGAGGCTGCGGCACGCCGCGGCCGAGCGTCTTGCCCCCGGAAGCATCCGGGCGCGGGGGCAGCGGGGGCTCGAGCGTGTCGCAGCCCGTGCGGCGCTCGCCGCGTCGGAGGCACGGGCGGGAGCCTCGCCGCGCGCGGACCCGAGCGTCTTGCCGCGCGCCGGCGCCGGAGGAACGGGGGCCTCCGCGGGCCCGGGCTTGCCCGTCGGACGTGCGGTTGTTTCGGCCGGGGTGCTCGCCGCCGACCGCGCTGGCCGGGCCCGGGCCGGTGCACTCGGCGCGGCCGCCCGGCCGAGCGTCTTCGTCGTGCGCACGGCCGAGGCGCGGCTCCGCGCCCGTGACAGCCGCTCGAGCGCTTCCAGGTAGGCCTCGGCGCCGATGCCCGCGACCTGCGCCGCGCAGACCTCGCGAAGCAGGCTCCGTCGCTGCGCGGCCGCCCGCCCCTTCGCCGGTGCGAGGAGGACCTCCACCACGGGCATCTGCGAGGCCGACACCGCCGCCCGCAGCACGTGCGAGCCGAGCGCCAGCGGCCCGGGGTTCAGGACCACCCCGTCGGCCCAGGTCCGCTGCTCCCAGAGCGCATCCACCAGCGTGCCCTCGTGGTTGCTCCGGACCGTCCGGAGCACGTGACCGAGCGCCCGCGCCTTCTCCGCGAGCTTCCGGTCCACCTCGGCCAGGGTGTTCTCCGCCGCATCCCCCTCCCGGTGGCCGAGGAACTGCAGCGTCGGACCGTGGAGCACGAGCACGTTCATGACACCCCTCCTCCGAACGGACGCTCGCCCTCCGAGAGCCGGTGTCCGCTCAGGAACTCCGCGGCGCTCATCCGCCGCTTGCCCTCCGGCTGCACCTCGAGGAGGCGGAGCGCGCCCGTGCCGCAGGCCACGTCGAGCACCCCGTGCGCGGCGAGCACCGTGCCGGGGACCCCGGAGCCCTCCACCACCTCGGCGCGCCAGATCTTGAGCAGGTGGCCTCCGAGCTGGGTCCATCCGCCGGGCCAGGGCACGAAGGCGCGGAGCCGCCGCTCGAGCTCCACGGCGGGCCGGGTCCAGTCGAGCCGCCCGTCCTCCTTCTCCACCATCCGGGCGATGGTGACGCCCTCGGCCGGCTGCGGTCGGGGCGTCAGCGCGCCGGCGAGGAAGCGGGGCAGCTCGTCGCGGAGGAGGGCCCCGCCGAGCTCGGACAGACGCGCGTGGAGGGTCTCCGACGTGTCCCCGGGGAGGATGGGGGTGCGCCGCTCGGCGAGCACCGGGCCGGTGTCCAGACCGGCCTCCATCTGCATCAGGCACACGCCGGTCTCGCTGTCTCCCGAGGCGACCGCCCACTGGATGGGCGCCGCGCCCCGCCAGCGCGGCAGCAGCGAGGCGTGCACGTTCAGGGATCCGAGGCGCGGCGCGGACAGGACGTCCGGGGGCAGGATGCGCCCGTAGGCCGCCACCACCGCCAGGTCCAGCCGCAGCGCCGCGAGGCGCTCGCCGAAGTCGGTTCCCTTGAGCCGCGTGGGCTGGAGCACCGTCAGCCGCGCAAGCTCGGCCTCGGCCTTCACCGCCGAGGGGGACGTTTGCTGGCCGCGGCCCCGCGGCCGATCGGGCTGGGTCACCACCGCCAGGACGGTGCCCACCGCCTGGCAGGCACGGAGCGAGGGCACCGCGAAGGGCGGGGTCCCGAAGAAGGCGAGGCGGGGGCGGGCGACCCCGGGGCCAGGGCCCTCCTCACCCATCGTCCGCTCCGTCGAGGCGGGCGCGCTTGTCGGCGGCGAGCGCGGTCAACGTGGCCCGTGCCCCGCCACCGGCGCCCGTCGCCAGCGCCGACTCGAGCGCCGAGAGCTCCTCGTGCTCGCGCCGGCGGAGCGCATCCACCGTGGCGTGGAACTCGCCGAAGATGTCCCTCAGCTCGTCGTGGCTCCGCAGCGGTCGCCAGCGAGGAAACCCTCCCTCCGCCAGGCGCCGGAGCTGGGTCCGGAGCACCCGCATCGGCCCGGCCACCCGGTGCGTCACCAGGAGCCCCACTAGCGAGAGCACCAGGGACATGACCAGCGCCATGAACCCGGTGAGCACGAGCACCGTGGTCTCGGTACCCTGGAGGGTGGCCTGCGACTCGGGGCCGAGCGTCTCGCGCGCCTGATGGAGCGCCAGCCACACCGCGGCACCGAAGGCGGCGCAGAGCGAGGCTCCGCCCACCGCGAGCCCGACTGCGTACTTGAGCTGGAAGCGGCGGTCGACCAGGACCTGGCGGCGGGTGTAGGCCTCGGGGCTCACGGAGGGTCCAGAGGACACTCTATCCTCGCTCGCGAGATCGAGCCTGCTCGCCGGAATGGAAAGCAGTCGGTCTCATGGCGTAAAAGGCCTTGCCGGTCAGAACTGCCCCTGGAGGGGACGGATGGGACGGACGCTGCGGCGTGCACTGGCGCTCTCCTTGGGCCTCCTCGTCGCCGGTTGCAGCAAGGATCCGAGCACACCCTCCTACTGGGAGGACCAGCTCGACGCGGCCCAGCGGCCGAGCGAGAAGGTCCGGGTCCTCGAGACCCTTCGCTCGAGCAAGCGGCTGGACAAGCGGTTCGCCCCGATGCTCAACGCGCGCCTGGCGAGCGAGAAGAGCCCCGAGGTCCGCGCCGTCATCGCCCGGGCCCTCGGCGAGCTGAAGGACCCCTCGAGCGTCGACCCGCTCGCGAGCCGCGCTGGACGTGAACACCGCCGACGGCGCCACCTCGCGGATGAACGCCGCCATCGCCCAGGCCCTCGGCGACATCAAGGACCCGCGCGCCGCGCCCGCCCTCATGTCGCTGCTCCGCAGCCGGGACGACTACGTCCGCCAGGACGCCATCGGGGCCCTCGGAGAGATACGGGCACAGGCCGCAGTTCCCACGCTGGCGGAGCTGGCCCTCGACGACCGGAGCCCCCCGGCGGTGAACCGCCGCGCCATCGTGGCGCTCGGGGAGAT
This sequence comes from uncultured delta proteobacterium, assembly GCA_963796475.1. GTDB lineage: Bacteria > Myxococcota > Myxococcia > Myxococcales > Myxococcaceae > RPRB01. Next base: position 148,263 of record CAWCLY010000012.1, read on the forward strand.
CGGCGACCCGCGGGCCGTCCCCACCCTCCTCAAGGCGATGTTCAAGCAGCGGGGGAACACCGTCTTCGCCCAGGAGGCGAGCTTCTCGCTCTTCGAGGTCGGCAAGCCCGCCGCGGACGCGCTCACCCAGGTGCTCGAGGGCAAGGACCGGGACCTCGCCGCCTGGGCCCGCTCCAACGAGGTGGCCGACGCGGTGGTGCTGGTGCGCACCGCCGAGTCGCTCGGCGACTTCCGGGCCAACTCGGCCGAGCCGGCGCTCATCAAGCAGCTCGGGTACAAGACCGCCGCCCCCGAGCAGACGCTCTATGCCCGGATGGCCGCGGCGAGCACGCTGGGGAAGATGCGCTCGGCCGAGGGCCGGAAGGCTCTGGAGACGATGCTCGAGGAGCCGGAGCCGCTCGCCCGCGCCGAGTACGCGCGGGCCCTGGTGCTCATCGGCGGTCGCGAGGCGCTCGCTGCGCTCCAGCGCTCGGCCTCCCACGGCCCGTGGGACGCGCGGCAGTACGCCATCGGCGCGCTGGGGATGCTGGGCGACGAGCGCGACATGCCGACGATGGAGCGGCTGGCGGCAGACGAGCCCAAGCTCACCGCCGCCGACTGCAAGCGCTACGGCTGCAACCTCCCGGTGGACGAGGTGGCGGCGAACCGGCTGAAGACGGTCAAGACCTTCGAGGGACCCCTCCGGGCCGCTGCCCAGTGCAAGGCGGCCATGGACTGCTGGGCCGGCAAGCTCGGCGACGCCGAGGGACCGGTGCGCCAGCGGGCCGCCCTCGAGCTGGGGCGGCTCGGCAAGCCCGAGGCGGTGGCCAAGCTCGCCGAGCACCTCGGCGACAAGGAGCCCGAGACCCGGGCCGCGGTCCTCCAGGGCCTGATGTGGCTGGTGCAGGGCAACAGCGCGGCGGCGCGGCAGCTGATGCCGATGGTGCCGAAGCTCGAGCAGCAGGTGGGGGCAGACCGCGGCCGACAGGACTACGCCGCGACCTCCGAGGAGCTGCGCCGGCTCATCGTGGAAGTCCGTCGCCGGGGTGAACAAGCCTGACCGCGCCGTCGGCCGGGGCGACCTCTGCCGGCAGCACCGGTCGCCGGGAGCCCTGGAACGCGCTCGGAAGGATGCTGAAGGGCAGCACCTTGGCCAGCGCCGCGAGCAGCAGGAGCCCGCCGGGCGCCGCGAAGGCGGCCAGCGCCGGGATGGCCTTGGCCAGGTCGATCAGCTCGAGGCGCATCCGCCGCCGCTCGTCCGGGGTGAGCGTCTGGCCGATGGCGAGCTTGCCGAGGAAGACCGAGAGCTCGCCCATCATCCGCGCCTCGACCACCAGCGCCCGGGCGCCGTCGTCGAGCGTGCGCTGCATGCTGCTCACCCACTCCTCGCCCAGGGACGCCGCGTTCTCGCGCACGGTGAACACGTCGAGGACCGAGCGGTTCTCGGCGTAGAACTCGGCCACCTCGCCCTCGATCTCCCTGAGGGTCTCGGGGGCGATCCGGAGCGCCCGCGCCAGGGCGCGGAGGAAGGCCAGCTCGGGCGGTGAGCGCCGCCCCTCCACCATCGAGGCGAGCACCGTCTGCTGCAGGATGAAGCGGCGGAGGGGGAGACTCCGGACGGGCCGTACCAGCACGTTCAGGTCGGGCTTCTCGCGGAAGACCTCCTTCACCCGCGCCCGGAGGGCCGGACCGACCGGGGCCGGGAGCCCGAGCGAGTCCACCTGGCGGAGGATGGCCCGCCGCGCCGCCGGCGTGGGTGGCCGCTCGGAGCAGGCGAGCGCGGTGAGCACCTCCACCAGGAGCGCCTTCTGGCGCGCCGCCACCGCCAGCCGGCGCCGCGCCTGCTGGAGCCCGAGTGCCTTGTGCAGCCAGGCCGCGAGGGCCAGGTGGGCGAAGAGCTGCGCGTCGACGTAGGCCGCGCCGTTGTGGAGGAGGAGGCCGTAGAGCGGGTCAGCCCCGAGCGACATCGCGCGGTCCTCGAGCAACGTCTCCAGCCGCCGCACGCTCCGCCGCGGCAGCTCGCCGGTGCGCCGCAGCGCGGTCTGCAGCGTCTCGGCGAGCCGGAGGTGTCCGCTCCAGACGGCGAAGAGGATCGTGATGCGCTCGACCCGGCGCTCCGGCCCGAGGCCGGAGATGTCGGCGAGGTCCAGCGCGAGGCGCACCAGCGTCCGCAGCACCGCCAGCGACAGCTGCTCCTCACGGGTCATCCCCTCGGATGCGGCGACCTGCTCCGGCGTGCCGTAGAGGAGACCGCTGTCGTGGAGCACCATGCGGACATGGGCCCGGGCGCGGGCACGGGGGCTGCCGGGAGCGCGCGCGTCGACGAGTGGCTGATGCTCCGCCACCTCCTGCCCCAGAAGCGCCGTGAACCAGCCGGACCGACCGAAACCCATGAAGCCTGCGCCCGCCCCTCGTCTGCAGTTGCTCTAACCTCTGACCGGCAGACAGTTCAAGCGGGCGGAGGGGAGCACGGCACAGGGGTCGCGCGTGCCCCGAGTCACGGGCACCGGACGGTCACTTCACGGCCTTGACCCGTGCGCGCTTCTCGTCCACGTCGTCCGGCACCGCCTGCACCGGCGAGGGCGGCTTCAGGACGCCGTACTTCTCGAGGACCTTGCGCTCGACGGCCGCGGCGATCTCGGGGTGGTCACGCAGATAGTCCTTGGCGTTCTCCCGGCCCTGGCCGATGCGCTCGCCCTCGTAGGCGTACCAGGCGCCGCTCTTCTCCACGATGTTGTCGGCGGCGGCGAGGTCGAGCAGGTCTCCCTCCCGGGAGATGCCGACGCCGTACATGATGTCGAACTCGACCTCCTTGAACGGCGGGGCCATCTTGTTCTTCACCACCTTCACCCGGGTGCGGTTCCCCACCACCTGCTCGCCGTTCTTGATGGCGCCGATGCGGCGGATGTCCAGCCGCTGGCTGGCGTAGAACTTGAGCGCGTTGCCGCCGGTGGTCGTCTCCGGGTTGCCGAACATCACGCCGATCTTCATGCGGATCTGGTTGATGAAGATGACGCAGGTCTGGCTCTTGGAGATGGTGCCGGTGAGCTTGCGGAGCGCCTGGCTCATCAGCCGGGCCTGCACGCCCATGTGGGCGTCGCCCATCTCGCCCTCGAGCTCTGCCTTGGGGACGAGGGCCGCCACCGAGTCCACCACCAGCACGTCGATGGCGCCGGAGCGGACCAGCATCTCGGCGATCTCCAGCCCCTGCTCGCCGGTGTCCGGCTGGGAGAGGAGCAGGTCGTCGGTGCGCACCCCGAGCTTGCGCGCGTAGCCCACGTCCATGGCGTGCTCGGCGTCGATGTAGCCGCAGATGCCGCCCTTCTTCTGGGCCTCGGCCACCACGTGGAGGGACAGCGTCGTCTTGCCCGAGGACTCCGGCCCGTAGATCTCCACGATGCGGCCGCGGGGCACGCCGCCGACGCCGAGCGCGATGTCCAGCGAGATGGAGCCAGTGGAGATGACCTGGATGTCGCGGATGAGCGGCTCGTCCTTGCCAAGCCGCATGATGGAGCCCTTGCCGAACTGGCGCTCCACCGCGCCCATGGCCAGCTCGATCGCCTTTTCCTTCTCTGGATTCACCGACATGGAGTCCCTGGACCTCGCTCGGGTGGACTGAACGCTGTTTCAGTATTGCCGATGGGGATCTCCTAGTCGACCCCCCTGACACCGCGGGGCCAGATGAAGCGCGCCGTGACCAGCCCGGCGATGCCCGGGAGCAGCGTCCCGACGCCGTAGCGGAAGCCCAGCGCGCAGGCGAGCACGCCCAGGGCGAACACGGCCTTCCGCGCCCACGCCCGGAGCGACGGCCGCACCGCCCCGGCCACCGCCACGCCTTCCAGCCCCAGCACGGTCACCAGCCCGAACCCGCTCGGTGGATCCGACAGCCCCCAGAGCGCGAGGCACACCGCGACCGTCATCACCAGCACCGCCAGGCCGCGCCCATCGCTCGCCCCCGACGGCCGCTCCTGCCGCCAGTGGGCGAGGTCCTCGGGCGACACCTCGAGCGCGTACGGATAGCCCAGCCCGAGCAGCCGCTCCACGGCCGCCGCCCTGGCCGAGGTGCCGTCGGCGGTCCGGAGGCTCCCCAGCTCCCCCGAGGCGAGGAGCTCCTGGAGCCGGTCCGCGGTGGCCCGGGGGCTCCCGAGGTCGAGCGTGGCGAGCCGGTCCACGAGGACCCGGCGCACCCCCCCGTCGGCGCCGGGAGCCCGGGCCGAGGCCAGCGCGCGCTCGAGCGCGTCCTCGCCCACCACGGCGTCCAGCTCACCGGCCGGCGCCGGGGCGATGCGTGTCTCCTGGTGTCGTTCCACCGGTGCCTCCTCCTTACCAGGGGGCCCATGGCGCGGCCACGGGACCCCTGCCCGCAACTGCCGGGGGCCGGCCCGTGTTCACATCCAGTGCCCGTGGACGAACCAACGGACGAGGACGCGGCACTGATGCTTCGGGTGGCGGCTGGAGACACCGCCGCCTTCGCATCGCTGTACGACCGGCACCACCGGTCGGTGGCGCGCTTCGCCCATCGCTTCGTCCAGGACGCAGGGAAGGCCGAGGAGCTGACGCAGGACATCTTCGTGAAGCTGTATCGACATGCCGGGCGCTACCGGCCGAGAGCGCGGTTCAAGACGTTCCTCTTCCGGGTGGCGGCGAACCACTGCCTGAACGAGGTCCGGCGCGGGGAGTACCGGGTCACCCACGTGTCGGAGCTGGGCGACGAGGGCCGGCCGCTGGAGACGGCTGCACCCGAGGCGCAGTCGCCCGAGCGGGCGGTCGAGGGTCGTGAGCTGGAGGCGGCGGTGGCGGCGGCGCTGGGCAGGCTCAGCGACCGAGAGCGCACGGCGTTCGCGCTGTGCCGGTTCGAGGGAATGGCCTACCGCGAGATCGCCGAGGTGCTCTCGGCGAGCGAGGCGGCGGTGAAGAGTCTCATCCACCGCGCGACCCTGTCGGTCGCCCGGGCGGTGGAGGCATGGCAGGCCGGGGCACCGATCCCGGCGAGGAGCGAGGCATGAGCTGCACCGTGGAAGACGAGCTGACCGCGTTCGTGGATGGCGAGCTGTCCGCCGTCGAGACGGCGCGGGTCCGTGGCCACCTGGCCTCCTGCTCCGATTGCCGGTCGACCGAGGCGCTGCTCCGTCGGACCGTGACCGAGCTGTCCACCCTTCGGGAGTTCGAGCCGTCGGCCGGGCTGCGGCGGCGGGTGCTGGCCGAGGTGGACGGGCTCCCCCGACCCTGGCCGGAGCGGATGCGGACCTGGTTCCGGCCGGGCGTGCTCGCCCCGGCGGGGATGGCGCTCGCCGCGGCCGCCGTCGTGGCGGTGCTGGCGGGTCAGCGGGCCATGAGGGAGCGGGTCGATCAGCCCACCGAGCTCGCGGTGGCCGAGCACCTCGAGCTGCTCAGCGACTACGAGCTCCTGGGGGTCACCCCCGAGGACCTCGAGGTGGTGGAGCACCTCGACCAGCTCCAGAAGGAGGGCCGCCCGTGAGGACCTGGCTCCTGGCGACGTTTCTGCTCTGCGCAGGGCCGGCCTGGTCGCAGACCCAGCCCGGCACCCCGGACGACGCCGCCGCCCGCTTCGACCGGATGAGCGAGCAGGAGAAGGCGGCGCTCCGCGAGCGGCTGAAGCAGTTCAAGGCCCTGCCGCTGGACGAGCAGGCCCGCATCCAGGCGAACGTGGCCCGCTTCCGTGCGCTCCCCCCCGAGGAGCAGGCGCGCATCCGCGAGAACCTCCAGGCCTTCCAGCGGCTCTCGCCCGAGGAGCGGCAGCGGGTGCTGGCCCAGTGGCGCGAGTTCCAGAAGCTCCCGCCGGACGAGCGGCAGCAGGTCCGCGCGCTGATGCGCGAGTATCTCGACGCCAACCCCGACCGCCGCCGCCAGATGCTGGAGAACCTTCGTGAGTGGAGGTCGATGACGCGCGAGCAGCGTGACCAGATGCGCCAGCGGCTGCGCGAGATGCGGGAGAGGCGCGGCCGGTGACGGCCCTGGTGGTGGTCCTGCTCCTCCTCGCGGGGGACGCAGGGACCCCGGGCGTCCCGGACGCCGGGGTTCGCCCCTCGCCGCCCTCGCGGAGCGCGGAGGACGAGGAGGTCATCCGCAACCTCGATCTCCTCGAGCAGCTCGCCGACTCCGAGGTGCTGGAGATGGTCCTGGAGCTCGGAGCTTCGCCGTCCGGGTCCGACCGCTGAAGGACCCCGGCGGTCAGTGCCCGAGACGCGACTCGAGAGCGCGGAGGTCGTGCCGCAGGTCTGCCGCCGCAGCCCCCGGGTACCCTGTCAGCCCGGCCTGGACCTGAGCGGCGAGGGCCGAGGCCTCCCCACGCCGTCCGCGGGCGAGCAGGCAGCGAGCGAGAACCAGCCGGGCCTCGGCGAGTCGCGGGCTCCCCGGCTCCTGCTGCGCTTGCAGGCCGGCCAGCGCCGCACGCAGGTGGGTCTCGCCCCGTCCCGCGTCCTCCCCGCGGCACTCTGCCGCCCCGAGTCGAACCAGAGCGTCCAACTCCAGGGCCTGGAAGTAGGGCCGCATCGGGGAACGCTCCAGCGTGGTCACGACGCGCCCTGCCTCGCGCTCCGCCTCCTCCGGCTTGCCCTCGAGCAAGAGCGCCCTTGCCCGGAGCGTGCCGGCGCGCAGCGAGGCGCGAGACAGCGCTGCGGCCGCATCGGGCGAGCTCCCGACCCCCTCGAGGACCGAGAGCGCCTCGTCTGCCCTCCTGCCCTCCACCAGGGCGGCGGCCCGGTCGAGCCGGACCTCATCCAGCGCCGCCGTGGAGGCCGAGGGACCGACCACCTCGCGAAAGAGCTGTTCGGCCTCGTCCAGGCGTGAGAGCGCCTCCGCGAGCCGCCCCTCGGCCACCGCGAGGGTGGCCTCGAACTGCAACGCCAGCGCCTTGATGTACGGCCGGGTGGCGGGGGCGACCTTGGGGATCTCGCGAAACACCGCCGCCGCCTCCTCCGTTCGCCCCTCGTCGAGGAGGCTCGCCGCCCAGTACCGTCGGAGACGGCTCATGAGCTGCGGCGTCGACGCCTCCTTCGTCTGCGCGACGCGCGAGAGCATCGAGTCGTGCAGCTCCCACGATTCGCGGCGCCGACCCGTCTCGTGGAGTAGCCGGGCGAGCCGGGTCTCCACGTGAAAGGTGTCCACGTGCCGATCGCCGTTGAGCCGCAACGAGAGCGCCAGTGCCTCCCGGAGGCTTCGCTCGGCGGTGGGCATGTCGGCGAGACATGCCGCTGCCTCGGCGAGCTGGATCAGGGCGGTGACCTGGGCGCTGGCTTGCCCCATCCGGGGATTCTCGCGACCAGGCGAGGGCCTTCCGGTAGAGCTCGAGAGCCTCGCCGCAATTCCCGAGCCGCTGCTCGGCGTACCCCTCCTGGAAGAAGAGGACCTGGAGTCCGGGTTGCGCCTCCCCGGTGCGGGTCACCAGCGCACGGCCACGGCGAGCGAACTCCCGGCTGCTCACGGCGTCCGAATACATCGATGCTCGGCTCAGCTCGATCAGGAGATTCGACCCGGGTGTGCACGTCCACCGATGGCGCGCGCTCCACGATCTGCAGCGCCTCGGTGAGGAGCGCGGGCGCGCGCGCGTACTGGACCGTCCCCATCAGCGCATGCGCCTGGGAGACGAGGGCGTCGGCCACCCGCGGGTCGCCCGGACCGTACATCCGACGTCGGAGCTCCACCCGCAGCGCGTCCATCTGCGCCGCACGGGCGTCAGACCCGATCGCCGTGTACATGTCCGACAGGGTGTCGAGAACCGCGTCCTGGACCTCGGGTTCGTCCTTCAGCCTCGATTGCACCCGGCTCGCGCCGAGGTCGAGGAGCTGGGGGGCGGTCAGCTCCCGCGCGGCGACCGGGTTCTCCTGGTTGTCGGTGTTGGTCCGGAACAGATCCATCAGGAACTCCTGGATCGCCCGGGCACGCGTCTCTTGAAGCTGCGCCACCCGGGCCTGCTTCCGGGCCACGGCCGCCTGCCACAGCGCGATGCTGGCTCCGGCCAGGATGGCCAGCACCAGCGCGCCGCCCAGCCCGACGCCCAGCCGGTGACGCGCCACGTACTTCGCCAGCCGATAGGACAGCCGGGGAGGATGGGCGAGCACGGGCTCGCGGCGGAGGTGTCGCGCGACGTCCGCGCCGAGCTCGGCCGCGCTCCCGTAGCGGCGCCGGCGGTCCTTCTCCAGCGCCTTGAGGGTGATCGCGTCGAGGTCTCCCCTCAGCGCGCGGACCAGCGACGCCCCATCCGTCCGCCTCGCGTGAGCGGCCGCGGCACGCGCCTCGGGGTCAGCCTGGAGCCTCGCGCTCGGCCGTGGGGGCTCGACCTCGAGGATTTGCCGTCGCACGTCCTCGGACGGGAACGCGCTGCCCTCGGGCGGGACGAAGGGGCGCTGGCAGGTGAGGAGCTCGTAGAGGATGACCCCGAGCGAGAACACGTCGGTCCGCGTGTCGATGCCGGCGGGACCGGGCCGGGCCTGCTCCGGGCTCATGTACGCGGGCGTGCCCAGCGTGTCTCCGACCTCGGTGAGGAGCACTTGACCGCCGAGCCGCTGCCCCCCGACGGCCTTGGCGATCCCGAAGTCGATGACCTTCAGCTGGATCGCTCCGTCGGTCCGGGCGGCGAGGACATTGGAGGGCTTCAGGTCACGGTGGATGACCGCCTTCTGGTGGGCGTGCTGCACTGCCTCGCAGAGCTCGCAGAAGAGCTGCAACCGCTCGGCGAGCGACAGCCGCTCCTGGTCGCAGAGGTCGATGATCGGAACGCCCGCCACGTACTCCATGACGAAGTACGGCCGGCCGTCGGGCATCGTCCCGGCGTCGAAGACGCGGGCGATGGACGCGTGGTCCATCAGGGCGAGCGCCTGCTGCTCCGATTCGAAGCGGGCCAGCACGCCCAGGTCGGTGCCTCCCTGGATGAGCTTGATGGCCACCTGGCGTCGGAAGGGGTCGAGCTGGTCCGCGAGCCAGACCTCACCCATTCCTCCCGCGCCCAGGCGACGGCGCAGCCTGTAGAGACCGACCCAGTCGGACGAGGAATCCGGTGAAGATGTGGAGTCCGAGGCGGGCACGGGCGCGCGGAGGGTGTCGTCGACCGTGTCGCCCGAGCGTTCACCCACCGCGGGCTTCGGGGCCGACGGGAGAGCGTCCGGCGAGCCGTCACCCGCCTCGCGCGCCGGTGGGGCCGCGCGCTGGACGGCCTTCGGACCGGAGGAGTCCATGCTCCGTCCCCCTTCGGATGGCAGAATGCACCGGGTCGACCAGGCCATTCAAAGGCGACAGCCGAAAAGGTGGCCGAGCCCGTCCTGCCGCAGTCAACCGACCGTCATCCCGGGGTTTCCTGGCTGTGCCAATGCCGGGCGCGCATCGACACTAGACTCCGAACCCAACGCGGGGCGGGGGACGCCCCTGTTAGGATTGCCGCACTGTGTCAGAAACGGCTGACGGCTTTCGCAACGAACCCGACCCGGAGTGGCGGACGCGCTGGGCGCGGCTGCTGACCACGCCGGAGCAGGCCGTTCGTGCGCTCCGCCCCGGCCGCCGCATCCTCATCGGCTCCGGCGCCGCCGAGCCCACCCGCCTGGTCCAGGCGATGGTCGACGCCGCCTGGCAGCTCTCGGACAACGAGCTGGTGCACCTCATGACCCTCGGACCGGCGCCCTACACGGCGCCGGCGTGCGAGGGCAGGTTCCGGCACAACGCGTTCTTCATCGGAGCCAACGTGCGCGAGGCCGTCCGGGACGGCCGGGCCGACTTCACGCCGGTGTTCCTGTCCGAGATTCCCCATCTTCTCAAGTCCACCCGGCTCCCGGTGGACGCGGTGCTGGTGCAGGTGAGCCCGCCCGGACGCGCAGGGCATGGCCTCGCTCGGCGTGTCGGTGGACATCGTCCGGGCGGCAGTGGACTCGGCGCGGCTCATTCTCGCCGAGGTCAACCCGCGCATGCCCCGGACGCCGGGGGACACGCTCCTCGACATCCGACGCTGCAAGCATCTGGTCGCGGTGGACACGCCACTCCCGGAGCGCGAGCCGGTGGTGGGCAACGCGGTGAGTCGCGCCATCGGCGAGCTGGTGGCCGACCTGGTCCCCGACGCGGCGACGCTGCAGATCGGCATCGGCGAGGTGCCGACCGCGGTCCTGTCTTCCCTGAAGAACCACCACGACCTCGGCATCCACACCGAGATGCTCTCCGACGGGGTGATGGAGCTGGCGAAGCTCGGGGTCGTCAACGGGCTCAGGAAGACGCTCGCCCCGGGCAAGATGGTGGCCAGCTTCCTCATGGGCACCCGCGCGCTCTACGCCTGGGCGCACGAGAACCGGGACCTGGAGCTCCGCGCGAGCGACTGGGTGAACGACCCGTACGTCATCTCCCAGAACGTGCGGATGGTGTCGATCAACACTGCGCTCGCGGTGGACCTCACCGGCCAGGTGGCGGCGGACACGCTCGACGGCGGCTTCTACTCCGGCATCGGCGGGCAGGTGGACTTCGTCCGCGGCGCCTCGCGCAGCTACGGGGGCCGGGCGCTCATCGTGCTCCCCTCGCTCGCCCGCGGAGACACGGTGAGCCGCATCCAGCCGACGCTCCCCGAGGGCTCGGCGGTGGTGACCAGCCGCGGCGACGTGCGCTTCGTGGTCACCGAGTACGGCGTGGCGGACCTCTGGGGCAAGTCGGTGCGCGAGCGGGCGCTGGCGCTCACCGCCATCGCCCATCCGGACCACCGCGCCGAGCTGCTCGCCGCGGCCAAGCAGCGCCACTGGGTGTTCATGGACCAGGCGGTGCCGCGCCCCCCGCTCGACGTGCGCGCCTGGGACGAGAAGCTCAGGGACGGCCGGGAGATCCGGGTCCGCGCCGCGCGGCTCACCGACGAGGCGAAGGTCCAGGAGCTGCTGTACGGGCTCTCGCCAGAGTCGGTCTACACGCGCTACCACCACCTGCGGACGCGCTACCCGCGCGACGAGGTCCAGGCCATGCTCGACGCCGACCCGCAGCGCGGCTGCGCCTTCGTCGCCGAGCTGCCCGAGGACGGCACGCTCATCGGCCTCACCCGCTACGATCTCGAGCCGGTCAGCGGCATCGGCGAGCTGGGCATCGTCATCGCCGACGCCTGGCAGCGCAAGGGCGTGGGCACCGCGCTGATGCGACGCATGGTCGAGGTCGGTCGGGCCCACGGGCTGAAGGGGCTCCGCGCCGACGTGCTCGCCGTGAACTCGGCGATGATCGCCCTGCTCCGCGACGTGGGGGCCGACGAGGTCCCACCCCCCGACGGCGGCGTCGTGGACGTGGAGTTCCGCTTCAAGGACGCGGTGCCCGCGGTGGCCCCGGCCTCGCCGCCCGAGCCGGTCAAGGGGGCCGGACGGCCCGCGGAGACGCAGCCGGTGAGCTGAGCGCCGGGTCCGCCCAGAGCCCGAGCGCGGTGAGCACCGCCGCCTGCACGATCCAGGTGAGGGCGAGGGCCCGGGCCGGAGGCACCTCGCCCCCGGTGAGCTGACTGGCGACCTGGAGGATGCCGAGGCCGCCGAGGACGAGGAGCAAGCACCGTCCGTCGTCCCCGCGGCAGGCCCGGGCGCGACCGGAGGAAGAGGCCGGCCCCGCCGAGCAGCAGCAGGACCTCGAGCAGGAGCGCCCAGCCCATCGCGCCCCACAGCCCGAGGCCCAGGCGCGGCGAGTCCGGCCCGAGCAGCGGCAGGCCCCGCACGTGCTCGATGACGTCACAGACCCAGTGCGACGCGACGGCGGCCGCAACGACCCACGCCGCCGCCGCGCCATGGCCGAGGAGGAGGAGACCGGCGCCGGCCAGCGCCGCCGCGGCGCCCGCCCAGACGAGCGTCGCCAGGAGCCCGTGCGAGTACGGGAAGACGAACTCGAGGTAATGCGCGGTCAGCGAAGTCGGGCGGGACGATGACCTGCTCCCAGCCGGCGAGCACGAACGCTCCGAGAAGCACGTCGAGAAGCAGCGCCGCGCCGAGCAGGGTCCCGAGCCGGAATCGGCGCGAGCGGGCCGAGAGCGCGAGTCCGACACCCAGGTGACCGACGAACATCGGAGCTCCTCGGAGGGGCGCCGCCCGGAGATCGCGACCGTCCGGGCGGACAGCCCGGAGGATTGGTGGCGCCTGCTGCGCTTGGCCAGCGTCGCAGACCGAAGACTCTCGGCCGCAGTGCGTCCCCCTGTCCAGCGAAACCCGGTCGCGGCCGTGGTGTGCGAGTCGTGCCCTTCCGGTGGCTGGGCGGGCTGGCCACCCGCTCGCGGGCCTCGAGCGGCTGCGCGAGGGCGCTGGACGGAGTACATCCACACGCGCCGTGACCGAGCCTCCGCCCACCTCGACCGACGCCTGCGGGCGCGACTTCTGGAGTCCGCTCTACCGGGCGGGTGATACCCGTTTCGACAAGGGCCGGATCGCGCCGCCCATCGCCCGCATGGCGCACGACGGAGACATCCCCCGCGGTCGGGTCCTGGTCCCCGGCGGCGGCCGCGGCCACGACGCGCTGGCCCTGGCGCAGCTCGGGTTCGCGGTGACGGTGGTCGACATCGCCCCGGAGGCCTGTACGGCCGCGGCGGAAGCGGCCCGCGCGCTCGGTGTTCGACTGGAGGTCCGCTGCGAGGACGCCCTGGTGGACACGCTCGCCGCCCGGCGCGGCGCGTTCGACGCGATCATCGAGCACACCTTCTTCTGTGCCATCGAGCCGGTGCGCCGCCCCGAGTACGTCGACGCCTGCGCCGAGCTGCTCCGCCCCGGGGGCGTGCTCGCCGGCCTCTTCTTCGTCCTCGGCCGGCCGGGAGGGCCGCCGTTCGACGTGACCGAGCAGGAAATCCGGGGGTTGTTCGGCGCCCGGTTCGCGCTGGAGCGCCTGGGCCCGGCACCGGACAGCTTTCCGGAACGCCTCGGGCGCGAGCTGGAGGCCCGGCTCGTCCGGACCCGCTGAGCGGTTGCAACGCCGGGCGGGGAGTGGTGTCGACACCACAGGCGTCCGGCGCCGGACGGCAGCGGGGCGAAAAGCGTCGGGCAGCGGGGCGCGGGGTGAATGCCCCACGTTCCCGGAACGTCCCCGAGTGTCGATCTACCCGGCTGTCGCTCGAGGGGGCGGCCCCGCTAGCCTGGGAGGCTCCTTGCGTTCCTTCATCCTGCTCTCGCTGCTCTCGGCCCCGGCGCTCGCCGCCCCCGCGCTCTCCACCGAGTCCGCCGGAACGCTCGGGCGCGCGGACCTCGCCTCCGGCTATCGGATCCACACGCTGGTGCAGCTCGATGCGCGCCGGGTCCTCGCCCTCGACGCCGCCGGCTTCGCCCGGCTCTGGGACGTCGCGGACTGGCAGCAGGTCGGCGTCGCCTCGCCGGGGACCCGGGTGGCCATCGGACCGGGAGGCTTCGCCTTCCCGACCGAGCGTGCTCCGGGGTGCCTCCTGGCCGCGCCGCTCGCCGCGACCCCGGACGGCCGTGTCCTGGGCGTCGAGGGCCTCGCGCTCCGGGTGTGCGACCCGACCGGGCGGCGGCCCCCGCAGGACACGCCGGTCCCGGGCATGGACGGCACCACCGCCGTGGCGAGCGCCGTGGACGGCACGGCGGCGTTCCGGGCCACGCCCGAGGGGGACGTGGAGCTCATCCCGCTCGACGGCGGGCAGATGAGCCGCTTTCACGCCCAGGACGGCCGCATGCTCGCGATGCGGTCCACGGCCGACGGGCGACTGCTGACCGCGGGTCAGGACGGCGCCATCCGCGGGTACGACCGGCAGGGCGGGAGCTTCCGGCTCGAGGTGCTCCGCGGCGGCGGGCGGCCCTGCGAGGGCGAGTCGCTCCGGGCGCTCGGCTTCTCGGACGACGGAAATCTGGCGCTGGTCTCCGCGGTCACCGGCGGAGAGGAGTGCGACGACGCGCGGACGTCGGGGTCGCTCCGGCTCGTCGAGCTCCCCGGCGGGAGCATCCGCTGGGAGGTTCGCCCGGTGCAGGTGACGGCGGCGCTGTTCGCCGCGGACGGCACGGTGCTGGTCGCGGTGGCCGGTCAGCTGCGGGACCGGGTGGACCCCGTCTCCACCACCCTCGTCAGGCTGGACGCGCGCAACGGTACGCCGGCGCCGGCGCCGCCCGGGCACCGGGCACAGGTGACCGCGCTGCGCTTCTCGCCCGACGGAGCACGGCTGGCCTCGGGCGACGCCTCGGGAGTCTGGTCGGTGTGGGACGTGGGCACGCGGACGCAGCGGCTGGCCGGCTCGGTCCCGGGTGGGGCGCTGGTGGACCTCCGCTTCACCCCGGGCGCCGGGACGCTGGTCTCGCAGCACGAGGACGACTCGGTGCGCACCTGGCGGGTGGCGGATGGGGCGGCCGGCCCGGTCCTGGTCCCTCCGCCGGCGCCGGATCCGGCGCGCTCCGCGCCGGCGTGCGCGTCCGCCCAGGCGCAGGTCGCCGAGCTGATGCGGCCTCCGGCGACCGGCGCGCTGGGGGTCCGCGACCCGTCGACGTGGTCCGGACTGCAGACGGTGCCCGAGCTGGTGCTCTCCTCGGACGGCGAGAACGTGCTCGCGCCCGTTGCCGAGGAGTCCTGCGTCAGCCTGCTCCGGAGCGGCTGCTCCATCGGCTGCAGCCGGCACTACCACCTGGAGCGCATCGCGGTGCGCACCGGACGGCGGCTGCAGACCCTCTCGCTCGACCAGGAGCTGCTCGGGGGCTGCGTGCCCCCCGGGGGGGCCTTCGTCACCCGCGCTGACCGCGGCGGCATCCAGCTGTTCGATCCGGAGGGCGAGCCGGTGGCGCGCGCCGGGAGCAAGCTCGGAAAGGTGACCGCCTGCGAGGCGACCCCCGACGGCAAGCGGATGCTCCTCGCCTCGTCCAAGCTGCTCGGGTTCTGGGAGGTGGGCCGTCCGGTGCTCCGCGACGCCATCCCCCGCCGTGCCCGGACCGGAGGCCCGGTCGCGCTGTCACCGCGCGGCGACGTCAGCGTGGACGCGGACGGCCCGGAGCTCCGGATGCGCAGCTGGCCCTCGGGTGCTGGTGACCGGCAGGCTCTCGCTGGCGCTCGAGGACGACTTCCCGTCGAGCGCGACCTTCTCGCCCGATGGGCGGCTGCTCGCGGTGGGGACGGCCCGCGGCGTCATCCATCTGATCCGGATCGGCGCACCGGCGGCGACGGCCAGCAGGCACTGACCTCGGCGAGTACTGCCTCGGCGCGGGGCACGCTCCCCGGCCGACGCTCACTCGACCGTGACGCTCTTGGCGAGGTTGCGCGGCTGATCCACGTCCGTCCCGCGCAGGTCCGCCACGTGGTAGGCGAGCAGCTGGAGCGGCACCGCGGCGACGATGGGCGCGAGCAGCGCCGAGCACGCCGGCACGCGGATGACGTCGTCGGCCAGCGAGGCCACCGCGGTGTCGTCCTCGTCCACCACGGCGATCACCTTGCCGCCGCGGGCGCGGACCTCCTCCACGTTGCCGACGATCTTCTCGTAGGGGATCCGCGGCTTGCTCGGCGCCAGCACCACCACCGGCAGCTTCTCGTCGATGAGCGCGATGGGCCCGTGCTTCATCTCGCCGCCGGCGTAGCCCTCGGCGTGGATGTACGAGATCTCCTTCAGCTTCAGCGCGCCCTCGAGCGCCACCGGGTGCATCGGGCCGCGGCCGAGGAAGAGGAAGTCCTGGGCGTTCTGGTACGTGCGGGCGATCTGCTTCACCGCCGCCTCGCAGTGCAGCGCCTCCTCCACCCGCTTCGGGACCTCGGTGATCGCGGTGAGCAGCTCCTGCGCCCGCCCCACGTCCAGCGTCCCGCGCAGGCGCCCGAGCTTCACCGCCAGGAGGTACAGCGCCGCGAGCTGGGTGGTGAAGGCCTTGGTCGAGGCGACGCCGATCTCCGGCCCGGCGTTGGTGAGCACGGTGAGATCCGCCTCGCGGGTCATCGCGCTCCCCACCACGTTGCACAGCGCCACGGTGCGCGCACCCCGGGCCTTCGCCTCGCGCAGCGCGCAGAGCGTGTCCAGCGTCTCGCCCGACTGGCTGATGGCGATGGCCAGCTGCCCGGGGTCGACCAGCGGATCGCGGTAGCGGAACTCGGAGGCGAGCTCCACCTCCACCGGGATGCGGGCCAGCGACTCGATCATCGCCCGCCCCACCAGCGCCGAGTGCCAGCGACGTTCCGCAGGCCAGGAGCGTGATGCGCGACAGCTGCTTCACGTCCTCGGGCCCGAGCGTCCAGCCCTCGAAGAAGACGTCGCCCTCGGAGAGGAGCACCCGGCCGCGCAGCGTGTCCGCCAGCGCCCGCGGCTGCTCCCAGATCTCCTTGTGCATGAAGTGCTTGTGGCCACCCTTCTCCGCCATCATCGGCGTCCAGTCGATGCGGCGGGTGGCCCGGTTCACCACCTCGCCCGCGCGGTCGAAGACGTCGACGCGGGTGCGGCTCAGCACGGCGAGGTCGCCTTCCTCGAGGAACACCATGTCCCGGGTGTGCTCGAGCAGCGCCGGCACGTCGCTGGCGACGAAGTTCTGGCCCTCGGACAGCCCGATGACCATCGGCGAGCTGTCCTTGGTGGCAACGATGCGGTCCGGGTCCTTCGCCCACACCACCGCGAGGCCGTAGGTCCCCTTCACCTGCGCCACCGCGCCGCGGACCGCCTCCGGAAGGTCGAGCCCATTGCGGAGCTCGGCGGCGATGAGGTGCGCGAACACCTCGGTGTCCGTCTCGCTGGCGAAGACGTGGCCGCGGGCGCGGAGCATCGACTTCAGCTCGAGGTGGTTCTCGATGATGCCGTTGTGGACCACCGCCACGCCGTCATAGGTGTGGGGGTGCGCGTTCTCGTCGGTGGGACGGCCGTGGGTGGCCCAGCGGGTGTGGCCGATGCCCAGCGTGCCGATCGGCGGCTCGGTCCCGATGCGGGCCTCGAGGTTCTTCAGCTTCCCGGTCGCCCGGACCACGTTCAGCGTGCCGCCGTTCACCACCGCGAGGCCCGCCGAGTCGTAGCCGCGGTACTCCAGCTTCTTCAGACCCGACACCAGGATGGGCGCGGACTGCTGCTCCCCGACGTAGCCGACGATGCCGCACATGGGTTCGTTCGTTCCTCCGGCCCGTCAGCAGGCGCCCGGGCTCCCCGGTGGCGGAAGCTGGGCCCGGGAGCCACGGCCGACAAGCCTCCCCGGGACGGACATGAACACTACCGCCGTCCCGGCGCCTTGGCGCGGCGGCGGCTGGGCCAGCCCTCCTTCACGATTCGAGGAGCACGGTTGAAGACGAGGGTGTCAGGGGGGACATCCTCGGTGAGGGTGGTCCCCGCGCCCAGGTAGCTCCCCTCCCCGACCTTCACCGGGGCGACGAGCTGGCTGTCCGAACCGATGAACGCGCCGTCGCCGATCTCGGTCTGATGCTTTCCGAAGCCGTCGTAGTTGCAGGTGATGGTGCCGGCCCCGACGTTCACCCGGGCGCCGATGACGCTGTCGCCGAGGTAGCAGTGGTGGTGGGCCTTGGTGCCCGCGCCGATGCGGACCTTCTTGGTCTCGGCGAAGTTCCCCAGCTCCACCGCCTCGGCCAGCTCGCTCCCCGGCCGCATCCGGGCGAAGGGGCCGATGAGGCAGCGGGGGCCCACCTTCGAGTCGGTGGCCACCGAGTACGGCAGCACGGTGGTCCCCTCGCCCACCTCGGTCGAGACGAGCACCGAGCCCTGCCCGAGCGTCACCCCGCGGCCGATCCGCGTCTTGCCCCGGAGCGAGACCATCGGCTCGATGACGGTGTCCGGCTCGATGGTGACCTCGGCCTCGACGGTGACGGTCGCCGGATCGTGCATGGTGACGCCGGCGCGCATGTGGTCGAGGTTGATGCGCTCGCGGAGCACGCGGGCGCAGGCCGCCAGGTCGGCGCGGTCGTTGACCCCGGCGGTGTCCTCGAACTCGGCGCTGACCGAGGCCACGTCGCCTCGCTGCGCGGCCAGGGCCACCAGATCGGTGAGGTAGTACTCCCCCTGCGCGTTGGCCGGACGGAGCTGGGAGAGGCCCTCGCGGAGGAACGCGGCGTCGATGGCGTAGACCCCGGCGTTGACCTCGCGGATGGAGGCCTGGTCGGCGGTGCAGTCCTTCTGCTCGACGATGCCGGTGATGCGGCCGGAGACGCGGAGCACGCGCCCGTACCCCGTGGCGTCCGGGGCCGTGGTGCTCACCAGCGCGAGCGGGGCGGTGCCGCGCCGGAACGCCTCGACCAGCGCGCGGAGGGTGGAGTCCCGGAGCAGCGGCGTGTCGCCGTAGAGGACCAGCACCGGGCCGGTGACGCCATCGAGCGCGCCGAGCGCGGCCCGCACCGCGTCGGCCGTTCCCCGCTGCTCGGACTGCGTCGCGAAGCGGAGCGACCGGCCGGGAAAGCGCGCCTCGAGGGCCGCGCGCACCTCCGGGCCCTGGTGTCCCACCACCGCCACCACCGGGTCACAGCCCAGCGCCAGGGCGCGGGCCACTGGCCACGCCGCCAGCGGCTGACCGAGCACCGGGTGAAGCACCTTCGCCGTCTCGGACTTCATGCGGGTGCCCTTCCCCGCGCAGAGCACCACCGCCGCCAGAGGTTCGTTCATCGTGGCCCGTCACATTGCAAGGCGGCTGCCGCGGGCGTCAAACGCCGCGGCCGGGGGAGCGGCGAGAGCGGACGTTCGGGACTCCGGTCAGTGCAGGGGGCGGGCGCCCCGGACCAGGAGCCGGGCTGCGCGGAACGCCCGGCGCGCTTCGGGGTCGCGCCGGGCATCGCGGAGCAGCCGGGCGCGGGTGCGGAGCACGCAGGCCAGCGGCACCCTGAGCTCGCGCGGGAGGCCGGCGAGCGGCGCCTCGCCGAACATGCAGAGGGAGCCGGCGTCCATCCCGGTCAACCGGCCGGTGATGGCGTCGATTTGTGCGAGCGCCTCGTCGCGCCGGCCTTCGCGGCGCAGGCGCATGGCCGCCGCCAGCAGCTCGGCCAGCTGCCGCACGAGCCTCATGATGACGTCGCGCTCGGTGAGCATTCGGGGGCCCGGGGGAGCTTACCGAGGTGTTTGACACCTTCAAGTCAAGTGGACTTGACTTGAGGTCCGGCCGGCGCCGACGCTGTCGGTCGATGCGCTCGCGCGTTCCGAGCACGCTCCGTGACCGTCGGCTGCTGCAGGGCTGGTCGCAGGACCAGCTCGCGCGGCGGGCCGGCGTCAGCCGGCAGGCGATGAACTCGCTCGAGCGTGGACATGCGCAGCCCTCGGTCGAGACCGCGCTCGCGCTGGCCCGGCTCCTCGGAACCACGGTGGAGGAGCTGTTCGGCGTCCGCCCACCGGTCCGCTCGCACGCTGTCGCCCGCCGCCGGCGTCCCGCCCGGGACGCGCTTGCTGCTCGCCGAGGTGGGCACCCGGGTCACCGCCCACGCGCTCGATCCGACCTCCGGCGAGCCCGCGGACGCGCTCGTCGAGGCCCCGGACCAACCACCCACGCTGCTCGAGCCGGAGCGCTGGCGGCGGACGCTGCCTCGTCGCCGGCTGCGATCCGGCGCTGCGGATGCTCGCCGTCCGCTCCGGGACGGCGCGCTGGCTCGGCGCCGGAACCGGCGCCGCGGTGGACATGCTCGTTCGCCGGCAGGTGCACGTCGGCGGCGTGCACTCCCTGACCGATCGCGACCGCCGCCGGCTCCGCGGCGCCGTGCTGATCCACCTCGCCACCTGGCCCCTGGGCCTCGCCACCCGCGTGGGCAACCCGCGTGGCATCCGCGGCGTGGTGGACCTCGGCCGCCAGGACGTGCGGCTCGTCAACCGCGAGCAGGGCGCCTCGGCCCGCGTGCTCCTCGACCGGCTCCTGGCCAACGTGGGGCTCTCCACCTGGCTCGTCCGCGGGTACGAGGACGAGGTCCGCGGCCACGACGCCGTCGCCCAGGCCATCGCCCTCGGGGCCGCCGACGCCGGGCTCACCACCCTGGCCGCGGCGGCCGCCCACGGCCTCGAGTTCCGGCAGCTCTCCGAGGAGAGCTTCAACCTGGTGGTCACCGCCACCGAGAGCGAACGCCCCGAGCTGCAGGGGCTGCTCGCCACCGCTCGCACCCCGGGGTTCCGGCGCGACATGGGCGCGCTCCCGGGCTACGGCACGGCCCGCTCCGGACAGCTGGTGAGCGCAACGTGAGAGCCCGCCCCGCGCCGGGGCTGACCGGCGTCTTCCCGGCGCTCGCCGCGCTGCTCATGATCGGCGTGCTCGTCGTCCCGCTGGTCGCGCTCGTCGCCTCCACCACACCCGCCGACTTCATCGACGGCCTCCGCCACCCCCTCGCCCTCGCCGCCCTGCGGCTCAGCATCGTCACCACCACGCTGAGCCTCGGGTTCACGCTCCTCCTCGGTACGCCGCTGGCCTGGTGGATGGCCCGGCATCCCGGTCGGCTCGAGCGCGCGGTGTCCACGCTGGTCCAGCTTCCCATCGTCGTCCCGCCCGCGGTGTCCGGCCTCGCCCTGCTGCTCGCCTTCGGACGCCGGGGCCTCCTGGGGCCACTGCTCGAGCGCGCCGGGTGGACATTGCCGTTCACCACCTCCGCGGTGGTGCTGGCCGAGCTCTTCGTCTCGGCGCCGTTCTACATCCAGTCTGCCGCGGCGGCCTTCCGCAGGCTCGACGAGGACCTCCTCTGGGTGTCCCGGAGTCTCGGAGCCGGCCCGGCCCGTCGCTTCTTCTCCGTGGCGCTCCCCTTGAGCCGTCCGGGCCTGGTGACCGGAGCGGCCCTCGGCTGGGCGCGCGCGCTGGGCGAGTTCGGGGCGACCCTCATGTTCGCGGGCAATCTCACCGGCCGTACCCAGACGCTCCCGCTCGCGATCTACACCGCGCTGGAGACCGACCTCCGTCCGGCGAGGGCGCTCAGCGTGTTGATGGTGGCCGTGGCCCTCGGGGTGCTGCTCCTGGTCGGACGGGGCACGGTGGAGGTGGAGGCAATCCGTGCTCGACCTTGAGCTGGAGGTCGTGCGCGACCACTTCGCGCTCGACGTCGCGCTGCAGCTTCCCCCGGGACCCACCGTGCTGGTCGGGCCCAATGGCGCGGGGAAGAGCACCTTGCTCCGGGCCATCCTCGGCGCGATGCCGGTCCGGCGTGGGCGAATCGCGCTCGAGGGCCGCACGCTGCTGGACACCGCGCGTGGCCTCTCGCTGCCGACCGAGGAGCGGCGGGTGGGCTGGGTCCCGCAGGAGTACGCCCTCTTCCCCCACCTGACCGTGCGGGAGAACGTCGCCTTCGGCACGCCGGGGCCATCCGGTCGGGCCAGGGCGGAGGCGACCCTCGAGCAGCTCGCGCTGCTGCCGCTGGCCACGCGACTGCCCGGGGCGCTGTCGGGCGGCGAGCGGCAGAAGGTGGCACTTGCCCGGGCGCTGGCCGCCGGACCGGGGGCCCTGCTGCTCGACGAGCCGCTGGCGGCGCTCGACGCCGACACCCGCGAGACGACCCGCGTCTTCCTGGCCCACACCCTGCGGAGGCTCGCCATCCCCTCGCTGGTCGTCACCCACGATCTGCGCGACCTGGTGGCCCTCGGCGCGCCCGTGGTGCTGCTCGAGTCGGGCCGGGTCCGCTGGACCGGAGACCTTGCCGCATTCGGTGAGGCCACCCCGGGCGACTTCGCCCGGAGCCTGCTCAGAGGGCGTGTCAAGTTGACTTGACATGAGGTTGCGAGCGTCGTCCAGTCAGGCCCATGTCCGCGCGCTGGCTGGCACCGGTCGCCCTCCTGCCTCTGCTCCTCGGCGTACCGCCCCCCGCCGCGACCGACGGAGGACGTCCGGAGAGCGGGGCCCTCACCGTCTTCGCCGCCGCCTCCCTTCGCGAGGCGTTCACCGGCGCTGGGCACGACCTTCGAGCGCGCTCACCCAGGGGTGACCGTCCGCTTCAACTTCGCCGGCAGCCAGGAGCTCCGGACGCAGATCGAGCACGGCGCCCCGGCCGACGTGTTCGCCTCGGCCGACATCCGGCAGATGGACCTGGCTCGGTCCGCCGCGCTCGTCGACCTTCCGGTCCCGTTCGCGACGAACGCGCCGGTCATCGTCGTCCCGGCGGACGACCCGGGAAGGGTGCGCTCGCTGGCCGATCTCGCCGGCGTGAAGCGGCTGGTCATCGGCACGCCCGAGGTCCCCATCGGCGCCTACACCCTGCAGATCCTGGAGCGGGCCCGGGCCCAGCTCGGCGCCGACTTCCCCGCCAGGGTGCAGGCGCGCGTCGTCAGCCGGGAGCTCAACGTGCGGCAGGTGCTCACCAAGGTGTCGCTCGGCGAGGCGGACGCCGGCATCGTCTACCGCACCGACGCCCGCAGCGCCGGGGACAGGGTCCGGGTGGTGGAGATTCCCCCCGACATCAACGTCGTCGCCGAGTATCCGATCGCGACCGTGACCCGCGCTCCGCGGCCCGAGCTGGCCCGGCAGTGGGTGGCGCTGGTCACCGGCCCCGCCGGTCAGGCCGCGCTGGCCGAGGCTGGCTTCGGGAAGGGCGCCCGGTGAGGCGTGCCCGTGGGCCGGAATCCTGCAAATCCAGGTGGCCTTCTGGGACCGCGTCGCGACGACCGGGTTGCGCCGGGGCCACGACGCGGCGATGAAGTCGGCACCCGGATGACGAACCGAATCCTCTCCGTCCTCGCACTGATCCTGGCGGTGTGCCCTGCCCACGCCGCCCGGCCCCATCGCGGGGGCGTGGTGGCCAGCGCCTACCCCCAGTCCGCCGAGGCCGCGCTGCAGATGCTCGACCGCGGGGGCAATGCCGTGGACGCCGCGGTCGCTGCTGCGTTCGCCGCAGGGGTGGTCGGGCCGTACCACAACGGTCTTGCCGGCGGCGGCTTCGCCCTGGTCGCCCTGCAGGGCAAGGAGACGCTCGCGCTCGACTTCCGCGAGGTGGCCCCGGCGGCGGCCACCCGCGACATGTACCTCCGCGACGGCAAGCCCGTCCCCGAGCTGGCCATCGACGGTGCGCTCTCGGTCGCCGTCCCCAACGCGGTCAACGGCTACCTCGCGCTCCTCGAGCGGGCCGGCTCGCTCCCGCGCTCGGTGGTTCTCGCCCCCGCGATCCGGCTCGCGCGGGATGGCTTCGTGGTCAACCCGAAGTACCGCCAGACCGCGACCGACCGCCTGGCGTGCCTGCGTCGCGACGCCGACGCCGCGCGCATCTTTCTCCTGCCGGGTCCGGACGGCCGCCCCGACGTGCCTGCCCTCGGCGCGCGCATCCGGCAGCCCGAGCTGGCCCGGACGCTCGAGCGCATCGCCGCCGGCGGCGCCGACGTCGTCCGCCGCGGACCCATCGCCCGGGCCATCGTGCAGACCGTCCGGGGCGCCGGGGGAATCCTCACCGAGGAAGATCTCCTCCGCATCCGTCCCCGCTGGCGAGCGCCGCTCCGGGGGAGCTACCGCGGGCACGCCATCGCCACGTTCCCTCCACCGTCCGGGGGCGGCATCATCCTGCTCGAGACGCTCGGCATCCTCGAGCGGCTGCGTCCGGAGCACTTCGAGCGGCGCGCGCCGGCCAGCGTGCACCTCTACATCGAGGCGCTGCGCAGGGCGTACTTCGACCGGGCGATGACGGTGGCCGACCCGGACCAGGTGGACGTGCCGGTCGCCCGCCTCCTCTCGGCGGACCACCTGGGCGCGCTCGCCGCGAGCATCGACCCGGCCCGGGCCACACCCTCGGCCTCGCTCCGCCTCGGACCCGAGCTCGGCGCTCCGGCGACCCCTCCCTCCGAGGCGAAGCACACCACCGAGATCTCGGTCATCGACCGGGCGGGGAACGCGGTGGCCCTCACCACCACCCTGAACACGTGGTTCGGGAGCTGCCTGGTCGCCCGCGGCACCGGGCTCCTGCTCAACGACGAGATGGACGACTTCTCCATCCGTCCGGGCGTCCCCAACAGCTACGGCCTCGTCTTCGGCGAGAGCAACGCCATCGCCCCGGGGAAGATCCCCGTCTCGTCGATGACTCCCACCCTCGTCTTCCAGAAGGATCGGCCCGGGCGGGTGCTGCTCGCCCTCGGTGGCTCGGGCGGCTCGTTCATCCCCACCGGAGTCATCCAGGTGACGATGAACATCATCGACGGCGGGAATGAACCTCTCGCTGGCCACCGGCGCCGGGCGCGTCCACCACCAGTGGCTCCCGGACGTCGTCTCGGTGAATCCCGACGGGCTCGACCCGGCGACGCGGACCGCGCTCGAGGGCATGGGACACAGCTTCAAGGTGACCGACGGGCCTCTCGGAGACGTCGAGGCGGTGATGGAGGACCCGGTGACCGGGCTGCGCTTCACCGCCTCCGACCCCCGCGGCGAGGGGACCGGGCTCGGGCAGCCGTAGGTCAGGGCGGCGGGGCGGTGGGCGAGACCGCCTGCCCCGAGTGCGCGAGCGCCATCCGCCACCCGGTCCCGGTGCGCACGCAGACGTCGGTGAAGAGCTGGAGATCCTCCACCTCCACTCCGTCCTCGAGCCTCACCCGCGCGCGCTGGAGCCCGGTGAGCACGCCGACGCCTGCGACCACGTGCGCCCGCAGGTGCTGGACCGACAGCTCGAGCAGCTCGCCCGGGATGTCGGTGGCTCCGCGGAGGAAGGCCTCGCGCCGGGTCTCGGTCCCGTCGGGCGAGAGCAGGACGAAATCCTCGGTGAGGCAGGCGGCGAGCGCGGCCGGATCGCGGCGGCGAATGGCCAGCAGCACCGCGTCCTCGAGCGCGAGCAGCGCCCGCTCGTCCGGCGTGAGCGACGCGCGCGGGTGTTCCATCTCAGCCCTTCTTCCGGCTGTAGATGCCCTCGAAGAGCAGCGTCCAGTTGCGCCCCTCGTCCGGGGACTGCTCCCAGCGCTGGCGGATGCGATCGCCGTCGAGCTTCTGCCAGCTGATGCGGTTCAAGAAGCTGCTCCCGCGGGTCACAGACCGCCGCCCGCTGAGCACCATCTTGCCGTCGCGGAACTCGCCGTCCAGCACCAGCACCATCCCGAGGTCGTCCACGAACGTCTGGGTCCACCGCCCTGCCGCTGCGTCGTAACTGGTGAGCGAGCTCCCGTGGCTGCCGTCGGTCGCCGTCCAGGTCTCGCGCAGGGCGCAGCCGTCGAGGATCTTCTCCACCTTGTTCTCGCCAGCAGCCGTTCCCTTGGGCGTCTCCACCTCCCAGTCGCCCACCCAGAAGTCGAACTGGCGGTGGGCCGTGGTCGCGCAGGGCGGCCCCTTGAGCGAGGTCGCGCCGATGGCCTTCTTCTTCTGCGCCAGGGCAGTGAAGGAGACGAGCACGGTCAGCAGCACGAGGGCACGCATCGAGCGAGGCCACCCCGGCATGGGAGCCGTGCGCGCCGGGGTGCCACCCGAGCAGAATAGACGTCGGCGGGGCACACTGTCTCGCCAGCGCCCGTGCTCTTCGACGCCCATCTCCACCCGGAGACCCTGTCCGACCTGGATCTCGAGTCCCTGCGAGCGTTCGGCGTCGAGCGGGCGGTGGTGCTGGGCCACCATTTCCCCGAGCCCACCTCGCGCGGGCTCCGCGCGCACTTCCGCGACCTGCTCCAGGTCCAGCTGCCCCGGCTGGAGCGGGCCGGCATCCGGGGCTACGTGGCGCTGGGCGTTCACCCCCGGGCCATCCCCCGGCGCGGGCTGCACGACGTGCTGGCGGCGCTCCCGGAGCTCTTCCGCGGCGGCCGGGTGGTGGCGCTCGGCGGAGATCGGCTTCCATCGTGGCGGCCCCGACGAGGAGGAGGCGCTGGTCGAGCAGCTCGAGCTCGCACGGCGGCTGTCGCTCCGGGTCGTGCTCCACACCCCGGCCCTGGACAAGGAGCGGTGGACGCGCCGGCTCCTGGCGCTGGCGCAGGAGCATGGACCCGAGCCAGGGCGGGTGCTGGTGGAGCACGCCAGCCTCCGGACGGTGCCGCTGATCCTCGCGCGCGGGCACTGGGCCGGCCTGACGGTGCAGGTGGGCGAGCTCACCGCGGACAAGGCAGTGCAGCTGGTGCGCAGGCTCGGGAGCCGGCGGCTCACGCTGGGCAGCGACGCGGGCGATCGTCCGGGAGACCTCCTCGGGCTGCCGCGGGCGGTGCATCTGCTCGAGCGCGCCGGCCTGGGAACGGTGCTCGTCCGGCAGCTCGGCGTACCGGAACGCGCGACGGTTCTTCGGCGTCGAGGAGCGGTGAGGCCGGCGCTAGTGGACCGAGGCCACGACCTCGCTCGGCGCACCGACGTCGGCGAGCTCGAGGCGGGGCGATTCACGCGGTGCGTCCAGCTCGCGCGCGCTGCCGAACTCGGCCGCGTCGAGGAGCCGCTGGGTCCGCTCGTCCAGCTCGACCGCGACGAGGATGGACAGGCCGGTGCCGTTGACCGCGCATTGCTGGTAGCGCGCCCAGCGGCCATCACCCAGCTTCACCAGCTCCCCGATGTCGGCCAAGGGCACCTCCGCACGCTGCGAGAGCCGTCAGTGTAAGCAGCCACGTGGCGGACCGGCAAGCCCACCGAGTTAACGCCGAACAACCTATTGAAATGACTATATTCCTCCGCTGGGGTGGAGGGAGTGTCTACCGGCCTGCCGGCGGCGGGCAGGTCAAGCTGTCAACGCTTGACCGTGTGAAGCGGTGCATCCCCCTGTCAAGCCGCTGACGCATCAGGACTTCGGGCGAATCTCGACACCGACGAGCTGCTCGAAGACGGTGATGACGGCGCCGATGTCCTGCTCGCCTTTTCCCGCCGCGCGCGCGAGCTCGTAGCACTGCCGGACTGCAGCGGTGGCGGGAGTCGGGCACCCGATGCGCCGCGGCATTGTCGAGGAACAGCCCCAGGTCCTTGTGCATGAGGTCGATGGCGAAGTGGGTCTCGAAGTCGCGCCGCAGGAGCGCCTGCCCCTTGAACTCGAAGTACGGCGAGCGGAAGCCCGACGCCTGCACCACCTCGAGCACCTTCGCCGGATCGACGCCGGCGCGCGTCGCGAGCAGCATCCCCTCTCCCAGTGACTGAAGCATCGCGGCGATGAGCGCGTTGCCGGCGAGCTTCACCTGGCTCCCGGCGCCCACTGGACCGCAGTGGACCCACTTCTCGCCGACGGCGCGGAACACCGGCTCGGCGCGCGCGAGGGCCGCCGAGGTCGCCCCGGCCATGATGAGCAGCGTGCCCTTCTCCGCGCCGTTCTTGCTCCCGGTGACCGGCGCCTCGACGAAGTCCACCCCCAGCGCCCCTGCCCGCTGCTCGAGGCTCCGCGCCTGCTCCGGCCCGATGGTGCTGAAGTCCACCAGCAGCTGACCGCGCCGCGCCGCCGAGAAGAGCCCGTCCTTCCCGGCCACCACCTCCTCCAGCGCCGCGGGCGTGGCCACGCAGGTGCATGCCACGTCCACCGCGGACATCAGCTGCGCCGGGGTGTCCGCCACCTTCACCCCGAGCGGCTCGAGCGCGGCGGCCCGGGCGCGGGAGCGGTTCCACACCGTCACCTGGAAGCCCTTCGTGGCGAGGTTCTTTGCCATGCCGCGGCCCATCAGCCCGAGGCCCAGAAATCCGACCCGTTGCCCACTGGCCATCTGTTTGCTCCCCTTTCGCGGAAAGGACGCGGTGTGATTAAGGTGAGTTCCGTGAAGTTTCCAAGCCTCCTGCGTCCGGTGCGCGAGCGACTGCTGGCGCCGCTCGGTCACGCCGACCAGGCCGAGCGCCTGCTGGCCGAGACCTTCCGGACGCTGGGCTCGCTCTGTACCCGCCTGGCGGACATGGTCGAGGCCCAGCGGCTGACGCGCGCAGGCTACGACCGGCAGGGCCGCTTCCTCGAGCGCCTCGACCGGGGCGGCCGGCAGCACCCCCTCGAGTAACCCCCCGCGGGTCCGGTCCCGGAGACGCCCCTCGGGAAGATTTGCAGGCCCCGTCCGACTCCTGGTCACCGAAGGCCGATGGGCGGCCGACCGGTGCCGGGGGCGAGCGGAACCGATGGGGTATGGACTCGAGGAGCGGAGCGTGGACGATGCCCGGATCCGCCGGGCGGTGCGCCGGGGGGACATCGACACGGCCCTGCGGATCCTGATGGGCGCGTACGGGACGCAGCTGTTCGCGGTGTGCGCGCGGTTCATCCCCGACCGGGCTCTGGTCGAGGACGTCCACCAGACCTGCTTCGTCCAGGCCTACCAGTCCCTGCACCGGGTGCTGGAGCGCGAGTCGATCGCCGCCTGGCTGATGGCCATCGCCAGGAACCGGTGCCTGGACGCGCTCAAGATCGACCGCCGCCGGGGCCGCTGGCAGGTCCCGCACGCGAGCCTGCCCGAGGTGAACGACGGGAGCGCGTCCGCCGAGGACGAGGCGCACCGCGCGGGCCTCCTGGAGCGGCTGCGCCGTGCGCTGGACGTGCTCTCCAGCGAGGCCCGCCGGGCGGTCGAGCTGCGCTACGGCGAGATGCTCTCGTACGACGAGATGGCCGCTCTCTGCGACGCACGCCCGGGCACGCTCCAGATGCGAGTCGCCCGGGCGATGCCCCTCCTCCGCCGCTCGCTCGAGGCGCAGGGCATCTCGGGCGTCTGACCGCGCCTCACTTCAGGGTGGATTTCAGGAATCGCCGCGCCGCCTCGTTCGCGTCCTGGGCGGCCGGAGGGTTGTACCGGCCGCCCGAGGGGTTGGCGAAGGCGTGGTCGGCGTCGTAGCTGCGGAACTCGTGCTTGATGCCGGCGTCCTTGAGCGCGAGGTCGAACGCCGCGACCTTCTCCGGCGTGATCCATCCGTCCCGCTTGGCCCAGATACCGAGCACCGGCCCCTGCAGCTTCTTCAGGAGGCTCACGTCGGTCACCGGAAGGCCGTAGAAGATGACGGTCCCCGAGATCTTCGCCGGGCTGGCCAGTGACGCATTCAGGCTCTGCCCGCCGCCCATGCACCATCCCAGCGTGGCGAGCTTCTTGCCCTTCAGCTCCTGGGCGAGCCAGTCGATCCCCGCCACCTCCACCTCGGTGGCGTGCTTCTGCGTCCAGCTCGGACATGAGCTTCTGGGCCTGCTCGGGGGTGGTGGCCACCGCGCCGCCGAAGAGGTCCACCGCGAGCACCAGGTAGCCCTGCGCGGCGTAGCGGTCGGCCTCCGCCTTCACCCAGTCGTTGAGCCCCCACCACTCGTGGAGCACGAGGAGGCCTCCGTGCGGCGCACCCTTGGGACGCGCGACGTAGCCAGTGCTGGTCTTTCCTCCCGGGAGCGTGAGCTCGACGGGCTTGCCGTGCGGGGTGGGCGGCTTCGGGTCCACCGGGTGACGCTCGTGGGCCGGCACCGCCGAGCCCGCATCCGCGCCGTGGACGTGCGGGGTCTCGGCGCCGAGCGCGACCCCGGCGAGGAGCATCGAGAGCAGCTGCGCTGCGCGGACCGACACGGACCTACCTCCTCGCCCCCGGGGAAGTGACCGAACTTCCTAGCACTCCCCGCGTCCACTCACGAGCGAACCGAGTTGCCGCGGGACCAGGCCCGGTACCATCTTTCGTCCCGGCGTCCCGGTCGCCCCCATGCCCTTCATCCTGGTCGTCGATGACGACGCGAGTCACCGCACGTTGATCTGCGATCTCCTGGAGGAGATGGGCTACCGCACCCGGAGTGCCAGCAACGGCCGAGAGGCGCTGGAGGTGCTCGAGGAGGAGATGCCCCAGGCGGTCCTGCTCGACCTCCGGATGCCGGTGATGAGCGGCTGGGGGCTGCTCGAGGCGCTGAAGAAGCTACCCCGGGCGCGCGGCCTGCCCATCATCATCATCTCGGCTTACGGGTTCGAATGGGAGGCCGAGCTCGTGGGCGCGAGCGGGTACGTGAGCAAGCCCGTGGACCTGGACCGAGTTCGCGAGACGGTGACCCGGATCCTCGGGCCGCCCATGGAGTCCCAGGTCCTGCACTAGCAGGCGGCTCCCGCTCAGAGCTTCGGGGCGTGGCCCTTCGAGCCGCCGTGGCCCTCGCCGCCGCCCTCGCCCGTGGGCGACTCGAGCGCCATGTTCCACGGCTCGACCGGCAGGTTCGGACCGGAGGTCCAGGTGTTCATCGCCCAGCCCGTCTCCGGGGCGTAGCTCTGGCCGAAGCCCCAGCTCTCCTTCGTCCCGAACAGGGTGACCATCGGCCTCGCCTGGGTCGTCAGGGGCGAGGTCTCGCCCTGGATCGTGCCGGGAATGACCTCGGCGGGATTCGCCGGGCGCCACACCAGGCCGGTCGCGGTGCTGACCATCGAGTCCGAGAAGCGCCCGGCGTTGCCGAGGCTCGTCGTGTCGGGCTTGTCCGCGAGAGGCCCATGCTCGTGGGAGCAGCCGACCGCGAAGGCGCCGAGCGCGAGCGCGGCGGCGACGACCAGGGGACGGTGGAGAAGGGGCATACGGGCCGGGGGCCTTAGCACAAACGGCCACGGCCGGAATGACCGACCGTGGCCGCTGGCGGAAGTTCCGAGGGAACCGTCGTCTTGCGCTGGCTACCGCCCGCTGGTGCTGCTGCCCGTGGAGCCCGCGCTGGTGCTGCCGGCAGCCGGGGGCATGGCGCTGGTGTCGCTGCGGGTGGTGCCAGAGCCGCTGGTGCCGCTCCCGGTCGTCCCGGTGGTGCCGGTGCTGCCCGACCCGTAGCTCGAGCCGGAGCCCGTGCTGCTGCTGCCGGTGCCGGCCGAGCCGGAGCCACCGTAGGTCGAGCCGCTCCCCATCGTGCCGTGTCGAGCCGGTGCCGCCCGACCCGTAGCTCGAGCCGGAGCCCGCGCTGCCCGAGCCGGTGGCGTTGGGGTCGGTGGTCGAGCCCGTCGAACCCGTGCTGCCGGTGGTGGAGCCGGACCCTGTCGTGCCCGAGCCAGTGGTGCCGGAAGACTGGGCGAAGGCAAACGGCGCCGCGCCCAGCATCCCGATGAGAACCATCTTCTTCACGAATCCGTTCATCGTTCTCTCTCCAGAAGGGCAGCCGCCGGTTGTCGGGGCTACCCGAGGTGGAGACGAGGGTTGGGCCTGGCTCCGCGCGTCACCACTGATCCGCGGGCCAAGCGCGCGAGCGCGGGCCCGCGTGGCCGGGGAGCGACCCACCGGCCCTCCAAGAATTCCGGGCTCCGGGGCAGAGTGATGGCACCTCCGTGCGCGTCTTCCACTCCGACCACCACGTCGTCCCGCTTCCGCCGGGTCACCGGTTCCCCATGGCGAAGTACCGGATGCTCCGGGAGGCGCTGCTCGCGTCGGGCGTGCTCCAGGCGACCGAGCTGGTGCCTGCCGAACCCGTCGCGCTCCCCGCGCTGCTGCGCGTACACACCCCGCGCTGGGTGAACGCGGTGGTCGACGACCGACTCAGCGAGGCCGAGCAGCGGCGGCTCGGCTTCCCCTGGAGCCCCGAGCTGGTGCTCCGCTCCCGCGCTGCCGTCGGCGGAACGTGCGCCGCCGCCGAGCGCGCGCTGCAGGAGGGGGTCGGGGGAAACCTCGCCGGCGGCACGCACCACGCCTTTCCGGACCACGGCGAGGGCTACTGCGTCTTCAACGACATCGCGGTCAGCATCCGCGCGCTGCAGGCCGCGCGCAGCATCCGCCGAGCGCTCGTGGTCGACCTCGACGTGCACCAGGGAAACGGCACCGCCGCAGTCTTCGCCGAGGACGCCGACGTCTTCACCTTCAGCATGCACGGCGAGCGCAACTTTCCCTTCCGCAAGCAACACTCGAGCCTCGACCTCGGGCTGCCCGACGGAGCGGGTGACGAGGCGTACCTCGACGCGCTCGCCCGCCACCTCCCCCGCGTCCTCGAGGCGGCCCGGCCCGACATCGTCTACTACCAGGCCGGGGTGGACCCGCTCGCCGAGGACATGCTGGGCCGCCTCTCGCTCACCCACGCCGGTCTCGAGGAGCGGGACACCTTCGTGCTCGAGGCAGCCCGACGGTCGGGATTGCCCATGGTGGTCACGCTGGGGGGCGGGTACGCCCGGCCACTCGAGGCGACGGTCCGTGCACACATCGGCACCTATCGCGCTGTACGGTCGGTGTGGGGGTAAGCTCAAGGGTGATCGACCGTCGATGCCCGAGCTGACTTCCGAGGTTCTGGCGACCCTCTACGCCGAGAGTCCCGAGCCCGTCTTCGTCTTCGCTCCCGTGCGGGACGGGGGACGGGTGGTGGACTTCCGGTACGTGTACGCCAATCCAGCCGCACTGCAGGCTGTGAGCGCGCGCCTCGAGGACAAGGTCGGGCAGAGCCTGAAGGCCTCCGCCCCCGACGCCGAGCGCTCGGGGATGCTCGCCAGCTACGTCCGGACGATGGAGACCGGCGAGGCGACCGAGTTCCGCATCCACTACGACGACGGGCGGATCTCGGGCTGGTTCCGGGTCCAGGCGAACCGGGCGGGCGACGCCCTGCTGGTCCACTTCCGCGACGTGAGCCAGGAGGCGCGCACCGACGCGGCTCTTCGGCAGACCGAGGCCGAGCGCGATGAGACCGAGCTGCGTCGGGCCGCGCTCGAGTCGCTGCTGGCGCAGGTGCCGGCGGAGATGGCGTACCTGCGCGGGCCCGCGCTGGTCTACGAGTTCGTCAACGATCGCTACCGGGCGCGACACCCCGGGCGCGAGTTTCTCGGCCGCGCGCTCCCGGACGCTCTCCCCGAGTGGAGCGACGACCCGCTGCTCGGCGCGATGCGCGACGTGTTCCGCTCCGGTGCCCCGTACCGTGACCAGGAGCACCCGCTCCGCGTCGAGACGCCCGACGGAGCCGAGCGCCGCTGGTTCGACCTCGCGTTCCTGCCGGTGCGCGGGATCCGACGGAGACGTCGAGGGCGTGCTCTCGTTTGCCACCGACGTGACCGAGCAGGTCTCGGCGCGCGCGCACAGCGATGCGCTCGCCCGGGAGAAGGTGACGCTCGCCGACGAGCTCGAGGGTGAGCGGCGGCGACTGGCGATCGGTGAGGAGCGCTTCCGAATCCATCGTCGAGACCCACGCCGACATCGTCTGGGTGGCGGACTGGAACGGGCACATGCGCCAGCCCGTCCCCACCTGGTGCGCGCTGACCGGGCAGAAGCCCGAGGAGATGCTGGGGCTCGGGTGGATCGACGTCATCCACCCCGATGACCTCGCCCGCACGTCCCAGCTGTGGGCGGAGGCGGTGCTCCAGCGCCGGCGGTTCGAGGCCGAGTTCCGGGTGCGCAAGGCGACCGGAGGCTGGGCCCGGGTGGCATCCCGTGGCATCCCGTTGTTCCGGGCCGACGGACGGATCCGCGAGTGGGTGGGCACCACCATCGACGTCACCACCCGCGAGCGGGAGGAGGAGGCGCTGCGCATCCTCTCCGGCGGCGCGGCCGAGCTGTCGGGGACGCTGGACTACAAGGCCACCCTCCGCGCCGTCGGCGAGATGGCCATCCCCACCTTCGCCGACGTGTGCATCGTCGACCTGGTGGACGACCTGGGGGCGCTTCGCCGGGTGCTCGTCTCGGGGCACATCGAGGAGGAGGCTCTGGAGGAGCTGCGCCGGATGCCCGCGCGCACCGACGCCGAATCGCCGGTGATGGAGGCGCTCCGCACCAGGCGCTCGGTGCTGCGAGAGCGGATCCCGGCGGCGGTGAAGCTGGAGATGGCCGGGGACTTCGAGCGGCTGCGCGTCTTCGACCGGCTCAGCCCCACCTCGCTGGTCTGCGCGCCCCTGGCCGCGCGGGGGCGCACGCTCGGCGTCATCAGCTTCCTCACCGTGCGCAGCGGGCGTCGCTTCGAGCGGCTCGATCTGGGCCTGGTCGAGGAGCTCGCCCGGCGAGCGGCGCTGGCCATGGACAACGCCGAGCTCTACCGCCGCGCGGAGGAGGCGAGCCGGGCGAAGGACGAGTTCCTGGCCACCGTCAGCCACGAGCTCCGGACGCCGCTGGCCTCCATCCTCGGCTGGACCCGCCTGCTCAGCCGGGGCGGGCTCAGTCCCGAGAAGCAGGCCCGGGCGCTGGAGACGCTGGAGCGCAACGCGCGGGCCCAGACCCGGCTGGTGGAGGACCTGCTCGACGTGAGCCGCATCGTGTCCGGCAAGACGCGGCTGAACATCGAGACCGCGGACCTCACGCGCATCGTCGAGGCCGCGGTGGAGTCGATGCGGCCGAGCGCCGAGGGCCGCGGGGTCCGCCTCGACGTCTCGCGGACCAGCCCTGCGCGCTCGCCGGTGATCCGGAGCGGCTGCACCAGATCCTCTGGAACCTGCTCTCCAACGCGGTGAAGTTCACCCCGCGTGGAGGCCAGGTGACCGTCGCCGTCGCGGTGCGAGACCGGACGGCCACGCCTGACGGTGAGCGACAGCGGACAGGGGATCCGGCCGGACTTCCTGCCCCACGTCTTCGAGCGCTTCCGGCAGGCCGACGCCACCGCCACGCGCGCCCACGGGGGGCTCGGGCTCGGCCTCGCCATCGTCCGGCACCTGGTCGAGCTGCACGGCGGGACGGTCGCGGCGAGCAGTTCCGGAGAGGGCAAGGGGGCCACCTTCACCGTCCAGCTGCCGCTCGCCGTTCCGGTGCAGCTCGAGCGGCCCCCGCTCGAGATGGCGCCACCGTCCAGCCGCGTGGACCTCTCGGGCCTGCGGCTCCTGGTCGTCGACGACGAGCCGGACACCCGCGAGATGCTGGCCTCCACGCTCGAGGCGCATGGGGCGGAGGTCGTCCAGCTGCAGGACGCCGAGGACGGCGCTCCGCTGGCTCGGGTCGAACCGCGCCGACATCCTGGTCTCCGACGTGGCGATGCCCCACATGGACGGCTGCGCGCTCATCCGCGAGATCCGCCGAAACGGTCCTGGCGCAGCAGGCGGGATGCCGGCGGTGGCGGTCAGCGCCTTCGCCCGGCCCGAGGATTGCCGCCGCGCGCTCGACGCCGGCTTCCAGGACTACTTGACGAAACCCGTGGAGCCGGAAGTGCTGGTGGCGCGGGTCGCCGCCCTGGCAAGGCCCCGCGTGGCGGCATAACCCCCCGCCACTCGCCCCCCCAGGTGGGGGGTGGGATCCCGTCAGGTGCACGCCTTACCATCGGGGCCTGGTCGTCCAGTGGACTCGACCCCCCTCCACAGCGATCCCGGTCCAGCGGAAGCTCCGGCCCCGCACGCGCTCGCGCTCTGGCGGACGCTGCTGGAGGCGACCGGGGACGGGGTGCTGGTCATAGGCGCGCACGGACGGGTGCTCGCCACCAATCCTGCGTTCTGCCGCCTCTTCACCCTCCAGGAGCCGGCGGGAGCCCTGACCGGGGTGTCGCTCGGAGAGCTCTGCGAGCGGCTCGGCGAGGCATTCGCCGATACCGCGCACTTCCTCGGGCGCGCCGCCGAGCTCCAGCGGCAGGACGGGCCGGTGATGGGCGAGTGCTGGGCCATGAGCGACGGGCGGGTGCTCGAGTGCGACGTGGTCCCCGTCGTCGTGGACCAGCGGCGCGACCAGCAGCTCTGGGTCTGGCGCGACGTGACCGACCGGGCCCGGCTTCGTGCCGGCGAGGGACACGGACATCCGCTCGAGGCGAACCTCACGTACCTGGACGAGCTCACCGGGCTGTACAACCGTCGCGGCTTCCTCCGCCACGCCCGGGCGCAGCTGGACGCGGCCGCGCTCGCCCACCGGCCGATGCTCCTCATCTTCGTCGACCTGGACGAGCTCAAGGACATCAACGACCGCCTCGGCCACGCCGCGGGTGACCGCGCGCTGGTCGACACGGCGAAGGTGCTCAAGTCCACCTTCCGCGAGCGCGACGTCGTGGCGCGCCTCGGCGGGGACGAGTTCGTGGTCCTGGTGACCGACTCCTCGGTGGTGCGGGAGAAGGATCTCCTCTCACGGCTCTCTACCCGGCTGGACGCGCTGAACACGCACGCCGGCCAGGACTACCGGCTCGGGTTCAGCACCGGCGTGGCGGCGTTCGATCCCGCCGCGCCCGAGCCGCTCGAGGACCTCCTGTCGGAGGCGGACAGCCGGATGTACCTGGACAAGCGGCGCCGCAAGGACGCTTCCGCCCACTGAGTCAGGGTGGCCGCAATCAGATCGATCGGCGCTTTACGCCTTCGCCAGCTGGCGGAGGACGAACGGCAGGATGCCGCCGTTGCGGTAGTAGTCGAGCTCGTTCGGCGTATCGATGCGGCAGGTCACGCTGAACTCCTTCGCTGCCCTGCTCGCCGGTGGCCTTCACCGTGAGCCGCTTGCCGGGGGCCAGCCCCTCGGCGACGCCGAGGACCTCGAAGGTCTCCTTCCCGGTCAGGCCCAGGGTCGCGGCGTCCACGCCCGCGTCGAACTGGAGCGGGAGCACGCCCATGCCCACCAGGTTGCTCCGGTGGATGCGCTCGAAGCTCTTGGCCAGCACGGCCCGCACTCCGAGCAGCAGCGTTCCCTTGGCCGCCCAGTCGCGCGAGCTGCCGGTGCCGTACTCCGCGCCGGCGATGACCACCAGCGGCGTCTTCTCCGCGGCGTACTTCATGGCCGCGTCGTAGATGCTCATCCGCTCCCGGGTGGGATGGTGGACGGTGACGCCGCCCTCCACGCCGCCGGGACGAGCAGGTTCCGCAGGCGGATGTTGGCGAACGTACCGCGCACCATCACCTCGTGGTTGCCGCGGCGGCTTCCGTACGAGTTGAAGTCCTTCGGCTCGACGCCCTGCTCCATCAGGTAGCGCGCCGCCGGGCTCGCCTTGGCGATGCTTCCCGCGGGGCTGATGTGGTCGGTGGTCACCGAGTCGCCGAGCAGGGCGAGCACGCGCGCGCTCCTGATGTCCTGCACCGCGGCCGGCTCCTTCGGCAGGTTCTCGAAGAACGGGCGGGCGGCGGACGTAGGTGCTCTTCTCGTCCCAGGCGAAGGTGTTGGAGGTCGGCACTTGCAGCTTCTGCCAGCGCGCGTCGCCCTCGAGCGCGTGCGCGTACTGGTTCCGGAACTGCTCGGGCTTGACGTGCGCGGCGACGGCCTCGCGGATCTCCTGGTCCGACGGCCAGATGTCCTTCAGGTAGACCGGACTGCCGTTGCGGTCGACCGCCAGGGGCTCGGTGACGAGATCGATGTCCATCTCGCCGGCCAGCGCGTAGGCGACCACCAGCGGCGGGCTGGCGAGGAAGTTCATCCGGACGAAGGGGTTGATCCGGCCCTCGAAGTTCCGGTTGCCCGAGAGCACCGCGGCGACGATCAGGTCCTGCTCGGTCACCGCGCTGGCGATGTGCTCCGGCAGCGGGCCGGAGTTCCCGATGCAGGTGGTGCAGCCATAGCCCACCAGGTGAAAGCCCAGCGCCTCGAGATAGGGCACGAGACCCGCCGAGCGCAGGTAGTCCATGACCACCTTGCTGCCCGGGGCGAGGGAGGTCTTCACCCAGGGCTTGGTGCCCAGCCCCCGCTCGACCGCCTTCTTCGCCAGCAGCCCGGCCGCGAGGAGCACGGCGGGGTTGCTGGTGTTGGTGCAGGAGGTGATGGCCGCGATGACCACCGCGCCGTGCTGGAGCCGGTAGCTCAGCGTGCCCTGGTTCACCACCGCGCTGGCCGAGAGCTTCGACGCGCCGGAGACGGGCTGCGCCGGCTTGGCCGAGGCAGGCGCCGCGTCCTCGTCCTGGGGCGGCGCGGTGTTCACCATGTCGAGGAGGCTCTTCTGGAAGATCTTCTTGGCGTCCTTGAGCGGCACGCGGTCCTGCGGCCGCTTGGGACCGGCGAGGCTCGGCTCCACGGTGCCGAGGTCGAGCGAGAGCAGGTCGGAGAAGACCGGCTCCGGCGTCTCGGCGGTGTGCAGCAGGCCCTGCGCCTTGCAGTAGGCCTCGACCACCTCCACCTGGGCCGCGGGCCGGCCGGTGAAGCGGAGGTAGGCCAGCGTCTGGGCGTCCACCGGGAAGAAGCCGATGGTCGCGCCGTACTCGGGCGCCATGTTGGCGATGGTGGCGCGGTCCGGCAGCGAGAGCTCGCCGATGCCCGGGCCGAAGAACTCGACGAACTTCCCGACGACGCCCTTCTTGCGGAGCATCTGGGTCACGGTGAGCACCAGGTCGGTCGCCGTTGCGCCGGGGGGCAGCTTCCCGATCAGCCGGAACCCGACCACCTGGGGGATGAGCATGGTGAGCGGCTGGCCGAGGAGCGCCGCCTCCGCCTCGATGCCACCCACGCCCCAGCCCACGACGCCCAGGCCGTTGACCATGGTGGTGTGCGAGTCGGTGCCGACCAGCGTGTCCGGGTACAGCCGGGTTCCGTCGGAGAAGGCGACCTGGGCGAGGAACTCGAGGTTCACCTGGTGGCAGATGCCGGTGTCGGGCGGAACGACGCGGAAGTTGCGGAAGGCGCCCTGGCCCCAGCGGAGGAAGGCGTAGCGCTCGCGGTTCCGGTCGAAC
The DNA here is from genome assembly GCA_963796475.1 of uncultured delta proteobacterium. Taxonomy (GTDB): domain Bacteria; phylum Myxococcota; class Myxococcia; order Myxococcales; family Myxococcaceae; genus RPRB01. The sequence continues at coordinate 186,325 of CAWCLY010000012.1, forward strand.
TCGAGGTCGGCGTTGGCCTGGAACGCCTGGATCGAGCCGAACTGGTCCACCACCACCGAGTGGTCGATGACCAGGTCCGCCGGGTTCCGGGGGTTGATCTTGTTCGGGTCACCGCCGAGCGCAGCGAGGGCCTCGCGCATCCCGGCGAGGTCGACCACCGCGGGCACGCCGGTGAAGTCCTGGAGCAGCACCCGCGCGACGTGGAACGAGATCTCCGTCTCGGGCGCGGCCTTGGGGCTCCAGGCGAGCATCTTCTCGATGTGCTCGCGCTTCACCACCCGCCCATCCTCGTGCCGGAGGAGGTTCTCCAGGAGAACGCGCAGCGAGAACGGCAGCTGGCGGACGGCGGGGTGCGACCTGGCCAGCACGTCGAGCGAGAAGACCTCGTAGGTCTTGCCGCCGGCCTGCAGGCTGCCTCGAGTCTTGAACGAATCGGTGGTCATGGCCGTGAGGGGGTATGCAACACGGAAGCAACCGGCGCAACGACCGCGCGCCCGATGGGCCCCATGCGCCACACGCACGGCAACGGGCCCCCGTCCAGGACGGGTTGTCCCAGGCCTCGCCGGACCCCGCCTCACCGGGGTGCAGGAGACACCCCACCAGGAGGTCACCGACCTCGAACCCGCCGACGAGCCGTCCCACCGACCGCGCCAGGCCCGGCGATTGTCACCTCCCCTGAACCGGCGAGGTTGCGCCAGGGACCGCGTGGTCAGCTGTGGAACGAATCTGCGTGACCGGATTGACCGGCCCGACGCAGGCCAAGCAGTCTCGGCGCCCATCATGGTCGACTGCCCCCACGTCGAGACGCTGAAGCCGGTGCACCCCAGCACCACGAAGGGCTGCGAGGACTGCCTGAAGATGGGCGGCCGCTGGGTGCACCTGCGCCTGTGCCTGACCTGCGGTCACGTCGGTTGCTGCGACTCCAGCCCCAACCGCCACGCGACGAAGCACTTCCACGCCACCCAGCACCCCATCGTCCAGTCGATGGAGCGGGGCGAGGACTGGGGCTGGTGCTACATCGACGAGGTGGACTTCGAGGGCGATCAGCTGCCGCCGCGGATCTGAGCCACCAGGCGCGCCTAGCCGGTCTCGCCGAGCGCCCGCAGCGCTGCCGCGGCGACAGCCTGCCGCGCCGACGCGGGCTCGATGACCTCGGCCTCTCCCCCGAACGAGAGGATCCACTGCACCAGCCAGCGCTCGTCGCCGGTGACCCTCACCTCGACGCCGCCGTCGGTGAGCTCGCGCGCTTCGCCGCCGAACCGCTCGCGAAGGTACGGCGCGGCGATGGCGGTGAACCGCACCCGTACCTCGCCGCGTTCCGCCGGATCCGGGACACGGGCCGGAGGCATCGAGCGCGGAGAGGAGCTCTGCTCGGTGCGCTGGATGCCCGTCATCCGGTCGAGCCGGAAGAGGCGCTCGGAGCCGCGGCCGAGGTCCCAGCCGTAGAGGTACCACTGACCCCGGTGGTTGAAGACCTCCACCGGCTCGACGCGGCGGTGCTCGACGGCGGTGCTCCCACGGCCGGCGTAGTCGAACTCGAGGACCCGGCGCTCCTCGACCGCGCGGGTGAGGATGCCCAGCTCCTGCGAGGCCTGTGAGCGCGCGTTCACCGCGGTCCCCAGCTCCCGGTACAGCCGCTTGGCCTGCGCCGGGAGCACCTTCTCCAGCTTGGCCAGCGCCGAGGCGAGCGCAGTCTGCGCCGCCGGACGGAGGAGCTCCGCGGCGGAGCCGAGCGCAGCGGCCTCGGGACCGGTCAGCCGCGGCGGCTTGCTGAACCGCTGATCGAGGTCGACCCATACCTGATCGTTCTCGACGTGGAGGTCGATGAAGTCGTCCGGCTGGAACGGCGGACGGCCCACCATGGTGAGGAGCTCGAGGTCGCGGAGCAGCTCCTCGCGGCTCACCCCCAGCTGCCTTGCCAGCGCGTCGACCGTCACCCCGCGGTGCCGGGCGACGTACGGGACCACGAAGAGGAGGCGCCGGAGCCGCTCGTGCACGTCGCTCACGCCTTGCCTCCGTGCCGTGCGGCGACGGCTTGGGCCAGCGCCCGGAAGCGCGCCCGGGCCGGCTCGGGTGAGAGGACGCGCGCCTGCGGCCAGAGCGCGAGCACGTGCTTGAGCAGCGCGTCCAGGAGGGTGACGGTGAGCACCACCTCGGTGCGACCGCCGGTGCGCTCCAGCCGCCCGTCGGGGAAATGCGCGCCGGCCTGGGTCGCGAGCGGGCCCTGCAGCTCGAGCCGCACCTCGACCGGAGGCTCGATGCCCCACTGCCAGGGAGCGTGCGGTACGTGCGCGTCGATGACGAAGTCCTGCGGCACATCGAAGTCGTGCGTCCGTGGCTTGCTGGTGTTCATCTTCAGCGCCCGGATGCGGTGGACGTGGAAGGTGCGCAGCCCCTGCCGGAGGTGGCAGTAGCCGACGAGCGACCAGACTCCCCGGCGGAGCACGAGCCCGTAGGGGTCCACCTTCCGCGTCGAGGGCTGGGGGCTCTTCGGCGAGGCGTAGACCAGCTCCACCCACTTGCGGGCGCTGGCGGCGGTCCAGAGCGTCTCGAGATGCTCGGGCAGCGCAGCCGTCTCGCGCACCGCGCCCAGCTCCATCCGCACCCGGGGCATGGCCAGCTCGCCGCCGGCGAAGAAGCCGATCTTCCGCAGGGCATGCTGGAGGTCGTGCCGGCCGGGGAACGCGCCCGAGGCCAGCGCGGCCGAGCCGGCCGCGTACAGCACCGCCATCTCCTCGGGGGTGAAGCCGGGCTCGGGGAGGTAGTAGGCGCTCCGGTCGAGGAGGTAGCCGTCCTTTCGATCCTCGTCGCCCTGGACGTAGGTGAGCGGGATGCCCAGCTCGAGCAGCTCCGCCTTGTCGCGCTCGAACTTTCGCTCGGTGGCCTCGTCGCTGCCGCTTCCGTAGTCCTCGGGGAAGGACTCCTTGAGCTCGGCCCAGGACACCGGCTCGTGGGCATCGAGCAGCAGCGCCACGAGATCGAGCAGGCGTTCGGTTCGGTCCATGGCGGCGGGGGCGAAGCATGTGGACCAAGAACCGTGGCCCGTCAAGACGGCCGACGGGTGGTAGCGTTCCGGCCCGTGCAGGCTTCCGGACGCGTGCGGGCGTTGCAGCCCACGGTGTTCTCCGAGTTCAGCGCGCTCGCCGCACGCTCCGGCGCGGTGAACCTGGGCCAGGGCTTCCCCGACTTCGACGGGTCCGAGGTGGTCCGCGAGGCGGCGGTGGCCGCGCTCCGCAGAGGCGAGAACCAGTACGCGCCCGGACTCGGCGCGGTGGCGCTCCGCCAGGCCATCAGCGAGCACGCCCGTCGCTTCCTCGGACTCGCGGTGGACCCCGACACCGAGGTGGTCGTCACCTGTGGCGCGACGGAGGCCATCTTCGACGCGGTGCAGGGGCTGGTGGACCCCGGGGACGAGGTGGTGGCGTTCGAGCCGGTGTACGACTCGTACGCCGCGAGCGTGGCGATGGCCGGCGGCGTGCTCCGCCCGGTGACGCTGCGGCCGCCCGATGCCAGACACCCGCGCTGGTGGTTCGACGAGGGCGCGCTGGCGGCAGCGTTCGGTCCGCGCACCCGGGTGGTGCTCCTGAACACGCCGCACAACCCGACCGGGAAGGTCTTCACCGTCCCGGAGCTGGAGCAGGTGGCGGCGCTCGCCCGGCGCTGGGACGCGGTCGCGGTGGTGGACGAGGTCTACGGACACCTGGTCTACGACGGCGCCGAGCACCGCTCGCTGGCCGGACTCCCGGGGATGGCCGAACGGACCCTCACCATCAGCAGCGGGGCGAAGACCTTTGGCTTCACCGGGTGGAAGGTGGGCTGGGCGATGGGCCCCCGCGTGCTGCGGGACGCGGTGCTCCAGGCGCACCAGTACGTGACGTTCGCCGTGCCGACGCCGCTCCAGCAGGCAGTCGCCGCGGCGCTCCGGTTGCCGGACGCGTACTTCGTCGAGCTGCAGGCCGGGTACGCCCGCCGGAGGGCGAAGCTGCTCGAGGCGCTGGAGGCCGCGGGGCTCGTTCCGTGGCGACCGGAGGGCGCGTACTTCGCCTGCGTCGACGTGGCGGGGCGCGGCTTCACGGACGACGACGCATTCTGCCGTGACCTCACGACGCGGGTGAAGGTCGCGGCCATCCCGCTCTCGGCCTTCTACGTGGACCGGGCGCAGGCGCCGTGCGTCGCGCGGTTCGCGTTCTGCAAGGCCGACGCCACGCTGGACGAGGCGGCGCGGCGGCTCCGGGCGGCCCATCTATCGGGAGGCCCACGCTGAACCGAGCCTCTGTCCGGATCCGGGCGCGCGGAGCCCGGCTACCACGGCCTGAGGCGCTGCCACGCGGCGAATGCGTTCCCGAGCAGGTGCATCCAGAACGGGACGCGGGTCGAGCCCGTCCTGAGTCGGGCGAGCCCGAGCAGCAGGCCGTCGAGAAGCACGAGGACCAAGTCCGGCGGGCGGTACTGGAAGTGCGCCAGCGTGAAGAGCACCGCCGTGCCTACGACGGCGGGCCCCGCTCCGGCGCGCGCGAGCAGGAGCTGGAAGAGCAGGCCCCGGAACACCCACTCCTCGAGCAACGGCGCGAGGACGACGATGCCCAGGACCTTGAGCCCGAGCGCGACGCCGTGCAGCGTCCAGCGACCGGGGGATGGCCGGCCGAGCGCCTCGCCGAGAAGCTCGGTCGCCGTGACCCAGACCACCCAGAGCACGAGCCAGCGGACCAGCGTGCCGAGCGGGACGGGCTTCCACGCGAGCCGCGCCCGGGTCTCCGGACGGACGGCCATCAGCACGCCGAGGATGGCGACGCCGACGAGGAACGGGGCGACCTGCGCGAGGACCTGCCGGGTCTCGGGGCTCATCTCCGGCGGACCCTAGGTCAGGGCGGCCGAAGGCGAGGTCCAGATTCGGGTGACGTCAGAGGCTGCAGTCGGTGAGGTCAGGGCGGCCGCAGTCAGGTCAGTGAACCGGAGAGCGGCGCTAGCCGTCGGACTCCGGGTGGAACTGGAGCGCGATGCCGTTCATGCAGAAGCGCTCGCCGGTGGGGCGCGGGCCGTCCTCGAAGACGTGGCCCAGGTGGCCGCCGCAGCGGGCGCAGTGGACCTCGGTGCGAACCATCCCGTGGGTCTCGTCGGTGTCGGTCTCCACGGCGCCCGGGAGCGGCGCGGTGAAGCTGGGCCACCCGGTGCCACTCTCGAACTTGTCCTTCGAGGAGAACAGGGCCTCGCCGCAGCCCGCGCAGAGGAAGGTCCCGGGCCGTTTCTCGCGATTCAACGGACTGGTGAAGGCGCGCTCCGTGCCCTGCTGGCGCAGCACCGTGTAGGCCGCGGGCGAGAGCTGCTTCTTCCACTCGTCGTCGGTGTGCTCCACCGGGAAGTGCTTCGGGTCCATGTCGAGGGTCCTCATCGGCTCGTATACGCCGGAGGCCGGGCCCTGGTTTCACCCCAGTCGGTTGCCCGAGACGCCCTCGCTGGCTTCCGTTGGGTACTGGATCCTGGTTGCCCTGGGGAGCGGCGCTCACACACTCCCGATGACGGTTCCTTGTCCGTTCTCGCGCACTTGGGACCGTCCCCGCTCGTGGAGGAGGTCCGGCATGCGCAGAGGGTTCTGTCTCGGTCTCGCCGTGGTTCTCGTGGCCTGCGGCGCGAAGGTGGAAGGCACCTACTCGAACGTGAACGGTCTGGTCGTCCTCGAGCTGAAGTCCGGCGGGAAGAGCACGCTCAGCTACGCCGGGGAGACCCGCGACTGCAGCTACACGCTCGACGACAAGCAGATCCGCATGTCGTGCGGCCGGGAGCGCTTCACCTTCCGACGAAACCAGGACGGCTCGCTCACCGGCGAGGGCTTCCTGGGCATCATGAAGAAGTCCTGACCACGCCCCGGCAGCTCAGCAGCGGCGTTCAGTCCCCGGCCAGGAGCGCGAACGCCTCGTGGAGCGCGGGCGGCGGCATCTCGTGACCGGCCGGATACTCGCGATAGACCACCGGGTCGCCGGCAGCCCGGAGGGCCGGGACGATGGCTCGGCTCGTCATTCCGATGGGCGCGATCCCGTCCTGCGTCCCGTGCGCGACGAAGAACTGCGGGTGCCCCTCGGTCCCCGTGACGACGATGCCGGTGGGGGAGAAGGCCATCACCCAGCGGAAGAGGTCGCCGTTCGACGGACCCAGGGACAGGGCGATGGAGGCGCCGGCCGAGAATCCGGCGAGCGCGATGCGCGTCGGATCGACCGGAACCCGCGCGAAGGTGTGGGCCAGCGCCGCATCCAGGAAGGCGCGGTCCGCTCCGAAGTTCCCGGGCTCGAACTGCCAGGTGTATGCCCGGCTGTCGGGCAGCAGCACCGCCACCCCGCGCTCCTCGGCGTCGTCGTGGATGACGGCCCAGACGTTCGCCGCCGAGCTCCCCATCCCGTGGAGCATGACCAGGAGCGGAACCTGCCGGGAGCGCGCCTCCTTGGGGATGAAGAGCAGCCCATCGCGCCCTTCCGCCAGTCCCAGCTTGAACAGGCCCGGCGTGCCCGGATGGAAGCCCACCGCCGGACGTGAGTGCAGGCGCGCGGTCTCCGGCGGCGTCCCCGGCTCGAGAAGGACGTGGGGGGACTGGCCGCCAGCGCACCCGAGCGCGCCGGCGAGGACAACGAAGGGCATCCACCGCTTCATGGTTTCCAGACCCCAATGCACCACGCTCCGCCCCTCCCGGGCAGACCGTTCCCGGCCTTGCAGGCACCGTTTGCTGACGAGCGAAAGAGTCCGGAAATGGCTAGATCATCCCCAGGGGCTGCCCCAGGGCCGTCCCACGGAGACGCGAACCTGAAAGACCTGCACGGCAACACCCTCGGCCTCAAGCCCAGCGAGCTGCAGCAACTTCGCAACACCTACCGCCGACGGGTCTCGCCGCACGAGATCGTCAGCCCCGAGCTGGCCCGGCACCTCACCGAGCTGTCGCTCGAGACGAATCGCCAGGTCGGGGTCCTGCTGAACCGCAAGGGCGAGGTCGAGCAGGTGGTGGTCGGCAATGCCCACAAGCTCGAGCTCCCGGACATCGGCCGCGCCCGCGCGGGCCAGGTGCGTCTCCGTGGCCTCCGGTTGGTCCACACCCACCTCAAGTCCGAGCCCCTCACCCGCGACGACCTCACCGACCTCGCGCTGCTCCGGCTCGACCTGGTGGCCGCCATCGGCGTGCGCCCGGACGGCCTCCCCGGTGTGCTGCACTTCGGGCACCTGGTCCCGGCGAACGGAGACGGAAGCTACTGGCGGACGGAGACGCTGCCCTCGGTGCACGGCCCGCAGCCCGACCTCGCCGCGACGCTGAGCGCGCTCGAGGACGAGCTGGCGCAGGGGACGGCGGGCCGACGGGTGTCCGGCCGGGAGCGGGCGATGCTGGTGGGCGTGGCGCTCGACGGGGAGCGCGGCCGGGCCGAGGCCTCGCTCGCCGAGCTCCGGGAGCTGTCGCGCACGGCCGGCGTCGAGGTGCTGGACTCGGTGCTCCAGATGCGGCGGGAGCCGGACCCGCGCTTCCTCATCGGCCGGGGCAAGCTCGAGGAGCTGAACCTCCGGGCGATGCAGCTGGGGACCGATCTCCTGGTCTTCGATCGGAACCTGAGCCCCTCGCAGAGCCGGCACATCGCCGAGGAGACGGCCCTCAAGGTGCTCGACCGCACCCAGCTCATCCTGGACATCTTCGCCCAGCGCGCCCAGAGCGCCGACGGCAAGCTCCAGGTGGAGCTGGCCCAGCTCAAGTACCTCCTCCCCCGCCTCGCCCAGAGCGACGACTCGCTCTCGCGCCTGGCGGGCGGCATCGGAGGGCGCGGACCCGGCGAGACCAAGCTGGAGATCGACCGCCGCCGGGTGCGCGACCGAATCGTCCACCTGGAGAAGCGCATCGAGCACCTCTCGCGCGAGCGCCAGGTCCGCCGGGGCCGTCGGGAGCGCCGCGAGCTGCCGGTCATCTCCATCGTCGGCTACACCAACGCCGGCAAGTCCACCCTGCTGAACGCGCTGACCCACAGCACGGTCCTCGCCGAGGACAAGCTGTTCGCCACGCTCGACCCCACCAGCCGCCGCCTCCGCTTCCCCGAGGAGCGGGAGGTCATCATCACCGACACGGTGGGCTTCATCCGTGACCTGCCGCCCGATCTGATGAACGCCTTCCGCGCCACCCTGGAAGAGCTGGACGACGCCTCGCTGCTCCTCCACGTGGTGGACGCGTCGGACCCGGCGCACGACGCCCAGGTCGAGGCAGTGGAACAGATCCTGGAGACGCTCGGCCTGCTCTCCAAGCCGCGCATCCTGGTGTGGAACAAGGCGGACCGGATCGACCCCGCGCTGGCCGAGACGCTCGTCCGCACGCGCGGTGGGGTCGCAATCAGCGCCGCCACCGGCCAGGGACTCGAGGCGCTGCTCCACAAGGCCGACCGGACGCTCTTCGCCGAGGGCGCCTCCGGAACCCTGGGAGCCCTGGTCACCCCCCTCCCCCGGCCGGCGCTGGCCGAGGCGGCGGACGTTCCCACGCCGCTGCCCGAGGCTGCAGTCGCCGGGGGCTGAGTCGCGGCGGCCTCGTCCGCCCGGGCGACGGCGCACCGCGGCATTCGGCAGGTCGACACCGGCAGCGGGGCCGCCTTTGCCCGGTGAAAGCTCCTCCCGCAGAAAGTTTGCGGAGAACTGTTGCTCTCGCCGCGCCGGCCAAGGAGATTGCGCCCCTCGTCGCAGGCCAACCTCAACAGGCGGGTTCGGACAATGACGTGGACTCAGAATTACGCGCCGCTCGGCAACCTCTTCCTGTCGGCGGTGGTTGCAGCACTGCCGGTCATCGTCCTCCTGGGATCGCTGGCCTTCTTCCATGTGAAGGCGCACATCGCGGCGCTACTCGGCCTCGCGGCGGCGCTCCTGGTCGCCATCGCGGTGTATTCGATGCCGGCGTCGATGGCGGTGGCCGCCGCGGTCAACGGGGCAGCGTTCGGACTGTTCCCGATCGGGTGGATCGTCCTCAACGCCATCTTCGTCTACGACATCTCGGTCGGGACCGGGCAGTTCGAGGTGGTCAAGCACACCATCGCCAACCTGGCGGCTGACCGCCGGATCCAGGTCCTGCTCATCGGCTTCTCGTTCGGCGCCTTCATCGAGGGCGCCGCCGGATTCGGCACGCCGGTGGCCATCTGCGCAGCAATGCTCATCGGCCTCGGGTTCAAGCCGCTCGCCGCCGCCGGCCTCTCGCTCATCGGCAACACGGCGCCGGTCGCCTTCGGCGCGCTCGGCACCCCGGTCATCACCCTGGCGGCGGTCACCGGGCTTCCGCTGGACAAGCTCAGCGCGATGGTGGGCCGGCAGCTCCCCTTCTTCTCGGTGATCGTCCCCTTCTGGCTGGTGTGGGCCATGGCCGGCTTCGCCGGGATGGCCGAGGTCTGGCCTGCCTGCCTGGTCGCCGGCGTGTTCTTCGCCGTTCCCCAGTTCATCGTCTCGCAACACCATGGGACCGGCGCTCGTCGACATCATCGCCGCCATGGTCAGCATCGGCGCGACGTACGTGCTGCTCCGGTTCTGGCAGCCCAAGAAGATCTGGCGGTTCGAGGGCGAGGCCGACCACGTGACCACCGCCGAGACGACGCCGAGCAGCGGAGCCGCCTGGAAGGCCTGGATGCCCTGGCTCATCCTCTCGGTCCTGGTGTTCGCGTGGGGCTACCCGACGATCAAGACCGTGCTCAACAAGTCTGGCGCGCCGGTGCAGCCGTCGATCGAGGTCCCATACCTCCACAACCTGGTGCTCAAGGCAGCGCCCATCGTCGCCAAGCCGACGCCCGAGGCCGCCAAGTTCACCTTCAACTGGATCTCGGCGACCGGCACGGCGCTGCTCCTGACCGGCATCATCGCCGGCCTCCTGCTCGGCCTGAAGCCGAAGGAACTCGTCTCCTACTACTTGCACACGCTCAAACGGGTCCGGTTCTCGCTGCTCACCATCGCCGCGATGCTCGCACTCGGCTTCACCACCCGCTATTCGGGATCGGACGCGAGCATGGGCCTGGCGTTCGCGGCGACGGGCAGCCTGTTCCCGTTCTTCTCACCGATGCTCGGCTGGCTGGGCGTGGCGCTGACGGGCAGCGATACCTCGTCCAACGTGCTGTTCGGAAACCTCCAGAAGGTCTCCGCGCAGCAACTCGGGCTCAACCCCATCCTCACCGCGGCGTCCAACAGTTCAGGTGGCGTGATGGGAAAGATGATCGACGCCCAGAGCATCGTGGTGGCAGGCGTGGCCACGAAGCAGGAAGGTCACGAAGGAGAGATTCTGCGCTACGTCTTCTTCCACAGCCTCGCGCTGGCGGCTCTGGTGGGTGTACTGGTGATGCTCCAGGCGTACGTCTTCCCGGGCATGATCCCGAAGTAAGGAGCACCCCATGTCTCTCCACGTCCTGACCTCCGCCCCGGAAGGCGCCGAGAAGGTGCTCTCCCGGGAGGCGCTGGCGTTCCTCGAGTCGTTGCACCGCCAGTTCGAGCCACGACGTCAGGAGCTGCTCTCCGCCCGCGCCGAGCGCCAGAAGGCCTTCGACCGCGGGGAGATGCCGGACTTCCTCCCCGAGACCAAGTCCATCCGCGGCGGCGACTGGAAGGTCGCGCCGACGCCGAAGGACCTCCAGCGGCGCCATGTGGAGATCACCGGCCCCACCGAGCGGAAGATGATGATCAACGCCCTCAACTCGGGGGCGGACGTCTTCATGGCCGACTTCGAGGACTCGCTCTCCCCTTCGTGGCGGAACGTGGTCCTGGGCCAGCAGAACTGCATCGAATCCGTCCGGCGCACCATCTCGCTCGAGCAAGGCGGCAAGAGCTACCGGCTGAACGAGAAGACCGCAGTGCTGCTGGTCCGCCCCCGCGGCTGGCACCTGCCGGAGAAGCACCTGACGGTGGACGGCACGCCGATCAGCGCGAGCCTCTTCGACTTCGGGCTCTACTTCTTCCACAACGCCCGCGCCCTGCTCGAGCGCGGGACGGGGCCGTACTTCTACCTGCCGAAGATGGAGAGCCACCTCGAGGCCCGGCTGTGGAACGAGGTGTTCGTCTTCGCCCAGGAGGCGCTGAAGATTCCCCGCGGCACCATCCGGGCGACGATGCTGATCGAGACGCTGCCCGCGGCGTTCGAGATGGAGGAGTTCCTCTACGAGCTGCGCGAGCACGCCAGCGGGCTCAACGCCGGCCGCTGGGACTACATGTTCTCCTTCATCAAGAAGTTCCGGAACCGGAAGGACCTCGTCCTCCCGGACCGGGCACAGGTCAGCATGACGGTGCCGTTCATGCGCGCCTACACCGAGCTGCTGGTCAAGTCGTGTCACACGCACGGGGCACACGCGATGGGGGGCATGGCGCCCTTCATCCCCAGCCGGAAGAACCCCGAGATCAACGAGAAGGCGCTGGCCAAGGTCCGGGAGGACAAGCTCCGCGAGGTGAACGACGGCTTCGACGGCACCTGGGTGGCGCACCCGGATCTGGTCCCCACGGCGAAGGAGGTCTTCGACCAGAAGCTGGGGCCGAAGGACAACCAGAAGGAGCGGATGCGCTCCGAGGTGCAGGTCACCGCGGCCCAGCTGACCGACCCGCGCGTGCCCGACGGGAAGATCACCGAGGCCGGCTTCCGGCTGAACGTCGACGTGGCGCTCCAGTACATCAACTCCTGGCTCCTGGAGAACGGCGCCGCCGCCATCTACAACCTGATGGAGGACGCGGCGACGGCGGAGATCTCCCGCGCGCAGCTCTGGCAGTGGATCCACCACGGGGCGAAGCTCGACGACGGGCGTCCGGCCAGCGAGGAGATGTACCGGACCACGCGCGATGCGCAGATGGCCCGGCTCACCGAGGGTGGTCCAGGGCGCTACCGCGAGGCGGCGGAGATCCTGGACGCGTGCGTGCTCACGACCACCTTCCCCGAGTTCCTCACCCTGCCCGCGTACAAGTACCTCGACTAGGAACGGGCCATGTCCGCGCCGTCGCAGGTCAGTCACACCGCCCCGGCCCCCGTGCCGCTCCCGGCGCCGCCCGGCGTCATCCAGCGGTTGATCGCGGTGGTGGGTGAGCACAACGTCATCCGCGAGCCGGTGCAGCTGCGGACCTACGAGTGCGACGCGCTGACCAGCTTCCGTGCGTCGCCGAGCGTGGTCGTGCTGCCCGCCTCCACCGAGGAGGTGTCGGCGGTGGTGCGCATCGCGGTGGAGGCCGGGATGCCAGTCGTCCCCCGCGGCGCTGGCACCGGCCTCTCGGGCGGTGCGCTCCCGGTGCCGGGGTGCATGTTGCTCGGGCTCTCGCGGATGAAGCGCATCCTCGAGGTGAACCTGGACGACCGCTGGATCCGCGTCCAGCCCGGGGTCATCAATCTCGACGTGAGCAAGGAGATCTCCGGCGCGGGCTACTACTACGCGCCTGACCCCTCCTCGCAGAGCGTGTGCACCATCGGCGGCAACGTGGCGGAGAACTCGGGCGGTGCCCACTGCCTGAAGTACGGCTTCACGGTGAACCACGTCCTGGGCGTGCGCCTGGTGACGGCCTCGGGCGAGGTGATCGACCTCGGCGGCCCGGTGCTGGACACCCCGGGCTACGACCTGCTGGGGGTGGTGGTGGGCAGCGAGGGCACGCTCGGCGTCGTCACCGAGGTGGTGCTCCGCATCCTCCGGAAGCCCGAGGCCACCCGGACCTTCTTCGCCACCTTCCCCTCGACCGACGAGGCGGGGGCATGCGTCTCGGAGATCATCGGCAGCGGCATCGTCCCGGCGGCGATCGAGATGATGGACCGCCTGGCAATCAAGGCCGCGGTGGCCGCGACCGGGCTCGACTGGCCCGACGTGGGCGCAGCGCTCCTGATGGACGTGGACGGCTGCGCCTCGGAGGCCGAGCACACCTCGGCGGTGGCGGTGTCCATCGCCCGGAGGACCGGGGCAATCGAGGTCCGCGTCCCGAAGAACGACGACGACCGGATGCTGATGTGGAAGGGCCGGAAGAGCGCCTTCGCCGCCATGGGCCGGCTGGCCCCCAACTACATCGTGCAGGACGGCGTCATCCCCCGGAACGACATCGCGCGGGTGCTGGCGGAGATCGCCCGGCTCTCGGACGAGCGCAGCCTCCGGGTGGCCAACGTCTTCCACGCCGGCGACGGCAACCTCCACCCGCTCGTGCTCTACGATGCCAAGGTGCCCGGACAGGAGCAGGCCGCCGAGGAGCTCGCCGGGGAGATCCTGCGCGATCTGCATCCGGTACGGCGGCTCCATCACCGGCGAGCACGGCGTGGGCGCGGACAAGGCCCCGTACATGGCGGAGATGTTCACCGAGGCGGACCTCGACACCATGGCCAAGGTGCGCTGCGCCTTCGATCCCGGGACGACGTTCAATCCCGAGCAAGGTCTTCCCCACGCCCCGGCTCTGCGGAGACCGCCCGGGCGTCTACCGCCCGCACGCCACCGAGCTGGCCGGGCTCGCGGATCGCGGATGACCCCGGCCGCGGTCAGTCCCGACGCGCTGGCGGCGGCACGCCAGGAGCGGCCGGGCACGCTCGATGAGGCGGTGGAGGTCCTCCGGCGCACTGCCAGCGAGAACGCGCGGGTGCTCTTCCTCGGGGGCGGCACCGAGCTGTCGATCGGCGCGCCTCCCGAGGGAGTGGAGGTGGTGCTCGGCACCGAGCGGCTGGAGCGCATCGTCGAGCATGCCCCGCTGGATCGAATCGTCACCGTCGAGGCCGGCGTCCGCCTCGCCTCCCTCCAGGACACCCTGCGGCGCTCCGGACAGATGCTCGCCCTGGACCCACCCTGGGCAGCCCGGGCGACCATCGGCGGCCTGGTGGCGACGAACGCCTTCGGTCCCCGCCGGACGCGCTACGGCAGCATCCGCGACCTCATCATCGGCATCTCCATCGTCCGCGCCGACGGCACCCTGGCCCGGGGCGGCGGCAAGGTGGTGAAGAACGTCGCCGGGTTCGATGTGCCCAAGCTGATGGTCGGCTCGCTCGGCACGCTCGGGCTCATCGGTACCGTCACCTTCCGGCTCCATCCGTTATCCGAGACGGAAGGAACGGTGCTCTTTGCCGATCTGGACGCGGACGGCGTCCGGCGCGTGGTGCTCGCCCTGCGGAGGGCCCAGCTCGAGCCCGGCGCGGTGGCGGCGCTGGTTCACGAGGGCGGCGACGACCTGGGCGTCCGCTTCGACGGGCGCTTCGAGCTGGGGGTTCGCTTCGAGGGGTTCGAGGCCGGGGTCAAGCAGCAGACCGCGAAGCTGCTCGAGCTCGGCACGCGGGAGGGCTGGGGCGCGATGCTGCTCGACAGCGGAGCGGCCCGCGAGTTCTGGGAGCGTCACGACCGCGCGCGCGAGTCTCCGGCCGGGTTCCGGGCCAAGCTCGCCGCCCAGCCGATGGAGCTCGAGCGGGTGGCCAATGCGGCGCTCGGCTCGCTGTTCCCGGTGCTCGAGCGGCCGCGCGCCGTCTGCTACCCGGTGCTCGGGCTCGCCTTCGTGGCCGGGGACGTGCGCGCCGCCGGGCCGGTGGTGGCGGCGGTGAACGCGGCACGCGAGGCGCTCCTCCACGGGAGCGTGGTGCTGCATGCTGCCCCGTTCGAGGTCCGCGCGGCGGTGGACGTCTGGGGGCCGCCCCCACCGGGACTGCCGCTGATGGCGCAGGTGAAGGACCGGCTCGATCCTGGAAGACGGCTCGCGCCAGGAAGGTTCGTGGGCGGACTGTAGAGGGAGTGCTCTCTGATGGCGGAGCGGGATCTGGTCGAGGATTGCGTGCACTGCGGCTTCTGCCTGCCGCACTGCCCGACGTACCAGAGCTGGGGCGAGGAGATGGACAGCCCGCGCGGGCGCATCGACCTGATGCGGGGTCTCCGCGAAGGGAAGATCCCCATGACGCCCACGGTGGCCGGGCACTTCGACAAGTGCCTGGGATGCCTGGCGTGCATGACCGCCTGCCCCTCGGGCGTGAAGTACGACGTCCTCATCGAGGAGACGCGGGCCAAGGTGGAGCGCACCTACCGGCGGCCGCTCGGTGACCGTCTGTTCCGCGGGATGGTCTTCTCCGTCTTCCCCCATCCCCGGCGCCTGCGGGTCATCGGCGCGCTCCTGCTGCTCTACGCGCGGAGCGGGCTGCGGTGGCTCGTCCGCCGGAGCGGCATCCTCCGCCTGCTGCCGGCGAACCTGCGTCAGATGGAGGCGCTCACGCCCGAGGTTGGATGGAAGGAGCTCACCCGCGCGCTCCCCGAGCGGGTGCCCGCCGCGGGTCCGGCGCGCGCGCGCGTCGGCGTGGTCGCAGGATGCGTGCAGCGGGTGTTCTTCCCCGGGGTGAACGACGCGACCCTGCGGGTGCTCGCCGCCGAGGGGTGCGAGGTCCTGGTCCCCCCGGGCCAGGGCTGCTGCGGAGCGCTGTCGATGCACTCGGGCCGTGACGAGGAGTCACTGCACCTCGCGCGGGGGTTGATCGAGCGCTTCGAGCGTGCCCCCGTGGAGGCGATCATCATCAACTCGGCCGGCTGCGGCTCCCACCTCAAGGACTATGGGCGGCTGTTCCGGAACGACCCGGCGTGGGCCGAACGGGCGCGTGCCTTCTCGGCGAAGGTGAAGGACGTGCACGAGTTCCTGGCCGCGCTCGGGGCGCCCCGGGCGGTGCGCCACCCCATCCGGGCGCGGGTCGCGTACCACGACGCCTGCCACCTCGCGCACGGGCAGCGCATCCGGAGCCAGCCACGAATGCTGCTCCGGAGCATCCCTGATTTGGAGGTGGTGGAACTCGCCGATGGCGAGCAGTGCTGCGGCAGCGCCGGGACGTACAACCTGTTCCAGCCGGAGAGCGCGGACGAGGTGGGGGAACGCAAGGTCGCGGCCGTGCTCCGCACCCGCGCCGAGCTGCTGGCCTCGGCGAACCCGGGGTGCACGCTGCACATCCAGCGGCTGCTCAAGGCGAAGGGGACCCACCTCCGCGCGGCGCACCCGGTGGAGATCCTCGACGCGTCGATCCGGGGCGTGGGACTCCCCGGCCGGGAGCCGGACCCCGGCGAGGTGCCGGCCGGCTCCGCGTCCGCCCCGGCGACGCGGACCGGCTGACGCTCACCCGCGCGTCAACAGCCGCTGGACAGTCCGGTCAGCTGCGATGCGCAGTCGCTGAAGGAGGTCACCCACGTGGACTGGGTGGCAACCGTGCACGTCGGCAGGTTGTTCAGACAGGCGACGTAGTTGTTGATCTTCGTCTTGTCGGCGTCGGTGCAGCTGCTGTTGTTGAACCCGTTGACGCACTGGTTCTTGTCGAAGGTGTTCGTGGGGATCGTCCGGCACTGCTGATACTTGGTCGCCAGGCCGTTCAGCGCCGAGGCCACGTTGTCGCAGACCGCGGAGTTCGACGTCGAGCTCCCGCAGCCGGCGGCGGACAGCATCAACACAGCAAGCACCCCAAGCACGCTCCGTCGCATAGGTCCTCCCCGTCAGCCAGCGGGCTGATCGCCGGGGAGCAGACGTCGCGCACCGGCGGCGCACAACAACAAAAGACGCCCGGCCGGACGATGGCGGCGTTCCGGGTGGCGCAGGTGGAGTTTTTCCACGTCTGCGCCAGCGTTCCCCGACAATCCGGTTGCCGCTGGCCGGGCGCCGCTCGTCAGGGGTCGACGATGAGGATGCCGGTCATGTCCTCGTGACCGTCCCCGCAGAACACGTCACAGGCGAAGGGGAAGCGCCCGGCCTTGTCCGCGGTGACCTCGACCCGGGTCGTCCCACCGGCGGGGACCTCGGTCCGGATTCCCAGCTCGGGCAGCTTGAACCCGTGCTTCCGGTCCAGCGAGGTGAGCTCGAGCACCACGTGCTCGCCCCGCCTCACGTGGATCTCCGCCGGGGAGAACTCGAACTTCTTCGCCGTGACCTTGATGATCCGTGGCTCCTCGGCGCCCGCCGCGGTGACCGCCAGCACCAGGGCCAGCACCGTGACCGCCGTCTTCACACCCGCGCCCCCTTGACGTCGTACTCCTCGAGCGCGAGCCCCCGGTCCGGGCCCTTCACGTCGACCTCGCGGTAGCCGAGCCCCTTCGCGGGATGCTGCGGAATCCCAGGGAACCGGCGCTCGCTTGGGAACGCTCCCCGGCGCGGGCAGGGGGAACATGAGGGACTTCGCCGAGTGGTGGGCGATGTGCCCGGTCATCCGGTGGTTCTCCTGGTGGATGTGTCCGTAGAACACCGTCAGGTGCCGGTACGGCTCGAGCACCGAGATCACCTTGGCGCCATCGGCGGTCGCCCAGTCCCACTGCGGATAGAGCTCGAAGAGGGGCCGGTGGGTGAGGATGACGATGGGTGCGTCCTTGTCCAGCTTGCCGAGCTCGGACTTCAGCCAGTCGATCTGGGTGTCGCCCACCGCGCCCGCCGGATCGGACACGTTGTCCAGGGAGATGAACCGCACGCCCTTGTGCTCGAACGTCTGGTGCAGCGGACCGAAGAACTCCTGGTACGCCTGCCCCTTGTCGAGCGACGCGTCGTGCTCACCGGGGAGGAAGTAGGTCTTCGGGACGCGAAGCTCCGAGACGATGGCCTTGAACTCGCCCATCCGCTTGCGCCTGAGCGCGTCGTCGTCGGTGGTGTGGGTGAGGTCGCCGGTGAAGACGATGAAGTCAGGCCTTGCCTTGGACGCGTTGACCGCCTGGACGGTCTCCTTCAGCGTCCGGTCCGCCTCGGGGTTCGGGGGGCCACTGAACCCCCAGTGTGAGTCGGACAGCTGGAGGAAGAAGAAGTCCTCCGGCTTCTTCCCGGCGGCCCGGGCCAGGGAAAAGCCCGGGAGGCCCGAGCCGACGACGACTCCACCCAGCCCCACGAGCTTCAAGAGCTCGCGTCAATCGATGCGCATGTGCGCTGCTCCTCTTCGGTATGACGAGCGGTTCCGTGGCGAGACTCGGGGACCCGCCCGGAGTATTCCGTCCGGTCGATGGAATAAGCCCCGGGTCACCGAGTCCTGGCCGGCAGTGGACGACGATTCAAAGAAATTCGAGGAGTTCGCCAGACCGCACGCCCAGGCGGCGATGCGTCTGGCGCGGACCCTGGTGCGCAACGAGGCGGATGCGCAGGACGTGGTGCAGGACTCCTTCCTCCGCGCGTTCCGGCACTTCCGTGGCTTCTCGGGGGAGAGCCCACGGGCGTGGCTCCTGGCCATCGTCAGGAACGTGAGCTTCACGCTCTGGCGACGGCGCGAGGGCGACGAGCCCGCGGAGCCGGAGCAGCGCCTGGAGGCCGAGCCGGACCCGCTCCCCTCCCCCGAGGCGCGGCTGCTCGAGGCCTGCGACGCGGTCATGGTCCGCGATGCGCTGGACCGTCTCCCGAGGCTGCATCGCGAGGTGCTGGTGCTCCGGGAGATGGAGGAGTGCAACTACCGGGAGATTGCAAGCATCCTCGGCGTGCCCATCGGCACGGTCATGTCTCGGCTGTCGCGCGCACGCGCGCAGCTGGTGCGGGAGCTGGTGGGCGACCCGCGGAGCAGGAACTGATGGAGACCTTTGACGAACATCCGCGCGGCGCGCTGCACGCCTACCTCGACGGAGAGCTCTCCCTGGAGGGCTCGCTGGCGGTGGAGGAGCACCTGGCCGCCTGCGCCCGTTGCCGGCAGGAGCTGGAGACGTTCGGTGCGCTCCGCAAGCTGCTGCAGTCGGCGAAGAGCACCGCCCCGGACGCCGAGACGGCGCTGATCCGGGTGACGCGCACCATGCGGACCCGGCGCCGGCGTCTCGCCGGTGCGGGCGCCGCGTTCGGCCTCGCCGCCGCGGCGATGCTGGCCCTGGTGCTCGTCCCCCGGACGGACCGCATCGTGGGCGAGGTGGCCTCGGTGCATGCGCGGGCGCTCGACACGGGTCGGACGGTGGAGCTCGCCTCGGCCGATCCCACGGACGTCACGCGCTGGCTGGCGGACCGGCTCCCCGCCTCCATCCCGGCGACGGGCAGCGGTGACGGGTTCTCGCTGCGCGGAGCCCGGGTGGACGCGCTCGACGGTCGTCCGGTCGCCACCGTCGTGTACCAGGTGCGAAATCACCTGGTGGACGTGTTCGCCTGGCCCTCGGCAGAGCGGGACAGCGAGCCGCGTCCATCGGTGTCCGGACGCTGGACGGTGTGCCGCTGGTCGCACCGCGGAGTGGCGTACTGGATGGTGTCGGACGCCGGGACCGAGGACCTCAAGGCCCTGGCGGCGCTGATCAAGGAACGGCGGACGTGACCCGGCGGCAGCTCGCGCTGGGGCTGCCGCTGATCCTCCTCGGTGCAGCAGGCCTCGCCTGGGGAGCGGTGGCGCTCGGCGCCGTCGATCCCTCGGCCACCACCCGTCCCTCGCGCCTGGAGAAGATGGTTGCCCACGCCGCGCTGGATGCCGCGGTCCGGGCCCGGGCTCCCCGCGGGAAGACGGCACCGGTTGACGCCGCGAGCGTCGCGCGCGGACGCGAGGCCTACCGGGCCCACTGTCTCGTGTGTCACGGGGTGCCCGGCGGGGAGCAGTCGAGCATCGCCGCGGGGCTGAACCCGCCGGTGCCCAATCTCGGCCGAGCCCGAGACGCAGACCCGCACCGACGGTGAGCTCCACTTCCTCGTCTCGGGCGGGGTGCGGCTCACCGGGATGCCGGGGTTCGAGCGATCACTGCCGGAGGGCACCCGCTGGGAGATGGTCGGGTTTCTGCGGGTGCTCCCGAAGCTTGGGGACGAGGAGCTAAGGCGCTCTCCGCCCCGCGCTGATCGGGCTCTCGGCGCGCTCGCCTGGAAGGGGCACTCCTCCGTGGCCAGTACGCGAACGCCGGCGGGACGCTCGCCGGAGCCACCGCCAGCAACGACCGGCCTGCGCGACCATCGACGCTCCTGGGTTGCGCGTTCGCACGGCCGTGCGTCCTGCGCGTCGGCAGCCCCCGGGGGGCGCGGGGGCGGCGCCGAGAGGCTATAGCCAGAACTCGGACTGCGAGCGGAAGACGCCGACGACGGATCGAGCACTTGGGCGCGGGCGCTGCGCACCACGAGTGAGAGTTGTTGCTATAGCGTCTCGGCGCCGACCCCTCGGGGGGCCCGGGGCGCGTGCGGCCGGCGCTCATCCGCGGCCCGGGCGCTCGCCGGGGTCACGCCGCCCGCGCCTCGTCGATGGCCGTGGAGATGATCGCCTCGGTGAAGGCCGTGTCGGCCGGACGCGACTCGCTGACCACCGCGGCGCTGCCCCGGATGCGGCGGCTGTAGAGGCTGAGCGACGGATCGAGCAGGAAGCGGAACAGCAACGCCGTCCAGGAGCGGTGGTGGACCAGCCCGTCGTAGAACTCGGGCGCCATCGCCTTCAACCGCGGCAGCCGGGACCAGGGCACCATCATGAAGTCGTGATGCTCGTTGTGGTAACCGACGTTGAACGCCAACCGGTTCAGCGGGCCGTAGTACGAGAAGGTCTCCTGCCCGGCCTTGCCGCTGGTCAGGTAGTGCTCCTGGATCCACCGCGCGCCCACCGGGTGGAGCCCGATGGCGAAGATGCTGGAGAGCGTGAGGTAGAGCACCGCCCTCCAGCCAGCGACCGCCCATAGGCCGGCGAGGAAGCCGACCTGCACCCCGAGGTTTGCCAGGTACCATCGGTCGAGGAACCGGATCCGCTTCAGCCGCGGCACCCGCAGGCTCTGCCAGGCAAAGAAGGTCAGCAGCCAGAACGCCTTCCGGACCGTGCCGTTGCCCACCAGCCGCGCCTCGAGCGGCGAGGCCAGGTCCGCGTCGAGCTCCGGATCGCCCTGGAACCGGTGGTGGAGCAGGTGGAACTTCCTGAACGAGATGGCGGCGGGGAAGACGATCGGGAGGTTGGCGAGGATCTGCAGCCACGCGTTCCAGCGCGTCTTCCGGAACACCAGGTTGTGGGTGCAGTCGTGGATCAGCGTCCAGAGCGCGTGGTCCGCCAGCGCGCCCACGGCGTAGGCCACGAGCACCAGCACCCACCACGGCTGGCCGCGCACCGCCCAGGCGACGGCAATCTGGAGCGCGACGACGGCCACCACCCAGAACGCAGTGCTCCGGTCACGACCGAAGAGCGAGCGCACCTCGGGGTGCGCGGCGAGCATCGCCTTCGTCCGCCCGAGGTGCGGCTCCGGGTAGTCGACCACGTCCCAGCTGAGCGCCGGTCCCGCCATGGGGCGGCTCTTAGCACGTCCGGGCCGAGCCCGGCGCGCGCCCGGCCGTCGAGGCGACGGGCGCGCGGGGGGCCGGCGACTACTCGGTCGCAGGCATGCGAGCGAGCAGGGAGATGCCGCCGCAAGGCGGCGACTGCGACTGCAGCGCGGAGCAGTAGACCGCCGTCACGCTCCCGCTCAGCGTCCCGCCGTCGGGGAAGGTGATGTTGTTCAGCGTGACCTTGAGGTCCGTGTTGCCGGAGCCCACCTGAGTGACGTTGATGGTCCCACCGGTGGCAAAGGTTCCAGTCGGGGTGCAGTTGGTCGCCACCGCGAACGCGCCGTCCCACCACCTCCCCGCCCCCGGACTCGTCAGCGGCGGCAGATGGAAGAGGTCGACGTAGTTGTAGACGCCAACGTCCACGTCGACGGGTGCGGTCGGGGTGGCGAGGTTGAGCAAGCCGAAGCCGAACACCGTGGTGGTCGTCGGGACCGTGCTCCCGGTCGAGAGGTTGCAGAGACCCGGCTGGTCGCCCGCGACTACGTTGACGTTCAGGGAGCCGGGCGTGATGCCGAACACCGCATCCTTCACCGCCAGCGGGCGCCCGTTCACTCCTCCGTCGATCGTGCCGCTGCCGCTTCGCCCGGCGTCCGGGGTCGGGTTGGTCGTGCTACTCCCGCACGCACACGCGAGCAGGCCCAGCGCCATCCAGCGCTTCATCATTATTGTTCCCCTCCAGTTTTCGCGAGGACCCCGGTCAGTCCTCGCGCTTCGGAGCCCGCGTCATCAGCTCGACCACCGCCCGACGCGGGCTCTTCCCCTCATACATGATCGCGTGGACCTGGTCACAGATTGGAAGCTCCACGCCGATCTTCCGCGGAGAGGTCCCGGGCGCTCCGGGCGGTCTTCACCCCCTCGGCCACCTGCGTCATCTCCGCGAGGATCTGGTCCAGCGCCCGGCCCTTGCCCGAGCTCGATTCCCACCCGGCGGTTGCGTGACAGGTCGCCGGTACAGGTGAGGACGAGGTCCCCAGCCCGGAGAGGCCCATCAGGGTGAGCGGGTTCGCCCCCATCGCCACCGCGATCCGGCTGATCTCCGCCAGTCCGCGGGTGATGAGCGCGCTCCGCGCGTTGAGCCCGAACCCCAGCCCGTCCGAGATGCCGGCGGCGATGGCGATGACGTTCTTCAGCGCCCCGCCCATCTCCACGCCGATGACGTCGACCGAGGTGTACGTCCGGAACGACTCGGTCTGGAGCGCCGACTGGACCTTCTGCGCCACCTTCTCGTGGTGCGCGGCGACGGTGACCACGGTGGGCATCCCCGCCGCCATCTCCTTGGCGAACGAGGGGCCGGAGAGGATGGCGATGGACGGATGGTACGCCTCGGGGAGGCAGTCCTCGAGCAGCTGGGTCATCGTGAGGAGGCTGTCGTTCTCGATGCCCTTGGCCACCGTCACCAGGGGCACGTGCAGGGGCAGGAAGGGGAGCGCCTTGCCCGCGACGTCCCGGGTCGCGTGCGAGGGAGTGGCGAAGACCACCAGCTCGGCGCCGGCGAGCGCCTCCTCCAGCGAGAGCGTGGCCTTCACCCGCTGCGAGACCGGGATGCCCGGCAGGTAAGCCCGGTTCTCGCGGACGCCGTTGATGGCCTCGACGACCGAGGGCTCGCGCGCCCAGGCCCGGACATCCTCGCACCGGCTGGCGAGAGTGTTGGCCAGCGCCGTCCCGAACGCTCCGAGGCCGATGACCGCAGCACGCATGGGCAGGCCCCTCCCAGAAAGGAGCCTTCCACTCTACGCCATCAGGGCGCCGGTTTGATGTTCTGCAGGTAGTACGTCTCGTCGTTGAAGTCGTAGTTGCTGGTGCTGAAGTCGGGCACATGCCAGTCGATGGACATCACGTACGTGTTCGGCACCACCGTGCCGTCGGCGAGCTTGATCGGCCAGAAGCGCACGCGGTGGCCGCAGGTCGCTCCCCCCGGACAGCAGGGGAAGAGGGTTCCCCCGTCCGTGGGGCAGGCTGGTTCCTGCTGCTGGAGCTTCTCGTCGCTGTACTCCTGCTCCACCCGCCATCCGAAGACCTTGGTCCCGGGGTCGAAGGTGCTGGTCGCGGGCCGCGACGGATCCTCGTAGTCGCGCGGAAGCACCCGCTGCACGTCCTCCTTGGAGGCGCCCATGAGGTAGTGGTCGTTGTCGGGTGACTTGAGACCTTTCTCGAACCACCAGATGAAGCTGCCGTAGGAGACGTCGGGCGGCGTCTTGCAGTTGTAGTACCCGCTGTGCCACGCGCTCATCAGCCGCACCGACACCGGCTGGCTGAGATCGGCCTTTACCCAGTAGGGGCTGAGCACCTCGTCGCCCACCGCCTCGAGCCGCCCCTCGTTGTCGATGTCCTGTCCCGGGCCGACGATGTTCGTCCCGTAGCCGAAGAGGTCGTGCACCACCTCCTGGAGCGTCGGCTCGTTCGGAGACTGAGGCGCCACCTGCCGGAATCCGGACAGCGTGACCGTTCGCGTGGGAGCGGCCTGGTCATTCGAGGTGATGGTGAGGGCGCTTCGCACCACCCGGCCCGTGGTGGCGACGAAGGTCACGGTGACGTCGATCGACTCCCCGGACGCCAGGTCCTTTGGCAGCGGCACGGATGGGTTGGCCATGAACTCGGGGGTGGTGCCGATCGAGCTCAGGGCGATGGTCCTTCCGGAGAGATTCCGGATCCGGATCACCCCGCTGTCCTTCACCGACAGCGGCGTGTAGCAGTTGGTGATGGTGGTGATGGTGCTGAACACCGCGAAGTCGACGGCGGGGAAGGCGTCGAGGTTCTGGATCTGCAGCGCACCGCCGGCACCGCCGGCCGGGGAGACGTTGCGGACGATGTAGACGATGTCGTTGTAGTCAGGTCCCGCCGAGATGGGCGCCTCCTCGGTGGTCACGATGTACGCCTGCGGCTCGAGCGACCCGTCGGGGTTCCGGTACGGATAGACCCGCATGTGATGCTGCACGCCGCCTGACCCCGTGTCCCAGGTGTTGAGCGCGTCCTCCTGGTAGACGACGTACTTCCCGCTGCTCTCCCAGTAAGGCCACTCGCTCCAGAAGCCGAAGGCGGCCGTGCCCGGGTCGAAGCTGAGCGTCCCGCCGTTCTCGATGGGGGGATCCAGCACCTGGGCGTTGGCCTGCGCGATGCGGAAGAGCTCCGTCCGCCCCGCACCGTTTCTGGTGGGATACCAGCCGTCGATGCCCACCGGCTCCGACGGAGGCCCGAACGAGCCGATGAGCTGCAGCGTCACTGGCCCGTCGCCCGCCTTCACGAACGACTGGATCCCGGTCTCGTCACCGGCGATGGGAATCGGCGGGAAGTCCCGCTTCGTCGGAATAGGGGTTGCCGGCGTTCACCGGGATGTTGTGCACGTCGAAGATCCACTGGAGCGACGGCTCGGGGACGACCGCCATCCCGCCGAGCGGAACCGTCGTCGTTCCTCCAGAGCTCACGGCGGAGAGGACGCCGCGCGAGACGCCTGCGGACGCCCCGTCGTAGCTGACGGTCACGGTGGCCGAGGCGCCCGGAGCAAGGCTCACCGGCAGCGAGCCGCCGCCCGAGACGTGGAACGCCGCGGCCTGGGCGCCGCCGATGCCCGAGGCTCTCGAGGCTGAGAGTGCTCGAGCTCACGTTCTGGAGCGTCAGCTGCGCGGACCTCGCCGTCCCCGGGGTGGTTCCGATGACGATCCGGTCGGGGGTTGCCTGCAGCGCGCTGGCCACGCCGGCATCCGGCCCGCCTCCCCCTCCATCCGGGCCCCCTCCATCCGGGCCACCGTCCTGCGCGGGGTTGCACGAAGGCCCCGTGCACCCGCCGTCCGTCGGGGTCCCTCCATCCGGGCCTCCCCCTCCTCCGCCACCTCCGCCGCTGCCGTCGTTGCTACAGCCGACGGCACAGGCCAGCACCGCCACCACGCCCAGCGCCCACACCTGCCTCATGGAGTTCCTCC
Source organism: uncultured delta proteobacterium (assembly GCA_963796475.1). Lineage (GTDB taxonomy): Bacteria > Myxococcota > Myxococcia > Myxococcales > Myxococcaceae > RPRB01. Next base: position 211,368 of record CAWCLY010000012.1, read on the forward strand.
GTCCGGGCGCAGCAGGACGATCGCCCCGCCATCGAGTCCGCCCTGCACCAGCTGCGCCACGTAGAGATTCCCGTTGGTGGGGTCCTCGGCGAGGTCCACCGGGTCGCTCAGGCCCGCGGCCACCTGGATCACACCCGTTCAATCGATGGGGCCGCCGTCGGGCGGGATCGGAAGGGCGAGGATGTCGTCGCCCGCGCTGTACTCGACGACCAGGAGGTACCCCCTCAGCGCGCCGCCGAAGGCCGGGCCCCTGCTCTCCAGCGCTCCGTCCGGTGAACGGTTGCGGCTGAAGTCGTAGACCGAGCCCTTCCAGTTCTTGTCGGGGAGGGTGCCGACCGGGTAGCCCACGCCGGCGTCGGACGGTGCGACCTCGTCCGGGTCGATGCCAGCGGTGGGGTTACCGCCGTTGAGCACGTACTGCCCGCGCGCCGGATTCGGGTGCCCGTAGTAGCCGCCGGGAACGACGTCGAAGAGGAAGTCGTCCTGGGTGGGGATGCTCAGGAGCGGCGGCACGAACGGAAGGACGCCCGGGGGCGAGCCCGGTGTGTTCCCACCTGCCGCCGTCGCGTTGGTTGGCGCGTAGAGGTGCCCGTTGCTGTGCCACACCAGGTCGTACGCGTTGCGGATGCCTTCGCCGTAGAGCGTGACCGGCGCGTTCTTCGCGGTCGGGTCGTAGGGAATGCCGCCCCACACCCCGGCATCCAGCACCCCGCCGTCCGCGTCGAGGATGGGCTCCGGCGGCTCGGTCTCCACGTCGACCGGCTCCCTCAGGAGCCTGAGAATCGATGCGCAGGAGCGCCGAGGAGAGCAGGTGCTCGTTGCGGTTGTACCAGGTCGGGTCCGGAGCGCCGGCTGCGGTGGTGCTCCCCTCGGTGACGTAGAGCGCTCCGTCCGGTCCGAACGCCAGACTGTTGGTCATGTGATCCTTCGCCGAGCGCGGAAGACCGGTGACCATGTCCTCGAACACGGCGATGAAGCCGGGCAGGACCGGGATCATCGTCACGCGCGTCACGGTGCCGCTCCAGTCCGGCGCCGGCTGGAGGTAGACCGGAGCATTGGTGGTGACCCAGAAGACGTTCGGGTCATCAGGCTGGAAGGCGAGCCCGATCAGGGTCCGTCCGGCGAGGCCATCCCACTCCTCGACCAGGCCCAGGGTCCCGTCGGGGGCGATGGGCCAGCGGCGGACGATGCCGTCCAGCGCGGTGGCATAGAGCTTCCGGTCCGGGCCGATGACGAGGCTGCTGACTGGCGTGCCGTTCCAGAGCGGCGGGTCCTGGATGGCGTACCGGTAGCGCGGGTCGATCTTGATGTTGGTGAAGTCACCCGTGGAGAAGGTGCTGGTGAACGGGATGAACGAGTTGCCAGCCTGGTCCGTCACACGGTCGGACAGCTGGAAGATGTAGCTCGTGCGCGGGTCGAGCAGGACGGTGGGCTGGAGCACGATGGCGTCGCCGCCGCCGGTGGTGTTGACCGTCGCCGCGACCTGCATGCCATCGGCGGCGCGCAGCAGCCGGACGTTGTCCGAGGTGAGGGTGGAGTCCGCGACGCCCTGCCCGAGGTTCGGCAGGTAGATGTCCACCTTGACCGCCGTGTCACGTCCTACGAACGTGTAGCCATCGGGCGGATCGATCGCCCGCACCCCGAGCGGCCGCGGGGGCCCCGCGTCGGGGATGCCCGCGTCGACCGGGGGGCCAGCCGTCGCCCCCATCCGGCGGAGGAGGCGGGCAGGACAGGAAGGTGCAGCCCCCGTCAGGGATCCCCCCGTCGGGGATCCCCCCGTCGGGAAGGAGCCCGCCATCGGGACCAATTGCCCCGCTGCACGCCACTGCGCCGACCAGCACCGCCGCTACCGTCCAACGCCCACCGCGCATGTCTTTCGTCGTCCGTCCCGCCAACCGGCAAACCGGCCGGCCAGGCTCCCTCGAGTGAAATGGGCCGGAAGGTGGGGTTGCCAAACGGGCCTCGGGAAGCCCTTGTCAGCGGCCGTCTGTTCACCCGTGACAGGGCGGACGCGACCCCGGGGCGATTAAGGTCGCTCCTGTCATGCCCAAGTCGGCGCCCATCGAGCTGCTGAGCTTCCGGCGCACCTTCGCCCTGCTGATGGTGCTGGTGGCGGTGCCGTCCGCGGGCCTGACCGGCCTGGGCGTGGTGGCGATCCTCAACGAGCGCGCCGCGGTGGAGAAGCGTCTCGGCCTCGGTCTGGCAGGACCGGCTGGACACCCTGAGCACACGGCTGCGCCAGGTGCTCGAGGCGAGCAGCGTCGAACGGGTGGATGGCGTCGTCAGCGTCACGGCGCCCTCGGGCCTGCCGCTGTCCGGTGCCACCTTCCGGCTGTCGCGGGACGTCCTCGAGTCCTCCGACAGCGATCTGGTGGCGGCGCTCACGCCGGTCCGGAGCCAGCTTGCGTTCCTGCCCGAGCGGCGGAGCTTCCTCAGTCTCCCCGGGCCCACGGGACCGGTTCTCATCGTCGCTCTCCGCACGCCCGAGGGGGTGCTCGGCGCGGAGCTCTCACCGCAGAGTCTCGAGCAGCTGCTCGCCCAGAGCGGGCAGGACCTCAAGGGCAAGGGCGAGCAGGTCCGCTTCGAGCTCACCGCGGTACAGCCCGTCCGCGCCGGGCTGGTGGGGAAGTTCATCGGCGGTGTGCCCGGCGCCAAGACCGCGCTCGAGGTGAGCCCGCTCGCCGAGCGTCCCCTTCCCGCTCCACTTCAAGAATTCCAGCTCCGTGCCATGCCCGAGGCCGGCGACCCGGTGGCCTTCGCCTCGCTGCGCAACCGGCTGGTCTACGCCGGGCTGCTCGGCGCCTTCTACGCCACGCTCGTGGTCGGGGTCGTGTACACCGCGCGTGCCCTCTATCTCCAGGCACGGCTGTCGCGCCTGAAGACCGACTTCGTGAGCCTGGTGAGCCACGAGCTCCGCACCCCCCTGACGTCGATCCGCATGTTCATCGAGACGCTGGCCCTGGGCCGGGTGAAGGACCCGGAGCAGACCCAGGAGGTTCTCGAGCTGCTTCAGCGCGAGACCGAGCGGCTCTCGGCGATGATTGAGCGGGTGCTGGACTGGGCGCGGCTCGAGTCGGGCCGCCAGCGCTACCGCCGCGAGCGGCTCACCCCGCAGCAGATCATCGACGCCTCGCTCGACGCCTTCCGGGCACAGCGGCTGGACAGCCAGGTCGAGCTCCATTGCGACATGCCCGAGGCGCTCCCGGTGGTGGAGGGCGACCGCGAGGCGCTGGCCGGCGCGCTCCTCAACCTCCTCCACAACGCCTACAAGTACTCGGGCGCCGAGAAGCGCATCGAGCTGCGCGCCGGCACCCGCGACGGCGGCCTGGACATCGAGGTGGAGGACCACGGCGTGGGCATCGCCAAGCGCGACCGGAAGCGGGTCTTCGACCGCTTCTACCGGGTGGACAACCTCCTGACCCGGCAGACCGAGGGCTCGGGGCTCGGGCTCTCGATCAGCAGGCGCATCATCGAGGCCCACGGCGGCAAGCTCACCGTCCGGAGCGAGCTCGGCAAGGGGAGCACCTTCACCATCCACCTGCCTGCGGCGAAGGAGGCACAGGCGTGAGCCAGGAGAGACCGCGCATCTTGGTGGTGGAGGACGACGTCTCCATTCTCACCGGCGTCTCGATGAACCTCCGCTTCGAGGGCTACGACGTGCTCCAGGCCCAGGACGGGGCGCGCGGCCTGGAGATGGCGGTGAGCGAGGCGCCCGATCTCATCGTGCTCGACGTGATGATGCCCCGGCTGAACGGCTACGAGGTCCTGCGCGAGCTCCGGTCGCGTGGCGTGCGCACGCCGGTGCTGGTGCTCTCCGCCAAGGGGATGGAGCGCGACAAGGTGCTCGGCCTCGACCTCGGCGCGGACGACTACGTGGTGAAGCCATTCGGCGTCGCCGAGCTGATGGCCCGGGTGAAGGCCGTGCTCCGCCGCCGCTGGGGCGACGACGGCCAGGTGCTCCGGTTCGGCGACGTGGCGGTGAACCTCACCACCAAGCAGGTGGCCCGGGGGGCGGCGCCGGTCGAACTCACCGCGCAGGAGTTCAAGCTCCTCGCGCACCTGCTCTCCAACCCCGGACGGACCTTCTCCCGGGAGGAGCTGCTTTCGGGCGCCTGGGGCATCGACTACGAGGGCACCCCGCGGACGGTGGACACCTTCGTCCGGCAGCTCCGACAGAAGCTCGAGCCCGACCCGGATGCGCCCCGCTACATCCTCACCGCCAGGGGCCTCGGGTACCGGTTCGAGCGGTCCCAGGGCTGACCCTGACGGGAGACGCCACCGGCGGGCGGGAAGATCCGGCCCCCCCGGGCGACTGTCCGTGGGGACATGAAAGACGCCGTCGCACAGGGCACGCGCTCCTTGACCGTCGTTCCGGCGCGGTGGCACCGTCGCGCCATTCCGACGCCGTCGAAGTTTCGCAGTCCAACGACATTGGATCCCACGCTGCGGACGGCCGTCGTCGCGCTCCGGCCCGTCCTGCTTTCGCTCGCGCGGCGCATGTGTGCCTCGGACGCGGACGCTGCCGACGTGGTGCACGACGCCCTGGAGAGCGCACTCCAGGCCGGTGACCGGCTCCAGGCGGTGGAGAACCTCCAGGCCTGGCTGGTCACCATCCTCCACCGGCGGATGATCGACCTCTTCCGCAAGCGGGAGCGCGAGCAGCTGGGCGACCCTCCCGAGGAGCCCGCGCTGACGCAGGACGTGCCGCCCGCCGACGCGCCGCTCTGGACCCGCATCGACGCCGCCCAGCTCCGGGCCGCGGTGGACCGGCTGGAGCCCGAGTTCCGTCAGGTCTTCACGCTGCACGCCTTCGAGCGCCGCTCGTACAAGGACATCGCCGCGGCGCTCGACATCCCGCAGAACACGGTTGGAACGCGCCTTCTCCGGGCGCGCCGGAAGCTCAGGGTGTTGCTCCTGGGCGGCCGGGAGGAGGTGGGGACATGACGCCCGAGGACCACAGCGGCGGACCGGTCCATTGCGACCAGCTCGGCCGTTTCGTCGACGGCGAGCTCGCCGTCACCGAGGCAGCGGCGTTCCGCCGCCATCTCATCGTCTGCGCACGCTGCCAGCAGGAGATGCACGGGCTCATGCAGCTGTCGGCGCTCGCCGAGCAGAGCCAGGGGCGCGCCCCGGCGGCGGGCATCGGAGCTGGCACCGGCCCGGGTCGGGGACCGGCGCGCTCCACCCCGCCGCGCAGCATGGCTCGCCGTGGTGGGCGCGGTGGCGATGGCCGCGGCGCTGGTGCTGGCCGTCCGGGGGAATGGCTCCAGGATCGGACCTGCCCGCGATGCTCGCCTCGCTCGATGCGCGCCGGACCACGGGGTGGCCGAGCTACGCCGGACCGCGCGAGTACCGCCCCTACGTCGTGCAGCGCGGCACCGGAGCCCCCCCTCCCCTCAAGGGATTGGCCCGGCTGGAGGAGGAGGGCAACTGGCAGGCGCTCGGGACGGCGGCGCTGGTCCAGGGTGAGTACGCGCAGGCGCTGAGCTATCTCCGGCGAGCCCCCCGGAACGTCGCGGTGCTCAACGACCTCGGTCTGGCCCTGATGGACAGTGGAAACCTCGAGGCGGCGCTCGAGGCCTACGATCAGGCGCGCGCGCTGGACCCGAGGTTCGCCCCGGTGGAGTTCAATCGGGCGCTGGCGCTCGAGCGGCTGGGGCTGCCGCGCGCCGGGCTCGAGGCGATGCGCGAGGCGAGCCAGGCGGCGCTGGGCGGGTGGAAGGACGAGGCGGCCCGCACCGTCGCGGCGCTCGAGCAGACGGCGCAGGCCCGGAACGCCGAATCGGACCGGGTGGAGCAGGCCCGCGGCGCCCTGCTGGACGGAACGCTTCCCGATCCCCAGCTGGTCCGGGCGTACCCTGGCACCTTTCGCTTCCAGCTCTACACCGCACTCGCCTTCGCCGCGGACCGCGCCGCAGTGGAGAAGCTCCTGCCCCTCGCCAGGCAACTGGATGAGATCAGCGGATCGGCGCGGCTCGCACAGTGGGTCAACGACACCGCGGCCCACGCCAACGCTCGCAGGGCCGCGCTCGCGCCCCGGCTCCGGGGCTTCACTGCGAGCTCGCCCCCGGACGAGCGGGCCGCGCTGCTCGCCGAGGCGGGCGCAGCGGGACAGCAGGACCACGCGCTCTACGTGCTTTCGCGGGAGTTTCCCCCACGCGACGACCAGTTCTCCCGCCTGGTGAGTCGCCTGAACGATCCGTTCTGGGACCTGCGGCTGCTCACCTCGCGGGTACGGATGGAGAGGCAGGCCGGGCGCCCGAGCACTGCCGAGCGACTCGCCCGGTCGACTCCCGAAAGACTCTGTCAGGACCCGACGCTCTCGGGCGAGTGCTTCAATCTCTCGTACGAGCTCGCCCAGACCTACGCCTACGCCGGTCGTCCGGCGGACGCACGCCGGGCGTTCGAGGAGTCCCGGGCGGAGGCGGCGAAGGCGCCTCATCCGGTCCGCGATCGCGGCCTGCTCCTGCACACCGGGGCGACCAACGCCGACGCCGATCGCATCGCGCTCGCCCGGGCGCAGTTCGAGGAGGCCGATCGGCTCAGCAGCGCCAGCTGCGAGACTCGAGAGTACGGCCTGTTCTCGCTCGGCCAGGCGTACCTTCGCCGTGGAGATGCGGCCAGCGCGCGGGCGATGCTCGCCTCCGCCCCGACCTGTGAGCATGGCAACGTCGGGCTCCGCGCGGAGCTCCAGGCCGATCTCGCCGTGCTCACCGGCACCGCCGAGGACCAGGCGCTCGCCCGGCAACGCCTGGGGGAGGCGAAGGCTGCCGCCTCCGACCCGGTGACGCGACTCACGGCGGATGCGATCGAGCTGATGCTCGACGCCGAGCAGGGGAAGCCCGGCACGCTCCAGAGCTACCGCGCGCTGGTCCGGCGTTCACGGGAGGTCACGGGCGCGGAGGACCCGCTGGCGCGCGCGGGGCGATCGGTGGGGCTCCAGCTCATCCGCGAATCCAGGGGCAACGATGCGCTCGAGCTCGCCACGGAGATGCTCGGTGGGTCAGCGCCGGATGCGTGCGCCCTGGCGGTGATTGCGGACAACCGGCGCCTGGGCTTTGTCACCCTGACGAAGGACAAGGTTGTCTCGCAGCAGATCCGGTCGCGATCGGAGACAGGCCCATCAGGCGCGCCACCCGCTCTCGACCCAGGGTGTCCGGAGATCGCCGTCCTCGCGCCGACCGGTGCCCTGGACGTGGCGCGCTGGCTTCCGCCCGAGCAGGCCTGGAGCCTGCGCGTCGGTCCACCGCGAGCGATCGCGCCGCCGCGGTTCCAGCAGCGGGTGCTGGTGCGCGGCGCGCTCGCCCCGGCCGACCTCGAGCTGCCTCCGCTCGGAAATCGAGCCGTCTCCACCCCGGGCTGGGACGTCCTGGAGGGGGGACAGGCCACCCCGGGCCGCGTCCGAGCAGCGCTCGAGGGGGCGGACCTCGTCGATTTCGAGGTCCACGGCATCGTCGACGCGGCGGTCCCGGACGGCGCCGTCCTGGTACTGAGCCCTGACCGCAGTGGCGCCTATGCGTTGTCGGCGTCAGACATCCGTGGACTGCGACTGGAGCACGGGCCGGTGGTGCTGCTCGGTGCGTGCCGGGCCGCAACGGGTTCCCACTACCGAGATGCCACCTGGTCCTTGCCGCAGGCGTTCGTGCAGGCCGGGGCTCGCGCGGTCTTCGCGTCTCTGGCAGAGTTGCCGGACGATCGCGCCGGCCAGTTTCTGTCTGGCATCGCACGTCGGGTGGAATCGGGGGTCCCGCCGAGCGCTGCACTGAGGGATGAGCGGGTCGAGTGGCTCCGACGTGGGGAGCGCTGGTCCCGAGAGGTCGTGTTGTTCGATTGAGGGGAGTTCAATGCACCCGTTCCGGCCGATGCTGGCGGCGCTCGCCGCTCTCTTCTTGACGCTCGCCGCCTGCAAGACCACCGGGGACTGGTATCACCAGGCGAGTCCGCTCGAGGACGAGGACCTCAAGCAGTACAGCGTCCAGGAGTCACTCGCGTTCTACCGCGGCTTCTACCCGCCGCGTGGCTATTACCTGATCATCGCCGTCCGCGAGGTCGACGACCCCGGCGCCTCGCATGTCTACAGCTTCGTCGTCTTCCGCCTCTTCGACGTGCGGCTCGGCGGCAAGATCGTCCCGCCGCAGGTGGAACGGATCATCGGTCCAGTCGCCACCCCGCAGGAGTGGACCGACCTCTTCGCCATCTTCCGCAGGTACTCCTCCTCTCCACCAGCGGGGTACTACTGCTGGCAGAACGACTGCAGCGGCAAGTACAACCCGCCGGGAGAGCCGGAGCGGGGTGACCCCTATCCACCGGATCTTCCGGGCCAGCCGCCGACCTCGCTCGCCGTGGGCTACGGAGTGGTGCCGGTGGGTGGAGCGGACGGAGGAGTCGTCCTGCTCGAGGATGAGCTCGAACGGGCGAGACAGCTCGCGGCCAACGGGACGGGCGGCTCGACCGTGTTCACCCCGCGCAACGGCACGCGCATCACCGCGGGTTACGTCCAGGAGCTCCGGAGCTATGCCGAGCGTGTCCAGAAGTCCTTCCTCGGAGCCCCCATCCCTCCCCCTGCACCGAAAGGGGATCCCTCGCGGGCGGGAGCACCGGACGGAGGCTGAACGAAGCGGTTGATCCGGCGTCTCGCCCTGACTGCGGCCGCCACTGCCCTGGTGACCGCTGCTGCCTGCAGCAACGGTCCACCCAGGCGTGCTCGCGTCTCGAGCACACCGTCGATGGCGCCTCCGCTGCTTCGGTCCAGCCTCGCCGCCTCGGGCGAGATGGTCCCGACGCTGACGGCGTCAGGGACTGGCCCCCGGCAGGATCTGCGCTGGGTTCGGGCAGGTGCTCGGTGGACGGGATCCGCGCGAGGTGTCGCGGCGCGCGTCCAGGTCGCGCGGCCGAGAGTCGTCGGGGCGGAGCACTCGCTCGTCGAGGTGCTGGCACAGCTCGGCACGAGCGGACGTCACGCGGCGGAGATCGGGCTCCGCACCTCGCCCAGCCAGTACGGCGACGGCGAGCCGCACCTGTTCGTCTTCGCCTGGGCCCACGGCCGGCGCACCTGTTACGACGGATGCGGCTGGGCCGACGCGGCCCTGACCACCCGCCCGGGCGATTCGCTCGCCGCGCGCGTGGGAACCGAGGTGACGCTGGGGCTGGTCCTGGTCGACGGCGTGTGGTGGGCCTGGCTGGACACCGACTGGCTCGGCGCGTTCTCTCCCGAGGTCTGGTCCGGAGCGTTCTCCGAGGCCGACGGTCTGCTGTGGTTCGGCGAGGTGTTCACCCCGGAGCCGCCGGCGCGCTCGCAGATGGGCACCGGTGCCCCCGCGGATTCTCGCGGAGCAGCCAGCCTGCGCGGCCTGTGCCACGTGCCATGGGATCGCTGGATCTGTCTGGAGGAGGCCCAGGCGCTGCCGTTCGCCGACGAGCCGGTCCAGTACGGAGCGGCGCGCTGGTCCGATGGGCGGATCACCTACGGCGGCCCGGGGACGGGACCGGCGGTCAGACCGCGTCCACCACCTTCGTCAGCCAGCGGAGGAACGCCTTCGGCGAGAGGAACGTCAGCGCCATCTCCCCCACGTTGATGCGACTGGCGCCGGACAACGACGCCGCGGCGTTCGGCTGGAGCGGCACGCCGTCGACCAGCGTTCCGTTGCGGCTCGCGGCATCCACCACGTGCCAGCGCGCGAGCTCGCTCGGATCCGGCGTGAGGTAGGCGTGGAAGCGCGACACGCTGGCGTGGGGAAAGATGAGGTCGTTGTGCTCGGCGCGGCCCATCGTCACGCCCGCCCCGAACGGGTTGGCCCGGCCCTGCACCTTCTTCACCAGGAAGACCACCGGGTTGTCGGGCGAGGGCGCGTGCTCGGGCGGCTTGGCCACCCAGTGCGCCTCGGTGAAGTCACCCTCCCAGACGACCACCGGCGTTCCCAGCGCCGCCTCGAGGCCAGCCTCGTCGTCGACCAGGCGGCGGACCCAGTCGGTGAGCGGGGCGCTGGAAGGGAGTTCCATCATTCAGGTCCCGGAAAGGATTCCGCACCGCGCGGTGTAGGTTCAAGTTTCCGTCCGGTGGCGATATGTGGGCACGCCATGTACCGCCGATATTCCGTGCATCGCGATGGAGACCTCCTGGTCGAGGACCTCGGCCCGGACGGCAGGCCCATCGAACCCGAGGCCGTGCCCGCCGAGGACCGACTTCCGGTCGAGCTGGTGCTGCTCGCGCCCGACACGGTCGATGCGCGGGCGCAGCTGCTGGACCTGCTCGAGCTGGCGTTCGAGATGGAGTCCACCCCGGAGGGCGAGCGGCCCCCGCCGAAGCCACGCGCCTGAGAGAGGACGGAGCGTCAGCCCGGGTCCGGCGAGCGGCTGCCCTCGGCCCGCGCCTGCGCGACGAGCACCAGGCGATCCGCGCCCGGCTCCCAGGCATGACCCTCGAAGTCACGGTCCCGGGTGAGTGGCTCGAGCCCGGCGGCGGCGAGCGCGTGGTCCACCTCGCGCGCGGTGAAGTGGCGGAGCAGGAGCCGGTGCAGCCCCGCGTGGCCCTGCCGCGTGCGACGGCTGCGCAGGTGGGGCGTGAAGACCGCCCGCTCGGGCTGGACGCCCTCGTGGGGATCGAGGTCGTCGGGGACCAGCGAGCGCGCGGGCGGCAACGACAAATCGAAGGCGAAGCTCGCTCCCGGCTGCAGGTGCTCGCACGCGGTCCGGAAGAGCGCCTCGAGATCGCTGCGGGTCGCCACCAGCGACACCGCGTCGCGCGGGGCGAACACCGCCACGAACCGTTGCGGGAGCCGGAGCGAGCGCAGGTCCGCGCGGAGCAGCTGCAGGCGGCTCTGCATCTCGGGCGGGAGCGCGCCCCGCGTCTCCTCGGCGCGCGCGAGCATGCGCGGACTCGGATCCACGCCGGTCACCGGAACGTCACGGCGAACCAGCGCCTCGGCCAGGCGGCCGTCTGCCACGCCGAGCACCAGCACCGGGCCACCGGACGCAGGCAAGAGCGACGCGTACCGCGCCACCTCGCCCCGCGCTCCGCCCACGACAGTGAGCGATCTCCGCTGTTCTCCGCGCCCCATGTGTGCGGATCGCTCCGCGACGAGCGGAGTACCACAAGGGCCGGGACGCTGCTGTGCGCGAGGGTGTGACGGGATGCGCGCGCGCACGGGGCCGGACCTTTCGTTGCCGGCCGAACTCCGTAGAATGTCCCTTCCCCGAATGACGACCGGTACCTCCGCGACCATCCCCGCTCACACCGTCCTGGGCCTGCGCGCCCAGAACGAGCGCCTCGGGTTCCAGGAGTTCAACCTGGTGCTGGTGAACACCGACGAGGCCGGGAAGTCGTTCCCCATCACCGACAGCTCCCTGAAGATCGGCAAGGCGCCGGACAACGACGTGGTCATCGACCAGCCCACGGTGAGCCGCAACCACCTGGTCATCCAGCGGCAGGGCGACCGGTTCCTGGTGCAGGACCTGCAGTCGACCAACGGCACCTTCATCGACGGGGCGCAGATCCGCGAGGCGTTCCTCAAGCCCGGGCAGCTGCTCGAGCTCGGCGACGTGCAGCTGCGCTTCCAGTCCACCCTCACCCCGGTGCGCATCGCGCCCTCGGTGGAGGACCGGCTCGGCGAGCTGGTGGGCAAGAGCGTGCCGATGCGGCAGATCTTCGCCCTGCTCAAGCGGATCAGCTCCACCGATTCGACGCTCCTCCTGGTCGGCGAGACCGGGAGCGGCAAGGGCGCCGCGGCCAAGGCCATTCACCAGCTGTCGCCGCGGCGCGAGGGCCCGCTGGTGGTGTTCGACTGCGCCGCGGTCAGCGACAGCCTGATCGAGAGCGAGCTCTTCGGACACGAGAAGGGCGCCTTCACCGGCGCGGTCAACCAGCGCCTCGGCTGCCTCGAGCGGGCACACGGCGGCACGCTGTTCCTCGACGAGATCGACGACCTGGCCCTGGACCTTCAGCCCAAGCTGCTCCGGGCGATCGAGGACCGGGAGTTCCGCCGCCTCGGCGCGAGCAGCTCGCCCATCGCCTTCGACGCCCGCATCGTGGCCGCGAGCAAGAAGGACCTCTGGGCCGAGACCCAGGCCGGCCGCTTCCGCGAGGACCTCTATTTCCGGCTCTCGGTGTTCACCGTCAGCCTCCCGCCACTCCGCGACCGCAAGGAGGACATCCCGCTCTTGGTGGAGGCGTTCGCCGGCGAGCCGCTGTGGGAGCGGCTGCCCGGGCCGGTGCGCGATCAGTTCCTCGCCCACGCCTGGCCGGGCAACGTACGCGAGCTGCGCAACGCGCTCGAGCGCGCCCGGCACATGGTGGACATCCCGGAGCTCTCGAGCGGCTCGCTCCTGCGCGAGTTCGCCCGGGACGCCCCGGCCGGCGGTGACTTCCTCCCGGCGAGCTACGGCGGTCCCTTCAAGGAGTGCAAGGAGGGCCTGGTGCGGCAGTTCGAGCGCGAGTACCTGACCCGGCTTCTGGCTCGCTCCAAGGGCAACGTGGCCAAGGCCGCGCGCGAGGCGGAGCTGGACCGGAAGCACCTCTACTCGCTCCTGCACAAGTACGGCCTCGTCCAGTCCGAGCCGGATTGAGCGGCCGCGGCACCTCGGCGCCCCGCACCCGTCGGACGCCCGCTGAGCCATCTGCACGCGCCGCAGGCGCACGGCACCTCCTGTCTCGTTCGGCAAGAGGCGTGGTCCGTCTCCGCTCGGCCTGGCTCGCGGGGAGCGTGGCGCTCGTCGCGCTGGTGGCCGGCGTGGCGTGGCAGACACAGCTCCGCCGTCCCGAGGGCCGCCTCGTCGACGTGGGCCCCCGGGTGGTGAGCAATCAGACCGGCCAGCCGATCTCCCTGTACGGCGAGCACCTGCGGCCAGGGATGAAGCTCCGGCTCGGCGCCCCGTTCGACCGGACGGTGCCGGTCACGGTGGTGGACGCCCGCCACGCCTACGCGCGGCTCCCGTCGGACCTGACACTCCCGCCCGAGACCGCCCAGGTGACGACGGTGCTCTCCATCGAGGGGCAGCGGACGCGCTCCGAGGTGGGGCTCACGGTGGTGAACGATGCCGGGTTCGCCGACTACACGCTCCTGGTCCGCGCCGGAGATCTCCTGTGGGCCGCCTCGCTCCACCACCGACACCCTGGTCCGCATCGACCCGGCAACGGGGCGGTCACCCGGTTCACCGGAGGGGACGGGCCATCGGCACTCGCCGCCTGGACCGAGCCCGACGGGACGCCGCGCCTCGCCGTCGCGCACGCCTGGGCGCCCGAGCTGTGGATCCTCGACGGGCGGACCGGCGCGGTGCTGAGGACGCTCGCCGCGCCGGCGTACGCCACCGGCCTGGCGGTCAATCCGGTGCGCCGCCTGGCCGTCGTCGCCGAGACGGTGGAGAACACGGTGCGCGCGCTGTCGCTCGACGACGGCCGGGAGGTCTGGCGCCGCGAGGTGTTGCCCGATCCGAGGCCGCTGGTGCTCACCGGGCCGTCGGTGGTGGTGGGGAGCCAGGGCGGCGGCGAGCTGGAGGTCCTCTCGCTCGATGACGGGCGCCCCTGGCCTCCGTCGGTCCCCGGCCGGGCACTCCAATCGTCGGAGGGCACACCGAGCCGCACGCCCGCGAGGTGATGGGGGGCAAGGCGCCTCGGGCGCTGGGCTGGTCCGCGCGGCTGGGCAAGGTCTTCGTCACCAGCATCGGGCCGAACATCGGACCCAATCCCCAGCGGATGGAGGTCTCGATGAACGGCGGCGTGGGGGTGATCGATCCCGCCGCGCACCGCTTCGAGCGGCACCTCGGGTTCGGCTCCGGCGTCTGCGAGGGGATGGCGCTCGACGAGGAAACCGGACGGCTCTACCTCGCCGACACGGGGCTCGGGCTCGTCCGGGCGCTGGACGCGGCCGCGCTGGCCGGCTCCGACGCCAGCGCCCGCGGTGCGGAGCTGTGGCGGCTGCCGATCCCCCCGCCGGCGGGGTTCCCGCTGGCCCGGGATGCGGCCGACTACGGAGTGAACGGGCGGGCCGGCGTCGAGCTCCACTCCGGGCCGCGCGCGCTCGCGCTCTCCGCCCGGGGCACCGAGCTCTACGTCCTGGACCGCTTCACCTCCACCGTGGCGATCGTCGAGGACGTGCGGAGCGGGCATCCGCGGCTCTCACGGCAGAATCTCCCTCGAGGCGTCCATCGGCTCGCGCGAGCGCCGGCTCGGGCAGGTGCTCTACTTCGCCGACATGGGGCGGAGCGGCATGAGCTGCGACGCCTGCCACCTCGAGGGTCACGACGAGGGCATCCTCTTCGAGAAGACCCACCCGCTCCGCATCTACCGGAGCCCCACCGTCCGGGGCACCCGGGAGACGCCGCCCTACTTCACTCCGGCCAGCACGTTCAGCCTCGCCGAGACGGCGCGGATGGTGGGCGATCGGAACCGGTACATGAACCCCACCCTCACCGAGGCCGAGGTGAGGGAGCTCACGCTCTTCAGCGCCACGGTGACCAACCTCCCCAACCCCTATCGCGGGCCGGACGGCGCGCCGCCGGCGACGCTCGTGCTGCCCGGCGGAGGCACCGGCCGGCCGCTCCAGGGACGGCAGCTCTTCGACGGCAAGGCCGACTGCGTCCGCTGCCACCCACCCCCCCTCTTCACCACCGACCAGGAGCTGTCGACCCGCGGGCACTTCCTGGACGTCGGCACCCCGAGGGCATTCCCGTTGCGAACCACGGAACAGGAAACGATTTTCAGGGGAGTGGGCGTGCCGTCGCTGCTCGGGAGCTGGGACGTGTTCCCAATGCTCACCACCGGGATGGCCGGTTTCCGCATGGAGGACGGGCGGGCGGTGGTGTCCGACCGGGTGCCGCTGCGGGCGATGATCGACCGGTACGCGGCCCCGCCGCACGGGAACGCCGCAGCGCTCGACGCGCAAGAGAAGTCGGATCTCCTGGCGTACCTTTTGACCCTCTGAGCGTCGGGAGATCTGTGGGGTTGGCTCCTCATGCTCGGGCCACAGACTACGCTGGCCCACCCGAGGGCCATCGCGCAAGGGTTTGGATTCCCGGTGGATCTGATGCCGGCCACGCTTGGATCGGCAGTTGCTTCTCGGCTGGGGCAGGAGGTCATCGAATGACCCGTGCTCTTGGAACTCTGGTGGTCGGCCTTGCCCTGCTGTGGGCAGCGCCTTCCTTCGCGCAGAACAGTGACAACCCCGAATGTCTCGGCACGCAGTGCGGCACGCCGCAGGAGCAAGGCGGCGGCGGCTGCGGCTGTGGGTGCGGCTGCTCGGTGTGGGTGAGCTACACCGACGACGGCAAGACGCTGTCGTACACCGACGACGCCGACGGCGACGGCAAGTCCGACGGCTTCGACAACTGCCCCTTCGTCGCCAACCGCGACCAGGCCGACAGCGACGGTGACGGCGTCGGCGACGCTTGCGACAACTGCCCCACGGTTGCCAACCCCGATCAGCGCGACACCAACGGCAACGGTGTCGGCGATGCCTGTGACCCGGACATCGACGGTGACGGCGTCCCGAACGCCCAGGACAACTGCCCCACCATTCCCAACAAGGACCAGACCATCACCAACCCCGCCACCGCCGGTGGCAAGGGCGATGCCTGCAACCCCGACATCGACGGTGACGGCTGCCCCAACGCCGACGACAACTGCCCCACCTTCGCCAACCCCGGCTCCTGCAGCAAGGCCGCTGGCCAGCTGCCGCCCGCCGGGCAGACCTGCCTCCGCGACTCCGACAATGACGGCGTCGACGACAGCTTCGACAACTGCCCCACCGTCGCCAACCCGGACCAGAAGGACACCGACGGCGACGGCATCGGTGACGCCTGCGACAAGGACATCGACAACGACGGCGTGCTGAACGCCCAGGACAACTGCCCCACCATCGCCAACCGCGACCAGGCCGATGACGACGGCGACGGCGTCGGCGATGCCTGCGACCCGAGGTACTGCGTCGTGGTGGACCCCTCGAAGCCGAACGCCTGCCTCGACCCGAGCGCGGCCTTCGCGGTGAGCGCCGGTGGCTCCATCACCCTGAAGCACGGTGAGGCCCTCCGCCTGCCGCTCTTCGCCAACCGGAACAACGTGGGCATCAACTACACCTGGACCGTCTCCTCGCGTCCGGCCGGCTCGTCGGCCACCGTGAAGAACCCCATCGGTGTGGCCAGCGTCAGCCGCCACTGGAGCTACGCCTACCCCGACGCCGTCGGCAAGCCGGTCTTCACCCCGGACGCGGACGGTGACTACACCATCCAGCTCACCGCCCGGATGGTGACGCCCGATGCCCGCTACCCCGGCATCGGACAGAGCACCGCCGCCCTCAGCGTCAAGGTCGAGTCGGCCGGCTCCAGCAGCGGCTGCACCGCCCTGCCCATCGGCGCTCCTGCCGCGGGCCTCGCCCTCGCCGCCCTCGGTCTCCTCGTCCGCCGCCGCCGGCACTGAGCCGCACGGCTCCGGAGAATCGCCGGGACATACTGACTCCCTTCGCGCCGCGTTCTGACGAAGCTCCCGAGTCGCCCCGTCACGATGAGTTCCCCGCTCATCGTGACGGGTTTTTCGTTTCGTCGATGACGTGGGCGCGTGTCGCACCGATGCGCACGCGCGGCAGCGAAAGATCGCGGTGGAAAGATCCACGCGTGATCGGCAACGCGCGCCTCACGGTACACTCGTCGGTCCAACGCATGCGCAGGCTCTCCGCTCTCCTCCTCCTCGTCGCCGCCACCGCCTGCACCAACGCCGGGGTCTACGCGCTCCAGGGCAGCGGCATCCCCGGGCCGGACCGCACCGCGTTCGAGGGTGACGTCTGCGTCCCGCTGGCCGCGGGCGACACCTTCCCGGTGAAGGTTCTCTTCCTGGTCGAGGGCGGCAACACCGTCACCGCCTCCGAGGTGGGGGCGATCGTCAACGCCATCCAGAAGTCCGCGCAGCGGTCGAGCACCAACGTGAAGTTCGCGCTCGCCGCGTACCACGTGCTCGCCCAGGGCCTGGAGGGCAGCTTCGTCGACAGCACCCAGATGCTCGGGCAGCTGGTGAACTACCCGGCGTTCCAGGAGGTGGGGCCGGTCAGCATGCGGAGCGCGCTGAAGCTGGCCAAGACCATCCTCTCCGGCGACATGCAGACGTCCTGCCGCGGAACGGTGAACCGGACGCGGTACCTGATCATCATGATCGACACCTCGCCGGACACCAGCTGTGACTACCCGGCGCTCAACGCGGGGCTGAGCACCGCCTGCACCGTGCTCCCCACCTCGCTGGACTGCTCGAAGTGCGAGCTCACCGAGGTGACGGGAGAGATCAAGGGCCTCGAGCAGCAGTACGGCGCGGGCCAGGTCACCATCCAGCCGATCCACCTCTTCGACAGCTCGCTCGTGGACGGCGGCACGCCCACCGGCCCGGATCAGACCGTCATCGACCAGAACCAGGTGATCTCCACCTCGGGAGGAGGCACCACGCCCCGGGTGGTGGATTACAGCAGCCTCGACGCGGTGCTGGGCGCGATCAGCTTCTCCTCGGCGCAGCGCGACCTCACCATCAAGCGGTTCTTCGCCTTCAACCGCAACGCGCTGGCCCGCGGCGGCCAGCAGTTCGTCGACTCGGACGGCGACGGGCTCTCGGACGACGAGGAGAAGGCCATCGGCACCGACCCGCTCAACCCGGACACCGACGGCGATGGGCTCGGGGACGGGCTGGAGCGCGCGGCCGGCCTCGACCCCTTCAAGGACGACATCAGCGGCATCATCCAGTGCAACAAGTTCCTCGACGACGACGCCGACCTCCTCAACGAGTGCGAGGAGCGGGTCATCGGCACCGACCCGTGCGTCGCCGACACGGACGGGGACGGCCTCAGCGACTTCGTCGAGGTCATCTCCCGGACCAACCCGCTGGTCGCCGAGGACCTGATCGACACCGACCGCGACGGCGCGACCAACGCCGACGAGGTGATGGCCCACACCGATCCCCTGAGCAACGACGGCGAGTACCGGGCCGACCGGGGCTACGTGGTGCAGGTGAGCGACGCCGACCCCACGCCCGACGGGCGCGCCTGCTACCACGTGCGCGCAACCAACGTGTCGCTGGTGGCCACCGAGGCCCGGCCGGATCCGCTGGGCAACATCATCCCCGCCGGGACGAACGACATCCTCCTGTACTTCCAGGCCGGCCGGTCGAACGACCCGCACGGGGTGGGCATCGCCGAGACCTTCGAGCAGCGGGTGCTCTTCACGCCGCCGGGCACCAAGAACCCTCCGGGCACGATCAGCGTCGGCCCGGACGACTTCCAGGTGGGCCGATGATCCACGGGCACGCGGGGGGCGAACCCCACAGCGCCAGAGGGGGGCCGACCCCACACGCACATGCGCGGCGCCAGACGGCCGCACAAGCCTTTGGATCACTGCTGGTTTTCATGACCCAGACGAGCGGCGCGCCTCTTGCTTCCCTGCTCCCTCGCTCCTGCGGAAGGGATACGAAACATGATGAACGGACGACTCATCGGTTCGCTGGCCATCGGCCTCACGCTCGCGTGGGCGGTGCCAGCGCTGGCGCAGAACAGTGACAACCCCGAATGTCTCGGCACCCAGTGCGGCACGCCCCAGGAACAGGGCGGCGGCTGCGGCTGTGGCTGCGGCTGCTCGGTGTGGGTGAGCTACACCGACGACGGCAAGACGCTGTCGTACACCGACGACGCCGACGGCGACGGCAAGTCCGACGGCTTCGACAACTGCCCCTTCGTCGCCAACCGCGACCAGGCCGACAGCGACGGTGACGGCGTCGGCGACGCTTGCGACAACTGCCCCACGGTTGCCAACCCCGATCAGCGCGACACCAACGGCAACGGTGTCGGCGATGCCTGTGACCCGGACATCGACGGTGACGGCGTCCCGAACGCCCAGGACAACTGCCCCACCATCCCCAACAAGGACCAGACCATCACCAACCCCGCCACCGCCGGTGGCAAGGGCGATGCCTGCAACCCCGACATCGACGGTGACGGCTGCCCCAACGCCGACGACAACTGCCCCACCTTCGCCAACCCCGGCTCCTGCAGCAAGGCCGCTGGCCAGCTCCCGCCCGCCGGGCAGACCTGCCTCCGCGACTCCGACAATGACGGCGTCGACGACAGCTTCGACAACTGCCCCACCGTCGCCAACCCGGACCAGAAGGACACCGACGGCGACGGCATCGGTGATGCCTGCGACAAGGACATCGACAACGACGGCGTGCTGAACGCCCAGGACAACTGCCCCACCATCGCCAACCGCGACCAGGCCGATGACGACGGCGACGGCGTGGGCGATGTCTGCGACCCGAAGTACTGCGTCGTGGTGGACCCCTCGAAGCCGAACGCCTGCCTCGACCCGAGCGCGGCCTTCGCGGTGAGCGCCGGTGGCTCCATCACCCTGAAGCACGGTGAGGCGCTGCGCCTGCCGCTCTTCGCCAACCGGAACAACGTCGGCATCAGCTACACCTGGACCGTCTCCTCGCGTCCGGCCGGCTCGTCGGCCACCGTGAAGAACCCCATCGGTGTGGCCAGCGTCAGCCGCCACTGGAGCTACGCCTACCCCGACGCCGTGGGCAAGCCGGTCTTCACCCCGGACGCGGACGGTGACTACACCATCCAGCTCACCGCCCGGATGGTGACGCCCGATGCCCGCTACCCCGGCATCAGCCAGTCCACCGCCGCCCTGAACGTCAAGGTCCAGTCGGCCGGCTCCAGCAGCGGCTGCACCGCCCTGCCCATCGGCGCTCCTGCCGCGGGCCTCGCCCTCGCCGCCCTCGGTCTCCTCGTCCGCCGCCGCCGGCAGCAGTAGTCCGGCGTCGGTCCTCCGGGGGGATTTCAGGTCCACCCATACGACTCCCAGGCACGTGAGCTCGAAATCCCCTCTGTTCTCCGCCACGGCGAGCCTCGCGCTCGCCGTGGTGTTGTCGTCCTGTAGCAACGCGTCCCTGGAGAAGAAGGCGACGCAGGTCAACGCGCTCGACAATCACCTGTCGGTGCGCGGCCGGGTGTGCACCAATCCCCGGACCCGTACGGCTTCCCGGTGAAGGTGGTGCTCCTGGTCGACCAGTCCGGGTCGATGTGCATCAGCGACCCGCCAGGGAGCCAGGGAACGGGCGGACTCTGCGAGCAGTTCGCGACCGCGGTGGGCATCCAGACGCCGGCCCGGGTCCGGGCGCTCCAGGCGCTGACCCAGCAGTTCGCCACGCAGCCCAACGTCCAGGTCACCATCGTGCCCTGGGACACCAACGTGAAGAACGTGTGGCCCCCGGTGGCTACCGGCCAGCGCTTCGCCCGTCCCATCGGCATCGACACCTACCTCCAGAACCTCCAGGCCGAGCTCGGCAAGGGCACCGACTTCCAGGGCGCGATGTCCTACGCCTACGGGGTCATCGCCTCGGACATCGCGGACCTCAACACCACCAACCCCCAGCTCCTGCCCCGGACGCGCTACGTGGTGGTGCTCCTCACCGACGGAACGCCCTACCCGCGCTGCTCGGCGAACGACAACCTCAGCCAGTACGCCGACCCGTCGCGCCCCGACCTGATCTGGGCGGACTCGCTGCCGGACTACTGCAACCTCACCAACGCCCAGGGCACCGACGCGATCGACGGCTTCGTCCCGGGCACGGACCGCAACCAGAACTACCAGATCTTCAGCTACGTCGATCAGCTGATGCAGCTCAAGCCCGCGTACAACGTGGGCGACATCCGGCTGCACACGGTGCTGCTCTTCAGCGACGAGGGCGTGGCCACCTGCAACTCGCTCGGTCTGCTCTGCCAGGACATCTACGGCGTCTACCCCAACACCGCGCCGGCGGATTACCCGCTCGCCGCGCGGCAGGTCGCGACCTGGCTCCTGCAGCAGATGGCCGGGCGCGGCAACGGCGTGTTCCAGGAGTTCCGCAACCAGGACATCCAGAACCTCGGCCTCGGCGCGCTCGACTACACCTCGCTGGCCAGCAAGAACGTGCTCAAGACGCTGATGGTCCGCTCGCTCCGCAGCGTGCCCAACGGCAACGGCCGGGCGGTGGACAGCGACGGCGACGGGCTGAAGGACGACAACGACCAGCCCTTCGTCCACGGCTCCAACCAGTTCATCGCCGACTCGGATGGCGACTGCTTCGACGACAACTTCGAGGTCATCCACGCCGACCTCGGTTTCGCGCCGGACAAGAAGGACATCCGCGGCTGCGACCCGGCCTCGCCGCTCACCCGGAACTGCATCTGCCGCGACACCGACGGTGACGGGCTGAGCCAGTTCGCCGAGGCGTACCTCAAGACCCGCGCCGGACTGGTGGACTCGGACGGCGACGGCATCCCCGACGGGATCGAGGCGCAGTACGGGCTGGACCCGCTGGCGAGCAACAACGGCGTCGACACCGACAACGACGGCGTCTCGGACCTCGAGGAGATCAAGGCCGGCACGGATCCCACCCGACCCGACAAGAACCTCTACGACCTCACCGCGGTCCAGTACACCAGCAAGGCGGAGATTCAGCCCGACGGCAGCGTCTGCTACGACTACGTGGTGAGCAACCTCGAGCTGGTGACCCCGCCCAACGGCGTGGGCGCGGCCCAGGCGGGATACAATCTGTTCAAGGTCTGGTTCGCCGAAGCCCCGGAGAGCGCAGTGTCATCGGACTACGGAGTGTGGAAGGTCGCCTGCGCCTGGGCGCAATACGATGCCTCGGGCATCCGCGTGCCCGCGGGCCCGGACATCCAGGTGGATGACGCGGCCTTCCTCCCGCCCAACCTCCTGATCAGCGATCCGGATTACCTGACTCGCTGCGTGGGGACGCCGCCGTGAGAACGCACCGGGCGCGGCTCCTGGCCGCGGCCCTGGCGGGAATGCTCGGCCTCGGCATCGCCTGCACGCAAAGTTACCTCTACGACGAACGCCGGCGGGACCAGCTGCCCGACGGACCGGACGCTCGTGCTCGAGGGCCGGTTCTGCACGCTCGGCACCAACGACGTGGTCCGGCCGATCAAGATCCTCTTCGCCTTCGACGCCTCCCAGTCGATGCGGGTCAGCGACCCGAACGGGACCCGGGCCTTCGCTGTGGTCCAGCTCCTCAACTCGCTGCCCCGGGATCCGAACATCGAGTTCAGCGTGATGCTCTTCGCCGGGAGCACCACCGCCTCGCTCACCAAGAGCGGCCTGGCCGAGTTCGAGCCGCTGCTGTCCTACAGCCCGGCGGACTTCACCACGCTCGAGGACCAGATCCTCAACTTCACCAATCCCAACGCCAACCGCGACTCGACCGACTTCATCAAGGCGCTCTCCGAGATCTACGCCATCCTCAGCACCGACATCACCGCGAACCGGAACGCGGCCGTCGGTGCCCAGGTCGACGCGCGGCCCCGCTACATCGTCATCTTCCTCTCCGACGGCCACCCCACCTTCAACCAGGACGACGAGCTCTTCCAGGGCGACGCGGTCCGCCGGATCCGCGCAGCTCCGGATCCTGGTGGACGACGTGATCTTCAACACCGTCCACGTCTTCGCCCCGGTCCAGCCGGTCTCCAGCATCTGTGACGTGACCGGCGATGCCGGCTGTCCCTTGCTGATCGTCAACCAGGACGCCGAGCGGCTGGACAAGATGGCCACCATCGGCGGCGGCAACTTCCGCGACTTCCGCAACAACGAGCAGGTCAACTTCCTCAACTTCAACATCGGCCAGACCCGGCGGGCGTACGTCCTCAAGGAGTTCGTGGCCTCCAACATGTCCGCCCCGGCCGACTCCCCTCCCGACGCCGGGGACAGCGACCTCGACGGTCTGACCGACGAGGAGGAGCTGGCGCTGGGGACCGACCCCAACAACCGCGACACCGACGGCGACGGGTTCAGCGACGGCGTCGAGGTGCACTTCGCCAAGCTGGGGGCGAGCTTCAATCCGCTGGGCTTCATGCTCCCCGACGGTGGCGGCCTCGATCCGGGTTGCCCTCCGGCGCTCCGCGGGGTGGACAGCGACTGCGACGGCATCCCCGACTGCGACGAGCAGATCATCGGCACCAACTCCACCCTCATCGACTCGGACAACGACGGGGTGCCGGACAGCATCGAGTGGCAGCTCGGGACGCAGCCCTCGGCCCAGGACATGGACGAGGACCCGGACAACGACGGGCTCGCCAACCGCAACGAGGTGCGGCTGCACACCAACCCCCTGCTCGCCGACACCGCGACGCTGGGCGTGAATGGCTATCGCTACGTCCTGGAGGAGGACGGCCCGGTCGACGAGGAGGGGCGGCAGTGCTACCGCTTCCGGGTGGAGAACATCCTGCTCGCGCCCACGCTCGACTACCGGCCCGACGGCGGGGTGTGGCTGCCGGACGGCGGCCAGCTCTTCCGCGCCGATGGTGGCTACCTCTTCGCCGACGGGGGCATCGGCTACGGTGCCGGGATCAACGAGATCCAGATCTCCATTGCCATGCTTCCCGCGGACGACCCGGCCGGGCGGACCATCCTCCGCACCTTCCGGACCCGCGACGCGCGGTACCCCGTGGGCGGCATCAAGCAGACGGTCGACGGGGTCATCCGCGTCGACCCGAGCGACTTCATCCCCACTTGCTACGTCCCGCCCGCGGTGGACGGCGGGATTCCCGACGCAGGCTGATGAGCGCTCCGGTGCTCGGTGCCTGCGAGGAGGATCGATGATCCGTGCCGTTCACGGCGCCCGGACGTTCCGGACCCCGCCCTTCCTCGCTGGATTCCTGGTGACCGCGCTGGCCGGCGGCTGCCTCAAGGGCGAGGTGGGCGAGCTCCCGCCGCAGGTCATCACCCACCCCGATCCGAACTGCAACACCGCCCCGGACGCCGAGGCCAACGCCGAGTGCCGCCTCACGCTGGGCCTGGAGGTCCAGGAGTACATCCAGCAGCAGGGAGATCAGGACTGGTGGGTGGTCAACGTGGGCACGCTGCCTCCGCGGGCCATCGTCCACGTGGTCGCCGGCTACAAGCCGGGGGTCGGGCAGGACGCAGGCAGCTTCAACACCGCGGTCAACCTCCAGCTCAACGTCCTCGACTCGAACAACGGCACCGTGGGGAGCAGCATCGTCTCCGCCGTGGACAAGCACGGCTCCAACTCGCCCGGCATCCTCGACGTGACCTTCCGGTACACGCGAAACAACAACGACCTGTTCATCCTGCTCCAGGACGACACCGGGAAGAAGTACGACGACCTGTCGCCCTACAGCCTGATGGTCGAGGTCATCGCCGATCCCGACACCAACGAGGCGAACGACACGCCGGCCACCGCCACCCCGATCATCCTGGCCTCGGGCGGCAACGGGGGAGTGCAGGGGAACAGCTGCGGATACATCGCGACGCCCGGCGACCTCGACTACTACTCCATCCCCGCGCCCAGCCCGAACTCGGTGATGTGGATCCGCGTGGGCGAGGATCCGGCGACCCCCTCGCCACCTCCGCACCGCTACCGGCTGGAGTACTTCCTCCGCGATCCGGGCGGGACGGTCATCGCCACCGACTCGTCGAGCGCCGGATCGCAGGTGAGTCAGTCGCTGGTGCAGATCGGCACCGCACGGCTGCTCCCCACCACCGGCACGTTCACGCTCGAGGTCCGGGCCTACATCGACCCGAACAACCAGACGGTCATCCCGCCCGGTGATCTCGCCTTCAAGTACAAGGTGGAGATCATCATCGTCCCGCTGCAGGACCCCGCCGAGCCCAACAACACCATCGCCGACGCCAAGGCCAAGGCCTCACCGGACCTCTCGCTGGCCGCGCCGGGCGCCTCGGGCAACATCAAGGGCCGCATCAGCTTCGTGCCCGATCCGGACTACTACCGGGTCCGCCTGGTGGGGACGACCGCCGGGCCCACGCTCCTCCACTACAAGGTGACGCCCAACGGGTCCACGCCGCGCTTCCCGCCGGTGCCGGGGATCAAGGACCGGGCGCTCACCGTCACCACCGAGGTGGCCGCGGGCCAGCAGGGCGCCTGCGCGGCAGGCGACGCCGGGGTGTGCATCATCAGCGCCCCGCCGGGCAGCGACAGCTTCCTGAACGCGACCAGCCTCTGCGCCGGGAGCGGTAGCTCGCCCCCGCAGTGTCTGCAGTCGGTGCGCTACGAGAACTACAACACCCCGCCGCAGTTCCTGAACATCTCCAACTTCGAGGCGGTGCTCCAGGTGCCGCCGAACGCGGGCAACGTCGACTACTTCTTCAAGTTCGAGGACAACGGGAACAACTGGGCGGACGACACCGACTACACCATCGCCATCGACTGGATGGCCGAGCCCGACGGCCCGGAGGCGGTGCCGGATCCGCAGCGCATCGCCACCATGGCCGCCGGCGTCGGCAGCACCCCTGCTCACCGGCTACCTGAGCTACGGCATCGGGGCCACCGACACCTCGCTGGGCATCGCGCCGATCACCGACACCAAGGACTACGACGGCCGCGGTGACGACGTGGACACCTGGGCCATCGACGTGCCGGTGGGGTCGGTGGCGGACGCCCGGCTGTTCTTCCAGTGGCGCATCCCCTCGGCGGCGCTGGCCCAGCAGCCGTACGATCTCGGCATCCGGCTCGGCTTCTGCGTCCCGGATGGCGGCGTGGACTGCGCCAGCATCCAGACCCGGACCCAGACCGGCGGCAGCCAGCTCGGCCTGATCTACGAGACGGCGCCCGTGACCTCGTGGTGGAACTTCGGCGGGACGGCGACTCCGCTGGAGCCGGCCTACGACCGCACCTACGCGGCACACCGCCCACCGGAGAGGTGCTCACCGTGCTCCGTGATTACGCCTGCGGCTGTCTTGAGCAGCGGCTGGTCCCGCCCTCGGGCACGGCGAAGATGTTCGTCTCGGTGTTCCCCATCAACCGCCAGACCTGGGTGACCAACATCCCCTACAAGGTGGAGACCGGTTACGGAGCGCCTCCCCGTACCCGTACCCTTCATGGCCAAGGCGGGGCGACGGTGAACTGCCCTGCGGTCTGCCAGTTCACCAAGAACTGACGGGCCGGCCTCCTACGGAGGGCAGCCCGGCTGCCGGCGTCCGGGCTGATGATCTGCAGCGGTATGTCCTTGGAGGGGAAGTTCGCCGCGTTGGTGACGATGGTCAGCTTGGCGTTCGTGACGCCGGCGTCGGGTGAGACGAATGAAGGGAGATGAAGCCGGTCTTGTTCGACTTGATGGTGTTGTTCACCGTGATGCCGCCGTCGGGACTGGCGTTGGGGTCCAGGACTCCGTTGGCGGTGAGCTGGAACGGGGCATTCCAGCCGGTGACCAGCGGGCGGGCGTTGCCGGAGGAAGGTGACGCGAGTGACCACGAGGTCCTCCACGCCCTTGTTGGTGACCGAGAGCACCTGGGCGCGACTCTGCGCGGATGGAACGTGGTGCTGTATGGGCAGAGCGTGTCCACGATAGAATCGCGATCGGTGACGACGTCGGTTTCTGCGTGAGCGTGCGCCGCTCGTGCCGGAGCTCGCCGCCACAACCGAGGTAGGCTGCGCCGAGCAGCACTCCTCCAGACAAAAGAACGCGCTTGATCATGAAAAGAAGTCTACCGGTCCCGACGAGCCCCTACCAGCGACGAAGCGCGGCCGCGGCGGTGCTGATGGTGTGGCTTTGTGGGTGTAGCAACGGCCGAAACGACTTCATCGGTGCACGGGTGAAGGACAGCTGCAACGGGAGCTGGCCGGTGTGCAACCAGACTGCGAGCTGCTTCATCGGCGACCAGAGCTACATCGAGGGACGCTTCCCCGGCGAGGGGAAGATCATCGTTCGCCTCGACGAGCCGAGCGAGGTGAAGGTCAGCTTCTTCTTCGACAACATCTCGGCGGTCGGCACCCTGACCTCGATCGTCTGGTACGAGACCGGGTGCACCGCGAGCATCCGCTCCGACGTGGACGGGTAAGACCGTGGCCACCGAGTCAAACGCCACCGGCGTCTACACCCGGAGCGCGAGCCTCCTGGAGCAAGACGAGCACTTGGTCTCGTTCAAGAGCGACCTCGAGGCGACTTACCTGATGAAGGTCGAGGTCATCCCGACGGTTCTCTGAATTCCTAGATCTTTCCTGATTTCATCCGCTGCACCAGGCGATCCGCCACCCGGTAGGCGTTGGCCATGATGGTCAGGGTGTTCGGATTGCCGCCGCTGGTGGGCATGAAGCTCCCGTCCACCACGTAGAGGTTGGGGACGGTGTGGGCCCGGCAGTCCCGGTCCAGCACGCTGGTCGCGGGGTCGGTGCCGAAGCGGCAGGTGCCGTGCTGGAGGATGGTGGTCTCGCCGGCCTCGGTCACCCGCCAGACCGCGTCCGGCTCCATCGCCCGGAGCAGGTCCTCCCCCCGGTCGATGAGGTAGCGGGTCACCGGCAGGTCCGCGGGGTGCCGGTCCACGGTGATCGCCGCCACCGGGAGCCCGTAGCGGTCGAGCACCGAGTCGTCCACCGCCACGAGGTGTCCGGACGTGGGGAGCCACTCGGCGTAGGTCTCGAACTGCAAGACCTTGCTGTCGCGGAAGACGCGGAAACGCTCCTTCAGCTCCTTGCCGAAGGCGCCCTTGCCGCCCTCCGCCAGCACGATGCCGGCGCTGATCGGCGAGGGGTGCTCCCAGAGGAAGCCGATGGCCCCACCCTTCCGGCTTCCGAGCTTCGTGGACGCCGGGAGCACGTAGTGGTCCGACAGGCTCCGCTGGACGAAGGGCGCCCGATCGTCGAGCCAGGGCCAGCTCTGCTTGCGCTTCGAGATCCGGAACGAGGCCCTGGAACGTCCGAAGCCACTGAACGTGAGGTTCTTTCCGACCAGCCCGCTGTCGTTGGCCAGCCCCTCTGGCCAGCGGGAGGAGCGGGAGTTGAGGAGCAGCCGCGCGCTCTCCACCGCGGTGCAGGAGACCACCACGATCTTCGCCGGCTGCTCCTGGAGCGCGCCCGCCTCGTCGATGTACACGACGCTCTTCGCCTTCCCGTCGGGCGAGACCTCCACGCTGCGCGCCATGCACCGGCTGCGGAGCTCCACGTTCCCGGTGGCGAGCGCCGCGGGGATGAGCGCCGCCTGGGTGCTGGACTTCGCCCCCACCTCGCAGCCGTAGCTGCCGCAGAGGGGGCAGTAGGCGCAGCCCGCGCGGCCCCGGTACGGGCGGCTGGCGATGGCCCGGGCCGTGGGGTACGGGTGCACGCCGATCTTCTTCCCCGCCCGGTCGATCTCCTTGGCGATGGGGTGCTCGTCGAGCGGCGGAAGCGGATACGGCTTGCGGCGCGGCTCGGCCCAGGGATGGTCGGTCACCACGCCCGAGACGCCGATCTCCTCCTCCACCTGCTCGTAGTAGGGGAGCAGATCCTCGTAGCGAATGGGCCAGTCCACCACCGTCGAGCCTTTCGGGGCGCCGAGCATCGACTTCATCCGGAAGTCCACCGGCTTCAGCCGGTAGAAGAACCCGCTCATGTGCACCGTGCCGCCACCCACGCAGTTGGCGGTCCAGGCGTGGTTGGTGCGCGAGTACTTGCTCTGTTCGCCCGTGCGCCAGAGGTGCGGCTCGTCCCAGGGCAGGGGCATGAAGAAGTTGCGGCGGCTGATCGAGAATCTCGTCGTGGGTGAAGTCGGCCAGGGTGTAGGCCGGGCCCTTCTCCAGCAGCACCACCTTGTATCCGGCGCGGCCGAGCTGCAGCGCCATCGGCGCCCCGCCCGCACCGCTGCCGACGACGACCACGTCCACCTCGGAGAAGGCCATCGGTCGATCAGCCTTTCCGGGTCTCGCAGCCGTGGTGGTGGCCGGAGGGATCGGCGCAGCCGCGCCGGCCCTCGCCGAAGCCAATCAGCTCCCAGCCGCGGCCGCCGCGGTTCCCGCCGTGCGACGGATCGCCGAACAGGCCTTCCATCGTCAGCCCGATGAGCACGGTCCAGTAGTGCTGCTCGCCGCTGCCCGGGGGGGAATCCTTGAACTCGGTGAGCAGCGCGTCCTGCTCGGCGGGCCCGAGCGCGGTGAACGGCTTGTGCGTCCTGGCCTGCGCCCGGCGCATCAGCGCCTCGGTGCCACGGACGAAGTCGTCACGGACGTGCGAGAGCGTGGGGGTGGAGAGCGCGCAATCGATGTACTCGGGGACCCCGAGGTCGATCGCACCCGGCTCCTCGTCGCGCGGGCAGATGCGCTCCACCGCCGCGGCAACGGCGTCGTATTCCTCGTTGGTGAGCGAACGGTGGGACGTCTCGACCACCGGTCCCACCGTGGCCGCGGATTTCTTCGGCTCGGACGGCTTGCACGCTGCGTAGAGCAGCGCGGTGCCGGACATGAAGCCCACGTGCTCGATGAAGTGTCGCCGGGTGATGTCCCCATCCGGTGTGTCTCCGGACGTGGGTGGAGGTGTCTCCGACATGCGGTGGAGTGTCCCCCGGGAAATCGACGTCTCGCAAGACGATGCACGACGGTCCGCGCGACTCACTCGGATAGAATGCGATCGAGATCTCGGGGGTGAAAGTGAAGGAAGGGATGCGTCCCACATCGATGGCGCTGGCGATCGGTGCGCTCGTTGCGCTGGCGATCGGCGGCTGTGGACACAAGCTCGGGGAGCTCATCTACAACGACAGCCTCCTGTGCGGGGACCAGAACCAGGCCTGCGCGCCCGACGCCGGAAAGTTCGAGCTCTTCATCGTCGATCGCACCCAGATCGAGGTCGCCAATCCCTCGATCCCCACCTTCGACATGGTGGCCAAGCCCGGCACCACCCGGGTGGGCTTCGCCTACGTCCTGAAGAGCCCGCGCCAGGACTCGGGCGTCGTCCAGATGTTCCCTGACGCGGGAATCGTGGATTACGACATCATGTTCCAGGAGTTCGACGTCGACGCCGGCGTCGGCTCCGGCGCGCAGCGTGTGCAGACCGTCCAGCGCTTCTTCGGGGTCAGCGTGGCCTACCAGGCCAATGGCGACCCGGCGGTGGCGTACCTCGGCGGCCCGCCGGATTTCACCGAGACCTTCTGGTTCCAGAACGACGCCGCGATTGCCTACCGGAGCGGCGGGACCTGGACCGAGCGGGTCGCGGCGACCGACTCGAGCCCGCCGGTCTCGGGCTCGGCCCCGTCCGACAACGGAAAGATCGTCGGCTTCTATCCGGCGCTGATCTTCGAGGGGAACAGCGCGGTGCTCGCCTACCGCGATGCCCACTTCGGCCAGTCCGCCGGCACCGGTGACTGGAACTCGGCCGATCTCGAGATGGCCGTCGGTGGGCCCACCGCCTGGACGCCGGTGGCGCTCCTCGAGGCCGGAAACAGCAAGCGGGCCTACGGTGGACACAGCCGGATCATCCACGGCGCCATGACCCTCAGCTCCGGACCGCAGGCCGCGGCGGTGGTCTCGGACCGAGCACCGAGCGGCCCGGACACCTTCGGTCAGGACATCGAGTTCTCCGAGCAGCAGGCCGACGGCAGCTGGAAGAGCTGCGGGGCGCTCCAGCCGCTCACCAACGTGGACACCCCGAGCATCCTCGGCTCGAACGGGGCCTCGCTCCTCCCCAACACCCAGTCCGGTCCGTCCATCGACTACCGGGACAACTTCGGTTACGGCATCGCGGTCACCAACCGCAGCGTGAACGGCGCGTACTTCACCTCCTGCGCGGTGAACACCGACTGCACCGTGCCCGGGAACTGGGACACCCTGGACCCGGTGTTCCAGCGCGGCAGCGGTGGGTGGTACGCCTCGGTGGCCATCTCGCCCGCCGGTGATCCCTCGGTCGCGTACTACGTCTGCTCCAAGCAGCCGAGCCGGAACGAGAACAGCTGCACCCCCGACCACTACCTCGCGGTCTCCAACCGCGGCGTGAGCCAGGTCTGGAGCGATCACGAGCTGGTGGTGGACACCGGCGCCGTGTTCCAGACCCGGATGATCTATCTGGGGAATCGACGGGTCATCGGATACCGGAACGGCGTGACCGGCGTCCTCCAGCTCGCGGTCGAGAAGCAATGAGTCCCCGGACGCTGGTGGTGCTCACCTCCCTGGCGGTTGCCGCCGCCGTGGCCTGCGGCGGAGGTTCCGAACTCGCTCGGCGGGAGCCTCTCGGAGGTCTTCCCGCTCGACGTGTCCACCGCCCACGTGCTCCGCAACGACCAGGCACTGGTGGTGAGCTACGAGGCGAACCGGGGCCGCGACATCGACCTGGTCCTCCGCTTCACCCTGGCACTGGATCAGCTCCCGCTCCAGCGCGGCAGGACGGTGAAGATCTCCGGGACCACCGACGCCGGCATCCTCCGGGCCACCTTTCTGCACAACGCCGCCGGCGAGCCGGCCCGGGTGCTCCCCCCGGTGTCGGTGGGGCAGTTCACGCTCGACACCGGCGGTAATCCCGGGGACGACACCTCCGGCAGCTTCGACGTCTCCTTCGTGACCGACGGCACTTACGGGAGTGGACGCGGCGTCTCGGGACATTTCCGTGCCACCGCGATCGACGGCGGCTACGGCGACTGGATCCCCTGACGTGAGCGCCTGTGCGCGTGGGACAGCCGAGGTGGGATTGACGAAATTCGTCAGCGGTTCCGCTCCGGTGGATGCGTTGACAGATCTCCACAGCGTTCGATTTACTCGCCGTCGACCCATGCGAGCTCGAACTGCGCTCCGCGTCGTGGCGCTCGTGTCCACGCTCGCGGGATCCGCTGCACTTCCGTTGCCGGCCGCCGCGGCGACGACGACGACCAAGAAGTCCTCGAGCAAGACGACGAAGAAGTCCACGTCGAAGTCGAGCAGCAGCAAGAGCACCGGCTCCAAGAGCGCGAGCAGCAAGAGCAAGACCCCGGCGACGGCGTCTAAGAGCTCCACCGCCCCGGCCTCCGCGCCCAAGAGCTCCTCCACCTCCTCCTCCAAGGCGGCCTTCGATCCACTGGCCTCCTCCCCTTCCATCCCCGGCGCCCCCGCGCCCGCCACCGCTGCCGCTGCGGGAGCACCCGCACCGCGCGGCCCCACCCGCATCGACTTCGACGACCGGCTGATCCAGGGCCAGACCAACAAGTCCGGCGCGGTCTACCTCTATGACCGCAAAGAGCTGAAGCAGAGCTCGATGGTCAAGAAGCGCGAATCCTTCCGGGAAGAGATCGTCGGCGTGGTCTACGACTCCGAGCTCTGACGTGACCGGCCAACCTGCAGTGCTCCAGGTCGTCATCCTGCGCGACGGGCTCCTGGTGGGGACGGAGGTCTTCGTCCCCGGCTCGTACGTGCTCGGCAGCGCCGACGACGCCGACCTGCGCCTGGAGGATGGGGCGGTGGATCCGCACCACGCCGTCCTCTACTTCCAGAACGGCAAGGCGGCGGTACAGGACTCGGGGTCGGTGGGGGGGCTCTACGTCAACGGCCACCAGGTCACCGCCTGCGAGATCCGCTCGGTGGACGAGGTGGTGCTCGGACCGTTCGTGCTCAAGACCCGGGTGCTCGGTCCCCGCACCACCCCGAAGAGCACTCCTCCGCCCGGAGGTCTCGGCGCTCCTGGGCAGCGTCGCCCCGGCGGCCATCCCTCAGGTCCAGCCCATCTCCTCGCCGCGCCGGAACTCGGCGCCCCCTCCCCCGCCGGCGGAGCCGGACGCCACCGTCCCCGCGCCGTACACCCGCGCCCCGGTGGTGAACGGTCAGAACGAGGGCCCGGGCACCATGCCCTCCGCCCGCCGGCGAAAGGGCAAGGGGAAGACGCAGGACGACGAGCCGCTCGCTCCCTTCCCGTCCCCCGCCGCATCCGAGCTGAACGCCGCCGCTCGACAGCTACGAGCGCGCGGCGCGAGCCCGCCCTGCCCCGGAGCGGCCGTGGACCCCCGATCCGCCCCGCGTCTCGCCCGTCGCGGCGCGCGCGCCCGAGCCTGCCCGGCATTCCCCGGTGCCGCCCCCGCCGCCGGCCGCGGCGATGGTGGCCAGGCCGGTCGGCTCACCGCAGCGTCCGGCCGGAGCCACCGCCCACGGACCCCAGCTCTTCTCGGTGCCCACCACCGGCGGGCGAGGCCGGCCGCGGATCTACTTCGAGCTCTACTGGCACGACGCGCGCCAGATGGCGTGCAGCTTCGGGCCCACCAAGTCCAAGAAGCCCATCACCAGCGGCCTGGCCGACGTGGCGATGGTGCCGTTCTACGGCTTCTCCATGCCCGAGGGCTTCCCGCTGGCCGAGTCCGCCGGGCGCGGTGCCTACCGGGTGTACCTGCCGCCCAAGGCCGAGCTGGACCGGCGCCGCGGCGACGGGCGCTTCGTCGAGGCGGGGCCGGGAGAGGTCGAGTCGTACGACGGACGGAAGTGCGTGCTGCTCCAGAGCGGCAACGCGGTCGCCCTGCGCGAGAGCGACATGACGTGCTTCGTCTACGTCGCGCCGCCGCCGAAGAAGGTGTTCGTCAATCCGCTCCGGGGCAAGCCCTGGTTCTTCATCTTCCTGTTCCTGGGGTTCTTCTCGCCGACCGTGTGGTGGATCCTCTTCGGTCCGCAAGGGCCGGAGCTGGCCGACTTCAACGCCCGGAACCTGAACCCGGTCGCCGTCCGGCTGATGCAGCCGAAGAAGGAAGAAAAGAAGAAGGAAGAGAAGAAGCCCGAGAAGAAGGAAGAAAAGAAGGAAGAGGCGAAGAAGGAAGAGAAGAAGCCCGAGAAGAAGAAGGAGCCGGAGAAGAAGGTGGTGAAGGCTCCGCCGCCCAAGACGCCGCCGCAGCCGGTCCCGCCCACCCCGCAGCCGCCGGCCAACGTGCAGAAGGCCCTGGCCAAGGTGACCGCGGCCGGCCCGGCGATGAAGTCGATGCTGGCGGCGATCAACAAGCTCGGCCCCGGCGGCAACGCCGCGGCGTTCAAGCTGAACGGCCTCGTGGGCAAGGGCCCGGTGGCGAGCAACGCCGGGATGCCCGGGCTGGGCGTGGGAACCGGCGCCGGTGGCGGCCGCGAGCTGCTGAACGGCAAGGGCGGCGGCGGCATCGGTGCGATGGGTGCCGGCGGGGTGGGGAAAGGTCCGGTGCGCGCCGGCGTGGCACGCGCAGCATCCGACCGTGTGAGCTCGCAGGGGCAGATCGACAAGGAAGCAGTTGCCAAGGCGATCAACTCCCACCTCGCCGAGGTCGCAGCGCTGCTACGAGGCCGCGCTGCTGAAGAATCCTGGGTTGGCCGGCAAGGTCGTGCTGGAATGGAGCATCTCCACCTCGGGCACGGTGGTGAGCTCGAAGACCAAGAGCTCGACGTTGAAGGACGGCTCGGTCGAGGGCTGCATCCTCCGCTCGCTCAACACGTGGCAGTTCCCACCCGCCAGAGGCACGTCGGTGATCATCAGCTATCCATTCATCTTCAACGCGGTGGGCTTCTGATCCGAGCGGCGACGCTCGCCTCGAGCGGAGCCGCTTCCCCCACCGTTCAGGACACGACTTGAAACGAACGCTCTTGCTCCTGGTGTGTCTCGCTCCCCTCCTGGTTCACGCCCAAGGCGAGGAACTGGAGAACCCCGGCACGGTGACCGCCGTGCAGGACCGCACGTTCCGGATGGCGAGCGAGCTCTGGATCGGCATCGGCTTCGCGCCGCTCGATGCGTTCTACAAGGGCATCACCGGCCAGGTCGGCTACGTCTACCACTTCAGCGACTCGTTCGCCTGGCAGGTGGGACGCGGGCTCCTCTCGTACAACATCGCCACCGGGCTCCGGAACCAGCTCGAGACCCAGTTCGGGGTGAACCCCACCGCGTTCCCGCAGCTCAACTGGATGGTCGGTTCGGACGTGGTGTGGACGCCGATCTACGGCAAGACCTCGTGGCTCAACAGCAGCGTGGGCCACTTCGAGGTGCTACGGCTCGCTGGGTGGCTCGGTGGTCAACGAGCGGCTCGGCGCCGACGTGGCCAGCGGCGTCGGCACCACCGTCTTCCGCCCGGCGGTCCGGCTCGGAGTGGGCGTGCGGATCTTCAGCAGCAAGACCATCTCCTGGCGCATCGACTTCACCAACGACTTCGTCATCTACCAGGGCATCGAGCAGAACATCTTCGACGTCCAGT
The DNA here is from genome assembly GCA_963796475.1 of uncultured delta proteobacterium. Lineage (GTDB taxonomy): Bacteria > Myxococcota > Myxococcia > Myxococcales > Myxococcaceae > RPRB01. Next base: position 246,251 of record CAWCLY010000012.1, read on the forward strand.
TCGCGCTGGCCCTCAACTTCGGCGGAACCGAATGAGTCCCGTCCGGACGCAGTCGCTGACCGCGGCCGCGGTGACGCTTCTGCTCGCGCTCCCGGCCCTGGCCCAGGCCCCACAGCAGCCGCCGGCGGCGAGGCCACTCCTGCGCCGGCCCAGCCCGCGCCCGCTCCGGCGCAAGCCGCCCTGCCGCCGCACAGACCGCGCCCGCTCGCCCCCCGGCGGGCTCCGTCCCCGCGCCGGCCGCGCCAGCCGCCGGCCCAGCCGCAGGCCGCCGCCCAGGGCGCCGACAACCAGCCGCAGCCCAAGCTGGACGCCAACGCCTTCGACGGGGCGCTGAAGGACTACTTCGACAACAAGCAGGAGCGCGCGGCACGCACGCTCTACGCCTTCCTCGAGTCCACCCCGCCGACCGACGAGAACTACGCCTGGGCGCAGTACTTCCTCGCGCGCTGCCTCATCGACCTGGGCCTGCGCCACGCCGGCGCGGTCTACCTGGCCCGGGTGGCGCGCGAGCGCACCAATCCCCAGGTGCTGCCCCAAGACGCTGGAGGCGCTGAAGCGTCCTCACCCTGGTGCCGCACGACGAGGTGCTGATCGACGAGCAGGTCTTCGGCTCGCTGGACCTGGGCTTCCTCCCCGAGGAGCGTGGGCGACTACGCCAACTACCAGCAGGGGCTGGTGGACCTGCGGGTGGGCAACGAGCGCTGGGCGAAGACCCACTTCGTCAAGCTGACGGAGGGCGGCGTCGAGGCCAGCCGCGCGAAGTTCGCGCTCGCTGGTCACCCGGCTGAAGAACGCCAAGGACGTCGCACGACGAGATGATCGACGACTTCCTCGAGCTGTCGCAAGGACGAGAAGCTCACCCGGGAGGCCCGCAACGAGGCGCGCGCTGGCCGTGGCGCGCCTGCGCTACGAGCGCAAGGACTTCGAGGGCGCGCTCAAGGCCTACGACATGGTGCAGCTGCCCGTCGCTGGACCCGGGCCGGGCCACGCTGTACCTGGAGGAGGCCTGGACCCGGTACAACCTCGGGCCAGCTCCGCGCGCCATGGGCCTCCTCACCACCCTGGACGCGCCGAGCTTCCGGGACGAGTTCCTCCCCGACAAGTACATCCTGCGGGCGCTCATCTACCGGGACCTCTGCCACTACCTGCCCGGCCAAGCGCGCCGCCAAGGAGCTCACCCGCCGGTTCGCGCGACTCGCTGGAGGCCATCCGCGAGCGCGAGGATCTGACCCAGGACCTCGCGGCTGCGCCGCGCGGCGGCCAGCCCACGGCAGCACCAAGCGCGCGGCGCGGTTCCTCGAGTCGCTCGACCTGGAGGGCGAGCGCCTCGGCCGCTACGCCGGGCGGCTTCGGCGAGCGGCTCTACAGGCACCTGACCAAGATCTACGACCTGGCGCACGCCGAGGCGCGAGCGCGTCTACCGCGCAGCGGCTCAAGGAGGCGGTGCGCGAGGAGGCGGACAAGCTGCTTGCGCGCCGCCGAGCAGGTGCGGCTGATGGAGTACGAGGTCGGCCTCAAGCTGTACGAGCGGGTCAAGAAGCGGCGCCAAGCTGGCCCAGACCGAGAAGGAGATGCCGCTCACCTCCGCCCAGGTGGCCTTCCAGTTCGACGGCGAGTACTGGAACGACGAGCTGCGCAGCTACCGGGTGAGCATCCCCAGCCGGTGCATCGAGGAGGGCGCCCAGTGACGGGCGGCCTCCTCCTGCTGCTCCTCGCCGCCCAGAGCGGCGGCCAGGGCGGCATGCTCCTGCCCACGCTCGACAAGAGCGTGAACCCGGTCGTCACCAAGCAACGGGAGAAGACACGAGTACGTCGAGAAGCTGAAGCGCGACATCTTCAAGGTGGACCGCTCGCTCATCGAGACCGAGCGGCTGATCGCCAAGAGCCGCAACGCCCCGTACCTGCCCGACCTCCAGTTCCGCCTGGCCGAGCTCTACGTGGAGAAGAGCCGGTACGTGTACTACCTCCAGGCGGAGCAGCGCGGCCGGCGGCGACAAGGGCCCGATCGTCAGCCCCGAGGCCAAGCTCCTCAAGCAGAAGGCGGTGCAGCTCTACAACCGGCTCCTGCGCGAGTTCCCGGACTTCCACGACGGCGGACAAGGTCACCTTCTACCTGGCGCACGAGATGCGCGAGCTGGGCCAGTTCGACGAGATGCTCAAGACGCTCGGCGAGCTCATCGCGCAAGTACCCGAAGAGCCCGCTGCGCCTCGAGGCCGAGCAGATCATCGGCGACTACTACTTCGACAAGACCGACCTGGCCGAGGCCGAGAAGCACTACCAGGCCATCCTCGAGTTCGCCCCAGCAGCCCGGTGCACGACCTGGCCCGCTACAAGATGGGGTGGATCCGCGTCAACCAGCAGAAGTTCGACGACGCGGTCACCTTCTTCGAGGCGCGCGGCGGCGAGCGCGCCCATCCCCGGGGTGGACAGCCAGAAGGCGCTGAACGTCAAGCGCGAGGCGCTGCTCGACCTGGTCTACAGCTACACCGAGGCCCGTCCCGCCAAGGGCGCGCTGGCGTACTTCGAGAAGCTCTCCGACAGCCGCACCACCTACGCCCTGGCGCTGGACAAGCTCGGGAACCGCTACTTCATCAAGCAGCAGTACGAGTGGGCCATTCCCGCGCTGCGCAAGCTGATGGAGATCCAGCCCGATCCCGAGCTGGACCTCGAGCGCGCCGAGAAGCTGTACGACTCGCTCAAGGCCGCCAAGGGCCGGGTGCCCACGCAGCAGGAGGACATCAAGTACCTGGTGCGCGGCGGCGGTGAACGTGAAGGTGGATCCCTTCAAGGACGAGAACACCCGGCGGAAGCAGCTGGTGGAGACTCGAGGAGCTGACCCGCGACCTGGCCACCCAGCTCCAGGCGCTGGCCCAGAAGACCGACGACCGGAAGACGTATCTGCAGGCGGCGAGCGCCTACAAGGAGTACCTCTCGCTCTTCCGGCCCGAGAAGTACGTCCGGGACATCATGCACAACCGGGCGGATGCGCTCTTCGCCGCCCACGCCTACCCCGAGGCGGCACGCCAGTTCGAGGAGCTCGAGGCCGTACGAGACCCGGGCCAAGAACGCCGCCGGGGCCGAGGCCGCGGCGTACGGCGCGCTCCTCAGCCACTTCGACTCGCTGAAGGTCGGCGAGGTGGACAAGATCACCGCCTTCGAGGTGGCGGACGCGCGCCAGGCGCTGAAGCTCGACGGCTCGAAGTTCATCGCCAAGTACCCGCGCAACCCCAACGCGCTCACCGTCAAGTTCAACATCGCCCGCGCCTACTACGACGATGGCGAGTTCGAGCGCTCGAGCCAGCTCTTCACCGCCTTCGCCATGGAGTACCCGACGCAGAAGGACGCGCCGGTGGCGGGCAAGCTCGCCCTGGACAGCCTCCGGCAGCTCAACGACTTCAAGGGCATCGAGGACACCACGCGGAAGTTCCTCGCCAACTCGCAGCTGCCGCCCACCTTCCTCGCCGAGGTCCGGACGTTCCAGGGCGAGAGCAAGGGCGAGGCGCTCGGGCGAGCTGGCCCTGCAGAGCTCGGCCGAGACCGGCGACGTGGTGGAGGGCCTGCTCAAGGTCGCCGCGGAGAACAAGGGCGGCGACCTGGCGGAGAAGGCGCTCTACGGCGCGTTCACCGCCGCGCGGGAGAAGAAGGACTACGCCAAGGAGCGGGAGATCGGCGCCAAGCTGCTCACCGACTACCCGAAGACCGGCTACACCGCGGACGTGCTGGCCACGCTCGGCCGGCACTCCGCCGAGGCGGGCAAGTTCCCCGAGGCGGCCCAGTGGTACGAGCAGCTCGGGGCCCGCATGGGCCAGAACAGCACCGGCCTACGACGGCTGGATGGCCGCGGGCCGGATCCGCCTGGTGCTCAACGACCTGCCCGGCGCGGAGAAGGACTTCCAGTCCGCGGCCAACGTGGGCGGCAACCGCAAGGGCGAGGCGCTGGCGCTGCTTGCCCAGACCAGGCTCAAGGCGCGCGACATGAACGGCGCCAAGGCCGCGGCCACCCAGGCGCTGGCGGCGGACAAGACCAACCCGCAGGCCGCGGCGGTGCTCGCCGAGGTGGCGGCGGCGCAGGGTGAGCGGCCGGATGTGCTGGCCAAGGTGCTGGCCCCGGTGGTGAACGCGCCCAGCAGCCAGGGCGAGGACACCGCCAAGGCGCTCTGGTACCTCGGCGAGCTGCTCTACCGGAACTTCAAGGCCATCCCCGCCGATCAGATCGACCAGAAGGTCGCCGCGCTCCAGCAGCTCCAGGGCATCTACAACCAGGCCGCCTCGATGGGCAGCTCGGAGTGGGCGGTGGCCTCGCTGTGGAAGCTGGGCCTGTCGATGCAGTCACTCGCCGACTCGGTGGAGGCCACCCCCACGCCGGCGGGGCTGTCCGCAGCGGACGTCCAGCAGTTCAAGTCGGCGGTGAAGCAGCAGGTCCTGCCCATCAAGGAGCAGGCCGGACGAGGCGTTCAAGACCTGCCTCGCCGCGCGCCACCCAGCTCGAGGTCTACAGCTCTGCGGTCATCGGCTGCCGCAGCCGGAGCGAGACCGCCCGCTCTCCGCTCCCCTCGCTCCCCGCCCCGGGGACGCTCCCCACCGGCTTCGCCGAGCTGCAGAAGAAGGCGGAGGCGACCCAGGACGCCGCCTCGCTCGAGGCGCTCGGCCTGGCCTACCTCGAGGCGCCGGCAAATCCCCATGGCCCAGCTGTCGCTCGCCCGCGCCACCGAGCTCGGAGAGGCGCGTACCCGGGCGCAGAACGGCCTCGGCGTCGCGCTGCTCTACCAGGGTGAGCCGATGGGAGCCCGCGCCGCGTACGCCAAGGCCATCGAGTCGGACCCGGCCAACGAGAAGGCCCGCGCCAACCTCGCCGCGCTGCGCTGCCGCTACGGCGACCAGGACGGCGCGCGCAAGGAGCTCTCCGGGGTGAAGAACGGAGCGCTGGCCGGGTTCGACGTGGACCCGGAGTGGAGGGCCTGCCGATGAGGCGCGCCATCTCCGCACTCGCCGCGGCCCTGCTGCTTCTCGGCCTCGCCTGCTCTCCGCAGAAGGTGGAGGGGAGCCTCCAGGAGCTGCTCGACCTCCGCTTCCAGGACATCAAGCTGCGCTTCGCCGGGGACCAGGTGGCCGTGCGCTGGACCCGGCCCCGCGGCAGCGGCGAGGACGCGGTGCTGGTCGTCTCGGAGAAGCTGGACGGGCTCACCGTCCGGACCGGCGACCTGGTCGACCTCGCCGAGCCGCTCCCCGACTTCGCGCTGGCGGACGCCGGCATCCCCGACGGCGGCCTGCTGCCCGACGGGGGCATCGCCACCCAGCAGCGGGGCGTGGTCACTCGCGATGTGTTCGGCGACCCGCGCAAGACCTTCCCGCTCATCTCCGACGGCTTCATGGTGCTCTACGACGTCCCGGCCGACGGCGGGACGGTGAGCGGCACCTTCAGCGTGACCTTTGCGCGATGCGTGGACTTCGGGTGCGGCCGGACGGTGTTCGGCGACTTCAAGGCGAAGGTGCAATGAACCTGCGCACGACGGCGTGTCTCTGGGCGCTCCTCATGGCCGCGGGCTGCGGCGGCAAGTACGGCCGCACCGTGCCCAACGACATGGTGAACACGCTCACCTACGAGAACAAGATCGACCTGGTGGAGGCGGAGAACGACCTCTTCGTCGCCTACGACAAGGTGGACGAGGCGGAGAACGAGATCCTCCGCACGCGGGATCGAATCCGCCGCGCCAAGAAGTCCGAGTCGCTGGCCAGCGACGAGATCGGCCAGGCCAAGGACCAGGCCACCAAGGACGTGGCCCAGCTGGCCCGCGACGAGGCGCAGGCCCGCGTCGACTACCTCCGCGCCCGGCAGGACCTCAACGTCCGCAACCGTTCGCTCGACGAGCTCAACCGGACCTGCGCCGTCGCCCGCTACCAGCTGGCCAGGCTCTTGGCGGTGCGCAAGGTGAAGGTGCCCGGCAGCGAGCGCTACGACCCCAAGGACTTCGAGAAGCAGGTCTCCTCGTGCCAGGCCGAGCTCGCCGAGAAGAAGAAGGCCTCCAAGCCCGAGCAGGAGCGGATGGAGAAGGCCAGGGCCGAGTGGGAGAAGAAGCGCGACCTGCTCGCCCGCAAGACCTTCGACGCCAGGGCCAGCCCGTTCGTGGAGAAGCTCTAGATGACCGGGGCCGCCCTCCTCCCCACGCTCCTGCTCCTCCTCGCCGGCCCGGACGCGGGCAAGCTCCGCGAGTCGGTCAAGGCGGACGAGGCCCGGCTTCGCGATTCGCCCGACGACGCCGAGGCGCTCCGGCGCCTGGGGATGGCCTACCTCTCGCTCGAGGAGCCGGATCGGGCGGTGCCCCCTCTGCGCGAGCTGGTGCGGCGGCGGCCCGGCCCGGAGAGCACGCTGCTGCTGGTCCGCGCGCTGCGGCTGGCCGGGGAGGCCGCCGAGGCCAAGACGCTCCTGGACGCCGCCATCGCCGCCAACCCCTCGGATCCCGCGCTGCACATCGAGCGCGCTCTCCTCGCCCGCTCGCTCGACGACAACGCGGGAGCGGTGAAGGCCTGGACGCGGGTCACCGAGCTCCAGCCGCGCGACGCGACGTCGTGGTTCAACCTGGCCGAGTCGCTCCAGCGCGCCTCCCGCATCGACGAGGCCATCGCCGCCGACAGGAAGGCGCTGGAGCTCGACCCGGGCCTCACCGTGGCCAAGGTGAACCTCGCCAAGGCGCTGGCCGAGAAGGGGCTCACTGGCGAGGCGAAGGAGCTCCTGGTCGCCGCCGCCCAGGCCGCGCCGCTCGACCCGGCCACCCACTACAATCTCGGCGTGCTGCTGCTCCGCGAGGGCAACATCCCGGGGGCCATCGGCGCGTTCGAGCGCACCCTGCAGCTCGAGCCGCACTCGGCCCAGGCGCACAACAACCTGGGCGTCGCGCTGGACTGGAAGGACGACGTCGACGGCGCCCGTCGCGAGTTCCTGGCCGCGACCCGCGACGACCCCCGCTCCGCCGAGGCGTGGTTCAACCTCGGGCTGTCGTACTTCCGGACCGGCGACAACCTGCGCGCCAACCAGGCCTTCGCCCGCGCCCAGAGCATCAACCCGAGCGCCAGCGCGCCCTACATCCAGCTCGGCCAGCTGTATCTGAAGCAGGGCAAGCGCACCCAGGCCGTCGCTGCCTTCCAGAAGGCCATCGCCCTCATGGCCGAGGACCGCAAGGCCTCGCGCAGCACCGAGGCGTACCGCGGGCTGGCCATCGCCTACGTGGGCCTCGGTCAGTTCAAGCAGGCCATCGCGGTGCTGGAGAGGGCGGTGCGCGAGTTCCCGCAGGACGCGAGCGCCCGCGCCGCGCTGGCCGACGCCCACCTCGCCATGGGGGACCTGGACGGGGCCATCGTCGAGGCGGAGCGGCGCCTGCAGCTCGACCCGTCCAGCGAGGCGCGGCTCGAGCTGGCGGCGCTCTACGCTCGCAAGCGGGTGAGCGCCAAGGCCGAGCCGCTCTACCAGACGGTGCTCAAGGAGAAGCCGGACGACCTCGGCGCCGCACTGGGCCTGGCCGACCTGTACCTCGCCAAGGGCGACTACGCGGCGGCGGAGCGGGTGCTGGGCCGGGCGAAGGAGCGGCATCCGGACGACACCGCCCTCCTGTCACGGCTCGGGGTCCTCCACTCTCGCCGCGGGCGACCGGATCTCGCATTGCCCGAGCTCGAGCAGCTGGTCCGCCGCGACCCGACCCAGCTCGAGGCCCGGGCCGAGCTCGGCTCGCTCTACTACCGCGGTGGAGATCCCGAGACCGCGCTGCGCACGCTCAGGGCCGTGCTGGCCACCGACAGCCGCCAGCCACTCGCCCAGATGTACCTCGGGCAGGTGCTGTTCGAGCAAGGTCAGCCGGCAGAGGCGGAGAAGGCGTTCCGCGCCAGCCTGGCGCTGGACCCGAACTTCGGCGCGCCGCACTTCTACCTCGGCCAGCTCTACGAGGCGCAGGACCGGAAGAAGGATGCGCTCCGGGAGTACCGCGAGGCAGTGGCCCGGCAGTCGGATCTCGCCCCGGCCGTCGAGGCGGTGAAGCGGCTCGAGGCGCAGGCGCCGGGCCAGGTCTCCACGCAGGGCAGCGCCGGTCAGCCCGGCGCACGGTAGCCCCTCGCTCCGCTCTCAGGCCGCGGGCTCGCCGGGCGGCTTGCGGAACACCAGGAAGCGGAGCACCAGCAGCTGGCCCACGCTGAACACGAGCACGTCGGCGATGAGCTTCGCCACCACCACCGGGACGTCGAAGCGATCGGCGAGGATGCCCACCAGCGCGGCGTGGATGGACATCGCGACGAGGGTGGAGGCGATGAACCGCACCGCCTGTCCGGCGACCGGCGTGCCCTGGGCGCGGAAGGCGAAGGCCCGGTTCAGGAAGAAGGTGATGGTGGAGCCGATGGCCACGCCCGTGGCCGCACCGACCGGCGTCGGCAGCTTGAGGATGCGCACGCAGACCAGCAGCACCGCGATGTCCACGGCGGTGGCCAGCGCCCCGACCTGAAGGCTGCGGGCAGCCCAGGACTTGAGGACGCGCTGGACGACCGCCCGGAACCACCCGCGGGCCATCCCTCCGGGACGCGCTGCCGAGGCGCTCACCACTGGACCTCCGGCCGGTGTCGCAGGGCCGACCGGGCCGCTAGCGGCGGCCGCCGCCGCCGCCCGAGTGACCGCCCCCGCCACCACCGGAGTGACCACCCCCGCCGCCACCGCCCCCGACATGCCCGCCCCCACCACCGCCACCGCCGCGCGGCGCGGGAGCTGAGAAGCCTCGGGAGGCCGAGGGCGCCGAGAAGCTGCGCGACGCGGTGGGTGCGGAGAAGCTGCGCGGGGACGGCGCCCCGTACCCGCCCGCGCTCGGCACGCCGTAACTCCGCGGAGCCATGCCCGAGCTGCTCGGCGCAGCGGCGAAGCTCCGGGGTGCGCCGAAGCCCGACTGGGCATCGGGCGTGCGCGACCCCGGCATCCAGTACCCGAGGGAGCGCGGGCGCGGGGCCGACGTCCCGGACGGAGACGGACTGGACGGCACCGGCCGGGGCGGCGCCATGCCCGGGCTCGACGGCGCTCCACGGTATGGACTCGGCGCGACCGGGGCCCGGAAGCCACCGCCCGGAGCCGGCGCCACCGCGCCCGGGGAGGGCGAGGAGGGGCGCACCGCGGTCACCCCGGGGAACAGCTGGCCCGGACGCGGGGCCAGCATCCCGGGGGCGACCCTGGACCCTGGAAGCACCGGCTGCACCCGGCCAGGCGCCGGCGGGGTGAACCCGGTCACCCGGGGCACCGGCCGCCCAATCGCGTGCTCCACCTGGGGCAGCGGCGGGCCCGGCGTACCACCGTGCGCGGCCATAGCTCACCGCCTGGTGCACCGGAACCGTGGCCGCGTAGGCCGAATGGATGCGGTCCACCGGGAGGCGGTAGCCCCACACGTCGCGGTAGACGAAGACATTGCTCGGGACGAAGCACCAGTAGGGCCGCCAGGGCTGGACCACCACCGCGAATCCCACCGGCGGGAGCGGCGCCCAGCCGATGTAGCCACCGCCGAACCGCCAGTCGACCCAGGCGGGGGCCCAGACCGTTCCCGGGTACCAGACCCAACCCCAGGACGGCGTGATGCGCCCAGCGCCCGTAGTGGAACGGCGCCCACCCCCACGGGTAGTCGCTCTCCCACGTCCAGCCCCAGTCGGAGTACACCCAGTGACCGCCTGTCGCGTAGGGCTGGAACTCCTCGCCCACCACGTCCGGGTCGGGGCGCCAGGCCCGCCCGTCGTTGGGGCCGTCTCCGGTCTCCACCCACTGGCCGTACGGAGCGAGCGTCTCGTCGAAGGTGCTGACGTCGGCGTCGCCCTCGGGCTGGGGGATGGGCTCCTCCTGGGCCAGGGCGCGGGTGGAGGCCAGCGGGCCCCAGAGGAGGGCCGCGGCCACCAGGAGCAGTCGTGCGCGCCGCCTCGCCATCACCGGCATCCTTCCCTGACCGACCTGCCCCGGCAAGGAGCCGGCCGAGCCACCCGACTCGACGCAGAACCCACCGGACTTATTCACGCCGAGAGGGGGCTACTCCTCGATGAAGCTGTGCCGGCGGGTCTCGGTCTTTCCGCTCTCGATCTCCACCGTCCAGGCCCTCGACTTCTTTCCGTTCTGGAGCCGGATGGCGTGGGAGCCGGGCGGAAGCGGGATGCGCCTGGGCTCCTCGACGTCCGCCACGAACTTCCCGTCGACATAGAGCTTTCCCCAGGGCTGGGCCGTCACCCGGAGAAACCCCGGAGCGGCGAGGCGGGAGGGTCTCCGCTGCCCTGGGCGGCGTGGGCGGTGTCGGGGACGCGCACCTCGGGCAGTGCCGGCGGGGCGGGGGCGGCTGCGGGGACGGGCGCGGCCGCGAGCGGGGCGGGGACGGCCGGGCCGGGCTCCGTCCGGGGCTCTCTCTGTCCGGCAACGAACGCAATGCCGCCCACCCCGAGCAACACCGCGACGCCGAGGACCACGACCGTCAGGCGGCGTCGGCCCGCGCCGAGCCGCGCGGCGAGCGCCCTGGCCTCGTCGTCCCCCGGTGCATTCGTGACCGCGCTCCCCTGCCCCGGGGCCGTGGCCGCCGAGAACCGCCGCGCCGCGGGGGTCTGGGTGGGGGCAAACGCCTCGGCGTCGAGCGCTGCCTTGCCGGCCGAGGGCGCCGTCTGCTGCAGGAGCCGGCCCGCCACGTCCCTCCGCGTCTCCTGAAGCCCCGCGCCGCGCGCCGCGGTGGACGGACCGCCCGAGGTCGGCTGGGAGCGCGAGACGAGCTGGAGCGGCGCCGCCGGCTCGGTGTCCTCGTCGGCGGCCGCGTCGTCCGGGAAGAGCGCGCGGACGAACCGGCCCACGTCGGTGTCCTCCGGGTCGCGGGTGGCGGAGATCACGTAGGTGAGCAGGCGGCGCTCGAGCTCGGCCGCGCTCTGGAGGCGCCGCGCCGGGTCGCGCTGGAGCGCGGCCATGATGGTGTCGGACAGCGCCGGGTCCACGCCCGGGTCGAGCGACGCGGGCGCGACGATGTCCCGCTCCTGCACGGCCCGGAGGACCGCCAGGTCGCTGTCGCCGTCGAAGAGCCGGCCGCCGGTGAGCAGCTCCCAGAGCGTGATGCCGAGGGCGAAGAGGTCGGTCCGTGCGTCCACCGGCTCGCCCCGCGACTGCTCCGGCGACATGTACGCGAACTTGCCCTTCAGCATCCCGGCGGTGCTGGCGCGGTTGCTGGCCTTGGCGATGCCGAAGTCGGTGAGCTTGACCGCGCCCTCGTACGACAGGAGGACGTTGTGCGGGGTGACGTCCCGGTGCACCAGGCCCACCGGCTGGCCGTGCACGTTCAACCGGTGCGCGTAGCCGAGCCCGCGTGCGACCTCGAGGCCGATCTGCGCCACGAGCACCGGGGGCATTGGCCGGCCCGCGCTCCGCGAGCGCCGGTGCACCTCGGCGAGCGACTTGCCTCGCACGTACTCCATCGCCAGGTAGTAGCTGTCCTCGTGCCGATCGAAGTCGAAGATGTGGACCAGGTTGGCGTGGTTGAGCTTCGAGGCGACGCGGGCCTCGGCGATGAACATCTGGACGAAGCTCGGGTCATCGGCCAGAGCGGCGCGGATCCGCTTGATGACCACCTGCTTCTCGAAGCCCTCCGGCCCGTGCGACTGGGCGAGGAAGATCTCCGCCATCCCGCCCTCGGCGAGCTTGCGCCGGATGACGTACCGGCCGACGGGAGTGCCAGGGGCGAGGGACACGGGTGCGAGACGGGGCGCAAGAGACTACCCCGGCCCGCGCCGCCCAGTCTCGTGGCCTGCCCCCCGGGCTCACTCCGGCCCGGGGGGATTCACCCGGTGCCGGCGGCGGGTCAGCATCTGCACGGTCGCGGTGTAGAGGTGCTCGTCGGTGTAGACCCGCCGTGAGCGCCCGCGGGCATGGGTCGCCGGAGGGCGCTCGAGCCAGGCGAGGATGCGCACCGGGCCGTGCCGGGCGAAGGGGGCCAGGACCTCGCGCGGGCACTGCCGCAGGTACCGGCGCACCAGCGGACGGAAGCTGCGGGAGAAGCCAGGGCCCAGGCGGGCGTGGCGCCGGGTCGGGTCGAGCGTGCCGTCGAAGCTGGGACTCACGTGGTACAGCTCGTGAAGCAGCGTCTCGATGCGCTGCTCGGGGCGCGCCTGGCGGAAGAAGAGCGGGCGCAAGGTGACGCAGTAGAGCATCCGCCGCCCGCCCACCCGCACCACGGGCTTGCGTGCGCCGCCTGGGTCCCGGCTCCGGCCCCGGGCGAAGGTCAGGGGCTTCACCGACCCGCGCGACGCCCGCCGCGCCTCGCCGGCGACCACCAGCACCTTCGCCGGGACCAGGTGGGCGAACTCGGGCGAACGCGCCGCGAGGTCGCGCATCAAGGCGCGGATCGCGCGGTTGAGATTGGGGAGCCTCGACGAGGGGGGCACGCCGCGTCCCGGATGCTACAAGAAGTCCGTCGGTGACGCCCATGACCGTGTTCCTCCTCGGACAGGATCCTGAGGCCTTTCCGCCCCCCGAGCGCGCGGACCGCTCGGGCCTGCTGGCCATCGGCGGAGACCTCACCCCGGCGCGGCTGCTGGCGGGTTACCGGCGCGGCATCTTCCCCTGGTACTCGGAGGGACAGCCCATCCTCTGGCACTCGCCGGACCCCCGCTTCGTGCTCCTCCCCGGCCGGCTGCACGTGCCCCGGAGCCTGGAGAAGGTCCTGCGCCGGAGGACGTTCGAGATCCGGGGCGACACGGCGTTCGCCGAGGTGCTCTCTGCGTGCGCCGAGGCGCCGCGGCCGGGTCAGGACGGCACGTGGATCACCCCGGAGATGCACGCGGCGTACGTGGCGCTCCACCGGCTCGGGCACGCCCACTCGGTGGAGGCATGGCAGGACGGAACGCTGGTGGGCGGGCTGTACGGCGTGGCGCTCGGCCGGGTCTTCTTCGGCGAGAGCATGTTCACCCGGGTGCCGGATGCCTCGAAGGCGGCGTTCGTCACCGCTGCGCGCGCGCTGTTCGACGCCGGATGTCGGCTGATCGACTGCCAGGTGGAGACCGAGCACCTGGCCCGCTTCGGCGCGGCGGACGTGCCCGCGGCGACGGTTCCTCCAGCTGCTCGGGCCGGCGGTCCAGGGGGGCCCCTCCCTGCACCCGGTGTTCGCATCGCTCGCCGCTCCGCGATAGGAGATGGCCCTCGTGGATGCTCTGACCGACGGCTCGCGGCTGCGCCCGCATCCGGCTGCGCGCTGGGTGGTGGTGGGCGTGCTCGCCTTCGCCGGGGTGCTGGCGTTCGGCGTGCGCGAGCTGCTCGCCGACCGGGTGGTCCAGTCGCGCTCGGTGGCCATGATCCGCGCCGGCGCCTTCGCCCAGGCGCTCGAGGAGGCCGACCTGCGCCTGTCGCGGCAGCCGGACGATCCACGCCTGGTGGAGGTGGCAGTGCTCGCCGCTCGGTCGCACGTGGACCGACTGCTCGAGCAGAAGGCGCCGGTTGCCGACGTGGCGGCGTGGCTCGAGGCACAGCTGGCGCGGCGCCCGTACCTGCGTCCCGCACTCGCCGGCCGGCTCGCCGAGCTCCAGGCGGAGGCGGCACGCAGCGGCGCCGCCCGGCGGAGGAAAAAACTAGGCGCGTCGGGGGAACGGGGGGAATGATTGGCGCAGCCTCAATGTTTTCGAGGCCGGGCTGCTGGATCTTCCCCCCGGTCCAGCGCCTGCCGGATTGAGCCGTCGGCCTCCGGGCCGCGGCTCGCCGGTTTTTTCGGAGCTACCAGCCAGGAACCTCGCTGTCGCGTACGTGCCCGAGCGCCCGGCGCACCGGGTCCTCGAGCTTGTCCGGATCGAGCACCACCTTGCCGTCGTGGACCGCCCGGATGGCAGGCACCGGGATGGTGATGTCGCCGGAGTTCTCGATGTAGATGATGAGCGCGGGATGGGAGCCGCTCCGCAGCTCGCGGACGGCGCCCACCGGGTCTGCACCTTCCGCCGTGTAGACCTGGTCACCGAGCCGGATGGCGGCGTAGTCGGGCGTGGGCATGGTGGGAGAACGTACCACCTGAGCCGCGGGCCGGGAGTGGCCGGAGATCCTTTTCCCGGGAACCCCGTTCAAGGCGAACGATGCGTTCGCTCCCGCGCCTGCTCCCTCGCGATCCCCGCGATCTCCAGATCGCCTTCCTCGCCACCTTCCTGGTCCTCGGGGTGGCAGTGCTCGGGCTGCAGATCGAGCCCTGGATGCCGCCGCTCCTGCTGCTCTCGACGTGCTCCCTCCAGTGGGCCTGCGAGCGGATCCTCGGGCTGCCCTCGAGCGGCTTCCGCTCGCCGCTCATCACCGGGCTCGGGCTGTCGCTCCTGCTGCGCACCGACGCGCTCTGGGTGCCGCCCCTCGCCGCGGCCATCGCCATCGGGTCGAAGTTCCTGATCCGCGTCCGCGGCAAGCACGTCTTCAACCCGGGGATGCTGGGGCTCAGCAGCTGCATCCTGCTCACCGGCCACGCCTGGTGCTCGCCGAGCCAGTGGGGCGAGGGAATGGTGCTGCTCGCCTGGTTCGCGGCGCTGGGGCTGGCGGTGGTGCACCGGAGCTTCCGCTCCGACGTCAGCCTCGCGTTCCTCGGCAGCTGGGTCGCGCTGAAGCTGGGCCGGGTGCTCTGGCTCGGCCAGCGACCGGCGGTGCTCGGCCACCAGCTCCTGGTGGGGAGCCTCATCCTCTTCACCTTCTTCATGATCTCCGACCCGAAGACCACGCCGGACCGCCGCCTGGCGCGCATCGGCTACGGGGTCGCGGTGGCCGTCCTGGCGTTCGTGCTCCAGCACCAGGCGTGGGTGATGAACGCGCCGGTCTGGGCGCTCCTCCTCCTCTCGCCGCTGGTGCCGGTCCTCGACCGGCTGCTCCCCGCCTCCCGCTTCACCTGGCCTTCCAGCCAGCCCCCGAACAACCAAGGAGTCGTCGCCGTGCCCACCGCCGCCGTCCGCCGTGTCCTCCCGCTTCTGGTCGTGCCCCTGCTGGTGCTGCTGCACCCTGCCCCCGCCCTCGCATTCTGCGGCTTCTACGTGGGGAAGGCCGACACCCAGCTGTTCAACGACTCGTCGCAGGTCGCGCTGGTGCGTGACGGCGATCGCACCGTGCTCACCATGAGCAACGACTACCGCGGGCCCTTGACCGAGTTCGCGCTGGTGGTCCCGGTGCCCACGGTGCTCGAGCGCGAGCAGATCCACGTCGGCGAGCGGAAGCTGCTCGAGCACCTCGACGCCTACTCCGCGCCGCGGCTGGTGGAGTACTTCGATCCCGACCCTTGCATGGCCTATCCGATGGCCAAGGCCATGGCCGGCGCATCGGCGCCCATGGACATGGCGCAGCGCTCGAGCATGGAGAAGAAGCGCGACGAGGCGCTCGGCGTCCGCATCGAGGCGAAGTACAGCGTGGGCGAGTACGACATCCTCATCCTCGGGGCGAAGCAGTCCGAGGGGCTCGAGACCTGGCTCCGCGAGAACGGCTACCGCATCCCGGCGAAGGCCGCCGCCGCGCTCCAGCCCTACATCCGCCAGGACATGAAGTTCTTCGTGGCCAAGGTGAACCTCGAGGCCCAGAAGTCGAGCGGGGTGCAGTACCTCCGGCCGCTGCAGATCGCCTACGAGTCGAAGAAGTTCATGCTCCCCATCCGCCTGGGAATGGCCAACGCCTCCGGGCCGCAGGACCTCATCGTCTACGCGCTCACCCGCGCGCGGCCGTGTCGAGTCGACGAACTACCGGACCACCCGCATCCCCTCGGACCTCAACATCCCCACGTTCGTGAAGAGCGACTTCGGGAAGTTCTACCAGGACGCCTTCGCGCACTCGGTGGACCGGGAGGACCGCCGGGCGGTCTTCACCGAGTACGTCTGGGACATGGGGTGGTGCGATCCGTGCGCGGCCCAGCCGCTGAGCCGCGAGGAGCTGCGGCGACTCGGCGTCTTCTGGCTGGAGGATGGTGCGGCGTCCTCGGGGGCGCCCGTGTTCCGCCGCATGCCCAGCCGGCGGCGGGGTGAACGTCCTGCTCACCCGGCTGCACGTCCGCTACGACGGCGCCCACTTCCCCGAAGATCTCGTGTTCCAGGAGACGTCGGACCGGAGCAACTTCCAGGCGCGGTACATCCTCCAGCACGCCTTCCAGGGCGGCGCGGAGTGCAGCGCGATGGACTCCTACCGTGAGCGGCTGCGCGACCGGCGCAGCAAGGAGGCCGAGACGCTGGCCTCGCTCACCGGCTGGTCCATGGAGGACATCCGGCGGAAGATGGGCCCCGACGGCGTGGACGTGAAGGGCTCGCGGCCCTGGTACCGCAGGCTCTGGAACGACTGAGCGCCCCAGGCCGGAGGTGCGCTCAGGCGACCGCGCCGTTCGCGTGGCGCTCGACCAGGCGGTACAGGTAGTCCGGGACCGCGGGCCGCCGGACATGCTCCACCACCTTGTCGTCGGTGAGGCCATCCTCCTGCGCGTCGTGGAGCAGGAGCAGCTGCACGTCCAGGTCGGTGCGGGCGCGGAGCGCGTCCATCACCCGGGCACGCGGACGGCGCTGGAAGTCCAGCACCACGAAGAGCCGGGTGTCGGCGGGGAGCCTCCCGACGATGGCGAGCGCCTCGTGTGCGGTGGAGGCGAGGTGAAAGGGGACGTCGTCCCAGTCCAGGCGCTCCGCGAGCTCCGAGCGCGTCTCGGTATCCTCGGATGCCACCAGCACCACGTCCTGCTTCACCGGCTCACCCCCGTCGCTGGAGATCCGAGAAACGCGGCCTGCGTCGTACCATGTGCTGCTGCACAGGCTCCACACCGAAAGGGCGCACCACAACCCGATGCGCGACGCTGCATCTCTGCGATTCGTCGAGGCAGTCGCGCCGGACCCTCGACGCGGGCTCCGCCGGCAACGGAACCCCGCCAGCCACCGTACCGGATGGGACAGGTCAGGTGGCCATCCGGAGCCGGCCGCCCGCTCCCGGACCAGCTCAGAGCACGCCGCTGAGCGCGACCCGGTGCAGACAGCTCGCGTCCTGCTCGGTGAGGCTCCACAGGGCGAGCGTCGTCATGCGGAACGTGGGCGAGGGCACGAGCGCCCGTGCTCCGGCGGCCACCTCGAGCTCGGCCTCGGGGGGCACCCGGCCGATCACCGCGTGCGGCGTGGCCTGGTAGACGTCCGGTGCGAGCTTCAGCCCGTACTCCACCAGCCGGTCCTGCAGGATGAGCAGCGAGGTCGCCATCTCGTCGTCGGGAGCGAGGTAGACGTAGCGGGTCTGAGGGAAGCGGCGGAGCGCCACGAAGCGGCCGATGATGGGGCCGGTCTCCTCACCCACCGCGTCGAGCACGCGACGAACCTCCAGGACGTCCTGCGGCGGCAGCGGACCGACCGACCCGATCCCCACCGGGACCTTCTGGCTCGTGCGGCTGACGATGCGGCGAACGGCGAGCACCTCGCTGCGCACCGGCTCGGGGACCTCGATGACCACCCAGAGCTCGAGGGCCCGGGCGGCGCGCGGCGACGAGGGGAGTGGACCCGGATCGGGGCGGTGGTCCTCGCCCATCAGCGGCTCCGGACCGTGCGAGGCCGGGCCGCGGGGCAACCGCCGGGCGCGAACCGGCGGTGAAGACGAACCTCGGATGGGGGAACCGTGACGCCTCTCCTGCTCGAGCCAGGTAGCACGGGGGGGTGACGCCGCGGCCCGGCCCGCCGCTCAGTCCACGCGCTTCCAGAACAGGTCCCACGACTCCCGCCGCTCGACGAATCCGGTGATGTGGCCGGCTGCATCGCGCTGGAAGATGCGACGGGTCCGCGGTTCCCCTGGCACGAAGAACACATCCGGCGACTCGAGGCGCAGCGGCGTGGGGGAGCGGCCGAGCTGTCCTCCGGTCAGGCCATCGGCCTCGCACCGGACGACGTAGGTGAGGTCGGAGAGCGCATACCGTCCGCAGTACGCCCGGAGCTGCTCGGGCGTGGTGGGAACCGCGGGCGGATCGGTGCGCAGGGCGAGCGCCTGGCTCGCGACGAGCTTCCAGGCCCCCTCGCGCTTGATCCATGTCTCGGTGGTGCGGTAGCGCGCCCGGAGGTGGGCGCCGTGGAAGGTCTCGGTCTCGTCGGCGACGTAGGTGGTGACCGCCGTGTCGCCGTGGACGGTCGCCTCGAAGTCGGTGACCCGGAGCACGCCGCTCACCCCCGGTGGGAGCGGGCGGATGCCGGCCACGAACGTTCGCTTGTCCGAGACCACCCCGGCTTCGTCGACCATCCGTGCCCGTGCGTCCAGCTCCTGGTCCCAGACCGCCCCGTCCCCGCGAGTGACGGCATCGAGGAGCCGCTCGGTCTTCGCGCGCAGGAGCGCGGGGACGTCCTCCGCGGGGACCGGGGCAGCGCCGAGGAGCAGGAGCGCGAGCGGCGCCGCGCCCAGGCAGCGGAGCCCGCGCGCGCGCACGGGCTGCTCGCTGCGCCGCGCTCACGCCGACGCTTGCTTCGGCACCGGCACGGGCTCGGACACCGAGTCCGGCTCGATGGGGACGCGCACCTCGAAGGTCGTCCCCTGCCCCACCGCGCTCCGGACCGAGATCTTCCCGCCCAGCTTCTGCACCACCGCCTGGCAGACGCTCAGGCCGATGCCGGTGCCCGATCCCCACCGGCTTGGTGGTGAAGAACGGCTCGAAGATGCGCCCCTGCGCCTCCTCGGGGATGCCGCAGCCGGTGTCCGAGACGCTGAGCATCGACTCCTTGCCGTCGGTGCCGGTGAGCACCCGGATCTCGTTGTCCCGCGGATCCTTGTCCCCCAGCGCCTGCATCGCGTTCACCAGGAGGTTCATCACCACCTGGTGGAGCTTGCCGCGCGGCGCGCTCGCCACCGGGGCGGCGCGGAGGTCCTTCACCACCCGGGCCCGGCTGGCCAGCTCGCGCTCGGTGAGGAGCAAGGTGGACGCGGCGATGTCGGCGAGGTCCACCGGCTCGAGCACCTGGTTCTCGTCGGCGCGGCTGAAGGTCTTCAGCTCCTGGACGATGGTGCGGACCCGCTGCCCGCCCTCGCTGGTCTCGCCGAGGAGCGCGTCGATGTCGTCCAGCGTCTGCTGGAATCCGATGCGCTCCTCGAGCGCGCGGCCCGACTCGGGCGAGGCGCGGTACGCGGCGATGACCTCCTTCACGTCGTCCACGTAGCTCTTGAGCGAGGTGAGGTTGCTGAGGATGAAGGCCAGGGGGTTGTTGATCTCGTGGGCCACCCCGGCGGCGATCTGCCCGATGGCGGCCAGCTTCTCGCTCTGGGCGAGCTGGGTGGCCATGCGCCGGTCGCGCTCGGCATCGGCGAGGCGGATCAGGTTCCGGACCCGGGCCACCAGGGCGCGGCGCTGGATGGGCTTGTGGAGGTACTCGTCGGCGCCGGCCTCGAGGCCCTGCAGCTCGCTGTCGGCGTCGTTGAACTCGGCGGTGAGGAACACCACCGGCATGCGCGCGCAGGCCGGGTTCTGGCGGATGCGCCGGCAGACCTCGAAGCCGTCCATGTGGGGCATGCGGATGTCGAGCAGGACGAGGTCGACGCCGCCCTGCTCCACCTGCTCCAGGGCCTCGGTGCCGCTGAATGCGCCGAGCACACGAAAGCCCTCGGCCTTCAGGTAGGCCTGGACGAGCCGGACGTTCGCCGGCTCGTCGTCGACCACCAGGACTTGCGGCGGCGGCTGGTCCCGGTGTGGGCCCTCGTCGTAACGCCCCTTCAGCATTGAACAGAGGATCGCGTCCGGGAGCCCATACCGCAAGTGGTGGCTGCGGCCCTCAGGCAGCGGTCAGGAGCCCCGACGTCGGCGCTTCGCCCACCTCGACCGACCCCGGTGCGGCACGGCAGAAATCCGACAGATCGGGCGGCAGGTGCGAGCGGAAGTCCAGCGGCGCGCCGCTCGCCGGATGGGGGAAGGCGAGCCGCGCGGCGTGGAGCGCGTGCCGCGGGAGCCGCAGCCGGGCCCAGGCCTCGGGCTCGAGGCAGCGCTTGCTGAAGCGGTCGAAGTACCCCGGGTCGGGCCCGTACATCTTGTCGCCCACCAGCGGGAAGCCGGCCTCGCGGGCGTGGATGCGGATCTGGTGCTGGCGGCCGGTCTCGGGGAAGCAGCGGACGAGCGCGAAGGGCGCCGCGTCGCGGGTGAAGCGCCGCTCGACCACGAAGCGGGTGCACGCCGGCTTGCCCAGCGTGGTGGTCGATCCGCACCGCGATGCGCACCTCGGCGGTCCCCTCGGCGATGGGAGCGTCGACCGCGAAGGCGTCCGGGGGCGCCCCCTCGACGATGGCCAGGTACTCCTTGTGGACCCGGCCGGACTGGAAGGCACGCATCAGCGCCCGGGAGGCGTCGGCGCCACGGCCGCACACCAGCAGGCCGGAGGTCTCGCGGTCGAGCCGGTGGGCAGGGTCGGCCCGGAGCGAGGGCCCGTGCTTGCGCTCGAGCAGCTTCACCAGCGTGTTGTGGTGGTAGCGGGCGGTGGGGTGAATCGGCAGCCCCGCCGGCTTGTCCAGCACGAGGAGGTGCGGGTCGAGGTGCAGCTCGACGATGTCCTCGGGCACCTCGGGCTCGGCCTGCGCCGCGCGACGCAGGGTGAAGGTGAGGCCCGGATGAACGCGGGTGCTCGGCTTCAGCGGCCGGTCCGCGACCAGGCTCCGCTCGAGGATGCGCTGCACCCGGGTGCGCGAGAGCCGGCGAATCTTCTCGCAGAGGTAGCGATCCAGCCGCCAGCCGGCGTAGTTCGGCTCGACCACGAAGGTCACGTCGACGAAGCCGGTGACGGCTGGAGCGGGGACAGTGGACATCGCCAGGCCCTTCTCCTTACCGGCAAGGCGGGCCGGCGACAAATCAGCGCGGGACGCCGAGCTCGCTCCGCTACCTCCGGTCGCACCGCGTGCCCAGCGCATCTCGAGCGTCGCGACGGTTGGCGGCGAGTCCTGCCGCGGTGCGCCGATCTGTTCAATGGCCAGCTACCGGTGCAGCCAGTTCCTCAGCGTGGCCAGGAGCTGATCGGTGTTCACCGGCTTGGCCAGGTAGTCCGAGGCGCCCGCGTCGAGGCACTTCTCGCGGTCGCCCTTCATCGCCTTGGCGGTGAGCGCCACGATGGGGAGGCGGCGGAACGACTGGTCGCGCCGGATGACCTGGATGGTCTGGAAGCCGTCCATCTCGGGCATCATGATGTCCATCAGGATCACCGCCACGTCGGGCGTGCTCTCGAGGAGCGAGATGGCCTCACGGCCGGTCTGGGCGGTGAGGACCTCCATCCCGTGCCGCTCGAGCACGCTGCCCAGAGCGAAGATGTTCCGCACGTCGTCGTCGACCACCAGGACCTTCCGGCTCCGGAGGTCCTCGTCCGAGCGGTGCAGCTTCTCCAGCATCTTCTGCTTGTGCGGCGGCAGATCGGACACCACGCGGTGCAGGAAGATGGCGGTCTCGTCGAGCAGCCGCTCGGGCGACTCCACGCCCTTCAGCACCACCGTCCGGGCGAGCTCCTGGAGCTGGCGGTCCTCCTCGGGCGTCAGCTCGCGGCCGGTGAAGACCACCACCGGAAGGTCGGGCAGGGTCCCCCGATCGCGGATGGAGGCCAGCACATCGAACCCCGAGATGTCGGGCAGGCGCAGGTCGAGCACCATGCAGTCCACCCGCTCCTGCTCGAGGATCTCCATCGCCCCCGCGCCGGTGCCGGCAGTGAGGATGTCGATGTCGTCATGGCTGAGCAGCTCCTGGATGCTGGACCGCTCGACGTCGTTATCCTCGACGATGAGCAGCCGCCGCCGCCGCGGGGTGGTGTACTCGCGCAGCCGCTCGATGGCGGAGGCGAGCCCCTCGGTGGTGGCGGGCTTGGTGACGAAGGAGAACGCGCCGCGCGAGAGCCCGTGCTGCCGGTTCTCGTCCAGGGTCACCATCTGCACCGGGATGTGCCGGAGCGCCACGTCCTGCTTCATGTGGCTGAGCACCGTCCAGCCGAGCATGTCCGGCAGGAAGACGTCGAGCGAGACCGCATGGGGTCGGAACTCGCGCGCCAGCTCCAGCGCCTCGGTGCCGCGTGAGGCGACCAGCACCTTGAAGCCCTGGTCGCGGGCGAGATCCGCCAGCACCCGGGCGTAGTGCGGGTCGTCCTCCACCACCAGGAGGCTGAGGTCCCCTGGCTGGAGGTCCGCCCGGTCGTCGGGCACCGGCTCGGGCATGCTGGTCTCGACCACCCGCACCGGGGAGTTGGCGCGCTCCACCAGCGCCGAGCGGGCGGGCTCGCGGATCGAGCTGGACGGACCGACGTAGCGCACCGGCAGGTAGAGGATGAAGGTGCTCCCCATCCCCGGGGTGCTCCGCAGCTGAATCTCGCCGCCCAGCAGGTTCGACAGCTCACGGCTGATGGCCAGGCCGAGGCCGGTGCCGCCGTACTTTCGCGCGGTGCCGGCGTCCGCCTGCTGGAAGGCCTCGAAGATGATCTTCTGCTTCTCCGGCGCGATGCCGATGCCGGTGTCCGACACCTCGAAGCCCACCACCTGTGGCGTCTGATCGAGCACCGGGTGCTCGGTGGACCAGCCGCCCTTCGCCGCGGTCACCTTGAGGTGCACGCCGCCGTGCTCGGTGAACTTGAAGGCGTTGGACAAGAGATTCTTGAGGACCTGCTGGAGGCGCTTCTGGTCGGTGAAGAGGCTGCGGCCCAGCTCGGGATCGAGCGAGACCTCGAACGACAGCCCGCGAGTCTCGGCGTCGTGGCGGAACGGGCGGGCCACCGTGTCGAGCAGGTTGCTGAAGTACACGTCCGCCGGCTCCACCGTCACCGTGCCGGACTCGATCTTCGACAGGTCGAGGATGTCGGAGATGAGGTTCAGGAGGTCGGTGCCCGCGCTGTGGATGGTGCGGGCGAAGTCCACCTGCTTGGCGGTGAGGTTCTGCTCCGGGTTCTCGGCCAGCTGCTGGCCGAGGATGAGGATGGAGTTCAGCGGCGTCCGCAGCTCGTGCGACATGTTCGCCAGGAACTCGGACTTGTACTTCGAGGTGAGCGCGAGCTCCTCGGCCTTGTCCTCGAGCGCGCGGCGGGCCTGCTCGATCTGCTGGTTCTTCCGCTCCACCTCGGCGTTCTGATCGGCGAGCTGCTGGGCCTTCTGGGCCAGCTGCTCGTTGGTCTGCTGCAGCTCCTTCTGCTGGGCCTGCAGCTCGGCGGCGAGCTTCTGGGACTGCTCGAGCAGCGCCTCGGTCTTCATCGTGGCCTCGATGCTGTTGAGCACGATGCCGATCGACGTCGTCAGCTGGTCGAGGAACGCGAGGTGCGAGGCGGTGTACGGGCTCAGCGACGCCAGCTCGATGACCGCCTTCACCTCGCCCTCGAAGAGGACCGGGAGGACGATGACGTTGCGGGGCATTGCGGCGAACAGGCCCGAGCTGACCCGGGTGGTGTCCGGAGGCAGGTCGGTAATCAGCATCCGGCGCATCTCCACCGCGCATTGCCCGATCAGCCCCTCGCCGAAGTGGAAGGCGGTGGGGTGCCCGGCGTGCGCGTCGTCGGCGTAGGAGGCGAGCAGCCTCAGGGACGCCGTCTCGCCCACGCCCGCATCCGAGGTCCGGTAGATGACCCCCTGCTGCGCGCTGATCAGCGGGGCGAGCTCGGAGAGCAGGAGCTGGCCCACCCGGGTGCAGGTCCCGCTGGCCCTGGAGCATGCCGGTGAACCGGGCGAGGTTGGACTTGAGCCAGTCCTGCTCGGTGTTCCGCTCGGTGGTGAGCCGGAGGTTCACGATCATCGTGTTGATGTTGTCCTTCAGCTCGGCCACCTCGCCGCGGGCGTCGACCTGGATGGAGCGGGTCAGGTCGCCCTTGGTCACGGCGGTGGCCACCTCGGCAATGGCGCGCACCTGGGTGGTGAGGTTCGCCGCGAGGAGGTTCACGTTGCCGGTGAGGTCCTTCCAGGTGCCGGCGGCGCCGGGCACGTTCGCCTGTCCGCCCAGCCGCCCCTCCACGCCCACCTCGCGGGCCACGGTGGTCACCTGCTCGGCGAAGGTGGCCAGGGTGCTGGTCATGTTGTTGATGGTGTCGGCCAGCGCCGCGACCTCGCCCTTCGACTTGACCGTGAGGTTCTGCTTGAGGTCTCCGTTGGCCACCGCGGTCACCACCTTGGCGATGCCCCGGACCTGCTCGGTGAGGTTGGCGGCCATGACGTTCACCGTGTCGGTGAGGTCCTTCCAGGTGCCGGCCACGCCGGGCACCTGCGGCCTGACCACCGAGCTTGCCGTCGGTGCCCACCTCGCGGGCGACGCGCGTCACCTCGGCGGCGAAGGCGTTCAGCTGGTCCACCATCGTGTTGATGGTCTCCTTCAGCTGGAGGATCTCGCCCTTCACGTCGACGGTGATCTTCTTGCTCAGGTCTCCCCGGGCGACGGCGGTGGTCACCTCGGCGATGTTCCGCACCTGGGTGGTGAGGTTGCCGGCCAGGAGGTTCACGTTGTCGGTGAGGTCCTTCCACGTTCCGGCCGCGCCGGGCACGTTGGCCTGTCCGCCGAGCCGTCCCTCGGTCCCCACCTCGCGGGCGACGCGCGTCACCTCGCCGGCGAAGGAGCGGAGCTGCTCCACCATGGTGTTCAGCGTCTCCTTGAGGACCAGGAGCTCGCCGCGCACGTCGACGGTGATCTTCTTGCTCAGAGTCTCCGCTGGCGATGGCCGTGGCCACCTCGGCGATGTTCCGCACCTGGGCGGTGAGGTTCTTCGCCATGAGGTTGACGTTGTCGGTGAGGTCCTTCCACGTTCCGGCCACGCCGGGGACCTCGGCCTGTCCGCCCAGCTTGCCCTCGGTGCCCACGTCGCGGGCGACGCGGGTCACCTCGCTGGCGAAGGCGTTCAGCTGGTCCACCATGGTGTTGATGGTGTTCTTCAGCTCGAGGATCTCGCCCTTCACGTCGACGGTGATCTTCCGTGACAGGTCGCCGCGGGCCACCGCGGTGGTCACCTCGGCGATGTTCCGCACCTGCGCGGTGAGGTTGCCGGCCATGAAGTTCACGCTGTCGGTGAGCGCCTTCCACGTGCCGGCCACGCCGGGCACCTGTGCCTGACCGCCGAGCCGCCCCTCGGTGCCCACCTCGCGGGCGACGCGGGTCACCTCGCTGGCGAAGGCGTTGAGCTGGTCCACCATCGTGTTGATGGTCTCCTTCAGCTGGAGGATCTCCCCGCGCACGTCGACGGTGATCTTCCGCGACAGGTCGCCGCCGGCGATGGCGGTCGCCACCTCGGCGATGTTCCGCACCTGGCCGGTGAGGTTCGCGGCCATGGAGTTCACCGAGTCGGTGAGGTCCTTCCAGGTGCCGCCCACGCCGGGGACCTCGGCCTGTCCGCCCAGCTTTCCGTCGGTGCCCACCTCGCGGGCGACGCGGGTCACCTCGGCGGCGAAGGCGTTCAGCTGGTCCACCATGATGTTCATGGTGTTCTTCAGCTCGAGGATCTCGCCCTTCACGTCGACGGTGATCTTCTTGCTCAGGTCGCCACGGGCCACCGCGGTGGCCACCTCGGCGATGTTCCGCACCTGGCCGGTGAGGTTGCTGGCCATGGAGTTCACCGAGTCGGTGAGGTCCTTCCAGGTGCCCGCCACCCCGCGGACCACGGCCTGACCGCCCAGCTTCCCCTCGGTGCCCACCTCGCGGGCGACGCGGGTCACCTCGCCGGCGAAGGCGTTCAGCTGGTCCACCATGGTGTTGATGGTCTGCTTCAGCTGGAGGATCTCGCCCGAGACGTCGACGGTGATCTTCTTGCTCAGGTCGCCGTTGGCGATGGCCGTGGCCACGTCGGCGATGTTTCGCACCTGGCCGGTGAGGTTCGCGGCCATGAAGTTCACGCTGTCGGTGAGGTCCTTCCAGGTGCCGCCCACCCCGGGCACCTGCGCCTGGCCGCCGAGCCGCCCCTCGGTGCCCACCTCGCGGGCGACGCGGGTCACCTCGCCGGCGAAGGCGTTCAGCTGGTCGACCATGGTGTTGATGGTCTCCTTCAGCTGGAGGATCTCGCCCGAGACGTTGACCGTGATCTTTCGCGACAGGTCGCCGCTGGCGATCGCCGTGGCCACCTCGGCGATGTTCCGCACCTGGGCGGTGAGGTTGCTGGCCATGAAGTTCACGTTGTCGGTGAGGTCCTTCCAGGTGCCCGCCACGCCCGGCACCTGCGCCTGACCACCCAGCTTGCCGTCGGTGCCCACCTCGCGGGCGACGCGGGTCACCTCGGAGGCGAAGGAGTTGAGCTGGTCCACCATGGTGTTGATGGTGTCCTTCAGCTCGAGGATCTCCCCGCGCACGGCGACGGTGATCTTCCGCGACAGGTCGCCGCGGGCCACGGCGGTGGTCACCTGGGCGATGTTCCGCACCTGGTCGGTGAGGTTGCCGCACATCGCGTTCACCGAGTCGGTGAGATCCTTCCAGGTGCCGGCCACGCCGGGGACGATGGCCTGACCACCGAGCCGCCCCTCGGTGCCGACCTCGCGCGCCACGCGGGTCACCTCGGAGGCGAAGGACCGGAGCTGGTCCACCATGGTGTTGATGGCCTCCTTCAGCTGGAGGATCTCGCCCCGCACGTCCACGGTGATCTTCTTGCTGAGGTCGCCGCTGGCCACGGCGATGGTCACGTCCGAGATGTTGCGGACCTGCGCCGTGAGGTTGCTGGCCATGTAGTTGACGCTCTCGGTGAGGTCCTTCCACACGCCGCTCACGTCCGGCACGTCGGCCTGGCCACCGAGCTTTCCGTCGGTGCCCACCTCGCGCGCCACCCGCGTCACCTCCGAGGTGAACACCCCGAGCTGCTTGATCATCGAGTTGACGATGGTGGCCGAGCGCAGAAACTCGCCCTGGAGCGGCCGGCCGTCCACGTCCAGCCGCATGGTCTGGGAGAGGTTTCCCTGGGCCACCGCGGCGAGCGCGCGGGTCACCTCGGTGGTCGGCCAGAGCAGGTCCTCGATCAGCGTGTTGACCGACTGCTCCATGTCCGCCCAGGCGCCGGACTGGCCGGCGAACTTCACCCGCTGCCGGGTCTTGCCCTCCTTGCCCACCACCTGACCCACGTGGCCGAGCTGCTCGGCCATGCGCTCGTTGGCGGAGACGACGTCGTTGAAGGCGTCGCCGATCTTCCCCAGCAGCCCGGTCCAGTGACCGGGCACCCGGACGCCGAAGTTGCCGTTCCGGACCTCGAGCAGCACGCCCAGCAGCTCTCGCAGCTGCACGGGCACGTCGGGCTCGACCGCCTGCGTGGCGCCCGTGGCCGGGACCGGCGGAGGCATCAAGGTGTTCGGGTTTCCGTTCTCGCGCTTCTCGCCCTTCTTGGGGGGGAGGGTTGCCATGGTGACCTTGCTCCTCAGGAAGTCCGCGCCGACGAGGCCTCCGCCTCGTGGCGCTTGCGGCTGAGCTCGACGAAGACCGCGACCTTCTTCCGGACGATCTCCGGGTCGAGCGGCTTGACCAGATAGTCGGCGCCTCCGGCGGCGTAGGCCCGGTGGATCTCCTCGGGGTCGTCGCCGAACGCGGTGATGAAGATGATGGGGATGTGCCGGCTGCGCTCGAGCGCCTTCATGTGCGTGGCCACCTCGAAGCCGTTCATCCGCGGCATGGCCACGTCGATCAGCGCCACCGCGAGGCGCTCGCGCAGGGCGAGCCGCAGGGCCTCCTCGCCGGAGGTGGCGCTCACCAGGCGGTAGTCGGGGCGGTCGAGGATGGCCGCCAGCGCGGTGAGGTTCTCCACCTTGTCGTCGACCAGGAGCACGGCGGCCGGTTCGACCGGCGCCGGTGTCCCCTCGCCGGTCTCGTTCGCCGCCGGCAAGGTGAACAGGAAGCTCGCGCCCTTGCCCGGCTCGCTCTCGACCCAGATCCGGCCGCCGTGGGCCTCGACGATCGCCTTGCAGATGGCCAGCCCCAGGCCGCTGCCCCGGCGGTCCGAGGACTGCGCTTGCCAGAACCGATCGAAGACGCGCGGCAGGTGCTCGGGCGAGATGCCCGGGCCGTTGTCCCGCACCGAGAAGAACACCCACCCCGGCTCCGGCGCTCGCCTCGCGCCCACGGTGACCACGCCGCCGGGTGGGGTGAACTTCAGCGCGTTCCCGATCAGGTTCTCCAGGACCTGGAGGACGCGCTCCTCGTCCGCCTCGATGGGCGGGATGGCCGGGGCGATGTCGGTGTTGATGATCACCGAGGTCTGCCCGGCGAGGTTCTGCTGCGACTCGAGCGCGGTGAGGATGACGGCAGTGGGCGCGACCTCGCCCTTGCTCACCGTGAAGTGGCCGCCCTCGATGGCGTGGATGTCGAGCAGGTCCTGGAGGAGCCGCTCCATCCGGAGCGCGCTCGCGCTGGATCCGCTCCACCGGGCGGCGCAACGTCGGCTCGGCGATGCGGGGAGCAAGGTGCCGACGCCCACCGAGATGGCGTGGAGCGGGTTGCGCAGGTCGTGCGCGACGACCGCCAGCGCCTCCTCGCGGGCGACGATCCCGCTGCGCAGCGCCGCGTCGTCCTGGCGCTGGGCCAGCTCGGGCCCGAGCGCCTCGCCCACGGTCCGCAGCAGCTCGATCTCGCTGGCGCCGAGCTCGCGCGCCGCGCCGGTTGCCACGATCAGCGTGCCACGCAGCGCCCCACCGGCACCCAGCGCGAGACGGTGAAGCGCGCGCCACCGGACCGGGGCGGCGGGGAGGACGCGCGAGAGCGCGTCGGGTGACACCACGACGGGGATGGTCTCTGACTCGGGCCAGGTGTGGACGTCGAGACCCACCGGCGGAATCGCCCCCAGGTCCACGCCTGCCCCGGCGGCAGCCGCCACGCGGAGCAGCTCCCCCTCACGGAGAAGGAGGAGTGCGCCCTCGAGCTGGAGCCCCCGGACCAGGACCTCGACGACGACGGCGGCGAAGTGGTCGAGCGAATCCTGACGTCCGAACGCCCGCAGGAGCTCGCCAAGGATCGCCGCTGGCGACTGCCCCTCCGCGGGGAGGTCCACAGCCGAGCCGACGTCGGGCCGCTGTCGTCGTGGTCTCGGTTCTCTGCACGGCAGTCACGTGAAGACGCGCCTCTGGCTCCTCCCGGAGAGCGGGTGCGGCGACGACGGGAGGGGCTGGTTGTACCTGCGCTGTGAGGCACCGCAGGGGGGAGCCCGGGGCGGGCGTCGCGCTCTCAACAAGCCACACGCACCTCCGACCACCGGACACTTGGCGAGGAACCGAGTGTTTCCCGACGCTTCGGCAGGAAGCCGACCGTTCAACACTTGACGCACCGGACCGTCTAGGGCAGGGGCCGGACAGGCTAGCCGTCGTCGAGCCCTGGGCGCCCGAGCGACGAAGAGCCGGGCCTGCCAGCGACTCGCGGGCCCGCTCGGCGGCACGCCGCGTCTCCTGTTCGTGCACCAGCATCTCGAGCTCGTCCACCCCGAGTGGCTTCACGAGGTGGCGGTCGAAGCCGGCCTCCCGGGAGGCGCGCCGATCGCTCTCCTGCCCGTATCCGGTGGCGGCCACCAGGTACGCGTCAGGGGCAACCACTCGGACGCGCCGTGCGAGCTCGAGTCCGTCCATCCCGGGGAGACCGAGGTCGAGGAGCGCGAGATCCGGTGGCCGCTGCTCGGCGAGCCGCAACCCTCCCGGGCCATCGTGCCCGACGTCGACGTCGTGTCCGAGCAGCGCGAAGAAGTCACGCAGGCTCTCGGCGGCGTCCACGTTGTCGTCCACCACCAGCACCCGGAGCCGTCCGCGCGGTCGCCGGGCCGTTCCCTGTTCCGTCCGGCCAGACGCTTCGCCTCGCTCCCGGGTCGCGAGCAGCGGGAGGCGCACGGTGAAGGTGCTCCCCCGCCCCGGACCCGCGCTCTCGGCGGCGACGGTTCCTCCGTGCAGCTCGACCAGGCTCCTCACCAGGGCCAGCCCGAGGCCGAGCCCGCCCAGCGCGCGGTCCGATCCCTGGCGCGCCTGGAAGAACAGGTCGAACACCTGGGGCAGCAGCTCGGGGGCGATCCCGATGCCGTCGTCCGAGACCTGGAGCACGGCCTGCCCCCCGTCGGCCCACGCCCGCACGCGGAGGTTTCCTCCGGGGTCGGTGTACTTGGCCGCGTTGGTCAGGAGATTGGAGACCACCTGGGCCAGCCGGGCGATGTCGCCGAGGACGCGCAGCCCCGAGGCGGGCACGTCCACCGTGAGGCGGTGCCGGCGCGACTCGATGAGCGGGCTGGCGGTCTCGATGCCCTGGGC
Source organism: uncultured delta proteobacterium (assembly GCA_963796475.1). Lineage (GTDB taxonomy): Bacteria > Myxococcota > Myxococcia > Myxococcales > Myxococcaceae > RPRB01. The sequence goes on from CAWCLY010000012.1 coordinate 276,370, forward strand.
GACCACGCCGGCGAGCTCGGTGGGGTCGCGCCGGAGCTCGACCTTGCCCCGGGCGATGCGCGAGACGTCCAGCAGGTCGTCCACCAGCCGGGAGAGGTTCTTCACCTGCCGCTCGATGATTGCCCGCTCCCGCTCGAGCGTCGCCGGGGCGCGGAGCTTCATGAGGTGCAGGGCGGTGACCAGTGGCGCGAGCGGATTGCGCAGCTCGTGCCCGAGCATGGCCAGGAACTCGTCCTTGGCCCGGCTGGCCTCCTCGGCACGGCGGCGGCTCGCCACCAGCTCGGTCACCTCGGTGGCCACGAGGACCACGCCCTCGACGCGGCCGTCGTCGCCGCGGAGGGGCTCGTTGACCATGTGGAAGAAGCACTCCTCCGGCGCGCCCGCGGGACCGCGGTTGATCACCACCCGGTACGCCGAGGAGACGAAGGGCTCGCCAGAGCGGTACACCCGCTTCGACCATCTCCAGGGCTCCCTGGCCCTCGAGCTCCGGGAACGCCTGGCGAAGAGGAAGGCCGATGATCGGGCGTCCACCCGCGATCTGGAAATAGCGCTCGTTGGCGAACTCGAACCGCAGCTCCGGCCCGGTCATGATCGCGATCGCCACCGGCGCATCCCGGAAGATGGCGCGCATGCGCTCGGTCTGGCGCTTCTCCACGCTTCGCAGCTTGGCCCGGACGAGCTGTGCATCCACCCGGGCCAGCAGCTCGCGCGCGCTGAACGGCTTGACCAGGTAGTCGTCGGCCCCGGCCTCGAGCCCCTCGCTCCGCGACTCCTCGCCGGCGCGGGCGGAGAGCATCATCACCCGCAGCTCGCGGAGCGCCGGATCGGCGCGGATCGCTGCGAGCAGCTGGAAGCCGTCGAGCTCGGGCATCATCACGTCGGTCAGCACGAGGTCCGGCGGAGAGCGGCGAATTGCGGCGAGCGCGGCGGTCCCGCTGTTCACCGGCTCCACCCGGTAGCGCGTGCCGAGGACCCGGCCGACGTAATCGCGCATGTCGGCGTTATCGTCGGCGACGAGGATCCGGGGCGCGCCCGGGTCGGCGACGGGAACGGTGGGCGCGTCATCGCCCCCGGCAGCCAGCGCATCGCCTCCTCGATGTAGGCCTGCGCTGCCCGGGGGAGTGTCGGGCCACTGTCCTCGCGCACCCGATCCTCGGGCAGGTGACTCCGCCCGCGCGGGAGGCGAACCTCGAAGGTGGTGCCCTCGCCGGGCCGGCTCTGGACGGACACCTCCCCGCCGTGTAGCCGGACGATGTCGCTCACCAGGGCCAGCCCGATCCCCGAACCCTCCTGGGTCCGCGCGGTCGCCCCGTGCACGCGGTGAAAGCGCTGGAAGAGGCGCGGCAGCTCGTCGGGAGGGATGCCGCTGCCCGAGTCGCGTACCCGGAGCACGGCGCTGCCGCTCTCGAGCCCCAGGCGCACCACCACCGAGCCCGCCAGCGTGAACTTCAGGGCGTTGGAGAGGAGGTTCAGCACCACCCGCTCCCACATGTCCCGATCCACGTAGACCGGCTCGGGGAGCGCCGGCGCGTCGACGTCGAAGCGGAGCCCCGCCCGCTCGAACGCCGAGCGAAAGCTCGCGGCCAGGTCCCGGGTCAACTGGGCGAGGTCGGTGGGGCGGAACGTCGCGTCGGCGCGGCCAGCCTCGAGGCGCGAGAACTCGAGGAGCGAGTTGACCAGCCGCTGGAGCCGGAGCGCGTTGCGGTGGACGAGCTCCAGGGTCTCCGCCGAGGGAGGCGCCCCCGAGGCCCGGGCCTCCTCGACCGGCCCGAGCAGCAGGGTGAGCGGGGTCCGGAACTCGTGGCTGATGTTGTTGAAGAAGGTCGTCTTGGCGCGGTCCAGCTCGGCCAGCTCCTCCAGCCGGTGGCGCTCGACCTCGAAGGCACGGGCGTCGGCGATGGCGCTCGCCACCTGGCCGGCCGCGAGCCAGAGGAACCCGCGGTATCCGGCGTTCCAGACCGCGCGGGTGGAGAGCCCGAGCACCAGGAACCCGGCGAGCCGGTCTGCGCCGGAGACCGCCATCGGGAGCACCGCCGCCCGGTTCACCGGCTCGGGCCAGGGACCGGCATGGACCGGCTCCGGACGGCCTGCCAGGTCCACCGTCAGCGGCTCCGCCCCGGCTGCTGTCCCCGGCAGCCTCCACGGCGCCCCGGGGGCCGCGGGGTCGAAGTCGGCGAGCGCCACGGGTGACCCGCGCTCCAGCCCGGCGTGGCCGGCGAGCTGCGCTCGGCCCTGCTCGTCCAGCAGGTACACCAGCGCGAAGGGGACGTCGTTGCGGTTCCGGGCCAGCGCCTCGGCGGAGCGGCCGCACACCTCCTCGACCGTCCGCAGCCCGCGGGTGCTCGTGGCCAGCGCCCCGAGGGTGGTCAGGCGGCGCTCCCCGAGGACACGCTCGGTCTCCTCGGTGACGACGCAGAGCATGCCGCCCACGCGGCCGAGGTCGTCGAACACCGGGCTGTACGAGAACGTGTGGTACGTCTCCTCGGTAAAGCCGCTGCGCTCGAGGAAGAGCTGCAGTGCCTCGTCCCAGGTGGCACGGCCGGTGTGCAGCACCTTCTGGATGCGGGGACCGATCTCCGGCCAGATCTCGTGCCACACGCGATCGGCGCGCGCCCCGAGGACCCAGTCGCGCTTCACGCCGACGGTGGGCAGATACGCGTCGTTGCAGAAGAACGTCAGCTCCGGCCCCCAGCACATCCACATCGCGTAGCGCGAGGTCAGGAGGATGCGGACGGTGGCACGCAGCGCCTCCGGCCAGGTTCTCGGATCACCGACCGGTGTCGCGCTCCAGTCGAGGGCGCGCATCCGGGTGGCCATCTCGCCCTCACCGATGAAGGGCGTTGCTCGTAAGACGTCGGGCATGCGGAGCGCGACTCTGCCATCCGATCACGGATCCTGCCCCTGGCCAGCCGGCCATTGTCCCGGGCCAGACGGTCGGTGTGGAAAGACCCCGGGCCCCGAGGCCCTCGACGAAGGACCCGGGGCCCGGGGGGTGGCCGCCGCCGGGGGGATGGCGGCGACCTCCGGCGCTTTCAGGAGTCCGCGATCAGTCGCCGGGTATGGCGGGCGATCATCAGCTCCTCGTCGGTGGGAATGACATGGGCTGGGACGCGGCTGTTGCCGGTGGTGATGAGCGGGCCGCCCCTCGCGTTGGCGGCCGGGTCGAGCGTGATGCCGAGCCAGGCCGCGGCCTGGCAGACGCGCTCCCGGATGGCGACCGCGTGCTCGCCGATGCCTCCGGTGAAGACCAGCGCGTCCAGCCCGCCGAGCGCCGCAGCGAGCGAGCCGAGCTCGCGGCCGATGCGGTAGACGAACAGGTCGACGGCGAGCCTGGCCCGGGGCGCGTCGCTCGAGAGCAGCGCCCGCATGTCGCTCGAGACACCGGAGACGCCGAGCAGGCCGGACTGCTGGTAGATGAGCTTCTCGATGGCCCGGGCGTCCATCTTCAGCTCGTCCATCAGGTAGAGCATCACCCCGGGGTCGATGGAGCCGCAGCGGGTGCCCATGGGCAGGCCGTCCACCGCGGTGAAGCCCATGGTGCTGGCCACGCTCTTGCCGGCGTGCATCGCGCACATGCTGGCGCCGTTGCCCAGGTGCGCGACGACCACCCGTCCCGCGGCGGCCTTCGGATCGATGGCCGGGAGCGCGCTGGCGATGTACTCGTACGAGAGGCCGTGGAAGCCGTAGCGGCGCACGCCCCGGTCGGTGATCTCCTTCGGCAGGGCGAACGCCTGGGCCAGCTCGGGCTGGACGCGGTGGAAGGCGGTGTCGAAGCACGCCACCTGCGGCAGGGCGGGCATCTCCTCCAGCACGAAGCGGATCGGTCCGAGGTTGTGCGGCTGGTGCAAGGGCGCGAGCGGGACGAACTTCTCCAGCGCCTGCACCACCTCGCGGGTGACCCGGGTCGGCCGGGAGAACTCGACGCCGCCGTGCACCACGCGGTGACCGACGGCCACGAGCTGGTTGTCACCCTTGCTGCTGCGGAGGAAGTCGATCAGGTGCGCGATGGCCCCCTGGTGGCCGATCGACTGCGCCTTCCTTCCAGCGGTGCTCCGAGACGGCGCTGCCCCCGGCGTCCTTCGCGATGAACCTCGGCGAGGTGTACAGCCCCTCGGCCTGCCCCTTGAGCCACGGCTGCAGCCCGTCGCCCTGGGCGAGGAAGACGGAGAACTTCAGGCTCGACGAGCCGGCATTCAGGACGAGGATGGCGTGGGCCATGGCGTCACCTCACCGCGCGCCTGGCGCTGGTCCGGCGCGCGTCGGCGACGAGGGTGGCCACGGCGCAGGACGCCAGCCGGGCGATCGAGCGAGTCGGCGCGGCTGGTGAGGATGATCGGCACCTTCGCGCCGAGCACGATGCCCGCGGCGTCCGCCCCGGCGAGGAAGGTGAGGCTCTTGGCGAGCATGTTGCCCGCCTCGAGGTCCGGCACCACCAGGACGTTGGCCCGCCCGGCGACCGGCGAGTCGATCTTCTTGATCTTCGCCGCCTCGGGGCTGATGGCGTTGTCCAGCGCCAGCGGCCCATCGACCAGCGCCCCGGTGATCTGCCCGCGATCGGCCATCTTGCAGAGGGCCGCAGCCTCGATCGTCGAGGGGACGTCCGGGTTGACCGTCTCCATCGCGGAGAGGATCGCCACCCGGACCTCGGTCGCGCCGAGGTCCCTCGCCAGGTCGATCGCGTTCTGCACGATGTCGACCTTGTCCTTCAGGCTCGGCGAGATGTTCACCGCGGCGTCGGTGATGATCAACGGGTTCGGGATGGCCCGGAACGTCCATCACGAAGCAGTGGCTGATGCGACGCGCGGTCCGGAGCCCGGTCTCCCGGGCGACCACCGCGCCCATGAGCTCGTCGGTGTGGAGGCTGCCCTTCATCAGGGCCTCGGCCTCGCCGCTGCGGACCAGCGCCACCGCCTTCGCCGCGGATTCCTGGCTGTAGCCAGCCTCGACGATGCGGAACTTCGCGATGTCGAGGCCTGCCTTCGCCGCCACCTCGCGGATCCGCGCCGCAGGTCCGACCAGGATGGGGGTGATGAGCCCCACCCGCGCGCCGTCGACCGCGCCCTTGAGCGACGACTCGTCGCAGGGGTGCGCCACCGCGGTCGGGGTGGGCGGGATGGACTTGCAGCGGGCGATCAGCTGGTCGTACTTCTCGTGAGACGCTTCCATCGCAGCTCCTCGCGTGGACCGGCTCTGCCGTCCGCGTCGATCGCGGCCACCGTAACGCCCCTGGCGCGGTGCGCGAGTGAGACCAAGGTCTCACCCCGGGCGCGGCGCAGCCGCACGGTTTCTCCACGGGAATTCGGGCGATCGGCGCGCCGATCGCGCGCGGATCGGATCCGGAGGTCGCGGCGGCGCAAACGCCGCGGGAGGGGAGTGTCCACACCGCCCAGGGAACGATCGAGAAGTGCAGCCGTGTCGCACCGGACGTCCTAGTCTCGGGGCGACCGACCCATGAACCGGCCCGTCCCGCTCCACAAGGTCCTCTGCGCGAACCGCGGGGAGATCGCCATCCGCGTCTTCCGGGCGTGCAGCGAGCTCGGCATCCGCACCGTCGCCATCTACAGCGACGAGGACCGGGTCAACGAGCACCGGCACAAGGCCGACGAGGCGTACCTCATCGGCCGGGGAAAGCGTCCGGTGGAGGCGTACCTCGGCATCGAGGAGATCCTCGACGTGGCCCTGGCGTCGGGCGCCGAGGCCATCCACCCCGGCTACGGCTTCCTCTCCGAGAACGGAGACTTCGCCGAGGCCTGCGAGCGCCGCGGCGTTCGCTTCATCGGCCCGCGTCCGTCGGTGGTGCGGCTGATGGGGGACAAGGTGGCGGCCAAGGCGCTCGCCCGGAAGGTGGGCGTCCCGGTGGTGCCGGGCATCACGCTCGAGGGGCCGGAGCCGGAGGTGGTCCGCGCCGCGCAGGCCTTCCACGCGAAGAACGGCCCGGTGCTGGTGAAGGCCGCGCACGGCGGCGGTGGGCGCGGGATGCGGGTGGTGCGCCAGGCGGGGGAGCATGGAGGCCGCCATCGCCGCGGCGCGGAGCGAATCGAAGCTCGCCTTCGGCAGCCCCGCGGTCTTTCTGGAGAAGTACCTGGACCGGGTCCGCCACGTCGAGGTGCAGATCCTCGGCGACCAGCACGGCAACGTGGTGCACGTCCACGAGCGCGATTGCTCGGTGCAGCGCCGCTACCAGAAGGTCATCGAGATCGCCCCGGCCCCCAACCTCTCGGACCGGGTGCGGACGAAGCTGTTCGACGCCGCGCTGACCCTCATGCGCGCCGCCGAGTACAGCAACGCCGGGACGGTCGAGTTCCTGGTCGAGGGCGAGGAGATCTACTTCATCGAGGTGAACGCCCGGCTGCAGGTCGAGCACACCATCACCGAGCAGATCACCGGCATCGACCTGGTGCAGGCGCAGCTGCGCGTCGCCGAGGGGCACCGGCTGTCGGATCCGGAGATCGGCATCGCCGACCAGTCGTCGATCGTCCCGCGCGGCTCGGCGATCCAGCTGCGGGTCACCACCGAGGATCCGGCGAACAACTTCCTTCCCGATGCCGGCAGCATCCTCGCCTGGCGGCCGGCCACCGGGTTCGGCATCCGCCTCGATGGAGGCAACGGCTACCCCAACGCGCACATCAGCCGCTTCTACGACTCGCTGCTGGTGAAGATCATCGCCTACGCCCCGAGCTTCGAGGGGGCCATCCAGAAGGGGCTGCGCGCGCTCCGCGAGTTCCGGATCCGCGGGGTGAAGACCAACCTCGCGTTCCTGGAGAACGTGCTGGGGACGGAGACCTTCCGCAAGGGGGAGACCTTCACCCGCTGGGTGGACGACGCCCCCGAGCTCTTCGGCCCCGAGCGGCGGCGCGACCGCGCGACCAAGCTGCTGCAGTACCTGGGCGAGGTGATCGTCAACGGCCACCCCACCATCAAGGCCGAGCAGCGCCGGCGCTCGGTGGAGTTCGCTCCCCCGCAGGCTCCCGCCGGTGCCTCCCGGGCCCGCCCTTGCCGGGGACCAGGCAGATCCTCGAGGAGCGCGGTGCCGAGGGGCTTGCCGCCTGGGTGCTCCAGCAGAACCGCACCCTGGTGACCGACACCACGATGCGCGACGCGCACCAGAGTCTCCTGGCGACGCGGGTGCGGACCTACGACCTCCTGAAGATTGCCCCGGCCACCGCCCGGCTCGCGCCCGAGCTGTTCAGCCTCGAGTGCTGGGGCGGTGCCACGTTCGACACCGCGTACCGGTTCCTCAACGAGGACCCCTGGGCGCGGCTCCGGGCGCTGCGCGCGGCGGTGCCCAACCTCCTGCTCCAGATGCTGATCCGCGGCGCGAACGCGGTCGGGTACACCAGCTACCCGGACAACCTGGTCGAGGCGTTCATCGACGAGGCGGCGGAGGCGGGCCTGGACGTCTTCCGGGTCTTCGACTCGCTGAACGACCTCGAATCGATGGAGGTCAGCGTCCGCCGCATCCGGAAGACCGGAAAGGTCGCCGAGGTGGCCATGTGCTACACGGGCGACGTCTCGAACGAGAAGCGCCCCAAGTACAACCTCGACTACTACGCCGACCTGGCGCGCCGCATCGAGGACATGGGCGCGCACTTCCTCTGCATCAAGGACATGGCCGGGCTGCTCCGGCCACGCGCCGCGGGGATGCTGCTCGATCGGCTGCGCGAGACGGTACGGCTGCCGATCCACCTCCACACCCACGACACCTCGGGCAACGGCATCGCCGCCTACCTCGAGGCGATCGATCACGGCGTGCACATCGTGGACTGCGCGCTGGCGCCGATGGCCGGGCTCACCAGCCAGCCCTCGCTGAACGCGCTGGTGTCGTCCCAGCGCGGCTACCCGCGCGACACCGCAGCTGACCAACAAGAAGCTGCAGCCGCTCGCCGACTACTGGGAGGACGTGCGCGAGGTGTACAGCCCGTTCGAGTGCGGGCTGAAGAGCAGCACCTCCGAGGTGTACTTCCACGAGATCCCCGGCGGCCAGTACTCGAACCTCCGACCCCAGGTGGCGGAGATGGGGCTGCTGCCGCGCTGGAACGACGTGAAGTACGCATTCGCGGTGGTGAACCTGCTCGTTGGCGACATCCCCAAGGTGACTCCCTCGTCGAAGATGGTGGGCGACTTCGCCATCTTCATCCTGAAGAACGAGCTGATGGTGAGGATGGACACGCTCGAGGCATCGGCAGGGGCGACGCTGTCGAAGGTGCTCTCCGAGTCGTCGCGGCTCGACTTCCCGGTGAGCGTGGTCGAGTACTTCCAGGGCCGGCTGGGCACGCCGCCGGGCGGCTTCCCCGGCGAGCTTCGCGAGGCGGTGCTCAAGGGCCTGCCAAAGGTTGCGGGGCCGGCGAGCGCGGGCCTGGCTCCCTTCGATCTCCCGGGTCTGCAGAAGACGCTCGGGGAGAAGCTGGGCCGCCGGATCCGGAAGGACGAGGCGATCAGCGCCGCGCTCTACCCGCGGGTGATGGCCGACTACTTCGATGCGCTCGGGAAGTACGAGGACGTGTCGATCCTCGACACGCCCACCTACCTCTACGGGCTCGAGGTGGGGCAGGAGATCTTCGTCGAGCTCGAGCCAGGGAAGACGCTGGTGGTCGAGCTCTCGGCGGTGGGCCGGCCCGACGAGAAGGGCATGTGCACGGTGTACTTCGAGCTCAATGGCCACGCCCGGCAGGTCTCGGTGCGCGACCGGTCGCGCACGGTCGCGGTGGCCGAGGCCCGGAAGGCCGAGCGTGGCAATCCGGAGCACGTCGGCGCGTCGATGCCCGGGACGGTCGTCGCGCTGCACACCAAGACCGGAGAGAAGGTGGAGGCCGGCGCGCCTCTCCTCACCCTCGAGGCGATGAAGATGGAGACCGTGGTGCGAGCCCCTCGCCCCGGCGCGGTGAAGGAGCTGCTGCCCGCGCTGAAGTCATCGGTCCAGGCCGGCGATCTGCTCGCCGTGGTCGGGTGAGCCACCGAAAGCTGAAGCGAGACCCCGCCGACCCGGGCTTGAACCGGGCCCAGGTCGAGGTGCTGCTCGTCCGCACCAAGCTGGTCCAGCGGACGAAGGCCCGCCTGGGCGCCGCTCCGAGGCCCGATGGCCTTGAATGTGGACCCCCGGGCAGGAGAACTCGACTTCTGGTGAAGGTGCTGCCATTGCCGAGGAGTGACGAAGACGACAAGGAACCACCTCGACGATCTGCGTGGGGCGAGCCGCCTGGCGATCGAGGCGACCCGGAGCGTCACCAATCTGGTCGAGGCCATGCACCTGACCATCGGTGGCGGGCCCGCGGTCCTCGGCCGTCCGCTCGAGAGACCGACCCGCGCCCTCACCGGCCTGGTCTACGGGAGCATCCGCGGTGTGACGAAGCTGGTGGGCACCAGCATCGACCGCGCTCTGGCGCCGCTCGCGCCCCTCGTCCGCGACGGCGCGGCCGGGCCGGAGCGAGAAGCGGTGCTCGCCGTGCTCAACGGGGTGCTCGGTGACTACCTGGCCGACACGGGCAACCCGCTCGCGATCCAGATGCAGCTTCGCCAGGGCGGCCATCCGCTGCAGCTCAAGCGGCGGGCGCTCCGCGCGCTCCTCCCGAAGGCCGGCGGCAAGCTGCTCCTCCTCGTCCACGGCTCCTGCCTGAACGATCGGAGGTGGCTCCGGCTGGGGCACGACCATGGCGCCGCGCTCGCACGCGACCTCGGCTACACGCCGATCTACCTCCTCTACAACAGCGGCCTGCACATCTCGACCAACGGGCGCGCCTTCGCGGCGCTGCTCGAAGAGCTGGTCGCCGAGTGGCCCGCGAAGCTCGACGAGCTGGTGATCGTCGGCCACAGCATGGGCGGCCTGGTGGCGCGCAGCGCTTGCCACTACGCCGAGATGGCGGCACACCACTGGCGAGCGAGGCTGGCCAAGCTGGTCTGCCTTGGCTCGCCCCACCACGGCGCGCCGCTCGAGCGCGGCGGCAACTGGATCGACCTGCTGCTCGGCGTGAGCCGGTACAGCGCTCCACTGGCGCGGCTGGGAAAGATTCGCAGCGCCGGCGTCACCGACATGCGCTTCGGCCTCGTCCTGGACGAGCACTGGAAGGGCCGCGAGCGCTTCGCGCACGACGGCGACCCCCGGAGAAACTTGAAATTGCCCGACGGTGTGGAGTGCTACGCCATCGCTGCGTCCACGGCCCCAAGCCCCCGGGCCAAGCTCGTCGGCGACGGCCTGGTCTCGGTGGACAGCGCGCTCGGCCGACACCGCAAGCCGGAGCTGACCCTGGCGTTCCCCGAGACCCACCAGTGGATCGGCTACGGGATGAGCCACTTCGAGCTGCTCAACCGGGCCGAGGTGTACGCGACGCTCCGGCGCTGGCTGGATTGAGCCCGGACCGTCGGGCCATGGCCAGACGCTTCCGCACCAGGTCGGCGAGGAACAGTACCGGTGCACCCAGCGCAGCCAGCCCGAGGAGCCAGGGTTCGATCGGCCCCGTCCCCAGCGCCGCGCGGAGCGGTGGCCAGTAGAGCGCGGCGAAGACGAACACGAGCTCGATCGCGATTCCGAGCATGTACAGCGGATTTCGGAAGAGTCCCCGATCGAGCCCGGAGCGCTCCTCGTGGCGGCGTCCGATCAGGTTGCCGACCTGGGTGAACACCACCGAGGCGAAGGTGATCCCGGTGGCGCTTCGGTAGAGCGGATCGGTCACCGGAAGGACGGCCCCGTACCGCCAACCGCCGTACCAGAGCACGAGGAAGAACATGAACATCGCCCACCCGGCCTCGACCACACCCAGGAACAGATAGCTCTGCAGGATGAGCCTTGCGTCGAGGAGGCGCCCGCGCACACCACGCGGAGGACGCTTCATCGCTTCGCCGTCAGGCGGCTCCTGCCCGAGGCCGATGGCCGGAATCATGTCGGTGCCGAGATCGATGGCGAGGATCTGCACGACGGTGAGCGCCAGCGGCACGGGAAGCACCACGTAGGCCAGGAACGGCGCCATCTCGGGCACGTTGCTGGCCAGCACGTAGCTGGTGAACTTGCGGATGTTGGAGAAGACCGTGCGGCCCTCCTCCACCCCCGCCACGATGCTCGCGAAGTTGTCGTCGAGGAGGACGATCTGGGCGGCCTCCCGCGCCACGTCCGTCCCGGTCACGCCCATGGCGATGCCCACGTCGGCCGCACGCAGCGCCGGTGCGTCATTGACCCCGTCGCCGGTCATGGCGACGAGCAGACCCATTCGTTTGAGCGCGTCGACGATCTTCAGCTTCTGCAGGGGCATGGTGCCGGGCAAAGACGCTCACCCCGGCCTTCAGGCGCTCCACGATCTCCGCTTCCCGCATCGACTCGAGCGCATCGCCCGTCAACACCACATGAGACGGCGAGTCCTTCGAAAGGATGCCGGCGTGTTCTGCGATGGCCCGGGCCGTGACCGGGTGATCACCGGTCACGAGGATCACCCGGATTCCCGCCGAGTGGCAGCGCACGAGCGCAGCGGGCACCTCGTCGCGCAGGGGATCGGAGAGACAAAGAAAGCCGTGCAACTCGAGATCTCGCTCGAGAGAGGCTTCTGGCGCGTCCACCTCTGCCGGTGCCAGCCGACGAGACGCGACGGCGATGATCCGCAGCCCCTTCGACGCGAGCCGGCGCACCGTCTCGTCGCCCGTGACGAGCCCCTCGGGGGAGGCGCGCACCAGCGGTCGCACGGCCTCCCAGGCTCCCTTGATGGCGAAGCGCCGGGACTCGCTGCCCGCGAGCACACCCGCCGCACGCCTCCGCTGCACGTCGAAGGCGATGTGGCGAACCACGTCGCGTGACAGGACGAGGGGATCGCCGCCCATCTTGCGCAGCGCCTCCCCGGCAGCGACGTCGAGCGGATCGCCGGTGAGCGCGCCGGCCTGCTGATGGATCTCGGACGCAGCCACGGCGATCTCGAGCAGGGTCCGGCGGGCTGGATCGTCGAGAACCTCGCCGCTGAGCGCGTCGACCACGCCGGTCACGGCCAGCTGGTTCTTGGTCAGGGTTCCGGTCTTGTCGGTGCAGATCACCTCGACGGAGCCCAACGCCTCGACCGCGTTCAGACTCTTCACCAGGACCTTCTTCTTTGCGAGACGCAGGCCCCCCATCGCCAGCGCCAGGGTCAGGGTGGGCAGGAGACCCTCGGGCACGTTGGCCACGATGATGCCCACCATGAAGACCACGTTGATCCAGATCCCCCGCCCGATGGCGAGGCCATAACCGAAGAACGCGGCGCCCATCACCACCGCCAGGATGGTGAGGATGCGCACCATCCGCGACACCTCCCGCTCGAGGGGCGTCGGCGGCCGGCGGACCTGGACGCTGAGCGTGGCGATCCTGCCGAACTCCGTGCGCCGGCCCGTGGCGTAGACCACCGCGGTACCCGACCCACGCAGGAGCGAGCAGCCGGTGAAGACGAGGTTCGGGGCATCGACCATGCGCCCCTTCTCGACCGGGCATGCGTCCAGGCTCGCGTGCCGCGACTCGCCGGTCAGCGGGGCATTGTTCGCCAGGAGATCACGGCTCTCCACGAGGCGCGCGTCCGCCGGTATCCGGTCGCCCTCCGAGAGCAACAGCACATCGCCAGGAACCAGATCCTCGATCGATACCTCCTCCTCGACGCCGCCCCGTCGCACGGTGATGCGCCGGGGCAGGAAACTCCGCAGGGCCTGCATGGCACGCTCGGCTCGGATCGCCTGCGAGAAGGTGAAGAGCCCGTTGAGGACCGCCACGGCGACGAGCGCCCAGCCGAGCACGGCCATGCCCTCGCCAGGTTGCATGCGGTCGGCCACGAAGCAGAGGGCCGCCGACACGTCGAGGAGCACACTGAAGAGGTTGGCAAACTGCTGGAGCAGCGTACGCAGCCAGCCCCATCGCGGCGGCGGGCCAAGGGTGTTGGTGCCGATCTCCGCGAGCCGCTGCGCGACCTCGTCCGACCGGAGCCCATCGCTGCGGCTGCGCAAGAGCGTCCAGACTTCGGAGATGTCGAGGTTGTGGATTTGACGCTGGGTCAATCCAGGCCCCCATAGACCGCCACGTCCGAGGGGGTGTCTCGCAGGATTCGTTCGACGGGGTCTCCGCGCGGCGCGAGGGGTCGCTCCGGTGCGCCGAGACAGATGAGACGCGACCGGCGCCTGCTGGCGCGAAGCAGGATCTCCCGGGGAGCGTCGTCCGAGACCAGGACGCTCGAGTCCAGCTCGACAGGCTGTGGAGCCAGCCCCCGGCGGAGCTCCTCCTCGAGAGGAACCAGGAACGCCCTCCCTTCGGCGAGCAATCGCCGGGCGCCTTCGTCGCTCAAGAAGCGCAAGCGCAGGCGAGACACCGCGCGGACCAGCACCAGGTCCAGGCGCTGCAGGTCCGGTCCGAGGAGACGGAGAAGGGCAAGGGCGCGCTTGACCTCGCGGCCCTTCGCCTCGACCGGCAGCAGCACGCTGCCCGGCAGGCCCAACACTCCCGGATGAACGACCCGGATGGCGATCACCGGGCAGCGGCGGGCCTCGATCAGCTGCGCCGAGACGGTGCCGGCGAGAAAGGCGGAGTCGCGGGCTCGGGCGCGGGTGCCGGCCACCACGGCGCCGCCAGGCGGCACGAGAGCCAGCAGACGCTCGGCGACCCCGGTGCCGCCGCGCGCGCCGAGCTCGACCTCGAGCGTCACGCCGACCAACCCGCACTCCCTGTCGATGCGCGCGATGCGCTCGTGCAGGTTCGGCTCCGGCGAGCCCTCGTACAGGTGCACCAGGCGAAGCTTGCGCTCGCTGCCATTGGCCGCGAAGCGGACTGCGTAGTGCGCGACCCAGTCGCCGTTCAGCGATCCGTCGTAGGCGAAGACGAGCACGCTTGCCTCACCGAGGAATCCTACCCTCGCAGGAGTCAGCTCTGAGGTACCCTGCGCCAAGACGCGGAGGAAACCCATGAAGACTGCAACGGCAATTGCCTCTCTGAGCTGGATCGCCCTGGTGGGTTGCGCGACCGAGAAGACGGCGACGACCGGAACGGCCCCGAAGACGTACCAGGTGGCGCTGAGCCCAGGCGCAGAGCCATCGCCTTGCCCAGGCGCCGGAGCAGGAGCCGCCGGCACGGCGACGATCGTCCTTGCGGCGGACCGCTCCTCGCTCGCGGCGACGGTGACCTACAGCGGGCTGTCCGGCGACGCGACCGGTTCGCACATTCACTTCGGACCGGCGGGAGTCGCAGGGCCGGTGGTCCTCCCCTTCGCTCCCCCGCTCACCTCGCCGTTCAGCAAGACCTTCACCAGCGCGGACTACGTCCCGGCGGCGGGCGCCCCACCGGACTGGGCGGCGTTCGTCATCGCCCTCGAGGCCGGCAGCGCCTATGTGAACGTCCATACCGCAGCCTGCAAGCCGGGCGAGATCCGCGGTCAGATCAAGTAGCTGCTCCGAGGCCTGGCCTGGCCATGCTGCGACCCGTGCGGTCTACGGCGTGACCAGAACCTTGCCGCCGCCCTGCTGCGCCCGTCGGAAGGCCTCGCGGATCTCCGAGAGCGGGAACCGCGCCGCGATGGGGAGGACCAGCCTTCCGCGGACCACGTCCTCGACCAGCGAGGCCAGGCGCCGGGCATCCGGGTGCGTGCTGATGGCCACCACCTTGATCCCGCGCTCCTTCGCCCCGGGTGGCTCGCCCAACACGCTCCCCAGCACCCCGTCAGGCGCGAGCTTCGGGAAGAGCCGCACCACCGTCTCGCCACCCACCGTGTCGGCGATCCCATCGAGCGTGGGCAGTCGCTCCACCGCCGTGGCGTCATCCAGGCCGACGACGTCATCAGCCCCGAGCGCCCCGGCCTCCGGGAGCTGGCGCGCCCGCACCCCGGCGATGACCCGCGCCCCGAGTGACCGCGCGACATGCACCGCGACGCGCCCAACCCCACCGAGCGCGCCGGTCACCAGGACGCGGGCGCCTGGCCTCGGATTCACCGCCACCTCGATGAGCTGCGCTCCGGTCAGCGCGACCAGCGGAAGTGCGGCCGCGTCGACCGTCGCGAGAGCCTCGGGAACGCGGGTCACCGCAGCGAGCGGAGCGGTGGCGAACTCGGCCTGTCCGTGGCGCACCAGCCCGAGGACCCTGTCGCCGACCTCGAGGCCCGCGACGCCGGAGCCGAGCTCCGAACCTCGCCGGAGGCGTCGAAGCCGAGGATGGCCGGGAGCTTCAGGGGGAACCAATCCTTGAGCGCCCCGGTGATGAGCTTCAGGTCGATGGCGTTCAGGCTCGATGCCGCGATGCGCAGCTTCACCTCACCGGGCCCGGGCCGTGGCTCCGGCAGGTCACGGAGCTCGAGCCCGTCCACGTCCCCATAGCGCGTCAGCACGGCCGCTCTCATCGTTTGCTCCTCGGGAGGATGCGGCCTGGCCGCTAATTCGCCAGCCCCGCGTCCAGCAATCGCTCGGCTGGCCCGGGTGCCCAGAATCAGAACGAACCGGCGAGGGCGAGACCGTTCGGGAGCGGCACGATGTGGAGCCCCTGGAGGCCGCTTCCTGCGATGCGCCTGGGCCTTCGCCAGGTCCAGGGCGTGGTTGGGCCGGGTGAAGATCTGCGCCTCCCACTCCAGCGTGCCGCCGATGAGGGTGAGCAGCGCCCGGCCTCCGAGCTTGAACCCGAAGTAGAGCAGCGCCGCGAGGCCGGCGTTCACGGTGAGCCCGATCACGTGGTTCAGCGCCGAACGGTAGAAGCGTTCCTGCTCCACGGACCGCTGGAAGAGAGCCCGGAGCGCAGCCGCCTTGGCCTCCCGCTGCGCGGGGGTCAGCTCGGGCATGGCGCGGACGTCGTCGAGGCCGTAGGCGGCCACTGGCGGGTCGAGGAGGACGGCGATGGCCCCGAGCGCGCTCGCCGGAATGTTGACGTAGCCATTGATCTGGGTCCCTCTGTTGTCCGTGGTGGCCACCACGATCGACTGTCCAAGCGCCACGCCCGCGAGACCGCCGCTGAATCCCCAGTACCAGAGCCGATCGGGCCCCTGCTCGGCCGCGAGTGCGCTGAGGAGCGGGGCCAGTGCGGGGTCCTGGGTCAGGAAGGACGTCGAGGCGGCCGGTGCGAGGTCCGCCGGTCCAGTCGTCGGGTCGACGTGAAGCGCGAGGAGCAGGAGCGATCCAGCGAGGGTCATCGAGTCCTTGGAGTGTCTCAGGAAAGGTGCTGACGACGCTCGCGGGCCGGTATCCGACCTAGGGCGTACTCCGTCGGGCGTGCCCGGCGGAGCCATTTGAACGAAGCTCGCGGCGAGGACGCACCGATGACTGCTCCAGCACCGGCGAGCGACCTGCGGGCTCGGGCACCGCTCCGCGGATGGCGCGCAGCGTTTCCCCCGGCGCAGTGGCTGCCGGCGTACCGCGCGGCCTGGCTCGGTCAGGACGCGATCGCCGGCGTGACGCTCGCCGCGTACGCCATCCCGGTCTCGCTCGCGTACGCGTCGCTGGCCGGGCTCCCGCCGCAGTACGGCATCTACTGCTATCTCGCCGGCGGCCTCTTCTACGCGCTGTTCGGGTCGTCCCGTCAGCTGGCGATCGGACCGACCTCGGCGATTTCGTTGCTGGTCGGCGCCACCGTCGCTGGCATGGCCGAGGGCGACCCGTCGCGCTGGGCCGCCATCGCCGCGCTGACCGCGCTGGTCGTCGCGGCCATCTGCCTGGTGGCGTGGCTCCTGCGGCTGAGCTCGCTGGTGAACTTCATCAGCGAGACCATCCTGCTCGGCTTCAAGGCCGGCGCGGCGCTGACCATCGCCATGACCCAGCTGCCCAAGCTGTTCGGGGTCAAGGGCGGCGGCGAGAACTTCTTCGAGCGCATCGTCGTCCTGGCCAGGCAGCTGCCCGACACCAACCTCGCCGTGCTGGCCTTCGGCCTCGTCGCGATCGGCCTCCTGCTCCTGGGCGAGAAGTTTCTTCCGGGCCGTCCGGTGGCGCTGCTGGTGGTGGTGGCCTCGATCGTCGTGCTGTCGGTGACGTCGCTCGGGACGCTCGGCTTCAAGGTGGTCGGCGCGCTGCCACGAGGCCTTCCCGACTTCCAGCCGCCCGGGCTCCGGGTGCGCGACGTGGACGGAGTCCTCTCGCTCGCCTTTGCCTGCTTCCTCCTGGCCTACGTGGAGAGCGTCTCGGCGGCGCGCGCGCTGGCGCAGGCGCACGGCCAGGAGGTCGACCCGCGGCAGGAGCTGCTGGGGCTCGGCGCGGCGAACCTCGCCGCGGGCCTCTTCCAGGGCTATCCGGTCGCGGGCGGCCTCTCGCAGTCCTCGGTCAACGACAAGGCCGGTGCGAGGACGCCGCTGGCGCTGGTGTTCGCCTCGCTGACCATCGGGCTGTGCCTGCTCTACCTGACGGGCCTGCTGGCCAACCTGCCCAGCGTGGTGCTCGCCGCCATCGTGCTGGTGGCGGTGAAGGGGCTGATCAACGTCAAGGAGCTCCGCCACGTCTGGCGGGTGAGCCGGTTCGAGTTCGCGATCTCGATGGTCGCCTTCGCCGCGGTGCTGCTCCTCGGCATCCTCCGGGGCGTCATCGTGGCGGTGCTGGTGTCGCTGCTCCTGCTGATCAGGCGGGTCGCCAGGCCACACGTGGCGTTCCTCGGACGGATTCCTGGGCACGCGACGACTACTCCGACCTGGAACGCCATCCGGACAACGAGCGCCTCCCGGGCGTGCAGGTGGTCCGCGTCGAGTCCTCCCTGTTCTATTTCAACGTCGAGCACGTGCGCGACGCGGATCTGGGAGGAGGTCCGCGCGGCGCCGGAGCCGCCACGGCTGGTCGTCTTCGACCTCTCCACCTCCCCGACCGTCGACCTGGCCGGGGCGCGCATGCTGGCGACGCTGTATGCCGAGCTGAAGTCGGCAGGGATCCGAGCTGCGGCTGGTCGACGCACGGGCCTCGGTCCGCGACATCCTGCGGGCCGAGGGAGTCGAGGCACTGGTCGGCGACTTCGGGCGGGGGACGTCGGTGGGGGGAGCCATCGACGAACAGCCTGCCTGATCCGGCGGGGCCCGAAGCAGTGACGAGACCTACGTCATCCCGGTCAGCCAGCGGGCGAACGCCAGCCACACCGCGGTCCCGGAGAGCATGAGCCGCGCCGGTTGCGAGACGATGAGCACAATGCCGCCCCACAGGGTTGCCGGGTGAGGACGCCCGCGGGTCACCAGGTCCCAGACCACGAGTGGCACAAGGAACAGGTCGGTGAGCCCGAAGAGCAAGGGCGGGCCGGACTCCAGGAGGAATGGCCAGCGGGAGATGGCGGCGGTGAGGAGCGTGATCGTTCCGATCAGGATCAGCCGCTTGTGGGTCTTGGGGTCACGCCGCCACGCGAGGGCGAGCCCCACCAGGGAGCCGAACAGGACCATGTCGAAGAGCGGGATGGCGAGGAACTGCAGAGGCGGCACCGGGATGTTGATGAAGCCTCCCGGCCGGCGCGCGGCGATGATCGCGCCAGTCACCCCCAGCACGACCATCGCCACCGCGAGCACCCCACCCGCTACCCCGAGCCTGCGGTGGAGGTCCACTCGCCTCACGCCGACGAGCCGGGCCTGCACGACGAGGAGCACGCACCACCCGGCGAAAGCGGTGCCATGGAGGAGAAAGAACCGCTCGGGCGGGACGTGGACGCCGGGAAACCATGACCGGAGGAAGAAGCTTCGACCAAAGCCGAGACACACCGCGGCGAGGATGGCCAGCGACATGCCTCCGTAGAACGCCCGCTCCGCCGACCAGCGCGGGCGGGACACAGCGAGACTGGATGTGGTCATCGACCCATCCTGCACATTTCCGGACTGAGAGCACGATGTTCCGACGGAGTGGACCGGCCCAGCGGCGAGGCACACGACGTGTCCGCACGAGGTGTCTGGCACCTGGGCCGGATAAGGTTGGCCGGTGCGACTGGCTGCGGGCACACGGCTTGGCCCCTACGAGGTCCTCGGAACGCTCGGCTCCGGGGGAATGTCGGAGGTGTACCGGGCGCGGGACAGCCGGCTCCAGCGCGAGGTCGCGATCAAGGTCGTCGGAGAGTCGCTGGCCGGCGATGCGGGATTCCTGAGCCGGCTGGAGCAGGAAGCACGCCTCGCGGGATCCCTCAACCACCCCAACATCGTCGCGGTGCACGACATCGGGGTTCACGAGGGCGCCCCGTACGTGGTGACCGAGCTCCTTCAGGGCGAGACGCTTCGCGAGCGGCTCGCGCGCGGCCCCGTCCCGCTCGGGCAGGCGCTCGAGTGGGCGGGCCAGGTGGCCCACGCCCTCGCCGCGGCCCACGGGCTCGGCATCGTCCACCGGGACCTCAAGCCGGAGAACGTCTTCATCACCCGGACCGGCCAGGTGAAGCTCCTCGACTTCGGCATCGCCAAGGCCACGCCGAAGGTCACCGATTCGCGCGGGCTGCTCGACCCCACGGTGAGCCCGGCCGGCTCGGCCACCCGCACCGGCGCCGTGCTGGGCACGCCAGGCTACATGTCACCCGAGCAAGTGCGGGGTGAGCCCGTCGATGCCCGGAGCGACATCTTCTCCCTCGGCATCATCCTCCACGAGCTGCTCTCGGGGCAGCGCGTCTTCCGTGCCGGGTCCATCGTCGAGAGCGGCTATTCCATCCTCCACGACGAGCCGGCCCCGCTCCCACCCTCGGTCCCGCCGGGAGTGGCCCAGGTCGTCCAGCGCTGCCTGGCCAAGGACCCCGAGCAGCGTTTCCAGTCGGCGCGCGACGTGGCCTTCAGCCTCGAGGCTCTCCGGGGAACGGGCACCGCCACGCCGCGGGACCCGCTCCCGCCGGTGGGCCGGGCACGTTTCCGACGGCTCCCGCTCCTGGCCTGGACGGCTCTGGGGCTGGTCCTGGCGATCGCCGCCTTCCTCGCCGGCCGTGGCATCCGCCCGACTGGCGCACAGCCTCTGATCCGGGAGATCACCTTCCAGCGAGGCTCCATCTACGCGGCACGCTTCGCGCCCGACGGCAAGACGATGCACTTCAGCGCGGCCTGGAGCGGGGGCTTGCCCGAGCTGTACACCACCAGCACCGATTCGCGGGTCGTCCGGGCTCTCGGCATCGGGGAAGCCCAGCTCCTGTCCGTGTCGCCTGCAGGTGACCTTGCGGTGCTGCTGCATCCCCAGTTCTCGTCCGGCTTCGGACTCCGGGGGACCCTGGCCATCGTCCCGCAGCTCGGGGGGACGCCGCGGGAGCTCACCACCGACGTGTACTACGCCGACTGGGCGCCGGACGGGGTGAACCTCGCGGTGGTGCGAGCGGGAGACGAGGGCAACACGCTCGAGTTCCCGCTGGGTCATCCGGTCTTCCACTCCTCGGGGTTCGTGAGCGATCCCCGGGTCTCGCCGGCGGGCGATCGGATCGCCTTCCTCGACCACCCCCGTCCGGGCGACAGCGCGGGCCGGGTGACGGTGGTGGACAGGGACGGTCACGCCGAGGCCTGGAGCCCCCTCTACGACGACTCCTTCGGCGTGGCGTGGAACCGCACCGGGACCGAGATCGTGGTCGGCGCCGCTGGCCCGGGCGAGCTCGCTGCGCTCTGGGTGGTCCGGAGCGGACGGGAGCCCCGCATCCTGTATCGGGGAACCGGGAATCTCCTGATCCAGGACGCGAATCGCGAAGGGCGGCTCCTGGTCAGTCAACGGGACTGGCGGCAGGAGCTCGTCGTCACCCGGCCCGACGCATCGCAGCTCTCCGTGGAATGGCTGGACTGGGCGAGCGTGGCCGGCGTGTCCGATGACGGAAGGAAGATTCTCTCCTTCGAGTCCGGGGTGGCTGCCTCCCCCAACCTGCTCGTCGTCCTCCGGAACCTGGACCAGCCCGCGCCGGTCCAGCTGGGCATCGGTCGCGCTCTGGCGCTCACAGCGGACGGGAGCCGGGCTCTCGTCGCCGGCTGGACGGGGGGCACGGACGACCGTCTGGCGCTCGTGCCCACCGGGGCCGGGGAACCGAGGACACTCGCCTCGGGGCCGACGCGCGTCTTCAGCGCGAGCTTCTTCCGGGATGGGAAGCGCGCGGCGCTCCTCGCGGCGCAGGACCAGGAAAGGCCCCGGATCCTGGTGCTGGACCTGGAGACCGGCGCGTCCAGGCCCATCTCACCCCCGCTGAGCCCCGGCTTCCGCATCGCCACGTCCCTGGACCAGCGCTGGGTCGCGAAGGCCGACGTCGATCTGACGCCGACCCTCTTCCCCGTCGAGGGGGGCACACCCGACCGGCTCACCGAGGTGGGCCCCAGGTTCGACGTGGTCGGATTCCTGAAGGACGGAACGCTCCTGCTCAACGAGCGGAACGCCCTCCCCTCCACCGTGGTGCGCTTCGATCTGCACACGCGGCAGGTCACGCGGTACGGGGCGCTGGCACCTGCCGATCTCACCGGAGTTCCCCGGGTGACCAAGGCGGTGGTGACGCCCGACGGGAAGACCTTCGCCTTCCACTTCCGCCGGCGGAGCGACACGCTCTTCCTCCTCGATTTCGGTCCGGACGCGCCCTGACCTCGTGGGCGGCCGGTCCGCCCGGGCGGGGCGCCCGAACAAGGTCCGGGTCCGCAGGACGCGCCCGAAGCCGCGCTCGCGGTGAGGCCAGCCAGTCCTCGCAGGCCGCCGGGGTCCGGTCGCGGCCGTCCCCGACGTGTCCCGTCAGGCCGGCTCCACCTCGGCGCCGGCCCGAGCGTCCCTCCCCGCAGCGGTCCGCAGCGGCCGCTCGGGGAGCGCGAGGACGACGAGCAGACCCAGGGCCGCCACCGTGGCGCCGAGGAGGAAGGTCGAGCCGATCGCCTGGCGATAGGCATGGACCACCAGCGCGCGCTCCGCCTCGGGAAGCGCCGAGATGGCGGCGATGCTGCGGTCCACCGCGGCCTCGCCGATGCCTGCCCCTCCGGGCGGGAGGAGACGGTGGAGCCGCGCCGTCATCCAGGCCCCGGACAGCGCCACTCCCAGCGCGCCGCCCAGCGAGCGGAAGAAGGACGCCGCCGAGGTCGCCACGCCGAGGTCGTCCGGTGGCACCGCGTTCTGGATCGCCGTGATCAGGTTGGGCATCACCAGCCCCAGGCCCAGGCCGAGGCCCACCAGCGCCAGCTCGAGCGGCAGCACCCCACCGCGCGAGCGCGAGAGCCAGGCCAGGAGAAGAAACGACGCGCAGGCCACGCTCAGCCCGGTGACCGGAAGGAACTTGTACTGCCCGGTCCGGTGAGACCAGCCGCCCGCCGACGACGGAGGCGACGATGACCCCGCCCATCATGCGGCGAGAGCATCAGCCCCGCCCGGGAGGCGGCGGCACCGAGCACGAGCTGGAAGAACAGCGGGAGGAAGATCACCGCCCCGAACAGCGCGACCGCGGTGAGCCCCACCACGGTCGCTCCGACGACGAAGACGCGGTCCCGGAAGAGACGTGGCGGAAGGATGGGCTCGGCGGCGTGCCGTTCCCGCACCACCAGGAGCCCGAAGCAGAGGACCGCGGCCGCGGCCTCGATCCAGGTCGCCGGACGGCTCCATGCCTCGCGAGAGGCATCGAGGGTGAGCACCAGGATGGTGGCGGTCGTCCCGCCGACCATCAGCGCGGCGCCGGCGAAGTCGATGCGGTGGCGGACCGCGCGGTTCGGCCGGCGGAGGGCCACCGCGATCAGCCCGAGCGCCAGCGCCCCGACCGGGAGGTTGATGTAGAAGATCCACCGCCACGAGAGCGCGTCGGTGATGAATCCGCCGAGCAGCGGGCCGGCCACGCTGCAGGCAGCGAACACCGCGGTGAAGAGGCCCTGGTAGCGCCCGCGCTCCCTCGGCGCGAGCAGGTCCCCCACCGTCGTCTGGGCGAGGGTGATGAGACCCCCGGCCCCCAGCCCCTGCACCGCACGGAAGGCGATGAGCTGCCCCATGTCCTGCGACAGCCCGCAGAGCGCCGAGCCGGCGAGAAACACGCCCACCGCGACGAAGAACATCGCCCGGCGCCCGTAGCTGTCGCTCAGCTTCCCGTAGAGCGGCGTGGTGGCCGTCGAGGCGACCAGGAACGCGGTCACCACCCACGAGAGGTGGGCCAGCCCTCCGAGCTCGCTGACGATGCCCGGGAGCGCGGTGGCGACGATGTTCTGGTCCAGCGAGGCCAGCGTGAGCACGAGCAGGAGCCCGGCCATGACGGTCCGGAACTCGCGCCGGCTGACGGGCTCCGGCGGGCCATCGAGGTCAGACGGATTCATCGAGGTCTCTGGCCTCGAGGTGTGCACGCCCGCCCGCGCCTGCCAGACCGGCCGGAGGCGGCGGCGGCGGAGGGCGAGGACGGCCCCTGTCAGGTGCGGATCAGCTTGAAGGCGTGGTTCCACTTCCCGGTCGAGATTCCCACATGGACCCAGAGCTCGCACATCGGCTCGAGCACCCGCGACATCCGCAGCGGCCCGGCGTCCAGCACCTCCCAGCCGAATCGCGCTGACGATGTCCGCCACCTGGTCCTTGGCGGCGCGTCGTCGCCGGCGATGAACATGTCGCCCTTCAGAGCCGCCCTGGAAGGTCGGGTCCACCATCAGCGGCGCGCCCACCGTGTTGTAGGCCTTCACCACCCTGGCGCCGGGCAGCCACTGCTGCACCTGCTCGCCCGCCGAGGTGTCGAAGCCGAGCGAGAGCGTGGGCGGTGCGTTCTCGGCGAAGCGAAGAGGGTTGGTGGCATCGAGGACCACCTTGCCCTTGAAGTTCTCCGGGCCAGCAGCCTTCAGCGCCGCCTCCGTGCCGGTCCAGAGCGTGGCGACGACCAGGAGCTCGCCCTGCCTGGCGGCCTCGGCGGTGTCCACCACATGCACCTTCGGGCCAAGCTGCGCGGCCCACTCGGCGAGCCTCGTGGGCTGCCGCGTTCCGACCCACACCTCGTGCCCGTGCTTCACGAACCCTGCTCCGAGGTGCTGGCCGACAGTTCCGGATCCAATGATGCCGACGCGCATGTGGCGTACCTCCCGATGGATGCACGTGGGCTGCGGCCATAACGGGGCCCGGCGGGCGACGCACCATCGAAGCACCTCCGGTCCGTCGACTGGCGGGAGGGCTTGCTGACGGTGGATAGTTCAGCGCCGACACGTGAAGCCCGTCGCCATCATCCCTGCCCGCTGGGGCTCGACCCGCTTCCCCGGCAAGCCGCTGGCCGTGCTCGCCGGACGGCCGCTCATCCTCCACGTCCTCGAGGCCTGCCGGGCGTCGGGAGCGTTCTCGGACGTCCGCGTGGCCACCGACGACGGGCGCATCGCTGCCGCGGTCGCCGACGCAGGCGGGAACGTCGAGCGCACCGCTGCGCACCATGCCTCGGGCACCGACCGCGTCGCCGAGGTCGCGGCCCGGCTTCCGCCCGGAGTCGAGGTGGTGGTCAACGTCCAGGGCGACGAGCCGCTCGTCCACCCCGAGGCGCTCCGCGCGCTCGCCGGCGCCTTCGAGGATCGCTCGGTGGAGATGGCGACGCTCGTCCGGCCACTCCGGCCCGAGGAGCGGAGCAACCCCAACGTGGTGAAGGCCGTGATCGACCTGCGCTCGGACGCGCTCTACTTCAGCCGCGCCGACGTTCCGTTCGCACGCGACACCTCGCCGGCGCAGCGCTGGGCGCACCAGGGGCTCTACGGTTACCGGCGGGCGACGCTCCTCCGCCTCGCCGCGCTCGCGCCGACGCCGCTCGAGCGCGCCGAGTCGCTCGAGCAGCTGCGCGCGCTGGAGCATGGCATCCGCATCCGCTGCGTCCGGACGGTCCACGCGAGCCTGGGCGTGGACACGCCCGAGGATCTCGCGCGCGCCGAGGGGCTCCTCGCCGGGCCGCCCGCCTACTTGACCCAGTGGTAGTCGGTCGGACCGCCGCGGCGGGTGAGCACGACGCACTCGGAGCCGGTGCGCGCACTTCGCCAGGTGGTTGGCCTTCGGCGGGATGACGATGTAGTCCCCCGGCTCCAGGTCGTACGTCTTGCCGTCCACGACGTACTGGATCTTGCCGCTGAGGACGGTCGTGAACTCGGTCGCCGAGTGCCAGTGCATCGGGAAGGTGTAGCCCGGAACGTACTTGGCGTATCCGATGTTGCCCCCAGGCGCCGGATCGCTGGCGATCGGCGAAGCCCATCACTCCCGGCGGGATCTCCGGCAGCTTCGGAGCCGCCCATTTCGCATCCTTCACGTGCGCGACCTTCTGGGCGTCCATCGTCGGCAGCGTGGGGGCATCGGCTGCGACGGCGAGCGCAGCGGGAAGCACGACGAGCAGTGACAGGCGAAGAGCGCGTTGCATTGAGAGCACCTCCAGCGACCGGGTCGAGGCCGAGAGGCTGCCCCGGATCGGGCGCCGATCGCCAGCGTCCCCTCTCAACCCGGTGCGTCACCCCGGAGCGAGGCCGGGGTGCGTGCCGAGGCGGGGGGCGCAGCCGTCGTCCCGTCATGCGTCGTGGGGAGCGACGCCGGGCGGGCAGGCTGCGGCGGCGCTCCGAGCCGCCAGGCCTTCCAGAGGAGCGAGAGCGCGAGCCATCCACAGAGGACGGCGACCGGGACGGCGAGGACGTGGGGGAAGAGCGCCCACAGCGCCGAGAGGATCGCGAGCGCGAGCCCACCGAAGAACACCATCCGCCGCTCCCCGCCCTCGAGCGTGCGCCGCTCGCTGATCGCCGCGCTCACGGTGTTGCCGACGCGCAGCGCTCCGGCCGCTGCCCGGCCGGCTCTGCCCCGCACCCTTCGCGGGACGCGCTGCGGCCGCGGCCTCGGCTCGGCGCTGCGAAGTCGCTTCCCCGCCAGCACGAGCTCGGTGGAGTTCTCGAGGTCGGAGAGGAACATGTCCTCCATCTCGGCCGCGAACCCCGGGTCGGCGGTTGCCACATCGAGCTCGTAGTTGCCGAGCCAGCTCGCGACGTTCAGGTTCGTCGAGCCCACGCGCGCCCACCTGCCGTCACAGACGGCGGTCTTGGCGTGCAGCATCGGACCCTTCCACTCGAAGACGCGGATGCCCGCCTCGAGCAGCGCCCGGAAGCCGGCCCGGGAGAACGGCTGCAGCGCCGGGATGTCGCTCGAGCCCGGGACGAGCAGCCGGATGTCGACACCGTCGAGCGCCGACGCCCGCAGCGCCTGCACGTAGGGCGGCGTGCCGGCGAAGTACGCGTCGGTGATCCAGAGCGTCTGTCGTGCGGCGCTGGCGATGAACTGGTCGAGCCGCAGGAGCCCGGCGGTTCCCGGCTCATC
This sequence comes from uncultured delta proteobacterium, assembly GCA_963796475.1. GTDB lineage: Bacteria > Myxococcota > Myxococcia > Myxococcales > Myxococcaceae > RPRB01. The sequence continues at coordinate 302,464 of CAWCLY010000012.1, forward strand.
GCTGATGACCCGGAGCCGCATGTCCCCCAGCTCTGGCATCTCGGCGCGGGGGCGCCGCTCCCCTTCCGGCACCGGAGCACCCACCGTGGCCCAGACGCGCGCGAACGCTTGCTCGACGTCGGCGACCGCCGGCCCCTCGATCTGCACCCCGGTATCGCGCCAGGGCGGGATCCCCTTGGCCGGATCCCCGGACCAGGCGTCGCCGACGCAGAGCCCGGAGACGAAGCCCACCCGCCCGTCCACGCTCACCGTCTTGCGGTGGTCGCGGTGTACCCACCCGAGGGGGCTCGACCAGTCGAAGGGGTTGAAGCAGCGGACGTCGACGCCCGCGTGGCGTAGCGTGCGCCACACCCGCGAGGACGTCCCGAAGCACCCGGCCCAGTCGTAGAGGAAGCGGACCTGCACCCCGTCCCGGGCACGGGCGCAGAGCGCCTCGACGAACTGCTGCCCGGTCCGGTCGTTCCGGAAGATGTAGGCCTCGAAGTAGACGTAGCGGCGGGCCGAGGCGATGGCGTCGAGCCACGCGGGGAAGTTCTCCGGGCCGTCACGGAGGAGCCGGATGCGGTTCCCGGCCACCGGCGCAGCCCCGGCGGCGCGGGCGAGCGCCACGTCGATCCAGTCCGCGTCGGGACCGTCGCTCTCCCGATTGCCGTTCGTCTCCGCCACGTCGCCTCCGCCCGAACTCCATTTCACCGTCCCGTCTCGGCCGTCAACCGAGCAGGAGGTCGAGGCCGAACGTTGCCGGGCGTCGTGAGGGCGGGTCGAGGCCGGCGAGCCGGTTCAGGAGCCCCGCTCTGCACGCGGCGCGGACGCAGGAACGGGGGGAGTGCCTCGAGGCTGGGCGACGGTCGGCTCGGCGGGAGGCGGCATCGACTCGGGGCAGGTGTAGTCGCTGAAGCGGAAATCCATCCGCCCGCGCCGCTTGTAGAAGAGCACCCCGCCCTCGATGGCCACGTTGACCTCGGAGCGGGCATCGAGCAGGCCGACCCGCGCCCGGTACTTCACGTTCACCTCGGCCCTGGTCACGAAGGTGGGCGGGTTCACCAGCTGGGCGGTCCACTCGAGGAGCTCGCCGGTGGCGCGGTCCAGGCGGGCCGTGCCCTCGAACAGACCCGGGTCGTCGCGGTGCGCGTAGGTGGGGTGGAACGTCAGGCGCATCGGCTCGGTGGGGGCGGCCTCGGCGCGCATGAACATGTAGAGCGGCCGGGAGTCCGGGTGGAACGGAGAGCGGAACTTCTGGATCTCCGAGGCGGGCTTCTGCCGGCGTATCTCCTCGGCGACGTCCTGTCCCGAGCGGCGGGCCGAGACGATCTCGATCTTCTGGGGCGGGAGGCCGGCGAACCGGCGCACCACCGTCAGGTCCCGCCCCGGCTTGACGTGGCCGCTCGCCGTCGAACTCCATCGCGTGCTGGGACTCGACCCAGGTGGTGCAGCGCTCGATGGCGCGCTCCTGCTCCATCGCCTGCTTGACGAAATCGGTCGTGGTCACCGGCGCAGCGGCGACGGCGGTGGCCGCGGACCAGGCGAGCAGCAGAAGCATCCGCGGCAGCATGGCACGGGACCCGACGGGGAATCTCGCAATCGCCGCCGGTCTGTCCTCTGCCTGCCACCCCTCCTGCTAGCCTGTCACCTGTACGCATCACCGATTCACCTCGTCCACCGACGCGGACTTACCCGGGACGGGGTGGTCGCGCTCCGGGCCCGCACGGCGCTCGATAACCCGGGCAAGGCGATCGCCCGCATCATCGAAGTGGGCCTCTCCGCCCGGGCCTACCGGGTGCTCCCGGCCCCACCCGAGAAGCTGCAGCGCCCGGCGTTCGGGCAGCCCCTGGTGCAAGGAGGCTTCGTCGAGGTCGACCGCACGCTCGATGCCCGGGGCGAGCTGCTCTACGCGGGGATGGACGTGCGTGAGCCGTTCGACGGGCTGCGGAACGAGACGGGCCGGCCGGACGGCCACTCGGAGCGGGAGACGGTCTTCTTCGTCCGACGCGGCGAGTACGCTCTGATCACTGCCGAGGTCCAGGTCGGCTGGATCCCCGCGGCCTATCCGCTGCGGAAGGACTGTTACACGCTCCAGAAGGGCGAGGACGGCGTGGTGTCGGTCGAGTCGAACAAGGACCGAGGGTGCCGGTTGACCACCAGCGCGGTGTCCAGCACGGTCTCGCTCCGGGGAATGGCCGGGCGACGCGCACGCACGTTGACGGCAGGACCCATTCTTGGCACATGGGATCTCCCCATGCGCTCCAAGAAGACGAAGTACCTCTTCGTGACGGGTGGGGTGGTCAGCTCGCTCGGGAAGGGCCTGGCCTCGGCCAGCATCGGGGCCCTCCTCGAGAACCGCGGCCTCGACATCACCTTCCTCAAGCTGGACCCGTACATCAACGTGGACCCGGGGACGATGAGCCCCTTCCAGCATGGCGAGGTCTTCGTCACCGACGACGGTGGCGAGACCGACATGGACCTCGGCCACTACGAGCGCTTCACCACGGCCAGCATGAGCCGCTCGAACAACTTCACCACCGGCCGCATCTACAACTCGGTCATCCAGAAGGAGCGGCGGGGCGAGTACCTGGGGAAGACGGTCCAGGTGATTCCGCACATCACCGACGAGATCAAGTCGGTCATCCGCGCCGCTGCCGAGGGGCACGACGCGATCATCGTCGAGGTGGGCGGCACGGTGGGCGACATCGAGTCGCTGCCGTTCCTCGAGGCAGTCCGGCAGATGCGCTACGACACCGGGCCGCAGAACGTGGTCTACATCCACCTGACGCTGCTCCCGTACATCGCCGCGGCGGGCGAGGTGAAGACCAAGCCCACGCAGCACTCGGTGATGAAGCTGCGGGAGATCGGCGTCCAGCCGGACATCCTCGTCTGCCGGACCGACCGGGAGATCCCTGCCGAGATGCGGCAGAAGATCGCCATGTTCTGCAACGTGGACCCGGGCAGCGTCTTCTCGAGCCCGGACGTGAAGAGCATCTACGAGCTGCCGCTGGAGCTGCACCGGCAGGGGCTCGACGAGCGGCTCTCCGAGGTCCTGAACATCTGGTCGCGCGCGCCGCGGCTCGAGCGCTGGGAGCGAATTCTCGAGAAGGTCTACTCGCCCGGGAAGGGCGAGGTGCGCGTCGGCATCGTCGGCAAGTACACCGACCTCAAGGAGAGCTACAAGAGCCTCAACGAGGCCCTGATGCACGGGGGCATCGCCAACGACGTCCGGGTCACGCTGAAGTACGTGGACAGCCAGGAGGTCGAGTCGCAGGGCGCGCCCGCGCTCCTCGGGGATGTGGACGCGGTGCTCGTCCCCGGCGGCTTCGGGGTGCGCGGGACCGAGGGCAAGATCGCCGCGGTCCGCTACGCCCGCGAGCGGAAGGTGCCGTTCTTCGGCATCTGCCTCGGGCTGCAGATGGCGGTGGTGGAATTCGCGCGGGACGTGCTCGGGCTGGCCAACGCCAACTCGGTCGAGTTCGACGAGCGCACGCCCCACCCGGTCATCTCGCTGATGGAGTCGCAGCTCCAGATCTCAGGACAAGGGCGGCACGATGCGGCTCGGGGCGTACGGCTGCATGCTGAAGAGCGGCTCGCTCGCCGCGCGGCTCTACGGCAAGGACCAGGTCAGCGAGCGCCACCGTCACCGCTACGAGGTCAACAACGCCTACCGGAGCCGGCTCTCCGATGGGGGCCTGGTGGTGAGCGGGCACAACGCCGAGCTGAACCTGGTGGAGATGATCGAGCTGCCCGACCACCCGTACTTCGTCGGGTGCCAGTTCCATCCCGAGTTCAAGAGCAAGCCGTTCGCCCCGCATCCCCTGTTCAGCGGCTTCATCCGGGCAGCGCTCGAGCACCGGGACGGCGGCCGCAGATGATCGAGCTCGCCGGGCTGCAGGTGGGGGAGGGCCAGCCGCTCCTCCTCATCGCCGGCCCCGACGTCATCGAGAGCGAGGACCACGCGCTGCGCCACGCGGTGCTCCTCCGCGAGCTGGCCGCCCGGCACGGGCTCCGGTACGTCTTCAAGTGCAGCTTCGACAAGGCCAACCGGACGAGCGGGACGGCCTTCCGCGGCCCGGGGCTGGTCGAGGGGCTCCGGGTGCTGGCGCGGGTGAAGGAGCAGGCGCGGGTTCCGGTGCTGACGGACGTGCACGAGGTGGCGCAGGTGGGGCCCGTGGCCGAGGTGGTGGACGTGCTCCAGGTCCCGGCCTTCCTCTGCCGTCAGACGGACCTGGTGGTGGCCGTCGCCCGGACCGGCCGGGGAGTGAACCTCAAGAAGGGCCAGTTCGTGGCCCCGCTGGACATGGTGCAGGCCGCCAGGAAGGCGTTCGAGGCCGGAAATCGCAATGTTCTGGTCACCGAACGGGGCGCCTCGTTCGGCTACCACAACCTGGTGGTCGACATGCGCGGGCTCGCCCAGATGCGCGATGCCGGCCTGGCGGTGTGCTTCGACGCCACCCACTCGGTGCAGCTGCCGAGCGCGGCGGGCAACGCCAGCGGGGGCGAGCGGCAGTTCGTGCCCGTCCTCACCCGCGCCGCGGTGGCCGCAGGGGTGGACGCGGTCTTCATGGAAGTGCACGAGAATCCTGAGCTTGCGCCGTGCGACGGGCCATCCTCCCTGACGCCGGCCATGACCGACGCCCTCCTGGGACAGCTGGTCGCGATTCGCCGGGCGCTCGGTCAAGCCTGACCTGGGCGTCATCCTTCGAGGGCCCGGGCCGCGGCCGCGGCGGGGCGCACAATCTGCGGCAACCAGGCAGTCTCGTCGCGCCGCTTGACGGCGCTGCAACTTCCTGACGTGTTTCGGTTGACCTCGGTGAGGGGAGAGGGGCCGCGAATGGACCAGCTCTACACGACCCACGACATCAGCCGCCTGCTGCAGGTCGACCCCTCCACCGTCAGCAAGTGGATCGACCGGGGAATCCTGCTCGCCTTCCGCACGCCGGGCGGGCACCGGCGGGTCCGTGGCGGTGACCTCCGGGCATTCCTGATCGCGCACCAGATGCCACTGCCGGAGGAGCTGGGCAGCGCGTTGGTGAAGATCCTCGCGGTGGACGACGAGAAGCAGGTGCTCGATGCGATGCGCCGCGCGTTCAAGGCGCACGCCGCCGAGGTGGAGCTCACCACCACCTCCAGCGGCGTCGAGGCGCTGCTCCTGGTGTCGGAGCTGAAGCCGCACGGAATGCTCATCGACCTGAACATGCCGGACATGGACGGGTTCGAGGTGTGCCGGCGGATCCGGACACGCAAGTCGCTCGAGGGCGTGCGCCTCATCACCATGACCGGGCGGCACAGCCCGGAGCTGGTGGAGCAGTCGCTCAAGGCGGGCGCGGTGGCCTGCCTGCCGAAGCCGGTCGAGCTGGAGACGCTGCTGGAGCTGTTCCGCGTCCCGCTGGCCCTGGGCAAGAAGGCGAGCTGAGCGGCCCGTCCGCGCTGCTCAGAGCTGGATCTCGGACTGCCCCTGCACGATGCGGCAGCTCCGCGCCTTCTCCACCAGCTTCGCGACCAGCAGCGTCGAGACGTCCTGCCCGCCGACGGTGAGGGCCAGGCCGATGTCCTTGCCGTTCTCGCCCCTGACCCGGACACCGTCTCCGAGCTGGAGGCGGCTGCCGGAGATCTTCGCCCCGGGGCGACGCGGATCTGCCCTCCGAAGGCGGCGGCGGTCCCGGTGACCTTCGCGCCGTCCTCGAGGACGACGTTCCCGTTCACCGCGACCGCGGACTTCACCCGGGCGCCGCGGCGGAGGACGACGTCTCCGTCCAGCGCCATCGCGCTCTCGACGGACTCGCCCGCCTCGACCACCACGGCCTTGCCGCGCGGCCACCCGGTCATGGGGACCGGTGTTGAAGACGCAGTCCTCGGCGAGCGCGGGCGCCGACAGCACCACGGCGAGGAACACCAGCACAGGGCGGACCACGGGCGACCTCCGGGAGCGGGAGCCTCCTGCCAGGACGCCCGAGCCGCCGGAGCGATTGCCTCACCCGCCCCCGGGGACTGCCCCGGGGGTCAGTCGTCCTCGCGGGCGAGGCTCACCGCGACGCCCGTGGGACCCCTCTCCAGATGCACCAGCCAGGGCCGGCAGCAGACCGGACAGTCCTCCACGTACTGCTCGATGGACATCCCGGTCGGCTCGGCGTGGACCGCCACCTGCTCGCCGCAGTACGGGCAGGCGGCCCCCAGGGCGACGCGGTCGGCCGGCGAGTGCCTCCGGCCACCCTCCATCACCAGCTGGACGGTGTGCGGCGCCGGCTCGCGCAGGCCGAGTCGCTCCTGGAGCTCGAGCACGGTGGACTCGAGCGTGTCGACCTCCACCCGCGACACCCGCGAGGGGAGCCCCTCCAGGCGGCGCCGGACACGTGCGAGCAGGGTGCTGGCCGGCTCGAGGTGGCCCTCGCTCCACTTGAGCAGCGCCGCGGCGAGCTGGGCGAGCGCCTGGAGCAGCTCGCGTGGATGGCCCTCGCTGCGCCGCCAGGCGGCCTCGAAGGCCTCGTGCGAGGCCCGCCAGGTGCCGGTGGAGAGCAGGCGCGCGCCGGACAGGAGATCAGGGTCACCCGCGCTCATCGGCTGGCGGCTCGACCTAGCCCCCCGACGGCTCGGAGGAGAGGATCAGGTCGCCGCGCTGCAGGTACTCGCCGTCGCTGAAGGCGCCGTAGAACTCGTCCAGCATCGCGTCGAAGTCCGGGTAGCGGGCCTCGCGCCGGTCCTGGGTCATCTTGTCGAAGATGGTGTCGAGCTTGCTCGGCACCTCGGGGTTCACCTCCGAGGGGAGCGGCGAGCGACGACCGGGGATGCCGCCGGTCAGCATCTCGTAGAGGAGGATGCCGAGGCCGTAGACGTCCGCGGCCGGGCCGGCGTCCTTCCGGGTGATGAGCTCCGGGGCGAGGTAGCTGAGCGAGCCGGTGCCCACGAAGACCTGGGGCATGCCCGCGGCCCGGCTCGACCTCGATCAGCCGGCTGAGGCCGAAGTCCCCGAGCTTCGCGTTTCCGCAGGCGTCGAAGAGGACGTTCTCCGGCTTGAGGTTGTGGTGGGTCAGCCCGGCGGCGTGCGCGGCGCGCAGGGCGTAGGACAGCTGGAGGAAGGTGCGGATGGCACCCGGGACCGGGAGGCTCTTTCCGCCCGCGCTCTCCAGACGCTCACGCAGGGAGCTGCTCAGGAGCTCCATCACCACGTACGGCCGGGCGCTCTCGATGGCCTGGTCGACGATGGCGACCACCGCCGGGTGGCGCACCTGGGCCTGCGCGCACAGCTCGCGCTTCAGCCGCTTCAGCACCTCGCCCCGCTGGAGGAAGGAGAAGTAGCCGAAGATGTCCTTCAGCTCCTTGATGCAGACCTCGGTGCCCAGGGCGACGTGCCGGCCCCGGTGGACGGCGCCGAGCGGCCCGCCGCCGATGGACTCGCCCCGCGTGTAGCGCCCGTCGAGGTCGGCGGCCGCCTCGGCCGGAGCAGGGGCGCGGCGGAGGGGAGCGGGCGGAGGCGGGAGCCGGAGCGGGAGGAGGAGTCAAATCGGGGGTCTCCACGGAGACGTCGTCGGTCATCGCATCGGTGTCGAAGGGGAGCGGGCCGTCGCCCATCGGCTCGTCCACCGGTGCCAGCTGCTCGCTGAAGAACTCGCCCACCTCGCCCGAGAACCGGTCGAGGTCCGCCCCGTCCACCACCCGCTCCCCGGAGTCGGTCAGCTTGAGCTGCGCCTCGCGGTCCATCGCGATGTAGTGGAACTTGCGGAGGAAGAAGAAGTACGCGTCGAACTCCAGGCTCACCGCCGGCTCCAGCGCCGTCTTCACCTCGGCGAGCTTGTTGGAGCGCCCCTGCTTGTTGTTCTCGCGAAGGTTCTTGAGGATGAACAGCGCCTCACCGCTGACCGTGTCACGGTTGAGGATCGCTCGAGTCGCGGTCGTCATTCGATACCTGGGGTTGGCAAGCGAGAAAGCTTAGCTGATCCGCAAGAGGCGCTTCACCGTCTCGAGGACCTCGGCGAACCTGACCGGTTTGCGGAGGTACACCTCCACACCTTCTGCTCTGGCCCGCGACTCCGCGTCGCGCCCGCCTCCGCTGATGGCGACGACAGGGATGTCGCGGAGGCGCGGATCGGACTTCATCTTCTGCACCAGGACGAAGCCGTCCATGACCGGCATGTAGAGGTCGGTGAGGACGAGGTGGAAGGGGTCCTGGGCGAGCGCCTGCAAGGCCGCGTGGCCATCGGCGGCGAAGTGCACCTCCATCGGGACCTTCCCGCGGAGCTCGGCGGTGGCGAGCTTCTTCAGGACGTAGCTGTACATCTCCACCACCAGGGGGTTGTCCTCGACCAGCAGCACCCGGAAGCCACCCTCGGGTGCCGTCAGGGCGCGGCTCGCCCGGCCTCCCAGCACCTCGTCCAGGCGGCGGCGATCGGCCTCGTCCGCCACCCGGAGGCCCACCCCGCCCGCGGTTTGCTCGCGCGAGGGCCGGACCCAGACCACCTCACCCCGGAGGGCCACCGGCTCGAGCAGCCCGGGGAAGCCCACGGTGAGCTCGACCCGCTGCCCTACCGAGAACCGCTCGTCGGTCTGGACGAACAGTCCGCCACGAGAGAGGTTCTCGGTCGCGTCGAGGCAATCGCTGCGATCCCGGAAGTTCACCCGGAGCACGAACGGCGTTCGTGGATCGCCGCGCTTGTCTTCGTTGTCCATGAAGAATCCCTATCGTTGACAAGCGGTTCGGTCGTCCCTTACGAAGCGCGGGCCCCATGGCCTCGCCCCTTCTGACGGCCGAAGAGCAGCGGGTCTTCGACGACCGACTCGCTGAAATTCTCTCGCACTACCCGGCCGACCGGAAGAGCGCGGCGATGCTTCCAGCGCTCCACCTGTTGCAGTCGATGAAGGGATGGCTCCCACCCGACGGCCTGGAGATGGTGGCGCGGAAGCTGGAGGTCTCGCCGGAGCGGGCCTACGAGGTGGCCACCTTCTACGTGATGTTCCACACCTCCAAGCCCGGGAAGCACGTGGTGGAGGTGTGCACCAACCTGTCGTGCGCCCTGTGGGGGGCGGAGGACCTCCTCGGCTACCTGGAGCAGAAGCTCGGGGTGAAGGCGGGTGAGAGCAACGCCACCTGGACCCTCCGTGAGGCCGAGTGCCTCGCCTCGTGCGGCACCGCGCCCTGCCTGCAAATCAACGAGGTCCACCACGAGAATCTCCGCTCGCGCGCGGCGGTGGACGCAGTCTTCGCGCAGCTCAAGCCCGCGTCGTAAGAGGAAGCCGCCCGATGCCGCTGGCAAGAGAGAAGGTCATCACCCGCAACTGGGGGCGCCCCAACTCCTGGACGCTCGACGCCTACCGGAGCACCGGGGGCTACGCGATGCTGGAGAAGGCGCTCGGGCTCCAGCCCGCCCAGATCATCGACGAGGTGAAGCGGTCGAACCTCCGCGGCCGGGGCGGCGCCGGCTTCCCCACCGGGATGAAGTGGAGCTTCGTCCCCAAGGACAGCCCCAAGCCCAAGTACCTGGCGGTGAACGCCGACGAGTCCGAGCCCGGGACGTTCAAGGACCGCTACATCCTCGAGTTCGACCCCCACATGCTGCTGGAGGGCATCGCCATCGCCTCCTTCGGGCTCGGGGTGCACACCGCCTACGTCTACGTGCGGGGCGAGTTCCGCTTCCAGGCCGAGCGGCTGCAGAAGGCGATCGACGAGGCGTACCGGGCGGGCATCTTCGGGAAGACGGTGCTGGGCCGTGACTACCTGCTCGACGTCTATGTGGTCCGGGGCGCCGGCGCGTACATCTGCGGAGAAGAGACCGGGATGCTCGAGTCCCTCGAGGGCAAGAAGGGCTGGCCCCGGCTCAAGCCGCCCTTCCCGGCGGTGGTCGGGCCTCTTCGGCTGCCCCACCGTGGTGAACAACGTGGAGACGCTGGCCGCGGTGCCGGCCATCTTCGAGCACGGGGCGCGACTGGTTCGCGAAGCTGGGGCCCGAGAAGTCGGGTGGCACGCGCATGGTGTGCCTCTCGGGCTCGGTGAACCGGCCGGGCGTCTTCGAGGTGATGCTCAGCACCACGGTGCGCGAGCTCATCGAGAGCCCGGATTTCGGGCAGGGCATGCCCGCGGGGCGGAAGGTGAAGGCGGTCATCCCCGGAGGCTCGTCGGCGCCGGTGCTCTCCGCCGACGAGCTGGACGTGGCCCTGGAGTTCGAGGCGCTCAAGGCGCTGCAGAACATGGCCGGCTCGGGCGGGGTCATCGTCATGGACGACGCCACCTGCCTGGTGCGGAGCCTGTGGCGGGTCTCGCGCTTCTACGCCGAGGAGTCGTGCGGCCAGTGCACCCCGTGCCGCGAGGGCACGCCGTGGATGACCCGCATCCTCCGGAAGATCGAGGAGGGGCGGGGCGAGCCGGGCGACATCGAGACCCTGCTCAACGTGGCCCAGAGCATCGCCCCGTATCCGCCGATGGGGCTCGGCCAGACCATCTGCGCGCTGGGCGACGCCGCGGCGCTCCCGGTGCACAGCTTCGTGGTGAAGTTCCGGCACGAGTTCGAGGAGCACATCCGGCTCGGGAAGTGCCCGTACGGAGACCATCCGTGGGGCCACTTCGGAGGGATGACCGCGTGACCACCGTCCTCTTCTACGGCTTCGCCATCCTCACCGTGGTCGCGGCGGCCGGGGTCATCGCCGCGCGGAGCCCCATCTACTCGGCGATGTCGCTGGTGGGGACGTTCTTCTTCCTGGCCGGCATCTACGTGCTGCTGCTCGCGCACACCATCGCGGTGCTTCAGGTCCTGGTCTACGCCGGCGCGATCATGGTGCTCTTCCTCTTCGTGATCATGCTCCTGTCGCTCGGCGACGTGGTGGCGCCGTCGAAGATCACCATCCCCCGGGTGATCGGGGGGCTGAGCGCGGCGGGGCTGTTCGTGGCCCTGGTGATCGCCACGCGTCCGTACAACCCGGCCAACGCCTCGACGCCGCCGAGCTTCGGAACGCTGCAGTCCATCGGAGCGCAGCTCTACACGCAGTGGCTCGCACCGTTCGAGGCGGTGTCGCTGCTCCTGCTGGTGGCCATGGTCGGTGCCGTCGTGGTCGCCAAGTCGCGTGTCTGACGGGGGCCTGTCCTTGCACGAGATCTCGCTGCAGCACTACCTGGTCCTGGCCTCCCTGCTCTTCAGCCTGGGCGTGTTCGGCGTGCTCGTCCGCCGCAACGCGCTGGTGGTCTTCATGTGCGTGGAGCTGATGCTCAACGCCTCCAACCTCACCTTCCTCGCCTTCGCCAGGGACGCGGGGATGGATGCCGGACACCTCCCGGCGCTCTTCGTCATCGCGGTGGCAGCGGCCGAGGCGTCCATCGGGCTGGCCATCGTCATCGCGGTGTTCCGCAGCCGGGGCACGGTGAACGTGGACGACATCCGGACCATGAGGCTCTGACCCCACCGATGCTCGCGCTCCTCTCCAATCCATTCACCGCGGCCTATCCCTGGCCCCCCGAGTCCATCGCCGGGCTCCTCTGGGTCATCGTGGCGCTGCCGCTGGCCGGCGCCCTCATCTGCGGCCTGCTCGGCAAGTTCATGGGCCGGGCGAACACCAACTTCGTGGCCTGCGCCACGGTGGGCGGGTCCTTCCTCCTCTCGGCCCTGGCGGTGTTCGCGGTGGGCAGTCCGACCACCCAGTTCATCTCCGCGGCCAGCAACCAGCCGGTGCGCTGGGCGCTGTGGCTGGACCTGGGGCGCTGGTTCGCCGCCGGCGACTTCGCCGCCCACTACGGCTTCCTGGTGGACCGGCTCTCCGGCGCGCTGCTCCTGGTCATCACCGGGATCGGCTTCCTCATCCACCTGTACTCCACCGAGTACATGGAGCACGACGAGGGGTACTGGCGGTACTTCGCGTACCTGAACCTCTTCATCGCCATGATGCTGACGCTGGTCATGGCCGACAACCTGGTCCTCCTCTTCGTCGGCTGGGAGGGCGTGGGGCTCTGCAGCTATCTCCTGATCGGCTTCTGGTACCGGGACACCGACAAGGCCTTCGCCGGGCGGAAGGCCTTCATCACCAACCGCATCGGTGACTTCGCCTTCATCATCGGGATGATCCTCCTGGTGCTCCTGGTCGGGGCCACCGAGAAGATGGGGCCGACGCACGGCCGGGCGAACTTCCAGGACGTGCCCCGGGCGCGAGCCTGGCTCGCCGACGTGCACGAGCACGGCCCGCTCAACGTGGAGGTCCTCCGAGAGTGGGCCACCCGCATCCCGGTGGACCTGGGTGAGCGCACCAAGGCCGGGATCGACATGGGCACGGTCATCACCGAGGGCTCGCTCGAAGGGAAAGACCTTCGGCCACGTGCTCACCGCGGCGCTGCTCCTCCTGCTGCTCGGGGCGGCGGGCAAGAGCGCGCAGATCCCACTCTACGTCTGGCTGCCCGACGCGATGGCCGGCCCGACCCCGGTCTCGGCCCTGATCCACGCCGCGACGATGGTGACGGCGGGCGTGTACCTGTTCTGCCGGCTGAGCTTCCTGCTCGTGCTCTCGCCGACGGCGATGGCCTGGGTGGCGATGATCGGCGCGGTGACCGCGCTCTGGGCCGCGCTGATCGCCTTCGCCCAGGACGACATCAAGAAGGTGCTGGCCTACTCCACCGTCTCCCAGCTCGGCTTCATGTTCATGGGCGTGGGCGTGGGGGTGTTCTGGGCGGCGGCGCTGCACCTCATCACCCACGCCTTCTTCAAGGCCTGCCTCTTCCTCGGCGCGGGCTCGGTGATGCACGGCAACGGCGACGAGACCGACATCCAGCAGCTGGGCGGGCTCCGCAAGGAGATGCCCTGGACCTGGGCCACCTTCGCCATCGCCACGCTCGCCATCACCGGCATCGCCCCGCTGAGCGGCTTCTTCTCCAAGGACGCCATCCTCCACGGCGCGCACACCACCGAGGTCGAGGGGTTCCACTGGCTCGGCCACACCGTCTACGGCATCGGCCTGCTCGCGGCGCTGTGCACCGCCTTCTACATGACCCGGCTCTACGTGCTGACGTTCGAGGGCAAGCGTGCGGCGGACGCCCGCCTCCCGCACGCGCACGAGAGCGGGGTGCCGATGGTGCTCACGCTGGTGGTGCTCGCGGCCCTGTCCGTCCTCGGCGGTTGCCTGGGGCGTGCCGGCGATCGCCGCCGGTCCGGGCTCGAGCAGGCTGGTTCCGCTGATGGAGGGCTATCTGGCGCCGGTGATGCAGCTCGCCGACCGCGCGGCCACCACCTACAAGACGGTGGTCCACGAGGAGAGCTCGCCGTGGCCGGGGTTCGGGGTCGCCTGGGCGGTGGCGCTCATCGGTGGCGCGGGGGCGTGGATTCGTCTACCGGCACTGGCTGCCATCGCGGGCGGGCCAGCCGCTCCCGGCATGGATCGCCACGCCCTGGCGCTGGGCGCGGCACAAGTTCTACGTGGACGAGGTGTACGACTTCTTCGTCATCCGGCCGTTCACCGCCGTCTCCAACGGCCTGTACAAGGTGGTCGACGCGGGCCTCATCGACGGCGTCGGGGTGCGGCGGAACGGCCGTGGTGCTCCGCAAGCTGGGCGGGTGGGTCCGCTACACGCAGACCGGCAACGCCCAGAACTACGCCACGGTGATGGCGGTGGGCCTGCTGGTCTCGCATCGGCGTCGTCCTGACCTGGGTGCTCCGATGACGGCCACGCTCAGCCCCTGGCTCGTCACCCTGGTGGTCTTCCAGCCCCTGCTCGCGGCGGTGGTGGTGGCGCTGCTGCCCCAGAACGAGAAGCGGCTGGTCCGGGGCTGGACCTTCGTCGCGCTGCTCGTCAACTTCGGGCTGACGGTGCTCCTCTACGCGGCGTTCGAGCCGCGGGGAGCCGAGTTCCAGCTGGAGCAGCGCGTCCCGTGGATCTCCGAGCTCGGCATCAGCTACCACGTGGGCGTCGACGGCCTGGCGGTCTCGCTGATGCTGCTGACGGGCTTCCTGGGGCCGCTGGTGGTGCTGGCCAGCTGGCGCTTCATCGACACCCGGGTGAAGGAGCTTCCACCTCGCGCTGCTGCTCATCCAGACCGCGATGCTCGGCGCCCTGGCGGCGCTGGACGTCATCCTCTTCTACGTCTTCTTCGAGGCGATGCTCATCCCGATGTACCTGATCATCGGGGTGTGGGGCTCGGAGGAGCCGGACGAAGGCGGCGATGAAGTTCTTCCTCTACACCCTCGCCGGGTCGCTGGTGATGCTGGTGGCGATCCTCGCGGTGTACTTCCTCGGCCAGCCGTCGGGCGCGCGCAGCTTCGACTACGCCACGTTCTACAACTCGCTCGCCCCGGCCAACCGCGAGCTCGCCGGCCTGCGCTGGTGGGCAAGTCCTGCACCGGCCTGTCGCCGCTGGCCAACGCCCTGCAGATCTACGGGCCCTGGATGTTCCTGGCCTTCGCCGTGGCGTTCGCGATCAAGGTGCCGATGTTCCCGCTGCACACCTGGTTGCCCGACGCGCACGTCCAGGCGCCGGTCGCCGGGCTCGATCATCCTCGCCGGGGTGATGCTGAAGATGGGGACCTTCGGGTTCTGGCGCTACGCCATCCCGCTGTTCCCGGTGGCGGCGCAGCAGATGCGCTGGGGGTTCGCGGTGCTGTCGGTGGTGGGCATCGTCTACGGGGCGATGATGTGCCTCGCCCAGCGCGACGTGAAGAAGCTCATCGCCTACAGCTCGGTGAGCCACCTCGGCTTCTGCATGCTGGGCATCTTCGCCCTCACCGCCGAGGGCGCCACCGGCAGCGCCTACCAGATGCTGAACCACGGCGTGTCCACCGGCGCGCTGTTCTGTCTGTTCGGCTTCCTCTACGAGCGGCGCCACACCCGGCTGATCATCGAGTACGGCGGCATCGCCCGGAGCATGCCGCTGTTCGCGGCGCTCTTCCTGATCATCACCTTCTCCAGCATCGCCGTGCCCGGCACCAACGGCTTCATCGGCGAGTTCCTGGTGCTGCTCGGGACCTTCAAGTCGACCGAGGTGCCGATGTGGATCGCGGTGCTCGCCTCGACCGGCGTGGTGCTCGGCGCGGCGTACATGCTGTGGATGGTGCAGCGGGTGTTCTTCGGCCCGCTGGTCCAGGTGGAGAACGCGCGGCTCAAGGACCTGGACGGCCGCGAGCTGGCCACCTCGCTCCCCTTCGTGGTGATGGTCCTGGTGATGGGCGTGCTGCCCGGCTTCTTCCTCGACCGGCTCGAGGTCTCCACCCGGAAGTACGTCGCGCGCGCGAACATCGGGGCTGAACGTGACCGGCCGTGACGAGGACACCCGCATCACCGTGGCCCCGCTCCCTTCTCCCTCGCCGGTGGCGGCCCTCGTCCGCCGGCACGCCCGTCCAGCGCTAGGCCCCCATGCTCCCTCTGCCGACGCTGACCGCTCACCGACCTCGCGCCGCTCTGGCCCGCGCTCATCCTGAGCGCCGGGGCCTGCCTGGTGCTGCTCTCGGAGGTCTTCCTCTCCTCCTCCTCGCGCACCTTCCAGGCCCCGCTCGCGGTGGGCATCACGGTGCTCGCGGGCGTGGTGGCGGCGGCCACCAGCTTCTCCGCGCCGGCCGAGGTGTTCCGGGGCTTCGCGGTGCTGGATCCGTTCGGGAGCCTCATCTCGGTGGTGGTCTGCCTCGGGGTGGGCCTGTCCGCGCTGCTTGCCCCGGCGTTCCTCCGCGGGCGCCACGCCGAGCGGGGCGAGTTCTACGCGCTCCTGCTCTTCGGCGGCGCCGGGATGAGCCTGCTGGCGCTGTCCAACGAGCTCATCCTCCTCTTCATCAACCTGGAGATCCTCAGCGTGGCGACGTACGCGCTGACCTCGTACCTGCGCCGGGGGCCGCGGCCCGCCGAGGCAGGCTTCAAGTACTTCATCCTCGGGGCGTTCTCCTCGGCGGTGCTGCTCTACGGCGACGGCGCTGCTCTTCGGGGCCACCGGAGCACCATGCTCCCGCAGATGGGGGCCGAGCTGGCGCGCATCTTCGCCGAGCCGGCGCTCGCCGACCGGCGCCCGCTCGCGTACTGCGGCCTGGCGCTGGTGGGCGCAGGCTTCGGGTTCAAGATCGCCGCGGTGCCGTTCCACATGTGGACCCCGGACGTGTACGAGGGCGCTCCCACGCCGGTGACCGCGCATGATGAGCGCGGCGGTGAAGGCGGCGGCGTTCGCGGCGATGGTGCGGGTGTTCCTGGTGCTGGGGAACGGCATCCCGGGCGACGCGCTGCTCACCGGCTTCTCGATGCTGGCGTTCCTGACGATGATCGGCGGGAACCTGCTCGCGCTTCCGCAGCGGAACGTGAAGCGGATGCTGGCCTACTCGTCCATCTCCCACGCCGGGTACCTCCTCCTGGGCGTGGCGGCGCTCTTCGTGCGGAGCGGGAGCGCGCACGACTGGAGGCATCCTCGGAGTCTCGGTGCTGGCCTCCGGCGCCGCGCCGGACACCGCGGCGGCGCTGCGGGGCATCCTCTTCTACCTGCTGGCGTACACCGTCACGACCGTGGGCGCCTTCGGGGTGCTCGGGGCGCTGGAGCGGAAGGACGACGAGGTGCGCGGCTTCGCCTGGGACCTGGACCGGCTCGCCGGGCTGGCGCAGCGCAAGCCGGGCTGGGCGCTGGCGATGGCGGTCTTCATGCTCTCGCTCGGCGGCATCCCGCCGATGGCCGGGTTCATGGGGAAGCTGCTCCTCTTCCGCGCCGCGGTGGACGCCGGCCTGGTGGGCCTGGTCATCGTGGGCGTGCTCACCAGCGCGGTCGGCGCGTACTACTACCTGCGGGTGGTCGTTTACATGTACATGCGCCCGGCGCCCGAGGCGGGTGCGCTGCCCGAGCGCAGCTTCGGCACCGAGCTGGCGCTGGTGCTGACCACCGCGGCAGTGGTGGTGCTCGGGGTGCTTCCCGGCCTGACCAACGTCTGGCTGTCGCGCGGCGGCGCGGTCTTCCTCGGTCGGTAGCCCTTCGCGGTGCGGTGGGGCGAGGACTTCCGGGGCGACTCGCGCTTCGTCGCCCAGGTGCTCGACACCACGCCGGACGCGATCAACGTCCTGCTCCAGCGGCTCCTCCGGTTCGGGCTCCTCCGGATGAACGAGGGGCGCTGGCTGGACGTGACCGGCGCCGGCGAGCTCGACCCCGAGGCCTTCGAGCGGGCGGTGTGGGAGCACGCGGCGGCGCGCGTCTCTGCCGAGAAGACCACCGGGCAGCCTGTTCCCACCGACGAGGCGCCCGCGCCACACCCGGTGCGTCAGTTCCAGATCCTCGCCCGCGACCCGGACGCGACGGCGGCCTTCTACCAGCAGCTGTTCGGCTGGCAGGTCCACCAGGGCAACGCGCTCGGGTACCGCCGAATCTCCACCGGCGCCGGCGGGCTCGAGGGCGGCATCTGGCCCACGCCGCCGGAGGGCAAGCCGCTGGTGCAGCTGTTCATCGAGTCCACCGAGATCGAGGACACGGTCGGCCGCGCGCGGGGACTCGGGGCGCACGTCCTCGTTCCGCCACAGGCGCTCCCCGACGGGGACGCACTCGCCATCCTGGTCGACCCGGAGGGCCGTCCGTTCGCGGTGTACAGCCGGGGACCGGGGCGGAAGCCATGAGCGCCGTCGCCATCGCGCTCGGCTGCCTCACGCTCGCCGCGCAGGCCCCCCGCCGGTGGCCTCGAGCGGCTCCAGGCCTCCGGGCCCGCCCGGACTTCTGGTGGGTCCGCACCGTGGCGCTTCCCCAGGCGCGCCGACCCGTGCTCCCCTCCAGCAGGCCTGCAGCACCGAGGTGACCCACGATGGACGAGGCGATGCGCGGAATCGAAGCGCTCCGCCGCCGGGACGAGGCGGCGAGCAAGGCCTACGACGTACAGGCGCTGGCCGAGCTGTGGACACAGGACGCGGTCGCGCTTCCCCCTGGCGGTCCGGTGAAGCGCGGCCCCGAGCTCCGGGCCGGCCTGGCGAAGATGGCGGAGGCGGCGAAGGGCACCGAGGTGCTCGACTACCGCGAGGTCTTCGAGGAGACGCTCGTCTTCGGCGACACCGCGGTGGAGTGGGGCCACATCGAGGGGAGCGAGCGCGATCGCGCGAGCGGCAAGGTGTCCGCGAGCCGTTTCCACCTGATGCGCATCCTCAAGCGGCTGGACGACGGGTCCTGGCGCGTCCACCGGAGCATCTTCGCGCCCGCCGGCTGAGCGCTGACGCAGCGCACCGCCCACGCTCCTGTCGGAGGCCGCGACTGCCCGGGGCCGGCCCGATCCGTTCGCGGACAGCGCAATCGAGCGGGGCTTGACTCGTCTACAGACGTAGTATTACATCTGTCGACGAAGCGAGGAGGAGTCCCCATGCCCGACGCCACGCAGCTCACGGATCTCCAGATCGCGCTGCTGCGCGTGCTCTGGGACCGGAGCGAGGCCACCGTCGCCGAGATCGCCGAGGCGCTGCGTCCGGCCCGCGACCTGGCCCCCACCACCATCGCCACCCTTCTGAGTCGTCTGGAAAAACGCGGGGTTGTGAGTCACAAGGTCCACGGTCGGCAATACGTCTACCGGGCGCGCGTCTCCGAGGGCGAGGTCCGACGCTCGATGGTGAGCGGGCTCACGGACCTCCTCTTCGGGGGTGACGTGGCGGCGCTCATGAGTCACCTGCTCGACGCGGGCAG
Organism: uncultured delta proteobacterium; assembly: GCA_963796475.1. GTDB lineage: Bacteria > Myxococcota > Myxococcia > Myxococcales > Myxococcaceae > RPRB01. The sequence continues at coordinate 321,018 of CAWCLY010000012.1, forward strand.
CGTCCGGCCGGGCGACCTGGAGAAGGTTCGCGGTCTGATCTCCGAGGCCGAGGGACCCAAGGGAAAGCGAGGGGCGCGATGAACGCCGCGACGGTGGGCAGTGTCCTCTCCCTGGCCGCCACGCTCGGCGTGGCGTGGCTCCTCACCTACGCCGTGCACAGCACGGCGCTCATCGGCACGGTGTGGCTGGCCGAGCGCGGGGGTCTCCTTCGCTCGCTCCGGCTGCGCGACGTCGCCTGGCGCACCGCGCTCATCGGCGGCGTGCTCACGGCGACCCTCCAGCTCGCCGCGGGCCTCACCCCGTTCGGCGGCGCGGCCGAGCTGCAGGCACCCGCCCTCCCGGACATCCTCACCTCACCGGACGCCCCCGAGGCAGCCACCGCCGCGCGCGAGACCGATCCGGCGCTGGCCGTCGTCGTGCGGACCGTCCAGGTCCCTCCGGTCGTGAAGATCCACATGTCCGACGGGCCGCACGTCGCGACCAAGCACTCGGGGCACGTCCCCGGCATCCCGGCGGTCCCCGCGGTGCCAGCCGTTCCCGCGGCCCCGGCCACGGAGGCGCTCCCGGTCGCTGCGGTCGCCCCGGTCGCACCCACCACGCCCGCAGTCCCCGTCCGGGCGAACCTGGCGGTCCCGCGACTGACCGCGGCGGGCCTCGCGTTCCTCGGATGGGCCGTGGTGGCAAGCGCGTTCCTGCTCCGGCTGGCCGTGCTCCGCGCCCGCCTGCTCACCACGCTCGGCGAGCGCGCCCCGGTGGTCGACCCGATGGTGCGCGCCCGGCTCGAAGGCCTCTGCCAGGACGTGGGGCACGCCCGTCCGGTGCGGCTCACCACCGCCGAGGGGCTCCGCAGCCCCGTGGCGCTCGGCTGGTCCGAGATCTCGCCTCCCCGCCGAGGCGCTCCTCGAGCTCGACGACGCCCAGCAACGCAGCGTGCTCGCCCACGAGCTCGCCCACCTTCGGCGGCTCGACCCGGTATGGCTGGTGATGGGGACCGTGCTGGAGCACCTCTTCTTCTTCCAGCCGCTGAACCGCCTGGCCCGTGCCCGGATGCAGGAGGTCGCCGAGTTCCTCTGCGACGACTGGGCCGCCGCCCGGAACGGCTCGGGGCTCGACGTCGCGCGCGGCCTCGCCTCGGTCGCCGCCTGGCTCGATGGTCACGCGCCCAGCGTTCCGCTCGCGGGCATGGCCGAGCACCCGAGCCAGCTGCTGGCCCGCGTCACCCGGCTGCTCGAGCGCGGCGGGGACGAGGTGGAGCGACTCCGGCCGTGGCACGTGGGCGGCATGGCGCTCCTCCTCCTCATGACCGTGCTCGTCGCACCGGGCGTCCGCGCCGCGCCGGAGCGGCTGGCCGCCGGTGCGGGCCAGACGCGCACGCCCGCTCCGCGCTCGGACGCCGGGGCGCCCCAGCAGCAGGTCCGGACCATGGTCGCCGTCCAGTCCCTGGACCGCGAGCTCCTCGACGGAGACGAGACCGGCGGGTCCGGGTCTCCGCCCGCCGACGCCCGGAGCGAACCGACTCCCGGGAGTGCGCCCCGGAAGACGTCCTCGCCCTCGCTGCCGCCCGAGGTCGCCCCGTCGCCGGCGTCCACCCGGAGCCCGCCGTCCAGGCCGCAGCTCAGGACCCCGGAGGCCCAGCCGCGTGCGCAGGGGCTGCTGGCTCGCCCCGGAGCGCCGCCCGTCCTCCTCGCGTTTGCTACCCCCGGGGTGCCGCCGGTTCCGCCAGTCGCGGCGGTCGCGCCGGTGCCCCCGGTTCCGCCCGCCGCGCCGCGGCCGCCCTCCGCCCCCTCGGCTGCAGAGATCGAGCGGATCCGCCGCGACGCGCAGCGCATGGCCCGCGATGCCCAGCGCCAGGCGCACGACGCCATGCGCCGGCATGGGCGGTACGGGAAGAAGAATCACCACGAGCGCACGCCGGCCGATCCGAAGACGGTGGACGCGCTCATCTCGGCGCTCAAGGACGCCGACCCCGGAGTTCGCCGGGCCGCGGCGGAGTCGCTCGGCCGTATCGGCGACGCCCGCGCGGTGGAGCCGCTGAGCGCACTGCTCTCCGACGGTAACGTCGACGTGCGGCGGAGCGCGGTGGAGGCGCTCGGGGAGCTCGACGACCCGAAGGCCATCCCTGCGCTGGGCAAGGCCACGGGCGACGCGAACCCCGCCGTCCGTCGCGAGGCAGCCGAGGCGCTGCTCTCCTTCGACGAGCCCGCGGCGACCGAGCCGCTGATCAAGCTCCTCGGCGATCCGGACCCGAAGGTGCGGGTCATCGCGATGGAGGGCCTCTCTCACCGCGGAGACCGCCGCGCGCTCGCCCCGCTGGCGAAGCTGGTGAAGGACCCGAACGTCGAGGTGAGGGCCCGGGCAGTGCGCGCCCTCTCCCGCTTCCGGGACCCCGCGGCGCAGGAGGCGCTCGTCACCGCCTTGAAGGACGAGAACGCCGACGTCCGCACTGCAGCGGCTGCCGGGCTCGGCGAGATGGAGCTCAAGACCGCCCCGGCGGGCCTGCTCGAGGCCACCAAGGACCCGAGCTCCGACGTCAGGCAGCAGGCCGCCGAGTCCCTCGGAGAGATTCACGACGGCAAGGCCGTGCCCCAGCTCAAGGCCCTGCTCGACGACTCCGATGCGGATGTCCGCGCCGCGGCCGTCGAGGCGCTCTCGGAGATTCGCGACGGCGCGTCGTTGCAGGCGCTCATCGCGGCCATGCAGAGCAAGGACGTCACCGTCCGTCGCGCCGCGGCCCAGGCGCTCGGCCAGAGGGACTGATGCGCGCGCTCCTGGTGGTTGCGGCGCTGGCGTTCCTGGCCGGCGGTGGGCCTGCGCGCGCCCGGCAGAGCGGGCGGCACAAGCACAAGTACGGTCGCTTCCATCACGGCCTGACCCATGCCGCCCCGAGCGTGGCCGAGCTGACCGTGTGGCTGGACGCGCTCCGCACCGGAGACCCGCGGCTCTGCTCGCTGGCCGTGGACCGGCTGGAGCAGGGCGGCTGGGATGGAAACGTGCAGCACCTCGCGGGCGAGAGCGCTCTGCCGCCGGCCCGTCGAGGCGCGGTGCAGGACCCCGCGGCGTTCGCCCTTCTCGGGGACGCGCTCGGAGACCCGCGCGGGTGCGTGCGCCGGGCCGCCGCGGTCTGGCTCGGAGACAGCCAGGTCCCCGACGCGCTGGCCCGGCTCCTCGCCGGTCTCCGCTCGGCGAATCCAGCCATCCGGGAGGCCGCTGCCCACGGGCTCGGCGTGCACGGTGAGGGAACCGGTCGCGAGGCGCTGGTGGCCGCGCTGCGCGACGGCACGCCCGCCGTGGCCATTGCCGCCGCCTGGGCGCTCGGCCGGAATGAGGACCCCCGCAACACCGCTGCGCTGGCCACAGCGCTCCAGCACGCCGACGCCGGGGTGCGCCGGGCCGCGGCCGACGCCCTGGGAGATTCGGAGGATCCAGCCGCGTTACAGCCGCTGCTCGCGCGGCAGAAGGACGCGGACCCTTCGGTGCGCGCCGCGGTGGCCTCGGCCCTGGGGAGCCTGGAGGACCCGCGGGGCGTGCCCGCGCTCATGACGCTCGCCACGGACGGGGCCCCGGGGGTGCGGAGTGCCGCGCTCACCTCGCTGGCCCGGCTCGAGGATGCGCGCGCGCTGGAGGTGGCCCGGGCCGCGCTCACCGACCCCGTGCCGGAGGTCCGGGAGGCCGCGCTGAGCGTCCTGGCATCGAACGAGGACCCACGGACCTTGCCGGCCCTGGCCTCCGCGCTCGGGGATGCCGAGCCGGGGATCCGAGCCGAGGCGGCGCGTGCGCTCGGGCGTCTCGAGGAGCCCCGGGCCGCCCCTGCCCTCTCGCGGGCGGCGAAGGACGCGGTGCCCGAGGTCCGGGTGGCGGCCGTCGAGGCCCTCGGGGAGCTGGAGCAAGGGAGCGCACCGCCCGCCTTGCTCGAGGCCTCGCGGGACACGGTGGTCATGGTCCGGGCGACGGCCGCCGAGGCACTCCGGGGATACCCCCGCGACGACGCGGCGGCGCGTCAGCTCGCGGCGCTGATGAAGGACCAGGACCGGACGGTGCGCCGAGCGGCAGCCGAGTCACTGGTGCATCTCGAGTCGGCGGAGGCGCGGGCGGCGCTCAGGGCCGCCCTCGGGGACAGCGACACCGAGGTGCGCCGTGCAGCAGCGCGGGGGCTCGGCAGGAACTGAGCGCCGGAGCGGCTCCTAGACGCCGCTCGAGTACTTCTGGCGCCGGGCACGGAGCGCCGCGCTGAGCTCGTCCTCTGCCGATCGCCGCTTCGGACCCGACGCGCCCTCGGCCTCGGCGTTCGGAGCGGGGTCGTTGGAGGTGCCCGCGCGAGGAAGGGGAGTCGGAGTCGTCCGGGGGCTTCCACCGGCAGGCGTGCCCGCGGGCTGGATGCGGAACCGGAGCCGGTACTGCCGCTCGCAGCGCTCGCCGCAGAACCAGCCCACGCCCTCGAGGAGGACTCCTCCGGAGGCGCGGAGCTGCTCGTCGGTCGACCCGGCGACGGCGGTGCGGCAGCCAGTGCACTGCCGTGCCTCCGGCTCGGCGCGCTTTCCGGCTCGAGAGCGAATCCAGGTCACCACCACGACGCACGACTCCATCTCCCCCGCTCCTGGACACAAGGGTGACTGGGTCCGGCGCTCACGACAAGCGAGTCACCGCCCTCCTGTGGAGCGGACCCACCGGGGTGCGCGTGACCTTCTCCTCGGAGCGCTGGATGGATCCAGTGCTGTCATGCATTTCCTGTCTTGAGCACCGCGTCATGACCCGAGACGACGAGCGGCAGGCGCGGATTCTCCGAGCGGCAGCGGCCGCCCGTCGCGCACGGCGTGTGCGCCGGGGCCCGGGATGCCCACCTCGGCGAGCGGCCAGTGCCGCTGGGACAACCGAGTTCGGGCCGTCGGTCCACGGTCTCCCTCCTCCGTGCCCGCTGCCCGCTCGATGCGCCCGGCCGTCCTGGGCGTCGTCGATGCCGAATGGCGATGACCGGGGGCCTCCAGGCCCACCGGATGCGCCGCCCTGAGGAGGCGTCCGCGGCGCGCAACAGCGTTACCCGGAAAAGAAGCAGCCCGGCAATCCGCGACGGACGCCGGGCCACAGGCCTTCTACGACGAGCTCGCTCTTGCTCGCCTGAAGCGGTGGGGGGGAACCTCTTCAGGGAACCAAGCGAACCCGAGAACGCAGATAGCGAATCCACCCTCGTTTGACAACGGGGTCAAAGACCCCTGTCCCCTGGGCGCTTGGAAATTTCCATCGCGATTGACAGCCGCACGTTTGGTCGTTCGCCCTAGGAGCCGGAGGCGGCCCCGGCGATGGAGAAGAGCGTCCCGTAGAGCGCGAACAGCAATGCCCCCGTGGCGACGACGGTGAGCGCGAAGGCGAGCAGGAGCAGCATCCGCCGTCGCATCACGCTCAGCGGCACGACGAGCGCACAGGCCAGCACCGCGAGCGGCAGCACGGCGAGCGACACCGGGACCCAGCCGTGCAGCACCCAGGACGCCAGCGATGGGTCGGTCGCTCCGAGCGACTCGGACAGCCGGGTGAACATCGGCGCGATGAACGCAGGCACGATCAGCCCGAACGCGCCGGACCCGGCGACGACGAGGACGCCGATCCAGTCGAGGAGCGAGAGGCGGGACAGCGAGGTGTCGGGAGCGTCGGAGGGCACGAGCGCCTCGGAATCCTAGTCGAGCGTCTGCCGGTAGCCGCGAATCGCCAGGGTGCCCACCACCGCGGAGAAGGCGACCAGGGGATAGAGATGGGGGAGCACGTCGAGCAGCCCGTTGCCCTTGAGCAGGATGCCGCGGATGAGTCGCAGGGCGTGGGTGAGGGGGAGGACCTCGCCGAAGACGCGCGCCCAGCGGGGCATGCCGGCGAAGGGAAACATGAATCCGGAGAGCAGGATCGACGGAAGGATGAAGAACACCGCCATCTGCATCGCCTGGAGCTGGTTGCGGGCGAGGGTGGAGAAGGTGAACCCCACCGAGAGGTTGGCGGCGATGAACAGACCGAGCCCGAGCAGGAGGAGCGGGACCGAGCCGCGCACCGGGACCTGGAACACGACCACCGCGGCGGTGAGGATGAGCCCGACCTGCACGTAGCCGAGCAGGATGTAGGGGACGATCTTTCCGAGCATCACCTCCAGCGGGCGCACCGGCATGGCGAGGAGGTTCTCCATCGTGCCGCGCTCGCGCTCCCGGGTGACGGCGAGCGCGGTGATGACCACCAGGGTGAAGGTGAGGATGGTCCCGATGAGCCCCGGCACGATGTTGTAGGCGGTGATGCCCTCGGGGTTGTACCGGCGGTGGAACCTCCACTCGAACGGCCCGGGTGGAAGCGGGAGGCCACGCACATCACGGCCCAGCAGGCCGGGTCCGAGCCCGGCCGCGGCGGCGACGGCGCCGCTCACCGCCGTGGGGTCGCTCGCGTCCGCGGCCAGGAGCACCGCCGGGCGCTCCCTGCGCTCGACGAGCCGGGCGAAGTCCACAGGCAGCTCCAGCACGAAGAGGACGTCGCCTCGCGCCATGGCTCGCTCCGCCTCGGCGGGCGACACCGGAGAGGAGATGTCGAAGTAGTCGGTGGCCTGCATGGACGCGACCAGCGAGCGCGCCGGCCGCGAGTCGTCGCCCATCACCAGCGCCGTCGGCAGGTGCTTGGGGTCGGTGTTGATGGCGAAGCCGAAGAGGAAGAGCTGGACCAGCGGCATGCCCACCATCAGGGCCAGGGTGAAGCGGTCCCGGCGGGCCTGGATGATCTCCTTGCGCAGGACGGCGACGAAGCGCTGGAACGAGACGTTCATCCGGCGAACCTCTTCTCCGAGAGCAGGTGGATGAAGACGTCCTCGAGCGAGGGTGGCTCCTCGACCCAGGTGAGGTCCCGGCGCGCCCGCCACGGAGCGAGCGCCTGCTCGAGCTCGGCCCGCTGGGTGCCGCTGACCCGGAGCGTCTGGCCGAAGACCGCGGCCGACTCGACGCCCGGCGTCCGGTCGAGCGCCGCGGCGGCCGCCGTGAGCCCCTCTCCCGAGCCCACGAAGGTGATGAGCCCCGAGCGGGCGACCACCTCGGCGGCGGAGCCCTCCACCACCAGCTTGCCACCCGACAGGTAGACGATGCGGTGACAGCGCTCGGCCTCGTCCATGTAGTGGGTGCTGACCAGGACGGTGATGCCCTCGCCGGCGAGCAGGTGGATGAGGTCCCAGAACTCGCGGCGGGCCTTCGGATCCACGCCCGCGGTGGGCTCGTCGAGGAGGAGGAGCTCGGGCTCATGGAGGACGCAGGCGGCGAGAGCGAGCCTCTGCTTCCACCCGCCCGAGAGCTCGCCGGCGAGCTGCGTGCGCCGGTCGGTCAGCCCCGCCCGGGCGAGCACGGCGTCGATGCGTTGCGGGCGATCCGGGAGCTCGTAGAGGCGGGCGACGAAGTCCAGGTTCTCCTGGACGGTGAGGTCCTCGTAGAACGAGAAGCGCTGGGTCATGTACCCGACCCGACGGCGGATGCGCGGAGCGTCGCGCCGCACGTCGAGCCCGAGGCAGGTGCCCTCGCCGGCATCCGGCGTCAGGAGTCCGCAGAGCATCCGCAGGGTGGTGGTCTTCCCGCTGCCGTTCGCGCCGAGGAAGCCGCAGATCTGTCCCTTGGCCACGCGGAGGTCGAGGCCCTGCACCACCTGACGCGCGCCGAAGGACTTGCACAGCCCGTGCACGTCGATGGCGAGCGGGGCGGAGGCGGTCACCGGGCCACCTGCACGTCGAGCGGCTGGCCGGGGTGGAGGCCCTGCAGCGCGGGGGACCGCGCCTCGACCAGGTAGACGAGCTTGCTCCGGGCGTCGCCGGCGTAGACCACCGGCGGGGTGAACTCGGGGCTGGGCGAGACGTAGCTCACCTGGGCGTCGAGCGGACGGGGGCATCCGTCGCAGGTGACACGCACCGGGGCGCCGACGGCGACCGAGGCGAGCTTCGGCTCGGGGACGAAGAAGCGAACGCGGAGCGCGCCGTCGGGCAGGAGCGAGAGGACCGCGGCGCCCGAGGGGACCATCTCTCCCATCCGGTAAGTACGTGTCGACCACCCGGCCCGTGGCGGGGGCGGCGGCCGTGCGCTGCTGGAGCTTCCACTCGGCGGAGGCGAGGGCGGCGCGGGCCATCTCGGTCGTTGCGCGCTGGGCCTGGATCTCCTGTACCCGGCCCACCGAGGTCTGGAGACTCCGGAGGCGGGCCTCGGCGGAGTGAAGCCGGGCCGCGGCCTGCTCCTGGTTCGAGCGGTCCAGGTCGAGACGCTGGCTGGTCGAGGCTCCCTCCCGGGCGAGCTGCTCGGTGCGACGGAGATTCGTGTCGGCCAGCTGGAGTGCGCTCCTCGCCTCGCGGACCTGGGCCAGCGCGGCATCGAGGTCGTTCGCCCTCCCGCCAGCCTCGAGGTTTGCCAGCTGGGCCTCGGCCTGGCCGAGCTTCGCGGCGGCCTCCGCGCGGGCGGCGCGCTCGGCGTCTGCGTCCTGGGTGAAGAGCAGCGTGCCGGCGTCGACCGTCTGGCCGCGCTCGACGGCGAGCCGGGTCAGGATGCCGGTGGTGAGCGGGGCCACGCGGATCTCGTCGGCCTCGGCCCAGCCGTGGAAGACGCCGTCGGCGCGGGTGCATCCGGCCAGCGCCAGGGCCAGCGCGAGGGAGAGCAGAGCCTTCATGACCGGCCTCCGGGATCCGCGGCGAGCCCACGGAGCAGGTTCTCTCGATGGGCCTCGAGCACCGCCCCACGGTCCAGGACGAGATCGGTGTGGGCGCCGAAGGAGTGCTTCCACATCCCGAGCAGCAGGATGGGCGCCATCACCAGCGGCACGGTGGTGTCGAGGTCGAGCGGTCGGAACTCGCCGCGGGTGACGCCGCGCTCGAGGATGCGGCGGATGAGCGCGAAGACGCGGCGCAGGACGAGGTCGGCATAGAGGCGCGCGAGCTGCGGGAAGTTGCCCGACTCGGCGACGAGCAGCTTCATGACCCCGGTGAGCGGGGTGTCGAGCACGCCGGCGACGAAGCCGAAGAGCGCACGGAGGAGCTCGGGGGTCGGTCCCTCGAAGCCGTCGACCAGTGCCTCGGCGCGGTCGATGTTCGGGGCGATCGCCTCGCGGACCACCGCCTCGAAGAGCTGCTCCTTGCTCTCGAAGTACAGATAGACGGTGCCCTTGCTGACCCCGGCGACCGTCGCGACGTCCTCGAGGCGCGTCGCCGCGAAGCCCCGGTCCGCGAAGAGCTGCAGCGCCGCGGCGACGATCTCCGCCGGCCGCGCCTCCTTGCGTCGCTCCCATCGCTTCGTGCCCTGCGGCCGCTCCATATAACTGACTGGTAAGTTAATTCTTTGGCCAAGGCAATGGCCATCTCAAGGCATTGAAATCACTAAACTGCTGAACACACCCATGCGGCCGTAACGAGGTGTTTGGCACCTCGAGTGCTCGAGGAAAACGAGGTGTCTGACACCTCGAACCCCGGAAATCTGGATGGGCGGCCGCTGGGCGATCAGGCGCGCCGGAGGAGGCGTTTCTCGCCCACTCGGAGGGTGACCTTCTCGCGGTCGAAGTACTCGGACAGCGGGATCACGAACTTCCGGCTGCCCCCGACCAGCTCCTTGAATTGCTGGGTGGTGATCTCCCGGTGCTCGGTGAGGTGCGCGACGAGCCGCTGCTTCAGCTCCGCGATGGCGCTGGCGTGGAAGCAGAGCTCCTCGGTCACCTTCACCACGGTGTGGTCGGCGATGGGGCCCTGGAGCAGTCCGGCGATCGCGCTCGGGCGGCAGGGAGAGCATTCGCCCGATCTCGGCCAGCGTCGGCGGAGCGAGCGCACCGGCGGCGATGGCCGCCACGGCCTTGGTGCGCGCGGCCTCCTCGTCGAGGGAGAGGCTCCGTCCCCTGCCCTTCACCCGAAGGCCCTCGCCGATGGCCTCCACCGCGCCGCGTTCGACCAGGGTCTGAACCAGTCGCCCGAGGAGGCGCGGGTCCAGATCGGCCGAGAGCCGCTGGCGGAGCTCCTCCCGATGCAGCGCATCCTCGAGGGGCGCCCGGTCGTGGAAGGACTGGAGCAGCGCCAGCGCACGTGCCTGGAGCGCGGCGAAGGTCTCGCCCGCGACGTAGAGGCGGCGCTCTCGGTCGATGAGGAGCACCTGCCCCTTGCTGCTGAGCACGTCGAGGGCCCGCTGCACCGTCTTTGCCGCGCTCGCCGTCCGCACCGCGAGCTCTCCGGCGGTCATTCCCCGGTAGCCGGACTGCCGCGCGAGCCAGATCAGTCGCGCGTCGAGGTCCTCGCCACGCATCGGCGCGAGCAGCTCGGAGGCCCCGCGGCGCCGGCGTGGAGCGCCGATGGTCAGCACCCGTCCGCCGGCGAGCGTCGCTCCGCGCCCAGGCAACGGCCGCGCGCCACGCAGGATGAACCGCTGTCCCGGCAGCGCCGCCACCGGCGCCTGGAGGCGGAGCTGCGCGAGGCCCGTCTCCCCGGGCGAGAGCTCCGGCAGGTCGAGCAAGGTCACGCGCGCCTCGACCTGCGCCGTACCCAGGTGCAGGAGCAGCGTGCGGCGGCGCGGGAGCGGAGCCTCGGCCGCCGCCAGCAGGGTGAGCTCGACGTCCAGCGAGCGCGTCTCGGGCAGCTCGCCCTCGCGGACCAGCACCATGCCGCGCCGGACGTCCTGCGTCGCCACGCCGGAGAGGTTCACCGCCGTGCGCTGACCTGCGGAGCCGCGCGCCACGCTCTGCCCGTGCGTCTGGACGCCGCGGACACGGAAGGGCCCCGGCAGACCGGGCAGCAGCGACACCGACGCCTCGGGCTCGACCGTGCCGGAGAGCAGCGTCCCGGTGACCACGGTCCCGAACCCCTTGATGGTGAACGCCCGGTCGATGGGCAGGAAGAGCGGACCATCTGCCGGACGGCGGGGGACGGAGGCCACCGCACGTCCGAGCGCCGCCCGGAGCGCGTCCAGCCCCTCGCCCGTCCGCGCCGAGACAGGCACCACCTCCGCCTTCTCCAGCACGCTCCCGGCGAGGAGCGTGGCCAGGTCCGCGTCGAGCAGTGCCCGCCAGTCGTCGCCGAGGCCAGGAAGGAGGTCTGCCTTGGTGAGCGCGACGACTCCGGCCTGCACCCCGAGCAGCTGGCAGATGTCGAGATGCTCGCGGGTCTGCGGCATGACGCCCTCGTCCGCGGCGATGACCAGGATGGCCAGGTCCACCCCACCCGCGCCGGCGGCCATCGCCTTCACGAAGCGCTCGTGCCCGGGGACGTCCACCACCCCCGCCACGGTGCCGTCGGGCAGGGTGAGGTGGGCAAAGCCGAGCTCGAGCGTGATGCCCCGCCGCTTCTCCTCCGGGAGTCGATCGGTGTCGATGCCGGTCAGCGCCTTGACCAGCGAGGTCTTGCCGTGATCGACGTGCCCGGCGGTGCCGACGATCACGCCCGTGACCGGACGCGCCGGGGCGGAATGTCGGGGCCCTGCACGAGGTCGAACCGTCCGTCCTCGGTGACCGGGCCATAATCCCAGGGGAAGACCAGCGGGCCTTCCATCACCAGCACCGTCCAGTCGGGCGTCGCGCCCTGGTCACGGCAGAGCAAGGCGGCGGTGCGGATCCGGCGCGCCCCCGCCTTCTTCGCGGACTCGATGGCGCGGCCCATCGTCAGGCCCGAGGCCACGACGTCGTCGACCAGGAGGATCCGGGTGCCCTTCACCTGGCGCGGCATCGCCATGACCTTCGGCATCCGGCCGGTCAGTGGGTCACGGGAGCGGCCGAGGATCCGCACGGGGTGGAAGGGCTTGCCGAGCGCGCTCGCCAGCGCCGAGCCGACGTACAGCCCTCCCGGTGCGATGCCCACCACCAGGTCGAGCGGATACGCGGCGGCGATCTCCCGCGCCATCCCGTTCACCGCCTCGTCGAACTGGGCCCAGGTCATCTCGCGGACGATGTTCCTCGGGCCGCTGCGGTCCTGTCCGGGGAGCCGGCGGGGGAGCTCGCTCCGTGGCGAGAGAACGAGACCGGAGGACTCCTGACGGCGCCTGGACGTTCGCGGAGGCATGAACCGGAGGAGCCTAGCGCGGGGACACGGTGCCGATCAGCGTCCGCAGCTCGTCCCGGCGGAATGACGTAGCGGGTCGTGCAGAACTCACACGTGGCTTCCGCTTGACCTTCCTTCTCGAGGAGGTCCTCGAGCTCGGTCCGGCCGAGTGCCAGCAGGGCCCGGTGCACGCGCTCGCGCGAGCATCCGCACCGGAACTCGAGGGGCCGCTCGGCCAGGACGTCGAGCGCGACGCCCGGGAAGAGCGAGCGGAGCAGGGCCGGGCCCGATCCGTTCGCCTCGAGGAGGGCGCGATCCAGCGACTCCCGGGTGAGTCGCCGTCCGGTCTCGAGAAGCGCCGCACGGTCTCCGTCCGGAAGCTTCTGCACCAGAATGCCCCCGACGGCGCCCAGGACCTCCCCCCCGGCCGGCACCGCGCGAATGCGGGCCACCGTCTCGACCTGGTCCGAGACGGCGAAGTAGCGCTCGAGGTCGCGGCCCAGCTCGAACGCCTCGAGCTCGACACTGCTCCGGTAGAACTCGCCCTCGCCGAGGTCCCGAACGACCGACAGATACCCGTGGTTTCCGAGCAGCGGGCGCCAGTGGAAGGCGCCCTCGGCTCCCAGCACCGCCAGGCCGGGCTTCTTGACGTACCCGCGGAGCGAGCCGCCGTCGGCATCGACGAAGAGGCCGCGAACCGGGCCGTCGCACTCCAGCTGGAGGCTGACCCGGGCCTTCTCCTTCTGGAGCGCGGCAAGGAGCGAGACGCCGGTCAGCGTCTCCGCCAGCAGGGCCGCCGAGCCCGCCTCGGCGGAATGGAGCCGGCGTGCCTCACGGGAGACCAGCGTGGTGAGCGCGACGACGACCCGCAGCCCGGACCCGGGTAGCAACGCGCTGAGGAGCTCGTCGGACATCAGCTCTCTCTAACGAGAACCCGGGGGGACCGGCCAGCCTCTCCCCGCCTGGGGCGAGCCCGCTCGAGCGAAGCGCGCAGCCCCTCACGGATTTCTCGACCGGCACGGCAGGCCGTCACGAGGTGTCCGGGATCCCCACTGCTCCGAGGTCGGTAACGAGGTGTCTGGCACCTCGACCGAGCACCTGACCGTAACGAGGTGTCTGGCACCTTGAATCGTGCGCCGCGCCTCGACGTGCTGGCGCCCTGCGTTCAGCCCCCGATGCGCCGCATGAGGTTCTCCTGGGCCACGCTCGCCACCAGCCGCCCGCCGCGGTCGAAGAACTGGCCCCGCGACAGCCCGCGGCCGCCCTGTGCGCTCGGGCTGTCCATCACGTAGAGCAGCCACTCGTCGACCCGGAAGGCCCGGTGGAACCAGAGCGCATGGTCGATGCTGGCCACCGCGAGCCCCGGGGTCAGCCACGAGACCCCGTGCGGCAGCAGCGCCGTGGAGAGCAGGCTGAAGTCCGAGGCATAGGCGAGCGACACACGCGTGGAGGAGTGGCGCGTCGGGCAGCTTCCCGCTGGCGCGCACCCAGAACGCCTGCCGCGGCGGCTGCACCGACGGGAGCGAGCGGGTTCCGAGGCTCGACCGGCCGGAACTCCACCGCCGTCCGGCGCTCGAACGCCTCCCGGATCCGCGGAGGAACGCTCGGCACCGAGGCGAGCCACTCCTCCACCAGCTCCTGCCGGGGCCGCAGCGACTCGGGCGGCGGGACGTCGGGCATCGGGGCCTGATGCTCCAGCCCCTCCTCCGGGACCTGGAACGAGCAGATCAGCTCAGGAGCACCTCGCCGCCCTGGATCGCCTGGACCCGCCGGGCGGTGAACCGCTTCCCGTCCCGGACCCGATCGACCTCGTAGACGATGGGGTGCGCCATGTCCCCGGGGCGCAGGAAGTAGGCGTGGAGCGAGTGCGGGAACCGGCCCTCCACCGTCCGGCTCGCCGCCACCAGCGCCTGACCGATCACCTGCCCGCCGAAGACCGCCTTCCCCCCGAGGTCGCGTGACTGGCCGCGGAAGAGGTTCACCTCCAGCGCCTCGAGGTCGAGGAGCTGCAGCAGATCGTCGAGCGCGGAACCCACCTCGGACACGGCCACCTCCAGCAACGACGACACATTAGCCACCCCGACCCGGCCGCGCCGGGAAGGTCGATTTCGTGGCCTTCAATGCGCCTCACATATATGCCTTGTGCATCGAAGGAGGTCTGGCGAATGGCCCGGCGAACACGGAGCGCCCCAAAGGACGACGAGGCCCGGTTCCTGGCCACCTACGACGCCGGTCGCTTCGAGCGGCCCTCGGTGGCGTCGACGTGGCGCTCCTCTCGGTGGCGGACGGCGCGCTGTGCACGGTGCTGCTCCACCGCGGCGAGCATCCGCACCGGGGTCGCTAGGCGCTCCCCGGCGGCTTCGTGGCATCGACGAGTCGCTCGACGGCGCCGCGGCGCGCGTCCTGTCCCGAAAGGCCGGTCGGCGACGTCTTCCTCGAGCAGCTCTACACGTTCGGCGATCTGCGCCGCGATCCGCGCGGGCGCGTCATCACGCGTGGCCTACTACGCCCTCGTCGATCGCGGCCGCTTGCTCGCGGCGAGCGCCGGCGCCGACGCGCCGGTCTCGGCGCGCGGCTCGGTGCCCTGGGAGGGCGAGACCGGCGGGCCGGTCGAGGTCGCGGACCGACGGGGACGCCGCTCCCGCTCGCCTTCGACCACGCCGACATCCTCGGCCTGGCGGTCAAGCGCCTGCGCGGCAAGCTCGACTACACGCCGATCGGCTTCCAGCTCTTGCCCGCGGAGTTCACGCTGCGCGAGCTGCAGCGGGTCCACGAGGCGGTGCGCGGCGAGCCGGTGAACAAGGACTCGTTCCGCCGCCGGATGCTCGCCTCCGGGCTGCTCGAGGCGACCGGCGCGCACGAGCGCGACGTCGATGCACCGCCCCGCCGAGCTCTATCGGTTCACGCGCCGGTCCGCGATCTGAACGTGAGCAAGGAGAGGAGATGAGCCATGGCCGAGATTCGAAGCTGACCGGTCTCTTGCCACCTGCGCGCCGAGCCCAGCGAGCCACATTCTGCGGTATATCGAGAATGGGCTCCGCCGGCGGCGGGCGCGGGCTCGCCTTCTGGTTCTCCCCGCTCGGCGACGCATCGTCGAGGTGCCGCTCGACGACCGTGAGCTGCCGTTCCTCCTCCCGGGCCGCTCGCGCCGATTTCCAGGACGTCACCGTCCAGGGCGTGGTCACCTTCCGCGTGAGGGACCCGCGAGGTCCTGCGCGACGCGCGTCGACTTCACGATCGACCGCGCGCACCGGCGCGCTACCCGGCGAGCCGCTGGAGAAGCTCGCGCTGCTCGTCTCACAGAGCTGGCGCAGGAGCTGGCCGGGCGGCTCGTGGCGCGCGCGCCGCTGCGGCGCGCTGCTCGACGAGGGCGCCGACGTCATCCGCGAGGAGATCGAGCGGCCTCGGCGCCGCGCCAGCCTCGCCGCGCTGGGCCTGGAGATCGTGCTCGCGCGCGTCTCGTCGGTGAAGCCCGACCGCGGAGCTGGAGCGGCGCTGCGAGATGCCGGCGCGCGAGCAGCATCCAGCAGGAGGCCGACGAGGCGACGTTCGCGCGCCGCGCCTGCGGTGGAGAAGGAGCGGGCCATCCAGGAGAACGAGCTGCAGAACCAGATCGAGCTGGCGCAGCGCGAGGAGGAGCTCATCGCGCAGCGCGGGCAGAACGAGCAGCGCGCAGGCGACCGAGGAGGCCAAGGCGTCGAAGAGCGCATCGAGGCGAAGGCCGAACGCGGGCAGATCGAGGCGCTGGCCAACGCCGAGGCGTCGCGCAGGCCGACGCCGACCGCATGCGGTCGAGGTCCGCGGCGAGGCGAAGGCCACCGCGCTCCGGGCGCGCGAGGAGGTCCGACCGCGGCGGAGAAGGCCCGAATGGAGATCTACCGCGACGCTGCCCGCCGCCGGTGCTGCTGGGCCTCGCGGCCCGCGAGCTCGCGGGAAGCTCGAGCACGATCGAGCACCTGAACCTCGGCGAGCCCGATCCCTCGGCCCGCTGCTCGACCCGCGCTCCTCGAGCGCGCAGGCCCGCAAGCTCGAGGCCGGAGTGAGGCCGTGGCGCGTAGCCCGCGCGCCCCGCGCGTGGTCGTGGTGACCCGTGCCGAGCGAGTACGAGGCGCTGCTCGCCCGCCACGGGACCGAGCTGCGCAGGCGCGCTTCTTCCTCGAGTCGCGCGGGCAGTCGCTCGACGAGGTGCCGGAGCGCCACGAGCGCTGGACCGCGGCGCTCCACGCGGTCGCCGCGGCGATCCCCGCCGAGTGGCGGCGGGCGCGGGTCAATCGCCCCGAGCTCGCTCGCTTCCTCTTCGAGCCGGACAGACGTGGTCGTCGCCGTCGGGCAGGACGGCCTCGTCGCCAATCTCGCCAAGTACCTCCAGGGGCAGATGGTGATTGGCGTCAACCCGTCGAAGCCGCGCAGTTCGACGGCGTCCTGGTGCCGCCACGCGCCGGAGGCGCCGGAGCTCCTCCGGGCGATGGTCGCGCGAGGACGCGCCGAGGTCGAGGAGCGCACGATGGTGAGGCGCGGCTCGACGACGGGCAGACGCTCCTGGCGCTGAACGAGATCTTCGTCGGCCACCGGACGCACCAGTCGGCGCGCTACCGGCTCGCGCTCGGCGGCGCAGGAGGAGCGACAGTCGTCCTCGGGGCTCATCGTCGTCACCGGCACCGGCGCGACCGGCTGGGCACGGTCGATCGAACCGGCGAGCGGGCTCGGCCGCTCTCGCTCCCCAGCCCGATCGACGCCGCGCTCGCCTTCTTCGTGCGCGAGGCGTTCCCGAGCGTCTCGACCGGGACCGCGCTCGTCGACGGGCGGTCGTCGATGGGCCGGCGAGCAGCTCGTGGTCGTCTCGGAGATGAACGACGGCGGGGTCGGTCTTCGGCGACGGGATCGAGGACGACCGGCTCGACTTCGCCTGGGGCATGCGCCTGCGGATCGACGTCGCGGAGCAGCGGCTGCACCTGGTCCGCGCCTGAGCAGGTGCGACGCTCAGGTCCGCGACCGCGTCCGGGCGGGGGCAGCCCGCTTCACCGGGTGGCGGATCAGCGTCTTCAGCTTCGCCGGCAGGGTCCGTCGCGGATCGGAGAGGTAAATATCGTGATGGTCGTACACCTCGAGCACGCCCCGACGCTTCACCCGATCGTGCCGCTCGACGAGGCCCCGCTCCTGGGCGAAGGCGCGCATCCGCTCCACCGTCGCCGGCTCGGTCGCGTACGGACCCAGGTGGAGCATCTGGACGCAGAGGCCTTCCTCGAAGCGCAGCAGCCGGAGCTGCTCGAGCGCCGCGGAGGGCTTCTTCTTCCGGAGCTGCGCGACCGCCTCGTCGAGCGCCTCGGCCGTGACCTGGTCCGGCTGGAGAATCATCGCCCGCCAAGACCAGTCGTCGGGTCTGCTGATGTCGAACTCACCACCCTCCACCCACCAGATCGCCTCGAGCGGCATCACCGGCCAGTCGACCGCGCCGGTCCTTCGCTTCTTGAAGGAGAACTTCAGGGTGTACGCCGAGGCGTAGAGCGCCTGGACCGCTGCAGCGAACGCGGGCGAGTTGCCGGGGGCCGCACCGGGCTCGATGCGACCGTCGACGGTGAGGAACGGCAGGTCCTGAACCTCGATCAGCTCCGATGTCTTGCTCGACGCCTGGTACAGAGCCCGATGTTGCTTCCGGAGGTCGACCGTCTTCATGCAAGAGTCCCCCTGCCCCGGGTTCCCCTCAAAGCTCCCGGGCCTTCGAGGCGCAAGTGCGACGGCTCCTGCTGCTCACGATCCTCGTGCTGGGACCACCTGGATCCTCGGCCGAGTCGACCGGGACGCTCCGTCCGGGCGTCGCCTACCACTACGTGAAGTCGAACCTGGACGACACGGACTCGTGGCACGTCACCACCTACGTCTCCTCGAGCGGCCGGCTCGACGTGCTGAAGTGGGGAGAGGAACCGGGGCAGGTCGTCGAGGTGACCGCCGATCTCGACCCGGCGCGCTGCATGGCGCAGCACCTCGAGCAGTGGAACCTCCAGGACGGGACCATGGTCCTCTCGATGTGGGGAGCGCTCTTCGCGGATGGCCGGAGCATGAGCTTCCACCGACAGGGCATCGCACCCATCCTGGTGCACGGTTCGGGTCGCCCGCTGCACGTCTATGGCTTCGATCTGCAGAGCATGGACCTCGCGCCGCGCTGTCTCGGGAAGGCGTCGGGCGTGCCGATCATCGGCCTCGTCGGCGTGAATCCAGTCCCCGATGCCGCGCCGCCGCTGGTCGACTACGGGCCCATCCGGGTGGAGGCGCTCGGCGAGGCGAAGGTCGGGGACGTCGCGTGCCGGCGGTTCCGCCTGGTCGGGAAGGGCTTCAGCCTCTTGACCTGGTTTTCGCGCGACGACGGGCATGTGGTCCGTGCCGAGTCCACGCGGCCCGACTCCCACGACTGGACGAGCTTCAAGCTCCAGCTGCTCCGGACCGAGCGGATGGACCCCTTCCAGTGGCAGGCTTTCCGCGCGCGGGTGCTCGGCCGCTTCGTCCACAACACCTCCGCGCCGGCGCCACGCGACCGGGCCGACGGCGGACAGCGCTGACAGGGAGACACGATGTCGAGGTTCCGGAAAGCTCTGACCATCGCCGCGGGAGTCACCGGAGGGGTGGTGGGGCTCGCGGCGGTCTCCCGGCTGGCACGCATCGCCCGGGAGCGCGCCATCGATGCGATCCGGGATCCGGAGGGCATCGAGTGGAAGGGGTTCATCGACGTCCGGGGGACCCGACAGTGGCTGCCTGATCCGGGGCAGGGACCGCAGCAACGAGGTCGTGCTGTTCCTGCACGGAGGCCCCGGCTCACCGATCACCGGCCTGGCCGGGACGTGGTACCAGGGCGCGCTCGAGGAGCGCTACGTCGTCGTCCACTGGGAGCAGCGGGGAGCGGGGAAGTCCTACCGCGCCGGGCGCTCCGGGCCTCTCGACCTCGAGACCTACGTCGCCGACGCGCTCGAGGTCACCGATCAGCTCCGGAGCGCCTTCGGCAAGGAGAAGATCTTCCTCGTGGGCCACTCGCACGGCGGACTGCTCGGGGTCCACCTCGCGGCGAGGTACCCGGACCGGTACTACGCCTTGCTGGCCGTGGCGCCGCTGGTGGACGCCACCCGGCAGGAGCAGCTCTCGGCGGCGTACGTCCGGGACTTCTACGCGCGCCGGGGTGACCTGCACGCCGTCGCACGGCTCGAGCGGTTCGGAGATCCGCCCTATGCCGACCCGTACCGGGCGGTGATGGCAGAGCGCTGGCTCCTCGCTCGGACCCCGGGGTTCACCGGACCGGGATGGCCGCTGCGCCGCGCCACCACCGAGCTCCTCGCCTCGACGCACTACAGCCTCTGGGACCTGGTGAACCACTACCGCGGCTTCCACCGCAGCCTGCGGCAGCACTTCACCTCCGACTACTGGTCCCTGGACCTCAAGCGCACCCACACCGAGTTCGCGGTGCCGGTCTTCGTCCTGGTGGGGGCGAACGACCAGAACACGCCCACGTCGCTCGCCCGCGAGTACTTCGAGCGGCTGCGCGCACCGCGAAAAGAGCTGGTCATCATCGACGGAGCCGGGCACATGGTGTTCTTCGAGGCCCCGGCGCGCTTCAACTGGGAAGTGATCCGGCTCTTCTCGGCATTGACTCCGGCGAGGTGAAACGATGCCCAGGACGACGCACCCCGAGCTGCACCGCAGCGAGCGAATCGGCTGGCTGCGTGCTGCCGTCCTCGGAGCGAACGACGGCATCGTCTCCACCGCCAGCTTGATGGTGGGTGTTGCGGCCGCCGGGACCGGACGAGGCGAGCTGATGGTCACGGGGATCGCCGGGCTCGTCGCCGGCGCGATGTCGATGGCGGCCGGCGAGTACGTCTCCGTCCGGTCGCAGTCGGACACCGAGCACGCCGATCTAGCCGCGAGCGCGCCGAGCTGGCGACGCAGCCCGCGCTGGAGAAGCAGGAGCTGGCGTCCATCTACGTCGCGCGCGGCCTGAAACCAGAGCTCGCCGCCCGGGTCGCCGAGCAGCTGATGGCCCACGATGCGCTGGGCGCGCACGCACGTGATGAGCTCGGAATCCCCCCGCAAGGGAATGCCCGCCCGGTGCAGGCCTCCTTCACCTCCGCCGCGAGCTTCGCGGCCGGCTCCGCCCTCCCCATCTTGACGGCGCTGGCGTTCCCGGGCCGCGGGTGGTCCCGATCCTGATCGCTGCGTCGGTGGTGATGCTCGCGGTGCTGGGAGCGCTCGCCGCACGCGTCGGACGCGCGCCGGTGCTCCCGGCCTCGATCCGGGTGGCCCTGCTGGGCGCGATCGCGATGGCGGTGACGGCGGGCGTCGGCCGGCTGTTCGGTGCAGTGGTCTGAGCGCGGGGCAGCCCCGGTCCGGATCAGAGATGGATCTCGAGGTACACCGCCGGACCCGCGCCCGGGCCGAAGCCGCACGCGGCGTAGAACCGTTCCGCTCCCGGATTGTCCGCGAGCACCCAGGCGGTCGCGATGCCATTCGCCCGCATCCACGCGGTCATCGCCGCGAGGAGCAGCCGTCCGACGCCGCGCCGGCGCCACGCGCTCCGCACCCCGATCTCGTAGAGCAGCAGCTCCCGCGCCGGCTGCTTGCGCATCGGGAGCAGGTGGCAGAACAGCGAGCCGAGGATCGCCTCGTCTCGGCTCGCCACCCAGTGGAGGACGTGCGGATCGGAGAGGTGAGCCTCGGCGTCCTCGCGGCTCAACGCAGCGCGAAGAGGACCGTCTGCGCGCAGGTCGAAGTCGGCGTCATCCCGCGCGAGGAGCTCGAGGACGGAGGCGTCTGCGGGCCCGAGCCGGCGTATCCCGACCGAGGGGAGCGCCGGCCCGGGAAACGTCCCGGCCACGGCTCAGAACGGGATGTCGTCTTCAGCCGCGCCGGCGGCCTGGTTCAGCTCGTCCATCTGGGGCGGCGGGGGACCGAAGTCGCTCGCGCCGTTCGCCCGTGGGCGGCCGGTGCCGGCGCCCTCACCACGACCGCCCAGGAACACGACGTTGTTGGCGACGATTTCCGTCGTGTAGTTCTTCTTGTTTTCCTTGTCGGTCCACTCGCGGGTCTGCAGGCGACCCTCGACGAAGCACTGACGGCCCTTGGCCAGGTACTCGCCGCAGAGCTCGCCGAGCTTTCCCCAGACCACGATGCGGTGCCACTCGGTGCGTTCCTGCTTCTGCCCCGACTTGTCGGTCCAGCTCTCGCTCGTGGCGATGCGGAAGTTGGCGACGGCTTGCCCGCTGGGCGTGAAACGCACCTCGGGATCCGCACCCAGGTTACCGACCAGGATGACCTTGTTCACTCCTCCAGCCATGTTCGTAGACCTCCGGTTCGAGAACCGGACCGTTGCGGCCCGGTTGCTGAGGCGATTCTCTAGCAGGTCTTCCTGACAGGAGGATGGCCAGTGTCCGACCCCGAATACGCGCTCTATTACTGGCCCGGAATCCAGGGCCGTGGCGAGTTCGTCCGCCTGGCCCTCGAGGAAGCCGGCGCGGACTACGTGGATGTCGGGCGCCTGCCGCGGAGCAAGGGTGGAGGCGTGGACGCCATCCTCCGGGTGCTGCGCGGCGATCTCGGCCCACACCTTCCCTTCGCACCGCCGGTGCTCCGCGCGGGCGACGTCCTCGTCGCGCAGACCGCGGCCATCCTCCAGTTCCTCGGACCCCGGCTCGGGCTCGTGCCGCGCGACCCATCCACGCGGCTCTGGGCGCACCAGTTGCAGCTGACGATCACCGACCTGGTGGCCGAGACGCACGACACGCACCATCCGGTCTCGGTCGAGCTCACCTACGAGGCGCAGCGTCTCGAGTCTCGCCGGCGCGCGCGCCACTTCACCTCCGAGCGCATCCCGAAGTTCCTCGGATACTTCGAGCGGGTACTCGAGGCCGCAGGTGGCCGGTTCGCTCTCGGGAAGCGCGTGAGCTACGTGGACACCTCGCTGTTCCAGGTGATGGAGGGGCTGCGTTACGCCTTCCCCCAGTCGATGGGCGCGCTCGAGCCGCGCATCCCTCGCCTCGCCGCGCTCACCGAGTCGGTGCGCACGCGTCCGCGGCTTGCCGCCTACCTCGCCTCGCCGCGACGACTCCCCTTCAGCACCGACGGTGTCTTCCGGCACTACCCGGAGCTGGAGACTGATGCTCCGGCCGCGCAAGCGGGCCCGGCAAGGCGGAAGTCACCACCACCCGCGAGACGGCGTCGGGTGCGAGGCACGCGACACGCCAAGCACTGAGGACGCGGCAGATTTCGCCGGAGTCGCGGCGCCCACCGCGCCAACGGACACCCGTCACCGGCCGGGCCTCAGCCACGGAAGGCCATCGCGACGTCTCGCCACGGTCGCTCGACGGGCGGATTGCCCGCATGCGCTGACTCCCGAGACCGGGGGCCGTGAGAGGACGCAGGTTTCGGCAGCGTCTTGTCCGCGCGTTCAGCGCGACGCAGCCGGACCATCGTCCGCCATCCCGGATGGGGTGCAGACCGGACCCGGTGGGGCGCGACGCACCCACGAGCGCATTGGCTAAAAGGGAGATTGACCGCGAACTCGTCTTCCAACAAAGTTGCGAACCTCGCTCCGGTAGCTGGAGCGGCGCTTTTCTGGGAGGACAGGCGATGCTTCGTCACATCTTGGCAGGTCTGGCGGCACTGGTGGTCATGCTTGGCGCTACGCCTGCTCTCGCCGGCAACAAGCATCACGCCCCCGAGTTCGACATCGCCGCGGCCGGCGCGGTCGCCGCGATCGTCGCGGGTGGCGGCATCCTGCTCGCCCGGCGTCGCCGGAACCGAGCGTAGTCCCCGTTCCTCGCCTGTCCTGATCGGCACACTCCGCTGACGGACACCGAGCGACTTCCCGGCTGGCGGGAGCCGGACGCACAGCACCACGCACGCTCGGCGCTCCGCTGGGGGATTCCTGCCGCGCTGCTCCTGGTCGAGTACCTGGTCCTCTCGTTCCTGGTGGACCTTCCGACCTCCGGCCCCGCGATCCGGTTCGTGCATGCCGTCCGGCTCGCCATTCCGGTGATCCTCGGCTCCTTCGCGGCCGGGTGGATGCTGAGGCGTGGCGCACCTGATCGGGCCGACCTCGGGATGCTGCCACCCTGGAGACCCTGGCCAGCCGCGGCACTGCAACCCATCGCGTTCGGGATCACCGCCCTCCTGGCGTGGGCAGTGTTCCGTCCCGACGCGCCCTCTCCGTCGAGCGCTGCGGTCGCGCTCGTGCTCGCGTCCGTCGCGGTCACCGGCGCCATTGCGCTCTGGATCTCCGCCCCGCCCTCCTGGTTCGCCGCCCTGCTCTTCCATCGCTGGGCGTATCCGCTCCTCGCGGTCGCGGTGGGCGCGCTCACCTGGCGAGCCGCGGCTGGCGCCGAGGAGCTCTGGGGCGTGCTGTCCGACACCACCCTGCGAGGTGCTGCCGTCCTTCTGCGGCTGGTCTCGGCGAACGTGACGGTGGGACCCGAGCCCGACCTCATCGAGGTCGGCGACTTCGCAGTGGTGGTCACGCCGGTCTGCTCTGGCGCCGACGGCCTCGGGCTGGTGGTCCTGCTCCAGGCCACGTGGATCGCGCTGGCCCGGGAGCGGCTTCGCATCTCCCGCGCCCTCCTCCTGATCCCGCTGGGGATGGCCCTGGCCCTCGGCGCGAACATGGCCCGGATCGCGACTCTCCTCTGGGTCGGGGGCTCCGGACACGAGGACCTCGCCGCAGGCGGCCTCCATTCCAAGCTCGGGTGGATCCTGTTCATCGGGATCGCTCTCGCATCCATCGCGATGGCGGAGAGGATTCCTTGGTTCCGCCAGCCGACTCCCGAGCACCACGTCGAGACAGGTGCCCTCCCCGCCGCGGCGGCCGCCTACGTTGCCCCTTTGCTCGCCGCGCTCGTCGCGGCGCTGGTGACGAGCATCTGGAGCGACGGCGCGCTGGACCGCTGGTACGTGGCGCGGGTGCTCGCGCCCGTGGCCGTGCTCTGGCTCGTTCGCCGCGACCTGCCCTCACCTTCGATCGCGCCGTCCTGGTTCCCGGTGGTCGCGGGAGGGCTGCTGGGCGCCGCCTGGATCGCTCTGGTCCCGGTGGACGCGGCGGTTGGGGCACGCTTCCTCACTGCTCTCCAGGGCCTGGGTTGGGCGGAGCGATGGGGCTGGCTCGCTGTACGGCTCCTCGGTTCGTGCCTGCTCATCCCGGTGGTGGAGGAGCTGGCGTTTCGCGGGTTCCTCCTCCGCTGGCTCGTCTCCCCCGAGTTCGAGAGCGTTTCGCCGCGCGCCGCGACATGGCCGGCGATCCTCCTCTCGTCGCTCGCGTTCGGGGCGCTTCACGACCACTGGGTCCTGGGCACGCTGGGCGGGCTGGTGTTCGCGGTCGCCTGGATGCGGCGGGGGCGCCTCTCCGACGCGGTCCTCGCCCACGCCCTTGCCAACGCCAGCATCGCGGTGGCCGTGCTGGAGTTCGGTCGATGGGACCTCTGGGGCTGATCAGCCCTTCACCGCGCCCACGGTGAACCCGGCGATGAACCGATCGACGAACAGGTTGTAGAGGATGGCGATGGGGACCGAGGCCAGGAAGCACGCGCCCATCAGCGAGCCCCAGAAGTACACGTCACCGCGCACCAGGAAGGTGGGCACCCCCACGCTGAGGGTCAGGTTCTTGCTGCTGGTGATGAAGGTCAGCCCGTAGACGAACTCCTGCATCACCAGGGTGAAGCTGAAGATGACGGTGGTCAGCAGGCCGGCCACCGACATCGGGAGGATGACCCGGACGAACGCGCCGAGGCGCGAGTGCCCGTCGATCATCGCCGCCTCCTCGATGTCCTTGGGGATGACCTTGAAGAACCCCATCAGGAGCCAGGTGCAGAACGGCACGGTGAAGCTCGGATACACGAGCACCAGCGCCCAGAGCGAATCCTGGAGCCCGAGCATCGCCACGAGCCGTGACAGCGGGATGAAGAGGATGGTGGTCGGCACCAGGTAGGTGAGGAAGATGCCGATGCCCAGCTTCTCGCCCGCCGGGCCGGTGAGCCGGGCCAGGCTGTAGCCCGCGGGCACCGCGAGCAGGAGCGTGATCAGCACCACCACCACGCCCACGAAGATCGTGTTTCCCACCCAGCGGAGGAAGAGCGTGTCCTGGAAGAGCACGCGCAGGTGCTCGAGGGTGGGCGGCGAGTTGTAGATGAACGGGTTGTGGGTGGGGTCCAGCAGATCCCGGGTCTGCTTGAACATGGTGATCAGCATCCAGGCGAACGGGAACGCCGCGAAGCCGGTGAACGCCGCCACCACCCCGAAGTTCACCACGCTCCCTGCGACCTTGCGCGCCTTCGCCATCACACCACCTCGGTGCGCCGGGCGAGGCGGAGCAGCAGCACCGCGCAGACCGCGAGCACCGGCAGCAGGAAGAGCGCCACCGCAGCGCCGCCCGAGAGGTCACCACCGTCGATGCTCTTGAAGAAGGCGAGGCTGGCGAGCACCTGCGTGCTGTCGAACGGACCCCCACGGGTGAGCACGTAGACCACGATCATGTCGGTGACGCTGAAGACCAGTCCGAAGAGCACCGCCACCAGCAGGATGGGCAGCACCAGCGGCAGGGTGATGACGAACAGGTGCCGGAAGAATCCGGCCCCGTCGACCTCGGCAGCATCGTGGATGTCCTGGGGGATCGAGGACAGACCCCCGAGCGAGATGATCGTGGCCAGCGGCATCGTCCGCCAGACGTGCACGCCGATGATCGAGGTCATCGCCAGCTTCGGCTGACCGAGCCAGATGGGCCAGGTGTCGGGCCCGAAGATGCCCACGTGGCGCAGGGTCCAGTTGATGACGCTGTAGATGGGGTCGAGGATCCACAGCCAGCCGATGCTCCCCAGGGAGATGGGCGCCACCCACGGCAGGAGGATCAGGAGGCGCACCACCCACTTCCCCGGGAACTTCCGCTGCAGCGCGATGGCCAGGATGCTGGCCAGCACGATGACCAGCGTCTGGCTGACCAGGGCGAAGATGAAGGTGTTGCCAAGGGCCTTGAGGAACGCCGGGTCCTGCAGCGCGCCCCGGAAGTTCTCCAGCCCCACGAAGCGCGGCACGGAGGTGCCGACGGTGACGCTGGAGAAGCTGTAGCCGATCGCCATCAGGAACGGCACGGCGACCACCAGGCCGATGTAGAGCACCGCCGGCGCGAGCATCAGCCGCCCGAGCCAGGTGGGGCTGTCGGCGACTCCGGCGGCACGCGCCTGGAGCCGCGTCCTGGCCAGCGCCGGCGCGGTCACGCCGTTCTCCGCAGGGGCCGGGCCGGGACGCGCAGGCCCGTCGCGGGATCGAAGAACTTGAGGTTCGACTCGTGCACCCGGAAATCGTAGGTGTGGCCGGCCTCGATGGACGAGTGCACCGTGTACGCCAGGCTGACGATGACCTTCTGGTTCGGCGCGTGGTCCGGCAGCGTTCCGTAGAGGAGGCGTCCCGCCCCGAGGTTCTCCACCCGGTCCACCGAGAAGCGTATCGGGGCGACCGGCCCGGCGCCCTCGGTGGCCGCGGCGCCCGGCGGGAGCAGCTGCTCGGGCCGGAAGCCGAGCAGCACTCCGTCCATCGAGACGAGGTTCGTCGGGGGGCTGCCCAGGAAGCCCG
Source organism: uncultured delta proteobacterium (assembly GCA_963796475.1). GTDB lineage: Bacteria > Myxococcota > Myxococcia > Myxococcales > Myxococcaceae > RPRB01. Next base: position 347,591 of record CAWCLY010000012.1, read on the forward strand.
CGACGAAGGTGTCCGCCGGCTCGTCGTAGACCTCCTGGGGCCGGCCGAGCTGGCGGACCTTGCCGCCGTTCATGACCGCGATGCGGTCGCCGAGGCCCATGGCCTCCACCTGGTCGTGGGTGACGTAGATGGTGGTGGTGCCCAGCCGTCGCTGGAACTGCTTCAGCTCGTCGCGCGCCAGGTTGCGCAGCTTGGCGTCGAGGTTGGAGAGCGGCTCGTCGAGGAGGAAGACGTCCGGGTGGCGCACCATCGCCCGGGCGAGCGCCACCCTCTGCCGCTCGCCGCCGGAGAGCTGGCGAGGCTTCCGCTGGAGAAACCGCTCGATGCCGAACATCTTCGCCGCGCGCTCGACCTCGGCGGAGATGCTCTCCCGAGGCGCGCCCTGGGCCTTGAGCGGGAAGGCGATGTTGCTGGCCACCGAGAGGTGCGGGTACAGCGCGTAGCTCTGGAAGACCATGGCGATCTTCCGTGCGCGGGGAGGCGCCTCGTTGACCACGCGGCCGCCGATCAGGACGTCGCCGGAGGTCTGCATCTCCAGCCCGGCGATCATCCTGAGCAGCGTGGTCTTGCCGCACCCCGACGGTCCGAGGAGGACCAGGAACTCGCCCTCATGAACGGCGAGGTCCACGCCGTCCACCGCGGTGTGGCCGGTGAACTCCTTGCGCAGCGCCCTGGTCTCGACGGTGGCCATCGGTCAGCCGGGAGTTGACCCTAGATCAGCTTGCGCTCCGCCCACTTCTCCCAGATGCGCTTGCAGCTGTCCTCGGCCTCCTTGACCGCGGCCTCCGGGGTGAGCGTGCCGCTGGCGGCCTTGGCGAACATCGTGTTGAGCACCCAGGTGCTGTACACGTCGTCGATCGCCGCGGTGGCGTAGCCGGGGTAGCCGACGTTGGTGGCCCAGTCGAGCGAGTCACCGAGCACCGCGTACTTGTCCGCCGGGACGGCCTTGGAATCCTTGGCGATGAGCTGGTGGAGATCGGGCACCTGCTTGGGCCAGCAGGGGAAGTTGTAGAACTCGCTGGCCTTGAAGGCCTCGTGGAAGTTGCCCACGTAGTCGACCAGGAACTTCTTCGCCCCGTCGATGTTCTCGGCGAACTTCCAAATGACGTAGACGCTCATCACGTGCTCGAGGCCCTGTCGGCGGACCGGCCCCTTGGCGGCCTTGGCGAGCCAGATCTTCTCGTTGATCGGCATCTTGTCGTTCTCGGCGGTGCGGGTGATGGAGATGGCGTTGAGCGCCACCGAGATCTTCCCCGCCAGCATCGCCCGGTTGTTCGACGAGGCGTCCCAGGCCATGACCTCGGGGGTCATCGCCTCGGTGTAGAGCGCCTTGACGAACTTCACCGCCTCCAGGGTCTGCTTGGAGTTCAGGGCCAGCTTGCCGTGCGCGTCCTGCACCGAGCCCCCGAAGGAGTAGAGGACGGCCCGCATCGCCATGGCGGTGTCGATCTCCGAGGCCAGGCCGATGCCCACCGGGATGCCGGTCTTCTGCTTGATCTTCGCCCCGCCGACGCGGATGTCGTCCCAGCTGTCGGGCTTCATGCCGATTTCGTCCCAGAGGTCCTTCCGGTAGTTCACCGGGTCGGGGACGTAGCTGTCGGAGAAGCCGTGGTACTTCTTGGTCTTGGGGTTGTAGGTGCTCTTGATCGCCAGGTCGATCGGCTTGCCGTACTTCTTCTCGCACTCCTCGTAGATCTCCTTATGGTCGATGACGTCGTTCTCGTAGACCGGGCGCGGCCAGAGGAACATGAAGAGGTCGTGCCCCTTCTTGGCCGAGACCTCGGAGGCGGCGGTGGGGTTGAGCGCCGGGATGCCGACGTTGTCAACGGTGACCTCGGTGCCGTTCTTCTCGCCCCACTCCTTGATGTACGTGCCGTTGAACCACTTGTCGTAGCCGGGGACGAAGTGGTTCCACTGCAAGATCTTCAGCTTCTTCTTCGCGCCCTGGGCGAAGACCTGTCTGTGCGCGCCCAGCGCGGCACCCACGGTGGCCGTTCCAGCGACCTGCAGCAGCTTCCGTCTGGAGATTCCCATCTGGCTCCTTCCCGGGACCGGCGTGCGCCGTCCGTCTCCTCGTTCGAGGCGATCGCACCCTACTGGGCGCGCCGCTGACGCGTTACGTCATAATTGCATGTGCCCCCATGGACTGTTCGCGGACGCAACGCTCGCCCAGGCGCGGCATCCAAGGAGTCCATGATCCACGAAGGCCAGCCGGCTCCGCCGTTCACCCTGAAGGACGCCGCGGGCAAGGACTGGTCGCTCGACGCGCTCCGTGCCGGCGGCCCGGTGGTGCTCTTCTTCTACCCCCGCGACGAGTCGGCCATCTGTACCCGCGAGGTCTGCGCCTTCCGGGATGCACACCAGGACTTCGCCGAGACCGGGGCGGCAGTGGTGGGCATCAGCTCCGACGGCGCAGCAGCGCACGCGGCGTTCGCCCGGAAGCAGCACCTGAATTACCTGCTCCTGAGCGACCCGCGCGGGGCGGTGCGCAAGGCCTACGGGATTCCGAAGACGCTCGGGCTCGTCGACGGGCGGGCGACGTTCGTCATCGATCGCGCGGGCGTGGTCCGCATGGCGTACGCGGCGCAGCTCGTGGCCGAGGGCCACACCAAGCGCGCACTGGAGACGGTGCGGGCGCTCCGCGACGCGGGAACCTCCTCCCCGACGCACTGAAGCGACGCTGCGCGGGCCGGATCCGGCGCAGAGCTCGACTGCCCCACGCCCGCGCTCGAGCGCGGCTTCAGTGTTCCGGTGACGCCGGCGCCGGGCTGAGCCGTCCGCCGCCACGGCCGGGCTCGGGGGCGCCTTCCTCGGCCCCCGCGCGGTGGTCGCGCGCGATGAGCACGTAGATCGCCGGAACGAAGACCAGGGTGAACAGCGTCCCGATCGCCATTCCGGTCACCAGCACCAGGCCGATGCTGTTTCGTGCAGCGGCGCCCGGGCCGGTCACCAGGGTCAGCGGGAAGTGGCCGGCCACCGTGGCCACGCTGGTCATGAGGATCGGCCGGAGGCGGGTGAGCGCCGCCTCCTTCACCGCCTCGATCTTTGCCTTGCCCGACGCCTGGAGCTTGTTGGCGAACTCGACGATCAGGATGCCGTTCTTCGAGATGAGGCCCACCAGCGTCACCAACCCCACCTGGGAGTAGATGTTCATGGTGGTGGTCCACCCGTTGGTGAAGAACGGGATCTGCGGGTTCGGCATCTTCAGGAAGGTGGTGATCAGCGCGCCGAAGATGGCCAGCGGCACCGAGCCGGCGAGGATGACCAGCGGGTCCCTGAAGCTGTTGAACTGCGCCGCGAGCACCAGGAAGATCAGCACCACCGCGAGGCCGAACGCCGGGAGGAACTTGTTGCCTTCCTGCCGCAGCTGCCGCGACTCGCCCGTGTAGTCGACCTTGTAGCCCTTGGGCAGGATCTTGGCCGCCTCGTCCTCGAGGAACTTGAGGCCGCCGTCGAGCGAGGCGGCGACGCCGCTGATCTTCACCGCGTTCAGTTGCTGGAAGCGGTTGAGCGAGCGCGGCACCACCGTGTCCTTGATGGTGGCGATGGAGGACAGCTTCACCAGCTGCCCGTTCGGGCCGGTGACATAGATGTCGTTCAGCTGCTCCTGGTTGAGCCGGTCGACGCGCAGCAGCTGCGGGATGACCTTGTAGCTGCGGCCCTGGATGCTGAAGCGGTTGACGAAGTTACCGCCCAGCGCCGCGCTGATGTCCTGCCCGACCTGCTGGAGGTTCAGGCCCAGCTGGGCCGCCTTCTCCCGGTCGATCTCGATCTCCGACTGCGGCTGGTCCAGCTTCACGTCGATGAGCGGCGGGAAGTAGAACTGGCCGCTCTTGGCCGCCCTGTCCGCCAGCTGGCGGGCGAACTCGAGGATCTCTCCTTCCTCGGCGGTGGAGGCGATGACGAGCTCGATGGGGAAGTTGCCGCCTCCGGGCAGCGACGGCGGCGTCACCGCGAAGGTCTGGATCCCCGGGATGGCGGAGACGCGCTTCTGCACCTCGGGGAGGATCTGCGTCGACTTCCGTTTCCGCTGGTTCCACGGCTTGAGACCGTCACCCCAGAAGCCGCCGCTGGGGAAGGTGATCTGGAAGGTGAACCGGGTCTCGGGAATCTCGACCAGGGTCTGGTTCACCGCCCTGATCGAGGGCATCAGCTGGTCGAGCGTGGAGTTGGACGGGGTGTTGACGATGCCGAAGATGACGCCCTGGTCCTCGATGGGTGCCAGCTCCTTGGGGGACTGGCCGAACATGATGAACGCCAGCCCCGCGAAGAACGCCCAGGCGACGTAGATCATCCGACGGTTGGCCAGCGAGACGTCGAGGACCCGGCCGTACACCTGCCGGAAGCGCTCGAAGCCGCGGTTGATGCGCCCGGCGAGCCCCTTGTGCTCGTCGCCGGTCCGCATGAGGTACCGGGACATCATCGGCGAGAGCGTCAGCGCGACCACGCCGGAGATGGTCACCGCGCCGGACAGCGTCAGCGCGAATTCACGGAAGAGCGAGCCGGTGAGGCCACCCTGGAAGGCGATCGGGGCGTACACCGCGGCCAGGGTGATGGTCATCGCCACGATGGGACCGACCAGCTCGCGGGCGCCGGCCAGCGACGCCTGCAGCGGGGTCATCCCCTCGCCGAGGTGTCGCTCGACGTTCTCCACCACCACGATGGCGTCATCGACGACGAGACCGACCGAGAGCACGACGGCGAGGAGGGTGAGCAGGTTCAGGGTGAACCCGAAGATCTGCATCAGGAACACCGCGCCGATGAGCGACACGGGGATCGCGACCACCGGTACCAGGACCGAGCGGAACGAGCCGAGGAAGAGGAAGATCACCACCACCACGATGAGCAGGGTGTCCCGAAGCGTGCTCACCACGTCGTCGATGGCGCTCTGGATGTACTCGGTGCTGTCGTAGGCGATGGTGCCCTTGATCTGCTCCGGCAGCTGCTTCTGGATCGCGCCGAGCTCGCTACGCACCCGCTTGATGACGTCCAGCGAGTTGGCGTTGGGCAGCGCCCAGACTCCCACGAACACCGCCGTCGACCCGGTGAAGTTCACCGCGGCGTCGTAGTCCTCGGCGCCGAGCACCACCTCCGCCACGTCCGACAGCCGGACCACCGCTCCGCCGCTCTGCTTGATGATCAGCCGCTTGAACTCGTCCACCGAGCGGAGGTCGGTGTTCGCGGTGAGATTGACCTGCACCAGCGAGCCCTTGGTCTGGCCCACCGCCGACAGGTAGTTGTTGCTGGCCAGCGCCTGGCGCACCTGGGCCGGGCTGACGTTGAGCGCGGCCATCCGGTCCGGTTTCAGCCAGATCCGCATGGCGAAGGTGCGCGCGCCGAGGAGGTCCGCCCGCTGGACGCCCTCGAGCGCCGAGAGCCGGGGCTGGACCACGCGGACCAGGTAGTCGGTGATCTCGTTCTGCTTCAGGAACTCGGAGGAGAAGCTCAGGTACGCGGCGGCGAACTGGCTGTCGACCGTGGAGATGTTGAGCACCGGGACCTGCGCCTCGGGCGGCAGGTCTCCTCGCACCTGGTCCACCTTGGAGCTGATCTCCGCCAGCGCCTTGGTCGAGTCGTAGTTCAGCCGGAGCCGGGCGGTGATGGTGGAGAGGCCCTGGGCGCTGGTGGACTCGAGGTAGTCGATGCCGTCCGCGGAGGCGATGACCCGCTCCAGCGGCGTGGTGATGAAGCCGCGGACCAGGTCCGCGCTGGCGCCCACGTAGACGGTGGTGACGGTGATGGCCGCGTTCTGGTTCAGCGGATACTGCCGGACGTTGATGGTCCGGAGCGCCTGGACACCGCCGATGATGATCAGGAGGTTGACCACCAGCGCGATGACTGGCCGGCGGATGAAGAGGTCGGTGAAGGCCTTGGTCTCGGGCGCGTGCCCCGGCCCCTGGGTGTTCGGATCCATGGCGTGTCCTGGAGGGCTCAGCGGTCGACCGGCGCGGGGACGAACTGCGCGGGCGGAGAGACGTTGTTGTTGATCACCACCGGCACCCCGGACCGCAGCTTGAACGCTCCGCTGCTGGCCACGGTCTCGCCCTCGGCGAGCCCCGAGGCGACGGCCACGTAGTCACCGCGTCGCTCGGCGGTCCGGATGAACCGCTGCTGCGCGAGCAGGTGCTCCTTGCCGTCCTCGCCCTTCTTGTTCTCGAGGACGTAGACCGAGTCCCCGTAGGGAGCAAACAGCACCGCCGTGGCCGGGACGACCAGCAGCTTGCGAGACTCACCGGAGGCAACGTCGACGCTGGCGAACATGCCGGGGGCCAGACGCCCGTCGGCGTTCTGCACGGTGGCCCGCATCCGCACGTTCCGGGTGGAGGTGTCGACCTCCTGATTGACGGTGGTGATTCGTCCCTCCCAGGTCGCGCCCGGGTAGACGTCGGTCGTGACCTGGACCTTCTGGCCCAGCTTCACCTCGGCGAGGGCCTGCTGCGGCAGCTGGAACTCGACGTAGATGGGGGTGACGGTCTGCAGCGTGACGATGGGCGTGCCCGAGGAGACCACCTGCCCGAGCTCGACCTGACGGATGCCGGCCCGTCCGTCGAACGGCGCGCGGATGATCTTCTTGTTGATGATCGCCTCGAGGTTCACCACCGCGGCCCGGGACTGCTTGTCCTTGGCCTGCGCGTTCTCCAGCTCGGCCTGGGTGTTGACCTCCTGCTTGCGGAGGGACTCGGCGCGCTCCAGCGTCTGCTTGGCCAGGGCGGCGTCGGCCTGCGCGCTCTGCAGCTGGGCGGACTCGGCGGACGTGTCGAGCCGGACGATGAGCTGTCCCTTCTTCACCAGGCCGCCGTTCTCGAAGCCGATCTCCCGGACGGTGCCGGTCACCTCGGCGCCGAGGGTGACCCCGCGCATGGCGATCAGGGTGCCCACGCCGGCCCGGGAGGGCTGCCAGTCGACGGACTGCACCTTGGCCGAGGCCACCGACTCGGGCGGGGGGAGCATCGTCTTGCCGACCTTGATCATCGTCATGATCTGGACGACCTTGATGCCGGCCAGGGTGCCGAAGATCAGGACCAGGCCGCCGATGACCAGCAGCCAGCGTTTCCCGTTCCGTCGCCGGGTGCCTTGCAGGGGCGACCCGACATCGAACGTCTTGTCGTCTCGGGTGGTGCTCGGAGCTGGCTGGAACATGCGTCAGGGCCTCGCCTTGAGGGACGATGGGGGGCGCGGTGAATTACCCGGAAGCAGCCCGGAAGGCTCGGGAAAGTGCAGGCCAGTTCCATGAAGTTCCGTGAACGCGCCCGCCCCCCCGGCCGCCGTAGGGGTTGCGAGGAGTTACCTACCCGCCGGGGCGTTCGGTCGCCGTCGGCGCAGCGGGTGGCGGAGACGGCGCAGCGGGGACGCTGGCCGGACCTGCCTGCACGACCTTGGGAGCCTTCTCGGCGGCCACACGCTGGGAGAGCGTCGCGTCCAGGCCCCGACCGAACGCTGCGACCGTGGGGTCGGTCGAGGCCATCACCTTGCGAACCGCGGGCCAGAGCGGATGGTCTGCGTCCTGCTGCTGGGCGACCCCCTGGGCGAGGAGGACGACGGCGGCGTCCCGGTCGGCGGACGATGCCGCCCGGAGGGAGACGAGAAGCTCGTCGGGGGCCGTCCGGGCCACGTCCGCCAGCGAGCTGGAGACGGTGCGCTGGGCACCGGGGTCCCCGCTCGAGGCACGGGCGAGCTCGACGAGGCGGGAGAGCGCCTCTCCGTTCCCTTCGGCGGCCAGGGCGGTGAGGCTGCCCACGCAGGGAAGCGGCTCTCGGAGCTCGCGGGCGAGCTTCCGCAGCCGTCCGTAGACGTCGTCACCTGCGGTGAAGCTGTCGAGGAGCGCTCGGGTGCCGAGGTAGTCGCGCGCGTCGCTCTGGTAGATGGAGTCGGCCAGAACCGCCCGCACCGCGGATCGCGCTCGGTCCGCCAGGCGGTCCGGAGGAACGGGAGATTTCGCTGGTCGGCCTTCTGGGCCACCGCGAGGTACGTCCGGATGCGGGCCTTCGCCTCCTCGCTGGAGACGGGGGTCACCCCGGCGGGCTGCATGAGGCTGGCGACCGCACGGTCCGGTCCCCCCGGCGCGCCCACCGCCGCGACCGCCGCGCCCATCGCGTCGATTCCCTGCACCACCGGCCCCGAGCGACCGGGGTAGTCGTTCACCATCACGCTGAAGGCGAAGCGCTCCCCGCCGACCGACTGCACGTAGCCGCTGAGGGCCGAGACGTTCTCCAGGGTCCCGGTCTTGGCGCGGAGCCGGCCCACGGCCTCGCTGCCCTCGAAGCGGTAGCGGAGCGTCCCGTCCTTTCCGGCGATGCCCACGCTGGAGAGGTACTCGGGGGCCAGCGGGAAGCGGTCCCACATCACCCGGAGCAGCTGCGCCAGCTGGCGCGGGGTGAAGCGGTTGGTGTCGTTGAGACCCGAGCCGTTCCGGAGGATGTACGAGCCGCGGGGGATGCCGACCTCGCGCTCGAGGAACTCCTCGGCGACCGAGACGCCGTTGGCGGTGCTGCCGGGCGGCCCCTTCAGCTCGGCGCCGAGCGTCTTCAGCAGCTGCTCGGCCACGAAGTTGCTCGAGTACTTGTTCATCCGCTTGAGGATGAGGTCGAACGTCTCGCTCTGGGCGACATAGAGGAGCCGGGTGCGCTCGGGGACGGCGCCGAGCTTGGGCTTGCCGCGCACGTGGATGCCGTGCATCTCGAGCACGCGCTTGAAGGTGAAGCCGAAGTACATCGGCGGGTTGTCGATGCGCTTCCACACCGCCCACTCGCCGGCCACGGGCACGGTGCCGCGCACGGTGATGCGCTGCTGGGTGCCCGTCCACGAGGACGAGACGGAGGCCCGGCGTGCCCGGCTCGAGGCGCCCACCGCCGCGTTCACCACCTCGAAGTAGTCCGAGGGCGGCTCCAGCTCGACCACCGCCCGACCCCCCGACGACGCGGCGCGCAGGTAGACGCCCACCGCGTTCGCGTTGAGGCTGAGCGCACCGGTCGGCGCGGTGTAGGCGCGGTCCGAGACCTCCTGCTCGAAGCCCGGGGCGAGGCGCTCGGCGTCGAACCAGGTGTCGTCGAGGACGAGGTCGCCCACCTCGCGGAGCCCGAGGTGCACCAGCTCCGAGGCGATGGCGTGGAGGCGCTCGGTGGTGAGGCTCGGGTCGCCCTTGCCGCGGACGAACAGCGCCCGGACGCGGTCCGAGGGGCCCGGCTCGATCAGGAACTCGGTGTCGAACCTGTACTCGGGGCCAAGCCTGGCCAGGGCGGCCGCCGCGGTCACGAGCTTCACGTTGGACGCCGGGTTCATCAGCGCGTCGGCGTCCTTGCTGAAGACGATGCTCCCGTCCTCGAGGCTGAGAAGCTGCATCCCGAGCCGCGCGTCGCTGAAGGGAGCGCGCTGGGCCAGGTCGAGGAGCGTCTTCTTCAGCGACTCGCGGTCCGCGGCCCTGTCACGCGTCGCGACAGGGGGCCCTGCCAGCACGGGGGCACAGGCGAGGAGCGCGGCGAGGAAGAGACCACGGAACGACAAAGTGGCTGCACTCCGGAGCGAACGGCCAGCGCGAGGATCTTCCCCCGCCCCGCATCGCGACCGCAAGGTAGGCCGGGTGCTCACGCGGCGTCGTGTTGGGGGGCGGGTGAGCGCGGTGACCGCGTTGGGACGGATCGTGCACAGTGGTCGTGCTCGCGGGGCGCGAGGTCCGGGTGCGCCGGGCGGGGTTCATAGCGGGAAGAGCGTGGGGTCGAGTCGCGTCTCGACCCCTCGAGTCGACTGGCCCCGATCCGTCATGGCCCCGATGGGACACAGAGGGCGGCTGGACTGTCCTTCGGGACAATCCCGAGCGGCCTGCGCGAACCCAGGCGCTCGTGGCGGCCGCGGCGAGAGCCCGTCGACGTCGCTGCTCGGGCCTGGTGCCAGTCGTGATGCCAGGCACGTCGTGATGGAGGTCGGGCGCCGGCAATGGTCGGTCCCTGGGCGTCCGGTTTTGTGCGTGGGAGCGCGCACCAGGCACAAAAGTGGACGGGCAGCTCGGGGACATCGACCACACCCCCGCGGTGGCGCCAAACACCTCGTGACGGAGGTCGGGCGCCGACAATGGTCGGTCCCCGCGCGTCCGGTTTTGTGCGTGGGAGCGCGCACCAGGCACAAAAGCGGACGGGCAGCTCGGGGACACCGACCACACCCCCGCGGTCGTGCCAAACACCTCGTGACGAAGTCTCGCGCCGGCAGAGGTCGGTCCCGGGGCGTCCGGTTGTGTGCGTGGAAGCGCGACCAGGCACAAGACCGGACGCGCGCACTCTGAGTCCTAGTGGCCGGGCCCGCCTCCCGCGAGTCGGGCAACCGCCGGGCGGGGTCGCCCGCGTCGTCCCAGCCCGGGCGCTTGCCCCCCGAAGCGACCGGGATGGCCTGGAGCCGCTTCCTGTGGCCCTGCCGCGACAACCCGCGAGCGCCCATGGCCGAGGCCAGGGTGTTCGCGCCGGGCGGCCCGCCCCTGGAAAGCACCACGTTCCCCAGGGGCCGACCCGCCGGGCTCCCGGTCTCGCGGCGCACCCCAGACCGACCGCCGGATTGGGAGCCGCCTTCGAGCCCACATTCGCCGCTCAGGTGGCCGTCGACTGCTCGGCAGCGACGTCCGGAACCGGCCGCCCCGCCCGGAGCACGAGCATCCCGCTCACTCCCGAGACCAGCGATCCCACCAGCACCCCGAGCCTCGCCTCGTCGAGGAGCTCGGGCTCCGCCCCGAACGCGAGGTTCGCGATGAACAGCGCCACGGTGAAGCCGATGCCCGCCACCATCGCGACGCCGTACACGCTCCGCCACGGCGCGCCCCCCGGCACCTCCGCCGCGCCCACCTTCACCGCCCCCCAGGTGAAGGCGAAGACCCCGACCTGCTTCCCGACGAAGAGCCCCACCGCCACCCCGAGGAATACCGGCGCGGTCAGGTTCTCGATGGACATGCCGGCCACCGAGACCCCGGAATTCGCCAGCCCGAACAGCGGCATGATCAGGAACGCCACCCACGGGTGCAGCGCGTGCTCGAACCGCTGCAGCGGCGGCACCGCCTCGCGCAGCTCGTCGCGCACGTAGAGGAGGTCGCTCGTGTCCAGCCGCTCGCTCACCTCGAGCCTGAGCAGCGAGTGCTGTCTCAGCCCGCCCAGCACCTCGCGGACCGGCCGCGTGGTCACCGCGGGCACGAGCAGTCCGAGCAGCACCCCGGCCAGCGTCCCGTGCAGCCCGGCGTGGTGGAAGGCGAGCCACAGCGCGATCCCACCCGCGGTGTAGACGAGCGCGTTCTCCACCCCGAGCCGGCCGGCCCCGTACACCGCGAGGCCCACCACCGCCACCCCCACCAGCCCGGGCACGCTCAGCCCTCCCCCGTAGAAGAAGGCGATCACCAGGATGCCGGCGATGTCGTCGAAGATCGCCAGCGCGGTCAGGAAGACCAGGAGCCCCCGCGGGACCCGCTTGCCGAGCAGGACCAGGCAGCCGATGGAGAAGGCGATGTCGGTGGCCATCGGGATGGCCCACCCCTTCTCCCCGGCCGTTCCCCGGTTCAGGAGGAAGAAGATGAACGCCGGGAGCACCACGCCTCCCGCCGCGGCGATGGCCGGCAGCATCGCCTGCCGCGCGGTCCGGAGCTCCCCCTCGAGGAGCTCGCGCTTGATCTCCATCCCGACGACGAAGAAGAAGATCGTCATCAGCCCGTCGTCGATGAATTGCCTCAGGCTGACCTGAAAGCCGAGCTCGCCGAACGCGAGCTCCACCGGCGTCGTCCACAGCCGCTCGAATCCCTGGTGCCACGGCGAGTTCGCCAGGCCGAAGGCCAGGAGCGCCGCGACGAAGAGCGCGATCCCCCCCGCCGCCTCCATCCGGGTGAAGGTCCGGATCGGCCCGATCACGATGGACTGGAACAGCGGTGGGGGCCTCCGGTGTGCGGGCTCGGACATCGCGGCCCGACCTTATGTGCTCCGCGGGCTGCGGAGGCTCCCGATGTCGCCCGCCCACCGATCTGCTCAGCGCGTGGTGAGCAGCTCGGCGTCGTCCCGGCGGTTGGCGGCGCGCGCCGCGGCGGCGTGGCCGGGATTGGCCGCTCCTCGATCGGCGGTCCTGCGCTAGGGTCGGCCGGGCGTGAAGGCCCTCCTCCAGCGTGTCCGCGAGGCCTCGGTCACGGTCGAGGGCCGCACGGTCGGCGCCATCGGCCCCGGCCTCCTGGTCCTCCTCGGGGTCGGCAAGGGCGACGGCGAGACCGAGGCGGTGGCGCTCGCCGACCGCATCGCCGGTCTGCGCATCTTCGAGGACCCCGCGGGGAAGATGAACCTCTCGCTGCTCGACACCCACCGCGCGGCGCTCGTGGTGAGCCAGTTCACGCTCTACGCCGACACCCGCAAGGGCCGCCGCCCGAGCTTCGTGGACGCCGCCCCACCCGACGAGGCACGCCGCCTCTACGGGAAGGCGTGCGAGGCGCTCCGGGCGCTCGGCATCCGGGTCGAGGAGGGCGTCTTCGCCGCGGACATGCAGGTCGCGCTGGTCAACGACGGGCCGGTCACCATCTCCCTGGAGCAGCCTCCGGCTCCGCGTCCGTGACCTGCCCGCCTTCGCGGGTCACCAGCGAGGTGAGCCCCTGCCCGGCAATGGCGGCGCTGCGGACCAGCCGGCTCAGCTCGCCGACCTCGCGCACCCACCCGCTGGCGGTCGGCCCGAGCCCGCTGAAGGCCACGCTCAGGGCCGGCGCCTCGGGCAGCTGGCCGCTCCAGTACGCCAGCAGCTCGTCCGACTCGCGGAGGCTCAGGGGGCCGAGCCGCGCGCGCTCGCGACCGAGCAGGCTCCGCAGCTGCTCGTCGAGCCGCCGCCCCCAGGACTGCACCGCGTGCGACGGCCGGTAGCTCCAGTCGGCGATGGCCAGGTTCTCCGCCGGGGCATAGGTGCTCCGGCCCACCGTCACCAGGACCTGGTCGGGGGGGAACGTCGGGAACGGATCCCAGATGCCGGCCACCAGTGCGACGGGACCGCTCCGGATGACCCTCCCCAGCCACTCGTCGCGGAAGCTCTCGGCGGCGGGCTCATCGGCGTACGGGTAGCTCGGGTCCTGGAGCATCAGCGCCACGTGCAGCGCGAGCTCGTAGTTCGCCGCATAGCCCGCATGCTCCCGGGCCACGTGCCAGCCATCGCTGCGCCGCTCCCACTCCGAGAAGAGGAGCACGTGCATCAGCACCAGCCACTCGTCGTCCACCAGCCCGAAGAAGCTGCCTCCCACGGTGCGGTCCAGCACACGCCCCAGGAGCCAGGCCACCCGCTCGTCGGCCACCGACTCGAGCAGCTTCGCCAGCCCGCTCCCGGCGTCCACCACCCCCAGGGCGAAGGCGGGGAACACCACCTCCTCGAGAAAGATGTCGTGGACTGGCCGGATGACCAGGTTCACGCGCGGGCGTCTTCCTCGGCGATCAGCGCGTAGATGCGCCCGGCGTCGGGCGCCTCGAGGATCGCCTCCCGGAACTGAGGATTGCGGAACAGCCGCGAGATGCGCGCCAGCGCCTTGAGGTGCACCCCCGCCGAGTTCTCGGGGGCGATCAGGGCGAAGAAGAGCTGGGTGGGGCGGCCGTCGATCGAGGCGAAGTCCACGCCCTCGCGGGCCACCCCGAACGCGCCGTAGAGGCGCGGCAGCCCCGCAAGCTTCCCGTGCGGGATGGCCACGCCCTCGCCGATGCCGGTGGTGTTCAGCTTCTCGCGCTCGGTGAGGACCTCCAGCACCCGGCCACCGTTCAGCGGTGGATACGAGGTGGCGAGGCTCTCGGCGAGCTCACGGAGGACGTCCTGCTTCGTCCGCCCGACGAGCGCCGGGATCACCGCCTGGGGGCTGAGGAACTCGGTGATCTTCATGTGCACGGACGCTGCGCGGGGGGCCCGGCCGCTGCCCCGTCAGCATCCGCGCGAGATAGCCCGTGCGGCACAGCGGCGCAAGGCTCAGGCCGCGCCGTTCATCACCTCTTCCTCGGAGGTGAGCGCTCCTTGCTGGTGATGGACCCAGGCGCGGCGGTGGTGGTGCTTGTTGCGGTCCTTGTCGCGCCGCAGCTGTTCCTCGAGGCAGTCCACCGCCGCATCGATGGAGGCCACCATGTCCGCCGTCGCGTGCTTGGCCCTCACCACCAGCGGTCCGGTGGACAGCGTCAGGTCGGCGTGCTGCAGGTGCCGCTCCAGGCTCAGCACCACGTGCGCCGCGCAGGCCCGATCCAGGTTCTTCACCAGCCGCTCCAGTCGTTCGCGCGTGTGGTCCTTCAGGGACTCGGACGCCTCGAAGTTCCGGAACGTGATGGCGAGGTGCATGGCGCAGGGCCTCCAGCGGCTGTGGGGTGAAACGTCACATGACCGCCACGATGACAAATCCATCCGGGCCCGGACGCAACCCCGCCTGGAACCCCGTTCAGGGGACGGAGGCCCGGGGCCCCATGCTCGGTCAGCGGCTGACCTGGCCCAGCTGGCTCAGGACGGCGCCCTTGGGGTCCACCCACGCGAGCGCGGCGGAGACGCTGAACCGCGACCCCTGGGAGTGGAAGGTCAGCCGGCGGGCATCCTCGGAGAGCGCGCCCGGGCCCCAGGCGGTGTACTCGCCGTCGAGCAGCAGGAGCCCCTGCACCACCGACCACCGGCCCCGGCTCTCGCCGAACTGGTAGCCGCCGTCCGTATGCAGGACGAGCGAGGCGAACCGGCTCTCCACCGGGGTGCCGTCGATGGCGTACGCCGTCATCCGGTACCGGGCGAGGACGCCCGGCTCGAGGTCGGCAGGGAGGGTCATGAAGGGGGCCGGGCGGGCGCCCTGGGCCAGGGTGCCGGTCTGGCGGACGTCGAGGGAGACGGAGACGCTCCCCACGCTCGTCACCTTGACCTCGTAGACGGCGCCCGAGCCGTCACGCACCTCGCAGGCCGCCCCGGCGACGATGGGCGCCTTGGGGCCGTACGCATCGCCCGAGACGCAGCGCATGCCGTACCTGGCCGCGAGCAGCCGGGACTGGACCACCAGGTCGGCGGTGGCGGGGTCGGCGACGGACTGCGTGCGAAGCTCGAGCCCACGCGAGAGAGGCACGAGCACGGGTGCCGCCCGGACGGCGGGGGCCAGGAGAACCAGGGCGAGGAGCAGGGAGCGCATGTCGGCGGACTCTCCTCTGCAGGCGGCGGGCCGAGCCTCTCCCAGAGGGGACGCCCCCCACCTCCCCTGGGTGCTTCCTCTCCGTCCGGGTGTCACCCGACCTCGGCCTCTCTGTTTGCGTTGACAGGGGGTCCGGTCCCACCTACGGGACGGCCCCTCGATGACACCCCCCCGTCACCTGCCCTCCCTGATCCTGGCCCTCGCCCTCGCCGCGCCCGCAGTCCGCGCCGAGGAGGGCATGTGGACCTTCGACAACTTCCCCAGTGCCAAGGTGGGGAAGGCCTACGGCTTCTCTCCGGACCGGGCCTGGCTCGACCATGTGCGGCTGTCGAGCGTGCGGCTCGCCCTGGGCTGCTCGGGGAGCTTCGTGTCGCCCGACGGCCTGGTGATGACCAACCATCACTGCGCTCGCCGCTGCATCCAGGACCTCTCGACGCCCGAGCAGGACCTGACGGCGAAGGGGTTCTACGCCCGGACCCAGGCCGACGAGCGCACCTGCCCGCGGATGGAGATCAACCAGCTCACCACCATCAAGGACGTGACCGCGCCAGTGCAGGCCGCCACCCGCGGCCTCTCGGGGGAGGCCTTCAACCGGGCCCAGAAGGCAGAGTTCTCGCGGCTGGAGAAGGCCTGCCAGACCTCGGACCAGCTGCGCTGCGAGGTCGTCACGCTGTACCGCGGCGGCCAGTATCACCTGTACACGTACCGCCGCTGGAAGAAGGACGTCCGGCTGGTCTTCGCTCCCGAGGAGGCCATCGCCTTCTTCGGCGGCGACCCGGACAACTTCAACTTCCCCCGCTACGACCTCGACGTGAGCTTTCTCCGCGTCTACGAGGACGGCAAGCCGCTGCAGACCCCGGAGTACTTCCGCTGGAGCCAGGCGGGCGCACGCGATGGCGAGCTGACCTTCGTCTCCGGCAACCCCGGATCGACCGGCCGGCTCCTGACCGTCGCGCAGCTGGCCGCGCTCCGGGACCAGTTCCTGCCCCTGCGGCTCGAGCGGCTGGCCCAGCTCCGCGGCTGGGTGGCGCAGTACCAGCAGCGCAGCCCCGAGGCCCGCCGCACCAGCCAGGACGAGCTGTTCGGCGTGGAGAACTCGTACAAGGGGATGTTCGGCCGGCGTGAGGCGCTGCTCGACCCCGTGTTCTTCGCCGCCAAGGTGAAGGAGGAGCAGGCGCTCCGGGCCCGGGTGGCGAAGGTGCCCGCCCTCCAGAAGGACGTGGGCGGGGCGTGGGACGCCATCGCCCAGGCGACCGCCACGGAGGTGAAGCTCGAGCGGGAGACCACCTGGATCCGCTCGGTGAACAGGTACTACTCGGAGCTGTTCGGCATCGCGCGGAATCTCGTCTGGGGCGCGGCCGAGCGGCAGAAGCCCGACACCGAGCGCTACCGCGAGTTCACCGACGCGCGGCTGCCGGCGACCGAGCTGGTCACTTTCAGCAAGGCGCCCATCCACTCCGAGCTGGAGGTGGAGCTCTTCACCCTCGGCCTCACCAAGATGCGGGAGGAGCTCGGCGCCGACCATCCCTACGTGAAGAAGGTGCTGGGCAAGGACTCTCCCCGCCAGCTCGCGACGCGGGTGGTGCAGGGCACGAAGCTCTACGACGTGGCACAGCGGCGCGCGCTCTGGTCAGGCGGGGCAGCCGCCATCGCCGCCTCCGAGGACCCGATGA
Source organism: uncultured delta proteobacterium (assembly GCA_963796475.1). Classification (GTDB taxonomy): domain Bacteria; phylum Myxococcota; class Myxococcia; order Myxococcales; family Myxococcaceae; genus RPRB01. The sequence goes on from CAWCLY010000012.1 coordinate 364,376, forward strand.
TCGCCCTGGTCCGCCGCCTGGACCCGGACATGCGCGCGGCCCGGAAGGCGTACGAGGACCAGGTCGAGTCGGTGCTGAAGAAGAACGGGGAGCTGATCGCCCGGGCGCGCTTCCAGCTCGAGGGGACGAGCAACTACCCGGACGCGACCTTCACCGCCCGGCTGTCGTACGGCTCGGTGCGAGGCTGGACCACGGACGACGGACGCAAGGTTGCGCCCTTCACCGAGTTCGCCGGCGCATTCGAGCGCGCCACCGGCGAGCCCCCGTTCGACCTGCCCGGCTCGTGGCTCAAGGCGAAGGACCGCCTCACCCCGACCACTCCGTTCGACCTCGTCACCACCAACGACATCATCGGTGGCAACTCCGGCTCGCCCCTGGTGAACCGGAACGCCGAGGTCGTCGGCCTGGTGTTCGACGGGAACCTGCCCTCGCTGGGCGGAGACTACGGCTTCGACATCCGGAACAACCGCACCGTCGCGGTGGACAGCCGCGCGCTGAGCGAGGCGCTGCGGGTGGTGTACGGGGCGGACCGGCTGGTCCAGGAGCTGGTGCAGGCGCCGGCGCCGCGCACCACCGGGCCTCGCTAGCGCAGGGCCTGCCCTGCTCAGTGCAGGAGCGACTCGAGCGGCTTGTCCTGGGTCGTGCCCTGCTTCCGGGTCCACTCGATGACCGGGGTCTGGGCCACCACGCCGGTCTCGCCGGGGTTCGGGTCCATGCGCTCGAAGGGGAAGTTGTCCCCGCCGAAGTAGAGGTACTCGAACGTCCCGACCGTGTACGAGGCCTCGGGATCGAGCGCCTTGCCCTTCACCGTCCAGCCGCCGCCGTCTCGCTTGCTCGCGCCGTCGTAGACCGCGGCCGGGTTGTCCAGCGCCGCGGCGAGGTCCTTGCCCTTGATCCGGACGGTGAGGAGCGAGTCGTCGAACGGCATCACGCTGTAGACGTTGCCCGGTGTGATGGGCCCGGGCTGCACGCCGCCGCGGAACGCCTTCTTGTTCAGCATCACCACGTCCGTGCCCAGCCGGGTGCGGATGGCGCGGGTGTACCAGGTGTAGAGCGTGGCCGAGTTCGCGTCGACGCCGCTGCGGGTGTAGCCGATCTTCTCGCCCAGCGCCTCGTCGTGCTTCTTCACCCAGGTCTGCAGGCGCGCGCCGAGCTCCGCGTCCGGCGCCGGGGCGCCCTGGCCCCCGACGACGTCCACGACCTTCGTGTCCAGGCCGACCAGCCGCTGCCCCGCGGGGCGGCTCGCGTCCACGGTCAGCTCGACACGGAGGTACTTCTCCCAGCGGCGGCCCGGGCTCACCAGCGGCGTGGTGCCCACGGTGCGCTGCACCGGGGTGTGGCAGTGACCGCCTGCGAGCAGCGCGAGCTTCCAGTCGGGGTGCTTGGCGACGATGGGCTCGAGCACCGTGGGGCACTCGTCGGCGATGACGATGACCACGTCTGCGCCCGCCTTGCGCACCGCCGGGATGGCCTGCTGCAGGGCCGGCTCGTAGGAGACGACCTCGTTGCCGTAGAAGCGGCCCGACATCACCGTCTTCGCCACGTTCCCCGCCGACAGCCCGACCACGCCGATCTTCACCCCGCCGCGCTGGAAGATGGTGAACGGCTTCAGTCCGAGATCGTACTCCTTGTCCTTCTTGTTCGCCGGTGGCCGGACGTTGGACGAGAGGTACGGGAAGCCGCCGGTGTCGCGGAGCCGGTCGAACTGCTCGCGTCCGAAGTCGAGCTCGTGGTTGCCCATGGCGCTCGCCGCGTAGCCCATCCGGGCCATGGCCTCGGCGACCGGCGTCCCCTGGAAGAAGGAGGAGATCGACGGACCGCTGAAGTGGTCGCCCGTGGAGAGGACCAGCGTCTTGCCGTCCTTGCAGGCCGGGGCGCCGTCCCGGGCGATCTTCCCGGGGCAGTGGCCCTCCTTCGAGGTCCAGTACCCGAGCGTCTCGGCCGCGCCGCCCTTCGGCGGCTCGCCCTCGGTGCTGGGCAGCAGGTGCCCGTTCTCGTCGCCGGTGACGAGCACCAGGACGGTCTGGGGGGCGGCCCGGGCCGGAGCCAGCGGGACCAGGAGGACTGCAGCGACGAGGGCCAGCAGGAGCGGGAGACGCATCGGGCCCGGGGGGCTACCACATCCCGGGGCGCCCGGGGATCAGTAATAGCGCTTCCGCTTGCTGCTGGGCAGCACCCCCAGGACCTCGCGGTACTTGGCCACGGTGCGCCGGGCGATGTCGATGCCCTGGGAACGGAGCAGCTCGACGATCTTCTGGTCCGAGTAGGGGCTGCGTGCGTCCTCGGCGGAGACGATCTGCTTGATGTGGTTCTTCACCGCCTCGCTGGCGATGTCGTCGCCGGCGACGCGGGCGATGGAGCTGTTGAAGAAGTACTTCAGCTCGAAGATGCCCTGCGGGGTGTGCACGTACTTGGCGGTGGTGACCCGGCTCACCGTCGACTCGTGCATCCCGATGTCCTCGGCCACGTCGCGGAGGATGAGCGGCTTGAGGAAGGCGATGCCCTTGTCGAGGAAGTCCCGCTGGAACTTCACGATGCTCTCGGTCACCTTGTAGATGGTGCGCTGGCGCTGGTGGATGCTCCGGATGAGCCACTGCGCAGAGCGCATCTTGTCCTGGATGAACTCCTTGGCCTTGGGGTTCTGGCCCGCGCCGTTGCGCAGCGCCGCCCGGTACATCGCCGAGATGCGGAGCTTGCTGAGCCCGTCGTCGTTCAGCACGACGGTGTAGTCCTCCCCGAGCTTGTAAACGAAGACGTCCGGGGTGATGTACTGCGCGTCCTCGCCGGACCAGTTTCGCCCCGGCTTGGGGTCCAGCTTGGCGAGGAGCTTCGAGGCCTCCACCACCTCGGCCAGGGTGATCTTCATCTCGCGGGCGATGGCCGGGAGGTTCTTCGACTCGAGCAGCTTCAGATACCGCTTGAGGATGAGGGACAGGAGCTGCGCCCGGTTGTCCTTGAGCGCCGCGGCCTGGATGAGCAGGCACTCCTGGAGATCCCGCGCGCCGCAGCCCTTGGGCTCGAGCTGGTGGATCTTCCGGAGTGTCCGCTCGGCGAGCACCACCGACACGTCCGCCTCGCTGGCCAGCCGGATCAGCGGGTCGCCCTCGACGTCGGGGAGCTTGAGGTAGCCGTCGTCGTCGAGGTTGCCGAGGATCAGCGAGGCGACCCGAATCTCGGCGTCATTGAGCTTCAGGAACCCGAGCTGCGTCTCGAGGTGCCGGGAGAGGTCCTCGCGCTCGACCAGGTTGGCCTCGAAGGACGGCAGGTCCTCGGTGGCCACGTTGTTCTTGTTCGAGGCGGTGGTGGGCTCGTTGAACTGGTAGCTGTTGAAGTAGGCGTCCCAGTCGATCTCCGCGGGGCCCTCACCCTTGACCTCCTCGGCCCGCTCAGGGACCTTGGCCTCCAGGACCTCGGTGGAGGGACCCTCGGCGTTCGCCGCCTCGAGGCTGGCCTCGCCAGGGGCCTTCTCGTCGATGTTCCCGTCCGCTGTCTCGTCGGGCTGCTCGAGGAGGGGGTTGGTCTCCATCTCCTCGCGGACCGTCTCGAGGAGCTCCATCCGGGACAGCTGAAGCAGCTTGATCGCCTGCTGCAGCTGGGGGGTCATCACCAGCGTCTGCGTCAGTCGAAGGCTTTGCTTCAGTTCCATTGCCATGCGCGGCGACCCCGGTCGTACATCAAAGACCGTGCCAAGCTACCAACGGCGAGGAAGGGGCGTCCAGAGGCGGCGGCTCGGACGCTGGCCTGGTGGTGGAATTCCTTGGAATTTTAAGCGATTCTGCGCGGGCGGACTTGACTTCATGGGGGCCCTCTGATGCGGCTGGCGCGTGTCGTGCAAGAGCGCACCGCAGCGTCCGAGGAACGGTCCTCGGGCGTCCGGGCTCTGGATCAGCCCGGAGTTGCGGCGCGTTTCTGGCATGCGACGTCAGCGCACATGCGTGCGGGCGGCGCGCGGGTCGAGGGGCTGGCGCCTCCCGGCGCTCCGCGGACGCGGGCTGAGCGGGCTGGGGCTCGGAGGATCGCGGAGGGCCGGCCGGCGAGGCGCTGGCGTCAGAGTCGCCGAGAGGCTGCTCGGCAGCGACGCGCACGTGCCGCGGGGTCACTCGATCAGCCGGAATCGCTCACCCAGGTAGACGCTCCGCGCTCGGACCGACTCGGCCAGCTCGCGGGGCGTGCCCTCCTCGATCACCTGCCCCTGGGCGATCAGGTACGCGCGGTCGACGATCCGGAGCGTGTCCTGCACGTTGTGGTCGGTGATGAGTACCCCGAGGCCCCGCTCCTTCAGCCGGACGATCTGCCGCTGGAGGTCGCCGACGTTGATCGGGTCCACCCCCGCGAACGGCTCGTCGAAGAGCATGAAGCGCGGCGCCGGGATGAGAGAGCGGGCGATCTCCACCCGCCGCCGCTCGCCGCCCGAGAGCTGCTCGCCGAGCGACTCGGCCACCGTGGTGAGCCCGAACTCCTCGAGCAGCGCCTGGGCCCGCGCCTCGCGCGCCCGCCGGTCGAGCGCCTTGTTCAGCTCGAGGACTGCCAGGAAGTTCTGCCGGACCGTCAGCCGCCGGAACACGGACGGCTCCTGCGGCAGATAGCCCAGGCCCGCGCGCGCCCGCCGGTGGATGGGCATCCCGGTCAGCTCCGCGTCGCCGAGCCACACCCGGCCCGCCTCGGCCGGCACCAGCCCGACGACCATGTTGAAGGTCGTCGTCTTCCCTGCCCCGTTCGGTCCGAGCAGACCGACGATCTCGCCGGGCGCGACCTCGAGCCGCACCCCGTCCACCACCCGCCGGCGGCGGTACGCCTTCACCAGGCCCTCGGCGAGCAGCCGCTCCGGCATCAGGGCGCCTTCGCCGGGGGCTCCGGAGGCACGGGCTTCTTCTGGCCCGGCTCCTTGCCCTTCGACTCGAGCACGCCCTTCACCCGCTCCACCTCGATGAGGTCGGTGTCCACGTAGAACACCACCCGGTCGCCCTTCATGGTGTTGGTGCCCTGGCGCGCCTCGGGGTTGCCGGTGAGGACCAGGACCTCCTTCTGCGTGTCGTAGTCGGCGTGGTCGCCGCGGGCCCAGCGATCGCCGTCGACCGCCTCCACGTTGCCGAAGCACTCCAGCCGGGTGATCTGGGTCGCGTCCTTCCCCAGGTAGTGGCCGATGGAGCGGTCGCAGGTGAGCGTCGTCGTGTTGCGCACCATCTTCACGTGGCCGGTGCAGACGAACCGCTGCGAGCTGCCCTCCATCCGTCCCCGGTCGCAGTCCACGAAGACCGGGTTCTCGGGCGTGGCGATGGGCGTGCGCTCGTTCGGATCAGTCGGCGAGGTCGGGGGGCTTCCGGGAGGTGCTGGCGGACGGCTTCGCGGTCGCCGGCTTCGAGGGTGTCGGCTTCGGCGCCGTGGACTGGGCGCGCACCGCCGGGGCCGCCGCGAGCAGCAACAGGAGGCATCGCGCGCCGAGGGCCGCTCCGCTGCGCATCGCTCCGCCGCCTCACAGCGCGCTCACCCGGCTCTGCATCCGGTCGAACTCGTACAGGTCCTCGCGGAGGTGGAGGTCGAAGGCCTGTGCCCGGAGCCAGTAGCCGCCCGGCCCCTGCACCTCCACCGGGGTCGTGCCGCTGGCGTGCATGGTGGGCGAGTCCAGGTGCGCGCCCTCCGTCTTGCCCTCCAGACCGGTCGGCGTCCGCAGCTGCACGCCGCCCCACACGTCGACGCCGTGGGTCAGCAGATTTCCCCGGGCGGCGTGGGTCTCGATGCGCGTCGCCGGCGGCAACCGTCCGGCCAGCGACGGCGCCTGGTGGCTGAGCACGTCGAGGCTGCCGGGTCCGGAGACCACGTCGGCGGACGCGCGCTCGTAGGTCATGAGCTCCGAGCGGCCCACCGCGGTCAGCGACGAGCCGCGGTAGCTGCGCAGGCGGACGCCGTGCAGGGTGACCTCGGGCGGCGCCGGTCCCTCGTCCTTCGGCGGCGAGCCGCAGGCGGCGACGAGGAGCAATGCTGGGAGCAAGACCCTCAACGACACCCTCAACGGCCTAGCACGCTTTCGTCTTCCACCGCTGGTGCATCCAGACCCACTGCTCGGGGTGGGCACGGATGGCCGCCTCGATGCGGGCGGTGAAGCGGGCGGTCAGCTCCACCACGTCGCGCTCGGTGTCCCCGGTGTGCGGCACCTCCACCTCCTCCGAGCTGGCCCGGTAGGTGCCCGTCCTCGCGCTTGTGGATGAGGCAGACCAGGGCCGCGGCGCCGGTGCGCAGCACGAGGTCCGCCGCCGCCCGCGGGGTCGCCGCCGGCCGGCCGAAGAAGGGCACGAAGACGTTCTGCACGTTCGTGTCCTGGTCGATGAGGATGCCGAGCAGCTCGCCCTTGCGGAGCGCCCGGAGCAGCGCCACCGCCGCCCCGGGCTGCCCGCGCCAGACGTTCCGCACCCCGCCGTGCGCGCGGAAACGGTCGATGAGCCGGGTGAGCCGCGGGTCGACGTTCTCCTTGCCCACCGCGTGCAGTGGAAGCCCGTGCCGCGCCACGCCCCAGGCGTGCAGCTCCCAGTTGCCGAGGTGGGCCGCGACGCAGACCCCGCCCTTCCCGCTCGCCGCCGCCCGTTCCATCGCCGCCAGCGCATCTCCGGAGCAGTCCACGAGCGCGTCGAAGCGGGCCCCGAGCCGCGGGGCGACGACCATCTCCATCGCCGCCGTCCCGAGGTGGCGGAAGCAGCGGCGGGCGAGCTCCAGCCGTGCCTCCTCGCTCATCTCGGGAAAGGCCACCGAGAGGCTGGCCAGCGCCTTCGCGCGCTCGCCGCGGAGCGAGATGGAACGCGGCGGTGCCCGACGGCGCGGCCCAGCGCCTGCGCCCAGCCGAGCGGGAGGCGACCGAGGACCGCGAGCGCGGCGCGGAGGAGCCCGTAGCGGAGAGTTCGCTTCAGGCGCTTGGACAGGGATGGTGCCACCGTGGGAAACGAGGGATCTCATATGGCACAGCGGGAGTGGAACTTCGACGGACTGGTGGGCCCCACCCACAACTACGCCGGGCTCTCGCCCGGGAACCTGGCCTCGCAGGCGAACGAGGCCAACCTGTCGAGCCCGCGCGAGGCCGCGCTGCAGGGCCTCCAGAAGATGCGCTTCGTCGCCGGGCTCGGCGTTGGCCAGGCGGTGCTGCCGCCGCACCCCCGGCCGTCCCTGCGCACCCTGCGCGCGCTGGGGTTCGTCGGCACCGACGAGGAGGTGCTGGCGCGGGTGGCGACCGAGGACGAGCACTTGCTCCGGCTGTGCTCGAGCGCCGCGTCGATGTGGACCGCCAACGCCGCCACCGCCGCGCCGTCGAGCGACACCGCCGACGGACGGATGCACCTCACCGTGGCGAACCTCCAGGCGATGTTCCACCGCGTCCTCGAGGCGGACACGACGCACGCGCGTGCTCCGGTCCATCTTCGCCGACGAGCGGCGCTTCGCCGTGCACGGGCCGCTGCCCGGGGGCGGTCACTTCGCGGACGAGGGCGCGGCGAACCACATCCGGCTCTCGGTGGACGGTCGGCCCGGCGATGCACCTCTTCGCCTGGGGCCGGAGCACCTGGCATCCGGTGAAGGGGCCGGACCGATTCCCGGCCCGGCAGACGCGCGAGGCCTCGCACGCCCTGGCCAGGCTGCACCAGCTGCACCCCGACGCGTGCCTGTTTCCGCAGCAGGACCCGGCGGGGATCGACGGCGGCGCGTTCCACACCGACGTGATGGCCGTGGGGAACGACGCGTTCCTCATGCTGCACGAGGAGGCGTTCGTCGCCGTGGAACCGCTGCTGGCGACGCTGCGCAACCGGCTCGGCGAGAGAGTTCCGCTGGGTGATGGCCAGCGCGAAGGAGCTGCCGGTCTCGGAGGCGCGTGTTCGGCTATCCGTTCAACAGCCAGGTGCTCACGCTGCCCGACGGGAGCATGTGCATCGTGGCCCCCGTCGAGTCGCGGCAACGGCCCAGGCCCGCGCGCCTTCCTCGAGCGGGTGGTGGCCGAGGAGAACCCGGTCACGCAGGTGCACTACCTCGACGTCCGCCAGTCGATGAACAACGGCGGCGGCCCGGCGTGCCTGCGCCAGCGCATCCGGCTCACCGAGGAGGAGCGCGCCGCGGTGAAGGCGCGGGTGTTCCTCGACGAGGGCCTCGCGGCGGATCTCGGAGGCGTGGATCCAGAAGCACTACCGCGAGCGCCTGGCGATGCGGGACCTCGCGGATCCGGCGCTGGCGAGGGAGTCGATGACCGCGCTCGACGAGCTGACGAGGATTCTCCGGATCGGAAGCGTGTACGACTTCCAGCAGACGGCGTGAGCGGTGGGGCCTCAGCCTGACGTCGACTCCCGTGCTCCTCGCGCCGCGGCCGCCGCCTCGGGCCGCCACCCGGGGACGTAGGAGATCGCCAGCGCCACGGCGCCGCCCCCGAGCACCGCGAGGATGCGGTCCACCGCGAACCGGAGCTCCTGCGCCTCGGGCACATGCGATTGCGCGCCGACCAGCAGCACGGCCGTGCAGACACATGCGGGGCGGAGGCCCTCCTCCAGGTTCAGCGCTGCGCAGACGGTGACCGTCACCACCATCGCGAGCAGGAACGCCGGCATCCCCTCGAGCCCGAGCGCAACGGCGCCGACGCTCGCCGCGCCACCGATCACCGTGGCCACGAACCGGGACACGCTGTTCCGCCGCGTCGCCACCGGGTCGGGCTGGAGGACCAGGATCGCCGAGATGATGGCCCACAGCGCCGAGAGGTGAACCCACCGCGCGAGTGCGCCGGCGACGAGGGACGTCAGCACCAGCCGCGCCTCGTACGCACGGGGGGACCAGGCCAGCGCCGCTGCACGGAGCGCTTCCACGAGCTTGCGGTGGCCTTCCGGGTGCGCGTCGTCGGTCATGTGGCCGGGTGCCACTCTAGCGAGGCGCCCCGTGGGCGGGCGCTCTCCCGGCCGTAAGGTGAGAAGGTCGGACTACTCGGCGCAGGTCGGGCGCTCGTCGACCGGGTAGAAGGTCGCGATGCCGTAGGTGCCGTTGCGTGTGCCGCAGGCGAATCTTGAACCGCTGCCCGCCGAGGTCACCGGCAGCGTAGACGCCGACCGCATTCCGCCCCTCGCGCGGGCAGCAGCGGACGAAGGCTCGGGTGCCGAGGGCGACGAGCGTGACCGGGTCGTGGTCCTCGGTGAAGCCGCCGACCGACTTCACGGCGCATGACCAGGGCGACACGCCCACGAAGCGGAAGGTGTACTCGCCGTCCTTCAGCGCCGTCTTCCCTTTCGCCGGGCCGCGGTAGCAGACCTTCCCGTCCTGCTCGAGCTGGACGTACCGGGGCAGCCAGTGGAGCCCACCGATCTTTCCGCGGGTCCAGTCATCGCCGCAGAAGACGTGGGTGAAGGCGTTGCGTGGCCCGGTGCCGACCCAGAGCCCCGTGAGCCAGGCGACGTTGTCCTCGCGGTTTCCCGAGCGGCCCGCGCGGGAGAGTGCGCGCTGGATGCGTGGGTCCTCGATGTGCGCGCGGAAGAAGCGCTCGACGTCGCCGCGGCTGACGGAGGCGTCCGGGCGGGCCGGACACATCTGGAGCACCTCGCGATCGGTCGCGGTGAGCGGGGGCATGTCGGCGAAGAGCGGGGTCGCGTCGCAGCGAGTCGGGCAGCTGCTGCCGCTGCTCGACCCACTGCGGCTCTCGGACGTCGGGGCTCGACGGCGCCGGAGTGGCACCACTCGCATCGGCGCAGACGACCCAGCCCGGGCCCGACGGCGTCTCGAGCTTGCACCAGCGGTGCTCGGGGCCACCGGTCTTGAGGATGCGGTATGACTTGCCCGGCACGAGGTGCTCGACGACGGTGTGGCTCCCGGGCTGGTCGACGGCGTCGGTGGGCGCGGCGGGGGAGTAGGTCCCGGACTCGAGAGCGACGAGCTGCAGCACGAACGCCGCGGCAGTCAGGGCGTGGGCGAAGGTCATCGAGGGCCGGGAGCAGAGCAGAAGCTGTTCCCGAATCCGAGCGAACGTCCGGATGGCGGGACCCACAGTCCACTCTCGAGGTGTCAAACACCTCGTTACGCGCTCGTCGCGGGGCTCGCGAGGTGTCAGACACCTCGTAATCCTGTTCAACCACGGGAAACGACTCGCCCCGCCCGGGCGGTCGACCGGGCGGGGCGTTCTCATCCGCGATCCATGCGACGGGCTTCAGACGCCCCCTGACGCAACAGGGGCGTCTCGCCTTCGAGACGCCTCAGTCGTCCGCGCGACCGAAGAACGCATCGTCCGAGACGTGAGTGCTCGGCTGGCTACCGACCCTGAATCCGGTGGGGCCCTGCGAGCTCGGTCCCGGCGTCCAGCGCCTCCAGGCCCTCGAGGCCACGAGGCACCTCGAGCGCGCGCACCGTCTCCTGATCCACCGCGGTGCGGAGCCGGTCAATCCAGGCGCCCGTGGCTGCATCGGCGGGATGGCCCGCGAGCTGGACGGCGACCTCGACCTCGCGCAGCGCCTCGCGCGGCCGCTTGAGCGACTCGTAGAGCTCTGCGGCCTGGCGGTGGAGACCGGGGGCGTCGGGCGCCATGCGCATGGCGGTCTGGACCAGGTCGAGCGATCGGCCGTAGCGACCCTCGACGCGGTAGGTCTCGGCCTGGGCGAGGACGAGGCGGGTCCGGGCACCGGAGCCGACGAAGGGCTGGAGCCTCTCGAGCGCGGCGCGGGCCAGGGCGGGCCGGCCCGCGGCGACGAGGTATCCGGCCAGGGCGAAGCCGACCTCGGCGTCTCCGGGATTGCGCGAGACGGCGGACTCGAGCGTGCGGATGGCCTCGGGGCGGCGGCCGAGCGCGGCGAGGGCCTCGGCGCGGGGGAGCGCCACGGGCTGTCCGGCCTTCTCGGCATCGTCGAGCAGGACGAGCGCGCCCGCCGGGTCTCCCGTCTGCAGACGGATGCGGGCAGCGGTGACGGTGAGCGCGGCGACCTCGGGGCGACCGGCGAAGGCGAGCAAGGCCCGGTCGAGGAGCCCGCGCGCGTCCTCGCTGCGGTTCCGCTTCCAGAGCTCGGTGACGAGCAGGTCCACGTGCCCCGGTGACTCGCCGACGAGGTTCCAGAGGAGGTCGACGTCACGGGCGCGGGGCAGCGACTCGGCGAGCACGGTCGCGGTGTCGGCGCCGGACTCGAGGGCGAGTCGCTCCTCGACCAGGGCCTGGGCGGGGGCGCCGAGCTGGAACAGGGCCCGGGCCACGACGCGGTGGGTGTCGGGGTCGAGCGGCTGGAGGAAGAGCGAGCGGTTCAGCCAGGCGAGCGCGACGCGGGGCTGACCTCCGGGCCGGCTGGCCTCGGTCCATCCGGCGGTCCGGTAGAGGATGGCGTCGGCGGGATGTCGGTCGACGAGCGCGCGGGCCTCGTCGCGCACGGTGGCGGCGTTTCCGGTGGCGTGGGCGGCGAGCCGGGCCTCGGCGCGGGTGGCCGAGTCGGCGCCGCGGACGAGCCCGAGGACGAGCAGCAGGGCCCGACTCCGAGCGCCGCGAGCGTGGGCGCGCGGCGGAGCGGCCGGCCGTGCTCCTCGACCCAGGGGCCCGAGGCGATGCCCAGGGCGACGGCGGCGGCGGTGGCGCAGGCCGGGAAGCTCGAGCGCGAAGTCGAACAGGTCGTGGAGGACGAGCGCGCCGACGCCGGCGAAGGCGGCGAGGACGATCGGCCTGCTGGCCCCGCGCGCGGTGCGCAGGGTGGCCCAGGCCGCGAGGGCGACGAGGCCGACGGTGGCCGGGATGCCGAGCTCGGTGGCGAGCTGGAGGAGGATGTTCTCCGGGTACTCGAAGGAGAAGACGAGGGTCGAGTGCGGGGTCTGCCAGCGCGGAAAGGCGAGGCCGAAGGTGCCGCGGCCGAGGCCCGTGAGCCAGGCGGCGACGGCGGGTCGGGCGAACATCGGCCAGAGGTCGACCTTGGAGGCCTGGAGCTTGTCGAGCGTATCGACGGTGGCCAGCCGTGCGCTGATGCGGTCCAGGGCGAGGTAACCGACGACGAGGGCCACGGTGCCGAGAGCGAGCGCGACCGGGACGGCACGCCCGACGGTGCCCCGGCCGTCACGGCGGCGGAGCATGAGGACGAGGAAGGCGAGCTGCCCGGCGCACCAGAAGGCGATGCCGCCGCGGGAGAGCGAGAGAAAGGCGCTCGCGCCGCAGACGACGGCACCGGCGAGCCACAGGGCCTGGCGCTGGCGCTGCGGGCTATCGGCGGCCAGCCCGAGGAGGAGCGTGGAGGCCAGGGTGGCGAACGCCGCGAGGTGGTTGGGGTTGCCGAAGGGGGTGAGGAACGGGAGCTGGCCGTTCTGGAAGCGGTGGAGGCCGAAGAGGGTGGAGGCGTCGGCGAGCGCGTGGCCGAAGCCGATGAGGGCCACGGCCACCCCGGTTGCGCCGATGCCGGCGGCGAGGACGCGCCGGCGGGTGCGCGAGCGACAGAGCCCGGCGGAGGCGATGACGGCGGCGGTGGCGGCGAGCGAGCCGGCGAGCGCGGCGGCAGTGGCGGACGGGTCGTGGGAGAGCGGGCGCCAGCCGTCGAGGCCCAGGGGGACGAGAGCGAAGGTGCGCAGCTCGGCGAGGGGTGGGCTGAGGAGGCCGAGGAGCGCCGGCGGGAGCGGAACGAGCTGGAGGGCGGAGAGGCCGGCGACGGCGAGGGGAACGGCGGCGAGCGGCGGGACGACGAGGCGGCCAGCATCGGAGGCGACGAGGAGGCCGAGCGCGCTGGCGCAGAGGACGGCGGCGAGGACCGCGGCGCCCGGTGGAGCGCCCCCGAGCCAGAGCGTGGGTCCGGCCACGGCGGCCACGAGGGCGACGGTGGCGGCGCGGCGCAGCGGCTCGGTCCGGTGGGGGGGCGGCATGGACGAGGGGAAGAGGGGCATGCTAGGCGATCGAGCCCATGTCGAGGGTTGCGCTCTGGATGTCGGTCTTGGCCGTCCTGGTCTTCGGGCCAGGGTGCAAGAGCAGCTGCCGCCAGCTGGCGGAGACGCTGTGCGCGTGCGCGGGGAACACGTTCGAGCTGGATTCGTGCAACCAGGCGGCGGGGAACGAGCAGGGTCGGGTCGGGACGACCTCGGCCGACGAGGCGGTCTGCGGGGCGCTGCTCCCGGGGTGTGACTGCCACACGATCGGTACGACCGCGGGGAAGCAGGCGTGCGGGCTCGCCCGGCCGCCGCCCCCGGGTGGCGTGGTGGGCGGGTAGTCAGGAGCGGTAGGCGTCGAGGCAGCGGCTGACGACGCTGGACCACTGGAAGTGCTCGAGCATGCGCGCGCGAGCTGCCGCGCCCATAGCGTCGGCGCGTGCGTGGTCCGTGCAGAGGGTGACCAGGGCGCTGGCGCATCGCCTCGAGGTTGTCCGGCGGGACGACGAAGCCGGTGACCCCGTCGACCACCGCCTCGGGCATGGAGGCCACGTCGGTGCAGATGGCGGGGATGCCGCACGCCATGCCCTCGAGGAGCGTCTGGCCCATGAGCTCGGGGACGTTGGTCTCGTTCCCGAAGCAGTCGCGATAGAGGCTGGGGAGGACGACGCACCTCGACCGGCGATAGGCCTCCACGAGGCCCGCATCCTCGCGGTGGCCCAGGAAGTTCACCTTCTTCCCGGTCGCGAGCTCGCGAAGCAGAGCCATGTACTTGGGGTCGTTCGATGGCCCCACGACGTCGAGCGGGAGATCGTCCGGGAGCGCCTTGATGACCCGGTCGATGCCCTTGTGCGCGAGGAGCCGTCCGACGAAGAGCACGCCGCCGGTCTTCGTGACGCTCGAGTCCGGTGAGAACTTCTCGGTGTCAACGCCGGTCAGGATGACGTGAGCCCAGGGCTGACCTTCCTGGCCCGCGACCCGCCGGCTGTACTGGCTGATGTGCAGGTGTCCGTGGAACCAGCCATCGGTATTCGCGTAGCTGGAGAAATCCCAGCCTCCCCCCCCCAGGTCCGTGACGAAGACCCGACGACCGGAGAGCCGCGAAGCAAGCGCGGAGAGGCTCGACACGAGCACGTGCTGCTGATGACAGTGGACAACCTCCGCCCGAAAGACCTCAGGGAAGACCCTGGCGCTCAATGGGTTGAAGCGGTGACCTCGAACGAACCAGGGTTTCCCGAGGATGCGGACCCGGAGCTTCCCATCCTCGAACTCCCGATCTGTGGAACCGAAGCTGAGTAGCGTCGTGTCGACCTCGCGAGCCATGTGCCGGGCCAACTCCCAGGCATACCGCTCTGCGCCGCCGATCAGGCGGTCCTGCTCGTCGAGGAGCGCCGGCACGATGTGCAGGACGCGGCGTGGCAGGGGGCTCGGCGACATGGACCGGGAACGGAGCCGCATGTTACGTGAGGTGAGAATGCTGGCGAAGGTCGCTCGTCTCTTCGGCCCCTCCCTCCTCCGGCGTGTTCCCGAGCGGCGCTGGTACACCACGCTGCAGATGGTGCTCGCCGCAGGCGCCGGAGCGGCTCAAGCTCCAGCAGGGCGTGCTCTCGATGTGGGGAAGCCTCGCCAACCTCGAAGGACAACGGATTCGCGCCTGCGCACCGTCGTCGACGTGGGGGCGTGGATCGGTGACTGGACGGAGCACGTCCACCGATCTTCCCGGCGTGCCGAGTTCGTGATGGTGGAGGCCAACCCTGAGAAGCAACCGCGGCTCGAGGCCATCGCGGCGCGCTCGGGCCCGTCGGTAAGGCTCCGGATGGCGCTGCTCGGGCCGGAATCCCGATCGGACGTGCCGTTCTACGCGATGGAGGCAGGCTCGTCGGTGCTCCCGGAGAACACGGGTTCGACCGGAAGCTGCTCGCGCTCCCGATGAGCACCCTGGACGAGGTGAGCGGGCTTCGGGTCCACGCTGAAGGGGCCGGTGCTCCTCAAGGTGGACGTGCAGGGGTACGAGCTCGAGGTCCTTCGCGGCGGCACGCGGACCCTGGCGCTCGCGGAGGTGGTGCTCCTCGAGGTGTCGCTCCTCGAGTACAACCAGGGAGCGCCGCTGATGCCGGAGGTCGTGGCGTTCATGGCCTCGGCCGGGTTCGTCCCCTACGACGTCTGCGGGCAGTTCCGGCGCGAGACGGACAATGCGCTCTGCCAGATCGACATCATGTTCGTGCGCCGGGAGAGCGCGCTCCGGGCGAAGAAGCCCTTCTGGAAGCGCGACCCGGGCTCGGCCGTGGCGGCGGAACCGGCTCAGCCCGGGAAGAAGTAGAGAACCGCGAACGCGGTGGCCGCGTAGAGCAGCAGGTTCACGATGGTCGGCACGTCCGAGAACAGCACCCGCTCCGGAGAGCCCGTGACATGTCGCCGGTGGACCAGGAACAGGTAGCGAAGAATCCCGTAGAGCACGAACGGCAGCGTCCACTTCAGCCGGTCCGAGCCGACTTTCGCCACGGTATCCGGCGCGACCGTGTAGAGCCCGTACGCGAGGATGCACATTCCTGCGACGGTCGAGAGCATCTGGTCCAGCAGCGGCAGCGAGTACTCACCGAGCGCGGCCCGGTGCTGGGTCGCCCCGTCGTTCAGCGAGACCAGCTCCTGGCGCCGCTTGGCCAGCGCGAGGAACAGCGCAAGTAGCATCGCGCAGAGGAACAACCAGCCGGAGACCGGGACGTCGATCGCCAGCGCGCCGGCGAGCACCCGAAGCACGAAGCCCGAGGCGATGCACAGCACGTCGAGGATGACTTCGTGCTTCAGGACGAACGTGTAGGCGAGCTGGAGGGCGAGGTACGCCGCACCCAGGGCGGCGAATCCCCGCCCGAGGTGAAACCCCAGGTCCAGGCCGACGACCCAGCAGATGATGATGAGCAGGAGGACGGTGCGGGCGCGGATCTCGCGCGCGGCGATGGGGCGCAGCGCCTTCTCCGGGTGCTTCCGGTCCTCCTCGCGGTCGACCCAGTCGTTGAGGACGTAGGTGCCCGAGGACAGGAAGCAGAACGCGACGAAGGCGAGGACCTCGCGGATCGCGAGTCCCGGGACGAAGACTGCCCTGGCGAAGAGCAGCGGGGCGAAGACGGCAAGGTTCTTCGTCCACTGCCGCGGGCGCAGGACCCGGATCCAGGCGGGCAGCCGGCGGGACTTCACCTCCAGAGCGGCTGGCTCAGGGGCGTCCGATGCCGAAGTAGACGAAGCCACGTTCGCGCATCCGTGCCGGGTCGAAGATGTTCCGGCCGTCGAAGACAACGGGCTGCTTCATGATCTTCTTCATCCGGTCGAAGTCCGGCCGGCGGAACTCGTTCCACTCGGTGAGGACGAAGAGACCGTCCGCCTTCTCCAGTGCCTCGTACGGAGTCTCGGTGTAGTGGATCCGATCGCCGAAGTGCCGCTTGGCGACCGGCGTGGCGACAGGGTCGTGGGCCGAGATCGTGGCGCCCTTCCCGAGGAGACCTTCGAGCATGACCAGCGCGGGGGCCTCGCGCATGTCGTCGGTGCGCGGCTTGAACGCCAGGCCCCAGACGGCGAAGTGCTTCCCGGCAAGGTCACCGTAGTGCTTGGTGGCCCTCTGGAGCATCAGCCGCTTCTGGTTCTCGTTGGTCCGCTCGACGGCGCGGAGCAGGTCGAACTCGATGCCGAAGTCGCGCGCGGTGGCGACCAGGGCCTTCACGTCCTTGGGGAAGCAGCTGCCGCCGTAGCCCACGCCGGGGAAGAGGAACGGGTAGCCGATTCGCTTGTCCGCGCCCAGCCCCTTGCGGACCGCGTCCACGTCGGCGCCAACGCGCTCGCAGAGGAGCGCCATGTCGTTCATGAACGAGATGCGGGTCGCGAGCATCGCGTTGGCGGCGTACTTGGTCAGCTCGGCGCTCCGGGGGTCCATGAAGAGGATCGGGTTCTCGGTGCGGACGAACGGGCCGTAGAGCTCGGCCATGATCTTCCGGGCATGCTCGGAGTTCGTGCCGATGACCACCCGGTCCGGCTTGAGGAAGTCGTCGATCGCGGCGCCTTCCTTGAGGAACTCGGGGTTGGAGACGACGTCGAACGCCTGGTCGGTGACCTTGGCGATGGTCTCGCGGACCTGATCCGCCGTGCCCACCGGGACGGTGCTCTTGTCGACGATGATCGTGTAGCGCTTCAGCGCCCTGCCGATCTGCTCGGCGGCGGAGAGGACGTGCCGCAGATCGGCGTCGCCGGACTCGCCCTCGGGCGTTCCGACCGCGATGAAGACGACCTCGGACTGGCCAACGGCAGCGGTCAAGTCCGTGGAGAACGACAGCCGCTTCTCGCGGACGTTCTTGTGGACCAGCTCCTCGAGGCCCGGCTCGTAGATGGGGATCTTGCCGGCGTTGAGCGCCTTGATCTTGGCGGCATCGACGTCGACGCAGATGACGTCGTTGCCGGAGTCGGCGAAGCAGGTGCCGGCCACGAGGCCAACGTAGCCCGAGCCGACGATCGTCAGTTTCATCGCTGTTGGTTCCTCACTGGGAGCCCGGAGAACGTCCGCCGGTCAGCAGTCGCCGGAGACGCCCCGCTCCACGAGTTTCACGCATTCCGCCCAGGTGGGCCAGTGGTGAAACCACCAGCCCATCGAGAAGTGCCCGGCTGGCCGGGCGCAAGTCCTGCGCAAGGGTGTCTGCGATGGCCTTCGTCTCGGGAAAGAGCGCGGCGACGATGCGGGTGGATGCGTACACCGCCCGCTGCAGCCGCCAGCGCTCGGCCCGGGCACGGATCTTGGCGAGGTCGAGCGGGCGGGAGTAGGCGCCCTGCATCGACGGGGCGCCGAGGAGCAGCTCCCGCAGGTCCACGAAGGTGATGGTCGGGACGGAGTAGCCGGCGTGCGCTTGCTCGAGGATGGAGGCGAGCAGAGCGTCCTCGCCGTCGAGTCGGAAGAAGGATGGACCGAAGGCGCGGAGCGGAAGGGCGCGGTCGAGCAGCGCGCGGTCCTCGTCCTCGAAGCCTGGGCCGAGCAGCCCACCGTGGAGGGTGATCTGCGTCCGGCCATCCGAGAGCACGCGAACGCGCCGATGGGATTCGACGGGCTTGAACTCGGACTTGCCCAGGAACCCGGCCAGTCCGTCCAGGTCGGCCGCGGGGAGCAGCAGGTCCAGGTCGAGCACCGGGCGGAAGGCGACGTGCGGATAGAGCGACTCGGCGTAGCTCGCGGCTCCGAGGAGGACGATGCGCCGCCCCTCGAGCTCGTCGACGGCACGCTTGAAGTTGACCAGCTTCATCACGTTGTCGTTGAGCGAGCCCTGGTAGACCGAGAGCAGCCGGTCGCGGGCCCAGTCCGGAGCCCCGCCGCCCCCGAACCGGTACTCGAGGTTGTACGCCGCGAGCGGCGCCAGCCCCTGGCCGATGGCCCAGTCGACGTACTCCTCCCACGGCGCGTCACGGAGCGACGTGCGCGCCGGCGAGAAGGACGCGAGGACCCGGAAGGTGTCGAGGAGGGACGGCGCCATGACCGAGGCGGCGCTCTACCAGACTTGCGCTACTTGCGGAGGGCGACGACCTTCGCACCCTCGACGACCGGTGGGATGCTGATCCGGACGACGGTGGCGGTGACCGCGTGGGCGACCTGCTCGAGCGCCAGCTCCTCGTCACGGTCCACTTCCAGGCGCCCGTCGCGCCATGTCGCGTGGAGGACACCGAGAGAGGCCCCATCGACGTTCCCGAGCTCGACCGACAGCTCGACCGGCAGGGCGGTTCCCGCCACGCGCTCGAAGTCGTAGTGCAGGCCTTCACGCTCGTGGCTCGACTGCATTGGCACGTGGAACCAGAACTCGAATCGTGCCGTGTTCAGCTCCGACGTGAGCGGTCGCAGCGCGTTCCAGATGTCGGTCAGGCTGGTGGAGGACTCCACGGCGACGACGGTCCTTCGTACCGCGCGCCGGAGCAGGAGGTTGCGACGGCGGGTGGCATTCGCGGCCTGCGCGCTCTTCAGATTGAAGTAACCCAGCTTGCGGACGAACACGATGACGACCGCGCTGATGGCGGCGAGCAGGAGCGCGCTCTGGACGCTGTTGGCGCTCGCGAGCCCGAGAGCGGTCGCGCCGAAGAGGATGCTGAGCCCGTAGAGCGCAAGGACCGCGTTCCGCTGGCTCAGGTGCAGCCGGGACATCATCCGGTGGTGGATGTGGTCCCGGTCGGCGTCGAACATGCGGCGGCCGAGGAACGCGCGCCGGAACATCGCCAGGAGCGTGTCGGTGATTGGCAGGCCGAGCGCGATGACCGGGACCACCATCGCCACGGCGGTCCCCGACTTGGTCGAGGTCTTGATGCTGACCGTGGCGAGGACGAAGCCGAGGAACATGCTCCCGGTGTCGCCCATGAAGATGGTCGCCGGGTTGAAGTTGAAGAGGAGGAAGCCGAGGACGGCGCCGGCGAGGGCGGCCATGCAGAGCGCCATGAGCACGTCGCCGCGGGCGAGAGCGAGGACGAGGTTGGTCGCCGCGGCGAAGAAGGCGACGCCGCCGGCGAGCCCATCGAGGCCGTCGATGAGGTTGACCGCGTTCACGACGCCGACGATCCACAGCAGCGTGAACGGCAGGGACAGAAATCCCAGATGGATCGGCTGACCGAACGGCCAGGTGATGCTCTCGATCCGCAGCCCGACGCCCCACATCGCGAGCGCGACGGCGAACTGGACGGTGAACTTCAGGCGAGCTCCGGAGCCGCGGAAGTCGTCGAAGATGCCCGAGCAGCGCGATGGCGCTTCCGCCGACGAACAGCGCGAGAACGAGGTCGCGGTTCGCGACGAATTGCCGCCCGACGCCCGAGTCGACGACCAGCAACGCGGTCATCGGCGTGAAGAACGCGACGACGATTGCGATGCCGCCCAGGCGCGGAACGGGTCGAACGTGAACCTTGCGCGTGGACTTCGCCTGGTCGAACCAGCCGAGGTGAACGGCCTGGTTCCTGACCAGAAGGGTGAGCACGGCCCCAACCATCAGCGCGACGAGGAAAGCGACGGCGTAGGTGACCATGCAGCGGACGCGGAGTCTGGCATGATGCGATGTGCCACGCGAAGAGGGCCCTTGGGACATGTCCCTGCGGCGAGCACCGGGAAAAAATTTCGAGGGAGCCGAACTGGTGACGGTCGAGGCGAGGTCGAGCACACACGAGGCACCGGGCTGGCTCCGCGCGGTCGGCGTCCTGCTGCGTGGACTCCCGCGAGGCCGGTATCCCCTGATGAACCGGATGGCACGGCTGGGCCCGGTCGAGCCATTCGTGGCCGAGTTCTCGTTCGAGGGAAGGCCGATCCGGTTCTGGTGCGACCTCCGCAACTCCCTCGCCCGTGAGGTCTTCTTCCTCGGGATGTACGAGCCGCAGGAGACGCTGCTCCTGCCGGCGCTGGTCGGCCCCGGGGACACGTGCGTGGATGTGGGTGCGCACTGGGGTTACTTCTCGCTGCTCGCCGCGGCGCGGGCTGGACCGAAGGGCCGGGTGCTTGCGGTCGAGGCTGACCCACGCGTCTTTGCAACCTTGCGGCGGACGCTGGACCTGAACCCGTCCTTGAGCGTCGAGGCGGTCCAGATCGCCGCCGCGGCGAGCCGGGGAGTGCTGGTGCTGAACGGTTTCGACGAGCGGGGCGACAACTGGGGCATCTCCTCGGTTGCCACCGACCAGGGCGGCGCGCGGTTCGACGTGCCGGCCGAGACGCTCGATGCACTGCTCGAGGCGCGTGGGGTGGCCGAGGTCGGGCTGCTCAAGATGGACATCGAGGGCGCCGAGGTGCTCGCGCTCCGGGGAGCCGAGCGGCTCCTGCGCGAGAAGCGCGTCCGCAACCTCCTGCTCGAGCTGCACCCACCGCAGATCGGTGCCCTGGGCTCGTCGGTCCTGGAGCTCGTCGGATCGCTCCGGGGCCACGGGTACCAGCTCTGGGCGGTCGATCACTCGCTGGAGACGACCCGCGCCGTGGCGTACGGGCGGCTCCGGGATCCGCGGCAGCTGCTGAGGCCGCTGACGGACGGCGCCCTCGATTCGTGGCCGCACGTCCTGGCCTCGCGGCAACAGCACCCGCTTGCCTGACCCGGCGCTTCACTTCCTCACCCCCGAGTATCCGCCTGCGAAGGGCGGCGTGGCGGACTACACCCGGCTCGCTCGCGTCTGCGCTCGCAGAGCGCGGGGGCAACGTCCACGTCTGGGCGCCGGAGGTGTCCGGAGCGGAGCTCGCGGGGCAAGGAGTCGTGGTTCATCGGGTGGCGGACTTCGGCCCGCGCTCGCTCCAGCAGATCTCGGAAGGCCTGTCGGCTTCCCAGGGTCCGCGGCGCCTCTTCGTCCAGTACGTCCCGACGGCCTTCGGCTTCAGGGGAATGAACGTCCCCCTGGTTCGATGGCTCGTCGCACGTGAAGAGGAGCTGTGGATCCAGTTCCACGAGGTCGCGCTGGGGTGGAAGCTCTGGCGGAAGCCACATCTGCACCTCGTGCACGGAGTGGAGCGCTGGATGGCGGCGGCGCTCGCGCAGCGGGCGGACCGGATCTTCGTGTCGATCGAGGCCTGGCGGCGCAGGCTCGGTCGTGATGCCGGGCGTGCGGTCTGGCTGCCGATTCCGAGCAACCTGCCGGTCGACGTCGGGGCGGCGGAGCTGGCGCACGCCCGGGAGACGCTCGGCGGCGGCACCTGGGTGTCGCACTTCGGGACGTACGCACCGCTCATCCGGGCAGACCTCGCGCCGGCTCTGCGGGAGCTCGCGGGCAGACGGCCGGACGTCCGGTTCCTGCTGCTGGGCCGCGGCGCCCGCGAATTCGGCACGACCCTGGGGCTCGGCGAACGCGTTCGCGCGCTCGACGACCTTCCGGCGGCCGAGGTCGCAGCGCTGCTCAAGGCGTCCACGCTGGCGCTCCAGCCGTTTCCGGATGGCATCAGCGCGCGCAGGACCAGCGCGATGGCGGCCCTGGCGCTCGGCGTGCCGGTGGTGACGACTGACGGGTTCCTGACGGACGAGGTCTGGCGCGAGGGGGCGCCGTCGCACTGGCGCCGGCAGGTCGACCCGACGCGCTGGCACGGACCTGCGAGGCGGTCCTCGCGGACGCTGACCGGGCTCGAGGTCTGGGAGAGCGCGGCGCGCGGCTCTACCGCGAGCGCTTCTCGATCGAACGGAGCCTGGAGACCTTGAGCGTCGCTCCGGGTGCTAGGATTGGATGACCTCATGAAGCGCGCGCTCATCACCGGAATCACCGGGCAGGACGGGAGCTACCTCGCGGAGCTGCTGCTCTCGCGAGGGCTACGCGGTTCACGGAATGGTTCGTCGCTCCTCGAGCGAGAACTTCGAACGCATCGATCACCTCCGCGACCGCGTCCAGCTCCACCAGGGCGACCTGCTCGATCAGTACTCCCTGGGGACGCTGCTCAGCGAGATCAGGCCGGACGAGGTCTACAACCTCGCCGCCCAGTCGTTCGTGCCGACGAGCTGGTCGCAGCCGGTGCTGACCGGCGAGTTCACCGCCCTGGGCGTGACCAAGGTGCTGGAGGCCATCCGCCACACCGCGCCGGAGACGCGCTTCTACCAGGCGTCCTCTTCCGAGATGTTCGGAAAGGTTCACGAGACCCCGCAGACGGAAGAGCACGCCGTTCTATCCACGGTCACCGTACGGGGTCGCGAAGGTCTACGGGCACTACATCACGGTGAACTACCGCGAGTCGTTCGGGCTGTACGCGGTGAGCGGCATTCTCTTCAATCACGAGTCGCCGCGCCGCGGGCTGGAGTTCGTCACCCGGAAGGTCAGCGACGGCGTCGCGCGCATCAAGCTGGGGCTGCAGAAGAAGCTGGCCATCGGCAACCTCGATGCACGGCGAGACTGGGGCTACGCCGGCGATTATGTCCGCGCGATGTGGCTGATGCTCCAGAGGCCGACGCCTGTCGACTACGTCATCGCCACGCACCAGACGCACAGCGTGCGTGACCTCTGCGAGGTGGCCTTCGCCCACGTCGGGCTCGACTGGCAGGAGCACGTGGTCGTCGATCCGAAGTTCGTCCGGCCGGCGGAGGTGGACCTCCTGATCGGCAACCCCGCCAAGGCGAAGGCCGAGCTCGGGTGGGAGCCCACCGTCAACTTCCGTCAGCTCGTCGAGATGATGGTGGACGCGGACCTCGAGAGGCTGCGCAGGAGCCGGTGAGGTGAAGGTTCTGGTGACCGGCGCCGATGGATTCGTCGGCAAGCACCTGGTGCGGGCGCTGCGGGCGCGGGGGGACGAGGTCGAGGCGTGCGGAGGTCCGGGCGGAGCCGGGCGGCGCTCGAGATCACCGACGCCTCGGCCGTGCTCGCGCGCTTCGAGCAGTTCGGCCCGGAGGGAGTCGTTCACCTGGCGGGCGTCAGCTCGGTTGCCTGGAGCCATCAGAACTCCGGAGGACACGCACCGGGTCAACGTGGTCGGGACGGCGAACCTGCTCGAGGCGGTCCGGAGGGCAGTCGCCCGCGCGCGCGCGTGCTGCTCGTCGGCTCGGGCGAGGAGTACGGCAGGCTCGAGCGCGGCGTCGCGCGCAGTGGAGACGATTCCGCTGGCGCCCCTCAGCCCGTATGCGGCGAGCAAGGCCGGAGCCGAGATGCTCGGGCGGCAGGCGGCGAGCGTCGCACGGGCTCGCAGGTCGTGCTGCTTCGGCCGTTCAACCATCTCGGACGAGGCCAGGCGCCCCAGTTCGTGATGCCCTCGTTTGCGCGCCAGCTGCTCGCGATCGCCAGAGGCCAAGGCCGCTGCCGGTGGTCCAGGTGGGGGACCTCACGCCGGTGCGCGACTTCACGCCACGTCGGCCGACGTGGTGGACGCGTATCTGCTCCTGCTCGAGCGAGGAGTCCCCGGCGAGGTCTACAACGTCTGTTCCGGCGAGGGCCTGAGCATCCGGCGAGGCTCTGGAGCTGCTCCAGGAGCTCGCCGGAACGCGCGCCCGGATCCAGCGTGGACCCGGCACGACTCCGTCCGGCAGAGATCCCGTGGCTCGTGGGCGATCCAGGGAAGCTCGAGCGGCTCGGCTGGCGGCGCACGCGCCAGGTACGTCAGACGCGCTCCGCGAGGTCCTGGAGGAAGTCGCGGGCGTGAGCCCACCGCGGCGACTCGCGGTGATCTTCGACGCGGTCGAGGAGCGCTGGCCGAGCATGGAGTACGTGGCCGAGATGCTCTTGACGCATCTCCAGCGCGAACACTCCGAACAGTTCACGAGCGTCGCGGTTCGACCTCGATTCTTCGTGGTTTCGAGCGCGTGCCTCTTCTAGCGCGAGCGCGAGCGTGGAACTCGGACCGGCTGGTGACGCGCTTCGTGACCTATCCCGCGGAGCTGCGACGCGACCGCGGCGAATTCGAGCTATTCCACATCGCGGATCACACGCTACGCGCAGCTCGCGCTCGTGCTTCCCGCTGGGCGAACCGGGATCTACTGCCACGACCTGGACGCTTTCGAGCCGGCACTGGAGCCACGCGGGCAGGCGCCGTGGCGTGTGGCATGGCTCGCCTCCAGCTCGCGGGACTGCGCCGCGCGGCAGTGGTGTTCTTCAGCACGGAGCAGATTCGCCAGCAGATTCTCGGCCGCGGCGTGCTCCCCGAGGCGCGCCTTGTCCATGCCCCGCTGGGCGTCGCCGAGGAGTTCTTCAGCCCTCAGGCGCGGAGCTCCCCGACCTCGTCCGCGGCCTGACGCTACGTGCTGAACGTGGCGGGGAACTTTCCCCGAAAGCGGCTCGACGTCCTGTTCCGTGTCTTCGCAGAGGTCCACCGAGATCGGCCCGACCTCCGGCTGGTCCAGCACGGAGCCAAGCTCGACGAAGGCCAGCGAGCACTCGCTGCGGGACCTCGGGATCGCGGACAGCTGGTCCAGACGCCACCGCTGACTCGCGCCGGCTTGGCCGCCCTGTACCGACACGCGAAGCTCGTACTGCTGACGAGCGACCGAGAGGGATTCGGCTTTCCGGCCGTCGAGGCGCTCGCTGCGGGGGCGGTGGTGGTGCTCAGCGACATCCCCGGTTTCCGGGAGGCCGCCGGAGACGCCGCGGTCTTTTGCGCTTTAGGAGAAGTTGGCGCCTTCGTTCACGCGGCCCGCTCACTGCTGGACCGCTCACAAGCTCCACCATCAGCATCGGTCCGCACGGCGCAAGCACGGCGCTTTAGCTGGAGCGCTCATGGAAACCGAATCGCCGAGGCGTACGCTCGCGCCCTGGAAACCAAATGAGAGTGCTCTTCCGGACCCCTTGGGGGGCCTCGGCGGCGCAGAGCGGGCGCTGCTCGACCTTGTTGCTTCGTTGAAGCGGGTCGTTCCTGAGCTTGCGATCGAGGTTCTTGCGCTCGAGGACGGGCCGCTGCTCTCGGAGGCCGCAGCCTTGGGCGCAATCACCGATACACTCCCTTTGCCTGACTCCCTGGCGAGATTGGGTGAGAGTGGTTCTCTAAACGACTCTGAGCGCGGCTTTCTCAGTGCCCGTACGCTGGCGGCACTAGCCGCCTGGCTGCCACGGTTCTCTCGACTGCTCGATAGTAAGCGAGTTGACATTATTCACAGTAATGGGCTGAAGACCCATTTTCTCGCCGCGCTCGCAAAACCACGCTCCGTCCCCCTCGTTTTACACCTTCATGATTTTCTGTCGGAGCGACCACTGAGCTCTCGAATCCTGCCACTTCTTCGCCGCCGGATCTCATTAGCGGTCGCTGTGTCGGTTGCAGTGGAGCGCGATGCCCAGAAAACGCTCCGCACTCTAAAGACCGCAATGATTCTCAACGGCGTTCGTACCGAGCTCTTTTCCCCCGGAACAGTTGCCCCGATGAACCTTGATGCTAGCGCCGGCTTCTGCCCGGCTTTGCCGGGGACTTTGCGAATCGGCCTGGTCGCCACCTATGCTTTATGGAAAGGGCACCATCTGTTCCTCGAGGCGGCGGCGCAGCTCCGGGACTTGCGTCTAAGATTCTAAATCGCTTGGCGGTCCGGTTTACGCGACTCGCGGAAGCCAATTGTCCGAAGATGGTAAGCTACGGCGAGATATTGCCGCATTGGGGCTCGAAGACAGATGCGGTCTTGTGTCCTTTCAGCAGAGGACCGCGGCCGTCTACGCAGCGCTCGACATCGTCGTCCACGCCAGTACACGTCCTGAACCCTTTGGTCGAACACTCGCCGAAGCCATGGCTTCGGGGCGAAGCGTCGTGGCAGCGCGCGCCGGCGGGGTCCTCGAGCAGGTCCATCACGGCAGGCACGGTCTGCTCTTTACACCGGGCCGGCCAGCGGAACATCGCTGCAGCTCTGCGGGAGCTCTCTACTGCGTCAGAGCTCCGGTCGAGAATGAGCGCCGAGGCGCTCTGGTTGCACGCGCAACGCCACTTAGACGCGAGTAGGATGGGGGCCAGCGATGATGGGTCTCTATCGACAGTTGCTAGCAAACGCGTGAGTTTCGACCGATGCTCACGATCGCGATTCCGACTTTCCGTCGTTTGGCCCTCCTCAGGGAAGCGACCGCAGTCCGCATTGCTCCAGAGACATGCGACGTTCGAGGTTCTCATAAGCGACTGACTGGCAGTCTCCGAAGCGATTCGGGGAGTTCGGAGAGCACTACTCCGAAGCGGACCCGCGTGTCAGATACGTGCACACGCCATCGCATCTCGGCTTGGCCGGCAATTGGAACTGGTGCGCAGCACAGGCACATGGCTCGCACCTTCTCGATCATCGGGGGACGATGACCGGCTGCGTCCCAACTTCTTAAGTACGCTGAGTCCTTATACAGAGTCTTTTTGACGTCGTCTTTTCGAATCACGTCCTGATCGACGCCCTCGGCGAAGTCGTTCCAAACTCCGCCGCACTTCTCCGCCGTTTTCTGGCCGAGACGCTCTCCCCCGCGGGCCCGCTCGCCGATCCAGAGGCAGTCGCCTGGACGAATGCCGTCCCACCGAGCGCCACACTCGTGAGTCGGGAGCTCGTCAATCGGCTTCGATTCGACCGGACACTCAATACCCCGGAACTAGATTTCTACGTTCGAGCTGCGTTGGTTGGCTCTCGTTTTTATTTTTGCTCGGACTGGCTGGCGTATCGAGTCCACAGTGAATCAGCGACTTCGAGTGGTCTCACCATAGACCGCCTCTTTTTTAAAATGGCCCAGGTCAAGGCGCGTAGCGCCGATGCCAGGCGAACCAGATTCAGGCAGCTCGCGACGCTTGCCCCTACGGCTGTCTTGCAGGCCGTCTCGGCGGAAGACGGCAAAGTCATTCGCATCGCGAAGAAGACAGGGGCATTGTGGGGCTCCTGGAGGGGAAGTCCTCCTCCGCCTCGCACTCTTGCTCCCCGCCGCAACCGTTCGTGCACTTCTCTCCCATTACAACCGCCTCCGCGCGCCGCGACACCTGCTTCGAGCTCCGAAACGCGCCCAGGCCAGCAAGGGCCCTGGGGCAGGAAGCCTAGAGTGAGGAGGCAATGGTCTGCCGCCGACGCGACTTATGTTTTGAAGCAAGTCGACGCGGGTCTCGTGAAGTCTCCATGTCTTGAGCTTGGCGTCGGCTACGGGGGCGCCACGCTTCGCAGACAACTGGAATCACGGGGTATGAAGTACGATGGCACCGATATCGTCCCGGGCCAAGACGTTGATTTTCCTCGTTAACTTCGAAGAACCACTCGCCTCGGTGCGAGGAGCGTTAGTAGGAACTCCGCCGTTTGCCAGCATCATCGCGCTAAACGTCTTGGGAGCGCGCGTTCAATCCGATCCGGGTCCTGGATAGTATATCTTCCATCCTCGGCGAGACTGGGACTGTCGTTCTCGTAACTCCTGTGGTTTGGCCATTACACGCATACCCAGAAGATTATTGGCGCTTGAATCCAGACTTTTCTATCTGAGAATACTGCCGACGCCGCGCCCACCTGCTCCAAATGTCTAGCTTTGAGTATGTAGACCGCGGTCCGCTCGAGAGCTACAAAGACAAGAAGGGGCGATTCCATCTTCCTCCGCCCGCTGCAACTCGCTTTCGGCGGTTCGTGTCACGCGCGGTGCATAAGGGATTTAACACTTACGGGCGCGGGATGGTCTTCCCTAGTCATGTGGCGATTGGTGTCGTGATTAAGAAGGCGGGAGCCAGGAAGGAGGAGCCGTGAGCACTCAGTAGGGGACCTTGGTCGCTAGTGGTGGCGCTTGGACGGTGTCCCTTCCGGCCCTTACGAGGACCTCCTCCAAAGCAGCGACATGTGCTGCTTGGTTGGGACGCTCTGCTACACGCGCTTCACGGGCGAGCTGTTGCCAGTGTCTTGGGTTAGCAAATACTGTGGCGATGGCTGTGGCCAGCCCCTGTGCCGTGGGAGGATTAGCTGGAGCTAGTACGCCATTCTTTCCTGGATGGAGCCACTCGCGAACGCCGCCAACGTCAAATGCGACTGTGGGTATGCCGTACGCTGCGGCCTCAAGGCCGACCAAACCGAACGGCTCCGGCCAGGTGCTCGGCATGACCAGCACTTCTGCACGTTTAAAAATCTGGTGCTTGATTTTATCAGCAACCCAGCCATGAAACGTCGCATCTAATCCGTACCTTGACGCCTGCTTTTCCAGGGCTGCTCTTTCAGGCCCGTCACCGGCTAACTCAAGCCGGAGGTAAAGTCCTCTCTGCTTTAGCGCGTGCGCCGCATCGATCAAGAGATCGGCGCCCTTTACTTTGGTCATCCGGCCGACGAATAGGGTGGTTAAAGGGACCTGCTTGAGCCGGCATGCATTTGCTCAAGTGCAGGAAACGGCAGGTACTTCACGCGCTCCTCGGGAGCGCCGTGTCTCACTAGCTCATTTTGCATAAAGACACTGCCGACAACTATGCTCGAGTATAGTCTTAGTAAGCGTTGACGCGCACTCTCCCGGCCGTACATTCGTAGCGCAACAAGAGGGTCGAGGCCTCCGCAACGGCGTGGGAGGAAGAGCGCGAGGCACGCGGGGCCGAACATGCGAGCGCAAGGAACCCTGCTCGGAAAGGCGTGCATCTTTGCGCCGCTCACGCAGGTCCCGTAGAAAGTGTGTGCAAAAAGAACCGAAGGCAGAAGTCGGAGTATTGCCGCTTCGCACTCGCCGTCAAATGGGTTAACGAGCGCTACAGTAGGCCGACGCTCCTTCACTAGACGCGCGATGTCGTCCGGGGATGCGATGACGTGTTTGGCTGACTCACGTGGTATCCAGGTTGGCTCGGATACGCCGCCGGGTATGCCGCGTCCAAACGTCGACCGTGTGGCCGCGGTTGTGGAGCGCCCGGACGAGCCAACTCGTGTACGCTTCAATGCCGCCGACCGTGGCGGCATGACCAGTCGTTATTGCAATGTGCATCAGCTTCTTGGCCGTCGGGGGAGAGGGAGGCTCCAGGCACAGGTAAGATGACGATGGGAAGTTACCTCGAGTCCACCGTGGGCAGGTACTGAGCGGGGTCTCTCGTCACTGCGTACGTGGCGTACGGTGGCCTGCTAGACAACCGAGTGGTACGGGCGCTGCGGTAGCCATCCGAGAATCTGACGTCGTGCATCGACGCATCGACCGCCTGAGCGCGGCGCGAGCTTGGCTGGAGAAGGCGTGAACAGGCATTCCGCTGACCCTCGTCCGCCAGGCGGTTGCCCTGTTTAGCTCGATGTCTCCCAGCTTCGCGACGCTCGCTCTTTGGCTTCTGCTCGAGCATTCCCCCGTTCCTCGTTCAGGCGCTGGTGGGGCTTGGAAGACTCCGACGTGAGCTTCTCCAGAACCAGCTTGGGTCAGCGTCTCTCTAGCAGCCGGGCGTTCACCTCGTTGACGATCTCCGCGGCCATCTCGTCCCACGACCGCTTGCTGAGAGATGCCCCCAAGGCCGCCACGGACGTCTTCAGAGCTTCGATATTCCGCGCCGAGCGCTCGATGACCGCCGCCCAAGCTTGCGCATCTGCCTCATCTGGCACGACAAGCTGCGGGAGAACTGGACGGAGAATGGAGGTGATGCCGGCATTCGCCGAGACCAGCGCCGGGACTCCAGCCACGAGGGCCTCCTGGACCGCCAGCCCGTATGCCTCATAGCGGACGGGGCTCACAAGCAAGTCAACGTCCCTGAGCAGAGCCGGAACATCCTCTACCATTCCGAGGAACATGACCCTCCGGTCAACCCCGAGGCTCCGGGCCAGTCGCAGCCATGGCGTCACGATGCCAGGCCCTGCCACGACCAGGGTTGTGTGCTCATCGCCTCGCTTCACAAGCAGAGCCAGCGCTTCGAGCGCACGGTCGAGTCCCTTGTTCCGGTCCCAACCGAGAGCCCCCACGAAGGCCAGCCTCATTCCTTCGCGCTGCGGTCGCTGCGGAACGGTCGGACCGTCCGCCCCAAACTGGATGGTCGCGATCCTTTCCCTCGTCACCCCAAGGACCTTCACGAGGTCGTCAGCCGTTCTCGAGGAGTTCGCGATAAGCAGACGCGCCGATGTGATGGCGGCGGCCTCCCTTCGTCGAGCATCCCACTTCTTTAGCCGGTTGAAGATCCGCCGAATGGGCCGGCGCTCCATCGTCTCGTACCGGCCAGACGTGATGGACACTATGAACCCAGTTCACGTCGGCGCGCGGATAGTTGCCACCGTTCGCAACGACGATTGTGCGGCTTCCGAGCCTCGAACGCGTTCGCCTCGCCTCGCGCTCGAGAAGTCTTTCGCCAAGCGCGATGCTTCCCAAGGGCCTCGAACCACACTGACGTGGACACCCTGCATCGACAACAAAGTCGGGGCCACCTCGTGAGTCACCAGATGGGCATCTCCAAGCGCGTTTCGCGAGAGGTAGCTCACAAGCTCGAGGTTGGCGCGATTTTGACCGCCTCGGCTGTGAGCGCCGCCTGCCACAATGAGCCAGCTGATCTTCACGCGCCCGTATGTCGGACGACGAGCGCCGGCGCTCTCGAAGCGGCACCGGATCGGGCCTCCTCGTGCGTGGACGCCACGACCCCCATGTAGACCATCAGGAGCATGGTCGTCGGGACCGAGGCGAGAAACCCCGTGCCGATGAACCCAGTTGACCAGCTGAAGAGACAGAAGGCCCGACATGCTCGCGTCGGCCACCCCGCCAAACCTCGTCAGCCGCTTTGGGCTCTGGAGCAGGACGAGTGCGCCGAACGCGAGCCAGAGGAGGAGACCGACCAGGCCTTGCTCGATTCCAATTCTGGCGAACTCATTCTCGAGGCCGACCTGCGGCCTCGACTCCGCTGCGAGGAAATAGGGGATCGACGTTCCGACCGCCGAGCCGAGGCCGCGTCCCACAGGATGCTCGGCCAGGATCTCCAGGAGGTTCTCGTTCACGCTCCCCTCGAAGCGACTACCGACGTAGGCAGAGTCGGAGAGGGTCTCAAACCTCTGGAGTCGCTCGTCGCGCGAGACAGTGAGCGCCAGAACCGCCCCGATCGCCACCGCAGCAACGCGGATGTCGTTCCGTCTCACACCGCGAATGACGATCGTGGCTGCAACCACGAGGAGACCGATGAACGGCAGACGGGCCCCGCAGGCGAAGACACCCAGGGCGGCGCAACCGAGCGCGATTGCCCCAAGCGCCCTTTCTCGTAAAGTTTCGTGACTCGAGCAGAAGCACCAGGAGTGGAACGAGTCCGACCATCGTGCCTCCGTAGGCGTGCGCCGAGCTGAACGTCGAGGGAATACGAATCGCGTTCGCTCTCGCCGATATCGCGAGAGAGGTAGATGATTCGAGAAGCTTCGTTGACAGGAAAAAACGGCTCGACGCCGATAACATACTCGGCGGTGGCCACGGCCGCAGTGACGAGCGCGACTGCCGACAGCCCATCGGGCGAGTTGCCGGGCATCGCTGGGTTGGACGAGGCCTCCAACGAGCAGAAACGGCAAGAAGAAGAGAGCGGGTCGGAGCCCGAGTAACTGCACAAGAACCGGCTGGGCATCGAGAAAGGGGCTCAGGAGGATCAACAGAAGTGGAATCACCGCGAGCGCAAAGATCCAACGCTTCAGACCAAACAGGCCAGGTGTCTTTCCAGAGGTGGCGCGCGAATAGAGCGCAGCGTAGGCCCCGATGGACGACGCGTCGAACCAGAAATGAGTGAAGCCATCCAAGACGCGACAACGCGCAAGTCCGTAGACGCTTCCGATGAAGAGAAGGAGACCGAGGCCATCCCCTACACTTCGACGTGTCAGCCAAGCCGAGCCGAGAGAGCCAGCAGGCAGAAGAATCTCGCCACTAAGGCCCTCGCTCATGTCCGCCAGCGATTCTCCCCGGCGCGGAGTCGGGGGAGTCCCGCCGAGAGCTTTTTGCCCCCGAGTTTTCTCTGGTGTGGAGTCCCGCCGTCCCGCGCCGCCGAGGCGGGACCTCTTCCCCTCGTCGGGCGAGACTTCCGGAGAGCACCTCCGAGCGCCATGAGGATCCGCGCTGCCGCGCGCCCGCCCGATCTCCGGCTCGATCGCGTCTCCACAGTCGCGCCAAGGTCAGTTGCCACGACGATCGGAAGAGCAGCGGTCATCGCCTGCGCGACAGTGATCCCATATAGCTACTGGCTCGATGTTCGGTTTGACCGAAGACATCCGCTGCCGCAGGCAGCCCGCTGATGTCGTTTCTTCTCTATCAGGAGAGTGATCCGTCCCCGATGCAGGCTGGAGAGCGACCGTTTGTCGAGCTAGCGTCGGGAATTCATTTCCGCAGGACGCGAGTATATTCCTGCGGGCGGGACAGATCGCCACGGGAAGTACTGATTCGGCCCGTGCTTTCCACCGCGAGAAGTAGTTGTTCGAACCTTCGGGGGCTAGAGGCCGCGGCTGGTCTCGAAGTCACCAGTTCTCCACCAGTCCCCGATGAGCTCGGTTTGAGCTTCTCGCAGGACTTCAGAGGTCGAAGAGGATCGACTCGGATCTGTCCAGACCTCGATCAGGACGCCGAAGAAGAGCTTCGGCGAGGTCGATCCGGTGAAGGGGCTGTTCACGATCACCGCTGCAGAGCTTCGACGACTCGCGAGCGCATGCAGAACATCCACTCAGCAGCTCCATCCTGATCGAGGAGCAGAGGATGGTCGTTGGGCCGCCCGAGATCCGAGGCGGACCTCGTAGGTTCCAGGGAGCGTGCGCGGTGACCGCCACGTCAGGCACAAGCTCTCGCACATGGGCGCGAGCAGGCCCGTCTCGCCCGGGGGGCGGGCCACAGGTGGGGCGGCCGCCTCCACGGGGATTTCGTTATTACGCGTCATTCCCAGCTAGGTCGAGAGCCTGCCATCGTGGCTCGACGAGAGACGTTCTCCAGGAGGTAAAACCTTCTAAGAAGCGCGCGAGGGTACGGCCAGGAACGTATCAATTCTCCCCCAGACATGTTCCCATTCCAGAGGTCGGGCACCTTCATCCGTGACGAAGCTGCGCTAGGGCGCTTCGCCTGAACCCATGACCGCTTGGTGACCGTCTCGTAGAGTGGACCATCCGCTCTAGACTGAAGCACTCAGCGCCGCCGCTCACGGCCTCGTGCACCAGTCTGTGCGGGAGCTTCCGCTGAGTAGAGCGGAGACGGTTCCGGCGCCGCCGAGCAGGCGACGCAGTCGGGTCGTGGAACGGTCAACCCCGTCACATCGTCGACGCTCACATCCTGCACCCCATCCAGCGTCGTGTTCACCACAGCGAGAGCGGAGGCGAGCGCCTCGATCCGACCAGATCCCGAATGCCTCACTCCGGGCTGTCGGGGCAGAGGTAAAGACATTTGCCGCCCCGTAGAACCGCCTCTCATGGTCAGGTAGCGGCCCTCGGAAGGTGACTCGTTCGCTGATTCTTCCGTCAAGCCCTTCCTGAAGTGCGGGACGCGAGTGTTCCGTCACCGACTAGAAGCAGTGGCCCCGTACGTCTTCATCGCATCCAGCGGACTTCGAAACCCTTGTCATAGATGAGACGCCCTGTCGCGAGGACGATCCTGTCTCCGTGCTTCCTCCGCAGCTCGAGCGCCGATGGCGAATCACGGAGCGATGGCGCGAAGTGATGGAGATCGATCCGTATGGGACGACTCTCACCTTCGCCCGGTACGGTCGAGCTCTTCGGAACTCTCGAGATATCGCTGAGAGGTCGCGATGATCGCGTCTGCTCGCGAGTGGACTGCTTTGAAGAGGGGCTGAAGGATGCTCCTCAGCCGGGCCTGGCGGACGATGTCGCTGTGGTGGGTGACGACGAGCTGTGTGGTGCCTTTCGAGCGGCGACGTACGCGAGCATCGCCATCGGATGCGGAGTGTGTAGATGCAGGACGTCGTATGACCGTCCAAGCTCGGAGACCATCCGCGGGGAGAGCTCGGTCGACATGAGGCGTCCCACGGCGCCCACACGGGTCACGGGGATTCCACGAACCGACTCGTGAACCGTCCGTGTCCCTTCGCCGTGCACGAGGACTTCCACCTCCACGCCGCGGGCGACGAGTCCACGCGCGAGTAGCCCGAGGTGAGTCTCGATCCCTCCGACATACGGCTCGTAGTACTTCCCGAGCTGCAAGACGCGCATTCGGCGCTCAGGCTCCTCGCGGGACTCATGGTATTCGGAAGCGTACGCCGCGTAGAGAGCGCCGTATTTCGGGTTTCGCAGCTCCACGTCGGTGAGGATCGCGCCGAGAACCTTGCCCTTCACGTCCGTCAGGACCCGGACTGCTCGGCGTGCGAGCGCCTTGTGCGTGGCATCCGTTCGAACCACGAGCAGCGTCCCGTCCACGTGCGTCGCGAGAACCGTCGAATCGGCGACCGCATTGACGGGGGGGCTGTCGAAGATGACTCGTTCGAAGCGGGATGAGACCGCGGCCACGAAGTCTCGAAATGCCTGCGTGTGAAACAGCTCGGCCGGGTTCGGCGGGATCGGCCCGCTCGGGATGAGGAAGAGCCCGGGCACCTCGGTGCTCTTCACCACCTCGTCAGCGTGGCGTCCCCGACCAGGACCGAACTGACACCCTTGTCATTCGGCACTCCGAGGGCCCGATGCAGCCGGGGGCGACGCATGTCGGTATCGACGAGCAGTACGCGACCGCCGCTCTGGGCCATTGCGATTCCCATCGCGATGACGGTCGCGCTCTTGCCTTCCCGTGGACCGCTCGAGGTGACCAGCATCGTGCGCAGTGGTCGATCTGGCGACATGAACAGCAGATTGGTCCGGACTGCGCGGCACGCCTCGGCAACGGTCGATTTGGGATGGCGATAGACGTAGAGATCGAGGTCGCCGGCGGGAGCATCGCGCTCGAGCGACACTCGAGGAAGCACCCCGAGGAACGGCACCCCGACTTTTTCCTCCACGTCCTGCTGCGATTTCACCGTCGTGTCGAGCTGCTCGAGTGCGAAGGCCAGGCCGAGTCCTCCGAGGAGGCCCAGGAGAAGGCCCAGGACGAGGTTGTTCCGCACGTTCGGTCGGATCGGGGCAGGATTTGGTCGGGCGGAATCGAGGATCCGAGCATTGCTGGTCCGGAGCATCCCCGAGAGCTCGGTGTCCTTGAGACGCTTCAGGACCATGTCGTAGAGACGTTGGTTGTTGTCCGCGTCACGCTTGATCCGATCGAACTCGATCTGACGCTTGTTCACCTCGAAGGCCTCACCCTTCGTCGCATCCACCAATTCCTGGAGGTTGCGCTCTTTGGCCACTGCCTCGGTGAGATCCAGCTGGGCTGCGCGCACCACGTTTTCCAGCTCGTGCAGCAGATCTCGGCGCGCCTCATTCACCTTCTGCAGGCATGTCGCGAGCTTGGGATGATCCGGAAGGTATCGCTCGCCCAGCGCGCCGCAGTCAGCCTTCTCCTGGATGAATCGTGACTTCAAGGAGGTGAGTGGGCCAGGGCCGGCGTTGGTCGCAAGAACATCCGCCCAGGCAGGGTCCTTCTCGGTATCAGCGCTTCGGCGAAGCGAGTTGATCGCATCGACGCGCGCTCTCAGCCCGGCGATGCGCGTCCGGATCTCCGTGAGGGCGCCGTTGTAGGTCGTCAGCCGCTGCGAGACGATGTTGGCACGATCCTCGAGAGAGGTCGTGAGCATGTCGGCGTCCTTCTTGAAGTCGTAGACGGCGATCTCGCTCTGCTTGGTCCGCTGCTCCAGCTCCGCCAGGCGCTCTTCCAGCCACCGATTGGCCGTTTCGGAGACCCTCAAACGGAGCGCGAGGTTCTCGGCGATGTAGGCCTCGGCGACCTCGTTGGCCAGCAACGCGGCCCGCTTCGGCTCCACATCCTCGATACGGACGTTCACGATCCGGGTGTCCTTCACCGGGATGACCGAGAGCTTGCTCTGGAGCAAACCGGCGGCATCGGCGTTGCGCATCGCCGCCTCTCGCAGCTTCGGATCCTGGATCGCCGCGACGCCAAGAAACGCAGGGTCGTGCTCGAGCCCGAGCTTCTCGACAGCTCGCTGCGACACCGCGCGGCTGGTGATGATGCCCGTCTGTGTATCGGTGTACTCCTTCGTGTACCAGTACCCGCCGGCACCGGACTCGGACACATCGGCAACCTGGGCGTCGAGGATGCGCGGCGGCGAGGCATCGATCACGATGGAGGTGCTCGCTCCGTAGACCCGGGGCTGTCTCAAGGTCTGGAGCGCGACGGCGCTGAACAGCGTCACCGCAGTGGCGAGGATCACCCACCGCCGGCGCATGGCCAGGTGCCAGATCGCCCGGAGGTCCACGCCAGACGTAGCGGAACTGAGGTCCAATCGTGCTCCTTGTCGAGCGGGTCGCCGCGCCAGTCGCGGCCGGACTCCGAGAGTGCCCCGCCACATGGAATCGGTCAATTCGACTGGGAGTTTTGGGGCCTTGACGGTAGAGACCATGTGGTACGACGTGCACCGTGTCCGGAACATTTTCCGTCCTCATTCCCTTCGGCCCGAGCTCCGTCGAAGCCGCCGCCCTGACCGCCGGTGCAGCTCTCGCCGCCGGAGCGGCGGAGGTTGTGGTCTCGGGTGAAGGTGACATCCGGACAGGGCCAGGGGTTCGGCGCCTCTCGGTGGGCGGGGGACGCGGGGAGGCTGTTCAGCAGGGCGTCCGCCAGCTGAACAGCGACTGCACCGTTCTGCTGGAGCCGACCGCCTCGGCCGTCGCGCCGCAGCTCGCGGTGCTCTCCGCACCCGTGTTGAAGGACCGAGCCGATGTCGTGATCGGGACGGGCGCAAACGAGCATCCACTCTTGAACCGTCTGGCCCGGGAGCTCTCGGATTTCCCGGTCCAGCGGCCGCTCGGCCCGGTGCAAGCGATCCGGACCGAGGCGCTCAGGAGCCTGAATCTGGTGTCGAGAGGTCCCGGGGTCAGCGCCGAGATCCTCGTCAAGCTCGCAGCCCAGAGCTTCCGGTTCCAGGAGCTCACGCTCCCGGAGTCGAGCGCCCCTCGCTCCCTGTCGGAGGCGCGCGACCTCGTCGCCACGTTCCTGCGTTACGCGCTGTTTGCCAATGACGCAGACAACGCACACGAGGGCTACAACACGCTCGAACGCCTGGAGTCCGCGCCGCACTACAACGCTTGGCTAGGGTCGAAGCTCCGGCCGCATCTCGGCCGGCGGGTGCTCGAGGTCGGGGCGGGAATCGGCACGCTGACCAAGGAGATCGCCGAGGGCCGCGAGCGGGTCATCGCCCTCGAAGCGGACCCTTACTACGCGCAGCGGCTCTCGAACCTCTTCCGAGGCTCACCGGTCGTGCAGCCGCTGCATGCCCCGGTCGAGCAGACCGACTGGGCCGCGCTATCGAGAGAAGGCCTCGACACGGTGTTCCTGAGCAACGTCCTCGAGCACATCGAGGACGATGAGCAGGCGGTGCGCCACTTCAGGAGCGTTCTCCCGGCCGGCGGGAGACTCGTCGTCCTGGTCCCCGCGCTCCCGAGCCTGTTCGGAAGCCTCGACGAGGCCGTCGGTCATCACCGCAGGTACACCCCCGAGACTCTTCGCACGGCCATCGAGCGCAACGGGTTCGAGATCGAGACACTGGAGTGGTTGAATCTCCTCGGGATTCTGGGCTGGTACCTGAACGGGAAGATCCTGAGGCGCCGCGTGCTGCCGGCTCTCCAGCTCCGCATCTACGACCGGGTCGCACCGGTTCTGGCGCGGGCCGAGGCGATGTGGAAGCTTCCGGTCGGGCTGAGCCTCATCGCGGTGGCGCGCGCCCGCTAGGCCTGGGAGCCAAACGGATGAAGAAGATCGAAGCGATCATCAAGCCATTCAAGCTGGACGAGGTGAAGGACGCCCTGGCCGAGGTCGGGGTGCACGGGCTCACGGCCGTCGAGGTGAAGGGTTTCGGCAGGCAGCGCGGGCACACCGAGCTCTACAAGGGTGCCGAGTACGTGGTGGACTTCCTGCCGAAGGTGAAGATCGAGATCGTCGTTGACGACGACCAGGCCCCCAGGGTCGTCGAGGCGATCGAGCGTGCGGCCAAGTCCGGCAAGATCGGTGACGGAAAGATCTTCGTCCTGCCGGTGGACGAGGTGATCCGGATCCGGACGGGTGAGCGCGGAGTCGACGCACTCTGACCGAGCGCGTACGTCGTCGGCTCCTCTATGGAGCCCTCGTGGCGATCTACGTCCTCGCCTTCCCCTACCACCCAGGTCTTCGTAGCCCCAACGAGCTGAGCCGGCTCATGCAGAGCCGGGCTCTCGTCGACTTCGGTGAGCCGAGCCTCAACCGAGCGATGCGCGTCTACGGCCCGGTCGGGGACCTCTCGTATCGAGAGGGCCTGTTCTATCCATCGAAGGCCCCCTTGCTCTCGTACGCGGCCGCGCCCATCTACGCAGCGCTTCGCCACCTTGCAGGCAACCGGATCGGCGCCGTTCCGGAGATTCCTCTGGTGTTCTTTTCGCGCCTGTTCCTCACGGTCTTGCCGACGCTGGTCACTCTCATCTTCCTCAGACGCTTCCTCTCGGCGTACGTCGAAGGTGCCGTCGCCGACGTCGTCATCGTCTTCTATGCCCTCGGGACTCTCGCCTTCAGCTATTCGCTCCAGTTCCTCAGTCACCAGACGACAGCAGACCTCCTCTTCCTGGGTTTCTACGCGGCCTGGCGCTGGACACGCTCGGAGGCGCCGCGTCCGTTCCTCCTGCTCGCCGGGTTCCTGGCCGCGACGGCGGTGACTGCCGAATACACGAGCGCGATGGTGGCCGGGCTGATCGGGCTCTGGGTTCCGTTCGCGCGTCCGCAGACCGCACGCTCGCGAATCGGGACGCTCGCGCTCTTCGGGCTCGGGGCTGTGGTCCCTCTGGCGCTCCTGGGCGCGTACCACTCGCGCTGCTTCGGTTCTCCGTTCGAGACAGGCTACAAGCATCTCGCCGACGCCGCGTACCAGCCCTGGCACCTCGGTGGGTTCCTCGGAATCCGGACGCCGGACCCTCGCGCCCTGACGCTTTCCCTCTTCTCACCACTCCGCGGGCTCTTCGCGTTATCGCCGGGCCTGCTCGTGGGAATTGCCGGTCTTCCGCTGCTCTGGAAGGCACGACGCGAATGGAGCGAGCTCGGGCCCGATCGCAGCTCTCACCCTGGCGATACTCGTTGGGCTACCTCTACTTCACGTCGAGCTTCAGCTACGAGTCGTGGGGATGGACCACCGGACCTCGTCACATGACCGGGCTCGTTCCTTTCCTGCTCCTGCCCGCGGCGCTGGTGCTTGCCAGAGCGAAGAACCCGATCGTCGTCGGATGCGCGCGCGGGCTCCTCGCCGCGTCCGTTCTCCTCACCGGGTTGGTGACCCTCGTGAACTACATCCCGGACACCGTCTCCGAACCGCTCTTCGGAGTCGTGCTCCCTCTCGCGAGGAGGGGTGATCTCGTTCCGTCCGTCCTGACGTTCCTCGGGGTGCCGAATCCTTGGTCGGGCGCCCTGTTCGTCGTCGCCATCGCAGTCTTTGCGGCGTGGGTTCTCCTCGCCCGGACTGGGGCAGGGCGAGTCTCTCCGCCGGGGGCCATCGGCGGGGTCGCGGTGATCGCGGCCGTGCTTGCGCTCCATCTCGCGGTCTATCGGGCCGATCCGGGGACCAGGGCGCCGTCGACGTGCTCTCGCGCGCCTGGCTGGCTCCCCCGGGGCTAGCTCCTCGTTTCTGGTCGACGACGGGTCGACCGTGATGCGGCGACTCTCCGCATCAGAGCTTCGAAGTCGCTGAAGACCTTGGCCTCGTCGAACTGCTGGAGGACGACCTGGCGACCGAGTCCCGTTCGCCGCGCAGCCTCGACCGGCCGATTGAAGACCTCCTCGAGCGCCGTGGTCAGGCGCTTCACGTCTCCGCGGGGATAGGACCACCCCGTTTCCCCATCCACGATCGTTTCCCGGAGCCCGCCCACGTCGGTCGCAACCACTGGCACGCCGCAGGCGAGCGCCTCGAGGGGCGAGAAGCCCAGCCCCTCCTCCCGGCTGGCCTGCACGCAGACGTCAGCAGCGCGATAGAAGCTCGGTAGCTCTGTCCGAGGGTCCACGGGACCACCGGCCACGACGTGACCCTGGACACCAAGCGCGTCCGCTCGCGCCAAGAAGGCCTCATGCCCCCCGCTTCGATTGACGAGCCACACCACGCGCCCCTCACGATTGAGCTCCCCGATCGCACGCAGGACGGTGTCAGCATCCTTCTCCGGTGCGATCCTGCTGCTGAAGAAGACGAGCTTGCCATCCCCGGGAGGCCGAGCTGTCTCCGCAAGGTCCCCTTGTCGGCGTGGCTCGGAGAGAAGCGAGCGACGTCCACACCGTAGACGGGAATGACATCGATCGAGCCACGCGCGCCATGTCCGGTGACTACCTCGCGGAGGAACCGGCTGAGGACGACGTAGTTCCTTCCAAGCACCGCGTTCAGCCTCGCGAGCGCGTGAAGACCGAGCAGCTCGCTTCGACGAAACTTCCCTCCGAACTCGAGAGCGGTCCTCCGGCACTCGTAGTAGGCCTCGACTGGGCTGCAGACGAGCATCACCGGCGAAGCTCCCCTCAGCCTCCCGACGACGTTTGCCACGAGCGCCGCCGCGGCGTATCCCTGCACGAGCACGATCTCCGGTACCTCCTTCTGGGTGGCGAGCCTTCGTGCCAGAAAGGCAGCGAAGGCGAGCCTGCCAGCGGGACCAACGACCACGCTCAGCTCTGCCCGAGGCTGCCAGTTGACATGAAACCCGTTCACGATGTTCCGACAGACGAGATCGAGGCGGAAGTGGCGGTTCAGGCCTTCGACCAGTCGGACGTCCGTACCGCTCTCCACGACGAAGGCGAGACGCAACTCTCCGCTCATTCGAAAAGGGTCGCGCGCCATTGACTTACGACAAGGACAATTACTGGGCCAGCCTTCACCGAGATCAGCGGACTCCCTTCGCGCGGTCGGGTACCCGGAGATGGGGCGCGGTTTCAACGAGGTCACGTACGGACTTCGATCTCCGCCGCGAGAAATCATTCGCCGCGCAGGGTGCTCTCCACGGTCACTTCTCGAGGGCGCCGTTGGAGTGGGAGCATATGCGGCACTCTGGCGAAAGCTCGAGATCAAGGGATGGGTAGGGGTCGATCTTTCCGAGCGTGCCATCGAGCGCCTGCGCGGGCGATTCCCCGAGGCAACATTCGCACAGGTTGACCTGACCAGGGGGGACCCTCCCCTCCGAGCGTTGCTGGCTGACCGGCGCTTCGATCTCGTCACTGCAATCGATGTGCTGTACCACATCGTGGACGAGATCGATTTCGTGAAGGCACTCGATTCGCTTGCCCGCAGGTCGGCGACGACGGAGCCCTTCTTCTCTCGGACGTCTTCGCTGCCCGGGCAACCCGAGTCAAAGCACACGTGCTCAGGAGACCACTCGCCCGATACGAGGAGGTCCTCTTGCCGCACGGGCTGCGGCTCGTCGATCGCGAACCGGTCTTCGCGATCCTGGGAGATCCGATCGGTCGGGGAGGGTTCCACCCAGCCGACCTCGGCGTGCGCGTGACCTGGAGGCTGCTCTCGAAACTAATCAGGACGGTACCTGGGTCCACCCGAGACCTCGTGGGCCGAGTCACCGCGCAGGCCCTAGCGCCTGTCGACGAGCTGCTCAGGCGCAATGGCTACTCTCGAGGAACGAATCTCGAGCTCGCCCTGTTCCGCAAGGCTGCCGGGCCACAGGCTTGACGGGTGTCGAAGATCAGTTGCACCAGTTTCCGACGCCATCCAATCCGTTCGTAGAACCGCAGCCCATCCGGATTGTCTGCCACGACTTGCAGCTCAACCCGGTGGACGTCGTTCTCCCATACCATTCGATTGCCCTAGAGAGAAGTCGCTCGCCCAGGCGCTGCGAGCGCCTTTCTTCGCAACGAAGACCTCGCCGATGAAGCCCACCCGTTCGAGGCCGAAGTGCGGGGGGAGCATCCGGACGCGGCCGGCCACGAATCCGACGAATATGCCGTGCTCTTCGCCACCACGACGAACGCGAATCGCCCGAGCAAAGGGGCGATGCCGGCAACCGGGCCGAAAACGCGTCCGGGGTAGCTGGATCTGCATCCCGTGGTTCGTCTGGTGCTCGTAAAGGGCCTTCCAGAGGCTCTCCAGCCGAACCAGCTCCTCCGGGCTGGCAAGTCGAATCGAGGTGCTCTCGTTCCTCATGTCCCTCGAGCGACGGGCTCCCTGAGTACCCGCGGCCAGTCCTCTGGCTCCGTTCCGTGCTGAGCGAAGACAGCCAACGCAAGCCGCTCGATGCCGAACCCGATGCACGCGGTATGGCCAGGCGCGCCCGCGACGTCGATGTCGAACGCACGTCCAAAGAAGTCCTGGTGGTAGTTCACGGAGCCCACGGCGAGCTGCTTCTCGCGGTACGGCAACGGGCAGAGAAGCTCGTACTTGAGCTCGAAGCCCCGTTGAAACGCGGCGTGGCCGGCATAGGAGTCGATGAAGAAGGGATGTCGCCGTCGCGATCTCAACTCGAGGTCGAGATCCTCCAGCACGGCTTGCCCGCGCTCGATGGCCTCTCCGCGCCACTGACCAATCTGCTCCGCGTCCCCGACGAACACCACTTCCCGGCATCGAGAAGTCCCAGAGGCGCTCGAGGCCGGCGAGCGTCGTGCTCTCGTACCGAAAGCACTTTCCAGGGCGGTAATACGCGCGGGACGGCGAGCCGAGCTCCAGCGAGCCACGCGTACCAGTGGAAGCACACGGAGGGAGCGAGCAGGACCGCGAACGGGCTCGGTGCTTCGGGTGGGATCTCCAGTCGGTCCGCATCCCAGCGGACCTGGGTTGAAAACCTCTGCAGGATGGCGGGGCCCTCGCGAAGGTGGGCGACCAGGGTGAGGGACGCGGGGAAGTTCTTCAGATACCGGCAACGATCGAGGACCTCACCGGAGATCAGGGATGGGAGGTGCGCTGCCGGCTCCAAGGGGGCGAAGCGCCTCAGGATGAGCTGGTCGAGCGCGTGGAGGAGCGCCACGAGCTTCAGTCCGAAGCCCATGCGCCCCCGACCGAATTCCTCAGCTCATCCTCCGAGATCAGGATCGAGTGAGGGTCCGGCCTTTCACGTCGCCCGGGTCGGTCCCGGCGCGCCAGGCTTCGCCTGAAGCCAGGTTGGAAGGAACTCGCGATCTTTGCCGCAATCTCCTGGATCCGTCCCTCAATTAGCCTCGCGCGGATGCACCGGTTCGGAGGCCAGCTCCAACCGGACACTGCGCGTTCGCGGGTCATAGGCAACTGACTTCAGGCCTTCGACGACATACGCAAGCTTCTTCTCGAACTCCTCGGCCAGATCCTGGGGCACGTCGACCGCGAGCTCGAGTACCGTGCTCAACTCTTCCTCACTTCAGGCCGGTTGCAAAGGCGCGGGCGATCGCGGCCACGTCCGTCATCTCGGCGATCCGGGCCACCGGCACGCGGACGCCAAACTCTCGCTCCAGTTCCAGGATGACGGTCATGTGGCCGAGCGAGTCCCACCCGGGCGTCCCACCCATCCGGAGCGGCACCGTCGGTGAGCCCTGGAGGTGAAGTGCCCTCAAGATGGCGGCTCTCACCCGAACTTCCGTCGCTTCCGAGTTCATCACACCCTTCCTCGCTCAGCGATTCAACAGTCCAACGACTTTCGAAGGGATGTACCAGGCCATGCACACGCACAGATGGGACACGACCGTGTCCAGATGCGCGGGGCCACGAATGCCGCGCGAGCAGACCGGATCGGAACCGAGATGTACTGTAGTAGACGGCGTGCAACAGGCCGAAGGAGATCCAGTACGGGTTCGTTCCGTGCCACAGCCCAACCGCCAGGAAGACGACCAGCGTATTCAAGTAGGGGTTGAAGCTCCGAAGCCCCCATCGATTGTAAAAGAAGTACTCGCGGAATACGGATGTGACCGTGATGTTCCATCGCGCCCAGAATTCGGCGATGTTGGGCTGAAAGAAGGGCCGCTGGAAGCTCGGCCCGACCGAGATCCCGTTTACGGCTCAACGCAGCGAGAAATTGAAAGGCACCCGAGAGGGTCGAGTAGAAGCCCCACGGGCCAAGGACGAACACTAGGGAGAACTTTTCGAGCTCCGCGAGCAGTTGTCCCCCCGGTCGCCACGCTCATCAAACTCAACAGGGCGAGGCCGGTGACTGCCATCGCGAGCCCACCGACGGTGTCCCGCCACCAGCGAATCTCGCGCATCTGCTCGGTCTGTGGGACCAGCACGTCTGGCCACTGAGAACAGCGCAGGAATGGCCCAACGAGGAAGAGCGGGCTGGTGCACCACGCGGCAAACGGAAGTAGCGCTGGCGCCGTCTGCCTCCCCTAATCCGACCTCCCAGAACAAGACGAAGATGCGCAGCACCATCCACATGTCGAGATAGAACCAGGGCCCCCTCAAAGAGCCCACGCCCAGCACGACCGTGTCCCAGCCACGATGCCGCGCGATGAGAAACAAGAGAACCAGCACAACGAGCGAGACGACGGTATTTCGCCAGCGATTCCGGCTCGCCTGAACGGCACGGGCCACCAGAAGGCAAGCTGCGTTCATGGCGATGAACGCTGGAAAGGCGCGCTGAAGTACAAAGGCGGTCCCAACAGATCCGAGGCCTGCAGCCACGTACATCGGGACCGGTCGGCGCCAGACGTGAAGAATGGATGTGAGCCCGGCAGCAG
Source organism: uncultured delta proteobacterium (assembly GCA_963796475.1). Classification (GTDB taxonomy): domain Bacteria; phylum Myxococcota; class Myxococcia; order Myxococcales; family Myxococcaceae; genus RPRB01. The sequence continues at coordinate 409,148 of CAWCLY010000012.1, forward strand.
CGATCAGCGTCCGGATCAGGACAACCTGCGAATCCAGCGTCGCCCGGAACGCCGGCGCAAGGAGCGAGACGTCCATCAGGCCCGGCGCCGAGCCAGAGCGGCAAAGGACTTCGACGCTCGCGCCAGGAGGCCGGAGCGCACGAGGAAGTCGAGGGGGTTCCCAGCGGCCCGCGCCAACCGAACGGAACCGGGAGCACGCGCTCGAGCTCGAAGTCGCGATTCAGGAGTGCCAGCGCTTGAGCTCGGGTGTACTCGCGCAGATGCCCTTCCATCATCTCGATCTGGAGTGAGCGCCTCCTCAGCATTTCGAGGAGCCGAGCGAGGTTCCACAGGATTGGCACGGTGAGAACGAGCAAACCGCCCGGACGAAGAACGCGCGCGATCTCGGTCAGCACAGCACGGTCATCGGGAACGTGCTCCACCGTCTCGGAGCAGACTCACCACATCGAACTCGCCGGACCGAAAGGGAAGTGCGGTGGCGTCAGCCCAGCGCAGCTCGATCCTCGGATGCCGCGGAGCGAGTTCCAGGAACGTCGTCGAGAAATCGACCGCGACGACTTCAACGCCACGCTCTGCGAGCACGAGGTCGTACTCGAGGTTCGAGCCACAGCCCACATCGAGAACCCTCTCGATGGTCGAGGCTGTATGGGAGGATGAGCTCGATGACGGCTTGGGTGACCGTTGCTTCCGAACAGCGAATCGTCGATCCGGCCTGGATCGCATCGCGCCCTTGCGCCTCGTAATAGGCACGGATCTCCGCAGGGTCGGTCTGACCCGTCAGCTTGTTACGCGCCGGCATCGTCACCCTCACCCAGCGTCACGCCGGACCCCGTGGACGGCGCAGCCCGAGCCGCGCCATGCGGTACACGAGCGTCCTCCGCGGAAGCTCCATCCGCCGTGCGGCCTCCGTCACGTTCCATCCGCTCCCGTGAAGCGCTGCCTCGATCTCTCGACGCTCGTCTCGCGGACCTTCGCCCGGACTCCCGAGAAGCCGGCGTCGCCCACGGGAGCTCGAGGTGCTCCGGGCGAAGCTCCGTCCCGGCTGCATTCAGCGCTCCACGGATCACCAGGTTCCTCAGGGTCCGGACGTTTTCCCGCAGCGGGAGCCCTTGAAGAATCGCGCGCGTCTCTGCGCGAAGACTCGAGCGCCGACGGCCGAGCTGCGCGTCGACCGAGTGGACGACCAGCTCCGCGATGGGGCCACATCGGCCGGCCGGCTCACCAGCTCCGGGATCACGATCCGGTTCTCCGGAAGCGAGCGACTTCTCCTCGCCAGGCGCAAACGACGCGGATGGACGGAAGCTCCGCGCCGACCAGAATGCTCGGCGCTCCTGCTCGGGCAGGATCTCCGGGCGGCGCAGGTGAAGCGAGCCTCCGGTGGCCCGCGCCACGTCCTCGTCCCATCGGGCCTTCTCGAAACGAACCGCCCGGTGCACGACGAACGGGGCCGCGCGCCCCCCGGAGAGCGCGAACCAGGCGAGCGAAGCTCTCGCGTCCGACACCCTCTCCCCCGATGAGTGCAAGCGCGGGCCGCGACCAGTGTTCGGCGAACGCCCGGAGCCGGGTCATGCAGGGGTCGCTCCAGACAAGCTCCGGGGGATCGCGGATCTCGAGCCCGAGCAGCCGCTCGACGGCGATGGACCACAGCTCCTCGCCCGTGCCGCCATGCCTCGGGTACGACGAGGCCCCCAGCGCACCGTTTCCTCATCCCCCGCGGCCCGATCCGAGACGAACTGGCGCAGACCTTCGACCGCGGCTGCGTCGCCCAGGACGAGCACCTCCAGACCGTTCCGCCCGAAGGAGCCGGCGATGTGCCGAACGCCGGATGGTGGCGAGAACTCCGCGAGCGCGGAGCCAAGAAAGTCCGGGCCGAAGGCGCCGGACCGGCCGAGCAGAATCGAGAAGGCGCTCGGCGCTGCCGCAACCTCCTCCTCCACCCGCCTCTGCCACACCCAGTGATCCAGGAGCAGCGGCGGCCGTCCGGTCGACGCGGGGCCCGGGAGCACGAGGTACTCACCTCGGCATCGCCCACGACGTCGCCCGGATGGAGAGACGTCGAGCCGTGGACCTCGACATCGTTCACCGTGACGCTCGATCGGCCTGCCCTGAGCTGCACGCGCTCGCCCTCGACCAGGACCTCGGCACCGGAGGGAAGGCGGTCGTCCCGGCTCCGAGCTGCAGCGGGTACGAGCTCTCGGGGCTGACCGCCAGCAGCACCCAGCTCTTGCCGGGCGCCGGTGCAGGTCGGATGCGGGGAGGTCGACGGCGAGCCACCGGAGCCGATCGTACCGGAAGGAATCCATTGAGAGACAGCCGTCATCCCGTACAAGCTGCACGGCCGTGCGGCTCGCGCTCGTCGTCTTGCTCGGAGGCTGTACCTCGATGCCCACCGTTCAGCCCGGGTCGGCTCGGCCATCCACGGTGATCGCCAGGACGCCCCAGGGCGAACCGGTGGCGATCTCGACGAAGGGCAGCCGGATCGATCGGGTCGAGCACCCCGACAGCACCGCGAGCTCCGTCGTCGTGCCCGCCCTGACCGATGCCCACGGTCACGTCGTCGGCCTCGGGCTCTCGCTGGTCCGGGTCGACCTCCGGAGCTGCCGTTCCCCCGCGGACTGCGCCGAGCGCGTCCGGGCGATCCTCCCGAAGGTCCCGCCCGGTGCCTGGGTCCAGGGCCGCGGCTGGGACCAGAACCTGTACCCGGACCAGCAGTTCCCCACCCGGGCGGCGCTCGACGCCGTTGCACCGGACACGCCCGTCTTCGTTCGCCGCGTGGACGGACACGCCGCATGGGCGAACTCCGAGGCCCTGCGTCGCGCCAAGGTCACCCGGGACACGCCGGATCCACCCGGAGGACGTGTTCTTCGCGACGCCACGGGAGAGCCCACGGGCGTCCTCATCGACCACGCCGAGGAGCTGGTCGCACGGGCAATCCCTCCTCCGTCGGAGCTCGAGGTCGAGCAGGCCATCCTCCGTGCGCAGGAGCTCCTGCTCTCGCAGGGGCTCACCTCGGTCCACGAGATGGGCATCGCCCCGGGGGTGGCGGACGTCTACCTGCGCCTGGCGCGCTCCGGCCAGCTGAAGATCCGCGTGTACGCCCACTGGTCCGCGGACCCGGAGACGCTCGACGAGGCGATCCGCCGCGGTCCTGTCCGCGCCGGCCCCGATGACCTCTTCACCCTTCGGTCCATCAAGGTCTTTGCCGATGGCGCGCTCGGCTCCCGGGGAGCGCACCTCAAGGCGCCCTACTCGGACGACCCGCACAACACCGGACTCGTGCTGACCTCGATGAAGGAGGTCGAGGCCATCTCCCGGCGGGCGCTCGCCGCGGGATTCCAGGTCTCCACCCACGCCATCGGCGACGCGGCGAATCACGACGTCCTCGAGGCCTATGCGCGCGCGGGCGTCACGCCGGCCGCCCGGTTCCGCATCGAGCACGCGCAAATCCTCGACCCTGCGGACATCCCCCGGTTCTCTCAACTGGGTGTCATCGCCTCGATGCAACCCACCCACGCGACGAGCGACATGCCCTGGGCAGAGAAGCGGGTCGGTCCAGCGGCGGCTCGCCGGCGCCTACGCCTGGCGCACCCTGCGGAACGCCGGAGTTCACCTGGCGTTCGGGAGCGATTTCCCCGTCGAGCTCAGCGACCCCCGGCTCGGTCTCTTCGCCGCGGTGACCCGGACGGACCTCGATGGGCGGCCGCCCGGCGGGTGGCTCCCCGACCAGCGGCTCACGGTCGAGGAGACCTTGCGCGCGTTCACGGTGGAAGCGGCGTACGCTGCCTTCGAGGAGGAGTGGCGTGGCGAGCTCCGTCCTGGACAGGCGGCGGACCTCACGGTCTTCGATGGCCCGCTCGACACACCCGAGCACATCGTGAAGCGCAAGGTCCTCATGACCATCGTCGCCGGCCGGGTGGTCTACGACGCACGCACCGCAGAGCGCCCACAGTGAACCGCTCGGTCGGCCTCGTCGCCCTTCTCCTGGCTTCCGCCCTCGCCCTCGTCGCCGTGGTGGGAGTCACCCGACCCGTCCGGGTCGAAGCCAGCTCCAGACCCGAGCCGACCGTCACCGCTCCTGCTCCCATCGACGCCGGCTCGCTCGACTCGATCCTCGACGGCGTCCACGTCGAGCACTCCATCAAGCACGGTCGCTGATTGCGACAGGGCCACGTCTTCCGCGGCCGGGCTCTCGGGCAAGCTCGTTGACGACTCGGCGGACTGGACTGCGACTGAAGAGGCGCGCCTAGGGTCGCTTTGTGTTTGCGATGGATCAACTAGCTCCGCACCGTGCCGACGCCGACGTCAATCGCGCAATCTCGGCTCTTCTCTTCGGAATTCGATTGGAATTCCTGGTTCGTTCGATTCTTTCTGGCCGGAGAACGAGCACCGCGTGCGGTTGATTCTCGCATGACGTCCTGCTTCGATCTCCAGCCCCCGGCGAAGGTTCTTTGATATCGGCTGCGCGAACTGGGTTCTTGAGCCTGCTTCTTCCAGAGCTCTGGGTTACGAGGTCACTGCGCACTGACTCATGGGCATGTAACGGAACGTCCAGCCCTCTTCGCCAAGCACGGTATCAATTTCTTCTATTCGAACCTGAACACGCCGAAACCGTTTGAGACTGTCTCGAATGGTGCCTTCGGGGTCGTCGTCATGGGCGAGATCATCGAACACATCTTGAACCATCCACTCGGCCTGATGCGTGAAGTCTCGAGGACGCTTCGACCCGGTGGGCTCCTGATGCTCACAACGCCCAATCCATCAACCGCCATCAACGCCGTGCGCGTTCTGCGAGATTCTGCGTGACTCTGGGGCACGGACGCTTTTCTCGATTTACCCAAGGTAGTCGACGGGAAGATCACCGACATCGGCGACGTACACTTCAGAGAGTATCGGACCTCCGAGCTCAACCGCTTGCTTTCGAGCGCTGGGTTTACCGTCGAGAAGGTCCGTTACTTTGCGTTCGGCGTGTCACGTCAACAGCCCACCCTCAAGCGGTGGGCAAAGATGAACCCCTTGGCCAACGTGCTCATGAGGCACAGAATGTTCGGCGCGAATCAGTACGTGCTCGCAACTCGCAACCGCCCTACTCCGCTGATCCACGGAGTCCTGAAGGCTGACCGAGGCTCGGCAGCTACCCAGACGTCCTAGCCACGTAGGCGACGTTGTCGCTGAACGGCCGGCCCTGAGCCGAGCCGGCCAGTGGCGCGCCGTACCGGGGCTCCGGCCATCGTCCGAGTAGATGATCCGAGCGCTCTGCAGCTTCAGCTCGGCCCGATGTCATGAGATCGTGGGAAGGGGAGTGATGTGGGTTGGGTCGTGAACGCGCTGGAACGCCGCGAAGCCGATCCTTGAGGACAAAGAGAGCTTGCGCCGTGACGCTGAGCTGGTTCGGTGTCGTCACGAGAGAGTCCGCCAGGCCGAGCGGCGTACAGTCGCGCAAGAGGGCTCGTGGGTTCTCCACGTGCTCGATCACCTCGATCGAGACCACCACATCTGCCGCTCCGTCTCGCACGGGGAGGGACTGGTTCAGATCCGCCTTGCGGAACATGGCCCTCGGCGAGTCAGGGAAGCCTTCGTACTGGACCAGGTCCACGTCGGTACGAGATGAAGCTCGCCGGCAAGCGCTGGAACAGGGCTCCCGGCAAAGTCGTCGTATGAGGCCCGTCGCCCTCGCTCTGGAGGATCCGAACGACCATCGCGAGGATCGGATCCGCGCGTGGCTCCAGAGCAGCGCGCTGCCTCTTCGCGTATCCGGAGCTCGTCCTCGTGGAATGACGGGTTGCGCAAGCGGCGCGAGTCTACTGCGGCCGCCTTGCGGGGTGAGTAGCTAGCGGTGCGCGGTAGTTAGGGAGCGCGGTGCGGGTGAAACGAGCTGGCGCGAGAATCTAGGGCGCTGAGCGGTGGAGAGCGGCGGGAGCGGGTACGTGCGGCGCACAGCACTCTAGCTCAGCAGCGTCGCGGGGGGCCGGCGGGTAGACTAAAGGACGCGCGCGAGGCGAGCGCGGACTCACCTTTATCCCGCCGGCTGCGACAAGCCGCTTCGCTTTCGACGCACCCGTACCGGCGCCCAAGTACGAGCACGCTCGCGGGAGCTCGGCGGAGTCGCACGAGCAAGTGAGCGTCGCAAACATTACCACCAATCGTTCCGAGGGGCCTCTGTGCAGCGGAGTCGGCACAAGGAAAAGCTGTTGCCAGAGATAAAGACTGTAGCTAATCCGTCCTAGGGCCACGAGCGGTCTCCACTCAAGAAGCTCAGTCATCACGGCATCGCGGCGAACAACGACAATCAAGATTACGAGGGCAAAACATCCGCTCTGGAGCGTGTAGCCTGCAGGGGATAGGTACTTAGCAAAGTAGCGACTCTCAGGAACGGGCTGACGATTAGAGGATAGAACATTGCGAACGCGCCAACTACTGAGGCAACTCGAAGACGGAGGAGCCCTTGCACCTTCTTGTCATCGACTACAGTGCGGCCAGCGCTCCCACATTAGCGAATGAGCTCGAGCATGAGTCAGGTGCGGAATGATCTCTCGCCAACCTGGGAGGATGTAGAATGTCGCTACCCTGAGAACAGGCACTGTGCAGATGATGAGCACTGCAACGTGGCGACTGGCTGTCCAACCATCAAGAGCAGCGTTGGCCAAAGAATGTAGAACTGCTCCTCTACGCAGAGCGACCAAAGATGCGCGATCAGCGGGTAATCTGTCGTGTGCGCTGGGAAGAATAACTCGTAGTTTGTAAAGAAACTCAGTGGCGAAACCAACTCACCAGAGGTGATGGTCAGCGCTTCTCCAGCTGGAACACAGACGAACCCCCAGTAGAAAGACCAGGAGCGGAACTGCAATCCGAAGGGCTCGCCTGATGTAAAACGCCTTAAGGCTGAATGCGCCGTAAGTCTGTTCCTCAACCCTGAGCGAGCGGGTGATGACGTACCCGCTCAGCACGAAGAACAAAGTCACCCCAAGAGGTCCTTGCGCGAGCACTTTAAGGGCCCAGGCCGGCCAGTTCGCCAGAACCGATGGCGGAAGGTCGAGGTGAGTAAAAATTACCAACAGAATCGCCAGGCCACGAATTCCATCTAGCCCTGTAACTCTGGAGCGACGCTTCTCCGGCGACTGCACGTGACGAGCATACTCGACAGGGCGGACGGAAACCCAATGGTAACTGCTCCTCCTGACGGTCTCGTCGCGCTCCTGAGACTTCTCTTCATTTATCTTCTGCACACCCCTAGGCCGGCTTCAATCCCAAGGGTCCACCGATCGAGAGGGTCGAGTGCGCGCTCTCCCTCCGAGAATGCGCCGCTTCCTCGCGATTCGGAAGCTCTCGAAGTACGGTCGAGCGATTCGTCGAGGGCATTCGCCTACTGCGGCCCACCCTTCGCCGCCGCCGGCTTCGCCGTCCCCCAGCCTCAGCTTCTCCACGCTCAGCTGCGCCTGCCGCCCGTAGTCGATCGACTCTCCCAGGAGCCGCGCGGCCTCCTGCGGCGCGTGGAACCCCATGCTGTTCTCCGCGGCCATGAAGTCCAGCCGCCACTGCGCCTTCCGCTGCAGCGCCCGCGCCTGCGCCAGCTGCGCATCCGTGGCCCCCGCCGCCTTCGCCGCCTTCAGCGCGTCCAGCATCTCCACCAGCGCCCCGCCCGCCCGCTGCAGCAGGTCGTAGTTCCGCCCCTGAATCTGCGCCACCCGCGCCTGGATCTCCCCTTCCGCGTACGGGTGGCACGTCTGGCACGCCCGGCTCACGTTCAGCAGCGGGCTCCGCACCCAGTGGTCGCTCACCTTCACCGCGCCCTCGCGGATGTAGGGCATGTGGCAGTCCGCGCACGCCACCCCGCTCCGCGCATGGATGCCCTGGTTCCACAGCTCGAACTCCGGGTGCTGCGCCTTCAGGACCGGCGCGCCCGACTCGGCGTGCACCCAGTCCTTGTACGGCTTGCCGTCCGCGAAGTTCGCCCCGTCGTCGTAGTACGCCTCGATCTCGTCCGCCTTCAGCCCGTTCTTCCACGGGTAGGTCAGCAGCTTGTGGTCGCCACGGAAGTAGTACTCCACGTGGCACTGCCCGCAGACGTAGCTCCGCATCTCCTGCCGGCTCGCGTCGCGGTTCACGTCGTAGTCCTTCACTCCCTGGTGCTCCTTCAGCGCCTTGATCCCCACCAGGAACCCCGGCCGCGTCACCCGGAGCTGCATCGTCTTCGGGTCGTGGCAGTCCACGCAGCTCACCGGGTGGTCCACCAGCGGCGCCCCGCTGGCGTCCTTGAGGGCGCGCGCCTCCTGGTACTTCATGGCGCACACCTCCTCGAAGCCCTTCATCACGTCGCCCTTCCCGACCGCCCGGTACGCCGGGATGATGCTCGCGTGGCAGTGCAGGCACGCCCCGGGCTGCGGCTTCTCCGTCACCCGCCGCGTCTTCTCCTGGTCCAGGAGCATGTACGCGTGCCCCCGCCGGTCCCGGTAGTCCAGGCTGAACGCGTACCCGGCGAAGATGCGCGTCAGCCACGGGAACCGCTCCGCCTTCTCCGCCGGTGCTCGCGTCGCCGCCGCCGAAGTTCGTCCGGCTCGGCTCCACCGTCTTGAGGTAGCTGTCGTACTCCCGCGGCCAGTTGACCCCCCAGACCTTCGGGTCGACCGTGGACTCGTCCACCTCCACCAGCTTGACGAAGCTCTGCTTCGCCTCGGTCTTCCGCTGGATGATGTTCACCAGGAGCGCGGTGATGCCCGCCGCGGCCAGCGCCGCCACGACCGCCACTACCACCAGCGTCGGCCAGCGCTTCGGAGCAGTCGGTTCCATCCGTGATGTCCCCTCAGTTCCGCGCGCCGTGCCCGACGCCGCGGTGGCAGTGGACGCATTGCACCGCGTCCTGGTCCGTGGTGCTGCCGTGCACCAGCTCCGAGACCATCTCCCCGTGGCAGGCGAGACAGTTCTCCTGGAGGAGGCGCGCGTTCCGGGGCTGGATCTGGATGGGCTCCGGGAAGTCCTGAAGCGTGAAGGCCTTGCTGTGGTTCCAGCCGTTCACCGCCTTGGCCCACATCTTCGGCACGAAGGCGTGCGGCAGGTGGCACTGCACGCAGGTGGCCACCGCGTGGTGCGGGCTGTGCTGCCACGAGGCGTACTCGTCCCGCATGATGTGGCAGTTCGTGCAGGCCCGCGGGTCGGCCGAGAAGTACGAGAGCCCCTCGGCGTAGCGGAAGGTGAACGCGCCCAGGCCGCCCACCAGCCCCACGGCCAGCGCGGCGACCAGCGCCACCTGCACGGTCCCCCGTCCACGCAAGTCCATGCGGCCTGAGACCCTCCGTGATGCCACCGACCGGTACCAGCAACGGAGCGAGTGACCGACCGGACACAGCCCCGCTCCCAATGAACAGCGACCCCCTCGCGGGCCGAGCCGTCCGTCTTCTCCCGGACTCCCTACCACCCCGCAGGGCTTCCCATCCTGCCTTTCAGGGTGCTCCTTCCGCCGGGACTGGAGGGGTCAACCTCTCGCATGGGTCGAAGCAGGCTGGCGGCGTGGCTGTGCGTGCTGTGTTCTTGCGGCTCGGCCTTGCCGGGAGGGAGCGGTCCGTCGGCGGCCCGGCTCACCGGACCGGTGTCACAGCGGCAGTCCGGGCTGGGCATCGGCTCGAGCGCCGATGACCTCCGCACCGGCTGGTACCCCAGCCAGCCTGCGCTCTCACCCGCCAGAGTCTCGGCCCCTGACTTCGGGCTGCTCTCGGGCTGGCCGGTGTCCCTCGACGGCCAGATCTACGCCCAGCCGCTCCTCGCCAACGGCGCGCTGCTGGTCGTGACCGAGACCAACCACGTCTACACGCTGGACCCCGTCACCGGCGCCATCCTGTTCCAGCGGACGCTGGAGAACGCCTGGGCCGCCGCGGAGCTTGGCTGCGAGGACCTGGCCCCCAGCGTCGGCATCACCGGGACACCGGTCATCGACACCCGCGACCCCTCGAACGTCACCGCGTACTTCGTCACCAAGGGCTACGTCTCGGGCACCTCGGGGCCGGTCGGCGCCTGGATGCACGCCGTCGACATCCCCACCCTCACCGAGCGGCCCAGCTTCCCGGTCCGCATCCAGGGCCAGGCGGACAACAACGGCGCCGTCAACTTCGACGGCAAGTACGAGCTGCAGCGGCCCGGGCTCCTGATGCTCGGCGACACCGTCTACGCCGCGTTCGCCGGCCACTGCGACATCGAGCCGTTTCAGGGGTGGATCGCCGGTGTGTCCTCCGGCGGGGCGCTCACCGCATTCTGGACCGCGACCAACGAGCTCTATTCCGGCAGCGGCATCTGGCAGAGCGGCGGGGCTCCGATTTCCGACGGGCCGGACACCTTCATCGTGGCCACCGGCAACGGGCCCCTGGTCACCGACCCGACCCCGGGCAAGAGCCCACCCCCCATCCTTGGCCAGGCGTGGGTCCGGCTCCAGGTCCAGGGGAACGGGAAGCTCCAGCCGACCGACTTCTTCACCCCGTACGATGGCGCCTCGCTGAACGTCTGGGACGCAGAATCTCGGCTCCGGGGGACCGGTGGGCCTGCCCGACTCGTTCGGAACGGCGAGCCTCCCGCACCTCGCGGTCGCGGCGGGCAAGCAGGGGTACGTGTATTTGCTCAACCGAGACGACCTCGGAGGCCTCGCGCAGGGTCCGTCGGGTGGAGACCGGGTGGTGCAGCGCATCGGCCCCTACGGTGGCGTCTGGTCCCGCCCGGCGGTGTGGCCCGGCAGCGGCGGATGGGTCTATTACCCGTCGGCGTCCGGCGGCACGACGTCCGAGGGCTCCACGGGAGACCTCAACGTCTACTCGTCGGGCCAGGACGGACAGGGCCTCCCCACCCTGTCCAGGGTGGCAACCGCGGGGGTCGCGTTCGGCTTCGGGTCGAGCGCGCCCGTGGTGACCTCGAGCGGGACCACGGATGGCTCGGCGCTGGTCTGGGTGGTGTGGATGGCGGACGGCTCCGGGCAAGGTTCCGAGCTGCGCGCGTATGACCCCGTCCCGGAGAACGGAACGCTCCAGATGCGCTTCCACGCCTCGGTCGGGACGGGGACCAAGTTCAACCCGCCCGGCATCGGCGACGGCCGGGTGTACGTCGGCACGCGCGAGGGGAAGGTCTGGGCCTTCGGTGCGCCCTCGGACCAGCCCCTGTCGAGCGTGCCAGTGGACCTGGGCACGGTGGGCCTCGGGGGCAGCGCTGCCGGTCAGGTCGTCTTCACGGCGCGCCGCAACGTCACGGTCACCGACCTCAGCTCGACGAACGGGGACTTCGTCCTGGGGACGCCGACGCCGGCCCTGCCCGCCGCGCTCGGCACGGGCCAGACGCTCACCGTCCCCGTCACCTTCACGCCGAGCCGGGCCGGGATTCGCTCCGGCGCCATCGTCGCCCAGGCAGACGGGAGTCCCGTCTCCACCACTCTGAGCGGCATCGGGCAGACACCGGGCCCGGTCCTCGCCCTCGCTCCTCCCGTCATCAGCTTCGGGGGCGCTCGGGTCAACCAGGTGCTCAACGGGACCGTGACCATCACCAACGTCGGTGGGGCCAATCTGGTCATCAACGGGCTGACCATCCCCGCCGCGCCCTTCTCGGTCAGCGGTGCTCCCGCGGCCGGCGCGACGCTCATGCCCGGCCAGTCGGTGACGGCGACGGTGAACTTCGCGCCGACGGGGGTGGGGAGCTTCACCGACGCGCTCGCGCTCGACACCTCCGCCGGGCCTGGCACCGTGCAGCTCTCCGGCACGGCCGCGCTCGCCGGCAACCTGGCCCTCGACCCTGCCAACCTGGACTTCGGGACGGTGCAGGTGGGGCAGAAGAAGGAGCTCGCCTTCACGGTGAAGAACACCGGCGGCTCGCGGGTGACGGTGACCAAGTCCAAGCCGCCCGGCCTGAACGTGGGCTTCGAGGCGCTGGACAGCCTCCAGGAGGGCACCACCATCGACCCGGGCACCACCCAGACGCTCCATCTGCAGTTCGCGCCACAGACGCCGGGCAGCGCGGCGGATCAGTGGGTCATCAACGCCGACGGGGCCCAGGGCGTCCTGACGGTGGCCCTCCGCGGGCAGGGCCAGGGACCGTCGACCGGGTCGGCGAGCTCCAGCGGGTGCAGCACGACGGGAGCGGATGCCCTCTGGCCCCTGCTCGCGCTCTTCCCCTGGGCGGCGCTGCGCCGGCGCGCGCGTGCAGAGCTGAGGCGTCAGCTCGCGCGCAGAGCGGTGGATGGATCCACGCGCGAGGCCCGGAGCGCCGGGAGCAGCGCGCTGCCGACGGCGACCAGCACCAGGACGAGGACGACACCGGCGAGCACCGCCGGGTCCGAGGCGCTGACGCCGAAGAGCAGCCGGCGGAAGACGAGCGCGAGCACCACCGAGCCGAGCACCCCCACGGCCGCCCCGGCCAGCACCGGGGGCAGGTTCCGGCGGAGCACCAGCCGCACGATGTCCGGCCGGTCGGCGCCCACGGCCATCCGCACGCCGAACTCGCGGGTGCGCTCGACGACGCCGTAGGAGACCACGCCGAAGATGCCCACCGCGGCCAGCACGAGGGCGAACGCGGCGAACACGCCGAGCAGGAACACCGGGTAGCGGCGGAGGAACATCGAGGGCGCCTGGTCCAGCACCTCGGTGAGCGAGCGCACCGGGAGCACCGTGACCTCCGGCACCGCCGCCTGGATCGCCCGGCGGACGTCCGTTCCCACGCCGGCCCGGTTCGACCGGAAGACGAGACTGACCGGGTTCCCGGGGTTCTGGGTGTCCGGGTAGTACAGGATGGACGGCGCCGGCTCGTCGAGCGCGCCGAACGTCTGGTCCGCCACGACGCCGACGATGGTGAGCACCGGGGCATCGGCGGAGTACGTCGGGTGGATGCGCTTGCCCACCGCGTCCTCGCCGGGGAAGAACCGCCGCTGCAGGGTCCGGTTCACGATGACCACCTGCTCCGACGTCGGCGTGTCCTGGGAGCTGAACGCGCGGCCGCCGAGGACCGGGATCCCGAGCACCCGGAAGTAGGACGGCTCGACCGTGCGGACCGTGGCCTCGGGCTGCGCGCCCGAGGGGGGGGCGCGATCGGTGCGGAGGAAGCGCAGGGTGCCGCCGTTTCCGGTGCCGGGCAGGACGTTGACCCGCGTCGCGGCCGTCACGCCGGGGACCGCGGACACCGCCTCGAGCATCCGGGCGTCCATGGACATGAGCACGTCGTCCTTCATCGCCACCGCCCGGGGGGCCACCACGGTCACTCCGAGCGCGCCCTCGGGACGAAAGCCCGGGTCGACCGAGAGCACCCGGAGCAGGCTCTTGCCCATCAGGCCCGCCGAGCCGAGCAGCATCACCGCCAGCGCCACCTCGACGGTCACCAGCGCGCCGCGAAGCCCGTGGCGGTGTGGAGACCCTCCGCCCGTCGCGCTGCCGTCCTTGAGCGCATCGTGGAGGTCCGGCCGCGAGGCCCGGAGGGCCGGGAGGAGGCCGAAGAGGATCGTGGTGAGAAGGATGAGGCCGCCGCCGTAGAGGAGCACCCGGCCGTCCACGTCGAGGTGCTCGAGGAAGGGCATGCCGGCCTGCTCGCGGGAGGGGATGCCGGCGAGGAGCAGCGGGAGGCTGAGGCGCGCAGCGAGCAGGCCGAGCAGACCGCCGATGGTCGCGAGGACCAGGCTCTCGGTGAGCAGCTGCTGGACGAGCCGGCGGCGACCGGCGCCGAGGGCCGCGCGGACCGCCATTTCCTGCTCGCGGCTGCGGGCACGGGCGAGCAGGAGGTTGGCCACGTTGGCGCAGGCGACCAGCAGCACCAGGCTCACGCAGGCGAAGAGGAGCACCAGGACCGGCTCGACCTTCCCCACCAGCACGTCGCGGAGCGGGACGATCTCCATCGAGACGCCCTGGAACGCATCGGGGAAGCGCTCGCGGAGGGAGGTGGCGAAGGCGGAGAGCCGCTGCTGGGTCTGGGCGCGGGTACTTCCGTCGCGGAGGCGGGCGATGGTGTTGATCCAGCTCAGGCTGCGGCGCTTCTCGAGGTCGTCCTGCGGCTGGACGGCGAGCACCACCCGGGCCCCTGCGCCCGGCGCGAAGGGGAAGCTCGGTGGGAGCACGCCGACGATGGTGTACGGGGCGTCGCGGAGCATCAGCGTCCGTCCGAGCACGCCCGGGTCGCCGCCCATCCGCGTGCGCCAGAAGGCGTCGGTGAGAACCACGGCGCGGGGGCCGCCGGCCACGTCCTCGCCGGGGAGGAAGGTGCGCCCGAGCTGGGGGCGGACGCCCAGCACGTCGAAGAAGTTGGCGCTGACCTGGAGCGCGGGGAGCTGCGTGCGCTCGGCCCCGTCGTCCCAGACGACCGGGCTCGGGCTGTAGCCGCCCACGGCGGCGAAGATGGACGGGTCGGCCTGGAGCTCGCGCATCGTCGGCCAGGCGAGCTCGAAGCTGGGCTGGTCGTGGCTGTCGTGGACCTGCCAGACGTGCACCAGGCGGTCGGCCTCGGCGTAGGGGAGCGAGCGCAGCAGGGCAGCGTCGACGGCAGTGAACACGGCAGCGTTCAGGCCGATGCCCAAGGAGAGGGTGAGGACGACGACCGTCGCGAACCCCGGCCGGCTCCGGAGGTGGCGGACGGCGTCGCGGAGGTCCTGGAGCAGCGCGGTCATGGGGGCCCGTGGTTCAACGGGCGTGCCAGGGAGGCGGGGGAGACACGGGCTGGATGGGCGGACCAGGTGGCCCGGCGCCGTCACGGGTGTTTGGCCGTACGAGGTGTTTGGCACCTCGTCGGATAGACACTCGTCGGGAGCCCGCCTCGAGGGCGGCCCTCCCCGGCGTAACGAGGCGTAACGAAGTGTCTGGCACCTCGGCGAGCGCCTGTTCGGGCGGTAACGAGGGGTAACGAGGTGTTTGGCACCTCGTTGCTGACCCCGTAACGAGCCGTAACGAGGTGTTTGGCACCTCGTCCGGGCACCTCGTCCGGCGACCTCGACGGCCGTAACGAGGTGTCTGGCACCTCGTCGATGCGGTTCCACCGGCCGGGCAACGCCTGGGCTGAGACGGGCCGTCTGGCAGCGTGTCGGAGGCCGCCGAGCGGTCACGGGCGGTCCCGGGAATGCCCGTCCCGGGAGCGGACACCCCGCGGTTGACCCACGCCTTCCCGGGTCTTAAAGGCTCCCGGCCCTCGATGTCCGAGCCTCACGCCTCGTTGTCCCAGCCCACGTCCGAGGTGGTGCCCCCCGCGGCCGATCCGCTGGGACAGGTGCGGGCGCAGCTCAGGCCGGGAACTCGGGTGCGGACCACGGGGTTGCAAGGCGCCGCCCGCGCGCACGTGCTCGCGCGACTTTCCCGCGAGCTCCGGACCCCCCTGCTCTGCATCACCGCCGACGAGGACTCGGCCGAGCAGCTGGCGGCGGACCTGGCATTCTTCCTCGGCGGCCCCGGCTCGCTGGTCGAGCCCAACGTGCTCCAGCTGCCCGGAGACGAGGTGCTGCCCTGGGACGAGCTGACGCCCGATGCGGCCGTCGTCGCCGAGCGGCTCGGGGGCGCTGTTCCACCTGCGGCAGGGCACGCCGTTCCCGGCGCTCGTGCTGTCGTGGCGTGCGCTGCACAAGCGCGTGCTCCCGCCCGACGTGCTCGACACGCTCAGCGAGATGGTCGGCGTCGGCCAGGATCTCGACCGCGACGCCTTCCTCCGCCGCCTGGCCCACATGGGCTACCAGTCGGCGCCGCTGGTCGAGGACCTCGGGACGTTCTCGGTGCGCGGCGGCATCATCGACGTCTTCTGCCCGCTCTACGGCCGGCCGCTGCGCATCGAGCTCTTCGGCGACACCGTCGAGTCGCTCCGGCTGTTCGACCCGGCGACGCAGCGGACGGCCGAGCTCCTGAAGGAAGCCACGCTCATCCCCGCGCGCGAGGTCCTCTTCACCGACGAGACCCGGAACGCCGCCGAGGCCGCCGCCCGGGCCGCCGCCGAGCGCATCGACATCCCGACCGAGCCGCCTGCGCGAGACGCTCGACAAGATTCGCGAGGGCATCCCGGCGTACGGGATGGAGGCGCTGCTCCCCGGCTTCTTCCCGGGCGGGCTCGCCACGGTCTTCGACTACCTGGCGCACTGGGCTCGCGAGCCGCTCGTCTACGTCGACGATCCGCTCGGGGTCGATCGCGCGGCCGACGAGCTGCGGACCGAGATCGACCAGGTGTGGGCCGAGGCCGAGGCGGCGGAAGGACCTGGCGCTCGGGCCCGAGCAGCACTTCGCCTCGGACGAGACGTTGCTCGCGCGGGCTCGCGCGCTATCCGGTGCTCGAGGGCGGCGGGCTGTCGCTCTCGGCATCCGGGACCCCGGTGGCCTTCCCCTTCGGGACGACGTCGGACCTGCGCCAGGCGATCCTCTCGCACCACGGCGAGGAGGGCGCGCTGACTCCGCTGGTCCAGCGACTCGAGCGCTGGCGCGAGATGCGCGTCGCCGCGGCCATCGCCTGCGGCTCGGCGGGCCAGGTCGACCGGGTGAAGCGGCTGCTGCTCGACCGGAACGTGATGGTGCGGGCGCACACCGAGCCGTTCGTGGACTCGGCGGCGCTGCGCGACCCGAGCATCTGGGCGCACCTCTTCCCCGGTGAGGTGAGCCACGGGTTCGTGGACGCAGGCGGCGGCCTCGCGGTCCTGTGCGACGAGGAGATCTTCGGCGCCCGGGCCCGTCGGCGGGTGAAGGGGCGACGCACCGAGCAGCCCTTCGGCGCGGCCTTCCGCGAGCTGAAGGAAGGCGACCTCGATCGTCCACACCGACTTCGGCATCGGCCGGTACGCCGGGCTGACGAAGATGCAGGTGCAGGGCATCCCCGGGGACTTCCTGGTCCTCGAGTACGCCGGGCGGGACAAGGTCTACCTGCCGGTGAGCCGGATGCGGCTCATCCAGAAGTTCACCGGCGGCGACCCGACCAAGGTCGCGCTCGACAAGCTCGGCGGCACCGGATGGCTGCGGACCAAGCAGCGGGTGAAGGAAGCCCTGCTGAAGATGGCCGCCGAGCTGCTCCGGCTGTACGCCGCGCGGCACGCGCACCCCGGCTTCTCGTTCACCGAGCCGGACAGGTACTTCCGGCAGTTCGAGGCGGACTTCGAGTTCGACGAGACGCCGGACCAGGCCAAGGCCATCGAGGAGGTGCTGGCCGACATGCAGAAGCCCGAGCCGATGGACCGCCTGGTCTGCGGCGACGTGGGCTACGGCAAGACCGAGGTGGCGATGCGCGCCGCCTTCAAGGCCACGCTGGACCGCAAGCAGGTCGCGGTGCTGGTGCCGACCACGGTGCTCGCCCAGCAGCACTTCCACACCTTCCGGAAGCGCTTCGCCGACTACCCGGTGACCATCGAGGTCGTCTCCTCGATGCGCAAGGCGCCGGAGGTCCGCGAGGTCCTCAAGCGGGCCCGCGACGGCAAGGTCGACATCCTCATCGGCACCCACAAGCTGCTCGGGACCGAGGTGGGGTTCAAGGACCTCGGGCTCCTGGTGGTGGACGAGGAGCAGCGCTTCGGGGTGAAGCACAAGGAGCGCATCAAGCAGCTGCGGACGCAGGTGGACGTGCTCACGCTGACCGCGACGCCGATCCCACGCACGCTGCACATGGCATGTCGGGCCTGCGCGACATGAGCATCATCGCCACGCCGCCCCAGGACCGGCGGGCGATCCGGACGTTCGTCACCAAGTTCGACTCCGCCGACGATCCGCGAGGCCATCGTCCGCGAGCTCCAGCGCGGCGGGCAGGTGTTCTTCGTCCACAACCGGGTGCAGTCGATCCACTCGATGGAGCGGTTCCTGCGCGAGCTGGTGCCCGAGGCCACCATCGGCGTGGCGCACGGGCAGATGGGCGAGGGGCAACTGGAGAAGGCGATGGCGGACTTCGTGGACCGGAGATTCCAGGTCCTGCTGTCCACGACCATCATCGAGAGCGGGATCGACATCGCCTCGGCGAACACCATGGTGGTGAACCGGGCGGACACGTTCGGGCTGGCGCAGCTGTACCAGCTCCGCGGGCGGGTGGGCCGGAGCAAGGAGCGGGCGTACGCGTACCTGCTCGTGCCGGCGCGGCGGGCGGTGACCCGCGATGCGCAGCGGCGGCTCGAGGTCTTGCAGGCGTTCACCGAGCTCGGCGCGGGCTTCAGCATCGCCTCGCATGATCTGGAGATCCGCGGCGCAGGCAACCTGCTCGGTCACGACCAGTCGGGCACCATCGCCGAGATCGGCTTCGACCTTTACACCCAGCTCCTGGAGGAGGCGGTGGCGGAGATGCGGGGCGAGCCGCCGCGGGTGGAGATCGAGCCCGAGGTGACACTCCCCATCCCTGCGCTGATCCCGGACGACTACGTGCCGGACGTTCACCAGCGGCTGGTGCTCTACAAGCGGTTCAGCAGCGCCGGGTCGGTGGACGAGGTGAGCGATCTGCGCGCCGAGCTGGTGGACCGCTTCGGAGAGCTGCCCGACGAGGTGGATGCGCTGAGCGAGCTGATGCTCCTCAAGCAGCAGATGCGCGAGCTGCGGCTGCGAGCGATGGAGAGCGGTGCCGGGCGCCTGGTGGTGACGCTCGGTCAGGACGCGCTGCTCGACGGGGCGAAGCTCGCGGCCCTGGTGCAGAAGAGCAAGGGCGTGTACCGGCTGACGCCGGATCTGAAGCTGGTGGCGCGGCGGGACGGGCCGGACCAGGCGGCGGCGCTGCTCGGCGAGGCGAAGAAGGTGCTGCGGGATCTCGCAGGGTGCGCGGTCTCCTGACCCGGTCGCGTTGCGTACCAGGTGCGCGGCGTGGTGCTCGGTGGCAGCGGGTCGCACCGGCGCGCAGCCGTGCCGAGGGTGCCCCGGTACTCGTCTGTTCGCGCGCGAAGCGCGGCTTCTACACTTCGACCACGAGGCGCCCCTGGGCCTGAAGGGGCGGCAAGGGGATTCCTCGATGAAGCGTGTTCTGTTCCTCGCCGGGCTCGCCGGCGCACTCGTCGGCTGCGGCAGCGGTCTGCCGTCCGCGCCGGCGCTTCCGAACTTCAACTACGGCGCGCCGAGCGCCACGCTGAGCAGCGATCAGAGCAACGTCGCCACCCAGGGTGAGAGCGGGCTCGGCACCGCGTCGGGCGTGAACGGCCAGACCTCGGATCCCGAGCAGGCCGCGTTCCTCGCCGACCGGCTCGGGACGTACCTGCCCAGCGCGGCGATGGTGGCCGTGCCGTCCCCGCAGGCTGCGCTGGCGAGCCTTCCGCTCCCGGCTTCCGATTCGGCCGTCAGCTCGGGCCGGAGCGCCGCCGTCTCGGTGAGCAGCGCCTGCGTCACCAAGACGGCGACCACGTGGACGTACAGCAACTGCTCCTTCACCGGTGACGGGTTCACCTGGACGCTGAACGGGAGCATCGCGATCGCCACCGGGTCGCTGACCTGGGACATCTCGGCAACATTCTCCGGGAGCTCGAACGGCGTCTCCGGGGCCGGGCAGTTCCACTGGGCGGGCCACCTCGCGTGGACCTCCACCTCGGTCACCGGGCAGGGGCGGAGCGAGCTCGCGATCAAGGCGGATGGCCAGGGTGAGCACGTCGAGCTCGGCGAGACGACCGGGTGGAACGCGAACCTCCAGGTCGACGCGACGAGCCACTGCGTCACGGGAGGCACGCTCGAGATTGGCAGGGCGATCGAGGCCAACGCAAGCAACGGCCAGCACGTCTCATCGGCGACCGGCTGGAAGTTCACCTGGAGCGGCTGTCACAACGTCCAGGTGGCCGTCGGCACCTGAGCCGCTCCCCGGCCTGCTGAACCACGGACCCGCGACGCCCACACCGGTGTCGCGGGTCTTCGTGTCTTGGGGCGTGAGCGGGCACTGAGCCCCCCGCCCGGGGGGGGCCGTAACGAGGTGTCTGGCACCTCGAGCGGGCACGTCGACGTCGGAGCCTCCCCGCGAATTCGGCTGGAGGAGTGGCGCTGAAGAGACCCGTCTCGTTCTTCTTGGACGGGTGTCGCGATTTCCGGACGCCGGCGGCTGAGTAACGAGGTGTTTGGCACCTCGATCCCGCACCTCGATCCCGGCGCCTCAGTAACGAGGTGTTTGACACCTCGGCTTCTCGGTTGAGCGCCCGATGAGAAGCCACCGTTTCCACCGGACCGCCTGACCTCCCGCCTGCCCTACGCCCGGCCGAGAGGCCGAGGTGTCCGAGTTCTGTTTCCACTGGGGACGTGCGCGCCGCGACCCCCGCACCCAACTTGTACGGCGTCATCGAATGATTTCGAGAACAGGGGAAGGAGCGAACGATGAGGATTCGTATGTTGGTAGGCACCGCAGCACTTGCCTTTGCCGGCGCGTGCGCGCACGGCAGCAGCAGCAGCAGTCGGAGTGACACGGTGAGCGACGAGGCGCTCGCCCGCGTGCCGCAGGCGCAAATGGCCTCGGTGAACCAGGCCCGCACGGACGTCTCCAAGGCAAAGGACACCGTCGCCCGGGAGGAGCTCCGCCTGAGCCAGGCCAAGAAGTACGTCGACGTCGCCAACAGCGAGGTGACCACAGCCAAGGCGCAGCTCGACCAGAACAAGTCCGCGCAGCAGGCCGCGGATTACGCCCGGAACGATCAGGCCACCACCCAGGCGCAGAGTGCGCAGGGGCTCGCGCGGCAGCGTGAGCAGGTCGCCGACGCCCACCTGAACGCCGCCAACGACCTGGTGAACTACGCCCAGGAGCGGGTCAACGCCGCGAACAAGGCGGTGGACCTGGCGAACGCCCGTCTCGAATCGGCCAAGTTCAAGGCCCTCCAGGCCTCGGGTGACCCGGCGGTGAACAACATCGATGGACAGGCCATCGCCAAGCGTGTCGAGGACTCCCGCATCGCGCTCGAGCAGGAGCGGGCCAAGGTCGCCCAGATGAAGGCGAACGCCTCCGCGGCGCGCACCAGCTGGATCGCCCTGCGCAACCAGCTCCCCGCGGACCAGCGGGTCGGTGTGGGGGGCTCGGGCCCGGGCACCGCGGCGAACCTGAGCGGGCAGACCGGCACCAACCAGATCAACGGGCACGAGAACTACAACATCGACACCGACAACACCGACCCGCACAAGGGCCGGACGAGCACGAACCCCGGCAGCTACGACGACAAGGAGCTGTTCAACCTCCTGTAGTCGCCGCCGGCTCGAGCCAGCGAAATGCCTCGCGCACTGCGGCGGGTCCTCCATGCTCGAGGACGCGCCCGTGCGCGAGGACGATGCGATCGAAGTCGAGCGCGAGCAGGCGCTCGAGGCTCCTGCGGGCCGCCGGCCGGTCGCGGTACACGCCACGGAGCAAACGGCTCCACCCCACGCGCCCGTGCAGCCCCGCCGCGCGGAGGTAGAGCCGGGTCAGGAGATCCGGACTGGTGTCGAAGTTCTCCACCAGGTCAGAGGTGACGAGCGTGCGGCTCGGTCCATGGACGAAGACGGTCTCGTCGAGCATCGAGCCGTCGATGTGGACCGGCGTGAGCACGCCGCACCACTCCGGGTCCGGCGTCTCGGTCAGCTCGGCGTCGATCCGCAGCTCCGGCCGCTTCCGCCGCATGGCGGCGGGCGCGTGTACCCGGGCGGCGGGCCAGCGCTGGACCGCGTCGACGACGTAGACGTGGTGGTACAGGTCCGGCACCACGACGTGCCGCACCGGGCCCAGCGCCTGGATCTCGTCGGCGAGCAGATCGTCGATCGCCACCACCGAGTGGAGCCAGAGCGCGCCGTCGGGGAGGCGAATCACGGTCATCCGCGTCCCCAGGTGAAGCCCGAAGTAGCGGTGTGGAGCGAAGGCCGTCCACAGCCCCTCGGCGTGCCGGACGAGCTCGCTCATCCGCAGAAGTGCCGCACCGCCGCCTCGAGGATCTCCTCGCAGCGAACGAGCTCGGCGACGGGCACGTACTCGCCGGTCTGGTGTGCGACCTGGATGTTTCCCGGGCCGAAGACGACGGAGCGGGCGCCGAGCGCGGTCATCTGCGGCGCCTCGGTGCCGAAGCTCACCGTGGCAGAGCTCTGACCGCTCTGGGCCTCGAGGAACTTCACCACCTCGGCCGAGTCCGGCGTTTCCACGCCGCGGTCCGTCCGGAGGATGCGCATGCGGACCTCGCAGCCAGGCTCCTCCCGGCGCAGCTGGAACATCAGCTGCTCGATGGCATACGGCACGGCCTCCACCGGCTGCGCGGGGATGGGGCGCCACTCGAGGGTGAAGCTGCAGCTGCCGGGGATGACGTTCTTTGCCCGGCCGCCCTGGATCATCCCGACGTTGAGCGTGGTGAACGGCGGCTCGAAGGACGGGTCGGTCTCCCCTCGCAGCGGCCCCTTCGCGTAGGCCTCGATCCGGCTCAGCAGGCGCGCGGCGCGGAAGATGGCCGAGGCGCCGGTGTCCGGGTAGGCGCTGTGACCTTCCTTGCCCGAGACCTCGATCTCGGCGAGGCAGTAGCCCTTGTTGGCGCGGATCGGCCGGAGCGATGTCGGCTCACCGACGATGGCATTGCGCGCGGCACCCCGTCGGGCCTCGAGCAACATCTTCGCGCCGAGGCAACCCACCTCCTCGTCCGCGGTGAAGATGAGCCCCAGCGGCCGCTTCACCACGGCGCGGGTCCGCTCGGCGGCGAGCAGGGCGCAGGCGATGAAGGCCTTGGTGTCGCATGCTCCGCGACCGAAGAGCCGATCGCCATCCCGTGTGAGCCGGAGCGCGTCCGCCCAGCCCGTGTCGTAGGGAACGCAGTCGGTGTGGCCCACCAGCGCGAGCTCGGAGACCTCGTCCGGCCCGTGACTGAAGGCGAGCAGGTTCAGCTTCTCCACGCCGGCGTCGTCGGGGTAGCGCTGGCGCTCGCAGCGGAAGCCGAGCGCAGTGAGGCGGGGCTCGAGCCAGTCGATCAGCGGGCGGTTCGGGAGCCGGCTCGTCGTGTCGAACCCCACCAGGGTGCGCAGCGTCTCCTCCAGCTGTCCTTCCACCTCGCTCACGCGAACGTCCTCCGGCACAGCGCTCTGAACTCGCGGGCGGCCGCCTCGGCGCGCGGATGATGCCCGTTCTGCACCACTCGGTGGCCCTGGACCCAGGTGTCCGTCACCGCGGCCGCAGGGGCCGAGAAGACCACCGCAGCCAGGAGGCCGTCCTCGGGGGCCCCGGCGAGCGCGGGGTGCGCGAGGTCCACCGCGCAGAGGTCCGCCGGTCGGCCCGGGGCGAGGCGACCCACGTCGAGCCCGAGGCTCGCGGCTCCCCCCGCGTGCCCACCTCGAGCAGCGTGCGGGCCAGGGCGTCCGGGCCCTCCCCGGTCGGGAGGAGAACGAGGCGGCGGAGGCGCTGGAGCCGGAGATCGCCCTCGAGCGCGCGGAGCTCGCCGAGCGGGTCGATCTCGCTCTGGCCATCGGTGCCGATGCAGAGCGTGGCTCCGGCTTCGGCGAGCGCATCGGCCGGGAGGATACCGTCTCCGAGGTCGCGCTCGGTGAGAGGACAGGCGCAGATGCTCGAGTGGCCCAGCAGCGGGATCTCGTGCGGCGCAAGGTGGACCGCGTGGACGGCGGTGAACCGGGCATCGAGCAGGCCGAGGTCGTGGAGGAGCTCGACAGGGCGGCGGCTGTGCTCGGCGAGGCAGGACTCGACCTCGCGGGGCTGCTCGGCGACGTGCATGTGCACCGTGGGGAGCCGTGCCCGCGCCACCGCCTCGAGCCACGAGCGAGGGACCGCCCGAACGCTGTGCGGGGCGGCGCCCACCGTCACCAGCGGGTCGGGGCGGAGGCGCTGCTCGAGCGCCGAGACGGATGCGAGGAACGTGTCCGGGTCCGGGTCGTAGAAGCGGCGCTGGCGTGGCTCGGGCGCGGCACCAAAGCCGGAGCGCGCGTAGCCGACGCGGAGGAGGTGGATGCGCAGGCCGACGTCGCGGGCAGCCGAGACCACACGGAGCGCGAGCTCGAGCGGGTCGTCGTACGGGCGTCCGTCGGGCGTGTGGTGGAGGTAGTGGAACTCGCCCACGGTGGTGATGCCGGCGAGGGCCATCTCGAGAAAGCACTGCCGGGAGGCGACGGCGAGGCCGTCGGGGTCGAGCACCTCGGCGGCGCGGTACATCGTCTCGCGCCAGGTCCAGAAGTCATCCTGGGGACGGCCCGGTGCGGGGGCCTGCGTCCGACCGCGGAGGAGCCGCTGGAACGCGTGGCTGTGCGCGTTCACCAGGCCGGGGAGCAGCAGCTTGCCGGCGAGGCGTTCAACCGAGGCGTCCGGCGGAGGCTGGCCGGCGCTCTCGCACGTCCCGTCTGCGGCGATGGCGAGCGCCACGCCCCGTTGGAGGCGGCCCCCCCAGACGAGGGCTTCGGGCTGGAGCCAGCGGGACGCCATGGACGTTGGCACCCTAGCAACGCGCTCGTGGCCGGAGCGAGGGGGCGGGCACGTTGCGTCACCCGGTGGATGCGATGCGTGCGGTGCGTGCACACCCTGCAGGCTCAGACGGCCGAGGACGCTCCTCGGGAGGCGAACATGGAGACAGAATCGCATGGTGGAGAATCAGGTTCGGCGGGTTCCGCCATCGCTGCTGGTCGGGCTGGCCCTCGGGTCGATGGCGCTGTCGGCCGCCTTCGCAGTGGCCGGCAAGCTGAAGGTCGCCAACTTCATCGGGCAGTGGGTGCCGTCTCTCCTCATCCTGGCGACGTTCGACCGGCTGATACAGAGCGAGAGCGCGGCCGGGATCCAGGCCGGGCCGAGCGCGCTGCCGAACGGCGTGGTCGGCTCGTCGGCGGGCATCGGCGTCGGCTCGAGCATCGGCGGAACGACCGGCTCCGGCCGTACCCCGGGCCTCTAGTCCGGAGAGCGGGACAGGAGTCCCGTGGGCGAGCCGTAACGAGGTGTTTGGCACCACGCGCAGGACCGCGAGTGCGGCATTGGGCTGCCGCGGCGCGTCTCGCTGGATAACTGCGCGTGGAGAGTGGCGGGCGCCTCGGGAGGCGGTAACGAGGTGTTTGGCACCTCGAGGCCAGGGGGGCGGGTCGGCGGTCGGGTCCTCGGCGAGGTGCCCCGTCCGGGCACGAGAGGTCCGGCAGGAGGTGCTTTGGGCACCTTGAGGGTCGCCGTTGTTGGTCGAGGGGTCGGGCTCCGAAGGGCACCGCACCGGGGACCTGTCGTTCGACGGACGGCGGGTCCGTGGCGCTGCCCCTTTCGCAGCCCGGGAAGCCGTGCTGACCTTGCAGCGTGCCTCGCAGACCGGATCCACTGGAGACCTACCGCCAGAAGCGCGACTTCGGGGTGACGCCCGAACCGGCACCCGAGGCGGTCGCGCCCACCCCTGCCGGGAAGCTCCGGTTCATGGTGCACAAGCACGACGCAACCCGCCTCCACTACGACCTTCGGCTCGAGGTGGATGGCGTGCTCGCCAGCTGGGCCTGCCCGAAGGGCCCCAGCTACGACCCCGCCCAGAAGCGTCTCGCGGTGGAGACCGAGGACCACCCGCTCGCCTACGGCGACTTCGAGGGCCGCATCCCCGACGGCGAGTACGGCGCCGGCGACAGCATCATCTGGGACCGCGGCACCTACGACACCGAGCCCCCGGGGCAGATGCAGGCCCAGCGACGGAAGGGGCACCTGCACATCGTCATGGACGGCCAGAAGCTGAAGGGCGGCTGGCACCTCGTCCGGACGCGGCCGCAGGGAGGCAAGGCGCAGTGGCTGCTCTTCAAGGCGAAGGACGGGACCGAGCGCCCCGACTTCGACGTCGTCGCCGAGCGGCCCGAGTCGGTGGCCAGCGGACGCCGGGTCACCCGCGGCCCCGAGCGCCAGAGCCGGCTCCGGGGCGTTCACCCCGACCCCGAGGCCCTGCTCGCCCGGGTGTGGCCTCCGATGCTCGCGGTGCTCTCGAAGGGCACGCCCGCGCCAGCGAGCCGATACGTGTACGAGGTGAAGTACGACGGCTATCGCGCGCTCGCCGCCGTCTCGGGCGGGAAGGTCGCCGTCCGCTCGCGGAACGACCTCGACTTCGGCACACGCTTCCCGTGGGTGCTGCCGGCCCTGTCCCAGATCGTCGTGGGCGAGGTGGTGCTGGACGGAGAGCTCGTCGCGTTGGACGGGCGCGGCGTCTCGCGCTTTCAGTCGCTCGGAGACATGGGTGCCGAGCACCGGTACATGGTGTTCGACCTCCTCTGGCTCGACGGAGAGGACCTGCGGAAGCGGCCGCTCGAGGAGCGCCGGGAGCTGCTCGAATCGGTGATGGCCAACACCCGAGCCCCGCTCGAGCTGGCGCAGCGTGTCCGTGGGGACGAGGAACAGGGGCTCGCCGAGGCGAAGGCAGCGCGGCTGGGAGGGCCTACTCGCCAAGCTCCGGGGATCCGTCTACACCGGCACCCGGAGCGCAGACTGGCTGAAGCTCAAGGTGCTCGGCACGGACGAGCTGGTCATCGCCGGCTGGACGCCCATCTCGAACGGAGCATCCGAGAATCGGCGCGCTGCTGGTCGCCGCGCGACGGGGCGCGCGGTTCGTCTACGCGGGGAAGGTGGGCACCGGGTTCGACCGCGCGATGCGGAGGCGGCTGCTCACACTCCTCAAGAAGGACCAGGTGCCGCAGCCGGCCGTGGAGGGTGCCCCGCGGATGCGGGACGCGCACTGGGTGAGGCCACGCCACGTGGCAGAGCTCGCAGTTCACGGAGTGGACCACCGACGGGAAGCTCCGCCATCCGTCGTTCCAGGGCCTGCGCGAGGACAAGGGACCGGCCGACATCGGACAGGACACTCCGGCGGAAGCCGCCCCGCGGGCGAGCGGACGCACGACGCGGAAGAGTGGCAGCAAGTCGGTGACCCGCGCCCTCTCTCCGGCCCGGGGCCGCGCCGGGGGCACGACGAAGAGCAGCGCGCGGGCCCGCAGCGGGACGAAGCGCTCGCGCTCGACCAAGGGGGACGCGCCGGGGCCGACGGAGCCCGACGGCGATCCGCGAACCGGCTTCTTCGGGACCTCGACGGGCGAGGGCTTCGGGACGTGGCACTCGAACCGCGACGGCGGGGGCGACGGCACCGGCGAGACCTCGGAGACGACCGCCGCCGAGCCGCCTCCGGCAGACGTTCCCCTCACCCACCCGGAGAAGGTCCTCTTCCCGGCCTCGCACATCCGGAAGGCGGACGTCCGGGCCTACGATGACGCGGTGGCGCCGGCACTCATCGCGGCGCTGCGGGGCCGGCCGCTCTCGATGCAGCAGTGGCCGCAGGGCATCGGGCGTCCGGGCATCTTCCGGCAAGGGGCGACCTCGGCGCCGCCATGGATTCCCCGGGTCACGGTGCAGCACGTCGATCACCCGCTGGAGCACATCGTGGTCGATCGGCCCGAGACGGTCTCCTGGCTGGCGAACCAGTCCGCCCTCACGCTTCACATGACCTCGAGCCGCGCGGCCACCGTGGACAACCCGGACTGGGTGGCCTTCGACTTCGACCCCGCCGACGGCTGGAAGCAGATCGTTCCGCTGGCGCTGGCGCTGAAGGGGCTCCTGGAGGAGCTGAAGCTGGTCTCGGTTCCGAAGACGTCGGGAAAGCGCGGGTCTGCACGTCTTCGTGCCGCTGGGGCCGGGGCACACCCACGCGCAGACGCTGGCGTTTGCCGAGGCGATTGCCGGGGCGCTCGCTGCCCGCTTCCCGGACCTCGCCACGACGGAGCGGTCGCTGAGCCGCCGGCGCGGACGTCTCTACCTCGACGCGCTCCAGAACGGACGCCTGAAGACGATGGTCGCCCCGTACTCCATCCGCGCGGTCGAGGGTGCCCCGGTGTCGACGCCGCTCGACTGGGACGAGGTGGACGCGCGGCTCGACCCGGCGAGCTTCGACATCCGGACCGTGCCCGAGCGGCTCAGGCGCCGCGGTGACCTGTTCGCGCCCGCCCTCGCCGGCGGGCAGCGGCTGCCCGAGTTCCGCGGCTGACGGCTACCATTCCGGAAGCTTGGGGCGCGGCTGGGCGGTCGGTCCGGGCGTGTGCTAGGCGCGGCTCTCCGGAATGCGTGACCTCACCACCGCCGCCTCCCGGGCCGCCGATCCTGCCGCGGACCGCCGGTTCTTCGTGTTCAACGCGGTGGTCTCGACCGGGGCGCTACTGCTGCTGGGCTGGTTGCTGCTGTTGCGCCGCGGGGCCGGGCCGCTGGCCGGGGCGGACCTTCGCTTCCTGCCTGCGGTGAACGCGTCTCTGAACGCGACGGCGGCGCTCCTGCTCCTGGCCGGTTGGGTGGCGATCCGCCGCGGGTCGATGCGGGTGCACCGGATCTTCATGGTCGGGGCGTTCGTCGCCTCCGCGCTGTTTCTGATTTGTTACCTCGCGTACCACGCGGTGCACGGGGACACGCGGTACGCGGGCACGGGGGCGATGCGGACGGTGTACCTGTCGGTGCTCGCGACACACGTGCTGCTGTCGACCACCGTGGTGCCGCTGGCGCTGACCGCGTTCTGGTTCGCGCTTCGTCGCGAGTTCCGGCGGCACCGCCGCGTGACGCGGGTGCTCTGGCCGATCTGGATGTACGTCTCGGTCACCGGGGTGGCGATCTTCTTCATGCTGCGCAGCAGCTACGGCCGCGGATAGCTGCAGGGCAGATCAGCCTTCTCGGGGCAGGCATGTGTGCCCGGGCGCGTCCTGACGGGGCGTGCTAGCGAGGAGCGGATGGCGGCGTGCTCGTCGTCGACGACGACGCGGACATCCGGGAGTCCCTCGTCGAGGCCCTCGAGGCGGAGCACGTCCGCGCCGTTGGCGCATCGAGCGGGCGAGAGGCACTGCGGCTGCTGGACCAGCCGGGTGCCCCGGGACTGCTGTTGCTGGATCTGCGGATGCTCGGGATGGACGGGCTGGGCTTTCTGGACGCGCTGGCGGCCCGGCCTGACCGCAACGCGTACCGGGTCATCCTGATGTCGGCGGACCGGGCTGTCCGCCAGCTGGAGCATGCACCGGGCGTCGTGGCGGTACTCCAGAAGCCGTTCGAGCTGGCGGATCTCCTGGTGCTCATCGCCAGGCACGCCCCTCGTGAGCAGGGCGGCGAGTGGGCGTAACGAGGTGTTTGGCACCTCGTTCGGCACCTCGTTCGGTGCCCCGAGTCGGTCCGGCGCTTGCCATCGCCGCGGTGGGGTCGGCCGGGTCGCGCCGAAGGAGAACGAGGTTCAGCGCACCTTGGAGCGCGATCCGGCACGGCGAACATCGGGAGCCATGCCGAGAACCTTCGGCAGGCCAGGGGTCGCGCACAGGTCACCCCGGAGAGATGAGACGCTCAACCTCGGGCCCGACCGCGCTCGTGCTTCGGCTGGGACAACGGATGAGCCTCCAGCCGCTCATCAAGCTGCGTTCTGCAGAAGCTCCATCCTCGGCCAAACGAAGGGCTTGATGGCGCAGTCTGGAAATGGCGCCGAGAGCTCTCCCTTCATCCATCGGGCCGACGCCTTGCGGAAGGCCAACGCGAAGCCCCGGTATCGTTCGAGGAACGCCTCGCGGAGAGCAGGAATCGTCGTATGGCAAGGTGGTCTCGGCTTCCGTTGCGTGGGTGCCGACCTCGCGTGCGGTCGTTGTCGGAGAACGCCCGTCCTGCCGAGAAACGTCCCGTGCTGGCGCGCTGCCTGTTCCTCGATTGCCCTCACCGCGCGCCGCAGAAAGCTCGTGAGGGCGCCCTGCCCCTGGAGCGCCGGGTGCGGAAGCTTGGCGAGTCGGAGTTCCTCTGCCTCGGCCCAACGTCGGTCGAGGCGGTCACGGGTCTCACGAAGGCGGTTCCCGCTTGCTCGTCGCGTCCAATTGAACCAGTGAAACGTGCGTGGCTGACCGTCCATCATCAGCGGCAGGGCGCTCAGGCCAGGCCACTCGCGGCAGTGCCGTACGAGGCCCTCCTTCGGACCATGGGAGAGGACGTAGCGCACCCTCTCGAGGAGAGCCTCGTCATCGAGGATTGGCGACGCCGAGTAGCGACGTTCCCAGAACGCGCCGCGCCAGCCCACGAGCGCACCAACCTTCTTGGAGATGTTCGTCATCAAGTACTGCATGAAGCGCGGAAGATTCCCATCCGGAGCACGCAGGACCAGGTGGATGTGATTGGAGAGAACGCTGAAGGCGAAGAGCTCGACGCCGTACCGACGAACGGCCCGTGCGAGTACACCTCCGAGGACTTCCGTCGTCTCGTCGGACGGACGGAGCAGATTTCGACGCTGAAAGCAGCGCGTCGTCACCAGGTAAATCTCGCCCGCTTGGTACATCCGGACCGGTCTAGCCACACGAGCTCCTCCCTTCGCGTGACTGCGCTCCAGCACAAGCCGCGCCAAGGACACGTAACGAGGGCGTAACGAGGTGTTTGGCACCCAGGGCGGGCGGAGTTCAGGAGGCTAGGAGGGGTTCTTGCTCGACTGGCACGTCGCACGCCTCCGGAACTCCATCCACGTACGCGACCCTTTGACCGAGAACCGCCGGCACGCGAGGCCCGGGAGTCACAATGCCGGTCAGGTTCAACGGGTCGACCGCTGCGATCTCCAGCCGCTGCCCCGTGGGCCGCGTCCGGCGGACCGCGCGGGCAACGTCCACGGCGTCCGGAACGGCGAACTGCTCGCCTCCAACGCCCGCAAGGAACCGGCCACCGCGGATCTCCCCGCGTGCCTCCATCCGTCGGTACGTGCGCACCAGGTCGCGCCAGGGCGGCGCGAGCGGTTCGCGGACGACCAGGTCGCGAAACACGATTCCCCACCGAGCAAGGAAGAGACGCGCGAGCCGGCCGAGCTGCTCCTCCGTGCTCGCGGACCCCTCCGTCCGGAGCAGCGACCAGCGCCCGGGACCGCCATGCCTCAGAGCACGCTGCTGGCGGCGGCGCCTCGGGCTGAGCAGGACGCGGAGGTTGTCCACGGCATCCGCCGTCACGAGTCCGCGACCGAGCAAGTCCCAGAGCGCGTCCTCGACCGCCTCGACCGGTCGGCCCGAGGCCGACAGCAGCTCGGCGAAGAAGCACGCCCCGCGCCGCGCGAGCACGTCCGCCACCGCGCGGCTTCCTTCGGCCAGGTCTTCCGGCCAGCCATCCGGGGTGCCGGCACGTGCGGCCGCAAGGAGGGAAGCGAGCTCGGCGCGACGGACGAAGGTCAAGCGTCGCGGTGCGCTTGGGCTTCAGGGTCCGGGCCGGCGGTCGGATCGGGTCCACCTCGGCGCCGCGGCGAGGACCCACCGCTCGGGGCTCTCGGAGCGTCAGGCGGCCCCACGCCACGTCGCCGCCCCAGCAGGCCCGCTCCAGCAACTCGGGGACGTTGCCGCGGACCCGTGCGGGCAAGAGCACCTGCTCCCACGCCGCGGCGGGCGCCTCCCAGCCCTCGAGCAGCGACACCGCCCGGAGCAGCCCTCCCTGACCGCCGAGCGCGTCCGACGCGCTCGAGATGGTGCCAGCGGAACAGGAACCGCATGAAGTCCTGGGCCGAGAGCGGCTCGATCTCGCGCCGCAACCGCCCCACGGTGAGCCGATGGATGCGCTGCAGGAGCCGGCGGTCGCACCACTCGAGTTCCGTGCCTCCGGGCCGAAAGTTGCCACGTAGCACCTGCCCTTCCGATTCGAGCTGGTGCAACGCGAGTGTCACGTCCTCCGGTGGCAGAGCCAGGGCGAGCGAGAGCCCAGTCACCGCCACCGGTCCAGCGACCTCCATTCTCCCGCGCACCGCGGCGAGCACGGCGACCTCGCGATCGACCGGAGCGTCTTCGGGCAAAGGCGCCAGCAGTGGTTCCACCTCCCTCTCCGGAAAGAGCGCGTGGATGTGCAGGATGCGTTCCGCGCAGACGGCGAACGTCCGCTGAGAGGTGTCAAACACCTCGTTACGGGTAGGGGTGGGCTCGAGCCTGTCCGTGACGGAGACGGTCAGTCTCGCGGCGCGGCCGGTCGCGACCAGCGCGTCCAGGAGGTGTGAAGGCACACCCTCGATCGGAACGAGGACCGCAGCGAGCAGCCAGTCGTGCAGCTCCTCGGCATCGCGGATCAGTGGCCGCGCATCGGCGACGACCTGCTCGATCGCGGACGCATCCAGCGCTCCGAGGCCGGCCGCGTCCTCGGCCGGCAGCGACCGGCGGACCTGGACCGCTCGCGCCCGGCGTTCCTCGAGCGGCGCCTCGTCGAGGAACGTGTAGGGCTGCGAGTTGAGCAGCGCGTGCGCCAGCGGCGAAGGCTCGGGGAGGTCGCGCGCGACGGTCTGGATCTCGCCCGCCCGGAGCGACCGGAGCACGCGCTTCAACCCCTCCACGTCCAGCGCCTCGCGTCAGGCAGTCCCGGAGCGCCTCGTTGACCAGCGGGTGGTCCGGTGGCTCGACCTCTGCGCCCCCATGGTTGTCCTGACAGCCCACCTGGGCCGGAAAGACCGCCGCAAGCGAGATCCTCCGCCCGCGCGCGCTGGATGTGCGGCGGAACACGCCCGCCGCTCTGGTACCGCGAGAGCGCGAGCGCCCGGGTGGCACTCCAGCGGAAGCGTGTCCCGAACAGCGGCGCCTGGAGCACCGCCTGCACCAGCACCGACTCGACGGTGTCCGGGTGCAGGAACTCGAAGATGTCCTCCAGCGGGAAGCTGTGCTGCTCTCCGAGCGAGAGGAGGATGCCGTCATCCGTCGCCGCCGCCTGCAGCTCGAAGTCGAAGGTGCGGCAGAAGCGCTTGCGGAGCGCGAGGCCCCAGGCCCGGTTGATGCGGCCACCGAACGGCGCGTGCAGGATGAGCTGCATCCCGCCGGCCTCGTCGAAGAAGCGCTCGGCGATGACGGTCCGTGAGCTGGGAAGCACCCCGAGCACCTGCCGACTGGCGCGCAGGTACTCGGTCAGAGCCTCCACGTCCCGCGCGCCGAGCCCGAGCCGCTGCAGCCACGCCTCCGCGGCCGGGTGCTCGAGCACCTCGTCCCGGAGCCGCCCCACCTCGCGCGACAGCTCATCGGTGCGCGACGGCGCCTCGCCCCGCCAGAACGGCACACTCGGCGGCGCGCCGCGCGCGTCCTCGACCCGCACCACCCCGCCGCGGAGACCCTGGACTCGCCAGCTCGTGCTCCCCAGCAGGAAGACATCGCCGGCCATCGTCTCGACCGCGAAGTCCTCGTCGAGCGTGCCCACCTGCCGCCCTTCGGGCTCGGCCACCACCGGGTAGGTGAACGTGTCGGGGATCGCACCCCCGTTCATCAGAGCCGTGAGCCGCGCACCCTTCCGTGCCCGGAGCACGTGATTCACCCGGTCGCGGTGGACGTGGACCCGCATCCGTCCGCGGCGCTCGCTCACTCCCTCCGAGAGCATCTGGAGCACCTGCGCGTAGGCGTCCCAGCCCAGGTCACGGTACGGCCAGGCGCGTTTCACCAGGGCAAACAGCGCTCGCTCGTCCCAGGCGTCCACCGCACACGCGGCGACGATCTGCTGGGCGAGCACATCGAGCGGCGCCTCGGGCATCCGCACCGCGTCCAGCTCGCCGTCGTGCACCGCCCGGAGCAGCGCCGTGCACTCGACCAGCTCGTCCCGGGTGAGCGCGACGAGGATGCCCTTGCTCACCCCGTGCAGCGAGTGTCCGGCGCGGCCGATGCGCTGGAGGAACAGGGCGATCCCGCGCGGGCTGCCGAGCTGCACCACCAGGTCCACCGCCCCGATGTCGATGCCGAGCTCGAGTGACGCCGTGGCCACCATCGCCCGGAGCTCACCGCGCTTCAGCTTCTCCTCGGCGGCCAGGCGCAGCTCGCGGGCCATGCTCCCGTGGTGGGCGGAGACCGTGCCCGGGCCGAGCCGCGTTCCGAGGTCGTGCGCCACACGCTCGGCGAGCTTCCGGGTGTTGGTGAAGATGAGCGTCGTCCGGTTCTCGGAGGTCAGCTGCACCAGGCGGTCGTAGACCTGCCCCCACATCTCGTGGGTGGCGACGGCGCTGAGCGGATCCTCCGGCGTCTCGAGCGCGAGCTGCCACTTGCGGAGGTGGCCCACCTGCACGACCGCGCACCCGTCGGGGCGGCCGGTGAGGAACGAGGCGAAGGTCTCGACCGGCTTCTGGGTGGCGGACAGCCCGATGAGCTGCGGCCGTCGCCGCACCTGCGCCTTCAGCCGCTCGAGCGAGAGCGCGAGGTGGCTGCCCCGCTTGTCACGGGCGAGGGCGTGGATCTCGTCGACGATGACCGTGTCCACGTGCCGGAGCGTCTCGCGGGCCCGGGCCGCGGTGAGCACCAGGTAGAGCGACTCTGGCGTGGTGATGAGAACGTGCGGGGGCCGGCGGAGCATCTGCGCCCGCTCGCTCGCCGGCGTGTCCCCGGTGCGGACCTGGACCCGGACCGGCTCGGGAAAGAGCCCCTCGCCGCGCGGCGAGCTCGTAGATCGCCTCGAGCGGCCCGAGCAGGTTCTTCTGGACGTCGTTGCCCAGAGCCTTGAGCGGTGAGACGTAGACCACCGAGGTGCGGTTCTCGAGCCGGTTCTCGAGCGCCAGCCGGAGGAGCCGGTCCAGCGCCGCCAGGAATGCCGAGAGTGTCTTCCCCGAGCCCGTCGGCGCGGCGATCAGCACGTCCTCACCCGCGAGGATGCGCGGCCAGCCGAGGCTCTGGGGTTCGGAGGGCTGCCCGAGCGTGGACTGGAACCAGCGCTGGACCAGCGGATGGAACGCCGCGAGCGCGGGCTGGACCACGTCCGCATCGGACGCGAACTGGAGAGGAAGCTGCGGCGCGGCCATTCCCGCATTCCTGAACGCCGGTACAGGCCGCGTCAAGGGCCCGCGCCGGTCGCAGGACCGTGGGTTGGGCGCGCGTCCCCGGCCGAGGTGCCAAACACCTCGTTACGCCCGAACACCTCATTCCCGCCGCATCGGCGGGAGAAAGCCCTCGAAAAGACAACACGTGATCTCGAGGTGCCAAACACCTCGTTACCCGTACCGCCGTCGGGGTCGCGCATCGCTCCGCCCTCGACGAAGGTCTCCTCCGGTGCGCGGGCGTTGCTGTGCGAGGTGACGGCCCTCGGTCACCGGAGGGAGGTCCTCCAGCACCGTCCGGGGCTCCACTCCCCGCCCATTTCGTCCAGTCCGGCGCGCGGCTCGTCGTTCGACGGGAACCGCGACGCCTCCTGGATGCGCTCCCGCGCCAAGGCCTCGATGGCCGCGGTGCATCAACCGCGTCCGAGGCCCTGCCACCAGGAAGACGGCGAGCCGCCGTCCGGTGCCACCCACCGCGGAGTGCTAGGTTCCACCGCCTGTGACCCGAACGCACTGTCGCCCGCTTCCGCCCGACGGGCGCTCGCTGGCCGGTCCCGTTCACGGCGCCAGCGCCAGGCCCGCCCACCGGCTCGGCGCGAGGATGGAGTGGGTCACCCTCTTCCCCCACAGGATGGAGGACGGGTTCTCCATCGACCGCATCCGGAGACTCGTCTCTCCCGGCAGCAGCGCCGCAGGCACCTTCCCCGGCGTTCGCGTGGCCGCCGTTCCCGGTCGCAAGACCTGACGCCGCCCGATGCGCGCCGTCTTCTCCGCGCTGTTCTGGGCCTACCTCGCCCTGATCTGCGTCCCCCTCTTCCTCGGCGCAGTCGTCGTGTGGCTGCTCACGCTGCCCGTTCGACCGGAACGGACGGATCCTTCACCTCTACTCGTGCTTCTGGGCCCAGCTCCTCTTCTGGAGCAACCCCTTCTGGCGCCTGCGTGTCGACGGACGCGAGCACCTGCCGTGGCGTGGGGGCGCGGTGCTCGTCTCGAACCACGCCTCGCTGGCCGACATCCTGGTGCTCTTCGGTCTGTGGCGCCCGTTCAAGTGGGTCTCGAAGGCGAGCAACTTCCGCATCCCGCTGATCGGCTGGAACATGCGTCTCAACCGGTACGTCCCGCTCGTCCGTGGCGACAAGGAGAGCATCGCGGCCATGGTCCACGCCTGCGAGGGCTGGCTGTCCCGAGGCGTCCCGGTGCTCCTGTTTCCCGAGGGCACCCGCTCGGCGGACGGCGAGGTGAAGGCGTTCAAGGACGGCGCGTTCCGGATGGCCCTCGAGCGCGGGGTTCCGCTCGTCCCCATCGCCCTCAGCGGAACGGGGGACGTGCTCCCGAAACACGGTTGGGTGATGCGGGGGACGGCCCGATGCCGCGTCCGGGTGCTCCCACCGGTCGATCCAGCCGGGTTCCGTGGTGATCTCGCGACGTTCCGCGACCACGTCCGCGAGCTGATCGTCGCCGAGAAGGCACGCCTCGACCAGGAGGCAGGCGCGCGGCGCTGACGTCCGGCGCTCGCCCGTCTGTTCTCCGGTGCACCAACCTGCGCGCCTGGCTGCAACGAATCGCCCGGACGGGTGTCGGCATCTTGCCTGGGGAGTAGCCGTGCTTTGGGGCAGGCTGGAGTAGAGGCGCCCGCCTGTTCATGATGCCCGACGTCCCTGGGAGCAGTTCCTGGGCGGAGCGAGGGGAGCGCCGCTCGGGTGGAGGCGACGATGATGGGCCGGCTCGGCTGTTTGTTCGGTGTGCTGCTTCCTTCTCTGGTGCTCGCGCAGGCTCAGCAGCCCCCGCAGCAGTGGGCACCTCCTCCACCGGCCCAGGTCGTGCCGGCGCAGTACGCGCCGCAACCTGCGCCGGTTCAGGCCGTTCAGTACGCGCCTGCTCCACAGCAGGCCGCGCCACCTGCGCATACGCGCCACCCCCTAGCCCCACCAGTACGCGCCGCCCCCTGCAGCCCGCAACCGCAGTACGCGCCGCCTCCGCAGCAGTCCGCGCCGCAGGCGCAGCCTCAGCACGCTCCCGCTCCCCAGCAGTACGCGCCGCCGCCTCAGGCTCAGCCGCAGTACGCACCCGCTCGCGCCGCAAGCCGCACCGCAGGCGCAGCCACAGTACGCGCCCCGCTCCGCAGCAGTTCGCACCCGCTGCTCAGGCCGCTCCCCAGTACGCACCCCCGCCCAGCCGCAGTACGCACCCGCTCCGCAGCAGTTCGCACCCACCGCTCAGGGTGCCCCGCAGTACGCACCTGCCCCAGGCCAGTACGCCCCGGCTCCTCAGTACGCGCCGGCCCCAGGCCAGTACGCCCCGGCCCCTCAGTACGCGCCGGCCCCTCAGTACGCCCCGGCCCCTCAGTACGCGCCGGCCCCAGGGCAGTACGCACCGGCGGCTGGAGCAGCCGCGGTCGGCGCCGCCGCCGCAACCCAGGGCGCCGCTCCGGCTCCTGCGCCCCGGCGCAGTCACCCGGCCCTGCGGCAGGGGCGGCCGCGGCTCCTCTGGCCGCCCCCGCGGCACAGGCCCCGGCCCGGCGGCCGCACCCGCCCAGCTCCCTCTCCGACGCGCCGGTGAAGGCGCTCGTCCCGCCGGGAGCCATCCCCGCGCCTCAGACGCCCGGGCCCACCAAGGTGAGCCCATCGGCCCAGGGACCCGGAACCACCGTCCCGGACTCGCTGCCTCCACCGGGCCTGGCGCGCGAGGTCTACCTCCGCGACTCGCTCCGGCTCCGCGCCTACGACAACGACGTCTACACGGAGAGGGGCGCGCGTCAGCTCTCCGCGGTGGAGTTCTACCGGGTGATTGGCCGCCCCGACCTCGCCTCGGCCTCCGAGGTGCGAAAGGGCGAGCGAGGTCTCCTCTACACCTTCTCGTTCCTCACCTTCGCCGCCGGCGTCGCATCGGGCGTGTACGTGACGAGCACCGCGCAGCCGATGAACTCGCCCTCGTGCTTCACCCACGCGGTCGTCAGCTACAACCAGTGTGTCCAGAGCAACTCGAACACCAAGACCTCTCGGCGCAGCCCTCATCGGAGGAGGGCTGCTCGTCGGCGGTCTCCTCCTCACCTGGGCCGCGCTCACCCCGGACATGGTGACCTCTCCCGAGGAGACGGCGAAGCTCGTCGACCAGTACAACCGCAACCTCTCGAAGCGGCTCAACAGCCTCGCCGAGCCGCGGGTGGAGGTCACGCCGATCTTCGGCAAGGACGGCGGCGGGCTCGCCGCGCGCTTCACCTTCTAGGTCGGCGGAGCGACCAGCGGCGCCACCCGCGGCGTCTCCGCGCTTCCCCTCCGGCTCCCGCGCACCAGCCAGGCTCCGAGCGCGGTGAGTGCCAGGGCGAGCGCCACCACCCGCGGCGATCGGATCTGGTCTGCCACGTCGGGCATGCGCTCGAGCAGCACCTGCGCGCCGTTGTTGACGAGGTGGATGAGCATCCCCGGGAGGATGCTCCCGCTCTCGAGCGCCACCCACCCGAGCAGCAGACCCATCACCGACGCCGCGACCACGTGGTACGGGTTGATGTGAAAGAGCCCGAAGACCAGCGCGCTCCCCACCACCGCGAGCCACCGTGAGCCGCTGCGCCGCAGACCGGCGAGCACCACCCCGCGGAAGGTCACCTCCTCGGCGACCGCAGGCAGCAGCGCGACCAGGAGCAGCGCCGTTCCGAGCCCGAGCTGCCCCTGCTTTCCGAGGAGCTCACCGAGCCAGTCCGAGTACGCGCGCGCCCCCGGGAAGCGCAGGAGCTGCTCCCACACCACGGCGCCCACGCTCCATCCGCCCGCGGCCAGGAGCACCGTCGCCGCCCATCCCCGTGCCGTGGGCCAGCGGAGCTGCAACGTCTCGCCGAGCGGTGCGCGGAACAGCCGGCACCAGAGCAGGGACGGCAGGAGGAAGAGGCCGAGCTGCGAGCCGAGGATGAGCACGGCCACCCCGGCCCGTCGCTCGAACAGCGCCGAGCCGTAGTACGTCAGCACCAGCAGCACCGCGGAGAACAGCAGCGCGTTCCCGGGCGTGAGCGGCGACGGTGCGCCCGACGATCGGACCCCGGGCGAGAACACGTCACGCCACGGCTTCTCGCCCGACAGGAGGACCTGCTCGGTCTGGAACACCCGGGCGGCGAGCAGGATGCCCAGCACCGCCCAGGCGAGGCTCACGCCCCAGACGATCATCACCTGCGACGGCCCCGCCCTTCCCACCAGGATGTCGTGGACCAGGAGCGTGACGTTCAGGAGGGGCACCAGCGCCGTGCCCGCGGTCAGCTCGGCGCCGGGGAGGAAGCTCGCGAACCCGGCCAGCATCACCAGGAGCAGGATGGGCATCAGGTAGGTCTGGCCCTCGCGGTAGCTGCGCGCGAGCACCCCGACCGCCATCAGCAGCGCGACGATGAGCAGCGCCGCGGGGAGCACCGTGAGGAAGATGGCCCCGGCGCCGCTGAGGCCGAGCGAGAAGCGCGCGCCCGCCTCCATCGCCGCCGTTCCCCGGGCGAGGGCCAGGGCGATCGACCCGAGGTTGCACACCGTCGCCGCGAGCGTGAGGGCAAGCACCGTCAGGTACTTCCCGGCGACGATCTCCACCGAGCGCACCGGCGCAGTCAGGAGCGTCTGCAGCGTGCCGCGCTCCTTCTCGCCGGCGGTGAGGTCCAGCGCGGCGTAGAATCCCGAGGTCGCCACCAGCACCAGGAGCAGGTACGGCAGGAGCGACGCGGCGAAGCTGGCCCCGCGGCGAGCAGCATCGGCCAGGTCCTCTTCGTGGAGGTCGAGGGGTCTGGCAGCGGCGGGATCCTGCCCGAGGGCCGTCATCCGCGCTCGGAGCAGCTCGGCGCCGGAGTCGTGGAGCACGCGGGAGACGCGCCGCTCCATCGCGTCCGAGTCCACGTTCGTCGAGTCGGCGAGCACCCGGATGGGGATGCTCGGCCCCGAAGCACCGGCGGGTGTCACCAGCACCACGTGCACCGTCCGGGCGGCCACGAGACGCCGTGCCTCCTCCTCGAGCGCCTGCGGCGGAACCACACGCCGGTCGGCGACGTCCGCGCGCGCCTTCTGCTCGACCGCGGTCAGCACCGCCTCGGGCACCGGGCCCCAGACGGCCAGCCGGGCTCGGGTGCGCTCGAGCTCTCCACGCTTGTCCGTGGCCACCGAGCCGAGCAGCGTGAAGAGCAGCGGGTAGATCAGCGCCGGGACGACGAAGGCCATCACCACCGTTCGGCGGTCGCGCAGCGTCTCGATCAGGTCCTTGCGGAAGATGTGGAAGACGATGCCGGGCCTCACGCCGCCACCTCGTCCCCCACGCGGGCCAGGAAGGCGTCGGTGAGCGTCCGGGCACCTGCCCGCGCGCAGACCTCCTCCACCGTTCCCTGGTCGAGGACCTGGCCGCGGTGGAGAAGAACCACCCGGTCGCAGAGGGATTCTGCGTCGCCGAGCACGTGGGTGCTGAAGAGGATGGCCTTCCCCGCAGATCGGGCCTCCCGGAACGCCTCGAGCAGGAATCGGCCGGTCACCACGTCGAGCGCGGTGGTGGGCTCGTCGAGGATGAGCGCGGGCGGGTCGTGGACGAAGGCCCGGGCGATGTTCGCCCGCTGCTTCTGACCGGCGGAGAGCTTGCCGCAGGGCCGATCCGCGAACTCGGTCAGCCGGAATCGCGCGACGAGGCTCTCCACACGGGAGTCCAGCAGGGGCTCGGGGATCTCGTGCAACCGGCCGAAGTAACGGAGCACCTCACGCGGCGTCAGTCGCTGGTACAGCGCGGTGTCCCCGCTGAGGAATCCGAGCGAACGCTTGAGCTCGAACGCCTCGCCTTCGGTGCCGTGACCCGCGATGCGGACCTCGCCCGACGATGGGGTGAGGACGCCCGCCAGCATCCGGAGGACGGTGGTCTTCCCCGCGCCGTTCGGCCCGAGCAGGCCCACCACCTCACCGCGACCGACCGTGAAGCTCACCCCGGAGGCCGCCACCACCTCGCCGTAGCGCTTCGAAAGTCCGCGGGCCTCGATCATCCTCGACGCCTGCTCGTAGCACCGGAACGAGGTGTCTGGCACCTCTGCGGCACCTCGACACCGGCCACCAAACGGGCCCCCCGGCGTTCATGACGGGCACGGGTTGGCTGGGAGCGAACTCCGGGCAACGAGGTGTGGGGAATCGTACCGAGATGTCTGGGCATCTCGTCGGCTCGGCGCGGGAGTCGCGCGGTCCCGCGTGACGAGGTCGTAACGAGGTGTTTGGCACCTTGAGCCGGCACCTCGAATCAGCGACCGGAATTGTCTCTGAACTCGGATTCCCGTCTCCGGGGCCGGACGTAACGAGGTGTTTGGCACCCGTGGCCGGCCACCTCGTGGCCGTAACGAGGTGTTTGGCACCTCGTGGTGGCACGACGCGGTGCCCTACCCGGGGCGGACGTCGCTCGCGGCCAGCGCCCCCATCAACTCGGATCGGGTCGAGACCCCCACCTTCTCGAACAGCCGGGCGAGGGTGTTCCGTACCGTGTTCACCGAGATGCCCAGGGCGCCCCCGATCTCCCGGTTCGTCAGCCCGGTCCGGAGGTGGGCGACGATCTCCCGCTCCCGACGCGTCAGCCCGGCGGTCTCCAGCGGGCCGTCCACGAGCTGCGCGCGGGTCCGGACCCCTCGCTTGTCGAAGACGCGCGCCAGGAGGTTGCGCACCGCCGGCACCGATCGCCCCGTCGCGAGCGCGATCTGAGCGTTGGTGTACCCGAGCCGGACGTACTGCACGACCTCCAACTCCCGCGTGCTCAGCGCGCGCACCGGCGAGGGCTCGACGTTCCCCGCGGCGCCCTCGTCCGCCAGGGTCAGCGTCGGGAGCAGTGTCCGGAGCCAGTCGACGTCCCTGGCTCCGAACACCCCCCCATCCCTCTCGAGCGTCAGCACGGCCCGGATCCGGCCGAACCGCTCGAGCTCCACACGCAGGGGTGCTCCCACCGCCCGGACCGGCCCACCGCAGGCTCCCACGGGCGGGTACTCGACCCGGAGCTCGCCGAACGGCGGGAGCGCCTCCCACGCGCCGCGGTCGAACGGCATCGCGCGGGCCAGCAGCGCGAGCGCGCAGGCACGAAACTCGGGCTTGCCGGGAGCCGCCAGCGCGAGCCGCGTGAGCTCCGAGACGAGCGCGCCCACCTCGGGCCGACGCGGCACGACCATCGGCGCAGCCGACAGCACGGACGACCTCATGTCGCGCCCCCGCCCGGCCCCATCAGCCGGGTCGTCGCCCGACCCACCAGCTCGGAGCGCGTCCCCACCCCCGCCTTCCGGTACAGCCGTACGAGCTGGTTGCGCACCGTCGCCGGCGAGGTGCCCAGCGCCCGGGCGATGTCCTCGTTGCGGAAGCCGCGCAGCAGATACTCGAAGATCTGCCGCTCCCGGGGCGAGAACCGGACCCCCACCGACTCGCTCGCCTCGACCTGGCGCTCCTCTCCGAGCTGGAGCACCGGCTGCAGCTCACCCAGGAACCCCAGCTCCTCATCCGAGAACGGCCGGGCCCTCGACAGCGCCAGCGCCAATCCCAGCCGTGCGCTCACCCGCACCACGCAGGACGCGAGCGGCCGGCCGGTGGCGCAGAAGTCCCGCCCTCCGGGCCGGGAGAGCATCCACCGGGTGGGCGGCCGCAGCCCGGCCCGGAGCTCGGTCAGCTCGCGCGACCAGAGCGCCGCGACCCGCGGAAGCTGGGTTCCCCGGACCGCCGCCGCCGGATCCCTGGACAGGCGCAGCGAGGAAAACACCGCCGCTTCCAGGGAGAGGGGACCCGCGAGCGCATCGAGCACGCCGCGCCGGAACGCAAGCCGGCCTGCGGCGCGGCAGGCCCAATCGGCGATGCTGGACAGGAGCGAGGTGCTCGCGGGCTGGGAACGGACGA
Source organism: uncultured delta proteobacterium (assembly GCA_963796475.1). Taxonomy (GTDB): domain Bacteria; phylum Myxococcota; class Myxococcia; order Myxococcales; family Myxococcaceae; genus RPRB01. The sequence goes on from CAWCLY010000012.1 coordinate 451,544, forward strand.
CGAGGTTCACGTCGACTGCGGGACCCCGTCACGCTCCCCTCGCCCTGCGGACATCCCGAGGGCGAATCGTAGGGCATCTGCACCATCCGGGTGAAGCCCCTGGTACGAACGTTCTACGTCTTTCCGGTCGGCTGCCCGACACGGGGGCGGACCGGACCCCGGCGCGGCTCCCTGAACGCCCGTACCACCTCGGGGTGCGCGGCGAGCAGCGCCAGCGCCCGGCCGAGCAGCGACTTCCCCGGCTCGGTCCGGTGCCAGGTCGAGGCACCCGAGGGGTGCGGCAGGGGAATCACGTCCGCGCGGTGGCCCTCGAACACCAGCCGGTGCGACGTCCCCACCACCTCCGCCAGCCCGCCGCGGTGTCCCATCACCTCGCCGATGGCCAGCGTCCCCACCGGGACCACCAGCCTCGGGCGCATCAGCTCCACCTCGCCCCGTAGCCAGCGCCGGCAGCGCGCGACCTCATCCGGATCCGGCCGCCGGTCGCCCCCGCCGGGAGCCTTGCCCGGGAAGCAGCGCGTGACCGCGGAGAGGTACACGTGGCGGCGCACCGTCTCCTCATCCGCGCCCACCACCGAGGCGAACCACCCGAACAGCGTGCGCCCCGCGGTCCAGGCGAACGGCTTGCCGAGCGACGCCTCCCGGGGGCCCGGCGCCTGACCCACCAGGAGAATCCGCGCCGGCTGTGCGGAAGGGTGCACCGGGGTCCCAACCACCCGCGGACAGAGGCGACAACCGGCCAGGGCAGCGTGCAAATCCTGCAGTCGTTTCCGGGTGGTTCCCATGCCTCGCGCGGTTGTCCGGGTCTCCACCCCGAGAGTAGCCTCGCTTGGACGGCCCCGTCCCCGATGTCCGCCTCCCTCGAAGCCACCGACGCCCCCGCACGGCCGGCCGCAGGGCCACCCCACATCCCCGGCTACCGGCTGGAGAAGCTGGTGGGCAAGGGCGGCATGGGCGAGGTCCACCGCGCGGTCCAGCTGAGCCTCGGGCGCGTGGTGGCGGTGAAGATCCTCTCCGTCGAGCTGGCCGAGGACCCCACCTTCGTCACCCGCTTCGACAAGGAGGCCGCGGCCCTCGCCACGCTCAGCCACCCGAACGTGGTGAGCATCGTCGACAAGGGAAAGGCCGAGAACACCTACTACCTGGTCATGGAGTACGTGGACGGGCCCTCGCTCCGCGAGGTGATGCGCTCGCCGCTGCTCGACATCCAGGGCGCGCTGCGGATCATCATGGAGATCGCCCGGGCCATCGACTACGCGCACAGCCGCGGCGTCGTCCACCGCGACCTCAAGCCGGAGAACATCCTCTTCGACGAGCAGGCCGGCGGCATCGCCAAGGTCACCGACTTCGGGCTGGCGACCTTCTTCGACGACAGCAAGGTCGCGAGCCGCTTCAACGTGACCGAGACCCACGTCTCGATGGGCACGCTCAGCTACATGGCGCCCGAGCAGCGCGTGGACGCCAAGAACGCCGACCACCGTGCCGACGTCTACTCGCTCGGGGTCATGCTCTACGAGTTGCTCGTGGGCGAGGTGCCCATCGGGACGTTCGACCCGCCGAGCCAGCGCCGACCCGGCACCGACAAGCGGCTCGACGCCATCGTCCTTCGCTGCCTGAAGCCCGCCCCTGGCGATCGGTACCAGCGGGTGGCGGATCTGATGCTCGACCTCGAGCCGTTCGCTCCGGTGTCGTTCAGCCAGGTGCCGCGGAAGATCTCCCGGGTCGAGCAGCTCAAGAACCAGGTGCGGGCCGTGCTCCGCCGCACCATGCGCGTGGCCGAGGTCGCGGTCATGGTCGCTGCCTTCGCCATCCTCGGCATCAGCTGGCTCCGGTCGCGCTACCACCCGCCCCCCAGGCCGTCGCCCGGGACTGCCCTCACCGCCCCCGAGCTGCGGCTCGAGACCGCGACCACCGCTCCGGGTCGCATCGCCGACACCAGCACCGTCCGGCGGATGGTCCTGGGCGAGGGGCCGGACGCGATCCCGCTCATCGCCTGGGGCCGCGTCCCCGGACTCGAGGGCAGGACGGTGCGCTTCCCCAGCACCGCCGACGACCTCGGGGTGGGTCGGCTGAACCTGGACCTGGTCGACCGCGACGGCATCTCGGCCCAGCTCATGGCCGATGTCACCGCCACCGCGCCCCCGTCCTCGTTCTGGGGTGGGCTCCGCGAGCAGCTGCTCGGCGTCACCCGCGAGCCGCAGGTCGCGCTCGTGCTCCTGGGCAGCCCTGGCCGCTACGTGGCCGTCATCGTCTCGGGGACCGGCGAGCCGGTCGCGTTCGAGTGGGCGCTCGGCGAGCGACGGGGCACGATGCTCGGCCCCCCGAGCCCGGCGGGCGGCGTCGCCCACGTGAAGCTCCAGGTGGACCGGGCCGGTCAGCTCCAGGCCTTCGTGGGGACCGACCAGGACCAGCGCCCGGTCGGCGAGCCGCTCTACCTGGGCACGGACTGGCGCAACAGCCTCGGCACGCCGCCCACGCCCGCGCTCGGCTGCATCGATGGCGAGTGCACCTTTCGCCAGGTCGGCTACGAGAATCGGCCGCGAGCCGCCCGACCTTCCCGAGCCGCTGGTCCTCACCAATCCATCCCTGCCGAAGTCGAAGACGGTTGCCAAGGGAACCGTGAAGCGCAAGACCCCGGCTGACAAGAAGCCGGTCAGCCTCCGGACCCCGGCACCCACCACTCGCCACGCCAAGAAGTGACCTCGGAGCGTCTCGCCCGGTCACAGGACACCCGCCGATGCGTCGTCTCCTCCCCGCCCTCGTGCTCGCGCTCTGCGCCTGCGCCCATACCCCACCCGCTCCCACCGCGGTGCTCGACGACGCCGCGGATCGGGCGAAGGACACGGGCGCCACACCGCGCACCGTGGCCCTGGCCGGGTTTCACGCCTTGCTGGTCGAGAACCAGCCCGAGCGGGCCCGGACGCTCGCCGGCGAGGCGCTCCGCCGCGATCCGGGAGAACCGTATGCGCTGACGCTCCAGGACCTGCTCGCGCGTCGCGACGGTCACCCCGAGGCGGCGCTCGACGCTGCCCTCCGCCTGGTGCGCGCCGCACCGAAGCACCCGCTGGCCACCGTCGCCGCACGCGAAATCCAGGAGACGGCGGGGCTGGCCGGCTCGCTCGACGCCCGCATCCTCGCCGAGGTCCCGCAGGCCCTGGCAGCCGGTGCGGATGGCGAGACCGCCGTGCTCCTCCGGAGCGCGCTGGCCCAGCTCCAGTTCCTCGATCAGCGGCCCGAGCTCGCGGAGACCCGTGCCGCCGCCGGCGTTCCGTCGGAGGGAACGCTGCTCGGACCGCTCTCGGCGCTTCACCTGCTCGGCTTCTCCGAGCGGACCGAGCCCGAGCGCTCGGGCACCGTGCCCGACTCACTCGCAGGTCCGTTCGGTCCGGTGACGCCGCGGGTGCTCGCGATGCCGCTCGGGACGACTCTCGCTCGAGGCGGAGGGGGCCGCCGGCGACGTCTACGTGCTGGCCGTGGACATCGAGGTGCCCACGGCCGCGCTCTACGTCGTCCGCGTCACCAGCCCCACCACCCACCGGATGCTGCTCGATGGCGCGCTGCTCTACGAGCGCCAGACCTACGAGCGTCCGGGCTCCACCGTGGCGGCCCGCGGCGTGCGCCTCGAGCCCGGCCCGCACCGGTTGATGGCCGTGCTCCTCAAGGAGGAGCGGAGCGGCACGATGGGCTTCACCCTCTCGCGGGCGGATGGCCAGCCGTCTGGGGTGCGCTTCTCGGCTGCACACGGAGCGGCTCCGCGCTGGGGTGGGACGAAGGTCGAGGAGGCGCCCGGCTTCACCCCGGACGCGGCGAGCGTCGAGGAGGCGCTGGAGAAGGAGGCAGGCCGCTCGCTGGCCACCTTCCTCGCCGCCCGCGACACGCAGACCCGGGACGTCGACGGGGCCCACCGGCTGGTGGCGGCGCTTGGCCCGCTCCCGCCCGCGGCCGCGTGGAACGTCCTCTCCGCCGAGCTGGCGCTGCGCGACCGGAGCCTCCCGACCAAGGTGGGCCAGGGCCGCGCCACGCGGGACCTCGAGGTCGCGGTGGAGCGGGACCCGCGCAACACCGGTGCGTTCCTGGCGCGCGGATTTCTCGCGGTGAACGACCAGCGGGTGGATCAGGCGGTGGCGCTCGCCGCCAAGGCCCGGGCGGCGCACGCGCCGGTGGGCACCCAGGTGCTCGGTCTCGAGTCCCGCATCGCGATGGCCCAGGGCGTGGACGCGCAGGCGGACACTCTCGCCCGGCAGAGCCTGGAGCAGATCCCCGGCCTATGCGAGGCGCTCCAGCTCCGCTACGACATCGCGCGGCGCCGGGATGCGGTGGCCGCCACCGACGGGCTGCTCGATGCCATGGCCACGTGCCCGGGTGAGCAGCTTCGGCGGGTGAACCACTGGAAGCTCCGCGGTCAGCTCGAGCGCGCGCTCACCGAGATGCGGATCCTGCGGAGGCGCCAGCCGGGAGATGTGTCGCTGGGGATCGCCGAGGCGGATCTCCTCGTCGCCCTGCACCGGACCGACGAGGCGGCCGCGCTCCTCCGCGGGCTCACCGTGCTCCGGCCCCGCGACCCGACGCTCTGGAAGCGCCTGGGCGACACGCTGGCGCTCGGCAAGCACGACGCCGAGGCGCTCGCCGCGCGCCAGCAGGCGTTGACGCTCGACGGCTCCGACCTCTCGCTCCGCCGGATGGTGGAGCGGTCACGGACCGGGAAGGAGATCCTCGCAGCGTTCGCCATCGACGGACGCGCGGCGCTGAAGGCGTTCGACCAGCGCGGGTCCAACGTCGAAGGCTCGAGCGTGCTGGTGGTGGACGCGGCCGCCACCCAGGCCTTCGCCGATGGATCCACGGTCGACCGTATCCACACCGTGGAGAAGGTGCTGGACCAGAGCGCGGTCGCCCGCGTCGCCGAGGTGCAGGTGCCCCAGGGCGCGCAGATGCTGGCGCTGCGGACCCTGAAGGCGGACGGCACGGTGCTCGAGCCCGAGAGCCTGGACAAGGACAGCGTCAGCCTCCCCGGCGTCGGCGTGGGCGACGCGGTCGAGTCCGAGTACCTGCTCGCGCACCCGTCGCGCCGCGCGGCGAGCCCCGGCTGGACCGCCGGCGCGTTCTACTTCCAGGTGGCCGGGGTGGCGGACGACTGGGCCACCTATGCGGTCACCGCGCCGCGCGGCTCGGGCATGTCGGTCGACGCCCACAACATGCGTGCGCCGCCGGTGAAGGCCGAGGGGAGCCAGGACGTGGTCCGGATGGAGGTCCGCGGCTCGCCTGCGCTGGTCCCCGAGCCGAACTCGCCGCCTTCCGGCACCGAGCAGCTGCCCTTCCTCGTCGTCGGTGCCGGCGACACCGGCCCGGACGGGCTGCTCACCGCCACGGGGGATGCGCTGGCCGCGCGCGCACAGCGCACGTTCGAGGTCGGGGCGTTCGCCCGCGCAGCGGCGGCGGGCAAGTCCGGCCTCGACGCGGTGCGCGCAATCCATTCGGCGGTGATGGAGCGCATTCCCGGGCGCGACTCGGGGCTCGGCCTCACCGCGGCGGCCACCCTGGCGCAGGACCGTGGAAGCCGGCTGTGGCTGCTCAAGGCGGCGCTCGAGGCCGAGGGATTCCCCGCGCGCCTGGCGATGGTCCGCACGTTCGGCGCGGACCCGAACCCGTACCGCTTCCCCAACGAGGCGCTCTTTCCGTACGCCTGCCTGCGCGTCGAGGTGCCGGGCCAGCAGCCGGTGTGGCTGGACACCGTCATCCGCTTCGGCCCGTTCGGGGCCCTTCCCGAGCAGGCGGGAAGCAGCGAGGCGTACTTGCTCCCCGAGCCGGGGCGCCCCCTGGTGGCCCTGAAGACGCCGAAGCAGCAGCCCGAGGGCGGCCGCGAGGTGACGCTGGCGCTGACGCTGGCGGCCGACGGGACGCTGAGCGGGGACGTGCTGGAGGTGTACCGGGGCTTCGAGGCCGCGCAGCTCGCCGACACCCTGGAGGGCGTCTCCAACGAGCAGCGCGACCAGGCGCTACAGCAGGCGCTCTCCCGGTACTTCGGGGGCGCGCAGCTGTCGAACCTCCGGCTCGATGTGAAGCGGGCGGTGGGCGCCCCGGTCTCTCTCCGCTACCACTTCGTGGCGCCGCGCTTTGCCCGGGTCGACGAGGACCGGATGACGCTCGGACCCTTGACCTATCCCGCCCAGATCGGGCGGCGGTACGTGACGCTCGGGACCCGTCGCTCGCCGCTGTTCATCGACTCCACCGAGCAGAACATGAGCCACGTCTCGCTCCGGCTTCCCCCGGGCTGGCACATCGACGATCCGCTGAAGGGCGCCAAGCTGGAGAGCCCCTTCGGGATCTACACCCGGGATGAGCGGGAGGGGGACGTGTTCGGGGTCGAGGAGCGCTACCGGCTGGATATGGCGCGCATCCCGGTGCGCCAGTACGAGGCATTCGCCGGCTTTGCCGGCCAGGTGGATCTGCTCCAGACCCGCGACCTGGTCGCCATCAAGCCGGGCGCGCTGAAGAACCCCGCCGGGCGCACCCAGCGCTGAGCCCGTCCGGACGGCCGTTCGGCCGCGGCTGCCGGCCGTTGCCAGCATCGGTCGCCGTCCGCCCGTAACGAGGTGTCTGGCACCTCGGGTGGCTGCCGCGCTCGGCCTCACCTCGGGCTGTAACGAGGTGTCTGGCACCTCGCGCCGCGCACGACCTCGTCTGGCACGTCAGACCGGGTGCGCGCCTGGATGCTGCTCGGACGGAGAGCGCCGGACTTCTCTGCGCCGGAGCTGGCGCGGGCGGACCTGCTCGCCCCGGTGCGACGAGCACGTGCTCGAGCTCCCCGAGGCGATGGGGGCGGCCCTGAGCACACGGGAAGAGGAGATCTTCGAGTACCTCTGCCGGGGCTTCCGCAACGGCGACATCGCCGCGGCGCTCGGCACGTCGCCGCCCACGGTGCGCAACCAGCTGGCCCGGCTCTACCGCAAGGTCGGGGTGTGCACCCGGTCGGAGTTGGTGGGGCTCGCCTCCTCCGTCATGCGTCGCGCCACGCACTGCGGAGGCTCCGTGCCCGCCGTTCCCTAGGACGATTCCGGCATCCGCCGCCCGCGGGAACGCCAGGCGTCGAGGCTCCACGGGCCAGGCCCGGCGGCGGAGAGGTAGAGCCACACGAAGCAGAAGAGCACGGCCGGATCCCCGTGTGTCAGCACCGGCCAGAAGCCCTTCGGCGCATGGCCGTGGAAGTACGCGACCGCCATCTCGCCGGAGAGCAGGAACGCGACCGGCCGCGTGAACAGCCCGAGGAGGAGGAGCGTGCCTCCGACGGATTCGAGGATGCCGGCGATGCCGATCAGCGAGCCGGGCGGCGCGGTCCCGCCGCCAGGCAGCAGCGCACCCGGAAACGCGAAGAGCTTCATCGTCCCGTACTGGATGAACAGGAAGGCGGCGACGATTCGGAGGATGCTGCGCAGCTGCGGCGCCCAGGCGCCCCAGCGGTCGGCGAGGGTCGGTTCCATCACCGGACCATCCTAGGCACCGGCCAGCGCCGGAGCCCGCTCAGAGCGCGATCTCGCCCGGCTGCCCCCGACGCGGAAGTGCCACGTAGAACGTTGCGCCCTGGTCCGGGACGCCCACCCCCCAGACCCGTCCCCCGTGCCGCTGGACGATGCGCCGCACGTGCGCCAGCCCGATGCCGGAGCCCTCGAACTCGTCGGCCCGGTGCAGGCGCTGGAACACCCCGAAGAGCTTGTGGGCGTACTTCATGTCGAAGCCCACGCCGTTGTCGCGGACGTAGACGATGTCCTCGGCGCCCGGCACGTTGACCGTGCCCACCTCGATGCGCGCCGGCCGGCGCTTCCGGCTGTACTTGAGCGCGTTGCCGAGCAGGTTGCGGAGCACGAGCAGGAGCATCGTCGGGTCACCCTGCACGGTCGGAAGCGTGTGGACCACCCACTCCACCTCGCGCCCCTCCTCCTCGTGCAGGAGACCGTCGCGCGCCGAGCCGAGCACTGCGTTCAGATCCACCGCGCGGTTGCGCAGCTCCGCCCGGCTCACCCGGCTGAAGGAGAGCAGGTCGTCCACCATCTGCACCGCCTCGGCCGCAGTGCTCCGGAGCAGCGCGAGGTAGCTGCGCTCCCGGGCATCGAGCCGCGTTCCGGCGCTCTCGTCCAGGAGCCGGGTGAAGCCGCCGAGCTGCCGGAGCGGAGCCCGCAGGTCGTGACTGACCGACGAGGTGAAGGCCTCCAGCTCGGCGTTCACCGCCGCCAGGGCCTGGGTGCGGTCGGCCACGCGCTGCTCGAGCGAGGCATTGAGATCCCGGATGCGCTGCTCCCGTTCCTGCATCGCCGCCACCGCCGCATCGTGGCTCCGCGCCAGCACGAGGAGCTGCCGGCGGCTCGCGTAGCCCAGCATCAGCGCGAGCGAGCTCACGCAGCCGAGCGACAGCCAGAACAGGAGCCGACCGGTGAGCGAGGCGTGCTCGGCGCGCTCGCGTCGCCGGACCTGCTCGCTCTCGCCCAGGGCATCGAGCACCTCGAGCGTGCTGGAGAGCCGCTGCACGCCCTCGCCGGTCCGGAAATCGCTGATGTAGTCCTCGCCCGACTCGAAGAGCTCGCGCTCCCGGGTTGCGTACCGGCCCCACGCGGCGGCCATCGACTCCACCATGTCGAGCCGCGCGAGCTGGTCCGGGTTCTCACGCAGCCGCTGGCGCAGGCTGGACAGCGTCTCGTCCAGCTTCCCGTCGGCGCGCTCGAGGGTGGCCAGGAAGCCCGGGTCTCCGGAGAGCAGGTACCCGCGCAGGCTGGTCTCCCGATCCATCAGCAGCTCGCGCAGCCGGGCGGACCGGGCGAGTACCTGGTCCGAGCGCTGGGTGAGTCGCGCCTGGCGCACGAGCAGCGTCACGCCGCCCCCCAGCGCGACGGCCAGGAGCGTGAGGAGGATTGCCGGGACGAGGAACGCGCGGGTCAACAGCCGTCGGAACTCGGCGGACTCGCGGGCCAGCGGCGCAGCCGACGCCGCGAGGGCGGGAGCGGGCTGCAGCTGGACGGGCGGTCCGGCGAGGCTCCCGGTGGAAGCGGGCTCGCCGAGCGGCCCGGCGACGGAATGCGGCGTCTGCACGGGCGAGGGAGAGAAGATGCTTGTAGCACCTCGCACGGCCGCCGCGCGGGCTGGCGTGCACCGCGACTGTCGGACATTCGCGCCGACTCACCCGCATCCACACCGACATGCTCGGGGGTGAGACACCGGAACACTCGCATCGCCGATGGTCTCGGGCTCGCCGCACGTCGCCTGCGAGTCCGGCTCCTGGAAAGGCGCTCGGCCGGCGCGGCGTCACACCAGCCGCGCGGTGAGCTCCTGGTGAACGTGCGCGCCGCGCGCCGTCAGCCGGAAGCGCTGGTCCACCGGCTCGACGAAGCCGTCGCGGATCAGCGCCTCGAGCTCGGTCCGGCGCGGCGTCACCCCGCTCCGGGCCCAGAGAGCGAACAGGTCCAGCCCGCTGCGCAGCCGCAGGCCGAGGAGGAGGCGCTCCTCGTAGAGCGCGACCGCGTCCAGCGTCTCGCGTTCCTCGTCCGGCAACCGGCCCGCCTCCACCGCCTCCAGCCACCGCGGCGTGCTCCGGAGGTTCGTGGTGCGGACCGCGCCAGTGGCCGACGCGTGCAAGCCGACCGCGCCGGCGCCGACGGCGAGCGACTCGCCTCCGGTCCAGTACAGCGCGTTGTGGCGCGAGTGGCGCCCCGGCAGCGCGTGGCTGGAGATCTCGTAGCGGGCGAGCCCCGCGCCTCCGAGCACCTCCCCCACCGCATCCATCATCTCCACCACCGCCCCGTCATCCGGTAGCGCGAGGCGACCCTGCCGGAGCCGCCGGCTGAACAGCGTCTCGGCGCCGAGGTGCTCGCGCTCGACGGTGAGCACGTACGACGACGCATGCTCCGGTCCGAGCGCCACGGTGCGCCGTGCGTCCTCGATCGACTGCGCGAGCGACTGGCCGGGCACGCCGAGGATCAGGTCCACGCTGACGTTCTCGAACCCGGCGGCGCGCGCGGCGTGGAAGGCGCTCTCCGCCTCCCGGGGGGAGTGGGATCGTCCGAGCGTGGCCAGCACCCCGGCATCGAACGACTGGATGCCCAGCGAGAGGCGATTCACCCCGGCTGCGCGGTACCCGGCGAGGCGCGCAGCGTCGGCGACCTCCGGATTCGCCTCGAGGGAGATCTCCGCTGCGGGCGAGACGGGGAGCGCTCCGCGGATGCCGTCGAGCACCCGGGCGACGTCCTGCGGATCCCAGAGCGAGGGGGTTCCACCGCCGAGATACACCGAGTCGAGCGGCCGCTCCGCCCACGCCGGGCGCTGCTCCAGCCGGAGCCGCAGCTCGGCCAGCACCGCCTCTGCGTAGCGCGCACCGGGCACCCGGCGGGCCACGGCGATGGTGAAGTCGCAGTACGGGCACCGCCGGAGGCAGTACGGGAAGTGAACATACAGCCCGACGCGCGCGGCCTCGAGCCCGGTGAGCGGATCGATCTCCATCGCGCCCGGCGCTATTCGAGAAGCATGCCCGTCATCGAGATGCGCACCTACTGGACCCGTCCCGGCATGCGTGAGGAGTTCCTCAAGGTCTTCGTCGAGCGGAGCATCCCGATCCACCGGGAGCTCGGCATGCCAATCATCGGACCATTCCTCGGGGTCGAAGATCCAGACACCTTCTTCTTCATGCGTGTGTTCCCCAGCGCCGCGGAGCGCGAGGAGCTGAAGCGCCGGTTCTACGAGGGCGAACCCTGGAAATCGGAGCTCGAGCAGCGCCTCATGCCGCTGCTCGCCCGCTGGGAGGTGATGCTCGTGGACGACACCCGGCCGGCCTGAGCCGGGGCCTCGCGAGCGTCGGTTCCCTCGAACGCTAGGCGCCGCGGGGGGTGGACTCGGCGGCACCGGCAATCGCCCGGCGGATCGCAGCCCGCGCGAGCAGCCGCGTCGAATCCAGCGTCGGCAGCGGTGAGGTCGTGTCGTCGACCAGGAGCGGGAGCTCGGTGCACCCGAGCACCACCGCGTCGCACCCGGCGTCCTTCAGCCGCCCGATGACCGCCTGGAGCGTGCGGAGCGCCTCGGGCCTGAACTGCCCGTTGACCAGCTCCTCCATGATGATGCGGCTGACCTCCTCGCGGTCGCCGGCGTCCGGCCGCACCCACTGAAGTCCGCGCGCGGCGAGCTTCTCCGGGTACACCTCGCTCTGCACCAGCCAGCGCGTGCCGGTGAGGCCGAGGCGCTGGAACCCGCGCTCCACCGCCGCCTCGGCGACCACCTCGGCGATGTGCAGCCAGGGAAGCGGCGCGCGGCCCCCGAGAGACGGGAACGCCCGGTGGATGGTGTTGTCCGGGCAGATGAGGAACCGCGCCCCGCCCGCGGCGAGCTTCCGGGCCGAGTCGAGCATCAGCTCCGCCACCCCCGCCCAGTCATCCCGGGTGATGCACGCGTCGTAGGCCGCGAAGGAGTGCCCGTGCAGGGACACCTCCGGGTGCGCGTAGGGACCGAGGAGCCGCGGCGCCTCGGTGCAGAGCGTGCGGTAGCAGAGCGCCGCGCCCTCCGCGGAACAGGCCACGATGCCGATGTGCTGAGGAGGCGGGCTCATCGCCTCGAATCCTGGCAAGGACCGACCGGTACAGTCAGCCCTTCTTCTTGAGCTGGGCCTCGAGGCGGGCGACCTTCGACTTGAGGAGCGCCGCGCCCTCGGCCGCGTTCTCCGCGGCGACCAGCTTGGCCTTCAGCTTCGCCACGTCGGCCCGGAGCTTCTCCACCTCGTCGCCACTTCCCTTCGCGGCGGCGGCGGGGGCGACGGGCGCAGGCGCCGGCGGACGGCGCTCCAGCTCGGCGATGCGCCCGGCCAGGCTCTCTCGCTCGCGCCGCTCCTTGGTCAGCGACGCCTGCGACTCGATGGCCTTGCGGTTGGCATCGGCCAGCTCCTCCCGCACCTTCCTCAGGGCCATGGTGTCGGCGCGGAGCCGCTCCATCTCCTCGGTCAGCTTGCGGATGGTGGCCTCGGAGCCGCCAGCCAGCTGGGCGTTGAGCTGCTCCCGGAGCGAGCTGGACTTCTGCGACTCGGCCTTGAGCGAGTCCTGGAGCTTCTGCACCTGGGCGCCGACCTGCGTGGCCTGCGCCCGTGCCTTCTCCTCGGCGGTGCGCGCCTGCTCCAGCTCCTTGGCCATGGCCTGGAGCTTCTGCTCCACGCCCCGGCGCTTCTCCTCCTCGCCCCCGAGCGCGGCCTCGAGCTGTGCCGCCTGGTGCCGCTCGGTCTGCAGCACCGTGCTCACCTGGTCGTGGGCGCCCTGGTACTCCTCGAGCTGCCGCCGAAGATCGTCGCCCCTGGCGTCCGCCTGCGTCCGCTTCTCCACCTCGACCTGGAGCTGGCGCTCGAGCGCCTTGATCCGCTCGGTCCGGGACTCGCCCTCCTGGCGCCCGGCGGCCTCGGCCTTCTGGGCGGCCTGGAGCTGCTGCGTGCGCTCGGCCAGCTTGGCCTCGAGCGCCTTCCGGGCCTGGCCCTCGCGGCCCATCGCCTCGTCCAGCTCGGCGCGGGCCCGCTGCTCCTCGGTCTGCATCTGGAGCTGGAAGGCCTCGAGCTCGCCCCGGAGCGCCGCCGACTCCTCGGCCTGCGCGTGCAGCTGGTCCTCCAGGCCGGAGGCCCGACGGGTGGTCTCGTCGAGGTGTGCCTGGAGGTCACGCACCTTGCTCAGCTGGCCCTCGAGCGCTTGCCGCAGCCGCGGGAGGTCCGCCGCTTCCTTCTCCGAGATCGGCCTTCTCGACCTTGAGCGCCTCGAGCGACGCGCTGGCCTCGGCCAGCTCCTCGCTGGACGCCTCGGCCATCTGGGCCGCGCTCTCCTCGAGCGCCTGGGCGCGCTGCCGCGCATCCTCCAGCTCGCCCTCGAGGTACTTGATGCGCCCCTCGAGCTCGCCCAGCGTGCCCCTGCTCTTGCCGTGCTCCTGCTCGAGCGACGCCAGAGCCTTCCGCGCGGAGCCGAGATCGCTGCGCAGCTGCTCGGCCTCTGCGGTCAGCTTCTCCAGCGCGCCCTGGGCGAAGTCCTTCTCCGTCGCCGCGCCGTCGCGCTCGGCGGTGAGGGTCCTCACCTCCTCGGCGAGCCGGTCGCGCTCCTGCTCGAGCCGGTCGGCGACGCTCGCCATCTCCTGGTACTGGCCGTTGACCGCCTCGAGGCTGCCCATCGCCTCGAGCTTCTCCACCTCGAGCTGGCGAGCCTTCTCCTCGGTGGCGTGGAGCGCCTCCTTGACCGTCCCCAGCTCCTCGGCCAGCGCGGCGCGGCCGAGCCGCTCCTCGTCGAGCGAGCCCCGCAGTCCCGGCAGCTCGGCCTCGACCTCGGCCAGGGCCCGGGCGAGGTCGCGTCGATCGGCGTCGCTCGAGGCGAGCTGCTGCTCGAGCGCCGAGGCCTGCGTCTCTGCCCCGTCGGCGCGCGTACGTTCCTGCTCGAGCGCGGCCTGCAGCTGCTCCAGGCGGGCCGGGAGGTAGCGGAGCTGGCCGAGCTGGGGGAGCACCTCGTCCAGCTGGGCCTTCAAGGCGACGGCCACCTCGCGCAGCCGGGCCGCCTCGAGGTCGCGCTGCTCGTAGACGGCGCGCGCCCGGCCGAGCGTCTCCTCCTTCAGCTTCAGGACGGAGCGGAAGTACTCGAGCTTCTCGTCGAGGGCGATGCCACGGGGTGGCCGGGGCTCGGGTGGCTCGGCGAACGGGTCTCCCGAGGCCCGGGGGAGCGCCGGAGGGACCTGGGCCACCGGGACGAGCCCCCCGCTTCCGGCGGCCGGGGGGGACGCGGCCGGTGCAGCCGGGCGGCCGGACGAGGAGCGGCGGGGCAGGGGGGGAGGCGCCGCGGGATTGGGGGGGGCCGCCTGCTGGGCGGGCTGGGGGGCACGGCGAGAGGACGGGGGAGGGGCAGCCGGAGCCTTCTGGGCGAGGGGCTCATCGCCGAAGTCCAGGTCTTGAAGAGGATTGACGTCTTCCGGTGCGCCGGGCATCGCCTGACAGGGCAGACTACCTGTCCTGCGGGGGTTTCCCCAAAAGCCGCCAGCCCGACGAGGCCCGAGACACACATGCCCACCCGCCACCGATTGGACAATGGCCTGACCCTCCTCCACGAGCACCAGGGGGCTGCGCACGTCGTCGCCTGGCAAATCTGGGTCGATGTCGGCGGTGCGGACGAGACCCCGGCGGAGGCGGGCCTGGCCCATCTCCACGAGCACATGCTGTTCAAGGGGACCGAGCGGCGGGGGCCCGGGGAGATCGCCCGGGACATCGAGGCGCACGGCGGCGAGGTCAACGCCTGGACCTCGTGGGACAACACCGTCTACCACACGGTGATGGCCTCGCAGTTCGCCCGCGAGGGGCTCGACGTGCTGGCCGACGCGGTGCGGTTTCCGCGCTTCGATCCTCAGGAATTGGCGCGCGAGTGCGAGGTGGTGGTCGAGGAGATCAAGCGCGCCGAGGACACACCGGCCCGCCGGGCCTCGCGCGACCTCTTCCGCGAGAGCTACCAGGTGCACCCCTACCGGCTGCCGGTGCTCGGGACGCCGGAGAGCGTCCGGGCCACCACCCGCGAACGCATCCTCGCCTTCTACCGGAAGCACTACACCCCCGAGGCGATGACGCTCGTCGCGGTGGGCGACGTGCCGCTCGAGTCGGTCCGGGCCTGGGCCGAGCAGCTCCTGGGCGGAGACTGGGAGCGGCAGCGGGCGCCGAGTCGCCACCGTGCAGTGGAGCCCCCGCGGGCCGGCCGGCGCGTGCACCTGATCCCGGACGAGGCGAAGGAGGCGTGGCTCAACGTCTCGTTCGCCATCCCCGGAGCGAACCACGAGGACGTCCCGGCGCTCGACGTGCTGGCGATGCTCGCCGGACAGGGCGAGACCAGCCGGCTCTTCCGCCAGGTGAAGCGGGGCGGCCGACTGGTGAACGAGATCAGCGCCTACGCCTACACGCCCGTGGACCCCGGGCTCTTCGGAGTCGGGATGACGCTCCCCGGCGAGAAGATGCGCCCGGCGCTGACCGAGTCGCTGCGCACGCTCGCCCAGCTCGTGGCCGCGCCTCCGTCCGAGGAGGAGCTGGCCACCATCAAGGCGCTCGTCGAGAGCGAGGCCGTCTACGCCCGCGAGACGGTGCAGGGCCTGGCCCGGAAGCTGGGGCACTACGAGACGAGCCTCGGCGGCTACGAGGCCGAGGAGCGGTACCACGCCCGGGTCGCCGCGCTCACCCCGGAGGCGATCCGCGAGGTGGCCCGGCGGTACGTCGACTTCGACACCGCGGTGGTGACCGGCCTGTTGCCGGCGGGCGCCCAGCTGACCGAGGCGGAGGTGCACGGGGCGCTCGACGAGGCGCGCCGCGCACCCGGCGTGGCCACCCCGGCGCGGCGGGCCCAGACCGTTCCCGCCGCGGCGATGCCGAAGCTGAAGGGCACCGGCCCGGAGGCGGGCCGGGTCTTGCTGGAGACGCTCGGCAACGGCGCCACCCTCCTCGTCCGCGAGGAGCGCGCCGTCCCGCTGGTGGCGATGCGCGCGGCGTTCGTGGGCGGGCTGCGGTTCGAGACCGAGGAGACGAACGGCATCACCACCCTGCTCTCGCGGATGCTGACCCGCGGGACGGCCACGCTCGGGGCCGAGGAAATCCAGCACCTGATGGACGCCTGTGCAGGCTCCATCGCCGGAGCCGGGGGACGAAACTCGGTGTCGCTCCGGGCCGAGGCGCTGTCGCGTCACTTCGACCGGGCGTTCAGCCTGTTTGCCGACTGCCTGCTCGATCCGGCGTTCCCCGAGGAGGAGCTGGAGCGCGAGCGGCACCTCCTCCTTCAGGAGATCGCCGCCCGCGAGGATCGGCCGTCGTCGCTCGCCTTCGACGGGTTCTCGCGCGCACTGTTCCAGCAGCACCCGTACCGGATGCCGCAGATCGGCGAGCGGTCGACGGTGGAGCGCTTCACCGCCGAGCAGCTCCGGGCACACCACCGCCGCTTCCATGATCCCTCGCGGATGGTGCTGGCGATCATCGGTGACGTGAACGGGGCCGAGGTGCTCGAGCGGGCACGGACGCTGTTCGGCGCCGCCGGGGAGGGACCCCAGCCGTTGCCCACCGTTCCGCGCGAGGCGCCCCCCGCCGAGCGCCGCCAGGTGCACCGGACGCTCGCCCGCGCCCAGGCGCACGTGGTGCTCGGCTTCCAGGGCCTGACCCTCTTCGACCCCGACCGGTACGCGCTCGAGGTGCTCTCCAGCGTGCTCTCGGGGATGGGCGGGCGACTCTTCACCGAGCTCCGGGACAGGCGGAGCATGGCGTACAGCGTGACCAGCATGGCGGTGGAGGGCATCGACCCCGGGTACTTCGCCGTCTACATCGGCACGAGCGCCGACAAGCGCGAGGCGGCAGAGGCCGGGATGCAGACCGAGCTCCGCAAGCTCCTCGATGCGCCGGTCACCCCGGCGGAGCTCGACCGGGCACGGGCGCACCTGGTGGGCACGCACGAGATCGGGCTCCAGCGGAACGCGGCCCGCGCGGCGATGCTCGCGCTCGACACGGCGTACGGCCTGGGCCTGGACAACTTCGAGCACTACGACGAGCGGATCGAGGCGGTGACCGCGGAGGACGTGCTGCGTGTCGCGCGCCGGATCATCCAGCTCGACCGGCCAGTCGTCTCGGTGGTCGGTCCGTGAGCGGGCCGGCCCTCCTGCTCTGGGACGGGGACTGCGGCTTCTGCCGCCGCTCCGTCGAGTGGGCGGAGCGCCACGACAGCGGCCACGCCTTCCGGGCGGTGCCCTACCAGCAGGCGCCTTCCCCGCCCATGACGACCGAGCTCCGGACCGCCTGCGCCCGGGCAGTACACGTGGTCACGCCCGAGGGAACGGTGCTCCGGGCGGGTCGCGCGGCCCTCTGGGTCCTGGAGCGCACGGGGTACCCGGTCCTGTCCCGGGTGCTCGCGCTGCCGCCGCTGGTGTGGGCCGTCGAGCTGGGCTACTGGCTGGTCGCCCGGAACCGTCGGATCGCCTCGCGGCTGATGTTCCGGAGAGGAGCGGAGCGATGATCTGCGTGGCCGTCACCTACGTGATCCTGCCCAACCGGGTGGAGGAGGCGATCGACCTCTTGACCGCGATGACCGAGGAGACGCTCCGCGAGCCCGGCTGCAGGATGTACCAGGTTCACCGGAGCCGGGAGGAGCCGCGGCGCTTCTTCCTCTACGAGCAGTACGACGACGAGACGGCGCTCGACGCGCACCGGAAGAGCCCGCACTTCGAGAAGCACGTGCAGCGGGGGCTGTTCCGCATCCTCGAGAGCCGAACGCCCGATACCTGGATCCCGCTCCAGCTCCCGAGCCGGCGCGGGTGAGCGCGGTCTCGCTGAGCCTGGACGTGCCCGAGCCGGAAGCGGAGCGGGTGGAGGCGCTGCTCTGGGATGCCGGTGCCACCGGGCTCGAGATCCGCGACCGCGAGGCACCGCCGATGCCGGGCGTCCGTGGGCCCTCGCCGGGAGAGGCCATCGTGGTCGGCTGGTTCGAGGCGCGCGCACCGGCCGAGGCCGCCCTGGAGGACGTGAAGGCCTGGGTCCCGACGGTGCGCGCGCTCCTGGAGGAGGCGCCGGAGACGGACTGGTCCACCGCCTGGCGCGCGCGCATCCGCTCGACGCGCGTGGGACGGCTGTGGGTCGGGCCGCCGTGGGAGACGGCGCCGGCGGAAACGGTGTCGCTCACCATCGAGCCGAAGATGGCCTTCGGCACCGGGGACCATCCGACCACCGCGCTGTGCCTGGCGGCGGTGGAGGCCTTCTGCAGCGCGCACCCGGGCGCCTCGGTGCTCGACGTGGGCACGGGCACCGGGGTGCTGGCGCTGATGGCGCGGAAGCTCGGGGCAAACCGCGTGGTGGGCGTGGACAACGACCCGATGTCGGTGACGCTCGCGCAGGAGAACGCGGCGTTGAACGGCATCGGCGGCGTGGAGCTCTCGGGCGCGACGCTCGATGCCGTCGACGGCCGTTTCGACCTCGTGCTGGCCAACATCCTGGCCAACACGCTGGTGGAGCTTGCGCCGGCGCTGGTGCTGCACACGCGGGTGCGACTGGTGCTCGCCGGGGTGCTCATCCACCAGGAGGACGAGGTGCGCGAGGCGTTCGAGCGCGCGGGCGCGGTGTCGGACGGCGGCGACCGCATCGGTGACTGGGTGCGACTGGACTTTCGCGTCTCCTGAGTCAGCCATGTTCCGGATCCGCCTCGACGTCCCCTCTCCCGCGCCCGAGCGCGTCCGGGTGGAGGGTCCCGCGCTCCATCACCTGCGGGTCGCCCGGGTGGTGCTCGGGGAAACCCTCGAGGTGTTCGACGGCCGCGGGCGGGCCTGGGCGGCGTGGCTCGAGTCGCTCGACGAGGGTGCGGCAGTGCTCCGGCTCGGCGACGCGCGGCGGGGCGCGACCGGCCGGACCATCGTCCTTCTCCAGGGACTGCCGAAGGGGGACAAGCTGGATCTCGTCTTGCAAAAGACGACCGAGCTCGGCGTCTCGGCGGTGTGGCCGGTGCTGACGGCCCGCTCGGTGGCTCGACCGAAGCAGGAGGCGCTCGGGGCGAGGCACGCGCGCTGGCAGCGCATCGTCGAGGAGGCGGCGCGCCAGTCCGGCCGGGCGGACGTACCCGAGGTCGCGGCGCTCCGGCCGCTCGACGCTGCGGTGCGGGCGCTCACCCCCGGGGTGCGGCTGCTCGTGCTCGACGAGGAGGAGCGGGCCGAGCGGCTCGGACAGGCGGCGGGCGATGGCGCGGTGGCGCTGGTCGTCGGCCCCGAGGGTGGGCTCGCGCGCGAGGAGGTGGACGCGCTGCGTGCGGCGGGCGGGGTGCACCGTCTCCCTCGGACCGCTCGTGCTCCGGACCGAGACGGCCGGGCTCGCAGCGCTCGCCGTGCTCCGGCACCTCGACGGCCTTCTCGGCTGACCGGGCAGCCGGTCCCGGCCGTAACGAGGTGTTTGGCACCTCGGCCCGGCTCGACGCGAAGCGGACAGGCGGCCTGCCCGTTTCTTGCGTCCCTCCTACATCCGGCCTTTCATGCCGCCCGTGTCCAAGTGCCTGAGATGCGGCGCCGAATTGCCGCCACACGGCGATTGCACGGCCTGCGAAGCGGGCATGCTTCCGTCACGTCCCCAGCCGGAGATCCTGAGCCGCGACATCGGGCTCGACCGGCGCCAATCCGCCCCGGCGGCGCCCTCGCGCGACACACCCGGGCCCTTCGAGCTCGACCCGCCAGGGGCATCCGGTCCGCCGATCCTGACGCCTGTCCCACGGTCCGGACCGGCGTTCGACAGGACGCCGCCGATCCTCACCCCCAGGCCAGGCCCGTTGCCGGGGGTAACCTCGGGCCACGCCGGCGCGCTTCCACCTCTCTGCGACCCCCCGAACGGTGAGCTCTCCCGGTCTTCCCGCGGCGAGGCCAGGCCCGACGCCCATCCCCACCGGCACCATGCCCGCGTGGCCCCGCACGACGAGCTCCAGCGGCCCCGCTGCGACGCCGTCCACCGCACCACGCCCTCCCACCGCCGCTCCGACGATGGCCGAGCTGATGCGCCCGGGACACCCCGACGCTGCCGCGACGCCGGCGCGCCCATCGGGCCTTCCACCACCGCGTGGCGCCACCACCCTTCCCCCCGGCCCCTCGATCCCGGCGGCTGCCACCCCTGCGAACCCCGCCCCGACTCCCCGCGCCGCTGACCCCCGGAACGCCCCGGTCCTTGCCGCCGCCGCTGCATGGCCTGCCACCGCACGTCCAGCGACGCCGCCTGCCGGCGAGCCACGACCGTCGACGCCCTCCGCGGCCGGGCTTCCAGCGGCGCCCCATCCTCCGGCGGCCGCATCCAGACCGCCGCCTGCATCCCGGCCCGCGGAAGCCGGTCCAACGGCCTCCTCCGCTCCGCCCGTGCTGACCGCGGCGCCCAGACTCCCTGCCGCCCCTGCATCGCCTCCGGTGCTCGGTGTGAGCCCGGCCGCGTCGCCCGCCCCTCCCAGAACGGCCGCACCGGTCCCCGAAGCCAGTCCGACGGCATTCTCTGCTCCGCCCGTGCTGGCCGCGTCGCCGGCGACTTCCAGACCGCCCGCGCCTGCATCGCCCCCCGTGCTCGGTGTGAGCCCGGCCGCGCCGCCCGCGACTTCCAGACCGCCCGCGCCTGCATCGCCCCCCGTGCTCGGTGCGAGCCCGGCCCCATCGCCGGCCCAGCCGTCATCCGCCTCGGTGCCGAGGGCGCCGTCGTCCCCCGCCGCGCCGATCACGCTCGGCTTTGGCGCGACCCCGACTTCCACGGCACAGGCCACCTCCGCGAAGGCGCCCGCGATTGGCGCGAGCCCGAAGGCTCCTTCCGAGCAGCCGCCGCCCTCCTCGAGCCCGCCAGCGTCGCCGATCACGCTCGGCTTCGGCACGCCGCCCGCTTCCACACTTCCGGCGCGCGCTCCGAGCTCCGCCGCGCTCCCGGCATCCCCCCCGGCGTCGCGCTTCCCCGAGTCGTCGCGCCCTGCCACCGCGTCGCCGGCCGGACACGCGTCCGCGCCTTCTCCCGACCCCGTCCCTGCGCCCGTGACCGGCGGCTCGGCCACGCCCGGCCCGGGCCCCCGGGCGCCCGTCCGACAGCCGACAGCCCGCGCGGCGATCCCGATGCTGGACGATCCGCCCGCGACGGCCTCCAGGCCGAGCACCCTGGCCGAGCGGATGGGTCTCCCGCGCCGCCAGAGCCCCGCTTCCCCGAGACGCGCCCGCCCGCGACTCCTGCACCCTCGCCGACGATGGCCGAGCTGATGCGCCCGGCCTCTCCGGAGCCCACCCCGGCGCCTGCACGCCCGATCACTGCGCGCACACCTCGGATTCGAACCCAGGATGGACGTGCCCGTCCCGGCCGCCGCAGCCACGCCGTGGGAGGACGTTCCCGAACCCGCGACGCACCAGACCGCGACTGCGACGGGCTCCGCGCCCGCTCCGGCTCCCGTCCATCCAGGGGAGATCATCGAGGTCCACGCCCGCCCCGCCGCCCTCTGGCAGCGCATCAGCGCCTTCATCGTCGACGGCACGCTCATCTGCGGCGTCCTGGCCCTCTACGTCGGGACGGCGGCAGCGCTGATCACGCCGCGCGGGGTCACCGCCACCCAGCTGACCGGCATCGACGGCGTGATGGCCCGGGTGCACCAGCTCAACGCCGTCCTGGCTCCGTGCATCGCCCTGGCGCTGGTGCTGGGCCTCGCCTACACCGCGGTCTTCGCGCTGCTCTGGAACGGTCGCACACCCGGGCGCCGCCTCCTCGGCATCCGCCTGGTGGACCGGACCGGGCTGGCTCCTGCGCCCGGACGCGCCATCGCCCGTGCGGCCCTGGCCGTGCTCTCCTTCGTGCCGTTCCTGGCCGGGTTCTGGCTGGCGCTGTTCGACCGGCGCGGACAGACGCTCCACGACAAGCTGACCCAGACCTTCGTCGTTCGTCCCGGCTGAGCCGCCGCGCCGTACAATGGCGCCCGGCGAATGACCGAACGGCTGGAAGAGCACCTCGTCGCGCGCGGCCTGCTGACCCAGGATTGGGCAGACGACGCCCTGCGTTCGCAGGCACTCGTGGGTGGCGCGATGGACACGCTGCTCCTCGAGATGGGAGCGGTGCGCGAGCAGGATTTGGTGACCGCACTGGGCGAGGTCAGCGGGCTGCAGCCCATCTACCTCGCCGACTACGTGCCCAACCCGGGCATGGCCTCGGCGCTGCCTCGCGAGGAGGCGGAGCGACTGAACCTCGCCCCGCTCTCGGACGAGGACGGGATGCTCCACGTCGCGGTGCCCTACCCCGTGCCGATGCGCGGGCTCGAGGTGCTGGTGCGGAAGCTCGGGCGCTCCGTGGCGCCGTGGGTCGCGACCGACGTGCGCGTCCGCTCCTGGCGGGCGCAGATCTACGGCACGCCGCTGCCGGCACGTGACTCGGCGCTGCTCGGGACCCTCGGGCCCACGCTGGAGGAGCGACTGGCCACGGAGATGGCCGAGCAGGCCGCACGCAACGTCGTCGGTGAGCCGGTCCCGCTCGAGAACCCTCGCCCCGAGCCGGCGACGGAGCAGAACCCGGCCGCGTCCTCCGTCCCCGGCTTCGAGCCGGCCGGCACCCTGCTCGAGGCGCTCGAGGCCGGGGTGGCAGCGGCCGAGCCCGAGCTCCCGGCCTGGACCGTCGATGCGCCGAGGACACGCACGCGCCGGACCCGCCCGCCGACGACCACGACGCCCTCGACGAGTGATCCGGTGGTGGACTGGTCACTGTCCGAGGCGCGCACCGCGCTCCGGACGGTGGCCGGGGATCGCGAGGGGCTCAAGGACGTGGTGCTCCGGTATGCGCGGCGCACGTTCGACTTCGTGGCCGCCTTCGCCGTGGTGCGCGGCACGGCCATGGGATGGGACGCGCGCGGCGAGGGCGCCGACGCGGCCGCGCTGGCCCAGGTGTCGTTCCCGCTCGACGTCCCGTCGGTCTTTCGCACCGCCGCCCTCGCCCACTCGTCCTACGCCGGCCCGGTGCCGGCCGACGCGCAGACGCGCCAGGTGCTGGAGGCGCTCGGCCGCACGCCCCGCTCGGTGTTCGTCTTTCCGGTCGAGGTACGCGGGCGACTGGTCGCCGTGCTCTACGGAGATCGGGGCAGCCGGCCGGTGAGCCAGCGACGCCTCTCCGACCTCATCCTGTTCTGTCAGGAGCTCGGCGCAGCGTTCGCCGAGCTCATCGTGCTCAGGAAGCAGCGCCGCTTCGCCGACGAGGACACCGCCCCGGCCGAGGCCTCGGGCACGCTCGGGCTGACCGGGGTGCCGCGGCGCAGCCTCGAGGGGCTCGATCGCGCCCCGCCGGCGACGGCCCCCGCCGATCTCGGCCCGGTGCTGGAGCGGCTGGTGGGGACCGACGCCGCGGCACGCGCGGCCGCCATCTCCGACCTCACCCGCGCCCCGGACGCCGCGGCGCGAGCGCTCGCGGCCGAGTTCCCCGGGCCGAGCGCCTGGAGCCGGGTGCCGGTGCTGGAGCTGCCGGCGCCGGACGAGCTCGGCCCGGTCCCGGCCGGCCTCGCCCGGCTGGGTGGGGCGGGCGCGCGGGCGCTGTCGAGGTTCCTCGACGCTCCCGATGCCGACACCCGCTACATGGCGCTCCTCACCGCGGGGAGCCTTCCTCACCCCGAGCTGGTCGCGGGCGTGCTCCGCGGGCTCTTCGACGGGGACCCGGACGTCGCCTCCGCGGCCCGGGCGGCGGCCACGGCCCTGCGCCGGCTCCCACGCTTCCAGGCGGCGCTGCCCGACCTGCGGCAGGAGCTGGTGGCGAAGGAGCCCGAGCGACGGGCGCTCGCGGCACGGGCCCTGGGGATGCTCCACGACCGCCCGTCGGTCGAGGGTCTGATTGGGCTCACCGGCAGCGACGACGCCGTCGCCGCGCAGGCGGCCGCCGAGGCGCTGATCGAATCACCCGCGCCTCGTTCGGCACCAGCACCCACGGCTGGATGGCCTGGTGGGCCGAGAACCGGTCCCACCGGCGGGCGCAGTGGCTGCTCGCGGCGCTTCGGAATCCCGAGCCGTGGCTCCGGGCCGCCGCCGTCGAGGAGCTCTCCGCCGCGCTCGGCGACACGCTGGGATACGCCCCCGATGCGCCGGAAGCCGAACGCGCGACGGCGGTGGACCGCTGGGAAGACGCGCTGCTCGACCCGCGCCTACGCTCGATCGACGGCTGAGGCCACCAGGGGCGCCGGTCAGAACCGGCCAACCAGCGCGAACACCCCTCCACCAGGGCCGATCGACACCGCCGGGAGCACCGCGGGCAATGCGGTGGTCGAAGCGGAGGGGGGCTGGTCCGAGGAGCTCAGCTCGTAGCCGATGACCGAGCCGGCCACCGGGAGCAGAAGGCACAGGGCGTACGTCGCCTTGGCCGCCGAGCTGTCGCTGCCTGCGCGGACCAGCCCGTAGATGCCGTACCCCACCCCGAGCCCGGCCACGCTGCTGAGCCAGCTGATGATGAAGCTCCCCTGACGCCCGAGCAGCTTGCCGGTGAGCGACACGCCGATCGGCGCACCGACCGAGACTCCAAGCGCCGCGCCCACCTGGGCCGCGCTGTTGGAGGAGCTCCCGTTTTCCTGGGTGTTGAGGGTCGCGGAGATGACCCACGCCGCCGCCCCGCCGATGAGCGCGCCGCCGACGATGCCGCCGCCGGTCTCGGCTCCAATCCGTACCAGCGGAGCGATCGGCTACGTGGCAGCGGGGGGGGCCGGTTCGGCGCGCGCGGCGAGAGACACGAGCAGGGCGAGGGCGGCGCAGCGGACGCGGGTCGGCGGAGTCACCGGGCAGGTCCGTCGGGCGTCCCGGTCCGGCCGGTCCCGGGCATCCGACGAGCGGCGGAGCATGTTGGCACACGTGATAAAGCGCTGGCCACCATGGATGCCCCTCCCGACTCAGACCCGCTCCGCGCCCGCCTGGATGCCCTGGAGCGGCAGGCCGAGCTCGGCGGCGGAGCCGAGCGGATCGCCAAGCAGCACGAGGCGGGCAAGCTCACCGCCCGCGAGCGGCTGGACCTCCTGCTCGACCCCGGGACGTTCGCCGAGCTGGACAAGTTCGTGACCCACCGGAGCACCGAGTTCGGGATGGGCGACAAGCGCATCCCGGGCGATGGGGTGGTCACCGGCTACGGGCAGATCGACGGACGCCAGGTGTTCGTCTTCGCCCAGGACTTCACGGTCTTCGGCGGCTCGCTGTCCGGCGCCTACGCCCAGAAGATCTGCAAGGTGATGGACATGGCCCTGCGCGTGGCGCACCGATCATCGGGCTCAACGACTCGGGCGGCGCGCGATCCAGGAGGGCGTGGACAGCCTCGCCGGCTACGCGGACATCTTCCTGCGCAACACGCTGGCCTCGGGCGTCGTCCCGCAGATCTCGCTCATCCTGGGGCCGTGTGCCGGCGGCGCCGTGTACTCGCCCGCCATCACCGACTTCATCGTCATGGTCGAAGGACACGAGCTACATGTTCATCACCGGACCCGAGGTCATCAAGACGGTCACCCACGAGGAGGTGACGAAGGAGGACTCGGCGGCGCGCTGGCGCACAACGCCGAAGTCGCGGCGTGGCGCACTTCGCCGCCGAGAACGAGCGAGGCCCGCATCCTCGATGCGGGAGCTGTCTAGTTACCTCCCCTCGAACAACATCGAGGACCCGCCTCGCCCCCTGCGAGGACGACCCGATCCGGAGGAGGAGGCTGAACGATCGTAGTCCCGAAGAACCCCAACAAGCCCTATGACATGAAGGAGGTGATCCGCGCGGTGGTCGACACGGCGACTTCTTCGAGATCCAGGCGCACTTCGCCCAGAACATCATCGTCGGCTTCGCCCGGGTCAACGGCCGAGTCGGTGGGTATCGTCGCCAACCAGCCGGCCACCTCGCAGGCGTGCTGGACATCGACGCCGCGAGAAGGCCGCGCGCTTCGTCCGCTTCTGCGACTGCTTCAACATCCCGCTCGTCACCTTCGTGGACGTGCCGG
>CAWCLY010000013.1:0-208847 GCA_963796475.1 uncultured delta proteobacterium
ATACCGAGAACCTGCTCGTGGACGCTCGGAGGGCGCGGCGACCGAGCAGGAATCGCCGTTGCGCCGGGCCAGCTCCACCGCGACGTAGCCGAGGACCAGGCCGATGAGCACGGCCGCGACCGCGTCGGGCACGACCGAACCGGTGAGCTGGCGGAGGCCGATGCCCGCTCCGGCGATCACGTTGCCCACGACGGCCGCCGCGTCCTCGGCGAACACCGCCCGGGCGATGGGGTCGGAGCTGAGGTCGACGTACTCGATGAACTCCCGTCGAAGTCGGTGGCCTCCTTCCGGAGCTGACGATAGGCGCGCAGGAGGGACACGCTCTCCAGGACCAGTGAGACGCCGAGGACGGCGTAGGTCAGGGGAAATGCCGTGGCCTTCCCCGGGTGAAGCAGCTCCTCGACGCCCTGGTGGATCGAGAGCAGCGCACCGCTGACGAAGACACCAAGCGCGGCGATCAGCGCCCAGAAGTACGCGGCGCGACCGTGCCCGAGCGGGTGGTCCTGATCGGGCGGCCGTTCACTCCGGTTCTGCGCGACCAGGAGCAGGACCTCGTTCCCGGTGTCGGCCAGGGCGTGGAAGCCCTCGGCGAGCATCGCGCTGGACCCCGAGACGAAGGCGGCGACGAGCTTCGCCAGCGCGATTCCCATGTTCGCCGCCAGCGCGACGATCACCGTCGTCACGCTGGCGGCCTCGGGCCGGGGTTGGACGCCAGTCATGTGCTCCCGAACGTCACCCCGGCCTGGCCTGCGCTCAGCTCTTGATGAAGGCGAGGAGGTCGGCGTTGATCCGCGCTGCCTCGGTGGTCGGCATTCCGTGCGGGAACCCGGAGTAGGTCTTCAGGGTCCCGTGCTTGAGCAGCTTGGCCGACAGCGGAGCCGAGTCCGCGTAGGGCACGATCTGGTCGTCGTCCCCGTGCATCACCAGCGTCGGGACCTCGATGCTCTGGAGGTCCTCGGTGAAGTCGGTCTCGGAGAAGGCCTTGATGCAGTCGTACTGGGCCTTCACTCCCCCCATCATCCCCTGCCGCCACCAGTTGGTGCGGATGCCTCCGAGACCTTCGCGCCCGCCCGGTTGTATCCGTAGAAGGAAAGCGTGAGCTCCTTGTAGAACTCGGAACGGCGGTACGCGGTTCCCTCGCGGATGCCGTCGAACACCTCCCGCGGCAGACCGCCGGGATTCCTCTCCGACTTGAGCATCACCGGGGGCACCGCGCTGATCAGCACCGCCTTCGACACGCGGCCCTTGCCGTGGCGAGCGACATAGCGAGCGACCTCGCCGCCTCCCGTGGAGTGGCCGACGTGGATCGCGTCCTTGAGATCGAGGGCGGCGGCCAGCTCGGCCATGTCCGCGGCATAGGTATTCATGTCGTTGCCGGTTGCCGTCTGCTCGACCGCCCATGGCCTCGACGGTCATGGGCGATCACCCGGAAGCCGCGCTCGAGAAAGAACATCATCTGCCCATCCCAGTCATCGGCGGAGAGGGGCCAGCCGTGGTGGAAGACGATGGGGCGCCCGGTCCCCCAGTCCTTGAAGAAGATCTTCGTCCCGTCCTTCACCTTGATGTGGTCCATCTCGGGTCCTCCGATGCTGCGCGGGCTGGCCGCGGGTGAGGGCCCGCTTCTAGGCAGGGTTCCGCGTCGGCATGAACGGGGACGCCGCCGCCATGTCCAGAGTTGGGCGCTGGCGGGGGAGCCCCCTCGTCCCCATTCTCGGGGTCGGAGGAAACGACATGATCCGCCGACTGTCCTCGGGGAAGTATCGGCTCTACTCGAAGAAGAAGGACGCTCGGACCGGGAAGCGGAAGAACCTGGGCACCTTCGGAAGTCGCGCGGCGGCGGAGAAGCACGAGCGCGCCGTCCAGTACTTCAAGCGGCACTGACCGCCTGGGGAGCGAGCAGGGACCAGGCCTTCCGGAGCCGGGGCGCGTGGCGACGGCTCCGCCGGAGCCGAGGCCTACAGCTTCGCCGCCAGCTCCCGGGCCGCCTCATCGATCAGCGCCGCAACCGGCCCCGGCTTCGAGACGTAGACGGAATGGCTGCCCGGGACCTCGACGACCTTCGAGCCGGCACGCTTCGACATCTGCCGCTGCGCCGGCGGCGGAATCATCCGGTCCTCGGTCGACACCAGGTACCAGCTCGGCTTCTTCCGCCAGGCCGGAGTGTGATCGCTCCGCTCAGGGCATCCACTCCCCAGGGCACCTGGGAGCTCGCCATGAACGCGGCGGTCTCCGCGTCCACGTCGGCAGCGAATGCCGAGTGGAACTTGCCGCTGTCGAGGAACAGGAATCCATCGCGCGGCGGCAGGATTCGGCGGGACCGGAGCTCCGGGTGGCGGATCCTCGATCAGTGACGACACCGACTCGCCTGCGTCGGGCGCGAAGGCGGCGATGTAGACGAGCCCGGCCACCCTGGGATCGTTGCCCGCCTCGGTGATCACCGCCCCGCCATAGGAGTGGCCGACCAGCAGCACCGCGAGCAATCGAGGAACGGGCAGCTCGACCGGCCAGGCATCCAGCCGTGCGCCGAGGCCCGGGCCCGAGCATAGATTGAGCCATGGCCCGCCTTGCCGCGCGCCTGGAGGAGAACGCTCCGGGCACCTTCTTCGTCGATGACAGCTGTATCGACTGTGGCGCCTGCCGCGAGATCGCACCAGGAACCTACGGCCGGTCCGACCGCCGCGGTCAGTCGGTGGTGACCGCGCAGCCGTCGAACCCCGGCGAGGAGCTGCGCGCGCTCATGGCCGTGGTCGCCTGCCCCACGGCGAGCATCGGAACCTCACCGAAGCGTCCGCTCGATGCCGCGATGGCCGCGTTCCCCGAGAGGCTCGAGGAGAACGTCCACTACTGTGGATGGCACTCCGAGGCGTCCTACGGCGCTGCCTCGTACCTCATCGTCCGTCCCGGCGGGAACGTGCTGGTCGACTCGCCGCGGGCGTCGCGTCCGCTCCTCGAGCGCATCGAGGCGCTCGGTGGCGTCCGCACGATGGTGCTCTCACACCAGGACGACGTCGCGGATCACGCCATGTTCGCACGCCGCTTCGGCTGCGAGCGCGTGATGCACGCTGCCGACGCCGGGTCGCTTCCCATCGAGCGGCGCATCGAGGGGAGGGAGCCCGTCTCGCTCGATGACGAGCTCACCGTCATCCCGGTGCCTGGTCACACCCGCGGCTCGGTCGCGCTCCTGTACCGCGACAGGTACCTCTTCACCGGGGATCACCTCTGGTGGGACGAGGACGACCGCCGGCTCGACATGGGCCGGGGCGTCTGCTGGTACTCGTGGCCCGAGCAGCTCGGCTCGCTGGAGCGGCTGCGCGCGTTCCAGTACCAGTGGGTGCTGCCTGGTCACGGCCAGCGCTTCCGCGCCGATTCGCCCGGGGCGATGCGAGTCGCGGTCGACGAGGTGATCCACCGGCTCTCGGGCGCGCGCCGCTCGTCCGGCTGAAGGCCTCAGCGCGCCGCGGTCCGGCCCCGGCTGAAGATCACCGCGGCGAGGCCGCCCAGGATCAGCGCCGCCGCGCCGACCAGCTCCAGGGTGACGTGCTCGCCCAGGAAGAGCACGCCGCCCGCGGCCGCGAGCACCGGGACCGTGAGCTGGACGCTCGCCGCCTGGAGCGCGGTGAGCCCCGAGAGCGCGCGGTACCAGATCACGTAGCCGATGCCCGAGGTGAGCGCCCCCGAGGCCACCGCCGCCCCTGCTCCGGTCGCCGAGAGGTGAGGGCGCTCAATCAACATGCCGACCGCCACCATCAGGGCCACGAGCGGAAGGGTGCGCACGAAGTTCGCCGCCGTGGTCTGCAGCGGATCCGCGCTGCGACGTCCTCTGAGCGAGTAGA
Organism: uncultured delta proteobacterium; assembly: GCA_963796475.1. Taxonomy (GTDB): domain Bacteria; phylum Myxococcota; class Myxococcia; order Myxococcales; family Myxococcaceae; genus RPRB01. Next base: position 3,834 of record CAWCLY010000013.1, read on the forward strand.
CACCCCAGCCGACGCCTGCGAGCAGCATCAGGCCCACCCCGGTCAGCGGCGCGCCGGAGACCCCGGGGTGGGTGAGCACCAGGAGCCCAGCGATCGCCAGCGCCAGACCGGCCCACTGGCCCGAGCCCGGACGCTCCCCCTGGATCAGCCCCCAGCCGATCATCGTCAGCTGCACCGCGCCGAAGAGGAGCAGCGCTCCGAGGCCCGCGCCGATCTGGACGTAGGCCAGCGAGAAGGCGATCGCGTATCCCGACAGGACCGCGGCCGACGTCCAGCTCCCACCATGCGCCCGGCCACGGCCCGCGATCCACGCCAGCGCCGTCATCACCAGCGCCGCCGACCCGAGCCGGACCGCGGTGAAGCTCACCGGGTCGATGGCCCCGTTCCGCAGCGCGAGCCGGCAGAGCAGCGAGTTGCCGGCGAAGCAGACCATCGCCGCCGTGGTCAGCAGGAAAGTCTTCGGGGTCGAGAGGTTCACTGGGGATCGCCCGCGGACGTCGCGGAGGTCGGGCGTCTAGCGAGCCCGTGCCATGGGAGTCAACGCTCTCGGCGCGCCGATCGCACGCACCGAGTGGGTGTCGGTCCCGGAGCCGCGCGCTGCTCCGGACAGCGACGGCTGCGCGTCGTGCTCAGCGTTCCACAGCGCGAAGTGGGTCCACCGGACGGACCTCCACCATGCCGTCGCCCACGACCATCGGGCAGCCCTGCGCGAGCTCGGCCGCCTCCGCCAGATCGCGTGCCTCGACGATGATGAACCCCAGCACGATGTCCTTCGTCTCGGCGTACGGGCCGTCGGTCACGCCCTTCTTCCGGACCACCTTGCCCTTCGCGTCGAGCGGTCGCCCGCGCTCCTTCAGATGGCCCTTGGCCTCGAGGTCACGCATCCACGCGACCCATGCCTGGATGGCCCGCTGCGCGCGCTCCGGGCTGCCCATGTGCTCACGCCGGTCCTCCTCGTTGCTCCGGAACAGAAACACGAATTCGCTCATCGTCACGCCACCTTGCAGTTGGGCCCATGGGCCGTCCGAGCATGAGACGCTCGACCCCCCGTCCCCCGGACATTTGCATCGCACACCCCTCCGGTCATCCCGGTCGGGTGACGTCGACGATGATCCCGCGCAGCCAGCGGGACGCCGGGGAGGCGTCCTGCGCGTCGGGCCAGAGCAGCTGCATCTGCATCGTGGGGAATTGCACGCCCGTGGGCGGCGGGAAGCTCGCCAGCGTGCCGGACCGGGACATCGGGTCGGCGTAGGGCTTCGGGAGGAGCGCCCAGGCGTCGCTCTCCCGCAGCACCGGGGGGACGGCCAGGAACGAGCCGAGGAGCACCGAGGCCTTCACCGCCGGCATCCCCTCGAACGCCACGTACACCCGCGGGTATCCCAGGAGTGCCTCTCGGTCCTGCTTGCCCTTCGTCAGTGGGTGCCCGGGCCGCACCGCGACCACGAACTCCACCGCGTAGAGCGGCCGGCTCCGGACCGTGGCCGAGGGGCTGGCCACCGGGGAGAGCGCGAGATCCAGCGCTCCGCTGTCCAGCAGCTCGGTTGCCCGCGTGGGGTTGATTGCCAGCACCTGCACCTGGGCCAGCGGTGCCTCCTTCAGCGTCCGTCGCAGGACCCGAGGCAGGTACACGGCGATCGCCGCGTCCACCGCGCCGATGCGCAGCTGTCGGGTGGTCGTCGACGGGTCGAACGACGAACCCGCGAGGACGTTGCGGAGGTCCACCAGCGCCTTCGTCAGCGGTCCGGCGAGCTCAGTGCACCGGTCCGTCGGCTCGAGGCCGCGCTTCCCGCGGATGAACAGCCGGTCCCCGAGCATCTCGCGGAGCCGCGCCAGCGCCCCGCTCGTCGCCGGCTGGGACAGGCCGATCCGGCGCCCGGCAGCGGTCACGCTGCGCTCGACCCACAGCGCCTCGAAGGCCACCAGGAGGTTCAGGTCCATGGCCGCCAGGTTCGGCCCGGCCCCCGGGGCCTTCTTCGAGGCGCGGGCCATCAGTCCCGCTTCGTCGCCCGGGACAGCGGGACGTCCTGGCGGAGCAGGAGGGGAGCGGTCTGCTGCAGCGAGACGACGTGGAGAAGTACGGCCATCGGCGCGAGGAACGCCGGCAGCCACACCAGCGGCCACGCGGCGATGGCGGTGAACGGCGCTCCCGGCCAGGGCTGATGCAGCGGACCGGGCGTGGAGGTCAGGACAGTGACCACGGTGTTGGCGAGGATCGCCAGGCCGAGCACGTTCCAGCTGACCACCAGCGCAGGGCTCGCGCGCCGACGCCACACCCACCAGGCCATCAGCGGCGCGGTCAGGCCCACGAGGACGTCCAGGTTGCGGCCCTCGAAGGTGACCTGCACCGGCGCCCGGCCGCTGGCGTACAGGGCGAAGAGGGTCAGCTCCACTGGAACCCGGAAGGTCTGGGCGAGGATGGGCCAGGCACGCGGGGTGGCCTCGACCAGCGCCCGGAGCGTCGCCGTCCGTCCGAGGAGCAGGGTGGTCGCAAGGAAGGCCAGCGGCAGGAGCCCCACCCGCGGCGGCCGCGCCGTCCAGTCCGAGAGCACGCCGGCGTTTGCCAGCGCCGCGGTCACCGCCAGCCAGAGCCCGAGCGCTCCGAGAAACCCCACCGCGAGCGGTCTCGACCGCCGCGCCAGCCAGAGCCCCACCAGCGCTGCCATTCCTGCCACCAGGACCACCATCGACGCATCCGTCAGGTTCATCTGCCCGTCCTCCTCATCATCGCTCAGGACGATGCCGGGGAGGAGCAGAATCCGCCAATCCGATGGATGGATTCGGATCATCCGCTCGCTGGATGCCGAGGGTGCCCGCCGCTACGGGGTCGCGGGTGGCTCGATCTGCCCGATGTCGAGCCGGTGGATCTTGCCGTCCGGGCCAAGGTGGAATCGGAAGTAGGTCCTGAAGTCGCCCCACTGCTCCGAGTGGAATTTCCCCACCACCTGGAGGCCGTCGGAGCTGACCGAGTCGAAGGACGTGAAGCGCTCGTGTCCGAGCGCCTCGCGGGTGAACTTCTCCAGGCTCCGCGCGCTGCCATCGTCGAACAGCTCGGCGTCGTCCTCGAAGAGGACCGTCCAGGCCTTCCGGTCGCCCTTCTGGAATGCCTCGACCGCGGCTCTCACCGTCCCATTCGCGAGCGCGCTGATCTTCATGCGCCAGACCCTACCGCACGGGTGCTCCGCAGGGCACGGCCGGGGTTCCGGGCGTGTGGACATCCGGACGAGAGATTCCCGGGAAGACCAGGAAACTCGCGGCTCAAGGGCGCGGGCCAGCCTGGCCGAACATCTCGATCGAGAACACCACCCGCCACGCGGGTGAGCCGAAGCTCGAGTTCAGGCCCAGGCCACCGCCGAGCTTGAAGCGAAGCTGTGGCCCGCGGTCGCCCGTGCCCTCGATGCGCCCGGAGAGCAACGCCTCGGCCGTCGTGGTCTGCGACTGGAAGAAGCCGTTGAACGCCGTCGCGCCATACACCTCGGGTCCGAGGACGGCACGGTAGGCCTGGCTCACCGCCCAGGTCCCCCCGGCCGCCAGCCCGAACAGCAGCTCGCTTCCCCGCGGAGCGCCCGGGATCCCGCCGTCATCCCGCGGGCGGATGTGCACCCCCAGCTGCCCGGCGTAGGCGAGCCACCGCACGTCCCCGGCCACCAGCACGCGGATCATCCCGCGGTACGTGCCGTCGGTGACGAAGTCCGTCGTGTCCCCGCTGTGGATCCACAGCTGCCCGGAGAGGCCGAGCCGGAACGCGCCGTCGGCCTCGCCGAGGAGCCGCGTGTCGACGCCGATCCGCACGTCCGAGATGGTGTCCGGTCGGGTCCCGAGGGTCACGTCCGGCGCGGTGTAGGCGTCTCCACCGACGGTCCCCGAGCGCCCCGCCAGGAGGACCGGGAAGTCGAACCCCACCGAGAAGCGCCACGCCCGCCAGGTGACCGCTCCGGCGACCTGCGTGTAGGCGGCGTCGGTCACCACGGTCAGCGACTGCCCGCCCTCGATCACCCGGACCGGCGCCTGGGCGTAGCGCCCGGTGAGGGCCAGCACGCCGCCGAGCTCTCCGTGCATGTCGAGCGTGTCCATCACGAACCAGCCAGCGCCCGGCGCGGACGGGTAGAGGCGCTCGGAAGCCCAGCCCTCGACCGGCGTCTGCGCGCGGGCTCCGAGCGCGAGCAGCAGGCCACAGAGGACCCAGAGGCGCGGCATCCTAGAACTCCGCATGGGCCCTCGCTCCCAGGATGACCAGCGGGCCGCCGCGGTCGGCGTTGTAGCCGGGGTTCCACAAGAGCTGGACGTCGCCCGACAGCCAGATCGCCTTGAAGAGGTTGAAGCTGTAGAAGATCTCGAACACGCCCTCGGCCGCCTGTCGCAGCGCTCCATCGCCGATGAAGCCGTCGATGCCACCCAGCGCGAGGTACCGGGCGTGCTCCGACGATGCCCAGCTCAGCCCGAGGCCGATACCGGTGAGGTCGAACGGTCTTCCCCAGCGCGTACCTCTGGCCACGGCACCGAACGACAGCGAGCGGTCGGCGGCGTTGAACGCATCGACCTCGGACTTGCCGTCGGAGTACATCGCCCGGAGGAAGACGCCGATCTCCGGCGTGACCGCTTGCTCGATGTCGATGCCGATCCCGAGCTTCACGTTGTTCTTGCGGACCCAGCACAGGTCCGGCGCCGTGGCGTTCTTCGATCCGTAGTTGAAGCTGGTGCACGCCGCCGCGTTCAGCGCGGGGTTGGCCTGGAACGCGCTGATCGCGTCGTCGAACGATCCGGTGAAGACCTGGTTCCGGTAGCCCAGTACCTTCACCGCACCGGGCAGACCCCAGAGCGTGTGCCGGTGCTCGAGCTCGAGGTTGCTGCCGAAGTAGGTGAAGAAGCGGAAGTCGATCGGCAGCTGGTTCGGGTCCTGGGGCGGCGTGAGCTGCGCGTAGCGGATCGCCCAGTCGTCCCAGTAGAGCTCGAGCGCCACGCCGTACGAGTAGCCGCGCGCATCGGCGGTGAAGTCCCACGAGGCGTGGGTCATGAACGCCATGTTCAGGAAGGTCTGGCGGGGATCGCCGGTGACCGCGTTCTTGTCCAGGACGTCGAGCACGCTGAAGTCGCCGATCCAGATGACGAAGCGGCGGGCGTCCACGGTGCCCCCGAGCTGCATCGGGTTCGAGTCCTGCTTCACCGGCTCGCCTCCGAAGCCGAACGTCTGCCGGAGGTAGAACCGCGCCTTGTAGATCTGCGGCGTCTCGGAGCCGCCCTTCTGCAGCTCGAAGTTCTGGATCGCTCCCCCCAGACCGTGGAGGTTGGAGAGCGGCCGCTCGGCGATGACCTCCGGAACGACGTACACCTCGCCGCCGGGCCAGAGCCTCACCCCGAGGAACAGCGTGGCGCTGAAGGTGAAGCTCTGCTCCGCGGTGGGGAGCAGCGAGTTCGGGCTGCCGTTGAGGTTGGTGTACGCGGCGGGGAAGGGGAGCTTCCAGCTCGAGATGTAGGTGGTCTGGCCGTAGAGGTTCCAGCGCTCGTCATCCAGGTCGTGCAGCCCGGCGCCGGAGAGCACGTTCATGAAGTCGAAGGCGACGTCCTCGTGTGCCCCGGGCGGAGCCGCCTGCCCCAGGGCAGTTCCGGCCCCGGAGAGCACCCCGACCAGCAGCGACACCCGGACGAGCGCGCGCCCACCCAGCCTCATCGGGACCCCGGTCCTCGGCTGCCGGCAGCGGTGAGCGTCAGTGCGCCCCTCCTCACTGCCGGCGAGCCTAGCGTCAAACGAATCCGAGACGACGCCCGCCACGCTGTGGCACGGTCGGCACCCAGGGAGGGGCCGGCACGTGAGCCTGGCGAAGAAGCTCAACCTGAAGGAGGGGGCGAAGCTCCGCGTCATCGGCAAGCCGAAGGACGTGGACCTGGGTGATGTCACCATCACGGCGCTTGCCAACGTGAAGGACGTGCTGGTCTTCGTCTCCACGCTCGCCGACCTGGACCGGGTCTGTGCGCCGGTGCTCGAGTCCGCGCTGGGCGACCGGCTCGCCTGGGCCGCCTACCCGAAGGCCGGCCAGCTCGGGACGGACCTCGACCGCAACGTGCTCTCGAAGGCGCTGGAGAAGAAGGGCGTCCAGCCCGTGCGGCAGATCGCCATCGACGACGTCTGGAGTGCGCTGCGGTTCAGACCTCGATGACCAGCGCGGGGTTCATCGACGTCCCTGGCTCGCCCGGGTAGCCGCGAGGATTGCAGACCACCCGCGTCTCGCCCACGCGGTAGTCGAACGAGGTGTGGGTGTGCCCGTGGATCCACAGCCGGGCGCCGGCGCCCGCGACCAGCGGTGCCGCGTCCGCGGCGATGAAGAAGCGGTTCAGCGGGTTGCCCTGGTACTGCGGGGCAATGCTGCGCTCGTGCGGAACGTGGTGGGTGATGACCACGTCGCCAGGACGGACGGTCTGCTCGAGGAAGGCCAGGTGCGCGGCGTGCGTCTCGTGTACCCAGGGGACGAAGTCCTCGATGAGCGCGAAGTCGACGAGGGAGCGGCGGTACTCCACCTCGTCCGGGGTGGGCGGGAACCACAACGTGGCGCCGACGAATCGCGTCCCGCCGAGCTCCGCCACCGCAGCGTCGAGGACGTGGAGGTTGGGGAGCTCGCGCGCGCACGCGGCGAGCAGGCCCGAGGCCGAGCGCGGGCTGGTGCGGTAATACTCGTGGTTCCCCGGGACGTAGACCACCTGGGAGAAGCGATCGCAGAACCAGCCGAGGGTCTGCCGGACATGGGTGGGGCGGCGGAGCGGAACGATGTCGCCGCCGAGCACCAGCACGTCGCCAAGGACCGGGAGCCCGAGGGCGAACGCCTCGCCGTGGTCCTCGTCGAACTCGAGGTGGAGATCGGAGACGGGCTGGATCCGCACGACGATCGACGCCTAGCACATGCGGGGGGATGCAGGCGGCCGGGCGCGTTGACCGCTCCGGCGGAATCCACGGTCGCAGGGGCATGGTAACCTCGGGGCAATGTTGCGTTCGCCGCGTCTGCGACCGGGTGACCGGGTCGCAGTGGTTTCCCCGTCCTCTCCCTTCGATCGTGAGCGCTTCGACCGTGGCATGGCCCGGCTCGCCGAGCGCTACGAGCTCGCGCCCCACCCGAGCCTCCTGGAGCGCCACCGGTATCTCGCCGGCTCCGATGAAGTCCGCACCGGCGCGCTCCTCGACGCCTTCAACGATCCAGGCAACCGCGCGGTCGTCTGTGCGCGTGGTGGCTCGGGCGCCGCACGGCTCCTTCCCGCATCGACTTCGGCCGGCTCCCGCTGAAGCCGCTGGTGGGCTTCTCGGACAACTGCGTCCTCCACGCCGCGCTCCAGTCCAGCGGTCGCATCTCGGTGCACGGGCCGGTCGTCACCCAGCTGGCGGACCAGCCGCCCTGGGTGTCGGAGCGGCTCTTCGCGCTGCTCGAGGGCCGCGTGCCCGACCCGCTCCCCGGGACACCGATCATCCCCGGCGTCGTCGAGGGGCCACTCCTCGGCGGCGACCTCACCGTCTTCGCCACGCTGCTCGGCACGCGCTGGCTCCCGGACATGACCGGCGCCATCCTCCTCCTCGAGGAGGTGGACGAGCCGCCGTACCGCATCGACCGGGTGTGGACCCATCTCCGCAACGCCGGAGTCCTCTCGCGCATCGCCGGCATCGCGCTGGGCCAGTTCCTCGAGTGCGAGCCGAAGGACAAGCGCTACGACCCGCACACCTGCCGCGAGGTCCTGGTCGATCTCGCCACCGAGGCCGGGGTGCCCTGCATCGCCGACCTGCCCATCGGCCATGGCGCCGTGAACGCCCCGGTGGCGCTCGGCGCCCGGCACCGGCTCGACGCACACGAGGGCATGCTGCAGCCGCTCGAGGCTGCCACGGCGTGAGGGATGCGCGGACACACCTGCTCCTCCTGGCCGGCCTGGCGCTGCTCACCGCCTGCAAGGGCTTCACCCCCACCGTCCGCCGCACCTGGGCCGCCACCATTCGCTGCCCGGAGGACAAGATCACGGTGAAGGAGCTGCCGAACGGCGTCTACGAGGCGGCGGGCTGCGGGCAAACCGCCACCTTCGACTGCTGGTGGCCGGACGGCGGCAACCGCACCTGCGTGCAGCACGGCGCTCCTCTGCCGAAGCAGATGCCCGGGACCGGAACCGGATGGTGAAGGGGCTCCTCCAGCAGCTGCTCGAGGCCGGGGTGGGTGGTGGGGCGTTCCCGGCGGCGCAGGCGTCGGTGTTTCACCGCGGGACCGAGGTGGGGCGCGCCTCGGCCGGCGTGACGGATGCGCACTCCGTTCGACCTCGCCTCACTCACCAAGATCCTCTGCACCGCGGCGGCCTTCGTCGCGCTCTGGGCCGAGGGCAAGGTGGGTCCGGCGACGCCCGTCTCCCGGTGGATCGACGGAAGTCCGCTGGCGAAGAACGGGGCGACGCTGGGCGACCTGCTCACCCACCGCTCGGGTCTCCCGGCGTGGGTGCCGTTCTTCGCCGTGGTGCTGCACACCGTGCCGGAGCTGCGGCGCCCCGACTGCAGCCCGGCGACCCGCCTCTCCGTCCGGAGCGAGGTACGGGACGCCGCCGCCCGCTCCCCGCTCGACGCGCCTCCGGGCACGCGCACCCTGTACAGCGACGTCGGGTTCCTGCTCGCCGGCGAGATGCTGGCCGAGGCCGAGGGCGCCCCGCTCGACTCGGTGCACGCCCGCATCTCGGAGCGGCTCGGCGTCTCCACCCACTTTCACCGGCTCTCGACCCGCGGACAGGACGACCGGGACCCGTGCGCGGGGCGCTGGGACGGGCTCCCGGCCACCGGCTTGCTCCGCCCACGCCCACCGGCGCCGGGTCAGGAGAACCGCTGGGAGTCACTCGCCACCGAGCCGTCACCGCCCGGCGAGGTGGATGACGACAACGCCTGGGTGATGGACGGGGTCGCCGGGCACGCCGGCCTCTTCGGCACCGCCACCGAGGTGGCCCGGTTCGGGCAGCGGGTCCTCGAGGAGCTCGAGGGGGCAGGGCGGCTCGCCCCGGCGGCGCTCTGGGAACGCGCGGTGACGGCCTTCCCCGGGCAGCAGCCGCGGGCTCGGGTTCGACACGCCGTCCGGTGAGGCGAGCTCCGCGGGGCGGATCCTCGGACGCACGGCGCCGGGCGGGTTCGGGCACCTGGGCTACACCGGGACCAGCCTCTGGGTGGACCGCGCCCGGCAGGTGAGCATCGCGCTCCTCACCAACCGGACCGAGCTCGGACGGGACAACAACCGCATCAAGGAGTTCCGGCCGGCCTTTCACGACGCTGATTCTTCAGGCGCTGGACTCTGCCTCAGCTGAGGACCCATGACGCGTGGCACCTCTCCCGTTCTCCGGTTCTCCCTGGTCGCGCGGGGCTCGGCATCGCGGCCTGCGCCAGCGGGGCGATGAGCAGCGCCGCGCGGAACGCGCTCGCCGCGTCCAGCAACTGCCCTGCCGACCGGGTGAAGGTCGAGGACCTCGGTGGCTCGAGATACCGCGCCAGCGGTTGCGAGAAGACCGAGACGTACGTCTGCAGGACGCCCGGCCACACGGTCGTGTCCTGTCTGCCCGAGTCGTCGCCGCCGTCTCCGGAGACGCAGCGGTGAGCGTGGAGAGCCGTCAGCCAGCCACAGTGGCGTGACGCACGGGCGCGGGACGGCGGGCGAGGCGGGCCGACATCCCTCGAGCGTCCGGGCTGCGGTCCACGTGGTACAACCCATGGCACCAGGAGCGCGCCATCGCCGACCTAGCCCCGGGAACACACGACAACGGCAACATCCTCCAGGACGTGCGACCCGAGCAGGCCCGCCGGGTCCACCTGCTCGGCGTGGCGGGCACCGGCATGGGCAGCTTCGCCGGGATGTTGAAGGCGGTGGGCCACACCGTGACCGGCAGCGATCAGAACGTCTACCCCCCGATGAGCGACATGCTCTCGGCCTGGGGCATCGAGGTGATGACCCCGTACGCGCCGGGGAACCTCGACCGGGCGAAGCCCGACCTGGTGGTGGTGGGCAACGTCATCCGGCGGGTCAACCCCGAGGCCACCGCGGTCCGCGAGCGCGGGCTCCCCTCGATGAGCTTTCCCGCCGCGTTCGGCGCGCTGTTCCTCCGCGGTCGCCACCCGGTCGTGGTCGCCGGCACGCACGGGAAGACCACCACCTCGGCGCTGGCCGCGCATCTGCTGGTCACCGCGGGGCTCGATCCGTCGTTCCTCGTCGGCGGCGTCACAGGAAATTCCGGGAGCAACTTCCGCGTCGGCAAGGGTCCCCACGTCGTGGTGGAAGGTGACGAGTACGACACCGCCTACTTCGACAAGGGCCCCAAGTTCCTGCACTACCAGCCGCGGACGGCCATCTTCACCAGCATGGAGCTGGACCACGCCGACATCTACCGGGACGAGGCCCACTACGCCTCGGCCTTCGAGCGCTTCGTGCGCCTCGTGCCGCCGGACGGGCTCATCGCGGTGAGCGCCGCCTGGCCTGCCGCGGTGGCGCTCGCCCGGGCCGGACGCGCCCGGGTGGTGACCTATGCGGCAGAGCTGGCGCGCCAGGCCGAGGTGCAGGCGTTCGATCTGACTCACCATCCGGACGGCGTGCGGTTCACCCTCGTGGACCATGGGCGGCGGCTCGGCCCGGTCCACCTCTCCGCCCCGGGGCTCCACAACGTGGAGAACGCGCTCGGCGCCTGGGCGGCGCTCGGCCCGCTCGGCGTCACCTTCGAGGCGTACGCCGCCGGCTGCGCGTCGTTCCTCGGGGTCAAGCGCCGGCAGGAGGTCCGGGGCGAGGTGCATGGCATCCTGGTGGTGGACGACTTCGCCCACCACCCCACGGCGGTGCGCGAGACCATCCAGGCGCTCCGCGGCCGCTGGCCCGACCGCAGGCTGTGGGCCGTCTTCGAGCCGCGGAGCAACACCAGCCGCCGGAAGCTCCACCAGGTCGCCTACGCCGGCAGCTTCGACGGCGCGGCGCGGGTGAGCCTGAAGACTCCCGAGAAGCACGACCAGGTCCCGGACGGCGAGGAGCTCGACATCCCGCGCCTGGTCGCCGATCTCCGCTCGCACGGCCTCGAGGCGGACGCCGCGTCGGACGTCCCCACGCTGGTCGCCCGGGTCGCTGCCGAGGCCCGCCCCGGCGACGTCATCCTCGGGATGAGCAACGGGAGCTTCGGTGGCTTCCACGCGGCCCTGCTCGCCGAGCTCCAGAAGAGGCGCTGGTGAGCCGGCTCGCAGTGGTCCTGGTGCTCGCGCTCGGGTGCGCGGGCGAGAAGACGGCCCCCGTCGCGACGCAGACCCAGGCGCTCGCCGGCCCGGCCGGAGGCAACGGCACGTCGGTGAGCAGCATCTCGCTCGACACGTATCCCCAGGGCGGCAAGCACACCTTCTCGGCCGACCAGGGACAGGTGGTGGTCATCGACGCCTGGGCCACCTGGTGCGCTCCCTGCGTCCGCTCGCTGCCGCAGCTCCAGACGCTGCAGAAGGACTACGCAGCCCGCGGGGTACGCGTGTACGCGGTCAGCGTCGACGAGGACCGGGCGAAGATCCCCACCTTCCTCGCCACCGCGGGAACGGACCTGCCTGTCCTGGTCGATCCGGGTGGCTTCGTGCTGGAGAAGGCGCTCAAGCTGCGAATCATGCCGACCACCTGGGTCGTGGACCGGACGGGGCACGTCCGCTTCACGCAGGAGAGCTTCGACGGGAACCTGGACGACATCCGGGCGAAGGTGGACGCGCTGCTCAAGGACGGTCCGTGAGCGCCTCGGCCGACACGCTGCTCGAGACCGCGGTCGAGGGCGCGCGCCGCGCCGGCAGGGTCCTGGCCGAGAAGTTCCACCAGCCGCGGACCATCGCCTACAAGGGCGGCATCGACCTGGTCACCGACGCGGACAAGGCGAGCGAGGCGGTGCTCCTCGCCTGGCTCCGGCACCGCCATCCGGACCACGCCATCCTCTCGGAGGAGAGCGGGGCGAGCGGCACCAGCGCCCAGTCCGGCTACCGGTGGATCATCGACCCGCTCGACGGGACGACGAACTACGCCCACCAGCTGCCGCACTTCTCGGTGAGCATCGCCGTGGAGGGGGAGCATGGCGTGGAGGCCGGCGTGGTGTACGACCCGATGCGCGACGAGCTGTTCTCGGCGATGCGCGGACGCGGCGCCACCTTGAACGGGCGGCCCATCCGGCCGAGCAGCGCCGATCGGCTCGAGCGCTCGCTCCTCTGCACCGGCTTCCCCTACGACGTGCGGGAGCATCCGGAGGGCCCGGCGGGGCTCATCGCCCGGTTCCTCGGCCTGGTGCAGGGCATCCGGCGGCTGGGGAGCGCCGCGCTGGACCTGTCCTACGTCGCCTCGGGCCGGTACGAGGGGTACTTCGAGTTCAACCTGAAGCCGTGGGACATCGCCGCGGGCGCGCTCATCGTCTCCGAGGCCGGGGGGATGGTGGGCCGGATCGACGGCGCGCCGTACGACACCTCGGTCATCGACGTCCTCTCGGCGGGCCCCGGCATCGCCGCCGCGCTCCGGGACGAGTGCCGGCGCTTCCTCGGAGAGATCCGCTGGAAGCCGACGTCGTTCCGTGTAGACGCGGCTCAGCGGCCGGCGACCTTCGGGGTGAAGCGGGCGAGGTCGTCGATGCCCAGCGCCTTCTCGATGCCCGCGACGTCGGCGACCATCTTCTCGAAGTCGCCGAGCGGGAGCGCCTTCTCCTTCTGCTCGAACGTCTCCATCAGCGCATGCAGCTCCTTCTCGCTGACCAGCTCGGCGAACGCCGGGAAGAGCACCGTGTCCTCGCGGGCCGCGTGCGGCTCGTACATCCGGATGAACTGCCGCATGTTCCCGGCCAGCTCGGAGCGGCCGGACGGCTTTCCGAGCGCCGCCGGGGTCGCCAGGCGCTGGATGCCGGCGGTCAGCGTGCGCCCGGCCTGGTGCTGCTGCACCAGCACGTCCACCAGCGCGGTCAGCTTTCCTGCCTTCCGGAACCGGGGGAAGATGAACTCCTCCTCGTCCTTCTCGTGGTAGTCCTCGATGAAGGCGCGCACGATGGTCGCCGCCTTCGCGATGGGCTCTGCCTCGACCGGCTGCCCCGCGTCGGTCCGGCGGATCACCTCGCCGTAGACGAGGAGGATGCGGCGGAGCACGCCGTGCTCGCGCATCAGGTCCTCGGTGGGCGAGACCGGCTTCTCCTCCGGCTTCTGCTCCGCCGCGCTCACCCGCAAGCCCGCGGCCGCCGCTAGCACCGCGCTCCCGACACCGACCGCGTCCTTCAGGAACCGACGGCGCGCTCGCTCCTCCATGGGCTCAACCTCCTCCCGGCGCGGCATAGTGCTCGGCGCCGAGGAAGTGGAGCGACACGTAGGGAACGTCGCCCACCACCCACGGATCGTGCGGAACCGGCGGGATGTAGAACAGGTCCCCGGCGCGCATCTCGACGATTCGCCCGTCCTCGAACGCCGCCGTCGCCGCGCCCGAGAGCACCATGCCCACGTGCTCCACGTTGCAACGGGCTTGCCCCAAGGTCGGGCCCACGTGCTCCGACCATTTCCAGCCGGGCTCGTACGTCGCCCGGCCGATGGTCAGCCCGCCGATGCGCACCAGCTCGAACCGGCCCTTCACCATCTTCCGGACCTCGTCCGGCTGGGCAAAGCGCTTCAGGACGACGTCGATCTCGGCGGATCCCATCGGCTGTCCGTAACCCCTCGCCGCGCCGCACGCAGTGGGCGGCAGGCGGTATCTACCCACTGGTGTACACGCCGCGCGGAAACCCCGGATGGAGCCGCGTCCTCCTCGTCGAGGGCGTGCCGGGCGGGACGGGCCGCTGTCGACCGTCGTGGAGGCCGCCCACCGCTTCTGGGTCGAACGACCCTAGAAGATGCTCTCCGGCACGAAGACGATGTCCCCGGGCTGGAGCCGGAAGTTCTTCTCCCGCCCCGTGCCGATGTCCGCCACCGGCACCCGGATCTTCGTCTCCTTGCCCTCGACCTGGCGGGTCACCGCGATGTCGTTCTTGCTCGCCACCTTGGTGAAGCCCCCGGCCATGGTGATGGCCTGGATGATCGACATGTCCTCCTCGTAGGGGAACGTGCCGGGCTTCTGGACCTCGCCGAAGACGAAGATCTTCTTGCTGTTGTACTCGCGCAGGAGCACCGAGACCTGGGGGTGCTTCAGGTACTTCTCCCCCAGGCACTTGGTCAGCGCGTCCGCCGTCCCGGAGGTGTTCATCCCCTGGACGTGGACCTTGCCGCAGAGCGGGAAGTCGATGGTCCCGCCCGGCGCCACGCGGTACGGGCCCGACAGATCCGCCTCCTCGAAGACCCGCACCTCAATCAGGTCACCCGGGCCGAGCGTCGTGGACGACGCCGCCGGGGCGTCTGCCTGGGGCACCTCGTCGGCACGCAGCGTGGTGCCGCCGGTCCCCCGCGGGCCCTTGCAGGCGACGCAGAGGAAGAGCGAGCAGAAGAGGAGGGAGGCGCGGGAGGAGCGAGGCACGAAGGCTGCGGAGGTCAGTAGGTGAAGGTGACGCGCAGGTATACCTGGTTCCGGGAGAAGTTCAGCGGGAGCGAGTCGACGTAGTCCGACGTCCGCTTGGAGAACGCGTACCCGCCGGCGACCACCAGCCACTTGGTCACCGCGAAGTCGGCGCCGACGTCGAAGCCGAAGAGCTGGTCCTGTCCGCCGCGCCCCTGGACGAACGACACCAGGTCGTAGGCGAACTCGGTGTGCAGCTGGAGGCGGCCGAGGAGGAAGAGCTTGCCGTTCAGGTAGAAGCGGAGGTCGGTCACGCTCGACGCGCCGACGACGTTGTTCACGTCGCGCGACACGCCGAGGACCAGGCTGCTGTACTCGTTCGGCGTCCAGGTCCCCTCGGCGCGCCCGATGAAGGTCGAGGCGGCACCGCTGAAGCCGATCGCGTAGCCGCCCTTGAGGATGGCCTGGATCCGCGGCGTCACCAGGCCCTGCGCTCCGGCGAGCAGGGTGAGCATCTGTCCGGGCGGCACCTGGCCGGCGGGGGTGAAGTAGGCCCGCCCCTCGTAGTTGGACTCGAAGATCAGCGCGGTCTGGGGCAGGAACTTCCAGTGGAGGTCGAGGCCGCCGGCGTAGTCCTGGTAGTTCTGGCTGCTCGGGTCGTTGCTGCAGGTGTCCGGAGGACAGGGGCCCGCCCCGGGCGGCAGGCCGCTGTAGTTGCTGAAGAACTCGACGGTGTACCAGCCGTGCGGGATCACCTCGAAGGCCCGGCCTCCGGGGTGGATGGGCGTCTGCAGCCGCAGCTGGTTGTAGAGCGAGACGACGGCGGTACCGAGGCCGATGTCCTGCGGCCGCGCGCTCCGGGCAGAAGCTGTCGCCGATGTCGACCTCCACCGCGCCCTGGGTGTTGAGCTCGGTGTGGAGGTCTGCGCCCGCCTCGCTCAGAGACGCCGCCTGGCTCCCGGAGGTCAGGATGCCGGTGAACCACACGTAGTCGTAGAAGGCGTTGAGCCCGAACGTGACATCCGTTCCCGGAACGTCCATCCGGAAGCCGGGCCGGAAATGGATGACGATCTCGGGGTCCAGCACGTACGGGCTGGACTGGTTGTTCACCTGGGTCGGGACGTAGATCGCCGCCGAGTCGTACATCGGCTCGATGTCCAGGTACGGGTGGAGTCGCCCCGGGCCGACGCGGATGCCGTTGTTGTCATTCCACTGCGAGACGGCTGCCTGCGCCGCCGGCTGGGCGTGCGCCACCGCGCCCCCGATCAGCGCGAAGAGCGCGAGGACCCGGGCGGCGCGCCGCGCACTCCGTCTCAATCGCTCCGGTCCTTCCAGGTACAGAGTCCACTCCAATCAGGACGGAGGTCTCGTCGGGTCTTACCATGCAAGCACACGGTCGCTCCAGGACTCGGATGCTCGCGAGAGAGGGGCCAAGACAGCGCCCGCGGGATGCCCTTCGACTAGAGAATCGGGCTTGCGGGGGGCAACCGGCTCGTGGGTGGCGCGAGCGGTGGCGGGTTGGTGGGGTCCTCGGGGAGGCCACTAGGGACTTCTACTTCCACCGTCAGGTTCTCGTCGGTGCGGAACGCGAGCTGGCCGATGCACTGCTCGGACTCGGTGCGGAGCTGGGCCACCTTGTTCCGGGCGATGCTGATCTTCGAGTACTCGTGCTCGGCGGCGGTGCTGTCCCGCTTGGAGACGGCCTCCTGGAGCGCGACGTCCGACTGCTCGGAGATGCGCAGCAGGCCCTTCACCTGGGTCAGCTTCTCGTTGACGCAGTTGAGCTTCACCACGTCCTTGGTGGCCCGCGCCTCCTCGAGCCGGCCGAGCACGTCGGTCAGCGCCGAGCGCATGCTGCTGACGGCCGAGGTGGCCCGGGTGAGCTTCTCCGGGTCCGGGATGTCCGCGGCCTTCTCCAGCGTGGGGGGGACCGGGGGCTTCGTCGTCGGTCCCTGCGCGCAGCGCCAGCCCGGCCCCGAGCAGGAGACCGGCCAGGAGGAAGTGCACTCGCAGGGACGGACGCATCCGGGGCCAGCGTAGGGAGGGCTTCCCAGAAGTGTCAAACCTACGTGCGTGCCGGAGGAGGGACATCGCCTACCCGGCGGAGGTGAAGAGGAACGGGTACTGCACCGGGACCTCGTCAGGCGGCTTGAACGGGAAGATCCAGGTGCGCATCAGGCCCTGGATGCAGGAGCCCACCTCGGGACTGCCGAGCGTGTTCTCCTCGATGCGGACGTCGCCGGCCCGTCCGGCCGGGGTGATGTTGAAGCGCACCACCACCTTGCCCTTGAGGCTCGGGTTGCGCTTCAGCTCGCGCTCGTAGCAGCCGCGGATCGCGCCGAGGCGGTCCCGGATGTAGCGGGAGAGCGCGGCGCGGTCGACGTCGGCCGAGTCCACCTCGGGGGCGGCCGCCGAGACCTGGCCGCTCACCTTCGCGTCGCCCTTGCCGGCCAGTGCCACCTTGCCCCCGCCGGCGGTGCCCACGTCGCCGATGCCTGCGGTGCGTCCAGCGCCTCCGCCGCGGGGACCGCCCACCGAGTCCGAGGTGGCGATGCTCACCCCGCGGGCGCCGGCGAGCGCCGCCGCCACGTCTCCGGAGCCGGTGCCGCTGCCGAGCACGTCCTGGAGCGCGCCACCGCCGCCGGCCGAGCCGAGGATCTTGAGGAGCCCCTTGCTGCCCACCTTCTGCTGCAGCACCGCCTTGCGCGCGGTGGAGTCGGCGGGGAGCTCGTCCTTCTTCTTCACGTCCTTCTTGGTGTCCTTCTTCTCCTCGGTCTGTGCGGTGGGCTCGGTGGCCTTGGGCTGCTCGGGCTCGGGCGCCTTGGGAGGGAGGAGGACGCGGGCGAAGCGGTCCGGCAGCTCGTCCAGCGACAGGTCCGCGTCCTGCGGCTTGGGGCTGAGCACGATGCAGGCCGCCCCGACGAAGTGGAGGAAGAGCGAGGCGGCGAGGATGCCGAAGAACAGGTGGTCGATGCTGCTCCACACCGAACCGCGGAGGTCCGCCGGGAGCGCCACACGGGCGGGCTCGGGCCGCGGGCTCACGAACTGGAAGAGGAGCGTCACCTCGCCCAGGGACACCTTGCCCCGGGCGGACTCGTCGAGCGGCAGCGTCCAGACGTTGCCCCGCCGGGTGACCAGGTTCTTGGTCTTCAGGCCCGCGAAGTCGTGGTCGCCGGAGCCGGTTCGCCACCCGGCCGTTCATCCGGTCGGTGAAGACCAGGGTGTACTGCCCGCCCTTGTTCTCGAACACCGGGAAGCTGGAGGGGAGCTCGCTGGCGGGAATGACGAAGGTGTTGGTCCCGTCCTGCCCGACGGTGACCGGGCTGGGGTGACGGATGTGCCGCTCCTCGATGATCTTGCCGTCGCGGATGACTCCCACGCGGAGGATTTTGGCGCCGCTCGAGGCAGGCTTGGAGATGTGCGGGGCGGGTGCAGTCACGGGCTAGAACGGATCCTTGAGCACGCTCTTGTCGATCTTCGTGACGAAGCTCTCGGACTTCTGCAGCTCGTCGAAGTTGCAGGTTCGAGCGGGGCAGCACGTAGAACGCTTCCGGCTTCTGGATGCGACCCTCGACCGTGAGGGCGTCGAGCTTGATGACCTTCTTGCCCGCGGACGCGCGGGTGGCCGGCGCCTTCGCGGCCGTCTTCTGCGCCGCCTGGAGGTCGGCCTGGGCCTTCCGGGCGAAGTCCGCGGCCCGGTCCGCTTCCTTCTGCGCCGCCGCGGTGCCCTGGGCGCGCGCACCCGCTGCCATGGTGACGGCGGCGCAGGCCACGAGCCCGATCAGGCGTGTGGAGAGGGGGCGTCTCACGGAGTCTTCAGCTTACCCTTAGAGGTCTTCTTGGTGCTCGTTTGTGGCTGGACGGGGGCGGCCGTGTCGGAGGCCGGAGCATCCGCGGGCTTCTGCGCGCCGGAGGCGGCGGCGGCGTCGGCCTGCTTCTTCGCCTCGGCCTCCTTCTCCGCCTTGCGCAGCTGGTCCTTCTTCTCCCGCTCGCGCCGGCGCTGCTCGCGGTCGATGCCCTTGGCGGCGTCCTTGAGGTACTGCTCGACCCGCTCGTCCTGGCCGCCCTTCTCCTTGTAGGTGGTGAAGTAGGCGATGGCCTTGTTGTAGCGGTCGATGGTGTCCACGCCCGGGACGTCCGAGTCCAGGTGGAGGATGGCGAGGTTGTAGTAGGTGTCGGCCAGGGTGGGGTCGATGGCCACCACCTTCTCGTACTGCTCCCTGGCCCGGGGCACGTCGAGCTTTCCGCGGTAGGCGTTGCCCAGGTTCATCCGGGCGTCGAGGAGCGTCGGGGGCCGCGCCCACCGCGAGCTCCAGCTCCTTCACCGCGCCGTCGTAGTCGCCGCTCTCGACCAGCATCGCCCCGTAGTTGCTGTGCGCCTCGGCGAAGTCCGGGCGGAGCGAGGCGGCCAGCTTGAAGGACTCGAGCGCCGCCGACCGCTGCTTGAGCTTGAGGAGCACCGTGCCGAGCGCGTTGTGCGTCACCGGGTCGTTCGGGTCCACCGCGCGGGCGTTCTCCAGCACCAGCCGGCAGAGCTCGTACTTGCCCTGGCGGTAGTACCCCTGGGCCAGGAGCTGCATCGCCCGCACGTTCTGCTCGTCGGCCTTGAGGACCTTCTTCGCCTCGGCCTCGGCCTCGGGCAGCCGGTTGGTCTCGAGCAGCACCCAGGTGAGCGCGTTCCGGGCGCCGAGCCCGGTGGGCGCCTCCTGGATCCGGCCGCGCAGCAAGGCCTCGGCCTCGCCGGCGCGCTTGGTGCGCACCAGGAGCCGGGCCAGGAAGTCCCACCCCTCCGCGGGCTCGGGGGTGGTCTGCACCGCGCGCTTGTAGTCGGCCTCCGCCTCGGCGAGGTCGCCCTTGCGCTCGGCGATGACCCCCAGGTTCACCCAGGCGATGCCAGCGTTGGGGTTCCGGGCGACGACCTCCTGGAAGGTCCGGCGGGCGCCGTCGAGGTCGCCGGCGCGGCCCTGGGCCACGCCCCGGTCGATGGTGGCCTGGGTGTCGGCGTCCACCGGGCCGGTGGCGGCCTTCGCCGGGCCTTCCTTCATCTCGGGGGTGGCCGCGGTGGAGGTGGTGAGCGGGCGCGGCGGGGGCGCCGCGGCACTGGAGTGTCCGCAGCCGGCGAGCGCCAGCCCGGCGAGGAGGCCGAGGAGCAGGCGCCTCACGAGCCACCTCCCTTCGGTGCGGCCGGGGGGGCCTTCGGTGCGGCCGGCTGCACGTCCTTGGCCGGCGCCGCCTGCACCTTCTCCTTCGCCACCGCGGTGCTCACCAGGCCATCGGGCCAGGTCACGTCGACGGCGATGGACTGCTTGGGGTCCTTCAGCACCGGGTAGTCCTTCGGCCGGTACCGGTTGAGCGCCTCGAGCGTCTTCTTCGTCCACTCGTTGCTGACGCGGTTCTTCCGCGCCTGCTCCAGCGTGGCGGCGTAGCTCTCGACGGCCTTGTCCTCCAGCGCCGCGGTCTGCTGCTGCAGCAGATCCTGGTACGCGGCGACGGCCTCGTCCCCGAGGCGCTTCACGTCCGGGGGAACCGGGGTCTCGTTGATGGTCGCCCCGAAGCGCTCCAGCACGTAGCCCTGCCGGTAGAGCGCGGCCAGGGTCCACTCCACCCGCTTGTACTTGAAGACCTCGCCGTAGCTCGCCTGCACCTTCTTCACCCCGGCGCGCTTGAGGGTGAAGCTCTGCTCGAGCGCCTTCCCCCGCCCGCCGATCTTCAGCCGGTCGAAGTCGCGGAGCTCCTGCTCGGCCACCTGGAAGCGGGCCTCGGCCGCGGCGTCGGCGCCCTGGAGCGCGGCGTCCGGCTTGAGGCCGCGGCGGTCGAACTCGCGGGCGGCGGTCTCCCAGGCCTTGCGCGCGTCCTTGGGGTTGCCGCCCTTGGCGTAGGCGTCGCCGAGCTTCTTGTGCGCCTCCACCGTCAGCTCGGCCTGGTTGCGGCCTGCTCCCGAAGCGGCGGACGAACTCGTTCAGCGCCCTGATCTCGTTCTTGGTGTCGCCCTGCTTCTCGTAGACCAGCGCGGCCCGGTACTGGTTCTTCGGCGCGTCCTCGGCCTTGGGGAACAGGTCGGCGTAGCGGGCGTAGGCGGCGGCGGCCTCGCTGTAGCTTCTGCTGTCCCTCGAGCAGGCGGGCGGCGTTGTACAGCGCGGCCTCGCGGTCCTTGCACGCCGGATACTCCTTCACCAGCCGCTCGTAGCTCTGCACCGCCTGGTCGAAGTCGTAGCGAGTTCTCCTGGTTCACCGCGACCCGGAACAGCGCGGCGTCGGCCAGCTTGCTGTTCGGGTACTCGCGGAAGATGCGCTCGTAGAGCTTGAGCGCGCTCTCGAACCGGTGGTCCTTCTCGTAGCAGACCGCGGCGTTGTTCAGCGCCTTGTCGGCGAACTCGTTCTTCGGGTCCTCGTCCACCAGCTGCGATGTACTTCTTCGCCGCCTCGTCCCAGTCGCCCTGGGCCATCAGCTCGTCGGCGAGCTTGAACCGGCCGGCGAGCTTGAACTTGACCAGGTCCTTGTAGAGCTCGCTCTTCGGGTCGATGACGTCGGTGTTCTGGGCCAGGCGGGCCGAGACCTCCTCCACGCTCCGCCAGTCCTTGTCGATGAGGAAGGTCTCCACCGTGAGGTTGGTGGCGTACTTGGCGACCTCGCTCCTCGGGTAGCTTGATGATCGTCCTCGAAGCGCTGGCGCGCGTCGGGGAACTGGTTGTGGGCGTAGAGCAGCTCGGCGGCCTTGTAGGCAACGCCGGGGGCGCGCTCGTCCTTCGGCGACAGCTGGAGGAAGGCGTCGGTGGCGGCGATGAGCGACTTCTCCTCGGGCGAAGGGGGATGCCCTGCGGCTTCTCGCCCTCGGGCCGGTCCTTGCTGCGGAGCACCGGGTACCTGGCGAGCTTCTTCGCTCTTGCAGCTGCTCGATGAGCTTGCTCCAGGCGAGCACCGCGCCGTAGGCGGCGTCCTTCCGGTACCGGTCGTCCGCGCCGTTGTCGCGGATGGCGTCGTAGTTCTTCGCCGCCTTGGCGAACTGCAGCGAGTTGTACTGGCACTCGGCGGCGAAGAACTGCACCTCGTAGGCCTGCTTGCTGCGCGGGAAACGCTCCAGGTAGCCCTCGTAGCCCTTGGCCGCGGACTCGAACATGACCC
Source organism: uncultured delta proteobacterium (assembly GCA_963796475.1). Lineage (GTDB taxonomy): Bacteria > Myxococcota > Myxococcia > Myxococcales > Myxococcaceae > RPRB01. The sequence goes on from CAWCLY010000013.1 coordinate 25,392, forward strand.
GCGCCGCCTCGAGCTTCCCCTGCTGCTTCAGCGCCAGGGCCTGCTGGTGGTGGTAGACCGCGCTGCCGTAGAGGTTCTTCTCCGCCAGCTCCTGCGTGGCGGCGAGCACCTCGGGGTCGTTCTTGTGCTTCTCGTACCAGGGCGTGCCCGGCGCGTAGGCGTTGGCCAGCTCGCTCGGACTCGGCGAAGGCCTCGTTCAGCTTCCGGTCGCGCTCGTAGGCCTGGACGATCTTCTGCTGGATCTTCGGCGCGTCGTTGGCGAGCGGGTCCTTCTGCAGCGCCAGCCGGTAGGCGGCGATGGCGTCGGTGTGCCGGGTCTGGTCGAAGTAGACGTCGCCCATGCGCCGGTAGACCTCGGCCTCGTAGGGCCGCCCGCCCATCCTGGCGAAGGTGGCCTTGGCCTTCTCCACCGAGCCCCACTTCTCGTCGGTGAAGCTGATCGCCGCGTACTGGAGCGCCTCGCCGCGGAGGTCACCGGTGGCCTTGCCGTCCTTCTTCGGCCCGGTCCGCTCGTAGTAGTCGACCAGCTGCGAGGAAGCGCTGCACCGCGGGCTCGAAGCGGTCCTGGCGGTAGTAGGTCCAGCCGAGCTTGTAGAGCGCCTTGTCGTAGAGCGGGCTCTTGGTGTCCCTGGCCGCTGCCTCGTAGGCCTGCGCCGCCTTGGCCAGCGCGTCCGGGTCGTCGTAGTCGTCGAAGTAGTACTCGCCGATGCGGACCCAGGCCTCGGTGACGAACTTGCTCTTCGGGTACTGCTCGATGACGTCGCGGTACGCCTCCTGGCGCGCCGTCGAAGTCGTTCTGCTTCTCCAGGCAGTAGCCGAGCAGGTAGGTCGTCGGCGTCGTTGAACTTGAACCTGGGGAACTTCTCGAGGAGCTGCTGGTAGAGGGCGATCGACGGCTGGAAGTCCACCGCCGGCTCGGGCGGGGGCGGGGCGTTGCTCGACGGGTCCAGCCGCTTGAGCTCGTCCTCGTAGGCGCGCATGGCCACCGCGTGATCGTCGCGCGCTGCGCTCGTAGTAGAGCTCGGCCAGCCGGAACATCACGTCCGGGGTGTAGCGGGGCTCGTCCGGGTAGCGCTGGAGGAACTCCTCGAACTGGGCGATGGCGTCGAGCCGGTCCTTGCGCTCGGTGACCTCGAGGTCGCGGATGGCCTTCTCGTAGCTGGCCGAGAGGTCGCTCCGCTTCTCCTCGTACTTCTTCTCCACCAGCAGCTGGACGTCCTGCTTGAACTCGCGCGACTCCGCCTCGTAGCTGCGGAGCATGTCCTGGAGCTCGTCGAGCTGCTTCTGCTCGGCGGGCGTGCGGCCCATCCCCTCGAGCCCGAGCGCCGGCTTCCGGACGGGGGCGACGTCCTTCTTCTCGGCCGGGGTCGCTGGCCGCGGTGGGGGCGCTGTCCGCCGGCTCCGGGGCAGCGCGCCGGGGCCGTCGCCGCGGGCTTCGCCTTCCCCTTCCCCTTCTTCGGGCGTGGCGGCAGGAGGGCTCGCGCGCGAGCGGTCGAGCGCGATGGGGAGGGCCCCCAGCATCAGTCCACGTCCTTGAGGACCGGCTGGAATCCGCGTCCAGCGGCCCGCAGCTCGTCCTCCTTCTGCGAGGCGACCTTCTGGATGGCGGTGGTCTGCGTACTGCTTGCGGGTGAAGGCGACGTCCACCACGCCCACGTCGGCCTTGAGCACCAGGTCGTAGAACTGCCGGCGCACGCGGCGGAAGCTGTCGTAGGCCATGCGGCCCACCAGCTGCTGGGCGTCGCCGGAGACGACGCCCACGTCCTTGCCGTAGCACGTCGAGCAGCGCCGCCTCGGCGAGCACCTTGCCCCGGATCTCCTCGCCCTTCTGGCGCGACCCGCTCGCGGAGCGCGACCTGGTCGCCGGCGGTGCGCTGCTCGAGCGTGGCGATCTGGGCGCGGAGGTCGAGGTCCTCGCGGACGAACTGCGCGGCGTCGCCGGTGGCGTCGCGGCTCCACGCCGGCCAGCAGGCCCCGGGCGCGGGACGACGACTCGCGCTCAGGTCCTTGCGGATGGCGTCCTCGCCGCTGAGCGTGGTGTCCACCAGGCCGCGGTCGGCGAGGAGCTGGCCCCGGAGCCGCGCCACCTCGGCCTCCAGCGCCTCGAGCGAGCGCTGCTCGGAGACGAGCCGCTCGTTGAACTGCCTTCTCGTCCTCCGGCCCGTCGCGCCGCTTCTCGCGGGTGTCCGCCACCCACTTCTGGGTCGCGGCCAGCATCGCGTTCATGCTCTGCAGATCTCGTCCCGAGCCGGAACGCCTCGCGGTCCATCACGTCCAGCCGCTCCTGCATCCGGGTCGCGGCGGGCGGTGACCTCCGCCGGGGTGGTGGGGAGCGCGGCGAGCCGCGAGCGGTCGGCGGTGAGCTGCGCCTGGATCTGCCCGAGCGAGCAGCCTCTCCTCGTGGGTGAGCAGAGGGTCCAGGGCGTCGATCTCCGCCGCGTCCAGGGTGGCCTCGGCCGAGGAGAGAGCGTTGGCGACGGCGTCGGCGCGGGTGTGCCCTCCTGGAGCGAGGGAAAGGCCTCGGCGCCGCGCTCGTCCAGCGCCTTGAGGATGCGCTCGGCGATGGCCTGGCTCTCGGTCGACGCCCCGCTGCCGCCCTCGAGCGACGCCGACGACGCGGAGCGCGTCGCGCCACGTCCTCCTGGGTGCTGGCCCACTTCAGGGCCAGCGGCGGCAGCAGCGTGTTGACGTCGAGGTTGCGCTCGTTCCGCGCGAGCAGGTTGTCGAAGTAGGCGACCGGGTCCTTGTTGCACCGTCGAGCAGCGCGTCGATCTCGTCGCGCACCGGGGCGTAGGTGTTGATGACGCCGTTGTACGTCTCGGTGGCCTCGCCGTAGCGCTTCAGCTTGAGCAGCAGGTGGCCCTGGAGGATCTGCGCCTCGGGCGCCAGCGGCGAGTCGGGGGCGACCAGCAGCAGGATGTCGGTCGCGTTCTTCGCGCCGCCGTAGTCCTCGGCCCGCACCTTGGCCCAGGCCATCTCGTAGAGCGCCTCGGGGAAGACTGCGGCTCTCCCGGCTGCATCTCCTGGTACTGGTCGATCGCCTCGGGGACTTGGCCGGTCTCGACCAGGACGCCGGCCCAGCGGAGAGGTGGGCGAGCTCCACCACTGTCTGCTCCTCGCGCTCGTCGGCGGGCTTGGTGCGCGGCGACCTCGCTGAAGCGGGCCATCGCGCCGGAGTCGTCCTGGCCTCAACCCGGAGCACGCCGAGGAAGTACAGCGCCTGGGGAGCCGGTAGCGGCTGCCCGGGTGCCGTGAGCAATGAGGAAGGCCTGCCGCGCCCGGCGCTGGCGCTCCTCGGGCGACAGGTCGGTCGCGCCGGAAGAGCCACTTCCCGTAGACGTAGGTGAGCTCCGGGGGCAGCTGCCCGCTCGGGCCCACGCGCCCGGTGCGATGTACGGGTCGATGTTGCTGAAGTCGTTCAGCCGGCGGCTGACGTCCAGGTAGCGCGGCCAGCGCCTCCCGGTAGCGGCGGGCTGTCCAGGGCGAGCAGCTGCTTGAGGTACAGCCGGGCGCTCCCGTAGTTCTGCTGCTGGTAGAGCGCGTCCGCCAGGTAGAAGAGCGCGTCGGGGTAGCGTGGGCTGCTGCGTCGAAGGCCTTGTCGGCCACCAGGTCGTAGAAGAGGACCGAGGCGGTGGGCTAGTCGCTGAGCAGGTACTGGATCTCGCCGTCGCGAGAAGCGGCGCTCGAGCGCCATCTCCCCGGTCGGGTCGGCGCGGCCGGCGTACTGCGTCTCGACCACGGCCAGGTTGTCGCCCGCGTCTTCGGACCTGGGCCTGGCGACCTGGTCCAGCTTGGCCGCGGCTGGGGCGCTGGAGCCATGCGCGACGCCATGCGGCGAGGAGCGCCGGCAGAGCGTCCCCACCGCCGAGCGGCGCCGATGCATTTGCACCGCGGGCCCGGCCGAGCGTCACTTCGACTCCTTCTGCTCCGCCTCGCGCCTGGGCCGGCTTCGAGCGCCGCCGTCCTTGGTGACCTCGACGTCGTAGCGCACCGCCGGCCGGTCCTTGAGGTCGGTGGTGAGGCCGCCCTTCTCGTAGCCCACCACCTTGACCGTGGTGACCTTCCCCGGCTCGGCGGTGAAGGTGTAGCTGGAGCTGACGGTGAACTTGTAGCCCTCGAGGTAGCTGAACACCCCGAAGCCCTTGCCGCTTGTAGACGAGCCGCACGGCGATCTGGTGCTGGCCGGGGACGATGCGCCCGTTGAAGATCTCGAACTCGGGGCGATTGGCGAGGTCGCCGTCCTTGTCGACCTGGTGAAGATGGGCGCGCCGTCGAGCGCGTAGGCCACGGACTCGAGCGCGAAGCTGCCGCCCATCTCGTTCTTGTGGACCAGCACCGCGCGGGCGCCGGAGGACAGGTCTCCGCCGAGCACCGTCTCCTGAAGCAGCAGCAGGCGGGCCTTGGTGCGGTAGATCTTCTCCTTGAGGTCGACCACCTGCTCCTCGAGCGTCTTCACCCGCGTCTGGAACGCCTCGTCCGAGGTGACGGGCGGGAGCGAGGCCTCGGAGGGGGCGACGGGCTTCACCGGCGGCGGTGGACGCGGCGGCGGCGGGCGCGTCGGCGGCTCCGGGCCGCGGCGCCGTGGCTGACGGCGGCGGGGGGGTGGCCTCAGGGCCTTGCTCCCGGTCCGCATGGGGCCATCTCGCCGGCGCCTGCGGCCGGATCGGCGCGCGAGTCCGGCAGCGGGGGAAGCGCCTCGGTGGACTGAGCGTGCACCGCGACGCTCGCGAGGAGGGTGAGGACGGCGAGGAGTGCGGGCTGACCTAGACGCACGGATGGCTCCCGGCGACGGAAAAGTCCGAGTCTTTACATACCACGGACACGCCGACGCCCTCCTGTCCGACAGTCCGACGTGGTTCCGGTCTACCCGCCCTTTTTCAGCTCGGTGAGGACCAGCTTGGCCACGGCCTTCAATGTGTCGAAGACACCTACCCCGGTGGGGGCCACGGCCTGGAACTCGGGGACGCTGCGCGGGTTGAGGCGTCTCGCGGAGCTCCTCGATCGCAACCGCGTTGGGAAGGTCTCGCTTGTTGTACTGCACCACGCTGGGGATCCTGTTGAGGTCGTAGCCCTGCTCGGCCGAGGTTGGTGCGGAGGTTCTCGAACGATTCCATGTTCGCCTCCATGCGCTCCACCTGGCTGTCGGCGACGAAGACCACCCCGTCCACGCCCTTGAGGATGAGCTTGCGGCTGGCGTCGTAGAAGACCTGGCCCGGCACCGTGTAGAGGTGGAAGCGGGTCTTGAAGCCGCGGATCTCCCCGAGCGACAGCGGCAGGAAGTCGAAGAAGAGCGTGCGGTCGGTCTCGGTGCTGAGGCAGATCAGCTTGCCCTTCGTCTCGGGGTTGGTCTTGTTGTAGATGTACTGGAGGTTGGTCGTCTTTCCGCAGAGACCCGGTCCGTAATAGACGATCTTGCAGTTGATCTCGCGGGATGAGTAATTGATGAAGGACATTTCCTGACCTTGAGGTCTGTCACTCGCTGAAGAGATTGTCGATGTCGTCGTCGGAGATCTCGGCGAAGGGCGAGCCCATCCCGCCCGGGCTCTCGGTCTTCTTCAGCAACGCCTCGAAGATCTTCCCGAGCTCGTCCGATGCCTTCTTGACCCGCAGCCGGACCAGGCCGAGGGATGTCCGGGTGTCGAAGATCACCACCAGCACCACCCGGCTGCCGACGATGGTCATGTAGAGCGACTCGCGCGCGCCCTCGTGGATCTGGTTGGGGAACTCGTTCTCGCCGATCAGCTTCGCCAGGCCGCCCATGGCCGCGACGTTCCCGGCGGTGAGGGAGGCCAGCGAGGTGGTGTCGATGTTCTGGGTCTGGCCGGAGGCGGAGATCAGCTGTCCGTTCTTGTCGACGATGAAGACGACCTTGGCGTTGGCATCCTTGGTCAGGCGGTCGCAGACGGCGTTGATGCGATTGTACTCCTCGTCATACATCACCAGTTGCGTGCCCATGGGCGTGAGATGTCCCCTTCGCTGCCGAGGGATCGACCCGGGTTTTTCGAGGGATTCCGCGTGGGTTCGCGCCGCCGACCCCTCGACCGGACGCCGGGGACGGTAGCAGGCAGCATCGCCGTGCGGCAAGGATCTGCACCGTGCGGCACCACGGAGCGCTTGCGCGCGCGCCCCGGCTCTGGTCGCGTGGCGACCACATGATCCTACCCGCCGCGACCTTGATGTTGCTCCTGTCCCAGGCCGAACCGGCCGCGGCGGACGCTGGCACGCCGCCGGCGCGCGTGTCGACCCTTCCGGTGAAGCCCGCCCCGGGCCTCCCCCGGGTGATGATCAGCGGCGTGCCGCCGGTGCCGGCCGACTTCGACGCCTGGCTCGCGCCGTATACCGAGTGGCGGTCGGCGGTGCTGGCCGACCCGGGGGAGGACGGCAAGTCGATGCTGATCCTGACCCGCTTCGGGAGCGTCCTGCAGATCCACCGGGTGGGTGCGCCCCTGGGGATGCGCGAGCAGCTTTCCTTCGGGAAGGAGCCGGTGGCCGAGGCGGCGTGGCTGCCGGGCGACGCGCGGACCGTCTTCCTTCGCCAGGACACCGGCGGGGGCGAGAACTTCCAGCTGTACCGGCTGGATCTGAAGACCGGCCAGCGCCAGCTGGTCACCGACGGCAAGAGCCGGCACGAGGAGTTCACCCTCTCTCCGGACGGCCGGCGCCTGGCGTACTCCGGCACCGGCCGCAACGGCACCGACACCGACGTCTACCTCGGCGAGACGGCGAGCCCGACGACGGTGCGGCGGCTGACCGAGGAGAAGGGGAGCTGGCTCGCCGGTGGCGTTCTCGCTCGACGGCGCGCGGCTGCTCCTCAAGCAGGACCGGGCGATCGACGACGCCGATCTCTGGTGGGTGGACGTCGCGACGCGCCAGCGCACCCGCATCACCCCGGAGGCGGCGAAGGCGGGGAAGGCCTCGGTGCGCCGCGCGGCGTTCGCGCCCGACGGCAAGTCGGTCTACCTGGTCACCGATCGCGGGAGCGACTTCTCGGGGCTGTTCCGGGTGGACCTCGCCCACCCCGAGGCGCCGTGGACTCCGCTCAGCGCGGACATCCCCTGGAACGTGGAGCGGCTGGCGGTGGCGCGCGACGGGACGGTCGCCTTCTCGGTGAACGAGGACGGCTACAGCAAGCTCTTCGTCCTCAGGCGGGGGGCCGGCAAGCGCACCGCCATCCCGGTGCCGCCCGGGGTGATGGGCCCGATGGGGTTTCCGAACTGGAACTCGGAGGTGCTGACCTTCTCCATCGACACGCCGACCTCGCCCACCGACGTGTGGCAGGTGGCGCTGAAGACCGGCGCGCTCACCCGCTGGACCCGCAGCGAGGTGGGGGGGATGGACACCTCGCGCTTCGCGACGCCGGAGCTGGTGCGCTACCCGTCGACCGACGGCATCACCGTGCCAGCGTTCCTCTACCGGCCGCGCGCCCTCAAGCCGGGCACGAAGGCGCCGGTGGTGGTCGACTGGCACGGGGGACCGGAGTCGCAGTACCGGCCGCAGTTCAACGTCTTCGCCCAGGCGCTGGTGGATCTGGGGATGGCGGTGCTGCTCCCCAACGTGCGTGGCTCGGATGGCTACGGGAAGGCGTATCTCGCCGCGGACGACGGGGTGAAGCGCGAGCAGGCGCTGAAGGACATCGGCGCGACGCTGGACTTCATCGGCCGGCAGCCGGACCTCGACCCGTCGCGGGTGGGGGCCTACGGCGGCAGCTACGGCGGGTACATGACGCTGGCCTCGGTGGCGTTCTACCCCGAGCGCTTCCGGGCGGCGGTGGACGTGGTGGGCGTCTCCAGCTTCGCCACCTTCCTGGCCAACACCTCCCCGTACCGCCGCGACCTCCGGAGGGTGGAGTACGGCGACGAGCGAGTGCCGGCGGTGCGGGAAGTCCAGGAACGCATCTCCCCCCTGAACTCGGCGGGGAAGATCCGCGCGGTGCTCTACGTGCTCCAGGGGAAGAACGACCCGCGGGTGCCGCAGAGCGAGGCCGAGCAAATCGTCCGCGCGCTGCGGGAGAAGGACCGGGTCGCCTGGTACTTCCTGGCGCTGGACGAGGGGCACGGCTTCAAGAAGAAGGAGACCCGCGACTACGCCTGGAGCACCACGCTGTACTTCCTCCGCGAGCAGCTGATCGGAGCGGGCGCGGGCGGGCGGGCAGGGCGGATGACCACCGAGCGCGCGGACGTGGTGGTGGTGGGCGCCGGCCACAACGGGCTGGTGGCGGCGACGCTCCTCGCCCGGGCGGGGCTCTCGGTGGTGGTGCTGGAGGAGAAGGCGACGGTGGGCGGGGCGGCGAAGACCGAGACGCCGTTCCCGCGGGTGCCCGGGCTGCGCACCTCCACCGGGGCGTACCTCCTGGGGCTGATGCCGCCCGAGCTCCACCAGGCGCTGGGGCTCGACCTGCCGCTGATGCGCCGCGACCCGCACTACTTCCTGCCCACCACCGGCAAGCGCTACCTGCTCTTCGGCTCGGACCAGGAGGCGATGCGGGCGCAGTTCACGGCCTTCTTCTCCGAGGCGGACTGGCGGGCGAACCAGGCGCTGCAGGCGGAGATCGGCCAGCTGCGCGAGGACGTGGCCCCCACCTGGCTCGAGGAGCCGCTGTCGATCGAGGACACGGCCGAGCGGTACGTCCGGCCGGCGCTGCGCGAGGTGTTCGTCTCGCTCTGCCGTGGATCGGTGGGCCGGTACCTCGACCGGTTCGGGTTCAAGAGCGACCTGCTCCGGGCGATGTACGCGGTGACCGACGGGCTGAGCGGGCTCACCGGCACCTGGGACACGCCGGGGAGCGGGATGAACTTCCTGGTCCACAACATGTGCCGGCTCCCGGGCGCGGACGGGACGTGGATGATCGTCCGTGGGGGGATGGGCACGGTGACGACCCGGCTGGCCGAGCTGGCCCGGAGCGCCGGGGCGCAGATCTGGACGTCGGAGGCGGTGTCGCGCATCGCCGTGGGGGCAGGCGGGGTGGAGGCGGTGCACTGCACGTCGGGGCGCGAGGTGCGGACCGGGGTGGCGCTGGTGAACGCCGACCCGTTCCGGATGCGTGACCTGGTGGGCGCGGCGCGCCTGCCGGCGTCATGGAACGCGCGGGTGGACGGGTTTCGCCGCTCCGGGACGACCTTCAAGGTGAACCTGGCGCTGAAGGGGCTGCCGCGGTTCCGCTGCCTCCCCGAGGACCGTGGCCAGTTCGGCTCGACGATGCACCTGCTGCCGGAGGAGGGCGAGGTCATCGCCTCGCTGACCCGGAGCTTCGCCGACGTGGAGGCGGGCCGGCTGCCCGAGTTCCCGACCATCGAGTGGTACGTGCACACCACGGTGGATCCGTCGATGCGGGACGCGTCGGGCCACCACAACTCGGCGCTCTTCGTGCAGTGGGTGCCGCACACCCTGGCGGGGACGACCTGGGAGGTGGAGGAGGAGCGGTACGTGCGCCACCTCCTCTCGATCTGCGACCGGTTCGCGCCCGGGACGAGCGAGCTGGTGGCGGACACCTTCCCCTTGCACCCGCGGAAGATCGAGGCGCACTTCGGCATCACCGGCGGCCACATCCACCACGTGGACAACACCTTCGGGTTCGCCGATCGGCTGGCCTACGCGCAGCCGCTGGACGGCCTGTACTCGTGCAGCGCGGGCTGTCACCCGGCGGGGTCGGTCATCGGTGCCGCGGGCCACAACGCCGCGCAGCGGGTGCTGCGCGACCTGGGCAGAGCCTAGCGATCCAGGCCCGGTCAGGGCGGGAGCCCGCCGCGGCTGGTGGCGACCAGCTCGTACTCGCGGGTCTCCACGTCGGTGAGGAGGCGCGAGGCGAGCACCTGGGCGAACCGGACCGAGCCGCCGGCGGTGCGCTGGTGCTGGGCGGCATCATCATCGTCGGCGGAGATGAGCGTGACGTAGACGTTGGGGCTCCGCCGGTCGCGGTAAGTGGACCAGGAGGAGTCCTCCAGCTCGAGCCCCACGTAGAGGGCGAACTCGCGCATCGCCTGCTCGACGTCGGCCCGCGCGTCCGGACGAACGGCAAAGCGGGCGATCCTGAAGACTGGCATGACGACCGGCAGTCTGCCGGCCCCCGCCCGGGGGGACACGCTCTTGCTGGATTCGGGAGCATCCTCGCAGCGAAGCGACGGTGTCCCGGGGACCCGGGGCCTGGCCGGGGGCTAGAGCTCGCGGCGTCCGGACAGGGCTCGGGCCAGGGTGGCCTGGTCGGCGAACTCGAGGTCTCCGCCCATGGGAAGCCCCTGGGCGAGCCGGGTGATGCGGATGCCCATCGGCCGGAGCAGGCGCATCAGGTAGAGCGCGGTGGCCTCGCCCTCGACGTCCGGGTTGGTGGCGACGATGACCTCCTCGACCTTCCCGTCCTCGAGGCGCACCAGGAGCTCCTGGATCCGGAGCTGGTCGGGGCCGATCCCCTCGAGGGGGGAGAGCACGCCGTGGAGCACGTGGTAGCGGCCCTTGAACTCGCGGGTGCGCTCCAGGGCCATCGAGATCGGCGATGCCCTCGACGACACAGAGCAGACGCTCATCGCGGCGCGGGTCGGTGCAGAAGCCGCACAGCTCGTCCTCCGTCAGGGCGAAGCAGCGGCTGCAGAGCCGGACCTTGCTCTTGACCTCCTGGAGGGCGGCCGCGAGCTCGACGGCGTACTCGGGCGGCGCGCGGAGGATGTGGAAGGCCAGGCGCTGGGCGGTCTTCTCACCGATGCCGGGGAGCTTGCTGAGCTGGGCGACGAGGCGGTTGAGGGGGTCGGGGGTCATCCAGTGATTCCGGGGATCTTCAGGCCGCCGGAGATCTTCCCCAGCTCGCGTTCGCTGAGCTCGCGGGCCTGGCCGAGGGCCGCGTTGACGGCGGCGGCGATGAGGTCCTCCATCATCGCCACGTCGCCCGCGGCGAGCACGTCCGGGGCGATCTTGATGGAGCGGACGTCGCCGCTGCCGGTGGCGACGACCTTGACCCGCCCGTCACCGGCCTGGCCCTCGACGGTCTCCTCGGCGAGCTCCTTCTTCCGCTGCTCGAGCTTCTCGGTCAGCTTGCTGGCCTGGCGCATGAAGTAGTTGAGGTCGACTCCGGGCATGGCGTGCTCCGTACGGATATCGGGTCAGGGTTGCTCGTCGATGACGTCGCTGCCGGGGGCACCGGTGCGCTCGTGCTCGAGGACCTGGATGTGCTCGAGCTCCCCTCCGAGGATGCGCAGGGTGGCGAGGATCGCGGGGTGGTTGCGGACGGACTGTCCGGTGGCGCGCTCGTGCTCGACGCGGGCCTCGGCGTCCATCTCGGCGACGCTCTTGCCGGCGGCGGCCGCGCCCGGGGTCTCGTCGAGGACCAGGCGGGTGGGGCGCCCGAAGTGGGTGGAGAGCAGGCGCTCCACCACCGGCCGGCCGCTCTGCCCGAGGACGGTGGTGCGGTGAAAGCTGGCGTCGGTGCGGAAGGCGATGCCCACCTCGCCGTCTCGCAGGAAGAGGAGCCGGGCCTGCTTCAGCGAGGCCGAGTGACGGGGTGATTCGCCGGCGACGGTGTCCAGCGCGGCGCGCCAGCGGTCGAGGAGCGGGCGCGTCGGGTCGTCCCGTCCCCGCGCGGGCGCAGGCGTCTCGGGCAAGCACTCGCCGGTGGCGCACCCGCCGGGGCTCGTGTCGACCACCAGAGGAGCCTCGGAGGCCGGGGGGCCCGCGCGCTCGGTCACGACGCTCGAGGCCGGGCGCGTCGCTGCCGCCGGTGCAGCGGAGGGGCCCGGTCGGTCGGCTGGCGCGTCCGGGCGGGAGGTGACCGACCGCGTTGGCTCGGGCGCCGGGACCGGCCGAGCGGAGGCAGTGGGAGTCACGACAGGCGATCGCGTGGCCGACGATTCCGGAGCGACGGATTCCGGGACGGCGGAGGGCTTGCTGCGCGGCCGTTTACCGGCAGCTGGCGCCGTGGGGCGAGCCGACGTGACGCTCGGGGCCGGCGGCGTCGGTGGACGCGTGGCTCCGGCGCTCGGCGGGACGGAGGCGACGCGAGCGGCCGGCGTGCCCGGGCGGGCGGCGACGGAGCCCTCCACGGTCCGTGGAGCGGTGGCGGCGGGCTCAGACGCGAAAGGGTCCCGGGAACGGGACGACCTCCAGGCGTCCCGCTGGGGCGTGCGGCCGCGCGCGCCTCGGGCGCGGCGGTGGCACCGGCCCCGAGGAGCTTCTCCACGCGGCCGAGGAGCTCGGGGATGGAGGCGGTGGGCGCGAGCTGGACGGCCTTGAGGAGGGCCATCTCCAGCGCGAGACGCGGCTGCGCGGCGCGGCCGACGTCCCAGACCGCGCCGTGGACGACGTCGAACAGGCGGGCGAGCTGGGCGGGGTCGGCCTCGCGGGCGAGCTCGACGACGGTGGTCTGCTCCACCTCGGCCAGCTCGGCGGGCGGCTTGCCGGTGGCGCGGGTGACGAGGATGTGGCGGAGCTCGAGGGCGAGCTCCTCGGCGAGGCGGCGGAGGTCGGCGCCACGGTTGAAGACGACCTCGACCGACTCGAGGAGCGAGCGCGCGTCGCGCCGGACCAGGGCGCCGGCCATCTGCTGGACGATGGTGCGGTCGATGGCCCCGAGCGCCTCGGCCACGTCGGCATCGCTGGCGCCCGGGCCGCAGGCGGACATGACCTGGTCGAGGAGGGAGAGGGCGTCGCGCATCCCGCCCTCGGCCTGGCGGACGATGAGGGCGAGGGCGGCGTCGGAGAGGCCGGCCTTCTCCTCGGTGGCGATCTGCTTCAGCCGGGCGAGCATGCGCTCGGCGGGGATGCGGCGGAAGTCATGCCGCTGGCAGCGCGAGAGGATGGTGTCCGGGAGCTTGTGGGGCTCGGTGGTGGCGAAGATGAACTTCACGTGGCCCGGCGGCTCCTCGAGCGTCTTGAGGAGCGCGTTGAACGCGGCCCCCGAGAGCATGTGGACCTCGTCGATGATGTAGATCTTGTGCCGGTCGCGCTGCGGCAGGTACTTGGCGTTCTCCCGGAATCTCGCGGACGTTCTCGACGCCGTTGTTGGAGGCGCCGTCGATCTCCGCGACGTCGACCGAGGTGCCGGCGGCGATCTCGATGCAGGGCTGGCAGACGCCGCAGGGCGTGGCGGTGGGGCCGTGGATGCAGTTGAGGGCCTTGGCGAGGAGGCGAGCGGCGGTGGTCTTGCCGACGCCGCGCGGGCCGCAGAAGAGGTAGGCGTGGGCGACCCGGTCGAGCTTGATGGCGTTGGCCACCGTGCGGACCACGTGCTCCTGCCCGGTCATGTCTTCGAAGGTCTGGGGGCGCCACTTCCGCGCCAGCACGAGGTAACCCATAAGGAGCGCGGCAATGTAACAGCGCCGCTCTCCCCGTCTACACTCGCCGGCCGAGCGTGAGCGACGCCGACGCTGCACCGTTTCCACCCAGGCGGACCGGGACCGAGGCGGGCGTGCCTTCCGGAGGTGCGCTCGCTCTCTCGCGCTGGCGCCGCTGGGCGACGCCGGAGCGCTGGGCGGTGGTGCTGGCCCTGGTGCCGGCGGTGAGCGCGGTGGCGGTGCTTGGCCGCCTGCACCCGGACGAGGTGTATCAGTTCCTCGAGCCGGCCTATGCGCGGGTGCACGGCTACGGCGTGCTCGCCTGGGAGTGGCAGGAGGGCCTGCGGAACTGGGCGGTGCCGCTGCTCCTGGCGGCGGTGCTCCGGGTGGGTGGCTGGTTCGGGCTGCGGGATGCCGTGGGTCGCGCGGGGGCTCCTGGCGGTCCCGCTCTGGGCGCTGCAGGCCTGGGGGCTCGTCTCGGCGGTCCGGCTGGGCAGGCGGCGCGCGGGCGCGCTCGGGGGCTGGGTGGCTCTGTTCGCGCTCGCCTGGCTTCCACTGTTCGTGGTGGTGGCGGGGCGGACGCTGGGGGAGGCGCTCTCGGCGGCGCTGCTGCTGGTCGCGGCGGAGGCGCTCTCGCGCGACGAGCGCCCGCGCAGGAGCGGTCTCCTCGGCGGCGCCGCGCTCGGGGCGGCCTTCGTGGTGCGCTACGGCTCGGTGCCGGCGCTGGTGGCGGCCCTGGCGTGGGTGGTGGCGCGGCGCCGCTGGCGTGCTGCTCGGCTGGGCGGCCGTCGGGCTCGGCGTGGTGCTCCTGGCTCTCGGCGCGCTGGACTGGGCGAGCTGGGGCGTGCCGTGGCACTCGGTGCGTGCGTGGGCCCGCTTCAACGTGGGGAGCGCCGGGGCGGCGCAGCGCTTCGGGGCGGAGCCGCCGGGCTACTACTGGCCCTTGCTGTGGAGCGAGGTGCCGCTCTGGGTGTGGCCGTCGCTCCTGCTCGGCCTCGCCTGGCTGCGCCCGCCGGCTGGGCGTGGCCGGAGCGATGGCGGCGCTGGTGTTCGTGGCGCTGGTGCAGACGGCGCACAAGGAAGAGCGCTTCCTGTACCCGGTGGTGGTGCTGCTCGTGGCGGAGGCGGCGCCAGGCCTGGCCGCGCTCCTGGAACGGCTCCGGGCGCGGTGGCAGCGCATCGCGGTGGCGCTCGTGGCGCTGCTGCTGACGGGGCGCGGTGCACCGCCGTCGATGGACCTGCGGGGCGATCAATTCCGCGCCATCGTGAAGGCGACGCGGCCGGAGGAGGCGACAGGGCTGCTGATCGTGAACGAGGGTCTCTGGGGCTCGGGCGGGCTTCTTCTACGTGGGAAAGCGGATCCCGTGGCTCACGTGCGACTTCCCGCAGGATGGCGCGTTCCAGGTGGCGATGCGCGACCGGCGCTTCAACCGGGTGGTGACGTTCGAGGGTCGGGCACTTCCCGAGCTGCAGGCCGCGGGCTTCAAGGTCGTCGGCGTCGAGGGCCGCGAGACGATCCTCGCCCGCTGAACGGTCTCGGTTCCCGAGGGCTGGTACCGTGCAGCCATGTCCCGTCTGCCGCTCCTCGGACCGTCGAGTAGCGCCCGCGCTTCAGCCGGGTTCGGGACGTGGCACTGCCCGTTCCAGCCGGAGCGGACCTGTTACCCACAGCGTGTTCCCGAAACAATTTGGGACGCTCGACAGGGGGGGCAGGCAGCCCCCCCTCGGACCCGACCGTTCCATCGGGTTAACCAAACGGCCCATCCGAAACCGCGACGGCCGCGTGGTCGGTCCGCAACTGTGACGACCCGCCGAGGTGCGGAGTCGAGGCCAGCGCCGACCTGGCCCCCGGGGTGTCGTCCCCCGTTCGGCCGGTGTCCCCTCGATGCAGGTCGCCTCGCCACCGAGCCCTCTCGATCGGAGTCGATGTCACGGCGCCTGCAGCACCGTGCGATCCCGCAAGCCGGCGAGCAGCGCTCCTGCCCCGCGCCCGTACCGTGAGGCTGCCTTGATTCCCACCGAGAAGGGGACGTCGACCGCGTGCACCTTGGCCTCAGGGAAGAGGTAGACGGCCCCGGAGGCCGGCGCCGGCGTGCTCGGCACGAAGACCGTGACCCACCCGCCAGGGTGCCGTTCCACCAGCACGCCGACCACGAGGCCGTCCTCCATCTCCACCAGGACCAGCTCCAGCCCCGCGCTGGCGTCGCCGAAGAGGCTCCGGGTCGCCATGCGCAACATCGAGTATCCCGGCAGTCGGTCGAGGACCCTCTCCTCGAACCAGTGTCCCGCCTTGCTCCGCGGAAAGCCGCTGATCAGCAGGCCCGCGGCGAAGCACACAAGCACGGCCAGGGCGGCGACGACGAGGTCCGGGTGCGGCACCGACTCGGGCACCAGCAGCTCCAGGGGACGAAGCAGCCCTTTCACCTTGCCCCACACCGCGATCAGCAGAACGACGGCGAGGTAGATCGGGAGGACCACCAGGAGCCCTCCGACGATCGTGGTGCCGATGAAGCTGAGCAGGCGACGCATGGACGACCCCCTGTCGATTCAAGCGACAAGGATGCCGCAGGCGAGAAGCGGCCGCTGGCTCAGTGCAGCCCTTCCTCGTCGCGTCCGTGTACCTCGGCGGGCGGGCTGGTGGCCTCGACCGCGGAGAACGTCTCGACGATCCGATAGCTGTGCTCTGCGCCGTGGGGCACGACCCAGCTGTCGCCCGGCTCGAGCCGTACCGTCTGCCCCTCTAGGGTGAGCTCGGCGCGGCCCTTCAGCACGTAGCCGATGGTCTCGTACTCCCGACGGACGGAGGGCTTGGCCTCCCCGGGTTCCTCATCGAGCCAGAGCCGCATCGAGAGCCGGACTCCCGCTGCCAGATACCGCTGTCCCATGCGCCCGACCGGGCTGCGCTCGCCGTCGACCTTGGTCACGCTGGTGTCCGCCATGTCCGTCCGCACCTCCGGGATTGACCCCGAAGGTGCGAACGAACCGACGAAATGGGAACGGCCGGGACACACGCGAAGGTGCGCTACCGTTGCTTCCTTCCGGACCTGGCGGGGTTCACGTCCCCGCGTCGTCCCGACCACAAGCTGTTGCTCCAGAGCTCTCTAGCAGCGGAGAGGGTGGGATTCGAACCCACGATACCCTTTCAGATATGCACGCGTTCCAGGCGTGTGCCTTCAACCGCTCGGCCACCTCTCCAGCGAGCGGAGAGCGTAGGATTCGAACCTACGGTACCGTTTCCGGTACGCCTGATTTCGAGTCAGGTGCCTTCGACCACTCGGCCAGCTCTCCAGCGATTCAATTTTCAACCTTCCTGGCTCCTGAGACCCTGGAAGAACCGGGTCAGGCGTTCTGCGCACTCGGCCTCGAGCACGCCCCGCCGGACGACGAGCCGGTGATTGTGGGGCAGGGCGTTCAGGTCGAACAGCCCTCCCAGGGCGCCGGCCTTCGGGCTCGGAGCGCCGTAGACGATCCGGTCGATGCGGGCCTGCAGCGCGGCGCCGACGCAGAGCGAGCAGGGCTCCAGGGTGACGACCAGCGAGACACCCGAGAGTCGCCAGCGTCCGAGCGTCCTCGCGGCCTCGGAGAGGGCGCGCATCTCGGCGTGGGCGAAGGGGTCGCGGTCGGTCTCGCGGCGGTTGGAGCCGCGGCCGACGATCGCGCCCTCGTGCACGGCCACGGCGCCCACGGGCACCTCGCCGAGCGCGGCGGCATCGTCCGCCAGCCGGAGGGCCTCGTGCATGACGTGCTCGTCGGCGTCTTCCATGGAGAGCGGGGGGAAATGGCGCGCCCTAGAGGATTTGAACCTCTGGCCTTCGGATTCGTAGTCCGACGCTCTATCCAACTGAGCTAAGGGCGCGTACCAGGCGGGATTTTCAAAGACCGATGCAGCGGAGCGGTGCCTCCTACCCTCATCCGACACCCCCGCGCAACGGAGAGAGAGGGATTCGAACCCTCGATACCCTTTCGGATATGCAGGTTTAGCAAACCTGTGCCTTCAGCCTCTCGGCCATCTCTCCAAACCTGCGACCACTCAAAGAACGAACAGCGACGGAGGAAGTAGGATTCGAACCTACGAAGGGCGTGAACCCTTGGCGGTTTTCAAGACCGCTGCCTTCAGCCGCTCGGCCATTCCTCCCCTGGGACGGCCGAAAAGGGCCGCCTTCATACTCGATTCGTCCCCCGTTGCAACCCGCGGGGACGCGCTCAGGCTGACCGTATCTCGGTCCGGCCGCCCATGTACGGGCCGAGGACGTCGGGCAGTCGCACGGTGCCGTCCTCGCGCTGCCCGTTCTCGAGCAAGGCGACGAGCGTGCGCCCCACGGCCAGGCCGGATCCGTTCAGGGTGTGGCAGAGCTGCGGCTTCTCGCCCTGTGCGGGCCGGAAGCGGATCTTCCCCCGGCGGGCCTGGAAGTCGCCGCAGTTGCTGCAGGAGGAGATCTCCCGGAACGCGCCCTGTCCCGGAAGCCAGACCTCCACGTCGTAGGTCTTGGCGGAGGCGAAGCCCATGTCCCCGGTGCAGAGGAGCACCACCCGGTGGTGGAGCCCGAGCTGGCGGAGGACCTCGGTGGCGTCGTCGACCATCTGCTCGAGCGCGTCCATGGACTGCTCGGGCCGGGCGAACTTCACCAGCTCCACCTTGTGGAACTGGTGCTGGCGGATGAGGCCGCGGGTGTCCTTGCCCGCCGAGCCGGCCTCGGCCCGGAAGCAGGCGCTGAAGGCGCAGTAGCGGAGGGGGAGCCGCTCGCCGTCGAGGATCTCGTCGGCGTGGAAGTTGGTGACCGGCACCTCGGCGGTGGGGATCAGGAACCGCTCGTCCGGACCGGCCGTCTTGAACGCGTCCTCCTCGAACTTGGGGAGCTGGCCGGTGACGGTCATCGCCGCGCGGGTGACCAGATAGGGCGGGAGGAGCTCGGTGTACCCGCGCGCGGTGTGGACGTCGATCATGAAGGTGACGAGCGCCCGCTCCAGCCGGGCGAGATCGCCCCGGTAGAAGACGAAGCGGCTGCCGGACACCTTCGCCGCGCGCTCGAAGTCGAGCAGGCCGAGCGCCTCGCCGATCTCGAAGTGCTGCTTGGGGGTGAAGGGCAGCCGGGGCGGCTCGCCCCAGGTCCGGACGACGCGATTGTCCTCGGCCGAGGTGCCGACCGGGACCGAGGCGTCGGGGATGTTGGGGAGGTTGAGCAGCACCGCCGAGAGCCGCTCCTCCACGGCGGCGAGCTGCTTCTCCTGGTCCTTGATCTCCTGGCTCAGGGTGCGCAGGTCCCCGCGGAGGCGCTCCAGCGCGGGGGGATCCTGCTTCGCCGCTCGCTTCATCTCCTCGTTGGCGGCATTGCGCCGGGCCTGCAGCGACTCGAGCGAGATGTAGAGCGTCCGCCGCTCGGCGACGAGGGTGCGGAAGCTTCCGAGGTCGAGGTTGCCGCCGCGGGCAGAGAGCCGCTCCACCACCGCGTCGAAGTTCTGCGCGACGTGCTTGAGGTCCAGCATGACGGCAGGAGCCTCTACCACGCCCCCGAGGGCGAGGCGCTACTTGGACAGGAAGTAGATCTCGTCCTCGATGTCCTTCTTGTCTTTCGCGTCCGGCGCCTTGGCCAGGTAGTTCTGGAAGGCGTTGACCGCCTCGCGCTTCTTGCCGCGCTCCTTCCAGGCGTAGCCGAGGTGGTACCAGGCCTGGGCGTTGTCGGGCGAGGCGGAGAGGGCGCGCTGGTAGAAGGCGATGGCCTTGTCGTACTGGCCCATCTCGCTGTTGGCCCGTCCGAGCCGGTAGTAGAGGCCGGTGAGGCCCGGGTCGGCCTTCAGTGCCGCCTGGTAGCTGGCGACGGCGAGGGACCACTTCCCGGCCTGGAAGTGCGCGTCGCCGATGCTGCCCAGCACCCGGGCCCGTGTCGGGTCGGCCTTGAGCGCCGCCTCGAACGCCGCCACCGCGTCCTTGATGCGGCCGGCGTCCAGGTGGGCCTGGCCCATGGCCTCCCAGGCGTCGGCGTAGGCCGGGTCGAGCTTCACCGCCTGCTTCCAGGCCTCCACGGCCTCCGGCGCCTTGCCCGAGTCGCGAAGGATGAGCCCGAGCTCGTAGTGGTAGAGGGCGCGGGTCGGCGCGCGGTCGATGGCGGCTCGGATGGATTCGAGCGCCAGGCTGTACTCGGCCTTCTTGTGGTTGACCCGGGCCATCCAGTAGTTCGCCTCGGGGTTGCCGGGCTCGGCCTTGAGCACGCCGCCGAGGAGGGCGGTGGCGCCGTCGAGGTCGCCCTTCTCGAAGCGAACCGCGCCGAGCGCCACCTCGAGGCGACTGTTCGGCCCGCCGCTCCGGGCGGCCTCGAGCTCCTTCGCCGCCAGGTCCAGCTCGCCGAGCTTCCAGAGCGCGATGCCGTGGACGAAGTGGCCGTCCGGCACGTCGGCGTCGAGCCCGAGCGCCTTCTCGGCGTATCCCCGCGCCTCCTTCCAGCTCCGGCGGTCCAGCGCGAGCCGCGCCCGTGCCACCCAGGCATCGGGCA
Source organism: uncultured delta proteobacterium (assembly GCA_963796475.1). Lineage (GTDB taxonomy): Bacteria > Myxococcota > Myxococcia > Myxococcales > Myxococcaceae > RPRB01. The sequence goes on from CAWCLY010000013.1 coordinate 45,133, forward strand.
GGTCGGGAGCGAGCGTGGTGGCGCGCTCGTACTCGGTCTGGGCGGTGGCGCCGTCGCCGGTGGCCATTGCCAGATCCCCGAGGCCGAGCCGGAGCCGGGGGTTCTGTGGCTGCTTCTCGGTCACCACCGCGAGCGCCGCGCGGGCGTCCGTGGGCTTGTGCTGGCGGAGGTAGAGGCGCGCGAGCCCGAGCGCGGCCTCGAGGTCGCCCGGGTCCAGGCGGGTGGCGGCCTTGTAGGCCTCCTCGGCGTCGGTCACCCGGTCGAGCTGCTCCTCGGCGCGGGCCACCACCAGCGCGGTCGGCTCGTCCTTGGGGAAGGCGCTGCGCGCCCTGATCGCCGCCGCCATCGCCTCCTCGGATTTCTTGAGCGCGGCGAGCGACTGCACCAGACCCGCGGCCCACACCGGGTTGTCGGGCTCGCCGGTCACGGCCGCCTTCCACAGGGGGAGCGCCTTCTCGTCCTGCTTCATCGCCGAGTAGGCGCGGGCGAGGGTGCCCTTGGCGAGCACGCTGCTCGGATCCGTCCGCACCGCCTCCTCGAGCGGGGCGAGGGCGTCGGCGGGCTTTCCCTGCAGGAGGAGCGCCGCGCCGCGGAGGGCGAGCGCCTGGGCACGCTCGGACGGGGCCAGGGTCTTGAGGTCGGTGAGGGCCGGCTCCAGCGCCTTCAGCGCGGCCTGCGGCTCCTTGCGGCCGAGCGCGAGCTGCGCCAGCTCCAGCGCCGAGGAGAGGTGCTGCGGGGCGAGCTTGAGAGCGGCCTCGAAGTCCGTCTGCGCCTTGTCCGGCTTCTTCAGCTTGAGATCGGCGAGCCCCAGCATGTGCCAGCCCGCGGCGGAGGGAGCGGACTTCATCGCGCCGTCGAGCAGCGTCGCGACCTCGGACGGTTGCCCCTTGAGGAGGAGCGCCTCGGCCTCGAGCAGTGTCCCCGCGGCCTCGAGCTTCGCCGGGCGGATCAGGGCCAGCGCCGCGTCGGGCTGCTTGCCGAGGAGCAGCTGGCCGACCTCGGCCTTCACCCGCTCCGCGTTCCCCTTCGGCAGGACGTCCAGGTCGGTGAGCGCTGTCGTGGCCCGCGAGACGAGGTCGGACTCGGCGGTGCCCCAGCGGCGCTGCTCGAAGAAGACCGACTGGGCCCACACCGCCCGCACCTCGGGGTAGTCGCGGTGGGCGAGCAGGCCGTCGAGCTGGGTGCGGGCCTTCCTCAGACCGGCCCAGGTGTCCTCGGCCAGGGCGGCCTTGGCCTCGGTGAAGGTGGCCACCTCGGCGGAGGAGACGTGGGCGGGGAAGATCCGACCGGACTCCGAACGCGCCGTACTTGGTGTAGTGGAGGCTCGCCCCGGCGCCGACGAGGAGGAGGACGCCGAGCCCGGCGGCGCCGAGCAAGAGCCAGCGCTTCCGCTGCCGCGCCTGGGCGTCGCCGTCCACCACGCTCACCACCGCCATCCGGCCGCCGTAGGCCTGGGCGAGCTGGTCCATGTCGAGCTTGGGTCGCTCGGCGCTGAGCGTTGGCGCGGCGGCGGCGCGCGTGGGGGTGGCGGGCACGTGGTGCGGCGAGGCGACGAGCCGCTGCATGGCCTGGGCGAAGGTGGGGACCGCGGCCATGCCGCTCCAGCTGTCTCCGTCGGTGGAGACCTCCTCGCTGCCGAGGAGCTGCCCGTCCTCGAGCATCTTGATGATGACGCCCGGCTCGAAGGGGCCGAAGACCTTCCCGCTCCGGCGGCGCACGTGGAAGCGCGTCACCCGTCCGGCGCGCGGACGGATCTCCTGCGCCGCCTCGTCCAGGAAGCCGAGCACCTCGAGCCCGTCCTCGGCCGGGCGCACCGTGGCCGGGAGCGGCTGGGAGAGGTCGGCCTCCAGGTCCTCGGGCTCGGTGCGGGTGGGGTCGAACTCCAGCGGGTCGGTGGCGGGCGCCGGGTCGAGCTCTGTCAGCGCGCCGGTCTGCGGCAAGTTGGAGAGGTCGAGCATGTCCGGCGAGGCCGGGGCCTCGGTCCAGGCCACACCGTCGTCACCGGGGAGCGCGTCGTCTGCCGGGATGGGGAGCGCGGTCGCGTTGGCGTCGTCGGCCCCGCCGAGGTCGATGCTCCCGAACTCGGCAGCGCGCCCTGTGCCCCAGGGTGCCTGGGCCGGTGCGTCCGCCGTGGCCTCGCGGTCGGTCTCGGGCTCCGGCTCGGGCGGCAGCGGCTCGGCCCCGTACGCGCCGTCATCGGCGGTCTCGGGCCAGGCCCCGCCGTCGGTGGCGATGGCACTGTCGGTCTGGTTGCTCGGGTCGGCGAGCGCGTCGTCGTCGAAGCCGGCCTCCTCCTCACCGGAGAGCGGCGCGTCGGGCGAGACGTAGGGCGGTGACGGCGGCGACGAGGACGGGAAGATGGGAGGCGGCGGCGGGGCGAAGACGGACGGAGAGGGCGGCGGCGCCCCCGGGCCGCGCGTCGGCGCGGGCAGCTCCACCGCTCCGCTCGGCGCCGGCGCGACCATCGTCCGGTCGCTCCTGCGCAGAGGCATGGCCGGCGGCGCGGTGGTGATGGCAGGGACCGGCCCGGACGTCGTGCGGCCGGGGGGCAAGGGGATGACGCCGGTGGTGAGCGACTCGGCGACCGGAGGCCGCTCGGGTGGGCGCTGGGTGAGCTGCGGCATCGGCGGCGCCGCCGCGGCCCCATCCGGTCCGAGGCCGGGCAGGGGAACGGCGCCCTCGTTGAGCCGCACCCCGGCCACGGACGGCGCGGGCGCGGCTGCCGGCGGAGCCCGGAGGGGGATCAGCGTCTGGCAAGCGCTGCACTTGAGCTTGGCGCCCCCGGGAGGGATTCGCCGCTCGTCGATGTTGTACGCCGCCTGGCAGGACGGACACGTGACGCGCATGGATGGAAGCCACGGAGGCTAGCAGACTGTCCCGATGGAGCGTGCTAGGCGGACCGGTCCAGCGTGAGCGCCAACACCCACATCGAACCCGTGCTCATCCTCGGCGCCGGTCTCGCGGGCCTCTCCACGGCCTACCACCTGCGTCGTCCCTGGCTGCTGGTGGAGAAGGAGTCCCGCGTCGGGGGCCTGGTCCGCACCGAGGTGATGCACGGCGGGTTCCGCTTCGACCCGACGGGGCACTGGCTCCACCTGCGTGATCCGGGGATCGAAGGCGCTGGTGCACGAGCGGCTGCTCCCGGACGGCCTGGTCACCGTGGCCCGGAGAGCAGCGGTCTTCACCCGGGGAGTGTTCACCCGGTTTCCCTACCAGGTGAACACGCATGGGCTGCCCGCCGACGTGGTGGCGGAGAACCTGCTCGGCTTCGTGGAGGCGACGGTGGGAGAGGGCGGGCGGGCGCTCCGGGAGCGCGAGCCGGCCAACTTCGAGGAGTTCATCCTCCGGCACCTCGGCGCGGGCTTCGCGAAGAACTTCATGGTGCCCTACAACACCAAGCTCTTCGGCGTGCCCCCGCGAGAGCTGAGCGCGGCGTGGTGCGGCCGCTTCGTGCCGAAGCCGACCCTGAAGGAGGTCGTGGACGGCGCGCTGGGCCTCGGCTCCGACGCGCTCGGCTACAACGCGAGCTTCGTCTATCCGAAGGAGGGCGGCATCGAGGCGCTCGCCGTGGCGCTCCGCCGGGAGATCGGCGCGGGCCCGGCGGGCTCGGAGCTGCGGGTGTCGACCGAGCCGGTGGCGCTCGACTGGGAGCGCCGCGTGGCGAGGCTCTCGGACGGGCGCGAGGTGCGCTGGTCCGCGCTCGTGTCGACCGTGCCTCTGCCTCTGCTGGTGGACCTGCTGCACCTCGTCCCGGACGCGGTGCGCGCGGCCTCGGCGAAGCTCCGGGCGAGCGACGTGACGTGGGTGGCGGTGGGTGTGCGTGGCCCGAACGTCCAGCCCTGGCACTGGGTGTACACGCCCGAGCCCGAGTTCATGACCTACCGCATCGGCTCGCCGTCGGCGGTGTTTCCCGGGACGGTCCCGGCCGGCACCTCGTCGTTCTACGTGGAGTACTCGGGACCTCGCTCGCCGGAGTCGTGCGCCCGGGCGGCGGTGGAGGACCTGGTCCGTGCGAGGATGATCCACAGCGCGGCCGACGTGCTGTTCACCGAGCCCCGCGTCATCCGGAACGCCTACGTGCTCTACGACGCGCACTACGGAGAGGCCCGCCAGACGGTGATCGACTTCCTGTCCAGCGTGGGGATCCGCGTCGCCGGTCGCTACGGCAACTGGGAGTACTCCTCGATGGAGGATGCGCTGCTCGGAGGGCGTGCCGCCGCGGAGCAGGTCGAGCGCCAGTGAGCCCTCCCCCGCGGCTGACCGTGGTCATCCCGGTCTACAACGAGGAGCGGATCCTCCCCTCGGCGCTGGCGGAGCTCACCGCAGGCCTGGACGCGCGCCGGCTCGACTACGAGGTGCTGCTCGCCGAGAACGGCTCGACCGACGGCACGCCCGCACTGCTGGACCGGCTCACCGCGGCGAGTCCACGGCTCCGCTGGTTCCACTGCAGCACCCCCAACTACGGGGCGGCGCTGAAGCAGGGGATGCTGGAGGCGCGGGGCGAGCTCGTGTTCTGCGACGAGATCGACCTATGTGACCTGAGCTTCTACGACAGCGCGCTCCATCTCCTCGCCGATCCGTCGCTGGACATGGTGGTGGGAAGCAAGGCGGCGCGCGGGGCGAGCGACCGGCGCCCGCTCATCCGGCGGCTGGCCACCCGGGTCCACAACGGGCTCCTGCGCTTGCTGCTCGGCTTCCAGGGCACGGACACCCACGGGCTGAAGGCGTTCCGCCGCGAGCGGCTGCTCCCGGTGGTGCGGGCCTGCGTGGTGGACCGCGACGTCTTCGCCTCGGAGTTCGTGGTCCGAGCCTGGCGAGGCGGCTTCCGGGTGCTCGAGATTCCGATCCAGCTCGAGGAGAAGCGCCAGCCCTCGATCAATCTGCTGCGCCGGGTGCCGAACGTGCTCCGGCAGGTCGCGAAGCTGGTGTGGGTCATCCGGGTGGCGGGCGGATGAGCGCGTCGATGACCGGGCTGGCCTCCGTCTCGGTGGATCTCGACGGGCTCGGGCACTACGCGGCGATCCACGGGCTCGACCCGGCCGTCGTCCCGGACGCGGCGCGCGGGCTCGTGCACCGGCTCGCCGTGCCTCGGTTCGCCGAGCTCCTGGAGGGGGTGGGAGGCCGGGGGACGCTCTTCGTCATCGGGGCCGAGGTGGACCGGCCGGCGCGCGGCCCGCTCGAGGATGTGCTGCGCCGGGGCCACGAGCTGGCCAGCCACAGCCACGGGCACGACTACGCGCTGTCCCGGGCCACGCCGGCCGACATCGACGCCGACCTCGCCCGGGCCGAGGCGGTGCTCGCTGAGCTGGGCGCTCCGCGGCCGCTCGGGTTCCGGGCGCCGGGGTACACGCTCTCTCCTGCCCTGCTCGGGGTGCTCGCCGCTCGCGGCTACGCCTACGACGCGAGCATCTTCCCCGCCGCGCCCTACTGGGGGGCGAAGGCGTTGACCCTCGGCTGGCTCCGGCTCCGGGGTCGGCGCTCGGCGGCCATCCTCGACGACCCCCGGATCTTGCTCGCGCCGCGCCTCCCGTACCGCCCGGACCTGGTGCATCCTGCGCGGCGGGGCGAGGCGCCGCTCGTGGAGCTGCCGATGTCGGTGACGCCCCGGGCGCGGCTCCCGTTCATCGGGACCTTCTTGGTGCTCGCGCCCTGGCCGATGGTCCGCGGGGCGTACGCGAGCCTGCGGAGCGCGCCGTTCCTCTCGCTCGAGCTGCATGCGGTGGACCTGCTCGGGCCGGACGATGGGCTCCCGGAGGTGCTCACCCGGAGCCAGCCGGACCTGGCGCGCCCGCTGGCCGCGAAGCTGTCCCGGCTGCGGCAGGTGCTGGAGTGGCTGGCCCGGGACTTCCGGCTCGTCCCGCTCCGGGAGGCCGCCCGCTCGGTCGACGGGTTGGGGGAGGGTGCCGTCTCCGGGGGCGCCGCAGGCAGGTAGTCAGCTAGAAGGGCCCACAGGGCCATGTTCGAGCGCTTGAGCGGGGAGACCAGGCAGCGGCTGAAGCGGCTCACGATCGAGCTCGCCGGGGACCGGGGTCCCGAGCTGGAGGCGCTCTCGCGGCACAGCAATGGCGAGTTCGGGGTGGACCCGTTCGGGTTCGATCCGGACTACGCGCTGTCGGCGGTCGCCCCGTTCGTCTGGCTGTACAAGAAGTACTTCCGGGTCGAGACGCACGGGATCGAGCGGGTGCCATCGGGCCGCGTGCTCCTGGTCGGGAATCACGCCGGGCAGATCCCGATCGACGGGGCGATGGTCGGCGTGTCGATGCTGCTCGAGCACCACCCGCCGCGGCTGGTGCGGGCGATGACCGAGAAGTGGGCCGCCTCCTTGCCCTACGTCTCGACCATCTTCGCCAGGAGCGGTCAGATCGTCGGCACGCCCGAGAACTGTCGCCGCCTGCTCCAGGCGGGCGAGGTGGTGATGGTCTTCCCCGAGGGGGTCCCGGGGATCAGCAAGCTCTGGCCCGAGCGCTACCACCTCAAGCAATTCGGCCTCGGCTTCATGCGGCTGGCTCTGGAGACGGCGACGCCCATCGTCCCGGTGGCCATCATTGGCTCGGAGGAGCAGGCGCCGGCGATCCTGAACCTGCGCTCGGTGGGGAAGCTGATCGGGTTCCCGGCGCTCCCGGTGACGGTGACGCCCATCCCGCTGCCGACCAAGTACCGGCTGTACTTCGGGGATCCGCTGGTGTTCTCGGGCAGTGCGGACGAGGAGGACGCCGAGCTGGACAAGAAGGTCCGGGTGGTGAAGACGACCCTTCAGGGCCTGCTCCAGCAGGGCCTCGAGGAGCGGAAGAACGTCTTCTGGTGAGTGGCCCATGAGCGCCGAGTCACGACAGGTGGTGGTGGTGACCGGGCTCAGCGGGAACCTGGGGCGGACGCTCACCAAGCTGCTGCACCGGACCGAGCGGATCGTCGGCCTGGACCGGCGTCCGTTTCCGGGGGCGCCGAAGGACGTGGAGCTCTTCCAGCTCGACCTCCGCAAGAAGAAGGCGGAGGACGTCTTCCGCACCCACGACGTGAAGGCGGTCATCCACATGGGGATCATGCACGACCCCCGGATGTCGTCGGAGGAGCACCACTCGTTCAACGTGGTGGGCACCACGCGGGTGCTGGACGCAGTGGCGAAGTACGGGGTGAAGAAGGTGGTGGTGCTCTCGAGCGCCAACGTCTACGGCCCGAGCCCGGACAACTCGAACTTCCTCGCCGAGGACGCGCCGCTGATGGCGGCCTCGCGCTTCTCGGGGGTGCGGGACCTCATCGAGGTCGACATGCTCGCCCACGGGTTCTTCTGGCGGCACCCGGACATCGAGACGGTCATCCTCCGGCCGGTGCACATCCTCGGGCCCAGCATCCGCAATGCGCCGTCCAACTACCTGCGGCTGCGGTACCCGTGGGTGCTCGCCGGATTCGATCCGATGCTCCAGCTCATCCACCAGGAGGACGCGGCGCGGGCGATGGTCGAGGCGCTGCGGCCCGGGCTGAAGGGCGTCTACAACGTGGTGGGCCCGGGCGAGGTGCCGCTCTCGGCGGTGCTGCGGGAGCTCGGGCGGACACCGATCCCGGTGCCGCATCCCATCGCCAGGCCGCTGCTGGGGGCGCTCTTTCGCTACCGGCTGGCGAACTTCCCCCCGCCGGAGCTGGATCACATCCAGTTCCTCTGCATGGTGGATGGGAGTCGCTGGCGGGCCGACGTCGGCTGGGTGCCGCAGCGATCGATGAAGGACACGATTCGATCGGTCGATGGGGAGCGGGCCGCGGCATGAGACGCTGAGCCGCGCCTTTGAGCCGCGCCTTGGTGGTGCGCTGGCTGCCGAGCGACCGCCGAGTGATGCCCTGAGGACGTCGGGGTACGCCGGCGCAGCTGCCGGGGCGGCGGACGCGGGCGGCCTGCTAGACCTCGCGGCGCTCCGGGGCTCCACCGGAGGGGGGCTCGTGGGCAAACCGGTGAGAAATGTCGGTCGGCGACCGAACGAGTTTCGAAAAATAGGTCGGTCGCCGACCGAACCATCGCGGGCTTCGGAAGGCCATGGCCCTGCTGGCGTCGGGGCGCGTCGGCGCCGCTGCCCGCCGTGCATCCCCGGAGCGCCGCGGGGTCTCGCAGGCCGCCCGGGTCCGCCCGCAGCCCGACTGCCCGGAACGACCGCGTCCCCTCAGGGCCAGATCCCGTGGACCACGACACGGACGTCGTGGTTTCCCCCGTCTCTCACCCACACCCAGAGAGAAAGTCCCTTCCAAGCACCCGAAACAACGAGAACCTACCCCTGGCACCCGTGTTGCTCTCGAAGCAGCGCTGTGAGGGCGTCCCATCGGGGGACGCCCGACGCCCACCGTCCCGGCCGGCCCCGGGGCGGTGGGCGCTTTTATTTGCGGGGTGCGAGGTCCGGGTACGGGCCCCCCTGCATCGACTCGAGCAGCCACTGCCCGCCGCGTCCCACCCAGATGGCGGTGGACTCCTGCGCCTGCTCCGAGGTCGACGGCATCCGTAGCCAGCGCCACTTCGAGGTCACCGTGGCGGTCTCGCCATCGGCGGCCATCACCACGTCCTGCAGCTCGATGTCGGTGATGCTGAGGTCCGAGCCGTCCTTGGACCGGGCAGCCAGGAACTCCGCCCGCCGCTCGGGGACGATGAGCTGCGACACCGCCGCCGACTCGCCCCAGCGGGCCTTGAGCTCGAAGTCCTCGTAGGTGCTCTTCAGCTCCTTCGCCGGGGCGGACGGTTGGTGACATCCGACGACACCGACCAGCAGGCAGGCGAGGAAGAGCCGCGTGGTAGCCTTCATTGGCTGACAACGATGCCCGAATCCCTGGTGGAGCGGTACGAGCAGCTTCTCGCCACCGATCCCACCTCCACCCTGTTCGTGGAGCTGGCTCGGGTGCTCGTCGAGCAGGGCGAGAACGCGCGCGCCGCCGAGGTGTGTCAGCAGGGCCTCGTCCACCATCCGGACAGCATCCACGCCTATGTCCTCTGGGGCAAGGCGCTCATCGGCCTGGGCCGGCCGGCCGAGGCGATGGAGCAGTTCGACAAGGCCGTGGCGGTAGACCGGTCGGACCCGCTCGCCTACCACCTCATCTCGGAGGTCCTGGTCGCGCGGGGTCTGTACCGCTCGGCCCTGCCGCTGCTCCGCAAGGCGGTGGTGCTCTCGCCCGGCGACGAGCAGGTGAAGGTCTGGCTCGAGCAGACGCAGGGAGCGCTCTCCGGCGGCCCGGCGCCGACCATTCGCCCCGCGGTCCTGGACAATCCGCCCGAGCGGCCGCTCCGCCCGCGCGCCAACGGCATCCCCACCGGCAGCAACCCTGCCATCCGGATGACCCGGACCGGCTCCTTCCCGCCGCCGCCCCCGGCCGAGGCGCTGGCCGAGGCCGCGGGGCGGACGCCCATCCCCGAGCGGGTGGGGTCCGGCTCCGTGCCGGCGCTCGGGGACGGGCCGACCACGCCCGGCGGCAGCGACTACCCGGCGAGCGCCGTCGGCGGGCTCCCCGATCCGGTCACCGAGCCGAGCCTCCTCGCAGACGTGCCCGACGCGCCCTCGCCCAGTGGTGCCATGCCCGCGGTGAAGCGGCCGGTGGCCACCGGCACCACCGAGGCCATCGCCAAGGAGTACGAGAAGGCGCTCCGGGCCAAGGTCGCCGAGAAGGCGAAGGAGAAGAGCTGGCTCCAGGCCCACGCGCTGAAGCTGGCCATCGCCGGGGTCACCCTGGTGGCCCTCGTCGCCGGCGGGCTCGTCTACCGGCACACCCGGATGGTGAACCAGGGACGGAACCTCGCCGATGCGCTGTCCACCGCGCGCAAGGCGCTCGCCCTGGACACTGCGGCCGGCGATCGGGCAGCGCTCGACGCCCTCGCCCAGGCGCTGCGGATGGAGGAGGACAGCACCGACGCCTGGGACCTGACCGCCTACGCCCGCGCGGTGCTCGCCGACGAGCACGGCGGCACCGCGCAGGACCGCGCCCAGGCAGCGACGGCGCTGGCGCGCCCCAAGGCCGGCGCGAGCCACCCGGGCCTGGTGCTGGTGGCCCGGGCGATGACCGCCGAGGGCCCCGACCGCGACGCCGCGCGGAAGGCCATCCTCGAGTCGAGCCTCGACGCCACCGAGGTGCACGACACCGCCGGGCGCCTGCTCCTCGCCAAGGGGGACGCCAAGGCCGCGGTGCTCCACTTCAAGCGCGCGCTCGAGCTCAACGCAGGCAACGTCCGCGCGCTGGTGGCGCTCGGCGACTACTACCGCGAGGCCGGGGACGACGCCGCCGCGCTCAGCGTCTACGGCAACGCCGACCCGCTCTCGCCGGACCATCCGGGCCGGGCGCTCGGAGAGGCCGAGAGCCGGCTCGCGCTCGAGCAGGACCTGCCGCTGGCCCTCGCCGAGGTGGACAAGCTTCAGCCCACCGCGCTCACCCCGGAGATGGCCGCCCGCCGCGCGCTCGACCGCGGCCGGCTGCTCTCGGCCAACGGGGCGCACGAGCAGGCGGTGAAGGTGCTGACCGAGGGCGCCGCCGGCGCCGGCAAGCGGGCCTTCGACTTCCAGGTGGCGCTCGGTGACGCGCTCCGGGCCAGCGGCGATCTCGACCGCAGCGCAGACCGCCCTCGAGGCGGCGGTGAAGCAGCGCCCGAAGAGCGAGGAGGCCAAGGAGGCCCTGGGACGGGTCCTCCTCGGCCGGGACCGCGAACGCGAGCTCCTCCAGCGCTTCGGCGAGGACGCCGGGCGCCGGATGGCCCTGCTCCGGGGCATCGCCTGGGGCCGGCTCAAGGACTGGAAGCGGGCCCGCGCCGAGCTGGCGAAGACCGCGGTCTCGGGGAAGTTCCCCGTCGAGGCGGTGGCCTGGCTCGCGCTGGCCGACGCCGCCGACGGCGACCCGGAGAAGGCCCAGACGGTGCTCGAGCGCACGCTCGGCGCGGCGAAGCGGCCCCGGGCCGACGTGGCGGTGGCCCTGGGGAAGATCTACTGGCAGCGCGGCATCCTCGACCGGGCGAAGGCCCAGTTCGAGGGCGCGAGCCACGACCCGCGCGACTACGAGGGCGCGTGCTCGCTGGGGCGGCTGCTCTGGCTGTCGGGCTCGCCGGAGCGGGCGGTGGAGCCGCTCCAGCTCTCCATCCAGCGGAACCGGAGCCACGGCGAGAGCCGCCACGCGCTCGCCCGGGTGTACCTGGCCCTGGCCAAGCCGACCGACTCGCTCGCCCAGGCCGAGGCGTGGGCGACCGAGGCTCCCTCGAGCGCCACGGCGCAGAAGGACATCGCGCTCGCCCAGGCCCAGCTCGGCAAGTGGAAGGAGGCCGAGGCGGCGGTGAACCGCTCGCTGAAGCTCGAGCCGCAGGACGCCGAGTCGCACCGGCTCAAGGCGACCCTCCTCTTCGCCCGCGGCGACGGGCGCGGTGGGTTCGCCGAGCTGCAGAAGGCGAACACCCTGGCGCCGAAGGACAGCGAGGTGTTCTGCGCGATCGGGCGCGCCTTCGTCCGGCAGGGGAACGTCCCCCAGGCGCAGAAGGCATACCAGGCCGCGGTGCGCGAGGAGCCGACGAGCGTCTGCGGCCTCGCGGGCGACGTGCTCCTCAAGCCGGCGGCCGGAAAGCCGCAGATGTCGAAGCTGCAGGGGCTCTCCTCCGCGGCGCCCCGGGCGACAGACCGCGCGTGGGCGGCCGTGGCCTGGTCGCGGGTGGCGCTCGCCGCCGGCCGGGTGCAGGACGCCCGGCACGGAGCCGAGCTGGCGATGGAGCTCCAGCCGTTCCTCTCGGACGCGGCGATGGCCCAGGGGCTCGTGCTCCGCCGGCTGCGGGACGAGATGAAGGCCCGGGAGGCGCTGGTGCGAGCGGTGCAGCTCGACCCGTCCGATGGTCCCGCCCGCCTGGCGCTCGCCGACGCGTACGCCGCGGGGGGTGACACCGACGTGAAGCGGGCATACGAGGAGTACGTGAACTTCACCCGCCTCGCGCCGAAGTCGCCCGACCTGGCCCGGGTCAAGAAGCTGCTCCCGGCGCTCAAGAAGCGGGCAGCCCGCGCGCCGTGAACCCGCGGCGCTTCCTGCAGGTCGTCGCGGGCAACGCGCTGTCGCTCTCCGCGATCTACCTCCTCATCGGGGTGATCGTGGAGGTCCTCCGGGTCCAGTCGCCCTCCACCACGGTGATGCGGGTCTCGTACGCGCTGGACGCGCTGCCGGCGCGGGTGCTGGAGCGGCTCGGGCTGCTCGGCCCGTTGAAGGAGGCGTACACCGACGGGCGCATCGGCGAGTCGACGGTGCGGCTCGTCTTCGGCGCGACGGCGGTGGGCTTCGTGTTCGTCCTGGCGCTCGGGCTGGCGGCGACGACGCTGCTCGTGCGCGAGCTCGTCATCCGGCGCCACAACCCCGTTGAGCCCTGAAGGGGACTCAGAGAAGCGAGGGAGCGCAGTGGAGGAGCGGGGGCCGGGCGAGGGGGGTCGGCGCTCAGAGGCTGCGGCCCGCCTCCTCGTAAGTCATTGAGTTGCTATAGCCTCTGAGCGCGCGATCGCGGTTGCCCCGGCGCGCGCGTCAAGTTGCCGAGCCGCCGTCGGCCTTGCGGACGTGCTCGAGGGCTCCCTTGCAGATCTCCACCACCTTCGGCCCGAAGCGCTCCCAGCTCGTGGCACCGGTGCCCTTCACCGCCAGGAAGTCCTCACGGGTGAGCGGCAGCGCCGTCGCCAGGGCCTGCAACGTCTTGTCGTTGAACAGGATGAAGGGCGGAACCTCCAGGTCGCGCGAGAGATCGCGGCGGAAGCGCCGGAGCGCCTCGGCCGCCTGGTCGTTCATGGGGCCCTCGGCGACCCGCTCCTTGGACTTGTAGATGCCGCCCGAGGACCTCGACGTCGTCCGGGCCTGGGGAGGCTCGACCTGCGTGCGCTGGCCCGAGCAGACATCGCAGCCGTTGCACTCCAGCGCCCGGGTGTCCTCGCCGAAGTAGTCCAGCACGAAGGCCCGCCGGCACATCTTGGCGTAGGCGTAGTCCGTCATCCGGCGAAGGAGCAGCAGCGCCCGTCGCTCCTGCCGTCGCACCTTCTCCAGCGAGAGGTCCAGGGCGTGGAACGGCGCCTTCTTCAGCGGGCGGATGGCGCGTCCGGTGAAGGGCTTGCGCACCGAGATGGCCCGCGCCCGCTCCAGCGCCGAGAGCGCCCGCCGCAGCTCCTTGTCCTCGAGCCCCACCCGCGCCGAGAGCGCGCGGAGCTGGATGGAGAGCGTGCCTTCCCCCGCCTCTGCCCGGAGCGCCTCCAGCAGCGACTTCGCCGAGCGGGCGTGCACGTCCGCGCCCGCATCCAGCACCCGGATGCCGTAGGCCCCCGCGCCGGGGGCCTGCACCTCGAGCAGCCCCTCGCGCTCGAGGATGCGCAGGGCCGCCGAGACCTCGAACTCGCTCGCCCCCACGGCGTTGGCCAGCGCCTGCTGCCCGCGGGCGAAGACCTCGGCCGTCTGGAGCACGTTCCACACGTCGGCGATGACCGCCTCGGACGGGTGGTTGCTCTCGATGAGCCGCTCCTGGGTGAAGACGTCGGCGTGGTTGAAGAGGAGCAGCGCGGTCGCCGGCTTCCCGTCGCGGCCGGCTCGCCCCACCTCCTGGTAGTACGCCTCGACCGCCCGGGGGATGTTGGCGTGGATGACGAAGCGGATGTCTGGCTTGTCGATGCCCATCCCGAAGGCGTTCGTGGCCACCGCCACCGCCGACGGGTCGCCCATGAAGCGGTCCTGCGCCTTGTGCCGCTCCGCCTCGTCCATCCCGGCGTGGTAGACGACCGGGTCGTGCCCGCGGAGCCGTAGCGCGCCCTGCATGGCGTCGGCCTGCTTCCGGGTCGCGCAGTAGACGATGCCGCTGCCGCCCTCGGCGATGACCTGGGCGCACGCCGCCCGGCGCTCCTCGTCCCCGGAGATCTTCACGACCTCGAGGAAGAGGTTCGGGCGGTCGAAGCCGGCGACGAAGACCCGCGGGTCCTTCATCAGCAGGCTCTTGACGATGTCCTCGCGCACCTCGGGGGTGGCGGTGGCGGTGAGGGCCACCGTCCGCGGCGGCCGGAGCCGCTTCCGCACCTGGCCGAGCAGCGCGTAGTCCGGCCGGAAGTCGTGCCCCCACTGGCTGATGCAGTGGGCCTCGTCCACCGCGAGCAGCTCCACCCCGACCTCACCGCAGCGCGTCCACGAAGCTCGGGCTCCGGAAGCGCTCCGGCGCCACGTAGACCAGCCGGTACGCCCCGGCGCGCATCTTGCGGATGCGCTCGGCGCGCTCGAGCTCGGGGAGGGTGGAGTTGATGAGCGTCGCCGGGATGCCGCGTGCCTCGAGCTGCTCCACCTGGTCCTTCATCAGGGCGATGAGCGGGGAGACGACCAGCGTCAGCCCCTTCAGCATCACCGCCGGCAGCTGGTAGCAGAGGCTCTTGCCCGCGCCGGTGGGCATCACCACCACCACGTTGCGCCCGGCGAGCACCGAGTCGATCACCTCCGCCTGCCCGGGGCGGAAGGTCTTCAGTGCAAAGTGCCGCTCGAGCTCCGCGAGCGCGTCCTCGTGGTACCGGAGCGGCTCGCTCATGCGCCTCATCTTCACTGTTTGCCTCCGGTCGTCAACGCCTCTCCCGACACCGGCGGGACGGCGTGGAGGAACCCGGCCCGCGCCAGCGAGACGTACCGCCCGGCTCCGACCACCACGTGGTCGAGGACGCGGAGGTGGAAAATTCTGGCGCCAGCCTGCAGCTCGCGGGTCAGGGCGAGGTCCGCGTCCGACGGCTCCGGATCTCCCGAGGGATGGTTGTGGGCGAAGATGACCGCCGTGGCCCGGGCGCCGAGCGCCGCCCGGAACACCTCCCGCGGGTCCACCGTGCACGCATCGGTCGTGCCCTCGGCCACCCGGGCGTCGGCCAGCAGCACGTTCCGCGTGTTGAACGACAAGACGTGGAACACCTCGTGCCGGAGGAGCGCGATCCGCGGGGACAGATACCGGTAGACCTCGCCCGCGGTGCGGAGGCGGGGGCGGGCGTCCGGGGCCAGGTGGGCGCGCCGGGCCAGCTCCAGCGCGGCCAGCACCTGCGCCGCCCGCTCGCGACCGAGCCCCGCCGCCGTGGCCAGCTCGGAGGCCTCCATGCTCGCCAGCGCCCTGAGCCCGCCCGCCGCCGCGAGCAGCGCCTCCCCGAGGCCCCGCACCGTCCGGCCCCGGCCACCGAAGAACAGCCCCAGGAGCTCGGCGTCGTCCAGCGCGCCCGGCGACTGGACCAGCCGCTCGCGCAGCGCGTGCACCGGCCCGTCCTCGCTCTCCGCAGCCCCCCGCTCCACGGCGCGGGCGAAAAAGCAATCGACGTGCCCGACGCGCCCGTGAACGCAGGTTCAGCGCACCGTCCGCGGTGCGGCGCGCTGCCGTCCTAGAACTTGGACATCGCGAAGAGCGCCTTCATCTTCTCGTTGGTGTCGCGGAGCCGCCCGGAGAGCGTTCGCACCAGCGCCCAGAGCACGGAGTAGGCGAGCTCCTTGTCGGTGAACAGCAGCTGGTCGAGCGGATCTCGCCCGATGCGCAGGAGCACCGCCTCGCCCTCGTGCGCGATGGCATCCGCCGACCGCGCGCTCTCCTCCACCACCGCCATCTCTCCGAAGGCAGCTCCCGGATCGAGGATGGCCAGCGCCTCCTCGCCCATCCCCGGCAGCTGGCGGGAGATCCGGACTCTCCCCTCCACGACGACGTACATCGACGCGCCGGCCTCTCCCTCGCGGAACACGTACTTCCCGCGTGGGATCCGCTCGCTCTCGCAGACCGCGGCGAGCTTCTTGAGCTGGGCCTGGCTCAGGCCTTCGAACAGTGGCACCCGCGCGAGCAGGTCAAGATTCATGGCAATCCCGCCACCCTCGTAGCACTCTTTCCGGCATGGCCGACACCGTGCATGCCGTCACCATCATTGGCTCGGGGCCGGCGGGCTACACCGCCGCCATCTACGCTGCCCGGGCGAACCTCAAGCCCGTTCTCTACGCCGGGGGACCCGCGCTGGACGAGCCTGCCCGCGTGCCGGGCGGCCAGCTGATGATCACCACCGATGTCGAGAACTACCCCGGGTTCCCCGAGGCCATCACCGGCCCCGAGCTCATGGAGCGGTTCAAGGCCCAGGCCGAACGCTTCGGGACCGTCATCCACATGGAGAACGTCGTCCAGGTCGACCTGTCGGCCCGGCCCTTCACCCTCACCGACGAGAGCGGACGGACGCTGAAGAGCCAGACGATCATCATCGCCACCGGCGCCTCGGCCAAGTGGCTCAACGTGCCGGGCGAGGCCGAGTACACCAACCGCGGGGTCTCGGCCTGCGCCACCTGCGACGGCGCCTTCTTCAAGGGCGAGGAGGTCTTCGTGGTGGGCGGCGGCGACACGGCGATGGAGGAGGCGAACTACCTCGCGAAGATCGTCGAACAAGGTCACCCTGCTGCACCGGCGGGACCAGTTCCGGGCCTCGAAGATCATGCAGCACCGGGTGCTGACCAACCCCAAGATCTCGGTGGTGTGGAACACCGTGGTCGAGGAGATCCTCGGCGACGGCAAGCGGATGACCGGCGCCAGGGTCCGCAACTGCAAGACCGGCGAGGCGATGACCATGAGCGCCGGCGGTCTCTTCGTGGCCATCGGACACCGGCCGACCACGGGGCTCTTCGAGGACTGGCTCGAGACCAACGAGGTCGGCTACCTCAAGACGGTGCCCGGGAGCACCCGGACCAGCGTGGACGGCGTCTTCGCCTGCGGCGACGTGCAGGACGCGGTCTACCGGCAGGCGGTCACCGCCGCGGGCACCGGCTGCATGGCCGCCATCGAGGCCGAGCGCTTCCTCGTGGAGCACGGGGCGTGAGCGCTCCCCGGAAGCCGGCCGACCTCCGGACCCTGGCCATCCACGCCGGGAGCCGGCTGCCCGACAGCAGCGCGGTCCCCATCACCCCCGCGCTGTACCCGGCGGTGGTCAGCTGGTTCGACTCCTCCGACGAGCTCGACGGCGCGCTGGACGGCAAGGACTTCGTCTACACCCGGATCCGCGGCGAGAACTCGGTGCTGCTCGAGGATGCCGTCGCCGCCCTCGAGGGCGCGGAGGCCGCGGCGGTCTTCGGCAGCGGCATGGCCGCGCTCCGGGCGGTGTTCGACGCCCAGGGCCTCGCTCCCGGTGACCGGGTGGTGCTCCCGGCCGACGGCTACGGCGCGACGCGGGCCCTGTTCAAGCGGCTCGCCGAGCAGCAGCGGGTCGAGCTCCACGCGCTGAAGCTGAGCGAGGCGTCGGCCACCGAGCGCATCGCCGCCCTCCGTCCGAAGCTGGTGCTCGCCGAGAGCATGACCAACCCGCTCCTGGCGGTCCCGGACCTCCCGGCCATCGCCCGCGCAGCGCACGCCGTGGGCGCGGTGCTCGCGGTGGACGCGACGTTCACCTCGCCCGCGCTGCAGCAGACGCTCGCCCAGGGGGCGGACTACGCCCTGCACTCGACGACCAAGTGGATCAACGGCCACTCGGACGCGACGGGCGGCGTCATCTCTGGCAGCCGGGCGCGCATCGATCCGCTCCGCGCGGCGCGGGTGCTCGAGGGCGCGCTCCTCGGACCCTTCGAGTCGTGGCTCACCCTGCGCGGGCTCCGCACGCTTCCGGTCCGGATGGCGGCCCACTGCGCCCACGCCCTGCACGTCGCCCGGCGGTTACGTGAGCAGGAAGGCATCGCCCGCGTCGTCTACCCCGGGCTCCCGGACCACCCGGACCACGCGACCGCCCGCGCGCTGCTGAAGGGCGGCTTCGGCGGGATGGTGGCCTTCGAGATCGCCGGCGCGGGGCGCGCCGAGTCGTTCCGTTTCCTCGAGGCGCTGAGGCTCTGCCGTCCCGCACCCTCGCTCGGAGACGTCACCACGCTGGTGATGCATGCGGCGAGCGCCAGCGCCCGGCGGCTCACGCCCGAGGAGCGCGCCGCGGCGGGCATCGGCGAGAACCTCATCCGGGTCTCGATCGGGCTCGAGGACCCGGACGACATCGCCGAGGATCTGCTCCAGGCCGTGGGTCGCCCATGAAGATGGTGGACGTCGGCAGCAAGGAGCGCACCGAGCGGGTGGCGGTGGCCACCGCGCGCCTCCGGATGCAACCCGAGACGGTGGCCCGCATCCGCGACGGCCGGGTGGAGAAGGGCGACGTGGTCGCCGCGGCCCGCCTCGCCGGGGTGATGGCCACCAAGCGCACGCCGGACCTGATTCCCCTCTGCCATCCCATCGCCCTCACCGCGGTCACCGTCGAGGTCACGCTCGACGACGGCGGGGCGAGCGTCCGGGCCGAGGTGAAGACGCTCGACCGCACCGGGGTGGAGATGGAGGCGCTCACCGCCGCGGCAACGGCGGCACTGACCATCTACGACATGGTGAAGAGCGTCGACCGGGGGATGGTCATCGAGGCGCTGCAGCTCGAGCACAAGGCGGGTGGACGGACCGGCACCTGGGACCGCAGCTCGGCAGGGTAGGGACCTGGGCGCCTGGATGGGCATCGCGCCTGCGGAGCTCGCCCTCGACGTCGTGCTCGGCGCCGGCATCGGCGTCCTCAGCGGCATCGTGGGCATCGGGGGTGGCCTCTTCATCATCCCCCTGCTCGGGGTGTTCTTCGGCCTCTCGCAGCAACGCGCGCAGGGCACCGCGCTGGTGATGGTGGTCCCCAACGTCCTGATCGGGCTGTGGCGGTACGCGCGCCACCGGGGATTCGATCCGAAGGGCGCAGGGCTCCTGGCACTGCTGGCGCCGATCTCCACCTACGTCGGTGCGCGGCTCGCCACCGTGGCTCCGTCGGGCGCGCTCCGGGTGGGATTCGCGGCCTTCCTCCTCAGCCTGGCGGTCTTCTATGGGCTGCGGAGCCGGGCGGGGGAGATCCGGGTCGACCTGGATGCCCGCCTGCCGCCGCGCGTGGCGGTGAGCCTCGGCCTGGTCGGCGGGTTCGTCTCGGGCGTGTTCGGGGTCGGAGGCTCTCTCCTCACCGTGCCTCTCATGACGACGCTCCACGCGATGGGCCAGGCGACCGCCCAGGGGATGGGACTCGCGCTCGTGGCGCCCGGGACGGTGGTGAACCTCTTCGTCTATGGACGGGCGGGGAACGTCGACTGGGTGCGAGGGTTTGCGCTGGCCGTCGGCGGCGTGGCGACGATGCCCTTCGGTGTGGCCATCGCCCATCGCCTTCCCGAGCGGGCGCTGAGGGCCATCTTCGCCACGGTGGCGCTGGTCAGCGCCGTCGGGCTGTTCCTCCGTCGCTGAGGGGCTCGCCTGGCTCCCTGCGCAGCCGGGCGCCGTACGGCGACAGCCTGGCGGGGGAGACACCGCTCCGGACGAGGAGGGCGGGTTCGTCTTCAGGTCTGCGCGGCCGACCGGTCCGCCCTGAAGTAGGACCACAGGGCGGCCAGGGCGATGGGAGCCGCACCCAGCACGATGAACACCGTGTCTCCGACGACGCGAACCCATTCCAGAGAGTGGAAGGTCCCGCTCATCAAGTAGTCGAGCTGCCGTGCGTGCCAGTAACCGTTGGTGATGACGTCCCAGAGCTGCAGAACCCCGGCCGGGAACAGATCGAGGACGACCATCAGCGAGAGGCCGGCGTTGAGGCCCCAGTAGCCCACCCGCACATACTTCTCCGTGACCCGCCAGGCCCCGTCGCTCTGCATGGTCCTGAGGCAGAACACCAGCACGCCGAGCCCGAGCATGCCGAAGACCCCGAACATCGCCGCGTGGCCGTGGTTGGTGGTGAGGATGGTGCCCATCTCGAAGTAGGAGACGATTGGCGTGTTGATGAGGAAGCCGAAGATGCCAGCGCCCACGAAGTTCCAGACCCCGACCGCGATGAAGAAGTAGATCGCCCACTTGTGCCTCGAGGCCAGGTCCGCTCCGTCCTCGGTCGCGGCGCGCTTCTGGAGCCGGATGAAACCGGAGGCGTCGAGCGTGAGCAGCGTCAGGGGCACGACCTCGAGCGCGGAGAAGCAGGAGGCGAGGCCCATGTTGAGGGTTCCTTGCCCGGTGAAGTACCAGTGGTGCCCGGTCCCGATGATGCCCCCGGCGAGGAAGAGCATCGCGTCGAGATAGACCAGGCGGGTCGCGGTACGGGTGGAGACGAGCCCGATCTGCCGGAACATGATCGCTACCAGGACGGTGGCGAAGAGCTCGAAGAAGCCCTCGACCCACAGATGGATGATCCAGAATCGCCAGTTGTCGATGACCGCAAAGTTGGTGTGGGGCCCGTAGAACACGGCCGGAAGGTAGAAGACCGGGATTGCCCCCGCCGCGTAGAGGAACAGGGCCGAGACGTCGCTCGTTCCTTCCTTCCGGATCGCCGGCCGGAGGGCCCGGAACATCAGGAAGAGCCAGAGCACGAGGCCGACCACCAGCAAGAGCTGCCAGAAGCGCCCGAGGTCCAGGTACTCGGACCCCTGGTGCCCCAGCCAGAACCAGAGCTGGCCCAGCCGACCCGTCACACCCAGGAACTCGCCGATCAGGCTGCCGCCGACCACCAGTACCAGCGCCCAGAAGAGCACGTTGACCAGCGGGCGCTGTCCGGGAGGATCTCCGCCCCCGACGAGGGGGGCCAGGAAGAGGCCTCCCGCGACCCAGGCAGTGGCGATCCAGAAGATGGCGAGCTGCAGATGGTAGGTGCGGAGCAGGTTGTACGGAGCGAGGCGGACGATGGCGTCGAATCCGTAGAAGGAGAACGGCTCGACCCGGTAGTGGGCCAGCCCTCCCCCGACGACGGCCTGAAGGAGGAACAGCACGGCCACCACGGCGAAGTACTTCCCGGTCGCCTTCTGGCTCGGCGTCAGCTCGAGGGAGGCGGAGATCGGTCGCGAACGGGTCTCCGAGGGGTCGCCTTCCCAGCCGAGGAAGTGGAACTTTCCGAAGAGAAGAAGAACCAGTCCCAGCCCGCCGAGCAGTGACACGAAGCTGAGGGCGCTCCAGACATAGGCCTCGCTGGAGGGGTGGTTGCCCGCATCCGGGTCGTAGGGCCAGTTGTTGGTGTACGTGTAGTCCTTGCCCGGCCGGTTCGCGACGGTCGCCCAGGTCGCCCAGGCGAAGTAGGCATTGAGGACCCGGATCTCGGCCGGGTCCTCGATGCTCCTCGCGGCGAGGCCGGGGGCCCGGTTCTCCCTGGAGAAGTACTCGGCCCAGTAGGCCTGCAGCGCCTCGCTGGCCGCGACCTCGCCGGGCGAAAAGGTCAACGTGCCGGTCCGCTCGTCGTATCGGTTGATCTTCAGCTCGGTTCGAACCCCCTCCGCGACCTCGGCTCGATCGCCCGGCGACAGGACGGCGAAGGACTTTCCGAACCGGGACCGGGCGAGAACGTCACGCGCAATCCCGACCTCGCGGTGCAGGTACTCGGCCGTGTAATCGGGGCCGAGATAGGCGCCGTGCCCCCAGAGCGTCCCGTGCTCCATCAGCGCGTGCTTCAGGAACACTTCCTGCCCCTGCTCGATCTCGGCGCCGGTGTAGAGCACGCCGCGAGCAGGGTCGACGATCTGTCGAGGGATGGGCGGAGCGTTGGTGTAGGTCAGGACGGTGACGACGGTCAGCACCGAGAAGCCGAAGATCATCACCAGCAAGGTGCCATGCCGCCACCAGGGAGAAAGAGGCAGGCTTCCCGACTGGGTCAGCTCCTGCATTGCGCACCTCGGACGCCCGACATCTGGTGGCCTCGCGTCGACTAGCCGAGCCGGTCGGCGCGAACAAGGACTCAGCCAGCTCCTGCGCGAGCGCGTCCACGAGTCAACGGCTGCTGTCGTGCTTCGCCTACCCCCACTCTTGGACGGTGCTCATTCCAGCGCGAGGACGGCGGCGAGGGTGGCCGCCTTGTGGTCCGCGGTCCAGGGCGGGCCGAGCCCACGCCCGAGGTCGGTGAGGAACGCGGGGACCTCCGCCCTGGGCAGCGCGAGCGCGCTCGCCGCCCGCTGGACGAGATCCGGCGCCGGGACCCGGAGGACCGGGAGGCCGAGGTCCTCGCTCGCCCCGCCGATCACCGAACGGTACAGCTCCCCCTCGGCGGCGTGGATGAAGGCGTGGCTGCGGAGGATGGCCTCGAGCGGGAGCTCCTGAGCGGCGTGGAAGACGAAGGGCGGCCCGTCGCGAGGCGAGTCCGGACCGGGCCGCATCTCGACCCTCCGGCGGTCGAGCACCACGATCGACGAACCCTCGCGCGCCACCGCCACCATCAACGCCCAGCCGGTGTGGACCGAGAAGCCCAGCGCCGCATCCCGAGGTTCCGCGCTCGCCACGCGCCGGACGATACCGGCACGCGGACTCACGCGTGCCGCGAACCAGACCTCGCTCTCGACCGTGACGCGGAGCGTGCGTCCCTCGCCGAGGACGAGCTTGGCAAACTCGCCGGGGAGCAGGCGGGTGGCCGGCTCCTGGGAGGGGCGATCGACCCGGACCGCCACACCCGCGGGCGGGATCTCCACCTCGCTCGCCGGTTGCACCCGGACGATCTGCGCGAACACGGTCCCGCCGTGCACCAGGTACATGCGGTCCGGGGTGCCGAACGCCCGGTACGCGAGCCCTCGACTGATGACCGGCGCGATCCGGTCCTCGCGCTCGACGGTGACCTGGAGCCCCTCGGTGACCTTCATCCCGTCCGGGCTCTCGGCCCCGAAGCGCCACAGGGTGGCCGTCAGCTGCTGGCCCGCCCGGGTGGTGGGCGGCACATCCATGGCGAGGTGGTACTCCGCATCGTCGAACCCCCGGCTCTCGGGCAGATCGAGATGGACCACCCGCACCCGGGCCAGCCGCAACGTGTCGCCCGGGCCCGCCGGGCCGACGAGGAGGAAGGTGGCCTGGCCGCTCCCGAAGATGAGCGGGCCCTGGCGCGCCCGTGCCGCCTCCGGGGACATGGTCAGCGAGAGGACCAGCGCCAGCACCGCGCTCACGGGAGCAGCCCCCGGACGGCGGCCTGGCACATCGAGGCGAGGACCAGGGCATGGGTGATCTCCCCGCGGGCCACGCGCTCGCGAAGCGAGGCGGCGGGGACGAGCTCGACGTGGATGTCCTCTCCCGGGTCGAGGCGGCGCTCGCGCTCGCGGCGGCAGTCGAGCGCGAGGAAGGTGTGCAGGCGGTTCCCCTGGAGGGCCGGGTTGGGGTGACAGGCGCCGAGCGCCTCCCAGCGGCCCGTGACGAAGCCGGTCTCCTCGGCGAGCTCACGCGCGGCGGCGGCGTGCGGCGTCTCGCCCGGGTCCACCATGCCGCCCGGGAGCTCGAGGGTCTGGCCGGCGATGCCCGCCCGGAACTGGCGGACCAGCACCGCCTGCCCGTCGGCGGTGAGCGCGAGGACGTTCACCCAGTCCGGAGCGGAGATGACGACCCGCGGGTGCTCGCGGCCCTGGGGGTCCGCCAGGAGATCCTCGCGGATGGAGAGGATGGTGAAGTCGCGTTCCTCGCCGCGGCGGAGGGTCCGCCACCCGGTGCTCAATTGAGGAACTCCAGCCGGTGCCGCAGCGCCTGTGCGGTGAGCTCGAGCTGCGCCTGGTCCGGCGCGGTGGGAGAGAGCTCGAGGCACCGCTCCACGTCCGCCAGCGCCGCCCGGTACGCGCCGAGCGCGGAGAGGATGGTGGCCCGGGCCCGGAGCTCTCCCGGGTGGTCGGGGTGGAGCTGGAGCAGGAGGTCCACGGCGCGCGCCGCACGCTCCCCCTGGGTCCGCTCGAGCCAGGCGCGCTTCACGTTGTTGAGCATGCGCCACACGATGACCTTGGCCGGCGCGGGGGCGAGGAGCCGGGGCTGGAACCTGACCTGGGGCGCGACCGTTGCCAGGAGGTCCTGGCAGCCGGCCTCGGTGAGGATCTTCCCGCCCTGGAACGGGTCGAGGACGAGCTTGCCGTCCTCGGAGGGGCAGGCGACGAGGAAGTGGCCCGGGAAGGAGACGCCGAAGAGGGGAACGCCGGCGCGGCGCGCGACCTCGAGGTAGATGACCGCGAGGGTGATGGGCAGGCCCTTCTTCCGGGTGAGCACCCGGTCGAGGAAGCTGTTCTCCGGGGCGTCGTAGGTGTCGGTGTCTCCCCAGAAGCCCTCCTCGTCGGCGAGGACCCGGCGCAGGGCCTGGACGCGGCCCAGCGCGTCGAGGCGCTCGGGCTCGAGGGCCTTCACCCGGGCCCCCAGCCCGTCGAGGGTGTGGAGCACCCGGCCGAGGTCGAGCGCCTCGTCCTCCAGCGCGGCCACCGCGCAGGCGGCGAGGTCGAGGCGCGGAGGCTCGCAGCCGAGCCCCTCGGACAGGAGTGCCCGCGCCCGGGCGCTGTGGAGGGACAGGCTACGCATCAGGGATCCGACCGCCTCCGGTACTCGGCGCGGAGCGCGACCTGGGCCGCGACCAGGCCGCTCAGCAGGCCGTCCTCGAACTCGAACGTCGGGTGCGCCTTGAGCTGGGGGAAGTCGTGTGGGTTGAGCACGTCGTCCGGCCCGATGTTGGGGACCGCCTCGCGGGCGAGCCGGAGCACCTTGGCCCGCTGCTGTGAGATCATCTGCTCCAGCAGCGCCTCGGCGGCGGGAAAGAAGTCGTCCACGCCGGAGTCATGCCCCCCTGCCACCCCCCCGGTCAACAAGCCCCCCCTCGAGGTGCGCTAGTCTGCGCCCATGGCATCGCCCCATCGTCTCGAGTCCGAGGAAGCCGTCCGCGACCTGGTGAAGCGCATCCGCCGCGTCGCGGTGCTGGGCATCAAGACCGAGGAGCAATCGGACCAGCCGGCGTTCTACGTGCCCGAGTACCTGCACTCCGTCGGCCTCGAGGTGGTGCCGGTCCCGGTGTACTACCCGGAGGTGAAGGAGATCCTCGGGAGTCCGGTCTACCGGCGCCTCGTGGACATCCCGGGCGAGCTCGACCTGGTGGACGTCTTCCGGCGTCCGAAGGACCTCGAGGCCCACATGGATGACATCCTGGCGAAGAAGCCGAAGGCGGTCTGGCTTCAGTCCGGAATCCGGAACGACGCCCTGGCGGACCGGCTGGCGGCGGCGGGGATCGACGTGGTCCAGGACCGCTGCCTGATGGTGGACCACCGCCGGTACACCTGACGCGCGCTCGCCCGTCCGGGGCAAGAGCGAGCACAGCGCCTGTCCGCGAGATCATGGCCGGCCCTGCATCGGGTGCCGATCCTCGGGATTCGACCCCTCCGAGGAGAGCACTGGCATGGCCACGAACGATCCGAAGAGCCGGCTCACCGAAGGCAACCTGAATCCCCCGTACAGCTCGCCGAACGGGGTGAGCGAGCAGCAGGGGAGCATGCCCACCAGCGGCGTGCGCTCGGGCGCGAGCCCCGTCACCGAGCCTCAACCCGACGAGAGCGCGGGCGAGAAGATCGGGCGCTTCTTCCGCAAGGCGATGGACCGCATCGCGGGCCACGACGACGAGGAATGGCGCCGCCGGAACGAGGAGCGTTCCCGGGCGGGCCTCGGCGCGTGGCAGTCCGGGCGGTCGGGGGTCCGGGACCGCAGCCAGAGCGAGTGGAGCGACCTCGGCCGCTCGCGCGACGACCGGAGCCAGAGCTACCGCGGGGGTCCCTCGAGCGACACGGCAGGGAGCTACGAGCGACTCCAGGGCGGCCAGCAGGGGACGACGGGGCGGCCCTACGGCCAGCCGAGCTTCAGCGGGGGCGACCCGGACCGCAGCAGCTTCGGCGACCCGAATCGGGAGTGGCGACCACGGCAGGTACGGGCAGGGCGCGGCGTACGGACAGGGATACGGCGAGAGCGCATACGGTCAGGGACAGTCGGCTTACGAGAATCGGGACCGGCAGACGCTGGGTCAGCGGGCGCTGGGCCGGAGCCCGGGTGAGGGCGGCGGGCTTCCCGAGGTCTCGGATCGCCAGATCGGCACCGACCGCGGATTCGAGGGCGGCGACGGGCGTGACGACCAGAACCGCTGGGGCGCCCGGAGCACCCAGAGCGGGGCGGCGGGGATGTCGGCGTCGTACGCCGGCTCCGGCGCGAGCTTCGGGTATGGACGCGACGAGGAGCGGGTGGGCGACTGGAGCGAGACGTCACGGGACCGTGACCGCGGCCAGGGCCGTCGCTTCTGGCAGCGCGAGCCGCTGTCGGCCCGTGACGTGATGACGCGGAATCCGAAGACGGTGACCCGCCAGACCTCCATCCGGGAGGCAGCGGTGGTGATGCGTGACGAGAACTGCGGCGTCGTGCCGGTGGTGGATGCGGTGGGCCGGCTCGAGGGCATCCTGACGGATCGGGACATCGTGGTCCGCGGGCTCATCGACGAGAGCACCCTCAGGCGCATCGAGGACGTGATGACCGACGACGTGTCGGCGGTGACCGAGGACGAGCCGCTGACGTCGGTGCTGGACCTCATGGGCAGAAAGCAGATCCGAAGGGTGCCGGTGGTAGACCGCAACGACCGGCTGCTCGGCATCATCAGCATGGCGGACATCGCCAACCGCGCCGACTACGACGAGGATCTGCAGGACGCGTTCGAGCGGATCTCCGTCCCGGCGCTCGTTCTGGAGCCTGTTCAGCTGAGGAGGGCGGTCGGCGGCACAGTTGCGGCCCGGGGGCGCAGGGCTCGAGGGCAGTGGCCTCACCGGGGCGGCCTGCGCGACCTCGAGCGCTCGTGGTTGCCGGGGAAGGCCTACAGGGTGTTGAGGAAGGCCCTCGGGCGCCCCGGCGGTGGGCCTGAAGCTCGCTGGATTGGGCTGGCTGTCGACGCCCGGAGTCGAGCTGTTCTGGCCGGCTGTTGCTCGGTCGAGGACGGCTCTAGGTGCTCGGCAGTCGGGAGATTCGCATCAGGGTGCTAGGCGGTTCCGACGGACGATGGTGCGGCGCGCTGGGTACGGTCTGCTTCGGACTGCGGCCGGCCATGAGAGCCGCGACGTCCTCGAGCGCATTCGTCGATGCGCAGTCTGACGGTATAGCCGGCATGTCGTGCGGTACGGCCACCGCTCGGCGGCAGCTGCCGTCGAGGATCCGGAGTGATGGCGCCAGGTCCGTGCTGTGCTGGTCGAGCTGACTGCACCGCGTCGGGTGAACGGGTGGCGAGCGTCGAAGCCCTTGTCCGCACCCACGGTGAGTCGAGTGCGAGTGCGCTGAGCGACTCGCTCCAGCATCTGCTCCGCGGAGCGGCGTTCAGCCCGGCCATCCGCTGGCTCGACGCAAGTCGACCAGCAGGCCGTTGCGGTTCTCCATCAGCGCATGGGCCGAGTACGAGAGTCGCGCCTCGCCGGTTGTGCCCTTTCTTCGCCAGGCGCGCCTCGTCGGTCGTCGAGGCATGCGTCTCATTCTTCGGGCCTCCCCGTGGAAGTTGGACGGTGGGGTTGCCGGGGTCATCCGGACGGCTTCTGACTTCTCCTCGCCCTTCGGGCGGAAGCTCTTCAGTGACGCCCAGGCGTCAAGGAGCTCGGTCCACGGTGAAGTGCTGGATTGCGCATGAGCGTCAGCCTTCGCGGGCCTGAGCCACCACCGCGGCGAAGAAGCGCCTGGCCACCTCGTGCTCGAGAGCGCTCCCTGTTGAGCGAGAAGGTGCTGTGGTCGGGACTCGGCTCCTCCATGTCCATGTCGAGGAACCAGCGGAGAACAGGACGTAGTGAGCTGCTCGCAGAAGAGCCGCTCGCTGCCGCACCGAGTAGAGCGCCATCAGCAGTGAGCCCTTCAGCGCGGGCTCCGGACGGAATCGAGGGACCGCTCCACCTGGCCGTCGACGGCGTCACGTCGGTGAGAGCACCGACAGGGCACGGTCTGCGAGGGCCTGCGCCTGCTGGGAGCGGGTGACCGGCGGGATGATCCGACTCCGCAGCGACTCCGGAGGCTCAGCGTCGACGCACTGCTTCTGTGGACGTCTCCTGCGCATCGGGGGGCCTCCCGGATGCAGGCAGATCACGACGCCCGTGCGGTGCGAGTCGATCCCCGCCAGGGGTTTCTCAACGACCCTGCTGAAGACCTTCGATAGTTCGGTCGGCGACCGATACATCTCTGCTTTTGGGGTCGACGGTGCCTGGGGGTGCAGCGGGCGCGGTGGGGCCCGCCCGGACGTTCTGCTTCACTCGGGCCGGCCATGAGAGCCCGCGTCTCGAGCGCATTCGTCGTGTGCAGTCTCTTCGTGGGGTGAGCGGCGGCCCCGTTCCGATGTGGCCGTGCCCTGGCCTGAGTCGGTGCATCCGCTTGCGGCGGGAAGGGCATCGACATATGAACACCCATTGATATGGAGACGCTCTCCCAGTCCTTCCGCGCCCTCGGCGACCCGACCCGGCTCCGCATCCTCCGCCTGGTGGCCGCCGCGCCGCTGAACGTCTCCGAGCTGGTCTCCGTCGTCGGGCGTGGCCCAGTCCTCGGTGAGCCACCACCTGGGCAAGCTCCGCCAGCTGGGCCTGGTCCGCGAGGAGCGCGCCGCGGGCTTCACCTACTACTCGCTCGGCGTCGACGCGGGCGACGTGCAGGCGCCGCTCATCAAGATGGCCTGCGAGGCGCGAGGACGGCACCGGGGACCTGGCCCGCCTCAAGGATTTGCTCCGCCAGCGCGAGGACCGGCAGCTCCTGAACGAGCGCCTCCTCGAGCCCGGCCAGTCCTGGTTCCTCTGGGCCAGCGCGCTGGCCTCGCTGCTCCCTCCGCTGGACGTGGCGGACTTCGGCTGCGGCACCGGCGTGCTGAGCATCTCCATCGCCCGCTGGGCGCGCTCGGTCGTCGCCATCGACCAGAACCGTGCCGCCCTGGCCCAGGCGCAGGCCCGCGCGCGGCGCGAGGGGCTCAAGAACGTGACCTTCCTCCGGGAGGACCTGCACCACCTGTCGCTCCCCTCGGGGAAGACTGGCCTGGTGGTCCTCTCGCAGAGCCTGCACCACGTGGAGGCGCCCGAGGCGGTGCTCGGCGAGGCGGCCCGCATCCTCGCCCCCGGCGGAAAGGTCGGTGGTGCTCGAGCTGATGACCCACCAGGAGACCTGGGTCCGCGAGCGGCTCGGCCACCGTCACCTGGGCTTCGGGCCGGCGGAGCTCGAGTCCACGCTCCGGGCCGCCGGCTTCGAGTCGCTCACCCGCGAGGTGCACCCGCGGCAGGCGAGCTCGCCCTTCCGGGTCTTCCTGCTCACGGGGGAGAAGCGATGAGCGCCTCCATCGACCAGCGCATCCGGCGACTCGCGCGAGGCCCTCGCCGACGCGCATCCTCGTGCTCGACGGCGCGATGGGCACGCTCATCCAGGACGAAGAACCTCAAGGCGGCGGACTTCGGCGGCCCCGAGCTCGAGGGCTGCAACGAGAACCTGGTCCTCACCCGGCCCGAGCTGATCCGCGACATCCACCGCGCCTACTTCGACGCCGGCGCGGACGTGGCCGAGACCGACACCTTCGGCGGCCACCCCGCTGGTGCTGGCCGAGTACGGCCTCGCAGGACTCGGCGCTCGCGCATCAACGTCCGGGCGGCCGAGCTCGCCCGCGAGGCGGCGGACGCGTGCCGAGGCGGCCGACGGGCGGCCGCGCTGGGTCGCCGGCTCCATCGGCCCGACGACCAAGGCGATCAGCGTCACCGGCGGCGTCGACTTCGACGCGCTGCTCGAGACCTTCGCCGTGCAGGCCGAGGGGCTGGTCGAGGGCGGCGTCGGACTACCTGCTCATCGAGACCGCGCAGGACACGCGCAACGTGAAGGCGGCGCTGCTCGGCTGCGAGCGGGCCTTCGCCAAGGTCGGCCGGCGCATCCCGGTGGCGGTCTCCGGGACCATCGAGCCGATGGGCACGATGCTCGCCGGCCAGTCCGTCGAGGCGCTCGCGACCTCGGTCGAGCACGCCGAGCTGCTCTACCTCGGCCTCAACTGCGCCACCGGCCCCGAGTTCATGACCGACCACATCCGCTCGCTCTGCCGGCTGACCGCGTTCCCGGTGGGCTGCGTGCCGAACGCCGGGCTCCCGGACGAGAACGGCCACTACCTCGAGACGCCGGCGATGCTCGCCCGCGCCCTGCGCCGCTTCGCCGAGGAGGGCTGGCTCAACGTCGTCGGCGGCTGCTGCGGCACCACGGCCGAGCACATCCGCGCCATCGCCGAGGCGGTGCGCGGGCTCGCCCCGCGGAGCGCCCGCCCCCGCCGGGCCTCGCGTCTCTCGGGCGTCGACTACCTCGAGGTGGGCGACGACGTGCGGCCGGTCATCGTCGGCGAGCGCACCAACGTCATCGGCAGCCGCAAGTTCAAGGACCTCATCGTCGCCGAGCAGTTGGAGGACGCCTCGGAGATCGCCCGCGCCCAGGTGAAGCGCGGGGCGCAGGTCATCGACATCTGCCTCGCCAACCCGGACCGCGACGAGCTCCGGGACATGCGAGCGGTTCCTGGCCGCGGTGATCAAGAAGGTCCGCGTCCCGCTGATGATCGACTCCACCGACGACCGGGTGGTGGAGCGCGGCGCTCACCTACTGCCAGGGCAAGGCGATCATCAACTCGATCAACCTCGAGGACGGCGAGGAGCGCTTCGAGAAGGTGGTCCCGCTCGCCCGCCGCTACGGCGCCGCGCTGGTCGTCGGCTGCATCGACGAGGTCGGGCATGGCCGTCACCCGGGAGCGCAAGCTCGAGGTGGCCGAGCGCAGCCACGCGCTGCTCACCGGGAAGTACGGCGTGCGCCCGAGGAGGACCTCTACTTCGACCCGCTGGTGTTCCCCTGCGCCTCGGGCGACCAGCAGTACGTCGGCAGCGCGGTGGAGACCATCGAGGGCGTGCGGGCCATCAAGCAGCGCTTCCCGCGCAGCAAGACGGTGCTCGGCATCTCCAACGTGTCCTTCGGCCTGCCCACCGCCGGCCGCGAGGTGCTGAACTCGGTCTTCCTCTACCACTGCATCCAGGCCGGGCTGGACATGGCGCTGGTCAACTCCGAGAAGCTCGAGCGCTACCCCTCGCTCCCCGAGGAGGAGCGGAAGCTCTCGCGAGGACCTGCTCTTCAACCGGGGCGCGGACCCGATCACCCCCTTCGCGGCGCACTTCCGCGAGCGCAAGCCGCCGGCGCGGGCCACGAGCACGCTGCCCCTCGACGAGCGGCTCGCGCGCTACGTCATCGAGGGCAGCCGGGACGGGCTCCTCGAGGACCTCGACCTGGCGCTCCAGTCGAAGAAGCCGCTGGAGATCATCAACGGCCCGCTGATGGCCGGCATGGACGAGGTGGGCCGGCTCTTCGGCAAGAACGAGCTCATCGTCGCCGAGGTGCTGCAGAGCGCCGAGGTGATGAAGGCGGCGGTCAGCTACCTCGAGCCGCACATGGACAAGAACTCCACCTCGCGTGCGGGGCAAGGTGGTCCTGGCCACGGTGAAGGGCGACGTCCACGACATCGGCAAGAACCTGGTGGAGATCATCCTCGCCAACAACGGCTTCCAGGTGGTGAACCTGGGCATCAAGGTGCCGCCGGAGCAGCTGGTCGCCGCCGTGCGCGAGCACCGCCCGGACATCCTCGGGCTCTCGGGCCTGCTGGTGAAGAGCGCGCACCAGATGGTGGCGACGGCCGAGGACCTCTCGCGCGCCGGGGTGAACGTGCCGGTGCTGGTGGGCGGCGCGGCGCTCTCGCGCAACTTCGTCGACCGCTCCATCGCCCCGGCCTACGCGCGGCACGGTGGCCTACGCGCAGGACGCGATGAGCGGCCTCGAGCTCGCCAAGCAGATCGTCGACCCCGCCGGGCTGAACCGCCTCAACGAGGAGCTGCGCGTCCGGCGCGAGAAGCTCGCCGCCGAGACGGCCGACCGCCCGGCGCCCGCCCCGAGCGCGCCGGCCACCCGGTCCCACGAGGTGCGCGTCCTCGACGCCGTGCCCGCCCCGCCGGACTGGGAGCGGCACGTCCTCGCCACCACCCCGCTGGAGCAGATCTGGCGGTTCATCAACCCGGTCATGCTCTACGGGCGCCACTTCGGGGTGAAGGGCTCGGCGGCGCGCGCTGCTGGACACCCCGGCCGAGCCGAGGCTCGCCGACACCGAGGACGGCCGGAAGGCGCTGGCGCTGAAGGCGACGCTCGACGCGCTCAAGGCCGAGCTGAAGTCGGGTGCGATGCAGGCCCGGGCGGTGTTCCGCTTCTTCCGCGCCGGCTCGGACGGCAACCGGATCGTCCTCTTCGACGGGGAGACCGGAGGCGAGGTGACGTCGTTCGAGCTGCCCCGGCAGGCCCGCGCCGGCGGGGTGTGCCTCGCCGACTTCGTCCGCGCCGCTGGACGCCGGCCGGCCCACCGACAACGTCGCGCTCTTCGTGGTGACGGCGGGGAAGGGGATCCGCGAGCTCTCCGAGCGCTTCAAGGCCTCGGGCGACTTCGTGAAGATGCACGGGGTGCAGGCGCTGGCGCTCGAGACCGCCGAGGGCTACGCCGAGCTCCTGCACTCGCGCATCCGCAGCATGTGGGGAACTCCGGACCGGCCGGACCTCACGATGATCGAGCGGTTCCGTGCCGAGTACCCCGGCAAGCGCTACTCGTTCGGCTACCCGGCCTGCCCGCGGCTCGAGGACCAGCACCAGCTCTTCGCCGCCCTCCGGCCCGAGGACATCGGCGTCACCCTCACCGACGGCTGCATGATGGAGCCCGAGGCCTCGGTGTCGGCGATCGTCTTCCACCACCCCGACGCCTTCTACTTCTCGGTGACCTGACCATGCCCGACGTCCGCGCTGCCCTGGCGCTGCTTCCGCGCGGAGCCATCACCGGCATCGGAAGCCTGCCGCACACCCAGATGGAGCTGGCGCTGCAGATGGCGCTCGGGGTGGACGTGCCGTACCTGCCCCAGCTTCCGTCGGGGAACCCCTCCGAGCTGATGGTGCCCGCGGCGCTCGAGGGGCTGCCCGGGCTGGAGGCAGCGGACGACGGGGTGTGCACGGTGGAGCTCGGCGCCTGGGAGAAGGGCCGCGGCGAGCTCGACGCCCGCATCGACGCGGCGCTGAAGAGCGGCGACGCCTCGGCGTTCCTGCCGGGTGTCACCGCCACCCGTGCCCTCCGGCCCGTTCCTCTGGGAGGTGCGGGAGCGGAAGCTCGCCTTCGCCAAGGCGCAGATCGCCGGCCCGGCCACGGTGCGCTGGAGCTCGCAGCTGTCCACCGGCGAGCCGCTCTCGGACCATCCCGCTCTCGACGCCCAGGTCTTCCGGCTGGTGCTGGTGCGCTCCCTCGCGCTGGTGCAGGCGCTCCGGGCGGCGGGGGCGACCGCGATGTTCTACCTGGACGAGCCGGGCCTGTACGCGCTCGACACGGGTGACGCCGGCCACCTGGCGGTGCTCTCCGAGCTGCGGCTCCTCGTCTCGGCGCTGCGACAGCAAGGGGCGCTCGTCGGGCTGCACTGCTGCGGAAACACGCGGTGGAGCGCGCTGCTCGAGCTGGGTATCGACCTGCTGTCGTTCGACGTCCGGCTGTCGCTGGACGCCGTGCTCGACGAGCCCCGCGCGGTGAAGCGCTTCCTCGACCAGGGCGGGGCGTTCTCGCTCGGCCTGGTGCCCACCGACCTCGGCCAGGAAGCCAATCCGGAGGAGCTCGCCCGGGCGGTGGAGACGTCCTTCGCCGCGGCGCTGCCAGACCGGCCGGACGCGCTCCGCCAGGTCGTGGTCACGCCCGCGTGCGGCCTGGCGATGCGCTCGGTCCTCGAGGCCGAGCGGATCTTCGAGCAGCTCCGGATGGCGCGCTCGGCGCTGCTGCGCTGAGGCTCAGCTGCAGCCGGCCTGGAGCTCCCGCTCGGCCTGTAGCCAGTTCTCGGCGTCGTGGCCCGCCATCCGCCCGCTGTGCACCCAGATCTCGTACGCCCGGGCGGCGACCTGCTCACGGGTGGGCAGCGGCCTCGGCGCGACGACCAGCCGGTGGACCTCGGCCTTCCGTGGAGCTGGAATCGCGGAGGCGCCGCGCGGCGAACGCGGCGCCGGGGCCGGCCGCGGTGCACGGACCGGTATCTCGGGCGACTGCTCGCCCGGCTTGGCGTTCCTCTTCGACGGCATCGGCTGTCTCTCTCCCATTCCCAGGCCTCACCTCTCCACCTTCGGAGCCGGGTCCGTCCAGAGACGGGCTGTGATCCGGCGTTCAGCGGAGTGCGAAAAGCTGGGCAATGTTCCGCACAAGACGCGGGGCGTCGTCTATGGGTCCAAGGGTCACGACGCGAAGCGTCACGCCTCGAGAGTCTCGCCCAGGCGTCTCTTTTCGCTGGTACGGAATGGAGCGCTGACCTACTCCCCGGCGAGGGATCCACCGAGGTGTGAATCGATGCACGCCCGTCGCTTCGTTCTCGCCGTCGCCGCCCTCGCGCTCGCCGCCTGTCAGCAGAGCAAGCCCGGCCGGATCGGGATCATCACCGCGCTCAGCGGCAGCCAGCAGGCCTTCGGTCAGGCCCATGACCGCGGCTACGACATGGCGCTCGAGGAGATCAACGCCTCGGGCGGCGTGCTCGGCAAGCCGCTGGAGATCGTGAAGTACGACGACCAGAGCAAGGCCGACATCGCGGCCCAGGGCGTGGCCAAGCTGGTGGACCAGGACAAGGTGAGCGCAATCGTCGGCTCGTACTCGTCCGAGAGCACCAAGGCCATCGTCCCGCTGGTGGCCCGCCGCGCTGTGCCGCTGCTCATGCCCACCGCGACGGCGGACAACGTGCTCGAGAACACGCAAGGGTGGAGCTTCCGCCTCTGCTCGGGGGCGACCGACTACGCCAACGGGATGGTGAGCTTCTGGAAGGACGCCGGGATGCCGAAGAGCGTCGCCATCGTCTACGAGAACACCAACTTCGGTCAGGCCAACGGCGCGGCGATGAAGAAGGCCGCCACCGACGCCTCCCTCCCCATCGTCACCGAGGAGTCGTACACCGCGAAGTCACCGAGCTACACCGCGATGCTCCAGAAGGTGAAGGAGAAGTCGCCCGACGCCATCTACTTCGCGAGCTACCTCCTCGACGCGACCAGCCTCATGCACCAGTCGCGTCAGGTGGACCTGAACCCGCGCTACTTCACCGCGGCGGGCACCGGATTCAGCACCCCCGAGTTCCCCACCGCAGGAGAAGGGCGCGGGCAAGGACGCCGACTACACCTTCAGCGTCACCCAGTGGATGCCGGAGTCGAAGTGGCCGGGGAGCGCCCAGTTCGCCGAGAAGTTCAAGGCGAGGTACGGCTCCACGCCGGCCTACCACGCGGTGCAGGCCTACGTGGCGCTCAAGGTGATGGCGGAGGCGGTGAAGAAGGCCGGGAAGTGGGACCCGGTGGCCATCCGCGACGCGCTGAAAGCCACCGACATGCCCGAGACCACCTTCGGCCCGGTGAAGTTCGACGCCCGCGGCCAGAACCTGCATCCGGTATTGGTGACCCAGATCCAGAAGGGGAAGTACGTGATCGTCCACCCCAAGTCCGAGGCGACGGGCGATCCGATCGTTCCCACCCCGAAGTGGAGCGAGCGCTAGCGTGCAGTTCCTGCAGGCCTTTCTCAACGGCCTGCTGGTGGGCGGCGTCTATGCGCTGATCGCCAGCGGCATGGCGCTGATCTTCGGCGTCATGCGGCTGGTCAATTTCGCCCACGGCGCGTTCCTGATGCTGGGGACGTACCTCAGCTTCTACGGCTGGACCCTGCTCGGGCTGAACCCCTACCTCGCCTTCCCGATCTGGGGAGCGGTGCTCTTCGCGGTGGCGGTCGGCACGTACAAGCTGCTCGTCCGCCGGGTGATGGGAGCCAACGACTTCCTGCAGATTCTGCTGACCGAGGGGATCAGCCTGGCGCTCATCGGGCTGGCGCAGCTGGTCTTCGGCGCGGACTACCGGCAGATCAACCTGCCCATCGCCAACCGCATCACCTCGCTCGGCCCGCTCCACTTCAGCGTGGGGTACATCCTCAGCTTCGCGGTGTCGCTGGCGCTGGTCATCGCCCTGCAGCAGTTCCTCAGCCGGACCGAGATGGGGCGCGCCATCCGGGCGGTGGCCCAGAACCGGACCGTGGCGCCGCTGATGGGCATCCGGGTCGAGCGCGTGTCGGCCATCACATTCGGCCTGGGCATCGCCTGCGCGGGCGTGGCCGGGGCGCTGCTCCTCCCCGTCTTCTGGACCAACCCCACCGTCGGCGGCCCGTACACCCTCAAGTCCTTCGTCATCGTGGTGCTGGGCGGGATGGGGAGCGTGCAGGGCGCGGCGCTGGGCGGGCTCCTCCTCGGCGTGGCGGAGCAGTTCACCGCCTACACCTGGGCCGACCGCTACGCGGAGGTGGTGGACTTCGTCCTCTTCCTCCTGGTGCTGCTCTTCCGGCCGCAGGGCCTCTTCGGAGGGAAGTGAGCATGAAGCGGCTCCCCTCCTGGTGGCCGACGGCGGTCTTCTTCGTCGCCCTGGCCACCGTGCCGCTCTGGCTGCACGACGGGTACCTCCTCCAGCTGGTCTTCCGGGTCATCGTCTTCGCCGTGCTGGGCATGGCCTGGAACTTCGTCGGCGGCTACGCCGGGCAGCTGAGCCTGGGCCACGTGGCGTACTTCGGCATCGGCGCCTACGCGATGACGCTGTCCACCGAGCGCATCGGCTGGAGCCCCTGGTTCGGGGTGGTGCTCGGGGCGGTGCTGGCGGCACTGATGGCGCTGATCATCGGGGGAATCACCTTCCGCCTCCGCGGGCCCTACTTCACCCTCTCCACCATCGCCACGGCGGAGATCATCCGGGTGCTGGTGCAGAACCAGGACGAGCTCACCCACGGCGCAGTGGGCACCAACGCTCCGCTGCTGTTCCTTGCGCCGGATCTGGACGCCAAGTTCTTCTGGGGTTCCATTCCGCTCCTGCGGAGGAGCGTTCGCCCTGTCGACGTGGATCCACAACTCGCGCTTCGGCTACCGGCTCCGGGCCATCCGCGAGAACGAGGCCACCGCGATGGCGGTGGGGGTGAACCCCGCGGTGGACAAGCTCCTGGCCTTGCTCCCCAGCGCCATGGTGACCGCGCTCGCCGGGAGCATCTACGCCAGCTACTTCAGCTTCGTCGGGCCGGACACGGTGCTGAACATCGAGATCTCGGTGCAGGCGGCGCTGATCGCCATGCTCGGCGGGGCGGCCACCGTCTGGGGGCCGATCCTCGGCTCCATCGTCCTCACCCTCACCGCGGAGATCTTCAAGACGTACTTCGAGCACACCCACCTGGTGGTGTACGGCGCGCTCCTGATCGTGGTGGTGGTCTTCCTCCCGGGCGGGGTGATCTCGCTCTTCCAGCGGCGGTGGAAGTTCCGGCGGCAGGCCGGGCCCATCGGCGCGCAGCAGTAGGTCGGAGCTCCTCGGCCATGGCGCGCATCCTCGAGTTCGAGAAGGTGAGCAAGCGGTTCGGCGGGCTGCTGGCCACCAACGACGTCAGCTTCCACGTCGACGAGGGGGAGATCGTCTTCCTCATCGGCCCGAACGGCGCGGGGAAGACCACCGTCTTCAACCTCATCACCGGCTACGTGAAGCCCGACGCGGGCACCATCCGCTTCGCCGGCAAGGACATCACCGGCGGCGAGCCGTACCAGGCGACGCGGCTGGGCATCGGGCGGACCTTCCAGGTGGTGCAGCCGTTGCCGGCGCTCACCGTGCGCGAGAACGTGATGCTGGGGACCTTCCTCCAGCACCCGCGCCGGGCGGACGCCGCGGCCCGCGCCGACCAGGTGCTCGAGTTCATGGGCCTGCGGCCGCGCGCCGACCAGCTGGCCAGCGGGCTCCCGCTCGCCCAGCGCAAGCTGCTCGAGGTGGCGCGGGCCATCGGCACCGGGGCGAAGCTCCTCCTGCTCGACGAGGTGATGGCGGGGCTGAACCCGCGCGAGGGCGAGGAGGTGGTGGGGCTCATCCGCCGCCTGAGCGAGTTCGGCATCACCAGCGTGGGCGGCGTCGAGCACATCATGCGGATCGTGATGTCGCTCGCCTCGCGGGTGGTGGTGCTGGATCAGGGGCGGAAGATCGCCGAGGGCCCGCCGCGCGAGGTGGTGCACGAACCGAGAGTCATCGAGGCCTACCTCGGCTCGAAGTTCGTGGCCGGAGCCGCCGGATGACGGCCCTGCTCCAGCTGCAGGACGTGGTCGCCTTCTACGGGGACTTCCAGGCCCTGTTCGGGGTGAGCTTCGAGGTGCGGCCGAACGAGGTGCTGGCGATCCTCGGCGGAAACGGGGCGGGGAAGACCACCTGCCTGCGCGTCATCTCGGGGCTGCTCCGGCCCAGGTCGGGCACGGTGCGCTTCCAGGGACAGGACATCACCCGCACCGCGCCGGACTCCATCGTCGACCTGGGCATCGCCCACGTGCCCGAGGGGCGGCAGCTCTTCCCGGAGATGACGGTGGAGGAGAACCTCTACCTCGGCTCGCAGCTCCCCCGCGCGCGGGCGCGCCGCGGGGCGAACCTCGAGCGGATGTACGGGCTCTTCCCGCGCCTGGCCGAGCGGCGGAAGCAGCTGGCGGGGACGCTCTCCGGCGGTGAGCAGCAGATGGTGGCCATCAGCCGGGCCCTGATGTCCGAGCCCAAGCTCCTGATGCTCGACGAGCCGTCGCTCGGCCTGTCGCCCAAGCTGACCGAGCAGACGCTGGCCGCGGTGCGGGAGATCGCCAGGTCCGTCACCGTGATGATGGTCGAGCAGAAGGTGATGGAGGGCCTGGAGATCTCCGACCGCGGCTACGTCATCGAGCACGGGACGCTGGTGAAGGAGGGCTCTGCGTCGCAGCTCATCGCCGATCCGAGCATCCGCGAGGCGTATCTCGGGCTGTGAACCTTCTCCTCCGAACGCTGCTGGTGGTCCTGGTGCTCGGGGCGAGTGCGGCGCGCGCGGGCGACGAGCCGCTGGCGGTGCTCGTGCTCGGGCCTCCCCAGGCGACTTCGGCGCCGACCCCGCTCGTGCCCGGCCAGGTCCTGCGCCGGCCGAGCGGCGTTCAGATGCCGTCCCGTGCACCGCCCGGGCTCGTGGTGCTCGTCGATGGAAAGGCGCGGGTCCTGGTGGATCTGGCCTCGGGCTCGCTGGGCGTCGCCCGAAGCCTTGGACAGAACCTCTCCGACGTGGGGGCCGTGCTCCTCACGTCGATGCGCCCCGAGGCGACGGCCGACCTTCCCGTCTTCCTGACCGACCCCGCCGGGGCGCCGGCAACCGTCCGTCTGCTGGGACCCGGTGGAGGTGGCCGCTGGCCGTCGACGGCGCGCTGGGCGGAGGTGCTGTTCGGGGGCGCGGGCCTCTACCGGACCGCGGGCGCCCGCCTTCCGCGGCTACCCGTGGACGAGGTGAAGTCGGGCGCCGAGCGGCGCGTCACGCTCCCTGGCGGCCTCGAGCTCCGGGGCCGGGGGATTCCGGGTCCGGACGGGCCGGGAAGCGTCTATCGGCTGTCCCGGGAGGGCGCGACGGTCGTTCTGGCAGGCGAGGTGACCTCCGCGAGCGCGCAGGTACTGGCCACCTTCGCCGTCGCGGCACGCCTGATGGTCGCCTCCCTCCCGACGCTGACCGCCGTTCGCGCGCTGGGCGAGGCGCTCTCCACGGCGAAGGTCGGGGCCCTTCTCGTCATCGGAGCCGGGGACGAGGTCCGCGCTGACCCGGCGGAGGCACGCCGTCTCCTCGGCAGCCCGTCGATGAGCGTGACCTGGACCTCGAGCGGCGCTCATCCGGTGGCCGGTCCTCCGCCGCCGGTCGGAGGTGAGGAGATCGATCGCGGCTGCCGCTCGGATGCCCAGTGTGGACCTGGAAGGGTCTGCATGGGGTGTGGTGGGGACTCCCCGAACGAGTGCGTCAGCGGCTGCCGATCCAAGACCGACTGCCCGGTCGGTCAGGCCTGCGTCCAGGTCCAGTGCATCCGCTGTCCCTGCCCGGCACAGTGCTCGGGCGGCGGATAGCCGCTGGCGAATCGTCGCTGGAAGCCTGGAGCGGCCCTCGGCTAGCTTCTCGCCCGCTTCGAGGGAGGGGACCCCTGGCCTGCAGCCGCGCAGACGTACCTCACGCAGTTTCTGCGCACGGCACGCGTTCCCTTCCGCTCGTCCCGTCTCCCAGCGAGGTGGTCATGGATCGACGTTTTCCGGGGGGTTTCCTCCTGGCGGCTCTCCTGCTGTCTTCGGTCGCGGCCCAGGCGCGCGACTTACCCAACTTCAGCATCGCCGCGCAGTCGCGTCCGGTGACGCGCCCGGCATCTCGCGTCGTGGCAGGCGTTCCGGGACAGGTTGCGTCCCGTGACGTGCGCACGGGGCGGCCCAGCTTCATCTGGGCGGATCCCTCGCGGGTCTCGCCGGCAGTCAGCTCCGCGCTGGCCGCCCGGGCCTCCGTCGACGTCGTCGCGCGAGCCCACCTCTCCGACTACGCCGCGCACTTCGGGATGAGCGCCGAGATGATGAACGGGCTCGAGGTCCGGCAGGTCCATGACACCGGCACCGGGAGCATCGTGGTTCGCTTCGGAACACGGGTGGGGAACCTCGAGGTCTTCGGAGAATCGGTGGCGGTGGTGATGGACCGCTACCGGCAGCCCATCGCCATCAGCGGCACCGTCCGTCCGACGTACGCCGGCGAGGGAGACAAGCTGCTCGCCGGATTCAAGCTTCAGCCGGAGCAGGTGGTGAGCGCCGGATACACCGACCTGGTCGGGGTGGCGGGCTTCGGCCTGCGGTCGACCGGTCAGTCCAAGGGCGACTACCAGTATTTCCAGCTGGGCTCCTCCGGCGCCCCCGAGCGGCTGGTGACGCCGGCGCGCGCGAAGCCCCTGGCCTACCGGCTGGGGAAGACCCTCGAGCCTGCGTACTACCTGGAGCTCGACACCACGGACGCCGCCGGTGCCTCGCACGCCTACGGCTACGTGGTCTCCGCCAAGACCGGTCAGGTGCTGGAGCGGAGGTCTCTCATCATGTCCGCCGCGCCGGGCAGCGCCTATACCTACCGGGTCTTCGCCGACTCGTCCGGGCAGTTCCGGCCGTTCGACGGTCCCTACGGAATCGGGATGAGCCCGAGCCCCTCGGGCGTCGTCGGCGGCACGCCGCTACCGCCGTTCGTGAGCAGCAACCTGGTGACGCTGGCCAATGGTCCGATCTCCACCAACGACCCGTGGCTGCCGGCCGGTGCAACCGAGACCCGCGGCAACAACGTGGACGCCTACGCCGACCTCGTTCCGGATGACGGCTTCACCGCGGGCGGGACCGACGTGCGAGCGGACGTCACCACGCCGGGGAACTTCGACCGGACCTACGACTTCAACCAGCGGGCGAACGCGAACGCGACCCAAATCAAGGCCGGGGTGACCAACCTCTTCTTCCTCACCAACTGGTTCCACGACTGGTACTACGACGTGGGGTTCGACGAGAAGTCCGGCAATGCCCAGGAGAGCAACCTGGGCCGGACCTCCCCCGATCTGGCCGGCGACGTGCTGCACGCCGAGGGCCACGATTTCTCGGGGCTCAACAACGCCAACATGTTCACTCCGACCGACGGAGCCTCGCCCCGCATGCAGATGTATCTGTTCAACGGGTTGACCGACAACCACCTCACGGTCAACAGCCCGGCCGCCATCGCCGGCAACTACGTCGTGGGCCTTGCCGGGTTCGGTCCGCAGTTCTTCAACGTCACCGGGGACGTGATGCTGGTGAACGACGGCAGTGCCGCCCCGACCCTGGGCTGCAATGCACTGCCCGCCGGTAGCCTGACCGGAAAGATCGCCCTCATCGATCGCGGCACGTGCGCCTTCGTGGTCAAGGTCAAGAACGCGCAGAACGCGGGCGCGGTCGGGGTCATCATCGCCAACAGTGCCGCGGGGGTCGCCGGGATGGGCGGAACGGATGCCACCATCACCATCGGCTCGCTGATGGTGTCACTGGCCGACGGGACCACGATCAAGAACGCCGGGCGGAACGGTGAACGCCACCTTGTTCCGCCAGGATCCCGCCACCGTCATCGACCTCGACGGATCGCTCGATGGGTCGGTGCATCGCCCACGAATGGGGTCACTACATCAGCAACCGCCTCATCGCCTTCGGCTACGGGACTGGCCAACGTGACCGGCGGAATGGGTGAGGGCTGGGCCGACTTCCACGCGCTTCTCATGATGGTCCGTCCGGAGGACATCAACGTGGCGTCGAATGCCGAACTGGGGCGGGACGTACTCGGTGGGCGTCTACGACACCTCGGGTGCCTCTCCGCGGACCCGGTCTACTTCGCAATCCGCCGCTACCCGTACTCGACCAACATGAGCAAGAACCCGCTGACCTTCAAGCACATCACGACCGGGGTGGCGCTTCCCAGCGACGTCCGGATCGCCGTGGGGCGGGGGGCACTCAACAACGCGGAGGTGCCACAACACCGGCGAGGTCTGGGCGCAGATGCTGTGGGAGTGCTACGCGGCGCTGCTCGATGCCCACGACTTCCAGACCGCGCAGACCCGGATGCTGCGCTACCT
Organism: uncultured delta proteobacterium; assembly: GCA_963796475.1. Classification (GTDB taxonomy): domain Bacteria; phylum Myxococcota; class Myxococcia; order Myxococcales; family Myxococcaceae; genus RPRB01. The sequence goes on from CAWCLY010000013.1 coordinate 87,334, forward strand.
CGTCGCGGCCTACAAGGCGACCACCCGTGATGCGAGCTTCATCGATGCCCGTGACGCTCTCCTGGCGGTGACCGCCGCCTCGGATGGCGCGGACTTGCAGCTGTTCGGTCAGGCATTCGCCAAGCGGGGACTGGGAACTGGCGCTCTCGCACCGGATCCGTTCGACCCCACCAACGGGCAGCTGTCCACTCTCCCCAAGGAGAGCTTCGTCTGGGGTCCCGACCTCTACATCCAGGCCGTGAGCTTCGCCGACTCGGCGCTGAGCTGCGACTCGGACGGCGTCCTCGACCGCGGCGAGAAGGGCGTCCTCTCGCTGGTGCTCCAGAACGGTGGCCAGGTCGACCTGTCGCAGGGGACGGTGACCGTCAGCACCGCGTCGCCCGGCGTCACCATCGCCGACGGAGGCGTGTTCTCCATCGGGGCGATGATCGCCGGGAAGTCCAAGACGGTGCAGATCCCGGTCAGTCTCGCCCTCGGCGCCGATGCGGGCCAGGCGAGATCGACCTGGACGTCGCGGTCACCGATCCCGAGGTCGACGCCGGTGTGGCGGCCACGCGCTTCCTGAGCGGGACGGCCGGTCTCCGCGTCGATACCGATGACCTCGCCAATGCGGTCTCCACCGACGACGTCGAGGGGACGACCACCGCCTGGACGATCAAGTCCGCGGAGGGCCAGCAACACCCCTGGGTCCGGGCGGAGTTCTCGCCCACCGATCACGCCTGGTTCGCCGAGGATGCCGACCGGCAGTCGGACGAGTCGCTGGTCGGCCCGCCGCTCCAGGTCGGTACGGCACCGCTGATCTTGACCTTCGACGCAGCGTGGGTGATGCGTCCACCGCCGCCAGCGCGGCCTGGATGGCATCGTCCTCGAGGTGAGCGATGACGACGGCGCAACCTGGAAGGACGTGAAGACCGCCGGCGGCACGCTCAACCCGGACTACAACGTGACGCTGGTCGACGAGGGACCGGTGCCTCCCGGAGGCTTCAACCCCCTCCAGACCCGTCCCGGCCTGGGGGCACCTCAACCCGCTGTCCCAGAGCAGCGGGCAGTTCCAGTTCGAGCCGATCACCGCGAATCTCGGAACGACCTTCGCCAACAGACCGTGCGCATCCGCTTCCGTTCCGGCAGCGACGGGGGCGGGGCCGCGACCGGCTTCTTCCTGGACAACATCGCCGTCGGCCGGGACCACGAACACCCCGTTCGTCAAGCTGGTTGCCGATCGGCTGAAGTGCAGGCCCACGGCTGATGCGGGCGTCTCCATCACCGTCAACGAGCGCTCACCCGGGGCCCTGTCGGGGAGCTACACCCAGACCGCCGGGACCCCGCCTCCGACGCTGCACTGGACGCAGACCTCGGGTCCGACCTTCACCCTCAGCGATCCGAACGTGGCTCAACCCACCTTCGTGGCGCCCGACGTGCCGGCGGACACGGCTGCCAAGTTCACCCTGACCGCCACCGGCATCCAGGGCACGAGCTCGTCCGAAACCACGGTCAACATCAAGGACGTAAACCGCGCGCCCACGGCGGCCATCACCGGCAACACCACCGTGAAGGCGAAGGAGACCGCGTCGCTCTCCGGCTCCACCTCGAGTGACCCCGATGGCGACACCCTGACCTACGCCTGGAGCCAGACCAGCGGGCCGCCCGTCACGCTCAACGGGGCCACCAGCGCCAACGTCAGCTTCACCGCTCCCGACAACAGCGGGAACATCGGGATCGAGCTGACGGTCACCGACCCGAAGGCTGCCTCGGCCTCCGCCAGCACCACAATCAACGTGAACAAGAGCAGTGGCGGGTGCACCAGCACCAGCGGATCGCCCCTGCCGCTGCTCGCGCTCCTGGCGCTGGGGGTGGTCTCAGGGCCCGCCGCCGCACGGCGTAACGGCCGCACCAAGGTGACAGACTGCGCCCCGTCGCCCCGCATCCCGGGGGTGACGGGGCGTCGTCGTTCCTGGCGCCGCGGGAGGTCACCGATGCGCTGCTGCGCCACGCTGCTCTTTGCCGGACTCCTCCAGGCGGCCAGTGCGCGGGCCGGGCCGGAGTCGCTCGCGGTCCAGGTGCTCGGCTCCGGGGGGCCCCGGCCATCCGCCCAGGCCTCGAGCGGGACACTGGTGCTGGTCGACGGGGTCGCCCGCATCCTCGTGGACGCCGGTCCGGGGACGCTGCTCCGGGCCGGGGAGCGGAGGGTCATCTCTCGGCCCTGGACACGATCCTCCTGACCCACCTGCACACCGACCACGCGGTCGAGCTGCCGTCGTTCGCCACCGTCCGCTCTCTCGACGGGAGCGGCACGACGGCGCTCCGGGTCTTCGGCCCCGACAGGAACGCGGGTTTCCCCTCGACCCGGGCGTTCGTCGCGGCGCTGCTCGGCCCCGGCGGCGCCTTCCGGTACGTGCGCCACTTCGGGGCGGAACTGACAATCGAGGCCACCAACATTCCGGCCGGGCCGCGTGCGGCGCCGAAGCAGAATCTCGCTCGGCGAGGGGCTGGTCGTGACCGCCCGAGGGCACCACCACGGAGATGCGCCTGCGGTCGCCTATCGCATCGAGCACGCGGGCAGGAGCGTCGTCCTCGCGGGCGACGTCGACCCGTCGGGACTCCTTTCGGTGGAGGAACTCACCTCGGGGGCGGACCTCCTGGTCATCAGCTGCGCCGTGCTCGACCCAGCGGAGTCGCCGCCGGGGCTCTACCAGCGCCACAGCCCGCCCTCGGCGATCGGCGCGATGGCGGCGCGGGCGCACGTCAAGGCGCTGCTCTGCACCCACCTGCCACCGGCGGTCGACGCGAAGACCGAGGTGCTCCGGGCCTCACTCGGCTTTCGGCCTTCTCCGGTCCGGTGACGCTCGCGACCGACGGGTTGGTCCTCCCAATCGGGGCCTCCGACCACCACCGGTGACTGCCGGAGCTCGGGGCTGCGCCGAGGAAAGCGGGGTGCCAGGCCGAGGAGTGCCGGCAGGCGCCCTCGTCCGCGGTGCCCCGCGTCTCAGCGGCGCGGCGGAGAGCGCCGCAATCGCCGCGCCTCGAGCCCGAGCCGCCGCATCATTGCCCGGACGGTGCCGCCCGGGATCGCTCGCCTCGCCGCGGCCCACCGCACCGAGCAGCTCCGCGGCCCGCGCCGCGTTTCCCGCGCGAGTGACAGCGCGTGCGCGAGCGCCAGTCGCTCCAGGCGCTCCTTCTCGACCCGGAGGTCGAAGCGGCCGGTGCTCACCGCCCGCTCGAGCGCCGAGACGTCGACCACTCCGCGCCCGTCGCCCTCGCGGGCGCCGAGGAGCCGCCGCGGAAGGTCGGAGAGGAGCAGCTCCAATCCGGCGCGCTTGCCGACGAGCGCTCCGAAGACCACGTTGCGGAGCTCGCGCACGTTCCCGGGCCAGCGGTGGCCGGCGAGCACCTCCATCGCCTCGGGCGAGAGGGTCCGTACGCGGCCGCGGTCCACAGCCGCGGGCTCCTCCCGGTAGAAGCGCTCGATGAAGTGCTCCACGAGCCGCGGGATGTCGTCGCGTCGCTCGCGAAGCGGCGGCAGCTCGATGCTCACAATCGCCAGCCGCTCGTACAGGTCCGCCCCGAAGCTGCCTGCCTCGATCAGCGGGTGCAGGTCGCGGTTCGTCGCCGCCACCAGCCGGAAGTCCACCGTGCGTGGCGTGGTGTCCCCCAGCCGGATCACCACCCGGTCCTCGAGGACGCGCAGCAGCTTGACCTGAAGCGCGTGCGGCGTGTCGTCAATCTCGTCGAGGAACACTGTCCCGCCCGTGGCCGCCGAGACCAGGCCCTCGTGGCCGCGGATCGCCCCGGAGAACGCGCCCCGGGCGTATCCGAAGAGCTCGCCCTCCATCAGCTCGTTGGGGATCGCCGCGCAGTTGATGGGGACGAAGCGTCCGGGCCGACCCGACCAGGCGTGGAGAAGCCGGGCCGCGACCTCCTTGCCGGTGCCGGTCTCGCCGGTCAGGAGCACCGGCATCGACGTCCTCGCCGCCTGCGCCACCTGGCGGAGAACGGCCCGGGTCGCGGCGCTCTCGGCGACCACCTCGGGGTCCTGCGGCGGGACGGGCCCGGGCTCCGACAGCTCGAGCACCCGCTGCACCAGGAGCTCGTCGGCCCCCGGCGTCCGTCCGTCGATCGCCGCGTAGCAGCCGGCGAGGGTCGCCGCCCGGCGGTCGGTCGACCCGATCGCCCCGGGCGACACCCAGACCCACGGGCCGGCCGGACGGGGGACGTCGGACCACTGCCGGCCGTGAACGACCGTGACCGGCGCGTCGGCAGCGCGGGCGATGCCGCGCGCCGAGAGCGCCCCCAGCAGGGCGGTGGAGGCCGTCCCAATCCAGCGAATGCCCGCCATCGTGAGACGTGAATCGAACACGGTCATCGCAGCAATGCAATCACGAAGCCCTCGGTGGTCCGTTCCGACCCCCTGCCTGCTTCCGCCCACTTCGCGAATGGCAGGGCCGATGCACCACCCGCCCCCCACGAAAGGAGTCACGTCATGGAACTCTTTGCCTGGTTGGATCTGCATCGACTCTGGGTTGCGAGCGGGCTGCTGTTGGGCGCGGGCGTGTTCGTGGTGCTGCTCGGAACCTGGGTGATCCCGGAGAACGTCTCCGGTCTGGTGGTGAAGCGCTTCGGTCGGGCCCTGCCCCCGGGGCGCCTCGTCGCGCTGGACGGAGAGGCGGGGTACCAGGGCCGGCTGCTGTCGCCGGGGTGGTACCTCGGCCTGTGGCGGTGGGCGTACCGCGTCCAGAGGATTCCCCTGGTCGTCATCCGGCCCGGGGAGATCGGCCTCGTCGTCGCGGCCGACGGCAAGCCCGTCCCCTCCGAGCGGATGCTCGGGCGGGAGGTGGCCTGCACCGACTTCCAGGACGCGCGCGCGTTCATCCAGGGCGGCGGCGAGAAGGGACGGCAGCTGGCGACCTTGAAGGCCGGGGCGTACCGCATCAACCCCGCGCTCTTCACCGTCATCACTCCGGCCAACGCCGCCCAGCACGGGCTCGCTCCGGAGAAGCTCAGGGTGTTCCAGCTTCCGTCGGACCGGATCGGCATCGTGACGGTCCTCGACGGGCGGCCCATCCCGGCCGGCAATCTGGCCGGACCGGTGGTGGCCGGACACGACAGCTTCCAGCGTGGACAGGCGTTCGTCGACGCGGGCGGCTGCCGCGGACTTCAAGAAGCGGTTCTCCTCTCGGGCTCGTGGAACCTCAACCCATGGCTGGTCCAGGTGGAGCTGGTGCCCATGACCGAGATCCCCATCGGCTACGTGGGCGTGGTGGTGAGCTATGTGGGCCGCGAGCACCTCGACGTCTCGGGTGACGACTTCACCCACGGCGATCTGGTGGAGCGCGGCCGGAAAGGAGTGTGGAACGAGCCGCTGCTTCCCGGAAAGCACCCGGTCAACGTCCGGGTGATGAAGGTCGAGCTGGTCCCCACGACCAACATCGTCCTCAACTGGGCGCAGCGCACCGAGGCCCACCACTACGACGAGCGGCTGAGCCCGATCACCGTCCGGAGCAAGGACGGCTTCAGCTTCAGCCTCGACGTGTCGCAGATCATCCACATCGGGATGAAGGCCGCGCCGCGGGTCATCTCGCGGGTCGGCTCGATGCAGAACCTGGTGGACCATGTGCTCCAGCCCACCGTGGCCAACTACTTCCGGAACTCGGCGCAGGAGGTCACGGTGCTCGAGTTCCTCTCGGCGCGCAGCCAGCGCCAGAAGGAGGCGTACGAGGACATCAGGACGGCGGTCGAGGCCTACGACGTGGAGTGCATCGACACGCTCATCGGCGACATCGTTCCACCGGCCGAGCTGATGAAGACCCAGACCGACCGGAAGATCGCCGACGAGCTGCAGCGCACCTACGACATCCAGCGCCAGGCGCAGGTCAAGCGCCAGGAGCTGGAGCGGGAGACCGCGGTGGCCAACATGCAGGGCGAGGTGGTGCGGAGCGAGCAGATGGTCCGCATCACCGAGCGCCAGGCGCAGTCCGCCGCCGAGCAGGCGAAGGGCGAGGCCGCGGCGCTCCGCTTCCACGCTCAGGCCGAGGCCGACGCCCAGCGGCTCCGGGGCGAGGCCGAGGCGGCCTCCACGCGTGCCACCGGTGAGGCCAGGGCCGACGCCTACCGCCTGGGCATCGCCGCCGTCGGGACGGAGGGCTTCACCGCCATCCAGAATCGCCGGGGTCCTCGCCGAGCACGGCGTCCGGCTCGTGCCGGACATCGCGGTGAGCAGTGACGGGAGCTCGGGTGGACTGGCGACGGCCATGCTCGGCCGGGTCCTCGCCGGGACGTCCCGGGCGGAGAACGGGAAGTAGGCCCGCTCTGGACGCCGGACCGGTGAGCGATGCACCGCTCGCCGGTCCGGCGGCCCGGAGGTTCTCACGATGAACGCGTTCGATCTCTCAGGCGGTCTGCACCAGGCCCACCGGGCAGCTCACGCCGGTGCCGCCGATGCCGCAGTACCCCCCTGGGTTCTTGGCCAGGTACTGCTGGTGGTAGTCCTCGGCGTAGAAGAAGTCGGGGGCCTTCGCGGATCTCGGTGGTGATGCGGCCGTGCCCTGCGGCGGCCAGGACCTTCTGGTAGGCCTCGCGCGAGGCCTCGGCGGCCCGGCGCTGCTCGTCGTCGAAGGTGTAGATGGCGCTCCGGTACTGCGTCCCGGAGTCGTTGCCCTGGCGCATGCCCTGCGTCGGGTCGTGGCCCTCCCAGAAGGTCCGGAGCAACTTCTCGTAGCTCGTCACCTTCGGGTCGAACACCACCAGCACCACCTCGGCGTGCCCGGTCCGTCCCGAGCAGACCTCCCGGTACGTGGGGTTCGGGGTGAGGCCGCCGGCGTAGCCGACCGCGGTCACCGTGACGCCCGGGAGCTGCCAGAAGAGGCGCTCGGCACCCCAGAAGCAGCCCATGCCGAAGATGGCCTGCTCCTTTCCCGGCCACGGTCCGACCAGCGGCTGGCCGTTGACGAAGTGCTTCTCGGGCACGGGCATCCGCGCGCTCCGGCCCGGAAGGGCCTCGGCGGCGCTGGGGAGGCCCGGCTTGGCGTTTCTCGATTCGAAGTAGCCCATGACGTTCACCTTCTAAGGCGTGCCCCGGGGGCATGCCAGACTCCCTTCCTACGCGGAGGACAGCGATGAAGTTACGGACTGTCGGCCCCTACCTGTTGCTCGTTCCACCCGCGCTGGCGCTGGTGTTGTTCGCCGACCAGTTCCCCTCGCCGATGCCCGTCCACTGGGACGTTGCCGGGCGACCGAACGGGTTCTTCCCGCGCACGCCGCTCGCGCTGGCGTTCCCGCTTCTCCTCATGGGCGGAATCCTCCTGCTCCTCGACGGCATCGTGGCCAGCGGCGCGCGGGCGGGCCCACCGTCGATGGCCGAAGCGGTGCGCCGGCTCCTCGCGCCGATTCGCTGGGTGCTCGGACTCATGGCGACGCCCGCCGCGTTCGCCCCGCTCTGGGGTCCGACGCCGGTCCTCGTGCTCGCCGGCGTCATGGTGGTGGTCGTCGTCGCGCAGATCGTCCGTGCGCCGCGGAGTGGCGCCGACCCGACGGAGGGCTGGCGCGGCGGGCTGTTCTACGTCAACGCCGCCGACCCGCGGCTCCTGGTCCCGAAGCGCTCGGGCATGGGCTGGACCTTCAACTTCGCCCGTCCCGTCGCGTGGCTGCTGCTGGCAGTCCTGCTCCTGCTCCCGATCGCGATGGTGGCGACGGCGTGCGGCGCTCATCCGCTGACCCGGGGCCCTCAGCCCCCGAATCGTGACCTCGACCGAGCCGAGCACGCCGAAGTCGACGCGCACCACGTCGTTCATCTCGAGCTCCAGCGAGGGCATGCAGGTGCCGGTGGTCACCACCTCACCCGCCCTCAACGTCACGCCGATGCCGGACAGCTCGTTGACCAGCCACGTGAGCGCAGCGCGAGGGTCCCCCAGGACGTTGGCGCCGCAGCCTTCGCGAGCGTACCGGCCCAGCACCTGGGCACTCACCCGGTGCGCCACCAGATCCAGGCCACGCCAGGGTACCTGCGCAGCAGCGCCGAGGACGAAGTAGTCCGCGCAGGCATTGTCGGCGATCAGCTGGGCGGCGCCCGCGCGCACGAAGTCCGCGTACCGCGAATCGGGGACCTCGATCGCCGGATGCAGGCCGGCGACCAGCGTCCAGGACCTCGCCGGTGGTGTAAGGAGCAGCGCGCGGCGCGAGATCCCGGCCGAAGGTGAAGGCGAACTCCGGCTCCGCGACCCGCATCAGGCTTCCGGCCAGCGGGACCTCGGCGCCGCTGCGGAACGAGCGCTGTGCCAGCATCCTGCCGGCCATCGGCCCGTCGACCCCGATGTGCCTCTGGCCCGAGCTGCTCGTGGCGGCGATCTTCCACCCGGCGAGCGCCTGCCCCGCGCAGGCCTGCACCTCGCGCTGGATCGCATACCCCTCGGCGCGCGTGTGCGGCCGGACGCTCTCGGGGAGCGCGTCGATGCGAGCTCGCTGCCGCCAGTGCTTCCAGAGGATCTCGGCGGCGCGGCGAGCAGTCGTCGTGTCCGTTGGCCGTCTCCCTTCTCGCCAGACGACACTATGCGACCGACGGCGCGGCGCGTCGGCCGATTTCCGCAAGAAGGAGATACCGCAGGGCAAGAACCTGCAAGGCCCCGCCTCGTCGCTCCGCTACCGTCCGGCCGCCTCGCCAGTCCCCAAAGGAGCCCATCGATGCGGCGCACCGCGCACTGGTTCGAAGTCCTCCCCCTGGTCGTTGTCCTGTCGCTCTCCTCGATCGCCCGGGCGAACGACCGGGACGACCACGACCGCGGACACTGGTTCACCGCCTGGTCCCAGTCGATCGGCCACCGGATGGGCCCGGCGTTCACCGGGGCCAACTTCGCCCCGGACGTGTCCCACACCGCGCTGCGGATGATCGTCCGGCCGAGCATCTCCGGCGATGCAGATCCGGGTCCGGATCGAGAACACCCAGGCCCAGACTCCGGTCACCTTCTCCAGCGCCTACATCGGCGAGCTGGGGAGCGGTGCGGCGCTCGTCCCCGGAACCAACCGGCGCCTGACCTTCGGCGGTGGCCACCAGCTCACGCTCGCCGCCGGAGAGAGCGCCTGGAGCGATCCGGTCCGCTTCGACGTGGACGCGTTCCACCGGCTCGCGGTCAGCCTCGACGTGGCGAGCGCGGTGGAGATCAGCGGGCACCAGCTGGGGCTGACCACGAACTACATCGGGACCTATGGCAGCGCGAGCAGCGCCTCCGGCTCTGGGTTCAGCCCGGTTCCCGACAACGCCAGCAACTATCCCTTCTACTTCGTCGCTGCGATCGACGTCCGGTCGGAGAGTGCGTCGGGGACGGTGGTCCTGCTGGGGGACTCGATCACCGACGGTCGGTGCAGCACCCGTGATCCCGTCACCGGGGCCATCCCGGCTGACATCTACAACCGCTGGGGTGACACCTTCGCCTCCAGGCTGGTCGCCCGGTATGGCCGCCGCGCCCCCGCGGTCGCGATCGAGGCCATCGCCGGCAACCGGGTGGTGCTCCCCAACGGCAACGGACCGGCGGCAGTGCTCCGGCTGGACAACGACGTCCTCCAGCGGGCTGGGCTGAGCGCGGTCATCTTCTTCGAGGGGACCAACGACATCACCGGTGGGGCGACCACCGCGCAGCTCATCGCCGGCGTCCAGGAGGTGATCGACCGCGTGCATGCCCATGGCGTGCCGATCTACCTGGCGACGGTGATTGCCCGCGGAAGGCCCTCGCCGATGACCGGATGGACCGCCGGGTTCGAGCAGGTGAAGCTCGAGTTCAACCACTGGCTCCACGCGGAGGCCAACATCGACGGGATCGTCGAGTTTGGCGCGCTGATCGCCGGGCCGATCGTGATCGAGACCGACGGTCTCCCGGCGGAGTCGATGTGGCCGGACTGGGCCTGCTTCGACTTCACCCATCCCAACAAGTTCGGCTATCCCTTCATGGGGAGCCTGATCGACCTCGATCTCTTCAAGCCCAGCCACCACGACTGAGGCGGGTGACTCAGGTCGGGGAGCGGGCGCGCTCGGCGGCATCGGCGAGCGCGACCGCCTCGTGAAGACCGGCGAGCTCGACGGCGCTGCGGAGGAGCTTCCGGCCCTGGTTCGCCTCGAGCGAGGAGAGCTTCGAGCGCGCCCCTCGCCGGTGCGCTGCCGCGGTCAGCCCTCCCAGGAAGGCGAGCGTGGGCGCTGCGCTGGTCCGCGGGAAGCGTCGCCCAGTCGAGACGGTCCTCCTGGGGCGTGAGCCGGCGGACCAGGAGGCCGTGCCCGAGCACGCGGAGGGTCCCGAGCATCGTCGGGGGATGGCGCAGCAGGGTCCTCAGCGCGTGAACCACCCGCTCGGGACCGGGCTCGGCCCGCCGCGTCGCGAATGCCGCACCGGCCGATTCGCCCATCGCCTTCATGTCGAAGAGCCAGGCCCCGTCTCGCGTGCCGTGCCCCTCGACCAGGACCGCCACCCGGAACGCGCCCAGGCTCCCGGTCCCCGCCACGCGGAAGGCCACGTCGAGCACCCGGAACCGCTCGGGCGGATGCCCGGCGCGCTTCACCTCCTGGGCCGCGAAGCGGGCGAAGGCCCGGGCGCATGCGGCGCGGGTGGCGCGAGGGAGCGGGAGCAGCGTCTCGCCCAGCTTGAACCGACGCGCCATGCCCGACGATCCGGGTGTGGCGCTCGAGGAGGGCGCGGCGCTTCCGTGCCGCCACCCGCTCGAGCAGTGCGGTCACCGGGGAGGGAACACGCGAAGGCCGCCCCGAGCCTCGCACCCGCGCGTAGCCTTCGAGGAGCTCGCCGCCGAGATCCAGGGCTGCCGCGGCCGTGCAGCCCCAGCCCCGCGCCGCGAGCAGGACGCTCGTCAGCACCCGGAGCAGATCGAGGTGCAGGTGGCCGAAGAACGCCTCGTCGAGGTCGTTGAGGTCGAACACCACGCGGTCGCCGCTCCTGGAGGGCCGGTCGGGCCGGTAGACGCCGAAGTTCTCGAGGTGGAGGTCGCCGCAGAGCAGGCCCTGGTCCTCGGGCCCCCGCGCGAGCCGCGGTGCGTTGCGGAGCACCCGATAGAACAGCGGTGCCGCGCCACGCAGGAAGGCGAAGGGCGAGGCGGACATCCTCGCCTCCTTCCGGGCGAGGAGCGCCGGCATGCCGCGCAGCCGCTCCCGGTCGCGCTCCCGCTGCCAGGTCGCCAGCGCGAAGGGGCGAAGCTTGCGGGTGACGTCGGCCATCGGAGGAGGGCCTCGATCTAGGCGATCCGTCCCGCGCGGAACACCGCCTCCCGGATCCATCAGCCAGGTTGCAACTCGCGCCCGCAGCGGCCCGAACCTGCTAGCCAGGACGGTCTTCGCTGGAGGGCGCACCATGGGCTGGGCAGACGGGTTGGGTCAGATGTTGCAGGGGGTCCTCGGCGGAAAAGCGTCGGAGGCGGACCTCCACGCGGCCTTCGACAAGGTCGCAGGCGCGGTGCCCCACGGGGCGCTCGCCGACGGAATCAGCCATGCCTTCAACTCCGACCAGACGCCGCCGTTCGAGCAGATGCTGGGCGGCGCCTTCGGACAGGCCTCGCCGGACCAGAAGGCGGCGCTCCTGAACCAGGTGCTCGCCGGCCTCGGTCCCTCGGCCGGGAAGCGTGCTGGGAGGCCTCGGTGGGCTCGGCGGCCTCGCCAGCGTGCTCGGCGGTGGTGGTTCGGTCTCCGCGGCCCAGGCACAGCAGATCTCGCCGCAGGTCATCGAGGGGCTCGCGCGGAAGGCGCGGGAGATCAACCCGGGGATCGTCGACGCCGTCTCGGGCTTCTACGCCAAGAATCCGCAGCTGGTGAAGATGCTCGGCGCCAGTGCGCTGGCGATGGTCATGGGCAAGCTCTCCAAGGCAGGTCAGTGATGCGCGGTCGTCTTGTCCGCGGCGGTGCTGCTGGCCTCGCTGGCCGTCCTGGCTCCTCGCGTCGCCCGCGCCGACGATGCGGCCGAGGTCACCTGCAAGGACGGGACGAAGAGCAAGGGCGGCAGCGGCGCGTGCAGCGGCCACGGCGGCGTGGACAAGAGCGCCAAGTCCAAGAGCAGCAGCGAGTCGAAGAGCAAGAGCTCGGAGTCGAAGAGCAGCAAGAGCTCGACATCGAAGAGCAAGTCCGCCGCCGCCGACGAGGGCGAGTCGAAGAGCACCAAGAGCTCGACGTCGAAGAGCAAGTCCGCCGAGGCCAGCGCGGCCGAGGTCACCTGCAAGGACGGGACGAAGAGCAAGGGCGGCAGCGGCGCGTGCAGCGGCCACGGCGGCGTCGACAAGAGCGGCGGGAAGGGCAAGAGCGAGTCGTCCTCCGCGTCGTCCTCCGCCTCGAAGGCCGACGGCGAGTCCGCGTCGAAGTCGAAGAGCAAGCCGAGCCGAGGCCAGCGCGGCGGAGGTCACCTGCAAGGACGGGACGAAGAGCAAGGGCGGCAGCGGCGCCTGCAGCGGCCACGGGGGCATCGACAAGGGCGAGAGCGCAGCGGCGCCGGCTCCCGCTGCGGTTCCGACCGCCACGAGCGCGCCATCGAAGACTCCGGCCTCCGCTCCCGCCCCGGCCTCGGGCGAGAAGGGGAAGCCCACCGCCAAGTGCAAGGACGGCTCGCTCAGCTACTCCGAGCACCACACCGGGACCTGCTCGAACCACGGCGGCGTCGCGCAGTGGCTCGACGGCAGCTAGGCGCAACCGTCGCCGTCAGGGTGTCGAGCGCGTCCGGAGGGCGTCGGCGAGGACCGCCGCCTCGTTCGCGCGACACCGCGCCTCGGATCTGAGCCCGGGCGGGGTGCTCGCGCGCTCCTCGGTCTCGGTCCAGAGCGTCCGCCGGCGCTCGCACTCGGCCGCGCAGGCCAGGCGCTCCTCCCGGACGGCCGTCCGGAGCGCCGTCTCGAGACGGTGGCGGAGGTCCTCGGCGCCGCCGCTGCCGAGCGGCGGATGGGCCCGCAGCATGTCGGCAGCGATCAGCCGCGCGATCGCGGCGAGCGAGAGCGTTTCGTCCACGGCCTTCCTCCTTCCGGTGCTGCCCGCGCGAAAGACCTGCGCGAGGACGGCCTGCATCGCGGCGGAGACGCCGAGCGACGCTGCCTCCACGTCCGACACCCAGCGACCGCCCTCCGGTGGCTCGAGCCGGCTCACCTCGAAGATCTCGAGGGTGAGGTCGCGGTGGGTGAGCGTCCGCTCCACGCGCCCGAGCGAGCGGAGCGCCCGACCAATCTCCGGCCAGCGCGCGCGCAGCGCCTCGGCCTCGGCGCCCGGCGCGCACTCGACGCCGGGGAGCTCCCAGAGCCCGCCGAAGAGCCCCGTTCCGTCCCGGCGCACGAGGAGCACCTCCTCGCCCCGCCGGACAGCGGCGACCGCCAGGTGCAGCGCCCGACGTTCGGCCCGGACCCTGGGCGCGGGGATCTCCGCCACCCGTCCGGTGAGGAGCGCGGCGCAGTGCCCGCGCACCGGACAGAGCAGGCAGGTCGGCTGTTCCGGCCGGCACACCGTCGCCCCGAGCTCCATGAGCGCCTGGTTCCAGTCGCCCGGCCGCTCGCCCTGGACCAGCGCCTCGGCCAGTGCCCAGAGCCGCTTCTCGCGCGCGGCTGTCGCCGCTCGCGCCCTCGATGCCGAACAGTCTCGCCAGGACGCGCGCCACGTTGCCGTCGACGAGCGGGACCTCGCGTCCGAAGGCGATGGAGGCGACCGCGCCCACGGTGTACCGGCCAAACCCCGGCAGCCGCGCGAGCGCCTCGACGTCGTCCGGGAGCTGGCCGCCGTGCCGTTCGAGGACGGCCTCGGCGGCGCGCTTGAGGTTGCGCGCGCGGGCGTAGTACCCGAGCCCGCGCCAGGCGGCGAGCACGTCGTCGAGGCTCGCCCGGGCGAGCGCGGCCACGTCGGGGAAGCGGGCGAGGAACGCGCTCCAGTACGGGATGACGACCGAGACCTGGGTCTGCTGGAGCATCACCTCGCTGACCCAGATGGCGTACGGGTCGCGGGTGCGCCTCCACGGCAGGTCGCGCGCCTGTCCGTCGTACCAGGCGGAGGAGCGACGCCCGGAGCTCGCTGCCCCGAGGGACCGTTGCGGCTCTCGTACTCCGCCCGACGGTCTCTTGCGTCCCCTGGTGACAGGGGCCCGGGCTACAGTCCTCTTGGTACCGCGATGGGTCAGAACGTCCTCACCAACGATTTCAGCTGGTCGAAGAGCCGCCACGAGAAGTTCCAGGACTGCCGCCGGGCGTACTACCTCCATTACTACGGCAGCTGGGGCGGCTGGGAGGACGCGGCGCATCCCGAGCTCCGGCAGCTCTGGGTCCTGAAGAAGCTCGCCAACCGCTTCAACTGGGCGGGCAACGTGGTGCACGCGGTCATCAAGGACGCGCTGCTCGAGGTGCGCGCAGGCCGCCGTCCGGACGCGGCGCGGGCCATCACCCGCGCCCGCTTCATCATGCGGGAGGACTACAAGCACTCGCGCACCCGGGCCTACTGGCAGGAGCGTCGCCGGCTCGAGTTCATGGGCCTCATGGAGCACGAGTACGGCGAGCCCCTCCCGGACAGCGAATGGAAGCGCATCTGGGACAGCGTGGAGGCGGCGCTGACCTGGTTCTTCCAGTCGCCCTGGCTGGAGCGGGCGCGGGCGCTCCAGGCGCAGCAGTGGCTCGAGGTGGACGAGGGCGCGGACCACAGCTGGTTCGAGATGGAAGGGGTGAAGATGTTCGCCATCCCGGACTTCGCCTTCCGCGATGACGCCGGGAACATCACGGTCGTGGACTGGAAGACCGGCGCCCCTCACACCGGCTACGAGGACCAGGTCGTCGGTTACGCGCTGTACCTCGCCCACCGCCACCGGGTGGAGCCGCACCAGATCCGCTGCCGGCTGGTGTTCCTCAACGCCGGGCACGAGGTCGAGGTCCCGGTCGACGCCCAGACGGTCCAGCACTTCTCGGTGAAGTTCCGCGAATCGGTGCAGCGGATGCGCGAGCTCCTGGTGAACGCCGCGGCGAACACCCCGCTCGACGCCGCGCAGTTTCCCATGACCGACGAGCTGAAGCAGTGCGCCCGCTGCGCCTTCCGGCGGGCGTGCGGCCGCGAGGGAGTGACCTTCGCCTCGCTCCAGCCGCCCGTCGCCACAGCCGGAAGCCCCGAGCGTGTCCGCGGCCTGAGCGACGTCAGCGCCCGTGCGCGATGCGCCGGACCACCACGCCCGCCGCGTTCATCCCGAACACGCTGGTGACGAAGGCGACGCTGCCGTTCACCTGGGTCCGGTGATCGCAGGTGTGGAACTCGTTCTCCCGGCTCGGGCAGACGCAGAGGAACCCCTCGGTCGCGGCGTCGTAGGTGAGCGACACCGGCGTGCGCGGCGCCTCGACCGAGTAGACGGCAGTGATGCCCGTGCGCCGGTCCGTCTCCACGCCGTACTTGCGGCGGAGGAGCTTCCGGATGTCCTTGGCGAACGGGTCCATGATGGTCTCCGACAGGTCGTCGACCCGGAGCGCGGTGGGGTCGAGCCGGCCCGCCGCGCCCATGCTGCTCACCACCGGGAGGCCGAGCTGCACGCAGCGGTGGAGGAGGTGCAGCTTCGCCTTCACGTTGTCGATGGCGTCCACCACGTAGTCCCAGCCGGGCTGGAGCAGCTGCTCGGCGTTCTCCGCGCGGTAGAACTCGGCCAGCGGCGTCACCGTGCAGTCCGGGTTCACCTCGCGGCAGCGCTGCGCCATGAGCTCCGCCTTGCTCTTGCCCACGGTCCGCACCGTCGCGTGGAGCTGGCGATTGAGGTTGGTGACGCAGACCTCGTCGAAGTCCACGAGCGTGAGGTGACCCACGCCGCTCCGGACCAGCCCCTCCACCGCATAGCTGCCCACGCCTCCGAGGCCGAAGACGATGACCCGCGCCCGGGCGAGCCGCTCCATGCCCTCGTCCCCGAGCAGCCGCCCGGTCCGGTCCCACCGCCGCGAGAGGCGGAACGCGCGCGCGGTCGCCTCGGGCGAGGGGAGCGCCGGGTCAGATGGAGAACGCAGCGAGGGAGCGGTCATGGGCGGGCTTCTCTACCGCGTCCTCGCCCCGTCTGCCGAGGGTGAGGATCTGTTCAGCGAGGGCGGGGGACGTCGACCGGGTGCGGCCCGTGCCGGGCGCCGGCGTCGACTCAGCGCCGGAATGCCGGAAAGAGTCGCCGGGCGTTCTCGGCGACGAGCGCCCCCACGGCCTCGACGGACTCGCCGAGCGCCGCCGCGGTCGCCTCGACGATACGCACGAGGAATGCCGGCTCGTTCCGACCGCCCCGGTGCGGCGCGGGCGCCTGGTCCGGCGCGTCGGTCTCGACGAGCAGCCGCGCGGCGGAGGTGAGCCGGAGGGCCTCGAGCGGCTTCCGGGCCTCGGGCCAGCTCACCGGTCCGGCGAAGCTCAGGTGGCAGCCGCGGCCGACGTAGCCCGCCACCCGGCCAGGCCCGCCGCTGTAGCTGTGGAGCACCACGCCGGCGTCGAGTCGCTGCGTGCGGGCGAGCCACTCCTCCAGCGCCGGATGCGCCTTCTGGCAGTGCACGAGGAGGGGAAGGCCGTGCTTCCGGGCGAGCCGGGCGTGGCCATCGAGGACGCGGAGCTGCCGCTCCATCGGAGCCCCGGGAGCGCTCGGCCCATCGAGGCCGCACTCGCCGACGGCGACGGCACCGCCTGCGCCGAGAAGAGAATCGAGCCGCTCGAGCGCGGGGCCGTCGCCCTCCTCGGGCAGCTCGGGCAACAGCTGGGGGTGGATGCCGAGCCCGACCTGGACCCGGCGATCGCTCCGGGGCAGCGCGAGGAGGGTTTCCCAGGCGTCCGGGCCGATGGCCGGCACCAGGATGCCCTCGACTCCTGCCGCCCAGGCGCGGTCCAGGACCGCGTCACGGTCGGCGTCGAAGCGGGCGACGTCCAGATGGCAGTGGGTGTCGATCAGCCGGTCGGCCCTCGGGCGAGAGCGCTGACCCTAGGACGGCCGGCGACTACTGGACCAGGACGATGCGTGCGTGCGCCGCCCGGCCGATCTCCCGGGACGAGAGCAGGCGGGCGACGTCCTTGACCTCGTTGCCCACCGTGTCGAACGCCGCGGCGACGAGCTCTCCGAGCGTGGTCTGTACCGCCTGGTGATGCGCCTTGGCCTTCATCTTCAGCCGCTGGAGCCGCGTGCCCTTCTTCCCCGACGACTTCCGCATGTGACCCTCTCCGTCCGCCGGCCGTGTGTCCGGCAAGTCTGGTCCGAGGGCCAGTAGCAGGCGGCGTGCCGGCCCGCCCCCGATGAGAACGTGTGTCGTTCCGCAGATTCCGTGACAGGGAGTTGGTTGCGGGGCCATCACAGACTGTCGTTCTTTCAGGACTACAGAAACCCGCCCCCCTCTCCCCAAGGGACAGGGTGGGGTGGTAGGGGCTCCCACCCAGATGCGGATGCACGTCCTCTTCCACGACAACTGCTTCGATGGTGCCGCCAGCGCGGCCGTGTTTTCGCGCTTCTACCGGGAGCGCATCCGTCCCGGACGCCACGTTCAGCTACCAGGGCCTGTCGCACCAGGCCGGGGGCACCCCGGTCCCGGAATCCGCGTTCCAGGGCGACGAGAACGCGATCGTCGACTTTCGCTACAGCCAGTCGCCCCGGCTGACGTGGTGGTTCGACCACCACGCCTCGGCGTTCCAGACTCCCGGGGACGAGGCCCACTTCCTGGCCGACACCTCGGGCCGGAAGTTCCATGACGCGCGGCGGAAGAGCTGCACCGTGTACCTGGCGGACGTGGCGCGCGACCGCTTCGGGTTCGACCCCGGGCCCATGGCCGAGCTGCTCGAGTGGGGGGAGATCATCGACGGCGCGCAGTTCCCGAGCCCGCAGATGGCGGTGGGCCTCCGCGAGCCGGCGCTGCAGCTGATGACCGTGCTCGAGGCGAACCACGACCCCGCGCTGATCCCCGAGGTGATCCGCCTCCTGCAGCAGCACCCGCTCTCCGAGGTGGCATCGCGGCCGATGATCCAGGAGCCCTTCCGGCCTCTGTACGAGCGCCACCAGCACAACCGCGAGGTGGTCCGGAAGAAGGCGTCCATCGACCGCGGGGTCGTCTTCTTCGACGTGGCCGACGAGGGCCTCGACGCGATGAACAAGTTCATCGCCTACGACCTCTACCCCGAGGCCCGCTACGTGGTCTGGGTCGGGCGCGGCAGCAAGCGGTCGAAGGTGTCCATCGGCAGCAACCCCTGGAGGCCCGAGCTCCGGCGCCACGACCTCTCGGCCATCGCCGAGCGGTGGGGCGGCGGGGGTCACCCGGTGGTGGCGGCGATGAGCTTCAAGCCCGAGGACCTGCCCCGGGCCCGCGAGGCCGCCCGGACCATCGTCGAGGAGCTGCGGGCCGAGCCGGTGTCCGCGTTGGCCTGAGCGCTAGAGCAGGGGAATCCCGCGCGCCCGCAGCATCCGGACCAGCGGGAGCATCGGGAGGCCCTGCACCGAGGTGCGGTCGCCCTCGACCGCGTCGACCAGGGCCTGGCCGCGGCCCTCGATGCGGTAGCCGCCGGCGCAGCCACGCCACTCGCCGGTGTCGAGGTAGCGCTCGAGCTCGGCGGCGGCGACCGGGTGGAAGCGCAGGGTGACGACGTCGAGCGCGAGCTGCTCGTCGCCCTGGCCCACCAGCGCCACGGCGGTGAGCAGCCGGTGCGCTCGCCCCAGCAGCGCCCCCAGCTGCGCCCGGGCCTCCTCGCGCGAGGCGGGCTTGCCGAGCGGCCGGCCATCCAGCTCGCCGAGCTGGTCGGCGCCGATCACCAGCGCCTCCGGATGTCGCGCGGCGACCGCCCGGGCCTTGCGGAGCGCGAGCATCCGCACCGCATCGTCCACCGGTGTGCCGGCGGGCACGTCCTCGTCGACCCCCGGGGCCTCGGCGCGGTAGGGGACCCCGAGGCGCATCGAGCAGGGCCCGGCGCGCGGGCGAGGTGGAGGCGAGGAGAAGCATCGGAGCGCAGGCTCTCTCACACGGTGTCGCGGCGCGCCGCAAGCGTTTGCCGACGGGCGGACGGTCCGGACTGACGGCGTCGGTCCGTCTGTTACATTGCCGCGCATGCTCCGCCGGCTCGCTCCTCTCTTGCCTCCTCGTGGCGTCGGCCTGCCACCGGGTCAGCCCGGCGGATGCCCCCAAGAGCGTGGCCACCAACCCGGGGCTGCCCACCGCGCCGAGCCATCACCCGTCGCATCCGCCGCTGGTGGAGCCGCTGGCGGTGTGCGACGCGCGCGGGCTCGATCCCGCTCGATGCGGCGCGATCGGCCTACGACGCCCGCGAGTACGACCGGGCGCTCTCCTGTGCCGCCGAGGCCTCGGCGCGCGCGCCCGACGAGCCCGATGCGCACAGCGAGCGCGGCGCGGCGCTCTCGGCGCTCGGGCGCTTCGACGAGGCGAAGCTGGCCTACGCCCGCGCGCTGGCGCTGGATCCGGAGCACCTCGACTCGCTGCTCGGTGCCGCGCACCTGTACGGGGTCAGCCTGCCGAGCAGCCGTGACAACGACGAGCTGGCCTTCGTCTACGCCGAGCGGGGGCGGCAGCTGGCCCGCGAGGCCGGGGACGGCGAGCTGGCGTCCCAGTTCGCCCTGCTCGGGGCCATGGCGGCCAACGATCTCGGCGAGGCGCAGCTGGCGCTCGAGCGGAGTGACGAGGCAGCCGAGGACCGGGGAACCGATCCGGACGTCGCCTACGAGCGGGCGGTGGCGCTGTTCGAGCTCTGCCGGTTCAAGGAGGCGCAGGAGGCCTTCACCGCGCTGCTCGCCGACGACGAGCACGGCGCGCACGCGCACCAGCACCTGGGGCTCCTCCTCGAGCGGGACGGAAAGCTGGCGGAGGCCGAGGCGCACTTCAAGAAGGCGCGCGAGCTGTCGCCGGACGACTTTCCGCCGCCGCAGCTCCTCTCGGAGAAGGACTTCCGCCGCGAGGTGGACAGGGCGCTGGCCGGGCTCCCGGCGGACATGCGGAAGGATCTCGGCGGGGTGCCGGTGACGGTCGAGGACATCCCGAAGTCGGAGGATCTGCTCGAGGGCGAGCCGCCGCTGTCGCCGACCATCCTCGGTCTCTTCCGCGGTCCGCCCATCGCCGAGCATTGCAGCGCCGAGGACGGCCCGGTGTGTCGCTCGGTGGTGCTGTACCGCAAGAACCTGGCCCGGGCGGTGAGCTCTCGGGAGGAGCTGGTCGAGCAGATCCGGGTGACGCTGCTCCACGAGATCGGCCACCTGCGGGGCGAGGACGACCTCGAGCTCGCCGCCCGCGGGCTCGAATGAGCAGCGAGCGCGGTGGACCGCCGCCGACGGTGCGCGTCTCGGCGGACGGGGCGCGGGCGCTGCGGCATCTGCGGCCCTGGGTGTGGAGGAAGGACATCCTCGAGCCGCCGGACGCGCCGGGGGGCACAGTGGTCGCCGTGGCGGATCCGCGCGGCCAGCCGGCGGGCCAGGCGCTGTGGGCGGCGAGGAGCCCGCTCGCGCTGCGGCTGTTGACCCGTCGCGCCCCTGCCGAGGAGCGCGTGGACGCGGGCTGGTTCCGGGCGCGCATGGAGGCCTCCATCGCCCGCCGGGCCCTGTTCGGCCGCGAGGCGCTGCGGCTGGTGCACGGCGAGTCCGACGGTCTGCCCGGCCTGTTCGTGGACCGTTACCGGGACCGGCTGGTGCTGCAGACCCTGGCCGAGGGGATGGATGCGCGGAAGGAGGCGCTCGCCGCCGCGCTGGTGGAGCTCACCGGGGCCGTGCAGGTGGTGTGTCGCGACGACGGCTCCGGGCGCGACTTCGAGCAGGTGCCGCGCGAGTCCCGGGTCCTGGTGGGCGCCGCGGACACCGAGGTGGAGTGGCGGGAGGGCGAGTCGCTCTTCCGGACCGACCTCCTCCGGGACATGAAGACCGGCGCGTTCCTGGACCAGGCCGAGAACCACCTGCGCGCCGGGGAGCTCGGACGCGGGCGGGCCCTCGATGCGTTCAGCTACCACGGAGGGTTCGCCCTGGCGCTCGCGCCCCGCTGCGAGTCGGTCCTGGCGCTGGAGCAGGACCCGGTGGCGGCGGCGCGTCTGGCGGAGAACGCCCGGCGAAACGGCCGGCGGAACGTCGAGGCGCGCGAGGCGAACGCGTTCGACGTGCTCCACCAGCTGGATCGGGACGGTGAGCGCTTCGACACGGTGGTGCTCGATCCGCCTGGCCTCGCGAAGCGGAAGGAGGGTCCTCGGACGGCGCTCCGTGCCTACCGCGAGCTGAACGTGCGCGCGCTCCGGCTGCTCCGGCCGGGCGGGCTGCTGGTGACATGCTCCTGCTCGGGGAAGGTGAAGCCGCCGGACTTCGAGGAGATGCTGCTCGGCGCTGCGGACGACGTGCGCAGGCCGATCCAGATCCTCGAGCGGCGCGGGCCGGCCGCGGACCACCCGGTCCTCGGTGGATTGCCCGAGACCGAATATCTCAAGGCGTTCTTCATCCGGCCCCTCTGAGTGAGGCCTTCCTGCGGCCCGAAGGGGACGCGGGTCGTCACTCGCCGCACGGTCACATCGACCGGACGGTCCCCGGCGGCACGGTCGCATCGACGCGGACCGGGGCACCGTGCAGGACTGCGGCTCCTGGGCGGCTGCCCGGCCAGGCAGGGGCTCCGCGCCAGAGGCGGGGAGGCCGGGGCACCATCGCGTGACGAGAGGCTATCGCAAGACCTCACACGTGCCGTGGACCCCGTGGACGAACAATCAGGGACTTCGCACGAGCTCTCACGCACGCTGAGTCGCCCTTCAGGCTATAGCCTCTCGTCGCCGGACCCGAGGGGGGAGGGCGGGCCTCCGGCAGGATGAGTTCGACCCCGGCCGTGTGTCTCTTCTCCATGACCGAGGTTCCGCGCGACGCGGGACCGCAACCAGACGGGAGACAGGAACGATGGCGGTGACCCAGACGATCAGGCCGATGCTGTGGTTCGACGGGAAGGCGGAGGAGGCGGCGCGCTTCTACGTCTCGGTCTTCCCGAACTCGAGGATCCTCGAGGTGGCGCGCTACGGGGAGACGGGGCCCGGGCCGAAGGGCTCGGTGATGACGGTGAGCTTCCGGCTCGGGGACCAGGAGTACGTGGCGCTCAACGGCGGCCCGCAGTTCAAGTTCAACGAGGCGATCTCGCTGGCGATCGAGGTGGAGAGTCAGGAGGAGGTCGACCGCCTCTGGACTGCGCTGACGGCAGGTGGTGGGCAGGAGGGCGTCTGCGGCTGGCTGAAGGATCGCTACGGCCTGTCGTGGCAGGTGACCCCCTCCGCACTGATCCGGGCGATCAACTTGCCCGATCAGAAGAAGGTCGATCGCGTGATGGCGGCAATGATGGACATGAAGAAGATCGACGTCGCACGCATCCAGGCAGCTGCGCGGGCCGGCTGACCGACCAAGAACCGAGACACATGCATTCATTTCGTTTTCCGGGCCTCGGCGGCCGCGAGCGCCACAGGGGCGCCGCTGCGGGGACGAAAAGGTTCCTGCAGATGGTTGGTCACGCTTACAGAGCGCGCAGGTAGGCGACGAGGTCAGTCTTCTCTTGGGCAGTCAGCCGGATGTCGAGAACGAGGTTGAAGAACTCCACCGCGTCCTCGAGGGTGAGTAGCCGACCATCATGGAGGTAGGGGGGAGAGTCCTTGATTCCGCGGAGCGAGAACGTCTTGATCGGTCCCTCGGGACGCCCGCCGTAAAAGCGTTCGACGTGCAGATCGTGCATCGTGTTGTCCTGGAATGCCGTCGAGCTCGGATGACAGCGGGCACACAGCCCCTTCCCCTCGAAGACTTTCTCGCCACGGAGCTCGCTCTCAGTTGCCCGACCCGGGATCAACCGGTTCAGGGCATCCAGCTTAGGGGCAGGTGGGAAGTCGATGATCGCGTTGAAGTCACCCATGTGGTTGGTCTGTGTCTTCTGCAGGTCCCGTCCACCGAGCGCCGCCAGCATGGTGGTGTCGCCGTCGAAGTACTCCTCGACTTCGCTGAAATGGTCCATCGAGCGAACGGCCCGCTTGCTGGAAAAGAGCAGGAAGGCGTAGTTGCCACGCAATGATGGGGTGTCCACGCGCAGCCGGGCCCAGTTTGGACGGCTGTCCGGGGCGAGCTCGAACCCGCCGTTGGTGTGGCCATTCACGTGACAGCTGAGACAGCTGACGCCCTGGGAGGGAGCAGGGGTAACTCGATGGTGCGTGGTGTTGAACCAGGTGGTCTGGAACGGGGTCACCATCTCGCGCAAACCATCGAGCTGCTCCGGGGTCAGCAGGCCGTTGAAGAGATTGAAGTAGTTGCCGTAGGTGATCTCCACACCGCGCGTCACGTCGCCGAGCTCAGGGTGCGTCGTCAGGTAGAGTGCCGGGGGAAACTCCGGGAGGTAGCACTCCGGAATGTCCATCCCGACGTCCGCCCTCTCATGTTCCGGGTGCACCCGTGTCCACATCGCGGGGAAGACCTGATGGGCGGTGGACTGCAGAGGATGATCCAGCGGAAGGTAAGGAAAGGTCCCCGACTTGCGGAGCGCCTCGGGACTCTGGGCTGCGAACTCCTCCCAGGTGCGAAAACCTCGGGCGAGCCGTGCCGTCGGACCGATCGGCTGAGGTTTCCCACGCGACATGGTGACACCCTTCTCGATTCGGCAGTCCAGCACGTAGCGCCGCTCCAGCACCTCACGGGCACGCTTGTCGACCGCGGGCCTCTGCCGACTCATTCGCCCGAGCCACTCCGCGAACGGCATGCCCAGGTCAGGGCCAGCGAACGAGGTCGGTCCGCTGCCCCCGTAGTTGAAGAGTGGGTCCGGAGGGTTGAGCGTGCCGGGGGGGCAACTCGCCGGGTAGGGTTTGAGACCGCCGCGCTTCTCGGCAGCGCGCCAGGCGTCAATATCCGCCGGCGCGTTCACTCCGGGACTCTGGAGGAGGTAACCGCCATCGCTTCCAACCGCCGTCGTGACAGCCAGAACGTTGAGGAGTACGACCGCCCGAACTCGCATCATCCCTTTCCCCTCCGCTCAAGCAGACGAGGTGGAACGCTCCGCTGAGTCGGCCAACAAGGTAATCCCACGGGGAAGGTTGCCCGTCAAACCAATGGATGGTGGGCCCCATCGCCCCCTCTTCAGGGCGGTGCAGCTCTTCGAGCATGGCCGTCGGCGCCTTGTCCTGGGCGTCAGAAGAAGGCCTGCCACGCCCCGGACGAGGCCATGCTGCACACCCGGACGCCGCAGCCCCCTCCCGATCGGCGTGCTTTCGGGCCGCGACGCTCACGCCGGCAGCCCGAGCTCCTTCCGCAGCCGGCCGGTGATCTCGAAGTATTCCTTCCGCGGAAAGGCCACGTTGAGGATGTGGAAGTCCTTCTTCGAGAGGCCCACGCAGCCGAAGCAGTAGTTGCAGTCGGAGAGGTTCCGGGAGAGCACGAGGTACGCCGAGTGCGTGCAGGCCTCGCACTGCAGCAGGTACGCCGCCGACTGGCACCCCTTGCTCTCGGTGCAATGGCTGCAGTTGCTGCACCCGTCGCAGCCGACGCAGTGGGTGCACTGGTAGCACCCGACGCAGTCCCTGCAGAACATGCAGTTCGCGCACCGCTCGCAATCCTTGCAGGCGTAGCTGCCCGGGTTTCCGGGGTCCGCGGCGAACGCCTTCCCCAGAGAGGCCAGCTGGTCGAGGAACTCTCGCCTGCCGAGCCTGGCCACGGCTGCGCGGGCCTCCTTGGCCTGCGTGTCGAGCTCGGCGGTGGACGGGCGGACGGGAACGCGCGCGGGGGAGGCGGCCATCGGTCGTTCGCTGGACTCTAGCAGCGCCGTCGGTCCCCGACGCTATACGCGTTCGCTCCCGCGTGGACCTCTCCAGCCTGAACCCTCCGCAGCGTCGCGCCGTCACCACCACCGAAGGTCCCCTGCTGGTGCTCGCCGGGGCAGGAAGCGGGAAGACGCGGGTCATCACGCACCGCATCGCCTGGCTCCTCGACCAGGGCGTCTCTGCCCGCGCCATCCTCGCGGTGACCTTCACCAACAAGGCCGCCGCCGAGATGAAGGAGCGGGTGGTGCGCCTGGTGGGGCAGGGCGCACAGCCGCTCACCGTCTGCACCTTCCACGCCTTCGGCGCCGAGGTGCTCCGCCAGCACGTGCACCGGCTCGGCTGGCCGCGGAAGTTCGCCATCGCCGACATCTCGGATCAGATCTCCCTGGTCCAGCGGGCGCTCCGCGAGCGGTCCATCGACGGGAAGAGCGACTTCGACCCCCGCCGGATCCTGACCGCTATCAGCCGGGCCAAGAACGCCGGTCGGGCGCCCACGCCGGAGGGCGACGCCCCGGGCGACGCCGAGCTCGCCGCGGCCGAGGTGTTCCCGGTCTACCAGCGCGCGCTGAAGGCGCAGGGAGCGGTGGACTTCGACGACCTCCTCCTGCTCCCGTTGCGGCTGTTCCGCGAGCACCCAGAGGTGCTGGGCAGCTACGTCCGGCGGTTCCGCTACCTGCTGGTCGACGAGTTCCAGGACAGCAATGGTGCGCAGCTCGAGCTCGTCCGTCAGCTCGCAGCCGAGCGTCGAAACGTCTGCGCGGTGGGCGACGACGACCAGTGCATCTACGGCTGGCGCGGCGCCGAGGTGGGGAACATCCTCCGCTTCGAGCAGGCGTTTCCCGGCGCGACCGAGGTCCGGCTGGAGCAGAACTACCGGAGCGTCCCCGCGGTGCTCGAGGCCGCGCACGGCGTGGTCTCGCAGCTGCCCGAGCGGCGTCCCAAGAAGCTGTGGACCGCCACGGTGGGCGGGGCGAAGGTCCAGCTCGTCGTCGTCCCCGGCGAGGACGACGAGGCGGCGCTCATCGCCAGGGGCATCGAGCAGAGGCTCGCCCGCGGCGGCCCGCCCGGACGACATCGCGGTGCTCTACCGGACCAACGGGCAGTCCCGGCCGTTCGAGGAGGCGTTCCGGGCCCGGGGCATCCGGTACGAGGTCGTGGGCGGCAGCGAGTTCTTCGACCGCCGCGAGGTGCGCGACGTGCTCGCCTACCTCAAGCTGCTCGCCAACCCCGCCGACGAGGTCTCGCTCCTGCGCATCGTGAACGTTCCGGCCCGGGGCATCGGCGACGTCACGGTGGAGCACCTGGTTGCCCACGCCCGGGCCCGCGGGCTCACGCTCGCCGACGTGCTGGCCTCGCCGGCCTCGGTTCCCGAGCTGACCCCGGGTGCAGCCCGGGCAGCCGGAGAGTTCTCCGGGCTGATCCACCGGACGCGCGCCCGGCTGCGCACCGAGCCGCTCTCCGCCGTGACCCGGGGCCTCCTGCACGAGATCGGCTTCGAGGCCGCGGCCCGGGCGAGCACCAGGTCGGCAACCGCGGTGGAACGGAAGCTGCGGGGGGTCGAGGGCATCCTCGCCTCGCTCGAGCAGTTCGAGCGGCGGGAGGGGGCCAGGTCGGACCTCCGCAGCTACCTGAACCGCCTCTCGCTCGACACCCGGGAGGAGGAGGACGGCCCGAGCCCGCGCCCGGGTCACCCTCCTCACCCTGCACGGCGCCAAGGGCCTGGAATTCAAGACGGTCTTCCTCGTCGGCATGGAGGAAGGGTTCCTGCCGCACGGGGGGATGCAGGGCGAGCCCCAGAACCTCGAGGAGGAGCGGCGGCTCTGCTACGTGGGCCTCACCCGGGCCCGTGAGGAGCTGATCCTCACCCGGGCAGCGACGCGGCTCCGGCGTGGCCGCGAGGTTCCGAGGACGCCTTCGCGCTTCCTCACCGACATCCCGGAGGCCGTCCTCGAGGTCTGCGACACCACGGCCCCACCCCCGGGGCCGCCCAGGGACGCCGAGCAGGGCTTCTTCCGGAGCCTCAAGGCCCGGCTCCAGGGAGGCACCCCCCCTCCGTCCGCTTGACTTGGGGCGCCAAGACCTCTACATCGCGCATCTTTTCCGGGGGGCAGACCCCGGTGTCGGAGTGTCTCCAGATGTCGAACCGGACGTACAGCGCGAAGCCCGCGGACGTGAAGCGGGCATGGCACGTCATTGACGTGAGCGACAAGGTGCTCGGTCGTGCCGCGAGCCAGATCGCCACCCTCCTCAAGGGCAAGCACAAGCCCATCTACACGCCGTCGATGGACACCGGTGACCACGTCATCGTCATCAACGCCGCGAAGGTGAAGGTCACGGGCTCGAAGGAGACCAACAAGCTCTACTACCGGCACCCGCGGGCGGGCTTCCCGGGTGCCCTGAAGACCACCAACCTCGCGGACCTGCGTGCGCGTCACCCCGAGGACGTGGTGATCAACGCCGTCCGCCGGATGCTCCCGCGCAACGCGCTGGGCCGGAAGATGATGACCAAGCTGAAGGTGTATCCGGGCGAGCAGCACCCCCACTCCGCGCAGAAGCCCGAGCCGCGGCAGGTGGAGGCCTGAGGAACATGCCGATCCAGACCGAGAACGGGTTCTACGCCACCGGCCGCCGCAAGGAGTCCACGGCCCGGGTGTGGGTGAAGGAAGGGAACGGGACGATCATCGTCAACGGCCGCCCGCTCGACGAGTACTTCGGGCGCGAGACGTCGAAGATGATTCTCAACCAGCCGCTGCAGATCCTCGAGCAGGCCGGCAAGGTGGACGTCACCGTCAACGTCGTCGGCGGGGGGCTCTCCGGCCAGGCCGGCGCCATCCGCCACGGGCTCAGCCGTGCGCTGTGCCTGCTGAACCCGGAGTTCCGCACCGCGCTGAAGAAGGCGGGTTTCCTCACCCGCGACGCCCGCGTGGTGGAGCGCAAGAAGTACGGCCAGCCCGGCGCTCGCCGCCGGTTCCAGTTCAGCAAGCGCTAAAGGCGCTTCAGGCATGTAGGCCGGGCCCGCACAGCCGGGCTCGCTCGGCCGGGTGCTAGGCTCCAGAGGGCTTGGAACTCAACGAGATCCTCCAGGTCGCCCTGCGCGGTGGCGCGAGCGACATCCACCTCAAGGCCGGTCTGCCCCCGATGTTCCGGGTCGACGGCTCGCTGGTCCCGCTGAAGGACGGCAAGCGCCTCCCCCCGAGGAGGTCGCGCGCATGGCCTTCGGGATCATGAACGAGTTCCAGCGGGACAAGTTCAAGAACTCCAACGAGGTGGACCTGGCCTACGGCGTCCCGGGCCTGGGGCGCTTCCGGGTGAACGTGTTCCAGCAGCGCGGCACCCTCGGCGCCGTGCTCCGCGTCATCCCCTTCAAGGTGATGACCATCCGGGACCTCCTGCTCCCCCCGGTGCTCGAGTACATCGCGCTCGAGGAGCGCGGGCTGGTCCTCGTCACCGGCACCACCGGCTCGGGCAAGAGCACCACGCTGGCGGCGATGATCGATCACATCAACGCCAACGAGACCGACCACATCATGACCATCGAGGATCCGATCGAGTTCCTCATCCGCGACAAGCGCTCGATCGTGAACCAGCGCGAGGTGGGCGTGGACACGGTCTCCTTCAGCCAGGCGCTGAAGAGCGCGCTGCGGCAGGACCCGGACGTCATCCTGGTCGGCGAAATGCGAGACCTCGAGACCATCGAGACGGCGCTCACCGCCGCCGAGACCGGTCACCTGGTCATGTCCACGCTGCACACCCTCGACGCCACCGAGACCATCAACCGCATCGTCTCGGTCTTCCCGCCCTACCAGCAGAAGCAGGTCCGCCTGCAGCTGGGGAGCGTGCTCCGGGCGGTCATCTCCCAGCGCCTGGTGCCCCGTGCGGACGGCAAGGGCCGCGTCGCCGCGGTCGAGGTGCTCAAGGCCACCGCCCGGGTGCGCGAGCTCATCGAGGACAAGGACCGCACCAAGGAGATCCCCGAGGCCATCGCCTCAGGTCACCAGAGCTACGGCACGCAGACCTTCGACCAGTCACTGATGAACCTGGTCCGCCAGAGCGTCATCACCTACGAGGAAGCGCACCGGCAGGCCACCAACCCGGACGACTTCGCGCTCCGCTTCAGCGGCATCAGCGCCACCAGCGACGGGCGCTGGGACGACTTCGAGGGCTCCACGCAGGACGGGAACTCCGCCCCGGGCAGCGTGGCCTTCGCCCAGCGCGGTGCCCCGGCCTCGGCGCCGGCAAGTCCGGGGGCGGCCCCGCCGGCACCCGCTGCCGGGGGCCCGCGCTCGCCTTCGGGCCCCGCCGTGCCCCTCGGACGCATCAACCCGACCCAGGCCCGCCCGGGTACCCAGGCTGCCGCGCCGCAGAAGCCCGCCGGTGGCGCGGCCGGGTTGCCGTCCGCGGAAGACGACTTTCACATCGAGCGGTTCTGAGCCCTAGAGGAGCTCGGCGATCACCCGCCGCAGCCGCGTCCGCCGCAGCGGCCCGATGAGCCGCACCTCGGCGAGGTGATCCACGAACTCGGCGAGCGCCGTCCGTTGCTCGGGTTCGAGCCGGGCCGCCGCCGTCTCCAGATGTTCCCGGCTGATGAGGTCCGGCCCCTCGGACCAGGCCACCCCGCACAGCGTCTGGGCGGCGATGCGCCGCATCCGTCGCTCGGCGCCGTCGGGACCGCCGGCGAAGGCGTTCTCCAGCGCGGTCAGCCTCTCCGGGGTGAGGGTGGCGAGCGCCGCGAGCGTGTCGAGCGACTCGGCCACGAACGCCGCGTCGAACCCGTCGGCCGGCATGTCGTCGCCGAAGGCCTCCTCCAGCAGCACCGCTCCGAGAAGCGCCTCAATCTGGTCCTCGGTGGCGCCCTCCGACTCGAGCGCTGCGCGCGCCCGGTCGAGCGGATCGACGAGCCGGTCGTCATCGGCGAGCACGGTGGTGGCGGTGCGAGCTGCGAGCACCAGGAGCGCGTTCTGCGCCTCCTCGGGAGGATGGGCCTTCCCCGCAGCCCGCTCCACCGCGCTCCAGAGGTCCGGCCGCCCTCGGGCCGCAGACACGAAGGCGGCATCCGTCGGCTCGTCCGGCGCGCAGCCATTCCGGCGCTGCCAGACGCCCCACGCGGTCTGAAAATCCATGTACCGTCCCAGGGCGGGGTGCATGCAACGTGAGGCGTAACACCGCTGGAGGCGCCGGGGGAACGGGTCTTCGCGCACTGCGCATGCTTGCTCGCCGCGACACCTCTGCCGCGGCGCTCCGGGAAGCGCTGCGTCGCGACGGCCTCGCCAACGAGGAGGTGGAGGCCGAGCTCGAGGCGGCCGTCCGGCTGGGCGCGCTGGACGAGCGGCGCTCGGCGCGGATCCGCGCCCGGGCGCTGGTGCTCAAGGGGGGATGGCCCCGTGGGGCGATGCACGCCCGCCTCGTGCAGGAGGGATACCCGGCCGGCCTGGCCGAGGAGGCGCTGGCGGAGGTCCTCGCGGACGAGGGATGGGACGTGCGCGTCGCGGCCGCCGGGGCGGTGGTCCCTGGCGAGCGCCCGGCGCGATCGGCGCGCCGGCTGCTGGCGCGAGGCTTCGATCCGGCGCTCGTGCGGGAGCTGATTCCCGGGGTGGAAGGGATGGACGAAGGAGGCTAGGGTGTTTGGCCCTCCGATGCGCCCATCCTGCCTCGTCCCGCTCGCCCTGCTCGTGCTGCTCCCGGGTTGCAGCATCTTCTCCGGCGGGAGCGACACCGACCCGGACTACGCCAGCGAGGCGAGCACCAACCTCAAGCGGGGCGACCAGGCGCTGGAGAGCGGCCAGTACCAGCTGGCCGAGAAGTACTACGAGTACGTCAAGACCAAGTTCCCGTTCCTCGAGGCCTCGCGGCAGGCGGAGCTCCGGCTGGGAGACGTCTCGTACGAGCGGGAGCTCTGGACCGAGGCCGCCGACCGTTACTCCGCCTTCGTGAAGCTCCACCCCACGAGCCCCAAGGTGGACTACGCCGCGTACAAGGTGGCGCTCTCGCACTACCGTGACATCCCCTCGGACTGGTTCATGATCCCCTCCTCGAGCGAGAAGGATCAGACCCAGGTCAAGGCCGCCTGGACCGCGTACGCCGAGTTCCTCCGCTTGCATCCCGAGTCGCAGTACATCCCCGACGCGAAGAAGCAGCAGGCCGACGTGCGCGAGCGCCTCATCCGCCACGAGGTCTACGTCGCCGACTTCTACGAGAAGCGCGACCGCTGGGCCGCCGCGGTCAACCGCCTCGAGACGGTGGTGTCGCAGTACCCCGGCCCGAACGACGACAAGTACCTGTTCCGGCTGCACGACCTCTACGCGAAGCTGCAGGACCAGCCCAAGGCCCGCGACGCGCTCCAGCGGATCATCACCCGTTCCCCGGGCACGCCGGCCGCCGAGAAGGCGCGCCAGATGCTCGGGTCGTGACCCTGGCCCAGGAGGAGCGGCGCCGCGGGACCCGCGCGGTGGCGGTGCTGCTTGGCCTCGCGCTCCTCGGCGGGGCGGTCTGGGCGCTCCTGCCGCGGATGCTCGGCGCCGCCGGAGGTCCCGAACCGGAGCTCGTCTCGGCGCTCCGCACCGCCGAGCTGGCCCGTGCCCCCATCGTCGTGCCCGGCGCTGCCCCGCTCCGGCCGCGCAGCCTCCACTTCGACCGGTTCAGCGTCACCGTGGACGGGGACCGGGCGATGGTGGTGTCCACCCTCGACGCCGCCGGAGCATCCGGGGACGTCGACGTGTCGTCGCTCGGACGGGAGCGGGTGCGCTTCGTGCGACGCGGTGGACGCTGGGAGCCGGAGGGGCCGCTCGCCCCGGCGCTGGCCGGAGCCCTCGAGGCGCTCTGGCGCCGGTCGGCGCTGCTCTCCGGGAGCTCGCTGGACGCGCTCGGCCCGCTGGTGGCCGTTGCCGACCGCGAGCGGTCGCTGGCCGATGCGCGGCTGGAGCAGGTTCTCCGCATTCCGGCGCACCGGTGGGAGCCGCGCGCCTGGTATCTGCGGTCCGAGCGCGGGGAGGTGCTGGTCACCGAGGAGGCGATGCTGACGTCGCCGTCGCGGACCCCCGAGCCCCGGACCGGAAGGCTACGTCTGGTATCCTCCGATGGGGGCGGAAGTTTCGTCTTCGCCGGGGCCCTGCTGTAGGGTGACCCCACCACGATGGCAGCGTCGAGCGCCGACACGGCCTGGGCCCTCCGGTTCATCTCCGGCAAGTACCAGGGGGGCGAGTTCCCCCTGAAGATGAGCCGTCAGGTCATCATCGGCCGCTCGAGCGAGCTGGACATGGTCCTGGTCGAGGACATGGTCAGCAGGAAGCACGCGAAGATCACCGTGGGACCAGGAAAGGTCCTCATCGAGGACCTGGGCAGCACCAACGGCACCTTCGTCAACGGAGAGAAGATCCGCCAGGCGCGGCTCAAGGAGGGGGACCGGATCCTCATCGGCACCTCCATCCTCAAGCTGGTGCAGCGCGAGGCCTCCGCCCAGAGCGAGCTGTCCGACGCCGAGATGCGAGAGCGGCTGGAGGAGGCGGCCCAGGTCCAGGCCGCCAAGACCAACAAGAGCTCCTCGATGACCGGGAAGATCGAGGACATCCCGCTCCCGGACCTTCTGCAGCTGTTCCACACCTCGAAGAAGAACGGGGTGCTGGTGGTCACCGGCGCCCACGAGGGCCGCATCTACCTGCGCCAGGGCCGCGTCTACTACGCGGTGGTGGACGGAGATCACGCCCTCGGGCCCCAGAAGAGCTTCAACCGGATCATCACCTGGGAGGAGGGCGACTTCGACCTCCAGCCTCCCGACGGCCAGGAGTTCATGGTCGAGCTGGACCGCTCCACCGAGGCGCTCCTGATGGACGGGCTCCGGCTGCTCGACGAGTACAAGCGCATCGAGGGCCAGCTTCCCGCAGCCGAGGCGCCCCTGCTTCTGCGCCGCCCGCTCGTGCCGCGGCTGCGCGACCTCTCGCCGGAGCAGCTCGATCTCCTCCAGCTGGTGCACAACCACGGCAGCCTGCGCGCGGTGATGGACCACTCCGAGGCGGACGACGTCACCATCGCCCAGTCGATCCTCGAGCTGATCCGCAAGGATTACGTGCGCGCCGGCTGAAACGGCGGCAGAAGAGCCCCATGAGCCCAGAGACGCCGCGGCGACTGACCCAGTTCAGTCACTGCGCCGGTTGAGCCGCCAAGCTCCGACCGGCGCACCTGGCGCAGGTCCTGCGCCGCCTGAAGACCAGAAAGGATCCACGGGCGCTGGTGGGGTTCGCCACGCACGACGACGCCGCGGTGTACCGCCTGAACGCGCTCCAGGCGGTGGTCTCGACGGTGGACTTCTTTCCCCCGGTCGTCGACGACCCGTTCGCCTTCGGTCAGATCGCCGCGGCCAACGCGCTCTCCGACATCTGGGCGATGGGGGCCCGGCCGCTCTTCGCGCTCAACCTCGTGGCCTTTCCCACCCAGGCGCTCCCCCTGGAGACGCTGGCCCGCATCCTCGCGGGAGGCCAGAGCAAGACGGACGAGGCGGGCATTCCCATCCTCGGTGGCCACTCGGTGGACGACCCGGAGCCGAAGTACGGGATGGCCGTCACCGGGGTCGTCCATCCGCGGCGCATCCTCACCAACGCCGGCGGCCGCGCGGGAGACGTGCTGCTCCTCACCAAGCCGCTCGGCTCCGGCATCGCCAGCACCGCCATCAAGCGCGGCCTCGCCTCGCCCGAGCTGGAGCGCCGGGTGGTGGCGCTGATGTCCGAGCTCAACCGCGCCGCGGGCGAGGTGTTCGCCTCGGGGAAGTTCCCGGTCCACGCGCTGACCGACGTCACCGGCTTCGGGCTTCTCGGCCACCTCGCCGAGATGGCGCTCGGGGCGAAGGTCCGCGCCCGGCTCTTCCTGGGCTCGGTGCCCATCCTCGGCGGCGTCCCCGCGCTCGCCGAGCAGGGCGTGATCCCCGGAGGCACCGCCGCGAACCTGGAGCACTTCGCCGCCCACGTGCGCTTCCCCGACGGGCTCCCCGAGCACATCCGCTGGGTGCTCGCCGACGCCCAGACCAACGGCGGCCTGCTCGCCGCGGTCCCGCGGACGGCGCTGGCCCGTGCCGAGCGCTCGCTCGCCCGCGCGGGGGTCGACGCCGCGGTTGTCGGCGAGCTGACCTCGGGACGCCCGCGCATCGACGTGGAGTGAAGGCCGTCTTGCCTCCGGGCGGGCGATGATCACCTTGCGCGCTTCCTGAACCAAGGAGGACGTGCATGAAGCGACTCATCACTGGACTCACCGCTGCGCTGGCGCTGGCCCTCGTGGGCACAGCTCGCGCGGACGACACGAAGACCACCGAGAGCAAGACCACCGTCAAGCAGAAGGACGACGGCACCGGCTCGGTGAAGGTGGAGAAGAAGTCGACGAACGATCCGTCGGGGGCGGCCAACTCCACGACGGACAAGAACACCTACGACAAGGATGTCAGCAAGAACAGCATGGGTGGCAAGACCACCAAGGTGGAGAAGAAGTCGACGCACGACGCCCCGGGCATGAAGGGCGACAGCAAGACTGACGTGAAGGAGACCACCGAGACCGACGCGTCGGGCAACGTGGTGAAGCACGAGAAGACCAGCCCCGACGGGAAGACCTCGACCGTCAAGTAGTTCTGGACGGACGTTGCAGTAACATGCCGGGGCGGATGCCCTCCGCCCTGGCGCTCTGCAGCGCGCTGCTCCTCGTCGCCGCTCCTGCCCCGCGCCCGCGCGTGGTGGTGGACCCGGGCCACGGGGGCGCGCAGGAAGGGGCGATCAGCCCCGACGGTCAGCTGGAGAAGACCGTCTCGCTCGACGTCGCTCGCCGGCTCAAGGCCGCGCTGGAGCACGAGGGCGTGGAGGTGCTCCTCACCCGCGATCAGGACGTGCTCCTGGCGCTCGCCGACCGGGTGACCTTCGCCAACCAGGCCCGGCCGGACCTCTTCGTCTCGCTGCACCTGAACTCGATGCCCACCCGCCGCCTGCGGGCGAAGCTGGAGGGTGTCCAGACCTTCTTCCTCTCGGCCAGCGCCTCGGGCGAGGACGCCCGCCGGGTGGCGGAGGCCGAGAACGCCGACTCCGCCGGCGCCGCCGCGCCGCTGCCCAACGACACCCTGGCCTTCATCCTGGCCGACCTCCGGCGCAGCGAGGCCCACGCGGACAGCGCACGCCTCGCCTACGCCATCCACTCGCGGCTGGTCCCCGCCTCGGGAGGGAGCGACCACGGGGTGCAGCAGGCGCCGTTCTACGTCCTGACGGGCGTGGACGCGCCCGCGGTGCTGGTGGAGTTCGGCTTCATCTCCCACCCGGAGGAGAGCCGGAAGCTGGCCCGTCCGGAGTACCGGGACCGGGTCGCCCAGGCGATCGCCGACGGGGTCCGGGCCTTCCTCGCCCAGACGGCCGTGCGCGATCGTCGTCCGCCGGTGGCCTCCTCCACGCCGCCCTGATAGCCAGTGCCTCGCCCATGCGCTCCTTCGACCGAGGCCCGCTCGATCTCCGTCCGTTGACCATCACCCCCGGGGTGTCCCGGCACGCCGAGGGCTCCGCCGAGGTCCGGCTGGGCCACACCTGGGTGCGCGTCACCTGCTCGGTGGAGGAGCGCGTGCCCCCGCACCTGCTCGGCAAGGGCAGCGGCTGGGTGACGGCCGAGTACGGGATGCTCCCCCGGAGCACCAACACCCGCACCGCGCCGCGAGGCGGCGAAGGGCAAGCAGAGCGGCCGGACCCAGGAGATCCAGCGCCTCATCGGCCGGGCGCTCCGGGCCTCGGTGGAGCTCACCCAGCTCGGCACCCGCACCTTCACCCTCGACTGCGACGTCATCGAGGCCGACGGAGGCACCCGCTGCGCGTCCATCACCGCGGCCTACGTGGCGCTCGCCCAGGCGACCCGCTCGCTGCAGTCACGGAAGCTCCTCTCGGCACCGCCGAAGATGGTGCCGGTGGCCGCGGTCTCGGTGGGCATCGTCAAGGGGCTGGTGGTCACCGACCTCGACTACGAGGAGGACAGCGCTGCCGAGGTGGACATGAACGTCGTGGCCACGGCCGACGGGAGGCTGGTCGAGGTCCAGGGCACGGCGGAGAAGGGCTCGTTCGCCAGGTCCCAGCTGGACGCGCTCATGGACGCGGGACTCGCCGGCGTGGCCCGGCTGGTCGAGGCGCAGCGCCGCGCGCTCGGGGGATGAAGCTCCTGGTCGCGACCCAGAACGCCGGGAAGCTGCGCGAGCTGCGCGGCGCGGGTGCAGGGGCTCGAGGTGCTCTCGCTCGACGACGTTCCGCCGATGGCCGAGGTGGCGGAGACCGAGGACACGCTGGAGGGCAACGCCCGGCTCAAGGCGCTCGCCGCGGCGCGCGGCTCGGGGCTGTGGAGCGTGGCGGACGACTCGGGGCTCTTCGTCGATGCGCTCGGGGGCGCCCCGGGGGTCCGCTCGGCCCGCTACGCCCCGGGCACCGACGCCGATCGGGTGCAGGCGCTCCTCCTGGCGCTGGAGCGGGTCCCGGACGGAGAACGCTCGGCGGCCTTCCGCTGCGTGCTCGCCCTGGCCTCGCCCGACGGTCGGGTGCACTTCGCGCGGGGGGAATGCCGTGGGTCGATCCTCCGGGCGCCGCGCGGAGGCGGCGGCTTCGGCTATGACCCGGTCTTCCTCGTCCCGGAGCTCCGGCGGACGATGGCCGAGCTCACGCTCGAGGAGAAGGGACTCCTCTCGCACCGGGCGCGTGCGCTCGATGCGCTGGAGCCAGAGCTCGCCGCGCTCGCCAGGGCGCCCCTCGAAGGGTGAGTGCGGCCGACGCGGCGATGTCACCGGAACTTCGCGATCTTCACCGTTCCCGTTGCCCCGCTTCGGTCTAGCGTGTTCCCATGACAGCCATGCTCCCGCGAGCTCTCCCGGTCCTCGCTGTCCTCGCACTGGCCGGCTGCGCGATGTTTGGGCCCGAGACCGTGCTCAAGCAGCAGCTCCATGCGGTGAACGGCTGCCCGGAGGACCAGATGAAGGTCAGCAGCCTGGGTGCCTCGCGCTACAAGGTGGAGGGCTGCGGGGCGGCGGAGACCTACGTCTGCGGGCAGCAGAACGAGGGATGGTCCTGCAACAAGTGACGCCTGCGCTCACGCTTGACCGCGCGCGGCCCGCCGTGCTCTCTACATTGCACCGACTCGGGGCGTAGCGCAGCCTGGTAGCGCACCTGCCTTGGGCGCAGGGGGTCGGAGGTTCAAATCCTCTCGCCCCGACTCCCGTGAGATCCAGTGAACGAGACCGGCCCCCCGCTTCCCGCGGGAGGCCGGCCTCCGCGAACCGTTGCGCCGCCCGCAATGGCTGCGCCGGGCCCCGGCCGAGCCCGCACCGTCTGCATCGAACGGGGGCCCGGGGCGAGCGCCAGCCGTGGCTCGACCGATGCACGATCGCCTGCCGCAATGAGCCGCCTCGTCCGAGCGCTCGACCCGAACAACCTCCGTCCCGTCTTCAACGCACTGTCGTCCGCTCGAGATGCGTGGCGGGCGCTGCGAGAGGACGGGGAGTTCCTCGGGATCGCCCGGCGCGCCCTCCTCCCGCTCCCCACGGATCGCGAGCCCGTGCTCGACCCGGATCCGTTCCCGCCGTTCGAGCCGCTGGTGGTTTCCGCACTCCGCGGAATGAAGGTGGCGGTGGTCATCTCGGGCGGAAGCGGTGCGACCAGCGCGACCGTCGGTGTGCAGCGTGCGTTCGAGGAGGTCGGCCTCGAGCCGGCGGCCCTCTCCGCCTCCTCCGGGGCGGTGCTCTTCACCCTGCCATGGGCGTGCGGAATCGACTCGGCGGCCGTCGCGCGGTTCTGGCTCGGACTCCGCCGTGCCGACTACGTCGACGTGGACTGGGGCGCCCTGGCGCGATCTGCCGGGCGCGCGATGGGTGGATGGGGCGGCCTCCTGCGTGGTGAGGCGCTCGAGCGATCCATCCGGAAGCTGGTCGGAGACCGGCGGCTGGGCGAGACCCGGCTCCCGTTCTCCATGCCGGTCTGGAACATCGACAGCAACCGGGTGGAGGTTCTCGGCACCCGCGACACCCCGGACGTGCCCGTCGCGGTCGCGGCGCGGGTCGCCATCGCCATCCCCATCTTCGTCGAGCCGGTGCAGCTCGGTCCCCACACGTACGGGGACGGGGGATCATCGACATCTTCCCGGTGCGGCCCGTGCTGGAGGTCGCCCCCGACCGGGTGCTGGGGCTCAACTGCTACCTCCCCGCAGGCTTCGAGGGAGAGGACGTCACCGGCTGGCGAGAGCGCTCGTTCGGCATTCTCCGGGCGAGCGGCCAGCTCCGCTGGTCGGGGATGGTGGCGCTCGCCCGGGAGCAGGCCCGGCTCGCCGGGGATCGACTGACGGTCCTCCAGCCGGTGTCCTACGAGGCAGTCCGGGGTGGGAAGTTCTACGAGACCTTCGTGGACCGGAGGCGCTGGCCGGGATTCATGAACGCCGGGCGCGAGTCGGCCCGGGAGTTCTTCTGCGGGCTGTCGATGCTCGCGCGCCCGCAGGTCGCGTCGGTGAACGCATCTCCAGTTGGGTTGTGAACGCGGGCGCTCGTGGGCTGACTGTCAGCCCCGGCCGCGTGCAAATCTTCTCGCCCTGCCGTCCATGACGTCGTGCCGCGAGGGGTAAGACCCGGGTGGGGATGACGCGTGAGCTCCAGGACATGACCACCGACGTGGCTGCACTCGACTTCCTCGCCGGCGGCGGCGAGCTTGGCGCCGAGATGCGCCGCCGGGACTGGGCGGACACGCCGCTCGGCGACGCGCGGCGCTGGCCGCAGAGCCTCCGCACCGCGATCAGCATCTGCCTCAACTCTCGGATGCCGGTGCTCCTCTGGTGGGGCCCGGAGCTGTTGATGCTCTACAACGACGCCTACGCGCAGATCCTGGGCGCCAAGCACCCCAGGGCGCTCGGTGGGCCGGGTCGCGAGTGCTGGCCGGAGATCTGGCACGTCATCGGCCCGATGCTCGACGCCGTGCTCGTCGCGGGGCGAGTCCACCTTCTCCGAGGATCTGATGCTCCCGCTGGAGCGCAAGGGCTTCCCCGAGGAGTGCTACTTCACCTTCTCCTACAGCCCGATCCGCGACGAGGCCGGCAAGGTCGGGGGAGTGTTCTGCTCGGTCGTGGAGACCACGGCCCAGCTGCTCGCCGCCCGCCGGACGCGGACGCTCCGCAAGCTCGCGGAGATCGCCTCGGTGGGCCGCACCGAGGCCAGCGCGCTCGCCCTCGCCATGGACACCCTGCGCGAGAGCACCGCGGACGTGGCGTGGGCGATGTACCAGCCGGCGGGCGAAGCGGCGCGCACCAGCAAGCCTCGGTGGGGCTCGAGCCGGTGGAGATCGATGCCCTCTCGGCCATCCTCGCTGGGTGCGCGGACCGCATCCGCGAGCGCCGGAGGTCCCGAGGAGCTGCCCTCGTCGGCGTCGGACGGGGCGGCCCGCGCGGCTGGGTCCTTCCGATCGGCAAGAGCGGCTCCGGGCTGAGCGGGTATCTCCTGCTCGGACGCAGCCCGATGCTGGTGTTCGACGAGGCGTACCGGACGTTCTTCGAGCTGGTCGCCGCGGCGCTGGCCTCGTCGCTGGAGACCGCGCGGGCGTTCGAGGAGGAGAAGCGCCGGGCCGAGTCGCTCGCCGAGCTGGACCGGGCGAAGACCACCTTCTTCAACAACATCAGCCACGAGTTCCGGACGCCGCTCACCCTGCTTCTCGGGCCGCTCGACGAGCTGCGCGCGTCGGCGTCCCTTCCGGACGGGCACCGCCGAGCAGCTCGAGGTCATGCGCCGGAACGCCCTCCGGCTCCAGCGGCTGGTCAACGCGCTGCTCGAGTTCTCGCGGCTCGAGGCCGGACGGGCCAACGCCCTGTTCCGCCCACGGACCTGGCGCGGCACACCCGCGACCTCGCCGGCAGCTTCCGCGCCGCGTTCGAGCGGGCGGGCGTCGCGCTCGAGGTCGACGCGCCCGCGCTGGACGAGCCGGTGTTCGTCGACCGCGAGATGTGGGAGCGGATCGTCCTCAACCTCCTCTCCAACGCGCTGAAGTTCACCTTCGAGGGGACGGTGACCGTGGCGCTCCGGACCGAGGCGGAGAGGCGGTGCTCACCGTCCAGGACACCGGGACCGGCATCCCCGAGCACGAGCTGCCGCACGTCTTCGAGCGCTTCCGCCGCGTGGCGGGCGCCCGCGCACGCACCCAGGAGGGCTCGGGCATCGGGCTCGCGCTGGTCAGCGACCTTGTGAAGCTGCACGGCGGACGCATCGGCGCGCCGGAGCCAGCCGGGCGAGGGGAGCGTCTTCGAGGTCCGGCTCCGGCTCGGCTCGGCGCACCTCGACCCGGGGCGGATCGCCACCGATGGGAGCGACGCGAGCTCTGCCAGGCCGACGCCTACGTCCAGGAGGCGCTCCGCTGGATCCCGGGCCGGTCGGAGTCCCCGGCGGCCCGCGAGCGGGCGAAGGGCCTGGCCGAGCTGCCCCGGGTGCTGGTGGCCGACGACAACGCGGACATGCGCGACTACCTCGTCCGCCTGCTCGAGGGGCGCTACGAGGTGGAGGTGGTGGGCAACGGCGCGTGGCCCTCGCGGCCGCCCGTCGCCGTCGGCCGGACCTGGTCCTGACCGACGTGATGATGCCGTTCCTCGACGGCTTCGGGCTGGTCTCGGCCATCCGCGCCGACCCGGCGAAGGGATCCCGGTCCTCATGCTCTCGGCCCGCGCCGGCGAGGAGGCCCGGAGCGAGGGGCTCGAGGCCGGAGCCGACGATTACCTGGTCAAGCCGTTCTCGCCCGCGGGAGCTGCTCGCGCGCATCGACGCGCACCTCGCGCGGCGGACCCTCCGGCGGCTGGAGCAGCAGAACGCGCGGCAGCTGGCCACGGTGTTCGAGAACGCGCCGGTGGCCATCGCGGTGCTCCGTGGCCCCGAGCTGGTCTACGAGTTCGCCAATCCCTCCTACCGTTCACTGATCGGAGGGCGGGACGTCGTCGGCAAGCCGCTGCTCACGGCCTTGCCCGAGCTCCAGGGTCAGGGAGTCTTCGACCTCCTCCAGGGAGTGCTGAGGGCGGGGAAGCCATCCATCCATCCGGCGCTCCGGGTGTCCCTGCAGCGAAAGCCCGGAGGCGCACTCGAGGAGACCTTCTTCAACCTGGTGTACGAGCCGCTGAAGGACGACACAGGGCGCGGTCGTGGCCATCGCGGTGGTCGCCACCGACGTGACGGACCTGGTGCGGACCCGCCAGGCCGCGGAGGAGGCCAACCGGGCCAAGGACGAGTTCCTGGCCATGCTGGGCCACGAGCTGCGCAACCCGCTCTCGCCGATCTCACCAGCCTCGAGCTGATGCGCCTTCGCGCCGCCGGAGCTGCTCGCAGCGGGAGCGGGGCATCCTCGAGCGGCAGGTGCGGCACCTGGCCCGCCTGGTGGACGACCTGCTCGACGTCTCCCGGATCGCCCGGGGGAAGGTCGAGCTGAAGCGCGAGCCGGTCGAGCTGCCGGAGGTGGTGGCCGCGGCGGTGGAGACAGGCCAGCCCGCTGCTCGAGGAGCGGGGGCAGCACCTGCGCGTGTCGGTCGCCCGCAGCGGGCTGCCGGCTCATCGCCGACCGTTCCGGCTCGGCCAGGTGCTCGTCAACCTGCTTCACCAACGCGGCGAAGTACACCGACGCCGGGCGGCCATCTCGCGATCGTGGCCGCGCGCGGAGGGCCCGGTGGTCGCGGTCTCGGTCATCGACGACGGGGTCGGGCATCGCGCCCGAGCTGCTGCCGCGGGTCTTCGAGACCTTCTTCCAGGCGCGGCAGGACCGCGACCGGGCGAAGGGTGGGCTGGGGCTCGGACTGGCGCTGGTGAAGAGCCTGGTCGAGCTGCACGGCGGAACGGTGCACGTGGAGAGTCCGGGCGTCGGACGGGGGAGCACCTTCACCGTACGCCTGCCGCTCGCGCCGGAGGCCACGGCCGGCGCGGCCCGCGCCGCGCCGGAGGCCGACGGCGAGCGCGGTCCGCCGGAGCGGCGGCTGCAGATCCTGGTGGTGGACGACAACGTGGATGCCGCCGAGAGCATCGCCGAGGTGCTGGAGCTGATGGGCAACCAGGTGCGCGTGGCCCACGACGGCCTCGAGGCGCTGCGGCTGGTGCACGAGGCGGTGCCGGACCTGGCGCTGCTCGACATCGGGTTGCCGGTCATCGACGGATACGAGCTCGCCCAGCGGCTGCGCTCGGAGCACCCGGGGCTGCGGCTGGTGGCGGTGAGCGGCTACGGGCAGGAGAACGACCGGGCCGCCGCGTTCCGCGCCGGCTTCTCCCGGCATCTGGTCAAGCCGGTGACGCTCCAGGAGATAGAGTCGGTGGTGAACGGGCCGGACCCTGCCCCCGGCCCATAGGAGGCACGGCGATGGGGAAGAAGATCCTGATGCTCGTCGGCGACTTCGGCGAGGACTACGAGGTGATGGTCCCCTTCCAGGCGCTCCAGGCCGTGGGGCACGTGGTGCACGCGGCCTGCCCGGGAAAGAAGTCGGGCGACAAGGTCCGTACCGCGATTCACGACTTCGAGGGGGACCAGACCTACTCCGAGAAGCGCGGGCACGACTTCACCCTGAACGCCACCTACGCCGAGGTGAGGCCCCAGGACTACGACGCGCTGGTCATCCCTGGCGGCCGTGCGCCGGAGTACCTCCGCCTGGACCGGACGGTGCTGGCCACCGTGCGCCACTTCTCCGAGGCGAAGAAGCCCATCGCTGCCATCTGCCACGGAGCGCAGGTGCTCGCCGCCGCCGAGGTCATCAAGGGAAAGAAGGTCTCGGCCTACCCGGCGTGCGCGCCCGAGGTGCGGCTCGCGGGCGGCGAGTACCTGGACGTGCCCATCGACCGGGCGGTGGTGGACGGGCTGCTGGTGACCGCGCCCGCCTGGCCCGCGCACCCCGACTGGCTCGCGAAGTTCCTCGGCGTGCTGGGGACGCGGATCTCGCACTGAGGCCCGCGCCCTTGCCCGGAACTTGCGGGCGAGCGCGAGCCCGGCTTAGGACTCCGGAGCCTCACCCGCTGGTCCGGCCCCGTAGCTCAACTGGATAGAGCGTCGGCCTTCTAAGCCGATGGTTGCGTGTTCGAGTCACGCCGGGGTCACTTCACCCAGTGCGGGGCGCTGGCGAAGCTCGCCGGGTCGAAGAGCGCGGCCGGCAGCGTTTGTCCGGCCTTCCAGTCGGTGTACTCCTCGACCTGGTCGACCTTCCCCGCGACCAGGAACTCGCAGCGGGTCCCCAGCCAGCCACCGGCCAGCGGCACCCATCCGCCCAGCCGGATGTCCATCATCGGTGCGCCCGGGACCGGCACGAGGAGGGTCCGCACCACCACCTTCCGCTCGACGTCGATCCACAGCTGCGGCGAACGCACGTCCGACGCCGAGGTCGCTCCCACGATCCACACCGCCCGGTTCTCCCACT
This sequence comes from uncultured delta proteobacterium, assembly GCA_963796475.1. Taxonomy (GTDB): domain Bacteria; phylum Myxococcota; class Myxococcia; order Myxococcales; family Myxococcaceae; genus RPRB01. Next base: position 130,418 of record CAWCLY010000013.1, read on the forward strand.
GGCCGCGGATCGGGGCGCGGGTCCAGTCGATCCCGGTCGGCGCGAGCTCCGAGACAGTCCGCTCGACGGGCTGCAGGTAGACGCCCTCGATGAGCGGGAGGAGCGCGTTGCCACCCGGCCGGATGGCGACCTGCCTTCCGCCGCGGAAGATCCGAGTCTCGGTGGCCGAGTAGAGCACCCCGTTTCCGTCGGACGGAGGGCCGCGGTCGATCCGCAGCTCCGTCCCTCGGCCTCGGTGTGCCGCAGGCTCTCGTACCAGGTCTCGTCCGTCTCCTTGCCCTGGGCGTCCCACCGCCGGGTCTTCTGCACGAAGGTGAGCGTCGTGTACCAGCGCTGCTCGTAGGCGGCCCGCATCGCCGCGAGAGCGGCGCGCCCGTCGGTGGGCGCCCCCCCTGCCATCATCAGGGTGAGCCAGGAGAGCACGAGGGACGGTGGCATCCCCGCGACCCTAGCAGCGCCACGCTGCCGCCAAGGGTCACGCCGGCCGGTTGAGATGCACCGCGACCCGTCGATGGTGAAGGTGAGCGCCTGACGGGCTAGCGTGACTCCAGTCTGGACCCAGGGATTGCATTGATTCGTGCCGCCAATCCATCGACGCGTCGGCCGGACCTCCGGCGCGTGCTTCCGTTGCTGGTCGCCGCCGGGTGCGCCACCTCTGCTCCGAGCCAGACCTCGCTGATGAAGGAAGGCGCCGCAGTCAGCGCCCAGGCCCTGCGGAATCCGGATGCGGACACTCGCGCCGCCGCTGATCGCCGGCGTCGAGCTCGCGGCGGACGAGAATCCGCGCCTCGAGCACCAACCCGGTCATCCAGCGCCGGGCCATCGTCTGGAAGCTCAACACCAGCACGGCCCTCTACCGCCAGCTCTTCGCCGAGTTCCCCATGGCCGGGCTGCTCGACTGCTGGGCGATGTTGATCCAGGCAGAGCAGTACCTCTCGAGCGCCCAGGCAGAGAACGAGCTCGGCCCTGTCCGCGAGCAGGTCCTCGCCGAGGTCCGGAAGATGGAGAGCCGCGTCGAAGACACCTTCGTCTGGGCCGCGCCCGACCGTGACCCCAAGGAGGTGCGCGCCGCACTCGGGCGCTGGGCCAGCAAGCACCCGGTGGAGGGGAATCTCTCGACACGCCGGAGCATCCGCGAGGACCTCGCCGCCAGGACCGCGGGCCCGGAGCTGTCCGCGTTCGCCTCGGTGGGGGCGGCGACCGAGGAACTGCAGGGGCTCATCGACCGGATGGACTTCCTCCCGACCCTCGTCCCCAAGCAATCCATCTGGGAGGCAGAGCTCGCCTACCAGGACTTCGGGAGCCCCGAGATGGTCCGCCTGATGGGACGGGCGGACCTCGCACTCGCGCATGTGGATGACATGGTCCGCTGGCTCGGAGGCCCGAGCCTCGACGGGTTCGCGGACCGTCAGCGGGAGGCGATGATGGCGGCCGTGGAGCGGGAGCGCCTGGCGCTGACGGCGCTCGTCGAGGCCGAGGAGGGCGCCCTGAGCGCGCTCGCCGAGCGTGAACGGCTGGCCATGATCGAGGATCTGCGGAAGGAGCGCATCGCTGCGACTGCCGACGTGCGCCAGGCGGTCACCGAATCCATCGGGCGAGCGTCCGTCGCGGCGAAGGACGTGATCGACCATCTGTTGCTCCGGCTGGCAGTCCTCGTTGCCGGGGCCATCCTGCTCGGGGGTGGCGTTGCGACGCTCGTCCGCCGCCGGATCCGAGCGCAGGGCACATCCGGTCCCGACGCGCGAGTCGACGTCGGGCTTCGCCCGCCCTGACCGAGCGCCCCGTCGCGGCGCTCCGTCGGTCGACCAGAGTCCTCGGCCGGCAAATCGCCCGCCTGCCGAGCGACGCAGGCACGGCGCCTGGCCACCCTCGGCCCGGCGATGTCTTCGGTCGTGCACCTGGCGCGTCGGCGGACGGGGGAGAGACGCGACGCCCTCCTTTTCCGGTCGCCTCATCCGCAGCTTGTTCCGGAGCAAGACCCACACACGGGAGGAACGACGGATGACGACGAAGCGACTGTTGCTGTGCGCCGCGATGGGCGCAGGAGGGCTGCTCCTGGGCGCATGCGCCAGCGGGAACAGCAGCGAGCGAGGAGCCCAGGGCACCGCCACGAGTGGGCAGTCAGCCCCGTACAACACCGAGAGCAATGACCGGATGGGCAGCTCGCCGGCCTCCGGCACCGGAAGCTCGAGCGGCACCATGGACCCGGGGAACACCACTCCGAGCACCGGGACGGGCACCACGCCCGGGGGGACTGGGTCCACGATGGGCAGCGGCTCGTACGGGAGCGGCGCCGGGTCTACAGGAAGTGCCGGGACCGGGACCACGGGCTCGATGGGCACCTCGGGCAGCGACATGAGCGGCACGGGCACCGGCGGCGGCGGCAGTGGGAGCACGAGCACCGGGACCGGGACGACGACCAGCGGGAGCGGGACCTCGTACGGGAGCGGCTCGTACGGCAGCGGCGCAGGGAGCACCGGCAGCTCTGGCACGGGCACGGGCTCGAGCACCTCGACCCCCGGAAGCGACACCGGGTCGACCAGCACGCCCCGGAAGTAGCGCCGCAGCACGACGGGACCGCCTCAGGGTCACCCCATCACGACTCCGTCCGGTCCGTGGCGACGGACGGTGCCCCGGTCACTTCGTCCCGGGCCCGGCCGGCGTGAGTCCGCCGCCCCCGAGCCGGTATCGTCGGGCATCCAGCGCACCTGACAGCTCGGCGTCGTGCGTGACGACCACCTGGGGGATGCCCCAGGCGCGCACCGCCGCGACGTGCGCTGCCACCTCCCGCTTGCGCTCAGGGTCGAGCGCGCTGGTTGGCTCGTCCCAGAGCAGCGCGGCCGGACGGCACGACAGCGCGCGGGCGATGGCCACCCGCTGCCGCTCGCCGCCGGACAGCGACTGCGGCCAGGCGTCCGCCCGGTCGGCCAGGCCCAGGCGCTCGAGCCAGGTGCGTGCCTCGTGCCCAGGCTCGGGTGCTCCCCGGAGCCTCGGGGCCAGCGTGCAGTTCTCGAGCACGCGGAGGTGCGGGAACAGCTCCATCGACTGGAACACCAGCCCCACGCGGCCGAGCAACGCTGCATACCCGGACCGCTCCACGCGGAGCGCGCCCAGCATCACCCGTCCGGCGTCGAAGGGCTCCAGCCCGGCGAGGCATCGGAGCAGGGTGGATTTGCCGGAGCCGCTCGGCCCGAGCACCACAGCCACGGCTCCCGCCTCCACGCGCAGGCTGAGCCCGTCCAGTACCGCCCGACGCTCCGGCCCGAGCCGGCGGACGAGCCCCTCCACCTCGAGCCCGCTCACCGCGCCACCTCGAGGTGAGCCGCGAGCCGCCGCTCCAGCTGGCGCGAGAGCCGGGCGAAGGGCAGACCCGAGCAGGAGGTAGATCGCGCCGACCAGCAGCCCGAGCCCGAGGTGGTCGCGCGTGGCCGCGGCGAGCGTGCCGTAGGTCTTGGTGAGCTCGGTCAGCGTGACGACCGAGACGAGCGAGCTGTCCTTCAGCAGGGCGATGAAGTCGTTGGTCACCGGCGGCAGCGCGACCCGCAGCGCCTGCGGCGCGATGACGTGCCGCACGGCCTGCCAGCGGCCGAGGCCCAGCACCCGCGCCGCGTCGAGCTGGGTCCGCGGGACGCTCAGGAGCCCGGCGCGGTAGTTCTCCGCCTCGGCCGCCGCGTAGTTGAGCCCGAGCGCGAGCCAGCCGGCGACGAAGGGGTTCAGGCGAAGCCCGAGCTCGGGCAGCCCGTAGTAGACCACGATGAGCTGGAGCAGGAGCGGCGTCCCGCGGAAGAGCTCGACGTAGCCGCCGGCGAGCGCGGCGAGCGGGCGCGGTCCATAGACCCGGGCCAGCGCCAGCGCCGCGCCGAGCAGCACCGCGAGCGCCATCGACGGTGACCGAGAGGACCAGGGTGACCGCGGCGCCGCGCCCGAGTGCCCGGAGCACCGGTCCCGCGCCGACGCTGAACAGCCCCTGGCCCCGGGCGGCGCGCCAGGCCACGAGCTCGCTCGCCGGTCCGGACGGAGGCGTGGGCACGCCGAGCACCTCTCCGGCTGCGTCCGTCCAGAGGCCCCAGCGCTGCAGCAGCGCCGGGAGGGTGCCGTCCTCGATCATCGACGCGAGCGCCGCATCGAGCGCGTCCCGGAGCGGCCCGTCGCTCGCCCGCGCCACCACCACGTAGCGGAGCTCGCCGAATCCCGCCGGGAGCGTGGTCAGCTCCGGCCGCTCGCCGTAGTAGAGGGCCACCGGCGCATCGAGGAGCACCGCATCGGTCCGCCCGAGCGCGAGGTCGCGGTACGGGTCCTCCTGCCCACCGTCATAGGTCCGCACGTCCGCACCCGCGGCGCGCAGCATCCGGTCGGCCAGGGTGCCCGGCAGGGTGCCCACCCGGCGTCCGCGCAGCTCGGCGACGGTCGCCGGGGCGGCAAGGTCGTCGCGCCGTACCGTGAGCCGCTCGGGGCCCGCCCAGTAGGGACGGGTGAGGGCGTACGCCCGGGCACGGTCCTCCGTCGCCTCGATGCCGTTGATGACCACGTCCACGTCGCCGCGCTCCAGCAGCGGGAGCAGCTGGGCGAACGGGCCCTGGACGTGGCGGCCGGTGCGGCCCAGGCGACTGGCCAGCAGCTCGGCCAGCTCGGCCTCGAAGCCGCGCAGGTGGCCGGGCGGCTGCTCGAAGACGTAGGGCGCGCCCCCCTCGGCGTCCGCGCCCCACCGGAGCTCGGACGGAGCCGCGGCGAGGGCCACCGAGGCGAGCAAGGCGAAGACGCTCACTGTGCTGGCCAGTCTATGGCATGCATTCGGCTCCATGCTCGCTCCGCTCGTGCTCCTCCTCCTCGCCGCGCCTCCGGCGGCCACGCCCTCCCAGGCCGAGAACATCGTCGGCCGCGCCCTCACCGACGGCGCCACGCTGGCCACGGTCACCGATCTCGCCGACCGCATCGGCCCGCGCCTCAGCGGCTCGCCGGGTGCGGCGGAGGCGGTGCGCTGGGGCGTGGAGCAGTTCAAGGCCGCGGGCGTGCCGGTGCGGACCGAGGCGGTGACCGTCACGCCGTGGGCGCGTGGCGAGGAGCACGGGGAGGTGCTCGCCGGTCCGGGCCGCCGCGCCTGGCCCCTGGCGCTCACCGCCCTCGGAGGGAGCCCGCCCACGCCGTCGGGAGGGGTCGAGGCGGAGGTGGTGGAGGTGACGAGCCTCGAGGCGCTGGCCACTGCGCCGGTCCAGGGCCGCATCGTCTACTTCCATCACACGATGTCGACCGCCGACGGCTACGGCGCGGCCTCCGAGCTCCGGTCCTTCGGGCCGGCGAAGGCCGCCGAGCGAGGCGCAGTGGCCACGATGGTCCGCTCCGCCGCGAGCGCGTCGCTGCGCACGCCTCACACCGGCGTGGTCGTCTTCGGTGCGGGCAAGCGCGCCATCCCCGCCGTGGCCATCGCAACGGAGGACGCCGACGCGCTCCACCGCTGGCTGGGCGCCGGGCCGGTGCGCGTGCGTCTGGTGCTCGGGTGCAAGACCGGGGCGAACGTCCCCTCCGCCAACGTGGTCGCCGAGATTCGCGGCCGGGAGCGCCCGGAGGAGGTCGTGCTCGTCGGGGCGCACCTCGACTCCTGGGATCTCGCGGTGGGTGCCCAGGACGACGGCACCGGCGTGGCGATGGTGGTCGAGGCCGCGCGGCTCATCGCCAGGATTCGGCCTGCGCCGCGCCGGACCCTCCGCTTCGTCCTCTTCATGAACGAGGAGAACGGCGGCGCCGGGGCGAAGGCGTACGCCGAGGCCCATGCAGCAGAGGTCCATGTCGCGGCGCTGGAGACGGACTCGGGGGCCGGACGCCCGCTCTGGGTCGGGGTTCGGGGCGGAGAGGGAGCCGAGTCCTTCCTCGGCCCGCTGCTCGGCCCGCTGGCCGCGGTGGGGGTGGAGCCCGGGGCGCGGAAGACCGAGCACTACGGGGCGGACCTCCGAGCGCTGGCCAGAAAGCGTGGGCTCCCAACGGTCCACCTGTGGCAGGATCCGACGCACTACTTCGACGTCCACCATTCGGCGGCGGACACCGTCGACCACATCGACCCGGTGGCGCTCGCGCAGTCGTCCGCGGCGATCGCCTGGCTGACCTGGGCGCTGGGCGACGCAAGCGGCGCACTCGCTCCGCCGCCCATCGAACCCCCGGCGACGGAGCACTGACCTTTCGGTTGCGCGTCGGGGTAGGCGGGGCGAGCACATTGTCCGCTCGCGTGACGCTCGTTTACCGTCACCCGTGTGCCCCTTCGACACGTTGTCCTGACCGCCAGCCTCTCGGTGCTGGCGGGGTGTGCGGGCTCCCTCGAAAACCCGGATCTCTTCGGCGACGGCGGGGCGTCGCTCGGCGGCTACATCTGCCCGAGCCTTGGCAAGCCGGCGAAGTCCGACGTCATCCTCAAGAAGTGCGTGTCCGGATGCCACTCGGCCTCGGTCCAGGTGAGCGGGCTCGACCTCGAGTCGCCTGACGCGGGCGCACGGCTGGTGAACGTGAGCACCACGGCCTGCCCGCCGCGCCGGCGGGTGGACGTCACCGACGGCGGCACGCTCCAGGAGCTGATCACCCAGTCCAACCCCACCTGCACCTCGTCGATGCCGCCCGGAGGCGGGCTCACCAACGGGGAGATCTCCTGCATCGTGGAGTGGACGCGGAACCTCGCGGCCGGAGGCCAGGAGTGAGGGCCGGCGCGCTCGTCCTCCTGGTGGCCGCGCTCGGCGCCGGTCCGGCCTGGGCAGCGAAGAAGTCCACCTCGAAGGCCGCGCGGCGCTACGGCGTCCTGGCCACGGGGCCGAGCGCGGAGGCGGCGAGCAAGGCAGCGATCTCGGCGCTCAAGGGAATCAAGGTGCCGGACAACCGGCTCCAGGAGGAGGCCCAGAAGTACGGCGTCGCGCTGGGCACGGATCAGGCGTACCTGGCACTCTCGCTCTCGATGAAGCTCGACGCGGTGGTGCGGGTGACCACCCTGGACAAGGGCACGAGCCAGATCGCCGTGGTGCAGGTGCGCGACGGAGCCACCGGGGCCATCGTGGACGACGCCACCTGGAAGGCGTCGAGCGGCAAGGCCCTCGGGCAGACGCTGTCGAAGCAGATGAAGCCGCGGTTCCAGAAGTCGCTGACCGGCACGAGCCCGCCCCGCCCCGGCTCGCTCCAGCCGGCGCCTGTTCCCGCTGCGGCCGGGGTGGCCGCGGTGGCAGCGGCGAGCTCCACAGCTGCGCCCGGAGCGTCGGCGGCCTCGCTCGCCGCCCCTCCGCCGCTCTCCGAGCCGCCCTTGCCGACCGGGGCCGCGCCGCCGCTCCCCACGGCGAGCACCGCCCAGATCGATCCAGGGGTGGTGGGCAGCACCTCGACGACCTCCACGCGCCTCGAGCCGGGGCGCCCGGTGCTCGACCTCGCGGTCGGGGCCGGGATCTTCAGCCGGAACTTCACCTACAACCAGGACATCTACCAGTCGCTCCTGGGCTACTCGCTCGGATCGGGCATCGCCCCGGCGGTGAAGGTCACCTGGGCGCCGCTCTTCGGACAGCGGGGATACCTCACCGGCCACCTCGGGATGTCGGTCGGTCTCAAGTCGACCACGGCGGACGGGACGACCTACCCGAGCCAGCTGCTCGCCTGGGGTCTCGGACTCGGCTACCGCTTCCTCATCGGCGAGAAGTCTCACGTGGGGCTCGAGCTCGGCTACGAGCGCCAGGCGTTCACCATCTCCGGCACGCCCTCCAGCCCGAGGCCGGACATCCCGGACGTGGGCTACTCGGCGCTCGCCGCGGGTGTGGACCTCCGCTTCTCCCTCTTCGGGCCGGTGTCGCTGCTCGGCGGCGTGTTCTACCGGTACCTCTTCTCGGTCGGGGAGATTGGCACCGCGGCCTGGTTCCCCCACCAGTCGTCGATGGGCGTGGAGGCGAACCTCGGCGTCGGGGTCATGCTCGGCAGCGCCTTCGAGATCCGCATCCAGGGTGGGGTGCAGCGCTACGGGTTCACCTTCAACCCCGTGCCGGGAGACGCCCACGTGGCCGGCGGGGCGACCGACACCTATCTGGGTGGCGGCGTCTTCCTCGGCTGGATGCTGTAGTCAGCGGGGAGCGACGTCCTCTCCCTCGACCAGCGACGCGGAGGAGAGGCCGAGGGTGTTCCCCGCCAGCCCGAGCGGGATGAAGAAGCGCATCCGGGCCCCGGGGGTCACCCCGGTCGCCGGCAGCGTCTTTCCCTGGAGCACGCCCGAGACGCAGGAGACGAAGCGGTCGTTCACCGGGATGTCGGCCTCGAGCGTCGTCCCGAGGACGCGGGCGCCGTTCCCCACGCCCTGGAGGTCGAGCACCAGCGCGGCCCGACCGCCAGCGCTGGGGCGCATGGGGGTCGCCGGGCAACCCGCGAGCTCGCCCTTCAGCGCGGTGAGGCCGCGGATCAGCTCACGCCGGAGGCGGAGCCGGTCGGTCAGCGGGATCCGCCCCGCGTCGGCCGAGACCAGTGGCGGCTCGGCGGGGACGGGCGCGGGCGGCGGCGTGGGGGGAGCGGCGGCGGAGGCGGGTCGGGACGGCGCGCCGGGGCCGGTGACGGCGGCGGGAGCGGTGGCGGCGTCGGCGTCGGGCGCACCGGCTCGGGCTCCGGGCGGAACGACTCGCCGGGCGAGAGGAGAGCGGCGACGGACGACCCGAGCAGCGCGAGGAGCACGAAGGCGGCCGCGACACCGACCACCCACAGGACCCGTCGGAGGAGCGGCCTCAGCAAGGAGGCCCATCCATCTCACAGAAGGACGTGCACCTGGAAGAGCGCGCCGACGCTGTTCGTGCGTGCCGCTCGCCTGCGGCTGCTGGCGGAAGAACACGTCGATGCGCAGCTCGACGTGGCTCCAGGGGAACCAGTCGAGGGTGAGCCATTCGCCGGTCGCCACGCCGCCGATGTCGCCGTACTGCTTCCAGGTCTCGAAGGCGGGCATCACGTGGAAGCCCTGGATCGGCTCCCAGTCGAGCTGGGTCCAGGTGACCGAGCTGGTCTGGAGCACGCCGGTCCCGAGCCCTTGCGAGAGCACGACGTCCCCCTCGGCGAGGATCCCGAGCGTGGGGACGATGCCCGCGCGCAGGAAGCCACCGTACGACTGCCGGAGCATCGGCACCGAGCCGCCGAGGCCGATCTGCGCCCGGGTGATGAGCCCGCTCACGCCCACCGCCACCGAGGGCGCAACCATGGCCTCCACGTACCCGGAGCGCCCCTCTCCCGGTACTGGTCCGGACTCACCTGGAAGTTTCCGGCGATGGCCATGATCTCGCCCCGCAGCTTGTCGCTGCCGAGCTGGAGGGCGACGCCGTATTGCTGGTTGACGTTGATGTCGGTGCGGGTCACCGAGCGGACCCAGCTGGTGTGCTCGATGTTGCGCAGCCCGAAGGGCAGCTCGATCCGGCCGACGCGGACGAGCCCGGCCTCCTCGCCGAGCTCCCACCCGGCCCACAGCTCGCGCATCACCACGTTGTTGGCGTCCTTGGAGGTGATGCTGATGCCCTGTGCCGCGCTCGGGAAGCCACCCGATGCTCCCGGAGGCGCGGAAGCGGCCGATGCGGAGGCCGGCCCGCAGGTCGAGGAGCATGCGTCAGCCACCGGGTGTCGTAGAGGTCGTTGGCCTCGGTGACGAGCTCGCCGCCGCGGTAGCTCACCCCGAGGAACAGCCACTCCGGGAGCTTGAACAGTCCGAATCCGAAGTCGGCGGACGGGCTCGCCTCCTCGGTCTTCTCCCCCGACCAGCGGGTGGCCATCAGGAGCTCGGACTGCGCGCGGCCGTAGTCGGTGAGCAGGCCGGCACCGGACGGGTCGACGTGGCAGACCCCGCAGCCGCTGTACCCGTGGCGGATCATCCACGGGTACGCATGCGCCGCGCCCGGGACGGCGAGCGCGGCGATCAGGACGAGAAGCGGACCGCCGCGGCGGCTACTTGTCATCCAGGACGAATGCGACGTTGACGTCGACCGGTGGCTTCACCGTCGCGCCGAGGTAGCTGGGAATCTCGATGCCGAACTCGCGGAAATCGACCTTCAGGTCTCCCTTCACCTCGTAGGACTTGCCCTGGCGGGTCGCGCGGTAGTGCACGGGGACGGTCTTCGACTTCCCGTGCAGGGCCAGCGTGGCCGGGAACGGTCCCCTCGGTGCTCTGGCCCTCGGCGGGAAACTTGATCGCGGTGCGGGCCACCGCCAGCTGGGCGTTGGGGTACTTCTGGGACTCGAGGTACTTCTCCTGCATGTGGTGGTCGCGCAGCGAGATGCCCGTGTCCAGCTTGGCCAGGGGAACCGTCACCACCAGGGCGTCGGGCCGATCGGTGACCTGGAGCTCGGTCGACTTGCCCTCGATCAGCAGCCCGGCCGGGCCCTGGGCGATGAACGAGACCTGTGCCGGAGCGCGGGCCGTCAGCGCGGCGGCAGCGAGCGGCGGGACGACGACGGCGGCGACCAGGACGGAGAGGAAGCTGCGGTTCTTGCTCATGACGGTTCTCGACTCTAGCGCGGGAAGACGGGGCGGGTGCCCCTCCAGTCAGTTGCCGCCACCGGGGCATTCCGTCACCCGGGGGGGGCGGTGTCAGAGGCCGAGCCGGAAGCCGAGCTCTCCTCCGAAGACGGTGGCCTGCGCACTCACTGCGCCCCCGGCGCCGTTGAGGTTGTAGCTCTCCCGGGAGAACGTTCCGCCCAGGAACAGTCGCAGCGGGTGAGACACCTGCCAGGTGAACGCCAGCCGACCCTCGAACGCGGGACCGGCGCTCGCGCCCGGGAAGAGGGTGGCGTCGAGCCCGGTCGAGAGGACGAGGAAGTACGACACCTCGGCGGCCAGCCCGAATGCGCCGGCGATCGGGCCGTCGACGCCGAGCCCGAGCCGCAACGCGTTCGCATCGATGGTGGGGACGCCGTCCAGCTGGAGCCCCTGGGAGTTCGGCTGGACGGACTGGTGCCACCTGCGGAACCCGACCGCCGGCCCGAGCCGCCAGCTGCCCAGCCGGAGCCAGACCCGCGCGCCACCATCGAGCCACCACAGGCTCAGGGGAAACTTCGGCGCCGAGGGGTCGGACCCGGCCAGGACCGGCCCGATCGCCACGGCGCCCGAGAGCTCGAGACCGGCGGCCGAGAGGATCCCCTCGGCCGAGCGCACCGGGTACAGGCCGATGAGGGCCCGTGGCTCGGTGAACAGGGAGAGGCCATAGGTGCGCAGCCCGCCCGGGGTGAGCTCCGCCGGAGTAGGTCCAGCTTCCGGTGCACGAGCTGGACGGCCAATCTCCACCGTCACGAGGTCGGGCTTCGCGGCGCCCTCCGACTCGACCGTCGTGCCTGCCGCGGGCGGGGCGATCTCCGTCCCCGCGGGCGGAGGGGCAATCTCGCCGGGCGGTGGCGGGGCGATCTCTCCCGGCGGTGGCGGGGGGATGCCCGCCGGCGGGGGCTCGGCGACGGCTCCGGGGAGCGGGTGCGGGCGTCGGGGGCGGGACCGCGGCGACGGGGGCGGCCGGGGCCCGGGCCGCGCGGACTGCCGCGGCGACCCCGTCGCGGATCTCCACCAGCTGGCTCGAGGAGATGCGCCCGTTGACGATTGTCACACGCGTCCCGGTAGGCGCGCTGCGCGTCCGGCGTCAGGAAGCTCACCTCGAGGATCTGCGGCTTCTTGGACTTCGAGAGCCCGCCCACCACCACGCCGTCCAGGCGGGCCCGGCGGACCTTGTCCCAGTCCACCTTCTTGGAGGTCATCACGCTGGAGGCGGGGACACAGCCCATCTTGCTGCAGATGGTGGCCGAGAGCTGCCGCTCCAGGTTTGCGTTCCGCGGACCGCTCAGGGGCAGGACCGCCACCCGCGCCGCAGCGGGCCCGGCAAGGACCAGGAGCAGGAGCGCCGGCAGGCGCGTGGCAGACGGGGAGGGCGTCACCTCGGGGGATCTGCCCCTAGCTTGTCGCGGCTCGACCCCTTCCGTCACCTCGATGTTCACCGGGGGCCGAGGGGAGCCGGCACAGGTTCGAGGCCGTGTCCACGAGAGCGATGTGGCTGAACGCCTGTGGGAAGTTGCCCACCAGCCTCCGGGCGCGTGGGTCGTATTCCTCGCTGAGCAGTCCGACGTCGTTCCGCAGGGACAGGAGCCGCTCGAAGAGGGCGCGTGCCTCGTCCTGCCGGTCGAGCATGGCCAGCGCGTCCACGAGCCAGAAGCTGCAGGGCAAGAATGCGCCCTCGCCGGGAGGGAGCCCGTCCACGCTCGGTGCTGTCGTCGGTCCGGTAGCGGAGCACGAGGCCGTCCCGGAGCAGGTCGCGCTGGATGGCGTCCACCGTGGCGACGACCCGTGGGTCCGAGGCGGGGAGGAAGCCGACCTGGGGAATGAGGAGGAGGCTCGCGTCGAGCGCATCGCTCCCATAGAACTGGGTGAAGCTCCCGCGGTGCGCGTTCCACCCCTGCGCGCAGACCTCGCGGTGGATGCGGTCGCGGACCTCGCGCCATGCGGCTGACGGGACCCTCGAGCCCGAACTGCTCCACCATCTTGACCGCCCGGTCGAGCGCCACCCAGCACATCACCTTGGAGTGGGTGAACTGCTGCCTGGGCCCGCGCACCTCCCAGATGCCCTCGTCGGGCTGGGACCAGTTCTTCTCCAGCCAGGTCATGAGATGTCGCTGCAGCGCCCAGGCGTTCTCGTCGTTGGCCAGGCCCACCCGACGCGCGGTGTACAGCGCGTCCATGAGCTCGCCATAGACGTCGAGCTGCAGCTGGTCGACGGCCTGGTTCCCCACGCGCACCGGCCCCGACTTCTCGTAGCCGGGGAGCCAGGGAATCTCGAGCTCGGGGAGACGTCGCTCACCCCGGACTCCGTAGAGCGTGCGCAGGTCGTCCGGGCTCCCGGCCACGCTCCGGAGCAGCCAGTCGCGCCAGGCCCGCGCCTCCTCGTGGTAGCCACCCTGCAGGAGCGCGTACAGGCAGAGCGTCGCGTCCCGGACCCAGCAGTACCGGTAGTCCCAGTTGCGCACGCCGCCGAGCTGCTCGGGGAGGGAGGTGGTCGGCGCGGCGATGATTCCCCCGGTGGGCTCGTAGGTGAGCGCCTTGAGCGTGAGCAGCGAGCGGACCACCGCCTCGCGCCATGGCCCGTGGTAGCTGCAGCGGTCCGACCAGCGCTGCCAGTGCCGCTCGGTGTCCTTCGAGCGCGCGCACCGGATCCGACGGACGCGGCGGGTCCTCGTGGCTGGGATGCCAGGTGAGGAGGAACGGCATCTGCTCACCCGGGGCCGACCTCGAAGCTGGCGACGGTGGTCAGTCCCCTCGCCGCGCGTCGGCACGGGGGTGACGAGCTCGAGCGCGTCCGGGCCGCCGATGGCGAGCAGCGCGTCCTCCCGGCCCTTGCGTACCCAGGGGACGATGGAGCCGTAGTCGAAGCGAATGACGAGCTCCATCCGCATCCGCACCCGGCCCGACACGCCCTCGACGAGCCGGACCAGGTCGGGCCACCGGGTGCGGATGGGCATCCCGTCGACCACCCGCACCACGCCCTCGTCGGTGTGGAACTCGGTCTCGAGGACCAGGGAGTCACCCCGGTAGCGGCGCCGGGTCTCGCGGACCGGGGCCTCGGGTCTCAGGAGCCAGCGGCCGTGCTCCGGCCTGCCGAGGAGCGCGGCGAAGCAGGCCCCCGAATCGAACCGCGGGAGGCAGAGCCAGTCGATGCTGCCGTCGTTCCCGACCAGCGCCGCGCTCTGCGTGTCCCCGATGACGGCGTAGTCCTCGATGCGGAGCCCCATGCGCGACATGCAGTGTGGGATAGCCGGGCGCGATTCGCCGCCACCGCTGCGGGGCGATGGACGCGGGGTGAACACCGGGGACGGCCGGCCGGGAGGAGGCCGGCGGGGCGCCATCGGCTTGAAGTCGCAGGAGATCTCGGCTACGTGAGCCGACTCTCAGCACGGCGATCATAGCTCAATTGGTAGAGCACCGGACTGTGGCTCCGGGGGTTACCGGTTCAATCCCGGTTGGTCGCCCAAACGTTCCGGCAGGTTGACCCGATCGATCCAGTTCATCGGAGGTGACCGAGCGCTCGTGAGCCCAATTGGCCGTTCAGCCAACGTCGCGTCTGATCGCAGCGATCCTCGCGTTGTTTTCGGGAGTCTCGCCGCCACCGGTCCCCGCCGCGGGGATCTGCCCCTCTACGATCGCCTGGCTGCCGGATATAGGCTGCCCCGATGAAGCTCACGCTGTCGGACCTGCACGCCGGGAAGTGGCTCAAGTGCGTTCAGGCCTTCAGTGCGCACCCAGAGGACGTCCCGACGGAATCGACGAGGGTGTCGGTGGGGTCGCTGTGGCAGGTCTCGGCGGTGGAGAGCGAGAGCGTTCTCCTCGACGCCCAGAGCAGCTCTCGGACCATCAGGGTCCATCGGGACAGACTGGATCACCTGGTCTGGCACTAGGTCCGGTCACGCGGCCACGACTGCCAGAGCGTCCTGCGTCCCGGGGTCAGAATCCCTGGACCACATCGAGCGGCACGGGTTTCACCTCACGGATGGCCACGTCCGGATCACAGACGACGACAGCGGAACGCCCGGAGGCCGTGCGAGTGCGGTGCTAGGGTTTGTTGAGCGTGCCCGTTCGCGAACTCGGGCGCTGATGGCCCGTGAGTGCCCTTCGCCGCGGTGTTGCGTCCACGCGCTTCATCGCCGCGGGGCCGAAAAGCTAGGACAATGGCGGCATCCCGCGGACGCAGCGACGCATGAAGCACGAAGTCCGTGGCGCGGACAATGCTGGGGCTGTGTTTCAGAGGCGACAGCTCGACTCGCGCACCATCCGTCGTCTCGGGCTGCCACGACCGGTCTGAAGAAGGACGGCAGCGTTTCGCCAAGCCGGAAGCGGGCTCACCGCCGCAGCGACCGGCGAACGTCGTCCACGTGCTCGAGCTGTCCGCGCTGGAGGACTGGCTGCGATAGTCGCCTGGCTCGTCGCACATCCTCGAAAGAGGAGGCGAAGCCGATGATCATCCGGCGCGTCGGGCGAGGGCGAGGCCTGGGCAACCGTGAAGTGAACTCTGGTCGACCGAGGGGTGGGACGGGTGTGCCGGGCGGCGCCGCCTCCGGGTAGTCTGGTCGACGTCGCGAGAGGTCGGGCATGTCGGGCTGGAAAGTGCTCTGGGTCACCCTGGTCGTGGGCTCGCCCGCGCTGGCGGAGACACCGCTCGCTTTCGGCACGACCGTCCAGGCAGAGGTCGGTCCAAGCGCACCGACGACATTCGAGGTGGACGCATCCGAGGGGGACGTCCTCCATCTTCGGATCGAGCACCCGCACCTGGAGTTCGCGGTCCGGTTGTCCGGGCCGGACGGAGCGCAGCTCGGCGAAGAGAGCGTGTCTGCCTCCACCGAGCCGGTCACCCTCACCGGGATCGCCGCGCGGGCCGGAGCGCAGCGGATCGAGATGGTGCTGCGGGAGGGAACGCGGGGCGGTCGCTTCCAGCTCACGCTCGCCTCCACCCATGCCGCGAACGAGACGGACCGTGCGCGCATCGAGGCCGAGCGCCTGCGACGCGAGGCAGATCTGATCGGGGACCGGAACGAGAGCGCACAGTACTTCCGCGCGATCGAGCTGTACAATCGATCCGCGTCCCGGTTCGGGGAGATTCCGGACCATTTCGAGCAAGCCGCGACGCTGGTCCGGGCGACGTATCTGCTGGAACCGATGAATCGTCTCGAGGAAGCCCATGCCCGGCTCGAGCAGGCGCTACCGCTCTGGCGCGAAGTGGCAGACCGCGCCGGCGAGAGCAGGTGCCTCGAGCAGCTGGGCCTGGTGGTCTCGGAACAGGGAAATCCACGCGCCGGGCTCGAGCTGTACTCCCAGGCCCTCGCGCTGCGGAGGGAGCTCGGGCCCTTGCCGTACGCGGAGGGTCGGATCGTCACGGGCATGGCCATCGCCCTCAACATGCTGGGGAGGAAGCCGGAGGCGATCGCCCGGTACACCGAGGCCCTGGAGCTCGCCCGCCAGGACGGCGATCGGAGCGTGCAGGCGGTCACCCTGAAGAACCGAGCCAACCAGTACCTGGATCTCGGAGAGACGGAGCGGGGGCTGCGTGATCTCCAGGAGGCCGGCGCGCAGTTCCGGGCCCTGGGTGACATCCGGGCGGAAGGCATCACCGAGCTGTCGACCGGCATCGCGTGGAAGGGCCTCGGTCGGCGCGATCTCGCGTGGTCCTCCTTCCAGCGGGCGCTCCCGTTGCTCGAGCGCATGCGGGCCGCCAGGTTCGCGGCGATCACCCTCGAGAACATGGGGCTCCTCCGACTCGACGAGCGACGCTGGGCCGAGGCCTCCAGGCTCTTCGACCAGGCGCTCAGCCGCATCTCCGGCGATGGGGACCGTCGAACGACCGCGATCCTCGAGACCGACCGGGCCCGCGTCCTGGCCGCGACCGGACAGGCCGATCAGGCCCGTGCGCGCCTGATCTGGACAGTGTCGGAGCTGCACGCCATCGGCGACCGCTCGCTGGAGGCGGAGAGCCTCTACCACCTGGCAACGGTTGAGCTGGGTCTCGGGCGGCTGGAGGAGGCACGTGACCACGCGCGGGCGGCGGTCCGCGTCACCGAGGAGACGCGGCAATCGATCCAGGGCTCCAGCTCCCGGTCCGCGTGGATCGCCAGGGACCATCCCAAGTACGAGCTGCTGGTCGAGGTTCTGCTGGCGCTCCATGCTCGCGAGCCTGATCGGGGCTGGGATGTCGCCGCGCTCGAGGTGAGCGAGACCGCGCGGGCCAGGGCGCTCCTCGACGTCCTCACCGGAGCCCGGGTCGACGTGCGCTCTGGCGTCGGCGCATCTCTCCTCGAGGAGGAGAAGGCCCTCGACGCGCGGGCACAGCATGCCCGGCGCGCACTCGTCGCGGTGCTTGGCCGCGAGCACCGAGGCGGGGAGGCGGACGCCGTCGAGCGTGAGCTGGAATCGCTCGGCCGCGAGCGAGAGGAACTCGAGGCCCGGATGCGGGCCAGCAGCCCCCGCTACGCCGCGCTCGCTCCAGGGGCGCCGCTGTCACTGCCGGAGATCCGGGAGAAGGTCCTCGATCCCTCGACGACCCTCGTCGAGTACATGGTCGGCAGGGACCGGAGCTTCGTGTGGGTGGTATCTCGAACCCGCGTCCGCTCGGCCGTGCTCCCCGGCAGGAAGCAGATCGAGGACGCGGTCAAGGCCGTGGTCCGCCGGTGGAGCGATCCCCTCGCGCCGGACGACGCGCCCGGGCCGGCGGCCGCGCTGTCGAGGATGGTGCTCGGGCCAGTGGCGGGAGCCCTCCAGGGAGAGCGGCTCCTGGTGGTGGCCGACGGACCGCTCCAGCAGGTGCCCTTCGCCGCGCTCCCCTCACCGGAGCGAGGCCGAGCGCTGCTCAACATCTACACCGTCGTGAACTCGCCGTCCGCTTCCGTGCTCGCGGCCCTCAGGACGACGAACGTCCCCGCACCGGGCGGTCTCGAGCTCGCCGTGCTCGCCGATCCAGTGGTCGGTGATGGCAAGCGGAGTGAGCTCGGACCCCTCGTCCGATCGCTGGAGGACGCGGGGCTGCGGCACCTCGAGCCGCTCCCTGGCTCACGCCGCGAGGCGCTGGCGATCGCGTCACACCTGCCCCGCGACCGCGTTCTCACTGCGTTCGGAGCCGAGGCGAGCCGGGAAACCGCGATGGGTGCGGAAGTCGCCAGCGCACGGATCGTGCACTTCGCCACCCACGCTCTTCTCGACATCCGGCGGCCGGAGCTGTCCGGCATCGTTCTCTCCGAGCGGGATCCCGCGGGCACGCCGAAGAACGGCTTTCTCTCGCTCGCCGACATCTCGACCATGAAGCTCTCGGCCGAGCTGGTGGTGCTCTCGGCTTGCCGGACGGGGCTCGGCAAGGACGTGCGTGGCGAAGGGCTGGTGGGGCTCACCCGCGGATTCATGAACGCCGGGGCGCCGCGCGTGGTGGCGAGCCTGTGGAAGGTCTCGGACACCGCGACGGCAGCGCTGATGTCCGGCTTCTACTCCGAGCTGCTGGACCACCACCTTCCGCCCGCCGATGCGCTCCGGGCCGCACAGCGCGCGTTGCGGCGAGAGCGGCGGACCTCCGCGCCGCATGCCTGGGCCGGGTTCGTGCTCGAGGGGGACTGGAGATCGTTCTCGACCACGCCTGCCGAGCTCCGCTAAGGCCCGCCGCCCGCGGTCCATCGCGGTTCGTGCCTCCTCGCCGGGGCCTCCATGTGCCACCGGAGGGCGTGTGGGTCCGGGGCCGGTCGGCGGTGCGATAGCTCGTTCCGGATCGACACTCCTCCTGTTGAGCCTCTCGAACAGGAGCAGACACCATGTCGAAGGACGTCGAACGCGGACACACCACTTCAGTCCGCTCGCTGTACGCCGCGGTCTTCCTCATCATTGGGCTCGGGCTCCTGGCGGCGTTCGTTCCCGCGCGACGCGGAGCCTCGGACTCGACGCCGACCGCGGCGACCGAGTGGCCGCTCTGGCAGGACTGACCATGCGCGCTCCTGTCTTCACCACCGGTGTGTCGGTCGGATTCGACAACCATGGTCTCCACGGTCTGCGGCTCCTCAGGCGTCTGTTCGGGCTGGGTGGTCGAGCCAAGGCCCCGGCTCAGCCCACCCGTGCGATGGGGGTGCTTCCGCCCATCGACTTCGATGGAGAGGACAGGAGCCTCACGCAGGCCGAGCTGGAGCTGCTCAAATGAGCGTGTCGGTCGTGGCACGGTTCCTGGTCCGGGGTGTGGTCGAAGGGCTGGTCTTCACGCTCCTCTGCTGCGCGCTCGGGACGGCGCTTGTCCTCCGGATTGGCGAGGAGCGCGACAGCCCCGCGCACCGGGCCAACGCGCCCTGTCGCGCGGGCGAGGCTGCGGGACCCTCGTGCCTGGCTGCTTCGGCCGCGGCCCCGAGGTGAAGCGCGTCGGGGAATCGCGCCCGCCGGAGCTCGGACGCTCCGTGGTAGGCTCGCATCTCGGTGCCCGAGCCCGCCCCATCCCCGGCCACCCTCGCCCAGCGGATCCGCGCCGGCGACCGCACCGCGGAGTCGGAGCTCGTCCAGATGTACGGCCGTGGCGTCCGGCTCATTCTCCGGCACATCGCCCGCGAGGCAGCGCTGGTCGAGGACCTGCACCAGGACACGTTCCGAATCGGCCTGGAGCGGCTCCGCGCCGGAGCGCTCCGGGACGAGGAGCAGCTCCCCGCCTTCCTCGCCAGCCTCGCCCGCAACCTTGCCATCGGGCACCTCCGGAAGGCGCGCCGCTCGGTCCCGGAGGACGAGGTCGGGCTGGAGCGGATGGAATCGCCCGCTCCGTCCGCGGTCGAGCGGCTGGAGCGCGAGGAGGACGTCCAACGCATCGCCCGCGTCCTGGGGGAGCTCTCCACGGACCGCGACCGGGCAGTGCTCCGGCGCTTCTACCTCGGTCAGGAGGACAAGGACGTGCTCTGCGCCGAGCTGGGCGTGGACCGCCTGCAGTTCAACCGGATCCTCCACCGGGCCCGTGAACGTTTCCGGGAGGCCTGGGAGAGGCGCGATAGTGCCGAGGGTCCCGACACATGACAGTCGACATGGACCCCGATCGCATGCACGAGGCGAGCTGGCCGGAGGAGTACGCCACGGGTCGGCTCGCCCCGGAGCAGCGGGTGGCTTTCGAGGCCCATCTCATCGCCTGTCGGTCTTGCCAGGACCGGGTCGAGGCAGCGGACCGGCTCCGGGAGGGGTTCCGGGTGATGGCAGCGAAGGAGGCGCCTCCCCCCGCGCCGAGCCCGCCCGCCGGAGCCGGCCACGCTGGGCCACGCGCGCGGGCTGGGTCGTGGCGGCCATCGCGACAGCGGCGCTGGTGGTCGCCGTCTGGGAGGGGGACCAGCGCGTTCGGAACGCCGAGCAGGCCCTGGCCACCGAGCGCGAGGCGCTGGCCCGGACCGGGGCCGAGCTCGCCCGCGCCCGTGCAGAGGCGACGCGCGCCCCGCCTGCCCCGGTCGCGACGCAGCCTGCGCCAGCCCGCCCGGGGACGCGGGTGCCGCTCCTGGCGCTGATGACCACCCGTGGCAGTCAGGCACCGAGCGTGGTGCTGCCGCCCGCCGGTCAGCCAGTGGCGCTGTGGATCGAGCGGGAGGTCCCGGTGCGCTTCGAGCGTTACTGGGTGCGCATCCGTTCCGAGGGTGGCCCGACGGTTTGGGAGGACGAGGTGGCGCCCAGCTCCCGAGACGCGGTCCTCATCGGGCTCGACGGCGCGCTGCTCCCGTCCGGCAGCTACGTCCTGTCACTGCAGGGCGAGGATCGAAACGGCCGCCGGGTCGCGTTGGCGGAGCACCCGTTCCGGACGGTCGCCGCGGCAGCGCGATAGCTCCTCACACCCCGGGTAGCGTCGGTGCCGTCGTGGTGCGAACTCGGTCGAGGGTCCCATGACTCGAGGTATCGACCCGGGCCGTAGGTGGCCATCCGCGGCGCAGTCACCCCGGCGCAAGCGATGTATTGGTGCCCGTTCCCGGTGTCTGGCCACGTCATGGTCAAAGGACCCAGTCGAGAGGCCGGAGCGAGGGCGAGGGGCAGAACGGAAGCCTCAGCTGTTGATCGCAACTCCCGGTCAGAAGGAGTAGCCGACCAGGAGCGGCAGCTGCCCGAAGGCCAGCCGCATCCGCGGGACGTGATCCACGCGAAGGCGATTGAGGGAAGATTGAGGGAGTTGGCGCTCCCTCAGGCCGCGACGGAGTGAACCGAGGTCGTCCGGTGGTCACGTGGAACCGAGAAATCGCCCAGAGTTCTCGAAGGTCTTGACAGCCACTTCGAGTCGTCGGGCGGTCCCGTCCGGACTGTGGCTCCGGGGGTTACCGGTTCAATCCCGGTTGGTCGCCCACGAAATTGCAGGACTTTTCGTCCGCTCTGCGTTTCGGTGGTTCCCGCGTGTGCCTCCCTTGTGCCTCGACTTGTCGCGGGCGGCGCTGGACGCGGCAGGGAGTCGGGTTCGAGCACCCGCACCGCGTCGTGCAGGTCACTTCTGCCGAGATGTGCATAGCGCGCAGTCACCGTGAGCACGCTCTGACCGAGGAGCTTCGCCACCGTGGCGAGCGGCACGCCGCGCTGGACCAGGTGGGAGGCGTAGCTATGCCGGGTCATGTGGATGTTGAAGGGCTCCATCTCGATGCGCCGGCACACGCGCTCGATTGGCGCGCGTGCAATGTAGCGGTCGAAGGGAGTCTGGTCCTCGTAGGCGAAAACGAGCCGCTCGGGCGCACTGACGAGTGGCCGTAGGGCTCTCGCCATCTCGGAAGGGAAGGGGACAACCCGTGACCGGCCGCTCTTGGGGGTGGTGCGTGGGAACACCACTGCTCGTTCCCGCGCCAGCCAAAGAGCGCCTTCCCGAATGCTGTAAGCAGTGCAAGAGGGGATGCCCGTGCGGGGATGGGTGCATCTCCTGCGACAAGGAATGTCAGAAGCCCGCTGGATGCTCGTCAGGACCGGCGCTGGATGGCGATGCTCGCTACCGCAGTGTCGTTCAGTCGGAGGAACGCCGTCCGGTGGATGCCCATGATGACGTCTTCCGGCTCGTCGGCGAACGAGCGTGCCTCGGCTCCGTCTTCCACGCTGTAGCCGATCTTCTCGAAGACACGGCGAGAGGCGCGATTCCCCGGCGAGATTGACGCGTAGACGCGCTCAAGCCTGAGGGTTTTGAAGGCGAAGGTATGGATTATTAGAGCCAGTCTGGTTCCGAGCCCCTTGCCCTGCCGTTCCCGTGCGGCGACCAGGAAGGCGAACTCCGCCGCATCGCCACGGAATCCGCGCAGGTCGGCGTCCCCAACCAGGTCATCCTGCAGAAAGAGGAGAAATGGGCGCGCACCCTCGGCGAGCATCGCCCGGTAATGCTCGACGACCTCCGACGGAGAGAACGGCTCGGTGTGGGTCATCAGCCGCGCGTTCTCGGGCTCGTTGTACCCGGCGGCGAGGTCCTCGGCATGAGCGGAGACCTCGGCGAGTTGCGGCTCGACTGCAACGAGCTCGCCGAGCTCGGTGGTCCAGACGATGCGAAAACCTGCGGGCGACCGCCACGCGTGGTGATCCTAAGCTAGACTTACCTCGATGGGCGACGCGTGGGCGCAGATTGAGGCCGAGGCGCGCGAGCCTTCCGCGGCGCGGGGCGCTTCCCGCTGCGCGCCTACTCGGAGTTCATGCCGCCGCCGTACGTCGGCATCAAGCCCTACGCGCCCGCGCGGTCGCCAGGCCGCGGCGACTCGCGGTGGGCGACGCGGACGGGCTGGACATCGACGAGTACGAGCAGGCGCACGAGCTCGAGCCCGGGCTCGACCGGATCGCCGCGCACCTCCTCGTGCGAGCTCGGCAAGCTCGTCCGCGGCGAGCCGCACGCGCTCTCGCGCACGCTGCTCGAGGGCAACCCCGCCTGGCCGGCGGAGCTCGCCGAGGCCGCGCAGCGCCGGCCGGCTGCGCGCCGACCCTCGTCCTCGTCTCTGCCGCTCGCGCTCTCGCGCACGCAGGACGACAAGGGCAACGTCCGCTGGACGCTCTTCGGCGCGAGCCACGACGGGCGCCGGCGCGCGCCTTCTGGCAGCTCGGCCGACGGCGACGCGCGCTCGAGCGCGCTCGTCGCGCTGGGCCGGCGCTGGCGCGGAGCGCGTGGCGCATCGTGCGCCGAGCCGGCCGAGGTGCCCGCCGACGCTGCACGATCGCTTCTGCTCGGCGAGAGCGTGTCCGGGGACTGCCGACGCCGTCGTCACCTTCCGGCCCTTCGCGCGCCTGCCCGCCGCGCGTGCGCGAGGCGTACCTGGCGGGCAGCTCGCGCTGGTGCCGACCCGGCGAGCCTCGTCTTCTTCGAGCACCCGCGCTACCGCAAGCTCGCGCGCGAGCTGCCGCAGCGCGACGCAGATCCCGCTGCTCCACCTGTTCCCGCGCGTCGAGGGCGAGCTACGCGATCCGCATCCCGCAGTCGGGCTGGCTCGACGAGCGCGATCCGGCCGCAGCGACGCCGCACGGCCACCGCATCGTCGCGCGCGTCGCGCGCACGCACCGCTGGGAGCGCGTCCGCGCGACGCCGACGATCCACGGCGACGGCGCGTTCACCGACAAGGTCTCGGTCGCGCTCTTCTCGACCGACCCCGACGAGCTCGGGCTCTACGGCAAGCCGATGGCGCGCAACGTCGCAGATCTGGACCGACGACTACGAGCTCGCTCCTCGACGGCCCGCGCGCCGACGCGCGGCGAGATCGCCCGGGCGGCGGCAGCGGTCGACGCCGGCGGGCGCTTCGGCTACCGCTTCTACTTTCCGCCGATGCGCGCCGGCACGCGCGAGCTCTTCTGGCACCTGCCGCTCGTCGCGCGGCGCGACGCGCCGGCGGCCGAACGCTTCGCCGACGGCGCCGCTCGGCTACGTCACCGCCGAGCGTCGACGGTGCAGCGGGCCGCTGATCACGCTGGCGCCGCGTCTGCTCGACGCGCGCCGGCCACCGAGGCCGCGCGCGCCTGTTCCAGCGCGAGCCGGGCGCCCGCGACGGTACACCACCACCCACAACGTGCGCAAGCTCCTCGAGGTGCGCGAGCTGCTCGGCGCGCCGCTCGCCGCCGTCGTTCGCGCGCGCGCTCGCTGCACATCGCCGAAGGACGCGACGCTCGACGCGTGGCTCGAGCGCCTCCCGGCGCGCGCGTCGGACCGCGACGCCGGCGAGCGCGCTGCGCGCGGCGCTCCGCGCCTGCGTCGGCGCCCGACGGCGATCCCGGGCCGCGCCGCTCGTGCTCGACCGACCTGGGCACGCGCGCGTTCGAGGAGCAGATCTGGCAGACATCGCCGCGCTCGCGCGAGGGCGAGTTCCGCCAGAAGAGCAACGCCGACGGCATCTCGCGTCAACGGGGCAAGACGGCGGCGCCGCGGCGCGGCAGGCCGCGCGTGGCGCGCACGAGCGGCGCGACCTCGAGCGCGCTCGGCGATCACCTGCACGCGCGCTACCGCAGAGCTGATCGCGAAGCACGGGATGACCGGGCGCGCCGAGGTCGGTCGACCACGCGTTCCGCTGGGAGACCGACTTCGAGTTCCCCTGGTCGGAGGGCTGGGCGAAGAACCAGACCGGCGAGGCCGCACGAGCGCAACGTCGTGCTGGTCATCCCCGGCAAGAACCGCGGCGAGGCGGTGATCATGGGCGACCACTACGACACCGCCTACATGGAGGACGTCTACGAGCCCGAGCGCGGCGGCGACGGGCTGCGCGCGGCCGCGTCGCGGCGCCGACGACAACCACTCGGCGACGACCGCGCTGCTGCTCGCCGCCGACGTGCTCCTGCCGCTCGCGCGCGCCGGCAAGCTCGAGCGCGACGTCTGGCTCGTGCACCTGACCGGCGAGGAGTTCCCCGCCGACTGCCTGGGCGCGCGCGCGCTCGCGCAGGCGCTGGTCGAGCGGCGCCTCGCTTCACCGGCCGAGGACGGGAGCGCCGCGCGACGTCTCGCAGGTCCGCGTGGTCGGCGCCTTCGTCCTCGACATGATCGGCCACAACACCGAGCGCGATCGCGACGTCTTCCAGATCGCGCCCGGCGAGGGCGCCGGCTCGGCGCGGCCTCGCGCTCGCCGCGCCCACCTCGCCAACGAGCGCTGGAACCGCGCGCGCGACGCGCGTGGAACCACGACGCCGGACCGCCGCCGGACGCGGCGCGCGCCGAGCGCATGCCCGACGGCGCAGCGCGCCGCCGCCGCCGTTCGCGCACCTGCCGCTCGCGGGCGAGGTCCGCGCCGAGTGGGAGCCGCGCTCGGCGCTCTACAACACCGACGGGCAGATCTTCTCGGACGTCGGCATCCCGGTGGTGCTCTTCATGGAGAACTACGACATCAGCCGCACGGGCTACCACGACACCCACGACACGATGGAGAACATCGATCTCGACTACTGCGCGGCGCTCACCGCGATCGCCATCGAGACCGTGGCGGACACCGCCTGCGCCGCCGAGCTCTGATCCTGCGAGCTGGTCAGTCACGACAACCGCGGGGACTGCATCGGTCCACCGATCTGCTGACAGGGGCCAAGCCCGCCAGGCTTCCCATCCAGAGCAAAATTCTTAAAAGCACGGGAACCTCCCCGCATGGGCGCAGCCCAGGCCGGAGAACGCGTCCAGGCCCATCAGCGCCGCTTCGCGGGCGCCCTGCGCGTGGGCGCCTTCTTCCTGCCCGCCCCTGGACGTGACGGCGTCCCGCCCCTTCCGAGTGCGGCGAGGAGTTGATTCCCGTTCGGCGTCCCCCAGCCCGTGCAGGCATCCCAGCCGGGAGCGGCCCGGTAGGCGCCATTGCTTCCCTCGGTGACGTCGCGGAAGGCCGCCCGGACTGCCGCGTCCGTGTAGAGGAGGGGGTTGAGGAACCCCGCCCGACGCCGGAGTCCCTGGTTGCACCGGGCCACCAGCGCGGCGAGGAGCGGGGCGACGGCGCTCGTTCCTCCCACCGACGTGTCCTGTCCGTCGGCGCGGATCCGGTACCCCGTCTCGGGGTCCGCGTTCCCCGAGACGTCCGGGAGCCCACGGCCGACGCGGTGACCGGGGTTCGCCGAGGGAGGCACCCCGGCGGCGGTCTGCCAGTCGGGGCGGTCGAAGGCGTCGCTGACACCGCCGCCGGTCGCTCCCCCGGCGCCATCGTTCCACACGGTCTCCGTGCCCGAGGTGACGAGCCGCGTCCCCCCGCAGGCGAGCGCATGTGGGCTGGACGCTGGAAAGTCTGCATGGGCGAGCCCGTCGGCAGCGCCGTCGGAGGAGCCGCCGTCTCCGGACGCACAGCAAACGGTGACCCCGAGCAGCGCCGCGTCCTGGAGCGCCCCATCGAAGGCGGCGATGGCCTGCTCTGTCCAGCTCGACTCGGCCGAGCCCCAGCTGATGGACACGACCGACGGCCGGCGCACCTTATCGTGCAGCGCTGCGAGGAGTGCGTCCAGGAAGCCCCGGTCGGTGTTCGGTGCAAAGTAGACGGCGATGCGCGCGCCGGGGGCGAGCGCTCCCGCAATCTCGACGTCGAGCAGCACCTCTCCGTCGGGCCCTTGCGGATCTCCGGTCGGCGCGTTGCGGCCGCCGTCGACCCCCACCGCAGTGACCGACGGCTCCGGGGACACGCCCAGCTGGGAGAAGTACGAGGCGAGGTCGGACGCTCGGAAGCCACCTCCGAGCTCGAGGAGCGCGATGCACTCGCCACTTCCGTCGAGCCGTGCCGGATAGCCATACGCCCGGCCGACCTCCAGCGGCGTGTACGACGTCAGGGGCGCCGCGCGCGGGAAGCGAAGCTTGGGGGTCGCCGTGGGTCGGTCGTCCAGGCCGAACACCCCCTGGACGATGCCGGCGAGCGAGGAGGGGACGTAGAGGGGGCCGGAGCGCATCCGGAACCGCCCGGTGGGGAGCGCGTGGATCCGGAGCTCGGTCGAGAACGCCCGGGTCAGTGCTGCGCAGGTTCCGGCGAGCACGACCGTCCGTTGGCCGGCGTCGGTCCGGACGACAGTGAGGTCGTGGGTATGGGCGAACTGCTCCACCGCGGCGATGTCCCCCGCCGAGGCGCCGAGCTGGGCCTCCAGCGCCTCGATGGACATCGGCCGGGACCGCGGCTTGCCGCGGGCACCGACTGCGGGCCGCGCGGCCTTCCCGCGCAGAAGGACAGTCACTTCGGCGTGGGCGTCGGGATTCGGAGGCACGCCCGGTCCCGCCGAGTCTGGACGCCCTCGCGCGCTCCCCGGAATTTCGTGGAGGCCCTCGCGCTTGCCCATGGCCGGAAGGTTCTCCGCGCACGACACCCCGAAGTCCAGCCCCCCCTCAGCAGCGGACGGTCGGACGTCCGGGGCTCAGCGGACCGTGGATGGCCAGGCGCCCAACCGGGGATTATCAGCAGGAGCCTCGAGGAGCGCTCCACGGTCCTGACGAGTGGGTGCGCCGGGTGCGCCCACGGGCGCCGATGAGTCCTCCAACCGGCAGCGCGCGGGGACGCCATCTGACGGCCCTCTGACGAGACGCGGGGCCAAGCCCGTTCAATCCCGGTTGGTCGCCCAACGGAATCCCCTCGGACCGCCTGGCCGCGCGTGGCGAGGAGTTCGGCGCGCTGCGTGAGAATCGCGGCGGTTATCACCGGCTGCCTGGACGACTCATATTGCCCCCGATGTGGTCTCGGACCAGGTTCCCTATCCCTCGAGCGGAGCGGGATACCCCGGTCCTGGTCCCAATCCCAACTGTTCACGGTCAGCGGCTGGCCTTGAAACATCACGACGAGTCGTTGCCGAGGAGCAGAGTCAACATGCCGAGGGCCTGTACGTCCATTTCGTGCACTTCCAAGGCGCGCCGACTCCCGCGCCGCACAAGGACGCCTCGGCACCCTCCGGCTTGCCGAGCAATGCCTCAATCTTGGTAGCGGTCACTCCGACGGCAAACTGGAGCGTCGCCTGTTGCAGCTCGGCGTATGTGTGACTCCCCTTTGGAGACGGCGACGAGTGGGTGGGCTTGATCCGGTTCCGTAGACAGTGTGACTACGCTGCCGCCCTCACCCTGCTGCCCGCTCGAACTCGGCCGGGCTCACGTAGCCGATGCGCCGAGTGCCTCCGCTGCTGGTTGTAGAAGACCTCGATGTAGTCGAAGAGCTGCTCCTTGGCGTGAGCCGTGGGAGTCGAAGCGCTCGCCCAGCTCGGTCTTGAGCGTCGAGAACCAGCTCTCCATCGCCGCGTTGTCGTAGCAGTTGCCGCGCCGGCTCATGCTGCAGGTGATGCCGTGCGCCTCGAGCGCCGTCTGGTAGTCCTCGCTGGCGTAGGTGCTGCCCTGGTCGGAGTGGTGCAGCAGCCCGGCGTCGGGGCAGCGACGGCTTATCGCCATGTCGAGCGCCGTAGCGTCAGGTGCCGGTCGTTGACCGCGCGAGAGCGCCCAGCCGACGACGAACCGCGAGAACAGGTCGAGGATGACGGCCAGGAACAGCTTGCCGTCGGCGGTGCGCAGCTCGGTCGTGTCGCCGACCCAGCGCTGGTTGGGCGCGCTCGCCTCGAATGCCGCGCGAGGAGGTTCGGCGCGACCGGCTGGTCGTGCTCGCTCATCGTCGTGCAGCGGTAGCGGCGCCGGCGCGCGCCTCGAGGCCCTCTGGCTGCATCAGCCGAATGACGCGCTTCCTGCTGACCCGCACGTCTTGCCGCGCAGCTCGGCGTGGATGCGCGGGCTGCCGTAGGTCCGGCGGGCGCTGCTCGAGGCCTCGCGGACGAGCACCCGGAGCTTCTGGTCCTCGCCTGTCGTGCGAGGAGCTCGGGCGCGCCAGGCGTAGAAGCCGGCCCGAGACACCCCGAGGCCTGCGCAGAGCCGCGACACCGGGAAGAAGGCCTTCTCCGCGTCGATGAAGGCGAACTTCAGGGCTGCTCTTTCGCGAAGAAGGCCGCGGTGCGTTCAGACGGTCGTTGCAACAGGTGCATGGTAGACGAGCTCGATGACGCAGCGCGGCCGCCCAGGCTTGTCGGCCCAGCAGAAGACGGAGCTCTGGTCGCGATGGAGACAGGGCCAGTCGCTGAGCGAGATTGGTCGAGCGCTGGGAAAGCACGCTGGGTCAATCTACGGAGTACTGGCCGCGACGGCGGCGATCACGCCTGCGCCAGGAAGCACGCTAGTGCCCGCGCTCTGTCGCTTGCCGAGCGCGAGGAGATATCGCGCGGCTTGGCTAAGAGGCCGGACCATTCGTGCAATCGCGGCGCGGCTGCGCCGGGCGCCATCGACGGTCAGCAGGGAGATGCTCCGGAAACGGGGCGCGAGAGAAGTACCGCGCAGCGCGGGCCGACGACCGCGCGTGGGCCTGGGCAGGCGACCGAAGGCCTCCTGCTCGCCAGCAGACGAGCGCTCAGGAGACTGGTCGCCGCAGAAGCTCCAGGAGGACTGGTCGCCGGAGCAGATCGCGGGCTGGCTCGCGGCGACGGACACCGGCGACCCGGCCATGCGCGTGTCGCACGAGACGATCTACCGGAGCCTGTACCTCCAGAGCGCGCGGCGTTCTGCACCGGGAGCTGCTTCGGCGCTTGCGAAGAAGCGCACGATGCGGAGCGGGAAGCGGAGTCAGCACCGACGGCCAGCAGCGCGGGCAGATCATCGACGCGGTGTCCATTCGCGACCGACCCGCCGAGATCGCCGCTCGGCGAAGCCCGGGCCACTGGGAAGGCGACCTGATCGCCGGCGGCGGAGAACACGCACATCGCGACTCTCGTCGAGAGGTACTCGCGGTACGTAATGCTCGTGAAGGTGGCGGGAAGGACACCGCCAGCGTCGTCTCGGCGCCTCATCCGCAAGGTGCGAGACTCTCCGCCGAGGCCTGCTCCTGTCGCTGACGTGGGACCGAGGCACCGAGATGCGCGCTGCACAAGCGCTTCACCGTGCAGACAGGAGTCCCGGTCTACTTCTGCGACCCCAAGAGCCCGTGGCAGCGAGGCACGAACGAGAACACGAATGGCTTGCTGCGCCAGTACTTCCCGAACGGACTGACTCTGTCAGCTTTCACCCAGCACGACCTCGACGTCATCGCCGTACGGCTGAATCGCCGACCCCGCAAGATCCTTGGCTTTCCTCTCCACGCTGCTAAGATTACCGGTGCCGTTGCACCGACCCGTTGAAGACGCCGCCGCTTTTTTTAGGATCTCCCGGTCCATCCGCAGCTCGCGGACCTCCTTGCGCAGCCTCGGTCAGCTCCTCGCGCTCTGCGCTCGTCAGAGCCCCGGGGTTGCCCTTCCCGGCGTCGGCCCGGGCCTGCTCCACCCAGCCCCGGAGCGCCGACTCGGTGATCCGAATCCCGGGCGACCTGGGGATCGTTTTTCCGCCCTCGAGCACCCGCTGGACCGCACCTGCCTTGAACTCGTCAGTAAAACTCCTCCGCGGTCTACGCGGCTTCCTCTCCTCGGCCATGCTGGACACCGTACCCGCCTCTCGGAAAGTGTCTACGGGAGCGGGATCAAGCCCAGGGCGCATCCGACGATGGCTGGTTCCAGCAAGGGTAGGGCTCTCATCGACTCCCGAACGTACCTTAGGCCACGAGCCTTTTGCGGCGGCCGCCGGCTCGTTCTTGGAAGCCCGCGACCTGGCTAGCTCCACGCGCGTGCACAGACGCGTTCTCGGCACAGCGGGAGGACCTCGGCCAAGAGGATGGGACCGAGGGGCCGCTTTCGGTGCGGTAGAAGCGGCTGCCTTCGGATGAGCGCTCCTGAATATGGGAGTCCTCCAAGTCCAGAGGCGTATGGTTCCGTGCATGCGAACGAACCGTCACGGCCTCGCGACGCTGGTGTTGCTCCTGTCGACCTCCAGACCGGGGGTGGCCGTGGCGCAGGCGGCCCCGCCCGTGCCCGCCGCGCCCTCGGGGACCGCGCAGCCGCTCAGCGGCCCCAGCATCCTGCGAGCGCTGGCGCTCACGGTCGAGAGGAGCCCGCTCGGCCGGCTCGGCGGAGACGGCCCTCCTCGAAGCGCGCTGCCCCAGGCCTTCGTCGACTCGGTCCGCAAGGCGCTGACACAGGCGGGGTACCGGGACAAGGCGGCGCTCGAGAGCCTGCGCACGACGTTCCCAGTCAGCGGCGCGGACATCTACCGGCTCAATTGTCGATCTTGCCACGGTCCGGCTGGAGCCGGGAAGCCGCCGGCCATCGCCTCAATCATCGGTCCGGCGCGAGCCCTCTCGCCAGCCCAGCACGAGGCCGCCATGAAGGCGGCGGGGCCGAGCCGAACTCCGAGCTGGCCCGGCAACTGGCGCTGCACGCCGAGGAGGCGCTGCGGGAGCGGCTGGCCAAGGGCGGGATCAAGCCCAAGCTGCCGTACCTGGAGACCATGCCTCCCTTCGCCTACTTCTCCGAGCAAGAGGTGGTGGCGCTCGCGGACTACCTCAAGCGGCTCGGTGGGGTCGCCGAGAAGGGGGCTCCGGTCCAGAAGGTCAACCAGTCGGCCATGCGGATCGGCGAGCAGGTGGTTCGCGGGACCTGCCGCGTCTGCCACGACGCGACCGGAAGAGCGGTGGACACGCCATGATGATGTCCGGCCTGGTCCCGGCGCTGGCCAACCTCCCCGAGCAGATGTCGCTGGACGGCGTGGTGCACAAGGTGCGGCACGGCTGGACGTCGATGGTGGGGATGGCCACGCCCGCGTCGCGCATGCCGATCTTCGCCTATCTGAGCGACGAGGAAGCGGCCGCGGCCTACCTCTACCTGGCCTACCTCCCGCCCCAGCAGGGCAAGTGACCTCGAGAATGCGTTGCTCTCGTGGAGCTCGGCTCGACGGCTTGCCGTTGACCGAGCTGGCGCGGGGAGGTAGCCGGGGCGAGCGGGAGAGGCCTGGAGGGCAGCCCCAGGTTCTGGAGGATGGCCTGGTGCGGTGGTGGAACGAAGGACGACGGCGACGACGCGGCGGGTGCCTCGGCAGCTCGGGCAGGTGAGGACGAGCGTGCTCTAGCGCCCAACCGCAAGCACCGCGAACAGACTGAGGGAGGATTGAGGGAACTCGCTCTCCCTCAGCGCCCGACGGAGGGTTCGGCAGCCGCCCGGTGCTCAAGTCGCCACGAAGAATTCCATCGAGTTATCGATGACCTCGACATGCTCTTCAATTTGTCGGGTGGCCCACGTCGGACTGTGGCTCCGGGGGTTACCGGTTCAATCCCGTTGGTCGCCCAGGAATCTCAATCAGTGGGAGCACCGTTGGGGAACTTGTGAGCGGCAGGATAGGTCAGGCCCGCCGGCAGCAGAAGAGACCCCGTGAGTCGCTCTGCGTCGACCCTACGCCAGCCATTTGGCGAGCTGCGCGTAGACCGCCGGCGAGTCCAGGAGGTCGAAGTGGTCTGTCTGGAAGAACACGCGCTGATGCGCGGGCGGGAAGGCGAGCCTGAAGCGCGGCTTGGGGTGGATGCCCAGCGCGCTGGTCACTGGAACGAGGCCGTCGCCGAGAAGAGCGTCGATGGCGTCACCCCTCTTCCGTCCCCGGCTGGCGGCAATGGCGTAGCAGCCCACACCCTCGGGCAACGGCACGGGGGTGCGAGGATGCATCCGATAGCGGCGCTGGCGGTTGGCCCAGTCCTCGTCGAGAACGTTCCCGAAGCGCAGGTCGTTGATCCCGGCCGCCGGTCCCCACCGATGCGAGTCAGCGGTGCGGCATAGGGACTCACCTCGAGGACTCAATCGGGGAGGTTGCCGACCCGCTCTGCGGCGCCCCCGTGGTGTGGATGCCGAGGAAATCAGTTTGGACAGTCGCTCGGGTCCAACGATGGCCAGCGAGGTGACCCTGGTGACATGCGCTCCGGATGACGAGCCCGCCCATGCTGTGACCGAGGAGCACCAATTCTTCCACCGGGACTCTCCAGGCGGCGAACATCGACTCCAGCGCTTGGGCGACGTCACGACCGTTCAGCGAGACATGTCGGCCGGTGTTGTAGTGGAGGTAAACCGGCGCGAAGCCGTGCTCGCGCTCCAGGGCCTTGCCGTGGTCGTGGCCGCCCCGCTTCCACTGGAGGTCGCTCATGCACAGGCCGTGGACGAGAACCACGACCCTTCCCGTGGTTCCGGCAACCGTGCGGCCAGCAGGTCCCGAATCCAGTTCCAGCGCGTCCCCGTCCTTCCGGAACCGCATGGGAATGGCGAGCGGATTGTCCGTCGCCGCCAGATGATCGCCCACCACGCCGTTGAGAACGGAGAGCAGCATCTCGCGTCGTGGCGAGGAGGGCCCGCCGGCTGGCAGCTTGAGCAGGGATTGCGCGGTCTCGAGACCGCCTTCCAGGAGTCGAGTGATCAACCGGATGCTCTGATAGACCCGTCGGGTGATTCCGCGGGTCCGCGTGTCGGCAATCGTCCCCACCGGAAACGGCCGGCGGGAGATCGTGCCGTGCATCGACTCGACCACATCGGTGAGCCCGATGACGGCATCGAACGCCAGCCGGGCGACGCCGACGACATCGGAGGCTAGGAGAGCAAGCTCGTGTCTCATGCTGAAACCATCACTGTATCCGCTAACGAACCGCCTACTCACGGATCCTGACTTCAGCGCCGCCTGGGGATCAAAGGAAGAACAGACGGGGTCTTGGAGGTGGAAGCCGGGTACGGACTGCTGCGCCCGCTCCTTCGTTCCGTAGGGACATCCTCGTCAAGAATGCGTTCAACGATCGTCTTCCATGCGGCCAGCGGATCGGCCTGCGGCCGCCCAATAGTGAGGCCGTCCAAGTTGCTTATCGGCCGCTTGCTTCGCCGAAGTCGCTCAATTGCGTGAGGATGTCTAACTCGCTTGTTAGGCGGCCCGCGGATCCATAGCGGGATCAACGCCGCCCCAACGTTCATGAGAGCATTCCTCGTCCTAGTGCCGATGACGCGACGCGTGCGCCCGCGCGGCGCATGATCTCCTGCGGATCGCTCAGGCCGTGGCGCTCGGTGTTCGGCCGAGTGGTCCAGATCTCAATCGCTTCTACGATCCGGCCATGCGCCTGCGTCACGTGGTCGGACATGATCTTCAGGGCGCGGTCTGTCATCCCACCGCCGGAGATCACGAGGGCGACGGGCATCCCCTTCAGGTCGCCGAGGCGACCCAAATAGGCGAGCGTCGGTCGTGCCGGCTGCCAGTTGTAGGAGGGCGCACCCAGGACCAGAACATCGTAGGCTGACAAGTTCACCGGCGTTGCATGGCTTGCTGTGGTCATGTCGACCCGCCAACCTTGTGATTGGAGGCCCTCGGCAAAGGCGTGTAGGACCAAGGGCTGGAAGCCACCGTGGGTCGAGTGATAGACGATGAACGCGCGACGGGCGCCTCCAGCGGCGCCGAAGCTCTAAACTTCGGACACGACTTCGGTGTTGGCTCTCGCGGTAACGCCAAGGTCGTAGACGAGGAACCAGGTGCCGAAGACGGCGCCCCCCACAGCGATGCCAGCGAGTCCGGTCCCGGGACTCGTGAGCCATAGTGGGATTGCCGGCGCCGCGGCGGTTCCCAGGAACGCCACAGACACCTTCGGGGCAAAGTGTCTCAGTGTCCACGAGATCGCGACGAGGACCCCTGTGATCACGCCGCTGCAGATGGTCGCGGCCCACAGCGTGCCCTGTTGCAGCGCGAGTATCAGCATACCCGCAAGAGCGATGATGGCGATGAAGGTGATGGGGAACGCCACGCGCCACTGCGGAGGGGTGTACATCACGGTTTCGCTCCAAGGCGCCACCGGGCATGGTCATCCGGCGGCCTAACGATCGCGTTTCAGCCGCGGCGGCTTATGATCGCGCCGGGCGCCACCAGCTGCAAACGATGGAATGGACCCCTCCTGACTCCTCCTTGCCTTGGCCTCATGGTCGCGTCGATAAAGAACGCCGTGGAACGAAGGACGACGGCGACGACGTGTCGGGTGCCTCCGCAGCAGGGCAGGTTAGTGAGGGCGAAGGCGCGAGCGCCGCGGGAACCGCTAATCACAGCCGAAGGCGATTGAGGGAAGATTGAGGGAGTTCGCGCTCCCTCAGGCCCCGACGAAGTAAACCGCGTTCGTCCGGTGGTCACGTCGACCCAAGAAATTCCTTCGACTTATCGAAGGTCTTGACGGGTGCTTCGAGTGATCGGGTGGTCCAGCTCGGACTGTGGCTCCGGGGGTTACCGGTTCAATCCCGGTTGGTCGCCCAACTCGTTCAGGCCGCCGATCTTGCTGGCGCTCGCTCAAGCGTAGTCCCACTTCAGACCTCGCTTCTTCCGCGTCGGCAGCGGTGGCGACACGGACGAGTTGGTTCCAGCCGGCGCCATGCCGGTCGGCCGCTGGTTGTGATGCTCGGGGACGACAGCGTTGTCCGGGGAAATCAGTCTCAGGCGGTCCTGTTCGTCGAGCTTCGGCCGCGGGACGAGCGCGGCGAGGCGACGGTCGAAGGCCACCAGCCCCCGGCGTTGCTTTCACAGTCGACCTAGACTCCGTTCAGCTCAGCTGGGCGAGCGAAGAGGGATGGCTTCAGTGACCCGGCGTTTGCGCCCAAGAAGCCTGTTGATCCGACCGTCCCGAGGTTGCCGATAGGCGAGGTGAAGACTGCGTTCGACTTGATCGGTGCGGAGCTCCACGCCCCCGACTCTTTCGATGACTGCTCGCACACGCGCAGCGACCTCGGCTTCGACGGTCTCGGCCAAATCGACATCCGCGTAGTGTTCGTGGACACGGACGATCGCTCTCAACCCATGGTGCAGGATGTCCCTCGAACGATGGCGCACCGAGAAGAAGCAATCGTCATGCAGACGAAGGAGCGCCTCGACCGAGCCGCCGACCTGGAGCTGCTCGGGCCGGACACCGCCTAGCGACTCGAGGACGTCGTCATTGAGCGCACCAAATCCGAGGCGACCCGCGAGCGGCGAGACTTCGCCTTTCTCCAGCGCCTCCGCCGAGAGCACGAAGGGCACCGTTCGGGCGGAATTGATGGCATCGCGGAGCGAAACGAGGGTCAGGTTGACTTCGTCCTCTAGGCACGCGAACCAGCTGCCGTCCGCGAACTCGAAGCAGGTTTGCCACACGTCCAGGCTGATCCCGCAGCCATCGAGGCAGTCGCCCTTCCAATCGACCTTGGTCAGCCGTTTCGATGTCCAGTAATCCTCAAGCGCGATTGGCAGGCGGGGCATGGTCAGCCGCTCCTCTTGAGGGTCTCCGCATCCTCCTGCTCAGAGAGGTCCAAGGAAGAACAACCTGCGTCTTCGGGAGGGAGGCCGGGTAGGAAGCAACCGCTGGCTCCGGAGAGCGGCTGGAAGGGTAGCGGCGGAAGCGTTGAGCGGAGGCGCGCACCGGCCGCAGGGTAGAGGGGTGCCGTCGCCCGTGGCCAGGGTGGGTAAGTCTCGGAACTCGGACGGCGCTCACCAGAAGTCGAGCTGGGGTGGGGAGGTGACCGGAGCGAGGGGAGGGGCCTTGAGGGAAGCCGCAGATGCTCCAGGATGGCCTGGGCAGTGGCGGAACGGAGAACGATGGCCACGACGCGGCGGGTGCCCCCCGCAGCGAGGGCAGGCGAGGACGAGCGTGCTCGAGCGCCGCGGGAACCGGTAATCACCGCGAGGGCGATTGAGGGAGGATTGAGGGAGGATTGAGGGTATTCGCGCTCCCTCAGGCCGCGACGGAGTGAACCAAGTCTATCGGTGGTCGCCTGGTGGAAGCGCCGCGTGACTCCCAGCGAGCCGGTCGGAACGCGCCGGTGGCCGAGTCGTACAGGTTCCGCCGCCGCAGTCCTCGGTCGTCGACTGGCCGTCGGTGGACGGGACGCAGCACAGTCCTCGTCCTCCCACTCCGCCGTGGAAGGGGGCTGATCGGTGCGGCTGACCGCGTCAGGGGAAATGCAGTCAAACGCGCGACGGGAATCCACTACGGTCGCCCTGTTCCCGGAGGGGGCGATGCGAGACGGAAATCCGGAACTCCCGCGGTCAAGGTCCGCACTGCCCGAGCCGTCGTTCTTGGCGGCGCTCTCAATTGCCCTGTGCCTCTTCCCGGGCTGCGCCTCGGTGCCGCAGGGCCGCACAGCCGCCTCGCCCACGGAGTCACCTGCTGCGCTGGTGAATGTCCCCTCGACCCGCTTCTTCAGCAAGACGGTCGTCTACGTGAATGACGTCTACGTGGAACCGCAGCGAGTCAACCCGAGGCGGATGCTGGTCGCTGCGGTGAAGGCGATTCCCACGGTTGCTCCCCAGCTCCGCGTGGAGGCACCCGACCCGACCTCTCTCCGGCTGAGCGTCGGAGAGGAATCACGGACATACCCCCTTGAGCGCATCGATTCGATTTGGAAGGTGGCTACCCTTTTCGGACGAATCTACCTCGACGTGACCGGTCCGCTGGGTGTCTCCGACCCGACGCGGGACATGGTGTTCGCCGCGACCAATGGAATGCTCTCCACCCTCGACCGGGGGTGCGCGCTGTTGCCGGCGGCCAAGTTCGATGCCCGGGCCAAGGCGGTCGGCGTGGGTCCAGGAGGTCCGGTGGTTTCGGGCCTGCTCGGGTCAGCTGTTGGCTACGTCTTGGTGAGGAGTCTCGCGGCGACGACCACCAAGGAGGTGGAGGGCGCGCTGGCCGGCCTCCGAGCCGCGGCACCGGGGCCGGGACAACTCCGGGGACTCGTGCTCGACCTCCGCGGGAATCCGGGGGGCCTCCTGGAGCAGGCGGTCCGGGTGGCGAACGTATTCGCCGAGAGTGTCCCCTTTAGGTACCTCACTCGCCGCGGCGAGCAAGTCGAAGAGCGCCTGGCCGTCCAGGGCGGAGCGGCGACTACGGTCCCCCTGGTGGTACTGGTAAACGAGAAGACCGCCTCCGGCGCGGAAATGATCGCCGCTGCCCTGAAGGACCGCGATCGTGCGGTTGTCGTCGGGCAGCGAACCATGGGAGCCGGAACCATCCAGGTGGTCTACGAGTACGGCGATACGGATGGGAGCGGGAGGGCGTATCTCAAGTTGACCATTGCCCGACTCATCCGCCCCTCTGGAGCACTCCTGGACGGTCTCGGAGTGGTCCCTGACATCGCGCTCGCCCGCACGTCTCCAGATGGTGCGCCCGCGTCGACGGTGAGCGAAGAGGACACTGGTCCGAAGTGGAATCCCTTTGTGGACCCCACCATTCCAAGGCTTCCGACAGGGGAGCGAGCGCTCTGCGAGGTCGCGTACACGGCGCCGGAACCGCACCCTCGAGATTCCCCGGATCGACCGCCTTTGGAAGATTTCGAGATCCGCCTCGCCCGCGACATTCTCTTGCAGGAGACATCATCGGCCCGTCGCAGCGAGATGCTGCCGCAGGCGTGTGCGGTCGCGGCCGAAAGCCGCTGAGCTAGCTCGCGCTACCCGAACACTCCGCACCTTCTCGAAACATGTCTTGGTCGGGCTGGCAAAGGGGGAGGACGACGAGGGTAGGAGGCGCTGCCGAGGGAGTGCTCACCGCTGCTGACGGCAGAGTCGTTCCGGGCCCGTCGTCAGGGCAGAGCACGTCTGGCACCTCGGACGGTACTCACCAGAGGTCGAGCTGGGGCCTGGACGTGCCCGGGGCGAGCGGGATCGGCCTGGAGGGGAGGCGCAGCTGCTCAAGGCTGACCTAGACCGTCCGAGGAACGGAGGACGACTGCGACGGAGAGGGCAGGTGAGGACAAGCGAAGGAAATTACCGCGAAGGCGATTGAGGGGAGGATTGAGGGAAGTTGCTAGCCCTCAGTGCCCGAGGGAACCATCGGCAGCTGTCCGGTGCTCTCCTCGTCTCAAAGAATTCCATCGAGTTATCGAGAGTGTTGACAGGAACTTTGGAGTTCGGGGGATCCTTCTCGGACTGTGGCTCCGGTGGTTACCGGTTCACTCCCGGTTGGTCGCCCACGAACGAGCGCTGGCTCGGGTTCACTCGGGTCGCGCAGCGGGCTCTAGACCCTGCGGGGCGCACGTTGCCACTCGCGCGCGCGGACCGCCCGAAGGTCCTGCTTCAGTCCTCGCAGCCGTGACCGGGTGGGATGCAGCGCCAATAGGTGCGGTCGCACTGGTCGAGGCACCTGTCACTCGCAACCTCGCTGCCGTAGGGGCCACTGCAGGCGGTCTTGCAGCTGCGGCGGGCGTCGCTGCAGCGTTTGCAGGCTTGTGCTGGCGTCTCCTTCGGAGCGGGCTGGACGACCGGGGGAGAAGGCTGGTCCGCTGCGGGGGTCGCGTGCCCCGCGAGCCCGAGGAGAAGGAGCGACACGAGGAATGGAGGTCATGGCGAGCCCTCCGGATGGAGGCAACCCTATCCCGAGAGCGGGTGCGGAATGAACTCTCCTCACAAGCCCTGGCGCGAACAGCCGCCCGTGGGACCGACCCTGGGCGACTCCCGCAGGGCCTGTGGGCCAGAGACGTCCCCAGAGGGCATCATCGCTCGAACTGAACATCTCGTTCGAGCGTGGTGTGCGGGGAGGCCCGAACAAGAATCGGCCCTCGGCCAAGACCGCACCGAGGGCCGCAGGACAACCGGTTACGCTTCCGACAGGTGGGCAGCGCGTTGGAAGAGCCTGTGCTTGAAGCGAGGAATGCGCCACATCATCCAGGCGCTCTCGACGGCAATACCGAGGGTGGTCAGCAGGGCCGCGACAAAGAACAGGTCCTGGAAACCACGCCCGGGACTGAACCACGAGAAGTTGTACCGGCTCAGAAGAACGACAAAGAGTCCCACGATGAACCAGTTCTTCCCGATGGAGAGCCAGGAGGGATACCCCACCGGACCGACGAGGACATCAGAGAACACGCCGCCGCCTTGGGTCCGGAGCCGAAGCCACGTCCTGTAGCGAATTCTGATCAGCAGAGCGCCGCCTGCCTCTTGCGCTCCAGCTGAGCGAGCGAATCTGCGGCCTGAGCCATCGTGTCCAGAGTGAGAGCCATCAGTCGCACCCTCCCGCGCCTCCGGAGTTACCACCATCACCCTCCGGAGCGTCAAGCCCTCCACCGTCGGTCCCGCCCCTGCCGTCGCTCCCCCAGTCACCGGGCGCTGAGGTATTGCCCGGGTCATCCGCGGGATTGAGGGTCTCGGGCGTTGTCGGGCTGGGCGGAGGGGGTGGAGGAGGAGTCGGCGGCGGCTGCCTCGTTGCTGCACCCACGCAAGCTCCGAGCGCGGCGGCGGCGAAGGGGCAGGCGATGATGGTATCCGCACAGACAAAGGCACTTCCGAGAGCAAAAGCCAACCCGCACCGTTGCAGTCGCCGTTTGCGTTGAAGAAGTCGTTGATGTCTCCACTGATGGGATTGTTCGGCTTTGTATCCTTGCTGGCTTCGTCTGCCGCCGCGAACGCGAGATGAGGGCAGCCGAGTCCGGCTGATTCGCAATCCAGGTCTGGATGCCTTTGACAGTCATGTACGGGGTCCAGACCCCATACGGCCTGCGCACGGCGTACCAGCCAATCACCGCTCCGGTGTCGGTTCTTTGCGTTACCCCGTAGCGAACCCAGATGTTCACGCCTTTGTTCGGCATGACCACGTGCATACCTACAAAACTTTGAGTCGCCGTGTATCTGCCGCCCCAGGCAACGTGGCCGATCACTCTTCCATACGAGTCGAACAGCTTCGTCTTGACGGCGAGGTTCGGGAGAATCGAACCACCCTGGTGAAATTGGTAAGTCCGCCCGCCCACGCCCCTGACGTGAGGGCTCGTGGAAGGAACCGGGTCGTAACTGCCGCCAGGGTCGCACGACTCGCATTGCATCTGTTGGACGATTTGACCGCCAGCACCGGAGCCCCCGCCGCCGCCCGGATCGCCAACCCCCCCAAGACTATTGGCCATCCAGCCGTCGTCGCCGCCTCTCTTTCTTTAGAGCAACCCCGGTCGGGCAACCCTGCGGGTTATCGTCATCCACGTTCGCGGTGACGTGGAGCGGACCTTTCGTCGGCGCTCCCGGCGGGGGCTCAAGTCCTGCTCCGCATCCAATCAGGCCTGCGCTGAAGACGCAGCTCGAGGGCCAAGAATGTGGCAACTGGTTCATTCTTCCTCACGGGCTCATCCTGGCAATGTCTCTCAAGATCGAGAGGCGACGGCGACGTCAGCACAAGCGACAGACGCTTGCAATTGATGCAGCGATGTTGCATATATGATGTCTCGAGCGAAACGAAACGCAGGCGTGGGTGGCCGCACCTCCACCGGCAGACGCTCGGTAAGTGGGAGGTGAGCATCGAGTTCGGCCGTCTGCGGCCCAGCCCGGTTCAGGAACTACTGGAGCCGGCCCGCTCCGACGCGGCAAGGGCACGTCCGGGCGGTGAACAACTCCGAGCGAGAGGAACTTTCCCGGCTCCAAAGGACGTCCGGGAGCTGGCAGATGGACCAGGAGATTCCTGCGCCGGCGACGACAGATCTGCCCTTGTCCTACAAGTGTTTCTACAGAGCGTCTAGAGCCGACGGGGCGATGTGGTAGAGAGGCTCGTAATGACCGACCGGGACTACCTGTGCAGCTACCCCGAGTGCGGGCGGGACGCGTACGCCAAGCGAGACGGCGACCTCTACTGCCGAGCTCATTACATGCAGGCCTACCGGCGAACAGGCCTCAGGCCGCTGAGAACTTCTCCGGGGATGGCATCGATCGTGTCGATCCGGGTGCCGATTTCGATCCGCCGGTAGATTCCAGGTGCGCGCCGAGGCGGCGAGGATTGACGAAGCGGAGTGGTGGCGGCGGGCCGCGTTAACATGCTCGAGGCGGAAGTTCGAAGGGACCTCGTGCGCGGGAGTTCAGGCCGCGAGACCACCACCAAGGCCAAGAAGTAAGAGCGGGGTCTGGTGACTTCGGTCTCTCCGCGGTTGCGAGAGCCTCGCGTC
This sequence comes from uncultured delta proteobacterium, assembly GCA_963796475.1. Taxonomy (GTDB): domain Bacteria; phylum Myxococcota; class Myxococcia; order Myxococcales; family Myxococcaceae; genus RPRB01. The sequence goes on from CAWCLY010000013.1 coordinate 171,567, forward strand.
CGCGCCTCTGCTTGTGGCGACTCGAGAGCGAAGGAGAAGAGGATGAGACGGTAGGTGTATGTGGGAGGTTCGCGTTCAGCTTCGCTGTAGGGTTACGCTCCGGCCGTGGATGACCTGCTGGAGTTCGGGCGCGCGAGCACCTGGTGGGGACGGTCGAAAGGCTGAGGTGAGACGCGAATGGGCTTCTGGAGCCGTCGTCGAGCCGAGAGCGTGAAGTTCGTCTTTCAGGTCGCCGATGTGAAGGCGCACTACCGAAGCGAGGTGGTGGAGTTCCCCGGCGGCCGCTGTCCCAAGTGCAGGGCTGACCTCGAAGAAGTGGGATTCGTGGAGTGGAGTCTCAGCGAGATCGGAGTGACCAGTGGCGTGGAGACGAACCGCTTCGGTGAGAAGGAGCTCATCATCGACGGCGAGGAGGTCATGCCGGACAGTCCCTCTCCGGAAGTCATCCCTACCCGGATTGCGTGCGGCGGATGCTGGAAGCCGCTGGTGGAAGGAAGCGTCTCGGTCGAGGGCTTCGTGAAGACGAGCTTCGTGGAGCTGGGCGGGGAGAGACTGCGCGACACTCGGGCTTCGAGCAACGAGGACTGACTCGGCCGCGCCGGTGGGCTCGGGTTACTCGACGTAGCCCGGAAGTCCGGGGATGAGCGGCAACCTCGTCGGTGGAAGAGGCGGAGGATTCTTTTCCGAGTCCTCCTCTGTTCCACGGCGGGTAGTACCGAGCCGTGGCGCAAAGCTTCATCTGTACGGGGGTCCCAGATGTGGAGACCGTCGAGTGCAGGGTGCTGCCGGTCGCAGAGAGGTCGACTCGTTGAGGCTGAGAAGAATCAGATGGCCCGCACAGCTGGCCGCCTGGTCAAGGCACTCGACGCGGGGCAGGTCGATGAACCGCCAGCGGCCGTTCGGGGCGGCGAGTGTCACGGCCGTGTCCACCACGCACCGGCCATCGACGCAGCGCGGGCAACTACTCGCGGGCGAAGTGTTCGTCGGGTCGCAACTCGGCGGAGTGCCGAGGGTCGAGAAAACGGGCGAGCAGAGGAGCCGTTCTTCGCTGTAAACGCCGTTCCGGTCGAGTCTGGCCGCGGCAATCTCTCCGGAGGAGCTGCGAACCCGACCGATGTGGCTGATGGGCGTGGAGGCTCCCAGGGAGATTCTGGCGGCTTCTGCGTATCCGAGTGCTGCCAGGACGAGGAAGCTGATTGCTGTCGCAGTCAGAGGAGCCTGATGAGCAGTGACAGTCGAGGCGTTACGCGCGCGCGGGAAGAGGAGGACGCGCCAGCGGGTGAGTGTCCGTAGGACGGCGAAGCCGGAGCGATGCGCCGTGTGGGGCGAGTCCACGGGCGGCGACTATAGCCACGGTGTGACTGGTATGTGCTGACTGGGGGCGGCGGGAATATGTCTGAACGGGTGGGGCGAAGGACGACGAGGGCCGATGTCCACGAAGCGGACCGACTGATGCGCCGCGCGCGCGAGGCCCGCTTTGAAGCCTTGGGTGAGCAGCGTGTCGGCCGCGTCCGGGTTCTGCTCTTTCTGACGACCCTCGGTGCCTACACTCTGTTCGGGAACGGAGTGGACCTGTGGTGGGTGGCTGGCGTCCTGGTCTACGCGCTCGGGCTGAGCGCAGCGACGGGCCGCTTCTATCGTCCTTGGTTGTCGTGGGTCACGGTTGCGCTCGACGTGTCGCTCGTGACGCTGGCACTCGCGCAGGCCATCCTCGTCGCAGCTCCAATCATGGCGACGAACTCGAGGACGATCTTCGAGATCTACTTCGTCACGATAGCGATCGCTGGCGTCCGGGGCGAATGGCGGCTGTGTGTGTGGGCTGCGGTGCTGGCGGCCGCGGAGTTCCTCGGGGTCTGGCGTCGTCGCAGTGGCCGGGCGATGAGGGAGTTCCCCGTCGACACTTCCTATCGGGACCTGTACGGCACCTTCCAGTGGGGCAGTTCGTTGCTCAGGGTGACGTGGTTGATCGTGGCCGGCGCAGTGATTGCCGCGGTTGTGCAACAGGGCCGGCGGACGCGAGAGTTTCGTGGGGTCGACGCGCTGACCGGCCTCGCCGAGCGTGAGCCCTTCGTGGAGCAAGCATCCGATGCGATGACGCGCGCGACCGCCGCGAAGGGTGTGGCGCTGGCCGTCATCGACGTCGACGACTTTCGGGCCTTCGTCGAAGAGGTGGGTGAGGGCGCAGGGGAGCGGGCGCTCGTCGTCCTCGCGCGACGGCTCCAGGCGTGCCTTCGTCCAGCAGACTTCGCTGCACGCTTCGGCGGTGAAGAATTCGTCGTGGCGATGGCGGACATCGAGCCGGACGAAGCTGTTTGCCTTGCAGAGGAGTGGAGGAAGACGCTGGGTCAGGTACGCGTGGCGGGTCGCGGCGAGCCACGTCATCTGACGGTGAGCATCGGGGTTGGCTGCTGGCCGACGGATGGGCTCACGTTCGAGGAGGTGCTTGCGCGGGCGGATGCGCGCCTCTTCTACGCGCAGGAAGAAGGGCGAGACCGCGTCGTGGGGCCGCCGAAGAAGCCGCTGGCGACGGTCACGGAGCTCGTTCCCCGAAGCTGAATGTCGAGGTGAAAGACAGGCCAGGGAGCGAAGCCGAGCGTCCGAGTGGTGGGGCCGGCCCTGGGTTTGGGTCACGGGTGCGGTTAGCGCCCATCCAATCGACCCCGGGTCGTTCTTCGGCGGAAGGTTCTCGATGTACTGGTCAGCATCAAAACGCTGGCCGCATAAGCGCCCCCGGTGAAGAGGAAGACGAAAGCGGTCTCGGGTTCACCGGAAAGAGGGCCTTGTCCCTCTCGATAAGATCTCTGATAGGTGGCAGCAAGGGAGGAGTGCCCGGTCCTTCCTCGCGGCTCGACTTCCCTGGTCCAGGGGGGTAGTAGCGCGAGGTGGCACAGAGACGAACGGTGACCGGTGCGCCACTTGTATAGACGGTCGCGTGCATGTGCTGCGCTGCGGTGTGGAGCTCGAGCTGTTCAGGTGCTTGGAGGAGCTGGGACCCGCAGTCGAGAGCTCCATCGGTGCAGCGGACGACGGGGAGGCCGACGAAAAGCCATCGACGTCCCGGAATATCCAGAGTGAGCTGGCTGGGTGTGTAGCACCGCGTTCCGATGCATCGGCCGCAGTCTGGCGGAAGTTGCCCGAAGGGACTGCAGGAACGGGCGGATGGTGGTGTGACGAGGGGTGAAGAGCAGACCTCGCGCTCCTCCGCCGTAGACGCCGGCGGAGTCAGTCCGGGGGCTGGGCCGGCGCGCATCTGAGAGTCGACCACGCGTCTGTACAGAGTGGCTGTTTGACGCGGTACGAGAGTGGCCCAGCAGAGCCAGCCGAGGTTAACAAGTGTGACAAGCGCCAAGATGATGGAGAGGAGTGTCCAACGCCGACGATGCGCGTCGGTCGTCGCCGTCTGAAGCAAGGAGGCGATGAGGACACCCGTGTGCGCGAGCGCGGTCCGCTTCAGGGATGGGGTGGAGAATCGGAATTTGACGTCTGGAAAGCGCACGGCGCCGCGCGAGGATACGACGTTTGGAAGGCGCCCTGAATAGGGCGGCACATCCTTCTCGGGAAGGCTGGTAGCCTGCCCGGACTGTGAGGGCGCTGGGGCGCTTGAGGGCGGCTTGGTCAAGGAGAAGAACCACGGGCGCCGAGAGGCGTTCCGCGGAATCGATGAGGCTCGCTGCCTTGACAGAGCAGCGGGTTGCACGTGTCCGGGTCGTCCTGATTCTGCTGACGTGGGCAGCATTCCGGCTGGCCGGCCCTGCGCACGACATGGATGCTGAGCTTCCTGCTCTACGCGTGCCTGATAGCCCTCCTGAGCGCACGCATCTACCGGCCCTGGATGTCTTGGGCGACGAGTGCTGTCGACACGAGCACCGTGACACTCGTCCTCGGTGGCTTCGTCGCTCTCGGCATGCCTCTGATGGCGTCGAACTCCAGGACGGTGTTCGAACTCTACTTCCTGACCATCATCCTGGCGGGGTTCCGATCCGATTCGCGCGTGCCGGTCGGCTGCGGCATTTTGGCAGCAGTCGGCTATTGCCTCGTGTGTATGCAGGCTCTCCGGGTGAGAGAGGCTCTGCTCTTCGATGTGACGGAGGCGCGGTACTACGGGGAATTTATCTGGGGAGGCATTGCCCTTCGCATGACCTGGCTCGTCGTGGCTGGGGCGGTGATGGGAATCGTCGTGCAGCAGGCGAGGCGGATGCGGCAGCTGACCGAATTGGACAGCCTGACGGGCCTCGCTGAACGACTGCCGTTTGTAGAGCGAGCGAGTGCCGAGATTCAGCAGGCCTCGCGCGACACCGGTTTGACGCTCGCGGTTGTCGATGTCGACGGCTTCCGCACCTTCGCCCAGGCAGCGGGAGAGGCCTCGGCGGAGCGCGCAACGCAGAGCCTCGGGCGAGCGCTGAAGGGAGCGCTTCGGAGGGGAGACTTCGCGGCACGGTATGGAGGCCAGCAGTTTCTCGTGGCCATGGTGGGGCTCGGGCCAGAAGAGGCGACGGGCGAAGGGGAGCGACTTCGCGTGGATCTCGGGAACGTCGGAGTCGGCGGGGCAGGGGACGTGACGCAGCTGACGGTGTGCATCGGCCTGGCGTGCTGGCCGTTCGACGGCGAGACCTTCGAGGAGGTTCTCGCCCGAGCCGACGCGCGCCTTTTCATCGCCAAGGAGGAAGGGCCGGACCGGGTTGTCGGCCCTCCGCTTCCGACATCGGCGAGCGTGACGGAGTTGGTGAAGCGGTGAATGCGGGTGTGGCGGTGTCTTAGGCCGCGGCCGCAATGGAGCTCGTGTCCGAGGCCTGGAAGCGCGGTCAAGGAAGGCCAGTGCGTGAGCTGCTCCCGAGCAAAGCGATGCTCACGTAACCGGTAGGCTGGTGAGGGAAGATTGAGGGAATTCGCCCTCCCTCAGTGCCCGATTGAGGGATCGGCAGTCGTCCGGTGCTCAGCTCGCCACGAAAGAATTCCGTTGAGTTATCGAGAGTCTTGAAAAGGACTTTTAACTCTTGGGTGGTCCAGCTCGGACTGTGGCTCCGGGGGTTACCGGTTCAATCCCGGTTGGTCGCCCAACGATTCCCGGCCGTTAGTCCCGATCACCACGTGTATCGGAGATGACTGGGGGCTCACTGGAGGCTCGGCGAGCCGGATCAGCTGTTCAGCTCAGCAACGCGGGTCAGCTCGTTTTCGCCGAATGAACGAAGGCATGCGAGGGCCACCCATCCGTCGGACGCGAAGAGTTGCGCCTGAAGAATCGCGTCACGAGGCTAAGGCTCGGGCTGGCTATCGAAGCCGCAAGCCGCGCAGTGGCCTGGTGGCAACGCGCCGAGTTTCGCCTCATCCACGAGGCGGAAACGAGGTGGGTGCATCGAGTTGGGTCATTGCTTGGAGGAGCTGTCTGAGGGCCCGAGCACACCGCGTCCTCGTGTTCAGCTGGGCGTGATCGGGGTCAACAGCCACGTCTCCCGGCCCAGCTCATCGCTCGGTTGCAGCGGTCACAGGTGATCGATCCACAGCCGAAGCCTCGGACCATGGGTCCGGTGCTTGAGCCGAGGAGCCCTACACTAATCGAGCGTTTAGAGCACACCGCCGGCCGAGTGAGGGCGCGGTGAGGGACGTCCTGTGTCGGCGATACGCTCTCCACCTTAGGACGCTTCGCCAGCCCGGCAGCCGATCTCCGGCGCGATGGTCGATGCCCATGCGTGCCTGCCGTGTTTCGACCGCGCGGAAACCAACATCGCGTAGGCGTCGCTTGCGTGTCGAACCCTTACACACGCTCTTTCGTCCTTCGGCCATCTGCCCGGTAAATCAGTGACAAAGAGAAGGCAGCGGCAAGTTATATTGAAACAGTTTTCCTCCGCGGTAGGCCAGTAGTCGGTCAATCACGGCGCCATTAGTCGACGCGTCGCCCATTCAGCGCGTGCGCCCCTTGGCCTTCCACGCAGCGGCCTGCGCCCCGTGACCCTTGCCGGGGTCCGTCAGGTCCCAGCTCCGGTACATCGCGGCCAGCGCTTCGACGCTCTCGGGGTGGACCACGGCCTTGCTCTCCGCGAGCCCCTTCTCCGCCTCGAGGAGCTCCGGCTCGGCCTCCGCGTACCGCGCCAGGCCGGTGAGCGCGCGTCCGAGGGCCAGCCTCGCGCTCGCGGTGCCCTCCACGTCCTTGCCGCGCCCGTATCCGCCGATGGCCTCGCGGGCGAGCGCCGCAGCCTCGGCGTGGTGTCCCCTGGCGCTCCGGACCCGGGCCAGGTCGGTCAACGACGAGAGCAGGAGCGTGTGGTCCGCGGGCAGCACCCGTCGCTCGACCTTCACCGCGTCCTCCAGCAACGACTGTGCACCCGGTGCATCTCCGAGCGCGAGCAGGACGCCGGCCAGGCCATTCATCACCTCGAGCGTCGGGACGGCCTCCGGGCCCAGCACCCGGCGCTTGCCCTCCAGCGCCCGGCGGTACAGTGCCTCGCCCTCCCGGTTCTTCCCGAGGTTCGCCTCGACGTCGGCGAGGTCGCTCATCGTCTTCAGCGTCTCGGGGTGGTCGGGCCCCAGCACCCGCCGGGTCGCCTCCAGAGTCTCGCGATAGGCGGCCTCCGCCTCCGCGAACAGTCGCTCGCCACGGTAGGTCGAGGCGATGTTGATCATCGCGTACACGGTGTCCGGGTGGTCTGGCCCGAGCCGCTTCTGAAAGCGAGCCAGAACCTCCTCCTGGAGCTTCCTCGACTCGGAGAATCTCCCTTGCTGCTCGTAGCAGATGGCCAGGTTCATCACGGTTCCGATGGCGTCCGGCTCGTTGCTCCTCCCGACCTTGCGGTCGAACTCCACCTGCTCGCGCAGCAGCGTCTCTGCCTCCGGATAGCGCTTCAGCTCGCTGAGCACCATTCCCAGCGCGATGTGCAGCGCGCGGGTGTCCCGGTGGTCCGGTCCGAGGACGCGACGCCTTCCCTCGAGGGACGCGCGAAGGAGCTTCTCGGACTCATCGTATCGTTGCTCCCAGTAGTACACGGTGCCCAGGGTCTGCATCGCACTGAGGGTGTCCGGGTGCTCGGACCCGACCGTGCGGCGCAGCGTCTGCAGACACTCGCGAGCGATCTTCTCCGCCGCGGGGTAGTTGCCCTGCCGCCCGTAGACCAGCCCCAGACTTCGCATCGACTTGAGGGTGTCGGGGGAGTCCGCGCCGAAGGCACGGGTCCGGATGTCCACTGCAGTCTTCAGATGCGTCTCGGCCTGCGGCAGCAGGCCCAGGAGCAGGTACGTCCGGCCCAGCGTGTCCTCCAGCCGCCCGGCGATCCGCGGCTCACCCCCCATTTCCGCGGCGATCGTCTTCCCGGCACGCGCGAGGACTTGCTGGTCGAGCAGGTTCAGCCCGGTCTGGGTGGAGCTCACACCTGCCAGCGCCTTGTCGAGCGAGGCGAGGGAGGCCGACACCTCCGCCTCGGTCGCGCCGCTCTTGCGGCGAGCCGCTGCTGCTCGCTCTCGCAGGTCGGTCCACAGGGTGTTCCCCAGCTCCTCGGGGTTCACGCTCCCGAGCATGTTGGCGAGAAACGTCGAGACCTTCTCCGAGGCCTCCCGCTCGGTGTTGGCTCGATCGCGCTCCCGGGCGATCCGGCGCGCCTGGAACGCCATGCTGATGGCGAACGCGATCAGGAGTGCCGCGAGCCCACCCGCGAGGGAGACTCCGAGCCGGTGCCGCCGGAGGTACTTCCGGGCGCGGTAGGCCACGCTCGGCGCCCGCGCCACCACCGCCTCGTGCTGGAGGTACCGTCCGATGTCGAGGGCGAGCTCGTTCGCGGTGGGGTAGCGGCGGTCCCGCTCCTTCTCCAGCGCCTTCATGGTGATGGCGTCGAGATCTCCCTGGAGCTGATGGCGTAGCGCCCCTGGATCGGTCCTTCGATTTCGCGCTGCCTCTCCCGCCTCGTCGCCCAGCGTGCTCAGTCGGGTACTCGGACGGGGGGGCTCGACCTCCTTCAGCTTCCGGCGGAGCTCCTCCAGGCTGGAGGAGCGAAGGTCGTCCGACCCGAACGGCAGGTCGCCCGTCAGGAGCTGATAGAGGACGACGCCCAGCGAGTAGACGTCGGTCCGGGTATCGATGTCCTGTCCGCTGGCGTCCGCCTGCTCCGGGCTCATGTACGCCGGGGTGCCGACGATCGCACCCGCGACCGTGAGAAGGCTCCTGTCGGTGAGCTGGTTGCCGGTTGCCTTGGCGATGCCGAAGTCGATGATCTTCGGGCAGGCCTTGCCGTCGACGACCGAGACCAGGATGTTCGAGGGCTTGAGAATCTCGATGGATGATCGCCTTCTGGTGCGCGTGCTGGACGCCCCCGCAGACCTCGACCAGGAGCTGGAGGCGCTCGACGGTGGAGAGGCGCTGGGTGTCGCAGTGCTCGGTGATCGGGACGCCGGCCACGTACTCCATTACGAAGTACGGCCGGCCCTCCGGCGTGCTTCCGCCGTCGAACACCCGGGCGATGGCGGGGTGGTCCATCAGTGCCAGGGCCTGCCGCTCGGACTCGAACCGGGCGACCACCTCGCGGGTGTCCATCCCGGTCTTGATCAACTTCAGGGCCACTCTTCGCCGGGGCTCGGATTGCTCGGCGAGCCAGACCTCGCCCATTCCCCCCGAGCCCAGCCGTTCGAGGAGGCGGTAGGGCCCGACCCACTCCTCCCGGCCTCCCGCCGATGTGGCCGCGGGTGCCTGTCCGGCAGGGAGACCGAGCGTGTCCTCGAGTCCCGTCCCGCCCAGCGTCGAGTCGACGGACATCTGGATCCTCCTCCGAGGACGATCTTGCGGCACGCGAATGCGCGACTCTTCTCCTCCCGGAGGCCAGATCCAAGCGAAGTCGCAGCGGCCGGGGACGAATCTTGCCCCAGCGGGGGGTGGGGGGTTCCGCCGGTTGCAGAGGCTGATCGCGATGGCAGACTCAGGCCGGCCGCATCACCACCGTTGTCGAGACACCCTTGATGATCAGCCACAGCGCGAGTGCAACCTGGAATACCAGCGCCGGCAGCCACTGGGAGTAGCCGCCCAGCGGCCCCGTCGGGAAACCGGCGAGCTGCAGGGGCAGGGTCACCGCGCGCAGGCCCGACGCGAAACACCGAGCGACGCGATCGAGATGGGGATCATCCGTCCGCGCAGGAGAATGATAGGAAAAAATCAAGCTCCCGACGGCAAAGAAGATCGCACCGATGGGGACGCTCGGAACCGGCATTGCAGGAATGCCCGCAGCGCGTTCGTCGTGGCGATGTCGGGGGCGCCCGTTCCGCCCCCTGGCTTCCCCAGCCAGAGCAGTCCCAGGTAGTTCGGAATACTGAGCGTGCCGAGCACCCCTTCCACAACGCGACACACCAGGCCCAGTACCGCAAGCTCGTGGTCCACGACCCGCGCTGTCGTCGAAGGCGAAGCTCGACACGCGGGCGCGGATCCAAGGATGGACAACGGGGTTTTCGCGGCGGAAGCCGGGTACGGACCGGTTCGTCGGCCGGCGGAAGGGGACGGGCGATGGGAGGAGGCGCTCGGACGAAGTGCTCACCGCTGCCGAGGGTACAAGAACGTGGCCCGTCATCAGGGTAGGGCGCGTCTAGAACGTCGGACGGCGCTGACCGGGTCCGAGCTGGGGCAGAGAGGTGGCCGGGGCGTGCGGGAGTGCGTGGAGGGAAGCCGCAGGTGCTTGAGGAAACCCGGGGCGGTCGCACAGGGAAGGACGCCGGCCACCACGCACCGCGTGGCGCCACAGGGGGGGCAGGTGAGGACGAGTCCACGGAAATTGCCGCGAAGCCGATTGAGGGAGGTTTGAGGGAAGTCGCTCTCCCTCACCGCTCGACGGAGTGACGGGGAGCCGTCCGGTGCTCACCTCGCCACGAAGAATTCCATCGAGTTATCGAGTGTCTTGACAGGAAGTTTTGAAGTGCCGGGTGGTGCTTCTCGGACTGTGGCTCCGGGGGTTACCGGTTCAATCCCGGTTGGTCGCCCTTCCCAATCAGGCGCTTGCGGCGACGGCGGGGTTCATCTCACTTCGTATTGGGGTTCATCTCACTTCGTGGTGGGTCGCAGCGAAAAGCCGTTCAGGCACACGCGTTTAGGAGCCGCAGCCTGTAGTTGCGGAAGCTCCTATACCCGTAAGCCCTTCTCTTCACGACCTTTGCCTTGTTGTTGAAGCCCTCGGTCATGCCGTTGGTGAGCCCCGAGCTGAAGTAGGCGAGGATCTCGGTCCGCCAGCGCATCAGCGTCCTGCGCAGCGTCCGGATTTCGGGCAGCGGCGAGAGCGCCATCTCGTCAGTCATTCGGGTGAGGGCGCGAGCTGCTCGGTCGTACCCGCGCACGCGGTAGAAGCCACTGAGCCCTTCCTTCCACCGGTAGAGCTCGTGGAGCGCCGGGTGCTGCTCAAGCCAGCGGTGGAGGAGAAACCGCTTCTCGGGAGTGAGGTCCCGGCCGTTCTTCAACAGCAGCCTCCGGACTGGCAGGGTGCGCTGGTCCCCGGTGATTTCCCGTCGGTGGCGGTTGATGGCGGGAAAGAGGAGCCGCAGGACGTGGAACTTGTCGGCGACGAGGCGCGCTCTGGGGAAGAAGCTCCTGGCGAAGCTTCGGAAGGGCTCGCAGAGGTCCATGACGACGTGCTGGACGTTCTCCCGGCCGGGGATGTGCGCCAGGGACGCTTCGAGCTCGGCGCCGGTCCGGCCCTGGACGAGCTCTCGAAGCCGTCGGCCCTTGAAGTCGACGATGACGGAGACGAACTCCCGGAAGCCGCCGGTCGGGTGGTGGCGGAAGAAGTGCTCATCGATGCCGACGGCTTTGGGCCAGGGGTACTGGCGCTCGCGAAGTTTCAGCTCGAGCTGCTGGTACAGCGTGCGGTAGAGGAAGCCCGCCGAGCACCGGTAGGCGCGACGGACGGCAAGCAGGTCCGAGAAGGTCTCGCAGGCCTGCAGGACGCTGCGCTTGTACCGCTCGGTGCTGCGGGAGCCCTTGCGGATGCCGGGGACAGGCTCGGTGAAGGGCCGTCGGCAGGGCCTGCAGCCGAAGCGCCGCTTGCGGATGTAGAGGCGCACGAGCTTCCCCCGGATGGGCTCGTCGCGAACCACGGCCACCCGCCGGTCGTACACGGCCGTCGACGGCGTGGCGCACTTGGGGCAGACCTCCACCTGGGAGGACTTCTCGACCTCCAGGTGGGTGGTCCGGGTGCCCGGTATCCAGTGACATCGAATCAGCTTCAGCTCGGGCAGCAGCACGCGGCGGACTAGATTCTCCTCGGGCATAGCTCGGGGACCTCCGACGACGGGTTGGCGGTGACACCCAAACCGTAGCCGGGGACCACCCCCGGGCTATGCCTGTTCAGCCTTGCGAACTACCCACCCCCGAGCGACAAAGAACCTCAGGCCGCCGATTCTGCATGGCGCTCGCTCAAGCGTAGTCCCACTTCAGACCTCGCTTCTTCCGCGTCGGCAGCGGTGACGACACGGACGAGTTGGTTCCAGCCGGCGCCATGCCGGTCGGCCGCTGGTTGTGATGCTGGGGGACGACAGCGTTGTCCGGGGGAAATCAGTCTCAGGCGGTCTTGGTCGTCGAGCTTCGGCAGCGGGACGAGCGCGGCGAGGCGCAGAAATCGAAGGCGACCAGCCCCCGGCGTTGCTTTCACAGTCGACGCAGACTCCGTCAGCTCAGCTGGGCGAGCGAAGAGGGATGGCTTCAGTGACCCGGCGTTTGCGCCCAAGAAGCCTGTTGATCGACCGTCCCGTGGTTGCCGATAGGCGAGGTGAAGACTGCGTTCGACTTGATTGGTGCGGAGCTCCACACCCCCGACTCTTTCGATGACTGCTCGCACACGCGCAGCGACCTCGGCTTCGACGGTCTCGGCCAGAAATTGACATCCGCGTAGTGTTCGTGGACACGGACGGAGGAATCGCTCTGCAACCCATGGTGCAGGATGTCCCTCGAACGATGGCGCACCGAGAAGAAGCAATCGTCATGCAGACGAAGGAGCGCCTCGACCGAGCCGCCGACCTGGAGCTGCTCGGGCAGGACATCGCCTAGCGACTCGAGGACGTCGTCATTGAGCGCACCAAATCCGAGGCGACCCGCGAGCGGCGAGACTACGCCTTTCTCCAGCGCCTCCGCCGAGAGCACGAAGGGCACCCTTCGGGCGGAATTGATGGCATCGCGGAGCGAAACGAGGGTCAGGTTGACTTCGTCCTCTAGGCGCGCGAACCGGCTTTTGCCGTCCGCGAACTCGAAGCAGGTTTGCCACACGTCCAGGCTGATCCCGCAGCCACACGAGGCAGTCGCCCTTCCAATCGACCTTGGTGAGCCGTTTCGATGTCCAGGTAGCGTATCCTCAAGCGCGATTGGCAGGCGGGGCATGGTCAGCCGCTCCTCTGAGGGTCTCCGCATCCTCCTGCTCAGAGAGGTCCAAGGAAGAACAACCTGCAGGTCTTCGGGAGGGAGGCCGGGCTAGGAGAGCAACCGCTGGCTCCGGAGAGCGGCTGGAAGGGTAGCGGCGGAAGCGTTGAGCGGAGGCGCGCACCGGCCGCAGGGTAGAGGGGTGCCGTCGTCCGTGGCCAGGGTGGGTGAGTCTCGGAACTCGGACGGCGCTCACCAGAAGTCGAGCTGGGGGGCGGAGGTGGCCGGAGCGAGGGGAGGAGGCCTGGAGGGAAGCCGCAGATGCTCCAGGATGGCCTGGGGATTGGCGGAACGGAGAACGATGGCCACGACAGGGCGGGCGGGTGCCCCCCCAGCGAGGGCAGGCGAGGACGAGCGTGCTCGAGCGCCGCGGGAACCGGTAATCACCGCGAGGGCGATTGAGGGAGGATTGAGGGTATTCGCGCTCCCTCAGGCCGCGACGGAGTGGAACCAAGTCTATCGGTGGTCGCCTCGTGGAAGCGCCGCGCGACTCCCAGCGAGCCGGTCGGAACGCGCCGGTGGCCGAGTCGTACAGGTTCCGCCGCCGCAGTCCAGGTCTCGGTCGTCGACTGGCCGTCGGTGGACGGGACGCAGCACAGTCCTCGTCCTCCCACTCCGGCCGTGGAAGGGGGCTGATCGGTGCGGCTGACCGCGTCAGGGGAAACGCAGTCAAACGCGCGACGGGAATCCGCTACGGTCGCCCTGTTCCCGGAGGGGGCGATGCGAGACGGAAATCCGGAACTCCCGCGGTCAAGGTCCGCACTGCCCGAGCCGTCGTTCTTCGCGGCGCTCTCAATTGCCCTCTGCCTCTTCCCGGGCTGCGCCTCGGTGCCGCAGGACCGCACAGCCGCCTCGCCCACGGAGTCACCTGCTGCGCTGGTGAATGTCCCCTCGACCCGCTTCTTCAGCAAGACGGTCGTCTACGTGAACGACGTCTCTACGTGGAACCGCAGCGAGTCAACCCGAGGCGGATGCTGGTCGCTGCGGTGATGGCGATTCCCACGGTTGCTCCCCAGCTCCGCGTGGAGGCACCCGACCCGACCTCTCTCCGGCTGAGCGTCGGAGAGGAATCACGGACATACCCCCTTGAGCGCATCGATACGATTTGGAAGGTGGCTACCCTTTTCGGACAGATCTACCTCGACGTGACCGGTCCGCTGGGTGTCTCCGACCCGACGCGGGACATGGTGTTCGCCGCGACCAATGGAATGCTCTCCACCCTCGACCGGGGGTGCGCGCTGTTGCCGGCGGCCAAGTTCGATGCCCGGGCCAAGGCGGTCGGCGTGGGTCCAGGAGGTCCGGTGGTTTCGGGCCTGCTCGGGTCAGCTGTTGGCTACGTCTTGGTGAGGAGTCTCGCGGCGACGACCACCAAGGAGGTGGAGGGTGCGCTGGCCGGCCTCCGAGCCGCGGCACCGGGGCCGGGACAACTCCGGGGACTCGGTGATCGACCTCCGCGGGAATCCGGGGGGCCTCCTGGAGCAGGCGGTCCGGGTGGCGAACGTGTTCGCCGAGAGTGTCCCCTTAAGGTACCTCACTCGCCGCGGCGAGCAAGTCGAAGAGCGCCTGGCCGTCCAGGGCGGAGCGGCGACGACAATCCCCCTGGTGGTACTGGTAAACGAGAAGACCGCCTCCGGCGCGGAAATGATCGCCGCTGCCCTGAAGGACCGCAATCGTGCGGTTGTCGTCGGGCAGCGAACCATGGGAACCGGAACCATCCAGGTGGTCTACGAGTACGGCGATACGGATGGGAGGCGGGAGGGCGTATCTCAAGTTGACCATTGCCCGACTGCGTTCGCCGCCTCTGGCGCACTCCTGGACGGTCTCGGAGTGGTCCCTGACATCGCGCTCGCCCGCACGTCTCCAGATGGTGCGCCCGCGCCGACGGTGAGCGAAGAGGACACTGGTCCGAAGTGGAATCCCTTTGTGGACCCCACCATTCCAAGGCTTCCGACGGGGGAGCGAGCGCTCTGCGAGGTCGCGTACACGGCGCCGGAACCGCACCCTCGAGGTTCCCCGGATCGACCGCCTTTGGACGATTTCGAGAATCCGCCTCGCCCGCGACATTCTCTTGCAGACATCATCGGCCCGTCGCAGCGAGATGCTGCCGCAGGCGTGTGCGGTCGCGGCCGAAAGCCGCTGAGCTAGCTCGCGCTACCAGAACACTCCGCACCTTCTCGAAACATGTCTTGGTCGGGCTGGCAAAATGGGAGGACGACGAGGGCAGGAGGCGCTGCCGAGGGAGTGCTCACCGCTGCTGAGGGCAGAGCCGTTCCGGGCCCGTCGTCAGGGCAGAGCACGTCTGGCACCTCGGACGGCACTCACCAGAGGGCGAGCTGAGGCGGGGAGGTGGGCGGGGTGGGGGGAGAGGCCTGGAGCGGAGCCGCAAGTGCTCGAGGATGGCCTGGGGGCGTCGAGGGCACGGCCCGGGCCGCATCAGCGCAGCAAGGTACCAACACCTTCAAAGCTGGCGATCCCAGGTCTTCTCCACGAACAGCTCGACGCTCATGTCCGCGGCGCTCGAACCTTCGGAGGAGTGCTTCCAGGCGTCCGGGACCTGCCACGGGGCGAGAGACTTCGGTGCCTCGCCGCCCCAGACCTGAAGCCGCATTTGGAGCACGATGAGACCGGTCGGTCTCGGAGTCTCGACTGGCCGGAGGTGCGCCTCGAACCTCGAGCGAAGCTCGGCGGGGAGTGCGCTCGGCGTCTCCGCATCCACCCAGATCCGGCAATCCCCCGCTGGTTTCACCGCAATCGTGACCGCGAGGGTGGTCGAGTGTGTCCTCACGGGGGCCTGCTCCCCTGCGACCACCGCAGCGGCCGCTTGAAGTCGCCTCAGGTAGTCGGCGAGCGGCTTGGGGGTGATTCGCGCACCCATCGTCGCCTCCGGGAGAAGGAATGTGACCGTCTCAATCCGGACGAGAGAGCCGCTGTCCTTGCTCCTGCCGCCGTCCTGAGTCATTCCGCCGTTTTCGGTAGTCCCGGCACTGACAAGCAGGAGAACTGCCACGGGGCCCATCGACGCCATCCAGCCGTGCAGCGTCTCATGACGGGACGGTTGCTGTCCCGCTATGAAGCCGTACCCACTGCTCGGTCACCGCGAAGGAGATTGAGGGAGGATTGAGGGCGTTCGCGCTCCCTCAGGCCGCTACGGAGTGAACCGAGTCTGTCCGGTGGTCACAGCGAACCGAGAAACGGCCGAGTGTTTTCGCGGGTCTTGACGGGCGCTTCGAGCGATGGGGTGGTCCTTTGACCTGCCCCCCGAAAACTGGACCAGCCGAAGCGGGAATCCTCCAATGATGGACCGGAGGACGGGATGGGAAGGAAGTCGCAGTTCACGCAGGAGCAGATTATCCGAGCGCTCCAGGAGGTCGACGCCGGAGCGAAGCCGGAAGAGGTGTGCCGTCGGCTCGGTGTCTCCGACACGACCTTCTACCGCTGGAAGGCCAAGTACGGCGGGATGGAGGTGTCCGAAGCCAAGCGGCTGCACGAGTTGGAACTGGAGAACTCCAAGCTCAAGCGGCTGTTGGCGGAGGCGATGCTGGACAACGCCGCGCTCAAGGATGTGCTATCAAAAAAGTGGTAACGCCTGCCCAGCGGCGCGAAGCCGTGGGCAGGCTTAAGGAGCAGCACCACTTCAGCGAGCGGCGAGCCTGCCGCCTGGCGGGCCTGTGCCGCAGCGTGCTGCACTACCGAGTGCGGCCCCGCGATGACGCGCCGCTGCGCCGCCGGATGCAGGAGCTGGCGCTGAAGTACCACGTTACGGCCACCCGCTGTTGCACGACTTGCTGCGCACCGAGGGGGTCGTGGTGAAACCACAAGCGCAGTTACCGGATCTACCGTGAAGAGCGCCTGAGTCTTGAGAACGCCGGCGGCCAGGCAAGATCGAGCGCGAACGTCTCAGCCTGACCCGGCCGGCGGCGGCGGGCCAGCGCTGGAGCATGGACTTCGTCAGCGACGTGACCGAGAGCGGCCGGAGGTTCCGGGTGTTCGCTGTCGTCGACGACTTCAGCCGTCGCTGCGTCGTCCTGGTGGCCGACACCTCGTTCTCGGGCGCTCGGGTCAGCAGGATCCTCGAGGAAGTCGGCAGCCTTCATCCGCTGCCGGAGATGGTCGTCACGGACAACGGACCGGAGTTCACCAGCAAGGCGCTCGACCAGTGGGCGTACCAGCGGAAGGTCAAGCTTCACTTCATCCGACCGGGCAAGCCGGTGGAGAACGCGTACGTCGAGAGCTTCAACGGGAAGTTCCGTGACGAGTGTCTCAACAGCAACTGGTTCGCGAGCCTTCTCCACGCCCAGGCGCTCATCGAGATTCTGGCGAGCCGACTACAACCAGGTGCGTCCGCACAGCTCGCTCGACGGACAGTCACCGCAGGAGTACGAACAAAGCTTCAACCAACGAGGCCTCCCACTACGAGTGGCCTAGAGACGGGGGGCAGGTCAGAGGCTCCGCCCATGAACCTGCTCGGACCCGAGTTGGTCCGCGACCTGGTCTCGCTGAACTTCCTCGGCTGACGCGGCCCGGCCTCGGAACCAGGCGACGTCGAGGAGGTCCGCGATCCGGGACGAGAGGCGATCGCGCTCTTTTCCGAGTTCGGTGAGCGCCCGCTTCCTCCCGGTAAGTGCCGTCTCAGCTCGCCTTCTTCCTGATCTCGCCGAGGGGTGTCTGCAGCGTGCCGTCGTCATTAATGTCGATGGGCATGTCGAGGTTCGGGGCATCGGGCTTGTGCAGGTACATCCTGGCGCCGCCCATCCAGCACTCGAACGCTTCGTCGTTGCCGCCCGCGTCGGTCATCGTGGCCTTGCCAGACCGAAATGTCAGCGTGAACGATCCAAAGCCTCCGGTGCTGGCATAGCGACCCTCGAACTTCCCCGCGCAGCTCGTCAGTCCGGGCTTCGGCGGCATGCCGGCGGAGGAACCGGAGACTGCTGCCGGGGCCGAGTGCGCCGGGCGCAGGTTGTTGGGCGTGGCCCATGCAGTGCGATTGCCGGGCAACTCCACCTGGTAGTCCTGACCCATCTCGGTGACGATCCTGCTGCTGATCCACCGTCCGCCGACGTTCACCTCCACGCGGTCGCCGAGCCGGTACTGTCCCTGCGCGTGATCACGGGCCGAGGCGGCTCCGAGTCGGCGCACTTCTGCGGGATAGTCCTTCGTCACCTGGACGCCGTAGACCAAGACCCGATACGAGTTCCCGTTGACGGCGACCACCTTGCCCCGGGTCCAGCCGGAGCCAGTCACCACCTCGACCGCGTCACCGACCTTGATTCCGTTCGTCCCGTCTTCCTGGGTTGCTCCAGGATGCCCATCGGCCCGGGTCTCTCCTGGGGTTTGGATGTGGCAGATCGGGAGC
The DNA here is from genome assembly GCA_963796475.1 of uncultured delta proteobacterium. Lineage (GTDB taxonomy): Bacteria > Myxococcota > Myxococcia > Myxococcales > Myxococcaceae > RPRB01. The sequence continues at coordinate 189,284 of CAWCLY010000013.1, forward strand.
ACGCCCATGACCTGCTGATGGGTCGACTTGCCGCGCATCTCCGGCTGGCCGTGGCTGTACGACTGAACGTCGCAGAGATCGGCGTCCGCCGAGCCAGCACAGGAGAGGACCTTGAAGCTCTTTCCCGCTGGACAGCGGTAGATCGTGCCGAGTTGGAGAACAGACGTCTCTGCGCCCGCCGCGTCGGGCAGGACGCCGAGCGCAAGCAGCGCGAGGGCGAGGGCCGGGAGACATCGCGAGAGGAATCTGGGAGAGACTTTCATCGGGCGCTCCCGTAAGCGGGCGAGCCTTTGGCTCCCCCCGTACTGCGCAGGATGAGCGGAGAACCCGTCATCTGCGGGTGTGCAGTCGCGCTGTTCCCAGCCCAGCGTTGAGGGAGGTTTGAGGGAAGTCGCTCTCCCTCAGTGCCCGACGGAGGGATCGGCTGCCGTCCGGTGCTCACGTCGTCGCGAGGAATTCCATCGAGTTGTCGATGTCATTGACGGGTGCTTCGCTCTGCACGGAGGCTTTCCTCAACACCCTGCTAGGGCGCTGGGGGGTTGCTGGGCAGGGAGGGGATGGCGCTCAAGTACTCGTAGATGGCCCTGATGTCGTGGTCGGTCATCAATCGGAAAGTGGGCCAGGGCATCACCTGAAACTCATAGGTCGGGTCATCTGGATCGTGGCCCGTGGTGAGCATGAATCTGAAACCGTCCAGCGTCAGCCCAGCCGGTCGACCTGCAGAATCCGGCGTGATGTTGCGCGATACAAAGGTGCCGATGGGTGTGACGAACGTCCTGCCGCCCGCCAGGTAAACCGCGACGTTGACTTGCTGCGGCTGACCGGGAATGTAGGGATTGTGTCCTGGCGCCCAGTTCGGCCAAGTGTGGCAATCATTGCATCCGCCGATTGAGTTGACGAGATAGCTGCCCAGCCCGACCAACTCGCGATTCTTGCCCTTGAAGTTGAGTTGCACTGGCGCGATTTCCAGCCCCTGCCGCGCGCGGCTTTCGTGCTTCTCGTCGAACTCGGACTCGTCACCTGCCTTGACCGGCGTTCTGAATCCAAACGCGACGATCACGAGGCCTGCCGCACCGGCAACGACGCCAAGACGGATCTTTCTCATCGTTATGCCCTCCCACTCGAGACGAAACCATCCGCACCCTGCTCCTGGGGCGCCGGAGAGGAAGCGACTCTGCGTACGGCTTGTCCCGCCAGTGCATGCGGCGGCGGCTTTCCTGCTTTTCCGAGTCTAAGGAAGAACGAAGCGGGTTTTCGAGCCGCGGAGCGGGTGGGGCGTGTCGCTTCAGCCAGCGAGGGGGATGGCGACGGGACCAGGAGGCGCCCGGCGTGGGTGCTCACGGCTCCCGAGGGGGGAGCTGGAGCAGTCCCGGGGCCGGACTCAGGCCGGAGCGAGTCTCGAACGTCGGATGGCACTCACCAGAGGCCGAGCTGGGCGGGGACGTGGCCGGAGCGAGGGGAAGCGGCTGGAGGGGAGCCGCAGGTGCTCGAGGATGGCCTGAGCGGTGGCGCAGCGAGCATGACGGCCACCGCGCGGCGCGCGCCCTGGCAGTTTGCGCACGAAATTACCGCGAAGGCGATTGAGGGAGGATTGAGGGAAGTCGCTCTCCCTCAGCGCCCCACGGAGGAATTGGGGGCCGTCCGGTGCTCGCCTCACCCCAAAGAATTCCATTGAGTTATCGAGAGCCTTGACGAGAACAAAAAAGTGCGGAGTGGTCCGGCTCGGACTGTGGCTCCGGGGGTTACCGGTTCAATCCCGGTTGGTCGCCCTTCCCAATCAGGCGCTTGCGGCGACGGCGGGGTTCATCTCACTTCGTGGTGGGGGTTCATCTCACTTCGTGGTGGGGTTCATCTCACTTCGTGGTGGGTCGCAGCGAAAAGCCGTTCAGGCACACGCGTTTAGGAGCCGCAGCCTGTAGTTGCGGAAGCTCCTATACCCGTAAGCCCTTCTCTTCACGACCTTTGCCTTGTTGTTGAAGCCCTCGGTCATGCCGTTGGTCAGCCCCGAGCTGAAGTAGGCGAGGATCTCGGTCCGCCAGCGCATCAGCGTCCTGCGCAGCGTCCGGATTTCGGGCAGCGGCGAGAGCGCCATCCCGTCGGTCATCCGGGTGAGGGCTCGGGCGGCTCGGTCCTGGCCGCGCACCCGGTAGAAGCCACTGAGCCCTTCCTTCCACCGGTAGAGCTCGTGGAGCGCCGAGTGCTGCTCGAGCCAGCGGTGGAGGAGAAACCGCTTCTCGGGAGTGAGGTCCCGGCCGTTCTTCAACAGCAGCCTCCGGACTGGCAGGGTGCGCTGGTCCCCGGTGATTTCCCGTCGGTGGCGGTTGATGGCGGGAAAGAGGAGCCGCAGGACGTGGAACTTGTCGGCGACGAGGCGCGCTCTGGGGAAGAAGCTCCTGGCGAAGCTTCGGAAGGGCTCGCAGAGGTCCATGACGACGTGCTGGACGTTCTCCCGGCCGGGGATGTGCGCCAGGGACGCTTCGAGCTCGGCGCCGGTCCGGCCCTGGACGAGCTCTCGAAGCCGTCGGCCCTTGAAGTCGACGATGACGGAGACGAACTCCCGGAAGCCGCCGGTCGGGTGGTGACGGAAGAAGTGCTCATCGATGCCGACGGCTTTGGGCCAGGGGTACTGGCGCTCGCGAAGTTTCAGCTCGAGCTGCTGGTACAGCGTGCGGTAGAGGAAGCCCGCCGAGCACCGGTAGGCGCGACGGACGGCAAGCAGGTCCGAGAAGGTCTCGCAGGCCTGCAGGACGCTGCGCTTGTACCGCTCGGTGCTGCGGGAGCCCTTGCGGATGCCGGGGACAGGCTCGGTGAAGGGCCGTCGGCAGGGCCTGCAGCCGAAGCGCCGCTTGCGGATGTAGAGGCGCACGAGCTTCCCCCGGATGGGCTCGTCGCGAACCACGGCCACCCGCCGGTCGTACACGGCCGTCGACGGCGTGGCGCACTTTGAGCTTCCCCTGGTTTCGTGGACACCCGAGGAGAGGTGTACATGTCCACGATGGCGAGGCGAGCACGGCGGAAGTTCACCCCCGAGTTCAAGGCTGAAACGGTCAAGCTCGTCCGGGAGAGCGGCAAGACGGTGGGCGAGGTGGCCCGGGATCTGGACCTGACCGAGACGGCGCTCCGGTACTGGGTGCGGCAAGCCGAAATCGACGAAGGGAAAGGCCCGGAGGGGGCGATGACGACTGCGGAGAAGGAGGAGCTCACCCGGCTCCGCCGCGAGAATCGGACGCTGCGGATGGAGCGTGACTTCCTAAAAAAAACGGCAGCCTGGTTCGCCAAAGAGAGCAAGTGATGTTCGGGCGGATCCAGGCGGCAGGGGCGAGTTTGCCGGTTGCGATGATGTGCCGTCTGTTGCGTGTCTCTCGGGCCGGCTTCTATGCCTGGCGGAAGAGACCCGAGTCCGAGCGAGCCCGGAGCGACCGAGAGCTCACCGTGCATATCGCCGCCATCCACGCCGAGAGCCGACGGACTTACGGAAGCCCCCGGGTGCACGCCGAGCTGCGATTCCGAGGACGCGGGGTGGGCCTGCACCGCGTCGAGCGGCTGATGCGAATGGCCGGTATTCGCGCTCGGCGAAAGCGTCGATTCGTGCGGACGACGACAGCGGATCCAGCACTCCCGGTCGCTCCGAACGTACTGGAGCGCGACTTCCAAGCGCACCTGCCCAACCGGGTCTGGAGCACGGACATCACCTACGTCCCGACGCGGGAGGGCTGGCTCTACTTGGCCATCGTCGAAGACCTCTTCAGCCGTCGCATTGTCGGCTGGGCGACCGCGACGTCCCTCGAACGCGCCTTGCCGCTCCAGGCGCTCGCGGTGGCCCTGGCGCTCCGCGTCCCCGAGGCCGGCCTGGTCCACCACTCGGACCGTGGCAGCCAGTACGCCAGCTTCGATTACCAAAAGCTGCTCGAGCAGCACGGCATCCGCTGCAGCATGAGCAGGCGCGGCAACTGCCTGGACAACGCGCCCGTCGAAAGCTTCTTCGGGACGCTGAAGAACGAGCACGTCCACCACTGCGACTTCGAATCCATCGAGGCCGCACGGGCCGGTGTCATCGACTACATCGAGAACTTCTACAACCCTCGCCGGCGCCACTCGGCGCTCGGCTACCGGACGCCTATCGAGTACGAAGCGGAGACGCGACGCAGCGCAGCGAGCTAATCAACCTGTCTACGAGATCCGGGGAAGCTCAGGTTCACATCCTTCCAACGAAGCTCGATGAGGCTCGCCAATCCGAAGTCCGGTGCGGAACGCGACAATGAAGAAGGCGTGCCACTTGCGCTCGAGGTGCAGGACGGCCGCGAGGAACGAAGCGGTTTGGTCTGCCGAGACGAACTGGAGCTCTTCCTCCGGGTCAGGCTCCTCGACCATCTCGACGTCTGGCGCTTTTTCGAGCAGTCCCTGCTCCACAGCAAAGCCGAGCAGCGCCCGGAACGCGCGGAGGATGGAGTTGACACTGCCGGGGCTGCACTTGGCGAAGAGCTCGGCGGTGAAGTCAGCAACCCCCGTGATGCTCGACACGCCAGTGACTCGGAAATCGCCGAGTGCGGGCACCACGTGCCCGAGAATCTTCGAGCGGTAGTACTCCATGGTCGAGCGCTTCACGCGTGGCCGATGGAGGCGAAGGAACTCGTCTGCGAGCTGTCGGAGCGTCCGGATGTCGGTTCGCTTGCCGTAAGTGCCGGCCAGGAGCGCGGCACGGAGCTCCCGTTCCTCGTCCTTCGCGGCGCGCTCGGTGTTGGTCTGAGCGCGCCGTCGAACGTCGGTGATGGACCCGTCGGGGTGCCGGTAGCTGAACTGGATGAACCAGACCGAGCGTGTCTCGCCAGCACTCGTTTGCCAGGTGCCCTTGCGGACGCTCATCGCCGTCGACGTTGGCGCGTGTCGGCCGCGCGGCGCAGGGTCTCTCGCGAGCCGTCGGATTCCGACGAAGGGAGACCGGCGCTCTCGAGCCAACGGAGGATGGCGAGACGAGCGCCGGCTCGTCAGAAGTCCGCGTGCAGCGTCACCGAGCTCGTCGGGCCGCCCGGTAGCACGGTATCCAGGGTCCCGTGGAGGCACCAGTCCCCGGGCGTCCCCCCGATGCGCGGGGCGGCGGCGGTGATGTTGAAGGCCATGGTGCCCACCGCGGGAGGGCCGAGCGTCGCCTCGAAGAAGACGTTGGCCGTGGTCCGGAGCTGTACGTAGGCAGGGAACGGGGCCGGCGGTGCACCCAACAGCGTCGCCGGGCCGACCTGGGGCATGCCGAGGAAGGGGAGAGAGGAGTTCACCTCGGCCACCACGCCCGTCACGGTGTGCTGCGAGATGCCGAAGCGCGTCGTCTGGTTGGTGGTGGCGTCGTAGTTGCCGTTGCCCGGGATGCAGCTCAGGGTCTGGTTCACCGCACCGCTGAGCACCAGGGTGCAGGGACGGGGATCGCACGCGTTGCTGGTGGTGACAAACGCCAGGGCGAGCTCGGTGGTCGCGTGCGGGGCCACGTGAAACGGCGCGCTGATCGAGGCGAGGGCCGCGTTGTTGCCATTCTCGAGGAGGGCCACCAAGACCGAGTCCCCGGGCACCACCGCGCTGAAGGTGGCCTCTCCCGCGTCGCAGCGCGGCTCCTGATTGTCGGCGGGGTAGGACATCGCCACGTGCTCCGCGTCGAGCGCCGTGCACGGCCCGGGCGACGTCGGGGTCGGCGCCACGCCATTCACCGTCCAGGTCACGTGCAGCTTGCCGATCGAGCCCTCGTCGAAGTCGAAAGCGAAGGTGGGCACGACGCGGTCCTGACCCGGGTTGAGAAAGAAGGACCCCGAGTCCAGGCTCTGCGGGATCGACCCGTCCGGGCGGACGATGTCGGCATGGACGGTGTAGGTGTCGAAGGTGGGGACATTCGAGAAGGCACCTTCACCGTTCACGCAGGGGACGTCCAGCGTCAGCGGCGGGCCGGTGATCCCGGATCGCAGCTCGAGATGCACCGTCGCCGCGTTCAACGTGGAGCAGATGCGGGAATCAGGCGTGAGCCCGTCGACCGTCCAGGTGACCGACACTCCGCCTGACACCACCAGGGCCACCGACGCGGTGGACTGCATGCCCGAGTTGATCAGGACGGCTTGCGAGGCGGTGGAGCACGTTCCGCCCAGGTCGGCGAAGCAATGCCCGTCGCTGCGCATGGGGGTGACGACCACGGTGTGATTCCCCAGCCCCACCACGGGGACGACGGCGTGTCCGTCGCTGCACGGGAGGCTCAGGGTCGCGGGATCGTCGGTGAAGGAGATCGCCACCGTGTCCACGGCCGCGGCAGCGCATCCGGTCGCCGCCACTGCACCATCGACGGTCCAGTCGACGCGGAGCGACCCCGGCGTGGGTGGGGTGACGACGGGCCGGAGCGCGCAGAAGCCGGTGCCGGCATCGCCGGTGATCTTGCAGTAGTACGCCTGGGTGTTCCCTGCCGTCGCACATTCGAGGTCGGAGCTGCAAGAAGGCTCGACGGTCGGCCCGCACCCGCTCACCAGCAGGATACCCAGCGCCGCGAGCAAAGACGCCCATCCACACGCAATCCGTTCCACGTTCCCGTCCCCCTTCGGACGGAATGGAGCGCCGCCCACGCCCCCAAGTGACGCGCGGCGAGGCCTTCCTTGCTCACCCCCCTCCAGCCCTGCCCTGGCGTGTGTGCTTCCGGTGTGCTGGACCGGGTCGGAACCGCGACGCCAGGACGCGACGAGGCCGGACGGAACCAGTGAAACTAGGACAGGTTGGCGCCTATTCGTCGGGGTCAGGCGGGACTGTGGCTCCGGGGGTTACCGGTTCAATCCCGGTTGGTCGCCCAACCTCGACAAGCACGAAACCTGCGTAGCCGGCTCGTGAGCCTGCCGGGTCAACTCGACCCAGGGCTCTTCCTCGTCGATGCCGGTGAGCGCCTTGTACTCGGCGCCGAGCACGTCCCCAACGGTCGGTGTCGGCGTCGTAGTCCCTAACTCCGAATCGCGTGAGCTTAATGCTCGGATCCCAAAAGCCGACCAGCGAAGCCGAAAGGCTGACTTGCCGACCCGTGATGTCGATTCTGGCAGTCCTCGAACGTCATCTAGGCGGAACCGGGAATCTTCACCCGGTGAAGCCTGGAGACGTCGATGCAGCCCGTGACGACCGCCCCGACCACGATTCGCGTTGACCTCTCGGAAGCGATTCTGCAGAGCTCTCGAGACGTTTGCGCGGGTCTCGCTGGGACTCATCTTCCTCCTTGCCGGCCTGGACGGCTTCATCGACGTCCTGCCGCATCCTTCGCGGCCGCTCCCGGCGCGGGCACTCCTGTTCGCCGCAGCGCTGCTCAAGTCGGGCTACCTCCTTCCCATGCTCAAGGGGACCGAGCTGGTCGCGGGAGCGGCGTTCCTGTCGAACCGCTTCGTCCCGCTGGCGGTGGCGCTCATGGCCCCGGTCGTCCTCAACATTCTCGCCTTCCACGTCTTCCTCGCTCCGGATGGAGTGGCTCTCGCGCTCATCCTCGTCGCACTCGAGGCCTACCTCGCCTGGACGTACCGTCGCGTCTACCGCCCCATCGTTGCCCTGCCCGGCGGTGAGCGTGGCCCGGGGGCGGGAAGTCCACGCCAGGTGTAGCCGAGCGGGGACATGTCCGGCAGGCGCACCGGGATCTCGTTCGGCTGGCGCAGCGCGGGGTTCAAGCCCGTCCTGCCAGCCTTCACTGTGGAGGACCCAGCGCTTGCCCCCACCGGGCATTGCGCAATCGTCGAGGTCGAGGCAATCCTCGACCTCGGAGGCCCAGGCCGGGGCCTTGGGGGGCACGAACGCGGTGGGGCAACACGACGGTGCATGGCGGTGGACTCGGGGTGCGCCGCCCGTCGGAATCCGCTCACCCGACCAGGAGGACGCCATGAAGGCTCGCCGTCGATCGATGACCATCCCATTCGTCCTTGCCGTACTCGGCCTGGTGCTCAGTTGCGCCACCTCGAAGGAGCTGCCGAAGTACACGGATTCGCAGACCGTCACCGCCACCGCGGTCGTGCAGGCGATCGATTCTGAACACCCGCGAGGTCACGCTGAAGGGTGAGAATGGCAACGTCGTCACCTTCGTCGCTGGTGACCAGGTCCGGAACCTTTCGCAGGTTCGAGTCGGCGATACCGTCAAGGCCACCTACACCGAGTCGGTCGCGATCGAGGTGAAGCCGGCCGACGGGGGCACGCCGGACCTCAGCGTGGCCGCAACCGGTGTGTCCGCCCTGCCGGGTGAGAAACCGGCCGGGTCGGTGGGGCGAACGGTGACCGCCTCGGCGGTCATCCTCGCCATCGACCGGACGACGAATCGAGTGACGCTGAGGGGCCCTTCCGGAAACGAACGAGTCGTGCAGGTCAAGGATCCCAAGAACCTGGAGAACGTCCAGGTGGGCGACATGGTCTACGCGACGTACACGGAGTCGCTCGGGCTCGCGGTCGAGCCGGTCGCACCGGCGAAGTAGACGGGGAGCAGTCGAACGGTCGCGCCGGATCAACTCCTGGGTCTCCTGCCGTACGTGGAGCATCGGGGCGGGTGGCGACGAGCGTGCTCGAGCACCACTCGGTAGGCGTTGCGGAAGGCGATTGAGGGAAGATTGAGGGAGTTGGCGCTCCCTCAATTCCCGACGACGCAAAGCGCGGTCGTCCGGTGGTCAAGTCGGAGCGAGGAATCGTCTAGATTTATCAAGAGTCTTGCCCGGCGCCTCAGGCTAGTGGGTGGTCCTTCTCGGACTGTGGCTCCGGGGTTACCGGTTCCATCCCGGTTGGTCGCCCTTCTCCTTCGCGCACTTGCGATTCACCTCGGAACTTTGAGGGACGGATTGAGGGAAGAATCCCGAGGCAACGCTCGTTCAGGCCGCGGATCTTGGTAAGGCACTGGTCAGGCGAGGTCGCAGTTCAGACGTCGCTTCTTCCGACTCGGCACCGGTGGCGAGTCGGGCTTGTTGGTTCCTGCCAGCGGTATGTCGGTCGGCCCACCTTTCCTGAGCGGCTGCTGTCTCGGCCATTAGCGGCGCAGAAGTCCATCCTCCTGCCAGAGATTGGGATGGGCTCGGCGAGCGACGGCGTTGGTGTGCTTGCACCCGTTATCCCCGGCCCACGCATCCCAGCCGAGAACTTGGGTGCCGATGTCGGGGGTAATGCGGCGTTGGCTGACCCAGCCCGGTGGGTCTCGCTCCTGCCGTATGCACTGGTCCGAGCTTCTCCATTCGCCCGAGCATCGCTTCGTACTCTTCCTGGTGGTGGCCGAGTGCTGCATGGCCGACGCGTTCGCGTCCCATCGGCGCTCAGGTGTCACTGCCCGTCGGCGCGGTGGCGCCGCACGCGTACCTCTTCGGTGAGGACGCCTCGCGGGTTGTCCTGAGCTACGCGGCGGGCCACGAGGCGGACGTGGCGGCTCCGTGCAAGGCGGCGGGCGTTCCGCTCGTGCCGGTGGGGACGGTGGGCGGGGAGCGGCTGGCCATCGCGAGGCTGCTGGATGACGCCCGGCGCAGCGGCATCCGGGCGCTGGTGAAGAACCGACCCACGTCTAGCGCGGCTGCCGTGTGGTGAGGTCGCGCATGCTGGCGCCTTCCGCCTCGAGACCGGAACGGTCTGAGGAGGGCGTCTCCATGAGCGGGGTCTACACAGTACTGCAGTCCACGGACACTCTGGTGGAGGTCGCGCAATTCTTCCGGGCGTTGAGCGAGCGCATCGAGGGCGAGCTCACGCCTTCGGACGACGCGAGGCAGGTGGCCCGGGTGATTGGTCTCAGGGTCCCGGCGGTGCTCGATGGCGAGGCGATCCGGTCCATCTCGAGCGAGGAGCACGAGAGGACGCCCGGGGTACGGATCACAGTCCAGTTCCCGGACGAGGAGGTGCAAGAGCATGCTCCGGCCGGGTCGGGCGTGAGTGCCAGGAAGGGAGGCGGTGGAGGCTCCTCGAAGAACTGCTGGGATCAGTGCTGGGGCGCGCTGATCGGCAAGGTCTGCCTGAAGGTCTGCGCGGATTGCAGCATCAAGGGCACGAAGATCGCGTGCACCGTGACGATGACAATCAGCGCCTCCCTCTAGAGGAGGCCCAGCGCAGCGGCCGGAAGAACTCCCGGATGTATCGGGCGAGTAAGTCGGACTCCTCCCACGCGGCGAAGTGGCCGCCGCCTGTCATCTCGGTCCAGCGGCGCACGTCCTAGCCGCGCTGGACCCAGCGCCGGCGGCGGAAAGGAACCCGGCCCGAGAGAACATGCCGACGATTCGATCACGAGAACACGAGTGCGCCCTCGACTCACTTCCTGCTCCCTGCGGACCTGATCAGGACGACAAAGGACCGCTCGGGAATGATCAGCCGCACGGCAGTCGGCCGACCCGGCTGATGCATCTCATCCGCGCCGCGAGCCGACGTCGTCGGCCGCGTGTGGAGCGCCCGCGGTCACGGTGGCGCGCACTGGGCGGCGCGGATCCTCGCTCCCGAGAGCGGCCCTCCGAGCGCGGCGCTGATGTAACAGAGGTCGAACGCGCCGGCGCTCAGCGGGAGCACGGACCAGGCGAGCGCCGCCCAGCCGAGCAGCTGGCTCCGAAGGACGATGCCTGCGGCGAGAAATCCCGTCCCGGCCACCAGGCGAAAGACCCGTCCCGCCGGGCTGTTGATGAACCGCGAGAAGCTCGACCGGTTGAATGTCTCGGACGCGCGAACGGAGAGCCTCCTCTCCGGTGGCTCGGTGCTCGGGGGCACTCTAGATCGCCGAGCACTCCCTCGCACAAGGGCGCCGAGTGAACGAACACCTCGGGTCGGGAACGCCAGGTCTCCCCCCGCCCACCGGGTCGGTCGCCAGGAGGAACCCAGCCTCGCGATAGTACTTCCGAGTCAGCTCAAGCGCGCTGAACCCGTCCTCGTAAGCAGCAAAGGCGCCATTCACCCCCTTGTCCAGATAGACGAGGCCGCCCTCGAACATGAAGAGGATCAGCGCTGGTTCTGGTGAATCGTCGGTAATGACCATGTCCAACTCGGACTGTGGCTCCGGGGGTTACCGGTTCAATCCCGGTTGGTCGCCCAACGAATCCCCTCGGGCCGCCTTGGCGGTGCATCGCGAGCAGTTCGGCGAGCTGCGTGAGAATCGCCGGTGCCGCGGTGGGTGCTCACCGGTTGCCTGGACGACTCGATCTGCCCCCCCATGTGGTCTCGGACCAGGTTCCCTATCCCACGAGCGGAGCGGGATACCCGGTCCTAGTACCAATCCCAACTGTTCACGGTCAGCGGCTGACCTTGAAACATCACGACGAGTCGTTGCCGAGGAGCAGAGTCGGCGTCCGAAGGCCTGTACGTCCATTTCGTGCACTTCCAAGGCGCGCCGACTCCCGCGCCGCACAAGGACGCCTCGGCACCCTCCGGCTTGCCGAGCAATGCCTCGAATCTTGGTAGCGGTCACTCCGACGGCGAACTGGAGCGTCGCCTGTTGCAGCTCGGCGTATGTGTGACTCCCCTTTGGAGACGGCGACGAGTGGGCGCATCCGACGATGGCTAGAGTCGCCAGCAAGAGTAGGGCTCTCATCGACTCCCGAACGTACCCTAGGCCACGAGCCCTTTTGCGGCGGCCGCCGGCTCGTTCTTGGAAGCCCGCGACCTGGCCAGCTCCACGCGCGTGCACAGACGGGTTCTCGGCGCGGCCTGTGCCAACCGTCGTCAGGGCAGGGCGCGTCTGGAACCTCGGACGGCAGTCACCAGAGGCCGAGCTCGGGTGGAGAGGTGGCTGGAGCGAGGGAGAGAGGCCTGGAGGGGAGCGCACCTGCTCGAGGATGGCCTTGGACGTCCAGGAGCGGCGCACGACGGCCACGACGCGGCGGTACCCCCGCAGCGAGGGCAGAAGTGGCGGGCATGCTGGAGTTCCGCCGGGGGGCAATCACTGGGAGACCGATGAGGGAAGATTGAGGGCGTTCGCGCTCCCTCAGGCCGCGACGGAGTGAACCGCGTCTGTCCGGTGGTCACGTCGAACCGAGAAACGGCCGAGTGTTATCGAAGGCCTTGACGGGCGCTTCGAGTCGTCGGGCGGTCTTGTCCGGACTGTGGCTCCGGGGGTTACCGGTTCAATCCCGGTTGGTCGCCCTTCGCAGGAGCTCTATTCGCCCACCGGTCCACCATGGGAGGCGCCGCCTGGTCCGGTGTGCCTCCGTTTGAAGATCTTGCGTCCGTGGCGAGCCCCGTCCTTTGGACCGCTGCCCGCATCGACGATTCCGAGCACTCCCTGGATCCGAGCCCAGTGGTCCCGGCCGGAGTGGATCAAGCCCTTCGTGTTTGCGCCGGGACGAGCCCGAGCTGCTCGAGCATCAAGAGCCGGTCGAACATCAGGTTGAACGTCGGGTGCTTCCCGTCACGGAAGCGCAGCACCTGGATGTAGGGGGTCCGGACGGAGCGGCCCGTGGGCGGAACGTCGCCGCTCGGAGCGTGGAGGACCCCTCGGTGCGTCCCGGAGAACTGTTCCCCCGAGATATGGGAGTGGTAACGTCCGTTCGCGGTATTCGTGCGTCGAATCGGCTCTTCCGAGGGGGCGAGCATGAGCGAGACACCGTCGAGGGAAGCGGGGTTCTTCCCCAGGGGAGCGATCGCCTTCTTCGTTCTGATGGTCGCCTTCTTTTCCGTCGTCTGGCTGTTCTTCTTCGTCCTGATGATCCGCCGCCACTGACACCATGGCCCCCCATTCCGCCATTCCCGATGTCGAGAAGAAGGTTCTCGTGGCCTCGCTGGCTTTCGCCGCCACCATGCTGGGGCTGATCGCCTACGCGGCAATTCGCCTCGGCATCTCCGTGCCCACCTGCATCACCAATGTCAAACCCTTCCAGGAGGGCGAGCTGATCCGGGTCGCGCCCGGCCGGTACGAGGCGCACGTTGTGGCGAAGACATGGTCCTTCAGGCCGAGCCGCTTGAAAGTCGAGCGGGGCTCCGTCGTGGACTTCTACTTGACCAGCAAGGACATCGTGCACGGTTTCATGATCGATGGGACCAACGTCAACCTGATGGCCATCCCCGGCACGGTGAACTACGCGCAGGCGCGGTTCGACAAGCCAGGCACCCATCTCATCGTTTGCAACGAGTTCTGTCGGGCCGGGCACGACAACATGATGGCGTCGATCGAGGTGACGCCGTGATCCAGAAGAATCTGCGCGCGATCATCGTCCTCGAGCTGCTCTTCCCGCTCGCACTGCTCCTCTTCGGCGCGTACCACGGCGTGCTGCAGGTGTTCTATCGGGCGGGACTGATCCAGGAGACGTCGTTCCTCGGCATTGGGTACTACAAGGGCTTGACCGCACACGGCGTGATCAATGCCATCGTGCTCACCACCTTCTTCGCGGTCGCCTTCGGTCATGCGGTGATCAGCCAGCAGCTGCAGCAGAGCGTTTCTGCCGTGGCCGCGAAGATCGGAGCCGCGTTGATGGTCGTGGGGACGCTGGTCGCCGCCGGTCCGATCTTCGCCGGCAAGGCGGACGTGCTCTACACCTTCTACGCGCCCATGAAGGCGCATCCGCTCTTCTACATCGGAGTCGTCTTGCTGGTCGTCGGCTCCTGGGTCTCGTTCTGGGGGTGGATCCCCGGTTACCTGCGATGGCGGAAAAACCAACCGGGCGCGAAGACGCCGCTCGGCGCAGTGGGAATCTTCGCCACCTTCATCATCTGGCAGATGTGCACGCTGCCGGTTGCGTACGAGTTGCTCGTCCAGCTGATCCCGTGGTCGCTGGGCTGGACGACGGGTGTGAACGTGGTCCTCTCGCGCCTCCTGTTCTGGTTCTTCGGACACCCGCTGGTCTACTTCTGGCTCCTGCCGGCCTACGTCATGTACTACGTGATCATGCCGCGGCTGGCCGGCGGGAAGCTGTACAGCGATTTCTCTGGGCGCTTCGTGTTCCTGGCGTTCATCGTGCTCTCGACCCCGCTCGGCCTGCACCACCAGTTCGCCGAGCCTGGAATCTCCTCCGGGTACAAGGCACTGCACGCAGCGCTGACCTTCTTGGTCGCGGTTCCGAGCCTGCTCACGGCATTCACGGTAGCCGCCTCGCTCGAGTACGGAGCACGGCAGAACGGCGGGAAGGGCCTGTTCGCCTGGTGGGGCAAGCTCCCGCACTTCGACAAGGAGCGGTGGCTGTTCCCCTATCTCTTTCTCGGATTGGTGATCTTCATCCTCGGCGGAATCACCGGCATCGTGAATGCCTCGTATTCGATGAACGCGCTGATTCACAACACCTCGTGGATCCCGGCGCACTTCCACCTGACCGTCGCGGGTCCGGTGTTTCTCGCCATTCTCGGCATGAGCCTGTACCTGTCGGTCGGCGTGCTGGGGAAGAAGATCGTCGCGCCCAGAGTCGCTGTGGCGATTCCCTACGTGTGGACCCTCGGTGTGTTCACCTTCTCCGCGGGGCTCTTCTACGGGGGGCTGAAGGGCGTACCGAGAAGGACCAACCTCGGGATGGGGTATCTCGACTCGCTCTCCGATGCGTACCGGCCGGACTGGCGCATCGGCGAATACGTCGGAGCGGTTGGCGGCACCATCATGGGTCTCGCGGTGCTGCTGTTCTTTTACGTGCTCGTCCGCAGCCTCGCGAGCGCGCGATCCGAGCAACAGGCCGACTCGTTCGCGCTGCCCGAGTCGGAGGCGTATCACGACGAGGACGTCGGGGTGGTCCGGAACTTCCGGCCATGGATCGTCGTCGCGGTGATTGCGATTCTGATCTCCGTACATCCCGCCGCTGGTCCAGGTGCTCGGCGCGAATTACCCGCTCGTCTCCGAGTAGTCGCATGAGCGGTTTCTGGGTCATGACTCTGGTCCTGGCCGAGCTGCTCCCGCCGGCGCGGCCGGGTCTGGTGCCCCCGAGCCTGGCCGTCCTCGACGAGCAAGATCGACATCAGAGTCTCATGACTGCGGGAGCGGCGACCCTCCTCCTGCCCATCTTCACCCGCTGCGCCGGAACCTGCCCCGTGACCGCGGCGAGCTTGAAGCAGGCGCTCCCCGGAGCGTCGGGGGATTTTCGTGTGGTCTTGCTCTCGTTCGATCCGCGCGACACCGCGGCCGAGCTCCAGGGGTTCCGCAAACGGCTCGATCTCCCTTCCGGGTGGCTCCTCGTGCGCTCCGTCGACGCGAGGGCGACCCGCGAGCTGTTCGACGTTCTCGAGTTCCCCGTGATGAACAGCGGGGGGGGCTTCAATCACCCCGACCAGACGTTCGTCTTCTCGCCGAACGGCCTGTGGGCCGCGACCCTGTCGGGCCCGCCCTCGAAGGAGGAGCTGAGCTCGGCCCACGGCCGGGCCCTCGCCGCCGACGATGGGACTCCATCGCGGAGGCTGGGAGCCTGGCTGCTCCGCCCAGAGGCGTGGATCGTGATTGCGTGCGCTGGGTTCGGTCTCTCGTTCGCCGCCGTCCTGCTTCTCGCGCGGAGAACCAGGGCCGGTTCGACGAGCGCGCAGTGAGTGCCAACACCCGGAGGTTGGGAACGATTGCCGCCCTCAGCCGGTGAGCACGTCGGCCTCGCCCGCGGCATGCGGGTGTCGGCTCACCTCCAAGGCACGGCGGAGCGGGACGTCGGAGGCGTGAGATGGTCGCCTCCACCGTTTGTCCACAGCCTCTCGATGAGGTTGGCCGAGCCGATGACGACCTCGAGCTGGCCCGCCTTGCGGCCGAGGTAGAGCTTCGGGTGCTAGGTGCTTCCGCCCGAATTCGACACCGACCGCTTGCGCCTGCCCATCGATGGCATTATGAGCATAATTCAATCCAGGAAGCGCCCGCTGCACCTTCAGGCGCGGGGAGCAGAAGATGAACGCAGCACGGTTTCACGCGACTGTCGGACCTGACGTCCTCGTCCACGAGGACGTCCCTGACCGGACCAGGAGCAAGGCGTCATGAACAGCAAGGTCGCCCTCGTCACGGGCGCGTCATCGGGCATCGGAGCAGCCATCGCAGGGCGGCTCGCCGAGGCTGGCTACAGGGTCTTCGGTACCAGCAGGCGAGCCGCGTCCCCGGAGCAACGAGGGTTCGAGATGCTGTCCCTCGACGTGACCAGTGATCGATCGGTCGAAGCCGCCGTCAAGGAGGTGGTGCGGCGCGCCGGCCGGATCGATGTGCTCGTGAACAACGCCGGCTTCAGCGTTGCTCCTGCTGGAGCGGAAGAGAGCTCCATCGAGCAGGCCCGGTCGATCTTCGACACGAACTTCTTCGGGATCGTCCGGACGACGCGCGCCGTCGTGCCCCAGATGCGACGGCAAGGAGCGGGGCGCATCATCAACATCGGCTCCGCCTTGGGCTTCCTGCCGATGCCGTACGGGGCGCTCTATGCCGCGACCAAGCACGCGGTCGAGGGCTATTCGGAGTCGCTCGACCACGAGCTGCGCACGAGGGGCATCCGGGTGTCGGTCATCGAGCCCGCGTACGTGAAGACGCCGTTCGACGCGAACTTCCTGGAACCCGATGCTACGGTCGATGAGTACCGTGAGGTCCGCGCGGCGGTGAACAAGCGGGTGAAGGAAGTGATGGCAACCGCCGACGAGCCCGGCGTCGTGGCCGAGGTCGTCCTGAAGGCGGCCGGCGCGGCGCACCCGAAGCTCCGATACCCGGCCGGTCGTCTCGCGGGCCGACTGCGGTTCCTTCGCACGTTCCTGCCCGCTGGCCTCATGGACGCGGGGATTCGAAGGGACTTGAGGCTCGACGGGCCCACCGTCGCGTCCGGCGGCGTGAAACGATGACCGCGACGAGATGCGTGGACCTCGGGGCCGCGTCATGAAGGCATTCATCCTGGATCGCTACGGGAGCAAGGTCGCTCTCCGAGCCGGTGAGATGGCAGACCCGGACGTCCGGGAGGACGAGGTCCTCGTCCAGGTCCACGCGGCCGGGGTGAACCTCCTGGATTCGAAGATCCGGAGTGGCGAGTTCAAGCTGATCCTGCCCTACCGCGTACCGTTCGTCCTGGGTCACGACGTGGCCGGCGTCGTGGTTCGGGTCGGCGCAGGCGTGAAGCACTTCAAGCCGGGTGACGAGGTCTACGCTCGACCGGCGGACCATCGCATCGGCACTTTCGCGGAGCTCATCGCCGTCCAGGAGAAGGACGTCGCGCTGAAGCCGAAGAAGCTCACGATGGAGGAGGCGGCCTCGCTTCCCCTGGTGGGCTTGACGGCATGGCAGGCGCTCGTCGAGAGAGGGCAGCTGAAGCGGGGCCAGAAGGTCTTCATCCAGGCGGGCTCGGGCGGCGTGGGCACGTTCGCCATCCAGCTGGCAAAGCATCTGGGCGCCACGGTCGCGACCACGACCAGCACGTCGAACGTGGAGCTGGTTCGCAGGCTCGGTGCGGACGTCGTCGTGGACTACAAGAAGGAAGACTTCGAAGCCAAGCTGAGCGGCTACGACCTGGTGTTGCACAGCCAGGACGGCAAGGCGCTCGGGAAGTCCTTGCGCGTGTCTGCGAACGGGTGGACGCCTGGTCTCGATCTCCGGTCCTCCCGATCCGGATTTCGCTGAAGATATCGGCGCGCCATGGTTCGTGAAGCTCGTCACCAGGGCGCTGAGCTTCGGCGCGAGGCGAAAGGCAAAGAGTCTCGACACCGAATTCTCTTTTCTCTTCATGAAGGCGAGCGGCGACCAGCTGCAGAGGATCGCTGCGCTCGTCGATGCTGGAGTCGTCCGCCCGGTGCTGGACAAGGTCTTTCCGTTCCATTCGACGAATGAAGCGCTGGCCTACGTGGAGACTGGACGAGCAAGGGGTAAGGTCGTGATCAAGGTGAAGTAGGGATAGATCTGCACCGATGCGATACGCCCCCGAACACAACGAAGCGACCCGCGAACGGATCCTGGAGGCCGCATCACGCCTCTTTCGTGAGCACGGCATCGCCGCCGTGGGCCTCGCGAAGATCATGGCCGAGGCCGACCTGACCGTCGGCACGTTCTACACGCACTTCAAGTCGAAGGAGGCCTTGCTCCGGGAAGCCCTGCTCCGGTCGCTTCACGACAGGCATGAGCAACTCGAGCAGGCGCTCCACGGCGCCGACGTGGAGCTGACCGTTCGCGCGTACCTGAGCCCGGAGCACCGCGACGCGCCCGGGACGGGATGCCCGATCGCGGCCCTGGCGGCAGAGGTGGCGCGGCACCCCCGCGCGACGCGACAAACCTTCACGTCCCACAACGAGCCGACCCTCGACGCGCTCGCGGCCTGGCTGTCCTCCCGGCGAGGCAGGAAGGTCGGCCGCGCGGACGCGGCGGCGCTCCTGGGGCTCCTCGCAGGGACGCTGCAGCTCGCGCGCGCGACCCCCGACCGCGCCGAGTCCGACGCCATCCTAGAGGCCGGGATTCGCGCCGCGCTCCGGCTCCAAGACGGTTAGCAAGAGTTATACCGGCGCGGAATTCGACGAGAAGCGCCAGCAAATCGGCGTGGAGCTGCAGTGGCGCTTCCGGCTCACGCGGATCGTCCGGCCGTGGGTCTCGGTGGGGATGTCGTGGGGAAGGTCGAACGCATCGGGACCGACGAGTTCTACCAGGTCAGCGGCCACGTCTGGGAGTTTGCGGCTCGGTGTCGGCTGCGATGTGGTGGTGCTCGCCAACCTCGCCATCGGGCCAGCGGTCAGGGTACGGCGGGCCAAGGTTCCCGACGACGGGTCGAACCAGACCGCGCTTTAGACCGTCGTGGTGGGCTTGAGGTCACTGTTGCCGTGCCCTGAGCGCCCCCGGGCTTCCCTAGGAGGCGCGGGCACGACGCGCGAAAGCACCCGGGCGTTGGGGCGCGGCCGCTCGGCGGAGGAAGGCCACCGGAGGCAGGACGAGGTGTGTCTCTCCGGTGGGGAAGGCCCGCTTCATCCGGTAGGCGAGACGTCCGTCAGGCCCAGGCGGCGTCGGCGGTCGTCCCCAGAGGCGCAGCTGAACCGCCGAGGTGGCAACCGGGATCGAGGACCATCGGGGGAGGCCCCCAATCCGAAGAATGGAAACTTCGATGATCGCGCAGCGCCGGCGCGCGCCCGCCGGCGTCGGACGCGGGAGTGTCGGAACCGGGCCGGGCGGATCGCGGGGAAGCCAGGGAGGGGCGTTCACTCGCGCGACCGAGGGTACCAGGCGCGCGGCGTGCGGGAGTCCTCTGGGCGCGGCGGTCAGATCACCCGGCGCAAGGCTCACCCTCGACACGGCTAGCCGCTCGGGACGGCCCGCTCCGGCTGGCCCTCTGGCTCGGCCTTTGCTCCGAGCGGGCGGACCAGGGATAGAGGTGGGGAGGATGAGCAGCGTTACGAGGGTCGAGGTCACCAATCCGCCGACCACCACCGTCGCCAGCGGCGATGCACCTCGGCGCCCGCGCCACTGGCGAGTCATCGGCACGAAGACCCAGGGCGGCCACGAGCGCGTCATCAGCACCGGGCGGGCCCGCTCCTTCGCCGCACCCACGGCCGCAGCACCCGATGCCAGGCCCGTCTCCTCCAGCGCGAGCAAGCGGGACATGAGGACCACACCGTTGAGCAGCGCGATGCCGGAGAGCGCGATGAACCCACCACAGCGGAGATCGACACCGGCATGCCGCGCAGCGCGAGCACCAGCATCCCGCCCACCGAGGCGAACGGGACGTGAGGAAGATGAGCAGTGCCCGGCGCAGCT
>CAWCLY010000014.1:0-14402 GCA_963796475.1 uncultured delta proteobacterium
CCCCAGGCAACCCGACCGGACGGCGGGGGCGTGGCCACCACGACCGCGCCCACCAAGCCGTCGGCAAACCGCGGAGGACCTACTTCACCTTGGGCGGCAGCAGGTGCCTGGGCGGCGGCACCATCCGGGAGGCCGGTCCGAAGCGCCATGCGACCTTCGTCCCACTTCCGTCGGCATCCGGAACACGGAGGATTCCCGCGAACGTCGCTCCGTCCTGCGCGCAGGGAAAGGCACTGGAGATCCCCAGTCCTTTTCCCTTCCAGCCGGTCGTTGCGACTCGAGGTCCGCGCTGCCCAGTGAAGGAGTCTCCACCATGGTCCGATCAAACCTGTGGCGTCTGCTCCTGGGTCGGCGGCGTGCCTGACGTCGCTCGTCGTAGGTTCCCAGGAAGTTCCGCCACCCTCCAGGTGACGCCGGAACCCTGGCCGAAGTCGGCCACGCAGGGCGGGACCCAGTACACGATCTACCAGCCGCAGCTCGACAGCTGGGACGACTACACGTACAAGGCCCACGCGGCGGTGCGGGTCCTCCCCGCCGGCTCGAAGGACCCGCACTTCGGCGTCGTCGAGATCACGGCCTATCACCATCGTCGACCGGCCGAACCGCGTCGTCTACATCGAGGGCATCACGATCACCAAGGCCACCTTCCCGTCGGCGCCGGCGAGCGCCGCGGCCTGGCAGCGCCGAGATCCAGTCCATCGCCTCGGACGGTCCGTCCACCATGTCCCTCGGGCGGCTCGAGCAGGCACTCGCGATCGAGGGCGCGGAGCGGAAGTCCAGCGCGGTCCCGGTCGAGAACGCGCCGCCCCGGATCGTCTTCACGCCAGTGCCGGCCGCGCTCGTCCTCGTGGACGGCGACCCGATCTGGGCGCCCGGTCCAGGGGACGCAAGCTGGAACGGGCGCTGAACACCCGGGCGCTCCTCCTGAAGGACGCGGCGGGCACGGCTCTACATGCACGTCCTCGACGGGTTCGTGCACCGCGACGGACCTCGCCGGCCCGTGGGCGGTGGCCACGAAGTTGCCGTCGGGCGCCGCCGAGGCGGCGAGGTCGCTCGCGAAGAAGGGGCTCGTCGACCTCATGGAGGGCTCCCCCGACGAGCAGACCCACGCGAAGGCCGACGCTCGCCGCGGGCGTGCCGGTGGTGGTCGTGGCGACGACCCCCGACCGAGGTCATCACCACGAACGGCCCTGGACTGGATGCCCATCGAGGGGACGCAGCTCATCTACGTCGCAGAACACCACCGGCAACGTCTTCATGGACCTCGTGGATCAGCGGTACTACGTGCTCGTCACCGGGCGCTGGTTCCGCTCGGCGGCCCTGGCCGGTCCGTGGACCCACGTGCCGGGCGAGGACCTGCCCGTCGACTTCGCCGCAGCATCCCCGACACGAGCCCCAAGGAGAACATGAAGGCATCGGTTCCCGGGACGGCGCAGGCCCAGGAGGCGGCGATCGAGGCCGGGATCCCGCACATGGCCACGGTCTACTCGGCCAAGGTGTCCTTCAAGCCCATCGTGAGCGGCGCCCCGGAGCTGAAGCCCATCCCGGACACGCCGCTCCTGTACGTCTTCAACTCGCCACAGCCGATCATCATGGTCTCGGCGACCCAGTGGTACTCGGTGCAGGCGGGCATCTGGTTCGCGGCGCCCGCGCTGCAAGGGCCCTGGCCGTGGCCACGTCGATCCCGGCGGTCATCTACTCCATCCCGCCCAGCTCGCCGCTCTTCTACGTCACCTACGTGCAGATCTACGCCGCGTGCCCGGGCGTGGTCGTGGTCGGCTACACGCCCGGGCTACACGGGCGTCGTCGTCACGCCCGACGGGAATCGTGTACGGAACCGGATACGTCTATCCGGCCTACGTCGAGCGCGACGGTCTGGTATCCACCGCCCGTCACGTACGGCTACGCGGCGAACCCGACCTACACGCCCTGGACCGGGCTTCGCGATGGGCTTCGCCGTCGGCTGGGCGGCGGCGTCACTGGTGCTACGCGCCCGCGCCGTACTGGGGTGCCATGCCGTACTACTACCATCCGCCCGTAGGCGCGCCTATAGGACCGCGTACTACGGCACGGCGTACGGCGCGTACGGTGGTTACGCCGCGTGGGGCCCGGGTGGCTCTGCGGCGATCGAGCGGCAACATGTACAGCCACTACGGCTCGACCTCGACCGTCTCGCGCCAGTCGGCAGGCTACAACGCCTATACGGGCACCGCGTGGTCGAGCAAGGTCGGGACGCTCGTACAACTCGACGACCGGGACGGATGTCGGCGGGGCAGTCGGGGTCCGCCACCAACGCGTACACCGGGGGGTACGCGTCCTCGGAGCATGGCTCGACGTACAACCCGAATACCGGAGTGACGGCTTCGGGCGGAAAGACCACCGTGGGGAACGCGTACACGGGCCAGCAGACCACCGTGGGCCACGCCACGTGACGGGGCCCGGAGGCCAGAGCACCCAGGTCGCGAAGACGGGAAACGAGGTCTACGGCGACCACGACGGTAACGCCTACAGCTACAACTCCACGACCGGCCAGACTCAGAAGTACAACAGCACCACCAACTCCTGGCAGAACACCAGCAAGCCGTCCGATACCGCCACCGGCCAGCAGGTCTCGCAGTCGCGCTCCGCGGGAGACGCGAGCTCCGCCAGCTCCGCCTGGAGTGGCGACAAGAGCTCCGGCAGCGGCGGCTGGGGTGGGAGCAGCGACAAGAGCTTCAGCGGTAGCAGCAACTGGGGCGGCGGTGGCGACAAGAGCTCGGGCGGCGGGAGCTGGGGCGGCGGTGGCGGTGGCGGTGGATGGGGCGGTGACCGCGGCGGCGGGGGTGGCGGAGGCGGCGGTGGGTGGGGCGGATTTCACGGCGGCGGCCGGCGCTGACCGGCCAGGTCCGTCGACCTCGCCTGCCTCGGACGTGCTCCGAGGTCAGGGACAGCTGCCCTGCATCTCGGCGATCCACTGGGTGACCAGCGCCAGCCCGTGCGCGTCCACGACGCTCCTGCCGATCTGCGGCATGGCCACTGCCGGCTCGGTCGAGGCGAGCCGGTATGGGATGACGGACGCGTCCGGCTGCCCGGGGACGACGTCGTAGTGCCGTCCGCCGGCGCCAGGCCCCGCCGCTCCGGGGCGCTTGCACACGCCGAGCTCGACCGGGTCGGTCACCGTCGAGAGCAGGAACAGGCCGGAGGCGCGCGCGTTGCCCGCGGGGGTGTGGCAGAAGCCGCAGTTGATCTCCATGTACGCCCGCGCGCGCTGCTCCACGGTCCCCGCGTCGGGGTCGGAGGCGTTGGGGAGCTTCGGCGCGCTGGCCGGGTCGGGAGCACCGGTGAGAATGCCGATGCGGGACCAGTGGGCGAGCTGGTTTTCCACGCCGCCGTCGTAGGTCTGATCGGTGTTGAGCAGCCGTGCCTTCGGCCCGATGGGGCCAACCGGCCCGCTCTCCGCATGGCATTGCTGGCACTGGAGCGCGCTGGGGACCAGGTAGTTCGGGTGCTGCGTGACGCCGTCTCCGTCGATGGTCGAGAACTGCAGCACGTCCCCGCCCGGGAGCGCGACGGCGTCGGTGCCGGCATCATTCCAGCGGTACGTCATGTAGTTCCACGCGCCCTGGGCTCTCCACTGCACGCGGGTCTCGAGCCACTGGATCGGCAGGGAGCTGTCGCGTGCATCAGCGCGGAACCCGAAGCTCTTGGTGAAGACCGTTCCGTCCGGGAAGTCGAGCACGCCCGCGTCGTTGTAGGCAGCCGCCGTCCCGGGCGGAAGGTGGACGGTGCGACGCTTGATCGCCCCGTCCGAGTACAGGGGGGTGGAGAGCACGTAGGGAACGACGTCGCTCGACAGCGGCGCTGGCTCGCCGCCGGTGATGGCCACCTGGCACCAGTCCGCCAGGTTCGAGGGATAGCTCTCGTTCGTCGGGACCTTCGGCGTGCATGGTCCGTTCGGACCCGAGCTCGAGCCACAGCCAGCAGACACCAACAGCGTGCTGGCCAGCGCCAGCCATCCGTTCCTGGACATGCTCTCCACCGTGACTAGATGTTAGTGACGGTGACCGGAGGCACCGTGGTCGCCGTGCAGGTCGAAGTGAACACGGCCTCGTCGAACACGTTGGTCGCGTTCAGCAGCGTCGTCGGCGGCACCAGCTGGTCGAAGTGCATGTCGGCGAAGTGAATGGTGCCGTTGTTCTTGGAGCAGATGTTCGCCGGATTGCCCGCGGTCCCGCCGGTGCCGGTGGGGAAGATGCCGTCGTAGCTCACCGCCGAGACTGCACCGCCGGCCCACTGACCCGTGCCCGCCAGGAAGCCGCTCGCGAGGAGAGACGCGAGCTCGTAGCTCGGGTGCCCGGTGTCGGTGTTGCCCTGGAGCGGGTTGGCCCCGTTGCCGGAGAAGGTGTTGTCGTGGGCGTAGACGTTGGCCGGGAAGCCCGAGTACCCGGCCGTCGCGCTTCCCCCCGGGGGAGGCAGGCACTGCGCCTGGGTGAACGCCACGAAGCAGCTGATGACGGAGAAGGCCGCCCCGGTGTTCCCGCTGAAGGTGTTGTTCTTCACCTCGACGTTGGAGGTCGCCAGCACCGCGCCGCCGGTTCCGGCGGGGACGAGGGCTACGGTGCCGCTCGGGTCACCGAAGTTGGCGTGGTTGTTGTTGGTGAACTGGTTGTCGTGCACCAGCGTGTTCTTCCCGCCGACCTTGGGCAGGTTGGGCAGGTCGAAGACCAGGAACCCCACCGTGTTGTCGTGGGAGTTGTTGCCCGGTCCGACCTCGGCGTTGGAGGAGTTCTCGATCTCGATCCCCGCCACGTTGTTGGTCAGGGTGTTGTTCTTCACCACGATCGTGTCCGACTGGCCGACGTAGATGCCGGTGTCGCTCGCGCCGTCGACCGCACAGTTCTCGACCAGCACGTTCTTGCTCTGGACCGGGTAGATGCCGTAGCCCCCGTGCGTCGTCCGGGTCGGCCACGAGACGTTCACCCCGTTGAAGTGCACGCCGTTGCCGCCGGTCACCTTGAGGCCGTCACCGGCCGAGTCCTGGACCGAGAAGGCCTGGAAGGTGACCTTGATGGTCTGACCCGAGGGCACGCTCTGCACCACGCCGTCTGCGCCGGCGGCCTGGGTGCTGAAGTCGAGGATCGTCTGGCCAGCACCCGCGCCCTTCACGGTGATGTTGTTGTTCGCCGCGAGGTTGAGCGAGTTGTTCAGGTGGTAGGTCCCGGCGGCCATCTGGATGGTGGAGTTCGCCGCCGCCGTCGAGAACGCGGAGGCGATCGTCGAGGTGCTCATCGACGGGTCGACGTTGACCACATTGCCGGTGCCCCCGTCGGGATTGGAGGAGCTGCTGCCACAGGCGGCCGCGAGAACGGCGAGCGAAACGGCACAGATGAGGCGATGAATCGAGCGCATCGAGGTCCTTCTCCATATTCGAAACGGGTTTTGGGCGCGCACTCATACACGGTCCACCGCCCCGCTGATTCAGAAATCAAGCGAGGCGGCGCTTCACGCCCAGTGACGGGCGGGAAGGGTGTGGGTGGGCAGGGCGGCCCCGGTGTGAGCCCCATGAACGCTCGGCTCCCTGCCCGTATTCAAAGCGGGCAAGACGGCCCTCGTTCGCCGGGGGTGCTCATCTCTCGGCGAGGGTCTTTCGCAGGAAGACCGCGAGGCCCCACGGACGCTCCTGCTCCTTCCAGCGCCGGTAGCCGAGGCCCTCGTACAGCGCGAGGGCCGCCGCGTTCGTCGGCCGGGTGTTCAGGGTGAGAACACGCACCCCGTGTGCACGGGCCTGCTCCTCGGCGAACACGGTCAGCGCGCGACCGATGCCCCGCCGCGCCGCGCTCGCCAGCACCGAGACGCTCGTCACCACGGCCACGTCCTTGCCGTTTGCGAGCTCCGGGTCCGCATCCTCGAAGTCCAGGGCCACCATCCCTACCGTCGCGCCGTCGACCTCGGCCACCCACGTGGGCCGTTCGCCCGCCAGCGATGCGGCGATCCACGCTGGCACCTTCTCCAGATCCCAGCCCGCCTCCTCGCGCATCTGGCGGAGCGCCGGCGCGTCGTCGGTGCGGACGAGCCGAATGTTCACCTGCGCACCGCTCACGCGCGCAGCTGTTCGCGGAGCACCCGGGCCCGCTGCTGCAGCTCCGGATCCATGCTGGTCAGCTCCAGCGACTTGAGCCGCTGGTCCAGGCTCTTGGGCAGCTTGGTCTTCAGCGTCCCCGCCTCCAGCATTCCCTCGAGCTTTCCCAGCGCCTGCCCGACGATCCGTTCGCGCGGATGATCCAGCAGCGAGTCGAGGAAGTACGGATCCTCGGGCAGCTCGGGATACTTCTCCAGATACTCGACGACGCCCTGCGCCCAGGCCTTGCGGTCGGGCAGCTCGCGCAGCTTCGCCATCGCGTCCTTCTGGGCCTGCTTCTTTCCCTCGGGGTCGAAGGTCTTCGCCAGCCCCTCGGGGAGAGCGCCGCCGGTGAAGAGGGCGTCCGCGGCCTGCTTGTACCGGGTGTACGTCGCGCTGCGCTCGATGCGCTGCTGGGCGGGGTCGTCCTGGCGCGAGTGGTACTTGCTCTTTCCGCGCCGGGCGTCGATCTCGCGCCAGCTCTTGTTGCGCTTCCCGGTGAAGCCGCCGCCGTCGTCGTCGTCCTTCACCATGACATCCATCACCTCCGGGCTCGCGCCTCCCAGAGGGCGCCGAGCACCTGCCGGCCGAGGGCGCGAATCCTGTCGCGCTCCATCTCCGGCACCGGTCCTGTGCCGTCCTGCTCGGCTCGGGCGAACGCCTCGTCGACGAGCCCGATCAGCTCCACCGGGACATTCGCCGCTGGGTCACCCTCGAGCGCCTCGAGCGGAACCGACGCCGGGGCGGCGCCATCTGCGTGCTCGAGAACGGAGTGCAGCTCGAACGCCAGCTGGCGGAGGACCCCCCAACCTTCGTCTGACAGCCCCCGCTCGTCAAGGGAGCCCATGAGGGTGTCCTGCCGGTTCTCGAACGAATCGGTCAGTCGCTCCCGCGCCCTCCGGTCCGAGGAGAGCCACGCCCGGACGGCCTCGACGTAGGCCGCATCCAGACCCTCGGCGCGCGGCCGAGGGGGTGGCTGGATCTTCGCCGGACGCGATGGCCGCTCACCCCGGAAGTCGCCCGGGAGCCGGAAGTCCCGCGTCGCCGATGCATCCCAGAGCCCGAGCAGGTTCTGGAACAGCCGCCGGGCCACGTCCGGATCTGGGAAGCGTGGCGGCTCCGGGAACAGCCCCGGGATGACCTCACCGGCCTCGGCGCCCTCGGCCCGCCCGGCGTGAAAGCGCTCCAGCACCTCCTCCGGGGTGAGCGGCGACCCGGCGGCCGCGAGCAGCTCGGCCAGCACCTCGGCATCCTCGAACCGGTGGGCGAACCCTGGCGCTTCGCGTTCGCGGCGATCACGCCGGCCCATCGGCGCCTCCCTGATCGAGCAGCCGGCGGTACACGCTCCCGTGCTCCATGAGCTGGTCGTGCGTTCCCTGCTCGACGACTCGCCCCGCCTCGAGGACGACGATCAGGTCGGCGTGGCGGACGGTGGAGAACCGGTGGGCGATGACCAGCGTGGTCCGCCCGGCCTTCAGCTCGGCGAGGCCCGCCTGCATCAGCGCCTCGCTCGCCGCGTCGAGGCTGCTGGTGGGTTCGTCGAGCAGCAGCACCGACGGCTCGCGCACGAACGCCCGGGCGATGGCCAGCCGCTGCCGCTGTCCCCCGCTGAGCTGCGCGCCCCGCTCGCCCACCTGCGTGTCCAGGCCCCGGGGGAGCGCCCGGACGAACTCGGCGCCGTGCGCCCGCTCGAGCGCGCTCCAGATCTCGGCGTCGGTCGCCTCGGGTTTGCCGACCAGGACCGCATCGCGCACCGAGCCGGCGAAGAGCACCGGCTCCTGCGGCACCCACGCCAGGCGCGCCCGGAGCGAGGCCCTGGAGTAGCTGCGCACGTCCTGCCCGTCCCAGAGGATGCGCCCGCCCACCGGGTCCACGAAGCGGAGGAGGGCGGCAAAGACGGTCGTCTTGCCTGCGCCGGAGGCCCCGACCAGGGCGACCGTCTTGCCCGCGGGTAGCTCGAGGGTGAGCCCCCGCAGCGCCTCGACCTCGCCGTACTGGATGCGCAGGTCCTCGAGCCGCAGCGCCCGCCGCAGCGGCGGGGCGGCATCACCGCGGTCGGGCGGCACGTCGCGGTCCTCGAGCTCGAAGACGCGCTCGGCGGCGCCCAGCCCGGCCACGACCTGGGTGAGGGTGGAGGAGAGCGTCTTCAGCGGGCCGTACATCAGGAGGACCGCGCCGACGTAGGACATGACGTGGCTCGCGAGCGACGGCTCGGCGCGCACTGCCCGGGCGCCAACCGCGAGGGCGAGGGCGAGTCCGGCGATGCCCAGCAGCTCGATCGAAGGGCTGGCCGAGCCGCGGAGCAGGAGCGAGCGGTCCATCTCCTTCAGGTAGCGGGTCTGCTCGGCGTCGAACTGGGTGCGGACCCGCGGCTCCATCCCGAAGGCCTGCACGATGGGGAGAGCGTGGAGCTGCTCCCCCACGAGCGCGGTGAGGTTGCCGAGGCGGCCCTGGGTCGCCCGCGCGGCTCGCTTCACCGCCCGGGCGAAGCGGACGATGGGCACCAGGGCAGCGGGGAAGACGACGAAGCTCAGGGCGAAGAGCCTCCAGTCGAGCAGGAAACAGACCACGAGGAGCGCCAGCAGCTGCAGGGCATCGCGCACCCAGGTGGTGAGGGCCTGCGTCACCGAGAACTCCACCTGGGCCACGTCGGCGGTGAGCCGGCTGAGCACGTCGCCGCTCGCCCGTGACTCGTGGATCGCCGGGGGGAGCGCGAGCAGGTGCGCATAGAGCTCGGACCGCAGCCGGGCCAGGGCGCGCTGCCCCGCCACCTGCATCCATCCGGTCTGGAGCAGCTGGGCCCCGGCCTTCACCACGGCCAGCAGCACAAGGAGCCCGGGGAGGAGCCAGCGGGCCTGCGCCGGCGATGGGTAGAGCCCGCCGACGTGCATCGGCTCGGAGACCAGGACGCTCCGGAGCAGCGGCCCGATGAGCCAGGCGTAGCCCGCGGCGGCGGCGGCGCTCAACCCGGCGGCGAGCACCGCGCCGATGACGAGGGGCGCAGAGGGGCGGAGGAGCCTGAGGAGCCGGCGCAGCGTGGAGGTCATGCCCGGTCAGCAGCCATGCGTTCCGGCGCGTGCTCGTGTCAAGGATTGCCGGACTCCACCGGGATTCAAAGAGTCCGCCCAGCGATGAAGGTCGAAGGGCGCCAGCTGGAAGCGGAGGAAGTGCCCGCGGAGGCCTGCGAGCCCGTGCTGCGCGACGGGCCCCGGCGCCGGGTGCTGTGGCTGATGGTCGAGTACTTCCACACGCTGGGGTGCTCTGACGTGAAGGCCAGACTCCCGGGGCACACGGCCCCCTCCGTCCTGAACGGCACGCTCGAGGATCACCGGCCGATCTCATCTGCCGCCAGGGGGACACCGCCCGCACACCGGTGCTGCTCGAGGTGGTGCTTCCGGAGACGCTGGACGACCCGGGGAACGAGAACCGCTGGTCGCTGCTGGCGAGCGCGGCCCGCCTGTACTCGGCCGAGCTGCACTTCGTCGTTCCTCGCTGGACGGCGCGCGGGAGCATCGATTGGATGCTCCGCCGCCGGCTCCGGGACATGGACGTCCGGGCCGGCCGCATCTGGCAGGTCTAATCCGCCTCCCCGCGTTGCCGCTCGGTCGCGCTGCATTATGCTCTCCGCGCCGGGTGGGCACCGGCGCGAAATCCCCGTCAAGACGAAGGGTTGAGCAAGGACTGATGGCCGCCACAGCGAGCAAGCGTGACTACTACGAAGTTCTCGGTGTGGTGCGGGAGTGCACGGGGGCGGAGCTGAAGAGCGCGTACCGGAAGCTCGCGCTGCAGTACCACCCCGACCGGAATCCGGGCGACCAGCAGGCGGAGGACCGCTTCAAGGAGGCCTCGGAGGCCTACGAGGTCCTGTCGGATTCCGGAGAAGCGCGCGCGCTACGACCGCTTCGGCCACCAGGGAACCCCCTTCGAGGGATTCGGCGGCTTCAACCCGTCCAACCTCAACGACGTCCTGAGCGAGATCTTCGGCGACATCTTCGGCGCGACCCGTTCACGCCGCGGGGGCCGGAGCCGCGGGGCGGACCTCCGCTACAACCTCGAGGTCACCTTCGAGGAGGCGGCGTTCGGCTCGGAGGTGCAGGTCCGCATCCCGAAGCCCAAGCGCTGCGAGCACTGCGAGGGCACGGGGAGCGCCGACAAGCGGGTGCGCACCTGTCCGAGCTGCGGCGGAGCAGGCGAGCTTCGCTACACGCAAGGGTTCTTCTCGGTCAGCCGGCCGTGCACCACGTGCGGTGGCTCGGGACAGACGGCGACCACGCCCTGCACTCACTGCCGCGGCGCGGGGCGCATCGACGGCCAGACGACGTTGACGGTGAAGATCCCGCCGGGCGTGGACACCGGAACCCGGGTCCGCGTCGGTGGCGAGGGCGAGCCCGGAGAGCACGGCGGACCCCCGGGAGACCTGTACGTCGTCATCCACGTGAAGGAGCACCCCATCTTCGTGCGCGAGGACACGGAGGTGCTCTGCGAGGTGCCGGTGTCCTTCGTGCAGGCGGCGCTCGGGGCGCAGCTCGAGGTCCCCACGCTCGATGGCAAGCACAAGATGAAGATCCCCGCCGGCACCCAGAGCGGCAAGGTGTTCCGGATCAAGGGAAAGGGCATCCCGCACCTGCACGGCGGTGGGCGCGGCGACCAGCACGTCCGGATCCTCGTCGAGACTCCCACGCACCTGAATGCCGAGCAGAAGTCGCTTCTCGAGCGGTTCGGCGAGCTGTCGGGGGAGCAGACGCATCCCCAGTCCAAGACCTTCTTCGAGAAGGTGCGCGAGCTCTTCGGCTAGGGCGAGGTCCGGGGCAGCGAGGCTGCCGACGTCACCAGCCCGACGGTGCGCCGCTGCCCATGTTCATCGGCGACGATGGCGCCGGCGCTGGAGTTGCCACGCCGCCGTCCGGGAGGCGCTCCGTCTCTCCGGGGCTCGAGGCTGCACTGCTGGTCGCGCAGGCGCCGACGAGCAGCGCTCCGGCTCCGACCACCAGCACGCGAAAGAGTCTTCCCAGGTTCATCCGATACCTCGTCGTGCCCAGAACTGGGCGTCCACCCGGAAGACACCGGGGGCTTCCGGCGTTGCGAGACGAGGGGATGCTAGTTGTTCGGTGCCCCCTGCTGGATCCAGCTGCGGATCGCGGCGAGCTGAGTTGGTGCGCTGTCGAAGTACTGGGTGTCGTCGAACGGCATCCGATTGCCGCAGCTCACGCCGACCATCGTCTCCAGAAGCACCGAGCTGTCCGGAGCGCCGGGCTTGACCCGGAGCTGCGTGGAGCAGGCGACCGTCGCCGGCACGTTGACGAGCGCGGCGTAGGATTCCGCGGCGGTGAGCTGGAGGAAACCCGCGACGGTCGCGGCCCCAGCGTGGCAGGCGCCGGTGCAGTGGGCGTCGAAGACGGGCTGCACCTCCGCGACGAAGGAGATGTCCGCGGAAGTCTTGGCGTAGAGCCTCACGCTGGGCGAGACGGTTCCGCCGCGCCCGTCGGAGACGCTGACCGTCAGCGTGAAGAGCGTGGGAGCGGAGACGGTGGGAGCCGTCCAGGCGGTCGACTTCGAGTTCGGGGCGCCAAAGGAACCCTGGGGCGATACCGGTGACGCCTGGGTCCAGCTGTAGCTCAGGGTGTCTCCATCGGGGTCGCTCGCCGTGGCCGTGAGCTGTGTCGCCTGGCCCATCACCACGGCGCTCGTGGTGGCCGAGGCCGAACCGGTCGGAGGGTGGTTCGTCTGCTGCTGGGTTCCACCCGAGCTGCCGCCACCTCCGCACCCCAGCATCGCCGTCGTGAGCAGCAGGCAACCGAAACGCCTACCCTTCGCTGCGTTCGTCCGGATCATGCCCCTCTGCCTCCTGGCTCATGCATCAGCCTTCGGCGGAGAGTGCTCCGCGCAGTCATCCGGGCGACGCGTGCTCCGACGGAGCAGCCGTCCGGAGCGACAAAGCCGGGGCGAGAGCCGACCACTTCGGTTGACGCCACGCGTCAATCGCTTGAAGAAGTAAGGTCGGAACCGTCCACGGGCCGCAGGGGGCTGGCAATGAACCGCGTTTGGAGACTCGCGTCCTTTGCGATGCGACTCGACGTCGCGGTGCTCCTTGGATTTGCGGCGATCGATGCCTTTGGGAACCTTCTGCCCGGGAACTCCCCCTCGGTCTCTGGCCCCGCGAGTTCGCCTTGAGCCTCGTGGAGTTCGGTCCTGCGCTGATCCTCGTCCGCGTGTGGCAGTGGCGTATGGAGGTCGGGCGGCCTCTGCCGCTGGCTCTCCTCGTCCTCGGCACTGCGGCCGTCATCACCTCCGCTGCCGTCATCGCGACCTTCCAGCTGGCCCAGGACTGGAGGGGGACGGCGAGCGCGTGGCTGGGGGCGGCTCTCCCCTGCGCGTTGCTTGTCGGCTCGGTTCAGCTCCGCGCTCGCGCCGCCCGCGCCCAGGCGCGCGCACACGAGGCACAGCAGGGCATCGTCCGGCTCGAGGCGGAGCTGCAGGAGGCCCGCGCGCGTCTGCTGGAGGCCCAGATCGAGCCCCATTTCCTCTTCAACACGCTGGCCAACGTCCGTCAGCTCGCCCGCACCGATCGGACCGCAGGGATCGAGATGCTGACCGACCTCATCGAGTACCTCGAGACGTCGCTCCCCAGCCTTCGGTCGCAGAGCAGCACGCTGGAACAGGAGCGCGCGCTCCTGGCCGCCTACCTCCGGCTGCATCGGCCACGGTTCGGGAGGCGGCTGCGCTTCGACATCGCGTTCCCGGAGGCGCTCCTCCGCTGCGAGCTCCCTTCCATGATGCTCCTCACCCTGGTCGAGAACTCGATCCGGCACGGGCTCGCGCCCTCCCCCGAGGGTGGGACCATCCAGCTCTCGGCCGAGGCGTCGGGACCCGAGCTCCTGGTCACGGTCGCCGATACAGGGGCGGGCATGGGCGCCGGCAGTGGCGGCGGCACCGGGCTGTCCAATGTTCGCTCCCGGCTGGCGCTCCGCTATGGCGATGCCGCACGGCTCACGCTGTCCCTGAACGAGCCCCGCGGCGTCCGGGCCTCGCTCCGCCTGCCTCTCACCCCCGAGATTGCCGCATGACTGCGCCCCGACCAGGTACGCCGGCAGCTCCTGGCCCGTTCCGGTCGCTGCTGGTGATGGCAGGGGCGTCGTTCGTGGTCGTCATCCTGACCCAGGTGGAACCGCAGGTTCCCCTCGCCAAGCTTCCCTGCATGCTGGGAGGGTGGGCGCTGATCTGGATCCTCGCGGCGCTCTGGTTCATTCCTGGCCTTCTCCTCGCCGAGGACGCATCGGCGAGGTGGGGACATCGGGTCTGGATCTATGCGGCAGTCGTCCTCGTCGGATCCGTGGCGGTGGCCCTCGCGGGCGTGGCTCTCAACGACGCATGGGGGCCGTGGATGCCGCTGCAGCGATTCAGGTTCGGGCATCGCTTCCTTCGCGTCTTCATCGAGGTCTTCTGGCGCATCGGTCTGGCGGCCATCGTCTATGCTACTCACCGACGGGCGCTGGCGGCGGCGCTCACCTACCAGCAGCTCGAGACCCGCCGGACCGAGATGATGGCTCGCCTGGCCGAATCGCGGCTCCAGACGACGCGGGCGCGCGTCCGGCCCGAGGCGTTCATCGAGGAGCTGCGGGCACTTCGCAGTCAGTACCTCGATGGAGCAGCTGCCGGGGAGGCGTCCCTGGAGACGATGATCGTCCGTCTCCGGGCGGCGTCGAGAGGCACGGCTCCGTGAGCCTCCGCCTGCGCGGCGGGAGGGGCTGGACACGGACGGTGGCGTCCTCGGCGATGCGCCCGGACGTCTTGCTGCTCCTGGGATGCGCGGTGATCGGCACCGCGGTCAACCTCGTGGCCGGTCGGCGTTCGCTCGAGGGCGCAGGGCCGGAGCTCGTCGGCTGCATCCTCGAGCTGATTCCGGTCCTGGTGCTGGTCAGGCTCGCCCGCCGCCGGCTGGACGCGGGTCGTCCGCTGTCCGTGCTCGGCCTGATCCTCGGGACCGCGCTGGCGGCGACGCTCGGCGCGGCGGTCACCTTCTCCCGAGGCCCGGGAGGCTGGGCGAGCGCCTTCAACGACTGGTTCGGCATGACCTTGCCCTGCGCGCTGTTCGTCGGCGCGCTCGAGATTCACGCGCGTGCCGCCCGCGCGCAGGCCAGCGCACACGCCGCGCGCGATTTCAATGCGCGGCTGGAGGCCGAGCTGCAAGAGGCCCGGGCTCGGCAACTCGAGGCGCAGATCGAGCCTCACTTTCTCTTCAACACCCTCGCCAACGTCAGGCACCTCCAGCGCATGGGGGCCGGCGCAGGGCTGGGCATGCTGTCGG
>CAWCLY010000015.1:0-8612 GCA_963796475.1 uncultured delta proteobacterium
GCCCGGCCAGCGGCGACGGGTCCGCCGAGGCCCGTCACGAGGTGTCTGGCACCCGTGAATCGTGCGCTCCGCCTCGACGGGCTGGCCTGCCGGGCTCAGCCGCCGATGCGCCGCATGAGGTTCTCCTGGGCGACGCTCACCACCAGCCTCCCGCGACGGTCGAAGAACTGGCCCCGCGACAGCCCGCGGCCGCCCTGTGCGGTCGGGCTGTCCATCACGTAGAGCAGCCACTCGTCGAGCCGGAAGGCCCGGTGGAACCAGAGCGCATGGTCGATGCTGGCCACCGCGAGCCCCGGGGTCAGCCACGAGAGCCCGTGCGGAAACAGCGCCGTGGAGAGCAGGCTGAAGTCCGAGGCATAGGCGAGGACACACGCGTGGAGGAGCGGCGCGTCGGGCAGCTTCCCGCTGGCGCGCACCCAGAACGCCTGCCGCGGCGGCTGCACCGACGGGAGCAACGGGTTTCGAGGCTCGACCGGCCGGAACTCCACCGCCGTCCGGCGCTCGAAGGCCTCCCGGATCCGCGGGGGAACGCTCGGCACCGAGGCGAGCCACTCCGCGACCAGCTCCTGCCGGGGCCGCAGCGACTCGGGCGGTGGGACGTCGGGCATCGGGGCCTGATGCTCCAGCCCCTCCTCGGGGACCTGGAACGAGCAGATCATGCTCAGCAGCACCTCGCCGGCCTGGATCGCCTGGACCCGCCGGGCGGTGAACCGCTTCCCGTCCCTGACCCGATCGACCTCGTAGACGATGGGGTGCGCCATGTCCCCGGGGCGCAGGAAGTAGGCGTGGAGCGAGTGCGGGAACCGGCCCTCCACCGTCCGGCTCGCCGCGACCAGGGCCTGACCGATCACCTGCCCGCCGAAGACCGCCTTCCCCCCGAGGTCGCGTGACTGGCCCCGGAAGAGGTTCACCTCCAGCGCCTCGAGGTCGAGGAGCTGCAGCAGATCGTCGAGCGCGGAACCCACCTCGGACACGGCCACCTCCAGCAACGACGACACATTAGCCACCCCGCCCGGGTCGGCGTCGGGAGGTCGATTGTGTTGCCTTCAATGCATCTCACATATATGCCTTGTGCATTGAAGGAGGTGGGGCGATGGCCCGGCGAACACGGAGCGCCCCGAGGGACGACGAGGCCCGGTTCCTGGCCACCTACGACGCCGGTCGCTTCGAGCGACCCTCGGTGGCGGTGGACGTGGCGCTCCTCTCGGTCGCGGACGGGGCCCTGTGGACGGTGCTGCTCCACCGCGGCGAGCATCCGCACCGGGGTCGCTATGCGCTCCCGGGCGGCTTCGTGGGCATCCGGGAGTCGCTCGATGGCGCCGCGGCGCGCGTCCTGTCGCGCAAGTGCACTGTGGGCGACGTCTTCCTCGAGCAGCTCTACACGTTCGGGGACCCGGGAGAGATCCGCGCACGCGGGTCATCAGCGTGGCCCACGTCGCCCTGGTGGACCGCGGCCGCCTGCTCGAGGCGAGCGCCGGCGCCGAGGCGCTGGTCCACGCACGGCTCGAGGTCTCGTGGGAAGGCGAGACCGGCGGACCCGTCGAGGCGAGGCGGACCGACGGGACGATGCTCCCGCTGGCCTTCGATCACGCGGACATCCTCGGCATGGCGGTGAAGCGGATCCGGGGCAAGCTCGACTACGCGCCGATCGGCTTCCAGCTGTTGCCCCCGCGCTTCACGCTGCTCGAGCTGCAGCGGGTGCACGAGACCATCCTCGCGCGCCCGCTGAACAAGGACTCGTTCCGTCGCCGGATGCTCGCCTCGGGGCAGCTCGAGGCGACCGGCGAGAGCCAGCGAGATGTCGACCACCGCCCGGCGGAGCTCTATCGGTTCACACGCCGGTCCGCGATCTGAACGGAGCCGAACGAGAGGAGAACGACCCATGGCACAGATCCGAAGACTGGGACCGGTCCATCACCTCAGGTCCGACGCCAGCATGTTCATCCTGCGGTACCGGCGAGGCGTGCTCCGCCGCTCCGGGCGCGGGCAATCGTTCTTCTTTCTCCCCCACTCATCGAGCATCGCCGAGGTCCCGGTGGACGACCGGGAGATGCCGCTCTCCTTCCGGAGCCGCTCGAGCGATTACCAGGAGGTCACCGCACAGGGCGTGGTGACCTTCCGGGTGAAGGACGCGCGACGGCTGGCGGACCGCATCGACTTCACCATCGACCTCTCCACCGGCGTGCTGCTCCAGCAGCCGCTGGAGAAGCTCGCCCTGCTCTTCTCCCAGATCGCCGAGCAGCGGGCACGGGCCTGGGTGGCGAGCGTGCCGCTCCGGCGCGTCCTCGGTGAGGGGCCGACCGCGCTCCGCCACGAGATCCAGCTGGCATACCGGGAGGAGCGCGCGCTGGAGGACCTGGGCCTGGAGCTGGTCTCGGTGCGCATCTCGTCGGTGCGCCCCACGACCGATCTCGAGCGCGCGCTCGAGGCTCCGGCCCGCGAGCAGATCCAGCAGCAGGCCGACGAGGCGACGTTCGCTCGCCGCGCCAACGCGGTGGAGAAGGAGCGCACCATCCAGGAGAACGAGCTGCAGACCCAGGTCGAGCTCGCCCGCCGGCAGGAGGAGCTCATCGCCCAGAAGGGGCTCAACGCCCAGCGTGAGGCGACCGAGGAGGCCACGGCGTCGAGGATCGCGACCGAGGCCAAGGCCGACCGGGGGAAGATCGAGGCGCTGGCCACCGCCGAGGCGCTCCGCCTGCGGGCCGACGCCGACTCGCACGGGGTCGAGGTCCGCGGCGAGGCGAAGGCCACCGCGCTCCGGGCGCGCGAGGAGGTCCGCACCGCGGCAGAGAAGGCCCGAATGGAGGCCGTCCGGGATGTGCCCGCGCCGGTGCTCCTGGCGCTCGCTGCCCAGGCGCTCGCCGGGAAGCTCGAGAAGATCGAGCACCTGAGCCTCGGTGAGCCCGCCCTCGCCCCGGCGATGGCCCGGCTGCTCGAGGCCAGTGCCCAGCACCTCCGGCCGGAGTGAGCCATGGCCTCCCCGGTCCCGAGAGTGGTCGTCGTGACCCGTGCCAGCGAGTACAGCGCGCTGCTCGCCCGGCACGGGACCGAGCCCCAGGCGCGCTTCTTCCTCGAGCAACGCGGACAGTCGCTCGGCGCGATCCGGAAGCGACACGAGCGCTGGACCGCGGCGCTCGACGCCGTGTCGCAGTCGATTCCCCCCGGGTGGCGGCGGGCCCGGGTGAATCGCCCCGAGCTCTCACGCTTCCTCTTCGAGCCGGCAGACCTGGTGGTCGCCACCGGGCAGGACGGGCTGGTCGCCAATCTGGCCAAGTACCTCCAGGGCCAGATGGTGCTGGGCATCAACCCCGACGCCGAGCAGTTCGACGGCGTGCTGGTGCCCCATCCACCGCAGCGCGCCCCGGAGCTCCTCCGGGCGATGGCCGCGGGACGCGCCGAGGTCGAGGAGCGAACGATGGTGACGGCCCGGCTCGACGATGGGGAGACCCTCCTGGCGCTGAACGAGATCTTCGTCGGCCACCGCTCGCACCAGTCGGCGCGCTACCGGCTCCGGCTCGGGGCGCAGGAGGAGCGACAGTCGTCCTCGGGGCTGATCGTCGCCACCGGCACCGGGGCGACCGGCTGGGCACGGTCGATCAACCGGGAGCGGGCCCGGCCGCTCTCGCTCCCGAAGCCGACCGACGCTGCGCTCGCCCTCTTCGTTCGCGAGCCCTTCCCCAGCGTCTCGACCGGGACCAGCGTGGACGGTGCGGTCGTGGATGGACGGGCGAAGGTCGAGGTCGTCTCGGAGATGGACGACGGCGGGGTCGTCTTCGGAGATGGGATCGAGGACGACAGGCTCGACTTCGCCTGGGGCATGCACCTGCGGATCGACGTCGCGGAGCAGCGGCTGCACCTGGTCCGCGCCTGAGCAGGTGCGACGCTCAGGTCCGCGACCGCGTCCGGGCGGGGGCAGCCCGCTTCACCGGGTGGCGGATCAGCGTCTTCGATCAGCTCCGATGTCTTGCTCGACGCCTGGTACAGAGCCCGATGTTGCTTCCGGAGGTCGACCGTCTTCATGCAAGAGTCCCCCTGCCCGGGTTCCCCTCAAAGCTCCCGGGCCTTCGAGGTGCAAGTGCGACGGCTCCTGCTGCTCACGATCCTCGTGCTGGGACCACCTGGATCCTCGGCCGAGTCGACCGGGACGCTCCGTCCGGGCGTCGCCTACCACTACGTGAAGTCGAACCTGGACGACACGGACTCGTGGCACGTCACCACCTACGTCTCCTCGAGCGGCCGGCTCGACGTGCTGAAGTGGGGAGAGGAACCGGGGCAGGTCGTCGAGGTGACCGCCGATCTCGACCCGGCGCGCTGCATGGCGCAGCACCTCGAGCAGTGGAACCTCCAGGACGGGACCATGGTCCTCTCGATGTGGGGAGCGCTCTTCGCGGATGGCCGGAGCATGAGCTTCCACCGACAGGGCATCGCACCCATCCTGGTGCACGGTTCGGGTCGCCCGCTGCACGTCTATGGCTTCGATTTGCAGAGCGTGGACCTCGCGCCGCGCTGTCTCGGGAAGGCGTCGGGCGTGCCGATCATCGGCCTCGTCGGCGTGAATCCAGTCCCCGATGCCGCGCCGCCGCTGGTCGACTACGGGCCCATCCGGGTGGAGGCGCTCGGCGAGGCGAAGGTCGGGGACGTCGCGTGCCGGCGGTTCCGCCTGGTCGGGAAGGGCTTCAGCCTCTTGACCTGGTTTTCGCGCGACGACGGGCATGTGGTCCGTGCCGAGTCCACGCGGCCCGACTCCCACGACTGGACGAGCTTCAAGCTCCAGCTGCTCCGGACCGAGCGGATGGACCCCTTCCAGTGGCAGGCTTTCCGCGCGCGGGTGCTCGGCCGCTTCGTCCACAACACCTCCGCGCCGGCGCCACGCGACCGGGCCGACGGCGGACAGCGCTGACAGGGAGACACGATGTCGAGGTTCCGGAAAGCTCTGACCATCGCCGCGGGAGTCACCGGAGGGGTGGTGGGGCTCGCGGCGGTCTCCCGGCTGGCACGCATCGCCCGGGAGCGCGCCATCGATGCGATCCGGGATCCGGAGGGCATCGAGTGGAAGGGGTTCATCGACGTCCGGGGGACCCGACAGTGGCTGCTGATCCGGGGCAGGGACCGCAGCAACGAGGTCGTGCTGTTCCTGCACGGAGGCCCCGGCTCACCGGTCACCGGCCTGGCCGGGACGTGGTACCAGGGCGCGCTCGAGGAGCGCTACGTCGTCGTCCACTGGGAGCAGCGGGGAGCGGGAAAGTCCTACCGCGCCGGGCGCTCCGGGCCTCTCGACCTCGAGACCTACGTCGCCGACGCGCTCGAGGTCACCGATCAGCTCCGGAGCGCCTTCGGCAAGGAGAAGATCTTCCTCGTGGGCCACTCGCACGGCGGACTGCTCGGGGTCCACCTCGCGGCGAGGTACCCGGACCGGTACCACGCCTTGCTGGCCGTGGCGCCGCTGGTGGACGCCACCCGGCAGGAGCAGCTCTCGGCGGCGTACGTCCGGGACTTCTACGCGCGCCGGGGTGACCTGCACGCCGTCGCACGGCTCGAGCGGTTCGGAGATCCGCCCTATGCCGACCCGTACCGGGCGGTGATGGCAGAGCGCTGGCTCCTCGCTCGGACCCCGGGGTTCACCGGACCGGGATGGCCGCTGCGCCGCGCCACCACCGAGCTCCTCGCCTCGACGCACTACAGCCTCTGGGACCTGGTGAACCACTACCGCGGCTTCCACCGCAGCCTGCGGCAGCACTTCACCTCCGACTACTGGTCCCTGGACCTCAAGCGCACCCACACCGAGTTCGCGGTGCCGGTCTTCGTCCTGGTGGGGGCGAACGACCAGAACACGCCCACGTCGCTCGCCCGCGAGTACTTCGAGCGGCTGCGCGCACCGCGAAAAGAGCTGGTCATCATCGACGGAGCCGGGCACATGGTGTTCTTCGAGGCCCCGGCGCGCTTCAACTGGAAGTGATCCGGCTCTTCTCGGCATTGACTCCGGCGAGGTGAAACGATGCCCAGGACGACGCACCCCGAGCTGCACCCAGCGAGCGAATCGGCTGGCTGCGTGCTGCCGTCCTCGGAGCGAACGACGGCATCGTCTCCACCGCCAGCTTGATGGTGGGCGTTGCAGCCGCCGGGACCGGACAGGCGAGCTGATGGTCACGGGGATCGCCGGGCTCGTCGCCGGCGCGATGTCGATGGCGGCCGGCGAGTACGTCTCCGTCCGGTCGCAGGCGGACACCGAGCACGCCGACCTCAGCCGCGAGCGCGCCGAGCTGGCGACGCAGCCCGCGCTGGAGAAGCAGGAGCTGGCGTCCATTACGTCGCGCGCGGCCTCAAAGCAAGCTCGCCGCCCGGGTCGCCGAGCAGCTGATGGCCCACGATGCGCTGGGCGCGCACGCACGTGATGAGCTCGGAATCCCCCCGCAAGGAATGCCCGCCCGGTGCAGGCCTCCTTCACCTCCGCCGCGAGCTTCGCGGCCGGCTCCGCCCTCCCCATCTTAACGGCGCTCGGCGTCCCGGGCCCGCGGGTGGTCCCGATCCTCATCGCCTCGTCGGTGGTGATGCTCGCGGTCCCTCGAGCGCTCGCCGCACGCGTCGGACGCGCGCGGGTCCTCCCGGCCTCGATCCGGTGGCCCTCCTGGGCGCGATCGCGATGGCGGTGACGGCGGGCGTCGGCCGGCTGTTCGGTGCAGTGGTCGAGCGCGGGGCGGCCCCGGACCGGATCAGAGATGGATCTCGAGGTACACCGCCGAAGCCGCGCCCGGGCGAAGCCGCACGCGGCGTAGAATCGTCCGCTCCCGGATTGTCCGCGAGCGCCCAGGCGGTCGCGATGCCATCCGCCGCATCCACGCGGTCATCGCCGCAAGGAGCAGCCGTCCGACGCCGCGCCGGCGCCACGCGCTCCGCACCCCGATCTCGTAGAGCAGCAGCTCCCGCGCCGGCTGCTGCGCATCGGAGCAGGTGGCAGAACAGCGGGCCGAGGATCGCCTCGTCTCGGCTCGCCACCCGGTGGAGGACGTGCGGATTGGAGAGGTGAGCCTCGGCGTCCTCGCGGCTGAACGCAGCGGAAGAGGACCGTCTGCGCGCAGGTCGAAGTCGGCGCCATCCCGCGCAAGGAGCTCGAGGACGAAGGCGTCTGGGGCCCGAGCCGGCGTATCCCGACCGAGGGGAGCGCCGGCCCGGGAAACGTTCCGGCCACGGCTCAGAACGGGATGTCGTCTTCAGCCGCGCCGGCGGCCTCGTCAGCTCGTCCATCTCGGGCGGCGGGAAACCGAAGTCGCTCGCGCCGTTGCCCGTGGGCGCCGGTGCCGCGCCCTCGCCACGACGCCGAGGAAACGACGTTGTTGGCGACGATTTCCGTCGGTAGTTCTTCTTTTCCTTGTCGGTCCACTCGCGGGTTGCAGGCGACCCTCGACGAAGCACTGACGGCCCTTGCCAGGTATCGTCGCAGAGCTCGCGAGCTTCCCCCGGACCACGATCCGGTGCCACTCGGTGCGTTCCTGCTTCTGCCCCGACTTGTCGGTCCAGCTCTCGCTCGTGGCGATGCGGAAGTTGGCGACGGCTTGCCCGCTGGGCGTGAAACGCACCTCGGGATTCCGCACCCAGGTTACCGACCAGGATGACCTTGTTCACTCCTCCAGCCATGTTCGTAGACCTCCGGTTCGAGAACCGGACCGTTGCGGCCCGGTTGCTGAGGCGATTCTCTAGTGGGTCTTCCTGACAGGAGGATGGCCAGTGTCCGACCCCGAATACGTGCTCTATTACTGGCCCGGAATCCAGGGCCGTGGCGAGTTCGTCCGCCTGGACCTCGAGGAAGCTGGCGCGGACTACGTGGATGTCGGGCGCCTGCCGCGGGAGCAAGGGTGGAGGCGTGGACGCCATCCTCCGGGCGCTGCGTGGCGATTCCTCGGCCTACACCTTCCCTTCGCACCGCCGGTGCTCCGCGGGGGCGACGTCCTCGTCGCGCAGACCGCGGCCATCCTCCAGTTCCTCGGACCCCGGCTCGGGCTCGTGCCGCGCGACCCATCCACGCGGCTCTGGGCGCACCAGTTGCAGCTGACGATCACCGACCTGGTGGCCGAGACGCACGACACGCACCATCCGGGTCTCGGTCGAGCTCACCTACGAGGCGCAGCGTCTTGAGTTCTGGCCGGCGCGCGCGCCACTTCACCTCCGAGCGCATCCCTCGGTTCCTGGGATACTTCGAGCGGGTACTCGAGGCCGCAGGTGGCCGGTTCGCTCTCGGGAAGCGCGTGAGCTACGTGGACACCTCGCTGTTCCAGGTGATGGAGGGGCTGCGTTATCCTTTCCCCCAGTCGATGGGCGCGCTCGAGCCGCGCATCCCTCGCCTCGCCGCGCTCACCGAGTCGGTGCGCACGCGTCCGCGGCTTGCCGCCTACCTCGCCTCGCCGCGACGACTCCCCTTCAGCACCGACGGTGTCTTCAGGCACTACCCGGAGCTGGAGACTGATGCTCCGGCCGCGCAAGCGGGCCCGGCAAGGCGGAAGTCACCACCACCCGCGAGACGGCGTCGGGTGCGAGGCACGCGACACGCCAAGCACTGAGGACGCGGCAGATTTCGCCGGAGTCGCGGCGCCCACCGCGCCAACGGACACCCGTCACCG
>CAWCLY010000016.1:0-49857 GCA_963796475.1 uncultured delta proteobacterium
GCGTCGCCCGCCCCTCCCAGAACGGCCGCACCGGTCCCCGAAGCCAGTCCGACGG
Source organism: uncultured delta proteobacterium (assembly GCA_963796475.1). GTDB lineage: Bacteria > Myxococcota > Myxococcia > Myxococcales > Myxococcaceae > RPRB01. Next base: position 56 of record CAWCLY010000016.1, read on the forward strand.
CATTCTCTGCTCCGCCCGTGCTGGCCGCGTCGCCGGCGACTTCCAGACCGCCCGCGCCTGCATCGCCCCCCGTGCTCGGCGCGAGCCCGGCCGCGCCGCCCGCGACTCCCAGACCGCCCGCGCCTGCATCGCCCCCCGTGCTCGGTGCGAGCCCGGCCCCGTCGCCGGCCCAGCCGTCATCCGCCTCGGTGCCGAGGGCGCCGTCGTCCCCCGCCGCGCCGATCACGCTCGGCTTTGGCGCGACCCCGAGCTTCCACGGCACAGGCCGGCCTCCGCGAAGGCGCCCGCGATCGGCGCGAGCCCGAAGGCTCCTTCCGAGCAGCCGCCGCCCTCCTCGAGGCCGCCAGCGTCGCCGATCACGCTCGGCTTCGGCACGCCGCCCGCCTCCACACCTCCGGCGCGCGCGCCGAGCTCCGCCGCGCTCCCGGCATCCCCCCCGGCGTCGCGCTTCCCCGAGTCGCCGCGCCCTGCCACCGCGTCGCCGGCCGGCACACGCGTCCGCGCCTTCTCCCGAGCCCCGTCCCTGCGCCCGTGACCGGCGGCTCGGCCACGCCCGGCCCGGGCCCCCGGGCGCCCGTCCGACAGCCGACAGCGCGCGCGGCGATCCCGATGCTGGACGATCCGCCCGCGACGGCCTCCAGGCCGAGCACGCCTGGCCGAGCGGATGGGTCTCCCGACGCCGCCAGAGCCCCGCTTCCCCGAGACGCGCCCGCCCGCGACTCCTGCACCCTCGCCGACGATGGCCGAGCTGATGCGCCCGGCCTCTCCGGAGCCCACCCCGGCTCCTGCACGCCCAATCACTGCGCGCACACCTCGGATCGAGCCCAGGATGGACGTGCCCGTCCCGGCCGCCGCAGCCACGCCGTGGGAGGACGTTCCCGAACCCGCGGCGCACGCAGACCGCGACTGCGACGGGCTCCGCGCCCGCTCCGGCTCCCGTCCATCCAGGGGAGATCATCGAGGTCCACGCCCGCCCCGCCGCCCTCTGGCAGCGCATCAGCGCCTTCATCGTCGACGGCACGCTGGTCGGCGCCGTGCTGGCCGTCTACGTCGGCCTGGCGGCGGCGCTCATAGCGCCCCGGACGGAGTCCCGGCCACCCAGCTGGGCGGCATCGACGGGGTGATGGCCCGGGTGCACCAGCTCCACGCGGTGCTGGCCCCGTGCGTCGCCCTCGCGCTGGTGCTGGGCCTCGTCTACACGGCCGCCTTCGCGCTGCTCTGGGACGGCCGGACCCCGGGAAGGCGCCTCCTCGGCATCCGCCTGGTGGACCGCACCAGCCTGGCTCCGGCGCCCGGCCGGGCCATCGCCCGCGCGGTGCTGGCGCTGGTCTCGTTCGTCCCCTTCCTCGCCGGGTTCTGGCTGGCCCTCTTCGACCGGCGCGGACAGACGCTCCACGACAAGCTGACCCAGACCTTCGTCGTTCGTCCAGGCTGACGCGCGCCGCCCTAGAATGGCGGCCCGGCGAATGACCGAACGTCTCGAAGAGCGCCTCGTCGCCCGCGGCCTCTTGACCCCGGAGCGGGCCGAGGACGCGCTGCGCTCGCAGGCCCTGGTAGGGGGAGCGATGGACACGCTTCTCTTAGAAATGGGCGCGGTCCGGGAGCAGGACCTCGTGACCGCGCTGGGGGAGGTGAGCGGGCTCCAGCCCATCTACCTCGCCGACTACGTGCCCAATCCAGCGATGGCCGCCGCCCTGCCACGCGAGGACGCCGAGCGGCTGAACCTCGCCCCGCTCTCGGTCGAGGACGGGATGCTCCACGTGGCCGTCCCCTACCCGGTGCCGATGCGCGGCCTGGAGGCCCTGGTCCGGAAGCTGGGGCGCTCGGTGGCGCCCTGGGTCTCGACCGACGTGCGGGTCCCGCGCCTGGCGCCGCGCGGGGATTGCTGCCCGACGCGCCGCTGCCGGCCCGTGACGCCGCGCTGCTCGGGACGCTGGGGCCCACGCTCGAGGAGCGGCTGGCCACCGAGATGGCGGAGCAGGCGGCCCGGGCGGTCGCCGGGGAGCCGCTCCCCCTGGTGAACCCCCGCCCCGAGCCTCCGCCCGAGCCAGAGCCCCCGCGCCGCCCCGGCTCGAGTCGGCCGGCACGTTGCTGGAGGCGCTCGAGGCCGGCGTGGCAGCGGCGGAGCCCGAGCTCCCCGCCTGGACCGGCCATGCGCAGGACACGGATCGCGCCGGACCCGCACCGCCGAGGAGGACGACGCGCGCGAGCAGGGAGCCGGTGGTGGACTGGTCACTGTCGGAGGCGCGCACCGCGCTCCGGACGGTGGCCGGCGACCGGGAGGGGCTCAAGGACGTGGTGCTCCGCTATGCCCGGCGCACGTTCGACTTCGTGGCCGCCTTCGCCGAGGTGCGCGGGACCGCCATGGGATGGGACGCCCGCGGCGAGGGCGCGGACGCCGTCGCGCTCGCCCAGGTGTCGTTCCCGCTCGACGTCCCCTCGGTGTTCCGCACCGCCGCGCTCGCCCACGCCTGCTACGCCGGACCGGTGCCCGGCGACCCGCAGACCCGGCAGGTGCTGGACGCGCTCGGCCGACGCCCCGCTCGGTGTTCGTCTTTCCGGTCGAGGTACGCCGGCGACTGGTGGCCGTGCTGTACGGAGACTCGGGGGAGCGTCCGGTGAGCCAGCGACGGCTCTCGGACCTCATCCTCTTCTGTCAGGAGCTCGGCCCAGCGTTCGCCGAGCTGATCGTCCTCAGGAAGCAGCGCCGCTTCGCGGACCAGAACACCCCCCCGGCCGAGGCCCCGGCACGCTCGGGCTGACGGCGCGCCCGGCGCACCCTCGAGGGCCTCGACGGCCCCGCCTGCGAGGCCCCCGCCGACCTCGGCCCGGTGCTCGAGCGGCTGGTGGGGACCGACGCCGCGGCACGGGCGGCGGCCATCTCCGACCTCACCCGCGCCCCGGACGCCGCCGCGCGAGCGCTCGCCGCGCAGTTCCCCGGCCCGAGCGCCTGGAGCCGGGTGCCGGTGGTGGAGCTGCCCGCGCCGGACGAGCTGGGCCCGGTCCCGGCCGGCCTCGCCCGGCTCGGCGCCGCGGCGCCCGGGCGCTGGCGAGGTTCCTCGACGCTCCCGAGCGGACACCCGCTACATGGCGCTGCTCACCGCGGGGAGCCTTCCCTACCCCGAGCTGGTCGCGGGCGTGCTCCGCGGGCTCTTCGACGGGGACCCGGACGTCGCCTCCGCGGCCCGGGCGGCGGCGACGGCGCTGCGCCGGCTCCCACGGTTCCAGGCGGCGCTGCCCGACCTGCGGCAGGAGCTGGTGGCGAAGGAGCCCGAGCGACGGGCGCTCGCGGCACGGGCCCTCGGGATGCTCCACGACCGCCCGTCGGTCGAGGGTCTGATTGGGCTCACCGGCAGCGACGACGCGGTCGCCGCGCAGGCGGCCGCCGAGGCGCTGATCGGGATCACCCGCGCCTCGTTCGGCACCAGCACCCACGGGTGGATGGCCTGGTGGGCCAAGAACCGGTCCCACCGGCGGGCGCAGTGGCTGCTCGCGGCGCTTCGGAATCCCGAGCCGTGGCTCCGGGCCGCCGCCGTCGAGGAGCTCTCCGCCGCGCTCGGCGACACGCTGGGATACGCCCCCGATGCGCCGGAAGCCGAACGCGCGACGGCGGTGGACCGCTGGGAAAACGCGCTGCTCGACCCGCGCCTACGCTCGATTGACGGCTAAGCACCGGGGGGCCGGTCAGAACCGGCCGACCAGCGCGAACACCCCTCCACCAGGGCCGATCGACACCGCCGGGAGCACCGCGGGCAATGCGGTGGTCGAAGCGGAGGGGGGCTGGTCCGAGGAGCTCAGCTCGTAGCCGATGACCGAGCCGGCCACCGGGAGCAGAAGGCACAGGGCGTACGTCGCCTTGGCCGCCGAGCTGTCGCTGCCTGCGCGGACCAGCCCGTAGATGCCGTACCCCACCCCGAGCCCGGCCACGCTGCTGAGCCAGCTGATGATGAAGCTCCCCTGACGCCCGAGCAGCTTGCCGGTGAGCGACACGCCGATCGGCGCGCCGACCGAGACTCCAAGCGCCGCGCCGACCTGGGCCGCGCTGTTGGAGGAGCTCCCGTTTTCCTGGGTGTTGAGGGTCGCGGAGATGACCCACGCCGCCGCCCCGCCGATGAGCGCGCCGCCGACGATGCCGCCGCCGGTCTCGGCTCCGATCCGTACCAGCGGAGCGATGGGCTGCGTGGCAGCGGGGGGGGCCGGTTCGGCGCGCGCGGCGAGAGACACGAGCAGGGCCAGGGCGGCGCAGCGGACGCGGGTCGGCGGAGTCACCGGGCAGGGCCGTCGGGCGTCCCGGTCCGGCCGGTCCCGGGCATCCGACGAGCGGCGGAGCATGTTGGCACACGTGATAAAGCGCTGGCCACCATGGATGCCCCTCCCGACTCAGACCCGCTCCGCGCCCGCCTGGATGCCCTGGAGCGGCAGGCCGAGCTCGGCGGCGGAGCCGAGCGCGATCGCCAAGCAGCACGAGGCGGGCAAGCTCACCGCCCGCGAGCGGCTGGACCTCCTGCTCGACCCCGGGACGTTCGACGAGCTGGACACGTTCGTGACCCATGGCAGCGCCGATTTCGGGATGGGCGACAAGCGCATCCCGGGCGACGGAGTGGTCACCGGCTACGGGCAGATCGACGGCCGGCAGGTGTTCGTCTTCGCCCAGGACTTCACGGTCTTCGGCGGCTCGCTGTCCGGCGCCTACGCCCAGAAGATCTGCAAGGTGATGGACATGGCCACGCGCGTGGGCGCACCGATCATCGGGCTCAACGACTCGGGCGGCGCACGGATCCAGGAGGGCGTGGAGAGCCTCGCCGGGTACGCGGACATCTTCCTCCGCAACACGCTGGCCTCGGGCGTGGTGCCGCAGATCTCGCTCATCATGGGGCCGTGTGCCGGCGGCGCCGTGTACTCGCCCGCCATCACCGACTTCATCGTGATGACCAAGGACACGAGCTACATGTTCATCACCGGCCCCGAGGTCATCAAGACGGTGACCCACGAGGAGGTGACGAAGGAGGACCTCGGCGGGGCGCTGGCGCACAACCAGAAGTCGGGCGTGGCGCACTTCGCCGCCGAGAACGAGCAGGCCAGCATCCTGACGGTGCGGGAGCTGCTGTCGTACCTGCCCTCGAACAACGCCGAGGATCCGCCGGTGGTCCCCTGCGAGGACGAGCCGTTCCGGGCAGCGAGGAGCTGCGCTCGCTGGTCCCTCCGAACCCGAACAAGCCCTACGACATCAAGGAGGTCATCGGGCGGTGGTGGACCAGCGCCACTTCTTCGAGGTGCAGGAGCACTTCGCCCGGAACATCGTCGTCGGCTTCGCCCGGGTGAACGGGCGGGCGGTGGGCATCGTCGCCAACCAGCCGGCGGTCCTCGCGGGAGTGCTGGACATCTCGGCGAGCGTGAAGGCGGCGCGCTTCGTGCGCTTCTGCGACTGCTTCAACATCCCGCTGGTCACCTTCGTGGACGTGCCGGGCTTTCTCCCCGGGACGGCGCAGGAGTGGGGCGGGATCATCACCCACGGCGCGAAGCTCCTCTACGCCTTCGCCGAGGCGACCGTGCCGAAGGTCACGGTCATCACCCGGAAGGCGTACGGCGGGGCCTACGACGTCATGGCCAGCAAGCACATCCGCGCCGACGTGAACTACGCCTGGCCCACGGCAGAGATCGCGGTGATGGGTCCCGAGGGCGCGGTGAACATCATCTTCCGCAACGAGCTCGCGAAGGCGGCGGACACCGCGGCCGAGCGGGCCCGTCTGGTCGCGGATTACCGGGAAAAGTTCGCAAATCCGTTCAAGGCGGCCGAGCTCGGCTACATCGACGAGGTGATCCGCCCCGAGCAAACTCGGGAAAAGCTGGTGCGGGCGCTCGAGATGCTGAAGGACAAGCGGCAGGAGAATCCCGCGCGGAAGCACGGGAACATCCCGCTCTAGCGAGCTGCTCCGGCACATCCCGGCAGGTGTGTGACATCGTCACACGATGTCGCCTCCGACCCGCCCCGAGTCACCCGTCCTGGAATCGGGGTGCTCCGCGAACCGCGGGTCAAGAAGGACTTGCTGGCTGTAAGCATTCGTGTGTCTGATGGCGTGGTTGCAGGGCCGTTTCCCCAGGGGGAACCACATGCACCGCACGGCGAAAGTCGCGATCGGCACGTTGGTCAGCTGCGCCGTCGTCATCGGGTGTGGTCAGGGTGCAGTGAGCAGCACGGACTTCTCGGATCGGCAGATCTTCGAGGGAGTCATGTCGGAGTGGGCCCGGTGGCGAACCTGGTGCCGGAGGCGCGCGATCACCTCCGCCCCGAGCTCTACACGCGAAACGACGGGGAGCTCGGTGCGATGGCGCAGGCCCGAGCGGTGCTGATCGATGCCGTCGATCGTGCGGAGCCGGATCTGCTGGCCGCGTTCGCCGCCGCGGCGCGCAGCGGGGACCCAGCCCGTATCCAGCCGATGCTTGCGCGGGCCACCAGCGCGCTGTCCGGTGCGTCGGCGAACGCCCGCCCCACCAACATTCCCGTCGACACCCGCCCCCACCAACATCCCCGTCGACGCCCGCCCCACCAACATCCCCGTCGACACCCGCCCCACCAACATCCCCGTCGACACCCGCCCCACCAACATCCCCGTCGACACCCGCCCCACCAACATTCCCGTCGACGCCCGCCCCACCAACATCCCCGTCGACACCCGCCCCACCAACATCCCCGTCGACACCCACCCCACCAACATCCCCGTCGACACCCGCCCCACCAACATCCCCGTCGACACCCGCCCCACCAACATCCCCGTCGACGCCCGCCCCACCAACATCCCCGTCGACACCCGCCCCACCAACATCCCCGTCGACGCCCGCCCCACCAACATCCCCGTCGACACCCGCCCCACCAACATCCCCGTCGACATCCACGCGACCGGCATTTCCTTCTCCAGCACGGCGCCGGCATGGAGGCTCTTCTCCAACCAGCTGTTCACCGAGCAGCTCGCCATCTCGGTCGCGGGCACCTTCGGGGCAACAGCCGCCGGGCGCTGAGGTGCGGCCAAGAGCCGTCGCGCGGGTCCTCGCCGGGGCGATCGTCTGTCTGACGTGCGTCGCCTGGCTCGATTCGCCCCTGCGGCTGTCTGCGGCCCGGCGCGTCCAGATGATCTCCATCGCTCCGCAGTTCTGGGGGTTCTTCGCCACGCCCCGGGAAGCGCGCTTCGAGATCTTCCGGCGCGACAACGGGGTCTGGAAGAGGGTGGACGCCCCGCTCGGCGCGACGGCGAACATCTTCGGACTCCGCCGCACCATCCCGAACAACAGCGCCGAGTTCCGGACCCTCGAGGCGCAGGTCGCAGACCGGTGGGTCACGGTGGATCTCGCACCGGATCAGCTTCCCGAGACCGCCGGCAAGGGATTTCCGGTGAAGAACTTCGCCCGTCAGCCCCTGCTCTGCCGCGACGTGCTCCTGGTCTCGCGCACGCCACTGCCCTGGGCCTGGGCACGTGCGAATGCCAGGGTCGCTCTCCCCGCCAGGGTCGCCCAGCTGGACGTGCAGTGCTGACCCGAGCAGACAGGCCCTGGACCAACGTCTACGGCGTCGCCAGGTCGATGATCGCGCTGGCGACGCTCCTCACCTTGCTCGCCGATTCGAGCGAACGGCTGTTCCGGCCTCTGGTGATCGACGACCCGGGCATCTTCGATCGAAGCACCGTGCACGGCGCCAGCCTCTTCTTTCTCGGTCGCGAGCACCTCGGCGTGGCCAAGCTGCTGGCGATCGCCGTGCTGGTGCTGGTCATCAGCGGGTGGCGGCCGCGCCTGACCACGATCCCGCACTGGTGGATCTCGTTCAGCTTCGCGGCCTCGGCCTCGATGGTGGATGGCGGCGACCTGGTCGCAGCGACGCTGGCGCTGCTCCTCGTCCCCATCGCTCTCACCGATCCTCGCCGCTCCCACTGGCAGGGGACCGGTACCGGCGGACCGGCTGCCTCGATCGTCGCCCAGACCAGCGGGTTCCTCATTCGCGCGCAGGTCGCGGTGATTTACCTCTTCGCCGCGGTGCTCAAGTTCCCGGCCGAGGAGTGGGCGAACGGAACGGCGCTCTACTACTTCTGGAAGAACCCCACCTTCGGGTCTCCCGGGCTCCTGCGCCCGCTGACCGACCAGATCGGCCGGACCGTGCTCGTCGTGCCCCTGACGTGGAGCGTGCTCGTGCTGGAGCTTTGCCTGGCCGGCGCCCTCGTCGCCCCGCTCCGGTTCCGTCGCCGGCTGCTCCCCGTGGCGCTCGTCTTCCATGCTGGGATCGCCGTGATCCACGGCATGCCGACCTTTGCGCTCACGATGTCGGCGGCGCTCGTCCTGTACCTGCGGCCGCTCTGGCTCCCCTTCCCGATTCCCGAGCTCCTCCGCCGCCCCGTCGCGCGCTCCTCGGAGCCGGTGGCCCAGGTCACGGTCGCGCCGTGAGCGCCCATCGGAAGCGCCGCTGGTTACCGCTGCGGTGAATTTCCGGATTCGGGCGCCCGCCGAACCAATGCCGCTCCCGGGACGGAGAAGGGTCGGGCGTAGGATGGTTCACGGTGCGCCCCGAGCAGCCGCCAGCGCAGCCGACGAGCCTCGAGCGTCTCGCGTGGATGCTCCGGACCCTCCGGGCCGCCGTCGCTCGGGCCTGTCCGTCCGACCTCGCCTCACTGCGAGAGGACCTGGTCCAGGTGGCGCTGGTCCGGGTGCTCGAGCACGAGCAGCCTGAGCAGAACAGGGTCCGGACTGCGTCTTACCTGTGGCGCGTCGCGTTCAGCGTCATCGCAGACGAGCTGCGCAGACGCCGGCCGGAGGAACAGAAGTCGCGGAGGTCCATGGTGGGCGAGGCGGCAACACAGGCGGGAACGACGCCTCCGGCGGAGCTCGGTGTGGGCATCCGGGACTGCGTGGGTCGGCTCGCCGAGCCTCGTCGGCTGGCGGTCATGCTCCACCTCGAGGGCTTCCGCGCCGAGGAGGCCTCCCGCGTGCTCCACTGGGACGTCAAGAAGGTCCAGAACCTCACGTACCGCGGACTGGCGGATCTCCGGCTCTGCCTCGAGCAGAAGGGGCTGTCGCCATGACCGAGCGCGACGTCGACGCGCTCCGTGCCGCGTGGGCAGCCGCGCCGGCCACCGCGCCCGGCCCGGACTGCGCCGCACCGGACGCGATCTGGGAGGCAGCCCGGGGCGACCGACCCGAGGCCGAGGTCCGGGCGATGCTCGCCCACAGCCTCGGGTGTGCCGACTGCTCGGCACTCTGGCGGCTCGCGCGCGAGCTGTCGGCGGTGGAGGCAGAGGCCGGAGGGCCTGCCCCGGTCGTCCCCCTCGCTCGCTTCCGGCCGCCCCGGTGGCTCGTGGGCGCCGGCGCGCTCGCGGCCGCCGCGGTGCTCGCGTTCGTGCTGCTGCCCCGGCCCGCGACGCGGGAGACCTCTCCCATCGTCCGCGGTGGCAACGAGCCCATGCTCCGGCCCGCACCCGGGGCGGGGCTGCTCGCGCGCGCTCACCCGGTGCTTCGCTGGACCGGCGCCCCGTACGGGAGCCGTTACTCGGTGGTCGTCTCCACCCGCGACCTGACCGTGCTGTACCGGAAGAGCGGGCTCACCGCCCCCGAGCTGGAGATCCCGGCGGAGGCGCTCTCCGGGGTCCCGGTCGGGGCTGATCTCGTCTGGCGCGTCGAGGCCATCGCGCCCGGTGGGCGTCGACTCTCGTCGGGAGCGTTCCTGAGCCGCCTAGAGTGACGGGGCGGACAGGCGGGGGCGCTTCGCTGCAACGTGTGGCTGGTCGGCTGCAACTCCCCTGCGCCTACCTTGCCCCTCCCCTGGCCCCGTGAGATCTCCGCCCTTGCACCGCGAGGTTCGTCATGTCCAAGGACTCTCCGCTCGTTGCCTGCTCCATCGCCGCGTCGATGCTCCTGGTGGTGGGCGCTGCCCTGGTTCCGGCCTCGGCCTGGCAAGCTGCCTCGGTCCTGGCACGCGTCGCCCCCACGGTGGTCTCGACGGTGGGCGGCCACGGGACGACTGCGGCCCACGCCGCCAGCCTCGGCGTGCTCGCCGCGCCAGGCCTGCTCCGTGACGCGCCCGCTGCCCCGGTACGCGAGGAGCGCCAAATCCGCGTGTGCCGCCGCGATGTCCCGCATGACTGCAACCGCCAGGTGGAGTGCCCGCGGCAGCTGTTCCAGCGCCTGCACCTCGTCTTCCCGATCAGCGGCTGATCGACGCACCGCGCTGCGAGTGAGTTGGCCCGGGTCACGCTCCTCGGGGTCATCCGGGCAATCGCGCGAATCGTGCTGCTGACCTGGGCGCTGGCGCGGCCGCGCAGCCCGCGCTAGGCACCCGCCCCGACACATGCCTGCCCTGCTCCGCCGCATCCTCCTCGCGCCCCTGCCCCGGCTGGTCTGGACCGGCATTCTCGGAATCATCCTCTTCCGCCTGCTCGTCCTCGTCTCCCCGGTGACGGCCAGGCTGCCGAACGTCACGGTGGGGGGAGCGCTTCGAAACGCGCTGATGGCGCTCCTGGTGTTCGTCCTGAGTCTCCGGCTCCTGGAGCGGAAGCGACCGCGCGATGCCGGCCTCGCGCTGTCCCGTGCGGTGCCCGACACCTTGCGCGGCTTCGTGCATCGGCGCGGCGATGCTCACCGCGGTGGTGGGCGTGCTGGCCGTGGTCGGGAGCTACCGGATCATCGGCTGGGCGCCCGTGCCGGAGGGAACGACGCGGACGCTCCTCTTCGGGAGACTTCTCTTCATGCTCTTCTGCGTGGGAGTGTTCGAGGAGGTCGCCTCGCGCGGAATCTCTTCCGGCTCCTGGAGCAGGGCCTCGGGACCTGGCTGGCGGTCGTCCTCAGTGGCGCCTTCTTCGGCCTTGGGCACCTGAACAACCCGGGGGCCACCTGGGTCAGCAGCCTGGCAATCGCCGTCGGACCCGGGGCGCTCCTCGCCGCGGGCTACGTCGCCACGCGCTCGCTCTGGATCCCCATCGGGGTCCACTGGGCCTGGAACCTGTTCGAGGGCCCGGTGTGGGGAACGCCGGTGTCGGGCCTGGATACGCCCGTCCTCGCCGTCGCCAGGCTCCCGGGGTCGACCGCCCTCACCGGTGGGGCCTTCGGGCCGGAGGCGGGGCTCCCGTGCATCGTGCTCGCGACGGCGCTCGCCATCGCCTTCTTCGGCCTCGCGATCCGGCGACACCGAATCGTCACCCCGGCGTGGATGTGGTGGATCGCGGGCCAGCTCCGACGCACACCGCCTGCGCTCCCTGCCGCACCGGCCTCCGCGCCACCCGAGCCCGTCGTACCCCCATCGGCCGTGTGAGGTCCCCGGCGGCCGGGACCCAGCCGCCCCTCTACCGCACGGCGCCGAGAAACTGGGCCACGGCCTTCCACACCGCCTCGAAGTGCTCGCGGTCGAAGCCGGTCCCCGAGGCCACCCAGTCGAAGTGCGGCGGGACGTGCCGCGGGCGATGGAAGTGGCCGAGCACGTCGTGGTGGTCCGCCCAGACGGCCGCCACGAGCTGACCGCGCACCTGGCTCAGCGTGGGCACAATCCCGTCGTTGGCCCGGTGGTCCGGCACCTTCCCGTACGCGCGGCGCAAGAACTTCCGGTGCTCCGGCGAGAGCTGCCCGGGTGGGTCGGTGGGCCTCCCGCGGGCGAGGCGGTAGAGCACCACGTAGAGCGCGTGCGTCGTCTGGGCATAGCCGCTGAACCCGGCCCGGGTGAACGAGCGCAGACCGGGGGGCCGCGCCCGGGTCACCACGTCGCCGTAGCGAATGCCGGTGCGATCGGCGGTGGCGGCGTTGAAGAGCTCCATCGCGCGCGGCGCGAGCTGCGGGACCAGGCCCTGGTCGCTGTGGACGCTGGAGAAGAACTGCTCGATGGCCCGGCGGCGCTTGCCGGCGAAGTCGGAGAGGAGCTGGAGGAAGAGCTGATCGACGACGCCGGTCGGGGTGGTGTCCTTCCGGCGGAGGAGGCGCGCGAGCCGGAGGGCGACACCGACCGGCAGACGTCCGGTGCGCAGCGAGTAGACCGTCGCCAGCGACAGCAGCCTGAGGAGCTGGCTTCCGAAGAGCGAGGTGAAGTGCTGGGCGAGCGGCGTCCCGTGGTGCGGCGCGGCGACCCCGACCACGCCGCGCACCACGGACGCGCACTGCTCCACGTCCACCTTCGTGGGAAGGATGGAGCCCGGGCTGAGCATCAGCCGCGCGTCCAGCGCTCCGGTCGAATGCCCGACGATGCTGACCACGCCCCCGCGCTGCTCGACGAGCCGGTGGACCGCCTCGGCGAGGAGCGCCGCGCGGCGCGGGAGCGACGACGAGGGCTCGGTGAAGACGACGCGGATCTCCCCGTCCAGGCCCGCGGCGGGGCCGAGCTCGGAGAGCAGCTCGCGGACATGGCCGAAGTAGGTGAAGTCGCCCAGGTTGGCGAAGCCGAAGAAGCCCGGGACGAGGATGAGGTGGTGGGGTCCGGCCAACGCGAGCGCGGACCTTACCCATCCGGCCAGGTGGGATGCACTGCGTCGTCCGGCCCAGGCTCGGCATGGGCCTCGAAGCCCGGCGCACCCGGAGTGTTACGGTGCGCCCCCCCCGCTCGCACCCGCCTCGCCCCAGGAGAGCCTTCGCATGCGGTCTCATCGCCTCTCACTCGGCCTGCTCCTGCTGCTCGGATGCGCCGCCTCGAAACCGGCTCCGCCGCCTGCCGCGGCACCGGTCCCGGCGAGTCCGGCCGTCGCCCGAGCGGCACCGGGACCTGCGCTCCAGCCTCCCACCGCGCGCGTGGAGCACACGGTGGTCCAGCAGTCCGGCGACGCACGGGTGGATGACTACGCCTGGCTTCGGAAGAAGAAGGACCCCGAGGTGGAGAAGTACCTCCTGGCGGAGGAGGCCTACGCCGACGCGATGATGGCCTCCACGGAGCGACTCCGCGACGTGCTCTACCGGGAGCTGCTGAGCCACGTGCAGCAGAACGACGTCTCGGCGCCGTGGTTCCGGGGCGGCTTCTGGTACTACGAGCGACTCGAGCAGGGAAAGCAGTACCCCATTCGCTGCCGGAAGCGCGGCTCGCTGGACGCGGCGGAGGAGATCCTCCTCGACCAGAACCAGATGGCGGCGGGAAAGCCGTACCTCGCCATCGGCCGATGGGTGGTCAGCGATGACGGCCGCTGGCTGGCGTACCTGGTCGACGACACCGGATTCCGGCAGTACGTGCTCCACGTCCGCGGCCTGAACACCGGCAAGGATGGTGCGGAGGCGATTCCGCGTGTGACCAGCGTGGCGTGGGCCACCGACAACCGGACGCTCTTCTACGCGACCGAGGATGCCACCACGAAGCGGCCGGACACGGTGTTCCGTCACCAGCTCGGCGGCACCGGCCCGGACCCGGTGGTGCTCCAGGAGAAGGACGAGCGCTTCACCCTGCGCGTCTCGCGGACCCGGAGCGGCGAGTACCTGCTCGCCCGGTCCAGTAGCCACACCAGCAGCGAGATCCGGTTCCTCGCCGCGCGCAGCCCCCGCGGAGCCTGGACGATGATCGCCCCCCGGATGACGGACCAGGAATACGACGTGGACCACCGGGCCGGCCGCTTCTACGTCCGGGTGAACGATCGCGGCCGCAACTTCCGCCTGGTCTCCGCCCCGGTCAGCTCACCGGGCCGTGCAGCACTGGAAGGAGGAGGTCCCCGAACGGCCCACGGTCGCGCTCGAGTCGGTGGATGCGTTCGCCGGATCCCTCGTGCTGTCCGAGCGCCAGGGGGGGCTGGAGAGGCTGCGCATCCTGGATCTCGAGCGGGGGGAAAGTCGCGGGAGGTCGGCTTCCCCGACCCCACCTACGCGCTGTTCGACGATCACAACGAGGACTTCCGTTTGCCGTACTACCGCTTCATCTACCAGTCGATGGTGAGACCCAGGACGGTCATCGACGTGACTGCGCTCCGGTGCCCAGACGGTGAACAAGCGGCAGGAGGTGCCGGGCGGCTTCGACTCCGCGAACTACAGCGGAGCGAGTACCTCGCGTCACCGCGGCCGACGGCGACGCAGGTGCCGGTCTCCATCGTCTACAAGAGTCCCGCTCGACGCGCGACGGAGGCCGCCGCTGTTGCTCACCGGATACGGCTCGTACGGATATCCGTTCCGACGCCTTCTCGATGCCGAACCGGCTGCCGCTGCTCGACCGCGGCTTCGTCATGGCGATCGCCCACATCCGCGGCGGCGGCGAGCTCGGGCAAGGCGTGGCACGACGCCGGGCGGATGGTGAACAAGACCAACACCTTCACCGACTTCATCGCCGCGCCGAGTCGCTGACAGGAACAGGGCTACGGCCGAAAGGAGCGCACGGTCGCCTCGCCGGCGGCAGCGCCGGCGGACTGCTGATGGGGGCGGTCTCAACATGCGACCGGATCTGTTCAGGGCGTGCTCGCCTACGTGCCGTTCGTCGACGTGATGAACACCATGCTCGACGAGACCCTGCCGCTGACGGTGGGCGAGTACGAGGAGTGGGGCAATCCCGCACAAGCCCGACGAGTATCTCTAATGCGCCGCTACAGCCCGTACGACAACGTCGCGGCGAAGGCGTACCCGAGCATGCTGGTGCGGAACTCGCTACAACGACAGCCAGGTCATGTACTGGGAGCCGGCCAAGTGGGTGGCGAGGCTGCGCGCGACGAAGACCGACGGCAACCCGCTGCTCTTCAAGGTGAACATGCAGCCTGCGGGGCACGGGGGCGCTCGGGGCGCTACGACCGGCTGCGCGACATCGCGTTCGATATGCGTTCGTGCTGACGCAGCTCGGACTCGTCTCGCCCTTAGGTCCATCTCGCAGCGCGCTCCGCCCGGACGGGACCCGAGTTCGGCGACCGGCCGTTCCTGCAGGCGTCCCGTCCGGCGGACTGCGCGGACCGAGCTGACACGCGCGCGAGGCGTTATGTTCCTCGCAGAGGTAGGAACGAGCCATGGACGGAGCGCGTCGCCTGGTCAGCATCACCGCGTGGGCCTTCCTCGCCGGCTGCGCGCACCAGACCGAGGAGTGGCCGACCCGGACTGGAGTCCTTCGATTCGACGAGAAGAGCGTGACCAGCCCCTACGTCTCGTACTCACGGACGAGCGACGGGGCCTTCGTGGGGCTCCACGGCGAGCGGTATGAGCGGGTCGGGGACACGCTTCGCGCAACCGGGTCACCCGGCCCCGAGTTGCCTCGTCCGATCATCCTGTCCACCGGATTCGTCCGCATCGAGCGGATTCCCAACGGGCTCGTCTACACGCCGTCCTACGACACGGTTCCGGTCTGGGCCTTCGTGACCGAGGACGGAAAGCCCCTTCCCGAGGCCATCGAGATCCCGCTCTACCTGGCAGCACGGATCCATCTGAGCGGGGTGGGCTACGTGGCCGGGGGCACGTGCTTCAGCCTGATCTTCCAAATCCAGGGCCGGAACGTCGCGGCCCGCTGGTGGTTCCCCAACGATGGCCCCGACCGGTGCGCGCTGCTGTTCCCCGAAGGTGGCGCGGCCGCGTGGGCAGCGGCCTCGGAGAACCTCGTCCAGTCCTACCGACCACTTCCCTGACGACACAGGTCGGCTCAGAGATTGAGCGTGGCGCCGGATGCGAGGACCGTCTCGGCCAGCCCCGCCGCCCTTGCCGCCTTCACGAACGCGCCCACCGGATCCGGCACCTCGGCATAGCCGGGGCTGGCGCCGCCGTAGTGAATCGGCACCACGCGGCGGGCACGGAGGATGAGCGCGACGTCGACGGCCTGCTCGGGCGTGAGTGACATGGCCGCGGGCACCCTGGCGGTCCGGCCGCCGGTCTGTCGGAAGCCGTTGATTGGAAGGAACGCCACGTCGAACGGCCCGTAGGCGCGCCCGATGTTCCAGAACTGTCCGTGCACCTGCGTGTCGCCGGCGTGGAACACCCGGTGGCCGCCGCCGTCGATGACCCAGGACACCTGCGGGCTGCCGAGCCCGTCGGACGCCGGCACGGCGAAGACGGCGAAGTCGGCGGTGCGCGGAGACAGGAACTCGGGCTGGTAGAGCGGAACCGGGAGGAGCGGGACCTCGCGGTCACCCACGCGGAGCGCAGTGTCGCGGTCGCACACCAGACGGCTGCGGGCGTTGAAGACAACGCGGAGCGCCTCTGGCTGGCAGTGGTCGCCGTGGAAGTGGGTCACCAGAGCGAAGCGCTCGGGCGTGCGGGCCTCGAGCGGGACACTGGCGGGCTCGGACGGGTCCACCGTGGCGTCGACGAAGAGCGTCGTCTCACCTGCGACGAGGCGAACACCGGCCCAGCCGAGGCGCTGGATGCGGAGGCCCGGGGCGGGGGGCGGAGGAGCGGCGGCGAGCGCGGGCAGCCTCCGCAGCAGCATCGTGGCTCCGCACAGCTCGAGCAGGGTGCGTCGGTTCATCCGAGAGTCGTACCCGGGCGGGGTGCCGGGCGAGCGACCATCCCCGGCTCGCCGGTCCGCGTTCCCTGCAAGCGAGACCGGTCGAGGTTCCGTCAGAGGTGTTTGACACCTCGAGTCGTCGCTGGACTCAGCGTCCGGTCCCGGAGCCGGTCATGCTGCCGCTCCCGGTCGTACCGGTGCCGGTCCCGGTGGTCCCCGTCGTGCCGGTTCCCGTGGTGCCGGGGCTGGTCGTCCCGGGGCTCATCGTCCCGGGAAGCGTCGTTCCGGGGCCCGAGCCGGTTCCCGTCCCCGTGGCGCCGCTGTCCGGGACCCGGTAGGTGCCGGTCCGGGCGTTCGACGAGCCGGGCGCGCTGTACGTCCCGGTGGTGCCGGTGCCACCCGTTCCCGTCGAGCCCGTGCCCATCCCGGTGCCACCGGTGCCGGTCGTCCCGGTCGTGGACTGACCGATGCCCGATCCGGCGCTGGGCTGCCCGAGCGGGTTGCCGGTGGTCGCCGTGCCAGGACCGCTCATCGTGCCGGTCGCGTTCGGATTCACCGCGCTCGAGCCGCTGGTCCCCGGGACGGGCGATGGCGAGTTCAGCGTCCCGTCGCTCCCCGTCGTCGTCCCCGCGCCGCCGGTGCCCGAGTAGGCGCCGGTGCTATCGCGCGCCGTACCGGTTCCGGGCCCAAGTGCCCCCGCCGAGCCCGAGCCGCCCATCCCCGTCCCGAGGCCCGACCCGGTGGTCCCGGTTGCCCCTGTCCCCATCGGCGCCCCGGCGTTTCCCCCGACCGAGCCCGCGCCCCCGAGGCCGCTCGCCCCGGAGCCGCTCGACGAGGCGCCTGCGCCGGTGCTGCCCGCGCCGCCCGTCTGCGCCACCGCCGAGAGCGGCCAGAGCGCCGCCGCGCCCGCCAGCACGTTCATCCCCACCCACCGCCACACCGTTCGATTCATGACCGCCGCCTTCCCCGGAATCCATCGCGTCCGAGTGAAGGTAGGGCTGGCTCGGGAGGGCGGGGACCCTCCGTCGGAAGAGCCCCCGCTCGCTCGCCCGTGCTAAGCGACACTCCCGTGGCCCGGAAGACCAGAACCGTCCGGAAGATCCTGATCGCCAACCGAGGGGAGATCGCGGTCCGGGTCATCCGCTCGTGCCGGGAGCTCGGCATTCCCACGGTGGCCGTCTACTCGGACGCCGACCGGGACGCGCTCCACGTGCGGATGGCGGAAGAGGCGTACCGGGTCGGGCCGCCGCCCTCGCGCGAGTAGTACCTGAGCTTCGAGCGCATCCTCGAGGCGGCGAAGGCTTCCGGCGCGGACGCCATCCACCCCGGCTACGGCTTCCTCAGCGAGAACGCCACCTTCGTGCGCGCGTGCGAGGCCGCGGGCATCGTCTTCATCGGTCCGCCCGCCGCGGCGATGGATGCCATGGGCGAGAAGACCCGCGCCCGGGCGAACATGGAGAAGGCCGGCGTCCCGGTGGTGCCCGGGAGCATCGCCCCGTTCCCGTCCGTGGGCGAGGCACGCACCTACGCCGAGAAGGTCGGCTTCCCGGTGATGCTCAAGGCGGCCGGAGGCGGCGGGGGCAAGGGCATGCGGCGGGTCGATCGTCTCGCCGACTTCGACGCGGCCTGGCGGTCGGCCCGGAGCGAGGCGCTCAACGCCTTCGGCAACGACGCGGTGTACCTCGAGAAGTACCTCGAGGAGCCGCACCACGTGGAGATCCAGGTCTTCGCCGACCAGCACGGCAACACCGTGCACCTCAACGAGCGCGAGTGCTCGGCGCAGCGGCGGCACCAGAAGGTCATCGAGGAGACGCCCTCCCCCATCCTCACCCCCGAGATGCGCGCGGCGATGGGCGAGGTGGCGGTGAAGGCGGCGAAGGCGGTCGGCTACGTCGGCGCGGGCACGGTGGAGTTCCTCGTCGACCGGCACCGGAACTTCTACTTCCTGGAGATGAACACCCGGCTGCAGGTGGAGCACCCGGTGACCGAGTGGGTCACCGGGCTCGATCTGGTGGCGTGGCAGATCCGCGTCGCCCAGGGCGAGGAGCTGGGCTTCCGCACCGAGCCGCCCGCGCGGCCACAGCATCGAGGTGCGCGTGTACGCCGAGGACCCGGCGCAGAACTTCATGCCCAGCCCGGGCCGGATCACCTACCTGCGCATCCCGTCGCGGTCCGAACGTGCGCGACGACTCGGGCGTGTACGCCGGGCTACACCGTGCCCACGGTCTACGACCCGATGATCTCCAAGCTCTCGGTGTGGGCGCCGACTCGGCTCGAGGCCATCGCCCGGATGCGGCGCGCGCTCTCCGAGTACGTGGTGAAGGGCATCACGACCAACATCCGGTACCTCCGCGCGATCCTCGCCCACCCCGAGTTCGTGGCCGGCGAACTACGACACCGGCTTCCTGCCCCGTCTGCATTCGGCCCTGCTCGGGCGGCACGACCACCAGCTCGGTGAGGTGGCCCTGCTCGCCGCGGTGGTGGACGCCTACCAGCGTGACCAGCGCCGCCAGCGCACCATCGCCCCGGTCACCGGAGGCGCGGCAGGACCCTCGCCCTGGCGGATGCGGGCGCGGGGGAGCCGCCGATGAGCCGCTCCAAGCGCTACGAGACGCAGCTTCGCGGCGCGCGGGAGTCGGTGCCGGTGGACATCGAGGACCTCGGGCAGGGCAAGTTCGTCCTCAAGATGCGAGGCATCTCGCACACCGTGGACGCGCGGGTGCTCGACCACGGCGCGGTCTCGCTCCTGGTCGACGGACATTCCTACGACGTCGAGCTGGACGAGTCCGGCGACGAGGTCCAGGTCCTCGTCGGTTTCGAGCTTCTGACGGTCGACGTGGCCGACGAGCGGGCGGTTCGCTTGCGTGCGGGCGCGGCCGGGTTCAGCGTGAGCGGCAAGGTGGTGGTGACCGCGCCGATGCCGGGCAAGGTGGTGCGGGTGCTGGTGACTCCCGGTGCGCAGGTGCACCGAGGGGCAAGGGCTGGTGGTGGTGGAGGCGATGAAGATGGAGAACGAGCTGAAGAGCCCCAAGGCCGGCACGGTGCTCGAGGTGTTCGCCAAGGAGGGCAGCACGGTGGAGGCCAACACCAAGCTGCTCACTGTCGAGTAGGAGCTGCCGATGTCCGACGAGCGCCGACGGTGGCTGGATCGGGTCTGGGCGAAGGCCCGGGCGAAATCGCCAGAGCGGAAGGACGTGTTCGAGACCTCGAGCGAGATTCCGCTCGAGCCGGTGGACGCACCGGCGAACCCCGACGCGCGCTACCGCGAGGCCCTCGGGTTTCCGGGCGAGTACCCGTTCACGCGCGGCATCCAGCCGACCTTGTACCGGGGTCGCTACTGGACGATGCGCCAGTACGCTGGCTTCGGCAGCGCCGAGGACGCCAACGCCCGCTACCACTACTTGCTGAAGTCCGGGCAGACCGGACTCTCGGTCGCGTTCGATCTCCCGACGCAGATGGGGCGCGACGGTGACCACCCGCGGGCGCGCGGCGAGGTGGGAAAGGTCGGCGTCTCAATCAGCTCGCTGCGGGACATGGAGGTGCTGCTCAAGGGGATTCCCCTGGGCGAGGTCTCGACGTCGATGACCATCAACTCGACGGCGGCGATCCTCCTCTCGCTCTATGCGGCGGTTGGTGAGCAGCAGGGCGTGCCGATGGAGAAGCTCTCCGGCACCGTCCAGAACGACATCCTCAAGGAGTACATCGCGCGCGGGACGTACGTGTATCCGCCCCGCGAGTCCCTGCGGCTGGTGACCGACGTGTTCGCCTTCTGCGCGCAGCGGGTGCCGAGGTGGAACCCGATCAGCATCAGCGGGTACCACATCCGGGAGGCGGGCTCGACGGCGGCGCAGGAGATCGCCTTCACCCTGGGGAACGGCATCGCCTACGTGGACGCGGCCCGCCGCGCGGGCCTCGAGGTCGATGGATTCGCGGGGCGGCTGTCGTTCTTCTTCAACGTCCACAACAACTTCCTCGAGGAGATCGCCAAGTTCCGGGCGGCGCGCCGGATCTGGGCGCGGGTGATGAAGGAGCGCTTCGGGGCGAAGGACCCGCGGAGCCAGATGCTGCGGTTCCACGCACAGACGGCCGGCTCGACGCTCACCGCGCAGCAGCCGGAGAACAACGTGGTCCGGGTCGCGCTCCAGGCGATGGCGGCGGTGCTCGGCGGTGCCCAGTCGCTGCACACCAACAGCAAGGACGAGGCGCTCGCGCTGCCGAGCGAGTCTTCGGCCAAGCTCGCGCTCCGGACGCAGCAGATCATCGCCCATGAGACCGGGGTGGCGGACGTCATCGACCCGTTCGGGGGCAGCTACACGCTCGAGCGCCTCACCGACGAGCTCGAGCAGCGCGCCGATGCGTACCTCGTCAAGATCGACACTTTCGGCGGGATGGTCGAGGCGATCGCGAAGGGGTATCCACAGCAGGAGATCCAGGACGCGGCATACCGTGCACAGCGGGCCCTCGAGACGCACGAAGCGGTCGTGGTCGGGCTGAACGAGTTCCGCGAGGATTCACCGCCGCCGGAAGGGCTCCTGCGGGTGAACGAGCGAGTGGAGCGGACACAGGTCGCGCGGCTCGAGGCGCTGCGGAAGGAACGGGACGGTGCCTCGGTGCAGCGACGGCTGGACGCGCTCCGGACCGCCGCGCGCGACGAGAGGCAGAACCTGGTGCCGCTCATCCTGGATGCGGTGAAGTCCCTGGCGACGCTGGGGGAGATCTCCGATGCGCTCCGGGACGTGTTCGGGGAGCACCGGGAGCAGGTGGTGCTCTAGAAACGGCCGGGCGGGAGAAGCGCCCCGACGCGACGCGGGGTGGCCGGGGCACGACGGCGGTGCAGAGGCCAGCCGGCCTGCGCGACTCCGGGCGCTCCGGGGATCCGCTGGATGACCCGGGTTTCCAGAGCGCGCTTGGCGAAGCATTTTGGAACGCTCCCTCCCCGGGGCCCGGCCGCGCGGCCCCAATCGGGCGTTCCAAACGGTTTCGTGGAGGCGCTTGGCGAAGCAATTCCAGCGCGTTCAGCCAGGATGAACGCGGCACGACCAGCGAGCGGCGACGACGTTTCCCACCCTGTGTTCGGGAAGCATTTTGGAACGGCGCGGAGGGGCTTCACGACCGTCCGCCCGGCAGAGGCCATTCCAAAATGTTCCCCGAGCGCGGTTCCGGAAACCCGCCCCCGACGCGGAGGGTGACCCCGGGCATCCCCCGAGTGCCCGACATCGCGGAGGCCGTCCGGAACTCCGCTGACGCGCGAGGGCCGTCAGACACGGCGTCGCCTCCGAGCAGCGGCTCCGAACGACACTCCCGGGTGGCGGGGCCGGCTCAGCACCCGCCACCCCCCTACGCCGTCGCCTTCCCGACCACGCCGAAGAGCGGCGCCCGCACCTCGACCAGCGCGGCCTGCGCGTCCGCCCTTGCCGCCAGCCCCGCATCTCCCTGCGCCCGCGCCACACGCGCCAGCGCCTCCCAGGCCTCCCGCGCCGCCGGGAAGAGCGTGGTCACCGCCTCCGCCAGCGTCCGCGCCCGCTCGAGCTGCGCGGTGGCCACCGCGAACCGCACCATCGTCAGGTGCGCCTCGAGGCCCGCCTCCCCCGCCTCCACGAGCAGCGTGTAGAGGCGCGGGACGTCGGCGTCGTCCGCCGTCCGGGTCGGATCGGCGAGCGCGGCACGGAGCCGGGCCGCCACGTCCTGGAACGCATGGCGCACCGGGAGCGCGAGCGGGTCGGCCTGCACTGCCTTCTTGAGCTCGTCGAATGCCATCTCCAGCTTTCCAAGCCGGTCCAGCGCACCGGCCAGCGTGTAGTGCACGTAGGCGGAGACCACACCGAGCCGCTGACACTCGGCCACCACCTCGCGGAGGAGGCTCTCTGCCACCTCCGCACCCGCTCTCTCGTCGAGCGCCCTCCGGAGCTTCCCGAGGAGCGCCTCCAGCTTGCTTCCGGTCACCATGGGTGCGACTCCGGGCCCGCGCCTCCCCGCGGATGGGAGGGCGCGAGCGGACGTGCCGCGCACCCGGCGGGCGCGGAGGCACCCCGGGGCAGCGGATTCTCCGTGGAACGATCGTGGCGAGTCCGCGGATTTCCCGGGGCGGGCGCAGGTCTGCGCACGACACGGACCGCTCGCCACGTGCCGTCACGCCGTCGCGAGGCGCGCGACGTCGGACCGGCGCGTCTTGTCTAGTGCCTCGGGGCGGGACCGCTCGGGAGGCGCATCATTGTGGCCTCCTTTCGATCACGGGCAGCTCCGGGGCCGGGAAGCTTGCGGCGCGGGTTGATGCCAGAGCGCCGGCCTGCCTGTCAAACGGCTGCGGAAGCCCTCGAAACGCCTTGCACTGTGCGAAGGTCGCCGACTCCACGACCGGGAGAACGATGGACGCCTCGCTGCCAAGCGGCGACGGAACACAGGTTCGATTCGCCTGGATGCCCCGACCGGGCACGCTCGGCTTCCACCTGATGCTCGCTGCGGTGGCGCTCCTGGTCCTCGGCCCGCTCGGAGGCGTCGCCGCGGCATACATGAACTTCACCCTCGGGATCTTCGTCCCGGGGCAGATCCTCGCCGGCATCCTCGGGAGCGTCGTCACCTACCCCTACGGGGCCCAGGGTCGGCACGGCGCCAACTACATGCAGACCATGGCCGCCTCGGTCGCCTCGCTCGGCGCCATGGCGGTCCTCATCCAGGCCGCGGTGTGGCTCGGGATGGAGATGCCCCCGGCCTGGCAGCTGATGCTCTTCATCTCCTGCGTCGGCATGTTCGGCGTCGGGCTGGGAATGCTCTACACGCCGATCCTCGTCGACCGGATGCAGCTCGATTACCCCTCGGGCTACGCCGTCGCGAACATCATCCGCGCGCTCACCGACAAGACGCTCCTCCAGCGCTCGCTGCGCAGCCTCGCCTCCGGCGCCGGGCTGGGCGCGCTCGGCGGCTGGCTCATCGACCGCGTGGCGTGGGTCGGGGCGACCGGGCTGTCGATGTCCAACGTCGGTGCGGGTCTCATCGTCGGATCGCGCATCGCCGTCCCGGCCTCGGTGGTCGGGTTCATCGGCTGGCTGTCCACCCCGTGGCTCCGGAGCAACGGGTGGCTCGGCGGGAACGAGCCCTTCCGGCGACTCGGCTTCCTGGTCGGGCTCGGCTCGATCATGGGCGCGGCACTGGTCGACCTGACCCTCATCGGCCGTCAGGCGCTCGCCCGGGCACGCGCTCGGGACGGGGCCGCCAGGCCGGAGACACCGGACCGCGGCGGCTTCCCCACGCGGCTCCTCGTCGCCTGGGTGCTCTTCTGGGCTGGCGCGGTGGTGCTCGTCGCCACGGTGCTCATGCACCAGCCGGCCCGCTACATCCTCTTCGGCCTCGGGCTGAGCATCCTCTTCGTCTTCATCAACGGCATCTCCACCGGGGTCAGCGACCAGAACCCGATCTCCAGCGCCTTCGTGGTCTCGGTGCTGCTGATGTCCGCGATGGGGCTCCGCGATCCGGTGGTGGCGATCACCGCGGCGACGGTGCTGCTCATCTGCAGCTCGGTGGGCGTCGACATGCAGCAGGACCGCTCCACCGGCTGGCGCCTCGGCACCGACCGCCGCGTCCAGTTCTATTACCAGGTGCTCGGCATCGGCATGGGCGCGGTTCTCTGCGTGGTGCTGGCGCGCGTCTTCATGCACGCCTATCCGGTGCTGGCGCTCAACAGCTTCGACCACCCGGAGGCGAAGGTGGGCCAGTGGCAGTCCGCCATGACCTACAAGTTCGTCGGTGCCATCCGTGGCCTCGGCAGCCTCCCGGCTCACCAGCTCGTCGCCCTCGAGGTCGGTTTCGCGCTCGGCCTGGTCATCGAGGTGCTCCGCAAGCTCCTCCGGGCGAGCCGGCGCTACACGGAGTTCGTCGCCCGCCCCGGTCTCGGCGCCGCGGTGGGCTGGACCGCCGATGCGGTGCTCCTGCCAAGCCCGTACGCCTACGCGTTCGGCACCTTCGTCGAGCTGTTGACCGCGCTCTGGTGGGGCGCGGGCGGCATCCTCTCCTCGGTGTGGAACACCCTTGGCCGGAGCCAGGGGCCCGCCGACCGCGCCGCGGCCGACGAGCTGCCCGCCGACATGTCCACCACCTCGCTGGTCGGCGGGGGGCTGATCGCGGGCGAGTCGATGTTCTACCTGGCGGTCGCCCTGATCGGCCTCGGTGCGCTGGTGTAGCTCCCGTCCCCCGGCTCAGCTGGGTTGGACGCGCCCCCGGGCCCAGGCCGCGAGCACCGCCAACGGGGCCATGCCGAACGCCGCGCCGACGTCCAGCCAGCGGGGGCCCGCACCCGGCTCCAGCCAGGGATGCAGCAGCGCCGCGACCGCGATGAGCACTGCGAGGGCGACACCGTGCGCCAGCTGCTTCCGGCCCGCGATGCTGGCCGCCGCCAGGCCTCCGAGCGCCGCGAAGACGGCGCCGTACCCGATCGCGCCGACCACCAGACCCGCCGTGAGCGTGTGGTCTCCCCCCACCGCGCTCCGGGGCATGTACGAGCCGATGACGAAGATGGCGAAGCCCACCGCCACGCCCACGACGCTCCGGAACCAGTCCATGCGCCCTTCTAGCCGTTCTGGCGCGGTAGAGTCGGCCCCACCCAGAAGGGGCGCATGAGACGAGCCGTGGCGAGCGCGGTGGGGGTCTTCATCCTCGGGGCCGGCGTGGCCCGGGCCGACTCGGGGTGGCGCGAGATCCAGGGCCCGCACGTCACCCTCCGGACCGACCTCTCCTCGGGCGCGGCAAGGGACGCCGCCGCCGCGGTGGAGCGCTTCCGGTCTGAGCTGATTGCCGGGGCCTGGCCGCGCGCGACGCTCCCCGCAGCCGACCGCATCGAGGTCACGGTCTTCGCCAACGGGCTCGACTTCGAGCATCACTTCGGCCGCAACGTCGGCGGCATCTTCTTCCACGAGCTTCCCCCCTACGCCATCCTGTACGGGACGGCGGACCGGTGGGAGCGCCGGGCGAACACCGCGACCGCCGAGACGACCTCCGTGCTGCGGCACGAGCTGGTCCACCACCTCGCCGCGAGCATCTACCGGCGGCAGCCACGCTGGTTCGCCGAGGGCCTGGCGCAGTTCCTGGAGACGGTGCGGGCATCGGACGACGGCAAGTCGGTGGTCGTCGGCGCGGTGAACCTCGAGGCCGTGCGCAAGTACCACACGTTCCGCACTGTCCAGGTGGCGGACGCGCTCTCCTGGAACGCCAAGCTCGACACGATGCCCGAGGGGACGGTGCACGGGCTCTACGGCCTGAGCTGGGTGATGGTCCACTGGATGTACAACGTCCATCCGGCGCAGTTCGATCAGCTGCAGGGCCTTCTGGCGCGAGGAATCGACCCGGACAAGGCCTGGAAGATCATCCTCCCCGGCCTGAACACCCCGGACATCGACGACGCCCTCCAGCAGTACGTCAAGCACGGGGACTACACCGAGTTCCTCGCCCCGTTCACGCCGCAGGCGCCGCCCCTCAGGGAGACCGCGCTCAGCGAGGCGGACGTGCACGCCGAGCAGGCCCGGGTCTCGCTGGCTGCGGCGCGCCAGAGCTCGGATCCGATCCCCACCGCGAGGAGGCGAAGCGCGAGCTGGCCCAGGCCCTCGCGCTCGACCGGACCAATGCCAGCGCGCTCCTCATGCAGGCCCGGGCCGCGCCTCCCGAGCAGCGCGCCGCCCTGGCCCGGACGCTGACCGAGGCCCACCCCGAGGACGGCCGCGGCTGGGTCCTGCTCGCCGACGCGCTCAAGGACCCCTCCGCGGCCCAGGAGCGTGAGGCGGCGCTCCGCAAGGCCATCGCGCTTCGCCCCGACGACCCGACCCCTCTGAACAACCTGGCGTGGCTCTACCTGACCCAGGGCAAGGCCACCGAGGCCGGCCCGCTGATCACCCGGGCCGTCCAGCTCGCGCCCTACGACCCCAGCACGCTCGACACGCTCGCCGCGGTCCAGGCGATTCTCGGACGCTGCACGGAGGCGGTGAGCACACAGGCCCGCGCCGTCGACGCCCTGCCGGACGGGACGCCACCCCCGGCACGACGGGTCTTCGAGAGCCGGCTGGAGAAGTACCGGACCAGCTGTGTCTCCCCCGCGGCGTCTGCCCCGACGGGAGGCTGACCACACCGGTGAACGCCTCGCCCGCGGCGAGGCAGAGCGCGCGCTACGGTCCGGGCTCCGGCTGGGGTATGAGTTTACCCGATGGCCGGCGGCACCCAGAATCTTCGTCCGGAACCGGGAGGGGAAGGTGTTCGGGCCCATCGAGCCGTCCACCGTCGAGCTCCTGATCGAGGGCGGCATCCTGCAGGGCCTGCTCCAGGTCTCGACGGACGGCGAGTCCTACGCGCTCCCCTTCCGCTTCCCGCAGATCCGGGACTTCTTCCCGCGCCATCTCTGGGGGGACGACAGCCGGCGCGACGTCCCGCTCGACGCCGAGGGCGTGGCCGCGCAGGTGGGTGAGACATCGCCGGCGGGCCCGGACGGTGCGCCCGCGCCGCCCGTGGTCATCGAGCCCATTCTCGAGCCCATCGCGCCGCCGACCACCGCGCCACCCGCGACGGCGGCGAAGGCGCCCACCGGAAACTTCCCGCGGCCTCCCGTCCTCACCGCGGCGCCGGTCGAGCCCACCGCCCCACCTCCGAGCCCGCCGCTCGCGACGGCGGCGAAGACGCCCACCGGCAACTTCCCGAAGCCCCCCGTCCTCACCGCGGCGCCGGTCGAGCCCGCCGCCCCGCCTGCGAGCCCGCCGCCCGCCGCGGCGACGAAGACGCCCGCCGGAAGCTTCCCGAAGCCTCCCGTCCTCACCGCCGCACCGGTCGAGCCCATGGCACCCCCCGCCGGCGTCCCCCCCGTCGCGCCGACGAGGTCACCCACCGGCAACTTCCCGAAGCCTCCCGTCCTCACCGCGGCACCGGTCGAGCCCGGGCCGGTCACACCGGCCGCAGGCCCCGCGGCCAGCACGACCTCGATCCCCACGCTTCTCACCGCGGACGAGCCCTGGGCAGAGGCGGTGCCCTTCGAGCTCGCTCCTCCGGGCGCGCCGAAGCCGCCGCCGCGCGCCGTCGCGCCGGTCACCTCGACGTTCAGCGTCCTCCGGGCCGATCTCGGCGAGAGCAACGCGCTGAAGATCTACGTCCAGGGCGCGCGGGCCGGCGCCACCGGGCTCTTCTTCTTCGACCTCGAGGACCGCACCACCACCCTGTACATGCGCCGCGGAAACCCGGAGTCGGCCGAGTCCACGCACGCCTCCGACGCGATCGGCCCCTTCCTCGTCTCACAGCGGCTGGCGACGACCGAGCAGGTCGCCCGCGCCGAGCGGGAGGCGATGAAGTTTGGCAACGACGTGCTGGCCGCCCTCTTCACCCTCGGCGTGGTGAACCCGGGCCTCGTCTTCCCGGCGCTCGCGCAGCGCGCGGCGGACATCCTCCTCCAGGCCTACCTCGCGGGGGGAGGGAGCTTCCGCTTCGAGCCGCTCGAGCTGCCGGCGAGCAAGGTGGTTCCGCTGGGGAACCGCTGGGGGCTCCTGGCGGAGGTCATTCGCCGCGTCCCCCTGCCCCAGCTCAAGGCCCGCCTGATGGACGTGCGCGAGCGCCCCGTCGTGCGGCGAGGAGCGGGAGAGGCGCTGCCAGACCTCCGCCTCACCGCGCAAGAGACGCGGGCCATGGGCTACTTCGACGGCACCCGGTCGCTGGCCCACCTCGCCCAGAGCAACGCCGGCGAGATGGACACCATCCTCCGCGTGGCCCTGCTCCTGCGCGAGCTCGAGGCCGTGTCCTTCCCCGAGGTGACGCTCCGCCCACCTCCCGCGGCGCCACCGCGGCCGCAGGCCGCTCCACCACCGGCCACGCCGCCCCCCGAGCCGACGCCGCTCCCGGTGGCGCCAGCGGCCGCCCGTCCGACGCCCGCGCGTGCCTCCGCGCCGCCGCGCAAGGCCCCTGCGCCGGCCGCCCCCGCGATGAGCACCCCCACCATGAGCCCGGCGGAGCTGGCAGGCCTGCCCCAGGCCGAGCCGCCGAGAATCGCCCCGATGGCACCGCCGCCGCCGCGCCCGCCGGCCGCAGTCGCCGCCGCCTTCGCCGCCGAGCTGCGCGACCTCCAGGCCCGCCTGGAGAGGATGCGGAAGGAGAACCACTTCCAGATCCTCGGCGTGTCCGAGAACGCCGATTCGGCGGGGGTGCGGGCGGCGTACTTCAAGATGGCCAAGCTGTTCCATCCGGACACGGTTCCACCCGAGGCGCCGCCCGAGCTGGGCCGAGCCAAGGCGGAGATCTTCACCGCCATCGGCGAGGCGAACCGGGTCCTCTCCGACGACACCTCTCGCGCGCGGTACAGGGAGACCCTCGCCTCCGGGGGGCCGGCCGACGTCGACGTGCAGGCGGTGCTCGCGGCCGAGGAGACCTTCAACAAGGGGACCGCGCTCGTCCGGGCTCGCCGCTTCCCCGAGGCGGTGAAGACCTTCGACGACGCCATCGCCGCCAATCCGCGCGAGGGCGAGTTCTACGCCTGGCGGGGCTATGCACGCTTCTTCACCCTCCCGGACAAGAAGGTGGCGATGGTCGAGGCGCTGCGCGACCTGAACCAGTCGCTCAAGCTCAACGAGCGCTGCGCCCCCGCGCACTACTTCATCGGCCAGATCTACAAGCTCACCGGAGACCCGGGGACCGCCCTCAAGCATTTCAAGCGCTGCGTTGCGCTGGACCCGCAGCACGTGAATGCCCAGCGAGAGATCCGCATCGCCACGCAGAAGTGACATGGGCCTCGACGGAAAGCAGCGACGCAAGCTCCGAGCCCTCGGCCATCACCTCGCCGTGGTGGTGCAGGTGGGCCAGGACGGCGTCACGCCCGGGGTGTTGGCCGCGCTCGAGCAGGCGCTCTGGGACCACGAGCTGGTGAAGGTGAAGCTCGCCTCGGACGACCGCGAGACCCGCCGCGCGCAGGCCGCGACGCTCGCCGCAGAGACCAGCGCCCAGGTGGCCCAGGAGCTCGGACGCACCGTTCTGCTCTACAAGCCGAACCCGGACGAGCCGCGCATCGAGCTGTGAACACGATGGGCGGGTGAGCAAAGCTCCTGCCTGGCTCCGTCACTCGTCCTGCAACCCCGCGAGGCGGCACATGCGCACCATCCTCCTGACGGCTCTCCTCAGCACGGGGGTCGCCGTGGCCGAGCAGCCTCCGGCGAAGAAGGCCTCCGCGCAGCGGAAGGTCCGGTTCAACAAGCACCTGCTCCTCGCCTTCCTGCCCCCCGGCCTCACCCTGGGAGGACCCGTCCCGGCGGACGCCTCCGGCGGCGGGCAGGGCGCACTCACCGGCGTGTTCATCAACGGCCGCGAGCTGCACCCGCTGGACGTGGTCGGGCTCCAGCAGCTCATCGGCCAGGTGTGGCCCGGACGGTGGTGGGTCGACGCCCAGGGAAACTACGGGCTCGAGAACGGGCCAGCCCTCGGCAACCTGGCGCTCCTGGCCCGCGCACACCAGAGCTCGGGCAGCCGGCAGGCGTGGAGCAAGCACTACGAGGGCACCTCGCCAGGAGGGAACATGAACCTCGCGAGCACCACCACCTGCGTGAGCACGGCGAACTACTCGCACTGCACCGGCGAGTGACCGGCGCGGGACCCCAGGCGCGCGTCCCGGCGAGTCACCCCGGGGCGTGCAGAGGGCGCCCCAGCTCGTGGGCGAAGCGGGCGCGCATCTCGTTCGCCGCCTCCACCGCATCCGCCCCGGGCGGCAGCTGCACCGGATCCAGGACCCGGATTCGGATGTCGACCCGCGGCGCCATCCACGGCCCGTCGCCGACGACCAGCGCCCGTGTGCCGGAGAGCAGGACCGGCACCAGCGGCACTCCCTCGTCACGCGCCAGGAGGAAGGCGCCCGGCTTGAAGTGAAGCAGCGCCGGCCCCGGTGCGTACGTCCCTTCCGGGAACATGAGCACCGCCATGCCCCGTCGCAGCCAGGCCCGGCAGTCCTCCAGCATCCTCCGGGTGGAATGCGGGCGCCCCCGCTCCAGCCGGACGTAGCGCAGCATCGCCATCGCCCAGCCCACCAGCGGCAGCGCGAAGAGCGAGGCCTTCGAGACGAACTTGAACGGCCGGCGCAGCCCCATGCATGCCGCCACGTCGGCCAGCGACTGGTGGTTCGCCACCAGAACCGCCGCACCACGGGGGATCCGTTCCCGGCCCTCCACCCGGACCCGCCAGAGCGGGTTGAGCCGGAGATAGCCGTGGCAGGCCCCGCAGACGAACGCGTGCAGCACGCGCCGGTCCGGGTCGAAGGGAGCGGTCACCGCGAAGACCAGCGCCGCCAGCAGGAACAGCACCGGCATGGTCAGCGCAGCCACCAGCCCGAAGGCGACCGTCACGGCGACGCTCGCCGGCGACGGGCGAGCGCTCACGTCTTCGCCGCGATGCGCGCGCCCACCGCCATGCCGTAGGCGACCTCGAGCCCGCCGTCGACGACCAGCATCGCTCCGTTCACGTAGGCGGCGGCATCCGAGAGGAGCCAGGCGATGGGCCGGGCAATCTCCTCGGGCGAGGCGATGCGGCCCGCCGGGACCTGCGCCTCGACGTTCTCCGCCAGCGCGTCCCACGCCGCGCCCATGTAGAAGCGGGAGCTGTCGGTGTCGATGTAGCCCGGGTTCACCGCGTTGATCCGGATCCGGTCCGCGGCCAGCTCCGCCGCGAGGTACTTCACCAGGATCTCCATCGCCCCCTTCATCGCCCCGAGGAAGCCGTGGAACGGAAGCGGCATCCGGCTGTCCATCCCGGACACGGCCACCATGCTCGCTCCGGCGCGGCCTTGCATCAGCGGGACGGCGAGCTGGGCGAGGAGGACGAAGCTCTTCACCGTCACCGCGAACGTCTTGTCCATCTGGTGCGGCTTCATCGCCATCAGCGGAAGGAAGGCCGTGCTGGCCGCGTTGGCCACCAGCGCGTCGAGGCCCCCGAACGTCTCACGCGTCCTGGCGAAGACCGGCTCCAGGCTGCCGGGCTCGAGCTGGTCCGCCCGGAGCACGAGGGCCCGCCGACCGCGCGCCGCCACCTCCGACTCGAGCGAGCGCGCCGCCTCCTCGTCGCGCCGGTACGTCGCCACCACGTCCCACCCCTCGGCTGCGAGGAGCAGGGAGACGGCCCGCCCCACTCCGCGGGAGCCTCCGGTCACCAGCACCACCCGGTTCGCCATGCCCTGGCTTCGTAGCAGAGGCCAGGACCGGCGCGCCTCAGCGGGCCAGGGCCCGACGCCGGGCGGATGCCACCTCGCCCACGTCGTGGGGGGTCTCCACGAAGTGGGCCCCCGCAGCCAGCACCCGGCGCACGTTGTCCCTGGCGACCGGGCCGCCCACCGCCACGGGGCAGCCCACCGAGCGGACCACCTCGGCCACGGTGGCCTCGATCTCCGCCGCGGGGCGCGGCATGACCAGCGAGAGAGCAACCACGTCCGCCTCGAGCGTCCTCGCCGCGCTGGCGATGGCATCCACCGGGGTATCGGCCCCGAGCACCGCGAGCCTCCAGCCCATCGACCTGAGGTGCACGCCGAGCCCGAGGAGCCCGCCCTCGTGGATCTCTCCCGCCGGGCAGGCCAGCACCGCTCGCGGTCCCATGGCCGGCCCGGGGGCGAGGACCAGCGCCCGGAGCCGCTGGCGGACGAGGGCCGAGGCGAGGTGCTCGCGGCCCACGTCGAGGCGGTCCGCCATCTCCCGGAGCAGCGGTAACAGGAACACGTCGCAGAGCGCAGTGGGGGTCATCACCACCGAGGCGTCGTCCAGCACCTTGTTCGCGGCCTCGGTGTCCAGCACCGCCACCGCCGACCAGAAGCGCTCCCGGATCTGCTCGCCGATGGGAAGCTGCCCGAGCGGCACCCGCCGCACCTGCTCGATGGCCTCGGAGGCCGAGAAACCCTCCTGGAGCAGCTGCGCCACCCGGCGCACCGCCTCGACCTCGTCGCGCGAGTAGACGCGGTAGTTGTTCGGGCCCCGGGCCGGACGGGGGAACCCGTGGCGACGCTCCCAGGCGCGCAGAGTGGCCTCGCGAACGCCGGTCAGCCGGGCGATGGTGCGGATGCGCAGGCTCATGACTCGGCCTCGAGCAGATCAGCAGGCCCGTCCAAGCTTCGTCAAGAGGATGTACATGGTTTGTTCATTCCGGCATGGCTGGGATGACGCTGAAGCTCTTCGCGCTGTCGGTCGGGCGAGAGGCCGAGTGGAGGGAGAGCGTGCCGGAGGCGCTCTCGTTGCTGCTTTTCGACGCTGCAAGTCGCCTGATGCGCGCGCGATTCGGATCGCTCGGCCCGCGGGAGAACGACGGCTTCTTCGCCCGGCTGTCGCAGCTGCTGGACGTGGACATCGGACGGGCGACCTGAATCGGCAATCGACGGGCGGTCCCCGGCGTCTTCCCGGTCGAGATGGGACTGCTGCACGGACTGTTTCTGCTGGTGGTGGGTGCGCTCGGCGCGGCGACGCTGGTCTCGCGGGACCGCCGCGGAGCGCGGGTCGTGTCCGAGCTCGAGCCGTACAAGGGCTGGATCGGCGTCGGGAGTGCGATGGTCGGCGCCTGGCGCCTGTTCTGGGTGCTCTTCGAGCTGCCGTGGCTCCCGCTCCGCTGGTCCACCCTCTGGCTGCTGCGCGCGATCGACGGCGCTCTGCTGCTCACGCTCGGGCTGGTGCTGGGGGTCGGAATCTTCCAGAGCTGGATGCGGAGCCCGACCGCGCAGACGACCCTCGAGCGCTGGACCCGGAAGGTCCAGCCGTACCGAGAGAAGCTGGGGGTCACGGCGATGGTGCTGGGCGCCTACCTCGTCCTCCGCGCCATCTTCTGAGCCCCGGACGGGATGAAGCGCGCGGTCGGCCTGGTTAGCATCGAGGCCGCCCCATGTTCGTGCTCCGCATCGCGCTGTTCCTGGCCATCGTCCTGGTGGTGGTGGTCGGCGGCCACATCTATCTGTATCGCCGCCTCTTCCGGGACACGACCGGCGACCGCCGCATCCGCCGCGCGGGGGCGATCGCGCTCGCCCTCGCCGGGGCCTCGCTGTTCCTCGCCCGCTCGGTCTTCGCCCGGTTCCACACCGCCTGGGGCGACGCGCTCGCCTTCGCGGCCTGGTGCTGGATGGGGGTGGGGTTGTACCTCGGGATGTCGCTCGCCGTGTTCCACCTCCTGCGCCGCGTGGACGCCTGGCGCCGCCGGCGGAGCGGGGAGGCCGAGGTCTCGACCGAGCGGCGGCAATTCCTGGCCCGGGCGGCGGTGGGCGGTGCCGGGCTGGTGGCGGCAGGGTTCAGCGCCTACGGCGTCCGCCGGGCGTTCGCTCCTCCATCCATCGATGAGTTCGCCGTCCGCGTTCCCCGGCTCCATCGCGCGTTCGACGGACTCCGGATTGTGCAGGTCAGCGACATCCACATCGGCGACGTGCTCGGCCGCGAGTTCCTCCAGGACATGGTGCAGCGCTGCAACGCGCTGAAGCCCGACCTGGTGGCGGTGACCGGCGACCTGGTGGACGGGCGCGTCGACCGGATCGGCTCCACGATCGCCGAGCTCCAGGGGCTGCGCTCCCGGTTCGGCAGCTACTTCATCACCGGGAACCACGAGTTCTACTCGGGCGACATCGTCTGGTGCGCGGCGCTGGAGCAGATGGGGCTGACCGTCCTCCGCAACCGGACGGTGACCCTCCGCGACGGCGACGCGCAGCTGGACCTGGTGGGCGTGGACGACTACGGGCAGCGCGAGCAGCCGCGTGGCTGGGACCTGGATGCCGCGGTGGCCGGACGGGACCCGGAGCGGCCGGCGGTGCTGCTGGCCCACCAGCCGCGCGCGGTCGAAGAGGGGCTCGCCAGGGGCATCGGGCTCCAGCTCTCCGGACACACCCACGGCGGGCAGCTGTTCCCCATCACCGGCCTGGTCTCGGCGCTGTGGACCTACTCGGCCGGGCTCTACCGGGTCGGCGAGGGCCACGTGTACGTGCACCGGGGCACCGGCTTCTGGGGCCCGCCGATGCGCATCGGGAGCCCGCCGGAGATCGCCGCCATCACCCTGACCGTCTGAGCCTCACCGGGCCGCGGCAGTGGTCCTCGGCGCGATGACCTTCACCACCGCGGTCGAGCCGGGGATGCGCTCGCCCTGCATCGGCTCGAAGCGCCCACCGAGGTACTGGGCCAGGAAGGCCTCGGAGCGGGCGTTGAAGTCCATGGCGTTCTCCGGCCTGGCGAAGCCGTGGCCCTCGTCCGGGTAGACGACGTAGGTCACCCCGAGCCCGCGCTTCTCCAGCGCGGCGACGATCTGCTCCGATTCGGCCTGCTTCACCCGCGGGTCGTTCGCCCCCTGCCCGATGAGGAGCGGCATCCGGATCTTGTCCGCCGAGAACAGCGGCGACTCCGACTCGAGGAGCGCCTTGTCCGCCGGGTCGTCGGGGTTGCCGATGCGCCGGTCGAACATCGCCCGCATCGGCTTCCAGTAGGGCGGGACCGACTTGAGCAAGGTGAAGAGGTTCGAGGGGCCGACGATGTCCACCCCGCACCGGAACGCATCGGGGGTGAAGGCCGCAGCGGCGAGCGTGGCGTACCCGCCGTAGCTCCCGCCCATGATCGCCACCCGGCCCTTCTCGGCCACGCCCTCCTTCACCGCCCAGTCCACCGCGTCGAGCAGGTCGGTCTGCATCGCCTTCCCCCACTGGCGATTGCCGGCGTTGAGGAACTTCCGGCCGTAGCCCGTGCTCGCGCGGAAGTTGACCTGGAGGACGACGTAGCCACGGTTGGCGAGCCACTGGGCGTACGGATCGAAGCGCCAGGTGTCACGTCCCCACGGCCCGCCGTGGACGAGGAGGACCATCGGCCCGGCCGCGGTCGCTCCGACCGGCCGGGTCAGGTAGCCGTGAAGCGTGAGCCCATCGCGCGCGGGAAACTGGACCGGCTTCATCTCGGGGAGCCCCGCCGACTCGAGCTTTGGCCGGTCGGCGAAGAGGAACTTCCCCTGGAGCGAGGTCCGGTCGAAGGAGAAGAACCGCGTCGGTCCCTGGGCGTCGTGGAAGGCGAGGATCCAGACGTGGTCGGCCCGGTCGCGCGAGACGATCTCCGGGAACCCGCGGGCGATGTGCGGGAAGACGTCGAAGTCCTTCTTCACCGTCGGGTCGAGCAGCGTCCACACCGGCAGCCCCGGCTCGAACATCACGCCCTCGATCACGTGCCGCGTCGGATGGACCGAGACGTCGGAGGGGTCCACCTCGGCGTTGGAGGCGAGGACCTTCTCCGGACCGCCGGCCAGCGCGCGCTGGACCACCCGCCCGGTCTCCGCGCCCGCGCTGGTCACGTAGAACACGCTCTTGCCATCCGCGGTGAGGTCGAGCAGCTCCAGGCGGTCGTCCGGACCCACCCGGGTGAGCGCCCGCCACGCTCCCTTCGCCGAGTCGCGGACCAGCAGCTCCTCGCCTCCGTCCGGCAGCGAGGCCACGCCCGCCTTGATCACCAGGTCGTCGGTCGTCGCCCAGGCGGTCACCGTCCCGGGGTTCCGGGTGTCGAGCACCACCGCGCCGGTCCGGAGGTCGACGCGGTACACGTCCATCCGCGACCGGTCCTGGAGGTTCATCTGGACGAGGAGCTCGTTCGGGCGGCGCGGGCTGTCGGCGACGATGCCCGCGCGCACGCCGTCGAACGGGGTCAGGTCCCGGACCTGCTTCGACGCCAAATCCACGCCGAAGACGTGCCAGTTCTCGTCCCCCTTCACGTCCTGGAGGTAGACGACCGTCCGGCTGTCCTGCCCCCACCGGAAGCGGCGGATGGGCCGCTGGCAATCGGCGCTCACCGGCGTCGCGTCCTCCTTGCCCAGCGTCTGGACCCAAATCTGGAGCACGCCCTTGTCCGGCTGGAGCCAGGCGAGCCGCTTGCCATCGGGTGCGAGCTGGGGCCGGGTGCGCTCGGGGTTCCCGAAGAGCACCTCGCGCGGGATGAGCGGGGCCTCGGCGTGCGCCGCGGCGGCGAGGAGGACGACGGTGAGGGTGAGCCGACGCACGGAGGTCCGGGCCATGGAGCCGGCGTTCTAGCCCAAGCCCGTCCCGGGGCGGCGCCGGTTTGCACTGCCCGTGCGGTACAGTGACCGCCCATGACCCCCGGGCCGCAGATCCGGGCCCGGCCACGCTGCGGCTGGGTGACGGAGGAGCCGCTCTACATCCGCTACCACGACGAGGAGTGGGGTCGCCCGGTCCACGACGACCGGAGGCTGTTCGAGTTCCTGGTGCTCGAGGGAGCGCAGGCAGGCCTGTCGTGGTGGACCGTGCTCCAGAAGCGCGAGGGCTACCGGAAGGCGTTCGTCGGATTCGACCCGGCGCGGGTGGCCCGCCTCCGCCCGGAGCGGATCGAGGCGCTGCTGCAGGACCCGTCCATCGTCCGCAACCGCGCCAAGGTGATCTCGACCGTGGACAACGCCCGGGCGTTCCTCGAGGTGCAGCGGGAGCACGGCTCGTTCGACGCGTTCGCCTGGAGCTTCGTCGGGGGCAAGCCCATCCGCCGGCGCCCCCGGTCGTTGAAGGACGTGCCGGCGACGACGGCCGAGTCGGACGCGTTCAGCGAGGCGCTGCGGGCCCGGGGCTTTCGCTTCGTCGGCTCCACCATCTGCTACGCGTTCATGCAGGCCTGCGGCCTCGTGGACGACCACGTGCAGGGCTGCTTCCTCGCGGCGCGCCGCTGAGCGGTCGCGCGGCCGGCGCGCGGGCGATCAGCGACCGACGCGCCGGGCGAGGAACTCGACCGCCTGGGACTCGGCCCAGAAGCGCGGACGGAAGAGGCTGCCCGCGAGGAACCCCACGTGGCCGCCGCCCGCCGTGCGCAAGAGCTGCACCCACGGCCCGGGGATCGAGGTGGGCAACGTCTCCTCGGGGATCATCGGATCGTCCTCGGCGCTGATGCAGAGCACGGGGCGCCGGATGCGGTCCAGGAGCGGCCCGGAGGAGGCCCGGGCGTAGTAATCGTCCGCGTCGCGGTACCCGTTGCTCGGAGCGGTGAACGCGTCGTCGAAGGCGCGGAGCGTGCGCGCCCGCCGCACGCCCTCGGGGGACAGACCCGACGCCGGATGCTCGCGAAGCTTGTCGAGCGCCTTCTGTCGCAGCGTCTTGAGGAACACGCGCCGGTAGATGGCTCCGCCGCTCCAGGGCGCATCGAGCGCGCGGGCGCAGGCGGCGAGGTCGAAGGGCGTGCTGACCGCCACCGCGGCGTCGAGCGGGGCCTCCTCCCCGGTCTCGGCGAGAAGCTTGAGCAGGGCGTTCGCGCCCAGGGAGAAGCCGATCGCGAACAGCGGCCCGCGGATGCCGGCCTCGCGGATGCGGTGGGCAACGAAGCGCGGGTCCTCGGTCTCACCCGAGCAGTAGGAGCGGAGCGCGCGGTTCGGCTCGCCGCTGCAGCTTCGCCAGGCCATCGCCACGGCGCCCCAGCCGCGGCGGGCGATCTCGTTCAGCGTGGCGCGCACGTAGCCTGAACCGGGGCTGCCCTCCAGGCCGTGGAGCACGAGGACGTGCGGCACCTCGGGAGGCGCCGCGACCCAGTCGAGATCCAGGAAGTCTCCATCGTGGGTGTCCACGCGCTCGCGCCGGACGGGGGGCGGGCGAGGCCGGCGGATGAGATGGGCGAGGAGCGTCTGACGCTGGGGACCCCCGGCCCCCCACGCGGGCCGGAACGGCTCGCCGGGCGTGAATGCAGGGGCCGGCGCGACGGGCGTGCCAGCGGGGCGGGCGTCGATGCCCGGCACCGACTGCGAGGGTCCGGCCATCAGCGCGGCTCCGGAACCCGCTCGCCGGGCGCCCGCGCCGGGTCCGACGAGGAAACCGCGCCCGCGTCGACCGCCTGGACCGACTCGAGCGCTCCGGCGACGGCGGAGACCTCGCTGGAGAGCGTGTCCAGGCTCTCCCGGAGTCGCTCGGCCGCGACCTGCTCCTGGCCCGCCTCGGCGGTGGAGCGGACGGCGAGCACCTGGGTGTGCAGCCCCTCGAGCGTGTAGAGCAGCCGGGTCCGTTCCGCCTCGAGGCGGGAGGCGGCGGTGAGGAGCGAGGCCCGCTGGCTCCGCTGCTGATCGAGGGCCTGCAGCGCCTGCGCGAGCCGCTCGCG
Source organism: uncultured delta proteobacterium (assembly GCA_963796475.1). Lineage (GTDB taxonomy): Bacteria > Myxococcota > Myxococcia > Myxococcales > Myxococcaceae > RPRB01. The sequence continues at coordinate 38,441 of CAWCLY010000016.1, forward strand.
CGTCACGCCGTCCTGCTCCGCCGAGAGCCGCCGCTGAAGGGACTCCCGCTCCGCCTGGAGCCGCACGTCGTCCTCGGGGCGGGCGAGGGTGCGGATTTCCCGCTCGCGACGCTCGAGCGCATGAATGCCGTCCCGGAGTGCCTGTACCGCCTCCTCGGGCTTCTGGACGATCTCCCGGAGGACCGCAGGAGCGGTGCGGATGTCGGCCAGCAGCTGGTCGCAGAGCGCATCCACCCGGGCGAGCCGGGCATCGACGCCCGACTCCTCCACCCGGGTGACCTCTCCCTCGACGTCGGGACCGCGCCGACCGATGAGCCGGCGGAACCCCTCGAAGACCATCCACAGAACGATGAAGAGGAGCCAGTAAGGAGCGCCCTCGACCACCAGGGTGGTGAGGACGGCGGCACCGACGAGCAGGACGGCGCCACTCCTCGGGCTGCGGCGGCGTGCGGCTCGCCGGCCGGAGCGGCGCTCCCGGCGCTCCTCCCGGCGGGCCTGCCGGCGCGTGCGCCGGTCGTCCTCGGCCGCCAGCGCCCGCCGCATCCTCCGCAGGTCTGCCTCGAAGTCGGTCACGTCCAAGTTCCTCGCCAGGAAGCGTCCGAATCTGCCGGTCCCGGCGCCCACGCGCCAGCCTTCCTCGTCGGCTTTGGGTGGTCAGTGCACGTGCCGGTGGTGTGCGTCCGAGACGTGCGCATGGACGTGGGTCAGCGGCGCATGGCGATGGGGATGCGCGTGGGGGCGGGTCGGGTCGACGCCTTCGGGATGCGGGTGCTGGTGGTGGGCGTCGTGCACGTGGCGGTGGGTGTGCTCGAGCATCTCGTGGGTGTGCTCGTGCCCGTGCCGCTCGCGGACCAGGATGGCCACGCCGGCGAGCATCACCGCCCCGGCGGCGAGCTGGATCGCGCCCAGCCGCTCCCCGAGAACCGGGACCGAGAGAAGCGCCCCGGCGAAGGGTGCGGTGGCGAAGAACGCGGCCTCGCGCGCGGCACCGAGCAGCCGGAGCGCGAAGGCGTCCAGCAGCACGCTGGCCCCGTAGGCGAGCGCTCCGAGCACGAGCGCCGAGAGGACGAGGCGGGCCGCAGGAAACCGGTCTCCGAGGGCGAGGGCGAGGGCGACCATGCCGGAGCCCGCGCCGACCGTCTTGGCGATGACGAGCTGCCACGGGTCCTTCCCGGCGAGGCCCTGGGTGAGGTTGTTGTCCACGGCCCAGGCGGCGCAGGCGGTGGCGAGCAGGAGGACACCGGAGAGCCGCGCCGCGCCCGCTCCCGCGCCCGGCACCGCCAGGAGGCAGGCCCCGAGGAAGACGAGGCCCGCGCCGAGCGCCGCCCGGCGGCCGAGGTGTTCGTGAAAGACGGTGATGGCAACCAGGACGGTGAGGGGCCCCTCGAGGTTGAGCAGGAGCGCGCCGCTCACCCCGGAGACGGTCCGGAGCCCGTTCACCAGTGCGAGCGGCCCGATGACGCCGCCGAGGACGACGATGGCGAGGACGCGGGACAGGTCGGCCCGTCCGAGGCTCGCCTCGACGATGCGCTGCCGCGCCGCGAGCCGGACCGTGGCCACGGCGAGGCCTCCTCCCAGGTAGAGAAGCCCGGCGAGCAGCGTGGGTGCGATCTCGGGGAGAAGCTGCTTGGTGATGGGAACGCTCGCGCCGAAGAGCACGGCGGAGAGGAGCCCGGCGACGGCCCCGAGGAGCTGCGGGCGCTCGGGGTGGCTCACAGGGTGCGGAGGCACGACAGCGAGCATACCGCCCGCGGCACCCGGGCTGGCGCACCCGGACGTCCTCCTGGCGCGACCTTCAGCGTCCGTGTCTGCGGAGACGCCGCGCCCGCCCGAGCCGCACTCCATCGCCCTTCCTCGTCCGGGGCGCCGCCGGGCCGATTGGATCCGGGCACACCGACCGGAGCCTGCACCGCCCGCACTCCGCACCGCTCCACACCGACTCGTAGAGCGCGGTCACCCGGTCGATGGTGTCGAAATCCTCCGTGACCCACCCGAGCTCGAAGTTCCGTCCATCGGGGTGCTTGGCCCCCAGGCCCGCCCCGGTGAGGTTCGCGCTCCCCAGGTACAGCCACGCTCCGTCCACCCGGACGCACTTGAAATGGACCCGGGGGCAGATCTTCAGCTGGAGCCCGCCCCGCACCAGCGTGGTCGACCGGTCGAACGCGGCGCGAAACGGCCGGCTCGGCAGCTCGGCGTGCAGCAGCCGGAGCTCCACCCCCCGCCGGGCGAGCACGCGGAACAATCCGAGCACCGGCGAAAACTTGCCCCCCTGCTCGATCATCATCGCCTTCACGTTCGCGGTGGCGATCCACACCGACTCGCGGGCGCCCGCCATCTTCTCCAGCACCACGGTGCGGTACAGCTCGGCTCCGGAGAGCAGCTCTGCGGCGATGGCTCGGGGCGGCGGCGTGCCATCCTGGCTAGCACGGCCCCCTGATGCCCACCCGCGCCTGACCCGAAAGGCGTACGCTGCCCGGCCGTGGAGCTCACCGTGGCACCTCACCCCCTGCTCTCGCTGCGCGCCTTCGTGACGGAGTTTCCGGAGCCACTGGGAAAGCTCCCCCGGGACGGCTACCGGGATTTGCTCGCCCCCGGCGCGCGCGGACCGGTCCAGGGGGCGGAGGAGGTGCGGGGGGCCATTCGCGATCTCCTCCGTCACGGCGGCTACAAGCCGACCGGCCGCGGGAAGCCAGCCTCGGAGTACCTGGTCCGGGCCGCCGCCGAGGGGAAGCTCGGGCCCATCAACCCCGCCGTGGACGTGGGCAACGCCGTCTCCCTCCACTCCGGATTGCCGATCAGCGTGGTGGACGTGGACCGGCTGCGAGCGCCGGTGCGGGTGGACGTCGCGCCCCCAGGTGCCCGCTACGTCTTCAATGCCGCCGGCCAGGAGATCGATCTCCAGGGGCTGCTCTGCCTCTTCGACGCCGAGGGACCCTGCGCCAACGCGGTGAAGGACTCGGAGCGCACCAAGACGTCCGATACCACCACCACGACGCTCACCCTGATTTGGGGGGCCACGGCCGCGGCGAACCGGGTCGACGAGGCGGTGGGCTGGGCCTGGGAGCTGCTCGGCCGCGTGGGCGCGACGGTGGACCGGGTGGAGCTGACCGCCGGCTAGGACATCTCGCTCAGCTCGACGACGCGGGTGTCCTTGAAGCGCTGCTCCAGCGCCGTGAGCACCCGGCGGTCCCGCGCCGCCACCCGGAACAGCGTGGCATCGAGCAGCTCGATGCGCATCCGCAGCTCGCCCGGGGTATCGCCGGTTCGTGGCAGACGCGCCCAGCCGTCGAGCCGGACGTCCACCGGCGCGTGCAACACCTTGGCCAGCCCGGTGAGCTGCTCCCAGCTGAGGGAGAGCCCGAACTTCCGCGACGACGCCTGGGATTCCAGATCCTTCAGCCCCGCCGGCCAGGCCGCGGCAACGTCGTCACGCGTCTCGATGTAACGGAGTGTCCACCGCAGCCGAGATGCAGGAGGATCGGCGAGCTGGAGAATCTCGGCGAGGCTTCCGCCCAGCTTGCCGTGCTCATCCGTGTCGAAGATTTCCAGGGCGTGCATCGGTCCGACCTCGAACGATACGCGGAAACGGCTGGGAACCCGCGCGTCGGGCGGTGCACTGAACGCATACCTACGCGCACCTCAGAAATAGACCGCCGCGCGCACGTACACGCTGCGACCCGGCGCCCAGTGGCTCCCGTTGAAGCCGTTGTAGATCCGGTAGGCGTACGTGGCGTCGAAGAGGTTGATGATGTCGATGGCCAGCATCGGCCTGAGCGGCAGGTTCCGGAAGTCGTGGGACAGCGTCAGGTCCACCCGGACCCACCCGGGAACGTGACTGTCGTTGTCCGCGCCGGTCCGCAGCCCGCTGGCGTACGCGAGGAGCCCCGAGACAAGTGTGTCCCCGACCCGGTACGCCATCCCGGCGTTCGCGGTCCAGGTCTGCGCATGGTCCAGCGTCTGCCAGGCCTGGTTGGCCAGCTCATCCGCCGTGAAGAGGTACTGCGCGCTGGAGATGCCCTTGCCCTGCGCCGCGCTGAGGCTGACGTTGCCGAACGCGGTGAGGTTCTGGGTGATGACTGCATCCAGCGTGAGCTCGACGCCCGCGGCCCGGCCCTGGCTGTAGTTGAAAGGCGTGGTGATGCCAGTGTTCCCGATCTCGGTCTCGTCGAGCTGGTCCTTCGAGACGCGTCCCCACAGCGTGAGGCCGAGCGCAAGCGGCGGCAACACGCGAGCCCGCACGCCCACCTCGGCGTAGGTGTCCTTCTCCGCCTTGAGCGTGTACGGGACGGGTTGGTTCGGCGGGACCGCGTTGGTGAGCCGGGCGCCGGCGGTGACGTCGAGGACCGACGGCGGTACCCAGAGCAGCCCGACGAAGGCATGGGCCACCACGTCCGGGGTGAAGGCGTACGAGGCGCCGAGACGCGGGCTCACTCCCGCCTGGGTGTTCGAGGTCCCGCCCAGCTTCACGGTCTGGAAGTCCACCCGGAGCCCGCCGGTCAGGGTGAGCTTGCCGACGGTCCACCGATCCTGCACGTACGCTCCCCCGAGCGTGTTGGTGGGCGAGTCGCTGCCCTGACCGATGCCCTCGAAGTAGGGGGGCGGCGGCGGTGGCGTGACCAGCTGCGCGTATGATTGGTAGGTGCTCGTGCCCCAGAGCTGGTTCAGCGTGAGACCGACCTTGAGTGTGTGCTGGTCGCCGATGCGCTGGAGGTAGTCCGCCACCAGGCCCACGTCGGTCGCGGTCCGGTCGAGGTTGCTCACCCCGCGGCACTCGACGTCCGCGGTGCAGGGCACCTGCGCCGGGCCGAGGACCACCGCAGGGTCTCCGAAGAAGGTCGCGGTGGAGTACCGCACCACGGCTGCGACCCGGAGCGACTTGGAGGCATCGAAGTCGTGCCGGTACGAGAGGATGCCGAAGAGGTCGTTCTCCTTCTCGGTCTGCTGGCTGTTCGGCGGGAAGTAGGGCGACGGCGGGTTCCCGTACTGGTCGGGCTGAGTCGCCCCGGGGACCTGCGTCGGATCGACCGGGATCTGGAACTGGTTGTGCGAATAGGCGAGCAGCGCCGTGAGGTGGTCGCGATCGTTGAAATCGAAGTCGACCTTGCCGAACACCCGGCCCTGCTGCGACTTGTCCCAGACGTAGCTTGTCGGGTTCGGCGGATCGATCCCCCGGTCGGTCCAGGTGAAGCTGCCCCCGGTCATGTACGAGACCGACCCGACCTTCTGGCCCCAGAACGCGCTGGGGGTGACGGTGTTGTAGCTCCCGTAGAGCAGCTCGGCCTGCCCTTCCCCCTCGGCTGGAGGACGCCGCGAGTTGAGGTTGACCAGGCCCGAGAGCCGCTGGCCGTACTCCGCCGGCAGCCCCCCGGTGATGACCTCGATGTTCTCCACCAGCTTCGGCGAGAGGAACTGGCCGAAGAGGCCGGAGACCGACTCGGGCAGCGGCACGCCATCCAGCTGGTACTGGAGGTTGCCGTGGTTGCCGCGAACATACAACTGGCCGAGCGAGTCGAAGACGAAGCCCGGCTGTGTGGCGAGGATGTCGTTCACGCTGGCGCTGTCGCCGCGGGGGAGCGCGAGGATGTCCTCGCGCTGGATCTGCGTGGCCGAGCTGGGGTTGGTGGGCGGCCGCGGCGCCTCGCGCTTCGGGGCCTCCACCGTCACCGTCTCCTGCAGGGTGGGGAGCGTGACGTCCAGCTCGAGCACGTCACCGGAGGCGATCAGCACCTCCCGGTCGTCCATCCGTCCGTCCGGCGCGGCGAAGGTCAGCCGGTACTTGCCGAAGGGCACCTGCTCGAACTCGAAGTGGCCGGTGGAATCGGTCGGATGGGCGTCGACCTGCACGGTGCCTCGCAGCAGCTTCACCTCGGTGGCCGGGATGGGGTGGCCGGCCTCGTCGTGCACCGATCCATGGACGATGCCGAGGTTGGCGGCGAGCGCAGGCACGCTCCACCCTGCCGCCACCAGGGCGGTCAGGACGGCGCGTCTTCCATGGAAGGACAGGTTGTGGGTGCTGCGCGACATGGGGGCTCACGGTGCGGCGTCTGACGGCGCGGAACGGCTCCTCGCGCGAGGCGCCGGTCTCTGGCGGCGCGGGCGACGACGGATGGCGACTGCCGTCAGACCGGCGGCGAGTGCTTCGGTGCGTTCCGGAGCGCCAGGCCCCGCGCGGTGGCCACCGACCCGGGAGCACATGCCCGCGAGGGCTCTCCCCGGTCCGGCTCGGCGCCGGGCGAGACCCGGATCTCCGAGCGCGCCGCACGCGTCACCCACAGCGCGGGGCAGTGCGGATGGGCGTCGGAGCGGACCACCCGGCCGGGCGCGGGGTCCACACCGGGAGCCACCGGCGACGCCAGCGCGTGGGCCCTGACCGGAGCGCCGTCGAGCTCCACCACCACCCCGTGCTCCCAGCAGACGCCGTGGGGAGCCGCGGCCAGGTGCGCCATCGCCCCGAGCTGGATCAGGACCAGCGCGGCCGCGCACAGCGAGATCCAGCGCGACAGTGTCGGTCGGGCGTTCATCGGGTCGAGGAGGCCCTGCGTCCTAACCCACGGATGGTGCGCCCGCAACGGCCCGGCCTCGCCGTTCGTCGGCGGGACGCCCTCAGCTCGAGACCGCGGCCTCGTCCTGACGGGACGCGCTAGCGACCGCCTCCGCGGGGATGACCACGATGAAGGTGGCGCCGGTCCCGGGGGCGCTCTCCGCCCAGATGCTTCCACCGTGCGCCTCGACGATGCGCTTGCAGATGTAGAGGCCGAGGCCCTTGCCGCCCGTGCCAGGCTCGGCCTGCCAGCCACGCTCGAAGACCCGCTTCAGCTCCGCCACTCCGAGCCCCTTGCCCGAGTCCCGCACCCAGAACCGCACCTGGCCTCCGTCGAGCTCCGCGCCGACCTGCACCTGGCCGCCGCCCGGTGTGAACTTCAGCGCGTTGTTCACCAGGTTGAAGGCAACCTGCAGCATGCGCTCGTGGTCGAAGCTGGCGGGGAGCTCCGGCGGCCACTGCTTCTCCAGATGCACCCGGCGCTCGTCCGCGTCGAGCTCCTGGAGCCCGCAGGCGGACTCGAGCACCTGCGCCAGGTTCCCCCGCTGCGGCTGGACCTTCACCTCGTCGCCGCCGCCTCCCGCGAGGTCGAGCACCGTCCGCACCAGGCCGAGGAGCCACTGCGCGCCACGGGCGATCGCGGCCAGCGAGCGCTGTGCCTGCTCCCCTCCACGCGACAGCCCCCGCTGGGCGTGCAGCCGGAAGGCGAACAGCGCGTTGGAGAGGTCGTGGGCGAGCACGGCCACCATCTCCTCGCGGGCGCGGGTGGCGTGCTCGGAACGCTTCAGGAGATCGGCATTCTCGAGGAGCATCGAGGCGCGCCGGGCGAACTCCTCCACCAGCGCCACCCCGGGCTCCTCGACGGTCGGCTCGGCCGCGGCGCGGAAGAGGGTCACGGTTCCATGCGCCTCGCCATTCCTGCACAGCGGAGCAGTGGCCCAGGCCTGCATGAGCGGCCAGAGGCGGCGGAAGGCCAGCTCCTCGCTCCAGCGGCCGGAGGCGGGGGCGCACGTCTGCCGGGCACGCTGCTGGGTGGGGCGAATCTGCAGCCTGAGCACGTCGAGCTGCTCCCCGAGCATCTTGCGACGCAGGGGCTCGGTGCGCCAGGCGACGCTCTCCACGCCGTCGAGCTCCACCCAGCAGCCCTCGATGACCCCCGAGGCACCCGCGGCGGCGATTCCGTCGACCAGCTGCTCGCCGGAGAGCTTGATCCGGCCGAGGCGCGCGCCGGCCTGGCTGAAGAACCGCACGCTCTGCTCGGCGGCCGCGCGGCCGGTCACGTCGATCAGCGCCACCCGCGCCCGGGTCGCGCGGTCGGGACCGTGCGCCGGCGACACCAGCATCTCCACCGTCAAGACCTCTTGATTGACGGTGCGAAAGGTGAGCTCGGTCCGGTTCTCCTCCTTCTCCTCGAGCGCGCGGCGCAGCGCCGTGCGGAAGGCCAGCGGGTCGCTCATCGCCATCAGTGTCTGCAGCCGGCGGCCGAGGAGTAGCGCCCGGTCCTGTCCGATCAGCCGGGCCGCGGCGATGTTGCTATCCACGATGCTCCCGTCCGGCTCCAGCGTGAGGTAGGCGACCGGGGCGAAGTCGTACAGCTCGAGGTAACGCCCGCGGGACGCCTCGATTTGCTCCTGGGCCTCCCGGAGCGCCCGGTTCTGGATCTCCAGCTCCACCTGGTGCACGCGGAGCTCGTGGAGCAGCCGGTCGTTCTGGTTCAGCGAGGTCTGGAGGCGGCGAAGCTCGGCCAGCTGCGCCTCGAGCTTCCCCGGGCTTCCGTCGTCCTCGCGGTGGCTCACGGGGAACGCTCGGACGCCGGTGAGACGAAGAGGAGCAGCCGCTGCTCGCCCTTCTCGCCGGCCGGGAGTCGTGCGCCGGTCACCCGCAGGCTGCCCTTGCCGTCGAGCGGGACCCGCAGCTCGGCGAACCTCTCTCCATCCCGGGCCAGCCGGTCCAGCGCCGCGCGCAGCTCGGGCGCGGTGAGCTGCCCCGCGCCCACCTCTTGCAGGTCCACGCCGAGCAAGGTGACCTTCCCCACGCCCAGCAGCGCAGCGGCGGCGTCGTTGGCCCAGGTGACGCGCAGGTGCGTATCCAGAAGCAGCACCGCGGTCGGGAGCACCGAGAGAGGCGCCAGCTGGTCCGGGTCCAGCCGCAACGGGCCACGCAGCACCTCCGACAGACTGATGACCGCGCCGCCGATGACGTGGTCCACCGTCCGGTACGGCCGCACGCGCAGCTCGAACCAGCGCCCGTCCGCCGCCTGGACCTCCTGCATCGCAGGGGTGAGCCGGTCGATGACCTGGCGGCAGACGCGCTCCAGCTCGACCGTGGGCAGAAACGGCTTGAGGATGGAGACCGGGCGGTTCAGGTCCTCTGCGGAGAGCCCGAAGGTGCGCTCGGCCGCCTCGGTGAGCCGGCGCAGCCGGAGATCCATCCCCACCATCAGCACCGGGCCGTCCACGGCGCCCAGCAGGTTGATGAGGTCGTCGTTGCTGACCGACAGCTCCTCCATCCGCCGCTGCAGCTCGTCGTTGACGGTGGTCAGCTCCTCGTTGGTGCTCTGCAGCTCCTCCTTCGACGTCTCCAGCTCCTCGTTGGTGCTCTGCAGCTCCTCGTTGGAGGACTGGAGCTCCTCGTTGGCGCTCTTCAGCTCCTGGTTGGAGGTCTCCAGCTCCTCGATGGTGGACTGGAGGTACTCCTTGGTGCTGATGAGCTCGCGCTCAAGGACCTCGGTCCGGGCGTCGGCAGCCTCGCTCGGCTCGGGGATGGGGTCGTCTCCGCTCGCCTCTCCCTCGTCCTCGACACGAAACAGCACCAGGAGGCTGCGGGTGGAGGTCTCCGGGTCGCGCAGCGGATGGACCTCGATTGACACCGGCCGGACGCGGTCGCCGATCTGCAGCTGGAGGTTGCGGGCGAAGGTGGGGACGTTCTGCTCCAGCGCGCGGTGGGTCGTCGTCCGCAGCTCGACGTGCAGCTCGGGGCGGGCCAGCTTGAGGAGATTCAGGGTGGCGGTCCCGGGCGCCGGCTCGAGGAAGAGCCCGGTGCGCCCGCGGAACTGGAGGATGTCCAGGCTCTCGTTCACCAGCACCCCCGCCGGTCCGAACCGCTCCAGCACCTTCCGGTCGGCGAGCTGCTGCAGGTTGGCCAGCGGGCGGAGCGGATCGGACTGGGCGGTCCGCGGCGTCCGGAGGTCGCGCGGGGTCACCCCGTCCAGCGCGAAGACGCCGGTGCTGGCCACGCTCCGCTTCATGTAGACCCGGTTCTTCTTGTCGAAGATGGCGAACAGCTCGGGCGCGTCGCCCACCGTCTCGCTCGAGCCGAGCAACAGGAACCCCTCGCGACCGAGCGCGTAGTGGATCGTCCGCAGCACCCGCCTCTGGAGCGGCGTCTGCAGGTAGATGAGCACGTTCCGGCAGCTGCACAGGTCGAGACGCGAGAAGGGCGCGTCGCGGGTGACGTCGTGCGTGGCAAAGACCACCAGCTCCCGCAGCCGACGGCCGACCTCGTACCCGTTCTCCCGCCGCTGGAAGAACCGGCGCAGGCGCTCGGACGAAACGTCCGTGGAGATGGCCATCGGGTAGTGACCGGCCCGGGCGCGGGCGATGGCGTCATCGTCGAGATCGGTGGCGAAGATCTGCAGGCGGAACTCGGCCGCCCGGTCGCCCAGGGTCTCGAGGAGACAGACGCCGATGGAGTACGCCTCCTCGCCGCTCGCGCACCCCGGCACCCAGATGCGGATGGCGTCGCCCGGCTTCTTGCGGGCGATGATCCGCGGGAGGACCACCTCCCGGAGCATCTCGAAGGGTTCGCCGTCCCGGAAGAAGCTGGTCACGTTGATGAGCAGATCTCGGTACAGCGTCTTCAGCTCCGCCGGCTGCGCCTGGACCAACCTCACGTAGTCCTCGAGACGCTCGAGCTTGTTCAGCGCCATCCGCCGCTCGATCCGGCGCTGCACCGTGGCGTACTTGTAGAACGACAGGTCGGTCCCGAACGCCGAGCGGATGAGGAGGAAGAGCTTCTTCCTCCCTTCGTCGTTCTGCGGGGGGATGGTGCCCCGCAGATACGGGTGCCGGCTGATGCGCACCAGCTCCTCGGCGATTCCCTGCGGCGAGAGCACCGCGTCGGCCCCCACCGCCGCCGCCGACGGCATGCCGGGGAAGCGCGCCGTGGCCGGGTCCTGCGCGAAGGTGAGGCCGCCGGCCGCGCGGATGTCCTGCAGCCCGTGCATCCCGTCCGCGCCCGTTCCGGAGAGGATGACCCCCATGCACCGGGCGCCACATTCGGCGGCGAGCGAGTGGAAGAAGAAGTCGACCGGGAGCACCGCGCCGTGCGTCCCCCCGGGGAGCAGCTCGATGAGGTGCAGCTTCCCCTCGAAGAGGGCCAGGTTGGACCCCGGCGGCACGACATAGACGTGATTGGGCTCGACGCTCACCCCATCCGTGGCCTGCACCACCGGCATGCGGGGACTCGCCCGATGATTCCGGAAGATGGCTCTGCTTGTCGCTGGCCATGTGCTGGACCACGACGAACGCCATCCCGGTCTGGGCGAGGCCACCGAAGAACGCCTCGAGCGCCTCGACCCCGCCGGCCGACGCGCCGACACCCACCACCGGAAAGGCGCCGATGGCGGTGCTCGGCTCGGCCGGCGGCCCCGCCTGCTCCGGATGAGCGTCCGCCGCGCTGTCACCACCAGCAGACGGTGGCTCGGTCGGTTTCGTCATGAACGCTCCATCCGACGGATCGCGGGTTGAAGGCGCGAAGTCAACATGGCGGACACCCCTGCCGGATCTCGCCCGGTCGGGACGATGGCACCCGTCGTGCTGATCGGCACCTCGGAAGGCGGGCTCTCACCGCGCCGTGCCCCCGCCCAGGGCATCCG
>CAWCLY010000017.1:0-50694 GCA_963796475.1 uncultured delta proteobacterium
GTGGGGCCTGCGACTGCCAGCCCCACCCGCACCCAATCCCCGAAGCCGGTCCAACGGCATTCTCCGCTCCGCCCGTGCTGGCCGCTGCGCCCAGACCGCCCGCCGCGCCTGCATCGCCTCCCGTGCTCGGCGTGAGCCCGGCCGCGGCACCCAGACCGCCCGCCGCGCCCGCATCGCCTCCCGTGCTCGGCGCGAGTCCGGCCGCGGCGCCCAGACCGCCCCTCGCGCCTGCATCGCCTCCCGTGCTCGGCGCGAGCCTGGCCGCGGCGCCCGCGACTCCCAGACCGCCCGCGCCTGCATCGCCTCCCGTGCTCGGCGCGAGCCCGGCCGCGGCGCCCGCGACTCCCAGACCGCCCGCGCCTGCATCGCCCCCCGTGCTCGGCGCGAGCCCGGCCGCGGCGCCCGCGACTCCCAGACCGCCCGCGCCTGCATCGCCCCCCGTGCTCGGTGCGAGCCCGGTCCCGTCGCCGTCCCAGCCGTCATCCGCGCCGGTGTCCAGGGCGCCATCGTCACCCCCCTCGCCAATCGCGCTTGGCTTTGGCGCGATACCGAGCTCCATCGCGCAGCCGGGCTCCGCGGAGGCGCCCGCGATCGGCGCGAGCCCGAAGGTTTCCTCCGAGCAGTCGCCGTCCTCCTCGAGGCCGCCAGCATCACGAATCACGCTCAGCTCCGGCGCGCCGCCCGCCTCCACACCCCCGGCGCGCGCGCCGAGCTCCACCGCGCTTCCGGCAGCTCCTCCGGCGACGCGCTTCCCCGAGTCGCCCCGCCCTGCCACCGCGTCACCGGCGGCACACGCCTCCGCACAGTCTCCCGAGCCCCTCCCCGCGCCCGTGACCGGCCCAGCCTCGCCCGGCCCGGTCCCCCGTGCGCCCGTCAGACAGCCGACGGCGCGCGCGGCGATCCCCATGCTGGACAATCCGCCCGCGACAGCCTCCAGGCCGAGCACGCTGGCCGAGCGGTGGGTCTCCCGACGCCGCGAGAGCCCGCTCCCCGAGACGCGCCCGCCCGCGACTGATGCGCCTTCGCCGACGATGGCCGAGCTGATGCGCCCGGCCTCTCCGGAGCCAACCCCGGCTCCTGCACGCCCAATCACTGCGCGCACACCGCGGAGTCGAGCCCAGGATGGACGTGCCCGTCCCGGCCGCCGCAGCCACGCCGTGGGAGGACGTTCCCGAACCCGCGGCGCCGCAGATCGCCTCTGCGATGGACTCCGCGCCCGCTCCGGCCCCCGTCCATCCGGGGGAAATCATCGAGGTCCACGCCCGCCCCGCCGCCCTGTGGCAGCGCATCAGCGCCTTCATCGTCGACGGCACGCTCATCTCCGGCGTCCTGGCCCTCTACGTCGGGGCGGCGGCAGCGCTCATCACGCCTCGCGGGGTCACCGCCACCCAGCTGACGGGCATCGACGGTCTGATGGCCCGGGTGCACCAGCTGAACGCCGTCCTCGCTCCGTGCATCGCCCTGGCGGTGGTGCTGGGCCTTGCCTACACCGCGGTCTTCGCGCTGCTCTGGAACGGCCGCACACCAGGGCGCCGCCTCCTCGGCATCCGCCTGGTGGACCGGACCGGCCTGGCCCCTGCGCCCGGACGCGCCATCGCCCGTGCGGCCCTAGCCGTGCTCTCCTTCGTGCCGTTCCTGGCCGGGTTCTGGCTGGCGCTGTTCGACCGGCGCGGACAGACGCTCCACGACAAGCTCACCCAGACCTTCGTCGTCCGTCCCAGCTAGCCGCCGCGCCGTACAATGGCGCCCGGCGAATGACCGAACGGCTGGAAGAGCATCTCGTCGCGCGCGGCCTGCTGACCCAGGAACGGGCAGACGACGCCCTGCGCTCGCAGGCGCTCGTGGGCGGAGCGATGGACACGCTGCTCCTGGAGATGGGTGCGGTGCGCGAGCAAGATCTGGTGACCGCGCTGGGCGAGGTCAGCGGGCTCCAGCCCATCTACCTCGCCGACTACGTGCCCAACCCGGGCATGGCCTCGGCGCTGCCCCGCGAGGAAGCAGAGCGACTGAACCTCGCCCCGCTCTCGGACGAGGACGGGATGCTGCACGTCGCGGTGCCCTACCCCGTGCCGATGCGCGGGCTCGAGGTGCTGGTGCGAAGCTCGGGCGCTCGGTGGCGCCATGGGTCTCGACCGACGTGCGCGTCCGCTCCTGGCGGGCGCAGATCTACGGGACGCCCCTACCTGCGCGTGACTCGGCGCTGCTCGGGACCCTCGGGCCCACGCTGGAGGAGCGACTGGCCACGGAGATGGCCGAGCAGGCCGCTCGCAACGTCGTCGGTGAGCCGGTCCCACTGGTGAACCCTCGCCCCGAGCGGGCGTCCGCGGTCCCCGGCGTCGAGCCGGCCGGCACCCTGCTCGAGGCGCTCGAGGCGGGGGTGGCCGCGGCCGAGCCCGAGCTTCCCGCCTGGACCGTCGATGCGCCGAAGGCACGTAGTTCGCGTCGGGCCCGTGCCACGACGACCACGACGCCCTCGACCAGTGATCCGGTGGTGGACTGGTCACTGTCCGAGGCACGCACCGCGCTCCGGACGGTGGCCGGCAATCGGGAAGGGCTCAAGGACGTCGTGCTTCGTTATGCGCGCCGCACGTTCGACTTCGTGGCCGCGTTCGCCGTGGTGCGGGGCACGGCCATGGGATGGGATGCGCGCGGCGAGGGCGCCGACGCGGCCGCGCTGGCCCAGGTGTCGTTCCCTCTCGACGTCCCGTCGGTCTTTCGCACCGCCGCCCTCGCCCACTCGTCCTACGCCGGCCCGGTCCCGGCCGATGCGCAGACGCGGCAGGTGCTGGAGGCGCTCGGACGCACGCCCCGCTCGCTGTTCGTCTTTCCGGTCGAGGTGCGCGGGCGCCTGGTCGCCGTCCTCTACGGGAATCGGGGCAGCCGTCCGGTGAGCCAGCGGCGCCTCTCCGACCTCGTCCTGTTCTGTCAGGAGCTCGGCGCAGCCTTCGCCGAGCTCATCGTCCTCAGGAAGCAGCGCCGCTTCGCCGACGAGAACGCGGCCCCGCCCGAGCCCACGGGCGCCCTCGGGCTCACCGGGGTGCCCCGGCGCACCCTCGAGGGGCTCGATCGCGCCCAACCGGCGACGGCCCCTGCCGACCTCGGCCCGGTGCTGGAGCGGCTCAGTGGGAACGGACGCCGCGGCACGGGCGGCCGCCATCTCCAATCTCACCCGCGCCCCGGACGCCGCCGCGCGAGCGCTCGCGGCCGAGTTCCCCGGGCCAAGCGCCTGGAGCCGGGTGCCGGTGCTGGAGCTGCCGGCGCCGGACGAGCTCGGCCCGGTCCCGGCCGGCCTCGCGCGGCTGGGTGGGGCGGGCGCGCGGGCGCTGTCGAGCTTTCTAGACGCTCCCGACGCCGATACCCGCTACATGGCACTCCTCACCGCGGGGAGCCTTCCCCACCCCGAGCTGGTCGCGGGAGTGCTCCGCGGGCTCTTCGACGCGGACCCCGACGTGGCCTCCGCGGCGCGGGCGGCGGCCACGGCACTGCGCCGGCTCCCGCGCTTTCAGGCGGCGCTGCCAGACCTGCGACAGGAGCTGGTGGCGAAGGAGCCCGAGCGACGGGCGCTGGCGGCACGTGCCCTGGGAGTGCTCCACGACCGCCCGTCGGTCGAGGGTCTGATCGGGCTCACCGGCAGCGACGACGCCCTCGCCGCGCAGGCGTCCGCCGAGGCGCTGATCGGAATCACCCGTGCCTCGTTCGGCACCAGCACCCACGGCTGGATGGCCTGGTGGGCCGAGAACCGGTCCCACCGGCGGGCGCAGTGGCTGCTCGCCGCGCTCCGGAATCCCGAGCCGTGGCTCCGGGCTGCGGCCGCCGAGGAGCTCTCCGCGGCGCTGGGGGACACGCTGGGATACGCCCCCGATGCACCGGAATCCGAGCGCGCGGCGGCGGTGGACCGCTGGGAAGACGCGCTGCTGGACCCGCGCCTGCGCTCGATCGACGGCTGAGTCCGCCGCGGGCGCCGGTCAGAACCGGCCGACCAGGGCGAACACCCCTCCACCGGGGCCAATCGACACCGCCGGTAGCACGGCGGGCAATGCGGTGGTCGAAGCGGAGGGGGGCTGCTCCGAGGAGCTCAGCTCGTAGCCGATGACCGAGCCGGCCACCGGGAGCAGCAGGCACAGGGCATACGTCGCCTTGGCCGCCGAGCTGTCGCTGCCTGCGCGGACGAGGCCGTAAATCCCGTACCCCACACCGAGCCCGGCCACGCTGCTGAGCCAGCTGATGATGAAGCTCCCCTGACGCCCGAGCAGCTTGCCGGTGAGCGACACGCCGATGGGCGCACCGACCGAGACCCCCAGCGCCGCGCCCACCTGGGCCGCGCTGTTGGAGGAGGTGCCATTTTCCTGGGTGTTGAGGGTCGCGGAGATGACCCACGCCGCCGCCCCGCCGATGAGCGCCCCGCCGACGATTCCGCCGCCGGTCTCGGCTCCAATCCGGACCAGCGGGGCGATGGGCTGCGTGGCAGCCGGGGGGGCCGATTCGGCGCGCGCCGCCAGAGACACGAGCAGGGCCAGGGCGGCGCAGCGGACGCGGGTCGGCGGAGTCACCGGGCAGGTCCGTCGGGCGTCCCCGGTCCGGCCGGTCCCGGGTATCCGACGAGCGGCGGAGCATGTTGGCACACGTGATAAAGCGCTGGCCACCATGGATGCTCCTCCCGACCCAGACCCGCTCCGCGCCCGCCTGGATGCCCTGGAGCGACAGGCCGAGCTCGGCGGCGGCGCGGAGCGCATCGCCAAGCAGCACGAGGCGGGCAAGCTCACCGCCCGCGAGCGCATCGACCTGCTGCTCGACCCCGGCACGCTTCGTCGAGCTGGACAAGTTCGTGACCCACCGCGCGCACCGACTTCGGGATGGGCGACAAGAAGATCCCCGGCGACGGCGTGGTGACCGGCTACGGCACGGTCGACGGGCGGCAGGTCTTCGTCTTCGCCCAGGACTTCACCGTCTTCGGCGGCTCGCTGTCCGGCGCCTACGCCGCAGAAGATCTGCAAGGTGATGGACCTGGCCACGCGCGTGGGCGCGCCGATCATCGGGCTGAACGACTCGGGCGGCGCGCGCATCCAGGAGGGCGTGGAGTAGCTCGCCGGCTACGCGGACATCTTCCTGCGCAACACGCTGGCCTCGGGCGTGGTGCCGCAGATCTCGCTCATCCTGGGGCCGTGCGCCGGCGGCGCGGTGTACTCGCCGGCCATCACCGACTTCATCGTGATGGTGAAGGACACGCTCGCTACATGTTCATCACCGGCCCCGACGTCATCAAGACGGTGACGCACGAGGAGGTCACCAAGGAGGACGCTGGGCGGCGCGCTGGCGCACAACCAGAAGTCCGGCGTGGCGCACTTCGCCGCCGAGAACGAGCAGGCCGGCGATCCTGATGACCCGCGAGCTGCTCTCCTACCTGCCGTCGAACAACGCCGAGGACCCGCCGGTCGGCGCCTGCGACGACGACGCCGGTCCGCGAGCGAGCCGCGCTGCGCGACGCTGGTCCCGGCCGAACCCGAACAAGCCCTACGACATGAAGGAGGTCGTTCGAGCGGTGGTGGACGAGCGGCACTTCTTCGAGGTGCAGGAGCACTTCGCGAAGAACATCGTGGTCGGCTTCGCGCGGCTGAACGGCCGAGCGGTGGGCATCGTGGCCAACCAGCCGGCCGTGCTCGCCGGCTGCCTGGACATCGACGCGTCGGTGAAGGCGGCGCGCTTCGTGCGCTTCTGCGACTGCTTCAACATCCCGCTCGTCACCTTCGTCGACGTGCCCGGCTTCCTGCCCGGGACCGCCCAGGAGTGGGGCGGCATCATCAAGCACGGCGCGAAGCTGCTCTACGCGTTCGCCGAGGCGACGGTGCCGAAGGTCACGGTCATCACCCGCAAGGCCTACGGCGGCGCCTACGACGTCATGGCGTCGCAAGCACATCCGCGCCGACGTCAACTACGCCTACCCGACCGCGGAGATCGCGGTGATGGGCCCCGACGGCGCGGTGAACATCATCTTCCGCAAGGAGCTCGGACAGGCGCAAGGACGCCGACGGCCGAGCGGGCCCGCCTGGTCGCGGAGTACCGCGAGAAGTTCGCCAACCCGTTCAAGGCCGCCGAGCTCGGCTACATCGACGAGGTCATCCGCCCCGAGGAGACGCGGCGAGAAGCTGATTCGCGCGCTGGAGATGCTGAAGGACAAGCGGCAGGAGAACCCGCCGCGCAAGCACGGCAACATTCCGCTCTAGCGTCGATCCACTCGGAGCGATCCGGCCAGGTGTGTGACATCGTCACACGATGTCGCCTCCGACCCGCCCCGAGTCACCCGTCGTGGAATCGGGGTGCTCCGCGAACCGCGGGTCAAGAAGGACTTGCTGGCTGTAAGCATTCGTGTGTCTGATGGCGTGGTTGCAGGGCCGTTTCCCCAGGGGGAACCACATGCACCGCACGGCGAAAGTCGCGATCGCCACGTTGGTCAGCTGCGCCGTGGTCATCGGATGCGGACAGGAAGCTTCAGTCAGCCAGAGCTTCAGCGACCGCCAGATCTTTCAGGGAGTGATGTTCGGCACCGGCTCGGTGGCGAGCAGAGTTCCCGAGGCCCGCGATCAGCTCCGCGCCGAGTTCTACGTGAGCGACCCGGGCGAGCTGGCGGCGATGGCTCGCGTCCAGGACGCGATCACGGACCAGATCGCGCGCGACGACCCGACCTTCCTTGCGGCATTCGCTCGTGCGGCCCGCCAGCGGCGATCCAGCGAAGGTCCGGGCGATGCTCGTTCGCGCGAACACCGCGGTTTCCGAGGCAGCCGGTGCATTTCAGCTTTCGGCCCGCGGGCAGAACCTCCCGATCGACACACGCGGGCAGAACCTCCCGATCGACACACGCGGGCAGAACCTCCCGGTCGACACACGCGGGCAGAATCTCCCCGTCGACCTCCGCGGGCAGAACCTCCCCATCGACACACGCGGGCAGAACCTCCCCGTCGACACACGCGGGCAGAATCTCCCCGTCGACCTCCGCGGGCAGAACCTCCCCATCGACACACGCGGGCAGAACCTCCCCGTCGACACCCGCGGGCAGAACCTCCCCGTCGACACCCGCGGGCAGAATCTCCCTGTCGACACCCGCGGGCAGAACCTCCCCATCGACACACGCGGGCAGAACCTCCCCGTCGACCTCCGCGGGCAGAACCTCCCCGTCGACACCCGCGGGCAGAATCTCCCTGTCGACACCCGCGGGCAGAACCTCCCCGTCGACCTCCGCGGGCAGAACCTCCCCGTCGACACCCGCGGGCAGAACCTCCCCGTCGACACCCGCGGGCAGAATCTCCCTGTCGACACCCGCGGGCAGAACCTCCCCGTCGACCTCCGCGGGCAGAATCTCCCCGTCGACACCCGCGGGCAGAATCTCCCCGTCGACACCCGCGGGCAGAACCTCCCCGTCGACACCCGCGGACAGAACCTCCCCGTCGCGTACGTCCGGGTCCATCCGGCCTGGAGTCTCTTCTCGAGCCAGCTCTTCACCGAGCAGCTCGCTGCTTCCGTGGCCAGCACCTTTGCGGAAACGCCCGCCGAGCGTTGAGGTGCAGCCGCGCGTCGTGGCGCGGGTTCTCGCCGGAGCGATCGTCTGTCTGACGTGCGTCGCCTGGCTCGATTCCCCCCTGCGGGTGTCTGCTGCCCGGCGGGTCCAGATGATCTCCATCGCCCCGCAGTTCTGGGGGTTCTTCGCCACGCCCCGGGAAGCGCGCTTCGAGATCTTCCGGCGGGACAACGGCGTCTGGAAGCGGATGGACGTCCCGCTCGGCGCGGCAGCGAACATCTTCGGACTGCGTCGCGCGATCCCGAACAACAGCGCCGAGTTCCGAACCCTCGAGGCCCAGGTCGCGGACCGGTGGGTGACGGTGGATCTCGCTCCGGACCAGCTCCCTGAGATCGCCGGCAAGGGGCTGCCGGTGAAGAACTTTGCCCGTCGGCCCCAGCTCTGCCGGGACGTGCTCCTCATCTCGCGTACGCCGGTGCCCTGGGCCTGGGCGCGTGCGAATGCCAGGGTCGCTCTCCCCGCGAGGGTCGCCCAGCTGGACGTACAGTGCTGACCCGAGCGGACAGGCCCTGGACCAACGTCTACGGCGTCGCCAGGTCGATGATCGCGCTGGCGACGCTCCTCACATTGCTCGCTGACTCGAGCGAACGCCTGTTCCGGCCTCTGGTGATCGACGACCCGGGCATATTCGATCGAAGCACGGTGCACAGGGCGAGCCTCTTCTTTCTTGGTCGCGAACACCTCGGCGTGACCAAGCTCGTGGCGATCGTCGTGCTGGTGCTGGTCATCAGCGGCTGGCGGCCGCGACTGACTGCGATTCCGCACTGGTGGATCGCGTTCAGCTTTGCGGCCTCAGCCTCGATGGTGGATGGCGGCGACCTGGTCGCAGCCACGCTCGCGCTGCTCCTCGTTCCCATCGCTCTCACCGATCCTCGCCGTTCACACTGGCAGGGGATCGGCACCGGCGGACCGGCGGCCTCGATCGTCGCCCAGACCAGCGGGTTCCTCATTCGCGCGCAGGTTGCGGTGATCTACCTCTTCGCCGCGGTGCTCAAGTTCCCGGCAGAGGAGTGGGCAAACGGAACGGCGCTCTACTACTTCTGGAGAAACCCCACCTTCGGGTCCCCCGGGCTCCTGCGCCCGTTGACCGATCAGATCGGCCGGACCGTGCTGGTCGTGCCCCTGACGTGGAGCGTGCTCGCACTGGAGCTCTGCCTGGCCGGCGCCCTCGTCGCCCCGCTCCGGTTCCGTCGCCGGCTGCTTCCCGTGGCGATCGTCTTCCACGCTGGCATCGCCGTGATCCACGGCATGCCGACCTTTGCGCTCACGATGTCGGCGGCACTCGTCCTGTATCTGCGACCCCTCTGGCTCGTCTTCCCGATTCCCGAGTTCCGCCGCCGCCCCGTCGCACGCTCCTCGGAGCCGGTGGCCCAGATCACCGTCGCGCAGTGAGCGCCCATCGGATGCACCGCTGCTTACCGCTGCGGTGAATTTCCGGATTCAGGCACCCGCCGTGCCACTGCCGGCCCCCGGGACGGAGAATGGCCGAGCGTAGGATGCCGCACGATGCGCCCCGAGCAGCCGCCAGCGCAGCAGACGACGAACCTCGAGCGGCTCGCGTGGATGCTCCGGACGCTCCGGGCCGCCGTCGCTCGGGCCTGTCCGGCCGACCTCGCCTCACTGCGAGAGGACCTGGTCCAGGTGACCCTGGTCCGGGTGGTCGAACACGCGCAGCCTGAGCAGAACAGGGCCCGGACCGCGTCTGACCTGTGGCGCGTCGCGTTCAGCGTCATCGCGGACGAGCTGCGCAGACGCCGGGCGGAGGAACAAGAGTCGCGGAGGTCCATGGCGGGCGAGGCGGCAACACAGGCGGGAGCCACGCCTCCGGCGGAGCTCGGTGTGGGCATCCGGGACTGCGTGGGTCGGCTGGCCGATCCTCGTCGGCTGGCGGTGATGCTCCACCTCGAAGGCTTCCGCGCGGAGGAGGCCTCACGCGTCCTCCACTGGGACGTCAAGAAGGTCCAGAACCTCACGTACCGCGGTCTCGCGGATCTCCGGCTCTGTCTCGAGCAGAAGGGGCTGACGCCATGACCGAGCGGGACGTCGACGCGCTCCGTGCTGCCTGGGCCGCCGCGCCAGCCACCGCGCCCGGTCCGGACTGCGCCACACCGGACGCGATTTGGGAGGCAGCCCGGGGCGACCGACCCGAGGCCGCGGTCCAAACGATGCTCGCCCACAGCCTCGGGTGTGGCGACTGCTCGGCGCTCTGGCGGCTCGCGCGCGAGCTGTCGGCAGTGGAGGCAGAGGCAGGAGGGCCTGCCCCGGTCATTCCCCTCGCCCGCTTCCGGCCGGCCCGGTGGCTCGTGAGCGCCGGCGCGCTCGCAGCCGCCGCGGTGTGCGCGTTCGTGCTGCTGCCCCGGCCCGGGACGCGGGAGACCTCTCCCATCGTCCGCGGTGGCAACGAGCCCATGCTCCGGCCCGCACCCGGCGCGGAGCCCGTCGCGCGCGCCCACCCGGTGCTCCGCTGGACCGGCGCTCCGTACGGGAGCCGGTACTCGGTCGTCGTCTCCACGCGGGACCTGACCGTCCTGTACCGGACGAGCGGACTCACCGCCCCCGAGCTCGAGATCCCGGCGGAGGCGCTCTCCGGGGTCCCGTCCGGGGCCGACCTCGTCTGGCGTGTGGAGGCCATCACGCCGGGTGGGCGTCGACTCTCGTCCGGGGCGTTCCTGAGCCGCCTGGAGTGACGGGAGGCGGGTCAGCAGGAGCGCTTCGCTGCAACGTGTGGCTGGTCGGCTGCAACCCCGCTGCGCCTACCTTGCCCCTCCCCTGGCCCCGTGAATCTCCACCTGGCACCGCGAGGTTCGTCATGTCCAAGGACTCTCCGCTCGTTGCCTGCTCCATCGCCGCGTCGATGCTCATGGTGGTGGGTGCAGCCCTGGTTCCGTCCTCGGCCTGGCAGGCTGCCGCGGTCCTCGCGCGCGTCACCCCCACGGTGGTCTCGACGGTAGGCGGCCATGGGACGACTGCGGCCCAGGCCGCCAGCCTCGGCCTGCTCGCCGCGCCCGGCCTGCTCCGTGACGCGCCCGCCGCCCCGGAGCGCGAGGAGCGGCACATCCGCGTGTGCCGCCGCGACGTCCCGCATGCCTGCAACCGCCAGGTGGAGTGTCCGCGGCAGCTGTTCCAGCGCCTGCACCTGGTCTTCCCGATCAGCGGCTGAGCGACGCACCGCGCTGCGAGTGAGCCGGTCCGCGCCACGCTCCTGGGGCGCATCCGAGTGGGCACCGCCTTCGTGCAGTTCATGCTGCACGAGGAGCTCGTCCGGACCCACCACATCGGGCGCATCCTGCTGCTGACCTGGGCGCTGGCGCGGCCCCGCGGCCCGCGCTAGGCCCCCGCCCCGACACATGGCTGCCCTGCTCCGCCGCATCCTCCTCGCGCCCCTGCCCCGGCTGGTCTGGACCGGCATTCTCGGAATCATCCTCTTCCGGCTGCTCGTCCTCGTCTCCCCGGTGACGGCCAGGCTGCCGAACGTCACGGTGGGGGGAGCGCTTCGAAACGCGCTGATGACGCTCCTGGTCTTCGTCCTGAGTCTGAGGCTCCTCGAACGGAGGCGACCGCGCGATGCGGGCCTCGCGCCGTCCCGGGCGGTTCCCGACACCCTGCGCGGCTTCCTGCTCGGCGCGGCGCTGCTCACCGCGGTGGTGAGCGTGCTGGCCCTGGTGGGGAGCTACCGGATCATCGGCTGGGCGCCCGTGCCGGAGGGAACGACGCGGACGCTTCTCTTCTCGAGATTCCTCTTCATGCTCCTCTGCGTGGGGGTGTTCGAGGAGCTCGCCTCGCGCGGGATCTCTTCCGACTCCTGGAGCAGGGCCTCGGGACCTGGCTGGCGGTGATCCTCAGTGGCGCCTTCTTCGGCCTGGGGCACCTGAACAACCCGGGGGCCACCTGGGTCAGCAGCCTGGCCATCGCCGTCGGACCCGGGGCGCTCCTCGCCGCGGCCTACGTCGCCACACGCTCGCTCTGGATCCCCATCGGGCTCCACTGGGCCTGGAACCTGTTCGAGGGCCCGGTGTGGGGAACTCCGGTGTCGGGCATGAACACGCCCGTCCTCGCCGTCGCCAGGCTCCCGGGGCCGACCGCCCTCACTGGCGGGGATTTCGGGCCGGAGGCAGGGCTGCCGTGCATCGTGCTCGCGACGGCGCTCGCCGTCGCCTTCTTCGTCCTCGCGGTCCGACGACACCAGATCGTCACCCCTGCGTGGATGTGGTGGATCGCGGGGCGACTCCGACGCACAACGCCGGCGCTCCCTGCCGCACCGGTCCCCGCGCCGCCCAGCCCATCGTGCCACCGTCGAGCGTGTGAGGCCCGGCGGCCGGGATGCAGCCGCCCCTCTACCGCGCGGCGCCGAGAAACTGGGCCACGGCCTTCCACACCGCCTCGAAGTGCTCGCGGTCGAAGCCGGTCCCCGAGGCCACCCAGTCGAAGTGCGGCGGGACGTGCCGCGGACGGTGGAAGTGGCCGAGCACGTCGTGGTGGTCCGCCCAGACGGCGGCCACGATCTGTCCGCGCACCTGGCTCAGCGTGGGCACGATCCCGTCGTTGGCCCGGTGGTCCGGCACGCTCCCGTAGGCGCGGCGCAGGAACTTCCGGTGCTCCGGCGAGAGCTGCCCGGGCGGGTCGGTGGGCCTCCCGCGGGCGAGCCGGTAAAGCACCACGTAGAGCGCGTGCGTCGTCTGGGCATAGCCGCTGAAGCCGGCGCGGGTGAACGAGCGCAGACCGGGGGGCCGCGCCCGGGTCACCACCCCGCCGTAGCGAATGCCGGGGCGATCGGCAGTGGCGGCGTTGAAGAGCTCCATCGCGCGTGGAGCGAGCTGCGAGACCAGACCCTGGTCGCTGTGCACGCTGGAGAAGAACTGCTCGATGGCCCGGCGGCGCTTGCCGGCGAAGTCGGAGAGGAGCTGAAGGAAGAGCTGATCGACCACGCCGGTCGGAGTGGTGTCCTTCCGGCGGAGGAGCCGGGCGAGCCGGAGGGCGACACCGACCGGCAGCCGTCCGGTGCGCAGCGAGTAGACCGTCGCCAGCGAGAGCAGCTTGAGGAGCTGGCTCCCGAAGAGCGAGGTGAAGTGCTGGGCGAGCGGCGTCCCGTGGTGCGGCGCTGCGACACCGACCACGCCGCGCACCACGGACGCGCACTGCTCCACGTCCACCTTCGTGGGGAGGATGGAGCCCGGGCTGAGCATCAGCCGCGCATCCAGCGCTCCGGTGGAGTGCCCGACGATGCTGACCACGCCCCCGCGCTGCTCGACGAGCCGGTGGACGGCCTCGGCGAGGAGCGCCGCACGCCGCGGGAGCGACGACGAGGGCTCGGTGAAGACGATGCGGATCTCCCCGTCCAGGCCCGCGGGGGGGCCGAGCTCGGAAAGCAGCTCGCGGACATGGCCGAAATAGGTGAAGTCGCCCAGGTTGGCGAAGCCGAAGAAGCCCGGGACGAGGATGAGGTGGTGGGGTCCGGCCAACGCGAGCGCGGACCTTACCCATCCGGCCGGGTGGGATGCACTGCGTCGTCGGGGGCACGCTCGGCACTGAGCTCGAAGGCCGGCGCACCCGGGGTGTTACGGTGCGCCCCCCGGTCGCACCCGCCCCTCCCGAGGAGAGCCTTCGCATGCGGTCTCGTCGCCTCTCACCCGGCCTGCTCCTGCTGCTCGGATGCGCCGCCTCCAAACCGGCTCCGCCGCCTGCCGCGGCTCCGGTCGGCGCCCGGCCGTCGCGAGAGCGGCACCCGCACGGTCACTCCAGCCTCCCACCGCGCGCGTGGAGCACACGGTGGTCCAGCAGTCCGGCGACGCGCGGGTGGACGACTACGCCTGGCTCCGGAAGAAGAAGGACCCCGAGGTGGAGAAGTACCTCCAGGCGGAGGACGCGTACGCCGACGCGATGATGGCCTCCACGGAGCAGCTCCGCGACGTGCTCTACCGGGAGCTGCTGAGCCACGTACAGCAGAACGACGTCTCGGCGCCGTGGTTCCGGGGCGGCTTCTGGTACTACGAGCGACTCGAGCAGGGAAAGCAGTACCCCATTCGCTGCCGGAAGCGCGGCTCGCTGGACGCGGCGGAGGAGATCCTCCTCGACCAGAACCAGATGGCGGCGGGAAAGCCGTACCTCGCGATCGGCCGATGGGTGGTGAGCGATGACGGGCGTTGGCTCGCGTACCTGGTCGACGACACCGGATTCCGGCAGTACGTGCTCCACGTCCGCGACCTGCGCACCGGCAAGGACGGGACGGAGGCAATTCCCCGGGTGACCAGCGTGGCGTGGGCCACCGACAACCGGACGCTCTTCTACGCGACCGAGGACGCCACCACGAAGCGCCCGGACACGGTGTTCCGTCACCAGGTCGGCGGCACGGGCCCGGACCCGGTGGTGCTCCAGGAGAAGGACGAGCGCTTCACCCTGCGCATCTCGCGGACCCGGAGCGGCGAGTACCTGCCCGCCTCGTCCAGTAGCCACACCAGCACCGAGATCCGGTTCCTCGCCGCGCGCAGCCCCCGCGGCGCCTGGACGGTGATCCCCCCCGGATGACGGACCAGGAGTACGACGTGGACCACCGGGGCAGCCGCTTCTACATCCGGGTGAACGATCGCGGCCGCAACTTCCGCCTGGTCTCTGCCCCCGTGAGCTCACCGGGCCGTGCGCACTGGAAGGAGGAGGTCCCCGAACGGCCCACGGTCGCGCTCGAGTCCGTCGACGCGTTCGCCGGACACCTCGTGCTCGCCGAGCGCCAGGGCGGGCTGGAGAGACTGCGATCCTGAATTTCGAGCGTGGGGGAAAGTCGCGGCGAGGTCAGCTTCTCCGACGCCCACCTACGCGCTGTTCGACGATCACAACGAGGACTTCCACGCTTGCCGTACTCCGCTTCAGCTACCAGTCGATGGTGAGACCCCGGACGGTCATCGACATGGATCTCGCTGCGGGCGCCAGACGGTCAAGCAACAGGAGGTGCCGGGCGGCTTCGACCCGCGAACTACCGGAGCGAGTGCCTCCACGCCACCGCGGCCGACGGGACGCAGATCCCGATCTCCGTGCGTCTACCGCGGCCCTCTCGAGCCGACGGAGGACGGCCGCTGTGCATCACGGATATGGCGCGTACGGATATCCGTTCGACGCCTCTTTCGATGCGAATCGGCTGCCGCTGCTCGACCGCGGGGTGGTCGTGGCGATCGCCCACGTCCGCGGCGGGGGCGAGTTCGGGCAAGCTGTGGCACGACGCCGGGCGCATGGCGAACAAGACGAACACCTTCACCGACTTCATCGCCGCGACCGAGTACCTGCGGCACAGGGCTACGGCCGCAAGCGCGCGCGGTCGCCTCGGGCGGGAGCGCCGGGGGACTGCTGATGGGGGCGGTCCTCAACCTGCGCCCGGACCTGTACCGCGCGGTGCTCGCCTACGTGCCGTTCGTCGACGTGATGAACACGATGGCCGACGCGAGCTGCCCCTCACCGTGGGCGAGTACGAGGAGTGGGGCAACCCGGGGAAGCCGGACGAGTACGGGTGATGCGCAGCTACAGCCCGTACAACAACCTGGCGGCCGGGCGTACCCGAGCATCCTGGTGCGGACCTCGTACAACGACAGCCAGGTCATGTACTGGGAGCCGGCCAAGTAGGTGGCGCGGCTGCGGGCGACGAAGACCGACCACAACACGCTGCTCTTCAAGGTGAAGATGCAGCCCGCCGGGCACGGGGGCGCCTCGGGTCGCTACGACCGGCTGCGCGACGTCGCGTTCGATGATGCGTTCGTGCTGACGCAGCTCGGGCTCGCCTCGCCCTGAAACGTCCTTGCGCACCGGCGGCCGCTTCCGTAGGGCGTCCCGCCCGACGGACTTCGCGGGCCGAGCGGTCGCGCGCGAAAGGGGTATGTTCCTCCCGGAGGACCGAGCAATGCACCGAGCGCATCGCGTGGTCGCCATCACCGGGTGGGCCTTCCTCGCCGGGTGGGCTACGTGGCCGGGGGCACGTGCTTCAGCCTGATCTTCCAGATCCAGGGCCGGAACGTCGCGGCCCGCTGGTGGTTCCCCAACGATGGCCCCGACCGGTGCGCGCTGCTGTTCCCCGAAGGTGGCGCGGCCGCGTGGGCAGCGGCCTCGGAGAACCTGGTCCAGTCCTACCGACCACTTCCCTGACGACACAGGTCGGCTCAGGAATTGAGCGTGGCGCCGGATGCGAGGACGGTCTCGGCCAGCCCCGCCGCCCTGGCCGCCTTCACGAACGCGCCACCGGATCCGGCACCTCGGCATAGCCGGGGCTCGCGCCGCCGTAGTGAATCGGCACGACGCGGCGGGCACGGAGGATGAGCGCGACGTCGACGGCCTGGTCGGGGGTGAGTGACATGGTGGCGGGCACCCTGGCGGTCCGGCCGCCGGTCTGTCTGAAGCCGTTGATTGGAAGGAACGCCACGTCGAACGGCCCGTAGGCGCGCCCGATGTTCCAGAAGTGGCCGTGCACCTGTGTGTCGCCGGCGTGGAAGACCCGGCGGCCGCCGCCGTCGATGACCCACGAGACCTGTGGGCTGCCGAGGCCGTCGGAGGCCGGCACCGCGAAGACGGCGAAGTGGGCGGTTCGCGGAGACAGGAACTCCGGCTGGTAGAGCGGGACCGGGAGGAGCGGGACCTCGCGGTCACCCACGCGGAGGGCCGTGTCGCGGTCGCACACCAGACGGCTTCGGGCGTTGAAGACGACCCGGAGGGCCTCGGGCTGGCAGTGGTCCCCGTGGAAGTGGGTCACCAGGGCGAAGCGCTCGGGCGTGGTGGCCTCGAGCGGGACGCTGCCGGGCTCGGACGGATCCACCGTGGCGTCGACGAAGAGCGTCGTCTCGCCGGCGACGAGGCGGACACCGGCCCAGCCCAGGCGCTGGACACAAGCGCGGGGCGGGGGTTGGAGGCGCGGCCGCGAGCGCGGGCAGCGTCCGCAGCAGCATCGTGGCTCCGCACAGCTCGAGCAGGGTGCGTCGGTCCATCCGCGAGTCGTACTCGGGCGGGGCGCGGGCCGAGCGACCATCCCCGGCTCGCCGGTCCGCGTTCCCTGCACGCGAGACCCGCCCGAGGCTCCGTCAGCGGTGTTTGACACCTCGGGGTGTCTGGCGCCTCGAGGCGTCCGCGGGACTCAGCGTCCGGTGCCGGAGCCGGGCATGCTGCCGCTCCCGGTCGTGCCAGTGCCGGTCCCCGTGGTGCCCGTCGTGGGCGGTGCCGGGGCTGGTAGGCCCGGGGTTCGTCGTTCCGGGAAACGTCGTTCCGAGGCCAACTGGTGCTGTCCCGGTGGCGCCGCTGTCGGGGACCCGGTAGGTGCCGGTCGGGGCGTTCGTCGATCCGGGCACGCTGTACGTCCCGGTCGTGCCGGTACCGCCGGTGCCCGTCGAGCCCGTCGAGCCCGTGCCCGTGCCCATCCCGGTGCCGCCGGTGCCGGTCGTGCCCCTCCCCCCCCCCGGTCGTGGACTGACCGATGCCCGATCCGGCGCTTGGCTGCCCGAGCGGGTTGCCGGTGGTCGCCGTACCGGGACCGCTCATCGTGCCGGTCGCGTTCGGATTCACCGCGTTCGAGCCGCTGGTCCCCGGGGCGGGCGATGGCGAGTTCAGCGTCCCGTCGCTCCCCGTCGTCGTCCCCGCGCCGCCGGTGCCCGAGTAGGCGCCGGTGCTGTCGCGCGCCGTGCCGGTGCCGGGCCCAAGCGTCCCCGCCGAGCCCGAGCCGCCCATCCCCGTCCCGACGCCCGAGCCGGTGGTCCCCGTTGTTCCGGTTCCCATCGGCGCCCCGGCGTTCCCCCCGACCGAGCCCGCGCTCCCGAGGCCGCTAGCCCCGGAGCCGCTCGACGAGGCGCCTGTGCCGGTGCTGCCCGTCTGCGCCCCTGCCGAGAGCGGCCAGAGCGCCACCGCGCCCGCCAGCACGCTCGTCCCGACCCACCGCCACACCGTTCGATTCATGACCGCCGCCTTCCCCGGAATCCATCGAGTCCCAGTGAAGGTAGGGCCGGCTCCGGAGGGCGGGGACCTCCGTCGGAAGCGCCCCTGCTCGCTTGCCCGTGCTAAGCGACACTCCCGTGGCCCGGAAGACCAGAACCGTCCGGAAGATCCTGATCGCCAACCGAGGGGAGATCGCCGTCCGGGTCATCCGCACCTGCCGGGAGCTCGGCATCCCCACGGTGGCCGTCTACTCGGAGGCCGACCGGGACGCGCTCCACGTGCGCATGGCCGACGAGGCGTACTGGGTCGGCCCGCCGCCCTCGCGCGAGCGCTACCTGAGCTTCGAGCGCATCCTCGAGGCGGCGAAGGCTTCCGGCGCGGACGCCATCCACCCCGGCTACGGCTTCCTCAGCGAGAACGCCACGTTCGTGCGCGCGTGCGAGGCCGCGGGCATCATCTTCATCGGCCCGCCCGCCGCGGCGATGGACGCCATGGGCGAGAAGACCCGCGCCCGGGCGAACATGGAGAAGGCCGGCGTGCCGGTGGTGCCCGGCAGCACCGCCCCGTTCCCGTCCGTGGCCGAGGCCGCGCCTACGCCGAGAAGGTCGGCTTCCCGGTCATGCTGAAGGCGGCCGGCGGCGGCGGCGGCAAGGGCATGCGGCGGGTGGATCGCTCGCCGACTTCGACGCGGCCTGGCGCGTCGGCCCAGAGCGAGGCGCTGCAACGCCTTCGGCAACGACGCGGTGTACCTCGAGAAGTACCTGGAGGAGCCGCACCACGTGGAGATCCAGGTCTTCGCCGACCAGCACGGCAACACCGTGCACCTCAACGAGCGCGAGTGCTCGGCCCAGCGGCGGCACCAGAAGGTCATCGAGGAGACGCCCTCCCCCATCCTCACCCCCGAGATGCGCGCGGCGATGGGCGAGGTGGCGGTGAAGGCGGCGAAGGCGGTCGGCTACGTCGGCGCGGGCACGGTGGAGTTCCTCGTCGACCGGCACCGGAACTTCTACTTCCTGGAGATGAACACCCGGCTGCAGGTGGAGCACCCGGTGACCGAGTGGGTCACCGGCCTCGACCTCGTCGCCTGGCAGATCCGCGTCGCCGGGGGCGAGGAGCTGGGCTTCACGCACGGAGCCGCCGCGCGGCCACAGCATCGAGGTGCGGGTCTACGCCGAGGACCCGGCGCAGAACTTCATGCCCAGCCCGGGCCGGATCACCTACCTGCGCATCCCGTGCGGGCCCAGCGTGCGCGACGACTCGGGCGTGTACGCCGGGCTACACCGTGCCCACGGTCTACGACCCGATGATCTCCAAGCTCTCGGTGTGGGCGCCGACCCGGCCCGAGGCCATCGCCCGGATGCGGCGCGCGCTGGCCGAGTACGTGGTGAAGGGCATCACCACCAACATCCGCTACCTGCGCGCCATCCTCGCCCACCCGGAGTTCGTGGCCGGCGACTACGACACCGGCTTCCTCCCCCGCTGCACTCGGCCCTGCTCGGGCGGCACGACCACCAGCTCGGCGCGGTGCGCGCTGCTCGCCGCGGTGGTGGACGCCTACCAGCGGGACCAGCGCCGCCAGCGCACCATCGCCCCGGTCACCGGAGGCGCGGCAGGGCCCTCGCCCTGGCGGATGCGGGCGCGGGGGAGCCGCCGATGAGCCGCTCCAAGCGCTACCAGACCAGCTGCGCGGCGCGCGGGAGTCGGTGCCGGTGGACATCGAGGACCTCGGGCGACGGCCAGCTTCGTGCTCAGGATGGAGGCAACGCGCACACGTGGACGCGCGGGCCCTGGACCACGGCGCGGTCTCGCTGCTGGTCGACGGCCGGTCCTACGACGTGGAGTTCGACGAGTCCGGGGACGAGGTCCAGGTGCTGGTCGGTCGAGCTTCTGAGGTGGACGTGGCCGACGAGCGGGCGGTCCGCTTGCGCGCGGGCGCGGCCGGGTTCAGCGTGAGCGGCAAGGTCATGGTCACCGCGCCCATGCCGGGCAAGGTGGTGCGAGTGCTGGTGAAGCCGGGCGACGGGTGGCCGAGGGCCAGGGGCTGGTGGTGGTGGAGGCGATGAAGATGGAGAACGAGCTGAAGAGCCCCAAGGCCGGCACGGTGATCGAGGTGTTCGCCAAGGAGGGCGGCACGGTGGAGGCCAACGCCAAGCTGCTCACGGTGGAGTAGGAGCTGCCGATGGCCGACAGCGCCGACGGTGGCTGGACGAGGTCTGGGCGAAGGCGCTGGCGAAGTCGCCCGAGCGGAAGGACGTCTTCGCCACCTCGAGCGAGATTCCGCTCGAGCCGGTCGACGCCCGGCGGACCCCGCCGCGCCTACCGCGAGGCCTGGGCTTCCCGGGCGAGTACCCGTTCACCCGCGGCGTGCAGCCGACGATGTACCGCGGGCCGCTACTGGACGATGCGCCAGTACGCCGGCTTCGGCACCGCCGAGGACTCCAACGACCGCTACCACTACCTGCTCGAAGTCCGGCCAGACCGGGCTCTCGGTGGCCTTCGACCTGCCACGCAGATGGGCCGCGACGCCGACCACCCGCGGGCGCGCGGCGAGGTGGGCAGGGTCGGCGTGGCCATCAGCTCGCTGCGAGGACATGGAGGTGCTGCTCGACGGGATTCCCGCTGGACGAGGTCTCGACGTCGATGACCATCAACGCCACCGCGCCCATCCTGCTCTGCCTCTACGCGGCGGTCGGCGAGCAGCAGGGCGTGCCGCTGGAGAAGCTCTCCGGCACGGTGCAGAACGACATCCTCAAGGAGTACATCGCGCGCGGCACCTACATCTACCCGCCCGCGCCAGTCCCTGCGGCTGATCACCGACCTCTTCGCCTTCTGCGCGCAGCGACATGCCCAAGTGGAACCCCATCACCATCAGCGGGTACCACATCCGCGAGGCGGGCTCGACGGCGGCCCAGGAGATCGCCTTCACCCTCGCCGACGGCATCGCCTACGTGGACGCGGCCGCGCTCGACGCCGGGCCTCGAGGTGGACGCTTCGCCGGGCGGCTGTCGTTCTTCTTCAACGTCCACAACAACTTCCTCGAGGAGATCGCCAAGTTCCGCGCGGCGCGGCGGCTCTGGGCGCGGATCATGAAGGAGCGCTTCGAGGCCAAGGACCCGCGCAGCCAGATGCTGCGCTTCCACGCGCAGACGGCCGGCTCGACGCTCACCGCGCAGCAGCCCGACAACAACGTCGTGCGCGTGGCGCTGCAGGCGCTGGCGGCGGTGCTGGGCGGTGCCCAGTCGCTGCACACCAACTGCAAGGACGAGGCGCTGGCGCTGCCCAGCGAGCCGGCGGCGCGGCTGGCGCTGCGCACCCAGCAGATCATCGCCCACGAGACCGGCGTGGCCGACGTCATCGATCCGTTCGGCGGCGGCTACGCGCTCGAGCGGCTGACCGACGAGCTGGAGGCAGAGGCGCAGGCGTACATCGCGAACATCGACGACCTGGGCGGCATGGTGCGGGCCATCGAGCAGGGCTATCCGCAGCAGGAGATCCAGGACGCCGCCTACCAGGCCCAGCGGGCGCTCGAGAAGAACGAAGCGGTGGTGGTCGGGCGTGAACGAGTTCCGGGAGGAGCCGCCGCCGGAAGGGCTGCTGCGCGTGGACGAGCGGGTGGAGCAGACGCAGACCGCGCGGCTGAAGGAGCTGCGGAAGGCTCGGGACGCCGCCTCGGTGCAGCGACGCTCGACGCGCTCCGGACCGCCGCGGCAACGAGAAGGAGAACCTGGTGCCGCTCATCCTCGAGGCGGTGAAGAGCCTGGCGACGCTGGGCGAGATCTCCGACGCGCTGCGCGAGGTGTTCGGCGAGCACCGCGAGAACGTGGTGCTCTAGGCCGCGCGAGCAGGCCCTGATGCGACCCGGGCCGGCCGGGTCTCGGCCGCTCCGCGCGTCCCGATGGCCTGCGCGACCCCGGGGCCCTCAGGAGACGGCCGCGAGGCTCACGGATGCTCTCCGGCTGCGGTTTCCGGAAGCCAGTTGGGGGAACATTTTCGGACGGTCCCCCCAGGAAGGGGTCGCAAGGTCGTGCAGACCGTCCGAAACGGTTTCGCGTACGGGCCACGCGAAACAGTTACAGCGTGTTCATTCCCGATGTAACCCGTGTCATTGAGTGAGTTCGAAGCGTCAACCCCACGCACCACTCGCTGGAACATCCCTGCTGCACGCGTTGGAACTGTTTCGCCGAGTAGGTTCGCGAAGCATTTTCGGACGCTCGGAACGACCCTTCGACCTCTCCTCCCGGGGTCCGTCCGAAAGTGTTCCCCGAACAGCCGTACGCGAAACCGTCTCGAGTCGTTGCCGTGAATCTCCAGAGCAGCCGGAGTGCGCGCAGGCCGATTGCCAGTGGCATTGGATGACGGGCCGATAGGAGAGCCGCGTCTCCTCGAGGCCAGAGCGCGCTCGGCGTGAGTCTTCGACCCGTCCACGAGCGTACCCGGCAAGAAACCACCGGGCGGCGGGGCCCAGGCTGCACCCCGCCGCCTCTCGACTCAGGCCGTCGCCTTCCCCACCACGCTGAAGAGCGGCGCCCGCACCTCGACCAGCGCGGCCTCCGCGTCCGCCTTCGCCGCCAGCACCGCATCTCCCTGTGCCCGCGCCACCCGCGCCAGCGCCTCCCAGGCCTCGCGGGCCGCCGGGAAGAGCGTGGTCACTGCCTGCGCCAGCGTCCGTGCCCGCTCGAGCTGCGCGGTGGCCACCGCGAACCGCACCATGGTCAGGTGCGCCTCGAGGTCCGCCTCCCCCGCCTCCACGAGCAGCGTGTAGAGGCGCGGGATATCGGCGTCGTCCGCGGTCCGGGTCGGATCGGCGAGCGCGGCACGCAGCCGGGCCGCCACGTCCTGGAACGCATGGCGCACCGGGAGCGCGAGCGGGTCGGCCTGCACTGCCTTCTTGAGCTCGTCGAATGCCATCTCCAGCTTTCCCAGCCGGTCCAGCGCGCCGGCCAGCGTGTAGTGCACATAGGCGGAGACGACGCCGAGCCGCTGACACTCGGCCACCACCTCGCGGAGGAGGCTCTCCGCCCCTTCCGCACCCGCTCTCTCGTCGAGCGCCCTCCGGAGCTTTCCGAGGAGCGCCTCCAGCCTGCTTCCAGTCACCATGGTCCGACTCCGGGCCCGCGCCTCCCCGCGGATGGGAGGGCGCGAGCCGACGTGCCGCGCACGGCGGGCGCAGGCGCACGCCGGGAGCGGATTCTCCGTTGAACGATCGCGGCGAGTCCGCGGATCTCCCGGGGCGGGCGCATGTCTGCGCACGACACGGACCGCTCGCCACGTGCCGTCACGCCGTCGCGAGACGCGCGACGTCGGACCAGCGCGTCTTGTCTATAGCCTCGGGGCGGGACCGCTCGGGAGGCGCATCATCGTGGCCTCCTCTCTATTACAGGCAGCTCCGGGGCCGGGAAGCTTGCGGCGCGGGTTGATGCCAGAGCGCCTGCCCGCCTGTCAAACGGCTGCGGAAGCCCTCGGAACGCCTTGCCTTGTGCGAAGGTCCCCGGGCTCCACGACCGGGAGAACGATGGACGCCTCGCTACCGAGCGGCGACGGAACAGAGGTTCGATTCGGCTGGATGCCCCGGCCGGGCACGCTCGGATTCCACCTGATGCTCGCCGCGGTGGCGCTCCTCGTCCTTGGCCCCCTGGGAGGTGTCGCCGCGGCGTACATGAACTTCACCCTCGGGATCTTCGTCCCGGGGCAGATCCTCGCCGGCATCCTCGGGAGCGTCGTCACCTATCCCTACGGCGCCCAGGGCCGGCACGGCGCCAACTACATGCAGACCATGGCCGCCTCGGTCGCCTCGCTCGGCGCCATGGCGGTCCTCATCCAGGCCTCGGTGTGGCTCGGGATGGAGATGCCCCCGGCCTGGCAGCTGATGCTCTTCATCTCCTGCGTGGGGATGTTCGGCGTCGGGCTGGGGATGCTCTACACGCCGATCCTCGTCGACCGGATGCAGCTCGACTATCCCTCGGGCTACGCCGTCGCGAACATCATCCGCGCGCTCACCGACAAGACGCTCCTCCAGCGTTCGCTGCGTAGCCTCGCCTCCGGCGCCGGGCTGGGCGCGCTCGGGGGCTGGCTCATCGACCGCGTGGCGTGGGTCGGCGCGAGCGGGCTGTCGATGTCCAACGTCGGGGCGGGCCTCATCGTCGGATCCCGCATCGCCGTCCCGGCCTCCGTGGTCGGATTCGTCGGCTGGCTGTCGACCCCGTGGCTCCGGAGCAACGGCTGGCTCGGCGGGAACGAGCCGTTCCGGCGACTCGGCTTCCTGATCGGCCTCGGCTCGATCATGGGCGCGGCGGTGGTCGACCTCACCCTCATCGGCCGTCAGGCGCTCGCCAGGGCACGCGCTGGGGACCGGGCCGCCAGGCCGGAGACACCGGACCGCGGCGGTTTCCCGACGCGGCTGCTCGTAGCCTGGGTGCTCTTCTGGGCAGCCGCGGTGGTGCTCGTCGCCACGGTGCTCATGCACCAGCCGGCCCGCTACGTCCTCTTCGGCCTCGGGCTGAGCATCCTCTTCGTCTTCATCAACGGCATCTCCACTGGCGTCAGCGACCAGAACCCGATCTCCAGCGCCTTCGTGGTCTCGGTCCTGCTGATGTCCGCGATGGGGCTCCGCGATCCGGTGGTGGCGATCACCGCGGCGACGGTGCTGCTCATCTGCAGCTCGGTGGGCGTCGACATGCAGCAGGACCGCTCCACCGGCTGGCGCCTCGGCACCGACCGCCGGGTCCAGTTCTACTACCAGGTGCTCGGCATCGGCATGGGCGCGGTTCTCTGCGTGGTGCTGGCGCGCGTCTTCATGCACGCCTATCCGGTGCTGGCGCTCAACAGCTTCGACCACCCCGAGGCGAAGGTGGGGCAGTGGCAGTCCGCCATGACCTACAAGTTCGTCGGCGCCATCCGTGGCCTCGGCCATCTCCCGGTGCACCAGCTCGTCGCCCTCGAGGTCGGCTTCGGGCTCGGCCTGGCCGTCGAGGTGCTCCGGAAGCTGCTCCGGGCGAGCCGGCGCTACACGGACTTCGTGGGCCGCCCCGGTCTCGGCGCCGCGGTGGGCTGGACCGCCGACGCAGTGCTCCTGCCGAGCCCGTACGCCTACGCGTTCGGCACCTTCGTCGAGCTGTTGACCGCGCTCTGGTGGGGCGCGGGCGGCATCCTCTCCTCGGTGTGGAACACCCTGGGCCGGAGTCAGGGGCCCGCCGACCGCGCCGCGGCGGACGAGCTGCCCGCCGACATGTCCACCACCTCGCTGGTCGGTGGAGGGCTGATCGCGGGCGAGTCGCTGTTCTACCTGGCGGTCGCGCTCATCGGCCTCGGCGCCCTGGTGTAGCTACCGTCCCCGGCTCAGCTGGGCTGGACCCATCCCCGGGCCCAGGCTGCGAGCACCGCCGCCGGGGCCATGCCGAGCGCCGCGCCGAGGTCCAGCCAGCGGGGGCCCGACCCGGGCTCCACCCAGGGATGCAGCAGCGCCGCGACCGCGATGAGCACGGCGAGGGCCACACCGTGGGCCAGCTGCTTCCGGCCCGCGATGCTGGCCGCCGCCAGGCCACCGAGCGCCGCGAAGACCGCGCCGTACCCGATCGCGCCGACCACCAGACCCGCGGTGAGCGTGTGGTCTCCTGCCACCGCGCTCCGGGGCATGTACGAGCCGATGACGAAGATGGCGAAGCCCACCCCAACGCCCACGACACTCCGGATCCGGTCCATGCGCCCTTCTAGCCCTTCTGCCGCGGTAGAGTCGGCGCCACCGAGAAGGGGCGCATGAGACGAGCCGTGGCGAGCGCGGTGGGGGTCTTCATCCTCGGGGCCGGCGTGGCCCGGGCCGACTCCGGGTGGCGCGAGATCCAGGGCCCGCACGTCACCCTCCGTACGGACCTCTCCTCTGGCGCGGCAAGGGAGGCCGCCGCCGCGGTGGAGCGCTTCCGGTCGGAGCTGATCGCCGGGGCCTGGCCGCGCGCCACGCTCCCCGCAGCCGACCGCATCGAGGTCACCGTCCTCGCCAACGGGCTCGACTTCGAGCATCACTTCGGCCGCAACGTCGGCGGCATCTTCTTCCACGACCTTCCCCCCTACGCCATCCTCTACGGGACGGTGGACCGGTGGGAGCGCCGGGCAAACGCCGCGACCGCCGAGACGACCTCCGTGCTTCGGCACGAGCTGGTCCACCACCTCGCCGCCAGCATCTACCGGCGGCAGCCACGCTGGTTCGCCGAGGGCCTGGCGCAGTTCCTGGAGACGGTGCGGGCATCGGACGACGGGAAGTCGGTGGTCGTCGGTGCGGTGAACCTCGAGGCCGTGCGCAAGTACCACACGTTCCGCACCGTCCGGGTGGCGGACGCGCTCTCCTGGAACGCCAAGCTCGACACGATGCCCGAGGGGACGGTGCACGGGCTCTACGGCCTGAGCTGGGTGATGGTCCACTGGATGTACAACGCCCATCCGGCGCAGTTCGACCAGCTGCAGGGCCTTCTCGCGCGAGGAGTCGATCCGGACAAGGCATGGAAGATCATCCTGCCCGGCCTGAACACCCCCGACATCGACGACGCCCTCCAGCAGTACGTCAAGCACGGGGACTACACCGAGTTCCTCGCCCCGTTCACTCCGCAGGCGCCGGCCCTCCAGGAGAGCGCGCTCGGCGAGGCGGAAGTGCACGCCGAGCGGGCCCGGGTGTCGCTGGCGGCGGCGCGCAACAGCTCGGATCCGCTCCCCCACCGCGAGGAGGCGAAGCGCGAGCTGGCCCAGGCCCTCGCGCTCGACCGGACCAATGCCAGCGCGCTCCTCATGCAGGCCCGGGCCTCGCCTCCCGAGCAGCGCGCCGCCCTGGCCCGGACGCTGACCGAGGCCCACCCCGAGGACGGCCGCAGCTGGGTCCTGCTCGCCGACGCGCTCAAGGACCCGTCCGCGGCCCAGGAGCGTGAGGGGGCGCTCCGCAAGGCCATCGCGCTCCGTCCGGACGATCCGACCCCGCTGAACAACCTGGCGTGGATCTACGTGACCCAGGGCAAGGCCACCGAGGCCGGCCCGCTGATCACCCGGGCCGTCCAGCTCGCGCCATACGACCCCAACATGCTCGCCACGCTCGCCGCGGTCCAGGCGATGCTCGGACGCTGCACGGAGGCGGTGAGCACGCAGGCCCGCGCCGTCGACGCCCTGCCGGACGGGACGCCGCCCCCGGCGCGACGGGCCTTCGAGAGCCGGCTGGAGAAGTACCGGACCAGCTGTGTCTCCCCCGCGGCCCTGCCCCGACGGGAGGCTGACCAGAAAGGTGAACCCCTCGCCCGCGCCGAGGCAGAGCGCGCGCTACGGTCCGGGCTCCGGCTGGGGTATGAGTTTACCCGATGGCCGGCGGCACCCAGAATCTTCGTCCGGAACCGGGAGGGGAAGGTGTTCGGGCCCATCGAGCCGTCCACCGTCGAGCTCCTGATCGAGGGCGGCATCCTGCAGGGCCTGCTCCAGGTCTCGACGGACGGCGAGTCCTACGCGCTCCCCTTCCGCTTCCCGCAGATCCGGGACTTCTTCCCGCGCCATCTCTGGGGGGACGACAGCCGGCGCGACATCCAGCTCGACTCCGATGGTGTGGCCGCGCAGGTCGGTGACCCCTCGCCCGCGCCCCCGGACGGACTGCAGGCGCCGCCCGTGGTCATCGAACCCATTCTCGAGCCCGACGCACCACCGACCACCGCTCCGCACGCGACGGCAGCGAAGGCGCCCACCGGCAACTTCCCGCGGCCCCCCGTTCTCACCGCGGCGCCTGTCGAGCCCACCGCCCCACCCGCGAGCCCGCCCCCCGCGACGCCGGCGAAGACGCCCACCGGCAACTTCCCGAAGCCTCGCCGTCCTCACCGCGGCGCCGGTCGAGCCCACGGCGCGTCCCCGTGCTCACCGCGAGCCCCCCCCCACCCGGCCCGGCGCCGAGGCGGTCACCCACCGGGAACTTCCCCACGCCCCCCGTCCTCACCGCCGCACCGGCCGAACACGGCCCGGCCGCACCGGCCGCAGGCCCCGCGGCCGAGCGCGACCTCGATCCCCACGCTTCTCACCGCGGAGGAGACCTGGGCCGAGGCAGTGCCGTTCGAGCTGGCTCCGCCAGGTGCGCCGAAGCCGCCACCCCGCGCCGTCGCGCCGGTCACCTCGACCTTCAGCGTGCTCCGGGCGGACCTCGCCGAGACCAACGCGCTGAAGGTCTACATCCTGGGCGCGCGGGCTGGCGCCACCGGGCTCTTCTTCTTCGACCTCGAGGACCGGACCGCCACCCTGTACATGCGGCGCGGGAACCCCGAGTCGGCCGAGTCGACGCATGCCTCCGACGCGATCGGCCCCTTCCTCGTCGCCCAGCGCCTGGCCACGACCGAGCAGGTGGCCCGGGCCGAGCAAGAGGCGATCAAGTTCGGCAACGACGTGCTCGCCGCGCTGTTCACCCTCGGCGCGGTGAACCCGGGGCTGGTCTTCCCCGCGCTGGCCCAGCGGGCGGCGGACATCCTCCTCCGCGCCTACCTCGCGCCACGAGGGAGCTTCCGCTTCGAGGCGCTCGAGCTACCCGCAAGCAAGGTGGTCCCGCTCGGCAACCGCTGGGGGCTCCTGGCGGAGGTCATCCGCCGCGTCCCGCTGCCCGACCTCAAGTCGCGTCTGATGGACGTGCGCGAGCGGCCGGTGGTACGCCAGGAGCGCGGCGATTCGCTGCCCGACCTCCGCCTCACGGCTCAGGAGACGCGGGCCATGGGCTACTTCGACGGGACCCGCTCGCTGGCGCACCTCGCGCAGAGCAACGCCGGGGAGATGGACACCATCCTCCGCGTGGCCCTGCTCCTGCGCGAGCTGGAGGCCGTGTCGTTCCCCGAGGTGACGCTCCGCGCGCTTCCCGCTGCCCCACCTCGTCCGCAGGCCGCTCCGCCACCGGCCGCGCCACCCCCCAGCCGACACCGGTCCCGGTGGGCCGCGGCCCCCGCTGCGCCCGCGCCTGCCGCCGCTCCGCCGCGCAAGGCCCCTGCGCCGGCCGCCCCCGCGATGAGCACCCCCACCATGAGCCCGGCGGAGCTGGCGGTCTGCCCCAGGCCGAGCCGCCGCGGATCGCCCCGATGGCCCCGCCACCACCACGCCCGCCGGCCGCAGTCGCCGCCGCCTTCGCCGCCGAGCTGCGCGAGCTCCACGCCCGGCTGGAGAGGATGCGGAAGGAGAACCACTTCCAGATGCTCGGCGTGCCCGAGAGCGCCGATTCGACGGCGGTGCGGGCGGCGTACTTCAAGCTCGCCAAGCAGTTCCATCCCGACACCGTTCCGCACGAGGCGCCGCCCGAGCTCGGCCGCGCGAAGGCGGAGATCTTCACCGCCGTCGGCGAGGCGAACCGGGTGCTCTCCGACGACGCCTCGCGCGCCCGGTACAGGGAGTCACTCGCCTCCGGAGGACCGGCCGAGGTGGACGTCCAGGCGGTGCTCGCGGCCGAGGACACCTTCAACAAGGGGACGGCGCTCGTCCGGGCTCGGCGCTTCCCCGAGGCGGTGAAGACCTTCGACGACGCCATCGCCGCCAATCCGCGCGAGGGCGAGTTCTACGCCTGGCGGGGGTACGCGCGCTTCTTCACCCTCCCGGACAAGAAGGTGGCGATGGTCGAGGCGCTGCGCGACCTGAACCAGTCGCTCAAGCTCAACGAGCGCTGCGCCCCGGCGCACTACTTCATCGGCCAACTCTACAAGCTCACCGGCGACCCGGCGACGGCCCTCAAGCACTTCAAGCGCTGCGTGGTGCTGGACCCGCAGCACGTGGACGCGCAGCGCGAGATCCGCATCGCCACGCAGAAGTGAGATGAGCCTCGACGGAAAGCAGCGGCGCAAGCTCCGTGCCCTCGGCCATCACCTCGCCGTGGTGGTGCAGGTGGGCCAGGACGGGGTCACGCCAGGGGTGGTGGCCGCGCTCGAGCAGGCGCTCTGGGACCACGAGCTGGTGAAGGTGAAGCTCGCCTCGGACCGCGAGACCCGCCGCGCGCAGGCCGCGACGCTCGCCGCCGAGACCGGCGCCCAGGTGGCCCAGGAGCTCGGACGCACCGTTCTGCTCTACAAGCCCAACCCGGACGAGCCGCGCATCCAGCTGTGAACGCAATCGGGCGGGTGATCACGCGCGCGTCCCGGCGAGTCACCCCGGCGCGTGCAGCGGGCGCCCCAGCTCGTGGGCGAAGCGGGCGCGCATCTCGTTCGCCGCCTCCACCGCATCCGCCCCGGGCGGCAGCTGCACCGGATCCAGGACCCGGATGCGGATGTCGACCCGCGGCGCCATCCACGGCCCGTCGCCGACGACCAGCGCCCGTGTTCCGGAGAGCAGGACCGGCACCACCGGCACCCCCTCGTCACGCGCCAGGAGGAAGGCGCCCGGCTTGAAGTGGAGCAGCGCCGCCCCCGGTGCGTAGGTCCCTTCCGGGAACATGAGCACCGCCATTCCCCGCCGCAGCCAGCCCCGGCAGTCCTCCAGCATCCTCCGGGTGGAATGCGGGCGCCCCCGCTCCAGCCGGACGTAGCGCAGCATCGACATCGCCCAGCCCACCAGCGGCAGCGAGAAGAGCGAGGACTTGGAGACGAACTTGAACGGCCGGCGCAACCCCATGCATGCCGCCACGTCGGCCAGCGACTGGTGGTTCACCACCAGCACCGCCGCGCCAGGGGGGAATCCGCTCCCGGCCCTCCACCCGGACCCGCCAGAGGGGGTTGAGCCGGCAGATAGCCGTGGCAGGCCCCGCAGACGAATGCGTGCAGCACGCGCCGGTCCGGGTCGAACGGAGCGGTCACCGCGAAGATGAGCGCCGCCAGCAGGAACAGCAGCGGCATGGTCAGCGCCGCCACCAGCCCGAAGACGACCGTCACGGCGACGCTCGCCGGCGACGGGCGTCCGCTCACGTCTTCGCCGCGATGCGTGCGCCCACCGCCATGCCGTAGGCCACCTCGAGCCCGCCGTCGACGACCAGCGTCGTCCCGTTCACGTACGTCGCGGCTTCCGAGAGGAGCCAGGCGATGGGCCGGGCGATCTCCTCCGGCGAGGCGATGCGGCCCGCGGGGACCTGCGCCTCGACGGTCTCCGCCAGCGCGTTCCACGCCGCGCCCATGTAGAAGCGGGAGCTGTCGGTGTCGATGTAGCCGGGGTTC
This sequence comes from uncultured delta proteobacterium, assembly GCA_963796475.1. GTDB lineage: Bacteria > Myxococcota > Myxococcia > Myxococcales > Myxococcaceae > RPRB01. The sequence continues at coordinate 30,580 of CAWCLY010000017.1, forward strand.
ACCGCGTTGACCCGGATCCGGTCCGCAGCCAGCTCCGCCGCGAGGTACTTCACCAGGATCTCCATCGCCCCCTTCATCGCTCCGAGGAATCCGTGGAACGGAAGCGGCATCCGGCTGTCCATCCCGGACACGGCCACCATGCTCGCTCCGGCACGGCCCTGCATCAGCGGGACGGCGAGCTGGGCGAGGAGGACGAAGCTCTTCACCGTCACCGCGAACGTCTTGTCCATCTGGTGCGGCTTCATCGCCAGCAGCGGGAGGAAGGCCGTGCTGGCCGCGTTGGCCACCAGCGCGTCGAGACCCCCGAATGTCTCACGCGTCCGGGCGAAGACCGGCTCCAGGCTGTCGGGCTCGAGCTGGTCCGCCCGGAGCACCAGGGCTCGCCGCCCGCGCGCGGCCACCTCCGACTCGAGCGAGCGCGCCGCCTCCTCGTCGCGTCGGTACGTCGCCACCACGTCCCACCCCTCGGCTGCGAGGAGCAGGGAGACGGCCCGCCCCACCCCGCGGGAGCCTCCGGTCACCAGCACCACCCGGTTCGCCATGCCCTGGCTTCGTAGCAGAGGCCCGGCGCGGGCGCGTCTCAGCGAGCCGGGGCCCGACGTCGGGCGGAGGCCACCTCGCCCACGTCCCGGGGCGTCTCGACGAAGTGAGCTCCCGCGGCAAGCACCCGACGCGCGTTGTCCTTGGCGACCGGGCCGCCCACCACCACGGGACAGCCCACCGAGCGGACCACCTCGGCCACGGTGGCGTCGATCTCCGCCGCCGGCCGGGGCATCACCAGCGATAGGGCCACCACGTCCGCCTCGAGCGTCCTCGCCGCGCTGGCGATGGCGTCCGCCGGGGTGTCGGCTCCGAGCATGGCGAGCCTCCAGCCCATCGACCTGAGGTGGACGCCGAGGCCAAGCAGCCCGCCCTCGTGGGTCTCCCCCGCGGGACAGGCCAGCACCGCCCGCGGCCCCGTGACCGGCCCGGGCGCCAGGACGAGCGCCCCGAGCCGCTGGCGGACGAGCGCCGACGCAAGGTGCTCGCGGGCCACGTCGAGCCGGTCGGCCATCTCCCGGAGCAGCGGCAAGAGGAACCCATCGCAGAGCGCGGTGGGGGTCATCACCACCGAGGCGTCGTCCAGCACCCTGTCCGCGGCCTCGGTGTCCAGCACCGCCACCGCCGACCAGAAGCGCTCGCGCAGCTGGACGCCGATGGGAAGCTGTCCCAGCGGCACGCGGCGCACCTGCTCGATGGCCTCGGAGGCCGAGTAGCCCTCGTGGAGCAGCTGCGCCACCCGGCGCACCGCCTCGAGCTCGTCGCGCGAGTAGACGCGGTAGTTGTTCTCGCCCCGGGCGGGACGGGGGAACCCGTAGCGGCGCTCCCAGGCGCGGAGGGTGGCCTCGCGAACGCCGCTCAGCCGGGCGATGGTGCGGATGCGAAGGCTCATGGCTCGGCCTCTCCCAGATCAGCAGGCCCGTCCAAGCTTCGTCAAGAGGACGTACATGGTTTGTTCAGTCTGGCAGCGCCTGAGTCTGCGCGCTGTCCGTCGGGCGAGAGGCCGAGCGGAAGGAGCGCGTGCCGGAGGCGTCGGTGCCTTCGCCTCGATGCTGACCGCCGCCTGGTGCGCGCCCGCAGCGGACCGCCCGGCCCGCGGGAGGTCGACGGCTTCTTCGCCCGGCTGTCGCAGCGCCTGGCGATGGACATCGGCGCCGGGCCCTGATCGGCAATCGACGGGCGGTCCCCGGCGTCTTCTCGGTCGAGATGGGACTGCTGCACGGACTGTTTCTGCTGGTGGTGGGTGCGCTCGGCGCGGCGACGCTGGTCTCGCGCGACCGGCGCGGAGCGCGGGTCGTGTCCGAGCTCGAGCCGTACAAGGGCTGGATCGGTGTCGGCAGTGCGGTGGTCGGCGCCTGGCGGCTGTTCTGGGTGCTCTTCGAGCTGCCGTGGCTCCGGCTTCGCTGGTCCACCCTCTGGCTGCTGCGAGCGATCGACGGCGCGCTGCTGCTCTCGCTCGGGCTGGTGCTGGGGGTCGGAATCTTCCAGAGCTGGATGCGGAGCCCGACCGCGCAGACGACCCTCGAGGGCTGGACACGGAGGGTCCAGCCGTACCGCGAGAAGCTGGGGGTCACGGCGATGGTGCTGGGCGCCTACCTGGTCCTCGGCGCGATCTTCTGAGCACCGGACGGGATGAAGCGCGAGGTCGGCCTGGTTAGCATCGGGGCCGCTCCATGTTCGTGCTCCGCATCGCGCTGTTCCTGACCATCGTCCTGGTGGTGGTGGTCGGCGGCCACATCTATCTGTACCGCCGCCTCTTCCGGGACACGACGGGCGACCGGCGCATCCGCCGCGCGGGGGCGATCGCGCTCGCCTTCGCCGGCGCCTCCCTGTTCCTCGCCCGGTCGGTCTTCGCCCGGTTCCACACTGCCTGGGGCGATGCGCTCGCCTTCGCGGCCTGGTGCTGGATGGGGGTGGGGCTGTACCTCGGGATGTCGCTCGCCGTGTTCCACCTCATGCGCCGCGTGGATGGCTGGCGACGCCGGCGGAGCGGCGAGGCCGAGGTCTCGACCGAGCGGCGGCAGTTCCTGGCCCGGGCGGCGGTGGGCGGGGCCGGGCTGGTCGCGGCGGGGTTCAGCGCCTACGGCGTCCGCCGGGCGTTCGCCCCTCCGTCCATCGACGAGTTCGCCGTCCGCGTTCCCCGGCTCCATCGCGCGTTCGACGGGCTCCGGATCGTGCAGGTCAGCGACATCCACATCGGCGACGTGCTCGGTCGCGAGTTCCTGAGGACATGGTGCGGCGCTGCAACGCGCTGAAGCCCGACCTGGTGGCGGTGACTGGCGACCTGGTGGACGGGCGCGTGGACCGGATCGGCTCCACCATCGCCGAGCTCCAGGGACTGCGCTCGCGGTTCGGCAGCTACTTCATCACCGGGAACCACGAGTTCTACTCGGGCGACGTCGCCTGGTGCGCGGCGCTGGAGCAGATGGGGCTGACCGTCCTCCGCAACCGGACGGTCACCCTCCGCGACGGGGACGCGCAGCTGGATCTGGTGGGCGTGGACGACTACGGGCAGCGCGAGCAGCCCCGTGGCTGGGACCTGGAAGCAGCGGTGGCCGGACGGGACCCGGAGCGACCGGCGGTGCTGCTCGCCCACCAGCCGCGCGCGGTGGAGGAGGGGCTCGCGAAGGGCATCGGGCTCCAGCTCTCCGGACACACCCACGGCGGGCAGCTGTTCCCCATCACCGGCCTGGTCTCGGCGCTGTGGACCTACTCGGCCGGGCTCTACCGGGTCGGCGAGGGCCACGTGTACGTGCACCGGGGCACCGGCTTCTGGGGCCCGCCGATGCGCATCGGGAGCCCGCCGGAGATCGCCGCCATCACCCTGACCGTCTGAGCCTCATCGGGCCGCGGCAGCGGTCCTCGGCGCAATGACCTTCACCACCGCGGTCGAGCCGGGGATGCGCTCGCCCTGCATCGGCTCGGATCGCCCACCGAGGTACTGGGCCAGGAACGCCTCGGAGCGGGCGTTGAAGTCCATGGTGTTCTCGGGCCTGGCGAAGCCGTGGCCCTCGTCCGGGTAGACGACATAGGTCACCCCGAGCCCGCGCTTCTCCAGCGCGGCGACAATCTGCTCCGACTCGGCCTGCTTCACCCGCGGGTCGTTCGCTCCCTGCCCGATGAGCAGCGGCATCCGGATCTTGTCCGCCGAGAACAGCGGCGACTCCGACTCGAGGAGCGCCTTGTCCGCCGGGTCGTCGGGGTTGCCGATGCGCCGGTCGAACATCGCCCGCATCGGCTTCCAGTAGGGCGGGACCGACTTGAGCAGGGTGAAGAGGTTCGAGGGGCCGACGATGTCCACCCCGCAGCGGAACGCATCGGGGGTGAAGGCCGCGGCTGCGAGCGTGGCGTACCCGCCGTAGCTCCCGCCCATGATCGCCACCCGGCCCTTCTCGGCGACACCCTCCTTCACCGCCCAGTCCACCGCGTCGAGCAGATCGGTCTGCATCGCCTTCCCCCACTGGCGATTGCCGGCGTTGAGGAACTTCCGGCCGTAGCCCGCGCTCGCGCGGAAGTTGACCTGGAGGACGACGTAGCCACGGTTGGCGAGCCACTGGGCGTACGGATCGAAGCGCCAGCGGTCGCGACCCCACGGCCCGCCGTGGACGAAGAGGACCATCGGCCCGGCCGCGGTCGCTCCGACCGGCCGGGTCAAATAGCCGTGCAGCGGGAGCCCATCGCGCGCGGGAAACTGGACCGGCTTCATCTCCGGGAGTCCCGCCGACTCGAGCTTTGGCCGGTCGGCGAAGAGGAACGTCCCCTGGAGCGAGGTCCGGTCGAAGGAGAAGTACCGCGTCGGTCCCTGGGCGTCGCGGAAGGCGAGGATCCAGGTGCGGTCGGCCCGGTCGCGCGAGACGATCTCGGGGAACCCGCGAGCGATGTGCGGGAAGACGTCGAAGTCCTTCTTCACCGTCGGGTCGAGCAGCGTCCACACCGGTAGCCCCGGCTCGAACATCACGCCCTCGATCACGTGCCGCGTCGGATGGACCGAGACGTCGGAGGGGTCCACCTCGGCGTTGGAGGCGAGGACCTTCTCCGGACCTCCGGCCAGAGCGCGCTGGACCACCCGCCCGGTCTCCGCACCAGCGCTGGTCACGTAGAACACGCTCTTGCCATCCGCGGTGAGGTCGAGCAGCTCCAGCCGGTCGTCCGGACCTACCCGGGTGAGCGCCCGCCACGCTCCCTTCGCCGAGTCGCGGACCAGCAGCTCCTCTCCGCCGTCCGGCAGCGAGGCCACGCCCGCCTTGATCACCAGGTCGTCGGTCGCCGCCCAGTCGGTCACCGTCCCGGGGTTCCGGGTGTCGAGCACCACCGCGCCGGTCCGGAGGTCGACGCGGTACACGTCCATCCGCGACCGGTCCTGGAGGTTCATCTCGACCAGGAGCTCGTTCGGGCGGCGGGGGCTGTCGGCGACGATGCCCGCGCGCACGCCGTCGAATGGGGTCAGGTCACGGACCTGCTTCGACGCCAGGTCCACGCTGAAGGCATGCCAGTTCTCGTCCCCCTTCACGTCCTGGAGGTAAACGATCGTCCGGCTGTCCTGGACCCACCGGAAGCGGCGGATCGGCCGCTGGCAATCGGCGCTCACCGGCGCCGCATCCTCCTTGCCCAGCGTCTGGACCCAAATCTGGAGCACCCCTTTGTCCGGCTGGAGCCAGGCGAGCCGCTTGCCGTCGGGAGCGAGCTGGGGTCGGGTGCGCTCGGGATTCCCGAACAACACCTCGCGGGGGATGAGCGGGGCCTCGGCGCGCGCCGCGGCGGCGAGGAGGAGGACGGTGAGGGTGAGCCGACGCACGGAGGTCCGGACCATGGAGCCGGCGTTCTAGCCCAAGCCCGTCCCGGGGCGGCGCCGGTTTGCACTGCCGGTGCGGTACAGTGACTGCCCATGACCCCTGGGCCGCGGATCCGGGCCCGGCCGCGCTGCGGCTGGGTGACGGAGGAGCCGCTCTACATCCGCTACCACGACGAGGAGTGGGGTCGCCCGGTCCACGACGACCGGAGGCTGTTCGAGTTCCTGGTGCTCGAGGGAGCGCAGGCAGGCCTGTCGTGGTGGACCGTGCTGCAGAAGCGCGAGGGCTACCGGAGGGCGTTCGTCGGATTCGACCCGGCGCGGGTGGCCCGCATCCGGCCGGCGCGGATCGACGCGCTGCTGCAGGACCCGTCCATCGTCCGCAACCGCGCCAAGGTGACCTCGACCGTGGCCAACGCGCGGGCGTTCCTCGAGGTGCAGCGGGAGCACGGCTCGTTCGACGCGTTCGCCTGGAGCTTCGTGGGGGGCAAGCCCATTCGCCGGCGCCCCCGGTCGCTGAAGGAGGTGCCAGCGACGACGGCCGAGTCGGACGCGTTCAGCGAGGCGCTGCGGGCCCGAGGCTTTCGCTTCGTCGGCTCCACCATCTGCTATGCGTTCATGCAGGCCTGCGGCCTCGTGGACGACCACGTCCAGGGCTGCTTCCTCGCGGCGCGCCGCTGAGCGGTCGCGCGGCGGGGCTCGGCGGGCTCAGCGACCGACGAGCCGGGCGAGGAACTCGACTGCCTGGGACTCGGCCCAGAAGCGTGGCTGGAAGAGACTGCCCGCGAGGAACCCCACGTGGCCGCCGCCCGCCGTGCGCAGCAGCTGCACCCAAGGCCCGGGGATGGAGGTAGGCAACGTCTCCTCGGGGATCATCGGATCGTCGTCGGCGCTGATGCAGAGCACCGGGCGTCGAATGCGGTCCAGGAGCGGCCCGGAGGAGGCCCGGGCGTAGTAGTCGTCCGCGTCGCGGTACCCGTTGCTCGGCGCGGTGAACGCATCATCGAAGGCGCGGAGCGTGCGCGCCCGCCGGACGCCATCGGGGGACAGCCCCGACGCGGGGTGCTCGCGGAGCTTGCCAAGCGCCTTCCGCCGTAGCGTCTTGAGAAACACCCGCCGGTAGATGGCTCCGCCGCTCCAGGGCGCATCGAGCGCGCGGGCGCAGGCGGCGAGGTCGAACGGCGTGCTGACCGCCACGGCGGCGTCGAGCGGCGCCTCCTCCCCGGTCTCGGCCAGAAGCTTGAGCAGGGCGTTCGCACCGAGGGAGAAGCCGATCGCGAACAACGGCCCGCGGATGCCGGCCTCGCGGATACGGTGGGCCACGAAGCGCGGGTCCTCGGTCTCGCCCGAGCAGTAGGAGCGGAGCGCGCGGTTCGGCTCGCCGCTGCAGCCTCGCCAGGCCATCGCCACGGCGCCCCAGCCGCGGCGAGCGATCTCGTTCAGCGTGGCGCGCACGTAGCCGGACCCGGGGCTGCCCTCGAGGCCGTGGAGCACGAGGACGTGCGGGGCCTCGGGAGGCGCCGCGACCCAGTCGAGATCCAGGAAGTCTCCGTCGTGGGTGTCCACGCGCTCGCGCCGGACGGGTGGCGGTCGAGGGCGGCGGATGAGATGGGCGAGGAGCGTCTGCCGCTGGGGACCCGCGGCCCCCCACGCCGGTCGGAACGGCTCGCCGGGCATGAACGCAGGTGCCGGCGCAACGGCCGTGCCCGCGGGGCGCCGGGCGTCGATGCCCGGCAGGGACTGCGACGGTCCGGCCATCAGCGCGGCTCCGGGACCCGCTCGCCCGACGCCCGCGCCGCTTCCGGCGACGCCACCGCGCCAGCGTCGACGGCCTGGACCGACTCGAGCGCTCCGGCGACGGCGGAGACCTCGCTGGAGAGCGTGTCCAGGCTCTCGCGGAGTCGCTCGCCCGCGGCCTGCTCCTGGCCCGCCTCTGCCGTGGAGCGGACGGCGAGCACCTGGGTGTGGAGCCCCTCGAGCGTGTAGAGCAGCCGGGTTCGCTCTGCCTCGAGGCGCGAGGCGGCGGTGAGGAGCGAGGCTCGCTGGCTCCGCTGCTGATCGAGGGCCTGCAGCGCCTGCGCGAGCCGCTCGCGCGTCACTCCGTCCTGCTCTGCCGAGAGCCGCCGCTGGAGGGAATCCCGCTCCGACTGGAGCCGCGCGTCGTCCTCGGGCCGGGCGAGGGTGCGGATCTCCCGCTCGCGTCGCTCCAGGGCGTGGACGCCGTCACGGAGTGCCTGCACCGTCTCCTCGGGCTTCTGGACGATCTCCCGGAGCACCGTCGGGGCAGTGCGGATGTCGGCCAGCAGCTGATCGCAGAGCTCATCCACCCGGGCGAGCCGGGCATCGACGCCCGACTCCTCCACCCGGGTGACCTCTCCCTCGACGTCGCGACGGCGCTGACCGATGAGCCGGCGGGACCCCTCGAAGACCATCCACAGCACGACGAAGAGGAGCCAGTAAGGAGCGCCCTCGACCACCAGGGTGGTGATGACGGCGGCACCCACGAGGAGGATGGCGCCACTCCTCGGACTGCGGCGCCGTGCGGCGCGCCGGCCGGAGCGGCGCTCCCGGCGCTCCTCACGGCGGGCCTGCCGGCGCGTGCGCCGGTCGTCCTCGGCCGCCAGCGCCCGCCGCATCCTCCGTAGGTCTGCCTCGAAATCGCTCACGTCCGCGTCCTCGCCCAGGAAGCCTCCGAATCTGCCGGTCCCGGCGCCCGCGCGCCAGCCTTCCTCGTCGCCTTTGGGTGCTCAGTGCACGTGCCGGTGGTGCGCGTCCGAGACGTGCGCGTGGGCGTGGGTCAGCGGCGCGTGCCGGTGGGGATGCACGTGCGGAACGGTCGGGTCGACACTTTCGAGATGCGGATGCTGGTGGTGGGCATCGTGGACGTGGCGGTGGGTGTGCTCGAGAGCCTCGTGGGCGTGCTCGTGCCCGTGCCGCTCACGGACCAGGACCGCCACGCCCGCCGATCATCACCGCCCCGGCGGCGAGCTGGACCGCGCCCAGCCGCTCCCCGAGGACCGGGACGGAGAGAAGCGCCCCGGCGAAGGGTGCGGTGGCGAAGAAGGCGGCCTCGCGCGCGGCACCGAGCAGCCGGAGGGCGAAGGCGTCGAGCAGCACGCTGGCCCCGTAGGCGAGCGCTCCGAGCACCAGCGCCGAGAGGACGAGACGGATCGCAGGGAACCGGTCTCCGAGCGCGAGGGCGAGGGCGACCATGCCGGAACCCGCGCCGACCGTCTTGGCGATGACGAGCTGCCAGGGGTCCTTTCCGGCGAGGCCCTGGGTGAGGTTGTTGTCCAGGGCCCAGGCGGCGCATGCGGTGGCGAGCAGGAGGACACCGGAGAGCCGTGCCTAGCCCGCACCCTGGCCTGGCAGCGCGAGGAGGCAGGCTCCGAGGAAGACGAGTCCGGCTCCGAGCGCCGCCCGGCGGCCGAGGTGCTCGTGAAAGACGGTGATCGCAACCAGGACGGTGAGGGGACCCTCGAGGTTGAGCAGGAGCGCGCCGCTCACGCCGGAGACGGTCCGCAGCCCGTTCACCAGCGCCAGCGGCCCGACGACGCCGCCGAGGACGACGATGGCCAGGACGCGGGGCAGGTCGGCCCGGCCGAGACTCGCCTCGACGATCCGCTGCCGCGCCACCAGCCGCACCGTGCCCACGGCGAGGCCTCCTCCCAGGTAGAGGAGCCCGGCGAGCAGCGTGGGTGCGACCTCGGGAAGGAGCTGCTTGGTGATGGGAACGCTCGCGCCGAAGAGGATGGCGGAGAGGAGCCCGGCGATGGCCCCGAGGAGCTGGGGGCGCTCGGGGTGGCTCACGGGGTGCGGAGGCACGGTCGGCGAGCATACTGCCCGCCGCACCCGCGCTGACGTACCCGGGGTCAGCGTCCGTGTCTGCGTAGCCGCCGCGCCCGCCCCAGCCGCACTCCCTCGCCCTTCCGCGGGCGGGGCGCCGCCGGGCCAATCGGATCCGGGCACACCGACCGGAGCCGGCACCGCCCGCACTCCGCCCCGCTCCACACCGACTCGTAGAGCGCCGTCACCCGGTCGATGGTGTCGAAATCCTCCGTGACCAGACCGAGCTCGAAGTTCCGTCCGTCGGGATGCTTCGCCCCGAGCCCCGCCCCGGTGAGGTTCGCGCTCCCCAGGTAGAGCCACGCTCCGTCCACCCGGACGCACTTGAAATGGACCCGGGGGCAGATCTTCAGCTGGAGCCCGCCCCGCACCAGCGTGGTCGACCGGTCGAACGCGGCGCGAAACGGCCGGCTCGGCAGCTCGGCGTGGAGCAGCCGGAGCTCCACCCCCCGCCGGGCAAGCGCGCGGAACAACCCGAGCACCGGGGCAAACTCTCCACCCTGCTCGATCATCATCGCCTTCACGTTCGCGGTGGCGATCCACACCGACTCGCGGGCACCGGCCATCTTCTCCAGGACCACGGTGCGGTACAGCTCCGCTCCGGAGAGCAGCTCTGCGTCGATGGCTCGGGTGGGCGCCGTGCCGTCCTGGCTAGCACGGCCCCCTGATGCCCACCCGCGCGCGACCCGAAAGGCGTACTCTGCCCCGCCGTGGAGCTCGCCGTGGCACCTCATCCGTTGCTCTCATTGCGCGCCTTCGTGACCCAGTTTCCGGAGCCCCTGGGAAAGCTCCCCAGGGACGGCTACCGCGACCTGCTCGCCCCCGGCGCTCGCGGACCGGTCCAGGGAGCCGAGGAGGTTCGGGGGGCCATCCGCGAATCTGCTCCGTCACGGCGGCTACAAGCCGACCGGCCGCGGGAAACCCGCCTCGGAGTACCTGGTCCGGGCCGCCGCCGAAGGAAAGCTCGGCCCCATCAACGCCGCCGTGGACGTGGGCAACGCGGTCTCGCTCCACTCCGGCTTGCCCATCAGCGTGGTGGACGTGGACCGCCTGCGAGCGCCGGTGCGGGTGGAACTCGCGCCCCCGGGCACCCGTTACGTCTTCAATGCCGCGGGCCAGGAGATCGATCTCCAGGGGCTGCTCTGCCTCTTCGACGCCGAGGGACCCTGCGCCAACGCGGTGAAGGACTCGGAGCGCACCAAGACATCCGATGCCACCACCACCACGCTCACCCTGATCTGGGGCGCCACGGCCGCGGCGAACCGGGTGGACGAGGCGGTGGGCTGGGCCTGGGAGCTGCTCGGCCGCGTGGGCGCGACGGTGGACCGGGTGGAGCTGACCGCCGGCTAGGACATCTCGCTCAGCTCGACGGCGCGGGTATCCTTGAAGCGCCGCTCCAGCGCGGTGAGCACCGCGCGATCCCGCGCCGCCACCCGGAACAGCGTGGCATCGAGCAGCTCGATCCGCATCCGCAGCTCGCCCGGCGTGTCGCCGGTCCGTGGCAGCCGCGCCCATCCGTCGAGTTTGACGTCCACCGGCACGTGGAGCACCTTGGCCAGGCTTGTGAGCTGCTCCCAGGTGAGCGAGAGCCCGAACTTCCGCGACGATGCCTGGGACTCCAGATCCTTCAACCCCGCAGGCCAGGCCGCGCCCACGTCGTCGCGCGTCTCGATGTAGCGGAGCGTCCACCGGAGGCGGGAGGCCGGGGGATCCGCGAGCTGCAGGATCTCGGCGAGGCTCCCGACCAGCTTGCCCTGCTCGTCGGTGTCGAAAATTTCCAGGGCGCGCATCGGTCCGACCTCGAACGATACGCGGAAACGGCTGTGAACCCGCGCGTCGGGCGGTGCACTGAACGCATACCTACGCGCACCTCAGAAATAGACCGCCGCGCGCACGTACACGCTGCGACCCGGCGCCCAGTGGCTCCCGTTGAAGCCGTTGTAGATCCGGTAGGCGTACGTGGCGTCGAAGAGGTTGATGATGTCGATGGCCAGCATCGGCCTGAGCGGCAGGTTCCGGAAGTCGTGGGACAGCGTCAGGTCCACCCGGACCCACCCGGGAACGTGGCTGTCGTTGTCCGCGCCGGTCCGCAGCCCGCTGGCGTACGCGAGGAGCCCCGAGACAAGCGTGTCCCCGACCCGGTACGCCATCCCGGCGTTCGCGGTCCAGGTCTGCGCATGGTCCAGCGTCTGCCAGGCCTGGTTGGCCAGCTCATCCGCCGTGAAGAGGTACTGCGCGCTGGAGATGCCCTTGCCCTGCGCCGCGCTGAGGCTGACGTTGCCGAACGCGGTGAGGTTCTGGGTGATGACTGCATCCAGCGTGAGCTCGACGCCCGCGGCCCGGCCCTGGCTGTAGTTGAAAGGCGTGGTGATGCCAGTGTTCCCGATCTCGGTCTCGTCGAGCTGGTCCTTCGAGACGCGTCCCCACAGCGTGAGGCCGAGCGCAAGCGGCGGCAACACGCGAGCCCGCACGCCCACCTCGGCGTAGGTGTCCTTCTCCGCCTTGAGCGTGTACGGGACGGGTTGGTTCGGCGGGACCGCGTTGGTGAGCCGGGCGCCGGCGGTGACGTCGAGGACCGACGGCGGTACCCAGAGCAGCCCGACGAAGGCATGGGCCACCACGTCCGGGGTGAAGGCGTACGAGGCGCCGAGACGCGGGCTCACTCCCGCCTGGGTGTTCGAGGTCCCGCCCAGCTTCACGGTCTGGAAGTCCACCCGGAGCCCGCCGGTCAGGGTGAGCTTGCCGACGGTCCACCGATCCTGCACGTACGCTCCCCCGAGCGTGTTGGTGGGCGAGTCGCTGCCCTGGCCGATGCTCTCGAAGTACGGGGGCGGCGCCGGTGGCGTGACCAGCTGCGCGTATGATTGGTAGGTGCTCGTGCCCCAGAGCTGGTTCAGCGTGAGACCGACCTTGAGTGTGTGCTGGTCGCCGATGCGCTGGAGGTAGTCCGCCACCAGGCCCACGTCGGTCGCGGTCCGGTCGAGGTTGCTCACCCCGCGGCACTCGACGTCCGCGGTGCAGGGCACCTGCGCCGGGCCGAGGACCACCGCAGGGTCTCCGAAGAAGGTCGCGGTGGAGTACCGCACCACGGCTGCGACCCGGAGCGACTTGGAGGCATCGAAGTCGTGCCGATACGAGAGGATGCCGAAGAGGTCGTTCTCTTTCTCGGTCTGCTGGCTGTTCGGCGGGAAGTAGGGCGACGGCGGGTTCCCGTACTGGTCGGGCTGAGTCGCCCCGGGGACCTGCGTCGGATCGACCGGGAATCTGGAACTGGTTGTGCGAATAGGCGAGCAGCGCCGTGAGGTGGTCGCGATCGTCGAAATCGAAGTCGACCTTGCCGAACACCCGGCCCTGCTGCGACTTGTCCCAGACGTAGCTTGTCGGGTTCGGCGGATCGATCCCCCGGTCGGTCCAGGTGAAGCTGCCCCCGGTCATGTACGAGACCGACCCGACCTTCTGGCCCCAGAACGCGCTGGGGGTGACGGTGTTGTAGCTCCCGTAGAGCAGCTCCGCCTGTCCCTCCCCCTCGGGCGGCGGGCGGCGGGAGTTGAGGTTCACCAGTCCCGAGAGCCGCTGGCCGTACTCGGCCGGGAGCCCGCCGGTGATGACCTCGATGTTCTCCACCAGCTTCGGCGAGAGGAACTGACCGAAGAGGCCGGAGACCGACTCCGGCAGCGGCACCCCGTCCAGCTGGAACTGGACGTTGCCGTGATTGCCCCGCACGTACAGCTGGCCGAGCGAGTCGAAGACGAAGCCGGGCTGGGTGGCCAGGATGTCGTTCACGCTCGCGCTGTCGCCGCGGGGGAGCGACAGGATGTCGTCGCGCTGGATCTGGGTGGCCGAGCTGGGGTTGGTGGGTGGCTGCGGCGCCTCGCGCTTCGGGGCCTCCACGGTCACCGTTTCCTGAAGCGTGGGCAGGGTGACGTCGAGCTCCAGCACGTCACCGGAGGCGATGCGCACCTCGCGGTCATCCATCCGGCCGTCGGGCGCGGCGAAGGTCACCCGGTACTTGCCGAAGGGCACCTGCTCGAACTCGAAATGACCGGTGGCATCCGTGGGGTGTACGTCCAGCTGCGTGCTCCCCCGGAGCAGTTTCACCTCGGTACCGGGGATGGGATGACCCGCCTCGTCGTGCACCGTTCCGTGGACGATCCCAAGGTTGGCGGCGAGCGCGGGCACGCTCCACCCTGCCGCCACCAGGGCGGTCAGGACGGCGCGTCTTCCACGGAAGGACAGGCTGTGGGTGCTGCGCGACATGCGGGCTCACGGTGTGGCGTCTGACGGCGCGGAACGGCTCCTCGCGCGCGGCGCCGGTCTCTGGCGGCGCGGGCGACGACGGATGGCGACTGCCGTCAGACCGGCGGGGAGTGCTTCGGTGCGTTCCGGAGCGCCCGACCCGGCGCGGTGGCCACCGACCCTGGAGCAGTTGCCCGCGTGGGCTCTCCCCGGTCCAGCTCGGTGCCCGGCGAGACCTGGATCTCCGAGCGCGCCGCACGCGTCACCCACAGCGCGGGGCAGTGCGGGTGCGAGTCGGAGCGCACCGCCCGGCCAGGCGCGGGGTCCACGCCGGGCGCCACGGGCAGCGCCAGTGCGTGAGCCCTGACCGCAGCGCCGTCGAGCTCCACCACCACCCCGTGCTCCCAGCAGACGCCGTGGGGAGCTGCGGCCAGGTGCGCCATCGCTCCGAGCTGGATCAGGACCAGCGCGGCCGCGCACAGCGAGATCCAGCGCGACAGTGTCCGTCCGGCGGTCATCGGGTCGAGGAGGCCATGCCTCCTAGCCCACGGACGATGCGCCCGCAACGGCCTGCTCCCGCCGTTCGTCGGCGGACGGGGGCTCGGTGCGGGCCGCGGCCTCGTCCTGGCGGGACACGCCAGCAGCGGCCTCCGCGGGGATGAGAACGATGAAGGTGGCGCCGGTCCCCGGGGCGCTCTCGGCCCAGATGCTTCCGCCGTGCGCCTCGACGATGCGCTTGCAGATGTAGAGGCCGAGGCCCTTGCCGCCCGTGCCCGGCTCAGCCTGCCAGCCACGCTCGAACACCCGCTTCAGCTCCGCCACGTTGAGGCCTTTGCCCGAGTCCCGCACCCAGAACCGCACCTGGTTCCCGTCGAGCTCCGCGCCGACCTGCACCTGGCCACCGCCCGGCGTGAACTTCAGCGCGTTGTTCACCAGGTTGAAGGCGACCTGCAGCATGCGCTCCTGGTCGAAGCTGGCGCGCAGCTCTGGCGGCCACTGCTTCTCCAGATGCACCCGGCGCTCGTCCGCGTCGAGCTCCTGGAGCCCGCAGGCGGACTCGAGCACCTGGGCCAAGTTCCCCTGTTGGAGCTGAACCTTGACCTCGTCACCGCCGCCGGAAGCGAGGTCGAGCACCGTGCGCACGAGGCCCAGGAGCCACTGCGCGCCGCGGCCGATGGCGGCCAGCGAGCGCTGGGCCTGTTCCCCACCGCGCGACAACCCCCGCTGGGCGTGGAGGCGGAAGGCGAAGAGCGCGTTGGAGAGGTCGTGCGCGAGGACTGCCACCATCTCCTCGCGGGCGCGGGTGGCGTGCTCGGCCTGCTGCAGCAGATCGGCGTTCTCGAGCAGCATCGACGCGCGGCGGGCGAACTCCTCGACCAGGGCCAGCGTGGGCTCCTCCGTGCCCTGCTCACCGACCGCCCGGAGAAGGGTCACGGTCCCGCGCACCTCGCCAGCGCGGGGCAGCGGAGCCGTGGCCCACGCCTGCATGAGCGGCCACAGACGGCGGACCACCAGCTCCTCGTTCCACCGGCCGGCGACAGGGGCACGGCTCTGACGGACACGCTGCTGCGTCGGGCGGATTTGCAGCCGGAGCGCCTCGAGCTGCTCGCCGGGCATCTTCCGGCGGACGGGCTCGCTGCGCCACGCGACGCTGTCGGCGCCGTCGAGCTCGACCCAGCACCCATCGATGATCCCGCCAGCCCCCGCGGAAGCGAGCTCGTCCAGGAGCTGCGCCCCGGACAGCTTGATGCGGCTCAGGCGCGCGCCAGCCTGGCTGAAGAACCGGATGCTCTGCTCGGCCGCAGCGCGCCCGCTCACGTCCACGAGCGCCACCCGCGCGCGGGTTGCGCGGTCCGGACCAAGCGCCGGCGAGACCAGCATCTCCACGGTCAGCGTCTGCTGGTTGACCGTCCGGAACGGTATCTCGGTCCGGCTCTCCTGCTTCTCCTCCAGTGCGCGGCGCAGCGCCGTCCGGAAGGCCAGCGGGTCGTTCATCGCCACCAGCGTCTGCAGTCGCCGCCCGAGGAGCAGCGCCCGGTCCTGCCCCACGAGCCGGGCGGCAGCGATGTTGCTCTCGAGGATGGTTCCGTCCGGCTCCAGCGTGAGGTACGCGACTGGAGCGAAGTCATACAGCTCGAGGTAGCGCCCGCGGGACTGCTCGATTCTGCTCCTGGGCCTCCCGGAGCGCCCGGTTCTGGATCTCCAGCTCCACCTGGTGCACCCGGAGCTCGTGCAAGAGCCGGTCGCTCTGGTTCAGCGAGGACCGGAGCCGCCGGAGCTCGGCCAGCTGCGCCTCGAGCTTCTCCGCGCCGCCGTCGTCCTCACGGTGGCTCACCGGGAACGCTCGGGCGACGGTGAGACGAAGAGGAGCAGCCGCGGCTCGCCCTTCTCGCCCACCGGGAGTCGCGCGCCGGTCACCCGCAGCCCGCCAATGCCATTGGCCGCGACCGGGAGCTCGGCGAACTTCTCTCCGTCCCGGGCCAGCCGGTCCAGCGCCGCTCGCAGCTCGGGCGCGGCGAGCTGCCCCGAGCCCAGCCGGGGCAGGTCCACGCCGAGCAGGGTGACCTTTCCCACTCCCAGCAGCGACGCGGCGGCATCGTTGGCCCAGCTGACGCGCAGCTGATCGTCCAGGAGCAGCACCGCGGTCGGGAGCACGGACAGAGGCGCCAGCTGGTCCGGGTCCAGGCGCACCGGCCCACGCTGCACCTCTGACAGGCTGATGACCGCGCCGCCGATGACGTGGTCCACCGTGCGGTACGGCCGCACGCGAAGCTCGAACCACCGCCCGTCGGCCGCCTGGACCTCCTGCATCGCAGGGGTGAGCCGGTCGATGACCTGGCGGCAGACGCGCTCCAGCTCCACCGTGGGCAGGAACGGCTTGAGGATGGAGACCGGGCGGTTCAGGTCCTCGGTGGACAGCCCGAAGGTGCGCTCGGCCGCCTCGGTGAGCCGCCGCAGCCGCAGGTCCATTCCCACCATCAGCACCGGGCCGTCCACCGCGCCGAGCAGGTTGATGAGGTCGTCGTTGCTCACAGCCGAGCTCCGCCATCCGGCTCTGGAGCTCGTCGTTGACGGTGGCGAGCTCCTCGTTCGTGCTCTGCAGCTCTTCCTTCGAGGTCTCCAGCTCCTCGTTCGTGCTCTGCAGCTCTTCATTGGAGCTCTGCAGCTCCTCATTGGAGCTCTGCAGCTCTTCATTGGTGCCCTCCAGCTCCTGGATGCTGGTCTCGAGGTACTCCTTGGTCGTGGCGAGCTCGCGCTCCAGGCTCGTCCGGGCGCGGCTCTCGGGGCTTCTCGGGGCCGGCGTCGTGCGCCGCCTCGCCCGTCGCGTCCTCGGCCGGAACGACACGAGGAGACAGCGCGCTCTGCGAGGCCGCGTCCCGGAGCGGCATGACGTCGAGGATGACCGGCCGGACGTCGTGTCCGTTCCAGAGCGCATCGGGCTCGGCGGCACGGCGGCGCTGCTCTCGGTGGAGCGCGCGCGTGGATCGCGACCCGGAGCTCGGCCAGGAGCTCCGGGCGGGCGAGCTTGTAGATGTTGAGGTGGCGGCCCCGGGCGCGGCGCGAGGAACGGCCCGGTCTGCCCGCGGAACTGGATGACCTCGAGCGCCTCGTTGAGCAGGACGCCCGGCGGCCCGTATCGCTCGATGACCTTGCGGTCGGCGAGCTGCTGCATGGTGTGCCAGCCGGCGGAGTCGGTTGGAACGGGCGCGCGGCGCGCATGCGCGACGGCGGCGCGACGTCACCGCCGTGCCGAATGCGAAATCGAGGACCGCGGCTGGCGACGCCCTTCTTCGAATAGATCTGCGGTTTGGTCGACGACCGTGAACAGATCGGCGGCGTCGCCCACCGACTCGGACGAGCCGAGCAGGAGGAAGCCGTCCGGGTTGAGGGCGTAGTGAAAGCGTCCGCAGAACCCTCCTCTGCAGCGGCGGCTGCAGGTAGATGAGCACGTTCCGGCAGCTCACCAGATCGAGGCGCGAGAACGGCGGGTCGCGCGTGAGTTCGTGCGTGGCGAAGACGCACGACGTCGCGGAGCCGCCGGCCGACGTGGTACCCGTTCTCCTCGCCGCTGAGAAGAAGCGGTGGAGCCGCTCGGGCACACGTCGAGCGCGATGGTCTCCGGGTAATGAGCGAGCGCGCGCCTGGTCGATGGCGTCATCGTCGATGTCGGTGGCGAAGATCTGGATTCGTGAATCCGGCGCCCTTCTCGCCCAGGTACTCGAATAGGCAGATGCGCGATCGAGTACGCCTCTTCGCCGCTCGCGCAACCGGGCACCCAGATGCGGATCGCATCGCCCGGCTTCTTGCGGCCGATGATCCGGGGGAGGACCGCCTCCCGGAGCACCTCGAAGGGCGCAGCGTCGCGGAAGAAGCTGGTCACGTTGATGAGCAGGTCCCGGTACAGCGTCTTCAGCTCCGCCGGGTGCGCCTGGACCAGCCTCACGTAGTCCTCGAGGCGCTCGATCCTGTTGAGCGCCATCCGCCGCTCGATGCGCCGCTGCACCGTGGCGTACTTGTAGAAGGACAGGTCGGTCCCGAATGCCGACCGGATGAGGATGAACAGCTTTTTCCGGCCCTCGTCGTCCTGTGGAGCGATGGAGCCGCGCAGGTACGGGTGCCGGCTGATGCGCGCCAGCTCCTCGGCGATTCCCTGTGGCGAGAGCACAGCGTCGGCCCCCACCGCCGCCGCCGACGGCATGCCGGGGAAGCGCGCGGTGGCCGGCTCCTGCGCGAAGGTGAGCCCGCCGGCCTCGCGGATGTCCTGCAGCCCGTGCATCCCGTCCACGCCCGTCCCCGAAAGAATGACTCCCATGCACCGTGAGCCACATTCGGCGGCGAGCGAGCGGAAGAAGAAGTCCACCGGGAGTACCGAGCCGTGCGTACCGCCGGGGGCCAGCTCGATGAGGTGCAGCTTCCCCTCGAAGAGGGCCAGGTTGTACCCCGGCGGCACGATGTAAACATGGTCGGGCTCGACGCTCAGCCCATCCGTGGCCTGCACCACCGGCATGCGGGTGGCTCGCCCGATGATCTCGGGAAGGTGGCTCTGCTTGTCGCTGGCCATGTGCTGGACCACGACGAACGCCATCCCGGTCTGCGCGAGCCCACCGAAGAACGCCTCCAGCGCCTCCACCCCGCCGGCCGACGCGCCGACACCCACCACCGGGAACCCCTCCGCTCCGATCTTGGCCATATCCGGCGAATTGCCGTCGAGGCCGGTGCGCTTGCTCACGTCCGGTTCCACCGGCGGTGCCGGTTCCCGCGCCGGCGCCGTCCCGGGACGCGCCTCGGCCCGGCTGTCACCACCATCCGACGGTGGCTTGGTCGGTTTGGTCATGAACGCTCCACATCACGGATCGCGGGTTCACGCTTCGAAGTCAACACGCCGCAGGACCTTGTCGGGATCGCCCCGGAGGTCTTACCTGTTCAGGACGATGGCCACCGATGACGTCTCCGGGAGCGGCACCCTCCATCGCGACGTGGTGGTGATCGGCACCTCGGCAGGCGGGCTCACCGCCTTGCAGCGGCTCGTGTCCCAGCTGCCGGGGACCTCCCTGCGGCAGTCTTCATCGTCATGCACTCGGCGCCGGAGCCCGGGAGCAAGCTCGCCGAGATCCTCTCGCGCTGGGGCCCTCTCCCGGCGCACGCAGCGATCCATGGAGAGCGGATCGCGCCGGGGCGGATTCTACGTCGCGCCGAGCGACAGTCACATGACAATTCACCGCGACTTCGTTCGGGTCACCCGCGGCCCCAAGGAGAACGGCCACCGGCCTGCGGTGGACCCGCTGTTCCGGACGGCCGCCCGCGTGTACGGTTCGCGAGTCATCGACGTCCTGCTGACCGGGAACCTGAGCTGTGGAACCGAGGGCTTGATGGCGGTGAAGGCCCAGGGCGGCGTGGCCGTCGTCCAGAGCGATCCGGAGTACCCGGGTATGGTCACCAGCGCGATCACGCACGTGGCGGTGGACCACACGGCGCCCATTGCAGACCTGTCCGAGCTGCTCCAGGGCCTTGTCTCTGAGCCCATCTCCGACGAAGCGGTGGAGGAGGCGCAGGGGGCGCACAAGGTCGCGCCTCAGCCGTCGAACATCGTCTGCCCCACCTGTCAGGGCGCGATGGTCGAGAGCTCCGACGGTGGTCTGCTCCGTTACCGCTGCCACGTGGGGCACACCGTCTCCGCCGACAGCCTCCTGGCCGAGCAGAGCGAGGCGCTGGAGGCGGCGCTCTGGGCCTCGGTCCGCTCCCTCGAGGAGAGTGCGCAGCTCGCGGACCGGCTCGCCGCGTCTGCCGACCGCAACCTCTCCCAGCGCTTCCGGGACAAGGCGGATGCCCTGCGCCAGCACGCCGGACTCATCCAGGATGTCCTGCTACACGGCACCACACTCGATGCCGAGGACGCGACGCTCCTCGAGGTCCGGGCGTCGCTCGAATCGTGAGCGCCGCGCGACAGAGCATCCTCGTCGTCGAGGACGGGCCGGACCTCGGCATGCTCCTGCGCGAGGCGCTGGCCGACATGAACCGGCGCGCGGTGGTCGCTACGACCGGGAGCGAGGCCCTGTCGATCCTGGCGCGCGAGCCAGTCTCGCTGCTCCTGCTCGACTGGGACCTGCCAGACATGTCCGCACCGGAGTTCCTCGAGCGTCTGCGGTCCACCGCCCAGGCCATTCCTCCGGTCATCCTGATGTCCGGACGGGACCGCACGGCCG
>CAWCLY010000018.1:0-13324 GCA_963796475.1 uncultured delta proteobacterium
CTCAGCAGCGCCGGGTTTTCTTTCAGCTCGACGTCCATGGGCCGCCGAACCATCAAGGGCGCGACTCGGCGTCGAACGAGTCGCGGTAAACGTCCCGTAGTCCTCGCTCGAGCGTCCGCTCGAAGGTGGTGGCGAAGGATGCGCCGGTGGACATTCGGCGAGGAGGCGCGCGGACCCCGGCCTCGCGGTGGCGCTCGATGATGCGCTCCACCGCGTGGGTCGTCTTCTCGAGGTACGCGAGGCCGAGCGGAGCGGTGATCGGCGATCGATCTCCCAGCCGCCGTCGAGCGTGCGGAGCGGGCAGCGGTGCACGTCCGGGGTGCAGCGAACGGCTGGCTCTCAATCGAGGCGGAGCCCGCGCGACGTCGGCGAACCCCTCGTCGAGCCAGCTCGGTGAACGTTTCCTGCTGGTTGTGTGTGGGAACAGGGCGCGGCTGGTACTCGTGGAACAGCGTGCCGCCGAAGCGGGCCGAAGTGGGCGTCCGCCCCGGCGGAGGGAAGGCGAAGTCTTCCCGTCGTAGACTGCGGCGGACCACGAGGCGTGTCCCTCCTGGTCGAACGAGCGATCCGGGTAGGAGCACCAGCGGGATCGGGTCCTCGGGACAGCTCCGGGGGAGCGCGCCGACGGGACCGTGACGCCGGGCCCTCGATCACCTCGAGGCTCGCCCGCGCGGCCGGACATGTTCCGCTCGTCCGTCGAACGCGACCACGAAGTGCTCCAAGGCGACGTGCTCGAGAATGCCCAGCCGGTCGGTCTTCGCCCGTCCGTGCTCGAGACGGATTTCGAGCCGGGGGTCCCCGGGACTCCAGCCGGAGGCCGTGCTCCGAGGAATCCAGCGTGCTCGGCAGGTCGTTGTCCTGGAACTGGTACTTGCTGAGTGCTGGGTTACGTCTTTCTCGGGC
This sequence comes from uncultured delta proteobacterium, assembly GCA_963796475.1. Classification (GTDB taxonomy): domain Bacteria; phylum Myxococcota; class Myxococcia; order Myxococcales; family Myxococcaceae; genus RPRB01. Next base: position 904 of record CAWCLY010000018.1, read on the forward strand.
GTCGACTCGTCGAGCGTCGGCGCGGTACTGGTCCGTTTGAGCGTGTGCCGTCCGGTTGCCCGGCGCGGGCGGCGGCGATGCGTGATCTGCGGCCAGTAGCCGGGCCGAGCGCGATACGGCACCATGGTCTCGAAGCCGGGCAGTTTCGACATTTCCGGCGGGAGGCTACCGGGGTCGACCTTCGCCAGCGCGCCTCTTCCTCGCCGGGGACTGCGAAGAGAGCGCGATGCAGCTCGAGCGCCGGGCCGGGGCCGCGTCCGAGTGGGCGCGGAGGAGTGCATGGACCTGCTCCACCGCCGTCCGGGAGATTGTCCTGCGCCAGCCGGGCGGCCACGCGCTCGCCTCCGCCGCACCGCGCGTGGGCTCGCTCTGCCCGCCGCGGCGGCGAGCAGCGCGGTTGCGCACCGGGATCGGCACGACGACCCCCGGCGACGGACAGGCATCGCGGGCCGCGGCCAGCTCCGCCTCGGCGCGCCGCCGGGCCTCGGCGAGCCGCGCCATGCTGGCGGCGAAGACCTCCTCGTCGCTGAGGCCGGCGTCGAGGGCAAGGACGGTCGGGACGGCGCGACGACCGCCGGCGCGGGCAGGGGGGCCTGGCGGTGCAGCACGACGGCCGCGACCACGCCGGAGATCACCAGCACCGGAGCGAGGAGGAGCGGCCAGCGCACGGGAGATCCCCGAGCTTGCCCGAGCTGCGCCTTCCCTGCAGGCAGGGAGCACAGCAGCCCACCTCGCCCCGCACGCGCGCTCCAGGGATGCCGCGGAGCTCGGCCGCCGCTGCGGGGCGGAGTGCCCGCCACACCTGTGGAGTGCGGTCGCGGCGAGGAACCACGCGGGCACGCAGGGATTGCGCGCGCAGGTTCGCGGGCGTGGTTCCACCGCAAGGAGTTGCGCTCGACGCCACCCACCGGCGTGGCCCGTCGATTGCGATGGATCCCATCGATCGTGGACCACCTTGGAACACCTGCAGCACCACGGGCCCGCAGGCTGCTCGAGCCGTGGGACGTCACGCTGCGGGGCGGACGCACCACCCAGGTGCTCCGGCGCGCGGTGCTCACGGTGAGCGTCCTGACGGTCATCGGCACGCCGTTCCTCGCGGCGCGCATGGCGGATCGCACCTGGCCCCAGGAGCTCTTCGTCGGCGCGACCGGGGCGGCGCGGGCGCTGGGCATCGAGCTCCTCGATCCGCTGATGTCGGCCGGCGTGGTGCTCGCCCGTGGCGCCCGGCCGGGCTTCCTCCTTGCCGCGCTCCCGGTGCTCCTGCTCGTCGTGGTGGGAGGCCGCTTCTTCTGCGGGTGGCTCTGCCCGTATCTACCGCTGCTGGCGGTGAGCAACGCCGTGCGCTGGGCGCTGGGGAGGGTCGGCCTGCGGCCGCTGGATCTCCGGCTTCCGGGCTGGTTGCGCTTCGCGGTCCTCGGCGCCGTGCTCGGCGGGACGGCGGCGCTCGGCATCCAGCTCTCGGCGCTGCTCTACCCGCCGGCGCTCCTCGCCCGGGCCGCGTACCGGCTGGCGTTGGGCCTCGGGCTGGGCGGCGGCGCCACCGTGCTCGCCGCGGTGTGGCTCTTCGACACGACCGTGTCCCGCGCGGGCTTCTGCCGCTCGCTCTGCCCGGGCGGGGCGCTCTTCTCGCTTCTCGGCGCGCGCTCGCCGGTGCGGGTGCGACGCGAGGCTGCCGCCTGCACCGACTGCACCGTCTGTGACGTGGTCTGCAATCTCGGGCAGAGCCCGATGCGGATTGGCTCGACGCCGGATGCGAGCGGTGCGGGCGGTGCGTGGCCTCGTGCCCGACCGGCGCGCTGTCGCTGACGCTCGAGGGGAGGCGGCCCTGAATCGCCGCGGAGTGCTCGCGCTCGCCGCCGGAGCCGTCTCCGGCCTGCTCGCCCGCCGCTCGCGGGCGACCGCCGGGGAGCTCCGTCCACCCGGAGCGCTCCCGCCGGGGAGCTTCGAGCGGGCGTGCATCGGGTGCTTCCGCTGCGCCGAGGTGTGCCCCACCCGGGCCATCCGCTTCCCGGGTGGCGCCGGGCTCGACGCCGGTCATCCGTTCCTCGCCCTCCGTGAGTCGGCGTGCGTGCTTTGCATGGCGTGCACCGAGGCCTGTCCCACCGGCGCGCTGGCGCGCATCCCGGCCATCCCCGAGCGCATCACGGCCGAGGTGCGCATCGGCGTGCCGGTGCTCGACCGCAGGGCGTGTCTCCCCTGGAGCGGCGAGGGCGTGTGCCGGCTGTGCGCCTACGTCTGCCCCATGGGCACCCGCGCCGTGGAGATCGTGGGGCCGCAGCAGGCGCCGCTCTTCCATCCGGAGGGCTGCGTGGGATGCGGGCTCTGCGAGGAGGCGTGCCCCGAGGAGGCCCGCGCCATCCGCATCGCGCCGGACGGCTCGCGCCCGGGAGGTCGGGCATGAGCCGGCGGTTGTCGCGCCGCGACCTGCTCCGGGCAGCGCCCATCGCCGGCGCGGGCGCCGCCGCGGTGGCGGTCGGCGTGGCGGCGCACGCTCCCAAGCCGGCCCACCTGACCCGGGGCCAGTGCCGCTTCTGTCTTCTCCACTGCGATCTCGCAGGAAGGGTGTCCGGGACGACGCTGCTGCGCGTGGACGGGGACACCACGGGAGAGACCCGCGGATTCCTCTGCCAGCACGGGCACGCCCTGCCCTCGGTGGTGCACTCGCCCGAGCGCCTCCGCCGTCCGCTGGTCCGCCGGAGAGACCGGCTGGTCGAGACCTCGTGGGACGAGGCGCTGGCCTTCGTGGGCGAGCGGATGGCGCAGGTGCGCGCCCGCTTCGGTCCCGAGGCGGTGGCGTTCCAGACCGGCTGGCCGCTGGTGCGCCATCCGCTGATGGAGTGGATCGACCGGCTCGCGCGCGCGTGGGGGACACCGAACGTCGCCTCGGTGGCCAGCCTCTGCGAGACGGCCGGAAGGATGGGCCAGGCGCTCACCGTGGGGAGCAAGTACCGGCACGACCTCCGCCGGACGCGGACCCTGGTCATCTGGGGCGCCAACCCCACGCACAGCACCCCGCTGCTCGCGCACGTGGTGGCCCGGAAGGCGACCGAGGGGCGGCTGGTGGTGGTGGACCCGGTGCGGACCGAGCTGGCCGCGGTGGCGACCGAGCACCTCGCGGTGCGGCCGGGGACGGACGGAGCCCTCGCCCTCGGGCTCATCCACGTGCTCGTGTCGGAGGGTCTCGTGGATGCGCCGCTCCTCCAGGAGCGGACGGTGGGGTTCGACGCGCTCTCGGAGCTGGCCGCGTCCTACCCGCCGCCGAGGACTGCGGCGCTGACCGGCGTGCCCGCAGAGCAGATCCTCCGCACCGCGCGCCTCATCGCGGCCGAGACCCCGACGGGCATCTGGTCTGGCCTGGGGGTGGAGCACCACGAGAACGGCGTCCAGACGGTTCGGGCCATCGCCGCGCTGGAGGCGCTCTGCTGTCGCGCGGGCGAGCCCGAGATTCGCCAGGACCTCACCCCCGTCCACCAGGGGAACGTGACCGGCCCCTTGCCCGCCCTGCCCCGGCTCTCCACTCCCGAGCCCGTGCCTCCTGCCCCGCGGGCCCGGCCGGTGGGCGGCGACGCATACCCGCTCTTCGAGATGTTCAACCGGGAGGCGCAAGGCAACGCGCTGGCCAGGGCCATCCTCGAGGACCGGCCGTACCCGGTGCGGGCCCTGGTCCTCATCGCGTCCAACGCGCTCGTCACCGCGCCCGGCAGCCAGGAGCTCCAGCGCGCCGCGGACCGGCTGGCGCTCCTGGTCTCGGTCGACCCGTTCCTCACCGCCAGCGGTCGGCGTGCGGACGTGGTCCTGCCGGCGGCCACCTTCGCCGAGGCCGAGGGCGTGGTGCCGGCCCAGCATGAGGCCTGGCCGGACTGGAAGGTGGTCTTCGAGCTGGCGCGGGCGATGGGCCTCGGCGCCTGGTTCCCATGGAAGAGCTGGGCCGAGGCCGAGGGTGCGCCGCGGGTGGCGGTGCCAGCGGCCCCGGAGCTGGCACCCGGGTTCGATCGCGGCGAGGGCCCGCCGCGGGTGGGCACGCCGTCGGGGAAGATCGAGCTTGCCTCGGGTTTGCTCGCCCGGGCGGGTCACCCCGCGCTTCCGGAGTGGACCGCGCCGTCGCTCCGCCCCTCGGCCGGATTTCCGCTGATGCTCGTCACGGGACCTCGAACCCGCGCCTACATCAACTCGCAGTTCCGACAGGTGGCGCGAATCCGGCTGCTCGAGCCGGAGCCGGTGGTCCGGGTGCACCCGGAGGCGGCCCGCGCCGCGGGGATCCAGCACGGCCGGCGCGCGGCTGTGGTCTCACCGCACGGGCGGGTGGAGCTCGTGGTCTCCGTCACCACCGACGTCCGGCGGGACGTGGCGGTGATGCCCGCGGGCTGGGAAACGGCGAACGCCAACACGCTCATCGACGGCGAGCGCCTCGATCCGATCTCCGGGTTCCCGGCGTTCCGCTCCGGCGTTTGCCGGCTCGAGCCGCTGGATTCCGCGCACGGCTGAGCCGCACGACCGAGAGCAGCGCTCAGCCGACCTTGGCCGGTGCCGACTGCGCGGCCGCGGACTCGAGCGCGGTGCGCATCCCCGCGAGGATGTGGCCGTGGATCTCGTGGGTGAGCCGGCGCTCGAGCGGCCGGAACAGCGCGCGTGGACGGAGGTGGCCCCGGTACCGTGTGGTGAGCGCGACCTCGGAGCCGCCGGGCACCGCACGGATTCCGTACACCCCATCGCTGAGTGAGAGGCAGTGCTCGAGACCGAGCCGCTGCTCGAACACCTCGAACCGCAGCACGTTCGGCGGCTCGGTCGAGGTGGTGCGCTTGAGGACGTATCCACCCTCGTAGACGCAGCGGACGGTGCCGCCCATCCGGGTCTTCTCCCCTTCCGAGCGGACCGGCGCCGGCAGGCCGATCCGGAGGAGCAACCCGGGGCGGGAGGGAACCTCCTCGTAGAACTTCAGCGACCGCCAGACCTCGGCCGGAGGGGCCGGAAGCTGGAGCCGGGTCGTGATCTCCTCGACCACGGCGCTGGGCGCGAAGAGGCCGGCGTACCAGTCGAGAACGGCGCGCACGACGCCGGAGAACGGCGGCGCGTCGGCGGAGCGGGTGGCGAGGTCAGCACGTTCCATGGGCCCGCTCGGCGGTGCACGCAGTGCGCCAGGGGCGGAGACTGCGGTAAGCACCGGCGCGACGCAACCCCTGCGTGCGGGGCCGCCGGTGAGGTGCAGCGCTTGCGCTCCCGGAGGACGTGGGCCGCTGTCCGGGAAACCGCCTCTCGGGCGCGCCCTGCGCCTCGACGAGAGCGCGCGTTCATCCGTCGCCGCATCCCACCGCTCGAGGCCCAGTCACTGCGCGAGCACGATCTCGCCGATGACGCCGCCCTTCCCGAGGACCTTTCGGGGAAGCCCTACAAGGACGCGCACCGACCTGGTACGACTGTCGCGGCTCCGTAGCTCATCTGGATAGAGCACCGGCCTTCGAAGCCGGGGGTAGCAGGTTCGAGTCCTGCCGGAGTCGCTCCCGTGGGCACGGACCCGACCCTCCACATCCGTCTGCTCGGCGGGCTCAGCCTGGCGCATGGCGACCAGCCGGTGACCGGGGTCAGCTCGCCGCGGCTCCGTTCCCTGCTCGCGTACCTCCTCCTGCACCGGGACGCGCCGCAGCTGCGACAGCACCTGGCCTTCGTCTTCTGGCCGGACTCGAGCGAGGCGCAGGCCCGCAACGACCTCCGGCAGATCCTCCACGAGCTGCGCCACGCCCTGCCGGACGCGGACCGCTTCCTGGTCGCGGACACCCGGACCGCGGCGTGGCGCGCCGACGCCGGCTTCGCGCTGGACGTGGCCAGCTTCGAGGCGGCGGTGTCCGAGGCGGCGGGCTCCCGGGGCGAGGCGGTCGAGCGCGCCGCCCTGGAACGCGCCGCGGACCTGTACCGTGGAGACCTGCTCCCCGGGTGCTACGACGGATGGATCGAACCGGACCGTGAGCGCCTCCGCCAGCTCCACCGACGCGCGCTGGCCCGGCTCGCGTCCCTGGAGGAGGCCAGCCGCGACTACCCGGCTGCGGTCGAGCACCTGCGCCGCCTGCTCCAGGACGAGCCCACCGACGAGGAGGCCTGCCGCGCCCTGATGCGCACGCTCGCGCTCTCGGGTGACCGCGCGGGCGCGCTGCGCGTCTACCGGGACCACGCTGCCACCCTGCGCCGCGAGCTCGGCATCGAGCCCGGCGCGGAGCTGCAGCGGATCCACCAGTCGCTCCTGCGCGAGGAGGAACCCGCCGCCTCGGGCCGCGCCCCGTCACCCGACGCCGGGCCGCCGCTCATCGGCCGGGAACCCGCGTGGGATGGGATGCTCGAGACCTGGCGCAAGAGCAACGCCGGCGCCCCGGCCTTCGTGCTCGTCACCGGAGAGCCCGGGATCGGCAAGTCGCGGCTCGCCGAGGAGCTCCTCGTCTGGGGCCGCCGCCAGGGTGTCACCGCCGCGGCGACGCGCTGCTACGCCACAGAGGGACAGCTGTCGCTGGCGCCGGTCAGCGAGTGGCTCCGCACCCCGGCGATCCGTCGCGCCCTGGACGGCCTCGATCCGGTGTGGCTCACCGAGGTCTCGCGCGTGCTCCCCGAGCTCCGCACCGAGCGGCCCGACCTGCCACCCCCGGACACGATGACCGAGTACGGCGAGCGGCAGCGCTTCTTCGAGGCCCTGGCCCGGGCGGTCCTCGGGGCACCCCAGCCGCTGATGCTGCTCCTCGACGACCTCCAGTGGTGCGACCGGGAGACGATCGAGTGGCTGCACTACCTCCTCCGCTTCGACGTCCGGGCGCGGATGCTGGTCGTGGGCACCGCGCGAGACGAGGAGCTCCCTGCAGCCCACCCGCTCCGGACGATGCTCCTGCACCTCCGGGGCGGCCGGGTCCCGATGACCGAGATCGCGCTCGAGCCGCTCGATGCGGCCGAGACCGCTCGGCTGGCAGCGCATTTCGAGCGCCGCGCGCTGGACGAGATCGCCGCCCTCCGGCTGTTCCGGGAGACACAAGGGAACCCGCTGTTCGTGGTGGAGATGGCACGGGCAGGTCTCGGCTCTCCGCCGGCGAGCAAGGGAAGCGCGGAGCAGGCGAAGGTCGAGCTGCCGTCCAGGGTGCAGGCGGTGATCGAGTCCCGTCTGGCGCAGCTCTCGCCGCCGGCGCGCGAGGTTGCCCACCTCGGAGCCGCCATCGGGCGCGGCTTCGGGCTCGCCCTCCTCCTCGAGGCCGGCCAGTCCAGCGAGGACACCGTCGTGCGCGCGCTCGATGAGCTGTGGCAACGCCGCATCGTGAAGGAGATCGGCGCCGACCTGTACGACTTCACCCACGACAAGCTGCGCGAGGTGGCCTACGCCGAGATCACTCCGCCCCAGCGTCGCTTCCTGCACCGGCGGATCGCCCAGGCCCTGGAGGCATTGCACGCCGGAGCCCTGGACCCGCTGAGCGGCGCGATCGCCGCGCACCTCGACCGCGCCGGCCTCGACGGGCAGGCCATCGAGCTCTACCAGCGCGCGGCGGTGGTGGCGCAACGCACCTACGCCAACGAGGACGCGATCGACCTCCTCCGGCGGGCCCTGGCGCTGCTGGAACGCCAGCCGGCCGGCCTCGCGCGCGAGACCCGCGAGCTCCAGATCCAGCTCGGCCTGGCGCGCCTCTACCGGATGACCCGGGGCTGGACCTCGCCGGAGGTCGAGCACAGCCTGGATTGCATCGGTCGCCCTCTGCGACAGCGTCGGTGACGACAGGCAGAGGGCCCGGGCCTTCTACGGCATGCAGTCGCTCTATCTGGTGCAGGCGCGCCTGGAGAAGGTGGAGCTGGTCTCCGAGGAGCTGCACCGGCTCTACCAGCGGACCCAGCAGTCGCCGCCCCCTCTGGAGAGCGAGATGATGCTCACCGGCTCGCGGCTCCACCTGGGACGGATCGGCGAGGCGAGCGAGCAGTTCGAGCGCGCGCTGGCCCTGAACGATCCATCGCAGGTGGAGCGCATCGCCGACGAGCAAGGCTGGAACTTCGCCGTTCACGGCCGCGCCTGGTGGGCGCATGCGCTCTGGCTCCAGGGCCGCGCGGACACCGCGCTTGCCCAGGGGCTCGAGGCGATGCGGATCGCCGAGGTGCTGGCCCAGCCGTTCAACCAGTCGGTCGCCGCGACGTACCTCGCGCTTCTCCAGCAGCTGTGCGGTGACGTCGCCACCGCGAGACGCTCCGCGGAGAAGGCGCTGGCGGTCACCACCGAGTCGCGGGCCCCGTACTATCGCGCCTGGTCGGAGATCCTGGTCCGCCACGCCGAGGCGACCAGCCGCCCGGAGCTGGCGACCATCGGTGCGCTGCGCGAGTCGATCGAGGTCTTTCGCGCCAGCGGAGCAAGGCTCCGGTTGCCGTACTACCTCGGGCTCCTTGCCGCGGTGTGGTGCCAGGCGGGGCGGGCCGCCGAGGGTCTCTCGGTCATCGACGAGGCGCTGGCCATGGCGCGCGGGAACAACGAACGCTGGTGGGATGCCGAGCTGCACCGGCTGCGCGGCGACCTCCGGCTCGCCGCAGGGGCGGGCGAGGACGAGGGCGCTGCGGCCTACCTGCGGGCGCTGGAGATCGCCCGGGCCGCGGGAGCGCGTTCGCTCGAGCTCCGCGCCGCCACCAGCCTGTCCCGCCTCCGCCGCAGCCCCACACCGCTGGCGGAGCTGATCCGCACCCTTGGTGAGGGCCATGGGACGCCCGATCACTGCGCCGCGCTCGCGCTCCTGGCCGATCTAACGGAACGCTAACGCCGGCGGGTGTCTGGTCCGCGTCGACCATGCTCGGCCCGAACTCTCCGCTCACGCGGGCTCCGTACCGTGGTCGCACAACGCTGGACCACAACGGGAGCAGACGATGAGCAAGCTGGACGAGACGGCAGTGCAGACCCTTCGGACGCAGGTGCGGGGAGAGCTGCTCCGGCAGGGAGACGGCGCCTACGACGAGGCGCGCAAGGTCTACAACGGGATGATCGACCGGCGGCCGGCGATGATCGCTCGCTGCGTGGACGCCGCGGACGTCATCGCCTGCGTCAACTTCGCCCGCGAGCAGAAGCTCCCGCTGGCGGTGCGCGGCGGCGGTCACAGCGGCCCGGGCCTCGGGGTGGTCGATGCCGGTCTGGTGATCGACCTCTCGCGCATGCGGGGGATCCGGGTCGACCCGGCGGCTCGCACCGTGCGCGTCGAGGGCGGGGCCAAGTGGGGCGACGTGGATCACGCCACCCATCCCTTCGGCCTGGCGACCCCGAGCGGCTTCATCGCCAGCACCGGCGTGGGTGGGCTCACCCTCGGAGGCGGCATCGGCTACCTGTCGCGGACCCACGGGCTCACCCTCGACAATCTTCTGAGCGTCGACATGGTGCTCGCCGACGGCCGCTTCGTCGTGGCCAACGCCAAGGAGAACCCGGACCTCTACTGGGCGGTGCGCGGGGGAGGCGGCAACTTCGGCGTGGTCACCTCGTTCGAGTACCGGCTGCACCCCATCAGCACGGTCTACGGCGGGCCGATGATCTTTCCGCTGGAGAAGAGCGGTGAGGTGCTGAAGTGGTGGAAGGACTTCATCCTCGAGGCGCCGGAGGACATCAACGGCTGGTTCGCCTACCTCACCGTCCCGCCGGCGGCGCCGTTCCCCGAGCAGTACCAGGGCAAGAAGATGTGCGGCATCGTCTGGTGCTACACCGGCCCGCTGGACAAGGCCGAGGAGCGCTTCAAGAAGATCCGCGCCTTCGGGCCACCGGTCATCGACTTCGTGGGACCGATTCCCTGGCCGACGTTGCAGGGAATGTTCGACGCGCTCTACCCCGCCGGCCTGCAGTGGTACTGGAAGGCCGACTTCTTCCGCGACTACTCCGACAAGGCCATCGACCTGCACGTCAAGTACGGGCCTCAGCTGCCGACGTTCCACTCGACGATGCACATCTACCCGATCAACGGCGCCGCGCATCGTGCCGGCAAGGGTGACACGGCGTTCAGCTTCCGCGATGCCAACTTCGCGCAGGTCATCGTCGGCGTGGACCCGGACCCGGCCAACAACGAGCGCATGACCCAGTGGGCGCGCGACTACTGGCTGGCGATGCACCCGCACTCGGCCGGGGGCGGCTACGTCAACATGATCATGGACGAAGGCGAGGACCTGGTGAAGGCCGCGTACCGCGACAACTACCCCAAGCTCGCGGAGATCAAGGCCAAGTACGATCCGGGCAACCTGTTCCGGGTGAACCAGAACATCCGGCCGGCGAAATGATCGCCGGCTCTCCTCGCCTTCGACCCTCGCGCAGGCCGGGCCCCGACACCCGGGGCCTCAGCCGGTGAGCCCCAGCGCGGCGCCGAGGGCGGCGACCGCCGTGTCGTGCACCGGCGTGGGCACGCCCAGCTGACGTCCGAGCCGGCTCACCGCGCCGCCGAGCACGTCAAGCTCGGTTGGCCCGCCGCGCTCCACGTCGAGGAGGAAGCTGGGCTTCATCGGCTCGGGCATGGAGCGGACCTGGGCCATGACCCGGGTCACCTCGTCCGGGGCGAAGGCGATGCCGTGCGCACGCCCGACGGCGACCGACTCGGCGGTGGCACGCTCCAGGAGCTCGAGGCCGAGCGGCGCCGCCCGGAGCGGGCCGATGGAGGTGTGCGACAGGCCACAGCAGCTGGCCATGGTGGTGATGAAGACGAACTTCCGCCACAGCTCGAGCGGCATCTCGGCGCTGGCGCGGGCCTCGATCCCTGCGGCGCCGAGCACGCCGGCCACCGCCCGGGCGCGCTCCGAGAGCCCGCCTGCGAGCTCCCCCACGACCACGCGGTTGAAGGGGCTCCTCCTCACGACCTGACCCGGGCCCGTCCGCTCCGCGCTGATGGCGGTGAGGCCGCCGAGGATTGCCTGTCGAGGAACGCCGAGCTGCTCGAGGCGCTCGGCGGCCTCCACTCCGTTCAGCAGCGGGAGCACCGCCGCGCCGTGCCGGGCGAGATCGGCGGCGACGGGGCCGATGGCGTCCAGGTCGTAGGCCTTCACCGACACCACGGCGAGCTCGGCACCCCGCAGCGCGGCAACATCGTCGGAGGCCTCGACGCGCGCGACCCAGGCGCCGTCGAGGTCGGTGACCTTCAGCCCGTCACGCCGGATGGCCGCCAGGTGGGCGCCGCGGGCGAGCACCTGCACCTCGTTCCGGCGCGGAGAGCACCGCAGCGTCGTATCCGCCCACTCCGCCCGCCCCGAGGATGGCGATCTTCATGCTCCTCGCATCGCGGCACGCGGCCCGAAGAGAAAGGCAACCAGAGCCACCGTCGCCACGCCAACCGGCAGGGCGAAGGCCGGGGCTCGAGGAATCCTGCTGACGTATGTCCCCAGGATCATGAGCCAGATTGTCGTCGCGCCCAGCCAGGCCAATGGGCGGCGTCGTTGTGCGCCGGTCAGCACTGCAAAGCTCGCCAGGTAGAGGGCCGCCCCCACGAGGATGGTCAAGAGCGCGCCACCACGCCGTTCGATGTTCTCACCCGCAGTTGCAACGGTCAGCCACGCCACGAACAAGAAATGGATCGTGAAGAAGACAATGAATAGCTGCCAGAGCGTCAGCGATGCTCGCGGCACACGCCCGCGGTACGCCTCGACTGCGAACCCGCCGAGCGCGAGTGAGTAGAGAGCGACTGATACCCGCGCCGTGGTTCGTACCCACAGCGCGACCTGTGAAGGTTCCACGCTGCCCATCCTACTCTGCACCCGGCCGCGGCCTCCAGACACCTGCCCGACCGACACGTTCCGAAGGGGATCGGGAGCGCCCTCGAGGACACGCTCCCGACGCTCGAGAGCCGGCAGCCCGGGCCGCCGTCCACCAGAGGCACGACCCGCCGAGCCGTCCCGTGCGGTGGACCCGCGCTGTTCGCCTCGTCAGAATGTGCTGCGACCCATGTCAAGCGAAAGGGCCGCGCGTGCCACTCCCGATCGGATACCGCCAGGGGTTCATCACCGCGATCACGGTCGTCCTGGGGTTCTCACTCGTCTTCCTGCGTATCTGGGGCTTCGAGCTCCCGGGGGAGTGGGACGTCACCTCGACCGCCTCGGCCATCCTGCTGGGGTTCTCCATCCTCGGCCAGTGCGTCACGCTGTGGAGGTCCCTGCAGGTCGAGGATGACGAAGTCGCGGAATACAAGAAGACGCTGCGGTGGTTTCTCGGCTCGACCATCGTGCTGTTGGTCGCCGTTCTGCTCTCCGCGCTCTCGTACTCCAAGGTGATCAGGTTCTGATCGTTCCGGCGGCCGAAGAAAGGCCCGGGCTCTCCATCGAACCCGGGCCTTCCGAACAACAGAACTGCAACTTCCGCCTTGGTGTTCTTTTTGTGCGCGAACTCCTTGGTGCCTTCCTTGTCAGGAAACAAGACGGAAATATCCGAGCTCTTGAAACCCTCGCCCATGCCGGGGCCACGCCCCGGTGGCCA
>CAWCLY010000019.1:0-265777 GCA_963796475.1 uncultured delta proteobacterium
GCATCAGCGCCACCCGGTCGCCGAGCTTCGCCGCCTCGTCCAGGTCGTGGGTGACGAGCACCACCGTCGTCCCCAGCGCACGAAAGACCCGGACCAGCTCGCCCTGGAGCTCTCCCCGGGTCACCGGGTCGAGCGCGCCGAGCGGCTCGTCCAGCAGCACCACCGCGGGAACGAGGAAGAGTGCCCGCATCAGGCTCACCCGCTGCCGCTGGCCGCCCGAGAGCTGGGCCGGCCAGCGGGCGAGAAGCTCCGGCTCGAGCTTCACCAGCGCCCCGAGCTCCGCCAGCCGCCGGGCGCGCCACTCTGCCGGACGGCGGAGCGCGCGGGCGAGGAGGGTGACGTTGTCCGCCGCCGTGAGGTGCGGAAGAGCCCCCCGGACTGAAGCCCGAATCCCATGCGCCGGCGCAGCGCCGATCCCGTCCGGGGAGTGACCGCCGTCCCCTCGAGGAGGATCTCGCCCGAGTCCGGGGCGAGAAGGCCGGCCATCAGCCGGAGGACCGTGCTCTTGCCGCTCCCGCTCTCTCCGAGGAGGACGGTGGTCCGGCCGCGCGACACGTCGAGCGAGAGCCGGCGGACCGCCGGGTGGCCGCCGAAGCTCCGCGCCACATCGCGCAGCACGAGCACTGGCCCGTCGCCGGGCTCCGGGGACACGGGCTGCGCTGTGCTGGACGCTGGCACCGGCGCCCGGGACTCTAAGCGCCACCGCTCCCGGGTGCTGTCCTGAAACCCGGGGGATGTCGGACGACGGTCCGGTCCCGCGCTCAGGTCACCGCGGTGCGTTCCACGAACTGCTGCATGAAGCGGCGGTCCTGGTCCACCAGGGTGATGAAGCGCACCCCGAAGCCGGAGGGCCGGGTGGGATCCCCACCGGTGTTCTCGAGGATGACCCGTCCCCGGGAGCGGACCTCGCGCTTCTCCTCGTCGAAGCGGAAGATGATGTCCACCAGGGTCCCGAGCGGCAGCGACTTGGCACAGGCCAGGAAGAAGCCGTCGGTCTTGAGGTTGGCCAGCGGATGGTCGGTGAACATCCGGCTGTTCCGGGCGGTCACGCGGATGGTCACCTCGACCCGGTCCTCGCGGCGCTCGAAGCCCACGAACTCGTGCGGCTGGTAGCTGAACCGCCCCTCGTGCGCGGGCGGCGCCAGCGGGCTCGGCCGGGGCAGCGGCGTCAGGCTGCGAGGAACGACGGTGAGCGGCCGCGCGGTCTGAGGAGGCGGCGCCGGGACGGGCGTCAGCGGCTCGTCGTCCATCGGCGGCGCGGGAACCGCTCGCACCGTGGGCATCGGCGACACCGGCCCGCCGGCGGCGAGCTCCTTCTCGATGTGCACCATCAGCCGGCTGAGGAACTGGAAGGCATCGGCGTAGGCCTTCCGGAGGTCCGGGTGCGCCTGGGCCCGGACGCGGTCCGGATAGAAGCGCTTCACCAGCTTGAAGAAGGCGTTCCGGTAGGCGTCCACCGAGGCGTTGCGGTCGAGCCGGAAGATCTCGTGCGGCGGACGGCCGTTCATCGCCCGCAGGTGCTCGCGAACCCGCGCCGCCTCCTGGCGCTCCGACTGCAGCAGCGAATCGGGGGCCGGCGCGTTCAGCAGGAGCGTCATCACCTCGGGGAAGGAGACGGGGGCTCCCCAGTTCCGGCCGTCGCGGGAGACGCGGGTGATCTCCATCAGCCGGCCGGTGTTCACCAGGTCCTGCACCACGTCCAGGCTGACCGGCCCGAGCACCCGTCCTTCCGCATCTCCGATCCAGTACTCGGGCATCGTCAGGGTCCTGCCGCGGGTCGCTCAGGCCGCGAGCGCTCGCTCCACAGCCAACGTGATCTCCACAGGATGGAACGGCTTGGTGATGTAACCCGAGGCGCCGGCGTCGAGCGCCTCCTTGACCAGCGCGTCGCTGTCCATCGAACTGATCACCAGGACCGGTGTCGTTGGCCAGCGGTCGCGGATCAGCGCGAGCGCCTCCATCCCGCTCATCTCCGGCATCAGCAGATCGAGCAGGACCACCCGCGGCGCAGGACCCTGGAGCTCCAGCGCCTCCTGGCCATTCTCCGCCTCGCGCAGCGGATGTCCCCGTCCGGCAAGCATCTCCCGGAGCAGTGTCCGGACGAAGACGTCATCGTCGACGATGAGGATGGGGCCGTCGGACATGGTCCTTCACCGTGCCCGGCGCTCGCGTGAGACGTCAACCCCCGGTGGACCTACGTGGTCCCACCGGACGGTGCGTGCGACGGCAGCGGTTCGGGGGACGGTCCGTGCGGATGTGGGTGAATGCCCAGGCGGCGCACCACCAGCTCGTGCAGCGCGTACACCGCCGGGGTGAGCCCGATGGCGATGACCAGCTTGATGAGGTACTCGCCGACCGCCTTGCTGGTGACCCACATCAGGGGCCGCGGCTGGGCGTTGCCGACGGAGGGAAAGACGTACCAGAACAGGTAGTTGATGACGAAAGTGTCCACCACCTGACTGGCGACGGTGGAGCCGGTCGCCCGGAGCCAGAGGTGTCTCGACTGGGTCAGGGCCTTCCAGAAGGCGAAGATGTGGATGTCGAGAAACTGCCCGCAGAGGTAGGCGATGATCGACGCGATGAAGAGCTTGCCGCCGACGCCGAACACCTTGTTGAACTCGGCGTCGGTGTAATAGCTGTTCGGGTCCGCGGCCGGCAGCTGCGAGACCTTGAGCACCACGAAGGCGAACACCGCCATCCACATCCCGAGGAGCGTCAGGAACCGCGCGCCCTTCGTCCCGTAGAACTCGTTGACGATGTCGGTGAGCAGGAAGGTGATCGGAAAGGCGAACAGCCCGACCGAGACCGGCTGGTTGTAGCGCAGCCCGAACAGGTGCATGTCGATGGCGAAGGCCTTGCCGCCCGTGAGGTCGCCGATGAGCAGCGCCGCGACGAAGACGCCGCTCAGGTACGTGTAGAGCTGCTGCTGACGGGTCAACACCATGCGCTGGGGTCCGCCTTCCTACCTTCGTGGCAACGGCCACGCACGGGATTCCCGGGTGCTCAACCGCCGGGACGTCGCTGCGCGTGGACCCGCCGCCGGTGAGCGTACCGCTCGGTGACCTGCTCCACGTAGGCGCGCGTCTCGTCGGGCCATGGTCCCCCCGCCCCCACCGCGCCAGGACCGGCGTTGTAGGCGGCGAGGGCGAGCCGGATGGACCCGAAGCGGTGCAGCTGCTGCGCCAGGTAGCGCGCGCTCCCGTCCACCCCCTCCTCGGAGTCGAACGGGTCGTGGACCTCGAGGAGCCGCGCGGTGGAGGGGAGAAGCTGTCCCGGCCCCACCGCCCCGGTGCCCGAGATGGCGTGCGGTCGTCCCCCGCTCTCGACCTCCACCACCGCCTCGAGCAGCCCCGGCGGAAGCCCTTGGCGCCGCTCGGCGGCGGTGATCAGCGGCGTGAGCGGCGGGTGGGCCCGGAACGCGCAGCCGGGGCGGTGCAGGGCATAGAGCCCGAGAGCACGCACCCGCGAGCGCAGGTGCAGCGGCGAGAGCAGGAAGACGTTCGCCCCGCCGACGTAGTTCACCGCCCCGTTGACCAGGGCCACCGCGACGCTGGCGAGGAGCGCCGCCCTGCCGAGGGCGCGCCGGAGCGACGGCGGGAGGTTGGACCAGGCCCGCCAGACCGCGCCGGGGAGGGCGCTCAGTCCTCGAGCTCGCCGTGCCAGTACGCCACGTCCCGGAGGAACTTGCGCCAGGACAGCGGCATCCCGGGCTCGTAGGTGAACGTCAGGTGGAAGGTCTCGGGCAGCTTCTTCGGCTTCACCGGGGTGCTGTTCAGCGTCATCCCCGCCTGCATGGGGGTCCGTCCGCCCTTGCGCTGGTTGCACCCGAAGCAGCAGATCACGACGTTTTCCCAGGTGGTGTGGCCCCCCTGGGCGCGCGGGACGACGTGATCATAGGTGGCGTCCTGCCGGCTGACGCGCTCGGCGCAGTACTGGCACTTCCCGTGGTCGCGGGCGTAGACGTTCTCGCGGCTGAACTTGATCGCCCGCTTGCGGTTGCGGACCGCGCGCAGGAACCGGATGACCGACGGCATCTTGACCGCGAAGGTCACCGAACGGATCAGCCGATCCTCGTACTCCTCGACCACCTCCACCTTGCCGAGGAACAAGAGATTGATGGCCCGCTGCCACGAGACACGGGCGACAGGCTCGTACCCCGTGCTGAGAACCAGGGTCTCCATGGGCGGCGCATTGTAACCGCTCGGGGGAACGACCGCTCTAGCTCTATGGTGCGTGACATGTCCCAGACGAGCCGAGTCCTGGTCCTGGTGCGCCACGGGGAGACCGACTGGAGCAAGTCCAAGCAGCACACCGGGAGGCAGGACATCCCGCTCAACGCGCAGGGGCGGCGAGAGGGCGAGCGCCTCCGGCACCGGCTGGCGGCCTGGCCCTTCGCGCGGGTACTCGTCAGTCCGCTGTCACGGGCCCGTGACACCTGCGCGCTCGCCGGGCTCGGAGATCGCGCCGAGCTGCGTCCCGACCTGATGGAGTGGGACTACGGCGCGTACGAGGGCCGGACGCGGGCGGACATCCTGCACGAGCGCCCCGAGTGGAGCCTCTGGCGCGACGGGTGCCCGCAGGGCGAGACCGCCGAGCAGGTGGCTGTGCGGGTGGACCGCATGCTGTCCGAGGTCCGCGGCATCGACGGCGACGTCGCCCTCTTCGCCCATGGGCACGTGCTCCGGGTCCTGACCGCGCGCTGGCTGCAGGCGCCACCCTCGATGGGCGAGCGCTACGCGCTGAGCACCGCCTCGGTGAGCGTCCTCGGGCGGGAACACGCCTCCGAGGTCATCTGGCTCTGGAACGACGTGAGCCACCTCCAGGACTGAGGGCTCAGTGGACCGGGCGGGTCAGGTCCTGCCGCCCGCTGCCAGCTCCGAGCTGCGTCTCGAGCGCGCTCCGTAGCTCGGTCATCTCCAGCGGCTTCTGCAGCCGGGCGACGATGCGCTTGGAGTCGAGCGCCACGCGCTCCAGCACGCCGTGTCCGGAGACCAGCATCACCCGCACGTTGGCGGTCTGGGGTCGCCGGTCCAGCGCGTGCAGGAACTCGATGCCGTTCATCACCGGCATCATGAGGTCGAGGAGCACGACGCAGGGGTTCGACGCGCCCTCGAGCAGCTCGAGGGCCTCGGCCCCGTTCTCCGCCCCCACCACGTCGTAGCCGTCCGAGCGGAGCCGATCCTGGAGCGACCGGCGAAAGAGCGACTGATCGTCGACCACCATGACGGTGAGTGAGGAGGGATGGGCCACGGGAGAATCTTCTACTCGGACTGCTGCCCCGCCCGCGAGGGGTCCGGGGCACCTTTCCCGGCCAGGGGTCGAAGACTCACCAGGGTAACTCCCCACCCGCCCCGGGCCTCGTCGGCGACGGAGCAGTGGAGGACATCGTCGCGGCCCTCGAGCAGCGCCCGGACGCGCCGCCCGAGCGCTCCAGTTCCCTTGCCGTGGACGATCTCCAGCTGGAGAACGCCGGCGGCGCGGCACTCCGGGAGGTACGCGTCCAGCAGGGCCGGGACGTCGCGCGGGTGGAACAGGTGCAGGTCCAGCCGGCCGTCCAGCGGGAGCGGAACGGGCGGGTCCTCATCCACCGGCCGGTCCGCTCCGGGACACCAGGAAGCGCGCCAGGGCCTCGGCCTTGGGCACCAGGGTGTCCACCTCGATGTGCTCGTCGACGGTGTGGAAGCCCTTCCCGCGCGGACCGAGCCCGTCGATCGAGGCGATTCCCATCGCCCCCGAGGTGCTCGCATCGCTCCCCCCGCCGATGAGCGGAGCCTCCCCGGCGCCGAGCCCCGAGGCACGCGCCGCTGCGGCGTAGGCCTCCATCAGCGACACGCTCGCCGCCGTCCGCTCGAGCGGCTCACGCCCCACGCCGCCGGAGAGCTCGAGCCGCGTGCCCGGGACCGCCGCGCCCGCCTGGGCCGCCGCGTCGTGGAGCTGCTGGGTCAGGGCCTCGCCGTCCGCCCGGGTGATGTAGCGGATGTCGGCTTGGGCCTCGGCGCGGTCGGGCACGGTGTTCTTCCCCTGCCCGCCGGAGATCTTCCCCACGTTCACCGTGACCCCCCGGTCGTAGTCGGTGAGCCGCTGCGCGGCGTCGATCCAGCGGGCGAGCGCCCAGATGGCGTTCCTTCCCTCGGCGTGGTGGTTGCCCGCGTGCGCAGCCTTCCCGTGCGCGATGGCGGTCACCGCGCCCGTGCCCTTGCGCCGGGTGATGATCGCGTCCTGCGCTCGCCCCGACTCGAACACCAGGGCGGCGGCGCTCCCTGCGATGGCCTGACGGATGACTCCGGCGCCCTCGGGCGAGCCCACCTCCTCGTCCGAGACCACGACGATGCGCAGCGGGGGCAGCGCGTCCAGCCCCCCGGGAAAGCTCTCGGCGAGGCCCCGGAGCGCGAAGGCCACCACGACCAGGCCGCCCTTCATGTCCAGCACGCCCGGCCCGCGGCGGAGCGCGCCTTCCACCTGGTAGCCCTCGAACACGCCCGGCGGGAACACCGTGTCCAGGTGCCCGAGCAGGGCGACGGGGGCGAGCCGCGGGTTGCCGGCGGTGCGGAACACCCAGTGGTCGGCGTAGCGCGTGCTGGCGATCGGCGACGCGTCGATGCCGGGGAGCGCCAGCAGGCTCCGCAGCCGGCGGCCGACCTCGAGGCCGCCCTCGCGGTTGTCGGTGAAGGAGTTGACCTCGACCAGCCCGCGCAGCGCCTCCTCGAAGGCGTCCCGCCGGCCGCGCCACCAGCCTTCCCACGACTCCGCGCTCATCGTTCCCCTGGGGTCTCGCCGAATCGCGCCGTGGCGTCCTGCAGCTCCTCGGCACTGATGCCCAGGAGGTACAGGATGGCGTCGAGCCCGGTGGCGGACAGCGAGGTGTCGGCACGCTCGCGGAGCGACTTCTTGGCGCGGAAGGCGATGCCGAGGCCGGCCTTCTCCAGCATCGGCACGTCGTTGGCGCCATCACCGACGGCGATGACCTGGTCGAGCAGCACGCCCTCTGCCTGGGCGATGACCTCGAGGAGCTCCGCCTTCCGCTTGCCGTTGACGATCGGGCCGATGACCCGCCCGGTGAGCTTGCCGCCCACGACCTCGAGCGTGTTCGAGTACGCGTAGTCGATGCCCAGGCGCGCCTTGAGCGCCTCGGCGGCGATGGAGAAGCCACCGGAGATGACGGCGGTGCGGTACCCGAGCCGCTTGAGCGTCTCGATGAGCTTCTCCGCCCCCTCGGTCAGCGGGAGCTCGGAGGCGAGCCGGCGCAGCACCGAGACGTCGAGCCCCTCGAGGAGCCCGAGCCGCTGCCGGAGCGACTCGTCGTAGTCCATCTCCCCCTGCATCGCGCGCTCGGTGATGGCGGCCACCCGGTCGGCGACGCCGTGCGCCCGGGCCAGCTCGTCGATGACCTCGATGCGGATCAGGGTGCTGTCCATGTCCATCACCACCAGCCGCTTGCTCCGGCGGAAGAGCCCCTCACGCTGCAGCGCCACGTCGAAGCTCTCCTGCATCCCCAGCTCGAGCAGCGAGCGCTTCAGCGGCTCGGGGTCCGCCCCGGGCGGCAGGCCGAGGTGGATCTCGACCGAGCCCAGGTCCCCCTTGGACAGCCGGTGGATGCGCTCGATGTTCCCCTGGTGATCGGCCAGGGTGCTGGCCACGGCGTGCAGCTCGCGCGCACCGAGCGACCGTCCGATGGCGGTCACCACGAAGCGCTGGCTGTCGCGCGAGGGCGAGGAGGGGTCGTCCGGGTCCACCGGGGCGAAGTCCAGCTCCACCCCCAGCGACTTGGCGGCGAAGAGGAGGTCCTTCAGGAGCCCGTCGTCGTCGTCGAGGGCGAGCAGGAGCGCGAGCGTCAGGTGCCCCTGGACGACGACCTGCTCGATGTCGAGCAGGGAGGCGGTGCTGGTGGCGATGATGCCGGTCAGCCGGGCAGTGATGCCGGGTTGATCCGCGCCGGTGACCGTCACCAGGACGTGCGAGCGAGCCATGGGCGTCGCTGGAAGCCTTACCATGCTCTGCTAGCGTGGAGACGACTTCATGGATACCGGGGTCACCAGCACCGTGGGCGAGCTGGAGGTGCACGTGGTGCAGCCGGAGGCCGCCGCCCGGCCACCGCTGCTGGTCGTGTTCTGTCACGGGTACGGAGCGTCCGGAGAGGACCTGGTGCCCTTCGTCCCCGAGCTGGTCGAGCGCGTGCGCCGCCTCGCCCCGGTGCGCTTCGCCTTCCCTGCCGGGCCGCTGAGCCTGGGGGCCGCCGCGTGGGGAGACGCGCGAGCCTGGTGGCCGCTGGACTGGATGAAGCTCTCCACGCTCTCGCACGACGCCGGAGGGTCGGGAGCGACTCCGGAACGATGCGCCGGAGGGACTGGTCTCGGCCCGCCGAAAGCTGCAGGGCTCCATCGAGGCGCTCCTCGCCGGGACGGGGCTCGGCCCGGAGCGGGTGGTGCTCGGCGGGTTCAGCCAGGGGGGGATGCTGGCCACGGACCTCGCGCTGCACTGGGAGCACCGGCCGGCGGCGCTGGTCGCCCTGAGCGCGGTGCCGGTCACGGCCGAGACCTGGAAGAAGCTCGCGCCCCGCCGCGCCGGTCTGCCGGTCGTCCTCTCCCACGGCCGACAGGATCCGGTGCTCCCCTACTCCGAGGGCGAGGCGCTCCGGGACCTCCTGACGACCGCGGGCCTCTCGGTCGAGTTCATCCCCTTCGACGGACCCCACACCGTCCACCCGGACGCGCTGGACCGGATGGCCCAGCTCCTCGGGACCCTGCTCCCCGCCTGACGCCCATGCCCACCGCCTTCCGACGCTTCACCGGGACCGACCGCTACCTGACCAACCCGGCGCTCCAGGCCGCGGTGAACTGCGCGCTGGCGCTCGAGCGCCCGCTGCTGGTGAAGGGGGAGCCCGGCACCGGCAAGACGCTGCTCGCCGAGGCCATCGCCAGCGCGCTGGAGCTGCCGCTCCTCACCTGGCACGTGAAGAGCACCACCCGCGCCCAGGACGGCCTCTACGTCTACGACACGGTCCAGCGGCTCCACGACAGCCGCTTCGGCGACGGCGACGTGAAGGACGTCGGCCACTACATCCGCTGGGGCCCGCTGGGCCAGGCGTTCCGCGCGAGAGCGCGGGTGGTGCTGCTCATCGACGAGGTCGACAAGGCGGACCTCGAGTTCCCCAACGACCTGCTCCACGAGCTCGACCGGATGCGCTTCCGGGTGATGGAGACCGACGACGGAGATTGTCGCCGCCGAGCGCCCGGTGGTGGTCATCACCAGCAACAACGAGAAGGAGCTGCCCGGACGCCTTCCTCCGCCGCTGCGTCTTCCACTTCATCGACTTCCCCGACGCCGAGCTGATGAGGCGCATCGTCCGGGTGCACCATCCCGACCCTGGAGGAGGGCCTGGTCGATCAGGCGCTCGAGGTCTTCTTCCAGCTCCGCGCGCTGACCCGTCTCCGCAAGCGCCCGAGCACCAGCGAGCTGGTGGACTGGCTGGCGGTGCTGCACGCGCGCGGGCATCGCACAACGTGAAGCTCGAGGCCCAGCTGCCCTTCGTCGGCGCCCTGCTCAAGAAGGAGCAGGACCTCGAGGCGCTGGCCGAGGCCGCCGGCGCTCGCCGCGCCCGGGGGTGAGATGTTCGTCGGGTTCCTCTACGAGTTGCGGCGACGGAAGGTCCCGGTGGGAGCGCAGGAGGCGCTGGCGCTGGCCAGGGCGCTCGAGACGCGGCCTCCACGACAGCTCGCTGGAGGGCTTCTACGACGTGGCCCGCGCGCTCTGCGTCCACACCGAGGCGCACCTCGACGCGTTCGACCAGGCCTTCCTGGCCCACTTCAAGGGCATCGAGGAGAAGGGCCAGGCGCTCGCCGAGGAGCTGCTGGAGTGGCTGCGGCAGGCCGCGGACAAGCCGCCCCGCGAGCGATCGGCGGAGGAGTCGGCTGCGCTGGACGCGCTCGACGCCGCCACGCTGCAGGCCCTGTTCGAGCAGCGGATGCGCGAGCAGCGCGAGCGCCACGACGAGGGCAACCGCTGGATCGGCACCCGCGGGACCTCTCCCTTCGGCAACGCCGGCAAGGCCGCGGCACCGGAGGGGTTTCGCATCGAGGGCGAAGGCGGGCGGCCGGAGCGCGCTGAAGACGGCGGACGCGCGACTCTACCGGGGGTACCGGGACGACCAGGTGCTGGACACCCGCGCCCTGGGGATGGCGCTCCGCAAGCTCCGGGCCTTCACCCGCGAGGGCGCCCCGGACGAGCTGGACCTCGAGGGGACCATCGACGCCACCGCCCGGAACGCAGGGGAGCTGGAGGTGGTGCTCCGGCCCCCGCGCCGGCCGGACACCCGGGTGCTGCTCCTGCTCGACGTGGGCGGCTCGATGACCCCGCACGCCCACGTCGTGGACCGGCTGTTCAGCGCGGCGAAGCAGGCCACGCACTTCAAGGAGCTTCGCACCTACTACTTCCACAACTGCGTCTACGGGCGGGTGTACCGGACCGAGCGCTTCTCGGATCCCATCCCGGTCCCGACGCTGCTCGCCGACTGCGGACCGCACTGGAAGCTGGTCGTGGTGGGAGACGCGCTGATGGCGCCGTACGAGCTGATGCTGCGCTCGAGCGGGACGGATCTGTTCGACGAGCAGGGTCCCGAGGGGACCGTCTGGCTGATGCAGCTCGCCGAGCACTTCCAGCGGCACGTCTGGCTGAATCCGGAGCCGCAGAGCGCCTGGTGGGCACAGACGGTGCGCACCATCCGGAAGGTGTTCCCGATGTTCACCCTGACGCTCGGCGGGCTCGGCGAGGCGGTGACGCACCTCGTCCGCCGTGGTGCGGCGAGGGCGTGAGGAGGTCCCCATGTCGCAAGCTCGGATGGTGAAGGCTCCCGCGGTGCTGAACATCGCCGACCTGCGGCGCGCGGCGATCCGGCGGCTTCCACGCGTGGTCTTCGACTACGTGGACGGGGGCGCGGACGCCGAGGTCACGCTCCGCGCCAACTGTACCATCTACGACCAGGTGCTCTTCCGGCCGCGCGGGGCGGTCGCCTCGCCACGTGCAGACCTCGAGGCGACGGTGCTGGGACAGCGCCTCTCGCTCCCGTTCCTCCTCGCGCCGGTGGGGAGCACCCGGCTGCTGTATCCGAAGGGGGAGGTGGAGGCGGCGCGGGCGGCCTCAGCGGCAGGCGTCGGCTACATCCTCTCGACGCTCGCCGGGACGTCGCTCGAGGAGGTGAAGGCGGCGAGCAGCGGCGTGTGCTGGTACCAGGTGTACCTGGTCGGTGGCCGGGAGGTCGCGAGCGCGGCAATCGAGCGCGCCCGGAAGGCCGGCTACACCGCCCTGGTCCTGACGGTGGACACGGCGATCTCCGGGCTCCGGGAGCGCGACTACCGCAACGGCATCCAGCAGCTCCTCGGCGTGAATCCGTTCGGGAAGCTGCGTTACGCGTGGCAGGTCCTCTCCCGTCCGGGGTGGCTGATGGGCTACCTCGCCGATGGCGGGCTGATGCGCTTTCCGAACGTGATGCTGCCCGACGGACCGATGCGGTACGCGGCGGTGGCGGCGGCCCTCGAGCAGTCGGTGGTGTCCTGGGCGGATCTGAAGTGGATCCGCGAGATCTGGAAGGGACCCATCGTCATCAAGGGCATCCTCACTGCCGAGGACGGGGAGCGGGCCGTGGACGCGGGCGCCTCGGCGGTGGTGGTCTCCAACCACGGCGGCCGCCAGCTCGACGGGGTGTTCCCCACCCTGCGCGCCCTGCCCGAGGTGCTGGCGGCGGTGCGGGGCCGGATCGACGTGCTGATGGACGGTGGTATCCGGCGCGGGAGCGACATCGTCAAGGCGCTGGTCCTCGGAGCGCGGGCGGTGCTGGTCGGCCGGGCCTATGCGTGGGGGCTTGGAGCGGCGGGCGCTGCCGGGGTGGGCCGGGCAATCGAGATCCTCGCGGCGGACCTCAACCGGACGCTCCGTCTGCTCGGCTGCGCGTCGCTGTCCGAGCTGGACCCGTCGATGATCGAGCTGCCGGTGGGGTTCGAGCGAGGCCGCCGGGCGCTCGCGCCGGGGCCCGGCCTCGCACAGGGCGAGAATGGCGAGCAGCCGACAGCCGGCGCGCTTCACTGAGCGGCGGCCGAGAACTCGCGGGGGCTGGCCGTGCTCGGGCATGCTCGTCCCATGACATCGGGACTGACGCTGATCGCCTGCCTCCTCCTGTCCGCCGGCGCGCCGGCGGCCCAGTCCACGGAAGCGAGCGAGGCAGCGGGACAGCAGGCCGCCGACGCCTGGCTGAAGGTCATCGACACCGGCAACCTGGGCAAGGCGTGGGACCAGTCCTCGACGACCTTCCGGACGGTCGTCCCCCGGCGCGACTTCGAGAAGAAGATGAAGGCCGCCCGGGGCCCGCTGGGAAAGTTCCTCTTTCGCAAGGTCTCGGGCAAGACGCTGACGCACTCGATCCCGGGGGCGCCCGGTGGCACGTACGTCATCGTGGAGTACAGCGCGCAGTTCCAGAAGCGAGAGCACGCCGTCGAGACGGTCACCATGATGCTGGACACGGGCGGGAAGTTCCGTGGCGCCGGGTACGACGTCCGCTGAAGGCAGGCTCGGGCTGGGCCCGGACTCGGCTCTCCTCGTGCTCACCGGCGCGGGTGTCTCGGCCGAGAGCGGCCTCCCCACCTACCGCGGGTCGGGAGGACTCTGGCGATCGCTCGCCTTCGAGCGGCTCGCCTCCCCGCAGGGGTTCTTCGCCGATCCGGCCCTGGTGTGGCGCTTCTACTCCGAGCGGCGGGAGGCCGCGCTGGCGGCGCAGCCCAACGCCGGCCATCTGGCCCTGGCCGAGGCCGAGCGGCGGCTGGGGGAGCGCTTCCTGCTGGTGACGCAGAACGTGGACGGGTTGCACCGCCGCGCCGGGAGCGAGCGGCTGATCGGAATCCACGGCCGGCTCCTCGGCACGCGCTGCTCGCGCTGCAGCCGGCCCGAGACGCCCGACCGGACCGCGTACCCGGAGGGCACGGTGCCCCCCTGCGAGCGGTGCGGCGCGGCGCTCCGCCCGGCGGTGGTGTGGTTCGGGGAGATGCTGGACCCGGGCCACCTCGAGGCGGTGGACGCGTTCCTCGAGCGCTGGGAGAGCGAGCGGCTGGTGTTCCTCGCCGCCGGGACGTCCGGGGCGGTGTGGCCGGCGGCGGGCTTCGTGGATCTCGCCCGGGCCCGCGGCGCCGAGACCTGGCTGGTGAACGCCGAGCGCGCCGACAACGCCGGCCGCTTCGAGCATGTGCTGGAAGGCCCGAGCGGGACGCTGCTTCCGTCCCTGCTCGGGCCGTGAGAACGGGCGGTCAGCCCCGGTGAGCGGGCCGCCGCTGGAGCTCGGGCGTCAGACGAGCCCGCCGGGCGGATGCCCGACGCGCACGCTGTTCCGCTCGACCGCCACGTGCGAGCGCGAAAGCCAGTGGCAGTGCCCGCAGTAGCTGAAGCTGGTCCCGGGAGTCATCCGCACCGCCAGCTCCCCACCGCACAGCGGACAGCCCCTGGGAAGGGTGAAGTCGGCGGCCTCTCCCGGGTGATCGAAGGTGCCGTTCAACATGACAAATCAAGTAACGCAGCCCCCGGCGTACGCAAGCTCCCGGAAGGACTGGGACCAGGGAGACTCCCGCCTCAGGGCCGCTCGCTCCGGAACCTCAGCGGCGTGAACTCGGCCTGGAACGCCTGGGTCGAGTCGATGATGCCGTTCGTCTCGAGCTTCCGGATCAGGTTCCGCACCTTGTGCTGCCAGGCCGAAGGGAGCCGGCCCCTCTCGAACATCGCGTGGTACCTCACCGGATTGGGGATGATGGTCGCGAGGAACGCGGCCTGCTGCACGCTGAGGTTTCGCGGATTCACCCCGAAGTAGTGCCGCGACGCCTCACCGAGCCCGTAGATGCCTGGGCCCCACTCGATGATGTTCAGGTAGATCTCCATCAACCGCGGCTTCGGAAGCGATGCCTCGAGCGCGAGCGTGAACAGCGCCTCCCGGACCTTCCGGGCGAACGTCCGCTCCCGCGAGAGGAAGAGGTTCTTCGCCAGCTGCTGGGTCAGCGTGGACGCGCCGCGCACCCGGCTGCCCTCGGCGGCGTCGATGATGCTCTCCTTCATCTCGTCGAAGTCGAAGCCGGGGTGAAACCAGAACCCGGCGTCCTCGCTCGTGGTCACCGCCCGTGACACATACCTGGGCAAATCGGAGATGGGGACGAAGTTAGGGTTCTGCGGCCCCACCGAGAATCTCTCGGGTGTGTCCCGCCGCGTCGACCGGCCGGTAGTTGAATGGCCCGCGGAGGAAGAACGGCGTGGACTTGCTGGCCGCTCGGAGCCCGGTGAGGTCGAGCTTCACGTCCAGTAGCCACTGCTCCGGATCGCGCACCGGCCCGGAGACCCGGATCCGCGCATCGAGCAGCCCCGGGATGCGCGGCGCCTCGTTCCCCAGGCTGAACTGCGGGGGCAGGGAGTCGACCGCGTCCTGGTAGCGAAGCTGGTCCACCCGCGCCTCGGCCCGGAAGCGCGGCGCCTTCGTGCCCTCGTAGACCCCCTCCAGGTTGACCCGGAGCGAGTCGTTCTCCCCGAAGCCGATGTGCCCGTCGCGGAGGCGAATCTCGCGGCTGCCCCGGTCCCAGTCCACCGTGCCCGCGCCGGACAGCCGCCACGGACCGACCGGTTCGCTCGCCAGCCGGCTGCCCTCGAGGAAGAGCCCGTCGATGCGGCCCACGACCTCCAGCTCGCCGCGGCGCAGGTCCGCGGGCAGCAACCCGTTGATGCGCCCGGTGACCGAGCCTGCGGTGGCCCGCAGCCCGACGCGCTGGCCGAGGAGCTCGATCAGCGGGCGGAGGGGCATCCCCTCCACCCCGGCCTCGACCTGGAACGGCTGATCTCTCGCCCAGCGCACGGTGGAGCGCGCCTCGCCGCCGCCGTCGCGCTGCACCACGAGCTCGAGCACCCGCGCCGAGGCGGCGCCCGAGACCTCCACCTGCGCGTCCCACGCCCCGAGGTCGAGCGGATGACCGTCCTGGCTCGAGACGAGCTCGATGCGCAGGTCCTGGATCTCGAGCCTCGGGAGACGCGTCCCGGGAGAGGCGCTGGCGGTGCTTTCCTTTGGCGGCGCGCCCGGCTTCGACTCGAGGCGCCTCGCGAGCGCCTTCAGGCCCTCGAGGTGGGTTCCGGGCCGGAGCACCACCGTGCGGAGCTGGACGAGGCCGGGCTCGAGCCGGCCCGCCAGGAGCGCGGTCCACCGGGGGCGGACGCGCACCCGCTCCATCTCCATGACCACCGGGGAGCCCGGCTCGGGGGCGATGCGCACCGGGCCGAAGCTCAGCCGCATGCTCCAGTCGACCTCGCTGTGGCTGCCGAGCTCCACGCCGCCCAGCCGCGCCGCCAGCGCGGCCTCCACCCAATCGCGGAGCCGGGTGCGGACCATCGTCGAGTTGAGCACCGAGTGGAGGGCAGTGATCGCGGTCAGCGCCGCGAGCGCCAGCACCACCGCCCGCTGGATCCAGCGCCGCCGGCGCCTGCGACGGGCGCGCGGAGGACGCGGCACGGGTGTGCGCGTCCACGCTGAGCTCGTCGGCGTGGAAGGAGCAGGTCGCATCGTCGGTGGATCAGCCCGAATCCTAATGTCCCGACGAGACTTGCGTCTTGTTGGCCGGACGGCCCACGGGCGAACCACCGTCCGAAAGTTCCCTTGCGCCTGCACACAGGGTGGGCGTTAGGGTGCTGCCATGCCGACCCGCGCCTCCATCCCCCTCATGGCCGCAGTGGGAGTTCTCGCCCTGGCGGGCTGCAACCAGTACGACCAGCTCATCGCCAAGGACCAGGTCTGCGACGCCCGATGGGCCGACTACCAGGCCCAGCTGCAGCGGCGCTCCGACCTCGTGCCCAACCTGGTGGCCACGGTGAAGGCCTCCGCCCAGCACGAGGAGAAGACCCTGACCGAGGTCGCCGAGGCGCGCGCCCGGGCAACCAGCATCACGCTCAGCGCCGAGGACCTCCAGGACCCGGAGAAGGTGGCCGCGTTCCAGAAGGCCCAGGATCAGCTCAAGGGAGCGCTCTCTCGCCTGCTCGTCGCCAACGAGGCCTATCCTGATCTCAAAGCCAATGCCCAGTTCCACGATCTGCAAGTGCAGCTGGAGGGCACCGAGAACCGGATCCTGCGGTCACGGGAGCAGTACAACGAGGCCGTGCGGGACTACAACACCGAGCTCGGGAAGATCCGCGGAGCGGTGGTGAAGCGGGCCACCGGCGGGACGTTCAAGCCTCGGGTGTACTTCCAGGCTTCAGCGGACGCCACGCAGGCGCCCAAGGTGACCTTCTGATGCGGGCGCGGGCCTGGGGCCCGCTCTGCGCGACCCTGCTCCTCCTCGTCGGTCATTCGGCTTCGGCCTTCAACGTCCCGAAGCAGACCGACTACGTCACCGACACCGCGCACCTCCTGTCGCCGGCGGAGCTGACGGACCTCGACAACCGACTCGGAGACTACGAGCGCAAGTCGGGCAACCGAGATCTTCGTCCTGGTGACGCCCTCGCTCGAGGGCGAGCCCATCGAGGACGTGGGCTACCAGCTCATCCAGACCTGGCGTCCGGGCCAGAAGGGCAAGGACAACGGCGTGGTGCTGGTCATCGCGACCGGCGAGCGCCGGATCCGGATCGAGACCGGCAAGGGCGTGGGCGGAGATCTCACCGACCTCCAGTCCAACGACATCATCCGGCGCCGCATCGGCCCGCTGATGCGCGAGAATCGCGTCCACGATGCCATCCTCGCCGGCGTCGACGGCATCGCCGAGGCGCTCTCGGGAGCGGGAACGACGCGCCGGCCCGCCGCTGGCCAGCGCCCGGCCGACTGGCAGCAGCAGCAGCCTCCGGTCGTCCTGCCCCGCTTCTTCGACCTGTGCTTCTGGGGCTTCATCCTCTTCGTGGTGGTGATGCTCCTGCTCCGCGTCGAGCCGGCACCCGCGTCGCCGGACGTACTGGGGCGGCCCGCCGTTCATCGGCGGTGGGGGCTGGGGAGGCGGCGGAGGAGGAGGCGGCTGGGGCGGCGGTGACGGCGGCGGGGGCGGCAGCGGCTTCGGCGGTGGAGGCGGCGGCGAGGGCGGCGGCGGCGGCTCGAGCGACAGCTACTGAAAAAAGACGAGGCGCCGTGGGGAGGGGAGAGTGAACCCACGGCGCCCCGTGGCCCCCAGCAGAGCGGGCCGCCTCGACCTCGGCCAGGGTGCATTGCAGTCGGCGTGCCGGGTCCCGGGCGCCACATTGCCTGGGACAACGGCACCAGCGGGCCCAGATGCAACACGTTGCACCCCCGGGAGGTGTTGCACTCCGGTGTTGCACCGCCCGGGTGCTAGGCGGCGCGGAAGCTCGCCGGATCCAGGTGGAAGCGGCGACACCACCGCTGGATCTGCATCCGCGCCACGCCCATCTGGCGCGCCACCGCGCTCACGTTCCCGTGGTGCGCACGCAGCAGCTCGATGAGCTCTGCCCGGCGCGTGACGTCTGCCTCGCTGAGCGGCCGAGCGGCGACCCCCGCCAGCGGATCCGACCGCGGCTCGGGCGCCGTGCGGACTCCCTCCGGCAGATGGGCGAGCTCGATCCGCCCGTCCCCGGCGAGCGCGACGCCGAGCGCCAGCGCCTTCTCCAGCTCGCGCACGTTGTGGGGCCAGCTCCAGCGGAAGAGCGACCGCGCCGCGTCGCGCGAGATGCGGAGGCCGGCTGGCGCGCCGGCCCGCCGGAGGAGCACCGGGATGAGCAGCCCGAGGTCCGCGCGGCGATCGCGCAGGGGCGGCAGCTCCACTTCGAGCCCGGTGAGGCGCGCGAAGAGGTCGCTGCGGAACGCGCCCTCCTCCACCAGCGCCGCGAGGTCCCGGTGCGTGGCGGTCACCACCCGCAGGTCGACGCGGACGGGCTGCGCCGCCCCCACCGGCTGCACCTCGTTCTCCTGGAGCACGCGGAGGAGCTTTACTTGCAGTCCCGGCGGGAGCTCCCCCACCTCGTCGAGGAGCAGCGTGCCGCCGCTCGAAGAGCGCAGCAGCCCCACCCGGTCCTCCACCGCCCCGGTGAAGGCCCCGCGGCGCACGCCGAAGAGCTCGCTCTCGGCCAGCTGCTCCGGGAGCGCCCCGCAGTTCACCGCGACGAAGGGCCCCGGGCGACCGGACCAGACGTGGAGCGCCCGCGCCGCCAGCTCCTTGCCGGTGCCGGTCTCGCCCTGGAGCATCACCGGGACCCGGGTGGGCGCCACGCGGGCCAGCGCCGACCAGGCGGCGAGCAGGTCCGGATGGAAGCTCTGGCAGCCGAGCTCGGCCGCATCCGGCGGCAAGGTCGTGGGCTCCTCCGTGGCGGGGTGCTCGTCGAAGACGAGGAAGGTCTGGCCGCACTCGATGACGTCGCCGGGGTTGAGCACCGCCCTGCGCTGCGGGTTCCCCTGGACGCGCAGCCCGTTCTTGCTCCCGGCGTCCTCCAACACCCAGCGGCCCAGCACCCGACGGAGTCGTGCGTGCAGCGCCGACATCCGCTCGTCGGGCACGCTGAGCCGGAGCACTCCCGGAGGGGCCTCGGGCGGCGCCCGGCCGAGCCACGCCTCCGCGGTCCCGGTCAGCTCGAGCGCCCGTGCCGGCTCGAGCGGCCGGTCGCAGGAGAGCGCGACGACGAGCCGGCTGACCCGGGCTGGCCGGGACGACGGGCGCCCGTCGGTCTCGGACCTGGTGGCGTCGGAGCGAGACACGTCAGAGGGTGGGGTCCAGAGACTCCCTCTTGAGCTGGCCCCGGGTCAGGCCACCGCGCGGCTTGCCCGTAGGGCCCTCCCGCACGATGAGCCAGTCGTTCACCGCTTGCCGCAGCTCCACCACGCTCGAGTCCTCCATCGACACCGCATCCAGTGCCGCCTTGCTCTGCCGGGCGAGCGAGAGTGCCCGGGACTGGAGCTCTGCCGCATCGCTCGAGTTCCAGAGGACCTGGGCGAGCGCGAACTGGGTCTGGGCGATCTCCGGCGCGCTCTTGTTCAACCGGATCTGCTGGTCCAGCCGCCGCTCGATCGCGGCGATGGTCGCCGCGGATGGATCCACCCAGTCAGGCCCGGAGGGGCCGGCGAGGCCCGACGCGGCCCACTGCACCGACGACGGGACCGGGGCGGCGCTCGGGGCCGCTGCCGGTGCAGCGACTGCGGCCGGCGAGGCGCCGACAGGGGAGAGCGCGAGCAGCGGGCTGCGTGCATCGGCGGTGTGCGGCTCGGACAGCGCTCGGTAGAGCGCCGTGACGAGGTTCTGGAGCTCGGCGAGGCGGCCGAGGTCGATCCCGGGAGCATGCGTGGCGGCCGCGGGGGCCTCGGGAGCCGTGGCCCAGCGCCCGATGGTGAGGAGGTCTGGCCGTGCCGCCGACCTCGGGACCGCCGCCTGGGCAGTCACACCGGGCTGGGTTTGCGCCGCGCGCGCCGGTTCGCTTGCCACGGAGGGCGGGGGGCCGACCGTGAGGCGAGGCGCCAGCGCCGCCTCGGGCTGGAGAGGAGTGCCGGGCTCGATGCCCTCCGTCTGGAACTCGTAGGGGGGTGGAATCCAGGTGGCGACCCCGACGGTTCCCACCGGCCCGGCGGCGGCCCGGAGCCCGAGGAGCACGAGCCCCACCGACGCCGCGAGCGCCAGGGCCCCGCCCAGGGTCCGCGTCGCCGGAACCCCGGGGGACGCCAGGGCGTCGATGAGTGGGGCGAGCGTTGCCGGCCGGCGGGCCCGGTCCGGGCTCAGCGCCTCCTCGAGCGCCCGGCGCAGGCGGGGCGGGATCGCCGCCGAGCGCGGCACCTCCACTCCAGGCCCCTGCGCGAGCCGGGCCTCGAGCGCCTCGCGGGAGGCCCCACGGCTGCCGTAGGGGCGCTGGCCGAGGAGCGCCTCGAACAGCGCGACCGCGAGGCTGAACTGGTCTGCCCGGGCATCGAGCGGCTCGCCCCGGTGCTGCTCCAGCGGCATGTACCCGGGCGTCCCGGGCCGAAGCGTCTCCCGGGCCGGCTCCGGCACCGCGCTCCCTGCAGTGATGGCCAGCCCGAGGTCCGCCACCCGGAGGCGACCATCCCGACCCACGAGCAGATTCTCGGGCTTCACGTCCCGGTGGACGAGCCCCGCGGCGTGGATGGCCTGGAGCCCTCGGGCGGCCTGGAGGAACATCCCCCGGATCTCGGCGGCGGTGCGGGGGGCGCGATCCAGCCAGCTGAGCAGCGTCTCGCCTTCCACGTGCTCGAGCGCGAGATAGACCTCGTCTTCCCACGTGCCGACGTCGTGCACCACCAGCACGTTCGGATGGGAGACCCGGGCAAGCGCCTGCGCCTCGGCCACCAGGCGCTCCCGCCGCGCCTCCTCGTCCCGGCCGCCGGAGGTCCGGAGCAGCTTCAGCGAGACGCGCCGGTCGAGCGCGAAGTCGTGGGCGCGGTACACCACCCCCATCCCGCCGCTTCCCAGACAGTCCAGGACGACGTAGCGGCCGAGGGTCGCTCCGCGTGGAAGCCTGGGGACCGGCCCTCCGACCCCATCGTCAGGCGTGGCGCTCGCAGTGCGTCCGCCGACGGACGCCGGGCGAGACACGTATCCTGGCGAGGGCTCTCCAGCCATCTGCGGTCTCCCGGGGGGGAACCGGCAGGAAAACTGTAACCCGTGCGGTTCGGCAGCGGCAAACCGCCCCGTTCACCGCTCGACGACACGGACGACCCCGTCCGCTGCCTTTCTTGCACCCCGGGGCGGGGCGACCCGTCCGGGCGCGCTGCTAGGGTGCGGCGGACCCGTGCTCAACGGCATCTTCTTCGTCCTCATCGCGGGCTCCGTCCTCACGGCGTCCTTCCGCGGCACCATGCCCAGGGTGACCGACGCCTCGCTCGCGGCGGCCAAGTCCTCGGTCGAGCTCGCCATCGGTCTGGTGGGCCAGATGGCGCTGTGGCTCGGGATGATGGGCATCGTCCGCGAGGGCGGACTGATGCGGTCCATCGCCCGGGGCCTCCGTCCGCTCATGCGCCGACTCTTCCCCGAGGTCCCGGAGGATCACCCCGCGATGGGGTCGATGATCCTCAACCTCGCGGCGAACATGCTCGGGCTGGGGAACGCCGCGACCCCGTTCGGGCTCAAGGCGATGGCCGAGCTGAACACCCTCAACCCGCGGCCCGGAGTGGCCACCAACTCGATGGCGCTCTTCCTGGCCATCAACGCCGCCGGGGTCGCGATCCTCCCGCTCGGCGCGGTGGCGGTCCGGGCGGCGCTCGGCTCGAAGGATCCGGCCGGCATCGTCCTCCCCTCCTTCCTCTCCACGTTCTCGGCCGCGGTGACGGCGGTGATCATGGCGAAGCTGCTCGAGAACCGGCCCCCCTTCCGCGCGGACCGCTACGCGGCCGAGCCGCTCTCGCCCGCCGCGCCCGTGAAGGGCCCCGACGCCGCAGCCCTGGCGAACGCGGAGAAGCTCGCCGAGGCGCATGCCCCGGCGACGCCCGGCCGCCGCGCGCTCGCGCTCGCCCTCCTCGCGCTCTTCGTGGTGGCGGCGGTGCGGGGCGCAATGCGGCTCCGGCCGGAGCACACCGGGTTCGAGCTGGTCCGGACCTTCATGAGCGAGTGGATGATCCCCGCGCTGATGCTGGCGATCATGCTCTTCGGCCTCGCCCGGCGGGTGAAGGTCTACGAGGTCTTCATCGCCTCGGCGAAGGAGGGCTTCCAGATCGCCATCGTCATCATCCCGTTCCTGGTCGCCATCCTGGTGGGCATCGCCATGTTCCGGGCCTCGGGGGCCATGGACGCGCTGGTCGGCGTGCTCTCGCCGGTGACCTCGCGGCTCGGCTTCCCGGCCGAGGCGCTCCCCATGGCGATCATCAAGCCCCTGTCGGGAAGCGGGGCGCTCGGGGTGATGAGCGAGACGATGAAGACGCACGGCCCGGACTCGTTCATCGGGTACCTGGTCTGCCTGCTGAACGCCGGGACCGAGACGACGTTCTACGTGCTCGCCGTCTACTTCGGCAGCGTGCAGGTCCGTGTCCTGCGGCACACGCTGGTGGCCTGCCTGACGGCAGACCTGGCCGGCTACGTCGCGGCGACCGCCCTCTGCCATCTCTTCTTCGGCGGGGCGCCGCACTGACTCGCTGACGCGGCCGCCTCGACCTCGCCGACCATGGCCCGCTCTAGGTGAGGGCCCGCTCCACCGCGGCAAGGGTTGCCTCGGGCGCGTCGACGTGCAGCCAGTGACCAGCGCCGGGGATCTCCTCCAGCGTCACCGCCGGACCGAGCGCCACGAGCCGCGCGCGTGCTGCCGGCTCGACCACGCCCGAGCGCGCACCCACCACGAATGCAACGCGATGGCCGTCCGGAACCGAGGTCACCACGTCCCAGTCGTCCTCGGCGAGCACGCTGCGGAACAGCGACTCCAGGCCCGGCAAATCGAGTGAGAGCAGAAAACCTCCCCCTGACGGCTCGAGCGCCATGGCCAGCCACTGGGCGATGGCCCGGGGCTGGCCTCCGGCCTCCACCGCGGCGATGAAGTCGGCGCGCGTCGCGTACTGGCGGGGGATCCGCGCGAGCAGCGCGAGCACGTCCCGGCTCTGCTCGGAGCCGAGCCCGTCCGGGCGCCGCGAGGGGGAGGCGTCGAGCACGACCGCGCGCCGGAACCGATGCCCGCTCGCGCGCTCCGCGGCGAGGACCACCTTGCCTCCGAGCGAATGTCCCACCAGCGCCTCCACCGGACCCGGGAGCGCCGGAACCAGCGCGAGCACGTCCTCGGCGGCGGCACGCACCGTGTGCGGCGGCGGGAAGCCGGCGCCCGAGTCTCCGTGGAGGCGGAGATCCACCAGCGCCGCTCCCCAGCTCGGGTGCATCTGCACCCACCTCCTCCCGAACGAGCGCCAGTTTCCGCCGCGTCCGAGCAGCCCGTGGAGGAACAGCACCCAGCGCTCCGGTGCGCGCGGACCCTCCGTCAATG
Source organism: uncultured delta proteobacterium (assembly GCA_963796475.1). GTDB lineage: Bacteria > Myxococcota > Myxococcia > Myxococcales > Myxococcaceae > RPRB01. The sequence continues at coordinate 22,891 of CAWCLY010000019.1, forward strand.
CCGTGTACGCCAGGGTGGCCATGCCCCGCTGGAACTAGCACGGGGAGGCGGGCCTGCTAAGCTGACCGTCCCGTGTCGACGACTGCCGAGTTCGAAGCGGAGTGGCGCCGCTCTCGACCCTCCAAGCTTCCCTGGATTCTCCTCGTGGCCGCGGTGGTGGTGGGCGGCTGGAGCTCCTGCACCCTCAAGGGCGCCAAGGACGAGGCCGAGGCGGCGCTGAGGAAGGAGAGCGAGCGCTCCGCCGCGCTCGAGGGCAAGGTGAAGGACCTGGCGAAGACCCAGGCCACCATGGAGCTGAAGATCCGCGACCTCGAGCGGGAGAAGGCGCTGCTCGCCGAGCGGAAGGTCGAGCCGGTCAAGGTCGAGGAGTCCGAAGGCTGCGGCGAAGAAGCCGGCGGCGACGCCCGCCAAGTCGACCAGCAGCTCGAAGAAGACCACCACCAAGAAGCACAAGTAGCCGGCCCGGATTGGGAGCGACTCACCCGGCGCGCTGCCGCGGCTCGTCGCCGAGGATCTCCGCGATGACCTTCGCGGTCGCCGTCCCCGTTCGCGCCACCTCCGACGGCGTGCCCTGGGCCACGATGCGACCGCCCGCGTCCCCGCCCTCCGGCCCCAGCTCCACCACCTGATCTGCGGCGGCGATGACCACCGGATGGTGCTCGATGACGACCAGGGTGTCGCCCCGGGCGACGAGCTGATCCAGCACGCGCAGGAGCTTCGCCACGTCGGCCAGGTGGAGCCCGGTCGTCGGCTCGTCGAGGACGTAGAGCGTGGGCTCGTGCCGGGCGGTGGCGGTGAGCTCGGCGGCGAGCTTCAGCCGCTGCGCCTCGCCGCCGGAGAGCGTGTGGCTCCCCTGCCCGAGCTGCAGGTAGCCCACGCCGAGCTCGGACAGGCAGCGCAGCGGGCCGGCCACCCGCGGCAGCGGGGCGAAGGCCTCGAGCGCCTCGTCGACCGTGAGGCGCAGCGCCTCCCCGACGTTGAGCCCGCGCCAGCGGATCTCGAGCGTGGCGGGCTCGAACCGCGCGCCCCCGCACGCCTCGCAGGGCGTGGTGACGTCGGGGAGGAACGACATCTCGTGGCTGATGCTCCCCTGCCCCGCGCAGGCCGGGCAGCGGCCGCCACCGCCGGAGTTGAAGGAGAACCGCGTCGGGCCGAAGCCTGCGGCGCGCGCCTCGGGAGTGGCGGCGAAGACCCGGCGCAGCTCGTCCCAGATGCCGAGGAACGTCGCCGGAACGCTGCGCGGCGTGCGCCCGATGGGGGACTGGTCCACCGCCAGGACCCGCCGCAGCGGGCCGATCCCGGAGAGGCGACGGAAGGGACCGGGGGGCGGCGTGGTCCGGCCGAGGGCCTCGCGCACCGCCGGGAAGAGCACGCGGCGGACGAGCGTGCTCTTGCCCGAGCCCGAGACCCCGGCCACCACGGTCATCCGGCCAATCGGCAGCGCGAGGTCGACGCCGCGGAGGTTGTGGCACCGTGCGCCCTCCAGCCGGAGCCAGTCACGGGCAGGCGGCCGCACCGGCCTGAGCCCGCGCACCGGCAGCCGGAGCGCCCGTGCGGTGGGTGAGGCCTCGGTGGCGAGCACCTCGGCGGGGGACCCGGCGGCAACGATGCGGCCGCCGAGCCGTCCACCCCCGGGACCGAGATCGACGAGGTGGTCCGCGGCCCGGAGCGTGTCGAGGTCGTGCTCGACCACCAGCACCGTGCTCCCGGTGTCGACGAGCGCGCGGAGGTTCTGGAGGAGCCGCCCCGTGTCCCGGGGGTGCAGGCCGATGGTGGGCTCGTCGAGGACGTAGAGTGCGCCGGTGAGTCCGGCGCCCGCCTGGGCCGAGAGCCGGAGCCGCTGCATCTCCCCGCCGCTCAGCGTCGCCGCGGCACGGTCGAGCGAGAGGTAGCCCAGGCCCACCCGCTCGAGGAACTCGAGCCGCCGGATCAGCTCGCCGAGCGCCGCTCCCCCGATGCGCGCCGCGTCCCCGGACAGCGTCCAGCAGCGAGCCTCCCCGAGCGCCCGCACCACGGGCTGCTGGACCACCTCGGCGTAGCGGCGGCCGAAGAGCCGGACCGCCCGCGGGATGGGCTGCAGCCGCGTCCCCGCGCAGGTGGGGCACGGAACGGTCGACTCGCCCTCGAGGCCCTTCCCCTCGAGCCCGGTGCCCTCGCAGTCCACGCACCGGCCCTGCGCGGTGTTGAAGGAGAACCAGCGCGGATCGAGCTCGGGGATGGCGGTGCTGCAGCGGGGGCAGCTGCGCTCCGAGGAGAGGAGCCTCTCGCGGCCAGCGCGCAGGACCTTGACCGCCCCCTGGCCCCAGCGCAGCGCCTGCTGGAACGCCTCGGCCGGGATGTCCGCGGCGGGCCCGGACCAGACCACGAGGTCGATGGTGTGCTCGCGGCTGCGCGCCAGCTTCGGGGGCGCGTCGGTCGACACCCGTCCCCCGTCGCAGATCGCCTCTCGCACCCCGGCGCGGGCGGCGGCGGTGAAGACGTCGAGGTAGGTGCCCTTGCGTTCGCGGACGACGGGCGCGAGCAGCTCGACGGTTCCCCGCATCGCCCGCGCCTCGGCGAGGAGCTGCTCGGACGAGCGCGGAGCGATGGCGGTGTCGTCGTTCGGGCAGTGCGGCGTCCCGAGCTTGGCGAAGAGGAGCCGGAGGTAGTGGGCCACCTCGGTCACGGTGGCGACGGTGCTGGTCGCCCCGGCGCGCGCGGTGCGCTGCTCGAGCGCGACCGCCGGGGGCAGACCCCGGATCCGCTCCACGTCCGGCCGCGGGAGCGTGGGCAGGAACTGGCGGGCGTACGGGCTCAGCGTCTCGGTGAAGCGCCGCTGCGCCTCGGCGAAGATGACGTCGAAGGCCAGGGTGGACTTGCCCGAGCCGCTCGGCCCGGTGAGCACCACGAGCTTGCCGAGGGGGATGCTGCAGCTCACGTCGGCCAGGTTGTGCTCGCGGGCGTGCTCCACGACGAGGCACGGTACGCCCTCGCCCGGGCCCACCGGCGCCGGCGCGGCGCCCACGGTGCCCACCGACCGGAGCGCCTCCGCCGTCCGGGTCGCGCCGCGGGCGACGTCCTCGGGCCTTCCCTGGGCGACGACCCGTCCGCCCTCGCGTCCACCACCAGGACCGAGCTCGACGAGCCAGTCGGAGGCCGCCAGTAGATCCAGGTCGTGGTCCACGACGAGCACGCTCGCCCCTGCATCGACGAGCGCGTGCAGCGCCTCGAGCACCCGGGCCACGTCCTCGCCGTGCAGACCGGCGCTCGGCTCGTCGAGGACGTAGAGCACGCCTTGCTGCACGCCGCCCAGCGCACGGGCGAGCTTCACCCGCTGGGCCTCGCCTCCGGACAGCGTGGACAGCGGCTGACCGATGGGGAGGTACCCCAGGCCCAGGCGCTGCAACGGCCCGAGCGCTCCGGCGATGGCCCGGTCGTCACCGAACGCCGCGAGCGCCTGATCCACGGTCATCGCCAGGACCTCGGAGACCGAGTGTCCGGTGAGCCGGACCTCGAGCACCTCGGGCTTGAAGCGCCGGCCCCGACAGGCCGGACAGATGAGGGCGACGTCGGCGAGGAACTGCATCTCCACCGTCTCGCTGCCCTCGCCGGAGCAGGCCTCGCAGCGTCCGCCGTCGACGTTGAAGGAGAAGTGGGCGGGCCCGAAGCCGCGCAGCACGGCATCCGGCTCGGCGGCGAAGCGCTTGCGGAACGCGTCCCACGCCTTGGTGTAGGTCGCGGCGTTCCCGCGCGAGGTGCGTCCGAGCGGCGCCTGGTCGACCAGGACGACCCGGGTGAGTAGGCAGGCCGGGGAGGACCGAGCGAACCGCGCCCGGCGGCTCGACGTCGGCGTGCCCGAGCGCCCGGGCCAGGCTGCGGAACACGACCTCCTCGGCGAGGGTGCTCTTCCCCGAGCCGCTGGGGCCGCAGACGGCGCCGAGGACACCGAGCGGGAGCCGCACGTCGATCCCGGCGAGGTTGTTGGCCGTGGCGCCCTGCACGTCGATCCGACCCGGTGGGCGTCCTCCGGGGGCGCTCGTGACGGCGTGCGGCGCCGAGGACGCGGCCGGTGGGCAGGTCCAGTCCTGCCGAGCGAGCGCCGCGGGCGTGCCGTCGAAGCAGAGCCGACCGCCCTCGGGACCGGCGCCCGGGCCGAGCTCGAGGACCCGGTCGCTCGCGCGGATGAGCATCGGGTCGTGCTCCAGCACCAGCACCGCGTTGCCGCGTCGGGCGAGCTCGCCGAGCGCGGTGGTGAGCGGCGGGAGGTCCGAGGGGTGCAGACCGACGGAGGGCTCGTCGAGCACGAAGAGGGCCCCGGTCAGCCCGGTGCCGAGCGCCGCGGTGAGCGAGACGCGCTGTGCCTCGCCGCCGGAGAGGGTCCGGCTCTGCCGGTCGAGGCCGAGATAGCCGAGGCCGACACGCGCGAGCCAGCCGAGGCGGCCGACCAGCTCGCGCCGCGCCAGCTCGCCCTGGCCGGTGCGCGTGGCCAGCGCCTCGAGCCGGCGGTGCGCCTCGGCCACCTCGAGTCGGTGCCACGCGGCAAGGTCGAGCCCGCCGACCCGATAGCGGAGCGCGTCCGGGTTGAGCCGGGCACCCTGGCAGGTGCTGCAGAGCGTGTACGCGCGGTAGCGGCTGAGCAGCACGCGCACGTGCATCTTGTAGCGTGCGCGACTCCATCCACCGGAACCAGGCCCGCAGTCCCGGGTAGCGGCCGCCTCGGTAGTCGCCCTCGCCCTCGAGCACCGCCTCTCGCTGCTCGGGCCGCAGCGCGCGCCACGGCACGTCGAGGGGGATGCGGTTGGACTTCGCGAAGCGGACCAGCTGCCCGCGCTCCCACTCGCTCGAGCGGCCGTTCCAGGGGCGGAGGGCGCCGCCGGCGATGCTCAGCCCCTCATCGGGGATGACCTTGGCCCAGTCGATGTCGAGCGTGCGCCCGAAGCCGCGGCAGGCGGGACAGGCACCCACCGGCGACTGGTAGCTGAAGAGCCCGGGCCGGGCGGGCTCGAACCCGCGGGCACACGTCGGACACACCAGCCCCTGCCGCACCGAACGCCGCCGACCGGAGACCCAGAGGTGCGCATCGCCGTGGCCCTCGGTCCACGCCTGCTCGAGCGAGGCGGCGAGACGGCCGCGGCTGCTCGCCGAGAGCGTGAGCCGGTCGACGACCACGTCCGCCTGGCCTGCGGCGCCCATGGCCTCTGCCGGTCGGAGCTCCTCGAGAGGCCGGACCTCGCCGCCGATGAGCAGGCGTCGGAAACCATCCTTCAACAGCCGCGCGCGAACGCCGAGAAACGTCTCGGTGTCGGGCACACGGACCGGGAAGGTGAGGACGGTGGCGACTCCCGCGTGCCCCTCGACGAGGGCCCGGGCAGCGGACCCGGGGTCCCGGCGAACGGCCTCGAGGCCGTGCTCCGGACACAGCGGGAGCGCCTCGCGGGTGAAGAGCGCGGAGAAGTAGGCCTCGAGGTCGGCGAGCGTGGCGACGGTCGAGCGCGAGCTCTTGACGCTGGTGCGGCGGTCGACGGCGATGCCGGCAGCCACGGGCTCGAGCCGGTCCATCGGAGGCCGCTCCAGCCGCTCGAGGAACTGCCGGGCGTAGGGGCTGAAGCTCTCGACGAAGCGGCGCTGCCCCTCGGCGTAGAGGGTGTCCACGGCGAGGCTGCTCTTGCCGCTCCCGGAGACGCCGGTGATGGCGGTGAGCTGGCCGGCGACGAGGTCGACGCTGACGCCCGCGAGGTTGTGGGTCCGGGCGCCCTCGAGGTGGATGCGGTGCATGGGAGGGGAACGGCGCGTGCTAACAGGACGACAGCGACCCTGCACCCCCCGAGGGCATGCTCGACGCCATTCCGGCGAGCAGGCAACCGGCGCACGGATTCGATCTCGTCCTCGCTGGTCCGTCCAGGGCCTCGAGGCGCACCGGACCGGGCGCCGGAGGTGGCTTCCTGCGATGGGACGCGATGGCGCACGGTCACTCCGAGTGAAGTCCACCGCCGGCGGGCGGACGGCGGCTGTGCCGGACCCGCGCGCTCGGGCAGAGTCCGCTCCAGACGTGTCGTGGCCAGTGCTCGAGCCGACGGTGACCTCGAGGAACGACTCCATGGAACCCCACTCACCGGACGAGCGGCGCGAGGCGGCCCGGGCCGCGCTCGCCCTGGACGACGAGGCCCTCCTCGGGCATGCGAGGTCGAGCACCTTCGTCGGTGGAGGACCTGGCGGCCAGCACCGCAACAAGACCGCCTCCGCGGTCCGTCTCGTTCACCCGCCGACCGGGGTGACCGTCACCGCCACGGAGCGCCGGAGCCAGGCGCAGAACCGGGCACCGCCCTCGAGCGGCTGCGCGCCGCGCTCGTCGGCCTCACCCGCGTCAAGAAGCCGCGGCGCCCCACCCGGCCGTCCCGCGGCGCGAAGGAGCGCCGGCTCGAGTCCAAGAAGCGGCTCGGGCGCCGCAAGGCGGAGCGACGGGAAGCCGGGCCAGCTGGTGAGCTGCGATCCGGAGGGGCTCAGCGTGGTCCCCGCGGCGGCGTCGGGCCGGAACCGGGTGCGGATGCGGTGGCGAACCGTCTCCAGCGCATCGGCGACCGACACGCCGGCCCTGGTCCCGAACGCCACCACGAAGTCCTGCCGATCGAGGTCCGCGAGCTTGCGGCGCTCCGGGACCGGCCTTCGCGCCTGGAGCAGCCGTACCGCCTCGAGACGGACCTGGATCCCGTGGCGCTCGAGCACGTCCGCCCAGAATCGCCGCTTGAGCTGACCCACCGTCATGCGCTCCACCTGTACCGGGAGAAGCTGGACCGCGACCGTCGCCGGGCCCATCCGGAAGCTCCACTCGGAGAGCAGCTCGAGATCGAGGAAGGCGGTGTTGAGGACCGACTGCACGTCCTTGCCCCGCGGCAGGAAGTAGCTCCGGACGAGGTGCCCGCACCGCGGGCAAGCGGTGGCGTGGAGGTCGTCCAGGCCGCGGAGCCGGTAGAGCGGGACCGCGAAGACCTCCTCCTGGCACTCCGGACAGCCGGTGCGCTCGCCGAGCGTGGCCAGCACGCGGCGGAACTCCACCCGCAGCCGGTGCGCGCGGAGCGCCAGCGGAACCGCGTCACGCAGGGCCGCGCTCCGGAACCGGAGCCCGCTCTGGACCCGCCGTTCTCCGGCGCGGCGAATCCCGAACTCGACCAGATCCGCCGCCTCGACCAGCCCCTGCTCCAGCGTGACCGGTACCTCGTCGCGCCCGCCCAGCTGCTCGAAGCGGAGCGCCAGGTCCTCGTAGGTGCGGAGCCCGTCGAGGGGGTGCGGGACCAGCTCGCTCGCGTAGGCGAAGAGGACCAGCCGGGCTGCCGCGGGCGCCGCGCGGGCGAGCTCGCCGATCCGATTCCGCCGCCTGGCGCACCTCGGGAGAGGCCCGGGCGGAGGCGAGCGCCTCGAGCGAGAGGCGTACCAGCTTCTGACGTCCGAGCGGGTCGAACGCCCGGTCCAGCGCCCGTCTTCCCTCCGGTGGCGATCGACGTCCGGTTTGCTCGTCTCACCGCGTCCTCCAGCACCGCCGCCGCCTCGCGCACCTGCCCGAGTGCGGCGTCGCACCTCGCGTGCAGCTCCTCGCGGAGCACCTCGAAGAGGTCCTGTCCATCCTCCTCCGCCGCGCGGGCCCGGCGAAGCAGCTCGGCGGTGGCACACCCGCGGAGAGCCTCCAGGTCGAGCCGGAGCCCATCCCTGGCCGACTCGAACCGCGCCCGCCGCTCCTCGAGCAGCCGGACCTCCTCGGCGAGCGAGACCGCGGGCTCGGGCAGCTCGGTTCCGAGGGCCTGGTCCGCCAGCGCCTCGAGCCCGGCGCGATCGCCCGAACGGTAGAGCGCGTTGATCCGGGCCATCAGCGCGGCGTGGCGGATCTGCTCCTCCTCGGTCCGGGCGAGGTCGGGGTGGAAGCGGCGGGCGAGGCGCCGGTAGAGCGACTTGAGGTCCGCCGCAGCAGGCGGGTCCGGCACGGACTCGTCGTCGGGTTCCGGTTCCCGCGCATCGCGGTGGAGCTCCCGCGTGCGCTGGCGCTCCACGCGCCGCGCCCGGGCCGCGCGCTTCTGCGGCGGGGTCTCTGCGAGCAGCTCGACCCATCGCTCGAGCTGCCGGACCACCGAGGCGATCCGCTGGAGGCGTCGTTGCTCCTCGGAGAGCTCTGTGCGGTGCCGGGTCTCGAAGGCGGTCAGCTCGACTCGCAGCGTCTCGGCCTCGAGCTCGAGCTGGGCCACCTCGTCGCGGAGCTCCTCGAGCGCTGCGAGGAGAAGTTGGAGCTGCTCGCGCAGCGGAGACGGCGCGAGGACGATGGCGGCGGGACGGACGCGGGGCACGGGGCGGACGCGGAGTCTACTGGACTTCCCGTCTCCTTCCGGCCCACGGGCGGGCCGGAGGCGTCGCGGCTCAGCGGTCCTTCGGCTCCGCCCGAACCTTCTTGTCCTTGTCCTTGTCCTCGGCCTTCGGCGGGACCGGGCGGGCGCGCACGGGAGCGGCCTCGGAGCGGGGCGCGGCGCGCGCAACCGGGGCCTCGGTGCGCGCCGGAGGCGGACCGGGCGCGATCTCCGCGCGGGAAGGAGGCACGGGGCGGAGGACAGGACCCTCGCCACGCTGTCCGCCCATCACCTCGGGCTTGAGCATGGGCTGCACCAGCGGCTGCCCACCCGACGTGTCGGCGACCTTCTGCCGCGGCGACACCGGCGGGAGCCGATGCCGGCGGGCGAGCCGGGCGTGGGCATCGGCCGGGCGACGACCCCGGTCTGCCCGTTCCATCCCGGTGCCTGGCCCGGGGCGGCGACGGACGGCCCGACCCCATGTTGCCCGCGGTCGAACGTGGCGGGCGCGGCGCGCACCGGAGGAGGCGGCGCGATGACGACCGGGTGGACCGCCGCGGCGTCACGCGACACCACCGGGGCCTGCGCCGTCACCGGTCGGCCCTCGCGGGTCACGCCGGCCGGGGCGACGACCTCCACCACCCCGCCCCTGGCCACCGGACGGACCACCATGCCCGGACGGACGACGGGAGGGGCGCTGAGCACCACGGCGGGAGGCGTACCGATGGGCGCGGGGACGATGACCCCGGGCTGCGAGCCGGGGGGCGGCGGCACGAAGACGCCGTGGGGCCCCATCGGACGGGCGTAGCCCACGTGCACCACGCGGACCTCGACCAGCGGGATGTACATCGTCGAGGGCGGTGGGACGAAGACGCGGTAGCTCGGCCGCCAGAACCCGGCGACGAAGACCACCGCGTCACCGCGGTACTCGTAATAGGGCTCGGAGTAGACGTAGCTGCCGCCGGGCGGGACGCGCCCAGTGGCCGCGGGCCCAGACCCATTCACCGTTCCACCAGGTCCAGTGACCGCCGACCCAGACCGCCTCGACGTAGGGCGCGGGCGGCGGCGGATCCCAGCGCATCGGCGGAGGCGCCCAGGGAATGGCTACCGGCACCGGCTGCTCGAGCGGCGGCTCGACGTCCAGCGCCACCTCGACCTCCAGGCTGCACGATCGGTGCAGGCGGTGGAGGCGGTGGGCGATACGCCACCGGCGGCGGCGGCGGTGGTCGGTACTCGCGGACCACGCACCCCGAGGCGAGCAGCGCGCTTCCGATCCAGAGCATCCTGCGCATCGTTCTCCGTCCTTCCTTGCCTGTGCGCGAGACGCCCTGCGCGGGCGCGCTATTCAACTAGGCTACTTCCCATGGCCACCCGGATTCGCTGCAACGGTGTCGCCCTGGCAGTGGAGGACGACGGTGGAGGCGGTGCGCCGGTGCTCTTCTCCCACGGGCTCCTCTACTCGCGGCGGATGTGGGACGCGCAGGTGGCGGCGCTGCGCGGGCGATTTCGTTGCGTCGCCTACGACCACCGCGGCCAGGGGGAGAGCGAGGCGCCGGAGTCCGGTCTGGACATGGACACCCTCACCGTCGACGCCGCGGCGCTCATCGAGTCGCTCGGACTCGGCCCGGTGCACTTCGTCGGTCTCTCGATGGGCGGCTTCGTGGGCATGCGGCTGGCCGCACGGCGTCCGGAGCTCGTCCGCTCGCTGGCGCTGCTCGACACCGCGGCAGGCCCGGAGCCGACGGCGGCAGTGACCCGTTACCGGCGGCTGGAGTGGGTGGTCCGGTGGTTCGGCACGTGGTCGGTCGTGGGCCGGGTGATGGCGATCATGCACGGTGCGAGCGCCCGGAGGGATCCTGCCCGGGCGGCGGACCTGCGCTTCTGGCGCGAGCACCTCCTGCGGCTCGATCGCCGGGCGGCTCCCAGGGCGCTCGAGGGCGTGCTCCAGCGCGCGAGCGTGGTTCCACTGCTCTCGCGCCATCCGCTGCCCCACCCTGGTGCTCGTCGGCGAGGAGGACACGGCGACCCAGCCGGCCCGGGCGGAGGAGATCGCCGTGGGGATCGCCGGGCGCGCGCCTGGTCCGGATTCCCCGCGCGGGTCACATGTCCGCGATCGACGCGCCCGAGGCGGTCACCTCCGAGCTGCGCACATTCCTCGACGCGCAGCCCTGAGCGGGCGCGGCGTGCCTGCGGCGCTACTTCTTCCCGTAGTTGGCGGCGAGGTAATCGACGATCTTCGCCATCTCGTCCGGCTCCATCGGCGCGCCGAAGGCCTTGACCATCTTGTTGACCTCGGCCTCCCAGCCCTTGCGGTCGAGGAACCACGAGTTCATCGGGATGTAGTCCTGGCTGTGGCAGGCTGCGCAGCGCCCGAGGACCAGGTTCTTGGCGGGGCCTTCCTTGAGCTGGACCCGGTTCTCGTCCGGGTACCCGGGCGGAGCAGCGAGCAGGGCGAGGAGGACGAGCGAGGTCATCGGCGTGCCCCTATGCGACCCGGACGGTGACCCGGGAGACGACGTTGTTGTGGTAGCCGGCCGGATTGAAGACCAGCTCGAACGGCTGCGACGCGCCCATCCGGTTGGTCGCCTTGGCGAGCACCGTCAGCTCACCCGCGGACCCGGCCTTGACGCTGTGGCGGAAGCCGCGAAAGGCGAAGCGCCCCGAGTCGGGGTCCAGCGCCGCGGTCTGCCAGCTCCGGCCTCCATCGGCGGAGACCTCGACGGTGCGGATGCCGGTCCCGTTGTCCCAGGCGATGCCCTTCACCTCGACCTGGGCGCCCGGACGGACCTGCTGGCCCTCGCGCGGGCTGGTGAGCAGCGAGTTCACCACCATGTCGGTGATGGGAGTGTTGACGTCGGTCTCCTGGGAAAGGAAGCGATCCACCACCGGGAACTTGCCCTTCGGGATGCGGTAGGCGGTGGCCATCCAGAAGCTCTTGCACGGCTGCGACGAGACCTGGATGGAGACGATGTGCTTCATCCAGTAGGTCCCGGCCCATCCCGGGACGATCATCCGGACCGGTGCGCCATTGAAATGGGGCAACGGCGCGCCGTTCATCTGCCAGGCGAGGAGCGTGTTCTCGTCCATCGCCTTCCACATCGGGATGCTCTTGATGAAGTCCGGCGTGGCCTCGAGCGAGCCGTGGTCAGCGCCGTTGGAGATGACTTCCAGGGCGTCCTTCTTCGGCGATGCCCGGGCGAGCACGTCCTTCAGGCGGACGCCCTTCCAGCGCGCGTTGCCCATGGCCCCGATTCCCCACTCGACACCCGCAACGTGCGGGTCGGAGAGCCCGCGGCGATTGCCCGCGCACTGGCAGACGGCGGCGAGCTCGACCTGCTCGAAGTCGCGCTGGAGCGCGGCAAGGTCCAGGGTGTAGGGCTTCTCGACCGCGTCGCCGCCGATCTCCAGCTTCCACTCCTTCGCCGAGACCTGAGGGATCTGCGGGAGGTGGTAGCGGACGAAGAACGCGTCGTTCGGGGTGAAGAGCTGGTCGAAGACCTCGAGCGGGGTCTCGAAGTTCGGCGGCCGGTAGGTCCGCTTGATGAGCGGCCGCTTCCCGGGCAGGGCCTCGAGGAACGAGGTCTCGAGCGTGCCGGCGGGAAGTCCGGCCGGGCCGACCGACTGCACATCTCCGGCCCGGGCGAGAGACGGAATCAGCGGCGCCGGAGCCGAGCACCGCGGCGCCACCGGCGACGTCCATCAGGAATTGCCGACGGGTCCGCATGCCGCACCTCCGGGGAAGGACGCGCGCTGCAAAACACGCCGGAGCGTTCAGGAGGCGGCGGCAGGTGTCAAGCGCCGGAAGATTGCGGCCGCGACGAACGCAGGGCGGTGAACGCCACGCCGTGGTGCGTCGCCCCCCTGTCAGCGGCTGGCGAGGAGCACCGGGCCCAGCGAGGGCACGAGCGAGCACGACGGCCACGGCGAAGGCAAGGGCTCCCATCCGGACCATCTCCAGCCGCACCGCCCAGCGCCGGCCCTCCAGCAGCGCGGCCCCGGCGACGAGCGACACCAGGACCCAGGCCACCGCGGCGACGAGGGCCGGGAACGAGAGCGCGCTGTGCCAGGTGAGGAGCGCGAAGGCGACGACGATGATCACCACGAGCTGCGCGGCGACGTAGCGGCTCCGGCGCGGGCCGGGCTGCACGTCGAACTTCGGGAGCGCCTCGGGGTCCACCCCGCGGCAGGGCGTGCGTCGGCCCGAGCCAGTCCGGATGCCAGGCCGGCGAGGCGAAGAGGAACCGGATCGCCTCGCTCGGCGAGGGTGCGCGCCGCAGTGCCCGGACGAGTCCAACCAGGGGCTGCACCTGGGCCCAGACCGGGTCGAAGCTCCGGAGCGGGTGGCTGACGCCGTAGATCGGGGGCGCCACCTCGCGCCGGAGCGTTCCGAAGAGCTGGTCCCAGACGATGAACGTCGCGGCGTAGTTCCGGTCCAGGTATTCGGGGTTCACCGCGTGGTGCACCCGGTGAAGCGAGGGGGTGTTGATGACGTTCTCCAGGACGCCCATGCGGTCGACCAGCTCGGTGTGGATCCAGAACTGGTAGAGCGTGCTCGAGGGCGTTGACGATGAAGAAGACCACCGTCGGGACGCCGAGCACCGCCAGCGGCAGGTAGAAGGGCAGCACCGTCACCGGCGAGAGCACCGCCTGCCGGAGCGCGACCGCGAGGTTGTAGTCCTCGCTCTGGTGGTGGACCACGTGCACCGCCCAGAGGAGGTTCACCTCGTGCGAGAGCCGGTGCCACCAGTAGTAGGCGAGATCCACGCCGATGACGGCGATGACCCAGGGCCAGGCGCTGCCGGGAGCGAAGGTCCAGAGCCGGGCGTGGCCGTACAGGAGGGCATAGCCGGCGAGGAGCGAGGCCTCGAAGAGGAGCAACACCGCCCGCTGGGTCACGCCGCAGCCCAGATCTCCGAAGCTGTCGGTGAAGCGGTACACCCGGCGGTGTCGCGCGCGGGCCAGGACGAGCTCCAGGCCGATGAGCAGGAAGAAGAACGGAACGGCGAGGGCGATGGGGTCCAGCGTCATGGGTCGGGGATGAGCAGTCTATCCTGAGCCACCATGAGCAAGGCGTTCACCCGCGAGGACGATGTGTTGCCCCCGGCCCTTCCCGGGCGCCGTGGGCCGGTGGGGCCCCGTCCTCTGACGGCCGATGGACACGCCCGGCTGCTGCGAGAGCGTGCTTCACTGGACGGTTCCGATGCCCCTGGATCCGAGGAGCGCCGCCGCTTCCTGGACACGCTGCTCGAGCGCGCGGTGCCGGCCGCGGCGGATGCAGGGGCCGACGGGCGGGCGGTGCTCGGAGCGTTCCTCGAGGTGGAGGACGCGGAGCGGCGGCCGCCGCGAGCTGCGGCTCGTGGGCGGCGACGAGGCGGACCCGGCGCGTGGCTGGGTACGGGTGGACTCGCCGCTCGGCGCAGCGCTCCTCGGACGGCGTGCGGGCGAGTCGGTGATCGTGGAGCGCCCGCGGGACACCGTGGATCTCCGGATCGTCCGCGTGTTCGCCGCCGGTCCGGACTCCCGCTGACGTCCGGGAGGGCTGGCCGGAGACGCCGTTCCCGTGCGAAGGAGGGCGCATGGCCAGCGAACTGACTCTCTGGGTGGATGCGTTCTGGATCAGCCCCTACGCCTTCTCCTCCTTCGTGGCGGTGGAGGAGAAGAAGCTCGCCTACGACCTCGCGGAGGTCGCGATGCACCGCGCCGAGAACCGGGCGCCGGAGTACGCGAAGCACTCGCTCACCGCCCGGGTGCCGATGCTCCGGCACAGGGACTTCTACCTCTCCGAGTCCAGCGCCATCGCCGAGTACCTGGAGGACGCGTTCCCGGGAACGCCGCGGATCTTCCCCGAGGACGTGCAGCAGCGCGCCCGGGCCCGGCAGATCATGGCCTGGGTGCGCAGCGACCTGATGCCCATCCGCGAGGAGCGCTCGACGAACTCCATCTTCTACGAGCCGGCCACCACGCCGCTCTCGCCGAAGGCCCAGCAGGCGGCAGCCAAGCTGCTCGCGGCGGTGGAGGCGCTCCTCCCCACCGGCGCGACGTCCCTCTTCGGAAGGTTCGGCATCGCCGACGCCGACCTGACGCTGATGCTCCAGCGGCTGGGGAAGAGCGGACACCCGCTCGGAGACAGGGTCCAGCGCTTCGTGGACACGGTCTGGTCGCGGCCGAGCGTGCGGAAGTGGGTCGACCGGAAGCGTCCGGAGTTCGTGCCCTACTAGGCGGCCGCGCTCAGTGCTCCCGGGCCGCGGGGCGCTCGGCGTCGAGCGGTCCGTGCAGCTTCACCGGCGACTGCCGGGCGCGGAGCTTGAGGTTCAGCAGCTCGACCCCGAGCGAGAACGCCATCGCGAAGTACACGTACCCCTTGGGGATGTGCTGCCCCATCCCGTCGGCCACCAGCACCACGCCGATCAGGATGAGGAAGGAGAGCGCGAGGATCTTCAGGCTGGGGTGCCGCTCGACGAACGCGCTGATCGACCCGGCGAAGACCAGCATCACCACCACCGCGGCGACCACCGCCACGACCATGATCGACAGCGCCCGCGCCATCCCCACCGCGGTGATCGACGGAGTCGATGGAGAACACCAGGTCCAGCACGACGATCTGGGCGATCACCGTAGGGAAGGAGGCCCGCCTCGGTCGCCGCGGCTCCGAGTGATCGACCTCCATCCGGTCGAAGATCTCGTGCGTCGCCTTCCCCACCAGGAACAGACCGCCGCCGATGAGGATCAGATCGCGCCCGCTGAATCCCTCGCCGAAGAGGGTGAACAGCTCGGTCTGGAGCGTCACCAGCCAGGACATGGCGAGAAGGAGCAGCACCCGCATGACCAGCGCCAGCCCCAGCCCCACCCGGCGCGCCAGCGGCTGACGCTCCGGCGGGAGCTTCCCGGTCATGATGGAGAGGAAGACCAGGTTGTCGATGCCCAGCACCACCTCGAGCGCGGTGAGCGTCAGCAGGCTGATCCAGCCGTCCATCCGGAGGAACGGAGCGAGGTCGAACACGGGTGCCCCGGGGAACGGCGAGGGTCAGAACTGCTCTTCTTCCGGCGGGGGCGGCTCCTCTTGCTCCGGGACCCCGCTGCCCTGGCGCGCCAGCTCGCTCTCGATGGCCGCGAGCAGCGTCCGCTCCTTGTCGTGGAAGCGCGCCTTGCCCGGATCGGCCAGCGTGCGCCGCGCGCCGGTGGCGTAGAACTCGAGGTCCTGGACGCTCGCCCCACGGATGGGCATGCCCCGGCTTCGGCCGTAGGGCGGGAACACCGTCGGCCCCTCGCCGGGTGCCGATGCGGGCGCTCGGCGGGCGGGCGGCGGCGGTGCGGACCACGCCTTCACCTCCGATGGTGAGCTCGGCCAGGCGCAGACTGAACCCGTCTCCGCGGCGCACGGCGGTGCCCACCTGCACCTGCTCGACGGTCCCGTCGGCACGCGTGACCGACACCGTCACCGGCATCTCGTTGTCGCGCATGGGGCGTGGCATCCCACCGTCGGGAAGCCGCTGTCAACGAGACTCAGGCCGCCCGTGCCCGGACCACGTCTGCCAGACGTTCCAGGGCCCGCTCGACCACGTCCATCGAGGGGCCGAACGAGAAGCGCGCGTGCCCGCGGAACCGGGACACCCGCCCGCGGCGCCGCTTTCCGGGGTTGATGTCGAAGAACTCGCCCGGGACGGTGATGACGCGCTGGTCGAGCGCGGCCCGGAACAGCCCCATCCCGTCGTTGAGGGGCGGCGGGAGACGGGCGAGGTCGCCCCAGACGTAGAAGGTCGCCTCGGGCGCGCGGCCGCCACCTGGATCCCGAGCGCCTTCAGGCCCTGGAGCATCCGGTCCCGCTTGGGCCGGAACGCGTCGTGGATCGCCTGCAGCTCCTGACGCACGAGCCCCGGCTCGAAGAGCGGCAGCGCCGCCCGCTGCAGCGGCTTGCTCCCGCCGCCGTCGAGGAACGAGCCCGCGCTGCTCAGCGCCTCGATGACCAGGCGCGGCCCCACGGTCCAGGTGACGCGCCAGCCCGGGTACCGCCAGTTCTTGGTGAGCCCGTCGAACAGGACGATCGGGTCCTTGTTCACGTCCTTCACGTGCGCGGCGGCGCTCACCGGAGCGGGCGCGCGCGGGTCGGTCGTCCAGACGTAGTGCGAGTAGAACTCGTCGATGAGCAGCGCACAGTCGAGGCCGCGGGCCAGCTCCACCCAGGTCTCCATCTCCGCGCCCTGCACCACCTTGCCGGTGGGGTTCGAGGGGTTGGAGAGCAGGACCGCCGAGAGCCCGAGGCCGAGGATCTCCTTCTTCAGCGCGTCCGGGGGGAAGGCGTAACCGCGCTCGGGGTCGAGCAGGATGGGGATGGCGGTGAAGGCCTTGAAGACGTCGAGCAGCTCCTCGTACGCCGTGTAGTCCGGGAGGAAGTGGCCGAGGTTGATGAGCCCGAGGCTCGCCGCGGCGCGGGTGAGCGAGGTCCGGCCGCCACCCGACACGCTGACGTTCTCCGCCGAGTACTGGGACGGGAGCCCGCGACGGTAGGTCCGGTTGTAGTGCGCGGCGATGGCCTCGCGCAGCTCCCACAGCCCGGCCACCGGCGCGTACTCCTGGTCCGCCGGGTCCACCGCCAGCGCGTGGATGCGTGGGGGAGCGCCGGGGAGCTCGCCCGTCTCCGGTTGCCCCTGACCGAGGTTGCACCAGTCGGGGCTGGCGGGATCGAAGCCGCGCTTCTGGGCCTCGGCGGTGACGAAGATGACGCCGGTGCGTGGCACCGGTCGGAACGCCTGCGGGGCGCTCTCGCTGCTGGACATGAACCCGACCACTCTACACCGACCTCGAGTCCGGGTTCCTGACCCTCGGGTTCGACGCGGCGAAGGTGCGGGCCACGTTCACCCTCATCCCGGCGACCGAGGTGACGGTCGACTATCCCAAGCAGCCGCAGGAGCGCTCCAGGCGAAGGTGAGCACCCAGGCCTTCGACATCGCCGGCGGCGTGCCGACGGCGGCGTGGCGGCCCGGGCCAGCCTCCGTCAGTCCGGCGGGCCGCCGCGGAGTCGCTGCAGGCAGGCCCGGTGGTGGCGCATCACGTTGCGGGCGTAGGCCGCGGTGCTGTACCCGCGCCTCAGCTTCGGGCTCTTGAGGTCGAGCTCGGGCAGGGCGGCCCCGGGCATCGGGCTGCCAACCTGCTCCCGATAGACCCGCCGGAGCGCGAGGTAGCTGGGCGTCTCCTCGAAGGCGAGCTCCTTGCCCTTCTCGAGATCCTGCCGGAGCCGGGCCTCGGGCAGGGTGGGCACGAAGCGCTGGCGGAACGCCCGGAAGGCGCCGAGGGTCTGGCTGTCCTCGGGGGTGGGCTGCCCGTCGGGTCCGAACGCCAGGAGGTCTCCGTCGGCCTCCAGGGACAGGCCGGTGAGCCGGGTCAGCGCGCGCTGCACGGCCGCGTTCCGGGAGGCGTACTGGCCGGCGTTGTAGTCCGCGAACCGGTAGAGCACGTCGGCGTCGGAGAGCGGATAGCCCCACAGCCGGGGGACGCCGAAGCGGAGGCCGCCGGCCCGGGTGTAGAGCGCGTCCCGGAGCGCCTCCTCGTCGTCCGGCCAGCCGCGGCTCCGCGCGTAGTCGACCGCCCAGCGCACGCTCACCTGCATCGAGCCCGCGGTGGTGACCGGGTTGAGGTCCTCGAGGCGGCGGCCGCGGAAGAGCGTGTCGAGCAGGTTCGCGGTGGCGACCATCGCCGGGTGCTCGCGGCGCTCGGCCTCGAGCATGTCTCGAAAGAGGAGGTCGAGCTCGCGTTCGGTGCGGAGCCGCTTGATGCGCTCGTCGAAGGTCCGTCGATCGCCGGGCGCGCGCTCCTTGAGCAGCCGCTCCATCGCCGTCGGCCCCAGCGGCCCGTACTTCTCGGCCTCCTCCTGGAGCCGGGTCCGCACCAGCGCCCCGAGGTGGGCGACCGGCGGGTCCGCCTGGAACCCCGATTCCTGCTGGAGCACGGCCACCACCGCGCAGACGCGCGTCGCATCGGGGACCAGGCTGGAGTCCGAGAATGCGGCCAGGGTGTCCTTGGCCCATCCGGCGGGGTCACCGACCCCCTCGGGAAAGGCCGTCCTGACCTGCGCCGGTCCGAGCGGGGGAGGCGGACGCGCCGGCGGTGGAGCCGGCGGTGGCGCCTCGTGGCACGCCGACGCCGCGGCGAGGAGCAAGCAGGTCAGCCACGCCCGGTGGCGAGACACGGCAGCCCCCCTGCGGGGAATACAGCGAGCGGCGCTCGACATCGTGTCCGGGGAACGTTACCCCCCGCCGTCCCCTGGTTCCTCCATGACGTGGCGTGCGCTCAATCCCTGGTCGGGTCTCGCGGGTCTGCCCCGTGACAGCTGGCTGCTTGCCCTGGCCAGCCTCGTCAACCGCGCAGGAACGATGGTCATCCCGTTCCTGGCACTCCACTTCACCCGGAACCTCGGCTTCTCGGCCGCGGAGGCGGGGCTGGCGCTGGCCGCGTACGGCATCGTCGCGCTGCTGACCGCCCCGTTCGCCGGGCGGCTCGCCGACCGGGTGGGGGCGCAGCGGATCCTGATCGCCTCCCTCGTGCTCGGGGGGCTCGGCTTCTGGGCGCTTCCCCTGCTGAGGACCCTCCCTCAAATCTTGGCGGGGATGGTCGTCCTCTCCGCGGTGTCCGAGGCGATGCGCCCGGCGACGCTGGCCCTGGTGGGCGACCTGGCCCCCGCCGAGCTGCGCCGGCAGGCGTTCGCGCTCAACCGGCTGTCGATCAACCTGGGGATGAGCGTGGGCCCGGCGCTGGGAGGCTTCCTCGCCGCACACTCGTTCCAGATGCTGTTCTGGGTGGACGGGGCGACCTCCCTCGCCGCGGCGCTGGTCCTGTGGCTCTTCCCGCTGCGGGTCCACTCGGTGGAGACGCACGCCGGCCCCGGGCCATCGCTCGGAGCCGTGGGCGACCGGCGCCTGCGCTACGTCATCCTCTGCCTGCTCCCGGTGCTGGTGGTCTTCTTCCAGCACGAGGGCGCGATGCCGGTGTGGATGGTGGAGCACCTCGGGCTCTCCACCACCAACTACGGTCTGCTCTTCACCCTGAACACGCTGCTGATCGTCTTCCTCGAGGTGCGGCTGAACACGGCGACCGCGCACTGGAGCCCGGCCCGCGCGCTCTCCGTCGGCTCGGCGCTGTGCACCCTCGGATTCGGGGCGCTCGCGTTCCTGGTGACCCCGTGGGGCATCGTGCTGACGGTGATCATCTGGACCTTCGGGGAGATGATCCTCTTTCCGTCGACGGCGGCCTACGTCTCGGAGCTCGCGCCCCCGGCGCGGCGCGGCGAGTACATGGGCTTCTACACCATGACCTTCGGCATCGCGTTCACCGTCGGGCCCTGGGCTGGCCTGAGCATCCTCGAGGCGGCCGGCGGTCGGACGCTGTGGCTCGTCTGCCTGGGCGTCGGCGCGCTCTCCTCGCTGCTGCTCGCCCGCATCCGCTCCGGCGTGCCCGCAACTGCCCCGGCCGGAGCCATCGCCGCGCCCTGACCCCCCGGGGCTTCAGCCGACCGCGCCGGCGACGCCCACCGGAGCCGGCTCTGGGACCTCGGGCGGGACCTCCGAGCCGGGCGGCGCGGCTACCTCGGGCCGGGTGTCCTGGCCCCGGAGTCGCTGCACCAGCGCGCGCCCCCTCCGCAGCAGCTCGGAGAAGCCGGACAGCTCGGCCTCGAACTCGAGCTGCGAGGTCTCGGAGCTGTCGAGGAAGCGGCGGAGCGTGAGGAGCGAGTCGCCGCGCCGGTTCATCCCCGGGTCGCAGGTGGTCGCGCTCTCGACCTGTGCCTCCTCGAGCCAGGGGAGGTGCACCGGGCGGTGGTATCCGCTCGGGTAGCAGAAGTGCCGGAGCGCGCGGCCGGCGGCGGGCTCGAGCACCGCGCGGTTGTCACGCAGCTCGCGCAGCGCCAGGTCCCGTGCGGCGGGGAAGCGGTGGCGGTGGGTGTGCAGCTGCACGTCCAGGCCTTCGCGCGCGGCGAGGCGCAGCTCCTCGGTGCTCGCCAGCGACAGCCAGCGGCCCTCGCGCAGAGGGACGAGGTCGACGCCGAGCGCGCCCGCGACCCGGTCGGCGAGGGCCTGACGCTCGGGCTCGGACATCCGCTCCTCGGCGTGCCGGATGAGCCGCCACATCGCCTCGGTGCGCGCCGGGGCCAGGCCCCATGCGAACCGCGCCCACCATGCCTACCCCGAGCTGCGACAGGTCGAGCACCGGCACGCGGCTCTGGTCGACAGATCCACTGCACGAGGAGCCGGAACACCGGCGTCCCGGTCTGCACGTGGTACGTCGTCGCGTAGAGCGTGGCGGGGAAGCCGTGCCGCTGCAGCGCCGGCCAGGCATGGCGGAGCGTCCCGAAGAACCCGTCGTCGATGGTGAGCGCCACCGCCGCAGGAGGCAGCGTGCCGACCCGGAGCCGCCGCACCGCCTCCTCGAGGGGGAGCACCGGGTGGCGATGCAGCGCGAGCAACCGCCGCTCCAGCGCGTCGGGCGACAGGAACAGACCGGGGAAGACACGGTGCTCGTCGGCGAGCGACGTCCCGTGCCAGCACACGATGCGGAGCGCGTCCCGGGTCAGGACGCGCGAGAGGCGGAACAGGCCCGCGGCCCGCGCACCGGCGTACAGCGACTGCTTGAGCCGGGGGCGGAGCCGGCGTGCGGCCGTGGCCCCCATCGTCCGCGCCCAGCGCGCGGTCTCGCGGAGCACGAGCGCGCGGTCCCCCGGGAACCAGAGGTCCGAGTGGATGCGCGGGTCGAGCGAGAGCCCGGCGAAGCGGGTCAGGGTCCGCGCCTTGTCGCGCCGGGAGACGCCGCGGTCGCGGAGCACGCTCCAGACGTGCATCAGCTCGCCGGGCACCGTCTGGCGGCAGCGGACTCCCGGCCTCCAGCTCGGCTCGGGCTCGCGGGCGCCGAGCCAGGCGTCGAGCAGCAGCCGCGGGAAGTCCACTCCCGCCGCCAGTGCCAGGTGGAGCGAGCCCCAGAAGCGCGCGTTCAGCTCGAGCAGCC
Organism: uncultured delta proteobacterium; assembly: GCA_963796475.1. GTDB lineage: Bacteria > Myxococcota > Myxococcia > Myxococcales > Myxococcaceae > RPRB01. The sequence continues at coordinate 44,184 of CAWCLY010000019.1, forward strand.
GGAACTCGCCGCTGCGGGCGTCGCGCCGGTACTCGAGCATCGCCACGCCGTTCCACCCGATGCGGCGCAGCACCGAGAGCGCGTGCGCCTCGAGGTCCGGCAGGTGAACGCTCTCGCGAAACGAGGAGACGCCGCCGGTGTGCGGCACCTCGTGGATGCGGCGGTGCGCGAACCGGGCCCGCGGATGCCCGTCGACCATGAGGAAGAACACGCCGACCCCTGCCCCGGGCACATTTCCCTGGACGAGCAGCCGCCGGTAGTGCGGAAGACAGCGCGCCAGCTCGGCCCGTGCCTCCTCGACGGTCCCGGTGCGCACGACCCGGCTGGGTGCTCCGGCCCGCGCGTGGACGGCGTCCGCCTTCAGCCAGAGCGGAGTGCCGAGCGCCTCGAGCTTCGCCGCGGAGGGCACCTCTCCTTCCACCACCAGGCTGGGCGGGAGGTGCGGGTCGCCCTCGAGCGCGGCCACGAGGTCTGCCTTGCTGAAGGCGAGCTCGAGCAGCGCCGGATCGAAGAACGGCAGCAGGTGCTGGAACTCGGCGAGGGCCGGCCGGAGCCCGAGGAGGAAGATCTCGGACGGCACGACGGCCCGGATGCCCAGCGCACGCACCGTCTCGCGGACCCAGGGGATGAAGTCCGGCGAGGCAGGCGGCGGATGGACGCGCGCGCTGCGGACGTACCGCGAGTGCAGGCCCAGCGCGTCGTCCGAGTCGGCGCAGGCGTGCACCGGGTAGCCGGCGCGTCCGAGCGACCGGATGACGCCGACCGCGCCGAGCGAGCCGGCCTGGGGAACGAGGACCGGCGTGCTGGCCCGCACCGGCTCAGAGGCCTGCACGCCGGCGCTCCACCGTCCGGACCAGCGCGGCCACGGCCTCGTCGATGACGGCGAAGCACGTGTCGAAGTACGCCTCCGACAGTCCGTAGGGATCGGCGAGGACCGGGCGCGGAGAGCGGCACCACAGCCCGAGCAGGGTGACCTGCGCGCGGGGGTGCGCCCGACGGAGCGCCCGGGCCTGGTGCGGTTCCATCGCGACCAGCAGGTCGCCCGCGGTGGGACGCACGTCCCGCGCCCGGCGCGAGACTCGAGCGGACAGCTCGAGCCCACGGCGTCGCGCCGCAACCACCGCCACTGCATCCGGGGGCGAGGCGCCGTCGGCGGACAGCCCGAAGGAGCCAGTGTCCATGCCCAGGGCCCGCGCGCGCGCCTCCGCGTAGGGGCTCCGGCAGACATTTCCGGCACAGACGAAGACCAGCCGCAGGACTCGACTCGGGTCGAAGGCCTGAAGATCCGAGTAGAGGCCGAGCCGGTGGAGCCAGGAGGTCGCCTGGTGACGGAACCACGCCTGCTTCCGCCCATGCCGCTCGGACACGTCCCTTGACCACACAGTGAGCACGCCCGTCACGCGGAGCCAAGCTAGGTCGGCCGGCCGGTGCGGCAAGCCACCCGGGAGCCCGGGCTGTCGGCCAAGAGACCGTGCGCCCGGCACGCCGGCCAGATCCTCCCTAGGTTGTTGCCCTCCGTGGACAGCCTCCTCTGCGTCGCCAACTTCCCTGCGAGCACCGGGTACGCCTGGACCTTCATCGGTCGGCTCTTCGCCCGGGTCGCGGACGCACTCGCCCGGGACGGCGTCCGGACGCTGGTCGCCTACCCCGCGCTCGACACCCGCCCGGAGGCGCTCGCCGGGAGCGCGGCGGAGCCGATCGGCCTCGACCTGTCGATGCGGTCGCCCGCGTCCCTCCGCGCCGCGGTGGAGCTGGTGCGGCGCGAGCGCGTGCGCGCGGTCTGGCTCATCGACCGTCCGGTGGTCTCGCCGGCCAACGCCGTGCTGCATGCGGCCGGGGTGCGGCGGGTGGTGGTGCACGACCACAGCTCGGGTGCCCGCACGGTGCACACCGGACTGCGTGGGCTGGCCAAGGGGCTCGCGACCCGGCTGCCGTGGGCGGCGGCGGATGCAGTGGTGGGGGTGAGCGAGTACGTCGCCTGGCGCCAGCTCACGGCAGGAGCGGTGCCGGCGGCACGCATCCACATGGTGCGCAATCCGGTCACCATCGCGGACACGCTCCGGCCCGCGTTCGAGGTGCGTGCGGCGCTGGGGCTCGCGCCGGGACGGCGACTGGTGGCCGCGGCCGGCCGCCTCACTCCCGAGAAGGGCTTCCACGACCTGCTCGAGGCCGTGGACGCGCTCCCGGACGACGTCGACGTCGTTCTCTTCGGCAACGGACCGGAGCGCGGGCGGCTGGAGGCTCTCCGGGCCCGGCTGCAGACCGGAGCACGGGTGCGGCTCACCGGGCAGCGGCACGATGCCGCGGAGTGCGTCGCGGCGGCGGACGTGTGCGTCGTGCCCTCCCGGTGGGAGGAGGCGTTCTGCCTCGCCGCCGCCGAGCCGCTCGCCCGCGGCAGGCCGCTGGTCGCCACGCGTGTGGGCGCCATCCCCGAGCTGGTGCGGGACGGGGTGACGGGACTCCTCGTGCCACCGGCATCTCCGCCGGCGCTCGGCGCCGCCATCCTCCGGCTGCTCGCGTCGCCCGCGCTCGCCACCGCGCTGGGTGAGGCAGGGAGGGCACACATCGCAGCGGAGTACGGATGGCCGCAAGCAGTGAGTGGCCTGGTGTCGGTGCTCGCACCGGCGTTCGCCGCCCGGACCCATGTGGGCACCGGCGCACCCGTGCGCAAACGTTGACGCAGCTGCCGAAAGGCGATGTCGTCTGGTCTCTCCCGAACGAGAGGTCGAATGCGCATCCGGTACGCGGCGTTCCTCGCCCCCATCGCCCTCACCATCGCCTGCAGCGACGAGGGCCCCATCCAGAACACCGGCCCGAAGCTGACCATCTCCCCGGCCACCGTGAGCGTGGAGACGGGGGCGGACGCAATCACCCTTCAGGCGGTTCCCCAGAACGGCGACCTCACCGGCAGCGTGACCTGGAGCGTGCTCAGCGGGAGCGCTGGAACGCTTGGTCAGAGCAGTGGCACGACCAACACCTTCACCCCGTCCGACCTCGGCACCGCCGGCGGGGCGGTGGTCATCAAGGCGACGGGCACGGTGGCTGGTGGGGTGCAGCCGGCGACGGCCGCGGTGACGGTCGTGCCCTCCACGCACGGTCGCATCGCGCTCGGCATCGACCCGGGCCAGACCCAGGCGGTGGGCGGCGCGTCCGTCGACGTCTCCCAGGTCGACGGAGGCAGCAAGGTGACCTTCACCGCCTCGGCCCCCACGGTGCTGAGGAGCCGGATCATCGACGCGGGCACCTACGTCGTCACCGCCGATGCGGGGATCGTCGTTCCAGGAAACGTCGTCGACGGCACCTGGGATGGCACGGTGGTCTTCGACGGCGGCACACCGGCGCGCTCGGTCCAGGTCCCGGTCACGCCGAACCTCCAGACCAACGTGCTGGTGACCTTCGCCCTGCGCGGCGGGCTGGGCCGGATGTGGGTCCCGGCAGGCGGAGGCATCCTCGGCTACACCGAGACCGAGCTCCTGGTCGATCACGCCAGTCAGACGGGCATCACCGCCGCCGGCGCGCGGGCGATCGCCTTCGACGCCGACGGGAACCTCTGGGCCACCTTCTCCGACGGGGCACGCATGTTCACCCCGAACTCGCTCGGCGACCCGAACGCGCAGCCGGCAAAGACGCTCGCTGTGGCCAACGCCACCGGCATCGCCATCCGCGGAAACATCATCGCCGTGGGGAGCTGCAGCGGGACCTCCGGAGGGGTCTCCACCTTCGACCGGATTACCGCCGCCCCGACCGTGCCACAACCCACGATCTCCGTCGGGTGCGTCTGGGGGCTCAGCTACGACGCGGGAAACAACGGCAAGCTCTGGGTGGTGTCGAAGTCCGGGAGCAAGGTCTACCGGTTCAGCAGCCCCACGGGGAGCGTCGATCTCAACGGAGTGCCATTCACCGACGCTTACGGCATCGCCGTGGACGGAAGCGGCAACGCCTGGGTCAGCAGCTGCAGCGGCAACTCGGTGCAGGAGTTCGGCTCCACGGGAACGCCAATCGGCTCGGCGATCTCGCTCACCGACTTCCCGTGCCCCGGCGGGCTGGCCTTCGACAAGCAGGGCACGCTCTGGGTCCTCTCGGCGGGCGCAGGAAACGGCACCAGTGGCAGCCTGGTCTCGCTCAACGGCGGCACCCCCAGCCCCCAGCTCAACTCGCTGACGCAGGTGCTGTTCGGCGGGATCGCGTTCGATCCCGCCGCAGCCACCCTGCCCGTGCACCAGTAGCCGGCGCGCAACGCGCAAGCCCCCGCGAGCCCGTGTCGACCCTGTCTGCGAGCCGACACGGGTGCTTGCCGTCCTGCGCGGCAAGGCGCACCTCGTCTGCACCATGCCTGGCCGAGCCAAGCTTCCATCGACCCTGAAGCGGTCCCCGCCGAAGGCACAGCGCACCTACGAGAAGACGCTCGTGCACGCCGAGCAGGAGTACGGCAACGACGCGCGGGCCCACCGCACCGCGTTCGCGGTCCTCAAGCGAGGCTTCGAGAAGGTCCGGGACCGCTGGTTGCCGAAGAAGAGCCCGGGGCCCTCAGACCCCCGCAGCGCGCAGAGGTCCACCGCGGCCAAGCGGCAGGGCAAGCGGGAGACCTACGGGGGCGTCGACGCGTTCGGGAACAGCAAGCAGGAGCTGATGGAACGCGCCCGATCGCTCGGAATCTCCGGCCGCTCGAGGATGAGCAAGGGCCAGCTCGCCCGGGCGATCGCGAAGAAGCAATGATCCGCGGCCTCCGGCTCTGGAAACGTCCGCTCGCGCTCGCGCTGTCGCTGCTCGCCGTCTGGGTCCTCTGGGCCGGGCTGGTGAAGGCGCACAACGTCGTCCTGCTCGGCTTCCTGGCCATCCTCATCGCGGCGATGTTCTGGTTCCCGGTGGGCTGGTTCTCGCACCTGATGCCCCGCGCGGCGGCGGTCGTGCTCACCCTGGTCCTCACCCTGGGGCTGGTGGGCGGGGTCGTGGCGATCGCCACCCCCGTGGTGGTCGAACAGGGCAAGCAGCTCTTCGAGGGATTGCCCGAGGCGACGCGCCGGGCAGAGGCCTGGCTCCGGCGCGCGCAGCGGGACAAGACGGTCCGGCAGCTCACCAACGGCAAGGACGTCGCCGGGATGGTGAAGGCCAAGGTGCCCGAGGCGATGGGGACCGTCGCCAACCTGACGCCGATGGCCCTGGGCCACGTGGTGGAGCTGGTCTCCACCTTCGTCCTGCTGCTCGTGCTCGCGGCCTTCCTCGTCTATCGCCCGTCGCTGTACGGACAGGGCATCCGGTCGATGCTGCCCCGGCACGTTCGAGCCCGCCTTCGACGAGCTGTGGCCCCGGCTAGGCGAGGGCCTTCGCGGCTGGGTCGGCGGAACCCTGATCGCCATGTTCCTGATGGGCTCGGTCACGGCCGTGGGTCTGTTCTTCGCCGGCATCCAGGGCTGGGCGCTGCTCGGCCTCCTGACGTTCCTCGGGACGTTCGTGCCGTACGTGGGCGCGGTGTCGAGCTCGGTGCCGGGCCTGCTGATCGGCCTGGCCCAGTCGCCCCACCACTTCTGGCTGGCGCTCGCGGTGTACCTGGGTGTGCACGTCATCGAGGGCTACGTGGTGCAGCCCTACGTGATGCGCCGGGCGGTGGAGGCCAACCCGGCGCTGCTCCTCTTCTTCCAGGCGATCATGGGCGCGCTGTTCGGGCTGCTCGGGCTCATGGTCGCGACGCCGCTGCTCACGGTGATCCAGATCACGGTCACCACGCTCTGGATCGAGCGCCGCCTGAACAAGACGCCGCCGAACGGCGAGCATCCCGAGCCCGAGCTGCCCACCTCGGCAGCCGCCGTCCACTGATCAGTGCGTCGTTCGCGACCGGTCCGGCGGCTTGCGCGGCGGCTGCACGCGGAACCGCACGGCGTACTGTCGGGCGCAGGTGTTCGAGCAGAACCACCCGGCGCCCGGATCGAGCACTGCCCCGGCGAGGAAGAGCGCCTCGCGGGTCCGGGCGGGCATGACGGTGCGGCACCACAGACAGGTGGGGCCCTCGGGTTCCTCGACGTGCGCCGACCGGCGCTTCAGGAAGCGCAGCATGGTCCGGCACCGTGAAACCTCGCCCGGATGGGCGGCAAGGGACCCCGCCCCACCGTGCTCAGTGCCGGACGGTGGACTCGTCCCGGGGGCGGGCCTGCCGCGCGCGGGCGCGGACCCAGGCGACGACGACCCACACGGCCACCGCACCGAGGAGGACCGCGAGGACGAGGTGGGCGAGCAGCCCGTGCGGGAGCAGGACCAGCGCCAGGAGCGCAACCACCATCAGCGCCCAGCCGACAGTGGCGGCGCCTGGCATGCTCCCGCGCTCACGGGCGGCGACCTCGCGGGCGATCTCCTCTCCGAGCGCCTGCCTTTCCTGTTGAAGGGAGCGGGCCGCCTCGAGCTGGGAGGCACGGAGCTCGTGCTGCTCGCTCTCGAGCCGCGCCAGCTCCGCCCGGTGCCGGTCCCACAGCTCGGCGTTGAAGGACACCACCTCGAGCGTGTCCAGCGGGGCCCCGCACCGGCACCGGCGCGTCCCGAGCGCCGAGTCGACGCCGCAGGCCGGGCAGCGGACGAACGGCTGCGCCTCCGACCTGGGCTGCAGCTCGAGCGGTGGGACGACCGGCGCGGCGAAGCGGTCCAGCGGAGCAGACTGGACCTCGGGCAGGGGCGCGGCGGGCTCCAGCGCCTCGAAGCGTTCGGTGGGGAGCGAGCCGGCCCCGCCTCGGCGCGCGCGCGCTCGAGCCGCTGGAACCGGGAGAGGAACTTCACCGGTTCACCGGCCGGGACGCAGGGCGGGTGCGGTCGGCGGCCCAGGCACGGATGCGGGCGATCTCCTCCCGCAAGGTGACGGCGAGCGGCACACTCTCGGAGAATCGCCTGGGCGAGGTGCGCGTCGGTGAGCTCGGTGTGGGCGTGGAACGCGGCGTGGAGGCCCTCGACCACGGCCTGCTCCAGCTCGGCCCCGCTGTACTGCTCGGCGCGGGCAGCGAGCCCGGCGAGGTCGAATGCCTCGGGCGCGCGACCCCGCCGGGACAGGTGGATGCGGAGGATCTCCTGCCGCTCGGCGGCGTCCGGCAGGTCGATGAAGAAGATCTCGTCGAACCGGCCCTTGCGCAGCAGCTCGGGCGGGAGGCCCTCGACGCGGTTGGCGGTGGCGACCACGAAGACCGGTGCCGTCTTCTCCTGGAGCCAGGTGAGAAAGGTCCCGAGGACCCGGGCGGTGGTGCCGCCGTCGCTGACGTTGGAGGAGGCCGAGCCGGAGAGCGCCTTGTCGATCTCGTCGAGCCAGAGCACGGCGGGCGCAGCGCTCTCTGCCACCCGGATGGCCCGACGGAGGTTCTCCTCGCTCGAGCCGACCAGGCCGCTGAAGACGCGGCCCATGTCGAGCCGGAGCAGCGGGAGCGCCCACTGCGAGGCGATGGCCTTGGCGGTGAGGCTCTTCCCGCAGCCCTGGACGCCGAGCAGCAGGAGCCCGCGGGGCTCGGGGAGGCCGAAGGCGTGGGCCTCGGCGCTGAAGGCGCGAGCGCGGCGGTGGAGCCAGTCCTTGAGGCTCTGCAGCCCGCCCACCGCAGCGAGGGCGTGGTCCACCGGGTAGTACTCGAGCAGCCCGCTCTTGCGGATGACCTGGCGCTTCTCGTCCATCACCCGCTGGATGTCCGAGGCGTCCAGCCGGTCGTCATCGGCGATGGCCTTGGCGAAGGCGTTCTCCGCCTCCTGAAGGGTCAGGCCCAGGGCAGCCTTGATCAGCTGCTCACCCTCCTCGCGGCGCAGGTTCACGGTGACGCGGCCGTCCTTTCGGAGCACGCCCACGATGTCGCGGAGGAGGTCGGCCAGCTCGGCGAAGGTGGGCAGGGGGACGTCGAGGACGGCGATGTCCTTCTCCAGCTCGACCGGCAGCTGGAGCACCGGGGCGAGCACGAGCACGGTGGTGTAGCTGCTCTTCAGCGCCTGCCCGAGCTCGCGGAGCGCGCGGACGAGCCGGCGGTCGTCGAGCCAGGCGTGCAGGTCCTTGAGGACGACCAGCGCGGGTTCCTGGAGGCCCCGGAGCGCCTGGACCGCGGCGAAGGGGTCCTCGGTCTGGTCGGGGAGCGCGACGCCGCGGGTCTCGTCCATGCGGTGCAGGCCTCGCACCGCGGTCCAGCCGATGAGCGACTTGCCGTGGCCCCGGGCGATGCCCCGGAGCAGCTCGTCCACCCGGGGTTCCTCCGACGAGACGAGGTAGACCAGCGGGTAGCGGGCTCGGATGAGGGTGTCCAGCTCGCCCACGAAGCGGGGTCGGCGAGGAGAGGGGACGGGGCGCTCGGCGGTCTGCGGCACGGTGTCCCCGCAGCATAGACGACGGGCATCCGCCAGAAACGAAACGGCCCTGCACGGATTCCTTGAGCGAGCGACCACATCTCGCTACCTGTGGCCAGTCCAATGCAGACCGAGATCCTGATCGTGGGTGCAGGTCCATCAGGCGCCGCCGCGGCGGTGCAGCTGGGCCAGATGGGCGTCAGGGACGTGCTGCTGGTGGACCGGGACCGCTTCCCCCGGAACAAGACCTGCGGGTCCGGATTGTCGCCGGCGGCACTGCACCTGGCGGAGGACCTGGGCATCGGGCCCGAGCTGCGTGCGCGCGCCAATCCGGTGGTGACGGTGCGCTTCGTGACGCCGGCGGGCGAGGAGCTGCGGGTCCCGGCGCACTCGGCAGCGGTCATCCTGCTCCGCAAGGAATTCGACAACCTGCTCGTCGAGCGCGCGAGGTCGCTGGGCGTGCGCGTCCGGGATGGATTCAGGGTCACCGAGGCCATCGAGGAGGCTGGGCGGGTGGTCGGGGTGCGCGGGCTGGACGGGAGCGAGATCCGCGCCCGTTGGGTGCTCTTCGCCGACGGGGCGCACACGCTCTTCAGCCGCGACGACCGGGAGCGGAGGCACATCGACACCCTGATGGGCTGGTGGGAGGGCCCGGGGTTCGAGCCCGGGCGGCTGGACATGATCTTCGACCGCGCGCTGTCTCCGCTCTACGGCTGGCTGTTCCCCGAGACGGCCACCCGGGTGAACATCGGCATCTGCATCGACGCGCAAGACGAGTACGGGCGGAAGGTGCCGAGAGATCTCCGGACCGTGTTCCAGTCCTTCCTCGAGCGGCAGTACCCGGACGTGCTCCGCAACGCGACGCAGGTCGGCGGGTGGAAGGGCCACCCCATCGTCCACACCACGTGGATCACCAACGTGACCCGGCCGGGCGCGCTCCTCATCGGCGAGGCGGCGCGGCTCACCCACAATGGGACGGGCGAGGGCATCAGCCAGGCGATGCAGTCGGGCATCTACGCCGCGGACGCGGTGGCGCGGGTGGTCCGCGGCGAGGCGACCGAGAGCGTGGCCTGGCGCGGGTACGTGCGAGCGTTGCGGAGGCGCTTCACCGCCGGGTTCGCGGGCGGGTACGTGCTGAGAGACCTGGTGGCCTCCGGTGCGCTCGACAGCCTGGCCCGGACGTACAACAGCGCGTCGTTCCAGCGGGCCATCCACTGGATCGTCGGGGCGGCGCTGACCGGGTCGACCTCCCAGGACGCGCCGGCGGCGTACGGCGAGGCGAGGAACGAGTCGCGGGTCGCATGAGCGCCTCGATGCGAGGGCTGGCGGTCGTCGTCCTGCTTACCGGGCCTGGCGCTTGGGCCGGCGAGACGTGGGTTCTCGAGCACGCCCGGGTGATCTCCTCGGCGAGCGCTGCGCCCATCGAGGACGGGATGGTGGTGGTGCGGGACGGCCGCATCGCCGCGCTCGGCCCGTCCGGCTCGGTCCGGGCACCCTCGGGTGCGCGCCGGATCGACGGTCGAGGCGGCACGGTGCTGCCTGGCTTCTGGAACGTGCACGTGCACTTCATCGAGGAGCGCTTCGCGGACGCGGCGCACCGTCCGGCGGAGGCGCTGAGCGCTGCCTGCCGGGACATGCTCACCTCGCGCGGGTTCACCACCGTCGTGGACCTGAGCTCGTTTCCACCGAACACCGTGGCCCTGCGGAAGCGGGCGCCGTCGCTGGACTGTCCGCGCATCCTCACGACCGGCGTATCGATGTACCCGGTGGGAGGCGTGCCAATCTACGTCCGGAAGCTGCTCGGAGACACGGTGGCCGACGGGCTGCCCCAGCCGAGGACGGGAGCGGAGGCCGCGGCGCTGGTCCAGGAGGACGTCCGGCTCGGAGCGCGCGGGGTGAAGCTCTTCGTCGGGACCTGGCTCGGGGGAAACAAGACCGCCCTGATGGACCTCGCCGTGGTGCAGGGCGCGGCGGCCGAGGCGCATCGGAGAGGCCTGGTGGTCTTTGCCCATCCCGGCTCGGCGGAGGGCGTGGCGCACGCGGTGGACGGTGGCGTCGATGTCCTCGCCCACACCGCACCGGACGCCGGGCCGTGGACGCCCGAGCTGCTCGGGCGAATGCGTGCCCGACACATGGCGCTCGCGCCGACGCTCAGCCTCTGGCGCGTGGAGATGGACCGGTCGGGGGCGCCGGCGGAGTTCCGGGAGCGATTCATCGGGAGCGGCGCCGAGCAGCTGCGGGCCTTCGCCGCGGGCGGAGGCGAAGTCCTGTTCGGGACGGACGTGGGCTACATCCCGGAGCAGGACGCCGACGAGGAGGTCGGGCGGATGGCGGCCGCCGGGATGGACTGGCGGGCGGTGCTGGCGAGCCTGACCTCGGCGCCGGCGCGGCGGATGAAGGACGGGAGCCGAGGAACCCTCGCGGTGGGCGCTCCGGCGGACCTGGTCCTCGTGGAAGGCGATCCTCGCGTGGCGATCGAGGCCCTGACCCGCGTGCGCGCCACCTGGGTGGCCGGGAAGTCCGTCTTTACCCGGTAGTCCAAGCTCCTACATGCAAGCGATCGGCCAAGTGCCGCTAAAAACTTGGGGTGTCGCTACAGACCGGTAGTCTCCTGGCGGGCGATGTACGGGAGGAGCAGTCGGTGGACGACCTCGACAGGGCCAGGCTGCAGGACTTCTACGACGAGCTGGAGCGGTTCCGCGCGGTGTTCGCGAAGGCGCAGGCGCTGGTGGCGCCGATGATCGGCGAGGACGCCGGTCGCCTCGAGGCGATGGGGAAAGCGATCCGCAAGCTCTACGGGCCTGCGGTGGAGCCGCTCATGGCGCACGTGGACCAGGTGCTGGTCCAGGCGAAGCGGATGACCGAGCCGCTGCCGGAGAATCCGCTGCACCGCGCGTTCGAGCGGCGTACCGGTGGCGATCGGCGGAGGTCGGATCGCGCGCTGCTCGGTCCGTCGTTCCGTGCGCCGGCCGGCGTGTCGATGCCGGTGGTGTCGATGCCGTTGGCCGAGTCGGTTCCCCTGCCCGCTCCGGATCGGCCGGTGGAGGCGGAGCTGCCGACGCTGAAGACACGCGCGCTCCGGACGCGGGAGATCCCGATTCCGGTCGCGCGGCCGTCGACGACGAGCGGATACACGGTCAACGCGGATCACAGCTTCGAGGCTGACGAGAGTCCGGCCCGCGCAGCGATCCGTGGATTCGCCGCCAGCAATCCGGAGCCCAGGCCGCCGCGGCCGCCCAGCGTCTCGCAAACCGTGCCGCAGGTCCGCCGCGAGATCCCCCGCCCGCCCGCGCCGGAGTCCGAGATCCGCATCACGTTCGAGGACCCGGGCGGCTGGGGCGTCATCTAGCCTCGCCGGGCAGGGCTACTTCACCACCGGCCGGTCCTGCAGGGCCGACCCGAGCGGCCCGTTCAGCACGTCGTGGAACGGCTGCTGGAGCGCCGGCGTGTCCGGGACCCGCATGACGATGGAGCGGTCGGCCGTGGTCTCGTCCCACCACGCGAAGCCGTGCAGCTCCGCCCAGCGGCCGTCGAGGAGATCGGTGAGCGTCTGGCGCACCCACCCGCCGGGGTCGCACTGGGTCGAGGTCATCGACGTGCCGAGCTCGAAGACGAACAGCGGCTTGCTCCTGGCCGCGGCGCCGAGCTCGGCCTCGCGCGCCTTGAGCAGCGCATCGACGTCCCGGCACACCGGATCGCCCGCCCCGTAGTTCTGGTACAGCGAGAAGCCGATCCAGTCGACCACGTCGTCGCCGGGGTAGTACGCGCCGGCGTTGTTCCGCGGATCGTCCCCCGGCCAGTTCTCGCCGTTGAGGTGCAGCGCCCAGGTGATGTTGGTCGCCCCCTCGGCGCGCATCACCTGGACGATGTGCCGGAACGCCTGCTTGAACTTCCCCGGGCCCACCGCCAGGCCGCCGTTGTACTCGGCGCTCCAGGGGTTCCAGTCGCCGTTGACCTCGGTGCCGTACTGCACGACGAGCGCCGTCCCGAAGGCCTTGGCCCCGTCGGCCCAGCGACGCAGGTCTCCGTCGAACTCGCCGGCGTTGATCCGGTCGAGCGTGTAGGTCGGATCGGCGACCAGCTGCTGCTGCTGGCTTCTCATTTGGAGCCGGATGAACGGCACCGCGCCGCGCGCCCGGATCGCCTCGGCGGTGACCCGCGGGAACGCCTTCGTCACGTACCACTCGTTGCTGAAGTAGACGTAGGCCAGCGGCCGTCCCACCGCGTCCCGGTAGGCGTCGGCAGCGTCCATCGACACGTCGCTGTCGGGGAGCGTGGTCCCGGCCGGGAACACGCCATGGTACAGCCGGCCCGCCGGTGGCAGCTGGATCCCGCTGGCCGCCCGCGGTGCCGCCGTCGACGCCGGCATCGGGCGACACGCCACCGTCCGCGCCTGCATCGGGAGACGGTCCGCCGTCGAGGCCGGGGGTCGGCCCGGCGTCGGGGTGCACGGGCCCGCGACCCATCCCGGACCCACAGCCCAGCACCAGCGCGAGCACGCCGATCCGCCACCAGAGCTGCCTTCCCCCGGTTCGCTGGGTCGACAAGTGCCCTCCGCACCGCGGCGCGAAGCTGTGGTGTCCCCTGCACGGCCGCCACCCTCTCCTGCCTGGCCGCTTCGCTTCTGGACCCGCGACCGCCCAGGGCTTCCGGTCGCCAACACCGGTGCTGTCCCGCCGTCGGATCGGTTTCACGGCGCCGGGTCCCCGCCTGCGCTAGAAGACCCGCGATTCCGCAGTCGTTCACGGAGGTTGCACAGTGAAGGTTCTGGTCGTGGTCCAGGCGCGCACCGGCTCCACCCGGCTCCCGGGCAAGGTGCTCATGCCGCTCGCCGGCAAGCCGCTGCTCGTCCGGATGCTCGAGCGCCTCCAGGCCGCGCGCACGCCGTCGCAGATCATCCTGGCCACCACCACCGCACCCTCGGACGATCCGGTGGTCGAGCTCGCGAAGCAGGCCGGCGTGGCCTGCGTGCGTGGCCACCCCACCGACCTGCTCGACCGCCACATCGCCGCGGCGCGGACGACCGACTGCGACGCCATCTCGAAGATTCCCTCCGACTGCCCGCTCATCGACCCCGCGGTCGTCGACCGGATCCTCGGCACCTTCCTCGAGGACCCCTCGTACGACTACGTCTCCAACCTCCACCCCGCGACCTGGCCCGACGGATACGACGTGGAGGTCATGCGGCGCGACACGCTGGAGACGGCCTGGCGCGAGGCGAAGCTCCCGATGGAGCGCGAGCACACCACCCCGTTCATCTGGGAGCGCCCGGAGCGGTTCAAGATCCGGAACGTCACCTGGGACCGCGACCTCCAGATGACCCACCGGCTGACCATCGACTACGCCGAGGACTACGAGCTCATCCGCCGGGTGTACGACGCGCTGTACGTCGAGGGACAGCCTCCGTTCGGGCTCCAGGCCATCCTCGACTACCTCGAGGCGCACCCCGAGGTGTTCGCTCTGAACCAGAAGTTCGCCGGGGTGAACTGGTACCGCCACCACCTGGGCGAGCTGAAGACGGTGGACGCCTCGCAGACCCGGATCCCCGAGCACGAGCGCAAGGCACCCCCGAAGGCCTGAGCGGGGCCGCTACGCCAGCCGGGCGAAGCCGGTGTGCTTCACCGGTCCGAGCAACCGCGAGCGCACGTCGCCCTTGGCCCGAGCCTCGGCGATCCTGCCGAACGCGGCCTCGACCGCGTCGAGGTACGCCGCCACGTGCTGCTCCTCGTGGCGCACCGTCGGGTAGAAGCGGTCCGAGGCCAGGAAGCCGCGGCCCAGCATCTCCTGGATGAAGAGCGTGGTGAGGGCCGGCGCCTCCTTGTCCTGGAAGCCGAAGCTGGCCAGGGCGGGGATGCCGGTGACGGTGATGGGGACGCCTGTGCGCTCGGCGGCCTTCTTCCAGCCGTCCTGCACCTGGGTGCCGATCTCGGTGAGCGTCTTTCCGGCATCGATCTTCCGGTGCTTGGTCGTGGACGCCAGCGCCGCGGCCGGGCCGACGCGCTCGGTGAAGTACGCGCTGGAGATGAAGGTCTTCTGCACGGCCTCCATCACCGACCGGCGGCCGACGATGGCCGCCATGGCGAACCCGTTGGAGAGCGCCTTGGCGTAGGTCGCCATGTCCGGCTCGATGCCGTAGACCAGGTGCACGCCGCCGGTGTTCATCCGGAAGCCCGCGGTGATCTCGTCGAACAGGAGCACCGAGCCGTTCCTGGTGGCGAGCTCGCGCGCTCCCTCGAGGAAGCCCGGGATGCGGCCCGCGCCCCGGACCGGCTCCATCACGATGGCGGCGAGCTTGTTGCCGCGGGCATCGACGATCTTCCGGAGCGCGTCCAGGTCGCCGTAGGCGAACGGATGCGTGGTCCCGGCGAGGCCCTTCGGCACGCCGAGCGGCTCGAGGCCGGGGAGCAGGTGGCCCTGGAGCCCGTCGCCGCCGGCGAGGTTCGCCGCGAGGTACCAGTCGTGCCAGCCGTGGTAGCCGCAGAAGGCGACCTCGTCGCGGCCGGTCGCGGCGCGGGCGATGCGGACCGCCATGGCCATGGCCTCGCCGCCGCTCCGGGCGTAGCGCACCATGTCCGCCCAGGGGTGAAGATCGAGCAGCAGCTCGGCGAGCTCCACGTCCTCGGGCGGGTTGAGCGTGCACATCGGGCCGGACTTCACCGCGTCGACGACGGCCTTCTCCACGTCGGGGTCGGCGTAGCCCAGCGTCGAGGCGCCGATGCCCACCATGGTGAAGTCGAGGTAGTGGCGGCCGTCCAGGTCCCACACCTCGCAGCCCGAGGCGCGGGAGTAGTACGCCGGCCACAGCTCGGGCAGGAACATCTCGGCCCGCTTGCCGAGGAGCTGCGCCCCGCCCGGGAGGATCTGCTTGGCCCGCGCATACAGCCGTTGCCCGGTGCCGTTCCTGAAGTCCTCGATGCCCATCGTCGTGTCTTTCTCCGTCAGGACGCGATCCGCCGTGCGCCCGTTCCGACCTCGGCCGCCGCCCGGCCGCGGACGCGAAGGACGCCCCGTATCACGTCCGCGATCTCCTCGGCAGCGCGACGGTTCTGGATCGGCAGCAGCGACGCGATCTGTTCCAGGGGGAGGTTGGTGTGGACCTCCTTCCCCAGCGCAAGTCCGCAGAAGGTGAGCGAGCTGTGCTCGGTGATCAGCACCGCGCAGTTGGCGACCATCTCCTCGGCGTTCCCGTCGGCGAAGACCAGCGCCTTCGGTGCCAGCTCGAGGATCTCCCGGGTGGCCCGCTCGGCGTTCTCGTTGGGATGCAGCTTGAAGATGAGCTGCCGGCCGGCGGCGATCTGCACCGAGCGCTTCAGCAGGGCCGGGCGGTCCACCGCCATCATCGTCTCGCGGCCGTCACTGGTGCAGACCAGCACGTAGCCGTGATGGGGAAAGTCGTTGTCCCGGAAGCGGGCGAAGTCGTCGAAGTTGGGGATGCCGGTGACGACCAGGTTCTCCGCCGGGAGGCCCTCGGCGAGGAACTGCTTCCGGTAGCCCTCGCTGGCGACGCAGAACTTCTCGTACCGCCGGGTCAGCCCGAACACCGCGGTGGTGGCCAGGGGCCGCGGCATCAGCCGCGTGTACCGCCAGACCCAGGTGCGCCAGTTGGGCTGCTCCATGATGCCCTCCTGGACGAGGACCATCGGCGTCTTGCCCAGGTTCCGGGGGACGACGGCATCGTTGGGGCAGCACCCAGAGGTCGTAGTCGTTGCGCTCGGCGCCGAGGTCGACGCGCAGACCGAGGGCGTTCAGCGTGTCGGCGCAGAGGCCTCGACGCTTGTAGCCGTTGATTGCCGGCTCGACCGCGCCCCCCCTCATGAGCATCAGGTGATGGAGCCAGTCCGAGTAGTAGGGGGTGAACCAGGCCTCCACCTCGGGGAGCGCCCGGGCGATCTGCAGCATCTGGCCCGTCTGGTTGGGCGACCCGCCGACGAAGAGCACCCGCGGCACGCGGCCGACGGGCGTCTTGCGTCGCCGTGGCAACACCTGCATCGCCCCGGGACCTGCCTGGAGCATCCGGCGGGCGGCCTCGACGGCGAGCACGGCACCGACGACGGTTCCGACGCCGACCGCGAGCCCGATTTCACCCGGAGCGAAGAGGAGCGCCACTGCACCCCCGAGCCCGAATCCGCAGGTCGCCACTGCCCAGAACAGGACCGTCCCGAGCGCGTACCGCAGCGGCGCGGGCTCCCCGGTGATGCCGGCCCAGAGCTCGGGGTTTCGTGGATAGATGCGCGGACGATCCCGATCCGGGGTCCGGATCCACGCGGCCACGGCGAGCGCACCGGCCAGCGCTGCGAGGAGGAGGGACGGGGCAATCATCGTAGAGGGGCGGCTTCCCTTTCACGCCGAGGAGGCCCCACGTCAAGTCGACGTCCAGGCACCCCCGCCGACCGTGCGAAATCTGCTGCGCACCGCGTCTCACCTTGATAACTCCCCGAGGTTGCTCCCGACACTCCTCATCGTTCTCTGGGCGTTCCTGATGATCGCCCTCGAGCGCCGGTTCCCGTACCAGCGGCAGCTGTTCATCCGTCGCGAGTTCTGGACCGACCTCTTCTGGTTCAGCACCGTTTTCTCGGTGTTGATGGGATTCCTGGCGGCCAGGTTCATCATCCCCGCGATCGACCAGGTCACCGGTTGGAGCGCGACGCGCGGTATCCGTGAGTGGCCCCTCTGGTCACAGGTCCTGGTCTCCCTGCTCACCCACGACCTGTTCATCTACCTGTTTCACCGGGCGATGCACGTGAACAGGTACCTCTGGCGGCTGCACGAGGCTCACCACTCGACACCCGACGTGGACTGGGTCGGGGGCTCGCGCGGTCACGTGTTCGAGAACCTGATCACCGGGACGGCGGAGCTGGCGCCGATCGTGCTGTTCATGTCCCCCGAGGTTGCGGCCATCAAGTCGGTGATCGACGCCTGCTGGGGGATGTGGATCCACGCCAACATCGACTGGGACATGGGGAAGCTGCGGTACGTGATCAACGGGCCGTACATGCACCGCTGGCATCACGCCCGCGAGGTCCACGACGTCAACTTCGCCACGAAGTTCTCGTTCTGGGACTGGCTGCTGGGGACGGCCTACCTGCCTGACCGGAAGCCGGAGAGCTACGGGCTCGATGTCGACTGGCCGCAGAACATCGTCGTCCAGCAGGCATTCGCCTTCCGGAGGTTCCAGCCGAAGGCGGTGCTCCGTCCGCGCGGTCCGGAGGAAGCGGCCCGGCTGCACCGGGGAGATCCCGAGTTCGTAGGCCCGGCCGAGGCTTACAAGCGGCGGATGCAGCCGCGGCCCGTCGAGCCGCCCCAGCCGCAACGCAACATCGCGGCGTAGCGGAGGCGAGCACCGTCCGCTCGGCGAGCCCGGCGGCCGGACCAGGGCTGGGCCAAGGAGGCATTGCTGATGCCTATCTTCACCGCATGAAGCGGGTGAGCTCACGGGCGACGCTCCCTTCCGTCGCCCTCGTCGCGGCGCTGGCCTTCGCAGCACAGCCGTCGGCGCCGGTCGAGATCCGCGAGTTCCCTGTGCCGACGCCGAACGGGTTCCCGCACGACCCGGCCGTGGCCCCTGATGGCGCGCTGTGGGCGACCGAGCAGAAGGCGAACAAGCTCGGGCGGCTGGACGTCGCGAGCGGGCAGTTTCGCGAGTACCCCCTCACCACCCCCGATTCCGGCCCGCACGGCCTGGTCGTCGACGGCGCCGGGTCGGTCTGGTTCACCGCGAGCTACAAGGGCTACGTCGGCCAGCTCGACCCTCGGACGGGAAAGGTCCGCGAGTTTCGATGGAGCGACCGGAGGGCTCGCGACCCGCACACGCCGGTGTTCGATTCCGCAGGCATCCTCTGGTTCACGGTGCAGCAGTCGAACCTGATCGGGCGGCTCGATCCGAAGACCGGCACGACCCGCTTCGTCGATGTGCCCACCCCGGATGCCGTCCCCTACGGCATGGTCATCGGCAGCGACGGAGCGCCCTACTTCTGCGAATTCGGCTCGAACAAGATCGGCCGCGTCGATCCAGCCACGCTGGCGGTCCGTGAGTTCACTCTGCCGGAAGGTGCCCGGCCGCGCCGCATCGCCCTGGCGTCGGACGGCAGCCTCTACTACTCGGACTACGCGCGAGGAATGCTGGGCCACCTCGACCCGAGGTCGGGCAAGGTCGAGGAGTGGCCGTCTCCGGGCGGTCCCCACTCCCGGCCGTATGGAATCGCAGGCACCGCCGATGGGCTGGTCTGGTACAGCGAATCGGGGGTGAACCCCAACACGCTGATCCGTTTCAATCCGGCGACGAAGCGCTTCAGCTCCACTCCTATTCCCTCGGGGGGCCGAGTGGTCCGGAACATGGTCGCCACGCCGCAGGGCCAGCTCTACCTGGCCTGCAGCGGCGTGAATCGTGTGGCGGTCGCGAGTCCCGGATCTTCGAAGAAGTAGCTCGGCGCGGGCTCAACGCCCCCAGTTGATGACCAGGCTGGGACGGCCCTGGACCTCGGCCAGCTGCCAGTGCGCCTCGGGCGCCCGCGGTTGCACCTGGGCGGCCCGGGCCGGCGGGGTGGGAGTCGTGATCCGAATCGCCGCGACCGGTGCACGGGTTCTGCTCCTGCCTTCGACGAGCACCGCCACCGGGCCCCCCACCAGCGCGAAGCTCAGCGCTGCCCATCCGATCTGCGAGCTGGCCACCACGAATATCCCGGCGACGACGGCGACGATCGGCACGACGAGCAGCGCCACGCGGAGAAGCGGTGCCGTGGCTTCGAAGTGGACTGAATCGGAAGGGCGATGCATGGGCTGACTCCCGCACGAGGCCGACGCGACCGGCCGCCCGCGGGGTCAATGCAGGCGCCGCGCCCGCCGTAGACCCGGGGAATCCGTAGGGTTAGAGGCCCACCCGGTGATCGCCGTGAGCGGGCGAGGCTACAAGCAGCCTCCAGGCGTTGCTCCGGGTGCAACGGCTCCGGGCGGAGCCAAAGCAGGATGGCAGGTCCGCCGATGCGGGCGGACTCGCTGGTGGGTCCGGCGCCCCGTCCCCGAGGAAGTGAACCGAGACGGGTGCCTCTTCAGCAGCCGGGGAAGCAGGCGGTGCCCATCCGCTCGGCAGTCCGGCTGCGCGCGGCGGCCGCGATCTCGAGAACCCTGACAACCGCGTTCCAGGCCGCGCGCTGAAGCTCGGGCGTGGTCGCGTACTTGGCGAGGAGCCGCTGGCCGAGCTGCTGGTGCGCACGCTCGTCGGGCTGGATGTACTCGCGATAGATCCGGGTCGTCTCTCCGTCGCCGCGGCGGTCACAGAACGTCATGAAGTTCTCGTTCACCGCATAGGCGAGGGACTCCAGCGTGAAGAGCCCTGCGGCGACTCGCTCCACCGTGGTGGAGAGGCTCTTCAGATACTGAAAGAGAGGGTTCTCACCCGGCGGCCGGAACCCGGTGACGTCGAACCCGAGGGCCGAGAGCCGGTCGGCGACGAGCTGAAAGTGGCCGGCCTCATCTCCGGCCTGTCGGGCGAACGCGAGCTTCACGTCAATCTCCGTCGTGCTCGGCATCCACACCGCCGCCAGCTCGCTGACGCTGAATCTCGTTGGCGAGCGCGACCTGCAGCATCTTCGTCGCGTCGCCCGGCGCGCCATCCGCCAGCGACGTCCGGCCGGCTCCGACGATGGCTGAGAGCCGCTCGGCCTTGAAGGTTTCCAGCTCCTGCACGAAGGCGGTGGCGTCCATCGACGCCATTCAAGGCTGCCACGCGTAGGCAGGCAAGGTGGTGAGTCGGACATCGTCGACCGGGCCACCGACGGTGAAGTGGTAGAGGCTCTGCCAGTCGCGCGACTTGATGCCGAAGACCTCGTGAACCGGATCGTCGAAGTAGCAGCCAATTCCGGTCGAGCGAATTCCGGCCTCTTCGGCTTCGAGGTACAGGACCTCGCCGACGAGGCCGGCCTCCCAGAAGAGGTTTCGGTAGAACGCGGCCCCATGGACGAGCAGAGCTGTCCAGGTAGTCGGCGATCATCCCCAGGCTGAACGCCCCATCGCCGGCAATGTCCTGACCACAGGACACCCTTGCTGCCAGAGCGCGGCAGTCCCCTTCCTCGAGCAGGTATAGCGGAAGGCCGCGGGGGCACCCGGGCGGGCGCTGCCAGAGAAACTCGGGGCGCATGCTCTCTCGAAGTGCTTCCACCTTCGTCCCGTCACGGGCAAGCGCGTAGAGACCCGGAGCCACGCCGTTCACCCGGTGCACGAAGAGGCCCAGATGGATGCGGGGACGCCATGGGATCGCATCCCAAGGCATCTGCGTCCCTCCCTGCGTGGGCATGAGACGGCCGAGCATCCGGAAGAAGGTCGCCGCAGAGATCGCGGTGGATGCGTCCATGCTCACCGCGCTCCGGCGGCCTAGGATGACCCTCTCCGCCGTGAATGAACCCGAGCGAACGGGCGACTCGAAGACGTCTCTCTCGGAAGGGCAACCGGAGAAGTCGTCCCGGAAGACAGTCCCGGGACTCGATGTTGCACCCGCCACCTCGTCGATCACTGGCCACTCCACGCCGTGGTCGCGACTCAGGACGTTGGCCTTCCCGTGCCATGGGCCGGCCGCCACTTCGCGGACGGCCTCCTCGGGCAGGGGCAGGTCCTGTGGGTCGTCCCAGGTGCCCGGCGTGACCACCGCCAGGAGCTCCGGGTGCTCTCGCTCGGCCCCGGCATCGTCGGCATCACGATCGACACCAAGCAGCATCGAGACTGCCGAGTCGCTCTCGCCGAGGAGGCGCAGCTTCCATCCCAGGGCGGCCGCGGCGATGCGCATGGCTCCGAGCGCGTGTCCGACATCGTGCTGGCAGTACCGGAACGCCCGCTCGCCGTACTTCCAGGCTTCCCGCCAGAGTACGGACGTGAGGCCCACGAGGAAGGAGCTCTCGGGAAACGCGCGCGTCAGCCCAGTCCAGACACGTGGATCGACGTCTGCACGACGCTCGAGCCCATGTTCCCTTGGAGCGTAGTGAAAGACGCCAGGACGCTCACCGAGACCCTCCATGGCTGGGAGGACCGCGTATCCCTCCGTGGGGTGCAGGTTCCCACTCGACGGATTGGCGCGGAGGGCCCAGGTGGCTCCCTGAGCGCTCTTCCATGCGGTCAGGGACAGGGCGTAGCGAAAGAAGAGCGAGATCGCGTCGATGCCGAGGGGTGCCGGCGTCACGCTCCCGGCAACGTAGAGCTGCCAGTACGGTAGCGCTCGACCCTCCTTCGGGAGCGGGAGTCGAACCAGAGCGGCGCCGTCATAGCGCCGGAACGGATCCGGCTGCGTGGCCCAGTCCATGTAGCCCAGCGACGCGGCGAAGCGATGGAAGTGGTGCTTCGTGCGCTCGTGGTAGGCGACGACGATCTCTTCGGCGGACATCCTCTGGACCCACCCGCGTCACGGGTTCGGCGGACGACGATGAGCCGCTCGGCCCGGGAGCGCAACCGCACCGTCCGGCTGCCGCTCACTTCGAGCCCGAGTCCGCGCCGGTCAGCTTTCGCCAGGCCCAGCGGAGGGGGTCGAAGAACTCGTCGATCACCCGTCTCCTTGAGGGGGATGATCGCGTTGTCGGTGATCCGGATGCTCTCCGGGCAGACCTCGGTGCAGCACTTGGTGATGTTGCACATGCCCAGGCCCATCTTCTCCTTGAGCAGCGTCCGCCGGTCGTTGGTGTCCAGCGGATGCATCTCCAGCGCGGCGTAGCGCACGAACATCCGCGGCCCGGCGAAGTGCGCCTTGTTCTCGGAGTGGTCACGGATGACGTGGCAGACGTTCTGGCAGAGGAAGCACTCGATGCACTTGTGGAACTCCTGCACCCGGTCGATGTCCTCCTGCATCATCCGGTACTTCCCGTCGGCCGGCCGGGGCGCGGGCTTGAAGGCGGGCACCTTCTTCGCCATCTCGAAGTTGAACGAGACGTCGGTGACCAGATCCCGCAGCACCGGGAAGGTCTTCATCGGCGCCACGGTGATGGGCTGCGAGGTGTCGAGCGCGCTCATCCGCGTCATGCACATCAGCCGGGGCTTCCCGTTCACCTCGGCGCTGCACGAGCCGCACTTCCCGGCCTTGCAGTTCCAGCGCACGGCCAGGTCCCCTGCCTGGGTCGCCTGGAGCACGTGGAGGACGTCGAGGAGGACCATGCCCTCTTCCCAGGGCACGTCGTACTGGCGCAGCTGCCCGCCCGAGGCGTCACCCCGCCAGATCTCGAAGCTTCGCCACCTGCGCCATCCGTCACCCCTCGAGCAGAGACTTCAACTCCTCGGGCATCGCGGTGATGGGCTCGGGGGACACCGAGAGGCGGTCGCCCCGCTTGCGCACCACCATGTTCACCTTGGCGAAGGCCGGATCGGGCTTCGGATAGTCGTCCCGGGCATGACCGCCGCGGCTCTCCTTCCGCTCGATCGCCGCCCGGGCCACGGCCTCGGCGCAGACGAGGAGCGAGCGGAGATCCAGCGCCAGATGCCAGCCCGGGTTGTACTGCCGATGCCCCTCCACCCGGGCGCGCTTCAACCGGGCACGGAGCTCGCCGATCTTCTCCACCGCGCGCTCGAGCTCGTGCTGGACACGGATGATGCCGACGTCCGACTGCATCGCCTTCTGCAGCTCGTGGTGAAGGGTGTACGGATTCTCGGTCCCGGCCGGGTCGAAGGGGGCCAGCGCCTCGCGGGAGAGCGCTTCCAGGCGCTTCGTGTCGATGGAGAGCGTCGCGCCGAGCGACTTCGCGTAAGCGGCTGCGGCCGCTCCGGCTCGCCGCCCGAAGACCAGGAGGTCCGACAGGGAATTGCCACCCAGGCGGTTGGCGCCGTGGAGCCCGCCGGCGACCTCGCCTGCGGCGTACAGACCGGGGACCGCGGTGGCCGAGTCATCGCCATCCACCCGCACCCCACCGTTCATGTAGTGGGCGGTTGGCCCGACCTCCATCGGGGTCGTGGTGATGTCCACGTCCGCCAGCTCCTTGAACTGGTGGTACATCGACGGCAGCCGGCGCTTGATGGTCTCGGCGTCCCGACGGGTGGCGATGTCGAGGAAGACGCCGCCGTGCGGACTTCCCCGACCAGCCTTCACCTCGGCGTTGATCGCCCGGGCCACCTCGTCGCGCGGCAACAGCTCGGGTGGACGGCGGTTGTTCTTCTTGTCGGTGTACCAGCGGTCGGCCTCGGCCTCGGAGTCGGCCGTCTCCTTCTTGAAGAACTCGGGGATGTAATCGAACATGAAGCGACGTCCCTGCGAGTTCCGCAGGACGCCTCCATCACCGCGCACTCCCTCGGTGACGAGAATGCCCCGCACGCTGTGCGGCCAGACCATCCCGGTGGGGTGGAACTGGTAGCACTCCATGTCGATCGAGGTCCGCGCCGGCCTCCAGCGCCATCGCCACGCCGTCGCCGGTGTACTCCCAGGAGTTCGAGGTGAATTCCCACGCCTTGCCGATGCCGCCGGTGGCCAGCACCACCGACTTCGCCTTGAAGACGACGAACTTCCCCGACTCGCGCCAGTAGCCGAAGGCGCCGCACACCCGGTCGCCGTCCTTGAGGAGGCTCACCAGGGTGCACTCCATGTAGACCGCGAGCCCCTTGTGGACGGCGTGCTGCTGGAGGGTGCGGATCATCTCCAGCCCGGTCCGGTCGCCGACGTGGGCCAGCCGCGCGTAGCGGTGCCCGCCGAAGTCGCGCTGGAGGATCAGCCCGTCCTTCGTGCGGTCGAAGAGCGCGCCCCACTCCTCGAGCTCCAGCACCCGGGCCGGAGCCTCCTGGGCATGCAGCTGCGCCATGCGCCAGTTGTTGAGCAGCTTCCCGCCGCGCATCGTGTCGCGGAAGTGGACCTTCCAGTTGTCCTCGGGCCAGACGTTGCCCAGGGCGGCGGCGATGCCCCCCTCGGCCATCACGGTGTGGGCCTTGCCGAGGAGCGACTTGCAAATCAGCGCGGTGTCGGCGCCCTGGGCGGAGGACTCGATCGCCGCGCGCAGGCCCGCTCCGCCGGCGCCGATGACCAGGACGTCGTGCTCGTGCGTCTCGTACTCGGCCATCAGAAGAGCCTCAGGTCACGGATGGCGCCCGTGGCGACGAGGCGGACGTAGAGGTCGGTCAGCGCCACTCCGAAGAGGCTGAACCAGGCAATCTGGGCGTGCCACGCGTTGAGGACGGTGATCCGCTTCCACAGCCGGTAGCGGGTGGGGGCCTTCGAGAAGCGGTCCAGGCCGCCGCCACAGACGTGCCGGCAGGCGTGACAGGAGAGGGTGTAGAGGGTGAGCAGCGAGGCGTTGGCCAGCAGGACCAGCGTGCCGACCCCGAGGCCGAGGCCGTCGTGGAACCGGAAGGCCAGGAGCGCGTCCCACCACAGGAAGGCCAGGACGGGGATCGACAGGTAGAAGAAGTAGCGGTGGACGTTCTGGAGGATGAGCGGGAAGCGGCTCTCGCCGAAGTACTTGGCGCGCGCATCGGGCACCGCACACGCCGGCGGGGCCCAGACGAAGGCTCGGTAGTACGCCTTCCGGTAGTAGTAGCAGGTCAGCCGGAAGCCGCCCGGTGCCCAGAGGATGAGGATGGCCGGCGACCACTTCCACCAGTCCCGAGCAGCGGCACGCTGACGTGGGCGCAGTTCGCGCTCAGGCACGGCGAGTAGAAGGGCGAGAGGTAGGGCGCCGCGTAGTAGTTCGCGTTCTGGAGCCCGGCCCAGGTGGCGTAGACGACGAAGGCGCCGAGCACGGCAGCAGTGATGACCGGCTTCACCCACCAGGCGTCGAGTCGCTGGGGCGGACGCTGGACCATCGAGGTGGCCGGCGCCTGCGGTGCAACGGCCGACATCCAGACCTCCATCGGGGGGCGAGGAGTTCGCCGACGAGCGGGCGAAAGTCTCCGGGCACAGCCCCGGAGGTGTCAAGGAATGAAGGAGCGTCGCGGGACCGGCTACTCGAGCCGTAGCTCGCCGCGCTCGTCTTCCTCCGGGCGGAGCCGCACGTTCTCCATCAACACGCGCGCGCAGGTGTTCCATCGGAGGATCGCGTCGTCGTTGCCGGCCGGACGGATCGCTTCCGCCTCCGCGTACCAGTGCATCGCGCGGCGGAAGCCATCGTACGCTTCCATGGGCCCGAGCGGGCCGCCCTCCTCGAGCTTGGCCCGCGCCAGACGCTCGTCGACGATGCCGGCGTAGTAGCAGCGGTCGTAGTCGGACGTGAAGTGCTCGAGGATCGCCCGCGCCCGCCGGACGTCGGGCGGGCGGCTGGTGCGGAAGCTGTCGGTGACCGCCAGCAGGTAGAGGGTGATGGCATGCTGGTTGCCGGGCTGCGTCCGGAGCACGTCCTGGCAGATGCTCTCGGCCTGCTCGGGCTCGTTGAGCAGCCGGTAACGCTCGGCCTTGGCGAGCGCGGCCGGGATGGCCTCGGGCCGCAGCGGCTTGAGCTCGAACACGGGCGCCTCCTCGGCGGTGACGGAGCGGACGCCTCGATCCTTACCACGCCTCCGGTGGCGCGTTTGGCTCCGACCGCTCCGCCAGCTCATGACGCTCCGCGGCGAGCAGCCCGGAACGACCGCTACGGCACTCCCGGTCCCGTTCCGAGCTCGGTGATGATCGCCGTGCGCACGTCGCGGAGCAGCCGGAGCAGCGTCGCCTCGGCGACTCGATGGCCCACCGTGGCGTCAATCGCGGTTCCGAGGGTCCCGAGCGGCGGCCGGTAGCGCCCCTGCAGATCGAGCTGCGTCTCCCGGGGCGACAGGGGGTAGACGCTGAGCGTCGCCTCCATCGTGGGAAAGAAGCTGGCGCTCTTCGCCGCCTGCCAGGTGAAGTCGAGCCGCGTCCGCGGATCTCCGACCGCAGTGGGCTCGTCGGTGATGGCGCCGATCTGGAGCTGGACGTCGACCCCGACCTCGACCGGGCCCACGTTCAGGCGCAGGGTGGCCATGAGCTCGTGCACGCGGTCGTTCGCCGTGGCCGTGGCGCGGGCGAAGATGCCGGCGGCGTCGGAATGGAGGAGCCCGCGAACCCGGTCGTAGGGCACGGTCACGTAGTCGTAACAGCGCACTTCGCGGGACTCCGCCATGGGCCTGTTCGGCATAGCACGCGCCCGGCGCCCGGGCCATCGCCTGGCCCCCGGCGGAAGGGCCAGACTTCACCCCGTGCGACGCGTCGAGCTGGTGCTCATCTTCGCCCTGGTGCTCTCCTGGTCCGCGCAGGCCAGGGAGTCGGAGGCACGCATGCAGATCTCATCCTCGAGCTTCACCCAGCAGGGCCCCATTCCGGAGAAGTTCACCTGCGAGGGGGCCGACACCTCACCCCCACTCGCCTGGAGCGGAGTGCCTCCTTCCGCGAAGAGCGTGGCCCTCATCGTCGACGATCCCGATGCCCCCGATCCGGCCGCGCCGAAGATGACCTGGGTCCACTGGGTTCTCTACAACGTGCCGCCACAGACCACGTCGCTCGGAGAAGGCGCGTCCACCAAGCTGCCGCAGGGCGCCAGGGTGGGGCTGAACGACTGGAAGAAGCCTGGATACGGTGGGCCGTGCCCGCCCATCGGACGGCATCGATACTTCTTCAAGCTCTATGCGCTGGACGTGGTGCTGCCGGATCTCGGCAAGACTTCGAAGGCCGATCTGCTGAAGGCGATGCAGGGACACGTGGTGGCCAGCGCGGAGCTGGTCGGGACGTACGAGAAGCACAAGAAGTGACGGCCGCCAGGGACCGAGGCTCCGCCAGCTTCAGCCGCGCGCGAGCGCACCCATGGCCCTGGCAACGACCCGTCCTCCGGGCCCGTCAGGTGGTCCTGAGCTTCTCGAGCGGGTCGAGCACCTAGCCCCGCTCGGGTACGGCCGTTCCCGACCGATGGCCGGCGAGGAATCTCCTCGCGCCGGCCATCGCCCGAGGCCCACCTCACTTCACTTTCTGAGACCGGTCTGCTTCAGCGCGTCCTTGCAGGTCTGACTCACGTCCTTGTCGTGCTTGTTCAGGCAGGCGAGCCCGCGTCCCTCACCGAGCTTCACGTCGGCGCAGAACTTCTGGAGGTCGCCCTGGCACTGGCTTGCCGCGAACTTCAGGGCGGCCACCGCCTGCTCGAGCTCGACCGCCGCGTTGTAGACCGCATAGACGCACTTGTCGGAGACCTTGTCCTCGAAGGCGTAGAGGCAGGCGAGGATCCTCCCCTGGCCCTGCGGCACACCCTTGCAGAACGTGGTGAGCTCCTTGTGGCAGGCCTTCTTGATGCTGTCGGCGAGACTCTCATCTGCGCGCGCCGGCGTTGCCGCGACCAGCAATGCGACGAACGTGAGCGAGGCCAGGACCTTCGTTCCCATGGGTTTCCTCCGGTTGCCCCTTTGACGGGGGCGACAGGCTCGCCGGAGGCCCGACGGTAAGCCATGGGACCTTGGGACTACCGAGGCACGGGTCACGCGGCGCGAGGAGGCTGATCTGTTCTTCTTGGATCCGGAGGGCGGGAGCGCGATGGTCCGTCACCAGGAAGCGAGCGTCGCCGCAGCTCGAGTGGCGGGGCGCTTTGCAGCGCGGATACTCCCCGAAGCACTTGCAGTATGTGAATCAGAGGTGGACTCATGGCTCGACGGAAGGTCGCTGTGGCAGTTCGGCTCGCGGTCCTTGCCGCGCTGGCTGGCGTGATCACGCTGACCGCATGCAGTTCGTCGATGAAGTACACCTATGACCCTGGGGTGAACTTCTCGGGAGCGAAGACTTACCAGTGGGCGGCGCGGCCGCTTCTATACGGCTCGACACAGGACGACCTGCTGGAAGCAAACGTCCGCTTCGACGCGGACCGGGCCCTCGAGGCGAAGGGGTGGAAGAAGGTATCGGACCAGCCGGAACTGGTGTTCTCGATAGACGGTAACTACAAGTACGAAGTGGTGTCTGGCGTGTCTGGAAGCCATTGGGTGCTCACCCACCTCGAGTTGCGCGCCGCCCGAAGGGACGACGGCAGGGCGGTATGGCGTGGCGCGGCGTCGGGCGAAATCGACACCAGCGCTACGTCAAGCGACCTCAGGGAGGCGGTGAGCCGAATCTTGTCGACCTTCCCACCCAAGTAGCCAGGTGCCGCGCCGGATTGGTTGAACCGCCCGCTGACGGCGCTCGGTGCTGCATGGGCCCTGCTCACCGGATGGATGTGGGACGTCGGAGCTGGGAGCGCCTCTGCGAGGGACTCCAGCTCGAGGCGGAGGAGGCGGCGCAGGCGCGGGCAGACGCTGCGGCGCGCCGGATGCGCTGGATGCGCTGGATGCGCTCCGAGATCGGAAAGGCCTGAGCCGGAGGCCGACGCGGTGGAGCGGGGCTAGTCTCCGGTGGTCTCGGCGAAGCCGCCGAACCAACCGGTGGGCGTGCCGCCGGGCGTGTTGATGTGCCCGCGGAGCTCCGTGCGAATCCGGGCGCCCGGCCGGAGCAGCTGTTCGCAGGTCCAGCCCGCTGGCTTCGTCCCGCCCGGAGTGACCGTGTTCACGTTCAGCACCGTGAACGCGCCGGTGGACGTGTCGAGGATGACCTGTTGCTCGAGGCGCGAGGTCTGCACCAGCGTGCCCGTGCGGAAGGTCTCCGGCGAGGCGAAGTCGCCGGGCGCCGGGGCCAGGTAGACGTTCGTCGTCCCGACGCGGTCGACGATGCGCAGCGGGCCACTGGAGGTGGTCCGGGTGGTGGTGGCCTCGGTGAAGAAGGTGAGGCTCGCGTCCGGAGCGGCACAGGGCGAGCCGAGGAAGTTCCCGAACTGGACCGAGGCCGAGGGGCCTCCCGCTCCGCCGTTGATGACCTGGCCGACGTATTCCCAGAGAATGGCGGTGGCGGGTCGCTCCGGGCGGGAGGAGGCGAGGGCAACGCCGGCGAGGCCGAGGAGGGCGGCGGTGACGAGGGTTCGAAGGCTCCGGTGCATGGGAAGGTTCTCCAGTGGAGTGCTGCGGGTTGAGGCGCCATCGGTACGGGACCGCGCGCCGCAGGCCCATGGAGCCAGTCTGAGGATGGGCTGAAGTTGGTCTGGAGGCCGCCAAGTGAGCGGAACCCCTGAGGGCGAAGGCGTGCCGGACGTGGGCCCCGTCGTGTACCGGTTCGGGGACTTCGAGCTGGACACCGGCCGCTACGAGCTGCGCCGAGCCGGCATCCCGGTCAAGACGGAGAAGCTCCCGTTCGAGCTCCTGCAGCTCCTGGTGGAGCGCGGAGGCTTGCTCGTCAGCCGCGAGGAGATCGCCGCCCGGCTGTGGGACCGGACGCACGGGCTGGACATCGAGCAGGGCATCAACACCGCGGTGCGAAAAGCGCGGCAGGCCCTGGAGCCGTCGCCGGAGCTGCTCGGCACGGTGGTGGGGAAGGGGTACCGGTTCGAGGCGGAGGTCAGCCGGCTCCCGTCACCGATCCACGAGGCTCCGGGGTCCCTGGACCCGGCGTTTGCGCCTGGCCGGGAGTCGGGAACCTCGCGCTCCTCGAGGGCCCGTGGGCTCCGGACCGTGCTCGGGCTCGCTTCCCTCGTTCTCCTCGGCGGAGGGATGGTGCTCTGGAGCAACGCGCGCTCCCGTCCGGGGCCTTCCATCGCCGTGCTCCCGCTCGAGAACCTGTCCGACCGGGCGGAGGAGGTCTATCTCGCGGACGGGCTGACCGATGCGCTCATCACCGAGCTCGCCCGCTTCCGGGGGCTGCGCGTGACCTCCCGGACCTCGGCGCTCCAGTACCGGGGCTCGAAGAAGCCGGCCCCGGACATCGCCCGTGAGCTCGGGGTGGAGACCCTGGTCGAGGGCTCCGTTGTCCGGCAGGGCGACCGGGTGCGCATCACCGCCCAGCTCATCGACGCGCGGCGCGACCGGCACCTCTGGGCGGAGTCGTACGAGCGGGACGTCAGGGACGTGCTGCGCCTCGAGGCCGAGGTGGCGCAGAACATCGCCCGCCGCGTCCGGGTCACGCTCTCGCCGGAGGACACATCTCGCCTCGAGACGCACGGCAGCGTGGACCCGGTTGCCTTCGACGAGGCGATGCGCGGCCGCGCGCTCTGGGGCAAGCGCTCCGAGGCGTCACTCCAGGGTGCGGTCGAGCACTACCGGGCCGCAGTGGGCCGCGACCCTGGCTACGCCGCAGCCTGGTCGGGCCTGGCCGACGCCTACTGCGCGCTCGGCTACACCAGCATCCGCCCGCCCTCGGACTCCTTTCCGATGGCGCGCGAGGCGGCGCTGCGTGCGCTCCAGCTCGACCCGCGCTCGGCCGAGGCCGAGGCTGCGCTGGCCTACACCCGGCTGTACTTCGATTGGGACTGGGCGGGCGCCGAGTCGGGCTTCCAGCGTGCGCTCCGGCTCGACTCGAGCTTCGCCACCGCGCACCACTGGTACAGCGTCTTCCTCACCGCGCGCGGCCGGTTCGAGGAGGCGGCCCGGGAGATCGCCGAGGCGCGGCGGCTCGACCCGCTCTCGCCGGCCATCGCCACCGACGTCGGCTTCGAGCTCTTCTACGCGGGCAAGCACGCCCCGGCGATCGCCCAGCTGACGGAGGTCGTACGGACGACCCCAGGGTTTCCCCTGGCCCACCTCTGGCTCGGTCGGACCTACGAGGCGCAGCGGGCGTGGTCGGCGGCGCTCGTCGAGTACGCCGAAGTGGACCGGATGCAGCCGGACTGGCCGGTGACGCTCGCCGCGATGGGGCACGCGCTCGGTGCCTCCGGCCGGAAGGACGAGGCGCGGGGGATCCTCACCCGGATGGAGCGGCTCTCGGCCTCCCGGTACGTCACACCGTACGGTGTCGCGCTGGTGCACGACGGACTGGGCGACGCGGACGCCGCGTTCCGGTGGCTCTCGCGGGCAGTGGACGACCGCTCGCACTGGCTGGTGTGGCTCTCGCTCGACCCGCGGTTCGCCAATCTCCGGGGCGACCCCCGGTTTGCGGCCCTGCTCCAGTCGATGGGCTGGTGAGCGCCTTTCGGCGGCCCTCGCCGGCCTGACCGCGGAGAGCGCGTCGAGGCCGACTGCGGCCTTCTGCTCGATTTCGCCGACAACGGCCGTTCCGAGCGCAGGCCGACGACCAATCCCCTCCGGTGAAGCGGCACCGTTCAGGGCTGAGGACCGCCCGAGCCGTTGTTCACGGGCGTGGCAGGAACGATGGATGGCTCGAGCGGTAGCGTGAGGGGGTTGTCCGGATGGAGCACGTTGCGGGTGAGGCTTGTCGGGATGGGATTGTCGACGCAGCGGGGCATGGCCCCATTTGATTCGCAGTGCTGGATGGGGCTGCAGGTCTCGCAAGGGTTGGAGTCGCAGAGGCCCGTCTTCGTGTTGCAGATATCGGTGCCGGTGCAGATGGCGTAGCACCCGCCGGAGGCGCGGCTGACTCCTGAGGCAAGCGCCCCGATGCCGACGTTCGCTGCGGCGAGCCCCCCCTTGCCGCCGCAGGCGGCGACGCAAGTAAGGGCGAGGAGCGCGAAGATGCGCTTCAAGGGACGTTCTCCGTCGGCGCCGCTGGCCAGGCAGCGCTCAGTCGCTTGTACCACACGGTGTGGATGGGATGTCCGGCTGGGCTCGAGCAGCGCACGGGACTGTGCTCCTCGACCGGGGCCGGCGACCGGCGGCGCCCGCGCGGGATGCGGGCGGCGCGGGCGCAGGTGGATTCTGAAGGGCTCCACTGCCAGCCCGAGCGGGGTCGGGCGGCAGTGGAGGTCGGACTCCGTCAGGGACTCAGCGGGATGATGACGATGTTGTTTTGCCCTTGACGCATCGTCACGACGACCTTCCCGTGCGGCTGCCCGGGCTGTGGTGCACAGCCGGCGTCCTGAGGGTCAGCGCAGTACGTGTATCGAGGGTCCACCAATCGAGGGTCGACTCCGCCGTCGGGCGGCTCGCTATAGCTACTGTCAATCCAGCCAACCCAGGTGTAGTTGGCCAGGTCCGCTATTCGCGGGTTGTAGCAGTACTGGACCCAGTGTTCGGGCGGGAGGCCGATGATGTCCGTACCGGGGATGACGAGGAACGCGTCGACGAGCTGGCCTTCCGGCTGCCCGACGGCGACGAAGAGGTCTCGCGGCCGAATTGGGTAGCTGACCGGCGGGCCAACCTGGTCGCATGTCTCCGACTGGCCACATGCGAAAAGGGCCGTCGCAGAGGCGACGAGCGAAAACGTGGCGATGAGAAGTCGGTGTCTCACTGGGAGCGGCAGCCGCTGATGTAGCCGTCCTGGCTGGTGCGTCCGCCAAGGCTCGAGGGCCCGCTGTGAATGGCGCACACGCCCACGATGGCGCCGACGCCCGCCGTGGGTCGTGACTCCTGTGGGATCACCGTCCGGCGCCTGCGGGCAGACAGCACACTCCGCCGCACGGGTTGCGATCCGGGTTGCAGTCCTGCGTGCCGATCACCCCGCCGTCGCAACCGAACGGTCCGCAGATGCATCGGCCACCCCCAGCCACACAGGCCGCCGGACCGTTCGGGTCACCCTGGACGCCGGAGGACCCCGCGTCCTGCTCGGTGAGCATCCCGGAGCCACTGCACCCAAGTGCGAGCACGGCCACCACTGCGGCCATCCGACCGACTCGCACCATCTGGGACTCGCGCATCTGCCCCCCGCTCATGACCTGACGCCCGTTCAGACCGCGCATCTTACGTCCCGTGCAAGTTCGCGACGTTCCGTCGAGCGCGTCATGTCCGCCTCGTGAATGAGACGAAGTTCTTCGAGTCCAACTGGGCGGCAGAGGACCATCGGAACTCGCCACCGACGAGGACCGGCTCTACCTCTTGAGCCTGGACAGCACTTCGGCTGCAGTCAGCGAGGCGCATTCCGCTGGGTGAAGTTCGACCATCTTCCAGTTGACGACGCCTACATCGTCGAGCAGGACTTGAGGCTTCGGGAGGAACGCTTTGAAGCAGTCAACGAGCCCCATCTCTTCTGCCGTAGAGCGCGCGTAGTCCTCTCCAGCGGTGCTCCAGCAGTAGAGCGCAGCGCCCGCGTCGTTGAGGTCTCGCACCAGGGCGACCATGGCGGCCATCGGGATGCGCTTGCTGCCGAAGCTCCTGACGAGCGTGTCGTCAACGTCCACGAAGATGGCTGGCGCGCAGTGCATCACCGTCGGCCTCCTTGCACTGCGCTGCCCAGGAGCATCTTCGGCAGCGTGTCCGAGTTGAGAAACGCGGCGACCGCCGACAAGCCCAGTCAGTAACCATCCTCAACACGGGCTTGCCCCTGGAAGTGCCGCGGTTTTCGAGGTCAAGCGCCGCCGCCGAAATAGGCATCGCGCTGGCCAGGCTAGACGCCCATTCAGTGCGGGCCAACCGCGTCCCGCGCAAGTCCGCGACGTTCCGTCGAGCGCGTAGCGAACGGAGAGCGATTGCCGCCCGAAAAATGCGGCAACCGCTCGACTTCGTTGTGGAGGCGGCGGGAATCGAAGCCGAGGGGGCGAGGGCTCTTCGGTGCGCACGTGCTCGCAAGACCCCGCAACGGCGCCCGGCCGCGGGCCCCAGAGCGCGCACGGGCACCCATCGGGCCGCAGCGTGCGTAGTGGTGAAGTAGGGACCGAAGTTGTGGGCCTTGTCGAGGCCGACTCGGTGAGTATGGCACTCGAGGAAGTCGCTGCGCGGTGGCGGGTACGGCGAAGCCCGGAGCAACTTCGTCAATCGCTCCTGACGTTGCTTCGCCTGATGGACCGCATCGGGCTCCCGCGCCCCCCAGCCACTACGCGGGACGACGAGTGACGCTGGTCTGCGCGATTCGCCCACCGCCCGCGCCCGCCCACCGGCATTAGGCTGCCAGGAGCACTCGACGGCGACGGCCTCTTCCATGGTAAGCACCCCTGCCGCGGACGCCCCCGGTCCTGACGGCCGGGACGTGATGGAGTGGGTCCGTCTGGAGCGGCGGAATCCATAGCCGATCAAGAGGCTATCTCTTAGACCGGTCCATCACAGCGGTGCGGATCCCACACGTCGAAGCCGAACGGCGGTAGGTGCGCTGCGGCCTTCTTCTCGATTTCGCCGACAACGGCCGTTCCGAGCGCGAGGTCGACGACCGATCCCCTCCGGTGAAGCGGCACCGTTCAGCGCTGAGGACCGCCCGAGCCGTTGTTCACGGGCGTGGCAGGAACGATTGATGGCTCGAGAGGTAGCGTGAGGGCATTGTCCGGGTGGAGCGCCTTGCGGGTGAGGCTTGTCGGGATGGGATTGTCGACGCAGCGGGGCATGGCCCCATTTGATTCGCAGTGCTGGATGGGGCTGCAGGTCTGGCAAGGGTTGGAGTCGCAGAAGCCCGTCTTCGTGTTGCAGATGTCGGTGCCAGTGCAGATGGCGAAGCAGCCGCCGGTGGCGCGGCTGACTCCGGAGCCGATCGCACCGATGCCGATGGAGGCCGCGGCGAGGCCAGCGTTTCTGCCACCGCCGCAGGCGGCAAGGCCAAGAACGGCGAGGAGCGCGAAGGGGCGCTTCAGGGGACGGCCTCCGCGGACGCTGCTGGCCAGGCAGCGCTGAAGAGCTGAGGTGCTTGTACCACGCGGCGGGGGTGCGTTGGCGAAGTCCCCCTCGACAATCCGCGGCCGACCCGAGCAGAGTCGGGCAGCCACGGGCGCTCGGACGGGCGTCACCGACTCAGCGGGATGATGACGATGTTGTTTTGCCCTTGACGCATCGTCACGACGACCTTCCCGTGCGGCTGCCCGGGCTGTGGTGCGCAGCCCGCGTCCTGAAAGTCGGCGCAGTACGTGTTCCGAGGGTCAACCAACCGGGGATCCACCCCGCCGTCCGGCGGGTCGCTGTAGCTACTGTCAATCCACCCTACCCAGGTGTAGTTGACCTGGTCCGCTATTCGCGGGTTGTAGCAGTACTGGACCCAGTGTTCGGGCGGGAGGCCGATGATGTCGGTACCTGGGGTGACGATGAACGCGTCGACGAGCTGCCCCTCGGGCTGTCCGACGGCGACGAAGAGGTCTCGCGGCCGGATGGGGTAGCTGACCGGCGGGCCAACCTGGTCGCATGTCTCCGACTTGCCACATGCGAGAATTGCAGTCGCAGAGACGACCAGGGGAAGGGTGGCGATGAGAAGTCGGTGTCTCACTGGGCGCGACAGCCGTTGATGTAGGCGTCCTGGCTGGTTCGTCCCCCGAGGCCGGAGGGTCCGCTGTGAAAGCCACACGCACCCACGATATCGTCAACGCCCACGAAGCCTGGGCCGCCCCCCACGAAAAACACCCGCCATCGGCGTACTCCGACGGTAGAAACGTTAGCGAAAATCCCTGTACCGACCGGCTCGGCGTACAGAAGTGTCGAACCACTCGGGCCATTGTAGTAAAAGTAACCGTTGGCCGACAGTGCGACCCTTGGACCGGGGTAGGGGTTGTCGTAGAGGCCCGAACCCTGGGCCGCGACTCCGTACGTGGTCCCGATGCCCCGCTCGTTGTACATCCAGTAGTTGTTGTGGAACGTCGCGCCGAAGAGGCAGCCTCGAGTCCCCTGGTCACCCGAGACGCACTGTTGGATTTGGTTTGGGTACGGGTCACTTGCTGCGAGTGCGGAGGTAGTGGGAACCGTCACGGTCGCTGTGGCCGTTACCGATGGATAAGCGTTGCTCCTGAAAGTGAGGGGCGTCGGCCCGTAGTTGTACGGCGAGAAGGTGCCCGTGTTGTTGCCAGTGGCCTGGAAGAGCCCGCTACCCGCTGGTGCAGACCAACTCCCGGATAGATCCCAGGGGAGGTTGGAGAAGGGGTTGTTGACAGACCCCTGGAAGACCCCGTACGTGCCGAGCGGCGCGTTGAAAGTCGTTGGGCTAGCCGTGACGGTGACGCTCGGGCTGTCTGGATAGGCGACACAGCCCGCAGTCCAGGTGAGCGAGTCAAAGTCGCAGGTTTGATGTCCACGCTGCCCATTGACGTAGCATACCGGTGGCAAACCACGGCACCCTGTCCGGCATTGGGAGTGAGTCCGGAGGAGTGCGCGATGCTCGCTGCCGACGCTGGAGGGGAGGAACCAGTCCAGACATCCTCGGTAGGAGCAGGCGTGATGGTCGTCACTGCTGACGCGGCATCCGTGGCCTGCAGGTACCAGAGCTGATTGCCGACGACGAAGCTTCCTGTCGTGCCTCCGAGAAAGCGCACCACGGGGTTGTCGACGGTGACGAGCTGGCCGGCGCGGTTGTAGTACGAAGAGGTGCCGACAGTGATGAGTGTCCCCTTCACTCCCACGAGGCTTCCGGACCCGTCGTAGACAGGGGTCGCGCCGAGGTTGTCCGCGCAGAACTGTGCGAGTTCCTGGGGCGTGGAGAACGAACGCCGGTATCCCGCCATCGGGAAGGTTCCCGAGCTGCTGCTGGTGACGATGAGATTCCCACTGGGGTCAGTCGAGAAGGTGAGAGGGAAAGCCCACGCGCTCGGCACCCAGACGAGCAGGGCAATCATCGCGTTCACGAAACGTCTCATGGCCATCTCCTGGTGATGCCCCCCACATCGAGAGGTGGATGGGTGGTTACTACGAGCGTTGTTTCGGTCGTAAGAGTCCTGCCCACGGGATGGATCACCGTCCAGATCCCAGGACGCCCTGTGAGTCCCAGCAGCTCATTCTCCGATGATGACGGTGCAGCACGAACGGTCTTGCTCTAAAGACGTGCGCGCCTCGGGGAGCCAACGCGCGCAGAACTCCTGCAGGAAGTTCCTGTGTCCATCGGAAGGGCTGGGGCGGGACTCTTCTGGGGACCGCTACAAACGGTGACCTCGCAAGACGGAGAGGCATTTGACCGAGGCCCTCGCGGACGGGGCCTCGGGGGTCGCGCGACTCAGGAAGCCGCCTATCTGCGTATCGTCTCGGACGCGGAGAATCGCGGGACCGTCTCGCCCGGTGCGGAGGAACCCGCTCGGAGGGGCTCGGCACGGAGGATCACGTGTTCGAGGTGTTGCAGATATACCGGCGGAAGCAGGACATCCATGAACGGTATGGAGGCCCTCGGTACGGCGGGATCTCCGCCCCGAAAAGCGCTCTGCCGTCTTCCTGTTCACTGGCGAAGAAGGTGAGGCACACGCCAGATGCAGCTGGGCAACTCCGGCTTGTCATCACTTTTCACTTGGTCCCAAACGGAAGAGGCTCTTGGCCCGCTCGGCATCGGCAGGCTCCCGGATGAAGTCGAGGGAGAACTTCTCGACCCGAACGAGGAAGGGCCCGAGGTGCTCGCGGAGGCTCGAGTCATTCAGCCCCTCGCGGAGGTCCTTGAGCTCGGTCCGGAAGCGGCGGCGCTCGTCCGTCTCCTGGTCGAACGCCGCGAGCTCGCGCTCGAGCTCCGACAGGCTCGGCGGCGGCATCGGCGTCCTCCCGGAAGGTATGGCCGCTCCGCCACGACTGGCCGAGCTCCCGCTCCAGGGCCACGTCGTAGTCGGAGGAGTCCTCGTCCTCCAGCGGCCCCGAGGGCGGGTCGGGACCGGCCCGCAATCAATTGCAGTCGGGGTCGAGGTGGCCGGCCAAACAGCCGGAACATGCGCCGGTGAGATGGCCGCTGGAATCTGGCGTGCTTGCCGGCCGAGGGTGCGGCGAATTCAGCAGCCAGAACGAGGGCTGTTCGTTAATCGCGCAGCGGACTTGGCCGTCGTGACCTGCCCCCCGAAAACTGGACCAGCCGAAGCGGGAATCCTCCAATGATGGACCGGAGGACGGGATGGGAAGGAAGTCGCAGTTCACGCAGGAGCAGATCATCCGAGCGCTCCAGGAGGTCGACGCCGGAGCGAAGCCGGAAGAGGTGTGCCGTCGGCTCGGTGTCTCCGACACGACCTTCTACCGCTGGAAGTCGAAGTACGGCGGGATGGACGTGAGCGAGGCCAAGCGGCTGAAGGAGCTCGAGACCGAGAACGCCCGGCTGAAGAAGCTGGTCGCCGAGCAGGCACTGGACCTGGAGGCGGTGCGATCGTGTCCTTCGAAAAAAATGGTGAAGCCCTCGGCCCGTCGCCAGGCCGTGGGCTCCGTCCAGGCGAGCTTCAGCTGGAGCGAGCGGCGAGCCTGCCGGGCGCTGGGGTTCTCTCGCTCGAGCCACCGGTACGCGGCTCGACGGGAGGAGCCCAGGGTGTTGCTCGACCAGCTCCGAGCGCATGCCGCGGCGAGACCTCGGTTCGGCTACCGGCGGCTGCATCTGCTGCTCCGACGCGAGGGCGTCGTCGTGAATCACAAGCGGATTTATCGGCTTTACCGTCTCGAGGGCCTCTCGGTCAGGACGAAGCGGCGGAAGAGGATGGTCGCCGCTCCGCGGACGGTGCTGCCCGCCCCGACCAGGCCCAACGAGCGCTGGAGCATGGACTTCGTCAGCGACGTGACCGAGAGCGGCCGGAGGTTCCGGGTGTTCGCTGTCGTCGACGACTTCAGCCGTCGCTGCGTCGTCCTGGTGGCCGACACCTCGTTCTCGGCGCTCGGGTCAGCAGGATCCTCGAGGAAGTCGGCAGCCTTCATCCGCTGCCGGAGATGGTCGTCACGGACAACGGACCGGAGTTCACCAGCAAGGCGCTCGACCAGTGGGCGTACCAGCGGAAGGTCAAGCTTCACTTCATCCGACCGGGCAAGCCGGTGGAGAACGCGTACGTCGAGAGCTTCAACGGGAAGTTCCGTGACGAGTGTCTCAACAGCAACTGGTTCGCGAGCCTTCTCCACGCCCAGGCGCTCATCGAGATCTGGCGAGCCGACTACAACCAGGTGCGTCCGCACAGCTCGCTCGACGGACAGTCACCGCAGGAGTACGAACAAAGCTTCAACCAACGAGGCCTCCCACTACGAGTGGCCTAGAGACGG
This sequence comes from uncultured delta proteobacterium, assembly GCA_963796475.1. Classification (GTDB taxonomy): domain Bacteria; phylum Myxococcota; class Myxococcia; order Myxococcales; family Myxococcaceae; genus RPRB01. Next base: position 83,130 of record CAWCLY010000019.1, read on the forward strand.
GGGGCAGGTCAGATCGCCCACCCCGATTTCGAGTGCAGCGACGGATGCACCCCCAAGTTTCCCGCTCACGCCCTCACAACCACGAGATGAGGGCGTGAGCGGGAAACTTGGGGATGCCTGAAATTCGGCGGGATGGGCGAGGGCGAAGAGACCTCATCATGTGGAGTCCGGATGAGGGTGAAGGCAAGGAGAAGATTGGGAAGGGAAAAGATGAGTTGGAAGATGGGCGGGCGGGTGAAAAGGCGAGAAGGGCGATGGAGGGGTACGGACCGGATACATGGGTGACAGATCAAGACCGGGGACATGGGTGACAGCAGAGCCGCGGGATGGGTGACCGAAGGCCGGCGGGGTGGTGACTGCGGAGTCGCGAGATGGGTGAGCAGGTGGAGCGGGACATCGGTGAAATGCGAGAAGCACGATGGACCGGCACACGGGCACGGCGCCGCTAGCCCCTGGTCCGCGGCGGGGAAAGGCGCGAGCTGGAGCTCCATTGCCACCCCGGGCGAGTTTTAAGTGCATCTCATGTTGGACTCTTGTGCGATGCTCTTGCTCATGGCCAAGACACCGATGCCTGCCGACCAGGAGATGCGTCAGCTGAACGTCAAGGTCCCCCCCGAGGACGCCCACTTCGTCCAGGAGGTTCTCCGTCCCGCGCTTGGCTTCCCCTACAACGCCGAGGCGGTCCGGGAAGTCATCTCGCAGCTCCGCACGTGGTTCCGGCTGCCGGCCTACGTCGTCGAACTGCTCAGGCGGGACGCCGCCGCCCAGGGCCTCAACATCCTCGAGTACCTGCAGATGCTTCTCCATCGGCGCTACGAGGAGCTGGCCAAGGGTGAGCGCCCGCAAGGCAAGGGCCCAGGGGTCTCGCGCCCGACGACCGCCGCTCACCCCAGGGCAAGCAGGCGTTGAGTGGCCCCCGGCTCGGAACCCGTCCTGGGGCAGCGTTCGGATGGGCGACCTTGTCGCCATTCGAGTCTTTTGTTAGTCTCATATGAGGTCCAAATAAGACCACAGTTCGATGACGCCGGCCCCGCTTAACGAGCATGCCGTCCAGCTCGCTCTTCAGCTCGTCCTGGAGCGGATGCGGCAGGTGGTGCGAGAGGAGCTCGCGCTGCGGGCCACGCCACCGGACCCGCTCCAATTTCTGTCTCTCGACGACGCGGCGGCGCTGGCGGGCGTCTCGAAGTCCACGCTCGGCCGGTGGGCGAACCGAGGCCTCCTCAGAATCTCCGGCGTGCGGCGCACGCGCCGTGTTGTCCGACATGAGCTCGAGCAGCTGCTCCTCACCGTGAGCTCCGACGAGCTCTCTGCGAGGACCACCGAGGAGCGCGCCCGTGACATCATCCAGCGCCGTGTCGTCGACGGGCGGCGGCTGTAGCGGGGCGTGCACCCATGACGAGGACCGCGAAGGGCACCGTCTACCGCAGGGGGCAGAAGCTGTGGATTGGCTTCAAGGCGCCCGACGGACGCTGGACGTACGCGGCCACGGGCCTTCCGGTGGGCCAGGAGGCAGAAGCGCGCCGGCTCCTCGAGCAGGTGAAGGTGCGAGCGCGAGGCCTTCCGCGGCTCCGCCCCTCCGAGCTGACGGTGGCCGGCTACTTCGAGCGGTGGATTCAGGAGCGGCGCGCCGAGGGCATCAGGTCCGTCGACGACGAGGCGACCCGGCTCTCCAAGCACGTGCTCCCGCTGCTCGGCACGCTCAGGCTCACCGAGGTCCAGTCGAGCCACGTGCGAGAGCTCCTCATACAGCTCAAGCACCGGGTCGGCCCCGGGCGGCACGAGCTCGCCCCGAGGACCGTCCGCCACGTGTACAACACGTTGAAGAGCCTGTTCTTCGCCGCCGAGGAGGAAGGGCTCGTCGCCGCCAACCCCTGGACCTTCCGCAGGAAGACGGGGCTCCTCCCCAAGAAGCGCGACAAGGATCCGCTTGGCGCAAGACGGCGTTCTTCGAGCCGCAGGAAGTGCGGGCCTTCCTGGAGGACGCCCGCATTCCCGAGGACCGCCGCGTCCTCTACGGGCTGGCCTTCTTCACCGGGATGCGCTTCGGAGAGCTCTCCGCGCTCACCTGGAGCGCCTACCAGTCAACCATGAAGCCCTTGGGCAGGCTCCTGGTCGGCTACTCGTACGACACCAAGGCGCACCGGGTGAAGGAAGTGAAGACGGAAAACCCGCGCGACGTCCCGGTCCACCCGCGACTCGCGGCGCTCCTCGCCGAGTGGCGGGCTCAGGGTTGGAAGCGGATGCTCGGCCGAGACCCCACCGACGCGGACCTCCTCATACCGTCGCGCGAGGCCAAGCACCGCACGACGAGCCAGGCCCTCAAGCGCTTCTACGAGGACTCGGACCGGCTCGGCTTGCGCCGCCGCCGCTTCCACGACACCCGCCGGACGTTTCGCACCCTCTGCCTGGCAAGGGGGGCACAGGAGCGCTTCCTCGACTGGATTACCCATGGTCCGCCCGAACACAGCGACGTGCGCGGGGGCTACTTCAGCGCCACCTGGCCATCGCTCTGCAGCACTGTCCTGCTCCTGGACCTGGACGATGCCCCGACACCACCGCTGGCACGATTGCCGAGCCCAACCGCGCCCGAGGCGAACGCCGAGCTCCTACTACAGTCCGTACTACAGTCGACCGCGCAGGTGACCGACCTCGACGAGTTTCGAGGGCTTCACGCGAAGAACAACCATGGAGGCGGCGGGAATCGAACCCGCGTCCGGAAGCCTTCTGCCCTGAGACTCTACGTGCGTAGTCCGTGATTTGGAGTCGGGCGAAGGACGGGCACGGACACCCTTCCATCCACCCCATCCCGGAAAGATCTCGCCGTCCAGGGCCCGGGCTCTCCCGGACGGCCAGCCCGCATTATGACGGTCATCCCCGAGCCCACGGGCCGAGACCCGGGTGACCGCGCACTAGGACTGTTTAAGCAGCCAGCGCGAGCTCAACGTTGTCGTTGGCTTTTGTGTCGTTGCCTTCGTGATTTACGAGTGTCAGGCCCACTCGGCACGCGTCCAAGGGCTTCTGTGCCCCCGTCGAAACCAGGGCGCCCCCTTCAGCATCGTTCACAGTAACCGCTGGCCCGCCCGGGTCAACCGGGAGGTGGGTGGACCGCACACCTGGTGAACGGCCGTTTTCTCCGGAAGTCCCCCGACTTGCGGTAACCCTTGTCCTCGAATGAGGGGTGCTGCGCTCACTGCCGCAGTCGTCGTGGCGCTCGTCGCGATGCCGGCCATTGCGCAGGCACCCAACCCGTACGTCCGCGGGTTCGACACCATCCCTCAGAAGGCCACCCCGCTCTCGCTCTCGGCCTTCGTGGTCGAGGGAGCGCGCGCCGCCCCGCCCGGCAGCTGGCACGGCGAGCTGCTCTTCGACTGGGACGTGCAGATCCTGGCGTACCTGGATGGGGGGCAGAAGGCCGGGAACTTCATCCCCTGGCGGGTCGACGGGCATCTCATGGGCGCCTGGACGGTGCTCCCCTTCCTCGAGCTCGGCGGCGACTTCCAGGTCACCCTCGGCCAGGGGTCGAACTTCCAGCAGATCGCCGGCGCGTTCGGCCCGCCGGTCGATACGCCCGTCGGCGCAGGCCTGGGCGACATCCGCTTCGTCCCGCGGCTCTTCACCCCCGCGAGCTGGAAGCTCCCGGTGGACGTGGCCTTCGTGCCCGAGCTGCGCTTTCCCACCGGCAACGCGACCAGCTTCCTCGGAGGCAACGGTTTCATCTTCGCCCCGCGCATCGCCGTCGAGACCGCGTTCGGGCCGGTCCGGCTCCTCCTCGACGTGGGGCTGAGGTACCGGAGCACCGGTCAGTACCTCCAGCTCGTCGTCGAGAACGAGTTCACCGGCGGGGGCGCGGTCATCTGGGCGCTCCCGAGCGGGACGGTCTTCCAGCGTCCGGAGCTCATCCTCGAGACCACCTTCTCCACCCCGCTGTCCGAGCCGTTCGCCGCCAACGTCGGGAGCACCAGCGCCTCGGCGACCACGCCCTGGGAGTTCCTCCTCGGCGCCCGCACGCGCTTCGACAAGCACTGGGGCGGAGAGATTCGCGCTTGGCCGCGGCATCGCCAATCCCGCACCTGGGTACGGACGCGAGGCATTCCGGATGCTCGCCTCGATCCGGTACGACTTCGAGCCGGAGCCGCCGCCCCCGCCGGTGAAGGACCGCGACCACGACGGCGTTCCGGACGACAAGGACCGGTGCCCCGACGAGCCCGGGGACGGTCCGGACGGCTGCCCCGACCTCGACTGGGACAAGGACGGCATCCCCAACGTGGACGACCGCTGCCCGCACGAGCCCGGCACGCCCGAGCTCGACGGCTGCCCCGACCGGGACATGGACGGCATCCCGGACCCGGAGGACAAGTGCCCGGACCAGCCGGGGCCGGCGGAGAACGACGGCTGCCCCGTCGAGGGACCGCTGGTGACGCTGGAGTCCGACCGGGTGCGGCTGAACGGGAGCGTCCACTTCGACACCGACAAGGCGGTCATCAAGCCGGATTCCTTCGCCCTGCTCGACGAGGTGGTGGGCGTTCTCCAGAAGAACCCCCAGCTGAAGCTGGTGCGCGTCGAGGGCCACACCGACAACCGCGGGACCGCCACGTACAACCTCGACCTGTCACGCCGGCGGGCCGCGGCGGTGCTGGAGTACCTCGTGCAGCACGGCGTGTCGCGCAAGCGGCTGGTCAGCGCAGGGTACGGCTTCGAGCGCCCCATCGCCGACAACGCCACCGCGCTCGGCCGGGCGAAGAATCGCCGCGTCGAGTTCCGTGTGCTCGGAGACGACACGTCTACGAAGTCGGCCAAGTGATGCTGCACGCGGGCCCGGGCCCGCGTTAGTCGTCGCGGGCATTCTCTCCTCGAGGAGCTCGCTTCGATGCCCGACACGACGCCCCGACTCGACGACTACGTCCTTCTCGGCCGGAGCGGCCTCCGGGTCTCCCGGCTGTGCCTGGGCACGATGACCTTCGGCACCGAGTGGGGATGGGGCTCCGCCGAGTCGGCGGCCCGGGAGATGTTCGACCGGTACCTCGACGCGGGCGGCAACTTCATCGACACCGCGGACGGATACACCGGCGGGACCAGCGAGACCCTGCTCGGCAAGTTCATCCGCGATCGGGGCAACCGCGACCGGGTGGTCCTGGCCACCAAGTTCACGTTCGGTGCCGAGCCCGGGAACCCCAACGCCGGCGGCAACGGGCGGAAGAACATCCAGCGGGCGCTGGAGGGCTCGCTGCGGCGGCTGCAGACCGACTGCATCGACCTGTACTGGATGCACGCCTGGGACGGGCTGACACCGGTGGAGGAGGTGCTCTCCACGCTCGATGCGCTGGTGCGCGCCGGGAAGATCCGGGCCATCGGCTTCTCCGACGTGCCGGCGTGGTACCTCGCCCGGGCCCAGACCATCGCCGAGTTCCGCGGCTGGGAGCCCCTGTGCGCGCTCCAGCTCGAGTACTCGCTGGTGGAGCGGAACATCGAGCGCGAGCACGTCCCTGCCGCTCTCGCCCTCGGCGTGGGCCTGTGCCCGTGGAGCCCACTGGCGAGCGGCATGCTCACCGGCAAGTACCGCCGCGACCGCGCGCTCGAGGGACAGGGCCGGCTGGGGGCGCTCCAGCAATCGAAGAACCCCGGCTTCCTCAAGCTGTTCACCGACCGCAACTGGCAGATCGTCGATGCGCTGGTGGCGGTGGCGAGCGAGCTCGGGCGGTCACCGGCGCAGGTGGCGCTCAGCTGGGTGACGCGGCGTCCGGCGGTGGCCTCCACCATCATCGGAGCGACGAAGCCGTCGCAGCTCGACGACAACCTCGCCGCGCTCTCCTTCGAGCTGCCCGAGCCGCTGCGGCGCCGGCTGGACGAGGTGACGCGGCCCGAGACCGTGCACCCGTACCACTTCTTCGAACCCGAGATGCAGCAGATGATGACCGGCGGGACGCGGGTCTCGATCCGCTGACTCAGTCCTTTGCCAGCACCGCGTCGATCCGGGCGCGCCAGGTGCGCTCGCTCGCCGCCCCGAGGTAGCTCGCCTGGAGCTGCCCGCGGCGATCGATGAGCACCATCGTCGGGATGGCCGAGACGGCGAACGCGTCGGCGGTGCCGTCGTCGGCGAAGGCGGCGTGGCGGGCAAGCCCCGGCGCCCGCTGGTCGATGAACATCCCCACCTGCACCTTGGCGATGCTCGGATCGTCGCGGCTCGCGGCGAGGAAGATGACCCCGCGCGATTCGTACTCGCTCGCCAGCTTCAGCAAGGTGGGCATCTCGGCGATGCACGGCCCGCACCAGGTGGCCCAGAAGTCGAGCATCACCACCTTGCCCCGGAGCTCGGACGAGCTGATGGACCCGCCGCCGAACTTCTCCAGCCTGAACGGCGGGGCGAGGCGCTGCTCGGAAGCGGGGGCAGCCGCGCGGCGGGCCTCCTGGATGCCGGACCAGAGGAGCCCGGCGAAGCCGAGCGCGAGCAGGGCGACGGGGAGCACCGGGAACCGGCGCGCCGGGGCCTCGGCCACCTCGCCTGCGGTCTCCTCTGCACCTCCATCCGTCGTCACGCGATCCTCTCCACCAGCGCATCCAGTCCCCGCCGGATGCAGGCCCGCGTCCGCGGTCGATGCTCCAGCCACCGGACCATCCAGGGCGAGCACCGGTCGTAACACGCGACGACGGCCCGGCCCATCGTCGTTGGCAGCAGGACCTGCTCACGGAAGGCGCGAAGCACCTCGAGCTCGGGCGCGCCCTCGCCGTAGGCCTGCGTGGCGATCCAGCAGGGGCCGGTCCGGCGGCGCCAGAGCGTCCGCCCGGTGGAGAGGTTGATCGACCCCCCGGAGCACCGGGCCCTCCGTGTAGAGGAAGGCGAGGAGGTCTCCGCGGGCGGCGTGGAACACGTCCGGTGACCCGTCGTCGAACTGCACCCGCGATGCGCCCCCTCCGAGCGGCTCGAGGCGGAACGAGAGTCGACGCCCGAACGGGGCCGCGGAGGAGCGGATCTCGCGCGACTCGGCCAGGTACGCCGAGAACGGCTGGCGGCACCGCTGGCAGGTGAAGCTGTGCAGCGCGTAGCTCGGCGGGAAGCTGACCTCCTGCTCGGCCCGGCAGGTCGGGTGCGCACAGGCGATGCGGGCGCGGACGGTGGGCGCGGGCCGCGGGTCGTAGCGCGACTGCCGGCCGACCACGTCCCAGACCGGACGTTCCACCTCGTCCTCGCGCACCCAGGCGCGCTGACGGGTCCGGCTCTCCCGCTCGAACGCGGTCGCGCGCGCCCACGCCTCCTCGGCCTGGGCAACACGGCCCTCGGTGGTGGCGGCCAGGGCCTCGGCGTGCGCCTGGACCGCGCGGACCAGGGGCACGTCCGCCTCGGCGATCCGTCCGGCCTCCTGGAGCGCCCAGCCGCGCGCGAGCAGCCCGATGCCCTCCTGCAGCAGCTCCGCAGCCCGGGGGCGTTCGGGGTCGTCCGAGCGTGGGTACAGCGGCGGTTCGGGGAGACGCTCGAGCCACTCGGTGCTCTCGGTCCGAAACGCGTCGAGGGGCCCCGGCCCGGGCGGTGGCCGGCCCAGGGCGCGGGCCCGTTCGACTGCTGCGGAGAAGGCCTGGTCGGGGGTCACGAGGGTGTGGTCGCCAAGTCTCCGGAGTTCCAGCACAAAACGAGGTGTCTGACACCTTTCGAGGGATGCGGAGGGGACCGGTTTTTTGTGGGGTGTGGTGGGCCGATGTAAGACACCGGACAGGGAGGTGCCATGGGCGTCGTACGGAGCTTCGTGTGGACGGTGGCCGCGCTGGCCTTGGGCATCGCGATCGCGACGGTGGAGGTTGGCGGGAAGACACCTCTCGCCCACGCCCGGTCGGCGTGGAAGCGAAGCGACGCTGGCGAGTGGCTCCGGGACCGGGCCGACGACGCCGTCGACCATGCCCGGGGCGCGCTCGGACAACCCCAGCGCCCCCGGGAACGCCACACCGACGACGACCGCGCCGCGCTCGACCGCATCATCGCGAAGCGCAGCAGTCACTGACGTCACCGGAGGGCTACCGCCGCCCACTCCCCCACCCTACGTTGCTCTGCTGGCGGCGGTCGGGGACAGGTGATGGGACGGGCGGTGGCTGCGTGGATCGTCGGGTGCGTGCTGGCGTTGCAGCCAGCGCTGGCGCGGCCGGCGGTGAGCGCGTCGAGGCAGCGGCGGGTCTGGTCGGATCGATCGTCGCTTGCCCAGGTGGCGCGGGCCGCGCTCCCGGCCGTGGTCTCGATCACCACCCGCGAGCGCTCGCCGTCCGCCGGTGAGCCCCAGAAGGGCATCGGCTCCGGCTTCATCATCTCGCCCGACGGCTACGTCCTCACCGCGGCCCACGTCATCGAGGACGCCGAGAGCTTCACCGTCACCCTGCTGGATGGCCGGGGCTGGCCCGAGGAGGTCCCGGCCACGCTGGTGGGCGCGGACCCCGAGACCGACTGCGCCCTGATCAAGGTCCAGACGCCGCGGAAGCTCCCGAGCCTCACGCTGGGGACCGCCGACGACTTGGACGTGGGCGACTGGGTGGTGGTCATCGGCAGCCCGTACGGGCTCGACCGCTCGGTCTCGGTCGGCGTCGTGAGCGCGAAGGGCCGGACCGACATCATCCCGGGGTCGCGGGCCAGTGACGTGGAGTACCTCCAGACCGACGCGGCCATCAACCCTGGCAACTCCGGGGGCCCGATGCTGGACCTCGATGGCAAGGTCGTCGGCATCGCCAACGCGGTGAACACCACCGGCCAGGGAATCGGGTTCGCCGTGCCGGTGGATGTGGCCCGGGTGGTGGTGGACGAGCTGCGGAGCCACGGCAAGGTCCGCCGCGGCTGGCTCGGACTCTCGGTGGTGGACCTCACGCCCGAGGTGGCGAAGACGCTCGGACGCCCGAGCTACAGCGGAGTGGTGGTCTCGGACGTCGTGGTGGGAAGCCCGGCCCAGCGCGCCGGGCTCCGCGCCGGAGACATCATCGTCGAGGTGGACCGCACACCGGTGCAGCGCGCCCAGGCCCTGCGCTGGAAGGTGACCCGGAGCGGACCGGGGAGCTCCATCCACGTCCGCGTGGCGCGGGCCGGCCATCCCCTCTGGGTCGCCCTCACCCCCGTCGCGACGCCCGCCGTCGTCGCCGCCTCCCCGCATGGCCAGCTGTCCGGAACGCGCGCGGAGGCGAAGGGCAACAAGGGCTCCGGAGCCAGTACCAGCGCCGGGATCGGTGGCAGCGGCACCGACGACGTCGAGCCCTGAGCCGTCACTCCGGAGGGAGGAGCCGGCTCGGAGTGCCCGGCGAGACCAGCCACAGCTGCCAGGAGGCGCGGGTCACCGCCACGTGCAGCCGGCGCCGGCCGTCGTCCGACATCGGCCAGGCGGACTCGACCACGTCGGGCACGACGACGTAGTCCCACTCGAGCCCCTTCACGCTGTCCACGTCGGTCACGTCGAGCCCGGGCTCGAAGCTGAACCGGCCGTCGAGCACCAGCCGGCTCGCAGGGATCTCGGTCACCACCGCGGCCACCCGGCGCGCGGTCCCAACGTCGTGGCAGATGACCGCCACCGCGGCGTGGGGCTCGACCTCGAGCAGCTCGCGGAGCGCGCCGGCGAGGAACAGGTGCGCCTGTGGCTCGCCCGGGAAGCTGAAGCGCCCCACCGGCACGCCCTCGCGGGCCGCGCGGACCGGCTGCGCGGGGGCGAGCGGCCCGAGGATGGCCCGCGCGAGCTGGGCGATGGGCCTGGGGCAGCGATACGAGACCGGGAGCCGGACCCGCGCGGCGCCGCCTGCTCCGAGCGTCTCCAGCCCCCGCTCCCAGCCGGCGAAGCTGGGGGAGGTCTGCTGCGCCTCGTCTCCGGCCACCGTGACCGACCGCGTGCCGTGGAGCAGTCCGGCCAGGGTCTGGAGATCGAAGAGCGAGAAGTCCTCGGCCTCGTCGAGCACGAGGTGTGAGGCCTCGGGCAGCGCGAGCTGGCCGCGCCAGGCGGCGAGCGCGAGGAGCAGCGGCAGATCCTCGACGTCCAGGGTTCCCGCCAGCGCGTCGTCGGTGCCCTCGTCCACCGGGCGGCCGTCGACCGCTTCCTTGCGGGACGCATCGGTGATGGAGGCCAGCAGCCGGCTCGACGGGTCCGCCAGCTGCCGCAGCGTGTGCCGCACCGTCTCCTCCACCACGGTGCGGGGCAACGCGCCGCCCGCCCGCACCACCACGCCGTCCAGGAAGGTGCGGTCGGTGAGCGGGACCGCGAGCTCGCGCCGGAGACGACGCCAGCTCGGAGCACCGCTCCCCCGCCGCTGCCCGAGCAGGGGCCGGAGCGCATCGAAGAGCGCGGGGTGACGCTTCACCGCGGTGACCAGCGCCGGCGGGTCGTCCACGATGCGTGGAAGCGGCCCGAGGGCCCGCCGTGCCAGCTCGAGGAAGGCCGCATCCAGCGTCTGGACCCGGGCCGCGCCTCCGCCGAGCGGCGCCAGGAGCCGCGCCGAGAGCCGGGCCAGGCCCTCCTCGGGGACCACGACCCGCGCCCGGCCGAGCGGGACCCGCTCGGGCTCGGCCGCGGCCAGACGCGCCAGCCGGTGCAGCGCCACCGTCGTCTTCCCGCTCCCGGCGCTGCCGAGGACCACCAGCGGCTCGTCGGCAGGCGCGCGGACGGCGGCGTACTGCTCGGCGTCGAGCAGCGCGGTGACGTCCGCCCGGGTGCCGCGCTCCTCGGCTCCGATGCCGAGGCCGAGGTGACCGGCCCGCGGCGCCGTGCCCGCGCCACCGGCGGCGAGCGCCTCGCTGCCCCCGACGCTCCAGCTCCCATCCGGCCGCCGACGGGCCTGGAATCCCTCGCCGAGAATCTGGAGGAGCCGGCCACGGTGCACGACGACCACGCGGCGCACCTCCACGACGCCGCTCGCCTCCCGCCCCGGGAAGGACTCCTCGAACGGATCCCCCTCGCGGTAGCGGTAGAACAGCTGGGCCACCGGCGCGACCCGCCAGTCGACCACCCAGACGTCCGCCTCGGCGTCGACGAAGGTGGCGTGCCCGAGGAGGTAGTCGCGGCGGCGACCGCCCTCGCGGATGGCCAGGTGGGCCACGTACGGCGATGCAGGATCGGGGAGCAAGGGCGGAGCGCGGCCCCCGAGCTGGTGCTGCACGGCGAGCTCGTGCAGGAGCGGCGCGGCGTCCTCCTCGCGTGCGGTCGCGGCGTCCTCGCGGAGGCTCTGGAGCGTCTCCCGGCTCGGGCCCGCGGCGCGCGCCCGCCGTCCCCGTGCCGAGCCGAGCGCCGTCCGCACACGCTCCAGGAGGGCCTCCTCCTCGGCGATGGCCCGCTCTGGATCGACTCCCGGCATCGTGTGTGCGAGCGGCGGATGTGTCGTTCCCGCCGGGCGGTGTCAACCCCTTCGGCTGCCCGTGCTTGCAGCACCCCGCACCGGCCCGCTATGGAGCCGCGGATGCCTGCCAAGACCAACGAGAAGAAGGGCTGGGCCCGCCAAGCGAAGGGCGGCCCGGAGAACGCCTGCAGCGTCGCGGGGTGCAAGCGGCCCTACCGCGCGAAGGGCTACTGCTTCTTCCACTACAAGCAGTGGCGTCAGGGCGAGCTGCCGCACAGCCGTTACCGGACCTGCAGCAAGGCCGAGTGCCGCCTGAAGGCCGTCCGTCACGGCTTGTGCGAGAAGCACGAGACCGAGACCTACGGCGCCAAGGGCGGCGAGACCGCCGCCTGACACCAGGCCCGATGCACCGCGTCCCGGAGCTTCACACCCCCCGCGCCCGGCTCCGCGAGGTGCGTCCCGACGACGCCGAGGCGCTGCTCGACATCTACGGGACTGCCGAGGGCGTGCGCTTCCTGGGGCGTCCGCCGCAGACGCTGGAGCAGGTCCAGACGCGGCTCCAGCGGATGCGCGAGGAGATCGACCGCGGGGAAGCAGCCTTCTGGGTGATGACCAATCCGGGGGCGGACCGCCCGCTCGCGTACCTCGGCTTCTTCCGCTGGGATGTCCCCCACCAGACCGCCGAGCTCGGCTACGTGCTCGCCCCGGCGCGCTGGGGCCAGGGCCTCATGCGCGAGGTCCTGCCGATGCTGGTGCAGTACGGGTTCGACGTGCTCGGGCTGCACCGGATGGAGGCTCGCATCGACCCGGGCAACACCGCCTCCATCCGGCTCGTCGAGCGGCTCGGCTTCCGCCCGGAGGGGCGGCTGCGAGAGCGGACGCTCCAGGCGGACGGAAGCCGGGACGATCTCCTGACGTTCGGCCTGCTCCGGCCCGAGTTCCGTCCCGACGACCTGCGCTGAGCCGAGTTGCCAGAGACCGACGGCGTTGCCATTTTCCCCTGCGGGCGGCGTGGTGGGGGTCTTGCAGATGAGCGGCGCAACGGTGTCCTTCGTGATCTTCTGGTCGGCTGTGGGAGGGAGCACGCTCCTGTTGCTCGTTGCACGGCAGCTGCGACGGTCGTTGCGCTCCCGCGACCCGGTCGGGCCCTAGTCCCCCGGCGCTCCGGCGGCCCGGGCCACCTGCTTCCAGGCCGCGGCCCACAGCTCGGCCTCCCGGCGAGAGAGCTGCGCCCGGTCGAGCGCCCGGAGCATCTCGTCGAGCACCGGCAGCGGCGACTGCGGGTTGAGCCCGTCGGCGGCCCGCAGCGCACGCTCCATGCGCCGCCGCAGGACCTCGCGCAGCACCTGGGGCGCGCCTGGGTCCGGGTTGACCGCAGGCCCGGGCGCCTCGTCCGCGCGTGAGGCGAGGTAGAGGAGCACTGCCGCCGACTGGGCCAGGTTCATCGACGGCTGCGGTCCGGGCGCCGGGATACAGGCCACGTCCTGGCACAGCGCCAGCTCGTCGTCCGACAGGCCGCGGCGCTCGCCGCCGAAGACGATCGCCACCGGACCCCGGGCTGCCGCCGCCCGGAGCCGAGCGATGCCCTCCTCGGGGCTCATCGGCGCCCGGCCCCGGAGCGCGTCGCGCCCGCTGGTGCCCAGGACGTAGACGGCGTCCGCGACCGCGTCCTCGAGCCGGGCCACCTGGACGGCCGCGTCGAGGACGTGCCCGGCGTGCACCGCGGTCCGGTGGGCTTCCGCGGTGTCCTCCAGTCGTGGGTCGGACAGCCGGAGCACCGGGAGGTCGAAGTTGGCCAGGAGACGGGCCACGGCCCCCAGATTCTCGGCGGACTGGATCTCGGTGCAGCACGACCCGAAGCTGGTGACGGAGCAACATGCTGGTGGCGCCCTCCATTCGTGACTTTCCCCTCCAATCGGCCCGTTGGTAAGGTGGTGGACCGCCTTCTCCCGATGAGACGCCTCGCCCTCCTCCTGCCCATCGTCCTGCTCGCCGCGTGCGGTGAGGTGGGCATGGGTGTTCCCCCGCCGAGCCAGCCCTCGGTGCGGCAGGTCCTGCTCGAGCCCCCCGAGCAGGTGGAGGCGCTCCCCGCCCAGGCCCGCGCCGAGCTCTACCGTGCCCTGCTCCGGGCGAGCGGGGCGGGTGCTCCGGACGGGCTGCTCGCCCTGTTCCCCGTGGTGCAGAACGGTGACGTGCGCGCGGCGCCGGCCTTCGACGGGCGCCTGGACCTCCTCGACGGGATGGACGGGGGGGAGGCGCTGGTCCTCAACCTGGACGGGGCGACTGCCGACCGCTGGCCGCTCGATCGCCGGGAGGCCTTGCAGGGACTCAGCGAGCGGGAGGCCGCGGAGAATCGTTGCCCGCTCCCTCGCCACCCGCTGGGGTCTCCGGCCCCGGGCGGCGCTCCGGGTCGAGCGGGCGGCGAGCGCCCCGTACGCGGCGGCCTACGCCGAGGGCGTGCTCCGGCTGAACCCCGCGCTGCTCTACCTCGCGGCGGCCCACGCCGAGGCCCGCTGAGGCGCTCCTTGCTGGACCCGATCCTCTCCGAGCAGCTCGGGCACACGCTGGCCGACACCCGCCTGGACGAGCTGGGGGAGCGCTACCGCGGCAAGGTGCGCGACGTGTACCGGCAGCGTGACCGCGACCGCCTGTTCCTCGTCGCGACCGACCGGCTCTCTGCCTTCGACCGCGTGCTCACCACCATCCCCTTCAAGGGCGAGGTGCTGAATCGCATCGCCCGGTTCTGGTTCGAGAAGACCGAGCACGTGATCCCCAACCACGTGCTCGACACGCCCGACCCCAACGTGACCGTCGCCCGGGCCACGACGCCCTACCCGGTCGAGGTCGTGGTGCGCGGGTATCTGACCGGGAGCCTCTGGCGCGACGTGGAGAAGGGCGCCCACACCGCCTACGGCCTCGACATCCCACCCGGGATGCGGAAGGACGCCGCGTTCCCCGAGCCCATCCTCACCCCGTCGACCAAGGCCCCCGTGGGCGAGCACGACGAGCCGATCTCGGAGGCGGAGGTCGTCCGCCGCGGCATCGTCCCGGCGCGCGAGTGGGCACGCATCCGGGAGGCGGCGCTGGGCCTGTTCCGCGTCGGACAGGAGTGGTGTCGCACCCGGGGGCTCCTGCTCGTGGACACCAAGTACGAGTTCGGCGCGGTGGGCAACACGCTCTACCTCATCGACGAGATGCACACCCCGGACAGCTCGCGGTTCTGGCGGGCGGGGGAGTACGAGGCGCGGTTCGCCGCGGGCACCGACCAGGCCATGCTCGACAAGGAGAACGTCCGGCAGTGGCTGATTCGCGAGAAGGGCTTCAGCGGTCACGGCCCGCTCCCGGTCATCCCGGAGAACGTGCGCGTGGAGACGGCCGCGCTCTATCTCCGGGCCTACGCCGAGATCACCGGAACGCCGCTCACGCCGGTCCCGGGCGACGTCGAGGCCCGCATCCGGAAGAACTTACAGACGCACGGCTACCTGTAGTCGACAAGGGACCACCCCGCGACCTGGGTCATTCATCCGGGCGATCGGGTGAAACGGACCCGCCGTTCTGGACACCCTTCGTCAGGTCAGCCAGCTCGCCGATCCCAACCGCGCGGAACTCCGGACTTTGAAGTCTGGCCCGCCGATTGCTTCGAAGAGCCTTCGGCTGCGGTCGGAGGAGCCCTTCGAACCATGCGCGGTGTCATCACCAATCGAGACGTGGTTCGCCACCTGGGGCTCATCTACCGGGAGTTCGGCACCCGCTGCGTGTTTCGCTGCCTCTGGGTGCTGGCGACGCGCCGGACGACCACCTTCCTCGACGTGGTGAGTCAGCAGCCGTAGGGCGGCGCGGACGGTCAGGACCCGCGGGATTCGGGACCGAACACCCGCTCGAAGATGGCGTCCACGCTGCGCAGATGGTCGTCGTGCGAGAAGCAGGCGGCGATCTCCTCGGGCGTCATCAGCTTGCCCAGCTCCCGGTCCTGCGAGAGCGCGGTGCGGAAGTCGACGCCCTCCTCGTACATGCGCATCGCGTTGCGCTGGACGATGACATACGCCGTCTGACGGTCGACTCCCCGGCGAGCGAGCTCGAGCAGGACGCGCTGGCTGTGCACCACCCCCCCGAGCGCCGCGAGATTCTTGCGCATCTGCTCGGGTGAGACGCGCATCTGCTCCACCAGCCCCGCGAAGCGGTGCAGCATGAAGTCGAGGGTCACGGTGGCGTCTGGCCCGATGACCCGCTCCACGCTCGAGTGCGAGATGTCCCGCTCGTGCCACAGCGGCACGTCCTCCAGCGCCGACAGCGCGTAGCCCCGCATCAGCCTGGCAAGCCCGGTGAGGTTCTCGGAGAGGATGGGGTTGCGCTTGTGGGGCATCGCCGAGCTGCCCTTCTGCCCGGCGCTGAACGGCTCCTCCACCTCGCGGACCTCGGTGCGCTGGAGGTGGCGGATCTCCACCGCGAACTTCTCGATGCTGGTCGCGAGCAGGGCAAGGGCGCCGAAGTACTCGGCGTGCCGGTCGCGCTGGATGACCTGGCTCGACGCCGGAGCCGGCGAGAGGCCCAGCACCCGGCAGGCGTGCTCCTCCACCGCCGGAGGGAGGTGGGCGAAGGTACCGACGGCCCCGGAGATCTTCCCCACCGCGATGGTCGCCCGCGCCCGGACCAGCCGCTCCCGTCCGCGCCGAAGCTCGTCGTACCAGATGGCGAGCTTGTGCCCGAAGGACATGGGCTCGGCGTGGATGCCGTGGCTCCGGCCCATCATCACGGTGCGCCGGTGCTCGAAGGCCCGCGTCTTCACCGCCGCCATGACCCGGTCCACGTCCGCCAGGAGCAGGTCCGCGGCGTCGCGGAGGATCACGCCCAGCGAGGTGTCGAGCACGTCGGACGAGGTCATCCCGAAGTGCAGCCAACGGGCGGCCGGTCCGATCCGCTCCTCCATGAAGGTGAGGAAGGCGATGACGTCGTGCCGCGTGGTGCGCTCGATCTCGTCGATGCGCGCCGCGTCCCCGTCGTCGAAGTCACCGGCCCGGGCCCGGCAGCTGGCGAGCGCATCCGCCGGGGCGATGCCGGCCTTCACCATGCCCTCGAGCGCGGCGAGCTCCACGTCGCGCCAGCGGCGGAGCCGGGCAGGCGCGGTCCACAGCGCCACCATCTCCGGACGTGAATAGCGGGGAATCATCTCCCTCTGGCTTTATCCGAGGAGAACCGACCGCGCCAGCGGACCTCAGTTCCTCGGAGCCGGGGCCTGCGCCTGCTGGGGCTCGGCGATGCGCTCGGCCTGCGGCCGCGGAGGCTTGGCCACGACCTTCCACATCGTCCAGCCGCCCAGGATGCCCACGATGAGGCCGATCGCGGTGATCAGCGCCATGCGCATGCCGGCCCGGCCCGCCTCGTGCCGGAGCGCCGGGAGATCCTCGGCGTCCTCGAGCGCGGCGGCCGACATCGTGGCGGGGCCCCGCGTCTCGGCCGCCATGCGCGCCGCGACCTCCTCGGTGGAGATGGGCTGCGTCGCATCGAGCGGGACCGGCTCCCAGACAGGGCTCGGGGGGAGGCCCGCGCCCCGCTCCTCGGCCTGAATCTCGGCGATCACCTGGGCGAGCAGCTCCGCGGGGCTCCAGGAGCCCCCGCTGCGCGCCGGAGCCGGGGTCCCGGCCACCGGAGTCGCCGCCAGGGCCTCGTGGGGAGGCGGAGGGACGACGACCTTCTCCTGCCGGGTGGGCGTCGGCTCGATGACGACCGACAGCGGCGTGGAGATCGCCACGGGGGTCGGGGCCGGCGAGAGCCGGGGAACGCTCGCCCGGAGGGGAGGAATGATCGGCGGCGCAGGGAGCGCCGCCCGCGCTGCGACACCGGGCACATCGGCCAGCGTCGCCGGACGAAGGACCGGAGCCTCGCGCGTGTGCGGCGCATCGGCCACCGCCTCGCGACGGAACGGCGGTGGACGCGGCTCCGGGGCCCACGGGCGCGAGTCCGCCGAGAGCCGCGGGACGACCGGGGCCACCGACGGGATCGGCGAGGCAGCAGTCACCGGCGTGGGGCGCGCCACCTCTCGCACCGGAGGCTCCGGTGGCGGGACTGCCCGGCTCGGCTCGCTCCCCGCAGGCGTCTCGGTGCGGACCGGGACCGGCTCGTCACCCTCGACGACGAGATCGACCCCGAGCGCCTCGGCGAGGAGCGGTTCGTCACCCGCGTCCTCCTCGGCAGGCCCCGGGCCGTCCTCCATCTCGGTCAGGCCGGCGACGGCCCGCTCTGCCTCCTCGTCGGAGTGCTCGAGCCCGGCAGCCCCGTTGCGTGGGGGCAGCGCACCGCGGAGAACGGCGAGATCCGGATCGGCGCTCAGCGGAAGCTCGAGGCCGGTGGCCTCGGCAGCGGCCGCACGGGGCTCCGGCAGCGGGACCTCGCGCGGCGCGGGGGCCGGCACCTCGGGCTCGGTCTCGTCGGCGTCCCACAGACGCAGCGAACGCCACCGCCCGGAGCCGGTGCGGGGCTCGGGCGGCGCCACCGGCACCCCGTTCCAGGCCGGCGGCTCGAGGGCAACGACCTCGCGGGTGTGGCGGGGCGTCTCGGCGGCGGGGCCGTCGAGCCGCGGCAGCGCGGCGGCAGGGATGGGCTCGGGCTCCGGGGCCGCGACGGGCGCGGGGACCGCGGGGTCGGCAGGGGCGGGCTCGGCCGCCACCGGCTGTGCGGCCACCGGCTCCACGACGGCCGTCTCCATCGCCCAGTCGAGCGGCGCCTCGGGCCCGGTGACGGCGGCGGTCTCGGGGACCGGAGCGGGAGCCGCGGAAGCCTGGGCGACGGGCGCGGCGGCCTCGAACGCGGCGGGGGCGGCCACGGGCTGGGCCTCCGCCGGCGCGAGCAAGGAGAGGAACTCCTCGTAGAGCTCCCGGACGCTGCGGAAGCGCGACTCGGGGCGCTCGTTCAGGGCGCGACGGTAGAAGCCTTCCACCGCCTCGGGCAGCTCGGGCGCGGTGAGGCGCAGCTCGGGGATGTCCTCGTCCGGGGTGAGCCCGGTGAGCATCTCGCCCACCAGCACGCCCAGCGCATAGAGGTCGGCACGGGGATCGGGCTCGGCACCGGCGACGACCTCGGGCGCGAGGTAGCGGTGGGTGGACTTCTGGCGCTGCGCCTGGACGAACGGAAGCCGGGGCAGTCCGCGCGCCACGCCCCAGTCCACCACCCGGAGCATGTCCGGGAGGATGACCACGTTCTCCGGCTTGAGGTCGGCATGGGCGCCGATCGGATGCGAGGCCTCGAGCGCCGCGGCGAGCTGGCCGAGGAACGGCTCCACCTCTTCCAGGGTGAAGGTCTGTCCCTTGGCCAGCCGCGAGTCGATCATCCGGCGCAGGGTGAGCCCGTCGAGAAAGCTGTAGGTGAGGTAGGGCCAGCCCTGGTCGACGCCGAGGTCGTGCACCCGGGCCAGCGAGGGCTGGAGGAACCGGCGCGCCGGCTCCACCGCGCGGGTGAAGGCCTCGCGCTCCTCCGCCGTCTGCACGAAGCGGGGGTGAATCATCTTCACCGCGACGTCGATGCCCTGCTGCTCGTCGGTGGCGCGGAAGACGTAGCCCACCGGACCGAGGCCGATCGCGTCCTTGACCAGATATCGATCGGCCATCCGATCGCCGATGCGGTACGGCGCGCCGGCGAGCAGCGCAGGAGAGAGGCGGCGGCGAATGCCGGTGGTGCTCGGCATGCGCGCCGTCCCCACCTGGCGCTGATGGCAGTTATTGCAGCGCTCGGCCGAGTCTGGAACGTGGCTGCCGCAGCGATAGCAGAGCAAAGTGCGCGGGCTCCGGAAGCGTTCGGAGAAGCGAGGCCGGCAGTGTACCAGCACGGCTCGCGGTGCCGAAGCCGACGGCCGCTAGCGCCCGGTGCTTCCGAAGCCACCGTCACCGCGGACGGTGGTGGGCAATATGTCCACCTCCTCCAGCTCGGCGCGGACCACCGGCGCGACGACCAGTTGCGCGATGCGCTCGCCTCGGCGGAGCGTGTAGGGCTCGCCCGAGAGGTTCACCAGCAGGACCTGGATCTCGCCGCGGTAGTCGGCGTCGATGGTCCCGGGCGAGTTGATGCAGGTGATCCCATGTCGGAGAGCCAGCCCCGATCTCGGACGCACCTGGCCCTCGTGACCCTCCGGCAGGGCGATGGCCAGACCGGTGGGAACGGCGCGGCGGGCGAGCGGGGCGAGGGTCCACTCCCCGTCGATGTCGGCGCAGAGGTCCAGCCCGGCCGCCTGGTCGCTCTGGTAGCGCGGGAGCGGAAGCGGCGCCGCGTCGAGCCCGCACGCGCCGGACACGGACGCGGACCGTGGTCACGGTGCCCTCGCGAGCAAGGCCGAGCGGGAGTCGCGCATGGCGCAGAGCATTCCGCCCGGCCCTGACGTGGCGCTAGGCCTTGGCCTTCGGCGCCTCGTCGGCGGGCGCGCCCTGGGTCGGAGGGACCTGGGCCCCGGCGCGCTCGGCGAGCGCCTCCTTGCGCGAGAGGCGGATCTTCCCGCTCCGGTCGATCGAGATGACCTTCACCATCACCTCGTCGCCCTCCTTGAGGACGTCGGAGACGCTCTTCACCCGCTTGTCGGAGAGCTCGGAGATGTGGATGAGCCCGTCGGTGCCGGGGAACAGCTCCACGAAGGCCCCGAACTCGGCGATCTTCCGCACCGTGCCCAGGTAGATCTTCCCCACCTCGGCCTCGCGGGTGAGCGCCTGGATCATGGTGATGGCCTGCTGCACCGCCTCGGAGTTGTTGGAGGCGATGTCCACCCGGCCCGAGTCCTCGATGTTGATGGAGGCCCCGGTGCGGTTGATGATGTCCTTGATCACCTTGCCGCCCGGCCCGATGACGTTCTTGATGAACTCCGGCCGGATCATGATGGTGGTGATGCGCGGCGCGTAGCGGCTGATCTCCTTCCGCGGCGCGTCGATGGCCTTCAGCATCTCGCCGAGGATGTGCAGCCGGCCGCGGCGGGCCTGCTCCAGCGCCCGGGACATGATCTCGGTGGTGAGCCCGGTGATCTTGATGTCCATCTGGATGCTGGTGATGCCGTCCTTGGTGCCGCAGACCTTGAAGTCCATGTCCCCGAGGTGGTCCTCGTCACCGAGGATGTCGGAGAGGATGGCGATCCGCTCGCCCTCCTTCACCAGGCCCATGGCGATGCCGGCCACCGGCGCCTTGATCGGCACGCCGGCGTCCATGAGGCTGAGCGTGCCGCCGCACACCGAGGCCATGGAGCTGCTGCCGTTGGACTCGAGGATGTCGGAGACGATCCGGATGGTGTAGGGGAACTCCTCGCTCTTGGGGAGCATCCCGCGCAGCGCCCGCTCGGCGAGCGCGCCGTGGCCGATCTCGCGGCGCCCCGGGCCGCGGAGCGGCTTGGTCTCGCCCACGCTGAACGGCGGGAAGTTGTAGTGGAGCATGAACCGCTTGAAGGTCATGCCCGAGAGCAGCTCGAGCCGCTGCTCGTCATCGCTGGTGCCCAGGGTGACCGCCACCAGCGCCTGGGTCTCGCCGCGGGTGAAGAGCGCCGAGCCGTGCACGCGGGGGAGCACCCCCACCTCGCTGGTGATGGTCCGGACCACGTCGTGCGGCCGGCCGCCGATGCGCCCGCCCTTCACGGTGAGCTCGCGCATGTGCTCGTACTTGAGGTCCTCGACCACCGCCTTGGCCAGCTTCTCGGTCTGCGGGTTGAACGCCTCGCCCATCGACTCCTTGAGCCGGCCGATGACGTCCTTCTTCACCGCGGAGAGCGCGGAGTACCGGTCGTGCTTCTCGGTGATGCCGTAGCCCGCGGCGATGCCCGGCATGGCCAGGGCACGGACCTTCTCCCGAAGCGCGTCGTCGGCGGCGGGGGCCCGGTCGTAGTCGCGGGTCTTCACCTCGAGCTCGCGGCGCATCGATTCTTGAAGCTGCGATGACGGGGAGCACGGCGGCCTTGCCGAACTCGAGCGCGGCCACCATGTCCGCCTCGGAGACCTCGCTCGGCCCCGCCCTCGACCATGACGATGGCCTCGCGGCTGCACGCCAGGACGAGGTCCAGGTCGGACTGCTCGCGCTGCTTGGCGCTGGGGTTGGCGATGAGCTGCCCGCCCACGCGGCCCACCCGGATGCCGGCGATGGGGCCGTTGAAGGGGATGTTGGAGAGCATCAGCGCCGCCGAGGCACCGGTGATGCCGTGGATGTCACCCTCGTTCTCGCTGTCCGAGGAGATGACCGAGGCGATGACCTGGGTCTCGTAGGCGTAGCCGTCCGGGAAGAGCGGACGGCAGCTCCGGTCGACCAGACGGGAGGTCAGCGTCTCCTTCTCGGTCAGCCGGCCCTCGCGCCGGAAGTAGCTGCCGGGGATCCGCCCGGCCGAGTACAGCTTCTCCTGGTACTCGACGGTGAGCGGGAGGAAGTCGACGTCCTTCTTCTCCTTCGCGCTGACCGCGGTGACGAGGATGATGGTGTCGCCGTAACGGACGGTGACCGAGCCATCGGCCTGCTTGGCCAGCTTGCCTGTCTCGAGGACCAGGTCCTGCTCGCCGACGCGAACGCTCTTCTTCAGATGCATGTGGTTCGTTCCTTCCCGGGGACACGGCCGGTATCGCCTGGTTGGCCTGCCGCACCCTGGCGAGAAGGAACTTTCAGTCTCTGACCGCAGCCGCCGACGGCCTTGCAGTGCAGTCGGCGGCTCCGAACGGAAACCGGAAACTCCTCTCCGCGTGGGGACGGGAGGCGCCGGCGCTCCGTGCAGCGCCGGCGTGGTGTCAAACAGCCCCTGCTACTTGCGGATGCCCAGACCTTCGATGAGCTTCCGGTACCGCGTGTTGTCCTTGGTCTTGAGGTAATCGAGCAGCCGGCGACGCTGGCCGACGAGCTTCAGGAGCCCCCGCCGGCTGTGGAAGTCCTTCTTGTGCGTCTTGAAGTGCTCGGTGAGCATGTTGATGCGCTCGGAGAGCAGCGCCACCTGCACCTCGGGCGAGCCGGTGTCGGTCTCGTGGGTGCGGTACTGCTGGACGACTGCCGTCTTGCGCTCGCTGAGAACTGCCATGTCGTTTCGACTCCGACCCACTCCCGAGATTGGTTCGTGCTCCCGCCACCAGGGTCTGTCTCGGACGTCCGCGGAGGGGTGCAGGCGCCGGACCCGGGGGGTCGCGGGCTTATAGGCGCCTGGACCGTGGATTGCAATCTCCCGTGATTCCTGGCGAACGTGCCTCGGATTTGCCAACCTTTGGGGCCGAGGGGAGCTCGAATCGGAGGGGGGAACGCGATGCCCCGCGGATGGGTGTTCGTCATCGCCTTGGGATGTGCATCGCCGGTGCTGGCGCAGACGCAGGACCGCCCGGAGGAGATCATCGACCCGAACGGGCCGGGAGCCCAGCACGGGGACTCCAACCGGGTCCCCCTGCCCCCGGCGGGACCCTCCCGTGACGCCTTCCTCCGGGAGTTCATCAGCGTGGATCCGCACGGCAATGCCGCCAGCCTCGGAGGCCACTCCATCTCGGCCTACGAGTTCTACAAGCGGGTGGACCGTCCGGATCTGGCGGCGCGGGCCGACGAGCGCACGCGGCAGCGCATCTGGCTCATCTCCGGGGCGGCGCTGGTGCTCGTCGGGGGGGTGACCGGGGGCGCGATCGCCTTCGCCACTGCCCAGAACCCCAACGACCCGAGCTGCGCGGTCAACATCGCCGCCTACAACGCCTGCATCGACGCCCACAACCGGAACCGGAACATCGGCATCGCGCTCATCGCCCTCTCGGTGGCCGCCTCCGCCGGGATGTTCACCTGGGCGATGCTCATCCCGGAGATGGTCACCACGCCCCAGGAGACGGTGACGCTGGCCACGGGCTACAACCGCGAGCTGTCGAAGAAGTACAGCGTGCCCGGGGCGACGTTCCATCTGCTCCCGGCCCTCGGCTCCCGGCTACGCCGGCCTCGTCGCGCGGCTCACCTTCTAGCTAACTTAGCGCCGCGTCACGAGCGGCCCGCACCCGTGGGCTCCGGGGCGGCGAACAGCCAGACCCGGATGCCGTCGCGGTTGCCCCGGCACGAGTGACCGCGGCTCGAACACCACCGTCAGCTGCTGGCGCCGGAGCCGCATCTCGCTGGCCATGGACCCGCGCAGCTTGGGGTAGAGCGTCAGCAGGGTCTGGAGCACCTCGCCCACCCCGGCGCCGGCCGGGACCCCGAGGTCGAGCTTGTGCTTGCCGTCCACCGCGGAGCGCAGCGTCGATGGGACCAGCACCGTCACGTTCACCGGGGGACCACCACCCGGACGTAGCCCAGCCGTCCCTCGCGCACCTCGCCCACCGCGAGCAGCTGCCCGGTCCGGGCCCAGCACCCGCACCCGGCCGCCGGGCGCCTCGGGCCCGAGCTGCAGCGCCACGCCGTGGAGGACGCGCGGGACGTCCTGCTCGGACACCTGGACCACCGGCAGCTCGGGCAGCGCCTCGGCCATGGGGATGATGCGCGCCTCGAGCTGGGCGCGGCTCGATGGACCCGCGACGCCCAGCGCCTCCACCTGCGACAGCGGGATCGCCCGGTCCAGCCCGAAGGGGCCGCTGGCCGTGCGGCGAAGGCTCTTGAGCGCACCGCCGCAGCCGAGGGCCTGGCCGAGCGCGTCCGCCAGGCTCCGCACGAAGAAGCCCTTGGAGCAGCGGAGCGACAGCGTGCACTCGGAGGCCGAGAAGTCCCGGAGCACGAGCGAGTGGACCGTCACCTGGCGCGGGGTGCGCTCGACGGACTCGCCGGCGCGGGCGTGCTCGTACAGCCGCTTCCCCTTCACCTTCACCGCCGAGAACATCGGGGGGAGCTGGAGGAACGTGCCCCGGAAGCTGCGGAGCGCCGACTCGAGCAGCTCGGCCGACAGCGGGGGCACCGGGCGCGTCTCGAGCACCGTGCCGGTGACGTCCTGGGTGTCGGTGCGGATGCCCAGCCGGACCACCGCGTCGTACGCCTTGTCGCCGTCGGTCAGGAGGCCGGCCAGCTTGGTGGCCTCGCCCAGGCAGACGGCGAGGACGCCGGTGGCCATCGGGTCGAGCGTGCCGGTGTGGCCCGCCCGCTTCAGTCCCAGCGTCGACCGGACCCGGCGCACGACCTCGAAGGAGGTGGGGCCCTGGGGCTTGTCGATGACCAGAACGCCGAGCATGGAGGAGAAGGCCGGAGCCGAGCTGCAAGTGTAACGCTCCGGCCGGACCTCACCATCCCTCTTTCGTCTTCACCTCCCGCAGGAGACGGTCGATCTTGTCGCCCTCCCCCACGCTCTTGTCGAAGACGAAGAAGACCTCGGGAGAGACCCGGAGCTTCACCCGCGCCGTCACCTCGCGGCGGACGAAGCCCTTGGCCGCGTCCAGCCCGGCCTGGGTCTCGTTCCGCTCGGCGTCGGTCCCGAGCGACGACCAGAACACCCGCGCCACCCGGAGGTCGGGGCTCATCTTCACCCCGGTGATGGTGATGAAGCCAATGCGCGGGTCGTGCAGGTCGCCCCTCAGGAGGAGCTCGCCCACCGCGGCCTGAATCTCCGCCCCCACCCGCTCGGGGCGGCCAGGGACACTCATGGCAGAGACCCTCCCGGGGCAAGCGAGGACGACGAGCCGGGAGGTTTCTGCCCTCTGGATTTCTCCCAGTCCCGCTTGTTGCGGAGCTTCCGCGCGCGGGCCCGGGCCTCGGTCAGGCTGAGATCTCCCCCGCCCCGGGACCCGGGCCGGCCCTGGACCAGCGGCGCCCGGGCGCTTGTCCCACTCGGCCATCCCCTCGGCCTCGGCGAGGCTCCGGTCCTCCCGGGCGAAGGGCAGCTCGAGCGTGCTCCCGTCGTCCGGGGCGGCGGCGGAGCCGAACAGCTGGTCGCCGAAGGCGAGGATCTCCAGCTCACGGGTGAGGAGGGGTGCGACGTACATCTCCTCCACGAAGTGCGATCATCTTCTGGACCTGCTCGTCCACGTGGCGGCGGTCGTTGCTCACCACCGCCAGGGCGATGGTGGCCCGCTGCCAGAGGTCCTGGTCCTCGACCTCGGCCACCGACACGTTGAAGCGCGCCTTGAGCCGGTCGGTGACCCGCCGGAGCACCTGGCGCTTCGACTTCAGCGAGCCGGAGTCGGAGATCTGAAGCGTGAGACGTGCGACGCCGACGAACATGGCTGCACCTGTCCCCAGGAGAGGGACCGGCCCGGCCCTAGAACAGGCTGGGCCGGGTCTCCTCGATCTCGAAGGCCTCGATGGTGTCCAGGGCCTTGAAGTCGGTGAAGCCCTCGACACCGACACCGCACTCGAAGCCCTTCTCGACCTCGCGCACGTCGTCCTTGAACCGCTTCAGGCTCGTCACCTTGCCTGCGCCCACCACCTTGCCCTCGCGCATGATGCGCACCTGCGCCGAGCGGCGGAGCATGCCGTCGAGCACCGCCACGCCGGCGATGGTGCCGAGCTTCGGGACGTTGAAGGTGTTGCGCACCTCGGCCCGGCCGAGCTTCTTCTCGGTCCGGATGGGCTCGAGCAGGCCGGTCATCGCCGCCTTCACCCCGTCGATGAGCTCGTAGATGATGGAGTAGGTGTAGATGCCGACGCCCTGCGCCTTGGCCGCAGCCTCGGCGCCGGACTCGGGCTTGACGTTGAAGCCGATCACCAGGCCCTTGCTGGCCGCGGCGAGCATCACGTCGGACTCGGTCATCGCGCCCACGCCCTTGTGGATGATGTCCACCCCCACCTTGGGACCGGCGAGCTTGTTGACCGCCTGGGCCACCGCCTCGACCGAGCCCTGGACGTCGCCCTTGAGCACCAGCCGCAGCTCCTTGGCCTCGCCGGTGCGGGCCCGCTGGAGCAGTGTCTCCAGCGATTCCTTGACGTTCTTTCCGAGCTCGACCTCGCGCTCCTTGAGGGCGCGGTGGTCGGCGATCTCCTTGGCCGCCTTCTCGTCCTCGACCACGTTGAGCACGTCGCCGGCAGTCGGGACGCCGGACAGGCCCACCACCTCGGACGGATAGCCGGGGGTGACCTCCTTGACCGGCTGGCCGCGGCCGTCCTTCATGGCCCGGAGGCGCCCGTAGTGGATGCCGCTGACGATGGCGTCGCCGGTGCGGAGGGTTCCCTCGCGGACGAGCACGGTGGCCACGGGGCCCCGGCCCTTCTCCAGCTTGGCCTCGATGATCGCTCCGACCGCCGGGCGGTTCGGGTTGGCGGTGAGCTCGAGCACCTCGGCCTGGAGGAGCACGTTCTCCAGCAAGAGCTCGATGCCCTCCTTGGTTCGCGCCGAGACCGGCACCATGATCGTGTCGCCGCCCCAGTCCTCCGGGACCAGCTCCTGCGCTGCGAGATCCTTCTTCACCCGGTCCGGGTTGGCACCGGCGAGATCGATCTTGTTGATCGCCACGACGATCGGGACCTTGGCCGCCTTGGCGTGGCTGATGGCCTCCAGGGTCTGGGGCATCACCCCGTCGTCCGCCGCCACGACCAGGATGACCAGGTCGGTGACGTTGGCCCCGCGAGCGCGCATGGCGGTGAACGCCTCGTGGCCCGGGGTGTCGAGGAAGGTGATGTCGCCCTTCGGCGTGGCCACCGAGTAGGCGCCGATGTGCTGGGTGATGCCGCCGGCCTCTCCCTCGGCCACGTTGGCCTTGCGGATGGCGTCGAGCAGCGAGGTCTTGCCGTGGTCCACGTGGCCCATGACCGTGACCACCGGCGGCCGCGGACGCTCGTCCTCGGCGCGCTCGGTCACCTCGGGGAGGTGGTCCTCCACCTCGAAGCCCACCTTCTCGATCTTCCAGCCGTAGTCGGCAGCGATGATCCCCGCCGTGTCCGCGTCCACCATCTGGTTGGCGGTGGCCATCGTTCCACCGGTCATCAGCTTGCGGATGATGTCCGTCGTCTTGACGCCCATGCGCTGCCCGAGGTCGGAGACGCTGATCCCCTCCTCGAGGCGGATGATCTTCTTCTCTTCTGCCATTTCGGTGATCTGAGTCTTCTGACCCTTCTTGGTCGGCTTCTTCTTCTTGCCCCGGACGGGGATCTGCACCCGGCCCCAGAGCAGGTTGTCCATCTCCTGCTTGACCTGGGTGCCGTCACGCTCGGTGGCGCGCTTCTTCCCGCGCTGCGTGTCTTCCTTCTTCTTGGTGACGTCGACGAACTCACGGCCGCGGCCGAGGTGGTCGGGGACCACCCTCAGCTCGCGCACCTCGCCGATGGCCTTGCGGCCCGGCGCGACCGGGATGTTCTTGTGGGCGGTGGACGAGGGCGTCACCCGCCGGAACGGCACCGCCGGCCGGCTGATGACCACGGCCTGGGTGGCGGTGGGACGGAGCGAGCGCGGATCCGCCGGAGCCCCGCCGGGCGCCTGGGCACCCGGGGCTCCCGGGCCACCGGGCCGGGTCGTGACGCCGGGGCCCGGTCTGGGGGACATCGAGCCCGGACGACCCTGCATCCCTGGACGGGCACCGGGACGGCCGGTCTGCGAGACCGGGCCCCGCGGGGGAGCCCCTCCGGGGCGGAGGCTGGCCGGAGCGGAGCCGGGGCGCGCCCCGGGGGGACGGCGCCCGGGCGCATGCCCTGGGCCGGCGGCTTGGAGAGGATCTGCGCCGGGCGGAATCCCTGGGGGGAGGTCCGCAGCGGCGGCCGTGCAGCGGGGGGCGGCGCCGCGGAGCCGGGCGGCGGGGCCATGGCCGGGGTGGGCTCGGAGACGGCCGGCACCTCGGGTGAGTGGGGTGCGGCAGGGACCTCGGCCGCGGCGGCGACGGGCTCGGCGGCGGGGGCGGCCGCGATCTCCGGCGCCTCCTCTGCCACCAGGGCCTGCGGCTCGGCCGGCGGCGGAGCGGCCTCGGGCGCCTCGACCAGCGCGGGCGCCTGGACCACGTCCTGGGCCGGCTCGCCGTACAGCGCCGCCGGCTCGTGGGCGACCGGCGTCGCCGGCTCGTGCTGGTGCCCGTTGGTGTGCGGTACGTCGGCGCCGGGGGCGCGCCGGCGGACGACGAAGCCCTTGGCCGTGGCCGGCGGGGGCGCCGCGCGGGGCTTCCGCTTCTCGACGATCCGCTGGACCGCGGACGTGGCCTGGTCGTCCTCGAGCGAGCTCGAGTGGCTCTTCACGTCGTAGCCGAGAGCTGCCAGCTCGGTGACGACCTCCTTGTTGTCGAGATCGATGCCGAAGGCTTTCAGCTCCTTGGCGATCTCGTGAACCCGCTTCTTCGACATCCAGACCCCTTCAGAAACAGCGTCTGCCTTCTACTCCACCTGCGCCCTGGACTTAACCCTTGGAGGCGATCAGCTCCCTCTCGACCGCCTCGAGCCCACCGGTCATCCGTCCCCGGAAAGCCCGCCCCAGCGACTTTCGCTTCACCGCCGCGGTCAAACAGCCTGCGCCGCAGAGGTAAGCGCCCCGTCCTGGAGCCCGCCGATCTCTGTCCCACCGCAGCTCGCCTTCGCTCGACAGGCAGAGCCGCCTCAGTTCACGCTGGGGACGCTTGGTCCCGCACCCGATGCACGTTCGTCCGGGCTCCCTGCTCAGGGCGCTTTCGCCTCCTCGGCTGGCGGGGGAGCGGATGCGGCGGCACCCATTGCCGCGCGCTCGGCGTCGAGCTCGGCGCGCAGCTTTGCCTCCTCTAACAGATAGCTCTCGGCGGCGCTCTTGAGCTGCCGGGCCTTCTTGATCCCCACCGCCGGGGAGTCGCCGAGCTTGGCGATGTCCTTCTCGTTGGCCAGGTCCTCGGGCGTCTTGTAGCCGGAGAGGGCGAGCGCCTCGACCGTCTTCTCGCTCATCCCCCGGACCCGCATCATCCGCTCGGACGCCGTCAGCTCGTCCGGGTGGCGGCGGGCCTCGATGGCCCGGGCCTGCTCCCGCTCCATCTCCAGCCGGCGGAGCTCGATCTCGTCGTCCACCATCTGCTTCTTGGCCTGCTCCTGCATCGCCGGGATGCGCGCCGGGTCCAGGCCGGGGATCTGCGCCAGCACCTCGGGCGAGGCATCGGCCACGTCGCGGGCCTGCCGGAAGCCGTGGGCGTAGAGCGTCTCCACCAGCATCTCGGTGACGCCGGGGAGCGCGCCGAGCGAGCGGCTGGCGAACTCGCGCATCTCGCGCACCCGGGTCTCGCTGTTGATGTCCAGCTTCCAGCCGGTGAGCTGGGCCGCGAGCCGGACGTTCTGCCCTCGCCGCCCGATGGCCAGGGACAGCTGGTCGTCGGGGACGATGAGCTCCATCGCGTGGTTGGCCTCGTCGATGATGACCCGGGCCACCTCGGCCGGGGCCAGCGCCGCGCAGACGAAGCGGGCCGGGTCCTCGTCCCAGGGCACGATGTCGATCTTCTCGCCCGCGGAGCTCCTGCACCACCGCCTGCACCCGGCTGCCCTTCATGCCCACGCAGGCGCCCACCGGGTCCACGTCCGGGTCGCGGCTGGACACGGCGATCTTCGCCCGGCCGCCCGGCTCGCGCGCCGCGGCCTCGATGACCACGATGCCCTCGGCGATCTCCGGGACCTCCATCTCGAACAGCTTGGTCAGCAGATTCACGCTCGCGCGGGAGAGGATGATCTGCGGGCCCTTCGACTCGCGGAGCACGTCGAGCACGTAGGCCTGCACCCGGTCGCCGGCGCGGTACGTCTCGCGCGGGCACCTGCTCGCGGACCGGCAGCACCGCCTCGGCGCGGCCCAGGTCGACGACGATGTTGCCGCGCTCGAAACGCCGGGCGATGCCGGTGACGATCTCGTTCCTGCCGGTCCTTGTACTCGTTGAAGACGTTCTCCCGCTCGGCATCGCGGGTGCGCTGCAGGATGACCTGCTTGGCGGTCTGCGCGGCGATGCGGCCGAAGCCGTGCCGGAAGGTCCGGAGCTTGAGGATGTCGCCGTACTGGTCGTCCTGGGCCTTGGCCTCGGCGGCGTCCTCGTCGCGGTAGAAGATCTGGAAGACCAGCTCGTCGCCGGGCTCGACCTCCATTCCCTTCTTGCGCGCCTCGTCCAGGGTGAGCTGGTTGACGGCCTGGATGGGATCGGTGACGGCCTCCACCACGGTCACTGCCTGGAAGAGCTCGACCACGCCCTTGTCGGTGTCGTACTTGGCCTCGAGGCTTCGGTCCTGACCGAAGTGCTTCTTGGCCGCGGTCTGCATCGCGTCCTCGAGCGTCGCGACGAGCACGCTCTTGTCGATGCCCTTGTCCTTGGCCACCTGCTCCAGGACGAGGTTGAGATTGACGGACGGAGTGCTGGGCGTCGCCATGGGAGTCGTTTCCGGGGGTCCTCGGGGATGTCTCTTCTAGAACTCGAAGTCGAGGTTCGCCTTGGCGATGTCGCGGAAGGGGATGTGGAACGGCCCTCCGCCCTCGACTTGCACCGTGATGTCGCGGCGCCCGACCTGCTCGAGGACGCCAGAGAAGCTCTTCCGAGGCGGCTGGCCCACCGGGCCGTAGGTCTTCACCTTGACCCGGTGCCCGACCACCTTCGCGAAGTGTTCCGGGCGCCGGAGCGGCCGGTTGATGCCGGGGCTGCTGACCTCCAGCGAGTACGCGTGGGGGACCAGGTCCTCCACCTCGAGCGCGGTCTCCACCGCGTGCGACACGCGCCGTGCACTCCTCGAGGCCGATCCCGCCCTCCTTCGACAGCGGGTCGCGGCCGGGGCGGTCGATGAACAGGCGCAGCACCCACCCTGCCGGCTCGCGGACGTACTCCAGCTCCACCAGCTCGAGCCCCTCGGCCCGGACGAGCGGGGCCACCAGCGCCTCTGCGCGGGACACGACGCCCTCTCGGTGGGTGCTCTCGGCCATGTGAGCCCTAGAAACGAAAAAAGCGGGCACGGGGCCCACTTTTCGAGGTCCTGCCAGATCGAAAAATGTCGCCGCGTTGCCTACCACGCGCAGCGGCGGCGGCGCAAGGCGAACGGGACCGGGCCTGCCGCGGAAGCGCCCGGACTTCCGGCACATTCCACGGCGGGTCCCGTGACGTCAGAACTCCAGAGGCGGCTGCGGCCCGGGGACGATGCCGGCGATGTCCGGGTCCTCACCCCCCTCGGGGGTGGTCGGACGGTCGGCTTTCTCCCGCTTCCGCTGCTCGCGCTTCTCGGCCTTCTCGCGCTGCTTCTGCTGCCGGGCGAGTTCTTTCAGGCGTTTGGTGGCTCCAGGTGCGGCGATGGCGAACCTCCCGTGATCAAGGAGTCTTCACATGCACGGTCCGCCCCGCACCTGTCAAACGGTTCGGGCGGGGCAGCGGGTCGCGGGCGAGGTTACAGTCGAGCGCCGACACGGCCCTCCGCTGCCGGGCGGGGGCCGGGAACCACAGACTTGCCCGGACGCGCCCCATGCTGATCGCCGCCGCGCAGATGGCCTCCGGTCCAGACCGGGCCCGGAACCTCGACACCGCCGACCCGCCTCGTTCGCCGCGCCGCCGAGCGAGGGGCCGCGCTGGTGGGGCTCCCCGAGAACGTCTCCTGGATGGGCCCCGAGAAGGACCGCCCGTCCGCCGCTGAACGGCTGGACGGCCCGACCCTCTCGCGCTTCGCCGAGCTCGCCCGGGAGACGTCGGTGCACCTGCTCGCCGGCTCGGTGCTCGAGGCCGGCGCTCCGGGGGACCGGGTCTACAACACGAGCGTCCTCTTCGGTCCGGACGGGGAACGGCTGGCCGTCTACCGGAAGATTCACCTCTTCGACGCCGAGGTGGGCGACGGTGCCTCGTACCGCGAGTCGGACGCCGTGGCGCCGGGCGAGGGACCGGTGACGGCCGAGACGCCGCTCGGAACGTCGGGCCTGAGCATCTGCTACGACCTGCGCTTTCCCGAGCTCTACCGGGCGCTGTCCAGTGCCGGCGCGGTGCTCCTCACCGTCCCCTCCGCCTTCACGCTCATGACGGGCAAGGACCACTGGGAGGTGCTCCTCCGGGCCCGCGCCATCGAGAACCAGGCCTACGTTCTCGCACCTGCGCAGGGGGGGCGGCACACCGATCAGCGCATCACGTACGGGCACGCCATGGTGGTGGATCCGTGGGGTCTGGTCATCGCCCGGGCCTCGGACGGCGAGGGGCTTGCCCTGGCCGAGCTCGACCCCGAGCTCCTGGCCCGGGTGCGACGAAACCTCCCCGTCTTGCGCCACCGCCGGCTGAAGTAGGATTTCATCGAAGAAGTGCCTCGCCCCTGGATTCCGATGGCGTTGTGCCTGCCGCTGCTCGTGTGCCTTCCGGCGTGTCGCCGTGATGCCAAGGCTCCGCCCGCGCCCGCGGCGAAGCAGTCGGTGCGGGCCACCCTCGCGCAGGTGCAGGGAGCGGTGTCGGTGAAGCGGGCCGCCGGGGACGAGTGGCAGGCGGCGGTGAACGGCACCGCGCTCTACGACGACGACAAGCTGCGCACCGAGCGCGGAGGCTCGGCCGAGCTCCACTTCCCCTCCGGGACGACGGTCGTCGTCTCCGAGGACACGCTGCTCGGCATCGCCGAGACGCGGGCTGCCCCCGGGCGGCCGCAGGCGGACGTCACGGTGCTCCGCGGCACCGTCGACGCCACGGTCGACCGGCCGGCCAACCAGTCCCTGACGGTGGGGACGCCGGCGGCCACGGTTCGCGCAGGACGGGAGATCGTCTTCCAGTGATGCCCGCCCTCGCCACCGTCCTGGCCCTGCTCGTCGCCACGGCCACCACGCCGCCCAACGGCGAGGCCGTGGTGCGCCCGGGCGAATCGCTGGCCCAGCTCGCCGCGCGCACGCTCGGGAGCGAGGGCGCCGGAGCCGAGCTGCTCGCCTTCAACCACCTCGACGGCACGCCCGCGGCAGGCACGAAGGTGCTGCTCCCCGGGCCCGAGCGCGCCCGCGCGGTGGCCGCCATCGGCTCGGCCCGGAGCGCGGTGGTCCAGGCACCCGCCGGCAGCGCCCGGACCGAGGCCGAGGCCCGGCTGACCGAGGCCGAGTCGCTGCTCGCCCACGCCCGCTACGGCGAGGCCGCCGCGCAGGCCGACGGGGCGTGGAAGCTCCTGGCCGAGGCGCACGGGGAGCGCTCCCGCTTCGCGGTGGCGGTGGAGCCCGACGGACGGACGCGCGTCGCGGTGCACGAGGGAGTGCCGGTCCGGGTGGAGGCCCAGGGTCGCACCCGCGCCGTCCGCGCCGGCGAGACGCTCACCGTCATCCGGGGCGAGCCGCCGGCCGCTCCGGTCCTCGAGGCGGCGGGCGGCCCCACCGCGGTCGAGGCGCCGGTCCTCCTCTCGCCCGAGCCGGGGCTGAAGCTCGGCCTCGAGCCTGCACCGGGCGGGCTCGGTCCGGTGCGCTTCGCCTGGAAGGCGGTGCCGGAGGCGAGCGGCTACGTGCTCGAGCTCGCGGGCCCGCGCAGCCAGACCCTGCGCAGCACGCAGCCCGTGGTGACGGTGCCCGGTCTCCCGGCGGGCAAGTACCGCTGGACGGTGCGGGCCGTGCAGGCGGACGGGACGCTCGGGCCCCCGTCCACCCGGGCGGTGCAGCTCGTCCCCGGACGCATCAAGCTGGAGGTGAAGGAGGCTCCCTGGCAGTGAGGCTCTTCACCGCCATCTTCCTGCTGATGCTCGCCGTGGCCCTGGTGTCGACGGGCCTGGTGGGTCTGCTCGTGCTCTCCGACACCCGCGAGCTGCTCACCCGCGACGCCCAGGAGCTCGCCGCCGAGCGGGTGAGTCAGGTCTCCCTCAAGGCCACCGCCGCGCTCGACGCCCCGGTGCGCGCAGCCACCGCCCTCAGTCGCGTGCCGGGGTTCCTCTCACTGCCGTCGCCCGAGCAGCGGGCCCATCTCGCCGCGGTGCTCACCGAGCGGCGGGACCTGACCGCGCTCACCGTCTTCTCGGCGCGCGGCGAGCGGCTCCCCGGCCTGCAGGCCTTCGCGGTGAAGGACCTGCCGCCCACCGAGGTGGCCGAGCACGAGGCGCGGGCCCGCGCGCTGATTGGTCCCGGCCCCGAGGCGGTCCGCTGGAGTCGGGCGACGCTGCTCCCGGGCCGGCCGCCGAGCCTGACCTTCGTCTTCCCGCTCGGAGACCCGGCCCGCGGCTACGTCGCCGCCGAGCTCTCGCTGGCCGCGCTCGGACTGGGCGCTCGAGGCCGAGCACGTGGGCAGCACCGGCTTCGCCTACGTGGTCGATGCCCAGGGA
This sequence comes from uncultured delta proteobacterium, assembly GCA_963796475.1. Lineage (GTDB taxonomy): Bacteria > Myxococcota > Myxococcia > Myxococcales > Myxococcaceae > RPRB01. The sequence continues at coordinate 117,417 of CAWCLY010000019.1, forward strand.
CGATTGCTCGCCGGTGCGCCGGAGCACGCCCGGCCCGGCGACGACCTCTCCTCGCGTCCGGCGGTGGCGCCGGCGGTGCGGATGCTGAAGGGGTCGCCCGAGCGCGAGGTCACCTGGGTGGGCAACTTCGGCGAGGGCGACGGACGGGTGGTGGCCGCCTCGGCCATCATCCCCGGTCCGGGCTGGGCGGTGGTGAGCGAGCAGCCCCTCGACGCGGCGTACACCCAGGTCCGGCTGATGCAGCGACGGATCGGGCTGGGGCTCGTCGCCGCCATCGGGGTGGCGCTGCTGCTGGCCCTGGTCTTCTCCCGGGGACTCACCCGGCCGCTCAAGGGCTTCACCCGCTCGGCGCTGGAGATCGCCCGGGGCAAGTTCGGCACGCAGGTGCAGGTGGAGACGAGGAACGAGCTGGGCGAGCTGGCCAGGACGTTCAACTACATGAGCCAGCAGCTGCTCGCCTACGACAAGGAGAACCGCGGGCTCTACGAGTCGCTCGAGCGCGGATACCTCGAGACCATCCTGGCGCTGGCCAACAGCATCGACAGCAAGGACGCGTACACCCGCGGCCACAGCCAGCGGGTCGGGGACATGGCCGCGGAGATCGGCCGCGAGATGGGGCTCACCGACCGCGAGGTGAAGCAGCTGCGCTACGGCGGCATCCTCCACGACATCGGGAAGATCGGCATCGCCGAGAACATCCTCTGCAAGCAGACCCAGCTCACCACCGACGAGATGTCGGTCATGCGCGAGCACCCGAGCATCGGCGCCTCCATCGTGGGGCCGGTCAGCTTCCTCGGCACGGCGCGCGACGCGGTTCGCAGCCACCACGAGAAGTGGAACGGCACCGGGTACCCCGAGGGGCTCAAGGGCCAGGCCATCCCCCTCATCGCCCGGGTGGTGGCCTGCGCCGACACCTGGGACGCCTGCACCTCCACCCGGCCTTACCAGCGGGCGATGGGCACCCACGCGGCCATGGAGGTGATGAACCGGCTCCGGGGCGTGTCGCTGGACCCGGACGTCGTCGACGCGCTCGCCCGGGTGCTGGAGAAGAAGGGCGCGTTCGCCGAGACCGCGCCGTCGCCGCGCGCCGTGCCGCTTGCATCGTGAGCCACCAGAGGACATGGGAGCGTGCATGAGCTTCTGGGACAAGCTGAAGCCCGCGGCGCCGGCAGCGCCCACGGCGATCCACATGGACGTGACCCGCGACGGCAAGGTGCTCCGACTCCACTGGGAGGACGGCAAGCGCACCGCCGCCACCGCCAGGGCGCTGCGGCTCGCCTGCCCCTGCGCGGCGTGCGTGGACGAGTGGACCAACGCTCGCACGCTCGATCCGGCCACCGTGCCCGAGACCCTCACCATCCAGGAGGTCGCGCCGGTGGGGAACTACGCGCTGCGCCTCACTTTCAGCGACCAGCACGCGACCGGCATCTTCCCCTGGCCGGTGCTGCGCGACGTGACCGAGCGCTCTCCTGCGCCCAGCTGAACCCGCGAGTTGCCCGATGAGCCAGCCCCCCGACGACGAGCAGGATCAGAATCTTCTCCGGCAAGGTGCTGGGAGACGACGGCGCGCTCCGGCCCGCGAACCCCATCCCGCTCCGGGACGAGATCCCCACGCTCCACGAGGACTCGCTGGTCCACGACCCGGCCTACGAGCCGACGGTCATCTCACACTCCCACGGGCCGGCTCCGCTGCCGCGTCGCGCGCAGGGGCCGCTCATCGAGCTGGCCGAGCGACCACCGCCGCCGATGGTCTCCGACTTCACGCCGCCGCCGCCCGAGAAGCGGGTGCGGTTCACCACGCCGGACATCGCCTGGGGCCGGTGGCTCTTCCGGGCAGCGCTGCTGGCGAGTGGTCGTCGCCGCGGGCTGGGTCGCGATGAACGGCAAGCTCCCGGCATTCAAGGGCCTCTCGCTCGACTTCCTGAAGTCGAGCGGACCAAAGGAAGCGGAGCCGCCGAAGCGGGTCGGAACGCCGGCACCCACGCTGCTCGTGCTCAGCGAGCCCTCCGGGGCGACGGTGCTGGTCGGAGGGACCGAGGTCGGCGTCACGCCGTGGGCAGGGGACAACGTCTGGCCGAAGGAGCCGCTCCGGATCGAGGTGCGCAAGGCCGGCTACAAGCCGTGGGAGGGCGTCACCATGGGCGGCAAGCAGGACACGCTCCAGGCAAACCTGCGCAGGCGGTGAGCCGGCTCGCTACGACTTGATGAGCTTCAGATGCGACCGGCCACGGGGCGCATCGCCCTCCGCGTCGCCGGACTTCCGCTCACCGTCCACCTCGCGGAGCGACACCGGTCGCGCCTCGAGCGACTGGCGCGACGGTGGCAGCCGCCCGCAGCCTCGGCGGAGGAATCTGCGTCAGCTCGGTGGGCATGTCGTCCGGGAACATCCAGAACTCGTGCGTCACCTTGCTGGTGATGGCGAACAGCGCGCTCCAGGGCACGGCCACGGTGAAGCGCGCGCCGGAGAAGCTGAGCGTGCTCCGGATGCCCCACTCCCCCACCGAGAGGTCGGGTGGAACGAACTTGTAACTGAGGTGCAGGCGGAGGTGCGACTCGCAGCGCAGCTCCTGGGGAACGAGGACGCCGGGACGCCGGGCGTCCAGATGGACCATGACCATCCCCCGCTCCAGGGCGGCAAGCAGGCGGTCCTTCTTCTCGGAGGCTCGATCGTCCATCCCCTCATCCGTCCCCAGCCTCTAACGGCGCCGGAGGGCGCGATCCATTTCCCGTCGCGTATCGCGCTCCTTGATGTCCTCGCGTCGATCCTCGTGCGTCTTGCCCCGGACCAGCCCCAGCTGGACCTTGGCCTTGCCCTTCTTGAAGTAAAGCACGAGCGGGACGATGGAATAACCCCGTTCGCGTACCTTGGCCTCCCACCGGTCCAGCTCGGCACGGTGCAGCAAGAGCTTCCGGGGGCGGACCGGGTCGTGGGGGAAGGCGGCGGCCGCCCCGTACGGCGCGATCCGCAGGGAGTGAAGGTACAGCTCGCCCCCCCTGGGCTGGGCGAAGGCATCGGCGATTTGGACCGCCCCTGCCCGGAGGCTCTTGACCTCGCTGCCCAGGAGGGCGAGCCCGGCCTCGAGCGTCTCCTCGACGGTGTAGGACGCCCGCGCCTTCCTGTTGGTGGCGACCACCAGCTCGCCGGGGGCTTCCTTCTGCGCCATGGGGGGTCGCCCCCTAACAGCCGATGGCCGTGTTGTCGATGAGGCGGGTCTTCCCCACGAAGCCGGCGACCAGGAGGCGGGCATCGGCCCGGTCCGCCCGCTCGAGGTCCTCGAGCGTGTCGGGCGTGACCAGCGCCACGTAGTCCTCGCGGACCTCGGCGGCGACGAGCTCGGCCCGGACCGCGCTCGTGGAGCGCGGCCGCCCCGCGCTCTCCTGCGGCCCAGCGGGCCCGCGCCGCCGCGAGACCCCGGCTCAGGGCGAGCGCGCGGGACCGCTCGGGCGGCGAGAGGTAGGCGTTGCGCGAGCTCATCGCCAGCCCGTCCGGCTCGCGGATGATGGGCATGCCCACCACCTCGACGCCGAGGTGGAGGTCCACGGCCAGGCGGCGGAGGATCTGGAGCTGCTGCCAGTCCTTCTCACCGAACACCGCCACGTGCGGCCGGGCGAGCGCGAACAGCTGGGTGACGACGGTCGCCACGCCGCGGAAGTGCCCTGGTCGGCGCGCGCCGCAGAGCCCGTCCTGGAGCCCCGTCACCTCGACGAACGTCCGGTGGCCGGGCGGATACATGGCGCCCGCCTCCGGCGCGAACACCGTGTCCACCTTCGCCGCCCGGCACTTCTCCAGATCCCCCTCGAGGTCGCGGGGGTAGCGCGCCAGGTCCTCGCCGGGGCCGAACTGCGTCGGGTTGACGAAGATGCTCACCGCGGTGACGTCGGCGCGCTCCCGGCAGGCCGCCATCAGGCTCAGATGGCCCGGGTGCAGGAACCCCATGGTCGGCACGAGGCCCACCCGGCGGCCCTGGCGGCGCGCCGTCTCCGTCCACTCGGTGAGCTCGGCCGGGGTGCGGACGACGCGCATCAGACCGGGACGCCGTAGACCGCGCCGATCTTCTCCGGCTCGGCCGACGGCCGGAGACGACGCGGGCCGCTGGCCCTGCAGCACGCGCAGCGTCTTGCTGGTGAACGAGTGCTCGTCGTCCGGAAAGGCGCCGCTCTTCACCTCGGCGAAGAACGTCTCGGCCGCCCCGCGCAGCACGCCATAGCCATCGGCGAAGCGCTTCACGAACTTGGGCTTGAAGTCGGGGTTGAAGCCGAAGAGGTCGTAGCAGACCAGCACCTGGCCATCGCAGTGGACGCCGGCGCCGATGCCGATGGTGGGGATGCGCAGCGAGGCGGTGATGTCCCGCGCCAGCTCGAGCGGGATGCCCTCGAGCACCAGCGCGTAGCAGCCCGCCCGCTCCAGCGCCTGGGCGTCGCGGTAGATGGCCTTCGCCTGCTCCTCGTCGCGCCCCTGCACCACGAAGCCGCCCATCCGGTGCACCGACTGCGGGGTGAGGCCGAGGTGGCCCATGACCGGGATGCCCGCGCGGACGATGGCCTCGATGGTCTCGGCGAACTCGGCGCCGCCCTCGAGCTTCACGCTGCTCACCCCGCCCTCGGCCAGCAGCCGGCCGGCGTTCTTCACCGCCTCCGACACCGAGGCCTGGTAGCTCAGGAAGGGCAGATCGCCCACGACGTGCGCCCGCTTCGCTCCGCGGCTCACCGCACGGCAGTGGTAGACCATCTGGTCCATGGTGACCGGGCAGCGTCGACTCGTTGCCCTGGATGACCATGCCCAGGCTGTCCCCGACCAGGAGCACGTCGGCTCCGGCCTCGTCGAGGATGCGGGCGAAGGTGGCGTCGTAGGCCGTGACCATGGAGATCTTCTGGCCGGCCTGCTTCAGGCGCTTCAGCGTGTGGATGGTGACCTTGTCCACGGGTTCACCTCCGTCTGACTGCGGGTTGTGGTGCTGCATTCCCCCGTGCGTGGTTCACCGGCCTTGCGGCTCGGCGACCCGAGGGACCTTCAATCTATCCTCACGGGACGGCTCCCGTGCCACTGGAAACTACCTCCGGGCGGACAGGGGCAGGTAGTGGTGGACACCCTTCCGCATCTTGCGAACCACCGAGACCAGGTTGTCCAGGTCGGCGGCGTTGTGGACGAAGTCGATGTCGCTGGTGTTGATGACCAGCAGCGGCGTGTCCGTGTAGTGGAAGAAGAAGTCGTTGTACGAGCGGGCGAGGGCTTCCAGATAGTCGGGGTCGAAGTGCCGCTCGTACTCGCGGCCCCGGCGCTTGATGCGCTGGAGCAGCACCTCCAGCCGGCACTGCAGGAAGATGACCAGGTCCGGCTGCGGCACCCGCGGCCCGAGCGCGTCGTAGACCCGGTCGTAGAGCGCCAGCTCCGCCGGCTGGAGCGTGAGGGTGGCGAAGATGCGGTCCTTGGCGAAGACGTAGTCGCTCACCGTCGCCGCGGCGAAGAGGTCGGTCTGGAGCAGCTTCTGCTGCTGCTGCCAGCGGCTCAGGAGGAAGAAGAGCTGGGTCTGGAACGCCCAGGCGCTCCGGTCCTGGTAGAAGCGCGCGAGGAACGGATTGTCCTCCACCTCCTCGAGGACGAGCCGCCCACCCAGGCGCTCGGCGAGGAGCCGCGCCAGGCTGGTCTTCCCCACGCCGATCGGTCCCTCGACCGCGATGTAGCGCTGGTCCAAGCCGGCGCCAGTCAACCATGCCCCGGGGGTTGCCTCAACGCCCGGGCCAGCCGCGCGAAGTCGGCCACCGAGAGCGTCTCGGCCCGGCGCGTGGACTCGATGCCTGCCCCGGCCAGCGCCGCCCGGATTCGAGCCGCATCCCCCAGCTCCTCGTCGGACCGGAGCGCGTTGGAGAGCGTCTTCCGCCGCTGCGAGAACCCGGCCTTCACCACCTTGCGGAAGAAGGCGTCGTCGTCCACGTCGGCCCGGGGGGCCGAGCGGTGCTCGAGCAGGAGCACGGCGGAGTCCACCTTGGGTGGCGGGTGAAAGGCGGTCCTCGGCACCGTCCGGACGATGGACGCGTCGAACCACACCCCGAGCAGCACCGTGAGGAGCCCTCCGGCCCGCGTCCCCTCCCCCGCGGCGACGCGCTCGGCGACCTCCTTCTGGACCGTGAAGACGCACGCCTTCAGATCGCGGTGCTGCTCCAGCGCCTCGAAGAGGATGGACGAGGTGAGCTGGTACGGGAGGTTCCCCACCAGCGTCAGCGGCCGCGTCCCGGCCACCGACGCGAGGTCGAGGCGAGCGGCATTGGCGGCGACCACGGTGAGCCGCGGGTCCTTCATGCCCTCCAGCACTGCGACCATCTCCCGGTCGCGCTCCACCGCCACGACCTTCGCCCCGGTCTCGAGCAGCGCGGCGGTCAGGTGGCCGAGCCCCGCGCCGAGCTCGACCACGACCGAGCCCGGGCCCAGCCGGGCCGCGCGCACGATGTCGCCGAGCACCGCCCGGTCATCGAGGAAGTTCTGCCCCCAGGCGTGCTTCGGCCGGAGCCCGTGCTGCTGCAGCATCCGTCGGGGCGAGTCCACCTGCCGGGGCCTCCTAGGGCGTCCAGCCCGCGTCCACCACGGGGTCGGCGTCGCCGCGCGCGCCACGCCGCCAGGCCTCGGTGCCGGCGACGGCGATCATCGCCCCGTTGTCGGTGCAGAGGGCCGGCGGCGGCAGGTGCACCCGGATGTCCCGGTCGGCTGCGCGCTCCACGGTGAGCGCCCGGAGCCGCGAGTTGGCCGCCACTCCGCCGCAGAGCACGACGTCGGTCTGGCCGAGCGCACGCGCCGCGGCGACGAGCTTGCGCGAGAGCGAGTCCGCCACCGCCTCCTGGAACGAGGCGCAGAGGTCGGCGAGCGCCTGCCCCTCGGGAACGCCGTGCGTCCGCACGTGGTTCCGGACCGCGGTCTTCAGTCCGCTGAAGCTCCAGTCGAACACGCCGGGCAGGTTCAGCGCGCGGGGGAAGCGGATGGCGCGCGGGTCGCCGCCCTGGGCGAGCCGGTCGATGGGGAGCCCACCGGGGTACGGCAGGCCGAGCAGCCGGGCCACCTTGTCGTACGCCTCGCCCGCGGCGTCGTCGCGGGTGCTGCCCACCTTCGTGTACTGACCGAAGTCCTTCACCGCGTAGAGGCTGGTGTGTCCGCCCGAGACGACCAGGGCGAGGAACGGCGGCTCCGGCGGCGTGGGGAGCAGACGCGCGGCCAGGAGATGTCCCTCGAGGTGGTTCACGCCGACGAGCGGGATGCCGGTCGCCACCGAGAGCGCCTTGCCGAGCTGCACCCCCACCAGCAGCGCCCCGAGCAGCCCCGGCCCACGGGTGACCGCGATGAGGTCGAGGTCCTGGAGGCTGCACCTGGCCCGGCGCAGCGCCTCGTCCACCACCGGGAGCACCTGGACCACGTGGTTCCGGCTCGCCAGCTCGGGGACGACGCCGCCCCACCGGCGGTGGATGTCCACCTGGGTCGAGACGACGTCGGACAGCGCGCGACGGCCGTCCTCCACCACGGCAGCCGCCGTCTCGTCGCACGAGGTCTCGAGGCCCAGGACGCGCATCGCGGAAGGTGGGCTCTATCGCCCGGGGCGCCGTTGCGCCACGCCTGGCCGATCCAGCTCGCGGACCACGGCGCGCACGTCGGGCGAGTACGGGCCCTGCGGGCGTCAGCTCGAGGTAGCGCTTGTAGGCCTCGACGGCCGGCGCCGGCCGGGCCCCGAGCTGGCGGGCCATCCCGAGCACCAGCCAGGCGCGGGCGCGGCTCCGGTCCGCGGTGACGACGTCGGCGAGCAGCCGCTCCGCCTCGAGGTAGCTCCCGGCCTTGCCCGAGCTCTTCACGATGGCGGCCCCCAGCCCCTCCTTCGCCTCGAGCGAGGCCGGACGGACCGCCAGGGCGCGCCGGTACTCCTCCGCCTCGACCTCCCAGCTCGACGCCGCGTTGGCCTCGCGGGCGGCCTGCAGCGCCGCGCGGTAATCCGCGTCCCCCGGATCCTCGAGCGCCTGCGGCGCGTCCTGCTGTGGAGACCCGGCGAGCGCCGGCGACGGGAGCGCCGCGGGCGGCGGATCGGCGATCGGGGTCGAGGCGACGGTGGTCGAGGTCGCGGCGGCAGCCACGGCGGGAGGGTCCTGGGGGACGGGGGCCGGCGCAGAGCGGGCGTTCCGAGACGACCGCGGGCGCGGGGGCCGGATCCTCGGTCCGGCCAGGCACGAGCCACACCGCCGCGCCGGCCACCGCGGCGAGCCCCAGCCACCGAGGAGCCATCGCTTGCCGCTCCGGGGGCGGAGCTCGTGGCGGGAAGAGGGTCGGCGCGTCGGCGAAGGCGTCCACGGCCGGAGGGGGAGGCGGTCCGGCCCTGGCCGCGCCGCCGAAGAGCGGCTCGCGCATCGCGGGCGGTGGCGGCTCGGCCGGCAACACCGCGGGCGAGGCGGAGGGATGTCCCCAGTCGGTCAACGACTTGGCATGGGCCTGCTCGACCGCGCGCGCAGCCGGAGGCGGCGCGACCAGGAAGGCGGACCCGGGGAGGCGCGCCGGGACGGCATCGGCGCGCGGCGGGAAGAGGAGCACGTCCGCCGAGCCCGGTGCCGGGCCGGGCCGCAGCGCCACCCCGGAGTCGTGTGGCGGCGGCACGGCGAGCAGCGCGTGCATCTCCGGCTCGGCGCTGGCCACCTCGGCAGCGATGGCCGCCGGGAGCGGGGCGAGCGCGCCCGCGTCGATGGCCTGGAGTGGCGACGGCTCGTCCGGTCCGGGGACGGCGTCGGTCCGGGCTCGCCCGGCTCGACGGCGGTGCCGTTGGCGACGAGGGGCGGCGGAGCGACGGGCGCGGCCTCGGCGGGCGCGGAGCGGGCAAGTCGTCTCGTCCGCCGAGAGGGGCGCCACCGTCGGCACGGCTCCAGGAGGGGGCGTGTGGGCCGCCGGGTCGGGCTGCACCGCGACCGGTCCGGACCACACCGGCGTCGGCGGCCGTCCATCGAGCCACGCTCCGAGGGTGCGGGACTCGCGCGCTCCGAACGGCGGCGTTCCGCCGGCCTCGCGGACCAGACCCTCGAAGTAGAGCTTGCTGATGATGCCCAGCGCCGCCAGGTCCTCGAAGTCCGAGTCGTCGACCACCCGGGCCAGCGATCGCCGGCCGTCGAAGAGGCGGAGCAGGCCGTTCACCTCGTCCGGGATCTCGCTCAGCCGGTCCGCGAGCTGCCGGTAGTCGATCTCGAACACCGTCTCCAGCGGCGGAAGCTGCTCCAGCATCCGGCCCCACTCGTCGAGCCGGCGCATCCCCTCGAGGAGGAGCCCCTGGGTGGAGACCTCGATGCGCTCGGCGCGCTCCACCGGCACGAACTGGACCTCGAAGTTCCCCTCGAAGGTGTTGAGCATCCGGTAGAACGCGTTCTCGCCGGCGAGCCGCCCCAGCTCGGCGTCGATGACCCGGCCGTCACGGAAGTAGATGGTGCCGGAGCGCTCGCCATCGAGCCGGATGCTGCCGGTCTTGCGCCCCACCTCGAAGGTCTGCACCAGGTCGACCACGCCGAGGTCGCTCAGGCTGCCGGTGAAGCCGCCCCGCGTCTCGCGGCGCTCGAAGCGCTCCTTCTCCGCCTTCTGGAGGATCATCCGGGCGCGGGTGACGATCTCCTTGATGTAGATGGGTTTCGTCAGGTAGTCCTCGCCGCCCATCTCGAGCCCGCGGACCTTGAATTCCACGGCTTTCTGACTGGTCAGGAAGACGAACGGGATGTTCTTCAGCCGCTCGTCGGCCTTGAGCCGCCGGCAGAGCTCGAAGCCGTCCAGCTCCGAGAGCCGGGTGTCAGAGAGCACCAGATCCGGCGGGCTGATCTGGATCTTCTGGAGCGCATCTTTTCCATCGGCCGCGGTGGTCACGGAGAAGCCGGCCTTCTTGAGGCTGACCTCCATCACCCGGAGACTCTTCGGGTCTCCATCCACGAGCAGGAGATGCTGCTTGGCCATGGGTGCGACGAGAGGCTATCAGGTAGCCTCCCTCCCGTGCTGACGAGCGAGGAGAAGCGCCGACACATCCGGCGGACCCTCTCGGTGGAGTTTCGCGCCGGGGGAACCGACGGGATGGGTGCGCTGCAGCTCTCCGGCGCCGACCTCTCGGCCGGCGGCGCGTTCCTCGTCTCGGACCTGCTGCTCGAGCCCGGGGAGAGCCTCTCGCTCGAGTTCCAGATCGCCGGACGGCCCGCCCCGGTGCAGGCGCACGCCCGGGTGGCCTGGGTCCGGCGCTTCCCGGGCCCGGAGCAGCCCGCCGGGCATGGGCATCGAGTTCGCCCGGCTGGGCAAGGAAGACCGGGCCGCGCTCGACGCCTTCGTCCGCGACGCGCCCTGACCTCACCGCTTCTTCGGGCGCCGCCGCATCTCGAGCAGCCGGAGCTCCTGCGCTGCCTCCAGGTGACGCGGGTTGCTGCGCACCGCCTCGCGGAAGTGTTTCTCGGCCCGGTCGATGTCGCCCTCCACCCGGGCGATCACCCCGAGCTGGTAGTGGGCGCGGTCGCAGTCCGGGTCGGCCTTGAGCGCCTCCACCATCATCGCCCGGGCGCGCGGGGCGTCGCTGCGGCGCGAGGGGTCCATGTAGATGGCCCAGGCCTCGGCGGCGAGCGTGGCCGGCCGCGGGTCGGCCTCGTGGGCCTGGCGGAAGAAGGCCTCGGCCTGCGGGTAGTCGCGCCGGCGCATCGCCATCTCGCCGGCGACCAGCGCCTCGGAGGCGGCGCCCGGATCGAGAGCGGCGGTCGGCTCGCTGCCGGCGCGGGCCCGGGCGTGCTCGGTCCTCCGGACGTCGTCGAGCAGGAACTCCTGGGCCTCGCGGATGGCGTCGAAGACCCGCGCCGCCTTCGGGTGGAGCAGCGCGAGCGAGCGGGGGAGCCGGTCCGGATGGAACACCTTGGCCAGCTCGATGAACGCCCGCTTCACGTCGTCGCGCCCTGCGCCGGGTGACAGCCCGAGCACCGCGAACCGGTCCGGGTCGCGGGTCAGCGAGGCGTGGCGGGCCTCGATGGCCTCGGCCAGCTCGGCGTCCTCGAGCGAGCGCGGAGGCGGCGTGGGGATGCTGCTGACCGGCTCGCGCTCCGCGGTCGCCCGGGCCTGGCGGAGCAGCTCCTGGCGGCGCCCGGCGGAGAGCGCGGGCTGCTCTCCCGAGGGCGGCAGCGGCGCGGGAACCGGCGTGCCGCTCAGCGCGGCGAGCGCGATGCGTCCGCTGTTCTCGGAGGCGTCGGTGCCGAGCGTCCACTCTCCCGACTCGAACGAGGCCTTCACCAGCGCGTCCAGGTCGCTGGTGGCCATGGGGACGGTCCCCGGGTTCTCCGGATCGACGGCGGCGCCGGCGGAGCCCGGCGAGCGTCTCGAGCTGTCCGTCGACCTGGCGGAGGGCGGCCTCGAACGACCCGGGCTGCCCGGTGGGCTCGGGGTTCACCAGCCTCCAGAGATCGGCGTCCGCCTCGGCCGACTCGGGACCCAGCCGCAGCGGGCTGCGCTCCGCGTGCTTGCTGCCCACCGCCTCGGTGCTCGGGCTCTGCCACAGCTCGGGCGATGCCTCGAGACCGGCGCGACGGAGCGCCTCGCTCATGTCCTCGACCAGCGTCCCCGCGGCGGGCGTGGGGGCGGAGTCCGCCTCGGAGAGCAGGAGCGCCTCGGGCTCGAGCACCAGCTCCTCGGGCTCGACGACGATCCCGCCCGGAGGGGTGCGTGCCTCGGTGGTGCCCCGCGGCGGGGTCGGCGTCGCGGCCGCCGGGAAGGCGAACGGCCGTGCCGGAGGGGTGGGGAGCTCGTCCGAGGCCGGCGGCTCCTCCGAGCGCGCCAGGGGCTGTGCGTAGGGGTCCGTCTGACCGGGCTCGACCTCCAGACCCTGGGCGTACGGATCGGTCGCCGGACCGCGCGGGAGGCGGCGGTGTGAACCGGCCCTCGACCGGCGGCTGGGGCAACGGGGCAAACGGGTCGGTGTGCCCGCGCGCCTGCTCCATGGCGCGCACCAGCGTGTCCTCGTCGCCAAGGCTCGCGACCGAGGGCGGCAACCCCATCGGATCGGTGCTCGGCACCGGTGCCTCGAAGGGCGCGAGCGTCGAGCGGGTCAGCACCGGGACCATCGGCTCGTCGCCCTCGAAGACCGGCGCGGGGGCGACCGGCGGCTCCGAGCGGAGGCATGTCCTCGGAGAGCGCGTGGAACTCGACCTCGGTGGTTCGGACGGGAGGCGGAGCGGCCGGGAACTCGCGCTCGGTGCCGTGGACCCCGGGGCCACCCGGCTCTCCGTTGCCCTCGCGGGCCCTGCGCCACGCAGCCTCCGCCGCCTTCGCCGCCTCGAGCGCCCGGCGCGCCGCGTCGGCCCGGCCGCGCATCTCGGCCTGGCGGCGCTCCTCGGCGGCCCGGGCTGCCTCCAGGGCGACCCGCGCTGCCTCCCGGCGGGACTCCTCCTCGGCGCGGCGGGCGGCCTCGGCCCGCTCGGCCCCGGAGCGCGCCTGCCACTCCTCGGGCGCCGAGGATCTCCACCAGGCCCGCGTGCTCCAGCGCGCGGAGCAGCGCCGACTGCGCCGGCGAGAGCGTCTCGGCGGTGCGGAACTCGCCCAGAGAGGCGAGGAAGGTGCGCTCGTCGGCGCTGCCGAGGAAGGGCTCGGCGGCGGACAGGTCACGGCAGCGGACCCACGCGGTCCCCGGGACCGGCGGGAGCGCCTCGAAGGCGGCCCGCACCGCACGGGCGCCGCGCACGCGGGGGAAGGTGACCTCCACCAGCGCCGGCATGAAGCTGGCCTCCTCGGCCAGGAGCGCCACCCGCCTCACCGAGGCGAGCGCGCGCAGCTCGGAGGCCGAGGTGGGGTCCACTCCCGCCGCCTCGTGGACCCGCGCCGGATCCGCCAGCTGCCCGCGCGACCAGAGCGTGTCCAGCACCGGCGGGACGAGCGCCCCGGCGGCGAGCAGCGCCTGCGCGTCGGTCTGGTGTCCGAAGCCGAGACGGGCGCCGACCAGATCCCCGAACTGGACGTAGAGCTTCGCCTCGCGGCCGCCGCAGAGGAGCGTGAGCCAGCCGGTGCTCTTGTCCTGGTGCGCGCGGAAGAGCGCCTCGGCCGCGGGCGGAAGGGAGGGAGGAGCCATCTCTCGGGGAACGTCTAGTCTAGCCGGATCCGCCGGAGCGCTTCGTAGACCCCGATGCCCGCAGCGGTCGAGAGGTTGAGCGAGCGAACGCCGGACACCATGGGGATGGCCAGGGGCGTCCCCGCACCTCCCTCCAGGATGTAGGGCGGCAGTCCCCCCGGCTCCGACCCGAAGACCAGGTGGTCACCCGGAGTGAAGGGCGCGTCCCAGTGCGTCACCGCCGCATGGGAGGTGAAGAGCCAGCGCCGGGCCCCGGGGCTCGCCGCGAGGTACGCGTCCCAGTCGGCGTGCAGCGCGAGGAACACCTTGTCCCAGTAGTCGAGCCCCGCGCGCCGCAGGTGGCGATCGTCGATGGAGAAGCCGAGCGGCTCCACCAGCTCGAGCCGGCAACCGGTCACCGCACACAGACGGGCCACGTTGCCGGTGTTGGGCGGGATGCGCGGCGAGACCAGCACCACGTGGAGTGGTGGGGTGATGGAGCGGAGGAGCGCCATGTCACGGGCCTCGCTCGACTTTTTGATTGATCGCGCGCGGCTTTGCTAGCGTGAACGAGACCTACGAATGCGCATCGAGGTCGCAGGCAAGAGCCACGTCGGCATGAAGCGCAACATCAACGAGGACAGCTTCCTCGTGATGCCCGACCAGCGGCTCTACTGCGTCGCGGACGGGATGGGCGGTCATTTCGCCGGCGAGATCGCCAGCCGCATCGCGATCGACGAGATGGCCGAGTTCTTCCGGCTCACCTCCAGCGACCGGGACATGACCTGGCCGTTCAAGATGGACAAGACCCGGAACTATGACGAGAACCGGCTCGCCACCGGGATCAAGCTCGCCAACGCCCGCATCTACGAGGCGGCCAGCGGCGACCCGAACTACCGGGGGATGGGGACCACCATCGCCACGGTCCACTTCGCCGACGGCGCGGCCTACGTCGGTCACGTCGGCGACAGCCGGGTGTACCGGTTCCGGAGCGGCAAGCTGGAGCTCGTCACCGAGGACCACTCGCTCCTCAACGACTACCTCAAGGCGAAGAAGCTCTCCCCCGAGGAGATCGAGGCCTTCCCCCACAAGAACGTCATCGTCCGCGCGCTGGGGATGAAGGACACGGTCCAGGTGGACGTGGGCCGCTTCGAGCCCGGTGACGGCGACCTCTTCCTCCTCTGCTCCGACGGCCTCTCGGGCATGGTGAGCGACGCGGAGATCGAGGAGCTGCTCGGGGCCACCGCCGACCTGGACGAGGCCTGCACCCGGCTGATTGAGCGCGCCAACGCCGCCGGCGGGAACGACAACGTGACCTGCATCCTGGCCCGCTGCCGGCTGGAGCTGACGTGAACGAGGTCGCCGTCGTGTCGGCACCTTCGGCCCCGGGTCCGTGGACGAAGCTGGCCATCGCCGCGGGCGCGATGGCGGTCAACGCCGTCCTCTACCTCGTCCCGAACCACCTGCAGCTGGTGACGCCACGCACCCTGTGGTGGACCCGGGTCGATGCGGCCACGCCGTTCCTGCCGCCGACGGTGTGGATCTACTTCTCCGACTACGTCCTGGTCTCCTCGGCCTTCCTGCTCTCCGAGGGCTGGGACGAGGTGAGGCGCTTCGTCCGGGCGTACTTCGTGCTGCTCGCCATCGGGGCGGCCATCCACCTCTCGTGGCCCACGGTCTTTCCGCGCCAGGACATTCCCCGTGCCCGACAGCGGCCTGAGCGCGCGTGCCCTGACTGCCCTCCGCGGGGTGGATCTCGCGACGAGCTGTCTGCCCAGCATGCACGTCGCAGGCTCGTACCTCGCGGCGTTCTCGCTCTGGAATCGCCGCCGCTCGCTGTTCGGCGCCTACGTGCTGTGGGCGACCGCGATCGCGGCGTCCACGCTCACCACCAAGCAGCACTACCTCGTGGACATCGTGACCGGGCTCTGCCTCGCGGTGGTGCTGGCCGCGGTGTTCTTCTGGATCCCCGAGCTCCGGGGCGGTCAGCGCAGAGGGTGGGCCACCGCCTCCAGCGCGCGGTGATCGTCCACGGTCACCTCCCAGAAGCCGGGCCGCTCGGTCGAGCTGCCACCCCCGATGAGGTGCGGCCGGCCCTGACGGGCGCGGTGCCAGAAGCGCTGGTGCGAGTGCCCGTGGAGGAGCACCACCGGACGGTGCCGGAGCTGTCTGGAGGAGCGCATCGGCATCGAGGAGGCCCGACTCGTTCCAGTCGAACCCACCGGAGGGGCCGGCCGGCCCGTGGTGGGCGAGGAGCAGCACGGTGCGGCGCGCGAGCGCGGGATGCTCGAGGACCCGGGCGAGAGCGCGGAGCTGGCGGGCGCCGAGCCGGCCGACGACGTAGTGGCTCCAGCCCTGGACCCGGGTGCTGTCCA
Source organism: uncultured delta proteobacterium (assembly GCA_963796475.1). GTDB lineage: Bacteria > Myxococcota > Myxococcia > Myxococcales > Myxococcaceae > RPRB01. The sequence goes on from CAWCLY010000019.1 coordinate 132,850, forward strand.
GGCCCACCAGCGCATGGCGCTCTCCCATGAGCTTCACGAACGGGTAACCGCGCTCGTCCGCGAGATCGGGGAGGTCGCTCCTCAGCAGATCCGCGAACACCACCTCGAAGGCCCGCGACCGCGGGTCGGTGTAGCGATCGTGGTTGCCCGGAACGACCACCAGGAGGCCAGCGGCGATGAAGGGCTCGAGGAGCGCGCGGGCGAGCCGCAGCTCCGACTCGTCACCGAGCGCGGTCAGGTCCCCGGTGAGGATGACCCGGTCCGGCGCGAGCCCGAGCACCTGCTCCACCAGCCGCGCGATCCGCTGTCCCACGCCGGCGAAGCGGCGCAGCCGCCCCAGCGCGTGCAGCTCGATCCGGCCGGGCACGCCGCGCCACCCCGAGCTCCAGAGCGAGCGCTGCCGCCAGTCGATTCTGGTGGTGAAGGTCGCTGAGGTGTGCGAGGCGAAGGACGGCACTCACCCCGAGACGATGGACGTCGAGGCTGACCTCGGCAACTGGGCGGCCGGAGCGAGGTCCGGAATGTCACGGACCCGTCACGCCGGTGATGCGCCGGGCGAGCGCCGGTACACGCCCTCCATGAACTTGACCCAGCTCTTGCCTCCGTCGAACGAGTTCTCGATTTGGAAGTGGTACCGGTCGTCGCCCTGGAACCGGTAGGTGTAGCGGCCCTCGGCGCCGGGGCTGGTGACGTTCAGCACGAGCAGGTCACCGTCCCACTTGCCGCGCGCGGGCGACGGGGGGTTCGCGCCCATCGAGTCGAACCAGTACCAGGTCACCGTCTTCGAGGACGGGTCCCAGCCGAAGACGCTGTGCCCGCGGAAGGAGACCTTCCCGTCCTTCTCCTCGACGTAGTCGGAGACGACGAACATCCCCTCGAGGGCGACGGTCGCCGAGATGCGCCCGACCGCCGCGCCGCCCGGGCCCCAGGGCGATGGCTCGAGCTTCTCCTCGCCGATCCACTGTCCTGCGAGGCGATGAAGCTTTCGGTGGTCTTCGGTCGGCGTCGGCATCTGCATGGCGTGGTCCCTCCGGTCCGGTGGCGCTCGATCGGAACGGACCTCCGCTCCACACGCAAGCGGAACCGGTGAACGGCGACTGACAGCGGTGAATGGTCCACGACGGCCTGCCGAACCCCACCGCCTCAAGGAAAGCTCAGGCCAGGCGCCTCCAGCGCGGCGATCAGCCGCTCGAGGGTTTCGCGGAGAGCCGCCTTCCTCCCCAGCGAATTTCCTCCTCCACCGTTTCCCCAGCATCGACGCTCGCTCCTGCGAGCAGCGCGCTCCGGCGGAGGCATGCGCCCGCGGGCACCTCGACGCCCGAGGCGACAAAGACGTCGGGCGCGAGGTCCGCTCCGGGGTGGACGCGCGCCCCCGGCTCGACCAGCGCCTCGGTCCCGGGTGCGGCCGGCGAGCGGCGAGTCGACCCCGAGCGGATCGGCCACCTGTCCGAGCAGCAGGTCGGATTGCGCCTCGAGGTACGTCACCGGGGAGCCGAGGTCCGACCAGGGCACGTCGACGACCACGGACCGCGCACCGCGCCGAGCGCCGAAGAGCCGCGGGTAGACGTCGTGGTTGATGTCCTCGGGTGCGTCGGGCCTCATCGCGGCGAACACCGCCGGCGAGAGCAGGTGCACGCCGCTGAAGTGCCACTCGGTGCGCCCGGGCGCGAGCGCGGCCGCGGGCCGGCCGATGCGGTGCACCCTCCCCTGCGCGTCGGTCTCCACGACGCCATAGCTCTTCCCCTCGGGCATCGGCAGCAGCACCAGGGTCGCCGCCGCGCCGGAGGTCCGGTGCTCCTCGAGGAGCGGCGCGAGGTCCGGGGCGAAGAGGATGTCCCCGTTCCAGGCGATGACCACCTCGTCGCCGGGGAGCGCACGGGCCAGGCCCCGGAGCCCGCCGCCCGTCCCCTGGATGACGGGCTCGTGCACGGTGGTGATGGCGAGGTCGCGCCGGGCACCCTCCTCGCGCGCGACCCGGGCCATCGCCTCGGGGAGGTGATGGGTGTTGAGCGCGACACGGTCCACGCCTCCCCTGGCGAGCACGGCGAAGGTCCGGCGCAGGAGCGGCGCCCCGAGGAAGCGGCACCGCCGGCTTCGGATAGGTGTCGGTCAGGGGCCGGAGCCGCGTCCCGAGGCCGGCGGCGAGGACGAAGGCTCTGGAGCGCGGCGGCATCAGCGCAGCTCGGGCACGTAGCGCACGGCCACCTCGCGGAGCGCGACCACGTCCGGATCGTCCGCCAGACGCTCCATGGCCGCCCGTGCGTAGCGAAGCGAGGCGGGGATGGACGGAAGGAAGCCCGGGTTCCTCTTCACCCGGTGGATGAACTCGAACCGCGCCGCGTCCTTCAGCTTCCGCTGGACGGTGAGGAGGTCGAAGAACCGGCGGAACCCGCGCCGCTCCGGGGTGTGGCCCGCGGCGCGACCGTACTCGCGTAGCCAGCGGTCGACCATCGCGTCGACGAGCTCCGGCGCGAGCTCGACGTAGCTGTCGCGGAGGAGCGCGACCAGGTCGTACTGCCACGGGCCCAGGAGGGCGTCCTGGAAGTCGATGACCACCAGCTCACCGTGGGTCACCATGAGGTTCCGGCTCTGGTAGTCGCGGTGGGTGAAGCCCCGCGGTGCCGCGGCCAGCCGCCCCGCGATCCCGGCGAAGGCGCCCTCGAGCTGCGCACGCTCCGCCGCGGTGGGGGTCTTCCCGCTCCACGCCTCCAGGCCGTACTCGCGGAAGTGGTGGAGCTCCCAGGTGTAGAGCTCCTCGTCGAAGGCGCGGGTGAAGGCGAGGCAGCCCGTGTCGGGCCTGGCCTCCGCGGCGGCCCGCATCCGGGCGAGGAGGTCCACCGCCCGGCCGTAGAGCGCTTCGCGCGAACCGCTCTCCAGCGCCCGCTCGAAGGTGAGGTCCCCCAGATCCTCGAGCACCATCATCGCCGCCCCCGCGTCGTAGCGGAGGATGCGCGGCACCCGGACCCCGAGGCCGTCGAGGTAGCGCTGGACGTTGAGGAAGGGCAGCTCGTCCGGGGGACCGCCCTTGCTGGCCTCCTCGCTCTTCGGGGGCCCGGGCGGCATCACCATCACCACGTGGCTGTCGGGCCAGCGCCCGACGCGGAGATAGGAGCGGTTGCTCGCGTCACCCTTCAGCTGGAGGACCGGGGCGCCGTCCTGCGGACGACCCGTGGCCAGCGCCACCTGGTCGCGGAGGGACTGCTCGCTGTGCATTGAAGACGAGGGTAGCACTAGGCTCGATGTCCATGAACCGGCTGTCTCGCGCCACCGCTGCTGCTCCCGCCTCCGTGGGAAACGTGGGCGTGGGCTTCGACATTCTCGGCCACGCGATCGTCGGGCCGGCGGACCGGGTGACGGTGCAGCGAATCGACGTCGCCGAGGTGCGGATCGCTGGCATCACCGGCGTGGTCACCGGGCTCCCGCTGGACGCAGAGAAGAACACCGCGGGCCGCGCGCTGCTCGCGCTCCGCGGGCGCCTGGGGCTGACCCACGGTTTCGAGGTGACGATCGAGAAGGGGATCCCGCTCGGATCGGGCATGGGGGGCTCGGCGGCCTCGTGCGTCGCGGCGCTGGTCGCAGCGAGCGCGGTGCTCGAGCGACCGGCGCCGATGGACGTCCTCTACCAGTGCGCGATGATCGGCGAGTCGGCGGCGAGCGGGGCCGAGCACGGGGACAACGTTGGCCCGATGCTCATCGGCGGGCTGGCGCTGGCCACGCACCACCGTCTCATCTCCATCCCCGTCCCGGACGGCCTGACCTGCGTGCTGGTGCATCCGCACCAGATCCTCGAGACCAAGACCGCGCGGGCGGTGCTGCGGCTGCCCTTCGAGCTCCCGCAGTTCGTGGAGCAGAGCGCCAACCTCGCCCTGGTGCTCGCCGGCTGCTACCGGAACGACCTCGACTGCATCCGGGCCGGGCTGCGCGACGTGCTGGTCGAGCCGCTCCGTGCGCCCCTGGTGGGCGGTTTCGGGCCGGTGAAGGCCGCGGCGCTCGAGGAAGGTGCGCTCGGCGCGAGCATCTCCGGCGGCGGCCCGAGCGTCTTCGCCTGGTGCACGAAGGATCGGGCGGAGCGCATCGCCGCGGCGATGGAGCAGGCGTTCCGGGCGGCGTTCATCGACTGCGACGTGTGGATCTCCCCCGTCGCCGCTCCGGCTGCGACGGTGGTGGGGTGAACGTCGGCAGCACGCGGGGCGCGGATCGGCGGACCTGCCCCTCGCCGACGCGCTGCTCCGGGGAACGGCGCCGGACGGAGGGCTGTTCGTGCCCGCGCGCCTTCCCCGGGGCGAGGTGCGAGCGCCGCGAGGTCCGTCGCTCCCGGAGCGGCGGCGGTGGCGGTGCTCTCGCCGTTCTTCGTCGGCGAGCGGCTCGAGCCCGCTCTGCCCGCCATGGTGGCCGAGGCGTTCACCTTCCCTGCCCCGCTCGTCCCGCTGCGCGGCCCGGGCGATTTCGTGCTCGAGCTGTTCCACGGGCCGACGGCGGCCTTCAAGGACTTCGGAGCGCGGTTCCTGGCCGCGTGCGTGCGGCGGCTCCAGCCGGCGGGCGGCAGGCCGCGGACGGTGCTGGTCGCGACCTCGGGCGACACCGGGGGCGCGGTGGCCGCGGCGTTCCACCGCATGCCCGGCGTCCGGGTCGTGCTGCTCTATCCGGACGGACGGGTCTCGCCCCGCCAGGCGCACCAGCTCGGGGCGTTCGGCGACAACGTGACCGCGCTGCGCGTGGCCGGCACGTTCGACGACTGCCAGCGGATGGTGAAGGCCGCCTTCGCCGACCCCGGGCTCGCGCCGCTCCAGCTCACCTCGGCCAACAGCATCAGCCTCGGACGACTGCTCCCGCAGCTCGCGTACCACGCGCACGCAGCCTGGAGCTCCGGGACGACGCTGAACCTGGTGGTACCGACCGGAAACCTGGGCAACGCGCGTGGCCGCGGTCTGGGCGCGGGAGCTCGGGGCTCCCATCGGGGACATCGTCCTGGCCACCAACGCCAACCCGACGCTGGCCGAGTTCTGGGCCTCGGGCGTCTACCGCGGCCGCCCGAGCGTGGCGACGCTGGCCAACGCGATGGACGTCGGCGATCCGAGCAACTTCGAGCGGCTGGTGTGGACGTTCCCCGACCCGGCGGTGCTCCGGTCGGCGCTCCGGGCGCGCGCGGTGTCCGATGCGGACATCTCCCGGACCATCCAGGAGGGCGAGCGCCGGCACGGCCAGGTCTTCTGTCCGCACACCGCCGCCGGGGTGCACGTCCTGGAGCAGCTCCGGGCCGAGGGAGCAACGGGTCGCGTGGGCGGTGGCCGCGACGGCGCATCCGGCGAAGTTCGAGAGCACCGTCGAGCCTCTGGTGGGTCACCCGGTCGCGGTTCCCCCCGCCCTGTCCGAGCTGCTCGCCCGCCCGTCACGCGCCGAGCCGCTCGCGGCCGACCCTGCCGCCCTGCGCCACTGGCTCCTGGACCCCACCGCCGGGTGAGTCCGGACAGGGGGCGCGTGGGGGGCCGGCTGATGTTATGAGCGGGAGCGCCATGAACGTGCACTCCACGATCCTCTCGGCCATCGGCCACACGCCGCTGGTCCGGCTGAACAAGCTGGTCGGCCCGAACGACGCCACGGTGTACGCGAAGTGCGAGTTCATGAACCCGGGCGGCTCCATCAAGGACCGGATGGCGCTCCACATCATCGAGAAGGCCGAACGCGAGGGGAAGCTCAAGCCCGGCGGCACCATCGTGGAGAACACCTCGGGCAACACCGGGATGGGCGTCGCGCTGGCGGCGGCGGTGAAGGGCTACCGCTGCATCTTCACGATGCCGGACAAGATGTCGGCCGAGAAGATCAACCGGCTGAAGGCGCTCGGTGCGCAGGTGGTGGTGACGCCGACCAACGTGGCCGCCGACTCGCCGCAGAGCTACTACGAGACCGCGAAGCGCATCGCCCGCGAGACGCCGGGCAGCTTCTACCTGAACCAGTACCACAACCCCGACAACGGGGAGGCGCACTACCTCACCACCGCGCCCGAGCTCTGGGAGCAGCTGGAGGGACGGCTCGACGTCTTCGTCACCGGCCTCGGCACCGGCGGGACGATGACCGGGGTGGGCAAGTTCCTGAAGGAGAAGAACCCGGCCATCCGCAACGTGGGCGTGGACCCGGTGGGCAGCGTCTACCAGGGCTACTTCCAGACCGGGAAGCTCCCCCAGCCTCACGTCTACAAGGTCGAGGGCATCGGCGAGGACATGCTCTGCAAGGCGCTCGACTTCTCGGTCATCGACGAGATCCGCCAGGTCGACGACCAGCAGTGCTTCAACGCCGCGCGGCGGCTGGCCCGCGAGGAGGGCCTGTTCGGCGGCGGTAGCTCGGGTGCCGCGGTGCACGTCGCGGTGGAGGTCGCCCGCGAGCTGGGCAAGGGCAAGGTGGTGGTCGTCGTCCTGACCGACACCGGCAACAGCTACATCAGCAAGTTCTTCAGCGACGAGTGGATGAAGGACAACGGCTTCGCGGTGGACGAGAAGTCGCCCGGCCGGGTGAAGGACCTGATCGGCTCGCGCAAGCAGCACGTGCTGTTCGCGGAGAAGGGCCAGCGCATCGACGCCGTCGTCGAGCAGATGCGCAAGCACGGCATCAGCCAGATGCCGGTGCGCGACGGCCATGGCGGCACGGTGGGGATGATCCACGAGTACGATCTCCTGAACGCCCTGGTCTCGAAGAAGCAGGGCTTCCAGGACATGATCGACCCGCTGATCGCCCCGCTGCAGGGCGTGGTGAGCCCCGAGGCGACCCTGAGCCGGCTGCGCGAGGTGTTCGCGCAGGACAACGTGGCGGTGGTGAAGGAACACGAACAGGTGGTGGGCATCGTGACGAAGATCGACCTGATCGAGTACCTCGCGGGGCGCATGTGAGCGGCCGGGCCAACGCCGTCTACCGGGTGACGATCGAGGTGGCGCCGGTCATCGAGGAGTCCTGGGCCCGCTGGCACGCGGCGGACCACATGCCGGACGTGCTCCGGCAGCCCGGCTTCCTCGGCGCGACGCGGTGGAAGGAGCAGGAGCGCGCCGCCGATGGATGGATCCGGTACGTCGTCCACTACCGCGCGGACAGCGTGAAGGCGATCGAGGCTTACCGGAGCTCGGCCGAGGCGGTGCGGCTCCGGGACGACCACACCAACCGGTACGGGAACGTGACCCGGCTCACCCGGTCGGTGCTGGCCGAGCCGATCTTCGTCGGGCCGGAGCGCTGAGCGACACGGCTGCGCTCACTTCCGGAGTTCAACGAGGACGCAGAGCTCGTCGGCGCCGGAGACGATCTCGACCGGGCGGTGGTGCGCGGGGACGATGCGAACCATGCTCACCCCGGTCGCGCCCAGATAGACCGCGAACAGTCCGGTGGGCCGAAGAGCGGTGGCACAACCTTCTCGCCAGGGTCGCTCCCGTCGATCCTTCCGGACAGCGTGCGTGGGTTCGTCTCCCCCTCTCCCTCGGCCGGGCCCTTCGCACCGCGTCACAGACGGGTCCGCCGTCGGGAGGACGACGTAGTCGCCGAGGCAGCGGCTCGTGCACTGGGGCAAGTCCCCGCTCACTTCACCTCGGCCGCGGGCGGCCACGCCTGAGGCCTCGGAGACGTCTCCACGACGGCGCGCGAGCTCGGCCTGCATCGCCGCGACCTCCGGGTTCGACGTCTCGGAAAGCACGGTCCGGAGCGCCGCGGCGGCCGTGTCGTGCGAGCCGCGGGCCATCTCGACGAAAGCAAGGTGGACCGCGGCCTGCGCGTGACCGGGCAGCCGTCGGAGCACCGCCGCGTAGGCGTACCCGGCCCCGGGCCGGGAACGGACTCAGCGCGCCCGGCGGTCGAGCGCCGCGGCGACGTCGCCGAGCCCGACCCCGAGCGCCCGGAGCGCCACGGTCAGGTGATACACGACGTCCGCGGCCTCCTCGGTCGCACGCTCCCGGTCACCGTCGGCACACGCCGTCACCAGCTCCGCCGTCTCCTCGCCGAGCTTCTTGAGCCGGAGGTTCCGGTCGGCGAGCAGCTTCCGGGTGTAGCTGCTCTCGCCCTCGCTCGACTCCGAGCGCGCGCGCACCACGGCGTCGAGCCGCGCGAATGCGCCGGACGCCTCGCCCGGTTCGCGGAAGCAGGAGACCGTCCCGTCGTGGCAGGCCGGACCCGCGGGCACCACATCGGCGAGCACCGCGTCCGAGTCGCAGTCGGGAGTGAGCCGCACCACCTTCTGCACGTTCCCGCTGGTCTCGCCCTTCCGCCACAGCCCGCGGGTCCGCGAGGTGTAGTGCATCTCGCCGGTGGCCTCGGTCCGGGCGATCGCCTCGCGGTCGGCGTGGGCGACCATGAGCACGGCGCCGGTCCGCGCGTCGCGCGTGACGACGGTCACCCGCCCGCCTCCCTTGTCGAAGTCGAGCGTCATCGCTCCACTCCGAGCGCCGCGCGGACCTCGGCGGCGAGCGCGGCATTCGTCGCCACCGAGCTCCCACCGAACGCCGTCCGCCGTCCGCTCCAGTCGGTGAACACCCCGCCCGCCTCCTCGATGATCGGCTGCAGCGCGGCCGCGTCCCAGGGCGCCATCACCGAGTCGGTCATCGCCTCCGCCCGGCCGGTCGCGACCAGCAGATAGCCGTAGCAGTCGCCCCAGGTGCGGACGAGGCCCGCCCGGGACGACAGCGCCTCGAGCCCACGGAGCTGCGCCGGGCGTCCCCATCCGGGCATCGGTCGTCAGCGCCACCGCCTCGGAGAGCGTCGAGACCCCGGAGACGCGGGCAGGCTTCCCGTTCCAGAGACAGCCGGCCCCCTGCGCCGCGACCACCAGCTCGTCCACCGCCGGGAAGAACGCCGCGCCGGCGAGCACCTTCTCACCCTCGGCCAGGGCGACCAGCGTTCCCCAGAGCGGCACGCGACGGACGAAGGTCTTGGTCCCGTCGATCGGGTCGAGGATCCACCGGCGGCGAGCGTCGGGCCGCGTCGTCCCGAGCTCCTCGCCGAGGATGCCGTCCTCCGGGCAGTGCGTCTCCAGCCAGCGCCGCGCGGCCTCCTCCGCCTCGCGATCCGCCACCGAGACCGGCGTCCCGTCTCCCTTCGTCTCCACCACGACCCCACGGTGGTAGTGGCGCAGCGCGACCCCTCCCGCCACCCGGGCCACCGCCTCCGCCGCCTCCATCCACGACCGTGCCTCGCTCATCACGCCTCGCCGCGCACCGGCACGCCGGCCGCCGAGAGCGCCTGCTTCAGCGCCCGCACCGTGGTCGTGCCGTCATGGAGAATCCCCGCCACCAGCGCCGCGTCGGCGCCGGCGTCCTGCAGCACTGCACGGAGGTGCTCGGCCTCGCCCGCGCCACCGGACGCGACCACCGGGACGTGGACCGCGGCCGCCACCGCGCGGGTCAGGGCGAGGTCGTAGCCGGTCCGCACGCCGTCGCGGTCGATGCTGGTGAGGAGGATCTCCCCCGCCCCTCGACGCTCGGCCTCGCGCGCCCACTCGATGGCATCCAGGTCCACCGCCGTCCGCCCGCCGCCGACCACCACCTGCCAGCGGTCACCCGAGCGCCGGGCGTCGATGCTCGCCACCACGCACTGCGCTCCCGAAGCGCCGGGCGCACTCGGAGAAGAGCTCGGGCGCGCGCACCGGCGCCGAGTTCAGCGCCACCTTGTCCGCTCCTGCCCGGAGCGCCCGCTCCACGTCGTCGACCGAGCGCATCCCACCGCCGACCGTGAGCGGAACGAAGAGCCGCTCCGCCGTTCGCCGGACCACGTCGAGCAGGGTCGCCCGCTGCTCGGGGGTCGCCGAGATGTCGAGGAAGGTGACCTCGTCCGCCCCGTCCCGGCCGTAGGCCTCGGCCAGCTCCACCGGATCGCCCTGGTCGCGGAGGTTCACGAACTTCGTCCCCTTCACCACCCGGCCGCCGGTCACGTCGAGGCAGGCCACGATGCGCGGCGCGAGCATCAGCCGCCGCCCTCGGTGACCTTCACCGAGCCCTTGAGGCTGAACACCGTTCCGCCCTCGGCCAGGGCGTCGCGGAGGGCGAGACCGAGCGCCTTGAACGCGCACTCGACGACGTGGTGGCGGTTGCGCCCGCGGAGCACGCGCAGGTGGACCGTGGCCCCGGCGTTCTCGGCGAAGCTGCGCATCCAGTGCTCGTAGAGCGCGTTCGGGAGCCGGCCGCGGTAGTAGGCCCGCCCGCCCACGTCCACCGCCGCCTGCACCAGCGCGTCGTCCATCGGGCACGGTGCGCTCGCCGAAGCGCGCCGCCGTCGCGGGGACCATCTTCCGGAAGGCGAGGCCCACGGTGATGGCCACGTCCTCCATCAGGTGGTGCGTCAGGTCGCCGCGCGCCCGCACGCCGAGGCTCAGCCCGGCGTATCGCGCGAACGTGGCGAGCATGTGGTCGAAGAACGGCTTCCCGGTCTCGATGCCGGCCGGATCGCCCCGGGGCCGATCTCCACCTCGACGCGACTCTCCTTCGTCTCGCGCACCAGCCGGACGGTCACGGGAATTCTCGCGCGGCGGCCGCGGCGTCGATCCTGCCGGTGTAGAGCGACATCCCGAGCACGGCGCCCGCGACGCCGGCCGCCGACAGCTTCCGCAGCTCGTCCATCGAGGCGATCCCGCCGGAGGCGATGATGGGATGCCCGCTGGTCTCCACCAGCTCGGACATGAGGGCGAGGTCGGTCCCCCCTCCAGTCCCTCGACGTGCACCGCGGTGACCAGGATGCCGGCGAGCGGAAGCGCGTCCACGCCGGCGACCAGCGCGCCGACGTCCTGGGTCAGGGTGCGCGTCCAGCCCCGGGTGACGACCTGGCGGCCACGCGCGTCGGCGCCGAGCATCAGCTTCCCGGGGAAGCGGAAGGCCATCTCCTCGAGCCAGCGCGGATCCTCGAGCGCCCGCGTTCCGACGATCACCCGATGGGCGCCGAGATCGAGCAGCCGCTGGATGGACTCGGCGTCGCGCACGCCTCCGCCCACCTCGGCCTCCAGGCCCGGAGTCCTTCAGGATCGTCGGCGATGACCTCGGCGTTCGAGCCGGTGCCGAGCGCCGCGTCGAGGTCCACGAGATGGAGCGCCTTGAAGCCGGCCGTCTTCCACCGGTTCGCGACCTCGACCGGGTCCGGGAGACGGATCTTCTCGGCCTCCGGGACGCCGCCCACCCACTGGACGCAGGCCCCGCCCCGCAGATCGATCGCTGGAAAGACCCTCATCTGCCGACCTCCTCGAGCACCGCGGCCAGGAACGCCAGCCCCGGTGCGCCGCTCTTCTCCGGGTGGAATTGCACGCCCACCATCCCTCTGGACCGAATCATCGCCGGAAACCTGACGCCTGCGTGCTCCGTCGTGGCCCGGACGGCGTCAGCATTCACTGGACGGCAGACGAAGCTGTGGGCGAAGTACGCCGTCCTCAGCCCGGAGCGGGTCAGGAGGGCGTCCTCCCCCTCCACCCGGTTCCACCCCATGTGGGGGACGCGGGGCGCCTCCAGCCGGACCACCCGGCCAGGAATCACGCCGAGTCCGGCGCCCGGGCCCTCCTCGCTCTCGTCCAGGAGCAGCTGCATCCCCAGGCAGATCCCCAGGCCGGGGGCGCCGCCGAGGAGCCGCTCCCGGACCGCCTCGCGCGCCTCGGCCAGGAGGGTGCTCGCCGCCGGGTACGCGCCGACGCCGGGGAGGACCAGCAAGGGCGCCGCGAGGCAGGCCTCGGGTCTCGACTCGAGGCGCGGCTCGCCGCCCGCCGCGGCCAGGGCCTTCAGGAGCGAGTGGACGTTGCCCACCCGGGTGTCGAGGACCGCCACCTTCACCGGAGCACCTCGCGCAGCGCGGACAGCAGCCGCTCCATCTGGTCCCACGGCCCCACCCCGACCCGGAAGGCGTCGCCGATGCCGGGGAGCGACCGGAGGACCCGGACCTTGATCCCCCGGGCGAGCAGCGCCTGGCCCAGCGCGGCGGAGTCGGGCACCGGAACGCAGAGGAAGTTCGCCGCCGAGGGCAACGGCCGAAGCCCGAGCGCCCCGATGCGCGGTGCGCAGCCGCACCCGGACGCCCAGCGCCTCCTCGACGTGGCGGCGAACCCATGGCTCGTCCTCGCGGAGCGCCGCCAGGGCCGCCCGCTCGCCGAGCGCGTTCACCTTGTAGGGGCCACGGACCTTCTCCAGCACCTGGACCACCTCGGGCGCGGCGAGCCCGTAGCCCACGCGGAGCCCGGCGAGCCCGAAGGCCTTGGACAGCGTCCGGGTGACCAGGAGCTGCGGCGCGCGCGGAAGGAGCCCGACCGCGGTCTGCCCCGAGTACTCCCCGTACGCCTCGTCCACCAGCACCAGCCCCTCGGCGTGCGAGACCACCGCCTCGATGGCGGCCGCGGAGACGCCGCTGCCGGTCGGATTGTTCGGGCTGCAGATGTAGGTGATGGCCGCGCGCTGGCCGAGCAGCGCGTCGGGGTCGATGTCGCCGTCCTTGCGGAACGGGACCGGCGCGGGCTCGAGGCCGTTCACCCGGGTGAAGTTCACCAGCATCGAGAAGCTCGGGGCCGAGTACGCCACCTTCTCGCCCGGCGCGGCGAACGCCCGGAGCGCGCCGTCGATGACGTCGTCCGAGCCGCAGCCGGTGATGACCTGCGCCGCGGTGACGCCGGCATACGCGGCGAGCGCCTCACGGAGCTCGACCGGGTCCGAGTGGGGATAGACGCTCGGATGGGCGGCGAGCGGATCCCGCAGCGCTCGCCCGGCGGCCGGCGGCACGCCCCACATGTTCACGTTGTCGCTCAGGTCGATCTCCACCGGGCTCGGATCCGGGGCGTAGAGCGGCAGGGTGGTCAGCACCGGGCGTGGACGGGCCGGGCTCACGGCGTCCCCCAGGCGCGGGCGGCGGCGGCGTGCGCGTGCAGCCCCTCGGCGGTGGCGAAGACGTCGGTGTCGCCCGACAGCGAGGCCGCGCCCTGACGGGAGACCGTCTGGACGGTGGTCCAGCGGACGAAGTCGAGCGTGGAGAGCCCGGACCAGGCCCGGGCCGTCCCAGCGGTCGGGAGCACGTGGTTGGCGCCGGTGAGGTAGTCGCCGAAGGCGCCGGAGCTGGTGGTGCCCACGAAGACCGTTCCCGCATTCCGGATGCGGCGGGCGAGCTCGGGCGCGCCCTCGACCGCGAGCATCAGGTGCTCCGGGGCCCAGCGCTCGGCGAAGTCCACCGCCTCGTCGAGCGTCGTGGCGAGCACCACCGCCCCGCGGCTGGAGAGGGCCTGGCGGATGATGACGGACCGCTCGGCGGCGGGAGCAAGCGCGGCGACCCGCTCGAGCAGCCGCCGGGCGACGCCCGCCTCGAGCGCCACCGCCACCACCGCCGCCTCCGGGTCGTGCTCGGCCTGGGCGAGCAGCTCGCGGGCCACGGCATCGACGTCGGACGTCGCATCGAGGAGCACGAGCAGCTCGGACGGCCCCGCCGGCGAATCGATGGGGACGCGCGAGGAGACCTGGAGCTTCGCCTCGGCCACCCAGGCGTTGCCCGGACCGACGATGCGGTCCACCGCGGGCACGCGACTCGGTGCCGTAGGCGAGCGCGGCGATGGCCCCGGCTCCACCCAGGGCGAACACCCGGTCCACCTCGGCCACCGCCGCGGCGGCGAGCACCACGTCGGAGGGAAGGCCGTCCGGACCCGGAGGCGAGCAGAGGACCACCTCGCGGACGCCGGCGACCCGCGCGGGCACGGCGCCCATGAGGACGCTGCTCGGGTACGCCGCGCGGCCGCCCGGCGCGTAGACCCCGACCCGGGCGAGCGGATCCGGCCGCCGCTCCACGACGACGCCGTCCTCCACCTCGACCCGGCTGGCCTGCGGACGGAAGGCGGAGTGCACCCGGGCGACGTTCCGGGCCGAGCGCTCGAGCGCCCTGCGCAGCGCGGGGGGCTGCCGGTCCAGCGCGGCACGGAGCGACCGCGCGCGGGACCTCGAGCGAGGCGAGCGAGACCCCATCGAACCTCCGCGCCAGCTCGCGGAGCGCCGCGTCGCCGCGCGTGCGCACCTCGGCCACGAGGGCGGCCACCTGGGACCGGATCTCCCGCTCGCCGGCATCGACCTGGCCGCGCGAGAGCAGGGCGCGGAGCGCGTCCGGCCCGAGCGCCGGAGAGCGGACCCGTCCATCGCACCGGGGCGCTCACGGCAGCAGCCTCTCGATCCGGGTGACGAGGATGCCCTCCCCGCCGAGCGCCTTCAGCGCGGCGACGGTCCGGTAGAGCGACGCCTCGGAGACCACCGCGTGCACCGCGACCAGCGGACCGCCTCCGTAGAGCTCGATGACGGTGGGCCCGCTCAGGCCGGGGAGCACCTCGCGGACGGCCTCGAGCCGGGCGCGCGGGACGTTCGCCATCAGGTACCGCTTTCCGCGCGCACGGAGCACCGAGGCGAGAGCATCCTCCAGCTCGCGGAGCGCGCCGGCGCGGTCGGCGGCCAGTCCGGGGCGGGCGATGAGGCGGGCGGTCGACTCGACGAGCGTGCAGATTTCCTTGAGGCCGTTGGTGCGCAGGGTGCTCCCGGTGCTGGTCAGGTCGACCACGACGTCGGCGATGCCCAGGTGGGGTGCGACCTCCGCGGCGCCCGAGACCGGCACCACCTCGACCGCCAGGCCCTTCTCGGCGAAGAACGCCTTGGCGAGCCTCGGGAAGACGGTCGCCGCGCGCGTCCTGGGCGGAAGCTGCTCGACGCGCTCGATGGCCGAGTCGTCCCGCACGGCGAGCACCAGGCGGCAGCGACCGAACTCGAGGTCGAGCCGGACGTCGACCGTCGCGGCCGGCCTCGCAGACCAGGTCCCAGCCGGTCACGCCCGCGTCGGCGACGCCGTCCGAGACCAGCTCGGGGATGTCCTGGCTCCGGACGAAGATCGCCTCGAACTCGCCACCCAGCGAGGCGGTGAGGGCCCGCTCGCCGCGGGCGCGGATCTCCAGGCCCGCGTCGGCGAAGACGCCCCGGACGTCCTCGGCCAGCCTGCCCTTGTTCGGAAGTGCGATTCGCAGCATGAGTGGCTCTCCTGGTGAAACGAAGAAAGGCCCTCGAGGCACGCCGCATGGAAGCGGCGCCCTGGAGGGCCCGGTCGGGAAGTTTCGGTGTCAGCGGGGGCGGGTCAGCTCAGCGACACACCGCCATGCGCGTGCACCGACCCGACGGGCCCGTGCCGATGGTGCGCATGGTGATGGTGCTGGATGACCACGGGCCATGAGCTAGTCCAGCGGCGGCCGGCGTGCAAGCGGGGGACCCGAAGCCCCCGGAATCAGGCCTGGGTGAGCGCCTGCGAGAGGTCGTCCACCAGGTCCTGGACGTCCTCGATGCCGACCGACAGGCGGATGAAGCCGTCGGAGATGCCCAGGGCCGCCCGGGTCTCCGGAGGCACGGAGGCGTGGGTCATGATGGCCGGGTGCTCGATGAGGCTCTCCACGCCGCCGAGCGACTCGGCACAGGCGAACACCTTGACCGCCTTGAGGAACCGCTTCGCCGCCGGCAGCCCGCCCTGGATCTCGAAGGTGAGCATCCCGCCAAAGCCCTTCATCTGCTTCCGGGCGAGCGCGTGCTGCGGGTGGCTCGCCAGGCCCGGGTAGACGACGTGCCCGGCCTTCTTGTGGCCGGCGAGGAACTCGGCGACCTTCATCGCGTTCTGCTCGTGCCGGGCCATGCGGACGCCGAGCGTCTTCACGCCCGCGCAGCACGAGGAAGCTGTCCATCGCCGAGGGAACGCCGCCGACCGCGTTCTGGAGGAAGGAGATGCGCTGGGCGAGCGCGTCGTTGCTGGTGGCGATGAATCCGCCGACCGTGTCGCTGTGGCCGTTGATGTACTTGGTGGTCGAGTGCACCACGACGTCGATGCCGAGCTCGAGCGGGCGCTGGAAGTACGGCGAGAGGAAGGTGTTGTCGCAGACCGAGACGATCTTCTGCGCGCCGGCGATCTCCGCGACGCGCGCCAGGTCGACGAGCTTCAGCGTCGGGTTGGTGGGGGTCTCGACCCAAACCATCTTGGTCTTCGGAGTGAGCGCTGCCTCGAGGGTGCCCGGCTTCGAGAGGTCGACGAAGCTGAACGACAGGCCGAGCCGCTTGAAGACCTTGTCGAACAGACGGAACGTGCCGCCGTAGACGTCGTCCGAGCAGACGACGTGGTCGCCGCTGTCGAGCAGGTGCATCAGGGTGTCGGTGGCCGCACAGCCCGAGGCGAAGGCGGACGCCGAACCGTGCACCTTCCAACGCCGCCAGGCAGGCCTCGAGGGCGGTCCGCGTCGGATTCCTGGTCCGGCTGTACTCGTATCCCTTGTGCTCGCCGGGGCCGGCCTGCACGTAGGTCGACGGTAGGTAGACCGGCGTCATGATCGCGCCGGTGGTGGGGTCCGGCTCCTGGCCGGCGTGGATGGCGAGGGTGTCGAAGCGCATGGCGTCGAGGACCATCGCATGAAAGACCTGCTCAGTCTGCCGGCCCGGACGAGCGGAGGTGTGCTGGTCGTCGTGGAGACGCCGGCGGGGTCACGCGTGAAGCTGAAGGTCGATCCCGAGCTGGGAACGATGTCGATCAGCCGCCCGCTGCCGCTCGGCCTGCACTACCCGTTCGACTGGGGATTCGTTCCCTCCACCCGGGCCGAGGACGGGCATCCGCTCGACGCGATGCTCTACGGCACCGGACCCGGGCAGCCCGGCGTCGTGGTCCCCTGTCGATTGCTAGGGGTGCTCAAGGTCGAGCAGAACCGGAAGAAGCGCGCGGGCCGGGAGCGGAACGACCGGCTGTTCGTCGTGCCGCTGCCCGCGGCCCACGGCGACGCGCCGGCAGACGTCCTCGCCTTCCCTCCGCAGCTCCGCTCCGAGCTGGAGGACTTCTTCGTCTGGTCCACGCGCTGGGAGCAGAAGGACTTGCGATTCCTCGGCTGGGGCGGCATCGACGAGGCGGAGGCGATTCTCTCCGCCGCCGAGCGTGCTGCCCGGGGCTGAGTCCGCCACGAAAGGACGACCGATGCCGACCGAACTCCCCGCCGCCGCTGCCGGCTCGATGACCCTGGGGGGCGACCTCGTCGTCCGGCGCATGGGCTTCGGTGCCATGCGGCTGACCGGCCAGGGCATCTGGGGCGCTCCCCCCGACCGGGCCCGGGCGCACGCCGTGCTCCGGCGCGCCGTGGAGCTCGGGGTCAACCTCATCGACACCGCGGACTCGTACGGCCCCGACGTGAGCGAGCAGATCATCGCCGAGGCGCTGCACCCCTACCCCGCCGGGCTGGTCATCGCCACCAAGGGCGGGCTGACGCGGAGCGGTCCGGGGCAATGGCATCGGAACGGGCGTCCCGAGCATCTGCGCAAGGCGTGCGAGGGCAGCCTCCGGAAGCTGCGCGTCGATCGGATCGACCTGTACCAGCTGCACGCGGTGGACCCGGCGGTGCCGATGGAGGAGTCGCTCGGCGAGCTGATCCGGCTCCGGACCGAGGGGAAGATCCGACACATCGGGCTGTCGAACGTCAGCGTGGATCAGCTGGAGAGGGCAAGGGCGCGGGTTCCGATCGTCTCGGTGCAGAACCGGTACAACATCGGAGACCGGGCGTCGGAGGACGTGCTCCAGCTGTGCGCGCGCGAGGGACTGGGATTTCTTCCCTGGTACCCGGTGGGCGCCGGGGACCTGACCCGGGCGGGCGGTCCGCTCGATCGGGTGGCGGGGGCGCACGCGGTGACGCCGGCCCAGGTCGCGCTGGCGTGGTTGCTGCTTCATTCCCCGGTGATGCTGCCGATCCCGGGCACGTCGTCGGTGCAGCACCTCGAGGAGAATGTCGCCGCGGCGGCGCTCAGCCTGGACGACGCGGAGATGCTCGACGCTCGAGCGGGGCTGAGGGATCCGCGGCGGAGGGTCACGGGCCAGCGGCTCCGGGCCCAGAGGCCCCGCCCCGCGCCTTGCCCCGGCTTCCCCCTGGGGCTCGGACCTCCGGAGCCGCGTCATTGCGCTCGAGCCCGTCCGACGGTCTGGACCTGGGTCGACCTTGCCGGGCGCGGCGCGCTCCGTCGCCCCGCACGCGCCTCCCGCCGGACCGCAGAGCTGAAGCGGACCAGCGCCGCCCCGGCCAGCCGCCCACCGACGACACGGCTCCGCGCGTCAGTTCCCGCGTTCGTCACTTTCGCCACGTAGACGACACCCTCCGGATGAAAGAACCGCGCCTGCCTGAGCCAGGCTCCGCTAAGGAGAAGCCCGCGAATGGCCAAGCCCACCCCCGTCCGCGACCTCGAGGCCACCACGCCCATGGCCCAGGCGGCCCGCGCGTTCCTCGCCGCGCGGCTGGCCGACGTGCAGCGAGCAGCTGGGCAAGCTCGGGCCGCGCCTCGGCTCCGAGCAGGTCCACGATGCGCGGGTCGCCAGCCGCCGCCTTCGCGCCGTGCTCGCGCTGTTCGGCGACGGGAAGCGGGTCCGGCGTGCGGATCGGGTCGTCCGCGAGCTCCAGGACACCCTGGGTGAGGTCCGTGACCTGCACGTCCAGCTGGATGGGTTCGGGGTGATGAGCGACGAGGCCAGCCCCCTGGAGCGCACCGCCCTCCGCCACGTCCGCCAGCAGCTCTCGGGCCGGCTCCCGGCGAAGGTCGACGCGCTCCGGGCCGCCCTCCCACGCTGGGAGCGCCGCGGCCTCGAGGCGCTGGGAGAGCTCGAGATGCTCGAGCCGAGCGGCAAGCTCGGCGGGCATCGGATGCGCGAGCGGCTCATCGCCGAGCTCGAGAAGCTGGAGGCGCGCGTCATCCACGCCCAGCAGGATCCCTCCGCCACGCCGATGCATGAGCTCCGCAAGACCACCAAGCGTTACCGGTACGCGCTCGAGCTCCTCGCGCCAGCGATGCCCACCGAGGCCGAGGAGATCCTCCGCCACCTCATCCCGCTCCAGGAATCGCTGGGCACGCTGCACGACACCGACGTGCGCCTCCAGCTGGTGGACCGGTTTGGCGACGCTAGCACCCAGGGAACCGACGGGGTGCTCCGCCGCCTCCGGACCGACCGGGACCGCCAGGCGCACGAGACGCTCCGCGCGCTCGATGCGTGGGAGGAGGAGGCCGTCGCGCTCAGGGCCCAGGTGATGCTGAGCGCGTCGCCGGTGAGGCGAGGAGCCGGGAAGCGGGACGGAGATCTCGGATGAACGCCTCCATCGCCTCCGCCCGCGCCCGGGCCGCACGCTGGAGCGCGGGGAGGCCACCGTGGTCGGGAACCCAGGGCGCGGCCGTGGTCCTGGGCGTGCGCGGCGGCATGCCCGGAGTGTAAGCACTCCCGGAGGCGCGCATGTCCTCGGCCTTCGCTGACCGGCTCCGCAAGAACGCCCGGCACCTCGGCCGCTGGGCGGCGCGCGCCGGCGTGACCGCCTGGCGGGTCTACGATCGCGACATCCCCGAGTTCCCGTTCGTCGTCGAGCGATACGGACCGGCCGTTCACCTGGTCGAGTACCCGCGCCGCGCCCAGCGCGCCGCCGGGGGCCACCCGGAGCGCGAGGCCGTGTTCCAGACGGTGGTGGAGGTCCTCGAGGTGCCCCCCGAGCAGGTGTTCACCAAGACGCACGCGCCGCAGCCCTGGGGCCATCCGCGGTACGGGCGGCTGGCCGACGCCGGCGCCGAGTTCACGGTCCAGGAAGGCCCGATGCGCTTCATCGTCAACCTCTCGGACCGCGTGGACACCGGGCTCTTCCTCGACCACCGGTACACCCGGGCCCAGGTGCGCGCCGCGAGCACCGGCAAGCGGATGCTCAACCTCTTCGCGTATACCGGCAGCTTCACCGTCGCCGCCGCCACCGGGGGCGCGAGGAGCACGACCACGGTGGACCTCTCCGCGACCTATCTCGACTGGGCCCGACGGAACCTCGACCTGAACGACGTCCATGGCGAGGCGCACGTCCTGGTGCGCGCGGACTGCCTCCGGTGGATGGACGAGGCGGACGGCCGCTGGGACCTCATCGTGCTGGACCCGCCGGCGCACTCCACCAGCAAGGCGATGCGCGGCGACTTCAACGTGCAGCGGGACCAGCACCGGCTGCTCCAGCGCGCGGTGGCCCTTCTCGCGCCGGCTGGAGTGCTGTACTTCTCGACCAACTACAAGGGATTCCGCTTCGAGCCCGAGGACCTGCCGGGCCGCATCGAGGAGCTCACCCCCAGGAGCCTTCCGCCGGACTTCCACCAGCGCGACGTTCACCGCTGCTGGCGCATCGAGAGTGCCTGACCCATGCCGCCGCCGCCCCGTCCAAGCCGAGCCTCTCCTCCACCCCGCCGGGGCCCCCGCCCGTCACGGCCCTCGCGCCCGCTCCCACCTCCGGCCGCGGCGGGCCCCGACGGCACGCCCCAGGTCGCGCTCTCTCCCCGGGGCACCGAGCGCTGGCAGTCCGGGCACCCGTGGATCTACCGGGCCGATCTCGCGCTCGTGCCGCCGCTCGAGGGGGGCGAGGTGGTGCGCGTCGTCGACGGACGCGGCTGGTTCATGGGCAAGGCGTTCTACTCGTCACGCTCGAAGATCGCCCTCCGCTGGATGTCGTTCGAGGACGTGGAGATTGGGCCAGAGCTCCTGGCGGGCCGCATCGCCCAGGCGGATGCCCTCCGCCGGTCGCTCTACCCCGACGAGACCACCTACCGCGTCGTGCACGGCGAGGCGGACCTCCTCCCGGGCCTGGTGGTGGACCGCTACGGCGACGTGCTCTCGGTCCAGTTCCTGGTGCAGGCCACCGAGGCGCGAAAGGACCTCCTCACCGACCTCCTCGTCGCGCACTTCAAGCCCAGGGGGGTGATGGACCGCTCCGACGTGAACGTCCGCACGCTGGAGGGGCTCGAGCCGCGGCGGGCGGTGCTCCGGGGCGACGTCCCCGAGCGCCTGGAGTACGCGGAGGGGCTGGTGCGCGTCTCCGCCGACGTGCAGACCGGACAGAAGACCGGCGCGTTCCTCGATCAGCGCGAGAACCACCAGCTCGCCGCGACCTACGCCCGCGGGCGAGGCGCTGGACTGCTTCTCCTACCTCGGCGGGTTCGCCCTGCAGCTCGCCACCCGCGCGACGAAGGTCACCGCGGTGGAGATCTCCGAGCAGGCGTCCGAGGCGCTCCGGCACATCGTCCAGCGCAACGGGTTCCAGAACGTGGAGGTGGTGACGGCCAACGCCTTCGACTTCCTCCGCGACGCGGTCGACGAGGGCCGCCGGTTCGACACCATCGTGCTCGACCCGCCCTCCTTCGCGAAGAACAAGGACGCCATCGAGTCCGCGGTCCGCGGGCTACAAGGAGATCAACCTCCGGGCGCTGCAGCTGCTCACCCGCGGCGGCATCCTCATGACCGCGAGCTGCACCTACCACGTGGACGAGGAGCGCTTCGAGGCGATGCTCGCCTCCGCGGCCGCGGACGCGAAGCGGCGGGTGCAGATCGTCGAGCGCCGGGGCGCGGCCCGGGACCACCCGGTGCTCACCGCGCTGCGAGAGACCCGGTACCTCAAGTTCTACGTCCTCCGGGTCGTGGACTGACCCGCGGGGGGCGAACCGATGCGCACGACTGGTGATCGACTGTCGGAGCCACCCGGGGCGAGTGCTCGCCGCGCTGCCCTGCCGCGAGGGACCCTGCGGAAGCTGGACGCTGGCGCTGCTGTTGCTCCTCTTCCTGGACGCGGGTTGTGGATCGCCCTGCGAGACGCCCGTCCCGCTCTCCTGCTGCATCGGCGGCTGCAAAGGCAGCGTGCTCACCCCGGCGGTCTGCGGCTCGGGTGGCTTGACCTGTCCAGCCGGCGCCGTCGCCCCCGGGAGCTGCCCGAGCGGCTGCGCTCTTCTGCGGCGGTGGCCCGGTCGATGGAGGAGCCGGATGAGCGCGCCCGAGGCCCCGGAAGGATGGTCCGCGGACCGCGCCCGCCACGCCCACGCAGAGCGAAAGGCAGGACGGGCCCTCGAGGCTCTCTACCGGTCGTCCGATGGCGCGTGGTCGGGCTTCGGCTGCCCGGGCACGGCGGAGTGCTGCCAGCTCTCGAAGCGCGGCCGGGAGCCGTGGCTCTGGGGCGTGGAGTGGGACGCGCTGCGCCGCGCCGCTCCGGTGCTCCCGGCGCGCCGTCCCGATGGGGGCTGCCCCTTCCTCGACGCCGACGGCCGCCGGTGCACCGTGTACGCCTCGCGACCGCTCGGGTGTCGGACCTACTTCTGCCATCGCAGAACGGGCCCGGCGCGCGAGCCTGCCGAGGCGATGGACCAGCTGCAGCGCCGCCTGGAGGTCATCGCCCGGGACCTTCGTCCAGACGAGCAGGGCCCCCGGCCCCTGACCGCCTGGTTCGACGAGAGCGCCCGCTGAGCCGACGTTGCGAGCCCAGCGGTCCGGTGCCACGCTCCCTCCCCTTGACCGCTCGCATCCTCGTCGCGCCCCTGGAGTTCAAGGGCAGCCTCACCGCCGGGCAGACCGCCCGGGCGATCGAGGCCGGCGTGCGGAGCGGTTGGCCCGAGGCCAGGTCACCGTCCTCCCGCTCGCCGATGGTGGACCGGGGACGGCCGACGCGCTGGTCGAGGCGCTCGAGGGGGAGTGGCACACCACCTGGGCCCACGACGCGCTCGGGCGCCCGCTGCAGGCCCGCTGGGCGAGCTGGCCCGGCGGTGGCGTGGTGGAGATGGCCCAGGCCTCGGGCCTCTCGCTCATCGCCCCTGCCGAGCGTGACGCCCTGGTCGCGAGCACGGTCGGCACCGGCGAGCTCATCGCCGACGCGCTCGAGTCCGGCGTCCGCTCGCTCCTCATCGGGGTCGGTGGCAGCGCCACGAACGACGGTGGCGCGGGCGCGCTCCAGGCGCTCGGCTTCCGCTTCCTCGACGCGGCCGGACGAGCGCTGCCGCCCGGTGGCGCAGCGCTCCGGAACCTCGCCCGCGTGGTGAGCGACGGCGTGCTGCCGGCGGTCCGCGAGGCCGAGCTGACGGTGCTCACCGACGTGCTGAACCCGCTCTTCGGCCCGACTGGCGCGAGCCACGTCTATGGCCCGCAGAAGGGCGCCTCGCCGGAGGACGTGGAGATCCTCGACGCGGCGCTGGCCCACTTCGCCGAGATCGTCGACCGGGACCTCGGCATCGACGCCGCGCACCTCCCGGGGACCGGAGCGGCAGGCGGCCTCTCGTACGGCCTTCTCGTCGGGGCCAGCGCTCGGATCAGCCGCGGCTTCGAGCACCTGGCGAGGCTGCTCGGCCTCGACGCAAAGCTCGCGGGCGTGGACTGGGTCCTCACCGGCGAGGGGCGGCTCGACACGCAGACGCTCAGCGGGAAGGGACCGCTCGAGCTCGCCCGGCGGGCGCGTCTGGCTGGAAGCCGGGTGGTCGCCTTCGCCGGCCGCATCGACCCGCAGGCGCTGGCCGGGGACACGCCGTTCGAGGACGCCATCCAGGTGAGCCCGCCGGACTGGAGCGAGTCGGATCCGGCGGCGCGCGCGGGCGCGGCCACGCTCCTCACCGCGGCCGTCGAGCGATGGGCCCGGGCGCGGCGCGCCGAAGCCCGGTCGACCTAGCCGCTGGAGCGCGAGAGGCCGAGCAGGGCGAGCAAGGTGTTCACCCGCTCGGACGGATCGCCGTATTCGCGCGCGTAGTCCGCCTGGCTCCGGCGGACCATCTCGTGCGCCTCGGCCCGGTTGTAGACCTCGGGGATCTCCACCGGGCGCTTCTCGCCCGGCATCTGCTTGTAGGTCAGGAAGTAGTGCTTGAGGCGGTCCAGGACCCCGGGAGGCAGCTGCCACACGTCCTGGAGGTGGCCGAAGGTGTTGTCTCCGTCGAGCACCGCGATGAGCTTGTCGTCGGCCTGGTTGCCGTCGATCATCCGCAGCCCGCCGATGGGCCGAGCGCGGAGCAGGACGCCGGAGTGGCTCACGTCCCGCTCGCTCAGCACGCAGACGTCCATCGGGTCACCGTCGCCGTCCACGTGGCTGCGGCCGGTGCGCTCGGCACAGCGCGCGCCCACGCTCTCGCCGCAGTAGGTCTGCGGAAGGAAGCCGTACAGCGTCGGGGAGAAGCTGGAGTAGCGCTGGGGTCGGTCGATGCGGAGGTGGCCGGTGGCCTTGTCCAGCTCGTACTTGACCGAGTCCGTGGGGACAATCTCCACGTAGACCATCACCTCCTCCGGCGCGCCGTCCCCGATCGGAACCCCGTGCCAGGGGTGCGCGGCGAACCGCATTTCGAGAAGCCGCTCGAGGGTGTCCCGGTCCTTGTCCTTGGCGGCGCTCATGTCCGAAGCATCTCCTCCACGCGGCGGTTCCCCTGCTCGAGGAGCGCGGCCACCGCATCGTGCGCCTGCCCGGTGAGACTGTCACGGTCGGAGCGGGTCAATCCGGTGGTGGGAATGGGCTTTCCGACGGAGAGCACCAGCGGTCGCCCGGAGTGCACCCAGAGCCCGCCCTTGGGGGTGATCTCGTGCGCGCCGGCGACCGCCAGGGGCACGAGTGGAACCTGGGCGTCGATGGCCAGGATCGCCGCGCCCTTCTTGAACGGGCGGAGCTGGCCATCGGTGCTCCGCGTTCCCTCGGCGAAGAAGAGGATGCTGGTCCGGGTGCGGACCTGCTCCACCGCGGCTGCGACGGCCTGGTGATCGGCCTCGCTCGCCGCCCGTGCGCTCGACCCGGATGTTGCCCATCGCCTTCACCGCCGCGCCGAAGATGGGGATCCGGTAGAGCTCCTTCTTGGCGACGAACCGGATGTGCTTCGGGAGCCGCGAGAAGATGAACGGCGCGTCGACGTTCGACTGGTGGTTGCAGGCGAAGACGCAGGTGCCCGCGGGCAGGTTCTCCAGCCCATGCACCTCCTCGCGGACCGCGGCCGCTCCGAGCACGGCGTTGCACCAGAGGCGGATGACCGGATCCGCGCGCTCCGGCTGACCGGGCGAGAGCACCACGACGATGGGGCCGATGATGGCGCTGCTGCCCACCGCCGCGTACGTGGCCACGGTGTGGAGGAGCTCGCCGATCAGACGAACGCCTGCGCGGGGAAGAGGAGGACGTCCTCGATTCGCTCGGCCCCGAGCAGGAGCATCAGAACCCGGTCGAGCCCGATCGCCACGCCACCCGCCGGCGGCATCCGCCCCACCGCCTCCAGGAACGCCTCGTCCAGCGGGTACGCCGGCCGGCCGCGGGCGATCCGGAAGGCCCGCTCCTCCTCGAGGCGGCGCCGCTGCTCGGGGGCGTCGGTGAGCTCGGAGAAGCCGTTGGCCAGCTCGAGCCCGCGCGCGTACAGCTCGAACCGCTCGGCCACCGAGGGGTCGTCGGGGCTGAGCCGGGCGAGCGCGGCCATCGAGGCTGGATAGTCGATCAGGAACGCCGGCCGGTCACGTCCAAGTCGCGGCTCCACGCGTTCCAGGAAGAGTCGGAAGAACACGTCGTCGAACCCGTCTCCCGGTTCGGTCCGGACCCCCATCGCGCGGGCGGCCGCGGCCAGGGTCGGCGCGTCGCCGGCCTGGCGCAGGTCGATGCCGGTCTCGCGACGCAGCGCCTCGCGCACCGTCACCCGCTCGTACGGACGCTGGCCGAACGGCTCGGGCCGGCCGAGCGCCGCGGCGCCGGCGGCGAGCGTGCCCTCGAGGTCGGCCATGATCGCCCGGTAGTCGGCGCGCGGGCGGTAGAACTCCAGCATCGTGAACTCGGGGTTGTGCGTCGGGCTGACCTCCCCGTTCCGGAACACCTTGCAGATCTGGAAGATGGGGCCCGCTCCGTCCGCGAGGAGGCGCTTCATCGCGTACTCGGGGCTGGTGTGGAGGTAGAGCGTCCGGGGCCGTCCGAGGTCGGTCTCGGGCACGAAGGGGACCTCGAACGCCCGGATGTGCGGCTCCATCCCCGGCGCGGGGACCAGCAGCGGCGTCTCGACCTCGAGGTACCCGAGCGACTCCAGGTGCAGGCGGATCGCGCGCTGGAGCACCTGGCGGGCACGCGCCGCTGCCCACTGCGAAGGATTGGGCATCTCCGGAACGGACGGTACAGTTCGCCCCTTCATGCGTCCACGGCTCTCGCACGTCCTCCTCGCGCTCGTTCTCGCCGCCTGCGCCGGTGAACCGGTCCCCCCGGCACCGGTGGCCAAGCTTCCTTCCCGCACCCCGGAGCGGGAGGCGCTCGGCCCGGCGGTGGCCGAGCTCTCCTCGAAGGCCGAGGCGCTCCTCCGGGCGCAGGACGAGCTGGTGTGGAAGCACTGGACCGAGGGCGTTCCCGCGGATCTGGCCCGGACCTACGCCGGGACCGAGGCCTGGCTCACGCCCGACTCGGTGGCCACGGTGGCGCGGATGCGGGAGCAGACGCACCGATCCCACCGAGCGACGGGCGCTCGAGCACCTCCACGCCTACCTCGCCGGCGAGTGGATCGCCCAGCAGCTCGCCGACGTCTCCGACGCCATCGCCACGCTCGAGCAGTCGCTCACCTTCCAGGTCGCGGGGACGGATCGGCCTTACCGGAATCTCGAGTCGATCCTCGCCACCGAGAAGAGCGCCCTCCGCCGCAAGCAGATCTACGAGGCGGCCACCCCGGCGGTGGAGAAGATCTCCGCGCTGGTCGAGCGCCGGGGCGCGCGGGCAGCCGAGCTCCTGCCGAAGCTGAACCTCGAGCCCACCGCCTGGACCGCCGAGCTCCGCGAGGCGACGCCGGAGCAGCTGGCGGCGCTGGCGGATGCGGTCCTGAGCCAGACCCAGGACGCGTGGACCGCGACGCTGACCCGCCTCGCCCAGCGCGAGCTCCAGCTCCCGGTGGAGCGGATCGGACGGCAGGACCTGCCCCGGCTGGTCCGGCTGCCGGCCACCGAGGGCTTCAAGCGGGCCGAGGTGGTGTCCCGCATCCGCTCCACGCTCGACCCCCTCCAGCTCGATCCGGCGGCGCTGAAGACGGTGACCCTGGACGTGGCCGACGGGCCGAAGAAGAACCCGCGGGGCCTGGTGCTCGGCGTGGTGGTGCCGACCGACGTGCGCGTCTCGCTCAAGCCGGTGGGAGGCGCGCGGGATCAGCGGAGCGCGCTCCACGAGTTCGGGCACGCGGTGCACGACGCCTACACCGAGGAGCGGCGCTTCGAGCTGGCGAAGCTCGGGAACCGCACCACCGCGGAGGCCTTCGCCGCGCTGCTCGAATCGCTCACCAGCGAGCCCGCTTGGCTCGAGCAGGCGGGGCTCTCGGCCGACGCGAGCCGCACCTGGGTCCAGGCAGTGGCCGTCCAGGAGCTGTTCCTCGTGCGCCGGGCCGCGGGCAAGGTGCTGTTCAACGTGGCCGCGGCCCGCCCCGGAGCGGACGTGCGCGCCATGTACCGGGCGACGATGGACCGTGCCTACGGGCTGCCGGGCACACCCCAGGACGATGCCCGGGACACGCTGGACCAGGAGGCGACGCTCGGAGCGGCGGACTACCTGCGGGGCTGGCTCCTCGGGGCCCAGCTGCGGGCGGCGCTGGTCAAGAAGTTCGGCGCCGTGTGGTGGCAGGATCCCGGGGCCGGGGCGTTCCTGAAGCCGCTGCTCGCGCCAGGAAACCGCCTGGACGCGGACGGGCTCGCGCGGCAGCTCGGGGATGCGGGGGTCTCTCCCGAGGCGTTCGTGTCGGCGATGGTCCCGCGGCTCTCCGGAACGGCGGCGCCTGTCCCCTCGACGCCGAGAGCGCCTCCGCCGGTCACCCCGGCTGCTCCCGCGCCACAGGCGGACGCGGGCCCGGCTCCCACGAGCGCGACCGTCCCGGCGGCGACGACTTCCCCGGCGATGGGCGCAGCGGCGGCCATCGGATCCGGGACGGCCGCGGCCGGTGCGAGCCAGAGCACCGGGGCGCTGGACGCGGGCACCGTGGGATCCGAGCCCGCCGGGACCAGGTGACCGACGCGCGTCAGCCCGTGACGGGCTTTCCGCAGTTCCCGCAGAACTTCGCGCCGGGGCCGAGGTCCGAGCCGCACTCGGTGCACTTCCGCCCCACCGGCGCGAGCGGCTCGCCGCAGTTCCCGCAGAACTTCCCGGTCCCCGGCGTTCCGCACTTCGGGCACGGCGTCCCGGCGGCCGCCATCGGGGTCGGCACCGCCGGAGCTGCCGGTGGACGCTGCTGTCCCTGCTGGAAGGCCTGGGCCATCCCGAATCCCACGCCGAGCCCTGCGCCCTGGAGCGCGGCCCCGCCGCCCTCGCCGCCCTTCGCCATGCCCTCGGCCGCGCCGAGCATCGCCTGCCCCTGCGCGTACTGCTGGAAGCCGCCGGCGAGCTTGCTGTACGCGGTGTCCTTGCCCAGCCGCTTCAGCGTGGCCTCGTCATCGTCCTTGATGGAGACGGTGAAGTTGCCCATCCGGACCACGGTCAGCCCGTAGCCGTCGACGTGCGGCTTGAAGCCGGCGAGCACGTCCTGCTCGATCTCCTCGGTGTACGCGCCCGAGGTCACGTCGAGCAGCGGCCACCTCTTCTTCACCAGCAGCTCGGCGATCCGGTCGCGCACCACCTTGAGCACCTGGCTCTTGAACCAGGCCAGGAACTCCTCGTTGCCCGTCCTCCGCAGGCCCACCAGCCCGAGGATCAGCTTCTCCGGATCGGTGACCCGCACCGAGAAGTCGCCGTACACCATCGTCCCGATGCCGAGCCCGGTCTCGGGGTCGCGCACGTCGCCGATGGGACCGCCGAACTTCACGCCCGGGAACTCGCGGATGCTGACGAAGTAGATCTCGGTCACGAAGAGGTTGCCGCCGGTGAACCCCTCGATGAACTTGCCGAGGAACGGGATGTTCTGGCTGTCCAGCGTGTGCCGGCCTGGCCCGAGCTTCCCCTGCACCTGGCCGTCCTTCACGAAGATGGCGACCTCGTCGGCGCCGACCGTGAGCTGGGTCATCATCCGGACGTTGCGCTCCGGATAGGCGTAGACGATGTCGTTCTTCGCTGCGTCGGAGCGAGCGATGAAGTTCCGCTGCGCTTCACCCTTCAGACCGTCGAACAGACCCAAGGCGAACCTCCGGGGAGGGACTTCGTCGCTGATCACGGGGCCCGGCGGCAGGCATTGCCTCCTGCGCCTTCCGTGCCACGAGGATCGCACAGGAGCACGCACGCTTGCGAGTCCCGGGGTGGCGGGGACCCGATGCCTGGTTTCAGCTCCAGCGGCTGACCAGCCGCTCGCGATCGAACAGTCGGACGCTGACCCGTACCAGGACGACGTCGAGCACCAGCACCACCGCGCCCAGCACGGCGTAGTAGGCGGTGCCGGCACGGATCCACCCGGCCAGCTGTCCGCCCACCAGCCCCATCAGCGGGAGGACGACGAGCGCCGACAGCTGCTGCGCGAGCCGGGCCTCGCCGACCCGCGCCGAGACGAGCACCGCGAGGCCGTTGCCGAGGAAGGCGAAGAGCGGCGCGACGACGCCCACCCCGAAGAGCCACATCCCGTTCGGGAGCACCGGCCCCTGGACCAGGGGCCAGGCAACCGCGTCCACCGCTGCCACGAACACCGCGAAGGACAGCCAGGTGATGGCCACCGCCGGGACGACCGAGGCCAGGCTCTTGCCGAGGACCAGCTCGGCTGCGCTCACCGGGGCGGCGAGGAGAGGCTCGAGCGTCCGGCGCTCCTTCTCCCCGGCCACGCTCTGCGAGGAGATGAGGATGGGGACGAAGACCGGCATCAGCAGGAAGATGCCGAACCAGTCGACCACCAGCTTGTCGACCATGAAGCGCACCGGGTCCACGGTGTGGGGAAGGTTGGGCTCGTAGAAGAGGGCCATCGCCCGGAACGAGAGCTCGTCCGGGTGGCGGAGCCAGGCCCAGACCACTCCGGTCGGTACCAGCACCAGCACCGCCGGCAGGGCGAGCATGCTCGCCAGGAGCCCCGGGTTCTTCCGGAGGTCGAGCGCCTCCTTCCAGGCCACGGCCAGGGCACGGTGCAGCCGGAAGCTCACGTGGCCTCGGTCTCGGCGCCGCGGGTCAGCTCGAGGTACACGTCCTCGAGCCCGCGCTGTCCGGGCAGCACGGCGTGGATCCGGACCCGGGCCTGCGCCAGCATCGACACCACGTCCGGGATGGAGACGCCCCCGGCGAGGGTCACCCGCAGCGAGTGCCCCTCGGCGACCCACACACAGGGCGGGACGACGGGGCCGAGCGCCTCTCCGGCCGCACCGGCGCTCCCCTCGACGTGGATCTCCACCACCCCGGTCTGGCGCCGGAGCTCCGGCACCGTCCCCACCGCCAGGAGGCGGCCCTTCACCACGGCGATCCGCCCGCAGAGCCGCTCCACCTCGGTCATGTTGTGCGAGCACAGCACCACCGTGCGGCCGCCCGCGGCGAGCTCCCCCACCGCCTCGCGGACCGAGCGCGCCGACTCGGGGTCGAGCCCACTGGTGGGCTCGTCGAGGAAGAGGGCCTGGGGTTCGTGGAGGAGCGCGCGGACCAGCGCCAGCTTCTGCCGCATCCCCTTGCTGAAGGTGCCGCACGCCTCGTCCTCGCGGCCGCCGAGACCGAAGCGCTCCATCCAGCGCCGCGCCGAGTCCCAGGCCTCGGCGGTGTCGCGGTGGTGGAGCTTGAGGAAGAAGCGGAGGTTCTCCCGCGCGGTGAGCCGGTCGTAGAGCCCGGGCTGCTCGGTCAGCAGGCCGACCCGCGAGCGCAGCGCCTCACCGTCCCCATCGAGCGGAACGCCGCACACCGTCGCCCGCCCCGACGAGGGCCGGAGGAGGCCAGTGAGCATCCGGACGGTGGTGGTCTTCCCCGCGCCGTTGGGCCCGAGCAGGCCAAACACCTCGCCCTCGCCCACGTCGAAATCGAGGCCCTCCACCGCGGTCCGCGCGCCGAACTGCTTGGACAGGGAGCGGACCTCGATGCGGCTCAATCGATGGTGACCAGCACGAACTTCACGTTGAGGTCCCGGTCCACCTGCTCGATGCGGTGCTCCGCGCCGATGGCCTGCCGGAGCAGGCCCAGCCGTGGATGCTCCACCAGGGCCCACTTCCGGCCCGGCAGATTCGCGAAGGCCGCCATCCGGGCCGGGCTGTCCTTGATCTGCTTGACCGTGTTGCGGCTGTAGAAGGTCTCGCCCTTCCAGTCCATCATGTACGCGACGATGGGCTCGCCGGGGTTGCGCCGGTCGTAATAGCGCCAGAACGAGATCGCGCTGCGTCCAGTGGTGGCTCAGATCCACCCAGTGGCTCCAGCTGAACCAGAGCGCGAAGGCCAGCGCCAGCGCGCCGAGACTCCCCACCACGCCCACCCGTGACCGACGCACCGCACCGAGCGCCGCCGCCACCCCGCCCAGGGTGAAGGCCCACACCATCCCGGTCTTCACGTTGACCGGAGCCTGGAGGTTCTTGGCGAGGGTGTCGAACCGGGGGACGAAGAAGCCGAGCGCGAGCAGGACGGCAGCGACCGCCGCTCCCATCGCCACCACCTCGATGGCCGCGCGCCGGTGCGGGCTCGGACCGCTGAGCGCGCCCCAGAGCACGAGCGCGGCGGCAGCGACCACCAGGAAGCCGAGGAGGATGAGCGGGCTCTTCAGCGTGGCCGAGAAGGTGGTGGTGGCGAGCGAGGTCAGGCCCACGGCGAGGACCAGGAACCCCGGCATCCGTCCCTTGAGCCGGTCTGCGCGGTCCGCCCCGGTGGTCCCCAGCGTCATCCACGCGCCGATGGCAAGCAGCACCGCGGCGACGAGGTCCCCCGACATGAGCGGCCGGCGCGACAGGCCGACCACCACCGGCCGGACGTCGAGGTCGTGCGGGTAGGCCCGATCGTAGTTGTAGACGAAGAGGTCGGTGAAGTCCTTGGGTGTCATCGCCAGGTCCTTCGCCACCAGGAAGAACAGCACCCCGCCCAGCATCAGCGGGATGGCGTACGCCGCCGGTCCGTCCTCCCACAGCCGATCGATGAAGAGCGCGAACAGGATGGCCAGCGCGGGGAGGATCGGCAGGGTGTAGTGGTGGAACTTGGTCGCCGAGGCGTCCACCAGCAGGAAGGCGAATACCGCCCAGAGAAAGGCGATGAAGGCGACCCTGCCGCGAACGTCGAGCTGGCGCAGGCGCATGGGCGAGACGAGGGCCAGCGCACCGGGGAGCAGCGCCACCCACGGAAAGATGGCGTAGCCGCCCTGCTCGATGAAGTAGATGAACGACCCGCCGGGCGTGGTGGTGTGCACGCCCTCGAGGAGCCGGTTCAGGTGGTCGTGGATGAAGAACCGGACGAAGAAGGTCTTCCCCTCGTTGTCCACCGCCGGGAACGCGCACATCACGGCGTACCAGGGGCCCGCCACGGCCAGGAACACGCCGATGCCGGTGAGCAGCCGCATCCGCGCCATCTCGGCGAAGAGCACGGGCATGGGCTCGGTGCCGGCGGCGACCTGCTTCCGGTAGGCGCCGCTGGTGAGCCAGCGCCAGTGCGCCCCGGCCCCCTGCGCGTCCCAGGGGAAGACGCAGGCCGCGGCGTAGATGAGGAGCACCACCGCCGGCAGGCCCACGCCGAGGAGGCCCTTGGCCAGCATCGACAGCCCGCAGAAGACGTAGAAGCCCATCCACCAGGCGGTGCGGTGTCGGGTGCGCGTGTCGAACAGGCCGATGATCGCGCAGGCCATCGCTCCGATCAGCGTGGCCACGAACGGCGTGTCGGTGACCACCTGGCGGGTGATGAGGAAGAAGAGGGGCATGGTGGCGAGCACCACCGTGCTGGCGAGCCCCACCCGGTGACTCACGGTCCGACCGAGCGCGAGGGCGAGCAGCGCCAGCGAGGCCAGGACCATGAGGACGAACGGCGTCCGCATGGCCCACTCGGTGTAGAGGGGGAGCTTCCCGGGCGTCGCGTCGATGCCCACCAGCGCCATCCCCGGCACGTCCATCCACATGGCGAGCGGCGGCTTGGAGAAGAACCAGCTGCTCTCCCAGTAGGGATGCACGTAGTCGTTGCGGGCGATCATCTCCCGGGCAACCTCGCCGTAGTGCGATTCCCAGGGGTCCCAGAGGCCGACGGCGCCAACGTAGGGAACGAACACCAGTGCTCCGACCAACAACGACATCAGCACGAGCCGGAGCTCGGGGTCGAGCGCGAGCACGCGGCGCGCCAGCGGATGGCGGACGACGCGGTCGCCGAGCAGGGCCTCGGCGATGCCCGGAAGCACCTCTCCTTCCCTCACGTTCATGCGGCCGCGCCTTGTAGCATGGGCCCGGGACCGGGGAGGGGTCTGGTGGACCCATGAAGCTGGTGATCGAGGACGACGAGGGGCACCGCCGAGAGGTCCCCCTCGACCGTGAGGAGGTCACCATCGGTCGACGGGAGGACAACGTCGTCCACCTGCCCGAGCGCAACGTCTCGCGGCGCCACGCCCGGCTGCTGCGCCAGGGCGACACGGTGTTGCTCGAGGACCTCCAGAGCTCCAACGGCACCCTGGTGAACGGGACGCGGATCTCGGCGCAGGTCCCTCTCGCCGACGGGGACACGGTGCGCATCGGCGACTACGGAGTGGCCGTTCGTCCGGACGGTGTCCCGCTGGAGGCGCCCCTGCCCTGGACGGCGGCGCCCGAGCCCCCGGCCTTCCCCCGGACGGACGTGCTCGCCGACACTGCGCCTCACCCGCTCGTGGTCACGGCGGCGGAGCCGGCGACCGAGGTCCAGCTCCCGGACGGAGCCCCGCGCAGGCCGAGGCGGGCGCTGGCGGTGGTCGGCCTCGGGCTGCTCCTCGGACTGGGCGGAGCGCTCGTCCTCCGGGAGCGAAGCGGAGACGCGGCGCGGGCGCGGAACACGGTCCCGCCCCCGCCGACACCGGAGGTGGTGGTGGACGAGGTCCTCCAGCCCCCGGCGGCAGTCGAGCCGCCGACCCTCGAGCTCACCCCACCCACGGTGCTCGCCTCGCGCCCGAGCACGGCCACCGAATGGCTGGCCGCCGCACGCACCGCCGCCGAGGCCCGCGAGTTCGATCGCGCACTGCGGATGCTGGGCTCGGTCCACGACCACGCCTTCCAGGCCGAGGTGCAGACCTTGCGCAGGGCATGGCGGGCCGAGGCCGCCGCCGGCCGTGCGGTGAAGAGCGCGCGGAAGGAGCTGGACCGGGGGCGGCCGGGGGCGGCACTGAAGGCCCTGGAGGGCGCCCGCGCCACCCGTGCCTGGGCTCCCGAGGTCTCGGTGGTCCGCGCCGAGGCAACCGCCGCGCTGAAGGGTTCCCGGAAGGCCCCCGCACGGGCCGCCAGCGCCGCCGACGTGGAGCGCTTGTATCGAGAGGGCAAGGCGCTGTACGACGCCGGAAGTCCAGGCGAGGCTGCCGGGCTCTTCGAGCGCTGCCTCACCCTGGACAAGAACCACCCCAGGTGCCACCTGATGCTGGCCACCTCGTACGCACGGGTCGGGGACACCGGCCGGGCGGAGACCCACTACCGCCGCTTCCTCGCGCTGGCCTCGGCCGACGACCCGGCCGTGCCCAGGGTGAAGAAATTCCTTGAGGATTCGGACGCTCAGAAGAAGGCTAGGGCCTCCAGCGCGATGCCCGAGCGCTAGGAGGGGCGATGCAGATCCGCATCCTGGTGGTCGACGACGAGAAGGAGACCGGCGACTACCTCCAGCTCTTGCTCACCAAGGCCGGGTACGAGGTCGTGGCGCTGACTGACCCGACGGAGGTGATGGACCGGCTGCGCGCGGAGGACTTCCACCTCGTCATCCTGGACATGATGATGCCGCAGATGTCCGGCACCGAGCTGCTGGAGAAGATCCGCGGCTACGACTCGGACATCGCGGTCATCGTGGCCACCGCGCACCCGGCGGTCGAGACGGCGGTGGCCTCGCTCAAGGCGCAGGCCTCCGACTACGTCAAGAAGCCGGTCGAGCCCGAGGAGCTGCTCGCGGCGGTCGAGGGGGCCCTGGCGAAGAAGGGGCTCTCGAAGGATCCGGAGGCCGAGCTCCACCGGGCCATCGGCCGGACCATCCGGGAGGCGCGCAAGTCGCAGGAGCTGACGCTGAAGCAGCTCGCGCGGCGGACGGGGCTGTCGGTCTCGCTCCTGAGCCAGATCGAGCGCGCCGAGTCGAGCGCGTCCATCAGCTCGCTGTACAAGATCGCCTCGGCGCTGCGCCTGCGGATGGCCGAGCTGTTCGGCGGCGCCTGAGCCGTCAGCGCCCGCGCCAGCGGGGGGGCCGCTTCTCGCGCATCGCGGTCCGGGCCTCGCGGGCGTCCTCCGAGGTGAACGCCTCGGACCGGAGCGCCTCGAGCTCCTCGCGCTCGGCGGGGTCGATCGGCGCGCGGCCCAGGGCCCGGAACGTCCGGCGCAGCCCGGCCATGGCCAGCGGGGCGCCGGCGGCAAGCATGGTCGCCAGGGCGTGCCCCGCGCTGCGGCATCGTCGGCGACGACGTCCAGGAGGCCCCAGGCGAGCGCCTCGGGGGCGAGACACCTCGGCCGCGGTGAGGAACATCCACCGGGCCCGCTGCAGCCCCGCCAGCCGGGCGACTCGCCACACCCCATCGGGCGCGTAGACCACGCCGAGCCGCACCGGTGGCATGCAGAGCACCGTGTCCGGGGCGCCGACGCGGAAGTCGCAGGCACAGGCCAGCTCGCATCCCGCCCCGAACGCCGCCCCGTGGACCACTGCCACGCTCGGGGACGGATGCGCCTCGAGCATCCCCAGCACCTCCTGGATGCGCGCGTCGGGCGAGCGCGCGGCGGCGGCATCCTCCCCGAGCTGCGACAGGTCGTACCCGGCGCAGAAGGCAGGCCCGCGGGCCTCGAGCAGCAGCGCCCGTACCTCCGGGTCCGGCGCCAGCGCCTCGGCCAGCGCGTCCAGGAGGAAGGGGGTGAGCGCGTTGCGCCGCTGGGGCCGCTCCAGCGTGAGCACCCGGACCCCGCCGGGCAGCCAGGAGCGCTCGAGGCGGCCGTCGGCCGTCACGGAGCGAGCACGACCAGCACGTCGCCCTCGTTGACCGGCTGGGCTCGGCTGGCAGCGGATCTCCTTCACCGTGCCTGCCTCGGGTGCCTCGACCGGCATCTCCATCTTCATCGACTCGAGGATGACCAGCACCTCGCCGGCGGTCGACCACCTGGCCGACCGAGACCTCGATCTTCCACACGGTGCCGGTGATGTGGGCGGGGACGTCGCCATTGCGGGGCGCTCCTCAATCAGGGTTTGGCGTGGTGCTCCAGGAAGTGGGTGTCGAGCGCGCCGTCCTGGAAGGCGCGATCGCGCACGATGCGCAGGTGCAGGGGGATGTTGTGCTTGAGCCCCTGGATCTCGAATCGCTCGCAGCGCACCCTCGGCCCGGCGGATGGCCTCGTCGCGGGTCGGCCCGGAGACGATGAGCTTGGCCAGCAGCGGGTCGTAGTACGGCGTCACCACCCCGCCCTCGGCGTAGCCGGCGTCGACCCGGATGCCCTCGCCCTCGGGCGGACGGAAGACCTTGAGCGGGCCGGGGCTGGGCAGGAAGCTGCACCGGGTCCTCGGCGTAGATGCGGAACTCGAGCGCGTGCCCGCGGCGGTGGATGTCCTGCTGCTCGAGCGTCAGCCGCTCGCCGGCGGCGATGCGCAGCTGCCAGCCGATGAGGTCCACGCCGGTGGTCAGCTCGGTGACCGGGTGCTCGACCTGCAGCCGGGCGTTCATCTCGATGAAGTAGAACTCGCCGTCGGCGACCAGGAACTCCACCGTGCCGGCGTTGGCGTAGCCGAACGCGCGGGCGGCGGCCAGCGCGGCCTCGATCATGCGCTGGACGCAGCGCGGCGTTCCGCCCGCTCGAGGAAGAGCGGGCTCCCCGCCTCCTCCACCACCTTCTGGTGCCGCCGCTGGATGCTGCACTCGCGCTCGAGGACGTGAAGGAGCGTGCCGTGGGCGTCCCCGAGGATCTGCACCTCGATGTGCCGCGGCGCGGGGAAGTAGCGCTCGAGGTACACGCGCGTCGCGCCCGAAGGCGGAGCGTGCGCGGTCGGCGCAGGCGCGGAAGGCCTTCTCCAGCTCCGCCTGCGTGCTCGGCGACCGCCATGCCGATGCCGCCGCCGCCGCCCGCGGCCTTGCACCAGCACGCGGGTAGCCGATGCGCTCGGCGGCCTCGCCGGCGCTGCGGCAGCGTCGGCCACCACGCCGTCGCTCCCGGGCACCACCGGCACGCCCGGCCGGCCGCGGCGAGCGCGCGCGCCTGGGACTTGTCCTTCATCCGGGCCATCGCCTCCGGCGGCGGACCCGACGAAGACGATGCCGGCCTCGGTGCAGGCGCGCGCGAACTCGGCGCTCTCCGACACGAAGCCGTAGCCCGGGTGCACCGCCTCGGCGCCGGTCTCCTTCGCCGCCCGGAGCAGCGCGTCGACGTTGAGGTAGCTGTCCTTCGGCGGCGGGGGCCCGAGGCGCACCGCCTCGTCGGCCTCGCGGACGAAGGGCGCGTCGGCGTCGGCGTCGGAGTGGACGGCGACGGTCCGGAGCCCCATCCCGCGGGCCACGGTGCCGATGCGCCGGGCGATCTCTCCTCGGTTGGCGATGAGCAGCGAGCGGAACATGGGTTTCGTCGGGCGGCGCACGCTGCCATGCCCGCCCTCGGCGGGGCAAGCATCAGGGTGGCACGGTGCCGCAGCGGATGACATGGTCCGCCCCGCACCATGAACGTCCTGACCGTCTACCTCCGCATCTACGCCGACGCGTTCCGGCAGGCGCTCACCGGCATCGCGGAAGAACGCCTGGACGCTGCTCCTGCCCATCGCCTTGCTCGAGGCCAACGGGCTCGCGACCGGGCTGGTCATCGGGGCGCTGGGCCGGCTGGGACAGTTCGTGGTCTGGGCGGTGTGGGCGGCCGCGGCGAGCTGCTACCTGTACTTCCTCGGTGAGGTGGTGGCGAGGTCCCGGGTGAAGCTCGACGAGTTCGGCCGGAGCGTCGGGGCGTACTTCTGGTCGGTGGCCAACCTGTTCTTCGTCTACTGGGTCGCCACCCTGGTCATCGACCTGATGGTCCCCGGGCCGCAGAAGGCGGTGTTCTCGCAGCTCCTGTTCCTGGCGGGGGTCATCGTCCTCAACGCCGCGCCGGAGGTCATGTACCAGCGGGGGACCCGCGGCGGGCTGGAGACCGTCCAGCGCTCCGTCCGCTTCCTGCAGGCGAACTGGATCGAGTGGGGCATCCCCAACCTCCTCATCCTCGCCGCGTGGTGGTTCACCCCACCGGCTCCGCTCCTGGGGCTCGGGACGCTGGGGACGGTGCTGGCCGGGGTCGTGGAGGGTGCGCTGCTCCACCTGGTGATGGTCTTCCGGGGCCACCTCTTCGCCGCCCTCGACGGCACGAGCCACCGCCAGCGGATGTACAAGTGGCGCTCGAGCGGGACGGTCTGATCGCGCGCGAGGAGCGGCGCGGAGGCTACAGCTCTCCCTGGCCCTGGCGGCGGAGGAAGGTCGGGATGTCGAACTGATCCTCGTCCAGCGGGAGCGACGGCTCCTTCAGTGGACGGGTCGGGGCCAGCGGCCGGGGCTCGGGTGTGGTGGCCCGGGCGCGAACCGGGCCGAGCGCCGCGGGCTCGGCGGGGGCGGCGGCGGGACGGGTCACCGCGTGCGCCGGCGCCGGGCCGGGGCGGCGGACCGCATCCCGGTGCTGGAAGCCGGTGGCGATGATGGTGATCTTCACCTCGTCCGAGACGTTGTCGTCGATGAGGCTGCCGAAGATGATCTCCGCCTCCTCGTCCGCCGCGTCGTGGACCAGGGTCAGCGCCTCGTTGACCTCCTGGAGGGTCATGTCGCGGCCGCCGGTGATGTTGATCAGGAGGCCGGTGGCGCCGTCGATCTGCACGTCCTCGAGCAGCGGCGAGCTGATCGCCTGCTGCATCGCGGTGATCGCCCGCTTCTCGCCCGAGGCACGGCCGGTGCCCATCAGCGCGAGCCCGCGGTCGCTCATGATCGTCTTCACGTCGGCGAAGTCCACGTTGATGTAGCCGTGGTACTGGATGAGGTCGCTGATGCCCTGCACCGCGTTGAGCAGGACCTCGTCGGCGCGCTTGAAGGTCTCGAGCAGCGGCATCGACTGGCCGCTCAGGCCCGAGCAGCCGCTGGTTGGGGATGGTGATCAGCGTGTCCACCGAGGACTTGAGCTCGATCAGCCCCGCCTCGGCCTGCTTCCGGCGCTTGTTGCCCTCGAAGTGGAAGGGCTTGGTCACCACGGCGACGGTGAGCGCGCCGAGCGACCGGGCGATGTCGGCGATGACCGGCGCGGCGCCGGTGCCCGTCCCGCCGCCCATCCCCGCGGTGACGAACACCATGTCCGCGCCCTCGAGCGCGTGGGCGATCTCGTCACGGCTCTCCAGCGCCGCCTGACGGCCGACCTCGGGGTTGGCGCCGGCGCCGAGTCCCTTGGTCAGGGTCTCGCCGATCTGGATCTTGATCGCCGCGTTGCTCGCGGCGAGCGCCTGGATGTCGGTGTTGGCGGCGACGAAGTTCACCCGGTCGAGGGCGGCCGCGATCATGGTGTTGATCGCGTTGCAGCCCGCCCCGCCGACGCCCACCACCCGGATCTTCGCGGTCTGCTTGCTCTCGAAGTGTTCCATTCGCCCTCGTCCACGGCCCTCAGGCCAATCCGGGCCATCATCGGCTCCGGTCCTGCCCCCGCAAGTTTTCGACACACCCCTGTAGCGGAGCTCCGTCCGCTAGAAGATCTCCTCCAGCCACTCCCGCATCCGACCCCGGACCTTGCGGTAGACGTTCTCCTCGCGGATCCGGAACAGGCGCCGGTCGGTGTGCCGGGCCCCGTAGACCACCAGCCCCACGCCGGTGGCGTACATGGGGCTCTTCACCACGTCGACCAGGCCGCCGATTCCCCGGGGCATCCCGCGCCGGACCGGCAGGCCCAGCACCTCCTCGGCCAGCTCGGGCATCCCGGCGAGCAGCGTGGAGCCGCCGGTGATGACCACCCCGCTGGCGAGCAGGTCCTCGAAGCCGCACTTCTGGATCTCGCGGTGGACGAGCTGGAAGATCTCCTCCACCCGGGGCTCGAGGATCTCGCAGAGGATCTGCCGCCCGATGACCCGCGGCTGCCGCCCACCCACCGACGGCACCTCGATGGTCTCGTCCTTGTCCACCATCGAGGCCATGGCGCAGCCGTAGCGCTGCTTGATGCGCTCGGCCTCGTGCGCCGGGGTGCGCAGCCCGATGGCGATGTCCTTGGTCAGGTTGTTGCCGCCCAGGGCGATGACCGCGGTGTGGGCGATGCTCCCGCCGGAGAAGATGGCGATGTCGGTGGTGCCGCCGCCGATGTCCACCAGGCAGACGCCCAGCTCCTTCTCGTCCTCGCCGAGCACCGCCTCGCTGGAGGCGAGCGGCTGGAGCACGATGTCCGCGACGTTGAGGCCCGGTCCGGTTGGCGCACTTGACGATGTTCTGCGCGCTCGACACCGCCCCGGTCACGATGTGGACCTTGGCCTCGAGCCGCACGCCGGCCATGCCCAGCGGCTCCTTGATGCCGCCCTGGTCGTCGATGATGAACTCCTGGGGCAGGACGTGGATCACCTCGCGGTCCATCGGGATGGCGACCGCCTTGGCCGCGTCGATGACCCGGGTGATGTCCGCCTCGCGGACCTCCTTGTCCTTCACCGCCACGATGCCCTGGCTGTTGAAGCCCTTGATGTGGCCGCCGGCGATGCCGGTGTAGACGGTGGTGATCTCGCAGCCGGCCATCAGCTCGGCTTCCTCGACGGCGCGGCGGATGGACGCCACCGTCGCCTCGATGTTCACCACCACGCCCTTGCGCAGGCCCTTCGACGGGTGGCTCCCGATGCCGATGATGTCGATGCCGTTCTCGGTGAGCTCCCCGACGATGGCGCAGATCTTCGTCGTGCCGATGTCCAGGCCGACGACGATCTCTCCACCCTTCTGCTTGGCCATGTGCTTCCGTCCCTTCTTGCTAGTGGCGGGGCGCCGGGGCGCCAGGCTGGACCTGCACCGCGACCCAGCCCGGCCGGACGCGGTTCTCGAGGTGAATGGCGGAGGCGAGCAGCCCCCGCTTCTGGAGCTCGTCGCGCACCCGGTGGAGCCGGCGGAGCTGGCCGTCGACGTCGTCGCGACCGAGCACCACCCGCACCCCGTCGGTGGTGATCAGCTCGAAGCCGGCCTCGCCGAGCTGGATCTCGGACAGCCGCGGCCGGTCGAACGCGCGCTGGTAGGCGTCGGCCACGGCCAGCGCCTCGCGGAGCCGGACCGCGGTGCCGGCCGGATCGCCCTCGGCCGACTCGCGGGTGAGCCCGGTGAGCAGCGGGAGATCGAGCGCCTCGGCGGCGGACACGCGCTTGAAGGGCGCACCGTCGGCGTCGACGACGTACAGCTCTCCGAGCGCGGCGAGGGCCACCGGCGTGCGCTCCTCGACCTTGAGCTGCA
Source organism: uncultured delta proteobacterium (assembly GCA_963796475.1). GTDB lineage: Bacteria > Myxococcota > Myxococcia > Myxococcales > Myxococcaceae > RPRB01. The sequence continues at coordinate 174,000 of CAWCLY010000019.1, forward strand.
GGGTGTCGGGGAGCCCGCGGGTGACCTCGACGCTCCGTACCCACGGGTGGGCGCCCATCGCCTGGGCCACGGCGCCCGGGTCGAGCGACCAGAGGTTCATGCCCCGGAGCCACGCCGGCGAGCCGGAGCAGCTCGTGCTCGGTGGAGCGGCGGAGGCCCGAGACCTGGACATTCCGCAGCGCGAGGCGGGGCGAGCTGGCGGCCCAGGCGTCGAGCTGGAACCCGACCCAGGCGAGCGAGGCCAGCAGCGCCAGGAGCCCCAGGCCGTGCAGGACCGTCCGGCCACCGGGGGCACGGGAAGCTGCGCCGTCGGCGCGGCGGCGCCGGTTCCTGGAGGCGAGGACGCCGGGCATCTGATCCGAGGCATGGTCGGGCTGGATCAGTTCCCGCGCCAGTTTTCGGCCACAGCCCTGTATCGCCGCCCCTACCCGAGGCGAGAACGCCCGCGGGCGGCCGCCAGGACCATCAAGATCACCAGGCCCATGGGCCACGCATCCCCTGTCGCCTGAGAGCACCCCGAACCTTGCTCGTGCGTTGCCGGGTCCAGGTACACCCCCATCGTGGCAGTGGCGGCCCATGACTCGGACTCGGCCTTGAGGGTCATCTGGGCAGGCTCGAGCGGCCGCTGCAGATGGAGCGTCAGGGTCCAGTGAGCTGAGACGTCCGGAACAGGGTCCACCGAGTAGCTGGCCCCGGCGGGCAGCCCGGACAGCTGCCACGAGAGCTGCGATCGTAGGGTTCGAGCGGTGTCGTCGTCTTGAGGTGGAAGGTGATCATCGTCCCGTGCCGGAGCCGTGGAGGGAAAGATCCACAGGAGAACTCATGGCTCGGCCCCAGGCACCGGGAGTAGCGATTGGACCAGAGGCGCTGGATGTCGAGAGACCCTCCATCCTCTTGGCGGAGCGTGGACAGCCCGCCCACGCAGAGGTCGGCGATCTCCTCTCCAGCCACCTCGGTGTTCCAGCCGTCTCCGCGGGGGTCGGTCACCGCCTCGAACAGCTCGTGCACCGCGGCTCGAGGGGCTGTCCGCAGGCGGGGAAGACGGCGTATGTGCCCAGGACCTCGCGAGGGAGGGCCCCGTGGTACGCAAGCCACACCGCCGCACGAGGGAGGCGAGGACTCCGCCAGCCGGACCGAGACTCCGGGCGGCAGATACACCGGGTAGTACGCGTTGTCGCCCAGCGCGGGCAACAAGCCGGCGTCGATCTGCCTGATGAGCTCCCCCGTGATGTCGCGGTCGAGGAGCTCGGTTCCGGCGTTCAGGGGCTCGATGACCGCGCTGCCGACGAACGTGCTCCGCGAGATGTGCTGCGTCGGCGTATCGTACTCATCGATCCAGTCGAAGTCGCTCACCTCCTGATCGCCCGATAGGTGGCGGCGGTCGTGTCCTGCACGTCGGGCGCAACGTTGCTTCCCCAGAAGACGACGACGAACTGCGCCTGCGACAGAACTCCCCCGTCCCGGTAGACGACGTCCAAGGCGGCCGGCGGCACGTTCAAGGCGGACGATGTCGGCATCTCACGCGGGTGGGTCCGGATTCCGGAGGACCCACAACCGGCGAGGCGCGAGAAACACCGCCAGGAGGCTCGAAGCTCGAAGTGCCATCGTGTCCCCCCCGACATCAGCCTGATGAGGTCCTGCCTGGGGTGTTTCTTCGAATCTCGCGGCGCGATGTCAAGTGCCGTGCGCGCCGGCCTGCAACGGGCGGCTCACGCCTGGAGCCGAGCCCCGAGGAGGATGCGCTCGCAGAGCTGCGGGTAGTCGATGCCCCGGCCGGCGGCGATCTTCGGCAGGAGGCTGGTGGGGGTCATGCCGGGGATGGTGTTCAGCTCGAGAAGCTGCACTCCACCGTCGGGACGTGACGATCACGTCCGAGCGCGTCGCACCGCGGCAGCCCAGCGCGCGGTGGGCCGCGAGGCAGACCTCGTTCACCCGGGCGTACTGGTCGGGTGGGAGCGGCGCGGGGAAGAGATACTTCGTCCCGCTGCCGGCCGTGTACTTGGCCTCGTAGTCGTAGAACTCGTGGGCGGGAACGATCTCGATCGCCCCGAGCGAGGCGTCGTCGAGCACCGCCCCCTGCACCTCGCGGCCCTTGACGAACTGCTCGACGAGGATGGATCCGGCGAGCTTCGCCGCATCCTCGACCGCAGCCGGGTACGCGTCCTCGGTGTGACAGATGTGCACCCCGACGCTCGAGCCCTCGCGGGAGGGCTTCACCACCACCGGGAACGGGAACGGGAGCGACTCGAGACCGGCCAGCGCGTGCTCGGCGCGAATCGAACGACCGGTACGCCGGGGTCGGGATGCGGTGGGCCAGGAAGACCTGCTTGGCGAACACCTTCTCCATCCCCACCGAGGACGCGAGCACGCCCGAGCCGGTGTAGGGGATGAACATCGACTCGAGCAGCCCCTGGATGCAGCCGTCCTCTCCGTACCGGCCATGGAGGGCGATGAACGCCACTTCGATGCGCTCGGCCCGGAGACGCTCGGCGACGTCCTTCTGCACGTCGAGCTCCACCACGGTGTAGCCGAGGCTCCTCAGCGCCGCGGCGACGCCCGCCCCGGTGCGGAGGCTGACCTCCCGCTCCACCGAGAGCCCGCCCATCAGCACGCCGATCCGCCTGTTCTTCATCCGAAGACTCCCACCCGCTTCACCTCCGGCACGAGCACGATGCCCGTGGCCTCGCGCACGCGCTCTCGCGCGCGCTCGATGAGTCCGACCACGTCCGCGGCGCGGGCCTGGCCGAGGTTGACGATCCAGTTCGCGTGCAGCGGCGAGATTCTGCGCGCCGCCGAGCACCGTCCCCTTGAGGCCGACCGACTCGATCAGCCGGCCGGCGTGGTCCCCCGGGGGGTTCTGGAAGACGCTGCCGCAGTTCGGCTGGCTGAGCGGCTGGGTGCGCTTGCGGTACCCGAGGTCCGCATCCATCGCCGCGCGCGAGGCCTCGATGTCGCCCTCGGACAGGCGGAAGCGGGCGCGGGTGAGCACCGCGCCCGGCGGGCAGCTCGGTGTGCCGGTAGCGGATGGTCAGCGCGCTGCGTGTGACCCAGCCGATGCCGTCCGGCGTTGCGAGCTCGACGGCGTCGAGGACCCGCTTGCACTCCCCCTGCTTGGTCCCGGCGTTCATCGCCACCGCGCCGCCGATGGTCCCCGGGATGCCGGCGAGGAACTCCGCGCCCACCCACCCGCGCGTGCGCATGACGTTGATCAGTCGGGCGATGGCGGCGCCAGCCCCGAGCGTCACCAGTCCCCCGTCCCCCGGGCCCGCGGGCTGGATCTCCTCCGGGAAGAGGTCTGCCGGCAGCTTGAGGGTCACGCCCGGGATGCCGAGATCGCCCACCAGCGTGTTCGCGCCGCCGCCGAGGACGTGCACCGGGATGCCGCCGGCCTTTGCCCGGGCCAGGAGGCGAACGAGCGCGTCGGCGCTGCGTGGCCGGACGAGCAGCTCGGCCGGTCCGCCGACGCGGAGGCTGGTCCACGGGGCGAGCGGCTCGCCGGGGCTCGCATCCGCGGCGAGGCCGGTGAGGAGCCCGGCGCGGGCCGGCGGAGGAGAGGACGCGGTCAAGGCTTCCTCCTGAGAATCAGATGGAGGGGTCGGACGCAAGATCCCGACCGCGGCAGCCACCGGCGCTGGCCACCGGGCACGTCCACCGCGCTGGCGCCGTGCGTCGCCGCGCAGGAGGGTTCTGCTGGACGGGTACGCCAGGGTACGACCAGCATGCGGCCGTGCCCCTCCTCCGGAACATCCTGGTCGCGTTCGTCGCGCTCGAGCACGTCGGCTTCCTCGTCCTCGAGATGTTCCTCTTCAAGAGCCCTGCCGGCCGGCGGATCTTCCGGACCACGCCCGAATACGCCGCGCAGGCCGCGCCGCTCGCTGCGAACCAGGGGCTGTACAACGGCTTCCTCGCTGCCGGGCTCTTCTGGAGCCTCTGCGCCCCCGACCCGCTCGCCGGGCCACTGCGGCTCTTCTTCCTCGCCTGCGTCCTCATCGCCGCGGTCTTCGGGGCGGCCACGGTCTCCCGCCGGATCCTCGTCATCCAGGGGCTGCCAGCGCTGCTGGCGCTGCTCGCGACATTCGCCGCCTCATGACCCCGGCAGGTTCGGACGACGCCGACCCAGGGCAGGCCGAACGCCTCGCGATTGCCTCCCGACTGCTCGAGGTCTTTCCGGAGGTCCGGGACGACGTGCTCGACCTCGAGAACACGTACTGGATTGCCGGTTCGGTCGCGGTGCATGCACGGGAACTGATCCGGGCGGGGGCCGGGGCCGAGGATCTCGCGCATCCAGGAGCTGTTCGGGATCCTGAACGAGGTCGCTGCCCGGCCTTCGCTGAACGCCCACGAGCTCGCCGCGTGGGGCGTGATGGAGGTCCTTCAGGACTTCCGGGAGACCGTACCCGTGGCGATCGCCCTGCTCGACGCGGCCGGTCTGGCCTTGTGGGTCGAGGTCGACCGCTTCTGGCACGGCGCTTCCCCGCGGCCGTGACCCCGGACAGCCCGAGCCGAGGTACGTGCCGCGGCCTCGGGCCGTGGGCTCAGCTCTCGCGCCCGGTCTCCTCGCGTCGGGCGGTCTCCCGGAGCCAGGTGGCGAACGTCCGCGCGGCCGTGCTGAGCCGCGTACCCCTGGGCGGTCGGACCAGCCAGTAGCTCGGGCCGAGGGGGACCTGGGTCGGGAAGGGCTGGACCAGCGCTCTGCTCCGCAGCGTGTCCCGCAGCGAGGCGTCGGCGACCGAGCGCCACCCCCTGCCCCGCGCGCGCTGCCTGGAGCACCAGCGCCCCGTCGGCGAGGCGGGGCCCGCGCGACGCCCAGCGCGGGTGTCCCAGTCCAGCCGCCTCCAGCCACTCCGCCCAGGAGACGCGGGGGTCCTCGTCGTGCAGCAGGGTCTCGCGGGCCAGGTCCTGGGGTTCCCGGAGCCGAGCGGCGACCGACGGCGCGCAGACGGTGACCACCGCGTCGCTCATCAACGCCTCGGCCTGGACTCCCGGCCACGGCCCGCGTCCGAGGCGGATCGCCAGCTCCGGTCCTCCGGGCTGCCCGAGGTCCACCAGCTCCCGGCTCTCGGAGATCCAGACCTCGATCCCGGGGTGCCGGGCACGAAATGCCGCGAGCCTGGGGATCAGCCAGAGCGCGGCGACCGAGCCGGTCGTGCTCAGCCGGACCAGGTCCGGGCTCCCCGCCTCGGTGGCTCGCAGGGCCTCGGTGCCTCGCTCGACGAGGTCCAGCGCGGAAGAGAGGGTGAGCGCGTAGCGCGCCGCCGCGGGAGTCGCGAAGAGGCGGGCGCGACCGCGCTCGAAGAGCGGCGTCCCCAGCCAGGCCTCGAGGGTCGCCAGCTGCTTGCTGACCGCGCCGTGGGTCACCCCCAGCTCGGCCGCCGCGGCCACGGTGGACCCCAGCCGGGCGCAGGCCTCGAAGGCCCGGAGCGCGTTGAGCGGCGGCAAGCCACGCCTCCGCCCCCTGGTGTGAGAAGAGCTCACAGGACGGGAGAATGACGACCTCGACCGGGGGCCGTCCAACGCACAGGGAGAGGACATGACATCCACCTCTCCGCTTCTCCCGTCCATCCTCGCCCGCCGCAGCCACGAGCGCTTCGATCCTGCACGCAGCGTCTCCCCCGACCAGGTCCTCACGCTCCTCCGCGCGGCACAGCTCGCCCCCTCCAGCTACAACCTTCAACCCTGGCGGTTCGCCTGGGCGCTCCGGGGAGAGACCGAGTTCCAGAGCGTCCTCGGGACGCTCGACGACTCCAACGCGGTCTGGGCCAGGGACGCGGCGGCGCTGATCGTCGGGCTCTTCACTCGCCAGGGCCGCGGCTCCCGACCGAACCGCTGGGCCGAGCATGACCTCGGGCTGGCGACTGCCCATCTGGTGCTCCAGGCGGTATCCGACGGCCTGGCGGTCCACTCGATGGCAGGGTTCGACGCCGATCGCCTCCGCGTCGCGCTGGCCGCGCCACCCGGTCTCGAGCCCATGACGGTGACGGCGGCAGGCTGGCCGCTGGAGGCGCCGATGGCTCCCCGGACCCGCCGACCGCTCGAGGAGACCGCCTTTCGTGGCGGCTGGGGACGGGAGGGCGCGCCATGATCGCGCTCGGTCCCTGGCTGGCCTTCCTCGGTCTTTCCCTGATCGCCGTGCTCACCCCCGGCCCCACGATGCTCGCCATCGTCGGGCACGCCATCGCCCGTGGGGTCCGGGCGACGCTCCCGATGGTGCTCGGCAACGCCCTGGGCATCGCGGCGATGGTGGCCACGGCGATGGCCGGCGTCGCCGGTGCACTTTCCCGGGCACCCACGCTGCGGATCGCGATCCAGCTCGCCGGCGCCACGTACCTCGCCTGGCACGGCGTCCAGGTCTGGAACGAGAGAGCGAGGACACCCGAGGCCAGGGCCGGGGCACCCGGGGTCGGTCCGTTCGGCCGGGGCCTGCTCCTCGTCTGGACGAATCCGAAGGCGATCCTCTTCTTCGGGGCCGTGCTTCCTCAGTTCGTCCGCCCCGGAGGCTCGGTGCCGCTGCAGCTCGGCGTGCTGGCCACCACGTTCATCACCCTGGAGCTCACGGTCACGACCTCGGCGGCCGTCGTCGCCGGTCGGCTGGTTCGCGCGGAGGGCGGTGCGGCGAAGCTGGGCACGCTGCGAGGGATGGAGGAATTCTCCTCGGCGGCGCGGCGGTGCTTCTCGGACTCGCGGCGGCGCGGTCGCTCGCAGGCCGCTGACGCACTCGCTCACTCGAAGTGCTTCTCCTCCCGCCAGGTCGCCACCGGATCCGTCCTTCGTCCCCGGCACAGGTGAATCGGCCGGTTGCTCTCGTACGGCATCGCGTGCGGGTCCGTCGGCGTCCGGCCGACCTCGGCGACCTCGCGGTAGTCGCTCGAGAGGCCCTTCACCGAGCCGCCGATGACCAGCACCGGATCGAGCGTCGATCCACGCAGGCCCCACACCCAGTACTGGTTGTGCCCGGAGACGACCGTCGGGAGCTCGCGGCCGCGCCCGAGGAACTCGAGCGCCGCCGCATCGCCGTAGTTGAACGTGTAGATCGCGCCGGTCCGCCGCTCCTCCGGCGTCAGTCGCGCCGAGGCCCGGGCCAGCGCGTCGACGATCCCCGGCCAGCCGAACTCGTCGGCGAGGTGCTGCGGCAGCGGGTTGAACTCATGCTGCTCGTCCCGGGCGGGGGTGAAGTGCAGCGCCGCCTGGTACCGGATCAGCGTGTCCACCGGAAGCACCGGGATGAAGATGGGGAGCAGCGCCGCTCCACCGGCGAGCACCAGCAGCGCCGTCGCCCACCGCAGCACCGGTCGGCGGATGCGCGCCTCGAGCTCCACCGCGCCGAGCGCGAGCAGCGTGGGGTACGCCGGGACGAGGTAGTAGGCCTTCGCCTTGCCGAGGAACATCAGGGCCGCCGTGGCAACGAAGGCGAGGGAGAGAATCGCCGTCGGGCGGTCCCGGCGGGTCAGCCCCGAGAAGAGTCCGAGCAGCCACACCGGCGCCGCCAGCGGGCCAATGAGGATGAGCTGCTGGACGAGGAAGCCCACCGGCTCGAACGGCGTGTTCTTGTGCAGCTGCCCGTTGCGCAGGAGCTCCAGGATCGGGAACCCGTGCCGTCCCTGCCACAGCATGTTCGGCGCGACGAGCACCGCAGCGACGAGCGCGGCCAGGCCGACCCCCCTCCAGTGCATGGCCCGGCGCCCGTCGCTGGACAGGAGCACCCCGAGCGCCAGGCCAGCGAGCCAGAAGACGACGTCGTACTTGAAGTTGGCCCCCACGCCGACGAGCAGCCCGAACGACGCCCACCGAACGAGTGGACGCCCCCGGTCCTCGACCAGAGAGAACGCGGTCCAGGCCAGCCCCAGCCAGACCAGCGGCTGGAAGGCGTTCATCGTCAGCAGGTGGCCCCAGGTCGCAAGCGCGGGCGCCACCGCCACGGTGAGCCCGGCGAGCACCGCAGAGAAGAGGCCGCCCCCGAGCCGCACCGCGAACGCAGAGGCCAGCACCACCAGCCCCGCCGCGGCGAGCGCCGCCGGGAGACGGATCCCGACGAGCGACATCCCCGCGAGCTCGCTGGCCAGCCGGGCAACGAGCGCGATCCCCGGCGGCTGGTCCACGTACCCCCAGTCCAGCCGCTGCCCGCACATCAGGAAGTACAGCTCGTCCCGGAAGAAGCCGTACTGCCCGTTGGTCGCCAGGTGCAGCACGAACGTCGCCACGGCCAGCACGCCGACGGCGATCGCCACGGGACGTCGGTTCACCACCGGAAGACGTGTGGCGCGAGCACCGATTTCGGGCACGCCGTGGGTCCCATTCCGACGCGTTCGGGCCCCGGGTGCTCGCGGTGAGCCGAGCGCCCGGGACCCGTCACGAGGGCCGTCTCAGAAGTCGATGCGGACGATCTGCCCGTTCGTCCCGACCAGCCAGCCGGTCTTGTCGCTGCCGAAGCCCACGGCCCACAGGCCGCTCAGCCCGGTCAGCGTCGTCCAGCTCCGACCCTCGTCGGGGGACCACGCCGTCCCGGTGGGGGCAGTGGCGACGACGCGAATGGACCCGCTGCCCTGCTCATGGTCGTCGTCGCCGCGGTCGTCGTCACGTCCCCAGCTGCCCCAGGCCTCGCCGCGGCCGTGCCCGGCATAGGCGAGCCCGTAGATGGCGCCGGGGATCGGGGCGCTGGTACCGGCCACCCAGGTGCGTCCGCCGTCGCCCGAGCGGGCGATGTTGGCCACCACGCCGGTGGCAGCGAGGTCGCCTCCGCCGAGGATCCCGTGCCGTGCATCGCGGAAGGCGATGCTGAATCCGCCGCCGGCCTGGTCGACGCCCGCGGTGATCGGCGCGGTCGTCACGCCCCAGCTCTGCCCCCGGTCGGTGGTGTAGAAGACCCGCGTCGTGCCGGTGCCGCCGGTGGTGAGCCAGGCGCGCCGATGGCCCTGGGTCGCGGCGCAGGTCCCGCTCGAGGCGAAGCCGGCCTCCCCCGGAAGCGCGGGCGGCAGCCGATCGCCGATGTCATGCCAGGTCGTGCCGTCGAAGGTCCGGATCACCGGGAAGCGGCCGTTGATCGAGTCACCCAGGGTGATGCCGCTCCAGGGATCCCAGAACGCGAAGCAGTCGTAGAAGTAGGACGTGTCGGGCGCCTGGAACTCGATCTTCCACGTCTTCCCGCCGTCCAGCGTCTTGTAGATGCGAGGGGCGATGGTGTCGGTGGGGAGCGAGAGGAGGTACGCCACCTTCGCGCTCACCGCCTCCACGTCTCGGAACTGGAGCGTCTCGGCGCCGGGCACCACGCCGGGGTGCCAGGTCTTCCCACCGTCGGTGGTGATCACGTACGTCCCGAAGCGCCCGACCGCCCACACCACGCGCGCGTCCACCGCGCTGATGGCGATGAGTCCCGAGGTGGTCCCGCTGGTCTGCGGCGTCACCTTCGGCGCGCCGCTGCTCTTGAGGGCGTCCTGACTCGAGGCCACCGCATCTGACTGCGCGGCCGCACCCGCCCGATCGGCTCCCGCCCCACAGCTGGCCAGGGCCAGCACGGCGCACCCGGCGATCACTCGCGTCACTGTCTGCACCCTCTCGCGCATTGCACCCTCCTCCAGCCCCTCCAGCGGGGGCCGGTGTTGTCCGCCCGAGGGCGAAGAGGGTCAAGCGCCGCGTCGACGTCGCGTCCAGCGGTGACCGGAAGACCGGCTCAGCGCTCGACCAGCCTGCGGAGCCGACCCAGCGCGTCATCCCACTCGCGGGAGATCTGCTCGAGGGCGCGGCGCGCCTCGTCGATCTGACCCGGCGCGAGCGCCCAGAGCCGCTCGCGGCCCTGGCGCTCGCTCTCCACCAGCCCGGCCCGGGCGAGCACGACGAGGTGCTTGGTCACCGCCTGGCGCGAGATGTGGGTTCCCGAGGTGAGCGCGGTCACCGAGAGCGCGCCCTCGGTCGACAGACGGCGCAGCAGCAGGAGACGCGTCGGATCGCCGAGGGCAGCGAAGACGGGCTCGGGTCAGGCGCGCGGTGACGGATGGTCGGCGACATGCCGTTCGATGTTCCTGAGCTGCGCCTCCCAGCCGGAGGCGTTCGCCTCGTGGGCCGGGCTTCGCCGGGCCACCGGGAGCTTCTGGAAACCCGCCTCGATGACGGTCAGCCGCGTCCCGCCGGGGACCTCCTCGAGCCGGAACTCGACCGTGGTGGTGGGCTCCTTCGAATAGTCCACGCCGCGCTCGATCGCGAAGGGATGCCACCGGAACGAGAACAGCGTCTCCGGCTCCATGCGCTCCACCCAGGCCTCCATCGTGATGTACTCGTAGCCAGGATAGGTGACCGGCCCGGCGATGCGCTGCCCGGGGTGAAACTCTCCTTCCAGATTCACCCGGAACCACGCCGAGAACTCGCGGGCGTCGGTGAGCGCCCGCCAGACGCGGGAGCGCGGGGCCGTGAGGACGATCTGCTTCTCGATGCGATCGGGGACGGCGTCGGCCATGTGCAACCTCCTGGTTGCGACAATCTGCACGGCCGCGACCTGAGATGCAACCTCCAGGTTGCGCCATTCGCTGCCTGGCTAGCTAGCCCGCCCGGCCGCCCTGCTGCGCGGGCTCGAGCAGCTGGAGCAGCTCCGGGCCCACCTGCGTCACGTCGCCGGCGCCGAGGGTGACGACCAGGTCTCCCTCGCGGAGCTTCGGCGCCAGGGCGGCGGCCACGTCCGCCCGCCGCTCGACGTAGGTCACGTCCCGGTGGCCATGGCTCCGGATGGCCTGGGCGAGCGACCTCGCCCGATGACGCCGGGGATGGGCTCCTCGCTCGCAGCGTAGATGCCGAGGACGACGAGCACGTCGGCGTCGTTGAAGGCGGTGGCGAACTCGGCGAGCAGATCCCGGGTGCGCGTGTAGCGGTGCGGCTGGAACACCACCACCAGCCGGCGCCCGAACGCCCGGCGGCGCCCCGGCGAGCGTGGCGCAGCACCTCGGCCGGGTGGTGCCCGTAGTCGTCGACCACGGTGATGCCCCGCGCCTCGCCGCGCACGGTGAAGCGGCGCTGCACGCCGGCGAACTCCGCGAGCGCCGTGCGCACGACCGGGAGCGGGATCTCCATCTCCTCGGCCACGGCGATGACCGCCAGCGCGTTCAGCGCGTTGTGCGCGCCCACCATCTGCACCGTGAACTCGCCCAGCGCCTCCTCGCGGCGGAAGGCGTGGAAGCGGGTCGAGAACCCGTCGAGCGTCACGCCCTCGAGCCGGTAGTCGGCGGTGTGCGTGGTCCCGTAGGTGACGACGCGCTTCGCCGATGCTGCGGGAGCAGCGCCTGGACGTTGGGGTGGTCGAGGCAGAGCACGTTCAGCCCGTAGAAGGGCACCCGGTTGCAGAACTCGACGAAGGCGTTCCGGAGCGCGTCCAGGCTCCCGAAGTGATCGAGGTGCTCGGGGTCGATGTTGGTGACCACCGCGATGCGACGGGTGGAGCTTGAGGAAGCTCCCGTCCGACTCGTCGGCCTCCACCACCATCAGGTCGCGACTTGCCGAGCTTGGCGTTGCTCCCGAGCACGTTGACCTTGCCGCCCACCACCGCGGTGGGGTCCAGCCCGGCGGCGTTCATCACCGTCGCCACCATCGAGGTGGTGGTGGTCTTCCCGTGGCTGCCGGCGACCGCCACCGCGTACTTGAGCCGCATCAGCTCGGCCAGCATCTCCGCCCGGGGGATGACCGGGATCTTCCGCGCCTCGGCGGCGAGCACCTCGGGGTTGTCCCGCCGGACCGCCGAGGAGATGACCACCACGTCGGCCGAGACCAGGTTCTCCGCCCGGTGGCCGATCGTCACAGCGCGCGCCCAGTGCGGTGCAGCCGGCGGGTGATCTCCGACTCCTTGAGGTCCGAGCCGCTCGACCCGGTAGCCGAGGTTGATCAGCACCTCGGCGATGCCGCTCATCCCGATGCCGCCGATGCCCACGAAGTGCACCTGGGCCGCGTGGCGGGTCTTGAAGAGGCTCACCACCGGGGCGCGTCGGGTCATCGCGGCACCACCTGTCCCCTGCCGCTCGGGCCGGCGCCACGAGCTCGCGCGCAGGCGTCCGCCAGCTCGCGGGCGGCCTCGGGGCGGCCGAGCAGCCCGGCGGCCCGCTCCATCCGCTGCAGGCGCTCCGGGTCGGCGGCGAGCCGGCGAATGCTCGCGGGCCAGCTGCTCGCCGGTGAGCTCGGCCTCGCGGAACATCAGCGCCGCCCCGGCCTCGACCAGCGCCGCGGCGTTGACCGCCTGGTGGTCGTCGGTGGCGAACGGGAAGGGCACCAGGATCGACGCCTTCTTGCAGATGGTCAGCTCGGCCACCGTGGTCGCCCCGGCCCGGCAAAGAACCAGCGAGGCCTGCGCGTACGCCGCGGACATGTCCTCGACGAAGGCGCACCACCTCGGCGGTCGATCCCCGCCGCGGCGTAGCCCGCCTTGACCCGCTCGAGGTCCAGCGTGCCGGTCTGGTGCACGACGTCCATCCGCTCTCGCAGGTCTCCCAGGAACGGCAGCGCCTCCAGCATCCGGGTGTTGAGACCGCGTGCGCCGAGCGAGCCGCCGACCACCAGGAGGCGAAAGCGCCCGTCGGTCACCGCGGACCGGCTCCGGAGGAGGTAGTTGTCCATCAGCTTGCGCCGGACCGGGTTGCCCACCAGGTACGTCTTCCGGGGCGGGAACGCCGCGCGAGCCTGCTCGAAGGCGATGAACACCGCCCGGACGATCCGCCCGAGGATGCGGTTGGTCATGCCCGGGAGCGCGTTCTGCTCCTGGATGGCGGTGGCCACCCCGCGGATCCATGCGGCAAGCACCACCGGGCCGGACGCGTAGCCGCCCACGCCCACCACCACGTCCGGACGGAACCTGCCCACGATGCGCCAGCTGGCGAGGAACGAGAGCGGGAGGAGCAACAGCGCCTGGAGCTTCCGGAGCAGCCCCATGCCCTTCAGCCCGCGCACCTCGATGGTCTCGAGGGCGAAGCCCGCGGCGGGAACCACCCGGGCCTCGAGCCCGCGCGTCGTCCCGACGAACAGCACCCGGTTGTCCGGGTGCCGGGTGGTGACCTCCTCCGCCAGCGCGATGCCCGGGAAGAGGTGCCCCCCGGTCCCGCCGCCGGCGATGAGCATCCTCACGCGGCCGCCTCCTGCATGCGCCGGACGCGCGAGGGGCCAGGATTCCGGAGGGGAGCCGACGAGGCGCTCAGCGAGAGGAGCACTCCCGCGGCGGCCATCGAGATGACCAGCGAGCAGCCACCGTAGGAGATGAAGGGGAGCGTCAGCCCCTTGGTCGGCAGCATTCCCATCGCGACGCTCATGTTCACCGCAGCCTGGAACCCGAGCATCGCAGTCAGCCCGAGGCCAAGGTAGGTGCCGAAGGTCTCACTCGCCCGGAGCGCCGCCCGCGTCCCCCGCCACACCACGATGCCGTACAGGACGATGGTGGCCACCGCGCCGATGAGCCCCAGCTCCTCGCCGATGATGCTGAAGATGAAGTCGGTGTGGGCCTCGGGGAGGAAGAAGAGCTTCTGACGGCTCTCGCCGAGGCCGAGACCGAAGAAGCCGCCCGAGCCCACCGAGATGAGCGACTGGGCGACCTGGTAGCCGATGTCGTGGCGGTGGGCCCAGGGGTCGAGGAAGGCGGTGATGCGCGCCAGCCGGTACGGCGAGTGGGCGATGGCCCCGTAGGCCAGCGGCATCGCCAGCAGCACCGAGCCCACCAGGTACGACAGCTTCGTCCCCGCGGCGAAGAGGAGGATGAAGAGCAGCACCAGGAGCTCGACCGAGCTCCCGAAGTCGGGCTCGGCCATGCAGAGGACCACCAGCAGGCCCGCCAGCAGGAGGTGGGGGAGGAACCCGATGGAGAACGTGGCCACCTTCTCGCGCTTCTTGGCCAGCGAGTACGCGAGGTAGACGACCCAGGTGAACTTGGCGATCTCGGCCGGCTGCAGGCTGAGGCCCGGGAGGCGGAGCCAGCGCCGGGCGCCGCCGACCACCGTTCCGACGCCCGGGATCAGGACCATCACCAGGAGCACGATGCTCAGCAGCAGCATGGGATACGCCAGGCGGGCGAGCCGCCGGTACCCCACCCGGACGGCTGCAGCCATGGCCACCAGCCCCACCCCGGCCGCGAGCAGCTGCCGCTCGAGGAAGTAGAAGCCGTTGCCCTGCTTCTCGGCCGCGGTGACCGCGCTGGCCGAGTACACCATCACCAGCCCGAGCGAGACGAGCGCCACCACCGCGCCGAGCAGCACCGGGTCCACCGCCAGCCGGACCGGCCCGGTGCGTCCGTCCGGCAGCGCGGGCGAGGGTGCAGGGGTGCGGCGCGGCCTCACGAGAGCGCCTCCACCAGCGCGCGGAAGGTGGTCCCGCGGTGCTCGAAGTTCTTGAACTGGTCGAAGGAGGCGCAGGCCGGCGAGAGCAGCACCACGTCCCCGGGGCGCGCGAGGGTACGCGCACGTGCCACCGCTCGGTCGAGCGTCTCGCAGGGGTGGACAGGGCACACGGCGTCGAACTCCGCTTCCAGGAGAGCGGCATCCTGCCCAAGGGTGAGTAACCCCGCGACTTTTCCGACCGCTGCCTCCGCCAGTGGACGGTACGGAGCGCCCTTCCCCTTCCCGCCGGCGATCAGCCAGAGGCGTTGCCCCGGAGGAAAGGCCGCCAGCGCGGTGAGCACCGCGTCGACGTTGGTGGCCTTCGAGTCGTTCACCCACTCGACCCCGTCGAGCGTGCGCACCGACTCGAGCCGGTGCGAGAGGCCGGGGAAGCCGTCGAGCCCGGCTTGGAGCGCCTCTGGCCGGACGCCGGCGTGAAAGGCGAGCAGCGAGGCTGCCATGGCGTTGGCCAGGTTGTGGCCGCCGCGGAGCGCACGGTTGGCGAGCCGGAGCGTGACCCCGGCGGACCCGAGCTGGAAGCCGCCCTCGACCGGTCCGGCAAGGCCCACCAGCCCCGCGGGGGTGGCGAGCCTCGGCCGCAGGGTGAAGCCGAACCGCCGCCCGCGGGCATCCGCCGCCATGCGCAGCGCCCATGGATCGTCGGCGTTCACCACCGCGACGTCGCCCGGCTCCTGGTTCCGGAAGATGCGCGCCTTGGCCGCCGCGTAGTCCTCCATCCCGGCGTAGCGGTCCAGGTGGTCCGGGGTGACGTTGAGCACGGCGGCACCGTGAACCCGCACCGCCTCCATCCCCTCGAGCTGGAAGCTGGACAGCTCGAGCACGTACATCCGGCGCGCTGGCTCGAGCACGGCCCGCGAGAGCGGCGTCCCGAGGTTGCCGCCGACGAAGGGAGCGAGCCCTCCGGCCTCGCAGAGCGCGCCGAGCAGCGCGGTGGTGGTGCTCTTGCCATTGGTGCCGGTGATGCCGAGCACCGCCGCGCCGGGCGGGAGGAAGCGCGCGGCGAGCTCGACCTCGCCCCACACCGGGACTCCGTTCTCGCGGGCCTGGACGATGGACGACACGCGCAGCGGCACGCCCGGGCTCACCACCACCAGGTCGGGCCGGCCGAGGTCGACCTCCGCGAGCGGCGTGCCGCCCCGCACCGCCACCCCCCGGGCGACGAGCGCCTCGGCGCCGAGCTGCGCCACCGGACGCTCGTCCCAGAGCGTCACCCCCGCCCCGCGAGAGAGCAGCAGCTCGGACGCGGCGAGCCCACTCGCGCCCGCGCCCAGCACCGCGACCGTGCGTCCCTGGAGGTCCACGTCAGCGCAGCTTCAGGGTCATCAGCGCCACCGCGCCGCAGACGATGGAGACGATCCAGAAGCGCACGATGATCTTCGGCTCGGAGAGCCCCTTGAGCTCGAAGTGGTGGTGCACCGGTGCCATCTTGAAGACCCGTCGCCCGGTCATCTTGAACGAGGCCACCTGGATCATCACCGAGAGCGCCTCGGCGAGGAACACGCCGTGGATGATGGCGGATGCCACCTCGTTCTTGCTCAGCACCGCCAGGCCGCCCAGCCCGCCGCCAAGCGCGAGCGAGCCGATGTCCCCCATGAAGACGCTCGCCGGGTAGGTGTTGAACCAGAGGAACGACAGACCGGCCCCCACCATCGCGGCGCAGAACACCGCCAGCTCGGCGCCGCCGGTGACCGGGAGGATGCCCAGGTAGCGCCAGAGTGGCGTGCTCACCAGCCGCTGCTGCCCGGCCACCTCCACCACGTCGGCGATGTGGAGCCCGCTCCCTGCCACGTAGCAGAGGATGGCGAAGGTGGTGGCGGCGACGATGGTGGGCACGATGGCCAGGCCGTCGAGCCCGTCGGTCAGGTTCACCGCGTTCGAGGTCCCGACCACCACCACCCAGGCGAAGAACACGTAGACCCAGCCCAGGTCGGGGTTGAAGTGCCGGGTGGGGATGAAGGGCACGGTGATCCGCGTCTCGATGAGGAGGTGCGGCGACCCACCCTTCCAGGTGCAGAGGATGCCGAAGATGCCCACCAGGAAGAACGCCGTCTGGAGGAGGAGCTTCTTCTTCCCGGCCAGCCCCTTGCTGTTGCGCTTCGACAGCTTCAGCCAGTCGTCGAGGAAGCCGATGAAGCCGTAGCCGAAGGTCCAGAGCAGCGCGACCCACACCACCCGGGAGGAGAGGTCGGCGAACAGCAGCGTCGACAGGCCAATGCACACCAGGATGAGCGTGCCGCCCATCGTCGGCGTGCCCTTCTTCGTCTGGTGCCGGTCGGGCGTGTCCTCTCGGATGTTGCTCTGGCCGTGCTGGGTGAGGCGCAGCTTCTCGATGAACTGCCGGCCCCAGAAGAGGCCGATCAGCAGCGCCGCCACCCCCGCGGCCACGATGCGGAACGTGGGGTAGCGGAGGAAGTTGAAGAACCGCTGCGCCTGGGAGTCCCGGAGCAGCCCGTAGAGGAGGAAGAGCACTGTCGGATCGCGTCAGTGTCCCCCGGAAGTCACCACTCCGGTCAGTTTTTCCACCACCCGCTCGAGACGCATGCCGCGGCTTCCCTTCACCAGGACGAGGTCGCCCGGCCGCAGTCTGGGGCCGAGCCAGTCCAGAGCGGATCCACTTCCAGGAAGTGTGCCGACTCGACGCCCGGGGCCGCCCCGGCGGTCCAGGCGCTCCGCGGGCCGAGGAAGGCGGCGAGCGCGGCCACCTGCGACACCCGCGCACCCAGGGCGACGTGGTCCTCCTGCTCGCCCGGTCCGAGCTCCAGCATGTCGCCCAGCACGACCACCACCCGTCCACCGGCGGCGAGCGTGCGGGCGGTGTCCAGCGCCGCGGCCATCGAGGCCGGGTTGGCGTTGTAGCAGTCGTCCACCACCGTCCAGCCGCCAGCCGCCTCGACGACGTTGAGCCGCCGGGCGTAAGGCCGCGCGGCCTCGAGCCCCTGGACGCACTCCTCGGGGCGGTAGCCGAGCGCGGTGGCCAGGGCGAAGGCGCCGGTCGCGTTCAGCGCGTTGTGCTCGCCGACGAAGCCGAGCGACACCGGCCAGCGGCGTCCCGCCGTCTCGATGACCAGGGCCAGGCCGCTCTTGCCCCGGGGAGTCGCCTCCAGCAGCCGGACGTCGGCGCCGGGGGCTCGCCCGAAGCCGAGGTGGGGGCCCTGGGCCCGCGCCCCCTGCCCCGCCACGTGCGGATCGTCGACGTTGATGACCGCCGTCGCCCGCGGGGGCAGGCCGGCGAAGAGCTCGCCCTCCGCCGCGGCCACGCCCTCGAGGCTGCCGAGGCCCTCGAGGTGCTCGGGCTGGATGGTGGTGATGAGCGCCGGCATCCGGCTCGGCCACGGCGGTGAGCCGGGCAATCTCTCCCGGGTGGTTCATCCCCAGCTCCACCACCGCGGCCACGTGCTCCGGCCGGAGACGGAGGAGCGTGAGCGGCACGCCCACCTCGTTGTTCAGGTTCCCTTCCGTCTTCAGCGATGGGCCGCGGACGGCGAGGATGGCGCCCACCATCTCCTTGGTGGTGGTCTTGCCGTTGCTCCCGCCCACCGCGCCGAGGGGCAGCCGGAAGCGCCGGCGGTGGAACCGCCCCAGCCCTCCGAGCGCCTGCAGGGTGTCGGACACCTCGTAGAGCGGAAAGGCCGGGGGCACCTGGGAGCGGGGGTGCCCGACCTGCACCACCGCGCCGGCCGCTCCGCGCGCCGCGACGTCGGCGAGGAAGGCGTGGGCGTCGAAGCGCTCGCCCCGGAGCGCGACGAAGAGCGCGCCCCGGGTCAGCGTCCGTGAATCGGTGGAGACGCCCTCGTAGCCCGCGACCGACGTGACCGTGGGACGGGCTCCGGTGGCGGTGACGACCTCGAGGTGGGTGAACCGCGGCTCGGCGCCCATCGCGCGAGGGTCAGGCGGCGGCGGCCTTCGCCAGCGCGGCCCGGGCCTCGGCCACGTCGTCGAAGGGTCGCTTCTCGGTCCCGACAATCTGGTACCCCTCGTGGCCCTTGCCGGCGACGAGCATCACGTCGCCTTCCTTCAGGAGCGATGCGCCGAGCTCGATAGCCGTCCGCCGGTCGGCGTCGACCAGGTAGCCGCGCTCGCCGCTCTTGGCCTTGCCCGGGCTCATCCGGCGGAGGCCGGCCTTCTCCACGCCCGCGGTGATCTGCCCGATGATCTCGTCCGGATCCTCGGTGCGCGGGTTGTCGCTGGTCACGACCACCAGGTCGGCGTTCTCCGCCGCCACCTGACCCATGATCGGACGCTTGCCCTTGTCCCGGTCGCCGCCGCAGCCGAACACCACCACCACCCGGCCGCGGGCCAGGGTGCGGGCCGCCTCGAGCGATCGCTTCAGCGCGTCGTCGCTGTGGGCGTAGTCCACCAGGGCCACGCGGCCCTCGGACTCGAATCCGCTCCATCCGGCCGGGCACGCCCTTCATCCGGGCGAGGCCCTCCTTCACGTCCTGCCGGCTGAATCCGGCGCCGAGCGCCATCCCGGCCGCAGCCAGGATGTTCTCGAGGTTGTGCGGGCCGACCAGCGCCGACTGGATGGCGATGTCCCCGGCCGGCGTCTTGAGCGTGGCCTTGATGCCGGCGAGCGAGTACTCGACGCCAGCGGCGGAGATCTCCCCGCCGGTCCGGCTGAACTTCCAGGCCATCCGCTTGCTGGAGCGGACCTCGTTGTAGAGGCGCGCAGCGTAGGTGTCGTCTCCGTTCACCACCGCGACGCCGCCCGGGCTCAGGTTCTCGCTGAAGAGCTTCCGCTTGGCCTGGAAGTAGGCCTCCATGTCCGGGTGGTAGTCGAGGTGGTCGCGGCTCAGGTTGGTGAAGCCCGCCGCGCGGAAGACCAGGCCATGCACCCGGTCCTGATCGAGCGCGTGGCTGCTGACCTCCATGATGACGGTGTCCGTCCCGGCATCCACCATCTCGCGGAAGAGCGCCTGCAGCGCGAGCGCGTCCGGCGTGGTGTGGGTGGGCTCGAGCGAGCGGCCGGCGAAGCGCGTGTCGATGGTGCCGATCCGGCCGGTGGCCGCTCCGCCCGCGGCGCAGATCGCCTCGAGCAGCCAGGTGGTGGTGGTCTTTCCGTTCGTCCCGGTGACCCCGAGCAGCATCAGCTCGCTCGCCGGCTTGCGGTAGAAGTTCGCCGCCACCAGCGCGAGAGCGGCCCGCGCGTTCGGCACCTGGAACACCGGCCCGTCGACCTGCACCGGTCGCTGGACCAGGACCGCCACCGCGCCCTTCTGCTTGGCCTCGGCGGCGAAGTTCGCTCCGTCCGAGGTGGCGCCCGGCACGGCGACGAACAGAATCCCCCGGCTTCACCTTCCGCGAGTCATGGGCGACGCCCGTGACCTCGAGCGACGCCCGGGAGCCGGACTGCTGCTCGGCACCAATCCCCGCCAACACTTCAGTCAACTTCATGAACTTTAGGTCCTTGCTCAGGGAGCGGCGCCCAGTTCCAGCGTCACCCTCGCCCCGCGCGGCACGTGCGCGCCCGGAGCCGGCGACTGCGCCATCACCCGTCCACTGCCACGAAGTCTGGGTTCCAGGGAGGTCGCCAGCAGGCGCGCCACGGCGTCACGACCGACCTGTCCTTGCACATTCGGGACCGACACACTCCCCTGCTCCAGCCGCTCGGTGACCGGCTGGGCCGCGGCAGGCTCCTCCTTTACCTGCATCGGGGCCTGAATTGGAACCTTCTTGGAGGTTGCGAGCACGGAAAGCGACGGTGGGACGCCCAGGTAGGGAAGCACCGCCGTGGCGACCTCCCTGAATGCCGGGGCAGCGACCAGGCCGCCGTAGACGTCCGTCTTGGGCTCGTCCACCACCACATAGATGACCAGCCGCGGGTCGTCCGCCGGGACGATGCCGGCGAAGCTGGCGATCCGCTTCTCGGAGTAGCCGCGCGCCACGGGGTCGGGTTTCTGCGCCGTGCCGGTCTTTCCGGCGACGCGGTACGACTCGAGCGCCGCGCGCGGGGCGGTCCCGTCCTTCTGGACGGCCCCCTCGAGCATCTGGGTGACCAGACGGGCCGTCTTCTCGCTCACGGCCTGCCGCACCTGGGTGGGCTGGTTCTCGAGGAGCACCACCCCGTCCGGGTCGGTCACCCGCGCCACGAGGTAGGGCCGCATCAGGATGCCCCGGTTCGCCAGCGCGCCGTAGGCGGCGGTCACCTGGACGGCGGTGGCGCTCAGGCCCTGGCCGAACGCCTGGGTGGCCAGGGTCACCTCGGCCTTGGGATACGGGATGCTCCCCTTGCCCTCGCCGGCGAGCGCGAGCCCGGGCCGCTCTCCGAAGCCGAACCGGCGCGCGGCCCGCATCATCCCCTCGCGCCCGAGCCGCTGCGCCACCTTGGCCGCGCCGATGTTGGACGAGACCGCCAGGATGCGGGCGACGCTCAGCATCCCGTGGGGTGGGTGTCGTGGATGACGTGGCGGCCGACCTCCCAGCTGCCGCCCTCGCAGTCGAAGGCGTCCTCGGGCCGGATGCGCGTGGTCCTCGAGCGCGGCCGCGGCGACGAAGGCCTTGTAGGTGCTCCCGGGCTCGAAGGTGTCCAGCGCCGGGCGGTCGCGGAGCGCGCCGGCGGCGATCCCGGGGGCCGGCGCGTTGGGGTTGAAGCGCGGCGACTGGGCGATGGCCAGGAGCTCGCCGGTCCGGGGATCCAGGACGACGAGCATCCCGCCGATGGCCTTGCTCTCCTCGACCGCGCGGTCGAGCGCCTTCTCCGCGACGTACTGCACCTGGCGGTCGAGGGTGAGGGTGACCGTGGCGCCCTGGCGGCCGGCGGTCTCCGGCGTGCCCTGGAGCAAGAGATTTCGCCCGCGCGCATCGCGCGTGCCCTGCAGCTTCTCGCTCTGACCGGACAGCTCGTCCTCGAAGGCCAGCTCGAGCCCCTCGAGGCCGTGGCCGTCGGTGCCCACCACCCCGAGCACCTGCGCCCCGAGCTCGCGCTGCGGGTAGAAGCGCTTCGGCTCCTTGGCCACCCCGAGCCCGGGGACGTCCAGCCGCTGGGCCGCGGCGACCTCCTGCGGCGTCACCTGGCGCTTCACCCACGCGAAGCGGCGTGCGCGGGCGAGCCTCGCCTCGAGCTCCGGGGCATCGATGCGCAGCGTCCTGGCGAGGTCACGGGCCGCCCGGTGGAGGTCCCCCACCATCGACGGGTCCAGCCAGAGCGAGTCCACCTCCACGCTCTGGGCGAGCGCGATGCCGCGCCGGTCGTAGATCTCGCCGCGCCGGGCGGGGATCTCCATCTCCCGCACCGACTGGTCGGCGGCCATGGAGGTCAGGCGCGCCCGCTGGAGGACCTGGAGGCTGACCGCGCGGAGCAGCGCCGCTCCGAGCGACAGCATGAGCATCCCGCCCATCACCAGCACCCGCGCGCGCGTCCACCGCGTCAGCTCCGCGGGTGGCCGGCCACGCTCGGACGAGCGGCGGAGGCTCATCGCAGCGCGCGGCGGTCCGCCAGCGTGCGCCGACCCTCGGCCGCGTGCACGGCGACGGGAGCGGGTCGCGCGGCGACCGAGTCGACCACCGAGGCATCCGCCGGGCCCATCCCGAGCTGACCGCGCGCCAGCGCCTCGAGACGCGAGGGACGCTTCAGCGTCGCCAGCTCCAGCTTCAGCCGGTCGTTGGCCAGGGAGAGCGTGCGGCTCTCGGCCTCCAGCGCCGACAGACGGTACGCGGCGTCCACCACCTGGCTGCGCGAGGCGACGTGGAGGATGCCCACCGCGCCGAGGAGCCCGAAGCACAGCACCACCGGAAGCATCTGCCCCAGCACCGCGCCGAGCGAGACCCGCCGCCCCTTCCCCGAGTTCCGGCTCATGCCACCCTCTCCACGGCCCGGAGTCGCGCGCTGCGCGCCCGGGGATTGCGTTCGACCTCGGCCTCCGAGGCTTGCACCGCCCGGCGGGTCAGGACCTTGAAGGTGCCCTGCGCTCCGCAGGCGCAGACGGGGAGACCGGGGGGACAGGTGCAGCGGCCCTCGAGCGCGCGGAAGGCCTGCTTCACCGCCCGGTCCTCGAGGCTGTGAAAGGCGATGACCGCCGCCCGGCCGCCCACGACCAGCAGCCGCGGCAGCGCCGAGAGCACCCGCTCCAGCTCGCCCACCTCGTCGTTCACCGCGATGCGCAGCGCCTGGAACGTGCGGGTGGCCACGTGCACCCTGGAGGGCCAGGCCTTCCGGGGCACCGCGCGCTTCACCGACTCGACCGCGCCCAGCGTCGTCGAGGGCAGGTCCTGCTTCAGCGCCCGGGCGATCGGCCTCGCGAAGGGCTCCTCGCCGAGCTCCGCAGCACGGCGGCGAGCTCGGGCTCGGACAGCCGGGCGATGAGCTCCGCCGCGGTCTCGCCCGGTCCGGCCCATCCGCATGTCGAGCGGACCGTCGGCCTGGAAGCTGAAGCCCCGCTCCGGGGTGTCCAGCTGGGGGCTGCTCACCCCCAGGTCCATCAGGAGGCCGTCCACCGGGAGCAGGCCCAGGGGGCCGAGCAGCGATTCGAGCTCACCGGCCCGGCCCTCGAGCGCACGGAAGCGCTCGGAGCCCGCGAGGCGTCGCGCGCGCCGCGGCGATGGCCGTGGGGTCCCGGTCCACGCCGATGACCTCGGCACCGCCTGCGAGCAGGGCCTCGGCGTGCCCGCCGCCGCCGAGCGTCGCATCAACCAGGCGCTTCCCGGGAACCGGATTCAAGAGCTGCACCACCTCGTCACGGAGGACGGTTGCGTGGACGAACGGCAAGGGACCCGCGCGTCAGTGAAGCCAGGCGTTCTGGCCCTGTGACAGCGCCTCTCGCGCGTCCCCGGCGTCGGAGTAGATCTCGAACACGTCGTGCGCGCCCGCGGCGCGGAGGATGGCCAGGAGGTAGCGCGACACGCCGGCGAGCTTCACGTCGCCGCCCCGCTGCCGGTACTCCTCGGTCTGAGAGACCAGCCAGGGCACCCCGCGGTAGTCGAGGTGGCTGACGTCGCTCAGGTCCAGCACCAGCCAGACACAGCCCTGATCCAGCAGGCGGCCCATCCGGTCCCGGATGGCGCGCAGCGCATCGCGGTCCAGCTCGCCCATGCAGGAGAGCGTGGTGTGCTTCAGCCGGAGCGAGGGCTCGACCTCGATTCGCTTCTTCGCCGCCTTGGTCACGATTGCTCCCTTCCCTGGCGCAGCTCGGTGAGCACGCGCATGACGTCGGCCGAGTCAGCGGCGCCGCGCGCGTCCTCCTGCGCCTTGCGCCAGCCCTCCCGGCTCCACAGCTCGATGACCTTCACCATCCCCGCCCAGACCACGTCCTTCTCCAGGCCCGGCGTGGCTGCGCAGCGTGGGCGGGATCAGGATCCGGCCCAGCTTGTCGAGCGGGCACTCCTGCGCCGGCGCCACGTAGAGCCGCATCAGCGTCTTCACCCCCGGCTCCATCGGGTTGCGGGTGGCGAGAGAGGCCTCGAGGAGCTCCCACTCCCGCACGGGGTAGGCGTGCAGGCAGGGGTCCAGGGCCGAGGTGACGATGAGGCGCTCGTCGTAGGCGCCCACCAGCGTCTCCCGGAGCTTGGCCGGGAGGCTGGTTCGCCCCTTCCCGTCGATGTGGTGCTCGTAGACGCCCCGGAACACACGTTTTCCGCCCGTGAGGATCCCTGTTGATCCACTCCATACCACTCCTTTCCACGATCAGGCCAGAAAGAGCGGGGCCCACACCCCTGCGGGGCTTGTGGGCCCCACGAGTTTCCGGGAACTTCGCCGTTCGCCGATGAACGTTCCGGTCACCCCCCCGCATTCGGTCCAGCCGGTGCGGCTGCGCATCTCGTACCGGAGCCCCGAGTCGCTGCTGCAGGCGTTCACCAAGAGCGTCGGAAAGGGTGGCGTCTCGCTGCCCAGCCAGCGTCCTCTCGAGCGCGGCACGAAGTTCCTCTTCGAGCTCACCGCCGAATCGGTCTCGCATCCGGTGGAGGTGCTCGGTGAAGTGGTGGACGTCCGCCGCGCCGCCTCCGGCGAGTACTTCCTGAACATCCGCTACGTGCCGGGCCGCAGCAGAAAGGGGCTCGACGCCGCCCTGCTCCGGCTCTTCGAGGCGCACCGCCACGAGAAGTCGCGTCGCTACCCGCGCGTCCCGGTGCACCTCAAGGCGCAGGGGACGACGCAGCTCTGGAGCGTGCGAGACCTGTCGCGCGGCGGGGCTGGCGTGGAGCTCGAGAACGGTGAGCTCCCCAGGGAGGCCCGGCTCGGCATCCCGGTCCTGCTCGAGCTGCAGCTCGCCAGCGGACGGCTCATGCTCCACGGCGCCGTGGTCTGGTTGACGGGCGGCACGGCCCGCCCCAAGACCCCACCGGCGCTCGGCGTCGAGTTCGGTCGGCTGGGGATCGAGACGCTCCGGGCGCTGGACCGGGTGCTGGTGCTGGATGGATTCCCGGCCGGGCCATGGCAGGCGGAGCTGACCTTTGGGATGGATGCGGTGGGGAGAATGCCGTAGCGCGCTCTGGGGGCTGCTGCTCCTGCTCGAAGCGTGCGCCCCGACGATGCGCGTCTCCCGGCCCGACCCCGCGGTGCTGGACCTCGGGCCGAACGCGCGCGTGCTCTCGCTCGTCCGGGTGGATGGCCCGGAGGACTCTCCATCGGTCGTCGTCCACACCCTGAAGGGTCGGGCCGCCCGGCAGGGCTACTTCCAGGTCGACGCCTGGAGGGAAGGCGCGACGCCTGATGCCACCGGCCGTACCGCGTACGTCTGGCTCGAGGTGGCCGAGTGGAGCTCCGGCGCGCCCCGGATCTCGGCAGGGGAAGCCGAGCCACAGGCCCGCGTGCGTCTGCACACCCGGCTCGCGCGGTCACCCGAAGGGCCCTGGAGCGAGCCGTACGAGACTGGCGGTCTGGTGGAGGGCCTGGAGAGCCCCTCGGACGTCACCCGCGCCGGGGAGTCGCAGCTGCTCCTCGAGTCGAGCCTCCGGACGGTGGACGATCTCCTTCGCGCGCTCGCCCCGCGGCCGCGTGTCGAGGAGGTGGAGCTCGACGTCGACAGTCCCCTCCTCCAGCCGGGCGCCGCGGCCGCAGCGCGGGGCGACCTGGACGAGGCGCGGGCGTCCTTCGCCTCGGTGCACAGCCGGCATCCCGAGCTGCCGGGGGCGGCGTACGACCTGGGGCTCGTGCTCGAGACCTCCGGCGAGCTGGATCAGGCCGAGGCGCTCTACACCCAGGCGCTGTCGATGAAGGACGACCGGCTGTACCGCGATGCACTGCGGAGCGTCCAGGTGCGCCTTCGCTCCGGCGCGAGCGCCTTTCCCCCCTGAGCCTCCGTGGACGCGGGCGGGGATCTACGGCGAGCGCTTGCGGAGCGCGGCGAGCGCGGATCGCAGGGCCTTGCGTCGGACGTCGAGGGCCTGCCCGGTCTCGCGCGCCAGCCGCGGGCTCGCCTCAAAGAGCGCCCGGATGGTCTCCGGACCGAGCAGCACGAGCTCGCAGTCCTCCAGGGCGACGGCCCGGGACTCCGCCGGCTGGCGTCCGTACATGCCCGCCAGCCCGAAGAGCTCGCCTCCGTGGACCACACCGAGCTCGGAGGCGCCGGCAGTTCCCGGGAGCTGGAGCGATACGGCGCCGGAGATGACGAGGTACACGCCCTCGAGCACGTCACCTTCCTTGAAGACGACCTCGCCCTTGCCGAACGCGCGCTGGGTGGCGGAGGGCGTCTCGCCTGCCTCGGACAGCTGCGGGATGCGCGGGAAACGGGCCAGCTGCTCGCCGGGCGTGGGCGGCGTCTTCGCGAACGGCTCGGACTCCGGGTGGTTCAGGTTCACCCGCGTGGGGTACGGGATGGTCAGGCCCTCCCGCCGGGCCACATACCAGAGGCGAGCGAGCAGCTCGGTCCGGACCGCGCCCTTCCCCTCCTCCCGGACGCGGTAGACGACCCGGTACTGGATGGCCGAGTCGCCGTAGCGAAGGATCCTGACCTTTGGTGGCGGCTCGGCGAGCACCCCCGCGGTGGACCGCGCCAGCGCGAGGAGGATCTCGCGGACCTTGTTCGGCGGGTCCTGGTAGCCGAAGCCGATCTCGATCTCGTCGGAGCGGACCGGGGCCGGCCGCGCGCGCTGGGCAGCCTGGAGCGAGATGGGCCTCGAGTAGTTGTTGATGGTCTCCTTGTTGAGGGTGGAGTTGGGGACGATCTGCACCACGCCCTCGGGGGAGACGATGTGCGCCGAGCGCCAGTTCACCTCGCGCACCCTGCCGGCCACCTTGCCCACCTCGATCGCGTCACCCACCTCGAAGGGTCGCTCCATCAGGAGCACCAGCCCGGAGAACAGGTTGCCCAGGGGCTCCTGGAGCGCGAGGCCCACCACGATGGAGCTCACCCCCAGCGCGGCGAGCGCGCCCTGCAGCTCGCGCCCCCACACGAACTGGAAGACCAGCGCCGCGGCGATGGCGACCAGCAGCACGCCCACCAGGTCGCGCAGCAGCCTGGGGACGCGCGAGCGCCAGCTGCCCGCCTCGGCGGTCTCGAACGCCGCCGTGTTGATGAATCCGATGGTGAGGACGACGCCCATCACCCAGCAGGCGGTCTCGACGAGGCGGACCCACAGGTCGTCCCCGGGTCGCCCGAGCACGGTGCGGAGGAGGAGCAGTCCGGCGACGAGCGGGAGGAACCAGTTCCGGACCCTCCGGACAATCGGTCCAAGCGGGTTTCCGGCGCGCTCGAGCGCGAGCGATACCTCGGTGAGGACCAGGAGCGCGAGCGGGAACCCGAGCGCGAGCCCCAGCGCCCAGCCGCCGTGCTCCGCCAGCAGCTCGCGCAGCTCGGTCATGCCGCCGCCGCCACCTCGAGCTGAACCGGGTACAGCTCGAGGCTCTGGACCCCGCGCACCGCGTGGCGCACCGGCGGCCCGAAGGGCACCGTGTCGCTCACCCGGTCGTAGACGGCGCGGGTGACCAGGATGGACGTCTTGCCGTCGCTCTCGATCTCCCGGGCGATCTTCACCGTGTCGCCCCACAGGTCGTAGATGAAGCGGCGGCGTCCGACCAGCCCGGCGATGACCGGGCCGGCGTTGATGCCGATCTCCGCGGTGAGGTGCGCTTGCCGGTCGGTGTTGAAGCGGCCGACGACGCGCACCACCTCACGGGCGAACTCCACCATCCGCGCGGTGTGGTCCGGCCGCTCCACCGACAGCCCCGAGGCCGCGAGGTACGAGGACCCGATGGTGCGGACCTTCTCCACGCCGTGCTGGTCCGCCGCCTCGTCGAAGGCCTCCACCAGGTCGCTGAGCAGGCTCATCGAGGCCTCCTCGCCGAGCTTCTGCGAGAGCGCCTCGAGCCCCACCAGCCGGATGTAGGCCACGGTGACGTCGGCGAAGGCCTGCGGCCGATCCCCGCTGCCGCCGCGGACCTGGGCTGCCCCCGAGGCCGGCAGCAGGCTGTCCAGGAGCTGCTCGTTCTCCTCGACCTTCCGATCGAGCGCGCTCCGACTCGCCCCGAGGCTCTTGACCATCGCGTTGAAGGCCTCGCCCAGCTTCCGGTACTCGTGGATGTGGTGCAGCGGGACCTGGACGTCGAGGCGACCGCCGCTCACCTCCTGCGCCGCGGTCACCAAGGCGGTGATGGGACGGGTGAGCACCGACGCCAGCAGGAGCGCCGCGAGCGAGGCGAGGAAGGCCAGCACCACCGCCGTGGCCAGCATGCGCTTCAGGTAGGCCGTGAGCGGGGCCATCGCCTCGGCACGGTCGATCTTGGCGATGATCGCCCAGCGGACCGAGTCCAGGTCCACCGGGCCATACGCCATCAGGGCCGGGACTCCCCGATAGTCGTCGAGCTCCATCACCCCGGATTCTCCACGCAGCGCGGCCCGCGCCGCCGCGTGCCGCACCGGCATGGTGAGGATGGTGGTGTTCAGCCGCTCCACGGTCTCGGCGGTCCGGGTGGTCAGGGTGCTGTGGCGGAGGGTCTCGAGGAACGCCGCCCGGTCCTCGAGGAGGAAGCGCGAGTCGGTGCGCATCGTCTCGTCGCCACCGAGCAGGTACACCTCTCCGGTCTTCCCCAGCCCGGTCCACTTCCCACCGTTCGAGAGCGCCTGGGCGATGGGGCGAAGGCGGAAGCGCTGCACCATCACCGCGATCATCTTCGGTCCGTCGAAGACCGGCGAGCCGACGAAGGCCATCGGGCTCCCGAGCGACGGCCGCCAAGCCTCGAAGTCGCTCACCCGGTAGTCGTCGACGTCCTTGGTCTCCCGGAGGCTCCGCACCATCGCGGCGAGGTTGCTCTCGGCGTAAGGACCGTCGCGCAGGCTCGTCCCGAGCAGGGTGCTCTGCCGGTAGCTGTAGAAGACCTCCATCGTCTCCGGATCGACCAGGGAGATGCTGTCGATTCCCAGCCGCTCAAGCGCACCGCGCAGCTGGCGGGAGTGGCGGGCGAGCGCGGCGGCGTACGGGCCAGCATCGGTGGCGGAGGCGAGGACGCCGGCCCCGTCGTACGCGGCGCCTGCAGGTACGACGTAGTGGTACTGCAGATAGAGCGCCCCGGCATTCCGGGGCACGAACGCCCCCGGGGGCGGGGCGATGGCCGACCGCCTGGCGAGTGCCGTGTCGAAGTCCCGCAGATAGAACTGCTCGACCGCCTCCTTCATCGCCGGGGTCACCTGGGCACCTGCGACCTCCCGGTAGGCGGCTGCGGAGATCGCGCCGACACTGCGGTGAAGACCTCGGTGCCAGAGAGGGCGATGACCTGCCGGCGGGTCGTCGCGAGGATGGTCCCCACCTGCTCCGACTTCGCCCGCTGGAGCCCGACCAGCTCGCGCTCCGCCGCGTCGGTCAGGGCCGCCCGAGCGCTCCGGTATCCCTGCCACGTGACCACCGCGATGGAGGTCAGCGTCAGGGAGACGAACGCGACGAGGATCCGGGTCTGGACGCTGAGCAGCGGGGTCTTCATGCCTTGGGGTCAGTACCGACCTGACCAGAACCGTCCCGGCAAGCCCAGAGGCCTTTGGTCGTAACCGTCACAGCGACCCGTCGTTCTCTGGATCGTGGATGGCCCAGACCTGCCCAGCGGAGCCCCGGCTCCTTTCGACCTCGCGGGGAATGCCTCGCCGGGGTACGGCTGGGCGAGCCGCGCGCGGCCGAGGCGCTGGTCCGGCACTGCCAGCCGATGGTGGCCCGGCTGGTCGGCCGCGCATCGGCCACGGTCGGTGGCACACGAGGACCTGGTGCAGGAGGTGTTTCTCGCCCTCTTCGCCCGGCTCGACCGGTACCGGCCGCGCGACGGCATCCCCTTCGAGCACTGGCTGGCGCGGGTCACCCTCAACGTCTGCCGGGACGCGCTTGCGCTCGGAGCGGCGGCGGCCGGTCGCGGCCTCGCTTCCTCCGGAGACGGCGGCGTGGGTCTCCTCGCTCCTCGCCGACCCGGCGCCGCGTGTGGACGACGCGCTGGCGGCGCGCGCAGCGGTGGAGATGCTCCTGGCCGAGCTCCCGGCCGAGGACCGGCTCCTCTTGACCTTGCTCTCGCTCGAGGAGCGCTCGCTGGAGGAGGTCTCGGCGCTCACCGGCCGGAGCCGCACCGTCCTCAAGGTCCGCGCCTTCCGCGCCCGTCGCCGGCTGCAGGACGCCGCGCGGCGCTTTCTCTCGGTCCCGGAGGGTCGCTCCGATGAATGACCTCGAGCGTCGCTGGGCCAGGCTGGTGGAGGCGGCGAGCCGGGCAACCGCGCCGGACCAGAGGCCTGCCGCGCCGGACTGGGTGTCGCGCATGGCGCGCAGGGGGCTGGCTGCCCGCACCGCATCCGCGGCACGCCCGCCGGAGCGCGTTGCCTGGGCAGGTCTGGCCGCCTTCGCCGCGGCTGCGGTCTCGGCCGTGCTGCTCTGGCCCGGGCCGCTCGCCGCCGCCTCGGAGGCGCTGGCCTCTCACGCGGCGGCCCTCCCGCGCGCGCTGCCGCGAGCGCCACGCCTGCCGCGCGAGGCCCGCCCCACCCTTCCCCCTGCCCGTGACGCCCTGGCCGCGCTGTCCCGCTGGCCCGAGCTGACGGTCGATCTCCCCTCCACCTATCGCCGGACCGAGACGCCATGATCTTCGCCGACATCCTCTTCTGGTTCCTCGTCGTCCTCGGGGCGTACCTCGCGCTGAACGCGTACTGGCTCGCGGCGGTCGCGCTCTTCCGTCCCGCGGTGGAGCGGGCGCACCGGACGTACGCCACCCGGCCGGTCGCGGCGACGCTGGTCGGCCTGGTGGCGCTCGTCCCGGTGGCCGGCGTCCTCGCCGTCTTCTCGAAGGCGGCGCATCCCGGCGTGAAGCTGCTCGCGGGCGCGGCGCTGCTCGTCCCGCTGGTGCTCGCGCTGATCGGCTCGGCAGGTCTCGCGGATCGGATCGGCACCGGGCTCGCCATGCCGGTGGACGCGGCGCAGCCGTGGCGCACGGTGCTCCGCGGGGGCGCGGTGCTCGCGCTCCTCTTCGTCGTGCCGGTGCTCGGGTGGTTCGCCATGCTCCCACTGACCCTCGCCAGCGGCCTCGGCGTCCTGCTCCTCCCGGAGCGCCCGCGCGCCATCTCCGACGAGCGCGCGCCGCGGCTGGGCAGGCCCCCGCTCCAGATCGAGAGCTGAGCCCCGACCGGGCCGGCGGAGAACACGGCATGGGCCTCACGAGACGCGGCGTGCTGGTGGGCGGGGGCGCGGCGGTGCTCTCGCTCGTGGGAATCGACCGCCTGGGTCAGGCCGCTCCGGCGTCGGCCGCTTCGTTCGCAGTCCCGTCCGGTCCGGAGGTGGACCGCGTGGAGCACGTGCTCGGCCGCTGCACCTTCGGGGTGGCACCCGGGGACCGCGAACGGCTCCTCGGCCTCGCGATGCAGCCGGAGGAAGCGGTGGACCGATGGATCGACCAGCAGCTCGCCCCGACGGGCGACGACGACCCCGAGCTGACGCGCAGGCTCGGCCGCCTCACCTCCATCGGGCAGCCTCCGGGCGAGCTGTACGAGTGGAAGCCCGAGGTGCTGCTCGGCGAGCTCTCGTCGGCGGCGCTGCTCCGGGCAGCGGGCTCGCGATGGCAGCTCCGCGAGGTGATGGTCGACGTCTGGAACGACCACTTCAACATCGACGCGAGCAAGGGCGAGTGCGCCTGGCTCAAGGCCGCGGACGACCGCGAGGTGATTCGCCGCCACGCCCTGGGCCGGTTCCGGGAGCTGCTCGCCGCCTCGGCGCTCAGTCCGGCGATGCTCTGGTACCTGGACGGACGTACCAACCGCCGCGCGACGGCCGCCGAGCGTCCGAACGAGAACTACGCCCGCGAGCTGCTCGAGCTGCACACCCTCGGGGTGGACGGCGGCTACACCCAGGAGGACGTGATGGAGGCGGCGCGGTGCCTCACCGGATGGACGGTGCGCGACCGTCACCGCTTCCGGAAGGCGCGGGTGGAGTTCGAGCCCGCGCTGCACGACGACGGAGAGAAGCGCGTCCTCGGCCGCCGCATCGGGCCAGGCGGCGGCCCCCGTGACCTCGAGGCGCTCCTGGACATCACCGCCGCACACCCCTCGACCGCGCGCCACGTGGCGACCCGGCTCTGTCGCCGGTTCATCTCCGACGTGCCGCCGGCGCGCGCCGTCGACGCGGTCGCGGCCGCCTTCACCGCGAGCGGGGGGGACATCCCGGCGACGCTCCAGACCTTGCTCCGGACGGCGGAGTTCCACTCGCCCGCGGTGCGTCGGGAGAAGCTGAAGCGGCCCTTCCACGCCGTGGCCTCGGCGCTCCGGGCGACGGGTGCCCGGACCGATGGCGGGCCGCCGCTGCTCCAGCTCCTGAAGTCCATGGGACAGGCGCCGTTCCAGTACCCGACGCCCGAGGGCGCGCCGGACGTGGGCGCGGCCTGGACCGGGACCCTGCTCTGGCGGTGGCGGCTGGCCCTGGCGGCTGACCGGGAACGCGCTCGCCGGGACCTCGGTCGACGCCCGCATCCCTGACGGCCCGCGCCGGCGGGCTCGATGGTCTCGCGGCACACCTGCTCGGGCGGCGTCCCGACGAGGCCGAGCGGCGAGCGCTCTCCGCGAGCGCACGGCCACTCGCGGTGCTGCTCGCCTCTCCTGGATTCCAGAGGTGCTGATGGGCGCGATCGCACTGGGCAACTCCGACGACGACCGGGTGCTGGTCACCGTCTTCCTGCGCGGCGGGGCGGACGGGCTCGCGCTCGTCCCGCCGGTGGGCGACGACGGGTACCACCGCGCACGGCCCCGGCTCGGCGTCTCGTCCTCGGGCGCGCTCCGGCTCGACGGCCCGTTCGGCCTCGCGCCCGAGCTGGCCGCGCTGCATCCGTGGTTCCTCTCGGGGCGGCTGGCGGTGGTCCACGCGGTCGGCCTGGGGGAGGACACCCGCTCCCACTTCGTCGCCCAGGAGCTGATGGAGCGAGGCGGGCCCGCGGCGGCCGGCGGCTGGCTCGGGCGCTGGCTCCGGGCGCGCGGCGTCGGTGGCGCGCTCACCGCCGTGTCGACCGGGAGCGAGGTGCCGGACAGCTTGCGGGGAGCGCCGGGGGCCACTGCGCTCGGCGGCCTTCTGGACCTCGCGTCGGGAGAGGACTGGACGGCGTCTCTGCGCCTCGGTGGGAGGCCTCTACACCCGGGACGCAGAGCTCGGCGCGGCCGCCCACGACGCGCTCGCCGCTGCGGAGCGACTGGAGACCCTCCGCAGCCGAGGCGTGCAGCCCGCGCACGGCGCCCGGTATCCCTCGCTGACCGACGGGTCGCTGGCCCACGCCTTCGGCCAGCACCTGGCGCAGGTGGCGGGCCTCATCCGAGGACGGGTGGGGCTGGTGGCGGCGTGCGTGGACCTCGAGGGATGGGACAGCCACTTCGCGCAGGAGACCATCGTGGGGCCGCGGATGCGTGCGCTGGCCTCGGGCCTCTCCGCCTTCGCGACCGATTCTCGGTCCGGCCCTGTCACGGGTCAGCGTGGTGGTGATGTCCGAGTTCGGGCGACGGGTGGCCGAGAACGCGAGCCTCGGGACGGACCATGGCCGCGGTGGGGTGATGCTGGTCCTCGGAGGCGGCACTCCGGGCGGCATGCATTGCCGCTGGCCCGGACTGGACGCCGACCGCCTCGACGGCCCGGGTGACCTGCCCGTGGTGCATGACTACCGGGACGTGCTCGCGGCCGTCCTCGCGCGGCATGGCACCGTCCCCCCGTCGGCCGTCTTTCCGGACCACCCGGTGCGGCCACTCCCGGTGTGACCGTGCCGAGCGAGCGCACGGGCCGCACCGCGGACGGGATCATGCCGCTCTCGTCGCAAAGTTACGCACAGGTCAGCGGATTTCCGACCGGGTGGTGCCGATGTGCACCTTGTCGCGCGCGCGCGTGAATGAGATCCGGGAGCTCGATGAGTCATTCCCCGGCACGCATCGCCTGCATCGTCGGTCTGCTGTCTCTGGGGTGTCAGGGAACGGTGGAGAACTCGCCAACGGTGGCTCACCCGACGGCGGGGCCTCATGCACTCCCTCGGCGTCCTGCACCGCGCAGGGAAAGAACTGCGGCACCATCCCCGATGGCTGTGACGGCTCGCTGAGCTGCGGCAGCTGTGGCACCGGTCAGACCTGTGGTGGCGGGGGCACCCCCAACGTCTGCGGCGCCGGCACGTGCAATCCGACGACCTGCGCAGCCCAGGGGAAGAACTGCGGAACCATCAGCGATGGCTGCGGCGCAGCGCTCTCGTGTGGCAGCTGCGGCTCGGGCCAGACCTGCGGCGGAGGAGGCACCCCCAACGTCTGCGGCGCGCCGCCTGCACGCCGACGACCTGCGCAGCCCAGGGCAAGAACTGCGGCAGCATCAGTGACGGCTGCGGCGCGACGCTGTCGTGTGGAAGCTGCGGCTCGGGCCAGACCTGCGGCGGCGGGGGCACTCCCAACGTCTGCGGCGCGGGCACCTGCACGCCGACGACCTGCGCGGCCCAGGGCAAGAACTGCGGCGCAATCAGCGATGGCTGCGGCAGCACGCTCCAGTGCGGGAACTGCACCGGCACCGACAGCTGTGGCGGCGGCGGGGTGGCCAACGCTTGCGGGACCGGGACCGCGATCGACCAGTCCATCCTCCCCGACGCGTTCCGGACGCACGTGGAACCCCGGCATCCCCGGCGGCATCCCGGCGGACAACGATCCGGTGCACCCGGCG
Organism: uncultured delta proteobacterium; assembly: GCA_963796475.1. Classification (GTDB taxonomy): domain Bacteria; phylum Myxococcota; class Myxococcia; order Myxococcales; family Myxococcaceae; genus RPRB01. The sequence goes on from CAWCLY010000019.1 coordinate 208,394, forward strand.
TCCGTGTGGCTGCCCGCCGGTGACCCGTACGGTGGGTACTCGGTGGACCCGAGCCCTCACCGGTCAGGCGAAGGCCGCCGCAGTTCACCACGCGCGTTCCAGGCGGCGATCAACTCGGCCGGCGCGGCGGCCACCCCGAGCATGCGGAAGATCGTCAAGCTCAAGGCAGGTACGTACTTCGTGAACCCGCAGCAGTTGCCCAACGCCGGGCGGGCAGGTCGGCATCTACGTCCGGGTGGACAACGTGACCATCCGCGGCGAGGGCGCCGACAGCACCCGCATCGTCGCCAACGGCACCATCCCCGAATACGGGGCGGTCATCCTCTTCGGCCACCGCAGCGGGACCTCGCGACGCGAGCTTCGGCGGTCCAGTCGCTGACCGCCGAAGCCGCCCGGGGGGCGACGACCATCACAGGTGGGCAACGGCGGAGGCTTCGCCGTCGGCGACGTGGTCACCATCGACATGCTCGACGGAGCGGCGGTGCAGACCGGTAGCGTCTACCTGAACGGCGGCTACCTCTGGTTCTACGACGGCCAGTACTTCAAGCGTCAGCCCACCTATGGCTGGAGCGGCCCGTCCACCGGCGCGCCGGCGGTGCAGCGTCTCGGACCTCGCCTCGGCGCAACTCGGCGGCGCAGAACGCAGTGCCATCCTGGCGCTCACGGATGCAGACCAACGAGATCGTGGCGATCAGCGGGAACACCCTCACCCTCAAGGACCCGCTGAACCTCGACTTCCCGCTCTCGCGCCAGTCGCCCAGGCATGGAAGACCATCCCGGCGAACACCTCGGGTTCGCTGGGCAACCGCTGGTCCGGCATCGAGAACATCGCCGTGGCCGGCGGGAACAACCAGTGGGGCTTCCCCGGCGGAACCGTCGATCTTCAGCTACATGGCCTACTGCTGGGCGAAGAATGTCGAGGCGGACGGCGAGCGGTGGAGCACCGATCCGGTCAATCACCCCGGCAAGTACGGCTACAACATCGGGATCGGCCGGAGCTACCGCTGCGTCGTCCGCGACTCCTACGCGCACGGCTCGGCGGACGAGAACCCGGGCGGCCAGGCCTACGGCGTGGTGGTGGGCGCCGGGTCGTCGGCCTGCCTGGTGGAGAACAACATCTCGGTCGAGAACAACAAGCCCATCGCCCTCAACTCCACCGGAGGGGGGAACGTCATCGCCTACAACTACGTGGACCAGGCGGTGCTGTGGAACAGCGCTGGGTGGCAGGAGAACGCCATCGACGACTGCCACGCCAACTTCACCCACCACGACCTCATCGAGGGGAACTGGACGCCGAACCTGGGCGGAGACACCACCCACGGGAATTCGGCATGGCACACCCACCTCCGCAACTACGTCAACGGGAAGAACTCCTCCGGCAGCTTCACCGCGAATCTCCGCGCGGTCGGCATGGACGGGTGGACGCACGACCACGCCTACGTAGGGAACATCCTCAAGGGCGGCACGGTGTACCAGACCAGCGCCCTCGTCCCAGAACGGCACACCCATCTACCAGCTGGGGAACAACGCCCAGGGCATGGGCGGAAACTGGGACAACGGATACGCCCTGGCGCACATCTTCCGCGACGGGAACTGGGACAACGTCAGCAACGCGGCGTCGTCTGGACGAGCGGCGCGAAGACGATCCCGAGCTCGTTCTACCTGACGGCCAAGCCGGCGTTCTTCGGCAGCAACGCCTGGCCCTGGGTGAATCCGCTCACCGGGCAGAGCACGACACTCCCGGCGAAGGCGCGGTACGACGCGCAGACGCCGAACATCGTGCCCTGAGCGGCGTCACTCCGGAGGGCGGAGGGCGCCTCAGCCGAGGGCGAGCGGGTACCCGCCCGCCTCCTCTGCGGCGCGGACCACCGTCTCGCGCAGCGTAGCGGGATCGAACGGACGGAAGGTGAACAGCGGGGCGATTCGCTGGAGGTGCGTCTCCAGCGCGCTCCCCTCACTCGAGGCGCACAGCGCACGCCGGGCCCGCTCCCCGCTCCTGGCGATCGCGTCCGCGGCGTAGGCCTGCGTCATCGCCGCCATCACCGGGTCGAGGCCCGATGACGAGGCCGACTGGCGGGTCCTGGTGACCATCGAGTCCACCGCGTAGGCGTCCATCACCACGTCGGCGATGGCCGCCATCACCTCCTGGTGCTTCTCGATGTCGTTCCCGAAGCGCTCGGCCGCGACCTTCGTCGCGTAGAGGGCCGCCATCTTCAGCGCCTCGGCATCGCGCGCCGCGCCCGCCAGCGCATCGCCGCCCGACGGCGCCGGCAGCTGCTTCTCGGCCAGCGCCCGCTCCACCGCCTCGGCCTGCGCGAACAGCGGCAGCGTCCCCTTCACCGCGCGCTTGAGCAGCATCCCGGTGACGAGCATCCGGTTGATCTCGTTCGTCCCCTCGAAGATGCGGTTGATGCGCGCGTCGCGGTACGCCCGCTCCACCGGGTACTCCTGGATGAAGCCCGCCCCGCCGTGGATCTGCACCGCGTCGTCCACCAGCGAGGCCGAGCGCCTCGCTCCCCATCACCTTCATGATCGACGCCTCGATCGCGAACTCCTCGAACGCCGCGATGGTCCTCGCCTCGTCCCCGGCGCCGGCCGTCTGGGTCGCGAGCAGGGCATCGATGAGCCCCGTCGTCCGGTAGGTCATCGACTCGATCGGCGAAGATCGACCCGGCCATCCGGGCGAGCTTCTCGCGGGTGAGCGGGAACTTCGCCACCGGCGTCTTGAACTGCTTGCGCTCCTCCGCGAACTTCAGCGCGTTCGCGAACTGGAGCTTCATCCCACCCAGCACGCCCGCTCCGAGCTTCAGCCGGCCGAGGTTCAGGATGTTGAACGCGATCTTGTGGCCCTTGCCGATCTCGCCGAGCAGGTTCTCCACCGGGATGCGCGCGTCCTCGAGGTACAGCGGGCAGGTGGACGAGCCACGGATGCCCATCTTGTGCTCCTCGGGCCCCACCGTGAATCCGGGCGTCCCGTTCTCCACGACGAAGCCGGTGAAGTTCTCGCCGTCCACCTTGGCGAACACGATGAACACGTCGGCGAATGCGGCGTTGGTGATGTAGAGCTTGCTGCCGTTCAGGACCCACGACTTGCCGTCGGGGCTCTTCACCGCCCTGGTCTTGGCGCCGAGCGCGTCGCTCCCGCTGCCCTGCTCGGTGAGCGCGTAGGCCGCGACCAGCTCGCCGGTGGCGAGCTTCGGCAGCCACTTCGCCTTCTGCGCCTCGGTGCCGAACCAGGCGATGGGCAGCGTGCCGATGCCCACGTGCGCGGCGAACGTGACGCTCCAGCTGCCCATCAGCGAGTTGGCCTCGGCGAGGAGGAGCGACGTCGTCTTGTCGCCGGCGAGCCCGCCGAAGCGCTCGGGGATGTCGACCATCAGGAGCCCGAGCTCGCCGGCCTTGCGTCAGCAGGGAGCGGAGGAGGCCCGGCGTCTTTGCCTCGATCGCGTCCGCCTGGGGAAGGACCTGCTCACGGCAGAACTGCAGCGCCGTGCGGAACAGCATCCGCTGCTCCTCGGTGAAGGTCTCCGGCGTCGTGATGCGCGTCCGGCCCGCCTCCTGGAACAGGAATCCGCCTCCCTGGGGAACGGCAGCGGGGTGGGTGGGCTGGAGCACGGCGGCCATGGGGTTCCTCGGTGGCTGATTCTGGAGTCAACGGATAACCGAACCGGCCCGGTCTTTCCACCCCCTCGGGCGAGCTCAGCGTGGGCGCGGGTACACCAGACACACCGTCTCGAAGAGAGGCTCGCCTGGACCGCCCCAGAAGGCCGAGAGCACGGTGGCCACCGCCCGCAGCTCGGTCCCGAACGACGGGACCAGGCAGGCATCCGGGGCGTGGAAGCGGAGCTGCATCCGCTGGAGCCCCTCGCGGGTGGTGCCCACGTCCAGGCGGCCGCCGCGGATGGGAACCGTGGGACCGTTCGGGTCCGGCCCGGGAATCTTCCCGATGGCGCTCACCAGCTCGAGCCCGTCCTGCCGCTGGATGATCCGCAGCTTCCCGGGCTTCGGCTCGTCGAGCCAGGCATCGAACTCCCGCTCGTCGCGCAGGGTGACCGGGAAGGCCACCGCTCCGCTCCGGCGTGGAGGATCCAGGTCGGCGACGTGCGCGTCCTCGAGCGCGGCGAGCACCGGCGCCAGCTCGGCCACGTAGGTCGTGTCGTCCGGCACGAGCAGCGCGGGCGCCTTCGCCGATGGCCGCGAGCAGCGGCGCCACCCCGGCATCCGCCGCCATCGACACCGAGGCCGCGGCCGCCCGTGCGTGCCCGCGCTCGAACGTCACCCGCACCGCGCCGGCGGGGAGGGGAGCGCCCCACACCGGGGCGGGGGCCAGACGGTGTGGATCCTTCCCCGCATCCGCTGGCGCTGCACCGAGCGGCTGCAGCGGAGCGGGCGCCAGCGAGGACAGCGGCGGCGCGCGGCGCTCCTCGCACCCGGAGCACACGACGCACACCCATGAAATGACGAGAGAGATGGCGCGCCGCACGGAACGGCTGCGCAGCATGCCCGATCCGCGCACGCAACGGGCCACCGGAGCGCGCGGGCGAGGGGTGCTAGCCTCTGCGGCTCGGCGTGCCCTCTCCGGTCCCTGTCGCGTTCGGCAAGTATCAGCTTCTGGAGCGACTCGCCGTGGGCGGGATGGCGGAGCTCTACCGCGCCCGCTTCCAGGCGATGGCGGGGGTGAGCAAGCCGGTGGTGATCAAGAAGATCCTCCCGGCGTTCGCCGACAGCGAATCGTTCGTCCGGATGTTCGTGAACGAGGCGCGCATCGCGGTCTCGCTCAGCCACGGGAACATCGCCCAGGTGTTCGACTTCGGCGAGGTGAACGGGGAGTACTTCCTGGCCATGGAGTACGTGCACGGCCAGCCGCTGAGCCGTGTGCTCCGGCGGGCCCACGCGCTCCAGTTCCCCTTCCTGCCGGAGGCCGTCGCGCTGCAGATCGGGATGGGGATGTGCCGGGGCCTGCACTACGCGCACTCCCGCGTCGACGAGCGCGGGCGCTCGCTGCAGATCGTCCACCGGGACGTCTCGCCGCAGAACGTGCTGCTCGGCTACGGGGGCGAGGTGAAGGTCGTCGACTTCGGCATCGCCCGGGCCCGCAACGCCACCGACGCGGCGATGCAGGCCACGGGAGTGAAGGGGAAGTTCCCCTACTTCTCGCCCGAGCAGGCCCGCGGCGAGCCGGTGGACCTGCACACCGACCTGTACGCGACCGGCGTGGTGCTCTACCAGATGCTGTGCGGACGCCTCCCGCACCTCGGGAAGATGGTGCCCGCGATGCAGAGCATCATCCGCGGCGAGTTCCCGGCGCCGCGGAGCCTCAACCCGCGGCTGTCGCCCGAGCTCGAGGCCACCCTGGTGAAGGCGATGGCGTACGCCCCGGCCGATCGCTTCGCCTCCGCACAGGAGATGGAGCACGCGCTCGCCGACGCGCTGCACGCGCTCGGCCGGCGTCCTCCTCCCGTCGCCGACTTCATGGCCTTCCTCTTCGAGCCCGAGCTTCTCGCCGAGGGGCACGAGGTGAAGCTCCCGCGGGGGCTGCTGGAGCAGATCCCCGAGTGGCGCAAGGGCCCACAGCACAGCGAACCGCCGGAGGCCGTCCCCTCGCTCACCACGGCCGCGGTCCAGGCGAGCCCACCGGCGCGCAGCCGTCCGTGGCAGCTCGTGGCGCTGCTCGGCGTCGCCCTGGTGCTCGGCACCATCCTGGCGGCGGTGCTGGGCCGCGTGCCCACCTTCGAGCTCGAGCTGCGGTCGGAGCCCACCGGCGCGCGGGTGGAGGTGGACGGGAGCCCCGTCCCGGGGACCACCCCGATGCGCATCACCCACCTCGCCGCCGAGCAGTCGCACCAGGTCCGGCTCCGGGTGCCCGGGCGTGCGGAGTGGACCGGAGAGATCAACGGCCGCTCGGGGACCACCGTGCACCTCCAGGCCGAGCTCCCTCCACCGCAGGTCTCCCCGGACTCACCCGCCCCGCGCTGACCGGGGGCCCGGACCCAGGCGGTGGACAGCCCTGCTGGCCAAGGCCAACCCCGTGCGCACGACGCGGGTCCTGGTGGTCGACGACGAGCCGCTGGTGGCAAGCGCCGCCCGGCGGTTGCTGGCCCGCACCCACGAGGTGGCGGTGGCGCACAGCGCCGCACGCGGCACTGACGATGCTCGAGACCGGGCCGTTCGACGCGGTGCTGTGCGATCTGATGATGCCGCACATGACGGGCATGGAGCTCCACGCCTGGCTGACGCAGGACTCGACCCGAGGTCGCCGGGCGGATGGTGTTCCTCACCGGAGGGGTCTTCGACGACGAGGCGGAGCGCTTCCTGCGGGACAATTCCCGGTGGTGCATGGACAAGCCGTTCGACCCCCCGGCCCTGCTGGCGCTGGTCGCCGAGCGGATCGCCCACGCCGATGCCCTCGCACCGTGCCGCCGGATGGTGTAGGCCCTCGCCCTCGACATGGCCGAGACCATTCCGCCGCCCCTGACCTTCGCCGTCGGGGACCGCGTCGTCTATCCCAACCAGGGCGTCTGCCGCGTGACCAGCGTGGAGTCGAAGGAGGTCGCCGGGCAGACGCTCACCTTCGTCACCATGAAGCGCGAGGAGGACGGCGCGGTGGTGATGGTCCCCGAGGCGAAGGTGCGCTCCATCGGCCTCCGCAAGGTGGCCGGGCGCGCCGACGTCGACCGGGTGTTCGCCTTCCTGCGCTCGGACAGCGACAAGGCCAACCTCGACTGGAAGCAGCGCGCCCGCACCAACGTGGAGCGGATGAGCCTGGGTGGGCTGATGGGCCTGGCCGAGGTGGTGAAGGGGCTGCAGGTCCTCTCCGAGCTCCGCCCGCTTCCGACGAAGGAGCGCGAGCTGTACGACAACGCCCGGCACCTGCTCGTGGCCGAGCTGGCGGCGAGCCTGGACGTGGCCGAGGTCGACGCCGAGGATTCGGTGGACGTCGTGCTGTTCCCGCCTGGCCGCGAGCGACCGAAGCGGACCGCGGAGGAGTTCCGGACCGCCACCGGCGAGGAGGAGGGCATCGAGCTCGGTGACGACCTGCTCGGCCTGGGCGGCGACATCGACCTCGGCGCCGAGACCGAGCCGGAGCCCGAGGCAGAGGCCGAGCTGGAGGAGGCCGCCAAGCCCGCGCCGAAGGCCAAGCCGGCAGCGAAGCCGAAGGGCGAGAAGAAGGCCCCCGCCGAGAAGAAGCACGCGGCCGAGAAGAAGCACGCCGCCGAGAAGAAGGCTCCGGAGAAGAAGGCCGCGAAGAAGCACGCCGCCAAGCCGGAGAAGAAGCCGGCGAAGCCCGCGAAGAAGCATCCCGCCAGGCCGGCCGCCAAGGCGAAGCCCGCGAAGTCGGCGAAGAAGAAGTAGCCCGAGGAGAGACGACACCCGTGATCCGACTGGTGACCCTCGACGCGTACGACCCCAAGGTCGTCGACCGGCTGTGCAAGATCCTCTACACGGCGTTCGGCGTCGGCTGCGAGCATGCCGGCGAGATGCCGCTGCCCGTGGGCCAGAGCGAGCCCTACGACGCGGACCAGCTGCTCAAGGCACTGCCCTCGCCACGGGCGTATGCGGACGACAAGGTCCTGTACCTGACCTCGCGGAAGCTGAAGCCGCGGTCCCTGATCTCCGGCGACGTGCCCTGCGCCGGCTTCGCCACCCAGAACGGGCCCCGCGCCCTGGTCTCCAGCGCGGGGGTGAAGGACCCCGAGGCCGGGCTCAAGCTCATCGCCCGACACGCCATGCACCAGCTCGGGCACACCTGGGAGCTGCACCACTGCCTCGACCCGCGGTGCGCGATGTACCCGCCGTGGACGATGAACTACGAGGCGGGTGACACGTTCTTCGACACGTTCTGCCGGGACAAGAGCGAGCAGAAGATCCGGCTCGCCAAGTCCTGAGACACGCGCGGGAGCGTCCTCAGGCGGCAGAGGCGATCCGCGCCGCCGGCTCCGTCGTGAGCCGCTCGACAATCCGCTCGGCGACGTATCGGGCATCCCGGCCCACGCCGTGGATCATCGTGGACGACATCGCGTACAGGAAGTGCAGCCCCAGGAAGTAGAGCCCCGGCGACTCGGCCACCACGCCCCGGTGCTGGCGCGGCTCGCCGTCCTCGCCGAAGACCGGGACGTTCACCCAGGAGAATCCCGGGTGGAATCCGGTGGACCAGACGACGTTCGTCACGTCGAGCGCCGTGCCGTCCTCGAGCACCGGCCGACCGTGCTCCACGCCGCGCACCCGCCCGACCCGCTCCACGCCGGCCTCGGCCAGGTGCCGGGGCAGCGTGCGGATGAGGAGTCGTTCCCTTCCCGTGCTGGCTCGCCTTCGCCTTGCGCCCCGGAGGCGTCGACTCGGTGAGCAGCCGGTGGAAGATGCCCCGGAAGAGGATTGGCGCGACCAGCAGCTGTGACAGCGGGCTCTGGAACCACGAAGGCACGCTGCCCACGTCCCGGCCGGACATCACCACCGGATGGCCCGCCTTGCGGAGCTCGACCGCGATCTCCGCGCCCGAGTTGCCGGCGCCGACGATGAGCACCTTGCCCGGCCTGAGCTGGGCAGGGCTCCGGTACGCGCTCGAGTGCAGCTGGACGATGCCCGCCTCGAGCTCTGCGGCGAAGGATGGCGTCTTCGGCCGCTGGTAGCTGGCCATCGCCACCACCACCTGGCGGGCCAGGAACCGCTGCTTCCCGGCGGTCACGAGGTAGCGATCCCCCAGGCGGGACAGGCCGTCCACCCGGACCCCATTCCGCACCGGGAGCAGGAAATGGCGCGCGTAGGCCTCGAGGTAGTCCGCCATCTCCTCCTTCGTCGGGAAGTACCGCGGCGGCGCCGGAAAGGGCAGGCCATCGAGACCGTCGTACCGCGCCGGCGTGAAGAGGCGCAGCGAGTCCCAGCGCTGCCGCCACGAGTCACCCACCCGGCCGTTGGCGTCGAGGATCAGGAAGTTCCGCACCCCACTCCGGGCCAGGTGGTAGCCCACCGAGAGCCCCGCCTGGCCGGCGCCGATGACCAGGACGTCGATCTCCTCCGCCTCTCCCCGGGCGCGGGCCTTCGCCCGTGGCTCCAGCACCTCGAGCGCCTGACCCGCCTCCACCACCAGCTCCGACGCCCGTCCCACAGATTCCTCGTTCCGCATGACCATCCTCCAGGTCGAATCCACGCGACGGGATGTACGCGCCACCACCGGGTCCCCGCGTCGGGAGAACCCTGCATTTTGACGCCTGAGGGGATGGGGGATTTCCCCCATGCCTCTTCAGACCAGCTTGTGGGTGAAGGCGTAGGCGGTGGCCGCGGCCCTCGAGGATACGCCGAGCTTGAGGAAGATGTTGCTGATGTGACGGTCCACCGTCTTCTCGCTCAGGAACAGCTCGCGGGCAATCGCCTTGTTCGTCTTCCCCGCCGCGACGAGCCCCAGGACCTCGAGCTCGCGCGGGGTCAGCCCATCGGGACGCTGGGCCCGCTCGGCCGCGACCGGGGGCGCCAGGCGGGCGAGGTCGGGCTCGGCACCCAACGCAACGAACACCTTTCGCGCTGCGTCCAGCTCGAGGCCCGCACCGTCCTCGTCCCCGAGCGCGCGGCAGGCGAGACCGATGACCACCCGCACCCGCGCGGCGAGATAGGGGGCGCCCAGCCGCTGCCAGGTGGCGAGCGCCGGGTGCAGCGCGTCGATGGCGCCCGTCGCGTCGCCCTTGCCGAGAAGCACGGTGCCGCGGGCGTGCGCGGCCATCGCCACCAGCACCTCGGAGTCGAAACGGGCGGCGATCCGCTGCAACTCCGTGCTCGCCTCCTCCGCGAAGCCGACGTCGCCGGCACCGAGGGCGATCTCCACCGCCGCCGGGAGCAGCCTCGCCCGCGCCAGTGGCTCGCCCACCGCGGCAAGCGCGCTCCGGATGGACCCCAGCGCAGCGTCGGCCTTCCCCTGGGCGAGGCGGAGCAGCGACATCCCGGGCTGCGGCTCGCGCCCGAGCCGGTGCGCCTCGACGTAGGCCTCCTCCGCCTGGTCAAGCTCACCCCGGAGCCGGTGCATCTCCCCGCGCTGGTAGAACGCCGCCGGCGCCGCCACCGGGTCCAGCCCTGCCGCGACCCGCTCGCAGGCCCTCCGCGCCTCCTCGGCTGCGGCGTCCCATTCGCCATTGAGCTCGAGGACCTCCACCCGGTGCACCTGGCAGATGCCGCTGAAGGTGACGAGCTGCGGCTGCGCGTCGCACCACCGAGCCAGCGCGGCCGTCCATTCACGGCAGCGATCGAGCGCGTACACCTGCCGGCAGCCGTCGATGAGCGTGCAATAGACCAGCGCCGGAACGACCGGGGAGAGCCCCTCGGTCGTCACCATGACCATCGCCTCGTCGAGCAGCGCCAGTCCCTCGGGAAGCCGCCCCTGCCGCAGCCGCGCGCGGCCCTGGATGCTCCGGGCAATGGCGACGAGATCGGGCTCGGCGAAGCGCTCCCCGATGCTCGCCGCCTCCGCGGCGCTGGCGAACGCCTCGTCACACTCGCCTCGCGCGAGGTGACGCTGCGCGACCGGCAGCTTGAGGAAGCCCTCCTCGGCGCAGGGGCGGCCCTCCCGTGCGATCAGCCGCTCGACGCGCGCGAACCAGCCGCCCGCCTCGCCCGGCTTGCCGAGCGCATTCAGCCGGTGCCCGATCCAGAACCCCACCCGCGCCGCCTCGAGCCGCCTCTCCTCCTCGAGCAGCAGGTGGTGGAGCCGCTCGAGGAGCGACATCTGCTGCCCGTCGCCACCGCTGAGGCCCGCCGCCCAGCAGAGCATCCCCAGCTCCTCGGGGCCGAGCGGCGACTCCTCGTCGAGCGCGGTGAAGAGACGGAACGCATCGCCCCAGGCGCGCTGGGCGAACGCCGCGCGGGCGCGCTTCAGCGCGTCGGAGTCTCTGGCCACGGTGCGGGGCATGCGGGCCCTCGGGACTCCTCCCCTCTCAGAGCAATAGCATCGGTCAAGCCCGGGCCGTGTCCCCGCACCAGTCGACGTTGGCCGGCGCCACGCCGCGGCAAGGCGTGCACCGAGAACCCACACGTGCGACGGTGAGGACATTGAATCCGACCACTCCCCTCACGGCGCGCGGTCGAGTTGTCCTCTGGCTTCTCGCGGGAACCCTGTCCACCTCCTGGGAAGGGTGTCGCCGTGCCGCACCCGATCCGGACGCACCGTCGCTCACCGTCGAGGTCGCGCTGGCCACGCCCCGGGACATCGAGGAGACCGTGGAACTCGTCGGCTCCTCGAGCCTCCCCCGGGGCGCAGCGCGCGACTCGGAACGCTGGTCCCCGGGCGCCTCGCGGAGGTGCGAGTCGCCGAGGGTGATCTCGTCGACAAGGGGCAGGTTCTCGCCAGGCTCGACCCGACGCCGCTCCGGGACGCCGTTCACCAGGCCGAGGCCGCGCTCGCGCAGGCACGGGCACAGGAGACGAATGGCCGAGCGCACCTGCAGCGCGCCGCGGACCTGTTCGACGCCGGCGCCGGACCCCTGAAGGACATGGAGGACGCCGAGGCGGCCTTCGCCGCCGCCCGTGCCGCCCGGCGCACGGCCGAGGCTGGTCTCTCTCGGCGCAGAACCAGACCCAGAGGAGCGAGCTCATCTCCCCGCTCGACGGTGTCGTCGCGCACGTTCTCGCCGCTCCGGGCGAGCCGATGGACGGGACGGGGAAGCCCATCATCGAGGTGGACGAGCCCGGGGTGCTGGAGCTGCGCGGCGAGCTGGCTCCAGTGCTCGCCTCCCGCATCTCATCCGGGCAAACGCGCTGGTGCGGGCCGCTGGCGTGAGTCAGGTCCGCTCGGGCCGTGTCCGGGCCATCTCTCCCGCCGTCGACCCGAACACCGGGCTGGTGCTCGTCCGGGTGGAGGTCGACAACCACGATGGCGCCTTCAGGGTCGGCGTCGCAGGAGAAGCGGACGTGGTGGTTGCCGTACACGCAGGCGCCCTCGCGGTTCCGGCCGCGGCCCTCCTCTCCGGTGGTGGTGACGGGGGGGCGAGGGCGGTCAACGTCGTTGACCCCGACGGCCGGGTCAGACGTCGCACGGTCGACGTCGGGGCCATCTCGGGCGGATACGCCGAGATCCGCTCCGGCCTCATGCGAGGACAGCCGGTGGTCCTCGGCGGAACGTACGCCCTCCCCGAGGGGACCCGCGTCGTCGGCTCGGCCCCCGACGGGGGTGGCGGGTGAGCATCGGCGGCTTCGCCCTGCGCCACGGACGGGCGCTCGGCTTCTTCGCGGTGCTCCTCGCCCTCGGCGGAATCATTGCCGCGGCCGCGATGGCGAAGGGCATCTACCCGGAGGTCAGCTTTCCGCGCGAGCAGGTGGTGGGCACGCTCGCCGGGGCCCCGGTGGAGACGGTGCTCGCAGGTGTCACCCGTCCACTGGAGGAGGTGGTGGCGGGCGTTCCCGGGCTGGAGCGGGTGCGGAGCCGCACGGTCAGGGGAGCGGCTGAGCTCTCGCTCTACTTCGCCCCCGACACCGACATGGCGGCGGCGCATCCTCAGATCCTGGCGCGGCTGGCGGCTGCGCGTCCGGCGATGGCCGCAGGCGCCGAGGTGATGGCCCAGCAGTTCTGCCGAGTGGCTTCCCCATCCTGTCCCTCAACGTCTCAGGGCCGCAGCCGGCGTCGGAGCTGTACCTCCTGGCGCAGTACACGCTCCGCCCGGCACTGGCGGGTCTCCCCGGTGTCGGACTGGTCACCGTCCAGTCCTCGGACGTTCCCGAGCTCCAGGTCCTGCTCTCGCCGGGACGACTCGAAGGAGCACACCTCACGGTGCCCCAGGTTGCCGAGCGGCTCCGTGCGGCGAACGACATCCAGGCGGTGGCACGCCTCACCGATGCCCACGAGCTCGCCCTTGCAGTCGTGAGCGGCGCTGTGATCACGCCGGAGCAGATCGCTCATGTCGTCGTCGGCGGTTCGCCGGGTGCCCCGGTCCGGATCGATGATCTGGGCCGGGTGGTGGAGAGCACCGCGCCGACCTCGACCGTGATTCGGGTCGACGGCCACCCGGGCGTCATCGTCAACGTCGGCCGGCGTCCGGGAGGAGATGCGCTGGCGCTGAACGCCGCCGCCCTTGCACGTCTCGCCGAGCTCGCCCCCTCGCTTCCGCCGGGGGTGAAGATACAGCCGGTGTACGAGCAGGCCCGGTTCATCTCGGAGGCGGTGAGCGGCGTCCGGGATGCGGTCCTCTTCGGTTCTGGATTCGCGGTGCTGGTGCTCGCCTTCTTCCTCCGCGACTGGCGCGCGACGGCCGTGGCGGCCGCGGCGCTCCCCCTCACCATGGGCGCGACGCTCGTCATCCTCTTCGCGCTCGGTCAGACGCTAGACCTCATGTCCCTCGGCGGCCTGGCCGTGGCGGTGGGCCTGGTCATCGACGACGCCGTCGTCGTCGTCGAGGCGGTCCATCGCCACCTCGAGCAGGGTGCCGCGCCTGCGGACGCTGCCCGCGCCGGCACCGACGAGCTGTTCGGCCCAATTCTGGGGACGACGCTGACCACGGTGGTGGTGTTCGCCCCGCTCGGCTTCCTCTCGGGAGTCGCCGGCCAGTTCTTCCGGGCGCTCTCGCTCTCCCTGGCGACGGCCGTAGTGATCTCGATGTTCGTGGCGCTTCTCGTCCTGCCCGCGCTGGCGAGTCGATTCCTCCGGCCGCTCCGGGTGGGTACTCGAGGCAAAGGGCTTGCCGAACGGTACGAACAGCTGCAGGCGATCGCCTTTCGCCGGCGTGCCTGGATTCTCTGGGGCGCGGCCCTTGTGGTCGCGCTCGGGGGCTTGCTGCTGTTCCGGCTTCCATCAGACTTCCTGCCCGAGGCGGACGAGGGAGCATATGTCGTGGACTACTTCGCCCCGGTGGCGGCGTCTCTTCCGGAAGCGGACCGGCTCGCCGGCGTCATCGAGGACGTGTTGCGAAAGACTCCGGAAGTAGAGGCCCTCAACCGGCGCCTCGGCACGGAACTCGGGCCACCGGTCGCCACCCTGCCCTCGCGCGGGGACGTGGCGGTTCGCCTCCGCTCGCCACGCCGGCGCTCGGTGGACGAGATCATGGACACCCAGCGCGAGCAGCTGGCCAGCAGAGCCCCGGGTCTGCGCGTGGAGTTCATCCAGGTGCTCTCGGACATGCTCGGCGATATGCAAGGTTCTCCCCAGCCCATCGAGGTGGAGATCCTCGGGGCCGATCCGGCGCCGCTGCGCGTAGTCGCCCACGAGGCGGCGAGGCGGCTGGCGGACGTCCCAGGGTTCGTCGACTTCTTCGATGGGGACGAGGGGTGTGCGCCCGAGCTGCGCTACGTGGTGAATCCCCTGGCGCTCGCCCGAGCGGGCCTCACGACCTCGGACGTGGCGAGCCAGCTCGCCGCCGCGCACCTGGGCGTCGTCGCGACCCAGGTGCGCCGCGCGGAACGGCTCGAGGACATCCGTGTCCGCCTCGAGACGACCGACCCCTGGGCGGTGGAGGCGTCCGAGTTCGCCTCGACCGCGCGGGTGTTGGGCAGAGCGGGGTGCCGGTGCCTCTCACCGCGCTGTCCATCACGGGACAGGAGTGTCCGCCGGCCACCCTCCTCCGGGAGAACGGCCGTTCCCTGGTGCACTTGACGGCGCGTCTGTCGGGGACCAGCCTCGGTCAGGCCGCAGCGGAGGTCCGCCGGCGCTTGAAGGGCCTGCCCATGCCCGTGGGCACAAGCTGGGAGCTCGCGGGGCTCGTTCGCCAGCAGTCGGAGAGCTTCCGCTCGCTCCTGCTCGTGCTCGCCGCGGGGGTGCTGCTGGTGTCAGGTGTGCTCCTCTTCCAGCTACGCTCGGTGCCGGCGGCGCTCTCGGTCCTGGTCGCAGCCCCGGTGGCGGCGGCCGGTGCCATCTTCACCCTCGTGATCACCCGGGTCTCGCTCAACGTCTCCTCGGCGATGGGAATCATCCTCCTCGTCGGGCTGGTGGTGAAGAACGGCATCCTTCTCCTAGACCAGGCCCTGGCGCTGGAGGCCCGGGGGACGGACCACACGCTGGCTCTCCGCGAAGCAGGGAGGACGCGGCTCCGGCCAATCCTATGACGACCCTGGCGACGCTCGTCGCACTGTTTCCGCTCGTCCTCGGCGTGGGAGCGGGTTCGGCGCTCCATCGCCCACTGGCGGTCGCCGTCGTCGGAGGACTCGCCTTCTCGACGCTCGGGACCTTGCTGCTCATTCCCCTCCTCGCCGCTCCAAGGAGTACTTCCCGATGACGACACCTCTGCTCCTTCTGTTGCTCTCGGCGGCACCCGCCGCGCCGATGCGCGAGGTCAGGCTCGCGCCCGCGCGCGTGGTCATGGACTACCTTGGCTACGACGCCGAGAAGGACCGCGTGTGGGCTCCCGGCGGGAACACCGGGAAGGTCTTCGTGGTCGACGCTGCGACAAACGAAGTGCATGGCGTCGAAGGCTTCGCTACACGGGAGCAAGACGGTCGCCTCTTCGGCCCGAGCTCGGTGACCTTCGGCCCGACGGCCGCGTACGTCGGGAATCGCGCCGATGCTTCGATCTGCGCGGTGGATCGGACGACCCTCAGAAGAGGCGCGTGTCTCACGCTGCCGGAGGCCCCGGACGGACTGGCCTATGTCGAGGCGACCGGGGAGGTCTGGGCGACGACCCCGCGCTCCAGCTCGCTGACGCTGATTTCGACGACGAACGGAGGTCTCCGGGCCGCCGGTCGCATCGAGCTTCCCGGTCGACCCGAGGGCTACGCGGTGGACGAAAAGGCGGGACGCTTCTTCACCAATCTCGAGGACAAGGACCGGACCCTCGCGGTGGACGTGAAATCCCACCGGGTCGTGCGGAACTGGCCCGCGCAGTGTGGAGGGGACGGGCCAGGGGGCTCGCACTCGTCCCAAGCAGCCAGCTCCTCGTCGTCGCCTGCACCGACGCGGTGCAGACGTTCGCACTCGACGCGGAGACTCCCCTACGGCGCAATCGCCTCGAGACGGGGGCCGGGGTGGACAACATCGATGTGGGCCGCGGACCGGTCGTCGTTGCAGCCGCGGGCAAGGCCGAGCGTCTCGTCCGGGCCAGCATTCTTCCCGATGGGAAGCTGCGGGAGATCACGCGCCTGCCCTCCTCGAAGGGCGTTCGGGTGGTGGTGGTGACAGCGACGGGGACTGCCTATGCCGCCGACTCCGCCGAGGGCAGGCTGCTCGTCCTCTCACCGCCCTGAGGGCGTGGAAGAGTGAGAGGAGGAAGAGGCCACCTCCACCGGCTCTCCGACGCTGGCCTTCAGTCGAAGCACGGCGCTCCAGTAGGCTCCGAGGTCCTGGAGTCGCTCGAGCCGGATGGCCCTGAAGGTACGTTCCGCGTCGATGAGCTCGAGGAGCGAGGCGGCCCCCTTCTCGTACTGGTAGCGGACGAGGTTCCGGACCCGCTCCGCCCGGGCGAAGAGTCCGGAGTCCATTCGCTGCACCAGGCGGCGCGCCGTGGCCGCCACGTCCCAGGCGGAGGCCACCTCGGCTCGGACGCGTTGCCGGGCGCGCTCGAGCTGGAGCTGCGCACCGTTCGCATCCGCCTCGGCCCGGGCAATCGGACCCTGAAGCTGGTCGAAGAGGGGAAGGGTCGACGTCAGACCAAAGGTCAGCGTCGGCGGGGTGATGGCCGTCGCGTCGGTGCCCTGCTGCACGTACTGGATGCTGAGGCCGATGTCCGGGAATCGCTGTCGACGCGTCAGCGCGGCGGAGGCGTCTGCGCGTGCGACCCGGGCAGCGGCCTCGCGAAGGTCCGGCCTCGCTGCCTCGGCATTCGCCAGGAACTGGGGAAGCGAGGCGATGGAGGCGGGGTCGGCTTCCGGTGCCGACAGAAGCGTCGGCTCCAGCAGCCTCAGCGTCCGGGCATCCTCGGGGACGCCGAGAAGCGTGGCGAGCGTCTGGCGCGCAGTCGCCCAGGCCAAGGACGCTCCGTCGAGCGCCTGCGCAGCCTCCAGTGCGTCGGTCTCGACCTTCAGCAGGTCGGCCTCGCTGACGGCACCGCTCCTGAATCGCACCTGGGTCAGGGAAACGAGCTGCTCGGCGGCCCGCTGGGAATCGGAAGCGGCGAGGACGCTTTCCTGAAGCACAAGCGTCTGGACATACTGTTGCGCGACATCCAGCACGAGCAGACGCTCGGCGTCGTCCCGTGCAGCTTCAGCCGCCTCAAGGCCAGCCTCGCCCGCCCGGACCCGGAAGCCACGCTTTCCGCTGAGCGCGTCCACGGTGGCGTTCGAGTCCGAGAGACCGGCGCCCCAGCCCCAGGGCGCCAGCCAGTGGCACCCCTCGGCCGGACAGATGAACGACTTCGCCACGTTCGCGCTGATCCCCGGATTGGCGATCGCCCGCGCCGCTCGCGCATCACCCGCCGCCGCCGAGACGGTCGTCGCCGAGAGCCGGAGGTCGACCGAGCGCTCCCGGAGCACGACGAGAGCGTCCGCGAGGCTGAGCGCCTCCGTGCGAGGGGTTGCCACTGCGGGGGTGCACACGATGAGCGCAAGGAAGAAGCGGAGCATTGGTGCACCTTGCCACCCGGCCGACGGGTGCTAAAGCGTCTGCCGCCGGCGTGAACCAGACGGCCCACAGACTGCGCACCGCCGCGCCCGCGCTGGCCCTGGTGCTCGTGGCACTGTTCGGCCTCGGGTTCCAGGTGCAACTGCCTCGCGCGTTCCCCTCCGGCGCCGACTACCGGGGCGTGGCAGAGGCGCTCGCCGCGGCCCGCGCCCCCGGGGACGTGGTGCTCCTCCACCCGTGGTGGACGGAGCGCGCCCGCCTCTTCCTCCCCCCGGACCTCCCGGTCGTGGGCTACCTCGGCGACACCTCGGACGACCTCCTCTCGCATCCGCGGATCTGGGTGCTGGCCAACCCGCACCTGCCCCGGACCCCGGACGCCGACTTCCGCCGGAACTTCCTCCCGGACCGGACGCCCACGGGCGAGCCACGCCGGTTCGGGCCCGCTCACGCTCACCCCGTACCGGAACGGCCGGGCGCGCTCGATCGTCCTCTCGGCCATCGACGCGTTCGACCGGCTCGAGGTCTCGGTGGAGGGAGCCGACGGCGCGCCCGTCCCCTGCCAGCGCTCCGGCGCACGGATGCTCTGCCCGTTCGACGCCACGGTGGAGGTGGGCTGGCACGAGGTGCTCTACCAGCCGGTGCGCTGTCTGTTCCTCGTCCCCCCTTGCGGTGGACGGTCGCTCGCCATCCGCCTTCCCGAGGGGCCGGCGGCCGATGCGCTCCTGCTCGAGGCGGGCATCACCTGGGAGCACGCCTGGATCCCGGACCGCGCCGACGTGCAGCTCCAGCTGGCCAGCCCCGCCGGCGCGCTTCACCTCCGGATCCCCGGCGGCGCACGAGGGCTTCGTCCGCGGTGAGGCTCCCTCGTCCGCCGCCGGGCCCTGGACCCTCCGGGTGCAGACGTCGAACCCGCACGACCGCCAGGTCTGCGTGCGCCTGCGGGCGCTGGGAGCGCCCCCGTGAGCCGCGCACCCTCGCCCACCGACCGGCGCATCGCGCTCGGGCTCGGCCTCCTCGCCTTCGTGGTGCTCTGGGCCACCGAGCGCCCGGTTGGCTTCGTGCGCGACGAGAGCGTGTACTTCGCGGCGGCCGAGCAGTTCTCGCGGTGGTGGGCGCTCCTCTTCCACCGTCCGGGGTCCGCACTGAGCGATGCGGTCATCACCCAGGCCTTCGACTTCAACCACGAGCACCCGATGCTCATGAAGTCGCTCTTCGGGTGGTCGCACGCGCTGTTCCACGGCCTGCTCGGATGGGTCCGCCCCGCCGCGGGCTTCCGGCTCCCGGCCTTCGCCGTCGCCGCGCTCATCCCCGCGCTGCTCCACGCCTGGGGCTCGACGCTCTGGGGACGGCGGGCCGGGCTCTTCGCCGCGCTGTCGTTCTTCGTCGTGCCGCGCCAATTCTTCCACGCCCACCTGTCCTGCTTCGACATGCCGGTGGCGGCGATGTGGCTTCTGGTCGTCTATCTCTTCTGGCGCGCGGAGGAGGACCTGCGTCTCGCGCCCTGGACCGGCCTCGCCTTCGGGCTGGCGCTCGCCACCAAGCACAACGCGTTCTTCCTGCCGGTGGTGCTGACCCCCTTCGGCGTGGTGTCCGCCTGGCGTGCGGCAGGCGAGGAGGGCCGGCGGGAGCTGCGCCGGATGGCGAAGGCCACTGTCCTGTTCCTCGCCTACGTCGAGCTTCTCCTCCTCCTGAATGGCAGGAGCTGGATCGTGGCGTCCTGGCAGCTCCTCTCACCCCAGACGTTCGGGGTGGTGGCGCTCGTCGTCGGCCTGGCGGTGCTGTCCTTCCAGTTGCGGCAGCGAGACCCCGCGGCCTTCGTCCGGCTCGCGCCGCTCGTGGCGATGGGCCTCATCGGCCCGGTCGTCTTCTACGTGCACTGGCCGTGGCTCTGGTTCCACCCGGTGGACCGGCTGGCCTGGTACTTCGACTTCCACGCCACGCACGTGCACTACGCCTGGACGTACTTCAACGACGTGCTGCGCGCGCCGCCGTTCCCCCTGCCCTACGTCCTCGTCATCACCGCGCTCACCTTGCCCGTCTCGCTCCTCTTCCCCATGGCCGTCGGGCTCCTGCGCACCTTGGGACGCACGCTCGGAGATCTCGTCCCCGCGCTCCGGCGCCGCGTGGCCGCCGGCGGCGAGACGGAGTGGCTTCTGGGCGTGAACACGCTCTTCTCCATCGGCCTCATCAGCCTTCCGGACGTGCCGCACTTCGGGGGCGTGAAGCACTGGCTCCCATCGATGCCATTCCTCGCGCTCCTCGCCGGCCGCGAGTTCGACCGGGCCGCCGCGAGCCTCTCCTCCGCGCTCCGCCTCGCGCCGCACAACACCCGGGTGATGAGCGTTGCCCTTGGCGCCGTCGTGCTGCTCCCCGCGCTCACGCTCACCGTCCACGTGCACCCGTACGGCACGTCCGCTTATGGCGAGCTGGCAGGCGGAATTCCGGGGGCGGCGAGCCTGGGGCTGCAGCGTCAGTACTGGAGCAACAATGTCACCGGGGTGCTGCCGTGGATCGACGCCAGTGCCCGGCGAGGTGCGCGGGTGTGGCTGCATGAGGTGAATGGGCTTTCCTTCCGTGATTACCAGCGCAATGACATGTTGAGGGCGGACGTTGTGCCTGCAGGCGGCCCCGAGGACGCGGATCTCGCTGCCGTTCAGTACCACCAGGAGTTCCGCGAACAGGAGGTCCTGGTCTGGCAGGC
The DNA here is from genome assembly GCA_963796475.1 of uncultured delta proteobacterium. Classification (GTDB taxonomy): domain Bacteria; phylum Myxococcota; class Myxococcia; order Myxococcales; family Myxococcaceae; genus RPRB01. The sequence continues at coordinate 228,550 of CAWCLY010000019.1, forward strand.
CTTCGGACGCTGGATACCTTCGACGGGCCTCTATCTGGATGAGACACCGCAGGTCGTCGTCTACCGACGCGACGCGCCCTGAACGGCGCGCGCCTGCGGGAAAGGGGAGAGTCGTGAAGATTCGTCATGTCGTGGCCGGAGCCATCCTGGCGCTGCTCGCTGCGTGCGCCCGCTCCAGCGGACCGACCCACCGCGTCGAGCTCCGGCGAATCTCCGGGGACACCGTGCAGATCGTCCCCTCCGAAGGGCAGATGCCGTACTGCCTGGTGTTCACGCAATCGGGGAAGGGCGTCGTCCGGCAGCTCACGATGAGCAAGAACAATGTCTCGGTCACCTGCAACGCCGGCGAGCCGGTCCTGGGACAGGCCTACCGAATCCCCGTCGACGAGGGAGCGGTGAAGTTCCAGATCTTCTTCTCGGACCAGCGACTCGAGGCGGGGAGCGTTGCGAACCAGCTGAACGAGCAGCCGCTGAGGAGCTTCAACCCGATCGACTTCCGCCTGCCGGGCAAGGTCGTCGTCGAGACCATCGACTTCATCCCCAGCGAGAGCAACGAGCCCGCGCCGGGGAAGCTGGTACCAGGGCCCTCGGCACCGGCGGCAGAAAACCGCCAAGGGTAAATCAGGGCGGCCGCGCTCGGCGAGGTCAGAGCGCGGCGCGGGCGATGTCGAGCAGGTCGGCCTCGGTGGTCGGCCTGGGGTTGCCCTGGTGCGAGGCGTCGCGGAAGGCGAGCTCCGCGACGCGCGGCAGGTCCTGCTCCTTCACTCCCGCCTGCGAGAGCCGGGTGGGGAGCCCGACGTCGGCCACCAGCCGGCGGACGCGATCGATGGCCGCCCCGGCGAGCACGTCCTCGAGGGACCCGGAAGGCTCACCCATCGCGATCGCCACCCGCGCGAGCCGTGCCCGGACCGCGTCTCGGTTGAAGGCCATCACCGACGGCAACACGACCGCGTTGGCCAGTCCGTGGTGAAGACCGGCGATGGGGGTCAGCGCGTGCGCGAGCGCGTGGGCGTTCCCCAGGCCCTTCTGGAAGGCCATCGCCCCCTCCATCGCGGCGATCATCATGTCCAGCCGCGCGTGGAGATGGGTCGGCTCCTGCATCACCACCGGCAGCGAGCGGGCCACCCGCCGGATGCCGTCGATGGCCACGGCGTCGGCGAGCGGGTGAAAGCCGTTGCTCAGGTACGCCTCCAGGCAGTGGGTGAAGGCGTCGAGCCCGGTCGCCGCGGTGGCGCGCGGCGGAAGTCCGTAGGTCAGCTCCGGGTCGCAGAATCGCCACCCGTGGCAGGAGCGCGGGGGCGAAGATGACGGTCTTCCGCTGGGTGTCCTGGAGGAACGCCACGCCGCTCCGGCTCACCTCGCTGCCGGTCCCGGCGGTGGTGGGAATGGCGATGAGCGGCGGGAGCGGATGGACGACGAAGCGGTCCCCTCCGGTCGCATCGTCGTACTGGCTCAGCGGCGGGGCGTGGCTGGTGAGCAGCTGGACCAGCTTCGCGGCGTCGAGCGGGCTTCCGCCGCCGAGGGCGATGATGCCGTCGCAGCCCCCGGTCCGGTACGCCTCGAGCCCGGCGAAGACGTCGCGCTCGGTCGGGTCCGGGGTCACGCGGTCGAAGAGGACGTGGACCAGGCCCGCCTCGCCGAGGATCGAGATCACCCGGTCGACGAGCCCGGCCTTGACCACCCCGGCGTCGGTCATCACCAGCGGGCGGTGCAGCCCCAGCCGGCGCACCTCCTCGGGAAGACGCCGGAGCGCGGCCGCCCCGAGCAGCACCCGGGTGGGCCAGGAGAACACGGTGATGCGTTCCGTGGTCGGAAGGTCGAAGAAGGGGGTGTCCATGGGTCAGGCGAGCTCGAAGTAGCGCTCCAGCTCCCAGGTGGTGACGGCGCGCTCGTACTGCCGGACCTCCCAGGTGCGGGTGCGGAGATAGTGGTCGACGAATTCCTCACCCAGGAGCTCGCCGGGCGACGGTGCTCCGGTCGAGGAGGGTGATGGCGTCGCGCAGGTTGCGCGGCAGCGGTGCGGCCTCGCTCCGGTAGGCGTTGCCCGACACGGCCTCTCCGGGCTCGACCTGGTGCTCGATGCCCCAGAGCCCGGCGGCGAGCGAGGCGGCCATGCCCACGTAGGGGTTCATGTCCGCGCCCAGCAGCCGGAACTCGACCCGCATGCTCTTCGGGTCGCCGCCGATGACCCGGAGCGCGCAGGTCCGGTTCTCCGCGTCCCCAGGTCGCCGAGGTGGGCGCCCAGGTGTTCTCCACGCTCCGCTTGTAGCTGTTGATGGTGGGCCAGTAGAGCGCGGTGAGCTCGGGCATCAGCTTCAGCTGGCCGCCGAGGTAGTGCCGCAGCGTCCGCGACATCCGCCCGCCCGCCCGCGGGTCGTGGAAGGCGTTGCGCTCACCGTCCAGGGTCCAGAGCGACTGGTGGACGTGGCCCGAGCACCCGGGGAGACGGGCGCTGGGCTTGGACATGAAGCAGGCGGTGAGCCCGTGCCGGGCGCAGATCTCCTTCACCGCGGACTTGAAGAGGACCGAGCGGTCCGCCGCCGGCTCGAGCAGCGCCGTAGCGGATGGCGCACTCGTACACGCCGGGCCCAGTCTCGGTGTGGAAGCCCTCCACCTCGAGCCCGAAGGCGTTGCAGCCGTCGATCAGCGCGTGGACCAGGTCCGAGTTCTGCGAGGTGCGCAGCCACGAGTAGCCGAACATCCCCGGGGTCAGCGGCTCGAGCTGCTGGAAGCCCTTTGCCCGGAGCGAGGCCGGCGTCTCGCGGAAGATGAAGAACTCGAACTCGCTCCCGAACTTCGGGAGGAACCCGGCCGCCCGTGCCCGCGCGCCCACCCGGCGCAGGAGCGCCCGTGGGCTCGGGGCGTAGTCCGACCCGTCCGGCATCACGAAGTCGAGGAGGAAGGCGGCGGTGGCCGGCTCCCAGGGAATCATCCGCGCCGTCGACAGGTCCACCCGGGCCTGGAGGTCCGGGTAGCCGGTGTGCCAGCCGGTGACCTGGGCGTTGTCGTAGAGCTCGTCGGCGAGGTCCCAGCCGAAGACCACGTCACAGAAGCCGAGGCCCGCCCGCGCCACCGAGGCGAACTTGTCCAGGCTGACGTACTTCCCCCGCAGCACCCCATCGAGATCGACCCCGGCGATCTTCACCTGGGTCGCTCCCTTGTCGGCGAGCCAGCGCAGCACCGGCTCGACCGGATCCGCCTTGCTCCGGACCTCCTTCGGAGCGCGCGCGGGGCGTCGGGTGACACGGGCAGCGGCGCGGGGCATGGCTCAGACCTCCGGAAGGTGGGTCCACACCGTCTTCAGCTGCGTGTAGTTCTCGAGCGCGTGCGCGGAGAGGTCGCGCCCCCAGCCCGACTCCTTGTACCCCCCGAAGGGGGCAGCGTCGTCGAACTCGTTGAAGCAGTTGATCCACACCACGCCCGCCTGGACCTTCTTCGCCAGGGCGTGGGCACGGGCCACATCGCGGGTCCAGAGGCTCGCCGCGAGCCCGTACGAGGTGCCGTTGGCCATCTGCAGCGCCTGCGCCTCGTCCTCGAAGCGCAGGACCGAGAGCACCGGGCCCGAAGATCTCCTCCTGGGCGATGCGCATGTGCGGCTGGACGTCGACGAAGACGGTGGGCTTGAGGAAGTTGCCCTTCGCCTTGATGCCCTCGCGGTCGCGCTCGCCCCCGCAGGCCAGGGTGGCGCCCTCGCTCTTCCCGGACTCGATGTAGCCGAGGATGGTCTCCAGCTGGTGCGCGCTCACCTGCGCGCCCATCTCGGTGCGCGCATCGAGCGGATCTCCGACCACCATCTCCCGCGCCCGCGTCGCCAGCTTCTCCACGAACGCGTCGTGCGCCTTGGCGTGGACCAGCACCCGGCTGCCGGCGTTGCAGACCTCGCCCTTGTTCCCGAAGATGCCCCAGAAGCAGGCCTCGACCGCGCGGACCATGTCCGCGTCGGGGAAGATGATCTGCGGACTCTTCCCGCCCAGCTCCAGCGTCAGCTTCTTCAGATTGGTGTCCGCCGAGGCGTGCAGCAGCCGGCGGGCGGTGCGCACCGATCCGGTGAAGGCGATCTTGTCCACGCCCGGGTGGCGGGCCAGCGCCTCGCCGGTGGGCGCCCCGTAGCCGGGGAGCACGTTGAGCACGCCGGGAGGGAAGCCCACCTCGCGCGCCAGCTCGCCGAGCTTCATCGCGGTCAGCGGAGTCAGCTCGCTCGGCTTGAGGATCACGGTGCAGCCGGTGGCCAGCGCCGGTCCGAGCTTCCAGCAGGCCAGGCAGGTGGGGTAGTTCCAGGGGACGATCGCGGCGACCACTCCCAGCGGCTCGCGCTGCACGTAGGTGAGGAAGCTCCCGTCGACCGGGAGCACCTCGCCGGCGAGCTTGTTCGACCACTCCGAGGCGTAGGCCAGGGTGGCGCTCCCCGGCGCGACGTCGCCGCGGATCGCCTCCCGGAACGTCTTCCCGTTCTCCAGCGAGCCGACGAGCGCGAACTCCTCGCGCCGTTCCCAGAGCGCCTCGGCGAGCTTGCGCACCAGCTTGCCCCGGGCGCTGGGGTTCATCCGCGACCAGGGTCCGGACTCGAACGCCCGCCGGGCAGCGTGCACCGCCTTGTCCACGTCGGAGACGCTGGCCGCGGGGGCGTGAAAGAACGTCTCCCCGGTGGCGGGGTTGGTGACGGGGATCGTCCCGCCCTCGGGAGCGACCGATTCACCGTCGATGAGGAGCTTCGGCTCGGGGAGCCTCGGGACCATGCTGCGTGCGTCGGGCATGGGGTGATCTCTCCCTCGATGGCGGGGAGCGGCGCAAGCCTTCAGCGCGTGACGTGCGGGAAACACGCCGGAGCGGAGCCACACCGCCGCCAGGGACTGGACGGCACGGCGGCGCCCGGCACACGCTGGTCCTCCCGTGGCCAGCGTGCGGCGTCCGTTCGATGCATGGGTGTCCCTTCCGCTCGCGGCGCTCGTGGCCTGCGGCGCGCTCGGTGGCATCTTCCTGCCGTCGACCTACGCCCGGGAGACGGCGAGCTGGGCGGCCCAGGGAACGGGGCAGGACTGGGTGAATTTGTTGCTGGTCGCGCCCGCGCTCGCCATCACCGGCGTCCTGACGCTCCGGGGCTCGCTGCGGGCCCGGCTGGTCCTCGGAGGTGCGCTCGTCTACACGCTGTACGCGTTCCTTCTCTACACCCTCGAGGTACACTTCAATCCGCTGTTCCTCGTGTACTGTGCGACGCTCGGCCTCTCGTTCTACGCGCTGCTGGCGCAGCTGGTGAGCTTGCTCCAGGGCGATGCGCGGACGTGGGTGCGAGATGCGGTGCCGGCGCGGGTGACCGGAGTCTTTCTCCTGGTCCTCGCCGCGGGGTTCGGGTTGCTCTGGCTCGGTCAGATCGTTCCCGCGCTGCTCTCCGGGACGGATCCGGCCGGACTCTCCGAGATTGGGGTCTTCACCAACCCGGTGCATGTGCTCGATTCTGTCGCTCCTGCTACCGGCGGTCGCCCTCACCGGCGTCTCGCTGCTCCGCAGGGGTGTGCTCGGGCTCGCGCTCGCTCCGCTGATGCTGAGCTACGCCGTCTTCATCTCGCTGGCGACGGGCGGCATGGCGATCGTCATGCAGGCGCGGGGCATGGGCTGGGGTCCGGGGCTGGCGATGGAGACGGCGGGCATCGCTCTGGTCAGCGCGGCACTCCTGGTCGCGTTCCTTCGCCAGGTGGACGACCGTCGTCGGGGGGTGGCCTCGTGAGCGACCGGTGGGAGCGAATCCTCGACCAGAAGCCCGTCCCGCTGCAGCAGCACCTCCTGGACGAGGCGGCGCGGCTCCTCCTCGAGGAGCTCGGGCGATGGCCGCTCCCGGTGGAGGAGATCGATCCGCAGACGGGAGGAGACGTTGCCGAGCGCCTCGCGCCCGACGCTCCTGCTCCCTCCCCCGCCGTCTTCCCGGCCGCGCTCCGCCTGGTCCGCTGGGAGCTCTCCCGGGAGCACGACGCCTACGACGACTACATGCGCAATCGGCGCTATCTGGACTCGGGCATCTCCCAATCCGAGCGCCCGGTGCTCCTCCTGGTCTCGCGCTGGGTGCTGGAGCAGCTCCTCTCGCTCTCCGAGGCAACCGAGGGGCGGGTGGACCGCCGCGCACTGCTCGGGCTCGTCGAGCGGCTGGAGCGAGGCCTCGCCCGCGCCAGCTGATGGCGACGCTCGGCCACGTGGCGGTCGGCGTCGTCGCTGCGCGCTGGCGTGCGTCCCGGCCCGGTGCCCTGCCGCTCGGCGTGGCGATGCTGGGGCTCTCGGGGCTGTCGCTCCTGCCGGACGCGGACTTCATCGCCTTCCACCTGGGGATCCCCTACGCGCACCCGTTCGGCCATCGCGGGATGACCCACTCGCTGCTCTTCGCCGGCCTCGTCGGCCTGCTGGTGGCCCTCGTCCTGCGACTGCGTGGCCGCCCGGCGCTCGGCGATGCGCTGCTGGTCACGGTGGTGGTCGCGAGCCATGGGGTGCTCGATGCGTTCACCACCGGCGGGCTGGGCATCGAGTTCCTCTGGCCGTTCGACACGCGGCGCTTCTTCGCGCCGCTCCGGTTCATCCCGGTGGCGCCGCTCGGGACGCGGATGCTGGGCAGGAGAGGCGCCCACGTGCTCCTGACCGAGGCGGTGCTCTTCCTCCCAGCGTGGCTGTACGCGTTCTGGCCTCGACGGCGCCGGCCGCCGAGCGGCACCAGCAGGCCGCCTGGCGGGCTCACGCAACACTGGTGAATCCCGCGGGAGAGGACGAGGCTCTCAGCCCACGTCCATGACCGCTCGCACACCGAACTCCTGGCTCCTCTTCGCCGGGCTGCTCTGCTCGCCCCTCGCGCTCGCGGCGCCCGAGCTGACCGTCGCCGACGCCATCCGCGCTGCCTGGTCCCACGACTCCCGGCTCCAGGCCTCGGCGGCCCAGGCGACCGCGGCCTCCCTGGGAGCCGAGGCTGCGGACTGGGGCCTCGGCCCCACGCTCGACGTCGGCGCGGTGGGGATGGTCACCTCGCAGCCGTCCGCGGGTTTCGCGCTGCTCCTGGACCAGGGCCAGGTCGCACGCGGCCGACCTCGTGCCGTCGCGCCTGAACACCCCGACGGTGCGCGGGGGCCTCGGGCTCTCCGCGGTCGTGGAGCAGCCCCTGATCGACGCCACGCTCTGGGCGGCCCGGCGACGGGCGCACGCCGGGGCACAGGCGGAGGAGGCCACCCACGCGGCGACCCAGGGCGAGGTCGCGCTCGAGACGGTGCGGGCCTACTTCTCGGTCCGTGCCGCCGAGGAGGCGCTGGCCTATGCCGAGGACACCCTCCGGACGGCCCGCGAGACCGAGACCTTCGTCCGTGCCCGCGTCGCGCAGGACGTGCTCCTGGCCTCCGAGGCCTCCCGCAGCACCGCCTACCGCGCCCAGGCCGAGGCGGAGAAGGCCGCGGCCACCCGGCAGCTCGCCCGGGCCCGCACCCTCTTCACCCTGCTCATCGGCCAGCCGCCGCTCGCCGGATCCCTGGTGACGCCGATCGTCCCGCCGGCCATCTCACCCCTCGGGCCAGTGGAGGAACGCCCCGAGGTCCGCGCCGCGCGGGCCGCGGTGACGGCGGAGAGCGCGGCCGCCGACGAGGCGCACGCCCGTCTCTGGCCGACGCTGGTGCTCCAGGGCGGCGTGGCGAGCCAGAGCGCTGGCTTCTCTCCGGGAAACGTCTGGGGAATGGGCTTGCTCGTGCTGCGCTGGCGCGGCTCGGTGGCCGGGTTCAAGGCTGCGAGCGCGGCCGATGCTGCCCTGGCCGCAGCGGAGGCGCGCCGCGTGGAGAAGGAGCGGCTGCTCACCGCCGAGCTGGAGGAGGCCGGGGCCTCGCTCACCGCGTCCACGGCGGCACTCGAGGCGGCGCAGACCGCGGTGGCCGCCTCCGAGCAGGCACGCGACCTGCGGCAGGCACGACACCGGCAGGGTCTCATCCCGTTGACCGAGCTCCTCGACGCGGAGACCGGTCTGACCTCCTCGCGCGCTCTGCTCCTCCGCAGCGCTCTCCAGGTCCGGATCGCGCAGGCGGAGCTGGAGCACGCGTCGGGACAGCCCGTGGAAGGAGTCCGCCCGTGAGGCCCCTGTCCATCGTGGTCCTGCTCCTCGCAGCGTGCAGCGGGAGCCATCCGACTGCCGGCCCCGAGCTGCCGGTGGCGAAGGTGCGGCTCCTGCCTGCTGGCGAGATTCGGCGAGCGCACCTGGGTCCCGGCGACGGTGAGCGCCGTGGATCATGCAGTGCTCGCCACGCGGGTCTCGGCCCGGGTGGCCGAGCTCACGGTCAACGAGGGCGCCCACGTCCGCCGCGGGGACGTGCTGGTGCGCCTGTCCGACGATGACGTCCAGGCGACGCTCAAGGCCGCCCAGAGCCAGCGCGAGGTCGCCGAGTCACAGGTTCGCCGCATCCAGGCCCTCCGGGCGGCGAACGCCGCCACCGCCAGCGAGCTCGACGCGGCGATGACCGCGCGGGCCGACGCCGTGGCGCGGATGGAGGCGGCGCGGGCGACGCTGGCCGACACCGTCCTCCGCGCGCCGTTCGATGCGGTGGTCCAGCGCAAGTGGGCGAGCCGCGGCGCGCTCGTCGGCCCCGGCGCGCCGCTGCTCGAGCTGGACGGCACCGCGCTCGAGCTCACCGGGACTCTCACCGAGAGCGAGACGGCCGGGCTCGCCGTCGGCGCCGAGGTGCCGTTCCGGGTCGGTGCTCTCCAGGGGACCGCGACGCTGATCGCGCTGTCGTCGGGCGGGGATCCGCTCTCGCAACGCAGCGCCTTCCGGGCGCGCCCGTCCAAGGACGCCCCCGCGCTCCGGAGCGGCGACTTCGGCCGGATCGGCGTCAAGGGCGTCGGCGGTCCGCGCCGCGCCATACCCCTGACGGCAGTGGTGCAGCGCGGTGACCTGAGCGGCGTCTTCGTGCTCACGGACGGGCGCGCGGTGCTCCGCTGGCTCCGGTTCGGCGCGCCGGAGGGCGATCAGCTCCCGGTGCTCGCCGGCCTGTCCCCGGGCGAGCGGGTCATCGCCGTCCCGGCGAGCCTCCAGGATGGCCAGCGAGTCGAGGTGGCCGGTGACTGAGCCCCGCGGTCTCGCTGGCCGGGTGGCGGCGCGGACCCTCAACTCGAGGCTCACCCCGCTCGGCATCGCCGCCGCGCTGGTGGTGGGGGTGGCCTCGGTGCTCACCACCCCGCGCGAGGAGGAGCCGCAAATCATCGTCCCGATGGTGGACGTCGCCGTTCCCCTCCCCGGCGCCTCTCCCGCCGAGGTCGAGAGCCAGGTGACCAACCCGCTCGAGCGCCGGCTATGGGGCATCCCCGGTGTGGAGTACGTCTACTCGACGAGCGCCCGGGACGGTGCGTTGGTGACGGCCCGTTTCCGGGTGAACGAGCCGCTGGAGCCGAGCCTGGTGAAGATCCGCCAGGAGCTCGAGGCGCACCCCGAGCTGTTCCCGCCACGTGCCGGCCGCCCCACGGTGACGCTCGTCTCCATCGACGACGTACCGGTGGTGACGGTCACCCTGACCGGTCGCGACCTGGCGCCCGGCGTGCTCCGGCAGCTCGGGCAGGAGGTGGCGCGCGAGCTGGCGAGCATCCCCGAGGCCGCGCAGGTGCAGGTCCTGGGCGGGGCGCGCCGGGTGGTCCGGGTGGAGCCGGAGCCGCGGCGGCTCCGCGAGCTCGACATCTCGCTGGGGGAGCTGCGCCGTGCGCTCCAGGCGATCGACGCGGAGGCGCCAGCCGGAAGCCTGGTGGACCAGAACCGCCGGATGGAGCTCTCGGCGAGCAGCGCGGTCTCGGACCCGGCGGACCTGGAGCGTCTGGTCGTCGCCCGGCGCGGAGGACGGCCGATCCTGCTCGGGGACGTGGCGAAGGTGACCGATGGGCCGGAGCGCGACCCGGCCGTCGTCCTGACCGCGAGCAAGGAGCACCCGGGCTTCGAGCAGGCGGTCTCGGTGGACGTCGCCAAGCGCCGGGGGGCCAACGCCACCGTCCTTGCAGAGCAGGTCCAGGCCAGGCTCGCCGCCCTCCGGGGCGGCCTCATCCCGGCGAGCGTGCGGGCCGAGCTCACCCGGAACTCGGGCGAGACCGCGCTCGAGCGATCCGACGAGCTGATCCGTCACCTGCTCATCGCGACGCTCTCGGTGGTGGCCCTGGTGGGTCTGGCGATGGGCTGGCGCTCGGCCCTGGTGGTGGGGATCGCCGTCCCGGTGACCCTGTCACTGACTCTGCTCATCAACCAGCTCCTCGGTCACACCCTGAACCGCATCACGCTCTTCGCGCTGATCTTCTCCATCGGGATCCTGGTCGACGACGCCATCGTGGTGATGGAAAACGTGCACCGCCACCTCTTCGCGCCGGGGCGAAAGACGGGCCTCGCGCAGACGGTGCTCGCCGCGGTGGACGAGGTGGGGAACCCCACCATCCTGGCCACCTTCGCCGTCATCGCCGCCATCCTGCCCATGGCCTTCGTGCGCGGGCTCATGGGGCCGTACATGCGGCCCATCCCCATCGGCGGGAGCCTGGCGATGCTGTTCTCGCTGGCGGTGGCTTTCGTCGTCGCGCCCTGGGCGGCGCTGCGGCTGCTCGGACACGACCACAAGGTCGCCTCGGACGAGATCCGCGAGACCTGGTCCACCCGGGCGTACCGGAGGCTCATGCGCACGCTGCTCCATTCGAGGCGGGCGCGCCTCGGATTTCTCGCGCTGGTGCTGGCGCTCTTCGCCGGCGCGGCAGCGCTGGTCGGCGTGGGTTTCGTCCGGGTCAAGATGCTCCCGTTCGACAACAAGTCCGAGTTCCAGGTCTTCGTGGATCTGCCGGCCGGGGCCACGCGGGAACAGGCGCTCGCGGTCGGCCAGCAGCTGGGCCGCACTCTCCTCGACGATCCGGACGTGGAGTCGGTGCAGGTGCACTCGCTCGTCCCCCTGCCAATGACCTTCGTCGGGATGGTGCGGCACAGCTTCCTCCGCGCCGCGCCCGAGCAGGTGGACCTCGCGGTGCAGCTCGTCGGGAAGCACGCGCGGAAGCGGTCCAGCCACCAGATCGCCGGCGCGGTCCGGCCGCGGCTCGCGGCGATCACCGTCCCCCTGGGCGCGCGGCTCCGGGTGGTGGAGATCCCACCGGGGCCGCCGGTGCTCGCCACCCTGGTCGCGGAGATCTACGGACCGACCGGCGTCGAGCGCGACGCCTATGCCGGCCAGGTGCGCGAAGCGTTCCGCACGACTCCGGGCGTGGTGGACATCGACTCGTCGCTCGAGCCGGTCACCGCGCGCACCCTGCTCCAGGTGGACCGCGAGCGGGCGGCGCTGCAGGGCGTGGACCCGGCTGCCGTGGTGGAGACCCTCGCCCTGACCCAGCCGGCCGTTGGAGCTCGCCACGCTCCGGCTCGACCGAGGGACGACGCGGGTGCCGATCGTGCTCGGCCTGTCCCCGGCGCAGCGCACCCGGCTCGCCGACCTGCTCCAGCTCCCGGTCCAGGGCGAACGGGGAGCAGTGCCGCTCGAGACCCTGGTCCACGCGACCGAGGTCGGCGGCGAGCCGCGCTTCCACAAGAACCTGGAGCCGGTGAGCTACGTCTTCGGCGAGCTGTCGGGCTCCGAGGAGAGCCCGGTGTACGCGCTCGCGGCGCTCAACCGGAAGCTGGACGCGCTGCGGCCGCACGGGGAGGCAGTGCCGCGCTTCGGTCTCTCGATGCCCTCGGACACCGAGAAGCTGGCGATGAAGTGGGACGGCGAGTGGCACATCACCCTCGAGGTCTTCCGGGACCTCGGGCTCGCCTTCGCCGCGGTGCTGGTGCTCGATCTACGTGCTGGTCGTGGGCTGGTTCGACAGCTTCGTCGTGCCCTGGGTGGTGCTCCTGCCAATCCCCCTCAGCCTGATCGGCATCCTCCCGGCGCACGGATTGCTCGGAGCCTTCTTCACCGCCACCAGCATGATCGGCTTCATCGCCGGAGCCGGGATCATCGTGCGGAACAGCATCATCCTGGTGGACTTCATCGAGCTGAAGGTTTCCGAGGGGATGCCGCTGGAGGCCGCGGTGGAGGAGGCGGGAGTCGTCCGCTTCCGCCCGATGCTGCTCACCGCCGCGGCGGTGATGGTGGGCAGCGCGGTGATGCTGGCGGACCCCATCTTCCAGGGGCTGGCCATCAGCCTCATGGCGGGCGAGGTCGCGGCCACGCTCCTCTCGCGCATCGCGGTTCCGGTGCTCTACACCGTCCTGGCCCGGAGATTCCGGCTCGGGCCGGCCGTGCCGGTCACGGTGATGGAGACCCCGCCGGCTCCGACTGGCCATGGGGCGCTGACCCCCAAGCCCTCCTGACGGCGGCATCTCGCTCCCGCTGGAACCGCCGTCCGGCGAGGCGGACGGCACCGCGCCAGCGTGCTGCAATGCCCTTGCGTCGGGGCGAGGCACCTGTGGAGAGCAACTCCAGTCGCATCTCGATCTCATTTGAAACATCAAACATCAAACAGCATCGCCCTGAATTAGGAGTTGGTTGAGCACGCACCGATCGAGCAAGCGTGCGTGCCGCGCCCGGACTTGTTTCGACCGCTCGAGCGGCGCTCAGGTCGCCGGCCGCCCGCGACGGATCCGGAACGACATCCGCCATGGCGATCGACAGCGAGCAGCACCGTCGACGGGTCGAGCGCGATGTCGACATCCCGGAGATGGAGGGAACGCCGATGCGAGGAAATCTTCTGGGTCCGAGGGGCTTGGTGGCGGTGGCAGCGACGCTGGGGCTGCTCGCCGGCAGTCCGAGCCACGCCGCACCACCCTGCGCTGCCGGGACGACCATCACCACCTCGAAGGGAGCGGTGTGCGGCATCGTCGTGAACGGGGTCGACGAGTGGCTGGGGATCCCCTACGCCACGCCGCCGGTCGGAGCGCTGCGCTGGCAGTCACCGCAGCCGGCCGCGGCCTGGAGCGGCACGCTGAACGCCACCGCCTTCGCCAGCATCTGCACCCAGGCGGCGGTGGGGAAGTCCGGGCCGAACGCTGGCAGCGAGGATTGCCTCTACGTGAATGTCTGGGCGCCGCCGGGGGCGAAAGGGCTTCCGGTCATGGTCCACATCCACGGTGGGGGCTTCTTCAAGGGCTCGGGGAACGGCGACAACACCCTTCTGGTCAATACCGGGAACGTGGTGGTGGTCTCGATGAACTACCGGCTGAACATCTTCGGGTTCCTGGCCAACAGGGCGATGGGCAAGAACCCCGGTGACTACGGCCTGCAGGATCAGCAGGCCGCGCTGGCCTGGGTCCAGGAGAACGTGGGCTCGTTCGGCGGCGATCCCGACAACGTCACCATCTTCGGTGAATCGGCAGGAGGCTCGAGTGTCTGCGATCAGATCGCCTCGCCGACCGCCGCCGGCCTGTTCCACAAGGCGATCAGCACCAGCGGGGAGTACAACACCCTCTTCGGAGTTCCGGGGGCGACCCGTCCCGGAGGCTCGGAGGACCTGGAACCGCAGGACTGCAAGTCCGACCTGCCCACCCTGGCCGAGGCGGAGGCGATCGGCGATGCCTTCGCCGCCGCGGTGGGTTGTCCGGGGCCCTCCAACGTCGCTGCCTGCCTCCAGGCGGTGCCAACGCAGGCCGTCTCCGATGCGGCCTCGATCCCCGGGAGCGGCTATTTTGCCGGCGGAAAGGGGACGGTGGCGCCCACCCTCAACGGAACCACCCTCCCGATGACCCTGCGCCAGGCGCTGCAGAGAGGCCGGGTGAACCGGGTGCCGGTCATCGCCGGGACGGATCGGGACGAGAACCTGGTCGGATTCCCGGTGACCGCCGCGGACTACACCGCCTTGATCCAGTTCCAGTACGCCTCCATCGCCCAGCGGGTGCTGTCGCTCTACCCTCTGAGCCGCTTCAACTCGCCCTTCGTCGCCTACCGGACCGTCTCGGCCGATTCCAACACCGTCTGCAGCGCGCTCCGGACCGCCGAGGAGCTCTCCCGCTGGATGCCGGTCTTCGAGTACGAGATCGACTACGGAGATCCCTGGCCGGCGAGGTTCACCGGTGAATCGATGGGCGCGAGCCACGTGGCTGCCTGGAGCCTCACTCCGGTGGCGAACCTCGACGTGAACCAGCAGCTCCTCCAGGACCAGGAGCTGGCCTTCGTCACCACCTTCGCCCGGACCGGAAACCCGACCGGTGAGGGGACGCCGGTGTGGCCACGCTTCCAGTTCGACCGCGAGCACTCGAACCGGGGCGACGACGACGACACCACTGGACGCGGTCTGGTCATGTCACTCAATGCCGGAGGGGACAGCCAGGCCACCCTGAGGGCCCAGATGGCGATGGTGCACCACTGCGATTTCTGGGACCAGGTGACGCCGCCGCCCGACAAGAACCACGGTCATCACTGAGCCGGCTCGAATCCTCGGGGCCTGTGCCGGGGGCGCGATTGCGTTGCCCCGGCCCGGGCCAGCAAGCTCCGGGGATGGCGACGACACGGCACTGGCAGCCCACCGCGTGCATCCTCTGCGAGTGCAACTGCGGCCTCGAGGTGGAGCTGGGGGGCGAGGGCGGACGCCACATCGTCCTGGTCCGGGGCGACAAGCGGCATCCCTCGTCGAAGGGGTACGCCTGCGAGAAGGCGCACCGGCTCGACCACTACCAGAACGGACGCGACCGGCTGACGGGGCCGCTCCGACGCCGCGGCGACGGCAGCTTCGAGGCCATCGACTGGGAGACCGCCATCCGCGAGGTCGCGGAGCGGCTGGCGCGCGGTGCGGGACCGTCACGGCGGCGAGTCGATCTTCTATTACGGCGGCGGCGGGCAGGGGAATCACCTCCCCGGCGCCTACAGCACCGGCGACGCGGCGGGCGCTCGGGTCTCGCTGGCGGTCGAGCGCGCTCGCGCAGGAGAAGACGGGCGAGTTCTGGGTCACCGACCGGATGTTCGGAGTGCCGGCCATGCGGTCGGACTTCGAGCACTGCGACGTGGCGATGTTCCTCGGGAAGAACCCCTGGCACTCGCACTCCATCCCCCACGCCCGCGTCACGCTGAAGCAGATCGCCGCCGACGAGGCGCGGACCCTCATCGTCGTCGATCCGCGCCGCACCGAGACCGCCGAGCTGGCCGACATCCACCTCCAGCTCCGGCCCGGCACCGACGCGTCGCTGCTCGCCGCGCTCCTCGCCATCCTGGTGGAGGAGGGGCACGTGGACCAGCGCCTTCCTCGCCGCAGCACGCGGTCGGCGTGGAGCCGGTGCTGGCGGCGCTCCGGGCGGTGCCGGTCGCCGCCCACTGTGCGCGCGCCGGACTGGACGAGGCGCTGGTCCGCCGGACCGCACGGGTCATCGGCCGGGCCCGCGCGCTGCGCCAGCTTCGAGGACCTGGGCGTGCAGATGAACCGCGACTCGACGCTGGTGAGCTATCTGCACAAGCCTCCTCATCGCGCTCACCGGGAGCTTCGGGCGGAAGGGCACCGCCTTCGTGCCCACCGTCCTCTCACCCATCGCCGGGGGCGCCTCGGAGCGGCGGAGCCCGGTCGCGGGAGCGCCGATCATCGCCGGGCTCGTCCCGTGCAACGTCATCGCCGAGGAGATCCTCACCGATCACCCCGCCCGCTACCGGGCCATGCTGGTCGAGGCCGCCAACCCCGCCCACTCGCTCGCCGACTCGAAGCGCTTCCGCGAGGCGCTCCGGACGCTCGACACGGTGGTGGTGATCGACGTGGCGATGAGCGAGACCGCGCGGCTGGCGGACTACGTCCTCCCCGCGGCGAGCCAGTTCGAGAAGGCCGAGGCCACCTTCTTCAACTTCGACTTCCCCGAGAACTACTTCCACCTGCGTCCCCGGCTCCTTCCGCCGCCGCCCGGCGTGCTCCCCGAGGCGGAGATCCACGCCCGGCTCGCGCTCGCCCTCGGCGCCATCACCGAGGACGATCTGGCGCCGCTCCACGAGGCCGCCGCCGCGCGGGCCGGAGGCCTACGCCCAGGCCGTCCTGGCCGAGGTGATGGGCGATCCGCGGCTGCGGCACCAGGTGCCGGTGCTCCTCTACCGCACCCTGCCCTTGCCGCCCGAGGTGCGCGAGGGCGCCATCGTCTTCGCGCTCGCGCTCCGGGCGGCGACCGAGAGCCCGGCCCCGCTCGCCCGCGCCGGCTTCGGCGGATCGCCCCTCGAGGCGGCGCAGGCGCTCTTCACCGCGCTGCTCGAGAAGCCCTGGGGCGTCGTCTTCGCCGTGGACACCTGGGACGAGGTCGTCGGTCGCATCGCCACCGCGGACGGGAAGATTCACCTCGCGCTCCCGGATCTCCTCGATGCGCTCGCGACGCTGCCGGCGGCGGCAACGCGTCCTGGACCCGGAGTTCCCCTTCGTCCTCTCGGCCGGGGAGCGACGCGTCGTTCACCGCCAACACCATCATCCGCGATCCGACCTGGCGGAAGCCGCGACGCCGAGGGCGCGCTCCGGATGAGCCCGGCGGACGCGGCAACCCTCGGCCTGGGCGCCGGGCGACCGGGTCCGGCTGTCGACCCGGCGTGACTCGGTCGTCGTGCCCGTCGAGGTGTCCGGGACGATGCAGCCCGGTCACCTGTCGCTGCCCAACGGGCTCGGGCTCGGTCTACCCGGGCGAGGGCGCGCCGGCCCGGACCGGCGTCGCGCCGAACGAGCTCACCGCCGCCGAGGACCGGGATCCCTTCGTGGGGACGCCGTGGCACAAGAGCGTGCCCGCCCGGCTGGAGCGGGTGTGACAGAGGCGGGGACCGTGGCAGTCGAGCCGCTCACCCAGGCCTCGATCTCGCGCGCGGGCACCGGGCCGACCCGCCGCCCTCGCTCCTCGCCGGCGGTGAACAGGACGAGGGTGGGCACGGCAAGGATGCCGTAGGCCTCACAGGCCTCGGGGTGCTCCTCCACGTCGACCCGGAGCACGACGGCGTCCCCTGCGAGCCAGTGCGCGACCACGTCGATCACCACCGAGGACGCGAGGCAGGGCTCGCAGTCGGGCGCCCAGAACTCGACCAGGAGCGGGACGGGGGCGGCGTGGATGGCCTCGCGGAGCGAGCCCGGAGAGGCCGGCTGCGGCGCTCCCTCCTCCGGGACGGCTGCGCCACACAGCGCGCATCCGTGGACGCTCGGCCCTTCGAGGTCGAGCCTGGTGAAGAGGCCGCACCCTGAGCAGCGGAAGACGTCCACGACCGTTCACCTCCGGACCGGTGAGAGCCGGGAGCGGGGGTGATGGGTTCGGCCGCCGCTCAGGCGTGCACGGCGGCCCGGAGCGCGTTGCGTACCTGCGACTGCACCTTGGGCGGGACGCCGCCCCCGGGGAGCGAGCGGCACATCGAGACCGACCGCTTCAGCTCCTCGCACGCGGGCCCGCAGCGCTTGCAGCGCGCCAGGTGCTCCTCGATGCGTGCACAGGCCGCCTGGTCGAGAGCGTCCTCGTCGCGGGTGACCAGCTCGCGCGCCAGGTCGGGACAGGCCGGCGGATTCACCGGGTCTCCACCTCCGAGCAGCGCGGAGATCCGCTCCTGCATCGCGAGGCGTGCGCGGTGCAGCCGGCTCTTCAGCGCCGGGACCTCGATGCCCACCACCCGCGCGGCCTCCTCGGCGGACAGGCCCTCGACGTCCCGGAGGAGCACCACCTCGCGCTGCGACTCCGGCAGGGCGAGCAGCGCCTCCTGGAGAACCCGGGCCATCTCCCGGGCGTGGGCGCGGTCGTCGGGTCCGGACGCCGGAACGCTCACCTCGCGCACGTCTGCACCCTCGAGGGACTCGTGGTGGGAAGGCTCGCCAGCACCCCTGCGGCGCGCCTTGGTGCAGAAGCTTCGGGCCACCTGGTACAGCCAGGTCGAGAGCTGGGCGTCGCCTCGGAACTGACGCATGCCCTTGAACGCAGCGAGCAGCGTCTCCTGGAGCACGTCGCGCGCGTCCTCCTCGTTGCCACACATGCGGAGCCCGAAACGGAAGATCTGTCGCTCGTGCCGGGTCAGGAGCGCCTCCAGAGCCGCGTCGTCCCCGGCCCGCGCCGCCTGCAGCAGCTCCTCGTCGGTGCGCGCCGTCACGTCTCCAGTGTAATCGGGGCGGAGGGCAATTTCTTCCCTCCGTCGAATCCCGGACGTGACAGCCTGGCTCTCACGCCCGGATCGAGGGCGTTCGCGGAGGATCCAGAGATGAGATTCGCCGAATTCATGTCCAGTCCGATGGGTCGCGGCTTGCGGGTGGTCTTCGGTGGGGTGCTGATCTACCTGGGGCTATCGGTGGTGCAGGGCGTCGCGGGCACCATCCTCGCCGCTGCCGGCGTGGTGCCGATCGCCACCGGGCTTCTCAACGTCTGCCTCATCGGCCCGCTGATCGGCGCGCCGATGAAGGGTTCGTCGCTCCCGAAGGGCTGAGACGATCTCGAGGGGCTCAGGCCGAGCCCGCGCTGCGCAGCCACGCCTCGAGCGATGCCGCTGGCTGCACGCCCATCCGCCGCTCCTGCTCCTTGCCACCGTTGAAGAGCGCCGCCGTGGGGATGGCGCGGATCTGGTGCTGCGCCGCCGCGTCCGGGTTGGCCTCGGTATCGACCTTGAGCACCACAGCCTCCCCCGCGAGCCGGCGGGCCACCTGGTCGAAGATGGGAGCCGCCACCTTGCACGGCCCGCACCACGGCGCCCAGAAGTCGACCAGCAGGGGCACCGGAGAGGCGGCGATGGCCCGCGCGAGCCCGGCGCTGTCCACGTCCTGAGGCTGGCCGGTCGTCGGCAAGGGCTTCTTGCACCGGCCGCACACCGGCGTGCCGCTCCCGGCCCCGACCCGGTTGAAGGCGCCGCACGATGGACAGCGGTACGCAGCCACGGGTCTCCTCAGCGCAGGCGGGTGACCAGGACCCGCTCCTCTGTCAGCTCGTCCATGGCGTAGCGCACGCCCTCGCGGCCGAGCCCGCTCCGCTTCACGCCGCCGTACGGCATGTTGTCGCTCCGGAGGCTGGGCGCGTCGTTGACGATGACCCCGCCCACCTCGAGCCCATGGAACGCCTGGCGCACCCGGGCGAGGTCGCGGGTGAAGACACCGGCCTGCAGCCCGTACTGCCCATCGTTCACCGCCCGGAGCCCGGCCGCCCAGTCCGCCACCTTCCACACCTCCACCACCGGTCCGAAGATCTCCTCGCGGGCAGCCCTGGACTCCGGCGGCACGTCGGCGAGCACCGTCGGCTGAAGGAGTCGTCCGTCGCGGCGGTGGCCGGCGAGCACCCGCGCGCCGCCAGCCAGCGCCTCGTCCACCCAGGCGGTGATCCGCTCGGCGGAGCGATCGTCGATGACCGGCCCGCAGACGGTGCGCTCGTCGGCGGGATCCCCGGTGGGCACGGACTTGGTCCGGGCGAGGAGCTTCTCCACGAACGCCGCGTGCGCCGGCGCCTCGACGAAGATCCGCTGCACCTTGATGCAGACCTGACCCGCATACCCGAATCCGGCGGCGACGCACCGCTCGGCGGCCCAGTCCAGGTCGGCATCCGCGCCAATCAGCGCCGCGGCGTTGCCCCCGAGCTCGAGCAGCACCCGCCCGGGCGCCTTCTGCTTCAGCGACCAGCCCACCGCGGCGCTCCCGGTGAAGGAGAGGATGCGCACCCGCGGATCGGTGGCCAGCCGCTCGGCCACGGCGTTGTCGCAGGTGAGGACCTGCAACGCGGCCGGGTCTGCTCCGGCCTGCTGTGCGAGCTCGGCCAGGAGCAGCTGCGCGCCCGGGGCCTGCGGCGGCGGCTTCACCACGATCGGCGCTCCCACGGCGAGCGCGGGGGCGACCTTGTGGGCGCCGAGGTTCAGCGGAAAGTTGAACGGGACGATCCCCACCACCACGCCCGCGGGGAAGCGGCGGATCTCGCACTCCACCCCCTCGCTACCGCCGTCCAGGTCGACCGGGACGATGGAGCCACCGAAGCGGGTCAGCTCCGCAGCGGCGAGCCGGAACACCTCGATGGCCCGCTGTACCTCCACCCGCGCGAGGGTGATCGGCTTCCCCGCCTCGTGGCAGATGGTCCGGGCCAGCTCCTCGCCTCGCGCCCGGAGCCCGGCCACGATGCCCTCGAGCACCTCGCGCCGCTTCCCGGTGCTCTGCCGCTGGAGGCGCTCGCGCGCGGCGAAGGCCACCGAGAGCGCCTGCTCCGCCTGCGCGGCCGAGGCCTGGGCCACCCGGCGCAGGAGTTGCCCGTCCCACGGCGCCCGCACCTCGGCCTGGTGGTCCCCCTCGACCCAGGCGCCGTCGATCCACAGCCGTCCGTTCGCCATGCGGCTGACGTACTCCTGCCCGCGGCGGCTCGCCAGGTCCGGGCCGCCCGGACCCGCCGCTCGCTCCGGCATTGAACGGCCGGCAACCGTGTGGCAAGCGTGCCGGCGCCGGATGCCGGACACCCAACCACTCTCGTACCGCAGGCGCGTCACCCTGCTCCTCACCCTCTGGGTGGTCCTGGCGGTGGTGCCCGTGCTCTTCCCGGCGGCGATCCTCCCCTTCGCCGGCTCGGCTCTGATCGCCTACCTCGTCGCGCCCATCCTCGACTGGCTCACCGGACGGAAGGTGGCGGGCCGGGCGATCCCCCGCTGGGTGGCCATCCTCGTCATCTACGCGATCTTCTTCCTGCTCTCGTACCTGTTCCTGATCGCCATCGTCCCCCAGCTGTACCGGGAGCTGGTGCGCATCTCGTCGAACGCCTTCACCTTCGCCCGCTCGCTCACCCCCGGGCGGATCCAGGAGATCGCCCGGCAGATGGAGGACTGGCTCACCTCGCACGGCGTGCCGGTGGCGCTGTCCTCCCGTTCGCTCGAGGGCGCCGACGCTGCCGAGGCCTACACCGGGCGGCCGAGCTGGAGCCTCTCGATGGACCTGGAGCGGCTGATCCACGACGCGGCGGACCGCTTCTCGGGCATCGCCAAGGCCAACGTCACCCGCCTGGTCGAGCTCACCCGGGCGCTGGTCACCGGCGTCTTCAAGGGCGTCTTCACCTTCTTCCTGATGCTGATGGTGGCGGCCTTCCTGTCCATCGACGCCGCAGGGATCGCCGCCTACTTCCGCTCGCTCATTCCCCCGGAGTGGGCCACCGATGCCTCGGTGCTGGTCCGACGCATCGACCGCTCGCTGGCGGGGGTGGTCCGCGGCCAGGTGACGATCTGCACCGTCAACGGCGTGCTCACCTTCGCCGGGCTGCTGCTCTTCGGGGTGAAGTTCGCGTTCCTGCTGGCGACGGTGGCGACGTTCTTCAGCCTCATCCCCATCTTCGGCACCATCATCAGCTCGGTGCCCATCGTCATCATGGCCCTCGCCCAGAGCTGGAGGGCGGGGCTGGGGATGCTCTTCTGGATCATCGGGATTCACGCCCTGGAGGCGTACTTCCTCAATCCGAAGATCATGGGGAACGCGGCGCGGATGCACCCGGTGGTGGTGGTGTTCGCGCTCATCGCCGGCGAGCAGACCTACGGACTCCTGGGGGCGCTGTTCGCGGTGCCGGTGGCGGCGATCGTCGTGGCCTGCTTCGAGTTCACCCGGCAGAAGGCCCAGCCGGCCCCGCTGGACGCACCAGGAGCGTGAGCGTCAGCAGCGGGTGGTGACGATGCAGTGTCCCGAGGTGTCGCAGTAGGGCAAGCCACAGGTATTGTTCACCGTCTGGTTCGTCGGGTCGGGGCTGCCGGCCGGACAGGCAGCCGGCGCGGGGCACATCGGCCCCCTCGAGGCGTTCACCACCCCGTTCCCGTTGCCGCAGCAACCGTTGGGGACGCAGTCCGGCTGCTGGGTGCAGACGTCCCCGACCACGCCGCCGCCACCGTCGTCTGCAGGACCACAGGCAGCGACCGCCAGTGCCGCCCCGACCAGGACTCCCAGGAACTTCCTCATGATGGACCAGACCCCCGGTGCCGTTCGCCCTTCACGACGGGCCACGGCGGGGAATCTTCATCGGTTCATCGAGCCGAGGAAGTCCGCGTTCGATTTGGTGGGCCGCATGTGCTTGAGAACGAACTCCATCGCGTCGATGGGCGTGAACGGGTGCAACACCTGTCGCAGCGCGGTGACCCGGATGAGGTCCTCCGGCCGGAGCAGGAGCTCCTCCTTGCGCGTCCCGGACTTGTTGATGTCGAGACAGGGGAAGATGCGCTTCTCCATCAGCTTCCGGTCGAGGACGATCTCCGAGTTTCCGGTTCCCTTGAACTCCTCGAAGATGACCTCGTCCATGCGGCTGCCGGTGTCGATGAGCGCGGTGCCGATGATGGTCAGGCTCCCGCCCTCCTCGATGTTCCGGGCCGCGCCGAAGAACCGCTTCGGCTTGTGGAGCGCGTTGGAGTCCACGCCGCCGGAGAGGATCTTCCCCGAGGGCGGAACCACGGTGTTGTAGGCGCGGGCCAGACGGGTGATCGAGTCGAGCAGGATGCACACGTCGTGCTTCTGCTCGACCAGGCGCTTGGCCTTGTCGATGACCATCTCCGCCACCTGCACGTGGCGGGTGGCCGGCTCGTCGAAGGTGCTGCTCACCACCTCGCCCCGGACGTTCCGCTCCATGTCCGTGACCTCCTCGGGTCGCTCGTCGACGAGGAGCACGATGAGGAAGATGTCGGGGTGGTTCTGGGCGATGGCGTGGGCGATGTTCTGCAGCAGGACGGTCTTGCCCGCCTTGGGCGGGGCGACGATCAGGCAGCGCTGGCCGAGACCGATGGGGGTGAAGAGGTCGATGATGCGCGTCGTCATCTCCGACCCGTCGAACTCGAGGTTCAGCTTCCGGGTCGGGTAGAGCGGCGTGAGGTTGTCGAAGAGGATCCGCTCGCGGGCCTCGTGGCTGGTCGGATCGACGAAGTTGACCTTGTCGACCTTCTGCAGCGCGAAGAAGCGCTCGCCCTCGCGGGGCTGGCGGATGGGGCCGTAGACGGTGTCTCCGGGGCGGAGGTTGAAGCGGCGCACCTGGCTCGGGCTGACGTAGATGTCGTCCGGGCTCGGCTGGTAGTCGCTGTCCGCGCTCCGGAGGAAGCCGAAACCATCGGACTGGAGCTCCATCACCCCCTCGGCGTGGACCTCGAACTTCTTGTCCGCGATGCCGGAGAGCAGGGCGAAGATGAGGTCCTGCTTCTTGAGTCCCTGCGTCCCCTCGACCCCGAAGTCCTGGGCCATGTGGGCCAGCTCGGTGATCTTCATCCGCTTCAGGTCGTTGAGCTTCAGGACCTGCATCGGGGTGCCGTCGGCCGCGGTGACCACCGCGCCGTTCTCCGAGGCCAGCTCGGCGGCGGAGGGGCGCTCGGCCATCACCGGGGGCGCCGAGGATTCTCCGGCACCTCGTTGAGCTCGTCGTCCCGGACGGGGCGCGAGATGGGGGTGAGCACCGGGCGCAGGGGGGTCTGCACCTCGGCCGCCTCGACCCCGTCCGTCTCGCCCTCGGGGGCATCGGGGTCACGACGGCGGCGGGTGCCACGGCGGCGGGGGGCGGACTCGGCGGACGCCTCGGGGGCGACCTCGAGGTCCGCAGGCTTCTCTTTGCTAGAACGGGCTTTGCGCATGGGGAACGTGCACCCCGCGCCAGGGAAAGAGGGCGGGGGACCTGAGCCGACCCGACAACCGCTCGGCGACTCGCCAGCAGCGAGAGGCGCTGACTACAAGGTGCGGTGGACGGTGCGGAGTTGAGGGCTCGCGGACGGTGGACTTCCACGTCACCCACGAGCCAGAAGGACGTTATTGACCGACTCCCCCAGTGTCAAGAAGACCTGGACCGGGGTGCGCACCCCTCGACCGCCCACCCGTGAACCTCGAGACCGCCCGAAACCGAACCGAGGAGCTGAAGCAACGGATCGCCCGGGCTGACCACCGCTATTACGTCCTCGACGATCCGGAGCTGACGGACGCGGAGTACGACGTGCTGGTCCGCGAGCTCCAGGCGCTCGAGGCCGAGTTTCCTTCCCTGCGGACGGCGGACTCACCCACCGCGCGGGTGGCGGGCACGCCCTCGGAGAAGTTCCGCCCGGTGACCCACCGGGTCCCGATGCTCAGCCTGTCGAATGCGTTCTCCGACGAGGAGCTGGTCGAGTTCGATACCCGGGTGCACAAGGTGCTCGGGCCGGAGGAGGTCACCTACGTGTGCGAGCCCAAGCTCGATGGGCTGGCGGTGGAGCTGACCTACGTGGACGGGCAGCTGGTCGAGGGAGCGACCCGGGGTGATGGCAACGTGGGCGAGGACGTCACGGCGAATCTGCGCACCATCCGCGTGGTGCCGCTCGCGCTCCGGAGACCCGCCGACGGACCGCCGGTTCCCACCCGGGTCGAGGTCAGGGGCGAGGTCTTCCTCCGGAGGGCAGACTTCGCTCGGCTGAACGCCCGACGTGAGAAGGAGGGCGAGCCGCTGTACGTGAACCCGCGCAACACCGCCGCGGGCTCGCTCCGGCAGCTGGACCCGGCCATCACCGCGGCCCGCCCGCTCTCCTTCTTCGCCTACGAGCTCGGCGGCTGGGGCGAGGACGCGGGCACCGGGCCCTTCACCCTCCACACCGAGAAGCTGGCCTGGCTGGCGGCCGCAGGCTTCCCGGTGAACCCGGAGAACCGGCGGGTCCAGGGGCTCGAGGGCGTGCGCGCCTCGTACGCGGACTTCCTCGCCCGCCGGCACGCGCTCGCCTACGACGTGGACGGGATGGTGGTGAAGCTCGGCGGCGAGGACGGCCGCCGCCGCCTGGGCCAGGTTTCGCGGAGCCCGCGCTGGGCGGTGGCCTACAAGTTCCCGCCCGAGGAGGCCCGCACCAAGGTGGAGAGCATCGAGGTGAACGTCGGCCGCACCGGCGCGCTCACCCCGGTGGCCTTCCTCACCCCGGTCCAGGTCGGCGGGGTCACCGTGTCGCGGGCCACGCTCCACAACCCACTGGAGCTCAGGCGCAAGGACGTCCGGGTCGGCGATCAGGTCTTCGTCCGGCGAGCGGGCGACGTCATCCCGGAGATCGTCAAGGTGATCGACTCGGTCCGCACCGGGGCCGAGCGGGAGTACGTCTTCCCCGAGCGGTGCCCGGTGTGCGGCGCGGCGGCGGTGATGGACGAGGACGGCGCCATCCTTCGCTGCACCGGGCTCGACTGCCCCGCTCAGCTCCAGGCCCGCCTCCAGCACTTCGCCAGCCGCGGCGGGATGGACATCGAGGGCCTGGGGGACAAGCTGGCCGAGCAGCTGGTCGAGTCGGGGCAGGTGAAGCGCGCCGCGGACCTCTACCGGCTCGACCTCGCCACCCTCACCGGACTCGAGCGGATGGGCGAGAAGAGCGCCCAGAACTTCCTCGCCGCGCTCGAGCGGAGCAAGCGCCCTCCCCTCCGGCGCTTCCTGTACGCGCTCGGCATCCGCCACGTCGGCGAGGCCACCGCGCGGGCCCTGGCCGACCACTTCAAGGACGTCCGCGCGCTCTACGACGCCGACGTCGAGGCGCTCACCCGGGTGAAGGACGTGGGACCGGAGATGGCGAAGGTCATCGGCGGGTTCTTCGCCGAGGAGAAGAACCGCGAGGGTGTCGAGGCGCTGCTCGCCGCCGGTGTCTCGCCCGCGGCCGCCCGAGGACACCTCGCGGGGACCCTTCGCCGGCAAGACGGTGGTGCTCACCGGAACGATGGGTGCCCTGACCCGGGAGCAGGCGAAGGAAGAGGTCGAGCGGCGCGGGGGGAAGGTGTCGGGCAGCGTCTCCCGGAAGACCGACTTCGTCGTGGCGGGAGAGGACTCGGGAAGCAAGCTCAAGAAGGCGGCCGAGCTCGGGGTGCGGGTGCTCGACGAGCGGGCCTTCCTGGACCTCCTCGCCGCGGCGTCGTAGAGGACGTGGCTGTCATGGAGCGCTCGGCCGTTCACCTCGTGGTCACCGGACGCGTGCAGGGCGTCGGGTTCCGGCGCCCGCGCCATCGCCGAGGCCACGCGGCTCGGGCTCACGGGGTGGGTGCGAAACCGGAGGGACGGCACGGTGGAGGCGCACGCCGAGGGCGCTCCCCGGGCGGTCGAGGCCTTCGTGGCCTGGTGCCGCCTCGGCCCGCCCGCGGCAGAGGTGCAGGACGTCCAGATCTCCGCCGTGCCGCCGACCGGGCTCGACCGCGGCTTCCAGGTGGGGACCAGCGGATGATCCCCCTCTGCGGCGTGCTCGGCATCCGGGCCGGGTCGAAGGTCTCGGTGGTGAATCCTCCACCCGGCTTCGTGACGCGGCTCAACCCGCTCCCGGACGGGGTGGAGTTCCTGGTCACCGCGCAGACCGGCCTCGACGTGATCCTCTTCTTCGCCCGGACCGCGGGCGAGCTGCTCTCGCGGCTGCCCGCGCTCGCCCGCTCCATCGGCCTCCCCGGCCGCATCTGGGTCGCCTGGGAGGAGGGCGGGAGCGCGCTGGACGAGGAGTCTGTGCGGCAGGCCGGGCTCGACCTCGGCCTGGTCGACGACAAGCGGGCCGCCTTCGGCGATGGCTGGGTGGGGCTCCGGCTCAAGCGCGAGTCCCGGGCCCGCCCGTCGCGTCCCGGCAGCCGCCAGCCGTCCATCGCCGACGCTTGAACGGACGGTGTGCCTGGAATCGCAGAGTCTTGCGGGATCCCTTGCGCCGGGGCCCCTTTCTCGGCAACTATTCGCTCTGAAAGGGATTTTTTGACGGGACCTGCGTCCCCGGGACGCCGCAGCCAGTGCGGCGCTCCACTCCGGGCGCTCGAGGCCGCCGGCGTCTCCACCCTGGAGCCGCCCGACGGGCCCCGGCGACACCCACCCGGGGCGAACGGCCGCAGGAAGGCAGCACCCAAACACTTCGAGGGAGTCCTGACTGTCGTGAACCCTCTGCGCCCGATGACCGTTCACCGCCCCAGCGGCGGTGGGTCTGGGCCGGCTGGCTCACCCGGGACGCCTTCCTTCGCGCGCGCTCCTGAACCGCTCGATTCCGCCGCCACCCGTCCGGCGGACGGCGAGTCCGGATGCGCGCGCACGGGGTTCCCCCATGGGCAGCATCCTCTTGATCAACGCGGCCGGCCGCGAGACGCGCGTGGCGCTCGTCGAGAACGGCCACATCGCGGAGTTCTATCTCGAGCGTAAGAAGGACAAGGGCGTCGTCGGCAACATCTACAAGGGCCGCGTGGTCCGGGTGCTCCCGGGCATGCAGGCGGCCTTCGTGGACATCGGGCTGGACAAGGCGGCCTTCCTCTACGTCAGCGACGTCGTCTACGACCCGGATTTCGCCCGGGCCCAGTTCGAGCTGACCGAGGGCGAGCACGAGGACGCGCCCGACGTCCCCGACGACGTCGAGGAGACGGGCGCGGCAGTCGCCGAGCCGCAGGCCGAGATCGAGGCACCCTCGCTCCACGCCGAGGTCGAGCACGTCGACGCCCACGCGGACGCCCTGCACGAGGCAGCCCACGCCGAGGCGTTCGAGGAAGCGCCGGAGGACGAGTCGTCCGACGTCTCCATGGACGACTCCGTCGACATCGCCGATCCGTTCGACGTTCCGGGGCCCGGGACGCGCAGGCCACGCGCCAGGGAGCGGCCGCCGAGGCTCCCCCGGACGAGCTCGCCGCGGCCGCCCTGGCCGCGGCGTCGGCGCGGCCCCCATCGCGCTGGCCGCACCCGAGCTCGCCGTGCTCTCGCCCGCCGCGTCCGGTGGATGTCCAGGAACCCGGGCGCCGCAGCCCCGGCCCAGCCCGCGGTCGACGGCGCGGCAAGCGCTCCGCCGGCCCATGGCAGATCGCCCGGCCCGGGTCAGGACCGCGGTGGCAGGCCCGACCAGGGTGAGCGCCGCGCCCCGCGCGAGCTCCGCGAGCGCCAGCAGCAGGAGCGCGGACGGGACCGGAGCGCGACCGGACGGGACCGGGACGCGCCGGAGCGGGCACGGGCAAGAGGGACGGCCGCGAGGACCGGCCCAAGGCGCGCAAGGAGGTCCGCATCGAGGACCTGCTCAAGGTGGGCCAGGAGGTCGTGGTCCAGATCTCCGAAGGACCCCATCGGCAGCAAGGGCGCCCGGCTCACCTCGCACATCAGCATCCCCGGCAGGCACCTGGTCTTCATGCCCACGGTGGACCACGTGGGCATCAGCCGCCGGATCTCCAACGAGAAGGAGCGGCGGCGGCTCCGGGAGATCGTCGACCGGCTCCGCCCGCCCGGGGACCGGCTTCATCGTCCGGACGGTGGCCGAGAACGTTCCGCAGGCGAAGCTGGAGAGCGACATCCGGTTCCTGATCGAGATCTGGAACCAGGTGGTCCGGAAGAACGAGAAGCGCGGCGGCCCGGGCCTGATGCATCCCGACCTCGACCTCATCCTGCGCGCCACCCGCGACCTCTTCGCCGCCGACGTGGAGAAGCTGGTGGTCGACGATCGCGACGAGTACGAGCGCGATCCTCGGCTTCGTCACCGCCCAGGACCCGGCGCTCGCCCAGCGGGTGGTCCTCCACGATTCGGACGAGCCCATCTTCGACAGCTACGGCATCGAGCAGGAGATCCGCCGCGCCACCCAGCGCAAGGTGTGGCTCAAGAGCGGCGGCTACCTGATCATCGACCAGGCCGAGGCGCTCACCGCCATCGACGTGAACTCGGGGCGCTACGTCGGGAAGAAGAGCCTCGAGGAGACGATCACCAAGATCAACATGGAGGCCGCCAAGGAGATCGTCTACCAGCTCCGGCTGCGCAACATCGGCGGCATCATCATCTGCGACTTCATCGACATGGAGAAGCCGCAGAACCGGGACAAGGTCTTCAAGTCGCTCCAGGAGGCGCTGGGGCGCGACAAGGCCAAGACCAACGTGCTGCGCATCAGCGAGCTCGGCCTGGTCGAGATGACCCGCAAGCGGGTGCGCGAGTCCATCGGCCGGATGCTCCACGAGGACTGCGGGTACTGCGGCGGCCAGGGCTTCGTGAAGACCGACACCACCGTCGCCTACGAGATCTTCCGCGAGGTCCGCCGCGAGGCGCCCAACTTCAAGGACCCGACGCTGGTGGTGAACTGCAACGTCGAGGTGGCCCGGCTGCTCCAGGCCGAGGAGCGCGACGAGCTGCGCCACCTGATGGACCGCTACAACAAGACCATCCAGGTGAAGCCCCAGATCGAGCTACCACCGCGAGCAGTACGACATCTACGGCCGCAGCGCGCACGGCGAGGACCACAAGGTGGCCTCGTCGTCGTCCACCCTGCGCGCACCGGAGGGCGTGGGCCTGCCGCTCGAACGGGCAGAGCCGGTGGCCCGCGAGCGCGGCGGTGGCGGCGGCGGGGGCGGGGGCGATCGCGAGCGGGGCCAGCGTGGCGGCCGCAACCGCCGCGGCGGCCGGGACCGGGATTACCGCGGGACCGCGGGGACCGCGACCGGCGCGAGGGCGGTGGAGGCGGCGCCGGAGGCGGAGGCGGAGGCGGTGCCCCCCCGGCTCCGGGCGGCTCGAGCGTGGACAAGGCCCCAGGGGCCTGAGGGCGGCAGGTGACGGCGGCGGCCCTCACCCCGAGGAGATCCGGCGAGGCGGCGCGGCGCATCCGGGCCGTCTTCTCCGGCTACCGAGGCGAGCACCTCGGGTTGCGCGCCTCCGCGCTCACGTACATCAGCATCTTCTCGCTGGTCCCGATGGCGGTGGTCGGGCTGGTCCTCCTGCGCGCGGTGGGCGAGGAGGCCTTCGAGCGCCGGATGGAGCACCTCATCCTGCGCCTGCTGTCGCCCGGACTCGCCGAGAGCGCGCTGGCGACGCTGCGGGGCATCCTCAACGACGCCTCGGCACGGGTCGCCGGCTCGGTGGGCTTCGTCGCCCTGGTGGTGTCGGCCATCCCGCTGGTGCGGATGCTGGACCAGTCGCTGAACGAGGTCTGGAACGTCCGGGAGAACCGGCCCTGGCCGGTGCGGTTCCTCGTCTGGCTGGCCGCGCTGCTTCGCGGTGCCGCTGCTGCTCGGCACCGTCGTGTCCGCCAGCACGGTGCTCCGGCGGTTCCTCCAGGAGGCCGGAATCCCCTTCAGCGGGGAGATCCTCTCGGTGGTCTCCATCCTCGCGGCCATCGGGTCACTCACCCTGCTCTACGTCGTCACCCCCAACTGCCGGGTGCGCTGGGCGATGGCCTTCATCGGCGCCGGCGTGGCGGGGCTCCTCTGGACGATCCTCCGGGCGGGCTACGCGGGGTTCGCCGCCGAGACCTTCCGCTACGGCGTGCTCTACGGCTCGCTCGGCGCCATCCCACTCTTCCTGCTCTGGCTGTACCTGAGCTGGTTCATCGTGCTCGCCGGGTCCCGGCTGGCCTATGCGCTGCAGAACGCCCGCTACCAGTCGGTGTGGCCCGCCCTGGTGGGCCATCCCCGCGGACGGGAGCTGGCAGCGGTCCGCATCGTCCAGCACCTCACGCGGGCCTGGGTCGACGAGAGCCGCTCGCCGGACCGGGCCACGCTCTCCCGGGAGATTGAGCTCCCCGAGGACGTGGTGCAGCCCATCCTCGAGGCGCTCCGGGATGCGGAGCTGGTCCACGAGGGGAAGCGCTCCGGCTGGAGCCCGGCACGGGATCCGGCCCAGCTCACCCTCGGTCAGGTCACCGCCGCGCTCGGCGGACACGGCCTCGGCCCCACCGACGGGCTGGACCCGTCCCTCCCGGCGAAGGACCTCGCGCTGATCGACTCCGTCCTCCTGGCGGCCGACATCGAGTCCGCACGGAACCTGGGCTCCTGGAGCTGGCTGGACCTGGCCGCTCTCGAGCGCCGGCCGCTCTCACCAAAATCCTGAGGCATTGCCGCAGCTTGTCGCAGGCCCCCGCTTGCCTTGCGCCCAGGATTCTGCAAGTGTCCAGAACCACTGGCGGGTTCGCCGACCTGCCGAGGGAGCGTCCCGGCGATGCTGAAGAGCGATCTCATCAACATCCTCGTGTCCAAGCGCGGGATCACACAGAAGCAGGCCGAAGCGACCATCGAGACGATCTTCGAATCGATGAAGGATGCGCTCTGCCGTGGAGAAAACATCGAGATCCGCGGGCTTGGCGCCTTCCACGTGAAGCACTACGACGGGTACCAGGGGCGGAACCCGAAGACCGGACAGGTCATCCCGGTGAAGCCCAAGCGCGGCCTTCTCTTCCGGACGGGCAAGGAGCTGCGGGACCGGGTCAACCGGGCCAAGGCCACCACCCGCGCCGACGGGTCCTCGAGCGACGAGGACGCGGCGTAACTAGGCCAGGAGTCGGCCCAGTGGCTTGACCCGGAGCGCCGGGTCCAGCTCGGCGTAGGCCAGCACCGCCACCTCGGGAAATGCCCCCTCGCAGAGCGCGCGGAGCGTCCGGCGGACGTCTCCCGACGCCAGGAGCACGGCCCGCCCGTCCTGCACCACCCCTCCGACCGCCTCGAGCACCGCCTGGACCCGCTCGGGCTCGAGCGCCGGGATGCCATCGACGGTGCGCGTGCGCAGCGCCTCCTCGAGCGCCGGGTCCACCAGCCAGGCGAAGAGCGCGCCCGATGGCGCGTGCTGGTGGCTGATCCACCGCGCCAGCGCCTGCCGGCACCGCTCGGCCAGTCCCGCCGCGTCGCCCTCGACGCCGGGCGAGGCGAGCGTCTCCAGGACCCCGCGCAGGTTGCGGACGCTGACTCCCTCCTGGAGCAACCGCCGGAGCACGTCGGTGAGCACCGGCAACGGGACCTTCTCCAGCACCGGGCGGACGAGGGCCGGACTCCTGGCCTCGAGCCCGTCGAGCAGGAGCTGGACGTCCTGGAGCCCGAGCAGCGCCGGAGCGTGGCGCCGGGCGACGCCGGCCAGATGCTCGACGACGACCTCCGCCGGGGCGAGCGCGTCGAGCCCGGCCAGCGCCAGGCGATCCCGGGCCGGCTCCGGCACCCGGGCCAGGGCGCGGCCGGTGGACGGATCCTCCACCGGCTCGGCGTCGAGGGAGAGAAAGCCGAGCTCGGCGGCGGGGCTCCGGACGAGGACGCCGGAGGTCGGGAGCCGACCGGTGGCCGCAGGCACGTCGTCCACCAGGATGCGGTAGACGCCTTCGGGCAGGGCGGCCCCCGCGCGAACGTGCACGCCCGGCAGCCGGAAGCCGAGCTCGACCTCGAGGGCCGCGCGCATCCTCCGGAGCGCCTCCTGGAACGCGCGCGCCCCGTCCGGGCCGTGGGTCCACCCGGGCGCGAGCTCGAGCGCGAGAGGTGATGGCCCGGGAACCGCGTCGGGCTGCGCGGGCGCGGGCGGCACCACGGGCGGGGCCTCGGAAACCGCGCGCCCCCCGGGATCCCCCGGCCGCCACCAGTGGCCGAGACAGAACAGCGCCAGGCCCAGGGAGACGAAGGTGACCCGCGGCATCCCGGGGACGAGCGCGAGCGCACCCGTCACGCCGGCGAGGAGCCAGGGCGCGCCACGGTACCGAGGAGCTGCAGGCCGATGTCCTCCCCGAGCCCCTGCCCTTCCCGTCCCGGCGTCACGCGGGTCACCACCAGCCCCGCCGCGACCGCGATGCACAGCGACGGCACCTGGCTCACCAGGCCGTCGCCGATGGCGATGAGGGCGTAGCGGGCGAGCGCCTCCTGGCCGTCGAGCCCCCGCTGCAGCATCCCCACCAGCACCCCGCCCACCAGGTTCACCAGGACGATGACCAGCCCTGCCAGCACGTCGCCCTTCACGAACTTCATGGCCCCGTCCATCGCCCCGAACATCTGCGACTCGCGCTCGAGCGCGCGGCGACGCTCGCGTGCCGAGGACTGGTCGATGAGACCGGCCCGGAGGTCGGCGTCGATGGCCATCTGCTTGCCGGGCATGGCGTCCAGGGTGAACCGCGCGGCCACCTCGCTGACCCGCTCGGCGCCCTTGGCCACCACCAGGAACTGCACCAGGGTCACCACGGCGAACACCACCCCGCCCACCACGTAGTCGCCGCGGACCACGAACTCGCCAAATGCCTGGATGATGGCGCCGGCGTGCCCATCCGCGAGCGCGAGCCGGGTGGAGGAGACGTTCAGCGCGAGCCGGAACAGCGTGGTGACCAGGAGCAGGGTCGGGAACGCGCTCAGCTCGAGCGGGCCGCCTGCCCGCAGCGCGGCCACCAGCAGCGCGGCGGCGGCGACGAGGTTGAGCGCCAGCCCCAGGTCCAGGAGCCAGGTCGGGAGAGGGACCACCAGCGCCCCGAGGATGGCGGCCACGAGACAGGGGAGCACGAGCTCGCGATTCCTGAGCACGGCGGTGAGGAGCGACCGGAGTCGCGCCCTCACGGCGTGGGCTCCTCGCGGTCGAGCGCCACGTGGAGCACCACCGCCGCGGCCCGGTAGAGCTCCTCGGGCACCTCCTCGCCGAGGTCGTACTGGACGAGCCCCCGCGCGAGCGCGACGTCGCGCACGACGGAGATGCCGAGCGCGAGCGCCTCCTGCCGGATGGCCCTGGCGTCGGCCTCGCGGCCCTTGGCCACGAGGTACGGAGCGTCGCACTCCTCGGGCGCCCAGCGGAGCGCCACCGCGACGTGCGTCGGATTCACCACCACCACCGAGGCGGCCCTCACCCCGCGCGCCTGCCCCGAGAGGAGCAGCTGCCGATGCGCGGCACGCCGGTGCGCGCGGTGGCGGGGGTCGCCCTCCTGCTCCCGGTGCTCGCGCCGGACCTCGTCCCGGCTCATCCGCAGCGAGCGCCAATGGCGGCGCCGCGCGAGCAGCAGGTCCAGCACCCCGAGCCCCACGGCGAGCAGCAGCGCGCGCGTCCAGATTCGCGCGGCCTCGGGCCCGAGGAGGAACAGCCCCGCGCCGGGGGCCGGCACGATTGGTAGACGCAGGACGGAGGGGAGCAGCGTCCAGGCACCCGCCGCGAGCACGGCGAGCAGCAGGCCGGCGACGAGAACGCTGCGGCCGAGCTCGCCCAGCATCCGCCAGCTGAGGATCCGCCGCAGACCGGCGAGCGGATCCAGCCGGGTGAGCCGAGGGACCAGCACGGCGCCGGACGGAGCCCACCCCGAGGCGGCGAGGCCCGCCAGGCTGGCAGCCAGCAGCGCGCCGGCGAGGGCCGGTGCACAGGCCCGGACGAGCAGGACCAACGCCTGGTGCAGCGCGGCCGGGCAGCGTCCGCCCGGAAGCAGCAGCGCAGCAGTCCACGCCCGGAGCTCGCCGGTGAGGCCGGAGAGTCCCACCGCCGCTCCGGCGCTTCCACCTGCCAGCACCAGACTCCCCGAGAGCAGCCGACTTCGTGGGACCTGCCCCCGTTCGCGCGCCTGGCGGAGCCGCCGGGGGGTGGGCTCCTCGGTCCGGTCGCCGCTCACGGCCCCAGCACCGCCTGCACCCAGCCGCCCTCCGCCGAGAGCGTCCAGCCGAGCAGACGGCGGGTCACGACCCCGAGCGAGAGCCAGAGCACCGTCGCCCCGCCCAGGATACGGACCGGCGTACCCACCTCGTTCATCGGGAGCCCCGGGGCGGCGCGCAGGGCGAGGCCGACCGCGGCGTCCGTCGCCCAGCTCAGCGCGACGACCGGCGCGGCGATGGAGAGTCCCGTGGCGAGCGCCGTGCCCACGAGCCCGGCCAGCGCGAGCGCACCTCCGGACCCCGGGCCACCGGTGCCGGGCGGGAGGAGCAGGAAGCTCCGTCCGAGCGCCCGGAGCGTCGCCGGAAGGACGCCGCCGGCCAGCGCGAGGCAGACCAGGAGCTGGTGCAGGACGTCTGCCGTCGCCGATTCCCGGTGGCCGGCCACGGGGAGCGCGGCCTCGGCCGAGGTGCCACGCACCAGGTCGACGAGGCGGCCCCCGATGCGCGCTGCATCGAAGGGGAGCGCGGCCCCGAGCCCGATCGCGAGTCCGACGCCGGCCTCGCGCGCACAGCAGGCCCAGAGCTCCACCGAGACACCCGGCATCGGAACGGTGAGGGGACGGCACGGCGAGCCCGAGCGCGCCGGCCAGGAGGAGGCGGACGCTGGCCGGGACGAGCTGTCCGCCGAGCACCGGGCAGAGCAGCACCACCGGCAAGGTCCGCAAGCGTGCGCGAGGAGCCATCCGAGCAGCTCGGGCTCGACGCGGCGCCGCGAGCTCGGCGAACGCGTGGATCACCGGACCGACCCCACCGCCTGGAACAGCGCCGTGGTGAAGCGCAGCATCTGACCGCCGATCCAGGGGAAGGCGACGGCGAGGGCGAGGAGGGCCGCGCACAGTCGTGGAACCACCGAGAGCGTCGCCTCCTGGACCTGGGTCACCGCCTGGAGCAGCCCCATCGCCACGCCGACGAGGAGGCCAGCGAGCACCGGGGGCATCGAGACCAGCACCATCAGCACCAGGGCCTCGCGCCCCACTGCCAGCAGCGCCTCGGTGCTCATGCCCGGTACCCCTGCAGCAGGCTGCGGGCCAGGAGCGCCCAGCCGTCCACGGCGACGAAGAGGAGGACCTTGAAGGGCAGGCTCACCTGCGACGGAGAGAGCGACTGCATCCCCAGCGCAAGCAGGACGTTGGCCACCACCATGTCCACGACCAGGAACGGAAGAAAGACCAGGAAGCCGATCTGGAAGGCCTGCTTCAGCTCGGTGAGGACGAACGCGGGCGCCAGGACCGCGAGGTCGGTCTCCGACACCTGCGCGCCGCCGCGCAGCTCGCGCGAGAGGGCCGCGAGCTCGGCGCGGAGCTCGGGGCTGCCATGCTCGAGGAGGAACGCCTGCAGCGGCCCGGCGGCGCTGGAGAGGACGCGCAGCATCTCCGGGCCGAGGGCGATCGGCAGCTCGCTCGGCGCGGACGCGGGCGAGCATCGCCTCGGCCACCGGCGCCATGACCACCAGCGAGAGCACGGCGGCGAGGCCGGTCAGCACCACCGTGGGCGGCGCCTGCTGCGTACCGAGCGCGGAGCGGGTCAGCGAGAGAACGACGCTGATCTTCGTGAAGCTGGTGAACGTCACCAGGACGAACGGCAGCAGGCTCAGGCCCGCCAGGACCAGGAGCAGCGCCACGGGGTTCGCGCCCGGCTCCGGCAGCGCGATGGGCGCGACGGCGAGGAGCACGGGGAGCGAGGTCACGGCGCTTCCTCGGGGGGGAGCGGGGTCACGGTCGCGCCGGTGCTGACGAGGTAGCGACGCCCACCAGTCTCGAGCAGCACCACCGTCACGCGCGGGGCGACCTCGAGCCGGTCGAGGACCCGGACGGGGCGAGCCGCAGGGGGTGCCATCGCCGGGGGGCGCAGCCGCACCACGAGCGCGGTGGCTGCAGCGAGGACCGCCGCCGCGGCACCGCGGATCCCCGGGCCGAGCACGAGCAGCATGAGCGCTGCACCTCCAAGGGGGGCGAGGCAATCGGCCGGACGCGGGACCCGGGCGGCGAGGCTCAAGGCACGAGCTCCAGGATGCGGGCGGCGACCTCGCCCTCGACCTCCACCAGCTCCGCCCGCGCGATGCGGCGATCGCCTGCCCGGAGGAACACCGGATCGCCGGCGCTCACCCGGAGCGGCAGCACGGCGCCGGGCTGGAGCGCTCCGAGCTCCGCGAGCGAGAGTGAAACGCGGGCCAGCTCAACCTCGAGCTCCACCGGCAATTCGGACAGCACGGGATCCACCTCGGTGACCTCCTGGGAGGGAAGTTCTTGCTCGGCGCGGGCGTGACGGAACCCCGACGACGAGACGGTGCCGGACAGCGCGATGCCGCGGCGGACGAGCGTCAGCTCCCCGTGCACCGCGCCGTCCGCGACCTGCGTCCCGGGCAGGACCACCGCGGCTCCGGTGATCAGACCCGCCAGCTCGCGGGGCCAGACCGCACCGCAGCGGAGGAGCGGCAAGAAGCAGATCCGTGCACGCCCCGGGCCGGCCCCGGGAATCGCAGCCGCGCGCGCGACGGGCACCTGGAGCGCGACGGCGCGCAGCGCCAGCTCGGGGATGTACAGCACTGCCCTGCCCCGGACCGCGGCTGCCGCCAGGTCGAGCGTGAGCGCGACGACCGGACCCGGCCCGAGTCGCTGCTCGACCTCGCCGCGGCCGGCGCAGACACCGACGAGGCGCGGACCCCATCGAGATTCGGCGGTCCCCACCTCGCGCAGCGCGGCGAGCACGGTAAGGAGCAGCTCGCCCACGAGCACCCGCTCGAAGGGTGTGACCGCGAGCACCGGCACGTCCGGCGGAGGGGCTCCGGTGCGGATGGCGGCCAGCGAGGCGGCGAGGCGGGGGTCCAGCTCGAGCACCGCCTCCGATCCGGGTCCGGTCAGGGCGAGGACACAGAACAGCGCGGAGTGTCCGAGAGCACGCCCGGGGGCGAACGGCAGCTCCGCCAGCCGCCCCTCCAGCTCGGTGGCTGCCCCGAGGGCGGCAGCGACCGCCCCGGCGGCAGCCCTCCTGGAGGGCGACCAGCTCGGCGACGAGCCCGGGCCGACTTCCGAGAAGCACGCGCGTCCGCCCGACCCTCCGGGTCGTGAGCCGAGCCGGGGGCAAGCGGTGGCTTGGTGCCGAGCG
>CAWCLY010000020.1:0-1025000 GCA_963796475.1 uncultured delta proteobacterium
GCGCAGGCGCCTCCTATCCAGTGGTCCGCAACACCTGGACGGAGCTCTGGCTCAAGAGCGGCCTGGTGGCCGACCGGGAGACCTACACCACCGGCACGCCGAACCTCAATCTCGCTGCGCTGGTGGCCGCGGACTGGGAGGCTTTCCGCTACGACAGCCCCAAGCTCGACCTGGGCGTCCAGGTGGACATCTTGCCGGTGCTCACTGACCCCGGGCGCCTCCGAGGGACGTCGACCATCCGGATCAAGTAGGAGCGTGGTTCGCCGACTTCAATGTCGGCCTGAACTTCTCCTATACCTTCGACACCAGACCCCCCGACCCGACGGCGGACATACCGACTACCTCCTCCCGCCGACCATCGGGTGGGCCTACCGCCGGTGAGGTGCGAAGGCCGTTCGGGCGACCCCGCGCCCGGGTCTATTAACGGTCCAGCCGTCCTGAAGAAGAGACGATGGCGGTCGCTGTCGAAGTGGTACAGCTTTGCGACCGTGATTCGCTTTGCGAGAAAGCTGAAGGCGGCGATTGCCGCCAGGGTACCGATCAGCGGGCCAACCCAGTAGATCCACCCACCCTGCCATTGTCCCGAGATGACGGCCGGCCCCAAGCTGCGAGCAGGATTCGTGCTCGTCCCTGAAATCGGCGACTCCGCCTACACCATGAAGGCATACAGGAACGGGAACAGAGCCGGAGTGAAGGGACGAATCGTGCGAAATCCGAGAAAGACGCATAGGCCGCAATCAGAGTGAACGTGGTCACCACCTCGCCCAGAAGGACAACCCCGAGGGGATATCCTTCCCGGCAGCGTGGCACCGAACGCCACGCTCCGACCCATCCGGCCCCATGCAAGGAGCGGCAGAGCGCCCACGAGGCACCGGAGAGTTGCGCCAGGACGTAGCCCGTGGCGCCGAAAGTCGAGCTTGCCCGCCAGCCAAGAAGCCCAGAGTCACGACCGGGTTGAGATGGGCCCCGCTCTCCTTTCCCACCGGGGAGAGCGTGATCAGCGCGCCGGTGGTGCCAAAGAGAAAGCCGGTGATAAGACGTCGTACCCGTCGCTCGGGATGACCCGGATGATCGGACTGCCGACTCCGAACATGACAATGACCACCGACAGCCGACCAGGACGAACAGCGCCGTACCAAGCAGCTCGGAAACTAAGCACTTGCCACGGGAACGGCCGGACGCTCCCGTCCTTCATCACGCCTGCGCAAACTGAACGACGACTTTGATGTCGTCCGGCTGCCGCTGCAGGGCTGCGCATGAACGTCCTCCGGTCGGCTCGCTGCCGCGTGATAAGGCGCTGCGAGCCACGCGCGGTCCGCGCGCGCCAGCGCCTCTGCCCGCCTTGTACCAGTGCCGCTTGTTGGCATTGACGCTGCCGACGACGACGTTGTTCCGGAGCACTGCCGCTGCGGCGACGTCAGCCACGGCCGGGCCAACCGTGCGCCCGCCCGCCCCGACGCCCGTGAGGCACACCACACCCCCGGCCGCGATCCCCCTGAATGAATCACTGATGATCTGTCCGACACCGGTGCATTCGATGATCACGTCCGGCTCGAAGCCCAAACCCGCGATGGTGCCGCTGTGATAGGTCGCCCCCAGGGCGCGAACCAGCTCCGGCTTGGGCCCCGATTCGATCCGGTCGAGGACGTGCACCTCGAGCCCGCGCTGCTTCCCGATGAGGGCCGCAAGAAGACCGATCGGTCCAGCCCCGGTCACGAGTAACGTCTTTGGCTCCCAGAAGGCTCGTTGGCCGACCGCGACGACCTGTTCCCACGCCTTCGTGACGACTGTCGTGGGCTCGAGCAGCACGCCCAGCAGGCCGAGCGAGCCGTCGATCTTCATGGCGTACTCGGGCTCGATCCGCCAGCGCTCGGACATGTAGCCGTCGATTTCCTTGATGCCGCGCTCGGTGTACTGGCCGTTCCGGCACATGTCCCACTCCCCCACCGCGCAGTTGGGGCAAGGCACCGGGTCGGGACGCCGGACGATGCCGACCACGAGATCGCCCTTCTTGAGCGAGCAGTCGGGTCCCGGGTCCAACACCCGGCCGAGCGATTCGTGCCCGAGCACCAGGCGCGTCTTGCCCCGCGGGGCCCAACCGTAACTGCCCTCCACGATCTCGACGTCGGTCCCGCAAACCCCAACCGCGATGGCTTCCACGAGGACCGAGCCAACACGCGCGTCGGGCTCGGCGATGTCCTCCAGGCGCGCAGTCCTGCGACTTGTGCGGTTCTACGGTGATGGCTCTCATGTGGTTCTCCTTCGATGATTACTTTGCTGGCGTTGGTGCCCTTCACGCGCATTCTGATCGCGTAGAGGCCGGTGCTTGCCGTGATGAACAGCGTGTGTCGGTCGCTGCCGCAGAAGCTGACATTCGCCGTCCAGTGCTCATCGGGAATCTGTATGTGTTCGATCTGCCGGCCGGCCTTGTCGAACACCGTGACGCCATGCCCAGTCAGGTAGAGATTGCCCTCGTTGTCTAGCGTCATGCCGTCCGAGCCTTGCTTGACTACGAGCGTCTTGTGAATGAGGCTCGCCGCCTGGCGCGATGTCGTACCGGTAGGTCTTTCCCGCGCCGATGTCTGCCACATAAAGCGTCTTACCGTCGGGCGTGCCGCTGATGCCGTTGGGCTTCTCGAGGTCGTGGGTCACGCGCACGAGGCGTCGGCGATCGGCGGACAGAAAGTAGACGTGCTCCCCGTCCTGCGGCCTCGCTTCATAGTTCCACCAGGGCCGCTTGTAAAACGGGTCCGTGAAGTAGAGTGCGCCGTCCGGGCGCACCCAGACATCGTTCGGACCGTTCAGGGGCATGCCCTCGTACCGGTCGAGAATCACGGTGACCTTGCCGTCCGGCGCGATGGACCACAACGCGGTCTTTTCGTCAGCGCAGGCGATCAGGTTGCCCCCGGGGTCGAAATACATTCCATTGGCGCGGCCGGCCGGATGCAGGAAGGTGAGCAGCTTGCCCTCGGCGCTCCACTTCAGGATGCGGTCGTTCGGCTGATCGGTGAAGAAGAGGTTGCCCTGCGCGTCACACGTCGGCCCCTCGGTGAACTCGAAGCCGCCGGCGAGTTTCTCCACTCTGGCGCCGGGCGCGACTACAGGGTCCTGGGCGCCGGAAAGCGAGGGGGCCACAATCACGGCCAGCCCGAGTACGATCGACTTCACACTTCGCTGCATAGTTGTCGCGCCTGCGCTGTTCCAAGTTCAGCCGTCTTCACTCATGCCTAAACTCACCACCGGCTCAGCTTCGAGCCCCCTGCGACGGATGTCCTCGACGCGCAATGCTGCCGCGGTCGCTCGGAGCAGAGGCATTCCCCAGCAGTGGTCTTCCGTCTGCTTCCCGTGTTCCTGCCGGCGTTGCAAACACTTCCATGATCCTGGCGATGACCCCCGTCCAGCCGGTCTGGTGGCTCGCGCCGAGACCCGCGCCATTGTCTCCGTGGAAATACTCGTTGAATGACAGGTAATCGCGCCAGTGCGGGTCTTCCTGGAACTTGCGCGTTCCGCCGTAAACCGGACGCCGACCCTCCGTGTCTCTCAGGAAGATCGCCGTCAACCGGCGAGCGAGCTCCTCGGCGACTTGCCACAGAGTCATCAGCCGACCCGAGCCCGTCGGGCATTCGATCGTGAAGTGGTCGCCGTAGTACTCGTGGTACCGCAGCAGGGCCCGGATGACGAGGACGTTGACCGGCATCCAGACGGGGCCGCGCCAGTTCGAGTTGCCGCCGAACAGTCCGCTGTCGGATTCCGCGGGCGGGTAGGAGACCTGGTTGACTTGACCGCCGGCGGAGATGACATACGGATGTTCAGCGTGATAGCGCGAGACGGAGCGCAGGCCGTAGGGGCTGAGGAACTCGTTCTCGTCAAGCATCTTCGCAAGCACTCGGCGCAGCTTCTCCTCGTTCACGATTGACAGCAGGTGCCGGCCGGTGACGCCGACCTGCCGCGGATCATGCATCGAGACGGCCAGCTCGGGGCGCGCGCTCAGGAACCAGGCGAAGCGCTCCTGTATTTCGGGGAACCTGCTTGCACTGCTCCGCCTCGAGGGTGGTGCCTGCGCAAAGTGGCAGCAGACCCACCATCGAGCGGACCTTGAGTCGCTGGGCGCGTCCGTCAGGCAGCCGCAGCACGTCGTAGAAGAAGCCATCCTCTTCATCCCACATGCCGGTGCCCTCGCCCAGGCCGCCCATCGCCGAGGCGATCCACATGAAGTGCTCGGCAAATTTTAGGGTCATCTCCGCGTAGCTCGGATTGCTCATCGCCAGCTCCGCCGAGATCTCCAGCATGTTCTGGCTGAAGAGCGCCATCCAGGCAGTGGCGTCCGACTGCTCCAGGTGTCCGCCGTTCGGCAGCGGAGCGCTGCGATCAAACGGACTGATGTTGTCGAGGCCCAGGAAGCCGCCCTCGAAGACGTTGCGTCCGGTCCGGTCCACGCGATTCACCCACCAGGCGAAGTTCAGAAGCAGCTTGTCAAAACAACTCTCCAGCCACTCGGTGTCGCCTACTCCGGTCCGCGCCTTCTCGAGGCGGTACGCGAAGATCGTAGCCCATGCATGCACGGGAGGATTGACATCGCCGAAGTTCCACTCGTAGGCCGGCAGCTGGCCATTGGGGTGCATGTAGTGATCTTGCAGCAGGAGCTTGAGCTGCTGCTTGCCGAAGTCGGGGTCGACTAGGGTCAGCGCCAACACATGGAATCCGAGATCCCAGGCGGCGTACCAGGGGTACTCCCACTTGTCCGGCATCGAGATGACGTCTGCGTTGTACATGTGGTGCCATCGGTCATTGCGCGGCGCCGCCTTGCGCGTTGGATTGAATGGGTTTGAGCCGTGCTCCTTGAGCCACTGATGCACGTCGTAGCGGTAGTACTGCTTGGACCACAGCATTCCGGCCAATGCTTGCCGCATGACGTTGGCGCCGTCGGCACCCAGCGAGGCCGGAATGATCGTGGCGTAAAACTCGTCCGCCTCCCGCCGACGGCCGTCGACCTGCTGGTCGAAGGCGTCGCCGAATCCGTCCGCGCCGCGCGCCCTTGCCGTTGCGAGCGCAGCGGGCGCCCCATCCGACAGCCGCAGGCGTACCACCCGGGACTCGCCCGGACCAATGGTCAGCCGGTAGTGGGCCGCGACGATGGTCCCGGTCTTATCCGGGTTCACCGCGCCGTCCCGCCCGTGGACGATCGCGTCGTTGATTCCATCCTTGACGTAGGCCGACTGGTTCGGGGTCCCGAAGATCCGCTGCGTATTCGTCTCGTTCTCGGTGAACAACAGCGGGACGTCCCCCTCGCAGTAGAGGTAGCGCGTGCCCAGCCGCGGGTGGCAGGCCCGGACGACCCGTTCGCCCGAGGGATCCGGCACCTGCGCGAGCATCGGGCGCTTCGCGTCGGCATGCCAGGACCACTCGTTGCGGAACCATAGCCTCGGCAGCAGATCGAGGGTGGCGGAGTCCGATCCACGGTTGTGAACCGTGCAGCGGATCAGGATGTCCTCCGGAGAGGCCTTCGCGTACTCGACGAATACGTCGAAGTAGCGGTCCTGGTCGAACACGCCGGTGTCGAGCAGCTCGTACTCGAACTGATTCCGGCCCCGCATGCGGTTCGTTTGAACCAGGTCGTCGTACGGATAGGCGGCTTGCGGGTACTTGTAGAGGTACCGCATGTACGAGTGCGTCGGCGTGGAGTCGAGGTAGAAGTAGTACTCTTTGACATCCTCCCCGTGGTTGCCTTCGGAGTTGGTCAGCCCGAACAGGCGCTCCTTCAGGATCGGGTCCTGGCCGTTCCACATGGACAACGCGAAGCACAGCCGCTGCCTTTCATCGCAAATGCCGGCCAGCCCGTCCTCGCCCCAACGGTAGGCCCGCGACCTAGCCTGGTCGTGCGTGAAGTAAGTCCAGGCGTCGCCCCCTTGCTGTAGTCCTCGCGCACCGTACCCCACTGACGCTCGCTCAGGTACGGTCCCCACAGCTTCCAGGGCGCCCTGTCGGTGCGGGCCTCCTCGAGACGGGATTGCTCAGCGTTCATCGCGGGTCCTCCGGTCCGAATCAGTTCCAGTAGTACTTCAGGTCCAGAAAGCCGAGAGCGGCCCGGCTGCTCTGCCCGCTCTCCAGCGTGCCCGTTCTCCACTCGAACTGAAGGCCGAGCCCGAGGTCACGACGCCCGGTGTAGTAGAGCCCGAACCCGAACGTCTGCAGCGCGGAGACTCCGTTCCCGCTGGTGGGCGAGATGACCGAGTAGGCGGCGCTCAGGCCCATGGGAAGCCACGACCAGATCGGCCGCGCATCGAAGTCCGCCATCGCGGCCCCGACGATGCCGTTCTGGGCATAGGAGGCCTTTCCGGTCTTGGTGGGCACCACGAACCTGCCATTCAGCGTGAAGCCCAGGAAGGGCCACGGAGCCCACGATCCGACGAGGCCGCCAGTCCAGGTGAAGGTGCTGTAGTTCTGGACGAACTCCGCGGCGCTGATCCGCCCGCTGTTGATGGCGTCGAGCAGTCCTTCGGCAATGAGGACCGAGTAGACCGGACCGTAGGTCGCGTCGAAGGTCGCCGCGAATCGGAGCGTCTCGCCCACGGGCAAGCTTCCCTTTGCGCCCAAGCCGGCGGTGACGCGCGCGCTGCTCCCGACCGTGAGCGCGGCGTCCGTCCCGTTGCCGATGTAGGCCTCGGTTCCGACGGCCGCGCGTAGCGAGAGGTACTCCAGGAGCCGAACGCCGCCGGACGCCAGGAGGCCGAAGCCGGTGAAGCCGTACCACCGGCTCTCGGGGAGGATGGCCGGCGGGTTCAGCTGGAGAGTGGCGCCCAGCGCCTCTCCCGCACCGAGCCCGACGGACAACCAGACGAAGGTCTCCGAGAACGGGTTGTCGATGATGTGGGAGGGCAGGAACGTGTGGCCGCCCAGCTCGCGCGTCAGCTTCTGCTCGACGGTGTGGGGTGGGCTGCCCCGCGTCGTCTCGAGCGGCCACGGTGGGCTCGGCGCCGAGGGACATCACGACGAGGATCGACGGGATGGCGCTCATTCGAGGGCTCCTCGGTCAGACCCGCAGCCCCGACCGCGGGCGATCGGCCCGCCCGCGTGAACACGACTGACACAGTTCGCGGTCCAGCAGCGCCGCCATGTGATCCGGCAGGCGACGGCGGACGTAGTCACGGTGGGCGGCGGTCTGTGTCGGGCCCCCGCATTCGCTGCAGGTGAGCAAGGGCTGCTCCTTAACGACCGTGCCGGTGATGATCGTACGCCGCACTCCGTCCCGGTCCTCAACGCGGATTGCGCCCGTCGGGCAAACCTGGCTGCAGGCACCGCAGCCGATGCACCGCTCCGAGGGCCGGGTGAAGTCGAAGTAGGCGAGCCGGCCCGCAGTCGTGTCGCCCATGCGCAGCGCCTCGATTCCCATCTCGCTGCACGCGGCCATGCAGAGGCCGCAGCCGATGCACACGTCGCAGCGGAGGCAGCGGCGCACCTCCTCCTGCGCCATGGTGTCGGTCAATCCCTGCTCGATGCGCACGAAGTTGCCTTCGCCGAGGACTTCTTCCACGCTCTTCTCGGGCATCATCGCCCGGCGGCGATGGCTGCGATCCCCTGCCTCGACCACCAGCGGGAC
Organism: uncultured delta proteobacterium; assembly: GCA_963796475.1. Classification (GTDB taxonomy): domain Bacteria; phylum Myxococcota; class Myxococcia; order Myxococcales; family Myxococcaceae; genus RPRB01. Next base: position 7,598 of record CAWCLY010000020.1, read on the forward strand.
GAGTTCGGCGCGGCGGACTGGCTTGCCGGTCGTCTTGTCCATCGGCGCGCCGCGCAGCCACGCGTCGATGGCGGCGGCGGCGATCTTGCCGGCTCGGATCGCTTCCACCGCGGTGCGTGGACCCTGCTGTGCGTCGCCGCCAGCGAAGACTCCCGGCTCCTTGGTCATCAGCGTCTTCGGATCGGCGACGATGAAGCCCCGCGTGTTCTCGACCTCACTGCCTTCCAGGATCGCCAGGTCGGTGCCCTGGCCCGCGGCCAGGAGCACATGATCGACCTCGAGCGTCAGGAGGCGCGCGGTGTCGAACTGCGGATTGAACTTGCCGGTGGCGTCCTTCACGCTCTCGCAGAACTGGAAGACGACCTCGCCCTCCTCCTCGATGCGCAGCGGGCCCCAGCCGGCCCGCACCTGCACGCCTTCGGCGACAGCTTCCTCGATCTCGTGCGGGCTGGCCGGCATGTCGCGCCGCTTCTCCAGACACACCAGGTCGACCTGCTTCCCGCCCTGGCGCAACGCGGTGAGCGCCACATCGATCGCCACGTTGCCGCCCCCGATGACCACGACCCGCGGCCCGACGCGCACCGCTTCGCCGCTGCGCACCGAACGCAGGAAGTCGATGCCACCCAGCACGAACGGCTGATGCACGCCTTCGATGGGGAGCAGGCGAGCCATCTGGGTGCCCAGTCCGAGGAAGACGGCGTCATAGTTCTTTCGGAATGCCTCCAGGCTGCCGACCTTGGCGCTGGTGTGGATCGCGATGCCCAGGACCCGGATCTGGTCGAGCTCCTGCTCGAGCAGTTCCGGCGGCAGGCGATACGCAGGGATGCCATAGCGCAGCATGCCCCCGGCCTTTTCCTGCGCCTCGAAGATCTCGACCTGGTGGCCGTAGGTGCGGAGGTAGTAGGCCGCGGTGAGGCCGGAGGGACCGGAGCCGATGATGCCGATCCGCTTGCCGGTGGCGGCCGCGATCTCGGGTTTCGGATAGCCGCCATTGGCCAGGCAATGTTCGGCGGCCTTGGCCTTCAACGGCCGGATGAACACCGCGCCATCGCTGCTGCCTCGCACGCAGGCCGATTCGCATGGCGCCGGACAGACCAGGCCGCAGACCAGTGGCAGTGGGTTGTCGCGCCGGATGGTCTCGATCGTCGCGCGATAGTCGCCACGGCCGAGATGGGCCATGAAGCTCGGGATGTCGATGTTGGCCGGACAGGTGCGGTGGCAGGGCGCGGCGTTGCGCTCCAGGCACAGCCCCTCCGGACACGACTCCCGGCGTGCATGCTGCTGCCACTGCTCACGGAAGTAGCGCAGCGAGCTGCCCAGGGGCCATGCCGCGGCGAGGCCCTGGGCGGCGAGATCGAGGGCCAGCTCGTCGAGTGATGCGAGATGGAGGTCGTCCCCCCGCCCGAGCGAGATCTCCGAGACCAGACGGGCGGCGCGCGCCAGCAGCCCGCGCACGGGGGCCTCCTCGCCCTCGGCACCCTGCCAGTGACGATACAGCGCGCGCCCCGTCTGCTTGACCAGGCACACCCCCGGCGCCATCACCATCAGGGTCGATGGCACCGGGACGACTCCCGCCTCGGAGAGCGCCAGCGGTTCGCACGACAGGTCCGCCTTCGACAGCGGAAGGAAGCCTCCGAGACCGTCGTCGAACACCAAGAGCGGGTCCTGGCCCTGGACCTCGACCCCGCCGCCCCAGTCGTCGATCTGCCGGCGCAGGTTGCCCGATCGAATCAGCTCGACCAGGCCACGCTGCTTCATGCCGCGGCGGAGGGTGAGTAACGACGCATCGGGTCCCGATGCGTCCGCGAACAGCAGCGCGATCCGGCACCAGGTCTCGGGCGCGTGCACCAGTCGCGCCCCGTCGCCTGGTGGACTCTCGCCCCAGCTGCTCGGCGTGCAGTCGCGCAGCACCTCGATGCGCTTGCGCGGGCCCGAGACCTGCGCCAGCGCTCGGATGGCATCCACCGCGTTCAGGAACGGGGCCTCGCGACCGGTCAGCTCGGCTGGCAGGCGCAACTCGACCGTGTCGCTGTCGCGCAGGCCGGCAGCGATCATCAGCCCCTCGGCCAGCAGCCACGGGGCGCCGGCGAGGACTGCAGCGGCACCGCGGGCGCGCTCATCGAAGCTGGTGGCGTCGATCACCAGCACCGACGCGCCGTGACCGCGGAGGAATTGACGCCAGGCGAGATGAACGGGCTGCCCCCCCGGTGCGCACTCGGCGAGCCCCGCCTGCTGCACGTGCTGCAGGCGCTGCAGCGGGGTCAGTGACTGTGCCCTGGTGAGGCCGGGGAGGGCGCCGGCGAGCGTGGCTGCCGGCGGAACGGCACCCGAGAGCGCAGCCGCATCGGCTTCGAGCCAGGCGGGCAATGGCTGGAGGTCGCTCATCGGCACGCCTCCTCACTTGCCACTGGCGGCGCCATCGAGCGGTTCGGCCATGAGCAGACGTGCGTAGCGCTCCCGGCGCGGGTCGGGCACTTCGTTGGCACGCCCGAACGAGAGACAGCCGGTCACGCACTTGGTGACGCAGGCCGGCTGCAGCCCAGCATCGACGCGATCCATGCAGTAGTCGCACTTGACCACCTTGTTGGTGGCCGGGTCCCACTGCGGCACGCCCCAGGGGCAGGCCGAGATGCAGCTCTTGCAGCCGACGCAGAGCGTGGACTGGACGAAGACGATCCCGTCCTTCTCGCGCTGCTTCATCGCGCCGGTCGGGCAGGCCTTGACGCACCAGGGGTCCTCGCAATGGAAGCAGGGCATGAACACGTGGCGCATCCGCGGCTGCCCGCCGACGTCGAACGGACCGGCGGTGATGATCTTGCACGGGGCCGGGCCCGGACCGAGGTTTTTGTTGGTCTTGCAGTGCACCTCACAGGCCTGGCAGCCGATGCAGTTGGGCTCGTCGTGATGCAGCACGTAGGCGCTCATCGCGAAGCTCCCTTCGGCGCGGCGGGCCTGACCCGGACAACCGTCTCGGTAAGGGCACAGCCCCCGCCGGCCGGATCGAACTCGTGGAGCTTGCCGTGCTGCAGGCGCTGGTCGGCGACACCGACGCCGAGGGCGCGGGTGGCGACCGGCACCGTGGCGCCGTAGCCGTGCAGCATGAAGACCGCCTCGGGGTGGATCCAGGGCGTGACCTTCGCCTTCAGGCGCCCGACGTATGCTCCGCCGCCGTCGACCTCGACCTCGTCGCCGTCACGGATGGCGAGCGGTTGCGCCCGGTCGGGATGAATCCACAGCTCCTGCTTCGGAGCGATCTCGCGCAGCAACGGGTTGTTCAGGGACTGGCCGTGCGCCAGCGTGGCCGGCCGGCCGAACAGCAGGGTGAAGCGATCGCCGCTGGGCGCCACCTTGGGCTCGTAGGGCGGCAGGCTGGAGAGCCCGGCCTGCTCGAGCATCGCGCTCTCGATCTCGATCTTGCCCGACGGTGTCGGGAACTTCAGCGCGTCGCGTGGGGTGAGCTTGGGCTCGGCGGCTCAGGGTCACGACGCCCGCCTCGCGCATCTCGGTGATGGTGACGCCGGTGCCCTCCAGCTGGTAGTTCCACAGCTCCTCGATGGACTCGAAGTCGAGCGCCTCCTTCGCGCCCATCCGCCGCAGGATCTCGCGGAAGATCCACCAGGCCGGGCGGCTGTCGAAGCGCGGGGCGATCGCCTGATCGCGCATGATGAACACCGGGACCGGACCGGGGAGTCCAGCCAGGATGTTGGCCCGCTCGAGGTAGGTCGACTCGGGCAGGATGACGTCCGAGTACCAGCCGGTCTCGGAGTAGCGCACGTCGATCGAGACCAGCAGCTTGAGCTTGTCCAGAGCCCGCTTCTGCGCCTCTGCGTCGGGCAGGCTGGTCAGCGGATCATGCCGGTAGGCGATGTAGGCGCCGACGCCGTAGGGCTGCGCGGTCTCCATGGCGGCAAACAGCGCGTGCACCATTCCGATGCTCGGGTCCCACGACGGCCGCGTCGTCCCGGCGCCATCCACGCGCGGCTCCGTCACCTTGGGCACACGCGCGGTGAGCGGCTTCAGGCTCTTCCGGCCGAAGGCCTCGGGCGGCTTGGCGAGCAGCAGGCCGCCCGGTATCTCGATGTTGCCCATCAGCGCGTTCAGGATCAGCGCGCTGCGGCTGACGTGGAACGATTGCTTGTGCCGCGCGGTCATCCAACCCGGATGGAAGATCACCCGCGGACGCTGGCCAGCGATCTCCTCGACGAAGGCGCGCAACTGATCGGCGGGGACGCCGGTGTGGGGCTCCTGCCACTCCGGCGTGGTGCCCGCGACTGCCTCGCGCAGGAGGTCCATCCCGGTGACGAAGCGGGCGACGAAGTCCGCGTCGTACGCCTGCCGCTTCAGCACCTCGTGAATGATGGCCAGATTCAGCGCGTAGTCGCTGTTCGGGCGCACCCGCCAGTAGCGGGTGGCCTTGCAGGCCGTCTGGCTGGCGCGCGGATCGACGTAGGTGACGCGCATGCCGTTGGAGACCGCATCCATGAAGGCCTTGGCCTCCTTGACCATCAGCGATTCGATGATGTTGCGGCCGTACAGCACGAGGTGCTTGGTGTTCTTCAGGTCGGGCACCAGGGCCAGATGGCTGAAGCCGAAGACGGTCCGCGAGGCGTTATGAACATTGCCGCCGCAGGTGGCGTCGTGGTTGAAGTAGTTCGGTGAGCCGAGCGCGGCCAGGAAGGTGCGCGTCAGGTCAATGAAGGGGCCGCCGCGGTCGGACAGCGCGATGCCCCGCGGCCCGAAGGCCTCCACCGTCTCGCGCAGCTTGTCGGCGACGTGGTCGAGCGCTTCGTCCCAGGACGCGCGCCTCCACTGGCCGGCGCCCCGCGCGCCCGCTCGGATCAGAGGGGTCTGCGGCCGCTCGTCGTCGTACTCGAACGGCACCCCGGCCGACCCCTTGGCGCAGAGGCTGGCGCCGAGCGCAGCGTCGTTCCGGTTGCCTTGAAGCCAGGCCACCTTCCCATCCTCGACGGTCACCTCGATCGGGCAGCGCACGGCACACATGCCACACAGGCTGTAGACGGTGCGCTTGCCGGGAGTGCCGACCCCGCGCACGTTGGGTGCCGTGTTGGAATTCATTGCCGTCTCCCTCGCCTTCTTCAGGGACGGTGCAAGGACACGGCCACCAACCCTTCCAAGGGCGACCGGTTGAGACGAGGGGCGTTGCCCAGGGGCAGGCGCGCCTGCGACCGCAGCAATCGGACGGTGGCGCGCAGGGTTTGCGGGCCGCTGCCGAACGAGCGCTGAGCACTGTTCGGCTTGGTAAATGCAGTTGGGCCGTTGATGGCGAACGAAAACCCCAGTCATGTTCGGGTGCTCGACCCGGTTGAGCGTGCATCCGAGGTCATCTTCGGAGTGCTCATGGCGGTGAGCATCGTGGGGGCGTTGAGTGTGACCTCCGCGGGCGCTCAGGGGACCAGGGCCACGCTCCACATGGCCTTCGGCTGCAACGTGGCGTGGGGCTTCACCGACGCCGTGATGTACGTGGTCAGCGCGGCAATCGTGAATGGCCGGAGCATCCGGATGGTGCAGCGTTTGCGCGAAACGTCTGATCCGGGCGAGGCCCGGGGCATCGTCACCGATGCCCTGCCGGGCCCCCTCGCGGGCAGGATCGGGCCGGAGACCATCGACGCGTTCCGGAAGGACCTCGCCACGGTCTCGCTTCCCCGCTCCTCACTGAGCGCGCGCGAATTCGTCGGTGCGGTCGGCGTCTTCGCGATCGTCGTCCTGGCGACCTTCCCCGTCGTCCTCCCGTTCATCCTCTTCCAGGACTTGCCGGTCGCGATGCGCGTCTCGAACGCTCTCGCTCTGGCGGTCCTGTATGGCTACGGGCACCTGCTCGGCAGCTACACCGGGGGACGCGCCTGGCGGTACGGGCTCTCCTTTGCTGCGCTCGGCGCAGGGCTCGTGGCGGTCATCATGGCGCTCGGTGGATGAAGGGGCACCCCGGAGCCGGTGGCGGCGAGGGCGACCCAGGCGCCATTCGCCCGGGAGATCCGGTATCGACACCGCCAGCGATGTCACCTCGAGGGCTCACGGACGGCCGTAGCTCGCGTTCCACTTCAAGAGGCTCGTACGCGCCTGGTCCCACTTCTGGTGACTCACTTCATGGCGCACGCCGGTGAGTGCGGAATTCGCCCCCGCCTGGGTCAGGGTGTTCGTTTCCATCCGAGCGACGTCGTCCGACAGCAGCTGGAGCGCGGCTTCGGCGTTCTTCTCGTCCTTCGCCTCGATGGCGGTCAGTGCGAGCTGATAATGCTGGGTTGTCGAGTCATCTGGCTGACCGGGTTTCCAGCCTGGGGTCGAGGCACAGCCCAGCAGGCCCAGGATCAGGACGGCTGCAATATGCAGGGCGAAGTGTCTTGGGCGCGAGGTCATTTCGGTCCTCCAGAGCTCACATCGAATGTTCTCGATGCATGGGCATCTGCCGTACACCATGTCCCGGGTTCGCGCTGCCTGGTGTATGGGACCAAGGTCTCATCTTCCCGCGTAGCCTGCCCCATCGAGGGTCGGCGCTTGGCGCGCGTCATACTCGCCGGGCATCCCGATCTGTTTGCGAAGACGCTGAGCGAGTCCCGGCCGCCGCGTCGGACAGGTATCGGTGGACCGAGCCCACGGTGACCGATCCTTCGCCAACGGCACCGGCGACACGCTTGACCGACCCGAAGCGGACGTCGCCGGCTGCGAACACCCCGGCCGCACTCGTCTCGAACGGCAGCGGTGCCCGTTGTCCAGGCCATGCAGATTGCGGAATGTCGCGGCCGGTCAGGATGAACCCACGCTCGTCGACCTTCACAACATCGCGAAGCCAATCGGTGTGCGGTTCCGCGCCGATGAGCACGAAGACGGCTGTTGCAGGGACTCCCTCTTGGCGACCAGTGCGGAGATTCTCCAACGTGAGAGCTTCGAGGTGGATCTTGCCGCGGCCGTCGACCACACGCGTCTCCAGGCGGACCTCGACGTTTGGGGTCTCCTCCAGCTGCCTGACCAGGTAGTCGGACATGCCGGCGGCCAGTGACTGCCCACGCACCAGCAATGTCACCCGGTTGGCGAACCTCGCGAGGTGCAGCGCTGTCTGGCCGGCTGAGTTCGCCCCGCCAATGACATACACCTCTTGCCCTGCCATCGCCGGCGCTTCCACGCCGGCAGCGCCGTAGAACACTCCTGTGCCGACGAACCGGTCCAGGGCAGGAATATCGAGGCGGCGGTACGTCACACCGGTCGCAATGATCACCGCCCGGGAAACGACCTCGCTTTCGTCGTCGAGCGTGATCACCTGATGGCCCCCGGTCGTCGTCAACCGGATGGCCCGGTGGGTGAAAGCAAACTGGGCCCCGAACAGCAGCGCCTGCTGCCACGCCCGGTGTGCCAGCTCACCTCCGCTCAGGCCACGCGGGAAGCCCAGATAGTTGCGAATCAGTGAGCTGGTACCGGCCTGGCCACCAATGGCCAACTCCTCGATGACGACGGTGCGCAGCCCCTCGGAGGCTCCATACACGGCGGCTGCCAGCCCGGCCGGTCCGGCACCAAGAATCGCCAGGTCGTGGATCTCGGGGGCTGCCTGTACCTGGATACCGTGCGCCCCGGCAATGTCGGCGAAGCTCGGATCGTGCAGCACCGTGCCGTCGTGGCAGACGAGGGCCGGAAGCCGTGCTGGGTCAACTGAAAAGTCGCGCAGCAGCTGTTGTCCCTGCGGTGAGTCCACAGGGTAGAAAGCGAACGGCACGCCGTTTCGGCTCAGCACGTCCCGCAAGGCATGGCTACGCGGTGCCCGCTGCTCACCGACGATGCGGTACACCACGTGATGCGGTCGGTGGGTCCTTGTCCATGCGCTCAACGCTTCTTGCACCTGCGGATACAGCCACTCCTCCGGGGTGACCCACCCCTTGACAATCCAGAAGTCGATCCGGCCCAGCGCGGTCGCCCGCTGCAATGTGGCCAGCTCCGTGAAGGGAATCCGGGTGTGATAGCGATCCATGGCTATCAACAGCACTCGACTCGCACCCCGATGTAACTCTCGCGCGCGCTCCAAGAACGCCAGGCCGTCCATGCCAGGCAGCCGCAAATCGGCGGCGATCAGCGCCACGTCCTCGCCCTGGCTCGCCAACCGCTCCAACGCCGCCAGCGCGGACGTCGAAGAGTCGGCGGTCACCACGCGGTAGTCCGGCTCGAAGCGGCGAACCAGCGCCGACTCAGTCGTCATGCGGTCCTGCCGATCCGCATCCACGACGACCAATACCGGAGTTGCGGGGGAAGCCATGTGAGCCGGCTCGGAGTGCTCTGCCACAGCATGCTCCCTTATGAGAGGTGAACCGCCTCGGGTCTCCGGAGACTCGCCATGGTAGCCATCCTCGACGTGGACATGCACGGTCCACTCTGCCCGGCACTTACTCTGCGCTTCGGCTTTGCAGAGTGACTACGCGGGTGGCAGGTCGCTGACCGAATTGGGGTGGCGCAGGTGCTGCGCGTTGGAAGGGTGCGTCTCGGTGACGCCGCGCCGGCGACGCCCGCGTCGCGACCCTGAACGCCACTGGTCGCTGCCCCGGTCCCGGGGTTCCGCGGTGCTCCATCACGTCGCGGCAAGGGGCTCAGGGCGCCGCCTGTCCCATCCGTGGAAGGGCGACCGGTCGCCTGCCGCCCAGGCTTCGCGGAGCCCCGGTGCGCTCAGGTCCCAGTCGGGGCGGATCTCCCTCGTCGCGGCGCGCAGGTCACGCCAGAGGTCATCGATCGACGGGCGACCCCAGAACCAGTAGCCGTTGTAGATGCTGTGAATCTTCAGTCCCGGCTTGAGCACGAGCGTGTGCGGGATCATCGGATCGTTCTCGGGGTCGGTATACTCCTGGATGTCGAGGTTCTTCTGTATCGTTCGCCCGGGGTCGGAAAGAAAAGTCCACTGGGCGCCGACCGATGCGCGGAATTCCTGCAGCGTGTGGTGCACGTCGGTCGAGATCGTGACCATCTGGGTGTAGGCCACCGCGACCTTTGACTGGAACGCGGCCAACTCGAGGTGCTGCTGGTGCTCCTTCGGGCAGTAGTGGCCGCGGGAGAGCATGAGGATCAACGGATCGCGACCCTGGAGCTCGCTGAGCGTGCGCAGGGTGCCGGTGTGGTCGGGAAGCGCGTAGTCGGGGAACGTGCCTCCGGGGGCGATGTCGGACCGCATGGATGACTCCTTTCAGGTGACTTCGCGGACGCCCCGTTCGACGAATGAGTCAAGGCCACGGATCAACGGGAGCATCACGATGATCAATTCAACACATGTTCAACGCCGGACGCGCTGGCCCATCATCGTCGCCACCTCGCTGGCCATCCTGTGCGGCGGCGCGGTCTACCATGGACGCAGCTCGTCGCTCGCGTCGGCAGCGCCGCGACCGGCTCTGCCTGTCCCCGTGGAGACGCGGAGGGCCCAGCAGTCCGTGCAGCCGCAGGAGGCCAGTGCGGACACGGATGTCGGCCCGGGACAGATAGAGCCGGTGCTCGTCGCCGGCGCACCGTGAGGAGCCGATCTGCCCGGGCTCGGTGAGCTCGGGTCTTGTGGAGCGCGACACGTGGAAGCGGGGCGCGAGAGCAACGCTGCAATTCGGACCCCGGACCAGCGGCTGCGGGTCTTCGTGAGCTCGACGCTGACCGAGCTCGCGGAGGAACGCGCCGCGGCGTCGCGTGCCATCTCTGCGCTCCGCCTCACGCCGGTGCTCTTCGAGCTCGGGGCCCAGTCGCACCCGCCACGGGAGCTGTACAGGGCCTACCTTGCCCAGTCCGACATCTTCATCGGCCTGTACTGGCAGAGGTACGGCTGGATCGGCCCGGAGATGGATATCTCGGGGCTGGAGGACGAGTTCCGGCTCTCCGTGTCGATGCCCCGGCTGCTCTACGTCAGGACGCCGGCGCCTGAGCGGGAGGCCCGGCTCACCGCGATGATCGACGAGCTCCAGACCAAGGGGACCGTCTCCTATCGATCCTTCCGGACGGCGCGGGAGCTCGCGCGACTCATCCGGACCGATCTCGCGGTGCTCCTGAGCGAGCGATTTGCGGCCGGAGCCGACAGTGCCCGTCCTTCCGCTCCCTCGAGCGGCCCCCACAGGCTCCCGCGCTCGTTGCCCGTGGCAGCGACGTCATTGATCGGGCGCGAGCGCGACGTCTCGGAGGTCTCGAAGCTGCTGGAGACGGACGGAGTCCGGCTGGTCACCCTCACCGGTCCTGGTGGGATCGGGAAGACGCGGATAGCAGTCGCGGTGGGCGCGCGCCTGGACGGTCGCTACCCACAGGGTACGGTCTTCGTGGCCCTCGCTTCGATCGCGCGGCCGGAGCTCGTGGTGCCACGCATCGCCGCTGCGGTCGGGGCGTCCCTCGAGGGCGGGCGTTCTGCGGTGGACGCCGTGGCCGAGCATCTCGGGGACACGCCGACCCTTCTCGTGCTGGACAACCTCGAGCAGCTCGTCGAGGTAGGGCCCGAGCTCGACCAGCTTCTGGCCCGGTGCCCCGGGCTCGAGATCCTGGGCACGAGCAGGACGGTTCTGCGGCTGCGCGCGGAGCATGAGTACCTCGTCGGTGCTCTGACGCTCCCTCCGCTCGCCACTCGCCCGTCGCTGGACGCGCTGGCCTCGTCGCCCGCGGTCCAGCTGTTCGTGGATCGCGCCCGGGCGGTGCGCCAGGGCTTCGAGCTGACTCCCGGCAACGTCTCCACCGTTGCCGAGATTTGCCGGCGCCTCGACGGCCTGCCGCTTGCCATCGAGCTCGCGGCCGCGCGCGCCCGCCTCCTCGAACCGGAGCAGCTGCTCGGTCGACTCGCCAGGAGCCTGGATGCCCTGGGCCAGGGCCCGACCGACCTTCCCGAGCGACAACGCACGTTGCGCGCCACGGTCGAGTGGAGCATCGGACTCCTCGATGATGCGGAGCGGAGGATGCTGGCCACGCTGTCCGTCTTCGTCGAAGGGTGGACGATCGAGGCAGCGGTGCACGTCTCCGATCTCAGCGAGGAACGAACGCTCGATCTGCTCGATGCCCTCGTCCGGCACAGCCTGGTCGGCGTCGATTCCACCAACGCTCAGCCGCGGTTCCGGATGCTCTCCTCCATCCGTGAGCTGGCCGCGGAGCGCCTGGCCGCCAGCGCAGAGCGCTCGGAGGTCGAGCGGCGGCACGCCCAGTACTTCGGTACGCTCGTGGAGAACGCCGAATGGCCCGCCGAGAGGCAGGCGGAATGGGCCGAACGGCTGAGGGCCGAGGAGGGGAATCTAGGAATCGCCATCCGCTGGTTCTTGACCCACGACCTCGGGCCGCTGCCGCACATGTTCAGGATCCTCTGGCTGTTCTGGCAGATGCGGGATCTTCTGCCGGAAGGCCGGGCGTGGATCCAGGAACTCCGGCAGCGGGCCGAGGCCCTGGACGATCGGGCGCGGGTCGAGCTGTCGCTGATCTGCGTCGTGACGGCGGCCGAGGTTGGTGATGACGAGAGTGCGCTCGCCGAGGTCACCGCGCTCGAACGAATCGACAGCCGCATCGACGACCCGTCTCTGGGAAGCGCGGCGCAGCTGGCGATCTCCTGGGTCCGGCCAATCGGCGGGGATCTCGAGGGCGCGCTGCAGGCCGCCCTGGCTGCTCACGAGGGGTTGCGCCGCCAGAATGAACCGCTCCTGGGATGGGCCGCGCTCACCGCCGGGCTGCTGGAGCTGGCGCTGGGCCGGCATGACGCCGCGCGCGTGCATCTCGGCGAGGCCGGCACACTCGGCGGCCAGCTGGGCAACCACTGGTTGAGATCGACTGCGCGAACGCAGCTCGCCTCGCTGGCCGTTGCGACGGGTCATCTCGACGAGGCTCGGGCGTTGCTGCGGGAGTCCGTGGAGGCAAGCGAGGATGCCGAGCTGAGCACGCAAGCCTTGACCTTCTCGCTCATCGCCCATGCCCGGCTTGCCCTGGCGCAAGGAGACCCACGACCAGCGGCGTTGGCCCTGGGTGCCGCCAGCGGGCTCAGGGAGCGCGCCGGACTCCGGACCTGGCCGTCGATGCGACGGAGCGAGGCCGACCTCCGCGCGGGTGTGGCGGAGAAGCTTGGTCCAGAGGTGATGGAGCAGGTCCTTGCGGAGGGTTCCCGACTCGATCGCGCTGATGCAATCGCGCTCGTGCGCAACGGCCCGGGCGAACGACGCTAGGGAGGGTGCGGCGGATGGTCGCCGAGGAACGCGAGTGCCACGACAGAGGAGGGTGGCCGCGTGCTGGTGAATGGAGCCAGCCGATGACTTCTTTGGCCGATTCGGAGAGCTACTGAAGCCTCCGCGGGGTTCCCCTCGTTTGGGTTCGCCTCCGTCTCCGGATTGCAACGGTGCGCGCCAGCCGCGTCATCCGTATGGATGGCCATGACTGACGACCGGCGGTGGGAGCTGCGGTGCGCACTGGTGGGAGCTGCATGTCTCCTCGGGGCATGCGGAGCCTCTCCACAGGGTCCCGGCGCGAGCCGCACGGGAGAGGACCCTGGAGTCGATGTGAGCGTCGACGCAGGGAGTCAGGTGGGCCCGGATGCTGGAGTCGATGCGGGCGTGGACGCGGGGAGCGATGCGGGCCAGGACGCTGGCGTCGAGGTCGGCGTGGACGCAGGGAGCGACGGGGGCCAGGGGGCACCGACGTTCGAGCGGACCCCGAGATGGTCACTCCGCCGGCGGATGCGCTCGGCATCGGGGAATGACGTCGCGCTCGAGGAGCAGCTCGCGAGCTTCACCGTCCCCGCTGGTCCGAGCCGGAATCCGACGGCTCGACGCCCGGGGTTCGGCGGCCTTCAACGCCCCGCAGGGGCTCGTCATCGAGGACGCCGCACTGCACCCCTCGGGGATGGTCAGCGCTGTACTGGTCGATGAAGCGTTCGGGGTGTGGCTCGCCCGGCTCGCGCCGGATCTCACTCTGATTCAGCTCGAGAAGCTCGACGATCCGGCGGTCGCCAGCGATCCGATTCCCCCCGGCGCGCCCCCACCGAGCACCCTCGTGGCGAATCCGCTCCCCCGGGATTCGGTCCGGGCAGCCGCTGACGGAGAGGAGGTGGTGGTCGCGGTGACCACCTCGCTCGAGTCGGTGCTCCTCTACCGGATCGCCTTCTCGACGCACTGGGAGCCCCTGCGGCGGACCCTGGTCCTTCCCGTCAGCCCCCACACGCCGATGCTTCCCATCGGCGGGACGTTCGACACCTTCGGAGCGATGTGGTCCTCCTACCGGACGCTGGTCGACGTCGACCCGGCAGGCAATGCCTACGTCGCGTTCTGGGCCAATCCGCGGAAGATCCAGCGCCACGCGGCATTCACCGGCGATGACCTTCATCCGCTCTCTTCCGAGCCGCTGTCGCAGGATTCGGACGTGCTGCTGGAGAAGTTCGACCGCATCGGCGCTCGGCAATGGTCCCGGGTTGTCGGGACGGCGAACGAGGACGAGCCCTACGCGATCCGCGCGACGGAGGCCGAGGTGGCGGTGGTCGGCCGCTCGCGGCGGTTCCCTGGATTCGACAACACCTTCTGGGACGCATTCCTCAGCGTGAGCGACGCGGATGGGACTCTCCGTCGTTCCCGGACCTTCGAGCTCGATGCTTCGAGCATTCTCCTGGCGGTTGATGCGCTCCCCGACGGCTGGCTCCTCGGCGGCAGCGAGGGCTGGTCGCAGAACCCTTCGGGCCTGAGCGTCCTCGGGTTCGGGAGCAAGCTCTTCCTCGAGCTTCCCGACCTGGATGCCGATCCTGTCCGGATCTCCCTGCCGGCCGGGCCACGACACAACGAGATCCGGACGGTCCTTTCCGGTTCCCCGGGTGTCTGGTTCGGCGGGCATGAGGACGGCCCGGTGATGCACACTGGGGACGGGGACCTCTCGGAGATCCACGCGACCGGGGTCGCCGGCTTCGTTCTCCGCTGAGTCACCGGCCCGGCCCGGCGCTCCGAGAGTGGCGGAGTGTCGCACGTTCGCTGCGCCAGGCCCGGCTCTTCGTCCAGTCAAATGGCAGACCCGGTGGGCGTGGGGCCTATTCCCTGTCGAAGCCTGAGGCATCGCGCCCGTGGTTCTCGGCTCGAGGAATAGATGGAGACCTCGCCGAATCTGTTCGTCCACGGGCTCCCAACTTCGGGTGCCTCTGGAGAACAAACAACAATGGACTCGAAAGACCTCATTCGCTTCTTCACTCGCCCCTCGACCTCGGGCCCGAGATCTGCGCTCGTCATCCGCCTGATGGCCGGCGGTGTCTTCCTCTCCGAGGGCTTGCTCAAGTTCGCATACGCGAACCAGGGCGTGGGCCGGTTCACCAAGCTGGGCATGCCGATGCCGGGAGTGCTCGCGCCGGCGATTGCCCTCCTGGAGATCGTCGGAGGGCTGCTGCTGGTGAGTGGGCTCGGAACGCGCCTGATCAGCGTTCCCTTCATCGTCGAGATGGTGGTCGCCATCCTCTCGACCAAGATTGCTCTCTACTTCGGGACGTCGCCGTTGCCGAGACCGCCGGCGCCCCCCTTCGCAGGATGGTGGGCGATGCTTCACGAGAGCCGCTCCGACTACGCACAGCTCCTGTGCTCCGTCTTCCTCCTGGCCAGCGGACCGGGCCCCTGGTCGGTCGACGCCCTCCTGCCGCGCTGGCGCAGCGCGGGTCGCAAGCCGACCCCTCGCTCGACGCGGGCTGCAGCCGTCGTCGAATTCTGACGCATCGGGTGACGCGGCCGAGTGGCAGCGGCAGGGCTGCCGGACCACGTCGGCCACGGCGTGGTTCGGTTCTCGACGAAGTTCGAGGACCAGCAGGCGCGCGGCGCAGATCCCCGCCATTCATCCGTGACTGGAGTGGCAGGGAGGGCGACATCCGATGGGAACGATGAAGGTCGTGCAGGTCTCGACGCCGAAGGGTCCCTTCGAGGTCGTCGAGCGCGAGGTCCGCGATCCGGTGCCGGGCGAGATTCGGGTGAAGGTGGAGGCCTGTGGCGTCTGCCACAGCGACGCGGTGACGAAGCTCGGCAGGTACCCCGGGCTCACGCTCCCCCGCGTGCCCGGGCACGAGATTGCCGGTCGGGTGGACGCAGTCGGCGCGAACGTCACCGCCTGGAAGGTCGGCAACCGGGTCGGCGTCGGCTGGCATGGGGGACACTGCTTCCAGTGCGTCCCGTGCCGGAAGGGTGACTTCATCAACTGCGTGAACGCGCAGATCACCGGTGTCACCCGGGACGGCGGCTATGCCGAATACGCAGTCGTCCGGCAGGAGGCGGCCGCACGCATCCCGGAGGGGCTCGACGCCGCCGAGACGGCCCCGCTCCTGTGCGCCGGCGTGACGACGTACAACGCGCTCCGGAACAGCGGCGCGAGGGCAGGGGACACCGTGGCCGTGCAAGGCATCGGAGGTCTCGGGCACCTCGCCATCCAGTATGCGGCGCGGATGGGCTTCCGTACCGTCGCGCTCTCGCGCGGCGCGGACAAGAAGGCTCTGGCCCGGGAGCTCGGGGCCTCGGAGTACATCGACACGCAAGACGCGGACCCAGCGGAGGTCCTGAGAGCGCTCGGGGGCGCGGACCTCGTGCTGGCCACCGCCCCAAACAGCCCGGCCATCGCGAGCACGCTGAATGGGCTCAAGCCGCGGGGCAAGCTGCTCATCGTCGCGGGGTCATCCGAGCCGCTGCAGATCTCTGCGCTCGCCCTCCTTTCCGGCAAGAGCGTCGCCGGCTGGCCCAGCGGGAGCTCGATCGATTCCGAGGAGACAGTGGCATTCAGTGCCATGACCCAGGTCCGGCCCCGGATCGAGAAGTTTCCTCTTGGAGAAGGCGGAGGAGGCCTTCTCCAGGGTCATGACCAACCGCGTCCGTTTCCGCGCCGTGCTCGTGCCCTGATGCCCGCGGGGTCCGTCTCTCGCGGAGGCGACTGAATCGAGTCTGTGTGCCCAGTTCGGGGTTGGGAGGTGAAACGATGTTCATCGGCCACTACGGAGTCTCGCTGGCGCTGAAGCGGGCAAACCCACGCCTCTCGCTCGGTGGCCTGTTCTTCGCAGTGCAGGGCCTCGACCTGCTCTTCTTCACCTTCGTGCTGCTGGGCATCGAGAAGATGCGCATCGTCCCCGGCTTCACCGAGTACAACGCGTACGACCTGTACTTCATGCCGTACAGCCACAGCCTGGTCGGTTCGGTCGTCTGGGCCGGGTTCGCCGTGGGCGGCGTGCTCCTCCTCCGGAGGGCCCCGGTCACCGGAGCGGCCATGATCGGGCTGGCCGTGTTCTCGCACTTCCTGCTCGACGTGCCGATGCACACGCCCGACATGCCGCTCCTCGGAGACAGCTCGCCGAAGGTGGGCTTCGGGCTATGGAACCACCGCTGGTGGGCGCTGGGCGCCGAGCTCGCCGTGCTCGGGGGCGGGCTCCTGCTCTATCTCCGGGCCTCACGTCCGCGCACCCCGCGCGGACGATGGGTGACGGCCACGGTGGCGGTGATCCTCGTGCTGCTGTGCGTGGCGACGCCGTTCATGCCGCCGCCGTCGGGCGTCGTTTCGGGTGCGATCCAGGGCCTCATCGCTTACGTCGTTCTCGCCGCGCTCGCCGTCTGGCTCGAAAGGGCGCGCACCGCGAACTCGATGGAAAGTCCGGGATCCATTCCCCCAGGAACTCGCTGAATATGCCTTCGGCCTGGCGGCCCTTCACCTTCGGGTGCGCCCGTCCTGGCGATCCTCGTCGTCGGAACGAGACGCTTGGTGGTCACGGCCTCGTACTTCCCCGGGCGCACCGCCGCCCCGTCCGTACCCGGTCGCGTTGATCGTCAGCGGCGCGACGTGAGCCGGGTCGTTCGCCACTACCACGCTGAGGGTGGCGCTGCGCGGGCCGTGGCGCGTGGGGTTGAACTCGACGGGAACGGTCAGCGATCCGCCGGGCGGAAGCGTGGCGGGAAAGACGGGCGGAAACTGGATTTGGAAATCGGCCACGTCCCCGGTGGACACCGACACGCCCTGGACGACGAGCGCGCAGGCCCCGGAGTTGCCGATGGTGAAGGTGAGCGTGCTCTCGTGGCGATGCGCGTGGTCGTTGACGGTGAGAGTTCCGAAGTCGAGTGTCCCCACGAGCGCAGCCGAGGCCGAGAGAACGGTCGCAGTGAAGGGGAGGGTCAGCGTGGGAAAGCAGGCGTCGTTGCTGTGGACGACGAGGGAGCCCGGCAGAGGGTTCACCGCGGTGGGCGAGAAGCGGATCAGGAGGTCCTGGTGCTGGGCGGCGTCGAGGCCGAAGCTCGTGGCCGTCAGGGGTGGCAGGAGCGATACCGACGGGGGGAGCGAGAGATTGACGTCGAGGGTATCCACCCCGGCGTTGGCGAACGGATCGCCGCCGGCCAGGCCCACCGCGGCGTTCGTCGTGCGGAGCGTCCGGTCTGCGCTCGAGCCGACGCAGACCGCACCGAAGTCGACGGGCGTAACCTGGATGCGCGGGCTCGGGACGTAGCCGACGTCGAAGTAGGTGGTGAAGAAGCGCCCCAAGCTCGCGTGACTCCCACGGATGCCTCCCGCTGCCGGGACCGTCGGGATGGGCGGGGCCTCGAACACCGAACCCAGCAGGTCCTCGCTGTCGCCGAAGCTTGGCGGCGGGTTGAACGAGATCGCCAGCGGAAGGGCGATCCCGGCGAGGTCCTCGGCGACGTCGTATGCCGGACGGGAGGTCTGGTTCACCCCGGCGGCGGTCACGCCCATGAGGTCGTCGAAGGGGCCGCGGTCGTAGCCCTGGACGAACAGACGCAGCACATCGTCCGGCTGGAGGAACACGTCCCAGGCGGTCCCCGGAGGGAAGGTGACGGTTGCGAACTGGGGCGCGTGGTCGAAGCGGGCCGGGTCGAGCGGAGTCAGGAAGCGCCACTGGCCGGAGACGTCGGCCCACAGATACTCGTGACCGGTCATGTAGGGGGGCTTGAAGAAGTCGATCCGGTCGAGCCGCACCACGAAGTGCCTCCCCGGCGGCTGGTAGACGTTCCAGGAGAAGCGCAGCGTTCGAGCGTAGAATCCCCTCGCCGGCGCCCAGGTAGGGGAGGTGGACGTGGACGCGGGTGGGTAGACCCGGTGATCGGATCCGGCGCGACGTAGCTCAGGACCTCCTGCACGCTCGTCGTGTGCTCGGGACGCGTGGTGATCTCCACCTGGACTCCAGTCGCGCCGAGGGGAGGCGGAGGGAGCGGCATCACGAAGTCGTAATCCATGTCGGAGATCGACCGGACCTCCTGGGCGGGGTGGCCTACCCAGCCGAAGGCGCTCGGCCCGGCGACGGGACGGAGCAAGGTGGGGTCGAAGCCGGTGCCCCAGATGGCGAGCGAGGTCACGAGGTCGGGCTGCGCCGGGCCTGCCGATTCGTAGATGGCGAGGTCGGACGAGCCCAGCGCGTCCTCCACACTCCCGCCGCCGCCCCCGGTGTCGAGGGCGGCGCTCAGCCCGTCGTAGAACTGGTTGGAGCCGCCGCCGTGGCCACTCACGTAGACGTCGAGCTGGGCGGACCTCATCGGGGCCGACGGCGCGCCGCAGAGCGGCCCGGCGGGAACGGGCGCGGGGCGCTTCCGCATGGTGGCGAGGAGGCGCGGGGGATGGATCTCGGTGTGGGCGGGCGGATGGCCGTTGTCGAGAACCCAGCGCCCCACCGCGTAGACGCGATCGCCGACGCTGGGCATGACCCAGAGCGGGAGCCCGATGTTGCCGGTCCCGTAGCTCTCCCAGGTGCCCCGTCCGCCGTTCTGG
This sequence comes from uncultured delta proteobacterium, assembly GCA_963796475.1. Classification (GTDB taxonomy): domain Bacteria; phylum Myxococcota; class Myxococcia; order Myxococcales; family Myxococcaceae; genus RPRB01. The sequence goes on from CAWCLY010000020.1 coordinate 26,276, forward strand.
GTCTCCCACTCGACCTCCAGCCGACCGAACTCGTGGTCGTCGGGCTCTCCGAGGAAGCTCACGTCGGAGAGCGTCCAGCGGTAGTCGGGATCGGGCGTGATGAACAGGTCGCTGTCGTGCGCGTAGTGCCAGCTCATGTAATCCTCGTGCGAGATGATCGCAGGCTGGTTCGCTCCATCCGCCCCGGTGGAGGTGACGGTGCCGTAGAAGTCGATGGGCGCCTCGCTCCACACCGAGGTCCACTCCGGATCCGTCCGCTCCGGTGACTTGTCCCCGAGAAAGCCGTCCCTCCCGCCGCGCGAGCGGGGCCAGTCGATGTCGAGGGTGCCGGGGATGTGGATGGGGGTGGTGCGCGGGACGATGTTGATGGGCTGAGCTGTGGCAAACCGCAAGAACAGCGGATCCAGCGGGACGCGGAGCAGGTAGAGCCCCGGGCGGAGGACTTCCGGCTCGGCGCGCCCCCGATCTCGTAGGGCAATTCCAGGACCGGGTCGTAGTCGATGCCGGCCGCGATCTGGCCCTCGCCATTGGTGAAGACCTGCCCGAGGATCCTGTCCGTGGCCGTGACGCCGAGCGTGTTCATCGGGCCGAAGAGGTGGATGGTGACCGCCTGGTTCGGAGCCCACAGCTCCCCGGAGAACCGGACACGGGCTCGCCAGGTGAAGAGGAGCGGCTGGTAGGCCGGCGTGTTCTCGAAGAGACCGTTGGTGACCGAGAGCGTCGGGCCCCCGGTGGCCAGACCGGCTGTGCCGGAGTCGGTCGCCGCCTGGGTCGACCCGGGCGGGACGGCACCCGGCGCGCGCTCCCGCGCTCCGCACCCCGCCTCCAGAGCAAGAAGCGCTGCGAACAGCCACGAACTGCCTCGGCACGTCCTGGCCATGTCCGGACCTCCCCGGGGCGAGCGCCGCCCGATCGACCTAACGAAAAGCAGGGTGGGTTCTGGACAGGCCCCAGCGCCACGGAGGGCGCGGCTCGACAGCCGCGGGGTCGCGTGCCGTGGATCTGCGAGGCTGACCCACACCGCGCAGGCGGAAGGGACCCGCAGCGCGCGTGCTACTCTCATCCCGTGCAGCTGCAGCACGGACGGTTCGAGCTGATCTCCGTGGCCGGCGCCGGAGGAGTGGCCACCGTCTACCGTGCCCGCGACCTGGGGACGGGGCAGCTCTGTGCGCTCAAGATGCTTCATCCGCACCTGCGCGCCGACCCGGTGGTGTGCGAGCGCTTCCGTCGGGAGCCGGCCGTGTGCCGCGCGGTTGGCCATCCCTCGATCGTCCGCATGGATGAGCTGCTCGAGGACGACGGTGCGCTCTCGATCTCCATGGAGCTGCTGCAGGGGCGTACCCTCAAGGCAGCGATCATCGCCGCGGGTGCGCTATCTCCGGCCGAGGTGGAGCGCGTGGCGCGAGCCTGCCTCGCCGGCCTCGCCGCGGCCCACGCAGCCGGTGTGGTGCATCGCGACTTCAAGCCGCAGAACGTCTTCCTCTGCGACGACGGTCTGGTGAAGCTGCTGGACTTCGGGTTCGCCCGGACCAACGCCGCCGCCGGTCTCACCACCCGCAGCGTGATGGTGTGCACCCCCGATTACGCGGCCCCCGAGCTCATCGAGGGAGGGCCGGTGGACGGCCGTGCGGATCTCTACGGCCTGGGGGTCGCGCTGTACGAGGCGCTGTCCGGGCGCCTCCCCTACACCGGGAGCTCGACGTACGAGCTGCTGCGGCGTCAGCTCTCGGAGCCACCCCCGCCACTGGCGTCCCTGCGCCCGGACCTCCCGCCTCGGCTGTGCCAGGTGGTGCACCGACTCCTGGCCAAGACCCCGGCGGATCGATTCCCCACGGCCGAGGCGGTCCTCGATGCGCTGGACCGCACCAGCACCGACCTTCCCCGTGCCGCGACAGGGGTCTGCGGCACGTGCGGTGAGCCGCGCGACCCCGGCTGGCCCATCTGTCCGGCCTGCGGCGGCGAGTCCGGAAACGTTGCCTCCGGCGATCACCTCGTGCTGCTGACCCGCGCGCCGGGGCCGGGAGCGATCCCCGCGCTGCGTGAGGTCGTCCGTTCGGTCGGCGCCGTGCCTCGCTCGGCGCTGGCGCGCGCCGATCCAGCCATCGCCCGCGACGTGCCCCGGCTGCTGCTCAAGAACGTGGGCGAGCCGGTGTCGCGGCTGGTGCGCGAGCGCTGCCTTCCGCACGACCTGCAGGTGGAGATCCGCCGCATCTCCGACGGCACTGCGGACCTCCTGCACCGCTCGAGCGTGCCGCGCTGGCTCTTCCTCCTGGGCCTCATGGTCCCGTGGGCCCTCGTGTTCGGCGCGGGAATCGTCGGCTACGTGCGCGGCGGTGGCGGCACGGTGCAGCTGGCTCTGCTCGGCGCGGTGGGCCTGGGAGGCCCGGCCGCCGCGTCCTGGGTCCTGCGCAACGCCCACCGTCTGGTGCCGGCGCTGGCCACCGTCCCGGTCACCGCCGAGCCGTCGCCGCTTCCCGCGGGGCTGGGTGCACGCTACCGCACCGTGCTCGGGCAGCTGAAGGATCGCGGCCTGCAAGCGACGGTTCGTCGGCTGGTGGAGCGCACGCTCACCCTCCACCGATCCTTTCGCGAGGCGCCCGCGTCGGTGCAGATGCTCTTCGACGAGCCACGGCAGCAGGCCATCGAGCTGACCCTTCGCGCCCTGGACATCGCCGTCGACGTGCAGCGTCGGCTGGATCGCCTGGCGATGGTGGACGAGCCTCGGCTGCTGGCACGACTCGAGGAGCTGCGGCGCCGTGCCTCGGCCGAACCGGAGCAGGCGAGCGCGCTGCGAGAGGCAATCACCGGGCTCGAGCAAACCTGCCGAGAGGCCGGTGACCTCGAGCGGGCCCAGGCGCTGGCCATGGGCCAGCTCCTGCGCATCTCCGCGGCGCTGGAGACGACGGTGGCACGGTTCGATCTCGCGACTGCTCCCGGCGATACCGGCGTGTCTCGTGAGTTGCGCCGGCTGCAGGAGGACGTGGGTTTCGCCGTGCATGCGGTTCAGGAGATCGCCCGTGAGCGAGGTGCAGCATGACCGCGCGCTCCGTGGGCGCCGGGCTCGTCGATCTTGCCCTGGCCGCGGCGATCGCCGCGGTTCCCGCCCATCTGCTGGCGGTGGGCTGGAGCACCGGACCGCTTGCGGACAGCGGCCTCCCCGAGGTTTCGGTCGACGGCCCTTCTCTGGGGTTGCGATTCCTTCTGTTTCTCGTGGGGACCGCGGCGCTCTTTGCTCTCCTGCGCTTCACGCTGGAGCGAGGTGGCCAGGGCCCGGGCAAGTGCCTCTTCTCGCTGCGGGTGGAGAACGGGCGCGTGGTGGAGGACGGGGAGCGGCTCGACCTGCTCGAGCGGCTGGGTGTGTTCGCCGGCCGATTCGGGCGCCTGCTGATCCTCGCTCTCTCGTGCCTGCTGGTCCTGACGCTGTGGGGCAGGGCCGTGGAGCGGTCGGCGCTCCAGGCGCACCAGGGGCAGCTCCTGCGCAGAGCCTACATCTACGACGCGGAGTACGGCTGCTGCTCCGGCTTCGTGGATGGAAGGCATGACTGCGCACGCCTCCTCCGGATCGTGGCAGCGATCGCCGACCGCACCGACGGGAAGGGGGACGTCCCGCCACGCGAGTCGCTCCTGGACCGGTGCCCCTCGGCACGCCCCTTCACCAGGCACTGAGTCTCCTGAGCAGGCGACGGCCGGATGCACCTCCGACGCCGTAGTAAGCTGACGCGCGGCGGAGCCAATCGCTCGGGCCGCTCCGGAGGCTGCGGGCATGACGAGGCTGACTCGACGGACGCTGCTCTCTGGCCTGGGCGCAACTGCGGTGACCGGCGCAGTGGGCGGCTGTGCCTCGAACCCCGTCGCGCCCCCGAGAGCGAAGCGGACCCTGGAGCTCCGGCGCCCACGCGCCAGCCCCGCGGCCATCACCCAGATCACGGTCTGCACGCGGCCCTTCCGTCCGCAGGGGCCCCGGATCGAGCTGGAGCAGATCGGCACCACCGCCGTGGTTCACAACTACGGGCATGGTGGGAGCGGATGGTCGCTGTCCTGGGGGTCCAGCGCGCTCGCGGTCCAGCTCGCGCTCGGGACCGGCCAGCGGGACATCGCGGTCATCGGCTGTGGTGCGCTGGGCATCACCTCTGCCCTGTTGCTGCAGCGCGCCGGCGCCGCCCGCGTGACCATCTACGCCAAGGACCTCCCCCGAACGTCAGGTCCTCGCTCGCCACCGGGGTGTGGTCTCCAGACTCCCGCATCTGCCTCGAGACGCACGCCACGGCTGCGTTCACGACTCGCTGGCAGTCGATGGCGCGCACGTCCTTCCAGGCGCACCAGACCTGGCTCGGGCTTGCCGACCGCCCCGTCGAGTTCATCGACCAGTACGTGGGAGTCCGGCCGCACGGTCCGCCGCCGGTCGATCCGCGCCCCGGTTCGCTCACTTCGAACCGGAGCTGCTCGAGGGCATCACGCCAGGGCTGGTGGAGACCTTCGCGCCGGGCACGCACCCGCTGGGCGATCTCACGCTCCGTCAGTTCCCGACGCTCATGTACAACCTCACCGCTTACTCCCGCCTGCTGATGGGCGACTTCCTGGCCCGCGGCGGCCAGATCGAGGTCCGCGAGTTCCAGTCACCGTCGGAGCTGTCGCGGCTCCGCCAGCGCACCGTGATCAACGCCACCGGCTACGGAGCCCGGGCGCTCTTCGCCGACACCACCCTCGTCCCGGTGCGCGGTCAGCTCGCCCGGACGCCCGCGGAGCCGGACATCTCGTATGCGATCGTCGCGGCGGGCGCTTCCTTCGTTCCCCGGCGCGATGGGTTCGTCTTCCAGATTCTCGGTCCCGACGAGTACTACGGGTATGGCGACGCGACCGCCGTGCCCGACCGGGCGGAGGCCGAGCGGGCGGTGCAGACCATCACCGGACTCTTCGACGGGAGCGCGGCCCGGACATAGCCAACGCCCGCTCAAGGGACGTCGTCCCACTCGAGGACGTATTCGCCTTCCTCGGTGTGAACGGTGAGCTGGGTCACGCTCTGTTCGTACCGTCCCTCCTCCATCGCCACGGCGAAGATGGTCCCCGCATGCCAGAAGTCGTGCGGCAGAGAGTGCTCGGTGAGAAAGGCGCGGACCTGGTCCTCCGCCCAGTACCTGGCGGCGATCAGCCCGCCCTCCTTCCCGTCAACGGCCGGGAAGCTCTTCTCCATCGGAGGAACCGTCGAAACACGCGCCTGGTAGGACTCGATCTTCGACCTGGGCATCGCATGCCCTCCGACGGAGCCAATAGCACTTCCATCGACGACGGTCCGCGAGCCGGCGCGGGCCGGAGCGCGATCGGGGGGAACACGACAAAGGGCAGGACCGCAATCACTTGCGCGAGGGACGACCGCGGGTCCCGGAGCCGCTGCCGGTTGCGGAGCCCCGCCTGGGCCGCCGCACGGCCCTCACCTTCCCGCTCCGCTCTCCTCCGCAGAAGAACTGCTCGCCGCCATCGGACTCGAGCCCCGAGACGGTCACTCCGGGTGGCATCTCGAGCCGCTCCAGGACCTCTCCGGTCCGGGGATCGACGCGTCGCAGATCGCTCTCGCCACCTTCCAGGGTGGCGTGCCAGAGCTCCCCGTCGACCCAGGTGACGCCGGTGACGAAGCGGTTGGATTCGATCGTGCGGAGGATCGCTCCCGTCTCGGGGTCCACCTGATGGATCTTCCGGTCGCGATACTCCCCGACCCAGAGCGTCCCTTCCGCCCAGGTGAGCCCCGAGTCGCTCCCGCCGCCCGGTGCCGGGATGGTGGCGAGCACACGGCCGCTCTGGGGATCGATCTTCTGGATGCGATCCTCGGCGAGCTGAAACAGGTGCTGGCCGTCGAAGGCCGTTCCGGCATGCGCGGCAACATCGATCGAGCGAACCGTCTCTCCGCTCGAAGGATCGAAGGCGATCAGCTTGTCTCCAGCAGCGAACCAGACGTTCCGACCGTCATATGCGACCCCATGGACCTGTTCGGCACCTGGATAGGGCCCGTACTCGCGGACGATCTCGGCGGTCGGTGGAGGCATGCTCCCCTCCTAGTCAATCGGTAGCGGAGGGGGGAGTAACAACGTCGTCGTGAATCCCGGCACGGGCGGGGTCGTCCAGCGGCGCGCTCGCGCGCGACCGTACGACTGGACCTTGCCCGCCGTCCCGAGCGAGTCGAGCGCCCGCTGCACGGTGCGCTGGCTCGTGCCGAGCGCAAGCGCAAGGGCCGAGCTGGACCAAGACTCGCCGTCGGCGAGGAGGGCAAGCACCGCCCCGTGCTCCTCCTCGACGGGGCGTGCGAGCACGACGACCTCGCCCGGGCGGCGCGGCGCCAGCGCAAAACCGCGCTTCGTCGCGCTCACGTCGGCCAGCGGCCGGATCACCGTGCGAAGACGCCCGACCTCGACTCGCAACCGGGCGCGATACGACTCATTGGCCAGCTTCGACCCGAATGCGCGCGCGACGAGCGTGTCCCTCGCAACGTCTCCCGGCCACGCTTCGCCAAGCGCGCGTGCGAGAGTGAACAACACCGGCCGCCTCGCGAGCGGGATCACCTTGCTCTGGTGACGCACGACATGACGACAGGCGTCCACGACGAAGGCCGTCGACGCCTGCAACGCCTCGACCTCCTCCAGCAGGAGCAATCGCTCCTCGCCGCTCGCGATCAGGCGTGCAGCGGGTGTGCTCAGAGCGAGGAACGCGCTCTCGACCTCCGCGGTCAATGCCGGGATCGCGGCGTCGTGGGCTGCGCGCTCGGCTCGACGAAGCGCAGCGCGCGCCGTCTTCGTCCGGAGGCGCCGGATCGCGGTCCCCGCGACCACCAGCTCGTGGGCAGTCCTCGACGCGGGAGGGAAGGGCGCGGGGTCGAGATCGGCGAGCGTACGCTCCGCCTCGTCGATTCGCCCGATCAGGAGCAGGCGCCTGACTTGAAGCGTCCGCGCATGCGCGGCGTTGGCCCGATCGCCGTGCTGTTCGAGTGTCGTCCGCGCCGCATCGAGCGCCTTCGTCGGCCAGCCCAGGTCGCGGGACACGAGGGCGATCTCGGCCTCGGCGACCACGCACCTCGCACGGGCCACGGCCTCCTTCGGACCGAAGCCACGCGCGGCGCTCCGGAGGAGAGCCTTCGCTCGAACGAGGTCGCCCAGCTGTGCCATCGCGATGCCGCGGAGTGCGAGGGCAGGCGCATCGTCGCGCAGGGCGACCCGCTTCAATGCGCCGAGTGGATCGCCCGCTGCGAGTGCAAGCCCCGCGGCGGTGATCAACGAGTCCATCGGAATCCCGTCACACTTGTAACCCTCATCGTCCGATGCCCACCGCTAGGTCTCGCTCGCTGACGAGATCAACGCCACACGAAAGGAAGAGAGACGATGAAGGCACAGAGAATCAATGGAGCGGTCGCCCTGGTGACAGGCGCCAACCGTGGGATCGGGCGAGCCCTGACCGAAGCCCTCCTGGGTCGTGGAGCGAGGAAGATCTACGCCACGGCGCGCGATCCTCGGGCGCTGGGCGCCCAGCGGGACGAACGGGTCGTTCCGCTGCAGCTCGACGTGACAGACGGCGAACAGATCCGCGCGGTCGGAGAAGCGGCGCCGGATGTCGAGCTGGTCTTCAACAACGCCGGCGTGGTGCTTGCGAGTGGACATCGCGGATTCGACGTTCCTCGACCAGGCGCGGCGCGAGATGGAGGTGAACTACTTCGGGCCTCTGCAGCTGCTCCACCACCTGGCGCCGACGCTGGCCAGGAACGGCGGAGGAGCGGTCGTCAACATCGGCTCGGCAGCCGGGCTGACCAGTGTCCCGTTCTTCCCGACCTACAGCGCCTCGAAGGCTGCGCTTCATTCGCTGACCCAGGCCGCGCGTGTCCTTCTCGGGGTGCAGGGTACCGCGGTCTTCGGAGTCTATGCGGGCCCAGTCGACACCGACATGGTCCGGGAGCTTGCGCTGCCGAAGGCCTCGCCGCATGACGTTGCGCTCGCGATTCTCGATGGCGTCGAGGCCGGGGAGGAGGACATCTTCCCGGACCCGTTCGCCGTGGATTTCGGCCGCCAGTTCGCGTCCTCGCCGAAGGCCTCGGAGCGGCAGATCGCCGCGATGGCCGCAGCGATGGTGGCCGGGGCAGAGTCCTGACGCCGTTCCCGCATCAGCCGGACTCACGCAGCTGGACCTGTGTCATTTCGCACAACCAGCGTCCCGGACGCCACACTCCTCGCTTCGACCCACGCGGGATCTCCTTGCCCTGACCACCGCTCCGCTGGCATGGCGGCTGCTCGGACAGGAGGGCATCCAGGATGAAAGCGAGTCGCGTTTCGGTGATCGGTGCTCTGTGGGTCGGAGTCCTTTGTGCCTCTGGCCCTGCGTCGGCGCAGCGCCCGGCGATCGCCGACGAGATTGCCAAGGCCTATGGCTTCGACTCCTGGCCTCAGGTCGAGGCGATCCGCGTACTCGTTCAACCTCGACGCGGGCAAGCTGCAGCTCCACCGCTCGTGGGTCTGGGAACCCAAGACGGACACGATCACCTACGAAGGGCCGGACAAGGCCGGCAAGCCCGTCAAGGTCACGTACTCGCGCTCTCAGCTCGGGAGCCAGAGCGCGTTCGTGAAGGAAGCGGTCGACCCGGGCTTCTTCAACGATCAGTACTGGCTGCTGTTCCCGTTCCATCTCATCTGGGATACCGGCGCAACCATCGAGGATGCCGGCATGCAGAAGCTGCCGCTGGGGAAGGGCAAGGCCCGGAAGGTCGTGGTGAAGTATCCGTCCAGCGGCGGCTACTTGCCGGGGGACACCTGGGCGATCTTCGTCGGTGCGGACAAGCGGATCCGTGAGCTCGAATTCCACCACGGGGGAACGGCGAAGCCGAGCGTGGTCCTGGCGACCTGGGAGGGCTACAAGATGGCCGGACCCCTGCTCGTCTCGACCAAGCACCGCGGAAAGGCCGACGGCACCCCGTTCACCGAATCCCTCTCGAAGGTGGCGGTCAAGCTGGCGGGGTCAGAGCAACTGGATGGAGGCGAAGTGAGCCGGCCGGTTCTTCGCCACAGCCACAGAGCAGCCCCGAGCAGCACTCCGTATTCGACGAGCAGCACCCAGAGCGGGACTGCCCAGGGCACGCCGACCAGCCGCCACACGACGTAGGTGCTCAGGATCGAGACCGTCCAGACGGCCAGCGGCATCGTCTGGGGCGTGACGAGGAACGGCGCGAGCCAGACGAGGTACCAGGGGTAGACCAGCGGCGCAGCCAGGAGCGTCGCCGCCATCGGCCACGCCCACGCCTGTGGTGCGGCGAGCGAAAGCCGGCGCCGTGCCCAGGCCGCGACCGCCAGACCCACGGCAACGGCGAATCCCGCGGCGACCGCAGGGCCTGCCAGCGTCGCGACCGCCGAGAAGACCGGGCTGTTGAAGCGAAAGCGATCGATCACCTCCGGCACCGATCCGACGGGCAGGCTGCGCCGGTCCCAGAAGGGCAAGTAGAGCGCCAGCAGCACGGCGACGCCGGCGACCATGTGCCGGAGCGAGACGCGCCGCCAGAAGAGCGGCAGGAGAACGATGGGGAGAGGCTTCACCGCGAGCGACAGCGCGAACGCGACGCTGCCGACCAGCGCCCGGCCGCGCCCGAGCGCGAACGCAGCAAGGGCGACCAGGAGCGCACCGGCCACGTCGAGGTGCCCGTGACGGGCGACCTCGAGCGACACCAGAGGGCTCCAGAGATAGGCGAGCACCCAGCCGGGATTCGCTCCGGCAGCCACGAGCGATCGCCAGACGATGAGCGCCAGGAGCGCGTCGCACAGGAGGGCGGCCACCTTGACCGCTCGCGCCGATTCACTGAGCGTCGTCGCGGCGAGAAAGAACAGCTGCGCACCCGGAGGGTAGGGGCTCGGCACGTCGGGGTTGTTCAACGGCCAGTTCTCGCTGGTCCGCAGATGCGCGAACGCAGGGTCGGCCGGAACCACCGCATAGGGGCTGAGGCCTGCGCGGAGGAGGTGAGCGTCCCAGAGGTAACGGCGAACGTCAGCGGCGGGTTCAGGAGGTGCGAGCAGCATGGGGACGCGCCAGGCCAGAGCCAGTGCAGCGCAGGCGATCAGCGCGCGACCGGAAGGCCACAGCCCGTTCGCGACCTGGTGCAGCGTTGCGAGGTACCCGACTGAGGCGAGCGCGAGCAGGACGAAGAATGGGACCGAGCCGTCGTCCGGTCGAGCCATTCCAAACGCCAGGAGCGCCAGCCCGAGGAGGGCGCCGCCGGCCCATCTTCCATCGCTGGCACGCATCGGCGTCGTCGCGTCAACCGGTGCGCTCGTCGTCGTGCGCATCCGCGGCCGGTCGCCACGACGCGAGCAGCGCGGCGGTACGCGGCGCTCGCCCGGGTTCGATGCGCAGCTCGGCGGCGAGCCGGTGCAGGTCCGCCGGCACGTCGACGTCGTACCATCTCTCGGTGAAGGCCACCGACAGTCCGAGTGTCCGCGCGTTCCCGACGAGGGCATCACGAGCGTTGGAGGTTCCGAGCGGCGCCAGCTCGAAGAGCCCCAGGTGGATCGCCGACGCCCCGACGAGGTAGTAGCCGCCGTCCTCCGTCGGCCCGACGACGACCTCGTTCGTCTCGAGAAGGTCGAGGGCCAACTCGAGGCTCCCAAGTGGCAGATGCGGACTGTCACTGTCGACCGCGACGACGCGGCGGAAGCCCGGGACGAAGCGTTCGAAGGCGGAAGCGAGCCCGGCGGCGAGCCCGAGGCCGCGCTGCCCGGCGACCTGCACGCCGTCTGGCACGTGGGTCTCGATGATGGCCACGTCCTCCGAGGGGCACATCACGGCCACGTGCACGCGAGAGAGCTGCCGGACCAGCGCCAGCGTATCGCGCAGCATGCAGTCGGCGAGCTGGACGAGGTCCCGGGCCGGGTATGCGCCGGCCAGTCGCGTCTTGACGAAACCCTCCCGGGGAGCCTTCGCCATGACCACGACAGCGCCGCGTGACCTCCTCCGCGCTCCGATCGATCCGAGCGCCGGCTCATGTCACCGGCCCCGCCTCGGCTGGAGCCGTCACCGAGCGCAGCCGGTTCTTCACGATGCCCGTCAGGATGCACCAGGCAGCGCCTATCGAGCCTCTCCACGTTCCGCTGATCTTCGAGACGCCGATGCGCGGATGATAGCTCACGGGGACTTCAATCACGCGATATCCGCCCATCGCGCCACGGGTCACCAGCTCGACGGCCCACCCGTAGGTCATCTCGCGCAGCGCGAGCGCCCGCAGCACCTCGGAGCGCGCGGCGCGGAAGGGACCGAGGTCGGTCAGGGAGATGCCGTAGAGCGCTCGGATGAGCGCTGCCGCGAGTCGGTTGCCGAAGACGGCGTGCCAGGGCATGGCGCCCGGCGCGAGGCCGCCCGCCAGCCGCGAGCCGAGGACGATGTCTGCGTTGCCCGCCCGGATCGGATCGAGCAGGCGCTCCAGCTCGCGCGGCCGGTCGCTGTAATCTCCGTCCAGGAACACCACGATCTCGGGGCCATCCGCGGCGGCGAGGCCGGTCAGGCAGGCGCGACCGTATCCGCGGCGGGGCTCGACGATGACCCGCGCACCTCGTCCGGCGGCGATCTCCGGCGTCCCGTCGGTCGACCCCGCGTCGACCACCAGCACCTCATGGACGAGCGCCGCGGGAATGTCGTCCAGGACCCGAGCGATCGAGCCAGCCTCATTGTACGTGGGAATGACGACGCTGACCCGCACCCTGCGGACTCTAACCGAGGCGCCAGCCCGGGTTCCTGCGCACGAGGACGCCGTCCACCCCCCAGGTGCGCCCAGCCCGCGCCCAGGCGAGGACGAAAGCGACGACGACGGGGATGCCAAGCTCCCAGACCCAGGCGGTCCCGAGCTCCGAGATCCACAGCGTGAATAGGAACGCTCCGGCGGCGGCGGCGACGAGGCGTGTGCCCGCGCCGGCCACGAGGAGCACGCCGAAGCCAAGCTCGGTTGCGGCCTGCATGGGTGCGGCGATGCGCGCGTTTGCTGCGGCCATCGACATGATGGCCTTCCAGACCTCGGGGGCGTGGCCGTTCTTCAGGTAGTAATCGATCACTCCCTTGTACCCCGCCGGAGTGTACGCGCCCTTGCCCAGGTTCTCGAAGAAGACCCAGACGAACATCAGGCCGAGGACCCCGCGCAACACCGCCAGCGCGCGCCGCTCCGGGGAAGTTCCGTTGATTTCCGGTGCGTGGTCGTCCACAGGATTCCTCCTTGATTGGCCAGCCGTCCCGCGCGGGCGGGTGTTCATCGCATCCCTGGGTAGAACAGGTGCGGCCTGACGTTACGCGAGCGTCAGTAAGGCAACCAACGTGCCAGCTGGACGGCGAAGAGAGCTACGCGCACCGGAACACGCTGGCCAGAGAGGAGGCGAAGCGCCGCTCCTCCGCGAAGGCGCGCTTCACCGCGTCGATTGCCTCGACGAGCGGGAAGGACCGGGCAGTGACGAAGAAGTCGGGGTCCGTCGCTCCGACCGGATGCCAATACACGCCTGTCCGGGTGAGCGTGACCTCGGGGACCAGGTCGGACCGCGAGAGGGCGACGCCCTCCTCGGCGAAGCCGCGCAGCGCCACGCGACGGAGAACGCAGTCCTCGTCGGGGATGCCCTCTCGCTCGACGAACGTCCGGAAAGCCTGCTCGGCCTCGGCGTCGGCCACCGTCGCGGCGAGCCGGACGCGGAAACCTTCCTCGCGGGCGATGGCGATGCCGGCCCGCGCCTTCTCCCACGTTCCCTCTCCGCGATGTCGGTCGTGGAGCCGGGGGGTAGGACTGTCGAGACTGACCTGGAAGGCGATGCGCTCGCGGGGAATCTCGCGAAGGGCGAGGCGGCGCTTGCCGGCGAAGAGGAGCCCGTTGGTCAGTACCGTCGTCGGGAGCGCCTGTGCACAGGCCAGGAGCACCTCGGCGATGTCCGCCCGGAGGAACGGCTCTCCGCCGGTGACGAAGAGCTCGCGGACACCGGCCCCGGGCGCCTCGGCGGCGGCCCTCCGGATGTCCTCCAGCGGGAGCGCCCTGGGCTCCGCGCGCGGCGAGGAGCGGACGCAGCAGTAGTCGCAGGCGAGGTTGCAGTCGAAATTGGAGTAGAGCCAGAGCCGCGACCCGACGACCGGCGCCTCCTCGTACGAGCGCGGCGCGCCCTTGCGGACGATGAATCGGCTGGTCTCGCCCTCGGGGGTCACCTCGACGATGGCGTTCCCGGTGAACCGAGCCCAGCGGTCGAGGTCGGGCCCGAGACGCGCAGGACCATGCAGCGAAAGGAGGTCGCCGTCGGCGAGGCCCTGGAGCGCCGTGAGGAGATCGTTCAGCAGACCGGTCGAGAAGTCCTTCGCGCCCGCTCGAAGCTCCACGCTGTGGCGCAAGGACCCCATTCAGCCCGACCGGGTGAAGAACCCCTGCCGGAGCGCCGCCTCGCGGAGCGAGCCGTACCCTTCGGTGTGGGGGGGCACCCACTCCTTGAGCCCCTCGGCGTCGAGGATGGGCCGGAGGCGCGGCTGGCCGTTCATCCCGAAGAGCGCGTCGGTGAAACGAGTGGCCTCCTCGCTGGAAAGCCCGACCCGCGCGGTGAACATGCAGTGGTGATAGTGCGGAGACGACCAGATGGACTCCACGGCTCCCGCCGGGACGAGCTGGCCCGAGCGAACGCCCGCCCAGAAAGGGCTGCCCACCGCGCCCGCGTCGGCCTCGCCGTTGAGGACGGCCCGGAGCACGTCGACCTCGCTGGTGCCGGTGTCTCCGTGCTTTCCCAGGTCGGTATCGAAGCGGAGCGACTGGTAGTCCCGCCCCTCGACCAGCCCGGCCTGGGCGAGGAAGTGCACCGGGAGAATCGCCGCGTGGCCGCTGTCACGGCTCCCGAGCGCGACGCGCCTTCCGCGGAGGTCGGACAGCTGCCGGACCCCGCCCCCCTTGCGGACGACGATCTCCGTCCACCACTCGAGGTCGGTGTCTCGCATCGCCAGCGGCCTGCACTTCCCCTGGCTGAGGTGGTCGGACTGGAGATAGGCGAGGTTGGTGTTCCAGGCGATGTCGATGCGCCCGGCGAGGAGTGCGGCGACCTGTGCCTCGTAGCTGAGGTACAGCACGACCTCGACCGGGACCCTGGCCTCGTCGCGGAAGTACGTCCGCATGCCCTCCCAGATCCCGACGACCTTCGGATCGTACGCCACGGCGCCGACGGTGACGGTCTCGAGCATGGAGCGTCCTCAGAACAGCGGGATGCCGAGGAGCGACTTGCCGATGAACTCCCGGAGGACGTCCACGGTCGGCGCCATCACCGAGCCGGCGTGGGCATCGCGGAAATATCGTTCGATGGAGGTGTGCTTGGAGAAGGCGGCGCCACCGCAGGCATGCATCGCGCTGGAGGTTACCCGGATCGCGGTGTCCCCGGCAGCGGCCTTCACCTCGAGGACGCGGAGCATGGTGTGTGAGCCGGGGTCTTCGAGGGCGCCCACGCACGTCGTCGATCCGGTGCGCGAGGCCGTCGGTGTCGATCTGCATCTGGGCCAGCGTCTGGCGCAGCGTGGGAAGCGCCTCGCCGAGCGAGGTGTTGCCCAGATGCTCGAACTTGCTGGTCTTCAGATGAGCGATGGTCGCCGCCACGACGGCTCGGCAGATGCCGAGGGAGACGGTGGCGCTGGCCAGGTTGAACCAGGGCAGAACGACGTTCAGCTTGGCAGCGAAGCCACCGCCCTCCGCGGTGAGCCGCCGGTCGTCACCGACCTCCACCGCCTCGAGGGTCATGGGGGACGATGCGGTCGCACGCAGCCCCAGGCCGTCCCACGGCGCCGCGACATGCATCCCGGTCGCGGACCGGGGCACGAGGTACAGCGTCGAGTCGGTCGGGCTCTTGGCCTCGGGTGAGAGTGTGGTGACGACGTAGCTGTCTGCGACCCCGGCGCTGGTGACCCACGACTTCTTGGCGTTGAGCAGAACGCCTCCAGCCGCGCGGGAGGCCCTGGAGAGTGGTGCCCAGAAGTGGCTGCGCGACCCGGCCTCGCTGAAGGCCAGGGTGCTGAGGTGCTTTCCTCGGGACATCTCCGTGAGCGCCGCCTCGAGGACGGGGCTCCGGGTCTTCCGGGCGCCGGCGACAATCACCTCGCTGGCGCAGACGTGCATCATGTAGACCATCGCCACCGACGGGTCCGCCTCGGCGAGGATGGCGTTGACCTCCGCGAACGCGCGTGGGCCGAGGCCCGAGCCACCGGAGCTCGTGGGGACGTTGAGCGCCAGTAGCCCGGCCTTTCCGAGGGCGGCCATGGCGTCGGCGGGGAAGCTCCCCGCCCTGTCGAGATCGTGCGCTGCGGGGGAAATCGTCGCCTCGGCGATCTCGCGGGTCCGGGCGACTGCACTGTGGTGGTCCGGTGGGCTCATCGCTCCCTCTCGAGTCCGGGGTGGATACCCTCAGGTACGCTCTCCGTCCAGCGCCCTCGACCGAGCTGGGCGATGGGAGTGTTCAGCGTCTATGCGGCGACGAACTGCTGCCCGCCGTCGATGTCATAGGTCGCGCCGGTGACGGCCGTGTTGACCATGATGTGGACGGCGAGCGCGGCGACATCCGCCGGTCCAACGACGCGCCGGATGGGAAGCGTGGCGCGAAGCTGACTGCGCCGATCCTCGAGCGCATCCCCGAGGAACGCGGCCGACAGCGCCGTGTCCACGAAGCCGGCGGCGATGAGGTTGACCCGGATGGGGGCGAGCTCGAGCGCGAGGTTGGCCGTGAGGGCGGGGAGGGCGGCAGTCATCGTGGAGGCGAGGCCGATACCGACCGCCGGGCGGCGTCCGCCGGTGCCGCCCATGAACAGCAGCGTGCCTCCCGGCCTCAGCTTGTTGGCGGCGTGACGGGCGATCTGGATGGCCATCACGAGGTGTTCCTCGACGCTGCGGCGTACCTGCGCCAGCTCCAGGTCGAGGAGCCGCCCGTAGGTCGGTCGACCCGCCGTGACCATCAGGTGGTCGACGGGGGCCGGCAGGTCACCGAAGAACCGTTCGAGGGAAGCGGGATCCGTCGCGTCGAAGGCGGCGGAGCCACGAGCGTCGAGCTCGGTCGCGGCCTGCCTCAGGCGCTCGGGATTCCGGGCAGTGAGAACGACGCTGGCTCCCTCGGCGCGTGCGCGTCGCGCCGTCTCGAACCCGATGCCGCCGCTCCCTCCGATCACCACGACGGTCTGCCCGAGCAGCTCGGGCGAGGGTGTTGCAGTGCTCATGATTCCTCCATGGTGTTCTCAGCCCAGGTGCAGGACCCAGCGACCGCCGGCGGTGGCGAGGATCACCAGGTTCATGGCCACGAGCATCAGGTCGTAGTGCCAGCCGCTGGCCTTCTCGCCCCAGAAACCAGTCTTCCACTTGAGCGCCTTCTGCTGGATCGCCCCGAGACCGACGAGGATCAGGCCGAGCGCGGCCGGCTGGATCAGGATCCCGGTCACCAGCCCGATGCTGCCCAGGGCCTCGGCAGCCCCGAGCCCCCGGGTCGCGGTCGGGGCTGAGCTCGATGCTCTTCGCACGGCCAGCCGGGTCCCGCAGGTGGAAGTAGCCACTCGCCCCGAAGACGATCGCCACGACCAGACGCAGGATGAAGAGGGCGGCGTCCTCGAGGCTCAGCAACGAAGGGAAGGTCACGTTCACGTTCACGGGAGGCCGTCGGGCGCGGGAGCTATCCGGAGGACGCTCGGGTGATGCGGTACCCGGCCTCGCGCAAGGTGCGCGCCATGTGCTCGGCGTACCACTGGGGCCACTCTGGATCGGGTTTCCCGATCTCCTTCTCGTGGAGTCCATGCGCCGCAGCGGCGCGCTTGAGAAGATCGAGCAGGATCTCGGTCGTGGTCGGTTCCATGGCTCGTCCTGGGGTCAGGCCGCAGGAGGTGGCGAGCCACGCCCGGGAAGTCTCTCCCGGAGCTCCTGGAGCACCCACCCGTTCCCGTCCGGATCCTTGAAGGTGATGAAGGACGCGTAGCTCCTCCGTTCCGGGTCCGGTCCGGGAAGCGGGGCCGCGCCGGGGCCCGGGCGATGGAAGACCTCGGAGACCGCGACTCCCCGGCGCACCAGGTCGGCGCGCGCTGCCACGATGTCGAACACCACGAGAAGCGTTCCCTGGAGCGCTCCCGGGGTGACGGGGGTGAGGCCTTTGCCGACCCAGATCGAGGCCTCCGAGCCCGGCGGCGTGAACTGCACGACGCGGAAGTCCGGACCGTTCGGGAAGTCGATGTCCAGCCGGAATCCGAGCTGCTCGTAGAAGCGTTTCGCTCGGTCGACGTCGGAGACCGGGACAACCACGACCTCGAGCTTCATGTCCATGAGATGCCTTCTCCTGACTGCTCAACCGAAGGTGAACGAGAAAGCTGCGGCCCCTGCCTCGAGGAACTCGATCTCGAACAGGTAATCGTCGATCGGGCCCGGCTGTCGGATCAGCTGATACATCCGCTGGTCGCGGAGCGTTGCGTGGACTTCCTCGCCGACGTCGAGCCCGTGCGAGGCTCCGGGCGGCTTGCCGTCGAGGAGGACGCCGAAGTGGACCGCGTTGCCCCGTGACGGCGAGACCGCGACGAGCAATGCAAGAAGGGCTCTCATCATCACACCAGGTGGCTCGACGCGCGCCGGACCCGGGGAGCCAGAGCACCGGGCGTCCACGTGGGCAAGCCCGGCACACGCGGAAGATGCCGGGAAGTCCTACCCTCGACGCGGCCTCCTCCGCAGCTCCATCGCGACGAGGACGGGACGGGCGTGCGTTCTCGTGGACCGGGTTCCAGGCTTCGAGTCGATGGAATCAACGGCGGGGCGGTGAAGCCTCTTCGGTGTTCGCTCGCATGGGCAAACCACGGAGATGAACGATGCCCCCGCTGATTCGCTCGCTGTTCCTGCGGTCCCTTTCCGCTGCCTCTCTCGCCGTCGCCGCCACCCCGGCGAAGGCAGTCCCCCCGTCGGCCGACGCGGTGTCGACCGCGGCCGCCGACACCACCGTCGGCGCCGGCCTCCGGTGACGTCACCCGCGTTCGGACCAGGTGCGTGATCTGGAGGCGACGCTGGACGACGTCCGCCGCGAGGTTGCGCAGCTCCAGGAGCAGGAAGCGGCGATCCGGAACCGCGGCATCAGCGAGCCGGTTGACCACTTCAACTGGGGCCAGTTCTAGGAATTGCGGAACGTCGCTGGCTCGCCCGCCGGTCCCCCAGGGCTCACCCTGGTGGGACCGCCGCGCGTGGAAGACGGAACACCACGGTGTGCGGACGGCCATCGTCCACCAGGGGAATCGCGTTTCCCTCGAGGCTGCGGCCGTCGAGCGTGACGCCCGGCGGGCCGTCCCCGCGCTCGACGCGCAGTGAGTAGAGGCTCCCGCCGAAGCGGTAGTCGATGTCGTAGCCGCTCCATGTGGCCGGAACACACGGTGAGAGGCGGAGCGAATCTCCCCGGCGGGTGAGGCCCAGGATGGCCTCCAGCCCCACGCGGTACATCCAGCTCGCAGACCCGGTGTACCAGGTCCACCCCCCACGCCCGCGCTGGCCCTCGGCGGTGTAGACGTCGGCGGCCACGACGTAGGGCTCCACCTTGTAGGTCGCCACCTCCGCCGCGCGTCCGGCTGTGGGTCAGCGGGTTGATCATCTGGAAGAGCTCCAGCGCCCCCTCGGCGTCGCCCGCAATGGCCCGGGCGAGCACCGCCCAGACCGCGGCGTGCGTGTACTGCGCGCCGTTCTCGCGCACGCCGGGGAGGTAGCCCTTGATGTAGCCGGGGTCCTGCGGGCCCTTGTCGAATGGCGGGGTGAGCAGGCGGACGAGGCGGGCGTCCCTGTCCACCAGGCGCTCGTCGAGCGAGCGCATCGCCTGCAGCCGTCGCTCGGGCCGTCCGCCTCCGCAGATCACGCTCCAGCTCTGGGCGATGGAGTCGATCCGGCACTCCTCGCTGGTGCTGGACCCGAGCGGGAGCCCGGCGTCGTCGTACGCCCGTCGATACCAGGCGCCGTCCCAGCCGTGCTCCTCCACCGCCGCGACGTAGGCCGTCGCGTGCTCCCGGAGCTCGGCGGCCACCGCGGCGTCCCCGCGTGCGCCGGACTGCTCGGCGAAGGAGCGCAGCGTCGCCGCGAGGAACCAGGCCAGCCAGACGCTCTCTCCCCGTCCCTCGGCGCCCACCCGGTTCATGCCGTCGTTCCAGTCGCCGCCGCCCATCAGCGGGAGCCGGTGGATGCCCGAGGTGCTGGCCTTCCGGAGCGCCCGGAGGCAGTGCTCGTAGAGGCTCCCCACCTCGCCGGACGGCTGCGGCAGGTCGTACGCCTCCTGCTCGCCCGGCTGGAGCGTTCGCATGGTCAGGAACGGCACCGGCTCGTCGAGCACGGCTCGGTCGCCGGTGACGTTGACGTAGTGGTCCACTGCGAAGGGCAGCCACGCCAGATCGTCCGAGAACCGCGTGCGCACGCCCCGGCCGCTCTCCGGATGCCACCAGTGCTGCACGTCACCCTCCACGAACTGCCTGGCCGCCGCCCGGAGGAGGTGGGCCCGCGTCACCTCCGGAGCAGCGTGGAGGAAGGCCATCGAGTCCTGGAGCTGGTCGCGGAACCCGTACGCGCCGCTGCTCTGGTACAGGCCCGAGCGGCCCCACATCCGGCAGGAGAGAGCCTGGTACAGAAGCCAGCGGTTGATCAGGGCGTCGAAGGTGGGCTCGGGGGTGCGCACCTGGACGACCGAGAGTCGGCCGCTCCCAGGCGGTGCGCGTTCCCTCGAACGCCTCGACCGCCCGCGCCGGGTCGCGGAGTCCATCCACGGTCTCACGCGCGAAGTGCTGCCGAGGGCGCCGCCCCGAGGAGCACGACGGCCTCCCGGCTCTCTCCGGGACCGAGGAGGAGCGAGCACTGGAGCACGGCGCAAGGATCGAGCGTCGCCCCGGTGCGACCGTTCAGTTGTCCGATGCCAGCCGGAGCGGCGACGGTTCCATGGCGGCCGAGGAACTCGCGGCGGTCGGCCGGTGTGCGCGTGCACCTCGGGGGTCAGCGCGCAGAACGCCACCCACTCGGCGAACTGAGGGTCGAACGTGTTCCGGGCGAACAGGGTTCCCCGGGCGGCGTCGAACTCGGTGTGGATCTGGTGCTGGGTGTGCTCGCGCTGGCTTCCGAGCGTCCACTCCACGTAGGCGGTCACCCCGATGCGGCGCGGCCGGGAACCGTGGTTGGTCAGGCGCAGTCGCGAGAATCCGTGTCGCCGAGCCCTCGGCGAGGCCGATGGTCAGCACGCTCTCCAGCTCCGAGTGCCGGTGCTCGAAGGTGGAGGCACCGGCCTCGTGGCGGACCCGGTAGCTCGAGGCGTGGCGGATCGGCGCGGGAGTCGGGGTCCACAGCTCGCCCGTGTCCTCGTCCCGAAGGTAGAGGACGTCGCTCGTCGGATCCGTGACCGGATCGTTGTGCCAGGGCGTCAGGCGGTAGAAGAAGCTGCTCCCGGCCCAGCTGAAGCCGGCCCCCCGCTCGGAGACGAGGAATCCTCCTTCGGGGTTGGCCACCACGTTCGCCCAGGGCGCGGGTGGAAGGGCCGTGCCGCCGAGCCGGATCCGGTAGGCCCCGTCGGGGTCGAGTCCCCCGAGCCCGTTGTCGAGGAGCAGGGGTGTCGCGGCCTCCGCTTCGGCGCTCGCGGCCGCTCTGTCCACGACGATGGACCGCTCCGGTGCCTGTCCCACGCTCGCCACCGGGGCCGGGACGCGCAGGCGCTCCACGAGGCCGGCGATGGTGCGCTGCAGCGGGCGGCGGGGGAGGGGCCGGAGCTCCTTCACGGCCTCGGTGGCGTCGGTGAGCGATTCCAGGATCGATCCCAGACGACGGCCGTCGCACGGCAGATGGACGCGGGCGGTGGCGCGGAGCATGCGCAGCTCGGCCGGGCCGAGGAGATCACGGCGTCGGAGAAAGACGCCGCCGGGTCGGTCGACCATCCCCGCCTCGCTGGAGGAGAGGACGGTCGCCGTCACCTGGTCGCCAATCCCGTCGGCATAGGAGGTGGCGCGGGTGTTCAGGATGACGAGGTCCACGAGCATCCCGCGCCGGCGCCAGTACTGGTGTGCCGAGAGGAGCTGCCCCAGGGTGGGCAGGCCGTCGGTCGAGTCGATGGTGGCCAGGAGGATGGGCCAGTCACCGGAGACCCCGATGGCCCAGAGCATCGGCTGTGAGCCCTGGTTGGCGAGGAGCTCCGCCTCGGGGGCACGGAGCCGGGGATCGGAGAAGAAGAGCGCGCCGGCCAGCTGCTGGAAGACGCCCGCGTCCACCGAGGAGGTGTTCAGCTCGCGCAGCTCGATCTGCGCCGCCGCCCAGGCGAGATCCAGGGCGCGCTGCGCCGAGCGGGGATCGCGGTAGCGGTCCGCAAGCTCCAGGGCCCGCTCGAAGGTGGTGCGTGACCAGGGTGGTGAACGCGGCCGAGGCCGAGCGCCCGGGCTCCAGCCGGAGTCGGCAGCGGAGCGCGAAGATGGGGTCGATCACCGCGCCGGTGGTTCCGCTCAGCTCCGCCCCCTCGTCGAGCGCCGCGGGCGCGCGGGTGGACCGGCCGCGTCCAAGGAAGCGACTCCGGTCGGTCTCGCAGGTGACGGGATCCACGCAGCTCCTCCCCGGTCGCCACCACGTGGGCGCACCACACCCGCTGTTCGGAGGCCGAGCGCGGGCGCCGGGTGGCGGTGATCGCCGGAGCACCAGGAATGCCAGGCGGTCTCCACGAAGAGGCTGCCGAAGGCGGGGTGGGTGCGGTCGGCGTCGGGCGGTGCGAGGACCAGCTCGCCGTAGCTGGTGAGCTCGATCTCGCAGGGAACGCTGCCGTTGTTGGTGACGGTCACCCGCCGTACCTCCGCCGAGTCGTCGGGGACGGTGGTGATCTCGGTCCGGGTCTCGATCGGCCCATCGATCCGGTGGAAGACGAGCCGATCGGTTGCCATCGAGACGTGGAAGGTGTCGGCGCGTGCGCAGACCGGCTGGTGAGCGGTGGACCAGAGGCGCCCACGCGTCACGTCCTTCACGTAGCAGTGCTGTCCGCTCGAATCGACGGTGCCATCGGCGCGCCAGCGGGTGACGGCGAGGTCCTCGTAGCGGCTGTACCCGGAGCCGCCGTTGGTGAGCATGACCGTGTAGGGGAGCCGTCCCAGCAGCGCCACCCGGGGCTGCGGGGTGAACGGGGTGTCGAGCTCTCTGACGGCCGGGACCTCGAGCTCGGGGTTGGGCAGCGAGGCCTCGGGTCGAGCGCTCTGTGGCTCCTGGAGCATCAGCCGGCGCGGGATGCGCTCGTAGAGCAACAGCTCGGCGGCACGCACCAGCGGATCGGCATGGAAGCGGCGCTGCCAGATCTGGCCCGGTCAGGGCGTTGGTGAGCGCGCCGAGGCCCATGCCGAGGTGGTGGGCCATGAAGTTCTCCACCACCGCGCATGCCTTGCCCGGGTCGGGACGGGTGTAGTCCAGCGCGTCGCGGAATCCGTACGGCCCGAGCGCGCCCCTGCGTTCCAGCGCCCGCATGTTGCCCAGCGCGCGCGCCGGCTCGACCATCGCCGCCAGTGCCGAGGCGTAGGGGGCGATGACCAGGTCGGTGTCCAGGCCGCGCTTGAGCGCCAGGTCGGGCACCCCGAAGGCCCGGTACTGGTAGGTCCCGAAGCGATCGCGGACGTTGTAGGCGCTCTCGCTCGTTCCCCATGGCACCGCGTGGCGAGTCCCGTGGGCAATCTGACGCCGCACTGCGCCCCGGTAGGTCTGATCGAGGAGCGTCTCCGGGAAGGAGCGCATCAGGAGCAGGGGCATCAGGTACTCGAACATCGTCCCGCTCCAGGACATCAGAGCGG
Organism: uncultured delta proteobacterium; assembly: GCA_963796475.1. Classification (GTDB taxonomy): domain Bacteria; phylum Myxococcota; class Myxococcia; order Myxococcales; family Myxococcaceae; genus RPRB01. Next base: position 49,046 of record CAWCLY010000020.1, read on the forward strand.
TCTCTCCGGCGGCGCGCGACAGCTCCCGTCCGAGATGGAACCAGTGGTCGACCGGGACGTCGTCCTTGGCGATCGCCACGTAGCTGGCCAGCCGCGCCTCGGAGGCCAGGAGGTCGTAGTACGAGGGGTCCAGCGCGTGGCTGGTGAGCTGGTATCCGATGGAGAAGAGCGCCCGCTGCCGGTCGTAGAGGAAGCTGAAGTCCATCGCGTTCGCGTGGCGGCTCGCGGTGGCGGCCAGCGCCTCCAGGCGAGCGATCAGCTCCGCGGCCCGTGGGCTGGTCGAGGAGAGCGCGCGGAGCGTGGGGAAGACCCCGGTCGTCGCTCCGAGCCGACCCACGCCGGGGACAGGCTCGAGGCCTTCCACCCGGCGGCGTTGCTCGGCGACGAGGCGGCGCGTCCAGGCGGTCCACTCCGAGCGCAGCTCCGAGTGGCGTGTGCTGCTCGCCCGCCGCGGCGACGACCTGCTCCAGCTCCTCGAGCTGCGCCAGCACGCCGTCGAGGCCAGCCGCGACATCGGTGACCCGCTCCGCCGCCGCCAGGGCCGAGCGCGCCTGGCGGAGCTTCGGCTCGAATCCGGGCGCTGGCGGTCGCCCCCACCATGGCGAGCGCAGCTCTCGGCCGCCCGCCACGCGCGGCGGTCGAAGACCGGCTCGTCGGGGATCCCCAGGCAGGCCTGGCGCACGGCGATGAGCAGGCCGGCCAGGTTGCCGCTGTCCACCGTCGAGATGTACGCCGGCGTCAGCTCCCGGAGGTCGTGGAGGTCGTACCAGTTGTAGAAGTGACCCCGGAACCGGGACAGCCGCTCGATCGAGGCGAAGGCGCGCTCGAGCCGGCGAGACCATCTCCTCGAGCGAGAGGAAGCCCAGGTCGTGGGCGCTGGTGACCGCGAGGAGCTGCAGGCCGATGTTGGTGGGCGAGGTCCGCATCGCCACGACCGGTGCCGGACCCTCCTGGACGTTGTCGGGCGCCAGCCAGTGCGTCTCGGCGGTGACGAAGCGCTCGAAGAAGCGCCAGTGCAGGAGCCCGTACCGGAGCGCATCGGCCCTCAGCGCGGGGGCGAGCCTGCGCTCCCGACGTCTCGGGGACTGGCCGAGCCAGTGGGCGACCTGGGGCGCGCAGATCCACGCCCCGGTGAGCACGGCCGCACCCCAGCACCCAGGCCCAGTGCCAGTGGGCCAGCGTCCCCGGGATCGCCGGCCGGGTGACGGAGGATCACGGCGACGAAGAGCCCGGCCGAGAGGACCACCGAGGGCCACATGGCCCGCCAGACGTCGCGCGCCGAGCCCGACCGCGAGCGCTCGGACTGGAACGCGGTCTGCCACTCGAGCAGATGTCGCCGGGAGACGCCCATGCGCCAGAGCGTCCGGACGATCGCGTCCGCCGAGATCCACGCCTGGTGGGGAAGGAAGACCAGCGCCAGGCCCAGCTGGCGCGCGCTGGTGACCGCATCGCGCCCGATGGCGGCGTAGTAGGCGCGCCAGGAGCGATCGAGCGGCGGCCGGAACGCGCCGAGCAGGAGCGTGACCAGCCACGGCGCAGCGACGGCCAGGATCCACAGCGCCGTCCAGCGCAAGGGAGAGCCCGGAAGGAAGGTCCAGCCGGCGATCAGGAAGGCCAGCTGGGCGATCTCCACCACGCTGCGGCGCAGGTTGTCGATGATCTTCCACAGCGCGATCGGCGGCAGCGGGTTGGGCGATGGGCCGCCGGAGCCGGCAATGGTCGGCAGCGTCCAGGGGAGGAGCTGCCAGTCGCCGCGGATCCAGCGGTGCTTGCGCCGGGTCCAGGTCAGGTAGCTCGACGGATAGTCGTCGTACACCTGGATGTCGGTCGCCAGGCCGGCGCGGGCAAAGCAGCCTTCGATCAGATCGTGCGAGAGGAGGGTGTTGGGTGGGAAGCGCCCGAGGGTCGTGCGCTCGAAGGCATCGACGTCGTAGATGCCCTTCCCGGTGAAGCTGCCCTCGGCGTAGAGGTCCTGGTACATGTCCGAGACCGCGGTGGTGTACGGATCCACGCCAGGATGCCCCGAGTAGATGGCCGCGAAGCGGGTGCGGTTGGCGCTGGGCAGCGAGACACCGACGCGGGGCTGGAGGATGCCGTAGCCACGGACCACCCGTGCTCCGGCTGCATCGAGGACAGGGCGGTTGAGGGGATGGGCCATCGCGCCGACCAGGAGCGGTGCGGTCTCCGGCGGGAAGCACGGTGTCGGCGTCGAGGGTGATGACGTAGCGGACCTCCCGCAGCGCCGCGAGCTCGCCGACCACGACCGAGAACGCGCCCTCCGCGCCGCCCCGGACGACGTGATTGAAGTCGGAGAGCTTTCCCCGCTTTCGTTCCCACCCCATCCACACCCCCTGCTGGGGGTTGAAGCGCCGCGGTCGATGGAGAAGGCAGAAGGCGTTGCCCCCCGGGTCGTAGCGCGCGTTGAGGGCGGTCACCCCGTCGACGGCGGCGCGGAGGATGGCCTCGTCGCCGGCGACGGTCTCCGTCGGCGCGTCGGTGAAATCCCCCAGCACCACGAAATGGAGGTTCGCGCCCCGGTTGGCGAGGAACTGGACCTCCAGGTTCTCCAGGGCGTGCTCCACCGACGCGACGCTCGTCAGGAGCGTGGGGATGACCACCGCGGTGCGTGAGCTGGCCGGGACGCCGTTCTTGCGAAAGTCGAGCTTGGGCAAGCGCTGCGGCCGCAGAAAGCTGGTGAGCAGCTGCTGGATGACGTTGAGCGCCACCTCGTTGGCCGGGAGCAGCGCCAGCAGGACGAGCCCGACCCAGGCGGGGCGGGCCTCCGCTCCACCCATCCAGAGGACCGCGGCGAGCCCCGCGGCGGTTCCGAGCATCGCGCTCCCGCCCAGCGCCAGACCGGGGTACCGGCGGGCGGCTCGGAGCAGGCGCTCGCCCATGGCGGGGCGGTAGCCGATCTTCCGTTCGAGCGTTTCGCGACCGGCGCCGAGCAGGAAGAACCCCACGTGCCCGCTGGCCGGCGGCTCACCGTTCGCCACCGGATGCCGGGCGAGATCCACCGCGGTCGCCCCGACCTGCTCCTCGGGCCGCCCGGTCCTCCGGGCGAGGCGCTCCACCACGTGCCGGTACTGATCGCGTGTCTCGAACGTCATCCGCGAATAGATCCCGGACGGGTCGCCGCGGAGCGCCGCCTCGAGCACGCTCTGCGACTCGACGAACTCGGGCCAGTCCATCCCGCCCAGGGTGCGCAGGCTGGTGATGCTGTTGGCCATCACCACCTGGGTGAGCGCGAGTCGCTGGGTCGCGCGGGTGGCGGACTCCTCGGCGGCGTGGCCCTCGTCGTCGAGCCAGCGGTCCAGCCAGGTCATGGCAGTGGCGCTTCCCCCGAGCTGGCGGAGCTGGGTGTGGAGGCGGGAGACGAGCTCGGCGTTCAGCGGGGGGTGGTTGTGGAGGAAGTCCTCGAAGGCGGTGACCAGCTCCACGGGTCCCGCGGCGTCGGCAGCGCGAAGGCGGTCCGCCCACTCGTCGGCGAGGGCGAGCTGCTCGAGCCGCTGGACGATCCGGAGGGTCATCCGCCGCACGTTCTCCACCAGCCCTAGCCGGAGCATCGCCGGGAGCGCCCACAGTTCCCCGATGGCGAGCGGAGCAACCTCCTGGAACGCCGCGGTGAAGGCTCCGATGTTCTCCGCGTCGAGGCGTCCCTCGGAGTGGGAGATGAGCGCAATGGCCAGGTCGTAGACCCGGGGGTAGCCCGCGAGTGGACCGTCGGACAGGTCGGGCAGCTCCCCGTAGTACCCGCGCGGGAGGTTCTGGCGGACGTCGGCGATGTGGTCCCGGACGACGTAGAAGTTGTCGAGCAGCCACTCCCCGGCCGGACCGATGTCGAGCACGTCCGACTGCAAGGCGATCCGGGCGTGCGCCTCCTCGAGGATGGAGAGCGTCCCGTCCAGCCGGCTCAGCAGCGGGCCGATGCGGCCGGTGCGGCGGGGCAACCGGAGATGCTGTCGACGGGCGACCGTCCGGGCGTGCTCGGCGAGCCCCTCGGCACCGAGCAACTCACCCCGGATCGGCCCCGAGAGCAGGTGGGACCCGGCACGACGGCGCGAGAACGCGCCGAGCAGGTTCCCCCAGGTCATGCGACGGCTCGGCTTCAGCACGCGCCCGCGACGGGCACACCGAGACGGGTGGAACGAGGTTCAGCCATCGGCGCCTACAGTGCGGCGTCGAGGCCCAGGTCTCAAGCCGCAACGCCCGATTGTCGAGGGATGTGTCGGTTGAGCTGGCCTTCCGGGCGGCACCAGCCGCGTCGAGTTTTGCACGGCCGGGGACGAATTCGCTGATTCACCTCGGGGGCGCGCGGTACTCGCTCGCTCGCCGGCGGAGGGCGCACGCATGCGGAGAGTTGTTCCGGGCTGGAACCACCTCATCGTGGCTGCACTTGGGGTTCTCTCGTGCCACGGCGCCCTTGCAGGGCCGCTCCAGGAGCCACGGGTCATCGCGAGCGCGAAGGGGGAGCTGAGCGTCCTCGTGGTCGCCCGCGAGCAGAAGCGTCCGCAGCTACCGGGTGCTCCGGTGGGTTGGGTCTACGAGGTGTGCCGCTGGTCGCCCGAGGACGGACCGTGGCGGCGATGCCCAGGCCCGGGCCTCTCTCCGGCCTCCCTGCGCACCTGCCCGACCGCGGAGGACGCTGGGGTCGAGCGCGCGACGCGGCTCCAGGTCCAGCCGGGGGACGCGCTCCGCGTCAGGTTCGTGAACTGCCTCCCCGCCGTCTCCCGCGACGCCCCGGCGCCCGGCGAGTTCAAGTGGGTGGGTCAGGGCGGCGACACGCTCCTCCACTGGAACCCGACCAATCTTCACACCCACGGCATGCTGGTGGAGCCCCGATGCGCGACCGATGCCGACCGCACGTATGGCGACTGGATCTTCGTCCTGGCGCTGAACCCGGCGAACCAGCCGCCGCCTGGGCTCGTGGGTCGGCACGCCTGCCAGCCGTCGCATCTGGAGGCGTCGCCGGGTGGCGCGCCGCATCCGGTGGACCACTCGACGCACTTCGATGTCACCCCGGACGGTGTGATCGACTACGTCTTCCGACTCCCGCGTGACCATCCACTGGGGCTCTACTGGGTCCATCCGCACGCGCACGGGCTCGCGCTGAATCAGGTCTCCGCCGGCCTGGCGGTCCTCCTCACCGTCGGAGCGCCCGATGCAGCCTGCCGGGCACGCGGTTGCGCCGCACCTGGGCCACCGCTGACCATCCGCCATCTCGTGCTGCAGGACGTGCAGGTCCTGCCCGGTGGGCGACTGCGGCTCCAGCAGCTGGTGAACCTCTCCGCCGAGGACCACAACTTCCACATCCACCAGACCCGGTTCGAGCTGCTCAGCGGCGGCACGCTCGTCGGGGATGCGGGAACCCCGGCGCAGCTCGGGGGCGCGGTGGTCCTGCACGACAACGTTCCCGTCCCTCGCGGTGGCACCGGTTGCGACGGCACCGTCGGCAAGTGGCGGAGCGGCGCGTGCGTGCCTTCACGGGTCGTCGTCCGGATCCCGTTCACCATCGCCGGGGACTTCGTCTACCACTGCCACATTCTCGGTCACGAGGACGCGGGCATGATGGCGAAGATCAGCGTCGTGCCGTCCGTGCCCGGCCAGCGCTAGGATCGGCAGCTACAGATCGAGCGGGCCGAAGTGCAGCGGCGTGTCCTTGTTGATCAGCCCCGGCCGACCGAACTGGGACATGTAATTGATGGACCCGGCGGCGCTGGAGAGCGTTCCCGTCGAGCCGAAGGTCGTGTCCGTGCCGCCCAGCATCCGCAGCACCTGGGCGTAGAGATCGCCCAGCGAGTTGACCTGGCCCACGACGTGGCGCCCCTGTCCCTGTGGGAAGGCGCGCTTCATCCCGGCCAGAACCACGGGGTAGTTGTAGCAGTAGTGACCCGAGCCGTAGCCGAGGTCGCTCACCCAGACCACCAGGGTGTTGTCGAGCAGCCGGCTCCCGTCGCTCTCCTGGATCGCGGCCATGCGCTGGATCAGCTTGGTGAAGTACTTGGCGTAGAAACCGAATCCCTTGGTGAGGCTGCCGACGGACGGGTCGTTGGGGCTGCCGTCGCCATGGATGCTGGCGTGCCAGTTGCCTGCGAGGTAGGGGCTGCTTGCCGGCGCGAACTCCGTGACGAAGCCGGGGTCGCCCGAGGCCCAGAAATTGAGGCTGGCGGTGCGGGTGACATCGCAGATCAGCGCCTGCACCAGGCTCTCGATCTGGGTCTGCGCAAAGACGTCGTCGTGCTCGCCCTTCCGGAACTGGGGCCAGTCGTAGTTCGGCACCGAGCTGGTCGACGGCGGTGCACAGCTCGCCGGGGCGGGTGGGGTGACGGGGGGCACAGCCGGGTAGCGCAGCTCGGTCTCACGGATGAACTGGGCATGCTGGTCAAGGCGTGCCTGGTCCGCCGAGTTCAGGCCGGCGCGGAAGCTGGTGAAGCCCTTGGCGACGCCGTCAAGGATGCTGCCGCGCCGGGCCGCGAGGCGATCCTGGAGTGTCGGCGTCGGGGGCGGGGGCGGCGGCGGGCCGACCTGCACCGAGGCGAACAGGTCCTGGATCATCTGCACCGGGTCGATCGCCTGGTAGTTGCCCGGCGTTCCATTGGCTCCGAGGAACACGTTGTTCTCGGTCACCGAGTTGTCGAAGGGTGCCGCCTGCCCGGGGATGACGATGGCCATCCTCTGGGCGGTGCTCGCGCGCAGCCGCAGGCCTGCCACGTAGTCGAGCGCCGGGCCCCTGGCGGTGCCGCCGTTGGGGACCACGCAGGTCATGCAGGTGGCGCTCGCGCTGGCGTGACCGTCGAGATCGCCGGACGTGTGCCGGACGATGTTGTCGATGTTCGACAGGGTGACGATCTCGTTGCTGATCGGCGCGAGGGGGGCCAGGGCCCCGCTCGGTGCGGTTCCCACCGGTGGCAGCGGGCCGGTGGTGGACCGCGGCGACCAGTTCTCGTTGCTGCCCGGCCCGACGACCCGCCCGTGGGGATGGAACACGACCACCAGCCGCTTGGGAGGAGTCGCGGTCTGGGCGAAGGCGATGCGCGGGGCCAGCGCCTCGAGCATCGGCAGCGCCAGGAGCGAGCCACCCGTGCCGATCAGGAACCGGCGGCGATCGATTCGCTGGCTCACAGGTCACTCCGGTGGGTGAACGCGTCGGTGGCGACCATCCCGAGGATCGCCTGGCTCAGCTTGCCTCCCGAGGCGGTGAGCGCGTCGCCCATGTCCTGGATCGCGCAGACGTCGGCCGCCGTGTCCATCCGCGAGACCGTGAAACGGAAGACCTGGGTCGCGAGGCAGGTGGTGACCTGTGGCTCGTTCGTCAGCTGCTCCATCATCGACGTCTGATCGGTGAACGTCAGACTGTGTCCGGGAGAATCCCGGCTTGAAGCCGACGCTCGGGAGCACACCCGACGGGTCGATCGGCTTGCCGCCGGCGTAGTTGGTCCGGTACCGGCCGAGGGCGTCGAACTGCTCGAACGCGAGTCCGGCAGGGTTCATCAGCGAATGGCAGCCCGAGCATTCGGGCCGCGCGACCACCGCCGCCGAGATGTCCTTGCCGGTCGGGTCGGGCGGCATCGGCAGCGAGCCGAAGATGGCCTGGGCGTCGGCCGGAGGCGCCCCCAGGTTGTCGCAGAGCAGATGCTTGCGAATGAACCGGCCGCGGAAGACGAAGGACGTCTCGCGGGAGTGCGCGAGCGAGGCAAGCATCGCCGGCTGCGTCACCACTCCCGAGTAGCGCGCGGGGTCGAGCGCGATCTTCGCCCACTGGCCCGCGGGCGGTGCGCTCACCCCGAAGAACGAGGCCATGTTGGCGTCGACGAAGGCGTCGGTGCTGCGCAGCAGCGTGTGCAACGTGCCCTGGTTGCGAAGCTGGTCGACCACGAAGCGGTCGAACGAGTCGTTCATCGACTGGGCGTACGCCGCGTTGAAGAAGGGGAAGGCCGACCTGGTCCTTGTCGGCCGGGCTCAGACGGGTGGTGCCGGTCCACTCCCGGAAGAACCGGGCGATGGTGGTGTTGGCCTTGCTCGACGCCAGGATGCGGGTCGCCTGCGCGCTGAGCGTGGCCGGGTCGGTCAGGCCGGGCGCCGCAGCCAGCAAGGCGTCGTCGGGGATCGAGTCGGTGAGCATGAACGACAGACGGCTGGCCAGCTCGTAGCCGTTGAGCGCCCGGCCCGCGCCGGCCGCCCCTTCGGCGAGGTACAGGAACTGCGGCATCTGGAGCATGTGGTCGACCAGCATGGCGACCGACTGGCTGAAGCTGGCCCCCGACGCCACGCCGGCCCGGTACTCGTCGAGCAGCTCGGTACGCTCGGCGGTCGACAGCGGCCGCCGGTAGGCGCGGGTCCCGTACGTATCGAGGAAGGTGTTGACGCACGCTTCGTTGGGGGCCGATGTTGCACAGGGAGTCAGCTGCGCCAGGACCGCCGGGACCTGCAGCGCCACGTCCTCGGCGGCGAACATCAGCTGCTCGGCTCCGCCTGCCCCGATGTCGTTGAAGACCGGTTCGGTCGAGAAGCCGGTGATCGACTTGCCGACCGAGCCCGGGTACTTGCTGCTCGGAGCGAGGCGGCCGCCGAACACGTCCGAGACGGCGTTCTGATACTCGAGCGTGGTCAGCCGCCGGGCGTCCATGACCGCGGCGTGGGTCTTGTCGTTGCAGACGTAGCGGCCATCCGGGTTCTGCGCCGGCGGCGTGGTCGCTGGTGGTGTGTTACCGGCGGTGTCGTGGAGCCGGAATAGGACCCGGTGCAAGCTGCCAGCGAGAGCAGCAGCGCGGTCGACGAGCGGGCTCGCATCGTCTCTCGTCTCATCATGTTCCGTGGCCTCTGACCAGGCGTGTTCGACGACCTGTTCAGCCCACAAGGTCCGCTCAGGTGCGCCCTTCCGATCCCGTCTCCGATCGGGACAGAGTGCGGCAGGGGCGGCCTGAATAAATGAAGCCTGGGCGGAGCGGTGGTGTGGCGCGCTGGGGCTCGGTGGCGCGTTGTGGAGCGAGGTCAGAAGGTCGCGTGCAGCGTGACGTTCCCGGTGGTGCCCGAGACTGCCGGGACGAGCGTCGCGTCGAGCGACCCCGTGGGCTTGTAGATCGCGCCAATCTCCGGATCGGTCCCCAGCAGCGACACGGTCGACAGCACGAGCGAGAAGCTCCCGATCGCCGTGCTGGCCCAGCGCTCGCTCGAGTTCGACACGTTGGCGAGCGTGATCAGGGTGTAGCCGGAAATGACCGACGCGCTCGTGCCGGTGTACGTCCCGGGGACCGGGGCGGCGGGAAAGCCGATCGTTCCGTAGAACGTGTCTCCCACGACTCCGCCGTCCGCATAGGCCGAGGCCAGGTTGTAGGAGATCTCGATGATTCCCACCTGCTCGCTGTTCGTGAAGGCACCGGCGACCGTGCAGGTGTGCGTTCCGGTGACGGCCCCGGACTGGCTCGCTCCAAGCCTGCGGGATCACGGGCGGGGCGGCATCGGGGTACAGTCGTTGGCGATGGACGAGCCGAGCGCCAGCGGCGAACCGAGCTCCGACTTCGGCCGGGAGTGGAACGAGATCCTCAACGAGATCCGCGTCGCCTTGCCCGGGGTCCAGCTGCTCTTCGGATTCCTTCTGACGGCCCCGTTCACCGACGCGTTCCGGGTGATGAGCGAGGCGAACCGCTCCGGCTATTTCATCTGCTTCCTGAACACGACGCTCTCCACCGCCTTCCTGATCGCGCCGTCCGTCTACCATCGCCTGCACTGGCGCCGGGACGTCCAGGACAAGGAGCTGATGCTCCGGACGTGCAACCGGCTCGCGATCATCGGGATCGTGTTCCTCGCCCTGGCGATGACCAGCGCCGTCTACGTGGTGACCGCGGCGCTGGCCGGCCGCGTGGTCGGTGTTCTCGTTGGCTGCGCGGCGGGTCTCCTCTTCGCCGCGCTCTGGTTCGGGCTGCCCGCCCTGCGGCGCAGCGCCGAACGTCAGCGCTCGACCGGCTGACGTCAGGACAGGCGCTGCGGGCCACGGGCGCCCCGATGACGGGCGTGGGGATCTGACGGCGCGCCACGCACACCCGACGACGCGCGCGCACCTCCGTCACCGTACGTTCGGCTGGACCGGTCGAGCGGCGCGTGCGGTCGGGCATACGATGGACGACGCAGTCGCGCCGGAGACCTCGTTCATGGCCGAAGAAATCGCTGAGAAGCTCGGGACCGATCTCGCAGGACGTTACCGCTTCATCGGAGAGATCGGTCGCGGCGGGATGGCCAACGTCTATCTCACCGCGACCCGCGGAACGCTCGGCGGGTTCCAGAAGCTGATGGTCATCAAGCTCCTCCGGGCCGACCTCGCCGAGGAGCAGGAGTTCCGCCAGATGTTCCTCGCCGAGGCCCGCCTCGCGGCCCGGCTCAACCACCCGAACGTCGTGCAGACCTACGACGTCGGTGAGGACGCCGGCCGGTTCTACCTGGCAATGGAGTTCGTCGACGGCCAGACGCTGGAGAGCGTGCGCCGCGCGCCGGACGCCGCCACCTTCTTCCCGCCGCGGATGCAGCTCCAGGTCCTGGTCCACGTGCTCGCCGGCCTTCACTACGCCCACGAGCTCGCCGACTACGACGGCAAGCCGCTGAACGTGGTCCACCGAGACGTGACGCCGAGCAACATTCTCCTCGGCTACGACGGCCGGGTGAAGCTGGTGGACTTCGGCGTCGCCAAGGCCCTCGACTCGGGCACCCAGACCCGTGCCGGCGTGGTGAAGGGCAAGACCGGCTACATGGCGCCCGAGGCGTTCACCGACAGTGGTCATGTCGACCGCCGTGCTGACATCTACTCGGTCGGTGTCCTGCTCTGGGAGACGCTGATCGGCCGTCGGATGTGGAAGCACCTCAGCTCGACCGACCGGCTCCAGCGCGCGATCGAGGGAGAGATCGAGCCGCTGAGGCCGCTGCTCCCCGAGCTCCCGCCGAGACTGGAGCAGATCTGCATCAAGGCGCTGCAGCTGAGGCCGGAGAATCGCTACGCGACCGCCGCCGAGCTGCAGGCCGATCTCGAGGCCTACCTGGAGCGGCATCCTCCTCGGGTCTCGGAGCGCGAGATCGGTCATACCCTCGCCGGGGCATTCGCTGACGAACGCAAGCGGATGACCACGGTCATCGAGCACCAGCTGAAGAACGACGGGGCGGTGAAGACGCTGCCGGATCTCAGCCCGCAGACGTCCCAGCTCGTCACCGGGGTCGGTTCGACGATGAGCCGCTTCAGCCTCGGTCCGGCGCAGAAGACCGAAGCCCAAGCCGAAGGCGAAGGCGCTGCGGCTCCCCCTGGGTGTCGGCGTGTTCGTGATGGCGCTGGCCCTCGGAGCGGGCCTGGCGTGGCTCCTGAGAATCCGGCGAGTCGAGGACACCGGTCGCCGCCGCGCCGGCGAGGAACGGCCCGGGCGGCGCAGCCGGGGCGTCGGGCCCCGCGGCCCAGCGGGTGCGCGGAGTCACCGACACCGAGGTCCTGATGGGGATGAGCGCCGCATTCTCCGGGCCCTCCCAGGAGCTCGGGACCCGGATGAAGCTCGGCATCAACACCGGCTTCTCCGAGGTGAACGCGGCCGGCGGGGTGAACGGGCGTCAGCTGAGGCTGGTGGCGCTCGACGATGGTTACGAGGGTTCACGGGCGCTGGAGAACATGGCCGAGCTGATCGATCCCCGAGCGGTGTTCGGGGTCATCGGGAATGTCGGTACACCCACCGCGAAGGAGACCGTCCCCTATGCGGTGAAGAACCGGATGCTGTTCTTCGGTGCGTTCACCGGCGCGGCGCTCCTCCGGAAGGATCCGCCGGATCGCTACGTCTTCAATTACCGCGCGAGCTACCAGGACGAGACGGCGAAGATGATCCACTACCTGCTCGTGGTGAAGCGCATCGATCCGCACTCGATCGTCGTCTTTGCCCAGCACGACGCCTACGGCGACGCCGGGTACGACGGGGCGACGAAGGGGATCCGGAAGGCCGGCCACGCCGACGTGGATCTCCTCCGCGTCAACTACGAGCGCAACACCATCGACGTGGACGCGGCGTACAAGGCGCTGCTCAAGTACCACAACGCCACGATGACCACCCGGGGTCCGAAGGGACAGGAGCTGATCCACTCGCGCCATCCGGTGAAGGCCGTCATCATGGTGAGCTCGTACAAGGCCGCCAGCCGGTTCATCCAGAAGGTGAAGGACGCGGGGGTCGACACGCTGTTCCTCAACGTGTCCTTCGTCGGGAGCAACGCGCTCGCCGACGATCTCAAGGAGCTCGGGCCGACCTACGCCGACGGCGTCATCGTCACCCAGGTCGTGCCGCACTACGACTCGGGCGCGACCGGCGTCATCCGCTACCGGGAGTCCCTGAAGCGTTTTCACCCCGACCAGCACCCCGACTTCATCTCGCTCGAGGGGTACATCGCGGCGCATCTGTTCGCCGAGGGGCTCCGCAAGGCGGGACGTGAGCTGGACACCGAGAAGCTGGTGGACGCCTTCGAGGCAATCCGCGACTTCGACCTCGGGACCGGGAGCGTGATGAGCTTCGGCCCGTCCGAGCACCAGGCCTCGCACAAGGTCTGGGGCACGGTCATGGACCCGCAGGGTCAGTTCAAGACCCTCGACATGGACTGAAGCCACTCCGAGTCGGATTCCCGAGGCGAGCCAGCCGTCGGACTGCGCGGGACGGCTCCTGGATGCATGGGGAGTCCGCCTGTGGTGTCGTTCCCTCCGACGTGGACTCCCGGCGATTCCAGACGGCGGCGGCGCACTACGCGGTCGGTCGCCCACCGTATCCGGCCGAGCTGATCCGGGACGTGGCGAGGTTCTGCGGCCTCACCCGGGCGCACCGCCTCCTGGACCTGGGGACCGGCCCGGGGCTGCTGGCCATCGCCTTCGCGCCGTTCGTCGGGTCGGTCCTCGCAGTGGATCCGGAGCCGGCGATGCTCGCCATCGCCACCGAGGCAGTTCAGAGGACGGGGGTCGCGGTCGAGGTTCGCGAGGGAAGCTCGGAGACGCTGGATCCCGCGTGGGGGACGTTCCAGGCAGTGACCATGGGCCGGTCCTTCCACTGGATGGACCGCGCCGAGACGCTCAGGCGACTGGACCACCTGGTTGCGCCGGAGGGCGCGCTGGTCTTCTTCAACGACGAGATCGCCGACATCCCGGGGAACGAGGTCGTCCGCGCGTGGTCGTCGATCGTCGAGCGGTACTCGGCCGATGACAAGCTCCGGATGGAGCGAAGGTCACTGCACTGGCAGGACCACGGCTCGGTGCTCGCCGGCTCGCCGTTCTCGAGGCTCGACCACCTGGTTCGGGTGCAGTGCACGGATCTCACGGTCGAGACGCTGATCCACCGGGCGCTGTCGATGTCCGCCACCTCGGCGGCCCGGCTGGGCTCCCGCGCCGAGACGATGGTCCGCGAGATTCGCGAGACGCTCGCCCCGTTCGCTGCCCGGGGCGCGATGATGGAGCACATCGAGTGGACCGCGAAGATCGCCCGCCGTCCCCGGGCGACGTCAGGCTGACGCCGCGTCGAGCACGCGCGCCACGCGGAGCGCAGTGCGCCCCGTCGCACCGTGGATCTGAACGATGACGCATGACAACGTAGAAGCCAAGGGTGCCCGCCATGACCTCCGAGAAGACCGAACACCGCCACGAGCTGAAGCGCCGGGTGGTGGACGAGTTGGAGAAGTATCTGGTCGTCGCGGTGTTTCTGGCCTTCTTCTTCGGCTCGGTGACGACGTACCGCCGCCTGGTCCTCGCCGAGTACAACATCGGTTACCTCGAGTATGGGTGGGGCCTGGTGAAGGCGCTGATGCTGGCGAAGGTGATCCTCATCGGGGAGATCTTCCACCTCGGCAAGCGCTTCGAGGGTCGCCGGATGATCTGGGCCATCCTCGGCAAGACGCTGGTGTTCGGCCTCCTTATCCTGGCGTTTGCCGTCTGCGAGCACGTGATCTCCGCGCTCATCCATCACCGCGGCGATGAGGGAGGAGTTCACCTTCACCACGGCGGAGGGATACGAGCTGCTCGCCCGGGTCCAGCTCGAGCTCGTCGCGCTCCTGCCGCTCTTCGCCTTCCAGGAGCTCGACCGAGTCTTGGGCGAGGGCAAGATGGCGTCGCTTCTCTTTGGGCCCGAAGGAAAGGTACCGCCCCGGGAGCGCAACGCGGGCGGAGGCTAGCCCGCCGCCCCCGGCGCCGTGCCCGCAGCGCTCAACGACGCAGGGCTGCCACTCGCGGGGACTGTGCAGTCGTGCCTGCGTCAGCCCGGCTCGGACCTGCTCCGAAGTTCCGGATGCAGGCTTCGTCTGCGGCGTCCTTTGAGCCGTCCGGATTCGAACGCTCAGGGCGCAGCGCCCGCACCAGAATCGTGGGCGACTTGCCCGCCGGCGCCGCCTGAGATCTCCGCCATCCGGTCCTCACCTCGCCACTGTCGTGGCTCTCCGGATTTCCCCCTGGGAAGGAGTGGCCGTGCTAGACGGACGGCGTTCGACTCATCCGGGGGTGATGCGATGGCCTTGTGGCAACGTGCGACGGCGGAGCTGATCGGAACGTTCTGGCTCGTGCTCGGCGGGTGCGGCAGCGCGGTGATCGGTGCGGCGTTTCCGGGTCTGGGCATCGGGCACCTCGGAGTCGCGCTCGCCTTCGGGCTGACGGTGCTCACAATGGCCTTCGCGATCGGGCACATCTCGGGGTGCCACCTCAACCCGGCCGTCTCGGTGGGGCTCACGGTCGGCGGCCGCTTCAAGGCGGCCGAGCTGCCGGCGTACATCGTCGCGCAGGTCGTCGGCGCGGCGCTCGCCGCGGGCACGCTCTACGTCATCGCCAGTGGCAAGGCCGGGTTCAGCACCGCCGGTGGCTTCGCGAGCAACGGCTACGGCCTGCATTCGCCCGGGCAGTACGGGATTGTGGCCGGATTCGTCTGCGAGGTGGTGATGACCGCGGCGTTCCTGTTCGTCATCATGGGCGCCACCGACGAGCGCGCGCCGAAGGGGCTGGCGCCCATCGCCATCGGTCTCTGCCTCACGCTCATCCACCTGGTCTCCATCCCGGTCACGAACACCTCGGTGAACCCGGCCCGGAGCACGGGCCCCGCCCTGGTCGTCGGCGGCTGGGCGCTCGAGCAGCTCTGGCTGTTCTGGGTGGCACCGCTCATCGGCGGGGCGCTGGGCGCGTTCGTCTACGGGCTGGTCGCAGCCCCGCGGGCGACCGCAGCCCGGGCCGTTGCCTCCGGTAGCGCCCGGATTGGACCATCGTCCCATGCCCCCGGGCCTGGGCCTGGGCTATCGATCCACGGTTTCCACGCCTCATGCGGAAAGGTCTGAACATGTCGAGAGCCAGCAAGCTGATCGGGATCCTGGGGGTCGCTCTGTTCGTTGCCTGTGCCAGCCAGACCCAGGAGCTGAACCAGAGCCAGGATGCAGCGATGGCGGTCGCGTTGCGGCGGGGCCAGTTCGAGCTCGGCTGCCCGACCGCCCAGGGGATCATGCTGTCACGGACCATGCTCGAGCCCATGGCGTGGCAGGGTACCGAGCGCGCCGAGTACACCATCGGCGTCGAGGGATGTGGCAAGAAGGCCTCGTACATCGTGGTCTGCCCGCAGAACGCGTCGGGCTGTGTGGCCGGGGCGTCGAAGACCGACAGCACCATCCAGCAGTAGGGGCGCCGACCGGCGGGAGAGGGCTCCGCGACGGCGCTCACGGGCGTCGCCGCAAGGTTTGCGCGTCCCCGGGTGTGAGGTCTCCCCGGGGGCATGGACTGGGACCTTGGTCTCATTGCCGGAGTCTGGAGCAGAGGGCATCGCTCTCCGAGGAAGGGAGAACGCATGTCACATCGAGTCATCGGAGCCGTCTGCTGCGCGCTGCTCCTCGCGGCGTGCGGAGTGTCCAAGGACGAGTTCGCTGCCGCGCAGCGCGACGCCGCGAACAACCAGAAGAAGTACGAGGACGAGGTCCAGAAGAACGCGGCCCTGCAGAAGAAGGTGACCGACCTGCAGAGCCCAGAACGCGGCGCTGACGCAGTCCACCACCGAGGCTCGAGGCGAAGAGCAAGCAGTACGAGGAGCTGGCCGGCTCGCTGAAGGGCCAGATCCAGAGCGGGCAGGTCGAGCTGTCCGAGCTGAAGGGAAAGATGACGGTGAAGCTGAAGGACCGGGTCGTCTTCTCGTCCGGCTCGGCCGCCATCAACAAGCAGGGCCAGGACGCGCTCGCCGCCGTCGCCAAGGCCTTCCACGGGCCTGCAGGGCAAGAACGTGATCGTCGCCGGGTACACCGACAACGTCCCCGTCAAGGGGAAGGGGCCGTTCAAGGACAACTGGGACCTCTCCACCGCCCGCGCGGTGAGCGTGGTCCGCTATCTCCAGACCCAGGGTCTGGAGCCGAAGATGCTGGGTGCGGCTGGCTTCTCCGAATACCGGCCGCTCGCTCCGAACGAGACCGCCGAGGGCCGCAGCCAGAACCGCCGCATCGAGATCGCCCTCACCGCGGCGGACTACACGCCGCCCGTCGTGGACATGCCGTCCCCGCCGCCCGCGCAGCCCGAGACCACGCCCGCCCGCTGAGCGAGGCGCCGGTGCCCCCCAAGGTCCCCCTCGACAGAGCCACGAGATGTCGATAACTGGACCCGGGGGTCGGATTCCGGGAGGAACCATGTCGTCCCGACGTGCTGGCTGGCAGGTCCTGGTTGGGAGCCTCGGGGCGCTGGCGGCGGTGGGTTGCAAGGAGCCGCCGCCGCCGATTCCGCCGCCGACGGTGCTCGTGGCCCCGGCCGTGCAACAGGACCTCAGCCTGTCGACCGAGATGGTGGGGACCATCGACGGGTACGTGAACGCCGAGATCCGGGCCCGGGTGAAGGGCTTTCTCAAGACCCAGGACTACGCCGACGGCGCGTTCGTGAAGAAGGGCCAGCTGCTCTTCACCATCGACCCGGCCGAGTATCAGGCGGCCGCGGCCAAGGCGAAGGGTGCTCTGGCGCGCGCCCAGGCCACGTTCAGCCAGGCCAAGGTCACGGCGGATCGGTACCGGCCGCTGGCCGCGAAGCAGGCGGTGAGCCAGCAGGACCTCGACGACGCGGTGGCGGCGCAGGCCGCGGCCGCGGCGAGCGTCGACTCGGCCAGGGCGGCGTGGGACGAGGCGCAGCTGAACCTCGGGTACACCCGCATCACCTCGCCGGTGGACGGGGTGGCCGGCACGCCGCTGGTCCGGGTGGGCAACCTGGTCGGTCAGGGTGAGCCCACGCTGCTGACCACCGTCTCCCAGCTCGACCCGATGCGGGTCACCTTTCCCATCAGCGAGGCCGACTATCTGCGGGTGGCGTCACCGTGCGGTCGCGCTCGAGAAGCTCGACCCGCTCGACGCCGGCCCTGAGCGGCAGATCCTCGAGCTCGTGCTCGCGGACGGCTCGGTCTATCGGCACAAGGGCTGGTTCACGTCCCTCAACCGCGAGGTGCAGAAGGGCACGGGCACCATCCAGGTCCTGACCGTCTTCCCGAACCCCGAGCGGATCCTGCGGCCCGGCCAGTACGGGCGGGTCCGCATTCCCCGGCAGGAGGCGGGGAAGGGGATGATCGTGGTCCCCGAGGCCGCGGTGAAGGAGCTGCAGGGGTCATACACCGTCGCGGTGGTGACGCCCGAGGACACGGTGCAGATCCGCGCAGTGGAGGTCGGCCCTCGCGCCGGCGCGATGTGGGCCATCGTCAAGGGTGTGAACGCCGGCGACCGGGTGATCACCCAGGGCGCGCAGAAGGTCTCCGAGGGGCTGAAGGTGACGCCCAGGCCGGACCCGGCCTTCGCTCCGAAGAGCGCTCCGGCCGCCGGACGCAGGGAGCTGACCCGTGATCTCCGGCTACTTCATCCGCCATCCCATCGTCGCCATCGTCATCGCCATCGTCACGGTGATCGGCGGCGCCGTGGCCGCGCTCCGCCTTCCCATCGCCCAGTTCCCGGAGATCGTCCCGCCGCAGATCCAGCTGACCACGACCTACACCGGCGCGGACGCGCTGACGGTGGAGCAGTCGGTGGCCACGCCCATCGAGCAGCAGATGAACGGCGTGGACAACATGCTCTACCTCCAGAGCACCAACGCCAACGACGGGACGCTGACCCAGATCGTCACCTTCGCGCTGGGGACCAACGTCGACATCGACAACGTCCTGGTCCAGAACCGTTACAGCCAGGCGCAGGCCACGTTGCCCACCGAGGTCAAGAACTACGGGGTGACGGTCAAGAAGAAGCTGCCGTTCCCGCTGATCATGGTCTCGCTGTTCTCGCCGGACAATCGGTACGACGCGCGGTTCCTCGGCAACTACGCCACCATCAACATCATCGACGCGCTGAAGCGCGTTCCCGGCGTCGGCGACGTGGTGCTCTTCGGCTCGTCCGACTACGCGATGCGCATCTGGGTGAAGCCGGACACGCTCACCCGGCTGAACATCACCATCGGGGAGATCCAGTCGGCCATCAAGGCGCAGAACGTGGTGAACCCGGCCGGGCAGATCGGCGGCGAGCCGGCGCCGGATGGCCAGAAGTTCACCTACACCGTGCGGGCGCAGGGGCGGCTGGTGCAGCCCGAGGAGTTCGGGGAGATCGTCGTCCGCGCCAACCCCGACGGCTCGCAGGTCCGTCTGAAGGACGTGGCGCGGATCGAGCTGGGCTCGCTGAACTACCAGCAGGACGGCCGCTACAACGGGAAGGCCGGCGGCATCATCGCCATCTACCAGACCCCCGGGTCCAACGCCCTGAAGGTGGGAGAGGGCATCAAGTCCACCATGGCCGGACTGAAGAAGGCGTTTCCCGGCGGCCTGGACTACGAGGTCGCGCTGGACACGACCCTGCCCATCATCGAGGGCATGGACGAGATCGTGAAGACGCTGTTCGAGGCGATGGCCCTGGTGATCATCGTCGTCTTCATCTTCCTCCAGAGCTGGCGGGCGACGCTGATCCCCCTGCTCGCGGTTCCGGTCTCGCTGGTGGGCACGTTCGCGGTGTTCCCGATGCTCGGCTTCTCGCTGAACACGCTGTCGCTGTTCGGCCTCATCCTGGCCATCGGCCTCGTGGTCGACGACGCGATCGTGGTGGTCGAGGCGGTGGAGTTCCACATCCACCACGGGCTGTCGCCGATGGACGCGACGTTCAAGGCGATGAAGGAGGTGCAGGGCCCGGTCATCGGCATCGCCCTCATCCTCTCGGCGGTGTTCATCCCGGTCGCCTTCATGGGAGGCATCACCGGACGGCTGTACCAGCAGTTCGCGCTGACCATCGCCATCTCGGTGCTCATCTCCGCCTTCAACGCGCTGACCCTCAGCCCGGCGCTCTCGGCTCTCCTCCTCAAGCCCAAGAGCGAGGGAAAGCAGGGGCTGGTGGCGAGGCTGGGCGGCAAGTTCAACGCCTGGTTCGACCGGATGACCGGCGGGTACGTGGGGATCACCGGCCACCTGGTCCGCAAGATGGTCCTCTCGCTCGGACTCCTCGCCGGGACCGCGGTGCTGGCAGGGCTGCTGGGGGCGAAGATCCCCGCGGGCTTCGTTCCCGACGAGGATCAGGGGTACGCGCTGGCGTTCGTCCAGCTCCCCGACGCGTCCTCGCTCCAGCGAACCCGCGAGGTGGGCAAGAAGGTCGAGGAGATCATGGCGAAGACTCCGGGCATCCGGAGCTACACCGTGGTCAGCGGCTACAACATCCTGACCGGAACCGCGGCCAGTTACACCTCGACGGTGTTCATCGCCTTCCACGAGTGGGCGGAGCGGAAGCACGAGAGCGAGTCGGCCAAGGGGATTATCCGCGCCCTCAATGTGGCCTTTTCCGAGATCCCCGAGGCGCGGGTCCTCGCCTTCGGTCCGCCGGCCATCCCCGGCATCGGGACCGCGGGCGGCGCGGACATGATGCTCCAGGACCGGAGCGGGAAGTCGATCGAGTTCCTGGCGGAGAACGTGAACAAGTTCCTCGCCGCCGCCCGGAAGCGACCCGAGTTCCAGGCGGTGACGGCCAACTTCTCGCCGGCCGTGCCGCAGATCT
This sequence comes from uncultured delta proteobacterium, assembly GCA_963796475.1. Taxonomy (GTDB): domain Bacteria; phylum Myxococcota; class Myxococcia; order Myxococcales; family Myxococcaceae; genus RPRB01. The sequence continues at coordinate 69,035 of CAWCLY010000020.1, forward strand.
TCGTCGACGTGGACAAGGACAAGGTGCTCAAGCAGGGGGTGGCGCTGAGCGACGTCTACGGCGCGCTCCAGGCCTTCCTCGGTGGCGCGTACGTCAACGACTTCACCCGGTTCGGGCGGCAGTGGAAGGTGTTTCTCCAGGCCGAGGGCGAGTCCCGGGTGAAGCCCGAGGACATCCGCGACTTCTACGTCCGCAACAACGAGTGGCGAGATGGTGCCGCTGTCGACCCTGGTCACGATCAAGAACGTGAGCGGCCCCGAGTACACGGTCCGGTTCAACCTCTTCCGCTCGGCCGAGGTCATCGGCTCGGTGGCCCCGGGCGTCAGCTCGGGACAGGCGCTTCAGGCGTTCGAGGAGGTGGCCGCCCAGACCCTGGCGCCGGAGATGGGCACCGCCTGGACCAACCTCTCGTTCCAGCAGAAGGCCTCCGAGGGCGGGACTCTGGTGGTGTTCGGCCTGAGCCTGGTCTTCGTGTTCCTCATCCTCGCCGCGCTGTACGACAGCTGGTCCTTGCCCTTCAGCGTGCTCCTCAGCACCCCGCTGGCGGTCCTCGGGGCGTTCATCGGCCTGCTGGTGCGGCGCTTCGACTTCGACGTCTACGGGCAGATCGGCCTGGTGATGCTGATTGGCCTCGCGGCCAAGAACGCCATCCTCATCGTCGAGTTCGCCAAGATGCAGCACGACCAGGGCAAGCCGCTGGTCGAGGCCGCGCTCGAAGGGGCGAAGCTCCGGCTCCGCCCGATCCTCATGACCTCCTTCGCCTTCATCCTGGGGTGCGTGCCGCTGTGGACGGCGGCCGGCGCGGGCGCGGCGTCGCGGCGGATCCTCGGCACCGCGGTGATCGCCGGGATGTCGCTGGTCACCGGCCTTGGCGTCTTCATCGTCCCGGTGCTCTTCGTCATGGTGGGACGGATCGTCGGCGGGAAGAAGGGCACCGCACCGACGCCCACCGTGGGGCAGGTGCAACGGCAGTACCGGCCCAGGGTGAAACTTGAGGAGAGCGCTCGCCACAGCCGCGGTGATGCTTCTCGGCTCGGGCTGCCTCATGGGGCCCGATTACCAGCGTCCGGTCGTGACCACCCCTGCCAGCTACCGGGGCCAGGCGCCCACCCAGGACCCGGCGAGCATCGCCGACCTGCCCTGGTGGACGGTGTTCAACGACCCCGAGCTGACCGCCCTCGTCGGCGAGGCGGTGCAGAACAACCGCGACCTGCGTGCGACGTTCGCCCGGATGGAGCAGGCGCGCGCACTGGCGCGGGTGCAGAAGGCGCAGATCCTCCCGGCGGTCGGCGCGGACGCTGTCGGCGCCTACGGCCGAGGGTCGCTGATCGCCCCGACCGAGAATCCCACCAGCGGGGCGAACTTCACGCTCGACGCCACACTCTCCTGGGAGATCGACGTCTGGGGTCGGATCCGCCGAGGCACCGAAGCAGCGGTGGCCCAGTACCTGGCGACGGAGGAAGGCTATCGGGCCGCCACGGTCAGCCTGGTCGCGGACGTGGCGCTGGCCTACATCCAGCTCCGCCAGCTCGACGCCCAGGCGGACGTCGCCCGGCGCACGGTCATCAACTACCAGCGCACGCTCCAGCTCTACGCGGATCAGCTCCAGGGCGGGGCAGGGAACAGGCTCCCGGTCAGCACCGGGCGAGCGCAGGTGAACGGCGCCGAGGCCACGCGCCGTGACATCGAGCGGCTCATCGTGCACCAGGAGAATCTCCTCTCGTTGCTCCTCGGTCGGCCGCCCGGACCCATCACCCGCTCGAAGGTCGCGCCGGCGCTCCACGCCACCGGGCCGGTCCCGGCTGGGCTCCCCTCGACGCTGATCGAGCGCCGCCCGGACGTGCTCGCGGTGGAGCAGCGCCTCGTCGCGGCGAACGCGCAGATCGGCGTGGCCAAGGCGGACTTCTTCCCCCGCTTCAACCTCACCGCGCTGGCCGGCTTCGCCAGCCCGGACCTCACCCAGCTCTTCAACCCCTCGAAGTCCTTCGTCTGGACTGCCGGGGGTTCGGTCAACTGGCTCGCCCCCATCCTCCAGGGCGACGCGCTGCACGGGCAGGCCGAGGCCGCGTCCGCGCAGTGGGAGGAGACGAAGAACATCTACGAGCAGACCGTGCTCACCGCCTTCCGCGAGGTGGCCGACGCCCTGGACGACGTCCAGCGTCTCGACGGCATCGTCCAGCAGCGGGAGGAGCAGGTGGTCAACCTGGCCGACTCGGTCGGGCTCGCCGAGGACCGGTTCTTCGGCGGCGTGGCGAGCTACCTCGAGGTGACCACCACCCAAAATCTCTTGTTTCCGGCGGAGCTGGACCTGGCCACCGTCCGTGCGCAGCGCACGGCGTCATTCGTGAACCTGTACCGTGCGCTCGGAGGCGGGTGGCAGTTGCCACCTCCTGCGACGCCACCACCCGTCGAACCCACGGCCTCCAAGCCGCAGTAGCACCTACCCGAAGGAGATTATGATGCGTCTGTCACACTCAGCTGTTCTCGTCGCACTCGCGCTGGCCGTCCCCGCGCTGGCGCAAACCGCAGCCCCGGCGAAGCCCAAGTCCCACGGGTCGTACAGCACGTCCCAGATCAAGACGGTAACGGCCATCGTGACCGCCATCGACCTCAAGACCAGGCACGTGACGCTCCAGCTGCCCGACGGCACGTCCCAGACGTTCGCGGTGGGGCAGCAGGCGCGAAACCTGCCGCAGACCAAGGTCGGCGATCAGGTGGTGGTCCAGTACCAGGAGGCCATCGAGATCGACGTGACCCCGGCCGATCCGACCAAGCCGCTGCCCCAGCCCACCGAGGCCGTGGTCGTCGATCGGGCCGACGAGGGGAAGAAGCCCGAGGGCGTGGTGGCCCGCACGGTGACATTGACCGGTACCGTCGAGGCCTACGACCCGGCGAAGAAGACCGCCATCATCAAGGGTTCGGGTGGCAAGACGGTCGAGGTGCAGGTCAAGCACCCGGAGCGCTGGACCAAGGTGAAGGTCGGCGACACCATCACCGCGAAGTACTCGGAGGCGCTGGCCATCGCGGTGCAGGCCGCCCCGCCGACGATGCCCACCCCTCCTCCGGCGAAGGCACCCCCGGCGAAGTAGGCCGTCGTCCCGCAGTTGACGGAGGCGAGACCCGCGGGGGCCGTCTGCCCCGCGGGTTTCGCGTGTCCGGGGTCAGAAGTAGAGGCGCAGGAAGATGGTCGCCTGGAGTCCCGTCCCGAACTTGCTGCTGGGGAGCCCGGCACCCACGGTACTGCTGGGGTCCGAGTAGAAGCGGAAGGCGGGGCCGGCCTCGCCACCCACGGAGAAGTTCCGGCTGACCGACCACTCGAGCCCGACCGTCGGGGTGAAGAAGAAGTTGTTCTGGTTCACCGAGGTGATCGTGCCGTTGTTGTCGGCGAAGTCGTGACCCACCCACGCCGCCCCGAACCGGACGCCCAGGTAGACCGTGAACTTCGGCGTCCCGGGGTGGAGGAGGTAGAACGCGCCCAGCGTCGCCTCGACCTCGTGGCCGGAGCGGGAGAGCAGCCCGTTCACCGCCGAGATCGTCGTCCCCTTGTCCGTGTACCAGTAGCTCACCGACGGCTCGAGCCGGAAGGCCTTGCCGATGTTGATCGGGAGGTAGAGGCCGACCGGGGACGCGGCGAAGGCTCCTCCGGAGAAGATGTTCCCCAGGTTCACCCCGACGCCCAGTCCGAAGACCGGCGGGGCCTCCTCCTCGGCAAAGGCCGGTGATGCTGCGGAGAGACACAGCGAAACGAGAGCGGCCCGACCGACTGTCCTGCGCATCGTGGACTCCTGTTCGTGGTTCGAAAGCCCGTGGCGAGAGTTCTCGGCTGCGCCAGCGGCGCACGAACCCGTCCCGGACCCGGGGTCGGGCCGTAGCACCGGGGGGCGGACCAGGTCCGTGGGACCTTGGTCCGACGGGGGTCAGGCGGAGACGGCGCCGGCCTGTTCGGCGATGTGGACCACGTCCACCACCGAGGTGGCGCCGAGCTTGTGCATCACGCGACCGCGGTGGACCTTGATGGTCTTCTCGCTGGTCCCGAGTTCGGCGGCGATCTGCTTGTTGGAACGGCCGCTGGCCACCTGGATCATGACCTCTCGCTCGCGGGGGGTCAGAGCACCGAGCAGATGCGCGGCGTCATCCGCGCGCGCGCGGCACTGACGCCACTCAGCCTCCCGTGCCAGGCCCCGCATCACCGCCGCCAGCAGCGCGTCGGCATCGGCGGGCTTCTCGAGGAAGTCGATCGCCCCGTCCTTCATCGCCTCGACGCTGCTGCCGACGTTCCCCTCGCCGCTCACGAACACCACGGGGATGGGTTCGCCGCGCTGGAGGAGGATGTGGAGGAAGTCGAGACCCGAGAGCTCCGGCATCGCCAGGTCGACCACCACGCAGCGTGGGCGGCCGCGCTCGAGCATGTCGAGCGCCTCGCGCGCCGAGGCGAAGGTCTCGACGCGGAACGCCATGGTGCGGAGCAGCCGGTCGAGGGACATCCGGACCCCGCGGTCGTCGTCCACGACCCAGACCAGCGGCATGGGCTCCCTCGGAGCCAGGACCGCCAGAACATCGCTGTCAGGGGCAGCGTCCACGCCCGGCCCTCGTACAGGAATCGTGCCTGGAAGGCGACTCCACGGATTTCGCGTTGATCCAAGGGCCAGGCCGCGGGCCGGCGCGCAGATCTTGCGCGGCCGAGGCGACCCTCAGGCGCGATGCGCTGGAAGCCAGAACTCCAGCGTGATGCCGCGCGTCGCGCCCTCGAGCGCACGGATCTGTCCCCCGTGGGCCTCGACGATGGAGCGGCAGATGGCCAGGCCCATTCCGAGCCCGCCGGCCTTGGTGGTGAAGAAGGGCTCGAAGAGGCGCCGACGGGCCTCCTCCTCCATCCCCGCGCCCCGGTCGGTGACGCCGACGAGGACCCGGTCCCTGCCTTCCGCCCGCGTCCGGATCTCGAGCCTCCGCTCCCCGGGTTCCATGCTCTCCATGGCCTCGGCGCCGTTCATCAGCAGATTCACCAGGACCTGTTGCACCTGCACCGGGTCGCCGAGCACCGGAGAGAGCAATCCGCCGCGCTCGACGGAGACCTTCACCTTGCGCCGCACCAGCTCGGGCCCGAGCAAGGTCACGACCGAGTCCACGAGCTCGTTCAGGTCCAGGGACACCTGCTCGGGAGACTTTCGCTGCAGGAAGCCGCGCACCCGGGCGATGACCGCGCTGGCCCGGTTGGCGTCCTGGACGATGTCCTCCAGCGCCGCGCCAATCTCGGCGATGTCGGGCTCCTCCCTCGAGAGCAGCTGCTCGGCGGCCCGGGCGTTGCTGACGATGGCGAAGAGCGGCTGGTTCACCTCGTGGGCGATGGAGGCGACCATCACGCCCATCGCGTTCACCCGGGCTGCATGCACCAGCTGGGTCCGGAGCCGGAGCTCCTCGTCGGCGCCCACCCGGCGGGCCAGGGCGTTGGCCAGGACGTCGCTGATCAGGCGCAGGGAACGGATCAGCCGGGGCGACCAGTGGATCTGGCGGCGGAACGCGCCGAACCCGATGCCCCCGATGAGCTGGTTACCCACTCTCATCGGGATGGTGAGTTGCGAGCGAAGCCCTTCCTTGAGGCAGTACTCACGCTCGGCTGTGGCCTCCGGCGGGAGGTCGTCCGGGAGGCGCTCGAAGGCAACGACCTCGCCCCCCCAGACCATCCTGGAGTACCAGGGCAGCAGAACCTCCAGGATGCCCCGGGTGAGCTGGGGAGCGGCGGCGGTCGCGTAGCTGTGGGTGATCTGGATGCCCGCGCCGTTGGCGGAGATCTCTCCGATCGTGCTCCGGTCGATGTCCAGCGCTTCCACCAGCGCCTGGAGCGCCCGGTCGATCTCGCGGTCGATCGCGGCCGGCTCGAGCGCCATGAAGCGCGAGGAAAGCTCGACGAGCCGCTCCTCGAAGAGCTCGGGCTGCTCGAAGGAGATGGTGGAGAAAGGCATCCGCGGAGCCTCGAAAACCCGGATGAGACCAACGTCGTATGGCAGGCCGGCCCGAGCCGCCCCTAGGGTAACTCAACCTGGGCTTGGAGGACTCTGGATGTGTGCGACGAGGACAGGGGCGTCCCGTTCGTCGCCGAGCTCGACCGTGGCCGTCATCGACGACGACCCTGCCGTGCGGCGGGCGATGAGCAGGATGCTCCGGGGTGCCGGCCTGCGGGTCGCCTCCTTCTCCACCGCGGAGGAGCTGCTCCAGGCCTATGACGACCTGCGCCCGAGCTGCCTCGTCCTCGACGTGGTGCTCCCCGGCATGAGCGGCCCGGACCTCCTGGAGAGGCTGCGGGCCTCGCCACCGACGCCCCCGGCCATCTTCGTCACCGGTCGCATCGATGCCCAGCAAGCGCTGAAGCGCCGGGGCCTCGGCAAGGTTCCGTGTCTGCAGAAGCCCTTCGAGCCCGCGCTGCTCGTCGAGGCGGTCTCGCGCGCGCTGGCTGCACGCGAGTCTGCACCGAGCTGAGCTGACCCGTCAGCCGTCCCGGCCCGGCCTCACTTCTTTGCGGCCTTCTTCAGCTGGGCCTGGCGCTCCTTGGCGGTCTCGAGCACCTGGTAGCGGAAGCTCGCCTTGGGCGCCGCCTTGCAGCGCGTCTCCACCGAGGCGACGAACGTCCGCGCGATGGCCGGATCGACGACCCAGTTCTCCCCGCCGGCGTGCGAGTAGCCGTGCACCCAGGCCACCAGCATGGGGCGGATGTCGTCCGGCTGCGCCAGGAACGCCTCGCAGCTGAGGTTCTTGATGTCGACCCGCTTCGCGTCCTGCGCGAGCGCCGGCGCGGAGAGAAGAAGGAGCAGCCCTACGATCATCGAACCACCAGGACCACCGTGACCACGCATCGTCCCCTCCCGAGGGATTGCACGCATCCGGAAACTGCCCCTTGATCGTGCAGTTCTTCCCCTGCTTGCAAGCGGAAACGCCGGCACCACCCCCTCCTGGGGTAGCGCCGGCGCTCAGGGCATGGCAGGTCCTACTGGTTCGGGCCGCCGCGGGCCCAGGCGTAGCCGATGTTGAAGCTGAGGAACTGCTGGAATGGGACTCCGCCGCCCGGGAACGCCATGTTGTAGCGCGCGTTCACGAACACCGCACCCAGGGGGTTCTGGAAGAAGACGCCGATCTCGGGAGCCAGTCCGAAGAGGTACTGGGTGGACTGGTCCGCGCTCAGGCCGATCGCCAGGTAGCGTTCGGTGATGTAGCCCCCGACGTTCAGCCCGATGTACGGCTGGGTATCCTTGTTCGAGGAGACCCGCGGGAACCAGCGGACATTCACCAGGGTGGGCCAGAAGTTGATGACCCGATCCTGGTTCCCGGTGATCTGGCTGCCCTTGTAGGTGAGCGTCGATGTCGTGTTGATGGCGAAGACGTTCCACCCGAAGGCCAGGCCAACGGCCAGGTCCTCCCGGATGAAGGTGGCGATGTCCAGCCCGATGCCTCGCCAGCTGACCTGCGGCACGTAGTTGTACGTCTCGCCGATCGGAACCGAGAACTGGTACGAGACCCCGACGAAGCTGGGCGGGATGTCCGCCCTCGCCACGCCAGCGGAGAGGGCGAGGCCGAGGGCGGCGATCCGGAGTACGTTGCTGTGCGTTCTCATTGCGCCGACTCCACGTAGGGCGACTGGATGAAGGCCTGCGAGATCCCAGCGGAGATCCGGGTCGAGTCAGTGGTGTTGTTCCCGCTCGAGACCCCCCGGAGGAGCGCCGTCCATACGCCGCCCAGCTTGTTCTGCGAGGCCTGGGGCGTGGCGAAGTCGATCAGGACCGACCCCACCGTGTACGAGCTGACGCCGACGACCGGCGGGTAGTATGGATAGCAGGGGTAGTACGGGTAATAGCCGCACCAGTATCCGTAGTAGTAGCTGATGTTGGTGACCTCGAGGAACGCAGCGCCGATGATGAGATCCGGGTTGGCGCCGGGCGAGACCTGCTGGTAGCCGCGGGCGTTCATCTGGGTCTGGATCGAGCTCAGGATCGCCGTCTGGATCTGCGGATTGACCGGAGGCCCGGGTCCCGGCCCCCCGTCACTCGGCGCGCCGACCGAGACAACCTCGGTGGGCATTGAGTACGTTCTCGCGTTCCCGAAGTTGTACGTTGCGTCGTGCGCGGTGGTGACCGTGCTGTAGTCGCTGGTGCTGTCGACGCCCGTCGGGTGACACGCGGCGACGGCGAGGCACAAACCAAGAATGGGGGGGACGAAGTGTTTCCCGGCACGATCGCATCGAGCGGGCCTCCTCTCACTGAGTCTCAGTCAACTGTCCAGCCGTGGGGCCAGAGGAACAATGAGACCAAGGTCTCACAATGGCCGGGTTTTGGTGCTCCCGTACTCTCGCTGCGGCGGAGGAGGGATGAGATGACGCGTGCTCGAGGACTGGCTGCAGTCTGTCTCGGTCCCGGGACTCTTGCTTGGACCGGCGGCCCAGTCAGCGGAGGAGACACTTTCCTGTGTGGAGACGTCCCAGTGCAGCCGGCAGCTCGGATACGGGAACGTCTGCAAGGACGGACGGTGCGAGCAGTACCAGGACGAGACCGACATCTTCATCGTCGTGGGGCTGAGCGAGAAGACCCTGGGGCTCCCGAAGGCGTACGAGCCACTCCTCGCGTTCCTCCCGGCGTTCGCCTACAACCCAAGCGTCGGGTTCCTCTTCGGAGCGGTGGGAATCTTCGGGATCGTGCTCGGCGATCCGGAGACGACCACCATCTCCAACGTACAGGCCATCGCCCTCTACACCACGAAGAGCCAGTTCATCAGCAGCATCACCAGCACCATTCTCACCGAGGGAAACACCTGGGAGTTCCAGGGTGACTGGCGCTTCCTGATCTTCAACCAGGACACCTATGGGCTAGGGACCGGGACGACCCCGGTGAGCACCGGGTTCACCATTGGAGGGATCGGCACCACGGCAGGGATTCCCGGCGGGCAGCCGATGGACTTCAGCCTGGTCCGTTTTCGCCAGAATGCGCTGCGGAAGGTCTGGGGGCACCTCTACGTCGGGCCGGGGATCTCGTTCGATCGCTACTACGCGATCGACGACGAGAGCCTGAACCTGTCGGCGACTCCGCCGGTGGTCACGAGCCACTACGCCTACAGCCAGGTCGACGGCTTTCCGACCGGGCAGTACAACGAGAGCGGCCTCAACCTCAATGTGCTCTATGACAGCCGCGATTCGACCATCAACGCTTACCGCGGCGTGTACGCCAACGTTTCCTATCAGTGGAACCCCACCTGGTTCGGGAGCACCCAGAACAGCTCGTTCCTCTACACGGAGTTCCGGTACTACCTCGGGCTGTCGGACGCGGTACCGCGCAACGTGCTCGCCTTCTGGTTCATCGGCCAGGGCGTGGTCACCGGGAAGCTGCCGTATCTGGCCCTGCCGGCGATCGGCTGGGACGCACGCAACCGGAGTGGGAGGGGCTTCATCCAGGGGCGCTTCCGCGGGACCGCCGAGCTGTACGGCGAGGCGGAGTGGCGCTTTCGCATCACGGACAACGGGCTGCTCGGCGGGGTGATCTTCGCCAACGCCTCCACCTTCACCCGGCCCCCGCTGAGCTACCAGGGCACCTCCGAGCCCGGCCAGTCGCTGTTCCAGAACGTCGCGGTCGCGGGAGGCTTCGGGCTCCGGATCATGATGAACCGTCAGTCGCGCACCAATATCACCCTCGACCTGGCGGTGGGACAGAAGACGTGGGGGTTCTACTTCGGGGCTGGCGAGGCGTTCTGACGCCTTTCACCAGGCGCGGATCCGCCGCCGGTCGACGATGGCGAAGCGGGTGAGGAGCCGGTCGCTGTCGTACTCGGTGCCCACGCCGACCAGGTCCTGGAAGCCGCCGTAGCGCACGTCACCGCCTGCCAGCGCCAGCAGCTTCCGCTCCCGGGTGGCCAGGTAGCCGTCCAGGTGGGTCCAGAATCTCCTGCTTGCCCCAGCCGCGTCGCTGGCAGACCAAGCCGTAGATGTCGGGCGGCACGCAGACCAGGCGGAACTTCCACGGGTCGAGGCCGAGCGACTTCACCACCTCGGGGCCGTTCGCCTGGATGGCGCGCTCAATCGTCATCCGGTCGAGCCCCCAGCGCCGCTTCAGCCCGAGCGCCTCGGCGAGGCCGTTCTTGCCGATGTCGGCCCCCGCGGGTCCCTCGTCGAACGTCTCGATGAGCACGTCCTCCTCGACCAGGGGCGGGACGAAGCGCGCACCGCCCGAGCTCAGGACGGGCCGGGTGACTGAACATCACGATCCGGTCGCGCTGCGCGTCGGGAGTGTCCTTCGGCAGCATCGCAGAGACCCGTGCGCCGGCCATGTTCCCTTCGGCCTCGAAGAAGACCGGGTGCCAGAGGTGCTGGAACAGGTCGCGGAACTTCGCCCGCACGTTGTCGAAGTGCTCGGGCTCGAGTCCGAGGGCGCGCGCCGTCTCCAGCGTCGCGGCCGGGAACTCGAACGCCAGCGGAGCGGGCTCGACGTCGTCGGTGACCCCGTACAGGCCCGGCTGGACCGGTGCCTCCCTGCTGGAGGCTCCCGGCGAGCTTCTGCAGCTCCTCGAGGTTCCCCGAGGCGAGCGCCTCGCGGGCCCGTTGCTCCATCTGGCCGCGCCCCTTCGCCGCGTCGCCGGTGGCGGAGGGCTCGGCGAGACTTGACCGCCTTCAGGCTCTTCTCGCGCTCCTCGTAGAGCGCCTTCCACTCCGGGTCGATCCGCGCCGCGTTGTGGAGCTTGGTGAGGGCGTCGTCGCGGAGGCCCGGGAGCTGACGCTCCTCGCGGCGGTGGTACCAGTAGAAGCCCGGGGAGAACGGGTCGACGTGGATGGCCTCGTCCTCGTAGAGGCGCTCGCCGATCTTCCGGAGCGAGCCGCGCTCGCCGAGGAAGCGCTGCTTCGCGCCCAGCTCGTCGGTGAGCCCCTTGACCTGTTCCCACTTGCCGTCATCCATCGCGCGCCGGATGTCGCCCGGCAGCTCCTCGACGGCCTGCTCGGCGTTCTTCAGCGCCTTGAAGTCGGAGGTCCGAGAACTCGGCTGCGGCGATCTCGACGCGCCCGGTGGCGGTAGAGGTCGCCGTACGCCGTGTCGACGCGGACCAGCTCCAGGAGCAGCTCCGTCCGGGTGACCCACGACGGGGGAGCGTGAGAATCGTTGTTGCGAGCCATGGCGAGCACCTCCGAAGACACTGTAAGGGCTCGCGGTCCACCCGCTCGTTGGCCATAGGTCGTATGGCTCGCGGCCCAGGCGTGCGGCTGAATCGGCACATGGCGAACGAGAAACTCAGCGGGAAGGAATACCGGAAGCAGCTGCTCCGGCTGCAGGTCGAGCTCTGCAAGCTGCAGGAATGGGTGAAACAAGAAGGACTGAAGGTGGTGGTGGTATTCGAGGGTCGCGACGGAGCGGGGAAGGGCGGGACCATCCGGGCCCTCACCGAACGGGTCAGCCCGCGCGTCTTCCGGGTGGTCGCGCTCCCCGCTCCATCCGACCGCGAGAAGTCGCAGATGTATGCCCAGCGGTACATGCCCGCACCTCCCGGCGGCGGGCGAGGTCGTCGTCTTCGATCGCAGCTGGTACAACCGGGCCGGCGTCGAGTACGTGCTGGGCTTCTGCACCCCGGCCCAGCGTGACCGGTTCCTCGAGGTGGTGCCGGAGTTCGAGCGGATGCTGCTGGAGAGCGGCATCATCCTCCTGAAGTACTGGCTCGAGGTGGGCAACGAGGAGCAGGGCCGGCGGTTCCAGGCCCGCATCGAGGATCCGCTTCGCCAGTGGAAGCTGAGCAAGACCGATCTCCCCTCGCGGGAGCGGTGGTTCGACTACTCGCGCGCGCGGGACGCGATGTTCGCGGCCACCGACACCAAGCACGCGCCCTGGTTCATCGTCCCGTCGGACGACAAGAAGCGGGCACGGCTCAACGTCATTCACCACCTGCTCACGCAGATTCCCTACAAGAAGGTGCGCCGGGAGAAGGTGCGGCTCGCGATCTCGGTCGAAGAAGCACGCCTACGACGACCGCGCGTCGCTGAAGGGAAGGCGGATTCGTGCCGGCGCGGTACTGAGACCGCGCGGTGCGGGAGGGCTGGCCCAGTCAGGGGGAGGAACGATGGCCGACCAGAAGCGCGCGGATCCGGAGCAGGTCCGGCTGGAGGAGAGTCGCACCGGCAGGGCGGACTGGAAGCAGTGGGGCCCGTACCTGAGCGAGCGGCAGTGGGGCACCGTCCGCGAGGACTACAGCGAGGACGGGAACGCCTGGGGGTATTTCACCCACGACCAGGCCCGCGCTCGCGCCTACCGCTGGGGAGAGGACGGCCTCGCCGGCATCTCCGACAGCAAGCAGCGGCTGTGCTTCGCCCTGGCGCTCTGGAACGGCCGCGATCCGATCCTCAAGGAGCGCCTGTTCGGGCTGACCAACGCCGAGGGAAACCACGGCGAGGACGTGAAGGAGTACTACTTCTATCTCGACAGCACCCCGACGCATTCGTCGATGAAGTACCTGTACAAGTATCCGCAGCGCCGGTTCCCCTACGAGGACCTGCTCCGGACCAACGCCTCGCGCGGAAAGAACGAGCTGGAGTACGAGCTGCTGGACACCGGCGCGTTCGCGGAGAACCGCTACTTCGACGTCTTCGTGGAGTACGCCAAGGCGGGTCCGGACGACCTCCTGGTCCGGATCGACGTCGTGAACCGCGGCCCCGAGCCGGCGGAGCTCCACGTCCTCCCCACGCTCTGGTTCAGGAACACCTGGTCCTGGGCGGCGGCGGCAGCAAGCCGTCACTGGAGCGGGTGGGGCATCCCGGGAGCGAGCGTGGTCGCGACGCACCACACCGTCTCGCTCTCCGAGGAGGCGCTGCCCGACTACCACCTGTACTGCGAGGGGAAGCCGCGCGCTGCTCTTCACCGAGAACGAGACGAACGCCAGCGCCTCTGGGGACAGCCCAACCCGTCGCCCTTACGTGAAGGACGGGATCCACGAAGCCGTGGTCCACGGCCGGAAGGACGCGGTGAACCCGGCCGCGCGCGGGACCAAGGTCGTCGGCGCACGTCCCGCTCACCGTCGGCCCGGGCGAGACCCGCAGCGTCCGGCTGCGGCTGACCCGCGTCCCGCCGGCGCAGATGCCAGCGCCGTTCGCGGACCTCGACGGGTCATCGCCGAGCGGAGCCGGCGAGGCGCGACGTCTTCTACCGAGGGCATCACCCCTCCGGCGGTGAGGGCCGACGCCGACCGGGCGCGGGTGATGCGGCAGGCGCTCGCGGGGATGCTCTGGGGAAAGCAGTACTTCCACTACGACCTCGCCACCTGGCTCCAGGAGCACCGGGTGGGCCCCGGCACGCCGGCCTGGCTGCGGCAGCGGGTGCGGAACGCCGAGTGGTTCCACATGATCAACGACGACATCATCTCGATGCCGGACAAGTGGGAGTACCCCTGGTACGCGGCCTGGGACCTGGCCTTCCACGTGCTGCCGCTGGCGATGGTGGACCCGGACTTCGCCAAGTCGCAGCTGGATCTCATGCTGCGCAACGACTACCTGCACCCCAACGGCCAGATGCCGGCGTACGAGTGGAACTTCGGCGACGTGAATCCGCCGGTCCACGCCTTCGCCACGATGCAGGTCTACCTCCTGGACAAGGAGCGGAACGGCGGCAAGGGGGACGTCGCCTTCCTGAGCTACGCCTTCTCCAAGCTCCTGGTGAACTTCACCTGGTGGGTGAACCGCAAGGACCGGAGCGGGAACAACGTCTTCGAGGGTGGCTTCCTGGGCCTGGACAACATCGGCGTCTTCGACCGGAGCTCGGCGCTGCCCACCGGCGGCTACCTCGAGCAGGCCGACGGCACCGCCTGGATGGTCTTCTTCAGCCAGCAGATGCTCCGGATCGCGGTGGAGCTGGCGCTGCACAACCCGGCCTACGAGGAGTTCGTCACCAAGTTCTTCGAGCACACCATCTGGATCTCCGCGGCGATGGACCGGCTGGGCGAGAACCACGACGACATGTGGGACGAGGAGGACGGCTTCTTCTACGACGTGCTCCGGCTCCCGGACGGGCAGGCGACGCGGCTCAAGGTTCGCTCGATGGTGGGGCTCCTGCCCCTGGCCGCGGTGGCGATCTTCGACGAGAACATCCTCGACCGGCTGCCCACCTTCAGCCCGCAACGCCCGGGCCTTCCTGGCCCGCCACCCGGAGCTCTCGGCCAACATGCACATGCCCGGCCAGCCGGGTGTCGGCGGACGGCGGATGATCTCCATCGTCAACGAGACCAAGCTGCGGCGCATCCTCTCCCGCATGCTCGACGAGAAGGAGTTCCTCGGGCCCGCACGGGATCCGCGCGCTCTCGCGTCACCACCTCGAGCACCCGTACGTCTTCCACCACGGGGACCAGGAGTTCCGGGTGGGCTACGTGCCCGGGGATTCGGACAGCGGGATGTTCGGCGGGAACTCCAACTGGCGGGGACCGGTGTGGATGCCGGTGAACCTGCTGCTCTGGGCCGCGCTGCTCCGGCTCGGCGGCGTACTACGGCGACGGCTTCAAGGTGGAGTGCCCGACCGGCTCGGGGAAGGAGATGAACCTCTTCCAGGTGGCGCACGAGCTGGCCGGGCGGCTCATCCGGACCTTCACTCGCGACGCCTCGGGACGGCGGCCGGTGTTCGGCGGCTCGGAGAAGTTCCAGACCGATCCGCACTGGCGAGACTGCATCCTCTTCTACGAGTACTTCCACGGCGACAACGGGGCGGGCATCGGGGCCAGCCACCAGACCGGCTGGACCGGCGCCATCGCCCGCGTCATCCAGCTGGACGGCGTCGCTCACCGAGGAGCTGCTCTACGCGCCGGACGTGGAGCAGCGCGTCTTCGAAGTCGGCCGGCGCTGAGCCGGGCCTCGAGGGGGTCAGCGGCCGCGTGGCGGAGCGCTGGCGGGGCGGTCCGGCCGGGGCGCTCCACCGCGCCCTCCTGGGCCGCCGAGGCGTCGGCGAGCACCGGGTTGCGTGGCTGGAGCACGTAGTGCGGGGACATGATCTGCACCCCGGCCGCGTTGAACGCGTCCTGGATGCAGGCATGCAGCACCGAGGCGACCATCGGCCGGTCCACCGGGTTGTCGACCCAGGCGATCAGCTCGTACTGCACGTAGAAGTCGTCGAGCGATCGCTGGAGCACGTAGGGCGCCGGGTCGGTGCGCAGCCCGGAGGTCTGCTTCGCCGCGCCGAGCAGCAGCCCGTGGACCTGCCGCCAGGGAGCGTCGTACCCGATGCTCACCTTCGAGACTCACGATCGCGCCCTGGCCCGTCCTGGCCCGGCCGTAGTTCTTGACCGCCCCGTTCACCACCACGGTGTTCGGGAAGGTGACCTCTTCACCCTGGATGGTGATCAACCTGGTGGAGAGGAGATTCACCTCGGTGACCACCCCCTCGGTCTCGCCGATCCGCACGCAGTCGCCACGCGACAGCGCCCGGGAGTAGATGACCACCAGCCCACTCATTGCCTGCGCGACGATGCCGCTCGAGCCGAGCGAGAGACCGAGGCCGACGATGAGGCTCATCCCCTTGAAGGCATCGGAGCCCGAGCCCGGGAGATAGGGGTACGCCGCGGCGATGGTGATCAGCCAGACCAGGCCCACCAGGAGCCGCCGGGTCGCGCTCGCCGTCTCCGGGTAGATGCCGGGCAGCGTCGCCCGTGCCCTCCTCGACCCGGTGCACGACGCTGGAGACGAAGCTGGCCGCGCCGCGCCCGATCAGGAGGATGACCGCCGCGGTGACCAGGTCGGGGAGCGCGCCGACGACTCCCCGGCCGACCTTGGCCAGCAGGCGCAGGACGCTCCCGAGGAGCGCATCGCCCCAGGGCTTGGTGAGCGGGAACAGCGACAGGACGTAGGTGAGCCAGACCTCGACCAGCCGAGAGCACCAGCGCCCAGAAGAGGACGAACAACGCCGCCCGGATGCCCGAGCGCAGGATGGGTGCGAAGTCGACCCCCGAGATCCGGAACGTCCGCGTCCGGCTGAGCTTCGCCACGCCGGCCAGCGCCATTCGCCGTCCCCGGATGAAGAGCCAGAGCAGCCCGGCGGCGACGAGCGGTTCCCACGGCGGCGAGGAGGAGCGAGCGGATGAGCAGGCTCGACCGAACGCTGCTCCCGGTCCGCGGAGAGCGCATCGCGGAGCGCCTGCGCAGCCCTGGCGGCGACCTCCGCGGTGGTCTCGCCGGAGCCGGGCACGAGATCGCTCTCGGCGACATGGAAGACGTAGCGCGAGCCGACGAGCACCGCCTCCGCCCGCTCGTCGCCCAGCCCCATCGAGCGGACCTCCACCATGGGAATCGGCCCGCGCACCGGTGTCTCGTCGAGCCGCCCCTCGCCAGTGGCCATCCGCTCGGCGGGGGCGATCCCTCCGGAGATCCCCCGGAAGGTGAAGATCGTCCGGTTGGCGAAGGTGAGGATGCTCGGCGCGGTCGGTGCGAGGCGACTCACCAGCCAGAGCGAGCAACAGCGTCAAGAGCAGTGCGGGCCGGCCGCTCATCACGTTCATCTCGCGTGCCCCTCCTTTCTCGCTCGCCCCGGGTCTAGCCGGGGTGGCGTCGTTTCTCGGCCGCGGCTGCGTCCAGCGGCTTGAAGAACTCGCGCAGGCGCGCGTTCAGCACATCCGGCGCATCGAGCTGAAACCAGTGGCTGCCCGTCGGCATCGTGCCTGTCTCCACGTCGGCGCGCAGCCCCTGCGGAGGGGTCTGCCCTGGCGCCAGGAGCACCAGCACCGGGCCGGGGTACGCATTGACGTCCTTGGCCAGCTCGGCGCCGGCGATGTCCTTCAACATCTCGCGGGTGGCCGGAACACGCGCCATCCGGGTCGCCTCGAGCACTGCCGTGCGGGTGCTTTCGAGGGCGCCGCGGAGCAGGCCCAGCTGCCATTGCTCGAGAGCGGGTCGAAACTCGCTCTCTGCCGTCTGGGCGATCCTGGCCGCCTCGGCGTCCCCGCTCAGCGGAGCGAGCAGGATCAGCCCCGCCACCCGGGACGGCCGCTGCCGGGCATAGCGGGCCACGACCTGGCCGCCCTCTCCGTGCCCCACCAGGATCCCCGCGTCCAGCCGGATGACGTCGAGCACTGCCGCGAGATCCGCGACGCGGGTGGCGAGATCGTAGAGCCCGCGCGGGGAATCCGAGCTGTTGCCGCACCCACGCTGGTCGTACGCGAGTACCCGGCGGGCGGCGCGGAAGTCGCGGAGCTGCGGGGCGAAGAGGTGGTGGTCTCCCCCGACGCCATGCATCAGGACGACCGGAACCCCGGGGCCAATCCCGAGGGAGCTGCCCTGGAGCCAGCCGTCCGGAACCGCCAGCCGGCGCTCCTCGGACTGCCCGGGAGGCAGCGGGGGCGGCGCGTGGGCGCAGCCGAGGGCGACGGAGGCCGCGAGGAGCGCAGCTACGGGTCCGAAGCGTCGACTGGGGATCGGCATGGTTCCTCCAGGCCGGAGGAGCGGGTCAGGGCACGACGATGAAGCCCGAGCTCTTCAGCCCCTGGGCAACCGTGGGCTCGATGTCGGTGGCGAACTTCACGGGGTTCGTCCGGGTGGTGCTGCTGCGCGCCATCCAGTAGGCCCGCGCGTTGCTGAGGTCAAAGAGGACGGTCGAGACGATGGAGGTGGTCGTCTCGGTGGTGTAGGTCCCGTAGGCAACCGCCGGCGCCATCCAGTAGTCGTAGTACCCGTACGCGGGCACTCCGGTGGCCACGATCACCGGCGTGGACTGGATGTCGTCGGTCTGGCTCTCGATCCGGGTGACCAACACCCCGTCCACGCCCTTTTCCTGAAGGCGGCGCGTGACCTCGGATCGGTCGGGATGCTCGTCGTACGCGACGAAATCGTAGCCGGGAATCGCGGGAAGCCCGGCCTGCTGGAGGCTCTTGGTGAGCGTCTCCTCGAAGGAGATGCGGCCGGAGGGAGAGCCGGTGACGCCGAACACGACGAACTTGTGGATTTGCTGCGGCGGGGGCTGGTCCGCCTTCCACGTCGCCTGGACGTTGGTGCTGGCACACCCGAGGACCCAGAACGTCATCGACACCGCAGCAGTCCGGAATGTCATCCCTCTCCTGTGCCCGGCTGGCCGGGCCTCACCAAGTGAGACCTTGGTCGTACCGTCAGTTGAAGGCGTAGGCGAGGGTGAAGATGACCGAAATCGACTTGACGAAGACCTGCTCGACCGGCGCGCGGCGGTATGCGAGGTCCACGCCCGCCGTCAGTCCGGGCCTGCCGGTGTAGTAGAATCCGAGGTCGAGGAGGTAGCGGCGGAACCTCCGGGCGCCGGTGCTGTAGCCCGCGCTGTAGCTGGCGGTGATCCCGAACGGGATGGATCCCAGCTCCTGCAGGTCCGTCTCCAGCGCGCCCTGGAAGCCGACCACGTCGGCATCGACGGTGCTGGTGTTGTTCGCCGAGAGGACGCCGTTGATGTACGAGATGTCGACGATGGCTCCGAAACCGCGGGCGATCGTCCAGGCCAGCGAGGCGGTGGGGGTGACAGCCGTCGCGTAGTTACTGATGACGGGGGTCTGCACGCTTCCGGAGCTCAGGCTTCTTTGGATGCTCTCGAGCACGCTGACCGCCAGCGACGGGCCGAAGGTCACGTCGACCAGCAGTCCGACCTGGAGGTTCTCGGCGACCCGGAAGCCGAAGGTGGTCCCGAGCCCAGTGCGGACGACTCCGCTCACCCCCACCCCGGCGAGGCCCGCGGCGTTGAGCCCACCGAAGATGGTCCCCTCCAGCTGGAAGCGGAGCGCCCACCACTCGGCCACGCCCCACTGGGCGCTCAGGCCCTGCGAGAAGAAGCCGATGCTGTAGTCCTCGACGCTGACCGGCTTCCCGTCGAGGTTGAAGGTCGGGCCGTTGGCGGTGCCGTACTCGAGCACCGTGCTGCTCGAGAGGAAGCTCGCGGTGAACGGGTTCGCCACCAGCTGGCGGGCAATGAAGAGGTGTTCGCCGACCTGCTGCCGGCTGGGCGCGGTGGCCGGCTCGTCGCTCCACGCAGCGGCAGGCACCCCCAGGATGCCGAGGGCGAGCAGCCCAGGCGTCGACCGGTGCATTGACCCCTCCTGGCCGCGGATTGTCCGATGGGTGGACCAGCGAGACAACAGCTGTCTGGAACCGATTGACCTCGAGCGCCGGTCGGCCCCAGGGTCCCCTTCATGGTGAAACCTGTGGCGGCCCTCCGCCGGCTCCAGGAAGGCAATGCCCGGTTCGTCGCCAACCTCCGCCGCAGCGAGGCGCTCTCCTCGCCCGTTCGCCGGGCCGAGGTGGCGGACAAACAACAGCCATTTGCGGTCATCCTGGGTTGCTCGGACGCGCGGGTGCCGGCGGAGATCGTCTTCGACCAAGGGCTCGGGGACCTGTTCGTCATTCGCGTCGCCGGCAACGTGGTTGCGCCCTCGGGGGTGGGCAGCGTGGAGTTCGCCGTCGAGAGATTCGGGGTGGAGACCGTGGTGGTGCTCGGCCACAGCCGCTGCGGCGCCGTCGACGCCACGCTGGAGGCGCTCTCCCGGCCGGGCCAGGCGCAGAGCCGGGGTCTCCGCTCCATCGTCGACCGCGTGCGCCCGGCGATCGAGGGGCTGCTTCACACCGACCTCGCCCAGGACCGCATCCGGCTGGTGGACGAGGCAGTGAAGGCCAACATCCGAGCGTCAGTCAACCAGCTGCGGCACGGGTCCGAGCTTCTCGAGCGGCTGCTGCTTGCCGGGCGACTCGAGATTGTGGGGGCCGAGTACGCGCTGGACTCGGGCGAGGTCATCTTCCTGGACTGAGCGCGGGCGGATAGCAGGCGCAGCGTTTGCGGCCGCCCGGGCGACGCCCGCCTGGTCTCGCGGCTGGCACACGACTTGATGGTCCCTGCGGTCGTGATGCGTTTCGCGCAACCGC
Source organism: uncultured delta proteobacterium (assembly GCA_963796475.1). GTDB lineage: Bacteria > Myxococcota > Myxococcia > Myxococcales > Myxococcaceae > RPRB01. Next base: position 88,881 of record CAWCLY010000020.1, read on the forward strand.
TGCTGGTCGGTGCGGTGCTGCTGCTCGCCTGCCGGTCGCTGGCCGAGGATGCGTGGGTCGGCGCCGAGCGAGCCAACGTGCGGCTCGGACCGGGCACGGACACTCCGGTCGTTGGCGAGCTGGAGCGAGGCGCGCGCGTCGAGGTCGACCCCGGCGGACTCGGACGTCTCTGGGTGGACTCCGACTCCTCCCGTTCGGCGCCGTGCGGACGCGGCTCCTCGTCCCGACCCCGCCCGAGGGCGGAGACCCGCTGGCCGGGCCCTTCGACTACGTCCGCGTCCGGGCGCGGTCGACCGAGCTGCGCGAGGCGCCCGACCCGGAGGCGAAGGTGCTGGGGGTTCACGCACGGGGTCAGATCCTCGCCGTGCGCGCCGAGCCCACCGAGACCAGCGCCTGGCTCGAGACGCCACAGGGCGAGTTCCTGCTCCGGAGCACGGTGAGCGTGCTTCGACCGAGCCCGTTCCATGGCGTGGCGGACCCACCCACGCGGCTCGCGTTCCTCCTGCGTGCCGTCACCCCAGTCCGTGAGGAGGGCGAGTCGTCAGGGCCCCTCGCACCCGGGACGGTTCTCGAGGTGCTCGTGGAGGGCAAGCGGATCGCCACGCCGTCGGGGATCGTCCCGCGGTCGGCGGTGCGGCTGGCGTGGGCGCGCCCACGGCCCGAGGGGATTGGCCCGGACGAGCGCTGGGTTCATGTGGACACGGAGGAGCAGACCCTCACCGCCTACGAGGGCGACCGGATGGTGTTCGCGACCCTGGTCTCCACTGGCAAGAAGGGGTGGGAAACGCCCTCCGGAGTGTTCCGGGTCTGGCTCAAGGTCCGGCACGCGCGGATGCACGGGCACCGGGTTCCGTACCTCGTGGAGGAGGTACCGGACGTTCTCTACTTCGGCCGGGATGTCGCTCTCCACGCGGCCGTCTGGCACCATCGGTTTGGCACCGCGGTGTCGCACGGCTGCGTGAACGTCTCGCTGGCCGACGGAGACTGGCTCTTCCGCTGGGCGCCCCCGGAGATGCCGGCTGGATGGCACGCGCTGAGTCCGGGCACGGCGGGCCTGCCGACGCTCCGGGTCGTCGTGGAGGGGACGCGGGCGGACGTCGCCGCACCGCCGCCCTCGGTGGCTCCACCGCCCTGAGGGCGCCCGTCGCCTGGCCCGGGCGCCGGTGCTAGATGCTCGGGCCAGGAGACACACCCCATGCGCGTCCTCGTCGTCGGTGCTGGTGGAACGATCGGTCAGGCCATCGTGCGGGCGCTCGCGCCGAGGCACGAGGTGATCCGGGCCAGCCGCATCAAGAGCGAGGTGAAGGTCGACCTCACCGACACCGGGTCGATCAAGGCGATGTACGGGGCCGTCGGCCGCGTGGACGCGGTCGTCTGCGCGGCAGGGGAGGGGGCCTACAAGCCGCTGGCCCAGCTCACCGACGAGGACTTCCGCTTCACGCTGTCCAGCAAGCTCATGGGACAGGTGAACCTCGTCCGCTACGGGGTGGACCACGTCAACGACCGGGGCTCGTTCACCCTGACGACGGGCATCCTGTTCGAGAAGCCGACCCCGGGCAGCGGCGTCCTGGCCCTGGTCAACGGAGGGCTCATCGGCTTCGTCCGGGCCGCCGCGCTCGAGCTCCCGCGGGGCATCCGGATCAACGACTGCTGCCCGGGCTGGGTGGCCGAGACCCTGACCGCGATGGGAATGGACCCGAAGGGCGGGACACCTGCGGACATCGTGGCGAAGGACTACGTCGCCAGCGTCGAGGGCACGTCGACCGGCCGCTCGCTGCGAAGCGCGGGAGGATGACCCGGCCGCCCCGGTCAGAAACTTCCGAAGGTGCGGATCGCCACCTGGCCGCTCGTCGGGGCGACGAGGACGAACAGGCGGAGGGTCGACGGGCCATCGCGGCCAGAGCGGTGTGGCTTCACCACCGCAAGCTGGGTCAGTAGACCCTCGAGCACGGTGTCCGGCTCTGCGTCCCGTCCCCCGGATTGCCGGCGCAGGGTCGGCCCGCCGGTGGCATCCACAGGGTCGATGACCTGGAAGACCGCGCCCTTTGGCAGCTGAGCCGCCAGCCCCAGCGGAGGAGGAGAGGCGAGCACCGTCGCGGCCACGGCGAGGACGAACAGCATCCCGGGCAAAGCTTCAAGAATCCGGGCCGGATCTTGATTTCGTGATGGCGGTGCGGCCGGTGCGCTGCGGAACACTGCGCCGGACCATGCGACGCCCACGCGCCTTCCTGGCCCGCCTCCGCCTCCTCGCGCTCGTCACCGGGGCGCTCGGGGTTGCAGGCCCGTCCGCGGCTCCCACCCGCTTCGAGGAGGGACTCGTCTCGACCGGGTTCGATGACGCCCACGTCAGCTTCTCCCCCGATGGGAAGACCCTCTACTTCCTGCGGAACACGCCGGACTTCGCCCACTGGACGGTGCTGGTCTCGCAGCGCGAGGGGGCGCGCTGGGTCCCGGCCCGGGTGGCCCCCTTCAGCGGCCGCTGGAACGACGGCGACGTGACCATCACCCGGGACGGGAAGCGGCTCTTCTTCATCTCCAACCGGCCGGTGGAGGGGGACACGCCCCGTCCGGACACCGAGATCTGGACCATGGAACGGGTCGGGGCGGGCTGGGGACCGCCGAGGCACGTGGCCGAGCTCTCCAGCCCCGGAGACGAGTGGTTCCCCACCATGACCGACGACGGGGTGCTGTTCTTCGGCTCGGAGCGGGCGGGTGGACGGGGGAAGTGCGACCTCTGGCGGGCCCGGTGGCTCGGCGACCACTTCGGGCCGCCCGAGAACGTGGGTGAGCCGATCAACACGGCGGACCAGGAGATCGAGCCGTGGATCTCTCCCGACGGACGGATGCTGGTCTTCAGTGGCAGGGGGCGGCCGGGCGGGGCGGGGGAGTACGACCTCTTCGTCAGCTTTCGCTGCCGGGGCAAGTGGACCGAGCCCCATCCACTCGGCGCGGGCGTCAACTCCACCGGGTGGGATTTCGGACCGCGCTTCTCGCCCGATGGGAGGACGTTCTTCTTCACCAGCAACCGGAGCGACTGGCGGCCGCCGCCGGTACCCATGACCGCGGAGCAGCTGCAGCAGCGTCTCTCCTCGCCGGGGAACGGCCTGCGCGACGTGTACCAGGTCCCCGCCGCGCTGCTCGACCTCCGACCGCCCTGTCCGGCAGCGGAGAAGTGAGCCGCAGGGAGGCTTGACTCTCCGAGCGCACCCGTCGGAGAGGCGGCCACGGAACGCAAGGCTGGCCCGGGCGGCCCGGCCAGTGTCAGGCTCGGCGGCTGGCGCGGAGGGACTGCATGCAGCGGAACGTGAAGGGTGCGGGTGTGCTCGAGGGGCTGTCGCGGCGCAGTCTGTTGCAGCTCGGGGTCGCGGGCGCGGCGCTCCTCGGGCGCGAGAGCGTGGCTGCATCGGACGGCGGGACGGCGGACATCCCACCGCGGACCTCGCTGGACGAGTCCACCCTCGACGCGCTCCAGGCGCGGATGGCGAGCGGCGAGGAGACCAGCCGCTCCATCACCCAGAACTACCTGGACCGCATCGCCCAGCGGGACGGGCGCGTGCGCTCGGTGCTCGAGACCAACCCAGACGCGCTGGCCCAGGCCGAGGCGCTGGACCGCGAGCGCAAGGCGGGGAAGGTGCGCGGCCCGCTGCACGGCATCCCGGTGCTCCTCAAGGACAACATCGCCACGAAGGACCGGATGCACACCACGGCGGGGTCGCTGGCGCTGATGGACGCGACGGTGGCCGCGGACGCATTCCTGGTCGGACGCCTGCGCGAGGCGGGCGCGGTGCTGCTCGGCAAGACCCAGGCCAGCGAGTGGGCCAACTTCCGCTCCACGCACTCGTCGAGCGGCTGGAGCGGCCGCGGTGGCCAGTGCCGCAACGCCTACGCGCTCGACCGGAGCCCATCTGGCTCGAGCTCGGGGTCCGGGGTGGCGGTCTCGGCCAACCTGTGCGCGGTCGCCGTCGGCACCGAGACCGATGGATCCATCGTCTCGCCCTCGGCAGCCTCGGCCCTGGTCGGAGTGAAGCCGACGGTCGGGCTCGTGAGCCGCGGTGGCATCATCCCCATCTCGCACAGCCAGGACACGGCCGGCCCGATGGCCCGCACCGTCCGGGACGCGGCGCTGCTCCTCGAGGTGCTGGCCGGACGGGACCCGGCGGACGCGGTCTCCGGCGCCAGGGGAGCGCGGTTCGACGTCCGCTACGTCGCTGCGCTGGACCGCGGAGCGCTGAAGGGCGCGCGCATCGGCGTGCCGCGGCCGAAGTACTTCGGCTACCACCCGGCGACGGACGCGCTGGCGGAGGAGGCGCTGAAGCTGCTGAAGGCAGAGGGGGCCATCCTGGTCGACCCGGCGCCGATCGCCACCGCGACGAAGATCGACGATCCGGAGCTCGAGGTGCTGCTCTACGAGTTCAAGGCGGACCTCGACGCCTACCTCTCGACGCTCGGCGGCCCCGGTCCGCGGACGCTGAAGGCGCTCATCGCGTGGAACCAGGCCCACGCCTCCGAGGAGATGCCCCTCTTCGGCCAGGAGCTGTTCATCGACGCGGAGAAGAAGGGGCCGCTCACCACGAAGGCGTACCTCAAGGCCCGTGCCGCGTGCGTCCGGCTGTCGCGGAAGGAAGGCATCGACGCGACGATGGACAGGCACAAGCTCGATGCCCTGGTCGCGCCCACCCAGGGGCCGGCGTGGCTCATCGACTGGGTGAACGGGGATTCATCGACCGGCGGCTGCAGCAGTCCGGCGGCCGTGGCTGGCTATCCGCACGTCACGGTCCCGATGGGTCAGGTTCGCGGGTTGCCGGTGGGGTTCAGCTTCTTCGGCCGGGCGTGGAGCGAGGACCGGCTGCTCGCGCTGGCCTACGCCTACGAGCAGGCCTCGCACGCCCGGAAGCCGCCGACGTTCGCGGCGAGCGCGAACCTGCCCGCTCTGTGATCGTGCCCCGCCGGGGCAGCCAGTACTTGGCCGCAAGGTGTTTCGCCAACCCCCTTTGGGGGAACATTTTCGGACGGTCTCCTCCGGAGGAAGGCGCGCGCGGTGCCCGTTTGCCGTCCGAAAAAGTTCCCCATGCGCGGTTCACGAAGCCGTTAGCGGTTTCGCGGCGAGCGTTCGCGACGCATTTTCGGACGCGAAATCGGGCGCGCGCCCCCGTTCGTCCGGGAGGGACCGTCCGAAAGTGTTCCGCGAACCGGCTTCGCGAACACCGCCGGCGTCGCCCGCGCCATCCGTGGTCCATGCGGACGTCCGTGCGACGACCCGCCACTGCCCGGGGTCGAGGCCAGCGCCGAATCCGGCAACCCACGCCGTGCCTCCGCGCCGCCGCCGTCCCTCACCGGCAACGAGACACGCGGACCCGTGTCCGCACCACCGTGCTCAGCTCAGCCCGGCCGCGTGGGCCAGCCACTTGCGCGCGGGCTCGGGGTCCACGCCGAAGCGTTCCAGCCCGGGGAAGACGACCTGCTCCAGGGTGCCCAGGAAGACCTCGCGCTTCTTCGCCAGCGGGAGGACTCCCAGCCGGAGGAGCCCCTCGGGGTCCTCGTCCGGGGGCGCCGCAGAGAAGAGCCCCGGGTCGATGGTCCCGGCGAGCATCCCCGGCACCAGCGGGGCGAGGAAGGCGACCTCGGCGGTGGTCGACTCGCGCGACAGGTGCGCCCAGCCCATCCGTGAGTGGCCCACCTCGTCACGGGAGATGGCGTGGAGCACCTCCCGCACCTCCGGGTCGGGCTCACCGGCGAGCAGGGTGGTGAGCGTGGCCATGCTCTCGGTCTCGGTGATGCAGCAGGCGGCCACGACCTCGTAGAGCGCGGCCTTCCGCGCGTCGAGCGCCCGCGGGGCGATGGCCGGGAGCTCCGGCACGGGGTCCAGCGTCACCGGAGAGCCCAGGGTGCGCGCCAGGCGCGCGCAGAGCTCGGTGTGCCGGCGCTCGTCCGCCGCGGCACGCTGCATCAGCGCCGGGACGGGCGAGGCCGGGTCGAAGCCGGCGACGATGGCCGCGAGCCGGTCGAACCTCAGTGCTGCTTCCTGTTCGACCCGCGCGCGGAAGCTCCAGGCCTCCGCCGCCGCGCTGCGGGCCGAGGTCACCAGCCCTTGACCCCGCCTCCGGAACTCGAGTCGGCCCCGGCGTCAGGCGGTGGCTTCTTCCCCTTCTCCTGCGCGTTTGCCTGTGCGCAACCCGCTGCCGCGACCACCGTCGCACCGCCCAGCACCAGGACCTGGAACAGCTTCTTGAATTGCATCCCTGAGACCCTCCGGGGTTCGAAGGCCGGGGAGCATAGACAGATCCCTCGACGGCCGGGGAGCCCACCCACTCCTCAGGCCAGGACGGGCGACAGTTCCCCGGACCTCGGCTCCGCCGCGGTGGCCGGCCCGTCGGCGAGCCCCCGCCCCTTCCAGAGGAAGTAGACCGCCGGATACACCAGCAGCTCGAGGATGAACGAGGTCACCAGCCCGCCGACCATCGGCGCCGCGATGCGCTTCATGACGTCGGCGCCGGTGCCCGTGGCCCAGAGGATGGGCAGGAGGCCCATGAAGGCCGCGGCGACGGTCATCGCCTTGGGCCGGACGCGCTTCACCGCCCCGTGGACGATGGCCTCGACCAGGTCGCCGCGCGTCCTGAGCCTTCCCGCGGCCGTCGCCTCGTCGTGGGCGAGGTCGAGGAAGAGGAGCATGAAGACGCCGGTCTCGGCGTCGAGCCCCATGAGGGCGATCATCCCCACCCAGACCGCGATGGAGATGTTGTACCCGAGCAGCCAGAGCAGCCAGACCGCCCCGATGGCCGAGAAGGGCACGGCCAGGAGCACGATGCCCGCCTTCACCGGCGAGCGCGTGTTCAGGTACAGCAGCCCGAAGATGAGGAAGAGGGTCACCGGGAGGATGAACTTCAGCCGCTCGCGGACGCGGAGCATGTTCTCGTACTGGCCGCTCCAGGACATCGAGTAGCCGGGCGGCACCTTCACCGCCCCGGCGACGGCCTGCTTCGCCCGGTCGACGTAGCTGCCGATGTCCACCTTCGAGGTGTCGAAGTCCACGTAGACGTAGCCGGCGAGCAGCCCGTTCTCGTTGCGGATCATCGACGGGCCCTGGACCAGCCCCACGTCGGCGATCTCCTCCATCGGGATCTGCCCGCCCTGCGGCAGCGGGAGCAGCACCCGGCGCAGGGCGGAGAGGTCCTCGCGGTAGTCGCGGGCATACCGGACGTTGATGCCGTAGCGCTCGCGGCCCTCCACGGTGACGCCCTGCTCCTCGCCGCCCACCGCGGTGAGCACCATCGCGTTGGCGTCGTCGATGCTGAGGCCGTAGCGGGCGAGCCGGTCCCGCTTGAGAACGAAGTCGAGGAAGAAGCCCTCGGATACGCGCTCGGCATAGACGCTCCGGGTCCCGGGGACCTTCGAGAGCGCCGCCTCGGTGGCCACGGCGACCTTCTGGATCTCGTCCAGGTCGGCGCCCGAGATCTTGATGCCGATCGGCGTGCGGATGCCGGTGGAGAGCATGTCCAGCCGGCCCTTGATGGGCATGGTCCAGGCGTTGGAGATGCCGGGGAGCCGCAGCGCCGCGTCCATCTCGGCCCGCAGCTCGGCCTCGCTGATCCGGTCGTCCCAGACGGGCCGCAGCAGCGCCTTGAGCCAGCCCGGCGCCCAGTCCGAGTACCAGCGCGGCGCCTCGCGCCACTGCGAGCGCGGCTTGAGTGTCACCGTGGTCTCCATCATCGATAGCGGCGCGGGGTCGGTCGAGGTCGTCGCCCGGCCTGCCTTGCCGAACACCCGCTCGACCTCCGGGAAGGTCCGGAGCAGCTTGCTCTGCAGCTGGAGCGCCGCCTGGGCCTCGGCCACCGACATCCCCGGCTGCACCGCCGAGGGCATGTAGAGGATGGTCCCCTCGTCGAGCGGCGGCATGAACTCCGAGCCCAGCCGGAGGTAGACCGGAACGGTGAGCGCGACGAGCACGACGCTGGCGACGACGGTGGTCCGCGCGTGCCGGAGCACGAACCGGCAGGGCCCCTCGTACACGCGATGGAGCAGCCGGCTGATGGGGTGGCGTTCCTCCGGGTGGTAGGTCCCGACGAGGAGTCCGCTGGCGAGCCAGCTCAGGGCGCGCGGGCGGAAGCGGAACGGCTCGATGCGGGCGAAGAGCATCCGCAGCGCCGGGTCCACGGTCACCGCCAGCACCGCAGCGATGGCCATGGCGAAGTTCTTGGAGAAGGCGAGGGGACGGAAGAGGCGCCCCTCCTGGTCCACCAGGGTGAAGACCGGGAGGAAGGCCACCGCGATGACCAGGAGCGAGAAGAAGACGCTCGGGCCCACCTCCATCAGCGCGGCCAGCCGCACGTCGTGGAAGCTCCCCGGGCTACCCGCGGCCTGCCACCGCTGGATCTTGTTGTAGGCGTTCTCCACCTCGACGATCGCCCCGTCGACCAGCACGCCGACGGAGATGGCGATCCCGGCGAGCGACATCAGATTCGCGTTCAGCCCGAAGAGCTTCATGGGGATGAAGGCCAGCGCCACCGACACCGGGATGGTGATGATCGGCACGATGGCCGAGGGGACGTGCCAGAGGAAGATCAGGATCACCACGCTGACGATGATGATCTCCTCGATGAGCTTGCTCCGGACGGTGTCGATCGCCTGGCCGATGAGGATCGACCGGTCGTAGGTCGAGACCACCTCCACGCCCGGGGGCAGCGAGGGCTTCAGCTCGGCCAGCTTCGCCTTGATCCGCTCGATGACCGTGAGCGCGTTCTCGCCCTGGCGCATCACCACGATGCCGCCCACCACGTCGCCCTGGCCGTCGAGGTCGGCCACGCCGCGGCGCATCTCGGGGCCGAGCGTCACCTGGGCCACGTCCTTCACCGTGATCGGCGTGCCGTTCTCGGTCCGGAGCACCAGCGACTCGAGGTCGTGGACCGACTTCACGTAGCCGCGGCCGCGCACCATGTACTCGCGGCCGGAGATCTCGACCAGCCGGCCGCCCACGTCGTTGTTGCCCCGCCGCACCGCCTGGATGACCGCGTCCAGGGGGATGCGGTAGCGAGGCGAGCGCGTTGGGGTTCACGGTGATCTGGTACTGGCGCACCTGGCCGCCCACGGTGGCCACCTCCGAGACGCCGGGCACGGCCTGCAGCGCATAGCGGAGGAACCAGTCCTGGAAGCTGCGCAGCTCGTCCGAGCTGTGCTTCCCGCTGCGGTCCACCAGCGCGTACTGGAACACCCAGCCCACGCTGGTCGCGTCGGGCCCGAGCTCGGTCTTCACCCCGGGCGGCAGCTGCGAGGTGATCTTCGAGAGGTACTCGAGCACCCGCGTCCGTGCCCAGTACGGGTCCGTGCCGTCCTCGAAGATGACGTAGACGAAGCTGAAGCCGAAGTCGGAGAACCCGCGGATGGCCTTCACCCTCGGCGTGCCGAGCAGCGCGGCGGTGATGGGGTAGGTGACCTGGTCCTCGAGGATGTCCGGGCTCCGGTCCCAGCGCGAGTAGACGATGACCTGGGTGTCCGAGAGGTCCGGCAGCGCATCCAGGGGGATGGTGCGCATGGTCCAGACGCTCACCCCGAGCAGCACCACCGCGCAGGTGAGCACCGCCCACCGCTGCTCGGCCGAGAAGCGGATGATGCGGCGGATCATTGGCCGCTCCCTCGAGCGCACCCAGCGATGCCCGCAGCCTCGACTCGGAGTCGACCAGGAAGTTGGCCCGGGTCACCACCTGGTCCCCGGCGGACACGCCCTCCAGCACCTCGGAGCGCTCACCGTCGCTCGCGCCGATCTTCACCTCGCGGGGACGGAACTTCCCCTCGCCGAGCGAGACGAAGACCACCTTCCGCGTCCCGGAGTCGATGATCGCGTCGTTGGGGATGCTCAGCCCCGTTCGCGCCGGCGTCCGGAGCGTCACCTCGCCGAACATCTCGGGCCGGAGCTCACCGGTCGGGTTGGGGAAGGCGAGCCGCACCTTCGCGGTGCGCGTCTTCGGGTCCATGATGGGGTCGATGAAGATGACCTTCCCGGGGAATTCCTTGTTCGGGAACGCCTGCAGCGTGAGCGAGGCGGGAGTCCCGAGCTTCACCCGGCCAAGGTCCGACTCGTAGGCGTCGGCGAGGACCCAGACCTGGCTCAGGTCGGTGATCTCGTAGGGCATGTCGCCCTCGACCACCCGGTGCCCCATCACCGCGTCCTTCTTGGTGACCACCCCGCTCATCGGCGCGTAGAGGGTGACGGTTCGGTGCGCCTTCCCGGTGCGCTCGAGGCGCCGGATCTCCTGCTCCGGGATGTCCCAGAGCTTGAGCCGGTCCCGCGCCGCCGCGACCAGGTCCTCACCCGCCTGTGCCGAGCCGGCTCCCAGCGCAGCCCGGGTGCGCAATGCGAGCAGGTACTCGTCCTCGGCCGAGACCACGTCCGGGCTGTAGATGCTGAACAGCGGCTCGCCGGCGCGCACCTGCTTGCCCACGTAGTCGACGAAGACCTCCTCGATGAAGCCGGAGAACTTGAGCGCCACGTGGTGCACCCGCGTCTCGTCGACCGCGACCCGGCCCACGGTGCGCCAGCTGCCGCCCACCGGCCCCTCGGTCACCGGCGCGGTCCGCAGGCCGATGAGCTGCTGCCGCTGCGGGTCGATTCCCACGGTGGCCAGGCCCGCGGTCCCGTGCTCGGCGCCGCCCACCTCGTCGGAGTAGACCGGCACGTAGTCCATCCCCATCTCGTCCTTCCGCGGCGTGGGCGAGGTCTGCTTCGGGTCCATGGGCGAGCGGTAGAAGAGGAGCTTCCTCCCGCCCGCGGCGGCATTCGCCTCTGCCGGCGGGGTGCTCGCCGCCACGAGCTGCATCCCGCAGATGGGGCACTCCCCCGGCTTGTCCGAGGTGATGCTGGGGTGCATCGGGCAGACGTAGGTGGTGTGGACGTGCGGTGCGCCGGAAGCGGTGGCGGGCGGAGCGGGGCGGCGGAGGACGAGCGCCGTGGCGCCCACCCCGGCGGCGATGCCGAGGACCAGCGCGATGGTGAGGACGAGCGGTCCGAAGCGTCGGGTGCTCATGGAGGACTCCTTCACATTCCAGGCGCGGAGGCGGGGGCGGCGGCCGCGCCCGCTCCGGAAGAGGTTCGTGCCGCGGTCGGGGACGAGGCGCCGGGCACGGTGCCTCCCCCGGACGCTGCCCCGCCCGCCGCGGACGGAGGCTGGAGGCTCACCTCGCGCAGGCCGATGAGCACCCGCTCGGCGTCGGCGAGCGTCCCGAGGTATCCGCCCTCGTCGGTGACCAGGCCCCGCATCACCTCCAGCACTGCGGCGAACGGGACCTTGCCCACCCGGTACTGGAAGAGAGTGGACCGCACCGTCGCATCGGACTGGACCAGCAGGCCGTGGCGGTAGACCTCGAGCGACTCGACCAGCGCTGCCAGGGCGGTGTGGCGTTCGCGCGTGCGGAGCGCGAGGAGCTGGCGCACCGACTCGACGCCCTGCTGTTCGGAGGTTCGTACCGCCTCGGCCTCGTCCACCGCGCGGGAGCCCTTGTCCCACCAGTAGATCGGGAGAGTGACGCCCAAGCTGGCCGCCCACATCGGCACGAGCTGTCCGCGGGGCATGATGGCCGCGGTCAGCGAGAGGTCCGGCCAGCGCTCGCGGTAGGCGCTCTTCACCCGGACCTCCGCCGTGCCGGCGCTGCGGGCGGCGAGCGCCAGGTCCGGGCTCCGGGCCTCTGCGTCGGCGAGTAGGGCCTCCGGCCCGGGCAGCGGTCCAAGACGGGCGTCGACGAGGGCGACCGGGGTCTCCACCGGCGCGTCGAGCGGGTAGACGCGCAGACGGTTGATACCCTCGATGCTGGTCCGCTCCGCGGCCTCGAGCGCGAGCCGCTGCAGCCGCAGCCGGGTGCGCTCGAGCTGCGCGCGGAGGAGGTCCGACTGCGGCGCCTCGCCCACCTGGTACCGGGCCCGGGCGATCTCCTCGGCCTGCTTCCACAGAGACTCGAGCCTTTCCTGAAGCCCGAGCTGTCCGCGGATCAGCCGGAGGTCCAGGTACGCCCGCTCGACCTCGCCGAGGAGGGTGAGGCGCACCCGCTGCAGCGCAGCCTCGGCCACCCCGAGCTGCGACTCGGCCACCTCCTCCCGGAGCCCACGCTTACCCGGCCACGACAGCGGCACGTTCATCAGCACCTGCCAGAAGCTGGTGGGCTCGACGCCGATCTTGATGCCCTGGAAGCCGTCGTTCTGGATGCCGAGGACGAGCGTGGGGTCGGCCAGGGCGCCGGCCTGGGGGACGCGCGCGCGCTGGGCCAGGACGTCTGCCCGGGCCCGGGCGTCGTCCGGGTTGTGGGCCAGGGTCTCGGCGACCAGGGCCGGCAGCACCCGGTCGGCCGGGTCGGGCTGGAGGAGCGCCGGAAGGGCGGCGTCGCCTGGTGTGGCCCGGGTGAGCTGGAGAACCACGAGACAGAGAAGGGAGGGCACGTGAGGGCCTCCGCGGGGCTGGAGGTGAGGGAATCCGGAAGACGCCGCTCAGCGGGCGTCACCGGTCGGCGGCGGGGCGCTGGGTGCGCACACGCCGGAGCCGTGGGAGCGCCGGGACCGGCGCCCCCTCTCACGACAGCAGCGGGAGGTTCCTGGGAGGTGGCGACGGCGCCGGAGCGCGCGATTCGAACGGAGCGGCACGCACCGCGGGGACGGCGAGCGGGGTGACGAGGGCGCGCGGTGCAGCGAGCGCCACGGTCGCGCCTGGATGCGAGGCGCGGACCGGCTCGGAGACCGCCGTCTCCACCGTCACCGCGTGGAAGGCGCAGCAGTCGGGCAGGGCGGAGCGCAGCGCGACGTCGGGCGGCGGAGGCGGACAGTGCTCGCACCCGGCCTCGACTCCAGCCCGGGCGCGCTCGAGCATCGGACAGGCGAGCCGCTGCGCGGCGCTCGCCGCCTGGCCGACCAGGGCGAGCAGGAGCACGGCGGTGAGCGCGGCGCGAGACATGGGAACCAACCTCCATCACTAGCGCGTGCAAGAGCCGGACTCAACTTCGGGGCCCCCGCGCCCACACCCACCTCCACGGAAGCCGCGCCTCCGAGACTCCGGAGCCCTTTCCGGGTTCCTGGGGGCAGTGCAAGGCTTGCGGGGTCCCGTGAGGCACGTCCGACGGCTGCTGCTGATCCTGCTGCTCGGCGCGCCGCCGGTGCGGGCGCACTCGGTCACCAACGAGCTCGCCCTGGGTCTGAACGACAGCACGCCCTCGTCTCCCCAGTCCGCAAACGTCGCCGACCAGCTCACGTTCCGCTTCGACCTGAACGACGACTGGACCCTCAAGGTGGGCGCCGCCTACACGGTCGACCCGTCGTCGCCTCCGGCCGAGGGCGCAGCGTTCGGGACGAGCAGCACGCAGATCTTCAGCGCCGTCGGCGGCGTCGACTGGGACGTGAGCCCCCGGGTGAACGTCTACCTCGACGTCTCCGGGTCTCCGGTGGCGGGGCAGAGCTTCGATTCGCTCTTCGGCACCTCGAGCACCTCGACGACCGAGGTGCTCCTGTACAACGCGACGTCGAGCGTCGGGGCGCTGGCTGGGGCGAGCGTCACCTTGGGCGGCACCGAGTTCCTCGGCACGGTCCTGGGCGGCACGGTGCTCGACGTGAGCCTCGGCTGGACGCTCCTCACCACCCGGCAGCGCGTCGACGCCGTGGTCGACGGGCAGGGCCAGCCGGTGAGCCGTCAGGCGCTGATGGCCCTCTGCCGCGCCATCCCGAACACCCGGTTCTGCAAGGTGCTCGGGCCGTACCTCAAGGGAGGGGAGGAAACCCTCAACCAGCTCGTGGCGACCGTGGCGCTGCTGCACTCGTTCGGCCCGACGACCAACGTTGGCCTCTGGGGCAGCGTCTACGTCTACGACAAGGATCCGATTACCGCGCTGCCCTTCTCGGCGCGGGTCTCAACCAACGGGTTCGGCTCGCTCGACTCGGGGTTTCCGCTGGCCCCGCTCCGCTGGGCGGTCAGTCCGAGCTTCGAACAGCAGCTCGGGTCGTTCAGCATCTCGCCCTGGTACGAGTATCTGGTCTATGCCTCGGACCTCGGCCAGGCGCACGTGGTCGGGCTCCGGGTGTCGCTGCGCCTGGGGCTCGGCCTGGACGGTCTGGCTGTCCGGCAGCGTCCAGTGGAACGCCATCCAGAACGCCGTCGTCGACCCGCCCATCGACTCGCACGTCACCTCGGGCCGGGTGGCGTTCGGGTTCCGCGCGCGGTTCTGGGCCAACCCGAAACAGCAACGCGTCCCGCGGGATTGACCCACGGGACGCGCTGTGACTTCGGGCAATCGCGCTTCGGCTAGTGCGAGTGCACTTCTGCGATGTCCGCGATCCTGCCTGCGCCGTGGCAGATCAGGCAGGTCTCGGGCTGGTTCAGCGCAGCGGTCCGCGGCTTGTAGATCGACCCGCCGTTCAGCTCGAAGTGCGCGATGGCGCTCGGCGTGTCGTGACAGGCGAAGCAGACCCCCGCGACCGGCGAGTTCACCAGGTTCTTGTCGTAGGACGCGTTCGCCGCCCGGACGTTCTCGCACGGTCTGCCCCGCTCCGACCGAGTACGCCGTGCCATCCGGCGTGCACCCGTTGGACGCGGTACCCCGGGGTTGAAGGAGAAGGCGATGCCGTAGTTGGGCGTGGACGTCCCATTCGCGGTGGGCGGCGAAGTACGGAGCGAGCGACGTGAACGGCCAGGTCGGTCGCCGGACTGGACTGTGCTCGCGGCGCAGCTCTGACGAGTAGCTGGTGAAGGTATCGCCAATGTTGCCGCTGAACGCGCCGGTCGCCACCGTGCGGTAGAGCCGGTTGTCGGCAGGGCGCTGGCGAGTCGCTGTTGTTGAAGTTGATACGCGCCAGGGAGGTGGCAGCCTTCGCAGACGTTCAGGACTCCCGGATATTCACCTCGGCGAACGAAGAGGTCGCGGTCGAGGCGTGCCAGGTGAACTCGGTGCCTCCGCTTCGCACCCGCGTGAATGGCGTGCACGAAGTAGATGGAGTCAGCCGACCAGCCGGTGCTTGCGCGGTTCGGGCGTGTGGCACCACGAGCAGGTGGTCCCGTCGTTCCGCTGTCCCGCATGGAAGGCGTCCTCGGTGAAGGTGCCGAGCTCCTGGTGACACTCGTTGCAGCGGGCGTCCTCGACGATGGCCCGCCGGCCCGTGTACCCGGTCGCAACCTTCTGCGCGTTGGGGGCGATGACGATCAGGCCGCCGATTGCACTTGGGGCACGCGCCGCTCGCCACGCAGGGTGTGGTGTGGCTCAGTCAGTCCCGCCGCCCAAACAGGGTAGTTGTGGTACAGGGTAGGCTTTGGTCAGATTGGTCTGCGTCAGGGGCAGGGTACTGGTGACGTTGTACGAGTACCCGATGCCGCCGGTGAGCATGACCGCGCTCGTCGGGAATGGTGACTCCGGTGAGCGTCCCGGTGTAGTACCCATTGGCGTCGGGACCGGTCAGGGTTCCCGCTCCTGTCCCGGTGGTGGCCTGCCGTTCCAGATGGCCCGCAGGTAACCGCTGACGCTGGCGTTGTAATCAGCCGGGGTGGTGAAGCCGTCCTCGGAACCGAGAAGACGAAGTAGAGGCTCGGCGACGCCCATGAAGTTGTCCCAGATCTCCTTCTGTCCGGTCGCCGGGTTGGCGGTCGCGGTCGCAAAGGTGTTGAGGTCGTTCCGTTGCACCGTTCTGCAGGAGCCGGAACACGATCACCGGCTGCTTGTTCGCGTTCACTCGAGACGCTCTTGATGTCATAGCTGACCGTGAGTGTTCCGGCCGGCAGCCGAGCCGAGTTGGAGGCGATCCAGGCCGCGTTGGTGTTGGCGTTCCCGCCGGTCACCGCCAGTGCGCTCTGGGAATTCGGCGGAGTCACCGGCCGGTGGACAGCGTCGATGTATGATGTGGGACGGGACGGGTCGGAGTGACACGCTGCGCACCGCTATCGTCGGGCTGTATGCCGCCAATGTGCCCTTGGGGCGAAACGGTCAGGCCCGCTGCATCGCGTCGGCCAAGGTGACTCCCGTGCCGGTCGCGAAGTCGATGCCATCGTGGCACCCACCACAGGCCAGCCGGCTGGGAACGGTCTTGTAGTTGTCGCCCGCGTGGTCGGGGCAGTCGAGGTGGCTGGACCGTCGTGGCACTTGGTGCAGTTGCGAAGGTCCTGCGGGTACAGCACCTCGTTGAACAGCACGCCGGCGTAGTTGTAGTTCTTGAACGCCAGGACCGGGCCCGCGTGAATGTGGTGAATCTGATTCGGGAGGTTTCCGACCGCGCGGTCACGGAACCTCATTGTGCTGCTGGAGGTGAAGGTCAGGGTCGACGCGTTCCAGGCGGCTTCCGTCCTGGCCGTACTTGCGCTGCTCGGTGTGGCAGACGACGCAGTACTGGGCGTCGTTACGATTGCCGCCGTGGAAGGTGGCCGCCGAGCTGTCGGCGTCGTCCCCGGGAATCCCGCCGAGCTGACGGTGGCAGTCGTTGCAGTTCGCCGTGGCAGTGACCATGTCCCGACCCGAGGCTGCGACCGCCTGGCCGGTGCCAGGATTGAAGTCGAAGATGACGTCGGCCGGAGCCTGCATCACCACCGCGGGGACGTTCGTGGCTCCGTTGGGGGTGTTGTTGCCGGTGCCAGGCGCATTGCCCGACAGCTGAATGGTCGCCCGATGCACGAGGGTCGGGTCGAAGGTCAGGTCGCCCAGGTCGGCCGTGTTGTTGGGAGCGGAGACCGTCATCGCCGCCACCTGGTCCTTGATCGCCTTGACGTCCCGGTAGAACGTGTACGCGTACGTCCCGTCCCCGTTGTCCACCAGGGTGCCGGTGTTGTCGGTGGTCGGCCGGGTGGGCGTGGCTGCGTTCGTCCCTCCATCGGCCGCGACCGTCGGCACCGTCGTCACGATGTAGCTGACCCACTTGCTGGGGGCGTTGCTGGCGCCCGGCACGAGCTTGGCCAGGGCGAAGGAGAGGTTGGTCAGGCCCGCGACCGAGGCGGTGGCGCTCTTGGACGTGTTGCCGAGCCCCGCAATCGGAACCCCTGCGGCGTTCGTCACCTTGAACTTCACGACCGGCGGGCTGGCGATGGTGACGCTCGTGATCGTCACATTCGGGGCGAGCGATGCCCAGGCTGCGGAATCAGCGTCGCTGGGCGTGTCGGCGTTGCTCGGAACCGTGATGAGGGTGGCCCCGGAGTTCCCCGGGGGCCCCGGAGGGCCGGCGTCGCCCGCTGGGCCCTGCCGCCCCGGCGGGGCCCTGGCTGCCGCTACACCCGAGGGAGAGGGCCAAAATGGCCAGTGCTACCAAGGGGATGCGCATCTTCATGAAACCCTCCCAAGTGTCAGCTGTCGAACACCACCGCCCAATGCATGAGGCGTCCATCGAAACCCGAACGAGTTGCTGCTCCGCACCGAAGGGGGGTCCTTCGATCGGATCATCGGATGGCCGCCGAGCAAGAACCGGACCCAACGGGTTCGTGTCCTGGTCCGCCCGGGCTTCATCCTGTTTGGCGATCCGGCGGCGCAAGGTCTGCCCCGCCTGCCTCATGGGCAGCAGGATCTGCGCGAACGACTCGACGCCACCGACCACGCAAGGCTTGCGCGACTCCGCCGTGCAAGGGAGCTGCGCGCGTGTTGCCCCGCGGAGGCCGCCCTCGAAATCGCGTGACACGATGTTGTTTTACGGTCAAACGTTGCCGCTGCGGCATTCCAGCAAAGGGAGCGTGGACATGACGGCCCCGGTCGCTCAGAGCTCGAAGCCGGAGCGGCGCAGCGTCCTCAACTGGTTCCTCGGCGCGGGGATCCTCGGGTGGGCGGTCAGCATGCTCTATCCCGTGCTGCGCTACCTGCGTCCTCTCTCGGAGACCGGGGCGGGCGCTCCTCTGAAGCTGACCGCCGAGGAGATGGCAACTCTCGGCAAGTCGCACTTCGTCATCGCCCGATCGGGGACCCGGAAGGTGATCGTCTTCGAGGCAGGCGGCCAGCTGCGCGCTCTCGACGCGAAGTGCACGCACGAGGGATGCACCGTGCAGTTCGTCCCGGGCGATTCGCTGATCTGGTGCGCCTGTCACAACGGCAAGTTCGATCTGGACGGCCGAGTTCTCTCCGGTCCTCCGCCGCGGCCGCTCATGAAATGGATCGCCACCCGAGAGGGGAACGACGTGATCCTGTCGATGGAGAAGGCATGATCGAGGCGCAGCCGGAAGCGCCCGCCTCCGTCGGCGCGCGTCTGTACCGCTGGCTCGATGCGCGATTCGGCGTCTCGAAGCTGGTGCGGTGGGCGGAGCACAAGGAGGTCCCGGTCGGTGGGCACTCCATGGTCTGGTACTACCTGGGCGGGACCACGCTGTTCTTCTTCACCGTCCAGCTCGTCTCCGGCGTCCTCCTCCTCATGTACTACCAGGCGGGGGAGGTGACCTCGTACGAGTCGATCCGCTACATCACCTCGAAGGTCCCCTTCGGCTGGCTGATCCGCTCCATCCACTGCTGGAGCGCGCATCTGATGATCGTCTCGCTGGTGGTGCACATGTTCAGCACCATGATCCTGAAGGCGTACCGGAAGCCCCGGGAGCTGACCTGGGTCACCGGCTTCCTGCTCTTCGCCATCGCGCTCGGTTTCGGCTTCTCCGGATACCTGCTGCCCTGGAACGAGCTGTCGTTCTTCGCCACCGCAGTGGGCACGGACTCCGTGAAGAGCGTGCCGGTCGTCGGTCAGTGGCTGCTGGAGGTGATGCGCGGTGGACCGGACGTCACCATCAACACGCTCTACCGCTTCTTCGCCCTCCACGTCGTCATCCTCCCGCTGGTCATGGTGGGAGTGGTCTCGGGCCATCTGATCTTCATCCAGGTCCAGGGCATGGCGCACGGGATGGCGCACCAGCCCGCGGATCGCCCGGGGCTCAAGTTCTTCCCGGACTTCATCTTCCGCGACCTTCTTCTGTGGCTGGTGTGCCTGATCGTCCTGGCGATCCTGGTGTACCTGCTTCCGTACGGCCCGGGCATCCCCGGGATGGAGTGGGAGCTGGGGAAGAAGGCGAACCCGCTCGCGCCCGCGTACCCGGGGATCAAGCCGGAGTGGTACTTCCTCTGGGTCTACCAGCTGCTGAAGGAATTTCCGCCGCACCTCTTCGGGATGGAGGGGCCGCAGGCAGCGCTGCTGGTGGTCACGGTGCTGATGGGGATCTGGGCGCTGGTGCCGTGGCTGGATCGCCGCGCCGCCAAGGGTCAGCCCTCGCCCATGTTCACCGATCTGGCGATCGCCGCGATCATCTTCATGGCCTATCTCACGCTGAAGGCCTGGGACATCGGGGGGAAGGGCATGCCCGGGAAGCTCCCCGATCCCCGGTCCACCGCGTGGACGTGCGCCTGGATCACGCTCGCGCTGGCGTCGGCCATCGCCGTGCTCCGGATCCTGGCCTACCGGCAGCGCTGGATGTTCTTCTCCGGCGCGGCCCTCCTCCAGGTCGTCCTGAACGGCGTGCTCGGTGTGGACTACCTGATCGCCGGAGCCATCGCCCTGGCAGTCGCGATTGGCGGGGTGGTGCTGTCGTCCCGGCAGAAGCCGGCCGCGCAGCTGGGGGTGCCGAGATGAACGGGCTGCTGCCGTTGCTGCTCCTCCTCGGCCAGACGCCGGCGCCGCTCCGGCGCCCGCTCCGGCCGACGGCAAGCTCCCCAAGTCGGTCGAGGTGCTCTTCCAGGAGAAGGAGAAGGACGGAACTCCGATCCTGGGGAGCGCCGAGCGGGCCTACTTGCAGAAGCTGCCTCCACACACGCTCGAGCTCATCGGCAAGGACGCCGATGCGCTCACTCTGGGCGGCGCGAAGCATCTCAAGGTCATCCTGTCGCTGGATCTCTCCTCGCAGGCCGCGGCGATCGTCTTCTCCGACAACTGCATCCTCTGCCACGTGGATCCCGAATCGCAGAAGAAGATCCACCTCTTCTCCTCGGATTCCAAGGCCAGCCACTCGAACGAGCTCCTGAACCTCAAGAGCTTCCTGAGTGACGTGCACTTCCGCCGCGGGCTCTCCTGCGCCGGCTGTCACGGAGGCTCGCCGGAGAAGGACGTGATGACGCCGGACATCGCGGCCCGCTGGCCGAAGGCCGACGTGCGCCACACGGACCGGACCTGGATCCCGGAGTTCTGTGCCCGCTGTCACGCCGACCCCGGCTTCATGCGCGACTTCAACCCCTCGCTGCCCACCGACCAGCTCTCGAAGTACCGGGAGAGCCGGCACGGCATCCTCCTCCTCAAGGAGAAGGACTCCAAGGCGGCGCAGTGCGTGAGCTGCCACGGAGTGCACGGGATCCGGGACCCCAAGAGCCGACAGTCCAAGGTGCACCCGCAGGCGATTCCCGAGACCTGCGGCCAGTGCCATGCCAACGCGGCGTACATGGCCGGCTACAAGAAGGACGACGGAACGCCGCTGCCCACCAACCAGCTCGAGCAGTACAAGCAGTCGGTGCATGGAAAGGCCCTGCTGGAGAAGGGCGACCTCGGCGCTCCGGCCTGCAACAGCTGCCACGGCAACCACGCGGCCATGCCGCCGAAGGTGAGCTCCGTCTCGCAGGTCTGCCGCACCTGCCATTCGCAGAACGGCACCTTCTTCGACGGGAGCAAGCACAAGCAGGCCTTCGAGGCGCACCACTGGCCGGAGTGCGAGAAGTGCCACGGCAAGCACGACATCGCGAAGGCGACGGACACGATGATCTCCGACGCTCCCGACGGCCTCTGCGGCGCCTGCCATGCGCAGAACGCGAAGGACAAGCCGGAGTGCAACGCGACGGCCCGCTACTTCCGGAGCACGCTGCTGGACCTGGCAAGCACCCGGCAGAAGCTCCGCCCCGAGGCGGAGGACCTGGCGGAGCGCGGTCTCGACGCGGACCCCGTCCTGGCGTCCATCGAGGAGCTGAGCGAGGCCATCGTCCAGACGCGGTCGAGGGTGCACACCTTCGACCGGGGTGGCTTCGACCAGGGTGCGAAGCTGGGACGCGAGGCGATCGCCAAGACCGACCAGCTCGTCGACGCCGCGCGGAAGGAGCAGCGCTACCGGCGCAACGGGCTGCTGGTCTCCATCGGCCTGATGTCGTTCCTGGCGGTGGTGATGGGGCTCAAGATCCGCGAGCTCGGCCGGCGGCGGAAGGCGGAGCGGGACCGACGAACCCCGTGACAGGAGGCGGGGGGCGCGCCCGGGCCTGCCGGGGCGCCCACGCTCCGCCGGGACCGACTACTTCTTGAAGGTGCGGGTGTACTTCACGAGGGCGTTGACCTGGTCCGGGGTCAGCTCGTCCTTGAACGCCTGCATGACCTCCTTGCCGTCCGCCTTGACGCCGTCGGTGACGGCCTTCTTGAGCTCGTCGTCCTTCTTCCCCTGGTACTTCGCGGTGGTCATGTCCTCGACCTTGAGCTCCTTGCCCTTGTCGGTGTCGCCCTTGCCGGTCTGGCCATGGCACGAGGCGCACTTGGCCTTCCACGCGCGCGCGACCTTGGCGTCGTCCTGCGCGAGCGCTGAGGCGCCGAGGAGAAGTGAACCCGCTGCGATCGAGGCAATGAGACGGACGTTCTTCATGCGTGCCCTCCGAGAGGTGACGGACGCCTAGCGAATCGACGGGCGACTCGCAAGGATGTTCAAACTGGCGGTGGCTGGGGGGCGACGGTGCGAGCCACCCTCTCTGGAGCGAGCGCTCGCTCGCCGCCGGCTACTTCTTGAGGCCGCGGATGTAGGCGACGAGCCCGTCGATCTGCTCGGGCGTCAGCTCGCTCTTGAAGGCGTGGTCCTTGGCCTTCTCGGTGCCGTCGGAAATGGCCTTCTTGAGCTCGTCGTCCTTCTTCGCCTGGAAGGTCGGGGTCGTCATGTCGGGAACCTTCAGCTCCTTCCCCTTGTCCGTGTCCCCCTTGCCGGTGGCGCCGTGGCACGACGCGCACTTCGCCTTCCAGGTGCGGTCGGTCTTCTTCGGGTCCGCCTGCGCCATCGCGGTGGTGCCGAGCAGGACGGAAGCGGCGACGAGCGTCGCCGCGAGACGAACGGGTTTCATGATCGGTCCAGCCTTTCTTGCAGGCGCGCTCTCTGCGCCGCTTGCTACTGCTTGAAGGTGCGGATGTAGGCGACGAGCGCGTCGACCTGCTCGGGCGTGAGGTCGCCCTTGAACGCGTCCATCTCCTGCTTCACGCCGCCCTTCTCCTTCTTCACGCCGTCGTTGATGGCCTTCTTGAGCTCGTCGTCCTTCTTCGCCTGGAAGGCTGGGGTCGTCATGTCGACGATCTTCATCTGCTGGCCCTTCTCGGTGTCGGCCTTGCCAGCGGCACCGTGGCAGGACGAGCACTTCGCCTTCCACGCGCGCTGGACCTTGGGATCGGTCTCGGCCAGCGCGTTCGCGCCGAGGAGGAGTGAGGCAGCTGCGAACGAGGCAACGAGGCGGAAACGGTTCATGCGAGCCCTCCGGGTTTCTGCGATGGCGTAGCGGATCGACCGGGCACTCGCAAGCAATCGCAAGAACGACGATCGGGCAGTGGCGAAGGGTCGGGATCGGCGCCCCGCGGGACCTCGCACCGATTGCGTGATCCGCGCGCGCACCGCCGGCGCGCACCCGCACGGATTGCGCGAGCCGGTGGTGCATCGATCTAGGCCCTTCGGGTCTACGTGGCGCCGCCTTCACCGACTGGTACGTTGCGTGCTACCGGACGTTTCCGGGGCCGGAGGTTCCGGCGAGGAGGGGACGGCGATGGGGACGACGATGCAGCGGGTGCTGTCGTTGGTGGGAGCAGCAGTCGTTGGACTCGCGGTCGGATGTGCCGGCGATCAGGGACCGCAGGGACCGGCGGGCCCGGTCGGGCCTCCCGGCCCCGCCGGCGACGCCGGGAGCTCTGCCTGCATCGGAGGGGACGGGGGCGTCGTCGCCGCGGCACCTGGGCGTCTCGAGTCCGACCAACGGCCAGTTCTTCACCGCGGGCGAGAAGCCGGTGGTGACCATCACCTTCTCCAATTCCTGCGGAAAGGTGCCTCCCGCGAACCTCGGCTCCACCGCCGACTTCTTCGTCGTGGGGCCCCGTGCGCCGCTCAAGACCGTCACTGCCTACAAACTCCTGAACCTGACGCCGGCGCCCTTCACGGCCCAGGGCCTCAAGCCGCTCGCGGACGGTGGCACTCCGAACCCGAACATGGCCGTCCAGGCGGATGGGACGGTCGTCTACACGCTCAGCGCGATCACCAACGAGGTGCCTGGGACGTACACCGCGTCGGTCTGGGCAATCGGCCAGGACCCCCTCAACCAGATGTTCGTCCTCCAGGACTTCCAGATCGGGACGGCCACGGTCGAGACCTACGCCAGCGGACCGGCGGACGCCTCGAGCTGCGCGAGCTGCCACGAGAACATCGCCCCGGGCGGCAAGACGTACATGGCCCACATCGCCCCGGGCTTCTCACCGGTGGGCAACTACGCGCTCGACGCGCTCCCCATCGGCAGCTGCAAGGCCTGCCACAACAACGCCGGGTACAGCCCGAATCCGTTGCTGCGCAAGACGCACGGGGTCCACCGCGGCGAGCACCAGCTCGCCCCGGGCGTCGCGCACCCGGAATACGGCTTCGGCACGGACACCTCGCTCATCACCTTCCTCAACGTGGGGTTCCCGGTGATGCCCACCGGCGGAACGCCGGGCGTGGCGTTGCCCACCTCGGTGGCGATGGAGAGGAACTGCACCACCTGCCACACCGACGACGCGTGGAAGAACAACTTCTCGCGCGCGGCCTGCGGCACCTGCCATGACAACGTCTTCTTCGCCGGAGCCATCCTCCCGGATGGCGGGGTCGACCCGAGCGCGACCCAGGCCGTCATCGCTCCGCCGACCGTGCTCGGCTTCCCGACGGGGACGGCTGGTTGCACCAACGACGCGAGCTGCGCCGCACTCAGCTCCATCGCCACGTGCAACACCACGACCAAGAACTGCGAGCTGACCTACCACGGGAAGCAGACCGACGATTCGCAGTGCGCAACGTGCCACGCGGTGAACAGCGTCATCGCTCCGGTCGACGTGGCGCACCAGATCGCCCCCTTCGCCCCGCCGGTCAGTCTCGACGGCTACACGTTCAAGAGCGTCACCGCCACCGGAGGCACGGGCCCGGGCGGCAGCTTCAAGGTGGGCGATACCGTGACCGTGAAGTTCCAGCTCTTCGACAACCAGGCCACTCCGGCGCCGGTCGCAGATCTCAAGACCAATGCCGCCTGGGCCGGCACCTTCCTCGTCGCCGGTCCCACGAGCAACCCCCAGCGGGTCTTCGGAGCTGGAACGGGCGGCCTGAACATGAAGACCTCGGGCACGCTGACCTACGACGGGACGAGCCAGACCTATACCTACGTGCCCGCTGCGACCTGGCCGGCCACGTCGATCGCACCGCTCAACAACCCCGGCGCCGGGACGCAGACCAACCCCGCCGGCAACTACACGGTCTGGTTCTACTGGGCGAAGACGACCAACGGCGTCCGTGACGCGGTCGACGCCCAGGTCGCGGTTCCCTTCCTGGTGAACCAGAAGGCCGCGGGGCGTCAGGTCGTGACGCAGGCCGCGTGTGGCTCGTGCCACGGCCTCTCTGCGGACGGCTTCCCCCACCTGGCCCTCCACGGCGGCCAGCGGAAGAACGGCGAGACCTGCAGCACCTGCCATACCCAGAACGCCTTCGACCGGGTGGTGGGAGCGACCGGAGCGGCCTGCACCACCGACGCCCAGTGCCCGGGCAACGCCGCAGGGTGGGAGGCGTGCCAGTCCGGCGTGTGCACGGTCACGGTGGACCCGACGCCGGGCGTGTTCGTCGACTACCAGCAGCTGGTGCACAACATCCACTTCGCCCGGCTGCGCGAGGGCTACGCGGAGCGCAACAACATCGGCCTGCCCACCGCGGGCATCGCCCCGGGAACGCTCAACTACCTGGGGTTCAACAACAGCCTGCTCGACTTCCAGGAGATTCTCTCTCCGGTCGACGTCCGGTCGTGCACCAACTGCCACCAGAGCAGCAACGCGACCTGCTCCTCGTCCGTCCCCTGCGGCTACGGGCAGACCTGCGGCGCCTCGGGCAAGTGCGTCAACGTCGCCTGGCAGGCCCCGACCACCCGGGCGTGCATCACCTGCCATGACGCGGCGGACGCGGCAGCCCACGCGCGGCTGAACACCGATTTCAACAGCTCGCCACCGGTCGAAGCCTGTACCATCTGCCACGGCCCCGACGCCCCGTTCGACGTGGCCACGATGCACAACATCACATCGCCCTACCGTCCTCCGTACTCGCGCGAGCCCTAACGCAGCCAACAGGAGCGTCACCGGCACATGAACCGAGGGCTCTTCGGTCGCATCCCTGGGGCGGGCTCGCGGTGGGTGACCCTCGCGCTGCTCTCGACTCGTCTGGGCGCCGCTGGCGGCGGCTCAGACGGTCGACGCCAGCTCGACGACGGTGCTCCGCCTCCAGCCGGTGTGGACGGCGGGGAACACGCAGACCGGATTCTGGGGCACGGAGCTCGTCGGCCTCACGGTCAGGGGCTTCGACATCAACGGGGTCGACGACTTCAACATCAAGCTCTCGGCCTGGGCACAGCTCGCGTCGCTCCAGAGCTCGATCTACACGGGCAGCACCGGCGACATCGATTTCCTCTACGTCCAGGGCGCGCTCTTCAAGCGCCATCTCGTCCTGACGATCGGGAGGCAGATCATCTCCGGCGGCGCGGCCCGGGTGATGCAGCTCGACGGCCTGAACGCCACCGCCATGATCTCCCGGAGCTTCGGGATCAGCGGCTACGTCGGCGCGCCCACGCCGTCGCGCTTCGGCTACCAGTACGGAAACTTCGCCTTCGGGGGACGGGCCTTCTGGAGACCGGTCTACGGGAGCGAGATCGGGTTCTCCTATCTCGAGGTCCTGAACAACGGGTACATCGCCCGGCAGGACATGGGGCTCGATGGCCAGTACGCGATCCTCTCCAACCTGTCGGTCACCGCCTCGGGCATCCTCGCGCTGGGCGAGGGACGCTGGTCCGATGCCGCCGCCGGGGTCCGCTGGCGGGTGACCCCGGACGTCGAGCTCTTCGCCACCGGGGAGATGACCTCGCCCGATCTCTACCTCCCGCGGACCTCCATCTTCAGCGTCTTCGCCGACACCCAGCGAGACGGCCTGGGAGGTGGGGCTTTCTGGCAGGCGCTGCCCCGCCTCGGCCTCTACGGTGAGTACCAGCACCTCTGGGTCGAGGGCGGCAACGGCGATCAGGCCGAGCTCCGGGTCACGTACAAGTTCGCCGCGCAGGTCCACCGTCGGGGCGAGCGGCAAGCTCCTCTACATCCCCTCGAACGGAGCGACCGAGCTCCGCGCCTGGGTCGTCACCCCGGTGAGCCAGTCGGTGAAGCTGAGCGGCGACGTGGACTGGGTCCACTTCCAGAACCCGATCAACGCCTACCAGACCTCGCTGCTCGCGACGGCCAGCGCGAACTGGTTGTTCGCCGCCGGGTGGACCGGGATGCTGAGCGGCTCGGTGGGGACCACGCCCTTCTACTCGACGGCCTTCAGCGTCACCGCGCGGATCGCGTACCTCTTCAGCAACTACGACGGAAAGGCCCACCGATGATCTGGCGAGCGTGCCGGGCGCGACGTTCGCTGCTGGGAGCACTGGTGCTGGGAGCGCTGGTGACCGGTGGATCGGCATTCGCCGCTGATCCGAGCCTGGTGATCAACCCCAACCACGCCGGTCACAAGAAGGCCAGCGTGGATTGCCTCACCTGTCACGAGCCCATCTTCGACGAGACGGCGCTCGGCACGCCGGGGGTCTTCCCCAAGGAGAGCAAGTGCCTCTCCTGCCACAAGAAGGAGAAGGAGTCGGGCAACTGCGCCTTCTGCCACCTCACGGCCAAGCCGACGACCTACGTCAAGCGTGACCAGCACCTGGTGATGAACCACGCCAAGCATCTGGAGAAGGACGAGAAGTGCGAGGTCTGTCACCTCACGCTTCCGGCGAAGGGACAGGTGGACTGGCCGGTTCCGCCGATGACGGCGTGCACCAAGTGCCACAACCACCAGGAGCAGTTCGACAACGGCCAGTGCATCGCCTGCCACATCGACCTGGAGCGATTCCCGCTGAGCCCCAGCACCTTCTACAACCACCGCGGGAACTTCACCCGGGCGCACCCGCAGATCGCCCGCTCGGCGTCGGCCTCCTGCACCGCCTGCCACGCCGATCGCTTCTGCGTCGACTGTCACTCCGGCCCGACCGCTCCCACGCGGATCGAGAACATCAAGCCCGATCGGCCGGACCGGAACTGGATCCACTGGGGAGACTGGCTGTCCAAGCACTCGCTGGAGGCACGCGCGAACCCCGTTGCCTGCCAGAAGTGCCACACGACCTCGTTCTGCACCGACTGCCACCAGAAGGAGCGGCTCACGCCCAACTCGGACAACCCGCTCAACCCTCACCCCTCCAGCTGGCTCACGCCCGGGGGCCCGCAGTTCCACGGCACGGCGGCCCGCAACGACATCGTGAGCTGCGCCGCCTGTCATGACCAGGGCGCGGCGTCCAACTGCGTGAGCTGCCACCGGGTGGGCGCAGGGGGCGGGAACCCTCATCCCTCGGGCTGGAGCTCGAAGCACACGACCTCGGACATCTCGAAGAACTCCATGTGTCTGACATGCCATCAATAGACCGCACCGTGCGAAGGCAGGTCGTGCTGCTCGCGTCGCTTCTCGCGGCGCTTCCGGCGATCGTCGGCTGCGACGCGCGCCCCCAGGCTCTGGGAATGGCCGAGTGCGGCGGCGCCGATGGCGGGGTGAGCTATGCCCAGGGCATCGGTCCGCTGCTCCAGTCGAACTGCGAGTCCTGCCACGGAGCGACTCGTGCCGAGGGCAACTACCGGGTCGACACCTACCAGAACGCCATCGCCCGCCTCCCCGACGGGACGCCCCGCGTCGCCGCGGGCAACAGCAACTCGCTCGTGCTCCAGGCCGCCCGGGGGACGCTGCCCGGCGGACACGTGGCCATTCCTCAGGCGCAGCTCACCGAGCTCCAGACCTGGGTGGTCGACTGCGCGCTCAAGCCCAAGCCCTACACGGTGCACATCAATGGCTGGATGGATGTCGGTAACGCGAGCCAGTTCCACGGAAAGGTTCTCCGCCAGTCGGTCTACGACCTCAGCGGCTGTCAGGCGTGCCACGGACAGGATCTGAGCGGCGGGACGGCGGGCGTCGCCTGCACGAGCTGCCACGTCTCCCCGATCGGGTCGTGCAACACCTGCCACGGGAGCGCGTCCAACGCGGCTCCGCCGCTCGACCTGAACTACAACTCCGCCACCTCGCTGATCACGGTGGGCGCGCACCAGACGCACGTCACGGATGGGGGGATGCACACGGCCTTCCCCTGCCAGGTGTGCCACACCACCCCGGTCACGCCCGGCGAGGAGGGCCACTACCAGAGCGGCGGCAAGCTCCTCCCCGGCCCGGCGCCGGTCAAGGTCGCCAGCGGATTCGGCGGCACGTTCGCCTGGAACTCGACGGCCGGCACCTGCACTAACGGCTACTGCCATGCGCCCCTGGCGGACTCGAGCGCCACCCAGATCAACCCCATCGTGTGGACCGCCGTAGGGCAGAACCAGGCGGCGTGCGGCAGCTGCCACGGGAACCCCCCGGCCGGTCACGGGCCGAACACCGAATGCGACACCTGCCACCGTCCCACCTTCGACAACGGGCAACCGAGCACGCCGCTCCACTGCAACGGTCAGGTGAACCTGGCGGCACCCATCGGAAGCTGCGTGGGCTGTCACGGCAACGGTGACAACCCGGCGCCTCCCATCGACCTGCACGGCAACGCGGACGAGAGCGTGCAGACGGTCGGCGCACACCGCGAGCACGTGAACGGGCTGCACAAGGTCAGCGCGCCGGTGCCATGCAACGAGTGCCACCTGGTGCCGACCGAGCTCCACAGCCCGGGCCACATCGACCATGCGCCGCCGGCGATCGTCTTCCCACCGGGGACCGGAGCGCTGGCCAGCACCGACGGCGTCGACGCCGGCTACAACTTCAGCACCGCCACCTGCACGGTGTACTGCCATGGGTCCGGAACGCGCCTGTCGAAGGACACCTCGATCGGTCTCAACCACGCGCCCATCTTCAACGGCGGAACGTCTCAGGCCGCCTGCGGGACCTGCCATGGGATTCCGACCAAGATTCCAGGGACGAACCACCACGCTGGCGTCACCAGCATCACCCAGTGCGCGGGTTGCCACCCGACCACGGTGGCCCCGTCCGGGAACATCATCGTGGGTGCCGACGGGGGCTCCACGCACGTGAACGGTGTTGTCAATGTCGGTCTCTAGGAGGAGAGCCAGTCGGCGGACGAGGGCGGGGAGAGGAGCGGGGCGGGACGCCGGAAATCCGTGCGGGCCCGTTCCGACCGGCGCAAAGGCGGCGCCATGAAGGGGACCGAGGGGCGTTGTCACGCCATCTTCACGGCGGCACTCCCCCTGCAAGTATCCGTGGTTCGATGTTCGGGGCACCGAGCCACTCGGCGGAGAGGGGCAGATGGAGACCCCTCTGCACGCTCTCGAGGAGAAGGTGACCCGGCTACCCGAGTGGGTAGAGCGACGCAGTGGTGGCCGCACTGATCGCCTATCCGTCCTGGAGTCGACGCGGAGGGGAGTGATGACCAGCACCGCTGCTGCACTGACGCTCGCCGTAACGTTCGTCTGGTCCGGAGACGAGTGGGTAGGGCTCGAGGTCCAGCCATGAGCATCTACCGCGCGCTTCCGGCAATCGCCTGCATCGTCTTCTTCGGAGCCAGCGCCCAAGCGGCGCCGCCCCCCGACACCTGCACCGGCGAGTGTCACAAGGGCGTCGTCAGCGATGCCAAGCACGCGGCCAAGGACATCGGCTGCGTCGCGTGCCACTCCAACGTGACCGACGGCAAGCAGCCCCACAAGAACGCCCTCGACGAGCTGCCGCCGAAGCAGCTGTGCGCCCAATCGGGCTGTCACGCCGAGGTGGGGGCCAAGGTCGCGCGCGGCAAACACAAGGACTCGGAATGCTCGACCTGCCACGGCGACAGCCACGGCAAGTTCGTCCGCACCAACTGGAACGCGTGCAAGGGCTGCCACGGCGACCAGGTGGCGCAGCTCAAGACGAGCATCCACGGCACCGCGGCCAAGCAGGTCCGGTGCTTCGACTGCCACGGCGACCTGCATGAGCCCAAGGCGCACAAGGACCCGACGGCGCCGATGTCGAAGGTGCTGCAGGTCACGACCTGCAGCGAATGCCACGACGATGAGTACGTGCGCGCCTTCCGCACCAGCGTTCACGGCCAGGGGCTTCTCCGTTCCGGGCTCGCCGTCGCGCCGACGTGCAGCACGTGTCACGGCGCGCACGACATCGCCAAGGTCAAGAGCGAGAACTCGAAGGTCGCGAAGATCAACTCGGTCGAGACCTGTGGCCAGTGTCACGAGTTCATCGTCACGCGCTGGAAGGAGAGCACGCACGGACAGAAGTGGCTCGGCGACAAAAACCCGGCGGGGGTCAAGCCCGGCGCCGAGCCCGAGACGCCCGTGGCCGAACGGCCCAAGAAGTACCCGGTCTGCATCGACTGCCACTCGGGCCACAAGACCTTCGACCCGATGGTCTACGCCAACAACCTCAAGATGGCCGACACCTGCGGCGCCTGCCACGAGGAGGCCAGTCGTACCTACCGCGAGAGCTTCCACGGCAAAGCGACGCGGCTCGGCCAGGCTGCCGCCGCGACCTGTGCGGACTGCCACACGCCGCACTACATGCTGCCCGAGACCGACCCGCTGTCGTCGGTTTACCCAGCGAACCTGGCCGCGACGTGCGGCCGCTGCCACGTGGGCGCGAGCGGCGAGTTCCTCAAGTTCGACGTCCACGCCAACCCGAACAGCAAGGCGCGCAACGCCAAGGTCTACTGGATCTTCAAGTTCATGACCCTGCTCCTCTACGGGGTCATGGGCTTCTTCGCCGTGCACGCGGTCCTGTGGCTGCAGCGCGCCCTCGTCGCGGCGTGGCGCCACGAGCTGCCCAAGAGCGAGAAGCCGGGCGAGCCGTGGGTGCGCCGCTTCCGGCCGATCCACATGGGCATCCACGTTGCCATCGTGCTGACCTTCCTCACTCTCGGCGCCACTGGCCTGCCGCTCAAGTTCAGCGGCCAGGCGTGGGCCCGGCCCATCGAGAGCTTGTTCGGTGGTCCGGCGGCGAACCAGCTCCTACACCGCATTGCTGGCGTGCTGACGTTCGGCTACGCCGCGGTCTTCCTCGCCTACCTCCTCTACGAGGCGCTGCTCAAGCGCACCAAGGGCCTGTTCTGGGGCTGGGCGTCGATGACCCCCCGCTGGAAGGACCTTCAGGACCTGTGGGCGAACTTCAAGTGGTTCTGCTACCGGGGCAAGCCGCCCCACCTCGACCGCTGGGCCTACTGGGAGAAGTTCGACTTCTTCGCGGTCTTCTGGGGCATCCCGATGATCGGCATCTCGGGCCTGATGCTGTGGGCGCCGATGTGGTTCACGAAGTTCCTGCCCGGCTGGGCGCTCAACGTGGCCTACGTCATCCACAGCGACGAGGCGTTGCTCGCGACCGGCTTCATCTTCTTCTTCCACTTCTTCCACACCCACCTGCGTCCGGAGGCGTTTCCGATGGACCCGGTGATGTTCCTCGGCGGCATGCCGCTGTCGCGCTTCCAGCACGAGCGACCCGACGAGTACGCGCGCGCCGTTGCGGACGGCACACTCGACAAGCTGCTCATGCCGCCGCCCAGCGAGCGGGCGCGCCGGCGCGGGAACATCTTCGGCGCGGTGACGCTGGCCATCGGGGTGATCCTTGCCGTCCTGCTCCTCGTGACCGGAATCAGCGCCCTCTAATGGAGGCCCAGTGATCGCCAAGGACGTCGTCCACACGTTTACCCGCAATTGGCTCCGAACGCTCGGCGCGGTCATGGCGACGATCGCCGGCTCGGTGACCATCGCCTTCCTCGTGCTGGACCTGCTCGGCTTCCATGGCGGCCCGTACCTCGGCATCCTGGTCTACGCCGTCGTGCCGACCATGCTGGTCGTCGGCCTCCTGCTCATCCCGCTCGGAAACTTCGTGGCGCGGCGGCAACGGCGCAAGGACGAGAAGCTCGG
Source organism: uncultured delta proteobacterium (assembly GCA_963796475.1). GTDB lineage: Bacteria > Myxococcota > Myxococcia > Myxococcales > Myxococcaceae > RPRB01. The sequence goes on from CAWCLY010000020.1 coordinate 120,946, forward strand.
GGTCGGGCCGCCGCGGCCGCTGGTGATCGATTTCAGCAAGCCGGTGGTGCGCGCGACGGCGCTGTTCGTGCTCGTCATGACCACGGTGAACATCGCCATCCTCGCCGCCGGCACCTACAAGGCCGTCGAGGTCATGGACTCGACCGAGTTCTGCGGTACGAGCTGCCACGTCATGAAGCCCGAGCTCACCGTCTACTCGCGCTCGCCGCACGCGCACGTCGGCTGCGTGAACTGCCACATCGGGCCCGGGGCCGGGTGGTTCGTGCAGTCGAAGTTGTCGGGCACGCGCCAGCTATTCGCGGTCGCCTTCAACACATTCAGCCGGCCGATCGCGACGCCGGTGCACGACCTGCGGCCGGCGCGCGAGACCTGCGAGCAGTGCCACTGGCCGGCGCGCTTCACCGGCGACCGGCTCAAGATCCTGACCAGCTACACCGACGACGAGAAGACCGAGGCGCGCAAGACCGTACTGCTCATGAACATCGGCGGCACCAAGGCCGGCAAGCCGGTCGGCGTCCACTGGCACATCGCGCGTGAGAACCGGGTCCGCTACTTCGCTGACCCCAAGCGGCGCACCATCGCCGAGGTCGAGCTCGCCGACGCCGCCGGCATCGTGAAGAAGCGCTGGAAGCTCACTCCCGAGGCGGCGGCCAAGACCGATACCGCCGGCTATGCATGGCGCGAGATGGACTGCGTCGACTGCCACAACCGGCCGACGCACACCTACGGTGAACCCAAGACCGAGGTCGACGCCGCGCTGCTCGCCGGCCGGATCGACGCCGACCTGCCCTACGTCCGGCGCGAGGCCGTGCGCGTCGTCCAGGGCCAGTACACGTCGGACGAGGAGGCGCGCCGCCAGATCCCGGCGCAGCTCGCCGGGTTCTATGCCGAGAAGTACCCGGACGTCGCCAAGACCAAGGCCGAGAGCATCCAGAAGTCCGCCCAGGCTGTCGCGGACATCTTCGCGGCCAACGTGTTCCCCGAGATGAAGATCGCCTGGGGCACGTACCCGAGCTTCGCCAACCACCACGGCGACTCGGGCTGCTTCCGCTGCCACACCGCCACCCTGGTCGATGACAAGGGCAAGAAGATCGCCAAGTCCTGTGACGTGATGTGCCACACGCCGCTCGAGGTCGAGTCCAAGAAGCCGGAGATCCTCGAGCTGCTCTATCCGAGCGAGTAGCACCCGTGGTCGAATCCGAGAATCCCCGGCTCGACGCACTGGCGCAATCCGTCGCCCGCCTCGACGAGCGGGTGCGCCGGCTCGAGCAGCGGCTGCCGCCGGCCGCCGACGAGGCGGAGGCCGAGCTCGAGGCGGAGCCGACGGTGCGCGAGCGCTGGCTCGACCTCGCGCTCATCGGGCGTAGCGTCATCGTCCTCGGGCTCGGCTACCTGCTGCGCGCCGGCACCGATCTCCAGGTCGTGCCCGACGCTGTCGGCGCCGGGGCCGGCCTGGCGCTGGCGCTCGGGCTGGTCACCCTCGGGGATCGCGCCGGCGCCCGTGGGCGCCGGGTCAGTGCCGTGCTCCACGGTACGACCGCACTCGCCATCGCGCTGCCGCTGATCGGCGAGCTGGTGGTCCGCTTCCGCCTCGTCGGGCCGGCGGTCGCCGCGGTGCTCATCCTGGGCTTCGCCGTCCTCGGGCTCGCGGTCGCTGCCCGGCGCTCGCTGGCGCCGCTGGCGTGGGTCACGACCGTGGCGACCCTGGCAGCGGCGCTGGCCCTGGCCGCGGCCAGCGCCACCGGCCTGCCGTTCGCCGCCCTGCTCGTGGTCCTCGTCGCCGCTACCGGCTGGGTCGGCCGCGGCCTCGGGCAGCGCTTCCTGGTCTGGCCGGTCGCGCTGGCCGCCGACGCGATGACGCTCGGGCTCGGCGCCATGGCGCTCTGGGGCCAGCGCGGCACCAGCCCGTTGGGCGCGGCCGCGGTCGGCCTGGGGCTGTTCGTGGTCTCGGCCGGCGGCACGCTATCCAGCACCGTCCGCGACGGCAGCGGCCCGACCCCCTGGGCGATGCTCCAGTCGGCGCTCGCGTTCCTGGCTGGCCTCGCCGTTGCCGCCCGCCTGGCCGCCGGTCTCGAGGGTGGCGGGGTCCTCGGCGCCCCGATGCTTGGCCTGGGCCTCGGGATCTTCGCGCTCGCCGTGCGCCTTTTCCCGTCTCAGGCTGGGAGGGCTCTCGGCTTCTTCACGTCCCTCGGGCTGGCAGTCGGGCTCACGTCGCTCGTGGTCCTCGTGCCGGCGCCGGGGCCCCGGGCCCTCCTCTATCTGGCCGCCGCCGCCGCGCTGACCGTCTTCGGCCGGCGCCGCATCGGCCCGCTGTCGGAGCTGCAGGCCCTCGCGGCGCTCCTGGCCGCCGCCGGCGTGTCGGGCCTGGCCAGGACCGTTGCCTCCGCGCTGGTCGCCCCGCCGGCCGACGTCGCGGCGCCTGGTCCGGTCGCCCTCGTCGTCCTGGCGGCCACCGTCGCCGTCGCTGTCGCCCTCCCCGAACCGCCGGAGGGTGCGCGCCCGCTCGAGCGCGCGGCCAAGATCGGCGCGCTCGGCCTGGCCACGCTCGGCCTGGCCGGTGTCATCGCCTGGGCCGCGTTGGCCCTGCTCCACCCGGCCGGCCCCGCTGCCGAGGCGATCCGCACCGCGCTGCTCAGCCTCGCTGCCATCGCCCTTGCCGTCATCGGGCGTACCGCAGCGGCACGCTCGGCGGCCGTGCTCGTCTATCCCGTGCTGGTGCTGACCGCGATCAAGATCGTCGTCGAGGACCTTCGCATCGGCGTGGCGGCGAGCTTGTTCGCCAGCCTCGCTTCGTTCGGCGTCGCGCTCATCGTCGCGCCGCGCCTACGGTCTGGTGGTCGAACATGAAGGAGCCCGAGGCGCTGGACGTGCTCTTCCCGTAGATAGAGGGGCCGGTAGGACCGAATGAGGACCCTCTTAAGGTCCTCTTAGGCTCCCGGGTCGGGCCATGGCTGGCACTCTGCTGGCCATGACCCGACCGAACCGTTTCCAGCCCATCCACAAGGCGCTCCGCGCCGCGCTGTTCGACGCCACCGCCCTGGTGGCCCGGACCGAATTCGCCCACCAGGGAGAGGCGGCGGCCGCCGCCCGAGCCGTGGCCACCCTGCTCGACCTCCTCGACGGTCACGCGCACCACGAGGAGGAGTTCGTGATGCCCGAGTTCGCCCCCCACGCCCCGGCGCTCGCTGCCTCCCTCGAGGCGGACCACGGCCGGCTCGAGGGGCTCCAGGCCGAGCTGCGGGCGCTGCTGCCGCGGACCTCCTCCGACGTCACCGCGGAACGGGAGGCCGCCGGTCAGCTTCTCGGCCGGGCGCTGACCCTCCTGGTGGCCGACCATCTTCGCCACATGGACCGGGAGGAGAGCGAGGCGATGCCGGTCCTCTGGGCACACCGGACGGAGCAGGAGCTCGACGCGCTCGACGGGCGGATCCGCGCCGCCCTCCCGCCCGAGCAGATGCCGGTGATGATGCGGCTCATGCTCCCGGCACTGAGCACGCCCGAGCTGGCCGGGCTCCTCTCCGCGGCGCGGGCCAAGATGCCGCCTCCGGTCTTCGCGCAGCTGTCCGGCCTCGCCCGGGAGGTCCTCGGCCCCGAGCGCTGGGCGAGCGCGGCCCGGCGTGTCGGGCTGGACTCACCTGCCTGACCCGCTCCTCCGTCTGGTGACAGCCCGGGTGCGCGGAGGGTAGAAATCCCGGGCGTGCCCACGGTCGACGCCGCTCTCGCCGAGTTCCTGACCTCCGGGCCCGCGCTGGGCGTGGCCAGCCGGGACGACCGCCTGGTGCCGGAGGTGGTTCGCCCGAACGGAGTCCGGGTGGAGCCGGGTGGGACGGAGGTCACCATCTTCCTCGCCACGGCGATCGCTTCTCGGCTCGTCGCAAATCTCGAGAGCAACCGGCGCCTGGCGCTGGTGGCCAGCAATGTCCAGGACAACCGCTCGGTCCAGCTCAAGGGGCAGGTGATCGAGATCCGCCCGGCGCGAGAGGACGAGCGGCCGTTGATGGATCAGTACCGGGCGCGCTTCGCCCGGATGCTCGAGCCGCTGGGCGTGCCCCGGAGCTTCGCCCTGCGCAGCCAGATCTGGCCCGCGGTGGCGATCCGTTTCCGGGTGGAGGCTCTGTTCCTCCAGACACCCGGTCCTTCCGCCGGCCAGCCGCTCGAGGCGCCGCTGCGCAGCCCGGGACCGGTAGGGCCTTGATCCCCCTGCGCAGCATCGCCTCCTGCTTCGAGGGTGTCATCCCGGCGATGGTGGCGACCTGCTCGCTGGAGGGCGAGCCGAACATCACCGAGATCAGCCAGGTGCATCTGGTGGACGAGAAGCACGTGGCGCTCTCGCACCAGTTCTTCAACAAGACCCAGCGCAACGTCCGGGAGAACCCGCACGCCACCATCCAGGTGTTCGCGCCGGTCACCTACGCCCTGTACCAGCTGCAGCTGCGGTTCGATCACCCCGAGAGCGAGGGGCCGCTCTTCGAGGAGATGTCCGCCCGGCTCCAGGTCATCGCCTCGCACACCGGGATGCTGGGCGTCTTCAAGCTCCGCTCCGCGGACGTCTACGAGGTCCTGTCGGTCGAGCAGCTGACGGGCTTCTTCCTCCCGGCCGATCCGCGTCTCGATCCACCCGAGCCCACCACGGGCGTCCTGGACGCGATGGCCCGCGAGCTGCGCAGCCTCCGGGCCATCTCCGACCGGGTGAACCAGGCCAGCTGTCTCGAGGTGCTGCTGGAGAACGTGCTCCAGGCGCTCGACGAGCAGCTCGGGTTTCACCACTCCATGGTCCTGCTCCCCGACGGGCGCGGACACCTGGTCACCACCGCGAGCCACGGGTACGGCTCGGGCGGAGTGGGGGCGGAGGTGCCGCTCGGCGAGGGGCTGATCGGCACGGTGGCTGCCCGCCAGCGCCCGATGCGGGTGGCCGGGGTCGGGGCGGAGCTGCGCTACTGGCGCACCATCCGCGCCGAGCTGCAGCACGCCGGGCAACGCCCAGCCTGCGCCGGAGATTCCCTTGCCCGGGCTTCCGGACGCGCAGGCCCAGCTCGCGCTCCCGCTCCTCGTCGGTGAGCGGCTGGTGGGCGTCCTGGCGCTGGAGAGCCGCGAGGCGATGGCCTTCGACGCCTGGACCGAGACCTTCCTCAACATCCTCGCCAACCAGATCGCGCTGGGCATCGACCGGGCATCGAGCGGCGACGAGGAGGCGGAGCCTGCATCCGGCTCGGCCGGAGAGCGGCCGGGCCCCGCGCGCCGTCCCGCGCACGCGGGTGTTCCAGCTCTTCCGCAACGACGACTGCATCTTCGTCGACGGCGAGTACCTCATCCGGAACATCCCGGCGAAGATCCTCTGGAAGCTCCTGCGGGCTCATGCCGAGAGCGGGCGGACCGAGTTCAGCAACCGGGAGCTCCGCCTCGACGACTCCCTGGGGCTCCCCGAGCTGCGGGACAACCTCGAGTCGCGGCTGATCCTCCTGAGGAAGCGACTGGAGGAGAAGTGCCCCGAGGTGCAGATCCGCCCGGTGCGGCGCGGCCGGTTCGAGCTCCAGGTCGGCTGCGCGGTCCAGCTCCGGGAGAGCGACTCGGCCTGAGCGCCGTCAGTCGAGGAGCTTGCTGATCCGCCCCCGGTCGACGGCCCGGACCGCCACCTGGGCAAGGAGCGCCACCGCGAAGCCGAGGCCGGCGAAGCGCTCGTCCTGCGTGAGGCCCTGCCGGTAGCGGAAGTAGATCTGCTGGGCGATGACCGCGACCTTGAACAGGCCGAGCACGTAGTGGAAGACCACGTCGTCCACCGGGCGGCCGCTCCGGGTGGCGTAGCGCTGGACGATCTCCTCGCGGGTGAGATTCCCCGGGAGGGCCGTGGGGCCGAAGGCCGCCGGACCCACCAGCTCGGCCTCGCCTGGCTCGAACCAGTAGGCGAGGGTCATCCCCAGATCCGCGACCGGGTCGCCGAGAGTGGCCATCTCCCAGTCGAGCACCGCGCGGACCGTGGTGAGGGCCGCCGGATCGAGCACCACGTTGTCGTACTTGAAGTCGTTGTGGATGATCGTCCCCGGGCGGTCCGGAGGGATGCGCGACGCGAGCCAGGAAGCGAGCCGGTCCATGTCCGGCACGTCGTCGGTCCGGGCCCGGGCATACCGCTCGGTCCACCCGGCGACCTGCCGCTGCACGTAGCCCTGCGGGCTTGCCGAAGTCGGCGAGCCCCGCGGCCGCCGGGTCCACCGCGTGGAGCTCGACCAGCGTGTCGACCAGCGTCTCGGAGAGCGCACGCATCCCGGCGGCGTCGAGCTCCACGCCGGGCGGGAGGCGGGTTCCTCGAGGATCAGCCCCGGCACGCGCTCCATCACGTAGAACTCGGCACCCAGGGGCGACTCGGCCTCGGAGACCAGGAAGAGCGTCCGGGGCACCTTCGGCCACACCGTCCGGAGCCGGCTGAGCACCGTGTACTCGCGGCGCATGTCGTGCCCGGCCTTGATCTGCTTGGCGCCCCTGGGCGGCCGGCGAAGGACGAGCTCCGTCCCGCCGACCCTCAGGAGGTAGGTGAGGTTGGAGTGGCCCTTCGGGAACTGCTCGACGACCACCGGTCCGGCGAGCTCGGGGGCGTACCGGTCGAACACGCGGCGGAGCGCCTCTGCATCGAGCTCCTCGCCCGCCCGAGCGGGTCGGGTGGGGTCGAGGACAGTCACGCTGCGCCGCCCCTCCGGTCGGAGAGGCCACGGGCGCGGAGGATGTGCCGCGCCACCGACGCCTGGTGCACCTCGTCGGGGCCGTCGTAGATGCGCGCGCCCCGCTCGTGCCGGAACCACCAGGCCAGCGGCGTGTCGTCGGTGATGCCCAGGGCGCCGTGGGCCTGGATGGCGCGGTCGAGCACCCGGAAGAGGGTGTTGGCCACCACGAACTTGATCATCGAGATGTCGTCGCGGGCGGCGTAGGCGCCGTCCCGGTCGATGCGCCAGGCGGCGTGGAGGACCAGGAGCCGCGCGGAGTCGATCTCCGCCCGGCTCTCGGCGATCCACTGCTGGATCGGTGCCCTTGAGCCCCAGCGGCCGGCCAGGGGACAGCTCGCGGGCGATGGCGCGCTCGCACAGCAGGTCGAAGGCCCGCTGGCAGATGCCGATCCACCGCATGCAGTGGTGGATGCGGCCGGGCCCCAGCCGCGCCTGGGCGATGACGAACCCCGCGCCGCGCTCGCCGAGCACGCTGGCCGCGGGGACCCGGACGTTCTCGTAGGAGATCTCCCCGTGCGAGGCCCAGCCGCCCCCGGGCTCACCCATGACCGAGATGTTCCGGACCAGGCGGACGCCCGGGCGTGTCCATCGGGACGATGAGCTGGCTGGCCCGGGCATAGACGTTGGGCTGCTCGGGGTCGGTCACCGCCATGACGATGGCGAACGCCGCGCCCTCGGCGGCGGTGGTGAACCACTTGCGCCCGTCGATGACCCAGGTCTCGCCGTCGAGGCGAGCGCGGGTGGCCATCCAGGCCGGGTTCGAGCCGGGCATCTCCGGCTCGGTCATCGAGAAGCAGCTGCGGATGCGGCCGGCGGCGAGCGGCTCGAGCCAGGTGCGCTTCTGCTCCGGCGTGCCGAACTCGGAGAGGATCTCCATGTTGCCGACGTCGGGCGCCTGGCAGTGGAAGCAGAAGTGGCCGAGCGGGGTACGGCCCAGCTCCTCGCTGACGAAGGCGAACTCCATGAGCGATAGCCCCATGCCCCCGTGCTCGCGGTGGAAGTGCGGCGCCCACCAGCCCGCGCTGCCTCACCTCGGTGCGCACCCGCTCCAGCTCCGGAGCGATGGCCGACCATCCCTCGGCCATCCGCTTCTCCAGCGGCTGGATCCGCTCGGCGACGAAGGCGCGGATGGCGGGGAGAGATCTGCGACGCGGGACGGGATGCTGAAGTCCATGCTAGTGCCTCGACCGGAGTGTACTGACCGCTGCGATGGCCGATCCCCGCTCCGACGCGCAGACTCGGCCCTGCGCTGCTCGACGTGCCACGCGGCACGCCTCCGCTGTCGTCCCTCGTGTGCGCTTCGGCTCTGCCATGCCACTGTCGAGGCACTGGGCGGCCTACAGGAAGAAGTCGGGGATGAGCTCCGCGCCCGGGCGCGGTGGCATATCTCGAGAAGTCGGTCACGCCCTCGGCGCGCAGCACGTCCTCGTCCACGCAGAACTGGCCGGTGAACGCGCGGCTCGGCTTGGTGAGGATGGCATGGGCGGCGTCGGCCATGATCTCCGGGGTGCGGCTGCCGCGGACCGTCTCGTCGCCTCCGAGCAGGTTCTGCACCGCGGCGGTGGCGATCACTGTCTTCGGCCAGAGCGTGTTCACCGCGATCCCCTCGTCCCGGAACTCCTCGGCCATGGCCAGGGCGCAGAAGCTCATCCCGAACTTGGCGAGCGAGTAGGCGACGTGCGGCGCGAACCAGCGCACGTCGGTGCTCGGCGGCGGTGAGTTGTTGAGGATGTGTGGATTCTTCGCCTTCAGGAGATGCGGGATGCAGGCCTGCGAGCAGAGGAAGGTCCCCCGCACGTTGATCCCGTGCATGAGGTCCCACTTCTTCATCGGCGTCTGCAGCGTGCCCGAGAGGTGGATGGCGCTGGCGTTGTTCACCAGGATGTCGATTCCGCCGAAGGTGGCGACGGTCTTCTCCACCGCCGCGAGGACCTGATCCTCGTAGCGGATGTCCACCACGCAGGGGAGCGCGCGACCGCCGGCCTTCTCGATCTCCGCGGCCGCGGTGTAGAGCGTGCCGGGGAGCTTCGGGTGCGGCTCGGTGGTCTTGGCCGCGATGGCGACGTTGGCGCCGTCGCGTGCCGCGCGCAGCGCGATGGCCAGTCCGATGCCGCGGCTCGCGCCGGTGATGAAGAGGGTCTTCCCCTGGAGGGTGGACATGTGGCGGCGGACCCTATCACCCGGCTCCGGGCGCGGGAGGGCCGACATAGCGGGCCCGCGATACGATGGCCCATCGGGGCGAATCTCGGTCAGCGCCGAGCTGAGCACCGGCTTGCCCCACCGCAGCGCTCCGGCGGCGGCGGCCTCGTGGCCGAGCCGGGCGTCGGCACGGCTCCGGAGTCGCTCGAGGTCCGCGCGCAGGTAGCGCTTCCGGCGGTGCCGTCCGGAGGGAAACGCCCGGAGCCGGCCCCGGCTGGCGTACGAGTAGAGCGTGGCCACCTTCACCCCGAGCATGCGCGCGGCCAGACCGGCGTCGACGAGCATGTCATGTGGATTGTCGAATCCAGATGGATCCATGTGACGGCGACGCTATGTCAGCCCGGACCGGAGGTGCACGTCATGGCGCAGTCGGCAGCGACGGGGCTCGAGGGCGTGGTGTTCGCAGACACCGCGCTCTCGGAGGTGGACGGAGAGCGCGGGCGGCTGGTCATTGCCGGCCACGACGTCGAGCGGATCTCTGGCCAGTGGTCCTTCGAGGCGCTCTGCCGCGAGCTCTGGACCGCGGTCCCTGGTGCCACCTCGACCCTCGAGCTGCGCGCGGCGCTGGGGCGGGAGCGGGCGTGGGCCTTCGGGCAGATCGCGAATCTTGGCCGAGCGCTCCACGCTGCCGACGGGATGGACGCGCTCCGGGGCGCCGTGGGGCAGCTCTCTTCCGAGGGAACCGCCTGGGATCTCGGCGTCCGGCTGACGGCGGCGTTCGCGGTGTTCACCGCGGCCTGGTGGCGGATCCGCGAGGGCCTCCAGCCGCTCCGGCCCGACCCCGAGGCCGGCCATGCCGAGGACCTGGTTCGCATGCTCCGGGGGAAGGCCACCGCCCATCGCGCCGCCGCGCTCGAGAGCTACCTGGTCACCGTCAGCGACCACGGCATGAATGCTTCCACCTTCACCGCGCGGGTCATCACCTCCACCGGCTCGGATGCGGTCTCGGCAGTGGTGGGGGCGCTCGGCGCGCTCAAGGGCCCTCTGCACGGCGGTGCGCCCGGCCCGGTGCTGGACATGCTCGATGCGATCGGGACGCCGGAGGCGGCGGTGGACTGGCTCGAGCAGGAGCTGCTCGCCGGTCGCCGGATCATGGGGATGGGGCATCGCATCTACCGGACCCGGGACCCACGCGCCGCGGTGCTGGAGCGTGCGGTGGAGCGTCTGGAAGAGGAGGGCCACCGCACCCCGCGGCTGGTACTCGCCCGCGCCGTCGAGCACGCCGCCGAGGACATCCTCCGCCGGCGTCACCCCGAGCGTGCGCTCCGGGTGAACGTCGAGTTCTACACCGCCGTCCTCCTGGACGCCGCCGGGCTCCCCCGCGAGGCGTTCAGCCCGCTGTTCGCCTGCGGGCGGGTGGCGGGATGGCTGGCGCACGTGGACGAGCAGCGGCGGACGGGGCGGCTGGTCCGTCCCGAGTCGCGGTACGTCGGGCCGCACCTGGACTGAGCCGAGACCTGGCTTGCCGCTCCTCAGCGGGTGGGGCTGCGGCGGTGCGCCGCCACCAGGGCCTGGCACGATCGATCGCACTCCGGGAAGAGCTCGAGGAAGCGGAGGCGGGACTGGCACTCCTCCTCGAGCTCCGGCCGGGCACAGAGTGACTCCGCCTCGGCGCGGCTCCTGCGGAAGAGCTCCCCCCGCAGATCCGCATCCATGTTCGCCAGCGCGCGCGAGTCGGCGTTGCGGAGCCATCCCCACACGGCGAAGACCGCGATCCCGATCAGGACGAGGACCAGTGACCGGACCATGTCGAGCAGGGGCCACGAGCGCTGCGGGCTCCGGTGGGTGGTCGGCTCGTCCATCGGCATGACGGTCACAAAGGCAAGCTCAGATCTTCACCAGCAGGGCGGCCGTGACACGGTTCTCGAAGTGGCGAAGGTCGGGCGTGAATCCGGGGACGTCCGAGCCCGGCGGCCCGGAGTTCCCGCCCGGAGGGGTGATGCCTCCCGACCCCGAGAAGTAGTTCACGTTCGCCCCCCGGTGAACGTACTCGACCCGGAAGGTGACGAACTGCACCGGCATCCAGTCGAAGGTGAGAGATGTATCCCAGGCCTTGAAATCGGTCCCCGGCGACTCGGGGAAGAAGGGTGTCCCCGACACGGCCGTGGCGCCGTTGATCGGCGGGAGGAGCACCAGGTACCGACCGGGGTTCAGGATGCCCCCGATGCCGAACGTCAGCGCGAACAGGTTGTGGTGGAACCAGAGGCGGTTGTAGGCCATCGCGCCGAGGAAGTACTGCGCCGGTGCGGTCGACGAGCCGAAGCACGAGACGCCGCCCCCCCACTCGCAACCGGCGTCGATGGTGAAGGTGAAGGCCGCCATGCTGAGGAACGAGGCCTGATTTTCCAGGTACTTCACCTGGATGCTGTCGTCGGTGTGGATCCGGAAGCGATCCGGAACCCCGAGGGTGTCAGTACCCCAGTACTGGTTGCCGATGAACGCGAACGAGCCGGTGGGCCGCCAGAGGATCTGAAGCCCGAGCCCAGGCGCGCTGTTGAACTTGCCGTACGACTGCCAGCCGTTGACGATCCACGGCTCGATCTTCAGCTTGTCGCTGAGAAAGATCTGGACCCGGATGCCGTTGAAGAACCACGGCGTGTTCGACGACACGTACGAGGGCTGATAGGCCCAGTTGTCGAACTGGTAGTAGCTGAAGAGGCCGACGTACGACATGAAGATGCCCGCGTCGACGTTGATCCCGTAGAGCACGTCGAAGTGGTATCCGCCGTAGGCCTCGGACACGTAGCGAAACGCATCGGCGAGCTGCCACTGGCCGCGGGACGGGCTCGCATCGTTGCGGGGCGTGGTCTGGCGAATAGAGACCGAACTGGGTCATCAGCCGGCCTCGCACGTTCTTCCAGTGCAGGTCCCCTCCCACGCCGAGCTGGGTCAGCTGGACCTCGTTGTGCCGGAAGATCTCGCTCGAACCGCCGATCGTGTCGTCGCTCGGGTTCGCGAAGTCGTACGTGTAGCTGGTGTCGGCGCGGAACTCGAAGGTGAAGACGGAGTTCGACAGCGGAGATTCGGTGGTTCTCGAGTTGCCGGTGAGCCAGGTGAAGTCGGCGAAGGCGAATGGCTCGGCCGGCGTGGCATCGGTCGAAGGGGGCGTGGAGGCAGCGGCGGCAGCGGGCTCGTCCGCGTGCGTCGGGCGGACGAGGGTCACCAGCGCGAGGAGGGACAGCGAGACGACTCGAAGTAGAGGCCGCATGTGGTCACGGGATTGCAGCAGGCGTGCCGGCCGTCAGATTCCCTGGAGGAGGATCCACGCAGCCGCGAGCCGCAGGACGTGCTCGTCGCGTTCCCAGGGGTCGAGCTGTTCCACGAGCGCGCGCGGGCTCGCCATCGACGTCACCCGAGGGGCGTTGAGCAGGAACCAGCGGCAGCTGACGCAGTCTCGAGCGGCGCGGAGCTCCGTGCGCGCGAGTCGCCGGGCCTCGCGGAGTGAGCTCGCGCCGAGCGCTGCGGCTGCTTCGGTCAAGGTATCGCTCGATGCGTCTCTGAAGAACTGCATCGGCGACTCGAGGAAGCATCGTCCGTGCCGGCCCAGCGACACCCGGCTGTGTGACACCCGGCTGCCTCTGTGACACCCGGCTGCGCTCTGCATCGACGAAACGACTGGTTTTCCCGACATCCCCCGAGGGCTCCAGGTAGAAGTACGAACCGCGTGCCTCTCACGGGGACAGAGTCAGCACTGCAACCTGCACGGCCTCGGGGCCCGGACCCCCGCAGGATGCAACGCTGGTCCCGGGAGGGACCCGGTCGCCGGCCCGTGACGCGGGATGGCGCGTTTCGTGCTCTCCGCTGGCGGGCAGTGGTCAGCCGCCTCTCCATGCTGTCGTTGCTGTCCGCCGCCGGCGCGCCGTCGGTTGCCAGGGCGGTCGACCTGCCCGGCGGCATCGAGCTGCACGGGGCGGTTGACGTCTACGTCGATGCGAACTTCAACGACCCGCCGGACCACGGGAACTTCCTTCCCGGCACCGGGACCACGGCCAAGCGGGCCAACGAGTTCTCGGTGAACCTCGTCTCGCTCGAGCTCCAGAAGGCGCCGGAGCCGGTGGGCTTTCACCTGTGGCTGGTGGGGGGCACCGGCGCCGACGTCGAGCACGAAAGCGAGATCGTCGGCCCGGCAACGGGGCTTGACGTATGGCGGTACATCCAGCAGGCCTCGATCTCGGCGCGAATCCCGGTCGGCCGGGGGCTGGAGGTCGAGGGCGGTATCTTCCCGAGCCACATCGGCTTCGAGGGCTTCGCCAGCCAGACCGACTGGAATTACACGCGGTCCTGGATGGGCAGAGTACTCGCCCTACTACCAGACCGGGATCAAGGCGACGTACGCCTTCGACGAAGCCTGGTCGGCGCAGGTCCAGGTGGTCAACGGCTGGCAGCGCATCGGTGACAACAACAACGGCAAGTCTTTCGGCACTCAGATCCTCTGGAAGGCTGGGCCGAGCACGCTCGTCTTCAACACGCTCCTCGGTCCTGAGCTGACCGACGACGACCACGACTGGCGTTACTTCGTCGACCTGGGCTGGAAGCTGCAGATCGGCGCGGCGAACCAGGTGGCGCTTGCCGTCGCCCTCGGTATGCAGCAGCAGCCCCAGGCTCCCGCCGACACCTGGTGGGGTGCCGCCGCCTACTACCGCCGGCAGATCTCGCCGCGCTGGGCGGCGGCGGTGAGAACCGAGGTCTACCGCGACGCGGAGGGCTACATGACCGGGACGCCCCAGACGCTGGTGGAGGGCACGCTCACGCTCGAGTTCCGGCCCTGGCAGATCCTCCTGCTCAAGCTCGAGGGCCGGTACGACCACTCCACCGCCCACGTGTTCGGCGCGTCGCCGAAGCTGGCCGACGGGCTGCCCTCCAAGGTGCAGGACCAGGTGCTGATCGTCCTCGGCGCCGTTGCCGCGTTCTAGGGAGAGCTCATGGCCGACCTCGTCTTCGTCCTCGTGACCGTCGTCTTCTTCGCCGTGAGCTGGCGTACGTCCTCGGCTGCGACCGGTTGATGGAGGACCGCTCGCAATGAGCCTCGAGGACATCCTGGGCAGCGCCGTGGCGCTGCTGCTCACCGTCTACCTCGTCTACGCGCTGGTGCGCGCCGAACGTTTCTGAGGGCCCCCGTGACCGTCGTCGCCTGGGGCCAGCTGGCCCTGTTCTCCGTCCTCGTCCTGCTCACCACCAAGCCGCTCGGGCATCTACATGGCCCGGGTGTTCGAGAGGCGACCGCCGGCCGCTGCCGCGACTTCTCGGGCCGGTGGAGCGGTTCATCTTCCGGCTCTCCGGCGTGGACCCGGCCGCCGAGCAGACCTGGGTGGGCTACGCCGGCTCGGTGCTCGGTCTTCAGCGCGATCGGCGTGCTCGTGACCTACGCCATCCTGCGGCTGCAGCATCTGTTGCCGCTGAACCCGCAGAAGCTCGGAGCCGTGGACCCGGCGCTCGCCTTCAACACCGCGGCCAGCTTCACCACCAACACCAACTGGCAGGCGTACACCGGCGAGTCGACGATGAGCTACCTGACCCAGATGGCGGGACTGGCCTGGCACAACTTCACCTCGGCCGCCGCGGGCATCGGCGTGGCGCTGGCCCTGGCCCGCGGGCTCGACCCGCCGGCAGGCGCCCGAGGCGCCGAGGACCCTGGGCAACTTCTGGGTCGACCTGATCCGGGCCACCGTCTACGTGCTGCTCCCGCTGAGCCTCGATCTTCGCGCTGGTCCTGGTCAGCCAGGGCGTGATCCAGAACTTCTCCGCCGTACCGGGAGGTCACGACGGTCGAGGGCGCCAAGCAGCTGGTGGCGCTCGGGCCCGGTGGCCTCGCAGGAGGCCATCAAGGAGCTGGGCACCAACGGCGGCGGCTTCTTCAACGCCAACAGCGCCCATCCCGTTCGAGAACCCGACGCCCCTTCACCAACCTCATCGAGATGCTGCTCATCTTCGCCATCCCGGCGGGGCTGACCTACACCTACGGCCGGATGGCCCGGGACACCAGGCAGGGCTGGGCGATCCTCGCGGCGATGGGCGTCGCTGTTCCTCGGTGGGCGCTGCGTCGCGCTACTGGGCCGAGGCGCAGCCCAACCAGGCGCCTGGCCTCGCTGGCGCTCGACCATCGCGCGGGCAACATGGAGGGCAAGGAGGTCCGCTTCGGCATCGCCGCCTCGGCGCTCTTCGCCACCGTGACCACCGACGCCTCGTGCGGCGCGGTCAACTCGATGCACGACAGCTTCAATCCGCTCGGCGGGCTGGTCCCGCTGGTCAACATCCAGCTCGGCGAGGTGATCTTCGGCGGGGTCGGGCGCCGGCCTCTACGGGATGCTGGTGTTCGTCGTGCTCTCGGTCTTCATCGCCGGGCTGATGGTGGGCCGCACGCCCGAGTACCTGGGCAAGAAGATCGAGGGCGCGGGAGATGAAGCTGGCGATGCTCTACGTGCTGATCTTCCCGCTGATCATCCTCGGGTTCACCGCCTGGGCCTCGGTGACCCAGTGGGGCACGTCGTCCCTGAACAACGCCGGACCGCACGGGCTGAGCGAGATGCTCTATGCCTTCACCAGCGGCGCCGGGAACAACGGCTCCGCCTTCGCCGGGCTGAACGCCAACACCCCTCTGGAACACTCGCGCTCGGGCTGACGATGCTCGCGGGCGCTTCCTGATGATCATCCCCGCGCTGGCCATCGCCGGCGCCATGGTCGGGAAGAAGGTCGTCCCGCCCGGGACCCGGGCACCTTCCCCACCGACGGCCCGCTCTTCACCTTCCTCCTGGTGTCGGTGGTGCTCATCGTCGGCGCGCTGACCTTCTTCCCCGCGCTGTCGCTCGGGCCCATCGTCGAGCACTTCGCCGGCCTGGCCGGAAAGGTGTTCTAGGCCATGGCTGCCACGACCCGAGAGCTGTCGCTCTTCGACCCGCTCGATCGTCCGCCCGGCGCTCTGGGACAGCTTCCGGAAGCTGTCTCCGCGCGAGGTCGATCCGGAACCCGGTGATGTTCGTGGTCGAGGTGGGCGCGCTCCTGACCACGATCGAGTTCTTGCGCGACCGATCGTGCGCCGCGCAGCGCAGCACGCCCCGCTGTGGTTCACCGGGCTGGTCATCGCTCTGGCTCTGGTTCACCGTGCTGTTCGCCAACTTCGCCGAGGCGGTGGCCGAGGGCCGGGGCAAGGCCCAGGCGGACTCGCTGCGGAAGATGCGGAAGGACGTCAGGCCCGGCGAGCTGGTGGACGGCGCGAGGAGAAGGTCTCCGCCGCGCGTCCTGCGCAAGGGTGACATGGTAGTGGTGGAGGCCGGGCAGTACATCCCCGGCGACGGCGAGGTCATCGAGGGCATCGCCTCGGTCGACGAGAGCGCGATCACCGGCGAGTCGGCCCCGGTCATCCGCGAGAGCGGCGGCGACCGCAGCGCGGTGACCGGCGGCACCACGGTCCTCTCCGACCGGATCGTGGTCCGCATCACCGCCAACCCCGGCGAGTCGTTCCTCGACCGGATGATCGCCCTGGTGGAGGGCGCCGCGCGGCAGAAGACGCCCAACGAGATCGCCCTGCACATCCTGCTGGTGGGGCTGACCCTGATCTTCCTCTTCGCCTGCGTGACGCCTGGTCCCGCTCGCGTCTACAGCGGGGTCCAGCTGTCGACGACGGCGGTGGTGGCGCTCCTGGTGTGCCTCATCCCCACCACCATCGGCGGGCCTGCTCTCGGCCATCGGCATCGCGGCATGGACCGGCTGCTCGCGCAAGAACGTCATCGCCCTGAGCGGCCGGGCGGTGGAGGCGGCCGGCGACGTGGACACGCTGCTCCTGGACAAGACCGGCACCATCACCCTCGGCAACCGGATGGCCACCGAGTTCCTCCCCGCTCGCCGGCGTGCGGATCGAGGACCTGGCCGACGCGGCCCAGCTCTCCAGCCTGGCCGACGAGACGCCCGAGGGCCGGAGCATCGTGGTGCTGGCCAAGGAGCGCTACCACCTCCGGGGCCGCGAGGTGGGCCAGGCCGAGGCGCACTTCGTCCCGTTCAGCGCCCAGACCCGCATGAGCGGCGTGCGACCTCGGCGGACCGGGTGATCCGCAAGGGCGCGGTGGACGCGGTGGCGATCACGTGGAGTCGCTCGGGGGCAAGGTCCCGCCGGAGGTGCAGCAGATCGCCGCGCGCATCGGCGACGCGGGCGGAACGCCGCTGGCCGTCTCGGATGGCGCGCGGGTGCTGGGCGTCATCCACCTGAAGGACGTGGTGAAGGGCGGGATCGAGGAGCGGTTCGACCGCTTCCGGGCGATGGGCATCCGCACGGTGATGATCACCGGCGACAACCCCCGGACCGCCGCCGCCATCGCCCGCGAGGCGGGGGTCGACGACTTCCTCGCCGAGGCCACGCCGGAGGCCAAGATGCGCCTCATCCAGGAGGAGCAGGCCAAGGGCAAGCTGGTGGCCATGACCGGCGACGGCACCAACGACGCCCCGGCGCTGGCCCAGGCCGACGTCGGGCGTGGCGATGAACACCGGCACCCAGGCGGCCAAGGAGGCCGGGAACATGGTGGACCTGGACTCCAACCCCACCAAGCTCCTGGAGGTGGTGGAGGTCGGCAAGCAGCTGCTGATGACCCGGGGGACGCTCACCACCTTCAGCATCGCCAACGACGTGGCCAAGTACTTCGCCATCCTCCCGGCGCTCTTCGTGGGGGTCTATCCGGAGATCGCGCCGCTCAACGTGATGCGCCTGGCGTCGCCGTACTCGGCGGTGCTCTCGGCGGTCATCTTCAACGCGCTGATCATCATCGCCGCTCATCCCGCTGGCGCTCCGGGGCGTGCGCTACCGGCCGGTGGGCGCCGCCGCGCTGCTGCAGCGGATCCTGCTCATCTACGGCCTCGGCGGGGTCATCGTCCCCTTCATCGGGATCAAGCTGGTCGACCTGGTGGTCGCCGCGCTCGGGGCTGGTCTGAGGTACGACCATGCGCAAGGAACTCTGTCATCGCTCTTCGCGTCACCGCTGGTCACCCTGGTGCTGACCGGGCTGGTCTACCCGGTGGTCACCACCGGGCTGGCCCGGGCTGCTCTTCCCGCACCGGGCCGCGGGGAGCTTTGTCACCGACGAGACCGGGAAGGTCGTCGGCTCGGAGCTGATCGGCCAGGGCTTCACCGCGCCCGGCTACTTCCAGCCCCGGCCCTCCGCGGCGGGCAAGGACGGGCTGGGACGCCACCAGCTCGGGCGGCACCAACCTCGGGCCCCACCAGCAAGAAGCTCCGCGACTCCGCCGCCGAGGCGCTGCAGAAGCTCCAGGCGGAGAATCCAGGGCGCTCCGGTCCAGTCCCGGTGGAGCTGGTGACCGCCTCGGCGAGCGGGCTCGACCCGCACCTGTCACCGGCCGGCGCGCTGTGGCAGGTTGCCCGGGTGGCGCGGGCACGTCAGGTGAGCGAGGACCGGGTGCGAGCCCTGGTCGAGTCGCAGCTCGAGCGGCGCGACCTGTTCGTCCTCGGTGAGCCGCGGGTGAACGTGCTGGTCCTCAACCTCGCCCTCGACCGGCAGTTCGGCGCGCCGGACCGCGGCGGAAGGTCGGCCATCCGGACGCCATGACCTCCGTCCGCGACCGCCCAGAGAAGAGGGCGGACGAGTTCCTGGCCCTGGTGCGCCAGGGGAAGCGCGGACGGCTCAAGCTGTACATCGGCTTCGCAGCGGGGGTGGGGAAGACCTACCGGATGCTGGAGGAGGCCCACGCGCTGCGCGAGCGCGGGGTCGACGTGGTGGTCGGCTTCGTGGAGACGCACGGTCGCGCTCGAGACCGCCGCGCTCATCGAGGGCCTGGAGGTCGTGCCCCGCCGGAGCATCGAGTACCGGGGCGTCCAGGTGGAGGAGATGGACGTGGACGCCATCCTGGCGCGCAAGCCCGAGGTGGCGGTGGTGGACGAGCTGGCGCACACCAACGTGCCCGGAAGCCGGAATCGGAAGCGGTGGCAGGACGTGGAGGAGCTGATCGCCGCGGGCATCAACGTCATCGGAGCCTTCAACGTCCAGCACCTCGAGTCGCTCAACGACCTGGTTGACCGGGCCACCGGGGTGCGGGTCCGCGAGACCATCCCCGATGCCTGGCTGAAGACCGCAGACCAGGTGGTGAACCTCGACCTCGCGGTGGAGGACCTCGAGGAGCGGCTCCGGGCGGGGAAGATCTACGCCACGGAGAAGGTCCCCCAGGCCCTGGAGCGCTTCTTCCAACGGGGCAACCTCGCCACCCTCCGCGAGCTCGCGCTCCGCGAGGTCGCCGAGATCGCTCGAGCGGGACACGTTCCGGCGCGAATCGAAGGCCGAGGCTCCCCGAAGACCGGCCGGGGCACGGGTCATGGTGTGCCTATCGTCCTACCCGCCGCGTGCCGCCGAGCTGCTTCGCCGCGGGTCGCGGGTGGCGGGCCGGCTGAACACCGACTGGTTCGTGGTCTACGTCGAGACGCCCCAGGAGGCACCGAACCGGATCGACTCCGAGGCCCAGCGCCACCTCCTCGAGAACATCGAGCTTGCCCGGGGCCTGGGGGCGGAGGTGGTCCGCCTCCGGGCGAGCGACCCGGTGAGCGCGTTGATCGACTTCGCCCGGAGTCACAACGTCGGGCTGGTGCTCATCGGCCGCTCTCACCAGGGCGGCTGGCGGCGGTTCCTCGGGTGGACGGTGGATCTCCGACTGGTCCGCGAGGCCGATCGACCTCGACGTCCAGGTGGTGGCGCTGGGCGAGGCGCGCGAATGACGCTCCGGACGCGTCTGCTCGTCGCCCAGGCGCCGCTGGCCCTGGCGCTGGCGGTGGTGGCGGCGATGTCGGTGGTCACCAGCACGACCCTCGGCCGCGCTGGGGAGCGAATCCTCACCGACAACTACCGCAGCGTGCTCGCCGCGCAGCGGATGAAGGAGTCCATCGAACGGCTCGACAGCGGCGCGCTGTTCGTCGTCATCGGCGAGCGGGACCGCGGGCTGGCGCTGGCGAGGGAGCATCGCCCTGCCTTCGAGCGCGAGCTTCAGGTCGAGGAGCGGAACATCACCGAGCCGGGCGAGGAGGCGGCGGCGATGGTGCTCCGCGCCGCCTGGACCGATTACCAGCGCGCCTACGACCGGTTTCTGGCGTCGCCGGAGGACCAGCGCCGGGCGCTCTATCTGGAGTCGCTCCAGCCGGGATTCACCCGGGTGAAGAACGCGGCGGACGAGATCCTCACCCTGAACCAGGATGCCATGGTGCTCAAGAGCACGAAGGTGCGGCGCCAGAGCGAGTGGGTGGAGACCGCGGTGGTGAGCGGCGTGCTCGCCGCGCTGGTGCTCGGGCTATTGGCGTCGGCCGCGCTCACCTCACGCGCGCTTCGCCCCCTCGCGGTGCTCGGCCAGTCCGTCCGCCGGCTCGGGCAAGGCGACTACGCGGCGCGGGTCCGGGTCACCGAGGGAGGGGGTTCGGAGATCGCCCAGCTGGCCAGCGACTTCAACGCGATGGCCGAGAGCCTGCAGCGCTACCGGGACTCGAGCCTCGGGGAGCTCCTCGAGGCGCAGCTCGCGGCGCAGGCCACCATCGACAGCCTCCCCGACCCCGTCCTGGTGTTCGACGCCGCGGGGAAGGTGGCGAACGCGAACCGGGCCGCCGAGCAGATCCTCGGCATCCGGAGCGCGGACGAGACCCTCCTCGCCGCCCCGCCGGCGGTGCGCGAGCGGATCGAGCGGATCCGCGACGAGGTGCTGGCCGGCGCCCCCACTGTCCAGCCGCGGGGCTTCGAGGACGCGCTGGTGGTGGAGTCGGGTGACGGGAACCGGGCACTGCTGCCCAGGGCCAATCCGGTGTCCAGCGACGAGGGGCAGTTGCTCGGGGCGACGGTGGTGCTCCAGGACGTCACCCGCATCCGGCGCTTCGACGAGCTGAAGGACGACCTGGTGGCGACGGTGGCCCACGAGTTCCGGACGCCCCTGACCAGCCTCCGGATGGCCATCCACCTCCTGGCCGAGCAGACGGTGGGCCCGCTCCACGATCGCCAGCTCGACCTGGTGCAGGCGGCCCGCGAGGAGTGCGAGCGCCTCCAGGGCATCGTCGACGACCTCCTCGATCTGGCCCGGATCCGCTCCGGGCGCCTGGAGCTGCACCCGCGCGAGGTCTCGACCGAGCTCCTCCTCGAGCAGGCGCGCCACGCCACCCGGGACGCGAGCGATCAGCGGCACATCCCGGTGGAGGTGGACATCCAGCCGGGCGCGGAGGTGGTGATGGCCGATCCCGACCGGATCGACCTGGCCTTGACCAACCTCATCGCCAACGCCGTGCGGCACGGGCCTCCCGGTCGTCCGGTGGTGGTGCGGGCGACGCGCGCCGGCAGTGGAGTGCACATCGAGGTCCGAGACGATGGTCCGGGCATCGCACCGGAGTACCAGCCGCGCCTCTTCGAGAAGTTCTACCGGATCCCGGGCTCCGAGCCGGGTGGTGCCGGGCTGGGCCTCTCCATCGTCCGTGACGTGGTCGAGGCCCATGGGGGAACAGTCGGGGTCCAGAGCGCTCCGGGCAAGGGCACGGTGTTCTGGCTCGAGTTACCGGATAGCCAAACCGGGGTCGGCGGCCCCGCGGCCCCGGCACCCGTGACTGCCTGAGCTCAGCCCTCGAACTTCTTGCGCTTGCGCCAGAGTGTGGAGGCGTCGATGCCCAGGATGCGCGCCGCCTCGTCGAGCGTGGGCGTGCTGGCCATCACCCGGAGGATGTGCTCTCGCTCAATCTGCTCCAGGGTGAAGGGACCTCCGAGCGCGACGGGCGCGGCCTGGGTCGCGGCGATCCGCTCGGGAAATGCCGCCGGGGGCAGGAGGTCTGCCGGCCAGACGATCGCCGCGCGCTCGACGGCGTTGCGGAGCTCGCGGACGTTGCCCGGCCACGGATAGCTCTCGAGCACCGTGGCCGTCTCCGGCGCCAGCTCCAGCCCCGGCCGGTGGAGCGCGGCGGCGAGCTGCCGGAGCATCCGTCCGGCCAGGGGCAGGATGTCCTCCCGGCGCTCGCGCAGAGAGGGGACGCGGACCTCCACCACGTTCAGCCGGTAGAGCAGGTCCTCTCGGAACCTTCCGGAACGGACGTCGGCCTCGAGCTCGCGGTTGGTGGCCGAGACGATGCGCAGGTCCGCGTGGCGGGTCCGTGTCTCGCCGACGCGCTCGAACGCCTTCTCCTGGAGGAAGCGCAGCAGCTGCGCCTGGGTGGTGGGGCCGAGCTCCCCAATCTCGTCGAGGAACAGCGTGCCTCCCTCGGCTGCCTCCACCTTGCCCGGGGCGTCGCGCACCGCGCCGGTGAAGGCGCCGCGGGCGTGCCCGAAGAGCTCGGAGACCAGGAGCTGGTCGGACAGGGTGGGGGCGCTGACGGTGACGAACGGCTTCTCCGACCGCGAGGAGAGCCGGTGCACCGCCCGGGCGAGAACGCTCTTGCCGGTCCCGTTCTCTCCGCGCAGCAGCACGGCGGCGTCCGAGGCCGCGGCCCGCCGCAGGAGCGACAGCGTGGCCTGCATCGCCGCCGAGCGGGTCTCGAGCACCGCCTCCGGATCCACGCCGGCCAGCCGGTCCTCGAGCATCTCCACCCGGGCGCGGAGCCGGCGGCGCTCGCGGAGGCGCTCGACCACGGCACGGATCTGCGCCGGGGTGAAGGGCTTCGGCACGTAGTCGCGCGCGCCGCGGCGGACGGCCTCCATCGCGGTGTCGATGGAGGCGTAGGCGGTGATAACCACCACGTCGAGATCCGGATCCTCCGCCAGCAGTGCGGGCAGCAGCTCGAGGCCGCTCCCGGACCCGAGCCGGAGGTCCACGAAGGCGACCTCCGCGGGCCCCGAGGCCAGCGCCGCGAGCGCCGCCTCGGCGGAGCCGGCCTCGCGCACCTCGCACCCAGCCTGCTCCAGGCACACCCGGAGCATCGCGCGGATGTTTCGCTCGTCGTCGATGACGAGGACCCGGTCGGGGATGCTGCAGGCCGTCCTGGGATGCAGGCTGCGTCACGACGGGTTTGAGGTAGCACCGCCGCCACCCCGGCGCCATCGCTAGCCGGTCACGTCAGCGGACGCTGGCGTGGCGCACCCGCGCCGGCGCATGGAGCGCGGGTGCGGAGACGGTGAGCACGGCGCTTGCCTGGAGGGGCGCGATCCCCGCGCGGGTGCGGGCACGAAGCGTGGTGGTGCCCGGCGCGAGCGCCAGGAGCCGTCCGCGTCCACCGGGTGCGTTGGACACCCCGAGGATGGCCGGCGCGTCGGACGACCAGACCACGTCCTCGTCCAGCTGCTGCTTGCCCCCGCCGTGGAGGGTCGCGGTGGCGACGGCGAGCGCCCCCGCACCGGACTGGAGCGTCGACGGCGCGGAGATGGAGGAGATCCACCAGTCCCTCCGTCGAGACCTGGAGCGGGGCCGTCCCGATGACGCCCGACAGGCCGGCTCCGACGGTGGTGGTGCCCGGCCGGAGCGTGGTCACCCAGCCCGGCCGGATGACGCTCGACACCAGGGCCACTCCCGGGTCGGCGCTGGTCCACTCGACGAGTGGGGTGACGTCCACCTCCGTTCCATCGGCACCTCGTCCCAGCGCCTGGAGCCGCGGGTGCGTCCCCGCGGCGAGGGGGCCGGTCGGTCCGAGAACCGCGATGGACGCGAGGGCCGTCCCGTTCACCTCCGCCGGGACGCTGGTCGTCGGCCCACCGCGCGGGCGGGCAGTCACCAGCACCGAGCCGGGCGTCAGCCCGCGGGCGCTGCCCCGGTCCGTTCCCGTGCCTCGCACCCGGAGCGCGGCTGGACCGGACGACGTCCAGCTGACCCAGCGGGTGAGGTCCTGCGTGCTGCCATCCGAGAAGCGCCCGCTGGCGACGAACTGCGCGGGGGCCCAGGTCACGGTCGTCGGGGGCCCGAGCACGCTCATCCCCTCCAGCGTGGCGCCGGTCACACGCACCGGGATGCTGCTCTGCAACCCGTCCACCCGAGCGGTGAGCAGCGCGGTCCCGGGCGTCTGACCGAGCAGGTCGCCCTGTCGGCCGGGGGCGTTGGTGACCAGCGCCACCTTCGGCGCGCTGGAGATCCACACCGCGTCGTTGGTGACGTCGGTCGACTCGCCCGAGGCGGAGATCAGGCTCACCGAGAGGGGGAGGGCGGTGGCCGCGGCGAGCGTGGCCCCCGGCGGCCAGGCCTCCAGGGTTCCGTTCTGCGGCTCGGCCGAGACGAGTGCCTGCGCCGTCGCCCCGTCGAAGCGCGCGCGGAGCGTGCTCACCCCGGCGTCCGCTCCCAGGACCAGGCCGGCGGTTGGACCATCCCCGACGACGAGGATCCCGTCGGGCGTGGCGGTCCAGCTCACAGCGGAGGTGAGGTCGACGACGGTCCCGTCGGGCCAGTGCCCCACGGCGGCGAGCCGGGTCCGGGCGGCGACCGGGAAGGCGCCCGCCGGTGGGACAATCTCCAGCGTCGGGGTCCCGACCGGTGCGCGCACCCAGCCGCGACCGGACTTCCCGGGGAGCACCGCGAGCACCGACACCCGTGCGCCGGGCTCTCGCGGGCGCACGGTGCCCCCGGTCTCCCCGGTCTCGACGTCCACCGTCCCCGCGTCGCCGTCGGCGTCTCGCCAGCCCGCGACCGTGGTCAGGTCCTGCACGGTCCCGTCGGCGTGGGAACGCTCGAGGGCCAGCGTCCCCTGCGCGCCCACCGGGACCACCGATTCGAAGGGCCAGACGAGCCAGCTCACCCCGGCATCGCTGGTCGACTCGGCCACGACCTGGGCGCCCAGCGCGCCGTCGCTGGCGACGACGGTGGACTGACCCGCGGACTGGGCCACGAGGTCGCCGAACGGCGAGACGGCGAGCGCCGGCCCGGTGCTGCTCCACACGGGGCCGGTCGGCGACACGGTGCCATCGAGGTGGGTGACGAACGCCGACAGATGGAGGTCGCTGTCCACGAGCAGCGGATCCGGCCACGCGGGGGAGATCTCCAGCTGGGCGGGGGCCGGCGGGACCACGGCGAGTGCGGCCTGGACCTGCACCGCGCCGGCCACCGCGCGCAGCGTGGTGGTGCCAGGGCCGAGCAGCGTCACCACGCCAGGGCGCGCGAAGTAGCCCACGGTCTGGTCATCGACGGACCACTGCACCGATCCGGTCATCGACTGGGCCGTGCCGTCTGAGAAGACGCCGGTCGCCTCCACCGGCAGGTCCGAGCCCTCGAGCCCACGGGGACGGGGCGGGGAGATGGCCAGCCCGACCAGGGTCGCCGCGCCCACCGTGACCGCGGTCGTCCCGGTGAGGTTCAGGTACGTGGCGCGGAGCGACGCTTGTCCGGGTGTCTGTGCCGCCAGCTGGCCCCAGCTGCCCGCGAGGTTGGAGACGGTGAGAACCCCGGGAGCGCTGCTCGCCCAGGTCACCAGCGAGGTGAGGTCGGCGTGCGTGCCGTCGCTGAAGAATCCGGTCGCTGCGGCGCCGCCCCTCGTTCCAGGCGCGTACTGGAGCCGGTCTGCCACCGCCACGATGCGCTGGAGCGCGGCGTTGCTCACCACCACCCGGGTCGACGACTCGAGCCGTTGATCCGAGAAGAGCATGTTGCCGAGGAGCGTGGCCTCTCCAGGAGCGAGCGCCTCCACCAGCCCGCGCGTCCCGGCGTCGTTGCTCACCGTGATGATGCCCTCGCTACCGGGGGCAACGGACCAGTCCACCAGGTCCGTCACCAGCCCTCCGTCCGGCACGGTGGGCCCCCCGGTGGTGGTGAGGCTGGCGACGGCCTGGGTGGTTCCACCCGCGGGGAGGATCGCCGGGTTCGCCGAGAGGGCGAGCGTGGCCGAGTAGCGCTCTCCGGGGCGACACGTGCCCTGCTTCGCACCGACGGGCACGGAGCAGAACTGCCGGACCGGACAGTTCTCGTTGGTGTTGCAGGTGGCACCGGTGAGGTCGAGCTTGCAGCCGGCGAGCACCAGGAGAGCGAGGGCCCAGGCGGAGCGGGCGACAGGGGAGCGCCACCCTAGCGCGCCTCCGAGGGCGTCCCGAGATGCGGCTCGATGAAGTAGAGCGCGATCGCGGCGGCGCCGGTGACGGCGGCGGCGACGTAGAACCCGTTGGCGGCGGCGCTGCGCGCGTTCGCGGTGTCGTAGACCTGCTGCACGGCCTCCGGGCTCCGCGGAACGCCGTCCTTCAGCGTGTTCTCCGCCTGGCGTGCGCTGAGCCCGAAGCCGATCCCCGCGGCGAGGCACACCCCGGCGACCCCGGCGGCGACGTACGTCCAGCGGCGGGGCGCCGCCTTCGGCGCGGGCGTCACCGCATCTCGGACCGCGGCGTCGGGTGCACGGCCGCTGGCGACGGAGGGTGAGAGCAGGGGAACCAGCGACAGCTCGAGCTGGATGCGGCCCCCGGCGGCGAGGTCCACCTCCCGGTCGAGCGGCTGGTAGCCCTCCTCCGCCGCGCGCACCAGGTGGCGCCCCGGCTTCAGCCGGAGCGCGACGGGCGATCGGCCCGCCGGATCTCCATCCACCGACACCGACGCGGGTGGCTCGACCGTGACGCGGAGCGAGGCCTCGAGTGGCAGGCGTGCCTCGAGCTCGGCCACGTGCGCGGCCACTGCGTTCCGGTCGGGCGCGTCCGGAGCCGACGCGAGGTACTCGCCGTACGACTCCACCGCCTCCGCGAGCTGCCCGAGCCGCTCCTGGCAGCGGGCGATGTTGAACAGCGACTGGGGAGCCGGTGCGCGGGCCTGGGCGGCCTCGAATGCGGCCAGCGCACCACGGAAGTCTCCCGCGCGGTACAGGTCCGCGCCACGCTCGAAGTCGGCCCGGGCCTGCTCCACGTCGCTGGGAGCGGTGGAGAGCAGCAGGCCGGCCATCAGCACCGCCAGCATCTCGGCCCGGGAGGTTAGACCACCCAGACTCAGTACGGCGAGGCCTTGAGGTCGTCCAGGCCGGGTCGCACCGGCGCCGGCGGGAGGTTGGCGGTGACCACCAGGCCTCTCCGGGCGCGCACGCGCTCCGCGATGGACAGCCGCCCGTCCGCCTCGAAGACGAGCAGCACCGGCACGTCCGGCGGCAGGCGCACCGTCAGCGGGGTCCTGCCGAGCGGCCTGCCATGGAGGCTGACGCGCGCTCCGGCCGGCGCCGAGCGGAGCTCGACCGGCACGGGCGCCGCACGCTCGGGACGCTGCGGGCGGGCAGGTGGCGCGTCGGGAGCGGCCACGGGTGAGCTCTCCTGCCGGGACGGGGCCACGTCGGGAGCACTGGCGGGAGCGGCAGGCGAGGCGGTCGCCGGCGCGGGGGGCGTGCGCTCGGTCAGCGGCGCTGCCGGCGGGTGGGCACCGCGCCCGGACAGGAGCAGCGCCGCCGCCGCCGCGGCCACCACTGCCGCCCCGACCATGCGTCCGGTCCACCGGGCCCGCGGCGGCGGAACGGGCAGCGCCTGCCCGGTGCGGACCGCCTCGAGCGCGGCGACCACCTCGGTCATCGTCGCGGGCCTGTTCGCCGGGTCCTTCGACATCATGCGGGCGACCAGGTCGGCCAGGGCCGGGGAGATGGCGCCCTGCGGCCCCTGCGCCGGCAGCCGCGGCACCGGGGTCAGCAGCACCGCGGCGAGCACGTGCGTGGCGCTCGCGCCCACGTACGGGGGTGTCCCGGTGAGCAGCTCGAAGAGGAGCACGCCCAGCGCGTGGACGTCGCTGCGCCCATCCTGCCGCTGACCTGCGGCCTGCTCCGGGGACATGTAGTGCGGGGTGCCGAAGATCAGCCCGGCGGCGGTCTCGCGCGCATCGCGCGGTCCCTCGGCAAGGCGGGCGATGCCGAAGTCGGCGAGCTTGACGGTGCCGTCGCCGGCCAGCATGACGTTCTCGGGCTTGATGTCGCGGTGGTAGATGCCGCGGGCGTGCGCCGCGCCCAGCGCCTCGGCCAGCGCGGAGACGATGGCGATCGCCTCGGGGGGGCCGAGCGGACCCTGGCGCGCGAGCCGGCGGGCCAGCGTCTCGCCCTCCACGAGCTCCATCGCCAGGTAGAAGCGTCCGTCCGCGGTGCGACCGAAGTCGGTCACCTCGACGATGCCCGGGTGGCGGATCTGACTCGCCGCGACGGCCTCGCGCTGGAAGCGCCTGACGATGTCGGGGTGCGTGCTGTGCGAGCCGCGGAGCACCTTCACCGCGACGGTGTTCCCCAGGGCCAGGTGCTCGGCGCGGTAGACGGCGCCCATGCCGCCGCGGCCCAGGAGCTCGTGGATGCGGTAGCGATCCGCGAGCACCGTGCCGGGCACGAGCGGCGGCTCGTCCTCCTCGAGGCTGGGCACCCCGGGCGGCGCGGTCATCGATCGCCGGGCGACGGTGAGCAGCACCGCGCCCACCTGGACCAGGCTGTTGTCCCCGAAGACGCCGCTCATCCTCGGCTCGCCGTCGAGCAGCGTGGGGCGGGTGCCACCGAGGTGCACGAAGCCCAGCCGTCCCTCGGGCGTCGGATGGAGCCGGAGGTGGCGCGGCGCGACCCCGGCGTCGGCCAGGACCAGGTCGCACTCCCGCGAGCTGCCGAGCACCGCGCCCTCGGGGGGAACGTGCAGCACGCTGCCCGCAGCATGGCCGGTGGACAGACGCAGCTCCCACCCCTCGCCCAGGGGAGGCACGAGGCCCGCGCTCGGGGGCGCGTTCTCCAGCTTCACGTCCACCGCTCCGGAAGCATAGGCCATCAGACGCTCCAGGCACGCTCGGCGACGGCCCGGGCTTGCGTGCGAGCGACGCCCGTCCGCAGCTTGGCGCGCCGTGTCCAAGGTCCAGGGAAGGGGGCGCCATGGGGTCCTGGTGTGCCTCGTGTGTGCCGGCATGGTGGGGTGCGAAAGCCTCGGGCCGGGGGATGTCTTCCCCGATGGAGGAGGCCCGCCCGACGGGGCGGTGGCAGCCGATGGCGGGCCCGACGCAGGGTCCCGGGCGTGGTTCGCGCGCGATGCCGGCGTGAAGATCCTCCCGCTCGGCGACTCGATCACCGAGGGAGCGCAGGCAGAGCAGGGCGGCTACCGCTGGCCGCTCGAGAACATGCTGCTCGATGCCGGCTACGCGTTCGACTACGTGGGAGGCCTGCGGGTGGGCTCGCCGGCCAGCATGCCGCGGCCCTGGCACGAGGGCCACGGCGGCTACCAGATCGAATCGGTGGACGGCGGGAACCAGCTCGAGGGCCCGATCGTGGACTCGGCGATGCGCGCCTACCACCCGGACGTCATCCTCCTGCTGGCCGGGACCAACAACCTCAACTTCCCGGACACGCTGGATCCGGCCAAGACCTCCGGCATGTACGACCGGCTGCTGGCGCAGATCTTCGCCCTGTCTCCCGGGGTGGGGGTAGTGGCCTCGCCGGTGCCGTGGAAGACGTCGGTCCCATCGGACCAGGTGGCTGCGTTCAACGACCGCGTCCAGGGCATCGTCGGGCAGTACGCCGACGCGGGCTACCGCATCACCTGGGTCGGCGGGATGACCGACGCCATCGACGGCGGGGTCGAGAACCTGCCCGACGGGCTCCACCCCTCGCAGCCCGCGTACGGCCGGATGGCCGAGCAGTGGTTCCGGGCGCTCGAGTCGGTCAGCGGCCAGTGACCCCGGGCTGCAGCGGCCCGAGGGCCTCGAGCGCCGAGAGCACCTGGGCCGGGATCGGTGTCGCGCATGCACCGGTGGTGACCCTCCGGGCAGCGCTCCTTCCCGGCGCGGTTGCACGGTCTGCACGCCAGGGGCTGGGTGACGAGCCGCGCGTGGGCCACGGGGGAGATCGAGGCCGGGTCGTTCGGCCCGAAGAGCAGCACGGTGGGGACGCCCAGCGCCACGCCGGCGTGTGAGAGCCCCGAGTCGATGCCCACCGCAGCGCTGGCGAGCGAGAGCTCGGCCAGCGTGTCGGCCACGGCCGCGCCGGTGCGGTCCACCACCGCGCCCGGCGGAGCCGCTCCGACGAGGTCCCGGGCAGAGGGCCGGTCTCCCGGCCCGCCCACCAGCATGACCTGCGCGCCCCGGGCGGCGAGCCTGCGGATGAGCTCGGCGCAGTGCTCGCGGGGCCACCGCTTGGTGGGCCATCCGCCGCCCACGTGGAGCGCAACCAGCCGGCGCGCAGCCGTTCGCCCCAGGGCCGCGAGCCGGCGCTCGGCCTCGGTCCTCGCCGGCCCAGGCACCTCGAGGCGCCCCGGAGCGCCCGTGGGCAGCCCCAGCGCGGCCGCCAGGCGCTCGAACCGCCGCGCGAAGACGACCTCGAACGGACGCACCGGCGCCGCGTGCGTGAGCAGGAGTCGCTCCGGTCCTCCCCCGAAGCCCACCCGCACCTGGGCACCCGCGCGGAGCAGGAGCCAGGCCGCGCGCCACGAACGCACCGGCGTGACCGCGACGTCGAAGCGTCCGGGCCCGAGCGCCGAGAGCGCCTCCCGCACCGTGGTGCGCGCGGACATCGGCCCGGTGGCGCGGACGGTGTCCAGCGCGGGCGCGTACCGGAGCACGTCCGCGCCCTGGTCGTGGCTCAGCCCCACCAGCTCGGCGCCCGGAAGCCCGGCGCGGAGGTCGGCCAGGAGCGGCAGGGCGAAGACCACGTCGCCGATGCCTCCCTTGAGGAAGACGAGCACCCGCTGCCCGATTGGTCGTTCCATCCCGTGCTCCGGTTGCCTAGCGTGCCCGGCCCTCATGCGCTCGAGACTGCTCTCCTTCCTGCTGCTCCCGCTGACTGCCCTCGCTGCCTCTCCGCCGGCAACCCCGGACGAGGCGAAGGCCTTCGTGAAGACGGTGAACGAGGAGATGAAGGCCCTCGCGGTGAAGGGGTCCACGGCCGACTGGATCAAGTCCACCTACATCACCGGGGATACCGAGCGGGCGTCGGCGTGGGCCAACGACGACCTCATCGCCTACACGCGCCAGGTGCTCGAGAAGGCCAAGCGCTTCGACGGGCTGTCGCTCGACGCCGACACCGCCCGGATGCTCCTGCTCCTCCGGGTCAACAACACGGTGCTCGCGCCAGCGGATCCGGCCCACCGCGCGGAGCTGACGGATCTCTTGGCGCGGATGGAGGGCCTGTACGGCGCCGGGAAGTCCTGCGACGCACAGGGGAAGTGCCGGGATCTCCTGGCGCTCGAGGAGGTGGTGAACCGCAGCCACGATCCGAAGGCCCTCCTCGAGGCCTGGACCGGCTGGCACGCCGTCGGCCGGCAAATCCGGCCCCTCTACGAGCGCTTCGTGGTGCTTGCCAACGAGGGCGCACGCGACAACGGGTTCCAGGACGTGGGCGCTCTCTGGCGGAGCGCGTACGACATGACCCCGGAGGAGCTCGAGCGCGAGACCGAGCGCGTCTGGGCGCAGGTGAAGCCGCTGTATGACGACCTCCACTGCTACGTCCGCGCCGGACTGCAGAAGAAGTACGGCAAGGCGCTGGTCCCGGACGGCAAGCCCATCCCGGCGCACCTGCTCGGGAACATGTGGGCGCAGGAGTGGACCAACGTCTATCCGCTGGTGGAGCCGTACCCGGGCGTGTCCAGCCTCGACGTGACGCAGCGGCTCCTGGCGCAGCACTGGGATGCCCGGCGCATGGTGAAGCTCGGCGAGAGCTTCTACACCGGCCTGGGGCTCGATCCGTTGCCGGCGACGTTCTGGACGCGCTCGCAGTTCACCAAGCCGCGCGACCGGGAGGTGGTTTGCCATCCGTCGGCCTGGGACGTGACCTGGTCGGACGACCAGCGCATCAAGATGTGCATCCGGCCGCTGGAGGAGGACCTCATCACCATCCACCACGAGCTGGGCCACAACTACTACCAGCACGCCTACGTGAAGCTGCCGTTCCTCTACATGACCGGGGCGAACGACGGGTTCCACGAGGCGGTCGGCGACGCGCTCGCGCTCTCGGTGACCCCGGCATATCTGGTGAAGGCGGGGCTCCTGGACCGGGTCCCGCCGACCAACGACAAGGCCCTGATCAACTCCCAGCTGAAGTCGGCGCTGGAGAAGGTGTCCTTCCTGCCCTTCGGGAAGGACATCGACGTGTGGCGGTGGCAGGTCTTCTCCGAGAAGGTGACGCCGGCCAGCTACGAATCGGCCTGGTGGGCGCTCCGCGCGAAGGACCAGGGAATCGGGCCGCCGGTTCCACGGACCGAGGCCGACTTCGACCCCGGCGCGAAGTACCACGTCGCGGCCAACGTGCCGTACACGCGGTACTTCCTGGCCCGGGTCTACCAGTTCCAGTTCTACCGGGCGCTGTGCAAGGCGGCGGGTCACCAGGGACCGCTCCACACGTGTAGCTTCGCCGGCAGCAAGGAAGCCGGCCGCAGGCTCGAGGCCATGCTGGCCCTCGGGGCGAGCAAGCCCTGGCCGGACGCGCTCCAGGCGCTCACCGGCGAGCGGCGAACCGACGGCGGGGCACTGCTCGAGTACTTCGCGCCGCTCCAGACCTGGCTGAAGGAGCAGAACCGCGGCCGCACTTGCGGATGGTGAGGGCGAAAAAGCGCGTGGACAGTGGAGGAAGAAGCCCTTATGTTGCCCGCCGGCGCTCGAGCCATGACGGCCGATCGCTGGTTCGGGGGTGATTCCCCGGCCGACAAATGAAGGAAGCAACGAAATGGCAACTGGTACCGTGAAGTGGTTCAACGATGCGAAGGGCTTTGGTTTCATCACCCAGGACGGCGGCGGCGAGGACGTTTTCTGCCACCACACCGCCATCCAGGCCGATGGCTTCCGCACCCTCGCCGAGGGGCAGAAGGTGACCTTCGACATCACCCGTGGTCCGAAGGGGCTGCAGGCGCAGAACGTCCGTCCGCAGTAAGTCCTTTAGACCGCTGAACTGAACGCACCTTCACGACTGGCCCGGGTACTCCATCGAAGGAGTCCCGGGCCTTCGCACGTCTAGAGGTGGCGGTCGAGGAGCCAGGGGCCGAGGACGTTCCAGCTGACGAACGTCCCGCTCCGGGGCCAGAGGCCCTCCCCGGCGTCGTTCCAGCACTCGTGCAGCGCCCCGGTGCGCGCGAGGTCGGCGGCGAGGAGCCGGGCGGTGCGCACCGCGAGCGCCCGTGCCTCGGCGGTGTACCCGTACCTGGCGAGCCCCTCGGCGAGGTAGGCGCTGGAGAGGACCCAGACCGGGCCGCTCCAGTTGGACACCGGGCCGCGGCGGTCCTTCTTGAAGTCGAACAGCAGCACGCGGGGCGACTGCTGGAAGTAGAGGTCGTCGGCGGGGCAGGTGCGCACGCCGGACGGGCCCCAGAACCCCTCGGGTCGGAGCAGCACCTCGACCATCCGCCGCGCCCGGTCGGCCGAGGGGATCCCTGCGTAGAGGGGGAGGAGCCCGGTCCAGCTGACGAAGGGCCGCACCACGCCGTCGACGTCGCGGGTGCCGACGATCTCCGCCTCGGGCGCGCCCACCCCGTGCTCCCAGCGCAGCGCCACGTAGTGGCCGAGCGCCTCGCTCCAGAGCAGGTCGTCGATGCGCCGGCGGAGCGTGGCGGCGGACTCGAGCCAGCCGTCGACATCAGCCGGGTGGCCGAGGAGCCGCGCCAGCTCGGCCAGCGCCTCGTACTCGAGCACCAGGAAGGCGTTGGTATCCGGCCCCTCGATAGTGCGATCGGGGAACCCGGCGGAGAGGACATCGGTGTCGAAGCCGCTCTGGAGCGAGCTCCACGTCAGGAACAGGCCGTGCAGCCCGGCGAGGTTTCGCTCCTGCCAGCGCTGGAAGGCGACGACGCGCGGGTACACGCGGTGGCGCTCGGCCCACTCGGCGCCGAGGACCCGGGTGCAGCGGAGCGCGTACTGGGCGATGACCGGCTTCGACGGCTCGGCCTCGCGCGCCTTGTGCGGCAGCTCGGCGCGGTGGACCCGTCCATCCGGATCGGCGCAGTCGAGCAGGCAGAGGAGGCTGCCGGCGGCCGCGTCCCGGAACTCGGGGTCGTCGAGCAGCGCGATCGATGCCTCGCTCGCGTCGTGGTGGAAGAGCCCGAGCGAGTAGTCGCCCGAGCTGAAGCCGTCACCGGACGCCGAGGCGCGCTGGCCGGGCGCAGCCGCACCGGCGAGCACCCGCGCCGCCGCGGCGCTCAGCGGCATGGGTGCGAGCCAGGGGTGACGGAACCGGAGGTGCGGCGCGCGGGCGCACTCTGCGGTCCAGCGCCGGAGCGCCGAGCGCAGGGCCGTCGTATCCGGAGGCCCTGCGTGCGCGGTCACTTGCCGGTGGGCGGAGGCGTGAAGCCCGGCGTGCTCCCCGGGGTGGGCACGGGCGGCGGCGGGGCCGCCTTGGCGTCGAGCAGCTCGACCTGGAAGTCGAGCACCGAGCCACCGGGGATCCCGGCGCGCGGCTGGCCGTTGTCGCCGTAGCCGGTCTTCGGCGGGCAGACCAGGCGGGCCTTGCCGCCGACCTTCATCTTCTGCACGCCCTCGGTCCAGCAGGGGATGACCTTGTCGAGCTGGAACTTGAGCGGCTGGTTCCGCTTGTAGCTGGAGTCGAACTCGGTGCCGTTCACCAGCTTGCCCACGTAGTTGACCGTGACCTCGTCCGTCGGCTTCGGGTTGGGGCCCGTGCCTTCCTTCTCGGGGATGTAGATGATCCCGGAGGCCAGGACCTGGGCGCCCTTTTGCTTGGCGGCGGCGTCGAGGTACGGCTTGTCGCGGCTCTCCTTCTTCGCCGCGGCGCGGGTGTGGCGCGCGGCGGCGAGCTCCTGGATCTTCGGTCCGTAGGTCTCGAGCGGGACGAGCGGCTTCTTGTCCTGGGCGCCCTCGGTCAGGGCCTTGCGGACGACCTCCAGCTCGGATGCGGAGAGGTCGAGGGCCTGGAGGTTCCGGCCGAAGCTGTAGCCGAGGGTGTAGAGCTCCTTGTCCTCGGCGGTCTTGAGATAGCCGACCGGTTTCTCTGGCGCGGCCACGCCGGCGTCAGGTGCCTTGGTCGGGGTGCTCACCCCTCCGTCGGGCGCGGCAGCGAGCGCCGGCGCGGCGAGCGCGAGGAGGAGCGTGGACAGTCTTCGCATGTCAGGTGGTATCCCTTCGTCGTTGATGGCGGGGTCGCTTACCAGGAAGTCCGGGCGTTTTCTTGACCGATCGACACCTTGGCCTACCGTTTGGCACGGGTGAACAGGTCTGCAGCGGCCTGTCATTCCCGGGGGGCATGCTTGCCCGCGGGGCCCAGTCGAGGAAGGTGAACCGATGGCCGAGCAGCGCAGGACGGGGCGGGCGCAGATCGACATCCTGCTCAACAAGTACGTCAGCGGCGTTCCCTACACCGCGCGTGCGCGCGACATCAGCCCGGGCGGCGTCCGGCTCGCGCGCCTGCTCGAGCCGGAGCATGCCGGCCGGCGGGTGGGTCTTCAGTTCCAGCTCCCCGGCTCCGAGGAGGTCATCTACGCCGAGGGCGAGGTGGTCCGGGAGTGGGTCGAGGCGGAGAACGCCCAGACCGACGGCGTGCGCTTCACGCTCCTGACCGAGCGCCACCGCCAGGCCATCCGCCGCTTCGTCGAGACCGTCGCCTCGGACGACGCGGAGTAGGACAGCGGAGGCGCACGCGAGAGGGTGTGCCCCCGCGTGCACAGCGCCGGGTGGCCTTCGCCCCATGCTTGACACCCCGACGAGCGGTCACGTCTGATTTCCTGACCTCGCCCGCGACCGTGGCGCCCGGCGGACAGCGCCAGGCGGCCCGGGGGGCAGGTGGAGGTGCTCCGCCCCGATGCTGCTGCATCCCGTTCTGGTGACGCTGGCCCTCGTGGCCGCCGAGCCCGCCAAGCCCGAGGCCACCCCGGCGAAGAAGGAGGGCTCGGTGGACTGGCAGGGCGAGCTCATCAAGGCCACCGGCTCCGGCGCACCGGACATGCGCTCGCTGAGCCCGGCGCAGGCGCGGCTCGGAGCCGAGAAGGCCGCCCAGCTCGACGCCTTCCGCAACCTCATCGCCGTCGCCAAGGGGATCCACATCTCCGCCGACAAGACGGTGGGCCAGGCGATGGCGAACGACGAGGTGAAGGGGCGCGTCGAGGGCGTGGTGAAGGGCTTCAAGGTGGTGAAGAAGCGGTACTTCAGCGACCAGGGCGTGGAGATGGACGTGGAGGTGCCGCTGTCGGGCATCGCCCAGGCGGTGCTCGATCCGGGCGCGTCCGCCGTCAACGCGCTCGCCTCGGCCAAGCCCGATGGGCGCTACACCGGGCTCCTGGTGGATGCACGCGGGCTCGGGGTGATGCCGGTGCTCGCCCCGCGCCTCCTCGACGGGTCGGGGAAGGTGCTCTACGCCGCCGAGATGCTCGATGCCGAGGCCCGGAAGGACTCGGTCCCGGCGCGGTACTTCAAGGGGCTCGACCAGGCGACGCACGCCCCGGCGCTCGGAGGTACCCCGCTCATGGTGAAGGCGCAGAAGGCGCAGGGCTCGGACCTGGTGCTGGCCGACGCTGACGCTCGTGCGCTCGACCAGCTCTCCGCGAAGGTCCTGGCCGAAGGCCGGGTGGGGATCGTCCCGTGAGCAACGCACGGCGAAGCGCGGCGCTGCTCGCCTTCCTCTCGCTCGTCCCGGTCTTGGCGGCGGACAAGCTCCCGCCGGTCGTAGCCCGCGAGGCCGAGGGCGAGGCGGCCATCGTCGGCGGGAACGTGGATCGCGCGACGCGCGAGGCCAGGGAGGCGGCGCTCCGGAGCGCGGTGGAGCAGGTGGCCGGGGTGATCGTCTCCTCGCAGTCGCTGGCGGTGAACAGCCAGCTGGTCTCCGACCAGGTGTACGCGCACAGCGCGGGCTACGTGCGCAGCTACGAGGTGCTCTCGCAGACCACCGAGCACAACGTGGTGAAGGTGAAGGTCCGGGCGCAGGTGGGGACGGCCGAGCTGGACCGCGATCTCCAGGCGGTCCAGGCCCTGGTGCGCCGGCTCCAGGGCCGCAAGCTGGTCATCCTGATCCAGGAGCAGACCATCGACGAGAGGGGAGTCACCAGCACCTCCGGCGTGACGGCGACGGTGCTGACCGACGCCTTCAAGCGCGACGGCTGGACGGTCATCGACCCCTCGTTCGCCGCGGGGAAGGTGCGGGTCGGCCTCGGCCGTGGCGCTGGGGGCGACCGAGGCCAAGGAGATTGGCACCCTGAGCAAGGCCGACTTCATCCTCTACGGGACGGTGGGCTTCCGGGACGTGCCGGCGGACGGAATCCTGGTGCAGCAAGGCGTTCCACGCTCGGCGTTCCCGCTCACGGGCGACTACGACCTGGGGGTCTTCGAGACCTCGGCCGGGGCGCAGCTGGCGAAGGTGTCCGGGAAGCTCCGGAGCGAGATGTCGAACACCAGCGTCAACTCGCGCGAGGAGAGCGCCTATAATTTGATACGGGCCAACCAGGGCGAGATTGTGGGCGCGGTGCGAAGGGCGGTGCTCGAGTCGCTCCGGGCCTCGGAGCAGAACGGGGCGCGGATCGTCGTCGAGGTCCAGAACGCGGGTGACTTCGCGACCCTCCAGGCCTTCCGGCAGCAGCTGAGCGTCTGGAGCGCGGCAGTGCGCGAGGTGGGCTCGCCGTCGCTGGCCAGCGGCACCGGCAAGCTCGAGGTGACGTACCTGGGAACCGCCGAGCGGCTGGCCGAGCAGATTGACGGCAAGTCCCTGGGCAAGCGCAAGGTCTCGGTCACCGGCGTCTCGGGCAGTGCGCTCGAGGTGAAGCTGGGCAAGTGATGCGCGCAGCGCTTCTCGCCCTCGTGCTCTCCACCACGGCCCTCGGGGCGGTGGGGACCGTCACCGTGGTGGACGGGCCGGCATTCCGGACTCCGAAGGGCGGCGCCGAGCAGCCGCTCCAGCAGGGCGCGTCGGTCGAGCTCGACGGACACGCTGCGGACCGGCCCGGCAGGTGGCCTCAAGGTGACCCTGACCGACCAGAGCGTGGTGGTGCTCGGCCCGGACAGCGAGCTGCTCGTGGAACGCGCCGAGTTCGAGGGTCAGGAGCGGAGCCGGGTCTCGCTCAAGCTGCTGGTGGGCGGGATCTGGGCCAAGGTGAAGAAGGCCATCGCCGGGACCGACTCGACGTTCGAGGTCAGCGCCGCCCGCGCGGTGGCCGGCGTGCGGGGCACCATCTTCCGGGTGGACGCGACGCCGCTCATCGCCGGGACCCACCCACCGAAGATCCGCGAGACGGTGGTGCGGGTGTCGGAGGGCCGCGTCGCGGTGAATGCCCAGGTGAAGGCGGCCGGGGCGAAGCCGCCTCCGAAGGGACCCCGGGTCGAGGTGCCGGGGCCGACCGAGGTGACGGCGGAGCAGTGGGAGAAGCGCTTCGTCGAGCTCCAGGCGGGCCGCGAGGTGCGGATCACCGATACCCAGTTCCAGAGCGGGAAGGCGCGCGAGACGAAGGACGCGATCGACCGCTTCCTCCAGAAGCACCCCTGAACCGGTCGGCGGTCACTGCACCGACGAAGGACCGAGCCTCGCTGACCGTCTCGACGGAGTCGCCGAGGACGGGGAAGAGGTTCGCCCCGGTGGTGAAGGCGTCGACGCTGTCGTACGGGCCGAACCCGCTGATGAACCAGTGGTACGTCGCCCCGCTCGGAAGGTCCGGCATCTGGATGTGGGTCCCGGCGGTCACGACGTAGACGGCCGGCACGTCGCCTCCGCCGTTGAACACCGCGAAGTGGACGCCGTTCGGCAGCGGCGTCCAGGAGAACTCGGACCCGGCGGTGACGCCCGTGGCTCCATCGGCGGGGGAAACGGGCAGCGCCGGCGTGGGGAGGGCGACGGAGACGTCCATCCGGCGAGGCGCGAGTCCCGAGACTCTCCGGAAGGTGGTGCCCGCGCCGACGAGCTGCGCCTCGGCGGTCACCGAGGTGGTGGCGGGGATCCCCTCCGGGACGGCGAAGGTGAAATCCGTGTCCGGAGTGTCGACATGCCCGAGGGGGATGGCGGTGAGACCGGCGAGCTCCACCGCCAGGGCCTTGCTGAGCACGGTGTAGCCGTCCGGCGGCACCACCGTTCCAGCGATTGCGGCGTTCCCCGGCGCGGCCAGCGTGACATCCGCCCCCTCGACGGCGGCTCCTCTGGAGAGGGTGATCCCCTCGTGGACGCCGTAGCCGGTGAACTCGGTCGGCGGCTGTCCCGGGCGCGGGCTCTTCCACTGGAGGACGTGGACCGCGGCGGTGATGGACTCGGGCCCGAACCACGCGATGGGCAAGGTGAAGGGGTTGTTCCGGGACGTGACGCCGATGGCGGTGAGGTCGAAGCGCGCGTCCGCGGTGCTGAAGATCGCCGCGGTGAAGTCACCGGCCGTCCCGACGGGATCCGCGCCAGCGACGGTGCCGGCGATGGTCGCGGTGTTCGGCTCTCCGGTCGTGAACAGCCAGAGGAAGACGATGGTCGGAGCGGGCCGGGTCAGCCCCTCGTACCTGCCGACCAGGATGTTCGTCCCGACGAGCACCACCTGGAGGTCGTACGGAGGCACGACCCCGGGGATGGTGAACCGGCCATCCGTGCCGGTCACGACGCTTCTCGTCCCGATGCCGACGGTGAGCCCGGAGAGCGCCACTCCAGTCGGTCCCACCACTCGGCCGGTGACATCCATCGTCCCCGCAGGGGCCACGGTGATCTGTACCGCCGCGCTCAGGCCGCTCCCGGCGCTCGCAGTGACCGTGGCCACTGTCTCTGCGTCGACGCTCTGCGGCGGCGTGTAGGTGGTCTCGGGACCCGAGGTCGCCCCAATCGTCCCCGGGCCGGAGAGGGCCCAGGCAATCGCCGTCGTGTCGCCGACGAGCGTGGCGCGCAGGGTGATGGCGCCGGAACCGGCGAGAACGCGCTGCGTCTCGGGAGCGACGGTCAGCGACGCGGTCCCGCCGGGCATGCCCGGTGCGGCGGAGGGTCCACAGGCTGCGTGGAGCACGAGGAGCGCCGGGAGGAGGATGGAGGGACGCACGGCGAGAGGGTCCTTTCGAGGGAGCGGCTGTCTCACCGGATGAGGCGGACCCTGCCGCCCTGTTGCGGGTGTGCCGGTCCTGCGCTGCTAATCTGTTCTGCTCGTGCCCGCGGACGCATGGACGGTGCCAAATCTGTTGACCTACCTGCGCCTGCTCGCGGTGCCGGTGTTCGTGTCGCTCCACCTCGGAGGTCGGCCCGGCTGGGCGCTCGCCGTCTTCCTTGGCGCGGTGCTGACCGACTCGCTCGACGGGATGCTGGCGCGGATGCTTCACCAGGAGAGCAAGCTCGGCGCCTTCCTCGATCCGCTCGCGGACAAGCTGCTGACCGGGGCCGCGCTGATCACGCTCTTCGTCGAGGGCGCGGCCCCGCTGTGGATGGTGGTGCTGGTGGCGTTCCGTGATGGCGCGATGGCGCTCGGCACGGTGGTGGTGAAGCGGAAGGGGCTGGACGTCCCGGCCGCGCCTTCGCGGGTGGGCAAGTACGCCACGTTCGCGCTGGTGTGCTTCCTGGTGCTCGGGCTGATCGACGAGACCTTCACCGGCTCGCCCGGGCTGCACGCCTACTACCTGGTGGCGGCGTACTTCACCGGCCTGTGCGTGGCGATCAGCACCGCGCAGTACTTCGTTCGCTGGGGCTACCTGTGGGTGGCGCCGGCGCGGCGGGCTCCGTGACCTGGCTGGTGCTCGGGCTGCTGCTGGCGGCCGGGCCGGCGGAGTGGGCGTTGCCGGGCTTCCGGGTGCACGTGGTGGCCTCCGAGGCGCTGGACGCGGACCGGCTGCGGGCGCTCGCCCGTCCCGAGGTGGTGCTCTGGGTGCGGACGCGGAGCAACGGGCTCCGGCGCTCGACGGCCGAGACGTTGCAGCTCGCGGGCTCGGCGTTCGTCGAGGTGCGGCCGCCGCTCGGTGCGCCGGCGCTGGCGGCCTTCGTGGGACGGGTCGGTCCGTGGATCGCCGAGCGCGGCGTCGACGTGGCACGGGTGCGGCGTTGGTCACCCGGGCAGCTCGCCGTGGACGTCGAAGGTCCGTTCAGCGAGGAGCTGGCCGCGCGGGTGCGGGTGATGCGGCCGGTCGCGGTGCGGTGGAGCAGGGGAGGATGGCCGGAGCGCGAGGAGTGGATGCGTGCGCGAGGGTTCTCCGGGGTCGAGCTGTCGGGGCTCGGCGCCGCGCCGATCGACTGCGGGGTCGTACCCGAGCGAATGCGGGTGCGGGTCCGGGTGGCGCTCACCTCGGTGCCGGCCGAGGGAATCTGCGGGCTGCCGCTGCGGGTGGAGGTGCCGGCCGGGGTGGATGCGGGGGACGTGCACCGCCTGTTGCTCGTTCATCCCGATGCAGACCTCGTGGTCGACGTGGGCGAGGAGATCGCGCAGGCCGATGCGGCGCGGCGGTGGATCGACCAGCTCGCCTCGGCGACTCCGCACCCGGCCGGAGCCACGCGCGCTGCAGCCCAAGGACCGGACGGCGGAGCGCCGTGAGCAGCCCGTTGCGGGGTGCGCTTTCGCGTGCGGAGAGGGGAGCAGGCGCGCCCGCAGCGGAGCCGGGGGGCGGGCTTCGGCGCTCGAGAGGCAATAGCAACTTCAAAGACTCGGAGTACGTCTCAGCCCTCTTCAAGTGGCTGAATCTTCGTTTCGAGTTCACGTGTAGTGCTAGCGTTGATGCTCTAGCGTCTCGTGCGCTCAAGGCGCGCCCCAGGGCGAGCGCCCGTGCTCGTCTCGCCCGGGAGGTCCGATGAGCGCGCGTCGGGCGGGCGCGTCTCGACCAGTGCGGAGCCCCGCCGCGGTGGCGCCGCGGCTCGAGACGCTCGCGGGGCTGGAGGAGTGCATCCCGAGGTGCGTGGCCTGTCCGCGCCTGGTGCGCTGGCGTGCGGAGATGGGGCGGGTGAAGCGCCGGGCGTTCCGGGAGTGGACGTACTGGGCGCGGCCGGTACCGGGGTGGGGCGATCCGCGAGGCCGGCTGACGATCGTCGGTCTGGCGCCGGCGGCACACGGCGGGAACCGTACGGGCCGCGTCTTCACCGGTGACCGCTCCGGTGACTTTCTCTACGCGGCGCTGCACCGGGCCGGGCTGGCCAATCAGGCCCGGAGCGAGTCGCGGGACGACGGTCTCCTCCTCCGAGGAGTGTGGGTGACCCTCTCTGCCCGGTGTGCGCCGCCGGACAACAGGCCGAAACCGGACGAGCTGGCGCGCTGTGCGCCGTGGCTGGCGCGGGAGCTGGAGCTCTTGCAGCCACGGGCGGTGCTCGCGCTCGGCGCCATCGCCTGGGCGGCGGTGCTCGGCGTGCTGCGCGCACGGGGCGTGGTGGTCCCTCGCCCCTCGCCGCGATTCGCGCACGGCGCGGTGGTGTCGCTCGAGAGCGCACCGCGGCTGATCGGCGCGTACCACGTGAGCCAGCAGAACACGCAGACGGGGCGGCTGACGCCCGCGATGTTCGACGCGGTACTGGCGCGGGCGATTGCGCTCGCTTCCTGACCCGCTTGCGTCTCCGCAGGTATTCGAGTGCAGGAACCGGAACGTCCCGCGGCGGGTCCGGAGACACACTCCTTGCCGAACCGAAGCTGGAGGTGCGCCGTGTCGTTCCGGGTGGTGGGTCTGCCGTCGTCGCTGTTCCGTCCGCTCTACGGGCTCTCGGACGGGGAGCTTGCAGCGAGGGGCATCGAGGTAAAGGTCGCCGATGAGATGCCGGGGTTCCCGTGTCGCGTGTCGCTCCGCGATGCGGAGCCGGGCGCACGGATGCTGCTCCTGAACTTCGAGCACCAGCCCGCGGCGACGCCGTACCGTTCTTCGCATGCCATCTTCGTCGAGGACGGCGCGGAGGAGGTGCAGCCGGGGGTGAACGAGCTGCCCGAGGTGCTCGCCCGCCGGACGCTCTCGGTCCGGGCCTTCGACCAGGCGGGCCAGATGCGCGATGGCGTGGTGGTGGCTGGCCGGGAGGCGGCTCCGGTCTTCGAGCGGCTGCTCTCGGAGCCCGGAACCGCGTACCTGCACGTGCACAATGCGGGTCGCGGCTGCTACGCGGCCCGCGTCGAGCGCGCCTGAGCCCGTCTGCTTCCCTTGACACCCCCGGGGGGCAGCCAGGTATTTCCCCTGTCTCTTCGGGGCCCTTAGCTCAGCGGTAGAGCACTACCTTGACACGGTAGGGGTCAGTGGTTCGAAACCACTAGGGCCCATCGGTGCTGGATTTGCGCAGGGCCGCTGGCGCCGTTGCCGGGCTCCCCGGAAGCGTCGGCGGCACGGCCGAGGCCGAGGTGCGCGACGTGCTCCGCCAAAGTCGTCGAGCTTCTCCGCCCGGCATCGTGACCTGCCATCGCACGAGTCCTGCGGAGCGGACGGGTCCGGGGGCACCAGGTCGGACCGCCTGACACCGGCAGCTTCGCCGACCGACCGTCGGGCGTGCCCGGCGATTGACACGGATGCCGAGCACCAGTACTGCTCGGCGGTCGGTCAGTGCTGCATCCAGGTCTGTGACGAAGGCCGTCGGCCGCCCTGTGTTTCCTTCATCTGCCAGTAGGCGCGGCGCGCCGGTGTTGCGGTGGCGGATCCACGAAAGGAACTCCCGATGCGGCGTTTCGCTCTCCCCCTGCTCATGACGCTGTCCGCCTTGGGCTGTGCCCACGCTCCCGCGGAGTCAGCTGCGGGCCCCGATGGGGGCAGCGCGGGCGCCAGCACCGCCGCCAACCCCCCGAACGCCCTCCTTCCCACGGCTCGCCCACCGTTCGAGCCGCTCCCCGGTCCTCCTCCCTACCAGGAGCCCGCGATCCGCTCGCTAAGCCCAAGCTCTCTCAGCCGGCCTCCTTGACCTCCGGAGGCGTCCAGCTGCCATCGAGGATGGACGGCGGCTTCTCCTTAGTGTGGCTGGGCGGCGGGCTTCTCGGCGGACGCGCGCGCGTGGATGGCGAGCACGGTGTGGCGCGCCGAGGCGAGCGCCCCGTGCATCCACCCAGGGTTCCAGCTGAGGGCGTCACCGGCGAGGTGAACGCGTCCCACGGGACGACAGAGCAGGGCATACGCGGCGGGCCGTGGCGCGTCGTCCTCCCCCCACTCGGCCCACGACCCGAGAAGCCACGGCATCTTTCCCCAGGCCACCGAGAACGCGCTCTGCAGATGCTTGCGGTATCCCGGATGGAGGAGCTCGCCCTCGGTCAGCGCCGTCTCCAGTCGCTGTGCATGCCGCATCGCCTGCAGCGCCGCGGCTTCCTTCTGGTAGGCGTAGTAGCCGACGAGCACGCCCTTCGGCGCCAGGAGCCCGGCCGACGGATACATGATCTGGGTGATGGTCTGATCCGTCCAGGACATGCCCCCGTAGATCCGATCGTCCTCCTCCCAGAACCTGCGCCCGAACTGCAGGCCGACCTTCCCGGCCGCCTCGTAGTGCACGCCAGCGATCGCCGCCTTGACCTCGGTCGGGAAGTTGCTTGTGACGTTGCGGAGCGTGGTGAAGGGCAGGGCGCAGACCGCGAACTCGGCCCGAGCCTCGCGGAGGCTGCCGGGAGCCCCGTAGCGGACGCGGACCCCGGCGGCGTCCTGGGCAATCTCCCGGACGGGTGACGAGAGGTGCAGTCGCTTCCCGAGCTTCCGGGCGAAGGCGTGGGCGATCCCGTCGGTCCCGCCCACAACCTGCATCATCGCCGGGGCCTGGTTGACGTCGAAGGCGTAGAAGAACCGGTAGCCGAGATCGTGGCCGAAGACGCCGGTGCGCGAGAGGATCGCGCCCACCTCTCCGACCTCGTCCGCGGCGCCCGGCTGACTCGCGAACCCGCGCGTGTGGAAGTTCCCCCGGTACAGGCGGTCCTTCTCGAGCCAGCCGAGAGAACGAAGGTAGTCGAGCAGGTTCGCCCGGTCCGTCTCGTCGAGCTCGGTGTCGAGCTTCTTCGCGCTCACCGCCTTGCTCAGGAGCTCGGCGATGTAGCCGTCCTGGTCGCCCTCGACTTCCTTCTGTCGAAGTCTGCGCCCGGCGAGAGGGCCCTTCGTGGTGACCACGTAGGCAGCAGGGTTCCTGTTGACCATCACCTCGACCGGCACGCCGAGCTCGCGGCAGTAGTCCAGGGTGATGGCGTGGCCGGGGATCCGGGCCGGCCCGCAGTTGTAGTACTGGCCGGCGTCGAACTCGCAGACCTGGGTCTCCCCGTCCACGTCGGTCACGCGGGTGCCACGCCGCACCGAGAAGCATCGCC
This sequence comes from uncultured delta proteobacterium, assembly GCA_963796475.1. GTDB lineage: Bacteria > Myxococcota > Myxococcia > Myxococcales > Myxococcaceae > RPRB01. The sequence goes on from CAWCLY010000020.1 coordinate 165,761, forward strand.
CGCCCGGACGGTCCTGCGCCTCGAGCACGGTGACGTCGTACCCGAGCTTCAGCAGCTCGTAGGCGCTGGCCATCCCGGCCAGTCCCCCACCCAGGACCAGCACCTTCCGGCCGCGGGCATTCTCCGTCCGGACCGGGGTGAACGGCGGCGGAGGGTGTGCCGACTGCAGCCCCAGCGCCTGGAGCGCGCCTTCGACGGCGGGTGCCCCTGCAAGACTTCCGAGAACGGCCAGGAACTGGCGCCGGGTCGTCGTCACGGGTTCCCCTCGCTGCGCCCGGGACAGGCCAGGCGTGAAGGCATCATGTCGTCCCCGACGTCGAAAGCCGAGTGGCGCGAACCGGGTGGATCCCGTAGGTATTCGGCCTCTCATGGCGGACTCCATCCAGATCACCCTCCCGGACGGCAGCACCAAGGCCGCGCCGGCCGGCATCCGCGTCGGCGACTTCGTGAAGGAGTCGATCGGCCCTGGCCTGGCCAAGGCCGCCGTCCTCGCGCGCTTCAATGGCAACGCGGTCGACCTCAGCCGGCCGCTCACCGAGAACGGGAAGCTGGAGGTCCTCACCGCGAGGGCGCCCGAGGCGCTGGACACCATCCGTCACGATGCCGCGCACGTGGTGGCGAGCGCCGTGCAGAAGCTCTTCCCGGGGACCCAGGTCACCATCGGCCCGACGATCGAGGGCGGCTTCTACTACGACTTCTTCCGCGACCGGCCGTTCACCCCCGAGGAGCTCCAGGCGATCGAGGACGAGGCCAACAAGGAGGTCGCCCAGAACGTCCCCTTCATCCGCGAGGAGGTGAACGTCGCCGACGCCATCAACCTCTTTCAGTCCAAGGGCGAGAAGTTCAAGGTCGAGATCATCGAGGACATCGTCGCCAAGGGCGCCAGGACCCTGACCCTCTACCGGCACGGTGACTGGGTGGACTTCTGCCTCGGCCCGCACGGTCCCTCGACGGGAAAGATCGGCGTCATCAAGCTGCTCAGCACCAGTGGAGCGTACTGGCGCGGCGATCATCGCAACCCGATGCTCCAGCGCATCTACGGCACCGCCTTCTTCGACAAGAAGGAGCTCGACGCCTGGCTGAAGCAGCAGGAGGAGGCGAAGAAGCGCGACCACCGGAAGCTCGGCCGCGAGCTCGATCTCTTCGAGTTCTTCCCCGAGGCGCCGGGCGCCGCGTTCTGGAGCCCGAAGGGCACCGTCCTCTACCAGGTGCTCGCGGACCGGATGCGCCGGCTGGACGCGGGAGAACGGCTACCAGGAGATCAAGACCCCGCTGCTCTACAACAAGGCGCTCTGGGAGAAGAGCGGCCACTGGGGCAAGTACCGCGAGAACATGTTCCTGGTGCTCGACAACGAGACCGGCGAGCACGACTTCAGCCTGAAGCCGATGAACTGCCCCTCGCACCACCTGTACTTCGCCTCACGGAAGCACAGCTACCGCGAGCTCCCGCTGCGCTTCTCGACCCAGGACGTGCTTCACCGGAACGAGGTCTCGGGGAGCCTCAGCGGCCTGACCCGGGTCCGGCAGTTCGCCCAGGACGACGCGCACATCTACTGCACGGAGGCGCAGCTCGCCGACGAAGTGAAGCGCTTCATCCAGCTGCTGGACCAGGTCTACGCCGCGTTCGGACTGACCTACGTGGCCAAGTTCGGCACCCGGCCGCCGGTACGCATCGGCGACGACGCGCTCTGGGACCGGGCCGAGGCGTCGCTCGAGTCGGCGGTGAAGTCGCTCGGCATCGAGTACGAGCAGAACCCCGGGGACGGAGCCTTCTACGGCCCGAAGCTCGACTTCCACGTCAAGGACAGCATCGGCCGCACCTGGCAGCTCGGCACCATCCAGGCCGACTACAACGCCCCGGAGCGGTTCGAGCTCGCCTACGTGGGCGAGGACAACGCCGAGCACCGGCCGGTCGTGCTCCACCGCGCCATCTACGGCAGCTTCGAGCGCTTCATCGCCATCCTGGTCGAGCACTACGCCGGCGCCTTCCCCACCTGGATCGCCCCCGTCCAGGTGCAGCTGGTCACGGTCGCGGACCGCCAGCTCGCCCTACGCCCGCGAGGTGCTGGACCTGTTGCGCGCCCGCGGCTTCCGCGCCGAGCTGGACGACCGCGGAATGACGATGAACGCGAAGATCCGCGAGGCCCAGCTCCAGAAGATCCCGTTCACCCTGGTGATGGGCGACCGGGAGGTGGAGCAGCGCGCGGTGGCGCCGCGACGCTACGGGGGCGAGGACCTCAAGAGCATGCCGCTCGATGCGTTCCTCGAGCTGCTGTCGAAGGAAGGTGCGGCGCCATAGCGAGGCGGGGCGTCACTCCGCGCCCATCGTCGCGTAGTGCTCCAGCACGCCGACCTCGTCCTCGAACCCGCGCGCCCTGAGCTCGTCCGGGAGCGCGGACGCCGGCCACCGGCCCATCTGCGGAAAGAGGGTCCACCCGCTCCACAGCCGCTGGCCCCGGGCGAGGGTCGACGCCGCGAGCGCGCGGTCGGCCTCGGTGCCGGTCCGCTCGGCGACGGCGGACAGGATCCGGGCTCCCGTGAACAGCTGGACGAGCCACCCGCTCCGGGCCAGCTCCCCGGCCAGCGTTCGCACGACGGCGATCCGTCGGTCCGACTCACCCGGCTGGCTCAGGAACCGCTCGAGGTACCGCTCGAGGTCGATGGCGAGCACCACCTCGACCGCGGTGCTGAGGCCGAAGTCCCGGAAGTCGTCCGGCCCGAGGTGCCTGGTGAGCGTCTCACGGAGCAAGGTCCCGGGCAGCCGGAGCGCGCCGCCCCGGACCAGGGACTCCAGCTTCTCGAGCGCCGGGGCGCCGACCGGCGCGGTCTCGGCGTCGGGGCCCGCCATCGCCATGAGCTGGAAGAAGGGGTCCTCGGGGTGCGCCCGGGCCATCTGGCCAAGCGCCGCCGCCGCGGGCGGGCGCGACTGCTCCCGCTGCTCGGGAGAGAGGAACGGCTCGACCAGGAGCGACACCGCGAGCAGCCGCACGCCCTCGTCCGGTCCCGCGGCGTGGCTGCGCGCGGCCTCGAGGAGCGCCGGGGACGGGGAGGGCGCGGTCGCCCGTGGTAACGGTGGGCGAGCGCGGTCGCGAACCCGCCCGGCGTCCCCAGGGGAGCCGCCACCTGGGGTTCACGCTCGTCCGGGATGCACGTGGACTGGGGCTCGAAGGAGGGCAGGAGGAAGGGGTCATTCCTCAGCTCCGGCTTCCGCTCCTCAGCCCAGGCGGCGATGAGCGCCGGCATCCAGCCCGCGGTGCGGTCCGAGGCAGCGATCCGGGCGAGGATGCGGGCCACCGGCGCGTCCGGCTTCAGCTTCCGGAGCTGTGCCACTCCCGCCCGGAACCCGCCATCGTCGTGCCGCGCCAGGGCGATCATCGCGCCGAGGAAGACCCGCCGCTCAGGCCAGGCGCCACCGCCCGTCGGGAGCTGCGAGAGGAGCTCGGCCGCCCGGTCCACGCGGGCGTTGGTGAGGGCGATCTCCGCCGCGGCGAAGGTCGCGTTCGCCCGGGCCGCCGAGCCAGCCAGCGTCGTCCGCGCGCCCGGAAAATCCAGCCAGATGGCCAGCTCGAGGCAAGCCTGCGGCCCCTGCTCGCACTGGCGCCGGAGCACCGAGAGCCCCTTCTTCACGTTCACCGCGACGCCCCGGCCGCATCCCAGCGCCTCGGCCCACAGCACGCAGCCGCGGGGCGAGCCTGCGGTGCACGCTCCCTCGGCGAATCCCGCTGCACCGGCCAGGTCCGGTGGGCGCTGCCGGAGCACCCGCTCGCGCGCATCGAGGCATTCCCAGGGGCTGCCGAGCAGCTCGCAGTACGCCTTCGACGCCCGGAGCGCCTTCTGCTCGCTGTGGGTCACGAACCCGGGGATGAAGAGCTTCCCCACCCGGCCGCAGATCGGCGCCTTCGCCCCGGCGCAGGTGTCGTGCAGGAGAAGGCCGACGGAGGTGTCGCCCTGGGGCGGCGGAGCCGCCGAGACCGTCCACCCGGCCAGGAGCAGGGACAGCAGGGCATGCATCTGGGCCGTGCAGTGTGCGCCTTTCCGCGCTATGGGGTGAGCCCCTCGCCCAGTGGCGGCCCGGGCGGGGGGCTGGCTTGACTTGGGGCGTCAGGCAAGTATCTTGCCCCGCCTTTTGGACCCCTGCGCCTACACGGGCAGGCTTCCCCCAGCTCGGAGGTCGAGTCACATCGCTCGTGATCAGAGAACGAACCGGCGGATCCGTGCTCGCGAAGTGCGCGCGGTCGGGCCTGCTGGCGAGCAGCTGGGTGTCCTGACGATCGAAGCAGCGCTGGAGAAGGCCCAGGAGTTCGGGATGGACCTCGTCGAGGTCAACCCGATGGCCAAGCCTCCGGTCTGCAAGATCATGGATTACGGCCGCTTCAAGTACGAGGAGAAGAAGCGCGCCTCGGAGGCCAAGAAGAAGCAGGTCGTGGTTCACCTCAAGGAGGTGAAGATGCGACCCAAGACGGAGGAGCACGACTACGAGTTCAAGGTCCGCAACGTGAAGCGCTTCCTCGAGGAGGGGAACAAGGCGCGCATCACCATCATGTTCCGCGGCCGTGAGATCACCCACAAGGAGCTCGGGCAGGCGCTGCTCGAGGACGTCATCAAGGACGTCAAGGAAGTGGGCGTGGTCGAGCAGGTCCCCCGCATGGAAGGCCGACAGATGTTCATGATTCTCGCCCCCAACCCCAAGGTCGCCCAGCGGGCCCGCGATCTGGCCAGGCAGCGGGCGGCGCAGCTCGAGGCGGAACGGGAGCGCGACGCCGGACCTGCCCCGGCAGCCGCCGCCCCCAAGGCCCCCGCCGGGCCAGAGGTCTAGGAGTCACCGATGCCGAAGATGAAGACGCGGAGCGCGGCGAAGAAGCGGTTCCAGGTGAAGAAGTCGGGCAAGGTGAAGCACGCCAAGGCCTACGCCAAGCACCTGTTCACCTTCTCCAAGACCGCCAACAACGATCGCCGCAACCGCGGCACCGGGCATCTTCGCGACATGGACGCGAAGAAGGTCATCAAGGAAATGTTCCCCTACGGGGCGAGCTGAGGACGAGCAATGAGGGTCAAGAAGGGTTTCAAGGCGCGCCGTCGCCGCAATCGGATTCTCAAGCTGGCCAAGGGCTTCCGGGGCCGGCGGAAGAACTGCTACAAGCGGGCGAACCAGGCCGTGGAGCGTGCGCTGGACTACGCCAGCCGCGACCGGGCCCGGAAGAAGCGGGATTTCCGCGCGCTGTGGATCGTCCGCATCAACGCCGCGGCCCGGCTCTCGGGCCTGAGCTACAGCCGGCTCATCGCCGGGCTGGCCAAGGCGCAGGTGGCGCTGGACCGCAAGGTGCTGGCCGACATCGCCGTCGCCGATCCGCAGGGCTTTGCGGCCATCGCGAAAATCGCGGCGGCCTGAGATCGGACTCCCAGCCGGGGGGTTCGAGCCCGGCGCGTGGACACGAGGGCTGCCCCCAGGGGCGGCCCTTTGTCGTTTCAGGAGAGCTTCTCGGAGGACGCGATGCAGGACCGACTGGAGTCGCTGGCGAGCAAGGCGCGCGAGGAGATCGGCCGGGCACAGGACGCGGCCGGGCTCGAGGAGCTGCGGGTCCGCTACCTCGGCAAGAAGGGCGAGCTCTCGGCGGTGCTCGGGGGCATGGGCAAGCTCGCGCCGGAGGAGCGCCGCCGGGTGGGCGAGATCGCCAACCGGGTGAAGGGCGAGGTGGAGGCGCTGCTCGCCGAGGCCGACGGGCGCATCGCGCGACGCCGCGCTCCAGGCGCGAGCTCGACGCCCCGCCGATCGACGTGACGCTTCCGGGCCGGATGCGCCGGCCCGGGCGGCGGCACGTCGTGTCGCGGACGCTGGAGGAGGTCACCCGGCACGTTCCAGCGCCTCGGCTTCGACGTGGTGCAGAGCCCGGAGATTGAGCTCGACACCTACAACTTCGAGGCCCTGAACTTCCCGGCGGACCACCCCGCGCGGGACATGCAGGACACGTTCTACGTCCACGGGGACTACCTGCAGCACGACCCGGGGAGCATCGTGCTCCGCACGCACACCTCGCCCGGCGCAGGTGCGGACCATGCTCGACCCAGAAGCCGCCCATCCGGGTGGTGGTGCCGGGGAAGGTGTACCGCGCCGACTCGGACGCGACCCACACCCCGATGTTCCACCAGATTGAGGGGCTGCTGGTGGACCGGAAGGTCACCATGGCCGAGCTGAAGGGGACGCTGGACGCCTTCGTGCGCGCCTTCTTCGGCCCCGACCGGCGGACGCGCTTCCGCCCGTCGTTCTTCCCCTTCACCGAGCCCTCGGGTGAGCTGGACGTGAGCTGCGGCGGCTGCGCGGGCAAGGGGTGCCGGCTGTGCAAGCAGACCGGCTGGCTGGAGATCCTCGGCTGCGGGATGGTGCACCAGAACGTCTTCAAGGCGGTGGGCTACCCCGAGGGCAGCGTCACCGGCTTCGCGTTCGGCATGGGCATCGAGCGGGTGGCGATGCTGCGCTACGGCCTCGACGACCTGCGCAGCCTGTTCGAGAACGACGTCCGCCTCCTGGAGCAGCTCTAGCCATGAAGGTCTCCGCCGAGTGGTTGACCGACTTCGTCTCCCCGTTGCCGGGCCGCCGACGAGCTCGCCCGCCGTCTGACGCGGGCGGGCCTGGAGGTCGAGGGGATGCACCGGCCGGCCGAGGCGCTGGCCGGGGTGGTGGTGGCGCGAATCGCCGCCGCCGCGCCGCACCCGAACGCCGAGAAGCTGACCGTCACCCAGGTGGATGCCGGTCGGCGAGCGGCTCCAGGTCGTCTGCGGGGCGAAGAACTTCCAGGTCGGGGACCTGGTCCCGCTGGCCACGGTGGGGACGGCGCTTGCCCGGCGGGCCGACCATCCAGCGGGCCAGCCTCCGCGGGGTGGAGAGCCACGGGATGCTCTGCTCGGGCAAGGAGCTCGGGCTGTCCGACGACGCGAGCGGCCTGCTCATCCTCCCGAAGGACCTGGTCCCCGGGACGCCGCTGGCGAAGGCGCTGGGGCTCGAGGACATGGTGCTCGAGGTGAACGTCACGCCGAACCGCGGCGACGCGCTCAGCCACCTCGGGCGTGGGGCGCGAGGCGGCGGCGGTGCTCGGCGTCCCGCTCCGGCGGACGCTCCGGGTGCCGGTGGAGTCGCGCTGCGTCGGTGCGCCGACGCCATCCGCATCGAGATTGCCGACCCGGTGGGCTGCCCGCGCTTCACCGCCCGGGTGCTCGAGGGCGTGCGCATCGGGCCGTCGCCGGCGTGGCTGCGGCGGCGGCTGGAGCGCTGCGGCGTGCGGAGCATCAGCAACGTGGTCGACGTGACCAACTACGTGATGCTCGAGCTCGGGCAGCCGCTGCATGCGTTCGACCTCGACCGGATCCAGGGCGGGCTGCTGCGCGTGCGCCGGGCGAGGGAAGGGGAGCCGCTCACCACGCTCGACGGCAAGCAGCGGACGCCTGGTCCGCGGACGACCTGGTCATCGAGGACACGCGCGGCGCCCAGTCGCTCGCCGGCACCATGGGCGGGGCGGACACCGAGGTCCGGGAGAGCACCACCCGCGTCCTGCTCGAGGCCGCGAACTGGGACCCGGGCACCATCCGGCGGATGGCCCGCCGGCACCAGCTCCACAGCGAGGCGTCCTACCGCTTCGAGCGCGGGGTGGACCGGACGGTGCTGCCGGAGGTGCTGGACCACGCTGCGGCGCTCATGGCCGAGCTGTCGGGCGCGACGGTCCGGCGCGGGCGCATCGACGTCCACCCGCGCCCCGCGGAGCCGCGCGTCGTCACGCTGGCGAAGGGCGAGGTGGACGGGCTGCTCGGGGCCCCGGTGCCCGGGGCCGAGGTGCAGTCCATCCTCGTCTTCGCTCGGCTTCGTGGCCGAGCAGCGGCGGGCGCTGGCGCGTTCCCGGGCTGGCGCCACGACGTGGAGCGGCCCGAGGACCTGGTGGAGGAGGTCGCCCGGATCCGGGGTTACGAGCACATCCCGGCGGTGCTCCCGGCCAGCTCGGGCGAGCTGGTGCCGGAGCCGGCGTGGGTGGAGGTGGAGCGGCGGATCCGCGAGCGCGCTGTCCGGCGGCGGGCTTCGACGAGGTGGTGAACTACAGCTTCGTCGACCCGGAGCTGCTGCCCTGGGTGACGCCGCGGGCGCTGGAGAAGCTGGGGACACCGGTCGAGGCGGTCGCGCTCCGAAGAACCCGCTCACCCCGCAGCAGGCGGTGATGCGGACCACGCTCCTGGCGTCGCTGCTCTCGAACGTGGCGATCGAACCTGCGTCACCAGCCCGCGGATCGCTCCGGCTCTACGAGATTGGCCGGGCCTACCTGCGCGACCCCACGGGACGGGAAGGACCTCCGGCCGGTGGCCGAGGAGCGGCTCCACGTCGCGCGGCGTGCTCTGGGGGCGGCGCGACCCGCGCGGCTGGACGTCGAAGGAGGCGGCTGACGACTTCGCCGACGCGCGGGGCGCGGTGGAGGCCATCGTCTCGGCGCTCTCGGGCGGCGAGCTGACCTGCCGGCTCGGCCCGGGTGGCCCCGTTCCATCCGCGCGCGACGGCCGAGGCGCGGGTGGGGGAGACGGTGCTCGGGTGGGTGGGCGAGGTCCACCCGCTGGTGGCCGAGCACCTCGCGCTGCCGCGGGGTGTGTTCGCCTTCGAGCTGGAGTTCGCGGCGCTGGAGCGGGTGGCGGAGCTGTCGCCGCAGTTCCAGCCGCTGCCCCGCTACCCGGCGGTGCTCCGCGACCTGGCGGTGGTGGTGCCGGTCGGCGATGCAGGCGGCCGAGGTGCGCGCCGTCATCCGCGAGGTGGGCCAGCCGCTGGTGGAGGACGCGCACGCTGTTCGACGTCTACACCGGCGCACCTCTGCCCGAGGGCCAGAAGAACCTGGCCTTTGCCCTGCGGTACCGGGCGCCGGACCGGACGCTCCGGGACGACGAGGTGGCCAGGCCGCCCACGCCCGCATCGTCGAGGAGGTCCAGCGCCGCCTGGGCGGGCACGCTGAGGGGTCGCGTAAAACCCTCGAGCAACTCCGGCAAGTTGACACGTTCGGGAGCAGGCAGGCATGCTTGGGCTCCATGACGAAGGCCGACATCATCGAAGGCGTCTACGAGAAGGTGGGCTTCTCCAAGAAGGAGTCCGCCGAGATCGTCGAGCTGGTCTTCGACACCGTGAAGGAGACGCTCGAGCGCGGGGACAAGATCAAGATCTCCGGCTTCGGGAACTTCCAGGTGCGCCAGAAGAACGCGCGCGTCGGGCGGAATCCGCAGACCGGCAAGGAGATTGAGATCTCCGCGCGCCGGGTGCTGACCTTCCGCCCGAGCCAGGTGCTGAAGAGCGCGCTGAACAGCGCTCGGCCGAGGCCGCGGCCGCGCGGCAGCCGCGGGCGGTGGCTCCGGCGGCGACGGAGCGGCTTGACCCATCGGGGGCCCGGCAGGTACATCCGCGACTTCCCGCAGTTCGCCGTATTGCCGAGCAGTTCCCGGGGCGTAGCGCAGCCTGGTAGCGCACCTGCTTGGGGTGCAGGTGGTCGCAGGTTCAAATCCTGTCGCCCCGACCATCTGAGGCCCCGGAATCAGGATGTTCTGGTTCCGGGGCTTTTCTTCGGGTCGGTGGTGGGTCTGCCCCGGGATGGCCGCAGAACAGCCTTGCGCCCTGCGCGTTCCCGGGCTGCCCGCGGCCGCTGTACTTCCGGGGGCTCTGCAGGACGCGTCACTGGCAGCGGCAGCTGGGCAAGGAGCTGACGCCGATCAGGCCGCAGGCGTCCGCCACCGGGCTCGGAGAGTTCGGGCACCTGCGGCTGACGCCCACGCTGTTGAGGCGTCTGCGACGGACAGCGGCGTCGCGCGGCCTCCCCGTCGCCGAGCTGGTGCGCCAGGTGCTGGGGGCGGGGCTGCCGTGAGCAGGGACCCACTCGAGGTCTTTACTGCTTGTTCATCACGTAGGTACCCTTGCGGTGGGTCTGCGGGTCGTCCCAGTCCACCTTGATGCTCTTTCCGTCCTTGGCGACGGTCATGTGATCGACCTCGACCACCTTGCCGTGCCGCTTGTCGGTCTCGACGATGGTGTGATCGTTCACCCGCTTCAGCGAGGCGGTCGTTCCCCCCGGGTCGCCGTCGATCGGGACGTCCTTGCCGTCGAACTTCGCGGTGTAGCTCTGACCGGTGGGCGAACTCATGCTCAGCCCGTCGGCGGTGGACCTCAGCGTCACCGTCCGGCCATTCGCCGACACGGACTGGAGCTTCGCTCGCTGCCAGGTGCCGGAGACTGCGTTCGCCCCCTTCGGGGCCGCGCCTTCCCGCTGGAGAGTCGACTCGCCGGTGACGGGCTCGGTCCCGGTCATGTCCGACCATTTCACGGTCAGGGTCTTGCCGTCGGGTGACACGGCGAATGCGTTGGTGCCGATCAGCTTGCCGCCCTTCTTGGTGGCCAACTCGGCCGAGTTCGGGCCCGTCTCCTTGACCGAGACGGTGTCGAAGTAGTCGTGACCCTTCACCGGCTGGTCCGTGCCATCCGCCTTGATCTCTGATCGGGGGCGCCGTCGCATCGCTCTCCCAGACGCCCTTGGCGAGGGAGATCCTGTACGGCTTGCCGGACATCGACGACGACTCCTCGCTGGAGACCCAGGTTCCATCGAACGGCGAGTCGGCGAGGGCAGCGAGCGGTACGAGCAATGCACAGAGCGTCAGCGCTTTCATCAGCAGCTCCTCGCGTGAGAAACGACGCTCCCGGAACGCCAGGACGCCCGGCCCCGGTAAGCGCGCGCATCGTACGCTCTTCGCCGGTCGTGAAGACGAACGTTGAACCCGAAGATCTCCGATGGATCGCAACTCCGTCGCAACACCTGCCCGTTCCTTCATGGTTCCGGGTTCGCCCCCCGGCCGGCGGTCAGCGCCGGCGCAGCAGACCGAGTGGGACAAGATGAAGGCCGAGTTCAAGGCGAAGAAGAAGGGGGCGCAGACGAAGTTGCCTCGCGGGCCCCGCCTGGGGAGGTCACGGCGGCCGGCAAAGTTTGCGGGCCACCGCATGCGGAACGCTAAACGTGCCCTCCGGGAAGTGGCGCCAGCCGGCTGACTCGGGCGAACCAGCCTGAACGGCGAAGGCCCGGTCCGTGCACGACGCGACCACCCAGACGTCGTGTCATTCATGGGTATCCCGAGGACCGCAAGACGGACTGCGCTCGCACTGTTTGCCTGCGCGGTGCTGATTGTCGCGGTGGGCTGCAACTCGGCGCCGACCTGCGCGACTGAGTGCGCCGGGAAGGTGTGCGGGGACGATGGATGCGGTGGGTCCTGCGGCTCATGCCGAACCGGCGACAACTGCAACGGCGTGGGGGAATGCGTCACACAGCCCATTCCGCCGGGCAGCCTCACGTACTCCGCGAACCCGGCAACCTACACCGAGGGGGTGGCCATCACAGCGAACTGGCCCAGTTGCAGCGGCGGAGCAGTGGTCTTCTACTCGGTGTCGCCGTCTCTACCTCCGGGCCTCAGCGTCGACAGGGACACCGGTGCAATCACCGGGACGCCCACGAGAGTCACGGCCACCGCAAGCTACCTGGTCACCGCGAGCAACTCCGCTGGTAACGCGACCGCCTGGGTGAGCATCACCGTCAGCGAGGCGGGACCAGGCGAGACAGGGCCACTCGATGCGGGGCCCTACGACGCAGGACCAGGCGATGCAGGGTTGCGCGATGCGGGGGCCTACGACGCCGGACCCGTCGATGCAGGGCCATTCGATGCAGGGGCGTACGACGCAGGACCGGGCGATGCCGGATCGCCCGATGCGGGGACCCGCGACGCAGGACCAGGCGACGCCGGTCCCTCGTCTGCGTGCGATGGCACGGAAGTCATCCTGACGGCGGGCGCGTGGCAGGTCCGCCTGGCCAAGGAGACGGGCGAGCTGACCTTCAGCGGGCCCGATCTCGACGGTGCCGCGCAGGCCACGGTGATTCATTTCATGGCGCCTGGAGCAAAGGTGGCCGGCACCTGGCACTCGCTCGGACGGGTGCTGGCATGCCGCGTATCGGGGGACGCGGTGGAGGTGACCCAGGACCTGGACGGCCAACCCGCGGTGGTGAGACTGAGCGCTCCCCAGTCCCGAGGTGCTCCGCTACGAAGTCACCGATTGGGGAGCCCTCCCGCCCGAGTGGACGTCGCTCACCGCGTTCTCCGGCGCCGATGAGCACTTCTACGGCTTCGGCGAGAAGTTCGACAGCCTGGACCAGGCAGGGCGGGTGGTGCGCACTCTCGCGCTCGACGCGGCGGGGGCCAAGGGCGACCGCTCCTACGCCGTGGCGCCCTGGTTCATGAGCACCCGCGGCTACGGCCTTCAGCTCGACTCCTCCGCCGAGAGCACCTTCGATCTGCGCGCCAACTCGAGTGACCGCTACGTGGTCACCAACCTGGATCACGCTCTGCGCTTCAACTTCGTGGGCGGCCCCAGCCTCCTCGATGTGCTGCGGCGCTACACCGGCTACAGCGGCCGGCCTCCTCTTCCGCCGCCGTGGGTGTTTGCGCCGTGGATGTCCTCGGACGCGTGGCGCACGGGCGGTGAGGTTCGCTACGTCATCAGCAAGCTCGCCGAGCGCGGCATCCCGGGCTCCGTCTTCGTCTTCGATTCCCCGTGGGAGACCGCCTACAACGACTTCACCTGGAACATGACCCAGTTCGGTGCGGCCGGAACCTACGAGGGGCAGACCTGGCCCGGCTTCGCGTCGTCGCACGAGATGATGGAGTTCCTGCGTGCCCACGGATACCGCGTCGTGGTGTGGATGACCCCGTTCCTCAACACCAGCTCCATCCCCGAGGGCATCCCAGGCCAGAGCCTGGGCCGCGCCGCGAACTACGACGCCGCGGCCGCGGCCGGATACCTCGTCCGTTCTCGCGTCGGCGGACCGCCGCTGGTGGTGCCCTGGTGGAAGGGGCAGGGCAGCCCGCTGGACTTCACCAATCCGGCAGCGAGCGCGTGGCTGGCCCAGCAGGTCCGGCGCCTGGTCGACGAGAGCGGCGGCGTGATCGGCGGGATCAAGGCCGATGACGGCGAGTCCGACTTCATCCCGATCGAGGCGGCCTACTTCGACGGCCGGACCGGGGTGGAGATGCGCAATGCCTTCTCCTACGAATACATGCGCGCGGTCCACGAGGCGATCGGTGACCAGGGCGTACTCTTCTCTCGCAGCGGCTTCACCGGCACGCAAGCCTTCCCGGCCCTCTGGGCTGGCGACAACGAGCCCAACTTCGGCGAGCAGAACGGGCTGCCCAGCGTCATCGTGGCCGGCCAGTCGGCGGCCATGAGCGGCTACGCAATCTGGGGCCATGACATCGGTGGCTACGAGGAGACCAATCCCTCGGAGGCGCGCGAAGACCTCTTCATCCGCTGGACGCAGTTCGGCGCGCTCTCGCCGATCATGCAGATGCACCGGCGGGTGGCGAGCGGGCTGCAGTACCCGTGGAGCTACGGCGAGGTCGCGCTCGAGAACTACCGCGCCTTCGCGCGCCTGCACGTGTCGCTCTTCCCCTACATCTACAGCTACGCCAAGCTCGCGGCGGACACCGGCGTGCCGATCATCCGTCCGCTGGTCCTGATGAACCAGCGCGATCCCAACACGTACGGGCTCGGGCACACCTTCCTGTTCGGCAACGAGCTCCTGGTGGCGCCGTTCATCGCCGCCAACGCCACCCAGCGGGACGTCTATCTGCCGCCCGGGGGCTGGTACGACTACTGGACCAACCGCCGCTTCGAAGGCGGCCGCGTGGTGACCTGGAGCGGGACTCGCGCGCAGATTCCGCTGTTCGCCCGCGAGGGGGCGATCATCCCCCTCATCTCACCCGACGTGCAGACGCTCGTCGATGCTGTCTACACAGGCAGCACATCGCTCGTCACCATGACCAGCGCCCTCGAGCTGGCGGTCTATCCGGCGGGCGCGTCGCAGTTCGTTCTCTACGACGGCACGCGCGTGACCTGCCAGGCCGGCTTGGGAATCGTCGACCTCACGTTCACCTCAGCGGCCCGGCCGGTGCGCTTCCGGATCCTACAGGGGCACCGCCCTGCCTCGGTGACCGTGAACGGGCTGCCGGTGGCCGAACGAGCGGATCTCGATGCGGCCGAGGCCGGCTGGGCCCAGACCGGCGATTTCGTCACGGTGAAGTTTCCCCACCCGGGCGGGACCTCGCGCGTTGGCCTTCAAGGGGAGGCGTATTGAGAGTGGCGAGGCCAAGGAAGAACAACCCGGGCGCTGCTTTCTGGTGACGGGTGTTTCACCTCGGAGTCGCGGCGACAGGCGCAGCAGCGGCCGGCGCATACGCGGGCGCACCGGCGGGCGGCGGCGCAAGCGCGGGCCCAGCAGCGGGCGGCGCATACGCGGGCGCAGGCTTCGGCGTGGCACCACCATTGGACTGGGTCTGGAGGGCGATGAACTGTGTTTGCAGCATCCCGATCTGACTCTTCAGCTCGTTGATCTGCGTTTGCAGGGCGCTGGACTGCTGATTCTTCAGCTCGTTGATCTGCGCTTGCTGGGACTGGACCTGCTTCTGAAGAGCGGCCGTCTCTGCTGCCTCGGCTTCGTCTTCCTTCTTGCCGAAATGCGCGCAGCCAAGGAGCGCTACAAGTGAAGCTGCTGTGAGGATTCTCGTCATGGGTGCCGTCACTCCATTCACGGTCGCGGACGTGGCTCCCATCGCCGAAGTTTGCGGCGGCAGATGTCACTCTGCTCATCGGTAGTCCACTTCGCGGAAGAGAGCGATGAGCCCTAGGTCGTACGCAGGGGGGCCATGCCGAGGAGCGTGGCATTGCCGGCCTGACGGTCGTTGATCCGTCTGGCGCTGGGGTCGAACGCGCGTAGGGGACGATTTGCCGGGGACGACCTCAGCGGGCCTGGAGCGCCGCCTCGACCGCCGCCTCGGGGCGGACCACTCCCCAGCCCTGGCGCTCGAGCTCGATGCCGGGCACCCGCTGGGCGGTGCGCATCAGGATGCGCTTCACCTCGCCCGGGTCCGAGCGCGGGGTTCGCCTCCAGCATCTGCGCGACGATGGAGGTGACGATGGGCGCGGCGAAGCTCGTCCCGTCCACCCGCTTGTAGTTCTCGTCGATGACCAGGCCGTCGTGGAGCCCCGCCGCGACCACCTGGCGGATGAGGTAGGGCTGCTTCCCCTCGAGCCCGTCCAGCGGACCGAACACGCCGAGGTTCTCGGAGATGATGGCCGACAGCTCGCTGTCCGGCGCGGCGTCGAGCCTGGTCAGGAGCTCCGCCTCGCGCGCGGTGGGCGTGCCGGGGAGGATCGGCGCGGCCAGGAAGTCCGCCAGGGTGATGATCTCCGGCTTCTGCAGCCCGTCCACCGTCGGCCCGAACGACGAGCGGTAGGGCAGGAGGCGGCCCAGCGCTGGGTCGCCGAAATCGTTCAGCCCGCCCACCGAGATGACGGCCGGGGTGCTCGCCGGCGGCACGACGTACCCGGGCCGCTCGCCCTGGTTCCCCACCGCGCACACCACCACGATGCCCTCGCGGACGGCGTCCTCGGCGGCGCGCGACAGCCGGTCGACCAGGTAGCTCGCCTCGTGGTCGCCGCCGCAGGAGATGTTCAGGACCCGGATGTCATGGCGCTCCCGGTTCGCCACCACCCACTCGATGCCCGTGGTGATGTCGTCGTGGCGGATGCGCGCGGCCTGGCCGACCTTGACCAGGACCAGGCCCATCTCCGGAGCGAGCGAGCTGTAGCGCCCGCCGGACAGACGGCCGTTCCCCCCGGCGACGACGCTGGTCATCATCCCGTGCCAGCTCGAGACGTCAGGCTGGGTCAGCGCCTCGAGGCCCGAGGGGCCGCCGACGAGGTTCACGTACTCGCGGATGCGGTTCACCGGCTGGGTCAGGTCGGCGTGGGCGTAGAAGCCCGAGTCCAGGAACGCCGCGACCACCCCGCGGCCGGTGAAGCGGCCATCGGTTCCGAGGCGGGCGGCCACGGACAGCGGTGCCGCCGGCCCGGCATGCTCGGGCAGCAGGTGCGGCGAGGAGGGGCTCAGGCCTGACCCCCCGGGGCGGTCGGTCCGCTTCTCGTGCCGGCTGTCACACCCAGTGACATACTCCACTCTCCTGCCCATGGACCCCCTGCGCCTCACCCTGGTGGACATGAACAACGGGGTGACCAACGAGGCCATCCGCTGTTTCCGCCGTCTCTTCGCGGCGTTCGCCCACCGCGTGAAGGAGGCGAACCCCAGGCTGTCCATCCATCTCGAGCACGTCCAGCCCCGGAACCTCGGCGAGCTCCCGTCGCACCAGGTCGACCTCGTCCTCTCCTCGGGCGGGCCCGGCTCCCCGCACGACGGCTGGGAGCAGCGCTGGTGCACCGGGTACCGGCACTTCCTGGACTGGATGATGGACGCGGCGGTGCACCACCCGGACGCTCCCCCGGCCGCCTTCGTGGTGTGCCACTCGTACGAGATCGCAGTCCAGCACTTCCGCTTCGCCGAGATGAACCACCGGGGAGAGCTCAAGTTCGCGATCTTCCCGGCGTATGTCACGGAGGAGGGCCGACAGACCCCGTTCCTCGCGCCCGTTCGACGACCGGGTCTTCATCTGGGAGCACCGCCACTGGCAGGCGGTGGAGATGGACGCGCACCGGGTGGCCCAGCAGGGCGGGGCGCTCCTGGCCAGCGAGAGCCGGCCGGGCCGCAGCGACAAGGGCCGGGCATTGCTCGGCGTTCCGCTTCGGGCCAGGGCTGGACGGGACGCAGTTCCACCCCGAGGCGGATCGCGCCGGGGTGCTCGCCTGGATCGACCGGCCGGAGCATGCCTCCGCGCTCCGGGATGCCTACGGGCACTCGCTCTACGACCGGATGATGCGGACCCTCGCCGATCCCGGCCCGGCTCGCCCGGACGTACGCGCTGCTCATCCCGGGCTGGCTGACCGAGCGCTTCAACCGGATCGCCGCCGTCCGCGGCCTGCACCCGATTCCTCCGCCCGTGCAGAGCATGGAGGAGTTCGAGGAGCGCGCGCTGGCCTCCTGAGGCCGGGGCGGTGCTACCGTCCGCCCCCTCGGGAGGGAGTCATGCCGGAGCGGGTCGGAATCCTCGTTGGCCAGGAGCAGAGCTTCCCCGAGGCGTTCATCGCCCGGGTCAACGCCCATCCGGGCATCCAGGCCGAGCTGGCCCGCATCGGCGGCACGCCGGAGACGTTCCAGGCCCGCTACCGGGTCCTCATCGACCGGATCAGCCACGAGGTGCCGTTCTACCGGTTCCACCTCAAGGCGGCCTCGCTCGCGGGCACGTACGTCATCAACGACCCGTTCTGGTGGAGCGCGGACGAGAAGTTCTTCGGCTACTCGCTCGCCGCGCGCATCGGGGTGACGGTGCCGCGGACGGTGCTGCTCCCCTCCAAGTCGTACATCGCGGCCATCGACCCGCAGCGCAGCCTCGCAACCTCGAGTACCCGCTCGACTGGGAGGCCATCGCCCGCTACGTCGGCTTCCCCGCCATCCTCAAGCCCGCGGACGGGGGAGGGTGGAAGCACGTCAGCCGGGTGAACGACATGGGCGAGCTGCTCCGCGCCTACGACGAGAGCGGCACGCTGGTGATGACGCTCCAGCAGTTCATCGACTTCGAGGACTACGTGCGGTGCATCTGCGTGGGCAAGGAGTTCATCCTCCCCATCCGCTACGACCCGCGCCGGCGCTGCTACCTCGACCAGGAGGGCTACCTCAACGCCGCGGTCGAGGCGCAGGTGCTCGATGGCGCCTGGGCGCTGAACCACGCCCTCGGCTACGACATGAACTCGGTCGAGTTCGCGATCAAGGACGGGGTGGCGTACGCCATCGACTTCACCAACCCCGCGCCGGACATGGACGTGAACTCGATCCTCCCCAAGCACTTCGCGGTGGTGGTGGAGGCGATGGCGGACCTGGCGGTCAGCTGCGTGAAGGAGGGGCGGCGGAACCACCGCGGCTTCCCCTTCGGCGAGTACATCGACGCTCCCCGCCGCCGCCCACCCGGCCACGCCGAGGGATTCGCCGCCCGGCGCACCGTCTAGAGCGGTCGCCAGAGGCCGACGGTCGCCCCCACCCAGTCGAGCCCGCGGTTCTGATCCACCCCGAGCATCTTCCCGCGCGACAGCCGGACGAGGTGGATGATGGGCTGGAGCGCAGGCGCGGCGGGCGGACGGACCATCATCACCCGCACCTCCGCCTTCACCTCGGTCCCGTCGGGGGCGCGGATCGCCGGGGCGTAGGAGATCTTCTCTTGCAACAGCCACCCGGAGCGCTGCTCGGCCGGGATGCGCGCCAGGTCCTCCGGGGTGACGTCGATGACCACTCCCGCGCCGGCGAAGGAGAAGAGCGGCTTGAGCACGTAGCGCTCGAGGTCGGCGGGGATCGCGCTCGACCTCGGAGAGGAAGCGGGCCCGCGGGACCGCCGGATGCCGGAGGTGGGGCAGGGCCACCTTGCTCCACGTCCAGTACCAGTTGGGGTGGCTGCACCAGGTCACGTCGAGCTCGTCCGACCAGGCGAACGGCATCCGGTAGGACTTCTTCTCCAGCTCGTCGAAGACCATCCGGTTGTAGATGCGCCGGACCTGGAGGAGCTCGCCCGCGGGGCCGCGGCGAAACAGCCGGCGCCCTTCCTTCACCAGCTCCGTCGGACAGACCGCCTCGACGCCGAAGAGCTTCCGGGTGGCGACGAAGTCGGGGACGGTCTTCTGATGCTCGGGCTCGAAGTCGACCAGCACGACCGACCCGGGCGCCTCGCCGCCGAGGATGGTCTCGCCGAGCAGCTGCCGGGACTGCGTGCCGGGGAGCGTGGAGCAGCTCCAGCCGCCCTCCATTCCGGCGACGGAGGCGAGCTCCTGGCTCCAGGAGTCGGCGAAGAAGAGCATCATCGCGTAGCCGGACGGGAACGCCTGCAGCTCCACCACCTTGCCCTCGAGGCCGCCGTCCGGCGCAGGGGTGATGGCGAAGTCCACCTGGACGCAGCTGGGCAGCGGGTCCATCCCCGGCGCGCGGTAGCGGTCCGGGATGGCCCGCTTCAGCTCGGCGAGCAGCTCCGGCCGCGAGAGCTGGGAGACGATCTCCAGGGCGCTGCGGTCGAGCGCCTCGCGGAGCGCAGGGGCGATGAAGAATGGCGTCTCGGCGACCCGGAACGGCATCGGCCCCAGGGCGCCGGAGAGCCGGTCGAGGTACCGCCGGTGCAGCGCCGGGGTCCAGGCTCGATTGAACGCGTGGCGTGGTCCGGGGTCCATCGTCGGCTCGCCGTCACCAGCCCACGCGTTCGGCGATGGCGTAGGGGAGCATCCTTCGCCAGGTCGGCCAGTCGTGCGGCGTGTCGTGGCCCCACAGGTCGAGCTGGTGGGGGATGCCCTTGCTGGAGAGGATGTCGCTCAGATGGCGCGAGTAGTCCGGCCGCTCGTACGCACCCTGCCCGCAGCCGATGTACAGCGCGCTGTGGTTGAGCAGGTGCAGCATGTGGCCGTTCATCCCCGGCAGGTACGAGGTGGGGTTGTTGAAGAAGACGTCGTCGTTGCCGAAGCCGAAGAGGTAGCTCGGGCCGAGGTCGAAGAAGCCGCTCATGGCGATGAGCGTGTCGAACAGGTCCGGCCGGCGGAAGACGGCGTTGGCGGCGTGGAACGCGCCGAAGCTCGCCCCGGTGGCCCCGATGCGCGCGGCGTCGTTCTGCATCACCCGGCGGATGTGCGGGACGACCTCCTCCTCGACGTAGCCCGAGTAGAGCGCCTGGCGGCGCGCCTTCTCCGGCAAGGCAGACCCCGTCCGCCATCCAGGCGTCGCGGTTGACGCTGTCGATGGCGAAGACGGTGATCCGCCCGGCGAAGAGCAGCGGCTCGATGGCCTTGATCAGCCACATCCGCTCGGCCTCGAGGAAGTCCCCCGCCGCGGTCGGAAAGAGGAGGAGCGGCCGCCCCCAGCCGCCGTAGCGGACGATGGGCATCTCCATCCCCATCCGCGGGCTGTACCAGCCGAAGAGCTCGCGGCGCAGCGCCGGGTCGACCTCGACTCACCCGTGCCCCTCCTCGGCCCGGGGCGGCGCCACCGGCGCGCGCCCGAGCACCGACTCCCGGTTCAGGATCTCCAGCGTGCTCCGGTAGAGCCCCTCGGCGTCCTCGCGGCTGTTGCCGATGGCGGTGAGCCCCACCTTCCCGTGCTCGGAGAGCGCGCCGAGCATGTGAAAGAGCACCCCGCGTCCGGTGGCCTGGTTGTAGTGGAGCCGGTGCATGGTGACGATGTCGAACAGCTCCTCCGGGGTGAGGCCGCGGTAGCTGTCGTTCTGGAGGCTGTCGGTGGAGCGGTAGAACTTCGCCGCGCCATCGGGACCCCGGAACAGCCCCGAGGCGAGGTCCAGGTTGCCTCCGTCGACCAGGAAGCGAAGGGCGAGGAAGGGATGGGTGGTGCCACCCATCCGGAGGTTGATCTCCAGGGCGTGCAGGGCCCAGGCGCCATCGGGTCCGCTGCGCGAGGCGAGGAAGTCGACGCCGAAGCGGCTCACCACGCCCTTGCTCGCGAGCACCTGGCCGATTCGCAGCCCCGCCTCCTGGACCAGCGACCGGTAGCCGTCGGCGGCCGGGAAGCGGCAGCCCTGGTAGACCTGGCCGCTCGAGCCGCCCAGCACCTGGTCATGGGTGGAGATGAGGATCGTCTCGCCGGAGGGGCTGACCCGGAGCTGGGCGCTCGGCGAGGTGGCCTCCGCGCCGGGGACGAACTCCTCGACCACCCCGCCCATCTTCGCGAGCTTCCCCAGGAACCGCTCGGGGCTCTCGGCCGCGACCGAGAACCTCATCCGGCTCCAGCGAGCGGCGGATGCCGTCCGGCTGCGGCGACGTCGGCAGTATCCACGACGGCGTTTCCCTCCCCGGAGAACCCCTCGTCGAGCTTGACCACCGCGCGGCGGAGGCCCGGCCGCATCCGCTGCAGCTCTCCGAGGGCCTTCTCCACCTCGGTCCCGGTGCGGACGTCCTCGAACCCGGCAGGCATCGGCACCCCTGCCTCGCGGAACACCTTCCGGCTCCCCGACTTGGTCCCGAGGTGGCACAGCGCCGGGTCGAGCCCGTTCATCGGGATGCCGAGCAGCACCGACGAGCATGCGCTCCAGCGGCGTGCCGTTGAAGACGGTGAGGTAGGCGCGCTCCGGGTCCAGGATGCACGAGCGGATCCGCTGGATGAGCCGCGGCCGGTCGAGGACCTTCTGGCTCAGCGGGCGCGAGGAGCCGTCGTAGGCCGAGAGCATCGTCAGCCGCGTCCGGGCATGGCTGGCCGGCACGCCCGCGAGGAATTGCAGGTAGTACTCGAGCAGCATCGGGTGGACCGGCTGCGAGGTCACGTAGACCATCCGGGCGCGCGGGTTGCGCAGCCGGATGAGCAGGAACAGCAGCCGCTCCTCGTAGAAGGTCGCGCCGGGAAGCTTCTCCAGCTCGGCCCGGTCGAGCGTCAGCGAGGGGATGACCACCGAGGTGTAGTGCGCCTCCTCGAAGGAGTGGATCGCGCTCCAGAGCCCGACCAGACGTGGCTTGAGCGCCTCGAAGGCGGCCGCCTCCTTCGCAGCGGTCAACTCCCAGGCGAACGGGGGCCGCGGGATCACGCCGCGGAGCCTCGCTGATCTCCGGGCCCCTCGTCGATGCTCCTCGACGCGGTGCGTGCAGACGCGCTTCCGCCGGGGCGCAAGGCCGGCGTGGCCAGGACCGCGGATTCACGGAGGCGCCCGGGATGCTCCGGCTACCGGGTGGGCTCGGCCGGCTTGGGCTCGACGGTCGGAGCCGGCGCGATTTGCTGGGCGGTCAGCGCCTGCAGCAGCTGGTTCACGTTCAGGGTCTGGACCCCGACACCCGACTTTCCGCCCGGGATGAAAATCAGGTCCTTGCCGGTGAGGGCCTCGGCGATCTTGAGCTTCACCAGCGCCGTTCCTCCGGCTCCGGCGAGCGCCTCGTTCTGCTTCCGGATGCCCTGCGCGTGGGCCTTCTTCTCCGCGACCAGGGCCTCGGCCTGCTTCTGGTTCTGGAACAGCTGGGCGTCGGCGCCGAGCTTGGCCGTGTCCAGCGCTCCCTGGGCGCCGGCGAGCTGCTGGTTGACGGTGCCCTTGGCCTTCTGCAGCTCGCTCTTCACCTGCTCGGCGGCGGCGCGGGCCTCGCTGCGCATCCGTTCGCTGTTCTGCTCGGCCAGCTTCTTGTCCCGGATGACCCGCTCGTACTCGGCGCTGAAGTGGTGCTCGCCGAGGATGACCTGGCGGACCATGATGCCCTCGGGCTCGAGCGCCGCCGCGAGCTTGTCCCGCGCCTCGGCCGCCTTGGCGAAGCGCTTCTCGGACACGTAGAACTCCTCGCTCCGCAGCGAGTTGAGGACGTCCCGCACCACGCTCCGGCACGCCGGGCGGACGAGCTTCTCCTTCACCTGCGCGGTGTTCTCCCCGACCTTGTTCAGGAGATACGGGGCGCGCTTGGGGTCCACCGCCCAGGCGACGGTCACGTCCACCCGGATGTCGTTGCCGTCGATGGTCTTGAAGAAGAGGTCGTCCTCGGCCGTCCCGGTCCCCCTTCTTCGCGTCGCGCACCATGCTGAGGTTCTGGAGCGAGATGTCGAAGGTGTTCCAGTCGGTGAGGAAGATCGGGAACAGGTAGGTCGCTCCCGGGGCGTAGACCTCCTCCTGGATGCCGGGCTTGCCGAGGAGCCCACCGAGCGCGGCCCGGCGGGTGAGGACCCCCACCTCGGTGCTGTGGGTCGAGTGGCAGGTGCAACCCGCCAGGGGGAGCGACAGAAGCAGGGGCCAGAGCAGCCGTCTCATGGCCCGCTCCGGACGTCGAAGCGCTTCAGCGCGGAGCGGAGGTCGAGCGGGTTCACGCCGGACTCGCCATCGGTGGGGACGACGATGACCTTCGTACCCCGGAGCACCTCGGCCATCTTCAGCCCCACCAGGTTTTCGGCGCCGACGCCCCGGAGCGCCTCGTTCTCCAGCCGGGTTCCCTCCGCCTCGGCGAGGGTCATCGCCAGCTCTCCCGCGGCGCGCTGGCGACGCGAGTAGAGGTCCGCCTCGGCGTCGAGCTTCTTCTTCTCCGCGTCCCCGCGGGCCAGCTCCACCCGGACCGCGGCCTGTCCGAGGGCGACGACCCGGTCGCGCTCGGCGGTGGCGGTCGAGAGCTCCGCCTCGGCGATGTTCTTGAAGACCGTCTGGTCCTGGATCTTCCGCTGCTCGATGGCCGCCTGGTAGCGCGCGTCGTAGGCGTAGCGGCGCAGGAAGATATGCGTCACCCGGATGCCGTTGGGGACCAGCTCTCCGTTCAGCTCCTCCCGCGCCTTGCGGGAGCGCGCCACCCGCTTGTTCACGTCGTAGAACTCCTCGGCGTCCAGCTGCCCCAGCCACTTCCGGAGGAGCTGCTCGGTCCGTGGGATGACCAGCGCGTCCTCGTAGAGCTTGCCCGGACCGATGGTGGTCAGGACCTTGTAGGGGTCCTCGATGCGGTAGAGCACCGAGACGTCCACCGTGACCGTGTAGCCCTCGGAGGTCTGGATGTTCATCGCCGGGGTGACCCGCTTGTCGTCCTTGGGGCGCTCGTTGGGATCGCTGGTCAGGTCGAGCGACTGGATGTCGGTGGGGAAGACGTGCAGCCGCTCGGTCCCGGGGCTCACGAAGTGGAGGCCCGGGTAATAGACCTCGGGGAGGATTCCCTTGTGCCGTCCGACGATGACCTGCTTCACCGCGAACTCGTTCGGCCGCACGTAGACGGTGCACACGCCCCAGGCCACGAGCAGGAAGAGCGCGGCGGCGAGGACGAGGTACAGCTTGCGTCCGGGCCGCGCGCCGAACACGCGCCGACCCGCGGCGCGGAGGTCGAACCGGCGGGCCGGAATGGATGGGACCTGCATCGGGGACGTCACCCCTTCTGCCGGAGCCGGTCGGATGACGCCGGGAGGGCGGCCGCCGGAGGCTCGGGCGAGGACAGCGGTTGGTAGAGTGCCAGCTGCGCCTCGGCGTCGCTGCAGGTCCTCGACGATGGCCCGGAGCGCGCGGCGGTGGCGGCGCCGGTGCAGGGCAATCTGGAGATCCGGGATGAAGGGCGCGCCGAGGAGCATGGCGAAGGCGAGCAGGTCCCAGGTCGTGGGGATGGGGATGAAGGGCGCCTTCACCAGGAACACTCCCAGGAAGAAGCCGCCCAGGCCCCAGACGATGCGGGAGAGGAGATCGCCGCCCCGCCACAGCCCGTACCCGCGCTGCTCGAGCGCCGTCTCCCGCTTCGCCTCGGCGAGGTAGCGGGGCAGGGCGACGTCCTGGAGCTTCTCCTCCACCCGGGCGAACCACGCCGGGTCGTCGAACGTCTCGAGGAAGCTGCGCCGGACGTCCTCGAGCTCGGTGTGAAACACGGCCCGGAGCTGGTCCTCGACCGTGGGAGACCAGGGTCCCAGGCCCGGGCGCCGGCGCTCGGCCCCAGCGATCAGCACGCCGGCGAGGAAGGGAAGCCGGAAGCGATCCGGGTACATGGACCGCGGCAGGGTAGCACCTCGGAGCGCGCGGATGCCCGCGCGGCGCCGCCTCACTTCTTCGGGGCGGCCTCGAGGGTCAGCCAGCCGAGGCGCGAGACCTCCCCGCTGGACTTCCCGAGCAGGGCGCAGAGGACCTCGCGGTTGAGCGCCTTCGCCTCCTCCGGCTGGACCTTGCCCGCTGCGCTCCAGTCCGACGCCGTCTGCTGTGCCGCGAAGAGCGCCGCGGTGAACGGGAGGACGTCCACCTTCTGGCTCTCCTCGAACGAGCGCTGGGAGACCTGGTACAGGTCCACCAGTCGTGCCTTGCGCTCCTCGTCCGAGAGCGCGTTGCGCAGATAGATGTCGAGGAAGAAGGCCACGATCTCGATGGCCGCCGACTCCGGCGTCCGCTCGCTGCCGTGCGCCTCGGAGAGGAACGCGGGGAGCACCGGGATGTAGGGGCGTACCACCGCCGCCGGGTCCTCGCCGAGGTTGGGCCAGAGGCGGCGCACGGCGCTCCAGACCTCGCGGGTGTACGCCTCCACCGACGGTCCCTGCCCCATGCGCCGAGCCCTCCCCCGGACCACTCTACTCACCCGAGGACGCCGGTGGCCCAGGACTTCCCTGGAGCGACTGCCGCTCCTGCTTTCCGACGCGCGTGAGGCCGGCCGCCGGGGACGCCCGGACCACGGAGACAGCCGGTCGCCCGCCTGAGGCTCAGTCCGGAAGCGGCGGAGCGTCACCGAGAGAGATCCCCAGCTCGCGGCAGGTCCGGATGGTGTCGCTGTCGACCGGCACGCTCTTCCGGCGGGAGGCGGCGCCCTCCAGCGGGACGGCCACCATGCCCTCGGGCGGCTGGTAGGCGACGAGGACGTTGCGCTTTCCCTCGGCGAGGAAGCGGACCGCGGCGGCGCCGTAGCGGAGCGCGACCAGGCGGTCGAACGGGGTGGGGGAGCCGCCGCGCTGCAGGTGCCCCAGGACCAGGGCGCGGGTCTCCTTCCCGGTGCGCTGGCCCACCTCGCGGGCGACCCACTCGGCGATGCCGCCGAGGAGCGGCTCCTGTCGTCCCGGGAGCGGAATGGGCGCGCGTGGTGAGCTGGCCTCCGATGGGCTTGGCGCCCTCGGCGACCACGACGATGCCGTACGCCTTCCCGCGGCGCTCGTTGGCGCGGATCTTCGCGCACACATGCTCCACGTCGAACGGGACCTCGGGGAGGAGGATGACGTCGGCCGATCCGGTGAGGCCGGTGTGGAGCGCGATCCACCCGACGTACCGGCCCATGACCTCCACCACGAACACCCGCTGGTGCGCGCTGGCCGTGGAGTGCAGCTTGTCGACGGCGTCGGTGGCGGTGGTGACCGCGGTGTCGAAGCCGAAGCTGTAGTTGGTGTCGGCGAGGTCGTTGTCGATGGTCTTGGGCACGCCCACCACCGGGATGCCCTTGGCCGCGAAGCGTGCGGCCAGCCCCATGCTCCCGTCGCCGCCGACCGCCACCAGCGCGTCGAGCCCCAGCGCCCGGAAGTTGCGGACCACCTCGTCCGAGAGGTCGGCGAAGGTCACCTCACCCGTCGGTCCCTTCACCGGGAAGCGGAACGGGTCGGCACGGTTGGTGGTCCCGAGGATGGTGCCCCCGCGATCGACGATGGCCTCGACGTGGGCCGGTGTGAGCCGGGTGGTCTTGCTCGGGTCGAGCAGGCCGGCGTACCCGGTCTGGATGCCGTAGACTTCCCAGCCCCGGTAGTGCGCGGCCATCACCACCGCGTGGATGACAGCGTTGAGCCCGGGCGCGTCTCCGCCGCCGGTGTTGATCCCGATGCGCATCGGTTCCTCTCGTTCCTCGCCCCCAGCCGCCTGGCATGCGATGGGTGCCTGCACCCGTCGGATGGAGCAATACCCGTACCGGACCGGGTCCCTGGGGGTGAGAGCCCGCCGCCGCGCAAGCTGTGCGTGAAGCGTCGATTGGCCGGGTTGGCCGACCTCAGGCCCCCGCGGGTCGCTCCATCGCGAGTCCTTCCACCACCCTGCACCCGGGCAGCCGGGTGAAAACTTCCGGGTCCACCCGGATCTTCGTGGACCTGCTGCCACCCCCGATGATCACCGTCGGGCGGCCGATCACGCGGGCGTCGACACAGACCGGGATTGACGCCGGGACGCCGAACGGGGTCACGCCCCCCGAGCACCACTGCCCGTCACCTCGACCGTCTCCTCCGCGGAGGCGAAGGACAGCTTCTTGACCCCGAGCAGGTCGGCCACGGCGTGGTTGACGTCCAGCCGGGTGGTGGCGAGCACCAGGCACAGCACATGGACCTTCGGGTCGCGCCGGGTGGCGACCAGGATGGCGTTGGCCGAGTCCGCGGGGTCGATGCCGTATCTGGCGCAGAACTGGGCCGTGTCGGCGAACGCCGGGTCGCAGGCGAGCTCCTCGTACCGGGCCCCGGCCGCGTCGAGCGCGGACCGGACGACTGCCTCGATGGCGGCGTCTCCGGCGGGCAGATGCGGATCGGTCATCCTGGGTCCAGCTCTCTACCGGGCCGAGCGGCGACGGCTCAATGGCCGCTCGCCGCACCTTCCACTCCCCCCACCACGTGCTAGGAGGCGTGGGTTCACATGCCCGGGTCCCTGTTGCGCCGGAAGGACGTCGACGCCTGCACCCGGACGCCGAGCGCTCCGAGCACCGGCTGAAGCGCTCCCTGGGGGTGCTGTCCCTGACCGCGCTGGGCATCGGCGCGGTCATCGGCGCCGGCATCTTCAGCTCGCCCGGAACGGCCGCGGCCGGCGGCGGCTCGCACGTCGGCTGCCGGGCCGGCGCTCGTCCTGTCGTACATCCTGGTGGCGGTCGCCTGCGGCTTCGCGGCGCTCTGCTACGCCGAGATGGCCTCGATGGTGCCGGTGGCCGGCAGCGCGTACACGTATGCCTACGTGACGCTCGGCGAGCTCGTGGCCTGGATCATCGGCTGGGACCTCATCCTCGAGTACGCCGTGGGCAACGTGGCGGTGGCGGTGAGCTGGGCGGACTACTTCAAGTCGCTCCTGGCCGGCCTCGGGCTCGCGCTACCCGACTGGCTGTCCACCACGCTCGACCACGCCCACCAGACGCCCGGCCTGCTCGCCGCCGCGCCGCACATCCTGGGCGTGCCCCATCGTCCTGAACCTCCCGGCGGGGCTGATCGTGGCGCTGCTCACCGTGCTCCTGGTGCTCGGCATCCAGGAGAGCGCGCGGGTGAACACCGCGATGGTGCTCCTCAAGCTCTTCATGGTGGTGGGCTTCATCGGGGTGGGCGCCTTCTACATCCGGCCCGAGAACTGGACGCCGTTCGCCCCCAACGGGATCACCGGCATCCTCAGCGGCGCCTCGCTCATCTTCTTCGCCTACATCGGCTTCGACGCCATCTCCACCACCGCCGAGGAGGCGCGGAACCCCCAGCGAGACATCCCCCGAGCGATGATCGCCACGCTCGGCATCTGCACCGTTCTCTATGCGGCGGTGACGCTGGTCCTGACCGGGATGGTGAGCTGGCGAGACCTCGGGCGTGGGCGACCCCCTGGCCAAGGCGCTCCAGTCTGCCGGGCTGCAGGCGCTGGCCGGGATCCTCTCGTTCGGCGCGGTCATCGCCATGACCGCGGTGCTGCTCGTGTTCCAGCTCGGCCAGCCGCGCATCTTCATGGTGATGGCCCGCGATGGGCTCTTGCCTGCCTGGGCGGCGAAGGTGCACCCGCGGTTCCGGACCCCGTACGTCACCACCATCCTGACCGGCATCTTCGTGGGCATCCCGGCGATGTTCGTGGACATCAACGAGGCCATCGAGTTCACCAACATCGGGACGCTGTTCGCCTTCGTGCTGGTCTCGCTGGGGGTCATCGTCCTGCGGCGGACCGACCCCGGCCGGCACCGGCCGTTCCGCTGCCCGGGCGTCCCGGTGCTGCCGATGCTCTCGGTCGTCTGCTGCGGGATCCTGATGGCCTACCTGCCGTTCATCACCTGGATGCGGTTCGCGGTGTGGCAGGCGCTGGGGATCGCGCTCTATTTCCTGTACGGACGCAGCCACAGCCGGCTGGCGAAGGCGCCCTGAGGAGACCCACGTGGATGCCCACTACGAGCAGGTGATGGCCGCGCGGGAGCGGCTCGACGACGGGCCGCCGCGGGCCTACTTCGCGTACTCCACCATCCTCGACCGGGCGGCGTTCGAGGAGTGGCGCCACCAGCACGGATACGACTTCTTCGACCTGCCGGCGGGGACCCGGGCCGAGGCGCTCGACCTCGGGCTGGTCTACGACTTCCCGTCGCGCTGGTGGGGTGGCCGGGTCGCCGGGCTCGAGGACCGGGCCGGTGCGCGTGGTCCACGGGGTGCTCTTCGAGATTGCCCCGAAGGACTGGCCGATCATCCAGCACAAGGAAGGCGCCATCACGCAGATGTGCGTCGAGCGCGAGGTCCGGGTGCGGACGGAGGCCGGGGAGCGGGTCGCCACCGCTTTCACGACGGCGCCCGGGCGGCGGAGCGTGGACGGACCGGTGAGTCCGCGGTTCGTCGAGGCGCTGGTCCGGGGCGCACGGGCGGCCGGGCTTCCCGAGGCGTGGATCGCGGCGCTCGCGAAGGTGGGCTGAGCGCGAGGCCCCCGGCCCGCGCCCGGAGCAAGCCGAGCCGGTCGCCGGCAGGTGCGGCGTTGCAGGCCACGCCAGCCGTTCCCTCGAGGCCGTGCTCCGCGCGTGAATCGAGCGGTCGCACGCCAGGCTGCCCCAGGGCGCAGCTCCGACGCGCGCTGTCACACACTGCCCAGGTGATGACGGAGGGCGGTTTGCGTCGTGCCTCGCCGGGTAGGGTCCGCGGCCGATGCGGACACTGATCGGCAGCCTCGCTCATCGGCCTCGTCGCGTGCAGCGGCGGGGTCTCCCTGACGGACGCCACCGTCGCCACGCCGGCGCGGCCGGGCCAGCGACCTGCCCCGGGCGTGCGGGACGGGGGCCAGGGGCTGACGCCCTCGACCGGCGATGCCGATGCGGGGCCGAGCCGGGCAATCCGTCGCCGTCACCGGACGCCGGCCCCACGCAGGACGCGGGCCCCGCTCCGACCCGCCCCCCGCCACCGCCTCCTCCTCCGGCGAAGGCCCCGATCTTCCCCGCCCGACAACCCATGGAACACCCGCATCGACGGTGACCCCGTCGATCCGTCCTCGGACGCGTACATCGCCGACATGGGCGCCGACGACCCGCTCATGGCCGCCTGGGATGCCGAGGGCGACGGCATCCCGTACGTCGAGGTCGGGCAGGACCAGCCGATGGTCCCGGTCTCCTACTGGGGTTATCCGCACGAGAGCGACCCGGGGCCGTTCCCCATTCCCTGGAGCGCACAGCCCGACCCCTCGGCGGACCGCCACGTGATCGTCGTCGACCGCGAGCGGGGCTTCCTCTACGAGCTCTTCCAGGGTGGACGGAACGCCGATGGCTCCTGGAACGCCTCCAACGGGGCGCGGTGGAACCTCCGCTCCAACGGCACCCGGCCGCTCCGGTGGACGTCAGCCGACGCGGCGGGACTCCCCATCTTCCCGGGCCTCGTCCGCTGGAACGAGGTGGACTCGGGATACATCGGACACGCGCTCCGCTTCATCGTCGGCCACAGCCAGCAGGGCTTCGTCTGGCCGGCCACCCACGCCGCCGGCACCTGCCCGACGTGGTCGCACTGTCCGCCCATGGGCCTCCGGGTCCGCCTCAAGAAGGACGTCGACATCTCCGGCTTCAGCTGGCGGATGCAGGTCATCCTCCAGGCACTGAAGGACTACGGGATGATCGTCGCCGACAACGGCGGAGGAACCAGCTGGTGGCTGTCCGGGGCACCCGATCCGCGCTTCTCCGACGCGGAGACGCGCTCGCTCAGCCGCATCCGGGGCCGTGACTTCGAGGTGGTGAAGCACGGGGCCATCAGCCCCCAGTGAGCGCGTCCTCCGGCCACCCGAACCCCACCTCGGGATAGAGCGCATCGGCGATCCGCAGGAGGCGCGTGTCCAGCCGCTGCGCCCCGAGCGACTGGTAGAAGCCGTGCGCCAGGATGTTGGCCTCGAGCGCCCAGACCAGCACCGGCGTCAGCTTCCGGGCCGCGAGCCAGCCCATCGCCGCCCGGACGAGCGCCGTGCCGTGGCCGCGCGCCTGCTCTGCGGGGTGGATGTAGATGGCCTCCAGCTCGCCGCGGTAGCCGCCGGACTCGCCGCGGGAGGGTCCGGCGGTGCAGAAGCCCACGACGCCGGGGTCGTCCACGACGTGGGTGATGCGCCGCCGGTCGGCGACGACGGCCCGCCAGCTGTCGGCGCTCCGCTCCACGTCCAGCGCGTCCAGGAACGGGTCGGGCAGGATGCCTCGGTAGGTGTGCTGCCAGGTGAGCACCTGGACCCGCGCGATGGCGGGCGCGTCGCCGGTCACCGCCGGCCGGAATCTGTGGCGCCAGCGCTCTCACGCGCTCCTGCGCTCCTCCGCGGCGTCGCGGGCAAAGAGGGACTCGAGCTCGCGGCGAGAGCGCTCGGCGATCTCGATGAGCTTCTTCTCGTCTCGCTGGTAGCGGAACGACTCCTGGAGCATTCGCTCGTCGTGCTCCCGGAACCGGTCCAGCGTCGAGCGCGCGTCGGAGTAGGTGAAGCCCAGCTCCTGCAGCACCTCCCCGGTCAGCTCGAGGCTGGAGAGGAACGTCTCTCGGGAGACATGCTGGATGCCCAGCTCCAGCAGCTGGTAGGCGTGGGCCCGGTTCCGGGCGCGGGCGAAGATGACCAGATGCGGGAAATGCTCCTGCACCTCCCGCGCGGTCCGGACCGACGCCTGCACGTCGTCGATGGCCAGGACGAAGAGCCGGGCCTTGTCCGCCCGCGCGGCCCGGAGCAGGTCCAGCCGGGAGGCGTCGCCGTAGAAGACCTTGTTCCCGAAGCGCTTGAGGAAGTCGATTTGTGCCGGGTCGGCATCCATCGCGGTGAAGGGGATGCCCCGGGCCCGCAGGACCCGGCCGACGACCTGACCGAACCGCCCGAAGCCGGCGATGATGACCGGGGTGTCCTGCTCCACGTCTCGATCATACGGCCGGTCGTCGCGGGCGCGGAGCCTTGGCGCGACGAGTCGATCGTAGGCCAGGGTGAGCAGGGGGGTGAGCGCCATCGACAGGCTCACCACCAGCACCAGGATGTCCCGGAACGGCACGGTGAGGATCTCGTACGAGACCGCCAGCCCGAAGAGCACGAAGGCGAACTCGCCGCCCTGGGAGAGGAGCACGCCGAGCTCCCAGGCATCCGGCCACGCGCCGAGCACGCGGCGGCCCAGCGCACCGATGGACAGGACCTTGAGGCCGGTCATCGCGAGCACCAGCGCGATGACGAGGAGCGGGCGCTGCAGCAGCAGCTCGAGGGCCACCGACATGCCCACCGAGATGAAGAACAGGCCCATCAGGAGCCCCCGGAAGGGCTCGAGGTCCGCCTCGAGCTCGTGGCGGTACTCCGAGTCCGCCAGCAGCACCCCGGCCATGAAGGCCCCCAGCGCCATGCTGAGCCCCACCGCCGAGACGAGGACGGCGGTGCCCACCGCGGCGAGCAGCGCCGAGGCGGTGAAGACCTCCTGGCTCCGGGCCGAGGCGAGCAGCCGGAAGGCAGGACGGAGCAGGGTTCGTCCCACCACGACGATGGCCACGATGAGACCCGCCGCCTTGGCCAGCGGCACCCAGGAGGTGTCCATCCGGGCGCCCGTGGGACCGAGGAGCGGGAGCACCGCCAGGAGCGGGATGACCGCCAGGTCCTGGAAGAGGAGGATGCCGAACGCGGTCTGGCCGCGCGGCGTGGCGAGCTCGTTTCTCTCTCCGAGCAGCTGGAGGACGAAGGCCGTCGACGACAGGGAGAGCCCGAGCCCGGTGACCAGCGCCGCCTGCCAGGAGAGCCCGAGCGCCAGCGCGGCGACGGCGAGGAACGCGCCGGTGAGCGCCACCTGCGCGCCGCCCACCCCGAAGACGCGGGTCCGCAGCTCCCACAGCCGCCGAGGCTGCAGCTCGAGCCCGACCAGGAAGAGCAGGAGCACCACCCCGAGCTCTGCCAGATGGCCCACCTCGTCCACGTCGGGAATCAGCCGTAGCCCGTGCGGACCGATGAGCGCCCCGGCGACCAGGTAGCCCAGCACCGAGCCGAGGCCGAGCCGCTTGAAGAGCGGGACCGCCACCACCACCACCGTCAGGAAGAGCAGCGCCTCGCGGGTCCCGAGCATGCCAGGCCATCCGTCAAAGCACGCTCCCCCTCGGGTCCACAACGCGCGTCGGCGTCACGGCCCCGGGGAAAGCAACCACTGGACGGTCAGTGGAGGCAGGTCGAGCACCAGGGACTCCGGCATCGCATCCCAGGGAACATGCTCGGTGCGCACGGTCGAGGGACCGCTCCGGTCGCGGCCGCCCACTGCCGCGGCGTCGGTGTCGAGGATGCGCTGCCAGGTGCCCGCCTTCGGGGCGCCCACGCGGTAGCCGGGCCAGGGCCTGGTTGGCCAGGTTGGCGACGCAGGCGATGGACCGCCCCGAGCGGTCCCGGCGGAGGAAGCCGTAGACGTTGCTGCTCGCCGAGTCGGCCTGGATCCACTGGAAGCCCTCGGGCCGGTCGTCCTGCGCGTGCATCGCGGGGTGCGTGCGCGTAGAGATGGTTCAGGCTGCGGACCAGCGCCTGGATCCCGGCGTGCGCCGGGTCTGCCAGGAGGTGCCAGTCGAGGCTCTTGTCGTGGTTCCACTCCGCCGGCTGGCCGATCTCGCCCCCCATGAAGAGGAGCTTGCGGCCGGGGTGGGCCCACATCCAGGCGAGCAGGGCGCGCAGGTTCGCCGCCTTCTGGTCGTCGTACCCGGGCATCCGCCCCCAGAGCGAGCCCTTCATGTGCACGACCTCGTCGTGCGAGAGCGGGAGCACGTACCGCTCGCTGTAGGCGTAGAGCAGCCCGAAGGTGAGCTTGTTGTGGTCGTGCATCCGGAACAGCGGATCGTCGGCGAAGTACTTCAAGGTGTCGTGCATCCACCCCATGTTCCACTTGAGGGTGAAGCCGAGCCCGCCCTCGCCGACGGGCGCGGTGACCCGCGGCCAGGCCGTCGACTCCTCGGCGATGACGTGCACCCCGGGGTGACGCGCGTGCACCGAGGCGTTGAGCTCGCGGAGGAAGGCGATGGCTTCCTCGTTCTCCCGGCCGCCCGACTTGTTGGGGACCCACTGGCCGGGTTGCCGCGAGTAATCGAGGTAGAGCATGGAGGCGACCGCGTCCACCCGCAGCCCGTCCACGTGGTACTCGTCGAGCCAGAAGTGCGCGTTGCCGACGAGGAAGTTGCGCACCTCGTTGCGGCCGAAGTTGAAGACGTAGGTGCCCCAGTCGGGCTGCTCACCCTGCCGCGGATCGGCGTGCTCGAACATCGCCGTCCCGTCGAACCGACCCAGTCCCCAGACGTCCCGCGGAAAGTGCCCCGGCACCCAGTCGATCAGGACACCGATGCCCTCCTGATGCAGGTGGTCCACCAGGAAGCGGAAGTCGTCCGGGTGGCCGAAGCGCGCCGTCGGGGCGAAGTAGTTGCCCACCTGGTACCCCCACGAGCCGCCGAAGGGGTGCTCGGCCACCGGGAGGAGCTCCACGTGGGTGAAGCCCATGTCGCGGCAGTACGCGGCGAGCTCGACGCCGCAGCTCACGGTAGGTGAGCGGCCGGTTGCCCTCCTCGGGGACGCGCCGCCAGCTGCCGAGGTGGACCTCGTAGATGCTCATCGGCCGGGCGAAGAGATCGCCGCGGGCCCGCTGCTCCATCCAGCCCGCATCGCGCCAGACGTACTGGTCCAGCGCGTGCACCACGGAGGCGTTCTGAGGCGGAGACTCGGTGCGGAAGGCGTAGGGGTCCACCTTCAGGAACGGAGGGCCTCCGGCGGCCGGACGGATCTCGAACTTGTACCGGGCCCCATCGCCCAGCTCGGGCACGAAGAGCTCCCAGATCCCCGAGCCGCCCATCCGCCGCATCGGGTGGAGCCGGCCGTCCCAGCCGTTGAAGTCGCCCACCACCGAGACGCCCGCCGCGGTGGGCGCCCAGACCGCGAACGCCGTGCCGGCCGTCCCGCCGTGGAGCATCGGGTGGGCCCCGAGCCGCTCCCAGGGCCGCTCGTGCCGGCCCTCGTTGACCAGGTACGCGTCGAGCTCGCCGAGCGTGGGCCAGAACCGGTACGGGTCGCCGAGGGTGAAGCGGCGGCCGCCGGGGTACGTGACGCAGAGGTGATACGGACCGACGGCCCGGGGCGCTCGCACCTCGAACAGGCCCTGACCGAGGGGACGCATCGGCCACTCGCCACCGTCGTCGGCGATGACGGTGATGCTCTCGGCGTCGGGGCGGTAGGCGCGCACCACGGTGCCGCCGCCCGGCTCGGGGTGGGCCCCGAGGATTCGGTGGGGCTCGGGGTGGTGCAGGGCGCGGATGGCGTCCAGGGCACCCTGCAGCCCGGCGTCCCGGGAGGCGGCGGCGGTCACGCCAGCCCCTCGGCCGGGATGTGCGCCCAGTCGGGCCGCATCTGCAGCTCGTAGCGCAGCTCGTAGAGCGTCTTCTCCAGCTCCAGCACGTCGAGCATGACCCGGGTGTCCTCGATGGTCGCCGGGAGCAGGCCCGTGCCCTCGACCGCGGCGCGCCACCCCTGGAGGAACGCCGTCTTGGCCGCTCCCACCGAGCGGCTGCGCGCGGCAGGGGGAACCGCGGCGACGGCCGCGGCGTAGGAGAAGGAGCGGAGCATCCCCGCCACGTCGCGCAGCGGGGTGTGCTTCTCCCGCCGTGCCGCGTAGGGGCGCGCCGGCTCACCCTCGAAGTCGATCACCATCCAGTCGTCACCCGTCCAGAGGGCCTGCCCCAGATGGAGGTCCCCGTGCTGGCGGATTCTCTGACCCGACGGGGCGAGGCAGGCCAGCGCTTTCGCCCGCTCGGTGAGCGCGTCCTGCCGCTCGGCCAGCTCGGGGAAGCGGTCAGCGGCCTTGGACAGGGTGACCCCCAGCTCGCCCACGATGGAGCTGCTCCAGCGCTGGAGGTCCTCCTGGTGAATGGGCTCCGGGGCGAAGGCCGGATCGGCGGGGTCGGAGGCGAGGACCCGGTGAAGCTCGCCCACCCGCGTGCCCAGCCGCTCCAGCCTCCGCAGGACCTCGCGACCCGGCTCGTGGGCCTTCCGGAGCATGTCGGTGAGGTAGGCCCAGCCGTCGCCCTGGTTGGGGACGAAGGCGTAGAGCAGGGCCAGCTCGCTCGCGCTCGGCCCCTCGAGCGTCAACGAGGCCAGGAGCTGGGGCGTGGACCGGTAGCCGTGGGTGGCCAGGAAGCGGCCCATCTCGACCTCCGGGGAGAGCCCGACCTCGAGCTTGCGGAGGATCTTGAGAAGCACCCGCTCGTCGAGCACCAGGCTGGTGTTGCTCTGCTCGACGCCCAGCGCGCGGACCGCGGGCTCGGGGGGCAGGGCGGCGAGGAGCTCGCCACCGCGGCCGATGGTCTCGCTGCGGACCATGCCGGAGGCGAGCGGGACCTCCCGGCCGTCGCGGGCGAAGGAGAGCACGGCCCGCGCCACCGCCGGGTCCTCGAGCGCGTCGCGCAGGCTCCCATCGGCCGTCCGCTGGAGCAGGACGAGGTACGTCTCGGGCGAGCCGAGCACGTAGCTCACCCGCACGATCTCGACCTCGGCGCTCGCTTGCCGACTGGAGCGGGATGCGCTCCAGCGCCTCCACCTTGGAGATGGGCACGCCCTTGCCGCCGAACCAGCGCTGCTGCTGGAGCCAGGTGGTGAGCTCCTCGATGGTGGCGTTCATGGACCGGTTCCTCCACCCGGGGGCTGAAGCTGGAACCAGTAGAAGCCGTACGCACCGAGCGAGAGCTGGTACGGCCGGTCGGTGATGGGAGGGAACGCGGTCTCGGCGAAGAGCTCCACCGGAGTCCAGCCCTGCCACTCCGCGAGGTCGAGCTCGGCGGGCTGGGCGCCCCGGGCGAGGTTGCACAGGCAGAGCAGCGTCTCCCCGGGGGCGTGGCGGATGAAGGCCATCACCTTCTTGTTCGGCGGATTCACGAACCGGAGCTTGCCCATCCAGAGGGCCGGGTGCTGCTTCCGGACCCGGATGAGCTCGCGAACCCAGTTGAGGAACGAGCCAGGAGTCGCCTCCTGCGCCTCCACGTTGAGTGCCTGGTAGCCGTACACCGTGTCGGCGATGACCGGCGCGTAGAGCCGGGCGTAGTCGGCGCGGCTGAAGCCGGCGTTCCGGTCCGGCGTCCATTGCATCGGCGTCCGGACGCCGTTTCGGTCGCCGAGGAAGATGTTGTCCCCCATGCCGATCTCGTCGCCGTAATACATGACCGGCGTGCCGGGCAGGCTGAAGAGGAGCGAGTGGAGCAGCTCGAGCCGCCGCCGCCCGCTGTCCATCAGCGGGGCGAGCCGCCGGCGGATGCCCAGGTTCAGCTTCATCCGCGGGTCCTTGGCGTACTCCTGGTACATGTAGTCGCGGTCCTCGTCGGTCACCATCTCCAGCGTCAGCTCGTCGTGGTTTCGCAGGAAGATGGCCCACTGGCACGTCTCGGGGATGTCCGGCGTCTGCTGCATGATCTCGACGATCGGCGTCCGCTCCTCGCGCCGCACCGACATGAAGAGGCGGGGCATCACCGGGAAGTGGAACCCCATGTGGAACTCGTCGCCGTCCCCGAAGTAGACGCGCACGTCCGCGGGCCACTGGTTGGCCTCGGCCAGCAGCACCCGGCCCTGGAACTCAGAGTCGATGGTGGCCCGCAGCTTCTTCAGGAAGGCATGCGTCTCGGGCAGGTTCTCGCAGTTGGTGCCCTCACGCTCGAAGAGGTAGGGCACGGCGTCGCAGCGGAACCCGTCCACGCCCATGCGCAGCCAGAAGCGCATGATGTTCAGCATCTCCTCCTGCACCTCGGGGTTGTCGTAGTTGAGGTCGGGCTGGTGGCTGAAGAAGCGGTGCCAGAAGTACTGCTTGGCCACCGGGTCCCACGTCCAGTTGGAGCGCTCGGTGTCGGTGAAGATGATGCGCGCGCCCTGGTACTTCTGGTCGGTGTCGCTCCACACGTACCAGTTCCGCTTCGGGCTGTCGGGACGGCTGCGGGCCTCCTGGAACCAGGGATGCTGATCGCTGGTGTGGTTCACCACCAGCTCGGTGAGCACGCGGATGCCCCGGGCGTGCGCGGCGTCCACCAGGCGCTGGAACTCCTCCAGCGTCCCGTAGTCGGAGTGGATGGCGTAGAAGTCGGCGATGTCGTAGCCGTCGTCCCGGAGCGGGCTCGGGTACATCGGCAGCAGCCAGAGGCAGTTGACGCCCAGGTCCTGGAGGTACGGGAGCCGGGTGATGAGGCCCTGGATGTCGCCCTTGCCGTCGCCGTTCGAGTCGAAGAACGCCGCGCACGTGCAGCTCGTAGATGATGGCCGACTTGAACCACAGCGGGTCGTCGGAGGTCATTGCCGCCCTGCTCAGTAGAAGTAGTCGAAGGCCCGCTCGGTGCGCGCCGGCGCCCGGACCGTCCACACCGCCGCCGGCAGCTCCGGGGTGAGCGTCACCGTGGTGGTGTTCCCCCGCCAGAGCTGGCGCTCGCCGGCGAGCCGCTCCTCCACCTCCACCACCTCGCGGCCGCCGAGGCCGTAGCGCTCGAGCGGCAGCTGCAGGGTCCGCGGTGTGCGTCCGGTACGGGTCGAGGCTCACCGCGACCAGCACCTGGCTGGTCCCGTCCTCGATGCGCTTGCCATAGAAGAGGACCTGGGGGTCGTCGCACTCCAGAAAGTGCAGCCCCTCGTCCCGCTGGAGCGCGGGCTCGGCGTGGCGGATTCCGTTGAGCCGGCGGATCCACTCCCGGATGTCGCCGGAGCGGCGGGCCCGCCAGTCGACCAGCTGGTACTTCTCGCTGTCGCGGTACTCCTCGCCCTGCAACACCGCGCGCGTCGCAGAACTCGTAGCCGGAGTAGATGCCGTACGAGGCGCCGAGCGTGGCGGCGAGCGCGACCCGGATGCGGAACGCCGGGGGACCGCCGCGCTGGAGGAACTCGGGCAGGATGTCGGGGGTGTTGGGCCAGAGGTTGGGGCGGAGCGCATCGGCCCACTCCGGCCGGCGCAGCTCCTGGAAGTACTCGGTGAGCTCGTGCTTGTGGTTCCGCCAGGTGAAGTAGGTGTAGCTCTGGCTGAACCCGAGCTTGGCCAGGGCGCGCATCAGCTTCGGCCGGGTGAAGGCCTCGGAGAGGAACACCACGCCCGGATCGCGCTCGCGCACCTCGCGCAGCAGCCACTCCCAGAAGGGCAGGGGCTTGGTGTGCGGGTTGTCGACCCGGAAGATGCGCACCCCGCGCTCGAGCCAGAACAGGACCACGTCGCGCAGCGCCGGCCAGAGCGTGGTCGCGCCCGGCTCCGAGGAAGTCGAAGTTGACGATGTCGTCGTAGCGCTTGGGCGGGTTCTCCGCGCGTCTTGATGGTGCCGTCGGGCCGGTGCTGGAACCACTCCGGATGCTCGGTGACCCACGGGTGATCCGGGCGAGACCTGGAAGGCGAGGTCCAGGGCCACCTCGAGCCCGTGCTCGGCGGCGCGCCCGACGAGGTGTGCGGAAGTCCTCCAGCGTCCCGAGCTCCGGGTGCACCGCGGTGTGGCCGCCCTCGCGCGCCCCGATGGCCCAGGGGCTGCCCACGTCGTCCGGCTCGGCCTTCGCGGCGTTGTTCTTGCCCTTCCGGGCGGTGCGCCCGATGGGGTGGATGGGCGGGAGGTACACCACGTCGAAGCCGAGCCGCTCGACCTCGGGCAGGAGCGCCTCGGCATCCCGGAACGTCCCGTGGCGCTCGGCATGCGCCGCGCTGCGAGGGAAGAGCTCGTACCAGGCCCCGCTCCGCGCCCGCTCTCGCTCGACGAGCACCGGCCGCTCGAGCGGATCACGCCGGCCGATGGCCCGGTCCGGGTAGCGGGCCGCGGCCTCGACCACCCGCACCTCGGTGGCCCGGTCGATGGCCTGCATCGGCGGGCCCTCGAGCGCGCCGGCCGCCTCGTCGAGGAGCTGGGCGTCGTGGATGGCGTGCGCGGCGTCGGCCCGGGCGGCGCATCCGCGCAGGAGCGCTGCGCCCTCGAGCAGCTCGCTCCGGACGTCGCGGCCCGACCGCCACCTTGCGCTCCAGCTCCGAGACCCAGCTCCGGTAGAGGTCCGGCCAGGCCTCGATGGTGAAGACCACCCGGCCGGGAGGCCCGAGCGTCACCTCCGCCGCCCACCGGTCGTTGCCGAGCAGGTGCATCGGCACCGCCCGCCACGGTCCGGCCTCGGCAGTGGGCGAGACCTGCCGCCACCACACCACGGCGGCGAGCACGTCGTGGCCCTCCTTGAACACGTCGGCCTCGACATGGAGCGGCTCGCCGGCGATGCGCTTCACCGGGGAGCGGCCGCCGTCGAGCTCCGGCGTCACCGCCTCGATGACCATGCTCCCGGTGCGCGCTACGGCCTCGCTGCTCCGTCCAGCGGAGGTGGTCCCGGCGCCGGGGGCGCCGCGGGCGGCCGTCCCGGCTCGGCGCCGCGTCCGCGGGCCACGGGGCGTGCCGGTCTCGGGAGTGGCGCTCTCGGCGTGCAGCGGGGCGTGGGTGTCGCGCGGAGCCATCCTGGGCCCGAAGCTGTACACGAAGCGGCGGGCGGGACCTCAAACGTGCCCCGGCCTCGAACGCGGCCAGTGTTCACCCCCGGTCGCTGGAGCCGCTGGTGGCGCGGAGCGCCGAGGCTACGGGGTCTGCGTCTCCGGCGCGCGTGGCCTGTCCCGGTAGAAGAGCACCAGCGAGAAACAGTGGAACTCGTTGTCGCTCGACTGGCAGACGACCCGGTCCACCACCTCGAGGTCCGCGTTGCTCTTGAGCCAGCGGGTGACGTTCTCGCCGAGCTCCTCGCGGTCCCGCGCCTTGGTGGCGGAGAACACCTTCACGCCCGTGAACATGCGCCGAACCCCTCCCCGGGACCGCCGCCCGCCTGGTTGTATGGCATGCAGCCGGAAGGAGTGTCAAAGGACGGTGGCGTCCACGGCGACCCATGTCCACCCTCCTTGAGGTCGTCGGGCGGCGGGGCGAGGGCGAAGGCTTGAACAAGAACAAGAAAGACGCGGCGGTTCGCTTCATCCAGGGAGATCCAGCGCATGGACCCCCAGCAGCTCCATGCGATGATCTCCCAGGAGGCGGGCGAGGACCTGGCGCAGTTCTTCATGTCGTACAGCGCAACCCTGATCGCCCGCGACCCGGAGCGGATGCTCCAGAACGGGTCGTCCTTGATGCTGATGGGCTACCTCATCCGCACGCAGGAGGAGTGCCGGGGCGAGCCCGCGTTCCGGCAGCCCCTCGCCTACGCCTGAACGGCTCGACGCGGGAGGGGGTCCGTGCTAGCCGCGGCCCTCCTGCGACCATGCTGATCGACCTCCACGTTCATTCGCACCTCTCCCGGGGGTGCGATCTCGACCCCCGCGCCGTCGTCGAGCGGGCTGCCACGCTCGGCATCGAGGGGGTGGCCTTCACCGAGACCAACACCCAGGACGGCTCGGACGAGCTGCTCGCGCTCCAGCCCAAGACGCCGCTCCGCATCTTCGTCGGACTGGAGCTGGTGACCGACCGCGGGCAGTTCCTCTGCTTCTTCCCCGTCCCGACCAGGTCCCCGAGCCGGTCCAGCTCTGGGGCAGCAACCGCGAGAAGCCATGGAGCGCCGCCGAGTGCATCCCCAAGGTGCTCTCGCTGGGGGCGGTGGTGGTCGCCGCCCGCCCGTACGACCGGGACTTCCCCACGCCGGCGCTGGACCAGGTGCTGAGCATGCAGGGCCTGTCGGCCGTCGAGGGCTACAACGCCCGGGTGCGCCAGCCGGCCAACGACCTCGCCGTCGAGGCCGCCGAGAAGCTCGGCCTCCCGTGCGTGGGCGGCAGCGACGCCCGGCTCACGCTCGACGAGGTCGGCCGCGGGGCGACGTTCTTCCGCGACCCGCTCACCAGCCAGGCGGAATCTGCTCGCCGCGCTCCGTGGGAAGGCCTACTGGCCGGTGATGGTGGGCGAGCTTCCCCGGCTGGGCAGGCCCGGTGAGGCCCGCGAGCTCGAGCGGCCCCGGAAGAAGAAGGGCGGCTTCAGGGGACGGTTCCGGTAGCGTCCGGCGCCCGCGACTCGACCAGCTGTCCGTCGAGCAGCTCGGCCCGTCGGAGCCCCCCCGGCCAGGTCCAGGTCTCGCGCCGCGCCCCGCCCTCGAAGCGTTGATCCCTCTTGAACGGGGGGCCCCACGCGGCGAGCAGCGCTGCCTCGGGCATCTCCACCACCGTGTGCCGGGTTCGCACCGCCTCGACGACCGCGTCGTTCCACCCGGCGATCTGCAGCGACGGGTCGAGGCGGGTCACCCATGTCCCGAGCACGCCCCAGAACTCCTGCTCGGACCGCGCCTCGTCCGGCACCGGGAGGATGGCGGTGGTTCCCCCGGGGAGGCCGAGGCGAATCCAGACCCGGTCGCGCGGTGTCCCGCTGGGCCGCCCGCGCCAGGGCCTCGGCTCCGGGGAAGGCGATGTCCAGCACCAGCACCGGCGTGCCGGCAGGGAGCACCCCCTCGCTTCTCCC
Organism: uncultured delta proteobacterium; assembly: GCA_963796475.1. GTDB lineage: Bacteria > Myxococcota > Myxococcia > Myxococcales > Myxococcaceae > RPRB01. The sequence goes on from CAWCLY010000020.1 coordinate 207,742, forward strand.
GGGCCAGCGCGGCTCCTGCTCCTCGAGCGGACCCCCGAGCAGGAAGGTCGTCCCCGGGCTCGCGTCCAGGTGCACCCGGACGCACGAGACCGCGGCCCAGCGCGAGGGGGCCGCACGCGCCGCGCGGATCACCGCCTCACGGTCCTCGACGCCCATGGCGGTGCGTCCGGCACAGCCTGCGAGCACCCGCGGCGAGGATGGAGACGAGGAGCCGCACGCGGCGCGGGCTCACGCCTTGGCGGCGGCCACCTTGGGAGCGGAGTTCGACGGGCCGCTGCCGGAGGAGCCGGGAGCCCGAGCCCGGAGCTCCCGGCGTTTCCACCCCCGCTGGACGGCGTCGTGGAGGCGGGAGGCGTGGCGCTCTCGGTCTTCGCGGGGGTCTTCGACTCGGAGCCCTCGGACCCCTTGGACTTGCTCGAGGAGTAGAGGTCCGCGTACCAGCCCCCGCCCTTGAGGACGAAGCTCGTCCGGCTCAGCAGGCGGGAGAGCGTGTTGTGGGCGCCGCAGCGCGGGCAGGTCTCGGGGGCCGGGTCGTTCACCTTCTGGAGCGCGTCCGAGGTCTGGTGGCACTGGCTGCACTCGTATTCGTAGATGGGCATGGCGTGTGTGGGGTCAGGGTAACGAGGTGCTGGCCTCGGGGAGAAGTCCGAGCCGCTCGAGCGCGCGGCCGACGAGGGTCGGAGGTGCGCCGAGCCGTCGCGCCAGGCCCGGGTGGCCGTCCTCTCCGCCCCCGGCCGCCTTCAGCTCGCGGACCAGGTCCGCCCGCAGGCCGCTCGTCGAAGTCGCGCTCGATGCCCAGGTCCTCGAGGTACTTGCGTCGCCCGAGCAGGTCCAGCCGGGCGGTCCAGCTCGCCGGATTCAGCGCCTCGCGACGGAACCGCTCGCGCAGCCGGTCCACCTCGATCCCGAGCCTCAGCCGGGAGATGAGTCCCTCGAGCTCCTGGCCGCGCAGTCCCATGGCCCATGCCACGCGGCCCAGCGCCCCCCGGTGCTCGGAGAGGGCGGCGAGCACGAGGCTGCGCTCGCTCTCCTCGACCGCGGCGATGAGCCCGTGCTCGGCAAGCAGCGCATCCAGCTCGGCGGCGGAGGGGTCCGACCCGCGGCGCCCCGCGTAGCCCTGGGCCAGCGCCCGGAGGAGCGCGGGGCGGTGCCCGTGCTGGGCGAGGAGCGTCTGCAGCGTGGTGCGCCCGGCGGGGCCCTCGAGCGCCTCGAGCGGCGACCGCTCGGTCTCGACCTGGGTGAAGCGCCCGCGCGGCTCGACGGGAGACTGCGCGGCACGACGCCGGGGAGCGATCCGCTCGGCGACCGAGGAGCCCTCCGGCGCGGGCGGCGCGGTGCGTGACCCCCTGGCCGGCTCGGGGGCCGGCGTGGCCGGAGCGGGGGAGGGCGGCGCGCTGGGCGGGCTCGCCGCGGCGCCGGCGGCAGGGGCGGTGACCGGGGCTGGCGACGGCCCCGCGACGGGCTGCGCATCCTGGAGCGCGAGCATCTCCTCGACCAGGGCGTAGTAGCCCGAGCGCTCGCGGAGCCCCGCGGTGTCCGGCGGCGTGCCACGTGCCAGGTCCACCACCGCGAAGGGGCCGAGCGGCCGCACCGGAGGCTCGGCGTCCGTCACCGCGCGGACGCGGAAGTCGTCCGAGGCGAGGAGCGTCGACAGCGCGTCTCGCACCGCGCGTGGAGCCGCCGGTGCGCCGGCGCGGCGACAGTAATCAGACACCGCGACGGCCACGGGCGTGGGCACATCGTCGGGCTGGCGTTTGCGTTCCCAGGACGCCATGAAGGGGTCGGATGGGACCAGTAGCATCCCGGGGCGGGCGCCACGGTCGGTTTCGATGACTCCGGAACACAATCTAAGCAGAGGAGCAGGTTCGCAAGTCCCTGCTCCATCGGTGGGGGGGCTCCGGCTCGGACCGGGTCTGGGGGTGGCGCTGTACGTCCTCCTGGTCGCCTCGGCGGGCCTGGAGTTCTTCGGGCGGCGCTACCCGGGCCTGCTTCCCGTGTCGCTGGAAGCGGTCACTCCCTGGGTCTTCGCCGTCTTCATCGCCTGCTTCGCGGTGTACCGGTTCGGCCTGGCAAACGCGCGCAAGTACCCAGCAAGCAAGGCGTTTTTCCAGGTCGGGCTGGCGGTGGTGGTCTTCCTCCTGCTGCTTCCATCGTCGCGGGCGCCGTACGTTCCTGGTGGAACGGCCCTCGGCCAGGCGCTGGCAGACCCGGACCCCAGGCTGCGGGCGCTCGCCGCCGAGGTGGCCCGCTACCGCCCCGAGGGCCGGGGTTATGTTCCAGCCCTGGTCCAGGCCCTGTCCGACCCGGACCCCACCGTGCGCGCCCAGGCGCACGCATCCCTCGTCAGGCTGACGGGGGTGGACCTCGGATCGCCGGAGGCGCCGGGGGCCGTGGACGCGTGGAGACGGCGCTACCCGTGAGCCAGGCAGACAAGACAGAGCTCCTCACTCGCTACATGGCCGAGCACGGGCTGAAGAGCACCCGTCAGCGAAGCCTGATCATCGACACCTTCTTCGCCCTGAGCGGGCACCTGTCGGTCGAGGACCTCTGGGCCAAGGTGCGCGAGCACGACCCGCGGGTCTCGGTCGCCACGGTGTACCGGACGATGAAGCTGCTGCACGAGTGCGGCCTGGCGCACGCCCGGAACTTCGGCGACGGACAGACCCGCTACGAGGCGGCGGTGGGGCGCCACCACCACGACCACCTCATCTGTACCCGGTGCGGCACCATCGTCGAGTTCGAGAATGACCGCATCGAGGCGCTCCAGGACAAGGTGGCGCGCCAGCACGGCTTCCAGGTGACGTCGCACAAGATGGAGCTCTACGGCTTCTGCGAGGCCTGTCAGCGCGCCATCGCCGGCGGGGATTCGCCGCGGGCGTGACGATGGGTGGAGGCACACGCCGCGCGGCGGCGCTGATCGGGCTCGGGCTCGGGCTCGCGCTCGCCGGCTGCGCCGGGCAGTGCGGCGAACGCACCGCCGTCGGGTGAGCACGCCGACGCCACCCGCTACCTCGCCGAGCTCCAGCGTCTGCCCGTTCTTGGCGGCGGATGGCTCGATGGCAGCCAGCTCTCGGGGAAGGTGGTCATCGTCCAGTTCCTGGCGACCTGGTGCTTCCCCTGCATCGCGACCGCGCCACGGCTCCAGGAGATCTACGACAGTGACCAGGCACGGGGGCTTGTGGCGCTGGCGGTGGGCATGGACCTCGAGGGGGCGCAGGTGCTTCGACCCTTCGCGGATCAGCTGGGGCTCCGGTTTCCGGTGCTGCTGGCGGACGATGCGCTGAGGAACGGGCAGACCGCGTTCGGGAAGATCCCGTTGCTGCCGACCACGCTGATCATCGGCAGGGATGGGCGGGTGGTGAGCGTCTACGCCGGGGTGGCAGAGCAGGGGACGCTCGAGCCGCTCATCGACGAGGCGCTCCGGAAGCCCGCGCGCTGATCGCGGGTCAGCGCGGGAGGCATCCGCACGCGGCCCCATCATCGACTCCGGCGTCAGCGGCTTCCCAGGCCACGAATTGCTGCACCAGCCCGGGTCGCCTCGGCGGTTTCCCGGAGCGCGTTGGCGAAACCGATTCGGACGCAAATCTGGGCCCGAGCCCCCCCCTCGACCGGTGACCGTCCGGAACTGTTTCGCCAACGGCCGTGGGGGAACGGTGCCATCAGGTCGTCCACGGCCGCGTCGGCCCACGAGTGGCTCCAGCCGGAATCCTCCGGAGCGCCCGGGGAGCGCGCATGCCGGCCGTCTCAGAGCACGTCGCCGGTCTTCGACGAGCCCAGCGTCTCCCCTGAGCAATGCCGGCAACCGGCGTCCCGCCTGTTTCTTGCGGGCCCGCAGGCGGCTGCTACCGTCCTGTTCCAGCGATGGACTGGATGCGGCGGTACGGCTGGCGGCTGGCGGCGGCGGTGTCCCTCCTCCTCGCCCTGGTCAGCGCGCTGGAGCCGCGCGGATTCCGCCGCCACGCCCGCCTCCGCTCGCAGGCCGAGGCCCTCGCCCAGCGAAACGCCCAGCTGCGTGAGGAGAACCTCCGGCTCGCCCGGGAGGTCGAGGGGCTCCGCAGCGATCCGGGCGCCATCGAGCGCGCCGCGCGCGAGGAGCTGGGCTACGTGAAGCCGGGCGAGATTGTCATCCATCTCGAATGAGCCCGCGCCCCGCCCGGATGCCGCGCACGGCGCGGTGGCTCCTCCGCTCCATCGGGCCAGGCTCGGTCCTCGCCGTCGCCTGGCTCCTCGGACAGGGGCGCCTTCGCGGGGTGGTCGATCCGCGGTGGGACGAGGTGGCCGCAGCCGCCGGTCTCGTCGCCGGGCTCTGCGTGGCCGGTGTGCGCCGGGCGCTCCGGATGCCCACCGGAACCCGCCCCCGCGTGCGCGACGACCTCGAGATCGGCGCGCCCCTCGTCGCCGCCGCGTACATGGTCGTGGCCCTCGCCGGGCCCGGCGTGCACCCGCTGGTCTACGTGGTGATGGCCGGGCTGGTGGGCTTCTTCGATGCGCTCCCGGCGGCGCTGCTCCTCGGGCTGACGCTGGGATTCGAGGCGCTCCTCACCCTGCGCTCCGGCTGGGTGCCGTTCGCGACCCATGCCGCCTTCCTCGCGCTGTTCGCCGTTATCTACCGCATCGTCCTCAATGCCCGGCTCGCGCTGGCCCGCCATGCCGAGCAGGAGGCGGTCAAGGCCCGCATTCGCGAGGTGGAGGAGCGCGCGCGCACCTACCGGCTGGCGAGCGCCGGCGCCACCGAGTCCGCTCCCGATAGCGGGAGCCAGTGGATGATGGCGGCGGTGAAGCAGGTCGAGGGCGCCGTCGGCTCGGTGCTCGAGATTGGCGAGCTCGCCCTGCGGACCCACACCTGCGCCGCGTTCCTGCTCGCCCCGGACGACCGCACCCTGGTGCTCCACGACTGCCGGAGCGGCTCGGAGCGGGTGCAGCGCGGCGCGGTGCTCGCCGGCGAGGGCATCCTCGCGGGGGTGCTGAAGCGCTCGGTGCCGGTGCGGATGGTCTCCCCCTCGGGTCTCCGAGGGGTCACCTGGTACGAGGGTGGGCCGGCGCCCCGGAGCGTGTGCGCCGTGCCGCTGGCGGAGCCCGGAGGGCAGCTCCGCGGTGTGCTCCTCGCCGACCGGATGAGCCCCGAGCCGTTCGAGGATCGCGACGAGGCGCTGCTCCGGACGCTCGCCGGCGAGGTCCTGCGCGCCATCGAGGTCGAGCGGGTGCTGGTGGAGATCCGCCGGGCGCGGGACGAGAAGGGGCGGTTCTTCAAGGCCATCGAGGAGCTCAACCGCGCCGGGAACCTCGAGTCGGTCTTCGGCGCGGTGCTCGACGGCGCCCGGCAGCTCGCCGGTCTCGACTTCGCGGCCATCACCCTGGTGAGCGAGCACGAGGGGAAGCGCGAGCACCGTGTTGCGCGCATCAGCGGCACCAGCCCGGCGGGCAAGACGCTCGAGGGCCGCGTCTTCCCGGACAACAACGGGCTCGTGGCCAACGTCGTCCGCTACGGCACGCCCTTGCCCGGGCGCGACCTCCGGGCGATGGACCGGCAGGTGCTGTTCGACGACGACACCCGGCTCCGCGGGCTGGGCGCGCTCAAGATCCTCCCGCTCGCCGCCGGCGACCGCATCCTCGGCACCCTGGTCGCCGGCGCCCGGCGGAAGGCCTCGCTCGACGAGGACGCGCTCCGGATGCTGGAGGTCATCGCCCTCCAGGCAGGGCAGGCGGTGCTGCGGGCCCAGCTCTTCGACCAGACCGAGCGGCTGGCGACGACCGACGGGCTCACGGGCCTCCTGAACCACCGTGCGTTCCAGGCCCGTGCGGACGAGGCGCTGGCCCAGGCCCGCCGCTACGGGCGCGCCTGCGCGGTGCTGCTCACCGACGTGGACCACTTCAAGGCGGTGAACGACACCTACGGCCATCCCATCGGGGACCAGGTGCTCAAGGGCGTGGCGCAGATCCTCCGCGAGAAGGCGCGCGACACGGACCTGGTCGCCCGCTACGGCGGCGAGGAGTTCGCGGTCATCATGCCGGAGACGGACGGGAAGGGCGCCCTGGTCATCGCCGAGCGCATCCGCGAGGCAGTGCAGGCCAAGGTCTTCCAGACCGAGCTCGGCCCCTTCAAGATCACCATCTCGGTGGGCATCGCCGCCGCGCCGGCGAACGGCACCGGCAAGCAGGAGCTCATCGACCTCGCCGACCAGTGCCTCTATTTCGCCAAGCGCAACGGCCGGAACCGCTCCATCCTCCCGCAGCTGATGGAGTCTTCGCGGCGGTCGGCGTAAGCGACGGTGGCATGCCGGCCCCGCATCCCCTCGCCGTCGCCCTGAGCGGGTCGACGGATGCCGCGCTCCGTGCCGAGGCCGAGGTGTGCGCCGCTCGCTGGGGTCTCCCGCTGCTGCTCCGCGCACCGAAGGCGCCGCTTCGCGGGCTGCTCGACGAGGCCGAGCTCCTGGTCGTCTTCGGCGAGGACGCGGTCTCGCTCCGGGATTGGCTGGGCCACGTCCGGGGCGGGGCCGGGCTGGCGGCGCTGCGGCTCAAGGAGATCGCCAAGGGGCGTCTCGAGGATCCGCTCCAGCGCGTCGGGGAGCTCGTGCCCGGCGAGCGGGTGCTCGATGCGACGCTGGGGTTCGCCCAGGATGCGCGGGTGGCGGCGCGGCTGGTGGGCCCCGGCGGTTCCGTCGTCGGCGTGGAGTCGAGCCTCCCCCTGGCGGTGCTCTCCGACGCGACCTTGCGTCGCGAGGGCTCGCCCATTGAGGTCCGGCACGGGGACTCCGGGGAGGTGCTCCGGGGACTTCCGGCAGCGAGCGTGGACATCGTGCTGTTCGACCCGATGTTCGGGCGGGCGCTGGCAGCGCAGCCGGGCTTCGAGATGCTGCGGCGGCTGGCGAATCCGACGCCGCTCACCGCCGAGGCCCTCGCCGAGGCGCGCCGGGTCGCGAGGCGAGCGGTGCTGGTGAAGGCGGCCCGGTACACGCCGACGCTCCGGAGCCTGGGGCTGCGGCCCGAGCACGCCTCCCGGAGCGCCCCCGTGGTCTGGGCGCGGGTCCCGGCGCGTGGCGCCGATCCGCACCTGTGACGCAGGAGCCGGGTATTCTCCGCCCGGGAGGGGGCGATGCGCTGGTGCTTCGCGCTGGTGAGTGTCGTGCTCGCGGCGGGTCGGGCGGATGGCGGGAGCTCCCCGCTCGAGATCCACTGGCTGGGCGGGGCGGATGGCGGAAGCCTCCCGGATCCGGAGGTGATCCGCGCCGTGGTCCGCTCGCATCATGGCGATCTGAAGCGCTGCTACGACCAGGCGCTCCCGACGCATCCTGGCCTGGCCGGAAAGGCGATCATCCAGTGGGGCTTCGGCGAGAAGGGCCAGGTGGTCTCCGTGGAGCGGCTGTATTCGACCCACGGGGCGTCCACGCTGGACGCATGCATCGTGGAACTGATTCGATCGTGGCGATTCCCCGAGCCACGGGCCGGTGGAATCGCCGTCGTGACCTATCCGTTCGTGTTCATTTCCTGGTTGACGCCCACCCCCGACGGCGGATCTTCCGAGCCAGCGCCTCCGGGAACGCCCGACGCGGGTCCCTGACGTCCGCCGACGTGGGAGCTATCCCCTCCGCGCGCCCTTCGGCGGCCCCTCGCTCCCCAGAGGCGAGAGCCGCCCGGTCGGCGCGCCCGCCCACTCGTGCGGCATCCGGTCCCGCTGCGCGCGGAGGTACTGCATCGGCGACAGGTAGAGGAAGTTGCTGACCCGCGAGGTGTACAGGCAGGCGTACTGCTCCACCTGCGAGCCGAAGCGGCTGTTCTCGTTCCCCTCCTTGAACATCAGCCCCCAGAAGGGGTTGAACCCCAGCTCCACGTCGCGCTCCAGGACGTCGGCGATGCCGGTGCTGCTCCGGAGCGCGCGACGCAGCCGCTCCAGCTCGGACTTCGCCCTTCGCCGCTCCTCCTCCAGCTGCGCCCGCTCTCCATCGAGGCCAGCATCCCGGTCGAGCCGCCGGTCGAGGGCGTTGAGCATGCCCTTGCGCACGTTCAGCTCGTCGTCGAGCCGGGCAATGAGAAGCTCCACCTCGCCGAGCCGGGCAATCTCCTCGCCGCGCCCCTCGGTGTAGCGGATCTCGTCCTCCAGCTCCTGCACCACCATGCACGTCCGCCAGAGAGACGCCTTCCGGGAGCGGAGGATGTCGCCGTAGATGTGGTCACCGACGTAGAGGACCTTCTCCCCGCCGATGCCGGTCATCCGCTCCAGCGCGGGGAGGTTGCCGCCCTGGTACACCTTCCACCGCTCGAGCGTCTTCGCCTCGCCGAGCACCGTGTTCTCCCGGGTGGTGGCGTCGATCTCCAGAAAAGGTCGCCCCTCGGTGAAGAACGCCGGCTTGGCCGCGCCGGTGATGACCACGTCGAAGTAGTTCCGCCAGGACGGGTACTCGGCCACCACCCCGTCCAGCAGGAACGACATCACCACGTCGGTGTAGTCCCAGAGCGAGTTGGTCAGGAGGAACAGCTTCTTGCCGCCCGAGCGCAGCTTGTGCAGCGCCGGCCCGAGCTCCGGGTCGCGGAAGATGTACCGGCCGATGTCCTTGCGCACCTCGCGCTTCAGCGAGTCGTCGCGGTGGACGGCGTCGATGGCCTCGCGCACGTCGTCGTAGAGCCGGGCGTACTCCACCGACTGGCCCTGGCGCTCGAGCAGGTCGATGATCGCCGCGAAGAGCCAGGCCTCGGGGAGCGAGAAGAGCGTGTCGATCCAGGCGTAGCGCTCGCTGGTCAGCCGGATGCGCTCGTTCCGGTACAGGCGGTGGCACACCTCGGCCGGGAGCGGCGAGAGGCCGTGGTAGGCCCGGCCCACGCTCCCGAATCGATCCATCTTGATGAGGTTGCCCTGCGCCTTGTCGACCACCAGGCCGCGCATCACGAACCCGTGGTCGTACTGGAGCAGCCCCAGCTCGGCCGGGTAGCCGAACTCGGTCACCAGCCGCGACAGCGTCAGGTCGAACGAGAGCTGCTCGATCCGGCGCAGGTGGTAGATGGCCAGGGTGTAGTCCATGTCGAACCCCACCATCTCCACGTTCGCCAGCCTGAGGTTGCGGTTGACGAACACCTGGCGGGAACGCTCCACCGGCATCCGGGCCGCCCCGTCGAGCAACCGGGCGAGCTCGCCGTCGGAGAGGACCTTCAGGGCCTCGTCCTGGGCGCGGACGGCCTCGGGCAGGGAGGGACGGGTGTGCAGGCCGCCGTGGAGCGGTTCGGGGTCGATGGGGGCGGTGGCGTCAGGGCGGAGCATCAGGGGTCGAAAGGTGGGCGTCCGGGAAGTCCGGTTTCTTGCGGGAGGCCGCCCCCGCTGGCAGCGTAGCGCGAGTGGTGAACGCGCGCGCCGGGGCCCGTCGAGTCGAGGACAGCGCGCTGCTGGACCGCATCGCCGAGCTCGAGGACCGTCTGCGGACGCTCGAACGGCAGCTGGCCCAGAGACCCGCACGCCGCCGCGCTCCCCGGGGTGGCCAGCCGGCGAGCCAGGCCTCCAGCGCGGAGCGCTGCCACGGGTGCCTCCTGGAGCTCCCCCCGGGGCCGCGAGGGGCAGAGTGCGTCTGGTGCGGCTTCGTCTTCGCCGCGGTGCGCTCCAGGGCCGCGAAGTCGGTGCGAAGGCGCCGAGGGGGCGGTATGCAGGGCCCTCCCCGTGAGCCCCCGCCGAAAGACTGACCTCTTCCCCGTCCACGAGGCCCGGCTGTCCAACGGACTGCGCATCCGCATGGTGCCGGACCACGACGCGCCCGTGGTGAGCCTCTACACCTTCTTCCAGGTGGGCTCGCGCAACGAGCGCCCCGGCATCACCGGCATCAGCCACCTCTTCGAGCACATGATGTTCAACGGGGCGGAGAAGTACGGCCCGAAGGAGTTCGACGAGGTCCTCGAGTCGAACGGCGGTCGGTCCAACGCCTACACCACCCACGATGTCACCGTGTACTACGAGGACTTCGCGGCCGAGGCGCTGGACACGGTGCTGGACCTCGAGTCGGACCGGATGCGCTCGCTCACCATCGACGACCGCTCGCTCCGGAGCGAGCGAGAGGTGGTGAAGGAAGAGCGTCGGCTCCGGGTGGACAACGAGCCGGCGGGCCTCATGGACGAGGCACTGCACGCGCTCGTCTACCAGTCACACCCCTACCGCTGGCCGGTCATCGGCTGGATGGGGGACATCGAGGCCATCCGCCGCGAGGACTGCGAGAGCTTCTTCCAGACCTTCTACGCCCCCAACAACGCCACGCTCTGGGTGTCGGGCGACTTCGAGACCGAGTCGCTGCTCAGGCGCATCCGGAAGGCCTACGGCGACATCCCCAAGGGTCCCCCGGTGCCGGCCATCGTCAATGCCGAGCCGCCCCAGCGCGGCGAGCGTCGCGCCGAGCTCCACCACCCATCGCGCGCGCCGTCGCTGCTCGTCGCCTACCGCGGGCCGCCGGTCACCGACCCGGACGCGCTGGCCCTCGACGTGCTGCAGTTCATCCTCGGGGTGGGAGAGGGAAGCCGGCTCCAGCGGGCGCTCGTCTACGGCAAGCGGCTGGCGGTGAACGTGGGCGTGGACTGGAGCTGGCGCAGGGACCCCGGGCTCTTCGCCTTCCACCTCGAGCTGCAGCCCGACGCGGACGTGCGCGCCGCCGACGACGCGCTGCAGGCCGAGATCCGCCGCGTCGCCGAGCAGGGCGTTGAGCCCCGCGAGGTGGAGAAGGCGCAGGAACAACCTGCGCGCGCACCTGCTTCGCGAGCTCACCTCGAACTCGGGGCGGGCCCACGCGCTCGGGACCTACGAGCTCTTCCTCGGCAGCTGGAAGGCCGGCCTCGGGCTGCCGGAGGCCTACGGGCGCGTCGACGCGGCGAAGGTCCAGGCCGCCGCCAGTCGCTGGCTCGCCCCGACGCAGCGCTCGGTGGTGACGCTGGTGCCGGAGGACGGACAGACGTGAACGCCGCCAAGCAGCGCACCGTCCGGGCGGCCGCGTTGGGTCGCGGGCTCCAGCTCCACCGCTTCGAGACGCGCGACGGGCTCTCGGTCACCATCGCTCCGCGGGGCCGCATCCCGCTGGTCGCGGTGCGCCTGGTCCTCTCGTCTGGGGCGGCCGCCGACCCGCCGGGGAAGGAGGGGCTGGCCGACTTCACCATGCGGCTCCTCCGCCGGGGGACCGCCCACCGCGACGCGCACGCGCTCGACGAGGCCATCGAGTTCGTGGGGGCCTCGCTCGGGCTCTTCGCCGGCGAGGACCAGGTCGCCGTCGCCCTCACCACGCCCGCCGAGCACCTCCCGGCGATGCTCGACGTCATGGCCGAGCTGGTGCGTGCGCCGAGCTTCCCGGAGCAGGAGGTCCAGACCGAGCGGGAACGGTGCCTGGGGCAGTTCGCCAACGACGTGGACGACCCGTCGCTCCTGGCCGATCGCGCGCTGCTCCGCGCTGCCTGGGGCGGTCACCCCTATGGCCACGACGTCTCGGGCACCCGGGCCTCGGTGGGCCACTTCACCCGGGAGGACACCGTCCGCTTCCACGCCGACCACTTCGGGCCGCGTCCGGCGCACCTCTTCGTGGTCGGCGCGGTGGATCCGGAGGCGATCGCCTCGCAGGTCCAGGCTGCGTTCGGCGCGTGGGCCGGCGGGCCGGCGGAGGGGGTCGACATCCCGCCGCCGCCGGGCATCGGACGCGCGGGGCGGGTGGTGGTGGTGGACCGGGCCGAGCAGACGCAGAGCCAGGTGCGCATCGCCGGGCCAGCGTACCGTCGCGGCGCCCCGGAGCAGTTCGCCGCCCAGGTGGTGAACGTGACGCTCGGCGCCGGCTTCACCTCGCGCCTGGTGCGGGAGGTGCGGGTCAAGCGCGGGCTCTCGTACGGCGTGGGGTCGACCTTCGACACCCTGCGCGCCGGGGGGATGTTCTCGGTCTCGAGCTTCACCAAGGTGGAGACCACGAGCCAGCTCCTCTCGGTGATGCGGCAGGAGGTGGACCGGATGCGCGCCCGCGGGCCGACCCAGGCCGAGGTGGAGAAGGCACAGCGCTACCTGGCCGGGCTCTTTCCGCTGCGCACCGAGACCAACGAGTCGCTCGCCGCGGTGCTGGCGGACATGGCGCTCTACGGGCTCGGGGACGACTGGCTCGACCGCTACCGCGACCGGGTCCGCGCCGTCACCCGGGCCGAGGCCCGCGATGCCGCCGCCCGCTACTGCTTCCCCGAGCCGCCGCTCACCGTGGTGGTGGGGCCGGCCGACCGGCTCCGCCCCCAGCTGGAGCGCTTCGGCCCGGTGGAGGTCCTCTCGGCCGACGACGTGCTGTGATTCCCGTCCTCTGGTCTGCTGGGGGGCTTCTCGCCGTCGACAAGCCGGCAGGCGTGGCGGTCGTCCCGGGACGGAACGCGCAGGGCGGGCCTCCCCTCCGCGCCAGGCTCGAGGCCCAGCTCGGCCGTCCGGTCTGGGTCGTCCACCGGCTGGACCGCGACACCTCCGGCGTCGTGCTCTTCGCGCTGGACGCGACCACCCACCGGGCGGCGAGCCTCGCCTTCGAGCGTGGCCTGGCGGCGAAGCGGTACCTCGCGCTGGTCTCCCCGCCGCTCCCCGGCCCCGCCAGGGTGGATGCGTCGCTCGTCCCCGCCCGCCGCGCGCGGATGCGGGTCGCCGGTCCGGGCGAGGAGGGAAGATCGGCGGTGACCGAGCTCACGCCCCTGGAGACGTTCGGGGACGTCGCGCTGGTCGAGGCCCGGCCGCTCACCGGGCGCACCCATCAGAATCCGGGTGCACCTCCGGCATGCCGGTGCCCCGCTGCTGGTCGACCCGCAGTACGGCCGGCCCGATCCGGTGACCGAGCGTGCGCTCGGGGGGGCCAGCGAGGCGGTGGTGCTCGACCGCACGCCGCTCCACGCCGCAGGGTTGATGCTGCCCGCCGCCGAGGGCCTCCAGGCGGTGGACGTCCAGGCGCCGCTTCCTGCCGACATGGCGCGCGCGCTGGCGCTGCTCCGTCAGCGAAGGTGGAACGGCAGCGACGTCCCGATGTGACCGGCCAGGTCGGAGACCACCAGCTGGAAGTTCCCTGGCTGGTCGGCGGTGACGGTGATGACCTGCACCAGCACCCCGGTGACGAAGGGGCCCGACGTGACCGGAGCGACCCGGGCGCCCGGCACGGACAGGCTCACCGTCCCACCGTAGCCGCCGTCGGGAGCGCCCTGGGCCCGGATGGTCACACCGAAGGGGACGCCCGACGTCTGGCTGGGGATGGTGTCGATGGTGTAGCCCACCGGCCAGGCGCCGGCGGTGACCTGGAAGGCGTTGGTCGCCGTGGCGGACCGGCCGTCACCGAGCTGCACCGTGATGTCGTACCGCCCCTCGGACAGGACCGACGGGAGGAAATCGGTCACCACGCCGGCGTCCGTCCACACGGAGGGGCCGAAGGCACGTGGACCGATCTTCAGCGTGAGCCGGTCGTCCACCGTCGCCGCGCTCGCGCCGTAGTCCACCAGCGTGGGGAGCACGGCATCCAGGGTCACCGTCACCGGACCGCTGCTCGAGGCGGGACGCGCGGCCGGGCTGACCGAGACGACGGTGGGCGGCGGGAGCGTGCCCCCGCTGCACCCGGTCAGCAGGCCCAGCGCCACCCAGGCGACCTTCGCCCGGGCCCTCACCGGAGCTCCCCGCGCACGCCGATGGAGAACATTGCCCCTCCCGGATGGGCATCGAGCTGCCCGGTGCTCACCTGCGAGACCGACCCGCGCACCTCGAGATAGGGCTCGACGGGCCCGAGCCGCAGGCCGGCCTGCACCGCGGCGAAGAGCTCCCAGCCGAGCGCGCCCTCGGTGAAGCCCGCGTCGAAGTTGCTCGAGAGCCGGTGGCTGGCCAGGAGGAGTCCTCCGCCGCCCCGCGCGCTCAGCCGGAACTTCCCCACCGCGAGCGCCTCCCAGCGGACCGCCAGGTCGATCGGGAAGACGAGCAGGGTGGAGCTCTGGATGCCGAGCGTCCCCACCTCCGTGCTCATCCACTGGGCACGGAACCCCAGCTCGAGCTCCAGGACGAGCGGAAGCCGGGGCAGCCCGTACCCGACGGTGATCGAGCCCTCGGGCCCGGCGTTGGAGCCCCCGCCGACGTAGCCCCCGATGGCCCCTCCGAGCACCCAGCGCGCTGCCGGCGGCTCGGGAGGTGGCGCGGGCGAGGCGGGTGGCGCCACTGGCCGGACCACCTCGAGCGTGTCCTGGGCCCGGACCGAGCCATCCAGCGTCCGGGCGGCGAGCGCGACCGAGCTGCGCGCGGCGTCCGGAGTGATTCGCAGAAGTAGACGGCGGCCGATGGTCTGGAGTTGCTCCACCTTCGCGCCGTCGGCGACGAGCTCGGTCCCGGCGGACTCCTCGGTGTCCGGGACGACGAGGAGGGCGTGCACCGGGGCGCCGTCCGCGCTGGTCTCCGGACTCAGCGCGAGCAGCCAGGGCGAGGGGGGGAGGGTGAGCGGCAGCACGCGGATCTTGCTCTGGTCCGCCAGCTCGGCGATGACCCGCGCCTCGTGCGCGCTCGGGCCCACCTCCACCGGAATCCGGAGATGGCCCTGGGCATCGGCGCGGCGGGGGCCGAACCGTGCCCCCGCCACCTCCACCGTGACCCGGGCCCCGGGCTCGGTGTCGATCGCCAGCTCGGTCCGGCCGGCACAGGGGAGCCCGAGGACGGTGATGTCGGAGAGCGCGGGCGCGTCGCCGGTCCAGAAGGCGAAGAGGACCAGCGTGGGCGCGCGCGCGTCGGACGGCGGCGTCCAGACGAAGCGGGTGAGGTCCTCCCCCGAGCTCCCCGGGGTGAGCGTCCCCATCGAGACCGCTGCCCGGAGTCCGGACCCGGCGTTGCGCACGGTGATCTCCGCGCGCGCACGCGGGCCCAGCACCAGGCGGGAGGGCTCGGCCTCCACCACCGGCGCGGCCCGCGACGGCACGGCGACGGCGAGGGTCAGGAGCGCGGGAAGGAGAGCGGGGCGCACGTGGCGTCGGCGCCCGAGGCTAGCAGCCTTTGCGCTCCGGTCAGCCTTCCTCGCCCGCGTCGGGCGCCTCGACGGGCCGGAGAGGTGGGACGAAGGAGGGGCGGGCGGTGCCGGGGCCGCGGCCCTGCACCAGTGTGCGCTCGGCGGTCTTGAAGGCCACGTCCATCTTGTCCTGCCGGACGGCGCGGACGATGCCCAGGCCGAAGGTGGGGTGACGGACCACCTGGTCCACCGCGTAGTGCTCGTCCGGGCGGTAGTCCTGGGCGCTCGAGACGTCCCGGGCGGCGAGCTGGGCCTCCCAGCCGACGACCGTCCGCTCCGCCGGGGCCGCCCGTGGCCTGGCGGCCGCGGTCCGGGCCCGGGACTGCGTGCCGCGGTACACGTGGTCGCTCCCGCACGTGTTGCAGCGGACGCGGACGATCTTCGGCCCCACCATGGCCAGGATGGTGTGTGCCAGCTCCATCTTGCAGCGCGTGCACGAGGCATCCACCTCGCCGCCCACCCGATGCGTCGCCATTGTCGTTCTTTCCCGGTCCCAGGGGCGCGGCCTCGCCGATGCAGGGTGCCCCCGCGTCTCCGGGGCAGAGTAGCCTCGGGATCGACCGGCAGCCATCCTCCATGGAACCAGCGCTCGTGAACATCCGCCCCACCCGCGCCGAGATCGACCTCGGTGCTCTGATCCGCAACCACGCCACCCTCCGCGCCGCCGCTCCCGAGGTGGACGTGCTGGCGGTGGTGAAGGCCGACGCCTACGGGCACGGGGCGGTGCCGGTCTCGCGCGCGCTCGAGGCGGCGGGCGTCCGCTTCCTCGGCGTGGCGCTGGTGGAGGAGGGCCGCGCGCTCCGGGAGGCCGGCGTCCGGAGCGACATCCTGGTGCTCGGCGGTGCGTACGACGGGGCCTGGGAGGAGATGCTCGCCCAGCGGATGATCCCGGTCGTCTTCCGGCCGGAGCACCTCACCGCGCTCGAGGCCGCTGCCCGGACGGTGGGGGCGCCCGCCCGGGCCCACCTCAAGGTCGACACCGGCATGGGCCGGCTCGGGGTGCTGCCCGCCGACGTGCCGGCATTCCTCGACGCGGCCCGGGCGTGCAGGCGCGTGGAGATCGACGGGCTCTGCTCGCACTTCGCCAACGCGGACCTGGCGGACGCCGCCCTGACCGCCCTGCAGATCTCCCGGTTCCGCACCGCGCTGGGCCAGGTCCGCGCGGCGGGCTTCGCTCCCCGCTGGCGCCACCTCTCCAACAGCGCCGGCCTCCTCGCGCTGCCCGAGGCCCGGGATGGCCTGGAGATGAACCTCGCCCGGCCGGGGCTGGCGCTGTACGGGCTCGTGCCTGCCCCCTGGCTCCGGCCCCCCCGGCTGCTCGAGCCGGTGCTGAGCTGGAAGACGGGCCTGGTGCACGTGAAGTCGGTGCCGGTGGGGACGCCCATCTCGTACGGCAGCACCTGGACGGCGCCCCGGCCCTCGCGCATCGCCACCCTCCCGGTGGGCTATGCGGACGGCTGGTCGCGTCTGCTCTCCAACCGGGGGGCCGTCCTCGTCCGGGGCCGTCGGGCGCCGATCGTCGGCCGGGTGTGCATGGATCTCTGCATGGTGGACGTGACCGACATCGCGGAGGCCGAGGTGGGGGACGAGGTGGTGCTCATCGGCCGGCAGGGCACCGAGGTCCAGGACGTGCACCAGCTCGCTGCGCTCCAGGGGACCATCGCCTACGATGTCCTGTGCGCCATCGGTGCGCGGGTGCCCCGTGTCGCGACGGCCGGCGTGCCCTAGGATGTCCCGCGCCGCGCGATGACCACCTCTGATCTCGAGTCCACGCCCCGGAAGAACCCGCTGGTCGGCCTGGTGGAGGGTGTCGGTAACGGCGTCCTGGGCTTCTTGCAGACGATCGGCGGGATGGCCTCGCTCGGCGCCTCGGTCGTCGTCTGGACCGTTCGCCCGCCCTTCCGGCTGCAGAACCTCTTCTCCCAGTTCGACTTCGTGGGGGTGGGGTCGATCGTCCTGGTCGCCCTGACCGGCACCTTCTCCGGGATGGTGTTCGCCACCCAGTCCTGGAGCGCCTTCGAGCTGTTCGGCGCCGAGAGCCTGGTGGGCCCCACGGTGGCACTGACCATTACCCGCGAGCTCGCCCCGGTGTTCAGCGCGCTGATGGTGACCATGCGGGCGTGCTCGGCCATGTGCACCGAGCTCGGCACGATGCGGGTCACCGAGCAGGTGGACGCGCTCGAGACCATGGCGGTCAACCCGGTCCAGTACCTCCTGGTGCCCCGGGTGGTGGCCGGGCTGTGCATGGTGCCGCTCCTCACCATGATCTTCGACACCGCGGGCCTGAGCGGCGGCTTCTTCGTGGCCGTGCCGCTCAAGGGCCTGTCGGTGGGCACCTTCGTGCTCCGGACCCAGAACCTCCTGGCTCCCAAGGACATCTGGGAAGGCCTCGCCAAGGGGGCCCTCTTCGGCTTCACCGTGACCCTCATCGCGTGTTACCGGGGCTACAACGCCCACGGCGGCGCCAAGGGAGTCGGTCAGGCCACCACCCGTGCCATGGTGGACGCCGCGGTGGCCATCTTCATCCAGGACTACCTCATGGGGCTCCTGTTCCACCCATGAACGGCGACGGCAAGAAGCCTCCGATGATCTCGGTCCAGGACCTCTGGAAGTCCTTCGGGACCATCCATGTGCTGACCGGCATCAACCTGGACATCGAGGAGGGGAGCACCTGCGTCATCCTCGGGGGCTCGGGCTCGGGGAAGACGGTGCTGATGAAGCACATGATCGGGCTCCTCAAGCCGGACCGGGGCAAGGTGGTGGTGGACGGTGAGGACATCGTCCCCTTCGACGAGCGGGACCTCGAGCGGGTGCGCCGGAAGTTCGGGATGGTCTTCCAGGGCGCCGCCCTGTTCGACTCCATGACCGTCTACGAGAACGTGAGCTTCGCGCTCCGCGAGCACTCGGACCTCTCCGAGGAGCAGATCCGGGCCAAGGTGCGGGAGAAGCTGGGCATCGTCGGCCTGCGAAACGTGGAGGAGCGCTACCCGGCCGAGCTGTCGGGTGGGATGCGGAAGCGGGTGGGTCTGGCGCGGGCGATCGTCCTGGACCCGAAGATCGTCCTTTACGACGAGCCGACGACCGGGCTGGACCCCATCACCACTGACTACGTGGACGACATGATCCTCACCGCCGCGCGGGAGCTCCACGTGACCCAGGTGGTCATCAGCCACGACATCGCCTCCTCCTTCAAGGTGGCGGACAAGGTGGCCTTCCTCTTCAAGGGGCAGATCGTGGCCGAGGGGCCGCCCCAGGAGCTGAGGCACAGCGAGCACCCGGAGCTGAAACACTTTCTCCAGATGTGGTTCGGCAAGTCGTGAGGTCCGGGTAAGGTGGGGCCTCTGGCCGGGCTCGGAGCAGACGCGACTTGAAGACGTTCGTCACGCCCTTTCGGGTCGGGCTCCTGGTGCTCGCGGCGGTGGGCTTCCTGCTCGCCTTCCTGGTCTTCGTCCGCCGCGGGACGATGGGAGCGGACAGCATCACCGTCTACGCGATGTTCCGCGACGCCTCGGGGCTGGGCAACCGGAGCCGGGTCCAGGTGGCGGGCATCCCGGTGGGTGAGGTCCGGGAGATCACCCTGGTGGGCACCCGGGCCCGGGTGACGCTGCGCCTCCGCAAGGACATCGGGCTGCGCACCGATGCGACGATCATCAAGCGCACCGAGTCGTTCCTCGGCGACTACCTCCTGGACCTCCAGGTGGGCTCCCCGGGCGCCCCGCCCATGCCGGACGGAGGCGAGATCACCCACGTCATCGACCAGCAGGGCCTCCAGGCCCTCTTCGACACGCTGGGGAAGATCACCGTCGACATCCAGTCGGTCACCGCCTCGCTCCGGGACGCGCTGGGCGGGGACGCCGGCACCCAGTCCCTCCAGAGCATCGTCCGCAACCTGACCGAGCTGTCCCAGTCGGTGAACGACACCGCGCAGCGCTCCAGCCAGAACATCGAGACCATCCTGGAGAACGTGCGGGACGTCACCGCCTCGATGCGCAGCGCCACCGAGGGCGAGTCCTCCAGCTTCCGGGAGATCGTCGAGAACCTCCGGATCATCAGCGGCGACGTTCGGCGGATGGTCGCCGACGTGCAGAGCAACGTGTACGCCGACGGCGGGCCCTCGGGCCAGCTGGCGTCGATTGGGAGCTCGCTGAGGAAGCTGGACGCGACGCTCGGGAACCTCGAGACGGTGACCGAGAACATCCGCGAGGGCCGGGGCGCGGTGGGGCAGGTGATCTCGGACGAGAAGCTGGGCCGCCAGGTGGGCGAGACCATCGAGGACGTCTCCAACTACGCCCAGCGGCTCACCGGGCTGAAGCTGGACGTCAACATCCACAGCGACTACCTGATCAACGAGGGGGCGGCGCGGCTGGACGCGACGCTGAAGATCGTCGCCCGCCCGGACAAGTACTACCTGCTCTCGCTGGTCAGCGACCCCCGGGGTGTCGAGACCGTCACCTACGTCCAGACCAACCCGCCCTCGCTGGGGAACCCGGCGATCCAGAAGATCACCACCACCAACCTCAACTCGCTGAAGTTCTCGGCGCAGTTCGCCAAGCGGTTCTACTGGGCGGCGTTCCGCTTCGGGATCATCGAGAGCTCGGGCGGCGTGGGCTTCGACCTCTTCTTCTTCCGCGACCAGCTGCAGCTGCACACCGACATCTTCGACTTCGCCAACCCCCGGCTGCAGTGGCCGCGGATCCGCACCACGCTGGCGTTCTCCTTCCTCCAGCACCTCTACGTGGACGTCGGCGTCGACGACTACCTGAACAACCCGGTCTACAGTCAGCTCGACAACCGGGTGCTCGCCGGGCGCGACTTCTTCGTCGGCGTGGGCATCTACTTCACCGACGACGACCTGAAGGCTCTCATCCCGGTCGTGCCCGCACCGCGGTGAAGCCGGCAGAGGGCGGCGATCAGCCGAGCGCGGCCGCCACGTCGTCCGAGCTGCCGAAGGCCGCGCGGTACCGGGCCAGGAACTCGGCCCGGGTGTACCGGTGCTCCTGGCAGCCCCGCACCTCGATGGCGTACGCCGCGGCCACCGCCCCGATTCGCCCCGCGACCGGCCAGGGCAGCCCGCGTGCCATCCCGTACACCAGACCCCCGAGGTACGCGTCCCCGGCGCCGGTCGGGTCCACCAGGGAGGCGATGGGAGCCACCGGCACGTCGACCGGGGCCTTCCCGCGCTCGAGCACCGTCGAGCCCTGCTCGCCGCGGGTCACGATGGTGACCGGGGCGATGGCCTGGAGCACCGCCTCGCTCTTCCCGGTCTTCTGGGACATGAGGGCGAACTCGTAGTCGTTGCCGATGACCGCCGCGGCGGACTCCATGCCGTCGAGGATCTGCCGGGACTCGAGCCGGGGCGTCTGCTTCCCGGGGTCGAACAGGTAGGGCACGCCCGCACTCCGGCATGCCTCCACCGCCTTGAGCATGGACTCGGGGTCGGTGGGGCTGATGACCACCAGGTCGCCAGGCCCGAGCCCCAGGCCGCCCAGCTCGAGGCGGTGCCCGTGCGAGAGCGCGCCGGCGTAGAAGGCGACGATCTGGCTCGCGTCCAGGTCGGTGTTGATGAAGCAGGAGGCGGTGAACTCACCCGGGATCACCGTCACCCCCGAGGTATCCACCCCGGAGGCCTGGAGCGCCTGGCGGTACTCGGCGAAGTCCTCGCCGGCGGTGGCCACCAGCAGCGGCCGGCCCCCCAGGAGCGCGAGAGTCCAGGCGATGTTCCCCGCCACGCCCCCCCGGAGCCGGCGCATGTCGTCCACCAGGAAGCTCACCGTCAGCCGGTGCATCCGCTCGGAGAGGAAGTGCTCCCGGAACCTGCCCGGGAAGGTCATCAGGTAGTCGTAGGCCAGCGAGCCGGTGACGACGATGCGCATGGCCCGCCCCAAAGCATGAAGCCCCGGGGCGGGCAAGGTCGTGTAATCTGGGCGGCGTTCCCGGAGGCCGATGCGCTTCGCCGTCATCTCGGACATCCATTCCAACCTCGAGGCCCTGACCGAAGTGCTGCGCGCGATCGAGGCCCAGAAGGTCGACCGGGTGGTGTCGCTCGGGGACATCGTGGGCTATGGCGCCTCGCCCAACGCCTGCTGCGACCTGGTCCGCAGCGTGGCCGAGGTGACGCTGCTCGGGAACCACGACGCCGCCGTGGCCGGCCGGATGGACTACTCGTTCTATTACGAGGGCGCGCGGCACGCGCTGGACTGGTCGGCCCATGTGCTCACCGAGGAGAACCACGCCTGGCTCCGCAGCCTCCCGTACACCTACCGGGTAGGGGAGATCGGCTTCTGTCACGGCTCACCGGTCGACCCGCGCGCCTACGAGTACGTGTTCGCGCTGGAGCAGGCGCGGGAGCTCGAGCCGGCGACCGAGGACATGGCCGAGGTGACGTTCATCGGCCACAGCCACCTCTGCAAGGCGTTCGCGCTCGGCAACGGCGAGGTGAACGACGTGGTCGCCCAGAAGTTCGCCTTCCGCCGCAGCTACCAGTACCTCATCTCGGTGGGGAGCGTGGGCCAGCCCCGCGACTACGACAACCGGGCCTGCTTCGTGGTCTGTGACACCACCGCCCGGACGGTGGAGTACATCCGCGTGGAGTACGACATCGAGAGCGCCGCCCGCCGCATCTTCGAGGCCGAGCTCGCGCCGAACTTCGGCCGTCGCCTCTTCCTGGGGGTCTGACCCGTGACCACTCGCCCCGTCCTGCTGCTGGTCCTGCTGGCGCTCGCCGGATGCGCGCGCAAGGAGCCCTCGCCCGAGTACACCCGCGCCTCCGAGCGGTTCAACAAGCTGTATGCCAAGGAGCTCGACGACGCCTACCTCGACCCGGCGATGCACGAGGTGGAGGCGCTGCTGGAGAAGGTGTCGCCGGACTCGCTGGACGCGCAGGCGGCCAGCCAGCTGCTGACGCGCATCCGTGAGAACCGCACCCGCCTCGAGCAGGTCTCGAAGGATCGCGAGACCGCCCTGGCCGAGGCGCGCACCCCGCCGAGCTTCTCCGGTCGCTCGGTCAGCCCGCCCCCGGCGCCACCGGCTCCCGCCCAGGGCGCCAGGCCTCCGCCACCGCCCGATGCCGGTCCGCCCTCGGCGCCGAGCGCGGGGATGAGCACCAGCGACTTCAACCGGCTGTTCGGAGACTGCTTCGAGCCCGCCGGACCGGTGGAGGTCAACGGCCGGGGCACCCGCGACTCGTTCGCCATGGTCGACTCCAGCCGGTGTCGCGCCGCCCTGCCGGGCATGCAGAACTCGGTCGTCCTGGCCGACAGCCAGACGGTGCTCGGGGTGGTGCCCAGGTCGGCCCTCACGCGCGTCTTCGTGGACGCCGGGACGCCTGCGCCGCCCGACGCGGGGGGTTAGTGTCGGCGCCCCCGATGCAAGACGGCACCTTCCTCGCGCTGATGCGCCTCGTTCCCAAGTCGGCGCTCTCTCGCGCCGTGGGGACGCTCACCCGCCTGCCTGCACCCGCGCCCGTCCACCGCGCCGCGATGCGGGCCTTCGTCCGCGCTTACGGCGTGGACATGAGCGAGGCGGAGCGGGACCTCGGCGGGTACGGGCGCTTCAGCGACTTCTTCAGCCGCGGCCTCCGGCCCGGGTCGCGGCCGGTGGATCCGGACCCGCGTGCGGTGGTGTCACCCGTGGACGGGGTGGTGAGCCAGGCGGGCATCCTGGAAGGGGGCGACTGTCTCCAGGCGAAGGGCATCCAGTTCCCGGTGGACAAGCTGCTCGACGACGGGGAGCTGGCGGCGCGCTTCGCGCTCGGCGGCGCGTACGCCACGCTCTACCTCTCGCCCCGGGACTACCACCGCATCCACGCGCCGGTCGCCGGAGACATCGTCTCCTCGCGCTACCTCCCGGGTGAGTTCTGGCCGGTGAACCCGGCGACGGTGCGAAACCGCGATGCGCTGTTCTGCCTCAACGAGCGCCTGGTGACGGTGATGGACACGGCGGTCGGCCGCTGCGCGGTGGTGAAGGTGGGCGCCACCTGCGTCGGACGGATCCGCGCCGCCTACGACGACCGGCTGACCCACGCCGGACACCCGGCCGGGCTCCGGACCTACCTTCCGCCGAAGCCGGTGGAGCGGGGCGCCGAGCTGGGCCGCTTCGAGATGGGCAGCACCGTCATCCTGCTCTTCGAGCCGGGCCGGGTGGTGTGGGACGCCGGGCTGGTGGCAGGCGCGGCGGTCCGGATGGGCCAGCGCATCGGAGTCGCGCCGGTGAGCCAGCGGATCTCCGGGGTGAAGGGGATGAACGACCTCCTCCCGCCCGACATCGCGGTCTGGAACGCGCTCGAGGCGGCCGCCCGCGAGACGTTCCGCCGCTTCGGCTACGACGAGGCGCGCACCCCGGTGCTCGAGGACACCGCCCTCTTCGTCCGCAGCGTGGGCGAGGCGACCGACATCGTGGGCAAGGAGATGTACACCTTCGAGGACAAGGCGGGCCGGAGCCTGTCGCTGCGTCCGGAGGGGACCGCGCCGCTCGTGCGGGCCTACGTCGAGCACGCCGTCGCCCAGCACGAGCCGTTGACGCGCTGGTGGTACCTCGGGCCGATGTTCCGGTACGAGCGGATGAAGACCGGGCGCTACCGCCAGTTCTGGCAGATCGGCGCCGAGGCCTACGGAGTGTCCACGCCGGCGCAGGAGACGGAGCTCATCGACCTGGCGATGCAGCTGTTCCGCACCGTGGGGCTCGAGGGCATCCGGGTGGAGCTGAACTCGCTCGGCGATCCGGAGACCCGCGGGGTGTACCTCGACTCGCTCCGGACGTTCCTCCGCGCCCACCGGAGCGAGCTCTGCGCCGAGTGCCAGGAGCGGACGGAGAAGAACGCGCTGCGGGTCTTCGACTGCAAGAACCCGGGCTGCCAGGCGGTGCTCGCCTCCGCTCCGGCCATCACCGACGCGCTCTCGGGCGAGGCGCGGGCGCACTTCGATTCCGTGCAGCGCCAGCTCACCTTGCTGGGCATCCCGTTCCGGGTGAACCCGCGGATGGTGCGCGGCATCGACTACTACACCCGGACCGCCTTCGAGTTCCTCTCCGAGGACCCGGTGCTGGGCACGGCCTCGGCCGTCGGCGGTGGCGGCCGGTACGACCGGCTGGTGAAGGAGCTCGGCGGCCCCGACACCCCGGCGGTGGGCTGGGCGCTCGGCATGGACCGGCTGTGCCTCCTGCTCCAGGCGAAGGGCGCAGTGCAGGCCGTGCGCCCCGAGCTCTTCGTCGCGGTGGCGGAGGAGGCCGCGGCGGACCCCGCCCTGGCGCTCGTCAGCCGCCTCCGCCGCGCCGGGCACCGGGTGGACTTCGACGCCCGCGCCGGCAGCCTCAAGAGCCAGATGAAGCGCGCCGACAAGTCCGGAGCGACGTTCGCCCTGGTCCTGGGCTCGCGGGAGCTCGGCTCGGGCGAGGCCCAGCTGAAGCCGCTCGCCGGGGGCGAGCCCGTGCCGGTCCGGCTCGACGCGCTCGAGTCGGCGCTCGACTCCCGCCGCTGACCACGCGGCGAGACCTACCCGCACGGACTCCCCGTCCGTGACCAGCGGATCGATGCGCTTGCGGTCGCACGCAAGTGCTCACCTCCGGAAAGCTGGTGCCGTGACGCACCGCACGCGGGTTGGTCCTGGCCGATGCGGCTTGACTGACATCGTGGACCGCCGTCCCATTCGCGCCCCGGTCCGCACCGGGCCGGAAGGGGGTTGGCACCGTGACGCTGCGCAGCCTGTCGTTGGTGGGGGCTCTGATCGTGTTGCTCGCCGGAGTTCCGTCGAGGGGAGGGGAGTCCGAGCGAGGGAGGGACGAGGGCGGACCTTCGGCCGAGATGACCTGGATGTCGATCGCCAACTGGTACTTCAACGTCAACGGCGTCCGCATCGTGATGGATGGCTACATCACCCGTCTGCCGGGGCCTCCGTTCTTCTTCGCACCCGCCGGAGACCCCGGGGACGTCTTCGCGCTGACGGCGTTCCCCTGGCTGGTGGACCTGGAGAGCGTCGCTCGCGTCCAGGAGGCGCTCCCTGATCACGGGACGCTCGACGTGCTGGTCGCTGGTCACAGCCACTTCGACCACACCTGGGACACCCCCACCTGGGCCAAGCTCACCGGTGCGCCTCTCATCGGGGGGCTCTCCACCTGCTACCAGGCGCAGACGCAGGGCGTGACCGCGTGCCGGGTGGTGAACGGCGGAGAGCGGATCGATCTCGGACATGGGGTCACGATGCGCGTCGTTCGGTTCAACCACAGCGGGAACAACACCAACCCCATCCAGCACTTCGCACGCGAGCTCAGCGGCCCGCCGGTGGTCGATCCAGCGACGCAGGGGCTTCGCGGCGGGGTTGGCGAGGACTATCCGAACGGGGGCGGCGGTCGGGCGCTCCTCTTCACCATCGACCGGGGTGGGCGCCGGGTCAGCTTCTTCGTGAACAACTCTGCCAGCGCCTTCGACCTCGATCAGCCCATCGTCGTCGACGGGGTGAACTACGGCGCGCCGCTCGCCAACCTCGCCGCGGCGATGAAGGACGCTGGGCTCACCAGCGTCGACGCCTGGATCGGCACGGGCGGGCTCGCCGTCGCCCAGCTCATCGTCCCGGTGATTCACCCGAAGGTCTACATCCCGAGCCACTGGGACGGCCTCTTCAACTCCTTCTGGGCTGGCCTGCCGTTCCCCTACAAGGACGATGCGCTCTCGGCCTATCTCGCCGGAATGGGAATCCCGCTGATGCCCCAGCACCAGTACTTCGACGGCTACCGTCTCACGACGAAGGGCGTCTCGACTCTGGACAACCAGCAGATCAAGCAACGGCTCGGCTTCGCTCCGGTCAAGGCGTTCTCGGAGGCGACCGTCGCCGCGACCCGCGCCGTCGCCCGGACGGTCTCCGGGGAGAACTGCGACAACTGAAGGGTAGCCTTCCAGCCGCTCGAGCCAGAGCCGGCCCAGCTCGACAGTCGGGACGACCCGGAACGGCTCGAGCAGGCGGAGCTGCATCCGGGTGAGCACGTCCTCGAGCGCCACCGGGCCGAGCCGCCGGCGCGTGAATTCGCGCATCGCCCACCCGTGTTCCTCGAGGTGGCGGAGCCGGGTCTCCTCGGCGACGCCGAGATACGCTGCGTTGCGCATGTCCTGGTCCAGCGGATGCCGATCGACCCACCGCTCATCGTGATCTCCGGCCCGACGGGATCGGGAAAGACCGAGCTCGCGGTCGAGCTGGCCGAGCGGCTCGGGGCGGAGATCGTCAGCGCCGACTCGCAGGCGGTGTACCGGCACTTCGACCTGGGTACCGCCAAGCCGTCTCCGGAGCAGCTGGCGCGGGTGCCGCACCACCTCGTCTCCATCGTGGAGCCGACCGAGCTCTTCTCCGCCGCGCGCTGGGCTGCGCTCGCAGACGCGGCCATCGCCGGCATCCGGCAGCGGGGGCGCCGGGTCCTGGTCGTCGGGGGGACGGGGCTCTACCTCCGGGTCCTGCTCCATGGGCTCACCGACGCTCCGCCCGATCCGGTGGTGCGGCGTGCGCTCGAGGACGAGGCCCGCAGGGTCGGTCCGGAGGCGATGCACCGGCGGCTTGCCGAGGTGGACCCCGCCGCCGCCGCGCGCCTCGCCGTCGCCGACGTCCTCCGGGTCGTCCGCGCGCTGGAGATCCACGCCACCACCGGCACCCCTCCCTCCCAGCTCCGCGCGGCGCACGCCTTCCAGCCGGCCCGCCACCCGGCGCGTCTCTTCTTCCTCGAGCCGGACAAGGAGGATCTCGATGCACGCATCGCCGAGCGGACCCGCCGGATGTACGCCCGCGGGCTCGTCGCCGAGACCGAGCGGCTCGTCGCCCGCGGGTTCCGGGACACCGCACCGATGCGGAGCGTGGGCTACCGCCAGGCGCTGGCCGTGGTCGAGGGCAGCCTCGGCGCGGCGGAGGCGGAGCGGGAGACGGCGCTCGCGACGCGCCGGTACGCCAAGCGGCAACGGACCTGGTTCCGCCGCGAACCGGATACGCGCTTCGTCCCGCCGCCCTACGCCGCGCTGTGGGACGAGGCCGGCGCGCGCGCACCGAGCCGGTGACGGTCGAGGATCCGCGTGAGCATCGCCCGGTCGATGGGCTTCGGAAGGAACTCGGCCGCGCCCGCCTCGAGCGCCTGGCGCCGGAGCTCGGGTCCACCGAGCCCGCTCATGAGGTAGACGGGTGTTCCGCGCGTCGACGGATGCTCGGCGAGGCGCCGGCACAGACGGATGCCGTCCACCCGCTCCAGGACCACGTCGAGGAGCACCGCGGCCGGTGGCCGTCGAGCCACGGCGGACAGCAGCTCCAGCTCGCCGTGGAACGTCACCACCTCGGCCCCTCCCAGGGTGAGCTGCTCGCGCAGACCCTCCCGCGCCGCCGGGTCGTCGTCCACCACGTAGAGCAGGCGGGGGTCACGCGGGGGCTGCAGGACGGGCGCGGGCGCCGCGCTCGGCCGGAAGGGCCCGATCGCCAGCGTCCGGAGCGCCTCCCACCGCATCCGCCAGAGCACGTGCGCGGGGCGAGGGCGCTCGAGGCCGGCGAGCATCGCCTCGTTCGGCTCCGGCCGCGGCCGCTGCCCGCCACGGAAAGCCCGCGCCGCGTCCGTACCGGCGCGGCGTGCGGTGCGCCAGAGCGCGGCGGCTGCGTCCACGTCCCGGCGCACCCGTCCCACCCCCGCCTGGACCAGGGCGGCGATGAGCGCCGAGGGGGGCTCTGTCGCGGCCGCCAGCGCCTGCGCCACCTGGCCGGCCAGCGCCAGCGTCGGGCCCACCGCGAGGTCGAGAGGGTGGCCCAGGGCGTCCGGGCCGCAGGCCACCCATCCGGGGCCGGCGAGCGCCGGCGCGCTCCCGGCAGGCACCGGTCGCCGGGCCAGCGAGAGGACCTCGAACCCCGGCTCGAGGTGACCGTCCCGCGCCGCCTCCACCAGGAGCAGCGACAGATCCACCGGCTCCACGGAGGGCCCGAAGGCGAGTGCCCAGAGCCCGGCCGGCACCGGGAGCAGCAGGAGCCCGTCGACACCCGGCGCGGGGGCGAGCAGGAGCTGGGCAAACGGGAGTGCCCGATCGGTTGCGACCCACGCCTCCGCACCGGGGAGGAGCGGCGCGCGGGCCATCGGCTCGGCTGCCGCCGCGCTGGCGTCCTGGGGCTCGAGGGCGAACGCCACCACGTCCGCGCGGGCGACCAGGCCGTGGGAGCGCACCACGCGCCCCGGTGCCCGGGCGAGGGACAGTGGCTCGGTGCGCTCAACGGCCCACCCGCGGACGGCGGCCCCGGCCATCGCGCTGCGGATCGCGAGGAGCTCGACCAGCGGATCGCGCCCCGGCTCGCCCAGGGTCACCACGCCGGGCGGGTAGGGGAGCCAGGCGCGCGCGCCGGGCGAGAGCACCCGGAGCCCGACGAGCGGGGTCGTTCGCTCGGCGGGCGGCGCGCTGCAGCCGAGCAGGGCGAGCCGGGAGCGGCACTGCGGCGTGAGCACCCGCGGCGCCCCACGCGGCGGCCCGTTCCCCGCGTACAGCAGCGTCTCCACGCCGCGGCCGCGCCCGCCACCGCCGTGGCAGAGGGCGAGCGCCAGGGCAGCCCCCGCGAGCCCCTCACCGACCACCGCCACCCGTGACGTCCCGCTCATGTCCTGCACCACTCCACGGCCGCCGCCCTCAGTGGGTGTCGGCGGGGAGCCCGTCCGCCGGCCCCGCCACCTCGACCCGGTTCCGCCCTCCACGCTTGCTCCGGTACAGCGCCGCGTCGGCGGCCGCGAGCAGCATCGATGGTTCCTGGATGTGGACCGACGAATCCATCGCCGCGATGCCGATGCTCAGGGTGAGCCGCTGTGGCCACGGCCAGGGGCGCGATGCCAGCTGGATCCGGAGCCTCTCGGCGACCACCACCGCCTCGCCGGCGGTCTGGTGCGGCAGCAGCGCCACGAACTCGTCCCCCCCGAAGCGGGCGGCGAAGTCCGTCTCGCGGAGCTCGTCGCGGAACACGTCGCCCATCGCCCGCAGCGCGGCGTTGCCCGCGTCGTGCCCGTAGCGGTCGTTGAGCGTCTTCAGGAAGTCGAGAATCGACCAGCAGCACCGCCAGCGGCTCCGCGTAGCGCGCCGCCCGGGCGAACTCCTCGTCGAGCCGGGCCTGGAGCGCCCGGAAGTTGTGCAGGCCGGTGAGCCCGTCGGTCCAGGCCAGCGACTCCAGCCGGGCGACCCTCCGGGCCTGTGCCCACGCATGGAGAAGCCGCGCCCGGACCTCGTCCGGCCGGCCGGGCTTGGCGACGAAGTCCGCTGCGCCGTGGCTGAAGCAGTCGACGACCGTCCGCGGGTCGCTCTGGCCGGAGAGGAACACCACCGGGACCTCGTGGGTCCGCGGGTCGGACTGGAGGACCTCGAGGAGCCCCATCCCACCGAGCTTGGGCATCGCCAGGTCGGCCAGGACGAGGTCCGGCACGTGGGCCTGGGTCAGCGCCACGGCCTCGGTGCCATCCTCGGCGGTGAGCACGTCCCAGTCCCGCCCGAGCAGCTCGGCCAGGGCGGTCCGCATGGACGCGTCGTCCTCGACGATGAGGAGCACGGGGCGTGCGGGGCGACAATCCATGATGGGCCGCCCGGAGTCCGACCGGGGAGACTCGAATCCGCTGCCGGACAGGGTGGCGCTCCTCCTCGACGGGCGACTCCCGCGGCGAGCGGAAGTTCTTTGTCGTTGAGCAAGCAACGTGCCCCGGGGGCAGAAGGAACTCCGGGGCCTTAAGCGAGTGCGCGCGACAACGACAGGAAGAAACTCCAGTCCCGGCGGTCAGCGACGCTGGAATTGAACCCGGCGCCCGCCCCCGAAGTCCTGGGGCGGAGCCTCGAGGTTGAACTGCCACCACATCGGCTCCCAGGCCTTCATCTTCATGCGCTTGTCGTTCTGGAGCGCCGAGAGCGCGGACTTCAGCTTCTCGTCGCTCGGGTTGGCGGCGACTGCCCGGCCCAGGACGGCAATGGCCTTCTCGCGCTCCTTCGACTGCTGGAGGCACCAGGCATAGACGGCCCAGACGATGCCTTCCTTCTTCCCCGCCTTCACTGCGCGCTCGAAGGCCTCGGTCATCGGGCCGTAGGCCTTCCGCTGGTAGTGGAGCGCGGCCCGCATCGCGTTGGCCATGGGGTCGCGGCTGCTCGCCTGTGCGAGGTGGGGCTCGGCGGCGGCGTAGTCCTTCATCATGTAGTGCAGGATCCCGATCTGCCCGTGGACCTGGGGGGCGACCATCACCTGCCAGCGCTCGTACTGGAGTCCCTGCTCGAGAGTCTTCACCGCCTTGGCCACCTTGGGGTCGCGGTCGCGTGGGGAGGAGATGGTCTGCAGCTCCTTCTGCGCCGTGGCCACCAGGGCCTGCAAGCGCTGGGCGACCCGCCGCGCGAGGAGGACGTAGGCGCCGACGAAGACGAGTACGCCCGGAACCACCCCCGCGAGCAGCGGGAGTCCAGCCAGCCGCACGGCGACGGTCACGACGAGACCGGCGGCGAAGGCGATGAGGAGGTTGTACATGTCGTCGGAGGTGCTAGACCCGCTGCCCGCGGCGTCGCAAGGCCCTCTGTCGAAATTGGTAGACGAGGCGGACTCAAAATCCGCTGCGGCTGACCCCGCGTCCCGGTTCGAGTCCGGGGAGGGCCATCGTCGGCCTCAGTCTTGCGAGCGGGTCCCGTGCACGGTGAAGACCCGCCGGAAGGGGCCTCCCGGAGGACCGATCTCTCCGAGCTGGAGGTAGGTCCGAGGCGTGATTTCGCTGTAGGACTCGCGGAAGAGGAGCACGCTGCCATCACGCTGGTGCTCGATCTCCTCGATCAGGAAGCGAGCCCCGTCCCAGCTCAGGCGAATGTCGTCGAGCGAGGACTTCGGGTCGCAGGTGTGAGGGCTCAGGTTGCTGCAGAGCATGCCGCTCAGCGTCTTCTTCTTCTCGTCCCACCAGATGAGACCGAGCAGCTTTCCGTCCGTCTTGCCGAGGGGCAGGTGCTCGTCCTCGAGCAGCACCTGGCCATCGACTGCCGTGTACCAGCGCACGGTGCCCTTGGATTCGGCCGTCGGTGCTCCCTCCTGAGATGGCTCGTAGCGAATGGCGAGGACCCAGGACCCCGACAGCGCGGTGAAACCCTCCGGGCCAGGGCGGACTCAATCCGCTATGGAGAAACCGGAGGGCCAATCCGTCGCCCGGCCCCCAGCCAACGTGGTCGTGGCCGCCATCTTCGCTGCGGGCCAGACGCAGGGCCTCGCGGGGATGCTCGTCGTCGTGGTCGGACTCGCTCGCCGTCGCCGCCAAGCGGTCAGTTTCCGGTGTAGCGGACCACCGTCACCATCTGCGCGGTCCCCGCGTCGGCTGCCGGCAGCACGATCGCGTCTCCGCCGCACTCGCACGCCGCCCGACGGGAGTCGTCGGGAATGTTGGCATCCGTGGGCACCTCGGGGAACGGGGTCAGAAGCGCGGTGTTGATGCGGCACACCGCCTCGTGTGGCCGTGTCACCGCCGCCTCGTCCGGGAAGACCTGGATGGTACAGCTGGCGGGCTTGGACGGCGCCTTCACCAGCGTTGTGACGGCACTCGCGCAGGCAACCAGGGTCATCGCCGCAAGCAGTCCGACTGGCCTTCTTCCACGCATGGTACCTCCCGGAGAAAGTCGGGGGACCGTAGCGCGCTGGCGCGGGCGGGCAAAGAGGTCCGCGATGAAGTGGGGACTTGCGGAAAGTGGTGTTTTCTCGCCTCGCGGGGCGTGCTTCGGCAGGATGTCGAGGCGATGTTCCGAGCGGCGGGCCTGCTCCTCGCTGCACTCCTCTTCTCGGTGGCTCCCGCCAGGGCCGGGAGCGGCGTGTCGCGAAGCGCTCCCCACAGGGTGACGTTCGAGTACCGGCGCCTGGCAGGCGCCGAGCGCTGCCCCGATCGCGCCGCGCTCGAGGCGCAGGTCACCGACATCCTCGGGCAACGCCCGTTCGCCCGGCGCGCCCCCCGCACCGTGCGCTGTACCCTCCGGGGTGCGCAGAGCACGATCGCGGCGAAGGTGGAGCTGGTCGACGCACGCACGCACCGCGTGCTCGGCATCCGCGAGCTGTCGGCGACCGGTTGCGAGGAGCTCGGCTCGGCCCTGGCCCTGGCCATCGCGCTGGCCATCGACCCGCTCGCCCGGCCCCCGGTGCGACCCCCTCTGGCGGCGGCGAGCGGGCCATCCACGGGCGCCGCCCCTGTCGTGGTGTCCTCCGGCGTCTCCGGAGGGGCCGGCGTCTCCGGGGGATTCCGGAAAGACCCTGCGCCGGGTGGAGGGTCGATGCCCGATGCCGGCTCTCTCCGGTTCCTCGGGCGTCCCCCAGCCGCGCTCGCGCTCGCGCTGGCGGCGGACGCCGGGCAGCGCTCGGTAGACGCGGGGACATCCCGACCGCCCGTCGATGCCGGGAGCGCAGCGGTGGTCCTCGATGCGGGCACGGGGCTCGCCTCACTGGACGCGGGCGTGCCCCCGCTCGATGCGGGCGTGGCCTCGGTGGACGCTGGCCGCGCCGTCCCGGAGCCCGACGCGGGCGTGCCGCCGGTCGCGGCCGAGTCCACCGCGGCCGTCGCCGAGACTCCGCCGGCTCCGCCTCCCACCGGCTGGCGACCGGTCGCGGGCGTGGGCGCGGTGGTCGCGGTGGGCGCCCTTCCGGGGATCGCCGGGGGTGTCCTGGTCCACGCCGGCGCCGCCTCGAGCACGGCCTCGGTGGAGCTCGAGGCCCGCTGGCTCCCGGGGACGAGCCTCAGGTACGGCGCCGGCTCCATCTCCACCTCTCTGGTGACCGGCGCGCTGGTCGGCTGCGCCCGCTTCGGCCCCTGGGCTGCCTGCGGGCTCACCCAGGCCGGCCCCCTCCAGGCCAGGGGACAGGGCTACAGCCGCTCCGAGGACGCGAGCGCCTGGCTGGTGTCTTTGGGCGCCCGGGGGCAATGGGAGTGGGTCTTCGCCGGCCCCGTCGGTCTCCGGCTGCACCTCGACGCCATGGTGAACCTCGTCCGCCCCAGGCTCCTCGTCGACTCCCAGGCGGCCTGGACCACCCCGCCGGTCTCGGTGTGGGTGGGTGGAGGTCTCTTTGGCCGCTTCTGACCGTGACGGACCGGAGGCGGCGCCGGCAATCAAGAGGGAGGTGCAGTCCGCCGCCCCCCTCACCCCGGTGCCCACCGGCCCCGACGAGGCCGCCTTCGCTGCGGCCTACGACGCCGAGTTCGAGGCGGTGTGGCTGTACCTGCGAAGGCTCGGTGTGCCGGAGGCGGATGTGGAGGATGCGGTTCATGACGTGTTCGTGGTGGCGCACCGCAGATACAGCGCCTACGACCCGTCGCGCCCGCTGCGTCCCTGGCTGCTCGGGATCGCCTTCCGGGTGGCGGCCCAGTGGCGGCGCCGACACCGGCTGGAAGTGACGGTCGCCGACCCCGAGCCCGAGCGGCCCGATGACGCCCGGGCCCCCGACGAGCTCGTGGCGAGCCAGCAGGTCCGCAGCCGGCTGCAGGCGGCGCTCGGGCAGCTGGACATCCACCAGCGCGCGGTGGTGGTGATGCACGACCTGAACGGCCTCCCGGCACCGGAGATCGCCAGCGCGCTCGACGTCCCGCTGAACACCGTCTACTCACGGCTCCGGCTCGGCCGGGCGAAGATCACCGCTGCGCTGCGGGGTGAGTCTTGAGTGGCCAGCTGCCGGACGAGCTTCCGCCGGGTTGGGACGAGCTCGGGCGCGAGGACGCAGCGGCGCTTGCACCGCCCGCGGGCGCAAAGGAGCGGGTCCAGCGCCGGGTGGCCTTCACCCTCGGCCTCGGGGCAGGGTTCGTCGCCGCGACCGCCGTCTCGTCGACCGCCGCGGCGGCGAGCGTGGCGAGCGCGGGCGCCGCCGTTGGCTCGGGCACCGCCGGATCCGCGGCGACCGGGCTGGCCGGAACGCTGCTCGCCAAGAAGGCCCTGGTCCTGGGCGTGGCCGCCGCGGTGGGCATCGGTGGTGGCACTGCCGTGGTGCTCGAGGTCCGCTCGGAGCGGGCGAGGAGCCGGGCGGCCGCGGTGGCGCCGCCTGCCCGTGCCCCCGTCGCTCGCCCGCAGGCGCTTCCAACCCCGGAGCCTCCACCGGCCGAGCCGCCGGCGGTCGAGCCGATGGCGCCCGACACGCTCGGAGAGGAGCGGGCGCTGCTCGACCGCGCCCGGGCGGACATCGCCTCCGGCTCGCTCTCCGCCGCTGATTCGCTCCTCGTCCGCCATGCCCGGGAGTTCCCGGCGGGCCAGCTCGCCGAGGAGCGGGAAGCGCTCGTCATCCGCCTGCTGGTCCGGGAAGGGCGCATCGGCGAGGCGCGCGCGCGCGCGGCCCGCTTCCGCCAGGCGCATCCGCGCAGCATCCAGCTCCCGGGCATCGCCGATGCCCTGGGGGAGCGGCGGTGAGAGCGGCAGCGGTCCTCGCGCTCGTGCTGGCGCTGTCCGCCGGGTGCACGGTCGACGAGCTGGTGGGCTCGAGCGTCGCCGATGCGGGGACCGCGATCTGCCCCGGAACCTCGGCGACCTGCGACCCCGTCTGCGGCGCGCAGCTCTGCAACCCGGGCTGCACTGGACTGCAGGACTGCGTCACCAGCTGCACGGGGACGAGCTGCAGCTTCACCTGCGAGCGCTCGGATCAGACCTGCAGCCCGAGCTGCGATCCTGGACCGTGCCGGATGGACTGCGCCGTGACGGGCGAGCAGGTCCAGTGCACCATGGTCTGTAGCCCCGAGCAGGCCTGTGCAGCGGACTGCCACAACGGCCGCTGCACGGTCGCCTGCGGAGACCTCAGGCCGGCGACCAGCTGTGGCGCTGGCGTTTACAGTTGTTCCGGAACCTGTCCTCCCTGACCGGAAGCTTGCGCTCACAACGTCGCCCTCGGCGCCGGTGACCGCAAATGCGTTCACTGGGTCTGGCGAGACTCGCTGCCCCCGCGTGCACTGTTGGACGCCCCGCTTGCGAACGCGCCGTCCGCAGCACGGGACGTCCATACGTCCGGGCACGCGCCGCGGTCGGTGCCGGCTGCGATGCTGGTCGTGGGCCGGGCACGTGCGCCTGGACCCGGAACGACCCTGCGCCCGAGCGCGCCGGTCAGGTGCGCCGAGGCTCCCCGGGGAGAGGACTGGCGCGGACGGCGTGCCTGCGCTATGAGCCTGCCCCCGTTCGGTTGCCCTCCCAGGGGCGGCCATCGAAGGGCCCGGGGCTATAGCTCAGCTGGGAGAGCGCTTGAATGGCATTCAAGAGGTCACCGGTTCGATCCCGGTTAGCTCCACTCGAAACCCAGCCTCGGTGCTGAGGGGTTTCGGAGATTTGCGCCAACTCCCCGTCTTGTGCACCGGCCGCATAGGCGTTGCGTTGGCGTGATTCCTACTGCTCCACGCTCCGGGCAATTCTTTCGGAGGCTCGGAACGGGCGGAAGCTCGCGCACGACAGCCCGTCCGATCTGGCGTCCTGCGATGAAGCGCCCGGAGAGCGGGGCGTAGACTTCCTGCGTGATCCGGACGTCTGCATGCCCGACCAACCGGGAGACGGTGTAGATGTCCACGCCGGCTTCGATGAGCATCGCTCCGTAGGCGCGACCCAAGTCGTGGAAGGTCAGCTTGCGGCTGATTCCAGCGCGCGCGGCCGCACCTTGCGTGGACATTGCGAACCGGCGCGTCTTCTCCGCGCGGCGGGCGCCCGCGCTCTGGGGAAAGACCCATGCCTCGTCGCCAGCCCCAGGACCCTAGACATGAGCAACCAGTGTCGGACCGGCGATCCCCTCGCCACAGATCAAGATGGTCTTCGCCCCGCGCGTATTTCGACTGGTCTGCTTCGGAAGCACGTTGCTAGAATACTTGGTACACCAACGATGTGCACGATTGGGAATGGGTGATGCTCGCAACTGTACCCGCCGGCAAGAGAAGAGCGGACAAGGCGACTCGATCTGGGTCCGCGGAGACGCTGGAGTTCATGGGCGTCCTCTGGGCGTTGGACCAGGAACTCCGAGCCCTCTCCAAGCGAATGCAGCTCCGTCTGGGCGTGACTGGGCCGCAGAGGCTGGCCCTCCGCATCATTGGACGTTCCGAACCACTCCCTGCTGGCGCTCTTGCCTCGGCGATGCATCTGCATCCCAGCACGGTGACCGGGGTCGTCATGCGTCTCGGCCGGGCAGGGCTGGTCCGTCGCCGTCGGGACCCTGGCGACGGTCGGCGGGTCCTCTTGGCCCTGACCGCTCGAGGGGCACGGATCGACCGGCACCATCGAGGGACTGTCGAGTCCGCGGTCTCTCGAGTGCTCCATGACCTCCCCCCCGGTCAACTGGCTGCGGCGCGGGATGTGCTGGGACGCCTCCGACACTCCGTGGCGCGGGAGAGGGCATCGGGCGCCTCGGCATGACCACGGCGGTGCTCCGGCCGACTCCCGAGGGTAGCCCCATGCCCCGTCCAGACGGGGGTGGACGACGACGAAGATGGCGTCATCGTCCTGCCCTGCGAACCACCGACGTTGGTTGCCGGGATGGTACTCGCACGCGCCCACCGGTCGGAATTCGGGTAGTGCAAGTGCTGGGCGGAGAGCTGGACGAGGACCATGGGCAGTGACTCCAGCTCTTTGGAGCCGTTCGCACAACTG
This sequence comes from uncultured delta proteobacterium, assembly GCA_963796475.1. Taxonomy (GTDB): domain Bacteria; phylum Myxococcota; class Myxococcia; order Myxococcales; family Myxococcaceae; genus RPRB01. The sequence goes on from CAWCLY010000020.1 coordinate 244,285, forward strand.
CGCGCCGTGTTGCAGCGCGTGCGAGTCAGCGGCTCACAGCTCCGCGAAAGAGCTGGCGCGCTGCTACAGCGTCATTTCCCAACCGAGTCGCAGCATCTCTTCGCGCTAACCGTCGCCGTCGGTGTGGTGTGCGGGCTGGTCGCCGTGGCCTTTCACCTTGGCATCATGGCGGCAGAGTCGCTCTTGATCGAACGGGCACTCCGCGCTCCGGGCAACAGCTGGATGGCGTGGACGGTCATCTCTCCAACCGTCGGTGGCCTGGTCGCTGGCGCGATCCTGACGTTCCTCGTTCCGGGGGCGCGAGGTTCGGGGATCCCACAGGTGAAGGCCGCCTTTGCGCTCGAGGGTGGACGCGTTCGCTTTCGAGATGCATTCGGCAAGTTCTGGGTGGGTATCCTCCAGATCGGCTCGGGCGCATCGCTCGGCCGCGAGGGGCCCACGGCCCAGATCTCGCGGGTGCCGCGAGTGTCCTGGCGCGGCTGACGGCGCTGCCAGCGAAGAACGTGCGTCGCCTCCTGCCGGTCGGAGTGGCCGCGGGCATCGCGGCGGCCTTCAACGCGCCCATCGCTGCGGTGACGTTCACCATCGAGGAGATCGTCGGGTCGCTCGACCACGCCGTGCTCTCCGGCGTCGTGGTCGCGGCTGCGCTCGCGGCGGTCATCGAGCGCGGCGTTCTCGGAGTCCACCCGATCATCGAGGTGCAGCAGCAATACGGGCTCGACCATGCCTCGTCGCTCGTCTTCTACGCGCTGCTGGGCGTCGCCGGAGGCCTGGTGTCGATCGCCTTCACCGACGGGCTGCTCAGGCTGCGGGAGTGGTTTCGGACCTTCTCGGCGCTCCCGCAGTGGTCTCAGCCAGCAGTCGGGGGACTGGTCACCGGAATCCTTGCAGTGCTGGTGATGAAGTTCTTCGGCACGACAGGAGTCACCGGCGGCGGCTATCACACGCTGGGACGAGCCCTTGGCGGACAGCTGGGGCTGACCGCCTTGCTCGCCCTTTGCGTGGTCAAGGGAATCGCGACTGTCTTCTCGTACTCCAGCGGCGGTGCCGGCGGCATCTTCGCCCCGGCCCTCTTCGTGGGCGCCATGCTCGGCGGGGCAGTGGGGTATCTCGATGTCGCGGCCTTCCATCACGAGGGGCGCCAGCTCGGGGCTTTTGCCCTGGTGGGGATGGGGGCGGTGTTCGCCGGCGTCATCCGCGCGCCCATCACATCCGTCCTGATCATCTTCGAGATGACAGGAGGCTATGGCCTGGTTCTCCCGCTGATGCTGGCGAACATGACCGCCTACGTTCTGGCCCGCCGATATCGATCGACTCCCATCTACGAGGCGCTGCTCGAGCAGGACGGCATCTTCCTCCCTCACGCCTCGCCGCGGGTCCATCCGCTCGAGCAGCTGACCGTCGCCGGTGCGATGACCACCGGAGTGATGTCGGCGCCCGCGAAAGGAGTGGTGGGGGAGGTGCGGGAAGCGCTGGCGGCAAGGAGCTACCAGATCCTGCCGGTGCTCGATGACCGGGGAGGCCTGCTCGGTGCGGTGCCCGTGGCCGAGCTGCGGGTCGCTCCTGCGGCGACCCCCATCGCCCAGCTCGTTCAGCAGGTGGAGACAATACTGGCCGACGTACCGCTCGCGCGCGCGGTCGTTCGCATGAGCGAAAAGGGCGTGCGGCAGCTGGTGGTGCTCGACGAGCGAACAGCCTCTCGGGTGGTGGGAATCCTGACCATCACCGATCTCATCCGCGCGCACGCCCGGGCTGTCGGTGCCGAACCAGGCCCGAAGGTCGAGGGCCGTTGGCCGATTGGCCCTGACGACGTCCGCGCAAGGGATCTCGTCCGTCCGGCCCCCGTTCTGACCGGGGGCGCCACGATGGAGGTGCTGGTCGACAGCCTGGCAACGTCGGCCAGCGACGCGGTCATCGTGCACTCGGCCGAGGGGAGGGTGACCGGCGTCGTCTTGCTGGAGCACGTTCGTGACTTCCTCCACGATGAGCAGCTCCAGCGCATGCTGGTGGCAGCGGACCTGGTGCGTCTGGTTCCGCGCGTCGCCCCGGATGCGACGTTCGCTCAAGTCGTCGCGGAGTGCTTCGCCGCCGACGCACCGGCGGTGCTCGTTCCCACGGAGACGACGGGGGAAGGAGTCATCACCCGTGCGGCGCTCGGTTCGGTGCTCGTGGAGTGGTACGCCCGCGCGTCCGGCGCCTGAGTGCTCGGCCTCGGGGCCTCCCACCGCTTGGGAGGATCATTGCCGAACCTCGCGCCTTCCGGGAGGCGTGCAGTTCGTCGCACCGATTCTCGGGTCAGGCGTCCTCGGTGTGGTCCGGGTTCGTGGGTCTGAACTGGACCATCCGGCGGCCACAATCGACGCCGTCCTTCAGCTCGCTGGGCGCTTCCGCCGGGAGCCGTACGACTCCGCCCACTGCCGTTTCGGAGCAGCTATCGAGCGATGGACGGTCGCGGGTCCGGAATTCCCGAGTCGGGTGGGGGTTTCTCCTCTGGAGCACCGCCTCCTGCACGCGGAGGGCCTCGTCATTCTTGTCGAGCCTTGCCTGGAACGCCTGGAGCCGCGCCTGGATGTCGCGGATCTTCCATTCCAAGTCCGGTCCGTCCTGCAGACCCGCATCGCCGAGCAGACGAGCTGAGCTCCGGTCGAGCGCAGCCGAGAGATCCCTCGCTTTTGCATAGAGCGGCGGGAAGCTGCCCTTTGCGATGGCGACCTGTCCCGCCTCAGTCACGACCGTATCGCGGGAGAACACCACGGCCTCGGCCTGGGACTGCTTCTCGGCAATCCGGGAGGCCTGAGCACGGACATCGGGAAACGGAGGGACGCCTCCATCGCGCCGCCGCCGAGCGCCTCATCGGCCTGCCGTGCCCGATTCTCAGAGTTCGAAGGCGAGTCGGCGCGCCGCGGCGAGCTCGGCGGAGAGACCCAGGCCGGGGAGGTGTTCTTCCTCGCCCAGGCCCACGCCAGCCGCACCCCCTCGGCGAACCTCCGGTACCAGGGACGCCTCGTCTGCTCGCGCGCGGTCATTCGGTGGAGTCTTCCAAGTGGACCCGGGTCGTTGGTATACCAACAATCGTGTTGGCGCGGAGTCCCATCGTTGCCACTGACGTGCGGATTAGTGCGAGTCGCCCGGGTTGCAACCGTGCCCTCGCGCGCGGATCAACCCCGTCGCGGGACGGCGGAGTTTCGCCGTTGCCAGGGTGTGCCGGAGGCTCGCCCGGCATCGGCGGGCAGCGCCGGACGTGGTCTAGCGCCTCCGGCAGTCCGTCGCGCTCGAACGGGCCCGGTCCAACGACGCGATGTTGCCTCAAGACGTTCAGTCTAGCGTCCTCCCCTGCATCACCTGACGAAAGGATCATCTGATGGCCACGTTGACCCGCTGGTTTCCCCTGGTCCTCCTGCTGGTCGCCGCCTGTGCTCACGAGCAGCAGGCCGCTCCCGCTCCTCCGGCCGTGGCCCAGCCTGCTCCGCCACCGCCCCCGGCGACCGAGCCGCCCACGCCCCCCAAGACGAGCGACGACGGGCTCACGCGCCTCATCTCCCAGCCCATCTCTCACTTCGCTTTCGACAAGGCCCTGCTCACGCCGGAGGATCGGCATCAGTTGCAGATCCTGGCCGCCGCCCTGAAGTCCAGCGCGTCGGCGCGCATCCAGATCGCTGGGAACTGCGACGAGCGCGGCACCGAGGAATACAACCTGTTGCTCGGTCAGAAGCGGGCCGCCGTGGCAAAGCGCTACATCACCCAGCTCGGCATCGCTCCAGCTCGCCTGGACACCATCAGCTACGGAAAGGACCGCCCGCTGGAGCAGAGTCACAACGAGACGGCCTGGGCCGCAAACCGGCGGGACGATGCGACCCGGCTGGATTCAGCCGCGCACTGACCGGGAGGCGCTAGCGGTTCAAGAAACGCCAGGAGCTCGACTGACCGCTCCACCGCTCGACGGACGTTGTCGTCCGAGCCAACGATAAGCCCCGGCCCGGGCGGGGCCGAGGAGGCCACGAGAATGAGCTGGGAATACTGCGCTCGAATGCTCGGCGAGGCGAACGCGCTGCGCCTTGCCCCCCCAGAGCGCGGATTCCAGAAGACGACCGGGTGCGTCGGACGGGGCGCGGGCGGAAATGGCACCCGGACGCGAAACGCGTGACTCCCCGCCGCGAGCGCCAGCCCGACCGCGACCATGACGCCGAGCGCGATCGGCGGGTCTGCGAGAATCAGCAGCACCGTGAGGACAAGGGCGAGCAGAGCGCCGAGAGCGAAACCGAGGATGTGCAGCGCGCCCCGCCGGACGAGCCCGTACCATGTCGTCGCAAGTGCGAGCGCGAACAGCCCGATGCCGAGCGCACCGCGCGGCGCATCGATGGTCGCTCGAACCGTCAACAGAGCGAGCGCGGCGAGGCCAAGGGCCAGCGCGGCCAGTGCAGCCAGTTGTCGGTTCCTGCGTCCGGCGGCGGGGGATCCTCGAGATCGTGACGGCCGCGGCATCATGGGCGCTGCCCCTGCGTGTAGCGCCCGTCCGCCCGGAGGCGCTCGGCGGAGGAGCGCATGCCCCCGAGCGTAGAGGGGCGCCGTCGCCCATGGCTAGGGTGGAACACGTTCCCTCGTGATCAGCGGATCTCGAAGAAGAGCGCGAAGCGCCCGAGGACCTCGCGGGCCAGGTCTGGCGAGGCGCCACTCTCGAGCTCGAGCACCGCGACCATTCCCCGGGACCCATCGTGAGTGACGTTGAGCGTGCGGAACGCCCGGATGCGGTCCAGTTCTCGAACGACCGTCGTGGGCGAGACCTCCTTGAGACGCTTGTCGCGGAAGGTCTCGATCTCGAGGGCTGTCAGCGTTCGGGGATGTCGGTCCGCCCCGAGGCTCGGATTGGCCGAGGCCATGAGCAGCGCGCGGTAGACGCTCAGCGTCGCCTCCGCCACGCCTTCGTTCGCCTTCAATCGGACGAGTCCTCGCCGAGCGTTGTCAGGATGATCCGGGGCGGGCGCGCCCGTGCGTCTAGCTGCCCGGCTTCTTCCGCTTTGCGGAGGTCGCGCTCGGCCGACTTGGCCTCCTCTGCAACTTCTGCCAGGCGAAGCTCATGGAGCCCGGTACGCCCGACACGCTGCACGAGGGGTACGCCACGGAGGATGGGTCATCCATCCTTCCTGGGAGAACCTCGATGGGACCGATGGTGGGCGTGCAGGTCCTCCGGCCGATCCTCGGTCAGCTCGCGCGACATGGAATCGCCTTGGGTTCGGGCGTAGGACGATCGTTCGCCGCCCCCAGGAACACTTCGATGCTGCACGACCCCTCCCGCCACGAGTTCCTCCGGACGATCGCCTGGGACGAGGCCCGCGTGCGCGCCACGATCGCGCGCATCGTCGACGAGACCGTCGCCGCGTTCACCCCCGACGCGCTGTGGCCCGTGCACCCGCGCGACGTCGACCCCGGCGAGGATCCGGACGCGCCCGTCACCAACCTCTACTACGGCGCGGCCGGCGTCATCTGGGCGCTGGACTGGCTGCGCACCGCCGGCGCCGCCGACAGCCCGTCGTTCGCGCAGCACCTCGGGCCGCTGAGCGAACGCAACCGCGACGCGCTGGCCGACATGCCCGGCGACAACACCGGCAGCTACCTGATGGGCGACCTGCCCTTCGAGATGATGGCCTGGGGCCACGCGCCCAGCGCTGCGCGCGCCGACGCGATCGCCGCGCTGATCGAGCGCAACATCGACCACCCGGCGCGCGAGCTGATGTGGGGCTCGCCCGGCTCGCTGCTGGCGGCCGCGCTGATGCATGGCGCGACCGGCGACGAGCGCTGGGCCGCCCTGTTCCGCCGCATCGCGCAGCGGCTGCGCGAGCAGTTGCTGTGGTCGCAGCGCCAGGCCTGCCACTACTGGTCGCAGGACTTGTACGGCCGCCAGTCGCGCTACATCGACGCCGTGCACGGCTTCGTCGCCACGGGCCGCGCGCTGCTGATGGGCCGCCACCTGCTGCCCGAAACCGACTGGCTGGAGTGGCGGGCCTGCATCGAGACGACGGTCGCGAACACCACGATCCGGGAGAACGGCCGCGCGACCTGGCCCGTGCAGGCCGACGAGGCGCCCGGCATGCCGCAGAAGTGGCTGATGCAGTTCTGCCACGGCGCGCCCGGCTTCGTCATCTGCCTGGCCGACCTGCCGGGCCACGCGCTCGACCCGCTGCTGGCCGAAGCCGGCGAAGCCACCTGGGCCGCTGGCCCACTGGCCAAGGGATCGAACCTGTGCCACGGCACGGCCGGCAACGCCTACGCGTTCCTGGTGCTTCTCGCGCGCACGCGTGACGCCCGCTGGCGCGAGCGCGCCCGTGCGTTCGCGATGCACGCGATCGCGCAGTTCGAGGCGGAGACGACGCGCGCCGGCCGCCTGCGCAATTCGCTGTGGACGGGCGACATCGGGCTGGCGATCTTCCTGTGGGATTGCCTGAACGAGACGCCGCGGTTTCCGACGCTGGATGTCTTCTTCGCGGAATAGGCGAGCTGAAGAGAGAACAGGCCCGTTTCTCGACGACGACCGCAGGGAACCTCACGGGGAATCGTGGCGGAAATGGAGCCCGCTCAGTGTTGCTCTCGGCCGCGCCCGAAGCGCACCCAACCGTCGGGTGCGAGGGCGACCGCGAACTGCCCTGTGGCCAGATCGCTCACGCCGACCCGTGGGCACCACTCGAGGCCGCAATCGTTGATAACGGTCGAGGCAGGACCGCCGTCCAGCTCGTGCGCGGTTCCGAGCACGACCCGCCGCTTCTGTCTGAGCTCTGGATGCTGCGCCTGGATTGCCCGACGACTCCGCCCACGCTGGATGCGAGGACGAGAGATCACGGCGACGCCTCTCATGGACGACGAGGGTCTTAGCACCAGGCCCTTTGCCACCCACTCTGAGCGCCGCCACGGCCGGACCCGCCCCGCTTTCACGAGCCTCGGCCGGGCCGACGCTCTTGGAAATCTCGTTGGCGTGTTGGCGCTGATCGCCCTGCTAAGCCGTTGAAGGCAGGGGTGATCGGCTGTCGTGCCGTTGGCGTTTGGAGCGCCCTAAGTGGATGAGAGTACGGATGTTTCTGGGCTGATGGCATTCAAGAGGTCACCGGTTCGATCCCGGTTAGCTCCACAGCACTGACGTGAACGAGGGCGCCTCCGGGCGCTCTTCGCGTTTCAGGCGCGCGGGAGGTGGAAGGGCACGTCCAGCTCGGTGCAGAGCGTCTGCACCGCCTGCCGTCCGCTCAGGAGCGCGGTCGGCACGCCGCCGCCGGGTTCCACCCACTGGCCCGCCATGACGAACCGGTGCAGCCCGGGCAGCGTCTTCCGCACCTGTCCGAAGAACGACTCGGAGCTCGGCACCCAGCCCTCGTACGCTCCACGCCACGCCCGCGCGCTGCTCCAGAAGGTCAGGGGGGTGGCCACGTCCACCACCCGCACCGCGGAGGCGAGGCCGGGGATCTGCCGCGTGAGCTGCGCGAAGCGCGACGTCGGCCACGGCGTCCTTCTCCGTCGAGTAGCGCGCCCCCCGGGTGGCCCACCAGTCGTAGCTCGACCTGAGCATCGCCTGGACCACGGTGTGGCCCACCGGCGCGAAGCTCGTGTCGTCGTTGCACACCCGGACGTAGAGCGAGTCGTTCACCATGTCGCCGACCTCGAAGGGCTCGACGCGATCGATGAGCAGCAGCGAGGGGAGATCGGAGAGGGGGAGGGAGACGCCGAAGCTCGCCAGCACGATGGGCTGGAACATCCGCCAGCGCGCCATCCGGGCACGCACCTCGTCCCCGCCGAAGCGGCCTCCGAGCAGCCGCAGCACCGTCTCCGGCATGCTCGAGGTGGAGATGACCGCATCGGCGAGCAGGTATGCTCCGTCCGAGAGGCGGACCCCCCGCGTCTGGTGCCCGTCGACGAGGATCTCGTCCACCGTGGAGTGGAGCTGCACCTCCCCGCCCAGCCCGATGTAGTTGGCGATCAGCGCGTCGCGGAACGCCGCGGTGCCGCCGATGGGCCGGGAGAGGTGGCCCCGCTCGAGGTAGCCCGAGGATCATCAGCAGGAAGAGCGCCGGTGCCTCCGGCGGAAGCAGCTCGCCGAGGATGCGCCGGAGTGGCTCGGACCGGAGGTGCTCGTGGAGGTAGAGCGAGATGGGCTTCCGGAAGTGCATCACCGTGCCCAGCTCCTCGCGCATCTGCCAGAACTCGGCGAGGTGGTCCCAGAAGGAGCGGTGGCCCGCATCGAACGGCTGCTTCAGCTCGGCGACCCGCCGGGCGCCGGCGATCATCCGGTCGATCTCCTCGCCGTCCTCCGGCGCGATGGCGCGGAGATCCTTCGCCAGCGCATCGAGGTCGCGGGTGAGGTGGAGAGTCCGGCCGGTCCGCGCGTCCCGGTACGCGGTCCATTCCTTCAGCACGTGGAGCTGCACTGCCGGGACGATGCCCAGCTCCTCGTAGAGCGGGGCGAACGTTCCGCCGGTGAGCCAGTGGATGCACCCGTCGATGACGTAGGGCCCGCGAGGCCAGGCCGTGCAGACGCCGCCCAGGGCGAGGTTGTGCTCCACCACGGTGGTGCGAAACCCGGAGGCGCGCGCGTAGCAGCCGGCAGCGAGCCCGGCCAACCCACCACCGACGATCACAACGTGCCGTTCGGACATACGTTCTCCTCCTCGGCGTCTCGTTGATGCGCTGCATCCGGCGTGCTCTGCAGGAGCCCAGTCGAGGGCGCCGTCCAGGCGCAGCGGCTGCGCCGGCGCGACCCGCGAGCGGCGCAGAGCTTGCGGGAGCGCATGTGTGCCGCGACGACGGACGCCAGGGGGTACGCGCGATGCAGCGACCCGGAGGGCATGAGACCGATCCTCGTCGTCTACGCCACCCGGAACGGCCATACCCGCCATGTCGGCGAGCGCATCGCCGACCGCATCCGGAGCCTTCGCCACGAGGCACAGATCCAGGACGCACGCACGGAGGCGCTACCCCCGCTGGAGCGCTACTCCGCAGTCATCCTGGCCGCGAGCGTCCACCTCGGTCACCACGAACGGGAGATGGTGAAGTTCGTCCGTGCTCGCCGCAGCGAGCTCGACCGGCTTCCCACGCTCTTCCTGTCCGTGAGCCTGACCGAGGCGGCCGCCGCGGATGTCCACCGTCCGGACGGCGAGCGGCTCGATGCCAGGGCCGCCACGGAGAAGGCGATCGAGGACTTCGTTCTCGAGACCGGGCTGGAGGCCGGACCGCTCGGTGCCCATCGCCGGCGCGCTGACCGACACCGTCTACGGGCCGCTGACCCGCGTGCTGATGCGGAAGGTCGCCCACCGGAACGTCCCGGACGAGCCGGCGCGCGAGGTGGTGTTCACCGACTGGGCGGCCCTGAACGGGGAGGTCGACGCGCTGGTCCGGGGGGTGGTGGCGCAGGTCGCGACGTTGCCGCCGGAGAAGCCCGAGGTGCCGTCGTTCAGCACCGCGGTGGAAGGCGCGCTCCTCGCGCCCTGAGGGCTACTTGCCCTGGTAGATGGCCATCACGTCCCTGAGGAGCTTGATGGCCTCGTCCCTCGGGCGCTGGAAGGCGTTGCGGCCCATGATGGAGCCGAAGCCGCCGCCGTCGCGGATGCCGCGGATCTCCTCGAGCACCGCCGGGGTGTCCTTCGCCTCGCCGCCCGAGAAGATGATGATCCGCTTGCCGTTGAAGCAGCTCTGGACCACGTGCCGGACCCGGTCGGGGAGCGTCTTGGTCGGGATCGCGTACTTCTCGTAGACCTTCTTGGCCTCGGCGAGCTCGACCGCGTCCTTGGGCGGCTTCACCTTCACCACGTGGGCGCCCAGCTGGGCGGCCTCCTGCGCGGCGTAGGCGATGAGGTCGACCGCGGTCTCGCTCTCCTTGGGGATGGCCGCGCCGCGGACGTAGGCCCAGACCACCGAGGGGAGGCTGTGCTCCTTGGCCTCCTCGATGATCTCCCGCAGCTCCTGGAGCAGCACGTTCCGCTGCCCGCTGCCCGGATAGATCGTGTAGCCGACCGCGGCGCAGCCGAGCCGGACCGCGTCCTTCACCGAACCGGTCACCGCAGACGCCGGCTCGAGCTTGCTGAGCGAGTCGGAGTTGTTGAGCTTGAGGATGAGCGGGATCTCCATCGCATAGTTGCCGGCGATGGCCTCGAGGAACCCGAGCGGCGCCGCGTACGCGTTGCAGCCGGCCTCGATCGCCAGCTGCACGTGGTACTCGGGGTCGTACCCCGGCGGGTTCGGCGCGAAGGAGCGGGCCGGTCCGTGCTCGAAGCCCTGGTCCACCGGGAGGATGACCAGCTTTCCGGTCCCGGCGAGCGTCCCGGTGTTGAGCAGCCGGGCCAGGTTCATCTTGGTGCCTGGGGTGTCGGACGGGTACCAGGACAGGATCTGCTTCACGCGGTCGGTCAGGCGCATGTCGATTCTCCGGAGTCCCCTCGGGACCTCGAGCGGCGAGCCGGTGTTACACGCTCCGGCGGGAGGCTGTCACCTCTTCGCTGACGCTGCCCGCACCCTGGCCGAACAGTCAGGGTCGGCCGTGCTCCGCACCCGAGTCCTCCTCGTGCTCGGGCGGCGGGGGAGCGACGAAACCGGAGCGGGCCTCGGGGTGGCGAATCTGACCCCCGAGCTCGGCGGTCCGGACCACGATCGCGGTGCCGAGCGCCGAGAGGACCAGGAGGGGGAGGGTGACCTCGCGCCCGAGGCTCCCGCGCCGCCAGCCCCAGACTCCCGCGGCCGCGAGCAGGATGGAGGCGCCGAGCGCCCAGCCGGCCGAGTCGTCATGCGCCTCCACGATGGGGTCCAGCGTCTTCTGCTGGGCCTTCTCCACCCCCATCACCACGTCGGCCGCGGCGTCGCCTGTCAGGTACGCCCCCCCGGCGAAGAAGGCGGCGACCCAGGCGACCACGATGCCGGTCCGCAGCACCGGGAGCGACTTCCGCCAGGTCGCGACCGCGAAGCTGGCGAAGGCGGTGGGAACGAGGATCACCGGGATGTGATTGATCGCGATGTGCAGGTGGGCGAGGTTCCACATGGCCGGGGCACACTAGCCTCGAAGCGGTCGAGAGTCGTGCGAGGAGAGCGCTGGGCGAATCCAGGGACTGTCGCGAGATCCGTTCGATGATCTCGGGCGGGTCCTGAGGCTCTAGCGCCGGAACCCGCCACCGCCGCGAAAGCCACCGAACCCTCCACCGCCACCGCCCCAGCCGCCACCACCCCAGCTCCGCCCTCCGCCACCGCCGCCGCCGCCACCGCCCCAGCCACCGCTTCGCTCGCCTCCACCCCAGCTCCCGCTGCTGTCTCCGAACGAGCCCCCGCCGAAGCTCCCGCCTCCGCCCCAGCTCCCTCCCCAGGAAGAGCTCGCCGACCTCGCATCCCCCTCCTGCCTCGAGGCCGCGGTGTTCTGCCACGACGAGGTCTGCGCCGAGGTCGGCCTGTTCACGTTGCTCCACGAGCCGTTCGAGTCGTACTTCTGGGCCTGACCGGTCGAGGAGTTGTAGTTGTAGACGTTGCCGTCGTGGTCCGCGTAGGTCTCGTTCCCGGCCCGTGCGACCTGGGTGCTCTGACCACCGGGCCCGGTCACGTTGGCGTGGCCGACGGTCGTCTGCTGTCCGGTATAGGCGTTGCCCACCGTCGCCCGGCCGCCGGATGCGCTCACGCCGGTACTCGGGTTGTAGGTGGCACCGCGGCTCCCGTACGCGTAGCCGCCGGTGTACGCGTTGGAGACCGAGGCTCTCTGTCCGGCAGACATGCGCCCGGTCACCGAGTTGTACGAGGTGCCCACCTTGCTGCTCCAGGCGTTCCCGGTCCAGGCGTTGTAACCGGCCGAGTCGCGGGTGACGGCGGAGGTCGCGCCGTAGGAGTGGTAGATGTTGCCGCTGGTCGCCGCCCAGCCACCCGGACCCCAGGCGGCAGCGCCGCCGTACGCGCCATAGGCAACGCCGTGGTACGCGTACGGCATCGCGCCCCAGTACGGCGCCGGCGCGTAACACGCGGCGCCGATGCCCCATCCGATGGCGAAGCCAACCGCGAACCCCGTCCACGGCGTGTACGTCACGTTCGCCGCGTATCCGTAGGTGATCGGGGCCGGGTAGAAGACCGTGGCCCCCACGTAGGCCGGGTAGATGTAGCCCGTGCCGTACACCACCGTGCCGCCGGGCTCGATGACCACGCCCATGTATCCGGGGGTGTAGCCGACCACGACCGTGTCCGGGGTCACCGCGTAGATGGAGACGAAGGTCAGGTAGTACAGCGGCGCGCTGGGGGGGATGGAGTAGATGATCGGCGGCACCGAGGTGGCCACCGTCCACGGACCCTTCAGCGAGGAGGCGGTGAACCAGACCCCGGTCTGAACCGCGTACCACTGCGACGACGACACCCGGAGGATCGCGTCCGGTGAGTTGAAGACGTAGCTCAGGGGCGTGTCCGGGATGGGCTTGAGGACCGGCGCTCCGCTGATCACCGGCTTGAAGCTCACCTTGCTCCGGTAGATGGTCGCCATCTGCGGGATCCCCGCAGCGATGGCAGCCTCCTGGGCCTGCGGTGTCCCGGGCACCGACGCCTTCACGTTCTCCTTCGGGCTGGTGTCCGGGATGAGCGCGAAGTCGACTGGGAGGTCCGTGCCCGGCAGCCAGGCCCACGGTCCGGTGAGCTGCGCGGCGTGGAACCAGCGACCGGTGACCAGCACGTAGTAGTCCCGGGAGACGAGGTCCTGGAACACGTTGCCGGTGGTGTTCGAGACGTAGAGCAGATGCGTTCCCTCGAGGGGCACCCAGTCCATCGGACCCTCGGTGGTGATGATCTCGGTCGGCCGGGTCGCCACCACCACCTCGGGCGCGCCCGCGGCGAGCGACGGACGCTTGCCCGTGGTTGCATCCACCGGCCCCTCCATGAGGTCGACCTCGTGCTTGCCCGACAGCTGCTGCGCGACCTTGCTCGCCCCCTTGGGAGCGGAAGCGGCGACGGTCCAGGGTCCGTCGAGCGACGACGCGGTCATGTAGCCGTCGAGCACGTGGACGTAGACGTGGCCCGAGGCGTCACGGAGGACGAGGGCGCGGGTGTCGAGGATCCGTGACAGCGAGGTCCCCGAGACCGGCCGCCAGACCGGATCGCCGTGGATGAGCACCAGCACCATCGGGTGCGTCCCGAAGACGATGCGAGGCGGCTCGTTGAGCACCGGGACGCGGCGGGCCTTCCGCTCCGCGCCCTCGATGCCCAGCGCCGCCTCCATCCGCGAGAGCGGCATCGTGGCCGGAGCCTGGGAGAGCAGGGTCTGGATCGTCCGCTGGTACGTCGCGGTCATCGATGGCACGGAGGGGAAGTTGGCCCTGGTGATGGAGATGTTCTCGAAATGCACCGTCTGCGCCGTGCGGTCGACGATGGTCACCGCAGAGATCTCCACCACGCCGAACACCGGATCCTTCGAGCCCGCGGGCAGGACCGAGACGGCGCCGCGCGCGCGATAGTTGTAGTTGTCCCAGGAGTCGAGCTGCGGCTGGTACAGGGTGTACTTGACCCCGTCGGCGTCGGCGGACTTGGGCCAGGGGTCGGGCGTCACCTCCGATGCAGGGGGTTGCGCATCGGGCGCAGGTGCCACGGGCCCGGCTGGCGCGGCGCCGGCGGGCGGGAGGGGTCCTGGCTCCCCGAGGGAGCCGAGCGCGGAGGCCGGCGGTGGCTGCTCCTCCTTGTGGGCGCAGGCCAGCAGCGCGAGCGGTGCAAGGAGCGCGAGGGCGCCCCGCGCAAGGTTGAAGCGAGCCATGACACGCCCCTCCGATGCCTGTCGGGTTGCTTGATCCGGCGGCACCTGACCACAGGGCCGGGTCCCCTCCAAGTGGCACCTTGGGGCCCCCGACCCAGCCTGCGGAGCGGCGAACTGACTGCGGCCGCCCTGCGGGCCCAAGAGCCTCCGACCCGGACCTCGGACGCGGCCGCCGTGACCTAGAGGGCCTTCTCGTAGATCCGGTACGTCTTGTACCGGCGCGCGCCGATCGACTCGATCGCCCGGTTCATCAGCTCGTTGTCCTCGGTCGTCCACCCGAGCTCGGCGCTGTCGTAGCCGAGCCGCCTGGCCGCCCGCAGCGTCTCGAGGCCGAGCAGCGCATCGAGGCCGCGGCGGCGGTAACCAGGCTTGATGCCGAAGAGGAGGACGCGCAGCCGCTCGATGCGCCGCGCCGCCCACGCCATCTTCGCCAGGCCCACCGGGAAGCCCCAGCGCGTCAGCTGACCGCCGGCCTCGCGGATGGCCCGGTTGGTGTCGGGCAGGGTGAGGCAGAACGCCACGGGCTCGTTCTTCACCTCGGCGATGAGGCACAGCTCGGGTCGCACCCGGACCAGCGGCCGCAGCCGGGCGGTGATGGCGTCGAACTCCTCCTCGTTCATCGGCAGGAAGAGCCAGTTCCGGTCGAGCATCGCGTTGTAGATGCTCTTCAGTCGCCGGATCTCCTCCGGGAGATCGTGGATGTCCAGCGGCCGGACACGGACTTGTTCCGATTCCTTCAGGCGCTCGGCGATCCGCACCATCTTCTCCGGCGGGGTCATCGCCGCGGAGATGTCGTAGGCGTACAGGTCCCGCATCTTGGTGAGGCCCCAGCCCTCGAGCAGCGCGCCGTAGTACCGGTAGTTGTAGGGCATCATCATCGCCGGCGGAAAATCGAAGCCCTCCACCAGCGCGCCACAGTCATGGTTGGTGGAGAGGTTCACCGGGCCGGTGAGCGTCTTCATCCCGCGCCCGCGGGCGAACGCCGCCGCCGCATCCAGCAGCGCGTTCGCCACCTCGGGGTCGTTCGGCACGTCGAACATCCCGAAGAAGCCGGTCTCGCTGTTGTGGAACTGGTTCCAGAGCGCGTCGTCGATCGCCGCGATGCGCCCCACCACCTTGCCGTTCCGGCGGGCGAGGAAGAGCTCCACCTCGGCGTGGCTGAAGAAGGGATTCTTCTTCCGGTTCAGGAAGTCACGCCGCTCGGCCACGATGGGCGGGACGAAGTACGGATCGTCCCGGTAGAGCTCAAGCTGGTAGCGGATGAACTCGTCCAGCTCCTGGGTGGAGCGGACCGGTGTCACCTGGATCGACGTCGACGTGGTCACGGCGCTGGAGGTGGACTTCGGTGCTCTGGGGCGTCCAGGGCTGCGGAGGGGTCGAACGGAGGTGGTGCTCATGCCATTCCCTGCGTGCGGTACCACGCGACGGTGTTCTCGAGGCCCGGATCGAGCGGGTACTCGGGCCGGAAGCCAATCTCCTCGACAGCCCGCGCCGGCGAGCAGGTCCAGGCCTCCTCGGCCATCTCCCTCGCTTTGTCGCGGTTCATGATCGACACGGTGCCGAGCAGCCTGCTGCCCAGCTCCGCGCCCGCCCCGGTCGCCCATCCGACGAAGTCGGGGACCGAGATGACCCGAGGCTTGCCCCGGCCGAGCGCGCGGCTGAGGGCGGCGCAGAAGTCCTCCCAGCTGTAGGGATTGGGGTCGGACGCGAAGTAGATGCCCTGGGTCGGGTTGTCGCGGCACGAGCGTCTTGCCCCGCTCGGCGGCGGCGAGGAGTGCCTGGTCGAGGTCGTCCACGTGGATGAAGCTGAAGTGCTTCGGCCCGCGCCCGGCCTTGAGATAGACGCCGGTCCTGGCCATGGCCATGAGCGGGGGGAGGTTGGTCAGGTCACCGGGTCCGTAGACGATCGGGGGGCGGACGATGACCGTGGGAACGCGGTCGGAGAACTCGCGCGCGGCCTGCTCGGCGGCGAGCTTGCTCCGCCCGTACATCGACACCGGCGCCGGGTTCTCGTCCTCGGTCCGCGGCTTGCCGATGCGGGCCGGGCCGGCGGCGGCGAGCGACGAGCAGACGACGAGCCGGGGAGGGCGCTTCTGGCGGGCGAGCACCGAGGCCAGCATCCGCGTCGTCTCGGCGTTGCCCCGGAGGTAGTCCTCCTCGCTCCTCGCCTTCGTCACGCCGGCGACGTGCTGCACCACCTCGACACCCTCGACGGCCTCGTTCAGACCGTCCCCGGTGTTCAGGTCGGCCACGGCGATTCGCACTCCGAGCGCCTTCAGCCCGTCCACCTTCGACGAGCGGCGCACCAGCGCGACGACCTCGTGGCCTCGGGCCACCAGGAGCTTCGCCAGCTGCCCGCCGACGAAGCCGCTGCCGCCGGTGAGGAGGACCTTCGTCGCCATCAGACCGCCCGCCGGTACACCCGGTAGGTCTTGGTCTTCTTGGCCCCCATCATCTCGATGGACCGGTTGACCAGCACGTTGTCCTCGAGCGTCCAGGAGATCTCGCCGCTGCTGTAGCCGAGCTTCTTGGCCATGGTCAGCGTGTCCAGGTACAGGACGGCGTCGATGCCGCGCTTGCGGAACCCCGCCTTGATGCCGAGCGTGACCAGCCGGACCCGGCGGAATCCGCCGGGAGGCGAGCAGCAGCTTCACCAGGCCGATGGGCAGGCCGTACCGGGTGAGCCGGCCCCCGGCGGCCTTGAGCGCGTAGTTCGCGTCCGGGATGGTCATGGAGAAGGCGACCGGCTCGCCCTTCACCTCGGCGATGAGCACCAGCTCCGGCCGGATGATGGCCTTCATCTCCTTGGCCATGTGGTCGAACTCGTGGTCGGTCATGGGGACGAAGCCCCAGTTGTCCTCCCACGCCGCGTTGTAGATGTCCTTCACCCGCCGGACCTCGGCGGCGAAGTCATCCATGCGGATCGACCGGACGACGATGCCCTCGCGGTGGCGGATCTTCTCCGCGATGCGCACCACCCGCTCGGGCGGCGGGACCGAGGTCGAGAGCTCGAACGCCCAGAGGTCCTTCGCCTTGGTGAAGCCAGCCCCGGCGTAGAGCGCGTCGTAGTACCGGGGGTTGTAGGTCATCATCACCGCGGGCGGGGCCTCGAAGCCCTCGACCAGCACCGCGCACTCGTAGTTGGTGCTGAAGTTGAAGGGCCCCATCATCTCGGGGAAGCCCTGGGCCTTCACCCACGAGGCCGCGGCGTCGAAGAGGCCCTTGGCCACGGCGGGATCGTCGATCGACTCGAACATCCCGAAGAAGCCGGTGCGGCTCTTGTAGAAGTCGTTCCAGTGCGGGTCGTCCACCGCGGCGATACGGCCCACCACCTCGCCATTGCGCCGGGCGAGGAAGAGCTCGGCGCTGCCGAACTCGAACCAGGGGTTCTTCTTCGGGTTCAGGAAGTCCTTCCGCTCCATCTCCAGCGGAGGGACCCAGTTCGGGTCACCCGCGTAGAGCCGGTACGGGAAGCGGATGAAGGCCTCGCGGTCCTGCACGCTCTGGACCGGCGTGACGGTGACGTCGGACCCGGCCGGTGCAGTGCTCTCCACCACTTTCAGCTTCTTCACGGAAGCAGGCATGTGCTGGTGACTCCGGGGCGCGGGCTCAGGCGTCGGGCTGCTTGCCGTTCTTCATGAAGAGGTTGGCGCCCTTCTCGAGAAGCAGGCCGGGGATCTCGGTCCGCTTCTCCCACAGGCGCAACGGCGCGGAGCCGAGCCGCTTGAAGTCGTCGGGCTGGAGGTTCGCCGCCCGCCAGGTGAGCGTCTCGACGGCATCGGCGAGCTTCCGGGCCACGTCGCGGCCGGAGAGCTTGGAGATGGACTCGAGCGACAGCCCACGGTCGGCGAGGAGGCCGGCCGAGGCCGCTGCCCACCGCTGCGAGGGCTGGTTGGCGGTGACGAAGGTGCCGGGACGGGCGACCTTCACCGGGACGAAGCTCGTGGGCCGGGTCTCGGGGATGATCCCCATCCGGCGGCCAATCTTCTCGAAGTGCTCGAGCACCCGGTCCAGCTGCGCGTCGGTGTGCGTCGCCATGTAGCTCGTCCGGAGCAGGGCATGCCCGGGCTCCACCGCCGGCGGGATGACCGGGTTGGTGAACACGCCGGCCTCGAAGAGCGCCTTCCAGAAGCGGAAGCACTTCACCTGGTCGCCGACCAGCACCGGGACGACCGGAGTGACCGACACGCCGGTGTCGAAGCCCATCGCGCGGAAGGCGTTGTGCATCTTCTCGGCGATGTCGAGGAGGCGGGCGCGGCGCTGCGGCTCGGCCTCGATGATGTCCAGCGCCTTCAGCGCGGCGGCCACCTGCGCCGGGGTCATGGAGGCGCTGAAGACCACCGGGCGGGCGCGGTGCTTGATGTAGTTGATGACGTCGAGCGGCCCGGCGATGACCCCGCCGAGGCTGGCGAAGCTCTTGCTGAAGGTGCCCATGACCAGGTCGGTCTGGGCCTCGAGGCCGAAGTACTCCGCGGTGCCCCGGCCGTGCGCGCCGAGCACGCCCATGGAGTGGGCGTCATCGGTCATCACCCGCGCGTGGAAGCGCTGGGCGAGCTCGACGATCTTCGGGAGGTTGCAGAGGTCTCCCTCCATCGAGAACACGCCGTCGGTGATGATGATCTTCCCGGCGTCGGGGTCGGCGGCCTCGAGCATCGACTCGAGGTGGCCCATGTCCTGGTGCCGGAAGCGCTTCTCCTCGGCGAAGCCGAGCCGGACGCCGTCCACCAGCGAGGCGTGGTTCTGCCGGTCGGTGAAGACGATGTCGTGGCGGCCGAGGATGGCCGAGACCGTGGCCACGTTGGTCTGGAACCCCGTGGAGCAGACCAGGGCGGCCTCGCGGTTGAGGAACTTGGCCAGGCGCGACTCGAGCTCCTCGTGGAGGACGAGGGTGCCGTTGAGCAGGCGGCTGCCGGAGCAGGTGCTCCCGAACCGGCGGATGGCCTCGATGGCCGCTTCCTTGACCCGCGGGTCGCCGGCCAGGCCGAGGTAGTTGTTGGAGCCGACCATGATGACCCGGCGGCCCTCGATGTCGACCTCGGTGCTGCCGTGGGACGCCTCGATCGGGCGGAAGTAGGGGTAGAGCCCCGTCGCCTTCGCGATCTTCACGTCCTTGAAGGCGCTGCACTTGTCGAAGACGTCGCGCATGAGAAGGGTCCCCTCCTTCGAGGAACTCGCGGAGAGGGCCGCGGGTCGAGGCGTCACCTTGTACGGAGCGGTGACAGTGGAGTCAAGCAAAGCGGATGAGGCAAAACCCTAATATAGACGCCTGGTTAGGCCTTAAGTCCGATGTGAGCAAGAACTGCCCACGTTCGCGTCAAACGGGCAATGGATTGCTCGGTCATTGCGATCGTGGGGCGCTGCCTCGCCGGCCCCCGGCCGCCGGCGTGCTCGCCGCGCCCCTCCCCTCGGAACTCCCTGGAAGTCCGAGCGATTGAAGGGGCTCGATCCCGATGCTAGAGGGCCCGGTACCCGTTATGCCTCCGACCCGCCGTTCCCCGAAGAAGCTGCGCCTCGTGAAGAGCTCCCGGACGGCCCGCGCCTCGAAGGCAGCACCCCGGAAGCGGGCCGCCAGCGAGGGCAAGAAGAAGCGACCGGCGCTCCGGACCTACGATGCCGCCACCGCGCGGCAGGCGGCCTCGTCGAAGAGGGCCTGGGAGCAGGGCGAGGTGGCGAGGAGCACCGCCCGCGCGCCGGACCGCCGGACCGAGTTCACCACCGACTCCGGGGTCCCCCTTCCCACCGTGCTCACCCCCGCCGACCGGGCGCGCGAGGACGCCCGGGACCTGGGCCTCCCCGGACAGTTCCCCTACACCCGCGGAGTGCAGCCGACGATGTACCGCGGCCGGCTGTGGACCATGCGGATGTTCGCCGGCTTCGGCTCGCCGGCCGACACCAACCAGCGCTTCAAGTACCTCATGGCGCACGGCACGACGGGGCTCTCCACCGCCTTCGACATGCCCGCCCTCATGGGCTACGACGCCGACCACTCGATGAGCCGGGGCGAGGTCGGCAAGGAGGGCGTGGCGATCTCCACCCTCCGCGACTTCGAGATCCTCTTCGACGGCATCCCGCTCGATCAGGTCACCACCTCGATGACCATCAACGCCTCGGCCATCGTGGCGCTGTGCATGTACATCGCGGTGGCCGAGAAGCAGGGCGTCCCCATGGAGAAGCTCGGCGGCACCATCCAGAACGACATGCTGAAGGAGTACATCGCCCAGAAGGAGTGGATCGTTCCGCCCCGGCCGGCGGTGCGCATCGTCGTCGACATGATCGACTTCTGCAGCCGGAAGATGCCGCGCTGGCACCCGGTGTCGATCAGCGGGTACCACATCCGCGAGGCAGGGGCGACGGCGGTCCAGGAGCTGGCCTTCACGCTCGCCGACGGCATCGGCTACGTCGAGGAGTGCGTGAAGCGCGGGATGGCGGTGGACGACTTCGCCGCCCGCCTGTCGTTCTTCTGGGACGTCCACAACGACTTCTTCGAGGAGATCGCCAAGTTCCGCGCCGCCCGGCGGATCTGGGCCCGGGTGATGCGCGATCGCTTCGGCGCCCGGGACCCGCGCAGCTGGCAGCTCCGGACGCACGCCCAGACCGCGGGGGTCAGCCTCACCGCCCAGCAGCCGTACAACAACGTGGTCCGCACCGCGCTCCAGGCCCTCGCCGCGGTGCTCGGCGGGACCCAGTCCCTGCACACCAACTCGCTGGACGAGACCTACGCCCTGCCCACCGAGGAGGCGGTCACCCTCGCCCTGCGGACCCAGCAGCTCATCGCCCACGAGTCGGGCGTGGACCGGGTGGTGGATCCGCTCGGCGGCAGCTACTACGTCGAGTACCTCACCGACGAGATGGAGAAGCTGGCGCTCGAGTACATCCGCCGCATCGACGAGATGGGCGGCATCATCCGGGCGGTCGAGGAGGGCTACCCGCAGAAGGAGATCGGCGAGAGCGCCTACCGCTACCAGCGCGAGGTGGAGCAGGGCGAGCGGCTCATCGTCGGGGTCAACGCCTTCCAGAGCGAGCAGCACGAGCCGGTGCAGATCCTCAAGATCGACGAGCGGGTGGCCGAGGAGCAGATCGCGCGCCTCCGCCAGGTGAAGGCCGAGCGGAACGCCGCCGCCGTCTCCGCGGCGCTGGCCAAGGTGGAGGCGGCCTGCCGCGGGACGGAGAACCTCATGCCGCCGGTGCTCGAGGCGGTGAAGGCCTACGCCACTCTCGGTGAGATCTCCGATGTGTTCCGGAAGGTCTGGGGGCAGTATCGCGAGGGCGGGATCTTCTGAACCAGGGTTCCGCCGGAGTTACCCTTCACCGCGAGACCTCGGATGCCTGACAAGAAGCTCAGAATCCTCGTGGCCAAGCCCGGCCTGGACGGACACGATCGCGGCGCGAAGATCATCGCCCGTGCGCTCCGGGACGCGGGCATGGAGGTCATCTACACGGGGCTGCACCAGACCCCGGAGATGATCGTCAACGCCGCCGTCCAGGAGGACGTGGACGCGATCGGTCTGTCCATCATGTCCGGCGCCCACATGACGCTCTTCCCCGCGGTCCTCGACCTGCTGCGTGCGTCGAAGGCGGGGGACATCGAGGTGTTCGGCGGCGGGATCATCCCCGACGACGACATCCCGCGGCTCAAGGAGCTCGGGGTCTCCGAGATCTTCACCCCCGGCAGCTCGACGCAGGACATCGTGCAGTGGATCCGCCAGCACATCCAGCCACGCGCCTGACCGGGAGGCTTCCGGCGCGGGTCGACGTGTACGAGGTCGGCCCCCGCGACGGGCTCCAGAACGAGCTGCGCATCGTCCCCCTCGAGGGGAAGCTGCGCCTCATCGCCGCGCTGGTCGCGGCGGGTGAGCGGCGCATCGAGGCCACCTCCTTCGTCAGCCCGCGGTGGATCCCCCAGCTCTCCGATGCCGAGGAGGTGCTGAAGGCCCTCCCGCGCGCCCCGGGCGTCACCTACTCGGCGCTGGTGCCCAACCTCAAGGGCCTCGAGCGCGCCCGCGCCGCCGGGTTGAGCGAGGCGGCGGTCTTCATCTCCGCCAGCGAGACCCACAGCAGGAAGAACATCAACAAGAGCATCGCCGAGGCGCTCTCGGTGGCCGGGGACGTCACCCGCGGGGCGCTCGCCGCCGGGATGCGGGTGCGCGCTTACCTGAGCGTCGTCTGGGGCTGCCCGTACGAGGGCGCGGTGCCGCTCGAGCGGGTGGTGGACCTCTGCCGGCGGCTCGCGGACATGGGCATCTACCAGCTGAGCCTCGGGGACACGGTGGGCGTCGGCGTCCCGAACCAGACCGAGGAGATCCTCGCCGCGCTGACCGCGCACGTCCCGGTGGAGAAGCTCGCCCTGCATCTCCACGACACCCGGGGGCTCGCCCTGGCCAACGCGCTGGTGGGCCTCTACGCCGGCGTCACGACGTTCGATGCGAGCATCGGCGGCCTCGGCGGGTGTCCCTACGCGCCGGGCGCGGCAGGGAACCTCGCGACCGAGGACGTGGTGAACATGCTCCACCGGATGGGGGTGGAGACCGGCATCGACCTGGCCCGGCTGGTCGAGGCGGGCGAGGTGGCCCAGGAGCTCATCGGGCGCAAGCTATCGGGAAAGTTCCTGCAGGCCGCGCTCGGCGAGCGCGACCGGGCACAGGCGCGGCGCCGGGCTCCGGCGCAATAGGAGGCGGGTGATGACCTACGAGGGTGGCTGCCACTGCGGGCGACTTCGCGTCTCCTTCACCACGGCCCACGCGCCCACCGACCTTCCGCTGCGCGCCTGCCAGTGCACCTTCTGCCGCCGGCACGGCGGGCTCACCACCTCGGATCCCGACGGGGAGATCGTTCTCACCGTGGCCGAGGTTCCGCCCGGCGGCTGGTACCGGTTCGGGACCGGGGTGACCGACTTCTGGGTTTGCGCGCGCTGCGGCGTCTACGTCGGCGGCTACGTCGAGGTCGGCGGGCGGGGCAGGGCGGTGGTGAACATTCGGGCGCTCGACGCGGCGCGCCGAGTTCAGCCAGGCCCGGCCCGATGGACTACGGCCAGGAGACGCGCGACGGCCGGCTCGAGCGTCGCGGCCGGGTGTGGAGCCCGGCGCGCGTCCGCATCGGCTAGGGGACGCTCACTGGCAGACGAGGGCCCCGAACTCTGGCGCGGCGCCCACGCTCAGCCGAGGTAGGCGATCGCCTCGAGGCCGACCAGAGTTCCCTCGGGGATGCGGGGGCCCTGGACGACGGCACGGGCCGGCGCCCTCGTCGGGGAAGTACGTCGCGTAGACCTAGTTCATCGGCGTGAAGTCCTCCCACCGGGCGAGGAAGATCGTCACCTTGACCACCTGGGCGAGCGAGGCACCGGCCGCCGTCAGCACGGCTCGCAGGTTTTCCATCACCTGGCGGGTCTGCGCCTCGATGCCCTCGGCGAGCTTGCCGGTCCGGACGTTCACCGCGATCTGCCCGGAGACGAAGACGAAGTCGCCCGCGCGAATGGCCTGGGAATAGGGTCCGATCGCTGGCGGTGCATCGGACGCGGCAATCACCTCGATCGGCTGGCTCATGGTCGGGTCCCCATATCGCGCGCCGCTCCCGGTCACCGGCACAGGACGCGCGTGCGGCGAGGGATCGGGCGGGGCGTGCGCTCTTGCACCGGGATGGTTTCTCGGGTCGAGGGACCGGGGACGACACGGCCACGCCGTGCGATTGACAGCCGTGGTGCCTGGCCGCTGTCGTTCGCCTGGCCAGCAGCCATGGGCGACAGGACGCTCGTCATCGAAGACACCCTTCCGGCTGGCGGAGCGGTCCTCGGACCCAGCCCCGCCACCTTCGATGGCCTCTGTCTTCAGCGCCGGCTTGGCGAGGGGGGAATGGGCGAGGTCTGGCTCGCCGAGCAGCGCGAGCCCGTCCGCCGCATGGTGGCGGTGAAGATCATCAAGGCGGGGATGGACACCAAGGAGGTCATCGCCCGCTTCGAATCCGAGCGACAGGCGCTGGCGCTCATGGACCATCCGGCGATCGCCAGGATCTTCGGAGGAGGGAAGACGCCCGAGGGCCGGCCCTACTTCGTCATGGAGTACGTCGCAGGCCGTGCCATCGACGAGCACTGCGACGGCCTGCGGCTATCGGTCGCCCAGCGGCTCGAGCTTCTGATCGAGGCCTGCGAGGGCGTTCAGCACGCCCACCAGAAGGCGATCATCCACCGGGACCTCAAGCCTTCCAACATCCTCGTGTCCACGGTCGATGGAAGGCCGCAGCCCAAGGTGATCGACTTCGGTATCGCCAAGGCCATCGGCCGGCGCCTCACCCAGAGGACGCTCCTCACCGAGATCGGGGCGCTGATCGGAACCCCGGAGTACATGAGCCCGGAGCAGGCGGACTCGAGCGGCCAGGACGTGGACACCCGGACCGACGTCTACTCGCTGGGGGTCGTCCTCTACCAGCTGGTGACGGGCGCGCTCCCGTTCTCGTCGAAAGCGCTGCGCGCCTCCACCGACGAGGAACTGCGGCGGATGCTGCGAGAGACCGACCCCCCGCGGCCCAGCGCCCGGCTCGGCGCGGCCCCGGCAGAGGCGGAAGATGTCGCGCGTGCAAGGGCCAGCGACCCCGACACCCTCCGGCGGCAGATCAAGGGCGATCTGGACGCGATCATCCTCAAGGCGCTGGAGAAGGAGCGCACCCGCCGGTATGGCACGGTCGCCGAGCTGGCCGAGGACCTCCGGAGGCATCTCCGCCATGAGCCCGTGGTGGCGCGCGCTCCGAGCACCCCGTACCGCGTCCGCAAGTATCTCCGCCGGCATCTCCTCGGCGCGGGGGTGGCGGGCACACTGGTGGTCCTCCTCACCGCTTTCGCCGCGAGCACGGCCTTCCAGGCCCGACGCATCGCCAGGGAGCGAGACCGCGCCAACGCCGAGGCGGCGGCGGCGCGGCAGGTCTCCGGCTTTCTCACCTCGATGTTCCAGCTGGCCGACCCCAGCGAGGCCCGGGGGAACAGCATCACCGCGCGCGAGGTGCTCGACCGTGCCGCACGCGAGGTCCAGACCGCGCTCGCCCAGCAGCCGGAGCTACAGGCGCGCATGACCGCGACGCTGGGTGAGGTCTACGAGGGTCTCGGCCTCTACCCGCAGGCCGGCGCGCTGGCCCAGGCGTCGCTCGATACCCGGACGCGGGCGCTCGGCCCCGAGGCGACCGACACCCTCGAGTCGACGCTCAGCCTCGCCAGCATCCTCCGGGAGCAGGGCAAGCCGAAGGAGGCGGAGTCTTTGCTCCGCCCAGCTCTCGACATCGCCGATCGCCGGCTCGGGCCGGAGAGTCTCCTCGCCCTGCGCATGCGCTCGCTGCTCGACTGGACGATCGCCGACGGCGGGGACCTCGCCACGGCGGAGCGGATGAGCCGCGAGACGCTGGCGACGATGGAGCGGGTCCTGGGGTCGAAGCATCGCGTCACCTGGAAGCAGCGGGGCATGCTCGCCATCGCGCTCGAGCGTCAGCACCGCTGGGCAGAAGCGCTGCCGATCGACCGGGAGATGCTGGCCACCGCCGAGGAGGGCCTGGGGCCGGATGCCCCGGACACCCTCGTCGCGCTGGGCAACGTGGCAGCGAGCCTCAGCAACCTCGGCCGCAGGGACGAGGCACTTCCCCTGATGCGCGAACTCCTGGAGCGCCAGCGCCGCGTCCTCGGACCGGAGCACCCTCGCACCCTGTTCACGCTCGACAACCTGGCAGTCACCCTCAAGTGGTCGAAGCAGCTGGACGAGGCGGACGCGGTCGCGCGCCAGGTGGTCGAGGTGCGGAGGCGCGTCCTTGGCCCCGAGCACCGCGACACCGTGGGCGCGATGGAGCACCTGGCGCTCATCTCCAAGGACCGGGGGAAGCTGGCCGAGGCCGAGGCCACGCAGAACGAGGTGGTCGCGATCCGGGCCCGCGCGCTCGGGCCGAGCAATCACCTGCTCGCCGATTCCAAGTACAACCTGGCCTGCATCCTGGCGCAGGCGGGGAAGCGCGACCGCGCCATCGAGGTGCTGCGCGACGCGGTCGACCATGGCCTGCTGATCCGGATCGCTGCCGGCGCGGGCGCGGACAGCGATTTCCAGTCACTGCGCGGGGATTCCCGCTTCCAGCAGCTGGTGGAGGAGATCCGGCAGCGCGCGGTGAGCGCCGGGGTCAACGTCCCCGGGCAGCACCAGGCACCGCTCAGAGGCGGACCCCGGCCTTTCCGAACGTGTCGCAGGCCCGGAGATCCCCGGTCTGCATGCCGGTCTTGAACCACTGGACGCGCTGGGCGCTCGAGCCGTGGGTGAAGCTCTCCGGCGACACGTACCCGCGGGACTGCCGCTGCAGCCGATCGTCCCCCACCGAGGCTGCCGCCGCCAGGCCCGAGTCGATGTCGCTGGGCTGGATGAAGTGCTCATCCTTCCTGCTCGTGCGGTAGTTCGCATTGGCGTGGTTGGCCCAGACCCCGGCGTAGCAGTCCGCCTGGAGCTCGGTGAGGACGCTCAGGGCGTTGCTGTCCGCCCTGCTGGAGGCGCGGCGCAGCTGCGACACCCGCTGCATTGATGCCGAGCAGGTTCTGCACGTGGTGGCCGACCTCGTGCGCGATGACGTACGCGCGGGCGAAGTCCCCCGGAGCGCCCATCCGGCTCAGCTGGTTGAAGAAGCCGAGGTCCAGGTACACGCGCTGGTCCGGCGGGCAGTAGAACGGCCCCATCGCGCTCTCGGCCATGCCGCAGGCCGACTGCACCGCGTCCTCGAACATGGTGAGCCGGGGCGGCCGGTACTGCACCCGGGCCTGCTGCGGGAGCACCGACGTCCACGTATCCTCGGTGCTGGCGAGGACCACGCCGACGAACTCGCGCCCCTGCTGGTCGGCCGCCGAGCGCGGAGCTGTCTGGGACTGCGGCTGGACCTGGCTCGGCGCCTGCTGGATGTCCGGAACCTGGCCGGTCAGGAGATAGAAGAGGATCGCGCCGATGATGCCGATGGCGCCGCCTCCGAACGCGAGCGGCCGGCCGAAGCCTCCGCCCCGGCCTGCATCGTCGACATTGTCACTGCGCCGGCCACCTTGCCATTCCATGGGCGCAACCTAGGCACGGGCCAGGACGGGCCGCACCCTCGAATCCCCCCTGCTGTTCCTCTCTGCGCGTCCCGCCGCTGTGCCGTGCCCCCGCGTTGCGGTTCGGCTGGAATGCCTCCCCGCATGTACCTCGAGTCCCCAGCGGTGGCGGAAGTGCGGGTCCGGCGAGCGAGACGGACCGAGGCCGCGACCACGGCGTTCCTCCTCCGGGTGGCCTTCGCCGAGGTGGCTGGCCTCTACACCCCGGAGGCGCTGGCAGCGACCTTGCCGGACGTCGAGACGCTCCGGCGCCGGATGGACGAGGGGGTGGTGTGGCTCGCCTTCGTCGGGGCGACCCCCGTCGGCACCCTGTCGGCGTACCCCCGGCCCGAGGGACTACACCTTCGAAGCATGGCCGTGCACCCCGGTGCGCGTGGGCTCGGCGTGGGGAGGGCGCTCCTCGAGGAGGCCGAGCGGTTCGGCCGCGCGCGAGGACACGGGCGAGTGTTCCTGCGGACCACGCCGTTCCTGAACCACGCCATCGCGCTCTACTCACGCGCCGGGTTCTCGCTCCACCAGGGCAGCGAGCGAGACTTCCACGGAGTTCCGCTGTTCGAGCTGGAGAAGTCGCTCTAGCGCTTGGCGATGCTGCCGCTGCCGTGGGTGGCGGTGCTCACAGTGCTGGCCTCGCCCGTCCAGCGAATGTCGCCCGAGCCGTTCACCGCGAGGTTGAGAGCCCCGCCGGCCACCCGGATGTCCGCGTCGCCGGACCCCTCGATCGCCACCGAGACGTTCTTCGCCTTGAAGTCGCGGCCGCGGATGTTCCCCGAGCCCTGGATGCGCGCCTGGAGCGACCCGGCCTGACCCTCGGCGAGAACCACGTCTCCCGAGCCCTCAATCCGCACGTCCAGCCCGGTGCAGGTCCCGGCGAACTTCA
Organism: uncultured delta proteobacterium; assembly: GCA_963796475.1. GTDB lineage: Bacteria > Myxococcota > Myxococcia > Myxococcales > Myxococcaceae > RPRB01. The sequence continues at coordinate 271,978 of CAWCLY010000020.1, forward strand.
TGTCCCCCGAGCCGGAGATGCGCAGCTCGACCTTGCTCTGGTCCTTGAAGCCGGCGATGTCCACGTCCCCGCTGCCCTCGATGTGGACGGCGCGGAGCTCGGGCATCGTCACCTTGATCCGGCTCTTGCCCTGGAGGTGCACGTTCCAGCCCTCGAGCGAGATGCGCAGTGTGTCGCCCCGGACCTCCGTCGTGAGCCGGCGCGCGATCTCCGAGTCCATCTCCAGCGTCGCTCCGAACTTGCCGGGACGGACCTCGACGTCGATGGGGGCGGCGAGCTCGATGCTGGTGAAGCCGGAGACGCCGCGGGACTCGGACCCGAGCGCGGGGAGCGCGACCGTACAGGCCGCCAGGACGAGGGGGACGAGGCGCATGCCCATCCTACGCGCCCCGAGGCCCTCGATTTCAGGGCATCACGGCCGCCCGGGCGTCCCGGGCCAGGGCCTCGAGCAGCCGGTCCAGGACAGGCAGCGCCGCCGTCAACCGGGGCAGGCCGGAGTCCAGGAGAGCCTCCGGGTCCCGCCCGCTCCGCCGGAGGGCGCCGGACGAGCCTTCCACCCAGTCACGGAAGCCCTTCGGACCGAGCTCGGCGTGGAACTGGAGACCGACCGAGGTCCCCAGCCGAAACCCCTGGGCCGGGTAGGGCTCCCCGCGGAACAGCGCCACCCCCGGGACGGGGTCGAAGGTGTCGCCATGCCAGTGCACGACGTCGAAGGCGTCCGGCAGCTCTGCCAGGAGCGGATCCTCGACCGGAAGTCGCCGGACCGGCCCCACGCCGATCACCTTGCCCCGGTCCCCCTTGCGGACGGTCGATCCGGCCGCCGCCGCCAGAAGCTGGGCCCCCAGGCACAGGCCGATGGAGGGCCGGTTCGCCGCGAGCCGGCCCCGGAGCACCTCCTGCTCCACTGCCAGGAAGGGGAAACGGTCCGCCTCGTACACGCCCATCGGACCGCCGAGGACGACCAAGAGTGGGGCGCGCACGTCCGCCGCCGGGTCCGGCGCACGGAAGCGCTCCACGGCCCGGAAGCCGGCGCGCTCGAGCGGTGCGCGCAGCCGCGCGAGCCCCTCGTGCGCCTCGTGGACGTAGGCCACCACCTCGAGCTGCGCGCTCATCCGGCGCGCCTCGTTTTGCGAGAGCAGGGGGGCGGCCGAGCACACTTGACCTGCCGTCCGACATGCCCGTAGGTTGCGCGCGCCTCGCGCTGGCTTACGTTGGCTGGCTCCCCGAGCAGCGGCGCCCCCGTGTCACACCCCACATGAGGGTCAACGTCCGCCGTCCGTCTCCACAGCCGGGGCCGGACATCCCACCACCCTGGGGTCGCAGTTGAAGTGACGATAGGACTTTCCAACTCTATGCAGCAAAACCTCAACCCACAGCTCGACGGCGGCGACGAGGATTTCGCCTCCCTCTTCGAAGCCTCGCTCAAGGAGCGCGGCGGCGAAGGGATTCTCAAGGAAGGCGACCTGGTCAAGGGCACGGTCGTCCAGGTCACCAAGGACTACGCGGTCGTCGACATCGGCTACAAGTCCGAAGGCCAGATTCCCATCTCGGAGTTCACCAATCCGCGGGGCGAAGTCACCGTCAAGGACGGCGACCCCGTCGAGGTGCTCCTCGAGAGCCGTGAGAACGATACCGGCATGGTCGTCCTCTCCAAGGAGAAGGCCGACAAGATGCGCATCTGGGACGAGATCTCCGCCGCGTGCGAGCGCGACGAGATCGTCAAGGGCGTCATCGTCGGCCGCGTCAAGGGCGGCCTCAGCGTCGACATCGGCGTGAAGGCGTTCCTCCCCGGCAGCCAGGTGGACATCCGCCCGGTCCGGAACCTCGACCAGTACATCTCGAAGGAATTCGAGTTCAAGGTCATCAAGTTCAACAAGAAGCGCGGGAACATCGTCCTCTCCCGGCGCGTCCTGCTGGAGAAGCAGCGCGAGGAGCTGAAGAAGGAAACGCTCAAGAACCTCAAGGAGGGTGCGGTCCTGAAGGGCGTGGTGAAGAACCTCACCGACTACGGCGCCTTCATCGACCTCGGCGGCATCGACGGCCTCCTCCACATCACCGACATGTCCTGGGGCCGCATCGGTCACCCCTCGGAGATGTTCAACGTGGGTGACGAGGTCCGCGTCGTCGTCCTCAAGTTCGACCCCACCCAGGAGCGCGTCAGCCTCGGCCTCAAGCAGATCCAGGAGGACCCCTGGCACCGGGCCGACGAGAAGTACCCGGTCGGCACGCGCGTCCAGCGGCAAGGTGGTCAGCATCACCGACTACGGCGCGTTCGTGGAGATCGAGCAGGGCGTGGAAGGTCTGGTCCACGTCTCCGAGATGTCCTGGACCAAGCGCCTGAAGCACCCGTCCAAGGTGCTCGAGGTCGGCCAGGAGGTCGAGGCGGTGGTGCTGGACATCGATCCCAAGGCCAAGCGCATCGCGCTCGGCATGAAGCAGATCGAGGCCGAACCCCTGGACGCTGCTCGAGGACAAGTACCCGATCGGCTCCATCATCAAGGGCCAGGTCCGCAACGTCACCGACTTCGGCATCTTCGTCGGCGTCGAGGAGGGCATGGACGGTCTGGTGCACGTCTCGGACATCAGCTGGACCCAGCGCATCAAGCACCCGGGCGAGCTGTTCAAGAAGGGCGATGAAGTCGAGGCGATGGTGCTCAACATCGACGTCGAGAACGAGCGCTTCAGCCTCGGCATCAAGCAGCTCACCCAGGACCCCTGGGAGACCCTCAGCGAGCGCCTCCCCGTGGGCAGCAGGGTCGAAGGGCAAGGTCACCAAGGTCACCGACTTCGGAGCGTTCGTGGAGATCGAGCCCGGGATCGAGGGGCTGGTGCACGTCTCGGAGCTCAAGGACGAGCGCGTGGAGAACCCGCGCGACGTCGTCAGCGAGGGCCAGGACGTCGCGGTGAAGATCATCGACATCAACACCCCCGACCGGAAGGTCGCCCTGTCGATGAAGGCGCTGCTGCACGAGGGCGAGGACGACTACCGCGAGTACCTGCGCAAGCAGGCCGAGGGGTCGAAGGCGCGCCTCGGAGACGTCATGGCGTCGAAGCTGCGCCGATAGGCTGAGCCGCCTCGGCGGCCACGGGCCGGGTTCCTTCTGGGAGCCCGGCCCTTCTCTTTGCGGGACGGACCGGTGAGCTCGGTCGGCGTGCGAAGTCCGCGTCGAAGCGGCCTGTACGGGAGACGGGGCGGGCAGGGCGGTCGAGGCAGAGGCGTCCTCCCGCCGGCCTGCGCGAGATCCCTGCGCTCTGGGGTGCGCCCGGCATCCTGGGGGCATGGGCACCGCGGCTGGCGGGCGCAAGCGGGTCGGCGCCTCCGCCGGGGGACCCACCCTCGGGCGCCCAGAGGCTATAGCAAGAACTATCACTCGTCGTACGTCTTGATGCCGCCGAAGTGACCGAGATCTCGTCATGGCGTTTCGCTCGGCGTGTGAGTTATTGCTATAGCCTCTGGGCGCGCCCCCCAGCCCGGGTGGGGTAGCGTGCGGCGCTCCGATGCGGGCCCAGCTTGCAGCGCTCCTCGCGGCGGTCGGCCTCCTCGGATGCGCTCCGGCCCCTCCGGCGCTCCGTGCGGATGCCTGGACGCCCGCCCAGTGGATGGGGAAACGGCGACAGCCGCCGGACTGCGGCATGGTCGCCGTCACGCCCGAGTCCTCGGTTGGCGACCGGGTGACTCCGGCACCCGGAAAGGGCGTCGTCGAGCCCGGCGATCTCGGGGCAGGGGACGTCCGGCAGGTCTGGGCCTCCACGGTCGGCGGCGTCGGGCTGAACTGGGTGGCGCCGCTCCCGCAGACGATTCAGGTGCTCTGGGCACTCCGCGTGGTGGATGGCGGCCGCTGCGTCGTCGGCACGTGGGGCTCGCTCGACCTCATCGCCGAGGTCATCCGCCACGTCTTCGCTCGACAGGGAGCACTGGAGATCGTCCTTCTCGGGCTGGGACCCACCGACTCGCGGGGCTGGATGGTCCTGGTGACCGACGGGAGCCGCCTCTGGTCGGGACTGGACAGCCGGGACGGAAGGCCCGGAGCCGTCCGCGGTCAGCGGGCCGAATTCCGCGAGGAAGGAACCCAGCTCCGCCTCGTCGTCTTCAACGGCGGCGGCACCCTCGTGCTCGATTTCGACGGGAATCGGTTCCGCGCCGCGCTCCTGACCCCACTAGGCCGGACGGCACCCCAGATCTGGTTGACCGGGGCGCCCTCGCGTGACAATTCCGTTCATTGGCTCTCAGCCGGAGTGATGCCCATGGCCCGTGACGTCGTCATCGTTGGTGCAGCCCGCACCCCCATCGGAAGCTTCTTGGGGACCCTGTCCTCGGTCACCGCAGCGCAGCTCGGCGCGATCGCGATCCGCGCGGCGCTGGAACGCGCGGGTGTCGACCCGGGCCGGGTCGAGGAGGTCTGGATGGGCAACGTCCTCCAGGCCGGTCAGGGACAGGCCCCTGGACGCCAGGCCGCACTCGGCGCGGGCCTCCCCGACACCGTCCCCACCAACACCCTGAACAAGATGTGCGGCTCCGGCCTCAAGGCCGTCATCTCCGGCGCCCAGGCGATCGCTCTCGGTGAGGCCGAGATCATCGTCGCCGGCGGCATGGAGTCGATGAGCAACGCTCCCTACCTCTCGCTCAACATGCGGAACGGTGCCCGGATGGGCACCGTGGAGATGAAGGACCACCTGGTCTTCGACGGCCTCACCGACGTCTACAGCAACCAGCACATGGGGATGTGCGCGGAGGCCTGCGCCGAGCAGTTCAAGATCAGCCGCGCCACCCAGGACGAGTTCGCGCTCGAGTCCACCAACCGCGCCATCCGCTCGCAGAAGGAAGGCCTCTTCAAGGCGGAGATCGTCCCCGTTCCCGTCCCGCAGAAGAAGGGCGAGCCGGTGATGGTCGCCGACGACGAGGGACCGAAGAACGCCAGGCCGGAGAAGATCGCCACCCTCAAGCCGGTCTTCAAGAAGGACGGCACCGTCACCGCCGCCAACGCCTCCTCGATCAACGACGGCGGCGCCGCGCTGGTCCTCATGTCCGCCGAGCGGGCGAAGGCCGAGGGCAAGACCGTGCTTGGCCGCATCGTCGGCTACACCACCGCCGCGCGGAAGCCCGTCGAGTTCACCATCGCCCCGGCCGACGCGATCAAGAAGCTCTTCGAGCGGACCAAGACCTCCGCCGCCGACGTCGATCTCTGGGAGATCAACGAGGCCTTCGCCGTCGTCGCCATCGCCAACAACCAGCTCCTCAAGCTGGACCCGTCGAAGGTCAACATCCGCGGCGGCGCGACCTCGCTCGGTCACCCCATCGGCGCCTCGGGCGCCCGGGTGCTGATCACCCTCCTCCAGACGATGAAGGACACCGGCAAGAAGCGCGGCGTCGCCTCGCTCTGCATCGGCGGCGGCGAGGGCATCGCCCTGATGGTCGAGCGCTGATCCCGGAGACGACATGAACAAGGTGGTGGCCAGTGCCGACGCCGCGGTCGCGGACATCCCCGACGGCGCGGTGGTGATGTCCGGCGGGTTCGGCCTGTGCGGGAACCCGGAGAACCTCATCGCCGCCCTGGCGAAGAGGGGCGTGAAGAACCTCACGCTCATCTCGAACAACTGCGGCACCAACGACCACGGACTCGGCGTCCTGCTCAAGGCGCACCAGGTCCGGAAGATGGTCGCCTCCTACGTCGGGGAGAACAAGGAGTTCGAGCGGCAGCTCCTCGCCGGCGAGATCGACGTCGAGCTCAACCCGCAGGGCACCCTGGCCGAGCGGATCCGCGCCGCCGGCTGCGGGATCGGGGGCTTCTTCACGCCCACCGGCGTCGGCACCCAGATCGCCGAGGGCAAGGAGACCCGGACCATCGACGGCAAGGAGTACGTCTTCGAGAAGCCCCTCCGGGCCGACTACGCCATCATCCGCGCCTGGAAGGCCGACCGGTGGGGGAACTGCGTCTTCCGGGAGACCGCCCGGAACTTCTCCCCGCTGATGGCCATGGCGGCGAGGATCACCATCGTCGAGTGCGAGCACCTGGTGGAGGTGGGCGAGATCGATCCCGACCAGATCCACACCCCGAGCATCTTCGTCCACCGGGTGCTGAAGGGTCGCCACTACGAGAAGTGGATCGAGAAGCGCACGGTCCGCAAGCGCGCCTGACCGGAGACGACGACCATGACCCTCACCCGCGAACAGGTCGCCCACCGCATCGCGCTCGAGCTGCGCGATGGGTACTACGTCAACCTGGGCATCGGTCTGCCCACCCTCGTCGCCAACTACATCCCCCAGGGGATGGACATCCTCCTGCACTCGGAGAACGGGCTCCTCGGCATCGGCCCCTGGCCCCTGGAGGGGCAGGAGGACCCGGACCTCATCAACGCCGGCAAGGAGACCGTCACCGCGGTCAAGGGCGCCTCCTTCTTCGACTCCGCCGCCTCGTTCGGGATGATCCGCGGGGGCCACATCGACCTGGCCGTGCTCGGCGCGATGGAGGTCTCCGCCCAGGGAGACCTCGCCAACTGGATGATCCCCGGCAAGATGGTCAAGGGCATGGGCGGGGCGATGGACCTCGCGATGGGCGCCAAGCGCGTCTTCGTGGCCATGGAGCACGCCACGAAGGAGGGAAAGCCCAAGATCCTCGAGCGCTGCGGCTTGCCCCTCACCGGCCGCAGGTGCGTGCATCACATCGTCACCGACCTCGCCTACATCGACGTCCTCCCGGAGGGGCTCCTCCTCCGCGAGGTGGCCCCCGGGGTCAGCCCCGAGCACGTCCAGAAGCTCACCGAGCCCCGGCTGCGCATCTCGCCCGACCTCTGCGAGATGCGCGTCTAGGTCAGGGCGGCGGCTCGGTACCGCTTCCGCTGGACGGAAGCGCACGTCCAGGTGATGCTCCTGCGGAGGTGGACAAGCTCCGACGAGAACCCGAAGAGCGGACGGAGAGCGGACCGGCTCGAGCATGAGCTGCCCGTGGCCTATCGCACCGTCGACGGCTTCATCACCGACTGGGCGACCAACCTCTCCCAGGGCGGGATGTTCATCAACGCGCGGAACCCGCTTCCGATCGGGACCACGGTCCGGATCATCCTCCAGCTGCCCGGGGCCCCCGTGCCCTTCGAGGTGCGCGGGCGGGTGACCCGCGTCCAGGAGTTCGACAACCCCACCAACCAGGTGCCAGGGATGGGCGTCGAGTTCGTGGACGTCACCGACGAGCTGCGCGACCGCATCCAGCGCTTCGTCGAGCAGCTCCGGCGCGAGCTGCCCGAGGCCGGCCGGATGCCCGGACCCGTCTCCGGCGGCAAGCAGCCGAACTGAGCCGGATCGCCGGGCCCGTCCGGGTCCCGCACTGGAGCGGCCCATGGTGACCCGCCGGGCTCCGCCCCCGAGACATCCAACCAGGAAGTCGCGCGAGGCGCCGCCGGTCGACGTCGACGTCGATCGGCTCTCCGCAGACGGGGAGGGAGTCGCCTCCTGGAACGGCCGGGCGCTCTTCGTGGCCGGTGCGCTCCCCGGCGAACGGGTCCGGGTCGCCCCGGCCGACGAGGGCAAGGTCCGGCGGGGCCGACTGGTGGAGGTCCTCCGTCCAGCGCCCGAACGCGTGACGCCAGCGTGTCCACACGCCGGGATCTGCGGCGGCTGTGACTGGCTCCACCTCGCTCCCGAGGCGCAGCGCCGGAAACGCGAGGTGGCGGTCAGGGCCGCGCTGGAGCGCCTCGGCGGCCTCGACCTCTCGGGAATCGAGTGGCTCCCGACCCTTGCCGCAGGCGACCTGGGGACCCGCCGTCGCGCCGACCTGACCTGGACCGGCACCGGTCTCGGCTACCTGGCCCGGCGGAGCCACGACTCCGTCCTCGTCGACCGCTGTCCCGCCCTCGTCGCGCCGCTCGCGGCGCTGCCTGGGCGCCTCGCCCCCGTCGTCGCGCCGCTTGCCCGCGTCCTTCGCTCGGTCCGGCTGGTCGCAGACGGGGAGCGCGTCTCGGTCGCGCTCGAGCTGGACGGGGCTGTCACCCCGCGGGCCCGCGAGGTGGCGCTGGCCGTCGTGCGCTCGGGAGTCCGCGGCGTGGTGCTCAGCCCCGAGCGCGGGTCGAGCGAGGACGTCGGGCGGCCCACGCTGCGAAGCGGCGCTCCGCTCCGGCCGGACGTGCCACTCCTCCTTCGCCCGGAGGCCTTCTCCCAGGCCCACGCCGAGGCGACCCCGCTCCTGGTCGAGCGGGCGATCGCGCTGCTGGCGCCGCGACCGGAGGACACGGCGCTCGAGCTCTACGCGGGCAACGGGACCTTCACCTTCGCCCTCGCCGCGCGGGTGGCCTCGGTGGTCGCGGTCGAGTCCTCGGCGCTCTCCGTCCGGCTCGCGGTGAAGTCCTCGACCGAGGCCCAGCTGGACAACGTGCGATTCGTGCAGGGGAACGCGGAGAAGGTGCCCCGGGGACTGGTGAAGGAGGGCCGCCGCTTCGACCTCCTCCTCGCCGATCCGCCCCGGACCGGCGCGCCGGGGCTCGCCTCGGCGGCCCGGGAGCTCGGCGTCCGGCGCCTCGTCTACGTCGCCTGTGACGCGGGCGCGCTGGCCGGCGACTCGGCGCGGCTCGTGGCCGCAGGGTTCAGGCTCAGGGCGCTCCAGCTCGTCGACATGTTCCCGGGGACGCACCACTCGGAGGCGCTGGCTCTCTTCGAGCGGGTGGATTGAAGATCAGAGGCACCAACGTAGGGAGCGCCAGAACCGATCGCCGAACTGCCGCACCGCGAGCCCGAGGCCGAGCGCGGCCACGGCCGTCCCAGCAACGAGCAGCGAGAGCGTGGCCCAGCTGCGTGCCCGGAGCAATCGGGGCGCTCAGCTCCGGAACGCGGCGTCGAACCCGAGCTCGCGGCGAGCCTTCTCGCTCGAGGCATACGGGCTCGACTCCGCGACGTTGTAGACCCCGGCGCCGCGCTCGACCGCCAGGAACGCCGCGTGGGCGGCTGCGTCGACGTGCAGGGAGGGGCCCTTCCACGGTCCGTCGTGGCCGCTGCCTGGCCCGTAGAGCCACCCGTAACGCAGCACCACCGGGTCCATCGGTGCGCCGAGGACGGACCGCTCGAGCGCCATCACGCCCTGGACCGTGATGGCTGCGCGCCCCGTCGACCCCACGTCGATCGGATCGGACTCGACGTGCGGCTCCCGCCCGGGGGCGTAGATCCACAGGATGCTCTGGGCCACCAGCCGGCGAGCCCCGCACGCCGTCGCCGCCGCGACCAGGGCCGGGGTGCCCTCGGACCGGATCCGGGCGTTCGCGAGGATGGCCCGCTCGAGCCCGGCTGCATCGAGCGACGCCATGTGGTCGGGAAGGCTGGTCAGCTGGTGAATCACCACCTCGGGCGCGTGCTCGGCCATGACCCGCGCGAGGAGGGGTGCCTCGAGGACGTCGACCACCACCGGGGTCGCTCCGAGCGCGCGGAGCATCCCGGTGCGCTCCACCGTCCGGGTGGTCCCGGTGACCTGGTGTCCCGCCCGGACCAGGAGCGGGATCAGCCGCTGGCCGATGATGCCCGAGGCGCCGGCCAGGAAAATGCGGGCCATCTCTGGTTATCTCCCGTTCCGGATGGAGGCCCGGATCGTCGAGTTCGCCGAGGTGCTGCGCCAGAACGGCGTCCGGGTCGCGACGTCCGAGCTGCTCGATGCTACCCGCGCCGCGACGCTGGTCGACCTCGCCGATCGTGAGGCGTTCCGGTCCGTCCTGCGGACGACGATGGTGAAGCGCTCGGCGGACCGGGGGCCGTTCGACCGGGCGTTCGACGTCTTCTTCTCCGGAGCCGTCTCGCTGCTCGAAGGCGTGGAACAGTCGCTGCTCGACGCGCTCGCTGCCACCGGGGCTCTCGAGGGGGACGAGCGGACGATGACCCTCCACACCTTGAACCGGCTCCTCCGCGAGATGTCCCCGCTCACCCAGGCCGCCGTCCGCGGCGACCGGTCGCGGCTCGCCCAGCTCTTCCGCGGCGCGACGCTCCAGCTCGACTTCTCCCGGCTCCAGAGCCCCCTGCAGGCCGGCTTCTACGCCCGCCGCCTCCTCGCCGGCGCGGGCGGGGACGGCCTCCGGACGGACATCGGTGCCATCGAGGCCGAGCTGCAGCGCCGCGGACTGTCCGCCGAGGGATTCGAGTGGGTGAGCCGCCGGCTCTCCGACCTGTTCCGCGGCCTCGAGGCGGATGCGCGCCGTGAGGTGGAGCGGCAGGCCCGCGCCCGGCTCCGCGGCACCTCGGGCGCGCTGGCCGAGCGCAGCTTCCAGAGCCTGAGCCGCGCCGAGCTCACCCAGATGCAGCACAGCGTCCGCCGCCTCGCCGAGCGATTGAAGACCCGCCTCGTCCGGCGCGAGCGGAGCCGCCGGAAGGGCACGCTCAATGCCCGGCGGACGCTCCGCCGCAACATGTCCTGGGGCGGGATGCCCATGGTCCCGGTGTTCCGCACCCGCCGGCCCCAGCGACCCGAGGTGGTGGTGCTCTGCGACGTCTCGGAGTCGGTCAGGAACGTGAGCCGGCTGATGCTGCTCTTCACCCACACCCTGCAGTCGCTCTTCGCCCGGGTGCGGAGCTTCGTCTTCGTCTCCGACCTGGGCGAGGTGACCGACCTGTTCCGGAACCTCGAGCCCGAGCGCGCCCTCGACCTCGCCGTCACCGGGAAGGCCGTCTCGCTCCAGTCCAACTCCAACTATGGCCACGCGCTGGCGAGCTTCGTCCGCCGCGAGCTCCCGGCCGTGACCCGGCGGACCACGGTGCTGATCATCGGCGACGGCCGGAACAACCAGAACCCGCCGAACGTCTGGGCGCTCCGGGAGATCCGCCGCAAGGCACGCCGGGTGGTGTGGATCTGTCCGGAGGAGCGCAGAGCGTGGGGGGTGGGGGACAGCGAGATGGACCTTTACGCCCGGGTGTGTGACCAGGTCGTCATCGTGCAATCGCTCTCGGACCTCGACCGGCTGGCGGATCAGCTCGTCCCCGCAGGAGCCCACTGATGCAGCGGCGCGGCAACGAGCTCACCGGCGGCGACGCGCGGACCCTCTCCTTCGCCGGCCTCCGCATCGACGCCCCGCTCCTGGACCGGCTGCTCGGCTACCAGCGGGCGCTGCTCCAGGAGCTCGGTGCGGGCTGGAGCCCGGCGGCGATGGCCTCCGCACATCCTGCCGCGCTCGCCTCGGCCGGGCTGTCCCAGGATGTGGTGGAGCGCGCGCTGGCGGTGGTGCGGCGCTTTGCCGGGAACCGCGAGGTCGCCGGCCGGCTCCGCGCGCGGTCGGGGGCCATCGCTCCGGATCGCGCGGGCGACCTCCAGGAGCGGCTCGCGACGCTCGACCGCGAGCTGCGCGAGCGGGACGACCCGGAGACGGTCGCGCTGCTGCTCGCGCGCGAGGACGAGGTGCTCGATCTGCACCGCCGCCTCCTGCATCTCCTCGGGCCCTGATCCCGGGGACCCCGCCGAAAGCGGAACGGCGGGTCCCACATCCGGAACGCCGCCGCGCCCCAAGTCGCCGTTTGCAGCACCCCGGGGCCGCTTCACCGGGGCACGCGGGTTGCTCGCTGGGCCGGCTGGAGGAGCTTCGAGCCACCCATGCACGAGATCGCCCAGGACCTTCGACTCGCGGTGCGGGCGCTGGCCCGGGCGCCCGCGTTCACTCTGGCCGTGCTGGTGACGCTCGGCCTCGGCATCGGGGCGAGCACCGCCATCTTCAGCGTGATCCACGGAGTGCTGCTCCGCCCACTGCCTTACCCGGACGGCGATCGGCTGGTGCACCTGACGCAGCCGGCGCGGCTCGCCGGGGTGAAGAACGTGGGGATCTCCCCGGTGGAGTTCCGCGAGCTCCGGACGCGCGCGGCCACCGTCGCCAACCTGGTCGAGTATCACTCGATGCCCTTCGTCATCCTCGGTGGGTCCGAGCCCGAGCGGGTGCAGACCGGCGTCGTCTCCGCCGGTTTCTTCCAGACGCTCGGGGTGAAGCCGCTCCTGGGCCGGCTCTTCGCCGAGGGCGAGGACCTCCCCGGGGCGCCGGCGGTGCTGCTCCTCAGCTACGGCTACTGGCAGAAGCACCTCGGCGGGGACCCGACCGTCGTCGGTCGCTCCTTCACCATGAACGACCGGGCGCACACCGTGGTCGGGGTCCTCCCCAACATCCCGCAGTACCCGGCGGAGAACGACGTCTACATGCCGGTGGACTCCTGCCCGTTCCGCCGCGCGGCCGCCTGGGACCAGGCGCGGGCGGTGCGTGGGCTCACCGTCTTCGGGGTCCGGCGGCCAGGCGTCGACCTCCGCACGGCGAACGCCGAGCTCGCCGGAATCTCCGCCTCCTGGCAGCAGGATCACCCGGAGGACTACCCGAAGGGGCAGGGACTCGCGCTCGAGGCCCTCTCGCTCCGCGAGGAGCTCACCGCCAACGCCCGACCGACGCTGCTGGTGCTCCTCGCCGCCGCCGCGTTCCTCCTGCTCATCGTCTGCTCCAACGTGGCGAACCTCACCCTTGCCCGCCTCCAGCGCCGGGAGCGTGAGCTGGCGGTCCGCACCGCCCTCGGCGCCTCCCGGGCGCGCGTGTTCGGGCATCTCCTTGCGGAGAGCGTCACCCTCTCGGTCGTCGGAGGGCTGCTCGGCCTTGGGCTCGCCGCGGCGACGCTGGATCTCCTGGTGGCCTTCGTCGCCCGCCTCAGCACCCGGGCGGTGGAGGTGCGGCTCGACCTGGCGGTCCTCGTGTTCAACCTCGTCGTCTCGGTCGGGACCGGCGTCCTGGTCGGGGTGCTTCCGGCACTGCGCCGCTCTCGCGACCTCTCCGGCGAGCTGAAGGACGGTGCAAGTGCTGGCGCGCGACCCGCGACGCGGCGGGCCCGGAGCGCGCTGGTGGTCGCGCAGGTGGCCATCTCCTCCGCCCTGCTGATCGGTGCCGGCCTGTTCCTGCGCAGCCTCCACGAGCTCTCGCAGGTGGACACCGGCATCGACCTGCAGCGGGTTCACACCGGCCGCGTGAGCCTGGACTTCACCCGCTACGGAGGGAACGACCAGTCGAAGGCGAGGACGCTGGCCGATCGCCTGATCGAGCGGCTCGCGACGACGCCCGGGGCCGTCTCGGTGGCAGTGGCCAACGCGGTCCCCCTTCGCGGCACCATCCCCTTCAGCGCCGGGTACGTCGTCGAGGGACAGGCGATCGACGATCGGCAGCCCACCGCCCAGGCGACGTTCGACGCGGTCACGCCCGAGTACTTCCGTACGCTCGGCATTCCCCTGGTGCGCGGGCGGAGCTTTGCCAGCACCGATCGCGACCAGGACCACCCGGTGGTGGTGGTGAACCAGTCGCTCGCCCGCCATCGCTTCGCCAATGAGGACCCCATCGGCCGGCGCCTGTCGTTCGACGGCGGGAAGCAGTGGGCCACCATCGTCGGCGTGGTGGGAGACACCCGGCAGCAGGACCTCACCAGCCCGGTGATGGACGAGGTCATCGGCGCCTTCGCCGAGACGGGCTTCAACGACCTGCGCATCTTCGTGCGGACCCAGGCCCCCTTCGCGAGCATCGCCAGGCAGATCCGCGACGCGGTTCACGAGCTCGATCACGACCAGCCCGTCACCGAGGTCCGTCCGCTGGCCGAGCAGCGGGCCCAGGCGCTCGCGCCGCACCGGCTGGTCGCCTCGCTGCTCGGGATCTTCGCGGCGCTGGCCCTGGCGATCACCGCCTCGGGGCTCATCGGCATCGTGGCCTACAGCGTCAGCCAGCGCACCCGCGAGATCGGCGTCCGGCTGGCTCTCGGCGCCGCGCCCTCCGCCGTCCTCCGGATGGTGCTGGGGCAGGGGATGGCCCTGGTCGTGGGCGGGCTCGCGCTCGGGCTCGTGGCGGCGCTCGTCCTCGGCAGGCTGGGGCAGGGCCTCCTCTACGGCGTCGGGCCGGTCGATCCGCTGACGTACGCGACGGTGTCCCTGGTGCTGCTCGGCATCAGCCTCGCCGCCTGCGCACTCCCGGCCCGGCAGGCGACCCGGGTCGACCCGATGCTCGCGCTGCGAGCGGAGTGAACGTCCGGGCACAGCGGACCGGGTGAGACCCGGGTCCCGCACGACGAGCGCGCAAGTGGCATGGGGACTGCTTGGGCCCCGGGCATGGACCTGTGGCTCACTCTCCGCTTCCGGGGCTCCTCGCTCGTTCTCCGCCGTTCGTTTCCTCCCGAGCTCGCGTTCCTCTCGCGGCAGCTCCGCTCGCTCGATGGGCCGGAGGTCCCACCCGCAGAGCGCATCTGCACCGCCCACGTCCGGGTCACGCCGGAGCAGGCCGAGGGCATCGTGGCCTGGGGGCGAATGCGCGGAGTCGACGGTCGCACGCTGCTCGCCTCGGCAACGTTCGACGAGGGGTGGACAGCGGGTGAGCTCTCCGACGCCGCCGTCGTGGAGCTCGCCCGTGCGCCCGCGGTCGAGGCCCCGGCGGTGGTCGGCCGGAGTCAGTCGCACCTCGCCCGATGGGCCTGCTCGCACTGCGATCGGCTCCGGCTGGAGCAGGTGGGTCTGCTCGAGGCGGTGCTCGACGAGCCCGCCGAGGTGGAGCTCCTGCATCGGGCGCGTCCCGAGATTCCTCCTGACCGATGGCGGCGAGCTCGTCGCCTCGTCGCGCCTCCGTCCGGTCCTCGAGGCCCACGGGCTCGCGCTCCGGCCTCTCGTGGGGACACGCTCCTGGTACCAGGTTCACGTCGAGGCCCGCGCACGGCTCGTCGCCGTACCCCCGCTCGAGGCGCACGGCGCGCCGTGCGCCGGCTGCGGCCAGGAGCCGCTGGTCCGCGCGGAGGGAGGAATGCTCGTCGGCGGTGTCCTGATCCTCCGCAGACCGCAGTGGACCGTCGCCCGTCCGCTGGCCCCGGGCGTCTCCGTCGCCTGGTCCGAGCAGCGCATCGGCTTCACGGGCGCCGTGCACGCGGGCCCCGTTCACCCGATGGGCGCTCCCGTCGATTCCGCGCTCCACCCGGGGCTCTTCGCCGCTCAGGGCGCTCCGGTGCTGCTCGCGAGCCCGGCGCTGGCCTGCGCCCTCTCCGATGCCCAGGCCGGAGGCCTCGAGATCAGACCGGTCCACCGCGCCGGCGCGGCCGCCCTCGAGCACGCGCCCCGCGCGGCCTCGGCATGAGGTCGGTGTGCGCGCCCGGGCACAACGGTTGTGATCGATCGCGCACAACCGGCGCACCGGTGTGCACAGCATTCAGCCAGAATGCTTCTTTCCAGTCCTGGCACGCGCGGTGCTCCAGATTTCCGGTGTCTGGCCGTGCACGCGTAGGCTCGAGAGACCGTTGCCCATGCCCCGAAAGACCCCTGCTGAGCCTGGTGAGCGCGCCCGCGCCTCCACGGCGGAGACGCAGGTGAAGGCCGAGGAGCGGCTCCGGGCTGCCCCGAGTCTCCTGGTCAGTTGCGCGACCGGGGCCTGGGCGGTGCCCCTGGCGATGGGGCGCTCGTACGTGCTCGGACGGGTGCCCGAGTCGGACGTGATCATCGACGACGCCTCGGTCTCCCGGAAGCACGCGCTGCTCATGGTGTCGAGCCGCATCACGCTCGAGGACCTGGGGAGCACCAACGGCACGTCCATCCAGGGCCGGAGGCTGATGCCCGGGGAGCGAGGGGTGCTCGCGCTGGGCACGGTCTTCGAGGTCGGCTCGGCCACGCTGGTGCTCCAGCGGACCAACGCGCTCGGAGCGCCCACCCACCGCACGCCGGTGGACATGCCCGGCACGGTGGTGCGCGACCCGGCGATGAAGCGGCTCTACGACATGCTGGACATCGTGGCGCCGACGGGACTGAGCGTGCTCATCCTCGGCGAGACCGGAGTGGGCAAGGAGGTCTTCGCCGAGGCGCTGCACCGCCGCTCCTCACGCGTGGGCGCCCCGTTCCTCAAGCTGAACTGCGCCGCGCTTCCCGAGTCCATCCTCGAGGCCGAGCTCTTCGGCTACGAGAAGGGTGCCTTCACCGGGGCGACCCAGACCAAGGTCGGCCTCTTCGAGGCGGCGGACGGCGGAACGCTGTTCCTGGACGAGGTCGGCGAGATGGCGCCCAGCACGCAGACCAAGATGCTGCGCGCGCTGGAGAGCGGCGAGGTGATGCGCCTGGGCAGCTCGAGCACCCGCAAGGTGGACGTCCGTTTCCTCTCCGCGGCCAACCGCGATCTCCGCAAGCTCGTGGCCTCGGGTGGGTTCCGGGCGGATCTCTTCTTCCGGTTGAACGGCATCACCATGACCCTGCCGCCGCTCCGGAAGCGGCCGGATGACGTGCTGCCCCTCGCCGAGGTGTTCCTCGAGCGCGTGGCCCGGAAGCTGGGCAAGCCGCGCCCCCGGCTCGGGGACGAGGCGACGAAGGCCCTGGAGGCGCACCCCTGGCCGGGGAACGTCCGCGAGCTGCGCAACGTCGTCGAGCGGGCGGTGGTGCTCTGCCAGGGCGAGGTGCTGCGGGCCGAGGACCTCCTCCTGCACGAGGGGGGCGAGCTCGAGCCAGCCGGGGAGTCACCGGCATCGATCACACCCGTGCCCGGACCCGAGTCCCCGGATCAGGTGACGCTGCGCCTCCCGGTGCGACCCGCCAGGCCCGAGCTCAAGGGCAAGGTCGAGGAGTTCGAGCGGGCCCAGATCCTCGAGGCGCTGGCGAAGACCTCGGGGAACCAGACGCGGGCCGCGAAGCTCCTGGGCATCGCCCGGCGCACGCTGATCAAGAAGATGATCCGCCACGGCATCGAGCGCCCACGCGCCGAGTCGGGCCGCCCTGAGCCGGAGAACGGCAGCACCCGCCACTGAGCGACCGCCGCGGCTCGAACCAGCGCGTCTCGGTCCGCGGATTGCCCCTGCTTTCCGTCTGGCAGAAAATGGAACATCTTTGTCAGTCCTGCCAACCCCCTCCGGAGCTATCACCGCTCCAGGAGGAAGTTCGACATGACGAAGCAGAGACTGAGCGGGTGGACGAAGAAGATCCCGATGAAGGTCCTGGCCGGCACGACGCTCGCCCTGTGCCTGATCGGTGGGCGCGCGTCGGCGCTGCTCACTCCGGAGATCGAGGAGTCGGAGCGGGGGAATCAAGCCTCGGTTCTGTTCCCCAAGGAGTCGCATCCGTACGGCTCGAGCCTGGAGACCTGGGCCGAGAACTGGTGGCGCTGGGTGATGTCCGTTCCGGCACCCGTCAATCCCTTCTTCTCGCTCACATCGGACTGCGGTGTGGAGCAGCGCGGGCCCGTGTTCTTCATTCCGCCGTTCACCGTTGGAGGCAAGAACCTGACCCGCTCGTGCACCATCGAGCAGGGCAAGGCGATCGGAGTGAGCCTGTCGACCGTGCTCAATGACTTCCCGTGTCCCGATCCGACCTTCAAGCCGGCTCCCGGCCAGAGCCTCTTCGACTTCCTCCTCGCGGGTGCCGTGGACGCGAACGGAGACGTCGCAGAGATCGACGTCACCCTCGACGGTGAGCCGCTGGGCGACGTGCTCGGCTACCACTTCGCCTCCGACGACCTGATGTTCTTCAAGGGCGACCTGAGCCTCCAGGCCCCGCTCGACAGCTGCATCACCGGCCAGTTCCAGCCCGCGGCCGTCGACGCCTACTTCATCCTCTTCAAGCCCCTCCGGCCTGGCCATCACGTGCTCACCCGCCGGGTGGTCACCACCCGGGGCACCATCTCCGGGCCCAACACGACGATCATCGACGTGGTGCCCGAGCGCGAGCACTGAGAAGGCGCCGAGCCTGCCCCGTCGCCCGTCGCGGGCGGCGGGGCGCTCGTGCCCCCCCCCGGCGGATCCTGGGGGACGTTCAGCTCGCAGCAGGCGACGCGGCCCGCGAGAACATCAGCCGGTAGGCGCCCGGAGTGACGCCCAGCGAGCGCTGGAAGGCGCGTGACATGCGCGGGGTCGACCCGAAGCCGCAGCGAACCGCGATCACCTTCGTGCCCAGCTGGGTGGTTGCCAGAAGCGCCCGGGCCTGCTCGACCCGGAGCTTCTCCACCAGCTTGGCCGGGCTGAGGTCGAGCGCCTGCAGGCAGCTCCGATGCAGCGACCGGACCGACATCCCCGCCTTGCGGGCCACCGTGTCCACGTCGAGCCGGGCACCGAGGTTGGCGCGCACCCAGGAGATCACCGGGGCGAGCGGATCCGAGGCCAGCGTCTGTGCGACGAGCTCCTCGCTGAACTGGGACTGGAAGCCCGGACGGCGAGCGAACAGCACCAGGTGGGCGGCGACGGTGTCGGCGAGCTTCCGGCCGTGGTCTTCCTCCACCATCGCCAGCGCCATGTCGATCCCGGTGCTGACGCCGGCCGCGGTCCAGACGCGCCCATCGCGAACGAAGATCGCCTCGGAGTCCACCCGGACCTTCGGATGCAGCCTCGCCAGCCGCTCGCAGGACGACCAGTGGGTCGCTGCTCGCCGCCCGTCGAGGATGCCGGCGCTCGCGACGATGAAGGCCCCGTCACACACCGAGCCGATGCGGGCCACCGTCCGGGCAGCCCGGGCGAGCCAGGCCACCAGGGTCCGGTCGGCGGCCGCGGCGTCGGTGGCCGCGTCGGATTCCCCCGGCGACCAGCACGATGTCCGTCGGCCTCGGGCGGATGGAGGCGAGGTCGGCCGCGGCCACCGACACACCGGAGGTCAGGGCGATGAGACCACCTCCGAGGGCGGCGACGACGACGTCATACGCGGGCTCGCCCAGCCGCAGGACGGCCTCGGAGAAGACCTCGGCGGGTCCGAACAGGTCCAGGCCGTCGACCTCAGGGTAGGCCACCAGGAGGACGCGCCGGTGCATTGGCCGAAAATAGAGCATCCTGGAGAATCGGGCCACACGGGGAGGCGGCGAGGGCAGGGAAGCGTCGAACGGACCGGGAGGGCTCCGCGTCGGAAGCCCTTCCGGTCCTCCCGCGTCCCGCGACGTCGCCGCTACAGCGCCGCGAGGAAGGCGAGCAGGTCCGCCTTCTCCTGCTCCGTCAGGCCGATCTGGAAGCGCGCGTCGTAGAAGGCGATCACGTCCTCGAGACGCGCCGCCGAGCCGTTGTGGAAGTAGGGAGCGCGGGCAGCGAGCCCCCGCAGCGTCGGCCCCTTGAACCGGCCGACGTCCTTCCACTTGCCGGTGATCAGCGCGCGTCCGGGATCCGTGGTGCGCTGGAGCTCTCCGGTCTTCAGATTCCGCAGCGTGTACACCGGCAGGCCCGAGACATCGAGGCCTCCGACCGGCTCGGTGGCGTCCACACCGATCCGCAGCGGCGCCGGCACCGAGTGGTTCCCCGCATTCGGGGTGTCGTGGCAGGTGGTGCAGGTCGCGGGGATCGACGCGACACCCAGGTCGTCGTTGAGCCCGGACACGCCGACGATCGCCAGCGGCTTGTGGTTGAAGATCTCCTGCCCCCGGGCGATGGCGGCGCGCGCGGCGAGCTGGCCGTCGGCCGGCGGCGACGAGGACTGCCACGCGTCGTAGAGGGTGAAGACCGTCGGATCGAACGGGCGGCCCATCGGCTCGGCGCCGAGGGGATCGTTGATTCCCCAGTAGAACTCCTGCCCCTCCAGGAGCTCCGGGCCGCCCTGCGCCTGCGCGGCCCGCAGCGGTCCGGCCTGCAGATCCCACATCTGCGCGGTGTGGACCTGCATCTCGAACGAGAGGATGTCCTCCTGCTCCGCGGCGGTCAGCGGTTGCGCCGCCTGCGCGTGTCCGAGGGTCGCGTCGTTGGACTGGTGTGCCAGGTCGAGGTGCAGGGTCGCGAAGCCGTTGCTCGACGACGGATCCTTGAACGTCTCCCGACCGTCCCACATCACGGTGCTCAGGAAGCGCAGGTTGGTCGACGCCAGCGGCCGACGGAAGAGCGAGAGCTCGCGGGCGCTGGCGAAGCCGTAGGGGTCCTCGACCCCGACCAGCTCGAACTCGGCGCCGGCGGGAATGCCGATGCCCACCCGGATGAGCCCACGGGTCAGGAGCAGGCTGTAGGCACGTCGCCGGGCCTCGAGGGTCGAGACGTCGGCCAGCGGAGAGGTCGATCCGTCCACCGTCCGGAACATCGGGTCCATCCCCTCGGTGCGGGCGAAGCGATCCTAGGCGAGCTCCGGGGTGATGCTCATCCCGGCCTCGGGCAGGTGACAGCTGCTGCAGGAGCGGCCGTTCTCCCCGCGGGACTGGAAGAAGACGTTCTCCGGATCCCTCAGCGGCTTTCCGTTCGCGGTCATCGTCCGCGAGAAGCCGAAGCGGTTCGGCACCACGACCCAGGACGCGGTGCCGTCCGTGGTTCGCGGTCCTTCGGCAGGACGCACCGCGACCGCCGACGCGTCTCCCGCACGCTCCGAGCCCCCACATCCCATCACCCCGAGCACCAGGGCCAGCGCCCCGATCCGCAACGATCCACTGTGCGCTTCCATCCGTCACCCCCGGCGGCGGCGCGTCGATTCGCGCCGGAGGCAGGGACTGCATGCGCTGGTCCGTCGAGCGTCTGTCCGCCGCAAGCACAGTTGCGCTCCCGGCGCGTGGCCCGCCGGGTGACGCTTCGAGCGCGCCGCTGCGCCCGATGCAGCAAGCACCCGCGCTCCGGCGGTCCGTGCAGGTCCACGTCCAAGGTACGAGGATTCTGCGCGAAGAGAAGACCTGGTCGGCTCCGCCGGAGCCCGAGGCCATGGGCCCGCCGACCATGCGCGAACGGGCGCCAGACTTGACGGCACTCCACATGCCCGTGCAAAAGCAATCGCCTGGACGCGTCCCCTTCCTTCGCCCTCCGCCCGCCGCCCACCGAGGGCGTGGACCGGGCCACGCTCGCGCTCGCCGAGGCCATCGTCCCCGGAACGAGCACCATCCCCGGCGCCGACGACACCACGGTCCGCGTGGTCACCGAGCTCGTCTCCCGGCTGTCTCCGAAGCTGGCCCGTGCCTGGACGTCGGCAAACCGCGCGCTCGACGCGGCCGCTCGCCTGCGGACCGGCCGCCCGTTCCATGCGCTCTCCGCGGCGCGGCAGGACGCCCTGCTCGCACGCTGGGAGCAGGATCCGCTGTTCAGGACTCCGCTGGCGTTGATCGCGACCGTCTACAAGGTCGTCCACTTCGACGCCCCACACGTGCTGCGGGCGATGGGCGCCCCGCCTCGGCCGCCCTTGCCGGTCACCGAGCCCCGCTGGGCGGAGCAGGTCCAGGCGGCCGGCTCATGGACCGGCGGCGACGTCGACTGCGACGTGGTGGTCATCGGGACCGGGGCGGGTGGGGCGGTCGTGGGGCACGCGCTCGCCGAGCGCGGACACGCGGTGGTCTTCGTCGAGGAAGGGCAGCTCTATCACCGTCACAGCTTCGACGGGAGCATGGTACGCGCCCTCGCGCGCTTCTACCGGCCGGCGTTCAGCCTGGGGAACGCGAGCATGCCGGTGATGATGGGGCGCATGGTGGGCGGCTCCACCGCGGTCAACGGCGGGACCGCCTTCCGGACGCCCTCTTGGGTTCTGGATCGCTGGTGCGAGGAGATGGGGACCGACGCCTTCACCCCCTCACGGATGGAGCCTTACTTCGAGCGAGTCGAGGCGCATCTCGGGGTGGGTCCGGCGTCGCTTCGCTACAGCGGCCCGCTCGCCAGGGTGATGCAGCGGGGCTGTGACGCCCTCGGCTGGAAGCACGGCCAGCTGATCCGGAACGCTCCGGGCTGCGAGGCCGCGGGCTTCTGCCATCTCGGCTGCCCGAGCGACGCACGGCGGAGCACGAACCTCTCGTATCTCCCGCCGGCCCTCGAGCGGGGCGCCATGCTCTTCACCGGGCTGAAGGCCGAGCGCGCCCTGGTCGAGAACGGTCGGGCCGTCGGCATCGAGGGAAGAGCGGCGAATGGAGCCTCGCTCCGCGTTCGCGCCCGGGCGGTCATCCTGGCCGGTGGGAGCATCCCCAGCCCGCTGTTCCTCCTGAAGCAGGGCCTCGCCAACGCGAGCGGTCAGGTTGGGCGGAACCTGACGTTGCACCCGAGCGGCATCGTGTCCGCGCTGTTCGACGAGGAGATCAGCGGCTTCGACCACATCCCCCAGGGGTATGGCTCCGAGGAGTTCCTGCGCGAGGGACTGCTGCTGCTCGCGGTGCAGGGGTCGCACAACATCATGCCGACCCTCTTCCCCTCGACCGGACAACGGCTGATGGAGCCGCTCTCCCAGCTCCGCCACGTGGCCGGGGTCGGTCCGCTCGCGGCCGACGCCACCCGGAACGGCAGGGTGCGGGGCGAGTTCCGGGGGCTCCCGATCATCCGCTACTCCGTGACCCCGGCGGACGTCGCACGCCTGAAGCGGGGACTCGTGCTGTCCATGGAGATGCTGGTCGCCGCGGGCGCCCGCCGCCTCTATCCCGGGGTGTTCGGGTACAGCGGCCTGGAGCCACAGCAAGGGCTCGAGCGCTTCCGGAAGGCCGAGCTCTCCGCCTCGGACATCGCGCTCGGCAGCTACCATCCCCTCGGGACCTGCCAGATGGGAACGGAGCGGCGGAGCAGCGTGGTGGGGCTCGACCACCAGTGCCACGACGTCCCCGGTCTGTTCATCGTCGACGGGAGCACCGTGCGCGGTCCTCTCGGCGTGAACCCGCAGCTCACCATCATGGCGGTGGCGGCGCGGGCCGCGGACCAGATCGCGCCACAGCTCGGGTGAGGACCTGGCGCACCTCCCCGCGGGCCAACCCTCTTCCGGGACTTCGGGGTCTTCCGAGAATTCTCCTCGCGACCGTGCCCCCGGCTGGGCTAAGGTCACCAAGCGGACATTCCGCACCGACGTCCTCTCTTGCCCTCGCTGCGGAGGCATCCGCCGCCCCGTCGCCGTCGTGGTCCGCTTCTCCCCCGCCCAGGCCCTTCTCGAGCGCCTGCAGCTTCCTTCCTCGCCTCCCTCGATTGCCCCTGACCCCTCTTCGCCCCAGCCCGGCTTCTGGTGACTGCCGTCCGAGCCTCGAGAGTCACCCCGGTCTGCCGACGAGCCCCCGACTGCTCTACCCGCCGAGGGGCCGCACGCACTCGGAGTGCCGCCGGGCGTCAACGGGCTTCCTCCGCCGAGTCCCTTCGAAAACCTTCCACCAGTTCCGTAGGAGTTCACATGCAGCCTGCCTTGCAGCCCTCCGTGGCCGCGTCCTCGATCAATCTCGCACCCGTCAACACCAACGGGCGCAAGCTCCCCATGTCCACCTTCGTCGAGCGATACATCGCCGGGGACATCAAGGTCAGCGGTGACCTGCAGGCGTTCCTGCGGCGGAAGGAAGAGGTGCTCAACTACAGGCTGACCCTGGAGAACCTGAAGTTCCTGGTGGGCGGCTTCCTCCCCTCGGTGCTGGTCCACACCCCCGCCGCCGACAAGAAGACCGTCACCTTCCACTACGACCGGGGCAACGACTTCTTCCACGCCTTCCTCGGTGAGGTGATGATCTACACCTCGGCGTTCTTCGAGAATCCGGCCGACACGCTGGAGGACGCCCAGCGCCGCAAGCTGGAGGTGGTGGCGGAGAAGATCCAGCTCAAGCGCGGCGAGCGGCTGCTCGACATCGGCTGCGGCTGGGGCACCCTGGTGGCCCACATGGCGGAGCACCACGGGGCGGATGCCACCGGCGTCACCCTGGCGGCGCGGCAGGCCGAGTTCGGCACCGATCGCATCCAGAAGAAGGGCCTCGCCGAGAAGGCCCGCATCCTGACCATGGACTACCGGCAGATTCCCAGGGAGCGGTGGAACAAGATCACCGTCCTGGAGATGGCGGAGCACGTCGGGATCCAGCACTTCCAGAAGTTCATGCGCCAGCTCAGCTCGATGCTGGAGGACGACGGGCTGCTCTTCCTGCAGATCGCCGGGCTCCGTCGCAACTGGACCGCCGAGGACTTCAACTGGGGGATGTTCATGTCCAAGTACGTCTTCCCCGGCGCCGACGCCTCCATGCCGCTCAGCTTCGTCTGCAAGAATCTGGAGAAGGCGGGCTTCGAGATCCACAGCGTGGAGAACATCGGGATTCACTACTCGCTGACCATCGAGCGCTGGTACCGCAACTGGCTGAAGAACCGCGAGGCGGTGGTGAAGGCCTACGGCGAGAGGTGGTTCCTGCTCTGGGAGCTGTTCCTCGCCTGGTCGGTGGTCGTCTCCGAGCGCGGGGGCTCCACCGCCTTCCAGCTGGTGTGCAACAAGAACCGCTCCAGCTTCGAGCGCAAGCGCTGGATCGGCGAGAAGACCCGCCTGGGCGAGTTCCGGAAGGTCTGAGCGTCGCTGGACCGATCGCCTTGATCCATGGATCTCGGCGACGGGTCCCGTCCATCGTCCGTGGCACAGCAGCGTCGGTGACGCTGCTCAGGGAGATGCGCGGGCCGAGCTCGCCTGCAACTCTTCCATCTTGTCGGGAAGCGCCTTCCTCAGGGCCTCGAAGTCGGTGAAGACGTCCGACGCGCGAACGACCGCCGGGATGACCTGGAGTGTCTTCAGGAGATCGAGGTGGGCCACCGGAACGCCCACCAGCAGCACGCGCACCCCGGCCGTGGTCAGTCGTCCCAGCGCATCCTCCAGCGCGTAGACCCCCGTCTGGTCCATGTAGGAGATGCGATCCATCCGCAGGACCAGGAGCTTGCTCGAGGTTGCCTGACGGGTGATGTCGAGGAACTGGCTCGCGAAGCCGAAGAACAGCGGCCCCTCGACGTGCTTGATCAGGAGCTTGCTCCGGATCGCGTCCGGGATGCTCAGCTCGTCGCTCCAGGGCTCCTCGGCGACCAGGCTGAGCGTCGTCTGCTGCGCGGCGACGTCGCTCACCTTCTTCACGAAGACGAATGAGGCCACGATGAGGCCGGCGACCACCGCGACGATGAGGTCGGTGAACACCGTCAGCACCAGGACGAAGAGCATCAGAAACGCATCGGACCGCGGCACCTTCGAGAGGTGACCGAGCCCGCGAGAGTCGATGATCCCGATGCCGACCGTCACCAGCAGGCCAGCGAGGACCGCGCTGGGAATGTACTGAACGAGGCCCGACAGACCGAGGAGCACGGCGGCAAGGAACAGACCGTGGATCACGCCCGAGAGGCGGGTCCTTCCGCCGGCATTCACGTTGACCACCGTGCGCATCGTGGCCCCTGCGCCGGGAATGCCGCCGATCAGCCCGGCCACCATGTTTCCCACCCCCTGGCCGAGGAGCTCACGGTTGCTGTCGTGCCGGGTCCGGGTCAGGTTGTCGGCGACCAGCGAGGTCAGCAACGAGTCGATGGCCCCCAGCAAGGCGAGCTCGAGCGCGAGGGGCAGCATCGCCGGGAGCTGCCGCGGGTCGAGCGATGGAAGGACCAGCCCCGGTAGTCCGGACGGGATGGCGCCGATGGTCGGTACGTCGAGCTTCAGCAAGGCTGCCACCACGGTCAGCGTCACCAGGGCGACCAGCGAGGCAGGCACCGCCCTGGTGAGCCGGGGCAGGAGATAGACCACCGCCACGGTCGCCGCCGAGAGGGCAACGGCGCTCCAGTTCACATTTCCGCGCACCAGGTGCAGCTGCTGGAGAATCGACCACGGGTCCGACGCCGGCGGGGCCATTCCGAGAAACGGGAACATCTGCTGGACGAGGATGATCACCCCGATCCCGCTCATGAAGCCGGAGATGACAGGGTACGGGACGTACCGGATGTAGACCCCCATCCGGCAGACGCCGAGGGCGAGCTGGAACAGACCGGCGAGGAGAAACACCCCCACCAGCCAGGGGTGGTCCACCGCGCCGGAGGGAAGGGTATGCGCTGCCACCATCGCGGCGACGACCAGGGTCATCGGTCCCGTGGGACCGCTGATCTGTACCGGCGTGCCTCCCAGCAACGCTGCGACAATGCCGGTGGCAATCGCTCCGTAAAGTCCCGCCGCTGGACCCAGCCCCGAGGCGACCCCGAAGGCGAGCGCGAGGGGAAGTGCCACCACGCCCGCGGCGATGCCGCCGAAGACATCGCCGCGCAGGGCATTCCATGACCAGGTGGGCGTACGGGGTTCCGCGGCCACGCTCATCGCTTCACGTCCAGAAACCGGACCACTCCGGTCGAGAGATCCGCCACCGCGCCCACCAGCTTCATCACCCCCTCGGCCTGCCTCGCCCCGCCGTCTGGCGTTTCGAGGATCTGCCGGATGCTCCATCGGACGTTCGCTTCCACACCGGCGCGGAGCTGCTCCTTCGCCGGAAGCGATGGAGGAACCCCCTCGAGGCCAGGAAGAATGCTCTGCAGAAGCACCTCGATCCGGCTTGGCGCGGTGAGACCGTGAGCCTTTGCCGCGAGAGCAGCCTGCACCGCGCCGCAGCCCTCGTGCCCGAGAACGAGGAAGAGCGGTGTTCGAAGGTGCACCGCCGCGTACTGGAGGCTTCCTGCCACCTCCGGTGAGAAGACGTTTCCGGCGATTCGCACCACGAACAGCTCGCCGAACCCAGCGTCGAACAGGAGCTCCGGCGGCACCCTCGAGTCGCTGCACCCGAGGATCGTGACGGCGGGCCGTTGCTCCTTCGCCAGAGCGGCCAGGACCGTCTTGCAGCTTCGGGGAAAGTGGGCTTTCCCGCGTACGAAGCGCGCATTGCCGGCGCGAAGCCGCTCCAGGGCCTCGCCCGGCGGATCGGAGCTTTGGGAGCGCTGACTCATCGGGCTCGAGGCGGGGCGCGACTGGAACCGTCAACGCGATGCTACTGCGGGAGACTGCCGGAGACGCTCGTCACACCAGCTTGGACGCCAAGGCATCGAGACGCAACAGCGTGGCGGCGTCGTGGGAGATCTCCCTGGCTAGATTTCGGTGGTTCACCCGAGCGCGGGAGCTTCACCACCCTCGTGGTCGTCGGAGCCATCCGTGGGCCGGCAGTCGCAGGAGGCCGGGGGCCCTTTCTCCTGAGAGTTCTCCGGGCATACCTTCGCCCGGCGAGCGCTCTCGCGAGTCAGGCCATGGAGATCACTCCGCCCGTCCAGAAGCCCATGGACGCAGAAAGCCAAGCTGCGGGCCACGACGAGGCCGGCGGGCCTCCCTCGATCGCGCTCGGGCGCGGCGCAGTTGTCGGTCAGACCGTCGGACCGTACGTCCTGCTGCGCCTGCTGGGCACCGGGGGAATGGGAGAGGTGTGGCTCGCCCGGCGTGCCGATGGCGGCTTCCAGCGCGAGGTGGCGCTCAAGTTGCCGCTGACCAACCCTCTTCCCTGGGACCTCGCGGCCCGATTTTCCCTCGAGCGCGACATCCTCGCTCGCCTGGAGCACCCCAACATCGCGCGCCTGTACGATGCCGGGGTCTCGACGCAGGGCCAGCCCTACCTCGCCATGGAAGTGGTTCACGGCGAGCCGATCACCGCGTTCTCCGACGGGCGACGCCTCGACGTCGAGGCACGCATCGCGCTGTTCGCGCAGGTCCTGGCCGCGGTCCAGTTCGCCCACGCGAACCTGGTGCTTCACCGCGATCTCAAGCCCTCCAACATCCTGGTCACGCCGGGAGGTGAGGTCCGTCTGCTGGATTTCGGTATCGCCAAGCTGCTCGCGGCGGATGCACCCGCACCGCAGGGGACGGTGACGGAATGCGCCGGGCGATTGCTCACCCCGGCGTATGCGAGCCCCGAGCAGATCCTCGGGCAGCCGCTCAGCACCGCCAGCGATGTCTACACCCTTGGAGTTGTTCTCTTCGAGCTCCTGACCGGACAGGCGCCGTACCATGTCGAGCTCTCGTCCGTCGCACAGCTCGAGCTCGCCATCGTTCAGGGGGACCCACGTCACCCGAGCGCCGCCATCGACGACGACGCGGCAACGCTCCGGGGTACCTCCCGGCGAAAGCTCGCGCGTCAGCTCGCCGGCGATCTCGGTACCGTGGTTGGCAAGGCACTCGCCAAGCGTCCCGGAGATCGCTTCGGCAGCGCCGCCGCGCTGGCGGAGGACCTGCAGCGGGTGCTGGCCAAGCACCCGGTTCAGGCCCGGCCCCCCTCGACGGTGTACCGCGTCAGCCGCTTCCTGCGCCGTCACCGATGGGCGTCGCTGGCGACGGCGACCGCGATCCTGGCCCTGCTCGGCTCCACCGCGGTTGCACTCCGCCAGGCCCAGCTCGCGCAGGCGCGGGCCCGCAATGTCTCGGCGGTGCGGGACTTCCTCCTCGAGGTTCTTTCGGCTGCCGATCCCGCGATGACGGCGGGGAAGCCGCCGGGAGAGGTGACGGTCCAAGAGGCGGTGGATGCCGCCGCCAGCAACATCGGGACCGCGCTCGACGCGCAGCCCGAGACGAAGGTGCCGATCCTCACCACCCTCGCCGACGTTTACTCCAGCCTGGATCAGGTCGACCGCAGCATCGCGCTGCTCGAGCAGGCGCTCGTAGCCGCGGAGCGGAGCGGCCCCACGCCCAACCGCACGGAGGCGGAAGTGCTGACGCGCCTCGCCGGCACCAACATGTTCGCCGGCCGGTTCGACGCTGCGGCGGGCTGGCTCGATCGCGCCGAGACGGCCTTTGCCGCGCTCGGGGACACCGAGTCCGAGAACTACGCGCAGGCGCTGAAGATGCGCGGAAACCTGCTTCGCCGCGGACGCTCGCCCGACCTCCCGGGTGCCGTCGCGGTGCTCGAGCGGGCGGCCGCGCTCTTCCGGAAGCGCTATCCACTCAGCGACGGCCGGATCGGAACCCTGTTCTATCTCGCCCAGATCCTCCGCGCCGAGAACCAGCCAGACCGTGCGGAGAGGAGCGCGGACGAGGCGGTGGCGCTCGCCAGCGAGCTTCCTCGGCCCGGCTTCGAGCTCGCCAACGCCTACTCGCTCCGTGCTGCGATTCGCGACGGCAACGGCAATCTGTCCGGAGCGGACGACGACTACCGTACCGCGCACGACGGCTACGCGCGGAGCGTCGGCCCTGGGCATTTTCTCACTCTCCAGAACGACGGCTTGCTGGGAGCCACGATGCTGGAGCGCGGCCACCGGCGCGAGGAGGCGCTCCAGCTCGTCGAGTCCACGACCGACGGGCTCGCCCGCTCCCGGCGAGGAAGCCATACCCACGCGTCCGCGTTGAACCGGCTCGGAGTCGCATACCTCCGGCTGGGGCGGGTCGATCGCGCCGCGCAGATCCTCGAGCAGGCTCGCGCCGTCTGGTCCGAGCGAAAGGAAGCGCTGTACCGCGCCGACGCGACGGTCTCCCTGGCCGAGGCCCGGACCGCGGCGGGTGCCCTGACCGAGGCCAGGGCCCTTCTCGACGAGGCGCTCGCCGTCCTGCGCAGCGCCCCACCGTCGGCACTGCACCCGGAAGGGGAGGCTCACCTTGCGCTCGGACTTCTCGAGGCCGACGCCGGAAGACCAGGCGACGCCCGGCGGGAGCTCCGGCAGGCGCTGGCGCTTTCCGCGACGGACAGCCGGGACGATTCTCGTCGGCCGCGTTCTGGCGGGGGCTGCCCTGACACGTCTGGCGATCCAGGAAGGCGGCGTCGAAGAGGCTCTTTCGGTGTCCAAGGACGTAGTCCGGGAGGCGAAGGCGGCTCGTCTGGCGCAGCTCCCACGTTCGCAGGGGGTGGCGGCCCAGACACGAGGAATGGCCCTCTGTGCTGCGGGTCGTCCCACCGAAGGCGAGCCCCTTCTCAGTGGGGCGCAGGAATTTCTGGCCGCAGTCGTCGACCCGGGGAGTGCTCCGTTGATCGAGGTCGAGCTTCTCCGCGCGCGTTGCCTGTTCGATCTGGGCCGGAGGTCGGAGGCGAACGTTCTCGTCCAGCAGGCGCGGGGTGAGCTCGTCGCGCTCGGCTCCTCGGGGAGGCGTCTCTCCGTCCTGTTCGGGGACGTGCTGGGAAAGGCAACCCCTCCGTCTCGCTGAAGGGCGGTTCGCCGCGCCCCGCATTCGCCACCGGCTGGCATCGAGGCACCATGTCGGCCGGGCTCCCGGTTGGCATACGTTCCACGCGTGGCGGGCGGGAGCAACAGTCGGGAGACGCTCAAGCATCCATCCCGAGGCGCAGCGGCCGAGCTGCCGCGTGTTCCCCCGATGCTGGTCCGGCTGCTCTCGGCCGACGAACCGGGCCTCCCCTCCGTCCGACACTGGCTCGAGGGCGTGGACGCGGTGCGCATCTTCGGCGGACCGGACGGCGTGAAGCTGCGCGCGCGCACGCTCGAGGTGTCCATCGACGATCCCTACGCGTCCGCGAACCATGTCCTTCTTCGGCTGACGCCCGAAGGGGTCACCATCCAGGACGAGGGCTCGAGCAACGGGACCTACGTCGATGGTGAACCGCTACCGGCAGGCGAGGAGCGGCGGGTCCGGAGGTCGCTGATCGAGGTCGGCCGGACCTTCTTTCTGCTCCGAGATGCGATGGCGGGTGCCCGCGACAGTCCGATGATGCCGGACAGCCGAGAGCCGCTGACCTTCCATGCCGGATTCGCCGAAGAGCTCAGGCGCGCCGGACGCCTCGCGCGGAGGTCTCATGACCTGCTGGTCGTCGGCGAGTCGGGCGCCGGAAAGGAGGTCGCGGCACACTGGCTGCACCACCAATCGGGAAGATCAGGCCCCCTGGTGGCGGTCAACTGCGCGGCGCTTCCCGAGCATCTCCTCGAGGACGAGCTCTTCGGGCACGTGAAAGGAGCCTTCTCCGGCGCACAGTCCGAACGGACCGGGCTCATCCGCGCTGCCCACGAGGGCGCGTTGCTCCTCGACGAGGTGGGCGAGATGTCACCGGGGCTCCAGGCCAAGCTCCTCCGGGTGCTCGAGGACCGAAGAGTCCGGCCGCTGGGCGGCGAGCGCGAGCTGCCGGTGGACGTCCTGGTGATTGCCGCGACGCATCGCGACCTCCCTACGATGGTGGACGAAGGACGGTTCCGCCAGGACCTTCACGCCCGCCTCGGGCTGCTCACCGTGAGGATCCCGCCGGTGCGGGAGCGTCCCGAGGACCTGGGTCTCCTCATCCGCAGCGTCCTGACCCCTCTCCCGGCCGGCGTGAAGAGCCTTTGCTTCGAGATCGAGACGCTGCGACGGCTCCTGCTGCATGACTGGCCCATGAACGTGCGCGAGATGCGAAAGTTGCTCCTCGCGGCCGTCGACCTGGCGATTCCGGAGGGTGACGGCGCGGTGGTGATCGGTCCCCAGCACCTTCCGCACGGAATGCTCGGCTCGATCGAGAGGTCCCCCAGCGCGACCGCTCAGCTGTCCACCGAGGACCAGGCGCTCCGGGCACGTCTGTCCCGGCTCCTCGTCGAGCATCGGGGGAACCTGGCGGCCGTGGCCCGCGAGCTCGAGAAGTCACGGATCTACGTGCAGCGTCTGATGGCGCGGTTCGGCCTGCATCGTCCGGGGCACTGAGCTCGGGGCGAGCGCTCATGAGCGCTCGCGAGCGCTCAGAGCGGGCCCACGGGCGACGGCATGCGCAAGTGCCCGTGATGAGGCGAGAAGGCCCTCGTGCCACGCGCGGCCCCGACCGTGCAGTTCCGGTCCACCGCGCCGGTGCTGCGGCGCCCGAACCCTCAATCTGGAGCGCAACCATGCCTACCCAAACTCACCCGATCGATGCTCCGGTGAGCCGCTCGCTGATCGCGGCAGTCGTCCTCATCGTCGGTTTCCTCGCCAGCGCCATGGCGGTCGAGGTCCGTCCGCGAGCCGGATCGGTGCAGGGATCCTCGACCGAGGCCTCCGACATCGTGGCCGAGTGGGGGGACTGACCGTGGCTGCGCCCCTCTCGATGCCCTCTGGTGCGGCCCCCCTCTCGTCGGTGTGGCGCGCGATCTCCAGCCTGCGCTTCCTTCGCCGATTTCTCGGCATCCCGGTGGAACAGCCGGCCCTGGCGAGCGCTGCCCGCGCGCCGGTGTGCGTTGACCTCGGCACAGCCGACTGGGACGGCCCGGACACCAGCTTCACGCAGGCCGAGCTCGAGGTCCTCAAGTGACCGCGGCAGACCGAGTGCGCTTCGTACTCGCGGGGATCGCCGAAGGGCTGATCTTCAGCCTGATCTTCTGCGTGCTCGGGGTACTCACGCTGCAGCTCGCCAGTTGACCGGAGGTGGTGAGGACCCCTCGTGACGCATGGCCTTCGCTTTGGTGAGCGCCTGCCTGAAGCTGGCCTGGAGTTCCTTGGCGATGAGCGGCGTTGCCATGGATTCCCGCTCCGAGCGCCCATTGATTCCGCCGGGCGGTCCTGTGTATCTGAACCGGTCTCGGGGACCCTGTGAAGCGCTACTTCGTCCACACCTTCGGCTGCCAGATGAACGTCAACGACTCGCTGCGCATGGGCGAGGCGCTGGCCACCATCGGCTACCGGCCGACGGCGGTGGCGGAGCAGGCCGACCTCATCATCCTCAACACCTGCGCCATCCGCGAGAAGGCCGAGGACAAGATGCTCTCGGCGCTCGGGCGCTACCGGGCGGTGAAGACGCAGCGCGGGGCGCTCCTCGCCGTCGGCGGCTGCGTCGCGCAGCAGGAGAAGAGCAAGCTCCTGGCCCGGGTCCCGTACCTCGACTTCGTCTTCGGCCCCGACGCCATCGGCAAGCTGCCCGAGCTGGTGAACCGCGTCGTCTCGGACCGGGTCCGCGTGGCCGAGACCGCCTGGGTCGACTCCGAGGAGTACGTCTTCCCCCGCGCCGACCCGGGCAGCTCGGCGGGGAAGGTGAGCGAGTTCGTCACCGTGATGAAGGGCTGCGACAACGTCTGCAGCTTCTGCGTCGTGCCGCACACCCGCGGGCGCGAGGTGAGCCGGCCCTTCGTCGAGGTGCTCGAGGAGGTGGCGTCGCTGACCGGGGTGGGCGTCCGCGAGGTGACGCTCATCGGCCAGAACGTCAACTCGTACCGCGGCGGCATCGACTTCGCGGAGCTGCTGCTGCGCGTGGCCCAGGTGCCGGGCATCGAGCGGATCCGCTTCACCACCAGCCACCCGCACGACCTGTCGGACGCGCTGATCGACGCCTTCCGCCAGGAGCCGCGCATCGCGCCGCACTTCCACCTCCCGGTCCAGAGCGGGAGCAACGACGTGCTCCGCCGCATGAAGCGGGACTACACCGTGGCCGCGTACCTCGAGCGGCTCGCCGCACTCCGCGCCGCCCGGCCCGGCATCGCCGTCACCACCGACGTCATCGTGGGCTTTCCCGGGGAGACCGAGGACGACTTCCAGGCCACGCTGGCCCTCACCGAGCAGGTCCGCTACGAGAACCAGTTCTCGTTCGTCTTCTCTCCCCGGCCGCGCACCGTGGCCAGCCTCAAGGAGGCGGAGTGGGGGCCGGTCCCGCACGACCTCCAGATCCAGCGGCTCGACCGGCTCCTCGCGCTGCAGCGACGCATCAGCGGTGAGATCGCCGCGGGGCTGGTCGGTCAGGAGGTCGAGGTG
Source organism: uncultured delta proteobacterium (assembly GCA_963796475.1). Classification (GTDB taxonomy): domain Bacteria; phylum Myxococcota; class Myxococcia; order Myxococcales; family Myxococcaceae; genus RPRB01. The sequence goes on from CAWCLY010000020.1 coordinate 305,130, forward strand.
CTGGTCGAGGGGCCGTCCCGGTCCGATCCGGCGCGCCGCTTCGGCCGGACGCCCGAGAATCGCACCGTGAACTTCGACGGGACCGCTCCGGCCGGCGCCCGGGCGCGGGTCCGCATCACCCACGGCTCGCCGAGCGCGCTGCTCGGGCGTCGAGGCGAGCATCGTGGACCTTCCGCCCGTTCCGCCGCTCCAGCCGAGGACCGAGACTGCCTGATGGGGATCCGTGCCTTTCCAGGGAGTCGACCCCGCGGCTGCACCCCTCGGTCTTCGTCGCCGACGGCGCGCAGATCATCGGGAACGTGGAGATTGGGGAGGAATCCTCGATCTGGTACAACACCGTGCTCCGCGGCGACGTGAACACCATCCGGCTCGGGTCCCGGACCAACATCCAGGACCTCACGATGGTCCACGTGGAAAAGGGGACGCACCCGACCCGCATCGGAGACGACGTCACGGTGGGCCACCACGTCGTCATCCACGGCTGCACCATCGGCAACCGCGTGCTCGTCGGCATCGGGGCCGTCGTGCTCAACGGGGTGGTCATCGAGGACGACGCCTTCATCGCCGCCGGGACGCTGCTCATCCCCGGGACCCACGTCCCCTCCGGCTCGATGGTCATGGGGAGCCCGGGGAAGGTGAAGCGCCCGCTCACCGAGGCCGAGCGTGCAGGGCTCCTCGCCTCCGCGGCGGGGTACGTCCTGAACGCAAAGCTCCACCGCGGCTGAGCGGGAGCGCCGGGCGCTGGGCAGTCCGTGCCGTCCCCCGAGTCGGTGTTGCCACCGAGTCGGGCTTTCCCTGACCCGGGGGGAGCCGTGCTACAAGGGCCGTGCGATGCCGCCACAGGACGCGCTGCGAACCTGCGCCCTCTTCAAGGGTTTCACGGAGACGGGACTGCAGATCCTCGCCGGCATCTCGGTGGAGCGGACCTATCCGCGCGGGACCCCGCTCTTCGTGGAGAACATGCTCGCCGAGAGCCTGTTCATCATCGCCGACGGGCGGGTGGGCATCACCATGCGCAACGGCGCCGAGGAGCTGCCGCTCGGAGAGCTTCAGCGCGGAGACTCGCTGGGCGAGCTCGCGCTGGTGCAGCAGGGGCAGCGGCTGTGCAGCGCCGTGGCCCTCACCCCGGTCACCGCGGTGGAGCTGCGGAGCGTGGATTTCCAGCGCCTGATGACCCAGAAGCCCCAGGCCTGCCTGAAGTTGCTGATGGCAATCGTGTCCCAGTTCGGTGCCAGGCTCCAGGCCAACCGGGAAGCGTTCAAGGCCCTGCTCCCCCGACCTTGATCTGATATCGCCGAAGGCCGGGGTGGTAAGGTCGTCGGACTCCGGGGCCCCCGGCTGGAACCCGCTTGGACGTCTTCCTCCAGAACCTGCTTCTCGGCTTCCACGGCTCGGCGGCCTACGTGTCCATCTTCGCCGTGCTGGTGGCGTGCGGGCTGGGGGTGCCGCTCCCCGAGGACATCGCGCTCATCCTGGGAGGGTTCCTGGTCTTCAACGGCAAGGCGCACCTCTGGGGCATGGTGGCCACCGGCTTCCTCGGCATCCTGGTGGGGGACTCGCTCATCTACCTCGCCGGGCGGAGGGTGGGGCGCCGGGTCCGCACCGGCCACGGCTGGCTCGCGCGGGTGGTCACTCCCCCGCGCCGCATCTTCGTGGAGGGGCTCTTCGCCCGCCACGGGGAGAAGCTCGTCATCGCCGCTCGATTCATGCCGGGCGTCCGGGCGGTGACCTACTTCATCGCCGGTTCGGCTGGGATGCCCTACGCTCGTTTCGTCTGCTTCGATGGCCTGGCCGCGCTGGGTTCGGCCCCGCTCTTCGTCCTGCTCGGCTATCGCTTCGGCAAGCACCTCCAGCGGGTCATCGAGCTGATGAAGCAGTACCAGCTCATCGCGCTGGGGGTGCTCCTGGCCACGGTGCTGCTCTGGGCGGCGCTGCACCGCTGGCGGGAGATCGCGCTGGCCCGGAAGTTCCGCGAGCAGTCCGGTGAAGAGGACAGGAAGCCCCCTCCCGGAGCCGTCCTCCGGGAGCCCGCGGGCGAGCTGAACAAGTAAGCCGCGCCAAGCCCCCGACAGCACTCGTGAAAACCCCGGGGAACGGCCGGCGGCACTCGCTTTTGTCCGGGGTGCGGCGTATAGAACGCCATGCTGACCGACCCCCTCCGTCTGGCGCTCACGTTCGACGACGTGCTGCTCCAGCCGGCCGAGAGCGACGTCCTCCCGCGCGACGTCGAGCTCGGCACCCGCCTCACCCGGAACCTCCGCCTCTCCATCCCGCTGCTGTCGGCGGCGATGGACACCGTCACCGAGTCCGCCACCGCCATCGCCATGGCGCAGGAGGGCGGCATCGGCGTCATCCACAAGAACCTCTCCGTCGAGCGGCAGGCGGCCGAGGTGGCCCGGGTGAAGAAGTACTCGAGCGGCATGGTGAGCGACCCGGTGGCCGTCGAGCCGGAGGCCCCGCTGCACGTCGCGCTCGAGCTGATGCGCAAGAACGGCATCTCCGGCATCCCGGTCACCCGCGGCCGGAAGCTGATCGGCATCCTGACCAGCCGCGACGTGCGCTTCGAGACCAACCTCGACAAGAAGGTCGAGGAGGTGATGACCCGGAAGCTCATCACCGCCCGCGAGGGCGTGAGCAAGGCCGCCGCCCTGGAGCTGCTCCACCCGAACCGCATCGAGAAGCTGCTCCTGGTGGACGAGCAGGGCGAGCTCCGCGGCCTGATGACCATCAAGGACATCGAGAAGTCCCGGACGCACCCCCACGCGGCCAAGGACGGCAAGGGGCGGCTCCTCTGCGCGGCGGCCGTCGGCCCGGGCCCGGACCGCGAGGAGCGCGTCGCCGCGCTGCTCAAGGCCGGCTGCGACGTGCTGGTGGTGGACACCGCCCACGGCCACTCGCGCGGGGTGCTGGACGCGGTCGCGCGACACCCGGCGGAACTTCCCGGGCTTCGAGCTGGTCGCCGGCAACGTGGCCACCGCCGAGGGCACCCGGGCGCTGATCGAGGCCGGGGTCGACGCGGTCAAGGTGGGCATCGGCCCGGGCAGCATCTGCACCACCCGCGTGGTGGCCGGCGTCGGCGTGCCGCAGCTCACCGCGGTCGACGACTGCGCCCGCGAGGCGGACCGCCACGACGTCCCCATCATCTCCGACGGGGGCATCAAGTACTCGGGCGACATCGTGAAGGCCCTGGCCGCCGGCGCGAGCACGGTGATGATCGGCTCGCTGTTCGCCGGCACCGAGGAGGCGCCCGGCGAGGTCATCCTGTACCAGGGCCGCAGCTACAAGCGCTACCGCGGCATGGGCTCGCTCGGGGCGATGAAGCGCGGGCGGCAAGGACCGCTACTTCCAGGGCGACGTCGACGAGGAGCAGAAGCTGGTGCCCGAGGGCATCGAGGGCCGCGTGCCGTACAAGGGCAGCCTGGCGATGAACGTCTACCAGCTGGTCGGCGGCCTCCGGAGCGGCATGGGCTACACCGGCTGCCGGACCATCGACGAGCTGCGGAAGAACGCCCGCTTCGTCCGCATCACCCCGGCGGGCTCCGCGAGAGCCACGTCCACGACGTCATCATCACCAAGGAGGCGCCGAACTACCGCATGGAGTAGCGGTCGCCAGGCGAGACGAAAGAGCGCACGTGCACATCCACGACGAGAAGGTCCTCATCCTCGACTTCGGCAGCCAGTACACCCAGCTCATCGCCCGCCGGGTGCGCGAGCTGGGCGTCTACTGCGAGATCCACCGGCCAGACCTGCCGCTGGCGGACATCAAGCGCCTTCGCGCCGAGGGGCATCATCCTCTCCGGCGGCCCGATGTCGGTCGAGGCCGAGGGCGCGCCGATGCCCGCCGCCGGGGTGTTCGACCTGGGCGTCCCGGTGCTGGGCATCTGCTACGGCCTGCAGCTCATCGCCAAGATGCTCGGCGGCCGGGTGGACCGCAGCGCGCACCGCGAGTTCGGCCGCGCGGTCGTCGAGGTGCTGGACAGCCAGGGGCCCGCTCGCCGCCTTCGCGAAGGGCAGCACCTGCAGGTGTGGATGAGCCACGGCGACCGGGTGGACGCGCTGCCCGCCGGGCTTCGAGCCCATCGCCCGGACCGCCAACGCGCCGCTGGCGGCCACCGCGCACCGCGAGCGCCCCATCTTCGGCCTGCAGTTCCACCCCGAGGTGGTCCACACCCCGCGGGGCAAGGAGATGATCGGGCACTTCCTCTTCGACGTCTGCAAGCTCTCGGGCGCCTGGACGATGAAGGGCTTCGTCGAGGAGGCCGTCGAGTCCATCCGCGAGCAAGGTGGGGCAGGGCAGGGTGATCTGCGCGCTCTCCGGCGGCGTGGACAGCTCGGTGGCCGCGCTCCTGGTCCACCGCGCCATCGGCGACCGGCTGACCTGCATCTTCGTCGACAACGGGCTGCTGCGCGCGGGCGAGCGCGCGCAGGTGGAGCAGCTCTTCGAGGGCCGCTTCCACGTCCCGCTGCGCACGGTGGACGCCCGGAAGCGCTTCCTCGACGGCTCGCCGGGGTCACCGACCCGGAGAAGAAGCGGAAGATCATCGGCCGCGAGTTCATCGCCGTCTTCGAGGAGGCCGCGCGCGACATCCAGGGCGCGGACTTCCTCGCCCAGGGCACGCTCTACCCGGACGTGATCGAGTCGGTCTCCACCAAGGGCCCGTCGGCCACCATCAAGAGCCACCACAACGTGGGCGGGCTGCCCGAGAAGATGAAGCTCAAGCTGGTCGAGCCGCTGCGCGAGCTGTTCAAGGACGAGGTCCGCGCGCTGGGCCGCGAGCTCGGCCTGCCCGAGACATGCTGATGCGCCAGCCGTTCCCCGGCCCCGGGCTCGCGATCCGCGTCCTGGGCGAGGTCACCGAGGAGCGGCTCGAGCTCGTCCGCAAGGCCGACGTCATCGTCCAGGAGGAGATCCGGGCCGCCGGCCTCTACGGCGAGATCTGGCAGGCCTTCGCCGTGCTGCTCCCGGTCTCGAGCGTGGGGGTGATGGGCGACGAGCGGACCTACGAGTCCACCGCCGTGGTCCGCGCGGTGACCAGCGTCGACGGCATGACCGCCGACTGGGCGCGGCTGCCGCACGAGCTGCTGGCGACGCATCTCGGCCCGCATCACCAACGAGGTGCGGGGCATCAACCGCGTCGTCTACGACATCTCGTCCAAGCCGCCCGCCACCATCGAGTGGGAGTGAGCGCCCGTTCGCTGTCGGGCGGGATGCTCTGGGCCCTGCTTGCTCGGCGGGTGCTCCCACGCGCCTGCGCCCGTCTCGGTCACGCAGGTCGAGCGGCGGGACGAATGGCTCGTCGCCCTGCGCTCCGACGTGGACCGCATCGCCTCCGCCGACGGGTTCCAGGGGCAGCTGCGCGTCGTCCACGGGGGCAAGCCGGAGATCGACCAGACGTTCGGACCGAGCACCTGCCTTTCGCTGGGAAGCGGGCCGCCGGCTCCTGGCGGCCATCGCGGTGGGCGTGCTGGTGCAGGAGGGCAAGCTCGGCTTCGAGGACCGCCTGGACAGCCGGCTTCCGTCGGCCAGCGGGCACGTCGTTCGCCCGGCTCTCGGTGGCCAATCTCCTCACCGACTCGGCCGGGCTCGCGCCGACCACCGGTGCTTCCCTCGCCGACCGGCTGGACGCGGCCGGGAAGGTGCCTCTGAAGGGGGCCGGTACGCAGGGTGGACCCCGACGACGATCGCCCGTGGCTTCTCGTCGAGCGGCTGGTGGCCCAGGCCTCGGGCGAGCCCTTCGAGGCCTTCGTGGCGACGGCGGGTGATCGCTCCCGCTGGAATGGGGGGTACCTCGCTCGGGCCCACCTCCGCCTGCGCCGACGCCGCGCAAGGGACGACGACGCTCGAGGATCAGTTCCGGCTCATCGACGCGCTCCGGGCGGGGCAGCGTGCTCCAGCCCGCCACGCGCGACGCGCTCTGGGCGCCGCGGCTCGCGCTGGGGCCGGGCTCGGAGGTGGGATACGGGCTGTTCGTCCGGACCAACGGAGAGCAGCGGGCGGTCGGCCTCGTCGGCGGCAGCGCTGCGCCGGCCTACGAGCTCTGGCTGGACCCGGTGGGCACCGATGCGCTGGTGCTTCTCGGACGCACCTCGGCGAAGACGGCCCGCGGGATCCGGACCGCGCTGGGCGAGTTCTACGCGCTTCCTCCGGGCCCGCCGCAGCCCGGTGGGTCACCTCGACGTTCCGTGGCCCACTGACCTCGACCGCGCCCGAGCTGCAGCGAGGACGCGGAGAAGGGCCGATCAGGGCTTGGGCGCGGGCAGCTGCGCCTTGCAGGCGTCGCTGAGCTCGGCGCTGTGCTCGTGAGAGGCAGGCCACGATGCGGCCGTGCCCGGGCTTCAGGTCGGCGCAGAACTTGGCGACATCGCCCTGACAGGCCTCGCGAGCCGCGTGGAAGTGCTCCCGCGCCTGCTCGATGTGGGCCTTGCACTCCGCCGAGAGCTGGTCCGCGTTCTGCTGGAGGCACTGGCGAGCGCTGCCTTGCCCGGGGGTGATGCCGGGACAGAGGCGGGCGACATCGGCCGCGCAGGGACGGGTGGAGGGGGTGGTGGCCGGAGTCTGCTGGGCGAGCGCAGTGGAGACGCCGAGTCCGGCGAGGGCGGCAAAGGCGAGGAGAACGGTGGGGGAAACGACGGGACGACGCATGTGGAGCTCCGGAAACAGGTGTGCCTCGATCCACACCGGAGGGTCCGCCAGGGTTTAGGCCGCGGTCAGCGCGCTCCCCCGTCCGGTGCCTTCGGCACGCCCCCGTCCGGCGCGCGCGCCGGCAGCTCCTCGACCAGCCAGCGCCCTCCCAGCCGGCTCACCCGGAGCGTCGAGGAAGTCCGGGGTCTGTCCGGAGACGCCGAGCTCGGCCCGGACCTCCGCCACGTCCGGCCGCTCGAACCGGACCTCGCGGACCACCACGCTCCCGAAGGGCGCCGCCCCGCCCACCGTCTGCATCAGCCCCCAGCAGCTCGAGGCGGGCTCCACCTGCGCGCCGGCGCGGGCCAGCGCCTCCATCTCGGCGCGCGGAGGGTCGGCCACGTCGTCCCCGATGCCCACGCAGACCAGCGGCCGCGCGGCGAGCGCCTCCGTCGACCACCGGCCCGCGCAGCCGTCCGAGCAGCGCCCGGAACACCTCGATGCGCACCGCGGAGGTCCTGGCCACCTCGCCCGGCGGCGGGGTGAAGGAGACCAGGAAGGTGTACGGGACGAGCACCGGCCGGCCCTTGTACGTCACCGGGGCGTAGCGCCGCCGCTCGAGCCACTCGACGATCGCCTCGTCGTACGGCGTGCCGCGGGGGTCCAGCACGTGGCACGACTCGATCGCCCCCGTCTCACGGAGGATGCAGCGGACCGGCACCGGGCGCCGGTCGCCCTGGAGCGCGGCCGACCTCGGCGCCGTCGAGCCCGGAGAGCATCTGGGGCGCGAGGGTGACCGCCTCGGCGATGCAGGCGTCGAGCTCCACGTCGGCACAGGTGGGCTTCAGCCGGCCAGCCGGAGGGCGGGGGGGCCCCGGTGCTCATCAACGCGCAGGCCGCGAGGCCGACCGCAGCGCAGGAAAGCAGAGCCGGAGCGAGGCGCATGGTCAGGGGAGGACAGCTTGGACCAGCCGAGACGCCGAGCGGAAGTGCGCCCCAGCCGACTGGGCAGGACGGCCGCGGGCGCAAGGCTTGCGGCCCCCCGGTGGCGCAACTGCGCGGAGTTCCCCGGGGGCACCGCTCTTGCGTCCAGAACGCCCTGCCATGCAGACCCCGGCAGAGGAGCTCGGACTGTTGAGCCGGCAGGTGGGCGGCCGGGTCCGGTCGGCGCTGCTGGGCATCGCCCCGGAGCGGATGCGAGACGTGGTCCACTGGATCGACGAGGACGCCCGCGCCGCGCGTCTCATCTACCTGCACCACGGCCGCGCGGAGGCGGTGTCCATCCTCCCGGCGCCGCTCACCGTTCTGCCGCAGCAGGAGGCATACCTCCACACGACGGCGCTGACGCTGCACGATGCGACCCGCCGACTGCTCGAGCTGTGGCTGGTGGACCCGGATGTCCGGGCGGCGCTCCCGGTTCCCCACGGTGACGAGGAGTGGATCCGCCACTGCTGGACTCCGCTCCACGCGCGCTCCAACCCGGTCTTCGGGCGGCTCGACGCCGTCGTGCTCCTCGAGAGCGCGCAGTGGAAGAGCACTCTCCAGTTCCTCGAGCCGAACCTGACCGGCATCGGAGGGCTGCACATGCTCCCGACGTCCGAGCGGATCCTCGAGCAGCGGCTCGGACCGCTGCTCCGGCAGTGGGACCCGACGCTGCGGTTGACGCTGGGGCAGGACATCCGGGAGCTGCTCGCCGGACAGATGCTCGAGCACCTCGAGGCGCTCGGCCGGCCCGGAAGGCGCCTCTGCTTCATCGAGCCGCGCTGGGCCGAAGATGGACCGGAGGAGCAGACGCTGCTCGCCGAGCACCTCCATCGCCGGCTGGGGGTGGAGGTCTGCCACGCCGACCCGAGCGAGCTGGTGCTTGACGGGGAGGAGGTCCTCTTCCACGGCCAGGCGGTGGACCTCGCCTACCGCGACTACTCGGTGGAGGAGCTGCGGGGGCTCAGCCAGGTCGGCGTGGACGTCTCGCCGATGCGAGCGCTCCTGGCCCAGAACCGGATGGTGTCGTCCATCGCCGCGGAGCTGGAACAGAAGGCATGTGGGAGGTGTTCACCGATCCTGCGCTGGTCCGCCGGCACTTCACCCCCGGCGAGCGACAGGTCTTCCGCCGCCACATTCCGTGGACGCGGCTCGTCCGCGGCGCGCCGCACCGAGCTGGCCGATGGCAGCGTGGGCGACCTCCCGGAGTTCGTCCGCTCGGAGCGAGAGCTCCTGGTGCTCAAGCCGAACCGGGGCTACGGCGGTACCGGGGTCTGCATCGGCGCCGAGCGGACCCAGGGAGCGTGGGAGTGCGCCCTGGAGCAGGCGATGGCCCAACCCGACGGATGGGTGGCGCAGCAGCGGATCCAGGTTCCGGTCCACGCCTTCCCGGTGCTCGCGCCCGATGGAGGCGTCCACCTCGAGCCGTTCTACGTCGTGCTGGGGCTGGCCCCGACCGAGGAGGGGCTGTCGCTCACCGCCCGGGCCTCGCAGGAACTGGTGGTGAACGTGGCCCGGCGCGGCGGGCTGGCGGTGGTGATGGTGGCCCACCCGGATTTCCTCGACAGCCACTGAGCCTCGGCCCGAGACTGCGCGGTCCTCATGACCCAGCTCTCTCGTCGAACCGTGCTCGGCGCCGCCGTCGGAACGGCGGCCGCCGCCTCGTTGCCCCGGATCGCGCTCGGTGCTGCACCGGGGACACCCGCCGGACCTCTCGGCGCGGAGATCGCCCGCCACCACGAGGAGAACGTGAAGCGTCTGCAGGGGTGGATCCGCGAGCCCTGCATCGCTGCCGAGAACCGGGGCTACGACACCGGGCTGCCGTACTTCATGCAGATGCTCCGGGACGCCGGGTTCCAGAAGGTCGACCGGGTGGACACCACGGGAAAGCCCGGGGTGTTCGCCACACTCGACGCCGGTGCCTCGAAGACGCTCGGGCTCTACTTCATGTACGACGTGAAGCAGGCCGATCCGGCGGAGTGGAGCTCGCCCCCGTTCGAGGGCCGGCTGGTGGACAAGCCCGGCTTCGGCAAGGTGCTCGTCGGCCGCGGGGCGGTGAACCAGAAGGGCCCCGAGTCGTCGTTCCTCTCCGCCCTGCACGCCTACCGGACCGGCAAGCGGAAGCTGCCGGTGAACCTGGTCCTGGTGGCCGAGGGGGAGGAGGAGATCGGCTCACCGCACTTCGGCGAGGTGGTCCGACGCCCGGACATCGCCGCTGCCCTGGCGAGGTCGATCGGCATCTTCATGCCCAGCGCCTCGCAGGACCCCGACGGCGAGGTCACCATCAGCTTCGGGGCCAAGGGCGTCATCGAGCTCGAACTGGTGGTGAGCGGGGCGCGCTGGGGCCGCGGCCCGTCCAAGGACGTGCACTCGGCGAACCGGGCCCGGCTCGACAGCCCACCGTTCCACCTGGTGCAGGCGCTGGCCTCGCTCGTCACGGCGGACGGCGCGGAGCCGGCCATCGACGGCTTCGCCGATGCCGCGCGCCCCATCTCCTCGGCGGAGATCCAGATGGTCCAGCGCGCCGCGAAGCGGATGAGCGAGGCGAAGGCCAAGGAGCTCCTCGGGGCGACCCGGTGGATCCACGACGTGGACTGGGAGCACGCGCTCCAGCGGCTGTGCAGCCGGCCCACGGTGAACATCGAGGGGATCATCGGCGGGTACACCGGCCCCGGCGGGCAAGACGATGCTTCCGTCGAAGGCGGTGGCCAAGCTCGACCTCCGGCTCGTGCCGGACATGACGGCGCAGGGGGCGCTCGCGGCGCTGAAGACGCATCTGGAGAAGCGCGGCTTCGGCGACCTGGAGGTGAACATGACCGGGGGCTACGACCCGACCACCACCTCGCCGGACTCGGAGTTCGTCCGGACGCTCGACCGGGCGTACAGGCGCGCCGGGCTCGACCCGCTGACCTGGCCGAGGAACGCCGGATCGTGGCCGGGCTACCTCTTCACCGGGAAGCCGCTCGGGTTGGCGGCGGGTCACTACGGGCTGGGGCACGGATCCGGAGCGCACGCCCCGGACGAGTACCTGGTCATCGAGGCCATCAACCCGAAGGTCGCGGGCCTCGACGGCGCGGTGAATAGCTACGTGACCTACCTCGAGGGGCTGGCAGGCTAGGGGTGCCGGCCCCGCCGCCGCTCAGTGCGTCCGCTGCAGGAGCGTGTCCAGCTCCTTGCGATTGCTGATGACCTTGGAGATGAGACCGAGGTCGATGGCGGCCGGCGGGTCGATCCACCGGTCACGTTCCATGAGATTCGACGAAGCGCTCCTGGGGAGTGCCGGTGCGCTCGGCGTAGAGCCGGTGCATCTTCTTCTTCAGCTCGATGATGTCCCGGGCGTGGATCTCGGAATCGCTCGCCGAGCCGTGGATGACGCCGCCGACCAGGGGCTGGTGGATGAGGAGCTTGGCGTTCGGGAGCGCCACCCGGTCCTCCTTCTCCGCCGCCAGGGCGATGACCGAGCCCATGCTTCCGGCGAACCCGGCGACGACGGTGATGATGCGCGGGGTGATGAAGCGGGCGGTGTCGTAGATGGCGAAGCCCGAGTAGACCTCGCCGCCGGGGCAGTCCACCCAGAGGACGATGGGGGCGGTGGGGTTGCTGCGCTCGAGCGCGAGCAGCAGCCGGTTCACCCGGAGCGCGAGATCGGCATTGACCTCGCCGCTGACGAACACGGTGCGCGACTCGAAGAGGTGCTGGTCGATGGGGGTGAAGGGCGTCGGCTGGGCGGTCTGCGGGGTTTCGGGCTTCTTCTCGTTCACGGTGGGCTCCTCGTGCTGCGTCGTGGAACCTTAACCGGTGGGGGCCACGAAGACAGCCCGCGCGAGGGGAGCCGCTGACCTAAGGTCCCCCCATGCTCTCCCTGACGACCGAGTACGCCCTCCGTCTGGTCGTCCAGCTGGCCAGCCAACGTGACCTGGCCAAGGCGCGCGGTGGAGGTCGGCGATGAGCGCGCCCGACGTTGAGCTGCCGCTGCACCACCGGTACTTCACCGCTGCCATCGCGACCGTCCTCACCGTGGGGGCCGCGTGGGGCGTGTGGCTGCTCTGGCAGGTGGGCGTCGCCGGCCGGTTCACCGGCGTCTCCATCCAGGACGTCAATGCGCACGGTCAGGCGCAGATCGATGGCTGGGTGGGGCTGTTCATCATGGGCTTCGCGCTGCAGATGTTCCCGCCCGTGTGGCACTCGCGGCTCGTGGGCCGCCGGTGGCGTCTCGTGCCGCTCGGGGGGATGCTGGCCGGCGTCGTCATCCGCTCGGTGGCGATGAGCGTGCCCCTGGGCAGATCCGGTCCGCTGCTGGCACTGGTGGGGAGCGCACTCCAGTTCGGGGCCACGGCACTCTTCGCAGGCATGCTGGCGCTGACCTTCCGCCGGAGCCTGGAGCGCCTCCAGCCCTGGATGGGCTTCGTCTTCCTCGCGCTGGCCTGCTTCGTTGGCCAGGTGCTGCTGGACGGCTGGCACACCTGGCAGATGATGGTGGCGCCGAGCCGGGAGGTCCTGCTCGCGCAGGTCGCGACCTTCCAGGCGCCGCTCCGGGACCTCCAGATTCACGGCCTCGCCCTGTGCATGATCCTCGGCGTCTCCCAGCGGTTTCTCCCGCCGTTCCTGGGGACGCCGGAGACGCCGGCGAGGCGGGGCTGGCTGGGCCTCGCTGCGATCGGCGCCGGTCTCCTGCTCGAGTCCGTGCTCTTCGTCGCGCTGCGCCTCACCGGAAACCACCGCTGGGGCGTGGGCCTGCTCCTCGGCTGGGTGCTCCTCGCGCTGGGCTCGGCCCTGGTGGTGCTGCCCTGGAAGCTCTGGCGCCCGACTGAACGGAACGGGCGCAGCGCAGCGTTCATCCGCCTGGCGTACGCCTGGCTCGGCCTCTCGCTGGGAATGCTCTTGCTGTTGCCCGTCTACCAGGTGGTGAGCGGGCTTCCGTTCAGCCACGCCTACTACGGCGCGATCCGGCACGCGGTCACCGTGGGCTTCGTCTCGCAGATGATCGTGGGGGTCTCCACCCTGGTGGTGCCGGTCACTCCGCGCACCGCGACGCTCCGTCCGGTTCTCCTGCTCCTCAACACCGGCTGCTTCCTGAGGGTGAGCCTGCAGATCTCCTCCGACTGGACGCCGCGGGCGTTCCGCGTCATCGGGATCAGCGGGGTGCTCGAGCTCACCGCGCTGCTCGTCTGGGCGGCCGTGCTTCTCCCGGGTCTTCTCGGCCGGGTGAAGCGGCCGGAGCTGGTACCGGCCGACCCGCAGAGGGCTGAGAGGTCCGCCTCTCTCGCCGGCGCACGTACATCGGGCGCAGCCGGGCTGCGGCGCTACGGTCAGCAGCGTGAAGAGCCCTCGTGCGCTCGCCCTGATCGCCGCGCTCGCCGCGCTCCCGTCGGCGGCGACGAACTATCCGGTCGGCCCGACGCGGACCTGGAAGTCGCCCTGTGGGCTCGTCGCGGCCGTCACCCTCCAGCCCGGAGACGTGGTGGAGGTCGATCCCGCGACGTACACCGACGCGTGCCAGCTCACCGCGTCCGGAACCCAGGCCGCGCCCATCGTTCTCCGCGGAGTGCCCGGAGGCCCGCGCCCGGTGTTCGATGCGACGGGCCTCGACCTGTCGGGCTCGGGGTCGGTGCCTCGGGCCATCTTCCAGTTCACCGGCGGCAGCCACTGGCGGGTCCAGAATCTGGAATTGACGAACGCCTCGAACGGTTCGGCCAACGGCGCCGCCTTCCGGCTCACCGCGGGGTCGCTCGACGTGGTCATCGACGACGTCTCGGTGCACGACTGCCAGGACGGCTTCATGTCCGACGGCCCGGCCACCCTGACGGTGCAGTGGAGTGACGTCTTCCACAACGGCGCCGGCGACGGCTACTCGCACAACTTCTACGTGCAGGGGCAGTCCATCGTCCTCATCGGCAATCACATCCACGATTCGCGGGCCGGCCAGAACGTGAAGGTGCGTTCGCACGACGCGCTCATCGCCTACAACCTGATCGAGAACGCAGGAAACTACGAGATCGACCTGATCCAGGGTCCCCTCACCGGCGCGGCGAACGCGAACGCGACGCTCATCGGCAACGTGATCGTCCGGCCGCCGAGCGCGGACAACAACAGCCAGGTCATCGTCTGGGGCTCGGACGACCCGACCGCCAGCGGGCGGAACGGCAGCCTGTACGCGATCTCCAACACCTTCGTCCTGGCCAACGCGTCGAACCGGCTGTTCCACGCCATCTCGCCGGCGGCGGGCAGCCAGATCCACCTCGTCAACAGCATCGTGCAGGCGACCGTGGGCGGCACCGGGCTCGCCGCCGACGCGACGACCGCGGCCATCCTCGTCGGGAGCAACGACTGGATCTCCAGCCAGGTGACGAGCGCCGGGGCGTTGACCTCCGTCCTGACCGGATGCCAGCCCGGGGTTCGTGAGCGCGACCGACCTCCACCTCGCGGCGGGGTCGCCGGCCATCGGTGCGGGAGCGGTGGGCGTCACCTCCGTCGACGGGACGGGGAGCGTGATGAGCGCGGTCCCGGACCAGGAGTTCGTGTCCCCGCTCGGCACGCGCCCGCGCACGGCCGCCTCGGCGCTCGATCTCGGCGCGTACGGGTTCACCACGGCGAGCGATGCCGGCACCGGGGATGCAGGGTCGTCCGACGCCGGGCACCCCGATGCAGGAGCGGCGGACGCCGGATCCGGCGGAGGAGCCGACGCGGGGTCCGACGGCGGTGCCGGGGATGTTCCGAAAGGCCAGAATCCGGACATCACCGGAAGCTGCGCGAGCGCTTCCGGGAGTGCCTCCTGGCTGGGGCTCGCGGTCCTCGCCGCGCTCGCCGCCAGGCGCCGATCAGTGAACAGCTGACCCCGGTCGTCGAGCGGCACGGGCTTCTTCCGACGCGGCACCGGACGCACAGTCGCCCGACCGTGATCGACGACCTCTGGTACAAGAACACCGTCGTCTACTGCCTCGACGTCAAGACGTTCATGGACTCGAACGGCGACGGCATCGGGGACTTCGAGGGGCTGTCACGCCGGCTGGACTACCTCTCGGGCATCGGTGTGGGCGCGGTGTGGCTGCTCCCGTTCTATCCGTCCCCACGGCGCGACAACGGCTACGACATCACCGACTACTACGGCATCGACCCGCAGCTGGGGAGCCTCGGAGACTTCGTCGACTTCACCCACGAGGCGAGGAAGCACGGGATCCGGGTGCTGGTGGATCTGGTGGTCAACCACACGTCGGATCAGCACCCGTGGTTCAAGGCGGCGGTGCGCGACCCGGCGTCGCCGTACCGTGACTGGTACGTCTGGTCGAAGACGAAGCCGAAGGACGCCGACCAGGGGATGGTCTTCCCCGGCGTGCAGCGGTCGACCTGGACGTACCACCCGAAGGCGAGGGCCTACTACTTCCACCGGTTCTACGACTTCCAGCCCGACCTCAACCTGAGCAACCCCGCGGTGGCCGAGGAAGTGCGCCGCATCGCGGGCTACTGGCTACAGCTCGGCGTGTCGGGCTTCCGGATGGACGCGGTGCCCTTCGTCATCCAGCGGAAGGGGGCGGGCGGGCCGCACCCCGAGCAGTTCCGGATGCTTCGCGACCTTCGCGCCTTCCTCCAGTGGCGAACCGGCGACGCCATCCTCCTCGCCGAGGCAAACGTCGTCCCGAGGCAGGACCGCGATTACTTCGGGGACGACGGCGACCGGATGCACATGATGTTCAACTTCACGGTGAACCAGGCGGCGTTCTACGCGCTCGCGTCCGCCGACGTCCGCCCCCTGGTCAAGGCGCTGGAGAGCACGCGGATCGGCGAGGAGACCTCGCAGTGGGCGCACTTCCTGCGGAACAACGACGAGCTGGACCTCGGCCGGCTCAGCAATCGGCAGCGGTCGGTCGTCTTCCAGGAGTTCGGACCGGAAAAGAACATGCAGCTGTACGACCGCGGCATCCGCCGGCGTCTCGCGCCGATGTTCAATGGCGATCGGCGACGGCTGGAGCTGGCCTACAGCCTGCTGTTCACGCTGCCGGGGACACCGGTCATCCGGTACGGCGACGAGCTCGGGATGGGGGAGGACCTCGGCCTTCCCGAGCGGAGCGCCGTCCGCACGCCCATGCAGTGGTCAACCGAGGCGAACGCGGGTTTCTCCTTCGCGGAGCGTCCCGTCCTCCCGGTCGTCTCGGGCGGCCCGTTCGGGTATGAGCGGATCAACGCCGCCGATCAGAAGCGCGACCCGACCTCGCTCCTCAACTGGACCGAGCGGATCATCCGCGCCCGGAAGGAGTGCCCGGAGGTGGGGTGGGGGACGTGGCGGATTGTGCCCACGAGCTCTCCCAGCGTGCTCGGGCTTCGCTACGACTGGCGCAACAACGCGCTGCTGTTCCTCCACAACTTCGACCCCAAGGCGCTCTCGGTGACCTTTGGCGCGGGCAGCGCCAGCGGCGCGTTCCTCGCGAATCTGCTGTCGAACGACCACGCGCGGGCGGACGGCCGGGGTCAGCACCTGGTCGACATCGAGGGTTACGGCTACCGCTGGTACCGGCTCGGCGGCCTCGACTACATCCTCAGGCGTTCGAAGTGACGCCGGGCGTGGACGGCGCGAGCAGGTCCTCGAGGAAGAACGCGGACAGCTCGGCCCGCCCCGTGAGCCCGGCCTTGCGGTAGACCGCGAGCGACTGCTGGCGCACCGTCCGCTCGCTGGTCTCGCGCAGGCTGGCGATCTCCCGGAGCGACAGCCCCTTGAGGAGGAGAAGCGCCACCTCGCGCTCGGCCTCGGTCAGCTTCCAGAGCTGAAATTGCGAATCGATCGCACGCCCCAGCCCGGCGGCCAGCGTCTCCGTCTCGCGGCGCCAGGACTCTGCGGCGGCGCTCACCTCGGTCAGCCGGGCACGGAGCGCCCGTCGAGCGGCCCGTTCGCGGCGGTTCCGGGACCGGAGCAGCCAGACGCCAGCGGCCGCGAGCAGAAGGACCACCGATTCGAGCCCCAGGTGCAGGCCCTCCGAGCCCTGCCGCCAGTCCTCGACGAGGTCGAAGCCCATGAGGAGGACGATCCCCAGGAAGAGGAGAGCCGAGCGAATTCGCTCGCTTGGGAGTGCGTCATCCGACGCATCGGCGCCTTCGAGGGCGTGTTCCGTCGTCCGACGGATGGAGATGGGGAGCAGGGTCGAGCACGAGCAGGCCGAACTCTCGAAGGAGAACGCCTTGAACACTTTGCCGCTGCATCCCGCCGTCGTCCACGTCCCGCTGGGCCTCGCCCTCGTGATGCCACTGCTGCTCGGAGCGCTCCTCTGGGCCGTGCTCACCGACCGCCTGCCAGGAAGGGTCTGGCTGCTGGCCCTGGTGCTCCAGGGCGTCATCCTCGGCGCCGCTGCGGTCGCCCTGCGCACCGGAGAGCAGGACGAGGAACGGGTAGAGAACCGCGTCGGCGAGGTCAGGCTCGAGGCCCACGAGCGCGCCGCCCAGGCCTTCACCGTGGCCGCCGGGATCACCTTCGGGGCAGTGGGGCTGGCGTTCGCGCTGCGGAATCGCCGTCGCAGGTTCGCCGTGGCTGGAATGACCAGTGTCGCCCTCTCGGTCGCGATGGTCGTGCTCGGAGTTCAGGCCGGACACCGTGGTGGCGCCCTCGTCCACGGGAGCGCGAGGCTGGCGGCACCGGCGGACGGGCAAGGGGTCGGCGAGGCGCAGGCCTCCGAGCACGACGAGCCGGACGAGGACCACGACTGAGCCAGCGCGTGTCCTTGGTGAGTGGAGGTCAGAGCACGGACCCCGGGCTGGATTGCCGGGTCGGTCCCGAGGGATTCTGACCGGCGCGCTCGCTGTTCGGGGGATTCCAGGTCGCGCTGCTGAACCCGCTCCGGACCCGGCGCTTTGCAGAAGAGGACCTCCAGCGGACGAAGACCGATGCCATCGACGCGCTCGGGATTGCCCGCTTCGCAGCTCAGAAGCGCCCGGCAGTCAGCCGAATGCCCGACTCCGCCACCGAGGAGGTCCGAGAGCTGGTGCGGCATCGGGACCGCCTGATGCAGGAGTTTGGCAATAAGACACGACAGCTGCACCGGCTGGTGGACCTGGGCTTCCCCGAGCTGACCCGCTACGTCCGGAAGCTCGACTCGGAGCTGGCGACAGCCCTCCTCGCCGACTACCCCACAGCCCAGGCCTTCGCCCAGGCACGCCCCAAGGGCCTCGCCAATCTCAAGTACGACGGCCGGCACTTCGTCGGTCTGGAGCTCGCAACGACGCTCATCGAGGCGGCCAAGAGCAGCGTCGGGGCGCACCACGGCTACGCGTACCGGCTCCAGGTGAAGCACGCGTGCCAGGACCTGGACGCGGCATCTCAGAGGAGGCTCACGTGCTCCGTCTTTCCTGGCTCCTGGTGCTGGCCGTGGTCGCCGGCTGTGCATCGGCACCGCCACCGCCGTCTCATGCGCAGGGGACCTCGCCGCTGGCACCGCTCGACGTCAACCTGCCCGAGAACAACACGCGCCACCAGCTCGCCACCGCGCTCGAGCAACGCGGCTTCCTCCCGACAGATGCTCCTCCGGGCACCACGCTCAACGGCGCCATCCGGGAATTCCAGAAGAGCGAGGGACTGAACCAAACCGGCTTCCCGGACGATGCGACGCTGCAGGCGCTCGGCATCGACCCGAGCACGAAGGACCGCTCGCTCGACACCTCGACGGTGAACATGGGCGCGGGCTCGGCGGCTGGCGTCGGGCGCTGAGCGTCGGCTGACGTCCGGTCCCTCAGGATCCGCGATTCTCGGCGGGTGCAGCGGCACCCCCTCACGATCAGCCAGAGCGCCAGCGGGATCTCGAAGAGCGCCATCGGGATCCACATGAGAGGCGCAGGGGAGGGATCCGATGACCGGACCGCGGGTCGAGTCGAAGATCCCGGTAGGGCGCCGGGCGGAAAGCACCCTGGAGGAGCCCCGGCCTGGCGCAGTTGACATAACGCATCTTATCGGACTCTGACTGGCGCCCCGGGGAGGGTCCGGATCACAGCGGCTGCAGCCAGATGTTGCGGAACTGCACGGCGTGCCCGTGGTCCTGCAGCCTGAGCGGCGCAGGTCCAGGGCCCTCGGGGTCTCCGAGCGTGGTGCTGCCGGGAATCTCGACGTCTCTCTGCACCACCGAGCCGTTCCAGACCAAGGTGATCCGCGCGGGGCCACGCGGCTGCTTCCGTTCCAGCGTGCCGCGCGGAACAGCATGTCGTAGCTCTGCCAGATCCCCGGCGGGAATGCCTCGTTCACGTCGGCATCCTTCACCCCGTAGATGGCGCCACAATCGTTCGCGCCGGCCAGCGCGGACCCGAACGAATCCAGGACCTGGACCTCGTAGCGGCCCTGGAGATAGACGCCGCTGTTCCCGCGGTCCTGCTCGGCCGCGTTCGCGCTGGAGGCAGGAACCTTGAACTCGACGTGCAACCGGACGTCGCCGAAGCTGCTGCGTGTGCGGAGGTCGCCCGTCCCGGGCACCACCTCCATCGCTCCGTCCACGAGCCTCCACCCGGGCGTTTCCACCGGCCGCGGATTGCCAGGCATCCAGGTCCGAGCCATCGAACAGCACCACGGCGCCCTGCGGAGGCGGCATGTAGCGGAGCTGGCGCACCAGCCATGTTCCGGTAGAACACCTCGGCTCCCTCGGCCTGGAGCGCGAGCCGGCCGCTCGGGAGACCCGCCCAGTTGCCACCGCCGAGGTCTGCCTCGATGTCCGTGGCGCCGTTGACCCACCACCCGTTCACCACGTTCGCCGAGTCGCGTCCCGAGGCGAAGAGATCGAGCCAGTTCCAGTCGGTCAGTGACTCGAACTCGGACGACTTCGCCAGCTGTCCTCCGCGGAGGTGCTCGGGAGAGCCGAGCGGCGCGAAGACTGGCGGCGTGGCACCGACCACCGCCACCGGAGCGGTCAGCCCGGTGCCGGCGAGCATCCAGGTATCGCCGACGTTGTGCTCCATGATCTGGAACTCGAGGCACTGCGGCCAGATCTGATCCGGGCCGCGCATGCTGTACAGGAGCCCGCTGTCCCGGGGCTGGTTCAATCGCGGAGGGAACGTGGCAGTCCCCCACTTCTGTTCGACGTGCACCCGGACGTCGCCGAAGTCGTCCCACGTCGCCATGTACCCGAAGTCCTTCGGCAGACCGTTCGCGGGAATCCCCAGGATGTGGAGCACGTCCCCTTCCATCCGGAAGACGCCGTCCGGGTCGTTGTTCCTGCCCTTCGATGGCAACCACTTGTAGAAGCGTGACAACGAAGCATCGAAGAGCGGCGTCCACCTGGTCTCGCCGAGATCGAAGCTGACCACCCCGGCATCCGGCGGAGGCGTTCCGGCGTCGGGCGGATGGGTCCCTGCATCCGGAGGCGGAGGAGCTCCTGCGTCCACCGGGTGCCCGGCATCGGGGGGCGTGCTCCCTGCGTCCGACGCCTGAGGCATTCCGGCGTCGAGTGGACCGGCGTCAGGCGGCGGTGCTCCACCATCGACGTCCGGGACCGCTCCTGCATCCGAGGGCCCGGCATCGGGCGCCGAGACGCCGGCGTCGGAGCCTGCTGGCCGCATGGACCCCGTGCATCCCCACAGGGTCCAGGACAAGGCCAGACACACGAGGAGGGCCCGCATGGTCGCCTGGTGAGGTGTGCATCGGGCGGTGCTGGCGCAAACGCTCGCCGCCATGGAGCCTCCGGAGCCCATGCGGTGTCAGACACCGCGGTGGCCTTGCGTGCGCGCGACAGCTTCCGGGCCCACGCCGCTATTCGGCGTCGTGACCCCACATGCCTCTGGGTGGCTTCGCCGTCGCTGCGAGGCCTGCGTGGTCGCTCGGCCAGAGGCCGGTCCGGTGCGCCCAGGGGTGCGCGCCGACGATCTTGATGGTGAGCGGCTTCAGCCCGCGCACGAAGACGTAGTCGATGCGCTGGTCGAGGCCGGGCTGTGTCTGGGCCAGGCTCTCGGGGAAACAGCAGGTCACGCCGGCCTGTGACGGGTGGATGTCCGCCCAGGAGTCGGTGAAGCCCGCTCCGACAACGGACGCCGCGGCCTCGGTCCCCGGGAGCGAGTTGAAGTCGCCAACCTGGATCACCTTCCCGGGCGTCGCAGCGAGGATGCCGGCCAGCTCCATCCCCTGCGCCACGCGCACGGGTGCGTAGAACGACTCGGTGTGGGTGTTGAAGAAGGAGATCCACTCGCCACCCATGTTCAGCTCCACCGCCGTCCAGCCTCTCTTCACGAGGACGGTATTGCCGAGCACCGTCACCGGGAGCAGCACGGAATAGGTCGCGCCCCGTGAGTTCCGGAACTCGGTTCCTTTCCGGACCAGGATGGCCTGGCGGTCGGTCATGCGCACGTCGATCCCGAGCAGGGTCGGCGCCTCGAAATCGAAGAGGTTGATGGACTCGGCGACCTCGTACGGCGTGCCGCGTTCCTCCAGAGCGGCGAGCACCTCGGCGATGTAGTCGTACTCGACGTGAGTCGCGGCGGTCGTGGGATCGCTCGGCGTCTGCGAACGCCACAGGTACGCCTCCTGGAGTCCGACCGCATCGGGCCGGTTCATCGCGATCTCGTCCGCGATCAGCTCGGCCCTCGCATGGAAATCGTTGGCGACGACCTGGTTCCAGACCCGTGTCGTGGCGACCAGAAAGGCCGGGAGCGAGGTCGCGGCGATGACATCGTCGAGCGCGGCGCCGAGGTAGAGGTTGCGCGACATCACCCCGACGGGACCGTGTCCGGATCGGCACTCCTCCGGGGGGGTCGAGAGAGCGGCGTTGGACGTCTGGGGCTCGGGTGCGGCCCCGCACGCAACGAGCAGGGACAGCAAGGACAGCGACAGCAGCTTCCGGATGACCATGGGTGTGCCTCCGGTGACGGTGAAGCGCGAGGCTTGGCCGCGGGCCAGCGCCGGCCAATCAGACCAAGGTCCTAGGCGGCGGCGACGAGCCGGAGTCCCAGCGGGACGAGGAGACCCTGACGCACCCGCAGTCTCTCCAGCTCGCGCACACGGAGGAACAGACGCGTGCCTGCATCAGACGTAGCCACACGTTCCGAGAAGTAACGGTGCAGGTACGGGCCGCGATCCTGCGTCCGGAGTTCGAAGGCTGCCGAGAGCGCCGCGATCAGCGCCGCTGCGTGGTGGAGCGGCGGATCGTGCAGGTGACGGTCGTGCCAGCGCTCGAGGGGATCGGCCGACGGCGGACCCTCCTCGCGGCGGGCGCTGTCGTGGTGGTGGTGCCGCTGACCCGGGTCCGGCGCCAGCGCGCCGGCCTCCTCGAGGACTGCCTGCAGATCCCAGAACCAGGCGGCGGTGACGGCGTTCATCTCCTCGTGGGCGAACTCGTCGGCGAGGATCAGCCCACCGGGCCTGAGCAAGGCCCGCATCTTCTCGATGGCTCCGGCGAGCGGCGAGATGTGGTGTAGCGAGCGCGTGAACAGAAGCACGTCAAAGCCACCGCCCTCGAACGAGAGAAAGTCCGAGACGATGGCCGGCACACCACGCTCGTGCGCTGCCCGCGCCTGCTCCGCATCGACGTCGATGGCCGTCACCTGGGCTCCGGCGTCGAGCAGTCGCCTGGCGAGATGGCCTGGACCACAGCCGACCTCGAGGATGCGGAGCGCGCCTTGCGCGGGGAGCACCGCCCGCACCCAGTCCAGGACCTCCTCGACCTCGGCATCGATGGCTCCTGGATACTCGCACCGGTGACCTCCCTGACGGGGTGAGACCTTGGTCTCATCCGCATCTTGGCCACTCGAGGCGGGTGTTCGCCTAGGATTTCGCGCCGATGGCAGCCCCAGCGACGGAGGACGCCATGGCAGAACCGATCAGCAATCTTCCGCGAACCTTGCTCTCGATCATCGCGCTCGCAGGGCTCCTCCTCGGCAGCCTCTGGGTGCTCCAGCCATTCCTGCTCCCAGGGATCTGGGCCGTGACCATCGTGGTCGCGACCTGGCCGCTGCTCACCGGGCTGCAGGCGCGGTTCGGAGGCCGTCGGACTCCCGCCGTGCTGCTGATGACGCTCTGCCTGCTGCTCATCGTCATCGTCCCTGTCTATCTCGCGATCGCCACGGTGATCGGCCAGTCGGACCGGCTGGGCGCGCTGATCGAGTCCCTGCGCACGGCCCAGATCCCTCCGCCGCCGGAGTGGCTGCAATCGCTCCCCGTTGGTTCGAAGCTGGCCGCCCGATGGACCGAGGTGGCGCAGACCGGTCGCGGGGCGTTGGCGGCCAAGTTCGAGCCCTACGTCCTCGGCGTGGTGCGCTGGCTCGGAGCCCGGGTCGGAAGCTTCGGGACCCTGATCCTGCACTTCCTGCTGACGGTGATCATCGCGACCATCCTCTACGCGCGCGGCGAGGTGGCGGCTCATGGCGTCCGGCGGTTCTTTCGCCGGCTCGCGGGCGACAAGGGCGACAACGTCGTGGTGCTCGCCGGCCAGTCGATCCGTGCGGTGGCCCTGGGAGTGATCGTCACCGCCCTGCTCCAGACCGCCGTCTCCGGGATCGGCATGGGCATCGCGGGAATCCCGCAGGCGGGTCTGCTCACCGCGGTGGTCTTCCTGCTCTGCATCGCCCAGATCGGCCCGTTCCTGGTCATGGTGCCCGGCGTGATCTGGCTCTACGCGTCTGGCTCGCCCGGTCGAGGGACCTTCTTCCTCCTCTGGACGCTGGTCACCATCACCATGGACAACGTCATCCGGCCCTGGCTCATCACCCGTGGCGCGGACCTGCCCATGCTCCTCATCTTCGCCGGCGTCATCGGAGGGCTGCTCGGCTTCGGGGTGATCGGCCTCTTCATCGGGCCGGTCGTGCTGGCGGTCGCCTACACGCTGGTGAAGGCCTGGGTGGCCGAAGGAGACGCGCCGCTTCCCGTGCCGGTCAAGGCGTCCCCGCCTGCCCCGGCACCGGCACCGGCGATCATCCTGCCGCCCCCCGCGGCCTGAAAAGGGCGTGATGAAGTTCGAGGCCATCCTGGCCCTCTCGGTGGGCCTGGCGATGGACGCGGCTGCCGTCTCCGCCGCCCGTGGCATGGCCGTGCCACGGATCCGCTTCCGCCACGCCGCCCTGGTCGCGATCTTCTTCGGTGGCTTCCAGGCGCTGATGCCGGTCGTCGGCTGGGTGGTCGGGTCGCGGATCGGCCCCCTGGTCGAGGCCTGGGACCACTGGATCGCCTTCGTCCTGCTCGGGGCCATCGGGGCGAAGATGCTCTGGGAGGCCTACAGCGCGAAGCCGGAGGACCCGCCGCGGAGCGAGGCGGAGCTGTTCGGGCCGCGGGTCATGTTCGCTCTGGCAATCGCCACCAGCATCGATGCGCTGGCGGTCGGCATCACGCTGCCGATGCTCGACGCACCCTTCGTGCTCTCCATCGCCACGATCGGCATCACCACCGCGGTGCTCTGCGTCGGGGCCCTCTACCTGGGCCGCCGGGCCGGGGCCATGCTGGGGCGGCGTCTGGACGTGCTCGGCGGCGTCATCCTCATCGGGCTCGGGGTGAAGATCCTCGTGGAGCACCTGCGCGCCGGGTAGGTGATTTCCCGGGACGGCTCGGTCCTCATGGCGGACGTTCGTCGTACGGGCAATCCGGCTCCAGCCGGGGCGTAACCTCCGCAGCGTGACGATCCTCAGGCGCGCCGGGCTGGTCCTGCTGCTCTCCGCGGCGGCCATCGAGCTGCACGAGCTCGGGCACCGCTCCGTGTTCTGGCTCACCGGGACGCCGGCGCGCATGGGGTTCCAGCGGGTGGATCCGACGGTCCCGGTGTCCGAGGCGGTCCGTCTCTGGGGGAAGGCCGGCGGCCCGCTCCTCACCCTGCTGCTCGCGGTGGTCTTCCTGGCCGTGGCGCGCCGGCGCCCCTCGTTCGGCTGGTCCGCCGCTGCCTTCACCCAGGCGACCCTCCGGCTCCTGCCCCTGACCTTCGACCTCCTGCCGGGCGATCCGCGGGGCGCGTCCCTTCTCGGACGAGGGGGACCTCGCGCTCGCCGTCTCCAGCAGCCCCTCGGTCCGCACGGCGCTGGTGCTCGCCGCCTGGCTCCTCTTCGGCGGTCTCTCCTTCCTCGCGGCCCGGACCTTTCCCGTCGCCCGCGGCAAGCGGTGGCCGGTGGCGCTCGTCGTCTATCTGGGGAGCCTGGTCGTCGGAATCGCGGCGGTCGTCGGGGACGAGCTCCTCGGGGTGCACGGGAGCTGAACGGGCCCGCAGCCTCCCGGGCGACAGTCGACGTCGTTGGTGACTGTCCCTTCCGCCGTCGAGGTCGCCAGGCGGACACAGGCGGTCGACGCGCTGCTCTGAGCGGCCTCGGACGGAACTGTGTCTTGCGCCCGGTGCCGAAGATGCGACTGTCCGGCCACCGATGACCGCCTCCGAGCTCCGCGCGCATGGACGGGCCGGTACCGCCGTGGCGTTGCTCTACGTCTTCCTCTGGGCCTCGGCCTTCGTCCCGAGCCGGGTGCTCTCGCGCCTCGGACAGCCGCTCTGGGTGCTCACGGTGCGCTTCGCCATCGCCTCGGTCCTCATGGCCTGCGTGGTGACGGCGCTCCGCCGCCCATGGCCTCGCACCCGGACAGCGTGGGTGCAGATCGCCGGCTACGGCCTGCTGGCGAACGCCACCTATCTGGGCTGTACCTACGAGGCGCTCCGCCACCTGTCGTCCGGCATGGGCGCGATCATCGCCAGCACCAATCCCTTGCTTCTGGCGCTGGTGGCGCCGGCTCTTCTGAACGAGCCCCTGACCCCGCGGAAGATCGCCGGATTGCTGCTTGGCTTCTCGGGCGTCCTGGTGACGATGGGCGCCCGGGCGGGGACGCAGGCCGCCCGGCCGGTCGACGTGCTGCTCGCGTTCCTCGGCGTGGTCGGGCTGGTCGCCTCCACGCTGGTGTTCAAGCGGATCCGCACGCCCGAGGATCTCCTGGCGGCGAACAGCATCCAGCTCGGCGCGGCCTCGGTGATCCTGCTCCCGCTCGCCGCCCTGCTGGAGGGCTCGCCGCACCTGGTACCCACCGGCGCGTTCGTGGTGAGCCTCACCTACCTCGTCCTGGTGATGAGCCTCGGCGCCTCGTTTCTCTGGTTCTGGCTGCTCCGCCACGGGGAGGCGAGCCGGGTGAGCGCCTTCTACTTCCTCACCCCCATCTTCGGGCTCGGCCTCGGGGCGCTCCTCCTGGGCGAGCCCGTGCGGCCGCTGGACGGGGTGGGGCTGGCGGCGGTCGCGGCGGGCATCCTGCTGGTCCAGTCGGGACGCGCGGGCGCCGAGCGGCCGCGCTGGTCGACCGACCCCGGTGCAACGGGAGAGTGATCGCACCGGCGACCGCGCGGAACGCCAGCGCCCGGCGCACCCTCGCCCGGGGCCGTCCGGGTCAGGCGGACATCGCCCTCTCGAGCGCCTCAATCTGCTCGTCGGTTCCCAGGACGAGCAGGTGGTCATCGGGACCGAGGGAGAAGCTCGGATCCGGCGAGCGGACCACCTGGTCGCCACGGAGCACCGCCAGGACCGTCACCCCGCTCGCCCCGGACTCGACCAGCGCCCCCACCGACCGCGCTCGGCGCCGACGCGGTCGGCTGGAGCCCGGCGATCCGCAGCGCCTGCTTGCCGCGCTGGAACGCCGTCTCGAAGAAGTCGACCACCCGCGGGCTCAGCATGAGGTGAGCCAGCCGCCGGCCTCCGATGGCATAGGGGCTGATGGCCCGGTTGGCGCCGGCCCGGAGAAGCTTGGGAACCGAGAGCTCGTCCACCGCGCGTGAGGCGATGAAGAGCGTGGGATTCAGGAGCCGTGCCGAGAGGATGACGTAGAGGTTCGTTGCGTCGTTGGCGGTGGTGACCACCAGGCCGCGCGCGCGCCGGATCCCGGCACGTTCGAGCACCGCGTCCTCGGCGGCGTCACCCTCCAGCACCAGGAGACCCGCCTCCCCGGCAAGTCGGCCGGCGTCGGGTCCGGGGTCCACCACCACCACCGGGAGCCTCGCCTCGTGGAGCTCGTGCGCGGCCTCGCGCCCCACCCTTCCGTATCCGGCGACGACGACGTGGCGCTCCAGTCTGTCGATGCGCTGCTGCATGCGTCGCTTCCTCCGCGCCTGCCGGACCGAGTCGCTGGTCAGGTATTCGAGCCCGACGGTGAAGCTGTAGAAGAGGCTGCCGATCCCGGTGACCGCGATGGCCATGGTGAAGACCCGGCCCGCGTCGTCCAGGGGCTTCACCTCGCCGTAGCCGATGGTGGCCACGGTGGTGAAGGTCATGAACAGCGCGTCCATCCACGTGCCGCCGTTGTCCCGCCAGAGCCAGTGGTAGCCGACGATGCCCACCACGTGGGTGGCGACCAGGATCCCGAGCGGTAGCGCCAGCCGGGACTGCAGGGTGCGGAGCTCCGGGCTCGTCGCCACGGGCAGGACTCTAGGACGGCAGCGAAGGCTCCCGGAGGAATTCCGGAGCGTTGGACTGCGACCGACCGGTCGGTTTGACGCACTGTGTTTCCCACACCTACCCTTCCCTCGCCTTGCCATCGAGGCAGCCAGACGAGGGGAAACGAACATGTCGATGAACGTCGCGCGCCAGGCGCTCCTCTGCGCCGCCGTGCTCTCGGTCGCCGCACACGCCGCGAACACTCCGAAGACGTACCGGCTCACCGCAACGCCGGACACCGTGGCGTGGGGCTGGCTGGACCCGAAGGAGAAGCCGAAGCTCACCATCGAGTCCGGCGACATCGTCTCGATCGAGACGCTGATGCACGCCAAGGATCAGATCCAGAAGGGCACGACGATGGAGAAGATCGTCGAGCTCCGGAAGGCGAACCCGGGCGGTGGCCCGCACTCGATCACCGGCCCGATCTACGTGAAGGGCGCGATGCCGGGCGACGTGATGGAGATCCGGATCCGGAAGATCGTCCCCAAGAAGGTGGGAGCGAACTTCAACCTCCCGGGCAAGGAGTTCCCCACCATCGGCGCGCTGGCCCCGGCGTTCCCCGAGGGTTCGGTCCACTACTTCGACATCGATCCGAAGAAGGCCACCGTGGTCTTCAAGCCTGGCATCGAGATCCCGCTCCGCCCCTTCCCCGGCACCATCGCCGTGGGCATCGACCCGGAGGATCCGTCGCCGCGCAAGGGCGGATCGAAGGACCCAATGGCGCCGGTGAGCACGCTCCGACCCTGGAAGAACGGGTCCAACATGGACATCAACGAGCTCACCGCCGGGTCCACCATCTTCATCCCGGTGTTCCTCGAGGGCGGCCTCATCTGGACCGGCGACTCGCACTGCGCCCAGGGCAACGGCGAGGTGAACCTCACCGCGATGGAGTGCTCCTTCGAGGAGATCGAGATCCAGCCCATCGTGCGCAAGGACATGAAGCTGACCTGGCCGCGGATCGAGACCAAGACCCACTGGATCATGGTGGGCTTCGACGAGGATCTCGGCAAGGCGATGGTGAACGCGGTGACCGAGACGGTGGACTTCCTGAGCACGGTGAAGGGTCTGTCCCGCGACGAGGCCTACGCGCTGACCGCGCTGGCCGCGGACTGCCGGGTGAGCCAGATCGTCGACATCCGCAAGGGCGTGCACTGCATGATCGCCAAGAGCCTCTGGACCGGGAAGCAGCTCTCCGCGCGCTGAAAACGCAGGGGTGACCAGCTAGGGTGCGGTCCATGCGCCCGGCCCTGCTGGCCCTCCTTCTCGGACTCGCGCTCGCTCCGGCGTGCGCGATGAACGACAAGGATCTCTGCCCCGAGTCGAAGGGGATGCACTGCGCCACCACCCCGGACTGCACCCGCGACAGCACCCGCGGCTGCCGGGTGTGTCAGTGCGGGAACCCCTACTCCCCCGCGCCGTACAACCCGGTTCGCTCGCCGAGCGATCCCGCCCGGACCGGCCCGGTGCAGCCTCCGAACTGACGACCACGGCCGCTCAGCGCGCCGTCTTCCTCGTCTCGTGGAGCGCGGCGTGCGCAGCGGCCAGACGCGCGACCGGCACCCGGAACGGCGAGCAGGACACGTAGTCCAGCCCGATCCGGTGGCAGAAGGCGATGCTCTTCGGGTCCCCGCCGTGCTCGCCGCAGATGCCGATGTTCAGCCCCGGCCGCGACCTTGCGTCCGAGCTGGACCGCCATCTCCATCAGCCGTCCCACCCCACCCTCGTCGATGTGGTCGAACGGGTTCTCGGGGAGGATTCCCTGCGGTCAGGTACTCGGTGAGGAAGCTCGTCTCGGCGTCGTCCCGCGAGATGCCGAAGGTGGTCTGGGTGAGGTCGTTGGTTCCGAAGGAGAAGAACTGGGCCAGGGACGCGATCTCGTCCGCGGTGATCGCCGCCCGGGGGATCTCGATCATCGTCCCGAACTGGTAGCGCACCTTCCGCTTCTGCTCTGCCATCACCTTCTTCGCCTCCGCCTCGAGCGCCCGCTGCTCCCATCGCAGCTCGTTGCCGTGGGTGACGAGGGGGATCATGATCTTCGGGAAGACCTCGATCCCCGCCTCGGCGCAGGTGCACGCCGCCTCGAAGATCGCCCGGACCTGCATCCGCACCAGCTCCGGCATGTGGATGCCCAGCCGGACGCCGCGGAGGCCGAGCATCGGGTTCATCTCGCGCAGGCGCTCCACCGCCCCGAGCAAGGTGCGCTTTCCGGCGAGGTCGAGGGTCTGATCCTTCGCGTTCCCCGACTTGAGCTCGAGACGGGTCTCCAGCTCGGTGACCTGCTTCAGCAGCGTGTCGTGGGCCGGAAGGAACTCGTGCAGCGGCGGGTCGATCAGCCGGATGGTGACCGGCTGCCCGTCCATGGCCCGGAAGAGGCCCTCGAAGTCCGCGCGCTGCAGCGGGAGCAGCTTGCCCAGCACCTCGTCCCGCTCCGCGTCGTCCCGGGAGAGGATCGAGCGTCTGGACCAGCGGGAGCCGCTCGGTCTCGAAGAACATGTGCTCGGTGCGGCACAGGCCGATGCCCTCGGCCCCCAGCGCCCGTGCGCGCTCGGCATCGCGCGGGTAGTCGGCGTTGGCCCACACGCCCAGGCGGCGGAACCGGTCCGCCCAGCCGAGCAGCTCGATCAGCGCGCGGGTCCTCGAGCGAGGGCTGCATCGTCTCCACCTGCCCGAGGAACACCTCGCCGGTGGTGCCGTCGATGGACACCCAGTCGCCCTCGCGGAGCACCACCGAGGACCGCTTGATGGTGGCCTCCTTCTTCTCGGCGTCGACCTCCAGCGCCATCACCCCTACCACCGCCGGCTTGCCGAACTGCCGGGCCACCAGCGCGGCGTGGCTCGTCCGTCCGCCCCGGCTGGTGAGGATGCCTCGCGCGGCGAGCATGCCGTGCACGTCGTCCGGCTTGGTCTCGGCGCGGATCATCACCACCGCCTTCTTCTCCTTCGCCCAGCGCTCGGCGGTGTCGGCGTCGAAGGCCAGCTGTCCCACCGCGGCGCCCGGTGACACGTTGAGGCCGCTCGCCAGGAGCCGCCGCTCGGCCCGCGCGGTGCGCATCGACTCCGGGTCGAACTGCGGGTGGAGGAAGAAGTCGACGTGCTCGGGAGTGACCCGCAGCACCGCCTCCTCGCGGGTGATCAGCTTCTCCTTCGCCAGGTCCACCGCGATCTTCACCGCGGCGCGGGCGGTTCGCTTGGCGTCGCGGGTCTGGAGCATCCAGAGCTTGCCGCGCTCGACCGTGAACTCGATGTCCTGCACCTCGCGGTAGTGCTTCTCGAGCAGCCTGGCGATGCGCTGCAGCTCGGTGAACGCCTCCGGCATCTCCTCGCCCAGCCCGGCGATGGGCTGCGTCGGCGCGGATGCCGGCGACCACGTCCTCGCCCTGGGCGTTGATCAGGTAGTCGCCCTCGAGCGCGTCCTCGCCGGTGGACACGTTGCGGGTGGTGGCGACGCCGGTGGCCGAGCCACGGCCCATGTTGCCGAACACCATGGCCACGATGTTCACCGCGGTGCCGAGGTCGTCGGGGATGCCGGCGGCGCGCCGGTAGTCCTGCGCCCGCTTGCCCTGCCACGAGCGGAACACCGCCTCGGTCGCCAGCCGGAGCTGCTCCACCGGGTCGTCCGGGAACTCGCGGCCCGACTGCTCGCGGACGATGGTCCGGAAGCGCGCGGTGATGGTCCGGAGGTCGTCCGGCTCGAGGTCGGCGTCGTTCTCCACCCGCGCGCCGCGCGCGCCACTCGGCCAGCAGCTGCTCGAACGGCTCGTCACGGACGCCGAGCACCACCGTGCCGTACATCTGGACCAGCCGCCGGTACGCGTCCCAGGCGAAGCGCGGGTCTCCGGTGAGCGCGCGCGAGGCCTTCCACCGTCTGCGCGTTCAGCCCGATGTTGAGGACGGTGTCCATCATCCCCGGCATCGAGAACTTGGCGCCCGAGCGGCAGGAGACGAGGAGCGGGTTGGCCGGGTCACCGAAGCGCTTGCCGGTCCGCGACTCGAGGTCGTGCAGCGCGGCGACCTCCTCCTCCCAGAGGCCCCTCGGCCAGTTGCCCGACTTGAGGAATGCGCGGCAGGCCTCGGTGGTCACGGTGAAGCCGGGGGGCACCGGCAGCCCGAGCCGGGTCATCTCCGCCAGGTTGGCGCCCTTGCCGCCGAGGAGGGCCTTGACCTCGTCCCAGGTCTTCGCCGTCCGCTTCACCTCCGGAAGCTGATCGAAGCGGAAGATGAAGACCTGGGAGCGCGTGCCGGCCCGGGCGGGGCGCCGCCGGCGGGGGCTCGCGGCGTGGATGCGGTGGGTGGCGGGGGTGGTCATCGGAGGGCGTCTCCTGTCTCGAGCCTGTGCCGCGGCGCTTCACGCGCGCCAGGGTGCCGTGAGCGCAAAAGATGCGCTCCGGAAGGCGTGGCGGCGATGTCTCCAGGGGTTCTTGCGAGAACCTCGCCAGAACCACCCGGGATCGCGTTGACTCCCGCCCATGCCGACCGACCCCGCCGCTGGCTCCGCCCGGTGACCTGGTCGACGCGCTCCACCGCTGCGTCCCGCCGGAGCGGGTCCTCACCCGGACGCTGGAGCGGGTGGCGTTCGCCTCGGATGCGAGCTTCTACCGGCTGATGCCCGAGGCGGTGGTGCTCGCCAGCTCGGTGGACGAGGTGAAGCAGCTCTTCGCCCTGAGCCGGAGCCGGGGCATCCCCCTCACCTTCCGCGCCGCTGGAACGAGCCTCTCCGGGCAGTCGCAGTCCGACGGGCTCCTGGTCGAGGTGGCGCGACACTGGAGAGGGGCGACGGTCGAGGAGGGGGGCCAGCGGATCCGGGCGCTGCCGGGGACCATCGGCGACCACATGAACCAGCTGCTCCGGCCGTTCGGGACGAAGATCGGCCCCGATCCGGCGAGCATCCGCGCCTGCACGCTGGGAGGCATCCTGGCCAACAACAGCAGCGGGATGTGCTGTGGCGTGGAGCAGAACGGCTACCACACCCTGCGCTCGCTGACCTTCGTGCTGCCCTCGGGGACGCGCATCGACACCGCCGCCGAGGGCGCGGACGCGGAGCTCCGGGCGCGCGAGCCTGCGCTGTACCAGGGTCTCCTCACCCTGCGTGACGAGGTGCGGTCGCGGCCGGCGATGGTGGAGCGCATCCGGGCGAAGTACCGGATGAAGAACACCACCGGCTACCAGCTGAACGCGTTCCTCGACTTCGAGCGGCCCGTGGACATGTTCGCCCACCTCCTCATCGGCTCCGAGGGAACGCTGGCCTTCATCGCCGAGGCGGTGATGGACACCGTCCCGGTGCTCCCTCACAAGTCGACCGGGCTGCTCTTCTTCGGGGACATCCACGCGGCCTGCGCGGCCATCGGGCCCTTCCGGGACGCCGGGGCGCGGGCGCTCGAGCTGCTGGACTCGGCGAGCCTCCGCGCAGCGTCCGACAAGCCGGGCATGCCGCGCGAGCTCGGCCACCTCGGGGCTGCACCCGCGGCGCTGCTCTGCGAGTTCCAGACGGGCCAGGAGTCGGAGCTCCCTCTGCTCATGGGTGCCGCGGCGGAGGTGACGCGGCGGCTGCCGCTCGCCGTGCCGGCCGAGTTCACCCGAGACCCGGAGCTGCAGGCCCGCTTCTGGCGGGTGCGCGAGGGGCTCTTCCCCACCGTGGGAGGGGTGCGCCGGAGCGGCACCACGGTGATCATCGAGGACGTCTGCTTCCCCATCCCCCACCTGGCCGACGCGGCGGTGGACCTCCAGGGCCTGTTCCGGGCGCACGGCTACGACAACGCCATCATCTTCGGCCACGCCAAGGACGGGAACCTCCACTTCGTCATCACCCAGTCCTTCAACGACCAGGCGGCGGTGGACCAGTACGCGCGCTTCATCGACGCACTCGTGCCGCTGGTGGTGCGGAAGTACGACGGCGCGCTCAAGGCCGAGCACGGCACCGGCCGGAACATGGCCCCGTTCGTGGAGACCGAGTGGGGGCCGGAGGGGATGGCCATCATGCGGCGGCTGAAGGCCCTGGTGGATCCGCAGGGCCTGCTCAACCCCGGGGTCATCGTCCCCACCGGCCCGAAGGCGCACCTCGAGAACCTCAAGTCGCTCCCCTCGATCGAGCCCGAGGCGGACATGTGCATCGAGTGCGGCTTCTGCGAGCCGGTGTGCCCGAGCCGCGAGCTGACGCTCACCCCGAGGCAGCGCATCGTGGTGCGGCGCGAGCTGGAGCGCCAGCCGGGCGGTGCCACCGCGGAGGAGCTCCGCCGGGACTACCAGTACTCGGGGCTCGACACCTGCGCCGGCGATGGGATGTGCCAGACGCGCTGCCCGGTGTCGATCGACACCGGCTCGCTGGTGAAGCGCTTCCGGGCGGAGCGGCATTCGTCCTTCGGCCGGAACGCGGGCAAGGCAACCGCCACCGGTGCGCGGACGACCGAGCGCCTGGCCCGGGCCGGGCTCGCCGCGGGACACGCGCTGGCCTCCGTGGTCGGCCACCGGACGGTGGGGGCGCTGACCGGAGCGCTCCGCTCGGTGCTCGGCGAGGACCTGATCCCCCGCTGGACGCCGGACATGCCCCGGGTCGCGCCGGCGCTTCCGCGCACCACCGCCGCCGGCGCCCGGGCCGTCTACTTCCCGGCCTGCATGCTCCGGATGTTCGGGCCGGTGGAGGGAGAGCCCGCGCACCCCACCATCCCCGAGGCGCTGGTGGAGCTCGCCCGCCGCGCCGGCGTGCCGGTCCACATCCCGGAGGACATCACCGGGACCTGCTGCAGCACGCCGTGGCACTCCAAGGGCTACGTCGACGGCGACGTGGCGATGAGCAACGCCACCCTCGAGCGGCTCTGGCGCTGGAGCGAGGAGGGACGGCTCCCGGTGGTGGTCGAGGGGAGCTCCTGCACCCACGGCATCCGGGGGGCCCGGGCCGTGCTCACCGCGGAGAACCAGGAGCGCTTCGACCGCCTCCAGATCATCGACTCGGTCGAGTTCGTCCACGACCGCTGCTCCCCGGGCTGCGGGCGGAGCGCCGGGTGGGCTCGGCCTGCATCCACCCGGTCTGCTCGGTGGTGGAGATGGGCCTGGTGCCGAAGCTGGTGGGCATCGGCCGCTTCGTGGCCGAGCAGGTGGTGGTCCCCGACCGGACCGGCTGCTGCGGCTTCGCCGGAGACCGGGGCTTCCTCCATCCCGAGCTGACGGCCTCGGCGACCCGGGCGGAGGCGGCGGAGATCGCCGAGCGGCAGTACGACGCCTACCTGATCTCCAACCACCCCTGCACCATCGGGATGCACCGGGCGACCGGGCGGCCGTGGCAGAACTTCGCTCTGGTGCTCGAGGCCCTCACCCGCCCCGCGGCAGCCTAGAGTCCATCGCCTCCATGACATCCCGGGTCCAGCTCACGTCGGCCGATGGCAAGCGCTTCTCCGTGTACCGCGCCGAACCAGGAGGCGTTCCCCGGGGCGCGGTCATCGTGGTGCAGGAGATCTTCGGGGTGAACCACCACATCCGCGCGGTCGCGGACGCGTTCGCCCGGGTGGGCTACCTCGCCCTGGCCCCCGCCCTGTTCGATCGCGTGCGGCCCGGCGTGGAGCTGGGGTACGACGCGGCGGGCATCGCCGAGGGGCGGCCCTTCGTCGGGCAGCTCGGCTGGGATGCGCCGATCGCCGACATCCAGGCGACGGTGAACTCGGCGAGGCCGGCGGGGCGGGTCGCGGTGGTGGGCTACTGCTGGGGAGGCTCGCTCGCCTTCCTGAGCGCGGTCCGGGTCGACGGCATCGCCTGCGCGGTGGGCTACTACGGCGCGCAGATCGCCGCGCGGCTCGAAGCGCCTCCGCGGGTGCCCGTCCAGCTGCACTTCGGAGAGCAGGACTCGGGGATCCCGCTCTCCGATGTGGAGAAGATTCGCCGCGCGGTCCCCGCGGCGGCGGTGTTCACCTACCCGGGCGCCGGGCACGGCTTCGGCTGCGACGAGCGGCAGAGCCACGAGCCCTCCAGCGCGGCGCTCGCGCGGGAGCGCACCCTCGCCTTCCTCCGCGAGCACGTCGGCTAGGCGAGCGGCGGTCGCCGGGGTGCGGGCCACGGGCGGGTGCGAGCGCGGCGAAGCGGCGCAGACGGAACGCGAGCAGCAGCAGCATGACGCCGAAGAGGATGGCGTAGACGCCCGATCCAGATGGACAGCGCCAGGGCCGCGGCGCCCGGGGCCGCGAAGAGCAGCACGCCGAAGAGGACGGAGAGGACGCCGGCGAGCCCGAGCCAGAACTCCCCGGTGATCTCCTTGCGCAGCCGGATGGCCGCGATCACCTCGAAGATCGCCGGTGAGGATGGCCCAGATTCCCACGTAGTAGAGCAGCGCCAGGGCGGTTGCGGCGGGCCGCGCGATGGTGAGGATGCCGATGCCGATTCCCACGATCGCCTCGAGCACCAGGACCCAGAAGCGTTCCTTCGGCGCGCCCCGGAAGAGCGCGACCAGCGCGAAGACGCCGTCGACGAAGGCGTAGGCGCCGAACACCAGCACGATGGCCGCGAAGGCGGAGGCGGGTGAGGCGAGGGCCACGACTCCGAACAGGATGGCGAGCGCGCCGCGGAGGGCAATCCAGCCCCAGCTGCGCGCGAGTTCGTGAATCATCGGACACTCCGGTGAGGGGGGCGAGGCAAGGATCGGCACCGATCGTCGCAGCTCCCCTTGGCGCGACGGCCAGCGGGGCCCACCTTCCGCCGTGGCTTGGAGGAAGCGCAAGCCCTTTCCCCGTGAATCTTCTCCACGTTGTCCCAAGGATCCCCTTCCCCTCCGACTCCGGGGGCACCCTCCGGGCACTCCAGCTGCTGCGGGCGCTGGACGCGGCGTTCGAGGTGACCGTGCTCGCTCCGGACCTCCCGGGCGGTGACGCCGCAGGGTTGCGCTCCGAGCTCCGCGGCCGGGTGGTGACCGCGCGCGAGTCGGGCGGACCGCTCGGCTGGTCCTGCGCCGAGGCGCGCGGCGTGCTCCGCGGCGGGCCATTCGGCTACGCGCGCTACGCCGGACGAAACCTCCGGACCGCGTTCCGGCATCTGCTCTCGGAGGGACCGGTGGACCTGGTCCACTTCGACCACCTCCATGCGGCCCAGCTGCTGCCCGAGGCCCGGGAGCTTGCCCCCCGGGCCCGGCTGGTGATGGATGCCCACAACGTCGAGGCGCAGGTCGCCGACCGACTCGCGGGCGTCTCGCGGTGGCCGCTGGGGTCGGTGCTGCGATGTCAGGCCACCGCCATCGCCCGGCTCGAGGCGCGCGCCGTCCGGGGTGTCGATGCGGTGCTGGCGTGTTCCGAGCTGGACGCCGCGGCGCTCCGCCGCTCCGGCGCGCCGCGAGGTGCACCTGGTCCCCAACGGGGTCGAGCTTCGCCCCGTCCCGGCCGCGGCCGGCCCGCGGGACACGGTCGCCTTCGTCGGCTCCTACGACTGGCGGCCCAACGTCGACGCAGCCATCGTCCTCGCGCGGGACATCTGGCCCCTGGCCCGCACCGCCGCCCCCGGGCTCCGCCTGGCGCTCATCGGGCGCAAGCCTCCGGCGCAGGTCCAGGCGCTGGCCGCCGCGGACATCGAGGTGACGGGTCGCGTGGACGACGTCGCTCCGTGGCTGGCGCGGTCGTTCGCCACCGCGATGCCACTCCGGGCCGGGTCGGGCACCCGGCTCAAGGTGCTCGAGGCCGCCGCGGCGCGGGTGCCCATCGTCTGCACCCGGCTCGCCTCGGAGGGGCTGCCGTTCGTGGATGGCAGGCACCTGCTCCACGCCGAGACCCCGGAGGCGTTCGTCGCCGCCCTGGTGCGTCTCAGGCAAGAGCCCGAGCTGGCCGCGCGGCTGACCGAGGCGGCGTCGCACGTGGCCCAGGAGTACGAGTGGCGACGAATCGGTGCCCGGCTGGTCGAGCTCTACCGGGCCTGGGACAGCCGCAGGCGGAGCTGGCTGTCGAGCACCGGCTGATACAGCCGCTCGCGGTAGGTCCGCGCCATCGCCGCCGCGCCGTAGCGGGCCTCCACGCGGGCGCGCGCCGTCCGGACGACGGAGGCGCGTCGTAGAGGATCCGCGGCGCGGCCCAGGGCCTCCCGGAGCGCGGCCACATCGCCCGGAGGGACGAGCCACCCTGCCCCGTCGCCGAGGACCTCCGGAAGCGAGCCGACGCTGCTGGCCACCACCGGGAGCCCGGCCGCCATCGCCTCGAGGACGGCCATGGGAAGCCCCTCGGTGCGGGAGGGCAGCGCGAGCACGTCCGCTGCGGCGAGGACCTGACCGATGTCGCGGACGAAGCCGAGGAAGCGGACCTCTCCACCGGCGGCCTCGGCCTCGAGCGCGGCTCGCATCGGGCCGTCACCGGCGAACAGCACGTGCAGGCCGGAGCCTCTCGCGGCGCGGAGCAGGACCTCGGGAGCCTTCTCCGGAGAGAGCCGGCCGACGTATGCCACGACCTGGACGCCCGCGGGCAGCGCGAGCGCACGCCCGTGCCTCGGTCCGCTCGGCCTCCGACGGCATCCGACCGAGGGCGATGCCGTTGGGGATGACGTGGACTTCCACCGAGGGGGCGGCCGCGTGGATCTGCTCGGCGAGCACGCGCGAGGTCGCGGCCACCGCCGAGGCCCAGCGGGCGCTCCGCCGCGCGAGCCCCTCGTACGCCCGCACCAGCCCGGAGTGCGCGGTGTCTCCGTGGAAGGTCGCCACCACCGGGGCGCGCGCCACCGCGCCCGCGGCGAGCGCGAGGACCAGGCTCTTGTAGTCGTGCGCGTGGAGGAGCGCTCCTCTGGCGAGGCGGACGATGGGTCCCAGCGCCGCCCACGAGAGCCGCCCAGGCGCCTCGATGCGCGTGCTCTGGACCCCGAGCCGCCGGGCAGCGTCGCCGAGCGCGTCCTCCCGGCCCGGACGGACCAGGCTCGCCACCAGCGGCTCGAAGGGTGACTGCGTCGCCGCCGCCAGCGCCAGGAGCGACCGCTCGGCTCCGTAGAGTCCATGACCCGAGCGAAGATGGATGACCCGGGTCATGCCCGTCCTGCGGTGGACGCGCGCCATAGCCGGCACGTAGGCCTCGACCATCGTCTCCATCGAGAACGCTGCGACCCGGGCGCGTGCGGCCAGCCCGAGCGCACGCCTGCGGGCGGGATCGAGCACCAGCTCCCGGATCGCCCTCCCGAGCGCCTCCGTGTC
Source organism: uncultured delta proteobacterium (assembly GCA_963796475.1). Lineage (GTDB taxonomy): Bacteria > Myxococcota > Myxococcia > Myxococcales > Myxococcaceae > RPRB01. The sequence goes on from CAWCLY010000020.1 coordinate 343,190, forward strand.
CTCGGGTGGCACCAGCACGGCCGTCGATCCGTCCGGGTGCAGCTCGCTCACCGCGGGGAGCCGCTGGGCGATAGTCGGCAACGAGGCTGCCATCGCCTCGAGCATCGACAGGGAGCGTCCCTCGCGGCGCGACGGCTGGGCGTAGACGTCGAGGCCGGCGAGGAGCCCGGTCGCGCCGTCGACCACTTCTCCGAGGAGGTGGGCGCGTGCACCGAGTGGCGACGGCCGCGGCGCGGAGCACGTCATCGAGCGGCCCGCGGCCCACGAGCACCAGGTGCGCCCGGGGGACATCGCGGAGGTGGCGCGCCATGGCCTCGACCAGCAGATCCGGCCCCTTCTCCGGGTGCATCCGGCCGAGGTAGCCGACGGCGACGGCGCCATCGGGGAGTCCCATGCGCTGGCGCGCCCGGGCGCGCTGCTCGGCGGTGGCCAGTGCCGGGAGCGCCACGCCATTGCCGATCGTGACCACCGGCGTCCCCGCGGGCACCCAGCCCCGGAGCTCGGTGCGGACCTCGCTGGCACAGGCCACGAGCGCGCGGCTCAGGCGGGCGGCGAGGCCCGCCGCCCGGCGCTTGCGGCCGGAGGGAGGCGAGAGCTGGTGGAACGTCGCCAGGACGCGAACGCGGGGCGCCACGCTCCGGGCAGCGACGGCGTTGAGCCAGGGACCGAGGTCATGGGCGTGCGCCACCGAGGCGCCCGAGAGCGTCCTGCCGAGGCGCCGAATCGCCTCGGCCGACAGTCCCCGGACGTCGCCGAGGGTATGCACCGGGACTCCGGCGGCCTCCGCCCAGGCCCGGACCGGCCCATCCTTCCCGAAGGCGACGAGGCTGGGTTCCACGCCCCAGGCGCGCGACCGCGCGGCGAGGTCCACCACGAGTCGCTCCAGCCCGCCGACCTCCAGGCCGTGGATGACGTGTGCCACCTTCACAGGATCCGCTTGCCGGAAGGTTGGCCCGGCGGAGCGGAGCGCCAAGCCCTCGACGCCCCGCCGAGCGTTCCTAGAACAACCTGAAAGTCCAGGATTCCTGGGCCCGGGATGCCACTGTGTTCGATGTTCGAGCGGGTATCTGTGGTGCCGATTACTTTCCGGCGCTCCGAATGTCGGTCTTTGAACGCCTGCCTCGTGTGTGGATCGTCGATGACGACCGGTCGGTCGGTCCGGCCATCGGACGACTGCTCCGGTCAACCGCCATCGAGGTGCGAATGCTGTCCACGTCCGGCGAGCTCCTCGAGCAGCTGCGCCGCGAGACTCCCGACTGCCTGTTGCTCGATCTGTGGCTGGCTGGCACCCGGACGGTGGACCTGCTCCCGGCCATCGTCGAGAGCGGGGGGCAGGTTCCGGTCGTCTTTCTGAGCGGCGCACCCGACGTCCGCAGCTGCGTGCAGGCGATGAAGAACGGGGCCATCGACTTCCTGCAGAAGCCCGTCGACGCCGGACCGCTGCTCGACGCCGTCATCCGGGCGATCGCCCGGGGACGCGCCTGGCGCGAGGCGCGGCAGAACGTGGAGACCGCGACGCGGCAGCTCGCCGCGCTCACGCCCAGGGAGCGCGAGGTCTTCAGCCTGGTGGCGCTCGGCAAGCCCAACAAGTGCATCGCTGCCGAGCTCGGAACCACCGCGAAGACGGTGAAGGTCCACCGCGGGCGGGTGATGCACAAGCTCGGAGCAAACTCCGTGGTGGACCTCGTCCGCCTCGCCGACCGCGTGGGTCAGCCCGCGACCTGAGGGCGCAGCGCCAGCGACTCGCCGATGGCCGGAATCCGGAGGGCTGACTCCGGAGGCCGCGGCGCTTCCACTCGGCCCGCAGCCGGGCGGGTGGCTCGTCGAGCGGCTCGTCGGTGAGCTTGAAGGTGCCCCAGTGCATCGCCACCAGCGCCCTGGCACCGAGATCCACGAACGCCTGGGTCGCGTCCTCGGGGTTCATGTGCTGCGGCCGCATGAACCACTCGGGGTCGTACGCGCCGATGGGCAGCAGCGCGGCGTCGATGCCCGGGAAGCGCCGGCCGATCTCCTGGAAGCCCGCGAAGTACGCGGTGTCGCCCGCGTGGTAGACGCGCGCTCCGCCGCCGTCGACGACGAAGCCGCCCCACAGCGCCTCGTTCACGTCGGACAGGCCCCGCCGGCTCCAGTGCTGGCTGGGCACGAACGTCACCTCGAGGCCGCCGAGCTTCAGGCGGTCCCACCACCCCAGCTCGGTGCAGGGCAGCCCGCGGAGGCTCGCCCGGGTGCCAATGCCGGCCACGACCGGCGCCTTCACCGCGTTCAGGGTCGGCAGGTCCAGGTGGTCGTAGTGGTTGTGGGTGACCAGCGCGGCGTCGATGGGCGGGAGCTGGGCGACGGTGAGACCCGGGCCGGCGTTCCGCGGCGATGACGCCGGAGATGCGCGGGCCGAGCGCAGGATCGATGAGCAGGGACGTCCCGGCTCCCTGCACCAGCCAGCTCGCATGTCCGAGCCAGGTGAGCGCGGATGCCCTCGAGGGGCGGCTTGCGAAGCGTCTCGACGTCCGGCCGGACCTCCGGGACCGGTGCCCGGCCGGGCGCCCGCGCGCCGCCGGCCGGTGAGACGGTCCACCAGCGCCCAGCGGAGCACGCGGCCGAACGGGACAGGGCCCGAGCCGTCGAGATTCCGGAAGCGAAGCGTGTCGGCCATGGCCTGGCAAGCTAACGTCCCGGGGCCGATGCGCACGTGGAAGGTGGTGGGCGGGGTGGTCGCGCTCGGGCTCTCGGGATGCCCGCAGGTCCCTCCGCCCTTGCCGGACGCGGGCCCGGTGGCGGTGGTGGTCGACGCCGGTCCGAGGGTGCCCCTGGCCATCGACCTGGTGGTGGCGCTCGCCGATGGGGGAACGGAGCGGCATGCGCTGCTCGGCCTCGAGAGCCCGGTGGTGTCGCCCTCGCGCGAGCTGCTGGTGGAGACCAACCGTCCGCTCCACAACGTGCGCATCCGGGTGATGGACGAGTCGGACCGGGCGCTCGCCTCGAACGACGTGCCCGAGGAGCTGCCCGCCGCGCTCCGCTACCGGATCGACCTCGTCGCGCCGCTCGAGCCGGGCCACAGGTACGCCGTCCTGGTCGACGCACAGTCGGGCGCGACGTTCGACGACGGGAGCGGCAAGGAGCTCCCCGAGCAGCGGCTCGAGTTTCGGACCAGCGGCGAGCGCGAGCGGCCGAAGGCCCCTCCCCCGCACCGGAAGCGGCGGCACCCCTAGCGCCCGGGCCCCTGTTCAGCGCGCCTTGGCGAAGGCGCCGGGATTCGCCGTGAACCGGTCCCGGCAGTGCTCCGAGCAGAAGTACACCGTCTGGCCGTCGTGCGTGACATGGGGCGTGTCGGGTCCGGCGTGGATGGACATCCCGCAGACCGGGTCCACCGCCGCCCCGAGGCCGGTCGCCGTGGAGGTCGCCGGAGCTCCCGCGGGCGCCCGCCAGCCCTGGAGGTACTGGATCAGGGTGGAGACCTGGGCGTCGGAGAGGTGACCGCGGTAGCTCGGCATCGACGCCGGGTAGGTGGCGACGACCTTGGCCCCCGGCTCGAGGATGGACTCGCGGAGATACGTGGCATCGGCGGTCACCGAGCGCCCATCGGCGAGCATCACCGTCCGGCCAGCGAGGCCGGCGAGCGACGGAGCGACGGCCCCCACCTCGTGGCACCCGGCGCAGCCCGCCCGGCGGTACAGCGCCGCCCCGTCCTCGGCCGCCATGGAGGTGCTGGCCTCCGGAGCGCCCCCGAGCTCGGAGAGCAACCTCCTGGCGTCGGGGATGATCTGTGCGAACGAATCGCCGTCCGTCCCGTAGAGCCCGCGGACGCGTCCCTTCGCGTCGATGAGGAACAGCTCGCTGGTGTGGAGCGTGGCGTCCGGATCCGGCTGGCGCTCGACGAAGGTCTTCATCCCCTTCGCCAGGTCGGCGAGGCTCTCCTTCGTCGTGGCCAGCAGGGTCCAGCGGGACTCGTCCGGCGCCCAGCGCGTCGCGTACGCCCGCAGCGCCTCGGGCGTGTCGCGCTCGGGATCGACCGAGAAGCTGACGAACCTCAGCCGCGGGTCCCCGATGGCGCGCTGGATCTGGACCATCTTCGCCGAGAGCACCGGGCAGACGCTCTTGCAGCTGGTGAAGATGAAGTCGGCGACCCAGACCGAGCCCAGGAGCTCCTCCGGGGTGCGGGTCCGACCGTTCTGGTCGACGAGCCGGTAGGACGGAACGGGCCAGAGCGTCGGGAGCGGCTCGCTCGCGCCCCGCGCCAGGCGGTGGACGGGCTGCGGACCGGCAGACGGCTGCGCGGGGACCCAGCGCATCACCAGCTCGAGGGCGAGCACGGCGAGGCCGGCGGCGACGGTGGCGAGGATCAGGACTCGGCGGGGCATGGAAGATCCGGTGGCCTACCCGGCGGCGTCAGCGCAGGGCGGGCGGCAGGAGCTCAGGGGGGATGGGGTGCGCGGCGTCCTCCGACTGCCAGACCACGCTCGCCACCCACCAGCGCTGGCCGTCGAAGTAGAGGTCGAGGCTGTTCACCCCGCGGGTGCGCACCGGCTTGTCGATCCCGACCAGCGCCTCGTAGGTCGAGTCGATGTGAACCATGTTCCCGTAGCGCCGCGTGGTGCGAAAGATCTCTCGCTCCACGAATCCCTTCTGGATCAGCGGCTCGGTCGCGTCGACGAACTCCTGGTGGGTGAACACCGTGACCGCCGGCCGGCCCGTCGTCCCGGAGCCGAGCGCCACGAACCGGATCCACGGAACGTAGAGTGTTCGATCGCGCGACCACTGCCGCGGGGCGTCCGGCGCCACGTTCGTCACCTCGTAGAACGCCCGCATGATTCCGTCCACGGAGCCGACGTCCTCGGGATTGGGTGCGACGGTCTCGACCGGGATCGAGCCCGTCGAGGACGGCTTCCCGCCGGCCGAGGTGGAAGCACAACCGGCGAGGGCGAGCAGCGATAGAGCGGGCAGGCGCATTGCTCGAGTATGTCCCGTCATCGCCGCGGGCCGGAGCGCTAAGCGTCGAGCGAGCGCAGATTCTCGGCCCGGGCAATGTCGCGCGCGCTCGGCTCGAGTCCGAGGAGCAGCCGGCTCAGGTCGTAGAGGACGACGCCGCGGTCCCACGGCTGGACCCGATCCGGCCACGCGAGCCGCTCGACCGCGCGGTTGAAGGCGTGGTCCGCCAGCGCCCGGAGCTGGAACGCGTCGTACAGGTTGTACTCGACCAGGAACCGCAGCGCCTCGACGTCTCCGGTCCCGTGGTACGTCCGCCAGAGCCGAACCGCGTCCATCCCGCTCCGCCCGCGCAGGTGCGGAGGCCGGGCGATTCCGAACCGGTCCTCGGCCGACTTCAGCCCGCCGCCAAGGCCGATGCGCCGGCACAGGGGCCTCAGGTCCAGATGGAGCAGCGGCTCGACCAGGCCCGGGAACGCGTGTCGCAGCACGGGGAGGTCGAACGACGCTCCGTTGAAGGTGACCCAGACCCGCCGGCGCGCCAGCCGGTCGGGCAGCGCGTCGAGGTTCCGGCCGTCGATGAACGTGGCGAGCGTGTCCACGTCGAGGCAGCCGACCACGGTGGGCCGTTGCCGCTCCCCCAACCCGTCCGCCTCGATGTCCAGGCAGAGCGCCTCGTCGGCGACCAGCGGCCACAGGCGCCAGTGCTCCCGCGCGGGCAGCAGTCGAAGGACAGCGGCGAGGTCTCCCCGGTCGAGCGCCTCCTCCACCTGCGCGATGCCGGCGAGCAGCTCTCCGTGGAGCCGCCGTCCCAGGGTCGCCCCGCCGTCGGCCCGGAGCGCGTCCCAGGTCTCGAGCCCGCGGGCCCAGAGGTCCTTCTCCCGCCAGGGCCCGATGCCCGGGACGAGCTGGAACGTCCGCCGGATCACCGCCCGAGCCTGCCCTGCCCCTCCGACGCGAGCGCCCGCAAGAGCGGCAGGTCGGCCTCGCAGAAGGGCATCCCGAGCATCTCCTCCGCGGTGGCCGCGCGCAGCGCATGGGCCCCGAGCGGCGCCGGCGTCCCCTCGAGGATCCGGGCGGCGTAGAGGTGCAGGTCCACCGTGAGGTCCGCGTAGGCGTGGCGAACGGCGAAGCGCTCCCCGGCGACCTCGAGGAGGACGCCCAGCTCCTCCCGCGCCTCGCGCACCAGCGCCTGGGCGTCGGTCTCTCCTGGCTCGACCTTTCCGCCAGGGAATTCCCAGAGCAGCGGGCGGCTCTTTCCCGGCAGGCGCTGCTGCACGAGGAAGCGTCCGGGCGCGCTCTCGATGAGCGCCGCGACCACCCGGACCTCGCGGCTCACAGCGTCCCGGGCATCGTGACGTGGAGGCCGTAGACGAAGCCGAGGTTGGACAGGACCAGCGCGTCCGGTCCGTACACGCTCGGTGTCGCGGTGATGCCCCGCCCCGGGTCGAACCGGCGCAGGACTCCCCCGTTCACCGGGTTCACGAAGAGCAGGCCCGTCCCGGTCGGAACGAGCAGGATCCCCGAGGCCAGCGCAGGCTGGTAGCCGGCGTGATCGGGCAGGGAGGTCACCCAGATGTTCCGGCCGGTCTCGGCGCTGTAGGCGGCGATCCGATCCTCTCCCGAGGCGAAGATGACCGCCCCCCGGACCAGCACCCACGCCAGACCCGACGCGGTGCTCTGCCAGATCGTGTCGCCGGTCTTCGGATCGAGCGCGAAGATCCCGTCCTTGTAGGAGGCCACGATGAGGTGCCCGGCGGAGTCGAATCCGGGGCTGCTGCTCACGTCGATGAACTGCGTGCCGGTGGAGAGGACCCGGTCCCAAATCGCCGCGCCGGTCTTCGCGTCCAGCGCCGCGGCGTGCCCGTCGGAGAAGCCGAGGTACGCCACTCCTTCGCGCACCACCGGGGTGCTCGCTCCCCGGAGGATGAAGCCCACGGGCGGAGTCCGCCGGTACTGCCAGGACCAGACGCCATCGGCGGCATTGATGGCAAAGAGCGTCGCCGACTGCGAGGCGACCAGGATCTTGCCCTCGGCCAGCACCGGGATGGTGACCAGCTCCTCGCCGCAGTCGTAGGTCCAGAGCTGCGCGCCGGTGTCGGCCCGCAGGGCGCGGAGGATCCCGTCTCCGCCGGGCACGTAGACCACCCCGTCGCGGATGAGGACCCCGGCGAAGAAGGGCGAGGGCGTGGGGATGGCCCACTTGACGCGCCCCTCGATGCTGATGCTGCGGAGGATCCCGTCCGTGTTCCCACCACCATCCGTCCCGAGGCCGGATCGAGGGCGGGGCTGGCGAACTCGCGGGGGACGAACTCCATCGTCGCTGGCTCGACCAGCTTGTGCCAGTAGTCGATCGAGAAGACCGCGATGGGCGGGGGCGGCGCCCGCGAGAACGGATCGACCATCACCGGCGTCCGCTGATTGACGCAGCCGGCGAGGACGAGGAGCGCGCCGGCGAGCAGCGCCAGCCGACTCATCCGGCGTCCGGCCTGGCGGCGATGGTGGCCCGGAAGCCCTCGGCCTCCAGGACGGTCAGTCGCTCCTGACCCATGCGCGCGGCGGGCGTGCCGGGATTCGCGGCGACGAGCTCGGCGAACGCCTGGGCCGCCTCCTGCTTCTTGCCCATCAGGACGAGCACCCGGCCGCGGTTGTAGGCGCCGATGCCCGCTTCGAAGCCCGCCGCCTCCTCGTGCGACATCCGCTCGTAGGCGTCGAGGGCCTGCGGCAACTCGCCCTTGGCCTCACGGGCATGCCCGAGGCCGTCGAGCGCCGCCACCCGGAGCGGCTCGGTGGACGGGGCGCCGCGCAGGTACGCCTCGAAGTGGGCGATGGCCGGGTCCAGCTGTCCGAGGCGCACCTCGGTGGCCGCCAGCGGGAGGGTGGCGGTGAGCGCCGCCCGGGTCCCCGGGAAGCTGCTGAGCACGCCGGCGAGCGCAGTGGCCGAGGCCTGATCGCGCTCCCTCTCGGACTTGAAGGGCGCCGGATCGTCCGAGGAGCCCGGTGGCAGGTCCGCCTGGACCGGCCGGGCGAGGACCCCCAGGGCCGTGCCGAGGGCGGTGCGTGCCTTGAGCTCGCGCTGCTCGGAAAGCGTGTACGCCAGGGCGATGCCGAAGCCGACGACGATGAGCGCCACCACCGCCGCGATGACCAGGTTCTTCCGGTGGGCAACCCAGCCCTCGGCCTCGATCCCCACGCGCTGGAACGCGTCCGGCGCGCGGAGCTCCTGTCGACTCATCCGATCCTGTGCCACGTGGTGTCCTGGTGTCTTTCTTGGTGGGGGCCCGAAAGGGCGCGCACTGTAGAGATCCGGGTGCTTGGACGTCAACGACGGGCGTGAGGACGCCTGCGAGCCGCCCGCTTCGCCTTGCCGGGCTTCTCCCGGAAGAACAGCTGAAGCGGCACGCGCAGTCCGAACTCCTCGCGCAGCTGGTTCGCGAGGTACCGCTTGTAGGTCTCCGGGACCTTCTCCGGACGGTTGGTGGTCAGGGCGAAGGCCGGTGGCGCCGTCCCCACCTGGGCGATGTAGTACAGGCGGAGCGGCCGGCCGTCGACGATGGGTGCCGGATGCGCGTCCACCACCTTGGCCAGGAGCTTGTTCAAGGCCGGGGTCGGGATCCGCACCCGGAACGAGTCCTGGAGGCCCGCGGCGAGGTCCAGCACCTTCTCCACCTTGGCCCCGGTGAGCGCGCTGACGAAGACGATAGGCGCGTAGGACACGAACTTCAGCGTCCACTTCAGCTCCTCGCGGGTCTTCTTCTCCTTCTTCGGATCCTTCTGGACGAGGTCCCACTTGTTGACCACCACCAGCAGTGCCCGGGCCCGCTCGGCCACCAGCCCCGCGAGCCGCGCGTCCTGGTCCACCCCGGGCTCGGTGCCGTCGAGCACGAGGACGGCCACGTCCGCCCGCTCCATGCTCCGGAGCGCGGCGAGCACGCTGATCTTCTCCAGCGCCTCGCCCACGGCCTTGCGGCGGCGGATCCCCGCGGTGTCGGTGAGGACGTAGCGCCGGCCCTTGTGCACCAGGGTGGTGTCGATCGGGTCGCGGGTGGTGCCGGGCTCGGCGTTGGCCACCACCCGCTCCTCGTGCACCAGGGCGTTGAGGAGCGTGCTCTTCCCCACGTTGGGCCGGCCGAGAATGGTGAGCCGGACCGGCGCCTCCGCGTCGGGAGCTGGCTCGGTCGCTGGCTCCGGGGGTTCGGGCGGTTTCGGGAGCCGCGCCATCACCGCGTCCAGCAGCGCGTCCATTCCGAGCGCGTGCTCGGCCGAGACGGGGAACACGTCCTGGATCCCCAGCCGGTAGAAGTCGCGCCGTTCCGCTGTCCGCGGCGGCCGGCGAGTCGAGCTTGTTGACCACCAGGAGCAGCGGCTTGCCGGTGCGGCGGAGGGCGGCGGCGAGCGCCTCGTCGGCCGCGGTCGGCCCGGCGCGACCGTCGACCAGGAGGAGGAGGACGTCCGCCTCGGCGACAGCGAGCGCGGCCTGGGCGCGCACCTGTGCGAGCAGCCCGGCCTCCTGCTCCGGCACGAACCCGCCGGTGTCGACCAGCGGGAAGCGGGCGCCCCTGCCACTCGGCGTCGGCGTAGTGCCGGTCGCGGGTGACGCCCGGGACGTCCTCGACGATGCGCCAGGCGCCGGCCGGCGAGTCGGTTGAAGAGCGTGCACTTGCCCACGTTGGGCCGGCCGACGATGGCGATGAGCGGCTTCAGCTGTAGCCCCAGCTTCCGCAGCCGCGCTCGGTCGTCGCTCCAGCGCGGCTCCACCTTCACCCGGAGGCTCGAGGTACACGTGCGCGCCGAGCAGCCGCTCGATGGCCTTGCGGGCGTCGGTGCCGATGGTCTTCAGCATCGCCCCGCGCTTGCCGATGACGATGGCCTTCTGGCTGTCGCGCTCGACGAAGATGCGTGGCGTCGATGCGCACCAGGCCCTGCAGCCCCCCGGGTGGGCGTCCGGCGGCGGCTCCCGCTCGCTCTCGTCGAAGGCGTCGACCCGCACCGCGGACGAGTACGGGACCTCCTGCCGGCAGTGGCGGAGCACCTGCTCGCGGATGAGCTCGGCGACCAGGCCGCGCTCCTGCCTGGTCGGTGAACGTGTCGGGCGGGAAGAGCGGCGGGCCCTCGGGCAGCCTGGCCAGCGTCGTCCTGAGGAGCTCCTCCACGCCGTCCCCGGTGAGCGCCGAGAGGAAGAGCACCTCGTCGAAGGGGCGCACTCGCGCTCAGCGCGCGATGAACGGCAGGAGCAGCGGCTTGGGGACGGTGTCGATCTTGTTGACCACCAGGAGCACCGGCTTCTTCAGCGGCCGAGGCGCTCGAGGATGGAGCGGACCCCCGGGGTGACCGCCGGCGTCTTCCCGTCCGGCCCGAGCGAGGGCTCGACCAGGAAGAGGACCACGTCGGCCTCCTGGAGCGTGGCCAGCGCCGCCTCGACCATGGCCTTGTTGAGCGCGCCCTTCGCCTGGTGGATGCCGGGGGTGTCGAGGAAGGCGACCTGCCCCTCGGCGCTGGTGACCACCCCGAGGATGCGGGTGCGGGTGGTCTGCGGCTTCGGGGAGACGATGGCGATCTTCTCCCCGATCAGGCGGTTGAGCAGCGTGCTCTTGCCCACGTTGGGCCGGCCGACGAGCGCGGCGAATCCGGAGTGATGGGTGGGCATGGCAGGAGGTGGTCTGGAGGGGCCGGCGCACCGGCCCCCCGGAAGCGGCGGCCCCGGTCCTAGGGCTGCGCGGAGATGGTCAGCTTGGTGATGCGCACGTCCGTCTTCGGGCGGTCACCGGCGCCCTTGGGGATCTCGTTGGCGACGCGGCGGACGATGTCCTGGCCCGAGACCACCTCGCCGAAGATGGTGTGCTTGTTGTTGAGCCAGGGGGTCGGCACCACGGTGATGAAGAACTGGCTGCCGTTGGTGTTCGGGCCGGAGTTGGCCATCGCCAGGAGGCCCGGCTTGTCGAAGCGTGCGCCGGCTCTGGAACTCGTCGTCGAACTGGTAGCCCGGTCCGCCGGTGCCGCGGCCGAGCGGGTCGCCGCCCTGGATCATGAAGTCCCGATGCAGCGGTGGAAGATGGTGCCGTCGTAGAGGGGCGTCCCGGTCTTCTTGGTCCGGGTGGCCGGGTCGGTCCACTCCTTCTCGCCGGTGGCGAGCCCGACGAAGTTCTCCACCGTCTTCGGCGCGTCCTTGGCGAAGAGCTTCACCACGATCTTGCCCTCGGTGGTGTCGAAGGTGCGCGTACAGGTCCTTGCCGGCCTTCACCTCGTCGATCATCGCCATGGTCGTCCTCCTTTCGTCGGTCGCGGGACCCTCTACGGGCTCCGGGGCGCCTTGTCAGACACGGTCGACCGACGACGAGGTTCACCGGCGTCGGCCGGCCGGCTGCCCTCACGTCTGCACCTGGGAGATCGCCTCGACCACGTCGTAGCCGGAGATGACCTCGCCGAAGATGGTGTGCTTGCCGTTGAGGTGGTGCGGGCGTCGAGGTGGTGATGAAGAACTGGCTGCCGTTGGTGTCGGGCCCGCGTTGGCCATGGCCAGGAGGCCCGTCTTGTCGAACTTGCGGCCGCTCTGGAACTCGTCGCTCGAAGCGTGTAGCCCGGGTCGCCGCGGCCGGTGCCGGTCGGGTCGCCGCCCTGGATCATGAAGTTGGGGATGACGCGGTGGAAGATCGGTGCCGTCGTAGAGCGGCGTGTCCGCTTCGCTGGCCGTCTCGCGGGTCGGTCCACTCCTTCTCGCCCGGTGGCGAGGCCGACGAAGTTCGCCACCGTCTTCGGGGCGTCCTTGCAGAAGAGCTTCACCACGATGGTGCCCTTGCTGGTCTTGAAGGTGGCGTAGAGGTCCTTGCCGGCCTCGGCCTTCTTCATCCACTGGCCGCCGGCGGCCAGGGTGCGCGGCGGAGGAGGCGCGGGCGGCGGCGTGGGTGCTGCAGGCGGGGGTTCGCGGCGAGCGGGACTGCTTCTCGCAGGCGGCAGGGCAAGCGCGGACACCACGAGCACGGCGGCACTTCGGGCGATTCGCATTCATCGGATTCCTCGGCGGGCGGAGTTCAGCGCGCGCCGGGCTCCTTCTTCCCCGGATTCGAGCATCGTCAACGTCTCACGCGCGGCGGCCTGCTCGGCCTCCTTCTTCGAGCGGCCCCGGGCGCGGGCGTAGAGCTCGGCGCCGATGGTGACCTCGACCTCGAAGGTCTTCGAGTGGTCCGGGCCCTCCTCGCTCACCACCCGGTACCGCGGCGACAGCGCGAGGCGGGTCTGGACCATCTTCTTGAAGCCGCGTCTTGTAGTCCTCCCCGCTGCTGCCCGTCGGCCACGCCCTCGAGCGCGGTCGCCGAAGAGCCGGTCGACCAGCTCCAGCACCAGCGCAGGCCCGCGCTCAGGTAGACCGCGCCGATGACCGCCTCGAGCGCGTCGGCCAGCACGGAGCTCTTGTCCCGGCCGCCGGTCAGGTCCTCGCCGCGGCCCAGCGGAGCAGCTCGCCGAGCCCGAGCTGCCGCGCGATCCGCGCCAGGCCCTCCTCGTTGACGATGCAGGCGCCCGGAGCTTCGACAGCTCGCCCTCGTCGGCCGCGGGGAAGCGCTCCATGAGCCGGTGGCTCACCGCGAGATCGACCACCGCGTCGCCCAGGAACTCGAGCCGCTCGTTGTCGCTCCCCCGTCCTCGGTGCTCGTTGCAGTAGCTCTTGTGGGTCAGCGCGGCGCAGCCCCTGCACCGGGTCGAGCACGTCGAGGCCGCAGCTTTCGCCTCGAGGCCGTCGACGAGCACGGCGTCCGGCGGGCGGCTTGGGGCGGGCATCGGTTCAGCTGGCGAGCTGCCCGCGAGGGTCTCCGCGAGCGCATAGGGGTCGGCCTCCGCGGCGGCGATGCGCGCCGCAACCTCGTCGAGCCGGCCCTTCTCGCGCTCGAGCCGCGCCAGCGCCGCCGGAGGAGCAGGCTCTCGCAGCAGCGCCAGGAACTGCATCCGGGCCCGGGCGCGCTCGCGCTCGGCGCGCTGCCCCGTGCGCTCGAGGAACTGCGCGGTGCGCGCGATGGCGGCCATCAGCGCGTCGAGGCCCTCGTCCTTCGCCGCGACGGCCTTCAGGATGGGCGGCTCCCACTCGTCGCTCTCCGGCGGCGGCTCGGCGGGCTTGCCCGCGGCGCGTGCCTTCAGGCGGTGATGCCCGTCGTGGTCCATGGGCGGAGCGCGGAGCGGCGTGGCGCAGCTCGAGCATCTGGCGCGAGCTCGCGCACCGTCCGATCGGCGCCGTCGAGGTCCGCCTTGTTGACCACGAAGACGTCGGCCACCTCGAGGATGCCCGCCTTGATGGCCTGGATGTCGTCGCCCATGCCCGGCACAGCACCACGCACCGTGGTGTGCGCCATCTGGGCGATGTCGATCTCGTCCTGGCCGACGCCGACGGTCTCGACGAGCACCACGTCCTTGCCCATCGCGTCCATCACGCGGATGCAGTCGCCCGTCGCGCGCGAGAGGCCGCCCAGGTTGCCGCGGGTGGCCAGCGAGCGGATGAAGACGCCCGGGTCGGTCGCGTGGCCCTGCATGCGAATGCGGTCGCCCAGGATGGCGCCGCCGGTGAACGGGCTGGTCGGGTCCACCGCGATCACCCCCACCGTCTTGCCCTGCGCGCGCGGAGCCGGCGATGAGCCGATCGGTGAGCGTCGACTTGCCGGCGCCCGGGCGAGCCGGTGATGCCGATGACGTAGGCGCGGCCGGTCCGGGGGAACAGCGCCTGGAGGCTCCGCGGTGGCCGCCGGGTCGCCGTCGTCGATCTGGCGCATCAGCCGGGAGGCGGCGCGCACGTCTCCGTCGAGCACGCCGCTGGCGAGCGAGGCGTCACGGCTCATCCCCCTCGAGCCATGAGATCTCCCCGGGGGCGATGCCGAGGGCACGCGAGGCCAGCGTCGGCGACGCCCGGCGAAGTCGTCGAGCTCGAAGTGCTCGGCCCACATCTTGCCGTCCGGCCCGGCGAGGAGCCCGCGGAAGGTGCGGCCGCGCACCCGCGCCGCGGCGAACCGGTAGCGCTCGCCGCGGGCGTGAAGTCGCTCACCAGCTCGAGGTTGCTGGCGGCGCGGGACGCGGGCCGCAGGCCCGAAGCGCTCGGCCAGCTCCCCGTAGCCGACATCCCTGCGGCGGGGCGGGGGCCTCGTCCGTGCGAGCCTCGGCAGAGCCGGGCCTGGAGCGTACGCCGGCGTCCGGGACCTCCGGGAGGGTGAAGGGCGTGCCGCACCTCGTGCGGAGGAGAGCTCCGCCCGGTGGACGGCGCCGGCATCCGGAGCCCCCCTGCTTGTCGCCGTCCGAGTGGAGACGCGGAGGCCGTCGACCTCGGTCGTCGGCGCGGACCTCGAGCGAGCCGGGTCGACGCACGGGGCGAGCCCCAGCGCCTCGAGCGCGGCGGCCACTTCCTGCAAGCCGGCGAGACGTGCGTCGTCGAAGCCTGGCCACGAGCTGCGCCTCGAGCGTCCGGCAGCTCGGTGACCTCGTCCACAGCGAGCGGCGGCAAGCCCACCAGCTCGGGCGGGTCGATCGGGATGAGCAGCTCCTCGGCCACGGCCAGGGTGACGGCCGGGACGGGCCGGCGGGTCAGCGGGTTCACCACCGAGCCCTGGAGCGCGAGCATCACCTCGGGGCCTGCCGCCCCCTCCTGCACCGTGAGCCCGAGCTCCGCGAGCCAATCCGCGTTCCATCGAGGTCCGTCAGCCCTTGAGCAGCTCGCGGGCGATGACCGTGCGCTGGACCTCGCTGGTGCCCTCGCCGATCTCGCAGAGCTTGGCGTCGCGCAGGTAGCGCTCGACCGGGAACTCCCGCGTGTAGCCGTAGCCGCCGTGGATCTGCACGGCCTTGTTGCAGGCGCGCATGGCGGCCTCGCTGGCGAAGAGCTTGGCCATCGACGGCCTCCTTCGCGTAGGGCGTGCCTGCGTCGGCCAGCGACGGCCGCGCGGTGGACGAGCAGCCGCGCCGCGCTCGAGCTCGGTCTGCCATGTCGGCGAGCATCCAGCGGATGGCCTGGAACTCGCCGATGGGCTTGCCGAAGGCGCTGGCGCTCCTTCGCGTAGCGCGCCGCCTCCTCGAGCGCGCCGCGGCCCAGCCCCACCGCGAGCGCGCCGATGGTGATGCGGCCCCTGTCGAGGATCTGCAGCGTGTTGACGAAGCCCATGTCGACCTCGCCGAGCCGCTGGGAGTCGGGCACCTCGACGTTCTCCATGATGCAGCTCGGCGGTGTCGGAGCGAGCGCATGCCCGAGCTTGCCGTGGATGGCCCGCTGGCTGAAGCCCTGCATCCCCTTCTCGAGGATGAAGGCGGTGATGCCCTTCTGCTTGCTTCTCGGGCTCGGTCAGCGCGAGGACCACGAAGACGTCGCCGACGGTGCCCTGGGTGATGAACATCTTGGCGCCGTTGAGCACCCACGTGTCGCCCCTGCGCACCGCGGTGGTCTTCATGCCCGCGGCGTCCGAGCCGCTGCCGGGCTCGGTGAGGCCCCAGGCGCCGAGCCACTCGCCGGTGGCGAGCTTGCGGCAGGTAGCGCTGCCGCTGGGCGTCGTTGCCGAAGACGCGGATGTGGCTGGTGCCCAGGCCGTTGTGGCGGGCGACGGTGAGCGCGAGCGAGCCGTCGTAGCGGGCGATCTCCTCGACCGCGACCGCGACGCGAGGCTGTCCATCCCCGCGCCGCCGTACTCCTCGCGGGACGAGCATGCCCAGCGACGCCGAGCTCGCCCGAGCTCCTGGACCACCTGCGGCGGGGAACGTCTCCGTCGTGGTCCCACTCGCGGGCGTGGGGCTTGACCTGCTCCTCGCAGAAGTCGCGGAGCGAGGCCTGCAGGGCGCGGTGGCTCTCGGGAAGGGTCAGGTCCATCGGTCGTGGGATACCGCTGATACTCCCGGGCAGCTCAGACCGGCAACACGCCGTGCTTCTTGCTGAACGGGGCTGGAAGCGGCGCGGCGTAGAGCTCGAAGCGGCGCGCCAGCTCGCTCGCGGAGCTCGTCGCCGGGGACGACCGCGTCGACGACCAGCTCGCTGGCGAGCTTCACGAGGTCGATGTCGGCCCGGTACTCGTCGCGGAGCGGCTGCACGTAGGCGGCGCGCTCGGCCTCGGGCTTCTCCTGGATCTTGTTGAAGTAGACGGCGTTCACCGCCGCCTCGGGGCCCATCACCGCGATCATCGCCTGGGGCAGCGCCAGGGTGCACGTCGGGCTCGAAGCCCGGGCCGCACATGGCGTAGAGGCCCGCGCCGTAGGCCTTGCGCACGACGACCGAGATGCGCGGGACGGTGGCCTCGGAGACGGCGGCGATCATCTTGGCCCCGGCGCGGATGATGCCCTGCCGCTCGACCTTGGTGCCGATCATGAAGCCCGGGACGTCGGCCAGGTAGAGCAGCGGGATGTTGAAGGCGTCGCACAGCCAGATGAAGCGCGCGGCCTTGTCGGCGGAGTCGACGAAGAGCACGCCGCCCTTGTACTTGGGCTGGTTGGCGACGATGCCCACCGGCCGGCCGTCGATGCGGCGCGAGGCCGGTGATGAGCTCCTGGGCGAAGAGCTTCTTCACCTCGAAGAACGTGCCCTCGTCGACCAGCTCGTCGATCAGCCGCGAACATGTCGAAGGGCTTGTTCTGGTCGGCGGGGATGATCTCGTCGATGCGCTTGCCCGAGCGCGCCGGGGCCTTGCGGCTCGGCCGCCGGCGGGCTGCTCGGCGCAGTTCTGCGGGAAGTAGCGAGAGGTACGGCCTTGGCCGCGGCGATGGCCTCCTCCTCGGTCTTCACCAGCACGTCGCCGCAGCCCGAGACCGAGCAGTGCATCCGGGCGCCGCCCATCTCCTCGAGGGTCACCTTCTCGCCGATGACCATCTCGGCCATGCGCGGGCGAGCCCAGGTACATGCTGGCGTTGCCCTCGACCATGACACCACGTCGCAGAAGGCGGGGATGTAGGCGCCGCCCGCGGCCGAGGGGCCGAAGAGCAGGCAGACCTGGGGCACCTCGCCGGAGAGCGCCACCTGGTTGTAGAAGATGCGCCCCGCGCCGCGCCGGCCGGGGAACATCTCCACCTGGTCGGTGATGCGCGCGCCGGCCGAGTCGACCAGGTAGAGGAGCGGGCAGCGCAGGCGCGCGGCCGTCTCCTGGATGCGGAGGATCTTCTCGACCGTGCGCGCGCCCCAGCAGCCGGCCTTGACCGTGGAGTCGTTGGCCATGACGCGCGACGGGGCGGCCGTCGATCGTGCCGAGGCCGGTGATCACGCCGTCGGCGGGCAGCTCGGGGTCGAGCGGCGTTGGCGAAGCGTGCCGTCCTCGACGAAGGAGCCCGCGTCGAGGAGCAGCGCGAGGCGCTCGCGGGCGAAGAGCTTGCCCTTCTCGGCGTTCTTCGCGTGGTACTTGGGCGCGCCGCCCTCCTGGATGCGGGCGCGGCGTGCGCGCAGGGTGTCGTCGGCTGGCATGCGGCGACGGGCCTTACCACGGGGGGTGCCGCGTCTGTCAGGCGTTCCTACCGTTGGGCTTCAGGCAACCTGATTCCCAAGGAGGAAATCCATGGCGTTCTCGGACATCGTCGGCGGCTTTACCAAGAGCTACCTGTACACCAACCTCGCCAGGGACGCGGTGAAGCTCTGGAACCGCCTTGGCGACATGGACCTGCTGGACATCGACAAGGAGGCGCTTCTCCGGAAGGTGGGCGTCGTTCCCTACGCGCCGGGGCGGCGGACGGCGAGTGACATCACCTTCTTCCTCCTGGGCGGCGTCGTCGGCGCGCTGGTCGGCCTGGCGCTGGCGCCGAAGCCGGGCGTGGAGCTCCGGAACGACGTGCGGGACCGGGCGATGAACCTGTTCGACCAGGCGAAGAACAAGGCCCAGGACATCGAGCGGGCGACGGCCTAGCTCAGCGTCCCTTCCAGAGCGGGCCGGCGCTTCTCGGCGAAGGCCCGGAGCCCCTCGAGACGGTCTTCCGAGCGGAGGACCGTCTCGTACTGTTCCAGCTCGAGCGCGAGCGCGGCATCCATCTCGAGGTCGAGGCCGCGGTCCACCGCGCGCTTGGCGGCGGCGACGGCCAGCGGGGCGTTCTCGGCGATCTGCTCGGCGACCGCGAGGGCGACCTCGAGGAGGCGTCCCTCGGGCGCGAGGCGCTGGACGAGGCCGATGGCGAAGGCCTCGGCGGCGTTCAGGCGGCGCCCGGTGAGGATGAGGTCCTTGGCGCGGCCCGGGCCGACGAGCCGCGGCAGGCGCTGGGTGCCCCCGCCCCCGGGGATGATGCCCAGGCGGACCTCGGTGAGGCCGAGCTCGGCGGCGGGTGCAGCGATGCGCAGGTCGCAGGCCAGGGCGAGCTCGGTGCCTCCGCCCAGGGCGGATCCGTTGAGGGCGGCGATGAAGACGGTGTTGCTCTCCTCGATGGCGCGGAGGGTACGGCGGAGCCGCCGAGGAAGGCGCGCACCTCCGCCTCGGACATGGTGGCGCGCTCCTTAAGGTCGGCGCCGGCGCAGAACGCCTTGTCTCCAGCGCCGGTGAGCACGACCGCGCGGACCTCCCGGCCGGCGGAGACGCGCCCCACCCTCCCCTCGAGCTCGGCGAGCACGGCACGGCTGATGGCGTTGCGCGTGTCCTCGGCATCGAGCGTCCAGAGCTCGACCGGTCCCCGGCGCTCCTCCCGGAACGTTCCCATGTGTGCAATCTCCCTGGCTCTCTCGCCCCCCGACGCACCTAGGTCGACCGGGCCCCGGATGGCAAGGCGGAGTGGTCCGCCGTTACACTCCCCCCGCCGGCGACCGGCGACGATGAACCGACGCGCGAGCCTGTTCGCCCTGTTGCTGCTGCTCGCCCTCCCAGCCTTCGCGCGGGTGGGTGGGGGGCAGCACTACAGCGGCTCCTCCTCTTCGAGCGCCCATTCCTCGGGCTCGCACGTCTCGACCGGGTCTCACTCCTCGGGGTCCTGGTCGGGCGGCGGTGGCGGATCCTCGGGGGGTGACATCGGGTTCATCCTCTTCTTCCTGAACCACCCGTTGTTCACCCTGGCGCTGATCGGGGTGGCCTTGGTGGTCTGGCGGGCCTTCGCGCGGAACTTCGGGGCGACGGCCAGCACCCAGCGGGCCTTCGAGCAGGCCGACACCCGCGGGGTGGCCCAGCCCTCGGCGCGGGACGTCACCGGCTGGGTCGATGCGCTGCACGGCTCGGATCCGAGGCTTCGACCTTCTGGCGTTCCTGGACCAGGTGAAGGCGCTGTTCCTCCGGGTGCAGGGGGCCTGGGCGGCCGGCGACCTCGCTCCGGTGCGGCGCGACCTGTCGGACGCGACCTTCCAGCGTTTCCGGGTGCAGCTCGAGCTCCAGCGCTCGCAGGGGGTCCGGAACGTCACCGAGGAGATGGCAGTGCTGGACCTGCAGCCGGTGGGTCTGGAGCGGACGGCAGCCTTCGACACACTGCACGTCCGGATTCGGGCCCAGGCGCGCGACGTGGACGTCCCGCTCGGGCTCCCGGAGCAGGAGGCGCGCGCGCGGGCGCGGGGTGCACCGCTCGCGCCGTTCACCGAGGTCTGGTCGTTCGTCCGGCGGCCAGGGACCCGGTCCCGGAAGGACGGGGCGCTCGCGCCCGGCAAGTGCCCGAACTGCGGGGCCCCGTTCGACGGCGGGGCGGCGGGCAACTGCCCGTACTGCGGGGCGATTGTCAACAGCGGCGCCTACGACTGGGTGCTCGCGGAGATCACCCAGGGCATCGAGGCGGGCACGGAGCCGGTCGAGGTGCCCGGCCTGGCGCCCCTGCGCGCGGCGGATCCGGCGCTCTCGCTCGAGGTCCTCGAGGACCGGGCCTCGCTGCTCTTCTGGAGCTGGATTGACGCGCAGTCGCGAGGCGAGCCGCCGCGCATGGCGAAGCTGGCCACGGCCGACCTCGTGTCCGAGATGTCGGCGGACATGACTGCGCTGCGAGGCCGCCAGCGCGCCCGGGTGTTCCTGCAGGCTGCGGTGGGGAGCGTTGCGGTCCAGGCCCTCGAGGCGGCAGGGGCAACGACGCTGGCGCACGTGGAGATCCGCTGGAGCGCGCAGATGGGCGTCGTGCCGACGGGTGCGTCGCCGGGGGCGCTGGCCACCCTGCCCCAGCGGTGGACCTTCACCCTGGCGCGGAAGGCGGGCGTGAAGACGGATGCCGCGCGAGGCATGGCGACGGCCCGCTGCGGCAACTGCGGAGCGCCGCTCGGCGACTCGGTGCAGCCGACCTGCGATCACTGCGGGGCGACGCTGAACGACGGGGCACACGACTGGGTGCTGGCGCACGCCGAGCCGTTCGAGGTGTGGGCCGCCCGTCCGCGGTCGCAGCCGACGCTCCAGGGTCCGGCCGTGGCGGGGGCGCGCGACACGGTGCTGGACGCGGCGGAGCGGCAGCGGCTGCTCTACACGATGGCGGCGATGGCGGCGGCGGACGGGCTGGTGGACGACCGCGAGCGGCGGATGCTGAAGCTGTGTGCCGAGCGGTGGGGCGTCCCCTACGAGAACGTGGAGCTGGCGCTGAACGCGGATCCGGCGCTCTTCGAGCGGCTGGTCCCCCAGCGAGGGCCTGGTGGGGAGACCTTCCTCCGAACGCTGGTGCAGCTGGCGCTCGTCGACGGCAAGGTGGATCGTCAAGAGCGGCGGATGCTCGAGGTGGCCGCGGCGCGTCTCGGCCTGGCCGAGCGATTGCCGGAGTTGCTGGCCCGGTTCGGCCTCGGCTAGCCCGGTGCCTCAGCTGCCCGGGCGCCAGCGGGCCTGCTGGCGGGCGAGCGGCTCGAAGGCATCGATGACGCGTGCGGAGACGCCGTAGAGGACGGCCTCGACCGGTCCGGCGCTCGGGCAGACGAGGTAGACGAGCTGGGCAACGGGGTCGACGGGCCTTGCATCCTTGAAGCGCATCTCGACGCAGGGGGCGCCCGAGGGTCCGCAATGCCCGCTGCTCCTGCGGGAGAGGGTCAGCTGTCCGGGGGCGTGGGCGATGAGGTCCTTCTCGGCCTCTGCACACCCTCCAGCAGGTGCGCGGATCCACATGGTGGGAATGTGGCGGTCGACCTTGAAAGGTCCGGTGTCGGTCCCTGCGCAGAGGACGGAATCCTTGCCATACGCTGGCGGGCAGTCGCCGATCTCCCATCCAGGTGGGGCGAAGGACCGCCGCGGGTCGGGCAGACCGGCGTCCTGGCCTGCCGCCAGGCCGACGCCGGCGATCAGCAAGGCGAGCGCCGCGAGCAGGCGACCCGGAGTCACGCCACGTCGAATTGCGTCCCCGTATCGGCCGTTCTCCCGGAGAGTGTGTCTCGCGTTGCAACGGAGCGTCCGAACCGGGTGCCCACCTTCCGCATGACGGTCATCTCCCGGGGAGGCGTCCGGAGGTCCGGGGGCGGCGCCTCCGAAGCGGTGGCCCCGCTTCGTATCCCCGGAGCGCCAGGGGTCTCGCAGGCCGCACGGCATCCGCACTGCGCCGGCCCAGCCCTCACCCCGCCGCTCTCAGCAACTCCCTGGCGATGACGAGCCGCTGGATCTCGCTGGTCCCCTCGTAGATTGTCTGCACCCGCGCGTCGCGCAGGTACCTCTCCACCGGGAACTCGTCGATGTACCCGTATCCCCCGTGAAGCTGGACCGCCTTGTCCGCCGCCCGGTTCGCCAGCTCCGAGGCGAACACCTTCGCCATCGACGCCTCGCGGGTGAACGGCCGCCCGGACTCCTTGAGATTGGCCGCCCGGAACGTCAGCAGCTCGGCCGCGGCGAGCTCGGTCTGGATCGTGGCCAGCATGAACCGGACGGCCTGGAAATCGGCGACCGGCTTTCCGAACGCCTTCCGCTCCCGCGTGTAGCGCACCGTCGCCCCGAGCGCCGCCCGCGTGACGCCGCAGGCCTGCGAGGCGATGCCGATCCGCCCTCCGTCGAGCGCCATCATCGCCAGCTTGAACCCCTCCCCTTCCCCTCCGAGGAGAGCATCGCCCTTCAGCCGGCAGTCCTCGAACTGGAGCGGCACGGTCGAGGACGCGCGGAGCCCCATCTTGTCCTCGTGCTTTCCGACCAGGAGACCCGGCGCGCCGCCCTCGACGATGAACGCCGAGAGGCCACCTGCCCCGCTGCCTCCGGTCCGGGCCCAGACGACGATGACCCCGGCCCTGTCCCCCGAGGTGATCCACTGCTTGGCGCCATCGAGCACCCAGCCGCCGTCCTTGCGCATGGCCCGGGTCTCGAGCGCCGAGGCGTCGCTCCCGGCCTGGGGCTCGGACAGCGCAAAGGCGCCGGCCACGGCAGCGCCCGAGGTGAGCCGCGTGACGTACCGCTGCTTCTGGGCCTCGGTGCCGAACTTGCTGATCAGCTCGGCGCACATGTTGGTCACCGCCATGGCGACGGCGGTCGAGGCGCAGGCCTCGGCGATCTCCATCATCGCCAGGGCGTAGGCGGTGGCCCCCGCCTCCGCCCCGCCGTACGCCGCCGGGACGTTGACCCCGAGCAGCCCGAGCTCGGCCATCTCGCGGAGCAGCTCGGCGGGGAAGGCTGCCGGTCCGGTCGCGCTCGCGGGCGCCCGGTGCCACCCGCTCCCGGGCGAAGGTCCGCGCCGTGTTGCGCACCAGCGCCTGCGTCTCGGTCAGGTGCAGTTCCATCAGCGGACGGCCTTGAGGTTGAACGGGTACTCCACCGGGTGGTCCTTCCCGTCGGGGGGCATGGGGAAGACCATGGTGGAGAGCACCGTCTCCACGCACCGGTGGAGTGTCGGGTCCTTGAGCGTGGTGCCCTTCTTGAGGACCTTCGGCTGCCGCACCGTGCCTGCAGGGGTGATGATGAAGTGGGTCTGCAGCGTGCCCGTCCACCGGCTTGTCCTGCGTGGCGAGGGTCTGTTCCCAGCAGCGCTCGATTTGCGGCTGCTTGGCGCGGACGACCTCGCGCAGGGTGTCGGGGGTGAAGGGCAGCTTCTCCGGGCCGGAGCCCCGGGCAGGCGTGCCCGTGCCGACCGTGCTCTCCGGGGTGCCGGCGTCGGGAGCGGCCGGAGCCGCGAGAAGGGCGAGCAGCAGCGGGACGAGCACGTTCACTCCTTCAGCAAGGCGCTGCTGATGACGATGCGCTGGATCTCGCTCGTGCCTTCGTAGATCTCGGTGATCCGCGCGTCGCGCACGTGGCGCTCGGCGTCGAACTCCTTGCTGTAGCCCTGTCCGCCGTGGATCTGCAGCCCCTTGTTGGCGACCCGGCTGGCCATCTCGCTCGCGTAGAGCTTGGCCATGGCGGACTCGGCGCTGTGCCGCACGCCCTGGTCCTTCATCGCCGCGGCCTTCAGGGTGAGCAGCCGCGCGGCGTCGATCTCGGTGGCCATGTCGGCGAGCATGAACTGGATCGCCTGGTGGTTGGCGATGGGCTGCCCGAAGGTCTTCCGGTCCTGCGCGTACCGGAGCGCCTCCTCGAACGCGGCCCGGGCGATGCCGATGGCCTGTGCGGCGATGCCGATCCGCCCGCCGTCCAGCGTGGACATGGCCACCTTGAACCCGTCGCCCTCCTTGCCGAGGCGGTTCTTCGCCGGGACCACCATGTCCTCGAAGAAGATGGAGCAGGACAGGGCGGCGGAGATGCCCATCTTCCGGTCCGGCGGCGCGCGGTTGAACCCGGGGGTGCTGGTGGGGACGATGAAGGCGGTGATCCCGCGGTGTCCCGCCGCCCGGTCGGTCATGGTGAAGAGCACGATGGCGTCGGCCACCGGGCCGTTGGTGATCCAGTTCTTGCTGCCGTTGATGACGTAGCTGTCGCCCTTGCGGACGGCGGTGGTCTTCTGCGCCGCGGCGTCGGAGCCGGCCTCGGGCTCGGTCAGCCCGAAGCAGCCGAGCTTCTCTCCGCGGGCGAACGGGACCAGCCACTCGCGCTTCTGGGCCTCGTCGCCGAACTTCAGAAGGGGGTCGCAGTACAGCGAGTTGTTCACGCTGGCGATGACGCCCACCGACGCGTCGCCCGCGGCTGAGCTCCTCGATCGCCAGGGCGTAGGAGACGTTGTCCAGCCCCGCCCCACCCCACTCGTCCGGGACGGCCACGCCGAGCAGCGACAGCTCGGCCATCTTCTTCACCGTCTCCGCGGGGAAGCGGTGCTCCTCGTCCAGCTTGCGGGCAGCGGGGATCAGCTCCCGGGCCGCGAAGTCGCGGGTGAGGCGCTGGGTCTCGCGCTGCAGGTCGGTCAGTTCGAAGTCCATTCGGATCGTGTCGGTTCTAGCGGCCGGTGAAGTTGGGCGGGCGCTTTTCGAGGAAGGCCTTCATCCCCTCGCGGCGGTCGGCGGAATCGAAGAGGTCGGAGAACACCTCGCGCTCGATGTGCAGCCCATCGGCGAGCTCGAGGTCGGCGCCGCGATCGATGGCCTCCTTGGCGCGGCGGACGGCCAGCGGCCCCTTCGTCGCCACCCGCTCCAGCGCGGCCCGGGCGTGGGGGAGGAGCTTCGGCAGGGGGACGACCTCCAGCACCAGGCCGATCTCCCGGGCCCGCGCCGCGTCGATCATGTCGCCGGTGAGGATGAGCTCCTTGGCCCGGGCGCGCCCGACGAGCCGGGTCAGCCGCTGCGTGCCCCCGAACCCGGGGAGGATGCCCAGGCTGACCTCGGGGAGCCCGAACTTCGCGTTCTCCGAGGCGTAGATGAAGTCGCAGGCCAGGGCGAGCTCGCACCCTCCGCCGAGCGCGAACCCGTTCACCGCGGCGACCACCGGGACGGGGAGCGCGGCGATGACGTCCATCACCCGCTGCCCGAGCGCGCCGAAGTGCCGGGCGCGGGTCTCGTCCATGCCGTTCATCTCGGCGATGTCGGCCCCGGCCACGAAGGCCTTCTCCCCTGCCCCGGTGACGATGACGCCCCGGAGCTCGGGACGGCCCGAGAGGTGGGCGCAGGCCTTCTCCAGCTCCTCGAGCGTGCGGCTGTCGAGCGCGTTCAGCGCCTTCGGACGGTCGACGGTCACCGTGGCGAACGGACCGTCGAGCTCCACCCGGACGTTGACGTCGGCCATCGTGTCTCCTCAGCGCTGGTACACGTGGAAGCCGCGCCCGGTCTTCTTCCCCAGCCACCCGGCGTCCACGTACTGCCGGAGCAGCGGACAGGGCCGGTACTTCGGGTCGCCGAGTCCCCGATGCATCACCTCGGCGATGAACAGGACGGTGTCCAGGCCGATGAAGTCCGCGAGCTGCAGCGGGCCCATGGGCTGGTTGGTGCCGAGCTTCATCGCGGTGTCGATGTCCTCGGCCGTGCCGAGCCCCTCCATCAGGGCGTAGGCGGCCTCGTTCAGCATCGGGATGAGGATGCGGTTGACGATGAAGCCCGGAAAGTCGCGCGAGGTGACGACCGTCTTGCCCATCGTCTGGGCCAGGAGCCGGGTGAACTCGTACGTGGCATCGGAGGTGGCGGCGCCGCGGATGAGCTCCACCAGCTGCATCACCGGCACCGGATTCATGAAGTGCATCCCGATGACCGCGTCCGGGCGTCGCGTGGCGGCGGCGATGCGGGTGATGGGGATGGACGAGGTGTTGGTGGCCAGCACGCCGCCGGGGCGCACCACCTGGTCCAGGTCCTGGAAGATCCGCCGCTTCAGCTCCTCGTTCTCGGTCGCGGCCTCGATGGCCACGTCCGGATCGCGGACCTCGCGGATGTTCGTCGCCAGGTGGAGGCGCTCGAGGGCCGCCTTCTCGGCGTGCGCCTCGAGCTTGCCCTTCTCGCGCATCTTGTCGAGGC
The DNA here is from genome assembly GCA_963796475.1 of uncultured delta proteobacterium. Lineage (GTDB taxonomy): Bacteria > Myxococcota > Myxococcia > Myxococcales > Myxococcaceae > RPRB01. The sequence continues at coordinate 368,739 of CAWCLY010000020.1, forward strand.
CGCCGCGGATGCGCCCGGCGCCCTTCTCCACCGCCTCCTTCGCCACGTCCACCAGGGTGACCCGGAGTCCGGCGGTCAGCGCGACCTGGGCGATGCCCGCCCCCATCTGACCTGCACCGACCACCAGCACGTGCTCGTTGGCCATCGTTCGCCTCGGCCCGGCTCTCTACTGTCGGCCTCCGGGCCGGTCAACGCCCGCCGGGGAGGAGCGGGGCGTGCACCACCTCGTCGCCGCCGAGCTGGAGCTCCTGGGTGCCGCGCCGCTCGGTGCCGTCGCGGAGGCGGGCGAAGCTGAGGACGTGAACCGGCCCCGCCCGGAGCGTCAGCTGCTGGCTGAGGGTTCCCTGCGAGGCGTCTGGCCATTCTGCCCGGGCGAGCAGCGTGTCCCCGCGCCAGAGCTGCACCTCGGCGGAGACCAGATCCAGACCGAACGGTCGGTCCCAGATGAGGGTGTGCGGCTGTGGCAGGAGCGGGCTGCGCCAGAGCACGAGGCCGGCCCCGATGAGCGCGAGCGGGACGAGCCGGCGCCAGAGAGGGCTCTTTCCGGGGCTGCCGGCCGCCGCTCCCGGACCGCTCGACGACATCAGTCGGGCTTCTTCCGCGCGCTCCGGGTGCGCACGTTGGTCACCTCGACCCGCGGCCTGGTGGGGGGCTCGCCCGGCTTGCGATCCGGATCGGGAACCAGCCGGACGCTGGCCGTGACCTCCATCCGCATCCCGGAGAGGAGCTGCAGGACGTCCTCCCGGAGCTTGTCCGAGCGCAGGAAGCGGCGAAGCTCGTCGGAGAGCACGCGCCCCACCTCGTCCTTGGTCCGCTCCGCCTGCGAGAGGACGAACGCCAGCGCCTCCTTGGGCAGCTTGAGCTGACCGGCGAGGGAGCGGATGCCCTCCTCGGTCATGAAGAGCGCACCCAGACCCGGCGAAGGCGACCTTGCGCATCGCCTCGACGATCGATCCGCGCACGGCCTCGCCGTGCGCCTCCGGAGCGTCCACGTCGAGCTCGTCCTCGTCGCTGGGGGCGTGGGCCATGGCCCGAGGCTAGCTCGTCGCGGGGACGGCTGCCGCGGCGGCCCGTGCGCCGTTGGCCACGGACACCCGGCCGGCGACCGCCCGGGCCACCGCGAGGAAGGCCTGGGCCACGGCCGAGTCGGGGGCGGCGGCGACGATGGGACGTCCGTCGTCGCCACCCACGCGAACCGCGAGCTCGAGGGGAATCTCACCGAGGAACGGCACGCCGAAGAGCTCGGCGGCGCGGCGCCCGCCGCCGTGGTGGAAGATGGGGGTCGACTTCCCGCAGTGCGGGCAGACGAACTGGCTCATGTTCTCCACGATGCCGAGCACCGGGATCTGCACCTTGTCGAACATGTGCTTGGCCCGGACCACGTCGGCCAGCGCCACGTCCTGGGGGGTGGTCACCAGCACCGCGCCTGCGGCCCGGATGCTCTGCGAGACGGTGAGCGCGACGTCGCCCGTGCCGGGCGGGAGGTCCATCACCAGGTAGTCGAGCGCGCCCCAGTTCACGTCGCGCATCAGCTGCTGGAGCGCGCCGTGCAGCATGGGACCGCGCCAGATGAGCGCCTGGTCCGGCTCGACCAGGAACCCGAGCGACATGACCTTGATGCCCAGCGCCTCGAGCGGCTCGAGCCGCTTCCCGTCGGGGCTCACCGGACGCTGATCCGACAGCCCGGTCATCATCGGGATGGACGGGCCGTAGAAGTCCGCGTCGAGCAGGCCCACGCTGGCCCCGTGCTTCGCCAGCGCCACCGCCAGGTTCACCGCCACGGTGCTCTTCCCCACCCCGCCCTTGCCGGCACCGACGAGGATGATGTTCTTCACCCCGGGCAGCATTCCGGCCGCCTGCGGCTGGCCGCGCACCTGCGCGCTCCAGGAGAGCTCGAGCCCCTTCACGCCGGGGAGCGCCTTGAGCGCGGCCTCGGCGTCGGCCTGGATCTTCGCCTTCAGCGGGCAGGCGGGCGTGGTGAGCTCGATGGTGGCGAAGATGCGGCCGCCGTCGACGCGGACCCCCTTCACCATCCCGGCCTGCACCAGGCTCACGTTGAGCTCGGGGTCCATCACCGTGCCCAGCGCCGCGAGCACGTCCTTCTCGGTCGGCATCGTCACTCCCAAAGGCCCAGGGGCTGGTCCCCCGGGGCGGGCACCCTCGCGCGAGGGTGCGCCGGCTGTCAAACGTCACTCCAGCGCCAGCACCCGGGGGTTTCCGTCCTCGATGACCACCCGGACGGCGCCTCCTCCCGGTAACGCCCAGCGCGTCTCGTTGCCGGCGGTCTCGCCCGGGCGCTCCACCGCGGCGAGCGCGAGCGACAGCCGCAGCTCGGTGCCGGGCGCGGACTGGAAGTCCCGCGCGAGGCGCTCCTGGGTGTACCGGGCCCGCTCGGGGGCGGCGAGCCAGCCGAGCGCCACGGCGAAGTCGCCCGCCCGGGCCGCCCGGACCAGCGCCCGCACCGCGTCGGCCGGCTGCGCCGGGGGTGGCGACGTCCAGGAGCTCCGGCGCCGCGTCGAGGAGGGCCGCGCGCATCCGGGCCACGTGGGCCGCCCGGGCCGCCGGATCCGACATGCGGGCCACGTAGGCGGCGCGGTCCGTCTCTTGCCGGTAGCGCGTCGAGGTGAGCGACCAGGCGGTGTCCAGGTCGTCCCGCTCGAGCGCGCCCAGGTAGGCCTCGGCCGGCGAGACGCGGGGCGCGGTGCTGCAGCCGGCGGCGAGGAGCAGGAGGACGGTGAGGACGCGCACGGAAACCTGGCGCCGCAGCCTATCGCCCGTCCGCGCCGAAGTCCTCGCTGCCCCGGAGCCCGGGGCCGCTCCAGGGCGGCCACCAGAGCGCGTACACCGCTGGGGCGAGCGCGCTCCGGAGGAGCGACAGAAAGGGCAGACGGCGCCGCGGGAGGCCGAAGGGGTGGAGCTCGAAGCGCCGTGGCGCCCGCCCGGCCAGCGCGAAGGCGCGGGCGCACGCGGCCTCGAAGCCGCCGAGCGTGTCCACGAGGCCCGCCGCCTGGGCGCGGGCGGCGGTGTACACCCGGCCCTCGCCCGCGGGCGCGCACGGCCTCGGGGTCGAGCTTCCGGTGCTCCGAGACGAGCTCCACGAAGCGTGTGTAGATCTCCTCCACCTCCGTCTCCAGCGCGTCGCGTTCCCGGACGGACAGCGGCCGCGCCGAGGTGAGGAGCCCGGCGTGCTCCCCGCGGGTCAGCACCTCGCGGTGCACGCCGGCGCGCGCGAGCAGCGGCGAGAGGTCGAACTTGCCGGCGAAGACGCCGATGCTCCCCAGGATGCTACCGGGGCTGGCCCAGATCTCCCTGGCCCCGAGCGCGACCATGTAGCCCCCCGAGGCGGCCACCCGGTCCACGTAGGCGATGACGGGCTTGCGCGCTGCGAGCCGCCGTCACCTCCGCGAGGACCAGCTCGGAGGCGAGTGCGCTGCCGCCGGGGCTGTTGACGTAGAGCACCGCCGCCGGGCTCCTCCGGTCGAGCGCCGCGGCCCGGAGCCCCGCGACCAGGGTCTCGGATCCTGCGACGGTGGGGCCCACCGGGGGAGCGCCGGATTGCGCCTGGACGATCATCCCCGACACCGACACGACGGCGAGCCGGGTGGGCCGCCGCCAGGGCATCCAGTGCACGCGGGGGAGCCGGCGGGAGCGTTCCCAGTCCTGGAAGGTGCCGATGCCGGCGGTGCCGCTCATCGCCCGCTGCTCGTCGGCCTCCAGCCCGAGCGCCCCGGGCAGCTCGAGGTCGTCGGCGATGGTGTCGACCAGCCCGAGCGCCCGCGCGCGCGCGGCGCTGTACGGGCCCTGGTCCACGCGGGCCCGCGCCTCGGCCTCGGTGAGGCGGCGTCCCCGGGCGACCGCGTCCACCAGCTCGGCGTGGCGCTCGTCGAGGAACTGCTCGAGCGCCGCGCGCTGGTTGGGCGACACCTCTGCCCGGATGAACAGCTCCGGTGCCGTCTTGTGCTCGCCTCGGCGCACGAACTCCGGCCGGATCCCGAGCTGCTCGAAGGCTCTCCCGGCCGCGGTCGCCTCGACCAGGAAACCTGCGAGCTCCAGCCTGCCGGCGCGGGGGAGCGCGATGCGGTCGGCCGCGCAGAGGAGCGCGTACTCGGCGTTCCCGGCGCTCACCGCCGTGCCGACGACCTCCCTGCCCCGGGCCCGAAACGCGGCGAGCCGCTCCGCGACCCAGGCCCGCTTCGCTGCCGGCATCCCGAGCGACTGGACCTCGAGGATGATCCCCTTCACCGCGGGATCCGCTGCGAGCGTGTCCAGCGCCTCGTCGAACAGGTGGAGCGAGGTGACCTGCCCGGGCGCGTGGCGTCCGCGCCGCCAGGGCCACCGCCGCTGCAGCGGCTGGCGGTACGGCGGGTCGTCCTTCAGGAGGAAGCGGACGTAGACCGGCGCGCGACGGCGCCCGAGCAGCCGGAACGGCGTGCGCACCACCGCTACCAGCAGCAGGACGAGATTGACCAGCGCGGCGGCGAGGGGTCGGAGCACGGGAGCCGGCGATTTCTAGCGCCTGCCGGGGGACGGGCGCACGTCCCCACGCCGGCGGACGCGGGAGGATCGCCACCTCGCCCGTCTCCTGCACCTCCACCCGCACGGGGAGGAACTCCTCGAGCAGTGCCGCGGTGATCCTGAGGTGGGGAGTGATGCGGGCCGCGGTGAAGCGGGTGGTGGCAGGAGAGGAAGCGCCGAGCCGTCCACCGGCGAGCAGCCCCGCCGGGAGGAGGATCTGGTCGGCCAGGTGCTCATCGAGCGCGCCGGGCGACTGCATGAAGTCCGCGAGGGCCTGCGCCGCCCGGGCGCCGACGTCCTCGGGGGATGCGCTCCGGTCCCCCACCGCGGCGAACGCGGCGAAGGTGTTCTCGAACTGCGCGCGGATGAAGACCAGCGTCCCGGGAGTCTTTCCCACCGGGAGCGGCAGGTTCTCGGCGTGGCAGTAGATGCCCTGCTCGCGGAGCGCCGCCTCGGCGGCCCGGGCCTGGCGCGCGGCGGTCTCGAACGGGACGCCGCCGACGAGGCTCCGGACCTCCACGTCCTGCAGCGTTCCGCGCGCCGGCACCTCCACCCGGAGCGGCGGCTCGCCCGGCGGCTGGACCAGCCCCCGGAACTCGCCCACGCCCTCGGGCAAGAACCCAGCGCGCTGGAGCGAGAGCGTCGCCCGGAGCCCGTAGGCCTCGAGCAGGGGTAGCCACACCCAGGCGAGGTGGTGGTAGGTCGGCCCCTTCGGCGCGTGGGTGAGCCCGAGCAGCCGCAGCTCCCCGCCCCCGGCGAGGGCCAGGGGGTAGAACAGGCACTGGAAGACGAGGCACGCCGGCGTCGACGCGCCGAGCTCGAGCACCCGGCTCCCTGCCGTCACCGGGCTGGGCTGGAAGGCGAAGTCCAGCGCCCCCGCCTGTCCGCCCTCGACCCGTCCCCCGAGCGCCTCGGCGGCGCGCAGCAGCCCGAGGTGCCTGGGCCGGAGCCCCGGCGCCATGCGGGCGGCGCAGAACCCTTCCACGCGGAAGGGCCGCTGGGTGATCAGCGAGAGGGTCAGGGCCGTGCGGAGAGACTGGCCTCCGGGCGACCCGTCGACCGTGATGGGGGTGGACGCGGGCACTAGGGGGCCGGGGAGCCTACTTCTTCTTGGGATTCCACCGGGACCTCGGTGGGCGCCGTCGCGTCCGGGGGAGGCGTCGAGGTGCGTGGGGGCTTCTTCTTCGAATCCGCTGTCGACCGGGACCTCGGTCGGCGCGGTCGCGTCGGGCGGCGGCGCGGCCTTGGACTTGTCGATCTCCTTCTCCACCGGGGTCTTCGCGTCCGCCGGCGTCTGTAGCTCCTTCGTCCCCGGGGGCGTGGCACCCGGGCTCAGCTGCCGGGCGAGCTGGACCGAGACCGCGTCGAGCACGGCGACCATCTGGTCCTTGAACGGGCGCGCGTTGGCCGAGAGGGTCGACGGGTCGAGCGGAGGAAGCCCAGCCTCGGTGGAGGTGCCCGAGAAGCCGCTGCGCCAGAGCTCTCCGCCATCGGAGAGGCGGAACATCCGACCGCTGCCGCTGACCCACGTCTGGGGGACGCCCTTCTCGGCGCGGATGCCGTACTCCTCGATGACGAACTCCACCACCGAGTCTGCCCCCAGCGGCTTGAGTCGCGCGTAATCCGGCGCCGTCCCCGGCACCTCCTGCACCAGGAAGGTCTCCAGCGCGCCGGCCACCTGGGAAGGCGGAACGGCCTGCGACCATGGCTTCTCGGTGTCGATGGCCGCGTAAACGTGCGAGCGCAGCCGCTCGGCGGCCTCGAACGAGGACATCGCCGGCTTGAGGCTGGCTTCGAGTCGGTGATCGGCGTCGGCGGGCGTGGTGCCGGTCAGCTTCGAGGCCAGGGCCGAATCGGAGCGGTAGACGGTGACGCGCGGCCCTGCCTCGTCCGCCATGCGGGAGACGAAGGCCGGGCGCTTCACCTGGTCGAGGTCGCTGCCCTGGAGCGAGCTGTGGGCGCAGCCGGCGAGTCCGAGGGTCAGGATGGAGGCGGCGAGGCGGAGGGTCACGGGCGTGTTGTCTCCAGTTGGCTAGACCACGAAGAGCGGCTCGTCGTCGGGCGTCAGCGGCAAGCGGGCGTTGATCTCGGCCCGCGCGTCGCGGAGCGCCTCGAGGTGGGCCCGCACCGCAGGGTAGCGCGCGAGCACCGTGGCGAGCTCCGACGCCGGGAGTCGGAGGAGCGAGGTACGGCGCACCGTCCGGACGGTGGCGGTGGCCGGGACGCCGTCGAGCAGCGACATCTCGCCGAACACGTCGCCCGGCCCGAGCGTGCTGGTCACGGCGCCGTCGCGGACGACCTCCACCTCTCCGGCGAGGACGACGAAGAGCCCTTCCCCCCGGCTGCCCTGGGCGATGACCACCTCTCCGGCGAGCGCGTCGCGTGCCCGGAACCGTGCGGCCAGCTCGCGGCGCTCCGGCCGATCGAGCGGGCGGAAGAGGGCCGACGTCGAGAGGAGATTCATCAGGAGCCGCTGGCGGCAGAAGGTCTTCAACGCGGCAGCGACGCCCGGGTGACGGCGGGCCAGCTCGAGGAGCAGATCGCCCGGGACCTCGAGGATCTGCGTGTCGTCGCTCAGCGCGTCCACCGAGGCGGTGCGCGGCCCCCCGGCGAGGAGCGCCACCTCGCCGAAGAACTCGCCCGCCTCGAGCGCCGCGAGCGGGTGCGCGAGCCCATCCTCCTCCCGGAGCACAGAGACCCGTCCCTCGCAGACCACGTAGAAGCTGTTCCCCGTCTCGCCCTGCTGGAGGATGCGGTCACCAGCCTCGAAGTGGCGCAGCGGGCAGCGCTCCACCAGCTCGATGAACGCCTCGTGCGAGAGGTCGGAGAAGAGCGGCGCCCGCGGGACATTGCGGGCCGCGGGGGCCACGAACGGGTTGCGGGCCAGCGCCGGCTCGAGCGGGGCCAGCTCGGCGGCCTGCTCCACCGCGTGGATCAGGGGGCCCGGGTCGAGCGCAAGCGGGGGCGGGGGCGGCGGCTCCTCCTCGAGCTCCAGGTCGATGTATCCCGGGTCCGAGCCGGGCTCCCCGGCGGCGACCGGCGCGGCGACCCGCGGAAGGTCCACGCCGTCCAGCCCACCGGCGTCCTCCAGGCTCAGCTCGACGAAGCGCGGAACGGGTGCCGGCGCGGGCGTCGGGGAGGGCGGGCCGGCCACGACCGGAGCCGGCGGAAGAGGGGTAGCCGGTGGTGCGGGAGGAAGCGCCGGGCGTCCGAGCGGCAGCGGCGTCTCGTTGCGGCGATCGGCCTCGGTGCGGAGGACGTCCTCCAGCGTCTGCTCTCCGGGATCTGGCTCGAGGACGTACTCGGTGACCAGGAGCTCCATCAGCTCGGGGGCCTTCTTCGCGGTGGCAGGTGCCGGGCCGGGGGGAGGCGTGTTCGGGTCGATGACCGCCGGGGCCTCGGCCGCGATCGGCGCGAAGGGACGGACCGGGAGCGGCTCGTCGCGGGGCGGCTCACCCTTGCCGAGCAGGGTCCGGAGCGCCTGCCCGCCCGCCGCCCGCTTCGCGTAGAGGTCCGCGAGGATCCGCTGCATCCGGGTGTGGTTCGGGTCCAACGCCATGACCCGCTTGCTCGCGGCGATGGCCCGGGCGAGGAACCCGTCCTCGGCGAAGCCCTGGGCTGCGGCCAGATAGGCGTCGATCGCCCGGGCGTCGTCCCCGGCGCGGGCCCAGGCATCACCCAGCCGGAGGTGCGACTGGCGGTCGCGGGGAGCGCTCGCGCAGTACGCCGCGTACAGCGAGGCAGCGCGCGAGAACTCTCCTGCGGCCAAGGCCGCTCCGGCGTCGGCTTTGAGCCGGGCAGGATCGATCGATGGGACGGGGTTTTACCTCACCTGGGGGGCTTGCCGCCCCTCCCACCTCCACCCCGCCCTCCCGGCCCGGGCCGACGGTTGCCTCCGCCGCGCGGAAGCGTGCCGAAACGGCCGCGGCCGGCCGGTGCCCCACCCCGCCCCCCGAAGCTCCGGCCCCGTGACTCCCCTCGGGGAGGCCCGCCCCGAGGAGCCCTCGGCTCGCCGTGCCAGGGTCGGCCGGTTCCGCCCGATGCGCCCTGACGCGGAGCGCCGCGACCCGGTGGTCCACCCCGACCCGGCGCCGGGCCCACGCTCCCGAGGCTCCCGGTGCGCCGAACCGTCCGGGTTTCCCGAAGGCGCCTGGTCGTCGGACGGCTGCCCCGTTCGAACCCACCTTCCCCCCCGGCCCTCGGGCCCGTCCTGCCCGCGCGCCGCCGAAGCCCCCGCGCGAGCGAGGAGGACCTGAGCGGGGTCCCCGCACGTCCTCGCCGGGTCCGCGGCCATATCCCTCCGCCGACCGTGGGGGACCCGACCGGGGTCCTCGACCCGCGTTGCGCGGTGCGCCGGCTGAACCCGCCGCGGGACCGCGGAGGACCCGACCGGGGGCCCCGACCCGCGTCGCGCGGTGCACCGCCGAACCCGCCCGGGGACCGCGGAGGACCGGATCGAGGTCCTCGCGCGCTGCCACCGGACCCGCCCGAGAATCCGTCGCGCGACCGAGAAGCTCCCCGACGCGCGTCCGCGGGTGCGGCGCCGGAATCCGTCTCGCGACCGGGGACTGAACGTCCGCGGTCCTCGAGCGCCGAGCCCGCCCGGTGCTCCACCAAAGCTCCCTCGCGATCGTGGGGGGCCGCTCCGCGATCCTCTCCCGCGCTCGCCGGGCGCACTCCCCGACCGCTCCGCCGAACGAGGAGGCCCCGACCGGGGTCCGCGCTCACGATTGTCGGAGGGACCGCCGAAGCTCTCTCGCGAGCGAGGGGGCCCTGACCGGACTCCTCGGCGCGCATCGCCCGTTGCCGCGGCGAACCCATTGCGGGACCGCGCCGGCCCCGACCGAGGTCCGCGACCGCCCTCCCCGGGGCGCGCCGCCCCTCGAAGCGCGCGGCCCTGACCGAGGCCCGCGCGCACGGTCGCCGCTGCGAGGAGTCCCGAGGCCGCTGCGCCGGAACCCGCCGCCCGGCGGCGCTCCCCCCTCGTCCCCGCGGCTCCCCACCCGGGCCGCCCACGCCCCGCGCCCGCGCCAAGGAGCAACCGCCACCACCTCGGGATGGCCGGGCGCTCCGGCGGTCGGCGCTGCCCTCCTCGGCTACCACGCCTGGGGCCCTTCGTCGGGGCGCGCGCCTCCCCCGCCCCGTCCGGCCTGCCCTCCGATTCCGCTTCCTCGTCCTCTCCGCCGCCCGCCCGTCCATGGCGCCGGGGTGGGAGGAACAGCGTGGGCGCATCCACGTCCTTGCCCGCAGCCACCGCCTGGACGCGCTCCACCTCCTCGGCGGTCAGCGGACGCAGCTCTCCCGGCTGCAGGCCCGCGACCGAGATGCCTGCCTGCGCCGGCCGGAACAGCCGGACCACCGGGTGCCCCACCGCGGCGCAGAGGCGCTTCACGAGGTGCGGCCGACCCTCGCCGACCTGGAGGACGAGCCAGGTGTTCTTCTCGGTGACCTCGAAGCGGTCGGCACGGATCGCGCGCGCATCGCCGTCCTCGAGGCGGACCCCGGCGCGCAGCCGGGCGAGCGTCTCGTCGGTGGGCGTCCCCTTCACCTTCGCCAGGTAGGTCCGCGGCACCTCGAAGCTGGGGTGGAGCAGGCGGTGCGCGGCCTCCCCGTCGTTGGTCACCAGCAGCGCGCCCTCGGCGTCCCAGTCCAGCCGGCCGACCGGGAACACCCGCTGCTCCACGCCCGCGAGCAGCCCGGCCACCGTCGGCCGGCCCTCCGGGTCGGAGAGCGTCGTCACCACGCCCGTCGGCTTGTGGAGCAGGTACCAGGAGGTGCGCTCCGGCGCGGTCACCAGCGTCCCGTCGACGGTGACCAGGTCGGTGGGCTCGACCTTGGTTCCGAGCTCGGTCACGCGCTGGTTGTTCACGGTGACCCGGCCCGCGGTGATGAGACCCTCGGCATGTCGTCGCGAGGCGACGCCGGCGCGCGCCAGGAACTTCTGCAGTCGTTCGCTCACCTGTCGGTCTCCTCGGGCGCCGGACCCGGTTTGGGGGACTCGGCTCCGAGGGATGCGGCCGCGGCCTTCGAGCGCGCCTCGGCCTCCTCCATCGCCTGCTCCAGCGCCTCCATCGCCTCCTCGGCGCCCGGTGCCGCTGCGTCCAGGCCCTGCTCGAAGCGGGATCGGCCAAGTCCAGGAGGAGATTCTCGGGCCCGGGCGTTGCCGGTGCCTCGGTGTCCACGAGCGTGCGGTGCTCCTCGGACAGCTCGTGGAACTCGCGGAGGGTGGGCAGCGCCGAGAGGTCCTTCAGCGCGAAGAACTCGAGGAACTCGCGGGTCGTGCCGTAGAGGATGGGCCGGCCGACCTCGTCCTTCTTCCCGAGGATTTTGATCAGCCGCCGCTCGAGCAGGGCCTTCACCACCGCGCCCGAGTCCACGCCCCGCACGTCCTCGATCTCCGGCCGGGTGACCGGTTGCCGGTAGGCGATGATCGACAGCGTCTCCAGGGCCGCCCGGGTGAGCCGGTGTGGCTTCACCCGGAGGAACCGGCGCACGAACTCGCCGCTGTCCGGGTCGGTGCGGAGCTGCCATCCGCCGGCCACCTCGGTGAGCACGGTGCCGCTCACCCCTTCCCGGTGGATGCCGCCGAGCTGCTCCAGCGCCGCCGCGAGCCGCGCCTTCTCGATGCCGGTGGCCTCGTGCAGCTGGTCCATCGTCACCGGCTTGTCGGTGACGAAGAGGAGCGACTCGACCACGGTCCGGATCCGTTCGGGGGTCAGGCGCCGGGCGCGCTGCACGAGCCTGTCGAAGGGCTCGAACTCGACCGGCTGCTCCTCGATCTCCGCCGGCTCGACGTCCTCGAGCTCGGCGTCCGCCGCGGGGGTGGCCACCGAGCGGACCTCGGCGTCGCTGAAGGGCACGGCCGGGCCCGGGCGTTCCGACGACGGGCCCGGCTTCTCAGGAGTACTCACGCTCGTCGACCTCCGGGGTGCCGCTCTCGAGGGCGCCGGAATCCGGCGTCACCCAGATGTCCTTCACCCCCTCGTCCTGGTGAATGCGGACCAGCCGCAGCTTCACCATCTCGAGCAGGGCGAGGAAGGTGACCACCACCGACCCTCGCGTGCGCTGACCCTCGAACAGCTGGAAGAAGCTCACCCGCTCGCCCGGGCGGAGCCGCCCGGTGATGCCCTGCATCGCCGCCGAGAGCGTCAGCTGGTCGCGGACCACCTCGTGGCCCACCCGCGGCTCGAGCGCCTTGAGGACCCGGTCCAGCGCCTCGATCAGCCGGTACACGCTGACCTCGGCCAGCGCCGCCGACTCGACCTGCGCCGCGGCCGCCGGAGTGATGCGCCGGGCGAACACGTCGCGGTCGAGGAGGGGGTTCTCGGCGAGCTGGCGGGCCACGTCCTTGTACTTCTGGTACTCGAGGAGCCGCCGGACCAGCTCGGCGCGGGGGTCGCCCTGCTCCTCTGCAGTCTCGCTGGCCTCGCCCGGCGTCTCGACGCGGGGCAGGAGCAGCCGACTCTTGATGTGCGTCAGCGTGGCGGCCATGACCAGGAACTCGCCCGCGACGTCGAGGTCCAGCGCCGCCATCTCGGCCAGCGACTGGTTGTACTTCTCGGCGATGAGCGCGATGGGGATGTCGAAGATGTCGATCCGGTGCTCGCGGATCAGGTGGAGCAGCAGATCGAGCGGCCCCTCGAAGGTCGGCAGCGCGACCTGGAACGCAGGATGGAGCGCGGCGGCGCCGGCCTGCGCAGCGTCGTCCGGGTCCGCCGGAGTCTGGGAACGGCTGCTCACTTGCGAGGCCCTACCAGTCCGATCCGCGGAGGGTCAACGCTCGATCCCCACCACCTGCCGCACCCGTTCGATGACCGGAGCGGCAACCGCCCGGGCCCGCTCCGCTCCGGCGCGAAGAATCGCGTCCACCGCGCCTGGGTCCTTCTGGAGCGCCTGGTACCGGGCGCGCGCCTGACCGAAGGTCGCGTGATAGGCGGCGAGCAGGGTCTTCTTGAAGTCCCCGTAGCCCTTCCCGCCCTCCCGCCACGCCTGGTCGATGGCCGGGAAGTCGGCCTCGGGGACCATGACCTTGAGCAGCTGGTAGAGCGCGCCGTCCACGGGTTTCGGCGCCTCGACCGGGGTGCTGTCGGTCTTGATGCCCATGATCCGCTTCTTCACCTCGCCCTCCTCTCCGAAGAGGTCGATGGTGTTGTTGTACGACTTGGACATCTTCTGCCCGTCGGTCCCGGGCACCGTGGCGGTCGCCTCCTGCACCAGCGCCTCGGGGAGCTTGAGGACGCCGGGCTTGCCGCTCTTCGCCCCGCTCGGGTCCGAGGCGTCGTAGCCCAACACGTAGGTGAGGTTGAACTTGGTCGCCCAGTCGCGGGCGAACTCGAGGTGCTGCACCTGGTCCCTGCCCACCGGCACCAGGTCCGAGCCGTAGAGCAGGATGTCGGCGGCCATCAGCACCGGGTAGGCGAAGAGCCCGAAGTCCGCCGAGATTCCCTTGGCGATCTTGTCCTTGTAGCTGTGCGCCCGGTCGAGGTTGGACAGCGGGACGACGGTCCCCAGGATCCAGTACAGCTCGGTGACCTCCGGGATGTCGCTCTGGCGGAAGAGGATGGCCCTGGCCGGGTCGAGCCCGAGCGCGAGGAAGGCCATCGCCGTCTCGCGGGTCAGCGAGGCCGCAGCGACCGGGTCCCGGACCGTCGTGAGCGCGTGCAGGTTGGCGATGAAGTACAGCGCCTCGCCGCGGTTCTGCAGATCGACGAACTGGCGCAGCGCGCCGTAATAGTTGCCGATGTGCTGCTTCCCCGAGGACTGGATGCCGGACAGGATGCGCATGGTGCGGAGCGGCGCACTCTAACGCTGAAACATTCCTGGACCTCGACCGCGATCCCGACGTGATCCTCCGGAGGAGACGGGTCCTCCCGGCGTCACCCGCTCCGGCTGCGCGGGTGGGCCGCGTCGTAGACCGCGCGGAGCCGCCGCGCGTCGACGTGGGTGTAGATCTGCGTGGTCGCCAGGTCGGCGTGCCCGAGCATCGCCTGCACCACCCGAAGGTCCGCTCCGCGCTCGACGAGGTGGGTGGCGAAGGAATGGCGGAGCTTGTGGCGGGCTGAGCGGCTTCCGGATGCCCGCCGCCAGCGCGTGACGGCGGAGCAGCTTCCACACGCCCTGCCGGGTGAGCGCCGTGCCCCGCGGTCCGACGAAGAGCGCCCGGGAGGGGCGTCCCCGCAGGAGCGCCGGACGGCCGCGCCCGAGCCATGCCCGGACCTCGGTCGACGGCCCGCCGTCCGAGCGGCACGAGCCGCTCCTTGTCGCCCTTGCCCCGGGCGATGAGGAAGCCTGCGTCGAGCTGGATCGCGTTGACCGAGAGCCCGACCAGCTCGCTCACCCGGAGCCCGGTGGCGTAGAGCACGGCCAGCATCGCCCGGTCCCGGAGCCCGGCGGGCGTGGCGTCCCGCGGCGCCTCGAGCAGCGCCTCCACCTCGTCCAGGGTGAGGAAGATGGGGAGCCGGCGGGACTGCCGCGGCGTCTCGACCTGCTCGGTGGGGTCGTCCGTCGCGTGGCGCTCGGCGACGAGGAAGCGGTGAAACATCCGGATCGCGGCCAGGTGCCGGGCCTGGCTGCGCGAGGAGAGCCGACGGCCGAGCGTCGCCAGGTGCCCTCGCACGTGCTCCTGCCTGACGGCCGTGGGGAGGCGGACGCCCGTGGGCCGCAGCCACTCGAGATATCCGACCAGGTCGCTGGCGTACGCTTCGATGGTCCGCGGGGACAGGCCGCGCTCGGCGCGCAGGTGCGCGATGAAGGCGTCGAGGTACGGCTCGAGCGGGCTCGGGCGCCGGTCCATGGCCCGGGACACGGTAGCCCCGCCCGGCCCAGGGAACACTTTTCTACAGCCCGGGAACCACGCCGACGCCCTGGCGGAGCACCTCGATGCTGTCCGCCATGAGCGAGAGGACGGTGCTCGGGTCACCGGGGAGCGGTCCGGCGTCGAGGACCTGGGCCAGGGCGTGGCCGTACACGTCGCGCACCTCCGTCGCGTCGTTGAGCGGCTCGCCCTCGACGTGCACCACGCGCCCTCGCCCACCGTCGAGCAGCTCCTCCAGCGCCGTGGCGGTGGTGGTGACGAGCGGCCGTCCGAGCCCGAGGACGAGCGCGCGGGCCACCGGCGCATCCGGGATCCGGAGGCCCACCTCGCGCCTGCGGTGCAGGAGGAGCTCGGGCACGAGTCGGGTCGCCGGGAGGACGAAGGTGAACGGCCCCGGAGCGAGCTGCCGCAGGACCCGGTAGGCGAAGTTGCTCACCTGGGCATAGCGGGCGAGGTCCGACAGGTCCGCGACGAGGAGCGCGAACGGCTTCCTCGCGTCCCGGTGCTTCAGCTGCGCGAGACGCTCCACGGCGCGGCGCTGGTGGGCGTCACAGCCGAGGGCGTAGGTGGTGTCACTCGGGTATCCGAGGATCTCGCCGTCCCCGAGCGCCTGCACCGCGAGCCCGACCGTTCTCGGCTGCGGGTGCTGCCCGTCCACCGGAACGAGGGGTGCGGTCACCCCTCCCGAATATCAGCCCTTGGAGGGCTCGGGACCGGGAGTGCCGGCGCTGGCCGGCGCCGCCGCTGCGTCACGCGCCGCCCGCTTTCCCTCTTCGATGAGCTTCTTGACCTTCTGACCGCCCTTGCGGCCGATCTCCTCGTAGAAGTTGGGGCCGCGGGTCGCCTTCACCCGGTCGCCGCCCTTCTTCCCGATTTCCTCGTAGAACTTGGCGCCGCGCTCGGCCTTCACCGTCTCACCGCCCTTGCGCCCGATCTCCTCGTAGAAGGCCCGTCCGCGCTCCGCCTTCACCGTCGCCCCGCCCTTCCTGCCGATGGTCTCGTAGAACTCGCGGCCGCGCTCGTTCCGGACGGTCTCGCCGCCTTTCCTGCCGGCCTCCGCCACGGTCATGCTTCCCTTGTTGTCCTTGTCCGTCATTGTCTTCCTGTCTCCCTTCGCGGCCACGCCAACCAGCCCTCGCTCCGCTCCTTAGGACGCAAGGTGCGACATCGCACGGGAAACGCAAGCAAGTCCCGTGCACAGCCAGGCACTCGACCGAGAAGCTGCTGCCTCCCAGGGGCCAGTGCCAGGTGAAAGTTACGGAGTTTCGAGAACTTGACCCATGTACCCGACCCAGGATCCGATGCTCCTGGCTGTCTTGGGGCCAACCCGCCGCACGTTGGATTCATTCCGCCCCGAGGGAGCGCACGACCATGCTCGACCGCATCCGACGCCTCCTCGTCAGGCTACCCGTCGGCCGAGGGGGCAGGCACTGCAGCGGCGAGCCGTTCCCGCACGGCCTCCACCTCGGCCGCGTCGGTGAGCTTCGCTCCGCCCCGCGTCACGTAGAAGGCGTCGATGGCCCGGTTGGCCTCGGTGGCCACCTTGGCGACGGCGATCTCCAGCCGGGCCTCGGCCAGGGCGGCGGCGAGGTCGTGGAGCAGCCCGAGCCGGTCCTCGCCGCGCACGTCGACGACGGTGAAACGCTGCGAGGCGCGGTTGTCCACGCTCACCCGTGTGGCCACCGGGGGTAGCGCCCGGTGGAGCACCTTCCCGCCCCGGCGCCGGGCGAGCAGGCCGGGCACGTCGAGCCTCCCGCGCGCTGCGGCCACCAGGTCGGCCCGGGCCCGGCGCCAGCGCGTGCGCTCGACCGGGCGCCCTGCCCGCCCGCGCACCTCGAAGACGTCGAGCGCGTAGCCGTCCGCCGTGGAGACGATGCGCGCCGAGAGGATGTCCAGGCCGTGCGCAGCCAGCACGCCGCTCCAGGTGGCGAGGAGCCCCGGCGCGTCCGCGGCCGCCACGTGCACCTCGGCGTGACCCTCGAGCGTTCGCCGGAGCACCGCGGCGATGGGGAAGCGACGGGCACGGCGCAGCAGCAGGGCGTGGCGAAGCGCATCCGCGGTGGGCGTCGCGTCGAAGTACCGGTCGGGCAGCGCCTCGAGCAGCCGGGCGGTCTCGGCCGGGCCGAGCGCCCGGGTCCAGGCCTCGGCGAACGCCTCGCGCGCGGCGTGCTCCGTGCCCTCCTTGCCGGAGAGGACGGCGTGGGTCTTCCGGAACAGCTCGTGGACCAGGCCCGCGCGCCAGGCGTTCCACATGCCGGGCGCCACCGAGGACATGTCCGCCCAGGTGAGGAGGTAGAGCGCGGTGAGCTTCTCCGCGTCTCCGCAGAGATCGGCGAACCAGCGGATGAGCTCGGGGTCTGACAGGTCCCGCCGCTGCGCGGTCTGGCTCATCGTCAGGTGGTGGAGGACCAGGAACTCGGCCACCTCGCGCTGGCGTGCGCTGAGCCCGAGCCGCTCTCCGAGCGTGGCCATCAGCTCGCGTCCGCGGACCGAATGGTCTCCCCCCATTCCCTTGCCTGCGTCGTGGAGGAGCATGCCGAGGTAGAGCGGCAGCGGATCCTCGAGGTCGGCGAGCATCCGTCCGAGCTCCGGCTCGACGTCCACCAGGTCCCCGGCGCGCAGCGCGTAGAGACGCCGGAGCGCCCGCAGCGTGTGCACGTCCACCGTGTACACGTGGTACAGGTCGCTCTGGTGGTGCGCGGTGATCCGCCCGAACTCGGGGACCAGCGCCCCGAGCACGCCGAGGGCGTGCATCTCGTCCAGCACCGCCCCCCGTCCGGCGGGAGAGGTGAACAGCGCCTTCAGCGCCTCGACGACCTCCGGCTCGCCCCGCGCGGCGACGACGGCCGGGAGCGCCTCGGCGATCCGCTCGCGCGCCCAGCTGTAGAGCGGCACGCCGAGCTCGCCTGCGTGCTGGAACAACCGCACCACCTCGGCCGGCGCGCGCTGGAAGAGCGTCCCGTCATCCACGGTGAGCCGGCCCCGGAACACCTTGAAGTGTCCGATCTTGCGTTCCGACCGGAAGATGCGCCGCGGCGCCCGCTCCTCCGCCGCCCGCGCCAGCAGCGCGTCGCTCACCCGGCGCAGGGTGCCGGCGGCGAGGTAGACGTGGCGCATGAAGCGCTCGACGGCGGCCCCCTCCGGCCCGGTCCGGTAGCCGAGCTCCTGGGAGAGGCTCGCCTGGAGCTCGAAGGTGAGCCGGTCCTCCTTGCGCCCCGTGGCCAGGTGCGCGGCGTGGCGGACCCGCATCAGGAAGTCGCGCGCGGCCCGCGCCTCGGCCACGTCGTGACCGGGGAGCACGGCGCGCTCGAGCAGCTGGCCGAGCGTCTTCGCCCGGAACCGCACCTGCGCGACCCAGAGCGCCGCCTCGAGGTCCCGGAGCCCGCCCTGGCCCTGCTTCACGTTGGGCTCGAGCAAGAACACGGTGTCGCCGAACTTCTCCCGCCGGGCGATGAGCTCGTCGACCTTGGCCTGGACGAAGGCGTCGGCGTCGCGGGTGCGCTGATCGGCGAGGAGCGAGCGCTCGGCGCGGTCCCAGAGCCGCGTGTCCCCGGCGAGGCGGCGGGCGTCGAGCAGCGAGGTGCGGAGATCGCGGTCCTCGCGCGCGGCGGAGGACGCCTCGGCGATGGTCCGCACGCTCCATCCGAGGTGGACCCGCGCATCCCAGAGGGCGGTGGAGAACGCCCGGGCGAAGCTCGCGACCTCACCCCTCCCCGAGTGCAGGAGCAGGAGGTCCCAGTCCGAGCCGGGGCTCATCTCGCGCCGCCCGCTGCCTCCGAGCGCCACCAGCACCGCCCCGTCGAGCCGGTGCGCCGGGCCCAGAACGGACCACAGCGCCTCGAGCGCGGCGTCGGCCGCGGCAGTCACCAGCCGCGCCGTGGAGAGCCCGGCGCCTCCGGCGGTGTGGAACGCCTGGATCCTCTCGAGCGACTCGGTCCGGTGTTGCCTGAGCCGCTCGCCGAGGCTCCCCGCCTCCGGAAACCGAGGAACGGAGGCGGCGAGGGCCTGCGAGCAGACCCGTTGGGGCGTGGAAGGCAGCGCGTGAGGATCGACGGACACGGGCGAAGGGTTCCCGGGACCGGAGACTAGCCGCGCCGGCGCAGTTAGTTCGCCTTCGCCAGCCGGTCCCGGTGACCGAGGAAGTCCTGGACCCCCGAGGCGATTGACCGGGCCACGTCCTCCTGGTAGGCGGGCGAGGCAAGGCGCTTCTCCTCGTCGGAGTTGGAGAGGAAGCCTGTCTCCACCAGGATGGCCGGCATCTTGGTCCCCAGGAGCACGTAGAAGAGGGCCTCCTTGGTGCCGAGGTCGCGGATCTTCTTGTCCTTGCCCTGGAGACTCGAGACCAGGCCCGACTGCACCTGGGTGGCGAGCCGGGCCGACTCCTCGGTGTTGGCCCGGGTCGCGAGGTCGGCCAGGAGGAACCGGAGGTCGGAC
Source organism: uncultured delta proteobacterium (assembly GCA_963796475.1). Taxonomy (GTDB): domain Bacteria; phylum Myxococcota; class Myxococcia; order Myxococcales; family Myxococcaceae; genus RPRB01. The sequence continues at coordinate 387,502 of CAWCLY010000020.1, forward strand.
ATCCCCTTCTCGGAGGTGGCGTTCTCCCGCGCCGCGAGGCGGATCGCGTAATGGTTCGAGGCGAGGTTCAGGGTGTAGGTCTCGATGCCGCGGATTTGGCGCTGCGGCAGCGAGTTGCAGTGCACCGAGATGAAGAGGTCGCCCCGGGCGGCGTTGGCGATGCGGGTGCGCTCCTCGAGGCGGACGAAGCGGTCGGTGTCACGGGTGAGGACGACCTCGAGCCCCTGGTCGGTGAGGACGGTACGGAGCTTTTTCGCGATGGCGAGCGCGACGTCCTTCTCCTTCACGCCGCCCTCGCCGATGGTGCCGTTGTCATGGCCGCCGTGGCCGGGATCGATGACCACCCGGCGGAACTTGAGGCCGAGCTGCTCGGCGAGCGTCACCTCGCTCGGGCCGCGCTTGCCGATGGCGCGGAGGCGCTCCCGGACCTGGGTGGGCGGCGCCGTCGCCAGGAGCGCCCCGGCGTCGGGCGTGCCCGAGGGGCGGCTCGTCTCGGTAGCCGCAGCGGTGGTCCCGGCGACGGGTCGCTTCCGGGCTGGCTCGGCGGCTGGCATCGGGCGTCGCGTCTCGGCGACCGGCTCGGCCGCTGCGGGGGGCGTCGGGGACTCCTCGTCCTCATCGGGGGTCCGGGCCTCGTCGGAGGGCCGCGTGTCCCGCTCGACCGATGGCGTCTTCGAGCCCGTGACGTCCTTCAGCCACTCCGGAGTCTCGACCGCGGGCCCCTGGCGGACGGACGTGCCCGGGCGCGCGTCACCCCGGCTCGGAGCGGTGGTGCGCCGATCGACGGCAGGAACGTCCCTCCTGGCGGTCTTCGACGACCGCGTCTCGGAAGCGCGGGTCTCGTCTGCCGGTGCCTCGGGTGTGGCTGCGGGCCGGAGCGTCTCGGCCTTCCCGGCCTTCCTGGCGGTCTCCTTCGCCTCGGGCGGGAGCGATGCGGCGAGCGCCCGGAGACGGGCGGTCTGGTCTCCCTTCGGAAGCTGGGCGGCGCGTTGAAGCACCTTCCGGGCTGCCTCCGGCTGCTCCCGGTCGAGGTACGCCTGGGCCAGCGCGAGAGCGGCGTCGTCGGCCAGCGGGCTGCGCGGGTAGGTCTCGAGCAGCGCCCGGTCGTCGTCCATCGAGGCCGTTGCGTCCTCGGCCAGGAGGCTGATCCGGCTCAGGTCCGACAGCAGCTGCGCCGCGGTGAAGAGCGAGTCCGGTGCGCGTGGACTCGTCGGGTACTTCTTCGCCACCGACTCGAACCGGTGCGCCACGGTGAGCCAGCTGTCGCGGAATTTCCGGCGCTTGGGGTCCTTCTTCAGCGCGTAGTAGCCTTTGCGCGCGGCCTGGTACGACTGCTCCGCCGGATCTGGGGCGGCGATCGCGGACAGAGCGAGCAGACAGAGGGCCAGGGCCAGGCGGGTAGGATTCACGACTACAGCCATGTGAACCCGGGCGGATCGGCTCGGCAAATTTTCGGCCCGCGGTTGAGCCATCGGAGTGCGGACTCTACCGGTATCCGGAGATCAGCCTTTCGGCTCGTCCGACAGTTCGCCTTGCAGCCGAGCGAGCAACTTCAGAGCCTCCAGAGGCGTCGTCTCGTCGAGCTTGGCCTGCCGGAGCGCGGCGAGCACCTCGGACTCGACCGACGGCCCGTCCGGCGTCACGTCGTCCGGGAGCAGCGTGGGCGGTCCCCCGTCCTCGAGGCGGAGCGGCAGCTGGGCCGCGTCGACGCGCACCATGCCGGGCCGGGGCGCCCCTTCGGTCTCCAGCCGCCGCAGCACCTCGCGCGCCCTCCGGAGCACGCTCAACGGGAGCCCCGCGAGCCGCGCCACCTCGATGCCGTAGCTCTTGCTCGCCCCGCCCTCCACCACGGTCCGGAGGAAGACCACCTTCCCGCCCGTCTCGCGGACGCCCATCGAGAGGTTCCGCACCCGGGCGTGCGTCCGGGCCAGCTCGATGAGCTCGTGGTAGTGCGTGGCGAAGAGCGTCCGGGCCCCGATGGCGTCGTGGAGGTGCTCCGCGACCGCCCAGGCGATGGACAGTCCGTCGAAGGTCGATGTCCCCCGGCCGATCTCGTCCAGCACCACCAGGCTCCGCTCGCTCGCGTGGTGAAGGATGGCGGCGGTCTCGGCCATCTCCACCATGAACGTGGACTGGCCGCGGGCCAGATCGTCCGAGGCGCCGACCCGGGTGAAGATGCGGTCCACCCGGCCGATGCGCGCCCGCGACGCCGGGACGAAGCTGCCCGCCTGCGCGAGCAGCACCGTGAGCGCCACCTGCCGGAGCAGGGTGCTCTTGCCAGCCATGTTCGGCCCGGTGAGGACCACGAGCTGCCACCGCGTCCGGTCCAGGACCAGGTCGTTGGGCACGAAGGGCTCGGCCGAGACGCGCCGCTCCACCACCGGGTGCCGCGACTTCTCGAGCTCGAGCACGTCCGAGTCGTCCACCACCGGGCGGCAGTAGCCGTTCTCCGCCGCCACCCGCGCCAGGGAGGTCAGCGTGTCGGTGGAGGCCAGCGCGTCCGCGGCGGCCCGGAGCGCCCCCGCCTGCGCCAGCACCTGGTCGCGAAGCCCGTCGAAGAGCGCCCGCTCGAGCCCGATGCGCCTCTCGTCTGCCCCGAGCACCTGGGCCTCGAAGGCCTTCAGCTCCGGGGTGACGAAGCGCTCGGCGCCGACCATCGTCTGCCGCCGCTCCCAGCTGTCCGGTACCAGGTGCAGGTTGGCGCGGGTGACCTCGAAGAAGTACCCGAAGACACGGGTGTAGCGAATCTTGAGACTCGAGATGCCGGTCCGTGCGCGCTCGCGCCGCTCCAGCTGCACCAGGGTGCTCCGGCCGTCGGTGGCCAGACCCACCAGCCCGTCCAGCTCCTCCGAGTATCCGGGACGGATGAACCCACCGTCGTCCAGGGCCGCCGGCGGCGTATCCACCAGCGCGCGCTGCAGCTCGGTGGCGAGCGGCTCGAAGCCCCGCAGCGGCGCGGCCAGCCGCCTCCAGAGCGCGGCGCGGCAACCCTCGAGCGCCGTCGCCAGATCTGGCAGCACCGCCAGGCTCCGCCCGAGGCCCGCGAGGTCCCGCGGCGTCCCGAGCCCGGTGGCGAGCCGTCCGAGGATCCGCTCGACGTCGGCCACCTGTCGCAGGAGCCCCGCCCAGGCCTCCCGCCAGACGGCCTTGGTCGAGAGCTCCTCGACCGCGTCCTGGCGGGCGCGGATGGCCTCGAGGTCGAGGAGCGGCGCGAGCAACCACTCGACCAGCCGGCGCGCGCCGAGCGCGGTGACGGTCCGGTCCACCACGCCGAGCAGCGAACCGGCCCGTGTGCCATCCCGCAGCGTCCGGAGAACCTCGAGATTGGCCCGGGTGGTCTCGTCGAGCACCAGGGTGGACTCGAGCGGGAGGCGCCGGAGCGCGTGGACGTGCCGGGCCTCGGTGCGCTGCGTGTCCTTGAGGTACCGGAGCGCCGCGCCGGCAGCCGCCACCGCCCGGGGCGACCCTTCCACGCCGAACCCCTCGAGCGTGGCCACGCCGAAGTGAGTGCGGAGGAAGGCGCCGGCCCGCGTCGCGTCGAAGTGGGCTGGCTCGCGCTCGGTGACCGGCAGCGCGCCGAGCGTCTGGCGCACCGCCATCCGGACTGCCGCCGGGGCGTCCGCCCGGAGCAGCACCTCGCGTGGCTCGTGCGCGGCCACCGCCTCGAGCACCGCCTGCAGCGAGGCGCCCTGCAGCGCCCGGAAGTCCCCGGTCGACACGTCCAGCAGCGCGGCCCCGTGGGCACCCTCGCCGGCGTCCACCGCGACCAGCCACGCCGCCCGCGAGGCGTCCAGCACGTCCTCGTCCAGGACGGTCCCGGGGGTGACGACACGAACGATCTCCCGGCGGACGATGCCCGGACCGGTCCCCGGCGCCTCCACCTGCTCGCAGATGGCGACCTTGTGGCCACCCTCGAGCAGCTTCGCCAGATATCGGCGCGCCGCGTGGAACGGGACGCCGCACATCGGCACCCGGTCTGCGCCCTTGCTCCGCGCGGTCAGGGTGATGCCGAGCAGCTCCGAGGCGCGCACCGCGTCCTCGAAGAAGAGCTCGTAGAAGTCCCCGAGGCGGAAGAACAGGAACGCGTCTCCGGCGCGCGCCTTGGCGTCGAGGTACTGGCGGATCATCGGCGTGACCGACACGTCGGACGGCTGCTCGTCCTCCGCCGCTGCCCGTGCTGTCGCCGCTGCGCTCCGGTCCACGCCCGCCGTCCTCGCCTCCAGTCTGGTGCCCCCACGACGTCCGGGGGGATCCGGTGGTAGCACCCCGGGCTGACCCCTTGAATCTCCAGGATCTCAACCGGCTCAGACAGATCGCCACCATCGCTGCGCGGCACGGCTTCGCCGACCTGCTCGACCGCGCCGGCGTCTTCCGGCTCCTCGGCCGCCGCGAACCGGTGGAGCAGGCGCCGGACACCCGCGCGGCCAGCGTGGCGCGTCGGTTCCGGCGAATGCTCGAGGACCTCGGCCCCACGTTCGTGAAGCTCGGGCAGGTGCTCTCCACGCGTGCCGATCTCCTCCCCGGGGAGTTCGTCATCGAGCTCCGGATGCTGCAGGACTCGGTGACTCCCATCCCGCTCGAGGCCGTCCGCACCGCCATCCAGGCCGGCCTGGGGCGCTCGCCGGAAGAGGCCTTCGCCAGCATCGACCCGCAGCCTCTCGCGGCGGCGAGCATCGCCCAGGTGCACCGCGCGACGACCCGCGCCGGCGAGCCGGTGGTGGTGAAGGTGCAGCGCCCGGGAATCCAGGCGCAGGTCGCCTCCGATCTCCGGGTGCTCAAGTCGGTGGCGAGGCTCCTCGAGGCCGTGGTCGAGGAGACCGGCATCTACTCACCGGTGGGCATCGCCGAGGAGTTCGATCGCGCGATCCGCGAGGAGCTCGACTTCGTTCACGAGGCCGAGAACGTGCGCGCCTTCCAGGAGACGCACCGCAACCGCCCGGGCATCCGCATCCCGAAGGTCCACGACGAGCTGAGCAGCGGGACGGTGCTCACGCTCGAGTACTTCGGCGGGGTGAGGCTGCTCGAGGCGGACCTCGATCCGGAGCGGCGTGCCGCCCTCGCCCGGACCGTGCTCGACACGGCCTTCCGCCAGCTCTTCGAGGACGGCCTCTTCCACGCCGACCCTCACCCCGGGAACTTCCTCCTGCTGCCCGACGGCACCATCGGGCTCATCGACTTCGGGCTCGTCGGCCGGCTGAGCCGTCAGATGCGCGAGCAGCTGGTCATCCTCATCGTCGCCGTCGCGCTGAAGGATTCCGAGTCGGTGGCGCGGCTCCTGTACCGGATCGGCGCGCCCGATGCCCGGGCCAACATCGCCGCCTTCCGCAGCGACATCGACGGGGTGCTCGCCCGCAACCTGCCGCGGACGCTCGGCGAGATGAACGCCAGGCATCTGCTCGGAGATCTGCTGGATCTGGCGGTGAAGTACCGGGTCCGGGTGCCACGCGAGTACGCGCTGCTCTCCCGCGCGTCGGTCTCGATGGAGGGCATCCTCCGGCAGCTCTCGCCCGACCTCGACATCATCGGGGTGGTGCTCCCCTACGCCAAGGAGCTGCTCAAGGGGCGGTATGACCTGGGCGGAGACCTGCAGGGCGGCCTCCTGCGGGCGCTGCTCCGCTTCCAGGGGCTTGCTGCCGACCTGCCGACCCAGCTCTCCCAGATCCTCCTCGACCTCGAGACCGGGCGCTTCGCGGTGAACGTGCGCTCGGCCGCGCTGGACAAGGTGAACGCCAGCCTTCGCGCCGCGGCGGTCATCACCTTCCTCGGCTTCTGCGCCTGCGGCTTCATCGTGGGCGCGTTCATCAGCTTCTCCCAGGTGCCGTGGACCGTGCGCGGCTACCCGGTGCTCGGGCTCCTCGGGACGGCCGGGGCGGCCGCGCTCTTCGGGGCCGCGTTCACCTGGTACCTGTTCGGGAATCGCTTCGGGAAGATCAGCCTCCGACGGTTCCTGCCGGGCGGCGGGCGCAGCGGCCCTCGCTGATGGGGGTACAGCGGGGGGTGCCCACGGCCGAAACAGCGCCTCCAGCACGCACCGCCCCCGAGCTCCGCGCCTCTTCCGGGAACACTCCTGGAGGTGGCATGGACGTCTCGACGCGTGTGGTGACGGCAATGCGGGCGGTGCCTCTGGCGAGGTCGCGCCTGCTCCCGGTGGACTGGCTTCGCGGGCTGGTGATGGTGCTGATGACCGTCGACCACTCCTCTGCCGCGTTCAACCACGGCCGATTGGTGTTCGACTCGGCGCGGACCTACGTCCCGGGCACGGCGCTGCCCGCGGCCCAGTTCTTCACCCGGTGGATCACCCACCTCTGCGCGCCGACGTTCCTGTTTCTCTCCGGATTCGCGCTGTGCATGTCCGTCCAGCGGCGGCGGCGCGATGGCGCGTCGGAGGGGGACATCACCCGGTTCATCGTCCTCCGCGGGCTCCTCATCGCCGCGCTCGACCCGCTGTGGATGGTGTTCGTTCACCGCGGCGAGCTGGTGCTACAGGTCTTGTACGCGATCGGCGTCAGCATGGTGGCCATGGCCTTCCTGCGCCGGCTTCCGGCCCGGGTGTGCGGCGCGCTCGGCCTACTCATCATCGTCCTTCACGAGGCGGTGGCGACCATGCTCGGAAGCGTGGACGGCGTCGGGCGGGCGCTGCTGATCCTGACCCTGGTGCCGGGCAAGGTCGGCCCGTTCATGGTGGGCTACCCGTGCCTGCCGTGGCTGGCGGTGATGCTGCTCGGGTGGGCTGCGGGCGACCTCGAGCGACGGGAGCCGGAGCTCTTCCAGCGTCGGCTGGTCCTCGCCGGCGTCGCGGCCCTCGTCACGTTCGTCGTCGTCCGGGGGCTCGACGGCTACGGCAACGGCGGCGTCTTCCGGGAGAGCGGCGCGCTGATCCAGTGGCTGCACACCGCCAAGTACCCGGCGAGCTTCAGCTACCTGTCCTGCGAGCTCGGCATCGCCTGGCTGCTGCTCGCCGCGATCTGGAACTCGACGTTGCCTCGCTGGGCGGCGGCGCTGCTGCTGCCACTGGGCCAGAGCGCGTTCTTCTTCTACCTCCTCCACGCGCACCTGCTCCGGCTCGGCGCCTGGGTGATGGGCCTGCTGCACGGCGGCGGCCTGGCGGCCACCTACCTCGCCGCCGCCGTGGTGATCGCCCTGCTCCTCCCGCTCTGCGAGCGGTTCCGCCGGTACAAGGTCGCCCATCCGGGAAGCCTGGCGCAGTACATCTGACCCGCTGGCGTGGGCCGGTCGAAATCGTCGGACGGCTCGACCGTCCGCTGCGCATGGACGTCCGTGCCCTGGCCATCGCGCTCGTCTCGCTCGCCGGAGCCGCGGCGCGCGCTTCGCCTGACGCCGGTGCCGGGCGCCTCCAGCTCGTCGACGCCGCGGAGGGGTGTGCGGAGTTCTGGCGGCGCGTGCCGGGCGCAACGGCCGAGCAGCAGGTCCGCGCCTTCGAGCAGCTCCTCCGGGCGCCCCACCCCACCCTGTACACCTCCCAGGTTCTCGGCCTGTCGGAACCCTTCTCCAGCAGCGTCCCGGAGCGGCTGAACAAGGCGGCCAGGTTCGGGCCCGACCCGGCCCGGGTGGACGAGGTGCGGCGGACGCTGAATGGAGACCTCCAGGACGCGGCGGTCCAGTTCCGGAGGACGTTCCCTGACTTCGTGTCGCGGCGGCCCGTCTACGTCGTCTGCTCTCTCGGCGCGTTCGATGGCGGCACCCGCCCGGTCGACGGCGCCGACGCGCTGCTCTTCGGACCCGACGTCATCGCCGCGATCCGGCCGCCTGGCTTCAACCTCCGGCCATTCCTCGAGCACGAGCTGTTCCACGTGCACCACGGAAATCTCCATCCCGGTGCCCCGGAGACGGTCGGTGCGGCGCTCTGGGAGGAGGGACTGGCGACCTACGTCAGCGCGGCGCTCAACCCCGGCGCGACGAACGACGCGCTGAGCGTTCCCGACGCGCTCATCGCCGAGGCGACTCCGCGGATCCCCGAGCTGAGCCGGCGCCTGCTCGCGCACCTGGACGACCCCGACGGCGGGCCCACCTACGGACAGTTCTTCTACGGGTCGACCGAGAAGGCCACCGAGGTGCCGCCGCGCAGCGGCTACCTCATCGGCTGGCGGATCGCCGAGACGCTCGGCAGGACGCGCTCCCTCGCGGAGCTCGCCCGGATGCCACCTGCCGAGAGCCGCGCGCAGGTCGAGCGGGCCCTCCGCATGCTGGCGGAGGCCGGCGACGCCGGTGCGGTCCCCTCGCCGGATCGACGCACGGACAGCAAGAGGTAGAGCGTCCCTCCGGTGCACCCGCGGGTCGGCGAGTCTCAGCGTGCAGTCCCTGCCGGGGTCCAGCCGGCATCGCTCGGCGGTTCCAGCCGGGGCGGGCGAAAGCGGAAGCGAAAGATGTCCTTGCCCTGGTCGATCTGGACCGTCATCGGGATCTTGACTCTCCCGATGCGCTGCCAGCCCGACCAGCGAACGAGCAGGGAGCCAATCTTCCCTCCGCGTTGAAGCCGCAGCGCGACGGGACGGCCGTCGGCGTCGAGGGCGAGCTCGACCGGCGTCCCGGCGACCTCGGTCCCGGTGAACCACTCCACCGGCTGGTCTTCGAACCGCTCCTTGCGGCCCGGGGTAAGCCTGCGAAAGACCCACTCCGGCGCGAGGACCATGGCGAGAAACTGGTGTCCGATCACCCTGGCCAGGACGTCGGTGTCGCCCGCGGCCCACTTCCCGGCGTCATCCAGCACCCAGCTCGCGGTGCCGAGCGCGACCGCATCCGAGGTCTGCTCCTCGCCGTGCCACTGAACGAAGCGCGCCCAGCCGTCGGAGCGCCGGAAGGCCACGCGCGTCCGATAGGGGCGGCCACGCGGGCCGGTACAGTCGGCCATCGCATCGTAGCCGGAGGGCTCTCCCCGGTTCACACCGACCGAGGCTCGGATTCGATCCACCGGCTCGGTGGTCGGCGCAGCCCCGGTGAGCAACAGGAGCACGAACGTGACCATCGGCCCCGAGCAGGCCGCATCCGCGCGCTTGCGGACAACGTTGCTGCAGCCGCCTCCCTGACCGACGCAGCGAGCCCTCCGTCAGAGCGAGCGGCCGAAGCAGAGCGCGGCGAGCACGGCCAGCGGCACTGCCACCCCGGACCAGCGCCAGGCCTCGCTCCGCCACGCCCTCGCCGCCGTCTCCTGCTCGCTCGGCAGGACGACCGGGGCTGCCCCGCCCAGGATGCCGACCAGCCGCCATTCGCCGCGCGGATCCGCCTCGAGCTTGCCGAGCGCGAGGGCCCGCGTCCCGAGCTTGCCGACCGACTCCCAGGAGAGCACCTCCACCGCCTCGCGCTCTCCGTCGGCGGGGATCTCGCCAGCCTCGGGCTCGAGCGGGACGAGCACCCGCCGGATATCCGTCGGGGCCGCCGCCCGCGTCGGCGAGAAGCGCACGCGCACGCTCTTGCTCAGGCCCCGGAGCTCGAGCGGCAGGCTCGCGCCCCGCTCGCGCGCGACGAGGCGCCCGGGCTCGCCGCGGAGCCCGATCAGCCGCAGCTCGGCGTCATAGAAGGCGCAGACCACGCCGCCCGGAGACGTCACCTCGCCGGCGGCGCCGAGCCTGCCATCCACGAGCAGCCAGCGTCCCTCCCGCTCGCGCCCGGGCAATGCCAGCGCATCGTCCACGGTGCAGGGCCGGGCGAAGCGGAGCAGCTCGGCGTGCCTCCAGAGCTGGCCCGCGGTCCAGGCGGCAGCGAGGCATCCGGCGAGCGCCGCGAACCCGAGCGCCCAGCGCAGCGCCGAGCCCGCGGGCGTGCCCCCGGCCAGCGTCATCGCGACGGCGCCGGTCAGGAGCATCCCCGCCAGCACCGGCAGGGGGGCGAGCGGGGGCGCGATGACCGGCACCTGCCGCTGCATCGCCGTGCCCCGCACTGCCAGCAACGCCCCTGACGCTCCCAGCCCCAGGGCGGGAGCCAGCACCGTGGAGACGTCGAGTCCGGCCAGGTCGGTCACGCCGGACGGACCATGGCAACCCGCGTGCCAGCGCGTTCAGACGGAGCGGGTCCTGGTTCGGGGCCGAGGCTGAAAAAAAGACAGGCTCGCGGGGGCGCGCTATCCGTCCGTCCCGGTCGACGTCGGCTCCTCGAGGCTCACCACCCGGAAGGTCTGCACCGCCCGCTCCTTGCCCTTCACGTGCGCCAGGGGGAGCGCCTCGACGTGGAAGCCGGCGCCGGCCTTCGAGACCGTGCTGTCCGCGGCGAGCACCTCGTTCCCCTTGGCCACGTTGCACAGGCGCGAGGCGGTGTTCACGCAGTCGCCGATGGCCGTGAACTCGTGCCGGTCCGCCGAGCCCATGTAGCCGACGACCGCCTGGCCGGTGTTCACCCCGATGCCGATCTCGATGCGCGCCTGCCCGTTCGCCTCGCGGGCCTCGTTCAGCGTCTCGACCGCGGCCTGCATCTCCAGCGCCGCCCGGAGCGCCCGGGCCGGGTCGTCCTCGTGCGGCGACGGCGGGCCCCACACCGCCATCACGCAGTCGCCGATGAACTTGTCCAGGTTGCCCTCGTGCCGGAACACCACGTCCGCCATCGCGGAGAAGAAGGCGTTCAGCATCGACACCGTCTCCTGAGGACTCTCCCCCTCGGCGATGGAGGTGAAGCCGCGGATGTCGGCGAACAGCACGCTCACCTCGGCCAGCCGGCCCTGGCGGAGCAGCTCGACCTGGCCCTTCACCACCATGTCCGCCACCGCCGGCGAGAGGAACCGCGAGAGCTCGGCCCGGGTGACGGCCTCGGTCTCGATCTTCCGCGCCAGGTCGGCGTTCTCGAGCGCGATGGCCGCCTGGGAGGCGATGCCGGAGAGGATTTTCGAGATCCTTCTCGCTGAAGGCGTTGGTCCGCTCGCGGGTGTCGAGGAACAGCACCCCCTTCAGCTCGCCCTTGGCCAGCAGCGGCACGGCCATGGCGCTGCGGATGCCCTGGGCGACGATGCTCTCGCTCCCGCTGAAGCGGCTGTCGAGGATGGCGTCGGCGGTCAGCACCGCCTGCCGCGTCTCGAGGACGCGCTTGAGCACGGTGTCGGAGAGCACGACCTCCTCGTCGCTCCCGGTCCGGTGGTGCACCGCCTGGGCGACCAGCTCGCCCTGGTCGTTCACCAGGAAGATGACCCCGTGGTCGGCGGCGAGCAGCTGGAAGCTGACCGCGAGGATCTTGTCGAGGAGGCTCTTCTGGTCGCGCTCCAGGCCCACCTGGCGGTGGAACTCGTGCGCGATGCGCAGCTTCTCGTAGTCCTGGCGCAGCGCGGCCTGCGTCCTTGAGCTGGTCCGCCGGACGGAACTCGGTCTCCTCGACCGCCGGCTGGTCGAGCTGGGCCAGGAAGGCGGGGGCGGCCTGGGCCGAGGCGAGCACCGTGACTCCGGGGCTCCCGGTGCTCGTCAGCACGTCGCCGGTGTGGAAGACGAGCCGGCTGTTGCCGAGCGCGATCTCGTCGCCGTCCTTCAGGCGGAGCTCACGGACCCGCCGGCCGTTGACGTAGGTGCCGTTCGAGCTGCCCAGGTCCTTGATGACGAAGCCGTTGCCCGCCCTCTCGATGGAGGCGTGCTCCTTGGACACCTCGCGGTCGGCCAGCCGGAGCGTGTTCGCCGGGTGGCGGCCCAGGGTGGTCCTGGCCCCGAGCGGAAACTCGCTCAGCTTGCCGTCCAGGAGCCGGCCGGTGAGGTACGGCCCGCGGGGGCTGGTGCGCACCGAGGGCACCGGCGTCGACGAGAGCGACTCGCCGCACGCCGGGCACCGCGGCGGATTGGGCTGGGCCAGGGGGGTTCGACAGCGTGGGCAGGCGCTGAGCATCGGACCGTCTGCCGATGTTACAAGGCTTGCCCCCGTGCGCATCAAGCAACGACCCGAGGACTTCAGCGTCAAGGAGTCCTACCGCTTCGACCCGGTCCCGGACGGGCGGTACCGGGTCTACCTGATGGACAAGCAGAAGCTGTCCACCTTCGAGGCGGTGGAGCGCATCCGGACCCGCTACGGCCTCCGCCCGGGCGCCATCAGCTTCTGCGGCCTGAAGGACAAGCAGGGGCGCACCGAGCAGCTCATCGCCGTGGACGGCGCCGAGGTGGACTTCCAGGAGCCCGGACCTCCGGCTGAAGCCCCTGGGTCGCACAGGTCGGGCTCTGTCGGCGGAGAACACCACCTCCAACCGCTTCAGCGTCACGGTCCGGGCCCTGACCGACGAGGACCTCCCGGAGCTCCCCCGCGCTGCGGCCGAGGTGAACCGGCTCGGGGTGGTGAACTACTTCGACAGCCAGCGCTTCGGCTCGCTGAAGCACGGCCAGGGCTACATCGCCAAGGACCTCATCCGGGGCGACTTCGAGGCCGCGCTGCAAGAACTACCTGGCGAAGCCGTCGACCGCTCGACCGCTCCGACGACGCCAAGGTGAAGGCTGTTCTGGCGCCGGAACTGGGGCGACTGGACGCGGCGGGTGCCGTTCGAGGCCGCGCACAGGTACGACCGCGTGCTGCGCTCCCTCAAGGAGAAGCCCGAGGACTACCTCCGGGCGTTCCTCCAGATTGACGCCTCCTACCGCGCGCTCCTGCTCTTCACCTACCAGAGCTGGCTCTGGAACGAGGGGGTGCGGCGGCTGCTCCAGATCGCGCTGCCGCGCACCTCGCTCTTCCCGCTGCGGTACCAGGCGGGGACACTGCTCTTCCACCAGGATGCGGACCCCGAGACCCTGCGCTGGCTCCGCGGGTTCGAGCTTCCCCCTCCTCGCCCCCGACACGACGATCGAGGATCCGCGGGTCCGTGAGGCGGTGGAGTGGGTGCTCGGCAAGGAGAAGCTCAAGCTCGAGCAGCTCCGGATCGTCGGAGCCGAGCGGCTGCTCTACTTCAAGCACGAGGAACGGCCGCGTCCTCGTCCAGCCGAGCAAGCTGGTGCTCGGCCGGACCCAGGCGGACGAGCTGAACCGCGGCTTCGGCAAGCTCAACGTGGCCTTCACCCTGCCGCCCGGGGAGCTACGCGACCCTGGTCATGAAGCGGCTCTTCCACCGGACTGCCCGGGAGGACACCGCCGGAGGAGATCCGCGCCACGCCGGGCAGCGGCCGGCCGGCCCCCGACGGCGAGCTGCAGGCGACGCCTCGCACGTCCGCCCCGCTCCGGACGTGCGGCCGGGCCGCCGGCGCCGCCGACCGGACGCGGACGACCGCGGGCGGTCCCCGAGCCCGCGCAACGGTCCGGCCGAGATGAGCGCCCGGCGGGCGCTTCGCGGCCAGCGCTCGGACGCCCGTCGCCCCCCTGGCGCAGGATGCCCCGACGGGGGCTTCCTCGCCCGCGCAAAGGCCCGAAAAGAGGCCAAGGCTTCGGCACGGGCACGTCAGAAGCTGCGGTAGAGTGCGCCGTTTCCGGGACGGGGCCGCCCCCGCTCCGGGGCATGCCGCCAGTTGCACGGGGGCGGGGGCAATCGCCCAGCGAGTACGGGCGTATGGGTTGACGTGACCACCCTGCTCTCCTCGTGGCTTCCCTCCCCGGCGGCACTGGGGTCGATCCTGGCCGAGCCGACCGAGACCGTGCCGTACCGCGCCGAGGTGCGCGCCGCGCGCCGCGGTGACCGGTCCGCGTTCGAGGCCCTGGTCCGCAGCGTCCAGCGCCCGGTCTACGGCCTCTGCCTGCGGTTGCTCCGCACCGAGGCCGAGGCCTCCGAGGTGGCCCAGGAGACCTTCCTCCGCGCCTACCAGCACCTGCGGCCGGTACGACGAGTCGAAGCCCTTCGACCTCTGGGTGCTGGCCATCGCCCGGAACCTCTGCCTCGACCTGCTCCGGCGCCGCTCGCGGGTGCACACCCAGGACGTGGACGAGATGCACGAGGTCGCTCCCCTCCGGCGAGAGGAGCCAGGAGGAGGGCGTCATCGCCGCCGAGGAGCACCGGAGCCTCGAGGCCGCCCTCGCCACGCTGGGCACGGACGACCGCGAGGTGCTCGCCCTGTATTACGTGCAGAAGCGCACCACGAAGGAGATCGCCCTGGTGATGGGCGTGGCCCCGGGCACCATCATGGCCCGCCTGTTCCGCGCGCGTGAGAAGCTGCGCAAGCAGATGAAGACGGAGGACGCCCAGTGAACGCCTGCCCCGAGCTCGAGACCCTGATGGTCGGCGTGGCGGAGCACGACGCGGACGCCCTCGCCCACCTCCGCAACTGCCCGGACTGTGCCTTCCTCGCCGAGGAGCACCGCCAGCTGGAGAAGGACCTCGCCCGGCTGGTGGACCCGCTCCCCCCGTCGGACTTCGTCCACAGCGTCATGGCCCGCGTCGCGCTCGCGCCGGCACCCGTCCGGGTCGAGCTCCGCACCGGCCTGTCCATCCTGGCCGTGACCCTGATGGGCGCGACGCTGGCCTTCGTCGCCACCCACGGGAGCCTGGGGCTCCTCGGGACCCACGCGGCGTCGGCCATCGTCACCTGGAGGAACTTCTTCTTCGGCGCGTCCGAGGCGCTCGCCGCCGTCTGGAGCACCGCCGCCCTGCCGCTGGTGGTCGCCATGGCCGGCCTCGTCGTGATGTCCACGCTGGGCGTCCGTCGTCTCGCTGCACACCGGGTCGTGGAGGCCCAGGTCAGGCCGTGAAGCGCGCCGTCACCATCATCGCGGCGTGTCTACCGCTCCTTCTGGGAGCCGCGTCCGCCAGGGCGGAGCAAGCCAGGGAGCCGGCGGCCCGCATCACCTTGAAGACCCATGGCTCGCTCCGGGAAGTCGCCGAGCGAATCGCCAGCGAGGGCAAGCTCAGCGTGGTGGTCCGGGGCGACCTCGACGAGGACGCCGAGGTCTTCTTCCAGAACGTCCCCGCCGACGAGGCGCTGGAGACGCTGGCCCGCGCCTACGGCCTCTCGCTCGAGAAGCGGGGCAACATCTACAGCCTGCGCCCGCACGCCGAGGGCTCGCCGCCGCCCAAGCTGGTCGGCCCCATGCCGCCGCTTCCTCCCGGCGCGCCGATGGCTCCGGTCCCGCCTGTTCCGCCCGTCCCGCCGATGCCACCCATGCCCCACATGGGTCACTCCGCCCCGCCCTCGGACAGCGACCAGGATTCCGCGGACGAGCCGGACGAGGACGCCGATGAGGACGCCGACGCGCTGCCGCCCCAGGGCCTCGAGGAGAAGCTCGGGCGGCTCAAGGACCTGAAGGATCTCAAGGACCTCAAGGAGCTGAAGGAGGCCCTCAAGTTCCACCGCCGCGCCAAGGGCGGAGAGAGCTCGGACCGGCAGACGGTCGGCACCGGCAACGTCACCGTCGAGGAGGACCAGGAGGTCGACGACGCGGTGGCCTACGGGGGCAGCCTGGTCATCAAGGGGCAGGTGCGGAACGACGCCGTCGCCTTCGGTGGAAACGTCCAGCTCGGCCCGCATGCGGTGGTCGGCGGCGACGCGGTCGCCTTCGGCGGCAGCGTGGAGCGCGAGTCCGGGGCCAAGGTGCACGGGCAGACCCTGTCGTTCGGCGGCAAGTCGGGTGGCCTTGGCTTCGCCGAGAAGAAGGCGCGGCCGGTCGAGAAGCACCGTGGGTCGTCCATCTTCTGGCTGCTGGTGCAGTTCGCGGTCTACTTCGCGCTCGGCTTCGTCTTCATCATGTTCGCCCCCATGCCGATGAAGCAGCTCGAGTCGGAGATCCGCCGCGACCCTCTGCGCTGCGGCCTGACGGGGCTCCTCGGCGCGCTGGCCATCGGCGGGCTGGCCATCCTCCTGACCATCATCGTCATCGGCATCCCCTTCACGCCTGGTGCTGCTCATCGTGACCGCGGTGGGGATCGCCATGGGCTTCTCGGCGCTCGCCTCCGAGCTCGGGACCCGGCTCCCGGTGCTGCGCGCCAGCCGCAAGACGCAGGCGGCGGTGCTGGCGCTGGGCATCGTCGTGCTCCTGATCATCCAGCTCATCCCGGTGCTCGGCCCGCTGGTGCTCACGGCCGCGTCCTTCATCGCCCTGGGCGCCACCATCCGCACCCGCTTCGGGACGCGGCCCCGGGAGTTCCCCGAGGCGGTCTGAGCCGGCGGCCGGGTCAGCGAGGCGGCGTGGCGGGCAGGTCGCTGGGCATCGTCGACCGAGCCCTCCCTGCTCGGACCCGTTGAAGCTCAGCCTGCCCGGCGCTACACGGCAGGCACCATGCCCACCCTCGCCCCCTTCCCCCGTCTTGCCGAGGAGATCTCTGCCTTCAACGCCCGGGGGCAGCTCGGGAAGGACCCGCGTCGCGGCCTGCTTCGCCGAGCGGCGGAAGGCGCACGGGCTCTTCACCAACCTCCTGACCGACCGGGAGCTGGATCTGCTCAAGCCGTACCTCTTCTGCTGGCGCGATCTGCCGCAGCGGAGCTCGGACGCCCCGGTCCGGGTGACCAACTTCATCGACGGCGAGTGGCGGCTCCCCGCCAAGGGCGAGATGGCCCTCCTCCGGAGCCACGCCGACCGGCGCATCCCGCTGATGGAGGTGCCGGCCTCGACCGAGGAGGACGTGGAGAAGGCGGTGAGCGCCGCCGACCGGGCCTGGAAGTCGCTGTCCTGGGCGGAGGACGTGTTCACCTACCGCAAGCACGTCATCAAGAACTTCAGCCGGATGATGGACTACTTCTCCGAGGACTGCATGCGGGAGATCCGCCAGCAGATCCCCAAGACCCGGCTCGAGGCGCAGAAGGACTTCTTCGAGGCCAAGCGCGCCGCGGACCACCTCGAGGGCTCGGCCGAGGCCGCGCTCCAGGGCGAGCTGCTCCCGCCCATGCTCCCGGGCCACAGCTACTGGCGCAACCCGTGGGTGCCGGCCGGGGTGTCGGTCATCATCTCGCCGATGAACTTCATCTGGGGCATCCCCGGCATCCACCTCGTCGGGGCGTACCTGGCGGGCGTGCCGTTCATCTACAAGGGGCACCCCTTACGCCGGGATCACCAACACCACGATGATCCGGATGATGATCGCCGCCGGCGCCGACCCGGCCTACGTCCAGAAGGTCGAGGGCTTCGGCAAGGGCATCGCCAGCCTGGCGACGGACCGGCGGGTGACGGTGGTGGCGGTGACCGGCTCGTCCGAGACGGCGAGCAAGATCCAGCAGGGCCGCGGGCTCAACCGGCTGCGGTTCGAGGGCGGCGGCTGCAACTGGTCCTTCGTGGACGACGGCTACTCGCCCGAGGACCTCAAGAAGATCGCGGTCCGGCTCACCTACTCGGTCTGCGGCTTCGGGGCGCACAAGTGCACGTCGCTGCACGGTGTCGCGGCGTCCTCGCGGACGCTGGATACCCTCCTCGGGCTCATCAACGAGGAGATGGGGACCTGGCG
Organism: uncultured delta proteobacterium; assembly: GCA_963796475.1. Taxonomy (GTDB): domain Bacteria; phylum Myxococcota; class Myxococcia; order Myxococcales; family Myxococcaceae; genus RPRB01. The sequence continues at coordinate 404,762 of CAWCLY010000020.1, forward strand.
GGTCGCGGACCCGCGCGAGGCGACCGACGACAAGGTCCTGAGCCCGCTGATGGTGCACAAGGCGCAGACCCTGGTGGACATCGTCGCCGAGGCGAAGAAGACGCCCGGGGTCACCGTGGTGCGCGAGGGCGGCCGGGCGGACGGCGCCTACGGCGAGCACTCGGAGGCGGTGAAGCCCGTCCTCCTGAAGATTCGCCCCGACAGCACGGTGAAGGTGAACTGGGATGGCAAGGGGATGCAGGACGTCCGCCTCGCCACGACCGAGTTCTTCATGCCCATCCTGGTCGGGATGGAGCTGCCGGACTTCGCGTCCTACGTGCGGTTCTGCCTCTTCGAGAACAGCCACGACCTCTCGACGAGCATCTGGACGCGGGACGACCGAAAGCTGCAGCTCGGCGCGGCGCACCCTGGGCGGGATGCTGAAGGAGAACGACGGCACCGACTCGGCGCTCGAGTGGGAGGAGTTCGGCGCCTCGGGCATCGGCGACTCCGGGAACATGGGCGTCGGCGAGGTGACGGCCACCCTCAGCATCTACACCCGGCGGCAGAAGGGCCGGCACCTGGTCTTCTGAGTCACCGCATCTTCGCGCGGACGTCGACCAGAAGCTGGTCCGCAGCATCGATCTGGATCAGCCCGGCGCGCGGGTATTCCAGATCAACGATGACGTAGACCGTCGCGCTCAGCACGAGCGCGAAGGCGGCTGCGTGGATTCGACGGGCACGGACGCCACCGGCCATCGCGTATCCAGCCAGCACGGAGGCGACCAGGGCCAGCACGACCAGCATGACGTAGATGACCGTCGGTGGATGGTTCTGGGTCGCCACCGTCCGGGTGGTCGTGATGTCGATCATCTCGTTGATCGCCGGGAGGACCACCTGATCCGGTCTCCACCCTGGGCTCGCCTGGCAGGCACTGACTGCCTGCCTCCAGATCTCGTCCTGCAGCGTCTCTGCTCGTCGCAGAGCCTCGTGGACGGCGGCCATGTCCGGAATCGCCCGGTAGATGGCGAGGCGCGCGTCGACGTACCGGCGGAAGCTCTCACGCAGCGCCGGCTGGGTGGCCGGGGGAAGCACGTCCAGCCGGAGGTAGGCCGTCCCGACGGCGTTGGCCTCGTGGGCGATGAGGGTACGCCGCCGCTCGAAGCGGTCGGCCGCTCCCGAGAAGGTGAAGGCGATCAGGAGCCCCAGCAGCGCGAAGACGGCGCCGTCGATCGCCCCGACCTCGCTCCGCTCGGCCCCCGAGGCGGCATCCCGGACTCCCAGCCGTCGACCGAAAGCGAGGCACCCGAGCAACGCCGCAAAGAGGATGGGCAGGACGAGAAGGGGCGCCTGGAAGAGAAGTTCCATTTGGCGGGGCTACCGTAGACGACCAGGCGGCCTGCGTCACCGCTCCCTGCCAGGTTCGGACGGCCACGCAGGGCGGTTTCGGCGAGGCAGCCGTGACGGGCCTCGGATAGAAGGGAGCCATGCGACGCCTCCCTCCGTCCGGTCCGGAGCTCACCATCGACTTCGAGGGGAAGCCGCTCCGGGCCCGCGAGGGAGAGCCGGCTGCCTGCGCTCTCCTGGCCGCCGGGGAGACTGTGTTCTCCCGGAGCATCAAGTACCACCGGCCGCGCGGTCCGTTCTGCATGGCCGCGTCGTGCTCCAACTGCCTGGTTCGCATCGACGGGGTTCCCAACCGGTTCGCCTGCCAGACGACGGTGCGACCGGGGATGCACGTGGAGCGGCAGAACGCGTACCCCAGCGTCGGCGTGGACGTGTTTTCCAGCATCGACTGGCTCTTCCCGAAGGGGATGGACCACCACTCGATGTTCGCCGGTGTGCCGGTGGCCGAGAAGGTGATGATGACCGTGGCGCGGCACCTGGCCGGGCTCGGCGTGCTCCCGGACGCGGCGCCCGCCGACCCACCGCCGCCGGAGCGGATCTCCGCCCAGGTGGTGGTGGTCGGCGCAGGGGCTGCAGGGCTCGCCGCAGCCGAGATGCTCGCCGCCGGGGGCATCTCGCCGTTGGTCCTCGAGCAGGAGGATCGGGTGGGTGGGCGCCTGGCGCTCGACGCGCCCGAGAACGGCGCGCGCGGAGCTCCGGCCGCCCCGCCCGGTGTCGAGCTCCGCCTCGGCACCTCGGTGCTCGGGTTCTACGACGACGAGCTCGGGCGTCTTCTGCTCGCCGTCCAGCACGGCGCCGAGGGCGCCCGGGTGCTGCTGGTCGAGGCCCGGGCGATGCTGTTCGCCGTCGGCGGCCACGCATCCACCCTGCCCTTCGAGAACAACGACATCCCCGGTGTCTTCAGCGGCCGAGCGGCGGCCGACCTTCTGCGTCGCCGGCGGCTCCTGGTCGGCGACGCGCCGGTCGTGCTTGGCGACGGGCCACAGCTGCTCCCGCTCGTCCAGCTCCTCGCCACCGAGGGCGCGACGCCGCCGCTCGTCCTCCACACTGGCACGGGCGCCCCCCCGGCAGGCACGGTCCAGGGCGCGCCCCTGCGGGCCCACGGGCGGACGTCGGTGCACGGCCTCTCCTATCGCGAGGCTCGCGGCCGCGAGCGTCGTGTCAGCTGCGATGCGGTGGTGATCGCGCTGCCGCCCTCCCCCGCATTCGAGCTGCTGCGCCAGACCGGTGTGAAGATCTCCTTCCGGCCCGAGCTCGGGTCGTTCGCCCCCGAGGCCGGTCCGGACGGCCGCACCACTGTTGCCGGCGTCTGGGCCGCGGGCGATCTCGTCCGTCCCGGGACGGCCCCCGAGGCTGCCGAGTCGGGGCGGCGCGCCGCCCGGGGGATCCTGGCGCGATGATGCCGGAGCTCCAGTTCCCGGATGCCGCCCGCTGGCGCGCCTGGCTGGCCCGGAATCACCGCATCTCCGAGGGGGTCTGGGTGCGCCTCGGAAAGAAGGGCGCACCGGGGCGCTCCGTCACCTACGCCGAGGCGCTGGACGAGGCGCTCTGCTTCGGGTGGATCGACGGGCAGAAGAGGAGCCAGGACGCCCACGTGTTCCTGCAGAAGTTCACTCCGCGGCGGCCGCGGAGCATCTGGTCGAAGCGAAACATCGAGCACTGCGCGCGGCTCGTCGCCGGCGGAAGGATGGAGCCGTCCGGCCAAGCGCAGATCGACGCGGCGAAGGCCGATGGACGCTGGGGTCAGGCGTACGACCCTCCGAGCCGGGCCGCCCCGCCCGCTGATCTCGTCCGCGCGCTCGCCCGGAACCGTCGGGCGCGGGAGTTCTTCGGCACGCTCGACCGAACCAACCGTTACGCCATCACCTGGCGGCTACAGACCGCCAAGCGACCCGAGACCCGGGCCCGACGCCTCGAGACGTTCGTGGAGATGCTGGCCTCCGGAAGGAAGATCCACCCGTGAGCAAGTCCGTGCTCTGCACCTGCGAGGACGTGACGCTGGACGACGTCCGGCACGCGATCGACAAGGGCCACCGCGACATCGAGAGCATCAAGCGGTACACGGGCTTCGGCACCGGCTTCTGCCAGGGGAAGACCTGCCTCTCGGCGGTGGCGCGCACCCTCGCCGAGCGCACCGGGGCGAGCCCGGGCGCGGTGCTCCCCTTCACTCCGCGGCCCCCGCTGCATCCAGCGGAGCTGTCGCTCCTCGGCTCGGTGCCGGTCGACGAGTCGCGCGCCGCCATCGGAGGCGTGCCGCCGGCTGATCCAGGTCGGCTCGCACGCGCTCCGCCCCACCGAGCCCGTCCCGGAGAAGACCCGGGTGGTCATCGTGGGCGGCGGGATCATGGGCCTGGCCCTGGCCCACAACCTGGCCAAGCTCGGCTGCACCGAGGTCATCGTGCTCGAGCGCGGCTACCTCTGCGCCGGCGCCAGCGGCCGCAACGGCGGCGGGGTGCGGATGCAGTGGGGGACCTCGGCCAACATCGAGCTCGCCCGGCGCAGCATCGATCTGATGAAGCAGTTCGCCGGCGAGATGGGGATCAACGTCTGGCTCCGCCAGGGCGGCTACCTGTTCCTCGCCCGGAGCGAGGCCATCGCCGACCGCCTCCGCGTCAACGCCGAGCTGCACAACCGGCTACGGGGTGAAGACCCAGCTCCTCTCCCCGGGCGAGGGCCGGGACGTGGTCCCCGAGCTGACCATGAAGGGCGTGGTCCTCTGCGCCTACAACCCGGAGGACGGGGTCATCTTCCCCTGGCCGTTCCTCTGGGGATACGCCCAGGCGGCGCAGAAGCGCGGCATCCGGGTGGAGACCTTCACCACGCGTGACCGGGTTCGACATCTCGGCCGGTCGGGTGCACGCGGTGGAGACCGACCGGGGGCGCATCGGCTGTGACACGGTGGTGATCGCCGCCGGCGCCTGGAGCCCGGAGGTGGCGAAGCTCGCCGGGGTGAAGCTCCCCAACGAGCCGCACCGCCACGAGATCCTCTCCACCGAGCCCCTCAAGCCGTTCCTCACCCCGCTGGTCTCGGTGCTCGACTCGGGGCTGTACTTCAGCCAGTCGATGCGCGGGGAGATCGTCGGCGGGATGGGAGACCCCACGAGCCTCCCGGCCTGAACATGGGCTCGACCCTCCGCTTCCTCTCCCGCTTCTCCCGCGCGCTCACCGAGCAGATCCCTCGCCTGGGGCAGATCAAGGTCCTGCGCCAGTGGGCCGGCTGCTACGACGTGACGCCCGGACAACAACCCCATCCTCGGCCGCGACACCCGGGTCTACCGAACATGCTCCAGATGTCCGGCTTCGTCGGCCACGGCTTCATGATGGCCCCGGCGGTGGCGGAGCGAATGGCGGCCTGGATGGTGAAGGACACCCCCGACGAGCTGTTCACCCGCTTCGACCTGGACCGCTTCCGGACCGGGAAGCTGGAGCGGGAGACGATGATCATCGGCTGATGGAACAATCCGGGGCGTCCCCGGAGTCCTTCGTTCCGGGAATGCACTCCGGGACGCCGTGGAAGGACAGCCTGGAGGGCGACGGCGCGGCGCACGCGAGCGAGGCCTCGCTCCGCCGGACCGCCGATTCCGTGGTGGGCGATGCGCTCCGCGGTCTTCGCCGGGCCTTCGTCGAGTTCGCCTGATGGGCGCGATGGGTTGAAACGCGCTGCCGACCGCGTGGATGCTTCCCCCGGGGGGTTCCCTTGGACCTCGACTTCGAGCAGGCCAGCGCCGTTCGCCCCACCGCATCGGGTCAGTTCGAGGCCATTGTTCCCGACGGGTGGCAGCAGGGGCGCGGGGCGTTCGGCGGGCTGGTCTACGGCATCCTCACCCGCGCCATGGAGCTGGAGATCCGTGCGCCCGAGCGCCGGCTGAGGACCCTCACCGGGGACATCGCCGGTCCGGTCCTTCCCGGCCCGGTGAGCGTCCACGTCGAGGTGCTCCGGCGCGGGCACAACCAGAGCAACGTGCAGGCGCGGCTGGTGCAGCATGCCGAGGTCCTCGCCGTCACCAGCGGCGTGTTCTCCACCTCCCGGAAGGTCGACCCTCCCGCGTTCGTGCCCGAGCCTCCCGAACGGGCCGACTGGGACCAGCTCCGGGCGTTTCCGCTCCAGCCTCCGAGCGGCCCGGACTTCGGTCGGGCCTACGAGTACCGCTCCGCCGGCCCGATGCCCTTCCTGGCCGGGCGCGAGGCCGAGACCGCCGGGTACATCCGCGAGCAGAAGGTCCCCTCGCGCCGCGATGCTGCCAGCATGGTCGCCCTGCTGGACGCGTGGTGGCCGACGCTCTGGTCCATCGACCGGGTGTATCGACCGGTGGCGACCATCAGCTTCGTGGGCCAGCTCCTCGTCGACCCCGCGCGCCTCGACGCCTCGGAGCGGCTGTTTCACCGCGCCCGCATGGCCGCGCTGGTCGACGGCTTCTTCGTCGAGCTCCGCGAGCTCTGGAGCGATGACGTCTGCGTGGCCACGAACCAGCAGACGTACGTCGTCGTCCGCTGAGCCTCAGCGGGCGCGCCCCACCGGACGGCCGGCCCGCTCCACAGCGTGCAGACACCACGGGCCGCCTTGACCCGCGACGATCGGCGGCTCGAGCGTCCGGCGCAGGAGCGCTCCGTACTGCGTCATCGTTCCGTCCGCTCCGTCCAGCGCGCAGCTGGCGAGCACGGTGCGCCCGGGACGGAGCTCGTCCTGCATCGCCGGGAAGCGGCTGGTGTTGCCCTCTCGCCCGAGCGGAAGCAGCATTCCCGGCGGGGCGAGCGAGGCCGGCACGTACACGTCCCAGTAGTCGGCCAGCAGGAGGCGCGGGCCCGGCCCGACCAGGCGCGCAGCCAGGAGGCGCTCCCTGGCCAGCGGGTCCGGCGGCGAGGCCGGGATGGCCACGGCGAGCACCAGCAGCACCAGCAGCCGGAGCGCACCCCGCCGCTCGCCGGCCAGATGCCCGGCCACCACCAGCACGCCGGAGACCGCGGCGGCCACTGCCCAGAAGGCGCAGAACGAGAAGTAGCGTCCGGCGAAGAGGTTCTCCCGGAAGTGGTGCACCAGCACGTAGGCCGGCAGCGGACAGAGTGCGAGGAGGACGAGCGCCACCTGGTTGAAACGCTCGTTCCGGGTCCGCGCCGGGAGGGGTAGCACCGCTGCGCCCACCAGGAGCGGGACGACGACTCCCGTGGCCCATGCCTTGCCGAGCACCGCGAGGACGTTGGCGCGGAGGTGTCCCCGGTCCAGCCTGAGCACGGTGAGGAACTTCTCGCCAAAGGTGCCTTGCAGAACGCGTTGTAGAAGCGGCGGAGCTGCCCCTCGGCCAGGGCGGACAGACCGAGCGCGACCAGCGGCCCCGCGACTCGAGCCGGCCGGGCCCGGACCCGCGCCGCCTCGACCCCGACGAGCAGGAGCAGCGCCGGGATGCTGAAGGTGGAGATCCAGATCGACAGCGCGCCGGCGGCGAAGAACGCGACGAGCGCGGCGAGGCGGCGGCGGAGCCCCTGCGCGTCGAAGGCCAGCCGGCATGCGGCCCACGCCCAGATGAGCGTGCTCACCTGCCAGAGGTAGGGCTGTCCGGCCTGGAAGAAGTTCCAGGCGACCTCCCGGTTGAGCACCACCGGCACGAGCAGCGCCGCCGCGGCGACCGCGGGGCTCTCGAGGAGCATTGCCAGCGGCAGCACCGCCGCGCAGAAGAACAGCGCGGTGAGCACATGCATCGCCTCGGGCGTGGCCAGGTGCATGGCCCGGCCGATCAGGAAGGGCCACATCCCGTACCGGTCCTGGCGCGGGTAGTAGAGGGTGAAGGGCCCGTCACCGAGGCCCTGCATGAGGAGGATCGGGACCGCCGAGTCCGAGTTGTAGAACGGGTCCGGACCGATGCCCCGGGCGAGCCGGAAGGCGCACCAGCCCACGGCCACCAGCGCGGCCCACGGCTCGAGGTGCGTCCAGATCCGGGCCCGTGGATTGGAGTTCAAGGCGGCAGACTCTGGCCGGAGCCCTGCCGCAGGCGCAACGGGGGCGCCGGCGTCGCCGGGACGCTCCTCGACGACCACGGACGCCGCGGGGAGCTCCGCAGGGGCCGCGCGGGCCGCTCGACGCGGTGCAGGCACCACGGGCCGCCCTCGGCGGACAGGGGCGCCTCCGCCGACCGCCGGAGCAGCGCGCCGTATTGCTCGACGGTCCCCTCGGCTCCATCCATCGCACAGGGAGCGAGGACCTCGCGGCCTGGCTGGAGCTCGGCCCGGAGCGCCGGGAAGCGGTCGTACTCCCCCTCGCGGGGAATCGGCAGGAGCGCGTCGTGCGGCGCAAGCGAGGCCGGGACGTAGACGTGCCAGTAGCCACCCAGGAGGACCCGGGCCACGGCCCCGGTCAGCCGCGCCGCCTCCTGGCGAGGAGCGGCGAGCGGGTCGGCAGGACCGCGCGGGACGGCGGCCACGAGGACCGCCACGGCACCGAGCCTGACGAGAGAGAGCCGAGGTCCGGCGAACGTCCCGACGAGCGCGACCGCGCCGTGCACCGCCGCCGCCACTGCCCAGTAGGCCGCGAACGAGAAGTACCGACCTGCGAAGTCGTTGTCCCGGAAGTGCCGGATCAGCACGATGGCCGGCAAGGTGCAGAGCGCCAGGCCCACGAGCGCCACCTGGTTCGCGCGCGCCGTCCTGCCGAGCCCGGGCATGGGCAACACGGCGATGCCCAGGAGCAGCGGCAGGACCACCCCCTCGTGCCACGCCGTGGAGAGCACGGCGACCAGGTTCCTGCGGAGGTGGCCGATGTCGAGACGGAGCACGGTGAGGTAACGCTCGCCGAAGGCCCGCTTGCACGCCTCGGTGTACGCCCGGTGCATCTGGCCCACGGCGAGCGCCACGACGCCGAGCACCGCCACGGGCGCCAGGGCGTTCACCCTCGTCGAGCGAGCGCGGACCCCCTCGACCACGACGAGCCCGACGAGCGCCGGGAGGCTCAGGGTGGTGATCCAGGTCGAGAGGAGGGACGCCGCGAGGAACCCGGCGAGCGCGAGCAGGCGCCTGGGCCTGGGCCGGGCGACGAGGGCGGCGCGACACGCCCACCACGCCCAGCAGAGCGTCGCCACCTGCCAGAGGTACGGCTGCCCGCCGAAGAAGTTCCAGGCCACCGAGTGGCCGAGCACCACCGGCGAGAGCACGGTGAGCACTGCGAGCGCAGGGCTCTCGAGCACTGCCGCGAGGGGCACCGCCGCCGAGCAGAGGGTCAGCACCGCCAGGACGTGGAGCGCCTCGGGCGTCTGCAGCTGCAGCCAGCGCCCGAGCAGGAAGGGCCACATCCCGTACCGGTCCTGGCCCGGGTAATAGAGCGCAAGGAGTCCCTTCCCCATCCCCTGCATCAGGAGGATCGGGGCGGCGGCGTCCGAGTTGTAGAGGGGGTCCGGGCCGAGCCCGCGCCCCAGGCGCAGCGCGCACCAGGCCAGGGCCAGGGCCGCGGCCCCCATCTCGAGCATCGAGCTCCGGGCACGCGGAGCTGCGTTCACGCGGGCCTCGACCTGCGAGAGGATCGGCCATCGCAGCGTTCAGCACGGCCAGGTGGAGGCACGGGGGACCGACTCTCTTCTGGACGGGCTCCACCGTGCAACGACTTGCTGTCAGGGCACGACGCCGTCGCTCAGGGGAATCGACAGCTGCCGCGCGGCGGACGGCGAGGACGGAAGCCGCAGCGCCGTCGCCCGCGTGACCTGGACCGTCACCACCTTGGACACCCGCTCCACCCTGCCCTCCGCATGGAGGAACGCCGAGCCGAGGAGCACCCGTCGGTCGCGCTCGAAGATCTCCGGCGGCACCACGAGATTCGAGATGCCGGTCTCGTCCTCGAGCGAGAGGAACGCCACCCCCTTCGCCGTCGGCGGCCGCTGCCGGCAGATGACCAGCCCGGCGATGCGGACCCGGCTCTTCGCGGGCGAATCTTGAAGTCGGGCCGCGGTGAGCACCCGCGCTGTCCAGGAACGGTCGCATCAACGCCATCGGGTGCTTCGACAGCGACAGCCCGGTGGTCCGGTAGTCCTCGGCCACCTGTTCCGCCTCCTCCAGCGGCCGCCCGGGCGCCGGCGAGCGGTCCATCGGGACGCCGCGGAACAGGTCGTCGTCCGACGAGGGCCCGAGCGCCTGCACCTCCCACACCGCCTGCCGACGCCCTCCGCAGAGCGCGTCCAGCGCCCCCGACCGGGCGAGCCGCTCCAGGGCGTGCCTGGGGACGCGCACCCGTCGGGCGAGGTCCGCCAGGTCCCGGAACCCTGCCGGGGCCCGCGCCTCGACCAGCGCCCGGGCATGGGATTCTTGAAATCCCTTCACCTCGCGGAGGCCGATGCGCAGCTCGCCGTCCTCGAGCGTGGCGTCCCACTCCGAGTGGCGCACGTCGATGGGCCGGACGGTGACGCCGTGCCGCTTCGCGTCCTCGACGATGGTGTGCGGGGCGTAGAAGCCCATCGGCTGGCTGTTGAGCAGCGCCGCGGCGAACGCCGCCGGGTGGTAGCACTTCACGTAGGCGCTCGCGTAGGCGATGAGCGCGAACGACGCCGAGTGCGACTCGGGGAAGCCGTAGTGGCTGAACCCCTTGAACTGCTCGAAGCACTTCTCGGCGTACTCGCGGCTGTAGCCGCGTCCCACGCACCCCTCGACGAAGCGCTCGCGCCAGGGCACGAGCAGCACCTCGGCCCGCTTGTGGCTCAGCGCCCGGCGGAGCGCGTCCGCCTCGCCCTGGTTGAACCCCGCCGCGGTCACGGCGAGGCGCATCGCCTGCTCCTGGAACAGCGGGACGCCGAGCGTCTTTTCCAGAATGTGCCGCACCTCGTCCGAGGGGTACGTCACCTCCTCCAGCCCCTCGCGCCGGCGGAGGAAGGGGTGGACCATGTCCCCGAGGATGGGCCCGGGGCGGATGAGGGCGATCTCGATGGTGAGGTCGTAGAAGCTCTTCGGCTTCAGCCGGGGGAGCAGGTTCATCTGCGCCCGGCTCTCCACCTGGAAGACGCCGATCGCGTCCGCCTCACCGAGCATCCGGTACACCGCCGGGTCCTCGCTGGGGATGGTGGCCAGGTCGAGCCGGGGGCCACCGTGCTTCTCGATCAGCGCGAACGACTTCGAGAGCACCGTCAGCATGCCCAGGCCGAGGAGGTCGACCTTGAAGATGCCGAGCGCGTTCAGGTCGTCCTTCTCCCACTGGACGACGGTGCGGTCCTTCATCGAGGCGTTCTCCACCGGCACCACCTCGGCCAGCTCGCCGTGGGTGATGACGAAGCCGCCCACGTGGATGGAGAGGTGCCGCGGGAAGCCCTCCAGCATCTGGGCGAGGGCGAGCGTCCGCTGCACGCCCGGGTCCTCGGGGCGCAGACCCGCCTCGGTCACGTGCACGTCGGTCAGGGTGCTCGTCCCCGCCAGCTCGGTGTGCTTGGCCAGCCGGTCCACCTGGTCCAGCGACAGCCCGAGCGCCTTGCCCACCTCGCGGACGGCGAGCCGTCCCCGGTAGCAGATGACCTCGCACACCATCCCGGCGCGCTCGCGGCCGTGCTTCCGGTAGACGTACTGCAGCACCTCCTCGCGGCGCTCGTGCTCGAAGTCCACGTCGATGTCCGGGGGCTCGGGGCGCTCGAGGCTGAGGAACCGCTCGAAGAGCAGCCCCATCCGCACCGGGTCGATGGAGGTGATGCGCAGCGCGTAGCAGACCGCCGAGTTGGCCGCGCTCCCCCGCCCCTGGCAGAGGATGCCGTTGCGGATGGCGAAGTGGACGATGTCGTGGAGCGCGAGGAAGTAGCCGGCCACCTCGAGCTTCTCGATGAGCGCGAGCTCGTGCCGGATCTGTCGATGCACCGCCTCGGGGACCCCGCCCGGATAGCGGAAGCGGAGCCCCTCCTCGACCAGGTGGGCGAGCCAGCTCTGCGTGGTGTGGCCCGGCGGGAGGTCTTCCTGGGGGAACTGGTAGCGGAGCGCGTCGAGCGAGAAGTGGCAGCTGTCGGCGATCTCCAGCGAGCGGCCCACCACCTCGGGCGCATCGGCCCACAGCCGGAGCATCTCGCCGGGCCCCTTCAGCGTCCGCTCGGCGTTGGGGAACAGCTTCCGGCCGGCGCGGGCCACCTGGGTCTGGTGGCGGATCGCGGCGAGCGTGTCCTGAAGTGCCTGGCGCTCGCGGGCGTGGGTGTGCACGTCGTTGTGGGCGCAGAGCGGCAGCTCGAGCGTGCGGGCCAGCGCCCGCGCCCGCTCCCACCGCGCGTCGTCCCCGGCGGACAGCGTGCGGCAGGCCCCGACGTAGAAGCGGCCCGGGAAGGCCTCGGCCAGCGGCGCCACCCGCTCGGGCTCGTCCGGGAAGGGCAGGAGCGCGATCAGTCCCGCGCTGCGCTCGGCCAGCGCCCGCCAGCCGATGCCCGCCTCTCCCTTGGGATGGGCCAGCCGGCTCCGGGTCAGCACCTGGCAGAGGTGGCGGTAGCCGTCCGCGTCCTGCACGTGGACGACGACCGGAGGTGCGTCGGTGAGCGTGACCCGGGCCCCGTGGATGAGCTTCAGCCCCACCTCCCGGGCGGCGAGGTGGGCCTTCACCGAGCCGTACAGCCCGTCGCCGTCGGTCAGCGCGAGCCCGGACAGCCCCAGGGCCATCGCCTGGAAGACGAGCTCCTCGGGGTGCGAGGCCCCCTCGAGGAAGGAGTAGTTGGAGCGGCAGACCAGCTCGGCGTACACGCCAGGGAGGGTACTGCTCGCCCGTTCAGATGACCAGGGTCACGGTGAGGCGGACGCCGTGGCGCTTCCCCCGGTGGTGGTGCTGGCCGACGTCGTGGTGCTGGCGCTCGGTCGAGGTCGTGGCCCCGGCCGAGCCCCCGCCCGTGTCAGGCGTCGGCACCCGGTAGGTCCCGGCGGCGTCGAGTGCCGGAGCGCCGGGGACACGGTACAGGCCGAAGCAGGCGAGCCACCGCCTGGATGGCCGGGTCGAAGGCCCCCGCGCCGGTGGTCTCCGTCCCGGTGGCCTGGGTGGAGCTCCCGGTGCTCCCGCTACTTCCCGAGCTTCCGGGGAGGCTGAAGCCGCCCGCCCCGGTGCTCTGGGCCCAGGCCGCGCCCGCCGGAAGCACCGCTGCCAGGACGAGCACCCGCATGCTGGTCATCCGCATCGCCACCCTCCTCAGGGTGAGGCCGGAAAGCCACGCCGGCCCGCTTTCCAGTCGTCCCACTGTTCGAAGCCCTGCATCTGCCCCACCAGCTTGGTACGCACGAGGAGCGCGTCCACTTCGGTGCGGGTCTGACGCTTCGGAATGGGCGCCGGAGAGTTGGCCAGGCCCCAGACGAGCGTGGCGGCGAGGCCCGCGTTCCGGCGCGCCTCCTTGTAGTTGACCCGGTCCGGGACGTCGGACTCGGCATGATAGTCGGGCAGGTAGGGGGCCGGGTCCTGGTCGGCCACGAAGTTCGGGACACCGCTCAGCAGGAAGTCGAAGTTGTCCGTCCCGTCGATCCCCTCGAGCGACTGCGCCGATGGGCCCATGCCCGGGTAGATCGAGAGTGCCCGGGCGACGACGGGCCGGAGCTCGGGGCGGCCGCTGACGAAGAAGCCGCGGGTCCGGCCCGAACCCACGTCGAAGATGACCACGCCGGCGTGCCGGTCCAGCTCGGCCTGGTGGCGGTCGGTGTACCCGGCCGAGCCCCACATCCCCTGCTCCTCCCCGGTGAAGAGGACGAAGCGCACCGACCGTCGCGGCCTGAGCCCGAGCTCGTGAAAGCCCCGGGCCACGTCGAGGACGAGGGCCACGTTCACCCCGTTGTCCTCCGCACCGGTGCCGAGCGCCCAGCTGTCCAGGTGGGCGCCCAGCACCACGAACTCGTCGGGCTTCTCGCTGCCGCGGATCTCGGCCACCACGTTCCGCGCCTCGTAGGTGGGGCCGATGCGGTTCACGCGTGCTCATCCGGACCCGGGTCTCGCCCCGTGCCGCGATCCAGGCGAGCCGCTCGGCCGGCTCCCGGGCGACGAGCGCGACGGGGACGGTGCCCGGCGTGCGACCGAAGACCATGGGGTGCTGGTAGAGGAGGCCGCGGGGGCGGGTGGACTGGATCACGAGCCCCTTGACCTGCGCCTGCGCGGCGGCGCGCATCAGCGGGCCCGCGCGCATGTACTCGGCGAAGAGGTCCTCGAAGGTCTTCATCTCCTTCGTGTACACGAGCGCGATGGCCCCGGAGGCGCTGGGTCCGACCCGGGCCCAGTCCGCCGCCTCACCCTCGCCGACGTCGACCACCTTCGCCTCGATGGCCCCGCCGGTCGACGCGGTTCCCGGCGCAGCGACGGCCCGGAGGGAGAACGTCTCGGGCGCGGTAGCGGTCACCTCGGCCGTGCCAGGCACCCAGAGGAACGGGACCGGGTAGCTCTCGGTCTTGACCCAGTCGACGCCGAGCGACTCGAGCTTCGCCACCGCCCAGTCCACCGCCTGGTCCGCCGCGAGGGTGCCGGTGATGCCGCCCTCCGATGCGGTCACAGAGCTCGAACGTGTCGGCCCGGAGCGGCGTGTCTCCCTCCGCCCGCTTCCTGAGCGCTGCGCGGGGATCCACGGGGCTCGGCGGTGCGGCGAGCGAGGGACCGGCCAGCACAAGGCCGAGGGCCGCGAGGGTTCGTGCGGAGAGCATGGACGGCGGAGCCTGCCACGGCGCCCCCCGTCACACAGCAGACCTGTTCATCCCGGCCGAGGATCGCCGGGCTCAGGCGGCCTGGCGCTCCCGGGAGGGCACCACCGTCAGGAACTCCCGGGTGTTCCGCCGCCAGACCGCCAGCGGCACGACCTCCGCTGCCGCGGGTCACCATGAGCCGATGGATGTCGTCGACGTTCCCCACCGTCTCTCCGTGCACGCCGAGGAGAAGGTCCTCCGCCCGGAGGCCGGCCGTCTCCGCGGGAGAGCCCGACCCGACCTGGAGGATGCGCACCGCCTTGGGCTGGCCGGTGGAGGCCGACGAGCTCGGGCGAGAGCTGCTCGCTCCGCGCAGCCACGCCGAGGTAGCGCCGCTCGCACGCTGCCCCGGGCCATCAGCACGGAGGTGACCCAGGTCGCCGTCCGCGCCGAGACCGCGAAGCCCATGCCCTGCGCCCACGGAATCACCGCGGTGTTGATGCCCACCACCTCGCCGCGGGCGTTCACCAGGGGCCCTCCCGAGTTCCCGGGGTTGATGGCGGCGTCGGTCTGGAGCAGACCCTCGAACAGCGACCCGCTCGGCCCGGGCAGGCTCCGGTCCAGCGCGCTCACGATGCCCAGCGACACGCTGCGCTCGAAGCGGAACGGGTTCCCGATGGCGACCACGAGCTGGCCCACGGCGATGGAGGCGGGGTCGGCGAGCGGGAGCTGCACCAGGGAGCCCTCGCGCACGCGCACCACGGCGAGGTCGGTCGCGGGATCCGAGCCGACCAGCTCGCCCTTCGTCGTGTCGCCGCCGGGCAGCCGGATCCGAAGTCCCTTCCCGCTGCCGGCGACGTGATGGTTGGTCAGGAGGTAGCCGTCGGTCGCGACCACCACCCCGGTCCCCGCGCCCCTGCCCTGCTCCACCCCGACCACCGCCGGGCTAACCCGCGACACCAGCTGCTGGAGCGCGTCGGACAGCTCGACCAGCGAGGTCACGGCCGGACTCCCACCGAGACGGTGCGCTCCTCGAGCTTGCCGCCCCGGAGGAGCTTCAGCGGCAGCGTGCGGCCGACGGCGTCGTGCGCCAGGCGCGCCAGGAGGTCGTGCACGTCGCTCCATCGGCGTCCCATCGAGCGCCAGGAGCACGTCGCCGAGCGCCAGCCCCGCCGCGTCCGACGGACCTCCGGGCTCGACCGAGAGCACGAGCAGCCCCGTCTCCTGTCCGGCGGCCGCCCGCGCCTGGCCCTGGAGCCGGACCGGCTGGGTGCCCACGCCGAGGTAGCCGCGGCGGACGCGCCCGTGCGCGAGCAGCTCGGAGGCCACGCGGGACAGCGTCTCGGCCGGGAGCACCACCCGGCGCTCGCGGGGGCCGCCCGAGACGTACATGCCGAGCACCCGGCCCTCGACGTCCGCCAGCGCGGCGCCGGCCAGCCCCGGCCGTGCCGAGACGTCCGCCTCGAGCGTCGCGTCCACCCGCGCGCCCCAGGGCGTCAGGAAGCCCGGCTCGACGACCGAGAGCACGCCGAGCCGCGTCCGGAGCGCATCGCCCGGGCGGGAGACGGCGAGGACGAGTGCTCCCACGCGGCGCTGGGCCGGCTCGACCCAGCTGACGGGCGAGAGTGGAGCACCGGGAACGCGGAGCAGCGCGAGGTCCAGGCCCAGGGTCCCGGCCGACGAGCTGGGCGGGATGCCACGTGCCGGCGGCATGGACGCGAAGGCCCTCCTCGCGGTCGGCGGCGTGGGCGGCGGTCAGGACCAGGTCCCTCGCCTGGGCGATCCCGGTGATGGGCCAGCGGCGGCCCGAGACGGAGACCAGCCCCTCACCGACGCGCACGGTGGCGGCGGCGAGCGCATCGGAGAGGGCGGTGGCGGCGGCGAATGAAGCGGGAGCAGTCATGCGAGTCAAGGTACGAGCCGGCCACGGCCGCCACATCAGCCAGATGGAGGGGGAACGGACCTCCCCATGCCGGGCAGGTCCCGGCTGCTCAGAGGGTGACGAGGCCCATCCGTGCCGCCCGCACCACCGCCTCCGTCCGCCGCTCGACCCCGAGCTTCTGGAGGATGGAGTTCACGTGGAACTTCGCGGTGTGGGCGCTGATCTCCAGCGCATCGGCGATGTCGCGGTTGGAGAGGCCCCGGGCGAGCAGGGCGAGCACCTCGCGCTCTCGTGGGGTGAACGCCTCGGCGCTCGCCGCGGGCCGTGGCTCGGGGGCGGGCCGGAGCGAGGCGAACCCGTGCTCGAGGACGACCAGGCCCCGGGTGATGGCGTGGAGCGCCGCCTGGAGCGTGGCCGCGTCGGCCGTTCGGAGCACCGCCCCGGCCACACCGCCGGCGAGCGCCGCGCGCGCGGCCTGCTCCCCCTGCACCAGGGCCAGCACCGGAGGTCCGCCGGGCCCGAGCGAAGGCGGCGGAGCGCTCGCGGTATCCCAGACCACCGCGTCCACCGGCACGGCGGGCTCGATGGTCACCGTGCTGCCGGACTCGGCGAGGAGCCCGGCGAGCCCGGCCCGGACGAGGGGGTCCGCCGAGACGAGGAGCACGCGGCCGAGCCTCTGGGCTGAACCATCCGGGGACATCGCCCGGCAATGCATGTCGGCCCTGCGTCCGCGGCGCAACGTGCGCTCGGGGGGCGAGAGGGATTCCCGGGTTGCGGGGCTCCCGACTCAGCGGACGCTGGAGGGCACCGCGCGCCGCTCCGTCGCCCGCTGCGCGATGGCCTCGAGCCGGTCCGCCAGCGCGTCCAGCCGCCGGTCGAGGTTGCGGGCGTGGGTGGCGAAGATGGCGCGGGCCAGGACATAGGCGCCGAGCACGACCAGCGCCGCGCCCGCGAGTCCCGCGACGGGCGGCAGGTGCAGCAGCGTGGGGATCATCCAGCCCACGTTCGCGCCGAAGCCGCCGCCCACGCCGCCCACGATGCCGCCGAAGAGGCCCCCGGCGAGCTGCGACCGGTCGGTGCCGAGGCGGATGCGCGTCTTCCCGTCACGCGGGGCGACGGTGACCTCGATCGAGCTCGTCCCGGTGAAGCCGGAGAGCGTGAGGCTGCGCCCGATGCTGGAGATGCTGCCGGGGAGCACCCAGCGGGCCCCGACGGCGGAGGACGACAGCACGTCCCGGATCTCCTGGGACAGCCGCTCGTGATGCTCGGCGCCGATCTCTCCGTCCACCACCCGCTCGATGACCCGCCGGAGCGGTGCCCCGGCGATCGCCGCCCCGATTCCCTGGCCGGATCCGTCCTCGAGCTCACGCGCCGCCTGCCGCACGAGCCCCGGGTCGATCCCTGCGTCGTTTGCCACGGCCTCGATCTCGCCGAGACTGAGCGCGCTCATCGCAGGCGCCCGGTCGCTCTCGAGCTCGGCCGCGCGCCGGAGGATGGCGGCGACCTCGTCCTCGCCGTAGGTCCGGTCGCCGAGCGGGTCGACCAGGCTCTCGGTTCGCGACGCAACCACGGGGCGTGAGCGTTCGGCGGGCAAGGCGGGAGCCCGAAGACTACCGCGGCCCGCGGCGGATGCCTGAAAGCGGCGTCGGTCGAATGCACGCGCAGATGGCCCCCGGACCTCGCCCAATGTGGGCCATCGTGCGTCGCGACCGCAGCTGCGAGCCGAGCTGCGCCGATTCCTCGGTCTCAGCGCGAAATTGGGTACGGCGTGCCGTCCCGGTGAACGTAGCCCTCGGGTCGGTGGCGGAGGTCGATGTCCGGGTACTCGGCGGCGTCCACGCCCTCGGCGTTCGTCCCCACCTCGAGCAGATTGAGCGGTCGCGCCATGGTGAATCTCCTCCTAGTCGAAGAGCCCGTGCAGATAGAACCGGCCCTCCCCTGCGCGCCGGTACACCCACGCCGGTCCCAGGCCCTCGAGGTGAACGCGGTAGTAGTCGCGCTGGAACGGCGCCTCGCTCCACCACTGGCCCCCGAGCCGTTCCGGCCCGGCGATGGCCAGCACTGCCCGGCGGCGCCCGAGCACGCGCGCCGACCGGAGCGCCCCGAGCGGGTCCAGCTCGACGTCGATCGGCTCGCCCTCCACCGCCAGCAGGCGCACCGGACGCTCGAGCTGCCAGTCGGGCGGGAGAGCCGTGCGGAGGGCCTGCGCCCGACGGGCCTCGGCGAACATGCCGGGCTCGCGCCGGGGCGGACGGAAGGGACCGGGCGCATGCGCCGCCTCGGGACGGTGGTCGTCGGCGAGCACCGGGCTGCCCAGCGCCTCGGGACCGAGCGCGGTGGCGAGCCGAGCCAGCACCGTCTCCAGCGCCGCGTCGCCCGCCGGGGCATCGCCCAGCACGCCCTGCTGCCCCCGGTCGTCGGAGGACTCGTTCACCGTGACGATCAGCGTGGCCACCGGCGCGTCGAGCCGCACCGACTCGAGCCGGTGGCGTACCAGGTCCAGCAGCAGCTTCGGATCGGTCGTGGGCCGGGCCAGCGCCAGCGGCACCGCGTACGGGCCGGTGGGCTCGAGGACGAGGGTGAGCGTCAGCCGCACCGCCGCGCGCTGCCGTCCACGGAGCCGCGCCGAGAGCCGGTCCAGCGACGACTTGAGCGAGAAGAGCAACGGCTCGAGCGACTCGGCCGGTGCCTCGAGCGTGCGCACCTCCTCCACCACCTCGGGGAGCACCGCCGGGAGCAGCCGGGCCTCGTCCTGCCCCCGGACCAGCCGCTGGGCCCGGAGCCCCTGCGCGCCGAGCCGCGCGATGACCTGGGTGGGCAGGAGCGCCCCCAGCTCGCCGAGCGTCGTCAGCCCGAGCGCCCGCAGCGAGGCGACGACGTCCGGCGCGTCCTCCAGCGCCTGCAGCGGAAGCCCGGCGAGGGCGCGCTCCGAGTCCCCCGGCGCCACGCACAGCCGCGCCCCCGCGCCGAAGCGGGCCAGCGCCCGCGCGGTGAAGAGCTCGGAGGCGAGCACCACGCGCGCCCGGTAGCCCGTCGCGCGGGCCTGCGCCTCCAGCCGGTCCACCAGCCCCACCTCGCCTCCGAAGAGCGACGCCGCCGAGACGTCCAGCCACAGTCCGTCCGGCGCCGAGGGCATGAACGCCGGCGAGAAGCGGAGGAACGCCTCGGCCAGCGAGGACAGCGCCTGGGCCTCGGCCATCGCGTCGACCAGCCCGTCGCGCAGGGCCGGCAGCAGCGCCCGCGCCGCGGTGAGCGTCATCCCGGTCCGGATGCCCTCGCGCTGGGCCGCCCCCGAGGCGAAGGCCACCCGCAGCGTCCCCTTCGCCTCGTGCACCAGCGCCAGCGGCTGACCGGCGAGCGACGGCTCCTCGAGCACCCGGCGCTGCACCGGGAAGCGCGGCAGGTGCACGTAGGCCACGCGCTGGCTCACGGCGTGACTCCCAGCGCCTGGGCGAACGACGGGAGCGGCAGATCCCTCCCCGGGCGCTGCCCCTGGATGCCGATGAGGCCGTTGCGCAGGTCGGACGTGCGCACACGCCGGAAGGGCAAGGAGGGCTCGGTCGGAACCGGGGGCGCGTCGAGCCCACGGGTCCCGGCGCCGACGTCGGACGGAGCGCCGGGAGTGAGCAGCTCCCAGGACACGTCCACCCCGCGCGAGGTGCCGCCCTGCCGGCTGCGGACCACCTCGAGCCGCAGTCCCCGCGCGCCGCTGGCCATCACCCGGAGGCGCAGCGTGCCGTCGGCCGGCGCCTCGGTGGGGGTGAGCAGCAGGAGCAGCCCACCGCTCCGGGTGGCGGCCTCGACCAGCCGCCGCGACTCGGGCGGCGAGAGGCGGATGCCGGTGTGGGTCAGGTCGAGCCCCACCGCAGCGAAGGCGCCGCTCCGGAGCAGCTGCAGCGCGCTCCAGGCGAGCTGCCGTGGCTCGGGAGGCCGGACGACGAGGAGCTGATCCAGCTGGACACCGAGCGGCGGGAGCGCCGGTGGATAGAGCATCCGCGGTCCGTCCACCCAGGCGGCGAGCCGCAGCGCCCGGTGCGCCTCGGCGATGGCGCGGAAGGCGAGCCGGGCCCGGCCCGAGGCCGGCTCTCCCCAGAGCTCGACCACCTGGCCCAGCGGGAAGCCGCCCCCGGGGAGGAGCCCGTCCACGGGGGCCAGGCCGGTCCGCAGCACCGAGAGCAGCTGGCGCGGCGCGGCCTGCAGCGTCCGGATCCGTTCCCGGAGCCGCTCGAGCACTGCAGGGTCTGCCCGGGCTGCCGCCGCCTCGGCCACGCTCACTGCCTCCTGACGCCAGTCTATACGCCCGTTCAGTATGCACGGGCCACTGACGGCGCCAGGCGACAGGTAGAAAGGTGTCGATGGAGCTGGCCGAGCGCCCCTACCCGGCGCAGAGCAGCTTGACCTCCACCCGCGTGTCGGTCGGACGACGCAGGCAGCCCTGCTGGAATCTCACCGCCGGCTTCTCGGTCGAGTCCCCGGGGACGTAGATGATTCCCCCGTTGGCCAGGGTACAGCGCTGCACGCTCGCGTCGGCGCGCGTGATGTCCACGGCCAGGAGCCGTGGATCGGGCACGTTGTCGGTCAGGGTCAGCGTCTGCGGCACCGACGCCACCTGGGCAATGGAGACCAGGCTCTGGTGGTAGTCGGGCGCGCAGACCGAGTCGAGGTTGGTCAGCGTCGGGTCGAAGGCGAGCGCCATCGCCCGGTGGCGGTAGCCGGGGCCTCCGCTGGTCGGGACAGTCGACGTTCTGGATGACCGGACCTCCGTCGCCGAGCGAGCCCTGGACTCCCTGGGCCACCTTGTTCGACCGGGCAACCGGCGCGATGGCGCCCCACAGGATCTCGCGGGGCCGGCCCTTGCCGTCGTCGATCCGGGTGAAGGCGGTGACGTAGTCGCCGACGGGCGTGAGGAGGTCCTCGTGCAGGGTGCAGAAGTCCTGACCCTCGGCGTCGGTGTAGAAGACCTTCGGCGAGCGGAAGTCCATCTCGCTGCAGTCGTCCTCGTCGCTGACCGCGACCACGAGCAGGCGGGCGCCGTCGCGGAGAAAGCCGGCGTTGGGGTTCCCCCCGTCGGGAAGCGTGGTCCAGAACCCGGTGCCGGTCAGCGCCAGGCGCGCCGCCTCGAACGGGGTCTCCTGGAACGACCCGATGATGCCCAGCGCCCGGATGGCTGCGGAGAGCCGCGGGACGATCCCCGGATCCGGATCGGTCAGCCAGCGTGCGCCGTCCGGCGTCCCGCCATCCACCATCGGGAACGGGCGCAGCCAGCCGCCCTGGTCATAGCGGGTGAGGAACAGCTGCGCCCGGGCCGGGCGAGTAGGCGGAGTACACCGAGGTGTTGACCAGACCCACGCGAAGGTTCTGCTGCACGCCGGCGCCGGTCTGGAGCACCTCGACGAAGGTGGGCAGCTCGCGGGCGACGCCCTCCTGCTCCTCGCTCATCGAGTTGCTGTCGTCGACGACGAACAGGATGTCGGTCTGGACGGGCTCGAAGAGCGGCGCGTCATAGGCGCAGCTGCGCGGGACGGTGGAGCCGGCCCGGTCCGGCGGTGCCTCGCACGTGCACCCGCCGAGCGTGCCCACGATGCCTGCCACCACCAGGCACACCCCGGCTCCCCGTCGCTTGACGGCGTCAGGTTCTGCCGTATCGGTAAGCCTCAGACCCTGCATTCCCGCTGTTTCCCAACGAAGGACTTTTGATTGCTAGCCTCTGTTCCAGGCAGTACGGGACGAGGCGAGGCGCCGCAGTTTCCGACGCACCTGAACGGAGCGCGACTTTTCATGTCGGTCGACGAGAAGAAGAAGGGCGGCCAGTCCGCCACCGCGATGACCTCGGCCATGGGTCCTCCCCCGGCCCTGATCAACAAGGACGACATCCCACAGGTTCTGCCCATCCTGCCACTTCGCAACTCGGTGTTCTTCCCGGGTGGTGTCCTACCCCTCGCTGTGGGGAGGCAGAAGACCATCGCCCTCATCAAGGATGCGGTGCGTGACGACCAGCTGATCGGCGTCGTCACCCAGCGGCGGGCCGAGGAGGAGGATCCGGGGGCGAGTGACCTCTACGCGATGGGGACTGTCGCCCGCATCGTGAAGCTCCTGAAGATGGGCGAGGACAACTACTCGCTCGTCGTCCAGGGCCTGGCCCGCTTCCGGGTGCTCGACCTGGTGCAGGAGAGCCCCTACCTCAAGGCGCGGATCGAGCCCGCGGACGACAAGACCTCCGCCGAGAACGTCGAGGTCGAGGCGCTGGGCATCAACCTCAAGAAGCTCGCCCGCGAGGTCATCGAGCTGATGCCGGAGCTGCCGGCCGCGGCGACCGAGCTGGTGGAGTCCATCACCCACCCCGGCCACCTGGCGGACCTCATCGCCGCCAACGTGGACGTGCCCATCGAGGAGAAGCAGGCAGTCCTGGAGACGGTGGACCTCAAGGCCCGGATGAAGCTCGTGCTCGAGCTGCTCAACCGGAAGCGGGAGATCCTCAAGCTCTCCAACAAGATCGACTCCGCGGTGAAGGGCGAGATGTCGAAGACCCAGCGCGAGTACTACCTGCGCCAGCAGCTCAAGGCGATCAAGGAGGAGCTCGGCGAGATGGGCGAGGAGGAGGAGGAGCTCGACGAGCTCCAGGAACGGCTGAAGAAGGCCGGCCTGCCCCCCGAGGTGGAGAAGGTCGCCACCAAGGAGCTCAACCGCCTCAAGACCATCCCCGCCGCCTCGAGCGAGTACACCGTCGCCCGCACCTACCTCGACTGGATCGCCGACCTGCCCTGGGCGAAGACCAGCGAGGACAACCTCGACATCGAGAACGCGCGCGCCACGCTCGACGCCGACCACTACGGCATCCAGAAGGTGAAGAAGCGCATCCTCGAGTACCTGGCGGTCCGCAAGCTGAAGAACGACATGAAGGGCCCCATCCTCTGCCTGGTCGGGCCCGCCGGGCGTGGGCAAGACCTCGCTCGGCCAGTCCATCGCCAGGCGCGTGGGCCGCAAGTTCGTCCGCCTCTCGCTCGGCGGCGTGCGCGACGAGGCGGAGATCCGCGGCCACCGCCGCACCTACGTCGGCGCCCTGCCCGGCCGCTTCATCCAGAGCATGAAGAAGGCCGGCACCAAGAACCCGGTGATGATGCTCGACGAGATCGACAAGCTCGGCGCGGACTTCCGCGGCGACCCGTCGGCCGCGCTGCTCGAGGTGCTCGACCCGGAGCAGAACAACAGCTTCTCCGACCACTACCTCGACGTGCCGTTCGACCTGTCCAAGGTGCTGTTCATCGCCACCGCCAACCAGCTCGACCCCATCCCCGGCCCCCTGCGGGACCGCATGGAGATCATCGAGCTGTCCGGGTACACCTTCGAGGAGAAGCAGCAGATCGCCCGCATCCACCTGGTCCCGAAGCAGCTCCAGGAGCACGGGCTGTCCAACGACCACATCGCCATCGAGGACGAGGCGCTGCTGACCCTCATCACCTGCGTACACGCGCGAGGCCGGCGTGCGCAGCCTCGAGCGGCGCATCGCCGACGTCTGCCGCGCGGTGGCGGTGGAGGTCGCCGCGGGCAAGACCGACAAGCAGGTCATCACCGTCGGACCGGGTGAAGGAGATCCTCGGACCCGAGGCCTTCTACTCCGAGGTCGCCGAGCGCACCGAGGTGCCGGGCGTGGCCACGGGCCTGGCCTGGACGGCGGTGGGCGGCGACCTCCTCTTCATCGAGGCCACCAAGATGGCCGGCAAGGGCGGGATGACGCTCACCGGACAGCTCGGCGACGTGATGAAGGAGTCCGCCCAGGCCGCGCTCAGCTACCTCCGCAGCAAGGCGGACGGGCTGGGCATCTACGCCGAACTTCCTCGAGAAGACGGACATCCACCTCCACTTCCCGGCCGGCAGCATCCCCAAGGACGGGCCCGTCGGCGGGCGTCACCATCCTCACCGCGCTCACCTCGCTGCTGACCGGCATCCGCGTCCGGGGCGACACGGCGATGACCGGCGAGGCCACCCTGCGCGGCCTGGTGCTGCCGGTCGGCGGCATCAAGGAGAAGGTGCTCGCCGCGCACCGGGCGGGCATCAAGCGGGTCATCCTCCCCGAGCGCGTTCGGAAGGACCTGAACGACGTGCCCGACCAGGCCAAGAAGGACATCGAGTTCATCTTCGTCACCCAGATGGACGAGGTGCTCCGCAACGCCCTCGAGTCCGATCCGTTCAAGACCCGCGCGGGCACCCCGGACGGCGGCTCGACGCCCGACCTGCCGAAGCCCGAGGTCGTGCCGCCGGCGGCGCCCGAGATCCGGGCCTGACGCGCACCCCCGCGCTGCAGCTCGACGATGCCGTCCGGAGTCCGCTCCGGGCGGCATCTCGCGTTTGTGCGTGCGCGGACGTTGAACCCGCGGGCAACCACGCGTAAGATGCCGGAAACGCTCGGACCGGGAAGGGGCTGAATCGTGCCTTTCCCGGGGCCGTCCGAGACCACATGGCCTCCTGCGCTGCCAGCCCGGAACAGTGCGGAACGTTCCGCGGCAGCCGCGCGTTCCTGCTCTCCGGAGGAGCCATTTCCGGATGAGCCTCGAGGGCCGGCATCTGGGGCGATATCGGCTGCTCGAGCCACTCGGCTCGGGAGGCATGTCGGTCGTCTACCGGGGCGTGGACACCTCGCTTCACCGCGAGGTCGCGGTGAAGGTCCTCCACCCGCACCTGGCGCGGCAGCAGGACGCCCGCGCGCGGCTGGCCCGCGAGGCCCGGGCGGTGGCGCGGCTGCAGCACCCCAACATCCTCGAGGTGTTCGACTTCGCCGACCCGTCGTCCACCGAGGACGCGTTCCTGGTCACCGAGCTGGTCCGGGGCGAGACGCTGCAAGTGCTTCGCCGAGCGCGAGCGCCTCTTCCCGCCCGAGCTGGCGGCGCTGGTGATCCAGCAGCTCGCCCGGGCGCTGGGGCACGCGCACGAGGCGGGCGTCATCCACCGGGACCTCAAGCCCGAGAACGTGATGGTCCGCGACGACGGCGTCCTGAAGCTGATGGACTTCGGCATCGCCCGGGTGCTGGACCCGGGCGAGCGGATGACCGTCACCGGCGCGCTGGTGGGCTCGCCGGCGTACATGGCCCCCGAGGTGGTGGAGGGCGAGCCGGCCACGCCCGAGTCGGACGTCTTCTCGCTGGGCTCGCTGCTCTACTGGCTCTGGACGGGCACTCTCCCCTTCGCCGCCGCGAGCACCCCGGCGACGCTCAAGCGCATCCTCGCCGGGACGTACGAGGACCCGCGCGGCGCCTGCCCGGCCATCTCGGACGCGCTGGTGGCCATCCTCCAGCGCTGCCTCGCCCACGAGCCGTCGGACCGCTTCCCGACGGCGCGTCAGCTCGAGCTCGCGCTGTCCGAGGCGCTCGAGGACCTCGGTCTCGCCGACGGCGAGGCGGTCCTCGGTGCCTTCTTCGCCGACCCGGGCCCGACGCGCACCGCGCTCGTCCAGCGGCTGGTGTCGACCTTGCTCGCCCGGGGCGCCGAGGAGGCCGCCGCGGGCAGGCTCCCGCGGGCGCTCGCCCGGGTCGATCAGGCGCTGGCGCTGGAGCCCGACGCGCCCGCCGCCCGTGCCTGCTGGACCAGCTGCAGACCAGCCTGCGCCGCGGCCGCGCGCGACGCCGCACCTACCTCGTCGCGGCAGCCGCCGCGGGTGTCGCCCTGCTCGCCGGGGCGGGCGTCACCGCCGTCCGTCGGCAGCACCGCACGGCCGCTGAGGCCGCCCAGCGCTGGCGCCGCGGCCCTCCGCGATGCATTGCCTGCCGCCGGCGTCCATGCCTCTGGGCCCGCCGTCGCGCCACTGGAGGCGACCTCGCCGGGGACGCGGGACACGGCCACCGGGGTCGCAGGCGAGCGTGGCACCGCAACGGCCGTCCTGGCCCCGGGTCCTTCCAGCGTGAGCGCGCTCCTCCCGGAAGCACCCGTGCCGCCCACCCGGGCCGGTGGCCCCCGCGCTGCGCGCCGAGCCAGCCGTTCCGCCCCGGTGCGCTACCAGATCCTGGTCCGGCCCTACGGCTCGGCTGCAGGTGGACGACGACCGGCGGCCCTCCGAGCCGCTCTCGATCCACACCCTGGCGCTCTCGCCGGGGCGGCACGTGCTCCGGGTCAGCTGCCAGTGGTGCGAGGACCAGACCGTGCCGGTCGAGGTCGTGGCCGGCCACCCGGAGACGCTGGCCATTCCCGCCCGGCTCAAGCCGGCGCAGCTGCGCTTCGCCTTCGAGCCCCCCTCGGCGAAGGTCCGCATCGGGGACGTCACCCGCGCCGCCGAGGCCTCCCTTGCCCAGCCGTTCGAGATCGCCTCGCCCCGCGCTCCCACGCGCTTCGTCCACCAGGTGGAGTACGAGGTCACCGCGCCCGGGTACCGGAGCGTGCACGCCACGGTGGAGGTGATTCCCGGCGCGACCCGCACCCTCGCCGGAAGGCTGGTGCCGGAATGAAGCGCGGGGGCCTGGTCGCCCTCTGGCTCCTCCTCGCATCGCCGGCGCTCGCCCAGCAAGGGCCCGCTCCGGGCGAGGGCATCGACCTGGCCGCCGTCCAGTCGGAGTTCGAGTTCGGGCACTACCGGGACGTCCTCGAGCGCGCCGAGCGAAGGATCGATCGCGGAGCGGTGGACGAGGCCTCGCTGGTCCAGTGGCACAAGCTGGCCGGGCTCGCCGCGTTCAACCTCAAGCGCACCGAGCAGGCCCAGCGGCACATCGACGCCCTGCTCCGGATCGACCCGGACTTCGCCCTGGACCCGTTCGTCTACCCGCCCACCGCGGTGGCGTTCGTCGAGAAGCAGCGGACGGCGCTGGCCGCCGAGCTGGACCGCATCCGCGCCGAGCGCCGGGCCGCGGACGCGGCGGCGAAGCGGGCAGCCGAGGAGCGCGCGGCGCTCGCCCGGGAGGCCGAGGAGCAGCGCCGGCAGATCGAGCAGATGTCCCGCCAGGTCACGGTGCGCACCGTGGAGCGCCGCAGCTTCCTGGTGAACTTCGTCCCCTTCGGGGCCGGCCAGTTCCAGCAGGGACGGGTCGCCGCCGGGACCGGGCTTCGCCATCGCCGAGGCCATGCTCGCCATCACCAGCATCGTGGCCTACTTTGCCTATGGCTCGATGATCGAGACGCGCACCGTCACGCTGGACAACCGCCTGGGCGGGCCGACGACCATCACCGAGACCGGAATCCCCGCCAACCGCACCGAGGAGGCCAACGTCTGGCGGACCCTGAAGATCGGCGCCGGGCTCGGGTTCTATGGCGTCTGGGCGGCCGGCGTGGCCGACGCCATCATCCATCACCAGGACCCGGTGGTGACCACCCGGATCGAGACGCCGCCGCCGCCGTCCTCCTCCGCCGCAGGCCCGACATCGGCCCCGGCCCAGGAATGTCGGAGCGTCCCTCACCGTCCGGTTCTGACCCATGGCCCGGCTCGTCCTCACCTCCCCCGGCGGCGCCGTCGCGGAGCGTCCCGCTCGTCAAGCGCATCACCAGCGTGGGCAGGGGCGCCGAGGTGGACGTGCGTCTCGAGGACCCCGGCGCGCCCGAGCACGCCCTCACCCTCCTCTGGGACGGCCGCAGCTACCGCGCGGGCAGCGTGGGGACGCCGTTCCTGGTCGACGGCAAGAAGCGAGACGCCCACGTGCTCCGCGACGGGGACGTCATCCGGGTGGCGGACACCTGGATCGCGCTGTCGCTGAGCGATGCCCCCGCCGAGCCCGTCGCCGCGGCCGACCCCGGGCGCGAGGCGCTCTCCACGCTCCAGCGGCTGACCGAGTTCTCCGCCCGGCTCCTCCAGTCGGCGCGAGCTGTCGGCCCTGCTCGAGGCACTGCTCGACGAGGCCATCGATCTCACCCACGGGGACCGCGGCTTCCTGGTGCTGGTGGAAGGCGAGCAGCGCAGCGTCCGGGTGGCCCGCAACGTCAGCCGCGAGAACCTGACGCTCGACCTCGAGCGGCTCTCGGACACGGTGGTGGACCGGGTGCTGCGCACCGGCGAGCCGCTCCTGGTCTCCGACGCCACCGCGGACCCCGAGTTCTCGGCCAGCACCTCGGTGGTGAACCTCAAGCTCTCCTCGGTCCTGTGCGTGCCGCTGATGCACCGCGGACGGCCATTCGGTCTGGTGTACGTGGGGAGCGACCGGGTGGGGACCCACTTCGACCGGCGCGGCCTGGACACCCTGACCATCTTCGCCGGCCAGGCCTCGCTCCTGGTGCAGAACGGGCTCCTCCTCGACGAGCTGCGCGCGGACAACCGCGGCCTCCGGGAGCGACTCGAGCAGCAGCGCTTCGGCGACCTGCTCGGCAGCTGCCCCGGGATGCAGGAGGTGTACAGGCAGATCGAGAAGGTCGCCCCCACCGACCTCTCGGTCCTCATCGTCGGCGAGACCGGCACCGGCAAGGAGCTGGTCGCCCGCGAGCTGCACCGGCGGAGCCCCCGGGCGGACGGGCCGTTCGTCGCCATCAACTGCGGCGCGCTCCCGGAGACCTTGCTCGAGTCCGAGCTCTTCGGGCACGTGAAGGGCGCCTTCACCGGCGCGGTGGCCACGCGGCCGGGCCGCTTCCAGCAGGCCAGCGGCGGAACGCTCTTCCTGGACGAGGTGGGCGACATGCCCCTGGTCCTCCAGGTCAAGCTGCTCCGCGCGCTGCAGGACCGGACGGTCCAGAAGGTGGGCGACCACCGGGAGGAGCCGGTCGACATCCGGGTCCTCGCCGCCACGCATCGCACGCTCGAGGACGAGGTGAAGAAGGGGGCCTTCCG
This sequence comes from uncultured delta proteobacterium, assembly GCA_963796475.1. Classification (GTDB taxonomy): domain Bacteria; phylum Myxococcota; class Myxococcia; order Myxococcales; family Myxococcaceae; genus RPRB01. Next base: position 433,330 of record CAWCLY010000020.1, read on the forward strand.
CGAGGACCTCTACTACCGGCTCGCCACCCTCACCCTCCGGGTGCCGCCGCTGCGCGAGCGCGGAGAGGACGTGGTGGTGCTGGCCCGCGGGTTCCTGAAGAGCTTCACCGAGACGTACCGCACCTCCGCCAGGGGCTTCACGCCCGCGGCGCTGGCCGCCATCCGCCGGCATCCCTGGCCGGGCAACGTCCGCGAGCTCGAGAACCGCATCAAGAAGGCCGTGGTTCTCGCGGAGGCCCCGCTCGTCCGGACCGAGGACCTCGACCTGCCACCCGAGGAGCTCCCGCCCCTGGCCCCGCTCCAGGAGGCGAAGGAGGAGTTCGAGCGCCGCTACGTGCTCGAGGCGCTCCAGCGCCATGGCGGCAACCGCGCCCGGACGGCCCGCGCGCTCGGGGTGGACCCGCGAACCATCTTCCGCCTCCTCGAGCGGATGGAGGGCGCGCCACCCGACCCGGAGGAGGACCCCGGTGAGCGCTGATCGCCTCGTCGGGATGCTGCTCGCCGCCGCGCTGGTGCTCCCGGCGTGCATCATTCCCCAGACCGACAACATCCTCGAGCCGATCCCGCCGATGCAGAACCAGCCGCCGCGCATCCTGGAGAACCTGGTGCAGCCGCCCGGCCGGTTCGTCACCGTGAGGAACGGCTCCGGCTGCCCGAACCTCGCCTTCATCGCGCCGGTCTCGGACCCGGACGTGAGCGACACGCTGGTCTACAACTTCTACGTGGACGCCGACCTCAACCCCGCCTTCGTCAAGCAGGCGGTCATCGGAACCGATGGTCAGGTGGTCCGCTCCGAACCGGCGACCTACGAGGTCAGCTTCGCGACGGCCAACCCGCTCCAGCAACCCGGGGACCACGTGGTGGAGGTCCTCGTCGCCGACGGGCAGCTGGTGGGACGGACCCCGCTGCCGAAGCTGGTCCCGCTGGCCGACGGCGGCACCGTGCAGGACGCCACGTACGCCGTCACCTACAGCCTGGACGGTGACCGTGATCGCAGGGGACTGCCCGTGAGGCGCGCGGCGCTGGCGGCGCTGCGTGCTCTCCGGATGCAACCTGTTCACCGAGCCGCAGAACCCTCCCGGCACCTGCACCCGGGACCAGGATTGCCTGGCAGGACAGCGCTGCTTCGTGGACGGCTGCGGGAAGCTCCCGGACGACATGCTCGCGGAGGTCACGACGTCGCTCCCCGGCGGCGTGTCGAGCGTGGATCTGCCGGTGGGCCCCGCCCGGGCCAACCTCCCCCTGGTCCTGCCTGACGCGCAGCTCCTGAGCCTGGCCCTCCGCCGCGGCGGCGGCGCGTACCCGGGCAGCGTCCAGCTCCTCGCCTCCGGGCAGAGCACGCTGCTCGCAGGGGTGAACCGGGTGGCCCAGACGACGGGCGCGGAGGTCTCCGGCGTCCTCCGGGTGCCCGTCTCGACCGGGCGTGTACACGCTGGTGGTCAGCCCGCTCGACCCCAATGTTCCGCCCGCGGTCCAGACGGCCGTCGGCATCGACGCCGGCGTGACCCCACTCACGATGGATCTGATCGAGGTCAGCGGACTGCAGACGCTCGCCGGGGTCGTGCTCGCGGGCCCGGGCCAGCCCGAGCCGGCGCCGCCGGACGTTCAGCTCCTCGCGCCGGACGGCCGGCCCCTCTCTTCCCGGCGGACGGCCGGCGCGACCGGGGCGTTCCAGCTCTCGGTCGGGACCTCTGCGCTCGCCGGCGGAGCGATCCTTCAGGTCACCCCGGCGGCGGGGGCGCTCGGAGCCGTGGCCACCTTTCCCGTTCCCGACGCCGCGCGATTCGGCCAGCCCTTCATCGTGGGCGATGGCGTCCCTCCGGTCCGCGTCTCGGGCACGCTCCTCGGTCCCGAGGGCGGCCCCGTGGCGGGCGCGACCGTCTACATCCAGGGCACCGTGCAGGGCGGAGGCTCGGGCAACACGGGCCCCGGACGCTCGGCCGACGACGGCACCTTCGTCCTGGAGACGCTCCCGCAGGCCGCGGCCGGAACGCTCGAGCTGTGGGCCATCCCGCCGCCCGGGTCGAGCGCCGGTCTACTCCGGACGACCCTCCTGGCTCCGTCGGGATCACCCGTGACCGGCACCTGGACCTGCCCGCCGCGCCCCCTCCTCCGGGGCGCGGTGTTCCTCCCGGACGGAGGCCCGCTACGCCGGAGCATCCCTCCGCGCCGACCCGGTCGCCGCGGCCGATCCTGCCCTGCCGCTCCCGCCCTCGGGCGTCGCCCGGCGTCGCGAGCGAGACGGGCACCTTCGCCCTCCGGCTGGATCCCGGGACCTACCAGCTCGAGGTGCAGGCGGCACAGGGCCTGCCGGCCCTCCGCAGCGTTGTCCAGGTGCCCGCGAGCGGCGCGCAGCTCGATCCCTTCCAGGTGCCCACCGGCCGGTCGCTCACGGCCCGCGTGCTCCGCGATGCGGGGACGCACGTCTCGCAGGCGCTGGTCAGCATCTACCGGCAGGTGCATGCTGCCGGACGGGACGCCGCACGCGCTCCTGCTCGGACAGGGCGTCTCCGACGAGAGCGGGACGGTCCGGATCCTCCTGCCGCAGCAGCAGTGAGGCGACCGTCCGGCCGCTCCTCAGTGCGCGTCCCGCGCCGCGGCGAGCATCCGGTGGAAGCGGTCGAGCGCCGGGCCGACCTCGCCCGGAGTACTGCACGGCGGAGGTCGTGTAGAGGTCCTCCAGGTGCTCGAGCTGCCGGAACAGCCTCGGCCAGGTCCTCGCGGCCGGGCGCGTCCACCCCGCAGCTGCGCTCGGCCTGCCGCAGGCGGTCCAGCCACTCGACGCGGAAGGACATCCAGAGCGTGTCGGCACGGGACGCAGGCGCGACGCGAGGACAGCGCCCGGCGCCGCTCCTCCAGCGCATCGCTCAGCTCGGAGGCGCGCGCGGTGCACGCCTCGCGATCCAGGGTGGCCGTCCGGACCGGCTCCCGCCGCGGCGTCATGGACCAGACCGAACGCACCACGCTCACCGTGATCAGCAGGGCAAACACCGACACCACGACCAGGTACACCCCGATCACCGCCGCCGGTACGGCCGGAAGCGAGGGTCACGGGACGCTGGCGCGCGGGCCACGGCGGCCTCAGGGCTGTCCGGGCCGCGCCGGGACCGCCGGAGCGGGTGCCGGGAGGAGCCCGGCCGAGGACTCGGCGGCGGTCTTGAACATCGCGGGACGGGCGCGGGGATTGGCCGTCCCGCCATCGGGCCGGGGCCCCGCGGCAGTGGCCGGCGCGACGCCGGCAGCGACCGGGGACGTGGCGTCGCCCGGTGGTTCCCGGCAGCGACCCCTGCGTCCGCCTCCATCGGACAGGGCCCGCTTGGCGCTCGGACAGGCGCGCCTTCAGCATGGGCGTGAACTGCGAGGCCGGGTACATGCCGAGCGCCTCGCGCGCGACGGCGGCTGCCTGATCCGGCTTCCCGGTCTGCTCGTAGGCCTGCGCGAGCAGCGTCATCGCCCACTCGCGGTTCTTGCTGCGCCGGTCCTTCTCCACGAAGTGCTTCAGTGGGGCGATGGCCGCCTCGTACTTCCGCTGCTGGACGAGGGCGTTTCCGAGCATGAAGGACGCCTCGAGCTGCTCGGGCTCCGAGGGCTGCATGGCCAGGAAGCGCGTGAGGTCCTCGGTGGCGGCGGCCCACTCGTTCCGCCGGAACGCGGCCTTCCCGCGCTCGAACGCCGTCTGACCGAGCTCGTGGCGGAGCGCGGCTGCCCGGTCGGCCAGGGCCTGACGCTCGAGCGGGTCGAGCTTGCTCTGATCCACCTTGGACAGCGCGGTGATGCCGTCCAGCCGCTTGTCTCCGGGCAGCTCGGTCATCATCCGGTACGCCTCGTTGGCCGAGCGGCGGGCCGCGGCGATCGAGGCCTGCTCGGCCCGCTCCTTGTCGATGGACTGGGTCAGCGTCTTGAGCTCGGCCACGGCCCTGTCACGCTCGGCGTTGGCAGCCGAGGCACGGGCCCCGGAGGCCAGGACCGCAGCGCCCCCGGCGAGCAGCGCGAAGAGCGCGTACGCGGCGGCGGAGGAGAGCATCTGCTTGCGCTCGAACTCCTTCTGCCGGGCGCCGAACGCCTTCACCTCGGAGTGAAGGGTCTTCAGGAGGTTGTCGGTGCGGATGACGAGGTTGCGCCCCTCGATCACCTCGCGGCGGATCTCCGCCAGCTCTCGTTCCAGGTCCGTCGCCACGGGTCCTCTCGTACCCCGTGGGAGCCCGCAATCCAAGTTCCGCTCGCTCGCCCCCCTGCCCCGGCGTTTCCGGCCATGCGATCAGGACAGCAGCGTGAGCACCGCGCGCTCCTCGACCACGACGCGCCCGTGTCGCACCCGCATCCCGGGATCGGCGGCGTCGAGCGCGGTGAAGAGCTGCCGGAGCTCGTCGGCGGAGGGCTCGCGTGCGTCACCGGCCGCGACGCAGGCGAGCGCTGCGCGTACCTCCGCCTCCCCGTGACCACCCTCGAGCGCGGCCACCGCTGCCTCGACCAGGGCCTCGGGCGGGCTGCGCGACCAGCGCGGGCGGCACGCCCACCAGCCGGAACGCGTCGGGGCCGAAGGGCTCGACCACCAGCCCGGCCGTCGCGAGCTCCTCGAGGCGCGCGGCCAGCCGCCGCTGCATCGCCGCGGTGAGCCCCAGCGCGCCGACCAGCGGGGCCGCGGGCGGGGCGGCGCGTTCCGCTCCGAGCCGGTGGGCGATGACCCGTTCGCGGGCGGCGTGGAGGTCGATGACCACCAGCGTGCCGCCCGGTCCCTCGCACACCGCCGCCCGGCCGCGCAGGGTCCCGAGTACCCGGAGCGCGGCGAAGTATCCGGGAGCGGGCGCGGCGTTCCGGTCCGGCAGCGCCTCCCCGTGGGCGGCCGGGCGATCCTGCACCTCGGGGAGCGGCAGGGGCGCCGACGAGGCGCGCAGGAGGAACCGCTCCACGGCCGCGGCGTAATCCACCGAGGGAGCGACGGGGCGCGACGCTCCGCCCGAGAGCGAGGCCCGCAGCACGGCGCGGGCGATGGCGGCCTGGACCGCGTCGGTCACCTCGGCCGCGTCGGCGAAGCGAACCTCCAGCTTCTGCGGATGGACGTTCACGTCGACGCGCGACGGCTCGATCTCGACGAACAGGACGCCCACCGGCTGCCGCCCCGAGGGCAGCGACGGCGCGAGCCCGCGGTGGACCGCGAAGTGGAGGGTGCGGTCGCGGACGTGACGGCCGTTGACGAAGACGTAGAGCGACCGCGTCGTGGAGAGGCTGAACTCCGGCGAGGCGATCACCCCATGGACGCGCAGCCCGAGCCGCCGCTCCTCCACCGGAAGGAGGAAGGGGCCGACCTCGGGGCCGAGCGCGGCGGCGATGCGCTCCTGGAAGTCGCCCGGGCTCGGGAGGGAGCACGCGCACCGTCCGGCCCTCGTGCTCCAGCCGGAACGAGACCTCGGGGTGGGCGAGCGCGAGCCGGAGCACCGCGTCCTCGACGTGCTTCAGCTCGGTCTCGGCACGGCGCAGGAACTTGCGGCGGGCGGGCACCGCGCCGAAGAGGTCCTCGACCCGGACCTGCGTGCCGGGCCGCGCCGCCGCAGGCCTGGTCCGGACCTCTCCGTCCTCCACCCGCACCTCGGTGCCCTCCGGCGCGCCCTGGAGCGCCGAGCGAAGCACCAGCCGGGAGACGGAGGCGATGGCGGCCAGACCCTCGCCGCGGAAGCCGAGCGTCCGGATGGCCAGGAGGTCGTCCGGCGGTCCTCAGCTTGCTCGTGGCGTGCCGGCGGACGCTCAGGAGCGCGTCCTCGCGGGACATCCCCGAGCCGTCGTCGGTCACCTCGATGAGCCGGGTCCCCCCGCCCTCGATCGAGATCTGGATGGAGCGCGCGCCGGCGTCGAGCGCGTTCTCGCCGAGCTCCTTCACCACCGAGGCCGGACGCTCGACGACCTCGCCAGCGGCGATCTGATCGATGAGCGCGTCGCTGAGGACGGCGATGGTCGGCATGTCGCGGGAGCGGCGCTACACGAGGGGACGGATGCGTGCAACCCTCGGGACGAGGGGCAGTTCCTCGGAATCCCGAGCCTCGCTGGCCGGCGACCCGAGCGGCGCACCGCTCCCGCACCGGAGGCGCCGCATCCGGTGGCACTGGACCGAGCGACGGGGTACATGCTCGCGGCGGGATGGGGAAAGAGCGCGGCAGTTCCCTGCGGGTCGCCATCACCGGCCCCACGAGCGAGTTCGGAGCGCTGCTCCTGCCGAAGCTCCTCGCCGAGCCGCGCATCGAGCAGATCCTCACCTTCGGCCCCCGCCCGGTCACCGGGGCGAGGCTGGTGCACCACCGGCTGGACCTGACCCGCTGGGACGTGGAGTCGGAGCTCGAGGCCGCGCTCTCCGGCGCCCGGGTGGACGTGCTGTACCACCTGGCGTTCCTTCACGGCCGGACGCGAGGCGCAGCGTTCGCGCACGAGCTCGAGGTCATCGGCACGCTGCACACGCTCGCGGCGGCGGTGCGGGCCGGCGTGCGGCACGTGGTCGTCCCGTCGACCACCGCCGTCTACGGCGCCCGGCCGGGCAATCCGGTGCTGCTCGGCGAGGACGCGACGCTGCACGGGTCCCCGGGCAGCCGCTTCGTCACCGACCGGGTCGAGGTCGAGCGCCAGCTCGTGACGTTCCGCCGCGACCACCCGGGCGTCGGGGTGACCGTCTTCCGGTTCGCGCCGGTGCTCGGGCCGACGGTCGACAACCCCGCCACCCGCTACTTCCGGCGGCCGCTGGTTCCGACGTTGCTGGGCTTCGACCCGCTCTGGCAGGCCGTGCACGAGGAGGACGCCCGGGAGCTGCTGCTGCGCGTCCTGGACGCCCCGGTGAGCGGGACCTTCAACGTGGTCAGCGAGGATGTGCTCCCGCTCTCGTCGCTCATCCGGCTGGCCGGCACCCGGCCGCTCCCGCTCCCGCCCCCTGTCGCCCGGGCGACGCTGCGGGCGCTCAACTCGGCCGGAATCACCGCGACGCCCGGAGCGCTCCTCGATTACCTTCACTACTCCTGGGTGGCAGATGGTACCCGCGCGCGCACGCTGCTGGGCTTTCACCCCCGCTTCGGAACGCGCGAGGCTGCGGCCTCGGTGAGGAGCTGAGCGATGGGCAGCAGGAGGGTCCTGGGGAACGACCCCTTCCAGCGAGGCGCAGCGCAACGGACACCGGCCGCGGCGTCCGGGACGGCCGCGCAGCCCGGGAGGCCGCGGTCCCGGGAGCTGCGTCCGTGGTGCCGGAGGGGCCGCGCACCGGCTCCCCGCCGGCGGGGCGGGATGCCCCACCCGGGGCGCTGCGCGGCCTGCGAGCCCTCCGGAGCCGCGCGCGGGACCCGCACGCGGGCGTCCGAGCCCGCCGCGCCTCCCAGGCGAAAGACGTCCGCGAAGGGCTCGGGGCGCACGCACAGCCAGCCTCCGGCCGCCGCGGCTCCCGCGCCGAAGCGAGCTGACGCCCCCCGAGCCCCCCGGCGCAGCGCCGGTCCTCCCGCGCCCCGTGGCCCCGGAGCCTCCTTCCCTCGCCTCCGCCGGGAACCCGGCGTCCGGCGGCCACCCTGGCGAGCACCCTCCAGTGGACTCCGCTCGGCGACGCGGCCGCCGGAGGCCCCCGTCTCGCGGCCAGCGCGACGCGTCGATCCGGGCGTCGCTCCTCGGAGGCGCCCGCCGCGAGCCTCTCCGGGGCCCTCGTCGAGGCGCTCCGCGAGGCCCCGGGGTTGCTGGCCGAGGCGTGGTCGGCGCTCGAGGCGGCCGCGCGGGCCATCCGCGCCGGCCTGGGGACCTCCGGAGGTGAGCAGCTCGACGTGTACGGCCGCGACGCCCGGCTGAGCGAGGCCGTGGCTCCGCTGCTCGACTTCCTCTACAGCCGCTGGTTCCGGGTGGAGGTGGAGGGCGCCGCGCACGTTCCCGCGGGCGGCGCGCTGCTCGTCGCCAACCACGCCGGCGCGCTCCCCCTCGACGGCCCGATGCTCCACGAGGCGCTCCGCCGCGAGCGCCCCGAGCTGCCCGAGGCGCGCTGGCTGGCCGAGGACCAGGTCTTCTACGCCCCGCTGCTGGGCACGCTCTTCAACCGGCTCGGCGCGGTGCGTGCCTCGCCGGACAGCGCGACCCGCCTCCTCGGCGAGGGGCGGCCGGTCCTCATCTTCCCGGAGGGCATCCAGGGCATCGGAAAGCCCTTCCGCGACCGGTACCGGCTGCAGCGCTTCGGACGCGGCGGCTTCGTGAAGCTGGCGCTCCGGACGGGGCGGCCCATCCTCCCGGTGGCAATCATGGGCGCCGAGGAGACGCTCCCGCTGCTCGGCAAGCTCCCCGGCGGGCTGCTCGGCGTCCCGTACGTCCCGGTCACGCCGCTCGGGCCACTGCCGCTGCCCGCCAAGTGGCGGATCCGCATCGGCGAGCCAATCGCCGTCCCACCCGGGGCGAAGGAGACCGACCCCTCGGTGGTGGAGGCGATGGTCGAGGCCACGCGGAGCACCATCGAGCACATGCTGCGCGCGCTGCTCGGGGCGCGCGGCGGCGTGTTCCTCGGCTAACCTGCGGAGGCCGTGGCCTCCCGGGAACCGACCCCCCTCGCTTCGTTGCTCCCCGACGTCCTCGGCCGTCTGGCGCGCGAGGGCAACGGCGTGGCGGCGCTCGGAGCGCTCTGGCCGCGAGTCCAGGGCGCGATCATCGGCGCCCAGAGCCGACCGCTGGGTCTGGTCGATGGGGTGCTCCAGGTCGAGGTCCGGGCTGCCACCTGGCGGGCCACCCTCCAGGCCCAGGAGACCGTCCTTCTCGAGCGGTGGAACACCGCCGTGCGCCACGCCCAGGCCCGCCGCATCGAGTTCCGCCTCGCGCCCCTGCCGTGAGACTCCTCCTCGCGCTGGTCCTCCTCGCCGCGCCTGGGCCGGCGGCGACCCCTCCGGCGGCACCGGCCCCCGCCGAGCTCGCCGACGCCGAGGCGAGGGCGCTCCTGCACCTCCGGCAGAGCTTCGAGCGCGTGGGCCGGTCCTCGCCGGTGAGCGACGCCGCGCTGACCCAGGCGGCCCGGACGCTCGCCCGTGAGGCGCTGATCGGGACCGCCCAGGCGGCCGGTGGGACCCGAATCGGCCTGGCGGTGTCCGAGGCCGGCGGCTGGGATGCCAATCCCCGGCTGGTGCTCATCCGGAGCTGGCGGACGGAGACGACGCTCCAGAGCTTCCTTCAGCGGACGGAGTTCACCGCCGAGCCCGCCTCCCACGCCGGGGTGGCGCTGGTGGCCGATGACGACCACACGGTGCTGGCGCTGCTGCTCGCCGAGCGGAAGGCGGTGGTGCAGCCTTTCCCGCGAAAGGTCGCGGCGGCTCCGTCGCGGCAGCGGCTGTGCTTCGAGCTGCGCGCTCCGCTCGGGCGCCCGTCGGTCTTCGTGACCCGGCCCTCGGGGGCGGTGGACCGGCTGACCGACATCTCCGGGCGCAACGGGGCCTATTGCGCTCCGGTGCTGTTCCAGGGGAACGGCCGGCACTCGCTCGAGGTCTTGGGCGAGGGGGCCGAGGGTCCCGAGGTCGCGGCGATGTTCTCGGTCGAGGTCGGACCCATGTCCGCGGCCGCCCCCGACGCGCTGGGGGCCTCGGAGCCCGCCTCGCCCGAGGAGGCGCGGGCGCGTCTCCTGGCCCGGGTCAACGCGCTGCGGAGCGCAGCGGGGGCGCCAGCCGTCCAGGTCGACCCCCGTCTGGATGGGATCGCCCAGCGGTACGCCGACCGGATGGCGAGCCAGCGCTTCTTCGCGCACGTCTCGCCGGACGGCGATGCCCTCCCCGACCGGCTCGAGCAGGGCGGCTACAGCTATGTGACATCGGGCGAGAACCTGGGGATGGCCTCCGGTCCACTCGCGGCGCACGCGGCCATCGAGGAAAGCCCCGGGCACCGGAAGAACCTCCTCGATCCGGCCTTCGAGCGGGTGGGGTTCGGGCTGGCACGCCAGTCCCGGGACGGGGGCTCGGAGGAGATCGTCGTCGAGCTGTTCGCCACCCCGGCGAAGGGCAGCGGCGACCCGGTGGCGGGGGCGTATGCCCGCCTCACGGCCGAGCGCGCGGCGATGAGGCTCCCGGCACTCCAGCGCAGCGCAGCGCTCGAGGACATCGCCACCCGGCAGGCCCGGGCGGCGCTGGCCCGGGACGACCCCAGGGCGCCGGACATCGACAGCCAGGTGTTCGGCGTGCTCTCGGAGGCGCGGACCGCCTCGGCGGACCTCTACGTCGCCCGCGACCTCGCAGCGCTGCCGCGCTCGCGCGGGCTCAAGGAGGCGCGCTACTCGATGGTGGGGATCGGCGCCGTGCGCGGCGACTCCCCCACCTACGGGAAGGGGCGCTACTGGGTGGTGGTCATCTACGCCGGCCTCTGAGCGAGGCCCGGCGGCTAGATGGCGCGGCGCTGTGTCGCGTACGCCTCGATGCCGAGCGCTGGCGCGGCCACGGTGGCGTAGAGCGGGCACTTCACGCAGGTGAAGCTTTGCCAGCCCCGGCGCACCGCCTCGTCGAGGCAGTGGTCGTAGTGGTTGCAGTTGAGGTTTCGGTGAACTTCGACCCCAGCACGCTTGGGTCCTGCCTCAGGGTTGATGGTCTGGGGCAGATTGGTCGGGCACGGTTTCATCGGCGAGTCTCCGCGAAGACGTCGACAAGGACGGAGCGAGGGCGTGCTGAGCGCGTACAGAGATGACCGGTGCTGGAAATCTTCCCCTCGCCTCCCCGGGCCGCACCCGGAGTCCGCGGTGGTTTAAGCGGTGCCACATTCCGATGTCAAACCAGGGTCGGCGCGGTGCACGCACCTCACCCACGCGCCGCGTGCAATCCCGCGTTCCCACGGGGGGACAAGGGTCGGCGGGGCGTGAGAGCATGCGCGTCACCTCATGGTGCCCGCTTCTGCTGGTCCCCGGACGCGCCCGCGTGGGCGTGCCCGCCGGCTCCTCCATGCCGGGCGGTGTCTCGCGCTTGTGGTCGGCCTGGGCGACGTGGGGGCCCACGCCCAGTCGGAGCGGCTCTTGGAGGCCACCCGGCTGCAGCGGACCTCCGCGCTCGAGCTCGCGCAGGCGGAGCTCGCCGCATGTGCCCGGAAAGGCTGTCCCCAGGCTCCCCAGCTCTCGCTCCTGGCGGGGTCGCTGCTCCTGAGCCGGGGAGAGCCCCGGGAGGCGCTGGCCCAGCTGCGCAAGCATCCCGCGCCGCCGCTCCTGGGCCCGTACCGGAGCTTCGACATCGGGCAAGCGCTCTTCTACATGCGTGATTTCAGGGCGGCTGCACAGGCGTTCTCGGAGGCGACGACGGCGCCCGGAGCGGTGGCGAACCGGGCAGTCGCCCGGGCCGGAGAGGCGCTGCTGCGCGCCGGCGAGCCAGGCCAGGCCCTCCCGCTCCTGGAGCGGGCGCTGGGGGCCCTGGGAGGCCCCGAGCTGCTCGCCGACCGGTCGGAGGCCCGCGCGGCCCTTGGCGACCTCCTCGGAGCCCAGGCGGACCTCCACACGCTCATGGTGCGCTACCCCCGCTCGCAGGCAGCGATGGATGCCGACGCCGAGCTCCGCGGCAGCTCCGCGCCTGCCGTCGCGCTGACCCTTGACGAGCGGATGCAGCGGACGCGGGTCTTCCTCGACGCGGGCGATGCGAAGACGGCTCTGACCGAGCTCGACCGGAGCGAGGCCAATGGTCTGGTGCGCGAGCCGGCGGCACAGGCCCAGGTCGCGCTCCTGCGGGCGCAGGCCCTGTTCTCCCTCAACAAGGTGAGCGAGGCGGAGAAGGCCCTCGAGGTGGCATCGGAGGGGCCGCCAGAGACCGCGGCCGAGGCGATGCTGGTCCGCGCGCGGCGCTTGCTGAAGCTGGACGAGCACGCCCAGGCGGTGGAGCGGCTCCAGGAGATCTCGAAGCGATTCGTCGGCCAGCCTGCCTCGGAGGAGGCGGACTACTTCCTCGGGTGGCTGGCGCTCCAGGACGGGAGGCTCCAGGCGGCGGCCGACGCGCTGGAGAGCTTCGAGCGGAAGCACCCCGAGTCGAGGCGGCGGGACGAGGCCTGCTGGTTCCGGGCCCTGGCGCAGATCCGGGCCGGCAACTGGAGCGAGGCGGACCGCGCCCTCCGGGAGCTCCAGGAGCGCTATGCGCGGAGCGCGCTCGTGCCGCAGGCGAAGTACTGGCGGGTCCGGGTGAAGCAGCTCGCGGGCGGAAAGCCGGTCGAGGAGTACCAGGACATCCTGAAGCTTTACCCGCAGACGTTCTACGGCCTGCTGGCGCAGGAACGGCTCCGGGAGCTGGGGGCCAAGCCGGAGGCCGTCTTCACCGAGCGGCCGAAGCTGCCATCCAAGGTCGTGGCTGCCCCGGAGCTCGCCCTGCCCCGGGCGCTGGCGAGCGCGGGGCTGTGGCGCGAGTCGGCCGAGGAGCTGCGCGCCCGACTCGGCGCGGTGCACACACCCGAGGCGGCGCTCCGCATCGGGACGGCGCTGGCGCGGGTGGGCGAGGCCTGGGCAGCGTACAACCTGGCGAACCGGCTGCTGTGGACCAAGGCGTACGGGCAGAAGGACCCGGGGGCGCTCGCCCTGCTCTACCCCCGGCCCTACGTGAGCCACGTGGACGAGACGGCGCGGGCGCAGGGCGTCCACGCCTCGCTGCTGTACGCGATCATGCGGCGCGAGAGCGCGTTCCAGCCGGACCGCTTGAGCGCGGCCCGGGCGCGGGGCCTGATGCAGCTGATGGCGCGGACCGCGAGCGCGATCGCCCGGGAGCTGCAGCGCGACCCGCCGGAGCCGGACGAGCTGTACCGTCCCGAGCTGAACCTGGACCTGTCGGCCTGGTACGTGGGTCAGCTCGCGAAGCGGTTCGTGCACCCGGTGCTGATCGCCGCGGCCTACAACGCGGGGCCCGCGGTGACGCTCAAGTGGACCGGGGAGATCGGCTCGCTGCCTGTGGATCTCTTCGTCGAGTCGATGCCGTTCAAGGAGACGCGAGCGTACGTGAAGCAGGTCGTCGCCGACGACTCGCTGTACCAGACGTTCTACGGGGGGGCCGACGTGCGGCGGCTGGCGATGACCCTGCCGAAGCCGGCGTCGAATGGGATCGAGTTCTAGGGGCCCGTCTTCGAGGACGGCGTTCGTGGAACGGACGACGGCCTCCGTGTCACGCGTCACGGAGCCGAGAGTCGCCCCGAGGAGACGCGGTAGTCCCGGGCCGTCGGGCGGGTTGCCGGGACGGCCCTGGCCTTGGGACCCGGATGCTGCAGGTTGCAACGGGGAATGGCTCAGGAACCCGGTCCGCTCGTGACCGCGGCTTCGCGTAGGCCGTTCACGAAACAGATTCGGACGGTCACCTGGCGAGGGGGGGGCCGGAAGGTCGAGAGCGGCGCCCGTTTCGGTTTCGCCAACCCGCGAGGGGGAACAGTTCCAACGCGTTCAGTGGGACTGTTCGAGCGCTCTTCGGTGAGCCGTCGGGCCAACCAGCGAGCTCGCCGTCCACACCGGCGGACCGTCAGCGGTTCCTGGGAACAGCGTTCGCGAAACATTTTCGGACGCAAAATCCGGAGCGCGCGCCCTTCTCTCTCCGGGTGACCGTCCGAAACTCTTCCGGGAACCGTCTTGGCGAAACCTTGCGGACGGCCTGGAGCTCGGCAAGGTGCCGCTGCGAAGAACGACGCTGGGCGCGTGACGCGTCTCTCAGAGCACGGACGGTCGCGCAGGCCGGTCGGGACCGCCCCGGCGCCACTGATCATCGCAGACCGCTTCCTCTACGGGCCGCAGCGAACCCGGAGCTCACGTCGTCGTGCGGAGGAGGCGCGCATACGCCACCGCCACCTCTGCCGCCACCCGCGCGTTCCTCGCCAGGAGCGCCACGTTCGCCCGGAGCGTCCGGCCGCCTGTGGCCTCGACGAGCCGGGAGAGAAGAAATGGCGTCACTGCCTTGCCCGTCACGCCCTGCCGCTGCGCCTCGGCCTCCGCGGCCACGAGCGCCCGGTCGACCTCGTCTCGATCCAGCGCCACCTCCGGCGGCGGCGGAACGGTGAGGAGGATGGCCTGCTTCAGCCCGAGCCGGTCGCGCTGCGCGTGGAGCGCCTCGGCGGCGAGCTGCGGCGTGTCCGCCCGGTGCTCGAGCGTGAGCCCCGACCGGTCCGCATAGAACGCCGGGAACTCGCTGCTCCCGAAGCCGAGGACCGGGACGCCCAGCGACTCGAGCGCCTCGAGCGTCCGCGGCAGGTCGAGCACGCTCTTGGCCCCGGTGCAGACCACCATCCCCGGATACCTGGCGAGCGCCCCCAGGTCGGCGGAGATGTCGCCCGCCTCGCCCCGATGGACGCCGCCGATGCCGCCAGTCGCGAAGATTGGCAAGCCGCAGTCACCGGCCACCGCGCAGGTCGCGCTCACCGTCGTGCCGCCGGTTGCCTTCTGGAGCACCGCCGAGGCGAGCTCCCCCACCCCAATCTTCCATCGCCGCTCCGGCCCGGCGGCCAGCCGGCGGACCTCGTCGACCGAGAGCCCGCAGCGAACGACCCCGTCGATGACCGCGACCACCGCCGGCACCGCCCCGGCACGCCGGACGGCCTCCTCGCAGGCACGGGCGGCCTCGAGGTACACCGGGTACGGCAGGCCCTGGGCGATGACCGAGGACTCGAGGACCACGACGGGAATCCCTGCCGCCCGCGCCTCGGCGACCTCCTGGGAGAGCTGGACCTCCATCAGCTCGGACGCTCGGCGAGGAGCACGCCCTGCATCTCGCCATCGTCGAGCGGACGCCCCTCCCGTCCCATGGCCACGGCGTTGATGCTGTCCTCCTCGATCTCGACGGAGGCGCCCTTCCGCCACTCGGTCGTGTGCGCTGCCCCGTCGACCAGCTTCCCGGTGATGCGGCCGTCCTCCCAGGCCAGCACCTCCATCCAGAGGTTCTCCTGGACCGGGTCGCCCTCCGGGTGGGTCTCGAACGCGGCGCGGACCAGGAAGGTCAAGGGCTCCATCAGTCCCCGGCGGTGGAAGCGGGCCTTGAACGCGGGCCGGAGCTGCGAGGCCTGGGCCGCAAGCGCCTCGGAGCGGGTCGGATCCTCCTGCTCGAAGCGGCTCCGGTAAGGGCGGAGCAGCTCCGAGGTGGTGTGCCGCCCCTCCGGAGAGACCACGGTCCAGTACTCCCCCTCGTGCCCCTCGAAGGTGTCCATCGGGACGCCGAGCATCCCGTGCCGCGCCTCCTCCGAGGAGACGAGCATGAACGCCTCGCCGTTGCTGGTCTCCATCGGCATGCGCGGCACAGGCCCCTCGCCGAAGGCCAGGTCGGTGCAGAGCTCGTGGAGGAAGCTCTCCGCCGGGAGCAGGTCCGCCTCCGCCAGGTGGAAGATCTCCACGTCCCGCTGCCCGAACTTCGCCATCCCGTGCGAGTGCACCCAGAGCGGCGCGTCCCCCGGAGCGGCCTCCATGGCGTGGAGGTTCACGTGGTCCCGGATGTCGAAGTCCAGCTCGGTGATCTCCCGGACGTCCTCCTCCTCGTGGAGCTTGAAGGCGCTGGCGTCGAGCAGCACGCCCTCCCGCCGCTCGAGGAGCCCGCGCGCGCACCACAGCGCCTCGAAGACGCCCACGGTGGGCTGGCTCCCGGGCGGGGTCTGGTAGGCGACGCGGTAGAGCCCGCGGGCGCGCCGGAGCCGGGCGTGGGCCGCCTCGCTGCCGGTCAGGAGCTCCGGGGTCCAGCCGAGCGGCGTCTCGAGCGCCTCGAAGCGGACGGCGATGTCAGCCTCCGCCGAGTGCAGACGGAAGCTCCCCGGGCCCTCGTCCAGCTCCACGGTCACGTCGTCGGTCTCGAATGCCTCGCCGATTCCCTCGGCGCCGAGCGGATCGGCGTCCTCGGTGGCGACGATGTAGACCTCCCTCACGGCGCGTGGACTCCCTTCGGTAGGTCCGGGAACACGGTGGACAGGACTACAGCACCCGGGAGCGCGGAGGCACAGGGCAGGCCGCGCGATTGGTCTCGTGTAGACTCACCTCCGGCCGCATGCGACCACCAGGACGGAACTTGCCGCCCCACCAGGCTGCGCTGCTCGCCGGCAGGACGGTGAGCGCCACCCGCAGCGAGCCCCTGCCGCTCGACGAGGACGGCCTGCCGCTCCAGGCGCGCATCCGCACCGAGGCCGAGAGCACGGCCCTCAACGTCGCCGCCATTCTCCGCGAGACCTGGGAGGATTTCCGCAACGCCGACCGGTACTTCAAGTTCAAGGCGGCCATCCTCGCCGCCTGGGCGGTGCTGAGCCTCGCCGGGGTCTTCGTCGCCTGCCCGAGCGCGCCCACCCTGGTCGGCCCGAGCAGCTCGCTCGGGGCCCGGCTCATCCTGGGAGATCAGACCGAGCATCCGGCGTACGTCCTCTCCAACGAGAGCGATCGGGCGTGGGAGGACGTGGTGGTGGTGGTGAACCATGCGTACCGGGCGGCGATCAGCCACGTGGAGCCACGGGCCTTCGTGACCATCACTCCCAAGCAGCTGATGGGCGACAACGGCAAGCTCGCCCCGTTCAACCTCAAGGCGACGGAGATCGAGCTCCACACCCGGAAGGGCAGCGTGCTGCTCCTCAAGGACGGGCAGCCGCAATGACGACGCGGCTGCTCGCCTGGGCTGACGCCGCCCTACTCCTTCTTCTCGGTCGCCTCGGCCTTCGCCGGGCGGTCCACCAACTCCAAGCAGCGCCATCTCCGCCGCGTCACCGGTCCGGTGGCCGAGGCGGATGATGCGGGTGTAGCCACCCGGGCGCGCGGCGTAGCGGTCCTTCAGCTCGCCGAAGACCTTCTGGAGGATGGCGCGGCTGCGCACGGTGCGCTCCGCCAGCCGGACGTTGGCCAGGCCCCCGCGCTTGCCGAGGGTGATGATCCGCTCGGCGAGCCGCCGGGCCTCCTTGGCCTTGGGCACGGTGGTCTTGATCGCCTCGTGCTCGAGCAGCGAGGTGACCATGTTGTCCAGCATCGCCAGCCGGTGGCTGGTGTTCTTCTGCAGCTTCCTGTGTCCGACGCGGTGACGCACCGTCTTCCGTCCTTTCCCGGGCCGTGTCAGGTACCCGGGCCGATATCACTTCGGTCGTGTCTTTACGCCTTCGGCTCGCTCGAGACCGGTGCGACGCCGGGGCGCTGCGGCCAGTTCTCGAGCTTCATGCCCAGGGAGAGCCCCATCTCGGCGAGGATCTCCTTGATCTCCTTCAGCGACTTGCGGCCGAAGTTCTTGGTCTTGAGCATCTCGGCCTCGGTCTTCTGCACCAGGTCGCCGATGGTCTTGATGTTGGCCTGCTGCAGGCAGTTCGCGCGAGCGGACGCGACAGCTCGAGCTCGTCGACGCAGCGGAAGAGGTTCTCGTTGAGCTTCGCCTCCTCCTTGGGCGCCTCGGCGACGACCGGCTCCTCGGTCTCGTCGAAGTTGATGAAGACCGTGAGCTGCTCCTTGATGATCTTCGCCGCGTAGGCCACCGCGTCCTGCGGGGTGACCGAGCCGTCGGTCCACACCTCGAGGCTGAGCTTGTCGTAGTCGGTGACCTGCCCGACGCGGGCGTTGGTGACCTGGTAGTTGACCTTGCTGATGGGCGAGAAGAGCGAGTCGATCGGGATGGTGCCGATCGGAGCGCCCGGCGACCTTGTTGCGATCCGCCGGCACGTAGCCGCGGCCGCGGCGGCAGGTCATCTCCATCCGGAGCTTGCCCGCCCTCGGACGAGGGTGCAGATGTGGTGGCCGGGGTTGAGGATCTCGACCTGGTCGTCGGCGATGATGTCGCCCGCCTTGACCTCCTTCGGGCCCTCGACCTCGATGCGGAGCGTCTTCTGCTCGTTGGTGTGCATCCGCAGCAGCACTTCCTTGAGGTTCAGGACGATGTCGGTGACGTCCTCGGCGACCTCGGGGATGGTGGTGAACTCGTGCTCCACGCCCTCGATGCGCACGCTGGTGATGGCCGCGCCCTGGAGCGAGCTCAGGAGCACGCGCCGGAGCGAGTTGCCGAGGGTGGTGCCGAACCCGCGCTCGAGCGGCTCGGCGACGAACTTGCCGTAGGTGTGGGTGAGCGGACTCGGGGTCGACCTCCATCCGCCGGGGCTTGATGAGATCGCGCCAGTTCTTCGCGTTGAATGCTTCTGCCATGGACTGCTTCCTTCCTCTGTCGAGGAGCGACGCCACCCACTTACCCGTCCGGATGACGGGAGGACGCGCTCCGTGTGCTGCGTGCCTGCGCCTTACTTGCTGTAGAGCTCGACGATCAGCTGCTCCTGGATCGGCATGGTGAGGTCCTCGCGGTTCGGGACGCTCTTCACCGTGCCCTTGAGCGCCTTCTTGTCCAGCTCGATCCACTGGGGGATGCCGCGGCGGTCCACCGTCTCGAGCGCCTCGGCGATGCGGATCATCTTCCGGCTCTTCTCCGGCGACCTCGACCACGGTGCCGGGCTTCACCTCGAACGAGGGGATGTTGACCCGCTTGCCGTTCACCGTGAAGTGGCCGTGCCGGACCAGCTGGCGGGCCTCGGCGCGGGTGTCGGCGAAGCCCATGCGGAAGACCACGTTGTCCAGCCGCAGCTCGAGCAGCTGGAGCAGGGTCTCGCCGGTCTTGCCCTTGGCGCGCGCCGCGCGGTGGAAGTAGCCGCGGAACTGCGCCTCGAGCAGGCCGTACATGCGCTTGACCTTCTGCTTCTCGCGCAGCTGCACGCCGTAGCCGCAGAACTTCGCGCGGCCCTGGCCGTGCTGGCCGGGCGGATACGGGCGGCGCTCGATGGCGCACTTGTCGGTGTAGCAGCGGTCGCCCTTCAGATACATCTTGAGGTTCTCGCGCCGGCAGATGCGGCAGGCGCTGGCGGTGTAGCGGGCCAAATCAGTTCTCCAGGGAAGGTGGTCTACACGCGGCGGCGCTTCGGCTGCCGGCAGCCGTTGTGCGGAATGGGGGTCACGTCGCGGATCAGCGTGATCTTCAGGCCGGCGGCGGCGAGCGCGCGCAGGGCCGACTCGCGGCCGGCGCCCGGGCCCTTCACCAGCACCTCACGTTCTTCAGGCCGTGCTCCATCGCCTTGGCGGCGGCGTCGCCGGCGGCGACCTGCGCGGCGAACGGGGTCGACTTGCGCGTGCCCTTGAAGCCGCGCGCGCCGGCGGACGACCAGGAGAGCACGTTCCCGGAGACGTCGGTGATGGTGATGATGGTGTTGTTGAACGTGCTCTGGATGTGCACGATGCCGTTGAGGATGTTCTTCTTGCGTCTTGCGCTTGGCCTTGCTTCTCGGCGGCTGCGGACTGGCGCCGGCGGCGGCGCTCGGGCGGCAGGGGCCTGCCGGAGCGGCGGGGCTGCTCGGCTTTCTCTTGGCCATCGGGCGGTTTCTGCGTCAGTTCTGGCCAGGTTACGCCTGGGCTGAAGTGGTTAGGGGGCGGCCGCGACGGCTTGGGCGGATGATGCCGCGCTTCGGGCCCTTGCGGGTGCGGGCGTTGGTGTGGGTGCGCTGGCCGCGGACGGGCAGGCCCTTGCGGTGACGCAGGCCGCGGTAGCAGCCGAGGTCCATCAGGCGCTTGATGTTCATGGTGGCCTCGCGGCGGAGATCGCCTTCGACCTTGTAGCTCGGCCTCGATGGTCTCGCGGATCTTGCGGGTCTGGTCCTCGGTGAGGTCCTTGGTCCGCGGTGTCAGCGTCGACCTGCGCCTTGGCGACAGATGTCCTGCGCGCGTCTTCTTGCCGATGCCGTAGATGTACTGGAGCGAGATCACCGACCCGCTTGGCGGGGGGAAGGTCGATGCCTGCGATGCGAGCCATGTCTGCGTTCCTTGTTCGTCGTTCGACCTGGGCGCTTAGCCCTGGCGCTGCTTGTGACGGGGGTTCGCGGCGCAGATCACGCGCACCACGCCCTTGCGGCGGATCACCTTGCACTTGTCGCAAATCTTCTTCACCGACGCGCGAACCTTCATGGCGACACCGACTCCTATCGTGTCCGTCCGGCACCAGCTCCTCGAAAATTTCCGTCCTTCGGACCTGCCGAAGGGGGACTGGCTACTTCGCCCGATAGGTGATGCGGCCGCGGGTGAGGTCGTACGGCGACAGCTCCACCTTCACCTTGTCGCCCGGGAGGATGCGGATGAAGTGCATCCGCATCTTTCCCGAGATGTGCGCGAGCACCTTGTGTCCGCCGTTGTCGAGGACCACCCGGAACATGGCGTTGGGGAGCGGCTCGATGACCGTCCCCTCGACCTCGATGGCATCGTCCTTCGGCACCGCGGCGACCCTCTCAGATCTTCGAAATCTCGGCAGACTGACCGCCTTCGACAAACAGACCGACGTACACGGGAAAGCGCGCCGCCATACCAGCCGGGGCGCGCCGAAGCAAGGTCTTCTACCGGCCAGGCCTCGACATTTCAAGCCGTTGTCCTCGCCGGGAGCGGGTGAGCACCTCGTGGCCATCCTCGATCACCAGGATGGTGTGCTCCCAGTGGGCCGAGAGCTGCCCGTCGAGGGTCACCGCGGTCCAGCCGTCGTCCAGGACGTCCACCGCATGGGTCCCCGCGTTCACCATGGGCTCCATCGCCAGGACCATCCCCGGGCGCAGCCGGGATTCCGAGTCGTCGCCTGGACGCGCCGTAGTTGGGCACCTGGGGGGCCTCGTGGAGCTTCCGGCCGATGCCGTGGCCGACGAAGTCGCGGACCACCGAGAAGCCGAGCTTCTCCACGTGCGACTGCACCGCGTGGCCGATGTCCCCGATGCGGTTCCCGGGCGGATGGCGGCGATGCCGGCCTCGAGCGACTCGCGGGTCGCCTCGGATGAGCCGCCGGCGCCTGGTCGGACACCTTTCCCACCGGGACCGTCCGCGCCGCGTCCCCGTAGAAGCCCTCCACGAGACGCCGAAGTCGAGCTTGATCAGGTCGCCCTCGTCGAGCTTCCGGCTCCGGCTGGGGATGCCGTGCACCACCTCGTCGTTGATGCTGGCGCAGAGCACGCCCGGGAAGCCGCGGTAGCCCTTGAAGGCGCGCTTGGCCCCCTTCTCACGGATGAGACGCTCGGCGAGCTGGTCGAGCTCCCAGGTGGTCACCCCGGGCGCCACGGCGGCCTCGAGCTCGTCGAGGATCTCGGCGCACGATCCGGCCGGCGTCGCGCATGCGGTCGAGCTCCGGCGCGCTCTTGATCTCCACGCGCCATCGAGGAAAATTAACGCCGGCCGAGCGCCTGGGCCACGGCGGCCTCGATGGCCTCGGGAGCGCCGACGCCGTCCACCGCGCGGAGCAGGCCCCTGCGGGCGTAGAAGTCCTTCAGCGGGGCCGTCTGGGCTGCGTAGCCTGCATCCGGCGTGCGGACGCTCTCTGCCTTGTCGTCGGCTCGCGCTGGACCAGCGCCGCGCCGCACTTGTCGCAGACGCCCGTCGCCGGGGCGGGTTCTGGACGACGTGGTAGACGCTCCCGTCACTGCGGGCAGCTCCGCCGCCCCGAGATGCGCTCCACGAGCATCTCGATCGGCACCTCGAGCGAGATCACGGCGTCGATGCGCGCTTGCCGTGGTTCTCGAGCACCTCCTCCAGCTTCTCGGCCTGGGGGATGGTGCGCGGGAAGCCGTCGAGGATGAAGCCCTTGGCGGCGTCGGGCTGCTAGCAGGCGGTCCTTCGACGATGCCGACCACCAGGTCGTCCGGGACCAGCTTGCCGGCGGCCATCAGCGGCCCGGCCTGCTTGCCGAGCGCGGTGCCGTCCTTCACGGCCTGCCGGAGGATGTCGCCGGTGGACACCTGGGGGATCCCGCAGCGGGTCGACCATCCGCTTCGCCTGCGTCCCCTTCCCCGCGCCTGGTGGTCCGAGCAGGATCAGGTTCATCGCACCCCTCCCGGGAACGACTCCCTTATGCCGCCGGCCTCAGTCGACCGCGGATCCGCGGGCCGCGCGGTCCAGCGAAGCCCTCGTAGTTGCGGCTGATGAGGTGGCCCTCGATCTGCTGGACGGTGTCCAGCGCCACGCCGACGACGATGAGGAGCGCCGTGCCGCCGAACTGGAAGGGCAGCCCGCCGAAGGCCGGGTTGGAGAGGATGGAGGGGATGACGCAGATCGACGGCGAGGTAGATGGCCCCGCCAAACGTGATGCGGTTGAGGCACCCGATCGATGTACTCCGCCGTCTGCCGGCCCGGCCGGATGCCCGGGATGTAGCCGCCCTGCTTCTTGATGTTGTCCGCCACGTCGTCGGCGCGGAAGGTCAGCGTCGTGTAGAAGTAGGTGAAGAAGATGATGAGCAGGACGAAGACGCCGTCGTAGAGCCAGGCGCTGCCCTCCAGCGCCCGCTGCACCGTCGCCAGGCACGGGCAGCCAGTTCCCGAGCGTGGCCGGGAAGCTGAGGATCGCGCCGGCGAAGATCGGCGGGATCACGCCCGAGCGTGTTCACCTTCATCGGGAAGTACGTGGCCTGGCCGGCGAACATCGTCCGCCCCGCCATGCGCTTGGCGTACTGCACCGGGATCCGCCGCATCCCGCGCTCGATGTAGACCACCGACGCCCACCACCAGGAGCATGAAGACCGCGAGCACCGGCGATGCGCCAGGCCTTGTCGTGCGACAGGTCGACCAGGCGGCTGGTGGCGCTCGGGAGCCGGGCCACGATGCCGGCGAAGATGATGAGCGAGATGCCGTTGCCGATGCCGCGCTCGGTGATGCGCTCGCCGAGCCACATGATGAAGGCGGTGCCCGCGGTGAGGGTGATCACCGTCATGAAGGTGAACCACACCGAGTCGTTGGGGACGACCACGTGGTCGATCTCCACGCCGCCGCGGCCGGGGATGGTGTGCCGGCCGAGCGAGGCCAGCCAGCGGGCGATGCCGATGCCCTGCACCATCGAGAGCACGATGCTGCCGTAGCGGGTGTACTGGTTGAGCTTCTGCCGGCCGGCGGCGCCTTCCTTCTGCAGCCGCTCCAGCGTGGGCACCACCACCGTCAGGAGCTGCATGATGATCGATGCCGAGACGTACGGCATGATCCCCAGCCCGAAGATGGACATCTGGTCCAGCGCGCCGCCGGAGAACAGGTTGAACAGGTTCACCAGCCCGCCGCGCGCCTTCTGCTCCTGCATGTAGGCGTTCATCGCCAGCCGGTCCACGCCGGGCGTGTTGATGAACACGCCCAGCCGGTACACGGCGAGCAGGGCCAGCGTGTAGGCGAGGCGCGCCCGGAGCTCGGCGACCCGGAAGACGTTGACGAGGGTTCGGAACATGGCACTGAGGGCCTTCGAGACTACCGGATTGTCCCGGGTCGCGCAAGACCCGCGGACAGAGGAACGTCAGGACTTTGCGCCCTTGCCGGCGTGTGCCTTCGCCGCGGCCTCGGGCTTGTGGGCCATCAGCGGGACGAGCTCCGACGGTGCCGCCGGCCTTCTCCACCAGCTCCCGGGCCTTCGCCGAGGCGCGGTGCGACGTGACGACCGCCACCTTGCGGTTGAGCGTGCCCTCGCCAAGCAGCTTCACTGCCGGTCCAGCGGCCCTTCACCAGGCCCGCGTCGCGGAGCGCCGCCTCGTCCACGGTGGCGCCGGCGGCGAAGCCCTCGAGGTCGCCCACGTTCACCACCGCGAACTCCTTGCGGTTCGGCGAGTTGAAGCCGAACTTCGGCATGCGCCGCTGCAGCGGGCTCTGCCCGCCCTCGAAGCCCTCGAACCGCATGTTGCCGGTGCGGGCCTTCTGGCCCTTGCCGCCGCGGCCGGCGGTCTTGCCGAGGCCCGAGCCCTGGCCACGGCCCACGCGCTTCTTGCGGTGCCAGCTGCGCCTTCGGCGGCGCCGGAGATTGGAGAGGGTGCTCATGGTCACTGCTCCTTGGAGGCGCGCCGTTCACGGGCCGCCTCGCGGGCCTTCACCATCCGCGGCTTCCGCCGCGGCGCCTTGGCCGGATTGTCCTTCACCACCTCGTGACTCACGAGGTGACGGACCTTGGAGATCATCCCCCGGATGGCCGGGGTGTCCTGGAGGAGCCGCTCCTGGCCGAACTTCTTCAGGCCCAGGCCGGCGATGGTCCGGAGGTGCGTGTCGCTCGCCCCGGCGAAGCTCTTGGTCAGCTTGATGCGCAGTCCCATGGTCGTCCTCAGGCGTGCTTGCCGTACTCCAGCTCCCGGCCGCGGAGGCGAGACACCTGGTCCGGCGAGCGGAGCGACTTCAGCCCGGCCACGGTGGCCTTGAGCACGTTGTGCGGGTTCCGGCTGCCCTGGCTCTTGGTCAGGATGTTCCGGATGCCGGCCGCCTCGAGCACCGCCCGGACCGATCCGCCGGCGATGACGCCGGTGCCCTCGGCGCGCGGGCTTGAGCAGCACCCGCCCTGCGCCGAAGTGGCCCAGGACCTCGTGGGGGATGGTGTGGCCCTGCAGCGGGACGCGGAAGAGGTTCTTCTTCGCGTTCTCGCCGCCCTTGCGGATCGCCTCGGGCACCTCGTTCGCCTTGCCCAGGCCGACGCCGACGTGTCCGGCACCGTCGCCGACCACGACCAGCGCCGAGAAGCTGAACCGCCGGCCGCCCTTCACCACCTTGGCGACGCGGTTGATGTTGACCACGCGATCGCTGAGATCGAGGTCGTTGGGATTGATGGGAGTCGCCACGCTGCCTGGCCTTTCCTAGAACTCGAGGCCGGCCTCGCGGGCGGCCTCCGCCACGGCCGCGATGCGGCCCTGGTACGGGAATCCGTTTCTGTCGAACACCACCTGGGTCACCTTGGCCGCCTTGGCCTTCTCGGCCACCAGGCGCCCCACCCGCTTGGCGTCTGCCTTCTTGTCGCCCTCGTCCTGGCCCTTGAGCTCCTTGGAGAGGCTCGAGGCGAACGCCAGGGTGCGGCCGCTCGCGTCGTCCACCACCTGGGCGTAGATGTGCTTGAGGCTCTTGTAGACGGTGAGCCGGGGCCGCTCGGGGGTGCCCGAGAGCTTCCGCCGGATCCGGTTCTTCCTCTTGATGCGGGCTTCGGTGTTGGCCATGTGCAGGTCCTCGATCCGTCCGGCAGGGATGGGGACCTCCCCCGCCGGATGATGGTGGTGGCAGCCGCTTACGCGGTGCCGGTCTTGCCTTCCTTCCGGCGCACGCGCTCGTCGGAGTACTTGATGCCCTTGCCCTTGTACGGCTCGGGGGGGCGGAGCTTCCGGATCTTCACCGCCGCCTCGCCCAGCGCCGCGCGGTCCGCGCTGCGGAGGGTGAGCCCGATGGTGGGCAGGCTGTCCTCGGTGCGCGGCACCTTGTCCACCTCGGCGGTGACGCCCTCGGGGAGGTTGAACACCACCGGGTGGCTGTAGCCCAGGGCGAGGTGGAGCTGCTTGCCCTTCACCTCGGCGCGGAAGCCCACGCCGCGGATGTCGAGCTTGCGCTCCCAGCCGGTGGCCACGCCCTTGGCCGCGTTGGCCACCAGGCTGCGGGCCAGGCCGTGCAGGCTCCGCGACTCGCGGGTGTCGTTCGGCCGCTGGACGTGGATCTGCCCGTCCTTCACGTCGGCGGTGATGGTCGCCGGCAGCGGCACCTTCATCTTGCCCTTGGGGCCCTCGAGGGCCACCGCCCCGCTCGACACCGAGGCCTTCACCTTGGGGTCGAGCTTGATCGCCAGCTTTCCGATTCGGCTCATGGTCAGTACACCGTGCAGATCAGCTCGCCGCCGATGTTCATCTTGCGGGCGTCGGCGTCGCTGAGGATGCCCTGGCTGGTGGAGAGGATGCTGATGCCCAGGCCCCCGAGGACCGGACGGATGTCGCGCACCGGGACGTAGCGGCGGAGGCCCGGCTTGCTGATCCGCCGGATGCCGGTGATGACCGGGCTCTTGTCCGGGCCGTACTTGAGCTGCAGGGTGATCTCCCCCTGCGGCTGCACCTCGTGCTCGGTGAAGTCCGCGATGTAGCCCTGCTCCTTGAGCACCCGGGCGATCTGGACCTTCAGCTTCGAGGTGGGCATCACGACCTTGTCGTGGCGCGCCCTCGAGGCGTTGCGGATGCGGGTCAGCATGTCGCCGACCGGATCGTTCACTGGCATGTCTGTTCGACCTCTCGCTCGTCCTTCGTCCGGCTGCCCTCGCGCTGGAGGGCCCTGCCGGGCTCGTCGTTGTCGCCCGCGGCCGCCTGGCCGTGCCGACACGGGGGTCCGTGCCGCGGACGTGCTGCCTCTTGCCGTCCTCTTCTCTACCAGGAGCTCTTGATGAGTCCCGTCACCTCTCCCTGGAGCGCCCGCTTCCGCAGGCAGATCCGGCACATCTGGAACTTGCGCAGGAACGCGCGAGGCCGTCCGCAGAGCGGGCAGCGGTTGTACTTGCGAACCGCGAACTTCGGCTTGCGCTTCGCCTGGGCAATCTTCGAAAGCTTGGCCATTCTCGTCGTTCTCTCTACTGGCGGAACGGCAGGCCGAAGTGGCGCAGCAGCGCCAGCCCCTGCTCGTCGTTCTTGGCGGTGGTGACGAAGCTGATGTTCAGCCCCTTCACCTTCTCGATCTGGTCGTAGTTGATCTCCGGGAAGATGATCTGCTCGCGCACCCCGAGGGTGTAGTTGCCCTTCCCGTCGAACGCCTTGCTGGACACGCCCTTGAAGTCGCGGACCCGCGGGAGCGCGACGTTGATCAGGCGGTCCACGAACTCGTACATCCGGTCGTTGCGCAGCGTCACCGCCGCGCCGATGGCCTGGCCCTGGCGGAGCTTGAAGTTGGCGATGCTCTTCCGGGCGCGGGTGACCACCGGCTTCTGCCCGGTGATGGCGCCGAGCTGGTCCACCGCCGACTCGAGGATCTTGTTGTTCGCCAGGGCCTCGCCGAGGCCCATGTTGATGACGATCTTCTCGAGCTTGGGGACCTGGTTCGGGTTCTTGAACCCGAACTCCTTCATCAGCGCCGGCACGCCTTCCTTGCGGTAGCGCAGCTTCAGCCGCGCGGGCTTGGTCTCGAGGCCTTCCTCGATGGTCGCGGCGAAGCCGGCCTTGCGGACCTCGTCCTTGCTCTTGCGCTTGGCCTTCTTCTCGGCCTTGGGCTTGTCTGCCTTCTCGTCAGCCATCTCTCTCGTCCTCGCTGTCGCTTCGACGGGGCGTCAGGGCTCCTCCGCCGTCGATCTCGAGCTGTCGGTTTCCTCAGTCGATGTTCGCGTCGCACTTCTTGCAGAAGCGAACCTTCTTGTCGCCGCTCGGCGCGGACGCCCACCCGGGTCGCCGCGTCGCACTTCTTGCAGACCACCTGCACCGCCGAGAGCGCGATGCTCCCCGGCCGCTCCAGGATGCCGCCCTCGGGGTTGGCCCGGTCGCGGCCCTTGCGGATGTGCCGCTTGACGGTGCGCAGGCCCTCGACGCGCACGCGGAGCGCGTCCCGGTCGATGGCGAGGATCTTCCCCCGCTTGCTGCCCTTGTCCTTGTTGGACCGCTCGGCGCCCGCCACCACCTCGACCAGGTCGCCCACCTTCAGCTTCTGCATGGCTCTCTCGTCAATCCTTCCCGCCTCAGAGCACTTCCGGGGCGAGGGAGATGATCTTCATGAACTTCCGGGCGCGGAGCTCGCGGGCCACCGGGCCGAAGATGCGGGTGCCGATCGGCTCGAGGTCCTTGTTGATCAGGACCGCCGAGTTCCCGTCGAACTTGATGAAGCTGCCGTCCGGCCGCCCCACCTCGCGCTTGGTGCGGACGATGACCGCCTTGGCCACGTCGCCCTTCTTCACCTTGCTGTTGGGGAGCGCCTCGCGGACCGAGACCACGATGATGTCCCCGATGCTGGCGTACTTGCGCTTCGAGCCGCCGAGCACCTTGATGCAGAACACCTTCTTGGCGCCGGAGTTGTCGGCGACGTCCAGCACGCTCGTCATCTGGATCATGGTCGTCGGCTCCTGTTACTCGCGCGTCGCCGCGCTCGAGCACCTCGACCACCCGCCAGCGCTTGTCCTTGCTGGTGGGCCGGGTCTCGGCGATGCGCACCCGGTCGCCCTCGTGGAGCGTCGGGTTCTTCGGGTAGTCGTGGTCCTCGACGTGCGCCTTGTACTTCTCGCGCAGGGTGAGGATCTTCCCGTACTTCCGGTGGGCGGCGCGGCGCCGCACGGTCACCACCACCGTCTTCTGCATCTTGTTGCTGGTGACGATGCCGGTGCGCGTCTTGGGGCGCCCGCGGTGGCTCGCCGCCTGGGGAGCTCCGGTCTGTTCCGTGGTCTCGGCCATGTTCGTTCCTCGCCTCAGGCCTTCGCCGCGGCGGCCTTCTCCTTCTGGGTGATGACGGTGAGGATCCGCGCCAGGTCCCGGCGGGCGTCGTTCCGCTTCGCCGGACTCTCCAGCGCACCGGTCCGCAGCTTCAGCCGGTCCTTGAACAGCGACTCGCGCAGCTCGGCCGCGCGCCGGCTCAGGTCCTCGAGGGTCAGGTCGTGCAGCTCCTTGGCGGTGGCCATGGTCGTTCGTTCCCTTTACAGCGACAGGTCCGCGCGGTGGACGATGCGGGTCATCACCGGGAGCTTGGCCTGGGCGAGCTTCAGCGCGTCGTGCGCCATCTCCTCGTCCATGCCGCCCATCTCGTACAGGATGCGGCCCGGCTTGACGACCGCGACGTAGTACTCCACGCCGCCCTTGCCGGTGCCCATGCCGGGTCTCGGCGGGCTTCTTGGTGATGGGCTTGTCCGGGAAGATGCGGATCCAGATCTTGCCGCCGCGCTTCACGTGGCGGGTCATGGCGATACGGGCCGCCTCGATCTGCCGGGAGGTGATCCACCCGGGCTGGGTGGTCATCAGGCCGAACTCGCCGAAGGCGAGGTTCGAGCCACGGTACGCCTTCCCCGGCATCCGGCCCTTCTGCATCTTGCGGTACTTGGTGCGTGCAGGCTGAAGCATGGTCGTCTCTCAGCGTCCGGCGACCGGCATGCCGGGACCGCCGCCCTTGGTGGGAAGCACCTCGCCGCGGCAGACCCACACCTTGCAGCCGATCTTCCCGTAGGTGGTCTTCGCCTCGGCGAAGCCGTAGTCGATGTCCGCGCGGAGCGTGTGCAGGGGCACCCGGCCCTCGCGGTACCACTCGTAGCGCGCCATCTCGCGCCGCCCAGGCGGCCCGAGCAGGCGACGCGGATGCCCTTGGCCCCGAACTTCATGGCCGTCTGGATGGCCTTCTTCATCGCCCGGCGGAACGCGATGCGGCGCTCGAGCTGGGTGGCGATGTTCTCCGCCACCAGCTGGGCGTCGGTCTCGGCCTTGCGGACCTCGACGATGTTCAGGAAGACCTCGTTCTTGGTGAACTTCTGGAGGTCCTTCTTCACCGTCTCGATGCCCGCGCCGCGCTTGCCGATGACGATGCCCGGCCGCGCGGTGTGGACGTTGACCTTCACCTTGTTCGCCGCCCGCTCGATCTCGACCTTCGAGACGCCCGCGTGGCCGAGCGACTTCTTCACGAACTCACGGATCTGGATGTCCTCGTGCAGCCACTGGGCGTAGTTCTTGTCCTCGAACCACTTGCTGTCCCAGGTCTTGATGACCCCGAGGCGGAAACCGATCGGATGAACCTTCTGACCCAAAGTTAGCTCCTCGCCTTCCGCGAACGGGCCGGCGTGTCGGCGAGCACCACGTGCACGTGGCTGCTCTTCTTGTGAATGGGAGTGGCCCGGCCCATCGCCCGCGGCATGAACCGCTTCAGCGTGGGGCCCTGGTCCACCGAGATGGTCTTCACGTACAGCGCGTCCACGTCCACCTGGCCCTTGGAGAGGTCGGTGGCGTTGGCCACCGCGCTCTGGATGAGCTTGGCCACCGGCTTGGCCGCGGCCCGCTTGGTGAACTGGAGGATGTTGAGGGCCGCGCCGACGGGCTTGCCGCGGACGAGGTCCACCACCACCGCGATCTTGCGGGGCGACATCCTGAAGTTCCTGAGGTGCGCAGTGGATTCCATGTCAGTTCGCTCACTTGCGCCGGGCCGGCGGCTTGGCGACCTTCTTCTCCGCCGAGTGGCCGCTGAAGGTCCGGGTGGGGGCGAACTCGCCGAGCTTGTGGCCCACCATGTTCTCGGTCACGAACACCGGGATGAACTTCCGCCCGTTGTGCACCGCGAAGGTGTGGCCCACGAACTCGGGGAGGATGGTGGACCGGCGCGACCAGGTCTTCACCACCTTCTTCTGGTTCCCCTTGATGAGGTCCTCGACCTTCTTGAGGAGGTGGGCGTCCACGAAGGGGCCCTTCTTGATCGAACGTGCCACGCTGGTCGCCCTCTCCTACTGGCTCCGGACGCCGCTCCGGCGCCCGCTGACGATGAACTTGTCGGTCCGCTTGTTCTTGCGGGTGCTGAGGCCCTTGGTCTTCTGGCCCCAGGGCGACACCGGATGGGGGTTTCCCTGGCCGGACTTGCCCTCGCCACCGCCGTGCGGGTGGTCGACCGGGTTCATGGCCAGACCGCGGACGGTGGGGCGGATGCCCAGCCAGCGGCTCTTGCCCGCCTTGCCGATGCGGATGATGTCGTGCTCGGCGTTGCCGATCTGGCCGATGGTGGCCCGGCACTCGAGGAGCACCTTGCGGACCACGCCCGAGGGCAGCCGGATCTGGGCGTAGCCGCCCTCCTTCGCCATCAGCTGCCCGGAGGAGCCGGCCGAGCGGATCATCTGCGCTCCGCGGCCCGGCTTGATCTCCACGTTGTGGATGGTCGTGCCGACCGGGATGTTCCCCAGCGGCAGCGCGTTGCCCGGCCGGATGTCCGCCTGGTCGCCGGCGAACAGGGTGTCGCCCACGGTCAGGCCCTGGCGGGGCGAGGATGTAGCGCTTCTCGCCGTCGGCGTAGTGCAAGCAGCGCGATGTTGGCCGAGCGGTTCGGGTCGTACTCCACGGATGCGACCTTGGCCGGGACGCCGTCCTTGTCGCGGCGCTTGAAGTCGATGACCCGGTAGCGGCGCTTGTGGCCGCCGCCCTGGTGCCGCCGGGTGATGTGGCCGTGGACGTTGCGCCCGCCCGAGCGCTTCATCGCCTGGGTGAGCGACTTCTCCGGGCGGTCCTTGGTGATGTCCGCGAAGTCCGAGACCGTCGTCAGGCGACGGGCAGCCGAGGTCGGCTTGTACTTCTTGATGCCCATGTCAGACCACGCCTCCCTCGAACAGGTCGATCTTGTCGCCTTCCTTCAGCGTCACGATCGCCTTCTTGTAGTTGGGGCGCTTGCCGATGTTCCGGCCGACCCGCTTCACCTTGCCGCGGATGATGGTGGTGCGGACCGCCTCCACGTGGACGCTGAAGAGCGACTCCACGGCGCGGGCCACGTCGTGCTTGGTGGCCTCGCGGTCGACCAGGAAGCTGTAGTGGCGGTACTTCTCGCGGGCGCGGTCCAGCTTCTCGGTGATCAGCGGGCCCTTGATGACGTCCGTGGGGATCATGTCAGCGGGCCTCCAGGGAGGTGTTGATCGCCTGGGCGGCGGCGGAGGTCAGCACCAGCGACTTCCGCTTGCAGGAGCGACTCGAGGTTCAGCCCCTCGGGGGGAAGCACGTCGAAGTCGACCAGGTTGCGGACGGTGCGGTGGAGGAGCGTGTTCTTCTTCTCGTCCACCACCAGGGCGTTCTTCAGCTTCAGCCGCTTGGTGAGCAGCGCGAGGGTGGCCTTGGTCTTGGTCGACTCGAGGTTGAACGTGTCGACGATGACCAGCGCCTTCTCCCTGGCCCGGAGCGACAGGGCGGCGCAGAGGGCGCCCCGGCGGACCTTCTTCGGCGGCCGGTAGGTGTAGTCGCGGGCCTTGGGGGCCATGGCCTTGCCGCCGCCGACCCACTGGCTGGCGCGGATGGAGCCCTGGCGGGCGCGGCCGGTGCCCTTCTGCTTGTAGGGCTTCTTGCCACCGCCCGAGACCAGCGAGCTGTTCTTGACGCCCACGGTGCCGCGGCGGCGGTTGATCTGCCTGGAACTTGGCGACCTCGTAGAAGAGGTTCGGGTTGGGCTCGGCGGCGAACACCGCGTCCGAGAGCTCGATCTCCCGGAGCTTCTTCCCATCCAGATCGACGACGTCGAACTTGGCCATGGCTCAGCTCTTGATCTCGACGTCGACGCCGGCCGACAGGTCGAGCTTCATGAGCGCATCCAGCGTCTGCTGGGTGGGCTCGAGGATGTCGAGCAGCCGCTTGTGGGTGCGGATCTCGAACTGCTCCCGGCTCTTCTTGTCCACGTGCGGGCTGCGGAGCACCGTGAACTTGTTGATCCGGGTCGGAAGGGGGATCGGCCCGGCCACCCGGGCGCCAGTGCGCCGTGCGGTCTCGACGATCTCTCCTGCGGACTGATCCAGGAGCTTCGAGTCGTACGCCTTGAGCCGGATGCGAATCTTTTGAGTCGCCATTCTTCGGATGTCCTCGACTGCCGCGACGGCCGACCGGTCCCTTTCGGGCCCGCCCGGTGTCCCTCGATGCTCCTGGTTGTCACAGAACTGCTGCGACGAAGGGGCGCGCTACCTAGCACCCCGGTATTTCGGGCGCAAGCCCGTGTCTATCGCCGCGCGCTGAGCTGCGCCCGGATCAGAAATTGAAGAGCCTCGCGACAAGCGAGCCACCGCCTTCATTCCCACAGCCCGCGAGGAGCGGCAGCAGTCCGATCATTCCTGCCCAGAACACCCAGCTCAGCCGCTTGGAAGTACGCACGTGTGAGCCCCCTTCAGGCTGCACCGCAGATCGGTGCACCAATGCGCATTTCCTACCACACTGGAAGGGTCAGAAGCAACCCCTAAGTCCCTCCGAAGGGACCCAGGGTGCCTTCCGGCCCGCCCCCCGGGTGCTTGCTATCCGTCGATGGCTCTCAGGTGGCCACGTGGACCGATGACCCGGTTGCGGCCGGCGGACTTGGCCTCATAGAGCCGCTCGTCGACTCGGGCGAGCACGGCCTCGAACGTTTCCCCGTCTGCCGGCCAGCTCCCGATACCGGCGCTCAGGGTCAGCTGATAGGCCTTCCCATCGACCGGGATCGGTACGGCCGCGAGCTCGGCGCGCAGCTCGTTCACTCGGCGGACGGCACGGTCGACATCGAGTCGGGGAAACGCGATGACGAATTCCTCGCCGCCGAATCGCGCGACCAGGTCGCTCGAACGAACTGACTTTCGCAGCCGGGTGGCCAGCAACTGCAAGGCACGGTCACCGGCCAGGTGCCCGTGCGTGTCGTTGAACTTCTTGAACTCGTCGACGTCCAGGAGGGCCACGCTGAGAGTACCCCGAGCCGCGCTCGTCCTCTGAAGCTCCTCCTCGATCCGCTCGAGAAAAGGACGGCGCTGCGACAATCCGGTGAGATGGTCTGTTCCAACCATGAGCCGAAGGTGCCGGGCCCATCGAGCCACGACCGTGACGGTCACTCCTGTCGCGACGAGCGTCAGGATCCGGATCGCGTGATAGAATGGAAAGACTTTGCCTCGGAGGTCCCAGTGCGACCGGACGTATGCAGAGAGGCCCACGAACTGTGAGAGGACAAGCAAAGAGGTGAAGGCGCAAAGCCGCCAGTCGTACCGGAGCGCTGCGTTGGCCATCACGAAGAAGTAGATGTCGAAATACGTGCGGTTGTTCACCGCAGTCGCGGGATCGCCCGCGAGCGCGTACATCAGCAGCCCCACCGAGATCAGCGTCACGTCGACGGTGCTGGTGAGCCATGGAAGCCACCAGCTCGTGACTTTGAGCGCCAAGGCGAACGTGCTGGCTCCGTAGACGATCGCCCCGAGAACCAGGCCGAGCTCGAGTTCCTGCGTCTTGGGCGTAAGGTTGAGGACGACGAGACCGGCGAAAAGGACGGTGAAGCTGAGCCTCATCCCGGCCACGAGCTTCTCGCCGGACGCGCGCGCCCGGACCAGTGCCTGGTCGGTGTCCGCCGACAGCAGCACGCGGATGCGCGCTGCGGCTCGCTCGAGAAGGCTCAACTTCTGACAAGTCTGCCAGGGGTTTCGTTGCGTTGCTCGACCGGAGCGGACCCGCTCCAGGACCCTCTGTGCGTGACTCGCGCCGCCCACACGGGCTCTCGCGGGGCTTCCGAACGCCCTGCCCTCCCCTGCGCCGCCCACACCGGCGTAGCTTTCGCGAGAAGGCCCGCGATGGAGCATTTTTCACTGGTGGAAGGGGCGGTCCGCGACCAAGGCTCCCTCCCTTTCGGCCAGGGAGGACCCGCCCGATGAAGCTCATCGTCAACGGCCAGGAGCGCGAGGTCGACGCACCGCCGGACATGCCGCTGCTGTGGGTCCTGCGGGACGTCCTCGGCTACACCGGCACCAAGTACGGCTGCGGGATGGCCCAGTGCGGAGTCTGCACCGTCCACCTCGACGGCAAGGCCGTCCGGGCCTGCGTCACCCCGGTCTCGGCGGTCGGCACCCGGGCGGTCACCACCATCGAGGGCCTCTCCCCCGACGGGTCGCACCCGGTCCAGCGCGCCTGGGCCGAGGTCGACGTCGTCCAGTGCGGCTACTGCCAGCCGGGGCAGATCATGACCGCCGCCGCGCTCCTCGCCGAGAAGCCGAGGCCGACCGACGCGGACATCGACGAGGCACTCGCCGGCAACATCTGCCGCTGCGGCGCCTACCAGCGCATCCGGGCCGCCGTGCACCGCGCCGCCGCGCTCAAGAAGGGCGCCTGACCCATGCGCGCTCTCTCCCGCCGCGACTTCCTGCGCTCCTCGGCCGTCACCGGCGCCGGCCTGGTCATCGCCTTCACCATCCCGCGCCGCGCCGAGGCCCTCCTCGCCGGGCCAGGGAAGAAGAAGCCGCTCCCTCCCCCAACTCGTTCTTGCGCATCGGCACCGACGACTCGGTCACCGTGCTCCTCGCCCACTCCGAGATGGGCCAGGGCATCTGGACCACGCTCCCGATGCTGGTCGCCGAGGAGCTCCAGTGCGACTGGTCGAAGATCCGCGTCGAGCACGCTCCGGCCGCGCCGGTCTACGTCAACGTCGAGTTGGGCATGCAGGGCACGGGGGGCTCGAGCACCACGAACGGCGAGTTCGACCGCTACCGCCAGGTCGGGGCCCTCGCCCGGACCCTCCTCGTCCGCGCCGCGGCCCAGGAGTGGAAGACCGACCCGTCGAAGCTCAGGGTCGAGAACGGGTTCGTCAGCGACGGCAAGCGACGTGCTTCCTTCGGCCAGCTCGCCGCAAAGGCCGCGACGCTGCCGGTCCCCGACTCCATCGCCCTCAAGCCACCCGAGAAGTGGACCCTCATCGGCAAGCCCACGCGGCGGCTCGACACCCCGGAGAAGATCACCGGGCGGGCCCTGTTCGGAATGGACGTGCAGTTCCCCGGGCTCCGCGTGGCCATGGTCGCCCGGGCACCCGTGTTCGGCGCGCGGCTGAAGTCGTTCGATGCCACCGCGGCCCGCGCGATCCCCGGCGTCGAGCAGGTGGTCCAGGTCCCGAGCGGCGTCGCCGTCGTGGCGAAGCACACCTGGGCGGCGAAGCTCGGCCGTGAGGCGCTCAAGCTCGACTGGGACCTGGGCCCCGGGGCCACCCTCGACTCGAGCCACCTCCGCGCCGAGGCCCTGGCGCTCTCGCGCACCGACGGGCCCGTCGTGCTCGCCAAGGGAAACGTGGACGCCGCGCTGGGCAAGGCCGCCCGGAAGGTCGAGGTCGACTACGAGGTTCCGTACCTCGCCCACGCCCCGATGGAGCCGCTCAACTGCGCGGTCAAGCTCGATGCCGATCGCTGCGAGGTCTGGACCGGCACCCAGTTCCAGACGGGCGATCAGGCCGCGGCCGCCGAGGTCGCCGGGCTGAAGCCGGAGCAGGTCGCCATCCACACCATGTTCCTCGGCGGAGGCTTCGGCCGTCGCGCCACCGCCAGCTCCGACTTCGTCCGCGAGGCCGTGCACGTGGCCAAGGCCGCGAAGGTGCCGGTCAAGGTGGTCTGGTCGCGCGAGGACGACATCCGCGGCGGCTACTACCGCCCCGCGTTCCTGCACCACATCCAGGTCGGCCTGGACGGAAAGGGCCAGCCCACGGGCTGGAAGCACACCGTCGTCGGCCAGTCGCTGCTCGCCGGCACGCCCTTCGAAGGGGGGATCAAGAACGGCATCGACGAGAGCTCGGTCGAGGGCGCCGTCGATTCGCCCTACCTCGCGGCAGTGCCGGCGAAGAAGCTCACGCTGCAGACCACGAAGCCGCCCATTCCCGTGCTGTGGTGGCGGTCGGTCGGAAACACGCACACGGCCTTCGCCGTCGAGAGCATGGTCGACGAGCTGGCCCACGCCGCCGGCCAGGACCCGCTGAGCTACCGGCTGGCGCTGCTCAAGCGGGCTCCCCGCCACGCGAAGGTTCTCCAGCTCGCCGCGGACAAGGCGGGCTGGGGCAAACCACCGCCTGGTCGGGGACTGGGGCTCGCGGTCCATTCCTCGTTCCTGAGCGTCGTCGCCCAGGTCGCCGAGGTCTCGGTCGACGCCGCGGGACAGATCCGCGTCCACCGGGTGGTCTGCGTCGTCGATTGCGGTCAGCCGGTGAACCCACTGGGGATCGAGGCCCAGATCCAGAGCGGCATCGCCTACGGCCTCGGCGCAGCCCTGCACGGAGCCATCACCTTCAAGGACGGACAGGTCCAGCAGAGCAACTTCCACGACTACCGCGTGCTCCGGATTGACGAGATGCCGAAGGTCGAGGTCCACGTGGTCAAGAGCAGCGCGAAGATGGGCGGCATCGGCGAGCCCGGGACGCCGCCCATCGCCCCGGCGGTGGCCAACGCGGTCTTCGCGCTCACCGGGAAGCGTCTCAGGACACTGCCCTTCAAGCTGGCCTGAAGGCCGGCTCGCGCTCGACGTCGGCCAGAGCGCCGATCTCTTCGCGACGTGGGTCCGCTTCCCCGACCTCGACGTCCAGCCGCTGCGCCAGCGCTACACCCGGCTGTCCGCCACCGAGTACACCTACGAGGCCTCCGGGGCGGGGTGGTGACCTTTCGCGCGCGCCTCGACGTGGACGCCGCAGGGCTCGTCGAGCGCTACCAGGGCCTCTTCGAGCGCGTGGAGGCGCCGGGGTCGGGCTAGGCTCCCGCGCCCCATGAACGTCTACGCGCTGGTCCTGGCGCTGATCGTCCTCGCCCTGCTCTCGGTCAGCATCAGCCAGGTCCGGAAGACGAAGACCAAGGCGGACTACCTCGTCGCCGGCCGCACCCTGCCCTGGTACATCCTGGTCTTCACCCTGCTCTCGTCGTGGATCGGCTCGGGCTCACTCTTCGCCGGCGCCGAGAACGCCTTCCGGAACGGCTTCGCCGCGCTCTGGCAGGCGGCCGGTGGCTGGTGCGGGCTGCTGGTCATCTACTTCATCGCCCCGCGCGCCCGGAAGTTCGCCCAGTACACCATCCCCGACCTGCTCGAGACCCGCTACAACGTCTGGGCGAGGGTCCTCGGCGCGACGGCCATCCTCTTCGCCTTCACCGCCATCGCCTCGTACCAGTTCAAGGGCGGCGGAGACATCCTCCACATCATCTTCCCCGGTCTCGACGTCGCCGCGCGCGAGGTCTTCGGGCTCGCGCCGGGCAACGAGCACGCCCTGGGGATGGTGATCATCGCGGTCTTCGTCGTCCTCTTCACCGCGCTCGCCGGCATGGCCTCGGTCGCTTACATGGACGTGGTGATCGGCGGGCTGGCGACGGTCGCGTCGATCCTCTCGATCCCATTTCTCCTCGTCCGGGTCGGAGGCTGGAGCAGCTTCCACGCCGCGCTCCCGCCCGAGTACTTCCAGGTCTTCGGTCGGTTCGGCGGGGCCGGCGGAGGGTTCGTCCGGGCGATGGAGTTTCTGGTGCCGACGATGCTGCTGCTGCTCGGCAACCAGAGCATCTACCAGAAGTTCTTCAGCGCCCGGTCCGAGCGCGACGCGCGGCTCTCGGTCGTCGGCTGGCTCGGCGGGACGGTGCTGCTCGAGGTCCTCATCGTGAGCATCGCCGTGCTCGGCGCGGCGCTGTTCCTCCACACGCCGGGGGTGAAGGCGCGGGAGATCATCCCTTACACCGCGCGCAACGGGGTTCCCTCGCTGGTCGGGGCCATCCTGGTCGGGGCGATCTTCGCCAAGGTCATCTCCACCGCGAACAACTACCTGTTCTCCCCGGCCACGAATCTGGTGAACGACGTCTACCTTCGGTTCGTGAAGCCAGGGGCGTCCGACCGTTCCGTCCTCCGCGTCTCCCGGGTGCTGATCGCGCGTGCTCGGCCTGTTCGCCCTGCTCCAGGGCACGGTGAGCGAGTCCATCCTCGCCATGTCGCTCTACGCGTACACGGTGTACTCGGCGGCCATCACCCCGGTGGTGCTTTCGGCGTTCTTCTGGCGGCGGGCCACCTCGGCCGGAGCGGTGGTGTGCATCCTGGCCGGCACCGCGATCACCATCTTCTGGAACGTGCAGCAGCTGGCGCTCGAGGCGCACCGGGACACGATGCTTCCGGCGAGCTGGCTCGGACGGGATGCGATCTTCCCTGCGCTCCTGGTCTCGGTGGTCTCGCTGGTCGTGGTGAGCCTGCTCACGCCCGCCCCGGCTCCGGAGAAGTGGCTGCCCTTCGCGGCTGCCGAGCGCTCGATCTAGAGCTTCGCCAGCATCGCCGCCAGCGCCTGCTCCAGGGTGTCCTTGCCCCGGACCACCGACTCCGGGTGCTCCCAGCGGAGCGCGGCCCGAGGCGATGGCCTCGTAGAGGTGCTGGTACATGGCCGCGTACTCGGGCGAGAAGCCCATGCCGGTGAAGGCCTCGGCCACCTGGTCGAGCGGCTCGACCAGCGGCTCGACCTCCGTCTCGAGCAGCTTCGACAGCACCCGCGCCACGTCCGCGGGGCTCACGTCCTCCGGTCCGGCGAGCTCCACCACCCGGTGCTGCTTCGGGTGCTCGAGGAGCAGGTGCGCTGCCGTCTGCCCGATGTCGTGCGCCGCAACCTGGGCCCACTTCATCTCGGCCGGAAGGAAGGTGTTGAGCAGCCCTTCCTTGGCGTCGGGGAGCGCCGGGGCCCAGTTCTCCATGAAGTAGCAGGCCCGGAGGAAGGTCACCGGCGTCTTGAGCGTCTTGAGCTCCTGCTCGGCATCGTGAAGAAGGACGACCGGCCCGGTGCCGTCGGCATACTGGGCGCCGACCGAGGAGAGGAAGACGACGTGCTTCACGTCGGTCCCGCCGATCGCCTGGACCATGGCGTCGATCATCTTCTTCGCCTTCCCCCGGACGCTGGTGGTGTTGGGAGGATACGGGGGGAGGAGAAAGTACGCAGCCTCCGTCCCCCGCAGCGCGTTCAGCAGGTCGTGCGGGCTGGAGAGGTCGGTCTGGCCCACGTGAGCGCCGCGCTTCTTCCAGCGCTCCGCCTTGTGCGGGTCCCGGGTCAGCACCCGGACCTTCCGCCCGCTGTCCAGCAGCGTCTGGGCGACCACCGACCCGGTGTGCCCCGTCACTCCGGCGACGACGTACTCGGCCATCGGCCACCTCCTTGCGTCCCGCTCCTATACCCCCGTGGGCCTGTCCCGCGAGCAAGCGATTGGTGGGCGGCGACCCCTGACGCAGGGTTCTGGACCTCAGGGTCCCGGGGCAGCCCGGGAAACGAGGACCAACTTGCTCGCCGAGCCACGCGCGACCTGCGCATACGCCGCCGCCGCCTCCTCGAGCGGATGGAGCTCGAGCAGGGGATGAGGGTGGAGCTGGCCGGACTCGAAGAGCGGCCGGACCTGGTCGAGGATGCGCGCCCCATCGGTGACGGTGAGGACGGCGGTGTTGATGCCCAGGAGGCGGAGCCGCCGACGGTAGAGGTCGAACAGGTCCAGCGGCACCTCGCGACCGGCCGCCGCCGAGTACACGCAGAGCCGTCCGCCCAGCCCGAGGGCGTCGAGCAAAGGCCGGAACACCGGTGCACCCACACCGTTCAGCGCCACGTCGGCGCCCTGCCCTCCCGTCGCCTCCTTGACCACCGCCGGGAGATCGTTCGCGTCGGAGCGAGCGACTCCGGCCACCCGGGCCCGATCCACCCGCGCAGCCTCCGCGGCGTCCTTGACCAGGGCGATGACTCGCGCGCCGAGCGCCGCAGCGAGCTCCACCGCTGCCCAGCCCACGGCCCCGGCTGCACCCGAGACGATCACCGTCTCACCGGAACGGAGCGCCGCCGCGTCCACGAGGCAGCTCCAGGCGGTGGTGAACGGGACACCCGCACTCGCGGCTTGCTCCGGCGTGAGGCTGGCAGGCCGCCGGGCGACCCCGCTCGCCGGGAGCACGAGTTCCTCGGCGTGCGCGCCGTCGCGGGTGATGCCCAGGTCACCGCCGGTGCCCCAGACGGCGGCGCCCACCAGGTCGGCCGGTCCCTCCACCACCCGGCCCGCGAAGTCCCGACCGAGGATTCGGGGCAGCACGGCGTGCGGGAAGCGGCCCTCGGCGCTCAGGACGTCGCTCGGGTTCACCGCCGCCGCCTCGACCCGGACGCGGACGTCACCTTTCCCCAGCGGAGGGGGCGGGGTCTCCACCGGCCGGAGCGCGCCGACCGGGCCATGGGAAGTGATTCTGGAGCGCCTTCATCTCCCGTGTCATGCCACGGGAGCCAGGGAGAGGCACCCACGCCGGGGGCAGGTGTCGACTCCAGCATGGAGAGCCGCGCCTCGGATGGTCTATACGGCCCATCCTCCATGCGCCGAATCCTCAAGATCGTCGGTCTGCTCCTCGCCGCGCTGGTCGTGCTGGTCGCCGGCTTTCTCGTCTACGTCGAGGTGGACGGGATCCCTCGCTACCCGGTCGAGAAGGTGGCCTTCAAGGCCGACCCCACGCCCGAGCGCATCGAACGCGGCAAGAAGCTCGCCGGGATCCTCTGCGCCAACTGCCACATGGACCCGACCACGCGCCAGCTCACCGGCAAGCGGATGGTGGACGCACCGCCGCAGTTCGGGGTCCTCTACTCACCGAACATCACCCGGCATCCGACCAAGGGAATCGGCAGCTGGACCGACGGCGAGCTCGCCTACCTCCTCCGCACCGGCGTGAAGCGGGACGGGCAGTACGCGCCGCCCTGGATGGTGAAGCTCCCGCACATCTCGGACGAGGACCTGGCGTCGATCATCGCCTTCCTCCGCTCGGATGACGCGATGGTCGCCGCCTCGGATCAGGACCCGCCCGGCGTCACCCAGCCCTCGTTCCTGAGCAAGCTGCTCTCCCACGTGGCGTTCAAGAAGCTGCCCTACCCGGACCACCCGATCGCCGCCCCTCCGGCTTCGGACCGCGTCGCGCAGGGCCGGTACCTGGTCTTTGCCCTCGACTGCTACGGCTGTCATTCGGCGGACTTCAAGACCATGAACGTGGCGGAGCCGGAGAAGTCGCTGGGTTACCTCGGGGGAGGCAACACGGTTCTGGACCTCCGCGGGCACCGACTCCACTCGGCCAACCTCACGCCCGACGACGAGACGGGCATCGGGCGCTGGTCGGAGCACGATTTCGTCGCCGCCGTGCGCGGGGGCTTTCGCCCGGACAAGACCTTGATTCGCTACCCCATGGCGCCGATGCCGGACCTGAGCGAGGCCGAGGCAGGCGCCATCCACGCCTATCTCCGGACCGTCCCCGCTATCCGAAACTACGTTCCGCGAGACCTGCCGGCCCCCCCGGGCACGACGATGACCGATGGAAAGCAGCTCTACGAGCGGTACGGCTGCGTCTCCTGCCACGGCGACGACGGGGTGGGAATCGCCGATCTCCGCCAGGCCGCCGAGCACTACCCGACCCGGGAGACCCTCAAGGCGTGGATCCAGGATGCGCCCAGCATCAGGCCCGGGACCCGGATGCCGGCGTGGCGGGGCGTGATCCGCGAGGAGCACTACGAGCCGCTGATCGATCACGTCCTGTAGCTCGGGAAGACCCGGAGCTGACCGCTGGCCACGCCCTCGGGCGGCGCCGGCTCAGTGTCCGCGGATGCGCGCCACGATCTCGTCGGCGACCGGCTTCGGCACCGCGGCGTAGTGGCTGAACTGCATGGTGTACGTCGCCCGGCCCTGGGTCCGGGAGCGCAGGTCGGTCGCGTAGCCGAACATCGTCGCCAGCGGGACCTGCCCCTGGATGTGCTGGGCGCCGCTCTTCGGCTCCATCCCCAGGATCTTCCCCCGGCGGGCGTTCAGGTCGCCGATGACGTCGCCCATGAATTCCTCGGGCGTCACCACCTCGATCGACATGATCGGCTCGAGCAGCACCGGGCCGGCGCGCGGCGCACCCTCGCGGATCGCCATCGACCCCGCGATGCGGAACGCCACCTCGTTCGAGTCGACGTCGTGGAAGCTCCCGTCGATCGCCTCCACGTTCAGGTCCATCATCGGGTAGCCCGCCAGCGGCCCGTTGCTCATCGACTCCTCGGCGCCCTGGAACGACGCCTCGACGAACTCCTTCGGAACCTTGCCACCCACGATGGAGTTCTTGCTGGTGAAGCCCTTCCCCGCCGGGTTGGGCGAGAGCCGGAAGACGATGTCGCCGTACTGGCCACGGCCGCCGGACTGGCGCACGTACTGCCCGCGCGCCTCCACCGGCTGGGTGATGGTCTCGCGGTATGCCACCTGCGGCTTGCCGACGTTGGCCTCGACCTTGAACTCGCGGAGGAGCCGGTCGACGATGATCTCCAGATGTAGCTCGCCCATCCCGGCGATCAGCGTCTGCCCGCTCTCGGGATCGGTCCGGACCCGGAAGGAGGGGTCCTCCACCGAGAGCTTCTGGAGCGACGCCCCGAGCTTGTCCTGGTCGGCCTTGGTCTTCGGCTCGATGGCGATGTCGATGACCGGCTCGGGGAAGTCCATCCGCTCGAGCACGATGGGGTGGTGCTCGTCGCAGAGCGTGTCGCCGGTGACGGTCAGCTTCAGGCCCACCGCCGCGGCGATGTCGCCGGCGAGCACCTCGTCGATCTCGTCGCGCTTGTCCGCGCGCATCTGCACCAGCCGCCCGATGCGCTCGCGCTTGCCCTTCGCCGGGTTCCACGCCGCCATCCCGGTCGCCAGCCGCCCCGAGTAGACCCGGATGAAGGTCAGCGTCCCCGAGAAGGGGTCGGACATGATCTTGAAGGCCAGCGCGCTGAACGGGCGCGGTCTCGCTGGTCTCGCGGACGGTGTCGTTCCCCTTGGGGTCCTTCCCGTGGACCGGTGGGATGTCGAGCGGCGACGGCAGGAAGTCCACCACCGCGTCCAGGAGCGGCTGCACGCCCTTGTGCTTGAAGGCCGAGCCGCAGAGCACCGGGAAGAGCGTCCGGCCGATGCACCCCTTCCGGATCGCGGCGTTCAGCTCGGCCTCCGACGGCTCCTTCCCGTCCAGGTAGAGCGCCATCACCCGGTCGTCCTGGTCGGCGCAGGCCTCGATGAGGTGCGTCCGGGCGGTCTTCGCCGCCTCGAGGTGCGAGGCAGGGATGTCCACCAGCTCGAAGCGGCTCCCCAGCTCGGACTCGTCGAAGGTGATGCCCTTCATCCGGACCAGGTCGATGACGCCCTGGTGCTGCTCCTCTGCGCCCCAGGGGATCTGCACCGGGACCGCGTTCGCCCCCAGCTTCTCCTTGATGCTGCGGACCGACATCTCGAAGTCCGCGCCCATCCGGTCCATCTTGTTGATGAAGCAGATGCGCGGGCACGCCGTAGCGGTCCGCCTGCCGCCAGACCGTCTCGCTCTGGGGCTCGACGCCGTTGGCCGCGTCGAACACCGCGATCGCCCCGTCGAGCACGCGCAGGCTCCGCTCCACCTCGATGGTGAAGTCGACGTGGCCCGGGGTGTCGATGATGTTGATCCGGTACTTCTGGTCCCGGCGGTTCCAGAAGGCGGTGATCGCCGCCGAGGTGATGGTGATGCCGCGCTCGCGCTCCTGCACCATCCAGTCGGTGGTGGTGTTGGCGTCGTCGACGTCACCCATCTTGTGGATGGTGCCGGTGTAGAAGAGGATCCGCTCGGTGGTGGTCGTCTTCCCGGCATCGATGTGCGCCATGATGCCGATGTTGCGGTAGCGCTCGAGCGGGAAGTCGCGGGCCATGATCGTTCTCTACGAATGACAACGGCCGGGGATGCCGGCCGTCGGAACATCGCAACGAGCGGCGCTCGTTACCAGCGGTAGTGGGCGAAGGCCTTGTTGGCCTCGGCCATCTTGTGCGTGTCCTCGCGCTTCTTCACCGCGTTGCCACGGTTGTTCGCCGCGTCCATGATCTCGCCGGCGAGCTTCTCCTCCATCGTCTTCTCGCCCCGCGCCTTGGCGTAGGTGATGAGCCAGCGCATCCCCAGCGCCACGCGGCGGTCCTGACGGACCTCGACCGG
This sequence comes from uncultured delta proteobacterium, assembly GCA_963796475.1. Lineage (GTDB taxonomy): Bacteria > Myxococcota > Myxococcia > Myxococcales > Myxococcaceae > RPRB01. Next base: position 477,325 of record CAWCLY010000020.1, read on the forward strand.
CACCTGGTAGGTCGCGCCACCGACCCGGCGGCTCTTGACCTCGAGCACGGGCTTCACGTTGTCCAGCGCCTTCTTGAAGGTGCGGAGTGGCTCCTCCTTCGCCCGCTCCTCGATCAGGGCGAAGGCTCCGTAGCAGACGCGCTCGGCGATGGACTTCTTGCCCTTGCGCATCAGGTCGTTGACGAACTTGGTGACCAGCCGGTCCTGGAACTTCGGGTCGGGAAGGATCTTCCGCTTTGCGACGACGCGACGACGAGGCATCTGAGTGAGAGTCCTTTAGCTCGGGCGCTTCGCGCCGTACTTGCTGCGGCCCTGCTTCCGACCCTGCACGCCGACCGAGTCGAGGGTGCCGCGGATGATGTGGTAGCGGACGCCCGGGAGGTCCTTCACGCGGCCCCCGCGGATCATCACCACCGAGTGCTCCTGGAGGTTGTGACCGACGCCGGGGATGTAGGACGTCACCTCGATGCCGTTGGTCAGCCGGACACGGGCCACCTTCCGCAGGGCCGAGTTCGGCTTCTTCGGGGTGGTCGTGTAGACGCGGGTGCAGACTCCACGCTTCTGGGGAGACTCCTTGAGCGCGGGGCTCTTCCCCTTGATCACGAGCTTCTCGCGCCCCTTGCGCACCAGCTGACTGATGGTCGGCATCCGTCCCTTGTCCGTCGTACGATGGCGGCGACCGCCGGGCACACGCCCACCACGGAAGCCCCCGAAAAGAGGGCGCGGTCTATAACGTTGGTCGAGAGGGAGTCAAGCGTCCGCCACCCTCTGGCCGCCGCCGTGACCTCGCCGACGAGTGCCCGCGTGAGCCGCTTCACCGTCCGACCTCGAGCGCGGCGGCCCTGACCTACAGGTCCAGGACCATGACGATCGCGTCCTCGCCCTCGTCCACGTAGTAGTTCGGCCGGATCCCCACGGGGCGAAACCCGAAGGCCCGGTAGAGCTCCAGCGCCGCGGCGTTGCTCCGTCGCACCTCCAGCGTCGCCAGGGTGCACCGCCGATGCCGACCCGCGTCCAGGGCCGCCTGGAGCACCGCCCGCGCCACCCCCCGCCGCCGGTGCTCGGGGGCGGTCGCCACGTTGAGGACGTGCAGCTCGTCGTGCACCACCCAGAAGATGACGAAGCCGACCAGCGTCATCCCCCGCGTTCCCGGCTCCTCCGCCACCAGGATGGTGGACCAGTCGTGGCCCAGCTCCCGGGCCAGGAGATCCCGGCTCCAGGGATTGCGGAACGCGACCTGCTCGATCTCCATCACCCGCGGCAGGTCGGCGGAGGTCATCGGGCGGAGCTGGAAGGCGCCCCCCGCGCTCTCCCGGAGCTTCCTCACCGGGCCGGCCTCCCCGAGCCCCAGCTCGTCGGCCGCCAGCTGCTCCGGGCTGGCGATGATCCGCACCGGGATCGACGCCCGCAGCTGCACCAGCGCCTCCCGGGCGAGCACGTAGGCCCGGTCGCGCTCCATCCGCTCGCGGAGCGGCCGACGCGCCTGCTCCCAGGTCTGTCCGCCCTTGTCCGCCTCCCAGGCCTTGCGGACCTCGCTCTCGGGCACCTGCGCCCGCAGCCGGACGCGGCCCTCGATGAACTTCTCGGTCCGGATCGCACGGGCGAGCACCTCGGCCAGCGCCGCCCGGTCCGCGTCGGCGCTCTTGAGGAAGGCCTGGAACGCGGCGGGCGTCGCGAAGCGCGACTCGAAGCTGCGCAGCCGCTGGTCGATCTCCGCCGGCTCCACCGGGTAGGCGTTCAGCTTGTCCGCCTCGGCGGTCGGCCGCGCGCTGGGCGATGGCCAGCTCCAGCGCGCCCTGGAGGGTGGAGGCGTCCAGCGGCCCCGTGGCGGCCTGGCACGCCTCCGCGATCGATGAGCATCACCCTGGCCTCGAAATCGAGCTGGCTCCAGCTGAGCACGCGTCCGTCCACCAGCGCCACGACCCGGTCCAGGACGCGGGCCGCGGCGGGCCCGGCGCAGAGAAGCGCGCCCAGCTGCCAGCGAGGAGCCGTGTCCACTGGCATGGTCGTCGCGGACGGTTAAGCTGCCTCGACTGCATGGCTGAGGACCTCTACCAGCTGCTCGGCGTCTCCCGCGGCGCGAGCGAGGACGAGATCAAGAAGGCGTACCGGAAGCTGGCGCGCAAGTACCACCCGGACGTGAACCCCGGCAACAAGGCCGCCGAGGAGAAGTTCAAGCAGGTGAGCGCTGCCTTCGAGGTGCTGTCCAGACCCCGAGAAGCGCAAGCTCTACGACGAGTTCGGCGAGGACGCCGCCAAGATGGGTTACGACCCGAAGAAGGCCGAGGCCTTCCGGGCGTACCGCGACGCACGCAGCCCGGGGCGGCGGGGCTCCGGCGGCTTCGGCGCGACGGGCGGCTCCCGGACATGGAGGGCTTCGACCTCGGAGACCTCTTCGGCGAGCTCTTTCGCAACCGCGGCGGCGGGCGGCAGGGCCGGCGGCCGTGGCGGGATGGAGGAGATGTTCGGGCGCGACGAGCCCGAGGGCCCGAGCCGCGGCGAGGACCTGCACGCCCAGGTGCGCATGTCGCTCCGCGAGGCGGTCACCGGCACCGAGCGCAGCCTCTCCATCACCCGTCCCGGCCGGTGCAAGAAGTGCAAGGGTTCCGGGCACTTCGGAAAGCCCGAGACCTGCCCCACGTGCAAGGGATCGGGCAAGGTCCGCCAGGGTCGCGGGCCGCTCTCGGTGACCAGCACCTGCCCCACCTGCGGCGGCAGCGGCAAGGTCGCCCCACCCTGCGACCTCTGCGGCGGCACCGGTCGGGTCGAGGAGACCGCGCGGGTCACGGTGAAGATTCCCGCCGGGGTCCAGACCGGCTCGCAGGTCCGCGCCGCCGGCCAGGGTGCCGCGGGCGTCCAGGGCGGACCGCCGGGCGACCTCTTCCTCGAGGTGCAGGTCGAGGCGCATCCACTCGTCCGGCGCGAGGGCGACGACCTCTACGTCGAGCTCCCGGTCACCGTCGCCGAGGCGATGCTCGGCGCCCAGGTGCGCGCGCCCACCTTCACCGGCGAGGTCACGCTCACCGTTCCTCCGCACAGCCAGTCGGGCCGGAAGCTGCGCCTCAAGGGCCAGGGCGTGCCCGCGCTCCGGGGCAACGGCCGCGGGCGACCTCTACTTCGAGCTCCGGATCCGCGTGCCGGAGAAGACCACCGCCGACGTGAAGGCCGCCGCCGAGACGCTCGCCCGCGCCTACGCGCACGACGTGCGCGCCGACCTGCACCTCTGAGCCCTCTGTGCGACGTCTCGATGCCTGCCGCCCTTGCGTCCGACGGGGCGTGACGTAAAAGCCTCGCGGCGCCCATCGATGGATCCCCAGTCCCACATCCTCACCGTCTCCACCCGCGGGCGCGGGCTCCACGACGTCACCCGCGAGGTGAACGACTTCGTCGAGCGGCTGAAGGTCGCCAGCGCCGGACCTCGGACCGGCGTGCTCACCTGCTTCATCCGCCACACCTCGGCCAGCCTGCTCATCCAGGAGAACGCCGACCCGGAGGTGCTCTCCGACCTCGACCGTTTCTTCGCCCGGCTCGTCCCGGACGGCGACCGGATCTACCGTCACACCGCCGAGGGCCCGGACGACATGCCCAGCCACGTCCGCGCCGCCCTCACCCAGACCTCGCTCTCCATCCCGGTGGTGGAGGGCGCCCTCGCTCTCGGCACCTGGCAGGCCATCTACCTGTACGAGCACCGCACCCGCCCCCACCGGCGGGACGTGGTGCTGATGTACGTCGGTCGCTAGCCTCCAAGGAGACAGCTCCACCCGTGGGAATCCTCGACATCTTCGGCGGCGGCAAGAGCCCGGAACGCGCCACCCGCCTGAAATCGAAGGTCACGCAGAAGTACGGCGGACCCGAGGCCCGGCAGAAGGCCATCCAGCAGCTCGGCGAAATGAGCTTCCCCGAGGCCACCGCCTCGCTCCTCGCCCGGTTCACCATCACCGTGGAGCCCCAGACCACCGACGGAGACGAGAAGGAGCACGTCTTCGGGCTGATCCGGGCCCGGGGCGAGGCAGCCGTGGAGCCGATCCGCACCTTCCTGCGGCGCACCGACCAGGCCAGCTCCTGGGCGATCCGGCTGCTCCGCGAGATACTCCCCGCAGATCGCTACTCCACCGCCCTCGTCGAGCACCTCACCGAGGTCGCTGCCGTCTACACCCGCGATCCGGAGAAGAAGCTGGTCCTGCTCCACGAGGCCGAATCGCTCGAGGACCCGCGCATCGCCCCCATCGTCCTGCCGCTCCTCGACGACATGGCGGACGACGTGAAGATCGCCGCGATCCGGGTGCTCGGCCCGCGCGCGTACCCCGAGGCACGCGAGCCGATGCTCGCTCTCCTCACCGCCCCGGAGACGGCCCGCCGCGTCCAGACCTCGCTCATCGAGGCGATCTCCCGGAGCGGGTTCGGCGTCCAGGGCTACCGTGAGAAGGTGGAGGCGCTGCTGCCGGAACCGTTCTTCGTCGACAAAGCGGGAATCCTCAAGCGACGCGGCGGCGCGACCGGGGGGCATCCGGAGTAAGCAGCTGCCTCGCATGGCGCGCTCGCCCAAGACACCGACCCGGCGACGGTCGAAGGCACTGGTCGAGCTGTTTCCGCAGCTCGCCCCGACCCCGGAGGGACCTCCGGGACCGAACGCCGCGGCGCAGACACTCCGGAAGATGGCCGACGCCATCCACCGCACCTCCACGCTGGCCGAGGCGCAGAAGGTCCAGCTCGGGCTCATCGCTTCCCTGCTCGGCGCGAGGAGCGCCTACCTCGTCGAGTACGTCCACCTGCGCGACCGGCTCGAGGTGGCCGCAGTGAAGGGACGGAACGAACCGCGGATCACTGCCGTTCGCCCCAAGGAAGGACCGGTGGGGGAGGCGTTCGCCGAGAACAGGCTCGTCCGGGAGCACGACCTGGTGGCCGTGCCGCTGCAGGGCGCGGCGGGTCCGCTGGGTGCCCTGGTGCTCATCGCCCCCCGGGTGGAAGCGCCGGATGCGCTGCTCGAGGCGCTCGCCGCCCAGGCCGCCGCCGCGTGGGACCACGCCCGGCTCCGCGAGGACACCGCGCGGCGCGAGAAGGACCTCCAGACCGCGCTCGCCGGCCTCAAGTCGATGGAGAAGAACCGGGAGGAGCTCCTCTCCAACGTCTCCCATGACCTGAAGACGCCGCTCACCACCGTGAAGGCCTATCTGGCGATGCTCGGCCAGGGTCGCCTCGGGGATCTCGACGACCGGAAGCTCCACGCGGTGCAGGTGGCCGAGCGCAACGCGGACCGCCTCCTCCGGATGCTGAACGACGTGCTGCTCCTCTCGCGGCTCCAGACCGGGAAGATGCAGCTGACCAGCCGCCCCTTCGGCCTCCGGGCGCTGGTGAGCGACGTGATGGCCGCGCTCGCCAGCTCCGGGGAGCTCTCGCGGGTCCGGCTCACGCTCCTCCCGGCCCCCGAGGTGTTCGTGAAGGGAGACCGTGAGCGGCTCTTCGAGGCGGTGCACAACCTCGTCGAGCACGCCCTGTTCCTCTGCAGCCCGGACGGTGAGGTCCAGGTCGAGATCGGGTCCGAGCCCGGCATCGCCCTCCTCTCGGTCCGCGACGACGGCATGGGCCTTCCCCCCGAGGACCTCGAGGGCCTGTTCGACGCCTTCCACCGGGGCCGGACCGGACCGGGTAGCAGCGTGGGCCTCGGGCTCCCCATCAGCGCCAGGATCGTCCAGCTCCACGGGGGCCGCATCGAGGCCGACAGCGCACCGGGCGCCGGGACCCTTCGCCGCATGGTGCTCCCGGCCTTCGCCGCCCAGGTGGGAATGGCCGAGAACGACGGCAGCGGGGTGCCGCAGGCAGGCCACATCCTGCTGGTCGAGGACGACCGCGACTGCCGCGAGGTGCTTCAAGAATTGCTCGAGCAAGAGGGGTACAGCGTGGCCTCCGCCGCGGGCGCCGAGGAGGCCCGGGTCCTGCTCGAGGGGCTCCGGCCGGCGATGGTGCTCCTCGACCTCCGGCTGTCCGAGGAGGACGGCCGCAGCGTCCTCCGCCACGTCCGTGGTCAGCCGGAGATGGCCGAGACCCCGGTGTACATCATCTCCGGCGCCTCCGAGGTGGCCTCCCTGAGCACCGGGACCGGGCTGGACCGCATCGACGGATTCTTCGAGAAGCCCCTTCACCTGCCGAAGTTGCTGGACACCGTGGCCTCGGTGGTGCGACCCGTTCGCTCCGCCCGATGACCGCGTTCCTCCACGACCGGCTGCTCGACGCCTTCGCCTCCGCCCTCGCCGCCGCCGTCGGCCAGCCGGTGGAGACCATCCGCGTCCAGGTGAAGCCGGCCGAGCCCGAGCACGGCGATCTCCGCCTTCCCCACCTTCCCCCTCGCCAAGCAGCTGCGCAGCGCGCCGCCGAAGATCGCCGCCGACCTGGCGGGGCGGCTCTCCGTTCCAGGCCTGGAGATCGCCGCCGCCGGTCCCTACGTGAACGCCCGCTTCGAGGCCGGGTCCTTCGTGAGCGGCGCGCTCGCCGAGGCACGCAGCGCGGGGCCCGGCTACGGGGCGACCGACGCCGGCCGCGGCAAGACGGTGGTCATCGACTACAGCTCGCCGAACATCGCCAAGCCGATCGGGTTCCACCACCTGCGCACCACCCTCATCGGTCACGCCATCGCCAACCTCTACCGGAGCCAGGGCTGGCGGGTGGAGGGGATCAACTACCTCGGCGACTGGGGCAAGCAGTTCGGCCTCGTCGCGGTGGGCCTGCGCGAGTACGGCGACCCGGCCCGCCGGGGGGAGATGGCCCACCTGGTGGACGTGTACGTGAAGGCCAACGCCCGGGCCGAGCAGGACCCGGCATTCGACGCCGAGGCTCGCGCCTTCTTTCGCCAGATGGAGCAGGGCGACCCGGAGGCCCGCGCGCTGTGGACCGAGCTCCGCGAGACGTCGCTCCGCGGCTTCCTCCCCATGTACGAGCGGCTGGGCATCCGCTTCGAGCACATCGATGGCGAGAGCCTCTACGAGGACCGGATGGATGCGGTCATCGAGGAGATCTCCCGCACCGTGGGGGTCAAGGAGAGCGACGGCGCGCTCATCGTCGACCTTCCCTACGCCGAGGGCGAGCCGCCGGTCCTCTTGAAGAAGGGAGACGGGAGCACGCTCTACGCCACGCGCGACCTCGCCGCCGCCGAGGACCGCTGGGAGCGCTTCCACTTCGACCGGGCGCTCGTACGTCGTCGCCCGCGACCAGTCGCTGCACTTCGCGCAGGTGTTCCGGGTGCTGAAGGCCATGGGCAAGCCGTGGGCGGACCGCTGCATCCACGTCTCCTTCGGACGCGATCATGGGGATGTCCACCCGTGCCGGGAAGCTGGTGCTCCTCGCCGACGTGCTCGACGAGGCCCGCGCCCGGGCGCTGGAGAAGGTCCGCGACAGCGCTGCCTCCGGCCGTATCCACACCGACGACCCGGAGCGGCTGGCCGAGCAGGTGGGCCTGGGGGCCATCATCTTCGGCGACCTGAAGAACCGCCGGAACACCGACTACACCTTCGACTGGGACGAGGTGCTCGAGTTCGACGGCCACACCGGTCCGTACCTGCAGTACGCGCACGCCCGCGCCTGCAACCTCCTCAAGCGCGGCGGCGGCGCACCGACCACCGCGGATGCAACGCTGCTCGCGTTGCCGGAGGAGCAGCAGCTCGCCCGGACGCTGGCCCGTTTCCCGGTCCAGGTGCGCGCGGCGGTGGAGCAGGACGAGCCGTCGTACGTCGCCCGCCACCTCATCGACGTGGCCGTGGACTTCAGCCGCTGGTACACGCTCGGAAACCAGGACCGCGACAAGCGGGTGCTCCACGAATCGGACGAGGCGCTGCGCGCCGCCCGGCTGGCCCTCGCTGACGCGGTGCGCATCGTCCTCGCCAGCGGGCTTCAGCTTCTGGGCATCGCCGCACCCGAGAGCATGTAAGACTCGGCCGAAGGGCCATGGTCACCGCGCTCGTGAAGGTCGAGGACAGCGAGGCCGCGCTCCGGCATGAGTTCGGCCCCTTTGGCCGCGCGCTGGGGCGCCGGTACTGTCCGCATGTCCGGGTCCTGCCCGCCGCCGACGCCGAGTTGCGGCGGCTGAGCGCCGCGGGCTTCGTGGTCCACGTCCAGCGGACCGCGGCCTGGGTGAGCTTCCTCTATCTGGCGTGGCTCCTGGTCAGCCGCGGGCTCCCTCCGATCCGCGCCGTCTTCAACATGCGCCGGTGGATCGGCCGGCCCTGGCGACGGGTGGCGCAGCGCGGGTCGATGGACGTGCGGCTCGCCTACGGCCGGCGGCACGGCGGCTCCGCCCTGGTCTTCCTGCAGACCACCGCCATCGGCCGCGTCCGCGGACGGAGCGGCCGCGAGAACCCCTTCACCGAGCTGGTGGCCCTGGCCCGGAAGAGCGAACGGCCGGTCTTCCTCGTCCCGGAGCTGGTCGTCTGGGAGAAGTGGAGCGTCCGCCTGAAGCCCGCCTGGGCGGACTACGTCTTCGGGACGCCCGAGGCCCCCGGATTCCTCCACTCGGTGCTGGCGTTCTGGCGCAACCACAAGCGGGCGCAGTTCCGGGTCGGGACGCCGATCGACCTCGGGGCCTTCGCCTCCGAGAACCCGGAGGACTCCGACGCGGTGGTGGCCCGGAAGATCAGCGCGGTGCTCCACGTGCACCTGGCGCGCGAGACGCGGGCCGTCTTCGGACCGCCGTACAAGCCACCCGAGCGGGTCATCGAGGAGACGCTCCGGGACCGGACGCTCCGCCAGACCATCGAGCAGACCGCCGCCCGGAGCGGCAAGGATCCTGGCCTCGCTCGAGCGCGAGGCCCGCCGCCACCTGAACGCCATCGCCGCGCGGCTGCACCCCACGGTGGTCGCCCTGCTGGCCCCGGTCCTGGGGTGGATCTTCGATCGCATCTACGACGGCATCGCCGTGGACGAGGCAGGCCTCGAGCGGGCGCTGCGGGTGGCCCGGGCCGGGGTGCCGATCGTGATTTGCCCTGGCCACAAGAGCCACATCGACTACCTGGTCATGTCCTGGGTGCTCTGGACGCGCGGCTACCAGATGCCGCTGGTCGCCGCCGGAGCGAACCTCTCCTTCTTCCCGCTCGGTCCACTGCTCCGCCGGGCGGGCGCGTTCTTTCTCCGCCGGAGCTTTGGCGCGGACCGCCTCTACACCGCGACCTTCAAGGCGTACGTGAAGAAGCTGGTACGGGATGGCGTTCTCCAGGAATTCTTTCCCGAGGGCGGCCGCTCGCGGACCGGCAAGCTGCTCCCGGCCAAGCTCGGCCTCCTGGGGTGGGAGGTGGACGCGGTCCTGGAGGGCGCGAGGAGCGATCTCGGCATTCGTCCCGGTGGCCATCGACTACGAGAAGATCGTCGAGGGGAGCAGCTACAGCAAGGAGCTCCTCGGCGGTGAGAAGAAGCCCGAGGACGTGCGGGCGCTCATCGGCGCACCGAAGGTCCTCCTCCGTCGGTACGGGACGATTCACCTCCGCTTCGACGAGCCGGTGCTCCTCGGCGAGTTCATGCGCAGCCGGGGCCTCGACGATCCGGCGAGCCTCGGGGAGGACGACAAGCGGAGCCTGGTCCGTGCGCTCGGGCACCGCATCATGTGGGGCATCGCCCGGGTCTCCACCGTCACCCCGCACGCCCTGGTGAGCACCGCGCTCCTCGCGCATCCCGGCCGGGGCCTGCCGGCCTCGGCGCTCGGCGCTCGCGTGGACACGCTCCGCCGCATGCTCCTGGAGGACGGCGCGACTCTGTCCAGCGGCCTCGCCGAGGCGCCCAGCGACCCCACCGTGCCCGGACCGGTCCGGACCGCCGTGCTCGGGTTCATCGAGGACAAGATGGTCCGCACCGAGCAGGCCAAGGGCGAGACCGTCTACCTCCCGGTGGACGAGCGGCGCGTCCAGCTCGCCTACTACAAGAACACCATCCTCAACCTGGTCGCCCCCCGGGCGCTGGTGGCCTGCGCGGTGCTCCGTGGCGCGGCGGACTCCTCCGAGGACGCGGTCCGCACCCGGGCGCTCTTCCTCTCCCGGCTCTTCAAGCTCGAGCTCATCTACCGGGTGGGCGCGCCCTTCGAGGTCATCTTCGCCGAGACGGTGGACCGCCTGGTCTCGGCGGGCCTCCTGGTGCGGCGCGACGGGGCGCTCGTCCCGCGCGACGCCCGCGCCCGCGGCGAGCTCGACTTCCTGGCCGACGTCCTGCGCGACTACGTGCAGTCGTACCTGCTCGCCGCGCTGACGCTCGAGGACCTCGCCGCCGGCCCCATGGACCGCAAGGGCTTCGTCCGGGCGGCGCTGGAGACCGGCCGGATGGAGTTTCTCTCAGGGCCGCATCGACGCCGCCGAGGCCATCAGCCGGACCACGCTGGAGAACGCCCTGGCCTGGCTCCTGGAGCAGGAGATGGCTGGCGGAGCGGGACCGGAAGCTGGTGCTCGGTCCGGCGGCGGAGCGGCCCGAGCAGCGCGATGCGTTCCGGACCGAGGTCCGGGCGTACCTCGGCCGCCTAGCTGCTCAGGGGTGTGCCAGGAGCGCGTCGAGCCTCCGGGCGACCTGGTCCTTCGAGACCAGCCCCTGGTAGCGCTCCACCATCGTCCCGTCGGCGGAGACCAGGAAGGTGGCCGGCACCGTCTCCAGCTCCAGCGGCGCGAGCATCTCGCTCTCGGCCGCGGCCACCGGCATCGTGCGCAGCCCCATCCTCTCGGCCGCGACGCGGATCCGCGTCCGGTCGGGGGTGATGGACACCGCGAGGAAGCCGACCCGGCCCTCGTACTGCTTCGCCAGCTTCTCCAGCTCGGGCAACTCCCGAGCACAGGTGCCTCAGCCGGGCATCCAGAGGTTCACCAGCCACGGCCTTCCGCGCATCGTCCTCGGCGTGACGCTCGCCCCGTCCAGGCCGCGCGCGCTGAACGAGTCGGGGAGCGGCCGCGGAGGGTAGGACCGCTGGCACGCGGCGCCGAGCACCAGGGCGAGGAGGACCGGAAGACGACGCATGCCGAGTCCTCGACGCTTTCACACGCCTCGCCGGGCTGGCAAGGTGCGGCCGCCCGTTCTCCCGTGCTCGAGCCCACCCTTCCCCCGACCGACACACCCGAGCCTCCGGTGCCCGCAGAACGGCTCGGCTGGCTGGCGCTGGTGGGTGCGCTGGCGCTCTTCTTCCTGCTCGGCGTCCCGCTGCAGATGGTCAGCACCGGGGTCGGCATCTGGTTCACCGAGCTCTTCCTCTTCTTCGGCTTCGGCTGGGCGCTGACCCGCTGGAGCGGCCGCGCGCCGGGGCCGTACCTCGGGCTCTCCTGGCCGGGGGTGGGGCCCCTGCTGGTCGCCCTCGGCGTGGCCGTCGCCAACTACTTCGCCGCCGTCATCCCGCTGCAGTTCCTGGCCCAGCTCGTCGCCCCGCGCGCCTGGGTGGAGATGTTCGACCAGACGCAGGTCTTCGAGCGGCAGACGGGCCTCGAGCTGTTCCTCGCCATGACCGGCGCGGTCGCCGCGGCGCCCATCGGCGAGGAGGTCATCTTCCGGGGCCTCCTGCTGCAGGGCCTGCTGCGCCGGGGCGTCCTGATCGTCCCCGCGGTCGTCGCCTCGGCCGCCATCTTCAGCCTCTGCCACGTCAACATCGTGGGGCTGCCGGCGCTGTTCGAGCTCGGCCTGGTCTTCGGGCTGCTCTACGCGCGGACCCGGAGCGTGCTTCCCGGGAATGGTGGCCCACCTGGGGAGCAACCTCACCGCGACCCTGCTGTACACCGCCGGCCGCGGTACAGGATCCGGCGCCGGTCGACCTGAGCAGCGCAGGTCCCGGCGGTGCTGACGGCGAGCATCGCCGGGTGGGTGGTGCTCGGGCTGGTCGTCACCGCCGCCCGGCGGCTGCCCGGCGCCTGGGGACGGCCGGTCGAGCAGGAGGTGCTCCGGCCGCGGGTGCCGCTCACGCCGGGCGTTGCTGCCGTGGACCGTCGCCGCCTCGCTCTGCCTCGTCGTCTGGGGCCTGGCCGACCGCCGAGGGCTGGAGCTCGACGTCGCGGACGTGCGGGTCCGCGTCCCGGCCGCGCGCCCCAGCGAGCCGTCATGGGCACGGGAGCAGCGCGGCGAGCTGGACACGCTCCGCGACGACGTCCACCGGGGGAGCGCCAGTGTCGAGCGCTACCTCGAGGCCCGGCGCGCGCTGGCCGCGGCGCTCGAGCGGCGGGCGGCGGACGGCGGTCCCGACGAGCCGTCAGGCCGCTGACGGCTCAGACCACCTTGTAGCCGTGCACCCGGAGCACCGGGCCCACCATCGCCACGCCCATCGCCCCGCCGTCCACGTCGCCGTCGACCTCCACCCGCTGCCCTTCCTTGAGGAGGGACGAGCGCCCGCCGGCGAGCTGGTACGTCTTCCCGTCGTCGCCGGCGAGGACCCAGACGCCCATCTCGATGTCCCGGAACTCGACCGTGCCCCGGACCTTCATCGCCGCGCCTCCCTCCGGAGCATCGCCCGGCAGACCAGCGCGGCCAGGAGCCCGTTGAGCACCAGCCAGGGTCGGGCGAGGAACGTGAAGGGAAGGTAGGCGATGCCCGGCGCCTTCGCCCAGGCCGCGTAGAGCAGGAATGCGGAGAATCCGAGCGACAAGCCCGGCGACGACCGGACGCAGCGCGCGCCACTTCACCGCGATCAGGGCCGTCACCGCCGGGACCAGGGCGCTGTACATCACCGGGCTCGCCAGCCTCCCCCGCCCGAAGAGGATGCGCTCCCAGTCGGGCAGCGGCAGCGAGAGCACCTCCGCGGCGGACGGCGGGTGGCCGATGAAGCGCTGCCAGAGGAGCTTGAGGAACCAGAGGCCCACGGTGCTGAGCAGCAGCGGCAGCAGCGTCGCGGGGTTCAAGCAGGACGTTGAGGAAGCCCGGACGCACCTTCGTCTGCAGCGAGAGGAGGAGCAGCGCCAGGAGCGCGGCGCTCCAGACGAGCGGCGTCCAGTCCACGCCGGGGGCGGTCTTTCCGAGCGCGTTCAGGGCTCCGAGCGCATCCAGCCGGCCGTGGCCCGCGCGCGGCGTCCAGGCGCCCTCGGACACGGCGCCGGCGTAGAGCGCCCGCTCCACCTCGTCGGGCGACCTGGCCCCGGCGGCGAAGAGGAGCGCCGCCACGCCGGCCACGTGGGGCGTGGCCATCGACGTGCCCTGGTACTCGGCGAGCACGGGCTTCCGGAAATCCGACCGGTCGACGGTGGCCTGGAGGATGCCGTTCCCCGGACCGAGCCGGGTGTTGCCGCCCGGAGCCACGATGTCGAGCGCCTCGCCGTAGGACGAGTATGGCGCGAGCTGCCCGTCGGGGCCGACGGCGCCCACGGCGACCGCGCCGGCGTACGCGGCCGGGTACGAGACCTGGCCCTGGCCCGAGTTCCCCGCCGCGCAGACCACCACCGCGCCCTTGCTCCGGGCATACGCCACGGCGCGCTCCATCACTCCCGAGTACCCCGGGCCGCCGAGCGAGAGGTTCAGCACCTTGGCCCCGTGGTCCACCGCCCAGCGGATGGCGTCGGCGATGTCGGCCGAGTTCCCGATGCCCGACCGATCCAGCACCTTCAGCGGCATCAGCCGCGCCTCGAACGCCACGCCGGCGACGCCGACACCATTGTTGGTGCGCTGGGCGATGGTGCCGGCGACGTGCGTGCCGTGGCCGTTCTCGTCGTTGGGGTGGGTGGTGTCGTTGACGAAGTCGTACCCCTCGACGAAGCGGGCGCCGGCCAGGTCCGGGACCTGCACGAAGTCGTCCCGGTCCTCGTAGGCGATGCCGGTGTCGATGACCGCCACCGTCACGCCCTTCCCGTGCGAGATGTCCCAGGCCTCGGGCATGTGGATCATCCGGAGGTTCCACTGCTTGCCGAACTCGGGGTCGTTGGGGGTGAAGGCCAGCGCCTCCACCTGGACCAGTGGCTCGGCCACCTCCACGTCGGCGTCTCCCCGGACACGGGCGAGCGCCGCGTCCACGTCGTCGACCCCGTCGGCGATGGCGATGCCGGAGCGGGTGCCCTCGACCGAGTTGAAGCGGAGCGGAAGTCCCCAGCGGCGCGCGCGCTCGGCGACCTCCTCGGCCGGAGTGCCGTCGCGGAAGTCGATGACCAGGGCGTGGGGCACCGCGGAGGCGCGGGCGGACCCGGGCGGCGTGACCTTGGTGCGCGCGGGCGACGGCGCGCACGCTGCCGCGAGCAAGAGAGCGCCGCCGAGACACCAGCCAGACCGCATCCGACTCCTCCAGCGCCCCGAGGGAACAGGGCTCGATGTGAGAGTCATACGTCCGCCGACCGCACCCGATTGGGGCGCCACGCGATTCTTCACGATTCCAGGGGCTTGCTGGTCCGCTCGAGCCAGCGGAGCGCCACCCTTCCGACCTCGGGGAGGTTGCGCTGGAAGCGCGCGTCCGCCCCGGCGACCACCTCCACCCGCCCGCCCGCCTCGGCCGCGCCGGCCAGGAGCCCTGCGCGCCCGGGCTCGTCCTCCCCGACGATGCACAGCAGCGGGATGTCGAGCCGCCCGAGCACGACGCCGCGGCGGTGGGCTGACGAGGACGAGGACGACGACGCCTGGATGCTCGGTCGCCAGGCGGACGGCAACATCGGCCGAGGCGCCCACGGCGGCCACCGCGACATCGACCTGCGCGGTGTTCTCCCGGAGGAGCCGGAGCGCCGCCGCGGCGTCCGCGACCCGGGCCTCGTCGCCGCCCTGCTGCCCCTGGCTCGCTCCCACGCCGCGGAAGTTGAACCGGAGCACCGGGTCGGCCCGCGCGCGCGGTGGCCCATGCCAGCTCCGCGCAGACCACGTGATCCATGGAGCCGGCCTCCGGGGGCGGCGGGACGACGAGCAACGGCGGCAGCTTGGACCCCCGGTGCCACAACCCCTCGAGCACCTCGTCCCCCGACGGGGATGAGCGCCGGGCGCTCCAGGTACTGCCCCCGGCTCACCACGTCGTCACCCGCAGGACGAGGAGCTTGAGGTAGCGCCCCTCGGGGAACTGGAGGCGGATGGGATGGTCCGGCGGCTGGTAGCGCTCCTCGACGAGCGTGAGGTCCACGCCCGCCTTGAACCCGGCCTCCTTCACCGCGCCCTCGAACGCCTCGGGCGTCACCCGGGCCGAGCAGGACGCGGTGACGAGCAGCCCACCGGGAGCCACCACCTCCAGCGCCTGCCGGTTCAGCGAGGCATAGCCGTCGATGGCCGCCTCGACCGCCCGCTGGCTCTTGGCGAAGGCCGGAGGGTCGAGCACGACGACGTCGAAGCGGCGGCCCTCGTCGCGGAACGACGAGAGCAGGGTGAAGACGTCCGCGGCCAGGAAGTCGTGGGCGTTCGGGTCGAGGCCGTTGCGGACGAAGTTGTCGCGGGCCAGGGCGATGGCGTCGGCGTCCTGGTCCACGCTGAATACGCGGGTGGCGCCGCCGAGCGCGGCGTTCACGCTGAACCCTCCGGAGAAGCAGAAGCAGTTCAGCACCGACGCGCCGCGGGAGAGGCGGCCCACCAGGGCGCGGTTCTCGCGCTGGTCCAGGAAGAAGCCCGTCTTCTGTCCCCGCCGCACGTCCACGCCGAACCGCGACCCCGCGCTCGAGGATGACCACCGGATCCGGGGGCTCCTCGCCCCAGAGCAGCCGTGCCCCACCCTTCCCGTCCTCGTCGCCCTCCTCGCCGGCCAGCTGGTCCCGCCCCAGCACCGAGCGAACGCCGGGGAGCGCCCGGAGCGCGTCCACCAGCATCCCGCGCACCGGGGTGAGCCCGGCCGAGTAGAGCTTCAGCACCACCGTGCCCGCGTAGAGGTCCGCCACCACGCCCGGCAGCCCGTCGGCCTCGCCGTGGACGAGCCGGAAGCTGTCGGTGCCCGTCCGGTCCAGGAGTCGCTCGCGGAGCTCCCAGGCCGTGCGCACCCGCCGCCGGAAGAACTCGCCGTCGATGACCTCCCGCGGGTCCCGGGTCAGCACCCGCACCGCGATGGGGCTCAGCGGATCGAAGTAGCCACGGGCGACGAACTTCCCGCCCTCGGTCAGGTCCACCACGCTCCCGGGCGGGATCCTCGGGGAGCTTCTCCACCGCCTTGCGAAAGACCCAGGGGTGACCCGCGCGGAGGTGCCGTCCGAGGCCACGCTGCAGCTCGAGCCGGACCAGGTTCATGCCGCCGCCCTCCGCGCCCGGAGCACGGCGCGGCCGAGCTCCTCGAAGCCCGCCCCCTCGGGCGCCCGGGTGACGAAGCGGGGCCAGTGCTCCAGCTCGCCCAGGACGGCGCGGACGTTGGCCACGCCGACGCTCAGCGAGAACGCCCCGAAGAGCGGCGCGTCGTTCAGGCTGTCGCCGACGTAGAGGAACCGGACATCGTCTGGGCGGAGCTGCGTCTTCCAGACCGAGCGCAGGAAGCGGCGCACCATCCACGCCTTGTCGAACGGGCCAATCCACGCATTCACGTGGACGCTGGAGCGGACCGCGTTGACCCCGCGGGCGGCGAAGAACGCCTCCAGCCGGCGCGCGGCCTCCGGTCCGAGCCGGACCTCCTCGTTGACGTCGATGGCCAGATCCACCTCGGTGTAGCGGCTGTCGGTCGACATGCGCGCCCCGGGCACTGCGCGCAAGGCGGACCGCACCACCCGCTCGAGCCGGCGGCGCTCCCGGGCGCGGAGCGGCGGCTGGACGGGCATAGGTCTTGCGGAGCGCGCCGCGGCCATCGAGGCGGATGGCCAGGCCGCCGTTCTCGGCGATGACTCCGGCCACGGGCAGAGGTGCGCGCCCAGGCTTCGGCGAAGCCGGCCGGACGCCCGGTGACGAGGACCACCGGAACGCCCGCCCTGTCGAGCCGCTCCATCAGTCCCGAGCGGTCGAGGCCCGGAGGCGTCCACCGGTGGTCAGCGTCCCGTCGACGTCACTGAAGACGGCCTCGACCCGGGAGAGGTCAGCCTCGCGGAGCGGTCGGAGCTCGGGCATCGGGCACCGACGAACCCTACCCCAGCGGGCTCACCCGGCGAGCGAAAGCCCGGCGATGAGGCCGCGGAACTCCTCGATCACCCGTCCGACGGACTCGGCGTCGACGAGGGCCAGGCTCTGCTTGCGAGAGCGGCGGAGGAAGTCGTCCAGCGGTTCGCTCCGCCCGTAGAGCCCGGCGGCAATCTCCACCGCCTCGGCCAGGGCGACCGCCGCCGAGCGCCGGTCGGTGGCGAGCAGCGTCTCTGCCTGCTCGAGCTTCACCCCGCTCCGCGCCCAGACCTCGTGGTCATGGCGGCGCAGCAGTCCCCGCTGGTTCACCACCGCCAGTCCTCGCACCAGCTCGAGCACCCGGTGGCAGACCTCTCCCACCTCCGCCTTCGAGGGGAGCGCGACGGAGGCCATGCTCCGGACCTCGTGGCGGTACTCGATGAGCCGGCGCTTGTCCTGCGCCCGGAGCAATCGGTACGGCGCCGTGCGGCCGAAGGCATCCATCTCCGCTCGAGATGCTGGGCATGCCACTGCACGTCCTCGGCGCTGGCCTGTTGCAGCCGCGTCGCGCGCGCCTCGAGCACCCGGCGAAGATCCGCCACCGCGGCGCGCACGGCGACGGCGCCAGCGACCTCCTCCGCGTGGCCAGGGACGACCTCCGACCGCTCGACGTCGGCGAAGGGCGCCACCAGGTCGAACACCAGCGTGCCGATGTGCTCACGGAACCGGGTCCGCGACGCCTGGACCTCGACGAGGAGGTTCCACCGGTCGGCCACGACCGACGGGTCACGCACCCGGGCGCCGAGCGCCTGCACCTGCTCGAAGAGCTGGGAGGCCGCCTGCTTCAGGACCTCCTCGAGCCGGGCGCGGGCCGCGTCGTCGAGCACCGCGTCCTCCACCAGCGAGGCGAGGCCGTCGCCGCGCGACACCGGCTGGGCCGCGAGCTGCGTCCGGACGAGGTCGATGAACGCGTTGACGTCGCGGAGGGTCCCGGCGACGACGGGCGCCATCTCCTCCCAGGTGGAGAGGTCGAGGCTGTCCGCGGTGACCGGTGACTCGTACTGCAGCAGGTCCAGGTCGGTGAGCCGCGCCAGCGCGTGCGCCGCACCGTGACAGAGCTGGCGGAGGCGGGTGGCCTGGGACTCCGGGACGGAAGAAAGTGCCGATTCGAGGGCGGGGGGCAGCAAGGGATCGCCCGAGAGCTTGCACGGATGACGCGCGACGATCCATGACGGGGGACATGCCTACATGGACCGCTCCTGGAGGCGTTCGGCTCCGATTTCGTGACGTCGGCAGTGGGCCGCCGCTCGTGCTCCTCCATGCGTTCCCGCTGGAGGGCGAGATGTTCGAGCCGCAGTGGACCGCGCTCGAAGGCCGCGCGCGCTTCATCGTCCCCGACCTGCGCGGCTTCGGCGGGAGCGGGCTCGCGCCCGGTCCGAGCGAGATGGGGGCCATGGCCGACGACGTGCTCGGGCTGCTCGACCATCTGCAGATCGACGCGGCGGTGGTCGGTGGCGTGTCGATGGGCGGCTACGTCTCGCTCGCCCTGCTCCGGAACGATCCGGCCCGGGTGAAGGCGCTGGTCCTCGCCGACACACAGACGTCCGCCGACGATGCGCCCGGGCTCGAGGGTCGCGAGAAGACCGCGCAGCAGGTGCTCGCCGGCGGCTCGACGGCGCTCCTGCCCCTCGTCGACCGGCTGCTCGGCGCCGTCCGCCTCGCCCGAGCTGCGGACACGCGTCTCGGGCTGGATCACCGCGGGCTCCCCCGCGGGTCAGGCCGCGGCGCTGCGCGGGATGGCGCTGCGGCCCGACGCCCGGGACATCCTCGCCCGGTTCGGAGGCCCGGTCCTGGTGCTCGTGGGGGCCGACGATGTCCTCACCCCGCCGGCGAAGGCGCGGGCAATGGCCGAGCTGGTCCCGGGGACGGAGCTGGTCGAGCTTCCGGCGCCGGGCACCTCGCCAACCTCGAGGCGGGGCCGCGTTCAACGCCGCGCTGGGTCGCTTCCTCGACCGGGTGCAGCCCCGGCCGCGTGGGTTAAGGAGCGCCTCACCATGCCCCGCTTCCGGATCCCGCGGTCCATCGAAGACGCCGTTCACCCGGACGAGATGGCGCTGCTCGTCTACGACATGCAGGTCGGCATCGTCCGCCGAGATCTCCGACGGCCCGCGGGTGCTGGCGCGGGTGCTGGACGTCCTGGATGCCGCCCGGCGGGCAGGGATGCGCGTCTTCTTCACCCGGCACATGTCGCTTCCCCCGGCACTGATGGGAGCGTCCCAGTACCGGATGGGCATGGCCTGGCAGAAGGTCGACCGGCCCGAGCTGGTCAAGCCGTGGTTCCTGCGGGACTCGCCCGGATTCGCGGTGGTGCCGGAGCTCGCGCCCACCGAAAGGGAGGCCATCTTCGACAAGCTGGCGATGTCGGCGTTCGAGGGCACCCCGCTCGAGTTCGCGCTGCGCGACTGCGGCGTGCAGTCCGTGGCGGTGGTGGGCATCGCCCTGGAGATCGGCATCGAGCCCACGCTCCGCCACGCCGCGGACCTGGGCTTCCTCCCGGTCCTGGTGCAGGACGCCTGCGGAGCGGGCCATCCCGACGCCGCCGAGCGCTCGCTGGCCAGCCTCCGGTTCGGAGGAGACACGCTCTTCACCGACGTGGAGCGCTTCCGCGAGCTGCTCGGCAGGCCTCCGCGGCGCGCGCCAGGCTCCGCGTGAGCCCCACCTCACCCTGCGCGGGGGGGCTCCGGACCGCCCGCGAGGGCGTGGCGGCCGGCTGACCGCCGCTCGAGGTCCCCGAGGACCTCGGAGAGAAACCGGCGGAGGTTCAGTCCGAGTGATCCGCTCGAGCCGCGCGCCGGGTGCCCGCGGCCGAGCAGGACGGCCGTCAGCTTCCAAGTCACGTCGCGCATCCGGACGGAAGCCGGACGAGCGCCCCCGAGGCACACCGCCTCCTCGCCGGCGACCTTCAACGCTGCGCTCGGGCGGTTCGTTGGCCGGCTCGCCAGGTAGCGCCGGCCCCTGCACGTGCTGGTCTCGCCCAGATGGGACATGGAACGCCAGCGACGCTTCCGCCCGTGCCGTTCCGGGCGGCCTGCGCGGTTCCGGACGCTCGTGGCGGCAGCGCCGGGTCGGCTCGACTAACGACGTCCTTCACGTCCCTCGCCGAGACTCATCGCGAGCGCCGGACCCGACGCGCGTCCGCCGGCGTGGACGCGAGAAGAGGACCAGGGCCCGGGGCAATTATGAGGCGAAGACTAGTTAAGGAAGTTGCTTAACTAGTTTCGGGAGATGGTTAAGGGACTTCCTTAATCAGTCCTGGCATGCGTCTAGCAGCGGGCCCTCGCATGAGCCCTCGGTGGCTGCGAGAAGACGAACGGGACTCGATTCCGTGGGAGAGGCGACAGGACCACCGCCTCGAGAACCTGCTCGGAGCGCTGGCCGTGACGCTCGGCGAGCGCGTGCAGGAGCGGATGGCAGCTGGCGGCCCGGCGCTCTCCGACGGCCGTGGCGGCGCTTCAGTGGGTCGGTCGGGTTCGTGGCCTGCGCACGTGCAATCTCGCCGAGGCGCTCGGAATCACCACGCCGGGCGCGAGCCAGCTGGTTGCGTCGCTGATCGCGGACGGGCTGGTCCAGCGGACTCGGCATCCGCACGACCAGAGGCAATGGAGGCTGCATCTGACCGAGCTCGGTGCTGCCTGCACGCTCGAGGCCATGCGCGCCCGCGCCGGGGCCGTCCGGGAGCTCGTCGGGACGCTTCCCTTCCCCTGGCGGCTCCGGCTGATCCGGATCCTCGAGCGGCTCCTGGGCGGGATGGTGGACTCCCCCCTGTCCGTCTTCCGGGTCTGTCGCCACTGCGACTGGAGCGTCTGCAGACACTCCGCCATCGAGCCGTGCCCCGTCGCCCTCGCGCAGGCCGGGGGGACGACGTGAGCAGGCGTGCTCGAGCGGGCGCGCCTCACGTTGGTCGGGGTGGATCCAGGGCCTGATCCACTCCGGGCTCCGGGCCGCGCGCGCGGGCGTCGTGGCCCGCTGACGCGACCCGGCGCCGCTCGATGTCCCCCAGGACGTCGGCGAGGAAGCGCCGGAGGTTGAGCCCGAGGATGCGCTCGATGCGCGACCGCGGGTGCCCCCGGCCGAGGAGCAGCGCGGTGAGCTTCCAGAGGTCGGTCACGTCGCGCATCCCGGTCGGGAGCGGGACCATCCCGTCGAAGTCGCTGCCCAGGCACACCGCCTCCTCGCCCGCCACGCGGACCGCATGCTCGATGTGGTCGGCGACTGCCTCGAGGCGCCGGCTCCCGAGGTAGGGCGTTCCGAAGATGATGCCCACTACCCCGCCGCGGTCGGCGATGCGGCGGAGCGCGGCGTCGTCCAGGTTGCGCCAGCGCGGTCCGAGGGCGGCGACGCCGGTGTGCGAGCAGAAGATCCGCGCCTGCTCCTGGGCGAGCAGCGCATCGAGCAGGCGCCGGGAGGCATGCGCCACGTCCACCGCCAGGCCGTGGCTCGCCATGGCCTCGAGCACCTGACCTCCGAGCGGCGTCAGTCCGCGCCGGCCGCGCAGCGGGAACGAGGATCCGCCGAGCTCGTTGGGAACCAGGTGGGTCAGCCCCATGAAGGCGACGCCCCGCCGGGCGAGCTCGGCGACGCGCTCGACCCGGCCCTCGATGGCGTGGCCGCCCTCGACGCCGAGCACGCAGGCGAGCTTTCCCTCCTTGTCGGCGGCCTGGCGAGCACGCCGGGGTCGTGGCGAGCACCGCGGCGCCGGAGGCGCACACATCGGTCAGCCGGTCGATCTGGAACAGCGTCCGGGTCCACGGGGTCCGGATTGCGGCGAGCGGCCAGCGGTGGGCGAGGGCGAAGGCGGGGAAGCCGCCGATGAACGGGAACCCGCGCGAGACGACGGTGAAGACCTGGAGCCGGACTCCGGCCTCGGCGAGCCGGACGAAGTCGACGTGCCCCCGGCGCTGCCGTACCCGGAGATCGCGGTTCCAGAGCAGCGCGTCGGCGTGCGCGTCGGCCACGTAGGCCTGGCGGTGCAGCGCGCGCGCTTCCTGCTCGGCCGCCCGTGTGGTCTCCTTCACTCCACCGACGCTATCCCGGACCCTCCCGCCGGGCACCCCGGGTTAGAGTGCATTCCCGTGGTCTCGATGAACGCACCGATGCGGGTGAGCCGCGACGAGCTGCGCTTCGACTTCGGCGAGGCGCGATTCCGGCTGCCCGCGGGACCGCGAGCTCCTCGGCTGGGTCGTCGATCAGTTCCTCTACGGCGAGGTGACCGGCATCCAGGTCGGCCACTGGCTCTACGCCGCCCCCTCGCTCGAGGCCGCCACCTTCTTCGCCCGTCAGGCGAGCGAGGAGCTGGCGCACGTCCGGGTCTTCCTCCGGATCCACGCCCTGCTCGGGACGAGCGCCCGGGCCGCCCCACCCCGTGGTCCGCTTCCTCTCCACCGGGGCGATGGGCTCGGACTACGCCGAGCACGTGGCGACCGAGATGGCGGTCGGCGAGGGCCTGGTGCTCGCCGTGTTCCAGGCGCTCATCGACACCGTGGACGCCCCGGACGTCGTCCGGCTGCTCGAGGCCGCGGCGCGCCAGGAGGAGCGGCACGTCGCGTTCGGCGAGGCGGAGACCGTTCGACTCCTCGCCGAGCGCCCCGGCCTGGCGGACGACCTGCTCGGGGCCAACCTCCTCACCCTCCTCGCCCTCCCCCGGCTCGCCCGCTTCATCCAGCGGCGGCTCGGGACCGAGCACGAGGTCCTCCGCCACACCGCGGCCTTCCTCGGCCACGTGGTCCGGCTCACCGAGCTGCGGCTCCAGCGCCTGGGCGTGCTCCGGGGCTCGCTCGAGGACCTGGGCTGGGGACGCCGGACCTGGCTCGATCGCCCGGGCCTACGTCCGTCATCAGGTCAACCGCCTCCGCCGCCCGCGCCGGCTGACGGACACCTATCTCTCCGAATCCCCTGCTTCGCCGGGCGCAGACGGAGCCCGCCGAGTGACCCTCACCGTGAACGGCGAGCGCCGCGACGTCGCCGACGGGCTCACGGTCGCCGCCCTGGTCGCGCAGCTCGGGATCCGTGGGCGTGTCGCGGTGGAGCTGAACGGCGAGGTGCTCCGGCAAGCGCAGCATCCGGAAGTGACGCTCCGGGAGGGCGACACGCTGGAGGTGGTGACGTTCGTGGGCGGAGGGGCGTAGAAGTCCTCCCATGGACGACGCTCTGGTCATCGCGGGCAAGCGGTTCGGCTCCCGTCTCCTCATCGGCACCGGCAAGTACCCGAGTCACGAGGTGATGAAGCGCTGCCACGAGGCGTCCGGCGCGGAGATCGTCACCGTGGCGGTCCGCCGGCTGGACCTGAACGCCAGGGGCGAGGCGTCGCTGATGCACTGGATCGACACCGCGCGGATGACGCTGCTGCCCAACACCGCCCTCTGCTACACCGCCGAGGACGCCGTCCGGACCTGCCGGCTCGCGGCCGAGCTGGGGATGAGCAGGTGGGTCAAGCTGGAGGTGCTCGGCGACGAGCGCACGCTCTTCCCCGACGTGGAGCAGACCGTCGAGGCGGCGCGCATCCTGGTCAAGGAGGGCTTCACCGTCCTGCCCTACACCTCCGACGATCCCGATCATCGCCCGGAAGCTCGAGGACGCCGGCTGCGCGGCGGTCATGCCGCTGGCCGCCCCCATCGGCTCGGGCCTGGGCATCCGCAACCCGCACAACATCCGCCTCATCCGCGAGGTGGTGAAGGTGCCGGTCATCGTCGACGCCGGGGTCGGCACCGCCTGCGACGTCGCCGTCGCCATGGAGCTCGGCTGCGACGGGGTGCTGATGAACACCGCGGTCGCCGGGGCGAAGGATCCGGTCCGGATGGCCCACGCGATGAAGCTGGCCATCGAGGCCGGCCGGGAGGCGTTCCTCGCCGGGCGCATCCCCCGGAAGGCGTACGGCTCGGCGTCGAGCCCTGTCGAGGGCCTCGTCGACTGAGGCTGCCGAGGCTCATCGTCCTCACCGACTGGAGCCTGCCCGAGGCCACCCACCGGGCGGCGCTCGAGGCCGTGGCGGCGCTCGGACCGGACGTCTGCATCCAGCACCGCGACCCGGGGGCGCCCGTCCGCGGCTTCCTCGAGCGCGCGCGCTGGCTCGCGCGACTGGCCGGGGACACCGGCGTGCAGCTCGCCATCAACGGGCGGCTCGATGTCGCCCTCCTCGTCGACGCGCACCTGCACCTGCCGGTGGACGCGCCGAGCCCTGCCGAGGTGCGGCCGCATCTGCCGCCGGGGCGCTGGCTCAGCGCGGCCGCGCATTCCTCCGAGGAGATCCGTTCCGCCGCCGGGTGCGATCTGCTGCTGCTCTCCCCGGTCCACGCTCCGGGGTCGAAGCCGGGTGACACCCGTGCGCAGCTCGGGCCCGAGGGCTTCGAGCGGCTCGCGCGCGAAGCCGACCCAACGCCGTGCCTCGCCCTGGGCGGGATGACGCCGCAGCGGCTCGCGTCACTCGCCTTCGCCCAGGGCGCGGCAGTCCAGAGCGCGGTCCTGCATGCGCGGGATCCGGGTGCTGCGGTCCGCGCGTTCCTCGCCTCCGGTCACTGACCGCGCATCGGTTGCGCTCGCATCGGGCGGCACGGACGGTCGCGCGCAAGAACGCGCTCACCGTGCAGGCGCAGGAGTTCCCTCGCTCCCCCGGCTGGGCCCCGGCCGGATTGCAGTGTGCCGAAAATGTCTACCGCGCGGCGAAGCCGAACCGCGGCGTACAGGGCGGTCAAGAACTTTGGAGGAGGACATCCTTGCAGACGTCTCGTTGGACGGCGATCGCCCTGACCATTGCGTTCGCCCCGGTCATCGCGAACGCAGCTGGCGCCGATGGAAGCTGGACATGGTGTTCGGCGCCCGCAAGGCTCCAACCAACCTCGTGGGGCCGCCCCTGGCACGTCGCCACCTGGGGGAGCGACCCGGGGAGCTGTCCCTCCTGGTCGGGGTACACGTTCCGCACCATCACCGCCGCGGTCCGCTGTGCATGGGGCGGCGACACCATCTACGTGCACAACGGGACCTACGGTCCGGTGTCGATCTCCAACGTCTGGCCGAGCAACGACATCCTCATCACCAACGCCAGCGGCGAGAACCCGGTGATCGACGGGTGGAACAGCGTCGGCGATTACCAGTCCATCTTCAGCATCTGGAATGCGAGCCACATCGCCGTCCAGGGGCTCATCATCCAGAACACGGGCGTGCCTGATGCCGAGCATGGCGGCTACGGGTTCAAGGCCACCAACGCCAGCAACGTGAAGGTCTACTTCAACACCATCCGGAACACCTCCCGGCACGGCATCGTGCTCGAGGGGAGCTCGATGGAAGTGGTGGGCAACGAGATCGCCTACTCGTCGATGCGCAACCAGTGGCAATCGTCGAGCTGGTGGGATGCGAGCTTCGCCAGTGGCGGGGCGATCCGGCAGTGGGGCCTGAAGTTCGTGGGAAACGACGTGCACGACAGCTACGGCGAGTGCGTCGACATCATCAACGCCAGCGGGGCCACGGTGGAGGGCAACCGCGTTCACAACTGCCTGAGCGGGAACGTCTACGTCTCGAACTCGGAGCACGTGACCGTCAACCGCAACTACATCTACGCCAACAACGACAACTACACCCGCCGGGGCGACTACCGCTCGGTGGGGATCGGAATCGCCAACGAGGGGGTCAACTCGGGCTTCCAGCTCAACAACATCCGCGTGACCAACAACATCGTCGAGGGGACCGGACAGGCCCTCCGCTACTGGCGAAGCCACAGCGGCGGGAGCATCTGGGACATGTACGCGAACCTCTACGTGGGCTTCAACACCTT
The DNA here is from genome assembly GCA_963796475.1 of uncultured delta proteobacterium. Lineage (GTDB taxonomy): Bacteria > Myxococcota > Myxococcia > Myxococcales > Myxococcaceae > RPRB01. The sequence continues at coordinate 503,036 of CAWCLY010000020.1, forward strand.
CGCCCGGACCCAGACCTGGCCAGTGCGCTTCGATGGGCCGGACGGCAACCCTCAGGGCTGGAACCGCTTCCGTCAGAACCTGGTCATCAACACCAGCGGCTGGGACTGGTTCTCCACGGTGAGCTGGACCAACTGGGAGGTCGCCAAGAACTACAACTACAGCTGGGGAACCAGCACCACCAACCCCGGAGTCGTCTACGCCGGCGGGACCTGGCCGGGCGCCTACCAGCTCCGCAGCGATGCCGCGATCCGCTGGAGCGTTCCGCCGTGGTCGGAGTGGGACGCGCCCAGCCAGGACTACTATTGCCAGGACCGGAACCTCGGCGACTGGAGCTACGGGGGCGCGCTCCGCTAGACGTGCCCCGCCCCACCGCACCGGTCCCCGGGGAGAGGACCGGCACCCGCTGGAGTCACTGGGAGGCGCCCGCCGCGCCCCAGTCGTTCGGGTTCCTCCAGTTGCAGTTGAAGTCGTCCCAGGGCATGTCCCACTCGGAGTTGGGCGCGACGATCCAGCGGAGCGTGGAGGCGTCAGTGAGCGCGTAGGCGCCGGTCCAGCCGCCGCCGGTGTCGGCGACTCCGGGGGTGTTCCAGGTGGTGCCCGAGCTGTACTGCCAGTTCTTGGCCACCTCCCAGTTCTGGGTGTTGTCGTTCGAGTACCAGGGCCATCCGCTGTCGTTGAGGATGATGTTCTGCCGGAGGCGGGTCCAGCCCTGCGGGTTGCCGTCCGGCCCATCGAAGCGGATCGGCCAGAGCTGCGTATGGGCGAAGGTGTTGAAGCCCACGTAGAGGTTTGCGTACATGTCCCAGATGCCCCCGCCGGTGTGGCTGCGCCAGTAGCGGAGGGCCTGCTGCACCCGCTCCACGATGTTGTTGGTCACCACGATGTGGTTGGTGCTGAAGCCGCCGGTCGTGCCCTCGTTGGCGATGCCGATACCCAGGGAGCGGTACCAGACGCCGGGTTTGTTGTAGGCGTCGGTGTTGGCGAAGATGTAGTTGCGGTTGATCTTCACGTCCGCCGAGTTCGAGACGTAGAGGTTCCCGCTGTAGCAGTTGTAGATCTGGTTGCCCTCCACGGTGACGCCCGAGATCCGGATCATGTCCACGCACTCGCCCCAGGCGTCGTGGACCGAATTCCCGAGGAACTTGAGCCCCCACTGCTGCCGGTACGACGCCGTGGCGAAGCCCCCGTCCCACCAGTTGGACGACTTCCACTGGTTCCGGAGCACCGTCCAGCCGATATCGTTGCCGACCACCTCGTGCTGGTGCCCGTCCATCACCACGCCGTGGCGGGCGGTGTTGCGGATGGTGTTGAAGTAGAGCCCGACGTGGGTCGAGTAGTCGACCTTGACCCCGTAGCCTCCGTGCTCGGCGTCGGTGACGCCGGTGTTCTGGATGGTGAGCCCCTGGAAGGCGAGGTTGGAGACGTTCCAGAGCCAGACGATGGCCTGGTAGTCCCCGACGTTGTTCCACCCGTCGATCACCGGGTTCTCGCCAGGGTAGTTGGTCACCAGGACGCGGTCGCTGGGCCAGAGGTTCGAGACGTTGAACGGGCCGTAGGTACCGCCGCGGACGAGGATGGTGTCCTTGCCCCGCGCGCAGCGGACGGCGGCGTCGATGGTCCGGAAGGTGTAGCCCGACGAGGTCGGGCAGCTCCCTGGGTTGGTTCCCCAGGTGGCGACGTAGTTGGTGCTTCCTGCGGGGTCGGGTGTCAATTGCCCGGGCTGTGAGCACCGGGTCCAGCTTCCATCGGTTCCGGCTGCGAGCGCTCCTGCGGCTGCCAGTACGACTGCCAGTCCAGCTGTCCGACCAATCCTCTTCAACGCTGCCTCCTCAGCAGTTGGGTGAGCGGCGCGGAAGGTACGACGCACGGCGCAAGGGTTTCTTTGTGAACTATCTCCTACATGTGGTGCCAGTTCGGGGACTTGCCAGGCAAGCGAGCCACCGGCTCTTGGCCGTTGACTCGGCGAGGAACTGTCGGACAGCACGCACGGCGGAGGGGTCGCCGTTGGCCAGCGCGGGCGGGCAGCCCACCTTGCACGGGGCACGATGAGCTCTCCTTCCTTCTTGCGGCGTGCCGGGCCGCTCGTCCTGGCGCGCTTCGCGAGCGCCGTCGTCACCACCGTCGTCCCGCTGGTGCTCGCCCGGGCGATGCCCATCGGCGAGTACGGGACCTACAAGCAGCTGTTCCTGGTGGGGACGACGCTGACGGCCATCTGCACCTTCGGCCTGCCGCAGAGCCTGTATTACTTCATGCCGCGGAGCGACCGGGCGCGGCCCTTCGTGGTGCACACGCTGGTGTTGCTCCTCCTGGCAGGCGGTGCCGCGGCGTTCCTGGTGCTCGCGGCCACGCCGTGGGTGAGCCGGCTGTTCTCGGCACCCGACCTGGTCGACTACCGGGGCGCCCTGGCCACGTACACCGGGTTCTACCTCGCCGGCTGCGCGCTCGAGCCGATCCTCACCAGCCAGGGCAAGACCGGCGTCGCGGCGATGAATTACCTGGTCTGGGACAGCGCGCGAGCCGCCGCGATGACTGCTCCCATCCTGCTCGGGCTCGGGCTGCACGCCACGATGTGGAGCGTGGCCGGCCTGATGGTCGTGCGCTTCGTGGCCACCTGGCTCATCGCCATCCGCGGCACGCTCGGCGCCTGGTGGGACCGCGAGGCCCTTCGCTCACAGCTCGCCTACGCCCTGCCCTTCGGTGCTGCGCTCGCCGTCTCGGTGCCCCAGCACTCGTTTCATCAGTGGGTGGTGAGCGCCCGGTTCGATCCGGCGCTGTTCGCCATCTACACCGTGGGGTGCTTCCAGCTGCCCATCGTGGACCTCCTCTACACCCCGACCACCGAGGTGCTGATGGTGCACGTGGGGGAGCTGGAGCGCTCCGGCCGGCTGCACGAGGTCGCAAGAGCCTTCCGGGACGCCGCGGCCCGGCTCGCCTACGTCTTCGTCCCCACCTGCGCCTTCCTGCTCGCCGCCGCCCCGGAATTCATCGAGGCGGTGTTCGGGCCCAGGTTCCTGCCCTCGGTGCCGCTCTTCCGGGTGAGCACCCTGGCCGTCCTCTTCGGCTGCTTTCCCCTCGACGGGTTGCTCCGGGCGCGCGGCGACACCGCCGCCATCTTCCGCTCCTACGTCGTCAAGGCCCTGGTCACGGTCCCGCTGGTGCTGACCTTCGTCCACTTCTTCGGTCTCATCGGCGGCGTCCTCTCCTGGCTCCTCGCCGAGGCGATCGGCAAGGTCCTGCTCGTGGCCAGGCTCCCGCGCGCGCTGGGGACGAGGCGCCTGGGCGAGCTGCTCGCACTCGTTCCGGTCCAGGCTGGCATCCGGGCAGGCGCCGCGGCCGTGGGGGCGACGGCGCTGATGCTGGTCTGGGACCGGATGATCGCCGGCCACTGGACCTGGCTTCCGCACCGCTTCTTCTGGCGCCTGGTTCCCATCGGCACCGCCTCGGCGGTCTTCGGCCTGGCCTACGTCGGGGCGCTGCACCTGGTGGGGGTCCGGGTGCTGGACGTGCTGAAGTCCCTCCGCAGGTCGCGTCGGCCCGCCCCGCTGCCCGCGCAGCCGGATCCGGGAGACGTCACCGAGGCGCCGGTCGCCTGAGCGCGGGCCCGGGCTCGCCCAGGGCCAGCACCCGCGCGAGGCACCGCTCCACCCGGACCTCCGGTCGGCCCTCCTCCTGCCAGTAGACCCAGGCGGCCCGCCGGAGTCGGCTCTGGAGCTCGCGCGAGCCGAGAACGGCGGCGCACCGGGCCACGCACTCCTCCGGACTCCGGAACTCGAGCAGGTGCTCGCCCGGGACGAGCGGCCGCGGCAGCGCGTTGCGCACCGGCTCGGCGACGACGCAGCGGGAGGCGGCCAGGTACTCCGGTAGCTTGAACGCGGTCGAGTGGTGGAGCCCGCGGGTGTAGACGGCGACCAGCGCCCCCTGCACCCAGCGGATGTGGTCTCGCCTCCCGGTGGGCGCCGGCGACACCTCCGCCGGCCAGCGCTCGCGGGCCATGGGCGTCGGGACGAGGCCGCCGGTGAAGCGCGGGCCGAACTCGTGGCGAAGCGCGCGGACGGTCGCCACCCGCTCCTCGTTGAGCGCCTCGGACTCCGGGCCGAGCTCTCCGCGCGTCCACACCCGGGTCTGGAAGGCGATGCGCTGCGCGGCGGGCGACTCCGGAGGCACCTCGAACGCCTCGACCGCAGGAGAGCCGAAGAAGCTCCGGTACTCCACCCATCGGCCGGCGAGCCCCCGAACGGCCGAGACCGGGCAGCCTCCGGAGCTCCGGGAGCACGGCGTGGCGCAGCACCCAGCGCGTGCTCCCCGCGGACCGGCAGAGGAAATTCATCCCGAAGGGCTGAACCCGGGAGGCCCGCTCCGGGCCGAGGCGGGCCACGTCCGGACCGTGGAAGCTCCGCTTGAAATACAGGTCGGCCGCCTCGAGCCCGGGCAAATCCCACTCGGTGCTCCGGTCGAGCATGTCGAAGACCACCCGTCGGGTTGGGCCGGTCCGGTCCTCCACCCTGCACCGCAGGACGAGCGGGTGCCCACCGGGCGTCGCGCGGGTGGCGCCCAGCTCCAGCCGCCCGGCGCGCGCGAGGGCGTCGAGACCAGTGAGCACCAACCCGAGGTGGGTGAAGCTCGGGTGCGGGTGGATCTCCGCCTCGACGCGCATCACGTCCCCGGGACGCGGGCCACGGGCCGGGCCGGGTTCCCCGCCACGATGGACCCGGCCTCGACGTCCCGGACCACCACCGACCCGAAGCCCACCACGGCGTCCTTGCCGATGTGCACGCCCTTGAGCACCGCCGCGCCCGCCCCCACCCAGACGTTCTCCTCCACCAGGATGGGAGCAGTCGCCGGCGCTGCCCGCGGGTCGTGGCGCTCGGCGCGGTGCACCGGATGGAAGTCGGTGTCGATGAGCCGGGCGTCGCCGAGAATGGCTCCCTCGCCGATGCGGATGAGCGACGCGCAGCCGAAGCGGGTCCCGTTCACGTAGCTGCCGCTGCCAATCTCGATCCGCGCCTCGGGGGCGTGGGTGAAGGGCGTGGTCAGCGCATCGACGATGACGTCGTCGCCGATCACGACCGCGCCCGGTCCGCGGGCCTCCAGGCGCCCGAAAAGGGCGAAGCGCCGCCCGACCCGGATCCGCGAGCCTCCCAGCAGCTCGCGGGCCCTCCAGCCCGGACGCGCGGCCCACCCGCGCACCCAGCCCCAGCGCCAGCGCAGCCACAGACGGTCGGACCCCGAGGGTTCCGCCCGACCGGGCACCGGCAGCGGCGCCAGGACGAGCGCCACAAGTTTCTTCAGTGAACGCCACCCTCCGCCGTTGGTCCGCATCGACTGGCCGGAACCTCTGTCCGGGGGCAGGCGACCACAACCCGGATTCCGCCCGGGGCGTTCAAGGGTCGACGCCTGACCGGTCCCGGAGCCCCTCACCGACTTCCGTCCGCCCTGGACCGTCCACACCCATGGCTCGCTCGGGAACAGTCCGAGGGAGGTAGCGGGCGATGACGGCAATTCGGGGATCGTGGGTGGTGCTGGCCGCGGTGGCTTTGGCGTTGGCATGCAGCGACAGCGGCGGAGCCGGTGGTGGGGGTGGGCCCGACGCTGGCGGCTCCGATGGGCCGCCCCAGAACCGGGCGTGGGTGAGGTTCGGGAACCTCTCCCCGATGCTCCGAGGCTCGACGTCTGCGTGAGCCCGATGGGCGCCGGGACGTGGGGGGCGCCGGTGATCGGCGGAAGCGGTGGGGATGGAGGGCTCGGCTATCCCGCGATGAGCAAAGTGACGTACATCGACGCCGGCTGGCTGGACTTCCGGGCCGTCGCCCCGGGGAGCGACTGCTCGACGCCGGTGGGTAGGACCTGACGGCCCAGCAGTGACGATGCCCACGGCACTTACACCATCACCGCGGTGGGGCTGCTCGCCCCGGGGGCCAGCGGACCCTACCGGCTGCAGCAGTACATCGAGCACGGGAGGCTGCCGGCGAGTGGAAAGGCGCGGTTCCGCTTCACCAACACCATCCCCAACGCGCCGCCGATCGCGGACGGCGATCGTCGCGGACGGGGGAAGCTGTGGGGCCAGCAGTTCACCGAGGCGAGATGCCGTTCCGTCAACGCTTCCGGCACGGGCATCCTCGACGGCTACCAGGACATCGACCCGAACCCGGCCCTTCCGCTGACCATCCGCGGCGGTTCCCCAGCAGACCCGGACCTATATACCGCGCCCTCGACTTCCGAGCGGGATCATCACCGGGGTCTGGGCGATCGGTCTGCTCGGCGGAACCGGGGAGCAGAGGGTCGGCTACTTGGTCTGCGACGAGACGCCGGCCGCGGACGGAGGCAGACCACCTGCCAGCGAAACTGAGGTCCGCCGCCGTCAGCGGACCGCCGCGGAGCGCGCCCTCTGCCGGAGCACACGGATGCTTCCGGCTGCGGGCGCCCCGGCGTCCTCGTACCAGCGGTCGAGCAGCGGCTCGAGGTCGGGATCCGTTCCCCAGACGACCAGCCGGTCGATGATCCGGTGGTGCTGCTCGAGCAATGTCCGGAGCGTCTCGCGCCGGGCGTCGGCGTCCTCTGGACCGTCGAGCATGTCGAAGGCCTCGAACACCGTCGCCGGCGGATGCGGGACGCCGCGCCGGACCTGCACCGGGAAGTAGTAGTGCGAGGTCTCGTAGTTGTTCCAGATGACGTTGCCCGTCCCGAGGCCGAGCAGGCAGTCCACGTGGAACCGCGGCGCCGGCCGGTAGCGGCCGTAGGGCTCGAGGACCAGGACCCCCACGCGGTTCCGGACCCCGACCTCTGGTTGGGTTGCGAGGAAGGCCTCCACGTCCGCCTGGGTGCGCCGTCCGTAGTCCCAGACGAACGCGGACTGGAGAGCGAGCGCGACGAGGCTCGCTCCCGCCGCCACCCTCGATAGCTTGCCCTCGCCGCCGAGCTCCACCCAGGCCAGCAGCGCCACGAGTCCGAGCAGCGCCACCCGGGGGGTCAGGAACCCTCCGTGCTCCGGCCCGAGACCGTCCGGGCCGAGGAACCCACCCAGGAGGAGCAGCACCGCCAGCCAGGCCCAACCCCGCCGCGTGTGGTCGGGCCGGCCGCGGGTGAGCAGCGCGAAGCCCACCAGGGCCACCGCGGCCCAGAGCGCCGGGTCGAGGACCACGAACGCCAGGCGGTGAGGCTCGACGAACGGCGCTATCCGACGGCTGCCGAGCGTGAGCGGGTCCGCCCACAACAGCTGCGCGACCCAGCCGTGGAGAGACAGAAGCGTCGTGAGGTGCGGCCACTGGGGGTAGAGCCGCCGCCGGACCGCACGGCCCGGCCGTACAGCAGGCCGAGGGGGACCAAGGGGGAGAGGCTCACCGCAGTCCAGAGCCAGCGCCGCGACCGGACGGGCCCCGGCGTGGCCACCGCGAGCACCCCGAGGCCGACGACGGTCAGCCCGAGGCTCACCGGATGGCAGACGTATCCCAGGGCAAGGAGCGCGCCGAGGGCCAGCGCCCACCCCGGTCCGAGGCGGTCCCGCCCGGCCCACCAGACACCGAGCGTGAGTGGGAAGAGGCACGCCCCCATCAGGAAGCTAGTGAAGCCGAACAGCCAGGGCACGTTGATCGCGAGCAGCGCCGCGAGCACGGCCGCGACGCCGAGGCCCCGTCGGCCAGCGACCTGGAACCGGAGCCAGAGCACCGAGGCGGCGAATCCCACCAGGGTCAGCACCGTCACCAGCCGACCCGCTGCGCGCGGGGGGACCAGGTCCATCAGCCCCATCAGCAGGAGGTACTGCCCCCAGTTGGGGAGCGGCGCAAAGTGAACCTGGTACACGTCGCGGTACGCGGCGTCGCCGCGCATCAGCTCCGAGATGATCTGGGCGTTGTAGAGGTGGGCCGGTCCGTCGGAGGTGATGAACCCCGGGAGCGCCGCGAGCGCCAGGAGCGTCGGGAGGAGCGCCAGGGCAAGCAAGGCCGCGGCGCCCAGAGGGGACGTCTCGACGCGCGGGTGCATGTGGGCGGTCGCCACGGGGCCCCCCCTGCTCGAGGAAGGCGACTGATCTAGGTACGCTGGGGGCGCCGAGCGGCGGCCGGGCAGCGGGCAGGCTCCCCCCTTGCCACCCCACCACGCCCCGGCGGATCGCCGGCGCAAAGAGATCGCGCGTTCCTGCTCCCCGGACGCAAACGCTGCAGCCCCCCGTTTGGCGCTTCGTGGGGAGGATTTCCGAATGAATTCACCGCGACCGGCCGTCGACCTGTAAGAAGTCGTGCCCTCTCTGGCGCAACCGGCGAATGGCACGCCGGCTGCTTGCGTTTTGGGAAGATTTCGGACACTCCAAGCCGCCCGGCCACCGTGGAACTCTCGCCCGCTCTGCAACTGCACGAGGTCAGCAAACGCTACGGGGCGCGGTGGGCGCTCGTCCGGCTCTCGATGACCGTGAAGCGGGGCGCCGCGGTGCTCCTCACCGGCCACAACGGCTCGGGGAAGACCACGCTCCTCCGCGTCCTGGCCACAGCGGTCCGTCCATCGGCCGGCCGGGTGGAGGTCCTCGGCACGGACGCAACGCTCGAGCCGGAGACGGTCCGTTCCCAGGTGGGCCTCCTGAGCCACGCGCACTTCGTCTACGAGGATTTGTCCGCGCTGGAGAACATGGCGGTCCTTGCGCGGCTGCTCGGCGAGCCGCCTGCCGCCGCCGCCGGAGCCCTGGAGCGGCTCGGGCTCTCACCGAAGGACGACCGGCCGGTGCGCACCTACTCGGCCGGCATGCGCCGTCGCCTCGCCCTGGCGCGCCTCTTTCTCAAGCAGCCCGCGGTGGCCCTCCTCGACGAGCCATTCGTCGAGCTGGAATCCCACGGGCGTCTCGGAGTTGGAGGCCCGCATCCGCGAGCTCCGCTCCGCCGGCACCACCCTCGTCCTCGCCACCCACCACATCGAACAGGGGCTTGCGCTCTGCACGGACCGATTGCATCTGGAACAGGGACAATCGATCGCCGCATGAGGCGCCCTGGCCTCTGGGCCTCGACGTGGGTCCTCTTCCGCAAGGACCTGCTGCTCGAGTGGCGCTCCCGTGCGCGCGTGAACGCGCTGCTCTTCTTCTCGCTCGCCACCCTGCTCCTCTTCTCGTTCGCCCTCGGGCCGGACACGGCGCTGCTCCGGCGCAACGCCGGCGGCTACCTCTGGCTCGCCCTGCTGCTCGCCAGCGTGCTCGCCCTGGGTGAGTCGTTCCGGGTGGAGCGCGAGAACGCGACGCTCGAGGGCCTGCGGCTCGTCCCGGTGAACGCCCGCGCCATCTTCCTGGCCAAGGCGGTGGCCAACGCGGTGCTCCTCGCGGGTCTCGGGGTTCTGCTGGTCCCGGTGCTGGTGGCCCTGCTCGACGTGCGGATCGTCCTGCCCTGGAGCCAGCTGCTCATGCTCATCGGGCTCGGCTGCCTGGCCATCGCCGCGCCGGGGACGCTCTATGGCGCCATCGCCAGCCACGCCCGCGCACGGGACGTGCTCCTGCCGCTGCTGCTCTTCCCGATCCTCATTCCCGCGCTGGTCGCGGCGGCCAAGGGCACGGCGCTGGTGTTCGAGGGGGACCCGATGGGCCAGTTCTCCTCATGGGTGGCGCTCTTGACCAGCTTCAATCTGATCTACTGGGGACTCGGGGTCCTGTTGTTCCCCCGGGTTGTCGAGGAGTAAGCACGAATGGGTTTCCTTCCTATGAGCAAGCCGGTCCGCATCGGGTTCGTGTTGCTCGCGCTCGCGCTCCTCGTCTCGGGGGCGTGGATCGGCCTGGCCTGGGCGCCACCCGACCGCGAGATGGGTCACGTGCAGCGCATCATGTACATGCACGTGCCGGCAGCCTGGATGGCCCTCCTCGCGGCGACGATGAACTTCGGCACCTGCGTCTCGTACCTCTGGAAGGCGTCGTGGAAGAAGGACGCCTTCGCCGAGGCCACCGCCGAGGTGGGGCTCCTCTTCGGGACCATCGCCATCCTGCTCGGCGCCATCTGGGGTCGACCGACCTGGGGCGTGTACTGGGCCTGGGATCCGCGGCTCACGACGATGGCCATCCTCCTCGTCGCCTACGCCGGCTACCTCGCGCTCCGGCGCTTCGTGGACGACCCGGATCGGCGCGCCGTCTGGTCGGCGGTGGTGGGCATCATCATCGCGGTCGACGTCCCGGTCGTGTACTTCAGCGTGAAGTGGTGGAAGAGCCTCCACCAGGTCCAGTCCACCCCGAAGACGGTGGACCCGCAGATGGTGATCGCGCTCCGCTGGAACGCCTTCGCCTTCCTCGCCGTCCTGATCGTCTTCCTCGTCGCCCGCTACCACATCGCGCTGGCCAGCCGGATCCGCGAGACGAGCGTCCCCGATGCACCGGCCGGCGCCCGAGCAGGCGGTGGTCTCGTGAACACCCTGAACATGGTCCTCGCCGCCGTCGGCGAGGGGCGCATCCGCGGCGGCTGGGAGTACGTCTGGGCCGCCTACGGGATCGCCTGGACCGGCATCTCGCTCTACGCGCTGTCCCTCTGGGTCCGCTGGCCGAGGGAGGAGACGCAAGTGAAACCCACCACCCGCAACCGCCTGTTCGCCCTGGCGGCGCTGCTCATCGCCGGGGCGGGCCTGGCCTACGTCGCCTTCGGGAACATCGGGCAGAACCTGGTCTTCTACTGGACCCCCGGGGAGATGATCGCCCAGGGCAGCAAGGCCTACGGGCCCACCATCCGGCTCGGCGGCGTCGTCCAGCCGGGCAGCCTCCAGTGGGACGCGGCCCACACCCACCTCGCGTTCCGGGTGGCGGACAGCGACAAGGCCGGACGCCCCCTCCGTCCTGGTGGTCTCGCGGGAGACGCCGCCCCAGATGTTCCGGGAGCGCATCGGCGTGGTGGTGGAAGGCACGTTCGACAAGTCGCAGACCTTCACCTCGTCCGCGCCTGATGGTGAACCACTCCAACGAGTACCGGCCACCGAAACCGGGCGACGGGCCGGACAAGTGGAAGACCACCGTCTCGGCGCCCACCGCGGAGGCCCGATGATTTCCACGCTCGGAACCGCGCTCGTCCTCGGAGGCCTGCTCGCCGCGGCCTTCGGCGCGGTGGTGGGCATCGAGGGCGGCCTCCGCCACCGGGCGGGGGCACTGAAGATCGTCCTCGGCGCGGTGACCCTGTTCCTGGTCTGCATGCTCGGCGCGAACCTCACCATGGTCTACGCGCTGGTGACGCACGACTTCAGCGTCCAGTACGTCAGCCACGTGGGCAGCCGGGCGACGCCGTTGATCTACACCATCGTCTCGCTCTGGAGCGCGCTCGAGGGGTCGATCCTCTTCTGGGGCGCGATCCTCGCGGTGTACGTCTTCTCCTTCGCCAGGGCACACCGGAAGGACCCGCCCACCAACCCGCTGCTCGCGCTCGGGCGCGATGCTCGCGGTGGGGGTGTTCTTCTCCTTCCTCATCGCCGGCCCGGCGAACCCCTTCGGCGCGGGTGAGCCCGGTGCCCCCCGACGGGCCCGGTCCGAACCCCCTGCTCCAGAACCACGTCCTGATGGTGATTCACCCGCCCATGCTCTACCTGGGCTACGTCGGCATGGTCGTCCCGTTCGGCATCGCGGTGGCGGCGCTGCTCCGGGGGCAGCTGGGGGACGGCTGGATGGCTGTGCTCCGCCGCTGGACGCTCATCCCCTGGGCGTTCCTCTCGGTCGGCATCGTGCTGGGCTCCTGGTGGGCCTACGCGGTCCTCGGCTGGGGCGGCTACTGGGCGTGGGACCCGGTCGAGAACGCCTCGTTCCTTCCCTGGCTGACGGCAACCGCGTTCCTCCACTCGGCCATGGTGCAGGAGCGTCGGCACACGCTGAAGCTGTGGACCCTGAGCCTGTCGCTCGGGAGCTTCCTCCTCACCATCCTCGGCACCTTCATGACCCGGAGCGGGGTCTTCAACTCGGTGCACTCGTTCACCCAGTCGGCGATCGGGCCCACCTTCCTCGTCTTCCTGGGCGTGGTGCTCGTCGTCTCGATCCTGCTCATCGCCATTCGCGGGCCGCTGCTGGTCCCGGAGGGACCGCTGGGCAGCGCCGTCTCGCGCGAGACGGCCATCCTGGTGAACAACCTCCTCTTCGCGGCGCTGACCTTCACCGTGCTGCTGGGGACGGTGTTCCCGCTGGTCCGCGAGGCCTTCTCCGGCGTGCGGATCAGCGTCGGGGCGCCGTACTTCAACCGCATGGCCCTGCCGCTGGGCGTGGCCATCCTCTTCCTCATGGGCGTGGGTCCGTCCCTGCCCTGGGGGCGCGCCTCGCCCGACACGCTCCGTCGGCAGTTCTTCATCCCGGCCGGGGTGGGGGTCGCGGTGGTCGTCGTCTGCGCCGCCGCGGGGCTGCGGGGAGCGCTGACCCTGCTGACGTTCGGCCTCGCCGCGTTCGTCGCGGTGGTCACGCTGCGGGAGATGACGCTCCCCGTACGGGTCCGGATGCGGGAGCAGGGTGAGCCTCTGCCGCGGGCGATCTGGCGCAGCGCCGACCCGGGCACGCCGCCGCTTCGGCGGGTACGTGGTGCACCTCGGGGTGGTGATGGTCTTCGTGGCGATCGCCGCGTCCCAGACCTACGTCACCCACACCACCGCGCACGCTGACGCCCGGCAAGTCGTTCCAGCTCGGGCGCTACACCGTGCAGCTCACCGGACTGCGGAACGGTGCCGACCCGCACCGCCGCTGGACCGCCGCCGAGCTGGACGTGACCGACGGCAGCGGCGGACACCACGTGCTCGCGCCGCGGATGAACTTCTACGAGCGGAGCACGGACCCGGTGGGGAGCCCTGCCATCCGCACCGCGGCCTTCGACGACCTGTACCTCACCCTGCTCGCCTTCGACGCCCAAGCCCCGTCGGCCAGCCTCAACGCCTGGATCTTCCCGATGGTGGCGTGGATCTGGTGGAGCCTGCCGCTCTTCGTGTTCGGCGCCCTGATCGCCGCCTGGCCGGAACGCCGCCGGGCCCGGGCAGAGGTGCCCGAGCGCGTGCCGGTTCCCGGCAAGGCGCCCAGCCCCGGAGCCGCGGCGTGAGCCGGCGAGGTCTGTGGATCGGCCTGTCGCTCACCGCGGTGGCGGCGGTGCTGCTCTTCGTCCTGGCGAAGGGCTTCGGGCGCGACCCGCATGAGGTCCCCTTCCAGATGCGGGGCAAGCCGGCGCCCGACTTCACGCTCAAGCGGCTCGACACCGGCGCCCCGGTCAAGCTGTCGGACCTCAAGGGCAAGCCGGTGGTGCTCAACTTCTGGGCGAGCTGGTGCGGGCCCTGCAGGGGCGAGCATCCGGTCATCGCCTGGGGCGCGAAGCGCTTCGGGCAGGACGTGCAGTTCTACGGGGTGGTGTTCGAGGACACCGAGGAGAACGCCCGCGGCTTCGCCGGCCGCCCGGATCCGAGCTTCCCCCAGCTGTACGACGACCACTCGCGCATGGCGGTGGACTACGGAGTCACCGGCGTGCCCGGAGACGTACTTCATCGACGCCCAGGGCATCATCCGGGACAAGGTGGCGGCCCCGGTGGATCCGCAGCTGCTGATGGACAAGCTCGCCGCGCTGAAGCAGCCCGGCCCGGTCTCGGAGGTGGTCCGATGACCGCGCTCGTCCTCGGCCTCATGCTCGCCACGTACGCCCCGCAGCAGGCCGGCAGCGCGCTGCTCGACCCGCCGCGCGAGGCGCGGGTCCAGGCGCTCGGCAAGGAGCTCCGCTGCCCGATGTGCCAGGGCCTCTCCATCGCCGACTCCAACTCCTCCGCCGCGCGCGCCCAGATGGACAAGGTCCGCGAGCTGGTCGCGGCCGGGAAGACGGACCAGGAGATCCGCGACTTCTTCACCTCGCGCTACGGCGAGTGGGCGCTGCTGGACCCGCCGGCGAGCGGGATGAATGTCCTGGTGTGGATGCTCCCCCTGGCACTGCTCGTCGGCGGGGGCTTTGCCATCGCGCGCACGATGCGCCGTCCCCTGCCGCCCGGGGCCGCCCCCGAGCCGACGGTGGACCGACCGACGTCGGAGGACCCCTACCTCGAGGCCGTCCGGGCGGAGATGCGCCGGTGACCGAGAGCCACTGGATTCCGGGCATCGTCGTCCTCTCCCTCGGGCTCATCGCCGGGGCTCTGTACCTCCTGTTCGGCCGGAAGTCGGCCGGGACCGGTCCCGCGGACAAGGTGAGCGACGCCCAGCGCCGGGTGGACTCGCTCCTGGCGCAGCTGCGCGAGCACGAGGCGGAGAAGCATCAGCTGAGCTCCGACGACTGGAAGGCCGAGCACAACCGGCTGGAGCAGGCGGCAGCGGACGCGATGCGTGCCCGCGACGAGGTGGCGAACGTTCCGCCCAGGACGGGCGCAGGCAAGGGCAAGAAGGGCGCACCCCCGCCCGAGCCCACACCGGCCGCCCCGACGGGGTTCTTCGGCCGCCATCCGCAGCTGGTGGGAGCAGCCTGGGGTGCGGCGGTGGTGGTCTTCTTCGGGGCGCTGGGCCTGTGGCTCTCGCAGGACCAGAAGGCGCGGGAGGCGGGCGAGACCGCGACCGGGACGGTCGGCCGCGGAGCTCCGGGCAGCGAGGCCGATGACGGGGACTTCCAGGCCGCGCTCTCACGGGCCAGGGACAACCCCGGGGCCGATCTCACGCTGACGGGCGAGGTGATCCGCGAGCTCATCAGCCGGAGCGACTTCCAGCAGGCGCAGGAGCTCAACGAGCGGGCCCTCGCCTCGGACCCGTTCCGCACCGAGCTGCGGGTCATCCGTGCCTTCCTGAAGGTGGTCCAGGGCGAGAAGGAGGCCGGCATGGCCGAGCTCGCCAGGCTGGCCGACCTCTATCCGGATGGCACCTCCGCCCTCATCTTCCGGGGGATGGTTCACATGCAGGCGAAGGAGCCGCGCGAGGCGCTGAAGGACTTCGAGGGCTACCTGGCGGTGACCCCGCCCCAGAACGTGCCGCCGCAGCTGCGCGCCGGCGTGGCCCAGCTCCGCCAGCAGGTCTCCGGAACGCCCTGACATCGCCGATGGCTCGGTCCGGCACCCCCTCGCGGCGCCCGGGCGGCGTCATCTTCGACCTGGACGGCACGCTGGCCGACTCGCTGGGGGACATCGCCTCGGCGATGAACCGGACGCTCGGGGCGCACGGGTTCCCGCTGCACCCGGTCTCGGCGTACCGGGCCTTCGTCGGGGAGGGCGTCCGGAGGCTGGTGGAGCGCGCGCTCCCGCCCGGGACCGAGGCGATGCGGGACGTATTCATCGCCGCGTACCAGGCAGACTATGCCGAGCACCTGCTGGACGAGACCCGGCTCTTCGCCGGGATCCCGGAGGTCCTCGACCGTCTGCAGTCGGCGGGCGTTCCGGTCGCCGTGCTGAGCAACAAGCCGGACCTGCCCACCCGCCAGCTGGTGGACGCGCTGTGCAGTCGGTGGGAGTTCCGGGCCATCGTCGGCGAGCGCTCGGGCGTACCCCGGAAGCCTGACCCCAGCGCGGCGCTGGCGCTGGCCGACGCGCTCGCCGCCCCGCCGGAGTCGATTGCCTTCGTCGGGAGACACGAGCGTGGACATGCTGACTGCCCGCGCCGCGTCGATGCGCCCGGTGGGGGTGCTCTGGGGGTTCCGGCCGCAGGAGGTGCTCGCCTCCGGGGCCGAGGCGGCCAGCACGGGCGAGGAGCTCGCGGGGATCCTGGGCGTCGACGACGTGCCCTGAGCGGTCGGCGGTCGCGGCATCGTCAAGGCGTCGCCGGGAGGCGGCCCCTGTTCGACGCGAGGCCTTCGGGTGGCATGGCGGGCCGCCGAGCGATGGGTCGGACCCGGGCGTCCGCTTTTGTGTGTGGAAGCCTGCTCCAGGCACAAATCCGGACACCCAGCCGGGGCGGTCTGCTGCGGGCCCTGCTAGGGGATCCGGATGCACGGTGTCGCTCTCACCTCCCTCTGGGTCGCTGCCTGGAGAGCAGCCGAGAGCGAGCGGCCGGATTCGCTCTTCCACGACCCCTTCGCCCGGCGACTCGCCGGCCCGGAGGGGTTCGCGGTGCTCGAGGCCGCGCGGGCCGTCTCGCCAATCGAGGCTCCCACCATCCCCGTCCGCACGCGGTTCTTCGACCAGCGGATCCCCCAGGCCTCCCAGGTCGTGCTCCTGGCCGCGGGGATGGACGCCCGGGCTTTCCGGCTGGCGTGGCCTCCGGAGACCCGGCTCTTCGAGATCGACCATCCGGAGCGTCCTTCTCGCCGAATCTCATCGGCCGTACCCTCCTCGAGGCGCCGCAGCTCCAGCCGATGCTCGACTTCGTCCGCGGGCTCGGGGCGCCCTGGAGATTCGGGACCGACGCGCCCGAGGAGCTGCTCGCGCCGCTCGGCTGGCAGGTGACGGCGCACGAGCTCGGCGCCCTCGCGGCCGAGGTGGGCCGCTGGCTGTGGCCGGTCCTCCCCCGCTCGATTCCGGGCATCCCCCGGAGCTTCCTCGTGGAGGCCAGGAAGAACGAACGCCGATGAGCGGCCCGACCCCGGCCACGCTCCCGGGCGTCAGCCTCCCGCCGCCCGCGACCGCCAGCTCCCATCTCGGCTGAGCGCCCGCAGCGTCGCCCTCGCCACGTGCGCCACGTGCGCCGGCCCCAGATCCTGATGACACGGAAGCTCGAGCACATGCCTGCGGAGCCGGCTCGCCCCGGGAAACGCCTCCCCGTCGCAGCGGGAGTGAAACGCCCGCCACCCGGGCCCGGCCTCGACGTTCTCCGCGCGGAGCCGGGCCAGCACCTCGTCCTTGTCCTCGACCCAGAGCGGGTAGAACAGCGGACAGACCCCCGCCGGAAGCTCGTTGACCAGCGGCCGGGCGGCGCCCCGGAGTGCCCCGAGCAGATGAAAGAAGTTGCGGCGGCGTCGCTCCACGACGCTGGCCAACCTGTGCGCACGCGCCACCCGCTCGACCAGGGGCGAAGGGCCCAGCGCGAGCTGCCGCCGGTCGAACCCAGGCTCGGCGGCAGGGGCCCTGCGTCCACCCGGAAGCCCGAAGTGCCGGGCGAGCCACGCCCCGAGGCGCCGGAGCGCTCCGCCCTGGCTCGGGAGGCGAAACTCTCCCCGGAGCAGCACCTGCGATAGGAGATCCCGCGCCGTCGGGCCGGCCGCAGGGCTCCGGACGGGCGGGAGCTGGAAGGCCCGGGGGCCGTTGAACACCAGGGCTCCACCGTGCGGGACGGGCAGCGTCTTGTGCAACGAGAACACCGCCGCGTCGCCGGTGGTCCCGACCGGAACCTCTCCATCGGTCGACAGCAGCGCCTGGGCACAGTCCTCGATGAGCACCAGCCCGTGCCGGTCGGCCAGCGCCCGGAGCTGGCTCGCCGGGCCGGGGAAACCCGCGAAGTGCGTCAGGACGAGCCCGCCCGTCCGGGGACCGATGCGCCCTTCCAGGTCCTCGAGGTCGAGACCCCAGCGCGGCCCCACGTCGTAGAACGTCGGCTGCGCGCCGGCGGCGAGCAGCGCGTCCACCTCGATGCCGTGGTGGAACGCGGGGACCAGCACCTCTCTGCCCTCCAGGCCCAGCACCCTGGCCGCGATGTGGAGCGCGCTTCTACCGAGGTGAGTCCACGACACCGAGGGCGCGGAGAACGGGTGCTCGGCAAGTGGCCGGTCCGCTGACCGGAGCTGCGCCCATCCGAGCGTGGGCTGCGCGGGAACGTACGGCCTCGCCTTCGCCATCCCCCTGGACGTGTGCACGCGTGGCGCCGCCGTCCACCCCTCGCCCGGCGGTCTGTCACCCCTCCGGCGCCCCGCTCGCTCAGCTTTGACCGGAGAGCACCGGAGAGCAGCGCCTTCCCGAGCTTCCGGGCATCGTGCCGGAGCCGCGGACCGGCCCCGAGGAGGTCGGCGTCCAGCGGCACCACCCCGAGGGCCCGGATGCGGCGGACGTGCCGCGCCAGCCCGCGGAGCACCACCGGGAGCCCGGTCCCACCGCCGAGCGCGACGACCCGCAGCGGACGCTCGGGCCGCGTCCTCGGGTGCGGGGTGACCCGGGGACGGGGAGCGTCTCCACCGGGGCCGGAGCCGGGAGCGTCATCGCGCGCCCCGCCCGAGCAGGACGTGCCGCACGGTGTGGAAGATGATGGCCAGGTCCAGGAAGAGCGTGCCGTTCTTCACGTAGTACAGGTCGAACTCGAGCTTGTTCCGCCCGTCCTCCACCGAGGCCCCGTACGGGTAGCGGATCTGCGCCCAGCCGGTGATGCCCGGCTTCACGCCCTCGCGCAGCGTGTAGAACGGCACGTCGCGCGAGATGATCTCGATGAACACCTGCCGCTCGGGCCGCGGCCCGACGAAGCTCATGTCGCCACGGAGCACGTTGAAGACCTGGGGGATCTCGTCCATCCGCGTCTTGCGGATGAAGCGGCCCACCCGCGTCACCCGTTCGTCTCTGGCCTGTGCCCAGACCGCGCCGTTCTTCTCGGCGTCGAGCCGCATGCTCCGCAACTTCCAGAGCGCGTAGGGCTCGCCGTTCCTGCCCACCCGCTCCTGGCGGTAGAAGGCCGGACCCCTCGAGTCCAGCCGGATGAGGATGACGAGGAGCAGCATCACCGGGGCGGCAAGGAGGAGGAGCGCGCCCGCCACCAGGAGGTCGAAGGCCCGCTTCGACGCCCGCCGCAGCGGTCCCTGGCTCAGCTCGTCCGCCGTCGCGAACTGCACGCCGTCGAGCACGTGGACCGGGATGCGCCGGAGGATCCGCTCGCAGTACTGCGCGGCGCCGTAGACGCGGACACCGGCGTAGCGGCACTTCGCCAGATCCTCCGGGGTGGCCCTCTCCTGACCCGGATCGGTGGCGAGGATGACCGCCTCGGCCCGCGCCCGCCGCGCCACCTCGAGCAGCTTCTCCCTGCCCGGCCCCAGCCTGCGGGGGTCGACCAGCGCCGCGACCTGTGTCGCCTCGTCCGCTCGGTCGAGGAGCTCGAGCAGCCGCTGCGCGCGCGGGCCGTGGCCCACCACGAGCACCCGGCTCGGACGGGCCAGCGCGTTGCCCAGCAGTCCCCGGGCGACGATGACCCCGAGGATGGCCCCGAACGCTCCACCGAGGACCACGCCCTCGGGAGGCCGGATCCGGAGCATGGTCAGGAGCAATGCCATCGCGAACACGGCGAGCCCGAGTGCGCGGATCAGGCGCGCCCCGCGGCTCCTGTCCTCCGTGGCCACGCGGAGGTCGTACAGATCGAGGAAATAGAGCGCCGCCTGGTAGAGGGCCGCGAAGCCGGCCGACAGCAGCAGGAGGAGGCTCCCGGTGACCGCCCCCTGGTGGCCGCGGCTGATCACGCTCTCGGGATGCAGCGCCCGCGCGAGCATCACCGCCCCGGTGGCGCACGCCGCGGCGATGGCCGCGCTCTCGGCCACGAAGAGCAGCGTCTTCCGTCCAGAGACCCAGTGGTTGAAGACCCGATACATCTCCCCTGCCCGCCCTTCCCGCCCATCGCCCTTCGCCCATCCACGGCCCCCGCGATCCCGAGGCCGGGCACTCGCCCTCTACCGAATGTCGGTCCTCAGATACGGTGTGTTCGCGGCCGCGGCGCCGTTGAGCACGCAGCCCACCACGCTCGCCCCCGCGAGGTGCTCCAGCGCCTGGTGCACGTGCTTCCCCGCCGTCGCGTTCGCCCGGACCACCAGCACCACCGCGTCCGAGAGGGTGCCCAGGATCGATGCGTCCGCGAACGGCAGCGCCGGCGGGAGATCCAGGTACACCTCGTCGAATCCCTCGCGCACCGCCCGGAGCAGCTCCTTCATCCGCGGGCTGGCCAGCAGCTGCGTCGGCTCCTCGGCGGCGTGGCCCGAGGGGATCACCGCCAGCCGGTTGGCCTTGAATCGCCGCACTACCTCGCGCAGGTCGGCGTCGCCCACCAGGAGCTCGGACAGGCCGGGGCGCGCCCGGAGCGCCAGCATCTCCGCCACCTGGCCCCGGCGGAGGTCGGCGTCGATGAGGAGGATCCGCCGATCCGGATTGGCCCGGGCCGAGGTGAGGGCCAGGTTCACCGCGGTCACGGTCTTCCCCTCCCCGGACAGCGCGGAGGTGAAGGCCACCAGCCGCATCGGGCGGTGCTCGCGGAGCCGCTCCAGCCGGTAGTACAGCGACCGGTACTGCTCGGCGGCGATGGAGCCCGGGGCGGTCAACGAGACCACCCGGTCGTTGACCGGCGCCTGGCTCACCGAGCTGCCGTCGGCGCGGTGGAGGAAGTTCTCCGCGCGGCGTCCCTCGCTCGTGTCGTTCTCTGGAATCAAGGTCGCATCCTCAGTTCAGGCTTTCGGTCGTCTCGCGGGGAGGACTCCGCAGGGGTGTCGCGGGAAGGAGAACCCGGCGCTCGGCCCGGCCGTTCATCACCGGGACGATGGCCAGGACTGGCAGCGGTAGCTCGCCCCGGAGCTGTCGCTCGTCGTGGAAGCTCTCGTCGCGGAGCTCGAGCATCACGCCCGAGAGGACGCCCGCCCCGAGGGCCGCCACCAGCACCACCATGAGTCCGCCGAAGCGGTCCGGCTTGGACGGGACCACCGGGGGCGCCGCCGGGCTGATCAGGCTGAAGAGGCGCGGCGCATTCCGGGCCTCGAGCTCCTGGGCGATCTCCGCCTCCACCTTCCGCCCCACGACCGACTGGTACTTGGTGCGCGCGATGTCGTACTCGCGTTCCAGGCCCGCGAGCTCCGCTGCCCGCTGCGGGGTCTGGTCCAGGCGGGCCTGGTAGGTCTGCATCTCCTTCTGGAGCGCGTCGATGTCCCGCTGGATGGCAGAGACCTCGCGCCCCGCGCGCGATCGCTCATCCCGCTGCACTCCCAGGCTCGCGTCCGCCTGGTGCACGCGCGCGCGGGCGGCCTTGAGCTCCCGAGAGAGCCGGACCACCTCCGGGTGGTCATCGGTGTACTGCGTCTTCGCTGCGGCGAGCTGCTGCTCCAGCAGGTCGGCGACCGTCTGGGCCCGGCCTACCTCGGTGTCTCCGCCGTTGCGGAGCAGCACCAGGTCGCTCCGGTGCGCGTCCGCCGCCCGGAGCTGCTCGGTCCGAGCCCGGACCTCGCCCGAGAGCCGATCCAGCTGGCGCATGTTGGCCTCCATCTGCTCGGGGAGCTCGCCGACGTGCGCCACCTTGAAGGCGATGATCTTCTGCTGCCAGCCGTTGACAGTGGCCTGGAGCTCCTTCACCTGTGCGTCGAAGACGCGCGTGGCGTCGGCTGCCTGGGCGGCGCGGGTCTCGTTGGTCAGCTGGCCGAAGACGGTGGGCACGAGGTTCGCGATGTCCGCCGCGTTCTTTGGACTCCCGGCGCTCACCGTGACCTCGAAGGCGTTCCAGGTGGGCTTGACGTCGATCGCCTCTCGGAGCTGCTCGATGGCTGCCTCCCTCCCGCGGCGGGCAACGAGTTCGGGGTAGAGCTTCAGCTGGTCCACGACCTTGCCCAGCACCGGACCCCCGAGCATCGCCTGGCGCAGGCTGAGCAGCCGCGGCTCCACGTCACCCACGGTGCGCTGGACCAGCTGCGCGTCGGTCTGCTGGGGCTCGACCCGGACCACCGAGGTCGCCTTCCAGACGCGGGGCCGGGTCAGGACGTAGGCGGCGCCGAGGACGAGCACCAGCCCGCTCACGGCCAGCACCACCCACGACCGCCGCCACAGCGCCCTCGCCACGTCGTCTGCGGTCAGTCCTCGATCCATCGTCTCTCCGTCAGAACGCGTCCACGATCAGTCGTGCCGCGACGATGTTCCGGGTCAGGCTGGCCTGCCCCGTGTCCAGGCCGCCGACCTGATCGAGCCGGTCGTAGCTGACCTGGACGGCCACGTTTCTGTTGAAGCGCCATTCCGCGCCTGCCCCAAACCCGTATCCGGCCGCAACGCCATCGTGGTTCCACCCCAGCGGGAACACGCCCACGTTGGGCATCGCTCCGTTGCGAAAGAAGCTGCCGTAGCCGAACAAACGCAGCTTCTGGAGCACCTGCCAGCTGATCGTCAGGTTGACGTAGTCCGCCCAGACTGCAGTGGTGAAGCCGCTCGCGCCGACCAGGTCGTGTCCGGCGAGAAAGATCCAGTCCACGCGGCTGGTGATCCGCTGGGTGACAGCGACCTCGAACCGCGGGACCACCCCGTTCTTCTCCGGATGCTCATGCTCGACGTAGAACGCTGCCCCCGCCGAGAGCCGGATCGTCGCCGAGCGGCTCAGGCGGTACCTCCAGAGCACCCCGGGGCTCTGGGCAATGGCGTTGTTGCTCCCGAACTTGAAGAGCTGCAGCCGGTAGTCCGCGCCGATGTCGGCCCGCCGGGTCAAGCGGTGCTCGATGGCCACGGCCGGCGCGTTGAGGAATCCGGCCGGATGCGCGGGCTCGTCCACCTTGGCTCCCTCGAAGCGGTAGCCGAGCACGAAGCTCCAGCGCGGAGCGAAGGTCTGCCGCCAGCCCACCTCGGCGGTCCCGTAGATGATCCGGGCGAGCGTCCTCGCCAGCCCTTGCCGGGGCAGCGACAGCGGATCGGTGGTGTCCCAGAACTGCGCCACGGCATCGACCTCCGCCCTGCGCGAGGGCCGGGTCTGCAGCAGGAGCGCGGCGTGCTGGTCGAAATCCACCTGGCCGCCCGCGTCGTGGATCATGATGTCCGCCCCGTACAGACCGTCGAACCGGACCGTGGGCTGGGCCAGCTTCAGCCCCACCTGGGGCATGATCTTGGTGAGGTGGGCGCCTGGGGCGCCGGCTTGGGAGAGCAGCACGTCGTCGTCGTACCGCTGCTCGGCGGCGAGCCGGAGGATGGGCTCGACGGGTCCCGTCGCCGGCTCGGCGCGCCCGATCAGCGGCTGGGCGCCCGCCGCCAACGGAACGAGGCCGAGCAGGAGCACGGCCAGCACGCGCGCCGCCGAGCGGACCCCCGGCCTGCCGGCCGGACGCGGGTGTGCGGTCGCGAGCGCCACGGCCGATCCGGTCAGGGCACAACGACGGTGTCGCCTGGCTGGAGCGTGAAGTCGGCGCCCTGACCGCGCCGGTCCACCAGGTCGGAGTACCGGACCGGGATGCGGGGACCGTTGTTCCCCCGGATCACCATCATCCCGTTGCGGTCCGCGAACTCGGTCAGCCCACCCGCCATCGCCAGGGCCTGGAGCACGGTGACGTTGCCACGGAGCGGGAAGGCGCCCGGCTTCTGCACCTCACCGGTCACGAAGACACGGGCGCTGTTCACCTCGCGGACCATCACCGTCACCCGCGGGCTCTGGATGTACTTCTGGAGTCGCCGCGCGATGTCCTGCTCCAGCTCGACCGTGGTGCGCCCCTCCGCCTGCACCTCCCCCGCCATGGGCAGGGTGATGAAGCCGTCGGGCCGTACCGGAAGCGTCCGGGACAGGTCCGGGTCGCGCCAGACGGAGATGTCGAGCACGTCCTCCCGGCCGATGCGGTACGGCTCCTCGGTCCCGGCCGTGGCAACCGGTGCCGGCGGCGGGTCGTGCGCGCACCCGGCGAGCTGCAGCGCGGCCACGAGGACTCCGCCCATCCACCTTCCAGCACGTGTCGTCTGCACACCGGCCGGGGTAGCAGCGCTTGTGCCAGCCGATGGCCGCGCCAACCCCGCGGGAACTGCGACACTCTTCACCGAGCGACGGCGGAGGACCGTAAGAAGTTCTGCCCGTGCAACGGGCGGCGCGTCGATGCGATGCCTGGACGATCGCCCCTCGTGCGTCCGGGCGAAGAGTGTCTGCCCGCTCGACACTCGTCCGCGCCGCACCTCCCGCCCCCCTGCAGAGCGCACCGCGGGTCCCTAGCTTCCGCGCTCAGTCAGGGTGGGCGAGGAGGCGGCGGGGTTCTATGTGGAAGGCGGCGGCGGCGGCGGTGGTCTCGTTCACGATGGGGGGAGCGGCGATGACGGTCCTCGGTACGCTGCTCGGGGGATATGCAGAGCCGGCAGCGCTCGGGCTCGCAGGGATTGGCCTCATGGCCTCCAGCCAGCTCCTCGGTCACCAGTTCTTCGGCGCGCGCACGGCGGCCGAGGTTGCGCCTGCTCCGGAGTCCAAGGTCGGCGCATGAACCCCGGCCAGGCGCTGGGGCACCGCGGGCGCCTGGCCAGGTGGCACGTGAGGCATGGACGCTCAGCCGGTCGATGACGAGCGTCGCCGCGTCGAGGTGAGCAGCGGGGGAAGTGGCTCCGGGCTCCCCGAGCTCCGGTGGATGCCGCGGGATGCGGCCGACGCGGCCGACGCGCTCCGGCACGAGTGGCTCGTCACCAACGGGCTCGGCGGCTACGCCTCGGGCACGGTCGCCTTCTGCAGCACCCGTCGCCACCACGGGCTCTTCGTCCCGGTGCTCGCCGGAAGGGGCCGCGTCGTGATGCTCGGACGGCTCGAGGAGGAGGTGCGCGTCGGTGAGTCCGTTCACCGTCTCTCGGGCGGGGAGCATCCCGAGAGCCTCAATCTCCCGGGCCTGGGGTTGCTCCAGGACTTCCGGCTGGACGGCCTCCTCCCGACCTGGGAGTACGCCATCGCCGACGCCCGACTCCGGCGCACGCTGGCCATGGTGCACGGCGAGAACACGGTATTCGCCGTGTACCGGCACCTCGACGGCCCTCCACTCCGCCTCCGGCTCCGGCCCTACCCCACGTTCCGGTCGCACGACAACGCGCCCGACGGTGGGCTACCTCCGCCGGTGCCGGTGCACCTCGTGGACTTCCAGGTGGAGATGGAGCCCGGCAAGGACGCCCCGCCGCTCCGCATGCGGATGCACGGCGAATGCGAGCGGGCCTTCGTCGGGCTCCCGCTCCGCAGCCGGCCGCTGGTGTACCGGGTCGACCGGGAGCGCGGGGATCACCACGTGGAGCAGCTGATGAGCCCCGGCTACTTCGAGTGCACCCTCCGCCCCGGCGAGACGGTGGCGGTCGCGGCGACCGTCGACGGCTGGAACCGGCTCGATCGCGACCCCGGGGAGGTGATCGCGCTGGAGCACCAGCGTGAGCAGATGCTGCTCGACCGCGCGGAGGAGGAGGCACGGCACGGGGCGGCCGCACGTCTGGTGCTCGCCGCCGATCAGTTCATCATCGCCCCGGCCAATCGCCCCGCGGACGAGGCCTGGGCGCGCGCCACCGGACAGGAGGCCCGGAGCGTCATCGCCGGCTACCCCTGGTTCACCGACTGGGGCCGCGACACGATGATCTCCCTCGAGGGCCTCACCCTGTGCACCGGGCGGCGGCGCGAGGCGGCGGCCATCCTCCGGACCTTTCGCCACGCGGTGAAGGACGGGCTGATTCCCAACTACTTCCCGGAGGGAGAAGGCCCGGGCGTCTACCACACGGCCGACGCGAGCCTCTGGTTCTTCCACGCGCTCCAGCGCTACCTCGAGCACACCGCCGACGCGGGACTCCTGCGCGAGCTGTGGCCAGCGCTGGTCGACATCGTCGAGCGCCACCTCGCGGGGACGCACTTCCACATCCACGTCGATCCGGCCGACGGGCTCCTCTCGCAAGGAGCCGAGGGCTTCCAGCTCACCTGGATGGACGCGAAGGTCGACGGCTGGGTGGTCACCCCCCGTCGGGGGAAGGCGGTGGAGATCAACGCGCTGTGGTTCAACACGGTCTCGCTCATGGCGGAGTGGGCACGCGAGCTCGGCCTGGACCCGACGCGGTACCGGTCCGCGGCCGACCGCGCCCGGGACTCCTTCAACCAGCGGTTCTGGAGCCCGGAGACGGGCTGTCTGCTCGATGTGGTGGACGGGCCGAGCGGGCGATGACCCGAAGGTCCGCCCGAACCAGGTCTTCGCCATCAGCCTCACCCACCCGGTGCTCGATCGCGAGCGATGGGAACCGGTGCTCCGGGTGGTGCAGGAGCTCCTCTACACGCCGGTGGGCCTGCGGACGCTCTCGCCGCGGGATCCGGACTTCGCGCCGACCTACGACGGCGACCTGCGCGCGCGCGACGCGGCCTACCACCAGGGCACGGTGTGGCCGTGGCTCCTCGGCCATTTCGTCGACGCGTGGCTCAAGCTCCACCCGGACCGCGTGCTCGCCCGGAGTATGCTCCGGGGGCTCGAGGCCGCGCTGCAGGAGGCCTGCCTCGGACAGATCAGCGAGATCTTCGACGCCACCCCGCCCTTTCTCCCCCGGGGCTGCTTCGCCCAGGCGTGGAGCGTGGCCGAGACGCTGAGGGTCTGGCTCGCGACCCGCTGAGGGGATGGCGGGGCCCAGGGCGGACGGACGTTCGCCTCGTCGCTCGCCGGGGCTGCGTCGCGAAGGGTTCCGCACGGCGGTGGCGGTCAGCACATTCATCTCCGTTCCACCCCCGACAGGAGAACGATTCATGAACCTCACTCACAGGCTTGCGCTCGCGGCGATGTTCGCCGGCGCGGCTGCGTTCGCGCAGTCGAGCACCGGAAGCGCCGGGACGAGCGGCAGCGCCACCCCCGGAAGCTCGAGCACGCGCTCCAGCACCGGATCCCCCACCACCGACGGCTCCAGCGTCGGCGCTCACCCCGGCGACGGCATGAGCGCGCGGCCCCCGAGCGGCGCGGTGGCGATGAGCCCCACCGCGGTCCTCTCGCTCCTCCAGCAGGTCGACCAGGACGAGGTACGACTCGCGCAGATGGCCCAGAGCAGGGCCACCAGCGACAAGGTGAAGGACTACGCGAAGGACATGATCACCGATCACGAGGCGCTGGACCGGAAGGTCAGCGACTTCGCGACCCAGAACAAGCTGACGCTGAGCCCCAGCGCCATCCCCAGCCCCCAGCGGACCCAGCTCAAGACCATGGTGCAGGACACCGAGCGGCGGCTGACCACGGCGACCGGCTCGCAGTTCGACGTGGCCTACATGCAGGCGATGTCGCAGGCCCATGGCTCGGTGCTCGCCGACCTCGATGCTGCCCTCCCCGGGCTCAAGGCGAACAGCCAGGACAGCAAGGCCTACGACCTGGTCAAGACGGCCCGCGACAAGGTCGAGGATCACAAGAAGCACGCCGACGACGTCCTGCGTGACCTCGCGAAGAGCAACACCGCGACCGGCGGAAGCGGGATGCAGCGCGGCAGCTCGCCCTCGAGCGGCATGGGCGGCAGCGGCGGTGCGTCGAGCACCACCGGCTCGACCGGCTCGACCACCGGCCGCTGAGGCCCGGCGCTCCGAGCATCCCCCGGCCCCCGTGTCGCCCTGCGTGGCATGGGGGCTTTCTTCGTCGCGGGGTGGCGGTAGTCTCCTCCGTCCGTGCCTGCCCACTGGCTGATCAAGAGCGAACCGTCCGCGTACGCCTTCGCCCGGCTCCAGGCCGATGGCCGGACCGAGTGGACCGGCATCCGGAACTTCGAGGCGCGCAACAACCTCCGGGCGATGGCGGTGGGCGACCTCTGCCTCTACTACCACTCGGTGGAGGAGAAGGCGGTGGTGGGCATCGCCCGGCGTCTCGCGGGCCGCGCGCGCCGACCCGACCGCGCCGGGCGAGGACTGGGCCTCGGTGGAGATCGAGCCGGTCGAGCCGTTCGCCTTCCCGGTCACGCTCGAGCGCATCCGCGCCGACGCCCGCTTCCGCACCTTCCAGCTGCTGACCCGGGGCCGGCTGAGCGTCGTCCCCGTCGCCCCGGCCCAGTTCGCGCGGGTGGTCGCGCTGTCCCGGACGCCCGGACGGCCCGCCCGTCGACCGCCGGCCGCCCGCAAGCGTCGCCTCAGCTGAGGACGGGACTCTGCGCCGGGTCGGTCCGGCCGATGCCCTCGAAGGCCGCGGCGAGCAGGCGGCGAGCGCTGCCTTGCGTCTCCGGAAACGCCGCGCGGCCGACCGAGACCGCCGTCCGGAGGATGCGGCCGTTCACCGGGAAGCGCGCCCGCTCGAAGCGCTCGGCCAGCCGGGCGCGTGCCCAGCTCAGCCCTTCCTGTGGCGTGGAAGGGAGCAAGACCGAAAACCGGTTCTCCGCCATCCGGGCCACCACGTCGGCGTCCCGGCTGGACTGGAGCAGCACGGTGCTGGCGTAGAGCACCAGCCGCTCGGCCATGTTCCGGCCGAACTCCCGCCGGAACTGGCGAAGCCCCAGGAGCTCGATGCCCAGCACGCCGAACTCGCCGCCGTGGCGCTCGCAGCGCAGCAGCTCCTGGTGGACGAAGGCGGTCATCGCCCACCGGGTCCAGGCCCCGGTGAGCCGATCGCGTAGCCCCGTCTCGTCGTCGGCCGGGCGGGTGGCCCGGCGAACGCCCTCGCGGAAGCGCAGGAGGCCCCGCACCCGGGCCACGAGCTCACGGGTGTCGAGTGGTTTGCAGAGCGCGTCGACGCCGTGGCCGCGCTCGAGCACCTGGAGGCGGAGCTCCGGGTCCGGCGCGTCCAGCAGATAGACGAACGGGACCGCTCCTCTGGACAGTCCCTGGAGCCGGCGGGCGACTGCCACCGAGGCAAAGCCCGGGGCGTGCGCTGCCATCAGGACGACATCCGGGCGGAACAGGCTCCAGAGCGGGAGCACCGCCTCGGCGTTCCAGAGCCCGATGGCGTGGAGCCCCGCTGCGCGGAGCGCCTCCCCCACCTGGGTCCGGGCGGCCTCCGACTCATCCACCACCATCACCCGGGGCGTGTGTGTGGGGTGCAGGGGCACGGTCGTTTTTCCAGGGATGCCTTCACCCGGGCACCCGTCAGAAGTTCAGGGTTCGGCTCGCCAGGATGGGGCGACCGGGCCCTCCTAAGCACCGGTCGTGCCACGGAGCCGCGACGCGAGCGCCACGGGGTCGACGCGCAGCCGGGCGATCTCCACGCCGTCGAGGGTGATGACCGGGACGGCATGTCGGTACCGCTCCCAGGTGTCGGGCTGGTCCCGGATGTCCACGACCTCCAGGACGAACGCGACCCGGGTCCGCAGCCGCTCCAGCACCTCCCTCGCCTCCTCGCAGAGCGGGCAGCGGGGTTTGATGTAGATCCGGACCGTCACCCCCTGTGACACTAGCGCCCATGCGCGGGCTTCTGGGTGACCTGGCGACGATGCCGCTTCGCGATCTGGTGGCCTATCTGGGCAACCGGAAGGCGACCGGCACCCTGGTCGTCGAGCGGCCGGACGAGCGACACCAGGTGGTCCTCCGGGACGGCGCGGTCATCCAGGCCGGCAGCAACGCGCCCCGCGAGTACCTGGCCCAGTTCCTCCTCAACATGGGGATGATCACCCAGGACGAGTACACCCAGGCCTTCCAGCAGCAGCTGGCGACGAAGGTCGCCCTGGGGAAGATCCTCGTCGACTCCGGCAAGGTGCCCGAGGACGCGATCCGCAACGCGCTCTCGCTCAAGTTCCGCGAGGCCCTGCTCGGCTGCTTCGACTGGGCCGAGGGCCGCTTCACCTTCACCCCGGGCGAGCCGGCCACGCAGGTGCAGGGGCTCGACGTCAGCGTGAGCCTGCTCGACGTCCACCGGGAGGCCGGTCTGCGCCAGACCGCCTGGCGCGCCATCCGCGAGATCTTCCCCACCGGCCGCGTGCGGCTCCGGCTGGACCGCGGTCAGCTCCCCGCCCCCCCCGAGCCCGGCAGCCTGGACGACCGGCTGTACGCGCTCATCGAGGACGGCGCCACCATCGACGACATCGTGCTCGCCCTGCACTCCACCGACTTCTTCCTCTACCAGAGGCTCTTCGCCCTCCACCGGCTGGGCGCCGTCTCGGTGAACCCGACCGAGTCGCCCACCGTTCCGACCAGTGTGCCGGAGGTGCTCGGCTCCGAGCAGGGTCCGGACGAGATCCTCCGCGCGGCGGAGGCCTTCTACGCCTCGGGCAACGTCGGCGACGCCGCCGCGCTCGCCCGCCGCGCCTACGAGGTCTCGCCCACGGCGCAGACCGCCAACTTCCTCCGGCAGGCCGAGGCGGCGCTGGCCGACCAGCTCAAGGCCGAGCTGGTCCATGGCGACAAGGTGCCCTGGCTCAAGGTCACCGCGGCGCTGGTCCGGGAGATGCCGCTCACCGCCCCGGAGCGCTATCTGCTGTCGCGCATCGACGGGCAGCGGACGGTGCAGACCATCGTCCAGGTCTCGCCGATCCACGAGCTGGACGCCCTGCGCTGCTTCAAGGGCTTCGTCGATCAGGGACTGATCGAGCTGCGCTGAGCGCCGCCCGCGGCCGCGAGCCGCCCCTCGGGCGTCCCGGCCACCGCATCGAGCCCCAGGCGCATCGCCTCGCGCGCCAGCCACGGCGCACGGATGCGCCAGCGCGGCTCGTTCACCACCACCGCGGCGACGGCGATCCTCGGTGCGTCCTTCGGGGCGAAGCCCACGAACCAGGAGTAGTCGCGGAACGGGTTCCGGTCCGCGAGCGAGCCCGTCTTCCCCACCGCGCCGCGCAGCTCGCGCAGCCGGAAGAAGCGCCGCGCCGTCCCGTGGGTGACGGTCTCCTCCATCATCCCGGTCAGCGCCGCCGCGCGCTCCTCGCTCAGGATGCGCTCCGGATCGGGGGCCGACGCGAGGTCCCGCTCGAGGAGGATGGGCGCCCGCCACAGGCCGTGGTTGGCGGCCACCGAGGCAATGAGCGCCCCGTGCAGCGGGGAGAGAAAGACGTCCCCGAACCCCGCGCCGGTGCGCGCCAGCTCCAGCGGATCGTCCGGCACCGCGGCCAGCGACGGGTCGGTGGGGATGGCGAAGGGGATGGGGCGGTTGAAGCGGAACAGCTCGGCGGCGGCGCGGAGCTTGTCCGGGTCGAGGTACCGGTGGGTCAGCTTGGCGAAGACGACGTTGGCGCTCCGGCCGAGCGCCTCGGACAGGCTCACGCACTGCCGATCGCGGCTGGTGTCGGTGAGCAGCGACTCGCTCACGCTGCGCTTGCCGCCGTGGTAGCAGGACTCGTCGGCGGGGGTGACGCCCTGCTCCAGCAGCGCGCTCGCGGTGACCAGCTTGAAGATGCTCGCCGCCGGGAACACCGCCTTCACCGGGAGCCCCCGGAGGCCGGGCGCCGCCTCGCTGTGCTCCACCATCGCCAGCACCCTGCCGGTGGACGGCTCGAGCACCACCACCGCCGCCCAGGGCGTCTGATACTCGGTGAGCGTGCGGGACAGGCTTTCCTGGAGCCCGGGGACGATGGTGAGCGCAACGTCGCCTTCGGGCCCCTCCACGACGTACCGCATGCCGTCCCGGTGCGCGCGGCGGAGGAGGTCGTCCGCCGGAGCGAGCGGCCGCACGGTGGCGAGCGGCGGGGTCTTCGCCCGGCTGGGGATGGTGAGCGGCGCTGCCGGGGCCGGCTCCGCGTCGGCGACGGGGGCCGGAGCTGGAAGAGCGATGAGCCCGGGAATCATCGCCGGGTCGAGCGCCTCGTCCTCGGGGGTGAAGCCGGTGAGCACACCGGCGAGGAGTGCGAGGGGGACCGCGGCGCGCATGTCCGGTCATCGTACGATGGGAAGCTCCACCGGGTGAAGACTTCGGCCGGGCTCCTCTGGTAGGCCCTGGGCCCACGTTGAGCCCCCTCGCCGAGACGCTGACCGTCGCCCGCACCGAGCTGCTCCGCACGCTCCGCAATCCGCGAGTGCTCGTGCTGCTGCTGCTCTTCGCTACCTCCACCGCCCTGGTGGGCCTGGTGGTCGGGCTCCTGACCCGCGGGCTCGACGCGCAGGGCCCCGAGGCCGCGGCCGCCGCCAGCGCGGGCATCCTCGGCTTCCTGGTGGGCGAGGACGGCGGCGCGTTCCAGCGCCTCTCCGAGCTGCCGCTGCTGGTGCCGCTGGTGTTCAGGGGCATGCTCTTCTTCCTGCCGCTCTTCATCGCCCTGCTCGGCTACGACCAGCTCAGCGCCGAGCTCTCCACCGGGAGCGTGCGCTACCTCGCCGTCCGCGCGCGGCGGGGGAGCATCCTCGGCGGAAAGTTCGTCGCCCAGGCGCTGGTCATGGGCGCGCTGCTGGCGGTGGTGATCGCCGGCCTCTTCGTGGCCGGAGCGGGCCTCCGGTCCGGACTCCAGCCCGTCCTCTATGCGGAGGCCGCCGGGCGCTTCTGGGTGGGCGGGGCGGCGCTCGCCTTCGGCTATCTCGCGCTCACCGCGCTCGCCTCGGCGATGACCGCGAGCCCCGGTGGCAGCCTCCTCCTCAACCTGGGCGCCCTCTTCGGCTTCTGGCTCCTCGACGGCATCGGAGGCCGGGCGGCGCTGGTCCACCGCATGGGAGGCACGGCGTCCTGGCTCGAGCCCCTGCGCTGGCTCTCGCCCTCGGCGTATGCCTCCGGGGTGCTGGGCTCGTCCTCGGCGCTGCTCACCTCGGCCGCGGCCTATGGCGCCTTCGGGGCCGTCTTCCTCGCCGCGGCCTGGGCCGTGTTCCGGACGAGGGACATCTAGCGTGGGCCCGGTGGAAGCGGCGCTGGTCCTCGAGGGCGTCTCGAAGCGATACGGCCCGACGCTGGCCCTGGACCGGGTCAGCTTCCAGGTCCGGACGGGGAGCTGTCATGGGCTCGTCGGCCCCAACGGCGCCGGGAAGACGACCACCTTCGGGCTGGCTGCGGGCTTCCTCCGTCCGGGCACCGGCACCCTCCGGATCCTGGGGAGGGACCCGGATGACCGCGGGGCGTCGCGGCCGCGCATCGGGGTCCTGGCCCAGGACGCCGAGCTGCCTGCCTACCTCGACGTGGGCACGCTCCTGACCGCCTGGGCCCGGCTGTCCGGGGAGGCGCGCCCGGAGCCGGCGGCCCGCATTGCGCTCGACCGGGTCCAGATGGCCGAGGCGTGGCAGATGTCGCCCCGCGCGCTGTCGCACGGCGCCGCCAAGCGCGTCGCGCTGTCACAGGCGCTCCTGGGCGATCCGGCGCTCCTCCTGCTCGACGAGCCCACGGCCGGGCTGGACCCACGGGCCGCGGCCGAGGTGCGCTCGCTCATCGCGGCGCTCCGCGGCCAGCGGACGGTGGTCATCAGCAGCCACAACCTGTCCGAGCTCGAGCGGCTCTGCGACGCGGTGACGGTGCTCGACCACGGCAAGGTGGTCCAGGACGGCACGCTCGCGGACATCACCCGGCGGGGGGCGGAGTTCTCGGTGCAGGTGACCCGCGGTGACGTGCCGCTGCCCGAGCTGCGCCGCCTCGCGGGGGTGGAGCGTGCCGAGCTCTCGCCCTCGGGTCTCCTCGCCGTCCGGCTGGCGCCCGACGCACCCCCGGCCGAGGACGTCATCGCCGCGGTGCTCGAGGCGCTGCTGGCCCGGGGCGTGCGCGTCACCTCGCTCGCCCAGGGCAGCTCGCTCGAGCAGCGGGTGCTCGACGTGACCACCGCGCCCCGTCAGTCCGGGTAGAAGAGCGGCTCGCGCGAGGCGATGAAGCGGTGCAGGGCGTTGGCCGCCTGGGGGCTCAGGTCCACGAAGCGCACGCCGACGCCCGGGAAGACCTCGGGCGTGCGGTCGTCGAGCTCGCGCGTCCAGCGCACCTCTCCCCGCACCGAGACCTTGGCGTTCCCCGGGAGGGTGAAGGTCAGGTCCACCTGCGTGCCCACGGGCAGGAGGTTGACCGTGGCGACGAACAGGCCACCCTCGCTCAGGTTGGTGCTGAAACCGGTGAAGACGTTGGAGTCGCTGGAGAGGTCGACCTGGGTCTGCAGCGGGACGCGGGTGCTGCTGCGTCCGGGGGCCGCGGCGATCGGGGCCGAGATCCGACCCAGGGGCTGGGGGGCCGGCCTGGTGCGGGAGGCCGTCGCCGGCTGGGCTGCCCCCACCGCGGGCGCGGGCGCACGGGCGCTGGCCCTCGCAGGCTCGGCGTCACGGCGGGCGCGGGGCTGCTGCGGCTCGGCGTGGCTGCGCGCCGCATCGGCCGGGCGCGCCAGCATCTCGGGCGCGGCAGCGACGGCGACGGCGCGCTCTCCATCGAGCGCGAGCTGCTCGCTCTCGAGGAACGCCTCGTCGGCACTTGCCGGGACCGGATCCAGGCTGGGGACGGCGGAGGGGCGAAGTCTCATGCGCTGCGGGTCACTACAAGCCCGGTGCCATCGCCGGCGCGGCCGTCATCCCGCGGAGTTGGACTCCTGGCCCCCCGGGGCACCCGGCACCCAATCCCGTCCGCGCGAGGTCAGCTGGACCCGGATGCGCCACCCACCCGGACCCCGTTCCGCCGACAGCACGCGATGCCCGAACCGGGTGCACCAGACGTCCACGTCCGGGCCGATCGCCGGGTCCGAGCCGGTCAGATCGACCAGGTCGCCCTCGTCGAGCGCACGGGCGCACTCGGCGAGACGCACGATGGGAAGAGGACAGGGCAGCGCCCCGACCCGAAGCTGGACGACCCGGGCCATGCCGGGTTATCCCTACCATGCCCGCCGAACGCTTCCCCGGCGCGGCGCCGACCCCACCATGAAAGTCAGCGCGATTCTCACCCTTGTAGCGGGGCTGGTCCTGGGCTTCTTCGTCGGCCGGGC
The DNA here is from genome assembly GCA_963796475.1 of uncultured delta proteobacterium. Lineage (GTDB taxonomy): Bacteria > Myxococcota > Myxococcia > Myxococcales > Myxococcaceae > RPRB01. The sequence goes on from CAWCLY010000020.1 coordinate 537,228, forward strand.
CACCTCCACCGGCGGTTCCGCTCCCTCCGTCGCCCAGCGGCCCACCACCCCTCCGAGCCGTCCGCGCCTCGCGGACTCCACCGTCTTCCGCCTCCCGATCGAGGACTCGCCCGTGCGCGGGCCCGGCGACGCGCTGGTCACCCTGGTCGAGTTCAGCGACTACCAGTGCCCGTATTGCCGGCAGGCACATGGGACGGTCAGCCAGGTCGAGAAGAAGTACGCCGGCAAGCTCCGCCTGGTCATGAAGCAGTACCCCCTGCCCTTCCATCCGCAGGCCCGGCCGGCGGCGCTGGCGGCCATCGCTGCGGGGATGCAGGGCCGGTACTGGGAGATGCACGACCGGCTCTTCGCCTCCCCCCAGCTCGATCCCGACACCCTCGAGCGGTACGCGAAGGAGATCGGCCTCGACGTCGCGCGCTGGAAGCGAGACCAGCAGGACCCGAAGGTCGCGGCCATCATCCAGCGGGACATGGACCTGGCCACCAACGTGAACGTCAGCGGGACCCCCGCGTTCTTCGTGAACGGGCGGCGGCTCCCCGGTGGCGCGGCGCCTCTCGAGGCGTTCACGGCGCTCATCGACGAGGAGATGGCCAAGGCCGAGGTGCTGGTCCGTCAGGGCACGCCGGCCGCGCAGGTGTACGCGCGAATCCAGGAGAAGGCGGTGGCCTCGGCCATCCCGCCGCCGGTGGTCAAGAAGGTGGACGCCCCGGCGGATCTCCCCTCCTTCGGTCCGGCGATGGCCAAGGTCACCATCGTGGAGTGGAGCGACTTCCAGTGCCCGTACTGCGCCCGGTCGGCCCCCCTGGTCGAGCAGATCCGCCAGGCGTACCCGAAGGACGTGCGCTTCGTGTTCCGCAACTACCCGCTCCCGATGCACCCGGATGCGCCGCTGGCGGCGCGCGCGGGTGTCGCAGCCCAGGCGCAGGGGAAGTTCTGGCAGATGCATGACTGGATGTACGCCCACCAGCACGAGCTGGACCGGGCGTCCCTCGAGAAGGCCGCCGCCTCCCTGGGGATGGACCTGGGCAAGTTCAAGGCCGCCCTGGACAGCCCGGCGACCGAGGCGCGCGTGACCGCGGACATGCAGGCCGCCCAGGGCGCCGGCGTCTCGGCGACCCCCACCTTCTTCGTCAACGGCCGCGAGCACGTGGGCGGCATGCCCTTCGAGTCGCTGAAGGGGGAGATCGACAAGGAGATTGCCCGGGCGGACAAGCTCCTGTCCTCCGGCGTGAAGCCTGCCGACCTCTACGGTCGCCTGGTGGCGGACGCGGCCGGGCCCTCGGGCGCGCGGAACTAGCGCACCGCGCCTTTCAGCCCACGGCGATCGCGTCGATCTCCACGCGGGCACCCTTCGGGAGCGCGGCCACCTGGACGGTGGCCCGTGCCGGGGGAGCGGTCCGGAACGCCTGCCCGTAGACCTTGTTGACCACCGCGAAGTCCGCGAGGTCGACCAGGTAGATGGTGCAGCGGACCACGTGGTCGAACGAGACGCCGGCCGCGGTCAGCACCGCCCCGAGGTTCTTCATCACCTGGGCCGTCTGGGCGCTCACGTCCCCGTGCACCAGCTCACCGGTCGTCGGGTCGAGCGGGATCTGCCCGGAGAGAAACACCAGCTTCGAGGCCGGGACGGCGATCGCCTGCGAGTAAGGGCCGATGGCCTTCGGGGCCTGGAGCGACTCGATGACGGACCGGTTCATGGCCGCCTGGTACCCCGCCGCAGGGGGGCGTGCAACAGTCGGGATGCCGGGCGTGAAATTGCCAGGATCGGCGGACATCACCTCTCGCGATCACGGAGACATCCCGGAGGTCTGGGACGTTCTGGCCCGGGTGACTTGAGCCCCACGCGCCACGGGCGACCCCCGGGTCAGCCGAGTCAACTGACCGAGAGCACTGGCGGTTCGAACGGGCCGGCCGGTTGCACCTGCATGGGCTCCTCGCATGCTCACCTCTGCCCCGAACTCCTCCGATCCACGCCTCGACATCTCCCAGGCCCGACAGGTCCTCAAGGACGCGCTGCGCACCTCGGATGCCCGGGAGATCGTCCGCTGGCTCGAGGAGCACACCCACGAGCTGGCCCGGTCGCGGTTCTTCGAGCTGATGTTCTCCTTCGGTCCGCTGGCCGGGACGCTCCTCAACGCGGTCGGTCGGCTGGTTCCCTCCGAGCGCCGCCTGCTCGGCGATGCGCTCGGCCGGGCCTTCGCGCTCGGCGCGGTGCGGCCCGAGGACGTGCGCCGGGCAGTACCCGAGCACTGGAGCGGCGCGGCCCCTGGTGACGAGCACCTCGGGCTGGCCGAGGTGCTGATCCTCACCAGCAGGCCGGCGATGATCCGCATCTACGTGGAGCGGGAGCTCGAGATTTGCAGGAAGCCCCACGGCCAGGACCGGCAGCGCGTCGCTGCGGCCCGGCTGGCGTTCATCGCGCTCCCCGCAGACGTGCAGGCCGAGCTGGTGGTGCGTCACCCCGAGCTCTCGTCCCAGCCGGCGACGGCGAGCGCCGAGGCAGCCTGACCTAGACGCGCTCCACCGAGTAGACGCCCTTCAGTCGCTCGATGGTCTTCATGAGGTCGGTGAGCTGCTTCAGGTCCGAGATGGTGACCTCGAAGGTGTTCACCGCCCGGTCGTCACCCGTCGCCCGGCAATTGGCCTGGCTGATGTTGACGCCCTTCTTGCTGAAGATGTTCGACATGTCGGCCAGGAGCCCCGGCCGGTCCGCGGTGAGCACCCGGAGCGTGACCGGTCGCTTGTGGTCACCGCGCATGTCCCAGGTCACGTCCACCCGGCGCTCGGGGTCGGTCGCCAGCGCCCGCTCGCAGCCCACCGTGTGCACCGTCACGCCCTGGTTTCGGGTGATGAACCCCGCGATGGGGTCGCCGGGCACGGGGTTGCAACATCGCCCGAAGCGGACCAGGACGTCGTCCACCCCGCCGATGAGGACCCCGGTCCGGCTCCTGCGGCCAACCAGCTTCCTCGCCAGCTCGGTCACCCGGCCGAAGCCGTTCCCGGACGGGTTCGAGACGTTCTCCGCAGGCGGCGTCCCGTTCGCCGGCTCGTCCCGCGCGGTCCGTTCCTTCTCCTTCTCCGTCTCGGCCAGCTTCTCGGGCGGGAGCAGGCGCGCCAGCAGCTGGTTGGGCACCACCTTGCCGTAGCCCACGGCGACCATCAGGTCATCCTCGATGCGGTACCCCAGCTCCGCCGCCACCGGCTTCAGCTCGCCCGCCTTCAGGAGCTTGTTGAGGTTCAGCCCCACGCGGCGGAACTCCTTGTCCAGGAGTTCGCGGCCGAGCTGCTGGCTCTTCTCGCGCTGCTGCTGCTTGATGAAGCCCCGGATCCGCTGCTGGGCCCGGCTGGTCTTGACGAAGGTGAGCCAGTCCTTGCTCGGGTTGGCGCTCGGGCTGGTGAGCACCTCGACCGTGTCGCCGTTCTTCAGCTTGTAGCGGAGCGGGACGATCTTCCCGTTCACCTTCGCCCCGACGCAGCGTCCGCCCACGTCGGAGTGGATGGCGTAGGCGAAGTCCACCGGCGTCGCGCCCCGGGGCAGGCTCTTCACGTCGCCCTTGGGAGTGAAGACGAAGACCTCGTCGGTGAAGAGGTCCACCTTCACCGTCTCCAGGAACTCCTTCGGGTCCTTGAGGTCCTGCTGCCACTCCATCAGCTGTCGGAGCCAGGCGAACTTCTCGTCGTCGCGGCTGACCAGCGCCTTGCCTTCCTTGTACGCCCAGTGGGCGGCGATGCCCTCCTCGGCGATGCGGTGCATCTCCTCGGTGCGGATCTGCACCTCCACCCGCTCCCCCAGCGGCCCGATGACCGTGGTGTGGAGCGACTGGTACATGTTCGGCTTGGGGATGGCGATGAAGTCCTTGAAGCGCCCCGGCACCGGCTTCCACAGCTGGTGGATGAGCCCCAGCGCCTCGTAGCAGCTGGGGATGGTGGGCATGATCAGCCGGAAGGCGATCATGTCGTGCACCTGGTCGAAGTCGATGCCGTTGGCCCGCATCTTCTTCCAGATGCTGTACAGGTGCTTGAAGCGGCCCGAGACCCTGGCCTTGAGATCTCGCTCGGCGAGCTTCCGCTCGATGAGGCTGACCACGTCGTCGATGTACTGCTCCCGCTCCTTCTTCCGCCGGCCCACGCGCTCGGCCAGGTCGGCGTACTCGGCGGGCTTGAGCCAGCGGAAGCTCAGGTCCTCCAGCTCGGTCTTGATCCAGCTGATGCCGAGCCGGTTCGCCAGCGGCGCGTAGATGTCCAGCGTCTCCTGCGCGATGCGCTGGCGCTTGTCCTCGCGCATGTACTCCAGCGTCCGCATGTTGTGGGTGCGGTCGGCGAGCTTCACCAGGATGACGCGGATGTCCTGCGCCATCGCGATGATCATCTTCCGGAAGTTCTCGGCCTGCTTCTCCTCCTGGCTGAGCGTGGGACTCGCCTGGAACTTGGAGAGCTTGGTCACCCCGTCGACCAGCTGGGCGACCTCGGGCCCGAAGAGCTCGGTCAGCTCGTCCGGGGTGGCCAGGGTGTCCTCGATGGTGTCGTGGAGCAGCCCGGTGACGATGCTCGCCTCGTCCAGCTTGAGGTCGGCCAGGATGCCGGCCACCTCGAGGGGGTGCACCAGGTAGGGCTCCCCGGAGTGCCGGAGCTGCCCCTGGTGCACCTTGGCCGAGTACACGTACGCCTTCTTGATGACGTCCAGATCCGGGTCGGGATGGTAGGCCTTGACCTGGGTCAGGATGTCGTTGAGGCGAATCATCGATACGTCACAATCGTAACTGTGCGATCGGGGGTGTTCAACGCACCGACCCCGGGAGACTGCCTGCCTGAGCATTGACCGGCTGCCGAGCGGGTTCCTACAGTGACCGACCCCCGCCCCATGTCCCGCCTCCTGGTGAGTCAGCTCGGCGTGGTCTGCCCGTCCTGCGACGTGCTCAACGCAGCAGGGGCGGTGCGGTGCGAAGCCTGCGGAAAGGCGTGGGGAAGCGCGGCGGCTCCCGCCCGGAAGCCTACCGGCGCCACCCCCGTCGTCTCCCCGCCCGCCCCGGCCGCGCGCCCTCCGCGCCTCCGCTGCCGCCAGCCCGTCCGCCGCGGCGCCCCGGAGCGCCCCCACCCCGGCCGGCGGCGTTCCCCGGGCGGGCGGCGCTCCCCACGTCCGGCTGCGCCCGCGCCGGTCCCCAGCCGTTACATCCTCAGCGTGAGCGCCGGGCCCGCCCGTGGCCAGCGCTTCCGGCTCATGGCGAACGGCTGCAGCGTGGGCCGCCAGCGTGGGGCCATCCTCTTTCCGGACGACCCCTTCGTCTCCTCCCACCACGCTGCCTTCCGGATCCGTGACGGCCAGCTCACGGTGAAGGACGAGGACAGCGTCTCGGGCGTGTACGCGGCGATCTCCGGGCAGGAAGTGCTCGTGCCCGGCGCGCTCTTCTCGGCGGGCCCGCACGTGCTCCGCTACGTGGGCCCGCTGCTCCCCCGCTCCGCCGAGCCGGGCAAGCCCCGCGCCTACGGCGCCCCCATTCCCCACGCCGGGGGGCTCTGGGGGCTCGAGGAGATCCTGGTCGGGCTCCGGCCCGGTCGGGCGGTGGTCACCGCCCAGCCGGCCCTGACGCTCGGGTCTTCGGGGGCAGACCTCGTCTTCGCCGCGGATCCGCAGCTCGCCGCCGAGGCACTGCGAGCTCACGCCCGTGCCGCAGGGAGCCCTGCTGCGGGATCTCTCGGGCACGCTGGGCACGTTCGTCCGGATCGGCCCCCAGGAGCGGCCGCTCAAGCAGGGCGACCGGGTGCGAATCGGCCAGCAGACGCTGACCGTCGAGCTCGCGGCCTGAGCAGCCGGCCGGCCTCCCGGCCATGGACCTCAGCGACTGGAGCAGCGTCTGCTCGAGGTCCGGGTACCACTCGCGGATGACCGCCCGCGCCGGCGACGCCGGTGACTCCTTGAGCGCGCGGGCGAAGAAGCCCCGCGCCTCGGCCTCGCCCTCGGGTCCCCGCAGCCGGGCCAGCATCCCGAGCTTCAGCGCGAGCGCCGGGCCGGGATCCGCCTCGAACGCCTCGAGGTACTTGGTCCGGGCGAGCGCACGGTCTCCGGCGAGGTACAGGTTGTCGCCATCCTGGACCAGCTCCGCCGCCCGTGCCGGGTCGCGCCGCTCCGACGGGGACCTCGCGGGCCCAGGGGGCCACGACCACCGGCACGAGCGGGGCCGGACGGGCCGGACGTCCGACCGGCGGTCTCGGTCAGCGGCCTGAAGGCGAGCACGCCCAGCGCCCGCGGCGGCGATCAGGACCAGCGCGCCGAGCAAGATCTGGAGGCCCGCGGCCGGCGGGCTTGCCCCGGCGTCCCCGGGAGGCGACGGTCGGCGCGCTGTCGAGGGCGTCGCCGGTCGGGCCCATCATCCCCAGCGGGATGGGAACCCGCGCGGTCCTCGGCGCGTGGACGGCCTCCGCGGCGGGCAGGAGATTGAGCGAGTCCAGGAAGGCCTCGGCCGTCTGGGGACGATCGGCGGGCTCCTTGCGGAGCGCCCAGAGGACGAGCGCCTCCAGCTCGCGGCTGCAGGAGCCGGGACGCAGCGTGTTCGGTGGCTTCGGATCCTCGGTGAGGTGCTTCGTGGCGTACCCCATCGCCGAGTCGGAGCTGAAGGGGAGCTGCCGGGTCACCATCTGGTAGAGGAGCACGCCCACCGAGTAGAGGTCGCTCCGGGCGTCGAGCGGCGCGCCCCGGGCCTGCTCCGGGCTCATGTACTCGGGCGTCCCGCAGACGAAGCCGGTCCGGGTGAGCGAGGGTCCTCCCTCGGCGCCCCCGTCGACGATCTTGGCGATCCCGAAGTCGAGCACCTTCACCACGTCCGACTCGCCACCCCGCCTGGCGACCACCATGACGTTCTCGGGCTTGAGGTCGCGGTGGATGACCCCCGCCTGGTGCGCATCGGCCAGGGCCGAGAGCATCTGGGTGACGATCCGGATGATGCGTGGCTCGGGGAGCGGCCAGTCCTCGGTCAGCACCTGGTGGAGGTCGCGCCCGTCCACGAACTCCATCGCGATGAAGAGCGCGCCGTCGTCGGTCTGGCCGAAGTCCAGCACGTCGATGGAGTTCGGATGGCTGAGCCTGCTCGCGGCCTTCGCCTCGCGCTGGAACCGGGCCACCGTCCGGGCATCCTTCTGGAGCGCCGGGTGCAGCAGCTTCAGGACCACCGGCTTCTCCAGCACCAGCTGGTTGGCGCGATAGACGCGCCCCATGCCGCCCTCGCCGAGCAGCTTCTCCACCCGGTACTTCCGGGCCATCACCTGCCCGAGGTACGGGTCTCCCTCCGCTTCCCTCGGAAGCGCGCTCCCGCAGGCCGCGCAGAACTGCGCCTTCGGGGCAGCCTCGGTGGCACAGGCGGGGCAGGTCACGGACGAGGGCGACGCTCCCACGCCGCGGGCGGAGCCGCAAGACGGCGTGGTACGCTCCCGACCCCCGACCGGTCCGAGGATGCCGAGCGCCACCCGCCCCGCCGTCAGCTTCCGTGTCGTCCGCGCCGATGGCGGGCCCGAGCTCTCCGTCCCCATGAAGGGCGAGACGCTGACCTGCGGCACCCGGGCCGACCTCACGCTCCCGGACGACCCGTTCATCGCTCCGGTGCAGGCCCGCTTCTTCTTCTCCGGCCCGCGCCTGGCCATCGAGGACCTCGCGGGGGGTAACGGCGTCTTCGCCCGGCTCAAGGCGGAGCGGGAGCTCCCGGTGGGGGGTGAGCTCCGGCTCGGACGCCAGCGACTGCTCCTCGAGTCCATCCCTCCGGTCACCCCGGGTGAGGGTGGGACCATCGCCTGGGGCTCGGCAGATCCGGGATTCAAGCTCCGCATGATCCAGCTGCTCGAGGGTGGCATGCGGGGTGCGGCGTTCTGCCTCCGCGAGGGCGAGAACCTCCTCGGGCGCGAGGTGGGCGACATCACCTTCCCCGGAGATGGCTTCGTCTCCGGACGGCACGCGGTGCTCAACGCGCGCGGCGACAGGCTCACGGTCAAGGACGTGGGAAGCTCCAACGGGACCTTCCTCCGCATCTCGGCCCCCAGCTTCGTGGAGCACGGGGATCAGTTCCTCGTCGGCCGGGAGCTGCTGCGGGTGGAGCTGGCCGGCTGAGGGCCGCGGCCGCGCCCGGGGATCCGGCGCCCGCCGCGCCGCAACCCTCGCGCTGGGGGCCGGTGCTGTCGATCGCCGCGCTCCACGGCGCGGTGACGCTGGCCTGGGTGGTCTACAACCTCTATCTGGTCCAGCTGCTCCTGCGCGCCGGGTTCGACGCCTACCTGGCTCCGGTGCTCCTCATCATCGAGGGGGTGCTCGGCGCGGCGCTGGAGCCGCTGACCGGCGCAGTCTCCGACCGGGCGCGCAGGCGACGGCTGTCGCTGGTGCTCGGCGGCGTGCTCACCGCGGGCATCGTCTTCGCCGCGCTCCCGCTGACGGCCTCCGCCGCCTCGGGGCTGGCGAGGCTCCTCCCTGCCCTCGTCCTCGGCTGGGCGGGCGCCATGGCCCTGTTCCGGGCGCCGGCGCTGTCCCTCCTGTCCCGGCATGCGCGGCCGCAGGCGCTGCCGCTGGCGGCATCGGTGCTGACCGCGACCGCGGGGCTGGTCGGCGCGGCGGCACCGTCGGCGCGGGGCTGGATCCTCTCCTTCGGCCCGCTGGCCACCTTCGCCGTGGCCTCGGCGGCCCTGCTCCTGAGCGGCGGGCTGCTCCTGGTTCTCGAGCGGCGGAGCTCGGCCACCGGCGTGGACAGCGTCCAGCCCCGGACCCCGGCCATCGACGGTGCGGACCGGTCCGGGCCGGGGCGCGCCTGGCTGCTCTTCGCGGTCGGGACCAGCGTCGCGCTGGCCACCCGTGCGCTCCTCGACGGGCTCCCCCGTGCCGGCGCCGGGCCCGGAGCACCGGCCTCGGCGATCGCCACCACGTTCTTCCTCGGGACGGCGATTGCCAGCGTCCCGCTCGGAGCCCTCGCGCTCGGCCGGGCCGGCGGGAGCCGCGTGGCCACGGGCGGGCTGGCGGTGCTGTCGCTCGGCGCCGCTCTGCCTCTGGCCCTCGGCGGGCGCAGCGCCCGTGCTCGCCTGCGCCGCCGTGCTCGGCGCAGCGGCTGCCGCGGTGCAGAACGGGCTGTTCGCCACGTCGCTCACCGCCGTCCAGGGTGAGCGCCCGGGCCTCGGGATGGGGCTGCTCCTCGGCGGTGGAGGGCTCGCGCTCTCGCTGTTCAACACGATGCTCGCGGTGCGCAAGCCGGCGCCCGCGACCTCGCTGCTGGCCGCGGCGGTCCTCTACGCGCTCACCCTGCTCTTGCTCCGGGGCCTCCGGGGCGCCGGGCAGGCGGTTCCCGCACCCGGCTGACGGCCGTGGAGGGCGCTCAGCTCAGGGGCCGGGTTCCGTCCCCGGCACCACGCTCAGCCGTACGACTTCTCCTTCTTCTCCTGCTCTTCCTTGCACCGGATGCAGAGCGTGGTCACCGGGCGCGCCTCGAGGCGCTTGGCGGCGATCGGCTCCTCGCACCGCTCGCACACCCCGAAGGTGCCGTCGTCGATGCGCATCAGCGCCTTCTCGATCTTCTTGAGCAGGAACTTCTCCCGGTCCCGGAGGCGAAACACCATCGACTGGGCGTACTCGCTGGAGGCGAGGTCGATCTCGTCCGGGAGGTCGTCGGTGTCGAAGTTGGACTCCTCCATGAGGGTCTTCTTCGCGCTCTCGAGGAGGGCGAACTTGCTGTCCTCGAGCATCTTCTTGTAGCGCTTCAGATCTTTCTGATTCAAAGGTGCGACTCCGTGACCCTGCCGTCGCCGGGGTGGGTCCGGGCCGTCCAGCGGACGTCCCGTCACCTCGGAAAAAAAGGCCGCGGAGTCTTATCTGGCGCCCCGGCGAAGTCAAGGTAACCTGGCGTGCCCCATGGCGGATCCGGAGAAGAGCGCGCGGCAGGAGCATGACCCGGTTCGACCGGGAGTTCCTGCGCTCCGCGCTGGCGCTCGCGGGCAAGCCGGACATCGATCACTTCCTCTACATCTGCGACACGCCGATCGCCGCCGACGACCTGCGACGGAAGCAGGCCAAGGCGAAGCTGGTCTACGCGGTCACCTCCGAGCAGATCGCCGCCGAGCTCCAGGGTCGCAAGCAGCACGCGCTGGTCATCCCGGCCTACGACTACAGCCGCGTGGAGCGGGTGAAGGTGGCGCTGGTCTCCGCGCTCGCCCAGGGAGCGTTCAAGGAGGGTGACCTGGTGCTGTGCATGACCGGCCGGGTGGGCCGGGCGCCGGACACCCTGATGCAGATGCGGATCGGCGGCTCGCTCGACGACCGGGTCGCCATCGAGGGCATCAAGCTCGGAGACCAGTTCAACAGCCAGGTGGTGGACGCGCTCATCCAGCTGGCGCTGCAGATCGGGCAGGAGGGCTACGAGGGCCACCCGGTCGGCACCATCATCACCATCGGCGATCACAACAGCGTGCTCGAGAAGAGCCGGCAGATCACCATCAACCCCTTCCAGGGCCTCGGCGAGAGCGAGCGAAACGTGCTCGACCCGCGCATCCGCGAGGCGATCAAGAACTTCTCGGTGCTGGACGGCGCCTTCGTCATCCGCGAGGACGGGGTGGTGCTCTCCGCGGGCCGCTACCTGTCCGCCGGAGACGAGGACGCCAAGGTGCCGCTCGGTCTCGGTGCCCGCCACGCCGCCGCGGCCAACATCACCGCCGCGACGCAGTGCCTGGCGCTGGTGGTCAGCCAGACCTCGGGCGCGGTCCGCCTCTTCAAGGACGGCACCATCCTGCTCGAGCTGCACCAGAGCGCCCGGCGGACCTGAGCCCGGCGCTCGTCGGTCACGGGCCCTCGCGGTCCTCGCGCCACACCTCCGCCAGGGCGTGGGCCCGCTCCACCTCGTCTCGCGCCGCATCGACCGCCACCAGTCGTCGGATCCGGTCTGCCCGTGAGCGCTGGGCCTCGGACGCCAGCGCCGTCCCCGCCACGAGCCGGGCGGCGGCCAGGTCGCGCTCGGACCGCAGGCGATCCACCTGATCGGCCACCCGGCGCGCCGCCTGCTCGAGCTGCTCGACGTCCGACTCGGTGCGGGCGAGCTCCTCCCGGAGCGCACTCGCCCTGCCGTCCTCGCGGAGGGCGTCGGCCCGCAGCACCTCGGCGATCCGTGCGTCGCCCGCGGCGCGTGCCCGGTCCGCGCGATCCTGCAGCGTCCGGCCCACCAGCTCCATCCCTGAGAGCTCGCGACCCAGCCGGGAGCGCACCGTCAGCAGGGTCGCGGCGGCGCGCCGGAGCTCGGCCGCCTCGCCGGACAGATCCGAGACCAGATCATCGTACGCGGCGATCGGGTCCGGGGCGGGAGCCGGACGCCTGCGGAACCAGCGGAAAGCCATGGAGCGCGTCGACTCTAGCGCACCGGCCGGCAGAGCAGCCGGAGCCGGCGCAGCGCCTCGGCCGTCCTGGGACCGGGCCGCACGTGCCGCGTGAGGTGCGCCGCGACGGGAACCTCGCGCTGGGCAAGGAGATGCTCCAGGAGCAGCACCGCCTCGCTCGCCCGCTGCTCGAACGGAGCGAGCGATGCCGCCTCGCCGATGGCCTCGAGCGCGTCCACCGTCCATTCATCGTCGGTCGCATCGGCCTGCGTGGGCTCGGGGAACATGGCGTCGAAGCGTGGCGCGTCGACCGGCGGCGACCCCGGTTCCTCCCCCGCTGCGAGCCGGGCGAGCGCCTCGAGGTGTGGCCGGAGCTGCTCGAGGTCCACCCCCTGCACGCGCTCCGGCCCCGGCAGGAGCGTGGCGGGCCGGAAGTCGAAGTCCACCGGCATGCCGGCGAGGCTCGCGTCGTCGAGGTGCAGCCACCCGGCATCCCGGCCCGACGCGCGCAGCCTGGCCACCCACCCCTTCAGCCACGGGTTCTCGTCGCCGAGGCAGACCACCCGGAGCGAGACCGGCAGGCTCCGGAGCGCCGACCACGCCGCGTCGATCCGCTCCACGTCAATCGCGTCCTCGCCGTCGGTCACCACCACCAGGAGCGCCGAGGCGAGGGCCGGGTCGCGCCGCGCCTCGTGCAGCCACCGCGCCGCTCCGGCGAGCGCAGCGCTGAGCTCGGTCATCCCCGCACTGGGGCCGCCGCCCAGGAGGCGGCCGATCCACGCCCGGGCCACCTCGGCGGTCTCCACCCGCTCGAAGGCCAGGGTCCGGTCGCCGAAGAAGCAGAGGTCGAGCGGATCCACCGGCGCGCCCCGGAGCGCGGCGCGGCGGATCGCGTCCAGCTCGGCCAGGAGAAGCCCGTCGCGCAGCCGCGCCCGTCCGCCGCGCATCGAGCCCGAGGCGTCGGCCAGGTAGACCCGCGCCCGGACCCGCCGGGCCGGACGGGGCGACGTGCCGCCGACCAGCCGCCGCACCCGCTGCGCACCGGAGGCGAGGTCGTGCACCAGCCGGCGCGGGTCCTCCACGACGAAGTCACGGACGTCGGTCACGCTCGAGGTGACCGAGAGCTCGAGCCGCCGGTCGGGGGCGATCTGCCGAACGTCTGCCGAGGCCACGCGCTCGCCCGCGAGCGGAGCGTCGTCCCAGGCGACGAGGCGCGCCGCCGCCCGCCCGAGATCGAGGAGCGGGCGCTCGTGCGCCCCGGGCTCGAAGAGCAGATCCACCAGTCGGTCCTCGCGAGCGGCGTCGTCAGGCTCGGGGCGGGAGGCGACCGGTCCGGACACCGGGAGCTCGAGCCGGAAGGCGTCCAGCGCCGCGCGGAGCTCGACCGCGGCCTCGGTCCGGCCCGACTCCACCGCCCGGAGGTACTGGATGCGGAGCGCCGCGTACGCCTCGCGGGGCTCGGTGCGGGCGCGGGCCATCGCCCACTCGGCCTGCCGGCGCCAGCCACGGACGTCCGGCGGAACGACCCCATCCCAGGTGCGATCTCGCGCCGCACGGAGGCGCAGCTCGGTCGCATCCTCGTCCAGCGCGCCCGCCTCGAGCAGGGCATGGGCGCGCTGCACGTCGAGGCGGCGGCGCTCCGGATCGGCGACCTCGCCGAGCCCACGCTCCAGGAGGAAGCTCGCCACCGCGGTGCGAGGGCGGGCCCAGCGGCGCTGGGGAGGGGGCTGCGGAAGCTGCAGCGGCCAGTCGGGGAGCACCTCGGCCTTGCCCTCGAGGAGATCCGCGGTCCGGACCACCCGCTCGGCGCGGAGGAAGGCCCGCTCGAGCCGGGACCTCTCCCCTGCCGCCCACCGGCCGTCGCGGGTGCGGCGGCTCCAGGCGAGGCGCGCCTGCAGCGCAGCGAGCGCCGCGTCCGCCTGCGTCCCGAAGCGCCTCGCCAGCTCGGCTTGACCGCCTTCGCGTCTCGCGAGGCGGAGGAGCAGGCGAAGGTCCGCGGCGGTGTGCACCCCCGCCCGGGTCAGCCGGGCGTCGAGCGTCTCCAGCGGCTCGAGCGACGGCGGCTGGCCGGGGCGAAGGAAGCTCCGGCGCGGCCCGTCGGCCCGGAGCCGCTCGAACCTCGCCCGGAGCTGCTCCAGCCGGTCGGCCCGCACCGGCGGCTACTCCCTCGCCGCGAGCAGGGCGCGGCTGAAGGTCCCGAAGCCGTCCGCCAGCGCGGCGAGCTCGGCGCGAAGGTCCTGGGCCCTGCGGGCGCCGGGGCCGCTCCCTGCGGCCTGCAGCTCGGCGTCCAGCCTCGCGAACTCGCTCTCCCTCAGGACCAGCGCCGGGAAACGGCTGGCCACCAGAGAGGCGAGGCGCTGGTGCGTGTCCGGGCCTCCGGCCGGCGCACCGTGCGGGGCGAGCGCGGAGTGGAGGGCGTCGTACCAGCGGCGGAGGTACGTCAGTCGCGCGGCGAGGCCATCGAGCGTGTCCGTGCCACCCGGATCCTCCCCGAGCCTGCCCAGCGCCCGCTCCGCGTCGCCGCCCGGTCCGTCCAGGCCCGCCCGGTAACGGTGGTACGCCTCGCCCGACAGGGCTTCCGCCATCTCCACTCCGGGGATGGACGCGGAGGCGCGCGGGCGCGCGCGTGCCGCGGCGGCCAGGGAAGCGCGCACCTCGTCCGAGAGCAGGTCCGCCGCCTCGAGCCGCTCGAGCGCCGGGAGGACCGGCTCGTCCGGGCCCAGCGCAGCCACGTGGCCGAGGGCCAGCGCCCGGGCCACGGGGGTCAGGTCCAGCTCAGGCGCGAGCCGCCGGATCCGCTCGGCCGCGCGGTCGAGCGAGGCCCGGAGCCGGGCAAAGCCCGCCGCGTCCCCGGGAACCGCACCCACCCCGGTGAGCAGGAGCTGCAGCGACTCCAGGGCCGCCCTCGCCGCCGCGGTGCGCGCCGCCGTGGTCTCGCGATCGTCCGGGGACAGCGAGGCGCTCCAGCGCGCGAGCGGCTCGAGTGCCTGCGCGACGGCGTCGACGCTCGCCGGTGGCGCGGCCGAGAACCCCCTGGCCTCCTCGAGGAAGCGCACCCGGGTCGCCGCCCCCGCCTGCCGGATCCGATCCGCGAGCCGGGCCCGGTCCGCGGCGAGCTCGGGCGCCTCGAGGAGCGCGGGCAGCTCGGCGGCACGGCGCAGCTGCGCCTCGTCGAGATCCCCGCGGAGCAGCGGCTCCACCGCACGGACGACCTTGGCCGCCAGGGCGACGAGCGCCGAGCGGTGCTCGGCCCGGGCCGGGCGCCCGAGCCGCTCGCCGATGGCCCCGAGCAGCGGCGCAGCCCGCGACAGGATGGCGGGAGGCGTCCCGCCCGCTGCCAGCCGCTCGGCCTCGGCGGTCAGCGTCGGCAGCTCGAGCGTGCGCGCCTCGGCGTCGGCGGCCGCCCGGGTCTCGGCGAGCGCCCGGCGGAGCGCCTCGGCGAAGCTGCGCTGCTCGTGACGGAGGGTGGCCAGCTGCGCCTGCTCGCGGGCGTCCGTCGTCCGGGCGAGCACCTCGTCCAGCTCGGCGCCCTCCGGCCCGGCGGTGGCGAAGAAGCACGCCAGCGCCCCGAGATCCTCGGGCGTGGCCCGGAGCGGCCGGTCGCGGCGGCAGGCGTCGCGCACCACCGCCGCGCGGAGCGCCCAGACCGCGCGCACCAGGGTGCGCTGCGAGAAGAGCCGGGTCCCCGGCTCGCCCGACGGGTCCGCGGCGATTGCCGGCTGGAGCACGTCCACCAGCCGCTCGAGGGCATCCAGCACCTCGGCCGGCACATCCACCTCGGGGAGCCGCGCCTGCAGCCTGCCCAGCGCGGACCGGGGCAGCGTCACCTCCACCGCGGGGGTGCGGGCCAGGAGCGCACCCTGCAGCAGCGCCCGGCGGCTCTCGGCGCGGGCGAAGCTCGAGGGCACAAAGGCACGGAAAGCGATCCGGTCGGCGAAGGCGAGCAGCAACTCGGGAACCCGGGCCACGACCTCGGAGAGGAACCGGTTGCTGGTGAGGACCGCCGTCTCGAGCAGCCCGCGCTCCACCGACGGGCCCTGCTTCAGCTCCCGCTCGTGCAGAGCGTTCAGCACCGCACGGAGCAGCATGTCGCGCCCGTCGAAGATCTCGTCCAGGAAGGCGTAGCGGTGCCCGAGCATCCCCTCCTCGAGGATGTGGCGGGTGCGCCCGGTCTCGGTGAGGACCTTGAAGTCCACCGGCCCGAGGAGGTCCGTCTGCACCGCACCCTCGGTGAGCTGCCGGGTGAAGAGCGAGGGCCGGCCGTCCTCCTCCACGATGCCCCCGAGCACCGAGTGCGCCAGGGCGCTCTTGGCGGTGCCCGGCGGACCGGTCAAGAGGACGTGCTCCCGGGCGAGCAGCGCCAGGGCGAGCTGCTCCAGCACCGCCTCGCGCTCGAGGAACGCCGCCCGCTGGCCGTCGAGGAAGGCCTGGAAGGCGCGGGCGTCCGGTGCGAGGTCGCTCATGTCGCGAGGGCTGCTGTCCACCTTAGCGCCGTCCCGGAGAGAGGACGCGCCCCGGCGGGCCCGATTGCTCCCCCTGCCCGCAAACGACAACGGGGCGAGCCCGGTCTGGACTCGCCCCGTCGGTGACCCCGGGAACCCGAGAGGGGCTCCCGCGAGGGTCAGTTGGTGCGGAACTCCGCGTCCACCACGTCATCCTTCTTCGGGGTGGCCTGGCTCCCCGGGGCGTCGCCGCCGGCGGGGGGCGCGCCCGGAGCGCCGGGACCGCCCGGCTGGGCACCGGCCGCGCGGTACATCTCCTCGGCGGCCTTGTGGCTTGCCTGCTCCAGGGCGGTCATCGCGCTCTGGATGGCGGCCTTGTCGTTGCCCGACCGGACGGACTCGAGCTGCTTCATCGCCGCCTCGAGGCTGGTCACGGTGTCCGCGGAGAGCTTCTCCTTGTTCTCCTTGACCAGCTTCTCCATCTGGTACTGGAGGTTCTCGGCCCGGTTCTTGATCTCGACAATCTCGCGACGCTCCTTGTCCTCGGACTCGTGGCTCCGGGCGTCGTCGACCATCTTCTCCACCTCGTTCTTCGACAGACCGGACGAGTGGGTGATGGTGACCTTCTGCTCCTTGCTGGTGGCCTTGTCCTTGGCGGTGACGTTCAGGATGCCGTTGGCGTCGATGTCGAAGGTGACCTCGACCTGCGGCATGCCCCGGGGCGCCGGCGGGATGCCGGTGAGCTGGAACTTGCCGAGCGACCGGTTGTCGCCGGCCATCTCGCGCTCACCCTGGAGCACGTGGATCTCCACCTGGGTCTGGCCGTCGGCGGCGGTGGAGAAGGTCTCCGACCGCTTGGTGGGGATGGTGGTGTTCCGCTCGATGAGCTTGGTCATCACCCCGCCGAGCGTCTCGACCCCGAGGGACAGCGGCGTGACGTCGAGGAGGAGGATGTCCTTCACCTCGCCGGAGAGCACGCCGGCCTGCACCGCCGCGCCCACCGCCACCACCTCGTCGGGGTTCACCGACCGGTTGGGCTCCTTGCCGAACAGCTTCTTCACCGCCTCGCCCACCTTCGGGATGCGGGTGCTGCCGCCGACGAGGACAATCTCGTCCAGGTCCTTGGCCTCGAGGCCGGCGTCCTTGAGGCACTTGCGGCACGGCTCGAGCGAGCGCTCGATGAAGTCCTCGATCATCGACTCGAACTTGGCCCGGGTCAGCTTCACGCTGAGGTGCTTGGGCCCCGTCTGATCGGCGGTGAGGAACGGGAGGTTGATCTCGGTCTCCATCGTGCTGGAGAGCTCGATCTTCGCCTTCTCCGAGGCCTCCTTCAGACGCTGCAGGACCATCTTGTCCTTGCTCACGTCGATGCCGCTGTCCTTCTTGAACTCGGCGATCAGCCAGTCCATGATCCGCTGGTCGATGTTGTCGCCGCCGAGGTGCGTGTCGCCGTTGGTGGCCAGCACGTCGACCACGTTCTCGCCCACCTCGAGGATGGAGATGTCGAAGGTGCCGCCGCCGAAGTCGTAGACGGCGATCTTCTCGTCCTTCTTCTTGTCGAGGCCGTACGCCAGGGCTGCGGCGGTGGGCTCGTTGACGATGCGCCGAACGGTCAGGCCGGCAATCTCACCCGCGTCCTTGGTGGCCTGTCGCTGGGCGTCGTTGAAGTACGCCGGGACGGTGATGACCGCCTCGGTGACCTTCTCGCCGAGGTAGTTCTCCGCGGCGCGCTTCAGCTTGAGGAGAATCTGCGCCGAGATCTCCGGGGCGCTGTACTGCTTGCCGTCGATCTCCACGCGGGCGTCGCCGTTGGTGCCCTTCACCACCTTGTACGGGACGAGCTTGGCCTCCTCGCTGACCTCCTCGTACCGACGGCCCATGAACCGCTTGATGGAGTAGATGGTTCGCTCGGGGTTGGTGATGGCCTGTCGCTTTGCCACCTGGCCCACCAGCCGCTCACCATCCTTGGTGAAGGCGACCACCGAGGGGGTGATCCGGCTGCCCTCCTCGTTGGTCAGCACCTTGGGCTCGCGGCCCTCCATGATGGCCACCACGCTGTTGGTGGTTCCCAGGTCGATGCCGATGATCTTCGCCACGTGAAATGCCTCCTGGAACTACTCGCAATTTCGGGAACTTCTCGACCGGGACGGACCCGGCCTCACGGTGGCGAAGCTAACCAGGGGTGCAGGTGTGTCAAACGGCCCCAGGAACAGGGGATTGGCCGGAGGTGCCACCGCTCCGACGCACCTGGCTGACACCGCGCAGTTTGCACCGGCCGTCCGGCCATCCGTTCGCGCGGCCCCAACCTGTCGAAATCGTTACAGTGAAGCAACATCCGTGCAGTCATGGCGACCCTGGCCGAAGAATTGAACGTTTCTGCCGCAGCGCGCCGATCCGGAGCAACCTCTCTGGCGTCACCGATGCTCGCCCACCCCTCGACAGCAGAACCCGTCGACCCTGCCCAGGCGGCCGCCCCCCGCGTGGCCGTGCTGGTGAACGCGCGCGCCCGGAAGGTGAACGCCCGGGTGGTTCGCGCGCTGTCGCACATCGTGCCCCGCGCCGACCTCTACGTCTCGCGCTCCCCGAAGGACGCGCACCGGATCGCACGGGACATCCTCCGCCGCGGCTACGACACCGTCTTCTGCGCAGGCGGTGACGGGACGTTCATCGGCTTCGCCGACGAGATCCTCTCCGAGGCCGAGCGGTCGAACATCCTCACCCCCCGTTTCGGGGTCCTGAAGCTCGGCACCGGCAACGGGCTCGCCGAGCTCGTGCATGCGTCCTCGCTGAAGGACGGCGGGGTGCTCGACGACGTCCGGCGGGCCTGTGAAGGCGCGGTGCCCGGATACCGTCCGCTCGAGCTGCTGAAGGTGGACGGCCGCCGGACCCAGTTCGCGGGCCTGGGCATCGACGCCCGCCTCCTGAACGACTACCTGGGCCTGAAGACGAAGGTGCAGGGCACGTGGGGACACTGGGCCCTGACGGGCTCTCGCGGCTACGCCCTCACGGTGGGGCTCCGGACCCTCCCCCACGCGCTCACGCACCGGCTCTCCGAGCAGGTCGAGGTCCGCAACGCGGCCGATGTTCCGGCGTATCGCCTGGACTCGAACGGCCGGGCGATCGAGGAGCTCGCTCCGGGCGCCCTGCTCTACCGCGGCCCGGCGATGATGGTCGCGGCGAGCACCATCCCCTTCTACGGCTACGCGCTCCGGATGTTCCCCTTCGCCGGGCAGCGGCCGGGACACCTCCACCTGCGCCTCGGGACCGTCAACCCGGTCGCGGCGGTGGCGAATCTCCGGGCGCTGTGGCGCGGCGAGTGGTTCCCGCGGAACATCCACGACTTCCACGCCGTCGCGGTCAGCGTCCAGGCCGCGCGGGCGATGCCGCTGCAAATCGGCGGCGACGCGGCCGGCGAGCGGACCTCGGTCGAGTTCCGGATGTCGAGCAAGCGGCTCGAGCTGGTCGACTGGTCGCAGCCGGCCTGCGCCTGAGCGAAGACCGGGCGGCGCGGCCCTGAGGCGACGGTCCTGTCACCGGTGCGTGCCCGGCGCCGGTTCCGGACGGCCTGCGCAATCCCGCGGGCGCTCTCGAAGCCTGCGGCCAACGTTCACGCGGATGGAAGCCGGACCGGTGTGCTGGGGAGCCGACGGCCCCGCCCGCGCCGCCGGGCCAGAAACGGGTCGATGGATCGGTCGGCGACCGATGCAATTCCGGAACTAGGTCGGTGCCCGACCTAAATTACCCGTTCGGCAGCGCGCGGCCCCTCGGCGTCCGCTTTTGTGCGTGGGAGCGCGTCCCAGACACAAAAGCGGACGGGCGGTCCGGGGACCTGGCCGGGCCGTCCGTCATCGCTGCGCGAAAGCGCATGTCGCCACACGGCACGGCTCCCCTCAGGACGGCAACTCCCCCGGACGCGGAGGTCGCACGCGCGCGCGACTCCCTCATCGGATGCGCCGAACCGTCTGAAGTTCTCCTGCGCCTCGTCGAGACTGACCCGGTTCGCGCCACCACGGTAGGTGTGGTCCTCGAACTGGACGTCGTCGTCCTCCCAGCAGCAGACCGGACAGATGTCGAACGTCCCTGGCGGTGGCTCGTCCAGCGTGAGGTACCCACGGGCACGGGAATCGGCCCCCGACGAGCCCGTCGGGGCTCACCCTCGGTCGCGCGACGGGCGTGGCTTCTCGTCCGGCTCGCGCCTGCGCCCGGTCACCATCGCGAAGCTGATCGCCGCGGCGCCGGCCCGGTAGAGCGCCGCCTCCTCGGCGAGCGCGTCGGGCGCCGCTCCGTAGAGGGCCTCCATCTCGTCCATCCCGAGCGTCTCGGCGAAGTCCGGCTCGTAGCCGGCGCGCGGCAGGGCTGCCAGCAGCTCCTGCGGCGTGCGGAGCGCGACACCCCAGTGCCGTTCCCATTGCTCGAGGAGTCCCGGCGGCGGGCGGAGCAGGACCCGGACCGGGCGGACGAAGGCCACCCTCCCCTCGGGTGCCAGGAACTCGCGCGCGGTGGCCGCGACGTCGTCGCCCAGCGCATCCCGCGCATGCAGGAGCACCAGCGAGAAGCGGCCGGCGAGCGCCTCGGGCGGCCGCTCGGCCCGGACGGCGTTCACCTGGACACGCACCCCCTGGAGCACCCGATCCAGCGCCGCCTCGTCCGGCTCGACGAGCGTGACGCCCATGCCCAGTCTGGCCAGCGTGACCGCGGCGCTCCCCTGCGCCACGCCCCACTCGAGGACCTCCGAGCCGGGCAGGAGCTCGATCCGCCGGACCAGGCGCGCGATGACCGATGGCCTGCAGAACGGCGCCCGCGGGTCGCTCCCCAGGAACTCCTCGGTCGGGCGGTGGCCGCTGCGCATGGTCCCCGGTCAGAGGTAGTACAGGATGCGTCGCTCCTTGTGCAGCTCCGTGTAGACGTGGCGCCGCTGTTCCTCGCTCAGCAGGACCACGGTCACCGACACCGAGAGGTACTTCTCCCCGCGCGAGGGCTGCTCGCTCATCGAGTCCGGCGGAGATCTCCTGCCCCATGATGCGGTGGAACAGCACGCGGACGTACTCCCGGAAGCCGTGCTCCTGCCTTCCCATCACCTTGAAGGTGTAGGTCGTCGGGTACTCGATGAGGGGGGCTGCGCGGGAGCGGGCTCTGGCCCGCCGTCCTGTCCCTGGTCCCCGCTCACAGGAGATTCGCCGCCAGCTCTGCGAGCGCGCTGCGCTCGCCCTTGGTCATGGTGATGTGGCCGGCGATGCTTCTCCTGCTTGAAGCGGTTCACCACGTGCACCAGGCCGTTGTTGGTCGCGTCCACGTAGGGGTTGTCGATCTGGAACGGGTCGCCGGTGAGGACGATCTTCGTGCCGTCGCCCGACGCGGGTGATGATGGTCTTCACCTCGTGCGGCGTGAGGTTCTGCGCCTCGTCCACGATGATGAACTGGTTGGGGATGCTGCCGGCCGCGGATGTAGGTCAGCGGCTCGATCTCCAGGATGCCCAGGTCCATCAGCTCGTGGTAGCCCGCGGCCCGGCCTTCTTGTCGGCGCGGCGAGAGGTTCATCAGGAACTCGACGTTGTCGAAGATGGGCTGCATCCAGGGGTTGAGCTTCTGCTCCACGTCGCCCGGGAGGTAGCCGATGTCGCGGCCGAGCGGGAAGATGGGCCGGCTCACCAGCAGCTTCTGGTAGATCGCCCTCCTCGGTCGTCTTGTGCAGGCCCGGCGGCGATGGCGAGCAGCGTCTTGCCGGTGCCCGCCTTGCCGACGATGGTGACCAGCTTGATCTCGTCGTTGAGCAGCAGGTCGAGCGTGTAGCTCTGCTCCATGTTGCGCGGGCCGGATGCCCCAGACGCCTTCCTTGGCCGGTGCGCACGCAGCGGGACGAGCTTGCCCTTGGCCGCGTTCATCCGCGCCCATGGCGGTGTGGGACGGGTTCGGCGCGTCCTTGAGGAGCACGAACTCGTTCGGGGCGAGCGCCCTCCATGCCCGGGACGCTCACCTCGGCGCCCGGCCTGGTACATCTGGTCGACCAGCCTCGCGGGAGACCGAGCAGCTCCGTGTGGCCGGTGAAGAGCTCGGAGATCTCCACCCGCTCGCGCGTCGTAGTCCTGGGCGATGAGCCCGAGGGCGTCGGCGCGGATGCGGAGCGACGTGTCCTTGGTGATGAACATCGTCGGCGTCTCGGGCTCGCGCTCCTTCATGTCGAGCGCGACCGCGAGGATGCGGTTGTCCATCAGCGGCCGGGTCGCCCAGCGACGCGGGGAGGTCGCGGTCGGTGAAGATGACGCTCAGCAGTGCCGCCGCCGGGCAGCGGCACGCCCTCGGCGAGCGAGCCCTCGGCGCGGAACGCGTCCAGGTAGCGGGCCACCACGCGGGCGTTGCGCCCGAGCTCGCTCAGGTCGCGCTTGAACTTGTCGACCTCCTCGATGACGTAGATGGGGATGACGACGTTGTTGTCGTCGAAGCTGAACAGCGACCGCGGGTCGTGCAGCAGGACGTTGGTGTCGAGGACGAAGTTCTTTTTCATCGACGGGCCGGGGGGCTCCCTCGGGCGAGACCTCTCTTGCGGTGGGCCTGCGGTTCCTCGCTGTCTTGCCGCCAGTATAGGCACGGGGCCGACGCCCCCGGCCCGCTCAAACGTCGCGGCGCGGGGGGCGGAGCAGCTCCTGGACACTGGACGGCATCGGGGGTGGGGGCATCCGGTCCCAGGGGAACCTGCGCCGGAGGCAGGCCAGGTCGAGCCGGTACTCGCGCCGGCGCGCCCTCCGGAGCGCCGCCCGCCGCGCCGGCGTGTTGACCGCCCGGGCCACCCGCGCGTCCAGCGACGCGACCATCAGATCTGGGGTCCACCTCACCCGTTCTCCACCCGACCGTACGCAGCCCAGCTCGACCGCCCAGGACAGCATCCACAGCGGCCGCATCCGCCGCTCGGCGCGCACCGCATCGAAGCGGGCCTGGGCGGCTCCATCGACGAACGAGAAGTGCCGCGCGTATGCCCACGCGGCGTGGAAGGTGCTCGGCCGGAGCGCCATCCCCTCGGCGCCGACCCGCTTCGCCATCAGGAGGAAGCAGCTGCACCACCTCTGCCGACATGGCGAGACCCGGGAACTCCTGTCCCGGCAACCGTGGGCGGCGCCAGTCGAAGTCTCTGCCGGGGTTCTGGAGGAGCGAGCGACTCGAGGTACAGGAACGGGACGCCCGCCACCGACCGGGCGAGCCCGAGCTGCCGGCCGCTGACCTGTCGCAGCGAGGCCTCCACCACCGGCGCGTCGAACAGGTCGCTGCGGACCACGACGTGCGGGGCGAACGGGTCCTCCAGCTCGAGGGTCAGCGCGAGCTTGCCGAGCCCGCGCGCCTCGAGCCGGTCGAGCGTCCCGTAGGACCGGACCGCGTGCTCGAGGCCACCGCGGCTGTAGGTCTCCCAGGCGAGACGCGTCCGGCCATCACGCTGTGGCGAGCCCGACCGGATCGCCGTCCTCCCTCCTCCTCCTGGGTGAGCGCGGCGAGGCTCATCCGCCGGTAGATGCGCCACAGCCGGGACTGGATGCGGACCGTCTCGGTCATCCGGGCTCCCGACCGTAGCGGATGTCGACGGACGACGAGCTCGACCTCGCCGCGCGGACGCCGGACCGTCACCTCGTCGCCACACCGCTTTCCGAGCAGCGAGCGCCCCAGCGGCGAATCCACGCTCACCAGCGTTCCCCGGGCGTCGATCTCGTCCGGGCCGACGATGCTGGTAGGGCGCGCCTTCCCGTCCTCGTCCTCCAGCGTGACCCAGGCGCCGAACCAGACCCGTCCGGTGTCGGTCTGATCCTCGGGGGCGACGATGGTGGCGGTGTCGAGCCGCCGCTGGAGGAAGCGGATGCGCCGGTCGATCTCCCGGAGCCGCTTCTTGCCGTAGATGTACTCGGCGTTCTCGCTGCGGTCGCCCTGCGCGGCGGCGGCGCTGACCTCGGCGGTGACCCGGGGCCGCTCGGTGTTGAGCAGGCGCAAGAGCTCGGCGTGCATCCGCTCGGCGCCGGCGCGGGTGAGATACCGCCGGCCCGGCCCCGCCGGGACGTCGTCTTCGAGGTCGTCGTCGTCGTCTGCCACGGCGGGCTCGAGGGTGGTGCGGCCGTGCTCGCGCTGCAGGCACCGGCGGCGGTCTCGGTCGAGTGTACCCGGCTCCCGGCCGCCGGTTGCGCCCGCGCGCTCACGAGGCCGGTCATCGAGCGGCCGGCGCCCTTCCCGACGGCTGCGTCGGGCGGGCAGCACTTGCGGCCGGGCGCCCGGGTGTGACTACCTACCCCCGCTGCCCCGAGTCGCTAGCTCAGCTGGTAGAGCACCGGCCTTTTAAGCCGAGGGTCCAGGGTTCGAGCCCCTGGCGACTCATGTCAGGAGGAGCCGAAACCATGGTCAAGCCCATTCCCGAAGGACTGCACACCGTCACCCCGTCGTTGACCGTCGAGGGCGCGGCGGAGGCGATCGAGTTCTACAAGCGCGCCTTCGGCGCCGAGGAACGGAGCCGGGCGCTCGACCCGTCGGGCACCAAGGTCTGGCACGCCGAGCTGCGCATCGGGAACTCGGCCTTCTTCATCAACGACACCGCGCCGGAGATGGGGGCGACGCCCAGCTTCTCCTCCCTGTGGATCTACACCGAGGACGCCGACAAGGCGTTCGACCGCGCGGTGAAGGCCGGGGCCAAGGTGACCATGCCCATGGCCGACATGTTCTGGGGCGACCGGGTGGGGATGATGGTCGACCGCTGGAACATCAAGTGGACCATCGCCAGGCGGATCAAGAGCCTGTCCCCCGCCGAGATGAAGGCCGCGCAGGACGCGTTCGTCGCGCAGATGCAGAAGCAGAAGAAGTAGCCGCGGCGCGCTGCACGGGCTGGCGTTCGCACCCGCGTTCGGGGTAGTCGTCCAGCGTCCTCACAGTCCCCGTCGTCTAGAGGCCCAGGACGCTGGCCTTTCAAGCCGGTAACACGGGTTCGAATCCCGTCGGGGACACTCTCGAGCTGTCTGACACACGGAGACCTGGGTCAGGCGCGCGTATCGCAACCTGATCTACGCGCCCGCGGTGTCGAAGGCCGGTCGAGCGCGGCGCAGGACACCTGCCCGCCTCGCGAGCTGCCGCGAATCGGCGAGACCGCGTCACACCGCCGTCACCTCAAGGTGCCAGACGGACGGAATGAGTGAGCCGCCGATCGCGGAGACGCTGTCCCAGCTCGAGCTGCTGATCCGGGAGCTCGAGCTCGCCACGCCCTCGGCGGAGACGCTCGCCCGGATCGACCCGTCCCACCGGCCGGGCGCGGTCAACCTGCGGCACTACCTCGCGCTTCGCAGCCACGACCTGCGCGGACTCCAGCACGTGCTCGCCGAGCTCGGGCTCTCGTCGCTCGGTCGGGCCGAGGGTCACGTGGAGGCGACGCTCCGGGCCGTGCGGCGCGCGCTCCGTGCTCTCCGAGGGCAGACTTCGCCCGAAGAATCGCCGAGCGGACCGGACTTCGCGAGCGCACGGGCCGCCCTGGCCAGGAACGCCGAGGCTCTCCTCGGGCCGGCCCCTGCCGGCCGCGCGGTGCGGATCATGGTCACCGCCGAGGCGGCACTCGCCGAGACGCCTTCCGCGGTCCGCGAGCTCCTCGAGCGTGGGATGGGCATCCTCCGCATCAACTGCGCCCACGATCGCCCGGAGGTGTGGACGCGCATCGCGAGCCACGTGCGCGCCGCCGAGAAGTCGACTGGCCGGCCCTGCCGGATCCTGATGGACCTCGGTGGCCCGAAGATCCGCACCGGCCCGCTCCGTCCGGGTCCACCGGTGCTGAGCTGGAAGCTGCACCGTGACCTCCGGGGGAAGTTGCTCGCCCCCACGACCGTGTGGGTGGGCCCGGAGGGGTCGCCAGCACCTGGCGGGGGACCCTCGCTTCAATTCCCGCTGGAATGGACCTCCCGGCTCCAGCCCGGCGACGAGCTCCGCTTCCGCGACGCCCGGGGCCTGCCGCGCAGCTTGAGCGTCGTCGAGCGCCGCGGCGAGCTGGTCAGGGTCGAGGCCGAGAAGAAGGCCTTCGTCCTCCCTGAGACCCGGTTCCGGCGGTCCGAGAGCGACCCCGGTGCCTGTCCCGTCGCGCTGCCCGAGCAGGAGCGACCCATCACCCTGGCCGAGGGGGATCCCCTCTTTCTCACGCGCTCGCTCGAGCCGGGGCGCGCCGAGCTGCGCGATCCCTCCGGCCGGGTGGTCGAGCCGGGGTGCATCGGCTGCACCGAGCCCGCCCTCTTCGCCCAGGTCCAACCAGGACAGCAGGTCATGCTCGACGACGGGAAGTTCCAGGCGGAGGCGGTGAGGGTCGAGCCGGACCGGATCGAGCTGCGGATCGTCCGCGGTCCTCGTCCCTCCGGAAAGCTGGCCAGCGAGAAGGGCATCAACGTTCCCGACACCGCACTCGATCTTCCGGCGCTCACCGACAAGGACCGTCGAGACCTCGCCACGGTGACCAGGCTCGCCGACCTCGTGGGCATGTCCTTCGTGCAACGGCCCGAGGACATCCGGGCGCTTCGCGCCGAGCTCGAGCAGCTGGGCGCATCCCACCTCGGCGTGGTCCTCAAGATCGAGACCGCCCATGCCTTCTCCGCCATGCCGGCGCTCCTCCTTGCGGCCATGGAGCACGAGCGCACCGGGGTGATGATCGCCCGGGGCGATCTCGCCGTGGAGTGTGGCTATCAGCGGCTGGCTGAAGTGCAGGAGGAGCTGCTGTGGATCTGCGAGGCCGCTCACCTCCCCGCGATCTGGGCCACCCAGGTCCTCGAGGGGCTGGCGAAGAACGGAGTGCCCAGCCGGGCCGAGGTCACCGACGCGGCCATGGGCGAGCGCGCCGAGTGCGTCATGCTGAACAAGGGCCCCCACCTGCTCGACGCCGTCTCCGCCCTGGACGACATCCTCCGGCGGATGGAGGACCACCAGTCCAAGAAGAGCGCCCGGCTGAGAGCGCTCCGCTCGTGGTCGGCCCGGGAGATCTAGCTCGACCAGCCTCCTCGCGCTCGGCGGCGTGGCCGCGTCCTCTCAGGGCAACATGATGGCGCAGGCCACCAGCACGTCGGCCACGTCGGTGGTCCCCACGACCCCGACACCGCCGTCGAGAATGGTGCAGGTGCAGATTGCGTTGTTACACGCCGTCGACGGGGGCTGACTGGCGACGGTGACGTTGTAGTGCGTCCCGGTGGGGACCCGGTTGGCGAATGCGAAGCCGGGCTGGTAGCTCGCGGGGATGGTCAGGTTCGGCTCGCCGGGTGTCTGGAGGACGAGAAGCGAAGCGCCCGCGGTGAGGATCCTGCCGCCGATCAGGAAGCCACCGCCGGTCCCGGCATCGTTCGTCCCAGCGTCGTTCCCGGTTCCGGAATCACCGTTTCCGCCGGTGTTGTTGTTTCCACCGTCGTTGGATCCGCTGCTATCGCCGCAAGCGCATAGCATCGCCAGAGCTGCCACCGCTGCCAGAGCCTTCATCGGTCGATCTCCCGGTCCGGGCGCTTCCGCCATCGAGCGGCAAATGCTGATCGGCGAGTCCCGAAATTAGGCCGTACACGTGGATCTCGCGGCGGGCGAGGGCCGATCCCCTCGTGCCCCTTCCTGCCCCGCGAGATCCCTCGCCGGTTGCTCCACCGTTCCGGCGCGCGGTAGACAGCCGGCAGGCAAGGCATGAACCTGCGCGCAGGTGCCGGCGTCGAGGACGAGGGACGGCTCGACTCGTGGAAGGAGATCGCGGCGTTCTTCCGCCGCGATCCTCGAACCGTCAAGCGCTGGGAGAAGGAGCGCGCGCTCCCCGTTCATCGGATTCCGGGGAACGGAAGGGGCGGGGTCTACGCCTACGCTCACGAGTTGCAGCGGTGGCTCGAGCGCAACCCGGGAGATGAAGCGCCACCCGGCCCTCACCCGGCGACGAGCGGCATGGACCCGAGGTCACCGGCGGGCTGGCGCCCAGCGGCCCTGCTGGTCCTCCTGGTCCTGGCTCTCGGAGCCGGTGGCCTGGTCTGGGTCGGCGGCGAGAGGTGGCGACCGAGCACCGTCCACCCTGGCCCCGCTGCCGAGCCCGAGGCAGCCCAGCTCTATCTCGAGTGTCGCTACGCGTGGAGCAGGCGCTCCGCGGAGCGGCTCCAGGAAGCGGTGGAGTGCTTCAACCGCCTCGTCCAGCGCGCTCCCCGGTTCGCCCCGGCTTACGCCGGCCTCGCGGACTCGTACAACCTGCTACGCGAGTACTCGCTGATGCCGGACGGCGAGGCCTTTCCGCGGGCCATCGCCGCGGCGCAGAAGGCGGTGGAGCTCGACCCCGACTCATCGCTCGGTCATCGCGCGCTGGCCTTCGCCGCGTTCAACTGGAGCTTCGACGTATCGACCGCGGAGCGGGAGTTCCGGACGGCCATCGCGCTCGACCCGAGGGACGCCGACGCCCATCACTGGTTCGCCACCTCGCTGATGCTCCTCGCGCGGCACGCGGAAGCCCTGGAGGAGATCGGGCGGGCGCAGGAGCTGGAGCCCACCTCGCCCTCGATCGTCGCCGACCGGGGACTCATCCTCTACGCCGCCGGCCAGCAGGACGACGCCGTGGAGGTGGAGAGCCGGCTGGCGCGGACGGAACCCGCTCTCGTCTCGCCTCATCGATACCTGGCCGAGATGTACTTCCACCGGGGCGACTACCGCAGCTACCTCGTGGAGTCTCGCCGCTTCGTCGAGCTGCTCGGGGATCCGGAGGCGCTGTCCGCCGTCGGCGAGGAGGAGCGGGCGCTGGCGAGCGGAGGTCCCCCGGCGCTGCTGGAGCTGCTCCTGGAGCAACGGCAGAACCGCCACGCGCGGGGCGCCGCCGGGGCGTACCCGGTGGCACAGATCGAGTCCCTGCTCGATCTGCGCGAGCAAGCGCTTTCCCACCTCGACGAGGCAATCGCCCGGCACGAGCCGCTGGTGATGGCGATGCGCATCGACCCGCCACTGGCAAATCTTCGACACGAGTCGCACTACCGCGAGCTCCTGCTGCATCTCGGTCTGGCCAGCGGACTGGCCGGAGTCCCCTCGCCCCATGCAGCTCGGTGAGTCGGGCCGCGCGTCACTGGACCTCGCCTCGCGCCGACAGCCACGGGCAGACCAGGCGTGGACAACTAGCCCGCCGCAGCCACCCTGGCGCCTTCCGGGGCCGTGACCGGCGTGAGCCAGCGCTCGTACCCTGGCCGCTGTCCCCGGACCGCTGCGAGGTACGCGCCCTGGAGCTTGCGGGTGATCGGGCCCATGCCACCGGTACCGATGGTCCGGAAGTCGATCTCCCGCAGGGCGACCACCTCCGCGGCCGTCCCGCAGACGAAGACCTCGTCTGCGCCGTAGAGCTGGTCGCGGGAGATCGGCTGCTTCACCACCTCGTGGCCCAGCTCCCGCGCCAGCTGGATGATGGAGTCCCGGGTGAGGCCCTCCAGGATGGAGGCGTCGGGCGGGGTGAGGAGCACGCCGTCCTTGACCAGAAGGATGTTCTCCCCGGTGCACTCGGCCACCAGCCCCTGGGTATCGAGCATGATCGCCTCCTCGAATCCGAGCCGGAGCGATTCGGTCTTGGCGAGCACCGAGTTGGGATAGTTCCCGGTGATCTTCGCCTTGGTCATCATCACGTTCGGGTGGTGGCGGGTGAACGACGAGATGTTCGCCCGGACGCCGTTCTCGATCGCCTCGGGGCCGAGATACGCCTTCCACTCCCAGACGGCGATTCCGAAGTACGGCTTGCCCGCATCGACCGTCAGGTTCCAGCCCCCCTCGGCGAGCCAGATCAGCGGACGCACGTAGCACTCCTCGTACCCGCTGGCCCGGATCGTCTCCAGACAGGCCTCCATCAGCTCCGGCACCCCGTAGGGCAGCTGGCGCCAGCCGAGCACGCGCGCCGAGCTGAGCAGCCGCGCCATGTGCTCCTGGAGCCGGAACACCGCCGGCCCGCGCGGCGTCCGGTAGCAGCGGATGCCCTCGAAGACGCCGACGCCGTAGTGCAGCGCCGGGGTGAGGAAGTCCAGCTTGGCGTCCGCCGCCGCCACCAGCTTGCCGTTCAGCCACATCGGCGGTTTCTGCGCCTTCTTCGTCTCCACGTGCTCTCCTGTGGTGGGTCCCCGGGCCGCCCCCCCTCGGCCCGGGGGAGTTCAGTGCGACCCGGATTCGCTCGAGTCCTTCTTCGCGTCGCGGATCCAGCTCATCGTCTCGCGAAGCCTCCGGCCCACCTCCTCGATGGGATGGGCCTTGCCCTCCTCGCGGAGCCGCTCGAAGTGGGGCCGGCCGGCCTGGTTCTCGAGGATCCATTCCCGGGCAAAGGCGCCGGTCTGGATCTCCCGGAGGATGCGCTTCATCTCCGAGCGGGTGGCGTCGGTGACGATCCGCGGGCCCCGGCTGTAGTCGCCGTACTCGGCCGTGTCGCTGATCGAGTGGCGCATCCAGCCCAGCCCGCCCTCGTACATCATGTCCACGATGAGCTTCAGCTCGTGCAGACACTCGAAGTAGGCGCTCTCCGGCTGGTAGCCGGCCTGCACCAGCGTGTCGTAGCCCGCCTGGACCAGCGCGGTCAGCCCGCCGCAGAGCACCGCCTGCTCGCCGAAGAGGTCGGTCTCGGTCTCCTCCTTGAACGTGGTCTCCAGCACACCGCAGCGTGCACTCCCCAGCGCCCGCGCGTAGGAGAGGCCCAGCGTCTTCGCCTGGCCCGAGGCGTCGCGGTGCACGGCGATCAGCGACGGAGTGCCCTGTCCCTGCTGGTAGAGCCGGCGCACCATGTGCCCCGGCGCCTTGGGGGCGATGAGGATCACGTCCACGTCGGGCGGCGGCCGGATCTGCCCGTAGTGAATGTTGAACCCGTGGGCGAAGAACAGCGCCTTGCCCCGCGAGAGAGCCGGGGCGATCTCCTCCTCGTAGATGTTCCGCTGCTTCTCGTCCGGAGCGAGGACCATGATCACGTCGGCCTCGCGGGCGGCATCGGCCACGCTCAGCACGCGCAGGCCGGCGTCCTGTGCCTTCCGGGCCGACTTGCTTCCGGCGTGGAGGCCGACGCGCACGTCCACCCCCGACTCCTTCAGGTTGAGCGCGTGCGCGTGTCCCTGGCTGCCGTAGCCAATGACCGCCACCTTGCGCTTCTGGATGGGCTCGAGCGGGGCTTCCTTCTCGTAATACAGCGTGGCCATTCACTGCTCCTTTGGGTTGAAGGTGGGTGGGGGCACGGTGATCGCGCCCTCCGCCGCGGAGGTGACGAGCGCGGCGTACTTGGCGAAGACGCCCGAGGCGTAGCGAGGGGCTGGAGGCTTCCAGGTACCGAGGCGGGCGGCGATCTCCTCGGCGGGCAGCTCGAGCCGGAGCGCGCGCGCCTTCACGTCGATCACCACCAGGTCTCCATCGCGGACGGCGGCGATGGGACCGCCGGCGGCGGCCTCGGGCGCCACATGGCCCACCATCAGCCCGCGGGTGGCGCCGCTGAACCGGCCATCGGTGATCAGCGCCACGTGCTCCCCCAGGCCCTGCCCGACCAGCGCCGCGGTCACCCCGAGCATCTCCCGCATCCCAGGGCCCCCACGCGGTCCCTCGTAGCGGATGACCACCACGTCGTCCTTGCGGATGCTGCCCGAGCGGACGGCGGCGAAGGCGTCCTCCTCCCGCTCGAACACCCGCGCCGGTCCGCGGTGGTAGCCCCGCTCGTGACCGGACATCTTCACCACGCAGCCCTCGGGCGCGAGGTTCCCGCGGAGGATGACCAGCCCTCCGGTGGGGCTCACCGGCTCGGTCAGCGGCCGCACCACCCGCTGGCCAGGCGTTTCCCGGGCTCCGGCCGCGTGGTCGGACCAGCGCCGGCCATCGACCGCGAGCGCCTCGCCGTCGAGCTTGCCCGGCCGCGAGCAGGCGCGAGACCAGCAACGGAACGCCGCCGGCCCGGTCCATGTCCACCGCGACGTACCTCCCCGCAGGCTTGAGGTCGGCGAGGAGCGGCGTGCGCCGGCTGACCCGGTCGAAGTCGTCGATGGCCAGCGGGATACCGACCTCGCGCGCCAGCGCCAGCAGGTGCAGGACGGCGTTGGTCGAGCCGCCGGTCGCGGCCACGGCGGCGATCGCGTTCTCGAAGGAGGCCCGGGTCAGGTGCTGCCGCGGTCGCCGGCCCGCATGGAGCAGCTCGACCGCGAGCGCTCCGGCGGCCCGCGTCGCCTCGTCCTTGCGCCCGTCCTCGGCGGGGATCGTGGCGTAGCCCACCGGAGAGAGCCCGAGAACCTCGAGGGCCAGGGCCATGGTGTTCGCGGTGTACTGGCCCTCCGCAGGCGCCGCTGCCCGGGCAGGCCGAGTCCTCGAGCTCACGGAGCTGGGCCGCCGACATCCGACCACCGGCGTGCGCCCCTACCCCCTCGAAGACGTCCTGGATGGTGACGTCGCGCCCCTCGAACCGTCCGGGACGAATCGACCCGCCGTAGAGCACCAGCGAGGGCAGGTCGAGCCGGAGCAACGCCATGGCCGCGCCGGGAAGGGTCTTGTCGCACCCGACCAGCGCGACCATGCCGTCGAAGAGGTGGCCCCTGCCGACCAGCTCGATGGAGTCGGCGATCACCTCGCGGCTGACCAGCGAGGCCTTCATCCCCTCGGTGCCCATGGTGACGCCGTCGCTGATGGCGATGGTGTCGAACTCCATCGGCGTGCAGCCCGCGGCCCGGATGCCCTGCTTCACCTGTTCCGCGAGCCGGCGGAGGTGGAAGTTGCAGGGCATGGTCTCGGTCCAGGTGCTGGCCACGCCGATGAGCGGCCGCGCCAGGTCCTCGGAGCTGAAGCCGATGGCCTTGAGCATCGCCCGCGCCGGGGCGCGGTCCGGGCCCTCGGTGAGCGCGCGGCTCTTGTGGCGCGGGTCCGACGCCATCAGCGCTCCTCCATGGGCATCTCGTGCCTCGCCCTGTCCGGCACCGCGCGGCGGAGTGCACGGAGCACTGCACTGCCAGCCTCTCGCGTGGTCGCCGGATGACGGCCCGGCCCGGCCACGTCCTCGGTGAGCACGCCCTCCTCGAGCGCGGCGCTCACCGCCGCCTCCAGCGCCCACGCCGCTCCGGGGAGCCCGAGCGAGTGCCGGAGGAGCATCGCCGCGCTGAGGATGGCTCCGTACGGGTTCGCCACTCCCCGTCCGGCGAGCGCGGGCGCCGAGCCGTGGATGGGCTCGTAGAGCCCGCGCGGCCCGTCGCCCAGCGACGCCGAGGGCAGCATCCCGATGGAGCCCCCGATCACCGCCGCCTCGTCGGTGAGCATGTCCCCGAAGAGGTTCTCGGTGACGATGACGTCGAAGGACCGCGGGGCCCGGACCAGCTGCATCGCGCAGGAGTCCACCAGCTGGTGCTCGAGCCGCACGTCGGGGAAGTCGGTCTCGATCACCCGGGTGGCCACTTCTCGCCAGAGCCGCGACGTCTCGAGCACGTTGGCCTTGTCGACCGAGGTGAGCTTCCGGCGGCGCGCCCGGGCGTATCCGGCGGCGGCGCGCACCACGCGCTCGACCTCCCCGGCAGTGTAGGAGCAGACGTCCTCGGCCCGGTCGCCCTCGCGCCGCTTGGCGCCGAAGTAGATGCCGCCGGTCAGCTCGCGGACCACCAGGAGATCCACGCCTCGGAGCAGCTCGGGCCGCAGCGGCGAGCTGGGCACGACCATCGGATGGATGGTGACCGGACGCAGGTTGGCGAAGAGACCCAGCTCGCGACGCAGCGCGAGCAGGCCCTGCTCCGGACGGACCTTCGCCTCCGGCGGCCACTGGGGTCCGCCCACCGCTCCGAGCAGCACGGCGCTCGCCGAGCGGCAGAGGGCGAGCGTCTCCTCCGGGAGCGGAGAGCCCGTCTGATCGATGGCGCATCCTCCGATGAGCCCTCCCGCAGCTCGATCTTGACCCCGTGCAGCGCGGCCGCCTCGACCAGCGTTCGGGCAGCCAGCTCGGTCACCTCCGGGCCAATCCCGTCTCCGCCCAGCACCGCGATCAGGTGTCTCATGCCTCTTCCTCGCGGCGGTGGGCCTGCTCGTAGGCGCTGATTGCCCCGGCCTGTCCGAGCAGGAATCCGAGCTCGTCCGTCCCGTCGAGCAGACAGCGGCGGGCGAAGGGGTCGATGCTGAAGCGAGCGCGGACGCCGGGCGCCCTGACTTCCTGCGCCTCGAGGTCCACCGTCACCTCGGCGAACGGCTGGGCGAGCAGCGCCCGGTGCGCCTCCTCGTCGACCACCGCCGGGACGAGCCCGTTCTTGATCGCGTTGTTCCGGAAGATGTCGGCGA
The DNA here is from genome assembly GCA_963796475.1 of uncultured delta proteobacterium. Taxonomy (GTDB): domain Bacteria; phylum Myxococcota; class Myxococcia; order Myxococcales; family Myxococcaceae; genus RPRB01. The sequence goes on from CAWCLY010000020.1 coordinate 571,217, forward strand.
TCGACACGCTGATCACCGCCCGGAAGCCGTGGTCCACCAGCGCCCAGGGAGCGTGCTCCCGGGACGAGCCGCAGCCGAAGTTCGCGCCGGCGACCAGGATTCGCGCGCCCGCCGCCCGCGGGTGGTTGAGGGGAAAGCCGGGCTCCGGTGCGCCCTGCGCCGTGTAGCGCCAGCCGGCGAAGAGCCAGCGCCCCAGCCCTTCCCGCGTCGTTCCCTTCAGGAACCGTGCGGGAATGATCTGGTCGGTGTCGATGTCCCGCCCGGGGAGCACCACCGCCTGTGAGGTGAGCGTCCGGAACGGCTCCATCAGCGTCCCCCCTCGGCACGGCCGTCCACGAAGCCCCGCGGGTCGGCAAGCGCACCGGCGACCGCCGCCGCTGCCGCGCTGAGCGGGCTGGCCAGGAAGGTGCGCGCCCCCGGTCCCTGCCGTCCCTGGAAGTTGCGGTTGGAGGTGCTCACCGATGACTTGCCCGGCCCGACCTGGTCGCCGTTCATCCCGATGCACATCGAGCAGCCTGGCTCGCGCCACTCGGCCCCGGCCTCGAGGAAGACGCGGTGAAGCCCCTCCGCCTCCGCGGCGCGCTTCACCTCGCGCGAGCCGGGCACCACCAGGGCGCGCACCCGCGGCGCCACCCGTCGCCCGCGCAGCACCGAGGCGGCGGCGCGCAGGTCCGAGAGCCGGCCGTTGGTGCACGAGCCGATGAACACCACGTCGATCGGATGTCCCCGGAGCGGCTGCCCGGGACGGAGGCCCATGTACGCGAGCGCCGCCTCCAGCGCCCGCCGGGCGCCTGGATCGCCCTCCCGCTCCGGGTCCGGCACTCGCCCGGTGACCGGCGCGGACATCCCCGGGTTGGTGCCGAAGGTGATGGTCGGCTCGAGCGCCGAGGCGTCGATCTCGATCGCCGCGTCGAACCGCGCCTCGGGGTCGCTGCGCAGCGTCCGCCAGCGGGCCAGCGCGGCGTCCCAGGCCCGTGCCCTTCGGCGCTCGCGGCCTGCCGTGCAGGTACTCGAAGGTCGTGTCGTCAGGGGCGACCAGGCCCGCGCGGGCGCCGGCCTCGATGGACATGTTGCAGAGGGTCATCCGCGCCTCCATGGAGAGCGCGCGGATCGCCGCGCCCGAGTACTCGAGCACGTGCCCGGTCCCGCCGGAGACGCCGAGCCGGGAGATGATCTCCAGCACCAGGTCCTTGGCGGTCACGCAGGAGCCGAGCCGGCCGTTCACCCGGACCTCCATCGTCCTCGGCCGCCGCTGGAGCAGGCACTGCGTCGCCAGGACGTGCCCCACCTCGCTCGTCCCGATGCCGAAGGCGAACGCGCCGAATGCCCCGTGGGTGCTGGTGTGGCTGTCACCGCAGACCACGGTGCGTCCGGGCTGCGTGAGGCCGAGCTCGGGCCCGATGACGTGAACGATGCCCTGGTGGTCCCCGCCCAGGGGGTGCAGCTCGATGCGGAACTCGCGGCAGTTCCGCTCCAGCGCCTCCAGCTGGCTCCGGCACTGCGGGTCGGTGATCTCCACCTCGCCCGCCAGCCCCGGCGGATCGGTGGGCGTCGAGTGGTCCATCGTGGCCACCGTCAGGTCCGGCCGGCGCACCCGGAGCCCGCGCTCGCGCAGGACGGTGAAGGCCTGGGGCGAGGTGACCTCGTGCACCAGGTGGAGGTCGACGAAGAGCACCGCCGGCGTCTCCGGGGTCTCGGGACGGACCAGGTGGTCGTCCCAGATCCGGCCGAACAGCGTCCGGGGGCTGGTCTCAGACTGCTCCACAGGTCATCTCCGGAATGCGCGGGGCTACGCCGCGGAAGCCGTCCGGCGGCGATGCGGTTGACCACCTCGAGGTAGGCCAGCGCGCTGGCGACGACGATGTCGGTGTCCACCGCGCGGCCGCGGAAGCGCCGGCCCTCCGACTCCACGTCCACCGTGGCCTCGCCCTGCGCGTCCTCGCCGGCGCTGACGCTGGAGAGCCGGAAGTCGCGCAGCTTCGCGTTCACCCCGGTGATGCGGTCGATGCACTTGAACACCGCGTCCACCGGCCCGTCGCCGGTGGCGGCCCCCTCCACCGGCGCGCCCCCCGCGGCGCTGCAGGCGGACCGCGGCGCTGGGCGGAGTCCCCGTCCCCGAGGCGGCGGTGAGGCTCACCAGGGTCCAGCTATCCGCGGGGCTCTGGTGGAAGAGGCCCACCAGCAGCGCCTCGAGGTCACCGTCGTAGATTTCCTTCTTCTTGTCGGCGAGCTTCTTCAGCTCCTCGAACACCTGGTCGATCTGCGCCGGCTCCAGCTCGTAGCCCAGGTCGCGGAGGCGGCTCGCCAGCGCGTGCCGGCCGCTGTGCTTGCCGAGGACCAGGCTGTTGCTCTTGAAGCCCACGTCCTCGGGCCGCATGACCTCGTAGGTCAGCGGGAACTCAATCATCCCGTGCTGGTGGATCCCGGACTCGTGGGCGAAGGCGTTCTCCCCGACCACCGCCTTGTTCCGCGCGACATGGAAGCCGGTGGCCGCGGCGACGACGCGGCTGGCCCTGCAGAGCTGCTGGGTGCGGATGCCCGGTCTCGAGGTGGAGGTAGTCGGTCCGGGTCCGGAGGGCCATCACCACCTCCTCCAGCGAGCAGTTCCCGGCGCGCTCGCCGATGCCGTTCACCGTGCACTCCACCTGCCGCGCCCCGGCCTGCAGCGCCGCGAGGCTGTTGGCCACCGCCAGGCCCAGGTCGTCGTGGCAGTGGACGCTGAGCACCACCCGCTCGATGCCGCGCACGGTGCGCCGGAGGAAGGAGATCAGCTCGGCGAACTGCGCCGGCACCGCGTAGCCGACCGTGTCCGGGATGTTGATGGTCGTGGCGCCGGCCTCGATGACTCGCTCCACCACCTCGGCGAGGAACTCCGGCTCGGTCCGGGCGGCGTCCTCGGCAGAGAACTCGACGTCCTCGCACCGGGATCGGGCGTACTCGACGCTGCTCGTCGCCAGGCGCAGCACGTCCTCCCTCGACATCTTCAGCTTGTGCTGGCGGTGGATGGGGCTGGTGGCGAGGAACACGTGGACGCGCCGCCTGCTGGCCGGAGCGAGCGCGTCGACCGCGCGGTCGATGTCGCCCCTGTTCGCCCGGGCCAGCGCCGCCACCGTCGTGCCCTCGATCGTGCGGGCGACCGTCTGCACGGCCTCGAAGTCTCCCGGCGAGGCGACGGGGAAGCCGGCCTCGATCACGTCCACTCCCAGCTGGCTCAGCGCCCGCGCCACCTGGAGCTTCTGGGCCAGGTTCATGCTCGCCCCGGGCGCCTGCTCGCCGTCACGGAGGGTGGTGTCGAAGACGATGACCCGCTGGTTTCCGCTGCCGTTCTGCATGTGGTGCCTCTCTCCTCCCCGAAGGGTGCTGGCGCGTCGGCGCCGGTGTCTGGTGGTTGCGTTCAGGCTGCGAGCTCGCCCTCGGCCGCTCCGCTCGAGCCCTGCATCGCCGCGCCGCGGGCCATGGCCACGGCGCCGGTGCGGACCATCTCCAGGATTCCGAAGGGACGGAGCAGCTCGATCAGCCCGTCCAGCTTCTCGGGGGTGCCGGTGATCTCGGCAGTGAGTGCCTCGGAGGCGACGTCCACCACCCGAGCGCGGAACGTCTCGCACAGCTGGAGGATCTCCCCGCGGCGCTCGGCGCCGGCGCGCACCTTGACGAAGGCCATCTCGCGCGAGACCGCCGGGGCGTGGGTCACGTCGTGCACCTCGAGGACGTTGACCAGCTTGTAGAGGTTGGCCTCCAGCCGCTGGGCGGTGTCCTCGTCGCACTGCACCACCAGGGTGATGCGCGGAGATCCCTTCGCGCTCGGTGCGGCCGACGGTGAGCGAGTCGATGTTGAAGCCGCGCCGCCGGAACAGCGAGACCACGCGGTTCAGGGTGCCCGGGCCGGTCCTCCACGTAGACGATGAAGGTGCGGGCGATGCGCCGGCCGCTGGGAGCGGCGAAGGCCGAGTCATGACTCATGGATGCTCTCCTCGATCCGCGACGGGCGCCGGATCATCTTGTCCAGGTCGGCGTTGGCCGGGACCATCGGGTAGACGGCCTCCTCGCCCTCGACGCAGAACTCGATGACCGCGGTGCCCGGAGCGCGACGCGCCGCCTCCACCGCCGCGGGGACCTCCTCGCGGCTGGTGACCCGGAGCGCGGTCAGCCCGTGCGCCTCGGCCAGCTTGACGAAGTCCGGGCTCTTCAGCGGCGTGGCGACGTACCGGCCGCCGTAGAAGAACTCCTGCCACTGGCGGACCATGCCCAGGTAGCCGTTGTTGATCAGCGCGACGTTGACCTTGATGCCTTCCTGGGCGCAGGTGATCAGCTCGCAGGCGGTCATCTGGAATCCGCCGTCACCGACTACCACCCAGATCTCGTCGTCGGGCCGAGCGAAGCGGGCGCCAATCGCCGCGGGGAGGGCGAAGCCCATGGTGCCCAGTCCGCCCGAGGTGATGAGCGAGCGCGGACGCTCGTGACGGTAGTACTGCGCTTCCCACATCTGGTGCTGGCCGACGTCGGTGACCACCAGCGCCTCGCCCCGGGTCAGGCGCCAGAGGTCGTGCAGGACGTGGGGGGCGCGCAGCTTGCCGGCGTGGGGGATGCTCTGGACGTCCCTGGTCGCGGAGTCGTCCCGGAGGGCACGAATCTTCGTCCGCCACTCGTCGTGCTCGCGTTCCCGGACCAGAGGGAGGAGCCGCTCCAGCGACCGGCGGAGGTCGCCCACCAGCGCCACGTCCGCCTTGACGTTCTTGTTCACCTCGGCGGGGTCAATCTCCAGGTGGATCTTCTTCGCCGCGGGCGCGTAGTTCTTGAGGTTCCCGGTGACACGGTCGTCGAAGCGCATGCCGACCGCGATCAGGGAATCGGCCTCCTGGACCGCGTGGTTCACCCACGCCTCGCCGTGCATCCCCATCATCCCCAGGCCGAGCGGGTGTGAGGCGGGGAACGCGCCGAGCCCGAGGAGGGTGCTGGCCACGGGTGCCCCGGTCTTCTCCGCGAAGCGCAGGAGCTGCTCGCTCGCACCCGGCCTTGATGACCCCGTGGCCGCAGAAGAGAAGCGGACGCTTCGCCTGGTCGATCAGGTTCGCCGCCCGCTCGATCTGCTCCTGCCCCGGGCGGCGGGCTCGGCGGACTCCGGGGAGACGCACCGGCTCGTCGTTCCAGCGGAAGGGGACCGTGGCCTGCTGCGCGTCCTTGGTGATGTCCACCAGCACCGGGCCGGGTCGGCCGGAGCGGGCCACCTCGAACGCTTCGCGCAGGGTGTCCGCCGAGATCCTCGGCGCGGGTGACCAGGTAGTTGTGCTTGGTGATGGGCAGGGTGATGCCGGTGATGTCAATCTCCTGGAAGGCGTCACTCCCGAGCAGCGTGGAGGAGACCTGCCCGGTGATGCAGACCACCGGCGAGGAGTCGAGCATCGCCGTGGCGATGCCGGTGACCAGGTTGGTCGCGCCGGGCCCGGAGGTGGCGACGCAGACGCCCACCTTGCCCGAGGCGCGCGCGTAGCCGTCGGCCATGTGCGACGCGCCTTGCTCGTGGCGGACGAGCACGTGGTGGATCCGGCTCGCGGGGAGCGCATCGTAGGCGGGCATGATCGCCCCGCCGGGGTAACCGAAGACGACCTCGACGCCCTCTCTCGCCAGGACCTCCCAGAGGATCTGCGCTCCGGTCATCCGCGCCGGGGTGGTCGAGGAGAGCGCGCTCCGCCGGTGGTCCTGTCTGTCTGCGAATCTGTTCCATCGACTCCTCGTGATTCGTTGCGCCAGAAACGAAAAAGCCCCCGCACCGGGTTGGGTGCGGGGGCCAGGTCCTTCCGAGAACTTCCTTCGGTCAGGTCGGCGGCCCGCACCCCGCGGTAATCAGGGGCAGCAGGACCAGGCCCAGCAGCAGGCCGACGACGACGACGGAGGTGGAGACGATCGACCGCGAGGCCGAGGCAACCCGCTGCGCGAGAGGGATCGCGCTGGCGCCGGTTGCAGTGGCCTTCGGGTTCATCGGGCGCGAAGCATCCACGGCATGCCGCAAAGTGTCAAATCCGATCCTCATGAAATGAAGACCACTCAAGAAAGGTCGGCATGAGTTTCGGTGAAGGTGGAGTGCTCAGCCGCCGACCGTTCAGGCCTCTTCGACCTCGGGGAGCCCTCGCGCGCGGAGGGCGGCGAGTGTCGGCCCCAGGATGCGAGGGGACCTGCCACCACCTGGGACCAGGGCGCCGGTACTCGCCCTCCTGGCATGCTTTGGCCCGGGCCGGTCGAGAGACCGTCACCTCGGAGCGCGTCGATGGAGAGCGCAGAAGGCATCCTCCGGAGGCCTAGTCCCCATTCGGTCGCGGAAACCCTCGATCGGCTCGAGGTCATCCTGAAGGCGCGCGGGATCCAGGTGTTCGCGCGGTTCGACCACTCCGGCGAAGCAGCAAGGGCCGGGCTCACGATGCCACCGACGCTGGTCCTGGTCTTCGGCCACCCTCGCGCCGGAACGCCGATGATGCTGGCCTCCCCAACCTCGGCGATCGACCTCCCGCTCAGGGTGCTCGCCGCTGCCGACGGATCGGGCGCCACCTGGGTCAGCTACCCGGACCCACGCTTCTTCGCCCGGAGATTCGGCCTGACCGACGACCAGGTCGGGCCGGTGCGGGCCATCGCCGAGCTGCTCGACCTGGCCCTCCGCTGACAGCGGCCAGCTCGGCGCACGACCGGCGTCACCGGTGCGCCGCCAATCACCGGACCGTCGACACGAAGGCCCTCTCAGATCGGGCGCGGTCTCCCCGGGATCCCGGGCGGGCACTCGAGGGCCGCCCGGTCCCAGCTGGCGAGCGTGGCCGCCGCCTCGTACGTGCTCGTCAGGAAGTCGAGCAGCGCGGCTTCCGGGTCACGCGCGCTGCGGACGGCAGCGTACGGGAGGACGAACTCGCCGAGCTTCGCATCGAAGCGCGCGCCAGCGGGACGCACCGTCGCCTCGGCGAAGCCCGCGGGCGTCGGGTAGGCGTAGGAGTAGAACGCCGCCTCCTCGACTCCGGACCCACCTGGCCAGAACCCAGCGGAGGAGACCTCGTGGCTGTAGGCCTCGCGGGTCACAGCGTCGGGCAACCCGGGGACGCCCCCCGGATGTCGCGGCGCGGGCCGACCCGAGAAGCGAGTCACCGCCAAATCGAAGCTGCCCCAGAAGAGATGAACCTGGCTCGACTTGCCGAGGAACGAGGTGCGGAACTCCTTGAGGACACGGTCCACCTGGACGAGCGCTCCGAAGAAGCGCCGGACCGCCCCTGCGTCGTAGGGTCGCTGCATCCGGTCGTCGGGGAATGGAACCGCGCCGGGAATCTCGTTGGGATGCACGTCGAGCTCGGGCGTGCCACCGAGCCAGCGGATGAGCTCCAGGGTCCGCCGATGGAAATCGGCGACCGTGCCGGGCCCGAGCGGGAACCGCGCCGAGCGCCCATCGGAGGCCCGACCGACGACGGCGTGGTCGAGGAAATCCAGCGCGAGATCGACCGCCCCGGGACCGTCCGGAACCGCCGAGGTGCTCAGTCCGCAAGGCGTCACGTAGAGGGTTGCGTGCCAGGAGTGGTTCTGCCACGGCGTATGGGCCAGCCGGTACTTGCCCAGGACCTGTGCGTACAGATGCAGCGCGGCGCACGTCTCGCGCCACTCGGCGAACGGAATCTCGGGCCATGGGCTGGACATCCCCGAAGCTTCCTCGTGGCGGAGGAATCACGCACGCTGCCCCGCCGGCAGAACGGCCGGTGTGACCGGCTGTGGACGGTCCACCTCAGCGGAGGAGCACGCAGCGGGCCGCCGCACGGATGCGCCCGGTCGCCGCATCGGTCAGCCCAGCGCGCATCGGACCCCGTAGAAGCGCTCGGGTGCTGGCTCCGCTCGTTGCCCTTCTCCTGACCGGCCCTGCACCGGGAACTGACGAGGGCCCGCCACAGCGGCGCGTCGATGATCTCGCCCCGGGCATCCACGTCATCCGCCACGCGGACGCGCTGCCCGATTTCCCCGAGGCGAACGTCACGGTGATCGTCGGTGACCGGGCGGCGCTCGTCGTCGACTCGGGGTTCTTGCCCTCGACCGCGCGGAAGGACATCGAGGACATCCGACGCTGGACGAACAAGCCAGTCCGGACGCTCGTGCTGACCCATGGGCACACCAATCACACGTCGGGGAACGGTGTCTATGCCCGCGCCTACCCCGGCCTCGCCATCGTCGCGCACCGGGAGACCCGGAACCTCATGGCACGGTACACGCCCGGCTTTGCCGAGCTCTTCGCCCGGCGAACGGCGGAGCTGAAGCAGCAGGTGGCCTCGGGAAAGGCCGACGACGGCACCCCTCTCACGACGGTCCAGATGGCCGCGGTCCGCGATGACGTCCGCGCCCGCGAGGCGATCGACCCGGATCTCCGCGGCATGGGAGACAATCCCCTTCCCGACCTCACCTTCGAGCAGGGTTCGATGGCCTTCGATCTCGGCGGCCGCGAGGTCCAGGTCAAGTTCCTCGGGCGCGGCAATACTGCCGGCGATGTCGTCGTCTGGCTGCCGGCGGAACGTCTAGCGATCGTCGGGGACATCCTGGTCGCTCCCGTCCCGTTCACCTGCTCCGGCTTTCCCGTGGACTGGATTGGCACCCTGGATGCGGTCGCAGGGCTCCACCCACAGGCGATCGTTCCGGGCCACGGACCGGTGATGCGCGATCTCACGTACCTGCACACGGTCCGCGAATTGCTGGTGAGCGTGGTCGACCAGGTGAATGCGATCTTCCAGCGTCTTCCCGGGGGAGGACAGAGCTCGCTCGAGCACGCGCGCAAGAGCGTCAGCGTCGAGGCGTTCCGGAGCAGGTTCCCCGCGGGCAATCAGTACAACCGCGACTTCCTGGGGCGAACGGTTCCGAACTGCCTCGTCCGCAACACGTACTACCAGCTCGCCCCGCGCTGATCGGGCGCCCGGCAAGGCACCCGAGGACGGTCGCCCTGTCGCGGACACGGATCCCGACGTCCCCAGGACATCAGGCGACGCGGCGCCAGCGCAGCGTGCGGACGATCGGAGTCCCGTCGGCAGCGGCGGTGTCGAGCCGGATCACGAGCTCGTCGCCCGAGACGCGCATCGACCGGGTCAGGACGAGGCCGACGTTCTCCGCGGAGAGCGCGCCCACCAGGCGCTGGGTCACGGCTCCGGCCGCGTCGTCGACCGTGTACGTGCCGAAGTAAGCGTCATAACCGCCCAAGGCGCGGCTGTTGTTGGGCGCCGCGGACTGCCGTGGCGCCGTGACCGCCGGGTCACGGACCCGCTTCATGAACTGCGCGGCGAAGTTGCCGGCGCGGTCGTAGAAGAGGAGAGCAAGCGGGTCGTCGCCGAGACCGGGCTCGACGCGGCGTTCGCCGCTCCGCGTGCGGTCCTCGCGGCTGAGCAGCCGCCAGGTTCCCGGGAGTGCCTGCGAGAGCAAGACCTCGGACACGGGCGATTCCCCTCGCCGGCGCGCAACGCCCAGCGCGGGGCGCACGCTGCTTCAACCGGAGAAGCGTGGCAAGACGCGCATTCCCCGCGCCGCCGGGTCAGCGAGTGACGTCGACGTTGTACGTTCCTGCGGGTGAGGTCGCGGTCCCGGTGATGTGGGTCGTCCCCGGCTTGCGCACCACCGTGCCACCGTCGCCACCCGACTCGATCTGGCCAGCGAAGTTGAGCATGAGCGACACCTGCCCGCTCAGCCCGCCGGACATCAGGAACGAGCCGTTGAGAGAGCCGTCGAGGGTCCCGGAGGGGATGCTCTTGAGGTTGATGGTCAGCGCCAGAAGCGACGCGGCGTCGGTGTTGTAGGTGACCTTCCCATCGTCCGAGTAGTTCGCCAGCGCCTCGTCGAGACGCATCCCCTTGTTCGCGGAGACACCCTGGTCGACCTGCCCGTTGACGGTCAGCGTTCCGGACACGCCACCGTCCGCGGTCTGCGGAGCGATGTTGGCGCTCGAGGCAGAGTTGAAGCCTGCGAACCCCAGGGTGATCGCCTTGTCCACCGAGGGGTCGAGACCGAGATACGCCTTCTGCGCGTCTGCGGTGGAGCTGACGCCGTTTCCGCAGGCGGAAAGGAGCAGGAGAAGAACGAGCGAGGCGCGGGGCAGCATTGCGCGAACTCTAGGAGCCCTCGGCTTGCGCTCTCCAGGATCCGCGCTGACCACACACACCCACGCGCTCGATGGACACCACCGGTGAGCCGCGGCGTCGGCCATGAGCGACCGACGGGCCGGGCCCGGTCCAGCCGGACCCAGACGCCGGCCGCGCCCGGACAGAAGCCGCGAGAGACGGACGACCGGTGCGGGCGTTCTACCGGTCAGTACCGGATGCGGAGCGTTCGCCGATCTATCCCGGGCCTCATGCCGCCGTGGATTCGCGGCGTCACGACCGGACGATAGAGTGACCCTCCGTGCGACGCACCCTGGCGCTCTTTCTCCTGTCCGCCGCCTGCGCCGGCGATCCGCCGCCGCCGCCCGCGTCGACCGCGACGGCGGTGCTCGCGCCGCGACCGGAGGTGCTGGCCGCAGGGACGGGGGCGATGACTCCCCTGGCCATCGCGCTGGCCCGCGAGGCCTCGGCCAACACCGGGCTGCGCGTCCGGGTGGAGCCGAGCATCGGGTCCGGAGGCGGCATCGCCGCGGCGCGCGACGGGGCCGTCGACCTCGGGCTCGTCTCACGCCCGCTCCGTCCCGAGGAGGCCGCTGACCTCGAGCGGGTGGATCTCGCGCGTGACGCGGTGGTCCTCGCGGCCGCGGCGGACGTCGCCGTGGACAACCTCTCCTCGGACGACCTGCACCGCCTCTACCGCGGCGAGCTGCGCGGCCTCACCGTGCTCCTGCGCGACGAGGCGGAGTCGGCCAACACCGCGCTCGAGTCCGTCCACCCGGGACTCGCCGACGACCGGCGCCGCTCCGCCGCCAGCGGCCGCTTCCGGGTGCTCGACCATGACGACGCGATGGCCGTCGCACTCGCCACCACGCCACGGGCGGTGGGCGTGTTCTCGCTCGGCGCGCTGCGCCCTCCCCTGCGCGCGCTGCGCATCGACGGCGCGGCCCCGTCCGCCGAGGCGGTGGACCGGGGCACGTGGCGTGCGGTGCGGACCCTCGGAGTCGTCTTCCGGCCCGAGCGGCGCGACCGCGTCCTTCCGTTCCTCACCCTGGCGAGGTCCGAGCGTGGCCGGGCGCTGATCCGCTCGCTCGGGTATCTCCCCCTGGAGCACGGGCGGTGATCCCGGTCGCCCTCACCCGTCCCTTCGCCCGGCGGCTCCTGCCCCTGGTGCTCGTGGCCGGCAGCCTCTTCGCCATCGTCGTCCCGGTCGCCCACCACCTCGACGCACGCAGCCGGCTCGTGCTCTCGGCCCGGGAACACGGAGAGCGCGTGGCCCGCATCCTGGCCGAGGCCGTACGGGACCGGCCGCTGCTCTGGCGCTACGACGCGGCCAAGCTCGCCGGCCGGCTCCAGCTCGAGGGTCTGCTCGGTGCACCGCTCGTCGTTCGCGACCGGGACAACCGCGCCGTCCCGCTCGGCGGGCCCACGGCGTCGACCGTCGCCTGGGCGCAGGTGCCGGTGGTCGTCGAGGGCGTCCCGGTGGCCACGGTGTGGGCGGGCGCGCCGCTGACGCCGCTCTGGCACGAGTCGCTCCGGCTCTTCGGAGGGTGTCTGCTGCTCGCGCTGGTCCTCGGGACCTCGCTGTTCCTCTTCCCGGTCCGCACCGTCGCCCTCGCCGAGGAGCGCATCGCGGCCCTGCTCGCCGAGCGACGGGTGGCGTTGCAGGACGAGGAGCGGCGGCGCATCGCCCGTGAGCTCCACGACGGCGCGGGGCAGGCCCTGACCGCTGCACGGCTCCAGCTGCTGGCCCTCCGCAAGGGCGGGCTCGCCGCCGAGGACGCGGCGCGCGTCGAGCACCACCTGGACGAGGCCCTCGAGGAGGTGCGCCGGTCCACCTCCGCGCTGCTCCCTGCCCCGCTCGCCGCGCTGGGGCTGCTCGGCGCGCTCCGCAAGCACGTCGCGAGCTTCTCCCGGGCGACCGGCGTCGACATCTCGCTCGAGGCGCCCGAGCAGCTGCCGGAGCTGCCGGCCCCGATGGCCGCCGGGCTGTACCGCATCGTCCAGGAGGCGTTGCACAACACGGTCCGTCACGCCGGCGCCGGGCGGGCCTCGGTCCGGGTGAGCCAGCTGGCCGGCTCGCTCTCGCTCGAGTTCGACGACGACGGGCGTGGGTTTCCGGACCAGGCCAGCTCGCAGTCCATCCGCGAGCGCGTCGCCGGCCTCGGCGGCGCCGTGGACTGGCCGGATCCGGGGCGCTCCCACCTCCGCGTCCGGATTCCACTCGCCGGAGGGGTGGCGTGATCCGGCTGGTGGTGGCGGACAATCACGCCGTCGTGCGGGCGGGTGTACGCGCGGTGCTCGCCTCCGAGCCGGACGTCGACCTGGTCGCCGAGGCCGGCGATGCCGACGGCACCCTGGCGGCGGTGCTCGAGCACCACCCCGAGGTGCTGCTGCTCGACTGGACCCTGCCGGGGGACGGGCGCGCGGTCCTGACGCAGATCCGGCTCCAGGCTCCGGGGACGCGGGTCTGCGTCCTCTCCATGCACCAGGACGGGGCGACGGTGCGCGAGGCGCTCGGTGCCGGAGCCCTGGGCTACGTGGTGAAGGGTGCGGGGATCGAACACCTCGTGACCGCCCTCCGCTCGGTCGCCGCCGGCCGCCGCTTCCTCAATCCGGCCGCCGAGAGCGGCCTCGCCGATGGGCCCGCGCCGGAGGATGACGAGTGGGGGCGGCTCACCCCGCGCGAGCGGCTCGTCCTGCGGCGGGTGGCAGAGGGCCGCACGAATCGCGAGATCGCCACCGAGCTCTCCCTCTCACCGAAGACGGTGGACACCCACCGTACGAACCTCATGCGCAAGCTGGGCGTGCACGACGCACAGGCGCTGGCCCGGTTCGCGGTCCGCCGCGGCCTCCTCTGACCGCAGGGCTCGGGTGTCCACCCGATGGTGGAGGCGTCGGACTTCCGCGACGCTTGCCCGAGCCTCGCGCCGGAGGAGGACCCCTGGACCGTCTCGCCCTGCTCTGCACGCTCGCCCTCACCACGTCCGCGCTGGCCCAGGAGGCCGGTGGGTACTCGGCGGGTCCCGGCCTCGGCGCGCCCGACTACCAGACCACGATCAACGCCCCGCGGCTGAAGTCGCCCATCGCCACGCAGGACCGCGTCTTCGCCGCCTCGCGTTTCTGGAAGCTGGACCCGGGGCGGTACGAGGTGGAGGTGTGGTGGGACGAGAAGTTCTACCGAAACGACGAGCCGAGCTTCTCGCTACTGAAGCTGGAGATCGAGATTGGCCTCACGCGCCACATCCAGCTCGACCTGTACCAGAACTTCAGCCTCAGCCAGGGCCAGTTCAACGTCGACGGCAACCAGTTCGAGATCCGCTACGCGTTCGCCGCCGAGTACAACGAGATTCCCTGGAACCCGGTGCTGTACGTCGAGTGGAACCCGCGGAAGGGCCAGCAGGACCGCGCCGAGGTCCGCCTGCTCATCGGCGGTGACCTGGGCTCGACCGGCCTCTGGGCGGCCAACCTCTACGCCGAGGGCAACGTCGACTACTTCAAGGCCTCGTACGCCGAGGGGTTCGACGGCGAGTTCGGCGCCACGGCGTCGGCCAGCTGGCCGGTGATCAAGGACGTGATGCGGCTCGGGGCGGAGGTCAAGGGCGGTGTGGACCAGCACGGAAGCCCGACGTTCTACGCGTCGGCCTTCGTCGGTCCGAACGTGCTCCTCACGTACCGCCCGGCAGGCCTGAAGCTCACCGCCACGGCGCTGTTCGGACTCTTCTCCGAGGACCCGCTGGTCCGGCTGTTCGTCATCGCCGGCTGGCAGTTCTAGCCGTTGCGCCCGGGCCCCTTCGGGGGCATGCATGGCCCGAGGAGCGGACCCATGCCCAGCGCCACCCCTGCCCCCGAACACCCCACTCCCGAACGTCACGTGCACCAGGACCAGGAGGTGGAGGAGGCCTCCGAGGAGTCGTTTCCGGCGAGCGACGCCCCGGGCTGGACCCCGCTGGTCCCCGGGACGGACGCGCCCGAGCCCGACCCGCGACGGGCCCGCACCACGTCGCTGAAGGTGCGACATCGCTGTTATGGCCGGACGCGAGCTTTCCGCGGCGCGTGAAGTCGATTCCTTGGGGTCTCCCGAGGTTCCGCTAAACTCTCCGGTCCATGAAGTTCACCCCGCTCGACATCCGGCAGAAGCGCTTCGAGACCTCCTTCCGCGGCTACGCCGCCCGTGACGTGCAGGGGTTCCTCGAGCTCCTGGCGGCCGAGTTCGAGGACGTGGTGAAGGAGAACATCGGGCTCAAGGAAGAGCTCAAGCGCACCGCAGGTGGAGCTGGAGCGCCACCTGGAGCGTGAGCGCGCGCTTCAGCAGACACTGGTCACCGCCCAGCGCGTCTCGGAGGACCTCCGCGACGCGGCGAAGAAGGAGGCGGAGATCGTCGTCGCCGAGGCCGAGCTCCAGTCCGAGAAGATCGTCCACGCCGCGCACCAGAAGCTGGTCCAGGTGGTGGATGACATCAACGAGCTGAAGCGGCAGCGGGCGCGGTTCGAGTCCGAGCTGCGTTCGCTGGTCTCCGGTCACCTCAAGCTGATCGAGGCAGTCGCCCCGCCCGACGTCGAGGCGCCGGTCCGCGTGGACGACAACGTCTCGTTCCTCGCCCCGAAGAAGGCAGGCGCGCCGTAGCCGACCCGGTCCGGGAGGTCCCCGGCGGTGGTCGAGCTGCGGGTGAGGGCCAAGCCGCGTGCGTCGCGTCCAGGTGATCGGTGAGCGTCCGCGAGGGAGCGCTCGAGGTGCGCGTCAGCGCGCCACCCGTCGAGGGGGCCGCGAACGACGCCATCGTGGAGCTGCTGGCCACGAAGCTCGACGTGCCCCGCCGGTCGATGCCCTGAATCTCGGGCGAGCATGGACGGAACAAGCGCGTCCGCATCGAGGGCCTGGGTCCGGAAGAGGTCCGCGCCCGCCTCGGCCTCGGCGGATGACGTTCCCGACCCGGGCCATCAGGGGACCATCCACACCTAGGCCGCGAGACCGACCGGGATCTTGAACTCGAAGCGCGTGCCCTTGCCCGGCGCGCTCTCGACCTTCACCGAGCCACCGTGCTCGTCGGCAATCTGCTTGACGATCGAGAGGCCCAGCCCCGTCCCTTCCGGGCGCCCGGCGGTGGCGAACGGATCGAAGACCCGATCGGCAATCTCCGGCGGAAGCCCGGGGCCGTCGTCCTCGAAGCGGAGCACCAGGTCGTCCGCCTCGCGGTCGATGCTGAAGAGGAAGTTGCCGCCGGTGGGCATGGCCTCCACCGCGTTGCGCGCGAGGTTGAACACCACCCGCCGCAGCTTGCCCTCGTCGAACCGGGCCGGACCGGTGTAGCGCGGGACGACCGAGAGCCGGACCGGGCTCTTCTTGAACTCCTGGCGGAGGTAGGCCTCGGTCTCGCTGGCGAACTTCTGGAGGTATACCTTGCGGATCAGCAGCTCGCGCTCGCCCCGGGCGAAGGCCAGCGTCTCGCGCATCATCGCGTTCAGGTGCTCGAACTGCTTGTCCACCACCGCCGCGTACTGGAGCCGCTGCTGCTCGTCCGGCTCGGTGGCCATGAGCTCGGTGTAGCCGCTGATGACCGTGAGCGGCGTGCGGAAGTCGTGCACCACGCCGGAGAGCATCTGGCCGATGGCCACGAGCCGCTCCCGCTGCTCGGCCTCGTCGCGGTTCCGCCGCACCTTGATCGACCGGCCGGCCTGCCCGGCGATGAGCGTCGCCAGCCGCTCGTCGCTCTCGGTGAAGGACGAGGGCTTGTTCAGCAGCGCGAGCGAGCCAACGACCGTCTCGTCCACGGTGATCGGCACGCAGAGGACCGCGTCGGCCCGGATGTCGAGCCGGCGAGCCGATGCTCGGGTCGTGCGCCGGGTGGTCGGCGGCATGCACCACCCGGACCATCTCCCCGGTCCGGGCCACGTGCCCGACGATGCCCTGCCCCGGCTTGGTCTTCAGCGTCATCAGGGACTCGGACTTCTCGTCCCCGATGCTCTTGAAGTACAGCGCGCCCTGCTGCTCCCCTGGATCGGCGAGGAAGATCGCCGCCGAGGTCGCCCCGACCGTGGGCGCCACGCGGGCGAGGATGATCGTCCATCAGGTCGCTCTGCTTCTCGGCGGAGGAGACCGCCTTCTCGGTCTCGAAGAGGAGGTCCAGGTCGTCGAGCGCGTTCGACAGGTCGGACTTGGCCTTGCGCAGCGCCTCGTTCTGGGCGCGGAGCTCCTCGTAGAGCAGCACGTTGTCCAGCACCGCGGCGATCTGCGTCGCCACCGCCTCCACCAGCGCCAGGTCCTCGGCGGTGAAGACGTTGGTCTTGCGGTTCAGCACCTCCACCACCCCGAGGATGCGGCCGCTCACGTGCTTCAGCGGGACGGCGATCATCGACTTGGTGACGAAGCCGACTCATCCGGTCGATGTTGGGGTGAAAGTGCGAGTCGGTGTAGGCGTCCCCGAGCAGGAGGCTCTGCCCGGTGGCCATCACGTGCCCGGCGATGCCCGTCCCGAGCGGCAGCCGGATCTCGTCCAGCCCGCCGCCGCGGAGGACCCGGCTCCACAGCTCCTGCTTCTCGGCGTCGAGCATGAACAGCGTGGCGGCCTCGGCCTGGAGCAGGGAGCTCAGCCGGTCCATCACCGTCCTGAGCAGCGCGTCCACGTCGCGGACGGAGGACAGCAGGGTCGCAATCTCCAGCACCGCGCTGAAGCGCTCCGCCTGGCGCAGCACGGCCGACTCGAGCTCCTGCAGCTTGTCCGTCAGGCCGCTGAGCAGTCCGGCCGGGCTGAGCGCGGCTCCGTGGCCTTGGGTCGATCCGCCATCAGTCGTCCGGGTGTGAGACTCTACACCAGGAGCGATAGCAGGCCTCCCCGGGTGTGTGTTGACGCAGGCCGAGATGTTCGCTCGCCCTAGTGGGCGTCGGCCCAGCTCTGACCGACCCCCACCTCGACTCCAGCGGAACCCGCAGCTGGGCCACCCCCATCATCGCCGTCCGGGCGAGGTCCACCGCACGCTCGACCTCCTCTCGGGCGCCTCGAAGAGCAGCTCGTCGTGGACCTGGAGCAGCATCCGGCGTGCGGAGCCCGCGCTCGGCGAGCCGGCGGTCGATGCGGAGCATCGCCATCTTGATCAGGTCGGCGGCGGTGCCCTGGATGGGCATGTTGATCGCCGCCCGCTCGGCGGCCTGGGCGGTGGCCCGGTTGCTGCGAGTGCAGGTCGTCCATCAGCCGGCGGCGGCCGAAGAGCGTCTCCACGCAGCCGGTGCGCCGTGGCCCGCGCCACCGTCTCCTCGAGGTAGCGGCGGATGCCGGCGTAGCGGGCGAAGTAGCGGTCGATGATCGACGCGCGCCTCCTCGCTGAGGAATGTCGAGCCGGGTCGACAGCCCGTGCGGTGACAGCCCGTAGGCGATGCCGAAGTTGACCATCTTCGCCACCCGCCGCTGCTCGGCGGTGACCTCGCCCGGGCTCACGCCGAAGACCTCGGCCGCGGTGCGCTGGTGGACGTCCTCGTCGCGCCTGGAAGGCCGCGACCAGGCCCGGGTCCTCGGACGACGTGGGCCAGGATGCGCAGCTCGATCTGGCTGTAGTCCGCCGAGACCAGCTTCCAGCCCGGCTCGGCGACGAAGGCCCGGCGGATGGCGCCGGCCCATGCTCGGTGCGCATGGGGATGTTCTGGAGGTTGGGGTCCGAGCTGGACGAGTCGGCCCGGTCGCGGTGGCCGCCTGGTGAAAGGTGGTGTGGAGCCGCCCGTCGGCGGCCACCAGCGGGACGAGCGCGTCGAGGTACGTGGACTTCAGCTTGCTGAGCGTCCGGTACTCCAGGAGCGCGCGGGGAAGCGGGTGCTTCTCGGCGAGCTTCTCCAGCACCTCGGCGTCGGTGGACGGGCCGGTCTTGCCGCCTTCTTGAGCACCGGCAGGGCGAGCTCCGTCGTAGAGCACCTGCGCCAGCTGGGCGTTGCTGTTGACGTTGAAGACCCTGCCGGCCAGCGAGTGCAGCTGCGCCTCGAAGTTGGGCGCACTGGGCGTCCACGTCGCGCGACAGCTCGGCCAGCACGGCCAGGTCCACCTTGATGCCGTGGCGCTCCATCCGGGTCAGCACCGGGACAAGCGGCAGCTCCAGCTCGCGGGCGAGCCCGGTCAGCCGGGCCGACTCGATGTCCCGCCACAGGCCCGGGGCGAGCCGCTCCACCGCCTGCGCCCGCTGCGCCGAACGCCTCGGCCACCTCCTCCGGGGCGCCGGTCGGCGAGCCCGCTGCCCGCCCGGCGCGCCGCCGCTGCGTCGTAGGGCGCCGGAAGCTCGAGGCGGAGCCGCTCGCGGCGCCAGGTCCGCCAGGGCGTGCTCGCGGCGCGAGGCGTTGAGGAGATAGGAGAGCAGCTCGACGTCCGCACCGAGTCCCCGGACCTCGAGCCCCAGACCGAGCAGCAGCAGGGCGAGCGCCTTGGCGTCGTGGGCGTCCTTCTCCAGGCGCCGGGTCGGCCAGCACCGGCCCGAGGACCGCCCGCAGATCGTCCACCGGCAGCCGCCGGGCACCGAGCGCATGGTGCTGGAGCGAGACGTAGGCCGCGGCGTCCCCGGCAGCGACGCCGAGCCCGACCAGCGGCGCGGTGGCCGGATGCCCGTCGTAGCGCCGGGACCAGGGCCACCCGACCGTGCGCGCGGATCGCCTCCACTAGGGCGACCAGCGCCTCCCGGTCGGCCACCACCCCGGTCTTGCCCATCGGGCGCGCCGCGGCGGCGTCAGGGCTGGGGGGCATCTCCTGGAGCAGCTTGTAGAACTCGAGCTCGGTGAAGAGCGCCCCGGCCTGCTCGCCGTCGATGGGGCGGCGGGCGAAGCGGGAGACGTCGGTGCTCGACCGGGAGATCGGTCGCGGAACGTCACCAGCTGCTTGGGCGCGGAGCAGCTCTCGGCGGTGCTCGCGATGGCCTCGCGGATCTTCGGCTTCTTCACCTCGTCCAGCCGGGCGAGCAGCGTCTCCACGTCGCCGAACTGCTGTGATGAGCTCGGCCGCGGTCTTCGGGCCGATGCCGGGCACCTTCGGCACGTTGTCGATGGGGTCACCGACCAGCGCGAGGTAGTCGCGCATCTGCGCCGGGCTCGATGCCGCAGCCGCTCCTTCACCTCGCGGGGACCGGTGTGCCGGTCGTAGCATCGGGTCGTAGAGGCTGACCCGGTCGTCCACCAGCTGCATGAAGTCCTTGTCGCCGGTGACGACGTGGACATCGAAGCCCTGCTCCTTGGCCGCCAGCGCCAGGGTGGCGATGACGTCGTCCGCCTCCCAGCCGGCGAACTCGAGCACCGGCACCCGCAGCGCATCGACCACCTGGCGAACCAGCTCGAACTGGTGGAGGAAGGTCCGGCGGCGGCCCTGCGCGGTTCGCCTTGTAGCTGGGGTCGATTTGCTGCCGGCCGGTGCGGCTCTCCTTGTCGAAGGCCGAGCGCCACGTGGGTGGGGTTGCAGCTCCCGCAGCGTCTTCAGCAGCATGCGGGTGAAGCCGTAGACGGCGTTGGTGGGCACGCCCCGGCTGGTGCTGAGGTCGGCGATGGCGTGGTAGGCGCGGAAGATGAAGCCCGACGCGTCGATGAGCGTCAGGACGGGACGGGAGCTGGGCATGGCCTCGGGCGATGCGGCACGCGGGGGGCCGGGCGGCACGCCTCACCGCAGCACGAACTTGATCTTCTCGTTGCAGATGAAGAACTCGTCGCCGTCCTCGACCTGCGGCGCTTGATGCGCTGCTTGTTGAACCAGGTGCCGTTCGACGAGCCGAGGTCCTCGATGAAGTACGCGCCCTCGTCGCGGACCATCACCGCGTGCTCCCGGCTCACCTTGCCGGAGTTGATGACGAAGTCGCAGTGCTTGCCCCGCCCGATGACGAAGCGGTCCTTGCCGATGCGGTCGAGGGTGCCGTTCTCGGCCACCAGGTAGAGCTGGCCGCCCGAGCCCGACTCGTCGTCGAGGGGGCGATCCAGGATGTCCAGTGGATCTCCGGGCGTGCCGTCGGGGGCGCCGGTGTCCACCTCTCCGAGCGAGGCGAGGTCGTCGAGATCGTCCTTGCCGAGCACCGGGGTGCCGATGGTGGGGGCGATCGCGTCGGCGGGGCTGGTGGTGCGCAGCGCTGCGCTCCGGGCCGGGGACGGCCCCCCGCTTGGCCGGCGCGGGTGGCGGAGCTCCGGGGGCCTTCCGGCGCCCGACCCCCTCCAGGAACCCGTTCAGCCGGGCGAACATGAACAGGGCCTGGCTGATGAGGCCATCCCGCTCGGTCCCCATCTGCTCCGCCATCTCCTCGAAGGCGTCCCAGAGGTGGTCGGGGATGGCCACCTTGCGGACGGGATGTGGCGGATTCAGGTCACCCATGGCGCGCACGCCTCGGGAGGCTACCACAATCAGTAGTGCACCCCGATGTCGTAAGCCGTGTCGGGGACGCTGTAGGCGACCGTGGTGGGCGAGAAGTCCACGATGAGATTCCCCCCTGGGTAGAGGACGAAGACCCGTTCTGCCCCCGGGTTGTCCAGGGTGGGGTACACCTGCGGCTGGTAGAGCGACAGCGCTCCGGGCAGGTTCACACCCTGAACCTGAAGCGAGGTGGTGGACAGAGCGACCGAGGCCGGGGTGTAGCCGTTGAGGAAGTTGATGGCGTAGCCCGACCCACGTAGCCCGTAGATGTCACCCCCGGTCAGCAGCGGGTCCACCCCGGCGTCGAACCCCGGGAGCTCGTACCGGGTCGACGTAGGGAATCAGGTAGTCCAGCTCGAAGGAGAAGCCCACCTGGGTGAGCTGGGCCGCCGACGTTCCGGCGTCGGCGCTCGGCCTCCAGAAGCGGACGAACTGCGGTGTGCGTGTTCTCGCCGACCTGGAACAGGTCGTGCCAGCCGGCACCGTGGCGGGCGGCGAGCCGGCCCAGCCATCCGGAGAAGGTCCCGGTCACGGTGAAGGACTGTGGCGCCAGGCCGCTGCTCCGCACGTTGAAGGAGAGCATCGGCGGGCAATCGCCGATGGTGGGGATGGTTCCGTCGGAGAGGACGAGCACGCCGCCGCCGTCGAGGAGCCCCCATCGATGACGCTGGCGAGCGCCTGCTCGCGGGTACGGAGGAACGCTCCCCCTCAGGTCGAGCAGGCCCCCGTCCTCACCGGGCAGGATGGGGAATCCGTACTGGCACTCGGTGTTGGTGCCGTCCACCGGCACCACGATGTCCCCCGGCTCCACGTAGCCCTTCTCGACGGCGGTGCGGCTGTTGATCGACAGCGGCCAGACTCCGTCCCGGGGGGCGCCCAGCCCGGCATCGAGCGGCTCGTTGATGATGCCGGCCACGATTCCTTCGTACTGGACGGCGACGATCTCGCTGTACGGCCAGATCCCGAGGCCGAGCTGGACGTTCTGCGGCCCGCCCTGGAACGTGGCCTGGCTGCCGTTCCCGAAGAGGCTCTGCTGGCTCACGATCGTCGAGGAATTGGGGGATAGTTGATCTGCCGCAGCGTCATCCCGTCGAAGGCGAAGATCTGCGCGGAGGGGATGCTGTTTCCGAAGCCGGTGATGGTGACGTGACCGAGCAGCCCGTACTGACGTGGGAATCCGTCGAGGTACAGCGCCCGGCCGGCCGCCTGGATGACCACGTCCTGGATGATGCCCACCGCGGTGTTGTTCCCGAAGCGAATGACGAGCATCCGGTTGGCGTCGCGGGGTCCACCATCCGGGAACGTGGCCGGCGGACGGTAGAATGTGTCGGGAGCCTGGATGTTCCCCACGCCGCCGTCGTTCCGGAGCGGGTTGCCCTGATCCGGGATCGAGAGATCCCGCAGGTTGTCGAACCCGTCGATGGCGACCGGGTAGCGCACCCGCGGCACCGTGCCACCGTCGGCGACGACCCCGCCGTCCGGGAGCACCGTGGCCTGAAGGGGAGTGGTCCGGTCGAGGTCCACCGCCAAGACGCCCACGCAGTCCGCGGTCCCGCCGCACGAGGCCTCGTCCATGACCGCGAAGATCCGGGTCCCGGCGTCCATCACCACGTCGGCGATGGCCCCGATGACCCCTCCATCGATGTCGATGGTGATCGCCCCCCCATCCGCGTGGATGAGGTTCACCACGTTCCCGTGGGTGATCATCCGCTTGATCGGAAAGCTCTCGGCGACGGTGGTGTTCGAGTTGAACACCGCCTGGATGGGGTCGATGAGCAGTGCCGACGGGAGCGGGTCCACGACCTGGATCTCCCCCAGCTCGGTCATGGTGCCGGGAAGCGCCGGGGGCTCGGCCATCAACCGGGAGGCGACGACCAGTCGCTTCTCCTCGGCGTCCGGAGGGGCGCCCGGGTGCTGCACGGTGGGGAGGGCCACCATCGCGGTCACTACCTTCCCCGGAAACAGCCCCACCGGCTGGAGGCTGTAGGACGGCAGCGTGGAGGGATAGCGGGGGCAGGCGGCTCGGGGGGACGGTGGTGGCGGTCCGGTCGCGGGTGAGGTTCGGGAGCAGGAGCTCCCAGAGCGTGGTCTCGTTGCCGTCGAAGGTGGTGAAGTAGAGCTGGGCCACCAGGTCGTCGTTGGTGAGCCGTGAGGCGAGCGCGGTGACCACCGAGTCGGGCCGCGGCGCGATGCGCCCGAACTCCCGCAGCTGCTGGGGACAGTTCACCGCCCCGACGATCGACACCGCGGAGCTGCCTGCGCCCCGGGCGAAGAGCCAGTCCCCCTGCAGCGGCTGGCCGAAGGGACCGTACCGGGTCGGTGTCGCCAGCTCGACCGGCGCGTTCAGCACCGGGACCGACAGCGAGTTCAGCGGGTTGGGCGCGCGGACGAAGTCAGTCGGCTGCCCGGGCGGGGGCACGAGGTTGAGCACCCGGAGCTCGTTGCTGCCGGTGCTGGTGACGAAGAGCAGCGAGCCGGCGACGGCCGAGGAGTTGGTGCCCGTCAGCCGGGCCGGGGACGGGAGCCCCGACTGCGAGCAGGCTGCCGTGGCGGCGCCGGCGAGGAGCAGGACGAGACGGGTCTTCACTCGAGCGTATCCACGCAGTTCGATTGATCGGTGTTGATGAGGCAGTACTGCTTGCTCCCCACGTGACCGATCAGCCGGGGCGAGAACTTCTCACCGGCGATGATGGGGGAGAGCGGGACGTCGATGATCGCGATCCGCCCGTCGCCGAAGTTGCTGACGTAGATCCGGGCCCAGTCCGGCCCGCGCGAGTCGACCGACATCGCGAAGGGCAGCGCCCCCACGCCGGGGAGCAGCGCCGCGATCTGTCCCAGGTCGTCGTCGTAGAAGACGACCGAGCCGTCGACGTAGCAGGTGACCGCCACCAGGGGGCTCTGCCCGCCCGGCCGGTCGATCAGCTGGACGTCGTTGGGGCCTTCGGGAAGCGGCACCGCCCGGACCAGGGTGACCGCCGGAGGGAGACCCGTCGCCGGCGGCTGGCCGATGTCGATGACCATGAGCGCCGACGGGCTCTGGACCGCGAGGTAGAGCCGGGGCGGCTTGTTCCCGCTCTCCGGGCGCAGCTGGAGCGCGCGGGCCTCGAGCGATGCCCACACCAGCTGCAGCTGCGGGAAGGCGACCAGCTTGCTGTCCCGCTCCACGATCCGGAGCAGCACGTCCGGGTCACCGGTGTTGAACTTCACCCGGCCCGAAATGAAGAGGAACGTGTCGTCGACGATGACGCTGTTCGACGAGCCGGCGCCGATCGGGCTGAAGGCCGAGTCCGGCGGGACGTACCGCCCCTGAGCCGGGTAGGCGGCGCGCGCCGCGTCGAGATTGCCCTGGTGGAGCGTGAGCAGGTAGTTCTGGAGGTTCAGGGTGCTCTGGGCCGGGCTCGACGCCGGACGGAGGCTCGTCATGTAGATCTCGTCCCGCGGTAGCGGGGCCACCGTCACGCTGTACGGCTGCGGGGCGGCGGGGTAGCCCCGGTCCCCGGGCGTCTGCTCGAGCGCGACCTGGATCGCGTCCTGGGCACAGTCGGTGCCTCCGGAGAAGTAGCAGCTCAGCGCCGGGCCGCCGTCGGGGGTCACGTCCATCACCGACAGCTGGTCCAGCTCTCCCGCGGACCGGGTGGGCACGAAGAGCCGGTTGTGGAGCGTGTCCACCGTGGCGATCCCGGCGAAGCTGTCCGTCAGGACGAGGCTGCCTCCGTCGGTCGCCAGGTACGTGAACTGGACCGGCCGGCCCTGGTCGGATCCGGCATCGGGCGGCGGCGGCGCGATCGGCACCCCCGGCGGCGGAAGGCTCCGGCCGTCCTGGGAGCGGACCTGCGACAGGTCAATCGAGGTGACCCAGCCGCTCTCGAAGCGGCGGTCGAAGTTGGAGCTCGCGACGTAGATGCGCCCCACGCCACCATCGCTGGCGGGCGGCAAGAAGGCGAGGCCGGTCGGATAGTAGAGCCGCTCGGGCAGGGGCGGACGCGTGACGAGCGTCTTGTTGCACGCGGTCGCCACGAGCAGCAGGGTTGTCAGGAGGGTGAGGCGCATCAAAAGGGCGCGCATCCTAGAGATCCGCGACCCGGCGTCGCAAGGACAAGCAGCGACGCCAGAACAGGCGAGCGGCCGTCTTGTTCCCCTCAACGTCGAGGCGACGGGTCATCCTTTCCACCGGTGGCCCGCCAGTAGTCGGTGAGGATGCGCTGTACCCGGTCGGCGTTGGGGTACGTCCGGCAGGAGAGGAGATAGGTCTCGTAAGCGCGGGTGCCCGGGACCGGATCGTTCAGCTTGGCGTGCGCGCTCCCGAGGATGAGGTAGGCCCACCCGGCCCGGGGGTCCAGCTCCAGCGCCCGCTGGAGCTTGGGGACCGCGCGCTTCACCTCTGCGGGGTCCTTGCTGTCAGTGAGGCGGGTCCCGTCCTGCAGGAGCTTCTTCACCGAGGCATTCTTCACCTCCGGGCCGCAGACCAGATCCGGCAGCGTCCTCCCGTCGAAGTGGGGCGTGTAGGGCTGGATGGACGCGGGCGGCAGCTCGTCGTCCTCGCGCGTCTGGCTGTCGATCTCTGCCTCCAGCGCCGGGGGCGCAGCGAGGAGGGCCAGGAGCAACACGGTCATGCCGTGGCTCCAGTCTCGGCCTGGATGCGCGGCAGATCGGCGAGGGGGGCGAAGACCTGGGCCACCTCGCGGAGCAGGCGCACCCGGTTGTCGCGCACCGGGCGATCGTCGGTCATCACCAGGACCTTGTCGAAGAAGGTGTCCACGGGCCCCTTGAGCGCCCGGGCGGCGGCCAGCGCCGCCGGAGCGTCATCGGCGGCCAGTGCCCGGTGCACCTCGGCGGCGGCGCGACGGGCCGCCTCGGCCAGCGCGGTCTCGGAGGGCTCCTGGAAGAGCCGCGGGTCGGCGGCCTGAACCGACACGTCCTTCCCCTGCTTCTCGACGATGTTCGCCACCCGCTTGAAGGCGATGGCCAGCGGGGTGAAGTCGGGCGCGCCCACCACCTGGGCGAAGGCGTCCAGCCGGGCCCGGGCGGAGTGCAGGTCGTCGAACCCGGCGGCGAGCACCGCCTCCACCACGTCGGCGCGGGCGCGGTCCGCCCAGAGCGCCTTGAGCCGCCCGCGGAAGAACTCGAGCAGCAGGCTGCGCCCCTCGGCGAGCTGCGCCGCTCCGAGCCCCAGCTTCTTCCCCACGCCGTCCAGCGCGTGGTCCACCGCCTCGCCGAGCGAGAGGCGGTAGCCCCTTCCGAGCACGAGGTGGACCACGCCGAGGCAGGCCCGGCGGAGCCCGAACGGGTCGGCCGAGGCGCTGGGTGGCTTGCCGAGGGCGAAGAGCCCGGCGAGCGTGTCCAGGCGATCCGCCATGCCCACCAGGGCGCCGGGGTCGTCGGCGGGTACCGGGTCGGAGGCACCGCGCGGCAGGTAGTGGTCGGCGATGGCCTGGGCGACGGCCGGTGGCTCGCCGGACGCCAGCGCGTACTCGCGCCCCATCACGCCCTGGAGCTCGGGGAACTCGCCCACCATCCCGGTGGTGAGATCGGCCTTGGCGAGGAGCGCGGCCCGGTCCACCACCGCCAGGAGCTCGGGGCGCCCGACGGCCCGGGTGAGCGCCGCGGCGAGCAGCCGGATCCGCCCCACCTTCTCGGCGTAGGTCCCGAGCTTGCCCTGCCACACCACGCGCTCGAGCGCCGGGACGCGCGCGGCGAGGGGGATCTTCCGGTCCTGGTCGAAGAAGAACCGGCCGTCGGTCAGCCGGGAGCGGAGAACGCGCTCGTAGCCGCGGAGCGAGAGCGCCGGGTCGCGCACCGGGGTGTTGGAGACGGCCACGAAGCGCGGCAGGAGCCGCCCGCCCGCGTCGAGCACCGGGAAGTAGCGCTGGTGCGAGGTCATCTCCTGGACCAGCACCTCGGAGGGGAGGTCGAGGTGGCGCTCCTCGAAGCTGCCCAGCACCGCGCTGGGCCATTCCACGAGCTCGGTGACCTGGTCGAGGAGCGCCGGGTCCTCCCGGAGGCGCCCGCCGGCGCGCGCCGCCGCCGCCGATACCTCGGCCCGGATGCGCTCCTTGCGCGCCTCGACGTCCGGGAGCACGTGGGCCCGCTCGAGCAGGCCGGCGTACTCGCGGGGGCGCGCGACCGGATGCGGACCGGGAGAGAGGAAGCGATGCCCGAAGGTCATCCGGCCGCTCTTCACGTCGGCGAAGACGACCGGGACGACCTCCTGGCCGTGGAGCGCGAGCAGCCATTGCACCGGCCGGGCGAAGCTCTGCTCCACGTCGCCCCAGCGCATGCGCTTCTTGAAGTCGATGCCGTGCACCGCCATCCCGAGGATGCCAGGGAGGAGCGCGCTCGCCGCACGCCCGGCCTCGGTCACCTCGGCGGCGAGGTACTCGCCCTTGGGAGTCTGCACCCTCCGGAGCGCGGCGACCGGCACCCCTTGCGCCTCGGCGAACTTGCTCGCGGCCCGGGTGGGGGCTCCGTCCGGACCGAAGGCGGCCTTCACCGAGGGGCCCATCGCTTGCCGGGTGGCATCGGGGCTCCGGTCCGCCACGGCCTCCACCAGCACGGTCAGCCGACGCGGGGTGGCGAAGGTGCGGACCGCGCCGTGCTCGAGCCGGGCCCCGTCGAGCCCGGCGACGACGAGCGCCCGGAGCTGCTCGACTCCCGGCTCCACCGTGCCCGCGGGCAGCTCCTCGGTGCCGATCTCGAAGAGGAGATCCTCGCTCACGGCTTCGGCTCCGCCCGGAACGACTTCCAGCTCTTGCTGGCCGGAACGCCCTCGAGCAGCGGGGGCTGCTGGCCGACGGTCCACCCGGTCTTCACCAGCGGGAAGCCCAGCTCGGCGCGGACCTCGAGGTACGCCTCGGCGCAGGCCCGGGCGTTGTCCCGCACCCGCTTGATGAACCCGGCGCGCTCGGTGACGCTGATCGCCCCGCGGGCGTCGAGCAGGTTGAAGGTGTGCGAGCACTTCAGGGCCGACTCGTAGGCCGGCAGCGGCAGCCCCTGCGCCAGCAGCCGCGCGCACTCCTTCTCGTAGACCTCGAAGAGTCCGAAGAGCACCGCCGGGTCCGAGGCCCGGAAGGCATAGGTGCTCATCTCCACCTCGTTGCGGTGGAAGACCTCGCCGTAGCGTCACGCCCTTCACCCACTCCACGTCGAAGATGCTCTCGACGTTCTGGAGGTACATGGCGATGCGCTCGAGCCCGTAGGTCAGCTCGGCGGACACCGGCCGGCACTCGAAGCCGCCGCACTGCTGGAAGTAGGTGAACTGGGTGATCTCCATCCCGTCACACCAGACCTCCCAGCCGAGACCCCAGGCGCCCAGGGTGGGCGCCTCCCAGTCGTCCTCGACGAAGCGGAGGTCGTGCTCCAGCGGGTCGATGCCGATGGCCCGCAGCGAGTCGAGGTAGAGCGCCTGGACGTCCTTCGGGCGCGGGCTTGAGGATGACCTGGAACTGGTGGTGCTGGAACAGCCGGTTCGGGTTCTCGCCGAAGCGGCCGTCGGCAGGCCGGCGCGAGGGCTGCACGTAGGCCACGTTCCACGGCTCGGGCCCGAGCGCGCGGAGGAAGGTCGTCGGGGCCATGGTGCCCGCGCCCACCTCGACGTCGTAGGCCTGGGCAAGGATGCACCCCTGTGCCGCCCAGTGGCGCTGCAGGGTGAGGATGAGGTCCTGGAAGGTCAAAGCGGGGCGCACCCTAGTCGACGCCCACGCTGCGCAGGAAGTCGACGCTCTTCAGCCGCCGGCCGAGCTGTGCCTCGATGAACCGGGCGAGCAATGACCGGGCCTCGGCCCGCAGCGCCGGCGGGAGCGGCTGGCGGGCCCCTCCCTGGATGGCCGCGAGCCCCTGGAGGACGGCGGGCTCGACCCGCGGGCCGCGCGACCGGGCGGCGCAGCCCGAGCACACTGCGCCGCCGTGCTCCACGTCGAAGCGGGGCGCGTCTCCCGGAGGGCCTCCGCACAGCGCACAGGCGTCGAAGCGAGGCATCAGCCCCGCCAGGGCCAGTGCCTGGAGCTCGAAGGCGAGCACCGACGTGGGCCCGGCCTCGCCCGCGTCCAGCCGTCGCAGCCAGTCCACGGCGAGCGAGAGCAGCTCGGGCGCAGGCTCCTGCTCCCGGAGGAGCTCGCGGCACAGCTCGAGCGCGTACAGGGCGCGGGCGATGCGCGGGAGCTCCTCGCGGATGCGGGGAAAGGCGTGCACGATCTCGACCGCGTCGAGCCGCACGGTGGACCCGTGTCGCTCCACCAGGCGGGCGCGCAGCACCGTGCCCGGCTCGAGCGCCCCGGCGAAGCGGCGCCGGCTCTTGCGCGCCCCGGCTGCGAACGCGGTGAGCTTGCCCCGCGCGCGCGTGAGCAGGGTCACCAGCCGGTCCGCCTCGCCGTAGTCGAGCGTCCCCAGGACCAGCGCCTCGTCTTCCCAGCGGTCCACGTCGGTGCTCGGCTCAGGGGCGGGCGCCCTGCCCTCCCAGTCGATCGCGGAGCTGGGTGCACTCGTCGCGGACCCGGGCCTGCGTGGGCCCGGCGGCGTTCTCCACGCAGGCATCAAAGCTGGCGCGGGCCTCGGTCGCCCGGCCCTGACGGACCTGGCAGCTACCCCGGAGCTGGTAGGCCTCGGCCACCTTCGGACAGGCGTCCACGAAGCGGCCGAACTCGGTGCAGGCCGCGTTCAGCTCGCCCCGCGCGTCGTGCACCAGCCCGAGGTCCTTGTAGCCGAGGCAGAACTGCGGATTGGTCGTGACCGCGGCCTTCAGGTGCTCGATGGCCTGAGCGCTGTTGCCCTTCTTGAAGTACGCCCAGCCGAGGTTGGTCTCGGCGATGTACGGCGTGGCGTAGAGCATGTCGTTGAGCGCCTGCTGGTAGAGCGCCATCGCGTCGTCGAGGCGGCCCTCGTCGAGGTAGAGGTTGCCGAGGTTGACCTTGGCCTCGGAGAAGGTGGGGCGGATCTCGATCGCCCGCTTGTATTCCTTCTCCGCCTCGTCCTTCCGGTCGAACGCCAGGTGGAGCACCACCCCCTTGGCGTTGTGGGCGTCGGCGAAGTCCTCGTCGAGCTTGAGGGCCTCGTCGTACTCCTTGAGGGCGCTGCGGACGTCCCCTGCGCTCTGGGCGCTGACCCCCAGGTCGTAGTGCGCGTCGGCGCCCTGGCGCTCCTTCTCGGTGGGCACGTGCGCGCAGGCGGCGAGCACGCCCGCGGCGGCGAGGGTGAGGACGACGGACGGAGGACGGAGCATGGGGGTCAGAACGACGAGAACAGCCGCGCGAGGGCCGCACCGGTCCCGGCCGCCGACGCGCCCTGCTGGCTGGTGGGGGCCACCGTCGGGGTGCTCCCGGTGGCGGCCCGCCCTCCCCGCCACACCGGGACCGACTGCAGCAGCTCGGCCTGGTGCTCGGGCGAGAGGGAGCGGAAGTTGAGGTTGTCCATCATGAAACCCATCGACTCGACGAAGCCGAGCGCCTCGGTCTGCAGCGCCCGGTACTCCTCGGGCGTCTGGGCGGTGGCGGGCGTGGTGTAGACCGCGCACTCCTTGGTCTCGGAGAGCCAGAGGTAGACGCCGACCGAGAAGCCGTGCGTGCCCCGCAGACAGGCGATGAAGGCCTGCGCCGGTCCGGCACGGCGTCCGGGCACCACCACGTGCGGGGCGTTGATGCTCTGGAAGAGGGCCGCGACCTGCTCCCGTGCGGCCTCGAGTCCACGCGCCTGGTCGTCGAGTGAGAACACGCCTGGGGATGCTTATGCCACGACCTGCCGGGGGGTTCTAGCGAACGGCCGGCTCGGGGTCGCGGAGCGCGAAGGCCCAGTCACTGCCCAGGCCCTCCCCGGTGCGGAAGCGTTCGAAGTCGCGCTTCACCCGCCGGGGGTAGAACCGGTACTGGTCCAAGGAGCGCTCCCGGATGGCCTGGCGGACCCGGTCCGGGCCGGCGTTGTAGGCCATGAGGGCCATGGAGAGGTCACCGCCGAACCTCTCCTGAAGGGAGCGCAGGTAGCGGATCCCGAGGCGCACCGTCAGCGCCGGGTCGGAGGCCATCTCCTCGCGGCTCAGCCGGATGCCCTGCTTCTCGGCGAACCAGTGCAGCGTCACCGGCTGGATCTGCATCAGGCCGCGGGCGCCCTGCGAGCTCACGGCGTCCACGTCGAACTCGCTCTCGACGTCGATGATCGCCAGGATGAGGAGCGGGTCGTAGCCGGCCCGACGCGCCTCCTCGGCGATCGCCCGGCTCACCTGGACGCGCAGCTCGAGCCCGAGCTCCGGGGCGCGCTTGGCGAGCACCGAGTCGAGGAGGGCGAGATCCGAGTCGGGCTGCACGAGCGCCCGCGCGGGCTCGGCCCTCCGGCGGGTGTGCCCCTGGAAGGTGCCCTCGATGCGGGCGGCGCCGAGGAGAAAGACCGCCGCGACGAGCGGAAGCACCGCGCAGTGCGAGCTGAGCGCGTGCAGCTGGAAGAGCAGTCGTCGCACCGTCCATCCACTCCTTCTCGGGGAGCGAGGCGGCGACTCAGGCCCCTCGTTCCAGCTTCTCCAGTCGTTCGGCCACCCGGTCCACCCGGGCAGTCAGCGCCTGGACCTCGTCACGCCGCGGGACCCGGAGGCGCTGCAACGCGCCGCGGACCCGCTCATCCAGCCCCTGCTCGAGCTCCTTGCGCTGGGCGGCCAGCCGCTCCGCCAGTTCACCCATCTGTCGCCGGACCTCGTCCTGACTCCACCCGGCGACCGTCTGTGCCCTCTGCACGACACGCGCCGCTTCGTCCTCGACACTGGACACCGCGGTCACGGCCTGGGCCCACATGCGCTCCAGGACTTCGACAACTGGCCGTCTATCCTTGAAAACATCGCCTGCCATTGCTGGACTCCAGGCCTGTAGGACGCCTGCCTGCCCATCAGGCAGGGTATCGGCACCCGCCGACAACATAAGCGCCACCCCGGGGCGAAGCCATTCCAAGGTGGCCCTGGGTGGGGGTCAACAGACCCACCCAGGCACCGTTCTGGACGATCAGACCCGGACGTCGGACTTCGCGGGGGCCTTCTTCTCGATCAGGGTGTCCACCTTCTTCGAGAGCTTCGACAGCTCCCGGGTGAGCAGCTTGATCTGGCTCTGGGTGGCCACGCCGGCCGCCTGGATGATCCGGTTCTGGAACGTTTCCGCCTGCTTGCGGACCTCGTTGCCGAGCGCCTTGGTGCGCTTGGCCGTGGTGGCCTGGATCTCCTGGCCCTTCGCCACCCACTCCTTGATGGTCTTCTCGGCCTGCGTCTGGATCACCGCGAACCGCTTCTGGGCCTCGTTGAGCTGCTCCTTCACGAACGCCGGGACCTCGCTGTTCTTCGACATGACACTCGCCTCCTCGGGACAGATGGCTCGACGGGCTGGCTCAGGTGCCGCCCGACACCCTGTCCATAACGCAGCGCGGCAAGGTGTCAAGACACCGTCGGTCCGACCGCCCGTGGGGCGATCAGAACGTGCCGTCGACGTTGGGCGTGGCGTTCCAGCGGCCGACGCCTGCATGCCCGGGGCGGGCGAGGATGCGGCTACTTCGTCGCGGCTGCAGCGGCCTTCTTGCGCTCGCGACGCTTCTTCCAGTGCTGCTTGATCTTCATCTGCTTGCGGCGGTGCTTGCTCCTGCTGCGGGCCATCCCTGCTCCTCTCGGTCGAGGCGCCGCTCCTAGCAGACATCCTCCCGGCGCGTCACGTCTCGGACCCCTCGGGCGGTCGGGTGGGGAAAGGGATCCCCTCCGCGCTCCGCACCGACGTGGGGATCGCATCGGCCACGGTGACCGTGCCCTCGCGGTCCTTGTCGCCAGGAGGCTCGGGCGGTGACGGGGTGCGCTTCCGGTGCCGGAGCGCCGGGCGCACGGCCTCGGCGAAGCGGCGCACCTCGTCCAGCGGGAGCGCCGGGCAGTGGTTGCCGTTGATGCCGGTCATCGGGCCGGCCATGCACATGGAGTTGAGGATGGCCTCCTCGGTGGCCTCCATCACCGCCTCGTAGAGCGGGTCCAGGCGCTGATCGAGGAGGAACTTCACCTTGGCGACCATCTTCCGCGTGCGGCGCGGGATGATGTTCGAGGTGGAGAAGCCGACGACGATCTCTCCCGAGCCGTGCGCGGCGTAGCTCCCCACCCTGCCGATGCCCAGCGCGACGCGGCGGCAGAGGCGGTTGATCTGGTTGGGCAGGAGCGGCGCGTCGGTGGCGACCACGGCGATGATGCTTCCGTAGCTCTCGGTCCGCCGGGGAACCTCGCGGTAGTGCTCCTCCAGCACCTCGCCGAGCGGCAGCCCGCCCACCCGGAGGTTGTGCATCTTCCCGAAGTTGGACATCACCAGCACCCCGAGGGTGTAGCCGCCGTGCGTCTCGGGGAGCTTCCGCGACGACGTGCCGATGCCGGCCTTGAAGTCGCACGTCACCATCCCGGTGCCGCCGCCCACGCTCCCCTCCGCCACGGGGCCGTCGGTGGCCGAGGCGACCGCGGAGCGGACGTGCTCCTCGCGCACGTGCCGCCCGGTGATGTCGTTGAGCCAGCTGTCGTCGCACTCGCCCACCACCGGGATGATGACGTCGTGCTCGTCGCCGATGCCCGGGTGCTCCTCCACCATCAGCCGGGCCATCGCGTCGGACACCACCCCCACCGACATGGTGTTGGTGAGGAGGATGGGCGTCTCGAGCAGCCCCCACTCCATCACCTGCGTCATCCCCGAGACCTCACCCGCGCCGTTCAGCACGAAGCCGCCGCCGTGCAGCCGCTCCATGAAGATGTTGCC
Organism: uncultured delta proteobacterium; assembly: GCA_963796475.1. GTDB lineage: Bacteria > Myxococcota > Myxococcia > Myxococcales > Myxococcaceae > RPRB01. The sequence goes on from CAWCLY010000020.1 coordinate 604,388, forward strand.
GCCGCTCGGGACGATGGCGGTGACCCCGGTCCGCACCGGGCCCTTTCCCGGGCGCAGGGGCCCCTCGCCGGCGATGAGCGTGGTGTGACCGACCAGCACGCCGTCGACGTCGGTGATGGCGTTGAAGCGCCCGGGGCGGTACCGGCCGAGCGGCAGGTCCAGGGCGCGGGCCCGCACCCGTGGAGTGGGGGTCTCGAGGGCATCGGCCATTCTCGGCCGACCTTACTCCCTCGGCCGGGCGCCCTCGATTAACATGAGATTCATCATGCCCATCAGCTGCTCGACCGGCGGCACCGAGAGCTCGAGGGCGTTGAACTGGCCGTTGGCGATGAGCTCCCAGAGGCCGTGCACCATCGAACAGGCGAACAGCGCCGGCACCAGCGGGTCGCCGGACCGGATGAGCCCCGCCGCCTGGCACGCCTGCACCTGCGAGATGAGCACCCCGAAGGCGGTGTCCGCGGTCTCCTCGAGCTGCGGGTGCTTGCAGGTCCAGTCCACGTGGTTCCCGAACATCACCTGGAAGTGCGCCCGCTGCAGCGCCCGGGCCTCCGCGCCCGGGCCCGGGTCACCGGGCTCACCCCTTGCCCTCGCGCAGCTCGGAGCTCGGCAGCTCCACCACGGTGGCGGCGCCGCCGTTCCCGTTGGTGTGAGACGGCATGTCCGCAGCGCGGCGCTGCTCGCGCTCCTTGTAGCGGCGGATGGCGCCCGCTGAGGATCTCCCCGATCAGCGTCCGGTAGTCCATGCCCTGCGCCCTTGGCGATGAGGACCAGGTCGCTCCAGCCCGGGGTCAGGCCGGGCAGCGGGTTGCACTCGAGGAAGTAGAACCGGCCCCGGGCGTCCATCTGGAAGTCGATCCGCGCCACGTCCCGGCAACCGAGCGCCATGAACGCCCCGCGCCCCGCGGTGCGGAGCTTCTCGATCTGGTTGGGCTCGAGATTGGCCGGGACGTCGTAGCGGATGCGATCGTTCCAGTCGAGCTTGTGCTGGAAGCTGTAGACCGGGTTCTCCTCCGCCTTGTCGACGAAGACGATCTCCATCGGCGGGAGCACGCGCGGCCGGCGCTCGCCCAGCAGCCCCACGGTGAACTCGCGGCCCCGGATGTACTCCTCCACCAGCGCCGGCTGCTGGTACTTGCTGACCATCTCCCGCACCACGTCGCGCAGCTCGGCCTCGTTCTGCACCACGCTCTTGCTGACCACGCCCTTGCTCGAGCCCTCCGCCACCGGCTTGACCATCAGCGGGAACTCGGTGAACTCCCGGTTCAGCCGCTCCTTGCCGGTGGTGAAGATCTGGAAGTTCGGGGTGTGGATGCCGTGCTGGCGGACGATCTTCTTGGCCAGCGCCTTGTCCAGGGCGAGCGACAGCGTGGCCGGATCGCTCCCGGTGTAGGGGATGTCCAGCAGCTCGAGCAGCGAGGGAACCTGCGCCTCGCGGTTCCGTCCCTTGAAGCCCTCGGCGATGTTGAACACCAGGTCCAGCGGGGTGACCGCGAGCACCGTGGGCAGCTCCTGGTTCGCCTCCAGGTCGATGACCTCGTGCCCCCAGCTGGCGATCGCCTCGCGGATGGCCTGGAGCGTGCTCGGGCTGTCGTACTCGGCCTCCGAGTCCTCCACCGCGTCCGCGGTGGGCTTGATGCGCTTGACGTTGTAGGCGAACCCGACCCGGAGGGGCCCGGTCTTGCGCGGCGGGCTTGCCCTGCCGCCTCGGGCTGTCCTTGATCCCGTGGCGCCGCGCCGCCGCCTGGATGACCGAGCCGATGACCGCGTCGAAGTGCAGCCCCTCGAGCTCCGCCGCGGCGTAGATGCCCGCGCCCGGCTCGAGCGAGGGCAGCGCGTTGATCTCCAGGAAGTACGGGCACCCCGGCGTCGCTCAGCCGGAAGTCGATGCGGCCCAGGTCGCGGCAATCGGTGAGCCGGAACACGGTCTGCGCGGTCGCGCCGGAGCTCGTCGGCGATGCCCGGCGGGAGCGGACGCGGGCGCCTTGCACGCTCACCGCCTTGTCCTCGGTGGTCTTCAGCGCGTAGTCGTAGATGGCGTAGCGCCGCTGGCGGGAGAGCTCGGGGTCGACGACGTACTCCACCGGGGCGAGCACGCCGTCGTAGTCGTTCTCCACCGCGGCCAGGTACGGCACCGTCAGGTCGCGCCCCGAGATGTACTCCTCCACCAGGATGCCGGCCGGGTAGCGCTCCAGCGCCCGGCGGACCTTCTCCTCCAGCTCGGCCACGGTCTCGGCCACCGAGTCCTGGGTGATGCCCTTGCTGCTTCCCTCGAAGTTGGGCTTCACGATGACCGGGAAGCGCAGCGCCGAGGCCGTGAGCTCCTCGAGCTTCTCCACGTACTGCCAGCCCGGCGTCCGGACGTCGTGGTCGCGGAGGATCAGCTTGGTGAGCTGCTTGTCCAGGGTGACCGCGAGCGCATAGGCGTCGCTCCCGGTGTAGGGGAACGCCCAGCTCGTCGAAGAGCGCCGGGATAGAAGGCCTCGCGGAAGCGTCCGCGCCTGCCCTCGGCGGTGTTGAAGATGAGGTCCGGCGAGTAGGCCTCGAGCCGCGCCACGGTGCGCGAGGCCGGGCCCGAGACCTCGAAGCGCTCGAGGCGGTGCCCCAGCCGGTCGATGGCGCCGGCCAGCGCGTCCACCGTCTGCTGGGTGTCGAACTCGGCCTCCTCCTCGGAGTCCGAGAGGCGGAGGTTGTAGGTCAGCGCGATGCGCACGGCGGTCAGCGCCCTCCCGAGGAATCCGCCCGGTCGGCGGTTCCCGTCATCCAGCGCTCTGGCCCCACGGGGACGCCCTGGGCCCGGGCCAGCGCCTGCGAGCCCGAGACCACCTTCGCGTCGACCACCTGGGTCTGCGCCCAGACATCTCCCAGCCTGCGGCCGAGCGGATCACGGATCGCCTTCCAGGCCTCGATCCCGGCGATGACCACCAGCCCCCCCAGCCCGGCGCGGAGCCCGAGCGGCTCGGGCATCATCCGGAGCAGGACGATGAGCGCCAGCGGTGCGTTGCGCAGGGTGCTGTCCCGGAACCGCGCGTCGGTCCGCATCGGGAGGAACACCGCCTTCACCCCGAAGATGCGCTTGCCCACGCTCTGGCCGCGGAAGATGCCGTCGGCGAGCAGCAGGTACAGCACCGCCACCACCAGCCCCGCCCGCCCGGCCGCCAGCGCCAGCACCCAGGCCACTCCCACGTCCGCCAGCCGGGCCATTCCCCGCAGCAGGAGCGAGCAGCGCGGGTACGGCGACTCCGGGACGCCGTCCTCGGGGACCAGCTGGAGGTTCGGGCCTCCGAATGGAGCGCGCAGCCGGCTCATGAGTCCTCTCCTTCCGCGGCCAGCGCCGCGAGCCGCCCCCAGGCGTCCTCGACCCGGGCCTGTCCCGCGTGCCCTGCGTCGCCGCCTGTGCGCTCCGCCGCACCCGCCCGGGTGAAGAACACGAAGGCCATGGCCGGGCGCTTGGAGGACTCGCGCATCGCGAACTGCACGTTCTCGAGGCTCCAGCCCTGCTGGACCCAGTGGTTCACCGCGTACTCGAGGCTCCCCTCGTCCACGGTGGACAGCTCCACGACCTTGTACTGGAGCACCGCGGGCCCGGGCGGGGGCCTCCGGGAGGTGCGGCGTCGGGGCTTGCGCGCGCGGCTCACGAGTCGAGCAGCTCGGCGGCTTCCACCGCGTGGTAGGTGAGGATGAGGTCCGCGCCGGCGCGCTTGATGGAGGTCAGGATCTCCATCATCACCCGGTGACCGTCGATCCAGCCGTTCTGCCGCCGCCGCCTTCAGCATCGCGTACTCGCCCGAGACGTTGTACGCGGCGACCGGCACGTCGAAGCGCTCCTTCACCCTGGAGATGACGTCGAGGTACGAGAGCGCGGGCTTCACCATCACCATGTCCGCGCCCTCCTCGAGGTCGAGCGCGGTCTCCTTGAGCGCCTCGCGGACGTTGCCCGGGTCCATCTGGTAGCCGCGCCGGTCGCCGAACTGGGGCGTGCTCTGGGCGGCCTCGCGGAACGGCCCGTAGAAGCCGGAGGCGTACTTCGCCGCGTAGCTGAGGATGGGCGATCCGGGTGAGGCTGGCCTGCGTCGAGCGCCGAGCGGATGGCCCGCGACGCGGCCGTCCATCATGTCCGAGGGGGCGACGATGTCCGCGCCCGCCTTCGCGCAGGAGACGGCCATCTGCGCGAGCAGCGGCAGGCTCTGCGTCGTTGTCCACCTCGCCGCCGTGGATGACGCCGCAGTGGCCGTGGTCGGTGTACTCGCAGAGGCACACGTCGGCGATGAGCTGCAGGTCGGGCACCGAGTCCTTCATCGCCCGGAGCGCCTTCTGCACGATGCCGTCCTCCGCCTAGGCCCCGGTGCCCCGCGGGTCCTTGTGGCCCGGGATGCCGAAGAGGATGACCGACGGCACGCCCAGCCGCCCGGGCCCGCTTCGCCTCCTCGACCGCCAGGTCCACCGAGAGGTTGTAGATGCCCGGCATCGAGGGGACCGGCTTCCGGACGCCCGCGGCCCTCCACGACGAAGAGCGGGTAGATGAAGTCGCGAGGGCAGGAGGTCGGTCTCGCGCACCATGCGCCGGAGCGCCTCGGTGCGGCGCAGTCGCCGGGGACGGTGGATGGGAAAGGACATGCCGGTTCGCTCCGTTCTACCGCGGAGAGCGTACACCACGGTATTCAACACCGCCCATGCCCACCGGCTTCTCCTGGTCGGAGATCGGCGTGGACCCCGCCCGGGTCCGCGTGATCCGCGACGCCGCCCTGCCCTCCCGGGGCGAGTACGTCCTCTACTGGTGCATGGTGAATCAGCGCGTGCCCCACAACCACGCGCTCCAGGCGGCCATTGCCCTCGGGAACAGGCTCGGGCTTCCGGTCGTCTGCTACCACGCGCTCCGGCCGGACTATCCGCACGCCTCCGACCGGCTTCATGCCTTCGTGCTGCAGGGGCTCGACGAGCTCGGGGCGGCCATGCGGGCCAGAGGGGTGCCCTACTGGCTCGAGCTGCCCCGGACCGCCACGCCAGCACGTCCCGCGGCTGGCGGCGCTCGGGAGGCGGGCGGCGGCCGTCGTCTCCGACTGGTTCCCCGCGTTCATCATCCCTGGCCACCTGCGAGGGGCAGCGAAGGCGCTCGAGGTCCCCCTCGTGGCGCTCGACGCCTCCTGCGTCGTCCCGATGCAGCGCATCCCGGAGAAGCAGGTGGGGGCGTACGCTCTCCGGCCGAAGCTGCGGAAGCTGTGGCCGGAGTATCTGGGATAGCTCCCCGACGGCCCCGAGCCGGCCCATGCCCGGGCCGCACGGGAGGTCGACCTCGGGCTTCACCCCGGAATCCTCGCCGGGACGGCTCGTGGGCGAGCTCCACGGCTTCGACATCGACCACGCGGTCCCACCGGTCCCGGGGCGCCCCGGGGGCCGGGCCGCCGCGGTCGACGCCCTCCGGGTGTTCGTCCGCGAGCAGGTCGCCCGGTTCGAGGAGGCGCGGAACGAGCCCGGGCAGCACGGGCAGTCCGGCCTCTCGCCGGCGCTGCACTTCGGGCTGCTCTTCGCCGGTGAGGTCGCCCAGGCCTGCATCGAGGCGCACGGCGCCGAGCAGCCGGGGGTGAAGGCGTTCCTCGAGGAGCTCCTGGTCCGCCGCGAGCTGGGCTTCAACTACTGCCTCCACACGCCGGTCCCCGCCCAGCTCGACCTTCACCTCCCTGCCCCGGTGGGCCCAGGAGACGCTCACCTCGCACCGGAAGGACCGCCGGGAGCACCTCTACACGCTCGAGCAGCTCGAGCGCGGCGAAACGGCCGACCCGCTGTGGAACGCGGCGCAACGCGAGCTCCGCGAGGACGGACGGATCCACGGCTACCTCCGGATGCTCTGGGGGAAGAAGATCCTCGAGTGGAGCCCGTCCCCGGACGAGGCGCTCGCACGGATCGCCCATCTGAACGACCGTCACGCGCTCGACGGACGGGACGCGGTCAGCGTGGCGAACTTCATGTGGGTCCTCGGTCTGCACGACAGGCCCTTCCAGGAACGGCCGGTCATCGGCAAGGTTCGGCCGATGAGCTCGCTCCGGACCGCGGAAAAGGTCGACCTGGGACCCTACCTGGCCCGCTACGGTGGACCCGACGCAGCCCGGGTGAAGCTCCCGATGAGACGCAGGCCCGCGGCCCCCGCTGGCCCGGAAGGAGTCTGAAAGACGATGGGCAAGATCGACTTCCACGTGGCGCACACCCTCAGCCTCGCCGAGGCGAAGAAGCGCATCGAGCGCCTCACCGCGTACTGGGCCAAGCACGGGATCCAGTCGACCTGGGCCGGGGACGTGGCGACGCTCAGTGGCAAGGTGATGGGCATCCACCTCGACGCGACGCTCCGGGTCACCGACAAGACCGTCGGCGGCGAGGCCAGCGACCCGGGACTCCTGCTCCGCGGCCAGGCCAAGAAGTACCTGACGCACAAGTTCGAGACGTGGCTCGACCCGAAGAGGTCGCTCGAGGAGCTCGAGAAGGCCTGAGCCCGGCGCGCCCCGGCCTCCCTCGAATCGCGCACTCGAGGGCACCCGCAGCGGGCGAGATCGCGCTGGCGGGCGTGCTGCCTCCCGGGCCACCGCAGTCGATGGCCCTGCCCGAAACCGGAGGAGCCCACCCCCGCGGCCCGCCCGGCCAGCCGAGCTCCTCTCGACCACGTGGCGTCAGGCTGCCGGCAGCACCCCGGGGCCCCTCGAATCCGCCGGCCAGCGGCTTTGCGGTAGGGTCGGCGGCGCGATGCGTGACACCCGGATGAGCCTGGCCAGCTTCGAGCGACTCGCTGCCCGCGGGAACCTCGTGCCGGTCTGGCGCGAGCTCCCCGGGGACACCGAGACCGCGGTCAGCGCGTTCCTCAAGCTGCCCACGCCGTCGCACGCCTTCCTGCTCGAGTCGGTCCAGGGCGGCGAGCGCTGGGGGCGGTACTCGTTCCTCGGCGACGAGCCGATCGCGCTGGTCCGCCAGAGCCCCGAGGGCGTCACCCTGGAGCAGGCCGGCTCGCGCATCTTCGAGGACCAGCTCCCGCCGCTCGAGGCGCTCCGCGAGCTGATCGATCCCTTCGAGTTCACGCGGCCCGACGGCGCCCCGCCCTTCGTCGGCGGGCTGGTGGGGTACCTCGGCCACGGTGCGGTGCGGTGGTTCGAGCCGCGCGTCCCCCAGCGGCACGGGCCGGATCCGGACTTTCCGGACGGCGAGTGGATGCTGGTCGACCGCTGTGCCGTCTTCGACAACCTGAGCCACCGGCTCCGAATCTGGGCCTCGGTCCACCTGCCACTGCACGCCAGCATCGAGGCGGCGTACCGGGCGGCGATGGAGCGGGCGGATTCGCTCGCCGAGGCCCTTCAGCGCCCGCTTCCTCCGCCCGGCCCGGCACCCAGGCTCGGCGGGCTCGAGGACGGCTGGGACCGCGTCGGGTTCGAGGCTGCCGTGGCGCGGATCCGCGAGTACATCGCCGCCGGCGACTGCTACCAGGTCGTGCTCTCGCGGCGCCTCTCGGCTGGCTACGAGGGCGACCCCTTCGAGCTGTACCGCGCGCTCCGCCGGGTCTCCCCCACCCCCTACCTCTTCTTCCTCCGGTTCGGAGATCGCGCCCTGGCCGGTGCCTCGCCCGAGCTCCTGGTCCGGCTCTCTGGCGAGACGGTCACCGTCCGGCCCATCGCCGGGACCCGGAAGCGCGGGGCGACGCCCGAGGAGGACGCCGCGCTCGAGGCCGAGCTGAAGGCCGACCCGAAGGAGCGGGCCGAGCACGTGATGCTCGTCGACCTGGGCCGGAACGACGTCGGCCGGGTCAGCCGGCCCGGCACGGTGAAGGTCGAGGAGCGCGAGGTCATCGAGCGTTACAGCCACGTGATGCACATGGTCAGCCAGGTCTCCGGCTCGCTCGACCCCGGGCTCGACGCCTGGGACGTGGTCGCCGCGACCTTCCCCGCCGGGACCGTGAGCGGCGCGCCGAAGGTCCGGGCCCTGGAGATCATCGACGAGCTGGAGCCCATCTCCCGCGGCCCCTACGCCGGCGCGGCAGGGTACGTGGGCTTCGACGGGGACATGGACCTGGCCATCGTGATCCGCAGCGTCGCCCTCAGCGGCCAGCGGCTGCGGTTCCAGGCCGGGGCCGGCATCGTGCACGACAGCACGCCCGAGGCCGAGTACCAGGAGACCGCGCACAAGCTCCGGGCGGCCCTGGTGGCGATCGCCGGAGACGAGGCGGGCCAGTGATCCTCGTCGTCGACAACTACGACTCGTTCACCTTCAACCTGGTGCAGGCGTTCCAGTCGCTCGGCGCCGAGGTGGAGGTCCACCGCAACGACGAGATCGCGCTCGACGACGTCCGCTCGATGAAGCCCGAGGCGATCGTGCTCAGCCCAGGGCCCTGCACGCCCGCCGAGGCGGGGATCTCGGTCCCGCTCATCCGGGCGTTCAGCGGCACCGTGCCCATCCTCGGGGTCTGCCTCGGACACCAGTCCATCGGCGCGGCGTTCGGCGGGGTGGTCCGCCGGGCAGGCCGGGTGGTGCACGGCAAGACCTCGCCGCTCTCGCACGAGGGCACCGGGCTGTTCACCGGCCTGCCTCGCCCGCTGCCGGTGGGCCGTTACCATTCGCTGGTCGTGGACCGCGAAACGCTCCCCGAGGTGCTCGAGGTCACCGCCGTCTCCAGCGACGACGGCGAGGTGATGGCCCTCCGTCACCGGACGCACCCCACGGTCGGCGTGCAGTTCCATCCCGAGAGCATCCTCACGCCGGACGGCCCCGCCCTCCTCAAGAACTTCCTCGACGGGCGGCTCGGGCCGTGAAGGCGCTGCTCCAGAAGCTCGTCGACCGGGTGGACCTCACCCCGGCCGAGGTCGAGGCGGCGTTCGAGGCCATCTTCCAGGGCGAGGCCACGCCGGCCCAGATGGGCGCGTTCCTGGTGGGCCTGCGGATGAAGGGCGAGACCCCGGCGGAGATCGCCGCCGCCGCGACCGTGATGCGCCGCCGGGCCACCCCCGTCCGGACGCCGCCCGGTCGCATGGTGCTCGACACCTGTGGCACGGGCGGCGACGGCGCGGGCAGCTTCAACATCTCCACCGCCGCGGCGCTGGTCGTCGCCGGGGCGGGCGTCACCGTCGCCAAGCACGGCAACCGCAGCGTCTCGTCGCAGAGCGGAAGCGCCGACCTCCTGACCGCCTGCGGGGTCCGGGTCGACGTGCCGGTGGAGGTCGTCGAGCGGTGCCTGGCCGAGGTCCGCATCGGATTCCTCTATGCGCCGGCGCTGCACGGGGCGATGCGGCACGTGGGGCCGGTCCGACGGGAGGTCGGCGTCCGGAGCATCTTCAACCTGCTCGGGCCTCTCACCAACCCGGCGCGGGCGCCTCGCCAGCTGCTCGGGGTGTACTCCGCGTCGCTCGTTCCGGTGGTGGCCGAGACGCTGGCCCGCCTCGGAACGGAGCGCGCGCTGGTGGTGCACGGGCTCGAGGGCCTCGACGAGATCTCCCCCAGCGGTCCGACCCGGGCCGCCTGGGTCGAGGCGGGTCAGGTGCGAGAGGTCGAGCTCCGGCCCGAGGACGGCGGCCTCACCCCCGTCCCGCGCGGCGGGATCCAGGGAGGCACCCCCGAGGACAACGCGCGGCTCCTGGCCTGGCTGCTCGACGGCCACGGAGGCCCGCTCCGGGAGGCCGTGCTGCTCAACGCCGGCGCGGCGCTGTGGGTCGCGGACGCGGTGGAGACCCTCGTCGAGGGCGTGCTCCGGGCAGCGGAGAGCATCGACTCGGGCGCGGCGCGCACCCGGCTCGAGCGCCTCGTCTCCCTCACCCGCGCGGGCGTGGCGGCGTGAGCCCGGTGGACCTGGACGCGCCCGCCTGGCGGCCACCCCGCGGCGTGCTGGCCGAGCTGGTGGCGGCTTCCCGCGTGAGCTGCGCGCGGCGCCTCCGCGAGCGCCCGCGGCTCCTGGCCGAGGTGACCAGCCGGCCCCGGCGGGTGCCCCGGTTCGAGCAGGCGCTCCGGGGCGGGCGGGGCTTCCCGCTCATCTGCGAGGTGAAGCGCGCCTCGCCGTCGGCCGGCTCCATCCGCGCGGTCGACGCAGCCTCGCAGGCCCGGGCCTACGTCGAGGGCGGCGCTCGGTGCGTGAGCGTCCTCACCGAGGAGCAGCGCTTCGGCGGTCGCCTCGACGACCTCCGGGCCGTCCGGGCGGCGGTGGACGTTCCCCTGCTCCGGAAGGACTTCGTCGTCGAGCCCTACATGCTCGCCGAGGCAGTGGAAGCCGGGGCAGACGCGGTGCTCCTCATCGCCGGAGCGCTCGAGCCCGCGCGTCTCGCCGAGCTGTGGGCCGCGGCCCGCGAGCTCGGCCTCGACGTGCTGCTCGAGGTGGTGCACCCCTTCGAGCTCGGCGCCCCGGACGCGCTCGGGGCGACGCTGGTGGGCGTGAACGCGCGGGACCTCGAGACCTTGGAGGTCGACGAGGGTCGCCTCGCGCGGACCGCTCCCGCGCTGACCCGTCCCGGCCGGATGCTGGTGGCCGAGAGCGGCATCCGGACGGCCGAGGACGTGCGGCGGTGCGTGTCGGCCGGAGCCGGGGCGGCGCTGGTCGGCGAGAGCGTGATGCGCGCCGCGGACCCCGTCGCCGCCGTGCGCGCCCTGGTGGAGGCGGCGTGACGACCCGGGTGAAGATCTGCGGCATCACCCGCCTCGAGGATGCGCTGGGCTGCATCGAGGTCGGCGTGGACGCGCTCGGGTTCAACTTCTGGCCCGGGAGCAAGCGCCACGTGCCCCTCGCACGCGCCGTCGACATCGCCGCGGCGTTGCCCGCCGGCGTCCTGCGGGTGGGCGTCTTCGTCGGTGCCGCGCCCGGGTCCGTGGCCGCGGCGGTGCGCGCGGTGGGCCTGGGGGCGGTCCAGCTGCACGGCGACGAGGACCCGTCGGACTATGCCGACGTCGGTGCGCCGCTCTGGCAAGTGCTGCGCATCGTGTCGACGCTCCCCGAGTCGGTCTCGCCCCGCGCCGCGGAGCTGCTCCTCGATGCACGGGTGGACGGCTTCGGCGGCGGGGGGCGAAGCTTCGACTGGTCGGTGGCGCAGGGAGCGCGGCGCTTCGGGGTCCCGTTCTGGCTGGCCGGTGGCCTCTCGCCAGACAACGTGCGCGAGGCCGTGCAGCGTGCCGCGCCGTCGGGGGTGGACGCGGCCTCGGGAGTGGAGTCCGCGCCCGGGGTGAAGGACCTGGCCCGGGTGCGGGCCTTCGTGGCCGCGGTGCGCGCGGCGGAGACATGATGGCCCAGATGGAGCAGACGACGACAGGTCGGTTCGGCCGCTACGGCGGTCGCTACGTCCCGGAGACGCTCATCCCTGCGCTCGACGCGCTCGCCGCCGCCTGGGACGAGGCGCGCGTCGACCCGGTGTACCGGGCCGCGGTCGCCGCGGATCTCCGTGACTGGGCCGGCCGCCCCACCCCGCTCACCTTCGCCGCCCGGCTCACCGAGTCCTTCGGCGGCGCCGAGGTGTGGCTCAAGCGCGAGGATCTGCTCCACACCGGCGCACACAAGGTGAACAACACCGTGGGCCAGGTGCGGCTCGCGCTCCGCATGGGAAAGCGGCGGATCATCGCCGAGACCGGCGCCGGACAGCATGGGGTCGCCACCGCCGCGTCGTGCGCACGCGCCGGGCTTCCCTGCGAGGTCTTCATGGGGTCCGAGGACGTCCGCCGCCAGGCGCCGAACGTCCAGCGGATGCGGCTCTTCGGAGCCACGGTCCGCCCGGTCGAGAGCGGGAGCCGCACCCTCAAGGACGCGATGAACGAGGCCATCCGCGACTGGGTGACCCACGTGGAGACCACCTTCTACGTCATCGGGAGCGTCGCCGGGCCGCACCCCTACCCGAGCCTGGTGCGTGATCTCCAGCGCGTCATCGGGGACGAGGCCCGCGCCCAGTGGCTCGAACGGCTGGGAGGGTTGCCCGACGCGGTCGTGGCCTGCGTCGGAGGGGGCTCGAACGCGATGGGCGCCTTCACCGCCTTCATCGCTGACCCCTCGGTGCGGCTCGTCGCGGTGGAGGCCGGCGGAGAGGGCCTCGGGACAGGGAAGCACGGCGCCTCGCTGACCGCAGGCACGTTCGGCGTGCTCCACGGCAGCGCCAGCTCGGTGCTCCAGACCGACGACGGACAGGTGGCCGAGGCCCACTCGGTGAGCGCGGGGCTCGACTACCCGGGCGTGGGCCCGGAGCTCGCCCACCTCCGCGACATCGGCCGGCTCGATGTGCGAACCGCCACCGACGACGAGGCACTGGCCAGCCTTCAGGAATGCTGCCGGCTCGAGGGAATCCTTCCCGCGCTGGAGACCGCCCATGCGCTCGCCCGCGCCCGCGACGTCGCCCGGGAGCTCGGGCGGGGCAAGCGGCTCCTGGTGAACCTCTCCGGCCGGGGAGACAAGGACCTCCTGCACGTGCTCGCGGAGATCGATCGCCGCTCCCCGGGGGCACGCACGTGAGGCGCCTCCGGGAGGTCCGGGTGTCCCTCGCAGGGCTCGCCAGCTGCCTCTTCGCCGCCTGCGCCTCGGCGCCTGCGGCCCCCGATGCCCCCCGCACTGCCCCGGGCGCGAGCGCCTCGGCGGCCGACGCCGGCGGCCGTCCATCCGCCCCGGTCACCCTGGCCGCGACCGACGTCCCGGTCCCGGCTCCTGCGTTCCGGCTGCCCACCGACGTCCGACCGACGTCGGAGCGGATCTCCCTCCGCCTCGACCCACGCGGCACGACCTACACCGGAACGGTGCGCATCCAGCTCGCGGTCTCCGCGGCAACCCCGGCCTTCTGGCTCCACGCGCAGGACCTGACCATCAGCCGGGCCGCCGTCGTCCAGGGGGGCGCCGAGCGCGCCGCCCGGATCGCCACCGCTCCGCCGGACCTCCTGGGCATCGTCCCGGCCACACCCCTGGCCCCCGGGGCGGCCGAGCTCGTCCTCGACTTCCAGGGCACGCTCGACACCGAGCGAAGCCGCGGCCTCTACAAGGTGAACGAGGGCGAGACGCCGTACCTCTACACCTTCTTCGAGCCCGTCGATGCGCGGCGGGCGTTCCCCTGCTTCGACGAGCCCTCGTTCAAGATCCCCTGGGAGATGGAGATCGCCGTCCCCGCCCGGAACGGCGCCTTCGCCAACGCGGCGGAGGCTGGCCGCGCGTCCGGTGCGGATGGATGGGTGACGATCCGGTTCGCGCCGACCCGTCCGTTGCCGAGCTACCTCGTCGCCTTCGCTGCGGGTCCGTTCGACGTGGTGCCCGGGGCCCCGGCCGGAAATCACCAGACACCGCTCCGCTTCATCCTCCCGCAGGGTCACCGGGATGAGCTGGCCTACGCGCAGACCATGGTCCCCCGCAGCGTGGCGCCTCCTCGAGGACGCGATCGACGTCCCCTACCCCTACGGGAAGCTGGACGTGCTGGTCGTTCCGCGCTTCTGGGGAACGATGGAGCACCCCGGCCTGGTGGCGCTCGGGCAGCCGCTGATGCTCCTGCCGCCGGGCGTCGACTCCCTCGCGCGCCAGCAGCGGGGCGCGAACATCACCATCCACGAGCTCGCCCACTACTGGTACGGCGACCTGGTCACCCTCGCCTGGTGGGACGACACCTGGCTCAACGAGTCCTTCGGCAGCTGGGTGGACGGCAAGGTCACCGACCGCCTCGACCCGGCGTGGCGCTGGCACCGGCGGTCGATCGGGGCGCGACTCCAGGCGATGGAGGCCGACGCGCTCCCGGGTGCCAAGCGCATCCGTCAGCCGGTCCGGTCCCGCGAGGACATCGAGACGTCGTTCGACGCAGCGCTCACCTACGCCAAGGGCCGGACCGTCCTCGCCATGTTCGAGCGCTGGATCGGCGAGGACGCATGGCGGAGCGCGCTCGCCAGCTATCTCCGCAAGTACTCCGACCGGAACGCCACCTCGGAGGACCTCTTCGCCTCGCTCGACGCGTCGCTCGGCCGGAACGTCTCGGCGCCGCTCGCCACCTTCGTCGATCAGCCAGGGTTCCCGCTCGTCCGCGCGTTGCTCCGCTGCACAAAGGGTACGGTCGCGGCCGTCGAGCTGACCCAGGAGCCGTTTCTCTCCGGCGCGCAGGGAGCCTCCGAGAGGACGTGGGGAGTTCCGGTCTGCGTCCGGGTGGGGAGGGGCAAGCGGGTCGAGCGCGCCTGCACGCTCCTCTCCGGCCGCACGGGCTCCCTCCCGCTGCCATCCTCGATCGGCTGCCCGGACTGGGTGCTGCTCGACGATGGAGGCCTGGGCTACTACCGCGCGGCCTACAGCGCTCAGCTCCGGTCCCGGCTCCTCCGCCTGCCGTCGAGCGCGCTCTCCGCCGAGGAGCAGATCTCCATCGCCTCCGACCTCTCCGCGCTCGCCGAGCGGGGCGAGGTCCCGATCGGGGACGTGCTCGACCGCGGCGTCGCCATGACCGCCCAGGCCGACTCGGACGTGGCCAGTCACGGGTGGCGCCTCCTCGACGCCTGGCTGCGCAAGGACCGCCTGACCTCCGAGGGACGGCGCCGGCGGGTGGATCTCTTCCGGAAGCTCGGGTCGGCCCGGGCGCGGGCCATGGGGTGGAACGCCCGCCCGGGCGACTCGCTCGACGTGCGGGAGCTGCGTCGGATCCTCCTCCCCCGGGTGGCGCTCGGCGGCGACGACCGGACGCTGCAGACCGAGGCGACGCGCCTGGCGCGCTCCTGGCTCCACGACCGGCGCGGACCCGACGAGGACGTCATCGAGCCGGTGCTCGAGGTGGCCGCCGCCCGGGGCGATGCAGCCCTCTTCGACGACATGACCCGGGACGCCGTGGAGGCGCGCGCCCGCAACGATCGGACCCGGATCATCGAGGCGCTCGCCTGGTTCGACTCGCCGGCACTCGCCGCCCGGGCCCGCAAGCTCCTCGACGATCCCAAGTTCGAGCTGCGCGACACCAGCCGGATGCTCGCCGAGCAGGTCGCCCGGAGCGAGACCCGGCCCGAGGCGTGGCCATTCCTCCGTGACCACGCCGCCGCGCTGGTGGCACGGATGCGCGACGACGAGGCCCAGCGGATGATCGCCACCATCGGCCGCGCCTGTGATGCCCGGCTGGCCGAGCAGGCCAGGGCGAGCCTCGGGCCGCTGATGCAGAAGATCGACGGTGGACCGTTCGCCTTCCAGCAGGCGCTGGATCGCATCGAGCGCTGCGTGGCCGTGCACGACCGGACGGACCCAGCCATCGACGTCTGGCTGTCGCGCGGGAGCCAGACCGGGTCGGCCCTCCGATGAACCGGATCGATCGTCAGTTCGCGTCGGCGCGTGCCGCGGGCCGGCCGTCGCTCATCGTGTACCTGTGCGCGGGCGACCCCGACCTCGCCAGCACCGAGCGCCTGGTCCCCGCGCTCGCCGCCGCCGGCGCGGACGTCGATCGAGCTCGGCGTCCCCTTCTCCGACCCGCTGGCCGACGGACCGACCATCCAGGCCGCCGCCGAGCGCGCGCTGCGGTCGGGCACCACGCTCGCCGGCATCCTGGCGATGGTCGCCCGGCTCCGCGGCGAGCGGCTGCGAGGTCCCGCTCGTCCTGATGGGCTACATGAATCCCATCGTCCGGATGGGCGTGGAGTCCTTCGTCGCTCGCTCGGCCGAGGCCGGCGTCGACGGCTTCATCGTCCCCGACCTCCCGCTGGAGGAGGCGGACCCGCTCGGCGATGCCGCCGCAGCGAGGGGTCTGGCGCTGGTGCTGCTCGCGGCGCCGACCACCCCTCCCGAACGGCTGCGGCGCATCGGCCAGCGCACCCGGGGCTTCCTCTACTTCGTCAGCATCACCGGGGTGACCGGCGCACGGGCGGCGCTCCCGGCCGATCTCCCCGGCCGCCTCGATGCGGTGCGGGCCGCGAGTGCCGCGCCGGTGGCCATTGGATTCGGCATCTCGACTCCCGAGCAGGCGCGCGCGCTGGCCGAGCACGCCGACGCGGTGGTGGTGGGGAGCGCGCTGGTCGCGGAGATCGCCCGCTCCGGCGGGAAGGCGGACGGCCCGGTGACCCTGGTGCGTGCGCTCGCCGAGGCGGTTCACGCCGTGCGGAGCGTCAGCCCAGGACCGCGCTGATCGCGGCCGCGAAGCGGTCCGCGGCGCCCGGAGCCGCTCTCGAGGAAGAGAGAGGGCTCGACCAGCTCGAGCTCCATCAGCTCGAAGCGCGCCGCTCCGGACGACTCCGTCCACCCGGGCGTAGAGCGTCTCGTGGCCGGCCGGCCTCCAGGGCACGCTGCGCGGAGGCGACGACCCAGGGCGGCGGCTCGACCGGCGAGGCCACGCCCCCGAACTCCTCCTGCACCCGGAAGTCACCGGCCGCCGGCGCTTCAGCACCGCGTGGCTGTAGCGACCGCAGGAAGAAGAGGAGCGACCACTCGCCGCCGGAGACGAGCTCGGGCAGGAACGGCTGCACCAGACAATCCATCGCCTCGAGCTGCCGGGCGAAGCGCGCGTCGTCGGGCTCGAGTCCGCGCGCGCGCCAGGTCTCGAACGCGCCGCCGGAGACGCTGGGCTTCACCACCGCCTCCGGCCAGCCGGCCTCCTCCAGCAGGCGCGAGAGCGTCGAGCCCGAGCCTCGCGGGGCGTGACGGGTCGGGACAATCGGCACGCCGCGCCTCTCGACCTCGAGCAGGTACTCCTTGTCGCACGTTCCACCGGACGGTCGCGGCGTGGTTCCAGAGCGGGAGGCCCCGCGCCTCGACCGCGTCGAGCCAGGCCGAGGAACCCCGGCAGCCTCAGGTGGTAGTCCCAGGTCGACCGGAGGACGAGCCCGTCGAGATCCGTCGGCGAGGGGCTCGGTCCAGACCGTCGGGACGACCTCGACCCCACGCGCGGCGAGCAGCGGCACCGCGAGGCGGTCGTCCGGTGTGAGGGCCCGGAGCCCCCGGAGGTGACGAAGCCGATGCGATGTCGCGAGGAGCGGCTCACCTCGCCCGATGCTCCCACGCGCCGGGATGTCCGGTCAGGAGAGGTGCACTGCACCGGCAGGAAACGGGCCGCAGTCTCGATCCGCAACTCGTGCGGCCAGAAGACGGCGCCGAGCCCCTCGACGCAGCGCTCGAGCCAGCGGATGCGCTCGGCGGTGAACGCCTGGGCGTTCGCGCTCTCCACGTCGAGCGTGCCCACCACCCGCGCGCCGGCGCTCACCGGGAAGATGGCCTCCGCGCGGGTGCCCTCGAGCATCGGGGAGGAATCGCGCGTCCCCCCGGACGTCCTGGACCACCACCGGCCGGTCGCTCGAGACGGCCACGGCGGTCAGGCCCTGGCTCACCGGAAATCGCGGATGCGCCGGCGCGCCGGGTCCCGACCAGCCCACGCACTTCCACCTCGGCGGGCCCGACGTCGTAGAGGCCCACCCAGCGGAATCGGCCCGAGCGGCGGATGATCTGCGCCAGCTCGCGCGCCAGCACGCTCGCGCTCGTCCGGATGTGCGAGCCGCTCGGCCAGGAGCGCCACCGTCTCCTCGGCGTCGCGCTCGGGCCCGGGGGCGATCTCCAGCAGGAGCTCGAGCGCCTCGAGGTAGGAGTCCAGCCCGCGCCCGGCGCACAGCGCCGCCCGGACGTCGGCGAGCACGCTCAGGTGGCGCCAGGGCTCGCGCTTGCTCACGTCCGAGAGGTGGACCTCGATGCAGGGCAGCGACACCGCGGCCACCGCGTCCCGCAGCGCCCAGGCGTAGTGGGTCAGCGCGCCGGGGTTGAAGAGGACTCCGTCGGCCCAGCGCCGCTCGGCATGGAGCCGGTCGATGAGCGCGCCCTCGTGGTTGCTCTGGAAGGTCCGGACCTCCGCGCCCAGGTGACGGCCGCGCTCGCCGATGCGGGCGTCGATCTCCTCCAGCGTCGCGCGCCCGTACACCCCGGGCTCGCGCTCGCCGAGGAGGTTCATGTTCGGGCCGTGCAGGACGAGGACGCGCATCGGAGCGCCTCCAGCGCCCGGTCGATGGCGAAGCCGAGCAGCTCCTCCGACAGCGCCGGCTCGACCGCGCCATGGCCGATGCCATCCAGGACGACGTAGCGGATGTTCCCCGCGCTCGCCTTCTTGTCCCGGCCGAGCGCCGCGCGAACCGCGTCCCGGCTGGGCCGGGGCACCGAGGGCGGGGCCGGGAAGTGCTCCAGCACCGCCAGACCCCCGGCGCTCCTCGCCGCCGTCCAGCCGCCCGAGCCGGCGCGAGACCGCGACGCGCGGCCCGCATCCCCAGCACCACCGCCTCGCCGTGCGTCAGCGGCCCGTGTCCGGTCGCCGCCTCGAGCGCGTGCCCGACGGTATGCCCGAAGTTGAGGAGCATCCGCGGCCCCCGCTCGAGCTCGTCCTCCGAGACCAGCCGCGCCTTGAGCGCCGCGGTCCGCCCCACCACGCCGAGCCCAGCCCTCGTCATCCATCTGCCCGCACCCAGCGCGGGCAGCGCGCGTCTCCAGCTCCGACGAACAGCTCGCTGTCGAGCACCAGCGCGGTCTTCACCACCTCGGCCAGCCCGTTCCACCGCTCGCGCGGCAGGGAGGGTCCGGAGCGTCGAGACGTCCGACAGCACCCGCGCCGGGGGGTGGAAGGCGCCGATGAGGTTCTTTCCCAGCCGGTGGTCGATGGCCACCTTCCCGCCGATGGACGAGTCCACCTGGGCCAGCAGCGTGGTCGGCGCGTGCACCAGCCGCATCCCGCGGTGGAACGTCGCCGCGACGAAGCCCGCCAGGTCGCCGACCACGCCGCCACCCAGCGCGAGCACCGTGTCGCCGCGGCCGAAGCCCGACTCGATGAGGCGGGTCCAGAGCGCGTCGGCTCCGCGCGAGCGTCTTGCTTCCCTCTCCGGCCGGGATCTCCAGCGAGCACCGGCGTCCACGCCTGCCCGCGACGAGGCCGGCTCGCACCCGCTCACCCCAGAGCGGCCGGACGTTCGCGTCGGTCACCACCGCGACCCGCCCGCCCAGACCTGCCGCCGCAGCGTCCTCCGCGAGCCCGTCGAGCAGCCCGGGGCCGATGTCGACGAAGTAGTGCCCGGCGCGCGACTGGACCGTCACCCTCATGCGCCGCTCCCCGGTCGCGCCGAGCGGCCCCTGGAGCGAGCGGAGCAGGCCCACCAGCGCTCCCGCCACCGCGTCGAGCCCGAGGCCGTCGGTGTCGAGCGTCAGGTCCGCGCGCCGGTAGAGGTGGCGCCGCTCGCGGAGCACGCGCATCCAGCGCCGCCCCGGCATCGCCGGCGAGGAGCGGCCTGCGCTCGGCCTCGCTGCCGAGCCGGGCGAGCAGGGTCTCCTTCCGGGCCGTGAGCCCGAGGACGACGCCGCTGCTCCGCATGGTCCGCCACGCCGGCTCGCCGAGCACCACCCCGCCCCCGGTGGCCACGACCGCCGCGGGTCCCTTCGCCGCCGAGCCCACGGCCTCGGCCTCCAGCGCCCGGAACCGCGCCTCACCCCCGTCCCGGAACAGCTCGGCGACGGACTTCCCGGCGCGCTGCTCGACCTGGGCGTCCAGGTCGACGAACGGCAGCTCCAGGAGAACCGCCAGCCGGCGGCCCGCCTCGGTCTTGCCCGAGCCCATGGGGCCCACGACCCAGACGTGGCCCGGGCGGGTCCGGGGAGAGAGCCGCAGCTTCGCGAACGCCGGCCGGAGCCCATCCATCGTGTCCCCGCCCAGCGCCTCGAGCAGGGCATCGGCCAGGGCGAGCGACAGCACCGCCTCGGTGACCACCCCCGCTGCCGGCACCGCGCAGGTGTCGCTCCGCTCGACGTGTGCCGGGACGAGGTCGAGCGAGCCCAGGTGCACCGAGGGGAGCGCCGCCGGGACGGTGGCGATGGGCTTCATCACCGCCCGAAGCACCACCGGCTGGCCGTTGGTGATCCCGCCCTCGAGCCCTCCCGCATGGTTGCTGGTGCGGCCGAGCCGGTCGCCCTCGAGCACGATGGGGTCGTGGGTCTGGCTGCCGTAGGCCCGGCCGCCGCGGATGCCGTCGCCAATCTCCACCGCCTTGATGGCCTGGATGGAGAGGAGCGCGCCTCCGAGCCGTCCGTCGAGCTTCCGGTCGGCCTGCACGTGCGAGCCGAGCCCGGGCGGCACGCCGGTGGCCACCACCTCGATGACCCCGCCCACGGTGTCGCGGCGGCGCTGCGCTTCCTTGATCGCCTCGACCAGCCGCTCCGAGCCCGCGGCCGTGAGCGCCCGGGTCTCGGTCTGGTCGGCGCGCAGCGCGAGGCCCTCGGCGTCGGACTGGAAGAGCTCGGGCGCGACGTCGGAGGCGGCGTCGGCCTCGGCGGGACCGATGCTCCGCACGTAGCTCCCGACCTGGATGCCCAGCTCCCGGAGCAGCGCCCGCGCCGCGGCCCCGAGGGCCACCCGCATCGCGGTCTCGCGCGCCGATGCCCGCTCGAGGATGTCCCGGAGATCGGCGGTCCGGCCGTACTTCAGGGCCCCGGCTAGGTCTGTGTGCCCCGGCCGCGGGACCTGGACCGGACGCGGGTCGGGGCCGCCCGGCGCCGGACTCATCCGCTCGGTCCAGTTCTCCCAGTCGCGGTTTCGGATCAGCAGGCCCAGCGGTGATCCGAGCGTCTCGCCGAAGCGAACGCCGGCGAGGATCTCCGCCGTGTCCTGCTCGATGAGCATCCGCCCTCCCCGCCCGTACCCCTTCTGCCGGCGGGCGAGATCGCGGTCGATGAGCGCCGCAGCGAGCGGAAGCCCCGCGGGCAGACCCTCGAGGATGCCGAGGAGCGCCGGACCATGGCTCTCGCCCGCGGTCAGCGCCCGGAGTCGCCGGAGCGTCATCCGGCCTCCGCCAGATGGTCATGGAGCGCCGGCGCGACGTCCGGGCGCGACCTCGACGCCCGTCCAGAGCCGGAGCGCGGCGAGGCCCTGGAAGACCAGCATCCACAGTCCATCGATGGTGCGAGCGCCGGCAGCCCCGGCGTCCTGGAGAAGCCGCGTCCGGAGCGGGCGGTAGACCATGTCCATCACCGTGAGCCGCTCGTGTAGCACGCAGCCCGGGGGCAGCGGGGAGTCTCGCGGCGCGTCCAGGCCCACCGAGGTTGCCTGGAGCACGACCTCGACGCTCGGGGAGGACCGTCGCGAGCGCCTCCGAGGTCAGGGGGACCGCCTCTCCCTCGAACGCGCGTGCAAGGTCCAGCGAGCGTGTCGGGTGGCGGTTGGCAATCCACAGCCGGCCGGCACCGGCCTCTCTCGCGGCGGCGGCCGCAGCCCGGGCCGCCCCACCGGCCCCGAGGAGGAGCACGCGCGCGCCGCCGAGCGAGACGCCGTGGTGCCCCAGGGCCTGGACGATCCCCTCCAGGTCGGTGTTGTGGGCAACCAGCCGTCCATCCGGTGCCGCGGACCAGGCAGTTCGCCGCCCCGGTGCGCGCGGCCCGCGGGTCCGACCGGTCGGCGAGCACGAGCGCGTTCTGCTTGTGCGGGATGGTGACCGACAGGCCGTCCCAGCGTCCTGCCCGGGCCTCCTCGAGGAAGTCGGCGAGCGCATCGGACGGGACCCGGACCGCGTCGTAGGTCATGGCGAGCCCGAGCCTGGCGGCGAGCCAGCCGAACATCCGGGGCGAGGCCGAGTGGGCGATGGGATCGCCGATGACTGCGAGGCGCGGCACGGCGGTGGACTGTACCGCGTCGACCCTCGGGTGCTGCCCTCCCCCCGCTGGGGCGCCGTCTCATACGGGCACCCATCTCCTTTGGTCATGGGCATGGCCACCCGAAGATCTTGGCCCCATCGGTCGCCGGGTCGCATGTTTCTCGGCGAAGGAGGAACGAACGACCATGACCAGCTTCTGGAAGCGGCTCTTCGAGCGGAATCCCCGCCTCGGGTTCTCGGCGACGATGCCCGAGCTCGACGGGATGCCTTGACACCTAGGCGAAGCTGAACGTCTCGGCCAGGCTGCGGAAGGCCGTCGCAGCAGGGCCGAGGCGCCGCGCCTTCCACCGGATCCAGGAGAGGGTTCGGCGCAGCGCGAAGTCCTGGACCTCCAGTCTCTTCAGGCGGCCAGATCTCGACCTCGTCCCGGACCGCGCGCGCCGAGAGCAGGGCCCACCCGACGCCGGAGGACACCAGCCCCTTGATGGCCTCGGTGCTGTTGACCTCGAAGACGCGCCGGGGAATCCACCGGCGACGGCGCAGCGCGGAGAGCATCACCTCCCGGGTCCCGGCGCCCTCTTCGCGGAGGAGGAGCAGGTCCTCCATCAGCTGGGGACCGGTCACCCGGCGGCTCCTGGCCAGCGGATGGCCGGGGGCGACCACCACCACCAGCTCATCCTCCCGCCAGGGCCGGACCTCCAGCCGGCCGTCCTGGACCGGACCCTCGACGAGACCGAGCTCGACGTCGTGCTCCAGCACCGCACCGACGATGGCGCGGGCATTGGCCGAGAGGAGCTGGAGATCGATGCCCGGGTGGGCGCGGTGCAGCTCCCCGAGCATGGGCGGAAGGAAGTAGGCGGCGAGCGTGGTGCTGGCCCCCACGCGCAGCACACCCCGCCGGAGCCCACGGAGGGACTCCAGCCGTTCCTCGGCCGCGCGCTCCTCGGCGAAGAGCGCCTTGCGCGTGCTCCACGAGGAGGGCTCCCACCTCGGTGAGGACCACCCCCGAGGCCGAGCGGACCAGGAGCTGGGCTCCCGTCTGCTGCTCGAGGAGCCGCACTGCCTTGGAGATGGCCGGCTGGCTCACGCCCGTCATCCGCGCCGCCCGGGAGAAGCCCCGGTGGGTGGCGACGGCGAGGAACAGCCGGAGCGAGTTCAGGTTGAGCGCCATACCTGGAGGTTATCGAGTTGCGGGTCCGGACCCAGCTGATCTGACGGCAGCGCGCCGGCTCTTACACGATTCCGTAAACACGAACTGACTTGATTGTTTCGACCAAGCGCGCGAATGAGGAGCGAGCCGCGAGGCCGGGCATCGGTCGAGCGCGTGGCCCAGGGAGTTCGTCATGTCGGCCAAAGGCGCGTCGCGGCTTGCTGCGCTGGTCGCCCTGCTGGGGACCATGGGTTCGCCGCGAGCAGCCTCGGAGCCTGTGTCCGCATCCGCCCCCTCCGCGCGCGTGGAGATCGGGCTCGAGGGGGGATTTCTGGGCCGGACGGGGCCAGGGCCCAGCGGCTTCGCTTACCCGGTTCGGCTCGACATCGGAGTGGGCGGGGCCCGGTTCTTCATCGGGGTGCTCGATTAGGTTGCGTTCGGCGTTCCGCCCGAACAACTGCTCCACCCGGATGTTCGCCATCGGTCCTGAGTTGGTCCTGGTTCTGCACCCCGGAGCCGATCGCGATGCCTGGCTCGGTGTCGCGGGCGGGTGGCAGCGGTTCGTCGAGACCTCCACCTACTCCGGCGATGCGTCGACCACCGAAAGCTCCGGATGGGTCTCGAGTGGAAGCTCGGCCGGGTGTTCCGCGTCGGCCCCTGGCTGAGCTTCGGCCTGGGTCAGGTCAGCAGGCCCTTCACCAGTTCGCAGCTGGGTCTCTCGATTGGTGCCGGGTTGCGGCTGGGGCTTGCGCTCTAGCCTTCAGCTCAGCGCACCGGTTGCTGCGCGGAGCGCGGCAAAGAACCCCGGGTAGGAGATGTCCGCCCACTCGGCGCCCTCGACCTCGGTCTCGCCGTCGGCGACGAGCCCGGCGATGGCGAAGGACATCGCGATGCGGTGGTCGTGCGCCGCATCGATGGCGGCGCCCCGGAGCGGCGTCGGTCCGCGCAGCACGAACCCGTCGTCGAGCTCGTCGATGTCCGCGCCCATCGCCCGTAGCCCGAGGACCAGATGATGGAGCCGGTCCGACTCCTTGACCCGCAGCTCCCGGGCGCCGGTGACGCGCGTCTCGCCCGTCGCCTGGCTCGCGACGATGGCAAGGAGAGGGATCTCGTCGAGCAGCGACGGCACCTCGGCCGGGCGGATCTCGGTGCCCCGGAGCGACTGTCCCCCGCGCACCCGCAGCGTGGCCACCGGGTCGCCGGCCCGCGCGGCCTCGGGCTCGAGCTCGATCCGCGCCCCCATCCGCGCGAGGACGGCGAGGAATCCGGTCCGCGTCGGGTTCACGTCCACGCCCCGGACGACGACCTGCGAACCGGGGACGAGCAGGCCCGCGCCCACCCAGAACGCCGCCGAGGAGGGATCGCCCGGGACGTCGAGCGCCTCGGGGAGAGACAGGGGCCGGAGCAGCCGGGTGGCGACCACCTCGCCCTGCTCGACCCGCACCGGCGCGCCCCAGGCGGCGAGCATCCGCTCGGTGTGGTCGCGCGACGGCTCCGGCTCGCGCACCCGCGTCTCCCCGTCGGCCGCGAGCCCGGCGAGGACGAGAGCGCTCTTCACCTGCGCGCTGGCGATCGGGAGCCGGTGCGACATGCCCACCAGCGTCGGCACGGGCTCGACCCGGAGCGGCGCCCGCTCGTCCTCGGGCCCGCCCTGCCCTTCCACCCGCGCCCCCATCGCCCGGAGCGGCCCGAGCACCCGCCGCATCGGCCGCCCCCGGAGCGACGCATCCCCGTCGAGGGTGCAAGACGACGCGTGCGCCCGCGACGAGGCCGACCAGCAGCCGCATCGTCGTCCCGCTGTTCCCGCAGTCGAGCACGGACACGGGCGAGGTGAACCCGCCCGGACCGACGCCCCGCACCACCACCGGGGCGGACCCGTCGCCTCCGGTGATGCTCGCCCCCAGCGCCCGGAGGCATGCCGCGGTGGACCGGACATCGGCGCCCGGCGCGAGGTTCCGCACCTGCATCGCCGTCGTGCCCAGGGCGCCGAAGAGGAGCGCCCGGTGCGAGATGGACTTGTCGCCCGGGGCGAGCACGTCCGCCTCGAGCCGCCCTGCGCGTCGGACGCGGACCCGCACGGTCAGGCCACGGCGGCCGGGACGGACCGCCCGATGGCCATCGCCACCGCCCGCACGCCCGCCATCAGATCCTTGAACTCGGCGAAGGTGAGCGACTGGGCGCCGTCCGAGAGCGCGCGCGCCGGGTCCGGGATGGACCTCGATGAGCAGCCCGTCCGCGCCCGCGGCCACCGCCGCCCGGGCCACCGCGGCGATGCCGTGCCGGACGCCGACGCCGTGCGACGGATCGGCGAAGACCGGCAGGTGCGAGAGCCTCTTCAGCATCGGGATGGCGTTGATGTCGAAGGTGTTGCGGGTCATCGTCTCGAACGTCCGGATCCCGCGCTCGCAGAGGACGACCTGGCGGTTGCCGCGGGCGACGATGTACTCCGCCGCCATCAGCATCTCCTTGAGGGTCGCGCTCATCCCGCGCTTGAGGAGGACCGGTCGCCGCAGCTCGCCCACCGCCTCGAGCAGCGAGAAGTTCTGCATGTTGCGGGCACCGATCTGCAGCATCTCCGCGCCCTCGGCGACCATCGCCAGGCTCTCCACGTCCTTGACCTCGGTCACCACCGGGAGACCCGTCACCGCGCGCGCCTCGCCGAGCAGCTTCAGCCCGTCCGCCTTCAGGCCCTGGAACTCGTAGGGCGAGGTGCGCGGCTTGAACGCCCCGCCGCGCAGCATCCGCGCGCCCTGCGCCCGTACCGCCTCGGCGGTGGCGACGATCTGCTCGCGCGTCTCCACCGAGCAGGGCCCCGCGGCGATGACGAGCTCGTTGCCGCCGATGGTCAGGTCTCCCACCTTGACCAGCGTGTCCTCGGGCTTCACCTCGCGACTCACCAGCTTGAACGGCTGCGAGACCGGGATGGCGTCGGCGACCCCGGGCATCATCCGGAACGGGTCGGGGTCGAGCGCCCCCTTGTTGCCGGTGATGCCGACCGCGGTGCGGGTGGCGCCCGGGATGACGTGCGGGATGTAGCCGAGGCTGCGGATGTGCTTCTCGACGGCCTCCTGCTGCTCGGGGGTGACGTCGGCCTTGAGGAGGATCAGCATGGGAGGGGCCACGCTGCCAGAACCCCCGGTCCGCTCGCAAACGGCCGGGGCCGTCGCGCTCCCGAGCGCGAGGCCCGCAACACCGGGCTGCGCCCGGTGTCGGGCAGGTCCGACGTCGGATCCGCCGGCCCCGGCGGAGGCCCCGCTCAACGCTCCGCGGAGGCCCGGGCCGGCCGGGCGCGCTCGGCCAGGCCGCGGGCAAAGTTTCCGACGCGCAACCACGGTGCGTCCTCGCGGAGCACCCGGAGCATCCGGGCGATGCCCATCGGCCGGCCTCCCGCCCCCCGGTCGCGCGCCACGTCGAGGTACTGGAGGGGGTCGATGCAGAGGCTCCGGGTCTGCACCTGGTCCACCCGGTGCCGCTGGACGAGCGTGCGCAGCGCCTCCACCTCGCCCTCGCGGTCGGTCACGCCGGGAACGTCAGGAGGTTCAGCGCCACGTATGCGCCCCGCTCGCGGGAGAGCGCGATGGAGGCCTCGACGTCGTCCCAGCCGTACTTCTCCGGCCGGTAGTACGCCTCGTAGAGGTCGGCCACCGCCGAGTTGAGCGACACGCGGATGGAGTCGAGGCCGGCGTCGTACAGCGCGCGCAGCCCGGCGGGGAGGCTCGCGTTGGTGTTGATGTGGAGCGACCCGGCGGCCGTCTCGGCGCGGATGCGCCGGATGGCCTCGGCGATGACGCGCCACCGGGTCAGCGGCTCGCCCTCGCAGCCCTGCCCGAAGCTCACCATCGCCCGCGGCCCGGCCGAGCGGAGGTGCGCCACCGCGACGCGCGCCAGCTCCTCGGCGGTCGGTCCGTCCTCCATCCGCTCGTGGGAGGCCGGGGGGCCATCCTCGGGCTGATCCGAGATGCAGCCCACGCAGGCGGCGTTGCACATCGTCGAGACGGGGAGCGCCCCCTCGTCCCGGCCGTAGAAGACGTTCTGGCTGGTGAAGCAGCGGTAGACGAGCGCGCAGGTCTCCAGCTGCCGGAGCACGCGGTTTCCGGGGTCGGCAGCGCGCGCGCTCCGCACCCGCGCCTTCAGCTCGGGCGTCGAGAAACGGTCGGAGCTCCAGTGCGTGCGCCGGTCGGTGTGGAGGGCCCAGGCCACCGGCCCGCCCGCGTCCCACCCGGCGGCGGTGTACGCCCACTGTGGGAGCACCGGGCCGTCCGCCTTCACCTCGCCCGGGAGGTACGTCCGCGTCCAGCCGGGGGGCACGAGCGCGCCCACCGCGTCCGGGACGAAGCTCCGCCGCGGCCCACCTGTACCTCGGACACGAGCACCAGCTCACCGGTCTCGGGATCCACGCCCACCGGCCGGCGTCCGGGCAGCTGCACCAGCCGGGCGCCCTCGGGCAGGGGGACGGGGGCCTCGGGCGGGAGCATCACCTCGTCTCCCGACCGGACGGTCGCCAGGAGCCGCGGGTGCTCGAGGACCTTTCCGCTCGGGTCGGCGATCAGCAGCGCAGGGGTCCGGGACGGCGGCATGGCGACCGGCACATAACATCCCGCGTCGGTCGCCGCGGAGCTTGACCCCGGGGGACACCCTGTGGTCTGGCCCCCGCCCATGATCGTGGGCGTTCCGAAGGAGATCAAGGTTCGCGAGTACCGGGTCGGCATGGTCCCGGGCGCGGTGAAGGCGCTCGTGGATGCCGGACATCAGGTCATCGTCGAGACCGGTGCAGGCATCGGCTCCGGCCTCCCCGACGCGGACTACGTGCGCGCGGGCGCGCAGCTCATCCCCTCGGCGGACGAGGTCTGGAAGCGCGCCGAGATGATCGTGAAGGTCAAGGAGCCCATCGCGCCCGAGTACGCGCGCATGCAGGACGGGCAGATCGTCTACACCTACTTCCACCTGGCGGGCGTGGACCCCGAGCTGACCCGCGTCCTCTTGAAGAAGAAGGTCGCCGCGGTCGCCTACGAGACCATCCAGCTCGAGGACGGGAGCCTTCCCCTGCTCCGTCCGATGAGCGAGGTCGCCGGCCGCATGGCGATCCAGGTCGGCGCGGCGTCCCTGGAGAAGGAGCACGGCGGCAAGGGCATCCTCCTGGGCGGGGTGCCCGGCGTGCGGCGCGGCCGGGTGGCCATCGTCGGCGGCGGCGTGGTCGGCACCAACGCGGCGAAGATCGCCGTGGGCATGGGCGCCGATGTCACCATCCTCGACGTCAACCAGAACCAGCTCGCCTACCTGGACGACGTGTTCCTCGGCCGGGTGGAGGTCCTCTCCTCGGACTCCGAGACCATCGCCCGCGCGGTCCGCGAGGCAGACCTCGTCGTGGGCGGCGTCCTCATCCCGGGCGGCAAGGCGCCGAAGCTCGTCCGCGAGGACCTGATCCGCGAGATGGCCCCGGGCTCGGTGGTCGTGGACGTGGCCGTGGACCAGGGCGGCTGCATCGAGACCTGCCGGCCCACCACCCACGACCACCCGACGTACGTGGTCCACGGGGTGGTCCACTACTGCGTGGCCAACATGCCGGGCGCGGTTCCCCAGACCTCGACCTTCGCCCTCACCAACGTGACCCGGCCCTACGCCCGCCGGATCGCGGACCTCGGGCTGGCGGAAGCGGTCCGCCAGGACAAGTCGCTCGCCCGCGGACTGAATACCTACGGCGGATCGGTCACTTACGAGGCCGTGGCCCGCGACCTGGGCCACCCGTACGTCCCGATCGAGCAGGCGCTCGGCCGTCGATAGCTCGGCTGCCCGGCTGCTTCCCTGACGAGCGAGTGCGAAACCCATCGCAATGGGTGACGCATCTCGACGTCGGGGATTGAAGACCAACCTTGGCCTGGGCGTCGGTGTTGGGCGTTGCCAGGGAGGAGCGGGATTTGGACTTTCGCCACAACCACCGTACCAAGCACGAGTTCGAGGAGCTGGTCCTGGCCCACCTCGACCCGCTCTACTCCGCCGCGCTCCGGCTGACGAAGAACGACCGTGACGCCGAGGACCTGGTGCAGGACACCTGCATGCGGGCGTACCGCTTCTTCGACAAGTTCGAGCGCGGGACCAACATCAAGGCGTGGCTGTTCAAGATCCTCACCAACACCTTCATCAACCGGTACCGCCGGAAGGTGAAGGAGCGGAACGTCACCGAGGGCTCCGAGCGCGAGGCCGTGCACGACGCCTTCGTCAGCCGGGATGCCAGCGACTACGCCGCCAACCCCGAGCAGTACATGTTCGACCGGCTGCTCTCGGACGACGTGCTCAAGGCCATCGACGGGCTCCCCATCGACTTCCGCCTGGTGGTCATCCTCGCGGACCTGCAGGAGTTCTCCTACAAGGAGATCGCCGAGATCCTCGACGTCCCGGTCGGGACGGTGATGAGCCGACTCTTCCGTGGACGGAAGGCGCTCCAGAAATCTCTCCGGGATTACGCGGCCGGACAGGGTGTTGTCCCAGCAGAAACGCCCGAGGCCCCTGGGGCTCCGGTCGACCTGGGCGCATACCGTCGCCGCCGTACGGGCTGACGGGCCCTTCCAGGTCGGCCGCTGGCCACATCGGGGATTCCCGGGCTAGACAACTCGCCCGAGGCCCCCGGGGCCGCCCAATGACCTGCATCGACCTCGACCCGCTCATCTATCCATACCTGGACGGCGAGCTCGACGAGGCCGAACGCGGGCACATCGAGGCACACGCCTCGGGCTGTGGCGCCTGCCGCACCAGGCTCTCCCGCGAGGCCGCGTTCCAGGGCGCGCTGCGTCGGAGCGTGCACCTCCGCACCCGGGCGCCCGCCCCCGAGGCGCTCCGGGAGCTGCTGCGCGCCGGCATCCGGAAGGAGAACCGGCGCGTCCAGATCGATCTCCTGGGCGCGGTGGGGAACCCTGGCCCTGGTCGCCGCGAGCGCCAGCGCGGTGTGGCTCGAGCTGCGGCCCGGCCACCGCGAGCAGATCCTCGAGGACGCCGCGCTTCGCTACCAGCGCGGGCTCCCGTACGAGCTCACCGACGTGAGCCGCGACGACGTCGAACGGTGGTTCGGGGACAAGATGCAGGTGCGCGTCCCCCTGCCCCACCTGCCCGGGGCGACCATCGCCGGGGCCCGCCTGTCCAACCTCCGCGAGCACGACGCGGCCTACGTGGTCTACCGGCTGCCCGAGGCTCGAGCAGCGGGGGGCGGACCGCCGGCTCGGCCTGTTCGTCCTCGAGGACCCGGAGCACGAGATCCCCTCGGTGGCCGCCGTGCCCCAGGTCAGCGTGCGCAGCGTCCGCGGCTTCAGCGTCGCGAGCTGGCGGTCGGGTGGGCTGGTGTACGAGCTGGTCTCGGACATGGACGAGGCCGGGCTGCGGCGTGCGATCCGCGACCTCGACGACGCGCCTCCCGCCCGCACGCCCGCCGGAGGTGGTGGCACCCGCACACCAGCGGCCGATGCTCCCCATCCCGCCCCGGAATCCCACGCTCGAGCTGATCCCCGCCGGGTTCCAGAACTGAAGTTTGGGCAGCGGTCGCGTGGTAGCCTGTCGGCCTCGCCGATGCCCACCCACGTCCTGATCGTCGACGGAGATACGTCTCTCTCGGCCCGGGTCCGTGCCGCCCTCCAGCAGCGCGGGCATACCGTCGAGGAGACCACCGACGGCCGCAGCGTCCTCGAGCGCGTTCGCCAGCGCCCACCGGGGGTGATGGTGCTCGCGGTGGAGCTGCCCTCCGGCCAGAACGGCTACCTCCTGGTCGGAAAGCTCAAGAAGGACGAGGCGCTCAAGTCCATCCCCGTCATCCTGGTGGGCAACCCCGAGGGGTTCGAGGCCCACCGCCGGCTGAAGAACCGGGCCGACGAGTACCTCCCGAGACCGCTGGACATCCCCACGCTGGTGGCGGCCGTGGCCCGCCTGTCGGGGGCCCACGAGGAGACGCCGCTGGTGCTCGAGGAGGAGGCCACCGTCGCCGGCGACCCGGACCTCGACCTCATCGACGCGGCGTTCGACGACGCGCCCCGGCCGCCGCCGCCCCCCGCCCCGGCGCGAGCCCGCCAGGGCCGCCGCCGCGCACCCTCCTCCGCACACCGCCTGCGCCCCCCGCGGACGCCGCCGGGGCCGAGGAGGACTTCTCCGCGCTCACCGCGGACGACGGTGGGCCGACGATGGTGCAGGCGGTGCTCGCACCGGCCGACCTCGAGGCGGTGACCGATGACGACGACGCAGGCCCGGGCCTTCGCGGCCGAGGTCCAGGCCGCGGCACAGCAGCTGGGCCACGAGCCGGCCGGCGAGAGCGGTGGGGAGGGCAGCGCCGACGAGCTGCTCCGCGTCCGCTCCGAGCTCCACGGCGCCGAGCAGCTGGCCTCCGACCTCCGCGACCAGCACGCCCAGGCGGAGCAGCGCGAGCTGGAGCTGAAGGCGGAGCTCACCCGCCGGGACGGGCAGGTGAAGGCGCTCCAGGCCCGGCTCGACCAGGCCATGCAGGAGCGCCGGAGGCTCGAGCAGGCGCTGCAGGCCGGGGGCGACGGCGACGAGGCGCGCCGCGCGCTGGAGGAGGAGCTCGCTGCCGCCCGCCGCGACGTCGAGCTGAACCGCGCCCACGCCGAGGGGGCGGAGCGACAGCTGCAGGCGCTCCACGAGAGGGCGGAGACCGCGGAGAGCGAGCTGATGCTGCTCCGCGAGCAGCCCCGCAACGAGAACGCGTCCGAGGAGCTCGAGGCGCTCCGCGCCCGGGTGGCCGAGCTCGAGGACGAGACGGTCAAGAACCGCGAGCGCGTGACCCGGCTCTACGCCCGCCTCAAGGGCGAGGAGCGGGCGCGAGAGAAGGCGCGGAAGGCCGTCGCGGTGGCCGGCCAGCTCCTCGCCGAGCAGAGCACCCCCCCGCTCGAGCCGGTCGGGGCCCCGCTGGAACCGGTGGGCGGCGAGCCCGATCCCGGATCGAGCGACGAGCCCGCGGTCGCCTGAGCGACCTGGCTTACTTCTCCTGCTTCTTCGGCGCGTTCTTCTTGTCCATCATCTTGCGGGCCATCATCTGGACGCTCGACGGCACGTTCTTGTTCTTGCAGAGGTCCTTCACCTCGGACTCGCGGAGCTGCGCCAGGAACTTCAGCGCCACCGGCTGCGGGACCTTCGGGTTCTTGGTGAGCGCGAGCTTCACCCGGTAGTCCTTCAGCCACTCGCGGTTGCTGAAGACCACCCGGAGCACGTCGTCCTGCGCGGCCCGGTTGTTGGCCACCGCGAGGACCTCGCCGTCGGTGATCTTCGGGCTGCGGATGACCGCCACCGCCACCAGCTTGTTGCTGTCCCGCATCAGGTAGCTGCGGGCCTCCTTGTTGCCCTTGGTCGCGAGCTTGATCTTCTCCGCGATGCTCATCTTCATCACCCGCTGGGCCAGGGTGAGGCGCTTGCCCTCGTCGATCGGAGGGGCGTCCTCGTCCCTGAGTTCCTGGTACTCCTCGATGACCTCGTCCGCGGTGGGCCCCGGATCGGGCGGCGCCGCCTCCGCCCCGGGGCCGAAGATGCGGACGCGCGCGGCGCGCATCTGCGGGACGTCGGCGAGGAGCAGGCCGGAGCGAACGCAGAAGTCGCACACGCCGTCGATCAGCGCCGGACCGCAGGCCGGGTTGAGGCACAGCTGCCGCACGACGTCCTCGTGACGGAGCAGCCGGAGCTGGTTCTGGCTGATGATCTCCGCGGTGCGGGCGCTGCAGTGCGAGGCCGCCCGGGCCACCGCGTCGTCCGGCGTCGAGGCGTTGAGGACCAGCATCTCGGCGTAGACGTCCTGCCGCGCGAGCCGGTCCAGGAACCAGCCGAGGACCGGAGCGTCCACCTCCTCGTCCCGCAGGGCCGAGCTGAGGATGCGGTCCGGAAGCTTTGCCGCCGACTCCGCGGCCGTGGCCCGCACCTTCTCGTCCGGGTCCGTGGTGAGGAGGAACAGCGCGGTGATCATGTCCGGCGGCGGCAGCGGGACCAGCGCCTTGGCCGCCATCATCCGCAGGGCGACCGGCGCGCCCGGGTCCACGTGCTTCTTGACGCTGGCGCTCAGGTCAAGGGTGTCCATGGTTCCGCTCGTAGATGATCCGCAGCCCCTCGAGGGTCAGGAACTCGTCCACCTCCTGGATGCACCGCGACTCGCCGGCGATGAGCCCGGCCAGGCCTCCGGTGGCGATGACCCGCACCGGGAACCCGAGCTCGCGGGTCATCCGCTCGCAGATGCCGTCCACCATCCCCACGTACCCGTAGACCAGGCCGGACTGCATCGAGTGCACCGTGTTCTTCCCCACCACCGCCGGCGGGCGCGCGAACTCGACCCGCGGCAGCTTCGCCGCGTTCTGGAACAGCGCCTCCATGGAGATGGTCACTCCGGGGCAGATGCTACCGCCGAGGTACTCCCCCTTCGGGGTGACCGCGTCGAAGGTGGTGGCCGTGCCGAAGTCCACCACGATGAGCCCACCCCGGTGCTTCTCGTAGGCGGCGACGGCGTTGACCACCCGGTCGGCGCCCACCTCGCGCGGGTTGTCGTAGAGGATGGGCATCCCGGTCTTCACCCCCGGGCCCACGAAGAGCGGCGCGAGCCCGAAGTAGCGCCGGCTCATCTGCTCCAGCGAGAACTGCATCGGCGGAACGACGCTCGACACCGCCAGCGCGGCGATGCCCTCCGAGGGGATGCCGGCCCACTGGAGCACCTGGCGGATCCACAGCCCGTACTCGTCCGCGGTGCGCCGCGCCTCGGTGGTCAGCCGCCAGTGGTCCACCAGGCGTGGGCCGTCGAAGACCCCGATGACGGTGTTGGTGTTGCCGACGTCGATGGTCAGGAGCATGGCGTCCGGTGTCTCACGAGCTCGGGCGGACCCGCGGCCGCACCTGCTCCACGTCCCCGGCCAGGACGCGCTCCACCCCATCCTCGGTTCGCAGGAGCAGCGCCCCGTCGATGTCGATGTCCTCGGCCACGCCCCGCAGCTCGCGGCGCTCGGCCTTCACCAGCACCTCGAGCCCCAGCGTCGAGGAGAGCGCGCGCCAGCGGTCGCGCACCGGCCCGAAGCCCTCGTTCTCGTGGACCACCAGCCACTGCTCGAGGAGCTTCATCAGCCGGGCGACGAACGCCGCGCGGTCGACCTTCCGGCCCCGGACACGCATCGCGCTGGTCGCCAGCTCGGCGACGTCCGGGGGGAAGTCCGAGGGCCCGGCGTTCAGGTTCACGCCGATGCCGAGTACCACGAAGTGCACCCGGTCCGATTCGGCCGACAGCTCGGTCAGGATGCCCGCGATCTTCCTGCCACCCACCTGGATGTCGTTGGGCCACTTGATGCTCGCCTCCACGCCCTCGGCACGGAGCGCCTCGGCGACGGCCACCGCGGCGAGCAAGGTGAGCTCGGGCGCGCGCTGGGGCGGCAGCTCGGGGCGGAGCACCAGCGAGGCGTAGAGGTTCTTCCCCGGCGGCGAGGCCCAGCTCCGGCCGCGCCGCCCTCTGCCGGCGGTCTGGGTCTCGGAGACGATCAGCTCGCCGTGATCGGCGCCCTCCCCCGCCAGGCGGAACGCAACCTCGCTGGTGCTGGGGATCGAGTCGAAGGCGTGCACCGTCCGCCCGAGGTCCGAGGTCTCGAGGAGCGGGAGGATCTCCAGCGCGGTCAGCCGGTCCGGCACCCGGACCAGGCGGTAGCCACGCGAGGGCACGGCCTCGATGGCGTAGCCCCGGTCCCGCAGCGCGTTGACCACCTTCCAGACGGCGGTCCGCGACAACCCCAGCTTCCCGGAGAGCGCCTCGCCCGAGGCGAAGTCCGACCCCGACTCGAGGAGCATCTCCAGCACCAGCTGGGCGTGCGTCGCGTCCTGGCGATCGGGGTAACCCATGGGCCTTCCGGAGCGGTGCGGATCCTGACCATCCCGGGTCCACGGGTCAGCGGACGGGGAGCACCTGGAAGGCGGTGAGCACCAGCTCGGCCGTGGGGACCGTCTTCTGCCCCTCCACAAGCTCGGTCCGGACCCGGACGATGCCCACCCAGGCAGCGAAGGTGACCCGGTTCACCAGCACCCGGGATGGGGCCGCCGGGTCGGCCGTGGCACGGCTCTCCACCACCACGCAGTCGGGGAAGCGCCCGGCCGGAGTCTCGCAGGGCTCGTGCGCCGAGAGCACCCGGTAGTTCTCCGCCGCGCCAGGAGCCACCACGCTGGTCCAGGTGGCCCCGGCGGTGAGTGGATCGTGGAGCAGGTAGCGGACCTGGTCCCGGAGCCCCTCGCCGTCGAAGCGGAGCGTCCGGCCGTCCCGGTCGACGTAGCTTCCGTCCCGGAACGCCACCAGCTCTACCTGGCGCGTCGAGCGCTCGCCCAGGTACGTCGCCTGGTACGTCCAGTGGTTCCCCACCGCCAGGGGGAAGTAGCGGGCCGACTCCGGCAGCTTGGACGGCTGGGCGGCGGCGGCGCTCGCGGGGGCGGCGGCCGGCGTGGTGGCCTCGTGGGCACACCCGAGCAGCCCGAACGTGAGCACCGCCCAGCGGCGGATCGTCACCTCGGAGATCTCCGGGGAGAGAGGCCCGCGTTTCGCGGGAGCGGGTCCTGGGCCCGCCGGCCGTGTCGGTTCATCTCCTCGAGCGCCTGGCGCGCGGCGTCGCGAACGGCCGGCTGATCGTGCCCCTGCGACATCGTGTACAGGTAGGCCTGGGCCTCGTCCCCGCCGATCGCGCCCAGCGCGTAGACCAGCTCGCGCAGGAACCCCGGGTCTCTGCCCCGGCTGATCTCGATGAGCTCCGGCACGGCCTCGCGGGCCTGCAGCTCGACCAGCCCTCCGATCGCGCGCCGCACCTCGAGGGGATCATCGCCCTTGAGCCGCTCGACGAGCGCCGGGATGGCGGCGCGGTTCCTCCGGGCGACGAGGGCCAGGGTGGCGGCGTCCCGGACCAGCGGGTCCGAGGCGCGGAGGTCCCGCGTGAGCCGGGCGTCATCGCGCTTCCTCTCGTCGAGGTGGACCCGCGCCTCCTGGACCAGCCGGTCCAGCACCTGGTCCAGCGCCCTCCGCGCGGCCTCCTGCCGACCCTCGAGCGCATCCCCCTCGACCGGCTGGCCACGCGTGGCCTGGAGGACGATGCGCTCCACCCCATCGTCCGTGCTGCGACGGATGCCGAGTGAGGCGGTCACCTCCTCCAGGCCGGGGAGCCCGGAGGCGTTCGACTGCTCCTGGACCGCGTCGACCTCCAGGGTGAGCCGCACCGGCCTGTCGCCCTCGTGCTTCCCCGGGCCGAGGAGCCGGAAGCCTCGCTCGGGCACGAGCCGCTGGGACAGCTCGGCCTGGGCCTGGGCCGGCGTGAGGGCGAGCAGCTGCGCCTCGGCCAGCGAGGCGGCGACGACCTCCACCCGCTCCACCGGGTGGGGTGGCGGTTTGCATCCGGCGAGCAGCACCAGACCGGCAGCGACGGAGGCCGTCCTCAGCACGGACGGGACACTAACAAGCGCGCCGGGAAGCGGCTGGGGAGACTCAGCCGCCAGACGACGGCGGCTCGGGCGGAGCCGAAGGCTGGGGCGGTGGCTCGGAGCGCTCCCCGGCCGATCCCGCTGCGTCCTGGCCGCCCGGCGGGGCGCCGGCGGCCGCGCCTCCCGCCCCCGGTTCCGCTCCGGGTGCACCCGGGGCGCCCTCCCGGCCGCGACCCCGGCGGCCGCGGCGGCGACGACGGCGGCGCTTCCGCTCGCCCGCGCCTGGTTCGCCCGGCGTTCCCAGGGCCCCCTGGGCCTGTCCTGGAGTCTCGGGCCCGGTCTCCTCGGGTCCCTCGTCCTCGCCCTCGTCGTCGTCGTCGCCCAGGTCCTCCTCGGCGGCGACGACCGGCTCGGCCTCGAGCGGCTCGAGCGACTCGAGCGGCGGCGGGACGGCGCGCTCGTCGTCGCGGGCGCGGTGTCGCTCCTCGCGGCGGCGGCGTGACTCCTCCGCCCCGCGGGCGGCATCGTCGAAGAAGGTGGGATCGAGCTCGAACAGCTCGAGCGACATCACCCGGACGCCGCTGTGGGACTCGAGGAACTTCTCGGCGAGCCCGTCCCCTGCCCAGACGTGGACCGGTGCGCCCGACAGCGCCTCGTTCCGTGCCTCGCTGCGGAGGTCTCCGGTGGCGAGGAGGAGCGCCACGTGCGCCGAGTGGTGCTGCAGATCGCGGCGGCAGTCCTGGATCGCGCGGCGATCGATCGGCCCATGGCCCCGGTGAATGCGGATCGCCCAGCGCAGCTCGAGGCTGCCCTCCTTGCGGCGTGCGGTCAGCACCTGGCCATGGCTGCCGCGCTTGGCGATCTTGATCTCCCGGAAGTGCATCGCATGGAGCATCCGGGCGCAGGCCTTCTCCAGGGTGCCCGACTCGAGCGAGGCCAGGTGCGAGCGGAGCGCGCGTGCCATCGCCCGGCGGGCCTCCTTGACCGCGCTCTTCGCCGCGTGGACCAGCGTGTCGTCCACCATCGGCTCGGGGGCGGACGGCTGCGCGTGCCTCAGGGTGATGCGGCCCTCGATGAAGGGCAGCGAGAGCGCCCGGGCGAAGGCGGCCTGGACGTCGGCCACCAAGGCATCGTCGCGCTCGAGCATCAGCGCTCCGCTGGGGTCGAGGGCGAAGTTCGGGCGGCGCCCGGCGTCGATCCGGCGCTGGTTCTCCTCCGCGAGGCTGGTGAGGAGCGCCTCGGGCTGAAGCTCGTCGGAGGCGAGCTGACGGTCCCGGGCCACCCGGAGGACCTCGGACGGCGCGAGCGGGGCATCGGCCTCGCCGAGCAGCTCGAAGGCGACCTCGGGGATGGGTGGGTACTTGCGCTTCTTCCCCCGCTCCTCCTCCTCGTGGCGGCGGCGGCGCTCCTGCCGGCCGGCGCCGCGCACGTTGTCGCTCCGCGGCTCGGGGTGACGCTCGACCGGCCGGAGGGGCGGGAGGTGCTCCTCGGGGTGCTCGTACGGAGCGGACATCGCCTCGAGTGCGGTCGCGTCCTCGGGCACGCCCCAGGCGGTGAGAGCGAAGGTGTCGGGTCCGGTGACGGTGACCTGGCGGTCGCGGGCGCGCCGGGCCATCGCCGCCAGACGCGAGAGCATCGTCTGTTCCGGCGTCTTTCCGACGTGGCTGAGGAGGCCCTGGGCAATCGACCGCTCGGTGATCTCGACCGAGTTGAGCGGCTGGCCGGCAGCCTCCAGGACCCGGAGTGCGGCCTCGTAGAATGTCATGTGGGCGCTGGAAGGTAGCGGGCCGCACTCCTCCGGTCAATCGACCCTCCCGGATGCGAGGCCCGGGGCGAGTCATCGCTCCGACGCCCCGCGGCCTCCGGCTGAGCCCCCGACAGCGCCCGCCGTCCGACCACCCGGTCAGTCCGGGGTTGCTCCCTTCGCGGCGCACGCGCTCGCGCATCTCCACGATCTCGGTGCGGGCGTGGCCGCCGCGTGGATTCTGCTGCCCCGCCCGACACACGGGTCGCTCGCCGTCGACCGAGCGGCCTGCGATCTCGCTGCGTGGGGTGACCGGCCCTGCGGGACTTCGCTTGCAGGGCGCTGGGCCCCGTGCAAAGCACCGCCACTCTCGCATGCTCCGCATCCGGATCGGCCGACGCTGGACCCGCGAGCGCGGCGCCGCGCCGCACGATTCGGTGTCGCTGGAGCTGGACGGGGTGGCCCTGGTCGAGGGCGCCGAGGACGAGCCGCTCCTCCCTCTCGCCGAGTCGCTCCTCGGCTGCACCGGCGCCCTCGCCCGGGGAACGCCGATGGCGGACATCTCCCTTCCGGAGTCGGGCCTCGTGCTGTGCCTGGACAACGGCGAGGACAGCTGCACCTTGCGCATCGCGTCTCTCGCTCGGCCGGCGCGCCTCGTGCGGCGCGTTCGGCTGGACTGGACCGGAGTGGTGCGAGGCGGTGGTCAAGATGGGCGAGGCGTTCGCCTCCGACATCGAGGACTCCACCGTCTCTGCTGCGAGGCGGCGCGCGGTCCGTGACCGTCTCCGGGCCCTGCGGCAGCCCTCCCGGCTCCCTCCTGCGCGTCCGGTGGCGCCGCTCGGGCTCCGCATCGGCTCGGCTGGCCGGGGGCTCGCGCTTCAGCTGAACGACGGCTCCGGCCTGCTCGAGCGTGCGCCACGCGGGCACAGCGCTGCGCTCGGGGCACTCCTCGGCTCGGGGCGCATCTGGGTCTCGGGCGCGCCCGACGGCTGGCAGCTCGAGGGCCCGACGCTGCTGCAAGTCCTCGAGCTGGTCCGCTGCGGGGAGGAGGATCCAGCGGGCGCTGGGGACCGGTGTGGATGCGGTGGACATCCATCTCCCCGGGGGCCGCCTCGCGCGTGTCGCTCTCCAGCCCCGGCTGGGCGCTGGGGAGCGAGACCCTTCCCTGGACTGGCGAGGAGGTCGCCCGCGCCCTGCTCTCGCTCGGCGCATCGGCGGCGCGCGCCGTCCGCTGGGCGGTGCCGACGCAGCGGCGGAACCCGTACCTCGAGGAGCTGGTGACCCGGTCGGAGGCCGGGCTGGCCCTGCTCCGTCCGTCCACACCGGGCGACCGGGAGCGGCGCCCTCCCGCACGACGCCGGCGCCCGGTGCGCGCGGCGCGGGCGGTGCGGCCCCTCCGACGGGAGGGAAGCATGCGCCGGTTGCGGTTCCTCCCGGTGGCGCTCATCCCGGGGCTCGCCGGGCCGGGTCGGGCGACGCTCGTCGGCCACCGACGCCGGCGTGGTGCTGCTGTCCGACCGAGGGATGGACCTGCTCGGCTGGGACGGGAAGCAACGGATCCACCGGCCCACCCTGCGCGGTGGGGCCACGGCGCCCGACGGACGGGCGCTCGCCGCGACGCGTGACCGCCTCCTCGGGTACGGCGTCGCAGGACGCAACTCCCCGCTGGTTCCAGCCGCACGATGGGGCGGCGCTCGACCCGCTGGCCATCTCCGCCGAGCAGGTGCTGCTCTTCGGTCTGGAGCGGCGCGGCATCCGCGCGGTGGATGCGCTCACCGGACGGCAGCGCTGGTCATTCGTGCCACCGCGCACCCGGCGGCTGCACATGGCGCTCTCGGGCGTGACGGTGCTCGCAGCGTCGGAGGCGGGCGTGCTCACCGGGCTCGACCTGCACGACGGCACGGTCCGCTTCCGGGTCGCCGCGCCGCTGCCCTTCACCGGTCCGGCGCTGCCCTGGGGCCCGGTGGCGCTCGTCCCGCTCGGCCGGGAGGACCGGTCCGCGCTCCTGGCCCTCGACCCGGTCCTCGGCGAGGTGCGCTGGCTGACCGAGCTCCCTCTCCAGCACCCGACGCCCCCGACCGCCGGCGGCGCGCGGGCGTGGATCGCCGGCATGCACGAGGAGCGCCCCACCCTCGCCTGCCTCGACGTCCGCGGGCGGGTCATCTGGCAGCGGGCGGTGCCGGTCCCCGAGCGCCCGGTGGGCGTGCTGCGCGCCGGCGTGGAGCTGGTGGTGGTCGGGTCCACCGGGCGCCGCCGTCCGGGTGCGGCGCGACGGCAAGCCGGTGTGGCGGGCGGGCGCTGCGGGCGTGGCGGCCGGTCGCCCGGTGGCGCCGTGCCTCGAGCACGGGGTGGTGCTGGCCGCCGGACCGGTGGTGCGCGCGCTGGACGTGCGGAACGGGCGCGTGCTGGCCGAGCTCCCGGCGGGCCGCGGCGTGCGCGCCCTCGCGGTGAGCCCCGCGACTCGACGTGGCACTGCTCGACGAGGCGGGGGACCTGCGCCCTCCACCGGCTGGCCGGCCACTTCGCGGTCGTGTGAGTCACGGCCCGCCGTCGTCCAGGCTCGAGTCTGACTTCTTCGCGGCTGTGCGGGCGGCGACCGCCGGATCGAATCTTCTCTTCCTCGCTCCGCGTGGTCTCGGTGGCCCCTTCCCAGGTCTCACCGGGCTTCAGCCTCCAGTCATCCGGGACCGGGATCTTCCAGGTGTACTGGGCGCTGATGTCCCCCCCGCTCGGAGAGTGGGAGCGCACGCTGACCAGCATCTCCATCACGCTCACCGTCGCCGGGACGGGGTCCAGCTCGTACTGCCCGAGGACGATCTGCGGCGGGAACTCGGCGATGAGCCGCTCGGGGTAGTCGTTGCGCATCCCGGGGTTGCCGGTGCTCATCTCGCCGTAGAGCTTTCCCTTGTCGTCGAGCAGCCGGAACGTGGTGGCGAACTCGGCCCAGGTCATGACCCGCTTCACGCCGGTGCGCTCGTCCTCCCGGGTCTCGCGCTGGGCGCCCCAGAGCACCATCGGGAAGCGAATCTTGGGCTTGTTGCCCATCATCACGACGTCGGCCGAGACGATGTCGAGCCGGAGCCCCTTGTCCGTGCCGGTCAGCACCGGCGCGTACTTGCCGGTGCGCATCCGGTCGAACATCGCCTTCTCCCATTCCCAGAAGGCCTTGCGGTTCACCGGATTGGACATCGGGCCACGCGGGCGGCCGTCGGGCAGCTGCGGCAGCTCCAGCTCCGCCGACGGCCTTGGCCTTCCGGTCGATGTCCTTCAGGTAGTCATCGAAGGCGGGGTTGCCGCCGTAGCGCGACTGGAGCGTCGAGACCTGGTCGAAGTACCACTTCAGAAACCCCTTCACGTCGTTCTTGTAGCCGTCTGGGTCGGGATTGCTGCGCATCCACCCGAGCCGCTCGAGCGACTCCGCCCGGAGCCGGAGCGAGGCGATCTCCCTGGCCGCATGCGCCTGCGCCTCGCTCGTTCGGCGGTACCCCACCACGCCGGCCGCGCTGAAGCCGGCGATCACCACCAGGAGGACGATGGCAAGGTTGCGGTTCATGTCGAGCCGGAAGTCTCGCCCGCTGCCCCGGGCGGGTCCAGCCCACGATCTCCCACCTCCAGCCGGCCGTGGTTCCACCGCGCGTGCACCCGCCAGGGACGTGTGGGTGCCCGGCGAACGCCTGCGCCAGGCCCTCCAGGCCGCCCTCGGGTAGCGCCCCTTCCCCGAACGCCCGCGCCGCCAGGTGGCGCCGGAGCGCTCGCACGGCGAACAGCGCCTCGCCGAGATCCGCGGCGAAGACGCCGCTCCGCCCACCGGGCGTGCGCGCGAGCCCCTGGGCCCAGGTGTCGAAGGCCAGCGCCCATCGCGAGCTCGGGAGCCGGCGGAGGCCCGCACCTCCGCCGCGCGCCCAGGCCGACCACGCGGCGTCGAGCGGCTGCCCCGCGGCGAAGGCGGCGCGGAAGGCGTCGGAGGCGAGGAACCGCTCCAGCGCCGGCCGCTGACGGCGCGAGCAGCGGACGGGACAGTGGCCAGCGCGCATCGAGCGCCTCGGCGGTGACCGACAGCCGGAGCCCCAGCTCGGCCCGCACGCCCTCGGGATCCTCGCCGTCCGGCTCCCGGCCGTGGACGACGTCGAACGTCTCGCCACGCCTCGGCGGCGGCGCTCGCCGGAAGCCCCGGGGAAGGCCGCCCGGGCGGAGGGACCTCGAGCGCCGCGCGCGCAGCCACCGGCTCGAGCAGTGACCGGAGCATGGCGAGGGTGCGCCGGGCCGCGCCCGGGGGATGCCCGTCGCCCTCGAAGACCAGCGCCCGGAGCGAGCGGCACCGGGGCAGCACCTCGGCGAGCAGCCCGAGCACCTCGCTCCGGAGCGGCTGCCCATGGTCGTCCATGTAGACGCCGCGGCCACCCGCGCGTGCGGGTGATGACCGCCCCGGCCACGTGGACCTCGATGACCGCCTCGAAGGGAAAGCCATCCAGCCCGGTCTCGAGCGGCAAGCCCGGAGGCGAGCTGCGCGGCGACCAGGTGGCCCACGTCGAGCACCAGCGGGACAGCCGGTGCGCGCGTGGAGCTCGCCCATGAAGTCGAGCACGTGCAGCGGGCCGTCGCGCCGGACGATCACCGGGTTCTCCAGCGCGAGCGGGACCGGGAGCGCCGTGGCCACATGGAGCGCGTGCGCGGCGGCGACCTCGAGCCCGGCCGTGCTGAGCGGCGGGCGGCAGGTACAGGTAGCCGGGGAGCGCCGTCCCGCGCACGTGCCACCAGGCGACGTCGTTGCCCACCCAGGGCGAGCCAACGGCCCGGAGGTGGGCCGCGAGCGCGGACAGCCGCTCGGCTGGCTCGAGCTCGGGCCCGGCGAGGTTGAGATGCACCGGGTGGAACAGCGCCGGGAGCCGGTCGCGCGCTGCCAGGAGCGTCGGAAACAGACCCGCGTCCCGCTCCGCCTCCTCGAGCGAGAGCGGCGCGCTGTACTCGACCAGGTCGAACAGGCCGGGCTCGGCGGCATGGAGCGCCCACGGGTCCGGCTCCACCGCCGGGTCCAGGTTGCTGGACAGGCCCAGCCCGAGGAATGGAAGCACGCGGGTCGTCACGGCCCGGCGAGCCTACTCGCTGCGCATCGCCTCCACCGGATCCAGCGCCGCGGCGCGGGCGGCCGGGTAGATGCCGAACACCAGCCCCACCCCGCTGCTCATGAGGAGCGCCAGCACCACCGCCCACGCCGGGACGCTCATCGGGAAGCCAAATGCCCAGCGCCCGAGCGCCGCGAGGGACAGCCCGAGCAGGAGCCCCAGCACGCCGCCGAACAGCGAGAGCGTCACCGCCTCGAGCGCGAACTGGCCGAGGATGCGCCGCCGCTTCGCCCCGAGCGCCTTGCGGATGCCGATCTCCCGCGTCCGCTCGGTCACGCTCACCAGCATGATGTTCAGGATCCCGATTCCCCCGACGATCAGCGAGAGCAGGCAGAGGCCGAAGCTCGCCGCGGTGATGACCTGGCTCAGGTTGTTGAACGTCCGGGTGATGGACTCGTTGGTGTCCACCTCGAAGTTGCTGGGGTCGCTCGGCTTCACGTTCCGGCGCATCCGGAGCAGCGCGGTGACCTCGTCCTGGGCCCGCTGCAGCTGCGTCGGGTCGGCCGCCTGCACGTTGAGGCGGAGGCTCCGGTTGCGCCCGAAGAGGTCGAGCGCGTTCGGGAGCGGGAGGATCAGCATGTTGTCGGCGCTGAACAGCCCGAAGATCTTCCCCCGCTTCTCCAGCACCCCCACCACCTGGAAGACCCGGCCGCGGATCCGCAGCTCGCGCCCGAGCGGGTCCTGGCGACGGGAAGAGCTTGTCCGCCACGTCGAGGCCGACGACCACCACCGGCCGGGCCTCCTCCACCTCGTTCACCGAGAAGAAGCGCCCCGAGCTGACGGCCCGCCCGCTGGTGTCGATCCACTCGGAGGTGGCGCCCTGCACGATGACGTTGGGCTGCGTCTCGGCGATGGCGCTGGCGATCTTGTTCGGCCCGAGCCAGGTATGCGCCGAGGCGGTGGTCACCGCGGGGCACCCCTCCCGCACCGCGCGGAGGTCCTCCAGCCCGAGGTTCGGCCGCTTCTGGTACCGCCGCCAGTCGATCCGGCCGAGGTTGATGCCCGCGGGCCACTTGGAGATGGTGAAGACGTTGGCCCCGAGGTTGGAGAGGTCGGTGGTGACCTTCGTCCGGAGCCCCTCGACCAGGGCCATCATCGTCACCACCGTGGTGACGCCGATGACCACCCCGAGCAGGGTGAGGAGCGAGCGCAGCGGGTTCGAGGCCAGCGTGCCGAGCGCCAGCCGGAGGTTGTCCCAGAAGGCGATGAACCGTCGCGCCTTCATTCGTACCGGAGCGCCTCGACCGGGTCGAGCCGGGCCGCGCGCGCCGCGGGCCAGATGCCGAAGAACAGCCCCACCATCGCCGCGAAGAGAATGCCGCCGAGCACGGTGAGCGGCTGCACCGCCGCCGCGAGGCTGGTGACCATGGAGACGACCTTCGCCGCCCCGAGCCCGATGGCGGTCCCGATGGCCCCTCCGACGGCCGAGACCAGCGAGGCCTCGAGCAGGAACTGGATGACGATGGTCCGCCGGCGAGCGCCCAGCGCACGGCGGATCCCGATCTCCCGCGTCCGCTCGCGCACGCTGACCAGCATGATGTTCATGATGCCGATGCCGCCCACCAGCAGGGTGATCAGCCCCACCCCGATGGCCACACCGTACAGCGCGCCGGTCAGCTTCTGGTACGTCTCGGCGAGCTGCTGGGTGCGGTTGACGCTGAAGTCGTCCGGGTCGCCCGGTGGCACGCTCCGGGCCCGCCGCA
Source organism: uncultured delta proteobacterium (assembly GCA_963796475.1). GTDB lineage: Bacteria > Myxococcota > Myxococcia > Myxococcales > Myxococcaceae > RPRB01. The sequence goes on from CAWCLY010000020.1 coordinate 649,019, forward strand.
TGATGCCGGTGATCTCGTCCTCGGCGCGGTCGAGCTGGCTGGCGTCCTCCACCCCCACGTCGACCTGGAAGTCGCGCTTGCCGTAGACCGCGAGGAAGGTCTTGAACGGGACCAGGGCGATCAGGTCCATGCTCTGGCCGAGGAGCTGCCCCTTCTTGGCCAGCACGCCGATCACCCGGTAGGGCCGGTTGTCGATCCGCACCGTCCCGCCGATCGCGCTGCGCCCGGGGAAGAGACCCTCGGCCACCTCGGATCCGATGACCACCACCTGCTGCTCGGCGTCGCTGTCGGCGTCGGTCAGGAACCGCCCGGCCGGCACCTCGTAGCCCCAGAGCTTCTGGAAGTCGGCCAGGGTCCCCACCATGTCCACGTTGCTCACGCTCTGGTCGCCAGCCCGGACCTCCTTGGACTCCTCGTTCAGCTCGGGGACGACCGCGGTGGCCATCCGGGACTGCTGCGCCAGCATCTGCATCTGGGCGAGGGTGATCTGCTTGCGGTTCCGGTAGCGCCACCAGTCGCCGGTGACCACGAACGGGCGTCGGGAGATGTTGAGGGTCGCCGTCCCGAGCGAGGCGAGCTGCCGGGCGAACGCGCCGTTCAGCCCCTGGATGATCCCCAGGATGGCCAGGAGCGTCGCCACCCCGATGCCCACCGCGGTCAGGGTGAGCACCGTCCGGAGCCGGTTCACGCCCAGGGTGCGGAGGGCGATGCGACCCCCCTCGATGAGATCGACCCGGAGGCTCACGTTCCGGCGGCGACGCGCGCCCGCTCCGCACGCCCATCCAGGGCGACCTCGGGGCCGGGCCCATCCTTCACGATGATGCCGTCGCTGATGCGGATGGCGCGAGGGCAGCGCGCGGCGAGCGTGGGCTCGTGGGTCACGAGACAGAGCGTGTGCCCTGCGCGGTGGAGCTGCTCGAAGAGGCGCGATGATCTCCAGACCCGTCGCCGAGTCCAGGTTGCCGGTGGGCTCGTCGGCGAGCAGCAGCGACGGCTCGGTGACCAGGGCCCTGGCGATGGCCACGCGCTGCCGCTGCCCTCCCGACAGCTCGTTGGGCCGGTGGGTCATCCGGTTGCCGAGCCCCACCTGGTCCAGCGCCTTGCGTGCCCGCTCGCGGCGCTCCTTCGACCCCAGGCCCCGGTAGATGAGCGGCAGCTCGACGTTCCCCAGCGCCGTCTCCCGCGGGAGCAGCTGGAAGGTCTGGAAGATGAAGCCGATCTCCTGGTTCCGGATGTCGGCCAGCTCGTTGTCCGTCATGTGGCTCACGTCCTTGCCGTTCAGCCAGTACCGGCCGGCGGTGGGCGTGTCGAGGCAGCCGAGGACGTTCATCAGGGTGCTCTTGCCCGATCCGGACTGGCCGATGATCGCCACCCACTCGCCCTTGGACACGGCGAACGAGACCCCGTTCAGCGCGTGCACCTCCTCGGTGCCCACCTTGTAGTAGCGACGGATGTCCTCGAGCTTGATCAGCATGTGACTACCCGCGGACCGCGGTCTTGGTCCCCGGCGGCTCGGCCGGCTTCGGCCCCTTGGGAGTGTTCTCCTTCAGCGGATCGCCGTCCTTCAGCTCCTTGCTGACGGTGCGGAAGGGCCCCTCCACCACCCGCTCGCCGTCCTTGAGGCCGTCGAGCACCTCGAGGTCGGTGTCCGAGGCGATGCCGGTGCGCACCCGGCGGGCGCGGGCCTTGTTGTCCGGATCGACCACGAAGACGATCTTGGCCAGCGTCTCTCCCCGCTTCTTCGCCGAGAGCGACGTCTCCCCGGGCGGCTGGGAGTCCGGGAGCGAGCGGTCCGGACGCACGGTCACCGCCTGGATGGGGACGATGAGGGCGTTCTCGTGCGTCTCGGCGGTGATCCGGACCTCGGAGCTCATGCCCGGGAGCACACCCGGCGGGCGGCTGTCGAGCGCCACCTTCACCGGGAAGGTGGTCACCTCGGACTCGGTGCCCGGGTTCTTGATGGTGGCCTTCTGGGCGATCTCCACCACCGAGCCCTCGAAGCTCTGACCCTCGAGCGCGTCGACCGACAGCTCGGCGTGCTGGCCGTTGCGGAGGTGCACCACCTCGTGCTCGCCGACCTCGATCTTCACCTCCATGCTGTTGAGGGCGGCCACGGTCATCACCGTGTCCTCGGAGAAGTCGGACCCGCGGACCCGCTCGCCGATCTCCCGGGTGAGCTCGATGACCGTGCCCTCGATGGGCGAGGCCGAGCGTCGGTGCGCGCCATATTGGTCTGGGCGCTGCTCGTAGGCGGCGACCTGGCCCGGCGTACCTCTGCTGGGCCGAGCCGAGGCGGGCCACCGCGCTGTCGTAGTCCGACTTGGCCCTGTCCACCTCGGCGCTGGAGGCCATCCCGCGCTTGGTGAGCCCCTGGACCCGGTCGAGCTCGAGCTTGGTCCGGTCCACCTCGACCTGGGCGGTCGAGATGTCCGCCCGCGCTCCGCTCACCGCCGCCTGGGCCTGCTTGGCAGCGGCGATGAAGGGCCGGGGGTCGATGCGGCCGAGCACCTGGCCCTTCTTGACCTTGTCACCGAGCTCCACCGGCCGCTCCACCAGGTCGCCCGAGAGGTTGGAGGAGATCTTCACCGTGGTCGATGCCTCGACCTTTCCGGCGCCGATGATGACCCGGCTGATGGTCCCCTTCTTCACCTTCGCCACCTGGACCTCGGTGGCCGGAGGCGGCCGGTCCCTGAACCCCGCCACGGTGATGCCAACCACCGCGAGCACCAGCACTCCCGCGATCAACCCCTTCCACCACGTCATGGCGTCGCTCCGTTGCTGAGTGTGCCCATCGCCTTGTCCAGCGCCGCCCGCGCCACCTCGGTGTCGGAGCGGGTCTGGATGAGCGTCTGATAGGCCTGTGCAAGCTTCACCTGGGCGTCGCGCACGTCGAGGGTGGACGACGCGCCCGCCTTGAAACGCTCCTGCGCGTACTCGAGGTTCTGGGTCGCGGTGACGCGGTTCTGCTGCGCCAGCTCGAGCGCCCGGAGCTGCGCCCCGTACGAGTCGAGCGCGACCTTGACCTGCCCCTCCACGTCGCGCTCGTTCTGCGCCAGGTTCAGCTTGGCCTGCGCCACCTGGGCCTTGGCCTGCTTCACCTGCGCGTCGGTCTGGAAGCCGCTGAAGAGGTCCCAGTTGAGGTTCAGGCCGGCGGTGACCCCGCCGTACCTGTCGAAGTTGCCGTAGACCTTGGAGGCCGTGTCGGCAGCGCGGCTGTACTGCACCGTCCCATACAGCCGGGGTGCCCAGCCAGCGGCCTGGGTGGTCACGTTGGCCTCGGCGGCCTTCACCTGGGCAGTGTACTGCACCAGGAGCGGGCGGTTGGTGCGCGCGAGCTCGAGCCCCTGCGGCAAGCGTGACGCTCGCCGGAGGGGGAGTCTCGGGCAGCGCCGGGTCCACCGCATCCAGGTCGTGGATCTCCGGGCGTCCGAGCCAGGAGGCGAGATCGATCTGCGCCTGCGATACCACCGCCCGCTGCTTCTCGGCGGAGATCCGGTCGTTCCCCAGGTTCACCTGGGCTGCCAGCGCGTCGCCCTTGTTGCCCCGGCCTGCCTCGAAGAGCGCCTGCGCCCGGTCGGAGAATTCCTTGCTACGCGCGGCGGTGGCCTCGAGCACGAGCAGCTGCTTCTGCGCCGTCCACAGCGCGTAGAAGCGCCGCACGGCCTCGAACTCGGAGGCGAGGATCTGCTCGGCCACGGCCCCCTTCGCCGCGCGCTCGAGCTCTCCGGCGTTGGCCAGGGCAGCGAACCGGGACAGGTCGAAGATGAGCTGGTTCAGGGTGGCGCCGAGCGTGAAGTAGTTCTGCGCACCCGACGTGCCGAGGATGATCTCGCCGTTGTTTCCGACCCGCGGGTCGCCGGCCTGGGTCCAGGTCCGCGACGAGCTGCTGTAGACCCCGAGCTGAGGGAGCAGAGGCGCGGTGGCCGCCCGCTTGCCTTCACTCGCCCGGACCCGGTCCAGCTCCGAGAGCAGCGCCTGGAGGTTGTTCCTGGACTCCTCGCGCACCTGCTCCAGGGTGATGGGCGTCGCGGCGAGCACGGCAGAGAGCAGGAGCCCGTTCATCCGCCACCCCGCGGTCCACCCGGGCCACCGGGCCCGGCGCCGGGACCACCGGACATCAAGCCAGGAATCCCCACGCCGAAGACCCCCACGAACGCCAGGAAGAGCGCGAACCCCAGCCACAGCCCGGAGCGGCGCCGGATCCCCGTCGCCGCGGCGAAGCCCACCCCGATGAGCAGGCCGGCCAGGAGCTGGAAGAGGTCGAGCGAGTCCAGGAGGCGGGTCAGCGTCGGTCCACCGGCGTGGACCCACGCCCCGAGTGACGAGGGCAAGAGGTGCCGCGCCCGCTCCTCGGTGATCCCGAGCTGCGCGAGCGCCACCAGCCCCCACAGTGCCCGGCCGAAGGCCACCGGGAGCATCCCGACGGCGGACGCGCTGAACAGTGCAGGGAACGGGGCCTTCTTCCCGAGGAGCCAGGCGACCAGTGCGAGCAGCACCGCGATGCCCAGCACCACCAGCGGGCTCAGGAACACGCCACTCGCGATGCCCGTGACGAGCTTCAGCCGGCCCGCGGTGGTGATCTGCTCGACGAGCTCGGCCTCGGGCATCCCCTTGAGCTGCCCCGACATCTCGAGCTTCTGGAGGATGCCGGGGGCGGGGTCCCAGCGGAGGGCGAACGCGGCGCCGGCGAAGGCGGTGGCTCGCCATGAGCGCCAGGAGCGGCCACAGGATGCGTCGGCCCTGGACGGCGGCGGCGACGCCCTCACCGGGGTCGGTCAGCGTTCGAGAGAAGGTGAGCGCGGTCATCGGGAGTGCCTGCTTTACGGCGGCTCGGGGACGCGATTGCCAGGGGTTCCGACAGTGGCCTACCCCCCTCGTGAACCCCTGCGCTTCGGGCCTGTAGCAGTTTATTTGCCGCGTCTCACGCCCGGGGGTAGGTGTTCAAGGATCCACCGCAGTCCGCTCGGAGGTCCGGGGAGGGCATGGTCGAAAGCAGCGACTTGGCTCTGGTGCTCTCGGAGGCGGACGACATCGCCCAGAGCGTCTCGCAGAAGCCCACGACGGCGCACGCCGTCCTCGCGCTCTTCACGGTGGACAACCCGGGCCAGCGGCTCCTCAAGGAACGGGGGGTGGACGAGGATCGCCTCCTCGGCCTGCTGAAGGCGGCCCCCATCGAGCCCGACGGCACGCTGCGCGAGCTCCGCGAGCGCGCCCGGGAAATTGCCCGCGCCTGCGGCTCACGGGAGGCGGACTGCCTCCATCTGCTCATCGCCGTCACCCGGCTGCGTTGCTCGGGACACGAGCTGCTCGCCGGCACCGGGCTCGACCTCACCGCAGTGCGCAACACCGCGCTGTCCTACTTCCTGAGCGGGCGGATGCCACGCAAGCTCGGGCCCCGGGATGCCCGCGTCCCGGCCCGGCCCGCCCCGGTCTCCGTGCCCCCGCGCGCCCCGACGACCGTGGCGCTCCTGCCCGAGGGTTCACCGCGCGCCCTGGTCGAGGGTGACGGCGAGGCCTTGCTGGCCACGCTGCCTGCGCCCCACCCTGCTCCGTTTCCGGTCCCCGCGCCGGCCCCCGTCCTCCGGGTGGTGAGTCCCGGCGAGTCGCTCCCCTGGGAGCTGGATCCGGCCGACTTCCCGCTCCTGGCCCAGCTGGGGCGGAACCTCACCGCCCTGGCCCGCGAGGGGCGGCTCGACCCGGTCGTCGGACGGGCCCGGGAGATGGACGAGGTGCTCGACGTCCTGGGCAAGCGCCGCACCAACAACCCCTGTCTGGTGGGCGAGCCCGGGGTGGGCAAGACCGCGGTGGTCGAAGGCGTGGCACAGCGCCTGCTGTCGGCTCCCGGCGAGCTGGGCAAGCGGATCATCGTCGAGCTGTCGACGGCGGACCTCCTGGCCGGCACGTCGCTCCGGGGATCGCTGTCGGAACGGCTGAACGGCCTGAAGGACGAGATGCGCCGCGCAGGCGGCCGGCTGGTGGTCTTCCTCGACGAGATTCACACCCTGGTGGGCGCCGGGTCCACCGGCGAGGGGGCCCAGGATGCGGCCAACGAGCTGAAGGGCGCCCTGGCCCGCGGCGAATTCCCCTGCATCGGCGCGACGACCCACGACGAGTTCCGGCGCTTCATCCAGGCGGACGCAGCGCTGGAGCGGCGCTTCACCGCGGTGGTGGTGCGAGAGCCGACGGTGGCCGAGACGGTGGAGATCCTCACCGGGCTGCTCGCCCGCTACGAGGAGCACCACCGGGTGCGCTACGCCCGGCCAGCCGTGGAGGCGGCCGCGTCGCTCGCCGCAAGGTACGTGACCGACCGGCACAATCCGGACAAGGCGGTCTCGCTCCTCGACCTCGCCGGCTCGCGCTGTGCGCCGCGCCGGACGGGAGCGGGTCGAGGTCAGGGACGTGGCCGAGGTGGTGGCGCGCATCGCCGGGCTGCCGGTGGAGCGGCTCCTCACCGGCGACGCCGCGAGGCTGCTCCGGCTCGAGGAAGAGCTCGGGGCGCGGGTGGTGGGCCACGCCGGGGCCGTGGAGCGCGTGGCGCGGGTGCTCCGGCGCAACTACGCCGGCTTCGCCAGCCGCCGTCCGCTGGGGAGCTTCCTCTTCCTCGGACCGACCGGGGTCGGCAAGACCGAGCTCGCTCGCGCGCTGGCCGACGTGCTCTTCGGGACGCGCGACGCGCTCATCCGGCTCGACATGAGCGAGCTGTCCGAGTCGCACGCCACCTCCCGCCTCATCGGCGCACCGGCGGGGTACGTCGGGTACCAGGACGGCGGCCAGCTCACCGAGGCCGTCCGGCGACGGCCGAGCGCGGTGGTGCTGCTGGACGAGGTGGAGAAGGCGCACCGCGACGTGCTGATGCTGCTCCTCCAGCTGCTCGAGGAGGGCCGCCTCACCGACGGCAAGGGCCGCCAGGTCGACTTCTCGAGCACGGTGGTGGTGCTCACCTCCAACCTCGGGGCCGAGGCCTTCGGACGGACGCGGGCCCGGGTGGGCTTCGGCTCGGACGCGGCGGACGAGGGCGGCGCAGCGGCGGCGCTCACCGAGGCGCGGCGGGCGCTTCCGCCCGAGCTGTGGAACCGCATCGACGAGCGGCTGGTGTTCGGCGCGCTCGGCGCGAGAGGAGCTCCGGACCATCGCCCGGATGCTCCTCCAGGAGAGCAGCCGGCGCCTCGCCGAGGAGCGCGGCATCGCCTTCTCCGCCGGCGACGACGTGGTGGACGCGCTGCTCGACGACGAGGAGATGGAGCCGCTCCTCGGCGCCCGCCCGGTTCGCCAGGTGGTGCAGCGCTGCATCGAGGCGCCCCTGGCCGAGCACATCCTGGCCGGCAAGGTGGCCACCGGAAGCCGGGTCCGGGTGCGGGTGACGAACGGGCGCATCCGCTTCGGCGACACCGCGGGCTAGGACCTTGGCGACGACCAGCGCCCGGCGGCCGCGCGTGCTGGTGGTCGGCGTGGGCCGGCTGGGCAGCGCCGTCGCGGTCCAGCTGGTGAAGGCCGGGTGGCCGGTGACGGTCCGGACCCAGTCCCCGGCGGGACGACGCCAGGCCAAGCGGCTCGCGCTGGCGGAAGCGGACGCGGCGGCGATGTCCCGCGCCGAGCTGTGTCTCCTGACGGTTCCGGACGCAGCGGTCGCCCCCGTCGCCCGGGCCGTCGCGCCCATGCTCGGAGCCGCGACCGGGCTGGTCCACTGCGCAGGAGCGCTGACACTCGAGGTGCTCCAGCCCGCGGCCGCCGGACGCCCCACCGGCTCCTTCCATCCGCTCGTGTCGGTGACCGGGCCCGAGACGCCGCTGGAGGGCCACTCGGTCGCCATCGCCACCCGGTCCCGGGTGCTGGCGCCGCTGCTCGGCCGGCTCGCCGGGGCGCTCGGGCTCCGGCCGCTCCGGGTGCCCGAGGACGGGCGCGCGGCGTACCACGCCGGGGCGGCGATGGCCGCGAGCGGGCTGGTCTCGTTGCTCGATGCGGCGGTGGCGGCCTGGCGTGAGGCGGGCGTCGCCGAGCGTGACGCGCTCGTGGCGCTGGTCGCCCTGATGCGCTCGGCGCTGTCCGGAGCCGAGGAGCGGGGCACGGTCGCGGCGCTCACCGGTCCCGTGGTCCGCGGTGATGCCGAGGTGGTCCAGGCGCACGTGCGCGCGCTGCCGGCCGGACGTTCTCCCATCTACCTCGCGCTCCAGCAGCGGGTGCTGGCCCGGGCCGCGGACCGGCTGGCCCGTCCGGCGGTGGCGCGGATGGCGGCGGTGCTCGGTCCCGAGGCCGCGAGGCGTCCCCGGCGGCAGGCTCGCCCGCCTCGCCGCTGAGCTCTACGACCCGAGCTCCCAGTAGAACCGCTTGTTGTTCTTGCCCCGGTTGTCGAACTTCGCGACGCGCGCCTCACCGATCTCCATCGTCGAATGGACGTGCGTTCCGCCGCAGGCCTGGGCGTATCGCATCAGGGCAAACCGGCGCGGCCAGTCCAGCGTGCCGTGGATCGCCTCGCCCACCGGGACGTCGACGCCGATTTGGTGCCAGAGCCGACGCTCCGCGTCCTCTCGCACCCCGGTGACGGCAAGCACCCGCACCGACCAGGTGAGCGAGCCCTGGTCGAACGGCTGTCCCCCACCCCCGGGATGAAATGCGCTCCGGGAAAGGGCAGACCAGCCCTCCGCACTCTCGGTGACCTGCGCAGCGAACTCCCGGAGGTAGGCGTCCTCGAGATAGAGGCGCTCGGTCGTCACGTGGCCGCTCCTTACCCCCGCGAGGCGTGTGCTGTCCCTGGCGAGCGCGCCGGGGATGCCGACGCTATTCCGAACGCCCGTTCCCGTCCTCCCCCCCGATGCAGCCCAGCCTCTTCGACATCACCCCGCTCGACCTCGACCGGACCTTCGCCCGGCTGGAGCGGATCCACCTCGACGAGACGGCCTGGGTGGACGTCGCGACCGGCTGGGTGAGCGGCTCCGACGCCCTCTTCCGCACGCTCCTCGCGACGCCCCCCTGGGCCCAGCGGACCCGGAACATCTACGAGCAGGACCGGTCGAGCCGCGGCTCACCGCCGGCTGGCACGCCGATCAGGGCACACCGCTCGCACCACCCATCCTGGAGGAGATGCGGTCCGCGCTCTCGGACCATTACCGCGTCCGGCTCGACTCCGCCGGCTTCAACCTCTACCGCGATGGTCGGGACAGCGTGGCCTGGCACCGGGACACCATCGCCAGACAGATCGAGGATCCGATCGTCGCCCTGGTCTCGCTCGGGGAGCCGCGGAAGCTGCTGCTGCGGCCCCGGGGCGGTGGACCCTCCTGTCCCTTCCCTCTCGGCCACGGCGACCTGCTCGTCACCGGCGGCAACGCCCAGCGCACCTGGGAGCACGCGGTCCCCAAAGTCGCCCGGGCCGGGCCCCGCATCAGCATCGCCTTCCGGCACGGCATGGCGGGCGGGCGCTACGCGCCGGAGCCGGTCCGCAGTCCGAGCGGCGATGCCGGCTCGCGCTGAGCGAGCGCGCCTCGTCCTCCCGGCTCAGGGCGCCAGGATGATCCGCGGCCCCTGCATCGCCTCGCGGACCGCCATCAGCGCGCCATCCGACAGCGCCTCGGTCTCGGTCAGCCGCCGGAGCACCAGCTCGGAGTCGGCCGGAGCACCGTCGAGCAGCCCCTTGAGCTCGCCGAGGAGCGCCAGCGCCGCCTCCTCCATCTGCTTGCCCTCGGGCGTGGCCGCGACCGGCTTCCCCGCCTTGTCGCCCACGTACTTCGCGAAGCCGTCCAGCGAGGCCCGCGCCGACCGCGGGTCGTAGGCCGCCACCTTCGCCTGGAGCGCCGCCTTCGGCACCGTGAGCAGTCGCGGGGCCCCGCCCTGCGCCAGGGCCGGGTGGAGCACCCCGACCTCCTGCATCTGGAACACCCCCAGGAGCCCGTCCTCCGGCGCCGGCGAGGTGTAGGGGACGATGTCGAGGAAGAGCGCGAGCGGATCCACGCCCTGCTTCGCCGCCTCCACGTCCTGCGGATCAGCGGCGGGTAGCTCGTCGGCGCCCCGGTGAAGAGCAGCGGCAGCACCGCCTGCTCCCAGAACTCGTCCGGCGCCGAGCCGGTCTGCTTGGTCGCCGCCGCCACGGTCACCATCAGCTCCGCGAGCCGGGGCGACTGGCCCACCTGGTCCCCGAAGCTCCTGGCCGGGTCCAGCCTGGCCAGCGCGCCGGCGATTTGCTGCTCGAACTGCGCCTTCGACTCGGCCGACATCCGCTGCGCGCCCACCCGCGCCAGCGCCGCCCGCAGATCCGCCGAGAGCACCGAGGGTTTCGCGGCCCAGAGCTCCCTGGCCCGCCGCCCGTCGACCAGCACGAACTGGAGGAAGCCCGGATCGAACAGGCGGGCGTAGTCCTCCGGCCGGAGCCGGACCGGCGCCGCCCCGGAGGGAGCAAACCGCGCCTGCGCCAGCGCGCGACGGACGTCGGTGGTGACCTCCTCGAGGCGCTCGAGCTTGCCCCGGCTCAGCGCCTCCACCACCGCCTGGAAGGGCGACAGCATCAGCACCGCCTCGGGAAACCCGATTATTCCCCCCTCGGGGGCCTCCCGGTGTGGAAACCAGAAGGCCTGGTCAGCGGCGATGAGCCGGTCGGCGAGGACCCCGGCCAACCCGAGCGCGGTGAGCTGGTGCTCGGGTTGATTGGGCCGGAACGGACCCATGAGCAGCTTGATGACGCCCTTCTCGATGTCGGCCCACGTCGCCGTCGCGAGGTCCACCGGGCCACCGGTGGCCCGTGCCAGAGAGGCCGCGAGCTGCTGGGTGGCGGCGTCGAGATGCCCTGCGGAGGAAGCCATGGGTGGGCCCCTTAGCGTAGAACGGGGGGCTCTGTGGAGAAGCCCGGAGCCGGGAGGGGATTCCGAGTCGACTGTCGGCGGCGATGGGCCCTCCTGGCCGTTCTGCTGGCGGCGTCAGGTTGCGCCACCGTCGGCCCCCGCTTCGACCAGGCGGTCACCACCTCGTTCGCCCGGCAGCCGATGCGGAAGCTCGAGACCCCCCGGGTGGAGCTCTATTACCCGGAGGCGAATCGGGACGAGGCGCTCCGGATCGCGCGGCGGCTCGACTGGTGCGTGGAGCTCCTCCGGAAGAACCGGCTCTCCAGCACGCCGCGGCCCAAGGTCCTCGCCTACCTGACCACCGCGGACTTCGACAACGCCTACGTCCAGCCGCAGCTCGGTGGGCTCCCCCTGCAAATGGTGCTCGCCCAGCACTTCACCACCGAGGGGTTCAACCTCCTGGAGATTGGCACCAACCACGTGGACGACGTCTCCTGCCACGAGGCTGTGCACTACGTGCAGTTCGCCGAGGTGGACGAGCTCTGGTACTACCTGAACCTCGCCTTCGGCGACCTGCTCGACCCGAACATCGCCACCGAGGCGTTACTTTCTCGAGGGCCTGGCGACCTACTACGAGGGCAGACTCGACCGCGCCACCGGCCGTCCCCATAGCCCCATCTGGCAGGGCCTCTTCGACTCCGGCGTGGCGCTCCGCAAGGGTGACATCTATCCCGGAGACATGTCGCCCGGGACAGCGGCAGCTCCTGCCCTTCGGGGGGCAGTACGTGGTGGGAAGCCAATTCATCACCTGGCTCGCTCGCCGGTACGGAGCCGAGAAGCTCTGGGAGCTCATCGACGTCCAGGGCAGCAGCTGGATCCCGTTCCTGGGCGTGTCGTTCCGCTTCATGTGGGTTTACGGGAAGGACCCGGGCGGGCTCGTCGCCGAGTGGCGGGAAACGCTCCAGCACTCCGGCCCGTGGCGCGAGCGGCCCGAGAGCCAGAAGGTCCTTGACCGGGACCTCGGGTACTTCGCCCGGATCGCCTCGGCGCCCGACGGGACGCTGGCCACCATCACCGCCGGCCTGGACTTCGCGTCCGAGCTCCGCATCCGCAACCCCGACGGCTCCCTCCGTTTCCGCCGGCGCCTCACCAACTTCCTGCCCGGCCGGCCCTACATCGTCACCAGCCCCAACGCGGTCAGCGGGCTCTCCTTCGACGCCGGCGGCGACCGGCTCTTCGTCGTCATGGCCGACATCGGCATCGACGGGGCCACGGCTCCGAGACTCCTCGAGCTCGACGCGCACGACGGACGGCTGCTCCGGATCTGGGACCTGCCAGACTCTCTCGGCGGCGGCGTGGATCCGGCCGGCACCCGGTACGTCTTCGTGCGGAGCCACGCCGACACCGGGGATTCGTGGGAGCTCGACCTCTCACCGGCGAGCAGCGCCCACTGACCCACAACCGGGGCCGTCTCACCCTCGGCGCGCCCGACCCCGCCGCTGACGGACGCATCGTCTTCGCCCGCAAGCTCGGCGACGACTTCGACCTCTGGATCCGTCTCCCCGACGGCACCGAGCAACCGCTGACCCGCGACGGGAAGTTCAACTACTCGCCGCGCTGGGATGGCCCGGATCGGGTCATCGCGCTGCACGAGGTGGACGGGCGCACCCAGGCGGTGCGCATCGACGTGTCGACCGGGGCCATCACCGTGCTCTCCGATGCACCCTTCGTCGTGCTGGATCCGGTTCCCCTGCCCGGGAACCGGCTCGCCTTCGTCAACCGCGACGGCTGGAGCTGGACGCTGGATTGGATGGACATCGGCCAGGGGCGCGTCCTCTCGCCGGAGCCCACCCTGGCGCAGGTCGAAGCGAGTGAGCCGGCGGAGCCCGCGGTCCCCATCCTCTCCGACGACCCGTACCACGCGATCGACAACCTCCTCATCCCCACGCTGCGGGGTCCCTTCGTCTCGTTCGGAAAGCGAGAGGTCTACAACGGGAGCCAGAACACCGTGTACGCCGGCGTCTCGCTCCAGGGCAGCGACCGGCTGGGCCTGCACAACTACGGGCTGAACCTGGGCTACGAGACGAACGACCCGGGCCCCACCTTCTCGATCGGCTACGGGAACTACCAGCTGGCCCCCGTGTATCTCCAGCTCACCATCTCCCGGGCGGCCGAGCCCGCGCTGCTGGATCCGAGCAGCGCGTCCTACGTCCCGAGCGTGGTCGACTACGCGGGGCAGCTCTCCGCCTCGAGGACGTTCTGGACGACGCCGGTGGCGCTCAACTTCCTCGCGGTGCGCCGGGTCGAGGGGCTCCAGTCGGGCGCCTCGCTGAGCTCACAGCTCCTCGGCCCCGGCATCGCCAGCGCCTGGTCCGCGCTCGAGTCCACGCCCTACGCCGGTCCGCGGCTGGGCGTGGCGACGGTGGGGAGCGTGCAGTGGTTCTCCAAGGTCTTCGGCTCGGACTACAGCTTCGCCGACGTGGCGGCGAGCGTCGGGGTGTACACCCCGCTCCCGTTCTGGGTGCGGCACACGCTGCTCATCACCGTGCGAGGCCGGGCGCTCCCCGGTTCGCCGGCGCGGCTCCTCCGGGTGGGTGGGAGCAGCCTGGGCCTCGTCCAGTGGGAATCGCAGGAGGACAGGTCACAGGTGGGCACCGGCCTGGCCGTGTTCCCGGACATCACCTTCCGCGAGCCGCTGCGCGGCTACGAGGACGTCACCCTGCGCACCAACGCGGTGGCGATCGCCGGCCTGCGGTACAAGGCGCCGATCATCATCGACTACGGCTGGGCGTCGTTCCTCTGGCTGTTCCCCTCGTTCTTCGTCCGGCAGATCGACATCGACCTCTTCGGCGAGTGGGCCCACACCTGGACCTCGGCGAGCGCGGTGCGGGCCATCCACCGAGGGCAACCACCGCTCCTACGGGGCCGCGGTCTCGCTCCGGACGCTCTGGGGCTCGGCGGTGCCGATTTCGTTCTTCTACCAGGTGGCGGTGCGCCCCGATGACGGGCTCACGCCCCTTCAAGTCTTCGGCTTCGCCATCCAGTGACCCGCGGGGGCCGACCGCTCACTCGGCGCTGCGGTACAGGCCGTGGCGCTCGATGTACCCGAGCACCTCCCGGTGCACGAGCCCCTCGCCTCCCCGGCCCGCGGCGAGCGCCGCCCGCACCTCGGTGCTCGAGACCTTCGCCAGGGGCGGTCCGACCGCGCCCGCGGCCGGGTGGCCCGCCCGGTCGAGGATGACGATCCGGGCCAGCCGGCGGACCTCCTCCACCTCCCGCCACCGGGGCAGCTCGGCCACAATGTCGCTCCCCACCACCAGCGTCCACCTGCGTTCCGGCCACCGAGCGTGCAGCGCCCGCAGCGTGTCCACCGTGTAGCCGTCCCCACCGAGCGAGGCCTCGATGTCCGACGTCGCCAGCCAGCCGGAGGCGTCGCGGCACATCAGCTCGCACATCGCCATCCGGTGGGCGAAGTCGATCAGCGGCTTTCCGAAGGGATGGTGCGCCGCGGGAACGAACCACACCTGGTCCACCGGCTCGATCGCCCGCACCACGTGTGCGGCGAGCAGGTGACCGAGATGGGGCGGGTTGAAGGAGCCCCCGAGGAGCGCGACGTCCATGTGCCGCGGAGGAGCCTAGCCGTAGAGCAGATGCGGCGCCCGCCGTTCGAGGAAGGCCGACTCCGCCCCGTCCAGCAGCGCAGCCACCTCCTCGAAGTCCGCCCCGTCCTCGAGCGCTCTCCGCACCCGCCCGTTGCCGCACAGCAGGTCGAAGGCCGGAACGTCGGTGACGAACTCGTAGGCCTCCGCCCGCCACTGGAAGGCGTCGCCCCCCAAGCGTCGTGCCTGGGCCACCACCGCCAGCCCTGCCTTCACCGATGGGAAGAGCGCCGGGTCGGTCACGTGGAGGAAGGCCCCCGCGCAGTCGGCGCCGCGGTGCTTGTCCCAGGTGGGGACGAAGTGCACCGGGCGCAGCCGGAGCCCGGGGAGCGCGTGGCGCTCGAGGGCCTCGGCGACGGCGTGCGCGTCGAGGTAGGGCGCCCCGAACTGCTCGAACGGCCGGCAGGTGCCGCGCCCCTCGGAGAGGTTCGTGCCCTCGAGCAGGCACATCCCCGGGTAGACCTGGGCGGTGTCCGGCGTCGGCATGTTGGGCGACGGCGGGACGAAGGGCAGCCCGGTCTCGGCCCAGCGCATCCGCCGCGACCAGCCCAGGCAGGGCACCACCGCCAGGTCGCAGCCGAAGCGCTGCTCGGCGTTGAGCATCCGCGCCAGCTCGCCCGAGCGTCATCCCGTGCCGGTTGGGGAGCGGGTAGAGCCCGACGAAGCTCTGGAACCCGGGCTCGACCAGGTTGCCCTCCACCCGCTCGCCGCCGAGCGGGTTCGGCCGGTCGAGCACCACGAGGCGCGATGCCGGCCTTGCCGCAGGCCTCCATCGCCAGGGCGAGCGTGTAGACGTAGGTGTAGTAGCGCGCGCCCACGTCCTGGATGTCGAAGACCACGACGTCCAGCCCCTCGAGCCACTCCGGGCGCGGGCGGAGCGACTCCGCCGTGCGCCCGTAGAGCGAGTGCACGGGGACGCCGGTCCGCGGATCTCGCGCCTCGCCCACCGCCTCCATGTACTGGACCTCGCCGCGCACGCCGTGCTCCGGGCCGAACAGCGCCGCCAGCGTCACCCCCGGCGCGGCCCAGAGGAGATCGGCCAGGTGGCGAAAGCGTCCGTCCACGCTGGTGGGGTTGACGATGGCCCCCACCTTCAACCCCCGCAGCGCGCGGAACTGCTCGGCCTCCCAGACGTCCAGCCCGGTCCTGACCCGCATCACGGTGCGGAGCGTACCCCGACCGACGCCGCGCTCAATGACGAGATGCGCTCAGCGACCGCATCGTCCGCTTCTGCGGCTCGAGCGATCTTCATGAGCGCCGCGGCCTGCTGGGGCCGGCCGGTCCGGGTGTACAGGTCGGCGAGGGCCCGGGTCACCACCGCGTTCTTCGGGTCTGCCCGGTGGAGGTCGGAGAGCGTCGACTCCGCCTCGCCCGGCCGGCCCGACCGCTCCTGGACCCGCGCCAGCTGGAGCTTCAGCCCCGTGTCGCCGTCGCCCGCGCGGATGAGGTAGCGGAGCTCCTTCTCGGCCTCCCCCCAGTCCCCCGCCCGATCGGCGAGCGCGGCGAGCTTGCGGTGCGCGTCCAGGTAGTCCGTCCGCAGCGCGATGGCCTTTCGCTGGGCGCCGCGGGCACCCTCGAGATCGCCCCGCTCCTCCTCCAGCAGCCCCCACAGATGCAGGCCGCGCGGGTTGTCCGGCGCGAGCGCGTACGCCCAGCGCAGGTGCCAGTCGACCCTCTCCAGGGAACGGCCGAGCTTCAGGCCGAGCCGCGCCGCCTCGAGGTGGCCGTACGGGGACCCGGGCTCGATCGAGGCCCAGGACTCGGCCACCGCCAGCGCGCCACCGTCGTCCCCGGCCGCCTCGCGGGCGCTGATCTGCTCCAGCGGCGTCGCCCCCAGCAGGGAGCCCACCAGAAGCATCACGCTCGCGGCCATCATCCGGTCCTGGATGGTACCGAAGCGAGCGACGGGCACTCAACTCGCTTGACCCGGGCACCGGCACCGCAACAGAACGTCCAGGCGCCGTGCACTTCTCCCCCCGGACACTGGAGGACCTCGCATTCCCTGAGGTCCTGGCCGCCCTCGGCCAGCGCTGCCGGACCGCGGCGGGGCGGAGCCGCGCGCTCGCCCGTTCATTCCTCGACGACGCATCTGCCATCCGGGAGTCACTCGCCCGGGTGGACGAGGCACGTGCGCTGCTGCAGGCGACAGGTGAGTCTTCCGCTCGGGGGCGTGGCCGACATCCGGGGCTCGGTGGAGCGGGCCGAGAAGAGCGGCCTGCTCGAGCCTCGCGAGCTGACCGCCTGCGCCCAGACCCTGTTCGCCTTCGAGCCGGACCCGCGAGGCGCTCCACGAGAGCTCCGCCCTGGCTCCGCGGCTGGCGTTCCTCGGCCAGCGCCTGCCCGACCTCGAGAAGCTGGCGGTGCGGATCGACCGGTGCTTCGAGTCCGACGGCGAGATCTCCGAGCGGGCGAGCCCGGCGCTCAAGGAGGCCCGCGACCGCATCCGCGGGCTGCACCGGGCCATCAAGTCACGCCTGGACGGGCTGCTCCACGACGAGCGCTTCCTGCTCCACCTGCGCGAGAACTACTACACCCTGCGCAACAACCGGTACGTCGTCCCGGTGCTGGCGCAGGCGCGGGCCGAGGTGCCGGGCATCGTCCACAACGCGAGCCAGTCCGGACAGACGCTCTTCGTCGAGCCGGAGTCGCTGGTGGGCATCGGAAACGACCTGGCCATCGCCCAGTCGGTGGCGCTGGAGGAGGAACGGCGCGTCCTGCAGGAGCTCTCGGATGCGGTGGGCCGCGAGTCGGCGCGCATCCTCGAGGGAGTCGAGGCGGCGGCGGAGCTCGACGAGGCCGAGGCGGCGGCGCAGCTCGGGGCCGACCTGGACGCGGCCACCCCCGGTGGTCGAGGACGCCGATGGGCCGCTGGTCCTGCTCCAGCTCCGGCATCCGCTCCTGGTCCTGCGGGGCCGGGAGGTGGTGGCGAACGACGTCCGGCTCGGCGAGGAGGTGCGGGCGCTGGTGGTCTCGGGGCCCAACGCCGGCGGGAAGACCGTCACCCTCACCGCCGTGGGGCTCTGCGCGGTCCTGCTGCGGGCCGGCCTCCAGATCCCGGCCGCGGCGGGCTCCCAGCTGCCGCTCTTCACCTCGGTGCACTCGGCGGTGGGCGACGCGCAGGACCTCGCCCAGGACCTGTCCACCTTCAGCGCCCACGTCCGCGAGCTGAAGCGCATCCTCGAGGGCGCGGGCCCGGGCGCCCTGGCGCTGATCGACGAGATCGCCGCCGACACCGACCCGCGCGAGGGCGCGGCGCTGGCCATCGCGGTGCTCGAGGAGCTCATCGGCCGCGGCGTCCGGGTGCTGGTCACCACCCACCTCGAGGAGCTGAAGGCGCTGACCCACGTGGACCCCCGCTTCCTCAACGCCCGGGTGGGCTTCGACAGCAGGCGGATGGCGCCCACCTACAAGCTCCAGCTCGGGGCCGCCGGGACGTCGTCGGCACTGGACCTCGCCTCGCGGATGGGGCTCGCCCCGCACGTGGTGGACCGGGCGCGGGAGCTCGTGCGGAGCGCCGGCGGCCCGCTGGCCCAGGCGCTCGCCGCCGCCGAGGAGGAGCGGCGCGCCCTCTCGGACGAGGTGGAGCGCGCCCGGGCGGCGACGGCCGCGGCCGAGGCGACGCCCGGGCGCTGGCCGCCGAGCGGGCCGCGTTTGCCGAGCAGCGCCGGGCCGAGGAATCCGCCCACGCCGAGCGGCTGCGCGTCGAGTCGGAGAGGGCGCTGGCGGAGGTGTCCAGCCAGCTGGCCGAGCTCCGGCAGCAGGCATCGGTCGAGCGGGCCGAGTCGACGCGCGCCGCGCTGGCCGCCCAGGCGGAGGCGGCGCGGGCCCGTGCCGAGTCCCTCGCCCGCGAGGGGGCCCGGGCCGACGCTCGCGCCCGCGCCGGAGAGCTGCGGGTGGGCGACGTGGTGCATCACCTGGGGCTCCACCGGGACGTCACCGTGCTCGAGCTCGCGGGCGACGAGGTGCTCGTCTCCGCCGGGGCGCTGAAGATGCGGGTTCCGCGGGCCGAGCTGGCCGGCGCGCGGGACGAGCGACCGGCGAGCCGGTTTCCCTCGCCGGACCGCGGCCGGGCCTCCCTGGAGCGGGCACCGGACGCCGCGCCGCGCGCGCTCGAGGCCCCGCCGCTGCGGGTGGACGTCCGCGGCCTCCGGGCCGAGGAGGCGGTGCGCGAGGTGGAGATCCTTCCTGGACCAGGCGTTCCGCAACGGCGACCCCGGGGTGCTGGTCCTCCACGGACACGGGACGGGCGCGCTCAAGCAGGCCATCCGCGACTACCTCGAGGAGTCGCCCTACGTGCGGATGTACCGGCCCGGCGAGAGCCACGAGGGCGGCGACGGGGTCACCGTGGTCGGGCTCCGGGTGGACGAATGAACGCCCGGACCCTCCTCGCCTCGACCGCGATCGCCCTGGCCGGGCTGCGGGTACACCGGCAAGTCCATCGACGCCCACGCGCACTTCGAGTCGGGCTCGTCCCCCGGGCGCATCCAGCCCAAGGTCTCGGGCCGGCCGGACGTCCTGCTCGAGCAGATGGACAGCTCCGGCGTGGAGCGGGCGGTGCTCCTGGTCGTCCCGCCCACGCCCGGATCTGGCCGCGGTGCGCGGAGCTGCATGACCAGGTGGCCGCGCTGCTCCGCTCGCGACCGGGCCGCTTCATCGCCGTCGGCGCAGTGCAGCCCTCGGACGGCGAGCCGGGGCTCCGGGAGCTCGAGCGCATCGCGCAGCTCGGCTACCGCGGGGTGAAGCTGTCGCCGTCGAAGCTGGACCTCGACACGCCCGAGGTCCTGGCCTTCGTCGGCCGGGCGACCGCGCTCGGGCTCGTGGTGTACGTCGAAGGCTGGTGGCTCGGGGCTGCGAATGAGACCGGGAAACTCGCCCTCGCCTTTCCCCAGGGGGCGGTTCGTCCTGACCCACATGGGCGGCATCCGGTTCGATGACGTGCTCGTCTTCCGGCTGCTCGAGCTGTACCCGTTCTACCCGCGCAACGTGTGGTTCGATCTCTCGGCGGTCGCGCCGCTGTACGTCGACTCGCCGTATGCCGAGCAGCTCCGCTGGGTGTGCCGCTCGGTCGGGCACGGACCGGATCCTCTTCGGCTCGGACTTCCCGCTGAGCAACCTCGACGCCGCGCTCCGTGCGGTGCGCCGGCTCGGGTTCACGCGGGTGGAGGAGCAGGCCATCCTCCACGACAACGCCGACGCGCTGTTCCGCTGAGCCCATTCGGCACGGTCCGCACGCTGGCCGTCCCGAGCGACGCCGCTCAGCGGCGAGTCACGGTGAGCGGCGGCTCAACGCGTCGGCGGCGATGCCCCCCGAGCCGGATCCGCTCGGTCTCGGGGCTCCGCGCTCGCCGCCGCCGGAGGAGCCTCGACCCCGCTCGCCAGGCCCGTCCCGCGCCCGCCCGCCCACTGCCCTGACGCGAGCCCCCACGGGACCGGCCTTTCCCTGCTGACCGGCGAGCGCGCGGAGGCGATCGAACCCCGGATGCGGAGAGCCGGACGCGCCCGCGGCTGCGACTCGGGCCGCTCGTGTGACGGGCCGACTGCTCGACGGTCCTGGTGTCACGCTGGCTTCCCTGGCGCTGCGGACGTTCCCCGCCGCGCGTCCCGGTGCTCGCGCTGCTGCTTCTCCCCGGTGCGTCGTCCGGCCTGTTGCCGCTCGCCTTCGGTGCGCTGCCGGCCGCCGCGGTCCTGCTGCTTCTGCGCCTGTCGTCCGCCCTGCGCTCGTCCTTCCTGCCCCGGGGGCTCCGGGCCCTTCAGCCGAGGCTTCTCGGCCGCGGCGTGCTGCCCGCCGCGCGCGCTCGCCGGGACCTGCCGTCCCCGCTGGGCCCCTTGCCTCTCCGGCCCGGGCCGGCCCGGCTCCTGGCGATCTCCCGCCGCACGCGGTCCCCCGCCCCGCGAGCGCAGTCCTCGGCCGCCCTCGCCCGGGCGCCGCTCGCCCTTCCCCGCTCGCTTCTCGTCCGTGGTCTGCGCGCCCTGCTCGAACTCGCCCGGCCGTCGTCCACCGGGGTGCCGGGCGGCCTGCTCCCGAGGCTTCCGGGGTGAGCGCCCGTGCGCGCCGCCGCGCTCTCCAGCCGCTCCGCTGCGGTGCGACGGGCCAGCGGCTGCTCGCCCGCGAACGCCACCACGTCGAAGTCCATCTGCCGGCGCTGCACGTTCACGCCCGCCAGCCGGACGGTGAGCGCCTGCCCCACCTGGACCCGCCGCCCCGTCGGCCAGGTCAGCGCGCCGACGACGAGCTTGTGCCCGGGCCCGAGGTCGTCGGCGCGGACCAGGCCCTCGACGTGCTCCGTGTCCAGCTCGACGAAGAGTCCGAAGTCGGTGATGGACGAGACCGTGGCCGCGAACTCCTCGCCCACCCGGTCCTCCATCAGCAGGCAGGCGTAGAGCGAGTTCACCTCGCGCTCGCACTTCATCGCCGCCCGCTCGCGCTCCGAGCTGTGCGCGGCCATGCGCCGCAGCGCCTCGACCTCGTGCTCCAGCTCTCGCCCGGGCCGCGCCCGCCGCCTGCGCTCCCACTGCGCCCGGAGCAGGCCGGTGCACCGAGCAGGTCCGGGTAGCGCCGGATGGGCGAGGTGAAGTGAAGGTACTCCTCCGCCCCCAGGCCGTAGTGGCCCGACCTGGTCCGGCGAGTACACCGCCTGCATCATCGAGCGGAGCAGGAGCTGGTTCAGCGCGCGCTGCGCCGGGATGACCCACCAGCGCCGCGCATGAAGAGGTTCAGCTCGCGCGAGGTCGGCTCGCCCTTGCCGGGAACCATCAGGCCGTGGGCCCGGGCCAGCTCGCCGAACGCCGCCAGCTTGTCCGGGTCGGGCTCGCCGTGGAACCGGTAGACCGACGGCAGGCCCTGCTCCTGGAAGAAGGCCGCCACCGCCTCGTTGGCGGCGAGCATGCAGTCCTCGACGATGCGGTGGCTCTCCTTGCGCTCCCGCCGCACCATCCGCACCGGCCGGCCCGACTCGTCCAGCTGGGGCCGGGTCTCCGGGAGGTCGAAGTCCATCGCCCCGCGCTGCTCGCGCACGCCGCGCAGGAGCCGTCCCAGCGTCTGCAGCCGCTGGAACAGCGGCCGGAAGCGGTCGCGGGCCGGGACGGACTCGCCGTCGAGCACCTGCTGCACCTCCTCGTAGGTGCAGCGCGCGGCGCTCCGCATCACCGCCGGGTAGAGCTCGGTCTGGGTGCGGCGGCCGCTCGCGTCGAAGACCATCTCCGCCACCAGGCAGAGCCGGTCCTCGTCCGGGCGGAGCGAGCAGATGCCGTTGGACAGCCGCTCCGGGAGCATCGGCAGCACCCGGTCCGGGCAGGTAGACCGAGGTTCCGCGCCGGAACGCCTCGGTGTCCAGCGCCGAGCCGGGCCGGACGTAGTGGCTCACGTCGGCGATGGCCACCCACAGCCGCGACCGCGCCGCCCGGGCTGGACCTCGGCGTAGACCGCGTCGTCGAAGTCGCGGGCATCGGCGCCGTCGATGGTGACCAGCGAGAGCGCGCGCAGGTCGCGGCGGCCGCCCTCGTGCAGCTCGGTGGCCGGCACGTGCAGCGGGACCCGGTCCGCCTCGTCCATCACCTCGGGCGGGAACTCCTCGCGAGAAGCCCTGGCCGAAGACGATGGCCAGCACGTCCTGCGACGGGTCACCGGGGCGGCCGAGGGAGCCGGTCACCTCGCCCACCAGGCCGCCCGGCGGCAGAGATCCGCGCCGACGCCCAGCCGCACGCGTCACCACGTCGCCGTCGCGGGCGAGCTGCGTCCGGGGCACGCGCACCGGCGCCGGCATGGACGGATCGTTCGGCCGGACCAGCGCCTCGTTCCCGCCGCGCTCGACGTAGGTCCCGACCAGCGCCTCGCGCTGCCGGAGGACCACCCCGACGATGCGTCCCTCGGAGCGGCCGCGCGAGGTCAACACCTCGACCTTGACCCGGTCGCCGTCGAGGGCCCGGCGGGCCTCGTGCGGCGGGACGAAGATGTCCTCCTCGGCGCCCACGTCCACGAAGCCGAAGCCGTCGCGGTGCACGGTCAGCGTGCCCTCGAGGAACGGACCCGCGCGCCCGCCCGCGCCCGACGGCGAGCGGCGAGCCTCCTTCGTCGCCGCGCGACGGCCCTGGCACGGTGAACCGTTCGCCGGACCGCTCCACGCGGCCCTCCTTGACCAGCGCGCGCATCACCCGCTTCACGTCGGTGCGCTGCCCGCCGTGAAGCCCGGAGGACCGGAGCAGCTCGGCCACCCCGAGGGGGTGGTCGGCCTTCTCCAGGGCCCCGAGGAGGACCGAGCTATCAACCCGAGCTGCCATGCGAATTGCTCCCCCGCGCCCGCGATCAGGCGCGGACGGCGACGGTCAGCCGCTGCGTCTTCGTGACCTGTGCCGGGGCGAAGACCTTGGCCAGGAAGAAATCCACGTCGTACTGGCCGGGATTGCGTGGAGTGAAGAAGAACTCGCGGGTGCCCGCGCCGCCGGAGGAGGCGATGAAGTTGGCCTCGCGCAACCCGACCCGCTTGGCGGTGGTGGGCTCGACGGCCCAGGTGTACCCGGCGCGCTCCGGGATGCGAACGGCGAGCGCCTGGCCGATGCGGATGTCCAGCGGGGTGCCCGGGTCCGGGATGCCCTCGAGCTCGAGCACCTCGAGCGCATCGCGCGACATGCTGCGCACGTCGGCCGGGCGGAGCTCGGCGTTCTCGACCTCGATGGTGCCGCCCCAGCCGGATTCCTTGTGGACCACGCCGGTGACCAGCACCGGCTGCCCCATGTTCTTGCGGAAGGTCTTCGACATCTTGCCGCCGAGGCGGAAGGTGACCTGCTGGCGGGTCCCGGCGTTGGAGACGACCAGGATGAAGTCCTCGCCGGACATCTCCAGCGCACCGCGCACGCTGGCAAAGCCGCGCATCCCGGCACCCATCCCCGCGCTGCCGATCTGCTCGACCTCGCCGGGCGACAGGTAGCGGAGCTTCTCGGCGACTGGCGCCTCGACCGGCTCGGCGTCTGCGCGCTTGGCGGCGTACTTCCGCACGTCGATGGTGCCGCCGTAGTTGTGGGTCTTCTTGATGAGCCCGGTGACGCTGACCTTGTGGTCCACGTACGCCGGCAGGACCTCCTGGTCGGGGCCCTGGAGGAGGAACACCAGCTCGCGCTTGTCCCGGCCGACGACGTGGAGGTACGGCAGGCCGTCCTTCACCACGAGCCTTCCCTTCAGGCTCCCCTCGCCCGCCACGCCGCGGCCGGCGGCGGCGGTGAGGATCTGTTCGAGCTCTCGCTTGGTCAGCGGCTCGCCGACCGGCGGCAGCTTGGTCGCGCGCGGGACGCGGCTTGTCGGGCGTGCGGAGCACCACCGGCGGGGCGACCGGCTTGCCCGTGGGCTTCGCTCCGCCCTTCACGGCCTTCGCGGGTGCTGCCTTGGGGACGATCTTCGCAGCCGCAGCCTTCGCGGGCGCTGCCTTGACCGGCGCGAGCTTCGCGGGAGCGATTCTGGCGTCTTGGCCGCCGACTTCACCAGCTTGGCAGCGGCCTTGGCGACCTTGGCCGATGCCTTCTTCAGGAGCCCCAGACGGGCCTCATTCTTTCGTGAGCCAGGCTTTGCCGCGCCGGACTTCGTCTTGGGCTTGGGCTTCGCCACGTGGATGAAGGAGGGCACATAACCGGGGGGGTTGCCGCTGTCAACCGTAAACCCCTCAAAGAATTGAGAATTCGGAGCCTTCGCGCTACGGAGGGTGGATGCCCGATCCCGCTCCGCTCCCCGCCCCCGAGGCCCAGGACCGGATCCTCCACGACCTCGCACCCTCTGCCGGAGGTCTGGCTGCCGCTCGAGGACGCGCTCGGGTTCGGGCTCACGTCCGACGTGCCGGCCCGCCGAACGCAGCCGCCCTGGGACAACTCGGCGATGGACGGCTACGCGCTGCGGAGCGCCGATGCGGCGCGGGCCCCGGTGACGCTGAGGGTGGTCGGCGTGGTGCACGCCGGCGATCAGCCCACGCGGCCGGTCGGCCCGGGCGAGGCGGTGCGGATCATGACCGGCGCGCCCATGCCGCCCGGAGCGGACGCGGTGGTGATGCAGGAGCGCACCCGACCGCTGCCGGGCGAGGATCTCGGCGGGGTCGAGGTCCAGGAGGCGGTGGCGGCGCGCCAGAACGTGCGCGACGCCGGCGAGGACGCCCGGGCCGGAGAGGTGCTGCTCCCGGCCGGGACGGTGCTCGGCATCCCCGAGCTGGCGCTGCTCGCCGGCACAGGGGCTCGCCTCGGTGCGCGTTCCGCGGCGTCCGCGTGTCGCCATCCTCGCGACGGGCGACGAGCTCTGCCGGCCGGACGAGGAGCCCGAAGGGCGGATCGTGGACACCAACTCGGTCGCGCTCGCGCTGAACGTCCGACGCGCCGGCGGCGTCCCGCACGTGCTCGGCATCGCCCGCGACCGCATCGAGGACGTCGAGCGGCTCATCCGCACCGGGCTGGACTACGACGTGCTGCTCACCTCGGCGGGCGCGTCGGTCGGCGAGCACGACCACGTGCGACCCGCGCTCGAGCGGCTCGGCGTGGCGGTGGACTTCTGGCGCGTGGCCATCAGGCCGGGCAAGCCGCTGGCCTTCGGGCGCCGAGGCGCGACGCGGGTCTTCGCGCTTCCCGGCAATCCCACCTCGTCCCTCGTCACCTTCGAGCTCTTCGTCCGGCCTGCGCTCCTCCGCGCTGATGGGCCGCCCCGACCCGCTCCCACGCCCCGGTGCAGGCCCGGAGCGGCGTGGACCTCAAGAAAAACAGAGGCTTGGCTCACTTCATCCGGGTGGTGCTGTCCTGGCGGGAGGGCGAGCCGTGGGCCGATCCGCTCCCGACCCAGTCCTCGGGTGCGGTGCGCTCGGCGGTCTCGGCCACCCATCTCCTGCACTTTCCAATGGATTCGATGAGTGTCCGGCGGGGGGATCCCGTCCAGCTTCTGCCTGTGGGGTGGGGGCCCTAGCAACAGAGGCCCTCCCCGAGCATCCAAGGTTGGTACAGGGTAAATCCGACGGAGCCTGAGTCCTCGACATGTCCAGCCTCTCTCCCCAGCCGCTGACCCGACGCTCGCACGTGGTGGAGCTGTACTCGGAGGCGCCGCTCCCCACCGCCCGCGGGACCTTTCGGGTGGTGGTGTTCCGGGATCGGCGCAACCAGCGCGAGCACGTGGCGATGGTGATGGGGGAGGTCTTCGGTCAGGAGGGCGTGCCGGTTCGCGCCCACTCCGAGTGCCTCACCAGCGAGGTGCTGGGCAGCCTGAAGTGTGACTGCCGTCAACAGCTCGACCGGGCGCTCGACCTGGTGGCCGCGCGCGGCCGCGGGGTGGTCCTGTACCTCCGCCAGGAGGGCCGGGGCATCGGACTCGGCAACAAGATCAAGGCCTACGCGTTGCAGGCTCGGGGGCTGGACACCTACGAGGCGAACCGGCAGCTCGGCTTCCCGGATGATCTCAGGACCTACGACGTGGCCGCGGACATGCTGCGGCTCCTGGGGGTCCGCGAGTGTCGACCTGATCACCAACAATCCGCTCAAGATCGCGGGCCTGGTCGAGGAAGGAATCCCGGTCCGGGGTCGAATCCCCTCCCCGGCTCCGCACAATCCGCATAACGTGGACTACTTGCGCACGAAGCGCGAGCGTACAGGACACCTGATTGAGCTCTTCGGGGAGGACGCGGCGAAAGCCGGCTGACGCACGCACCCCTGACCGGTTCCAGGTCACGTTCTGGGGCGTGCGCGGCTCGGTTCCCGCGCCCGGTGCAGCAACACAGCGGTACGGGGGTAACACTCCCTGCGTGGAGGTCCGCTGCGGCGAGCGGCGGATCATCCTCGACGCGGGCTCGGGCATCCGCGCGCTCGGCGAGCGACTGCGCGATGCGGGCGGGCGCGTCGAGGCGGCGGTTCTCCTCTCGCACTACCACTACGACCACCTGCAGGGGATTCCGTTCTTCGCCCCGCTGGCCGAGCCGGGCAACCGCTTCACCTTTCTCGGACCCCGCCGCGAGGGCCGGAGCGTGCAGGACGCGCTCGAGGGGCAGATGGTGCCCCCTACTTCCCGGTGACGCTGGATCAGATTGCGCGGGCGGCGCTGGATTTCAGGAGCATCGAGCCGGGCGAGCCGTTCAACATCGGCCCGGTGCGCATCACCTCGGCCGAGCTGGAGCACCCGGGCGGAAACCTCGGGTACCGGCTGGAGTTCGCCGGGCGCTCGCTGGTCTACGCGACGGACGTGGAGCACACCGACAAGCCAGCGGAGTCGCTGGTGGAGCTGGCGCGGGGCGCGGATGTCCTGCTGCACGATGCGATGTACACCGGGCCCGAGTACGAGGCCCGGCGGGGCTGGGGCCACAGCACCTGGAACGGCGCTCTGGCGACGGCGAAGGCTGCGAAGGTGAAGCGGCTGGTGCTGTTCCACCACGATCCCGAGCGCGACGACCGGGCGCTGGACGCGCTGCTCTGGCAGGCCCGGAGCAGCTTCCCGCGAACGACTGCCGCCCGGGAGGGCCAGACGATCCGGGTCGTCCGCGGCTGACGGCCGTCGATGCGGCTCAGCGCCAGTGACCCGCCCGGTCGGGCGTCGTCGCTCGTCGAGCGGCGCGTCGGAGCCCGGCGAAGGGCAACCGCTGCAGCGCCTCCGGCACGCTCACCCACGCGGCGCGGTCGTGCTCGGGACCGGGGCGCACCTCGAGATGCGCCGGCCAGTCGACCGCGAACGCCTCCTCCTCGACGAGAACGGGAGGGACCGTGTCGCCGAGGGCGAAGCAGTGCCGGTAGGCGAGCGACCTCACCGCCAGCCGCGCCCCGGTCTCCTCCTCGAGCTCGCGGGCCGCTGCCGCCTCCGCCGACTCACCCGGCAGGCGACGACCGGTCACCGGCTGCCAGAACCCGCCGCGCTCGGGGATGCGCCGCAGGAGCAGCACCTCCGGTCCGTCGGGGCCGCGACGGACCACGGTCACCGAGATGGTCTGAACCCGCGCGTCGTCGAAGCGGAGGTCCGCCTCGAGGATGGACCCGAAGGCCCGAGCGAGTGAGTCCTGCACCCGGGCGACCTCCACGGGATGTCCGAGCTCCCGCTCGATCGATGTCACGCCCGCCTCCCGGATGCCGCAGGGGACGATGAGCTGGAAGTCCTCGAGCGCGGCGTTCACGTTCAGCGCGAACCCGTGGGTGGTGATCCAGCGCGCGATGTGCACGCCCACGGCGCCGATCTTCCGCGCGTCGCCACTCGCCTCCGAGCCGACCCACACCCCGGGCCACTTCCCGATGCGGCCGGCCTCGATGCCCTGCTCGGCGAGCGCGCGGATCATCCCCTCCTCCACGCTCCGCACGTGGCGTCGGACGTCCTTCCGGTCGGGCGCGAGGTCGAGGATGGGGTAGCCGACGATCTGACCTGGCCCGTGGCAGGTGACCTCGCCGCCGCGATCGGTCTCGTGCACCTCGACGCCACGGGCCTCCAGGACCTCCGCGCTCGCGAGCACGTCGGTCCGGCTCGCACCGCGGCCGAGCGTCAGCACCGGAGGGTGCTCGAGCAGGAGCAACACGTCGCCGACCGTTCGCTCCTTGCGGGCGCGGGCGAACAGCGCCTGCAGCCGGAGCCCGTCCTCGTACTCGACGCGCCCGAGCCGGTACACGGTCAGCGTGCGTCCGCTCATCGCGACGCCCACCACCGGAGCAGGAGCGCGTGCAGCGCATGGGCCGCGCGTGCGGAGCGAACGGCGAGCCGCAGCGCCTCCTCGAGGGCATCCGGCGGCGCCACCGAGCCGTCGGGAGCGCGCCACCGCTCGGCGAGGAGCCGCAGCTCCGCCTCTCCGGGGGCGCGGAAGCATTCCAGGGTCAGCCCGTCGAGCACCGGGCCGGGAAGCCAGCTCCCCGCCAGCGACTCGACCTGCTCGGGCGCATGCACCCGGCGGCCGCCGACCTCCTGCTCCGGCTCGGGCAACGTCGCGTCCAGCGCCAGCACCACGGGGCGATTCCGGAGCGCGCGGGCCAGCTGCCGGCGCGCGGCGGGCTCGAGCCGGTCCACGTCGTCGACCAGCACCGCGCCGTAATCGGGCAGGCGGTCCGTGCCATCCCACGCCGTTCCGAGCGCGCGCGAGGCCCAGGCGTGGAGCCACGTGCTCTTCCCGCTCCCGGCCGCGCCCACCAGCAGCACCCGGGCGTGGCCCGCCGCCAGCGCCGACTCGATGCGCCTGACGGCGTCGGCCTGCGTGGGCAGCGCTCCCGGTCCGGCCTCGGCGGCACGCGCACGACTCGCGGCGGCCGGCTCGCCCTTTCCGGGGCCCGGCGTCCCCTCGGTCGGTGCCGCGTCGGGGACCCGCTGGGAGCCGGTGCGCACCGCCGGCGCCTCGACGGCCGCCCCGGCCAGGAGCGAGCCGGCGAGCTCCACGCAGCTTCGACAGACGTAGGCCTGCGCCGGCCCCCCCACCAGCGGCCCCACCTCGCGCGACGGCCGGCAACAGAAGCTGCACCAGGCCTCGAGCGCCGGGTCCGCCAGCGTCGGCGTGCGCTCGACGAGCGGCCGGTCGAGCCCCGGCAGCGGCTCGGCCCCGGCCGTCTCGGAGTGACCGTTCAGGTTCACCGTCCGGGGCTCCTCGACGCCCCGTGCACCGGCCCGTGCGGAGGCGCCGAGCCGGTCCACGTGGCGTCGCATCTGCGCCGCACGGGCCTTCTGCCCCGTCGACTCGTAGATGCGGGCCGCCTGCTCCAGCAGCGCACCGGCCCGGGCGAGGTCACCTTCTCGCTCCGCCGCCTGCGCCGACTGCAGCAGCTCCCGGGGGTTCACGCCATCTCGAGCAGGAGCGACTCGGGGTGCTCGAGCAGCTGCACCAGCGCTCCGGTCGCCTCCGCCGCGACGAGCCCGTCGATGACCCGGTGATCGAAGGACAGCGAGACGTTCATCATCTCACGGATGACGATCTGGTCATCGTCCGCCACCACCGGCCGCTTGCGGATCCGGTGCAGGCCGAGGATCGCCACCTCGGGGTAGTTGATGATCGGCAGGGCGAAGAGCCCACCGTTCGTGCCCAGCGAGGTGATGGTGAACGTGCCCCCGCTCAGCTCGTCCATCTTCAGCTTCTTCTCGCGCGCGGCGGCGCCCAGCCGGGAGATCTCCTCGGCCAGCTGACGGACCGTGAGCCGGTCCACGTCCTTGACCACCGGTACGGTGAGGCCGTCGTCGGTCGCTGCGGCGATGCCGAAGTTGAACGATCCGCGCTGCACCAGCTCCTGGGCCGCGTCGTCGAAGTTCGCGTTCAGCGAGGGGTACTTCCGGAACACCGGGATCAGCGCCTTGCAGATGAAGGGGAGGAAGCTGATCTTCAGGCTCTCGCCCGACTCGGCCAGCCCCGCGTTCAGCCGCCTGCGGAGCGCGACCAGCTGGGTGACGTCGACCTCCTCGACGAAGAGAGAGTGCGGCGCGGTGAACTTGCTCCGCACCATCTTCTCCGCGATCTTCTTCCGGAGCCCCCGGATCGGGATGCGCTGGTCAGCCCCGGCCGATGGCAGCGGGACCAGCTTGGCCCGGGGCGCGTTCACCGGCTCGGGCGAACGGCCGAGATCCAGCGCGGCCTGCACGTCCGCCTTGAGCACCCTGCCCTGGGGGCCGGTTCCGGAGATCGCTGCCAGGTCGAGCCCGTGCTCGCGGGCCATCCGCCGGGTCACCGGGGTGGCCAGAACCTTCTCCGCGTCGACAGCCCGCGCTGCCATGGGCGCCGCGACGGAGGCAGCCGGGCCACCGGTCGATGCCTGGGCCGGGGCCGCAGCGGCCGCGGCCGGAGCATCTCCCGAGGTCTCCATCGTCAGCAAGGTGTGGTGGACCTTGGCGATCTCCCCCTCCTTGCCGTGGACCGAGACGACCTTGCCTGCGCGGGGCGCCGGGACGGTGACCGTCGCCTTGTCGGTCATCAGCTCGACGACGCCCTGGTCCTCCTCGATGGAGTCACCGGGCTTGACCAGCCACTTGACAATCTCACCCTCGACGACGCCTTCCCCGAGGTCCGGAAGCTTGAACTCGAACGTGGCCACGGCGGTGTCAGCTCCTCGCAGGGCGCCCTTACGCGTGCCGACCCTGCTCCATGAGACCCTTCATGAAGAACTCGGCCGCGCGGTAGCTGCTGCGGACCAGAGGACCCGAGGCGACGTACAGGAATCCCATCCCCTCCGCCACCTGCTTGTACCGGGCGAAGTCCGCCGGCGGAACGAAGCGCGCCACGCGAAGATGGTACTGCGACGGCTGGAGGTACTGGCCGAGCGTCAGCACGTCGACCCCCGCCTGGCGCAGGTCCTGGAAGGTCTGGACCAGCTCCTCGTCCGTCTCGCCGAGCCCCACCATGATCGAGCTCTTGGTGTAGAGCCCCTCCGGCCGGTCCTTGAGGTAGCGGAGCACCCCCAGGCTCTGGCGGTACGCGGCCCGCCGGTCGCGCACGGTGGGGGTCAGCCGCTCCACCGTCTCGATGTTGTGAGCGATGACGTGCGGCCGGGCCACCGCCACCGTCGCCAGGTCCTGCTCCACGCCCTTGAAGTCCGGGATGAGAACCTCGACGGTGGTCCGGGGACTCTCGCGCCGGAGCGCGGTGATCGCCGCTGCGAAGTGGCTCGCTCCGCCGTCCGGCCGGTCGTCGCGGTTGACGCTGGTCACCACGATGTACTCGAGCGAGAGCGCCTTGACCGCCCGGGCGAGGTTCTCCGGCTCCTCCGGATCGAGCGGAGGCGGCGCGCCGACCTTCACGTGGCAGAAGCGGCAGGCCCGGGTGCACACCTCCCCCATCAGCATCACGGTCGCGGTACCGCCGCCCCAGCATTCGGCGATGTTGGGGCAGCGGGCCTCCTCGCAGACCGTCGCCAGGCCCGTCTTGCGGACGATCGCCTTGACGCGCTCGTACTCCTCCCCGTGGGGCATCCGGACCTTCAGCCACTCGGGCTTCCGGGTGCTCTCGGCGAGCTGGGGCAGAGCGAATCGGTCCGGCGTGGCCATGGCTCTAGGGTAACTCAGACGTGGATCGGCGTCCCGAGGGTCATCTCCGCACCCTCCTTCATGATCTCCGACAGCGTCGGGTGGGCGTGCATGGTCCGGCCCAGCTCCTCGGTGGTGGTCTCCAGCCGGAGCGCGATGCAGGCCTCGGCCAGCAGCTCGGTGGCGTGCGGACCGACCATGTGGACTCCGAGGACCTCGTCGTACTTCTTCTCGCTCACCACCTTGATCATCCCGAAGCCCTCCTCGGAGATCTTGGCCTTGGTGATGGCGCTGAACGGGAAGATGCCGGTCTTCACGTCGTAGCCGCGCTCCTTGGCCTTCTTCTCCGTCAGGCCCACCGACGCCACCTCGGGGTAGCAGTAGGTCGCCGACGGGGTGAGGTCGTAGTTGATGGGGTGCACTTCCTTGCCCGCGATGTGCTCCACGGCGAGCACGCCCTCGGCCGAGGCCACGTGCGCCAGCATCGGGCCGGGGATGACGTCGCCGATGGCGTACACGTTCGGCTCGGTGGTCCGCATGAAGTCGTCCACCGGGATGAAGCCCTTCTCCAGCTTGATGCTGGTCTTCTCCAGGCCGACGTCCTCCGTCACCGGGGCCCGGCCCACCGCCGAGAGGAGGATCTGCGCCTCGATGGTCTTCGGTCCGGTGGGCGTGGTCATGGTGACCTTCACGCCCTTGCCGCCCGGCTCGACCTTCTCCACCCGGGCCGACAGCTCGAGGCCGATCTTCCGGCGCTTGAACTGCTTCTCGAGCTCCTTGCTCGCCTCCTCGTCCTCGATCGGCAGGAGGTGGGGGAAGTACTCGACCAGCGTGGTCTCGCTGCCCACGTGGTTGAACACGGAGGCGAACTCGCATCCCACCGCGCCCGCGCCGAGCACGATGATGCTCTTGGGGATCTCGGCGATCTCCAGGATGGAGTCCGAGTTGTAGACGACCTTGTGGTCCACCTTCACGTTGGGGAGCGACTTGGGGACCGAGCCGGTGGCGATGACGATGTTCTTCGTCTCCAGGGTCTGCTTGGCGCCGCCCTCGCTGAGGGTGACCTCCACCTTCCCCTTCCCCACGATGCGACCGTGGCCCTTCAGCACCTGGACCTTGTTCTTCTTCATCAGGTAGTCGATGCCGTTGGCGCCCGCGGTGACGACCTTGGTCTTGTGCTTCATCGCCGCGGCCCAGTTGATGGCCGGCGACTTGAGATCGATGCCGAACTCGGCCGCTTCCTGGATGTGCGCGAACAGCTCGGCAGTCCAGAGAAGCGACTTGGTGGGGATGCACCCCCGGTGAAGGCAGGTGCCGCCCAGCCGCTTGTCCCGCTCGACGATGGCCGTCTTCAGGCCCAGCTGCCCGGCGCGGATCGCGGCGACGTACCCTCCGGGTCCCGAGCCGATGATCACCACGTCCAGAATGTCAGCCACGGTCGTTCTTCCTCCTTGCACCCGGTAGGCGCGCGGCGGCATTAACCCCCCGTTTCCACCCGATCAAGCACCAAGCGTCATGGCGTCGATGCGGCCATTGCTCACCACCCCACCCACGCGCTCCGGCGGTCCGCGCCGGTTCCCGCTGCGCACCATCCTCCTGATGGTGCTGGCGCTCCTGGCCTTCGCCCGGTTCTGGTGGATCACCCACCACGCTCGGCCTCCACCGCTGCCGCACGCGCCCATCCCGGTTCGCCCGGTCGCCCCCGGGGAGCAACGCTGATGGAGGTCCTGGTCGTCGGCGCGGGCGTGGTGGGCTGCGCGGTCGCCTGGCGGCTGCAGCAGGCCGGCGTCCGGTGCACGGTGCTCGAGCGGAGCGTCCCCGGCGCCGAGGCCTCCAGCGCCGCCGGGGGCATCCTCGCCCCGCAGGCCGAGGCGGACGGGCCCGGTCCCTTCCTCGACCTGTGCCTCGCGAGCCGGGCCCTCTACCCGACCTTCGCCCGGGAGCTGGCCGAGGCGAGTGACATGGACATCGCCTTCCGCGAATGCGGGGTGCTCGAGGTCACGTTCGACGACGCCGAGCGCGCGGCGATGCAGGCACGCATCGGGTGGCAGCGGGCGCGCGGGCTCGAGGCCACGTGGCTCGACGCCGCGGCGGTGCGCGCGCTCGAGCCCGAGCTGTCGCCCGACGTCGGCGGCGCGGCGCGCTTCCCCGGAGACGCGGTGGTGGACAACCGCCTCCTGGTCTCGGCGCTCACCATCGCCGCGGCACGCGCCGGAGCGCGCTTCGTCACCGCGCAGGTGCACGGGCTGCTCGAGCGCGGCGGGCGTGTGGTCGGCGTCGCCACCGACCAGGGCGAGCTCCGCGGGGACGCGGTGCTCGTGGCCGCAGGCGCGTGGACCGGACTGGTGCCCGGCGCGCTCTCCTCGCCCGCGGCGGTCCGCCCCGCGCGGGGTCAGATGGTGATGGTGCGCACCCGGGTGCCGATCAGCCGACATGTGGTGTTCGGGGCGCGAGGGTACGCAGTTCCCCGCGTCGATGGTCGGCTCCTGCTCGGGAGCACGATGGAATTTGCGGGCTTCGACAAGCAGGTGACAGTGTCCGGGCTGGCCTCGGTGCTCGCCACCGGGCTTCGGCTCTTTCCGGGGATTGCCGGGGCACCCGTGGTAGAAACGTGGGCCGGGTTCCGGCCGCATACGCCGGATGGGCTGCCCGTGCTGGGGGCGGCGCAGGTCCCGGGGTTGTTCCTCGCCAGCGGACATTTCCGTAACGGCATTCTCCTGACGCCGATCACAGCGACCGTGCTCACCGAGACAATCCTGGGAAGGCCGCTCTCGATCGACCTCACCCCGTTCCGGGTCGACCGGAAGGCGCTTACACTGTGACAGTCGTGAACGGGTGCGCGAGTTCCACCGAGGGGGTCGAGGCCGCCCCGTGGCAGCGCAGAGAGGCGAAACTCTAGGATGCATCTCGTGGACAACCTGGCTGCGCCGACCCGGGTCCTGATCGTCGACGACGACGCCTCCGTCCGCGACGTCATCTCGGTGCTGCTCCAGGAAGAAGGTTACGAGTGCCGCACCGCGAGCTCGGCGGAGGCGGCGCTGGACGTGGCCGCGGCCGAGGCGCCCCCGCTGGTCATCAGCGACATGAAGATGCCGGGCCGTGACGGCATCTGGCTGCTCGAGGCCTTCCGCGAGCGGTACCCCGAGACCGCGGTGATCATGCTCACCGGGTACGGCGACACCGAGGCCGCGGTGGACTGCCTGCGCCGCGGCGCGGTGGATTACCTCCTCAAGCCACCCAAGCTCACCGACCTCATCCGGGCCATCGAGCGCGCGCTGGCCAAGCGCCGCATCGAGCTCGCCCGCAAGCGCTACCAGAAGAAGCTGGAGCGCAAGGTCCGCGACCGCACCGGCGAGCTGCGCACCGCGCTCCGGAACATCCAGGGCACCTACCAGACCACGTTGCTCGCGCTGGTGCGGGCGCTGGACGCCCGCGAGCACGAGACCAGCGACCACAGCCAGCGGGTGGTGAAGTACACCGAGGCCATCGCCGAGCGGCTGAGCCTGCGCGGCCCGGAGCTCGAGGAGATCGGCCGCGGCGCCCTGCTCCACGACATCGGGAAGATCGGCGTTCCGGACGCGGTCCTGCTCAAGCCGGCGAAGCTCACCCAGGCTGAGTGGATCGAGATGCGCCGGCACCCGGACATCGGCCACGAGATGATCCGGAACATCGAGTTCCTCAACATCCCGGCGACCATCGTCCTCAGCCACCAGGAGAAGTTCGACGGGAAGGGCTACCCCCGGGGGCTCCGCGGCGAGGAGATCCACATCGGCGCCCGAATCTTCGCGGTGGCCGACACGCTGGACGCCATGACCTCGGACCGGCCGTACCGGAAGGGCACCACCTTCGAGAACGCGGTGGACGAGATCCAGCGCTGCGCGGGCTCGCAGTTCGACCCCGAGGTGGTCCGGGCGTTCCTCGACATCGGGGTGAAGAGCCTACGGCGGATCAAGGAAGACATGGCCGCCGCCAAGGCACGCGAGGCCGGTGAGATCGAGCAGGACGCGCGCGATGCAGAGGAGGCGATGGATCGCGCGCTGGACTCCGCCGACATCGCCTCCCGCCTGGCTCAGGGCCAGCGATGAGGCCGTCGCCGAGCTCTCAGCGGTAGAGCTCCCCGCCCTCGCGCCGGAACTCCTCGGCCTTCTCCGCCATCCCCTGCTCCACGTCGGCTGCCCGGACCTCCTGGGTCAGCTGCATGGAGCAGAAGTGCGGGCCGCACATCGAGCAGAAGTGGGCCACCTTGGCGCCGTCGGCCGGCAGCGTGGCGTCGTGGAACTCGCGGGCCTTCTCCGGATCCAGCGAGAGGTTGAACTGGTCCTGCCAGCGGAACTCGAACCGCGCCCGGGAGAGCGCGTCGTCCCGGGCCTGCGCGCCCGGGTGCCCCTTGGCGAGGTCCGCGGCGTGCGCGGCGAGCCTGTAGGTCACCACGCCCTGCCGTACGTCCTCGCGGTCGGGCAGCCCGAGGTGCTCCTTGGGCGTCACGTAGCAGAGCATCGCCGTGCCGAACCAGCCGATCATCGCCGCGCCGATGCCGCTGGTGATGTGGTCGTAGCCGGGAGCGATGTCCGTGGTGAGGGGCCCGAGCGTGTAGAACGGTGCCTCGTGGCAGACCTCGAGCTGCCGGGTCATGTTCTCCCGGATGAGGTGCATCGGGACGTGGCCCGGGCCCTCGATCATCACCTGGACATCGTGGGCCCAGGCCTTCTTCGTCAGCTCGCCCAGCGTCTCCAGCTCGCCGAACTGCGCGGCGTCGTTGGCGTCGGCGATCGACCCCGGGCGTAGCCCGTCGCCGAGGCTGAAGCTCACGTCGTACGCCTTCATGATCTCGCAGATCTCGTCGAAGTGCGTGTAGAGGAAGTTCTCCTGGTGGTGGGACAGGCACCACTTGGCGAGGATGCTCCCGCCGCGGCTCACGATGCCCGTCACCCGCTTCGCGGTCAGCGGCACGTAGCGGAGCCGGACGCCGGCGTGGACGGTGAAGTAGTCCACGCCCTGCTCCGCCTGCTCCACCAGCGTGTCGCGATACACCTCCCAGGTCAGCTCCTCGGGCTTGCCGCCCACCTTCTCCAGGGCCTGGTAGATGGGCACGGTCCCGATGGGCACCGGGCTGTTGCGGAGGATCCACGCCCGGGTCTCGTGGATGTTGGGGCCGGTGGACAGGTCCATCACGGTGTCCGCGCCCCAGCGGATGGACCAGACCAGCTTCTCCACCTCCTCCTCGATGGACGAGGTGACGGCGGAGTTGCCGATGTTGGCGTTCACCTTCACCAGGAAGTTGCGGCCGATGATCATCGGCTCGAGCTCCGGGTGGTTGACGTTGGCCGGGATGATGGCGCGGCCGCGGGCGATCTCCTCCCGGACGAACTCGGGGGTGACGGTCCGGGGGAGGCTCGCCCCGAACGACTGGCCGCGGTGGTGACCCTCGGCGGCCTGCTCGGCGCCGAGCGCCTCGCGGAGGGCCACCGCCTCCATCTCGGGCGTGATGATGCCCTTCCGGGCGGCGTGCAGCTGGGTGACGTTTCCGCCGCGCCGGGCCACCCGCGGCGGCCGGACCCGCGCCATCCGCAGCGCCTGCAGCCGGGGGTCCGCCTCTCGGGATCGCCCGTACGCCGAGGTCACCTCGGGGAGCGTCTCCAGGGTGGGATCGCGGTCGAGCCAGGTCCGGACCGGCTCCAGGCCACGGCGCAGGTCGATGCGCGCCTCCGGGTCGGTGTACGGGCCGCTGGTGTCGTAGACCTGGACAGGGGCATTGGGGCTCTCCACCCAGTCCGCCGCCTGCCGCACCCGCGTGGGGGTGAGCGCGATCTCGCGCACGGGGACGCGGACCTCGGGGTGAAGCGTCCCCGTCCGGTACACCTTCGTCGAGGCGGGCAGCGGCCCCCGGGTGATGCCTTCCAGCAGCTCGCCGCTCACGCTCAGCTTCGTCCGTCCGCTCATGACACTCCCAGCAGCGGCGGAGGACGGGGCCCTTGGGCTCCGATCGCTGCTTCCCTCCGCCGGCATCACCCGGTTCAGGTTCCAAGGGTCCGGCCACCGGCCGTCTCAGCCGCGCCCCCGACCTCGGGAGGCGGCACCCCTAGCAGCGACGGGCGGAGACTACACGAGCCGGGCAAGCGCGGGGACAGGGAGCCGTGCTGCCGCCGTTCGATGCGAGACGGCGGTAGCGTCCGCCCTCCCATGCCCACACCGGTCCGCTTCGTCCTCGTCCACCCGCGCACGCCGGAGAACCTCGGCGCCGCTGCCCGGGCGCTGAAGAACTTCGGGCAGAGCGAGTGGACCTGGATCCGTCCGCCCGTGGAGCCCGGACGACGCGCGGGCCCGGACACTGGCGGTCGGCGCCGAGGACGTGCTCGCCCGAGCGCGACTCGCGGAAACGCTCGAGGAGGCGGTCGGCGACTGCAGCTGGGTGGTGGGAACGTCCGGCCGGGCCCGGCTCCGTCCCCCGCCGCTCGACCCCGAGGCGTTCGCAGCCGAGGCGGCCCGACGTCCGGGACGGGTCGCGCTGGTGTTCGGCGACGAGCGCACCGGGCTCGGACGCGCAGAGCTCGCGCGCTGTCACGCCCTCACCCGCATCGCCGCCGACGCGCGGCAGCCCTCGCTGAACCTCTCGCAGGCGATCTGCCTCTACGCCCATGCGCTCTCGCGCGGACCTGAGCGGCGCTCCACCCCTGCGCCGCATCCGGCCAACGACGCCGAGCTCCGCCGGATCGAGGCCCTGCTCGAGGACGTGCTCCGGACCGTCCGATTCGTGCGGCCCGGGCGGGCAGGCGTCGGCCCACTCGTGGCTCCGTGGAGGAGGTCAGGAATGACCCGAAAGGAGACAAGACTCTGGGAGACGGCCATCCGCACGCTCGCTCGGTCGCTGGAGAGAAGGCCAGTTTCTCCAGCGCGTTGACTCCGACAGAAGCAGAGCTGAACGGGGCCCTTTGGGTCAGGGAGCAGACCGACGGCCGGGACTGGTTAAGGTGGTTGCCCGGCCGTGACTCCCTCCCCCGCCATCGCCCACGTCGAGCCCCCCGAGAGCCCCGGCCAGGCGCAGCCCACCACGGCGACCCAGGCCCCGGTGCCGGCTCCGACGCCAGCACCGCCGCCGGCGCCGACCTTTCACGAGCGGCCACAGCCGGATCCCCGCGACCGCGCACAGCCCGCCCTGCGCCCGGAGCGGCAGGCGCTGCTCCGCGCGCGCATCAAGGACCTCCGGCTCCAGCTGGCAGGGACGCACCTCGAGCGACTCATCCACCAGCTGCACGAGGAGCTCGGTGCCCGGGGCATCGACATGCGCCCCCAGTGTTACCTGAGCGACGAGTGGGGCTGCCCGTCCGGCATCCCGGTCATCGGCATCCCCTTCTACCTGGCCAACCCGGCGCTGCAGTCCATCGAGGGCGAGCTGGGCGGCGGGGTCGAGTCCGAGCGCGAGATCCTCATGTACCTCCGCCACGAGGCGGGGCACTGCTTCAACTACGCCTATCGGCTCTACGAGACCCCGGCCTGGCGGACGCTCTTCGGCGACTACCACCAGCCGTACAAGGAAGACT
Source organism: uncultured delta proteobacterium (assembly GCA_963796475.1). Classification (GTDB taxonomy): domain Bacteria; phylum Myxococcota; class Myxococcia; order Myxococcales; family Myxococcaceae; genus RPRB01. Next base: position 687,891 of record CAWCLY010000020.1, read on the forward strand.
TCAAGCCCAAGCCGTTCAGCCGGGCATACGTGACCCACATCCCGGGCTGGTACGCGCAGAAGCACCCCGACGAGGACTTCGCCGAGACCTTCGCGGTGTGGCTGACGCCGGGGCTCGACTGGCGGCAGCGATACCGGAACTGGGGTGCTGCCCTGAAGAAGCTCCAGTACGTGGACGCCACGGCGATCGAGCTCGGCCACCGGCCGCCGCAGGTCTCCCTCGACAACCACGACATCGACGCCGACCAGATGGAGGAGACGGTCGCCGACTACTACCGGCTCCGGGACCTGGCCGAGCGGGTCGATCTCGAGATCGGCGAGAAGCTCGACACCGAGCTGTTCCAGCTCTTCGAGCCGCCCGGGTCGGCGCCGGCCTCCGCGGCCCAGATGCTCCGCGACCAGCGCCAGATGCTCATCCAGGCCGCGACCCAGTACTCGGGCGTGAACCGCGCCGTGGTGCGCAGCGTGGTGGACCACCTGACGGACCGGACCGACCAGCTGAAGCTCACCGCCTCGCCGGATCGGGCGAGCGGCTACGTCGCTCACCTCGGTTCACTGCTCACCGCGCTGGCGATGAACGAGCTCTACACCGGCCGACTCTTCGACACCGAGTAGCCGAATCGCGGCAGCCGGCGTAATCTTCCGGCAGGAATGCCGCTCCCCTCGCTGAAGATCGCCATCCTCCACTACCAGCCCAAGGGCGACGAGGTGGATCCGGTGGTGACGCAGCTCACCGAGGCCCTCACCTCCCTCGGCCATCAGATCGTCCACCGTGGCCGTGGACGACCGGGTGAGCGAGATCCTCCGGGACATCCAGCGCGCCAAGTGTGACCTGGTGTTCAACGTCTGCGAGACCTTCGCCTCCGACTACCGGATGGAGGTGAACGTCGCGGCGCTGATGGAGATGGGCCGGGTGAAGTACACCGGCTCGAGCACCGCCGGGCTGCTGCTGGCCCAGGACAAGGTGCTGACCAAGCAGCTGCTCGAGTTCCACGAGGTGGTCACCCCGAACTTCGCGGTCTTCGAGAACGACACCTTCGAGACCAAGGGCATCCTCCGCTTCCCGCTGATCGTGAAGCCGGCCCGCTCGGACGCCTCCATCGGCATCGGCCGGCACTCGGTGGTCCAGAACTGGCAGGAGCTGACCGAGCGGGTCCGGGAGATCCGCGACGACCTGCAGGACGAGGCGCTGGTCGAGGAGTTCATCGACGGCCGTGAGGTCTACGTCGGCATCGTGGGCCCGTCGAGCAACCCGACCATCCTCCCCATCATCGAGATGGACTTCGGCAACTGGTCCCCGAGCGTCCCGATGGTCTCGGACCGCGAGGTGAAGTTCGCCCCGGAGACCGAGGGCAGCCCCCGGCTGGTCATCGCCAAGGACCTCTCCGACGAGCTCCGGGCAAAGATTCACCGGGCGGCCCGGCTGGCCTACCGGGCGCTCAAGCTGCCGGGACTACGCCCGCATGGACTTCCGGATCGCCAAGACGGGCGAGCCGTACATGCTGGAGGCCAACCCGAACCCCTACCTCGAGAAGACGGGGGAGCTGGCCATGGCGGCGGCAGACATCGGCCTGGACTACGCGCAGCTCATCTCGCGCATCCTCGAGTCCGCCGCGGTCCGCTACCACTTGCACGTCCGCGAGGCGCCGGCGAAGCGGGCCCGCGCCGCCCAGTCCTAGGGTCTAGGGCGCTGGTGGGCGCTCCGGGCTCACCCACACCTCGTTCCGCGTGTAGATGAGCCGGGCCAGCGTGTCGCGCCCCGGATAGCTCGGCTTCGGGCAGGTTGCGGCTCTGTTGACGAGCCAGCCTGCGACCTGCCGCCCCTGGAGCTCGAAGAGGACCAGCCCACAGTCGGCCTCGAGGTGCGGTCCCGTGTCGTCCTGTGCCGGCTGCCAGATGTTGACCCACTGCCCTCCGAGGCCAATGCGCGCCGCGAAGTAGAGCGGGATTTCGAGGTCCGCTGGGAGTGGCTTTCCGTCCTCGGTGACGAACGTCCAGGTCGGCGCCGAGTAGTACGATGGCGTGTACCGCAGACCGTTGGGGAGGTGATCGATCCTCACCGAGCCATAGGGTCGGACGAGAGCGACGTTCCCCGTGCGGCCGGAGCCGCCGCCAATCAACCGGAGCTCGTCGCCCACGAGCTCGTACCGGTTTCCTCCGATTTGTGCCCAGGTGCCGTCACTCTCCAGAGTGATGACGGCCTTGGGGCTGGTGACGCTGTGGGCGTCGAAGCGTGCTGCACCCGTGCGCACCTCATGACCCTCGGTGTCGTGCGCACACCCCGCTGCCATCGCCGCCAATGAGACCACCGCCGCCGTCAGCTGCAGACGCGTCATCGTGGCTTCCCCCAGCGCGCGCCGAACCTCGGCCTGACGTCGCACGGCGTGACGTCAACGCCCCGCCAGATATTCTAGACGCGCTGATCCCGAGCCGTCTCGTTTGCCGGACGGCGCCGCGCTGGAGTGCCCGGGCCTCCTGGCCTACTTGCCCCAGGGCGCGGGACGGTCCGGGCTCTCCCACACCTCGTTCCGTGCCTGGACGAGGTGGGCCAACGTCTCGCTCCCCGGGTACTTCGGAGCGGGGCAGACCGCGCCTCTCCGGTTGAGCCAGCCTGCGACCCGCCGGCCCTGGATGTCGAAGAGGACCAGGCCGCAGTCGGCATCCACACGAAGTCCCCCATCGTCCGCCGGGTCCAGGACGTTGATCCACTGCCCGCCGAGCCCGAGACGGGCCGCCAGGTAGAGCGGGACCTCGAGGTTCTCCGGGAGCGGCTTCCCGTCCTCGGTGACGAAATCCAGACCACGGCCGAGTAGTACGACGGCACGTACATCACGCCATCGGGCAGACGCTCGATCCGAACGTTTCCGGAAGGAAGGATGAGCGACGGCGTCCCGCTGAACCCATCGACCTTGCGGAATCGCGTCGTAGACCCGTTCGTACCGGTCGCCGAGCAGGCCACCCCAGGTACCGTCGCTCGCGAGTGAGTAGGCACCTTTGGGGCTGGTCACGCTCTGGGCATCGAAGCGTGCAGGCCCGGTTCGAACCTCACGGCCCTGGGCGTCGTGTGCGGCGCAACCTGCGATTGCTGCGACCGACACCACCGCCGCGATCCTCTGCAGACGATTCATGGACGGATCCTCGACCCGGCTCCCCTCACCCGGCAGTCCCGCACTACACCCCGGGCGGGCCGAAGTCATGGCGCGGCGCGAGCGGCGGGCGACTTCTGGGCACTCCGCGGGTGAACGCGTGTTGACACGTCTCGTCTGACGGACTCGGACGCGCAGCCTTACGGGACCTGGGTGATGCGTGGCGCCGAGGGCTTCGGGAGCGGAGTGCCCTCCAGCGTCGGCCGGAGGTACTCCACCAGCGCCTCGACATCCGGTGGCCCGCCGACCCGGTCCGCTCCATCGGCGAAGACCGAGAAGCCGTCTCCGCCGGAGGCGAGGAAGCTGTTCACGGTCACGCGCACCCGGGCGTCCGTCGCGAGGGCATGGCCGTCGACCTTCAGCGAGCCAGGGACAATCTTCGCTCCAGGTGCTGCCGCCGCGGACCAGGTGTACGCGACGTTCGCCGAGGGCTGGAGGACCTTCGGCCGGCTGCCGAGCCACTGCTGCTCGAGCGCCGTGACGAGCTGCGCCCCGCTGAGCGTGAAGGTCACCAGCGTGTTGCCGAACGGTTGCGCGGCGAAGACCTGCGCATACGTCACCTCGCCGGCGGGGAGGTCGGTGCGAAGACCTCCCGAGTTGGTGAAGGCGACAGCCGCCCCGTTCCTCCGGGTTGCGGCGAGGTGGGCATCCGCCACCAGGTCTCCGAGCGATGCCTCCCCTGCGGCGTTCTGCGTCCGCGTCGAGCGCGGTGGCGAGCCGCCCCACATGACGTCCGGCGAGCGGGTGCCGCCTCCGCCACCGCCCGGTCGACGACGGCTTGCGCCCGCGGATCGGGGGGAATGGCGTGGGTCACCGGGACCTGCGTGGCCCGGCGCGAGAGGACCCGGTGCTGCGTCGGGTCCACGTCGAGCTCGATCCGGGTCAGGAGCCGGCCGTAGGCGCCTGCGCTGGTGGCGAGCGCGCCTCCGAGGTCGGGGCACACGTAGGCCTGGTGCGTGTGGCCGCTGACGATGACGTCCACCCCGCGAAAGCGCTGGGCGATGTCGACGAGGGGACCGCTGAAGCCGCGGCAGTCCCCGGGAGGCGAGCCTGGCGCCTGGGCTCCACCCTGGTGGATGAGCACGACCACCACGTCCGCACCCGCCTCGCGCAGCTTCGGGACCGCGGCGTTGACCGCCTCGGCCTCGTCGCCGAAGGTCAGCCCTGCGACTCCGCTCGGGGTGACGACCGACGGCGTCTCGCGCAGGACGACTCCGACGAACCCAATCGTGGCGCCGCCCACCTTCTTGACCAGCGTGGCGGGAAGCACGGTCCGCCCCGTGCGGTCGGTCACGTTGGCGGCCAGGTAGGTGAAGTGGGCACCGGGAAAGCCGGGAGCCTTGCACGGCACGTCGGCTCGACAGCCGCCGCGCTGCAGCCGGAGCAGCTCGTCCAGGCCCTCGTCGAACTCGTGGTTCCCCACGCTGGAGACGTCGAGCCCGAGGACGTCCATCAGGGAGATGCTGGGCTCGTCGTGCGTCAGGGCGGAGGCCAGGGGGCTCGCACCGACGAGGTCTCCGGCCCCGACCACCAGCGTCGCATCCGGGTCCTCGGCGCGAAGCCGGGCGACGTGCGCCGCCAGCCAGGCCCCTCCGCCGGCCGGGACGGTGCCGTCCGGAAGCCGGACGGTGCCGGAGGGCGGCTCGAGGTTCCCGTGGAAGTCGTTGAGGGCGAGCAGCTGGACGTGGACCGGCCCGCTCGCCACGTGGGGAGCAGTGGCCGTGGAAGGGTTCCCGGCGCAGGCGGCCAGGGTCAGGAGCAGCGAGAGGCGGTGCATGGACCACCCAGCATGCACCGATCCGGCCACCGTCCGGAGCCTCACAGCCTCAGCCACAGGCCCAGGCCCGCGTTGATCGCCTGGCTGCCGAAGAAGCTCAGCCCGGTCCCGGCCAGGGACAAGTCGACGGTCACCTCGAAGTACGCGCGGAGGTAGGCGAGGTCCATGATCTTCAGCCCGCCGCCGAGCCGGAGGTACACGGCGAAGCCGTTCTCGAGCTGGAACGGCACCGAGGCGCGCGCGTAGAGCGGAAAGGTGGTGACGTCGAGCGTCGTCCCCGGCCCGAGGTACCCCAGCGTCCGCGAGTAGCCCGTCCCGGTGGCGGCGATGCCCCGGTGGAACTCGAGGTCCACGCTCCAGTCCGAGAGAAAGTAGCTGCCGATGAGGTCGATGCCCGGCTGGAAGCTCTCGTTGATGCCGAACGCGCTGCTCTGGCCATTGACCGTGGCGTGAGAATAGAGCGGGGCCTCGAGCGCGAGCCGGAAGGACCACTGGGCCTCGGCGCGCCCGGGGACGAGGGCCACCGCGAGGGTCGCGAGGCCGAGCAGGAGCGGATGCCTCATTCGCCCCGGCAGGCTACCCGAGGATCGCCGCCGCGCCGCACGGATGCACCCAGGCGGGCATGGCCGTCAACCACGGACGGCCTTCGCACCCGCCTTCTGGAGGTACTGGTGGACGAAGGCGATCGTCATGCTCCCCTCGCCGACCGCGGACGCGACGCGCTTGACCTTGCTTGCCCGCACGTCGCCGCAGGCGAAGATACCCGGGACGCTCGTCTCGAGCAGGTACGGATCGCGATCGTGCGACCAGCGCCCGGCCTTCACCGTGTCGTCTCCGGTCAGGACGTACCCGTGCGCATCCCGTGCGATCTCGGCCGGCAGCCACTCGGTCTCCGCGTCGGCTCCGATGAAGACGAAGAGGCCATCGCAGTCATGCCGGCGCATCGCCTTGCTTCCGTCGCGGATGTCGATGGCGGTCAGGTGCGTGTCCCCGTGGACGGCCTGCACCTCCGAGCGCAGCTGGACTGCGATGTTGGCCTTCCCGTGCAGCTGCTCGATGAGGTAGTGCGACATGCTCTTCTCCAGGGAGTCGCCCCGGACGACCAGCGTCACCGTGCGCGCATAGCTGGAGAAGTAGATCGCCGCCTGGCCGGCCGAGTTTCCGGCCCCGATGAGGTGGAGGTTCAGACCGTTGGCCGCGCCTGCCTCGCTGCGCGCCGCCCCGAAGTAGATGCCCTTGCCGATGAGGCGGTCGAACCCCTCGATCTCGAGGCGGCGCCATCTGACGCCCGCGGCGAGGATGATGGTCCGCGTCCGGACGACCTCGTCACCATCGAGGAAGACCTCGTGCGTCCTCGGATCGATCCGGGTGACCGAGCGCGTGACCAGGATCTCGCCCCCAGTCGCTTCGCCTGCAGCAGCGCCCGACTCGCCAGCTCCTCGCCCGAGACGCCGCTCGGGAACCCGAGGTAGTTCTCGATCCTCGAGGACGTCCCGGCCTGGCCCCCCGGCGCCTCACGCTCGATGCACAGCGTGCGCAGCCCCTCGGATGCGCCGTACACCGCAGCGGCGAGGCCGGCCGGGCCGCCGCCGATGATGACCGCGTCGTACTCGGCGAGCCGCGGGCCCGTCTGCAGGCCGAGGCGCCGCGCGACGTCGCGGGCGGTCGGGCGGTGGAGCACCTCCCCGTCGGCGAGCCGCAGCACCGGGCAGTCGTCCTTCGTCGGGAGAGGCCCCTGCCAGAGCGTCGCCAGCACCGGCGAGTCCGGCGCCACCCAGTCGAAGGTGATCTGGTTGCGGGAGAGGAACCGGCGCATGTCGGCGCACGCCGGATCCCAGCGATCACCGAACAGCGTGAGGAGCGGCTTGGGCGGCTGGGCGGAGATGCCTTGCATCCCGCCGATGCGTTCGCGCGCGAGCGCGCTGACCTTCGAGGAGATCTCGGGCGAGGCCGCCGCGATCGCGAAGTACTGCCGGAGCTCCACGCGCATGAGCCGGGAGGGTTCAGACGCCCGGTAGCTTCCGTAGAACGGCGTGCCGATGGCGATCGGGATCTCGCCGAAGATGGCGCCGGGGATCGCGCCAGCCCAGGGTGCGCTCGACCCCGTCGAACAACCGGACGACCTCGATCTTGCCGGAGAGGACCGCGAACAGCGCGCGGTCGAGCGTGCCCTCGTGCACGGCGTACTCCCCGGCGCCGAGGTGGATGTCAGCAGAGGTCTGGGCGAGCAGCTCGAGCTGGGGCGTGGCGAGCGTCGAGAAGAGGGGGACGCCCGTACCTCGTCGATGGTCAGCATGGTCGATGGAGTCACTGTATCCGCTCTGCGGGGCAGCGGACGTCCATGCGTGGCCGGCCGGGTCGAGCATGCCGGCGCGAGTCCGCCCGGGAAGCGACTCTCCCGTCACGGACGCGCCGGAGTTCCTGGCCTCAGTGCGCGGGACGCTTCTCCCCGGCGTCGACCCGCAGGGCGAGCCGGTTCTGTCTGGGCGGCAGCGGACAGGTCGCAAAGGCGCAGGGCGGGTTGTAGGCCCGGTTGAAGTCGAGGATGACCGTCCCGTCCTTGGCCGGCGCCGCGTAGAGGAAGCGTCCGGCCCCGTAGGTCTCGGTCCGGTTGGTCTCGTCGGCGAAGACGAAGAAGAGGTCCGGGCTCCCCTCCTCCAGGACCGGCGTGAGCCGGTACTCCTTGCCGTCCACGGTGAACACCGCGGTTCCGGGTGAGGGCGAGCGCTCCACTTGCCCGAGGACGTTGGGAACGGCGATCTCCGTCGGCGGGTTCGACGGCTCCCACCGGGCGGTGAGGCGCCATCTCGCCGACGCCGGATACGTGGGGATGCCCTTGAACTCCTTGCGGGCGCGCGCCTCCGGGTCCTTGATCCGGACACCAATCCGGTCACCGCGGACGATGACCTGGAACCGGAGCCGACCGAGCTGGAACACGTCAGGCTCGGTGCGGCCCTCCTGGTCCGTCTGGACCGCGCCGCCCTGGAACGGCTTCCCGCCGCGGCTGACGGTGACGCCCGGCGCGGGCTGGAACGAGACGCTCGTCCCGGTCCGGGTGAAGGCGCCCACGGACGCGGGCGCGCCCTCGGGGAACACCACCGCCGCCTTGCCATCCGAGCCTGCGGTGTTCGACCCCTCCTTCAGCCAGCCGAGCCCGACCAGGGTGAGCCAGCCGTCGTCCGACTGGAGCCGGGCGAGCCGACCGTCCTCCCAGGCGCGGGTCGCGGCCGAGATGTCCTCGGATGGCGGGGCGGCAGCGAGCGAGAGCAGGAGCACGGTGGGCAGGAGCATCGGACCGCACGTCTAACGCCCCCTGACCGGCCCGTCCCCGGGATCTCCGTCAGTCGTCCTCCCCGAGCACGTGAAGGGAGAACGTCTGGCTGGTGGCGTGTCCACCCGGAGAGGTCGCCGTCACGACGAGGGTGTGGTCCCCCGCCGAGAGCCGGAGCAGCACGTACCAGCCATCCGCGACGCCGACCTGCTGGCTGCCGGTGACGCAACCATCGAACGACGCGGTCAGGCTCGGGTCTCCGGTGAACGAGACCAGGCCCGTGGTGTACCGGTACCGGCTCACCTCGATCGACCGGCCGTCGATGGTTGCCGCGAGGTGGGTGACCGCGTCGTCGAACGCCCGCGCGCCCTGGGCGAGAAAGTCCTCCAGGGTCTGGCCCGGAGCGGGCTGGAAGCTCGGATCCGGGCACGGGTAGTCGTTGAAGGCCGCCCAGATGGCCCACAGCACGGGCGTGTGCGCGGGAATGGTGCAGGCTCGCGTGTAGACGTCGTGCTGCTCGCCCGGGATGAAGAAGACCGGGCCGGACTGGCCCACCGCGCAGTCCGCACCGTCGACCAGCTCGGGGTTCTGGCTCGCGGGGACCGAGTAGAGGTAGCGCCAGAACTCGGGGATCCAGCCCAGGGTGGTCTTGCCCGCGACGTGGGCGTTCCGGGGGACGATGTGGAACCGGGCGTCGCCCTCGTCCTCGTGCGCGTTGCGATCGGAGGTCGCCAGGGCTGCCGAGCTTCCCGTGTCACCCGCGGGCTGGGCAGACGGCGCGACGCCGGTTCCGCAGCCGAACGTGAACAGGGTTCCGGCAGCGAGCAGCATGCGTGGAGCATCGAGTCTCATGGGCCACCTCCTCTGGTGGGCGCCGGCCGGAGGAATTCCGCCCGGTGCGAGGAGCCACCGTGGTCCAGCGACCGGACCGCCTGGAGGGCCAGTCCCGCCAAAGTGGAAGGACCAGGTGCGCCGATCTGGTCTGGTCGACTTCTCTGGAACTGGTCCGTTTCCATGGACCGGCGGCAAGTCCATACTCGGACGGCGAGGGAGGCCCGCGGCGGCATGCGCTCCTGGCAGCACACGGTGGTCCTCGACGCGTCGCGGAGCGAGCCGCTGTTCCTCCAGCTCTCCGAGGCGCTGCAGCACGACATCCGCGCGGGGCTGCTCCGGCCCGGTACGCGGCTCCCGGGCTCACGGACACTGGCCGGATCGCTCGGCGTCCACCGGAACACTGTCCTCGCGGGCTACGGCGAGCTCATCGCCCAGGGGTGGCTCTGCACGCGTCCAGCGGGAGGCACCTTCGTGGCCCGTGACCTGCCTCCCGGGGCGACGCGGGTGCCACGCGAGCGCATCCGTTCCCGGCTCGCGGACGCGCCGGGATTCCCGCTCGGGCCACCCATTCCCACGGCCCGGATCCCGGACTTTCCGGCGGGGGTGCTGGTCGTCGCCAAGGGCGCGCCCGACGTGCGGCGGATGCCGGCGGCCGAGCTCTCGCGCGCATACCGGCGCGCCCTGGCCCGGCACGGCCGTTCCCTGCTCGGGTACGGAGACCCACGGGGTCACCCGCGTCTTCGCGCCGCGCTGGCGGAGATGCTGGCCTCGACCCGCGTCCTCCCCGCCTCGGCGGAGACGGTATTCATCACCCGGGGGAGCCAGATGGCGCTCGACCTCATCGCCCGAGCGCTGCTCGGTCCGGGAGATGTGGTGGCCGTGGAGGGCCTGGGGCATCCCGGGGCGTGGGCGGCGCTCCGGCTCACAGGGGCCTCGCTGGTCCCCGTTCCGGTCGATGCCCACGGGGTGAACGTGGCGGCGCTGGCGTCACTGGCCGAGCAGCGTCCGCTCCGGGCGATCTACCTGACGCCGCACCACCAGTTCCCCACGACGTCGGTGCTCCCGGCGGCGCGCCGGCTGGCGCTCCTCGAGCTGGCGCGGCAGCACCGCACCGTCATCATCGAGGACGACTACGATCACGAGTTCCACTACGACGGCCGTCCGGTGCTCCCGCTCGCCAGCCGCGACGAGGCGGGGGTGGTGATCTACGTGGGCACGCTCTCCAAGGTGCTCGCCCCCGGCTTGCGCATCGGCTACCTGGTCGCGCCCCAGGCGGTGATCGCTCGCATCACCGAGCTGCGGGTGGCGACCGACCTCCAGGGAGACCAGGCGCACGAGTGCGCGGTGGCCGAGCTGTTCGAGGATGGCGACCTGGTGCGGCACGTGCGCCGGATGCGACGGGTGTACCGGAGCCGGAGGGATGCCCTCGTGGAGGCACTCCGGCGCCACCTCGGCTCGGCGGTCCACGTCGCGCCCGCGGCGGGAGGAATGGCGCTCTGGGCGCGGACGGACCCGGCGCTGGACCTCGACCGATGGGCCGCGCTCGGAGTGGAGCACGGCGTGGGCTTCCTTCCGGGGCGTCGCTACGCGTTCGACGGCGGGCCGGTGCACGCGCTGCGGCTCGGCTTCACCCCACTCGACGAGCAGGAACTCGACGAGGCAGTGCGCCGGATGGCGTCGTCGCTCGAGGTGCTCGGGCGCACGGCCCCCGTCGAGACCGGTGCGTCGGTTGCGCGGTGAGCGGACCGTCCGCACTCCTTGTGTGCTCGGCGTTTTCGGAAGGGCACGATCGGCGGCGGCCTGGCCGGCGTCGCGACGAGCGCCATCGGTGAAAACAACCGGGGTAATCCGAAAAAGCTCGTCCCGGTTCGACGTTGGGACTATGCCCGTCCGCTCGGGCCACAGAGCCGTGCCACCTGGCTGTGGACGTTGAGGAGGGAAAGCCGATGAAGCGGATTCTCAGCAGTGGCTGGTTCGTCGTCGTCCTGGGCGTGGGTCTCGCCTGCAGCAGCAGCAAGTATTACATGGTGAAGGACCCGAGCACGGGGAAGGTCTACTACACGGACAAGGTGAAGAAGGAGGACGGCTCGACCACGCTGACCGACGCCAAGACCAAGGCCACCGTGACCATCCAGAATTCCGAGGTCACGGAGATCAGCGAGCAGAGCTACGAGCAGGGAGTCGCGGCTCCGCTGCTGCACCGGCCGTCGCCCCCACCACCCCCGCTCCGGCGGCCACTGCGCCTGCGACAGCGCCCGCCGCGACGCCCCCAGCGGAGCCCGCGAAGTAGCGCGACGCGACACAAGCCATTGGATGGACCGCTGCGTGCGACGGTACCAACGGCCCTGTGTCGTTGGTGCCCGCCAGCTGATGCGGTGGGACTTGCCGCGTGACGGATCGCCGGGTCGGAGTCAGGGGCCGTGCCCGCTCGACCCGTACCCCCCGAAGCCGTAGCCGCCAGACGGATCGCCTCCGTCGGAAGGACACCCCGGGTAGCCAGGGCACGAGGGGTAGTCCGGCAGCATGATTGTGAAGTCTACGGACTGCGGCGTGCTGCCACCACCCACGGAGGAGGACTTGGGCCCGTGATCGCCGTGTCGGTGTCGACGTCGACGAGCGTCGTCTCGTCGGGCGCGAGCGGGTAGTGCAGCATCATCACCTCGTACTCGCCCTCGTGTCCCTGCGCGGAGCTGGTCGGGGACACAACGTAGGAGAACCAGCTTCCACCCGCGCAGCTGGCGGACATCTGGATTCCGCCGATTCCGTCCCCGTGGCTTGAGCTGACCTTCCCCTCGATGAGGGACTGATCCATGCAGTCCGGCCGGAAAAGGATCATCCGCGGGGGCCGAGGGTGACGAACAGCCAATCGCGCAGCATCCGCTTCACTGGAGCCTCCCGGAGTTGCGGGTCAATGGAGTGCCGCCCTGGCCCTGCGGCGCGCATTCGCGAGGGCGCCGGGGAATTGCCTCGATCGATCGGCAAGTTGGAGCTGCGGAACTACGCTCGGTCCGAGGGACGGTCGTTCCCGCGGGATCGCCAAGCGTGCCGACGGGACACAGACCTGTGAGCCCCGTTCACCAGGAGATCCGGCGCCCCTGCAGCAAATCCAGGAACCGAATCGCTAGGCCCGGGTCCCGATTCTCAGCGAGGGAGGCGCGCTCGGTGCAGTCCTCAACCCGCGGGTGGCGCCCTGGGGTCCGAGGTCAACCTGTTGGAGCAGTCGTCCAGCCACGGCGTCCTCTTCCTCGCCCACGGCGGGAGCAGCGCCGACTCTCTGCGGGTGCGATGAGGCTTGAAGAGTGATGTCGTTACTTCACGCTCATGGTTCTTTTCTATGTCGCCGGCGTGCCGCTGCACGAGACGTACCGCGCGCGGGAACGACGCGCGAGCGCGAGGCAAACTGACCAATCTCGGGCCTCGACGGCCCGGCCCTCGTGCCCACCGCCGTCGACGCTCGAGGTGTCGCGCCTCTCTCCGGGCCCCGCCCGGTCCCGAGCGGCCGCGGATACAAGTCGAGAGCGCGATGCACGTCAACCATGAAGTGCATTGGCCGCAGGTGGGGAACGATGCGACCGACGCACCGGCCTCTCGGTCGCAAGGCCTGGGCGCGAGTCGAAATCTGCTCAAGAGCAAACAGTAAATAAACGAAGCTCCGCTCTTTCCGCCCGTGAGGAGCAGCTGAGCTTCTCTCCTCGATGGCATCGGCAGACGGAGCTGAGCGAACGTGACTCTGCCATCTGGAGAGTCGTGAACAGGAGATCGGCATTTCTCCTCTGGGAATCGACGTCGTCGGGTACGCGCAGAGAATCCGTTGCGCGCAGATGTCGGCGGATGTGCCGGGCGACCTGAGAGGCGAGCCCTGAGCAACTCGCTTCTCGCGTGGGTCCCTTCTGACTGTCTAAGGGGCTGTCCATGCGAACAACACGGCTTGTTGTTTTAACGTCCGTTGCAGCTTTTCTTTTCGCAGCATGTTCCGGCCAGGTGGGCTCCGCGCCGAACCTGAGTCTCGCGCCCTCCCCGGTCTCCCTCGAGCCAGGGGAAGCACTGGCCTTCGCCGCCACCGGACTGGCAGGCACCGTTCATCCTTCCGGGGACCTCACCTGGTCCGTCGAGGAGAGCGGTGGCGGCACGGTGGATGCCTCGGGCAACTACACCGCACCGCTGGCGGAGGGAACGTTCCATGTCCTGGCGGCGAGCACGGCCGACGCTCGGCAGAAGGCCACCGTCACCGTCTGGGTCAAGCGGCGAGGGATCCGCGTCCGGATCACTCCTTCGACCACGTCCCTGAGCACAGGTGACTCGGCCACGTTCGCCGCGGTGGTGCGAGGCACGCAGTCCGGCCAGTCCACGGCCGTGACCTGGTCGGTCCAGGAGGGCGCCGGCGGCGGGGCCATCGACGCCTCGGGCAACTACACCGCGCCCGGGAATCCCGGCACGTTCCACGTCGTGGCCGCCAGCGTCGCCAACCCATCGAAGAAGGCGACAGCGTCAGTCACCGTCACCGCCGACCAGGGCATCTCGGTCACGGTGGCTCCGAGCAAGGCGTCCACCCGCGCGCTTGGCACCGTGAGCTTCAAGGCCACGGTGACCGGCATGCGGAGCGGCCAGTCGAGCGGCGTGTCCTGGTCGGTGCAGGAGGGGGCTGCTGGCGGCAGCGTGGATGCCAACGGCAACTACACCGCTCCTGCCGGCGCGGGCATGGCCCACGTCGTGGCCACCAGCGTCGCCGACGCATCGAAGAGCGCGAACGCCACGGTCGACGTCACCGCCGCGCCGGCGATCGCAGTGTCGATCTCGCCGGGCACGGCCTCGGTCCTCGCCGGAGGCGTCACGGCGTTCAGCGCCACCGTCACCGGAGCGAGCGCGGGTCAGTCCCCCGAGGTCACCTGGTCCGTCCAGGAAGGCAACGCCGGAGGCAGCGTCGATTCCTCGGGCCGGTACACGGCGCCGGGAATGCCGGCTCCTTCCACGTGGTCGCCACCAGCGTCGCCGACGGCTCGAAGAGCGCGAGCGCCACCGTCAACGTCACCGCCGCGCCGAACGTCACCGTCTCCATCTCCCCGAGCTCGACCTCGACCCAGGCCGGAGGCACGGTGAACTTCACCGCGTCGGTGAGCGGGACCGGCGGAGGCCAGTCCATGGCTGTGAGCTGGTCGGTGCAGGAAGGTGCGGCCGGAGGCACCGTCAATGGCTCCGGCGTCTACACCGCGCCGTCGAGCGCAGGGACGTTCCACGTCATCGCCACCAGCGTGGCCGACAACACCGAGAGCGCCTCGGCCACTGTGGCCGTGACCGCAAGCTCCCCGCAGCCGCCGCCGTCAGGATTGCTTCCCGAGGACCGGATGACGACCTGGAATCCCGGGGTCGCCGGGGGGATCCCGGCACGGACGACGGTGTGCCGGACGGTCAGCCCGCCCGGCGGCGACGCGACGGCCACCATCCAGGCCGCCATCGACGCGTGCCCGGCCGGGCAGGTGGTGCAGCTCTCGGCAGGCACCTACACCATCAACGGCGGTAACTACCTCCTCATCAACAAGGGCATCACCCTCCGCGGTGCAGGCCCGGGGCAGACCACGCTGCAGAAGACCGATGGAGCCAAGCCCGGCCAGGAGCAGACCGGCGCCAATCCTTCGCCGCTGGTCATCGTCGGTCCCGCCCGCTGGGACAGCAACAACGAGCGGTCGACCAACCTCAGCGCCGACGCGGCCAAGGGCGCCAGCTCCATCACCGTGGCCAGCGCGGCCGGTTTCAGCCCTGGGCAGATCGTGCTCCTCGACGAGCTCTCGGGAGCCAGCTGGCAGCCCGATCCTGCGGGCCGGGGACAAATCTGGGCCTCTCCCGACTTCCGCGTCGTCTGGCAGCGCCACAACCCGAGCCAGGGCACCGACGATCCGTTCCCCGATGCCGCCGGCTGGTTCAGCCGCCAGGACCGACCCACCAACGAGGTGAAGCAGATCGATCACGTCAGCGGGAACACCATCTTCTTCAACACGCCGATCCACATCTCGTACCGCACCTCGCACACCGCGCAGCTGACGGCCTTCAGCTACCCCCACACCCAGAACGCCGGGGTGGAGAACCTGACCGTCATCGGCGGTGACCAGGGGAACATCCGGTTCGAGTGGGCCGCGAACTGCTGGGCGAAGAGCATCGAGAACACGGTCTGGCACGACGAGGGCTTCGCGCTGAGCCGGTCGTTCCGGATCGAGATCCGCGAGTCGTACGTCCACGACGCGGCCTGGGCCCAGCCCGGCGGCGCCGGCTACGCGATCAGCCTGTCCGACGCGACGTCCGAATCGCTCGTCGAGAACTCGATCATCGTCAAGGCCAACAAGGTGATGGTCGCCCGCTCCTCGGGCGCAGGCTCGGTGTTCGGCTACAACTACGTCGACGACGGCTACATCAACACCATCACCGGCTGGATCGAGGTGGGGCTCAACGCCTCACACATGGTGGGGCCGCACCACGTCCTGTTCGAGGGCAACTACGGCTTCAACTGGGACTCGGACAAGACGCACGGCAACGCCATCTACCACACCATCTTCCGCAACCATCTCCGAGGCATCCGCAGGGACTTCGGCGACAGCAGCGGAGGCAACGGCCCGAAGCGGGCGGCCGGCGCGGCGTACTACTCGTACTGGCACAGCTTCGTCGGGAACGTGCTCGGCGCGGCCGGACAGATGAATGGATGGGTCTACGAGAGCGGCAACATGGACCAGCCGGCGATCTTCCTGCTCGGCTGGGACGACTGGGCGCCCTACCCCGTCGACCCCCAGGTCGCCGCGACCACGATCCGGCACGGCAACTTCGACTACGTGACCAACTCGGTGAAGTGGGATCCCAACATCTCGACCCAGACGCTCCCCAATTCGCTGTACCTCAGCGGGAAGCCGGCCTTCTTCAACGCGGGCAGCGGCTACACCTGGCCATGGGTCGATCCGACCGGAGCGACGAAGCTCTACACGCTTCCGGCCAAGGCGCGGTTCGACAACGGGACTCCGTTCGTCCAACCCTGAGTCGAAGGACCGGTCACCTCGGGCAGCCATCGCCGATACTGCCCGAGGTCCGCCTGGCGAAGACGTCTAGATGTCGATCACCAGGTCGCCCTGCGGCTGGGAGCAGCAGATCAGGACGTTTCCCTCCGCCGGGGGATCGAGCGGATCAGGCTGGTAGGCGACGGACCCGGCAATCAGTCCGCTCTCGCAGTTGTGGCAGACGCCCCGTTCGGCACGACCACCGGACGGGCACGTCACACGCCTCTGCCAACTCGAGAAGGCTCTGGTCCTCCGACGGTCGCCAGCGAACGGAGAGACCGCTGCGTGCGAAGGACACCAGCGGTCCCGTGCCGGCGGCGCCAGCCGGCGGATGCGGTGCGCGCACCGGGGCGGCGACCACCCCGGGCGTCAGCGAGGGAGGTCCGGCAAAGATCTCGGAATGGATCCGGTCCCGGGGGACGCCCCACGCCGATCAGCCCCGTCGTCAGCTCGGCAAGGAAGCTCGACGGACCGCAGAGGTAGAAGTTCGCCTCCCGCGGGACGTCGTAGCTGCTCGAGATCCTTCATCATCAGACGGCCGGTGGCGTCGTAGTCCCGGCCCACCCGATCCTCGCGCATCCGGTCGGCTGTACCAGATGTGGCTGCGCCCGCGAGCGAGCGTTCCGAGAAGCTGCCGCACCTCAGCGGCAAATGAATGTGAGCTCCTGTTGCGAGCGCCGTGGAGCCACCAGATCTCTCGAGGCGAAGCGCTCGCTGCCAGCGCATGCAGCATCGCGAGCACGGGAGTCGCGCCGATTCCCGCGCTCAGCAGCACCACCGGGCCGTCGCCCGGTTGCAGCGTGAAGCTGCCCCTCGGGTCACTGACGGCGAGAACGTCGCCCACCCGTACATCGCCATTCAAGTAGCTCCCCGCGACGCTGTTGGGCTCCACCTTGACGCTGACCCGATACTCCGCGTCGGAGACGGGTCCGGAGAGCGAATAGCTCCGGAAGAGCGGAGGACCATCCGGGGTCGGGCGCAGGCGGAGCACGACGAACTGGCCAGCGAGCGGAGTCGTGAGGCGGCTTTCGTCCGTCGGTTCAGCAACAACGAGAGCACGTCCGGGCCTTCATGATCGATCCGCGAGACCCGCAGCGGGCGAAACCCGGGCGCCGCCGTCGTCGCAGCGATCGCAGGCACCAGACCCGGCATTGCCCGTCGCGCCAGGGTGGCCATCCTGGCTTCGTGCCAGCGCCTCGAAGGACGAACGCCAGCCGGGGGAGAGCGCCGGGATCCGCAGCGCCCGCTCGAGCTGTTCGTGGGGGTGGCGGGAGGAGTAGAGCAGCGCGTTGATCACCGCGACGGTCATGCGCTCCGGGCCTGGGCGATCGGGAGAATCTCGTCACCCGCGCCGACCTCGCCTTCCTCGAGGACGCGGAGGTAGAAGCCCGGCCGCCCGCTCGAGGTCAGGAGCGCAGCCATTCGCGGCTCGTCCATGCGGATGCCGACGCGGTAGCAGGTGGTCCTGGGCTGGGTCACCTCGAAGAGAGCGGTGCCGATCCGATAACGGTCGCCGATGCAGACCTCGTCGTCCGGCAGTCCCTCGACCGTGAAGTTCTCGCCGAACTGCCCGTGGGTGAAGTCGCCGCGGCCCAGGCGCTCCTCCCAGTAGCGGTACGACTCGATCTGATAGACGAAGACCGCCCGCTGCTCTCCGCCGTGGCCGCCGAGGTCGCCCTGCCCGTCGCCTTCGACGTTGAGCCGCTCGACGACGCCGACGGCCCTGCACCGGCGCCTTCCAGATGCCGGTGTGCACGGTCCTTCCGCGCCACTCGATGTCGCGTGGCAGCCCGACGTTGACGGAAAGTAGCCGGGCCATCGAGACGCCTCCTCGTTCCCGCGCTTAGCGCCCGACCGCCACTGGAGCCAGACAGAGCCTGGACCCGTCCCCTGGATGGGCCGCTGAAGCGTCAGCCAGTCCACGCGCATCGCTGGCCCAACGGCGGGCGCCCGCCCCGGTACAGCCTCCGGGTCCACTTCGCGACGAGGCCTTCCAGGCCGAGCTCGCGGACGGACTCGACCAGCGACCCCGGAGCGCCCTCGACCCAATGCACGGGCGCAGGGCTGGATCGCTACAGGCGAGAAGTCCGGAAAGGGCCGCCGCCGCTCGCTTAGTGGTCGGGCGCGGAGGTCTTCGCCCTCAGGCAGGCTTTGCGTCCGCGCGACGAGTCTCGCGGCGGACGGTCCGCCGTGGCAATTTGCAGAAGAGTGCGGAAGATCCGATCGACGTTCCTGGCGCCGCCTGGATCGTCCGACGTGCTCCCCCACCTCCCGCCTACGACTTCTAGGGCAATCGGCTCGGACGACCGACGTATTCTCCCCCTCAGAGGAGATCGCGATGCCACTGGATCTCGAGAAGCTCGCAGAGGTGATGGTCGCGCTCATGATCAGCTCGTCGATCCTGCTCGTCGCGGCGGCGATCGCCTGGCGTCTGGCAGTGAAGCCCACGTTCCTGGCATTCCTCGAGTCCCGGACGGCCCGGGCGGGAGCCGATCCCGTGCTCTCTCGGCGGGTGTCGGAGCTGGAGGAGGAGCTCCGCGGCCTCAAGGACAAGCTGGCCGCCTTGCCGGAAGGCAATCCCTCCCGGCTGGCTGCCGACATCCCCTGGCGCGGGACGAGGGAGAAGGTTTGAGCGCCGCCTGGTTCAGGACGCCTTGCTGCTCGCGGTGAGCGACGCCCAGCAATCCGCTCAGTCCCTGGCCCTAGCGCCAGACCGACATTTTCAACCGATCACGTAAGTCCTTGAGCCGACACCCGGATTTGAACCGGGGACCTACTGATTACGAATCAGTTGCTCTACCAACTGAGCTATGTCGGCGATGCGACGGGGCCGGGTTGGTACCATCGCCGCCCTGGCACGTCAAAGGCCCTCCCCCACTCACCACGGTGTCGGGCCCTCCCAGTCGATGACCGTCTCCAGTCCCCGCTGGAGCCCCAGCGAACCCGCCCAGCTTCCGGATCGCGAGCAGCGCTCCATCCACGTAGGGCCGCGCCGACGATCCCGACTCGTGCCGCAGGTGGAGCCGCTCGCCCGGACGCCCGAAGACGACCTCGAGTCCAATGACGTACCCCGGGAGCCGGACCGAGTGCACCTGGACCCCGTGGAGCGCCGCGCCCCGGGCCTCGCGCGGACCCTGCACCCTGTCGACGGGGACCGTGATCTCCGGCGGTCGAACCGCCGCCAGCTCCCGGGCGATCTGCCGCGCCGTCCCCGAGGGCGCGTCGGGCTTGTCGTCGTGGGCCGAGTCGATGATTCCGTAGCGCCGGGAAGAAGCGGGCGGCGATTCTGGGCCAGCTTCTGCAGCACCACCACCGTCAGGGCGAAGTTGCCCACCGCGAGCACCCCGCGCCCCGCGGCCCGGGCGGCACGATCGATCTCCGCATCGTCGGCGTCGGTCAGCCCGGACGTGCCGATGACGACGTGTGCCCCCGCTCCCAGCGCGGCTAGCACGTGGCCCTTCGCCACCTCCGGCCGGCTGTACTCGAAGAAGACGTCGCACCGGGTCCGGAGCGCCTCGGCGACGGAGCCGCTGATCTCGCAGTCGACGCGCGACTCGCCGAGGACCTGTGACAGCCGTTTCCCTGCGTGCGTCCGCGAGACGGCCCCGACCAGCGCGAGATCAGGGGCGCCGGCGATACCGCGCGCCAGCGCGGACCCGGCCCAGCCCGTGGCGCCCGCCAGGATGACCCGTCTCGTGTCCATCGGGCTGGCGTAACCGGGACGGCCCTGCGACGTCGAGCCCGGGCGCCGGGAGGGGCGACGGCAGACTCAGGGACCGGCGTCACTCCCGGCATCGGGCGCGGGGCCGACTCCCCCGTCGGTCCCCCCATCGGAGCCAGGCGCCGTTCCCGCATCGGGCCCCGGTTCGGTGCCCGCGTCGATTTGCTCGAGCCAGATGTTCCGGAAACGCACCGGGTGCCCATGGTCCTGGAGCCGGAGCGGCGCCGCGCCGGGCGCCTCGTCGTCTCCGAGCGTCGTGCTCCCCGGCACCTCGGTGTCCTGCTGCACGACCGAGCCGTTCCACACCACCGTGATGCGCGCGTTGCTCTGCTTCGTCGTCCCGTTCCAGACCGGCGGGTGGAACACGATGTCGTAGCTCTGCCACATGCCCGGGGGGAACGCCTCGTTCACCGCTGGGTTCTTCACCCCGTAGATCGCGCCACAGTCGTTCGCATCCGAGATGTAGTGCCCGAAGGAGTCGAGGATCTGCACCTCGTAGCGCGACTGCAGATACACCCCGCTGTTCCCCCGGTCCTGCTCGGCCGCCGTCGGCTGGGGCGGTGGGACTGCGAACTCCACGTGGAGCCGGACATCCCCGTACGCCTCGCGCGTCCGGAGATCGCCTGCGCCCGGGACCACCTCGAGCTCCCCGTTCGCCACCTTCCAGCCCGCCGTTCCGCCGTCGGCCCCCCGCCAGGCATCCGCGTTCGAGCCATCGAAGAGCACCACCGCGCCATCCGGGGGCGGGAGGTACGCCAGCGGCCGCACCTCGAAGGATCTGAAGAAGACCTCGGCGCCCTCGGCCTGGAGCGCGAGGTGCCCGTGGTTCAGCGGCCCCCAGTCTCCATCCGAGTCGGCCACGATGTTCGTCGCGCCGTTCAGCCACTGCCCGTTCACGATCTGCGCCGAGTCCTGCCCGGAGGCGATGAGCTCGATCTGGTTCCAGTCGGTGAGCTTCTCGGCCTCCCACCACTTGATGACCCGGCCGCTCCGGACATCGACCGTCTGACCGAGCGCCTCGAAGGTGGGCTCGCTCGCCGACGGATCGTGCACCGGCGCCGTCACCCCGGTCCCGGAGAGCACCCAGAGGTCACCGACGTTGTGCTCCTGGATCTGGAACTCGATGCACTGCGGCCAGATCTTGTCGTCTCCGCGCAGGTAATAGAGCAGCCCGCTGTCGCGAGGCTGGTCCTTCCGGGGCGCGAAGGTGTTGGTCCCCCACTTCTGCTGGACGCGCGCGCGGAAGTTCGCGAGGTCGTCCCTGCTCGCGAGATAGCCGAAGTCCTGTTCCTGATCCGTCGGCGCGATGCCCAGCACGTGCAGCGTGCCGTCCTCCATCCGGAAGACGCCCTGGGGATCGTTGTCGCGGCCCTTCGACGGCATCCACTTGTAGAAGTGCGAGAGCGAGGAGTCGAGGAGCGGCGTCCACGAGGTCTCGCCGAGCGGGCCGATGCCGCCAAGGATGCCCGCATCGACCGGTGCCTCCGTCCGTTCCTCCGTCCGTTCCTCCGTCCGTTCCTCCGTCGAGCGCGACGCCGGCGTCCGAGAGGGTCCCCGAGTCCAGCCGACCGTCCGGTCGGTCCGCACCGCGACCACCGCCGCACGCTGCCACCAGGCAGCCGACAACCAGGCACACTCGAACCCCGCGCATGTCCAGCACGAGTTAAGTCGTCCACCCCCGGACGACGACTCCCACCGGTCGAAACTCACCCGCAGATGCAACGCATCGCGCAAATCATGCGGCGATGCATCGCGCGACAGGTTGGTCCCGAGATTGACGGAGCGGATCGCCGAGTCGTATAGCCGCGACCGCACGCGAGGAGCCGACAACAGAATGGCCGAGCCACAGAACTTCATGCGGGTCCCGGACCCGACGCCGAAGCGCACCCTCTACACGGACGCGATGGAGATCTTCCATCGCGCGGCCGACATCATCGGCCTCGCGCCAGCGCGTCCGGCTGGAGCTCGAGGAGCCCGACTACGAGCACATCTTCTACGTGACCGCGAAGCTGAAGGACCGGCTCCGGTGCCGCTCGTCACCGGAGGCGGCCGCAGGCGTTCGAGGACCTGCCCGACAGCCAGGCTGCGCGACCCCGACGGGCCTCGAGCCGCTGGCCGACGGGCAGCATCATCCTCAACGGCAGCGCGCTGCTCGGCTCGGACGTGACCATCCGCGACGGCGTCACTCCGGCTGCCCGAGGCAAGGGCCTGTACCAGCTGATCCCCGGCGAGTCGCAAGCGCTTCAAGGCCTACCGGGTGCAGCACAACCAGGCGCGCGGCCCGTACAAGGGCGGCATCCGCTACCACCAGCGACGTCTCGCTCGACCTCTTCAAGGCGCTCGCCGCGGAGATGACCTGGAAGACGGCCATCGCCGACGTCCCGTTCGGCGGCGGCAAGGGCGGCATCAAGATCGACCCGCGCCAGTACGGCCGCGAGGAGCTGCGAGGACATCACCCTGCGCTACATGTACAAGCTGAAGCGCCTCATCGGCCCGAACATCGACATCCCCGCGCCCGGACGTCGGCACCAACGGCGAGATCATGGCGCTGCATGATGCGCCAGTACTCCGACGGCGAGCGCGAGCGGCACATCGGCCGCGCGCGTCGTCACCGGCAAGGACGTGCGCATCGGCGGCTCCGAGGGCCGCGTCAAGGCCACCGGCCAGGGCGTCGCCTACTGCATCGAGGAGTGGTTCGCCGACCGCGGCGAGACGCTCACCGGCAAGACCTTCATCGTGCAGGGCTTCGGCAACGTGGGCTCGAACGGCGCGCGGAGATCCTCGGGCAACATGGGCGCGCAGGCTGCTCGCCGTCAACGACGGCGACGGCACCATCTACAACCCCAACGGCATCGACGTCGCCGGCAGCTGATTGCCTACGTCTACGACAACCCGAAGAACCTCAAGAAGAGCGTGCTCGGCTTCCCCGGCGCGCAGTCGATCAGCAAGAGCCGACTTCTGGGAGGTCGCAGGCCGACTTCATCGTGCCCGCGGCGCTGGGCGGTGAGATCACCGGCGACGTCGCCGAGCAGCTGAAGGTCAAGCTGATCGCCGAGGGCGCCAACGGCCCGACCACGCCCGAGGCCGACCGCGTGCTGCACAAGCCGCAAGATCGACATCATCCCGGACATCATCGCCAACGCCGGCGGCGTGACCGTCAGCTACTACGAGTGGATCCAGAACAAGCGCATGGAGCACTGGACCGAGCCGGAGGTGAACGACCGGCTCGAGCACGCCATCAAGACGCAACTACCGCATCATCCGCGACATCCCGCGCAACAACCCGCGCAGGACCGAGATGCACGACGTCGCGCCGCTACTGCATCGGCAAGGAGGTCGACCCGCGCGCGGCGGCGATGGTCCTCGCCCTCAAGCGCATCGAGGCCCACTACCTGCTCGAGGGCTTCTCGCAGTAGCCGCCGAGCGGTGCCGGCGCAGGCGCGCGCCGGCATCGACGAGGCTTCAGTGCATCACCCGCTCGCGGTCCACGAGCAGCAGCGGGTGATCCTCGCGGGTCTCGTAGGCCACGATCCGCAATCCCATCCCGCGGGTGTGGCCCGGTTCCTCGGCGCCGCGCCCGTAGCTGAGGGCGACCTGGTAACGCACCTCGCAGAGGCAGGTCATCTCGGTGCCGTCCTCGCCGGTGAAGGTCACCCGGACGCGACCCCCGAGCGGCATCGGTTCGCGGGTCTCGACGAAGAGGCCGGTGGCCGAGATGTTCCGTGCGATGCCGCGCGTGAGACCGTCCGGCGTGCTGATGTAGACGGTGAAGACCTTGTCGAAGCGCAGGTGGCGGCGGCGATCGCCCACGGGCGTGCTCCTTCTGGAAGGATGCGGCACCTGGACAGGGTATGCGGTAGTCAGATGTAGTCAAAATATCTACCTCGGGAGGTTCGTTTGCTCGTCAGGCTGCCGGTGATGCTCCTCGCCCTCTTCCCTGCGATCGCGCTCGGCGAGGGGCGCTTCGACGAGCTCCGCAAGGAAGCGGTGTCCTTCGACGGGTCCCTCGGGAGATTTCCTCGAGCTCTACCTGGGGGACTGCGGACAGGCGTCGAACACGGCCAACTGCAAGAACCGCTCGCGCGACTTCCAGGCCCAGGCGAAGGGCAAGCGCTTCTACACCCTCATCCGCGAGGACGAGGCCGGGATGCTCGGGATGTCCACCGGCAAGTCACGGGGCGGCGACTTCACCGTCGAGGTGACCCCGTTCTTTCCCGGCGCCGAGCACGCCTTGACCAACGCGGTGCCGAAGAAGACCGACGCGCAGGGCAACCCCATCCTCGCGGTGCTGATGATTCCCGGGACCCTGCCCGGCGCCGAGACGGTCGACGACATGCAGCGGCTCTTCAAGAACCGCGGCGTTCGGCTGGAGCTGCTCTTCCGGCCCGAGGAGGCCTGGGCGCTGGCGAAGAAGGGCGGCGGCAAGCTCACCGGGGTGAAGGCGAAGCTCGACGCCATCCAGGTGACGTCGCAGCACCGGCGCGGTGCTCGCGACGTGGATCGCTCCCGAGAAGTGACGGAGTCCGAGGCAGCCCGCGAGATCGGCGCATGCCGATCCCGCTGGGGACAATCTGTCGACGGGCGATTGACCACCGGAGCTGACCGATGCCCTTCCGGCTGACGCGCCGCACGCTCCTGACCGCCGGCGCGGCGTCCCTGACCCTCCCCTCCCGCTCCGGCGCCGCGGCGCGGAGGCGTCTCCGGATCCTCCAGTGGAACCACTTCGTCCCCGGCTACGACCGGTGGTTCGACGCCTACGCCCGGGCCTGGGGCGAGCAGCACGACACCGACGTCACCGTGGACCACGTGGGCGTCGCCGCGCTGAACGGCACCGCCGCGGCCGAGGTCTCCGCCCGCCGCGGCCATGACCTGTTCATGTTCCTTCGCCCCCGGCCGGTGTACGAGAACGACGTCATCGATCACCGGGAGATCGTCGAGGAGTGCCAGCGCCGCTACGGCCCGCCCGTCGACGTCGCGATGCGCAGCGTCCGGAACCCCAAGACCGGCAAGTTCCACGGCTTCTGCGACAGCCTGGTCCCGGACCCGGTCAACTACCGCACCGACCTGTGGGCCGACGCCGGCCAGATGCCCGACACCTGGGAGCACGTCCGGCTGGGCGGCAGGGCCATCAAGGAGCGCGCCGAAGATCCCGGTGGGCCTGGGGCTCTCCTCGGAGGACGACAGCTCCATCTCTCTGCGGACCCTGCTCCTGAGCTTCGGGGCCGCGGAGCAGGACGCGGCCGGCGCTCCGGCGCTGCACTCGAAGCAGACCGTGGAGGCAGTGAAGTTCGCCACGGCGCTCTACCGGGAGGCAATGACCCCGAGCGTGCTGGCCTGGGACCCCTCCTCCAACAACCGCGCGATGCTCGCCGGCCAGTCGTCCCTGGTGATGAACGCCATCTCCATCACCCGCGCGGCCGAGAACGACCGGCTGCCGATCGGCTCACGCATCGGTCTCGCCCCGCCGCCCATCGGTCCGGCCATCCGGCTGGGGCTGCCGCATGCCACCAGCGTCTACGTCGTCTGGACGTTCGCCGAGAACGTCGAGGGCGCGAAGGCGTTCCTCGTCGATCTGGTGGGCCACGCCCGCGAGGCGTTCCAGGCCAGCGAGTCGTACAACTTCCCGGCGTTCTCCGGCCGGATCCCCGATCTGAAGGCGCTCCTGGCCCGCGATCCCGAGGGGCAGCCCGCCGGACAAGTACGCGGTGCTCGCCGGTGCGCTGGACTGGACCACGAACCTCGGGGCGCCCGGACCCTGCAACGCGGCCGTGGACGAGGCCTACGGGACCTGGGTGCTCAACGGCATGTTCGCCCGCGCGGCCACCGGGGCCCTCTCCGCCGAGGAGGCGGTGCAGGAGGCCGACCGGCGCTACCGGCAGATCTGGGAGCGGTGGAAGGCGCGCGGGCTGATCTGACCGCGGGACCCTCGCGGGCGCGACATTCGGCGAAGCTCATCGCCGAGGGATCGGGGGCGCAGGCTCGGTGCCGAGAGCTGCCTCCACCGCCGCGCTCCCCCTCCCCTCGACCAGCCCGCGGACGAAGGCCCGTGACAGTGCGCCGGTGTCCGCGGTGGCGGGCAGCTCCCGGCGGATCACGCCTCGGCGGAGCAGGTGGCGAGACCGCGTCCTCGAGCGCGCGCGTAGCGTCGGTACACTCGAGCGGGCCGCTCGCCCAGCGCTCGGCCACCTCGGTGAGCGCCTGGCGCACCGTTCGCCCCTTTCCGCGAAGCGGCTCGAGCACCGCGGTCGGCCGCGCTCACGGCGTCTCCAGCACCAGGCGCCGCGGCTTGCCCTGGCGCTCGATCTCCAGCGTGAGCTTGGTCCCCGCGGACCGCTCGGTGAGCGCCGAGCGCAGGCTCTCCACGCTCGCCACTCGCTGCCCGGCGGCCTCCACCACCACGTCCCCGAGCCGGACACCGGCACGGGCCGCCGGGCCCGTTGGGCGCGACCTGCACCACCCAGGCGCCGAAGGGGGAACGCGCCCCGACCCGGCTGGCCGCCTCGCCGTCGAGGTCCGAGACCGTCAGCCCGAGCCGGTCGATGTCGGCCTGCGGCTCGAGATTGGTCGCGGTGCCGGCAGCTCGTCGGGCGCACCGGGCGCTCGGCCACCCGCGCGGTGAACTCCCGGGCCGCCGCGCCGCGCTGTACGCCCATCCGGACCAGCGTTCCCGGAGCCAGGAGGGAGATCTTCCGGAGGAGCTGGAGATACGAGTCCACCGGGCGCCCGTTGATGGTCGTCACCCGGTCTCCCGAGCGCAGGCCCGCCGCCGCCGCCGGTCCGCCCGGGTACACGTCCACCACCTGCGCCGAGTGCTTCCCCGGCTCCTCCACCACCGTCATCCCCAGCCAGCCCCGCTCGACATGTCCGTTGTCGAGCAGGTTGGGGAGTAGGTCCTTCACCATGTTGATCGGCACGGCGAATCCGATGCCCTGGGCGTTGCTGATGACCGCGCTGTTCACCCCCACCACCTCGCCGCGCATGTTGAAGAGCGGCCCGCCGCTGTTGCCGGGGTTGATCAGCGCGTCGGTCTGGATGAAGTCGTCGAGCGGGCCCACGCCCAGCACGCGCTCCTTGGCCGAGATGAGCCCGTGCGACACGCTCCGGTCGAGCCCGAAGGGGTTCCCGATGGCCACCACCCAGTCGCCCACCTCGAGCCGGTCCGAGTCCCCCAGGACGACCGAGGGCAGGTCGGTTCCGTCGATCACCTGGAGCAGGGCGAGGTCCGTGTCCGGGTCGCTGCCCACGAGCTCGGCGTCGAACACCCGGCCGTCCGCGAGCCGTACCTGGATCGACTGGCCATCCTTCACCACGTGGTGGTTGCTCACCACGTAGCCCTCCGGCCCGAGCAGGAAGCCCGAGCCGGTCGCCGTCGGCACGCGTCCGGCGGAGATGCCCTCCACCGGCTGCGAGTAAGTCAGGACGTTGATGACTCCCGGGCTCACCGCGCGGACCAGGGGCGCGAGCGAGCTCGGGGCCGAGAAGCCCACCAGGAATGGACCCGAGCCATTGCGCTCCCGCCAGAGCGGCGCCTTGCCGATGGAGCGGTCGCCCAGCTCGAAGGCGCGTGCACGCTCCCGCGCCCAGTCCTCGAACGCGTGCTGCGGGCCTGTGGCGGCGAGGACGAGGAGGAGGAGACCGGAGGGCGACACGGAATGCCGGAGAAGGAGTCTACGCCTTCGCCGGCTCCACGTACCTGCCCACCTTCACCCGGCCGGGGCGAATGATCCGTCCGCGGAGGGCGTATGCGGCGCGCTGCTCGGACAGCACCCGGTCGTTCTTGGCCGGGGAGGCGACCAGCTCCATGTCCACCGCCTCGGCGGCGTTCGGGTCATAGGGGCGGTTCACCAGGTCGAGCCGCTCGATGCCGCTCGCCTGGAGCTTCTGGAGCAGCTTGTCCCGGATCAGCCGGATGCCCTGTGCGAAGGGCGAGCCGTCGTCCGCGGAGAGCGAGTGGTCCAGCTCGTCGATGGCCTCGATGATGGTCAGGGCCACCTGCCCCTTCTCCACCTCGATCAGCCGATCGCGCTCGCGCTGGATGCGCTGCTTGAACTCGTCCCGGTCGCGCATCACGTCCTGGATGCCGCGGGCCAGCTCGTCCACCCGCCGGCGGGCGGCGTCCAGCTCGGCACGGAGCTGGGATGCCTCGTCCTGGACCGCGGCGGCGGAGGTCTCGCTTCGCTCGGAGCCGGTTGCGGTCGCGGACGGTGATCCGGGCTCCGCCTCGGGAGCGCCCGGGCGGGTGGTCCCGTCGGGGTTGTAGCGGCGCTTGTCGTTCACTCGGACGGTCATCGCTCGAACGCGAACCTAACCAGATGGTCCACGCTGTCAACGGCCCGCGTCAGGCGTGCGACTCGCCCCAGGCTTCCACCGCTCCGGCGGGCTCCTCCGCCGCCGTCTCCGCCGTCTCGGCCGTCACCTTCGGCCCGAGGATCCGGACCAGCTCCGGCTCCTCCACGACCTCGGTCGCGAGGAGGCGGGCGGCCAGCGCCTCGACCAGCGTGCGGTTGGCACGCAGCACGGCCCGCGCCCTCTCCAGCGCCTCCTGGGCCAGCCGGCGGATCTCCGCGTCCACCATGCGCGCCGTCTGTTCGGAGTAGCTCCGCATCTCGGGAAGCGCGGCAGACTGGAGGAACACGCTCCGCTCCTCCCCGAGCGCCACCGGCCCGAGCTCCCCGCTCATGCCGTAGTCGCGCACCATCATCCGCGCGATCTCGGTGGCCTGCTTCAGGTCGTTGGAGGCGCCGGTGGAGATCTCGCCGATGAACAGCTCCTCCGCGGCGCGGCCGCCCATCATCGCCGCCATCTTGTCGCGCAGCTCGTCCAGCGACATGAGGTAGCGGTCCTCGAGCGGCAGCGACAGGGTGTAGCCGAGCGCCGCGAGCCCGCGGGGGATGATGCTGATCTTGTGCACCGGCTCGGCGTGCGGGAGGAGCCACCCCACCACCGCATGCCCCGCCTCGTGGTGGGCGACGATCTCCTTCTCCTTCTCGTACATGCGCCGGTTCTTCTTCTCGCAGGCCGGCGACCACGCGCTCGATGGCCTCCTCGAAGTCGCTGCGCAGCACCGCCACGTGGTCGCGCCGGGCGGCGAGCAGCGCGGCCTCGTTCACCACGTTGGCCAGATCGGCGCCGGCGAAACCCGGGGTGCGCGCGGCGATCGACCGGAGGTCCACGTCCGGGCCGAGCTTCACCTCGCGGGCGTGGATGGCGAGGATTCGCTCCCGCCCGCGCTTGTCGGGGCGGTCCACCAGCACCTGGCGGTCGAACCGGCCCGGGCGGAGCAGCGCGCTGTCGAGGATCTCGGGGCGGTTGGTGGCGGCGATGACGATCAGGCCGGCCCGGGAGTCGAAGCCGTCCATCTCGGCGAGCATCTGGTTCAGCGTCTGCTCGCGCTCGTCGTGGCCCCCGACGGATCCCGCGCTGCGCGTCTTGCCGATCGCGTCCAGCTCGTCGATGAAGATGATGCACGGGGCCTTGGCCCCGGCCTGGGCGAAGAGGTCGCGCACCCGCGCCGCGCCGACGCCCACGAACATCTCGACGAACTCCGAGCCGGACAGGGAGAAGAACGGCACCCCGGCCTCGCCTGCCACGGCGCGGGCGAGGAGGGTCTTGCCCGTTCCCGGCGGGCCGACCAGGAGCACCCCCTTGGGGATGCGGCCGCCGAGCTTCCGGAACTTCTCCGGCGTGCGGAGGAAGTCGACGATCTCCTGCAGCTCGTCCACCGCCTCGTCGATGCCGGCGACGTCGTCGAACGCCACCCCGGTGTCCGCCTCGGCCTGTACCCGGGCGCGGGTCTTGCCGAAGCTCATGACGCTCTGCGGCCCCTGCCCGAGCGCCCCCGGCGCTCATCCGCCGCATCATCCAGGCCCAGAAGGCGAAGCCCAGGACCAGGGGGAGCCCCCAGATCCAGGCTGCCTCGGTGAGGCCGCTCGAGGGAACCGCCTCGTATTCGATCTTCTTCTGCTCGAGGAGTCGGGTGAGCTCCGGATCTCTCGACCCGGTTGGCCAGCCATGGCGCCGTCAGGTGGTCCGGGGTCCGCGACGGGCGGCCCGGCGTGTCGGTGGCTGAAGCCCCGGAGCGAGTCCGAGGCGATCTGCACCCGCTTGAACCGACCGTCGCGGATGGCCTGCTTGAACTCGCTGTACGGCACCCGCAGGTATCCGGCCTCCTGGAACACGTTCCGGAAGAGCAGGAGGCCGAGGACGATGAAGCCGAGGTAGATCAGCGGCGAGCCGAGCCGGAACCGAGGCCCACCCGACTTCTCGTGCTTGCGCCCGCGCGGATTGACACCCGCCGGGTCGTTGGAGGAGGCACCCACGCCGGTCGAAGATGGGCACGCGGCTCAGGACGGCAACAGGCGGGCTTGAGTGCTCGGTGCGTCCATCGTACGAGAGTCGACGGCGCCGACCGTGGCGCCCTGTCGGAGGTCCGAGGCAATGGCGGGACGGGTGATCCGGGCGCCCCGGGGAACGGAGCGCAGCTGCCGCGGCTGGGTGCAGGAAGCCGCGCTCCGGATGCTGATGAACAACCTCGACCCCGAGGTGGCCGAGCGCCCGGCGGACCTGGTGGTCTACGGCGGCACCGGCAAGGCGGCACGCGACTGGGTCTCCTTCGATCGGATGGTCGCGACGCTGCGCACGCTCGCGCGACGACGAGACGATGCTGGTCCAGTCGGGGAAGCCGGTGGGCGTGATGCGGACGCACCCCGACGCGCCCCGCGTCCTGATCGCCAACTCGAACCTGGTCGGACGCTGGTCCACCTGGGAGGTGTTCCGGGATCTCGAGGCGAAGGGCCTGATGATGTACGGGCAGATGACCGCGGGCTCGTGGATCTACATCGGCACGCAGGGGATCCTGCAGGGCACCTACGAGACGTTCGCCCAGGCCGGCCGGACCCACTTCGGCTCGGATGACCTCTCCGGGCGGCTCGTGCTCTCCGGCGGGCTCGGTGGCATGGGCGGGCGCGCAGCCCCTGGCGGCCACGATGAACGGCGCGGTCTTCCTCGGCGTGGAGGTGGACCCCGAGCGGGCCCGGCGCCGGGTGGAGCAGCGTTACCTCGACGTCATCGCCCGCGACCTCGACGACGCGCTGGCCCAGGTGGACGCGGCCCGGTCGCGGAAGCAGGCGCGGTCGATCGCGGTGATCGGCAACGCGGCGGACGTGTACCCCGAGCTCGTGCGCCGGGGCATCGCGCCGGACCTGGTGACCGACCAGACCTCGGCGCACGATCCGCTGAACGGGTATGTCCCCCACGGCCTCTCGCTGGCCGAGGCCGCCGAGCTCCGGCGCACCCGCCCCGAGGAGCACGTCCGGCGGGCGCAGCAGTCGATGGCCGTCCAGGTCCAGGCGATGCTGGACATGAAGGCCGCCGGGCAGCCACGTCTTCGACTACGGGAACAACATCCGCGCCGGCGCCGAGGCCGCCGGGCTGAAGGACGCCTTCGGCTTCCCGGGCTTCGTCCCGGCGTACATCCGTCCCCTGTTCTGCGAGGGCGCAGGGCCCTTCCGCTGGGTGGCGCTGTCGGGCGACCCGGAGGACATCCGGCGGACGGACCGGGCGGTGCTCGAGCTCTTCCCGGAGAAGACCGGCCTCGCCCGCTGGCTCCGGCTCGCCGCCGAGCGGGTGGCGTTCCAGGGGCTGCCGGCGCGCATCTGCTGGCTCGGCTACGGCGAGCGGCACCGGGCGGGGCTGGCCTTCAACGAGCTGGTGCGCCGGGGCGAGCTGAAGGCGCCGATCGTCATCGGCCGCGATCACCTGGACTGCGGCTCGGTCGCCTCGCCGAACCGGGAGACCGAGGCGATGAAGGACGGCTCGGACGCGGTGGCGGACTGGCCGATCCTGAACGCGCTGGTGAACGCGGTGAACGGCGCGAGCTGGGTGAGCGTGCACAACGGCGGCGGCGTGGGCATCGGCTACTCCCTGCACGCCGGCCAGGTGATCGTCGCCGACGGGACCGACGCCGCGGCCCGGCGCATCGAGCGGGTGCTGACCTCGGACCCGGGAATGGGCGTGCTCCGCCACGTCGACGCGGGGTACTCCGAGGCGGTCGACGTGGCCCGCGCCCGCGGGGTGAAGGTTCCGGGAGTCACGGGCTGAGCGACCAGGATTGCCGGGAGGACGGACAGCGGGCGATGCTGCCGGCGTGGCATGGCTCTCGAGCACCGCGGCGCTCTTCCTCGTCCTCGGCGGTGTGCTGGGCCCCTTCGCTGGTGTCGGGTGGACCGACCTCGGCGAGCGGGCCCGTCTCGTCGCACTCGCCGAATCTCGCCCGCCGCGCCGAGTGCCGGCCCCCGCGCTGTATCGTCTGTCCTACGCCGGGACGCCCGATTCACTGGCCTCCGAGTTTCACGGTCGGAGCCGGGCCGAGCGCCGATGACTCGCCCGTTCAATCTCCTCGTCCGCAACGCCCGGACGCTCTTCACCGCCGACGGTCCGGACGGCGGACCCGCGGAGCAGCTGCTTTCGCCCATTCCGCGCGGAGCGGTCGGCATCCAGGACGCGCACGTCGCCTGGATCGGCGCCGAGGGCGATGTCCCACGCGAGAGCGTCGCCACCTCCACCCGCATCGTCGACGCCGGTGACGGTCTCGTCACTCCCGGCTTCGTCGACTCTCACACCCACCTGGTCTGGGCCGGGGATCGCTCCGGCGAGTTCACGCTCCGCTGCGCCGGCGCCGACTACCTCTCCATCGCTCGGGCAGGTGGCGGCATCGCGTCCACCGTGCGCGCGGTTCGCGAGGCCTCCGATGAGACACTCCTCTCGCTCGCCCTCCCCCGCCTCCAGCGCCTCCTCGCGCAGGGCGTCACCACCGCCGAGGTGAAGAGCGGCTACGGGCTCGATGCCGAGACCGAGCTGCGGATGCTCCGGGTCATCGACCTGCTCGGCAGCCGACAGCCCATCCGTCTCCTGCGGACGTTCCTCTGGCCCCACGCGATGCCTCCGGGGACCGCCGACCGCGAGGGCTACCTCGCCCGCGGACAGAAGGTCCTCCGCGAGGTCGCCCGCGCCGGCCTGGCCCGCTTCGCCGATGCGTTCGTCGAGGAGGGCGCCTTCGGCCACGACGAGCTCCGGCCGTTCCTCGACGAGGCGCGCGCGCTCGGGCTCGGGCTCAAGCTCCACGTCGACCAGCTCCGCGCCGGCCACGGCGCAGAGTACGCCGCGAGCCTCGGCGCGCTCTCCGCCGACCACCTCGAGTCGATCGGTCCGGAGGGCATCGCCGCGCTCGCCCGGGCGCGTGTCACCGCCGTCCTCCTCCCCACCGCCACGCTGGTGCTCCGGCTGCTCCGCTATGCACCGGGACGCGCGCTGATCGATGCCGGCGTCGGCGTCGCCATCGCCACCAACTGCAACCCGGGCAGCGCACCCACCGAGAACCTCGCGCTCGCGATGTCCCTGGCCTGCCTGCAGAACGGGCTCACCCCGGCCGAGGTCCTGCTGGGCGTCACTCGCCGGGGCGGCGAGGCGCTCGGCGATGCCTCGCTGGGCAGGCTGCGGGTGGGAGGACCGGCAGATCTGGTGGTGCTCGGCGCTCCCGACCTCGACCACCTCGTCGCCCACGTCGCCACCAGCCACGTCCAGGCGGTGGTCCGCGCCGGTCGCATCGTCCTGCGGAGCGACGTAAACGCGCGATGTTGAAGAAGGTTCCACCCCGGGCCTCCCATGAGGCCCGGGGCCGGAACAGGGCTTTCCCGCTCTGCCTCCGACCACCGGAGGGCAGAACACCCATGTGAGGGCGAACACCGGCCCTGCGCTCACATTCCGCACCGGACGCTTCTGCAGTGGGTGCCTCCTGCCCCGCTGCGAACGTCACGGCGCTCGGCTATGAAGTGTGAATTCCATGTGTCGTTTGTTTGGCTTCCGGTCGGCCGCTTCTGAGCGGGTCCACGACGCGCTGGTGCTGGAGCGGAACTCGCTCCGTCAGCAATCGCTGGAGCATCCAGATGGCTGGGGCATCGCCTCCTGGCAGGACGGTGGGCTCCCGCAGGTGGCCCGTGGCCTCGGCGCGGCGCACCTGGATCCCGAGTTCGAGCGAGTGAGCAGCGCCGTCCAGGCACGCACCGTGCTCGCGCACCTCCGCCTGGCATCGGTGGGCTCGGTGAAGCTGGACAACGCGCACCCCTTCACCCACGGGCGCTGGGCGTTCGCCCACAACGGCACCCTGCACGGCTTCGACCGGCACCGCGCGGCGATCGAGGCGCTCATCGCCCCGGCCCTTCCGAACCTTCCGCGGCGACACCGACTCCGAGCGCTGCTTCGCGCTGTTCCTCACCCGCCTCGCGTCGCGCGCCGATCTGGCCGGGACACCCTCGCTGAGGGACGTCCAGTGGGCGCTGGCGACCGTGGTCGACGAGGTGGCGCGGATCACCGACGTCGACGTGGGCACCGGCAAGCGCTCGGCGATGAACTTCCTCGTCACCGAGGGCGACCTGCTCGCCGCCATCCGCCGCGACCGCACGCTGTTCTTCGCCGCCGAGTCCGACGAGAGCGTTCCACTCCGGGAGCGCCCCGCCTCCGGCACCCGGCTGTACGCGCTCGAGGTCGCCAGCGAGGAGCTGCTCGGGTCCGGACGTCTGGCACGAGGTCCCCCAGGACGGCGTCATTGGCATCGACCGGGACCTGACCTTCGTGGAAACCTCGCTCGCGACGCTGCTTCAGCGCACCGCGGGCACGCTCGCCCGCACGGGGTGAGCCATGCCGATCAACTTGCAGCAAGCCCGGGCCGCCATCGAGCAGGCCCAGGAGAACGCGCTTGCCCAGCAGGCCCAGCAGGGGTTCCAGGGCCAGCGGCAGTTCGCGCGCCCCGCGCTGGAGCACGTCTCGCTCGGCCGAGGCCTGCGGGTCGTCATCCTCCTCGTGCTCTGGGCCGGCGGGAGCCTCCTCTCCTTCCTGCTCGGGCTCGGTGCCGGAGGGCTGCCGGGCGCCGGCATCTCGCTGCCCTTCGGGGTCATCGTCTCCTTCTTCCTCGCGCTGTACCTGAGCCACATCGTCCGGATCGCGGCGCAGTGGGAACGGGGCGTCGTGCTGCGGCTGGGGAAGTTCCACGGACTCAAGGGCCCCGGCGTCATCCTGGTGTTCCCGGTGATGGACACGGTGCGGTTCGTCGACACCCGGCTGCTCACGCTCGACATCCCGCACCAGCAGGTCATCACCCGCGACAACGTGCCGGTCCGGGTGGACGGGGTGATCTTCTTCCAGGTGCGTGACCCCGAGCGCGCGGTCATCACCGTGCAGGACTACCGCTTCGCGGTGTCGCAGTACGCGCAGGCCTCGCTCCGCGACGTCATCGGGAGCATGACGCTCGACGAGCTGCTCAGCGAGCGCGACCAGATCCAGTCGAAGATCGCCGCGGTGGTCGAGAGCCGCGCCTCCACCTGGGGCACGCACATCGACTCGATCCGGCTGCTCGACATCGACATGCCGGAGGACCTGAAGCGGATGATGTCCCGGCAGGCCTCGGCCGAGCGGGAGAAGCGGGCCACCATCACCAAGGCCGAGGGGGACCGCGACGCGGCGCTGAACCTCGCGGCCGCTGCGGCGACGATGGCCGCCAGCCCCGGCGCGATGCAGCTCCGGACCCTGCAGAGCCTCGACGGCCTCGGCTCGTCCCCATCCAACACGGTGGTGATCGCCGTCCCGGTCGAGGTGCTCGAGCTGGCCAAGGCCCTGGCGAAGGCCCGCGGCGCGAGCTGAAAAAGGAAAGGCCCCCGGAGGGTGTCCGGGGGCCTCGTCCAGTCCGGAGGGGGTGACGTCCGGACCTAGACCGGACAGCTCGGGTTGCTAGGGTCGCAGAAGAAGCCGCCGTCGGGGTTACCTGGAGGAATGCCGGCGTCGGCGTGCCGCCACCCGAGCCAGCATCGGGCCCACCGCCGCCGCCGGTGCCACCGTCGGAGCCGCCCGGCGTCCCGGAGTCAGGGGTCCCGCTGCCACCGTCCACCGAGCAGCTCTGGGCCTCGTCGGCCTCGGCCTTCACCCGGATGACCGGGCGCAGGATCCACTCGGGGTTCGGACCGCCGGTCTCGTGGTAGGCGATGGAGTTCTTGCCGTCGAAGTCGAGGGTGAGCGTGTGCTTCGTGCAGGCGCTCACCGTGAAGCGGCCCTTCAGCTTCTCGCCCGACGTGGACCCGCTCGGGGTCTTCAGCGGCGCGTGGCTGCCGTCGGCGAGGACCACGTACTGCGGACCGGAATCGACCAGCTGCAGGCGGACCTCGGTCACCGTCCCGGCGGGCAGAGTCACCTCGCCGAGCTTCATGGTGACGTCCTGGAGGGTGAGGAGATCCACCGTGATCGGCCCGTGGGCGACCGTGACCCAGCCGGCCTCCTCGGAGTGGGCGGTGACGGTGTCGATGGTGACCACGATGCCCTTGACGTCGGGCGACGGCGCGTCGACCAGCTGGATGGCGAAGGTCCCCGTGCCCCCACCGGACGTGCCGGAACCACAGCCCGCGGCGGCCAGGAGGGCGGCGGCGAGCATCGAACGAAGAACGCGAGAAGACATCTGAGCCAAGGCTCCCTGTGGGCCCGGACGTGGGCCGTGCCCCCGGAGTCGTGTGCACTCCGCTTGCCAGCTCGGGCTGGAATCGGGCTTCCCCGGGTTCGCGTGCTTCCCGGACCCGCGCCGTTCCGAGAGAAGGCGTGTGCGCCGATGTCCCGACCCGGGCGCGGTCCGCCGGCAAGCGCGCGGAGAGTGCGACTGCCCTCCTTGTGTACCGTCCGGTGCAGTGGCTGTCCCGGACGGGACGGCCCGAGCCCGACGACACCTAGCGCTCGTGAGGTAAGTGGTGCGCGGCACGACCGTTGCTCAGGGAGAGCAGGAGCATGACCCGCTACGCGTGGATGCTTGGACTGTTGCTGGCCCCCGTGGCCGGCGCGGACGAGCTCGCCCCGCAGACCCGCGCGCTGCTGCACCAGGCGCTCGAGGCGCGGCTCACGCTGCCGACCGACGCGCCCTCACTCCAGCGGCCGGTGCTCCCGCCCTCGATGCCGAGCGCGGCCCGACAGTCGACCAGCACCGCGGCGCAGTCGGCCCAGACGGCGGCCGCCAACCAGGCGGCTCAGAACGTGGCCAACGGCCGGTCGCGGGTGAGCCAGGGGAACGACGCCAGCGAGGCCACGCGCAACGCGGCGGGCCAGGCGCGGGCGGCGGAGGCCCGGGCGACGGGCGGCAACGGCGTGTCGCACGGCAAGCCGCCCGGGACGCCCGGGAAGCCGCCGGACACGCCCGGCGGAGGCAAGTCCGGTCACTGAGCCCGGGCGCAGTGCGCGCCCGCGGCAGTGACGTCGGGCCCACGCCGCAGCTGCGGCAGCACCGCGATCCTCGAGCAGGTGCGGGGGTCGAGGGCGCCGTGAGCCACCAGGCCGTGCTGGTGCTCGGGCTGCTGCTCGCAGCCGAGCCGGGACCCCCTCCCGCGTCGGAGCCGCACCTCGTCGCGGGTGCCGAGGCGTTCCGCGCCGAGGCCTACGCGCAGGCGCTGGTGGAGTTCCGCGTCGCCGAGACGCTCGGGTCGGCGGAGGCCAGGTGGTACTCCGCGGCCTCGCTGCTCAAGCTCGGCCGGGCCGAGGACGCAGTCGAGGCGTTCGTCCTCGCGGAGCGAAGCGGCCGGTCGGCGGGAGATGCTCTGCTCGAGGTCTACCGCGGTCAGGCCTGCTATGCGGCGCGCCTCTATCTCTGCGCGGACCGCTGGTTCGAGTCCGCCGCGTCCCGCGCCGGTCCGCGCCTCGCCCCCCAGCTGGCGAGCCTGCGGGCCGGGATTCGTGACGCGCTCCGGCCGGATCAGCTGGGCTCCGCCATCGACGGGCTCCTGGCGCGGGCCACAGAGCTGGCCGGAAGCCGCCCGGCCCTGGCCTCGCCTTTGCCGACGAGGCCGCAGCGCTCTCCGCGCGCGCTCCCGACCGGCACCGCGAGGCGGAGGCGACGGCCCTGGCGAGCCGCCTCGCTCCACCGACGTCCCGGGGGCGCCGGTGAGCGCCGTGCTGCTCCTCCTGCTCGCGGTCGGCCGACCCGTGCACCGCCCCGATCGCGCCGCGGGCCGGCGACGCGCGGGAGGCGGCAATCTACGTCCAGGTCGGTGATGCCGAGCGGGACCGGGGGAACCTCGCCGCAGCCCGCGAGGCGTACCGGGCGGCGCTCGCCCGCGCTCCGGGGTCCGTCGAGGCGCTGGCGAGGTTCCAGGCCGTCTGTGCCCGCGCGCCCGATCCCTTGCAGGCCGGCGTCGACGCGCTCGAGTCGGGACATCCGGAGGAGGCGCTCCCCCTCTTCGCCGCGGCGCGCGGACGCGGCAACGACCGGGCGATCGACCTGCTCGAGGGCATCTCCCGCTACCAGCTCGGAGAGGACGCCCGCGCCGTTCCACTGCTCGAGTCCGCGCGCGCCGACCCGGCCCTCGCGGAGTCCGCCTCGTTCTTCCTCGGCCTCGTTGCCCTGCGCAGGGGCGACGGCGACCGCGCCACCCGGCTGTTCGATCAGGCCGGACATGCGATGGGCCTGGAGGACGCTGCCCGGCAGCTCTCGCGGATGGCACAGCTCGAGGGCCACGTCGTGCTCTCGGCGGCGGCGGAGGTGGTCTACGACACCAACGTCGCGCTCCGGCCCGACGGCGCGCCGACCACCCTCCCCGGTCCGGACGGCAGCGTGGGGCTGACACTGATGGCGCTGGTCCGGCCCTGGGGCACGCCCGGTCCGTACGCGCGGGTCGAGGCCCAGCTCTCGAAGCAGTTCACCCTGAGCCAGCTCGACCTCATCGGCGGGGCCGGGGCGCTGGGATTCAAGCTGCTCGGGCCGACCGCCAGCCTCACCGGCGAGTACGCCTACGGAGCGCAGGCGGTCGATGGGCGGGGCTATCTCGCCGACCAGCGCATCTTCCTCGGCGGCTCGCTCCTCACCGGGAACTTCTTGTGGGGGGCGGCGTACGCGGCCCACTTCGAGAGCTACCGCTGGAGCGGTCTGGCCGACCTCTCCGGGCTCCGGCAAGTGCTCGAGCTCGACGCCGGGTTCCTGCCGGGGGGCGGCGTGCGCCTCACCGCGGGCTGGGCGGGGACGTGGGATGCGGCGCGGAATCGAGCCGCTGACGTACCTCGAGCACGGACCGATCCTCGAGCTGCTCTGGGCGCGCGGCCCGCTGACGCTCGGCGCCCGGGGGAACATCGCCTGGAGGACCTACCAGGCGGAGGACCCGGCGTACGGCGCCATCCGCAACGACACCCGCTACGCCGGAACGACCTGGCTCGACGTCGCGCTCGGGGTCCAGTGGGCGGTGCGCGGCGCGATCCGGCTCCTTCGCGTCGACTCGAACATCCCCGACCTGGACGCGACCGAGTGGGTCTTCAGCGCCAGCCTGGTCTGGACCGCGGCGGTGCTCTGATGCGACGCGCGCTCCTGCCCCTGCTCCTCGCGGTCCTCGGCCTTGCCGGCGCGGGCATCGCCACCTGGAGCCTCCACCGGGCCGCCACGGCCACGCTCCAGCGCGCAACCGAGGAGCGCCTCCGGGGCGCCGGCACCACCGCCGCGCGCACCCTCGAGCAGCCCGGGTTCCAGCCCGACGCCGGCTGGCTCCGGGCGGTGGTGGAGGCGAACGGGCTCGAGGGGGCCTTCCTGCTCGACCCCCGGCTCCACGTGGTGCTCGAGCCGTCGGGGTCGCCCGATGCTCCGGTGGACCTCCTGCGGATCGACGTCGGCCGTGTGCGGCGCGCGCTGGCCGGTGAGCCGAGCGTGTCGATCGGGTGGGCCATCGGCGACGCCCGGGTCGCCGCGGCATACCTGCCGGTCCGGAGGAGCGGGACGGTGGATCGGGTCCTGGTCCTCGAGGGGGGCGAGGCCTATGCGGCGCGCCAGGCCGACCTGGACCGGGCGCTCCACCTGGGATGGCTTCTCTCGGCGTGCGCCGCGGTGCTCACCGCACTCGTCGCCGCGGGCTGGGCCGCGGCCGAGAAGCGGCAGAGCGCGCTCGCGACGCGGGCCGCGCGGGGGGCGGCCGTGGCGCAGCTGGCGGCGACGGTCGCCCACGAGGTCAGGAACCCCCTCACCGTGATCAGCGGCACGGTGGAGCTGATGCAGGAGCGCGGCCGCGGCCGGCTGGCCGAGCGCGACGTGGGGGCGCTCGAGGACATCCTCGGCGAGGTGGAGCGGCTCGAGACCTTGACCAACGACTTCCTCGACCTCTCCAGCGACCGTCCGCTCGCCGGCCAGGACCTCGAGGTGACCTCGTTCCTCGAAGAGGCCGCCCGCGCCGCGCGCGCCGCCACCGGGCTGGCCATCGAGGTGAGCGCCGGACCCGACCTGCACGTCCAGGGCGACGGTGGCCGGCTCCGGCAGGTGTTCCTCAATCTGGTAACCAACGCCGCCCGCGCCGGCGCGCACCGGGTCCAGTTCCAGGCCGCGGCAGACGGCACCCGCATCCGCCTGGACGTCGCAGACGACGGACCGGGAATCCCCGAGGCCATCCGTCCGCGGCTCTTCGAGCCGTTCGCCACGACCCGCGAGGACGGAAACGGGCTGGGGCTGGCAGTGAGTCGCCGCATCGTCGAGCGCCATGGAGGCAGCCTGGCGCTCCTCGCCGCCGGTCCGGGGGCGACGTTTCGCATCGAGCTGCCGCGGGTGCAGTTCCGGGAGGAAGGCTGAATGGGAGACATCCTCGTGGTGGACGACGAGCCGAAGCTGGGAAAGCTCGTCGCCGAGATGCTCGAGCTGGACGGCCACTACGTCCAGCGCGTCGGGGGCGGCAAGGAGGCGCTCTCGGCCATGGGCAACTTCTCCATGGACGTGGTGGTGACGGACCTCCGGATGCCCGACGTGGATGGGCTGGCGGTCCTCGGCGCCGCGGTCAAGCAGGCGGACCCTCCGGACGTCGTGCTGATGACCGGGCACGGGAGCACCGAGAGCGCCGTGGAGGCGATGAAGCGCGGCGCGGCGGACTACCTGTCCAAGCCGTTCTCGATGGACGAGCTCCGGGTCCGGGTGAAGCGGCTCTGCGAGCTGCGCGCCATCCGCCGCCGCTCCACGGCCCTGGTCGAGCGGCTGACGCCGACGCTGGTCGCAGAGAGCTCTCCGATGCGGGCAACGCTGGACGCCGCGATGCAGGTCGCGCGAACCTCGACCACGGTGCTGCTGCTCGGCGAGAGCGGGACCGGCAAGAGCCAGATCGCGCGCCGGATCCACTACGCGAGCATGGTCTCCACCGGCCCGCTGATCGAGCTGCACTGCGCGGCGCTGCCCGAGGCGCTGCTCGAGTCCGAGCTCTTCGGGCACGAGAAGGGTGCGTTCACCGGCGCGCAGCAGCGCCACACGGGCCATCTCGCCGCGGCCGAGGGTGGCACGCTCTTCCTCGACGAGATCGGCGAGCTCTCCGCGGCCACCCAGGTGAAGCTGCTCCGGTTCCTGCAGGACCGGGTCTACGTGCCGCTGGGCAGCACCGGGGAGCGCACGGCCAACGTCCGGGTCATCGCCGCCACCAACCGCGACCTCAAGGCGGCGGTCACCGCGGGGAGCTTCCGCGAGGACCTCTACTACCGGCTGAACGTCTTCAGCATCGTCGTCCCGCCGCTGCGGGAGCGCCCCGACGACATCCTCCCCCTCGCCGCGCAGTTCCTGTCCGCCCGCGGGGTGCCCGAGGAACGTCTCTCGGCAGGAGCACGCGCCCGGCTCGAGCTGCACAGCTGGCCGGGGAACGTCCGCGAGCTGCAGAACGTGCTCGAGCGCGCGCTGATCCTCTCCGGCGACGCGCCGATCGGCCCCGAGCACCTGACCCTGAGCGTCGCCCCGCGCAGCCGGAACGTCGTCTCGGAGCTGCTCGTCCCGGGCTTCGACCTGGATGGCTTCGAGCGCGAGCTGCTGCACGCCGCGCTAGAGCGGGCGGGCGGGAACAAGAGCGCGGCGGCGCGGCTGCTGGGCATCACCCGGCGCCGGTTCTACTCCCGCCTGGACAGCCTGGACGCAGCGAAGGACGGCGATAGCGAGGGCTGATCAGTCGACGAGCGTTGCCCGGAGGGTGGGCGACGGGTGGGGGAAGTGCCGCCGCAGCGGCCCGACGAGATCCACCGCGTCCTTCGCACAGAGCTTGCCCGAGGCACGCCAGAACCCGAGGTTGGACAGGAGCCAGAGCCGCGCGTCCCCGAGCAGCTCCCGACGGAGCGCCTCGCCGAGCGACGGCTCGGGCACCGGGTGCGGCGGGTCGTCCGGCTTGGACGCGTCCGGCGGTGTCTCCCCCATCCGCCGCCGGATCTCGGTGCCAGCGGCGCTCCTCCTCCACGAACAGCCCGGCCGGGCCCTCCATTGGCAGGACCGCGGGCTCGATGACCTCGGGGAGCCGGCGCAGCAGCGCGAGGAAGAGCCGGACGTCCTCGGCGTACGGGGTTTCCCCGGCGGGATTCCTCCCGGTACGAGGGACCGTAGAAGGCGTGCGCGAGCTGGATCGGCCGGGCGATGCGCCGGCTCAGCGCAGGAAGCGCGTCGGCGGGGAACCACAGCTCCAGCGCAGGCCGTCGCCCCACCACCCTGGGCTCCAGGCGCCGGAGGTACGTCGTCACCAGCTCCATGACGACGACGAAGGACGCCCCCGGACCGGAGGGATCGACCGCCTGCCGTCGGGCGAGGGTCTCCGCGTGCCAGGCGTCGGTCGAGGCCACCAGCCACGGGCGCCCGAGGGAGGACGGGAGCGCCTCGCCATTCGACTCGACGATTGGCGCGAGCTCCCCCGGTCCGAGCGGAACGAGGAGCCTGGTGAGCTCGATGCCCATCGGTGGGCGGACGCTGCCCCGACACCCAGGTCGAGTTCAAGTGGCCCCGGTGTTTTCCGGACCTCCGGACGTCGACGCACCGGAGCTCGGCGTCCGCTGGCCGAG
Source organism: uncultured delta proteobacterium (assembly GCA_963796475.1). Classification (GTDB taxonomy): domain Bacteria; phylum Myxococcota; class Myxococcia; order Myxococcales; family Myxococcaceae; genus RPRB01. The sequence continues at coordinate 730,509 of CAWCLY010000020.1, forward strand.
TCCTCAGCCCGCGCGGGCGAGCAGCTCGTCCTTCCACCGCGCGAGCAGATGCAACGAGCGTGGGCCGGACGCGGTGACCACAAGCTCGCGCCGGTCCTCCGCGGGCTCCTCCAGCACGATCCGGAGGGCGTCGGGCGGCGACGCACCCGGCACGCGGTCCACCCACTCGACGAGAGTTGCTCCGGGACCGTCGCGCAGCTCGTGGAAGCCGGTGCCGTCGAGGTCGGCCGCGCCCGTGAGCCGGTACAGGTCGGCATGGGTCAGCGGGATGCGCCCATGGTGCAGGTGGACGATGGCGAAGGTGGGGCTGGTCACGTCCTCGTCGCGGATGCCCACACCCCGGGCGATGCCCCGCGCGAGCTCGGTCTTCCCGGCCCCGAGCTCGCCGACCAGACCGACGAAGTCCCCCTCCTGGAGGACGCGCCCCAGCGCCTCGCCGAGCGCGCGGGTCTCCGCTGGCGACGCCGATGAGAAGCTCACCGTCCCCATGCAGTCCAGACCTCTCCGAGCGCGGCCGTGAGGTCCGAGGCGATGACGCCGAGCCGGCCCCAGCGCCGGGCCGCCGCGTCGCCCCCGAGCCCGTGCGCGAGCACGCCCACACTCGCCGCGTCCACCGGCGCGAGCCCCTGGGCGAGGAAGGCGCCGATCATCCCGGAGAGGACGTCTCCCGTTCCCCCCGTGGCCATCCCCGGGTTCCCCGTGGGGTTGACCCGGACCTGTCCCCCCGGCTCCGCGACGAGGGTCCGCGCGCCCTTGAGCACCACGACCGCGCGGTGGGTACGGGCGAACGCCCTCGCGGTCCCGATCCGGTCTGCCTGGACCTCGGCGATGGACTGGCCCGAGAGTCGCGCCATCTCCCCGGGATGGGGGGTGAGGACAACCGGCACACGTGCCCTCCGGAGCACCTCGGGATGTCCGGCGATGGCGTTCAGCCCGTCGGCGTCGAGAAGCACGGGGACGTCGACCCGTGCCAGGAGCTCGCCGAGCAGGACGTGGGTGTCCGAGCCACGGGGAATCCCAGGGCCGATGACTAGGGCGTCCTTCCCCTCGGCGGCGGCGAGCAGGACGTCGAGGTGCGTGGGTCCGAGCACCGCGGCGGCGGGCAGCGCGACGCCCATCAGCTCGGGCGCGTGACCCTGAACGTCGGAGAGGGCGTCGACCGGCGTGGCCACCGTGCACAGCCCCACCCCGCTCCTCAGCGCGGCGAGACCCGCCAGCGCCGCCGCCCCGCTCTTTCCGCGACTGCCGGCGATGACCAGAAGGTGCCCGTAGGTCCCCTTGTTCGAGTCAAACCGCCGGGCGGGAAGCCAGCGAGGGCCGTCGGACGGCTCGAGGAGCCAGGTGGACGGCGTCAGCTCGGCCAGGCCGATGTCGACCACCTCGATGCACCCGGCGAGCGTGGCGCCTGGCTCGAGCGCCAGCCCGAGCTTCTGGGCGCCGAAGGTGACGGTCAGGTCCGCCGCGACGCAGGGCTCGAAGGCGCGACCGCTGTCGCTGGATAGACCGGAAGGGAGGTCGACCGCGAGGACGCGCACCCCCTCGGACCGCCAGCGGTGCATCTGCCGGATCGCATCGGCGGCCTCTCCCTCGGGCGCCCGGCCGAGCCCGGTGCCGAAGAGCGCGTCGACCACCACGTCTCCCGGACGGAGGGGCAACGCGGCGGCGGACGTGTGAACGGGCACTCCGCTCTGCTCGACCGCGGCGTGGTTCCGGGCGGCGTCGCCCCGGAGGCGCGCAGCGTCGCCCACCCGCCAGACGTCCACCTGCCGACCGGTCGCCTGGAGCTTCCGCGCCGCAACGTACCCGTCCCCGCCGTTGTTGCCCGGCCCGGCGACGACGAGGAACCGCGACGGGGCGCCAGCGAGCTTCGCGGCTGCCTCGGCGACTGCGGTCCCCGCGTTCTCCATCAGGATGGAAGCGGGTAGCCCGCGGCGTTCCGCCTCGGCCTCGGCGGCGCGCGTCTCGGCGGCGGTCAGGAGGGGCTGCATCGGATCGAGCCCCGAGCGTGCAGCCGAAGACCGTGGGCCGCAAGTTCGGCCCTGCCCCCGGCGCCGGTCGACCAGGAGTGTTGGGCAGAACGCCGCCGACCGACGTCGCTCGCGTCGCCCACCTGACGATCGTCACCCGCCGACGCGGCGCACCGGTGCGCGCCAGCGCCTCAGGTGGGGAGCGTCGAGCGAGCAGGGACCGGAGGTGCCCGATTCGTCGGTCCGCCAGGCGCGGGTGGTGGCCGCGGTCGGGACGCACCGGCGCGGCGCTCCGCCAGCTCCCGATCGAACCGGTCGTCCTCGGCCCGGAGCAGCGCGACCATCTCCCCTGGGTCCTTCATCCTGCGCACCGCCTCCAGCGTCTCCTTGGCCCGGAGCAAGGTGGCGAGCCGGGCGAGCACCGCGAGATGGTGACTGGCCGCCTCCAGCGGCGAGACGACGCTCGCCACGAGCTCCACCGGCTCGCCGTCCGCCGCCTGGAAGTCCAGCCCTTCGGCGCTGAAGCCGATGGCCAGCCGGATCTGCTGAACGTCCGGGCTCCGGCAATGGGGGATGGCGACGCCATGGCCCACGGCGGTGGTGGAGATCCGCTCTCGCTCGGCGAGCAGCTCGCTGGCCCGATCGGCGACCTCTGTGCCGCGACCGAACGTGAGCTCGGCCATCTCCCGCAGGACGGCTTGCCGGTCGCGTGCCAGCAGCTTCAGGCGGACGTGCTCCTCGCTCAGGAGATCCGACAGGCGGTGGCCCAGAGTCTCCTCCGCGGGAGGCTCGGCGGGCGGGGTGTAGCTGATCTGGTAGAGATCACCGCGACGGTCGTTCCAGTTGAGCACCGTGCCGGACTGGCGCTGGCGCTTGAGCAACTCCAGATCGAGGTCCTCGAAGACGACCGTCTCCACGTTGGGGGTCGCCTCGGCGGCGATCGCATCGCGGACGAAGGGAATGTCCGACGGAGTGAATATGCCGGACTGGGCGTAGTGGAGCCCGAGGGTGGGCGTCCGGGGGAGCGATCCCACCAGGCCGGCCATCGCCACGTAGACCTGGTTCTCGACCGCCCGTGCCTGGGCGCAGTAGCGCACCCGGAGATATGCGTATCGCTCGTCGGTGCAGAAGGGCACGAAGATGATCTGCGCGCCTGCGTCCACCGCCAGCCGGGCGAGCTCCGGGAACTCCACGTCGTAGCAGATCTGGATCGCGACCTTTCCGCGATCGGTGTCGAAGACCTCCACCCGGTTGCCACCGCTCACTCCCCAGCTCAGCCGTTCGGTGGGGGTGATGTGCAGCTTGTACTGCTTGGCGATGGTGCCATCACGCCGGAAGAGGTACGCGACGTTGAACAGCTTGCCGTCCTCCACGGTGAGGTGTGTCCCGGCAACGATGTTCACGTCGTGCCTCACCGCCAGGGCGGTGCCGAGTTCGAGAAACTGGGGCGTGAACTCGTCGAGCGCCCGCATCGCCGCCGCCCCGTCGGCACTCCGCACCAGCGGCAGGAGTTCGGTGGTGAAGACCTCGGGGAAGAGGATGAAGTCGCAGCGGTAGTCCGAGGCGACGGCGGTGAAGTGAGCCACTCGGTCCGCGAAGTCATCGAACGACGTCAGCCGCTTCAGCTCGTACTGGACTGCGCAGACTCGGACCGGAGCTGCCGGGACATAGCGCCGGTGCGGGTCCGGCTGGTAGTCGAGGTTCGTCCACTCGAGAAACGCAGCGAAGCCTCCGCTGTGCGGATCAGCGATGTAGGCGGGAATGATCCGCTTCACGATGAAGCCGCTGGCCAGCTGGACCGTCAAGACCGAGTCGCTCAGCTCCCGGGCAACCACCTTCTCCACGTACTCGCGGGGAGTCATGGCCCCGGCGTGCTTCCGGTACCCGGGGATCCGTCCGCCGACGACGATCCGCATCAGGTTCTTCTGTCGGGCCAGCTTCTTCCGGGCGTCGTAGAGGCGACGAGCCAGCCCTCGCCCACGAACGTCGGGATCGACCATCAGCTCGATGCCATAGAGCGTGGTCCCGGTCTCCTTGTGGTTCCGGATGAAGCCGCGGTCGGCAATCTCGTCCCAGTTGCTCCAGTCCTTGTAGAGCTCGAAATCGAGGATCACGCTCGAGGCCGTGGCCACGAGCTTTCCCCGGTACTCGACGCACAGTTGCCCCTCGGGGAAGTGCTGGATCTGGCTCTCGAACTGCTCGCGGGTCGTCGCCTCCATTCCGGGGAAGCAACGTTCCTGAAGGTCCCTGAACGCCTCCCAGTCCGTCACGCGGAGCTGGCGGACAACGGTCTGTCGCTCGAAGGCTCCGAGATTCAGCTTGGCCATCGACGGAGCGTGCAGCGGAAGCCCCGGATGCCGCAAGTTCAGCCGCGGCCCGCGGTCACCTTCACCGAGGCTGCTGGACGTCGGCGGAGGTGAGCTGCGCCGAGCCCGCGCGCGTCAACCAGCGGACGAACCGGTCGTCGTCCCGGACCGGGTTCCACGCCGGCTCGGACCGGATGGCGCTCACCGAGTCCGGGGTGAGCCCGTGGGCCAGCGATTCGTCGAGACGTTCCAGCGCCACGTCCGGCTGCCCGGACAGCAGCGCCGCCAGGCCGAGCTCGGCGAGGATCCACGCGCGATCGGGATTGTCCGACGCCACCATGCGCTTCTGCACCTCGAGCGCATCGCGCAGGAGGGACTCTCCTTCGGCGACTCGTCCGTGGCGGATGCAGGCGCCGGCGAGCTTCACCGTCGTCTCCACCGAGAAGGGGTGCTCGGGGCCGAGAGCGCGCGAGGCGGTCGCCAGCGTCTCCCGGAGCAGCTGCTCGCCCTCCTTCACCAGCCCCTCCTGGGTCAGGACCCAGCCGAGGTTGGTGACGTTCCCCAGCGTGTCCGGGTGTTCGGGCCCGAGCACCTTCCGCTGCCCGGCCAGGGTTTCCCGGAACAGCTGCTCGCTGTCCGCGAGCCGATGCTGCTGGGCGCGGAGGATGCCCAGGTTGGTCATGGTGTTCAGCGTCGAGGGGTGGTCGGGGCCGAACACCCGCCGCTTCCCTTCCAGCGTCGCGATCAGCAGCTCCTCGGCTTGCTGGAGCCGATCCGCGCGCAGGTAGACCTCGGACAGGTTGTTCGCCGCCTGGAGGGCGGCTGGACCCTCCGGACCGGTCTGCCGGCGACGGATCTCGAGGTTCTGCCCGAGGAGGCGCTCGGCCTCGACCAGCTTCCCCTCGAAGAAGTAGAGCAGCCCCAGGTTGTTCTGCACCCAGAGGGTCCGGTCGTCCTCCGGGCCGAACGCCCGTCGCTTCCGCTCGAGCGTATCGCGCATGAGCGACTCGGCCTTCGCGTACAGCCCGGACTGCTCGTAGACGATGCCCAGCTGGTCCGCGGCGAGCAACGTGTCGGGATGGTCTGGACCGAGCCGGGCTCGGGCCACCTCGGTCGCCCTCTCCTGGAGCACCTGCGCCCGGCTCAGCAGGCCGAGGTTCGTGTAGACCGTGCCGATGCGGGTCATCATCCGGACCTGCAGCTCGGGGTCCTTGGCCAGTCCGGTCTCGATCTCCTTCGACGCCCGATCGAGGATCTCGCGCGCGGTGATGCTGTTGCCCCGGGCCTCGCTCGGGTCGGACACGGCGAACATCCGGGTGAGGAAGCCCGCCACGTTGCTTGCGGTCGCCGCCTCGCGGTTCGCGCGATCGCGCTCCAGGGCCGTGCGACGGGCCTGGAGCCCCATGGCGACGGCGAATGCCAGGAGGAGGACGGCAAGCCCCGACGCCAGGCCGACGCCCAGCCGGTGACGCTGCAGGTAGCGCCTGGCGCGGTACGCCCGGCTCGGCGCGCGGGCCAGCACGGGTTCCCGGCGGAGATACCTCCGGAGGTCCGCGGCCAGCTCCGACGGCGTGCCGTAGCGGCGCGAGCGATCCTTCTCCAGCGCCTTGAGGGTGATGGCGTCGAGGTCTCCCTCCAGCTGGCGGCGGAGCGTGGCCGGATCCGTGCTCCGGCAGCGGGCGGCATCGCCCGCGGCGTCGCCGAGGGTGCTCAGGCGGGTGCTGGGGCTCGGCGGATCGACCTCGCGGAGCTTGCGGCGGAGCTCGTCGACGCTCGAGGCGCGCAGCTCTCGCGAAGGAAACGGGAGCTCCCCGGTGAGCAGCTGATAGAGGACGACCCCGAGCGAGTACACGTCGGTGCGGGTGTCGACGTCGTGCCCGCTGGCATCCGCCTGCTCCGGGCTCATGTACTCGGGTGTGCCGATGACCGCACCCAGCTCGGTGAAGAGCGTCTTCTCGGTCAGGCGGTAACCGGTGGCCTTGGCGATGCCGAAGTCGATGATCTTCGGCTGCGCCCGGCCGTCGATCATCGAGACCAGGATGTTCGACGGCTTGAGGTCGCGGTGGATGACCGCCTTCTGGTGCGCGTGCTGGACGCCCTCGCACACCTCGGCGAGCAGCTCCAGCCGCTCGGGTCGTCGAGAGCCGGTGCTCGTCGCAGTGCTCGGTGATGGGAAGCCCGGGCACGTATTCCATGACGAAGAACGGGCGACCCTCGGGGGTGGTCCCGCCATCGAACACGGTGGCGATCGCCGGGTGGTCCATCAGCGCCAGCGCCTGGCGCTCGGACTCGAAGCGGGCGACGACCTCCTTGCTGTCCATGCCCGCCTTGATGACCTTGAGCGCCACCTGGCGGCGGACGGGCCGGAGCTGTTCGGCGAGCCACACCTCGCCCATGCCGCCTTCGCCGAGGCGGTACTCGAGGTGAAAGCCGTCGAACATCGCCCGGGCTGCGCTGTCGATCGGGTCTCTGCCGGGGAGCGTGTCGTGCTGTGCGGGCGTGCTGTTGCTCATCGGTGGGTGCGGACACCACAGCCGAGGCCCCCGTCACGCGTCAACGCGACCCGAGGGACAGCTCCCACACGCCATCGGGTGCCGTCTTCGGCCGAGGCCGGAGATCCGGTAGGTTCCAGCGGCGTGGCGGCTCAGGAGGATGACCGGGAGGCGCTCGACACGCTGAAGACGGCGCGGGCGGCGCCCGGGGCGAATCCACCGAGGCTCCCGGCGATGCTGGTCCGCCTCGTCTGCGCGGAGGATCTCGCGCCCCCCTCCGGAGCGCCACTGGCTGGACGGGGTCGACGAGGTGCGCATCCTCCGTGGACGGCCGGCCGGCGCGCGCCGCGAGGGCAAGACCCTGACTCTCGGGCTCGAGGATGCCTACGCCTCCACCCGGCACGCCGTGCTGCGGCGTGCGGAAGGAGGATTCCTCGTCTCCGACGAGGGCTCCACCAACGGCACCCTCGTCGACGGACGCCCCCTGGCGGAGGGGGAGCAACGCCTGGTGCGCAGCGGGCTGCTCGAGGTGGGCCACACCTTCTTCCTTCTCCGCACCGAGGTGCACGGCGCTCGCGAGGTCCCGCCGGCCGAGGATGGGGGCGAGCCGTTGACCTTCAACCCCGAGTTCTCGCTCGGGCTCGCCTCGGCGGGACGGCTGGTCCGCAGGGCACACGATCTCCTGGTCACCGGGCCATCCGGCGCGGGCAAGGAGGTCGTGGCGCGCTGGCTCCATGCGCTCTCCGGGCGGACGGGGCCTCTCGTCGCGGTGAACTGCGCGGCGGTCCCCGAGCATCTGCTCGAGGACGAGCTCTTCGGCCACGTGAAGGGCGCCTTCTCGGGCGCCGTGTCGGACCGGCCCGGCCTGCTCCGGGCAGCGCACCAGGGCACGCTCCTCCTGGACGAGATCGGCGACATGCCGGCTCCGCTCCAGGCGAAGCTCCTCCGGGTCATCGAGGACCGGCGGGTGCGCCCGGTGGGGAGCGAGCACGAGGTCCAGGTGGATATCCTGGTCATCGCCGCGACGCACCGTGACCTCCGCGCCCTGGTCGCCGAGGGCAGATTCCGGGAGGACCTCCTGGCGCGGCTCGGGCTCCTGCCGCTCGATGTCCCGGCGCTGAGGGACCGGCGCGAGGACCTGGGGCTCCTCCTTCGCCGCGTCGTCGGAGAGATTCCGGGAGGCCTGGAGCGGGTCCGCCTCGAGCTCGACGCCCTCCGGATGCTGCTGATGCACGACTGGCCCCTCAACGTCCGCGAGCTGCGGCGGACGCTGCTCGCCTCGGTGGACCTCGCCCGCTCGGACGACGCCGAGCCCATCGCTCGTCGCCCCCCGGCACCTCCCCCTGGCGCGTGTTCCCCCCGCCCCGCCCCCGCCCCGGACCCGGTCCTCACCCCCGCGGACGCCGAGCTTCGAGCCCGGCTCGTCGCGCTCCTGGCAGAGCACCGCGGCAACGTGGCGGCCGTGGCGCGCGCCATGGGCAAGCCCCGGACCCAGGTGCAGCGGCTGATGGCGCGGCTCGGGCTCCAGCGCACCGGCGCCTGAGCAGGTCGCGCTGCACCCGGCGCCCTCTGATGTCCGCGGGCGCCCGCGGGCGCCCGGCGTCCGGCCTCCCCTGCTCTCCCCGGATTCCCTCGCGCGGCCGAGCGCCGCGCCGGGGCACGCCGGTTGCTCAGCGAGCCGTCCGACCCGCCTCGGCCTCGACGGCCGAACGCGAACGTGCCTCGGGAGGAATCACCCCATGCAGCAGCCGGAGTCCCACGCTTCACGCGTCCTCGCCCGTCGTCGCTCGCTGCCCTGGGCCTGAGCCCTTCGGCAGCCCGTGCCGGAGACCGCAACGACTTCCCGCCCGAGCTGGGCCGACCGGTGAGCGGGGTCCACGATCCGGGTCCTCGCGGCGGTTCCCCCGGTGCGGGCGGTCCGCTCCAGGGCCTGACCGCCAGCGAGCTCAAGCTGTTCAACGAGGGGTTCTTCCGGGCCACGGAGCTCGAGGCCACCTGCGACTCGTGCAGCGATGTGCCGCCGGGGACGCGCGATTCCCCCGGGCTCGCCGCCCGACACCACCAACTCGGCCGGCCTCGGGGGCCGCTTCAACTCCGACCAGTGCCTGGCCTGTCACTCCCATCCCGCGCCCGGCGGGACCTCGCCGGCGGTGAATCCGTCCTTCGCCATCGCCCGGCACAAGGGGGCCACCAACCAGGTGCCATTCTTCGAGAGGCTCGATGGGCCGACGCGCGAGGTCCGCTTCCAGTTCAACGACGACGGGACGCGCGACGGCTCGGTCCACCAGAAGTTCACCGTGACCGGCCGCTCCGACGCTCCGGATTGCCGGCTGGCCCAGCCGGACTTCGAGCAGGCCGCGCGCCGGAACGGTCTCAGCCTTCCGCATCCCGACCCCGCTGTTCGGGCTCGGGCTGATCGACTCCATCCCCGACACGGAGATCCGGGCGCACATGGCGGCGAACCCGGAGCGGAAGGCCCGACTCGGTATCCACGGCACCCCGAACCTCGTCGGCAACAACAGCACCATCGGTCGCTTCGGCTGGAAGGCGCAGAACGCCTCGATCGTCATGTTCGCCGGCGAGGCCTACAACGTCGAGATGGGAGTGACCAACGAGCTGTTCCCCATCTCCAAGACCGAGGACGAGACGTGCAACCTGGGCGCCGAGCCCAACGACGTGACGCGGGTCGACGAGGCCAAGTTCAACGACACGCTCGAGGTGATGGCCGACTGGATGATGTTCTCGCTCTTCACCCGGTTCCTGGACGCGCCCCAGCCCGCGGTGCCTGAGCGCCAGCGCGGCCCGCGGCGCGCAGGTCTTCGAGCAGGTGGGCTGCAGCGAGTGCCACGTCCCGAGCATGAAGACCCGGCCCGCGCCGCGCGGTCCCCAGTCCGCCGCCCTGGCGGGGAAGACGGTGAACCTCTTCTCCGACCTCGTCGTGCACCACATGGGCGCAACCCTGGCGGACAACGTCATCCAGGGGGGCGCCGGGCCGGACCAGTTCCGGAGCGCCCCGCTCTGGGGCGTGGGCCAGCGGCTCTTCTTCCTCCACGACGGCCGGACGTCGGACCTCCAGGCCGCCATCCAGGCCCACTACTCACGGGCGACCCCGGCGCGCGGTCGCGACCCGGCGTATCCCGCGAGCGAGGCCAACCAGGTGGTCATCGACTACTTCCAGCTCACCGCCAGCCAGCAGCAGGACGTGCTCGAGTTCCTCCGCTCGCTCTGAGATGACCCGGAGGAGGCGCGGCGCGGCCGGGCACCGTCCCTGCCCGCGCCGCGCAGATGCTCGTGGGTCGCGTACCGACGGCCCCTGCAGCGGGACGACCCGCCCCTGAGCGAGCCGGCCGTCAGACGGAGTCCAGCACCACGGTGGCCGCGGCGACGCCACGCATCGTGGGTGAGCGCGAGGAGCACCCGGGCCTGCCGGGCGGCGACCTCCCGGGCGGCGACTCCGGTGAGCGCGAACGTCGGCGCCCCGCTCGCCGCCCTGCAGCACCTCCATGTCCTGCCAGCGGACCCCGGCCGGGGCGCCCAGCGCCTTGACCAGCGCCTCCTTGGCCGCGAACCGCGCGGCGTACGCCGTCGCCGCCTCGCTCCGGCCCTCGCAGGTGGCGATCTCGCCCGGCGTGTAGACCCGGGCGCGGAAGCGAGCCCCGTTCGGCCCGTCGAGCACCCGGGCGATGCGCTCGACGGAGCAGACATCCATCCCGAGCCCGATCACCGCCACGTTCAGGCGTCCCGCATCAGGGCCAGCATGTCCCGGACGGCCCGGTCCACCCCGACCAGGACGGCGCGGGCGACGATGGCGTGCCCGATGTTCAGCTCGTCGATCTCGGCGACCCGGGCGATGGCCTGGACGTTGTCGTAGTTGAGCCCGTGCCCCGCCGCGACGCCGAGGCCCAGCTTCCCGCCGGCCCGGGCAGCGTCGATGACCCGGTTCAGCTCGCGGCCCCGCTCCTTGGCATTCCGCGCCTCGCAGTACCGACCGGTGTGCAGCTCGATCCGGTCCGCCCCGAGCTTGTGCGAGGCGCGCACCGCGTCCAGGTCGGGGTCGATGAAGAGCGAGACCACGATGTCTCCGTCCTTCAGGTGCCGCACCGCCTGGGCGAGCGACTCGCGCTGGCCGGTCACGTCGAGGCCACCCTCGGTGGTCAGCTCCTCCCGGCGCTCCGGGACGAGGGTGACCAGGTCCGGCTTCACCTCGTAGGCGATCTTCACCATCTCCTGCGTCGCCGCCATCTCGAGATTGAGCAGCGTCTGGCAGGTCTCGCGGAGGAGCTTGAGGTCGCGGTCCTGGATGTGCCGGCGGTCCTCGCGGAGGTGGATGGTGATCTGCCCCGCCCCGGCCGCCTCGGCGAGCGCCGCCGCGGTCACCGGGTCCGGGTACGCGGCCTTGCGCGCCTGCCGCAGGGTGGCCACGTGGTCGACGTTGACGCCGAGTCGCTGTCCCATGGAGCAGCGTTGTACCGCAACTTCAGCCGAGCGCAGCGCTCAGGGCTGCGGCGATCGACTGTGCATGCTCCTCGTTGCGCTGTCTGTCCGGGCCCTCGATGAGGATCCGGACCTTGGGCTCGGTCCCGCTGTAGCGGACGAAGACCCGTCCGTCCTTGCCCAGCCTGGCCCGGACCGCGTCGATGGCCGCCCCGACGCCCGGGCAGCGACTCGAGGTCCCGGCGCTCCTTCACCACCAGCGAGAGGAGCGTCTGGGGCACCGGCTCGAAGATGCTGGCCAGCTCGGACAGCGGCTTCTGCTGCCGGCACATGACCGCCAGGAGCTGCAGCGCGGCGAGCGTGCCGTCCCCGGTCGTGGCGTGGTCCAGGAAGACCAGGTGCCCGGACTGCTCGCCGCCGAAGCTGTGCCCGGAGCGCCGCATCTCCTCCACCACGTACCGGTCGCCGACCTTGGTCCGGACCACCTGCACGCCCCAGCGGCCCACCGCCCGCTCGAGGCCCACGTTGGACATCACCGTGGTGACCAGCGTGCGGGTCCGCAGCCGGTCACGGGCCACGAGCTCGCCCGTGCACACCGCCATGATCGCGTCGCCGTCGACGATGCGGCCCTTCTCGTCGGCGACGATCAGCCGGTCGGCATCCCCGTCGAGCGCCAGGCCGAGGTGGGCGCCGTGCTCCACCACCGCCTCGGCCATGGCCGCGGGGTGCACCGCCCCCACGCCGTCGTTGATGTTGAGGCCGTTCGGCTCGCAGCCGAGGCGGATCACCGTCGCCCCGAGCTCCTGCAAGCACCGCCGGCGCCGTCCGGTAGGCGGCGCCGTGCGCGCAGTCGACGACGATCTTCATCCCCTCCAGGGTCAGCTCGCGGGGGAAGGTGTTCTTGAGGAAGACGATGTAGCGGCCACGGGCGTCGTCGAGCCGGACCGCGCGGCCGATCTTGTCGGCGGTGGGCCGGATCTCGTCGATCTGACCGCTGGTGACGAGCTCCTCGAGCTTCTCCTCCGTCTCGTCCGGCAGCTTGAAGCCGTCGCGCCAGAAGAACTTGATGCCGTTGTCCTGGTACGGGTTGTGGGAGGCGGAGATGACCGCGCCGGCGTCGGCCCGCATCGAGGTGGTGATGTTGGCGATGCCGGGCGTGGGCAGCGGGCCCACCAGCTCGACGTCGACGCCCATCGAGGTGATGCCTGCGGCGAGCGCCTGCTCCAGCATGTAGCCGGAGAGCCGGGTGTCCTTGCCGATGACCACCCGGTGCCGGTGGTTGCCGTTCCGGATGAGGAAGGCCAGCGCCCGCCCGAGCTGCATCGCGACCTCGGCGGTCATCGGCCAGACGTTGGCCGTCCCCCGGACGCCATCCGTGCCGAACAGCCGTCCCGTCCCCTGGGCCTCTGGAAGCCTCATCAACCTCACTTGTCTGGACCCTCCGCCGCCCGTCACCCACCCCCGGGTCGACTCCCATGCTAGGGACCGCGACGCGGCCCCGCAAGGCAATGAAGGTGGCCCGGGGTGGGTGCTACTCCTCGAGCGTCGAGAGGTCGCCAGCGTCCTTGCCCAGCTCCTGGGCCCGGAGCAGCCGCCGAACGATTTTTCCGCTGCGGGTCTTCGGCAGCTTGTCCACCACCACGATGCTGCTGGGCGTGGCGATCGGCCCGAGCTCGTGCCGGACGTGCTTCACCAGCTCGGCCTCGAGCTCGGGGGTGGCCTTGCGCCCCGCGCGGAGGATGCAGAACGCCTTGATGCCCTCGCCCTTCACCGGGTCCGGGATGCCGATGACCGCCGCCTCGGCGACGGCCGGGTGGCTCACCAGGGCGCTCTCCACGTCGGCGGTGCCGATGCGATGGCCGGCGACGTTGAGTACGTCGTCGCTGCGGCCGAGCACCGTGAAGTAGCCGTCCTTGTCCCAGCTGGCGACGTCACCCGCGGCGTAGACCTGGCCGGGGATCTCCTCCCAGTACTGGCGCCAGCGCTCGTGATCGCCCCAGACGGTGCGCATCATGTGGGGGAACGGACGGCGGAGCGCGAGCACCCCACCCTGTCCCTTCGGGACCTCCTTGCCGTCGGTGTCCACCACCACCGCGTCCACCCCGGGGAGCGCCAGGCCCACTGCCCCGGGCCGGGCGGGGATGCACAGCGGCGTGCCGAGCGCCGGACCACCGAGCTCGGTCTGCCACCAGTTGTCGGCGATGAATCCGCGCTTGCCGTTGTCGACGAGGTGCTCGAAGGCCCAGCGGCAGGCCTCGGGGTTGAGCGGCTCGCCCGCCACCGCGATGAGGCGCAGGGACGAGAGGTCGGCCTTCGCCGGCAGCTCGCCGCCGAACTTCATGAACATCCGGAGCGCGGTCGGCGCGGTGAAGATGACGTTCACCTTGTGCTTCTCCACCACCTTCCAGGCGATGCCCGGGTCAGGGAAGTCGATCGCTCCCTCGCGCACCACCGTGGTGATGCCCTCCACCAGCGGCGCGTAGACGATGTACGAGTGGCCCACCACCCAGCCGATGTCGCTGGTGCACCAGAAGACGTCGTCGTCCTTCAGGTCGTAGAAGGTCCGGAGGTGGTAGGCGGTGCCGACCATGAAGCCGCCGTGGACGTGCACCACGCCCTTCGGCTTCCCGGTGGAGCCCGAGGTGTAGAGGATGAAGAGCGGGTGCTCGCTGTCCACCTGCACCGGCGCGACGTCGGGCTTGCTGCGCTGGACGAGCTCGCGGAAGTCCACCTCGTTCTTCTTCAGCGGCCGCCCGCCTCCCTTCCGCCGCTGGAACCAGACCACGTGCTCCACCACGTCCAGTCCGGGGAGCGCCTCGTCGACGATGCCCTGCAGCTCCACCGGCTTGCCCCGCCGGAAGCCGATGTCGCCGGCGATGACGACCTTCGCTCCGGCGTCGACGATGCGGTCGCTTGAGCGCGCCGACGCCGAGCCCGGCGTAGACCACCGAGTGGATGGCGCCGAGCCGGGCCACTGCGAGCATCGAGGCGATGCCCTCCAGGGTGAGCGGCATGTAGATGATGACCCGGTCGCCCACCCCGACCCCGAGCGAGCGCAGGCCGCTGGCCAGGCGCGAGACCAGGTCGCGCAGCTCGCCGTAGGTGATGCTCCGCTCGGTCCCGTCCTCGTCCGATGCAGATGAAGGCGCGGTGGTTCCGGCGCGGCCCGTCGGCGTGCCGGTCGAGCGCGTTCTCGGTGATGTTGGTCTTCGCGCCGATGAACCACTGGTGGTCCGGCACGCGCCACTCGAGCACCCGGCTCCAGGGCTGCGACCAGCGGAAGCCCTTGGCCACCTCGCCCCAGAACTTCTGCGGGTCGGCGAGGCTCCGGGCGTGCTCCGCGCGGACGTCCTGGAGGTTGGCCGCGCGCCGCACCTTCTCCGGTGCCGGGATGCCCTCGCCCACTTCGAGGAGATGTTCGAGTGCCATGGCGCTCCTCCTGCCGACGTCGACCTGCACACACGAGGCCACGCGCGCGCGGCGAATTCAAGCGCGACCCGCCCGCGCAAGTTCTGCGCGCCCGCGGACCACTGCGCGCAGCGTCAGGCAGCGGGGAGGACCCCACGCATCGCCGCCCTCACGGGCCCGGGCGATGGCGTCCGCGACGGCGAGTGCCTGCCGGACCTCGGCGACGTCGTGCACCCGGACCACGTCCGCGCCGCGCAAGGCACGCCGTGGCGGCGATCGAGGCCAGGCTCCCCGGGAGCCGCTGCTCGGGAGGAATCCCGCCCGCCAGCGCCCCGAGGAAGCGCTTCCGGCTGGTGCCCACCAGGATCGGCGCGCCCAGGACGCCGGAGCTCGGCCAGGTGGCGAAGGAGGAAGAGGTTGTGGCCCACGGTCTTCCCGAAGCCGATTCCGGGATCGACCCAGATGCGGTCCCGCTGGACGCCCGCCGCCACGGCGCGCTCGATGCCGGCGGCGAGCGAGGCGATGACCTCGGCGACGACGTCGTCGTAGCGCGGGTCGACCTGCATCGTCTCCGGCGTCCCCTGGATGTGCATCAGCACCAGCGCCGCGCCGGCGTCGGCCACCGCGCCCGCCAGGCGCCGGGTCGTGCCCGAGCCCGCTCACGTCGTTCACCAGGACCGCTCCCGCGCGGAGCGCCTGGGCCGCGACCTCCGCCTTGCGGGTGTCGATGGAGAGCGGGACCTCGACCGTGGCGCGGAGGGCCTCGATGACCGGGAGCACCCGCTCGAGCTCCACCTGCGCCGGCACCCCGCCCGCACCGGGGCGGGTGGACTCGCCGCCGATGTCGATGAGGTCGGCTCCGGCCTCGGCGAGGGCCTGTCCCTGCCGGACGGCCGCCTCTCGCTCGAGGTGCCGGCCCCCGTCGCTGAAGCTGTCGGGCGTGACGTTCACCACGCCCATCACGTGGGTTCGCTCGCCCCAGCGGAAGGTCCGGCCGCCGAGCGTCGTCGGATTCCGGAGGCACGTCGGTGGCGATGGCCACGTCCAGTGCCCGGGCGAGCGCGCCGAGTCCCTTCCCTTCGGCCAGCCGGGCCAGGGCGTCGATGCCGGCGCGGCGTGCCGGAGACGCTGGCCCCACCCGGACGCCGCTCCGGGTCCGAGAGGAAGACAGGTGAGGCCGCGGATCGTCGACCTCGCGCAGGAACCGTGACTCCTCCGGTCCGAGACCCGTGACCAGGAGGTGGGCGCGCCCCATCGTCTCGAGCAGCAGCTGCCTCGCCGCGGGCGCCAGCCCCAGCCGCTCCCAGGCGGGCTCGAGGTCGTCGTCGCGGTCGAGCGTGATGGGCCGGGCGAGGATCATCCAGCCGGGAGCGCTAGCAGAACCACCGCAGCGGGCGCAGCCGGTCGCCGATGGGGCGCAGGAAGCCTCAAGGGTAGGCCCCTCCGTCGGGTGGCCTAGAGGGCACTGAGACTCGATCCGCCGACCAGCTCGCCGCCCCGGGGCCGGCGCGCGAGCCGGCAAGGCAATCTTCGAGCCAAGACCATTAAGGAAGTTCCTTAACGGACACTTCGAAAAATGGCGAACGCGGAACTTCCTTGACTGGTTCTGGTTCGGAATCCCTCGGCCCTGAGCCGTTCCAAAAGGGTTCCGGCGAGGGCTTCGGTTACTCGAAGCGTCGCATCTGGGAACCCTTGGCCGCTCCCACCGGGGTCAGGCAAGCCTCGAGCGCCGCGCTCGGGGCGCGGCGCAGCCGAGAGCAGCTGACCGCGAGCGCTCGATGTCGCGCAGGCCGCCCGGCAGTTGCTCCGGGAGAACCTCACGACACCCCTTCCTCTCCGGGCGCTCGACCCCAGGTGAAGCGTTCCGGAAACGAGACTGCCCTCACCGGCCGGAGCCAGCGAGGGCAGCGAGAACGTCCGCTCGGGGACGGCTCAGGCCTTGTTCGGCTCGAGCGCGGGCAGCGGCTGGATGCCCTCGAGGATGCGGCGCTTCTCCTTCTCCTTCGTCCTCGGGGGCGCGTTCACCCTCGGCTTGGGCCGCTCGCGGGTGATGGTGCCGCCCTGGACCAGGATCTCCACGTCATCGGCCTCGAGCGTCTCGTACTCCATCAGCGCGTCGGCGATGCGCTTGAGCGTCTCGAAGTTGTCGGTGAGGAGCTTCTTCGCCCGCTCGTAGCAGCCGACGACGATCTCCCGCACCTCGGCGTCGATCTGCCGCGCCGTGTCCTCGGAGTAGTCGGGGCGGCTCGAGAAGTCGCGCCCGAGGAAGACCTCGCCCTCGCGGGCGCCGAAGGCCAGGGGCCCGAGCTTGCTGCTCATGCCCCAGCGGCAGACCATCGCCCGCGCCGTCTCGGTGGCGCGCTCGATGTCGTTCGCCGCGCCCGGAGCTCATCTCGTTGAAGACCAGCTCCTCGGCGAGCCGGCCGCCCATGGCCATGCAGATCTGGTCCAGCGTGGCCTGCCGGTAGAGGTTGAACTTGTCCTCGGTGGGCAGGGACCAGGTGACGCCCAGCGCCTGGCCGCGGGGGATGATGGTGACCTTGTGGACCGGGTCGCAGCCGGGGAGCAGCTTGGCCACCAGCGCGTGCCCGGCCTCGTGCACCGCGGTGTTCCGCTTCTCCTTCTCGGTCATGATCATGGACTTCCGCTCGGGGCCCATGAAGACCTTGTCCTTGGCGGACTCGAAGTCGGTCGTTGTCCACCCGCTCCTTGTTCTGACGGGCGGCGAAGAGCGCGGCCTCGTTGACCAGGTTCTCGAGGTCGGCGCCGGTCATGCCCGGGGTGCCGCGGGCGATGATCTCCGAGGTCCACCTCGTTGGAGAGCGGAACCCGCTTGGTGTGGACCTGGAGGACGCCGATGCGGCCGTTGAGGTCGGGCCTCGGCACCACGATGCGCCGGTCGAACCGGCCGGGGCGCTGGAGCGCCGGGTCGAGCACGTCCGGACGGTTGGTGGCGGCGATGAGGATGACGCCCTCGTTGCTCTCGAAGCCGTCCATCTCCACCAGGAGCTGGTTCAGCGTCTGCTCGCGCTCGTCGTGGCCGCCGCCGAGCCCGGCGCCGCGGTGCCGGCCGACGGCGTCAATCTCGTCGATGAAGATGATGCAGGGGGCGTTCTTCTTGCCCTGCTCGAAGAGGTCACGGACCCGGCTGGCGCCGACGCCCACGAACATCTCCACGAAGTCCGAGCCGCTGATGCTGAAGAACGGCACGCCCGGCCTCGCCCGCCACCGCCTTGGCCAGCAGCGTCTTGCCGGTCCCCGGGGGCCCCATCATCAGCACGCCCTTGGGGATGCGGCCGCCGAGCTTGGTGAACTTCTTCGGGTCCTTGAGGAAGGCGATGATCTCCTCGAGCTCTTCCTTGCACTCGTCGATGCCGGCGACGTCGGAGAAGGTCACCTTGTTGTGGCTCTCGGACGAGCAGCTTGGCCTTCGACTTCCCGAAGGTCATCGCCTTGCCGCCGGTGCCCTGCAGCTGGCGCATGAAGAGGACGAAGAAGACGAAGAGGAAGACCACCGGCATCCACTGGCCGAGGATGGTCAGCCAGAGGTTGTTCTGCTCCTCCTTCTCGTACTTCACGTCCACGCCCGACTCGCGGAGCTTCTGGAGCATCACCGCGTCGGCCGGCGGGCCGATGGTGCGGAACCGCTCCTTGCTGTCCTCGAAGGTGCCCGAGTACGAGTTGCCGCGGACGTTGACCTGGCGGACCTTCTTCTCCTCGATCTTCGACAGGAGCGCGGTGAACGTGGGCTCCTGGACCTCGTCCTGGTTGCGGTTGAAGATGTGGAAGAAGCACACGAACAGGGCAATCAGGATCACCCAGAGTCCGATGGTCTTGTAGCTGGAACGCACTTGTGGACTGCCCCTTTCAACTCCGGGCGTGGCCTCCGGAGCCCTGGTCGGGGTCCGGCATCCAGCATTCTGACGGGCCCATCGGGCCAGTCGCAAGCGCTCGAACAGGCGCGCCCGGCCGCCCGGCCCCGGCCAGACGGTCCGGCGCCTATAACGAAGGCTGCTCGCCGGTGCCCGACTCCGGCGCAATTTCGCGCGCCGGTGGCTCGGCGTGGAGGAACGGCGCCGGCCCCGGGTGCGGCCGGGGCCAGAGCCCCACCACCCACAGCACCCGCCCCCGCGCGTCGGCGACCAGCGGCCAGCCCCCGCGGGCCTCGGCGGGAATGCCCGCGTCCACCAGTACGTCCTGCACCCGCCGCGTGGGCCCCCCGTCGGGGCCGACCCGGTCTCCCGGGCGGCGGGCCCGGACGATCAGCGGGGGGGTGCCCCCTCCGGCGGGGATGCCCGGTCCGTCGCCGAGCGCACACCCGGAACCCGGCGAACTCCACGGGAGCGCCCGGCCGCGAGCTCCGGCATGGCGGTCTCGCCCGGAGCCTGCGCGCGGCAGGACGCGCACCCAGCCCCCCTCCGCCCCGAGCACCGCGCGTCCGGGGAGCCCGGTGCGGCCCCCGCGGTCGATCGCCGCTGCCACGTCCCGGAGCAGCCGGTCGGACACCGGATGGCCCATCGCCTCGAGCCAGTCGCGGAGCAGCCCGGGAGCGGATGGGCCAGGCCAGGGCCCGCACGCCCACCGCGTCGAGCCCGGCCCCGTCCCGGACCCGCTCCAGCGCCTGGGCGGCGAGGCCGGCGAGCAGCTCCTCGTCCTCGGCCGCGGACCGGGCAAAGCGCGCCAGCCGCTCGACGACCCCGCTGCCGGCGGCCTGGCGGAGCACGGGCAGCACGTGGTGGCGGATCCGCGTCCGGAACAGCCCGGGGTCGTCGTTGCTCGGGTCGCGCACCGGCTCGAGCCCCGCGGCAGCCACCAGGGCCTCGGTGTCTGCGCGACGGACGGTGAGCAGGGGCCGGAGGAGCCTCGGCCCGCCCGCCCGGATGGCGGCCGCCCCGCGAAGCGCCGAGCCCCGCGCCAGGCGCATGAGCAGGGTCTCGGCCTGGTCGTCGCGCGGTGTGGGCGGTGGCGATCGCCGCGTACCCCTCGCGCTGGGCGATCCGCTCGAGCGCGGCGTACCGGGCGGTCCTGGCCCGCGCCTCGGCCCCCGGACCCGGTGCCAGGCCCAGCGCCTCGGTGTGAAATGCCAGGCCCCGAGCCCGTGGCGAGCTCGCCCACCCGCTCCACCTCGGCCGCGGAGGTCTGGCCGGAGCCCATGGTCGAGCGAGGCCACGCCGGTGCGCTCGCCGCGCCACCTCGGCCGCCGAGAGCAGAAGCGCAAGGGAGTCCACCCCGCCGGACACGGCCACGAGAATTCTTCCCTCCTGGCGCCCGAACATGGCCGCGACCGCCCGGCGGATGACATTCGCGCTGGTCCCGTCGTCATGCATGCG
This sequence comes from uncultured delta proteobacterium, assembly GCA_963796475.1. Classification (GTDB taxonomy): domain Bacteria; phylum Myxococcota; class Myxococcia; order Myxococcales; family Myxococcaceae; genus RPRB01. Next base: position 750,446 of record CAWCLY010000020.1, read on the forward strand.
ACAGCCATCCACACCTGGGAGGGGACATCGCACCGCAGCGCAGGTTGAGCCGCGTCGGTGCGGGCCTTAGAATGACAGTCAATCGGTGGCAGTGGCGACGGGGGTGAGGAATGGGCGTGCCACTCAGCGGGTTCTGACTTTCGAAAATTGATGACTGTTGGGCCTAGGGGTCCCCCCCCTCCCCCTCTGGGCCCACGGGGGTCGCAGGGAGAAATCTCTGCTGCCCCTTCTTTTCCGGACGCCCCGGTTCCCTCGTGGAGCCGGGGCGTTCGCTTTCGCGGAACCTGTCCAATATGATTGACCGATCCTCGACGGTGGCGGAGACTCCCCCTCAGACGACGTCGGTGCCTCCTGTGAGCGCAGTCCGACGTTGACATTGGACCTGACCCGGGGAGCACCGACAGATGGCTGGAACCGACAAGCGCAAGCAGAGTTTGTACTTCCCGGAGGAGATGCTCCGGGAGATCCAGGAAGAGGCCACGCGGCAGGATCGCTCGCTCTCCTGGGTGGTCCAGCAGGCGTGGCGGATTGCCCGCGAGCGGATCAAGGCGTTCCCCGCGGTGAACGACGTGACCGGAGAGCCCGCGCTCCCGGACACGCGCGAGGAAGCCTGATGGCGGGCACGGACCACCGCAAGCAATCGCTCTATTTCCCCGAGGACATGCTGATGGAGATCCAGCACGAGGCGACGCGGCAGGACCGCTCGCTCTCCTGGATCGTCCAGCAAGCCTGGAAGGTCGCCCGTGGCGACATCCAGAAGATGCCCTCGGTGAACGACGTGCTCGCCGGACGGTGAGCTGGCCCGCCCGGGTGCCCCCGGCGGAGCCCTCATCCCGCCGTGCCCTGCGCTCAGGCCGCCTCGGCCTCGAGCTTGAAGCCGCCCCGCTCCAGCATCTGCTTCAGCTCGCCCTTGTGGATGGCCTTGCCGTAGGCCTCCTGGGGCTCGACCAGCTTCTTCTTCACCAGGTCGAAGAGCGCGTCGTTCAGCGTCTGCATCCCGAAGCTCTTGCCGGTCTGCATGATCGACGGGATCTGGAAGGTCTTTCCCTTCCCGGATGAGGTTGGCCACGCTGGAGGTGGCGATGAGGATCTCCATCGCCGCCACGCGCCCTCCTCCGATCTTCTTGCAGAGGGTCTGGGTGATGACGCCCTTGAGGCTCTCGCTCAGCATCATCCGGATCTGCTCCTGCCGGTCGGCAGGGAACTGGTCGATGATGCGGTCCACGGTGCTCGGCGCGGTGTTGGTGTGCAGCGTGCCGAAGACGAGGTGCCCGGTCTCCGCCGTCTCGATGGCGATGGCGATGGTCTCGAGGTCGCGCATCTCGCCCACCAGGACGATGTCCGGGTCCTCGCGGAGGGCCGCGCGGAGCGCGTGCTTGAACGACCCGGTGTGCACGCCCATCTCACGCTGGTTCACCAGGCAGCGCCGGTTCGGGTGCACGAACTCGATCGGGTCCTCGATGGTGATGATGTGATCGTCCCGGTTGCGGTTGATGTAGTCGATCATCGAGGCCAGGGTGGTGCTCTTGCCCGAGCCGGTGGGGCCGGTGACGACCACCAGCCCCTTGTTGAGGAAGCACAGGTCGAGCACCGGCTGGGGGATGCCCATCTCCGCCGCCGTCCGGATGGTGGCCGGGATCTGGCGCATCACGCTGCCGATCCCCTTGCGGTCCTCGAAGAAGTTCACCCGGAAGCGGGCCCGCGGCGTCTCGTGGGCGAAGTCGGTGTCCTTGATCGACAGCCACTGCTCGCGGTTCTTCTCCGGAGCGATGGAGAAGAGCATCTCCTTGAGCCGGCCCGAGGCGATCGGCGGATAGCCCTCGATGGGGGTCATGTCCCCGTCGACGCGGAGGATGGGCGGGGTGTCGCTCGAGAGGTGGAGGTCCGAGGCCTTCCGGTCGAGCATGAGGTCCAGCAGCTGGTCCATCGCGCCCGCGCGGGTCCGACGTCGGAGGGGGGCGGCCGCGGACTTCGCCTCGCGCGCGGGCTCGACGGCGGCAGGAGGGGGCGGCGACGGCCTGGCGCTGGGCTTCTGCGGGGAGCACTCTCGCCGGGGAGCTCCCGGAACTGGATGTCCTTGGCGACGCCGCGCCGGACGCCGGGCTGCGAACCGCCGGGGACGCCGGCCCCCGGTGCGCCTCCGGCCGCCGGGGTGTACAGCCCGGGCACGGCCGGCGTCGGGGCGGGCGCAGCTGCATGGGCGGCGGCTGCGGCCCCGGCCCGTGCATGTACTCGTGGAGCAGCTCCGCGGCGGAGGCGAGCTCGATGGCCTCGCCCTCCTCCTCGGCGCCCTGGCCCCCGGCGCGCACGGTGGCCCGGACCTGGCCGCCGTTGCGCTCGAAGATCACCGCCACCCGTCCGGCCGGGGCCCCGTACTCGAACCTCGTCGTCCCGGGCGCGGGGAAGCTGCTGCGCATCTCGCTCGGGGCGAGCTCGGCGAAGACGCCGGCGATCTGCTGCGCGGTGAGCTGCTGCCGGAGCACCGGGACCGAGCCGGACGCGGTCCGCATCAGCGCGGGCGCGCCCGTCTCGAACACCAGCTCGGTTCCCTGCTCCCGGATGAGACGCTCGAAGATTGGATCGAGCCTGGCCACGAGGGCCGAGTGTACGTCAAACCGCCTCGCTGCTCGCCTTGCTGGCAGGCGGTGGCTCGAAGCGGGCGATGAGCGGCACATGGTCCGACAGCCCGTGGAACGGGCCGCTGCCGAACGGTTGCGTCCCGGCAAGGTCCACCCAGCGGATGCCGTTGCCCCCGAAGAGGTGGTCGAGGTGCATCCGGAGTCGGAAGAAGCCCGCAGTCGGGAACCCGCTGTGGGACCGAGTCGATCTGCTTCAGCGCCTCCTGGGCGCCGACCCATCCCACTTCTTCCGACAGATACCGGTACACCGGCGAGGCCGGGGAGGAGTTGAAGTCCCCGCAGACGACGAAGGGGTCCCCGTCGGCGTGCGCCTGGACGAAGGTCGACAGCTTCTTGGCCTCGATGAGCTGGTTCAGCCCGAAGCCCATCTTCTCCTTCTCGCTCCAGAACTCGCGGGTGAAGGGCGTGGGCAGGCTGAGGTGGGTGTTGAAGACGTGGAACGCCAGGCCCGCCGGGGTGGCGAGCTTCATGTGGGCGCAGATCCGGCTCTGCTTGGTGTCCCTCAGCCGCGCCACGTGGTGATGGGTGATGGAGTGGGGGCTGGTGACGTTGTGGCCCTCGACGTGGAGCCGGTTCCTGTTGACGATGACCGCCAGCCCGGTGGTGTAGAGCGTCGTCGAGCGGAACTGGTAGGTGTGGGCGCGGAAGTGGAACGCGTCGTACGGGAACACCAGCCTCGACGTGGCGAAGGCCCGCTCGAAGCGCCGCCATGAAGGACTCGAGCTGGGTGTGCGTCCCCCGGAAGGCGAGCGTGCTCCGGAGCGAGCGTGTCTCCACCTCCTGGAGGCAGATGACGTCCGCCAGCGGGGTCAGGCTCGCCAGCCGCTGCGCGATGCGCTCCAGGGACGTCCGGGTCGTGGCCAGGCCTCGGAGCGCGTGCCCGAAGTACCGGACGTTGTAGGTGACGATGCGGAGGGGCCGCTCGGGCATGGCGGGAGCAACCCGAAAATACCTCGGCTTTCGGTAACGTGCCCCACATGGGAATGAAGGACGCGGTCGAACGGCTGGCCGAGCTAAAGGCCCGGAAGGCCGAGATGGGTGGCACCCAGCGGGTCGAGCGCCAGCACGGCCGGGGGAAGCTGGACGCGCGGCAGCGCCTGGGGCTCCTGTTCGACCCCGGGTCCGTCCAGGAGCTGGGCATGCTGGCCGCCGCCGAGGGCCGGATTCCGTCCGAGGAGGATCCGGCCCGTCCCACGCCAGCCGACGGCGTCCTGACCGCGTTCGGGACCATCGAGGGGCGCCCGGTGGCGGCCGCCCTGTACGACTTCACCGTCCTCGGGGGCAGCATCGGCGAGATCGGCGAGCGCAAGGTGACCCGCCTCCGGGACCTGGCGCTGAAGGACCGGACTCCGATCGTCTGGCTGGTGGACAGCGGCGGGGCCCGGCTCGAGGCAGGCGGCGAGGTGGATCCGCGGCGGCTGGCCGGCTTCGCCGACACGGGCTACCTGTTCCGCGAGCAGTCGGTGCTGAGCGGCGTCGTGCCGCAGGTCGCGGCGATGCTCGGGCCGGGCGCGGCCGGCACGGCGTACATCCCCGGCCTCGCCGACTACGTGCCGATGGTGAAGGACATCGGCAGCATCGCCGTGGGCGGGCCGGCCCTGGTGAAGAGCACCGTCGGGGAGGACGTCACCGAGCAGCAGCTCGGCGGGAGCAAGCTGCACAACGAGGTCTCGGGCGTCGCCGACGGCGAGTTCCCGGACGACGCGGCGTGCATCGCCGCGGTCCGCGAGTACCTGTCCTTCTTTCCTTCGCACTGTGGGGAGAGGCCGCCGCGGCGCACGGGCTCGGACCCGGCGGACCGCCGCGACGAGGCGCTCCTCACCGTCGTCCCGGACAACCCGCGCCAGGCGTTCGACATGCACAAGGTCATCCTGGCGCTGGCCGACGACCGGAAGTTCTTTCCGCTCAAGCCCCGGTTCGCGCGGAACATCATCACCGGGCTCTGCCGGATCGACGGCTGGAGCGTGGGTGTGGTGGCCAGCAACTCGATGTTCCTCGGTGGCGTCCTGGACGTCGCGGCCTCGGACAAGGCGGCGCGCTTCATCGCGCTCTGCGACGCCTTCCGGATCCCGCTCCTGTTCCTCCAGGACGTGCCCGGGTTCCTGGTGGGGACCAAGGCCGAGCAGAGCGGGCTCATCCGCCACGGGGCGCGGATGCTCCAGCTGGTGTCGAACGCCACCGTGCCGAAGCTCACCGTGGTCGTCCGCAAGGGCTTCGGCGCCGGCTACTACGTCATGAACGGCCGCGCCTACGAGCCAGATCTCATGGTGGCCTGGCCCGACGCCGAGATCGGCATCATGGGGGCCGAGGGCCTGGTGTCCATCGGCGCGAAGAAGCTCCTCGAGCAGGCGGAGAGCCCCGAGGCGGCGAAGGCGATGAAGGAAGAGCTCTCGGCGGGGCTCCGTCCACACGTGCGCGTGGACCGCGCCGCGGCGCTGGCGATGGTGGACGACGTCATCGACCCGCGCGACACCCGGAAGGCGCTGGCCCTGGCGCTCCAGCGGACGGCGAACAAGCACGTCGAGCGCCCGTGGCGGCGGCGCGAGGTGCCGCCCTTCTAGTCAGTCCCCGTCGGAGAGCGCGCTCTCCACCTCGGCCAGGAAGTACTCACCGAAGCTGTCGGCGAGCTTCACCGGGTCCTCGAAGTCGGCCGAGAGCTGCACGACCGGAGCCTCCCGGCTCGCGTCGAGGTGCGCGGTGTCCAGGCAGTCGTACGTCCCGTCTCCCAGGGCACCGATGATGATGAAGCGCGGGTCGAGACCGTTGCTCTCTCGCTCCTCCAGCGTGAGCCAGATGGCGTCCGGGACGGCGGAGTCCACGAAGTCCTCGTCCACCAGGCCGTAGACCTCGAAGCCCGCCACGTCGCCACTCCCCAGGTCGAGGAGGAACTGTCGGTAGCTCGGGGGGAACGTGAGGCCGAGCGCGGCCTCGGCACGCGCGACCAGCGACTCGGGTTTCGGGCCCTCGAAGTCGCCCTGCCCGGCGCTGGCGATCAGCTCCCGCGCCTTCCGGTACCTCTCGAGGCTCATCGTTCGAGGATAGCCCCGGACCCGTCCGCTTGCGGGACGTTCCGTCCCGGGCCCGGCGTGTCTCCCCTCGTTTCCCTCGTGACTGCCTGGGCCTTTCCTGGCATGCGCATTGAACCGGTCGCGGCCGTGCTCTCCTTCGGCCACCTCCGGTCCACCATCCGCCCGCCTGCTCATCCCGGCGCGCCGGAAGCGGCCATGGTGGACCCCGCGGTCGCGCTCCGGGCCGAGTGAGCGAAGCGCCCGCGCGCGCGTGTGAGACGAGCGATATACCGGCCCGCCGATGCTGGACGAGGCCGCCGAATCCGCCCTTCGCCAGGCCGTTGACGCCGTGGAACGGACGGGGCTGCTCTTCCTGCACGACGCCCGGAGGCCGAGCCTGACGGCGCTGGTGGCTGGTGAGCCCATCTCGGGATCCTGGTGGGGCCACCCCGCCGGCCGGCGCATCTTCCAGGTCGCAGGCGCACTCGAGGAACAGGGGGACGTGCTGTTCGTCCCGCTGCTCTCGGCGAAGGTCACGCTCGTCCACCGCCGGCTGTGGCCGGAGCTGCTGGGCGTCGGCGAGGCACGCGCGCCATGGCAGATGGACCCGCTCTCGAAGCGGGCTGTGGAGCTGCTGGACGAGGTCGAGCGCACGGGTCGGGTCCGCGCCTCGGGCCCGAGCTCGAAGGCGCTCGCCCGCGCCCTGCTGGTGCACTCCGAGCAGATGCACACGAAGGGCGGCTCGCACGCCACCGAGCTCGTGTCGTGGCGGATGGTGCGCGAGACGCGTGCCATCTCCAGCCAGGTCGAACCGGAGCGGGCACGCGCGTCGCTCGAGGCCGCCGCTGCGGGGCTCGGCGCGCTCCTTGCGCTCCCCTGGAAGAGAAGGAGCTGAGACTCGCTGCGGCCGGTCAGCCCGACCAATCCACACAAGGAAGACCTTCCGCCGGCCTTCCTTTTTCTTTCCGGGTCAGGGCAGGCACTCCCGGAGCACGTACCCGTGGAATCCGCCGTCCTCGTCGAGCCAGTCACCGACGACGAGCCCCCAGAGGTTGATGCCGAAGGCGTCGGTTTCGGCCGCCCCGGGATAGTCGATCTGACGGTAGCGTTCGCCGGCCTTCAGGAATCCGTGATCCAGCCCGTCGTCGAACTGGATGACTCCGGCGATGGTCCCGAGCAGGTTGATCCGGCGCGCCGAGGTGGCGATGGTTCCTCCCGGAAAATCGAAGGATCGGAACTGGCCGTTGCTGAGCGTGAAGGCGTGGACGTTGCCGACGTCGTCCACCCAATCTCCAATCCGGACGCCGAGGTCATTCACATCCCAGACGTCAGTGGTGGCCGAGCCCGGGACGTCGATCTGCGTGAACCCGCGCTCGTCCAGCGTGAAGCCATGCTCGACACCGTCGTCCTTGCGGAAATCGCCGGTGATGCGGCCCCGGTCATCGATTCCTCGGGGCCGCGTGTCGACCGCCCCAGGGTAGTCGATGGTCTCGTACTGTCCACGGCGAAGGACGAACCCGTGACTCACCTGGTCCTGGTCGAGGTATCGGCCGGTCACGACTCCCAGGTTGTTGACATCGACGGGGGCGGTGAAGGTCGCGCCCGGGACGAAGACGGTCTCGAAGCGGCCGCTGGGCTGACGGAGGTAGCCTCTCACCACTCCGTCGGAGTCGGTCCATCGGCCGACAATCTGCCCCAGGTCGTTCACCCCGAAGCCCTCGGTATCCGACCCACCTGGAACGTCGAACGACGCGAAGTGCTGACATGACAGCGGACCATGGGTCCATGTCAGCGCGAGCTCGTTCGCGCTCGGATCCGTGGGGGGTCGCGCCTCCTCGGGTCCGGCCGGAGCCGTCCCGCAGCCGAGTGTCCCCAGCAACACCGCAGCGAACAGCCCGCTGGCCATCCGCTGCCTCGAACCGTGCCTCGTGTCTCGCTTCATCGTGGCTCTCCTCGCAAGGCGCCCAGCTTCGCGCCATGCGATCGAGCGACAGGACGCCCCCGGCTCGCACGTGCCGAGCCGAAGTTTGGGGCTTACGGCGATCGACGTAAACGCCGCTTATGGGGTGCCGGCGTAAGCGTTCTCGGGCGGCGGCGCGCGGGTCAGCCGAGCCGGAGCAGCTCTCGCGCCTGCTGCGGTGTCGCGATCTCCCGGCCCTGAGCCCGGGCGCGCTTCGCAGCCTCGGCGACCAGCTCCCAGTTGCCCTTCGCCAGGACGCCCTTGCTCAGGAAGACGTTGTCCTCGAGGCCCACGCGGCCGTTCCCGCCCTTCACCGCGGCGAGCTCGGCCATCGGGAGCTGGTGGCGCCCCACCCCGGCCACCGTCCAGGTGCTTCCAGGCGGGACCGAGCCAATGAGGAAGTCCAGCGCGGGCTCGGAGGCTCCCAGCGCACCGGGGACACCGAGCACGAAGTCGTAGTGCGCCGGGAGGTCGACCAGGCCCTGGCTGGCGAGCCACTCGGCCTGCTCGACCATCCCCGCGTCGAAGCACTCGATCTCCGGGCGGATGCCGATCGCCCGGATCCGCCGGGCGATCTCCTTCACCAGCGGCCGCGGGTTGTGGAACACGTCGTCGCCGAAGTTCACCGTCCCGGTGGTGAGGGTGGCCATGTCCGGTCGGTCGGCGCCGGTCAGGGTCAGCGGCCCACAGCGCTCGTCGACGCTCATCCCCACCGCGCCTCCCGTGGAGGTCTGGATGAGCACGTCGCAGCGTGCCCGGATGGCCCGGATCGCCGCCCGGAACAGCTCTGCGTCCTGAGAGGGCGTGCCGTCAGGCCTGCGGACGTGGAGGTGCACCATCGCCACCCCGGCCTCCCGGCACCGGGCGGCGTCCTCGGCAATCTCCTCTGCGGTGATTGGCAGGTGGGGCGTCTGCGCGCGGGTGGTCTCGGCGCCGACCATCGCCGCGGTGATGACGTACGGGGCCGCCGCGCTCACCGCTTCACCCGCTGCTTGTCGAGCGGCACGACGCAGGTGCCGGTCGCGCGGCAGACGACGATCGGCTCCGCCAGCACCTCGGCAGCGGAGTCGGAGACTCCGGGCACCGGGCGGATGACCTTCCGGGCCTCGAACCGCATCTTCCGGCTCGTCCTGCCGACCTCGATGATCTCCCCCTCGGCCTCGATGAAGTCGCCGGCGTGCACCGGGGCGAGGAACTCGACCGAGTCGTAGGCCCGGAACAGCCCCTCGTCTCCGTCGTGGAGGATGCAGAGCTCGGTCGCCACGTCGCCGAAGAGCCCGAGCATCCGGGCGCCATCGACCAGGTTCCCGCCGTAGTGGGCGTCTTGGCTGGACATCCGCAGCCGGAGCACCGAGCGGATGCCGCTCATGTCGGTTCTCCCTCGAAGTGCATGCCCTCGGGCTCCTTGCCCATCTTCTTCAGCAACGCGTGGACGATGTAGTTCGCGACGTCCGAGGGCTTGGTCCCCGGGCCGAACCCGGCGTCGAACCCGAGCTCCATCGCCAGCTTGTGGTCCACCCGCGGCCCGCCGAGCAGGAGGATGGTCTTCCCCTTGAGCCCGTCCGCCTTTGCCACGTCGATGAACTGCCGGCTGTTGTCCTTGTGCACGTCGCGCTGGGTCACCACCTGCGAGACGAGGATGGCGTCCGCCTTCTGCTCCTCGGCGCGGCGGATGAGCTCCTCGTTTGGCACCTGGCTGCCGAGGTTGTAGGCATCGAACCAGGGGTAGCGCTCGAGCCCGTAGTCGCCGGCGTAGCCCTTCATGTTGAGGATGGCGTCGATCCCCACCGTGTGGGTGTCGGTCCCGGTGCAGGCGCCGAGCACCACCACGCGGCGGGCGACGCGGTCCTCGATCAGCTTGTTCAGCTCGTCGAAGCCGAGCTTCTTGAAGACGATCTCCGGCACGTCGATGCTCGCGTAGTCGAGCGAGACGTCGGCCCGGGCGTAGACGACGAAGAAGCTGTAGTTGTCCGCCGCCGGCTCGGCCGCGCGCGACCTTCACGTCCAGGAGCCCGAGCTGTTGCAGAAGAGCCGCGCCGCCTCCTTCGCCTTGTCGGAGAGCGGCACGGGCAGGGTGAAGGACAGCTGGATGACCCCGTCGTCCCGGCGGTCGCCGTACGCCCGGATGAGGTGCGGTTCGCCGGCCATCAGCGCCCCTCCAGCACGTCGAGGAACGGGTTGAAGTAGTCGGGCGCCTTCTCCAGCACGCCGTCGAGTCCCTTGCCGCCCGGTCTCGGTGCGCTTCACGTCGCCGAACCGGCCGTGACCGATGGCCGCCACCAGCCCGTCCTGCCGGCACTCCTCGAGCAGCTCCATCGCCTTGCCGAAGACCTAGCGCGCGCCGGTTGGCGATCTTCCCGTCCTCGCGGACCACGAACTCCTCGTCGATGCCGCGGGCCGCGCGGTGGATGTACGCCGGCCGACTTCAGCGCCACGTAGCGGTCGGCGAGGAGCGGGGTGTGCATCGCCTCGGTCATCATGCCCAGCAGCTGGATGCCCTGCCGCGTCCAGATGGCCACCAGGTCGGCCATCACGTCGTAGGCGTGGCTGAAGAAGATGTCGCGTCTCCTTGTGCTTGGTCGGCGGCATGTACTTGAGCGGCGCATCGGGGAAGCAGCGGCGCACCAGCATCGCCTGGCTCAGCTCGAGGAGCAGCGTCTCGGGCCGGTGCGGATCGATCTCGTAGCTGTGTCCGAGGCCCAGCTGCCAGTCCTGGAGCCCGGCGCGCTTGGCGAAGGCCTCGTTGATGAACTGGCTGGCGATCACGGTGTGCGCCGCGTCGTAGGCGTCGGCGGTGGTGATGTAGTTGTCCTCGCCGGTGTTGATGATGATGCCGGCGAAGCGCGCAGATGCGGCGCGAGAAGTACTGGTCGATGAACGTCCGGCGCATGTTGATGTCGCGGAACAGGATTCCGTACATCGCGTCGTTGAGCAGCATGTCCAGCCGCTCCCAGGCCGCGGCGAAGGCGATCTCCGCCATGCACAGGCCCGAGGAGTAGTTGGTGAGCTGGATGTAGCGCTTCAGCCGGCGGGACTCGGCGTCGAGCGCCTCGCGCATGATGCGGAAGTTCTCCTGCGTCGCGTAGGTGCCGCCGTAGCCCTCGGTCGTCGCGCCGTGCGGGCACGTAGTCGAGCAGCGACTGCGCGGTGCTCGCGGATGACCGCGATGACGTCGGCGCCGGCCTGGGCCGCGGCCCGGGCCTGCTCCACGTCGTCGTAGATGTTCCCGGTGGCGACGATGACGTAGCGGTGCGGGGCCGGGGACATCGGGAACTCGCGGCGGAGCGCGTCGCGCTGCGTCGATGCGGCGGCGGAGCTCGTCGACGGCGGCCGCGGCCTCGTGCGCGGACCTCGTCGCGGAGGTTGCCCTCCTCTCCGGCGGAGAGCGGGGCCAGCCTGCTCGCGGGCAGCGCGGCGATGCGCTCCACCGCATCGAGCGGGCTCGCCGCCCCGAGCTGGAGCGCGCGGCCGTACCAGTACGCGGCGCCGCGGTTGAGGACGCCGGCGGCCTTCAGCCGGTCGGTCATGAGATTCGTCAGGGGAATGCCGCCGGGTCCGGCGTCGGAGATCCCGAACAGGCGCAGAACGGTCCGCTCCACCGAGATGGTGGTGTGCCGGCGGATGAGGTCGAACACCGGCTCGATGACCTGGGAGGCGATGCCGCGGGCCGCGGCGACCTGGGCGTCGTCGACGAAGGGTCCTGGCATGACTCTCGTCGGCTATCACGGCCCGTGCGCCCGGTGCCACCCCCGTACAGCTCTGTGTGCGACGGGAGCTACAGGTAACGCGCTGCGAAGAACTCGCGGAGCCGCTTGTCGCTGCGCAGCAGGTCGAGCGTGAGATCGGCGTGCCCCGGCACATAGCCGTTACCGATCAGCATCGTCAGGTCCTTCCCGACACCCTCGGCGCCGAGCGCGGCTGCGGTGAAGGACGTGGCCATCGAGAAGAAGATGCTCGTGCCGCCGTCCCGGGTGGAGAGGATGGTCGCCATCTCCGTCCCGGGAACCGACGCACAGTTGATGACCAGGTCGCAGAGGGCACCGTCCGTTGACCTTGCGCACCGTCTCGAGAACATCGACTGCCCGGGTGGCGTCGACGCGCAGGCTCACGTCGGAGACGCCGAGCTCCGCGAGGGCCGAGAGCGCCTTCTCCGAGATGTCCAGGGCGAGCAGCTGGCCCTTGCCCCCGGTGCTCTTCCGGGCCTGCGCCAGACAGAGGGCCCCGCTCTTCCCCGCCCCGAGGACCGCGATGCGCATCCCCGGCCGAGCGTGCCGCGCCACCAGCGCCGGGGCGCCGCACACGTCGAGCGCGGCGAGGACCAGCGTCTCCGGCATGTCGTCCGGCACGCGGGCCCAGATTCCGCTGGCGAAGAGGATCGCGCTGGCCGCGCACGTCGACCCGGTCCACCTCCATCCGGACGGCACGGACCTCGTCGATGACCAGCGGCGTGAGCGAGAGGCTGACCAGCGTCGCGATCCGGTCGCCGGGCCTGAGCTTCCCGTGCGCCGGGTGCTCCGGGCCGATCTTCCGGACGCGGCCGAGGAGCATCCCGCCCGATCCGGTCACCGGGTTCTGCATCTTCCCCCGCTCCTGGACGATCTCCTGGATGCGCGCGACCACCGCCTCGGGAGCCCCGTTGCACGACTCGCGGATCTGCTTGAACGACGCCGCGTCGACGTTGAGGCTCTCCACGTCGATCAGCAGCTCGGAGGGCCCGAGCGGCAGCGATGGGTCGAGGCGCGCGGCCCGCTGCGGCAGCACGCCCGGCTCGCCCACCACCCGGCCCAGCCCGTAGGGATCGCTCGTCACAGGAGGCGCACGCTCGCACGACCCGGCGCCGGCCGTCACCCCTGCTCGCGCTCGAGCCGCCCGGCGAGGAAGGCGAGCGACCGGTCGAACCGGTACGCCGTCCCCATGTGCCCGTCCTCGTACTCCTCGTGCACCACCGTCGCGCGCCCACCGGCCACCATCCGGGCGAGCATCCGCGCGCCCCAGCGCAGGCCGAACTCGTCCCGCGTCCCGCAGTCGATGAAGACGCTCTGCAGCTTGCGGAACGCCTCGGGGTCGCGCTCCACGAAGCGCACCGGGTCCTCGGCGAGCCACGGGCCCACACCCGCTCGTCGAGGCGCGCCGTCGCGAGGTCGAACGGAAGCGCCACCCCGAGCGGCTGGGCGGGGTCCGGCGAGTACGCGGCGGACATCGCGAGCAGGTTCACGACCGCGTGGTCGTCGCCCCCCATCTTCGTCTCGCGGACCCGCCGCTCGAACCCTCTCCACCATGGGTCCACACCGCCTGCCTGGGCCAGGGCGGAGGCGGCCCTGGGGAACTCGGAGAGGTAGCAGTACTCGAAGTAGGCGTCCGCCGAGTGCGAGGCCATGTGACCGAACACGCCCGGGTAGCGGCGCATCAGCTGCCAGGAGCCATACCCGCCGGAGCTGCGGCCTGCGACCGCCCGTGCACCGGGGGAGGTGAGCGTCGCGTAGGTCCGATCCACGTGGCCGAGCACGTCCTGGACGATCATCTTCCCGTAGGCGCCGTTGCCCGGCGAGTCGATCCACTGGCTCCCGCCGAGCGCGGTCATCCCATCGGGGAACACCGTGAGGAACGGCGGCGCACCGGCGGCGAAGAGCCCGTCCAGCCGGTCGAGGATTCCCGGCGCAAAGGGCGCACTGTTGAACCACCCCGGGACCGAGCCCATGAAGGCGTGCAGCAGGACCACCACCGGGTAGCGCCTGGCCCCCGCGACGTACCCCTCGGGGAGGTACACCGCACACGGCCGGTCGACGGGGTCGCCCCGCGGGTTCCCGGTGAGGGCGGCGCAGTGCAACGTCCGGATGTCGAGGTGGCCGCGTGGCACGGCGGCGAAGCTTCCCTCAGGCCCCGGGCTTGGGGAAGCGCGCCATGACCGCCTGGAGGTCCGTCCAGGCTGCCTTCTTCTCGGGCGGGTTCCGCAGCAGGTAGGCCGGGTGGAACGTGGGCATCAGGGGAATGCCGACGTACTCGCGCCACTGTCCCCGGAGCCGGGTGATCGGCGTATCGGTCCGGAGCAGCGTCTGCGCAGCGAACTTCCCGAGGGCGATGATCACCTCGGGCCGGATCGCGTTCAGCTGCGCCTCGAGGAAGGGCTGGCAGGCCTGGATCTCGTCCGGCTCGGGGTTCCGGTTGCCGGGCGGCCGGCACTTCACCACGTTGCAGATGTAGACCTCGTCGCGGGAGTAGCCCATCGCGAGGATCATCTTCGTCAGGAGCTGGCCCGCGGCGCCGACGAAGGGGATGCCCTGGTTGTCCTCCTCGGCGCCCGGGCCCTCGCCCACGAAGACCAGGCGGGCCTTCGGATTGCCCACGCCAAAGACCAGGTTCTTGCGGCCAGAGCACAGCTTGCACCGCCTGCAGTCGCCCAGGGTGCTGCGGACCTCGTCGAGCAGCGGCAACGCGTCCGATGCGCGCGCGGCCACGGGTGCCACGGCCGGCGCGGGGACTCCCTGAACCGCCGGCGCGGGCATGGACTCCTCCGACACCTCGGTGGAGACCTCACGGTATTCGACCGCCACCGGTGGCGTGCTGGACCCCTCGACGGTGACCAGGACCGACATCGCGGCGGAGATCGCGTCGAGCGTCCCGTCTACGGAGGCATGCAGCTCCTCGCCCGCGACGTCGCGGTGCCAGCCCAGGTACCTGCGCACGTCCGTCAGGACCTGCGCCAGCGAATCCGCCGCCGGAAGCACCTCGTCTGCCACGTTCGACGTCCCTCCCCCGCCCGCGATCCACGGTCACGCGGAAGGTCGGCACTGTGGCACCCCGATCCGACGATCCCAGGTGATCACCTGCCCGGGCTCGCGCTGGACCGGAGCGCGTCCGAGAGGAGCTTGCGGATCTCCCTGACCGCCGGAGCCTCGTACCGGGCGGTGTTCCGGGCGAGCGTCACCACCCGCTCCAGCCTCGGGGAACCCAGCGCGATCGCCCGGAGCGGCAGGCTGGGCACATCCAGCGCGCTGCGCGGGACGAGGGCAATCCCCAGACCCGCCGAGACCAGGGCACGCACGGTTCCCATGTTTGGCGTGGAGAACCCGATCCGGGGAGCGAATCCCACCCGCCGCGCGGCGAGGCCGAGCATCTTCCGGACCGTCGCTCCGACCCGGAAGGTGACGAAGGTCTCGTCACGGAGATCGTCCAGCTCCACCACCGTTCGCTCCGCCAGCCGGTGCTCGGGCCCAACGATGAGGACGAGCGGCTCGGTGTAGAGCCGTGCCAGGGCGATGGTCTGGCCCGCAGAGCGCATGCCCACCAGCGTCGTTCCCACTCGCCCGAGATGGATGAGGCCGAGATCGACTTCCCCCCGTCGCAGAAGCTCCAGCACCTGTCGGGTGTGGACCTCGCGAAAGACGATGCGGATGCGCGGATGCCGGCCCATGAAGGACGCCAACAGCCCTGGCAGCCGCCCCTCGACGAGCGTCTGGAGGGCGCAGCCGATGCGCACGGTTCCTCCCTGCACCCCGGCGTGGGTCGTCATCTCCTGGGTGGCGTCCTGCACGGCGAGCAGGATGGGCTCCGCACGCGCGACCAGCCGGGCACCCGCGTCGGTGAGGCCCGAGGTCCGGTTCGTCCGCGCGACGAGGAGCACGCCGAGCTCTCGCTCCATTGCCCGGATCTGCTGCGAGAGCGCCGGCTGGGCGATGCGGAGCCGGCGGGCTGCGCGGGTGAAGTTCCCTTCGCGGGCCAGCATGACCAGCGATCGAAGGTGCCGGAGCTCCATCATAAGCATCCACTATCGCATCATCTGTCTTCGATATTGGCACCTTACCGTGCCCCGCCGTATCGGTATCGCGCGGAGGTCGCCATGGGCAACGGAAGGGTCGGGCTCGAACGGAGGACGGTGCTCAGGGGGGCGACCGCCCTGCTCGCAGCTCCGGCGATCTCGAGGGGGGCAGGCACCGCCGCCCGGGCGCAGGAGACCCCGGCGCTGGCGATCCTCTACCTGAACGGCGGTCCCGCGGGCCTCTTCAACAGCGCCGAGTCGTTCGTGGAGAAGCGCAGCTTCGGCGTGACGCGCGACAACGTCCGTCCGCTGGGCAACGGGCTGGTCGTCGACGCCTTCACCCTGGGGACGCTGCCCGCTGCAGCGCTGGGGCACATGGCGTCGATCAACTTCCGCCACGGGCTGTACCGCCACGAGCTGTCACGGGCGGCGCTGCTCCAGACTGGAAGCCGCAGCAACCTGCTGCTCCTGGCCGGGGCGATGACCAGTCCGGCGCCGATCCGCTGCGCGGTGGTCAACAACCTCGGGCTCCCGGTGGGGATGGACGCGGCGCCTCCGGCCGAGAACGGGGTGGCCCTGGAGCGGGTGCTCGATCTGAGAACCATCCCGGTGCTGACCGATCCCGCCCGGCCGTCGCCTGGCGCTGGTCGGATCGCGGCCGCCTATGGCGTCAGCCCCACGCTGACCGCAATCTCCGACGTGAAGACGACCCTGCTCGCCACGGAGCTCCTGCTGCGCTCCGGAACCAGCGTGGTGTTCGCGCAGCCGGCGTTCGTCGGTCGGGCGGATCGACAGTTCGACACCCACAGCGACAGCGAGGGCGTGAAGGCGCGGGACATCATGGTCTCGATCCTCGGCGACCTCCGGACGTTCCTCGCCCGAGCGTCGGAGATCCCCGGACGCAACGTCGTGGTCGCGCTGATGGGGGAGTTCAGCCGGACCGTCGGCGCATCCGACCACGCACCAGGTGGAACGGCCACGGTCATCGGAAAGCACGTCGTGACCGGAAGCGCCGGTCCGCAGACTCCAGGCGGGCTGCCGCCGCCGGACAGCCCACCCCCGGCGGGGCTCTGGGCGTACCTGGCGAGCGTGCTTCAGGTCGAGGACCACCCGTTCGGGGTGAACCCCCATCCAGAGCTGGTTGCCTAGAGGCCGTCGTGCCGGAGACCGGGACCGCGCGTCAGGAGGTCGCCGCGGCGGCCACGCCTCGAAGCGCCTCGATGCGGTCCCAGAGGCCGCTCGCAACCGCGTCCTTGGTCCCGGCGAGCTCGAGCCGACCACCGGCGCGGTCCACCATCACCACCGCATTGGTGTCGGTGCCAAAGCCGGCGTCGGTCCGGGTGACGTCGTTGGCGACGATGAGGTCGAGCCCCTTGCGCAGGAGCTTCGCCGTCGCGTTCTCCACCACGTTCTCGGTCTCCGCCGCGAAGCCGACGATCAGGGGCCGGCGCGCGAGGCCCCGGACCCGCTCGGCGGCGAGGGCAAGGACGTCGGGAGTGCGCAGCAGGGCGAGCGGGGCATCCGCCCCCGTCTCGTCCTTCTTCACCTTCTGGGCCGCCCGGTGCGCCGGGCGCCAGTCGCTGACCGCGGCCGTCGCGACCAGAACGTCGGTGTGCTCGAGCCGCGACAACACGGCCTCCCGCATGTCCTCCGCGCTCACCACGTCCACAATCTCGAGGCCGGCCCGGTCCACGGCGCCCACCGGCCCGAGGACCACGGTGACCTGCGCTCCACGGGCGCGCGCCGCGCGGGCGATGGCGAGACCCATCTTCCCGGTGCTCGGGTTGCTGAGGAAGCGAACCGGATCGAGGAACTCGCGCGTCGGGCCGGCGGTGACGAGCACCCGGGTTCCGGCCAGTGGACCCTCACCGAGGAGCTCGGCCGCGGCGTCCGCGATCTGCTCCGGCTCGCTCAGCCGCCCCGATCCGACCTCGCCGCAGGCCAGGAGCCCCGATCCGGGACCGACGAAGCGGTAGCGCGCATCCTTCGCCAGCACCGCGAGATTGCGCTGGGTGGCCTCGTGCTCCCACATCGCGGTGTTCATCGCCGGGGCGAGCAGCACCTTCCCGCGATAGGCGAGCAAGGTCGCCGCCAGCGCGTCGTTGCCCATCCCCGCCACGATGCGGGCCAGGAGATCCGCGGTGGCCGGCGCGATGACGAACAGCTCGGCCCAGCGCGCAAACTCGATGTGCCCGAACGCCGCCTCCTCCGACCGGTCGAGGATGTTGGTGAGCACCGGGTGGCCGCTCAGCGCCTGGAACGTCAGCGGGCCCACGAACTCGGTCGCCGCGGGGGTCATCGCCACCCGGACCTGCGCCCCCGAGCGCTGGAGCGCGCGCACCAGCTCGGCGGCCTTGTATGCCGCGATGCCGCCACCGACGCCGAGCCCGATGCGCCGGCCCTGGAGCACGCTCCGATCCATCGTCCCGAAAGGCTTAGCCCCGCCCCCCTGCCCCGGCAACTTCACAGCGCCAGCCGGGTCGCCCCGGGCACCTGGACGGTCCGGAGGACGGCCTTTCCCCGCCGCACCCCGACCACCGTCCATGTCCCCGGGCTGAGGCCCTCGAAGCGGGCCCCACGCTTGACGCCGAAGAGGAGCTGACCTTCGCCGTGGGGGCCCGGACGTGCGCTCGGGGCGGGGGCGCCGACAGTGCCCTTCTCCATCCACAGCGCCTCCACGGGCGCGTCCAGGCTCACCTCGAGGGTCGCCGAGCCCACGGGCCCGCCGAGCACCAGCTCGGACGCCGGAAGACGCACGAACCACACTCGGCCCGGCTGGGCGTCGGTCGAGACACGGTAATCGCCGGCGAGCGCCTGCCCGCCCGCGGTCCCCTCGGCGTCGGTCGTCCA
This sequence comes from uncultured delta proteobacterium, assembly GCA_963796475.1. Taxonomy (GTDB): domain Bacteria; phylum Myxococcota; class Myxococcia; order Myxococcales; family Myxococcaceae; genus RPRB01. The sequence goes on from CAWCLY010000020.1 coordinate 768,659, forward strand.
GGCATAGGTCCTCGGCCCGGCGAGCTGCACCCCGCGTCCACGGGCGGGCCTGCCATCCGCCCCGAAGACACGTACCCGGACCGGCGTCTCGGCGGCGAGCACGATGTCGGCTGGTGTTCCAAACGTCACCTCGACGCTGCCGGCGAGGTCACCCTGGGCCGCATGGACGAAGATGGGCGTGCCCGGTGCGGGAGGCTCACCGATGGGGAGAGCGAACCCGCCGTTGGGTCCGGAGCGGGTCGTGTCCGGCCCGGCCGTCACCACCGCCCCGGCCACCGGTTGTCCGCTGGCGAGCTGCACCGTGCCGTCGATCCGCGGCGCGGGCTGCAGGCCGATGTCCCCGAGCTCGGAGAGGGTGGCTCCCGCCCGGACCGTCCGGGTCAGCATGCCCGGCGCGGCCACCCGGACCTCCAGCTGCCCGTCGTGGACGTCGAGCGGCGTCGCGAAGCGTCCGTCCGCCGCCTGGAAGGCCCGGCCGTCGATCGAGAACGCAGGCAGGGGCGCGCCAGAGGGTCCCACCACCCGGCCCCGGTAGAGCGCCCGATCGCGCACCACCAGCCGGACTCCGGTCTGACCCGCACGCGCGCTCACCGGCACGTCCAGCGACAGCTCCTGGGTCCGCGCGGTCAGCCGGAACTCGCGGCCGGTGGGAAGGCCCTTGAGCTCGAAGCTGCCATCCTCGCCGGTCCGCGCGGGGAGCCCCTCGGCCTCCTCGACCCCGATGAAGGCCCCGGCGACGGGCGCGCCAGCCCGGGTCACCACCGTTCCGCGCACCACCCCGACCGCCGGGAGCAGCAGCGTCACCGGTGTCACCTCCGCCTCGCGCGTCTCGACCACCAGGGAAGCGTGGGCGCCGGTCATCGGGAGCAGCGCCTCGACGCTCAGCGTCCCGGTGGGAAGCCCGAGGAAGCGCAGCACGCCGGTGGTGTCCGTGGTGCGGTCGGCGTGGAAGACCGCTCCCTCGCCGCCCCGCTGCTGCACCGTGATGGCGGCCTCCGGCAGCGGCCTTCCCTCGGCGAGCACCCGGACCTCGAGGCCGGCGCCGGGCTGCAGGTGCAGCGTCACGCCGACCGCGGGCGCACGGACCTGCGCGCTCGCGAACCCGATGTCCGAGTGGTGGGCCTCGAGGCGCACCGTCCGGCCCTCCTCGACGTCGAGCTGGAAGCTCCCGTCTCGCGTCGGAGCGGCTCTCGGTCGCGGTCGTCGCCACGACCACCGTCACCCCCGGCGCAGGCCGGCCGTCCGGAGTCAGGACCAGGCCCACGACCCCTGCCCTCCGGGGCTGGGGCGCAGGCGGGCGTTCCGGGACCGTGGCGGCCTGACCGCCCGGCGAGGACGGCCCGGTCGACCTCGATGATCCGGCGGCACCGGCCACCGGCGTGGGTGCCGGCGCTGCACGACGGCGATGGAGCAGCTCGGCCGTTCCGAGGGCGAGCAGCACCAGCGCCAGCACGATCCACGGCCAGAGTCGCGATTGCCGGTACGTCGGCCGGACGTGGAGCGTGGGCGGTCCCAGCGGGGTCACTCCTCGGCGAAGGGCTGCACGGCCTGGGCGGCAGCAAGCTCCTGCCGCACCTCGGAGAGCTCGTTGTTCGTCGCCCGGAGGCGGTCGGAGAGCACCTGTACGAAGCTCCACAGCAGCTTCACCGCGAGGATCGGCTCGCGCTTCATGAGCTGCATCAGCTCGGCCCGGGCGATCACCATCGAGCGGGTCGGCTCGAGCGCGCGGACGGTGGCGCTCCTCGGCGCGTGGTCCACGAGGCCCATCTCGCCGAAGTGTCCCCCGGCGCGGAGCTCGGCCACGCTCCACCCCACCGGTCTCCACCCGCACCCGGCCCTTCACCACGATGTACAGCTCGTCTCCGGACTGGCCCTCGACGACGATCTCCGCGTCGGCGGGGAAGCTGCGCGTCGAGGCGATGGAGAGGATCGCCGTCTGCTCCTTGTAGGTGAGGTGCCGGAAGATGGGGATGCTCTTCAGCACCTCCATCCGGCTGCTGGTCTCCTCCAGCTCCTCGAGCGGCGCCCCGCCGTCGGTGATGCCCACCACGACGACGGTGACGTTGTCCTTGCCGCCCCGCTCGTTGGCCAGGGCCACCAGCCTCGCCGGAAGCTCGGCGAGAGGGATGTCGGCGACGACGGAGGCCAGCTCCTCGTCGGGGACGTAGCCGTGGAACCCGTCGGAGCAGAGGAGGAAGAGATCCTTCGGCAGGAGGTCCAGCATCAGGGTGTCGACCTGGACCGACTCCTGGATCCCCACCGCGCGGGTGATGACGTTGCGGAGCTGCGAGGCATGGGCCTGCTCGCGGGTGAGCGTGCCCGCCTTCAGCTGCGCGGCGATGAGGGTGTGGTCCTCGGTGAGCCGGTGCGCCTGGCCTCCGCGGAGCAGGTACACCCGGCTGTCTCCCACGTGGCCGACGATGGCCTTGGTCCCGGCCAGGACGAGGCACACCACGGTCGTGCCCATGCCCCGCTTGCTCGGGTCGGCCGCCGCGAGCCGGTACAGCTCCGCGCAGGCGCGCTGGATGGCGGTCTCGACCAGGGCCGCGGCCGCCGCGCGCGCCTCCGACGTGCTGGCCTGGCCCAGGTCCTGAAGCACCGGCCGCCCCGCTGTGAGCTGCTGCCGGAGCACCTCCACCGCGCGCTGGCTGGCGACCTCTCCGGCGGCGTGGCCACCCATCCCGTCAGCGACGACGAACAGGCCGAGCTCCGGGTCGACCGCGAAGGCGTCCTCGTTGTGCTGCCGCTTCCGCCCGACGTCGCTCAGCCCGTAGGCCTCGGCGGTCAGGGCAACTGGCGCGCTCCGCTCGTCCGGGGAACCCAAGGCGGCGTCCGAACCTACCAGGCCCGACCGTGGCAAGTGCTGCGCATAACCTGGCTGCCCGCTTGGCAGTTTTCCAAGCACATTGTCAACGGTCAGGGGGCTCGATTAAGGACCCGCCCTCGTGGTCGACACATACCCCACGATGCCGGTGCGACCCAGGACACCCGGGAACCGGCGCGAGGAGTCTCTCCAGGACATGGCACTCAAGACCATCAAGGCCCGCGCCGCCCAGGCGGCGGAGCTACTCGAAGCGTTGAAGCAGAGGGCGCGGCTGCGGCGGGAGGCGTGCAGCTCACCGGTCCTCGTCGTCTACGGGCAAGACGAAGCGGCGAGCATCTACTTCGAGGACGAGGACGGGGGCGGCCGCGGCCGCGGCCACTGAGCGCCCCCGACGCCCAGGTTCGATTTCAGTCGGTCCGTCGAACTTCACTTTCCTTGAGTTCGCGGATGCTTGTGTATAGAGCCCGGGGAGTTCCGCCAGGACACTCGCCCCCGGGGTTTGATCGTTGCTCGTAGCGCTGTTGGCCCTCACCGTCGCGGCGCCCGTCTGTGGCCCGCTTGACCTCGAGACCGCCCAGGCGGCGGCGCTCGCGCGCAGCGACGAGGTGGCCATCAAGCGCAGCGAGGTGGCGACTGCGGAGGCGGACAAGGCCTACGCCACCGCGATCCGGTTCCTGCCGGACTTCACCGCCAACGTCCCGATGGGCGTCGTCCCGGGGGCGCGGCTGAACGACCCGACGAACACCAACAACATCGTCGACGTGAAGAGCGGCTCGAACCGCGGGGTCACCGACCTCGGTCCGTTCATCCGGGTCGAGGTGAACGCGCTCCAGCCGCTCTGGACCTGGGGCCGCATCGACGCGGCGAACGACGCCGCGGCGGCGGGCATCGTGGCCCGCAAGGACCTGGTCGACGAGACGTCGAACGCCATCCGCAACCGGGTCCTCGATCTGGTGATGGGCATCCGGCTCACCACCAAGCTGCTGGCCATCGGGGCCGACGTGCAGTCGGCGCTCAAGGACGCCGACGTCCGGGTGCAGAAGTCGCTGAAGGCGAACGACGGCGAGATCTCTCCCGAGGACCGCTACCGCATCGAGATCTTCCGCAGCCAGCTCACGCAGCGCATCGCCGACGGGGACCGGACGCTGCGGGTCGCACGGGTGGGCCTCGCGGCGACCCTGGGCATGAAGCCGGAGCAGCTCCAGCTCCGGGACGATCCGCTCCCCGACACGTCGCAGGTGCGCGCGCCCGACCTCGCGCTGGCCCTGTCCGACGCCGTGCAGCAGCGCCCGGACCTCAAGGCGCTGGATGCGGGCATCCTCGCCAAGGAGGCGGAGGTGCGCGCTGCCCGCGCGGAGCTGCTGCCCCAGGTGGGCCTGGTGGGGCAGTTCGCCTATGGCGTCGCTCCCGGGCGGGACATCATCAGCAACCCGTACGTGGGCGACTACTTCAACGCCCTGACCATCGGTGGGGCGCTGGTCATCCGGCAGAACCTCTCGTTCTGGACGGTCATCACCGCGGCAGACAAGAAGCAGTCCGAGCTGAACACGCTCCGCAAGCAGCGGGCCGGTGCGGTCCGTGGCATCCAGGTCGAGGTCGAGAACGCGGTCGCCGAGCTGAACGCCGCCATCACCAAGCGCGAGGCCGCTGCCAAGGCCGTCGCCGCCGGCCGTAGCTGGTTCCGCAGCGCCACCCTGAACTTCGGCGTGGGGGTCGGCGACAGCCGTGACCTCATCGACGCCTACCGCGGCTACTCGGAGGCCCAGTACGGCGACGCCCAGGCCACCTTCGACCTGCTGGCCGCCCAGAACCGGCTCAACCGCGTGACAGGGCGGATGCCGCCCACTCCCGAGCTGAACTGCATGCTGCCCTGAAGCCCTACGGGGGCGGCCCTGCGTCCGGGGACTGTGCGGCAGCTGCGGCGGGGGGCTGCTGGGTGGCGCCCCCCGTGCCCGCATCGGCGGTCAGCTGGTGGAGCACCTGCGCGCTGGCCTCGGTGACGTCGAGCTTGGGCAACCGGTCCAGGAATACGAAGCCGGCGTAGTCCGCCTCACTTCTCGAATTGGTCGCGTCCCCGTCGGAGAGCACCCCGAGAGCGACGAAGTCGGGGACGTCCTCCAGCGTGCCTCCGAAGTAGCGGACGAAGTCCCGCCGCGGATTCCACCGTCTCGGTCTGCCAGGTGTCGAGCGCTCCGCCGCTCCGCAGCACCACCACGCGCTTGGCGAAGAACCAGTTGTTGGCCAGCTCGCAGCTCCGGTTGACGGCCCCGACCGAGTTCCAGACGTACTTGATGGTCATCACCTTCAGCCCGGCCTTGAACGTGGCGAAGACGCCGGCCGCGGCGTCACCGCCGTTCGGGTTGCAGTCGTCCCCGCCCTTCGGGAAGGCGCGGACGCGCCACCGCCAGCGGAGGCCGGCGAGGTGCCGGCGGTAAGCCTCCGGCGCCTCGACGCCCTTCACCATCGTGTCGAACGGAGGGTGGTAACGGGCGGCGAGGTACGGGCCATCCGGCCCGGTCTCGACCCGGTAGTAGTCGTCCGGACCCGAGCTCTGCTTGAAGACCTGGAACGTGCGAACGTCGACCGGTGTGCCGTCCGGCGGGGAGGCGGTGAGCAGCAGGCTGGCCAGGACGGAGAACACGGTGGGCTCGGCTGGAGCGTAACAATGGCCGGAGCGGCGCGCGGGGTCCGGGGGCTTCCCGCGTGCGGGGCGCTCGTGGTACGCCCCGCGCCCGATCGGCTAGGTAGCTCAATTGGTTAGAGCGGCGGTCTCATAATCCGCAGGTTCCCGGTTCGATTCCGGGCCTACGCCACTCCTCGAATCCGGCCCGCTATGAGAGTACGGTGGCGCGACGAGGATTTCCCCTGGAGAATCGTGCTTCCGCTCTGCGGCCTTGCGCTCCTCGTCGCGGCGATACACCACCACGATCCTCCCGCGTGGGATGTCTCGGTGCTCCTCTGGCTGCACCGGCACAGCTCGCCGGCGCGGGGGAGCGATTCATGCGCGAGGGTCAGCGCGCTCGGCGCCTGGCTCGGCGTGGTGCCGTTCTCGCTGCTCGTCGTCGGCTGGCTGCTCTGGAGACGCCGCGTCCGAGCCGGGCCTCTTCTTCGCCCTGTCGATGCTCGGCGTCCGCGCGCTGGAGCACGCCGGGAAGGCCGTTCTCGGCCGGAACCGCCCGCGCTGTGGCCCTCCTCCGCCCGCGGAGCACTCGTTCGGGTTTCCCAGCGGACACGCGCTGGCCGCGATGGCACTGGCGACGGCACTCGGCGTCCTCGCCTGGCCCACCGTGCGCGGTGGTGGGTCGTGGGATGCGGAGGCTGCTTCGTGCTCCTCATGAGCACGGCCCGGCTCTACCTCGGCATGCACTACCCCACCGACGTGCTCGGGGGCTGGCTCGCCGCGCTGGCCTGGGTGATGGTGCTGCGGAGATTCGTGCTGGCGGAACGGGGCACAACGCGGACCGGCGCGGGCGCCAAGCCAAATCGCCTAGCCCGACGGCGGGTCGTTGCTCTCCGGTCTCTCCACTCCCACCACCCTGGGCGGATCGCCTCCCCGCAGGTGAATCCGCAGCGGGCCCTGGCCGTGGCGTCCGGTGAAGACGTCGAGCACCCGCTCCTCGAAGCCGAGATCCGGAATCGCGATGCAGTACTCGGCGGGAGCACGCTGTGACCTCGGCAGCACCGCGGCTGTGGTCGACGAGTACCAGAGCTTGGCCGTCGGCGCGGGCGCCGGCCCGAGTCCGATGCGCTCCGCGCGATCCTCCACGAGACCACCTGCCCGCCCTCCGGGACCTCGCCCTCCTCCACTGTCGGGTGCTCGAGCGAGGAGAGACGGAGGAGATAGCGACGAAGGATCCGGTTCCGGCGCCCCTGGAGGATGCGGATCAGCTCGATGCGGGCGATGGGGCTCGACAGCTGCGCCTGAGCGACGATCGCCTCGATGTCGGCATCGTCGAGGTGAGAGATGATGCGGGCTATCCACGCCCCGTCCACCTCCTGCATCGACGAGAACGCGGGGTTGGGGTACCAGCTTCGCCGCCCAGATTGGGCGGTGGTGATCGACGCAGGGGGGCTTCGATCCGCAAGAGCCTGGCACCTCCCGGGGGGTGGCAGTCCAGGCGCCTTGACTGGTCGAGGCGGACCACCGAAGGTCGTTCCCTGCTGGAGCCCACCTACGTCCAACGGCTCGCGCGCGTCCTGCTCCAGCCCTGTTCGACCACCACTGGAGGGATGATGGGAACCTTGTTCAGGCGACTCGCCGCCGTCTCTTGCCTCGTCCTCGTCGGCTGCCACCACGCGAACATCGAGACCGGCCGCGCAGCCGGGTCTCAGCGCATCGAGAAGGAGTGGGCCTCCGGCTTCCTCTGGGGCCTGGTTCCGCCGGATCCGATTACGGCCCAGGAGACCACGAAGACCTGCACCGATGGCGTCTCGAAGGTGGAGACACAGCACTCGTTCCTCAACGGCCTGGTCGGCGCGGTGACGCTGGGGATCTACACCCCCATCGACATCACCGTGACCTGCGCTGCGAAGTAGCGGCGGCGACCGGCCTCAGCGTGGCGAGCTCACCTCGTCACGGCGATGCACTCGATCTCCACCTTCGCCTTGGCCACCAGCCCGGCCACCGCGACGGTGGAGCGGGCCGGCGGAATCCGTGGGGAAGGCCTTGGTGTACGCGCCGTTCATCGTCTGGAAGTCGGCGATGTCGGCCAGGAAGACGGTGCACTTCACCACGTCCTCCATCGTCAGCCCCACCTTGGCCAGGTTGCGCGCGACGCCCTCCAGCGCCGCCTGCGTCTCGGGCCCGACCCCGCCCGGCACCAGGTCTCGGGACCCCGCCGGGAAGCCGAGCTGACCGGAGACGAAGACCAGGTCGCCGGCGCGCACCACGGACGAGAGCGGCGCGGGGCCGGTCCCTGGCACCAGGACCTGCTTGCGCGTCGGCTTGGCGGCGGTCGTGGGCGGCGCGGCCAGGGCGGGGATGGCGAGGACGAGCGACAGGGCGAGCAGACGGTTCATCGGGTCACCTCCGGAGCGTGCGTGGTGGGTTCGGCGGAGGCGCGGGCGTGGATGGCGAGCACCGCCCGCCGCGCCGAATCGATGGCACCGGCCATCCAGCCGGTCTCGTGGCTGAACGCATCGCCGGCGAACTGGATGCGGCCGTCGGGCTTGCAGAGCAACGCGTACTCGGGAGGCCGCTGACTCTCGCCCCACGAGGCCCACGAGCCGTCGAGCCAGGGCATCTTGCCCCAGGCCACGGAGAAGGCCTGCTCGAAGGACTGGCGGTACGTCGGGTGGATCTTCTCGCCCTGCGCCAGCGCTGTCTCCAGCCGCTGTGCGGGGCGCATCGCCTGCAGCTCGCGCGCCTCGGGGCCGAACGCGTAGTAGCCCACCAGGACGCCCTTCTTCCCCAGCATCCCGGTGGACGGATACATGATCTGGGTGATGGTCATGTCGGTGGAGGAGTTGCCGCCGAAGATGCGGTCGTCCACCTCCCAGAAGCGACGGCCGAACTGGAGGCCGATCTTGCCCGCCATCTCGTACTTCACGCTGGCCAGCGCCGCGCGCCGCTCGGCCGAGAAGTCGCTGACCACGTCCCGCAGCCTGGTGAGGGGGAGCGCACAGACCGCGAACTCGGCCCGCGACTCGCGCAGCTTGCCCTGGACGCCGTGGACCACCCTCACCCCACGCTCGTCCTGGTGCAGCTCGCGGACGGGTGCGCCGAGCAGGATCCTGGGCCCCAGCTTCCGGGCGAAGGCGTGCGCCAGCCGATCCGTGCCGCCGACAATCTGCAGCATCACCGGCTGCTGGAACGGGCTGCGGAGGAAGAAGTGGCGGAAGCCCAGCTCGCGCGCCAGCAGGGCCGACCGCGGGAGCGGCGTGCCAATCTGCCCGTCCTGCTCGCCGGCACCGGGCTGAACGGCGAAGCCGCGGCTGCGCGCGGTCCCGGTGTACCGGCCGTCCTTCTCCAGCCAGCCGAAGCTGGAGAGGTAGTCGAGAAGGTTGGCCCGGTCCTCGGCGCTCAGCTCGGCGTCGAGCGCCCGGGTGCTCACCGCCTTTGCGAGGAGCTCGGCGACATAGCCGTCCTGATCGCCCTCGACCTCCTTCTGCCGGAGCCGGCGGCCGGCCAGCGGACCCCTGGTGGTGTAGTCCCAGGCCAGCGGGTTCCGGTTCGATCATCATCTCCACCGGGACGTCGAGCTCGCGGCAGTAGTCGAGCGTGACGTGGAACCCGGGGATCCGCGCCGGACCGCAGTTGTAATAGAGGCCCTCGTCGAAGCCGCAGACCTGGGTCTCGCCGTCGGTGTCGGTCACGGTCGTGCCGCGCCGGACGGAGAAGCAGCGGCCGCCGGGCCGGGCCGCGGCCTCGAGCACGGTCACGTCGTAGCCCAGCTTGCCCAGCTCGTAGGCGGCGGTCATGCCGGCGATGCCGCTGCCCAGGACCAGCACCTTGCGTCCACGGGTCCGCGCGTTGCGCTCGGGGGTGAAGGGCTCGCTCGCCTCCGCCTGGCCGAACCCGAGCGCCGGAAGCGCCCCCTGCACCGCCGCGGCACCACCCACCTGCGCGAGCAGCGCCAGGAACCGGCGTCGCGTCGTTGCCAACGTGCCTCCCTCTCCGCCCCTGCACGGAGTCGCGGGAGCTTACGCCCGGGGAGGTAGCGGTGCCCGTGCCGCGAAATTGACATCCAGTCCGGACGGGCGAACCTCGGGCCATCCGTCGCGACAGACCTGTCGCACCGGAGAGGAGTTCGCCTGCAATGGAACCGAGCCCCACCGTCCCCGAGCTCCCGGCCGCGGCCGATCAGCCCGGGGAACCGGACGCCAGCTACACGGTGAGTACGCACGTCCTGGTCCCCGAGGAGGACGTCCGCCGGCTCCGGGCACTCTCTGCCCGGACCCGCGTGGCCCAGAGCGACTACCTCCGGGAGGCAGTCGAGGACCTCCTGAAGAAGTACGGGGTGGAGGTCGAGCCGTGACACCCCCGGCCGTCGACCGGACGCGCGAGCGCGAGCCGACACCCCGCGAGACGAAGCACCCGCTCCGCCGCCCCGACTCCCCTTCCTCGTCGCGCGCCGAGGGCATCGTCCAGGCCATCCTCACCTGGCTTGACGGACAGCTCTGAAGCGGCGGATGTACGCGGGATGCGACCCGCGCTCCGCCTGCTCGTTCCGCTTCTTCTCCTGGTCGTCGGTTGCGGCAGCAGCGGCGGGAGCTGGTCCTGCCACTGGAACTGCGCCTCCAGCGGGACGAGCGGCTCGCACACCTACCCGAACGGGCCGGACCCCACGCGACCAGTGCGCGACCGACTACGGCTCGACCTGCAGCTCGTTCAGCTGCAGCTGCACGCAGGGCTGACCCCTGGGCGGCCCTAGCCCGCGCTCGACGCCGCGTCGCCCTCGTGCTCGAGCCGCCCCGCGAGGTCGCGGAAGGACAGCTGGTCCAGCGAGAGGAACAGCAGCCCGAGGCAGATCTGCTGCGTCGTCTGGCAGAGCCAGAGCACGTTGGCGTAGGCGAGCCCGGGGCCGTTCACCACCGCCGCGGGCAGGAAGATGGACAGGCCGATCTTCACCGCGGCCTGGAAGGTCCCGACCATCCCGGGCGCGGCGGGGATCATCACCCCCACCACCAGCAGGCACATCACCACGTACGACTGGGCCAGCGAGAGCTGGAACGGGAACGCCTGCATCAGCACCCACATCCCGAAGCCGTTGAGCCCCCAGTAGACGACCGTCCAGGCCAGGAAGGCGGCCATCTCGGCCGGGCGGTGGCTCTGCTTCAGGGCCCCCACGAAGCTGTCCACGATGGCCGAGGCGCGCTCGCCGAGCCGCGGGGAGAGCCGGCCCAGCGTCCCCCGCACCAGGGCCACCGCACCGTCGTGGCGCCAGGCGGCGAACAGCAGGAAGAGAAAGCCGCCGAAGAAGACCGCGAACATCACGTTCGCCCCGTACCGGGCGAGCCGCACCGGCGTGGCGTCGCCGTGCACGAAGAAGAGCAGCCCCCGGAGCAGGAGCGAGACGAAGACTCCGTCGGCGATCCGCTCCAGCACCACGCTGGTCATCGCCGCGCTCCGGCGGATGGAGCTGCGCTGGGCGATGAGGAACGGGCGGGCGAACTCGCCCAGCCGGAACGGGAGAACGAGCAGCATCATGAAGCCGATGGCGCTCGCGTCGTTCAGCGCCCGGAACCGGACCCGCTCCTGCGAGGCGAGCAGCGCCCCCCAGCGGGCCGTCCGGCACAGGTGGATGAGCAGCAGGATGGCCATGTACGGGATGAGCCATCCGTAGTGGGCCGCGCGCAGGCTGGCCCACTGCTCGTCCCAGTGGGTGTCGCGGAACGCCCACCAACCGAACACCAGGGTCACGGCCAGGCTGGCCAGGAGCTTGAGGAAACGCTTCACGGGGTGCTGCCGTCTACCCTACCCCCGCCAGGCATTTCCATGGCTTCGCCGGCCAGCACCCGCGCCGGACCGGTCCGGAACAGCCTTTCGACGGCCGCGTCGCCGGCACAGGCCCGGAGGTCGGCCAGTGCACGGTCCACCCAGCGCTCGGCCCCGGTGGGGGCGTGCAGGTCGGTCGCGGCCACCGCGTAGAGCCCGTCGTCGAGCAGCGTGCGCGCCGTCCGGCGGGCGACGGGCCCGTAGCGGCCGCTCAGGGCTCCCATGTCGAGCTGCAGCCGGGCGCCGAGGGCCACCACCTCCGCAGCACGTCCGGGCCGCTGGAGCTCGAGGCACCGCTCGGGGTGGGCGAAGAGCGGCACCACCCCACGGCGCATCATCTGGAACACGAGGGCCGGCAGGGCCGGGACCGGCGCGCTGTACGGCACCTCGACGAGCACGTACGGACCCCGGTGGACGAGGCGCGCCGTGGGCGTCCCCAGCGATTCGAGGAACCCGTCCTCGACGAGCGCGTTCTCCGCCGCCCAGCTCGAGCGTCAGCGGCACGCCGGCCTCGGCCAGCGCGCGCCGGAGCGCCACGAGCCGCTCGACGCACACCTCGACCGGCGCGTACCCGGTACGGGCATGCGGGCTCACGGCGACCGTGGAGACGCCGACCGCGACGAGCGCCCGCGCCATCGCCAGCGCGTCGTCGGGCGTGCGCGCACCGTCGTCCACCCCCGGGAGCAGATGACAGTGCAGGTCGACGAAGCCGCTCATCACTCGGACGGCTCGTCCGCCGACGGAGGGGTTTCCTCCCCGTCGGCCGGCCGCGACGGGAGCCGGTACTCCTCGCCGAACCACCGGCCGAGGTCGACGCGGCGGCACCGGTCGGAGCAGAACGGAAACGACGGGTTCTTGCCGAGCGGCTCCACCGGCTTCTTGCACACGGGACAGGGGGCGATGCGTTGCTGGGCCACGGCGGGGGTCTGTTCTATTGCCCCGGACGCCCCGGTTCCAGCGCGCCGGGCCGGCGAGCCCTGCGGAGGCGGTCTGCCCGGCGGCGCGGCAGGAGCGACCTCCCCTGGAACGCGAGCAGGCCCACCCCGGCAATCACGATCGGGAGGAGCAGGCTCACGTGGTAGAGCAGCACGAAGGCGAACGCACGGTCGTGTGGCACGCCCCCCGCGGCGAGGGCGAACGCTCCCGCCGCCTCGAACGAGCCAGCGCCTCCGGGGACCGGCACCACGGTCCCTAGATTCGCCGCGGTGAGCATCGCGAAGGCGAGCATCGGCGAGAGCGACAGCCCGAGCGCGTGGCCGGCCACCATGACGACCGGGACCTCCCAGAGCCAGGGCAGCGGGGCGAGGAGCGCCTCGATGAGGAGCAGGCTGCGCCGGTCGTGTGCCCGGAATCCCGACCGGAGCTTCTGCAGCCAGCGCGGACCCGGGTCGAGGCGGGGAGACAGCCGCCTCAGCACCGGGAGCTGGGCGATGACCACGAGCGCCGCCGAGCCGATGACCAGGAGGGCGAGCACGCCGATGGCGTGGAGGAGCCAGCGCTGGGGAGCCTCCTTCCACCCGGCCCACGAGACGACGCAGGTGACGACGAAGGCCAGGAGCCAGCCCGCCTTGTCGCTCCAGTAGTCGAGCAGCTCGGTGCCGAGCAGCGTCACCCGGCTCGTCCCGGTGCGCTTGCCGAGGTACTGCACGCGGATGAGGTCCCCGCCGCGCGCCGGGATCGAGGACGTTGAAGGCCGACCCGACCAGCATCGCCGAGAAAGCCTCGCGGTACCGGAGCGGCAGCACCGGCCGCGCCACCCACCACCAGCGCAAGGTCTGCAGGGCGAGCAGCACGAAGGTCCCCCCGACGGCGGCGAGCAGGGGGAGCGGGCGCGCGCTGCGGAGGGACCCCACCAGGTCGCGCAGGTGGAGGCCCATGAGCCGGGCCACGAGCACGCCGCTGCCCACGCCCACGACGATGCCTCCCACGGTGCGGAGCACGGAGACCCAGCGTGGGCGCTCGGGCCGCGCGGGGCCCTCGATGTCCTCGGCGGCCATGGGGGGACAGGAAAGCTGGGGCTGCCACCCCGCTCTTGCAATCCGGACGGAAGCAGGGCACGCGGGTCGCCCCGAGGAGAGAGCCACCATGCGAGCCGTCCGCATCGAGCAGCCCGGGAGCGTCCGGGGCCTGCGCCTGGTCGAGGTCGAGGAGCCCGTGCCCGGACCGGGAGAGATCAGCGTCGACGTCCACGCGACGGCGCTGAACCGGGCCGACTGGCTCCAGGTCCTGGGGAAGTACCCGGTGCCGCCGGGGACGCCTGCCGACCTCCCGGGGATGGAGTACGCGGGGACGGTGCGCGCGGCCGGGCCAAGGGCATCTCGCTTCCGACCGGGTGACCGGGTGATGGGGCTCGTTCCCGGGGCCGCGTTCGCCGAGCGGCTCGTCACCCACGAGCGCGAGGCGGTGCCGGTGCCCGAACCGGTGTCGCTCACCGAGGCGGCGGCGATCCCCGAGGCCTTCTTCACCGCGTTCGACGCGCTGGTGCTCCAGGGCGGCCTGGGCGCGGGCGAGCGGGTCCTGGTGCACGCGGTGGCGAGCGGGGTGGGCACCGCCGCCGCGCAGATCGTCCAGGCGTCCGGCAGCACGCTCCTCGGCACCGGCCGCGCCGCGCCCAAGCTGGAGCGGGTGGCGACACATGTGCCCGTTCACCTCCATCCTCGTGGCGCGCGACACCCCACGCTTCGCCGACCGCGTCCTGGAGCTGACCGCCGGCGCCGGGGTCGACCTGGTCCTCGACCTCGTGGGCGGCCGGTACACCGCCGAGTCGCTGGCCTGTCTCGCGCCGCGGGGACGGATGCTGCTGGTGGGGACGGTGGACGGGGTCAAGAGCGAGCTCGACCTCAGGCTCGCGCTCGGCAAGCGGGCCCGCATCACCGGCACCGTGCTCCGCGCCCGGCCGCTCGAGGAGAAGATGGCGCTCGCCCGGGCCGTCGAGCGCCACGTCCTCCCGCTCTTCGCACGGGGGATTTACCGGCCGGTGGTGGACCGGGTGCTGCCCATGGATCAGGTCGCCGAGGCGTTCGAGGCCCTGGTGGCGGACCAGAACGTCGGCAAGCTCGTGCTCGCCTGGAGCGGACGATGACCTTCGACCCCGGTGCCCCGGGACTTCCCGGCCACGCCTTCGGCCTGCCCCACTCGGTGGACGACGCGCGGGTGGTGCTCGTCCCCGTGCCGTTCGAGGCGACCACGAGCTACGGCGGCGGGGCGGCGGAGGGCCCGGCGGCGGTGCTCCGCGCCTCGGCCCAGGTGGACCTCTTCGATCTGGAAACCGGTCGCCCCTACCAGGACGGCATCGCCATGCTCGCCGAGGAGCCCCGGGTGCGCGCCTGGAACGCCGAGGCGAAGCGGCTGGCGGCGCCCATCGTCGAGGCCGGCGGCGCGCCGGCCGGGGATGCCGGTCTGGCGAGGGTGAACGCGCTCTGCGATCAGCTGAACGGCTGGCTCGAGCGCACCGTCTCGGGCCTCATCGCCGACGGGAAGCTGGTCGGCGACGGTGGGCGGCGACCACGGCAGCGTCTACGGCGCAATCGCCGCCCACGCGCACGCGTATCCGGGCATGGGCATCCTGCACCTGGACGCCCACGCCGACCTCCGCGATGCCTACGAGGGGTTCACCTGGTCCCACGCCTCCATCTTCCACAACGTCCTCCACCGGCTCCCCGAGGTGTCGGCGCTGGTGCAGGTGGGCCTGCGCGACGTCTCGGAGGACGAGCACCGGCTGGTGGAAGCGTCCGGAGGGCGGGTGATCCTCCACACCGATCCGGAGCTCAAGCGGCGCGGGTTCGATGGCGAGCCATGGGCGCGCCAGGTGGACCGGATCGTCTCCGACCTGCCGGAGCAGGTCTACCTCTCGTTCGACATCGACGGGCTGGACCCCACGCTGTGCCCGCACACCGGCACGCCGGTGCCCGGGGGGCTCTCCTTCCCCGAGGCGACCGCGCTGCATCGCCGGGCGTCGTGCGCTCGGGGCGCCGCATCGTGGGGATGGACCTCGACGAGGTCGCCCCCGGTCCCGACGGGCGACGAGTGGGACGGTAACGTGGGCGCCCGGCTCCTCTACAAGATGATCGGCTGGGCGCTGCGCTCGCAGCGCGGGGGTGAAGGACGCTGATGCGTCGGGCGATGTTGCTGGCAGTCGCGTTGCTCGCCGCCGCCCCGGTCCACGCCGACCTGGCGCGACGCCGCTCGGCGGTGGTGGACGTGGTCCAGAAGGTCGGGCCAGCGGTGGTGTTCATCGGCACCGAGCAGGTGGTGGACCGGCGGATGCGGGGCTCGCAGCTCGAGGAGTTCTTCTTCGGCGAGGGCGGCCGGCGCGAGCGCCAGACCGTGCAGTCGCTCGGCTCGGGGGTGATCGTCGATCCCGGCGGGACCATCGTCACCAACGACCACGTCATCCGCGGCGCCTCGGCGGTGCACGTGGTCCTCGCCGACGGCCGGCAGCTCGACGCGGAGGTCGTCGGGGCCGACGCGGCGAACGACCTGGCCGTGCTCCGCGTCGCCTCGAAGACGCCCCTGCCCGCGGCGAGGCTCGGCACCTCGGCGGATCTCATGATCGGCGAGACGGTGGTGGCCATCGGCGAGCCCCTTCGGGCTGACCAAGACGGTGACCTCGGGCGTGCTCTCGGCGGTGGCCCGGAGCTTCAAGGCCAACGACCAGCTCTACATCGACTTCCTGCAGACCGACGCGGCCATCAACCCCGGCAACTCGGGCGGCCCGCTGCTCAACCTCGACGGCGAGGTCATCGGCATCAACACCGCCATCTTCAACGGCGCGCAGGGCATCGGCTTCGCCATCCCCGTGGACAAGGTGCGCCGCATCGTCGCGGAGCTGCGCAGCTTCGGGAAGGTGCGGCCCGCCTGGGTCGGCATCAACGCGGTCGACCTGACCCCCACCCTGGCGCGGCGGCTCGGGTGGGAGCGCACCGAGGGCGCGGTGGTGGAGTCGGTCGATCCCGGCAGTCCGGCCGCGGCGGCCGGGGTGCAGCCTGGCGACGTGGTGGCCGAGCTCGGGGGCAGCCCGGTCCAGGACGCCGACGAGCTCCAGGCGCGCCTGCGGGGCTATCCGGCGAAGGCGGCGATCCCGCTCGTGCTCTGGCGCGACGGGCGGAAGATTTCCCTCACGCTCACGCCGGTGGAGTTCTCGGCGCAACAGATGGACGCGCTCGCCTGGGACCGGCTGGGACTGAGGCTCACCCCCTCCCGGGGAACCCTGGCCGTGGCGGCGGTCCGTCCGGGGAGCCAGGCCGAGGGGTTCGGCATCGACCGGGGAGACCTCATCGTGCGGCTGAACAACGTCGGCCTGGACTCGGTGGCGACGTTCCGTGAGGCGCTCGTCTCCGCCCGGAACGCGCGGTCGGTCCTCCTGGTGGTGCGGCGTGGGGGTCGGAACTACCTCGTGACGTTCCGCCTGTAGGTCCTGCGACACCCCTGTGCTCCAGGGGTACGACTCCTGGACACAAGCGAGTCGGCGTGCACCCGCCTGGTTTCTCGGCGCTCGAGCAGCGCAGTAGAGTCCGCCTCCAGCGTGACTCGAATCGTCGCGACTTACCGGACGGCGGGGCCGCTGCTCGCGGGCACCCGCTCGAGCGCGATGCTCGGGCTGGAGGAGCGCGAGGCCTCGGCGCGGCCCGTGGTGCTGGTCTGGGCACCGCCGGAGATCCCGAAGGACGAGGATCGGTTCGGGCAGCTGCAGCGCGACACGCGGCGGGCCGCGACGCTCGAGCATCCGCACATCGTGAAGGTGCACGGGCTGGCCACGCTCGAGCAGGGGCTCGCCCGGATCGTCGAGTACGTGGACGGCGAGTCGCTGCGCGACGTGCTCGAGCACACCGGGAAGCTGTCCCCGAGCATCGCCGGACGGATCGCCGCTGGACTGCGCGCTGGGCGTGCACTACGCGCATGTGGCCGGCAACGACGACGGCACTCCGCTCGTCCACGGCGATCTGCGCCCCGAGACGGTGATGCTGGCCTTCTCCGGCCGGGCGAAGGTGGGCGGCTACGGCGCGCTCGCGGTGGCGCCCAAGGAGCCCGCCGGACAGCGGGTGGTGAACCGCCGGCGCTACTGCGCTCCCGAGCAGATCATCGGCGGGCGCGCCGCGCAGACGCCCCAGACCGACGTCTTCCTCCTCGGCCTCGTCCTCTACGAGTGCCTCACCGGCCGGATGCCCTGGGACAAGGAGACGGACTTCGACCAGGCGGTGATGACGCTCGCCGCTGCCGCTCGATGGGCTCTCCGCGCCCATCCAGGCGCTCCTGCGCAAGGCCACCGCGAAGCGGGCCAGCGACCGCTACAAGACCGCGCTCGCCTTCCGGGACGCGGTCGACGAGGTGCTCGCACCGCTCGCCACCCCGGCCCAGCTCTCGGAGCTGCTCGAGCACCACTTCCCGGCGCAGGACTCGCCGCGCGCCGCCCGCAAGCAGGTGCTCGAGGCCGCCCTGGCCGCGCACGCCCGGGCCTGGGCGTCCCAGCCGCCCAAGGCCTCGGAGTCGCCCACCATCCCCATCGCCGCCCGTGAGCTGGCCGAGCTGGAGGCCCCGCGCTTCGACTGGCGCTCCAAGATGCCGCTGGTCTTCGGCGTGGCCGTGGCCGGTGCGCTCGCCGGGGCGTTCTGGTTCCAGACCCGGAGCGCGGTGCCGCGGCCGATGCTCGTCGTCCCCCCGGGGCAGGCCCAGAGCGCACGCTCCCCGGCCTCGCTCACCCGGCCCGCAGGGGCGGGCCCCGGTACGGCGGCTCCTTCCGCGGCGCCGGCAGTGGCGATGGCGCCCTCCCCCGCCGCGTCTCCCGGGCCATCTGCGGTCCCCTCTCCGCCCCCCGCCACGACCCCTTCGCTGAGGCCCGCGGCACCCGACGCACACCCGCGGAGCGACTTCCTGACCACCGGGCTCGACCTGATCACCGATCCGCCGGTGGAGATCGCCCTGGACAGGAAGCCTTTCGGACGAACGCCGCTTGTCATCCCGGCGACACCTGGCAAGCACGTGCTGACGCTCACCGACGCCTCGAAGGGCATCAACCAGTCGCGGGTGGTGACGGTGAAGCAGGACGGCGTGACGCCGGTGCGGCTGACCGTGGGCCGGGGCACGCTCTCGGTCCGGGCCCCGCAGGGCGCACGGGTCATCGTCGACGGGCGCATGGTGGGCTCTAGCCCCGTCGAGGATCTCCACCTCTTCGAGGGGACGCATCACCTCAAGGTCACCCTCGGCGATGCGACCTGGCAGCAGTCCTTCGTGCTCCGGCCCGAGCAGAGCCTGCGCTACGACGTCGAGCTGAAGCCGACGCACGGCGGCTGAGCGCCGACTCCCGGCCGGGGTCGAGCAAGTCGCAGCGCGTCGCGTCCGACGCTCTCGCCCACCCAGCGGCCAGCCGGGTCCTCGGCATCGACGGCTATCCGACGGACGCACGATCAGCGCGGGTGCTCGCAGCGACGACGCCGCCTGATCGCCCGCCCCGGGCAGCTGCGGATTCCCGCGGCGCCGGCCCACAGGAGGGACAGCCTTGGATCAACAGCGTCGACGGTCACGTCTCACCCGCATCCTCGTGACCACGGCCATCCTCTTCGGAGGAGTGGCCGCGGTTCCGAGCGGCAGCTCATGCTTCACCGACTCCATCGTGTTTCGCGAGGGCACCAACATCGCCGCCACGGTCTCCCCCGACGGGCGGACGGTGATCATGGACCTCCAGGGCGCGCTCTGGTCGCTCCCCATCGGGGGTGGCACGGCACGGAAGATCACCGACGACTTCCTCGAGCCCTCGCGACCGAACTGGTCTCCGACCGGAGACCTGGTGACGTTCCAGTCCTACGCCACGGGCACCTTCCACATCTGGGTGATGAAGCCCGACGGGAGCGGCCTCCACCAGCTGACCGACGGGCACGGCGACGATCGCGAGCCGCACTTCTCGCCCGATGGGACGCGAATCGCGTTCGCCTCGGACCGGGCGTTCGCCGGGAGCTACGACATCTGGGTGGTGGACGTCGCCACGGGCGCCCTCACCCAGTGGACGAAGGGCCCCGCTGACGAGTTCGAGCCGAGCTGGACGCCGGACGGCAAGGAGATCGTCTTCGTCAGCGGCATCGGCGCGGTGGGAACCACCATCCAGGCCATGGATGCCGCGGGGACGGCGCGAACGCTGATCACCGCCCCCACCGGGTTCCGTGTGAACTCGCCGGTGATGTCGCCGGACGGGGTCCGCGTGGCGTATGAGCAGTTCGCAGCCAACAAGAGCACGTTGATGGTGTCCGGACAGCAGGTCGGGACGAGCACCGACGTGTTCCCGTTTCACGTCACCTGGCTCCCGGGGGACCGGCTGTTCTACTCCGCCGACGGCAAGCTGCGGATCTCGACCATCTCCGGCGGCACCGACGAGATTGCCTTCTCGGCCGCCTACCGCTTCCAGCGAGCGAAGTATCCGCGCAAGCACTTCGACTTCGACTCCCGGGGGACGCGCCAGGCCACCGGGATCGTCGGGCCGGCGCTGTCCCCGGACGGCACGCAGGTGGTGTTCCAGGCGCTCAACCAGCTTTGGCTGATGAAGATCGGCGGGAAGCCGCGCGCGCTGACGGGCGACAGCTATTACAAGTGCGACCCCTCCTGGTCACCGGACGGCAAGCGCATCGCCTACTCCTCCGACAAGGCCGGGACCGAGGACCTGTACGTGCTGGACCTCGGGAGCGGCACCGAGAAGCGGGTGAGCTCCATCGTCGGCGCCGAGGTCTCCTCGGCGTGGTCGCCGGACGGCTCGCAGCTGGCGTTCCAGGACCAGACCGGCGCCACCTTCGTCCTCGACCTCGGCACCGGGGCCGTGCGGCAGATCATCGCCCCCCTGTTCGCGCCGTCGAAGCCGACCTGGTTCAAGGACGGCAAGACCGTGGCGGTGGGCGCGCTGAAGCCGTACACCCGGCGATTCCGCGAGGGCACGAGCCAGATCCTGACCGTGGACGTGGCCTCGGGCGCGCTGATCTACACCGAGCCTGCGCCCTTCAAGTCGCTGAGCACCCGCGGCGAGGACGGGCCGGTGTACGCACCCGACGGCTCCGCAGTGGCCTTCGTCATGGAGAGCGCGCTGTGGGTCCGTCCGGTGGACGCCCACGGCGTGCCCACCGGCGAGGCGCGGCAGATCAACGCCGAGGTCACCGACGCACCGACCTGGAGCGGGGATTCGAAGAACCTCCTCTATCTGTCCAGCGGGGAGCTGCGGATGATCTCGCGCGACGGGGGCGCGCCGACCACGGTTCCGCTCAAGCTTTCCTGGCAGCCGGAGATGACGAACGGCCGGACCGTCATCCATGCCGGAAGGCTCTGGGACGGCAAAGGCGCGGCGGTGCAGTCCGACGTGGACATCGTCGTCGTGGGAAACCGGATCCAGAAGATCCGTCCGCACCGCTCCGGCGCCGGCCAGTCCTCGGACCCGGACGCGCCGGGAGCAGCGGTGGTGGACGCCTCGCAGCTCACCGTGATGCCCGGGCTCTGGGAGTCACACACCCACGAGTGGATCGAGGGCAAGTTCTACGGCGACCGTCTGGGCCGGCTGTGGATGGCCTACGGCGTCACCTCGCTCAACTCGGTGGGAGATCCCGTCTACCGGGCCATGGAGACGCGCGAGGCCTTCGGCTCCGGTGAGCGTGTCGGTCCGCGCTACTTCGCCACCGGTGAGGCGATCGACGGCGAGCGCGTCTATTACAACTTCATGCGGCCCACCTACGGCTCGGAGGAGCAGTTCCAGCGCGAGCTCGACCGGGCCCAGGCGCTCGACTACGACATGGTGAAGACCTACGTCCGGCTCCGCCACGAGGACAACGTCCGGATCACCCAGTGGGTGCACGACCGGATGCGGGTCTGGACGGGCTCGCACTACATGCTCTCGCCCATGGCCTACGGCGAGGATGCGATGACCCACGTCAGCGCGACCACCCGGACCGGGTTCGCCTACACGCGGTCCTCGGCGGGCATCAGCTACGAGGACATGCGCTCGGTGTTCAAGCGGACGGACTCGTTCGACATCAGCACCACCTTCAACTCCTCGCTGTACCGGGACGATCCGACGATGGTCGAGGACCCGCGGCTCTTGACCCTGAACACGCCCTGGGACCAGGCCGCGCTCGTCGTGAAGCGCAACCTGGCGGTGACCACAGATCAGACGGTCAGCCTGGATAGCCTGCAGAAGGAGGAGAACACGGTGGCGTCGATCCGGCGGGGCGGTGGGGTGGTGCTGGCCGGCACGGACTCACCGCTGGACAACGTGGCCACTGCCCTGCACCTGAACCTCAGGGCCCAGGTGAATCTCGGCGGACTCGCGCCGTGGCAGGCGTTGCAGTCGGCGACGCTGCTCACCGCGACGGAGGTCGGGGTGGCCCGGGATCTCGGGACCGTCGAGCAGGGGAAGCTCGCCGAATCTGGCCTTCATCGCCGGCGATCCGCTGACGCGCATCGAGGATCTGGCCAACGTCCAGGCCGTGATGAAGAACGGGCGGATCTACACCGTGGCCGAGCTCGAGCTCCCCTTCCTCTCGCCGGGAGGGGCGCAGAAGGCGGCACCGGTCCAGCACCAGCTGCTCGCACCGGCGCCGGGCGTGGAGAAGTCGCGCGCGACGCTCTGGTGGCATGACCCCGAGCAGATGATCGAGGACGAGCACCGCTGAACGGACCTCGGGCACCGGGCCTGTCCAGAGGCCCGGTGCCCTCGAGGCGCTACCTCTACGGGTGTCCGCCCTTGGCGGTGAACGGCGTGGCGCAATCCGGGAAGTAGGAGATCGCGGGGCTGGTGAGCACCGTGGTGTCCGGGTAGCTGTAGGCGTGCCGGTACGCTGACGACGGCGACTGCCCGGCGAACCACTGGAGCAGGGCCTCGTTCTGCGGGTGGTAGGTCATCCCGTTCATGGTCATGGGGAAGGTGGCGTTGGGCAGCCCCTCGATCACGTCACCGGATTCGAGGTTGTTCTGGCAGAGCCCATTGGGAGCGACCCAGATGGGTGTGGCGTTGTTCACGAACGGATCGGAGAAGGTCTCCATCAGCTCGTGGCTGAGCGCGGTGACGTCCACGAAGGCGTCGCCGAAGATCCCCGGGGAGATCCAGCTGGAGTAGTTCATGACGTAGCGACGCTCCTTCCAGCCGTTGCTCGCATCGCCGGGCTCGAGGTCGTAGGAGTGGAACCCGAGGACGCAGCAGGTGTTCGGGTCGTTGAAGTCGTCCTGGAGATAGGTGTCCGGGAAGAGGAAGGTCGACATGTCCCGGGTGGTCACGTCGCCCGCATTCTCCGCTCCGCCGATGATGGTGCTGGTGTCATCCGGCGTCGCAGGGAAGAGCAGGCTGACGAAGACGTCCGACTGGACGAGGACGTAGCGCAGGTTGCAGCTGGCATCGACCGAGAAGCGGTACGTGCCGCGGATGAGGACCATCGTTCGCGTCGACTTCACCGAGGGACGGAGCATGGTGTGCCAGTCGTCGTCGGACTGCTTGAAGAACTGCGCGCGGTGCACCGCGTCCGTGAACTGGGTCGGCCGCTCGCTCGAGCCGTAGCGGGCGTTCTGAGAAGACCGGCGAGGCGAGCACCGCGGGCACGTACTTCGAGCCATCGAGGATCATCCGCACCTGGGAGCCGTCGGGGTTGACGCAGTAGCGCGGCGAGCCGTCGAAGTTCCGCAGGTCGATGATCACCGGGACAATCGGCGCATTGATGGTGGTGGTGTGCTCGCTCGAGTCGTGCCCGAAGGGCGCGCGTCCGACCATCGTGTACGGCCAGGTGAACTGGGGAAACCCACCGGACGCCGTCGGCACGATGCCCGGGTAGTAGAAGTAGCTCGAGAAGTTCTGGAGGGAGTCGACGCCGAGCACACTCCCGTTCGAGGAGCGACCGAGGACGCCTCCGCCCGCCGCATCGGATGCTCCGAGCGGATGGCGCAGGACCTTGGGCTGGAAATTGGCCGGCAGCTGGTCGTCATCGACCGCCGCCGCGGACAGAACCACCGCAGCAACGACACTCAGAACCATGTGGAGTCCCCTCGGGTGGAAACAGCCGAGCGAGCGTGCCGAAGGCTGCTACAGGCATGCAAGGAGACGTGGGCGTGGGGTAGACACCACCCCAGTCACAGTCGACGGTTGTGGGCCAGGCTGAGACCCCCAGTCACTCCAGCAACACCGCGGTCGTGGTCTCGTGCTGTTCTTGCCATCGAGATGCAACGCACGCCCACGTCATGGCCGCCTGACAGCTGCGACGACAGTTGTCAGATGGGCTGGGCCGGACGCTCGCTCGTCGTCGGGGTGGTGGCTGAGCGCCACCCGGTTCCCCTCCGGGTCCCGGACGTAGAGCGTCCAGCGGGTCTCGTGGACCAGCGGGACGCCGCGGCGCTCGAGCTCGGCACGGACGCGCGCGCGGTCCTCCGGGACGGATGCGGAGCGCGACCAGGAAGACGCCCGGCCGGCCGTCCCGGAACTCCGGATCGGGCGCCGGCGCGGCTTGCACCCGCTCGAGCGCGAGGAAGCCACCGCCGCCCACGTCGAGCCAGATGCTCCGCAGCTGTCCGTCGGCGGCGTGGTGGCGCTCGATCTCGCCGAGCCCGAGCACCTCCCGGTAGAAGGCCGCGACCTCCTCCAGGGCCCTGACCTGGACCGCGACGTGGTGGAAGCCTTCGGTCCTCACTCTCCCGGGCTCCAGGGCGCCACGGGGCCCACCGGGCGCGCCTCCACCACCTCGTGGCGTGACCAGCGTGGCCCGGGGAACGGGCGCCGGTCGCACCGGGGCCGGCGGCGGACGGGGCAAGGCGCCCTCACGGTCGAGCACCAGGGCGGCGAGGGCATCGAGACGGATGAGCGTGGCCAGCGCCTCGACCAGGGCCACGAGCAGCAGCGCGACGCCGGCCGCTCCTGCGGCGCTCCAGCCCGGTCCGGGCGCGCCGGCCGCCATCACCTGGACGCCCGCGGCGAGCATGCCCGCGGGCACGGCGGTGACGACCCACGCGCCGACGAGGAACCCCGGCCGGGCGAGGAGGAGCCGGAGCGCCTCGCCCGCGGCCACGCCCATGCGCACCGGGCGCACCACCGAGACCACGAGCCCGAGCTCGAGCCACAGCGCCGCGGCCGGACCGAGCAGCGTGCCGAGCGTGAGCGCCAGGGCGAACCCCGCGGCTCCCAGGAGCGAGACGAACGGGCCTCCGAGCACCAGCGCCACGCCGCTGGCGACGAGCACGCCCCAGAACCAGGTGCTCAGCAGCAGGTCCACGAGCGCCGCGGCGGCGGCCCAGGCGATGCCCCGGAGGCCTGCGGTGGCCGGAGCGACCCCCTCCGCGGTGGCGCCGGTCCGGAGCCGCGCCGCGCCCGCCCCGACCCCGATGGCGGTCACCACGGCCCGGGCGAGCACCGAGAGGACGAGGCACCCTCCCCCGGCGACCAGCAGCGTCTCCTCCAGCCGGAGGGCCGGGTCACCGAGGAAGAGCGACGGCCAGAACATCCGCTGGAGGGCCTGGGCGATGGCCAGCACCCCCGCGAGCGCGAGGACGGGGAGCCACGCCGAGACCGCCGCGCGCGCCCCGAGGCGCAGCAGCCACCCGGCGCCGGCGGCCGGAGATTCCGGGACCGGCTCGGGGGTCATCGCGCCGCGTCCGACTGTGCGGCAGGGGCCTTCGGCGGCGCGGGAGGCGACACCGTGCTCAGAGGTCGGCCGTCCGTCGGACGCCCGGTCTGATCCACCGCGCCGCGGTTGCTCACCGTGATGCGGACCAGTTCCTGGAGGACCTTGTTGCGCTTGACGTTCCCGAGGATGGTCCGCAGGTCGTCGTAGACGCTGGGATCCACGACCAGCGCGCCCAGGGTCCCCTCCCCCGCCCGGATCTTCCCGCTGATGGCCTTGAGGTCCTCGGACATCTCGCCCAGGTTCTTGAAGAGGTTCCGCGCATCGCCGTAGACCAGCTGGTGGATGGCGCCGCTCTCGGTGGTGCGGGCGTCGTGGAGCAGGATCGAGAGCTCGCCGGCGGCGTCTCCCAGCGCGCCCACGGCCTTGCCGGCCTTCGGGTCGTAGAGCAGGGCGTGGAGCGCACCGTCGCCGGTCCGCGCCCCCTCGAGCACCAGGTTGACCTGGGTGAGGGCCTTCTCCGCTGCCTCGGAGACGTCCGCCACCTTGACCAGGAGCCGGTGCGTCTCGGCGGCGCCCTTCGGGTCGTAGATGAGCGCATGGAGCGCGCCGTTCCCGCGCTCGATGCCGGCGAGGATGTTCCGGGTGCTGGCGATGGCCCCGGTGAGGTTCTTGGCCACCTCCGGCTCGGCGAAGGCGTCGGTGAGCTTGCGGACGTTCTCGCTGGCGGCCATCAGGTTGTCCATCAGCGCACCGCTGTTCTTGAGGATCGACGCCAGGTCTCCCGACGAGCCGCTGGGGATGGCGCCATTGACCGGGATGGGATCTCCCTCGGCGGTGCCGAGCGAGATGTCGATGGCCTTGTCTCCGAGCACCCCGCGGCCACCCACCCGGGCCACGCAGTCGGTCCGGACGCGGGCTGCGAACGACTTGGACATCTCGATGATGACGTCGATCTTCTTGTCCCCCAGGTCGGGGGAGAACGAGATGGACACCACCCGGCCCACCTCCAGGCCTCCCAGCCACACCGGGGAGTCGCGCTTGAGGCCCTCCACGTTCTCGAAGAAGGCGTGGTAGCGGACCTGCCGGTCGAAGAGTCGGTTCTCCTTGCCGATCAGCAGCACCACGAAGCCGAAGAGGACCAGGGCCAGACCGACGAAGAGCCCCGCCCGGACGATCAGGCGGCGTTCACGCTGGGTGGCTGTCTCGGGAGTCGCCATGGGTCAGTCCAGCCGGGCCTCGCCCCTGCGGGCGTCGAGAAACGCGCGGACCTCCTTCTGGGTGCTGGCCCTCATCTCGGCCACGGTGCCCACCTGCACGATGTGCCGGCTGGCCAGCATGGCGATGCGGTCCGACACGGTGAAGGCGCTCTGCATGTCGTGGGTCACCACGATGGAGGTGCAGTGGAGCTTGGCACGCATGCTGCGGATCAGCTCGTCGATGGTGCGGGTGCTGATGGGGTCGAGGCCGGTGGTCGGCTCGTCCCAGAGGATGACCTCGGGCTCGGTGGCGATCGCGCGGGCGAGCCCCACCCGCCGGCGCATGCCTCCGGAGAGATCCGAGGGCCGCATGGCCTCGATGCCGGGCAGGTTCACCAGGCCGAGCACCCGGGCCACGCGTGACGCCCGCTCCTCGGCCGGCATCTCGGGGAAGTGCTCCTTCAGCGGATACTCGATGTTCTCGCCCACCGAGATGCTGTCGAAGAGGGCGGAGGCCTGGAACACCATGGCCACCCGGCGACGGATGGGGAGGAACTCCTTCTCGCCATAGCCGCTGAGGTCCTGCCCGTCGAAGAGGATCCGCCCGCCGTCCGGGTCCATGAGGCCGATGAGGCACTTGAGGAGGACGCTCTTGCCGGCGCCCGAGCCGCCGATGACGGCGAGGGTCTCGCCCTTGCGCACCTCGAGGGAGAGCTGGTCGAAGACCACCTTGGAACCGAAGGCCTTGTTCAGGCCCTCGAAGCGGATCAGCGCCTCGGACGGGTCGGGCGCGGGGGCAGGCGCGGTCATGTGATGGTGAGGAGCAGCTTGGTCAGGAAGAAATCCGCGAGCAAGACCGCCACCGAGGCCACGGCGACGGTCTGGGTGGTCGCACGACCCACCCCCTCGGTCCCGCCCTCGACGTGGAAGCCCTTGTAGCAGCCCACCACCGAGATGATCAGCCCGAAGACCACCGACTTCCCCACGCCGGAGAGGAAGTCGGCCTCGGTGACGGTGTCCAGCGCCGAGGTGAAGAACTGGGCGAACGAGATGTCGTACTCGAACTTGGTGACCGCGGCGCCGGCGATGAACCCCATGACGTCGGCGAGGACGGTCAGCATCGGCATCACCATCAGGCAGGCGTAGACCCGGGGCACGACCAGCTTCTTGATCGGATCGGCGCCGAGCGCGCGCACCGCGTCCACCTGCTCGGTGACGGTCATCGACCCGATCTCGGCGGCGATGCCGCTGCCGATGCGACCGCCGACGGTGAGCGCGGTGAGCACCGGGGCGAGCTCGCGGAACAGCGTCAGCACCACGACCTTCCCCACGGTGTGCTGCACGCCGAAGCGGGCGAGGAAGAAGCCGAACTGGATGGCGATGACCAGCCCGGCGAAGGCCGCGGTCAGGGTGCCGATGGCGACCGAGCGGGCCCCGAGCGACTCGACCTGGTAGACGACCGCGGAGAGGCTCGAGGGCGGGCGAATGCCCCGGGCCAGCGCGCGGCCGCCGAGCACGAACATGCCGCCCATCTGCTCCAGCCCGGCGCGGAACTTGGCGCTGAACGGGATGAGGCTCTCCAGCTCCTGGCCCACGATGTCGCCGAGCGACTCGCGGTCCGACTCCTCCGAGCTGTAGTCGCCGTCGGGCGCGGTCACTTCACTGTCTCCGTGGCGAAGCCCTGCACCACGCGGGCGAACGCCTCCGACTGGTCGTCGTATGCTCCTACCGGGCTGGTGTACGTGAAGTCGTAGATGCAGCCGTCCTTCTTCACCGTCCAGAGCCCGAGCGCCACCGGCACTCCGTCCAGCTTTGCCTGCCAGCGGGTGAAGAGCGCGCCCCGGCCGTCGAGCATCCCCTCCTTCTCTTCCACTCGCTCGGTCTGGGTGAAGCCGACCATCTGTTGGCGCCGGAGCGCGCCGAGCGGGACGTCGGCGTAGTCGGTGCAAGTGGAGTTGACCGACAACGTCTGGCCGCTGGCGTCGCGGATCCAGGCCACGTCGACGTCGGTCAGCGACAGCCGGCGCCAGTCGGGGCCGGGCTCGCCGAAGCGGTAGCGGGTCCGTTCCTTGGCCACCTGTCCCTGCTGGACCTTCACCCCGGAGCAGGCCGCGACTGCGAGAGTGCCGAGCAGGACTGCGACCACGAAACGAGGGGGCACGGGTGAGTCGAGACCTTCCCACAGCCGACGCCACGCGCGCGCGCCCTTTCGCCGAGGCGGCGAAAGGGTTGACTCTGCACGCCCGTTCAGGCAGGGTGACGCTCGCTTGGAGAGCGTTCAGCGGAGGGCACGATGGAAGAGCTGACGGGCCGACAGCGCGAGAATCCTCCATTTCATCGTGCGGCAGACCGAGGAGCGCGGCTTCCCTCCCACCATCCGCGAGATTGGCGAGGAGATGGACATCCGCTCCACCAACGGGGTGAACGACCACCTCAAGGCCCTGGAGCGCAAGGGATATCTCCTCCGGGGCGAGCAGCAGTCCCGGGCGCTGGTTCCCACCAAGCGGGCGCGGCTGGTGCTCGGCATGGGCGCCCCGCGGCGGGATCCGGGGATGGTCGAGGTGCCGCTGCTGGGCAAGGTGGCGGCCGGCGCCCCGCTGCTCGCGGTGGAGAACGTCGAGGACTCGGTCCGCATCGACAGCTTCCTGCTCGGAGGCAACGGGAAGGAAGTCTTCGCGCTCCGGGTGAAGGGCGACTCGATGATCGAGGACGGCATCCACGACGGCGACTACCTCTTCGTCCGCAAGACAGCCACCGCCCGCGAGGGCGAGATCGTCGTCGCGCTCATCGAGGACGAGGCCACCTGCAAGCGCTACTACCCCGAGGGGGACCGCATCCGGTTCCAGCCGGGAAACAAGACGATGGCGCCGATCTACGTGCACAAGTCCCAGTTCCGCTCGACGATGATCCTCGGGCAGGTGGTGGGCGTGTACCGCAAGGTGCACTGAGGCGGTCAGAGCCAGCGGCTCGGCGGCGTCTCCCGTCGCCTCGCGAAGTCGCCGTGCAGCGTCTCGACGCGCTGACGGGGCGTCTCACCTCTCGCCATCTCGAGCGAGAGAGCCCTCTCCTGGACGAAACCCTCCGGCCTCGAGGACGGTGAAGGTGGCGTGGTTCCAGGCGAAGAGGGTGACGTGGCCCTCCTGGAGCCGCTCGAGCTCGAGGCGGCCCCGCTCGGGTCCGCGACAGACGACCTCCAGACGCCGGCGTGCGTCGAGCCGGAAGGCGATGCCGCCAGGCTCGAGCCAGAGCTCGATGGGCG
This sequence comes from uncultured delta proteobacterium, assembly GCA_963796475.1. Lineage (GTDB taxonomy): Bacteria > Myxococcota > Myxococcia > Myxococcales > Myxococcaceae > RPRB01. The sequence goes on from CAWCLY010000020.1 coordinate 797,940, forward strand.
GGTCCCGACCGTCGATCGTGCGGCGGTCCTCGTAGATCGATGCCGGGGCTCGATCGCCCGGCGAGCTCGAATCCCTGACGGGACGCGGCGGCGATGACGACCGGGCACGGTGCGGTCGGGTCGCCCCGGCACAGCTCCCAGTCGCAGAAGCGGCAGCCCTCGAGCGCACTCCGCTGCCGCTCCGAGAGGGCGCCGAGAAGAATCTCAGACACGCGGATCAGCCTCGGCAGCAGGACCCGAGGCAGGCGCGTCATGAGTGACCGCGCGAGGTGAGCTCTCGCCTGGACTGCTTGCCGGGCCAACCGAGCTCCGAGCTCCGAGACTCGAAGCCGGCTCGCCCTCCGATCGCGCCGGTCCTGTTCCCGGAGAACGAGTCCGTCGGCCTCGAGCCGCGCGATCAGCTCGGACGTCGCGGCGTTGCCGACCCCGAGTGCCTTCCGGAGCTCGCGCGTCCGGACGCCGGGCGCCCGTTCATCCAGAGGAGCGCAGCGACGGCCGCCGGGGACAGGTTCGCGGCGCTGCTCACCGATTCCATGAGGCGATCGTTCAGCGCCACCGCCAGCGCGCCAAGGAGCTGGGCCGCTCTTGGCTCGAGCGGAGGACGCGGGCCCTCCTCCTCGATCAACCAGCGCGGCCGCATCGCTGCTCCCCCCAAAGGCCAAACTATATCGGTCGAGCGACCGATCTATTTTTCAAAACAAGATCGGTCGCCGACCGATGCAATCCGCCCTCCGCCCGGGTCCCCCCGGGGGCCAGTCCCAACCAGTCGCCCGAGGGTCCGGAATCACCATCTCGGAATCCGGACGCCAGCGCCCAAGGCCTGTGCGTCGGCCAAGGCAGGCGGAAACGGGAGCGCCAGGGATCGCGCAGGCCGGTCGAGCTGCCACCGAGCGAGCGCGACCGTTCTTCGGCGTCTCCTGGGGGCAACCGAGGCCGGTGGCGAGCGAGCCCCGTCATCCGCCCCGGCAGGTCGGCGCGCCGATCCTGACCGCGGGGAAGCTCGCTCCCGGGTTTCCGTGCACCGGAGCGCACCGGCGACGACGCCTCCGGCACCGTCAGGCGCTGGGCGGCGGGCCCAGGAACTCGAGCGGATCCACCGGCGCGCCGTCCTGGCGCACCTCGAAGTGCAGGTGCGGCCCGCTCGTCTTTCCCGACTCTCCCACCGTGGCGATGACCTGCGCGTCCCGGACCGTCTGACCGGTCTTCACCCGGAGGTCCCGGTTGTGGGCGTAGACCGTCACCAGCCCGTGCGGATGCTCGATGATGACCAGAAGCCCGTAGCCCTGCTGGGGCCCGGCGAAGAGCACGGCGCCCTCCCCCGCGGTCCGGACCGGTGTCCCCGCCGGCGCGGCGAGGTCGATGCCGTCATGCGGCGACTTCCCCTTGCGGCCGAAGCGCGCGTAGAGCACGCCCCGGAGCGGCCACTGCAGCTGCGCCGAGCTCCGGTGCGTGACCGCGGGGGGCCGGCTCCCCTGCGTCGATGAGGGGATCGCTCCGAGCACGCTGCTCTCGATGCGCCCTGGACCGTGCGGGTCCCGGCGGCCGGCGGGCACGGGACGCTCGGCCGGCGGCGCCTCGGCCGCGGGCGGCACCGCCGGAGCCACCGTGGCGCCTCCGCGGTGCCGGGCGCGCTCGCCGCATCGAAGGCAGCAGCCAGCGCCGGGGAGAGCGTCCCGGGAGCCGCGGACGCACCCGGCGCGATCGGGCGAACCCGGAGCGAGTCGCGGGAGGCGCGCCCCGGGCCGGTGGAGCGGGGACGATCAGCACCTGCCCCACCGCCAGCGGCGTCGAGACCGGGACGCCGTTCATCTCTGCCAGCGCTCCAGGCGTGATGCCCGACGCTCCGCGCGATGCGGTAGAGCGTCTCGCCGGCAGCCACGCGGTGCGTCCCGGGCGCGGGGACGGCGGCCGCGGTCGGCGCCGGCCGGTCGTCCACGAGGTCGGGCTCGGCGTGGGCCGGAGCGAGCACCACTCGCGGACCGTCGGGGGTCATCCGCCGCGGGGCGGGCAGATCGTCGGTGCGGAGCCCCGTGGGCCGCCGCTCACCGGTGGCCGCGGTCCCGCAGCCCGTGCCGAGAGCAGCCAGAGCAGGACGCCGCAGCGAACACCGGTGCCACGCCGCCGAGCGGCCGCGACCGCCAGGTCTCGGCTGAGGGGCCGATGCGCCAGGGAACACGCCTCCAGCGGACAGGTGTACCCCGGAACCCGGGGTGACTCAGATTTTCGCCGCTCCCCGGCGCTCGAAGCCATCCACCGGCCAGCGCATCAGCTCCTCCATGCGGGGCAGGTCGGTCATGTCGAGCAGGACGGGGGTGACCGAGATGAGCTGATCGTCCAGGACGGCGTTGCAGTCGCTGCCGGGTAGGTCCTCGTGGGAGTACTCGGTCCCGCCGATCCAGTAGTAGCGCCGCCCCCGGGGGTCGGTGTTCTCCACCACCCGGTTTCCATAGCTGTGGCGGCCGAGCCGGGTCACCGCCCAGCCCCGCGGCTCGATTCCGGGGATGTTCACGTTCAGGAGCATCCGGGGTGGGAGGGCCTGCGAGAGCGCGGCGCGGGTGAGGGACCGGGCGAAGCGGGCGGCGTGCGTGAAGTCGACTCCTCGCCCGCGGGCCACCAGGCTGAAGGCGATCGCGGGGACGCCGAGCAAGGTGGCCTCCATCGCCGCGGCCACCGTCCCGGAGTACACGACGTCATCCGCCATGTTCGGGCCGTGGTTGATGCCCGACACCGCGAGCGCCGGCGCCTCGTCCTTCATCAGGTGGTGGATGGCGAGGTAGGCGCAGTCGGTGGGGGTGCCGTCCACCGCGAACCACCGTGGCTTCACCTTGCGGATGCGCAGCGGCCGGGTGAGCGAGATGGCGTGCGACGCCGCGCTCTGCTCGTGCTCCGGCGCCACCACCCACACCTCACCGAGCGGCTCGACCGCCTCGGCCAGCGCGGCGAGCCCGGCCGATCCGATGCCGTCGTCGTTGCAGATCAGGATCCGGATGGCTCGCTCCGCCCGCGTCCGAACGTGGCCCGCCCCGGGTAGCGGGCCCCTGCCCCCAGCGCCTCCTCGATGCGCAGGAGCTGGTTGTACTTGGCCACCCGGTCGCTCCGGGACAGCGAGCCGGTCTTGATCTGGCCGCAGTCGAGCGCCACCGCGAGGTCGGCGATGGTCACGTCCTCGGTCTCGCCCGAGCGGTGGCTCATCACCGTCCGGTACCCCGCCCGGTGGGCCATCCGGACCGCAGCGATGGTCTCGGTGAGCGTCCCGATCTGGTTCACCTTGATCAGGATGGCGTTGGCCACCCCGGCGTCGATGCCCCGGCCGAGGCGCTCGACGTTGGTGACGAAGACGTCGTCTCCCACCAGCTGCACGGTGTTGCCGAGCGCGCGGGTCTGGATCGCCCAGCCCTCCCAGTCGTCCTCGGCCATCCCGTCCTCGATGGAGACGATGGGGTACTTGCGGCAGAGCTGCTCGTAGAAGCCGACCAGGCCCGCGGCGTCGTACGACTTGCCCTCGCCCTTCAGCTTGTAGCTCTTGCTCTTTCCATCGAAGAACTCGGTGGCCGCCACGTCCAGGGCGAGCGCCACGTCCTTGCCCGGGGCGTAGCCGGCCGCGGAGATGGCCTCGGTCACCAGGACCAGCGCCTCCTCGTTGGTGGGCAGGTCCGGCGCGTAGCCGCCCTCGTCACCGACTCCGGTGGCGAGCTTCCGCGACTTGAGACCCTTCTTGAGCGCGTGGAACACCTCGGAGCCCATCCGCAGCGCCTCGGCGAAGGTGGGCGCTCCGACCGGGACGATCATGAACTCCTGGAAGTCCACCCGGGTGTCGGCGTGCGCCCCGCCGTTGAGGATGTTCATCTGCGGCACGGGGAGGGTCCGGGCCTGCACCCCGCCGACGTAACGCCAGAGCGGGAGCCCGGTCGCCGCCGCCGCCGCGTGCGCCGTGGCCAGGGAGACGCCGAGGATGGCGTTGGCGCCGAGCTTCCCCTTGGTGGGGGTGCCGTCGAGCTCCAGCATCCGAGCGTCCACCGCGCTCTGGTCGAGCGCGTCCATGCCGATGAGCACCGGGGCGATGTCGTCACGGACGTGGGCCACGGCCTTCCGGACGCCCTTTCCGCCGTAGCGCGCCGCTTCTCCGTCGCGCAGCTCGTGGACCTCGTGCGCTCCGGTGGAGGCCCCGGAGGGGACCGCTGCCCGGCCGACGTCACCGCCATCGAGCGTGACCTCGACCTCCACCGTGGGATTGCCGCGGGAGTCGAGGATCTCCCGGGCGACGATGTCGATGATCTCCGTCATGGGCCGGCCTTGTACGCACCCTCGAGGAGCACGGGCAAGGACGGCGATGCCTTGCCCTCAGTGCAGGGTGCGGAGGTCGATGATGACGACGCCGCGCTTGGGCTTCTCGTCGCGGCCGTCCTCTTCGCTCCGGCGCACCGGGCGCTCGTCCGGTGCAGGCAGGGGCAGCTCCACCGCCGGTCGATCGCGCTCGTCGCGCTCGCGCCGGTCGCGGCGCCTGACCTGGTCGATCACGAAGCTGTCGAGCATTCCGGGCATTGAATGAGATTGTAATGCCTCGAGCCGCCCCCGCAAGCGTCGGAAGGGGTGCCCGGAGGCTCAGCGGCTCTCTGCCCGTTTCTTGAATGCTTCCAGCATCTTGGGGAGCGACGAGTCCACCAGGGCGTTCACGATGGCCCGCGGTACCAGGGGACCCACTCCCACCTCGATGCTGTACGTGGCGCGGGTCTTTCCGTCGGGCATGGGCTCGAGCGTCCAGCTGCCGCGGTTGTCGCGCATCACCTCGCCCTTGACGAACGTCCAGCGCACCGTGCGCGGGCGGTCCTCGGTCATGTGGAGCGTGTAGTGAATGCGTTTCACCAAATCGATGCCGTAGTGGACGTCGACCTCGTTGCCGCGCCGGTTGGCGCTCCGGGCCTCCTTCACCTCGCCGAGGAAGTCGGCGTAGTGGTCGTAGTCGACGATCACCTCGAACACCCGCTCCGGCGGGGCGTCGATGACCACGCTGCGGGTCGCTCCCGGCATGCTCAGCGCCCCCTGGCCTTCTGCGAGAAGTAGTCGGGCTTCGTGTCGAAGCGGTGGCGGGCCTCGACGTAGCGGATCGTCCCGGTCTTGCTCCGCATCACCACCGACCAGGTCTCGGCGCCGCCGCCGAAGAAGCGCACCCCGCGGAGGAACTCGCTCGTGGTGACGCCGGTCGCGGCGAACATCACCTCTCCCTGCGCGAGCTCCTCGGCGGTGTAGATCCGGTTCATGTCGGTGATGCCCATCTTCCGGGCACGGACGATCTCCTCGTCGTTGCGCGGCCGGAGCCGGCCCTGCATGTCGCCGCCGACGGCCTTGACCGCGGCGGCGGTGATGACGCCCTCGGGGGCGCCGCCGGTGCCCATCAGCACGTCCACCCCGGTGTCGGGGAAGCAGGTGGCGACGCCGCCCGCCACGTCGCCGTCCTCGATCAGCCGGATGCGCGCGCCCGAGGAACGCACCTCGCGGATGAGCGTCTCGTGGCGCGGCCGGTCCAGGATCACCACCGTGAGGTCGTTCATGTCCCGGCCGAGCGCTGCGGCGATCGACAGGAGGTTCTCGGTGGTGCTCTTGCGCAGGTCGATGGCTCCCCGTGCGCCGGGGCCGACCGCGAGCTTCTCCATGTACGTGTCGGGCGCGTTGAGCAGCTTGCCTCGCTCGGCGAGGGCCACCACCGCGATGGCGCCGGGACGCCCGTAGGCGCAGAGGTTGGTGCCCTCGAGCGGGTCCAGGGCGATGTCGATCCCCGGATCCTCGGGGGCCCACCGGCCGACCTTCTCGCCGATGTAGAGCATGGGCGCCTCGTCGCGCTCGCCCTCGCCGATGACCACGGTGCCCTGGATCTGCAGCGTGTCGAAGGCCCGCCGCATGGCGTCGACCGCCGCCTGGTCGGAGAGGTTCTTCTCGCCCCGCCCCATCAACCGCGCCGCGGCGATCGCTGCAAGCTCGGTGACGCGCACCACTTCCAGCGCCAGGTTGCGGTCCATGGACGTCCTCCTCCCGCTGCCGTGCGCCGGACCGTACTCCGGCCGGTGCAGGGAGGCGACGGTTCCGAGGTGGACCTTCGTCCACCTGGCATCCGGGCCGTCAGTCGCTGGAGGGCGACTGCAGCGCGGCGACCCACTCGGGGAGGCGCGCCGGTCGCCCGGTCTTCCCCAGGCATGCGTGGACGGTGCTCCCGGTGCAGAGCACCCCCGGCTCACCCTCGCGGGTGACCTCGTAGCGGAAGGTGAGCGTGACCCGGGTGACGCTCGGAACCTCGATGCCCACCCGGAGCACGTCCTCGTAGCGGGCCGGCGCCAGGTACCGACAGCCGGCCTCCACCACCGGGAGGCTGAACCCCTCGGCTTCCATCTCCCGGTAGCTGCGGCCGTGGGCGCGGAGGAACTCGCTCCGCGCGAACTCGAAGTACCGGAGGTAGTTCGCGTAGTACACGACTCCCATCTGGTCGGTGTCGCCGTAGATGACCCGCACCCGTGCCTGGAACATCGTGCCCCTCCTGGCGGCCACGGTAGGCGCGTGTCCGACGGCGGGACAAGCGCCGCATCGCGCGCCGGGCGGCTACACTCCCCGCCCTCTCGATGACCCGCGCCCTCGCCCTCGCCCTCCTGCTGCTCGCCACGCCCGCCCTCGCCAAGCCCCCGCGGCTGACGCTCTTCATCGCCGTCGATGCGCTGGGCACCGACCTCCTCCTCCGCTCCCGGCCCCAGCTACGTGCGGGGCTGGCCCAGCTCCTGGACAAGGGGGCGTTCTACCCGGACGTCCGCTACCAGCAGGGCCAGGTGACCACCGCGCCCGGGCACACGGTGCTCTCCACCGGCGCGTACCCCTGGCGCACCGGGGTCGTCGGCAACCGGGTGATGAACCGGAGCACCGGGAAGGACGAGCCGGTCTTCTGGGACCCGACGCACCCGGCGCTCGACGCGCCGGCCGGCGTCGAGGACGTGTCGCCCGAGGCGCTCCTGGCCGAGACGCTGTCCGACCACCTGAGGCTCTTCACGCAGGGGCGCGGGAAGTCGATTGCCCTGTCCGGCAAGGCGCGGGCGGCCATCGCGCTGGCGGGGCGGCTCGGCCAGGCGTTCTGGTTCAACGAGCAGGTCGGCCGGCTGGTCACCGGGACCGCGTACATGAAGGAGCTTCCCGCCTGGCTTCGGAGCTTCAACGACCGCCGGCTCCCCGACGCCACGTTCGGAACCGAGTGGAGCCTGGCCCTGCCGACGAAGGAGTACCTCGGCGAGGACGACCGGCCGTTCGAGTCCCCGGGCTACAGCATGGGCCGGACGTTTCCCCATTCGCTGAAGGGCGGCGCTCCGTCCCCCGGCCCGCCCTCCTACGCCGCGTTCGCCAGCTCTCCGTTCGCCAACGAGCTCCTGGTGCAGGCGGCGAAGGCGGCCATCGTGGCCGAGGGGCTCGGCAAGGACGACGTGCCGGACCTCCTCTCGGTCAGCTTCAGCGCGACCGACTTCGTCTACCACCAGTTCGGTCCCTACTCCTGGGAGATGCAGGACGCGCTGGTGCGGCTGGATCGCCAGATCGGCGATCTACTCGCCGCCGCCGAGAAGGCCGCCGGTGGCCGCCAGAACCTCCTGGTGGTGCTCTCCTCGGACCACGGTGGCGCGGCGCTCCCGGAGGAGTGGATCGCCGCGGGGGTGAACGCCACGCGGGTGAAGCCCTCGGTGCTCAGGCAGGGGCTGGCCCAGGAGCTCCAGACGCGCTTCGGCGCGCCGCTCGTGCTCGGCTTCGTCGATCGCGACGTGTTCCTGAATGCCAAGGCCATGGCCGACAAGAAGCTCGAGCCGAGCGTGGTGCGGCGGGCCGCGGCGGACTGGCTGGGCCGTCAGCCCGGTGTGGCGCTCGCGATCTCGGCGGACGATCTCGAGTCGGGGCAGGAGCTGAGCGGATTTCTCCCGGCGCTTCGCAGGAACCACTACCCCGGCCGGAGCGGAGACGTGGCGTTCATCCTGAAGCCGTTCGCCATCTACATGGAGGGTGATACCGGCACCACCCACGGCGAGCCGTACGCCTACGACAACCAGGTCCCGCTCGTGCTCTACGGGAAGGGCGTGAAGCCGGGGCTCTACCGGACGCAGGTCCACGCGAGCGACGTGGCCCCCACCGCGGCGATCCTCATGGAGATGGGCGCACCGGCGTCCGCCGAGGGCGAGCCCCGCGTCGAGTCCGTCGTCCAGGGGCACTGAGCGCCGTCGCTCAGGGCTTTCCGGATAGCTGCCGGCGAACGTCGTCGTTCTCCTGGCTCCCGGTGGTCGTGGGTGGCGCGGTGGACTTCCCGGTCGACGGCTCGTAACAGCCGCCCGGGCCCGAGCCTCCGCCGCAAACGTGCATCGACGCACACCCCGAGGACGTGAGGACGAGCCAGGCGACGGCGAGGAGGCGCATGGTTCCTCCGGACGTGCCGTGGCGCTGGAGCATTGCCGGAATGGGCCAGGGGATGCAGCGAACCGGCCCCCGGCCGCAGTCAGCGCTCGACGATCTCCAGCGACAGGTCCATCGCCCGCGCCGAGTGGGTGAGCGCGCCCATCGACACGAAGTCGACGCCGAGCTGCGCGAGCCTCGGCAGCCGCTCCAGCGTCACGTTCCCGCGAGACCTCGAGCTGCACCTTGCCGGCGGCGATCCGCACGGCCTCGGCCACCATGGCGTCGTCCATGTTGTCGAGCAGGACGATGTCGGCGCCGCCGGCGATCGCCTCCGGGAGCTGGTCCAGCCGGGTGACCTCGATCTCGATCTTCACCAGCTGCGGCGCGTGCGCGCGGGCCCGCCGGAGCGCCTCGCGCACGTCCCCGCCCACCGCGGCGAGGTGGTTGTCCTTGATCAGCACGCCGTCGAAGAGGCCGAACCGATGGTTCGACGCCCCACCCGCCCGGACCGCCTCCTTCGACGAGCCCGCGCATCCCGGGGCTCGTCTTGCGCGTGTCGAGCACCCGGAGCTTCGAGCCACGCACGCGCGTCCGCCGCCCGCGCCGCGAGCGTGGCGATGCCGCACGGTGCGCTGCAGGATGTTCAGCGCCGTCCGCTCACCGACGAGGAGCGTGCGCAGCCCGGCCGAGACGCTGCCCGATGACCGCGCGGCCGGCGATGCGCGCGCCGTCGGCCTGCGTGAAGCGCACCTCGGCGCCAGGCTCGAGCCGGGTGAAGACCCGGGCGAAGGCGCGCGTGCCCGCGAGCACCAGCGGCTCCTTCGCCCAGACCTCCGCCCATCCCCGGGCCTCCTCGGGGACGAGCGCCTGGGTCGTGACGTCACCCGCCGCACCGAGGTCCTCCTCAAGCGCCAGGTCGATCAGACGGTCGACGAAGTCCATGCGCCGGAGGTGCGGCCGACGGCGGTGACGATCAGCGCCGAGCCTTCCGGGAGGGACCGGTGCGCCGCGGCGCCGCGCGTCGGCCGTTGCGCGCGCCTCGCGCGCTTCGCCACGCCCTTCCGGATGAGCGCCCCTGCGTGCGCTCCTTCCGAGCTGCGGCCTTCTTCCTGCGGCTCGGCGCCTTCTTCGCCGGCTTGCGCTTCGGGGCCTTCTTCGCCGCCTTGCGCTTCGGGGCCTTCTTCGCCGCGGCCTTCTTCGCCGGAGCCTTCTTCGCTGGAGCCTTCTTCGCCGGGGCGGCGGCGCGCGGTCGGGGCGTGGCCATCGGCGCGGCTGGAGCAGGCGACTCGCTGCCCATGCCCATCCCCATCCCGCTCGAGGGCGCGGGCGCCGGCATGTCACCACCCATTCCCCCGCCCATGCCGCCCATCCCGTTCGACTCCATCTCTTCTGGGGTTCTCTCGGACATCGTGCCTCCAGGTCAGATCCGACTGAGGTTGTCCAACAGCTTGGCCCTGCGGCCTTCGAGCTCGATCACCCGGGCCCGATCCTTCTCCACCACATCGGCCGGAGCCCGCGCGACGAAGCTCGGATTGTCCAGCTTTCGGTTCAAGGCTGCCAGATCCGACTCGACGCGGGCGATCTCTTTCCGCAAGCGCGAACGTTCTTCGTCGAGATCCAACAGCCCGGCGAGCGGGACGTAGACCGCGACCCCCTGTCCCACCCACGACGCGGACGATGGTGGCGGAGCGCCGGCCGGTTGCAGCAGCAGCTCCGACAGCCCGGAGAGCGGCTCCACGTACCCCCGCGAGCGCTCCAGGGCCGCCCGGAGCGCTGCGTCGTCGGTCTGCACCACTGCCCGAATCTTCTGGAGTGGCGGCAGGTTGCTCTCGCCCCGGATGTTCCGGATGCCGTCGATGACCGCGATGACCGGCGCCATCTCGGCCTCGGCGGCGGGGTCCTCCTCGCCGGCCTCCGGATACGACGCGCGCATCAGGAATGCGTCCGCGGGCACGCCGGGCAGCCGGTGCCAGATCTCCTCGGTGATGTAAGGGATGAAGGGGTGCAGGAGCCGCAGCACCAGGTCCAGCACGTGGATCAGCACCGCCCGGGTGGTGTCGCCGCGCTCGGCGTCCTCTCCCTGCAGCGCGGGCTTGGCCAGCTCGATGTACCAGTCGCAGAACGCATGCCAGGTGAACTGGTACGCGGCCGAGGCGGCCTCAGCGAACTCGAACCGCCCGAGCGCGTCGTTCACCTCGCGCGTCACGCGCTCGGTGCGGGAGAGGATCCACCGGTCGGCGAGGGTGAGCGGGCGCTGGCGCAGCGGATGGTCCCCGGGGTGGAAGTCACCGAGGTAGAGCAGGAGGAAGCGCGAGGCGTTCCACAGCTTGTTGGTGAACGCCTTGTAGCCGTTGACGCGATCGAGCGAGAGCTTGATGTCCCGTCCCTGGGCAGCGAGCGCGGCGAGCGTGTAACGCAGCGCGTCGGCCCCGAACGCCGGCATCCCCTGCGGGAACTTGTTGCGCAGGCTGGCGGGCAGGTCCTGCGCCTTCGCGCCGTGGATGACGTCGAGGGGGTCGACGACGTTCCCCTTCACCTTCGACATCTTCTCGCCCTTCTCGTCGCGCACCATCGCGTGCAGGTAGACGGTGCGGAAGGGCACGTCGCCCATGAAGTGCAGGCCCATCATCATCATCCGGGCCACCCAGAAGAAGAGGATGTCGTGCCCGGTCTCGAGGACCGACGTCGGGTAGAACGTCGCGAGCTCGGCCGTCCGCTCCGGCCAGCCGAGGGTGCTGAACGGCCAGAGGGCCGAGCTGAACCAGGTGTCCAGCACGTCCGGGTCCTGGGTCAGCGCCGAGCCCGCGCACGACGGACAGGACGCGGGCTGCGTCCGGGCGACGATGGGCGTGCCTCGCTCGAGGTCGAGCCCACCGGATGGCGTGCGCGGCGTGCAGGCGTTGCAGTACCAGGCAGGGATCTGGTGTCCCCACCACAGCTGCCGGCTCACGCACCAGTCCTGGATGTTGCGCATCCAGTGGAAGTAGGTGGCGTTCCAGGTCTCGGGAAGAATCGTCGTCCTTCCCTGCTCCACCGCCTCGATCGCCGGCCGGGCCAGCGGCTCGATGCGGACGAACCACTGCGGAGACAGCCGCGGCTCGACGATGGTGGCGCTGCGCTGGCACAGCCCGATGCTGAGCGTGTGCGGCTTCTCGGACACGAGCAGCCCGCGCGCCTCGAGGTCGGCGAGCACGCGCTTGCGCGCCTCGAACCGGTCGAGCCCCGCGTACGGCCCGGCGGCCTCGTTGGTCCGGGCCGCCTCGTCGAGGATGGAGATCATCGCCAGCTTGTGGCGAAGCCCCGTCTGGTAGTCGTTGAAGTCGTGCGCCGGGGTGACCTTCACCACGCCGGTGCCGAACTCCGGGTCCACCAGCGTGGCGTCGGCGATGACCGGGATCTCCCGGTCGAGCAGCGGCAGGATGACCGTCTTGCCGACCAGGTCGCGGTAGCGCGGGTCGTCCGGGTGCACCGCCACCGCGGTGTCGCCGAGCATGGTCTCGGGCCGGGTGGTGGCGACGGTGAGGAAGCGGTCCTGTCCCTTCACCGGGTAGCGAATCTCCCAGATGGAGCCCTGCCGCTCCTCGTGCTCGACCTCGAGATCGCTGAGCGCGGTGTGGCAATCCGGGCACCAGTTGATGAGCCGGTTGGCGCGGTAGAGGAGCCCCTCCTCGTACAGCCGGACGAACACCTCGAGCACCGCGCGCGAGCTCCCCTCGTCCATCGTGAAGCGCGCGCGGCTCCAGTCGAGGCTCGCGCCGAGGTGCTCGTGCTGCTCCTTGATGCGGGCGCCGTAGCGCTCCTTCCACGCCCAGATGCGCCGGACGAACTCCGCCCGGCCGAGGTCATGGCGGGTCTTGTTCTCCGCCTTCTTCACCTCGCGCTCGACCACCATCTGGGTGGCGATGCCGGCGTGGTCCACGCCCGGCTGCCAGAGCGCGTTGAACCCCCGCATCCGGTGCCAGCGGATGAGGATGTCCTCCAGCGTCGCGGTCAGCGCGTGCCCGATGTGCAGCGAGCCGGTGACGTTGGGCGGCGGGAGGATGATGCAGTACGGGGGCTGGCTCGAGCGGGCCTCGGCCCGGAAGCAGCCCGCGTCTTCCCAGCGCCTGTACCAGCGCGCCTCCACCTCCGAAGGCTCGTAGGCCTTCGGAAGTCCCTCCTGAGTGTCGTCCGGCATACCCGTGAGGGTGGGTGTTTAGCCTTTTCCGTCCCGCTCGCGCATCGTCCGCTCTGCGATTTCGCGCACGATCGTCTCGGCGAGCTGGGGGACCACTTCCCAGGCGATCTTCTCGATGACCTCACGCGAGGCCTTGCCCAGGGCCTCGCGGAGCTGGGCCTCTCCGCCGTCGGCGGCAATGGCGGCCGGCTCGGTCCCGAGGTCCAGCGACATCTCCTCCGGGGCGGCCGGCGGAGCCATCTCCCGCTCGACCCGGTAGCCGCGGACGGGGGTGTTGGCCGGGGCCGAGAGGCCGAAGGGGTCCCTCCCCCGGGCGGCAGCGGGCGGGGCCGGCGGCGCCGGGACGGGAGGGAGCGGCGCAGCGCCCGGGCGCGCGGGGGAACCCGCCCGGGGTCATCGGGGCGGGCGCCCGGGCGAAGCCGGACTGGGTGCCGAGCGTCATGCCCGGACGGAGACCGGGCGACGTCCCGCCGGCCATCGGCTGCGGCGGCCGCGGCAACCCCGACGGGACGTTCCCCTGCGGGCGCCCCATGGGCACGCCGGGCTGGGTGACGGGCCGCGCGACCGGCTGCGGGGCCGGCCGGTGCATCCCCGCCATCGGCGTGGGCGCGGGGGCGGCCGGGCGCGGGATGCCAGCGGGTCCGGGCATCGGCTGCGGCACGCCGGCGGTGGGCGCCGGACGCTGCGCGGACGCCGGGGCGAACGCTCCGGTGGCGGCGGGCCGCGGGGCCTGGGTGGCCATCGGCTGGCTCGGCCGCGGGACCGCGGGCTGGGACGGCGCCAGAGGGGCCGCGGTCGCCATGGCCGGGTCGCGGAGGCATCATCGGCTGCCCGGCGGGCAACCCGACCAGCGTCCGGACGCGGTCGAGGAAGGCCTGGCTCTCGAACGGCTTGGTGATGTGGGCATCGGCGCGGGCGGCGCGGGCCCGGGCCTCGTCGAAGGGCTCGAAGTTGCCGGCCAGCAGCAGCACCGGGGTGCCCGCGGTGCCCGGATCGGACTTGAGCGTCTCGCAGACCTCGTAGCCGCTCCGGCCGGGCATCAGCACGTCGGCGATGACGAGGTCGGGCCGCATCTCGCGGGCGCGGGCAATGGCATCGATGCCGTTGTCCACCGCGGTGATCTGGAAATCTTCGAGCGCGAGCACCATCCCGATGACCTTGCGGATGGTGAGCGAGTCATCGGCGACGAGCAGGGTCTTCGGCATGTCAGGCCGTAACATCTGAGGGGCCGCGCCTCGGCCCTGTCAAGTTCGACGCCCCCAGGAGCCGCGTGACATCCGGCGCGAGGACGAGCCGTCCATCGGGCGTCCGCCAGCGCCCGGGCTCGTCGGTCGCCACGAGCCCCTCTGCGATGCCCTGCACCCGCGAGGCGCAGAGCGCGACCTGGATTCCGGCCAGCTCGAGCAAGACCACGTGGGACTCGGCGACCGGCTCCCCTCCGAGGAAGGCGGGCAACGCGTACACCGGCCAGAGCGACCCGGCGTGCGCCAGGAGGCCGGCGATGACGCCGCCGGGGACCGGGAAGGGGCAGAAGGCGGCCAGCACCGGGGAGATTCTGCAGCACCTGGGCGAGCGGGACGCCGAAGAGCCCACCGCCCGACTCGAAGAGCAGCGCCGGACCGGGTGCGCCCTCGAGCCAGTTGACGATGCGCGGCGGCGGCGCCGGGAGCATGCAGGTCTGCCCCAGCGCCTCGGCGCGGAGCTCGAGGTAGAGCCGGCCCTGGTGCTGGACGGCGCCGCGCACCAGGGTGCCGATGCGCTGCGCGAGGTCGCGGGTGAGCTGGAAGTGCGGAGCGCCGGCCACGTCCGCCACCTCCGCACCTTCGCGCACGCGCACCGCGAGGGTGGGACTGGTGTCGAGCAGGACCGCGAGCCCGGGCCGGCGCTCGGGCGCGCCGCCCATCAGCACCGAGAGGTCCTCGAGTGGGAACACGCCCCGCACCGTGCCGCGGTCGGGGTCCGGGTCGGGCGGCGTGACCTCGAGGACACGCGCCGCCTCGAGCGCGTAGCGCGCCGGACCCGCCTCGAACAGCAGCGCCAGTCTGCGACCTCCGTCCTGCACACCCCGGAGGCTATCCCGGGCCGGCGAGATCCTGTCATGCTCGGGGGCGGCGCGAAGAACCGATGGCGACCATCCTGCTGGTGGATGACGAGAAGGTCGCCCGTACGGTGTACGGCGACTACCTGGCCGAGGCGGGTCACACGGTGACCTGCGTCGGGTCGGTGGCCGAGGCCCGCGCGGCGCTCGCGCTGCACGCCGTGGACCTCGTGGTGACCGACCTCATCCTCCCGGCGGGCGACGGGATGGACGTGCTCCAGCACACCCGCGAGCGCTACCCCGGGGTCGAGGTGGTGGTCATCACCGCGCTGGACAAGGTGGACCCGGCGGTGCGTGCCATCAAGAACGGCGCGGCCGAGTACCTGGTCAAGCCGGTGAAGCCCGAGGCGCTGAACCACGCGGTGAACCGCGCCCTGATGACCCGCGCGCTGCTGGCCGAGAACGCCGCGCTCAAGCGCCACCTCTCCCTGGTCGAGGCGGGACAGCGGCTGCTCACCATGCTCGACCGCCCGCGGCTGGCCCAGGCGGCGACCTCGGCCTTCCTCCAGCTCGCGCAGGTGGACGGGGTGATGCTCTGGGCGACCAGCGGCGACACCGTCCGGCTCGAGGGCTCCGAGGGCATCGCGGCGGAGGCGCTCCGTCCTCTCGCCGTGCGCTACGACGCCGAGCTGCCGGACATGCCTGCGCGCCCGTTCGACGCCGCCTGGCCGGAGGGTCCGGGGCGCGTCCTGGGCTTCCCGGTGGGCGAGGCGGCCCGCCACCAGGGCTGGGCGCTGCTCCTCGCCCGTCAGCCGGCGAGCGAGTCGGTGCGCGAGACGGCCGAGTACCTGGCCCGGCACCTGGCGCTGGCCTGGAACCACGTTGAGCGCTTCGCCCGGGTCGAGGACCTGGCGTACCTCGACGACCTCACCCGTCTCTACAACGCGCGCTACCTGGACGAGGCGCTGGAGCGCGAGCTCCACGGGAGGGGCCCGTTCAGCCTGCTCTTCCTCGACCTGGACCACTTCAAGAGCGTCAACGACACCCACGGGCACCTGGTGGGGAGCAAGCTCCTGGTGGAGGCGGCGCGCGTCGTGAAGTCCTGCACCCGCGACCAGGACGTGGTCGCCCGCTGGGGCGGTGACGAGTACGTGGTCCTGCTGCGCGAGACCGACAGCGGCGGCGCGCTCAAGGTCGCCGAGCGCATCCGGCGCACGGTCGAGGGGCACTCGTTCCTCGCCCGCGAGGGCTACGGGCTCGGGGTGACGGTCTGCATCGGCGTGGCGAGCCATCCGGAGCACGGCGTGGACCGACGCACGCTGCTCGACCTGGCGGACCGGGCGATGTACCGCGGCAAGCGCACCTCCCGGAACGTGGTGTACGTCGCCGCCCGGGCCGGCGAGGAGCTCGTGGGCCGGCAGCGCAGCGGCGCGGCCTGAAACGCCCGGCCGGGGCGGGCGAACGCTTCGACCCGCCGGATGTGGCCCGCGAGGCAGAGGCATCCCCATCGCCCTTGTGGCCCCCCGCAAGGCACTCTATGCGTGCACTCTCGTGCGTGAGGTCCGGCTGCCTGCCCTTGCCCTCGGGTATGGGCTGCGACTCGTCTTCCTGGCGCTGGCGGCGTGCCGGCCGCCGGCGGTCCCCGAGCTCACCTTCCGGCTCGGCTACCCGGAGCTCCCGAGCAACCTGCTGATCTACGTCGCCCAGGACGCCCAGCTCTTCGAGGCGGAACATCTGCGACTCGAGGGCACGGTGTACCCGACCGGGCGCCAGGCGCTGAATGCGGCGATGGCGGGCGAGCTGGACGCCG
Organism: uncultured delta proteobacterium; assembly: GCA_963796475.1. Taxonomy (GTDB): domain Bacteria; phylum Myxococcota; class Myxococcia; order Myxococcales; family Myxococcaceae; genus RPRB01. The sequence goes on from CAWCLY010000020.1 coordinate 814,368, forward strand.
CCGTGCCCTATTCCACCCCTGTGGTGCTGGCGGCCATGCACGGCGAGGACGTGGTGGTGCTCACCACCCTGCACCGCGCCGACGGGCTCACCGGGCTCGCGATCCGACCTGGCACCGGCATCCGGACCGCGGCCGATCTCCGGGGCCGGCGCATCGGCGTCACCCCGGGCACCAGCTCCCAGCTGGCGCTCGACGTGGTGCTGGCCGAGGGTGGGCTGGAGGCCTCGTCGATCCAGAGCGTCCCGGGTCAGCCGGCGGAGCTCATGGCCGCGCTCGACCGGGGCTCGCTCGACGCGGCGTCGCTCTGGGTCCCGAACCTCCTGATCGCCACCGGCCCGGGGCCGGGGAAGGCGAAGCTCCTCACCGCGGAGGTCTACAGCGAGATGAGCATGGTGGCCGGCCAGCGCGGGCTGCTCGAGGCGAAGCGGCCGGAGGCCACTCGCCTCCTCCGCGCGCTGCTCCGGGCCCAGGCGCTCGTTCACCAGCGGCCGGAGCTGGTCCCGGCGACGCTCCGGGGACGCTTCCCCGAGCTCAGCGAATCCGACCTGGCCACCATCCTCGCCCACAGCCGCTTCGAGCTCGGGCTCTCCAACCTGCTCCTCAGCTCCCTCCGGCAGGAGGCGGCCTGGCTGGAGCAGCGGGGCGAGGCGCGGGACCAGCGGGTGCGCCTGCGAAACGTGGTCCGCCCGGCGGTGCTCGAGGAGCTGGCGCCCGGATCGGTGACCCTGCTCAGCCTTCCGGCGCGGCGCCTCCGGTGAGCCTCGCCCGGAAGCTGGTCGGCCCGCAGCTGCTGATCCTGGTCCTCATCGGCGCGCTCGCGCTCACCGAGGTGCTGGTGGCCCGCGCCGAGCGCCGCCAGCTCCGGTCACCACCCAGCGACTGCAGCAGACCGGGCTCCGCCTCCAGCGGCTCGGCCAGCTGTTCAGCGACACCGAGCGGGATTTCCTCTCCGAGGTGGTGACCCGCAAGGACCTCCTCACCCGGCGCATCGCCCTGAGCAACGAGGAGATCGGCGTGCTGCTCGAGGAGCTGGCGGCCGTCTCGCTCGCCGACAGTCCGGTGCTGGAGGATCTCCGGCGGGTGCGGGCCCCGCTGCTCGACGCGCAGCAGTCGCTGCTCGACGCCCGGTCCACCACGGAGAGCCGTTCGGCGTTCGTCCGCTGGTGGTTCCTCGACCAGCGGGCCATGGCGCTCCTGGCGGACCTCTCGGCGTCGAACTTCAAGGGGCTGGATCGGATCCTGGCGGAGGTGGCGGAGGCCCGGCGGCGGTCGGACGTGCTGCTCCTGGCGCTCACGCTCCTCTGCGCGCTCACCGTGGCTGGAATGACGTTGTACGTGGTGCGCGGGGTCGTCCGACCGCTGGTCCGGCTCACCCGGGCGAGCAAGGAGGTCGGAAAGGGGCGGGTCATCCAGAGGCTCGGGAGCCGGACGGACGAGATCGGGACGCTCTCCCAGGTGCTCGCCGACACCACCGAGCGTCTCACCACGACCAACGCCCAGCTCCACGAGGCGCTCGCCCTTCGAGACCGGTTCCTGTCCATCGCCGCCCACGAGCTCCGCACCCCGATGACCTCGCTCTCGCTGCAGCTCGCCCTCCTGCAGCGGCGAATCGAGCACGGCGGGGACCGCGACAGCCTGCGCGCCAACGCCGGGGCGCTGGTGCGCCAGTCGCAGCGGCTGGCCCAGCTGGTGGGAGAGCTCCTCGACGTGAGCCGGATCCAGGCGGGCCGGCTCGAGCTTCACAAGGAGCCCGTCCAGATCGACGCGCTGGTCCGGGAGGTCTGCGCGCGCTGCGCTCCGCTGCTCGACGCCGGGCAGAACACGCTGACCCTGGAGCTGGAGGAGGGCGTGCTCGCCCAGGTCGACGCCTCGCGGCTGGACCAGGTCCTGGTGAACCTGCTCGGCAACGCCGCCCGCCACGCCACCGGCGCCCCCATCGAGGTCAAGCTGTGGACCACAGGTGGCGAGATGCACCTCCGGGTCCGTGACTCGGGCCCGGGGATCCCCGATGCGGTGAGGAGGCGGCTCTTCCAGCCGTTCGCCCGGGCGCCCGGAGCCACTCCCGGGCTCGGCCTCGGGCTCCACATCTCCCGGGAGATCGTCGAGGCGCACGGCGGGCGCATCGAGGTGCAAACGGCACCGGGGGAGGGAACGGCGTTCACCGTCCACCTCCCCCGGGCCGAGAGACTGTCTTCCGCCGCGACCGGCTAGCTCAGGGCCGCCTCAGTAGTCCATGTCCTCGCCGCCGTAGTCCGGTCCACCGCCGCCGCCGCCGCCGCCACCGCCCTTGCCCTTCTTCTTGGGCTTCTCCGCCACCATGGCCTCGGTGGTCAGCAGCAGCGAGGCGACCGACGCGGCGTTCTGCAGCGCGGTGCGCTCGACCTTGGTGGGGTCGATGACGCCGGCCTTCTCCAGATCCTCGTAGGTCTCGGTGCGGGCGTTGAGGCCGAAGGCGCCCTTGCCCTGCCCGGACCTTGTCCACCACCACCGCGCCCTCGAGCCCGGCGTTGCTGGCGATCTTCCGCAGCGGCTCGATGAGCGAGCGCTTGACGATCTCCACGCCGAACTTCTGCTCGCCGTCGACCTTGAGCTTCTCCAGCGCCGGGAGGCAGCGGATGTAGGCCACGCCGCCGCCGGGGACGATGCCCTCCTCCACCGCGGCGCGGGTGGCATGCAGCGCGTCCTCGACGCGGGCCTTGCTTCTCCTTCATCTCGGTCTCGGTCGCGGCGCCGACCTTGACCACCGCCACGCCGCCGACGAGCTTCGCCAGCCGCTCCTGGAGCTTCTCGCGGTCGTAGTCGCTGGTGGTCTCGCCGATCTGCGCGCGGATGAGCTTGATGCGGCCCTCGATGTCCGCCTTCTTGCCGGCGCCGTCGATGATGGTGGTGTTGTCCTTGTCGATGTTCACCCGCTTGGCGCGGCCGAGCTCGGTCAGGCTCAGGTTCTCGAACTTGGTGCCCAGCTCCTCGCTGACGACGCTGCCGCCGGTGAGGGTGGCGACGTCCTTCAGCATCTCCTTGCGGCGGTCGCCGAAGCCCGGCGCCTTCACCGCGGCGACGTTGAGCACGCCCCGGAGCTTGTTCACCACCAGGGTGGCGAGGGCCTCGCCCTCGACGTCCTCGGCGATGATCAGGAGCGGCTTGCCCGAGCGGGCGACCTGCTCCAGGAGCGGGATGAGGTCCTGCATCGAGCTGACCTTCTTCTCGCTGATGAGGATGAACGGGTCGTCGAGCTCGACCTCCATCCGCTCGCGGTTGGTGACGAAGTACGGGCTCACGTAGCCGCGGTCGAACTGCATGCCCTCCACCACGTCGAGGGTGGTCTCGAGCGCCTTGCCCTCCTCGACGGTGATGACGCCCTCCTTGCCCACCTTCTCCATGGCCTCGGCGATGATGTTGCCGATGGTCTCGTCGCCGTTGGCGGAGATGGTGCCGACCTGGGCGATCTCCTTCTTGTCCTTGGTGGGCTTGCTCAGCTTCTTCAGCTCGGCGACCACGGTCTCCACGGCCTTGTCGATGCCGCGCTTGAGCTCCATCGGGCTGTGGCCGGCGGCGACCAGCTTCAGGCCCTCCTCGTAGATGGCCCGGGCGAGCACGGTGGCGGTGGTGGTGCCGTCGCCGGCGTTATCGGAGGTCTTGCTGGCGACCTCCTTCACCATCTGGGCGCCCATGTTCTCGAAGCGGTTCTCGAGATCGATCTCCTTGGCGACGGTGACGCCGTCCTTGGTGACCGTGGGAGAGCCGAACGACTTCTCGATGACCACGTTGCGGCCCTTGGGGCCGAGGGTCACGGCGACCGCGTCGGACAGGACGCGAACGCCGCGCAGGATGGCGTCGCGCGCCCCCTGGTGGAAGTAGATTTCCTTGGCTGCCATCTGCAAACCTCCGGAAAGGCTTAGTTTTTTGGAGATCCGCCGGGATTGGCACTCCCCGGCTGTGAGCGCCAACCTAAAGGTCTGCGAGGGCGTTGTCAACCGCTTCCTCGGCCCCATCGGAGAATGGGACGCTCGGGGGCCGTGCGCATCCTCTATGGCGTCGTCGGCGAGGGCATGGGGCACGCCACCCGCTCGCGGGTCGTGCTCGAGGAGCTGGTCAAGACGCACGAGGTCCAGGTGGTCGCCTCGGGGCGCGCGCACGGCTACCTCGCCGAGCGATTCCCGGACGTTCACCCCATCTGGGGCTTCACCATCCACTACGAGGGGAACGCCATCCGGCGCATCCCCACGGTGCTTCGGAACCTGCGCGGCGCCGTCAGGGGCTGGCCGAGGAACATCCGCCAGTACTTCCGGATCGTCGCCTCGTTCCGCCCGGACGTGGTGATCAGCGACTTCGAGAGCTTCAGCTACTACTTCGGCAAGGCGCACCGCATCCCGGTCATCGGCCTGGACAACATCCACGTCATCAGCAAGTGCACGCACGCGCCCGCGCTCCTGCGCGGTCACGAGAAGGACTTCGGGCTCATCCGCAGCGTCGTCGCCGCCAAGCTGCCGCGGTGCTTCCACTACCTCATCCCGACGTTCTTCTACCCGCCGGTGCGCTCGCAGCGGACGACGCTCGTCCCGCCGGTGCTCCGCCCGGAGGTGCTCGCCGCGCGGAGCGAGCGCAGGCGACCACCTGCTCGTCTACCAGACGGCGACCACCAACCTCGCCCTCCCCGAGGCGCTGAAGCGGCTCGGCGTGCCGGCGCGGGTGTACGGGCTCCGGCGGGAGCTGACCGAGGACCAAGTCGACGGCAGCGTCACCCACCGTCCGTTCAGCGAGGCCGGGTTCATCGAGGACCTCCGCACCGCACGTGCGGTCATCGCCGGCGGCGGCTTCACCCTCCTCAGCGAGGCGGTGTTCCTCCGCAAGCCCGTGCTCTCGGTGCCGGTGGAGAAGCAGTTCGAGCAGGTGCTCAACGCGCTCTACGTCCAGGAGCTCGGCTACGGCGCCTACGCCCGCCGGATCACCGACGAGGTCCTGGGCGCGTTCCTCGAGGGAATCCCGGAGTACGCGCAGGCGCTCGCCGGGTACACCCAGGACGGGAACACCGTCGCCCTGGCTGCGCTCCACGAGCAGCTCGCCCAGGTCGCCGCGCGGCGGACGCGCCGTGGGCGCGCTGAGCCATCCGGCGGGGCCTAGCTCGAGCGGCGCACTCGGGTGAGGAGGCGGAGGCGTGGAAGAGGCGCATCCGCGCGCAGCCTCCCGCACACGCGATCACGCTTTACCGCAAGCTTTGTCGACCCACCGGGCCGAGCATGACCCACCCCCACTGGCGAGCCGAGCCTGGGAACTCGGGATCTTGGTCGTGGGACAACCGTTTGCACTGTTCGACCGGCGGCATGGGACGCGTGTCCAAATTCGGGGGCGAGACCGCGGCGTGGAGCCACGCTGCTCCTGGCGCTCGGGGTCATGACGTTCCTCACCCTCGGCGCCATCACCACCGTCAACCTCATCACCGCCCAGACGGACCCGGCCGGGCAGGACCGCCGGGCGAAGGAGGCGTTCTTCGCCGCAGAGGCCGGGCTCGCCGAGGCGCGCGAGTGGCTCCGCCTGCAGACCGCGGCCATCCCTTCACCACAGCCGACCAACGCCATCCTCGCCGAGCTCGCTCCCGCGACCGACCTCGGCGGACCGACCGACCCCTGGTACCAGGTCCCGCTGGGCAACACGCCGGCCTCATGGGTGGGCTACCAGCTCTCCCGGGCGCCAGACGGCACGGGTGCGCAGGCGATGGATCCGAGTGTGACCACCGCCGGGTTGGAGCTGACCGGCGCGGACGGGACGCAGTACCTGGGGTATCCGGACGCCTCGCGCCTCGCCTACCGGGTCTTCCTCCGCGATGACGACGACGGTGACGGCGATCCGACCGTCGATTCGAACGGGACGGTGTGGCTCGTCGCGGTGGGCCAGGTGCAGGTGGGCCTCGGTGTGCCGGTGCAATCGGTCGTCCGGGTGCTGGTGCGGCCTGGAACCGGCGCGGTGGGCACCGGCTACAGCTACTCCGACAAGATCTGGGATCCCGTCCATCTGAACGAGAACGCTCCGATCAACGCCAACAAGACCACTGGTCTCTAGGGAACACACCGTGCTTCGCCTGATCCTCCTCTCCACTGTGCTGTCGCTCCCCGCCCTCGCCGCGAACCCCGACCTGGGCGGCGGCGCGTTCTCCGCGGCCTGCACCCGCTGCCACGCCGCGACGCAGGTCCCCGCCGGCGGGAAGGAGCCTCACGCCGATCGCCGCAACGCGCGGCCCGGCGCCGGCCCCGACCTGACCGAGGCGCTGCTCGAGAAGGGGTACGACCCGGTCCGCGACTGGATCAAGAACCCCGTGGCCGCCCGGCGGGACACCGCCTGTGACACCCGGCAGCTCGCCCCCGAGCAGCTGGACGACCTGATGGCCTACCTCATGTCGAGAGTGCTGGCGGAACCGCCGCCACGGAAGGAGCGCCTGCACCGCGCGATGTCGGACGAGCAGCAGAAGGCCAAGGACCTGGGCGTTCCCACGGCGCGCGCCAAGCGCGGAGGAAAGAGCCAGTGAAACGCCTCGCTCAGATGTCGGTCGCCGTGATGCTTCTGCGGCTCGCTCGTGGCCTACGGCGGGAGCCTGGCCTCGCTCTGCCAGGACAGCCTGACTCAGAACCGTCAGCCAGACTTCGCCGACGGCGGTTTCCAGAGCCTCAAGACCGTCCAGGTGGTGGGCACCCCGGCAGTGCTCCGGCTGAACACCAACCTCGACGTGCTGAATCCGCAGAAGATCATGCTGCCGTTCGATCAGAACGTGAGCATCAGCTACGTCTACGAGGCAGGTGGCGCGGGCTGGGCGGTGGGCTGGCTCTACGCCGACGACCTGGTCAAGCGCGGGTACATGGACGCGAACGGGAACCTGCTCGACTCCGACGGCGACGGCATCCCCGACTTCCACGAGGACATCTACAACGTCTCGCCCACCCGCTACATCGGGCAAGTTCCGGAAGTGCGGCGCCACGCCCGCCGACCTTCAGCTGGAACGGGAAGAGCCTGGTCGAGCCGGAGATCGCCAGCGATACCTGCGGCAGCACCTTCGGCACCACGAGCAAGACCGCCTTCCTCGCCGACGGCGGCATGGGCAGCGTGTCCGGGTGGCAGGTGGGAAAGAACTCCGGCAGCTTCCCGACGACGCCGACGGTCGAGTTCACCGACAACGGGCTGTACCCGCGCGTCCCCAACCTGCTCGAGCCGGCCGACCCGCTGAACAACGCGCTCGGGCATCGGCCACCTCATCTTCCTCAACGCCGACGACGACAGCGACACCACCACCAAGTCACTGGTCCCGGTTGCGGACATCTCAACGCACGGTGGACGGCGTGCCCGACTACGACGTGAGCGCCTACGACGGGAACGGCCGGCCGCTTCCTGCGGGCAGCAATCCCGACCCCGGCGTGTCACGCTCTACGACCGCACGCTCAACCTCGGAACGCTCCAGGGCGGCCGGGAGATCATCTTCTACCTCGTCGTCTACTACACCAGCCAGAGCCAGGCGCCGTGCCTCGGTCGCATCGGCGGCGTCTGCAAGCTCTGGCTCAACACGCCGATCAACGTCTGGTTCAGCCGCGCCGACCTGAACATGGACGAGAACCTGAGTACCACGAACCCCGCGGCGACCACGGACATCGGGTGCGGCTATCCGAGCACCTGCACCGTCGACGGCGGCACGTACACCGGCTGGCTGGACTCAGGCCACCCTGACCCGGCTCGCCGCTCCGGACGGCGGGTACAACCTGGTGATGCCGCACGAGGTGGTGACGCGTGCCGCGGGCCGCCACCAACCGGATGCCGCACGTCGTGGTGGGCGCGCCGAGCACCGATCCGTTCCGGTGGATCCTCGGCTTCGAGGACCTGAGCGGCGGCGGTGACCGCGACTTCAACGACGTGGTCTTCCAGATCAACAAGAGCAACGGCGGGACGGTCACCTCGGGCATCGTCTCCGGCGACATCAGCCCCACCGACGTCCAGAACTTCACCATCACCAACGTCCGCTTCAAGAAGGACGACAACCTCCTCTACCAGGCCAGCGGTCCGGCCAACGCCTGCGCGGGTCCACCGGCGGCGAGCATCAACTACTGGGTGGCCGTGGACTGCAAGATCTGCTCGAGCGGGGTCTGCACGGCGAACCCCAATCCTTCCTGGACCCAGGTGCCGCTCCCCGCGGGGAACCCGTCCGAGATGACGTTCAACGTCTTGAACCTCGGGTTCACCGGCTCGCAGCTCTGCTGGCAGGCGCGGCTCTCGAGCCCGAACCAGTACTGCCAGCCCACCATCAACAACATCTCGGTCGGATACCAGGCGGTACGCGTCCGGCTCCTACTCGCGCTCCAGCCTCTCCACGGTGGGCAACGCCTTCGTCTACGGCACCTACGAGACGCCCGGGCAGAACTGGACCGGGCCGTGGCCCGGCACGCCGCCTGCGCCCTCCACGAGGAACTACGACGGCAAGCCGGATCTGAGCACCCGCGGGCACCTCTACCTCAAATCGATCTACGACCCGGAGGCTCCGACCGTCACCCATTCCGTCCAGCGCTGGGACTCGGGGGGGAAGCTGGTCACCGATCTCTCCGCGGGAAGTCCAGGCGGCCGGCGGCTCCTGACGGTGAACTCGAGCGGGACCATCGCCCCGCTCTCCACGGTGAACACGGCGGAGGACCTGCTCCTGCCCGCGACCCAGCTCTGCCGGGTGAACGGCGGCAAGTACGTCTTCGACCTGAACCAGGACGGCGTCTGCACCTCGACCGACCGGGACTTCCTCAAGGACTGGCTCTACGGCTGGGAGGACAACCAGCAGCCCCTCCCGGTGAGCGTCCGCCGGGCCTGGCCAATGGGCGGGGTGAACCTCTCAACGCCCGCGGTGGTGGGGCCGCCCACCTACCCGGCCTGGTACTACACCACGACCGCCGACGAGCAGACCTCGTTCCAGACGCGCTTCATCAGCGGCATCCTCAACGGCAGCCCGCTCTCGTCTCGCAACACGTACACCTACGTGAACACGAGCAGCGGTGCCCTCCACGCCTTCGCAGCAGGACACTACACGCCATCGACGTCGGACCCCTGCGTCGGTCAGAACGGGACGACGCTGTACCGTGGTTACTTCTCGCCGACGGGTGCGTGCGTTCCGCCGCCCGGCATCAACGCGCGAAACTACGGGACGGGGGCCGAGCGCTTCGCCTTCCTGCCGCGAAGCTTGCTCGGGCGCTACGTGAACAACTACGTGGGGCCGACCATTACCGGCGCACCGGCGGCCACACTCGACGCCTCGCCGGCGGTGGCTGACATCGACCTCCGGAACCTGGGCTCCAACGTCCTCCCCTGGACCATCAGCGCCACCCTGGGGAAGGGGGCGAAGACCATGCTCGTCTCGGCGACGGGGAAGGGTCAGAGCACCGTGTTCGCGCTCGACATCACCCAGCCCGACCTCGACACCTACCCCATCTTCCAGTGGGAGTTCGACATGACCTCGGTGGCGGGCGCCTTCGCCACCGCGCGGCTCGGCAACCCGAGCGTCCTGCTCCCGGACACCAACGGGACCCGGCACGCCCCGGTGATGGCCCGGGTGGACTTCGGCACCACGGGCACCGCGGACTGCGGCTCCGGGGCAGGGAGCTGCAGGAAGTGGGTGGCTGCGGTGGCCACCGACTACATCCCGGGCTCGGGCTACTCCGGCGCGGTCTATCTCATCGACCTGGCCACCGGCGCGCCGGTGGTGGTCAACGGAAAGCAGGTCGGGGTGGTGCCCATCGAGGCAGGCGAGGGCATCGGCGGCGAACCGGCCTACGGCGACGCGACGCCCGGGGACGGGACCTCGGACGTCCTCTACGTGCCGTCGACCAGCGGCCGCGTCTTTCGGCTCAACCTCAGCAAGCGGAACGAGTCGCTCACCCTCGGGTCGCGAATCCCCAAGTGCCTCATCGGGAGCGCTCCACTCGCGGTGGGCGGCAGCGACGGGCCGCTGGAACAGATTCACTCCGGGCTCGTGTCTCGCCCTGGGCCGGTGGCGAACGGGAAGAACACGCTCATGTTCTTCTTCGGCACTGCCGACAACCCGGACGACCCCAACGATACGAGCGCGTCGAAGTACTACGTCTTCGGCTACACCGATCCGGACCCGCTCGGCACCTGTCCCGCCGCGCCGGTCGCGCCCACCTGGAGCCAGGCGCTGGATCCGGGGCAGCGCGTCTGGGGAGGCGTCTCGCTCGACGCCAACTTCGTCTACGTCACCACCGCGGTCGGAAACGCGGCGGATGCGTGCAACCTCAGTAACGACGTGAGCGGCAAGTACTACAGCTTCGGCCAGGGCGACGGGACGGCCCAGACCGGCAGCGGCAAGGACCTCGGCGGGCACTCGCTCAATTCTCCGGTCATCTACGACGGCCACGTGCTGAGCGTCAGCGTCACCGGCCAGGCGACCGCCTACGGCGATGCGGCCTGGAACAACAAGACCAACTTCACGCCGGCCACCGCGCCGAGGGTCATCCTGTGGGACGTCTCGTCACAGTCACAGCTCCCCAAGTGAGCGCCCGGCGGGGGACGACCCTGATCGAGGTGGCGGCGACGATGGGGATCCTGGCGATGGGGATCGCCGCCATCACGTCGCTGGTGCTGGTCTCCTCGAATCAGAACCGGCGGACGAATGCCAACGCCCAGGCGGAGTCCATCGCCCAGCGTGAGCTGGAGCGCATCCTCGCCCTCGGCTGTACGAACGGCAGCTCGGACACGAACTTCTGCGACAATGTCCGCTCGCTGGACCGGACCGGCTACGACGTGGCGTGGAGCGCGGCCGCGCTTCCCGGCACGGCCGTCACCGCGAGCACGCGCAGCTACCACCTGGACGTGGACGTCGACGGTCCGGGCAACTGCAACGGCGCGCCCTGCTTCGAGGGAAACGAGACCGGCGCGCCGGTCCTCACCCGCGCCCTGGTCCCGGGTCAGCCGGCGCCGCGACTCCTGAACGTCCGGGTGACCGTCAGCTGGAGCGATCGTGATCGTCCGCGCCAGGCGGTGGTGCTCCAGACGAGGGTGGCCCCATGATGCGCCGCGGCTTCACCCTGATGGAAACGATGGTGGCGAGCGCACTCGGCATGGTGGTCCTCGCCGGAACGCTGACCGTGGGCGTGCAGCTGCAGGGCCGAGCGTTCCGCGAGCAGCAGACCTCGCTGATCCAGGGTGGCACACAGGCCATGGCCGAGTTCCTCGGTCCGGCGCTGCAGCGCGCCGGCGAGGGCATGGGGAACGCGCGCATCAGCCTCGGCGGGACCGCGTTCGCGTACGCCATCCAGGTCACGAGCGCCGACACCTTCTCCGGATTTCCCAGCTTCTCCCCACCTCCCGACGCCTACGCCGGACGGATTTCGGACTCCCTGCAGATCCGCTGGGCCGACCCCACCTCGCTGGTCTCGCTGGCGGCCTGCTCGCTCTCGGGCGCGGATGGTGGGACCGGGCAGTTCTCCCGCGACGTGAACGGACTGTGCACGCAGACCCAGGCCACCAGCTTCGATGCGGGCACGGCCGTGTTCCTGGTGAACCCGGACCTGCCGGAGGCCTGCTCTCACATCACGACCGGGGCGGCGCAGCTCGGGACCCCGGGGGTCCATGCGCCAATCCTCCCGTCCCGCCCGTACCCGAACTCTGGCGAGCCGGCCGCGGGAGATGGCTGCGCGATGGGTGGCAGCGTCTTCGCCACGCCCGGCACCTCGGCGATGCTGGCCGGGGGAATGACGTTCCGGGTGAACTGGGCGAGCGGGAGCCCGGTGCTCGAGTACACCAACCGGGCGCCGCCGCTGCCGTCCGACAGCTGGACGGAGCTCAGCCAGGACGTGGAGCAGATGACGGTGGTGCTCGGCGTCACCAACCTCCAGGCAGACGCCGGCGTGCCGCTCACCTGGTTCCCCGGAGCCGACGGTGGCATGCCGATCGACGCGTGCGTCGGGGCTGGCGCGTCCGGCCCGTGCGCCGTTCCCGGGGGCATGGGCCCGCCGGCGCTCGACCCCACGGCCTGGGACGCGCTCATGCGCCGCGTTCGCGCGGTGGAGGTGCACCTGGTCGCACGGTCCACCCGCCGTCAAGGGTCCGGCAGCGGCGCCACGGATGGCGGAGGCTTCACGGTCGACAGCGACGGCAACCCGGACGACGGCCGCGTCCGGCGCACGCTGGTCGTGACGCTCGCCACCCGGAACTTCTCGCTGGCGGGGAGCTTCTGAGATGTTGCGTCGCGGCTTCACCTTGCTCGAGGCGATGACCGTCTGCGCAATCATTGGGATCGTGACCGCGCTCGCCGTGAACAGCTTTCAGTCCGCCATCACCCAGGCGCGGAACAACGATGGGGTCATGGGTGTCTACGGCCAGCTCCTCGCAGCCCGGAAGGTGGCCCGGGCCCACAACCAGCCCGTGCGGCTGGTGTTCCTGACCGACGCAGGAACACCCCAGGCCCGCTGGGAGCGGCTCCCGTGCGACAACCAGACATTCGGGATCGGTTGCCCCGCCGCGGGCTGCGCGGCCACCGCCGGGTGCGGTGCGGGCAGCTGCCCGTGCGGCGACACGGGTCCGAGCATCCCGCTGCCGGCGGGCGTGGACCTGAGCACCTGGGCCGGACTGTGCTTTCAGGGTGGGACGGGCCAGGCCGTGCCCCGGGTGGCGGGAACTGGGGACTGCCTGGGTCCGGTACCGCCGGGTCTCCTCTCCCTGCGCGCCGGGGTCGCCCATCAGCCCGACCAGCTTCTGCAGCTCGAGCCCATGACGGGGCAGCCTCGCCTGCTCGTGTGCAGCTCGGCGGACGCCGGCTGCCACTGATCACTGCTGGAAACGGCGCCAGCGTCTCTCCGGTCTGGACAGCCTCTCCTCGAGCCGTCACCATCCAGCGCTCCTGGTAGAGCCTCCGAGCCTGGTGGCCGGCCTGGTCTTCAAAACCAGTGGGACGGCGCGCGAGCGTCGTCCGGGTGGTTCGATTCCGCTGCTCTACCGATTCCTGGTGGCGCTGGCCGTGCTCGAGGAGCAGCTGGCCCACGTGCGTCAGCGGCGACGACGGTCAGGCCGCAGCGCGCGAACCTCGCAGGGCTCGAGACCGGGCTGACCCGCGACGTTCGTCTTCAAGGACCCGCATCGGGTGCCGGGGCAGGCAGCAGCACGGGCGTGCCGTCATTGACCGGGGTCGTCAGGGGATCCCCGGCGGACCAGCCGGTGCCCCCCGCCGCCGGGGGTGACTGCTTGCTCGAGGATGCGCAGGAAAGCACGAGGACGAAGGCAATGAGCCAGAGTGAGCGGAGCGATGGCGTCATGGCACCCTCATACCCCCGCCAGGGTCGTCCGGCGACTCGAGCGCACGCAGCACGCATCGTTCCTTCAAGGGCTTCGATTCCGCTGCTCGACCGCCCCCGTGCGACGCGAGGTCCGGGTCGTCCTAGTCGGCGGGGATTCCGAGGAGCGTCTCGGCGGACCAATCACCGGTGGTGTAGACGAAGCCGCCGAGCATCGGCCGGGCGATGCCGGAGTGCCGCTTCACCGGAAGCGGCGTCAGCTCCACCCAGCGGCCGGTGGCCGGATCGTAGGCCGCCGCCTCGTCGGTGTAGACGCCGTTGGAGATCTCCCCGCCGAGCACCACGATGCGCCCGCCGAACACGAACGTGGCCTCGGCGATGTGCCCGCGGGCGTGCGGCATGTCTGCCAGCCGGGTCCAGGCGTCGGTGACCGGGTCGTAGACGTCCACGTCGGGCACGTCCACCAGGCCCTCGTCGTGCCCGTGCTGTCCGCCAATCGCGTAGATCTTCCCGCCCATCACGGTGGAGCCCAGGTGGTTGCGCGCGCGGGGGAGCGGCGCAGCGGGGGTCCAGGTCGTCCGCCACCGGCGAGGTCGAGCACCCAGTGCTCTGGAGTGTCGTATCCCTGTCCGAGGCTCTCCCCCCCGTAGAAGTGGAGCTTCCTGTCGAGGTACTCGAGCGCACCGGCGCCCCGGGCGTCGGGAAGCGGTGGCATGGCCTCGTAGGTGTTGCTCACCACGCGATAGCGCCACACGTGGACGGTCCCGAAATCTGGAAGGTGCGCGGTGCGTCCTCGACGAAGCCGCCCGCCCAGTAGATGTCCGTGCCGTCGGTGGTGGTCCCCGCGTGGCTCACGCCCTCGGGCATGTCCGCCAGCTGCGACCAGCGGTTCGTGGCCGGGTCGTACACGAAGGCATGACGGGTCGGCGTGCAGCACGACTTGAACCAGTCGAAGCCTCCAAACGTGTAGAGCTTGCCGCCGACCAGCGCGCCGTGCGCCTCGCTGGTCCCCTCCGTCCGGGCGGCCAGCCCGCTCCACCGGATGGTGGTGAAGCCGCTCCCGCCGGCGCCCCCGTCGGGCTGGCCGGCGTCGGGAGTGCCCGTCGGACCTCCGTCGCCGGGACCGGCATCGGGCCCCGGACCGGGACCGCCGTCGGGGCTCCCCGGTCCTGCGTCGAACGCGGTGCCTCCGTCCGGAGCGCCGCCGGGTCCCCCGTCCACCGGAGGTCCGATCCGCCCCAATCCTGCGGAGCCGCAGCCGAGGCCCACGACCAGCACCGCCACCGTCCACCCGCGACGCAACACCGCCCTCCCGCCCGCTCGGCCCCGGTCCGTCCGCGGGCCTCCGGCACCAAGGGAGTGACGACCGGCCCGGGCGGCATCCGGATTTCTTCCGCGAACGCTCGCCGGTGGACACTGTGGGCCGGTCGGGCCCGCCGCGGGGACGCTGGTGGGCCTGGCCGTGCCCTGGCTGCACTCGCGCGCCCGCATCGGCCCGGGCACGGTGCAGCTCGCCCCGATGGACGGCGGGGCGATGCTGGCCTGGGGTGGCCGGTTCTAGGGCGGAGGGGCGGGGCTGGTCACGACCTTCGGCGGTCGTGGTCGCCACAGCCCGCCGGTGCCGAGGGCGTGCCATCCCTGCCGGACCCACCCGAGCAGGGCCGAGGCCAGCCACAGCGCCCAGGCCAGCATCGCCAGCCGGTAGACGAGCAGCGGCACCGAGAAGACCAGCGGCCGCGGCAGCGCTCCCGGGACCCGGTCCGCGGTCCAGCGCAGCGACTCGAGCGTCGAGCCGTTCCCGGCGATCTGCATGTCCGGCTGCCCGAGCAGTCCCCGGCGCACCGCCTCGAACAGGGCGAGGAAGGCGAAGCCGGTGGCGACGACGAGCGCCAGCTGCATCAGGTCGAACACCCACCACGGCCGCACCCGGGCTCCGAGCGCGCCGCGCCAGCCGAGCGCGAGGAGCCAGACCACCACCAGCGCCGCCGAGGGACCGAGACCTGGGTGAGGCCGATGGCGAGCAGCATCCACGCGCCGAGCCCGAGCGGGTGTGCGGCACCCGGGAGAGCCCCAGGGCGACGAGCGCCGCCACCAGCAGCACGCTCCAGAAGAGCACCGCCGGTCCGAAGGTCGGCCCGGCGAGCCAGAGCGCCCAGCGGCCGGACGGCAGCGCAGATCACCACGTCCACGTTGGCTCCCGCCGCGCCCACGTCGACCGGCGAGGGCCGGAACGCCGTCGAGATGCCGCGCGGCTCGCGCCACCGCACGGCGACGCGCGACGCGGGTGGGGCGAGCGTCACCAGCAGCCGATCGCCCTCGAGCCGCGCCGGCTGCGGCTGTCCGTTCACCGCCACCCCGAGCAGCTCGACCCCGGGCGGCAGCGCGAGGGCGTGCTGTCCCCCGCGGCTGGTGCGGAAGGCGAGGTCCAGGCTCACCTCGGTCGCGCGGAGGCCAGGGCGCACCTCCTCCCTGGCGCTGTCCAGGGTGAGCGTCCCCCCGCCGATGCCCTCGGGCCGGGTGACCTGAACCGAGACCGACTCCCCGGGCCAGGGCAGCCAAATCGGCTGATGGGACTCGGCAGGGCCTCCGGGATGCACGGGCGCGATCCCGCCGAGCTGCACGTGCCACATCGGCCCGGCGTCCAGGACCCAGCGCTCGACCCAGGAGGCGGTCGAGGGCGCGGTGAGCGAGAGGGCCGGACGCTGCTCGAGCGTGCTGTGCCACGACAGCGTCGCGGCACCGGGCGGCAGGTTGACCGCCACCGCCCCGTCCTTGACCGCGAGGTCCGCGGTGAGCACCGCCTCTCCCGGGAGCAGCGGGACGCGGAGCACGACGGCGCTCCCCGCCGGCGACAGCCGCTCCACCTCGGTGTCCACCTCCCAGGTGAGGCCCAGCCGTAGCGTCCGGGTGACGCGGGCGAACGCCGGGAGCGCCCCTGGGCGCAGCGCCTCACCTCCTCCCGCGCGCTCGCAGCCGGCTGAGCTGGAGCGTCGCCGCGGGGCGGCCGTCCTCGCGGACGCCGTCCACCTTCCAGCCGCGCGCCTGCACGGTGAGGAACCCGGGGCGGAAGCCCGAGCGGGAGCTGCACCGCGTCGGCGCGCGGGAGCGCCCCGGACATGAGGACGGTGTGGACGCCCGGCTGAAGGACGAGCCAGCTCACCCCGTCCACCTGGCGCAGCGCGACGGCGGGCCGGCCGTCGAGGAGGACCTGCTCCGGCCGCCACCCTTCCCCGCCTCCCGCGAGCGGCACCGCGACCCGCGCCGCGGCCTCGAGCTCGACCCGGAGCCGGAGCCCGGACGGATCCAGCTCCAGCAAGCCCCGCCCGGCCGAGGCGCAGCCCGGAGCGCAGCGCGGCGCCTGGAGGAGCTTGTCGCGGAGCTGTACGAGTCGCGCGTCCGTCGGCTGCTCCTCGCGCGTGGGCCGTGCGATGAAGGAACGCGAGGCAGAGGAGGACGGCGGCCGGCGCCGCTCCGCCGCGGATCCGGGGCGGACGGACGGCTCCGGAGCGCACGAGGAGGAGCCATCCGAGGAGCGCCAGGAGCGCCACCCGGAGGAGCCCGAGCGCCACGTTCTCGCCCGGCGAGAGCAACCAGAGATGAAGCGACTGACCCTGCTGCACCGGACCGCTCCAGCGCAGCGGGACCTCGCGCCAGGTCCAGCGCGGGATGCCGGGACCGGTCTGAACCACCGCGTTCCGGTCGATCTCGACGGCGCTGGACCTCGGCACCGACGACAGCCCCGAGCCGTAGGCGCCCTTCCCGCCGACCGAGCCGATGCCGAGCACGCCCCCCGGCGCTGCGACCGCGTCCTTGTCCTTCTTCCGCTCGACCTCCCGCTCTTCGGGCCGCACCGGGAGTCGTCTTCGCGAGCTCCTGCTGTTCCGGCGCGGGCTCGGCCGGCGGGGCCGCCGCCGGCCTCGCCACGGCGAGGTTCCGGGTGAGTGGCTCGCCGTCCATCTCCGCGCCGCCCTCCTCGCGGTGCCCGGGGGCGACGAGCGCCGGGTACAGGCGGTCGCGGAGATGGTCGAGCGCGAACGACGCCAGCACCAGCGCGAGGGTGCCGAAGGCGAGCCAGCCGAACGCCCGGGCGACGGTGCGCAGGCGGCCCTCGGGCAGCACGCGGCGGAGACCGACCGCGACGAGCACCGCGCAGCCACGCCCAGCGCGGTGCACCGGCCTCGGGAAAGCTCAGCACCAGCGCCACCAGCGCGAGCGCGCCGACGCGCCAGCCGAACAGCCGCGCGGTGGCGAGCGCGAGCACCAGGACGAGAAAGAGGTCCAGGAGCGACCACCGCTGGATCCACGTCCCCTGCACCTCGTCCACCCCGGTGGCGCCGAGCAGGCTCCAGCCCGGTGGCAGGTGCGCCAGCGCCCACACCCGGGTGAAGTCGTGCGCCCAGGCCACCGCGGGAAGGCGGCCGCCTCCGTGGTCCACCCGTCCGTCGGCGGTCAGGGCCAGCAGCCCCTGGCGGACCTCGACCCCGGGTGGAGCGGCGGGCCCGAGCCGGGTCAGCGGCTGGTCCTGCCCCTGCACCGCCGCCCGCCCGAGCGTGGCCGGGCCTGGCATCTCCAGGCGCCAGCTCCGGCGCAGCTCTCCGCCGAGCCG
This sequence comes from uncultured delta proteobacterium, assembly GCA_963796475.1. GTDB lineage: Bacteria > Myxococcota > Myxococcia > Myxococcales > Myxococcaceae > RPRB01. Next base: position 832,236 of record CAWCLY010000020.1, read on the forward strand.
GTCCTGGAACGTCCACCCGCGCCCGTCGGTGTCGAGCCAGAGCTGCCGGTCCAGCGTGAGCTGGTCCGGCTCGGGCTCGGCGTTGCCCCGCCGCTGCTCGACCAGCCGGAGCGCCTCGCCCGTCCGCACGGCGAAGGCCGGGAGCGCCCGCCACTCGGGCGGCAGCTGCGTCTGCGAGGGGTCCACCGCGGGGAGCGCCCTCCAGCGTCACCACCCGCACCGCGGGCGCTGCCTCGAAGACCCAGGTCTCGTCACCCTCGGTCCAGGGGCCCGCCGGGTCCGGGCGGGCCACCGACGCGATCGGCCCGTCGCCCCGGGCGACCAGGAGGAAGACCCACTTGCCGGGTCGCAGCTGGACCCGGAGCCGCCCCTCCGGCTCCACCCGCGCCGCCAGCGGCGCGTCGAGCTGGAGCGGCGTGAAGCCCGTGGGGAGCGCCCGCCCGAGCACCACCTCGCGGGCCTTGCCCGCCACGTCGAGCACGATCCGCGTCGTGAGCAGCAGCGGGACGCCGTCCACCAGCTTCCGCTGGACCTGGACGTCGAGCCGGTCCGCAGCGCCGGCCTCACGATCCGGGCGGCGAAGGAAGAGCCGACCCTCCTCGTCCCGCTCGGGGTGCGCCACCCGGGTGCCCGTCGAGGACCAGCTCCACCAGCGACGCCTCCTCGGGGACGCCCAGCGCCGAGGGGAGCGAGCTCCAGCCGAACGTGCCGGTGAGCACGTGGCTGCCGGGGCCGAGGAACACCGCCGGGGCGCCATCGTGCTCGACCACGGCCACCGCCGCGGCTCCGTCACGAACGTCCAGCGGCCAGTGCTCGGCATCGCCCGGGAGGGGGACCGCGTCGCGGGTGAAGAGCTCGACCTCCTCGCGGAACCGCCCGCCGCGGGGAGAGCGCCTCGAGCCGGAGCCGGCCGATCCACACGCAGCCCGGGGCTGGCGTCGGTGCCCTCGAGGCGGGGACACGTCCTGCTGCTCGCTCCCGTGCATAGCCCAGGGAATCCACGGGCGGAGCGCCGGGGGAACGTCGGCCGGGGCGAGCGGCTGGGCCCGCGGCTGCGGGGACAGCGCGAGGGCGAGCAGCGACACCACGAGGGCAGGCGCACGCTGGACACCTCCGGACGGATGGAACGCAGCGGGGGGGCCGCGGGATCCAAGCGTCGCACGGAACGGTGGCGCACGCTTCGCGCGAGACCGGTGAGGCATCCCACACCCCGCGTCGCGAGGACGCCCCGGCGGCCCCCGGGCCGTCGAACTTGCGGCCCCCCGCCGGCTCTGCCAACCTTGCCGGCGCGAGATGGCCTTCGAGCGCGACAGGCCGGGCGGCATTCGGAATCCCGTGGCCCCGGCCGCGGACCCGCCGCTCGAGTCGACGACCCCCTGCCTCCGTCGACCGCCGGGCTTCATCCCGACGGCTCCACGCTCGAGGTGGGCGCGATGGTGGCCGGGCGGTTCGGCATCGTCCGGTTCATCGCCCGGGGCGGCATGGGGGCGGTCTACGAGGCCGAGGACGTCACCCTGCGCACGCGGGTGGCGCTGAAGACCATCCTCCCCGAGTTCGCCGCCGACCCGAACGCGATGGAGCGCTTCCGGCGCGAGGTGCTGCTCGCCCGGCGCATCACCCACTTCAACGTCTGCCGCATCTTCGAGCTCTACGACACCTTCGACCCGGCCGGGGACCGCCTGTCGTTCCTCACGATGGAGCTGCTCCACGGCGAGACCCTGGCCGAGCGCCTGGCCCGCACCGGTCCGCTGGCCACCGCCGAGCTCTCGGTGCTCCTCCGCCAGCTCGCCGACGGGCTGGAGGCGATGCACCTCCAGGACGTGGTGCACCGCGACTTCAAGCCGGCCAACGTCTTCCTGGTCCACCGGCACGACGCCGCCGGGCATGCCCCGCTGCGCGCCGTCATCACCGACTTCGGGATCGCCCGCGCGCTGCACCGGGCGGAGAGGGACGGAGACAGCTCGATGACCGCCCGGGTGGGGTTCATCGGAACCCCGGCCTACATGGCGCCGGAGCAGCTGACCGGGGGAACCATCTCGCCGGCCACGGACATCTACGCCCTGGGCATCGTGCTCTACGAGGCGCTCACCGGGCACACGCCCTTCGGCGGGCAGACGCCCATGGAGGCCGCGCTCAAGCGGCTGCAGCAGGCGGCCGGCCCGCCTTCGGTCTTCCTGCCGACCCTCGAACCCCGCTGGGACGCCGCGGTGCTGCGCTGCCTGGAGAAGGAGCCGTCGGCGCGCTTTCGCTCGGTGCGCGACCTCGTCCGGGCGCTGGACGCGACCGCCCAGGACAGCCGGAGCTCGGCGGCGGTGCTCGGATTCCGGAACCTCTCGGGCCGTCCCGACGCCGGGTGGATCTCCACCGCGCTCGCCGACCTGGTCGGACGCGAGCTGTCCTCGGCCTCGGACGTTCTGCGCCTCGTCCCGGCCGGAGGAGGTCTTCCGGGCCCAGCGCGCGCTGAACCTCGCGGCCCAGGACAGCCTTCCGCGCGAGTCGCTCGAGAAGCTCCGCGACTCGGCCGGCGCGCGGTGGGTGGTGCTCGGGAGCTACCTCTGCGTCGGCCCCGGCTCGGCCAGCCCGCTCCGGGTGGCCGTCCGGGTGCAGGACACCGAGTCCGGGAAGGTGGTCTGCAACTGGACCGAGCGGGGCACGGTGGGCGAGCTCGGGGCGATGGCCGCCCGCGCCGGGGCGGAGGTGCGCCGGACGCTCGTCGCCGCGGGTCAGACCTCGGGCTGAGCGGCGAGGAACCGCTCCCGCTCCGGTCCCTCCGGCAGCTCGGCGGCGAGCGAGGCGAACAGCTCCCAGGGAGTGTTGGCGTTCCGGGCGGCCCGCTTCACCAGCGTGCGGGCCACCGGGCCCAGCGCCAGGGCCAGCGCCTGCTCGGCCCGCTGCAGATCGTCCTCCACCAGCGCGCGCCCCCGGAGGACCGGAGGCTCGACCACCGGCGTGGGGCGAGACGGCGAGCCGCGCTGCGGCGGGGGGGGTTGCACCGGAACCGGCCGCGAGGGCGAGCCGCGGGGCATCGGTGAGGGCGGATGCTCCCCCGCCGGCGTCGGCCGCGAGGGCGAGGCCCGGGGCATCGGCGAGGGCGGGTGCTCCACCGCTGGCGTCGGCCGCGAGGGTGAGCCGCGCGCCGGGGCCGGCGGCGGCGCGGCGGGCCTGGGACCTGCGCTGGCCGCCGGACGGGCCTGGGTGGCGGTCCTGCCGGGAGACCTCGGCGGAGTGCGGGTCCGGGGATGGCCCGGGTCCGAGAGGGTGCGCAGGAAGTCCTCGCGCGAGACGTTGTCCGGAATGGACGCCGAGAGCGTCTGGCAGGCGGTTCCCCAGTCCGGCGCCTCGCGGACCACCCGGGCGACCATCACCTTGGCGATGGGCCCGAGGTGCGGTGCGAGCGCCGCCTCGAGGACCGCCCGCTGCTCGGCAGTCAGCGCCCGGCGAGGCGCCCCGCGCCACTTGGCCACCTCTGGCCACCCATCGCCCGCGGCGAGGCGCTGCTGCTGTTGGGGCATGGGCGTGAGCGGTGTGCCCGGCCGCGTGGCCCATCCCCGGCGTGTACGGAGCGCCCGGGGTGTAGGGCGGCGCCGGGCGTCGCCGGCACTCCGCCGATGGCCCGGGACCGCCGGGTCCAGGAGCGGGCGAAGTCCTCGAACTTCCGCCGGTCGTCCCCGTTCTCGATGGACTCGGCCAGCTCGGCCACCAGCGTGCGCGGGATCCTGGGTGGCCCGCGCCGCCCGCCGCACCAGGGTATGCGCCAGCGGGCCGATGCTCTTGGCCAGGAAGGCGCCGAGCTCCTCCAGAGCCCCTGCCACCCAGCCTCCGGTGACGATGACCGGCGCCGCGGCCGGTGCCGGTGCCGGAGCCGGCGACGGAGGCGGGGGCGCCGGCACGGACTCCACCGGCGTGACCAGCGGGATGGGGTGCAGCGGGGGCGCCGCGGACGCGCCGGGCACGGGGGTGCGCCCGGCGGGCCAGGTGACCTCCACCTCGCGCTCGACGTGCGAGCCGAGCTCGTAGACGTCGAGCTCCTTGCCGTCTGCGGTGCGCTTGCGGCCGAGCGGGTGGAGCAGCCCCCGGTGCTCGGCGCTGAGGGACGAGACGACCTCGAAGAAGGAGCGGCTGGAGACGATCTGCCCCGGCGTGGCCGACCGAGGCGAGCTGCGCACCCACGGTCGGCCCCTCTCCCTGGGCGACGCCGTCGACGATGCGGACCGGTCCGAGGTGAACCGACATCCGGGCGCCGAAGCCCGTCCGGGTGGCGGCCTCGTGCTCCAGGGCATCGCGGAGCCCGAGCGCCACGAAGAGACCGTCCTCGGGATCGCCGGGGAAGACCAGGACGAGCCCGCGCGGGTGCGGCACGGTCAGGACGTCATCCGGCTCGAGGTGGCCGATGGCCCGCGACGCAGCCTGCTCCACGCACTCGAGCGCGTCCGGGCGTGGGTCGAGGACATCGAGGAACACCAGGGTCCCGACGAACGTCCTGTGACCGTGGTCGTTCATTCCGCTCCGGCTGGGTGCTGCCCGGCCATGAAGTCTACTCCAACAGCTTCATGGCCTTCTCCAGGCTCCTCCGCAGCCGGTTGAATGACGTCGCCAGGACACCAATCTCGTCCCGACTGTGCACCGAGAACTCGGGCACGTCGAAGTTCCCGGTGCTCACCTCGTCGGCGGCCTTCGACATCCGGACGATGGGTCGGATGACCAGGAACGAGAGCACCACGTTCAGCACGATGAAGGCCAGGAGGAACACGCCCACCAGGGACGTCATGAACGTCCTGAAGGCCTGGTCCGCCTTGGCGAGCGGGACCGACATCGGCACCGAGATGATCTGTGCTCCCACCGTCTCGCCGAGCTTCCAGCCGAACCCGTTCGCCGGGCCGTAGTGGGCCACCATCGACTTGGGAGCGGCGTCGGGCGTGTCGTGGCAGGGGATGCACCCCGGGTCCTTGATGGTCAGCGGCTTCGCCAGGTAGAGCGCCTTGCCGGTCGGGGTGTCACGCGTGCCGCGGATCTCGGTCCGGGTGTTGTCGTTGCGGAACTGGTTGACGATGTCCGCCTCCCACTCCACCGCGCGGTCGCGGGGGTTGGTGGGGTTCAGCGTCGCCTCCTTGTACGTGTACTCGGGGTGCTGCTGGCGGAGCGTGTTGAACATCTCCGTCGCCGCGTAGGCCGGCACCGACTGGGGCAGGAACGCGCGCATGAGCTGCAGCTCGAGCTGCGGCTTGACCTGCTTCGACGTGTACCCGCGGACGGCGAGCGCCGCGCCCATCATCAGCTCGGCGTTGCGCGCCACCTCGTCCTCGGCGTTCGCCTCGAGGATGCGCCTCGACGTGTAGCCCGAGGCGCCGAGCCCCAGCGCGAAGACCAGGATGAGCACCAGATTGAACTTGAGTCGCAGCCCCATGTGAGGACGTCCTCCGTCAGCGACAGCTCGCCTGCATCTCGTCCCACGCCCGCGTGAAGCCGATGAGGCTCACCACCACGGAGTGGGTTCCGGTCTCTGGCCAGGTTGGCCAGAACCGCAGCTGCACCCGCGCCTTCAGACCTGCCTTGAACTGGACGATGGCGCTCGCCGCCGCCGGCCCCTTGAAGACCACCGCCTTGGCGCCGTCGAGGCCATCGGCCTTGACCGCCTCGTTCTTGTCGACCTGGATGAGCAGGTCTCCCTTGCCGTCGTCGAAGGTCGACTCGCTCACCACCCGGACCTCGCTGGCGGTGACCCGGACCTGCACGCTCGTGGTCTGGTAGCCGTCGCTGACCGAGGTCTTGTCGGAGTCGAGCCGGCAGCCCGCGCCGTCCGTCTTGGTCAGAGTCCAGGCGTCCTTCTCCTTTTCCGCCGGTGTTGCACCGAGCAGACCGAAGGACACCATGGGAATGAGCCACCGAAGCGTCGTCCGCATCCGTCCTGCTCCCCGAGAAGCGCCACGGACCAGACAGGACGTTCGGGAAAACGCCATGTCGGTCCTGCACCCCGCTCCACGCCGGAATGGCGACAGACTCTAGGCGCGGGCCACGGGGGGCGTCCATGGGCGCGTGCACCCGGCCGGGGGTCAACCCCACCCTGCCCCGTCCACCGAAGCCGGCGCGGCGGGGGTGAGCACCCGAGCCCGCTCACAGCCCGAGCAGCGCGCGGATGCGGCTGGCCACCGGGGGCAGGTCCCCCGGGGCCTTCACCGGCTCGAACCGGGTGCTGGCCGGGTCCCCGCGCGGCACCTCGATGAAGCGCACCGGCAGGAGCGGCGCGCCGTCCGGACGGCGCAGGCTCGACGCCTCGGCGGTCACCTGCTCGAACTGGATGACCGGCGCGCCCTCGACCGTCTTCTTCACCGCCCGGAACGGCACCGGGATGGGCGCCTCGCAGCAGCGGGGGCGAGGCGGAAGGCGATGTTGTTGGTGGAGATGGTCGCGTGGGCCTGCCGGGTCCACCTTCTCCACGAGCTGGAGCTGACCTCCGACCCGGACCGGGGCCGCGCCCACGTCGAGCGCGCCGTCCGGCGCCCGGCGAGGCGTCACCTCCACCGTCATCGCCGCCCCGCCGTCGGCGTGGAGGCCCAGCACCACCGGGTCGAGCGTGGCGGCGAGGTTGTCCACGTTGGAGAAGTAGACGTGCTCCACCCCCAGGGCCCGGAGCCGCTCCCCCACCCCGCTCGTCCGGAGCGCGCGGAACACGTCGCCGTGTCCGCTCGGCGCGAGGGACGGCGCTCCGGATGCGTCGCGGGCGATCTCCCCGGTGGGCTCGAGCCTCGGCAAGGCGGCCTGCAGGAACGGGAGCACCGGGACACGGGGCGGGTGGGCGGCGAGGTGCTCGGCGATGCCCTCCGAGGTGAGGAAGGAGGTCATGAGCGCCACCGGGACGGCGTGCCCCACCCGCGCGGAGGTGCGCTCGGCGTCGAGCAACTTGAGATCCAGGAAGGTCCTCCCCTCCACCACCGGCACCAGCGCCTTCACCGCGCCACCGAAGCGCGTTCCTGCCCCGCCGGCGACGACCAGCGCGGCGACGCGGCCCTCGCGCAGCAGCGCGTTGCCGATCCCGGCGAGCCGGGCATGCTCGGGCGTGCCCGGCGACGGCAGCGGCGTGACGTCGCCCGGCCGCAGAGGCTCGAGCGTGCCCGGCGGCGGCGCCGCCACCACCTCCCCGCGCTTCCACCCGGCCACCAGCTCGCCGAACAGCGCCTCGTCGTACGGCGGGCTCATCCGGGCAATACCTCCCATCCCCATCCCGGCATCCCGAGCGCGGGCTCGGGGCCGAGGTTGACACGAACCGTCAACCCCGGCCGCTCCAGAGTGTAGGCCCGGCCCTCGCGGCGCACCCGCGGCCACTCCGCGCCGATGCGGTCCCTGTACTGCCGGCGAATGGCGAGCATCTGGCGGTAGTGCGCGCGCAGACCGGTGTCGCCCTCCTGCGCCGGACGCGAGCGCCGGAAAGTGGCCTCGTCCTGCGGGTCCGGCACCTCGGCCGCCCGGGAGATGAACTCGGTCCGGCGACCCTCGGACACGGCCCTGGCGAGCCCAGGGTCGGTGTGGCTGGTGAAGTAGAGGAACGGCCGGGTCTCGCCGAGCTCCTCGCCCATGAAGAGCAGCGGGAGCCCCGGGCCGAGGAGGAGCAGCGTCGCCAGCGGCTCGAGCGCCGCGGGCGGCACGAGGCTCGCCAGCCGCTCGCCGGTGGGCCGGTTGCCGATCTGGTCGTGGTTCTGCAGGCAGAAGACGAACTGCCGGGGCAGCAGCCCCTCGGTCCGGGTCCCGTGCGGCCTGCCCCGGAAGCGCGACGGCTGCCCCTGGTAGACGAACCCCTGCTCGAGCGCCGTCACCAGATCCTGGGGATCCCCGAAGTCCGCGTAGAACGCGCCCCGCTCCCCGGTGAGCATCGCGTGCAGGACGTGGTGGAAGTCGTCCGCCCAGGCCGCGGTGCAGCCCCAGCCCGCCGGTGGCGGGTCCACCACCCGCCGATCGTTCAGGTCGCTCTCGGCGATGACCTGGGCCCGCCCTCCCGAGGCCGCGCTGCACCGCGCGGACGATGTCCGGCACGAGGTGGACCGGGCTGTCATCGACGATGGCGTGGACCGCGTCGAGGCGGAGCGCGTCCACGTGGAAGTCCTCCACCCAGGAGCGGGCCGCCTGCACCATGTAGCGCACGCACCGGCCCAGCGTCCGGACCGTCGTAGTTCATGCCGTCGCCCCAGGGGGAGCGATGGCGGGCGGTGGTGTAGGGCCCGAACTCGCCGAGGTAATTCCCCTCGGGCCCGAGGTGGTTGTAGACCACGTCCAGGCACACGCCCAGGCCGAGCGCGTGCGCGCGATCCACGAAGCGCTGCAGCGCCGCCGGGCCGCCGTACGACGAATGCACCGCGTGCAGCAGCACCCCGTCGTAGCCCCAGTTGCGCGCGCCGGCGAAGGGCTGCACCGGCATCAGCTCCACGCAGGTGACCCCCAGCTCGGCGAGCTCCGGCAGCCGATCGGCCGCCGCGTCCAGCGTGCCCGCCTCGGTGAACGCCCCGACGTGCAGCTCGTAGAAGACCAGCGCCTCGGGACGGACGCCGGCCCAGCGCTGGTCCGTCCACCGGAACTCCCGGGGGTGGAAGATGGCCGAGGGCCCGTGCACGTCGCCCGCCAGGGCCCGCGCGGCGGGGTCCGGCCGGAGCGCACCCCCGGGGAAGGCCAGCGCATACGGCGTCCCGGACGGCAGCAGCGGCAGGTCCGCGGTCCACCAGCCTCCCGGGGCCGCCAGGAGCGCGATGTCCCGGCCGCGCGACGCGCACCGCGAGCGCCGTCGGTCCGCGGCGCCCAGACCGCGAGCTGCAGGCCGTCTCCCCGTCTCCAGACTCCATGGCGCATGGCCGCCACTCCTAGTCACGACCGGCGCAGGGATGCAGGCTCGATGACGGACCGCACCGTCGGGCACCGGACGGGCGGGGGTGGTCGGCTTCCCCGGGCACCCAGGGGCATACGCCCTGGTCCAGCGGTGGGTTGCCGACATGGCGACGCCGCCGCCGGACGGGACACCCAGGGTCCTCGTGGTGCCGGTCCGTGGCGGGTTGGGGCTCGTCTGGGCGCGGTGCTGGTGAGCGCCGGTGCGGCGAGGTGGGCCGCGCTCGAAAAGGGTCCGTGAAGTCCAGCCGGCGGTAAGCTCCTGCCCCGGGCGCACGCCCGCCGCCGGATGGCTCTCCCCTCGTCTCGCACCAGCCCCGCCTCCACGCCGTCCTTCCGGGTCCGGCTCGCACGCCGCGGCGATGGCGAGCAGCTCGGGCACCTGCTCGCCGAGCTCGGGCACACCGGCGCCGGAGACACCGCCACCGTGCACTGGGTGCTGAGCCATCCGGAGATCGAGGTCCACGTCGCCGCCGACGCGAGCGACCGCCCCCTCGGCCTGCTCTCGCTGTCGCATCGCCCCCAGCTCCGCCTCAGCGGACGCATCGCCACCATCGACGAGCTGGTGGTGCTCCCCGCGGCCCGGCGTCAGGGTGTGGGGCGGGCGCTGCTGCAGCGGGCGCTGGAGCGCGCGCGCGTGCTGAGCGTCAAGCGGGTGGATCTGCAGCTTCCGAGCGTGCCCGACGAGGCGACCTTCCGCTTCTGCGAGGCGATGGGCTTCCGGGACGCCGAGCGCGGGGTGGTCAGCCGGGTCCCTTGAGGGTCCAGGCCCCGGGCAGGGTGCTGGGTCCGAGCCGGTGCACCAGCGCGGCGAGTCGCTCCTTGCCTTCGGGAGCGACCTCGCGGAACCGCACCCCGATGGCCTGCTCGCGCCCCCGTGCCCAGGCGACCACGCCCTCGAGCTCGAAGCGCTCCTCCTCGACGAGCAGCACCAGCTGGAGCAGGTGGCCGACGGGGTAGCTGCGCTCCGTCCGCAGGCAGATGCCGCCCACCGAGAAGTTCACCGCGTAGGAGTGGAGAGCCTCGGCCGCCGCGGCCGCATCGCTGAAGTGGACCTCGATCCGCACCGGGATGCGGTCCGTTGCTCGCCGCTCCTCGCCCTCGTGGGGGATCTCCATCGCCCGGGCTCTATCGGAAGCGGGGGTCGATGACCAGGTAGGCCGCGGCCCGCATCGACTTCCGCTGCAGCTCCCGGGGATGGCGGAGGACCTGGAGGAGGAGCTTCCGCCCGAAGACCCTCCGGAACAGCGCCGCCTCGCGGGTGGCGTCCCACAGCTCGAGATCGAGCGGGCTCCGGGCCTTCAGCTTCACCAGGACGGCGCTGGGCAGCAGCCGGGCCTGGATCCGGACGATGCTCTGGCGATGGCTGCGATCGAGCGAGTCCGCCACCCGGAGGAGCGTGGCCAGCTTCCGCACCAGCCGTACCTCCGCCTGCCCCGAGGCCCTCCATCCCCGAGTGGCTCGCGTCGGGCGGGCTCCGTCGGTGGTAGCGCGCGATGCGCGCGACGAGCTCGCGCTCGCGCTCCCGCAGCCCGGGGATCTCGGCGTTGACGATGAGGTAATAGCTGTGGCGGTGGTGCTTCTGGTAGCTGACCGCGTTGCCCACGTCGTGGAGCAGCCCGGCCACCTCGAGCAGCGGGCGCGCCGACGCCGGCAGGTTGTGGAGCGGCGCGAGGTCGTCGAAGAGCTGGAGGCCGAGCCGGGTCACCTGGACCGCGTGCGCCTCGTCGAAGTGGAAGCGGCGCCCCACCACCAGCGCGGCCTCGTGCAGGCTGTGGTCCTCGCCGGCTTCCTTGCGGCGGATGAGGTCCACCAGGATGCCCTCGCGCAGCCCCCGCTGGACGGCGGTCACCGATTCGAGCCCCAGGTGCTTGACCAGCTGCTCGAGGATGACCGCCCCGGCGCAGACGATCTCCGCCCGGCGAGCGTCGAACCGCTTTCGCCGCTGGGCCGGTGACATCTCGACCAGGTCCTCCACGGCCTGGGAGATTTGCCGGCCGGTGGCGTGGGCCGACCCCTCCGTCGCAGCGTAGGCCACCACCGCGCCGATGGTCCCGGAGCTGCCGAGCGCGGCCCGGGGGGCACCGGCGATGCGGGCCGGGAGCCCCTCGGTGAGCGCCTCGGACACGTAGCCGCGCATGAGCTTGAGCTGCTTGCTGCTCATGCTCCTGGAGGTCCCGAACAGCTCGGTCATCCGCACCGCCCCGAGGCCCACGCTCCACATGGCGTTCGGCGTGTCCCCGAGCGCGGAGGCGACCTCGGTCGAGCCGCCGCCGATGTCGACGCAGAGAGACCGGGCGCTGGGCGGCTTTCCCCAGAGCACGCCGAGGGTGATCAGGCGGGCCTCCTCCACTCCGGAGATGACCTCCAGCCGGAGCCCGGCCTCATCGCGCGCCCGCCGGACAATCTCGTCCCGGTTCTTCGCCTCGCGCACCGCGCTGGTCGCCACTGCCCGTACCTGCGCGTGGTAGCGCCGGCACAGCGCGCCGTAGCGGCGCAAGGTGGACAGCAGCCGGTCTGCGACCTCGCGCGGGATGACGCCGGTCCTGAACACCCCCTCGCCAGGCCGGACCGGGTCCCGCTCCTGGTGGAGGAGCTCGACCGAGCCGTTGGCCAGCAGGCGCGCCAGCTCCAGACGGACGGCGTTGGTGCCCACATCGATGGCGGCGAGCACGGGCTCTGGGACGGGGCGGGTCAAGGGACTCCCGGTAGTGGTGTAGCAACGCGCTCCGACGCGCAAGTGTGCAAGCTTGCGAGGACCCCCTCTTCACGTCATCGTCATCTGCCTGGTACGCGATGGACGCACCCGTCCGGCGCCCCCCCTCGACCGTGGAATCGAACGACCCCAGGATGTTCATCAACCGCGAGCTGAGCGCGCTCGCCTTCAACCTCCGCATCCTCGGCGAGGCCCAGGACGCGACGCTCCCGCCGTACGAGCGGGTCCGGTTCCTCTCCATCGCCTCGGCCAACCTCGACGAGTTCTTCATGGTGCGGGTGGCGGGCATCAAACAGCAGCTGGCGTCGGGCGTCACGGTGACCGAGGCGGACGGCCTCTCGCCCACCGAGCAGTTCCAGGCCATCACCGCCGAGGTGCGGGAGATGGTCCGGCTGTTCGACACGGTCTGGCGGGACGAGCTGGTCCCCCTGCTCCGCTCCCACGGCGTCGAGCTGCTCGCGCCCGACGCGCTCGACCGGACCCAGCGGGAGGCGGTGCACGAGCACTTCCGCTCGGCGGTCTTCCCGGCGCTGACGCCCCTGGCGGTGGATCCGGGGCACCCCTTCCCCCACCTCCGGAACAAGTCGCTCAACCTCGCCGTGGTCCTGCAGCGCGACGGGCGCAAGCGCCGCGCCGGGAGCGCGCCGGGAGGCCTGGCGGTGGTCCAGGTGCCGACCGTGCTCAGCCGCCTCGTGCCGGTGCCCCGCCGGCGAGGGCCGGAGCGCCTACCTCCTGCTCGAGGACCTCATCGGCCTGTTCCTGGCGGAGCTCTTCCCGGGCTTCGCCGTGGAGCACAAGGCCGCCTTCCGGGTGACGCGCAACTGGGACCTGAACGTGGACGAGGAGGAGTCGGAGGACCTCATGTCCACCATCCAGGAGGAGCTCCGGCGGCGGGACCGCGGCATGGCGGTGCGGCTCGAGCTGAACCAGAACGCCACGCTCGCCCTGGAGGCCTCGCTGCGTCAGTCGCTGGGGCTGACCCACGAGGACCTGTACCGCTCCGAGGCGCCCCTGCAGCTGTCCGACCTCACCGCGCTGTCCGAGCGCGACCATCGCCCGGAGCTCCGGGCCGAGCCGTTCACCCCCGCCCTGCCGCCCTCGCTCCGCGACGCCGAGAGCCTGTTCCCGGTGCTGGCCCGGGGAGACGTCCTCCTCCAGCACCCGTACGACTCGTTCGACCCGGTGACCCGCCTCATCGAGGAGGCGGCCGACGATCCGAACGTCCTGGCCATCAAGCAGACGCTCTACCGGATCGCTCCCGACAGCCCCATCGCCCGGGCGCTCAGCCGCGCCGCCGAGAACGGCAAGCAGGTGGCGGCGCTGGTCGAGCTGAAGGCCCGGCTGGACGAGGCGAACAACATCGCCTGGGCCCGGCGGATGGAGGAGACCGGGGTGCACGTGGTCTACGGGCTCATCGGCCTCAAGACCCACTGCAAGATCACCCTGGTCGTCCGACGCGAAGGCCAGGGCATCCGCCGCTACGTCCACCTCGGCACCGGCAACTACAACGCGCTGACCGCGCGGCAGTACACCGACCTGTCGCTCTTCACCGCGCGGACCGCCGTGGCGGACGACGTCAGCGCACTCTTCAACATGCTCACCGGCTACGCCGTGCCGCCGACGTTCAAGCGGCTGGTCGTGGCGCCCTTCGGGTTGAAGGAGAAGCTGACCGAGCTGGTGCGACGCGAGGCGGATCGGGCCCGTCGCGGCGAGGGCGCGCGCATCCTCTGCAAGGTGAACCACCTGGTGGACGCCGACCTCATCCGCGAGCTGTACCAGGCGTCGCAGGCGGGCGTGCGGATCGACCTTCTCATCCGCGGCATCTGCTGTCTCCGTCCGGGTCTGCTGGGCGTCTCGGAGAACATCCGGGTCCGGGCGATCACCGACCGGTTCCTCGAGCACGGGCGGGTCTTCGCCTTCGGGACCCCGGAGCGCGCCGAGGTGTTTCTCTCCAGCTCCGACTGGATGCCGCGCAACTTCGTCCGCCGGGTCGAGGTGATGGTCCCGGTGGAGGACCCGGTCATCCGGCTGCGCCTCCTCGACGAGGTGCTCGGCCTGGGGCTGCGCGACGACACCAAGGCCACCGAGCTACAGCCCGACGGGACCTACAGCCCGGTCCGCACCGAGGGCGGGCCCACCGTGCGGAGCCAGATGGTCTTCCTCGAGCGCGCGCACCGCGCCGAGCCGGGCAAGGAGGCGGTCATCCGGCACATCGCCGCGCCCGAGCCCGCGCGCTCCTCCGCGCAGCGCCGTGCCGCAGGCCTGAATCTCGACCGAGGGGGAACGCCGTGACGCTCCTCCGCGCCGCCGACGTCTCGCTCTCGTTCGGCAGCCGCACGCTCTTCCACGACCTCACCCTCGTCGTCGAGGAGGACGAGCGGGTGGGCCTGGTGGGCGTCAACGGCTCCGGCAAGTCGACGCTGATGCGCATCCTCGCCGGCGAGCTGCGGCCCGACGCCGGGGAGCTGCAGCTCCGGCGGGGCACGCGGGTGACGTTCCTCGCCCAGGAGCCCGAGTTTCCCCCGGGGGCCACCGTCGCCGGTGAGCTCTCCGTGGCGCAGGCGCCGCTCCGGGAGGCGCTCGCCGAGCACCACGCGCTCGCCCACCAGCTGGGCTCGCTCCGGGGCGAGATGCTGGACCGGGCGGGCGCGCAGCTGCGCGCGGCTGGCCGATCGGATCGAGTCGCTCGGCGGCTGGGACACCGAGCACCAGGCGCGGACGCTGCTCGACCGGCTCGGGGTGAAGGACTGGGACCGTCCGGTGGCCCAGCTCTCGGGCGGCAGTCCGCAAGCGCGTGGCCATCGCCCGGGCCCTGCTCGCGCGGCCGGATCTCCTGCTGCTCGACGAGCCGACCAACCACCTCGACGCCGACACCGTGGAGTGGCTCGAGGACGCGCTCGACGCGCTGCCCGGCGCGCTGCTCCTGGTCACCCACGACCGCTACTTCCTCGACTCGCTGGTGGACCGGGTGGTCGAGATCCAGCCCGGCGGCGCGCTGGTCTCCTACCCCGGCAACTACCAGGCCTACCTCGAGCAGAAGCTGGCCGCCGAGGCGGACGCCGAGCGCAGCGAGCACAAGCGCGGCCGGTGGATCGCCCAGGAGGTGGCGTGGCTCCGGCGCGGCCCCGAGGCGCGGCGGACCAAGAGCCGGGCCCGCATCGAGCGCGCCCGCCGGTTGATGGCCGAGCCGCGCTTTCGCCGGCCGCGCGTCCCCGAGCTCCAGCTCGCCGACGCCGCACGGCTGGGCCACACGGTGCTCGAGGCGAAGGACGTGGCGTTCGGCTGGCCGGGGCACCAGGTCTTCCGCGACGTCTCGCTCATCATCCAGTCGGGCGACCGGGTGGGCATCGTGGGCCCGAACGGCGCAGGGAAGACGACGCTCCTCCGGGTGCTCCTCGGCGAGCTCCCGCCGCAGCAGGGCACGGTGACCCGCGGGCGGACGGTGCGCGTCGCCCACTTCGACCAGGGCCGCGCCTCGCTCGACCCGGAGCAGACGGTCTACGAGGCCGCGTCGAGCGAGGAGCAGGTCGAGCTCGGCGGCCGGACCGTGGCGCTCCGCGACTACCTCGACGATCTCCTCTTCCCCGTCCCGATGCAGCGGATGAAGGTCGGCGCGCTCTCGGGGGGCGAGCGGAACCGGCTGCTGCTGGCGCGGCTGTTCCTCCAGGGCGCGAACCTCCTGGTGCTCGACGAGCCCACCAACGACCTGGACCTGCCGACCTTGAACGTCCTGGAGCGACTGCTGCTCGGCTTCGGCGGCGCGGTGCTGCTCGTCACCCACGACCGGTACTTCCTGGACAAGGTCGCGACGCGCATCGTCGCGGTCGAGGGAAACGGAACCGTGGTCTCCTGGCCCGGGAACTTCACCACCTACCGGACGCTCCGGGCGCAGGCGGGCCGGGGGGCACTGGCGTGGTCACGGCCGCTGCGGCCATCCTGAGCGCGGCACCTCCTCCCATCGAGACCGGCGGCCCCGAGCCGGCGCGGCCCCGGCGCCTCGGGTACCAGGCGCAGCGCGAGCTCGAAGGCATGGAGGCAGCCATCGAGGCGGCGGAGGCGCGCCGGGCGGCGGCCGAGGCCGAGCTGCTCCGACCCGAGGTCTACTCGGATGGGCGCCGGGCGGCCGAGGCGCAGGCTGCGCTCGGCGCTGCAGCCGCCGAGGTCGATCGCCTCTACGCGCGCTGGGCCGAGCTCACGTCGCTCGGGTGACTGCCCTCCGGCCGGGGCACCCCCGCCATCGTCACGGTGCGGATGAGAACACCCTCGCTCCTCGTTGCTGGAGTCGAGGTCCCGACCGGCGCATCCCCGTGCCGGCATCGCCACACCACGAGAGGAGTCCACCCAATGGCACAGAACGAGCGGCAGGGCATCGGAACGGAGAAGGCCGGAACGAAGACGGGGGCCGAGGGCACCGGGCCCGTTGCTGCGAGCCGGGCCACGGCTGCGCAGGGCGGCGAGACGACGGGCGAGCAGGGCCGCGTCGACGTCGGCTCGCAGGGAACGGGCACTGGACGCGACCCGGCCAGTCCGGCGGACGGCTCTCGCGGCGCGAGGGCTGGGACGATCCGCTCGGCGGCTTCTTCGGCGGCAGCCCCTTCGCGCTGTTCCGCCGGCTGAGCGACGACATGGACCGGATTTCTTCGGCGGAGGCCAGGGCCTGGGAGCGCTCGCCGGGCTCGGATTCGGCGGGCGCTTCCTGCCGCACATCGACATCAACGAGCGTGACGGCAAGCTGGTGGTGAACGTCGACCTCCCAGGTGTCCGCCCGGAGGACTTCCAGGTCGAGATCGAGGAGGACGCGCTCGTGCTCCAGGGCGAGCGCCGGAGCGAGCAGGAGGACACCCGCGGAGGGATCCGGCGGTCGGAGCGCAGCTATGGGACGTTCCGCCGGGTGATCCCGCTGCCCCCGGGCGCGAACGCGGACGCGGCCGAGGCGCGCTTCGAGAACGGCGTCCTGGAGATCACCGTACCCCTCCCGCAGCAATCGAAGACGCGACGGCTGGACGTGAAGTCGGTGGGGCCCGCCGGCGGGACCGCGGGCACGAGCGGCGACCCGACGCGCCACTGATTCGCGGAGCCGTTTGCCTCCACCGACGATGGGGGCGCTTCTGCTCTCGGCCCTCGGCATGTCTCCTCGCGGCGCCCACCAGGACGGACCCGCGGGGAGCGCCGAGTCCCGAGTCGCCCGTACCCCGGCTCGCCCGTCGCGGCTCATCTCGACCGCCAGGTCGAACGATCCGGCGTCACTCGGCTCCGATGGGACGCGGGCGGGCGCGGGACGTGACTCGCCTCGGGCTCGATGTGGCCTGGCCTCGACCCGGCCCGTGGCAGGGTATCGCGCGTCGCGGCCAGAACGCGCCGGGCGCGGTGGTGCATGCCAGCGAGCGACCCGGCCCGGGCTCCCCGGGGGGCGCACCTCCAGCGCACGAGAGGCTATAGCAACAACCCGCACTGGAAGAGTCTCGGGCTCAAGAGAGATCAGATAGTTACGAGCAGATGTCGCGGACTCTGAGTGATAGTTATTGCTATAGCCTCTCGTGCGCTGGAGGCGGTCACCCCGGCGCGGTCGTCCCGGGTCTGACCTCGCCTGCGCGCCCCGACTCGCATGGCGACGCGGTGCCGGGCCGGCAGTCCGAGCGGTGCGGGGCAGTGCCGTGTCGAGCACCCGGAGCCGCGCAGGCCCCACGCCCGGGCGACGACGCTCCACCCCCCGCCTCTTCTCGCGTCTCGCAGGGGACCGGCCCGCCTCGGGATCACCGTCCTCGCGGG
The DNA here is from genome assembly GCA_963796475.1 of uncultured delta proteobacterium. Classification (GTDB taxonomy): domain Bacteria; phylum Myxococcota; class Myxococcia; order Myxococcales; family Myxococcaceae; genus RPRB01. The sequence continues at coordinate 849,586 of CAWCLY010000020.1, forward strand.
ACGACGAGCGCGCTGTAGACCCCGGCCCCCCCGAACGTCGGCACACCGGTCGGTCGCCAGGTCCATCCGTTCATCACCAGGGTCAGTCGCAGCTCGCCCCGCGAGCGCAGCCGGGACACCGGAACGGCGTTCCTCGCATCCAGGACGCCGTGGGTCAGTCGCCCGTCGAAGACCGCAAGCCGGTTCGGCGCCGGGCCGACGAGGTCCGCCTCGAGCGGGAGCGGGACCAGCGCCGGGTTGCGCGGATCGGGCAGCTGCGCGGTCACCGCCAGCGCCCCGCCCCGGACGCGGTTCAGGAAGAGCACGGACGAGACGCGCGGATGCCGATCGGGGCCACCGGCGAGGGCGAGCCGCTCGTCCCGGTCGCGGTGGAAGTCGACCCGGACATCGTGGGTCCACATCCGCGACAGCCACCACTCGACGCCTCGCGCCCCCCGGGACCGGAAGACGGATGACAGGGCCTTCGCCGCCCGCTCGGGCATGGCCATCGGCGTGGTGTCGAGGTCGAACCAGAACGTCGTCTCGTAGGTGCGGCGGATGCCCTCGCTCCCGAGCCGGCGCACGGCCGCGCGCAGACTCCGGAAGAGCGGAGGCCGGAGTGCCTCGTCGACGACCTCGACCAGTCGCTCTGGGAGGGCAAGCCTCGCGCCAGGACCGCGCCCCGCGTGAGAAGCCACACGCCGAGGTGTCATCGCCCGAGCCCTGCGAACTGGGGGTGCTCGAGCACGGCAGCCTCGATGTCGGGCGTCAGCTCGGCCATGCCGTGAGGCGCGCGTGCGCTCGACCGGCGCCAGCGCGCGATCCACCTGGCCCCGAGGGGCGCGGCGAGCACGGAGGGCCCGTCGCTGGCCACGGTGGTCTCCTTCTTGGCCGCCGCGGCCGCGCCTGCACCCACCCAGAAACCGGCGAGGAGCAGCGTCACCCGGGTCCGGGTCGAGGCGCTGTAGGTCGAGAGCACGCCGCCGGACGCGAGGACCTGGCGCACCCGGCGCAGCGCCTCGACCGTCCACAGCTCCGGGTTCGCCTCGGCCGAGAACGGATCGAAGCAGATGACATCCTGCCGCGCGCCGAGGTCTTCGAGCGCCTCGAGCGCATCGCCGTCCACCCACCTCCAGCGGAGGCCCGGCGACTCGACCAACCGCCGCGCGAGCAGCGCCTCGAGGGTCTCGCGGTGGGAGGCCTGCACCGGGAAGCTCGCCGGGGCCGAGAGCGCGAGGCGCAGCGGCCCGTCATCCGACTCGAGGCTCGTCAGCTCGAGCGGCCTGCCCTGCACCCGGCGCGCACAGTCGACCACGGCCAGCGCGTTCGTCGCCGCTCCCAGGCCGACGTCCAGCACCCGCGCCGGCCCGGGCTCGCCCGAGGACAGCCGCCCGGCCAGAGCCGTCTGCTCCACGTACAGCAGCTCGGCCTCGCGCCGCGGACCGAGCCCGGGATGCATGATCTCACCGGTGCGCCGGTCGCGGATGCTGGACTCGCCGCTCCGGAGTACCACCGGCTCGAAGTCACTCAGTCCCACAGCGCCCGCATCTCCTCCACCACCGCGGTGAAGCGCCCGGCGAGGATGGCCTCCCGCATCCGGCCCATCAGCACCTGGTAGTGCCGGAGGTTGTGGATGGACACGAGCCGGCTGCCGAGCGCGTGCTTTCCCCGCATCAGGTGATGCACGTACGCCCGGCCGTGCCTGCGTGCAAGAAAAGCAATCACAGGTGGCGTCGAGCGGGACCTCCTCGAAGCGGTGCACCATCCGGGTGATCCGGAGGAGGCCCTGGAAGGTGTACGCGTAGCCCTGCTGCGCCATCTTGGTCGGGATGATGCAGTCGAACATGTCCACCCCGCGCTCCACCGCCTCCACCAGGTCGAGCGGCGTGCCCACGCCCATCAGGTAGCGCGGTCGATCCGCCGGGAGCTGGCCGGCCACCCGCGCGGTCATCGCGTCCCGGTGCGGCTTCTCCTCGCCGACCGCGAGCCCGCCGATGGCGAAGCCGTGGAACGGGAGCCGGGTCAGGAACTCCACGCTCCGGTCCCGGAGCTCGGGGTGGATGCCGCCCTGGACGATGCCGAACAGTGCCTGGCCGGTGTCGTGCGCCTGCGCCGCCTCGAGGCTGCGGACCGCCCAGCGGTGGGTCCGCTCCATCGCCTCGCGCGCCGGCTCGATCTCCGCCCGCGCGTCGTGCACGACATCGAGCACCATCATGATGTCAGACCCGAGCGCCTGCTGCATGGCGATGCTGCTCTCGGGCGACAGCAGCTGCCGGCTGTTGTCGTGGAAGCTGCGGAACTGCGCCCCGCGTTCGGTGATCTCCCGGTCCTCGGGGAGGCTGAAGATCTGGTAGCCGCCCGAGTCGGTGAGGACGCATCCGTCCCACCCCATGAAGCGGTGGATGCCACCCACCCGCTCGAACACCTCCCGGCCCGGCCGCAACATCAGGTGGTACGTGTTCCCGAGCAGGATGCGCGACCCGGCCTCGCCTGCCTCGTCCACGCTGACGTGGCGGAAGGCGGCGTGCGTCGCCACCGGCATGAAGACCGGCGTGGGCACGTCGCCCCGGCGCGTGTGAAGCACGCCGGCCCGGGCCAGCCCGTCGGTGCGCTCGAGGGTGAATCGCAGCGTGCTCAAGGGTCGACGGCACCCTGCCCCAGCCGCGCCGGTGACGCCAGCGCCGCCGCTGCTAGGGTGCGCCCTCCGATGCCCGCCCTCGCCAATCTGCTCCCGTCCGAGCCAACGTCCGACCCGGACGTCCTGCTGGAGCGCTTCCTCGCCTGGGTGCAGACCACCGGCCTGACGCTGTACCCCGCCCAGGAGGAGGCGCTGCTCGAGCTGATGTCCGGCAAGCACGTGCTGCTCGCGACGCCGACGGGCTCCGGCAAATCACTGGTCGCCGTCGCGCTCCACTTCAAGGCCCTCGCCGAGGGGAAGATCTCGTTCTACACGGTGCCGATCAAGGCGTTGGCGAACGAGAAATTCTTCGCCCTCTGCGAGCTCTTCGGAGCGGAGCGGGTGGGGATGCTCACCGGAGACGCGAGCATCAACCGCGGCGCGCCCATCATCTGCTGCACCGCCGAGGTCCTGGCCAACCTCGCCCTCCGCGAGGCGGAGCCCCGCGTCGATGCGGTGGTGATGGACGAGTTCCACTACTACGGCGACCGGGATCGGGGGGTGGCCTGGCAGATCCCGCTCCTCACCCTCCCCCACGCCACGTTTCTCCTGATGTCGGCCACGCTGGGGGACACCAGCGCCATCGAGCAGAGCATCAAGGACCTCACCGGCCGGGAGGTCGCGTCGGTCCGGAGCGGCGACCGACCGGTCCCGCTCGAGTACGAGTACCGCGAGACCCCGCTCCACGAGACGCTCGAGGACCTGGTCCAGGGCGGACGGGCCCCGGTGTATCTGGTCAACTTCAGCCAGCGCGCCGCCGCCGAGCAGGCCCAGGCGCTCACCTCGGCCAACGTCACCACCCGCGAGGAGAAGGAGGCGCTCCGGGCCGCCCTCACCGACGCGCGCTTCGATTCGCCGTTCGGCAAGGACATGCGCCGGCTCCTCACCCAGGGCATCGGCCTGCACCATGCGGGGCTGCTGCCCAAGTACCGGCTCCTCTGCGAGAAGCTGGCCCAAAGCGGGATGCTCAAGGTGGTCAGCGGGACGGACACGCTCGGTGTCGGGGTGAACATCCCGATCCGCACCGTCCTCTTCACCCAGCTCTCCAAGTACGACGGCGAGAAGACCGCCCAGCTCACCGCGCGGGACTTTCACCAGATCGCCGGACGCGCCGGGCGAAAGGGCTTCGACGACAGGGGCTGGGTCGTGGCGCAGGCGCCCGAGCACGTCATCGAGAACCTCAAGCTCGGCCAGAAGGCCGCCGCGGGGAAGAAGGTCGTCCGCAAGCCGCCCCCCAAGGGGTTCGTCGGCTGGGACCGGCAAACCTTCGAGAAGCTGGTGGGGAGGCAACCCGAGCCGCTGGTCTCGCGCTTCGACGTGACCCACGGGCTCCTGCTCAACCTCCTCCAGGCCGACGCTCCCGAGCGCGGCGGCGGCTACGGGCGGCTCGTCCGGATCATCCGCCGGGCACACGTCACCGAGACCCGGAAGAAGCAGCTCCTGTCCAAGAGCGCGGTCCAGTTCCGCACCCTCCGGGCCGCCGGGCTGGTCTCGACGTTCAAGCACCCGCACGGCCGCTCCGCCGAGGTGGAGGTCTCGCCCGAGCTGCAGCGCGACTTCTCGCTCCACCACACCCTGTCGCTCTACCTGCTGGACACCCTGCCCCGGCTCGAGCGCGAGTCGCCCACCTACGCCCTGGACGTCATCACCCTCGTCGAGTCGATCCTCGAGGACCCGACGATCGTCCTCCTGAGGCAGCTGGACGCGCTGAAGACCAGGCGCCTGGCCGAGCTGAAGGCGCAGGGGGTCGAGTACACCGAGCGGATGGAGGAGCTGGACAAGCTCGAGTACCCGAAGCCCCACCGCGACTTCATCTACGGCACCTTCGACGCCTTCGCCCTCAAGCACCCGTGGGTCGGCCACGAGAACATCCGTCCCAAGTCGATCGCCCGCGACATGCTCGAGCGGTTCGCCACCTTCAACGACTACGTGCGCGAGTACGAGCTGCAGCGGAGCGAGGGCGTCCTGCTCCGCTACCTCACCGACGCCTACAAGACGCTGCAGCAGACGGTGCCGGAGAGCTACCGGGACGAGGCGCTCGACGAGGCGCTCCAGAGCCTGCGCCGCACCGTCCGCGAGGCCGACTCGAGCCTCCTCGACGAGTGGGAGCGGCTGCAGCACCCGGACGCCGCGCCGACCCAGCCCGTGGCGACCGGAGGCCCGCTCGGCCCGTCGCCGCGGGAGATCGCCGCGCGGATCAGAGCCGAGCTCCTCCGCCTGCTCAAGGCGATCGCCGAGAAGGCCTGGGACGACGCCCTGGCCTGCCTCGCGCCCGGCCAGGACTGGACCGCCGAGTCACTGGCCGCCGAGGCCGCGCCCTACTTCGCGGCCCACGAGCGGATCGTCCTCACCCCCGACGCCCGCCGCCCGAGCATGGCCATCGTCCGCTCCGATGCCCCCGGACACTGGGAGGCCCGGCAGAAGATCCTCGCGCCGGACGGCGAGGCTGACTGGATGCTCGATTGCTCGGTCACGCTGGCCCCGGGCCCCCTGCCGGACGCGCCGCTCCTCGCACTCCACCGCATCGGCATCTGAGCGATCCGGCCCACGCCTGGCGCCAGGGCAAGCGGAACGCAACCGCCTAGGGGACCCGTTCCGGGCTCCTGGTTGCGTTCGGGAAACACTTGTGGTGTGGGTGCACGCAGCCGTCTGCATCCGACGCACGGCATCATTAGTGTGCGTGGTTGCAGTGGCCGGTCCGGCCCGCGGAGGTTCGCCTCCTCGTTCCCGGCCCCCGCTTCGCCCCCGTCTCGACCGAGCACCCTGAACTGATGCCCACGCTGCAAGTCACACAGGTCACCAAGGCCTACGGCCAGAAGCGCCTCTTCGAGGACGTCGACGTCGCCTTCAACGAGCACAACCGCTACGGCCTCACCGGCCCGAACGGCGCCGGCAAGTCGACGTTCATGAAGATCCTGGCCGGCGAGCTCGAGCCCGACACCGGGATGATCAGCCGGCCCAAGAAGACCTCGGTGCTGAAGCAGGACCAGTACGGCTACGAGGACGTGCGGGTGCTCGATGTCGTGCTCCAGGGAAACAAGACGCTCTGGGCCGCGCTCCACGAGAAGGAAGGCCTGCTCCACAAGCCCGAGCTGACCGACGACGACGGGCACCGCCTCGCCGACCTCGAGGGGATCATCGCCGAGGAGGACGGCTACACCGCCGAGGCCGACGCCGGCTCGCTCCTCTCCGGTCTCGGCGTCCCCGAGGCCGACCACACGCGGCTGATGCGCGAGATCCCGGGCGGCTACAAGCTGCGCGTCCTTCTCGCCCAGGCGCTGTTCGGCAAGCCCCAGGCGCTCCTCCTCGACGAGCCCACCAACAACCTCGACCTCGACTCGATCCGCTGGCTCGAGGGATTCCTCCGCGACTACGAGGGCATCCTGGTCGCCATCAGCCACGACCGGCACTTCCTCAACGCGATCTGCACCCACATCGCGGACATCGACTACCAGACCATCATCACCTACCCCGGCGGGTACGACGACATGGTGATGGCCAAGGCCGGGGTCCGCTCGCGGATCGAGTCGGAGAACGCCGAGAAGCAGAAGAAGATCGCCCAGCTCCAGGACTTCGTCGCCCGCTTCTCCGCCGGCACGCGCGCCAGCCAGGTCCAGAGCCGGAAGAAGGCGATGGAGAAGCTCCAGCTCGCGGACCTGAAGCGGAGCAACATCGAGCGGCCGTTCATCAAGTTCGAGCAGAAGCGCCCGAGCGGCAAGCAGACGCTCACCGTCGAGCACCTCACCAAGCACTGGCCCGGGGTGAACGTGGCGGACGACTTCAGCGCCCTCGTCACCCGCGGCGAGAAGATCGCCATCATCGGCAGGAACGGCGTGGGCAAGACCACCCTCTGCAAGATGCTGGTCGGCCAGCTCGAGCCGGACGAGGGGACCCTGACCTGGGGCCACGAGGCCAAGGTGGGCTACCTCGCCCAGGACCATCGCGAGGGCATCCCCGACGACACCACCGCCGCCGAGTGGCTCCACACCTTCGACCACAAGGCGGGAAACGAGGAGATCCGCGGCCTCCTCGGGCGGATGCTCTTCAAGGGCGAGGAGGGGCTGAAGCCCACCCGGGCGCTCTCGGGCGGCGAGGGAGTGCGGCTGATCTTCGCCAAGCTCATGCTGACCAAGGACAACGTCCTGGTCCTCGACGAGCCCACCAACCATCTGGACCTCGAGTCCATCGTCGCCCTGGGCGATGCACTCTCGAAGTACGAGGGAACGGCGTTCGTCGTCACCCACGACCGGGACCTCATCGAGCAATTCGCCACCCGCCTCTGGGCGTTCACCTCCGAGGGTCTGGTGGACTTCCGCGGGACGTACGACGAGTACCTGGCCAAGGCGCGGGCCGTTCCGCTCGCGCCCGCCCGCAGCACCTCGGGCAACGGCAAGAAGCGCTGAGCGAGACGATGGATTTGCACGCCACGGCGCGCCGGCTCGAGGCGATCCAGGCGGAGGTGGTCCGCACGCTCGCCGCCGAGTCCGAGCCGGTCGCCGGCGGGTGGATGGCTGCCAGCGGCCCGGGCTCCTACCTCAACAAGACGGCCGGTCTCGGGTTCGACGGCGAGCCGTCGGACGAGGACGTCGTCCGCATCGAGCGCTTCTTCGCCTCGCGTGGCATCGAGCCCAGGGTGGAGCTGACGCCCTTCGCCCCGATCGGTTTCCTCCGACGGCTCGCCGAGCATGGCTTCGTCCTCCAGGAGTTCGAGAACACGCTGGTGCTCCCGCTCCGGGAACTCGGCGATCCGCGCGCGCTCCTCCCCGGCGGCTGGCCCCCGGGGTTGCGCGTCGAGCGGATCGACCCGCGGAACGACAGCCAGGTGGAGGTCTTCGTCCGGACCAGCGCCAGCGGGTTCATCCCCGAGGGTTCGGAAATGCCCGAGGGGTTCCTCCGCGACGGGACCCGCGCGGCCATGGCGCCCGAGCACGACAGCTTCATCGCCCACGTCGGCGACGAGGTCGCCGGAGCCGCTGGCTCGGGGACGCGTCACGGCGTCACCTCGCTCTTCGGCACGTCGGTCCTGCCACGGTTCCGGCGGCGCGGCATCCAGCAGGCGCTGATGGTGGTCCGTCTCGAGCGGGCGCTGGCGCTGGGCTCGGACCTGGCCGACATCACCTCGCACCCCGGCATCCCCACCGAGCGCAACGCCGGCCGGCTCGGATTCCAGCTCGCCTACGTCCGCGCGGTGATGGTGAAGCGCGGACCGGGGCTCGTCCCGTCGCCCTGAACGCTGCCGGCGCACGACACCCGCCTCACTGCGCTCACCGGGGACACGGTGGACCCGGGGGGGGCGCGCCGTTCAGGGGTTCTCCGCCGCCCAGCGGGCACGGCGCGCCTCGAGCTCGGTGAGGAGCGCCTCGTACCCGGGATGGCCTCGCAGGCTGGCCAGGCGTGGCTCCCGCCGGAAGGCGACCACGTTCGGGTAACCGAACTCCGCGGTCTTCCGGAGCCACCGCACCGCCTCGTCCGGCTGGCCCACCAGCGCGAACCCCATCGCCCGGTAGAACGTGAAGTGATGGTAGTAGCGGCGCCTCTCCTCCCCCTGGGTCGAGTAGGAGCGGAGCGCCCGCTCGGCCTGGGCGGTGCGGCCCTCCAGAGCGTCGATCAGGGCCCGGACCAGCACGTCCGCCTGACCGAGATTCGCCTTCCGGAGCTCGTCTCGACCTGCCTGGTCACCGAGCAGCGCCAGGACGATGAAGCCACGGACCTCCGGAGGTGGCGAGAGTCGTCCGCGCTGGGCCAGCAGCACGGGATAGCGAACGGCGAAGGCATAGGCTTCCACCACCCCACCCAGAGCCCGCGCGCTGTTCGGATCCCGGTCCAGGGCCGCCAGGGCCTCCCGGACCGCTTGGTCGGCGAGTCCGATGTGAGCGAACAGGCCGCTGGCCTCGAGTTGGCCGGCCTGGGGGTCGAGCGCACGCGCGCGGCGAAGCGACGCCAGCGCCCCGTCCACATCCCAGCCTCCTTGCTGGCTGAAGAGCATCTCGGCCCGAACCACGTGCACCAGCGCCAGCGACGGCTCGAGGGCCTCTGCTCGCGCGAGCGCGTCGCGTGCACGCTCGAAGTACAGCCGCTGGCCGTCTGGTTCGTAGCCCTCGTACAGGAACTGCCGGACGTAGGCGTACCCGAGCTGGGCGTATGCGAGCGCGTAACCGGGATCGAGCTCTGTGGCCTGGGCAAAGGCAGCAGGCGCCGCCTCGAGGTTCTCACGGGCGAACTCCCATCGATCGGAGGCGTACAGCCCCCTCAGGTAGGCGTCGTACGCCTCGGGGTTCCGCGTTCCACCGAGGCCCACCTGCGCCCCTTCGCCTGTTCCCAGCCGCAGCTTCAACGCTGCGGAGACCCTCTGCGCCACCTCGGTCTGGAGGTCCAGGACTGCCCGGACGTCACGGTCGTACGTCTCGGCCCAGAGCTGCCGGTCGTTGCGCGCATCGACGAGCTGGGCGGTGATGCGAACCCGACCGTCCGCTCGACGCACACTGCCCTCGAGGAGCACCGAGACTCCCAGCTCGGAGGCGATCTGCCGGATCGGCTTGCTGCTGTTGCGGTACGCCATGGACGAGGTCCGCGAGATGACCTTCAGACCGGGGACGTGCGTGAGCTCGGTCAGGATGTCCTCCGTCAAGCCATCCGAGAACCAGGCATCGGCCGGGTTCCCGCCGAGATTGGCGAGCGGCAGGACCGCGAGCGAGCGGCGGTCGGGCCTTGCCGGACCCATCGTCCGCGCCCCGAACCAGGCCGCCGTCGCCGCCAGGAGCAGCGCCGCCGCCGCCAGCGCCGACCTCCGCGTCGACCGCCGGGGCGTCCCCGCCAGCGCCGACACGAGCTCCGTCGGGGTAGCGTGACGGCGACGCGGGTCTGCGTCGAGCGACCTTGCCAGCGGACCGCGCCACTTGTGCGGAACGCCCTCCAGGTCCGAACCCTCGTTGTGTCCAACCACCAGCTCCCTGGCGAGAAGGGCCAGCGCGTACACATCGGTGCGTGCCGACACCTCCCGGCCCGAGCGCTGCTCGGGGGCCATCGCGTCCGGCGTTCCCACCACCGCTCCCGCTTCCGTGAGGCGGTCGGCCGGTCCGCCCAGGGCGATGCCGAAGTCGGTCACCACCGCCCGGCGTCCGCGCTCGCCGCCGTCCAAAAGGAGCACGTTGCCGGGCTTCACGTCCCGGTGAACGATGCCGCTGGCGTGGATGGCCTCGAGACCCGCGGCCACGTCGCGGAGGAGCGAGAGGGCCTCTCCGGGTAGCAGCGGGCCGCTCCTCCGGATGCGCTGGGACAGCGTCTCTCCGTCGATGAACTCCATGGTGAGGAACGCCACGCCGGGCCCCTCGAAGAATTCGAAGATCCGACACACGTTGGGATGAGTCACGCGTCGCGCGAGGATCACCTCGCGGCGGAGCCGCTCCAGCGCTGCCGGATCGCCGGCCAGCTCTCTTCGGATCATCTTGAGGGCCAGGGTCGTTCCCAGCGAGAGGTCGCGGACCTCGAAGACCTCTCCCATCCCGCCCGCGCCGATTCGCCTGAGGAGCCTGAAGCGGCCGAGGAGCGTCTCCCCGGCCGATGGAACGGTGTCGCCGGCCGCGCCCCCCACCGAAGCCGTCTGCCGTTTCCCAGTCAGTGCACTTCCTCCTCGCCTTCCCGGAAGAGGACGTCAGGTTTTCGGCCCGCGCGTCAAGAGGAACCCCCCACGAAAAGGGGCGGCACCGCGGCGCCAGGCGCGCCAGCTCACCGGGCGCCGAACCCGCGCTCGGGGCTATCAGGATGGCCGGAATCCGCGTGGTCGCCGCTCAGCCTGCGGAGAGGCTCGCGCGACGGCGGAGCCCCCGGGCGCGGGCCTTCTCGCGCTCGCCCTCCCGGGTCCTGACCGCGGTCCGGGCGGAGAGGGACTCCAGCAGATGCTCGGTGGCGTGGGCGACTTCGTGGACCGCGCGCTCGAACGCCGCGCGGTCCCCCGCCGAGGGCGCTCGGAGCCCGCTCACCTTGCGGACGTACTGCAGGGCCGCCGCCTGGACCTCCTCAGGCGTGGTCGGCGGCTCGAAGTTGTAGAGGACCCGGATGTTGCGGCACATGCCCTGCATGCTCCTCGCGCCGGGGTCCCCGCGGCAAGCCCGCGCGCCCCGCAGCGCCGGGCGACCCGTCAGGCGAAGGCGCCCACGGACTGCAGGAACTCGACGGTGCGCCGGAGCCCCTCGTCGACCGGGGTCTGGCGGAACCCGAGCTCGTTCACCGCCTTCGTCGCATCCAGCCGGGCTTGCCAGAGCACGAACTCGAGCTCGCCCGGTGCGATGGGCGGGGCGAAGCCGAAGACCCGGGCCAGAAACGCCGTCACCGAGGTGACGCCGCGCAGCAGCCACTCCGGGCCGACGGGCGGAACGCGGACGCCGGGGACCAGCCGGGCCACCTCCCGCGCGAGCTCCGCCAGCGGGAGATACCCGTCGGCGATGACGTAACGCTCCCCGCTGCGCCCCTTCTCCGCGGCGAGCACGTGCGCCTCGGCCAGGCCGTCGACGTAGACGACCGAGGTCCCGCCCGGAGGGAGCAGCGGTACCTTCCCCTTCACCTGCTTGACGATGGCCGCGTTCAGGCCGCTGACCACCGGCGCCGGTCCGTAGGTCGCCGCGGGGTTGAGGACGACGACGTCGAGCCCGGTGGAGCGGACCGCCTCCACCTCGCGCTCGGCGGCCACCTTCGAGCGCTCGTAGGCGGTCATCTTGGGAACCGGATCCAGCGGGCCCTCGACCACCCGCCCCTCTCGCGGGGCGGCGAAGACGTCGCCCGTCGAGGTGTAGATGGCCCGGCGGACGCCGGCGGCCCTCGCAGCGCCCATCACCCACGCCGTCCCCTGCCGGTTGACCCGGTCGAAGACCGATTCGTCGGCCTGCCATTGCTCGGGCATTCCCGCGGAATGGAACAGCCACTCCACCCCGGCGAGCGCGGGTCCAAGCGAGTCGGGACGGGTGATGTCCCCGGGGACGGGGCTCACTCCGGCGGGAAGCAGCGCGCGCCCGCGCTCGACGTCTCGCACCAGGGCGCGGACCTCGTGTCCCCGCGCGACCAGCAACTTCGCCACGCCGTGGCCGACCAGTCCGGTCGCTCCCGTCACCAGCACGCGCATGCGCGCCTCCGTAACACGGATCGTCCAGGCGCCTCGTCGGTCATCGTGCGCCCCCGGCTACAGGGACGGCAGTCCACGGCCTCGCCGCACCGGGAACGCCCCCTCGATCATCGTGATCTGCGCCGACGAGAGCCGGATCTTCGCCGCGGCGGCGTTGGCCCGGACCCGCTCCACCTTCGACGACTTGGGGATGGCGAAGACGTGCCGATCGCGGGTCAGGAACGCGAGCGCCACCTCGTGCGGCGTTGCCCCGTGCGCCCGCCCGACCTCGGCGAGGACCTTGCCGCCGTGCGACCCGGGCGCGGGGAAGTCGCCGGAGCCGAAGGGGCTGTAACCCACCACCGCCACCTCGTGCTCCACGCACCAGGGAAGGACCCGGTCCTCGATGTCGCGCGCGCGCAGATGGTAGAGCACCTGGTTGCAGGCGATTTGCCGCGGGCCCGCGATGTCCAGCGCCTCCTCGAGGTCATCGACGTCGAAGTTGCTCAACCCCCAGGTCCGGATCTTCCCCTCCTTCACCAGCTGCTCGAACGCGGCGAAGGTGTCCTCGAGCGGGTGCGGCCCGGGCCAGTGCAGGAGGTAGCAGTCGAGGTGGTCGGTCCCCAGCCGCCGCAGGCTGGCCTCGCAGGCCCGGACCGTCCCGCTGCGGCTCGCGTGGTTGGGCATCACCTTGGACACGAGGAAGACCTGGTCCCGCCGCCCGGCGATGGCCCGGGCGACCAGCGACTCCACCCGGCCGCCACCGTAGAGCTCGGCGGTGTCGACATGGGTCATCCCCGCATCGAGCCCGGCCTGGAGCGCGGCGAGCGCCTCCACGGGAGCGTCGCCCTCCATCTTCCACGTGCCCTGCCCGATGACCGGGACCTCGCTGACGGTCCAGCCGAATCTCCGCCGATCCATCGCTCGACTCCTCCCCGCCGGAGACACTGGGCCCGGTCCCTCCGGTGCCGCAAGTCAGGACTCAGCCGCGGAGCGCATCGAATGACAGCTTGAGCACCAGCGCGGCCACCACGCACAGCACCACCCAGCGGACGGTGCGCTCGCCCCCGCGGACCGTCAGGTGCGCCCCGACCCATCCGCCCACCAGCTGACCTGCGGCCATGGGGAGCGCCGCGTGCCAGACAACCGTGCCGCGCGAGGCGAAGAGCAGGGCGGCGGCGAGGTTGCTCGCGAAGTTGATCGCCTTGGCCTCGGCCGATGCCTGCCGCAGCGGAAGGGCCAGGAGCCCGGCGAGGCCGATGATGAGCAGCGTCCCGGTGCCCGGGCCCGAAGAAGCCGTCGTAGGCGCCGACGCCGAGCGCGAGCACCGCCGCCGGGGCGACCGCCGCGCTCGGCTCCCGCCCGCTGGACACCGCCGGCCGGAGCACGACGAACACCGCCGCTGCCACGAGGAGGACCAGCACCACCGGCCGGAGCACCTCCGGACGCATCCAGAGCACCAGCCGCGCGCCCACGAGCGAGCCCAGAAAGCCGAGCGGAAAGGTCCACCGCGCCCGGGCCAGCGGCACGAGCCCCGCCCGCGAGAAGCGGAACAGGGCGGCCGCCGACCCGAAGACCGACTGCCCCTTGTTGGTCCCCAGGGCGAGGTGCGGCGGAAAGCCCACCGCGAGGAGGACCGGCAAGGTGAGGAGACCTCCTCCACCGCCGATGGCGTCCACGGTTCCCGCGGCCAGGGCCACCAGCGCCAGCAGGGCATCGGTTCCGCTAACCTGCGTCAGCAATGACCGCCCCCATCTCGGACGACGTTCGCAAGGCGCTCCAGGCGAAGGACCCGTACGCGCTCGCAGCCTCCGCGAACAAGGAGCAGCTGGACACGCTCCGCAGCGCCGAGGAGCTCATCGAGGCAGACCGCAAGCGGTTGCAGTCGCGGAGCACCTTCGCCGTCGCCGCGCAGGTCCTGGTGAGCTGGGTCGCCATCCTCGGGTTCGTGGTCAACGCCTACCAGAGCTGGACCAACAAGCAGCAGGCAGAACGACAGGCCCAGGTGGACCAGGAGCGGTGGAGCAAGGAGTTCGAGCGGGCCCGGCAGGCCGACAAGTATCGCGCCTTCTTCGAGACCACCGTCCTCGCCACCGATACCGCCAACTCCGACAAGCGGCTCGTCGGGTACGCACTCCTCCAGGAGTTCGTCAGCGACGCCGACTACACCAGCAAGGCCATGCTGATGCTCGAGGAGTCCCTGGCCCAGGAGCTCCGGCGCAACACCGGCCAGGGCATCGACGAGGCGCACCGCAACGCGGTGGTGGCCATCGTGACCGCGCTGTCGGAGACGAAGGATTGCGGCGCGCTCGCCCGGGCGGCCCGGAGCATCGACCGCGTCGCGCAGCGCCTCAACCACTACGGAGACATCGAGGAGGCCGCCGAGGTCTTCTCGGTCTACGTGCGAAGGCTCGTCGGTGAGGCCGCCCTGGTGTGCTCCACGATCGCGGACTTCCGTGCCGTGCGGCGCCCGCTCCGGGACACGCTGGTCAAGGCGCCCAAGATCGGTGGGCTCACCTTCCCCACGACACCGGAAGCCGCGAACACCCGGATCGCGGAGATCCTCCGCGATCGCTGCCTGGGCGACATGGCGGTGAGCGGCGCCAGCGATTGCCCCGAGATCTTTGCCGGGTACGCGAAGCTCTGCGATCAGCCCGAGGTCGCGCCGAAGGACCTCGCCAAGGCCACCCCGGCCAAGGGCAAGGCTGACGGAGGCACCACCCGGCAGGTGCGCGCCGAAGCGGCCCAGGAGACGGCGGCCATCGATGCTCTGCTCGCTGCGAACCGACAGGCCGACAACGGCGGCTGCGTGATCGACGAAGGAGATCTCGGCGCGCTACCCGCCCCCCGCGGCGGGGGTATCCGGTTCGTCGAGGTGACGGCCGGGCTTGAGCCTGGCCCACGGTTCGCGGAGGCTCGGGGGCGTCCGATGTCCGCGCCGCCGCAGCTCGAGCTGTTCGCTCCAACGCCCGGTGTGGCCGCCGAGCCCGAGCGGCCACCCGAACCGCCCGCTCCCGCCCCGGTCGCCGAGGCGCTCCGGGAGCTCGGGGGTCGACTTCCCGCAGACCTCCGCCTCGGGACCAGCTCCTGGTCGTTCCCCGGATGGACGGGCCTGGTGTACGCGCGCGAGGCCGGTACCGAGCGCCTGGCCCGCGAGGGTCTGCCCGCCTATGCGCGGCACCCGCTCTTCCGGACAGTCGGGGTGGACCGGACCTTCTACGGGCCGGTGAACGCGGACACCTTCCGGGCCTGGGCCGCCTCCGTCCCGGAGGACTTCCGCTTCCTGGTGAAGGCGCACGAGGCGCTGACGCTCTCGCGCTTCCCGCACCATGAGCGCTACGGCGCGCGGCGGGGCGAGGAGAACCCGCTCTTCCTCGACCCGGCCCACGCCCGGGATGCGGTCATCGCCCCGTTCGTCGAGGGCCTGGGGGTCCGGGCCGGGCCGCTCGTGTTCCAGTTCCCACCGCAGGACGTCCAGGCGCTCGGCGGGCCCTCGGCGTTCGCCGACCGGCTCCACGCCTTCCTCGCCGCGCTCCCGGCCGGCCCGCTCTACGCCGTCGAGCTGAGGAACCGGGAGCTGATCACCACCGACGTCGCCGACGTGCTCGAGGACGTGGGCGCGATCCCCGTGCTCGCCGTCTGGCGCCACCTGTCGCCGCTGCCGCACCAGGCCTGGTGCCTGCGCGGCGCGGTCCGCGAGCGCGCTGGTGGTGCGCTGGATGCTGCCGGCGGACCTCGGCTACGAGGAGGCCCGGGAGCTCTACGCGCCGTTCGACCGGCTGGTGGCCGAGGACCCCGCCATCCGCGGGGACATTGCCGGGCTCGCGGTCGAGGCGCTCGCGGAGGGCCGACCGGTCTACGTCACGGTGAACAACAAGGCAGAGGGCAGCGCGCCGGTGAGCGTCGAGCGGCTCGCGGCGGCGGTGGCAGACCGGCTCGCCTCACCGACGAAGGTCAGTCCTCCGGCCGCCCCGCCGTCCGGCGACCGAACATGACCCAGGCCACCATGCTGAACACCGGCTCGCCCGCGCCGTTCACCAGCACGTAGCCGAGCTTGACGCTCCCCCGGTCCGGCTTGCTCCGCGAGGGCCGCGCCTCCAGGACCTCCACCGTCAGGGTCAGCGGATCGTCCGGACGGACCGGGCGGAGCCACTTGAGCTCCTCGAGCCCGGGCGACCCCAGGCTGCTGCTGCCCTCGAGGAGCCCATCCACCGCGATGCGCATCGAGAGGCAGGCCGTGTGCCATCCGCTGGCCACCAGGCCCCCGAAGTGGGTCTTCCGTGCCGCCTCCTCGTCGAGGTGGAAGGGCTGCGGATCCCACTCCCGGGCGAAGCGGATGATGTCCTCGCGACTGATCGACCGCGGGGGGAAGCTGATCCGCCGTCCCGGGACGAGATCCTCGTACGCCAGGCCACGATCCCCACCCTCGATCATCGACGTGCTCCTTGGTGTGTGCACGGACCCTCGTCTAGCGTGCGGCGCCGTTCCGCGCCTGCTTCCCGGGAGGAAACGTCTTCATGTCGTCGCCGCATCGAGCCATGCTCGGCATCATCGGTGGTACCGGAATGGCGGAGGCCCTCGGGTCGCTCGGCAGCGGCGAGCAGACCCGGGTCGATACTCCGTTCGGGCCCCCGTCGTCGCCCATCCGCGTGGTGGAGATTGGCGGCGCTCCCGTCGCCCTGCTGCCGCGCCACGGCGAGGGGCACCGGTTCCAGCCGAGCGCAGGTTCCCTACCGGGCCAACGTCTTCGCCCTGAAGGCGGTGGGCGTCACCCACGTCCTCGCCACGGCGGCGGTCGGCTCGCTCCGGGAGGAGATCCGCCCCGGCGAGCTGGTGGTCCCGGACCAGGTCATCGATCGCACCTTCCGCCGGACGCCCACCTTCTT
Source organism: uncultured delta proteobacterium (assembly GCA_963796475.1). GTDB lineage: Bacteria > Myxococcota > Myxococcia > Myxococcales > Myxococcaceae > RPRB01. Next base: position 866,222 of record CAWCLY010000020.1, read on the forward strand.
CGACGCGCTCGCGGTCCACGTCGAGTTCGCCCAGCCGTTCTGCAGCGCGCTCCGGAAGGTCCTGCTCGGGGCGCGGGCGGAGGCCCGGGTGCACGACGGCGGCACCTACGTCTGCATGGAGGGTCCGCAGTTCTCGACCCGGGCGGAGAGCGATCTCCACCGCTCCTGGGGCGCGCACCTCATCGGCATGACCCTGATGCCCGAGGCCAAGCTCGCCCGCGAGGCCGAGCTCTGCTACGCGGCGGTGAACCTGGTCACCGACTACGACTGCTGGCGCCCGCACCCGGCGGACCTGGGCGCGCAGGAGCTGCTCGAGGAGATCATCGGGAACCTGCGCACGACCAGCGCCGCGGCGCTCGGGCTCGTTCGCGCGGCGCTGCCGGCCATCCAGTCGCTGGCGGCCTCGGGCTGCGGATGCCAGGCCTCGCTCGACGGCGCCATCTTCACCTCGGGACACAGATCCACGAGGACACGCGCAAGGAGCTGGACGTGCTCCTGCGCCGCGCGCTCGGGAGCCGCTGACCCCCGGGCCCCGCCAGGCGGGGTTACTCGTGGCGAAGGGCCTCGACGGGGTCGAGCTGCGCGGCCCGCGCCGCCGGCCAGATCCCGAACACCAGGCCGACCGCCGCGGCGAAGCCGATCCCGCCGGCGATGGTGGCCGGCTGCACCGCGGCGGCGAGCGGCGTGGCCATCGAGACGACCTTCGCCAGCCCGAGCCCGAGCAACGTGCCGAGCGTGCCGCCGATGGCGGAGACCCCGGCGGCCTCGAGGAGGAACTGCACGACGATGGTCCGCCGCCGGGCGCCGAGCGCGCGCCGCACGCCGATCTCCACGCGTCCGCTCGCGGACCGAGACCAGCATCACGTTCATGATGCCGATGCCTCCGACCAGCAGCGTGATCAGGCCCACGCCGAGGGCGACCCCGTACAGCGCGCCGGTGAGCTCGGCGTAGGTGTTCGCCAGCTGCTCGGGGCGATTGATGCTGAAGTCGCTCTCCTTCTCCGGGGCGATGCTCCGCGCCCGGCGGAGCGCGATCTCCACCTGGTCCTGGGCACGCAGGGGATCGACCCCCGGCGCAGCGGCGACCCCGATGGTGAGCTGCGCGCTTGCTGCCGAACGCGGTGAGGAACGTCTTCAGCGGGACCTGCACCGCCAGGTCCTGGTTCTGACCGAGGATCTTTCCCTTGCGGGCGAGCACGCCGATGACCCGGAACGGACGGCTGCCGATGCCGGATGCTCTGACCGACCGGGTTCGCGGTGGGGAACAGCCCATCCGCCACGTCCGCGCCGAGCACCGCCACCGAGCTGGAGTTGTCGTTCTCGGGCCCGTTGAGGAACCGCCCGGAGGTGACCTCCCATCCGGCGACGGTCGGGAAAGTCGGCGGTGGTGCCCTGGATGCGGACGTTGGCCAGGTTCAGGCTGGAGAACTTCACCTCGTCGGTCTTGGACACCATCGGCGCCACCGCCGCGACCTCGGGCAGCTCGCGCAGCTGCTCGGCGAGCGGCGGGGTCAGCTCGCGGCGGTTGCGATACCGGAAGAAGTCGCCCCGGATGATCCACGGGAACTTGGTGACGTACATCGAGTTCACGCCCAGGCTCGACAGCTGCTGCGCGAACGAGACGTTGAGCCCCTGGATGATGCCCACGATGGCCAGGAGCGTGCAGACGCCGATCCCGATGCCCACGGTGGTCAGCAGCGTCCGCAGCCGGTTCGCGCGCAGCGCGCGGACGGCGATTTTCCCGCCCTCCACCACGTCGATGCGCATTCCCATGCCGGTCGAGGCTCCTCCGCACACGAAGAACGCCCGTCGCGTCGGCCGATTGCAAGCCAGGAGGCCCCACCGGCGGCCCCTGCCGGCCCGCTCCCTGCACCTACTCCGGCCGGTGCCCCTGCATCCGGCTCCGGGTGGCCGCCCGGGTCTCCTCCAGCTCCTCGAGGCTGCGGGGCCAGTCCTCCTTGAGGAGGCGCGACAGGGAGCGGTCGGCCAGCAGCCGCCCCCCGGTCTGGCAGGTGGGGCAGTAGTTGGTCTCGTTGTCGGCGTGCACGATGCGCTGGACGGGCGACCCGCAGACCGGGCACGGCTGGCGGTAGCGGCCGTGCACCGCCATGCCCTCGCGAAAGGCGGTCACCTTCTCGGGGAAGCCGCTCCCCGTCTCCTTCGCGGAGGCGGTCGGTCCAGGTCCGGAGCACGTCGACGGTCGCGGCGTGGAGCCGGCGGACCTCGTCGTCGTCGAGCCGCTGGGTGAGCGCGACGGGCGAGAGCCGCGCAGCGTGGAGGATCTCGTCGGAGTAGGCGTTGCCGATGCCGCTGAAGAGCCGCGGATCGGTGAGCGCCCGCTTCAGCGTGTGGTTCTCGCGCCGGAGCGCGGCGGCGAACGCTCGGGCGTGGACTCCATCGGGTCGATGCCGCCGCGGTCGAGCGCGGCGACCGCCTCCTCGCCGCGCAGGAGCCACAGCTGCGCCCGCTTCCTCGGGCTCGCCTCGGTGAGCACCAGCGTCCCCGTGGGAAAGTCGAAGGCGGCGAGGCCGATGCGCCCCGGCACCGGCGCCTCGCGCGGCTTCCAGTGCAGCCGCCCGGCGATCATGAGGTGCAGCACGAGGAAGAGCCCGTCCTCGAGGACGAGGACCAGGCGCTTGCCCTGGCGCCGGAGCGCCGTCACCCGCTTCCCGGCGGCCTCCCGGAGCGGAGGCTCCGCGGTGCGCACCAGCGAGGGCCCGCGGACCCGCACGCCCTCGAGCGGCTGGCCGAGGATCCGCGGCGCGAGCGCCTCGAGGTAGACGATGACGTCGGGGTACTCCGGCACGGAGGCATCATGAGCCGGGGGGCACGAGGCGGTCGAGTGTCGCCTCCTCGCCGAGCAGGCCCAGGACCGCGCTGGCCCGGCACTGGGCGGCGACCGCCTGCACGGCCGCAGGCGTCAGCGCGGCGAGGTCCTGCGGGAAGCGCTCGAGCGTGTCGGCGGGATAGCCTGCGAGGCGAAGGCGGGCCAGCGCCGGCGCCAGCTGGTCCGACTCTTCGTACCGGGTGCTCGCCCGCAACCCGGCGTCCCACTGCGCGCGGGAGAGCTCGGCAGCCTCGAGCGGGCGAGATCCCAGGTTGTTCGCCTCACTTCGCAGGAGGGCCAGCACCTTGCCGGCGCCGGCCGCATCCACCGAGCCACCGATCTCGATCTCGATCAGGCCTGGACGGGGTGGTGGCGCTGCCGTGGATTCCGTAGCTCGTTCCGAGGATCTGCCGCGCGAAGCGGTTCATTCGTCCGCCGAGACGCGAGACCAGCACCTCCGCCGCTGCACGATCTGCCGGTATCCCCGCCGGCACGGCGCATGCGAACCGCAGCTCGATCTGTCGCGCGCCGGGGCGGCGGTCCTTGACCACCGGCACCGGCGCGGCCGCCCGCTGGGGCAGCGAGCCGGTCGCATAGGCCGGCCGATCGGACTTGGCCTTCCAGCCTCCGAAGTAGTCGCGAACTATCTCCTCGGCCTCCTTCAGGTCGAGATCGCCAGCGATGGTGAGCACCGCGTTCGCTGGAACGAAGGCACGGTCGAGGTATCGCTGCGCATCCCCGCTCCCGATTTCTCGTACTGCCCGCGGGGTCGCCGGGAGCCGGGACGTGACCGCCACCGTGACGGGGAGCTTAGGAGACCTTCTTCGCCGTCGGAACGAAGAAGCTCGGGAGCGACTCCCCCAGGAAGGTCTTCAGGGCCTTGCGCCGCGGCGTTCAGGTAGCTCTCACCGCGGTGCAGCAACGCCACCTGTCGCCTCACCCCACCCTGGCCCACCTCCACCACCTCGAAGCCGCGGCCGGTGCGCTCCCGGGCCATGATCGACGGCAGGAGCGCGATGCCCAGGCCCCGCTCCACCATCCTCCGCATGGCCTCGGGGTTGTCCGTCTCGAGCACCACGTTGATGGGCTCGCCCGCGGCCTCCGCTGCGGTCTCGAGCGCCCGGGTCCCCGCCACGGCAGGCATGACGATCATCGGCAGGCGGAGCACGTCCCGGAGGGCGACCGGCTTCTTCGCCTCGGCCAGCGGATGTCCGCGGGGCACCGCGAGCACGAAGTCCTCGCTCCACAGCTTCTGCTGCACGAGGTCCACCCGCCGCACCGGGAGCGTCAGCACCGCCAGGTCCAGCTCGCCCTTCGCCACCCGGTCCTCGAGTCCCTCCGACGTCTGCTCCACGAGCCGCAGCCGGACGTCCGGGATAGAGCTTGTGGAAGCGCGGGAGCAGCTCGGGGAGGAGATAGGCGCCCACCGTGGGCAAGGTCCCGAGCGCCACCAGCCCGCTCGCCTTGCCGGTCAGCGCGGTGAGCTCGCTGGCGCCGCGCTGGAGCGCATCGAGCGCCCGCTGGGCGTGGATCAGGTAGCGCTCCCCGGCGCCGGTGAGCACCACGCCCCGGGGGGTCCGCACCAGGAGCCGTGTTCCGAGCTCCCGCTCGAGCGACTGTACCTGCCGGCTCAGGCCCGACTGTGACATCCCCAGCCTCCGGGCGGCGCTCACGAAGCGCTTCTCCTGCGCCAGGGTCAGGAACGCGCTGAGCTGGTCGGTGGTCACGTGCGCTCCAGGGTCACACCGGGGGGACACCCCTCGCCCCGCGCAAGGAGAGTATGCGCGTGATGCGCCGGCTGCATGGGATTTTGGGGGTTAAGTCGTTTCGAGCATGGAGACGGCGAGCACCCTTCCCTGGCAGGCAGCGGCCCCCGGCGCCGAGAGGCGCTGGGCGACCGCGGCGGTGCTGCTCGGGCTGGTCGCGAGCGCGTTCGAGACCACGGTGGTCACGACCGCCATGCCCACCATCACCACCGAGCTGGACGGCCGGGCGCTCTACGCCTGGGTGTTCACCGGGTTTCTGCTGGCGAGCACCGTGGGCGTGCTCCTCGGCGGCCGCCTCTCCGACCAGCTCGGCCGGCGCGGCACCTTCGTCGCCGGGATGGGGACCTTCCTCCTCGGCTCGGTGCTCTGCGGCTTCTCCACCAGCGTCCCGATGCTGGTCGCGTTCCGGGTGCTGCAGGGCCTCGGAGCCGGCGTGGTGCAGCCCACCACCCTCACCATCAGCTCGGACCTCTACACGCTCGAGGAGCGCGCCACGATCCAGAGCGTCTTCACCGGCGCCTGGGGCCTGGCCTCCGTCGTCGGCCCGATTGTCGGCGGGCTCCTCACCGAGCACCTCGGGTGGCGGTCCGTCTTCTGGGTGAACGTCCCGGTCGGGCTCCTCGCCGTCGCGCTGCTCTGGCGCTCGTACCGCGACCCGCCCCGGCGCGAGAGCGGGCGGTTCGAGCTCGGCGGTCCGGCGCTGGGGGCGCTCTCGATCGGCCCTGGTCCTCCTCGCGCTCGAGCCCGCCGCCCTCCCCGCCCCGGCGAGCCTGGCCGTGCTGCTCGCCGCCGCCGCGGTCGCGCTGGCCTTCCTCCGACAGCAGCGCCGGAGCGCCGATCCGCTGGTGCCTCCCGCGGTGCTGCGTGACCGCACGGTGCGCGCGAGCCTCTTCGGCGGCCTCGTCGCCGGCGGGGTCCTCTACACCCTCAGCGCCTACGTGCCGCTGTGGATGACCTCGCACCACGGCCAGTCGGCGCTCGGCGCGGGCGTGGCGCTGGTCCCGCTCCTCACCGGCTGGGCGCTGGGCAGCTCGTTCGGAGTGAAGCTCCTCATCCGCGGTGGTCTCCGCGCGTCGGCCGGTCTCGGCTTCCTGATCGCCGGGGTCGGGGCGGCGCTCTTCGGCCTCGCCCTCTCGCAGCACACCGCGACGGGCTGGCTCTACGCCTCGCTCGGTCTCCTCGGCATGGGGCTCGGCCCCGCGGCGAGCACCTGCATCATCGCCCCGCAGGCCCGGGTGCGCTGGGAGCAGCGCGGCACCGTCACCAGCGCCGTCTATGCCTTCCGGATGCTCGGGGGCAGCCTGGCCATCGCGCTGGTGAACCTCGTCGCCGGCTCCGAGCCGCGGCAGGTGCTGCTGGTGGTGGCGCTCGCGGTGGCCGGTGCGCTGGGAATCGAGCGGCTCGCACCCGGGGCCGAGGCCGGCGGGACGCACCGCCCTGGTCGCGCCCAGCATCGAGTGACCGAGGCACCGAGGCCCGGTGAGAGCGGGCTGGCGTCCACGGGGCGGTTGTGAGTGAGTCGGGCGGCGCATGGACCCGCTCGTCCTGGAGAAGGCCTCCATCCTCTGCTACCGGCTGTACGACGTGGCGGACGAGATCGACCTGGGCGTGGCCGAGTCGCTGCTCGCCCGTGACGCCCGCCGCCTCCGGCTGAGCCGCTCCGGCGCCGAGTATCTGATGCTGCCCAACCCGCCGCTGGTCATCGGCCTCGGACGGCGCGCGCTCGCGCTCCCGGACGGACCGGTCGAGGTGGAGGCGCGGGCCCGCCTCTTCGACCACGGGGCGGCGTCGATCGTGCTCGCCGTCCCCATCCCCGCCGGCACGCCGCTCGATGCGCTCACCCCCACCGCCGACCGGCTGTACGACGGGCCGGAGGTGAACGCGCTCGCGCTCGAGCTGGTGGAGGGGCTCCGGCGCGCGGTGTCCCCGGCGATGGAGAACCCGCACCTCTGGAGCCAGGTGGAGAGCTACGCGGTGGTGTTCGTCGAGGCGCTCCGCGGCTCTCCGCGGGCCAGCGAGGTGCTGGAGCGCGCGGACCTCGCCCGCCTCCTGCTCGGCGAGACCGCCGTGCCCGAGCTCTCGGACGCCGAGCGCGCCGACGTGACGCAGTGGCACTTCAGCTACGGGGTGAAGGACCTGGTGGTCGTCGACTGGAACGCCGCGTTCGTCTACGAGCCATCCGGCTCGGAGGACATCCCCGACATCCTGGAGATCGCCAACGCCCAGCTGCTCGAGCTCCGGTACTACGACGAGATGCTGGACCGGAGCCTGGTGGGGGTGAACGAGACCTTGAAGCGGGAGCGTCGACGCATCGGCTCGTTCTTCCGGAGCCCCTACCCGGCGCTGGCCCGGCAGGTCCAGGTGACGTTGCTCGAGATGAGCGAGTTCATCGAGCGGGTCGAGAACTCGCTGAAGATCATCGGCGACTTCTATCTGGCCAAGGTCTACGAGTCGGCGGTGGAGCAGCTCCGCATCCCGGCCTGGAAGGCGGCCGTCACCCGGAAGCAGCAGATGCTGGGCGACGTCTACGGCTGGCTCAAGGGGGAGGTCGACACCGCGCGCTCCCTGACGCTCGAGGTGATGGTCGTGCTGCTCATCGTCCTCGAGCTGCTGGTCGCGGCGAGGTCGCTCTTCCGCTAATCCGGCAACGGGCCTGGCTAGGCGCCGCCGTCGAGGGCCTCGGGCGCCTCGCAGGCGACCACCCCGGCGTCTCGCGGCGGGCAGACGGGGCAGAGCGCCCCCGAGAGCCATTGCTCCGACGCCGCCCCGAGCATCCCGGGGGTTGCGGTCAGCGCGCCGGCCTGGTTCGGGTCCGTGGTGAAGCGCGGAGAGCCTGGGCTCTGGGTGGCCACCATCGCGTCCCCGGAGGGCTCCCAGGTCTGCTGGATGGTGAAGGACTGGTCGCAGCCGAGGTCGCGGATATCCAGCACGCCGAGGTTGAGGAAGCGGAGGTCCACCACACGCCCGTTCTGCTCGAGGTGGTACCAGCCTCCCCGATCCGAAGGGACCGAGCTCCCCCAGAAGTTGCAGCCGGCCACCGCCGCCACGCTGAGCAGGATCGCGAACCGCCTCATCCTCCTGGAACCTCTCGCGGCCTGCCCGAGGGGAGATGCTCCGACCGCTCCTGCCGTGCGTGCTCTCGCCACATCAGCCAGCTTGGCAGGGCGACCATGGCCGCCGCAAGACAGCAGACCTCGCCCAGCACCGCGATGAGCCCCAGCGAGCGCACCGCCTGGTTCACCGAGCCGAGGAGCGCGAGGTAGCCGAGCGTGGTGGTGAGGCTGTTGAGCACCACCGCGCCGCCGGTCGAGCGCATCGCAGGGATGACGCCGCCGCCGTTCAGCACCCGCTGCATCACGTTCACCGCGTAGTCCACGCCGATGCCGAAGGTGATGGGCAAGGCGACGAAGTTGAAGAAGTTGATCTTGATGCGCCCCACGGCGAGCAGGAGCATCAGCCAGAGCAGCCCCACCCCCAGCGAGCCGACCACCTCCATGGCCGCCCTCCCCCGTCCGAAGGCGAGGAACACGGTGAGGATGGTCAGGGAGAGCGACACCGCCGCCGCCTTGGGGATGTCGCTGAGCACCGCATCGAGGATGTCGGCGAAGATGACCGCCCGGCCCGACCCGCGGATGAGGTCTCCGTTGGGGAGCTTGGTGAGGCGGAAGCTGTCCGCCCAGCGCAGCAGGTAGTGCAGGTCGTTGTCGTCCTTGCCGTTGGTGGGGGTGATGAAGACCAGGCGCCCCCGCGTGCCGTCCACCTCGGAGAAGGGCCGGGCCAGGTCCTCGGGCAGGTCCGCCAGGGAGTACGGCCGGAGGTTCTCCGGCGGGATGAGCTCCTTCATCTCCTTCCAGTCCGCATCGGAGATGCCGCCCTGCCTGCGGGCCTTGAGGAGCTTCTTTCTCAATTCCTCCAGCAGGGGGATCTTCGCCACCTGATCCGGAGGAACGAAGTCCTGGAGCGCGTGGACTCCTTCGAACGGCTTGAGGTCCGGAGGGGCGGCGTCCCGGCGCCGGTCGAGCGCCCTGCTTCAGCTCAGGCACCTCCTCCGGGGTGTTGGCCAGGACCACCATGCCGCTCTCGGTGTTGTTGCCCAGCACGTCGTTGGCCTTGGCGGCGATCCGGTAGACCTCCTTGCCGCCGCCGAGGTCGTTCTGCATGTGCTTCATGTCGTAGTCGATCGGATCTGCCCGCAGCCAGAGGACGAAGGCCACCGCGCCGGCCGCGGCCAGCACCAGCGAGAGGATGGCCATCGTCCGCGGTGCTTTGGACACGAGGAAGACGAAGGGGCGCTCGTACGCCGAGGGCTTCTGCCGCCAGCGCTGGAACCAGTTGCGCGACGATCCGGTCGCAGCGATGGGCCAGCGGCGGTCCTGGAGGATGAGCACCGCCGGGGCGAGGAGGTACGTCGCCAGCCAGCAGAGCAGCATCCCGGAGGTACCGATGAACGCGAAGTGCTTGAACCCGTGGAACTGGGTCACCGCGAGGCTTCCGTAGGCCGCGGCGGCGGCGAGCGCGGCGGTGAGCGTGCCCACCCACGTCGCCAGATGTGCCTGCCGGATGGCCGCGCCGAGGTCCACGCCCCGCCGGCGCTCCTCGAGGAAGCGGGCGACGTAGAGCACGCCGAAGTTGATGCCGTTCCCGGCGATGATCGAGACCAGGAACCCGGTGATGACGTTGAGATGGCCGATGGCCAGCCGGGTCAGCCCGAAGGTGAAGGTGAGCCCGGCGAACATCGTGACCGCCATGGGCACCAGCACCCGGAAGCGCCGGTAGTAGATGAAGATCGCCGCCGAGGATGAGGGCCACGCCGGTCGTGCCCACGCTGACCAGGTCGTCGAGCACCGCGCCGTACTCGAAGAGGCCGGTGACCGAATCGCCGGCGTAGCCAATCTTGATGCCGCGGGCCTCGGCGTCGGGGAGGGTCTTCTGGACCACGTCCTTCACCCGGGAGAGCGCCTCGCGGGAGCGCTCCAGCTCGCCGGTGGCGATGCCGGTGCGGACCAGCACCACCAGCGTCTTGCCGTCCTTGGACTGGAAGTAGCCGTCCGGGTAGCGGTCCTTGGCCGCCTCGAGCGTGGCGGACTTCCCGCCGAGGAACTTCTCCTTGAGCTCGGCGAAGGTCGGCGCCTTCTGCTCTTCCTCGTCGTCGAGACCGAGTGACAGCGCCTTGCCCACGGCCTTCTTTCGCTGGGTGTCCAGCTCCTTGTTCAGCTTCTGGAGGTCCTCGACGGAGGCGAAGAGCCCCGAGCGAGGGAGCAGGAACTCCCGCGCCACCTGCACGCCGTCCTCGGCGCTCACCACCCACGGAGCCCCGACGGCCCTGAGCGGCTTGAGGAGCGAGCCGCCGACCGCGCGGAGCGTCTCCCGGTCGGGGCCGTCCAGGACGACGAAGATGCTCGAGCTACCGGCCGTTCGTTCGCTCAGCCGTTTCAGCTCGAGCACGGACGGCTGGTCATCCGGAAGCAGCTGGTCGAACCGGGTGCGCAGCTCGAGCCCCCGGGCGAGCCACGCGCCGGTGACCGTGAGGACGAACCCCAGGAAGAGGACGTGCCACGGGGCGCGCAGCTGCCAGGCCGCAAGGCGCAGCAGCAGCCGCTCGATGACGCTTTGCTGCTGGGGCAATCCGCGAGCTCCCGTCCCGTGAAACTGCCCCGCCGGCCGGGGATGTCACACGGGGTCCGCGGGCACATAACGTGGCCGCCCCCCGCTTGACCAGCCTCGTGCGCTGGCCCCAGCTTCAGCTGAGCGACGAGGGGCGCAGGGGCGCAGGGGCGGTCTGGACCCGTCGCAGCTTCTTCTTCTGCGCCAGCTCGCTGTCGTGGAGCCGCTTGACCCCGTCGCCGAGCGAGGCCTCGATGTCCCGGATGCCGGTGACCAGGCGGACGAACCCGCCGACCTCGACCGATGCGGCCTGATCGCTGCCCCACATCGCGCGGTCCAGGGTGATGTGCCGCTCGATGTGCGTCGCGCCGATGGCCACCGCCGCCCACGTCGGCGGCAGACCGGTCTCGTGTCCGGAGTAGCCGATGGGCACCTCGGGCCAGCGGTCCTTCAGGGTGTGGATGACCTTGAGGTTCAGCTGGTGCACCGGGCAGGGGTAGGTCGATTCGGAGTGGGCGATGAGCAGCCGTTCGGTGCCGACTGACGCCACGCCGGCCTCGATCTCGTCCCAGGTGGACATCCCGGTGGAGAGGATGAGAGGCCGCCCGGTGTCCTTCATCTTCCGGAGGAGCCCGTGGTCGGTGAGCGAGGCCGAGGCCGCCTTGTAGGCCGGCGGCTCGAACTGCTCCATGAAGTCCACCGCCTCCTCGTCCCAGCAGCTGGCGAACCAGAGGATCCCCCGGTCGCGGCAGTGCCGGTCGATGGCGGCGTACTCGTCGACCCCGAACTCGAGCTTGTGCCGGTAATCGATGTAGCTCATCTGACCCCAGGGGGTCTCGCGCATGACGTTCCACTGGTCACGCGGGACGCAGATCTCGGGCGTCCGCTTCTGGAACTTCACCGCGTCGGCGCCCGCGAGCACCGCGCCGTCGATCAGCCGCCGTGCGAGGTCGAGCGAGCCGTTGTGGTTGATGCCGATCTCCGCGACGATGAAGACGGGATGGCCCTCTCCCACGAACTGGTCTCCGATGCGGACCGTGGCCTGGTTCATGTACGGGAACTCCTTCTGGGGGATGGCGTTGCCGCTCGGTGGCCCAGGATCCACTCGGCGAAATCTCGAAATGCTCCGTGCCCTCCCGGGGCGGAGCAGACGTGAATAACGGCCTCCAGAACGCTCGGCAAGCCGTCCGCCGGGGCGGCAGTCAAGCCCTGGGCCGTCACGACGTCGAGGACGTCGAGATCATTCACGTCGTCCCCGATGAAGCCGATCTCCTCGAGCGTGTAACCGTGCTCCTCGCAGAGCGCGCGCACCGCGCCGAGCTTGTCCTTCACTCCGAGTAGCACGTGCCGGAGACCCAGCTTCTCGGCCCGCCGGAGCACCGAGGGGGAGCGCTCGCCGGTGACGATGCCGGTCTCGATGCCTGCGTTGCGGAGCCGCTCCACGCCCATCCCGTCGCGGATGCTGAAGCGCTTCAGCTCCTCGCCGCGCTCGGAGTAGTACACCCCTGTATCGGTGAGCACCCCGTCGCTGTCGGTCAGCACCAGGCGGAGCCGGGCCGCCCGCCGGGCGAGCTCCTCGGCGGAGAGCCGGGGAACGCGCACCCGGGCCCGTCGGGCCGAAGGACCCCGCCGTGTCGCGACGCGGGACCGCCTCACCACGTGGTGAACCCTCCGTCCACCACCAGCGCCGTCCCGGTCATGTAGCGAGAGGCGTCGCTGGCGAGGAACACCACCGCGCCCCGGTAGTCGTCCGGGCGGGCCATGCGTCCGAGCGGGGTGCGCCTCGCGTACGCCTCGACGAACCACGGCTCCTGCCCCGCCTCGACGCCGCCGGGGCAGAGGGCGTTGACCCGTACGCCGGCCGCTCCCCAGTACGCCGCGAGGAAGCGGGTGAAGGCGAGCACCGCGCCCTTGGTCGTGGGGTACGCCGCCGTCTTCCAGAAGGCCTGGGTTCCATCCGGCTTCCGGTACAGCGACTGGTCCGGGGCGACGAGCCCGTAGGTGGAGGAGACGTTGATGATGCTCCCCTGCCCCGCCCTGGCCATCTCGGCGCCCAGCACCTGGGCGCAGAGGAAGGTGCCGGTCACGTTCACCTCGAGCGACTGCCGGAACAGCGCGACCGGGTACGCCTCGAAGCGGGACTGCTCGGCGGCCTTCGCCGGGTCCTCGAACTTGTCGTTGATCGCCGCGTTGTTCACCAGGACGTCGATCCGCCCCGCCGCAGCGAGCACCTGGTCGCGGAGGGCCTTCACCGACGACTCCGAGGTGATGTCCGCGCCGATGCCCAGCGCCCCGCGCCCGAACTCCGCCGCCACCCGTGCGCAGGCCGCGCCGTCGATGTCGGTCACCACCACCCGCGCTCCGACGTCGGCCAGCGCCCGGCAGTGCTCGCGGCCGAGCAGCCCGAGGCCACCGGTGACCACCGCCACCCTGCCCTCCAGCGCGTGCTCCCCCGTCGTCGCAGTCGTCATCGGGTCCAAGGTGCTCACCTGGCGGGACGTCCTGCCCCTAGCGGACAGGCACCGCTCGCGCCGCCCCGGCGATCGGCGCGGGCTCCTCTAGCATGGTTTCGAACAAACGGCCTTCAGGGCGCCCGGCGGACCTCCGCGGGGCGCGTGGAGAGCAGGAGCATCCATCCGACCGCGATCCAGAACAGCTCCTTGAACCGCTTCAGCAGCACGAACGCCGCGGCACGGTTGGTCGCGTCGGGGATGTGCGCCGCGCGGAGAAGCGCCATGTAGCCCGCGTCCTGCACCCCGAGGCCCGCGGGGATGAAGAACGCAGCGCTCCGCGCGAACGAGACCACCGGCTCGAAGGCGAGCACCGCGGGGAAGGAGAGCTGGACGCCGAGCAGCCGGAGCAGGAGCCAGCTCTCGCCCGCCTCGGCGAACCAGCCGCAGAGGATCCAGAGGAAGGCCACCACCAGCCCGGGCGCGTGCGACTGCAGCACCGCGCGCACGTGCTGGTCGGTGTCCACGAACGCCACCTCCCGGGAGAGGGTCCAGCGCTGCACCCGGGCCAGCGGCACACGGCGGAGCAGCTTCCACAGCCGCTCGGCGACCCGGCCTGACAGCAGCACCGTCACCATTCCCGCCGAGACCGCCATGGTGAACGCCGCGAGCCCGAGGAGCACGGGCCTCAGCACCGACGCATCGGCGAGCGAGGCGCCCGCGACCAGCGCCGCGGTGAGGAGGTAGACGCCCTGGCTTCCGATCTGCAGCGCCTTCTTCACCGCCAGGCTCGCCGAGCCCTCGGCGATCCCCACCCCGAATCGCCGGGAGAGGAGCCACACCTTGAGCCCCTCGGCGATCAGCGGGCCGCCGGGGAAGCTGAGGTGGACGGCCTCCGTGGACAGGCGCAGCCCGAGCAGCCGCCAGGTTGCGACCCGGGCCTCGAGGCCGCGGAGGATGGCCGCCCATCCGGCGGTATCCAGCGTCACCGCCAGCCCGTAGGGCACCACCGCCAGCAGCGCGAGCGGCCCCACCTCGACCAGGAGCCGGCCCACGTTGCGGAGATCCGCCATCCACAGGACCCGGACGAAGAGCCCGGCGGAGACCACCAGGACGAGCAGGCGCAGGAGGCGCTTCCCCGGACCGGACCGCGGCGCGGTGAGGGCGGGGTCGATCGACGCGAGCACGCCCGGGAGCTTCTCTGCAGCCGCGGACGCGGGTGGCTCGGCCGCGTCGCTCACGCCGCCCACCGGGGGACGCGAGACAGGAGCCCCGGGGAGTCGACCTGGTGGGCGAACAGCTCGAAGGCCTCGCGCGGCGTCCCCTGGTAGGCGAGCGCCTGCAGCGACGTGTCCACCGGCGCATCGGTGCGGAGCGTGGCGAGCGTGCGGTACAGCAGCGCATCCCCGCGGCGCTCGGCGAGCGTCCGGGCCAGCACGTCGCGCGAGCGCACCGAGTCCGGCCAGGCGCGCGGGTCCGGGGGGATGGACTCGAGATGCACGAACGCGGCGAGCACCGCGGCCGCTCCCTTCTCTCCGAAGCCCGGCAACCCCGGGATGCCGTCCGCGGTGTCGCCGACCAGGGCCAGCCAGTCGGGGATGCTCTCCGGCCCGATGCCACGGAGGGTGCGGAGCGCGGGCTCGTCCACCACCTTGCTCCGCATCCGGTCCACCTGCACCACCTGGGTCCCCCGGACGCACTGTCCGAGGTCCTTGTCGGGGGTCAAGATGCGCACCTGCTCCACCTGGGGCGAGAACCGCGCCGCCCCGGTGGCCAGCGCGTCGTCGGCCTCGAACTCGCGCATCGACCAGACGGCGATGCCCAGCGCCCGGGTGGCCAGCTCGGCCAGATCGAACTGCGCGAGCAGCTCCTCCGGCACGCCTGCCTCCGTCTTGTAGTCGTCGAAGAGGTCGTTGCGGAACGAGCGGATGGGGTTGTCGAACGCCACCGCCAGGTGCGTGGGGCGCTCGGCGGCGTCCGAGAGCAGCGCCAGGAGCGACGAGACCAGCCCCACGGTGGCCTTCAGCGGGGTGCCATCGGGCCCCTGGTGAGGAGGGCGCCGGGAGAAGTGCGCCCGGAACAGCTCGTAGGTGCCGTCGACGAGATGGAGCCGCATGGTCGGATCGAGACCCTACCTCCGGCTCGGACGGATCAGGCGCGCGGAACGGGGATCCCGGGGGCGCGCTCCTCACCGACCCAAGCCAAGGTGTCGGCCTGCCCGCAACCGGCGAGCGGGCGTTCGCCGGGTGCCCTACACCGCGCGGAGGGGCGTACGGAGCAGGGGCTCGAGCACCATCAGCTGCGCGTCTCGCACCGGCTCGCCGGGCGCCGGCGAGCGCCGCACGTACGTCCCGTCCGGCAGGAGGTCGCGGGCCCGGGTGTTGTCGACCAGCGACGGCTCGATCACCTCGCGGTGGATCCGGGCCCGGAGCGCACGGTCCTCCACCGGAAACATCAGCTCCACCCGGCGGTAGAGGTTGCGGGGCATCCAGTCCGCCGAGGAGAGGTAGAGCTCCTCCTGCTCCCCGGCGCCGAACACCAGGACCCGGCAGTGCTCGAGGAAGCGGCCGACGATGCTGAACACCCGGATGTTCTCCGAGACGCCGGCGAGACCCGGCCGCAGGCAGCAGATGCCCCGGACGCAGAGGTCCACCGGGCACCCGGCCTGACTCGCCGGTAGAGCGCGTCGATGACCGCGAGGTCCACCAGGGCGTTCATCTTGGCGTAGATGCGCGCCGGCTTGCCTTCCCGGGCGAGCTCGGTCTGCTCGGAGATCTTCCGCAGGACCGTCTCCGCCAGGGTGACCGGCGCCACCGCGAGCTTCCGGTAGCGGGCGACCTTGGCGAAGCCGGAGAGCGCGTTGAACACCTCGGAGACGTCCTCGCCCAGACCCTGGTCGGCGCTGAACATCCCCACGTCGGTGTACAGCCGGGAGGTGCCCACGTTGTAGTTGCCGGTGGAGAGGTGGACGTAGCGGCGGATTCTGCTCCTGCTCCTGCCGGACCACCAGGATCACCTTGGCGTGGGTCTTGAGCCCGACCGATCCGTACGAGACGTGCACTCCGGCGCGCTCCAGCTGCCGGGCCCAGACGATGTTGTTCTGCTCGTCGAAGCGGGCCTTCAGCTCGATGGCCACCGCGACCTGCTTTCCGTTCTCGGCGGCGGCGATCAGCGACTTCACGATCTCCGAGTTCGATCCGGTGCGGTACAGCGTCATCTTGATCGCCAGGACCGACGGGTCCTCGGCCGCGCGCCGGAGGTAGTGCGAGCACCGGCTGGAACGAGTCGTAGGGATGGTGGAGCAGGATGTCGCCCTGGCGCACGACCGCGAACGGGTCCTCCGACTCGGCGAGCGCCGGTTGAGGCTCTGCACGAACGGGGGTGTCGTGCAGGTCGGCACGGGGGAGCTGGGTGACGGCCATCAGGGCCGACGCGCCGAGCACGCCGGACTCCTCGTAGAGGTCGTCCTCGTCGATCTCCAGCTTGGCGAGCAGGAACTCGCGCATCCGCTGCGGCGTGTCCGGGTGCACCTCCAGGCGCACCACCGCGCCGAACTTCCGCCGGCGGATCTCCCGGTCGACGGTGACCAGGAGATCGTGCGCTTCCTCCTCGATGATCTCCATGTCCATGTCCCGGGTGATCCGGAACGGGTACATGCCGAGGATCTGCATCCCGGGAAAGAGCTGGTCGAGGTTCGCCGAGATCAGCGCCTCGAGCGGGAGGAACTCGCCGGGCGCGGCTCCGCCGGTCGACTCGCTGCATGCGATCCGAGGGGCACGAAGCGCGGGAGGATCTCCGGGACCTTGACCCGCGCGAACCGGCGCTCGCCGGACTCCGGATCGCGCCGCCTCGACCGCCAGCGACAGCGAGAGGTTGGAGATGAAGGGGAAGGGGTGGCCCGGGTCCACCGCCAGCGGGGTGAGCACCGGGAACACCGATTCGCGGAAGTATGTCTTCGCCCGCTCCTGGGCGGCCGTCCCCAGGCCCTTCCAGTCGCGAAGGCGGATGCCGTGCTCGGCCAGCCCGGGAAGCAGCTGCCGCTCCAGCAGCTCCGTCGCGTCCTTGAGCAGTCCGCCGCACCACCTCGCGGATCCGCGCCAGCTGCTGCCGCGGGGTGAGCCCGTCGGGGCTCCGCTCCGCCTCGGCCTGCGCGAGCTGGTCGTGCAGACCCGAGACCCGGATCATGAAGAACTCGTCCAGGTTGGAGAAGGTGATGGACAGGAACTTCAGCCGCTCGAGCAGCGGCCAGCGTGCGTCAGCCGCTTCCTCGAGGACCCGTCTGTTGAACGCCAGCCACGACAGCTCGCGGTTCAGATACAGCGAGGGTTCCCGGGGTGTGGGCCGGGCAGCGGAGGAGTGGCGTTCCGGGTGGGTCATCTGAGGACAGTTGTTCCATCGCATTTTTGCGAGGGCAACCGTGACAATTCCGGGTCAGCGTGCTTCCAGTCCCCCCGGAATTCGCCATGCGTGCGTCATGGGTCACCACCCTGCTCGCGGTGGGTTGCGCGCATGCGCCGCCACCTCCGCCCCGTCCCCCGCCGCTCACCGGCTGGCGAACGCTGCGCACGGCGCATGTCCGGCTGCGGACCGACCTGCCCTCCGCCGACGCACGCACCACCATCGAGCGGCTCGAGGTCCTCCGGGCCGCGCTGCAGACGGCGTGGTCACTGCCGGAGGAGACGCCTGGCACCACCGAGGCCATCGTCCTGCGTGACGGAGCCGAGCTCCGGACCTTCACCGAGTGGAGCGGGGTGGCGACCGTCACCGCCCGCGGGCCCCTGCTGGTCACCGCCGGCAGCCCCGTCCACTTCGGTGACGTGTCGCCGGACCTGGCGCTCCTCGCGCACGAGATGGCCCACGACCTGGACCATCGACGGATGCCGGGGGCACCGCGCTGGTTCGACGAGGGGCTCGCGGCGTATCTCGAGTCGGCGGAGCTCATCGACACCGGCCGGGTACGGCTCGGGGCAATCCGCCGAGAGGAGCTGGAGCAGGCCCGGACCCATCGGCTGATCCCCCTCGACACGCTGGTGCAGACCCAGTGGGAGACCCTGGACCCCGCGGCGCTGCTGGATCTCTATCGCTCGGCGCGGCTGTGGGTTCAGCTGCTCCGGGCCGAGGAGCGCGACCGGATGCGCGCGCTGGAGGCGGCTGTTGCCCGGGGGGTGCCGTGGCGCGTCGCCTGGCCGAAAGTCCGGCAGGGACTGGACCTCGCCCGGCTCGAGGAGGCGCTCCGGCGCTGGCTCGCCGCCGGGGCCTTCCCGACCGAGCTGCACCGCTTCACCGCGCCGCCCACGACGATCGAGGAGCAGCCGCTCGCCCCCTGGCGAGTGCACATCGCGCAGGCCGAGCTCTGGTCGGCGGGGATCTCCCCGGCAGACCCGGGCGACCGCGTGCAGCAGGTCCGCGGCGAGCTCGAGGCCGCGGCCAGGGCCGCTCCGGACGAGCCCCTGCCCCGCGTGCTCCTCGCGGATGCTGGAGACCGATCCGGATCGGCGGCGGGAGCAGGCGGAGCTGCTGCGGCGGGAGTACCCGAGGAGCCCGGAGGCCGCGGTCTTCCTCGCCCGGGTGCTCCGCGAGCAGGGTGGGCCGCTCGAGGGTCGCCGGGCGGCGATGCTCGATGCGGTGCTGCTCGCGCCCGACGACGTGGACGCCCTCACCGGCCACGCGCTCGAGGAGGCGCGGGCCGGCGACTACACCCGGGCGTTCGCCAGCCTGCGCCATGCCGAGACGCGTCGCGCCCTGGAGCCCCACCGTGTTCGTCGCCCGGGCCAGCATCCTCGCCTCGCTGGGCGCGTGCCAGGAGGCGGTCGACTCGGCGCAGCGGGCGCTGGACGTGCTGGCCGATGCCCCGCCCGCGGACGGAGGTGGCGGCGCTGGTGCAGGAGCGCGCCCGGTTACAGGCGAGCTGCCGACCGAGCGGCCCGCCCCTGAGGCGGTGACGGTGTAGAGTGCTTCCCCGCCCCTTCCTGCCATGCGCGCGCTCGCCGACACCGTCCGTTCCGTTCCCTCCGGGCGTGAGCCTGCTCGAGGATCCGATCTGCAACCGGGGGACCGCCTTCACCTCGGAGGAGCGCGCCCGGCTCGGGCTCGACGCGCTCTTGCCGCCCGGTCGTCGAGACACTGGACCAGCAGTGCGCGCGGGCCTACGAGGCCTACCGGCGCAAGGGCGACGACCTGGAGCGCCACATCTACCTCCGGGCGCTCCAGGACACGAACGAGACCCTCTGCTACGCCGTGCTCCGGCGGCACCTCACCGAGATGGTCCCGGTGGTCTACACCCCGGTCGTCGCCCAGGCCTGCTCGCAGTTCTCGCAAATCTACCGCCGCCCCCGCGGGCTCTTCCTCAGCTACCCGATGCAGGACCGGCTCGAGCTCCTGCTCGAGAACCGTCCGCGCCGGGAGGTGGACGTGGTGGTGGTGACCGACGGCGAGCGGGTGCTCGGCATCGGCGATCAGGGTGCCGGCGGGATGGGCATCTCCATCGGCAAGCTCCAGCTCTACACGCTCTTCGGCGGGGTCGAGCCGTCGCGCACCCTCCCCGTCCTGCTCGACGTCGGAACCAACAACGCCGACCGGCTCGTCGAGCCGGACTACATCGGCTGGCGCCACGAGCGGGTGAAGGACGAGGCCTACTTCGACTTCGTGGACGCCTTCGTGCGACGCGGTGCGGCGGGTGCTCCCCGGGCGTGCTGCTCCAGTGGGAGGACTTCGCGCGCGACCACGCCGCCCCGCTGCTCGAGCGTTACCGGGACACGCTCTGCACCTTCAACGACGACATCCAGGGCACGGCGTCGGTGGTGGTGGCGGTCCTCTCCGGGGCGTTCGGGGTCACCGAATCGCGGTTCCGCGACCAGCGCATCGTCATCGCGGGCGCGGGCAGCGCGGGGCTCGGCCTGGCCGCGTACCTCCTCCAGGCGATGCGGTCCGAGGGGCTGTCCGACGAGGAGGCGCGCCGCCGGATCCTGCTCGTGGACCGCGACGGGCTGCTCCACGACCGACTGGAGACCCTGACCGCGGGCCAGCGACTCTATGCCCAGCCGTTCGAGGCCGTGGCGAGCTTCCGGCGGAACGCGGCGGGCCACATCCCGCTCGAGGCGGTGCTCGAGCACGCCGCGGCGACGGTGCTCATCGGCGTCTCGGCGCAGTGCGGGCTGTTCAGCGAGGCGGCGGTGCGGGCGATGGCCGCGCGGGTCGAGCGGCCCATCATCCTGCCCCTGTCCAACCCGCTCGAGCGCTGCGAGGCTACGCCGACGGATCTTCTCCGCTGGACGGACGGCCGGGCGCTCATCGCCACCGGGACCCCGTACGCGCCGGTGACCTACGAGGGAGTCACCCGGCGCATCGCCCAGTGCAACAACGTCTACATCTTCCCCGCGGTCGGTCTCGGGGTCGCTGAGCGTCGGCGCGCGCCGGGTGACGGACGGGATGATGCTCGCCGCGGCCCGGGCGCTCGGCGCTCGCTCGCCCGCCAGGAAGGACCCCTCGGCGCCGCTGCTTCCGACGCTGGACGAGCTGCTCTCGCTGACCCCGGAGATCGCGCTGGCCGTCGCCCGCGAGGCGCAGGACTCGGGGATGGCGCCGGTCACGTCCGAGGACGCGGTCCGGGCCGCAATTGCTGCGCGGTTCTGGACGCCCACCTACCGTCCGCTCCTCTAGAGCCCACGACGCGATTGTCGTAGGAGAGGCCCCGGGACACGGCTGGGAGGCCACGGATGGCGCACGGCACGACGGGTGAGAAGGCGGGCACGCTGGTGGAGGGCGGGAAGTTCCGCATCGAGACCGACTCGATGGGCACGGTCCGCGTGCCGAACGAGCGCCTCTGGGGCGCCCAGACCCAGCGCTCGCTCCACCACTTCTCCATCGGTGACGACCGGATGCCCCAGGCGGTGTATCGGGCTTATGGCATCGTGAAGAAGGCTGCGGCTCGGGTGAACGCCGAGCTCGGCCGGCTGCCGAAGGACAAGGCCGAGCTCATCGACCGGGCGGCGGACGAGGTGATCGCCGGCAAGCACGCGCCCGAGTTCCCGCTCTTCGTCTGGCAGACCGGCTCGGGCACCCAGTCGAACATGAACGTGAACGAGGTCATCGCCAACCGGGCCATCCAGATGGCGGGGGGCACGCTCGGCTCGCAGGCGCCGGTGCACCCCAACGACCACGTCAACATGTCGCAGTCCTCCAACGACACCTTCCCTGCCGCGATGCACGTGGCGGTGGTGCTGGAGCTGGCCAACCACCTCATCCCCAGCATCGAGGCGCTGGTGAAGGTGCTGTGGGCCCGCGCCCGCGAGTGGGTCGACGTGGTGAAGATTGGCCGGACCCACCTCCAGGACGCGACGCCGCTCACCGTCGGCCAGGAGTGGAGCGGTTACGCGACCCAGATGGAGGACACGCTGGCCGAGGTGAAGCACGCGATGGAGCGGCTGTACCCGCTCGCCGCCGGCGGCACCGCGGTGGGGACGGGCATCACCGCGCCGGCGGACTTCGGGGAGCGCATCGCGAAGGAGATCGCCCGCCTCACCGGCCACCCGTTCGTCACGGCGAAGAACAAGTTCGCCGCCATCGGCTCGCTGGATCCGATGGTCGGGGTGAGCAGCGCCCTGCGCAACCTGGCCGTGCCGCTCATCAAGATCGCCAACGACGTCCGCTGGCTGGGCTGCGGGCCGCGGGCCGGCATCCACGAGCTGAACCTCCCGGCGAACGAGCCCGGCTCGTCGATCATGCCCGGCAAGGTGAACCCCACCCAGGAGGAGGCGGTGGTGATGGTGGGCATCCAGGTGATCGGCAACGACACCGCGGTGGGCTTCGCCGGCTCGCAGGGCAACTTCGAGCTGAACGCGATGCGGCCCATCATCCTGAAGAACGTGCTCCACTCCTCCACCATCCTCGCCGACGTCAGTGACCGCTGGCGGGAGCACAGCCTGGAGCAGATCACCCTCGACCGGAGCCGGATCGACCGCTACGTGGGCGAGTCACTGATGCTGGTCACCGCGCTGAGCCCGGTCATCGGCTACGACCGGGCGGCGCACATCGCCCACGAGGCCCACAGCAAGGGGATGACGCTCCGCGAGGCCGCGCTCGCCTCGGGGCATGTCACCGCCGAGCAATTCGACAAGGTGGTGGTCCCGCGGGCGATGGTGGGGAATCCGCGCAAGGACGTCGGGCTCGAATTGACCCGACGCGTTTCTAGCGGTGCTGGGCGTCGTGCTTCTGGGCGTAGATGTGGCGGCTCACCCGGTTCTGCTGCCGGTTGATGCTCCGGCGCTCCGCGGCGGTCAGATGACCCCCGTTCGCCGCGCGGTCCGCCTTGATCTCGTTGTCGATCCGGCCCTCCTGGCGCTCGAGGCGGCCGGTCTCGCGCGGGGTGAGCTGGCCGCTCTCCACGCCTTCACCGATCCGCTCCTGCTGCCGGACCTCGCGGCGATCGACCTCCGCCGCCATCGCCATCGACGACAGCGCGCTCACGACCAGAACCATCCTGAGAATCGTCTTCACCGATTCGTCTCCTGAAGGGCGGGCCGGCGGAAATGCCGAGCCCGTTCTCCGGATCTGAACCCCAGGCGACCGGCGCAAGTTGCGCGTCGCCCGTCGCGGTCAGCGATGACCCTCGGACGCTCAGCGCGCAGGTGGGACGACGACCACCCCTTCCTTCATCACGAAGCTGACGCGCTCGGTGGCGGCGATGTCCTTCAGCGGATCGTCCTTCATGCCCACCAGGTCGGCGTGGGCGCCGGGCGCGAGCGTGCCCAGCTCGGACTCCTTCCCCAGCAACGCCGCGGCGGTCACCGTCGCCGCGCGCAGCGCCTGCCACGGGGTCATCCCCCAGGCGACGTACCGACGGAATTCCTCGGCCTGGTTGATCTGGTCCCAGGGGAATCCCCCGGCGTCGGTGCCGAGCGCGATGGGGACTCCCGCGGCCAGAGCCCGCCTGAATGACTCCTCGGATGCCTTCCCCAGTGCGGCCCAGATTGGGTTGGTCTTGCTCCTCGCGCCCTCGACGAAGGCGGACACGGTGAGCGTCGGCGACAGGTACACCTTCCTCTGCGCCATCAGCTTGGCGGTGGCGTCGTCGATGACGTCGCCGTGCTCGATCGAGTCCACGCCCGCGGCCAGGGCGATCGCATGCCCGCTCGGGGTCATGCTGTGCGCGGCGACCCGGCGGTTGGTCCGGTGCGCCTGATCGACGATGGCCTTGAGCTCCTCCTCGGTGAAGTTGGGAAGGCTGCGAATCTGCCCGTCGGGCCGCTTGTAGTAGCCGCGGTCGGCGTAGACCTTGATCCAGTCGGCACCGTGGGAGATCTGGTCGCGCACCGCCTGCCGGCAGGCGTCGGCGCCGTCGCAGAGCTGGACGCCCTTCGGCATCTGGATCTCCCAGGAGTACGACTGCCCGCCGAGACCGTAGGCGCCGGTCGGGGCGAGGGCCTTGGTCGCCACGAAGAGCCGCGGGCCCACGATGATGCCCGCCGCCACCGCCCGCTTGAGGTCCACGTCGGCGAAGCCGGCGCCCTCGTTCCCGATGTCACGGAGCGTGGTGAACCCGTGCTCGAGCGCGATGCGCATCGCCCTCGTCGCGCGGAGCGCCCGGTAAGGCAGCGACTCCCTGAGGATCTGCGCGTCGTACTCGACGTCGGTCAGGTCACCCTGGAGCAGCACGTGGGTGTGCGTGTCGATGAAGCCTGGAGAGACGGTCAGCGCCGAGGCGTCCACCACCTGGGCGCCGGGTGGGACCGCGTCTCCGACCGACTTGATGCGCCCGTCCTGGATGACCACCACCGCCCCGGTGCGGACCTTCTGCGTCGCCGGGTCGAGAAGCCGCCCGGTCTTGACCGCGACCACCGGCCCTTGCTGGCCGAGCGCGCTCCCGCACACGAGTGCTGCCACCCACCCCGCGATCCGCATGTGCCCCTCCCCTCGCCTGAACGAGGAAGTCGAGCGCGGCAGTGTGGCACGACCGAGAGGGGCTCGCGCGTCACTCGGGGGCGGCGCGGACGATGAACCGCTCGGGCGCAGGCCCCACGAAGTAGAACGGGTAGCAGGTCACCAGCGTCAGGCGCGCCGCGTCCGTCGCGTCCAGGACCTGGATGTCATCCTGGTGGACGATGGAGACCTTCTCGACCCGGTAGCGGCGTACCCGCCCGGGGAGCGCCAGCTCGAGCACGTCGCCCTCGGCGATGTCCTTCAGCACGCGGAAGAAACCGTCGCGGTGCCCGGCGAGCCCCACGTTGCCCACCTCCTCCGGCAGCGCGGTTCCCTCGATGTGCCCGACACCCCAATCCAGCGTCCACTCGTCGGTTCCCTCGAGCACCGGGACCTCGAGGTGGAGCCGCGGGATGCGCAGCACTGCCATGGGTGGAGGCGATGGCCGGGTCAGCGCCCGGGCGTAGGCGCGGACCCTGCCCCGATCCCACAGGCTCTGGTCGACGTCAGAAGGCGGCACTGCGAGCTGTGCCACGGGCTCCTCGAGCGGCGCGGCCGGCGCGTCGAGTCGTGCGGGGGGCCCGGAGAGCGGTGCATGGGGCGCTGCGGACGTGGCGGCGGTGGCTGCGCGCTCCATCGCATGAAACGCAGCCATCGACCGGCGCTCGGACGCCCAGGCGAGGCCGCGGACGGTGAGCCATCCCGCGCCGAGCACGGCGGCCACCACCCAGGCCATCCACTCCAGGCGCCGGAGCCGGTACGTCCAGCGCTCCGGGCGCCCGATCTTCGTTTCGGGAGTCAGCACCCGCCCCCGAGACTACCGGAGAGCGCGCGCTCCGCGAAGGGTCAGCGCGATGCCCGCCGACAGCGCGGCGAGGAGGCCGACGAGCGGGAGCGGGCTCGCGGTCTTGGGCATCTTCTTCGGCGCAGCGGCCACGGCCACCGGGGCAGCCGGAGCAGCCGCGGGCTCGGGCGGCGCGGAGGCGCTGGCCGTCACGCTCCGCTTGCTGACGACCTGCGGCGGGAGCTTGGTGACGAAGGTTCCGCTCATGACGTCACCCTCCTTCACGTTGTTCCGGAGCGGGACCGAGGTCCCATCCAGCTGCGTGAAGTAGATGTCGTTCCCGTCCTTGTCCGTGAAGTTGTAGCTGACGTACTTCCCGTTGGTCAGCAGCACGAAGCCGCCCGGGGCGACCGTCATCACCTTGCCCGAGACGACCTTGGTCACGGTGACATCGCGGGTGGTGACCTGGTCGGTGACCACCGCGGACACCTTCATCCCGGGCTTCAATTGATCGACGCCGACGTCCTTGCCGTCCACCTGCACCTTGAACCCGGGCGGAACGTTGTACTCGTGGTTTCCCTTGGCCTCCGCCAGGACCACCTTGTTCCCACTGACGGAGACGACTGTCCCGTTGATGTTGGTCTTCTTCGTGGTCGTGGATTCCATCGTCGAGGTCTGGGCGATCGCCGCCGACCCGAAGGCCAGCGAGAGCACACACGCTGCAATTCTCGATTGACGCGACATTTTCAAGACACCTCCCCTAGAGCCCTTGCCCCGACCCGCCAGGAAATTGCGCGCTCGGGAACAGGTCGTCCTTACTCGCGTCAGGATCGCCTGAGAGATAGCCCTTAGGGAGCGGGTCGTTACTGACCCATCGCCGTTCTCCGGGGGGCTGCGCTGGCCGCCCGGGCTCCCGCCCGACCCTAGACTCCGCATCGGATGACGAATCCCCTCCGGATGCTCGCCGTGCCGGCGCTGCTCCTGCTCGGTGGCTGCAATCTCCTGGACCCGGGCGGGACGGGAGCCACCGGACCGGCTCCCTCGAACCCGACCACCAATCTGGCGCGGGTGGCGCTCCAGTCCCACGACCAGGTCCGTGCCGGCGCCACCCCCACGCCGAGTCCCCCGCTCCCGGACACGCAGTGGTCCGACCAGGTGGAGTCAGTGGCCGCGCAGTGGGCCTCGCGCTGCACCTATCAGCACAACGCCGGCCGCGGTGACCTGGGCGAGAACATCGCCGCCAGCTCGCCGGGCTACTGGCCGACAATCGCCGGCGTCGTGCAGGCCTGGGCCTCCGAGGCACCGGACTACGACTACGCCTCGAACACCTGCAACGCCCCGCCCGACGAGACCTGCGGCCACTACACGCAGAATCGTCTGGCGCAGCAGCACGCTCGTCGGCTGTGCGTATGCACGCTGCACCCAGAACTCGCCCTTCACCGGCTTTCCCACCTGGGACTTCTGGGTCTGCGATTACAGCCCGCCGGGGAACTGGGTGGGACAGCGGCCGTACTAGCCGGGGTGCCGTGGCATAGGATGCGGCCCGCCGCTTCGAGCCGAGGAGGTCCCCGTGCGCGTCCTCTCCCCGCTGCTGGTCTTCACCCTCGTCAGCTCCACCCCGCTCGCCGCGCCCCCGCCCGGACCCGGCACCGCGGCGCCCGTTTCGCCCCTGCCCGCGACCGTGACCGCGCTCGCGAAGGGTGCGCAGAATCTTCCCCGACCTCGGGGTGCTCACCAGGGCCGTGGGCGCCGCCTCTCCCGACGCGCAGCGATACTTCGACCAGGGGCTCCGCCTGGCGTACGGCTTCAACCATGACGAGGCCACCCGCTCCTTCGCCCGCGCGGCCGAGCTCGACCCGGGCTGCGCCGCGTGTCTGTGGGGCGTCGCCTGGACCCTCGGGCCCAACTACAACGTCCCGATGCTGCCCGACCGGGCGCAGGCGGCGTGGGATGCGCTTCAGGCGGCCCAGGCGCGCAAGGAGCGGGCGCGCCCGGTCGAGCAGGCGCTGATCACCGCGCTCGCCGCTCGCTACAAGGGACCCCAGCCGGTGGAACCCCCGGTCCAGCAACCGATGAACGAGGCCTTCGCCAAGGCGATGCGCGAGGTGGCCAGGAGCCATCCCGACGACGATGACGTGCAGGTCATCTTCGCCGAGTCGCTGATGGACGTGAACCCGTGGCACCTCTGGACACTCGACGGCAAGCCCGTCCCGGGCACCGAGGAGATCGTCACCACGCTGGAGCGTGTGCTCGCCCGGAACGTCCAGCACCCCGGCGCGAACCACTACCTGATCCACGCGGTCGAGGCCTCCGGCAAGCCCGAGCGCGGCGTCGCCCCGGCGGAGCGCCTCCCCGGTCTGATGCCCGCCGCGGGCCACATCGTCCACATGCCCGCGCACATCTTCCAGCGCGTGGGTCGCTACACGGATGCCTCCGAGGCGAACCGGCGCGCCGTCCGCGCCGACGAGGCGTACCTCGCGAAGACCACGCCGCCCGGCTACTACCCGATGTACCTCGGCCACAACTGGGGGTTCCTCTCGTACTCGGCCTCGATGCTTGGCCGCTCCGAGGAGTCGCTCCGCGCGGCGCGCGCCGCGACCAAGGCCATCCCTGCGGAGATGCTGGACATGATGCCGGGGATGGACTTCTTCGCCAGCGAGCCGCTGCTGGTGATGGTCCGGTTCGGGAAATGGAAGGAGCTCCTCGCAGCTCCGCGGCCACCGGCGAAGTACCCGACCCTCACCGGGCTGTGGCTCCACGGGCGAGGGATGGCGCTCGCCTCGACGGGGAAGACCCGCGAGGCGCAAGCGATGATGCGCGAGCTGCGGACGCTGGCCTCCACGATGCCGGCGGACCTGGTGGCCGGCCAGAACCCCGCCTCGGCCATGTGCCGGCTGGGCGCCGACGCGATCGAGGCACGGATCGCCGAGCGTGCACGCCGCTGGCCCGAGGCCATCGCCGCCTGGCAACGTGCGGTGACCCAGGAGGACGGGTTCGCCTACGACGAGCCGGCGGACTGGTTCTACCCGATGCGGCACTACCTCGGCGCCGCGCTCCTCGATGCGAAGAAGCCCAAGGACGCGGAGGCCGTCTTCCGCGAGGACCTCCGCCGCAACCCGAACAACGGCTGGGCGCTCTACGGGCTCGCGGCCGCCCTCACCGCGCAGGGGAAGAAGGACGAGGCCAGCGCCGTCCGGAAGGACTTCGACGCGGCATGGAAGGAAGCCGACATCCGCCTGACCCGCGCGGCGCTGTGAGACGTCGCCGCTAGCGCGCCGGACAGGAGGAGCGCGAGCACCGTCGCCACCTCGGCGTCGCTCCAGGTCGCGAGGATGGGCGGAAGCGTCACGCCCACCTGGGTCGGCCCCTTGCCGCACGACCGCGGGCCCACGTACGCCTGCCCCTGGAAGGTGACGTCGTAGCCGCAGCGGCCGAAGCCGCCGTTGATCCGCGCCTTGCTGATGGTGACCGTGGATGGCTGGCCCCCAATCAGGCCGTTGACCACCATGCCGTCCGGGGCCGGGGTGACTCGCAGGTTGAAGGGGTTGCGTCCCACGATGCCCTCGGCGCCGCTGCCGGACACGGTGAGGTTCGCCGTCTGATTGAAGGCGGTCCCCCGCCACTCGATCCCGTTCTGCTTCTTGTACCGGCCGAGGTTGACGTCGGGCCCCTGGATGCCGGCCTCGGTGATGCTCACCACGACGGGCTGGCGGATCCCGGTGAGGACGAAGCGGCCCGCCTCGGGAACGGCGCGCGCCTCGACCGGCAGGACGTCCGGGGGGGGCAGGGCGTCCGCGGGAATGGTGTCCTCCGCGGGCGGCGGCGGCGCGTTGTGCGCACAGGCCACGACCCCGCAGGCAAGCACCAGGGTGACCACGGATGGGAGGAAGGCACTCCGCATGGCCGAAGGCTAACGAGGGCTGCGGCGATCGACCACCGTGTTCAGGACGGCGCGGGTGATGCCGATCACCAGGGCCCCCAGGAACGCCGGGAGGAAGCCATCCACTTGCAGGCCGAGCCCCAGCGACCCCGCCACGGCGCCCGTCACCCAGAGGAGGACGGCGTTGATGACCAGGGCGAACAGCCCGAGGGTGAGGAAAGTCACCGGCAGGCTCAGGATCCTCAGGAGGCTTCCGAGCACCGCGTTCACGACGCCGAAGAGCAGCGCGACGAGGAGAAGCCCGGGAAGCGGGCCCACATAGCTCAGCCCGCTCACCAGCCGGGTCGCGACCCAGAAGGCGACGGCGGTCACCACCAGGTGCAGGAGAAAGCGCATGGTCCCCTCCCCCGTTCCGGAATGGACGCCGGGCGGCCGGCTCAGCTGCCGGAGGGCGGCACGCTTACCAGATCCTGCTCGTCGGGGTGCCGCTCGAGCCACTTCCTGACGAAGGGACAGGTGGGGACCAGCTTCACCCCGTTCTGGCGGGCCCAGGCAAACGCAGCATTTG
The DNA here is from genome assembly GCA_963796475.1 of uncultured delta proteobacterium. Classification (GTDB taxonomy): domain Bacteria; phylum Myxococcota; class Myxococcia; order Myxococcales; family Myxococcaceae; genus RPRB01. The sequence goes on from CAWCLY010000020.1 coordinate 895,018, forward strand.
CCAGCTTTCCACCGATTCCCTGACCGGCGGCGGCCTCGGGCACGCCGGTGTGCAGGAGCTCCAGCGTCCCCCTGTCCAGGGGCCGGTAGCTCAGCTCTGCGGTCCCACCGGCCACCTCGAGGAAGAAGCGGTGGCGACTCGGGTCGTGCTGGACGTCCATCGACATCCTCCTTCTCCGGGCGACCGACCCTGGGACAGCGGCCGCCCCGGCGTCAACCTGCGACGCCGGGCGCGGCGCTGCAACATCACCTGGCGGTCGCGGGCGCGGCGGCGGTCACCGGACGGGGGGACGTCGGCTGCGGTACCCGGTTCTTCACCGCGGGGACCGTGCGCAAGTAGGCGAAGACCGCCTTCAGATCCTGGTCGGTGAGGTTGCCGACCATCTGCCACGGCATCGGCGGGAGAATGGGGCGGCCCCGTCCCATGTGCCGGCCGGTGCGCATCGCGTCGACGAAGTTCTGCTCGGTCCACGCCCCGAGGCCGGTCTCGCGGTCGGGGGTGAGGTTCGCGGTGAAGCTGATGCCCCACGGACCGGACCACGCGGTCATGGTGGCCACGGTCGCCGCCATCCACGGGCCCTGGAGCGCGGGCGCGGGGGTCACCGCCATCTGCTCGGGGTGCCCGGAGAGGAGCCGTTCGGTGTCGAGCTCGGGGCCCTTCGGTCCCATCTTCTTCGGGGTGTGGCAGTCGTGGCAGCCCCCGAAGGACACCAGATACTCGCCGCGCTTCACCTGGGCGGTGGCGGACGTCGTTGGTGCAGCGAGCGAAGGCGAGGACATCGAGAGGGCAACGAGCAACGTCATCTTCCGGGTCACGGCGTTCTCCTGTCTGCGAGGGAGTGAATCCAGCGCTCCACGAGCGCGAGGGCGTCGCGATCGGGCATCTCGGTCCCGAGCGGAGGCATCTGGTCGAGTGGGTCGCGCGCGCCCATCCGGCGGAAGAGCACGCTGTGCGCAGGTTGCCCGGGTGCCACGCGCACCTCCGCCTCGCCCAGCGGACGGAGCGCCCGCACGGCGAGCGTCGAGGCCCGGGTGCGCTCCACCGAGGCGGGGCCCTCGCGAAGGCTCTGGAGCAGGTCCAGCCCCAGGCCGGCGAGGGGTCCCTCCCGGTTGTGGCAGATGCCGCAGTTGGTGTGGAGGTAGCCCAGGGCCGCGCGCTCGTCGGCCGTGCTCGCCGGGATGCGCGGCGGCGTGGACCGGAGCGAGGCCGGCAGCCCGCGCAGGAGGCCGCGGGCGAGGAGATCCTCGACGTGCAGCTCGGCGTGGCCAGTGCGGGCGTGCGGTGCGCCCGGGTCCCGGTCCGACGAGAGCTGGAGGGCGGTGAATCCGAGCACCGGGTTCGACTGGCTCTCGTGGCAGGCCCGGCAGTCGGCAGTGCCGGGGATCGTCCAGCACCCGCCGGCGGAGGTGGGCACTCCGGCAGGCACGCCCGCGGGGGGCGCGAGCACCGCGTCCGTCCCGTCCTCCGTCCAGACGTACGTCGCGAACCGCCAGCCCTCGCGGGTGCGCTCGATCATCCGCGTCTCGAGGCGCCGGCCGAGGCTGAACTCCTTCCAGATGCGGGTTCCCACCGGGAAGACCCAGTGGTCCGGGTCGCGGGCGTCGATCTGCGTGCCTCGCGGGAGGCGGATCCACCGGCGCTTCTCGGCGCCGTCGCTCCACAGCGGGTACTGGGGGCTGAACGGGAGGGCGTCGGCGGCGATCTCGTCCCGGGTGCCAGCAGCGACCAGCCCCGTGTCCCGGAGGTGCGCCGGGAGCCAGGCCGCCGCGTGCGCCGCCGGAGCGAGCGCGGCGAGCGCGAGGGTCACGAGTGGGTGGAAACGCGCCATCGGTGAGGCGCGTTGTGCCAGCGCCGGCCGGGAGCAGTTCCTAAACAGTCCCTAAATCGGTCTCATCGGACGCCGGGTCGTTCCTTATCGCCCGTGACGCCCCTCCCCGCCCTTGAACCGGGCGGCGCCCGCCCAGGTCTCGCCGCCGCCGAGCGACTGGCGTCCCCGGCGGACCTCGTTCTCCATCGCTTCCTGCTCGCCCAGGTCGAGCGACTCGAGCAGCGACATCCGATCGTTCCGCATGCACTCCTGGGGGAGGGCCGCGAGCGCACGGGCGAGCTCGAGCGCACCGCGGAGCGCCTCACCGCTGGGCACGACCCGGCTCACGAGGCCCATGGTCCACGCCTCCTGCGCCGTGACCGGCCGGCCGGTGAGGATCAGGTCCATGGCCCGACCGAGCCCGACGATCCGGGGCAGACGCACCGTCCCCAGGTCTACCAGCGGGACGCCGAAGCGCCGGCAGAACACGCCGAGGATGGCCTCCTCCGAGGCGACGCGGAGGTCGCACCAGAGCGCCAGCTCCAGCCCGCCGGCCACCGCGTACCCCTCGATGGCGGCGATGACCGGCTTCCGGAGCCGGAGCCGGGTTGGCCCCATCGGCCCATCCCCCTCGGGGCTCAGCGGGCGCGGCTCCCCCTCGGCGAGGGCCTTGAGAATCGGCCCCGGCGCAGAAGTGGTCGCCGGCGCCGGTGAGGATGGCCACCGACGCGGAGGGATCCCCGTCGAAGCCGCGGAACGCGGAGGTGAGCGCGGCGGCGGTGCCCGCGTCCACCGCGTTCCGTCGTTCGGGCCGATCCAGGGTGACGACGAGGATGCCGTCCTTCTGCTCGGTGCGGACCGTCATGGGCCCTCCGTGCCCCCCTAGCCGAAGGTGTAGACGAACTGGATCTGCGCGATGCTGTCAAACGTCTTCAGATAGGCCGCCGACCCCGCCGGGAGACCCTTTGGCAGCTGGGCGAGGTTGGGCTTGGAGTCGAACCTCCCGGTCCAGGTGAGGTTCAGCGAGAGCCGGTCCCAGAGCTGCGTGGTCACTCCGACGACCCCGTTCACCCGCTGGTCCTGGAATGCGGGGACGCCAACGGCGGTCACGTCGGGCGAGTTGGGTGCCCCGGCCTCGTCGTTGACGTTGTTCAGGTACTCGACCCCGGCCGTGACCTTGGTGGTCTTGGAGATCTCGAGCACGTAGGCGAGTGCCCCCCGGAGCGAGGCGATGGAGTAGGCGTCCCCCACGTACGGCTCGAGGTAGGTGTAGTCGAAGCCGATCTCACCGATGAGCCGGTGTGGCCCGGACTTCACGAGCAGGGTGCTCACACCCCCCTGCCCGCCTCCGTAGAGCTTCTTCCCGGCGGCGTAGTCGGAGCCGATGTCGCCGAGGAGGTAGACCGAGGTGTCGAACGGGGCGTTCTTGTGGATCAGCCACTGGTCGAAGCGCGGGATGACGTCCCAGAGCCGGGCGGAGAGCGTGGTGGTCGAGCTCAGCTGGTCCAGCGAGGTGATGGGCGCCGTCGGGGGCGGGTTCGGGACGGTGTAGGTGCTCGACTTGGCGAAGGCGTAAGCCGCGACGAGCGCGTAGCGCTGCCACACGGCGTCGTACGTCACGGCCAGCCCGGCGCTGACGCTCGTGGAGTTGGCGTTTCCCGAGAGCCAGAGGAGGCCCGCGGTGGCTTCGACCTTCCACCCCGTGGGCTTGGCGTCCTCCTTCGGCACCTCGGTATAGGTGAACTTCGGCGCTTCGTTGGTGGCCTGGGCCAGCGCGGGTCCGGCGGCGAGCAGGGCCAGCAGCCCTGCGGCGTGCATACGAATCATGAGTCCCTCCCAACGGTTCAGAAGTTCACCTAGCGCAAAAGCCGGGGACCCCGGAATCACGGGAGGCACCACCTCCACCTCTGAACGCTTGAGCAGGTGCCGAGAGGACGACTAGCCTCGGGCGTCATGCTCGAGGCGCTCAATGACCAGCAGCGGGAGGCGGTGCTCCACGAAGGCGGGCCGCTGCTCATCGTCGCCGGCGCCGGCACCGGGAAGACCACCACCCTCGCCCACCGGGTGGCGCAGCTCATCGCGCAGGGCGTGCCCGGCGAGCGCATCCTCTTGCTCACCTTCGCCCGCCGGGCAGCGGCCGAGCTGCTGCGCCGGGTGGATGGTCTCCTGGGCCGGGCGGCGAGCGACCGGCCCGCGTCGTCACGGGTGTGGGGCGGAACGTTCCACTCTGTCGCCACCCGGCTGCTGCGGCAGCACGGCGAGCGGATCGGCCTCCACCCGAGCTTCACCATCCACGACCGGGGCGACTCGGAGGATCTCCTCGACGTGCTCCGGGCGGAGCTGGAGCTCGGGCGCGGCAAGCGGCGGTTTCCGCGGAAGGGCACCTGCCTCGACATCTACAGCCGCGCGGTGAGCTCGCGCGCTCCGGTCGACGCGGTGCTTGCCCGCGGCTTTCCCTGGTGCACCGAGCAGCTGGACGGCCTGAAGCTCCTCTTCCGGACCTACGTGGACCGGAAGGCCGAGCAGCGCGTCCTCGACTACGACGACCTGCTCCTCTTCTTCCATGCCCTGCTCGGGACCGAGGCTGCAGGCCCGGCGGTCCGGGCGCAGTTCGACCAGGTGCTGGTGGACGAGTACCAGGACACCAACGCGCTCCAGGCCGAGCTGCTCGACCGGCTCTGCCCGGGCGGTCGCGGGCTCACCGTGGTGGGCGACGACGCCCAGGCGATCTACGGCTTCCGCGCGGCCAGCGTGCGCAACATCCTCGACTTCCCCGAGCTTCACCCCGGCACCCGGACCGTGGTGCTCGCGGAGAACTACCGCAGCACCCCCGAGCTGCTCGAGGCCACCAACCGGGTCATCGCCCAGGCACGCGAGCGCCACCCCAAGGAACTCTGGTCCCGGAGACCCTCGGGCGAGCGCGCCGAGCTCATCACCTGTGCCGACGAGACCGAGCAGACCGAGTTCGTGCTGGGGCGCATCCTCGAGCGGCGCGAGCAGGGCATGGACCTCCGGCGACAGGCGGTGCTCTTTCGCGCCTCAAACCACAGCCTGCAGCTCGAGGTGGAGCTTGGGCGCCGCGGCATCCCGTTCCACAAGTACGGTGGGCTGCGGTTCGTGGAGACGGCGCACGTGCGCGACCTCCTCGCCTTTCTGCGCCTCGCCGAGAACGCGCGCGACCTCCTGGCCGGCACCCGCGTGCTCGGGCTTCTCCCCGGGGTGGGTCCGCGGACCGCGCGGGCGCTCCTCGAGCCGGTCCAGCGCTCGGGCAGCTTCGCGGGCTGGGAGACGGCATCGAAGGTCCCGGCGGCGGCCCGCGCCCACTGGGCGGCCCTGGTCGCGCTGTACCGCGAGCTCGGCGGTCCGCGTCCCCCGGCGCTCCCGGTGCAGCTCCACCGCATCCGCACGTTCTACGGACCGCTCTGCGAGGAGCGATACGACCACGTGACGGCGCGCCTCCGAGATCTGGAGTCGCTGGAGCAGCTCGCCGCCGGGTTCGCCGACCGCGCCGCCTTCCTGGGCGAGCTCACCCTCGAGCCGCCCCGCTCGACGCAGGACCTCGCCGGCCCGCCGTCGCTCGACGACGACTACCTGGTCCTCAGCACCATCCACTCCGCCAAGGGGCTCGAGTTCGACGCGGTCTACGTGCTCCACGCCGCAGACGGGAACATTCCCTCGGACCTGACCACCGGGACGCCGGAGGAGATCGACGAGGAGCTGCGGCTCTTCTACGTCGCCCTCTCGCGCGCGAAGCGCCACCTCACCGTCACCTTCCCTCTCCGCTGGTTCGATCGTCCCGCCGGAGTGGGGGGCCGGCATGCCTACGCCCAGCTCACCCGCTTCCTGCCACCGCCGGTCGCCGCCTCCTTCGAGCTCAGGACCGCCTTCCCCGAGGCACCCCACCCCGCGCTTCCGCCCACGGACGCCTTCCTCCTCCCCGAGGTCCGGGGCGCGCTGAAGGCCTTCTGGAACTGAGCCCGGGAGTGTTCAGCGCCCGCGACTCATCGTCGGCCGCTCGGTGACTGCGGGGGGGCGCATGGCTAACTGGCGAACCTCCGATGGCTCCGCGCTCCACCGAACGACGCTCCTCCGGGTGGGACTGGCGCTGCTCGGCGCGATCGCGCATCGCGCTCTGGTCATCGCGCTCGCGCTGCCCGGCGTGGGCGCGGAAGAAGACCCGCGAGGCCCTCGACGGGCTCGACGGCGCCCGGGGCGACTTCCAGGACGTGAAGGTCACCCTCTTCCCGCTCCGCTACGCAGTGACCCGGCTGAAGGTCACCCAGGAGGACGCGGTGGTCAAGCAGCCCTTCTTCTATGCCGAGCGCATCGAGGTCACACTCCGCGCCTCGAGTCTCCTCCGCGGCGTGCTCAGGGGAACCGTGGAGGCGGACCGGGTCAAGATGGTTCTCGAGCAGCCCAAGCCGGGCGGCGACGGACGGATGCCGTCCCTGGCCAAGCTCGATCCCCATGAAGGCAGTGGTGGAGCGGGTGCGGCTCCACGACTCGGAGGTGCTCTACGCCTGGGTCCGGGAGAAGGGGCGGCCCACCCTCTGGTCGCACGGCATCGACGCCACGCTGGAGAACCTCGGCTCTCGCCCCGGGCTCGCCGAGGGACCGATGGAACTGGCCGCGTCCGGCACCATCGATGCCAAGGGAAAGGCCCGGGTGACGGTGAGCGCACAGCCACACGCCGAGCGGCTCACCTTCTCGGCGACGGCCAGCCTCGACGGGTTCGACCCGGCGCAGATGAATGCCTACCTGGCCGCCACCAAGGAGGTGACGCTGACCTCCGGCGTATACTCGACGCGGATGCAGTTCCGCTGCGAGGCCGGAAGGCTGAGTGGCCTGGTTCGACCCCGGCTGCAGGACAGCGAGTTCCGGGGCAAGGGCGACGTGGGAACCGCAATCAAGGCGCTGTTCGGCAGGACCGCCATGGCCTTCAGCGGGCCGACCGAGGGCACCCGGCCGGACGGAGCCATCGCGGTGAGCGACGACCTGACCAATCCGAAGCTCCAGCTCGCCCCTCGAGTGGAGAAGGTGATCGAGAACGGATTCATCCTCGGGCTCCAGGAGTCCCTCACCCGGAACTACCATGGTCCACCGGACCACGACGCGAAGCCCGAGCCCACGCCCTTGAAGGCCGGGCGGAAATGAAGGCGCCTCAGAACGCGAACAGCACCGCCGTCTCCACGCGAAAGGCGTTGGCGTTCGGGTTGTCCACCCACTGGGTCACCCAGTAGCTCAGCTCGAGCGCCACCCTCAGCCCGCCAACGATGCGAAAGAACGCGTTGCCGAACACCTCGGTGTTGGTGCGCCGCTCGTTGGCCGCCAGGTCCTGGTCGAAGGGGTCGTCGGTGCCGAAGCCGGCGTGGAGCGCCCAGCGCGGGCCGATCAGCTGTGTCACCTGCACCCAGCCGCCCCGGGCGCGGATGGGGACCTTCTTCACCGGGTCGACGGTCTGGAAGATGGCGCCGGAGTAGTCGCCGAGCAGCTGGCCGATGAAGTACTCGCCCTCGATGAGCGTGCTCGAGCCCAGCCGCAGCGAGCCGTCGGCGACGAAGGCCCAGGTCCCGTACTGCCGCACCTCGCCGGGCGGTGGGACGTTCGGGTTCGCGAGCACCACCTGCCGGCGGCCGACGTAGCCCGGAGACACCGAACTCGAAGATCCGCGGCCCCTCGTCGACCGACGGGCCGAACGCCAGGCCGATGTGGCGCCTGGAAGTCGGGGAGCCCGGTCTGGGTGGCCTGCACGTCCCCGCTGATCTGGAAGGTCTGCACCGCCTGGGCGAGCGCCCCCTGGAACGCCATCGCGAAGTAGCTGGTGATCGGCTGGTACCACTCCACCCGGACCTGCGGCCGGTAGTCGCCGATGTCGCCCGGAATGAACGACAGTGGGTAGAAGTTCAGCGTCGTCGACGCGCGAGGCGAGATGATGTCCGAGGCCTGTCCGGCGAGGAGCCGGAGCCGGGTCCAGGTGGCTTCCAGATAAAGGTCGCGCACCAGCGGCAGATAGGCGTTCTCGTTCAGGTACGGAGCGTTGCTCCGGAAGTCCATGTCGAACTTCGCCTGCAGCTGCACCGGGCCCATGCGGGGCGGCGCGGCCACGACGCCGAGGAAGGTGTTGCCGGGCGAGACGTTGAACTGTGAGGTGGTGGCCGCGCTGGGGATCTGCACGAAGCTGGGGATGCTCCCCACCACCATCGTGGCCGTGTTGTAGTTGGCGTTGACGACGAGCTCGCCGAAGAAGGTCCAGCGGATCCCGAGCGCCTGCACCGACGGTGAGTCGGGCGGCGGAGATGCCGCGGGGAGCTCGGCGGCGAGCGCCGGCGCCGCCCAGAGCAGGAGCGCGCGCAGCACCCATCGCCCCAGGACGCCCGGCTCCAGGTCCCCTCCTCTCCTCCAGGCTGGCTGGACTTCAGCCGAACCGGCCGCGGGAGGCAACGGTCAGGACGCCTCGGCTTCCTCTTCCTCCTCCTCCTCGTCCAGCGGCTGGGGCACCTTGACCACCGTGACGGTGCAGGGGGACTCGGCCACGACGTGCGCCGAGACGCTGCCCAGGTAGCGCCGCAGGGGGGACGCGCCACGCGCACCCACCACCACGTGGTCCACGCGGTTCTCGCGGACGAAGTCCACCAGCACGGCCGCGGCGTCCGGTCCTTCCAGCACGTGGTAGGTGAGCCGGCCCTCCTCCAGCCCGAGCGGCCGGGCCCAGTCCTTGAGCTCGAGCAGCCGCAGGACGCGGAGGTTGCGCCCCTCCTCGTCCACGGTCACGTCCACCGCCAGCCGCGAGGTCCGCAGGACGCTCACGCAGGCGAGCCGGGCGCCGGGGTGCATGCTCAGCACGCGCTCGCTGGTGGTCCGGATGCTGGTCAGGAGCGCGTCGCTGCTGCCCAGGAGGTCCAGAGCCACCACCACCACCGGGGAGCGAGCGATCTGCACCGCCGTCGACTGCCAGGTGTCGGGCTGCGCCCCGAGCGTTCGCATCCAGCGGCGGGTGACCGTCAACATCCCGTCCTGCTTGAGCTTCCGGGCCCGCTCGGTGAGCGGCACCTGGCCGGGGTTGCGCAGGGCGAGCAGCACCTGGGCCGCGCTCTGGTACCGCTGCCGCGGATCCGGCTCGAGACAGCGGAGGATGATCTCCTGGAGCCATGCCGGGCAGCTCGGGTTCCGGGCGCGTGGAGGCACGGGGTCGCGGAAGAGGCGCTTGCGCAGCCCGGTGATGCGTGGTGGGGAAGCCGAAGGCCCGCTCGCCGGTGACGAGGTGGTAGAGCACGGCGCCGAGGGCGAAGATGTCGCTCCGCGGGTCGTTGCGGATCCGCAGCACCTGCTCCGGCGAGATGTAGGGCGCGGTCCCCATCGGCAGCCGGAACTGCTCGGCGAGCAGGTCCGGCAGCCGGTCGTGTCGCGAGAAGCCGAAATCGATGAGCACCGCCTCGCCGGTCGTCGCGGAACATCACGTTGCTCGGCTTGAGGTCGAGGTGGATGACGTGCTGGCGGTGCAGCGAGTGGAGCGCGGTGGCGATCTGTGCCCCGATGCGCGTCACCTCGCTCGGCGTCCAGCGGCGTCCGCTCGAGCCGGGCCCGGAGCGAGTCCCGCGGATGTACTCCATCACGATGTAGGCGGTGGGCGGAGAAGTCGCCCGAGGCGATGAAGAGCGGGACGTGCGAGCCCTGGAGGGTGGGCATGATCATCTGCTCCACCTCGAAGCCCACCATCGCCGTGGGATCGTCCCCCTCCCGGAGCAGCGGCATCTTCATCACCAGCGGCGGATGACCGGGAGCCGAGACGCGCCAGAGCGTGGCCATGCTGCCCTGGTGGATGCGCTCCTCGAGCGTGTACCCGTCGATGACCGCCCCGGGCTCGATCCGCTGCCCGTTCACCGGCTGCACTCCGCGAGGCTCACGCTCCGAGCTCGAGCCGTGCCCCGAGGTCGCCGGGGAGACCGGCCGCGCGAATCTTCCGCGCCGCCCGCTCGGCGTCGTACGGCACCCGGTGGAAGACCAGCACGTCGGCGGCGTCGTCGAACATCGCGTAGCAGGCCGCGGGGTTCCCGTCTCTCGGCTGACCCACCGAGCCGGGGATCACCAGCCAGCGGCGGAAGTGGCTCAGCTTGATGGGTGTGCCGGGCACCGGCTGGAACGCGCCCACCGAGCCGTCCGCGGCCAGGTGGTACAGCGCCGGGGTGTGGGTGTGGCCGCAGAAGATCTCTCGCGCAGCGGCCGACCGGAGGCTGCGGCCGGCGTCGGTGGCCGACAGGACGTAGAGCCAGTGCCCCGGCTCCGCGGCGCTGGCGTGGATGAAGAGCCGCTCGCCCCGCTCGATGCTCAGGGGCAGACCGGCCAGGAACGCCAGCTGCTCGCCGGAGAGGTGCTCGCGGGTCCAGGTCACCGCCCGCGCCGCGTCGGCGCGCATCGTCGGGGGTGGGCCGAGGGTCGCCGCCTCGTCGTGGTTGCCCTTGAGGGCCATCGCGCCGGTGGCCACCGCGGCCTGCACCCGCTCGACCACCGGGCCAGGGTCGGCCCCGTAGCCCACCAGGTCGCCCAGGAAGGCGAGCTGCTCGGCACCCTGCTTCCGGGCATGCTCCAGCACCGCCTCGAGCGCCTCGAGGTTCGCGTGCAGATCGGTGAGCACGGCCAGCCGCATCGCTCGCATGTTCGTTCCGTTCGCGCCCGGTGTCATCCATCGACGCGAGCGAATCCTCGGCGGGGGCCTCCTGGCTCTGAACCTCCATGAACGATTTGCTCCGCAAGGAGGGGAACCAGCTTCTCGGGCTGGGCCTCGGGGTGGGCGCCTGGGGAGCGGCCAGCGGCGTGCTCCTCGGCGCGGTGTGCCCGGTCTGCCTCGTCGCCGCGCCGGCGCTCGTCGGGGTGGGGCTGGCCCGGCGCTGGCAAGCGGCCCGTGGGCCGGCGGACGGGGGACCGAGCAAGGAGAAACACGATGGCTGAGATCACCGTCACCTTCCCGGGAGGCAAGCGGGTCGACGCGCAGGTCGGAAACCACCACATCTCCACGGACCAGCCCCGGGCGGCGGGCGGGGACGATTCGGCGCCTGCCCCGTTCTCGCTCTTCCTGGCCTCCATCGGCACCTGCGCCGGCATCTACGTCCTCGGCTTCTGCCAGGCCCGGGGGCATCGACCGACCGGGGTCACCCTCACCCAGCGCTCGGAGACCGATCGCGAGACCGGCGTGCTCCGGACCGTGGGGATCGACGTCCACGTCCCCGACGGCTTCCCCGCGCAGTACCGGGACGCCCTGGTCCGCGCCGCGTCGAACTGTGCGGTGAAGAAGGCCATCGCCGCCCAGCCGGAGTTCCGCATCGACGTCGTCGGCCCCTGAGCGAACCCTTCGGGCCTCAGGTGTGGTGGTGGAGCGACTCGACCATGTACGGGTCGTGCGCCGGCTCGAGGGGCGCCGTGGCCAGCACCCGGAAGAAGACCACGGCGAAGGCGGCGCCGATCCCCACCAGCGCCCCCAGCTCCACCCAGGGGAGCGGGCGGGCCGGACAGCGTGGCCGGGCCGATCTGCAGCCAGACGTCCAGGAAGCGGCCGAGGAGCACCAGCACCGCGACCGGGACGAGCCGCGCCGGCGTGCGCTTGGCGGCGCGCGGCAGGAGCAAGAGGAACGGCAGCACCCAGCCGATGATGAGGTTGCCCCAGAAGAGGGGTGCCCAGCCGTGGTGCGTCCGGGCGAGGATGAAGGAGATCTCCTCCGGCAGGTTCGCGTACCAGATCAGGAGATATTGCGAGAACCAGAGGTACGCCCAGAAGGTGCTGAAGCCGAAGAGCAGCTTCCCGAGGTCGTGCAGGTGGCTCTCGCTGACCTCTGGCAAGCGCCCCTCCCGGCGCAGCCAGAAGACCGCGAGGATGGCCACCGCCGTCCCGGTCAGGAGCGTGCTCCCGATGGTGTAGAAGCCGAAGATGGTGCTCGACCAGCGCGGCTGGATGCTCATCAGCCAGTCCACCGAGGCGAGGCTCAGCGAGTAGCGCTCCGAGCAGGAGGAACACCGCCGCCAGCGCCACCGACCGCTGGGTGTGCTGCACCTGCCCATCCGCGTCCTGGGCGAGCGATTGCCGGCGGAGCATCAGGGCGAAGGCTCCCCAGATGCCGAGGAAGAGCAGCATCCGGAGCCCGAACGCAGGGAGGTTGAGGTACACCGCCTTGGCCGCGATGAGCGGATGCGAGGTCGCGCCTGGGCGGGCCCAGGGGTAGATCCACCGCGCTCCGGGGAGCACCGCGAGCAGCGCCACCACCCCGACCGGGTTCAGGGAGAGCGCCTCCAGCACCCGCTTGAAGCTGATGTAGAAGCCCGCGTTGGAGACCAGGAACAGGCAGAGGAGCGCCAGCGCCCCGAGCGCAGCGATCGTCGCCAGGAACCCCGCCGCGAGCAGGGCCGTCATCCCCCGCGTGGGGTCGAGGAAGAGGCCCACGGCGAGCACCACCAGGCCCGCGACCGCCAGCGGCACGAGGGGGGCCGGCGGAGCCGGAGCGGGCCGCGACCCGGACGTGTGACTCATGGCTTCCCTCCGCCCTGCAGCTGCCGGATGAAGAGCGCCACCTTCCACCGGTCGTCCCAGCGGACCTGCGCGGCGTGCGGCGGCATCAGCCCCTGGCCCCGGGTGATGATGTGGACAATCTGTCCGTCGGGCAGGCCCTTGGCGTGCGCGGCGGTGAGCGACGGCGGAGTCGGAAAGCGCGGCACCACCGGCCCATCCCCCTCGCCCGACGGGCCGTGACAGGTGAAGCAGATGGTGTGGAACACCACGTCGCCCCGGGCCAGCGTCTCCGGGGTCGCGGTGGCGGGATTCCGGAGCTCCCGGCCGGCACGGATCGCCTCCTCGGGTCCAGGCCCGTAGGGGAACGGGTGGACGTCGCGGGCGAGCGCCCCCGGCGGGGGGGACTGCAGCGTCATCCCCTGGGCGAGCACCGGGTTGGCGGAGAAGCTCTCGTAGGGGACCGCGTCGATCATGTCCTTCGTGTATTCGCGGCCCGGCTGCAGCGGATCGCTCGTCCCGCAGCCCACGCAGCCGGTGAGGCCGGTCAGGACCGAGAGGAGGAGCACGCGCACCGGGCCCAGACTCATGCCTTCACCACCGGGAGCGCGGACAGCCGGGCCTCCGGGCCCCTCGACTCGAGCCAGCCGGTCTCGACCGCGCCGTGCTCGAGGCAGAGCGCCCGGGCGCGGTTGTCGTCGGTCAACGGGTCCAGCACCAGGGCGAACCGGTCGTCGGTCACCCCGGGCAGGGTGTCCGCGGTGCGGCCCGGCCAGAGCTTCGCCACCGCGAACAGCGCGGCGACGGTGACCAGCGCCGCGCAGAGCACGGTGAACTCGAAGGTGACCGGCACGAAGGCCGGGATGGACGCGAACGGCTTGCCGCCCACGTTCAGCGGCCAGGCCACCGCCGAGGTCCACCAGGCGAAGAAGAGCATGGTGGTGAGCCCGGTGAGCCCGGCGAAGAAGCAGACCTGGCTCAGGCGCGAGCGGCGGAGGCCCATCGCCCCTCCAGGCCGTGGACCGCGTAGGGCGTGTACACGTCGCCGGATGGCGAGGCCGGCCTTCCGCACCGCCCCGGTGGCGGCGAGGACGTCCTGCTCGCGGGTGAAGTAGGCGACGAACGGTCGAGAGATCGGGCTCATGCTGCCCCCTGGGTGCGCTGGTTGGAGGAATCCCGGGTCTGGGCGTACGCCAGCACGCCCTTCACCTCGCCGATGGAGATCATCGGGAGGAGCCGGCAGAAGAGGAGGAACAGGGTGAAGAACAGCCCGAAGGAGCCGATGAGCGTCCCGACCTCGATGAAGGTGGGCCGGTACATCGCCCAGCTCGAGGGCAGGAAGTCGCGGTGGAGCGAGGTGACGATGATGACGAAGCGCTCGAACCACATGCCCACGTTGATCAGGAGCGAGAGCGACGAAGATGGCCCAGGGCGAGGTGCGGATCCGCTTCACCCAGAAGGCCTGGGGCACGAGCACGTTGCAGCTCACCATCGTCCAGTAGGCCCAGGCGTACGGGCCGAGCGCCCGGTTGATGAAGGTGAAGCGCTCGTAGGGGTTCCCCGAGTACCAGGCGGTGAAGAACTCGGTCGCGTAGGCCAGCCCCACGATGCCCCCGGTGACGATGATGACCTTGGTCATGTTCTCGAGGTGGCGGACGGTGATGAGGTGCTCGAAGCCCAGCACCTTCCGGGCGACGATCATCAGCGTGAGCACCATGGCGAAGCCGCTGAACACGGCGCCGGCCACGAAGTACGGCGGGAAGATGGTGGCGTGCCAGCCGGGGATGACCGAGGTGGCGAAGTCCATCGACACGATGGTGTGCACCGAGAGCACCAGCGGCGTGGCCAGGCCGGCGAGGAGGAGGTAGACCATCTCGTAGTGCGTACCAGATCCGCGTCGAGCCGTTCCAGCCGAAGGCGATCAGGCCGTGAAGATGCGTCCGGCGGAGGCTCCCCGGCTTCGCGCGGTCGCGCAGCGTCGCCATGTCGGGGATGAGGCCGAGGTACCAGAACACCGCCGAGCACGGTGAAGTAGGTGCTGATGGCGAAGACGTCCCAGAGCAGCGGCGAGCGGAAGTTCACCCACAGCGAGCCGCGGGTGTTCGGGTAGGGGAACATCCAGAAGGCCAGCCACGGGCGGCCCATGTGGATCAGCGGGAACATCGCCGCGCAGATGACGGCGAAGAGGGTCATCGCCTCGGCGGAGCGGTTGATGCTGGTGCGCCACTTCTGCCGGAAGAGGAAGAGGATGGCGGAGATCAGCGTGCCGGCGTGGCCGATGCCCACCCAGAAGACGAAGTTGGTGATGTCGAACGCCCAGCCGACGGTCCGGTTGAGGCCCCACGTCCCGATGCCGGTGGCGATCTCGTAGGCCACGCAGCCCACGCCCAGCAGGAGCGCGCTCGAGGAGACGGCGAAGAGCGCCCAGAAGGAGAGGCTCGGGCGGCGCTCAGAGCGGCGCGGCGATCTCCTCGGTGATCGCCGCCATGCTCCGGGGCTGGTCCACCAGCGGCGGCGCGGAGCGGAGAGAAGGAGGGCGCGCTCACGTGGTCTCCCCCGGGTTCTTGATGCGGGTCAGGTAGCTCACGTTCGGCCGTACGTTGAGCTCGGCCAGCATGTGGTAGCTGCGCGCGTCGCGGGCGAGCGCCGCGACCTTGCTCTTCGGGTCGTTCAGGTCGCCGAAGACCAGCGCCCGGCTGGGGCAGCTCTGCTGGCAGGCGGTGGCCACCGCGCCGTCGGCGAGCGGCTTGCCCTCACGTCTCGCCGCGGCCCTCCCCTCCTGGATGCGCTGGACGCAGAGCGAGCACTTCTCCATCACCCCGCGGCTCCGGACCACCACGTCGGGGTTGAGCACCAGCCGGGAGATCGGATCGTCGTGCTGGTAGTCGAACCAGTTGAAGCGCCGGACCTTGGGGGGACAGTTGTTCGCGCAGTACCGGGTGCCGACGCAGCGGTTGTAGACTTGCTGGTTCAGCCCCTCGGCCGAGTGCACCGTGGCCAGGACCGGGCACACCGTCTCGCAGGGCGCGTTCGCGCAGTGCTGGCACATCATCGGCTGGTGCAGCACCTCCGGCGCCTCGGGATCACCGCCGTAGTAGCGGTCGATGCGGATCCAGTGCATGTCGCGGTTCCGCCGCACCTCGTCCGCGCCCGACGACCGGGACGTTGTTCTCGGCCTGGCAGCCGATGACGCAGGCGCCGCAGCCGGTGCAGGCGCTGAGGTCCACCGCGAGGCCCCACTTCGGTCCGGTCACCGGATGCTCGCCCCAGGCCGACTCGAGCGGCTCCTCCTCGGGGTTCCCGGCGGCCGGGTTGGCGAGGAAGGCGGTCAGCGTCGCCTCGCGGACCATCGGGCGGCCCTCGAGCGAGGACTGCACCTGGGACAGCGCCAGCGGCCGGGAGCCGGCGGTGGCGCGCGCCTCGACCGGCCGGGCGAAGCGCACCCGCCCAGCCTTCAACTCGGCCAGCGGATAGGCATCGGCGCCGATGCCGTTGCCCACCGCGCCCGCGGCCGTCCGGCCGTAGCCGAGCGCCACGGCGACCACCCGGGGATGGGTCCCGGGCTGGACGACGACCGGGACGGTGATCTTCCGGCCAGCCGCGGTGAGCTCCACGAGCTGCCCGTCGGTCCAGCCGAGCTGCCTGGCCCGCGAGGGGGACACACAGGCCACGTTGTCCCAGGTCACCTTGGTGATGGGGTCCGGCAGCTCCTGGAGCCAGCCGTTGTTGGCGCCGCGTCCGTCGAGGAGCGCGTGCGAAGGGTGGAGCCACAGCTCGAGCTCTCCTCGCCCCGTGGCGCTGGCCGCGAGCAGCGCTGCCAGAGCGGCCGGGCGAACGGTCGCCGGCGGCACGTCGGCCGGCACCCGCACGAAGCCGGCCTGCAGCGACCGCTCCCAGAACGCCTCGAAGCCTTCACCCGGGGCGGCCGCCCTGGGGAAGACCTCGGCCAGCAGTCGCGCGCGCACCGCCTCCACTGCCGAGAGCCGTCCGGCCGGCACGCGCGACCAGGCCTGCAGCGACTCGACGGCCGAGCGGGTCTGGAACAGCGGGCGGAGCGCCGGCTGGCGGACGGTGAGCAGCCCCGCGCCGGGCGAGGCGTCGCCCCACGACTCTGCGGGGGCGTGGTCCGGGGCCAGGAACCCCACGCGGGCGCCGGTCTCGTCGGCCCGATCGTTCGTCGCCGCGACCAGGGGGATCTCGCGCAGCGCCGCGCCGAGCCGCGCCCCCTCGGGGTGGGCGTACACGGGGTTGGTGCCGAGGAAGAGGACCGCGCCGGCACGGCGGACCTCGACGTCGGACAGGAGCGCGTCGAATGTGGCGGTGGGAGCAGGAACGGCGGTGCCCGCGCCGGGCTCGAACGTCGTCCCCTCTGCCCCGAGCAGGAGGTTCGCGGCGAGCGCGAGCGCCTGGGCGCCCGGGTCGGCCAGGCCGGTGAGGACGAGCGCGTGCGGCGCGGCGGCCTGGAGCTCGGAGGCGAGCCGGTCGAGCACTCCTGCCGGCGAGCGCGGGCTCGGGCATCTCCGCCGCCTTCGCCAGCGCGGCGCGGTCCGGGTGGCTGCTCTTCCTGGCCAGCCGGCGAACGAGGCCGGCGAGCGCCGGGACGAGCTCGCTCGGAGCGACGATCTCCCGCCGGTCGGCGTTGGACCCGGTGAGGCTCATCGCCGGCTCGAGCTGCCAGTGCCGGCCGAAGCCGGCGGGCTTGCCGTGCACGGCCGCGGGCTCACCGTGCTCGGGCCGCTCCGAGAGCGGGAGCCGCCGACCGTCGGCGTACTGCCGGGCGAAGGCCACCGGGTCCAGCCAGGTGCCGAGGAAGTCCGCGGCGAACGAGGCGATGGTGCGCGCACGGTCGAGGTGGAAGCGCGGCACCGCGCGGACGCCGAGCAGGGCCTCGCTGGCGTCGGCCAGGGCGGAGCGCTCGCCGGTCGGATCGAACCGGACGACCCGGGCCGTGGGCCAGGTGGCGACGGAACCTCGCCAGCACCGACTCGAACGTGGGGCCGGTCACCACCGGGGCCACGAGGTAGATCTTCGCCCCCGAGGCCGCGGCCGACTGGAGGCCCTGCAGCACGCCCTTGTCGAGCGCGGCCCAGGCCACGGGGGCGCCGGCGAGCGTCGGCCCGCGGGCGCGGCTCGCGTCGTAGAGCGAGAGCACCGAGGCCTGCCCGGCGGGGCACAGGCCCCCCCGGCTCCACGGGTGCTCGGGGTTGCCCTCGACCTTGATGGGCCGGCCGTCGCGCGTCCGGAGCAGCACGCCGCACTGGGCGGGGCAGGCGGCGCAGGCCGAGGCGTAGAAGAGCGCGTTCCCCGGAACGACGTCCTCGGGCTTGGCGAGGTAGGGGATGAGCTTGGTGACCGGCGCGCGCTGGCATCCGGCCAGCGTCACCGCGGCTGCCGACAGCCCCATCATCCCGAAGAAGCCGCGGCGCGAGACCTCCTCCGGCGCCGGTCCGGGCCCGGGGTCCCCGGGCGTCCGCAGGCGCACCAGGCCATCGGCGTCGGCGGGGAGCGGCTCGCGGAACTCCCCCGTCTCCTCGGGTGCCTGCAGGGTCTGCCAGTGGCGTCGCTCGGACATGGCTCTCTAGTGGTGGCAGGCCGAGCAGTCGGTGGGCGGCTGCAGGCGCTTGGACTGCTCGGGGTCGGCCAGGGTCTTGCGGTGACACTCCAGGCACCAGCCCATGGTCATCGTCTGGTCCTGGCGGACGCGGACCATGGTGTCGACCGGGCCATGGCAGGTCTGGCAGTCCACCCCGGCCGCGACGTGGTTCTGGTGGCTGAACCAGGCGAAGTCCGGCAGCCGGTGGACGCGCACCCACTCGATGGGCCGGTTCTCCGCCACCGCCTTGGCGAGCGCCTGGATGTCGGGCGCGTCCGGCTTCACCTGGGCGTGGCACCCGAGGCAGAGCTGGGCGGGAGGGACGCCGGCGTGACGGCTCTGGGCGGCGCCGAAGTGGCAGTACGGGCAATTCATCTGGAACTGCCCGGCGTGGAGCGCGTGCGAGAAGGGGATGGGCTGCGCGGGCTCGTATCCCTGCTGGGTGAGGAATCCGTTGTCGCAGCCGGCGACGAGGACGAGGAGCGCCAGCGGCGCAAGGAGGCGCGGGCTCACGGCGCGCTCCGGGGCTGCTCGGCGCCGGCCCAGAACTCGAACCAGGAGCGGATCCACTGGGGCGGGTAGCTGCTGAAGGGCAGCAGCGCCAGCGCGAGGAACGACGTCGCCACATGCGCCTTCGGCCAGAAGCCCATCGCCGCCAGGCCGCTCGGGTCCGGCCGGAGAATGCACGAGCGAGCGCAGGTACGGGACGAGCACCGTGGTGTACCAGGCGCTGCCCCAGCGGTCGGACACCGCCACCAGGACGCCGCTGAAGGTCGCGGCGAGCACCGCGCCGAGGCAGGCGAGCTCGAGCCCGGTGCGCAGCGGGCCGAAGCGCGGATCGCGGATCCGCCGCAGGCCGGCGAGGCCCACGCCCAGGAGGAAGAGCGCGCCGCCCATCCACCCCACGAGCTCGACGCCGACAAGCAGCGGCCGCCAGGAGAGCACGGTCAGCGACGCCGACGGGAAGAGCAGCGGGATGAGGTGCAGGGGAATGAGCACCAGGCAGCCGAACCAGGTGAGCCAGGCGGCGAAGTCGGACCGCTCGCGGGCCAGCGACGGCTGGAGGTCGGGCGCGTGAACCGCCTTCATCACCAGCTTCCGGAAGAGGAAGGCCGGGACGAGCTGCCCGATCGCGACGTAGGGCAGCACCACGAACAGGAGCACCGCCTCGAGGCTCATCCCTGCCCTCCTCCGGTGCCGTTGCTCCGCGCCCTCCAGCCGATGGCCAGGGCGCCGATGATCGCGCACGCCCCGAGCACGCCCAGATCGAGCAGGTCCCGGGTCCTCGCGGGCCGCGTTCCGTCACGCGAGAGCGAGGCCAGGTAGCCCCGGACGGCGAAGGTCTCTTCGTCCGTGGGCGCGCGGCCGGCGTAGGCCTGCTTCTCCACCGGAGAGGCCAGGATCGCCTCGGCGAGCGCCTTGTCGTGCATGCGCGCCCAGACGAAGGTGAGGTCGCCGCCGAGCGAGCCACCGCCGAGCAGCTGCTCGCCGCGGACGTCGTGGCACCCGGCGCAGGCGGGGCCGCCGGCGGCGAAGCGACGCGTGCCGAGGAAGTACTCCCTGCCCGCCGCCATCTCGTCGGGCGTGGCGTCGATGCCCAGCTTCGGACCGGTGACGGGCGTGCAGCCGTCCTTCTCGGTGCAGGCGACGAGGAAGGCGATGAGCCCGTCGATCTGCTCCGGGTTGAGGTTCTGCTCGGCCATCCGGACGTTGTTGAACTGCTGGAGGAGCTCGAGCGCCGTCGGGTCCTTGCCGTCGAGCATCGCGGTCGGGCTGGTGAGCCACTTCTTCAGCCATGCCGGCTCGCGCCGCTCGTTCACCCCGAGCAGGTCGGGCCCGATCTTGTTGCCCTCGCCGATGGTGTGGCAGGCGACGCACTTCTGGCCGAAGAGGAGCCCGGCAGGGGACGTCTCCGGCGTGGCCCCCGCGTCCGGTCCGGGGGCAGCGAGGACGGTCGGGGCGCAGGTGACAAGGGCAGCCAGCGCCGCGCTCTTCAATCCGCGGAACGGTTTCACGGGTGCCCCGCCCCGAAGCAAGCGACGGGCCATGGCCACGGTCCTCAATGGCAGACCTGCGCGGGGTGCAGGAGCAGCGCGCGGGCCGCGACCACGACCGCGGCGAGCGCAGGAATCGCCCTCCTCGCCCACCGGGCCCCGCGTCCCTGCCCACGGAGGAGCGCTCCGCCGGGGAGCTGGGACAGCGCGAGCGCCGGAACCGCGCCCGCGCCGAAGGCAGAGAGCGCAATCGCTCCGCCGAAGAACGAGCCCGCGGCGAGGCTCGCGGCGAAGGCACCCCACAGAAGTCCGCATGGAAGCAGGGGTGTCAGCGCGCCCAGCGCGGTCGCCCGGGCGGTCCGGGGCAACCTTTGCGTCCGCCCCGCAGCGCGGCGCATCATTTGCGCAGCCCCGGAATGGCAGGGAGCCGGCTGCCCAGGTCGAGCGCCGCCACGAGCAGCGTGGCGACGAGGATCCACGGCGCGATGGGCAGGAGCGACGTCTGCAGGAAGAGCGTCGGCGCCGCCGCCGAGCGTCCCGAGGAGACCTCCGACCAGGGCGTATCCGCCGAGTCGACCGAGCTGGTAGCCGACGACCGGCGCGACGCGACCCGGCCCGCTCGTCGCGGCGGCGCACGCCAGCGGCCCGCACATGAGGAAGCAGTGGAGGCTGGAGGAGAAGCCGACCACCGCGGCGGCCACGGCGGTGGACAGGAGGAGCGGATCGACCATCGCCGCGGGCCAGGAGCAATTGGCATACCGTTCGCAGCCGCGCGCGGAGCCGGGTGTCCGCCTCCGCCTCCTCCACGCGCTGCCTGCACTGCGGAACCCCTGTCGCCACCTCGGCGCGGGGGGCGTTCTGCTGCGCCGGCTGCGAGGCGGTGCACGGGCTGCTCGTCGCCCAGGGCCTCACCCGCTACTACTCCCTGGCCCGGGGCGAGGTGCTCCCGGCGACGTCGGTCGAGCGCGTGAGGAGCCACGCCTGGCTCGAGCCGTTGCGGGACGCGGCGGAGTCGACCGCATCACCGCTGTGTGCGCTCGAGCTCGACGTGCAGGGCATCCACTGCGCGGCCTGCGTGTGGTTGATGAACGAGCTGTTCCGCCGCACTCCGGGCGGCGCCGGCTTCACCGTCAATCCGGCGCTGGGAAAGGTGCGGATGCGGTGGCGGCGCGGGGACTTCGACGTCGAGCGCTTCGTGTCCGAGGTGGAGCGGTTCGGCTACGCGTTCGGGCCGAGCCGCAAGACAACGCCCAGGCCCTCGAAGGATCTGGTGGTCCGCCTCGGAGTCTGCGCCGCGGCGACGATGAACGTGATGCTCTTCTCGTTCTCGTTCTACTTCGGTCTCTCCGCCGGGGACGGGAGCACGTTCTCCCTCTTCACCTGGGGGAGCCTGGTGCTCGCCACCATCGTGGTGCTCGTCGGCGGCTGGCCCTTCTTTCGCGCGGCACAGCGGGGGCTATCGCGCGGGCTGCTCCACCTCGACGTGCCCATCGCCCTGGGCATCACCCTGGTCTACGGCCTCTCGGTGGTGCAGACGTTCCAGTCCCGGGGCGACCACGCCTACCTCGACACGCTCTGCACCTTCATCACCCTGATGGTGCTCGGGCGGTGGCTGCAGCAGCGGGTGCTGGACCGGAACCGCCGCTTCCTGCTCGAGGACGACGGCTCGGACGCGCTGATGGTCCGCCGGCGCGAGGGCGGCACGGTCGCGGTGGTCCCCGCGCCGCGGGTGGCCACCGGGGACACGCTCCTCGTCGCGCCCGGGGACCTCCTGGTGGTGGACGCGACACTGAGCCAGCCGGGCCGGTTCTCGCTCGACTGGATCACCGGAGAGCCCGAGCCGCGCGGGTTCGCAGCGGGAGACACCGTGCCAGCCGGCGCCTTCAACGCCGGTCAGAGCGCCGTCGAGGCCCATGCGACGCAGTCGTTCCAGCAGTCCGTCCTGCCCGCGCTGCTCGCGGCGCGGCCCGAGGGAGAGGCGCGGACCGCCAGCGCGCGCTTCTTCGATACGCTGGCGCGCTACTACGTCCTCACCGTACTGGCCCTTGCCGCGCTGGGGATCGTGATCTGGGCCCACGCCGGGGTGCACCGCGCGGTGGACGTCGCGGTGGCGCTGCTCGTCGTCACCTGCCCCTGCGCCCTGGGCATCGCCCTCCCCCTCGCGCACGAGCTGGTCCACGCCGGGCTGCGCCGGAAGGGCGTGCTGGTCCGTGCTCCGGACCTGCTCGACCGGCTCGCCCGCATCCGGACCGTGCTCTTCGACAAGACCGGCACGCTGACCCTCGCGCGGCTCGACCTGCTCGAACCCCGGAGCCCCGGGCAGCTCCCGCCCGAGGTGCGTGACCTCGCCTACGTCATGACCGCCGGGAGCAACCATCCGGTCTCGCGCTGCATCGCCCGGGCACTCGCCGGCGCCGGGGCGCGCCTCGTCGAGCCGCTCCAGTCGGAGGAGATCCCGGGCCGCGGGCTCGAGCTCGCCCACGGCGGCCGGCGCTACCGCCTCGGCGCTCCGGGCTGGGCGGTGCCGGGCAGCGCGGCTGAGCCCGGGGTCACGCTGCTCTCGGCCGACGGAGAGCTCCTGGCACGCTTCGTCACCCACGAGGCGGTGCGCCCGGGCGCCCAGCGCGAGGTCGCCCGGCTCCGTGCGGCGGGATTCGAGGTCTGGCTCCTCTCTGGCGATGCGCGCCCCCGCGTCGAGGCGTTCGGTCGCGCGCTC
The DNA here is from genome assembly GCA_963796475.1 of uncultured delta proteobacterium. Lineage (GTDB taxonomy): Bacteria > Myxococcota > Myxococcia > Myxococcales > Myxococcaceae > RPRB01. The sequence goes on from CAWCLY010000020.1 coordinate 917,620, forward strand.
GGGCTTCCGGACGATCGCGTCCTCGGCGAGCTGTCACCGGCGGGCAAGGCAGCGGTGGTCACCCGGGTGGATCGGCGCGACACGCTGTTCATCGGCGACGGGGTGAACGACAGCCTGGCGTTCGCCGCGGCGTTCGCCGCCGGGACTCCGGCAGTGGATCGCCCGGTGATGCCCGGAAAGTCGGACGTCTTCTTCCTCGGCGAGAGCCTCGAGTCGCCTCGGGGAGCTCCTGGGCGCAGCGCAGTCCTTGCGCTCGGTGGTGCGCCGGATCCTCGCCATGGCGTTCACCTACAACGCCCTGGCGGTGACCGTGGCGATGCTCGGGCTGGCCACCCCGCTGGGCGCCGCCGTCGCCATGCCCGCGAGCTCACTGGCGATCCTGCTCGCCACCACGGCATGGCTGGCCGGGAATCGCCGCGCGCCGGCCTCGGCACCGAAGCTGCACGAGGTGCCCGCGTGAACGTGCTGATCCTCCAGGTGTTCGTCAGCTTGATGCTGGTGGTGCTGGCCGTGCTCGGCCTCCTCTACAGCGTGAAGCACGGCGACCACGAGCACGCCGATCGACTGTCGCTTCTGCCCCTGGACGAGGACGAGGGAGACTGACGTGGAACAAAGGACCATCACCTACGACGACGCAATCGTCCGCCGGTTCATCGCCGCGTCGGTGATCTTCGGCGTGGTCGGGATGCTGGTGGGGGCGATCATCGCCACCCAGATGATCTGGTGGCAGGCGAATCTGGGAGTGCCGTACCTGGTCTTCTCCCGGCTCCGCCCGCTGCACACCAACGCGGTGATCTTCGCCTTCGTCGGCAACTCGATGTTCGCCGGCATCTATTACTCGACCCAGCGGTCTGTGCAAGGCGCGGATGGCGTCGGATCTCCTCTCGAAGATCCACTTCTGGGGCTGGCAGCTGATCATCGTCGCCGCGGCGATCACCCTGCCGCTCGGGATCACCACCTCCAAGGAGTACGCCGAGCTCGAGTGGCCGATCGACATCGCGATCACGCTGATCTGGGTGGTCTTCGCGATCAACTTCTTCTGGACCCTGGCGAAGCGGCAACGAGAAGAACCTCTACGTCGCGCTCTGGTTCTACATCGCGACCATCGTCACCATCGCCGTCCTCCACATCGTCAACAGCCTGGAGATCCCGGTCACCCTGACCAAGAGCTACTCGGTCTACGCCGGGGTGCAGGACGCGCTGGTGCAGTGGTGGTACGGGCACAACGCGGTCGCGTTCTTCCTCACCACGCCGATCCTCGGGATCATGTACTACTTCATGCCCAAGGCGGCGGAGCGGCCGGTCTACAGCTACCGGCTCTCCATCGTGCATTTCTGGTCCCTGGTGTTCATGTACATCTGGGCCGGGCCGCACCACCTGCTCCACACCGCGCTGCCGGACTGGGCGCAGTCGCTGGGCATGGTGTTCAGCGTGGCGCTGTGGGCACCGAGCTGGGGCGGGCTGATCAACGGGATGCTCACCCTGCGGGGCGCGTGGGACAAGCTGCGCACCGACCCGGTGATAAAGTTCATGGTCGCCGCGCTGACCTTCTACGGGATGTCCACGTTCGAGGGCCCGCTGCTCTCGATCAAGAGCGTCAACGCGCTCGCCCACTACACCGACTGGATCATCGGGCACGTCCACAGCGGCGCGCTGGGCTGGAACGGCTTCATGGCGGCGGGCACGTTCTACTGGATGGTGCCGCGCCTCTTCGGGACCAAGCTCTACTCGAAGAAGGCGGCCGACGTGCACTTCTGGGTCGCCACCGCGGGGATCATCCTCTACGTCGTCGCGCTCTGGGTCTCGGGAATCAGCCAGGGCCTGATGTGGAAGGCGCAGACCCCGGACGGCGCGCTGGCCTACCCGTCCTTCGTGGAGACGATCCTCGCCATCCGTCCGCTGTGGATGATCCGGCTCCTGGGCGGCGTCCTGTACCTCGGCGGCTTCGTCCTGATGGCCTGGAACCTGACCAAGACCGCGCTCGCCGGCAAGGCGGTGAACGGGCAGGTCACGGTGACCGTGGAGATGCCGCAGGCGGCTCCCGAGGCGAGCGCCGGCTGGCTGGTGACCCGCCCCGGCTTCCTCTTCGTGCTGGGGGCGGTGGCGCTCTCCTTCTTCCTCGGCGGCGCCTCGCTGATGACCGGGGTGAAGGTGCTGGTGGTCCTGGTCATCCTCGCCGAGGTGGCCTGGCTCTGGTTCAAGGCCCGGCCGCGCGATCCGGATGCGCCGGGCTGGCACCAGTTCGTGGAGGGCAAGCCGCTCTTCTTCACCGTGCTGCTGCTGTTCGCGGTGCTGGCGGGCGGCATCGCGCAGCTCATCCCCACCATCTTCGCCCCGTCGGCGGTGCAGTGGACCGGAGAGAAGCAGCAGCCCTACTCGCCGCTCGAGCTCGCAGGTCGCGACGTCTACACCCGCGAGGGCTGCTACGTCTGCCACTCGCAGATGATCCGCACGCTGCAGGGCGACACCCAGCGGTACGGACCGTACTCGCGCCCCGAGGAGTTCGTGGTCGACCACCCCTTCCAGTGGGGCAGCAAGCGCACCGGGCCGGACCTGCACCGCGAGGGCGGGAGGTACCCGAACCTCTGGCACTACTCGCACATGATGGATCCCCGCTCGACGAGCCCGGGCAGCAACATGCCGAGCTTCGCCTGGACCGCGGACTGGAAGGTCGACCAGGCGCTCGTCCCGAGGAAGATGATCGCCCTGCAGAAGATCGGCGTCCCGTACAAGAACCTGGACATCGACAACGCGCGTGACACCTACCGCAAGCAGGCGGACCTGATCGTCACCGATCTCTCCAAGGAAGGCGTGGCGGTCCCCTGGGACCGGGAGATCGTGGCGCTGATCGCCTATCTCCAGCGGCTCGGCCGCGGTCCACAGATTCCGCCGCCGCTTCCCACGGCCGCGGCGCCCGCTCCGGCGCAGGGGGGACGCTGATGTACTCCGAGTTTCTCCGATCTCATTCCCGGGAGTTGGTGGAGATCACCCTGGCCGGGGGCGTGCTCCTGGCGGCGGTGTTCCTCGGGGTGGTGGCCTGGCTCTTCCTGGAGCGCACGCAGCGGTTCGAGCAGGCGGCGCGCCAGCCGCTCGAGGACGACGAGAGGAGCGTACGGTCGTGAGCGAGCCGAAGATGGACGTCGAGCGTGGCCACGCCTTCGATGGGATCCAGGAGTACGACAACCCCCTGCCCCGCTGGTGGCTCTTCATCTTCTACACCACGGTGATCTTCGGATACGGCTACTGGGTTCACTACCACGTGGCCCGGACCGGGCTGACCGGGGTGGCGGCGTACGAGGCGGAGAAGGCCGACGCGCTGAAGAGGGCCGCGGCGACGAAGCCGATGAGCGACGACCTGCTGCTCGCCATGTCCAAGGACCCATCGACCGTCGCCGCAGGGCAGAGGCTCTTCGTGCAGCAGTGCGCGGCCTGCCACCTCGAGAACGGCTCGGGGAAGATCGGCCCGAATCTGACCGACGACTACTGGCTGCACGGGAACAAGCCCACCGAGGTCCTCAAGACCATCTCCAAGGGTGTGGTCGAGAAGGGCATGCCGGCCTGGGAGCCGACGCTCGGTGGCGAGCGGGTGCGCTCGCTCGCCGCCTTCGTCATCTCTCGCGAGGGCACGAACCTCCCCGGGAAGGAGCCGCAGGGTGAGCGGCTTGGAACCGTCAAGTAGCGTCGCCGCGACCGGACGCCCGCGCTTCCTCGACGCCCGCGGCGGGCGGATCAAGATCCAGCCGGAGGACGTGCGCGGCCGCTTCATGAAGTGGCGGCGCATCGTCTACGCCGTGCTGGTCGTCCATCTCCTGGCCCTTCCCTTCATCAAGAACGGCAAGCACCCGGCGATCCACCTCGACATCGAAGACCGTCAGTTCTTCCTCGCGGGGCAGGCCTTCAACGCGCAGGACGTCTGGCTGATGGTGTTCCTGCTCGCCGGGTTCGCGTTCGGCCTGGTGTTCGTCACCGCGCTGGCCGGGCGGGTGTGGTGCGGGTGGGCGTGCCCCCAGACCGTCTTTCTCGAGGGCATCTACCGGCCGATCGAGCGGTGGATCGAGGGTCCCGCGCACGCGCGGCGGCGACTGGTCGAGGGCGGCTGGACCGGGAGGCGGATCGGGCTCTTCCTGTTCAAGCAGTCGCTCTACCTCGTCGTCTCGCTGATCCTGGCCCACTGGTTCCTGGCGTTCTTCGTGTCGGCGCCGGTGCTCGCCTCGCTGGTGCTGCACGGACCGGCGGGACACGAGGTGCTCTTCGGCATCGCGATGGTGGTCACCGGGCTGTTCTGGGCGAACTTCGCGTGGTTTCGCGAGCAGTTCTGCGTGATCCTCTGCCCCTACGGCCGCTTCCAGTCGGTGCTCACCGACCGGAAGAGCTTGCTCATCGGCTACGACACGACCCGCGGCGAGCCCCGGGGCAAGGTGCCTCAAGGGCGCGGCGGCGGCCGGCGCGCGGCGACTGCATCGACTGCGGGCGGTGCGTGCGGGTGTGCCCCACCGGCATCGACATCCGCAACGGCCAGCAGATGGAGTGCATCGGCTGTGCGCAGTGCATCGACGCCTGCGACGAGATGATGACCAAGGTGGGCCGGCCGGCGGGGCTGGTCCGGTACGACTCGCTCGAGGGCTTCGAGGGCCGGAAGACGGGGCGGATCCTCCGGCCGCGCGTCGTGGCCTACGGGCTGGTCTCTGCCGCGGCGCTGCTCGCGGTGGGCCTGAACGTGTTCGCGCTCCGGACACCGTTCGAGGCGAACCTCCTCCGCTCGGCGGGGATCCCCTACGTGCTCGAGCCAACGAGCATCCGGAACCACTTCGAGCTGCACCTGATCAACAAGCACGTCGACGCCGCGGAGTTCGAGGTCTCGGTCGTCGGACCGGAGGGGACGACCGTCATCGTCCCCCAGCCGAGGATCAAGCTCGGGCCACTCGAGGGAATCCGCACGCCGGTGATGGTCACCATCGATCGCAGCCGGTACCACGGGCCGTTCGAGCTGAAGGCCACGGTGAAGGACCTGTCGACGGGACAGAGCCGCGAGCTGGGTGCGCAGTTCCGCGGGCCGCCCGCCGGGCCGAAGACTGAGCGGACGGCCTCCGTCGCGCACGGGACCACCGAACGGACAGGGTCCAGCCAGCGCAGCTCGCAGCCCATACGAAGATAGAATCGACGGCACGCGAGGCGGTTCGACCTGGCAGACCGGCCTGCGCGAACCCGAAACGCTCCGGACGGCCGAGGCCGATCGCATCCCGGACCGGGCGTCCGCTTTTGTATCTGGAAGGCGGCACCACGCACAAAAGCGGACGGCCGGGGGGGCCGGGGCAGACACGGGTCGATGGATTGGTCGGCGACCGAATCAATTACGGAAATTAGGTCGATGCCCGACCTAATCTTCCCGTTCGGCAGTGCGCGGCCACCTGGCGTCCGCTTTTGCGCCTGGAGCGGGCTCCCACGCACAAAATTGGACGGCCGCAGAGAGACCTCCGGAGCGCTCGGGCCGCGCAGGCCGCCTCACCAGGCCTCGGAGCCCGCGGTCTCGACCCCCGCGTCTCCTCGGGCAATCCGCCGGCACTCTGCCGACCCAACTTCAAGAGGGCTCTCGCCTCCCGGCCCGGCATCGCGGCCCGCCCGTCCCTGATATCCCGGGGCCGGTCCCTCTCCGATGCTGCTCTTCCAGAAGCGCTTCCACGCCGGCCTCCTCGACGGATCGATCCGCCTCACCTTCCGGCGCTGGCAGAAGCCCCACGTCCGCCCGGGAGGCCGCTACCGGTGTCACCCCATCGGCGTCCTCGAGGTCGACCAGGTGGACCGCGTGCCCGTGCGTTCGATCGCCGAGGACGAGGCGCGACTGGCCGGCTTCTCGAGTCGCGAGGAGCTGCTGCGCTTCATGGCCGACGCCCCGGCCGGGCCGGTCACCCCGGCGACCGAGGTCTGGCGCGTCGCCTTCCACCACGGCGGTGACGGGGACCGGATCGAGATTGCCCTCGACGACCAGCTCTCCACCGACGACGTGGACGCCCTCGCCCGCCGGCTCGCTCGGCTCGGTGACTGGGCGCTCCCCACGCTGAAGCTCATCTCGAAGCGGCCCCGCGTCGCCGCCTCCGTGCTGGCGAAGAGCCTCGGCCGCGAGCGCGATCCCTTCAAGGTCGACGTCCGGAAGCTCAAGCGACTCGGGCTCACCCAGAGCTTCGAGGTCGGCTACGAGCTGTCCCCGCGCGGTCGTGCCCTCCTCGCAAGGCTGCCCCGACGCGACGTCGGCACCGGCTCCGCCCGCGGCGATTCGCCGCGGCGTCGCTGAGCATCCCGGACGCGAAACCCGTTCCGACGACCCGGCCCCCGCCGCGCAGGCACGAACAGCTGCAAGCGCCCGATTTCTCGTCAGGTGCCCCGCACTCCGATGGCCGGCGCGCAAACCATGCACCCGGTCTCGCCTCGAGGCCGCAGGGACCGCGCGGCAGCACCTCCGGCCCCAGGGTGAAGAGGCCCGGGCACCTCGCTTGCACCACACGCCCTACGATGGAGGCCCAGCTCCAGAAGGTGCGGACCGAGGAGCCCACGGGGATCGATCACGCCCTCCTGGAGCGCTACGGCGCCATCCCCGTCCCGCGCTACACGAGCTACCCCCCGGCGAACCACTGGGAGTCGAAGTTCGGCGAGCTCGAGGCCCAGGAGACCTTCCGGACCGCCGGAGCCCGCGCCGCGTCGCTCTACGTCCACGTCCCGTTCTGCCGGAAGCTCTGTTACTACTGCGGCTGCAACATGCTCGTGACCCGGAGCGAGTCGCTCGTCGAGCGATATCTCCAGGCGCTGGAGCTGGAGCTCGACCGCGTCGCCGCCCTGCTCCCCTCCCGGCCGGAGATCGTCCAGCTTCACCTGGGCGGCGGCACGCCCACCTACCTCGACCCGGACCAGCTCGCCCGGCTCGCCGACGCCATCCAGGCTCGCTTCCCCTGGAAGCCCGGCATCGAGGCCTCGATCGAGATCCACCCGGCCGTCACCAGCGTCGAGCAGATCCGCACCCTCGCCCGGCTCGGCTTCAACCGGGTCAGCATGGGCGTCCAGGACTTCGACCCGGCCGTCCAGAAGCGCATCAACCGCAAGCAGTCGTTCGAGGAGACCCGGGTCCTCATCGAGGAGAGCCGGGCGCTCGGCTTCGTCAGCGTCAACGTGGATCTCATGTACGGGCTCCCGCTCCAGACGGTCGAGCACTTCCAGCGCACGCTCGACCGCATCGAGGAGCTCCGCCCGGACCGCATCGCCCTCTTCGGTTACGCCCACGTCCCGTCGATGAAGAAGCACCAGGGGCTCTTCCAGCAGGAGGAGCTCCCCGGCCCGGCCGATCGGCTCGCCCTGCTCGTGTCCTCGATCCAGCGGCTCCTCGCCGCCGGCTACGTCCACGTCGGGCTGGACCACTTCGCGCTGAAGGGTGACGAGCTGGTCCGCGCGCGCACCGCAGGCACCCTGCGCCGCAACTTCATGGGCTACACCACCTGCGCCGATAGCGACGTGCTCGCCTTCGGCCCCTCGGCGATCTCCGAGGTACGCGGGACCTACGTCCAGAATGCCCGTGACGTTCACGACTGGGCAAAGAAGCTCGAGGAGGGCCACCTCGCCGCGGTCCGCGGCCATCGCCCCAGCACCGAGGACCTCGCCCGGAGCGCGCTCATCATGCAGCTGTTCTGCAGCCTGGAGGTCGACCTCGATTCCCTCCGGTCCCGGTTCCCCGGAACCCTGCAGAACCTCCGCGACGAGGAGCGCGATCTCGGCGGCCTCGAGCGCGACGGGCTGGTGAGCCGGAAGGGAGCGAGGATCCGCATCACCCCGCGGGGACAGCTCCTCCTCCGCACCGTGGCCGCCCCGTTCGACACCTACCACCGTGCCGACGCCCGGCTTCACGCCCCCGCCCTATGAACGCAGAACCGTCGTCGCTGCTGCTCTGGCTCAAGGCCTTCCACGTGATGGCCGTGATCAGCTGGATGGCCGGACAGTTCTACATCTGGCGGCTGTACGTCTACCACGCGATGACCACCGACCCGGCGGTGATGAAGGTAGTTCGAGGTGATGGAGCGGCGGCTGCTCAACGCCATCACCACCCCGGCGGCGATCCTCTCGCTCTTCACCGGGATCGGGCTGCTGGCGCTCGAGCCGTTCTACCTCGAGCAGCCATGGATGCAGATCAAGCTCCTCTTCCTGGTCATCATGTACGGCGCGCACGGCTTCTCCATCCGCTTCCGGAAGAAGCTGATCAGCCGAGCCCCACGCCTACCCGCATACGCTCTTCCGGTTCCTGAACGAGCTCCCCACCGTGCTGATGATCGTCATCGTGATCATGATCATCGTGAAGCCGTTCGCCCGCTGATGAGCAGAGCGAGGGGAGCGGAGTTGGACCTGGAAGCGCGGACGCGGTAAGCGCCATATCCAGGGGAGCAGGAGCAGGACGCGGACGATGACCAGCCGTTGGATCCGCTGGATGACGCTGCTGGTCACCTTCGCCGGGATCGGGCTGCCCTGGCTCTTCGCGCGGAAGGGCGTCGACGCGAACGACCCGGCAGCCCAGGCGGTCACCTTCCTGCCCGCGCCCTACGCGGCCATCATCTGGGCGCCGATCTACACCGGCTTCCTCATCTTCGCGGTCTGGCAGCTGCGCGACCGGCAGGCGGCCAATCCGCGCGTGGCCGCGATCCGCCCCTGGCTGATGGCCACCGCGCTCCTCAACGCCGCCTGGATCGGCGCAGTCGCTCTCCACCGGCCCGCCTGGACCGTCCCGCTGATCTTCCTGATGCTGGCCACGGCCATCGCCATGCATCTGTCCGGCGCGGATCGGCGAGGCGGTGGTCGATCCGGCCGAGGCCTGGCTCCGGCTCCCCTTCTCGCTCTACGTGGGCTGGCTCATCGTCGCCGCCTTCACCAACGTCTCGACGCGAGCTCGCGCGGGTGGGCTGGGACGGCTTCGGCTGGAGCCCGGACACCTGGGGAATGCTGATGGTCATCGCCAGCACGGTCGTGGGACTCCTCACCCGCTTTCGCCTGGACGATCCGGTCCTCGGCGGCGTCCTGGTCTGGGCGTACCTGGCGATCGTCGTCCAGCAGCAGCAGCGGCCGCTGGTCTCCCTCTTCGCCGGGATCGCCGCGGCGCTCTGCCTGCTCTCGCTCTTCGTCCGCGACCGGCGAGCGCCGCGCGTCGAGCAAGAGCCGCAGCGAATGCGCCGAGGTCTGAAGCCGAGGGGACCTTTCAGCCGCCTCCAGCCTTGACGTGCGGGGGCTTCTTCGGATCCAGCGCCGGCACCGGGTTCGCCGGATTCTGCAGATTCGGACGCAGGTCGTCCGACGCTCCGCCCGGGAAGCGCTTGATGTTCGGAAACTTCATGATCGTCTTGTCGAACTCGATCAGGACTGGATAGACCAGCGACAGGACCCAGCCGTTGTCCTGACCCGAGTACTTGCCGGGTGAGTTCGTGGGCTGGCGTGTCGACATCGCTCCGTTGAACGTCATGTCGTACTTCTCGAACGGATCGATGGTGAGGCAGTAGAGAGCGCCGATGCCGCCGAGATTCATCTCCGGTCCGAGCCAGGTGTCCTTCGAGGTCCACAGATACTTCCAGGCAATCTTCAGATCGGGATTCTCGGGGTCGTCGCCGATGTCCGAGCGAACTCCCCCGAACGCCTCGCCGTCGATGTAGATCCACGAGTTCCGTGCCGAATGACGGGCCTTGCCCGTCACGTAGGCACTGTTGTCGATCCCATCGAAGTAGATCCCCTTCCCCTTGTTGTCGACCCACTCGGCGGGCGGCGGCTTGATGCCGGCCATCGCGGCCGTCGTGGGCCACACGTCCATGTGCGACATCATCTGGTCCAGCACCTGTCCGGCGGGAATGCGGCCCGGCGCCCACATGATGCCGGGAACGCGCCAGGCTCCCTCGAACGCGGAGCCCTTCTCGCCGCGGAACGGGGTCACCCCGGCATCCGGCCAGGCATCCTGCCAGGCACCGTTGTCGGCGGTGAAGACGACGATGGTGTCGGGCGCCTCGGCGCGGATGGCGTCCATGATCCGGCCGACATTGGCGTCGAGCTCGAGCACCGAGTCGGAATAGTTGCCGAGGTGCGACTTCCCCTTGAACGCCTTCGCCGGGTTCGTCGGGTTGTGCAGCTTCATGAAATTGACGCTCATGAAGAATGGATTGGTGCCCTTTGCGTTCTGCTTGATGAAGGCAATGGCGGAATCGGTCTGCCGCACATCGAACTCCGCCAGATAGTCATAGGTGATCCGTGCAACCCGGGTGGCCGGCTTTCCGGCCGTGCCTTCCCACTCGTACAGGTTCACGACCTCCTGGTAGTCCTTCCAGTACTGCGCGTTGTACTTGGGGAACCAGGGGTGAAAGTTCGGCGAGGTATCGTCGTAGGAGTAGACGCCCGGATAGTAGGCGGCGAACTCTCTCATCTCGTCGTACCCGTGCTCGGTGGGATAGAACTCGGGCTTGTCGCCGAGGTGCCACTTGCCGGAGAAGTAGGTCCGGTATCCGTTCTTCTTGAAGAACTCGGCGATCGTCGGTGTTTCCTTCCGCAGCCCGTTCTCGTCCCCGGGGGCGACGACGACCGACAGCGCCGTGCGGATCGGAATGCGCCCGGTCTGAAACGATGAGCGGCCGGCCGTGCAGCTGGCCTGCCCATACCAGCTGGTGAAGACCACGCCTTCCTTGGCGAGACGATCGATGTTCGGCGTCGGATGGCCGAGGGCCTTTCCGCCACCGGTATAGGCGCCGAAGTCGCTCCACCCCAGGTCGTCGCCCATCAGGACGACGACGTTGGGCCGTTTCTTGCCCGCCGCCTGCGCGTGGACAGGTGTCGCGGCGAGCAGCCGCGGACACGGCGAGTGCTGCACAGAGTGGATGTCGGAGACTCATCAGTCGGACTCCCCCTTCACGAGTGGTCGCAGAGGCGACAACGGGCCTCGTGCCGGAACTGCCACCCGAGCGAGGCGCGGAATGAGCCCTTGGTCCAGCATCGTGCGGTCTGTCAGCGAGGCGACATCTTCGCCCGAGGCCCGACGACGGCCGGCCTCAGAGGTCGCGAGCGAACCAGGCGCTGCCGTGCGGATTGTCGTTGTACCGGGGAATCGGCAGGTAGCCCGAGGAGAGGTAGAGCGCCGCCGCCTCGCGCAACGGTGTGGCGGTGTCGAGCACAATCCGCCGGGCTCCGAGTCCGCGCGCCACGGACTCCACGCCGCCGAGCATCACGCGACCGAGGCCACGTCCCCGGAGCTCCGGCAGGAGAAAGAAATGCTTCAGCTCGACGGTGCTCTCACCCATCGGGCGCAGACCGGCACACGCGACCGGCCGGCCTCCCTCCCACCCGAGGACCACCGCCGCTCCCGGCCCGCGGAAATCGTCGTCCCAGCGCGAGGTCAGCTGCACGACCGCGGGGGCGAGCCGCTCCGCCAGCTCGCGGCGGTACGCCCCGAGTAGCTCCCTCGCTGGCTCCGAGTCCGGCGAGGACTGTGCCACCCGAAGGTGCGCGACCGGATTCACGGCTCCTTCAATAACGAGGAGCGGACCGCACAGTCCCGCCCCGCACCCGGCGGGAACAGTGCCCGCGCGGGGCTCAGGCCAAGCGAGTCCATCACCTCGTCGAGGACCTTCCGCGGCGGACGGGTGAGCGACTGGGGCAGCGTCGCCAGCGGCACGTCGGTCACCCCGAGCAGGTCGTAGAAGTTCGGCAGCTCGGTGTTCACGTACAGCACCCCGGTCAGGACCTCCTGCTGCGCATGCGAGGTCATGATGCGGGTCACCGCCGCGAGCTTGTCGAGCGGGTCGTAGCCCTCCTCCACCTTGCGCAGCTGCAACCGCGAGCCGTCGTGCATCTTCACCGAGAGCGTGGTGCCCGGGTCGTACTCCACCGCGATGTCCTCGTACGAGGGGATGAACGACAGCTCGTGGATCGGCTCGTCGTGGTCCTTCATGTACGAGTACGACTTGGTCGACCCCTCGTGGTCGTTGAAGGTCACGCAGGGCGAGATGACGTCGAGCACCGCCGTCCCCCGGTGCACCGTGGCCGCCTTGAGCATCGCCGAGAGCTGCTTCTTGTCCCCGGAGAAGCTCCGCCCCACGAACGTCGCCCCGAGCTGGATGGCGAGCAGGCAGGTGTCAATCGCCGGGAGCTCGTTCACCACGCCCGACTTGGAGGTCGAGCCGGCGTCGGCCGTGGCGCTGAACTGGCCCTTGGTGAGCCCGTACACCCCGTTGTCCTCGATGATGTAGACCAGCGGCAGGTTCCGGCGGACCAGGTGGACGAACTGGCCGATGCCGATCGACGCAGTGTCCCCGTCGCCGGAGACGCCCAGCCCGATGAGCGTGCGGTTGGCGAGCAGCGCGCCGGTGGCCACCGAGGGCATGCGGCCGTGCACCGCGTTGAAGGCGTGCGCCCGGCTCATGAAGTACGCCGGCGTCTTCGACGAGCACCCGATGCCGGACAGCTTCGCCACCCGCTCCGGCTGGATGCCCAGCTCGTACATCGCCTCGAGGATGCGCTCGCTGATCGCGTTGTGCCCGCAGCCGGCGCACAGCGTGGTCTTGCCGCCCTTGTAGTCCGCCTGGGTGAGGCCCAGTCGATTCGTCTTCTCCGCCATGGTTACCGGCCCTCCCGGGCGACAATCTCGTCGGTCACGCTGCGCGCGTCGAGCGGCAGCCCGGGGATGTGGGCCACCGGCCGGAGCCGCGGCACCAGCTCTCCCGGCAGGTCCAGCTTGAGGAGCGCCGCGAGCTGCCCGTCCCGGTTCTGCTCCACCACGTACACCCGTGGGTGCCGCTCGATGAACGCCTGCACCTCCGGTGAGAACGGGTAGGCGAGAACCCGGAGATAGTCGGTCTTCAGTCCCTTCTCCTTGACCATCTGGTCACGCGCCTCCACCAGCGCGTGGTGGCTGGAGCCGTAGCCGATGATGCCCACCTCGGCGCCGCTCCCGTCCAGGATCGGTGCCGGGAGCTCGCGGCGCGCGGTCTCCATCTTCCTCTCCAGGCGCGCCAGGTTGTTCACCCAGTCGTCCGGACGCTCCGAGTACTGGGCCTTCTCGTTGTGGCCGGTGCCCCGGGTGAAGTACGCGGCCCCGGGGTGATCGGTGCCGGGCAGCGTGCGGTACGGGATGCCGTCTCCGTCCACGTCCCGGTACCGCTCGAATCCGCCCAGCCGCTCCAGGTCCTCCTTGGAGAGCACCTTCCCCCGGGCGATGGGCTTCTCCGGATAGGCGAACGGCTCGGCCATCCAGTAGTTCATGCCGAGGTCCAGGTCGGAGAGGACGAACACCGGCGTCTGGAACCGCTCGGCGATGTCGAACGCCTCCACCCCGAAGCGGAAGCACTCCTCCACCGAGCCCGGGAAGAGGAGGATGTGCCGGGTGTCTCCGTGAGAGAGGAACGCGGTGGACAGCACGTCCCCCTGCGATGTCCGGGTGGGAAGGCCCGTCGACGGACCCACCCGCTGCACGTCCCAGATGACCCCCGGGATCTCGGCGAAGTACGCGAGGCCGGCGAACTCGGACATCAGCGAGATGCCGGGGCCCGCGGTTGCGGTCATCGCCCGCGCACCCGCCCAGCCCGCGCCCACCACCATGCCCACCGCGGCCAGCTCGTCCTCGGCCTGCACGATGGCGAAGGTGCTCTTGCCGTCCGGCCCGATGCGGTAGCGCCGCATGTAGCTGATGAGCGTCTCGACCAGCGAGGACGAGGGAGTGATGGGGTACCAGGTCACCACCGTCACGCCGCCGAACATCGCCCCCAGCGCGGCGGCGGCGTTCCCGTCGATGATGATCTTCCCGCGGTTGGCGTCCATCCGGCGGATCTGGAACGGGTCCTTCTTCTGCAGGGACGCCTTGGCGTACTCGAAGCCTGCCCGGGCCGCGCGCACGTTCAGCTCGGCCGCCTTGGCCTTCTTGCGGAACTGCTTGCCGATCGCCGCCTCCGCCTCGGCCATCTCCAGGCCGAGGAGCTGCGCGACCACGCCCACGTACGCCATGTTCTTCAGGAGCTTCTTGAGCTTGGCGTCGCTGGTGACCGGCTGGATCACCTTGTCGAACGGCACCGGATAGAACGCCAGGTCGGAGCGCAGCCCGGAGAGCTGCAGCGGCTCGTCGTAGACCACCGCGGACCCGGGCCGGAGCGAGAGCACGTCCTCGCGGGCCGTCTCGGCGTTCATGGCCACCAGGAGGTCGATCTCCTTCTTCCGGGCAATCCACCCGTCCTTGCTCGCGCGGATGGTGTACCAGGTGGGGAGCCCGGCGATGTTCGAGGGGAAGAGGTTCTTCCCCGAGACCGGGACTCCCATCTGGAACAGGGTCCGGAGCAGCACCATGTTCGCGCTCTGCGAGCCGGACCCGTTCACGGTCGCGACCTGCAGGCTCATGTCGTTGATCACCGGTGATGCGGGCTGGCTCATGGACCTCCTCGTCCGGCGCGGAGCGCGACTACAGTCGCACCCAGGAGGCCAACCCGGCAACGGTCTGGTGAGGCCTCCGGGCCTTCAGGGAGTCCTGGACCCCGGGTGCGGGCTCGTGGAACGCACAGCCCGGGGTCGGGATTCCGCGCCGCCCAGCTTCCGCTCGGCCCAACGCGTCGCGCCGAAGACTGCCACCCAGAGCGCCAGCCCCGCGGCGAGCCTCGGCCACATCCAGCGCCCCACGGCCTGCCGCGAACGCTCGCTGGCCGCGAGCCAGAGCAGCAGCGTGAGCACGGCGAGCCACACCCCGCTGGCCACCGCCCAGGCGATCGCGTCGTTCCGGTCCATGCCGCTCGTCCCCACGCTGCCACAGGTGCCGGGCCCCGGCGCCAGTGGCCCGGGGGGAAGTCAGGGAGCCGAGATGTCGGCCTCCGTTGACTGCACAGCCATTGCGTGTGGGCCGCACCTGACCGAAACGGTGCGGATGCACCTACGCACTCTCGCCGTCACGGTCCTGGCACTCGGGCTCGCCTGTGCCTCGAGCGAGCCGCGCCCCACCCCGGTCGCCGCGGCACCCACCGCGGACGCGGGGGCCAGCGCGACCCGCGCCGCGGCGAGCTCCGGACGCCGGGAGGCACGGCATCGACGTCGCGGGGATGGACCCCGCCGTCCCGCCGGGGAACGACTTCTTCCTCTACGCCAACGGGACCTGGCTCAAGGACACCGAGAATCCCTGCCGACCAGGCCGGCTGGGGGACCTTCAACATCCTCGCCCAGAAGTCGCTCGACCGGACGCGGGCGGTGCTCGAGGCGGCGGCAGCGAGCAGCGCGGCCGCGGGCTCCGACGAGCGCAAGGCCGGAGACCTCTATGCGAGCTTCATGGATGAGGCCGGCGTCGAGGCCAAGGGAATCGAGTCACTCCGGCCGCAGCTCGCTTCCGTCGGCGGGCTCCGCGACAAGACCGCGCTCGCCCGGGCGCTCGGACAGCAGCTCCGCGCCGACGTCGACCCGCTGAACCGGGCCGTCTTCCATACCGACCGCCTGTTCGGCCTGTGGGTGGCGCCCGACATGGCGAACCCCACCGGATACGTGGGCTACCTGATGCAGGGCGGGCTCGGGATGCCCGACCGCGAGTACTACGTCGCGGAGAGCCCGAGGATGGCCGGCATCCGCGACCGGTACCGGGCACACGTGGCGAAGGTGTTCGCCCTGGCCGGCATCGGCGGAGGCGAGGACCGGGCGAAGGCCATCGTCAATCTCGAGACGCGCATGGCCCGCGTCCACGCCACCCGCGCCGAGTCGTTCGAGGTTCGCAAGGCCTACAACCCCTGGAAGCGGGCCGAGTTCGGCAAGCGCGCCCCGGGGCTGGACTGGAAGGCGTTCTTCGACGGCGCCGGGCTCCAGGGGCAGCCGATGCTCGTCGTCTGGCAGCCGAAGGCCATCACCGGGCTGGCCGCCCTGGTCAAGCAGGTTCCGCTCGCCACCTGGAAGGACTGGATGACCTTCCACCTGCTCGATCGCGCCTCGCCCTATCTTCCCCGGGCGTTCGTGGACGAGCGCTTCGAGTTCTACGGCAAGACGCTCAGCGGAGCGCCGCAGCTGGCCGATCGCTGGAAGCGGGGCACCTTCGCCACCAGCGAGCTCCTCGGCGACGCCGTGGGCAAGCTCTACGTGGCGCGCCACTTCCCGCCCTCGGCCAAGGCCCAGGTCGAGGCGCTGGTAAGCAACATCCGCGCGGCGTTCGACCGGCGTATCGGCGCTCTCGACTGGATGGACCCGAAGACCAAGGAGGAGGCGCGGGAGAAGGTCCGCACGCTCTACGTGGGCATCGGTTACCCGGAGCACTGGGAGGACACCGCGGGTCTGGAGATCCGCCGGGACGACCTCCTCGGAAACGTGCAGCGCGTCTCCATCTTCGAGTACCAGCGCAAGCTCGGCCGGCTCGGCAAGCCGGTCGACAAGACCGAGTGGTGCATGAGCCCGCAGACGGTGAACGCGGTGAACCTGCCGCTCCAGAACGCGCTGAACTTCCCGGCTGCCATCCTCGAGCCCCCGTTCTTCGATCCGGCGGCGCCACCCGCCTCCAACTACGCGGCGATCGGCTCGGTCATCGGCCACGAGATCAGCCACAGCTTCGACGACCAGGGCGCCATGTTCGACGCCCAGGGGCGGCTGCGGAACTGGTGGACGCCGGCCGACTTCGCCCGCTTCGAGGAGGCCGGGGCCCGGCTCATCAAGCAGTACGACGCCTACCAGCCCTTCCCCGATCTGCACGTGAACGGCAAGCTGACGCTCAGCGAGAACATCGCCGACGTCGCCGGCATCGCCGCCGCGCACGACGGTTGGACCACCTCACTCCAGGGCGCCGAGCCACCGTCCCTCTCCGGCTTCAGCGGAGAGCAGCAGTTCTTCATCGCCTACGCCCAGAACTGGCGGGGCAAGCTGCGCGAGGCCATGGCCCGGCAGCGGATCATCACCGACGGGCACGCGCCCGGCCACTACCGCGCGCTCACCGTTCGCAACATCGACACCTGGTACACCGCCTTCGGCGTCCAGGCCGGGCAGGCGCTGTACCTGCCCCCGGAGCAGCGGGTCCGCGTCTGGTGAGCGGAGCCCTCAGGTCCGCCGCGTCAACCGGGCCACCACCTCGCCAGACGGGCCCGCGCCGGCGCGCTGAACGCCGTCTCCACCCAGCGCCGCGCGTCCTCGGCCTGTGTCCGGTGCACCGCCTCGACCACCGGGCCGCGGATCGCCTGCTTGATCTGCCGGAACGCCGGGCCCGGGACCGCAGCGAGCGCCGTGGCCCGGAGCACGGCGGCGGCGAGGAGCTGTGCGGGCGGAACCACCTCGTCGACCAGACCGAGCGCGTGTGCCTCCTGCGGTGCCAGCAGTCGTCCCTCCAGCGCCACCGGCCCGAGCGTCCGGGCCGGCACCTGGCAGCGCAGCGTCTCCAGCACCACCGCCGGGAGACCGAGGCCGTTCTGCACCTCGTTGAGCCCGATGCGCGACTCGCCCGCCGCGGCGAGGCGCACGTCGGCCTGGAGCGCGAGCACGTACCCGCCGGCGATGGCGTGGCCGTTGATCGCCGCCACCACCGGCAGCGGCAGCGCGAAGACCCGGAGCATCACCTCGGAGAAGCGCCGGATGAAGCGCTCCAGCGCCGGCCGATCGAGCCCCATGACCTCCGGGAGGTCCAGCCCGGCGGAGAAGGACTTCCCCTCTCCGGTCAGGACCAGGGCGGCGGCATCCGAGGCCTCGAGCGCATCGAGCTGGGCGGAGAGCCGCTCCAGGAAGGCCGCGCCCATGGCGTTCGCCTTCCCGGCGCGCATCGACAGCACGGCGACGCCGCCCTTGATCTCGAGCTCCATCCCGCCGGCACACTACATCGTGAGGCCACCGTCCACGTCCACGGTGCGCCCGTTGAAGTAGTCGCACTCGATGCAGAACCGCACCGCCATCCAGATGTCCTCGGGCTCGCCGATTCGCCCGACCGGGATGGCCGAGACCAGGGCTTCGCGCGCCTTGGCGTGCATCCCCCGCGTCATCGGGGTGTCGATCATCCCCGGGGCGACGCGCCGTCACCCGGACCCCGAAGGCGCGCGAATTCCCGTGCCCAGGTCACGGTGTTGGCCGCCAGCGAGGCCTTGGCCGCGACGTAGTTGGACTGCCCCCGGTTTCCATGGCGGGCGATGCTCGACATGTTCACCACCACGCCGGGCCGGCTGCCGGTCTCCACCATCTTCCGGACCATCTCCCGCACCAGCAGGGTTGCCCCGGTGAGGTTGACTGCCAGCACCGCGTCCCACTGCTCGCGCGAGAGGACGGACACTTCGCCGGTGTGCCGGTCCTTCTTCACCAGCAGGCCATCGCGCAGGATGCCCGCGTTGTTGACCAGCGCGTTCAGCCCGCCCATCGCGTTGTGCGCCCACTCGACGAAGTCCCGTACCTCGGCCTCCTTCGCCACGTCGAGCGTCCGCGCGTGGATCTTCCCGGTGCTTCCGCGCGCCATCTCGAGCGTGTCCGCCAGCCCCTGCGGGTTCACGTCACCGATGGCCACCTGGGCGCCGGCCTGGCACAGCCGGAGCGCGAAGTGGCGGCCCAGACCCTGGGCGCCGCCCGAGACGATGCACTTCACCGCTGCGAGGTTCATGAAGACCGTTCCCCTCCTGGACCGCCGCCCGGGACTGGGTAGGCGCCGACGACACGCCCCGCTCTCCGGGGATCCGCGGCGTCGGACTGTACGGCCTCCCACCGACGCCTGACACACGAATCGGGCGGCCACGATGGCCTAGACTGCCGCGCGATGCGCAGGCTCTTCTTCGTGGCCGTAGTGCTCCTTTCGGCCGGGGCGGGGGGGTGGCTGAGACACCAGGGCAACGCGTCGTCCTTTGGCCCGTACACCGGCGCACAGCTCGACACGCTCGAGGCGGGCTACCACGCGGCATGCAGGTCCCGCCTTTGCCCGGGGGCGGGCCCCGCGCCCTCGCCGCGCGCGAGGCGTCCATCGACGCGGAGGTCTCGCTCGGTCTCCTCGAGGCCGAGCGTCACCGGCGCAAGGCGCTCCTCGGCGTCCTCGCGGTGGCCGTCCTCGCCACCCTGGGAGCCCTCATCCCGCGGCGCGGAGGACCCGCAGCCAGCGGGGACGAGGAGCGGCGCCTCGCCCGCGCGATGGGCTCTCCCACCGCGCTGCTCGAGGGCGAGCGGCACCGGGCGGCGAAGCTGCTCGGCGTCGCGCTCGAGGCACCGCCGGCGGTGATCGATGCCGCGCTCGCCGCACAGCTCGCCGCGCACGACCTCGGCCGCGTGGACGGCCTCGCCCCCGACCTCCGGAAGATGATGCTCGAGCAGCGGGAGTCCCTCCGGCGCGCGCGAGATCTCCTGGTGACCCGCTCGGCACGCCCCGGCGCGGGGCAGACGACTCAGCAATGAGTCCGGAGCACCTTCACCAGCTCGCTCACGCTCGGTGGCTTGCCCAGGACCGAGACCGCACCGAGCCCGACCGCGTGGCGCTCGACGTCCCGGTACGCCGAGAGCACCACCACCGGGATGGAGGCGATCCGCGCATCCCGCAGCTGCGCGTCCCGGAACGTCGCCCCGTCCATCACCGGCATCATGAGAATCGAGGACGATGAGACAGGGCAGCTCCGCCGCCCCGGCGAGGAAGTCGAGCGCCTCCTGGCCGTGGCGGACACCCACCGCCTGGAAGCCATGGTCCTCGACGATCTCCTCCAGCGCGATCCGGATGTCCGCGTCATCCTCGACGATCAGGATCTCGTGCCTCACCGCGAGCCCCCCGACGGAGCGTTCTTCGGCAGCCGGATGACGAACTGGACCCCGACGGACTGCTGCGGGGCGATGGCGATCTCTCCCCCGTGGACCTCGACGATCTGCCGTGCCACGTAGAGGCCGAGTCCCAGCCCCCCGAAGTTGCGGATGGGGGCAGCGCGCTCGAACCTGCCGAAGATCCGTTCCTGCTCTGATTTCGGAATGCCCGGTCCACGGTCGGAGACCGTGAGCACCACATCCTTCGCCTCGCCTTGCACCACCAGGTCGACCGGCGTGCCCGCGGCGTACTTGAGCGAGTTGGTGAGCAGGTTCGTGACCACCTGCTCGACTCGCAGCCGGTCCCACGATCCGGAGGTCGGCCCCTCCGACCGCACCGAGACGGGGGACCCGGCCTGCAGCGCGTGCTCGCCGAAGCGGTCGACGACGTCCCGGACCGCGTCGGTCAGGTCGAACGTGGACGGGGTGAGGGTCAGGCTGCCGGTGGCGATGCGGGACACGTCGAGCAGCGTGTCCACCAGCCGCACCAGCCGGTCGCCGCTACGCCACGCCCGCTCCACCTTGAGCCGGACGCGGGGCTCGAGCCCGTCCGCCCGCTCCAGCAGGCTCTGCAGCTGGAGCTGTACAGCGCTCAGAGGCGTCCGCAGCTCATGCGCGGCGATGGACAGGAACTCGTCCCGGAGCCGCACCGCCTCCTCGGCGTGGGCCAGCCGGACCTGCTCCTGCTGCGCCCGGAGGCGCTCGGTGAGGTCGCGGGTCACCTTGGCGAAGCCCACCAGTTGCCCCGAGTCGTCCACCAGCGCGGTGATGACCACGTCGGCCCAGAACTTCGAGCCGTCCTTCCGCACCCGCCAGCCCTCGGCCTCCACCCGCCCGTCGCGTACCGCCTGGGCGAGCAGCGCCTCCGGGAGGCCTCGCGCCACGTCCTCGGGCGCGTAGAAGCGGGACATGTGCTGGCCGATGATCTCCTCGGCGGAGTAGCCCTTGGTGTGCTCCGCCCCCTTGTTCCAGGTCTCGATCCGGCCGGTGGGGTCGAGCATGAAGATGGCGTAGTCCTTCACGCTCGCCACGAGCGCCCGGAACCGGTCCTCACCCGAGCGCGTCCTGGCCTCCGCGATGGGCGCGGGGGACGACCGGATCTGTGGGTGCGGCGGTGGGGATGTCATCCAGCGTTCGACCCTCAACCCTGACACCGAATCGCGCCAAGGTCCCGTTTTCCCATCGGCTGCGTTCAGTCGACAGCAGAATGCACTGGTCCGGCCGCCCGGCGGCCTCCCTCCCGACCGGGCTACAGTGACGTCGGTGCGAGGCCTCCGGACCACGCTCGTCACCCTGTTCCTCCTCGGGGCGGGATCTACCCGTGCGAGCGACGAGGAGGAGCTCATCCGGGAGGCCGAGCGCATGGCGCGGCTGCAGGGCGGCGGCGCCGCCTCGGCCGACGACCTGCGCGGCGCTGGTCGCCGAGATGCTTCCGCGCGTGGGCAACGTGATGCACCTGCCCGTGCCCGCGCGGGTCGACGTGAAGGTCATCTCGCGAGACGAGGCCCGCGCCGCGCTGCTCGAGGTGCTCCGCCGCGACTACCCGGGGGACACGCTGGAGAGGCTGTCCGAGGCCCTCGCCGCGGTGGGCCTGGTGGCCGCAGGCACCGACCTGCGCGCCGAGGCCCAGGCGCTGTACGGCGGGAACGTCTCCGGCTTCTACGATCCCCACCGTCGCCGGCTGTATCTCCTCTCCGACCAGCCGCTCGCGGCCCAGACCCTCATCGTGGCCCACGAGCTGGCACACGCCGTCCAGGACGAGGCCGTCCGCCTCGACGCGGCCTCGAGGAAGGTGCGCTCCTCCGAGGACGCCCAGCTCGCGTTCTCCGCGGCCATCGAGGGGCAGGCCCAGCAGGTGGCCTCCCTGGTCCTCGCTGGCGAGGCCGGCGAGGCCGGGGACGGGCTCGACCTGGGGAGCTTCCTGTCGGAGGCGGCGGCGGCGAGCGCGGCGATGGCCGGCGGCCAGTCCTCGGTGCCCTGGCTCGGGCTCCAGCTCTCCTTCCCCTACGCCGCCGGCGGCCGGCTGGTGGCGGCCATTCGCACCGCGGACGACCCCGCCGCGACCTCGCTCCTCCGCCGGTTGCCGCGCTCCACTGCCCAGGTGCTCGACCCTGCCCTGTACCGCGCGGACGAGCGTCCCAGGGACGCGCGGCTCGACCTGGCGGCCAAGCTACCGGGGAGCGCGGCGGCCCTGGCCACCACGCTCGGCGCGGCGAACCTCGACCTCTTCGGTGATCTGCACGGGGGCGGCGACCTCGGCCAGGGCTGGCGCGGCGACCGGCTGGAGACGGTGCGCCGGGGAAGCCTGCTCTGCGCCGTCTGGGCCGTGGCCTACGCTTCGCCGGACGGGGCGAGCCGGCTGGTCAAGGCCTGGAGCACCGCCGTCGGCGGCGGCACCGGCGCGGAGGCCGCCCAGCCGGACGGCTCACGCTACGTCGTTCGACAGAGTGGCAGCGTCGCGGTCCTGCTGGAGAACGTCCCTGCCGACCACATCGGCGAGATCGTCGCCGCCGCGGCCGCGGCATTCCGCTGAGCGGCCGGCCGGACGGCGGCCGGACGGACGGCGGCTGCTACTTGGCGGACTTGGAGCCCGAGAGGGTCCGGACGTAGGCGACGACCGACTGGACCTCGGAGGGCGAGAGCTTCGCCGCCGGCATGTCCTTGGACAGCCCCTTGGCCGGGCCGCCGCCGGTGATCACCGCGGTGAGGAAGTCGTCCGTGCGCTTGGAGAGGGCCGTCTTGTTGGTGAGGTCGGTGGGCTTGGTCGTGTAGTACGCGGCGTCCTCCCCATCGCCCTTCCCGGCGGCGCCGTGGCAGCTGGCGCACTCCCGCTCGTAGATGGCCTTGCCCGCGGCGACGTCGGGCTTGGCCGGCGCGGCTCCGTGCGACGCGACGGAGCCCAGGACCGCCGCGCTCGCGGCAGCCCGCATCCAGTTCCGGACGTGCATGCGACACCCTCCTGGCGGCCCGCGAGCCTAGCCTGGCGCTACGGTCTGGCGGTGGGCTTCCCCGCGTCCTTCCAGCCCTTGAACCCTGGCGCGAGCACGCTCACCCGCGTGTAACCCGCCTCGACCGCCCGACCGGCGGCCGTGTGCGAGGAGGTTCAAAGCTTGTTCGAGCAATAGAAGACGAGCGGGGCGTCCTTTGCCGCCGGTAGCTCCGTCTTCAGGTCGTACGCGTCGAACGAGCTCAGCAGCTTCGCGCCGGGGATGACGCCGTTCTTCTCGCGGAACTCGGGGTCGTTCGCATCGAGGAGGGTCACCGGGGTGCGGGTGTCCTTCTGCAGCGCCTCGAGCTGGGCCACATCGATGAGCTGGTACTTCTCCTTCGACTCCGCCGCCAGGGTCAGGGCAGGCACGAGGGCGAGGGTGAGGATGGCAGAGCGCGTCATGGGGTGCCGGGGCTGCTAACCCGGGGGACCCCACTCCGGCAAGGTCGCTGTCGGGAGCAGCCTTTCGCTACAGTGTCGGCGAAGTGACGTCGTCACTGGCCCGACGCATCGGTCTCCTGGGCTTGCTCCTGCTGGGCGACGGGTGCGGTGTCTCCGCGCCGGACATCGCGGTGGCGGCCACCTGCACGGCGGGGACGGTCCCGGTCCAGCTCGAGCAAGGAGTCTCGGGCCCGGGCTCCACGGCGACCGTGTGTCGCGCCTTTGCCAGCACGCTCGGGGAGTACCGCACCACCTTCGAGGAGGGCTGGGGGGCGGCGCCGCTCCAGGAGGAGCAGTGGACGATCCGGGTTCGCGTGGGCGGCACGGTCGATGCCGACGGGCACACGGGGATCACGTACCACCGCTCGCGCATCGTCGACATCGCCGAGCAGTCACCCGAGACGTTCCCCCACGAGCTCCGGCACGTCCAGCTGGGCCCGGGGTCCGACGATCACCACGGCTGGTGCACGCACTTCGAGCCGTGGGAGGAACGCGTGCTCGGGGTCAACGAGCGGACCTACCTCGGCTGCCCGAGGTAGCCCGGCGACTCAGGCAGGCTGCTGGGCGACGCGCTCGGTGACCGCGGCGAACGTGCCGGCGGTGACGAAGCTCCGGGCGATCGCGCCCGAGCCACCGACACCCACGAGGGCGAGGATGACGCCGGCGACGATGAGACCCAGCGAGCGGCTGCGGCGAGTGGCGGAGAAGAGGGAGACGGTGTCGGTGTTCATGGCGGGCTCCTTCGAGTTCGAGCGTGTTGCCCGGACTCCAGTGCACCTGCCCTGCCAGCCCCGGAACCTCGTGACTCCGGTGGGTTGCGGGCCGGTCCGTCACACCGGGGGCGACAGCCTCAGGAGAACTGTTGCGCCGGGCGTCTCAGCGCCGGGCGCGCACCTGGCCGCCGGCAGTGGGCGGCGCCTCAGCGCGCCCCAAGCAGGGCGATGGCCATGGCGATGAGCACGCCCATGAGGCTCTCGCCGGCGATGAAGCCGCTCGCCACCGGGGTCACCGTGGTGTCGACCTCCGCCGGGCGGCGCCGCCGGACAATCTCCGCGACCAGCGCGCCGAGGAAGAAGGACAGCGAGTTCGAGAAGGGGATCATGAACGACACGCCGACGGCCGTCGGGGACGGGACGAGCGCCCGCAGCCTCCGCGGCTCGAACCGCTCGAGCAGCGTGAGGGCCGCGCCGGCCGCGAGGCCGACCACGATGGCCTGCTGCGCCGCCGGCGCGAGCTGGGACGCCCCTTGCGACAGCAGCCGCGACACGCTCGCCCAGACCTGGACTCCGGGCGCCGGGAAATGCTCCGAGCCAAGGACGTCGGCCCGCGGGACCAGGAGGGTGAAGGCCGGGACGACCGCCAGCGCACCGGCGGCGGCCCCGAAGAGCTGTCCCACCAGCTGCTGGCGCGGGTTCGCCCCGAGGAGCCAGCCGGCCTTCAGATCCGTAGGGAGATCCGCCGCGTGGAGCCCGACCCCGGCGGTCACGTTGGCACCGGTGATGTTCGGGACCAGCTGGCCGGGCAGCGCCGCGCCGTACACGAGCTGGGTCACCGGGCCGAAGGCCTTGCTCGGCGTGACGTCGGTCTCGCCGGTCACCCGGGCAGCGACGACACCGAGCAGCACCGCGAGCGGCAGCGCGAGCAGCGCGGCTCACACCGGGAAGCCGAACAGACGGACCATCAGCCAGACCATCACCGGGCCGAGCAGGAGGTAGGCGAGCCCGAACCAGCGGATGGGAACCTCGACGGCATCCATCGGGTCGGTCGCGGCGCGCGCATCCCCTCCCCTGCCCGGAACACCCCGAGCAGCTGCTGCACCGCGCGGAGCACCGAGCGCCACTGGAAGCCGAAGGCGAGGAGTCCCGAGGCGATCATCGGCGCCGCCCCGGGCCAGAGCGACCACCCGAGCAGTGCGCGGAAGCTCACCGTGCCGAAGACGCCGCAATCGTGCATCCATGGCGCGAGGACGACGAAGTTGAGGAAACCACCGAGGAGCATCGACCACCCGGTGCGAAACCCGAGCAGCGCCCCGCCGCCGACGAGGAGCACGCTCCAGTCGACGCCGATCGTCCACTGCGACGCCGGGAGCCCGCGCAGACTGAAGGGCAGCCCCGTCGAGCCCGGGAGGCGGAACGGCAGCCAGGGCAGGTCCCGCATGAACGCCAGCGCCGCGCCGAACGCGCTCGCCCAGCCGAGCCTCCGGGCGCGTCGCGCCGCCTCGCCGCCCTCCCCGTGAAGGGCCCGGAGGGTCTCGGCCGTCGCCGTTCCGGTCGGAAATGGAAGCTGCTCGAGGTTGATGAGCTGGCGCTTGATGGGGACCGCGGTGAAGACGCCGAGCATCGCGATGACCGCGAGCCAGGCCACCATCGCCAGCGGCTCAGGGCGGAGACCGGTCAGGAGCAGGAGCGCGCCCATCGCCGGCAGGTTGCCGCCGCCTGTCATGAAGCCCGCCGAGGATGCGACCGAGCCCATGGCGTTGTTCTCGAGCGAGCCGAACTCCCGCCGGACCAGGCCAAGCCGCTGGCCCAGCCGGAACAGCAGGTAGGCCACCACGCAGGAGGTGATGGTGACGCCGAAGCTCCAGCCCACCTTCAGGACGACTTAGAGATTGGAGAGGCACATCAGCGCGCCTAACAGCATCCCGACGACCACCGCACGGACCGTCAGCTGCGGGACCCCGGGGCGATACACCGTCCGGAGCCAGCGGTCCTCCGGGTTCTCGGTGCGCTCCGGGGCGAGCGGCGGGCTCAGGTCGGAGGGTGCGGTCGCCATTGGCCCTTGGTTGTACGTCAGCGCTCGCGCCGATGTGCGAGAACGTCCCCCGGCACGACGATTCCAGCGCTTTGCCAGGAGAATGACACATGCACCGCCACATCCCGCTGGTGACCGTGCTTGTACTGACGACGGCCGGGGCCGCGCTCGCTGGGAACGAGCAGGGCAGCCCGACCTCGGCCGCGCCGGCGACGGAGGCGGCCCCGACGGCGGCTGAACCCGCTCCCGTGCAGTTGCTGGAGGATTCGCCGCCCGCGGGCCGGGTTCTCAACGGTCACGTGTTCATTCCCTCCAGCAGGGTTGCGGGGGCCCTGACGACGACGAGCTTCGGGACCTTCCTGCAGACGGCCTATGGGACCGCGACGGGGTCTGCCCAGATCGGCGATAAGCTGTACACCGGCACGTTCGACTACGCGGGCGTCGGAGCGAGTTTGGGCTACGAGTACGCCTTCCTCAAGTACTTCTCGGTGCGGTTCAGCATCGAAGAACTCGTCTACTCGGGCATCAACGGCTCGTCGGCGCTGGTGATCGGAACCGCCCTCTCGACCGGAGGCACCCTCGGGTTCACCGCCAGCCTGCCCATCGGCGACTCGCTCAGGGTGGGCATCCTGCTCGACGGATCCATCGGCCCGGGCCTGGCGCTGACCATCGCGAGCGGGATCAACACCATCATCAAGAGCTGCCAGGCGGGCAACTGCGTCGTCGGCGAAGGAGGCATCTTCGGAAAGCAGAACTCGTACACGCTGCAGCCGGCGCTGGCCATGAACTGGGCGCCGTGGCGTCCGTTTGGCATCACCGCGAACGTTTCGTACGCGTTCGTGAGCCAGGACCTGAACTCGGGAAGCTTCAGCGGTCAGAGCTTCGGGCTCGGCGTGGCGCTCGACTTCGACTTCAAGGCCATCTCCGACGTCCCCATCGGCTTGCAGGCGGTCTTCGCCTGGAACGCGCCGACCAGCGGCGGCAATCTCCAGCACGTGACCGATCTCGGCGGCGGCATCTTCTACACCGGGCGCCCGCATCTGGCGCTCGGGCTGCAGATCGTCAACCGGCGCTTCAAGGTCCAGCCCGACGTCAAGGTGGACTGGGGTACCTGGCTCGCGACCATCGGGCTCCGATACTACTGGTGACGACGGGCAGGTCAGCCGGCCAGACCGCTCACTGCACCTCGGCGCGGATCTCCCCGCCCTTGCATGCATTGGTGTGGAGGTTCACGTATCCCGCCCCACCGGCCTTGAGCGCGGTGACGAACGTCGCGAAGTCCGCGGGAGCACCGGTCGCCGCGACGTAGTCGGTTGCGGTGACCGTCTTGGAGAAGGGCGAGTCGAGGGGGGCACTGAAGGGCAGGACCACCGGGCCCGGTGCAGCCGGCGTCCCGGAGTGGATGTGACTCGCCGTCACCGGCCCCGAGAGGCCCGAGTAGCTCACGTCGACGACCACCGAGCCGTTGTCGTTGGGGATCGTCACCTTCGCCGTTCCGGTCGCGCCGGTCCCGGCCAGTACGCAGGGAGGCGTCTCGTTCGCCGGCGCCAGCGTGAGATTGAAGACCGTGGGCTGTGGTGGCGTTGGTTCGCTGTTGCAGCCCACAATCCACGCGGCCGGAACCAGGAACACGGCAACAAGGGCACGCTTCATCGTTCGCCTCCCCGAGCAAGTCGAAGGGACAAGCCTTCGCGCTCACCTGCGGGAAACCGCGGACCCGACCCGTTGCGCGGGACGCCTGCCCGGCGGCTCGCCAAGGTTGAGAATCGGACCCTCCGAGGCTCACCAGTCGAAGAAGTAGGAGATACCGATCCCCACCGAGAACTTGAACCCGCCCGCGACCTCCTGCCACACGGACTGGCTCGTCAACGACGCCTGGTACCAAGCCGAGATGGAGAGCGACTTCCCGCGGTCGACGAACTTCCCTGCCACGAGCTTCATCACCGGGAGAAAATGCCCCTTGCTCAGGTCCCACTCGAGCCTGGTGTCGAGGGCCAGGAAGGAGCTGGCCGGAAGACCGAAGACCAGGATCGGCCGGAGGTTGAGGAGGTTCAGCCCGGGGTAGACGCCGGTCGAGCCGAAGGACTTGACCCAGGTCACCTCGGTGGTGAGGGAGAGCCATCGCGCCAGCCCGATGGCGATCGCGTAGGTCGGCTCCAGCGCCCAGGGCGCTCCGAGGATGGCCTGCGCACCCGTGTTCCACTGGAGCCCAAGCGCCAGGTACTGCCGGATCTGCCCGCGAGAGTAAAAGGCCCATCCGAGGCCGGTCGTGACGTCACCGAGGCCGGAGGCAGTGGGAATTGCGGTCGTGTACGGGAAGACCGTCACCACCGGGACCTTGATCAGGATCGCGAACTCGTTGCGGTGGCCGAAGACGAACTGCGGATTCAGCGTGAACCGGTTGGAGTTGGCCACCCCTCCCAGAGATTGAAAGTTCTCCCCCTGGAAGGCGATCTGGCTCCGGGTGAATGCGATCGAGTCGAGCCCCTGGAGGATCTCCAGGGTCTCCATGATGCGCTCCTTGCTCGTGAGCGCGTCAATCGCATCGACGAGCTCCGCCGCCTTGACGACCAGACCCGGATCCGCGGCGCGGCACTCCGGGGAGACTTCCGCCAACCGGGTCTCGAGGCACTGGACGAGCGTGCCGGCGTGATTGGATTCGCTCTTGCAGAGGCGATCCACGTCGGCCTTGCAGGCGGACCGCACCGCCAGAACCTTCTCCCGGGCCGCCTCGAACCGCTCCGTCTCGGCCTGGCAAGAAGTCGAGAGGTCGTCATGGTGCCTCGCCAGACACGCCATCATCCGTCCCTCACCCGGTTTCACGGTCGAGCAGAGGCGCCCGACGTCCACCTGGCAGGAGAGCAAGAACTCCTCCAGGAGCGCCCGCGCCTTCTCTTCGTCGGCATCGATCCGCTCTGCGCAGGAGAGGGAGAGGTTCTCCCTGTGCTCGCGCAGGCACCGCTCGACGCGGCCACCCCCGGGCTTCACCTCGGCACAGAGCTGCTTCACGTCAGCGCCGCAGGGATCCTGGGCCCGCGCCGCGGGCGCCACCGACAGGACGGCAGCGAGCAGCAGGAATGACCTCATGCCCTCCGCCTCCCTGACCTACGGCACGACCTGCATCCCACTGGCTCCGCGGCGGCGCTCCTCAGAGGAAGATGTACCAGATGATTCCCAGGACGGGCGACCAGCTGTGACTCGGTTGGAGCTTGGTCTCGATGGAGAAGTTGACCTCGAGGATCTGCTTCCATCCGAACCAGTCGGGAGCATATTGAAGGCCCGCTTCCAGACGGAACTGGGTCCACATCGCCGGTGGGGCTGACCAGGTGAACTCCGCGTTGACGAACGGGTTCAGCGAAGCGTGGCCGACTTTGAACTCGCGCTCGAACTGGACCCGGCCAAGATAACGAAAGGTGAACTGGTCACTTCCCTCGAGCGACCAGCGCTCCTGGAATCGATTCCGGGCCAGGACGAGGATGTCCCAGGGAAGGAAGTACTTTGGTGTGAAGTCCTCTTGCAGAACGAGGGTCCTGGAGGATGTCTGGGTTCCAGGATCGAGGGTTGCGTCGTACTGAAGCCCCACCCTCACATCGACCGTCCGGGTCTTGGACCGGTCGGGACTGAGCAGCAACCGAACCGGGGCCCCAATCAACCAATCGGCATACAGTCCCGCGTTCACCGTGCTGTTGGATTCGGCAGGGATGAACGTCGGCTGGAGCTGAGCGACCAGCCGGAGGTCTTTTCCAACCTCGTAGTAGGCGTCGATCTCCGGCTGGATCTGGAACGGCATCTCCGGGCCGAAGTACCCCGTCCCCTGGGCACGGGTCCCCAGGGCGAGCAGTGCTGCGGCGGTGGCGACGAGCCGGTGAACCGAACACCGTCTGCCGACGAGACCGGTGTCCGGCTGGCCCGCGAAGCCCGACGGGCAGTTCTCGCATCCGGGCTTCATCTCGATCGACCTTGATGGTTTCATGCGCTAGGGGTCGTCGCGAGTACGACCTAGGTCCCATGAGAACGAGCTTCGGCAGGCGCCTCAGGTGACCCGTCCTTGGTCGTGCGCGCTCTTGCCATCTGAGCCATGCTCGCCCGCTCACCAGGGCCGACACTTCCCTCGACGTCAGATACGGAGTGAGGCTCGCACTCGCGGACGACTTCAACCGGTGATGCAGGACCCGCAGAGGCGCCGACGCGCGCCGGGTCATGCCGGTGGGATGGGGCCCTGATGCTCGCCCGGGGTGTCCTTCGTGCAGCCGCCCTCTGGCTCGCGCTCGCCCCCTTCCCCGCCAGCGCGCGAGAGAAGTCCGACCTCGTGGTGCTGAACGACGGGAGCACCCTCTACGGCGAGATCATGGGCCTGTCGAGGGGGAAGCTCGATTACAAGACGGACAGCGCGGGACGCCCGTCCATCGAATGGCTGAAGGTCGTCCGGGTGGCCAGCAAGTTCACCTATACGATCGAGACGTCGTCCGGAGTGAGGTACTACAGCTCGCTCCACACGCTGCCCGCAGACGGACAGGGGGCCGTGCAGCTCGACGATGGGAAGACGATCCCGATCGAGGAAATCGTCTCCCTGGTCCCGCTGAATGACGGATTCTTCAGCAGGCTCAGCGCCTACCTCGATCTGGGCCTCACGCTTGCCAAGGCGAACAGCGCCGTGACGCTGACCTCCGACGGCTTCGTTGGATATCGCGGGGAACGACTGGGCACGAGCTTCCAGTACAACCTGTACGTGCAGAGCACCAGCGGTGGATCGACCGCTCTCAACAACACTCTGCAGCTCATCGGCGACCTCTACGCTGGCCGCTGGACGTCGCAGCTCGGCCTCCAGTCCGAACAGAACAGCGAGCTCGATCTGAAGCTGCGTCTCACCCTGGCCGCTGGCGAGGGCTACTCGGCCATCCAGAGCAATACGATGACCCTGTTCCTGAAGGCGGGACTCGCCGGGATCAGCGAGCGATACACGACCGGCGACCCCTCGTGGTACCTGACCGCATACGTGGGCGGCGCCTGGGACGCGTTTCGCTACGATCACCCGAAGCTCGATGCCGGGATCTCGGTCGACGTGTACCCGTACCTCACCGACTTCGGGCGTGTTCGGCTCCAGTCCACCATCCGGGTCAAGTACGAGATCTTCAGGGACTTCAATATCGGTTTGAACCTCACGGATACCTTCGACAGCCGCCCACCCCAGGGGGGCTCGAACAACGACTACAACCTTTCGTTCACCGTTGGATGGTCTTACCGCACCTGAGGCGAGGCGGCCGCTGTGGGCGGAGCCGCTCATCCGAACGTCGGTGACTGGGCTGGGCGTCGCGCGCCCAGGCTTTGACGGCGGGTCATGCGTCCCCGGCTTGGCCCCCGGGTGAGGCGCAAGTAGGCCCTAGGTCCAATCCAGGCGACTTCCCCGACCTGCTACGCGACAGTCGGCCGGGTGTCGTGGCACCCAGCCGGCTGCAGCGAATCCAAGTCGCGATCCGGAGGCTTCACAATGGTGCGAGTTCCATTCATGCGAGCCATCGCAGTCGGTCTGGCCTTGGCTTCGGCCGCGACCGCGTCGGCTCAACAAAAGAAGCCCAACATCCTCGTCGTCATGGGTGACGACGTCGGCTGGTACAACATCGGCGCCTATCACCAGGGCATCATGTCAGGGAAGACGCCGAACCTGGACAAGCTCGCGGCCCAGGGCATGCGCTTCACCGACTACTACGCCGAGGCGAGCTGCACGGCCGGGCGCGCCAACTTCATCACCGGCGAGCTCCCCATCCGGACCGGTCTCACCACGGTCGGTCAGGCGGGCGCCGACGTGGGAATGCCCGACAAGGCGGTGACACTGGCGACGGTGCTCAAGGCGCAAGGCTACGCCACGGCCCAGTTCGGAAAGAACCACCTTGGCGACCTGAACAAGTACCTTCCGACGCTCCACGGCTTCGACGAGTTCTTCGGGTACCTCTACCACCTCGATGCCATGTCCGACCCGTACTGGTTCGACTACCCGCAGGACTGGATTGACAAGACGGGGCCCCGGAACCTCGTCCACTCCTGGGCGACGGACAAGGACGACGGGACGGTGCAGCCGCGCTGGGGGAAGATCGGAAAGCAGAAGATTGTCGATGAGGGCCCACTCGCCCCCTTCCCGGCCATGAAGGACATGCAGAACTGGCAGGTGGGACGTAAAGCCAAGTACGACATGGAGACCTTCGACGAGGTCCTCGTCCAGTCCTCGAGCGCCTTCATGGACAAGGCGAAGAAGGACAACAAGCCGTTCTTCATCTGGCACAACACCACGCGGATGCACGTCTTCACGTATCTGTCGCCCAAGTACCAGGCGATGATGAACTCGAAGAACAATTACAACGTCGAGGAAGCGGGCATGGCGCAGCTGGATGACAGCATCGGCGCCCTGCTCAAGCACCTCGAGGACATCGGCGAGGCCGAGAACACCATCGTCATCTTCACCACCGACAACGGTGCCGAGGTGTTCACCTGGCCGGATGGTGGCATGACGCCCTTCCGTGCGACCAAGGGGACCGTCTTCGAGGGCGGCTTCCGGGTACCGGCGATCATCCGCTGGCCGGGCAAGATCAAGCCGGGCACCGTCGAGAACGGGCTCTTCTCCGGTCTGGACTGGCTCCCGACCCTCGCCGCGGCCGCCGGCAATCCAAACGTCACCGACCAGCTCCTCAAGGGCGTGAAGCTTGGCGACCGGACGTACAAGAACCACCTCGACGGTTACAACCAGATGGACCTGCTCCTCGGCAAGGGACCATCTGCCCGCCACGAGCTCTTCTACTTTGGCGGCCCGCATCTCGGTGCGATCCGGATTGACGATTTCAAGTATCAGTTTTACCAGCAGCCCTATGGCTGGCCCGGCGAGAAGGTCACCACGGACATGCCCACCATCGTGAACATCCGACAGGATCCGTTCGAGAGGACCCCGTCCATCCGGGGCGAGAACCTGAACACGATGGGCGGGGGCTACATGAACGATTTCTACGCCCGGGAGTTCTGGCGTTTCGTCGGGGTCCAGCAGGAGGTCGCCAAGCTGGCCTCGACCGCCATCAACTATCCCCCGATGCAGGCACCGGCGAGCTTCAACCTCGACGCGGTCAAGAGGCAGGTCGAGGCGGCGATTGCCGCTCACGCGGGCCAGTAGCCCCGAGCGGTGCAGGGACCGGGCGGGCGCCCCGATGCGGGCGCCCGCTCCGGAGTCAGGGACCCTGGACGCGCCAAGAGCTCCGGCTTGACGACTCCGGAGCTCCTTTGGAGTGCTTCCGCGGCGTCCTGGCTCGCGTCTAGTTGCTAGGAGCTGGAACGACGACGACCTTGGTCGCCGGAGCGGGGGCCTGGGCCTGGGGGGTAACGACCACCGTCGATGGCTGGGCGGGTGGCGTCACGACCACTGGCTGGGGGGCCGGAGCAGGCTTTGCCGCCTCGTTCGTCGTCGAACACCCAAGCGCAGCTGCGACACAACCAGCAATGATCAATCTCCGCATTTTGGCACTCCCGGCTCCGCTGAATTTTTAAGGTAATCAGTTAAACGTCAGACGCAAGGGAGGTGGGCTCGAAACCGCCCCAAACTATTTCCGTGCGTGACGCCGGATGCCGCTCGCGCGCCTTCGCTTTCAGGCTCCCGCCTGTTCCAGCGCCCAGCGGAGCAGGTGCACCACCGCGTCCGTTCGCTTTCCGCCGTGGCGTTCGGCATAGGCGTCCAGCCGCGCCAGGAGGTCCACGGGTAGCCGCAGGCTCGTCCCCTTCCTCGGAACAGCCGACTTCCTCGGCAACGGCGGCACCTTGCTGCTCCCCTTGGGCATGTGCGCAGTGTACCGCGCGGGTGAACCTTGTCCGGTTTCCGTCCGTGTGCATTATGTACCACAGTTGCACCACACAAGGAGGAGCGATGGCCACCAGTTGCGACGGATGCGGTCAGCCCTGGCAAGGTCACGGCCTCGTGGCAGGGTCTTGGTGTTCAGTCGAGGAGGATGCCCATGCCGAAGTCGAACGTCGTGCCCCTTTTCCGGCCCGCGCCTCGAGACCAGTGGTTGGACGAGCTCCAGGAGGAACTCCGTGGTCTGGTAGAGAGCCTTCCCGCGCCCCCATCCCGGCGAAAGCTGCCGCCTGAGGCGCGCGCATGGCGCTCGGTCGCGCGAGTGCTCGTGACGCGCGAGTTGGGGTGCAATGAGTTCGGCTCGAGCTACCGGGGACCGCTGTGGTCGGCCGTCGAGGGCCACGCCGAGGGGCGGATCACTGGCACCGCTCTCAGAGCGATTCTCCGGCGCATCGACCTGCTCGCCAGCGAGCGACCTCTGCGGGCGGTGGCAGAGAGGGCGTGAGAGGCCAGGTCATTTCTTCGCCGCTCCGAACGGCTCGTATCCGAACTTCTGCCCGCCCACGCTGGCCTCGTACATGAGCCCGCCCTTGGTGGCGGTGAAGATCGCCACGCCCTTCTCGTACTTGGCGTTGGCCGCCGCTCCGGCCGAAAGGGCCACCGCCGAGGCCCGCGCGGCCAGGGCAAAGTTCCCCTTCTTGAAGTCGCGGTACGGCTGCGGACTCACCGTCCCGAGCGCCACGCCGGGGGAAGGAGCCAGTACAGCATGCCGTTCAGGTCGGCGATGGTCAGCGCGACGAAGGGAGTGTTCCAGTTCCCCCCGCTGAGGTCCCGGAATCCGAACGACACACCGACACGATCCTGCAGAAGGGTCAGGTCGAACTCCACGCCGAACTGGGACCCACCGCCCCAGGCCAGTGACCACCGGGGCCCGGAGGCGATCCCCACCGGACCGAGATGCAGCTCGCCCCGCACCCCGAGGGTGCTGGAGACGACGCCCGTGCTGAACTGGATGTCGATGACCTGAAGGGTCGACTCCACCGAGAACCATCGGCCCAGCTGAAGGCGCGGCTCGAGCCAGCTCAGGGCGATGCTTCCTCCCACCACGTCCAGCGCCACCCGATAGGGGACGACGTGGGCGAGGACGATGGGCAGATAAGACCCCTCGGCCAGCGGTTGGAGAGGGACGGTCGAGGGATCGAGCTGAAAGGAGACGTCCCCAGACCGCTCCGCGGCGCGGCTCGCCGTCTCGCCGCCGCCGATGACCACGTTCACCATCTTGCGGGTGGAGGCCGACTCCGAGGAGGCCTGGGCGATCTCGACGGTCGCGGCCCGATCGAGCGCACGCCGCACGGTCTGGGACAGCCACCGCCCCTGGTCCAGGAGCGCGGCCTCCATCGCCTTGGATTCGGGCCTGTAACCGGCGACCCGCAGCTGCTCGAGGAACTGCTCGAAGGTCAGGTCCGAGGGGCAGAGCGCTTCCTTGGCCGAGGTAGCGCACGGCGCCGAGGGCTCGAGGAGCACGGCGAGGGCGATGCCCATCGCCCCCGCGGCGCGGAGGTCGGGCGGCGTTCCGAGCCAGCTCCACTCCGGTGTCGCTGCCAGGCGCTCCGCCTCGGCCGAGCTTCCCAGCGAGGCCGCCAGCTCGCGGCGGGCGAGGGCCCGCACCACCGGCCCTGCCTTGGGCGAGGCGAGGATCTGGAGGTAGTCGATGGACTTCCCCATCGCCGCCCCGAGGCAGCGCTGGGTCTGCTCGCTGGACTGGTCGGGCTCCCCGCTTCCGTCCGCCCTCAATACGGGCAATGGACGCGACGCGAGATAGGGGTCCTGCTCGGCGCAGAGCAGAACGGCCATCCCGTGGAGCCCCTCGTAGATGCCGGTGTAGTAGTCGAGCTCGCGCAGGGGACGGTCCATGAAACCGGCGAAGTGCTCCAGCTTTTCCCCCGCCAGGGGGGCGAACCGGGTGGCGAGCAGCAGGCGCCTCTGGCCGCGCACGTCTGACTTGATCTCGCCGGCGTCCTGGGAGAGCTGCAGTGCAGCATCGTTCAGCCCGGCGAGCCGCGGCCGCAGCTCGGCGAGCAGCGAGACACGCTGCGCGGCAGCCCGCGTCGCCTCGGAGAGGCTCGGCTCGGACACTCCGCTGAGAGCTTCCCGGAGGGAGGAGAGGAGCCCGCTGGAAAAGAGCTGGGTGCTCGGCCCGGCCCCGAGCGTGACCAGCGCCTGTGCAGCGGGCTCGGCAATGCCGGAAGGGGCTCCCGCCGCCGCCAGCTCCTGGAGAGCGTCGGCGAGGACCGGGTGGGAGACCTCGATGGCACGACTGGCGAGCGCCTGCACCGCGGACGCGGAGCGCAGACAGGCGGCGCGCATCCGGAGGAGCGCACTCTCCGCGCCCACCTGCTGCGCATAGGGAATCAGCTCGTCGGCGAGGAAGGTCAGTGCGCCTGCTGCCACCGTCGAGCGGAGGGGCAGGCCGGTCCCCCGTGCCGTCGCACTCAGAGCCTGGATGAACGACACGAGGTCCTCGGCGAGGCGAAGGACCTCGTCCGGGGAGAGGGGCGCGGTGCCCTGGGCACGGGCTCCGGGGTCGAGCGTGGCCAGGACGTTCCCTCCCTTGCCCTGGACGGTGGTCGCGCAGGCCTCCAGCTCGGGGCCGCCGAGCGGACGTTGCCGCAAACAGCGGGCGATGAATCGGCCCACCGGTCCGCGTTCCGGACCGGCCGGCCTCCACCCCGGGGGCACCGGCTCCCCCGCCGACGACTGCCCCGCCTCCAGCTGGGAGACGACGAAGGTGTAGGCGGCGAGCGCCGACGCGGTTCGACGGAGGAGCGCCCGGGTGGTGAGGTTCCAGTTCCTGGAGACGATGGCCTCGGCGAGCCGCTGTTCGCGCGCGGTATTCACCAGGTCGTTGCCCATCACCACGGCGTCGCTGAAACCCTGCACGGCTCTCTCCGGCGCAGGCGGAGGCTCATCCCGCGGTCGTCGGATGGTGGGATCGATGAGCAGCACCGAGAGCGGGCGGAGTGTCCGGGGTGGAGCAAAGGCCTCGGCCTGCTCGATGGCCAGCCCCACCGGGGCGTTGTCCAGGAAGCCACCGTCGATGAAGTTGCTCCGGCAGAGCTTGAACTCCTGGCCGCCCCGGGCGGCGCTGTAGGCGGAACAGGTCAGGCCGGTGAGCGGCTTCCCCGGCAAGGGTCCTGGGCACTGTTCGGCGGTGACCTCGCGCTGCCCATCCCCGCAAGCCCGGCGGCACTCGCACACCTGTCGTGCTCCGAAGGCAACGGGAAAGGCTGCCGAGGCGAGCAGCGCCTGGATCCCCTCGTCGGCAGGAATGTATGGACCCGAGGCATCCGTGGCGTCGGCGAGAGCGGCGGTGTCGGCCGCCATGCCGGTGGACCGCAGGCCGGTGTCGCGGCGGAGCCTGGGAACCCCGGTCCGATCCACCTCGAAGATCAGCGCCACCACCGTTTGCTGTGACTTCACCCGCAGGCCGGAGACCGTGCGGAGCTGAGGCACGACCCGGGTCATGGTGAAGCCCACCGGAACCCGGCACCCAGGCTTGAAGCGAAGCCCCTTGCCCGAGAAGACACGGTTCTTCACGGTGTCCACGACCGGGGTGAAGGCGGACGAGGCAAACAGGCCGTCCGAGGGAGTGTAGAGGACCGGGTCGCCAGGAAGGAGCTGGTCCAGCCCGATCGGAAGCCAGACATCGCGGAGGAGGTTCCGATCCACGGAGAGGTTCTCCACCTCGTCGTCGGCCTCGCACCACAGCGCCGCGGCGAGGAGGGCGTTGACGCTCCCCGCCGAGGACCCTGAGAGCGCTTCGAGCCGGGGCAGGCGACCGACTTGCGCCTCCTTGTCGAGACGGCTGAAGCGGATGATGCGGATGACCGTCCAGTTCACCGCCGCCTCGTACGTGCCGAGGCTCGCCGCGCCCTGGAGAGTCAAGGAGAACGGAGCGCTCTCCCCGGCCGCCGGAGGCGAGCCTCCCGCCGCGACGATGAGAGCGAGCAGCGCAGAAGCGCCCATTCCCCACCCCTTGCCAGCATTCGCCGAGCTAGACGACCCGAGACCCTAGCACCCCGCTCCTCATTCCTCCTTGCCGCTGCCGACGAGCATTCCCTGGACGGACGGATCGACAGCGACCAGGTGCACCTCGTTCTGCGGGAAGTGAATGCCGGCCTCGCCCAGCACCCGGCCGATGGTGGTGCGGAGCTCGCTCGCCACCCGGTCACGGATCTCCTCCGGCGTCCAGATCTGGAGCTGGAAGTTCCACGCGCTGTTCCCGAAGCCAGCGAAAAGCGCGAGCGGCTCGGGAGATTTCAGCACCTCGGGATGCGCCCCGGCGACCTGGAGCAGCAGCTCCCGGACGCGCTCGGCCGAGGTCGCCTCGGCAACGGCGACGTCGATGTCGGTCCGACGCCGCTTGTCGGAGAGCGTCCAGTTGGTGACCTCGTTGGAGATGAGGTGCGCGTTGGGGACCACCACCTCGGAGCCCTGCTCGGTGGCGACCGTGCTCGAGCGGATCCCGATCCGCCGCACGGTTCCCATCACCTCCCCCACCTCGATGACGTCCCCCACCTGCACCGGGCGCTCATAGAGGAGGATCAGTCCGGAGACGAAGTTGTTCACCACGTCCTGCAGACCGAAGCCGATGCCCACTCCGAGGGTGCCGATGAGGACCGTGAGCCGGGTCAGCTCCGTCCCCGAGGCGAGGACGGCGATCACCGTGCCCACGGCGACCACGGCGTAGGTCGCGGTCCGGGAGATGGCGGTGTGCACTCCGCGGCCCAGGCCGCGGGTCTTGAGGCCCTCGCTGAGGACGAACCCCACCAGCCGCCCGAGCAGCACCGCAATCCACAGGGTGATGGCGAATGCCAGCACGTCGCCGAGCGACAGGTCGAGCGAGCCCGTCCGCGCACGCCACGAGACGACCCGCTGCACCGCCTCCCAGATCGGCGTATCGATGCGGAAGAGCCGAACGGTCGCGAAGAGCCAGAGCAGGCCGACGGCCCAGCGGAGGTAGTTCGTTCCGCGCTGCTGGAACAGCTCGACGTTGTCGGCGAACAGTGGCCTGCGGCTCACCCTCGGGCTGCGGAGCACGATCACCCAGAGGCCCTGGAGGACCTGAAGGACTCCGGAGAGCAGGAGCAGCAGCGCCCCGCTGTACAGCGTGCCGCTGGCCAGCAACCGTGCAAGCGCCATGTTCCCGACGAGGTTGGCCACCAGCGAGCCGAGGAGGAGGATCGTCCCCGCGATCAGTGCCGCGCGGAAGAGCGACCGCCATCGCTTCGACGCAATCTCCGCCTCCCAGCCGCGCCGGCGAAGCTCCCCCACCAGCACCGCGGTCGCCGAGAGGCTGACGGCCAGCATGATGACCCGCCGCAGCAGCGACAGGTCGGGCGCGAGGGAGGAGACGGTGTGGATGGCGACGAGGATCCCCAGCGCGTGGGCCGAGCGCCGGGCCCGGGGCGGGATGAGGCTCTGCGCCGCGGCGAAGAAGGCCGCCAGCATCCCGAGGAGGAGGACCTGGGAGACGACCACCGGTCGCGGCTGGAGCCAGACCATGGCGGCGGTGAGGACCAGGAGCACGGCCGTGGCGAACGGGTGCCGGAGCACATCGACCACGGTCGAGATGCTGGGATCGCTGGCCCTCTCCGCTTCGAGCCGCTCCCGTCCCCGCCAGAGAGCGATGGTGAGGACCACCAGGAAGCCGAGGAGCACCAGCACTCCGGTGCTCTGGCCCCGGACGAAGTCCTTCAGCGCGGTGGCGTGGGTGCGGAGCGTCTGCTTGATCTGCTGCCGGACCTTCTCAGCCTGCGTCGGGCGGGAGAGCAGCTTCCAGAACGGGACGCTCTCCACCTCGAAGAGCTGCTCGGCCTGCAGCGCCTCCGCTTCCTTCAGGCGGGCCAGCGCGTCGGCGATGCGCATCCGGACGGTGGCCACCTGGTTCTGGGCGGTCAGCAGCTGACCCAGCTGAGTCCGCGCCTGTGCGGCCGTCGCATCGATGGCGGCGCGCAGCGCGGCGAGGCCCTCCAGGACCGGAGTGGGGGCACCATCCTTACGGGCCTTGGCCTCGGTGAGCGACCAGACCTCGTTCATGCGCTGGAGCTCTTGACCGTTCTCGTAGACGGCGCGGACGGCCGACTCGAGCCCCTCGTCCCACGTGGAGAGGGTATCGTCCGCCCCCTGCAGCGCCGGGCGGACATCGCTGAGGTCCCGTTTCGGGGGGAGTGGGCCCTTTCCAGTCAGCGGATCGATGCTCGATACCAGCGCGGGGAGCCCCTGCTGGACCTCCTCGATCAGCTGGCGATCCGCGAGAGGCTTCGCCATCGACTTGAGGGCGCCGTGGGCCTTCTCGGCGGCGCGGAGGACCTCCGGGAGCAAGATCGCCGCTGGCCCGGCATCGCGCACCTCCGACACCGGGGCGGGCGCGGGAGCCGGCGAGGAATCCTCTGACCCGAGCGGCCACTGGAGCAGCGCGACGAGGAGGAGGAACCGCATCGGAGGCCGAGACTAGCGCCCGCCGCGGGGGGCGCCACCTGGATGAGCGATCAGCCCTCGCGCAGGCCCTGTGGTATGGGAGGGCCATGGACCGCGCGTCTCGCGCCGGAGTCCTCGCCGTCCTGCTGGCCGGGAAGCTGGTTGCCGCCCAGACCGACTCCCCCGCGCCCCCCAGGAAGGACGCCGCCAAGCAGGCGCTGCTCGCGCCCGTCAAGGGTGACTGGGACGAGATCCAGCAGCGCGGGGTGCTGCGGGCGCTGGTCGTCTACAGCCGGACCCTCTTCTTCGTGGATCGGGGAAAGCAACGCGGAGCGACATACGAGGCGCTCAAGGCGTTCGAGGATGACGTGAACAAGCGCCTCAAGAGAAAGGCGCTCCGGTTTCACGTGGTGTTCCTCCCCGTGACGCGAGACCAGCTCATCCCCGCGCTGCTCGAAGGACGCGGTGACATCGCAGCCGCCAACCTCCTCATCACTCCGGAGCGCAGCCAGGTGGTGGACTTCACCCTCCCCGTGCTCGAGGACGTGAGCGAGCTGGTGGTCACCGGCCCGTCCGGGCCGAAGATCACGAGCGTGGATCAGCTGTCCGGGCAGCCGGTTCACGTCCGGCAATCGTCGAGCTACCGGGAGCACCTCGAGGCGCTCAACCGACGGCTGGTCGAGCAGGGCAAGGAGCCGGTGAAGCTGGTTCCGGTCCCCGAGGAACTGGAGGACGAGGACGTTCTGGAGATGGTGAACGCCGGTCTCATCCCCACCACCATCTGCGACGAGTTCCATGCAACCTTCTGGAAGCGGCTCTACACCCAGCTGTCGTTCGACCCGGCGGTCTCGGTGATCAGCGGCGGAGCTGCCGCCTGGATGATCCGGAAGGACAGCCCGCAGTTGAAGGCGGTCACGGACTCGTTCATCCGGAGGCACCGGAAGGGAACGGAGTTCGGGAACACGCTGTTCCGCCGCTACACACAGGGAACCCCGTCCTCGGTGCTCCCCGCCACCTCGGCAAGGGAGATCCGGAAGTTCGAGCAGACCGTCGAGCTCTTCCGGAAGTACGGGCAGAAGTACGACGTCGACTATCTCCTGGTGATGGCACAGGGGTACCAGGAGTCCCGGCTGGACCAGCGCGCCACGAGCCACGTCGGTGCCGTCGGCGTCATGCAGCTCATGCCGGCGACAGGAGCGCAGATGAGGGTCGGCGACATCCACGAGCTGGAGCCGAACATCCACGGCGGCGTGAAGTACCTCCGCCACGTGGAGGACAGCTACTTCGACGAACCGGCGCTCGACCCGCTGGTGAAGGCGCTCTTTGCCTTTGCCTCGTACAACGCCGGTCCGAATCGCATCCAGTCGCTTCGAAGGGAAGCTGCCAGGCGCGGGCTGGACCCCAACCGCTGGTTCAAGAACGTGGAGTACGTGGCGGCCGACCGGATCGGCCCGGAGACCGTCACCTACGTCTCCAACATCTTCAAGTACTACGTCGCCTACCAGCTGGTCGCGGCGGCGCAGCAGAACCGCGCGACCGCGCGCCAGCCACTGGAGACCACCAAACCCTGACCCATCGAGCGCGCCTCCCGCACCGGCCTCAACGGAGCTTGGGCAGCTCGAGACGAAAGATGGCGGCGATCGTGTGCGCGGCGTCGCTCAATGTTTGCGCTGCTCGAGGGCCTTCTGCTCGAGGGCCTTCTTCGCGGCCACTCGCTCGGGGCTCACCGGCAGATCCTCGAGCTCCATGATCTGCCGGATCTCGACCTCGACGTGCTCGCCCGGGTGCACCTCGGTCGAGAACGGGATCCGCTTGGCCCACTCGACGGCCTCTTCCTTCGATCGAACCTGGATGATCCAGTAGCCGCCGATCAGCTCCTTGGTTTCGGCGAACGGCCCGTCGATCACGGTGCGCTTGGTGCCGCTGAACTGCACGCGCACGCCCTGGGCGGTCGGCGCGAGGCCGTTGAGGTCGAGCAGCACGCCGGCGCGCTGCAGCTCGTCGTTGTAACGACCCATCGCTTCGAACTGGGCGGGGTCGGGCAGGCCGGTGTACGCGGGGGGCTTGACGATCATCATGAAACGCATCGCGGTCTCCTTGGTGGGTGTGTCCATCGAGGCGACGAACGATCCGCCGGCGGATCGACACGTACGAGAGGCCAAGGTCAGCCCAGGCGCAGAAAGACGAAAAGCCCCGTAACTTCCGGGGCTTTCGAGGAGCGGGAAAAGGGATTTGAACCCTCGACCCTCGCCTTGGCAAGGCGATGCTCTACCACTGAGCTATTCCCGCTTGACGACCCCGGCCTGTTACCAATCGCCGCCCCCGGGGGTCAAGCACCCAGGCGGGCCACGAGACGTTCGCGTGGGCCGTGGTAGACGTCACCGCTTCCCCCCTGGGAGACACCCGCGTGCGCATGTTCCTGACCCCCCACTGCCGAGCCGTCCTCACCACCGCGGCGGCCCTTCTCGTCGCCTGCGGCGGCTCGAATCCGCCTCCCGAGGAGACGGAGGCACCACTCCCGACGCGTGCGTGGGCGGTGGCGGCAGCACCGTCGTCGGCCAGGTCGTCGACAGCTACGGCCAGCCGATCCCTAGCCGCACCGTGCGTCCAGGCGAGTCGGTCGACCACCACCAGCGCGAGTGGCTGCTTCACCTTCACCGGCGTCACTGCATCCGTACGACGTGTCGATCGTCCAGACCACGCCCAGCAAGTTCGCCATCCGTCTACACGCAGCTGACCCGGACCGACCCGAAGCTCAGCGACCTGTCAGTGACGGGAACCCCGGCGCACAGCACGACCGTCGGTGGGACCCTCGGCGGTACGCCCGATCCCCGGGCCAGACGGGACGCAGACCGGCGTGGTGCTTCGGCTCGCCCGAGGCCGCAGCCGGCAACTTCTTCCCAGCAGTTCCTGGACCTTGAACATCAGCTGGGCCGGCCCGGCGTCGACGACCGGCGGACTGCATGCCCTGCAGTGGACCGTCGACGCGAACGGCACGGTCACCGGATACCTCGCGTACGGCGTCCGGACCGGGGTCACGCTCACCAGCGGCACCGCCGTCAGCAACGCGAACCTGACCCTCACCACGCCGGTGAACACAGCGTCGGTGGCCGGGACCGTCGCTCTCCCGAGCGGGTACACCATCAGCAGTCGATCGGTGTACCTGACCTTCGGCGATGCGCATCGCCTTCCCGGTGAGCAGCGATGCGATCACCACGCCCGGCTTCGGCCTCCCCGTGCCCTCGGGCGTCGGCGCCGCCGCCATCGTGAGCGTCACCGCCGAGCGACGGGACCTCCCAGAGCACCGCCCAGACCTCGGCGCTGGCACCGGGAACGCGAACGCCACCCTCACCCTTCCCTTGCCGGCCCGCCCACGTCTCCGGCCAGTGGCGCCACGGGCGTCGACACCAGCACCGCCTCGTCTGGACTCCGATCGCCGGTGCGGCTGTACGCTCCTCATCCTCAACGGCCCCTCCGGGAGCGAGCCGGAGTACGTCATGCGTGAGCGGCGGCTCGACCACCCGCATTCCGGACCTGAGCGCGCAGGGGCTCGGACTTCCCTCCGGCGCGGCCCTACAACTGGACGCTGATCGGCGCTCGGGCCGCTTGCCAGCGTCGACGCGCTCGCCGCCACGGGCCTGCTCCCCTCCGAGGGCGTCGGTTATCAGACCACCGCGGTCAGCGAGTTCACGACCCGGTAGGCGCTCAGACCTCCGCCGGGCCGCTCCCGTCGCCGCGGCGGGC
Source organism: uncultured delta proteobacterium (assembly GCA_963796475.1). Taxonomy (GTDB): domain Bacteria; phylum Myxococcota; class Myxococcia; order Myxococcales; family Myxococcaceae; genus RPRB01. Next base: position 961,587 of record CAWCLY010000020.1, read on the forward strand.
GAGCATCTGGAGGAAGCCGCGGAAGTACACGCCCGCGCTCCACATGCTGAACAGCACGCTGAGGTAGGTCAGCACCTGGCCCACGGCGTTGAAGCTCACCGGCCCGCGCCAGACCCACAGGTCGATCTCGTGGGTGTAGTGCACGCAGAGGGCGATGATGCCCACCAGCTGCAGCGCGGTCTTCCACTTCCCCTCCTGGCCCGCGGCGATGACCATCCCCTCGCTCGCCGCGATCTGCCGGAGGCCGGTCACCACGAACTCGCGCGAGAGCAGCAGGATGGCCACCCAGGCCGCGAGGCGACCGAGGCGGACGAGCATCACCATCGCCGCGAGGACGATCAGCTTGTCGGCCAGCGGGTCGAGGAACTTGCCGATGACCGTGACCAGCCCCATCCGCCGGGCGAGCCAGCCGTCGATGACGTCGGTGATCGCCGCCACCGCGAAGAGGGCGCCGGCCAGCAGCGAGGTGAGCGGGCTCGCCTGGTAGGCCAGCCCGATGAAGAGCGGGATGACCAGGATGCGCCCGAACGTCAGGAGGTTCGGGGCATTCCAGAACTCCTTGAGGAGCACCCCGGGCCGACGGGGCGCCGCGCCACCGCGCCGGCGCCGCCGCTTCCGCCGCTGTTCCCGCTCTGCCGGGGGCTGGGCCACGATGGCGGGCTTACTCCACGGTGCCCGCATTGGCGACGCTGAACCCGGGGAGTACGCTCCGCCGCCGTCATGCGGCACACCCAGCCCAGGAGCCGGACCCGGTGACCACGCCCGGCGCCCCCCTCTGCGCAGCGGTCCTGGTCCTCGCTGCAGGGACGCCGCCCACCCCGCCGGCACCGGACGACCTCGTCGCCCTCCGGGATGCCGCCCGCGAGGCGCTGAAGCCCAGCTGCGGCCGGTGCCACGACAGCGCGCAGCCGACCGGCCGACCGGCGGCGCTCCGGATCTTCGACCTCGCCGAGACCGACTGGTCGGCCCGCCTGACCCTCGCGCAGATGGACCACATGGTGGCCCGGTTCGAGAGCTTCAAGATGCCCACGAACGACCGGATCCCCGTGCAGCGTTTCCTCGACGCCGAGCGCGCCTGGCGCGCCGAACGTCCGGCCGCCGCGTCGGACGTCGCCGCCGGGCACTGAGTCGGCCTGGCGACGGGTCGACAGAGGCCCACGGGCCAGGCCGGCGCACCCGCCCAGCCGTGCGCGCCCCGGTCCGTCGCAAGTGAGCGGTCAGCCAGCCGAGGCCGGAACGCAGAGCAGGGCCACGCCCTCGCCCGACAGCTCAACCGCAGGCGCCGGGGTGCCCTCCGGGCCTTCCCAGCCGAGCGCCACCACGCGCGGGCTGAGCTGACCCTGCCATCCCACCCAGTGCTGCAGCGGCACGGTGACCGGCGCGTCGTGCCGCACCTCGGTGGAGCGCAGCGGGCCCGGGAGCGCGAGGAGGACCTGGCCCACGCCACTGAGGTGCACGAGGTCCAGGTCCGGGGCCACCTCGCTCGGTACGCGCCCGTTCTCGAAGGTCACCGGCTCCTCGAAGCCGAACACCCAGTCCTCGCGCAGGTAGACGCTCTCGTCGCCCAGGTCGATGGCGAGGAACGTCCGCCCCATCACCCCGAGCCACGCGGTGCCGGTGCCCACGAGCCGGTGCATGCGCGCCGGTCCCCAGCCGAACGGCTTGTCGGTGACGCGCCCGCGGAAGCGCTTGAACTCGGCGCGCGCCTCGATGACGCCGGTCCATCCGAGCAGACCCGCGGTCCGCACCATCACCTCGCCCTGCACCTCCACCCGCACCGCCTCGGGCGTGACGATGAACGTGCGGCTGCCGTCGCCGGGGAGCTTGCCCGCGACGGTGGACAGCTCGGTCGGACGCACCGAAGGGTGCGCCGGGTCGGCCAGCGTGGGACGGACCACGTCACGCAAGGTGCGCTCCGCGGCCGGAGCGCTGGGCTCCGTCTTCTCCTTCGCCGGTGAAGCCGGGGGCGGCTCGGCATGCGCCGCAGCGCCGGATCTGGGAGGAGCGGCGGTCGACGCGGGCGGCGCCTGCACCCCGAACGTGGGGAGCGGCGCGGCGGGCACGGGCACGGTGGGCGCCGACGGCATCGGTGGCGGCTCGGGCGCCCCCCCGAGCTGCGCCGCGGAGACCACCGGCAGCTCCTGGGTGAGCCCGGGGACCTTCGCCTCGGGGGCGTGCGCAGGCGCCGGCCGCGGGGGCAGCGGGGCCGGTCGGGCCTCCGCCGCGAGCGCCTTGGCCATCTTCTCGGCCATCGCGTCCGAGCCGGCCTTCACGAAGTGCTCGCGCGCCCGTCCGTACTCGCCCGCCTGGGCCAGCGCGAGCCCGAGGTAGTTGTGCGCCTTGAGGTGCTCGGGCTGCAGGTCGATCGCGGTCTCGAACTCGCGCACCGCGCGGGTCAGCTGGTTGGACTTCAGGTAGACGAGCCCCAGGTTGACCCGCAGCGTCGGGTCGGCGCCGGTTCTCGCGCACCAGCGCCTCGTAGATCTCGGCCGCACGCACGAAGTCGCCCAGCTTGAAGTAGGCCAGGCCGAGGAGGTTCTGCGCCTTCTCGTCGCCCGGGCGCATCTGGTAGGCGCGCTCGAGGTGGTCGCGGGCCTCGGTCATCTGCCCTTGCTGGAGCAGCTCGCCCCCGCGGTAGAGGGCCTCGAGGAAGACCGCGTCGCTGGCCTCGGCCGCGGTTCACCGCCATGCCGACGGCTCCAGCTGCGAGGTCATCGAGCCCCTCCTGCTTGTACTGGAAGTACAGCGCGAGCACCTTGCTGGACGTAGGTCTGCGTCTCCTCGAAGGGCGGAACCTGGTCTTCCGTACTTCCGCACCGCGTCCGGCCCCGCGTTGTAGGCGGCGACGATCTTCTCCATCTCGCCGTCGAACTCGTTGGCCAGCACGCGCAGGTAGCGCACGCCGCCCCGATGTTGTTCTTCGGGCGTCGAAGATGTCCTTCACGTACATGTCCGCGCGCCGTCCCGGGCATCAGCTGCATCAGGCCCGAGGCGCCCTTGCGCGAGAGCGCGTGCGCGTCGAAGTTGCTCTCGGCGTGCATCACCGCGCGCACCAGGGCGAGCGGGAATGTGGTACTTGCGCCGACGCCTCGGTCATCCACGTCGTAGGTAGAGCGAGGGCCGCGATCGATCGACCGCGCCGCGGGCTCCGCCGGGCGCGGCGCCTGGCGGAACGACGAGCCGCCGAGGCTGGCGCGCCTTGACGCCGCGCGGGCGGCACGTTGGTGTAGACGACCGTGCCGTCCTTCTCGCGTGTACGTGTAGATGGCGCTCGCGCGCACGCGGCAGAGCGCGGGAGCAGGGCGACGCAGGAGCACGGGCAGGAGACGCATCGACGGGGCCGATCGTCGACTCTAGCGAACCCGCGCGCTCGAACCTCAAGAAAGGCCCTTGTTTCCGCTTGGTTGAACCGCTACACCGGACGACAGCATGCCCCAGCGGTTCGACTTCCTGGTGCTCGGCGGCGGGGTGGCGGGGCTGTCCTTCGCGCTCGAGGCGGCCCGGCACGGCTCGGTGGCGGTGCTCACCAAGCGGAGCCGCAGCGAGAGCAACACCATGTACGCACAGGGGGGCATCGCCGCGGTCCTCTGCCAGGGACGACAGCTTCGAGCCCACATCGCAGGACACGCTGATCGCCGGCGCGGCCTGAACCACCGCGACGCGGTGGAGGTCACCGTCCGCGAGGGCCCGGAGCGCAGTTCGCGAGCTGGTCGGCGCTGGGCGCCGAGTTCGAACCGCGGGCCGACGGCGAGTTCGACCTCGACCCGCGAGGGCGGGCACACCCGCGCGGCGCATCGTGCACGCCGGGGACATCACCGGGCGCGAGGTGGAGCGGGCGCTGCTCGCCGCCTGCGACGACCAGCCCAACATCCAGTTCTTCTCCGACTCCGCGGCGATCGACCTCATCCTGCGACCGGCGCGCAGCCCGCACGGGCAGCGGCGCGGTGTCTGGGCGCCTACGTGCTGCTCGCCGACCGGGGAGATCGAGACCTTCCTCGGCAAGGTCACGGTGCTGGCCACCGGCGGCGCGGGGAAGGTCTACCTCTACACCACCAACCCGGACGTGGCGACCGGCGACGGGGTGGCCATGGCGTACCGGGCCGGCGCGCAGATCGCCAACATGGAGTTCTACCAGTTCCACCCCACCTGCCTCTTCAACCCGGAGGCGAAGAACTTCCTCATCTCCGAGGCGCTGCGCGGCGAGGGCGGGCAAGCTGCGGCTGCGCAGCGGCGCGCACCTTCATGGAGCGCTACCACCCGCTGCGGCGAGCTGGCCCCGCGCGACGTGGTGGCCCGCGCCATCGACGCGGAGCTGAAGCGCACCGGCGACGACTACGTGCTCCTCGACATGACGCACCTGGGACGCGCGTTCCTCATCGAGCGCTTCCCCAACATCTACGACGACCTGCAAGGCGTTCGGCATCGACATGGCGGTGCAGCCCATCCCGGTCGTGCCCGGCGGCCCACTACCAGTGCGGCGGCGTGGTCGACCGACCTCGAGCGGCCGCACCACCGTGCCCGGGCTGTACGCCGTGGGCGAGGTGGCGCACACCGGGCTGCACGGCGCCAACCGGCTGGCCTCCAACTCGCTGCTCGAGGGCCTGGTGTTCGGCCACCGCGCGGCGCAGGCCGCGGCGCCGAGGATGCCGGGTCAGGGCGCAGGCGCGAGGACGTGCCGGCCTGGGACCCGGGCGCGGCGGTGGACTCCGACGAGAGCGTGCTCGTCACCCACAACTGGGAAGAGATCCGCCGGCTGATGTGGAACTACGTCGGCATCGTGCGCACCGACAAGCGGCTGATGCGCGCGCGCCGGCGGCTCGACCTGCTGCGCGAGGAGATCCGCGACTACTACTGGCGGTTCAAGGTGACCCGCGACGTGATCGAGCTGCGCAACATCGCCGACGTGGCCTACCTGATCGTCGAGTGCGCCACGCCGCCGCAAGGAGAGCCGCGGCCTGCACTACACGCTCGACTACCCCAACCGCGACGACCACAACTGGAACAAGGACACCGTGGTCCAGCGGGAGCTCTGAGCCGAGCGGTGCAACCCTCGCCCACCCCACCCCCGCTGCCGCCGCTGCGGCTGCCGCCCCCGCTCTTCGCGTGGACCTTCCTCGGGGTCTGCGTGCTGCTGTTCCTGCCGCACGCCACGATGTCCGAGCCACCGGACCGCTTCATCCTCTACGGGCCGGCGGTCGCCGCCGGCGAGTGGTGGCGCGTGCTCACCTCGAACGTCGAGCACGTCACCCCGATGCACATCCTGATGAACGGGCTGAGCATCTTCAGCTTCGGGCCGGTGGTGGAGCGGCAGGTCGGCACGGTGCGGCTGCTCATCATCTCGCTCATCTGCGCGCTCGCCTCGTCCGCCGCGGCGCTGGCCTTCATGTGGTTCTATCCGAGCGCCGGCGCCTCGGGCGTCATCGCCGGATGGCTCGGGCTCGCCCTGCCCCTCTCGGATGGCCGGGCGCGGAAGGTCCTCTTGCAGTGGACCATCCTCCTGGTCCTGGTCAGCCTCGTGCCGCGGGTGAGCTGGGCGGCCCACCTGGGCGGCTTCGTGGGCGGGCTCATCTCGGGACTCCTCATCCGGGCCGGCGCGCGGCGGCGCCCGGCCGAGCCGCTCCGTCTGTTCGACCGGGCCGCGCTGCCGCTCCTCCTCGCCGCCGCGGGTGCGCTCTGGCTCGTCGTCCACATGCACGCTGGCGGCGACCTGCCGACCTTCCGCACATGAGCCGGCGCTTCCACGTCTGCGTCTTCTGCGGCGCCCGGAGCGGCCACGGGCCAGCGTACGCCCGCGCGGCGGCGGCGCTCGGCCGGCGCATCGGCGAGCGGGGGCTCGCGCTGGTCTACGGCGGGGCGCGGGTGGGGGTGATGGGCGCGCTCGCCGATGCGGCGCTCGCGGCCGCGGCCCCGGTGATGGGCGTGCTGCCTCGCGCGCTGTCGAGCGTCGAGGTCGCCCACGCCGGGCTCACCGAGCTGGTCCTGGTGGACGGGCTCCACGCTCGCAAGGCGCGGATGACGGCCGAGAGCGACGCCTTCGTCGCCCTCCCCGGCGGCTTCGGGACGCTCGACGAGCTGTTCGAGGCGCTCACCTGGGCCCAGCTCGGGCTGCACACCCGGCCCCTCGGGCTGCTCGACGTGGACGGCTTCTGGGACCCGCTGGTGGCCATGATGGCGCGCCAGGTCGTCCGACGGGTTCGTCACCCCGGCCGACCGCGCCCGGCTCTCGGTCGAGCGTGACCCCGACGCGCTGCTCGACGCGCTCGGCGCTCCCCGCGGGTAGCCGCTCCCCGAGGCTGGAGGCGGGAGTTTTTCCTCCGCCACGCGGTTGTCTCCTGGACGGCTGGCCGGGGTCGGGGGAGCCTGCTGCAACGCCGGCCATCCCCGGGGAAGGACGAACAGCACGGTGCCCACGCCGCAGCGGCCCCAGCATCGGAGCACGTTCGGCCCGGCGCTGGTGCTCTCGCTCGTCCTGCACGTGGGGCTGGTGGTGCTGTTGGTCGTCCTGGTGAGGCACCCCGAGCGACCGGCACCTCCTCCCCGGCCGGCAACGCGCGTCACGCTCCGTCCCCTGACGCGCCCGCCCCGGCCCTCGTCGCCGGCGCCCCCGGCCCCCTCCGGGTCCCGACCCCAGCGCCCGTCGTCCGCGAGCGCGCCCGCCCAGGCCACGCCCGCCCCCGTCGCGGCCGGTGCGCCGGCGCCTCCCGGCGGGCGCTCCGCGGACGACTTCCGGGGGATGCCCCCATCGAGCTCTTTCCCGGAAGCGCGGTGGCGCACGGCGCAGGCCCCATGCCGCCCGGAGATCCCGGTGCCACGACGGGCCGCGACGCCCCCGACTCGCCCGAGGCCGAGGGGCGGCGCGTGCAGCAGCGGGTGGACACCTGGCGCCGCGAGGGGATGGCGGCCTACCGCGTCGCCGTCGGCGTCGACGACTACTTCAAGGACTACCGGCGGGCGCTCCAGGGGGCGATGGGTCCTCCTCCTCCCGGCGGCGGGCCGAAGCACGGGGATCTCACTGCCGGCCAGCGATGGATCAACTCCTGGCTCGACGCGCTCGCCGCCGCCGACCCCTCACGCGACCCGCCCTCCGGCGAGCGGATGCGCGCCCAGAACGTGCAGGACCTGAGCGGCCGGATGGACGAGTTCCTCCTCAACCAGCTCGGTCCGATGGCGATCCAGCCGTCGTTCACCGCGCAGCAGATCATCCGGCACGCGGTGGCCTCGGTCCCGATGGCCGTCCTCCTGCATCGTGCAGCGCGCGGACGGGTCCATCGAATCGACCGAGCTCGTGGCCTCGAGCGGGGACAAGAGCTTCGATGCGTACGTGCAGGAACACGCGAAGCTGGCCCTGGCCTCGGTCCCCCGGCCCCCGGCACGGCAGGGCGCGGGGCTGCATCCGGATGGGACCCGCACCGAGTGGGCCTTCTACCGTGCCGGCGCAGGATGCGGCGTGATCCTCCTCCGCGTGTACTGACGGAGGGCCCGGAGCTCAGCGGGCGGCGGGAGCTTCGCGGTGCGGCCGCCGTCGGCGCCGGCGGAGGGCCCGGAGGCTGCGCGGGCTCCAGCGGGAAGCTCATCTCGGTCTGCCCCAGTGCCGAGCCCAGGCGAAAGGTCAGCGCCCGGGTGGCCGGGCCGACCAGCGGCTTGCCTCCCACCGCGAGTGGAAACTGGACGGCGTAGGCGACCCAGAAGTCGCCCATGTACGGGTAATAGGCGCGCATGGCCTCGGTGGCCCGGCCGATGCGGCGGATGCCGCTGGGGGTCACCTCGCCCTGATCGGTCGCCAGGCTCAGCCGCCACGTGCTGTTCCGGGTGTCGAAGTCGTCGAAGCGCCGGTCCACCAGGAGGATGCCGAGGACGACCTCGTACGTCTGGGCGGCCTCGGCCCGCTCGCGGGCGATCGTCTGGTCGAGCTTCGTCTCCCGGCCACATCTGGAACGTCGCCTGCCGCCGGACCCGCGCCTCGCGGAAGTCCGCGCTCTGGTACGTCGCGGCGCAGAAGAACTTGGTGTCGAGCTCCGAGTACACCTCGCGGTGCTGGGTCACCCGATTCAGCGCCGCCTGGTAGCTGGCCTCGGCCGTCGAGTCGGAGACCTTCGCCCCCGGCTCGCCGATCTCCGGCGGCGTCGTCGCGCAGGCCACCGCCGCGCCGAGCAGCACGAGCGCCGGGACCCTCACGGCAGGAAGTCGGACCGGGTGAAGAGGGTGGACAGCCCGTAGCCCTTCTGGGTCACCGCCTCGCGGCCGCCCTCGAGACGGTCGACCAGCGCGAAGGCGCAGCGCACCCGGAGGCCCGCCGCCTCGACGCGCTCGATGGCCTTGAGGGTGCTTGCTCCGGTGGTGACCACGTCCTCGACCACCGCCACCTCGGCGCGGTCGGCGATGAGGCTCCGGCCCTCAATCCACTCGCCCGTCCCGTGGCCCTTCGGCTCCTTGCGCACGATGAAGGCCGGGATGGGCGAACCGGCGAGGTAGCTGGTGAAGCTCACGGCGGAGGCGAGCGGATCGGCTCCGAGGGTGAGACCGCCGACCGCCGCGGCCGCCGGCGCGAGCCGCTGGATGTCCCGCCACAGGAGCCGTCCGACGAGGAAGTGACCCTCGGCGGTGAGAACGGTGCGCTTGCAGTCGATGTAGAAGTCACTCTCCTTGCCCGAGGAGAGCATCACCCGCCGCTTCTCGAACGACAGCTGGGTCAAGAGCTCGAGGAGCCGCGCGCGATCCCGGTCCAGCGACATGAGGTCAGGACTCCTCGTCGAAGTACGCCACCAGCTCGGCAGCGTAGCGGAGCTGCTGCAGCAGCTCGGCCCGGCGCCCGGGCTCGAGCGCATCGAACACCGGCGCCAGCAGCGAAAGGTCCTGGTTCAGCTCGCCCATCCGGGCGGTGAGGTCGGAGGCGAGCTCGTCGGCGTCGACCTCCTGCTCGCCCTCGCCCTCCACCGACTCGGGGGCGAGCCCGTCGTCCGTGGCACCGGCGCGGCCCAGCATGTCGCGCGCGGCGGGCGAGAGCCGGCCCTCCTGCTCGAGCCGCACCTCGATCGCCTCGAGCTCCTCGGCGGTGGGCGCCTCGGCGTGCAGCGCGCCGGCGAGCGCGAGGAGCAGAGCGTCGTCGTCCCTGAGCCGGGTGTGCACCCGCACCAGCACCGACGTGCGTTGCAGGAACCGGAGCGCCGCCACGCGCCGGAATCCGGTGACCAGCTGGAATCGGCCGCTGGCCTCGCCGGGGCGGACGTCCACCGGGAACGCCTGCCCGAGCCGCGCCAGGTCCATCGCCAGGCGGGACACATCCCCCTCGGGCCGGAGCTGGAAGCTCGTGTCGTCGTCGAGCGCGTCCAGCGGGACGACGCGCTCCTCCACGGCGTGCGAGCGCTCGAGCCGCGGCGGCGGGGAGGGCTCCACCCGTGGGGGCAAGGTCGGCATCGCCGCGTCGGCCGCGACCGTGCCGTCCGCGTCGAGCGCCTCGGGGCTGGACGGAGCGTCGCCGGTCCCGGGGCGCGGGGCGCTCCTCGGAGGAGTCCGAGGTCATCTCGTGGGGCTCGTGCCTCTCCATCGACCGTCCGTGCACGCTACCGCGGGCAGGCCCCCGGCGGGAACGTGCCCGCCGGTCACTTCTTCTTCTTCAGCACGACCTTCTTCTTCGCGCCGGCCGCCATGACCGGCGGTGCGGGGGGCGGCGGCGGGGTGCGGGCCGCCTCGGTGCGCACGATGCCCGGCATGCCTCCCGGCTTCCGGACGCCTGGCGCCGCGGAGACGACGCTCGGCCGCGCGGGGCTGGCGCTCGCCGCCGCGGGGCGGGGCGGCGGAGCAGGCAGGCTCCTGACGGTGGGCCGCAGCTGGGCCCGGGGCGTGCTCCGCTCCGGCAGGCTCCGGCCCGGCGGCAGCTCTCCCATGTCCACCCGGCCGCGGAAGCTCGCGCCGTCCACGATGATGACCCGGGGGGCCCGGATGTCGCCCACCATCCGGCCCTCGTGGGTGAGCTCCACGCTCTCGGTGGCCTGGATGTTCCCCACCACCACGCCGCTCACCACCGCGTTCTTCACCGTGACGTTGGCCTTCACCACGCCCGAGGGCTCGACGATCAGCGTCTTGGTGAGCGTCAGCTCGCCTTCCACGCGCCCGCGCACGGTGAGGTCCTCGTCGCCGGTGAGCTTGCCGTTGATGAGGATGGACGGTCCGATGACCGTGTTGCCGCTCGCGACCAGAATCCTTGGCGGCCATGGGTCAGCGTTCCTTGGTGTCCATGTCCACGTTGCCCTTGAAGCTCGCACCGTCGGCGATGAGGATGCGCGGCGCCTTCACGTCCCCCACCACCCGGCAGTCGGCCTTGAGCTCCACCTTGTCGGTGGCATGGATGTTCCCGGTGACCCGACCGGCAATCTCCACGTTCTGGGTCTCGATGTCGGCCTCCACCACGCCCGAGCCCTCGACGAAGAGGCTCTCGCGAAGGGAGATCTTCCCCTTCACCGTGCCCTGGATGACGAGGTCCTCATCGCCCGAGATCTCTCCGTCGATGACGATGCTGGATCCGATGACCGTGTTCGCCACGTGCGTTCCGTCCTTCCCGTGTCTCTCCCGACGACGACGGGTGTGCGCGCCCCCGAGAGCCGCGCGTTCCCTCGCGCCAGCGAAACCTTGCTCGAACCGAAAGCCTAGATGTCCTCGGGCAGCTTGACGTCCATCTCGATGGAGCCGTTGAACACCGCGCCGTCCTCGATCACCACCCGGGGTGCCTTGATGTCTCCGGCCACCTTCGCCGAGGCCGAGATCGCCACCCGCGAGCTGGCGTCGATGTTGCCGCTCGCCTCGCCGTTGATGGTCAGCTCCTCGGCCCGGATGTCCGCCTGGACGCGTCCGGTGTTCTCGATGGTGAGGTGGTTCTTCAGGGCGATCTGCCCCTCCACCCTGCCCTCGATCACCAGATTCCCGCCGCCGGTGAGGTTGCCCCGGATGACGATGCCCTTCCCGATGATTCCGACCTGATCGGCCTGTGCCATCCTCACCCCTGTCGTCGAAAACCGTACGCTAGAGATGCTCTGAGATCCAGCGACAGGTTTCGGCGTACACCTCCTCCTTGCCGACCTCGTTGAAGATCTCGTGTCGCATGGACGGCCACTCCCGGAGTCGCTTGTCGGAGGTGGTCAGCGTCTCGAACCATCGCCGGGAGACCGGCGCCGAGGCGATCCGGTCCTCTCCGGGCAGCATCAGCAGCACTGGAATCCGCAGCTGGGCGCCAGCGGCGAGCACCTGGCGCTGGGCGTGGACGTGCTCGGTGAACCAGCGCGGCGTGGCCTTGCGGCCGTAGAGCGGGTCCTCGTCGGTGGCCCGTTGCCAGGCCGGGTCCCGGCTCAGGTCCTCGGACGAGAGTCCCGTCGGGATGGGCAGCGAGGGAATCAGGCGCGAGAGCAGCACCGCGGGCGCGGTCTTCCAGGCGGGCGGGGTGAGGGCCAGACCGAGGTAGGGGGCCGAGAGCACCAGGCCCCGGAGGTCGAAGCGACGAGGGGCGGCGGCGCCGGGGCCGCGGAGCCAGGCGAGGGTGATGAGGCCTCCGTGACTGTGCGCCACGATGAACAGCGGCTTGCCACCCGCCTGCGCGTGCACCGAGGCCACGAAGGCCTCGAGCTCGTCGGTGTACTCGGAGAACCTGCCCACGCCGCCGCGCGTCCCCTCGCTCCGCCCGTGCCCCCGCGTGTCGTAGGCGTGCACCGCGAGGTGCGCGGAGAGCATCGCGTCGCGAAAGCTGCGGTAGCGGCCGAGGTGGTCGCCGTAGCCGTGCACGAGAACGATGTGCGCCCGCGCCCCGTCGGGGACGTCACGCTCGAACCACAGGCGTGTGCCATCCGGCGCCGAGAGGTGACCTTCCTGGTGGTGCGTCATCGGGGAGCGGGCCGCGGAGGGGGCCCAAGGGGCGGATGATGCCCGGGAGATCTGACTCCGGTCCACCGGAAGTCACGTCCTCCGCGGCACGCGGGGAATCCGGGAGCTGGCTCGGGGCCGTCTGCTTCAGCGATCCGCGACGGGCGAGGCGAGCGCCTTCAGCTTCCGCTCCACCACCGCGGTCCGCCCGCGGGCCTGCGGATCGTCGGTGGTGCGCATCACCTCGAGGGCCCGGCGGTAGGCGCCCACCGCGGCGTCCCGACGGCTCACGCCGAAGTAGGCATCTCCCAGGTGCTCGAGGATGGTGGGCTCGTCCGGCTCGAGCTCCGCGGCGCGCTCGAGCGTGCCGGTGGCCCGGACGGCGTCCCCCCGGCGGAACTGCACCCAGCCGAGCGAGTCGAGGTACGCGCCGCTGTCGGGATGGAGGGACAGGGCGAGCCGCACCAGCCGCTCGGCCTCGTCCAGCTGCTCGCCATGATCGGCCAGCGTGTAGCCGATGAAGTTCAGCGCGGCGGCGTTGCGTGGGTTCACCTCGAGGAGCTGGCGCATCCGGGCGATGGCCTCGCTGGTCGCGCCGCTCCGCTCGAGCACGGTGCCGAGTGCGTAGAGCAGCTCCTCGTCCTGGGGGTGGGCCTTGAGCCCATCGGTGAGCACCGAGACCGCCTCGGCGTGCGCCCCGGTGCGGGAGAAGATCTGCGCCAGCGCCGTCACCAGCTCGGTGCTCCCCGAGGCCCGGATCCGCGCCTGGAGGAACTGCTCGGCCCGACCCGGTGCGCCGATGGCCTCGAGCACCGCTGCGTGACCGGCCTCGAGCGCGACGTCGCCCGGCGCGATGCGCAGCGCCTCCGCGGTCGCCTGCTCGGCGGCGGTGAGCTTCCCCGGCCCGGGCCAGCGCCAGCCCCCGCTGCACGACCGCGTCCTTCCATGCCGGGGCGCCGACCGGGACCTGCCCGTAGGCACGCGCGGCCTCCGCCCAGTGCCCCACCTTCCCCTGCACCAGGCCCAGCGCGAGCAGGATGCGCGGGTCGTCGCTGCCGGACCGCGCCTGCTCCAGCACCCGGACGGCCGGCGCTGGCTTGCCGGCCACGAGCCAGGCGAGCGCGATGCGCAGGGACTGCTCCGGCCCGCCGTCCAGGGAGGCGAGGCGGTCCAGGTAGGCGCGCGCCCTCGGCTCCGAGCCCGACTTGAGCGCGAGCTTGCCGGCGCGGAGCAGCACGTCGCGGGAGTCCGGGTCGCGCTCGAGCGCCCTGCCGTACGCGGCCTCGGCCTCGGCGGAGCGGCCCATGGCCTCGAGCGCCTCGCCCAGGGCGCCCAGCGCCTCGGCGTCGCCCGGGTCCATCTGCACGGTGCGATCGAGGAGCCCACGCGCGGGCTCGGGCTCGCCGCGGTCGAGGAGCGCCAGCCCCAGGCGCTTGAGCCCGGTGGTGTCGTGGTTCAGGTCGGCGAGCGCCTGCACCGTGCGCACCGCCTCCTCGGGATGCCCGGCCTCGAGCGACATCTCGGCCAGGAGGAGATAGGGCTCCTGCTCCCGCGGGGCGAGGCGGCGCACGCGCTCGAGGACCTCGCGCGCTCGCTGCGGGCCGGTCGGTCTCGAACAGCAGCCGCCCGAGGAAGAGCAGCGCCGGGACATGGTCCGGCCGGCGCTCCAGCAGCCCGCGCACCGTGGCCTCCGCCTTCGCGGACAACGCGGCCCGGGCCTGGGCCTCGGCGAGCGCGAGCACGAGCTCGGGGCGGCCCGGGTCCGACGCCAGCGCCAGGCGGAGCTGCTCCACGCTGCGCGCGTGCTCGCCCTGGAGCGAGAGCAGCCGGGCGCGGAGGAAGTGCGCGTAGGCGGAGGCCGACGAGTAGCCGTCGCTCGGAGCCTCCATGGCCTCCTTCATCGCCGACACGTCCACCCGCGGGCGCGCCGGCGAGGCGGCGAGGAGGACGAGCGAGGCGAGGACCGGGGTGACCACGGGCAGGAGTTCCTGACTGCCCCGACAGCCTAACAGGGGGGCCCGGAGGGGTGCTCGCCACCCGGGGGCGAAACGTCAGGTGACCGGGCGCCCCTCGAGGAGGTGTTCCAGGACCGCCTCGGGCAGCTCCCGGCCCGGCACCTCGGCGACCTCGACGGTGCAGGTGAGGCTGGTGGAGGCGCGGAGGTCGGACTCGACGCGACCGAACACCGCCATCGCCTGCTCCGAGGTGCACTCCGGCAGCAGCGCGGCGAAGGTCCCCTCGCCGAGGTGGGCGAGCACGTCCGGCTGGCGAAGGCGCTCGCGCATCCGGGCGGCGGCGGTGCGGAGCAGATCCGGGTGCACCGCGTCGGTGCGGGCCACCGCGAGCGAGAGAGGCCGGCCGTACCGTCGGGCCCGCGCCGCCTCCTGCGTCAGCCGGGCCACGAGGCCGCGCCGGTCGAGGAGGCCCGTCGCCGCATCCGCCACCCCGGACGGGGGCGCCTCGGGCTCGCCGGCCGCCGCGGTGGTGCGGCGATTCACCGAGAGGGCTCGCTCGGCGCGCTGCAGCAGCTCGGAGGCGTGAAACGGCTTCGCCAGGTAGTCGACCGCGCCGAGGTTCAGCGCCCGCACCCGGTCTGCGACTCCCACCTGCGCCGACACCAGGATGACCGGGATGTCCGCGGTGTCGCTCGAGGCCTTGAGCGAGATGACGGCGTCCAGGCCGTCCAGGTGCGGCAGGAAGACGTCCATGACCACCAGGTCGGGATGGAGCGCGTGCACCTTCGCCACGCCCTCGCGGCCGTCGCGCGCCACCTCGACCCGGTAGCGCTTGCGCAGGATGCCCTCGAGCACCGCGGCGATGTCCGGCTCGTCCTCGACGATCAGGACCCGGGGCTGCTCGCTGGCGACCGCCTGGAGCTTGGGGACGACCTTGCGGTCCTCCTGGGCGAGGGGGAGCGTGAAGACGAAGGCGCAGCCGCCGTCAGCCGGCCGCTCGGCCCAGATCTCTCCGCCGTGCAGCTCGACGAACTCCTTGCAGATGGCCAGGCCGAGGCCCGTCCCGCCCGGTCCGTGCCGGTAGCGGTCGAAGACCAGGTGCATCTGCTCCTCGGGCAGGCCCGGTCCGTCGTCCTGGACGACGATCTTCACCACCGGGCCGTCCGGGCGGTGCAGCACCTCGCCCTCCACGAGGACCGTGCCCGTTCTTCGCCGCGTGCTCGAGACCGTTGGTGATGAGGTTCTGCAGCACCTCGCGGAGCTTCAGCTCGTCGCCCATCACCGGGAGACGCTCCGGGGAGTGCGCCTTGAGGGTGACGCCGCGCTCGGCGGCGAGGATCTCCAGCTCGAACGCGCAGTCGCGCCCCACGCGGCCCATGTCGAGCAGCTGGACGTCGAGGGCCACCCGGGCCTGCTCGCCCTTGCCGCGCTCGAGGAGCGACTCGACCATCTTCAGAGATCTTCCGCGACTGGCGGACGATGGCCTCGGCCGAGGTGCGGAGGTCGCCGGGGAGGTTCGCGTCCTCGAGCATCCGCCCGTGTCCGAGCGTGACTTGAAGCGGTGCGCGGAGGTCGTGGCTGATGATGGCGATCAGCTCGTCCTTGAACCGGGCCAGCTCGCGGAGCCGGCGGTTGGCCTCGGTCAGCTCGCGGTAGCGCTCGACGTAGGCCAGCTCGAGGTCGTCCCGCTTCTTCTGGACCGAGGCGTGGAGCTTGGCGTTGCGGACCGAGTTGGCCAGGGCGGCCGCCACGGCCTTGGCGAACTCCTGCTCCTCCGGCCCGAACGCCCCGCGCCTCTTGGACAGACGGAGGAACAGCGCGCCGACGAGGTCATCCTGGCTGATGAGCGGCTGGACCAGGATGCTCTTCACCACCAGGGGAGCGATGGCCGGCATCACGTCCGCCATCAGCGGATCCTCGAGCGCGTCCTCGATGTAGGTGGCCTCGCGCGTCTGCAGCGAGCGCCGCAGCTCGGGGTACTTCGAGAGGTCGATGGTGATGGGGCGGTAGTCGTCCCGCTCGCGCGTGGCCATCACCACGGCCTGGGTGGAGCTCGGCGAATCCACCAGCACGACCGAGCAGCGGTCGGTCGGCAGCACCTGGCTCACCTTCTGGACGGCGATCTTGAGGATCTGCTCGAGCTCGAGCGAGGAGGTGGCGGCCTGGGTGATGTCCAGGAGCATCGCCATCCGCTCGGCGATGCGTCGCTCGCGGTCACCCGCCGTCTCCGGCGGCCGCGCCACCGCCGACGTGGAGCTCTCCCCGTTCATCTGCGCTCCAATTTTCCTAGATTTTCTCGGCACTGACCAGCGCTCCGTCAGGGAGTCCCCACCGACACCGTGCTGCGGTCGGGTCCTTCAGGAACGGCGCGCCACCAGGAGAATCTCGCGGTTACCGGCCGGGCCGTGGATCGGCGAGTCGAGCGCGCCGATCGGGGTGAGGCCGAGATCCTCCATGCACTTCTGAACACGCGCCACCGCCTCCGCCCGAACTGCGTCATCGCGCACCACGCCGCCCTTCCCCACCTGCTCCCGACCCGCCTCGAATTGCGGCTTCACCAGGGCGACCGTCACTCCGCCCGGCACCAGACATCGGACCGTCGCCGGTAGAACCTGCGTGAGCGAGATGAAGCTCACGTCCAGGACCAGGACGGCCACCGACTCTGGCAGGTCCGACGGCGTCAGGTGTCGCGCATTCACCCCTTCGTGGAGCACGACCCGCGGGTCGCTCCGTAGCCGGGCGTGCAGCTGGCCGCGTCCGACATCCAGGGCATACACCTTTGCCGCGCCCGCCTGGAGCAAACAATCCGTGAATCCGCCGGTGCTGGCACCGATGTCCGCACACACCGCGCCCCGGACGTCGAGCTGGAAGTGGCGGAGCGCGGCCTCGAGCTTGAGCCCGCCCCGCGACACGTAGGGCATCGGCTCGCCCTTGAGCCGGACCTCGGCGTCTGCCGCGACGCGGGTGCCCGGCTTGTCCACGCGCTGGTCGTCCACCACCACCTGCCCCGCGAGGACGATAGCCTGGGCCTTGGCGCGGGTGGGAGCCAGGCCGAGCTCGACCAGGAGGACGTCCAGGCGCTCCTTTCGAGGGCGGTCGGTCATGGCCGGCTGGCCCCGAGGAACGGCGAGGGCGAGGGGGCGCGACGTGCGTGACAGGACGGCGCTGGCCTCGCCGCGTGCCGTGGCAGGGTGTCGCGTCTGGCCGGCGCCCCGGTTTCCCGGAGCCCGTTGCGGAAACTTTTTGGAACGGTCCCCCCGGGGAGCGAGCGCGCAACCCCCTCCATTTTCGTTCCATCTGGCTTCCCCAACGCGCTCCCGGAAACCGTTCCGTCGTGGATGGACTCGACGGCGATCAGCCGAGAATCAGGCCGTCCCACCCCGTGCCGCCACAGCTGTGCGTGTTTCCCGAACGTGCTCTCCGAAGCCTGATGGAACGCTGTCGGGCGGGTGCGCCGACCCCCCCGGCCAGGGACCGTTCCAAGAAGTTTCCTGGATCGCCCGTGGGAAACCCCTTCCGCGACCGGGTCCACGCACGCCGCGCTCGCTGCCATCGCGCGGATCATCGGAGTCCGCGCTGGCCAGCTGCGACGACCTGCCACGGTGCGAGTGTCGCGGCCAGGCCGCGTCCCGGCACTGCATCGCACAGCTCGCGCGTCGCGACTCCCCTCACGAGCCTTCCGCGCCACTGCTCCGGGCCCGCCGTCCCTCCTCGAGCTGGCGCCGGCCGCGGCCGCACTCGAGAGCTTCCGACCGGGTGACGGATCACGACGTCCCCGCGATGCTCCGGATCGCAGCGACGATCCCCTCCGGCGAGAGCCCGAGCGTCCTTCGCTGCACCCGCGCGTCCCCGTGCGGTACCGGCGCGTCCGGAAGCCCGAGCGTCCTCACCCGCGGCGAGAGACCACGGGCAGCCAGGAGCTCGAGCACCGCGCTCCCGAGTCCGCCGTGGACCGTCCCCTCCTCCACCGTCACCACGTGTCCCGTCGCGCAGGCCTCGAGGACCCGGTCGACGTCGAGTGGCGCGAGCGCACGGACGTCGAGCACCGCGGTGGGGACCTCGAGCCCCTCGGCCGCCTCCAGCGCCGCCAGCCCGAGCGGCCCGAGCGTGAGGACCGCGGCCGCGGCCCGCTCGGGCCGACGCAGCCAGCGCGCGCCCAGCACCGGTCCTGTCTCGACCCAGAGCGAGGCCGGGGTCGTGGGCAGCGTCCCTCGGGGGAACCGGAACGCCGCCGGACCCGAACCCGCGAGCGCCGTCTCGAGCACCGGGGCCACGTCCTCGCCGACCGTCGGCCCGTAGATCCGGACGCCCGGGAGCGGCCGCAGGAACGCCAGGTCGTACGTGCCCTGGTGGGTGGCCCCATCCGCGCCCACGAGCCCCGCCCGATCGATGGCGAAGGTGACCGGAAGCCCCGGTAGCACGACGTCGTGGATGACCTGGTCGAGCGCCCGCTGGAGAAAGGTGCTGTAGATGCAGACCACCGGGCGGAGGCCGCGCGCGGCGAGCCCGGCGGCCAGTGTCACCGCGTGCTGCTCGGCGATGCCCGCGTCGTGCACCCGGGGCCCGAAGCGCGCGGCGAGGGCGCTGAGCGAGGAGCCCTCGATCATCGCCGGCGTCACCACCACCACCCGTGGGTCGCGCTCCATCGCCCGGCCGAGCGCTGCGGCCACGGCATCGGACCAGGTCGGCCGTCCGTGACGGCTGCGGACCAGCTTCCCGTCCCGCATCTCGTACGGGCCCATGGCGTGGCCGCGCG
This sequence comes from uncultured delta proteobacterium, assembly GCA_963796475.1. GTDB lineage: Bacteria > Myxococcota > Myxococcia > Myxococcales > Myxococcaceae > RPRB01. Next base: position 980,145 of record CAWCLY010000020.1, read on the forward strand.
TGGCCCCGTCCGCCTCCGCCTCGGCGAGCCCGCGCCCCTTCTCGGTCCGCACGTGGACCACCACCGGTCGTCGACTCCGGCGCGCCTCGGTCAGGGCCGGGACGAGCGCACCGAGGGCGTGCCCGTTCACCGGTCCGAGATAGGTGAAGCCCAGCGCCTCGAAGAAGGCACGCGCCGCGCCGCCGGCGAGCATGCGCGGCACCGCCCCGACGTTCGCCGAGATGGACATCCCGTTGTCGTTCAGCACCACCACCAGCGGGAGCCCGCTGGCCCCGGCGTCGTTCAGGCCCTCGAAGGTGAGCCCACCGGTGAGGGCGCCGTCGCCGACGATGGCCACCGCGCGCCCTGGCGCCCCGGTGCGTGCCCGCGCCAGCGCCATCCCCAGCGCGACGCTCACCGACGTGCAGGCGTGCCCGGCCGGAAAGGCGTCGAAGGCGCTCTCGCGCGGATCGAGGAACGGGGCCACCCCACCCTCCTGCCGCAGGGTGTTCATCCGGGCGCCGCGGCCGGTGAGGAGCTTGTGCGCGTAGGCCTGGTGACCGACGTCGAAGACCAGGTCGTCCTCGGGCGCGTGGAAGACGCGGTGGAGGGCGACGATCAGCTCCACCGCGCCGAGCGAGGCCCCGAGGTGCCCGCCCACCCGGCCGCAGATGGCGATGATCTCCTGGCGCAGCTCGGCGCAGAGCGAGGGAAGCGCGTCCTCGGGGAGCGCGCGCACGTCCTTCGGCGACAGGACGTGCGAGAGCAGCGTCACGTGCGGCGCTCCACGCTGTAGCGGGCGAGCGCGGCCAGCCGTCCGGGCGCCGGTTCGAGAACACGAACCGCGGCGAGCGCCTCGTCCACCAGCGACCCGGCGCGGGCGCGGGAGGCCTCGAGCCCGAGCACCGCCGGGTAGGTGTGCCGCCCGGCGGCCGCGTCGGCCCCGGTGGGCTTGCCCATCGCCGCGGCGGACGACGTCACGTCGAGCAGGTCGTCGGCGATCTGGAACGCGAGCCCCACCGAGTCTCCATAGCGCTCGGCGGCGGCGACCTGGGCCGGAGTCCCGTCCTCGGCCACGACGCCCAGCGTGCAGGCCGCCCGGAGCAGCGCGCCGGTCTTCGCCCGGTGCAGACGCGTGAGGTACGCCTCCTCGGCGGGCCGGTCCTCGGCGATGTCCAGCACCTGGCCGCCGACCATGCCGAGGGCGCCAGCGGCCTGCGCGAGCCGGGAGACCAGCTCGGCGCGACGGGGTTCGGGGCCCGAGCCGAGCAAGGAGAACGCCTCGGTGAGCAGCGCGTCCCCGGCGAGGATGGCCATGGCCTCGCCGAACATCTTGTGGTTGGTGGGGCGGCCGCGGCGGAGGTCGTCGTCGTCCATCGCCGGGAGGTCGTCGTGCACCAGGCTGTAGGTGTGGATGTACTCGAGCGCGCAGGCCGCATCCTCGGCCGCGGTGCCCGGGGGGCCGCCCCTGACCGCCTCGGCAAAGGCGAGGCACAGGAGCGGCCGGAGCCGCTTGCCCCCGGCGAGGAGCGAGTACTCCATTGCCTCGACCAGGCGGCGGGGTGCCGCCTGGAGCCGCCCCAGCCGATCGGCGAGGAGCGCCTCGACACGCGTCTCCCTGCGCCTTGAGCCACGGCTCGAGCTGGAATCCGCTCATGGCTGCGCTCCCCCCGGCTGCCGGTCGACCAGCTCGTGCATCCGTCCGAGGAGCGCGTCGAAGTCGATGGGCTTGGTGAAGTAGCCGTCCGCCCCCGAGGCGAGCCCGGCCTCGACGTCGGCCCGGCTCTTCCGGGCGGAGACGAAGAGGACGGGCAGCGAGCGGAACTGCTCGTTCCGGCGCACCGCCCGGCACAGCTCGAAGCCGTTGATCCACGACATGTTCACGTCGAGGAGCAGGATGTCCGGCCGGTGGACGTGGAGGCTCGAGATGAGCTTCACCCCGTTGGCGGCCTGGGTGACCTCGTAGCCCTCGAGCTCGAGCGCCATCGCCAGCATCTCCCGGGTGTCGCGGTCGTCGTCGACGATGATCGCCGAGCGGCGGGAGGCGCCCTCAGAACGGGATGTCGTCATCGTCGGTGGCAGCGGCGGCGGGCTTCGTCGGCGCGCCCCGCGTGGGCTCGAGAGGGACGGTCCGGTCACCGCCCTTGTGCTCCAGTAGCTCCTGGACGCGCTTCTCTGCCTGCTGCAGGAGCGCCTCGCCGCGCTTCACCAGCTGGATGCCCTTCTCGAACTCCTCCAGGGAGTCCTCGAGGCTCAGCTGGCCGCCCTCGAGCTTCTTCACCACGTCCTCGAGGCGGTCGACGACGTCGCTGTAGCGATCGCTGGGCTGCTCGTCTCGGGTGGCCACGGGACACTGGCTCTATCGCCGGCCGGGTCGAGGCGCAACCGCCTCGACCCCGGGGGCGTCAGCTGTTCCGGTCGTCCTCGGTTGCCGGCCTGACCTGCGTGACGGTGGCCTCGGCCTCGTCGCACGACGAGAGCGAGGCGCAACCCGGCGGCGCCCACCGCAACCTCAGCGCGTCCCCCGGCTGCAGCTCGCCGGCGCGGCGCACCAGGTGTCCGTCCGCCGTGCGGTAGACGACCGCGTACCCGCGGCCCATGACCCGGAGCGGGCTCAGCCCGTCGAGCCGGCCGACGAGCATCTGCACGCTGCCCCGCGCACCGGCGACCCGGGCACGCACCGCTCGCTCCAGCCGGGCGCGGGTCTCGATGACCGGCCCTGCGCCTCCTCCACCCGGCGCCGCCCCTGCTGCTGCAGGCGAGAGGTCAGGCCGTGGAGACGCGTCCGGGCGCGGGCGAGGTCCACGTCCGGCGCCCGGCGCTCGAGCCGCTGCCGCCGGGAGCCCAGCGCCGCCGCCTCGAGCGCCGAGACGCGCGCGCTGTACCTCGGCCAGACGCCAGCGCAGCCGTTCCAGCAGCGCCCGGCGCTCGCCGAGCAGCGACTCGGGCCGGAACCGCTCCAGACGGGCGCGGAGCTCCATCAGCCGCCCGCGCTCGCCCCGCAGCCGTTCGCTCCACAGCCGGCCGAGCACCCGCTCCTGCTCGATCAGGGCGTGCCGGTGTCGGGTGACCTCCTGGCGAGGATCGCGCAGCCGCCGCTCGCGCCGCCCGAGGCTCTCCCGCGCCCGGGAGACCGCTCCGCCCACCGCCTGACGGAGGCGGGTACGCGCGGTGCGGAGGTCGTCGAGGAGCGCCTCCAGCTCCGGGGAGAGCAGCTCGGCGGCGGCGCTGGGCGTCGGGGCCCGCGCGTCGGCGACGAAGTCGGCAATGGTGAAGTCCACCTCGTGCCCCACCGCCGAGACGACCGGCACCGGGCTCGCGGCGATTGCCCGCGCGACCGCCTCCTCGTTGAAGGTCCAGAGGTCCTCGGCGCTGCCGCCTCCGCGGGTGACGACGATGACGTCCACGTCCGTCCGCGCCAGGCGCTGGAGCGCGCGCACCACCTCGTCCGCCGCGCCCGGGCCCTGCATCCGCGCGTGGCAGAGGAGCACCGAGAGCCGCGGGTTCCGGCGGTGGAGGACACGGAGGAAGTCGTGCAGCGCCGCGCCCGAGCGGCTGGTCACCACCCCGATGCGCCGGGGCAGGAAGGGAAGCGGCCGTGGCGGGCGGAGCCGGTTCTCCCCCATCAGCCCCTCGGCGGTGAGCCGGTCCCGGAGCTGGGCGAAGGCGATGGCCAGGGCGCCGGCCCCGGAGGGCTCGATGCGCTGGACGATGAGGTTGTACTGGCCCGCCTTCTCGTACACGTCGAGGTTGCCCTCGGCGATGACCTCCATCCCCTCTTCCAGCCGGAAGCGGAGGCGCTGGACCACGCTTGCCCATATCTTCACGTCGATCGAGGCGCCGGCGTCCTTCAGCTTGAAGAAGAGGTGGCCGCTGGCGTGCGGCCCACGGAAGTTGCTCACCTCGCCGCGGACCATGAGCCGCCGGAACCCCTCGGCCAGCACGCCCTTCACCGCCTGGGTGAGCTGGGTGACGGTGAGCACCACCCGCTCGGGGCGGAGGGCGGGGGTGACGCTCGGGGGCGTCTCGATGCGCACCACCTCGGTGGTGGACGTCCAGCGGACGGCCGGTGCGCGCTCGCGCGGCCGAGAAGGCGCGAGGTCCACCCGGACCGTCTCGCGGCTCACCGCGAGCTCCGTGGGCGCGCCCGCATCGGGCGCCTGGGGCTGGACTGGGGCCGGCGCCGGGCCCGCGGGCGGAGTCGCCGGAGCCCGTCGGCAGGGACGGCTCGGCGGCGGCGGGCTGGCCGACGTGCGGCGGGCCTCGGTCCTCGCCGCAGGCTGACCGAAGAGGTCTCCCTGCTGGGTCGACGGCGCGGGCGGGACGAGCGTCTTGACCTTCTTCACGGGCACGGGCGGCAGCTCCAGCGAGGGAGTATGCCGCGGGACTGACGTTCGCCGCGCTCCTCTCAGGGGGATCAGCGCTCGTCCGTCTGGGCCGGCAGCTGGACGGAGAAGCCGCGGGCGAGCTTGGCGGCCCGGGTGGCCTCGGGAGTTCCGGGGAACTCGCGGGTGACCTGCGAGCAGGTGAGGACGGCGTCCGGCCCGCGCTGGAGCGAGGCCTCGAGCTCGCACTGCTCCATGAGCAGGGCCTTCCTCTCGTCGCCCTGGGCGCTCCCGAGCTTCCGCTGGATCTCGGCGAGCCGCGCCTGCTGCTCCGGCGAGCCCGCGCCCGACGCGCATCATGGCCTGCGGCTGCGCCTTCGAGGCCATTGCACCCGTCGCGACCGAGGCTTCCACCGAGCGGCGGGGCGGCGATCTTCGCCACCTCCCGGGCGCGCGCCTCCTCGCGAGGCCGCGGCAGGTGCAGAGGCCGCGACCGCCGCTCTCGACGGTGCGCTGCTGCCCTTGTCCGAGCCGACACGTCCGCGCCCGCCTCGCTCTTCTTCATGGCCATCGCTCCCGCACCCGCTGCTCCGGAGGTCGGCGCGCCCGCCGCGGCGAGCGCCCCGCTCGAGGTCGTTCGCCTGTCGAAGCTCCGCGGTCGGTCGGTGGACGTCTCGGCGCGACGCGGCGGCCGGCGTGCTGGGCCAGAGCCTTGTGCTCGGCGGGGGCGTCGCGCTTGGCGATGTCCCCGTTGCTCCGGAGCCGGGGCGGCCGACCCGGGCGTCGCGAGGACGTTCTGCTTGGCCCACGCGCGGGCCCGGCAGCCCCTTCTCGCTGACACGCGTCCTTCGCGCGGCCCCCCTGCGCCGGGGCGCGCTCGGTGTCGGCACGGGCGAGCGCGTCCGCGGGGGGTGCCGCGGGGCGCGCCGCGCGGTCGCCTGTGCCTCGTCCGCCACCCGCCGGCTCGGCGGAGGGATCACCAGCCAGACCACGGCGAGCGCGGCGACCGCCGACAGCAGCCCCAGGATGCGCAGACCCCCCCGGCGGGAACGGGCACGCGCCGCCGCCTGCTCCCCGTAGGCGAGGAGCGAGTCCAGTCCGCGCTCGGGCGCCGGCTCGGGCGGGATGGACCGGAAGGCGGTCCGCACCTCGGCGATGCCGTCGAGCACGGTGCGACAGCGGGGGCATCCCTCGACGTGCGTCCGGAGCGCGCGGGCCTCGGCCGCGGGCACCTCGCCGTAGGCCAGCTCGAGGAGGCGGTCGTCGTCGGGATGGGTCGGGACCTGGGGCCTCATGCCACCTGCCCTCCCGCCGGTGCGTCGACCCCGGCCTCGGTGAGCCGCGTCCGCAGCGCCTCCAGCGCGTAGCGCATCCGGCTCTTCACGGTGGGCTCGGGGGCGCCGGTGATGCGGGCGATCTCGTGGAACGGGATGCCGGCCATCTCGCGGAGAAGGAAGACCTCGCGCTGGGCATCCGGGAGCCCGGCGATGGCCGACTCCAGCACCGGGCGCAGCTCGGCCGACGCCGGCTGCCCGCTCGGGGTCCCCACCCTCGGCGGGGAGGCGCTCGGCCTCCAGCGGCTCGGCGGCGCGCGCTCGTTCTCGTCGTGCTCCATCCACACAGGCATTCCTCGCAATGGTGTACAGCCAGGTGGTGAAACGTGCACGGGGGCTCCAGTCCACCGAGGCCCGCACCACCTTCAGCCACGTCTCCTGGAGGATGTCCTCCGCCCGCGCGCGGTCCTGCGTCCACCGCAGGACGAAGGCGAACACCGCTCCCCGGTGCCGGCGCACCAGCTCCGGGAAGGCCCGGGCATCACCCCGCTGGAACCTGCGCATCAGGTCCTCGTCGGGGGTCGTGTCGTCGGGCGTTTGGATGCGGCCTCCGCCGGTGCTCCGTCCATGTGCCCTTGAACGCGGGCACCCGGGCGATGGATTTACGGCCCGCGCGAGTCTGTCAGCCTGCCCGGTCGGCTGTCATGGGAGGGAGCCCCGGGTGCCGATCTGCTCCACGGGCACACCGGGCGGTGGCTCGGGCACGAAGAGCGAGGCGTCGGGCTGCTTCCCCGAGCCGCAGGTCGGTGTACTGGAGCGCCACCGAGCCCTCGCCGGTGAAGGTGATGGCCCGGGGGAAGGGCGCGCCTCGCACGTCCTCGAAGTCCGAGAAGGTCAGGGTGTAGCCCCCGGGACCTTCCAGCTGGCTCCGCACCGCGCGCTTGCGGCCCGGGTCGATCCACAGCTGCTGGGTCCTGCGGCCTTCATGCAGCGTGATCCGGAACAGGTTCTCCTCGACGTCGACGGCGAGCGTCGGTGCCGGGTCGGCGAGACGGGGCGCGCGGCCGAGGAGCATCGAGACGAGCTGATCCGGCGGGAGGGACACCGGAAGCACGCGGGCCACGTTCTCGGCCGTCGCCGCCCCGCGCTGCCACACCCCCACGTCCGAGGCGAACATCACGAACCGCTGGCCGTCCGAGATGAGGATGCCCGAGGGCTTGCCAAAGAAGTCGAGCACCTCGAGGTGCACCGACGCCGGGGCCGCCGCCGCGACGAACAGCTGGACGTTGCCCTTCCGGCCAGCGGCGTTCACACGGGCCTTGGCCTGGCTCTGGATCCGTGCGAGGTGGGAGTCGACGGCGTCCAGCTCCGCGAGCAACGCCGTGGCGTCCGGGGGAGGGACGCTGCGCACGTCCACCCGCGGAGGGCAGCCAGCGAGCAAGAGTAGGAACAATGGCCAGCGGCGCCTGTTCATGGGCTGCGAAAACCACGTAACGTCGGTAAAGCTCAAGGATTTGAGGGCGGAATGACCTTCGAAGAGTTGTCCCACTACCTGCGCCTGGGCGGCGCCACGCTGGCGATCATCCTCGCCGCGTCGGTGCTGGCCATCGGCGTGGCCGTGGAGCGGTGGATCGCGCTGTGGAACATCGGCGCGGACTCCCGGGCCCTGACCGACGCGGTGGGGCGACACCTCCTCCGGGGCGACGTGTCCGCCGCACGGGGGACCGTCGAGAGGTCGGACACGCTCCTGTCGGACGTGTACCGGACGGGGTTCGAGCGGCTGGAGCGAAGCCGGAGCGTGACTCCGGGGGTCGAGGCCGCGGTGGAGCGTGAGCGGGCGCAGCTCGGGCTCCGGATGAAGAAGAACCTCTGGATCCTCGGCACCATCGGCGCGACCACTCCCTTCGTCGGACTCTTCGGAACCGTGTACGGCATCATGCGGAGCTTCCGCGAGCTGGGACTCGACGTCGAGGCTGGCGGCACCGGCGGGACGGCGGCGGTGATGACCGGCATCTCGGAGGCCCTGGTGGCCACCGCCGCGGGCATCCTGGTCGCGGTCGAGGCGGTGGTCCTCTTCAACTACTTCCAGTCGCGCATCGCCCGGCTGAACGTGGAGATGCGGCTCCAGATCGAGGAGTTCATGGAGATGCTGCGCGAGCGCCCGAGCGCTCCGGCGCACCCCGAGCCCTCCCGGAGACCGCGCCCGCCACCCCGCTGCCCGCCGTCACCACGGCAGGCGCGAGCTAGGTCGGCCGGCGAATGGCGATCGGACGGGTTCCGGGCACGGCGGAGGACGAATCCGAGGAGGCAGTCTTCTCGGAGATCAACATCACTCCGCTGACGGACATCTTCCTGGTGCTGCTCATCATCTTCATGGTGACCAGCTCGGTCATCGTGAACCAGGGCTCGGGCGCGGCGAAGGCCGGGCTCAAGGTGAACCTGCCGAAGGGCAGCGCGGCGGACGTGATGCCGGCCTCGACGGACCTCTCGGTCGCGGTGCTCAGCGATGGCCGGGTGGTGCTCTCGGGCAACGTGGTCACCACCGACGAGCTGAAGAAGGCGCTCGAGGACGCGCGGCAGAAGAACCCCAACACGCTGGTCGTCATCCAGGCCGACGAGGGCACGCCGCACGGCCGGGTGGTCGAGGTGATGGAGCTGGCGAAGGGTTCCGGCCTCGGCCAGCTCGCCATCGGCGTCCGCGAGGCGCCCGGGGTGAAGTAGGCGCTCAGAGCGTCCCGAGGGCTGCGTCCGGGATCTCGAGCGGCGAGGCATCCTCGGTCGCGAGCGAGCGCGCCGACGCCTCGACCTGGGGCAGCACGTTCCGGGCGAACCACAGCGCCGACTGCACCTTGCCCGTGTAGAAGGCCCGGTCCTGCTCGGAGAGTCCGCCCGCGGCGAGCGCCTTCTGCGACACCGCAGCCGCATCGAGCAGCACCCAACCCACCGCCACCTGCGACATCATCGTCAGGAAGCGGTTCGCCGACAGTCCGATGAGCCCGAGCCCGTTGGCCTGGCTCCAGCCGAGCAGGGTCATCGCGCTCGACATCAGGGCCTCCTGCCCCGCCGCGAGCAGCTCCACCGCTTTGCCCAGCGTCGCGTCGCCCCTTGTGCGCCTCGACGAAGCCCGGCCACGTCCTGGAGGAACGCCTGGAAGTTGGCGCCGCCGGCCTGGCCCATCTTCCGGCCCACCAGGTCCATCGCCTGGATGTGATTGGTGCCCTCGTAGATGCTGTAGATCTTCGCGTCGCGCGCGTACTGCTCCACCGGGTGGTCCTTCAGGTAGCCGGCGCCGCCGTACACCTGGATCGCCACGCCCGCGAGCCGGAAGGCCTCGTCCGAGGCGAACGACTTCACCAGCGGGGTCAGGAGGTCCACCTGGCCCTTGTGGTAGCTGGCCTTCTCGTCGTCCTTGCCCGCCAGCGCCTTCGACTGGTCGCCGTGCCAGGCCAGCTTCACGATGAGCGCGCGGATCCCTTCGGTGTGCGACTTGAGGTCGAGCAGCATCCGCCGCACGTCGGGGTGCTCGATGATCGGCACCCGCGGCACCGTCGGGTCCTTCCAGTGCGTGTAGTGCGGGCCCTGCTTGCGCTCCCGCGCGTAGTCCACCGCGTTCTGGTAGGCGGCCGCAGCCGTCGCCAGGCCCTGGATGCCCGACCGCGATGCGCGCGCCGTTCATCATCCGGAACATCTGGGACATGCCCAGGTTCTCGACGGTGCCGACCAGCTCGCCCTCGCAGGCGTCGTTCTCGCCGAAGTTGAGCACCGCGGTCGCCGAGCCGTTGATGCCCATCTTGTGCTCGATGGACGCCACCGCCACGTCGTTGCTCGAGCCCACGTTGCCGCTCGGCGTCGATGCGCTTCTTCGGCACGATGAAGAGCGACAGCCCCTTGGTGCCCGGAGGAGCGCCGTCCACCCGCGCGAGCACCAGGTGAACGATGTTCTCGGCGAGGTCGTGGTCACCGCCGGAGATGAAGACCTTGGTGCCCTTGATGGCGTACTTGCCGTTGCCCAGCCGCTTGGCGCTGGTCTTCGCCGAGCCCACGTCGCTGCCCGCGTGCGGCTCGGTGAGGCACATCGTGCCGCCCCAGGTGCCGTCGAGCATCTTCTCCGCGTAGCGCTTGGTCTGCTCCGGCGGTGCCGCACTCGACGATGGTCTCCGCCGCGCCGAAGGCCAGGCCCGGGTACATGTTGAACGCCGGGTTGGCGCCGGAGAGCAGCTCCTCCACCAGCACCACCAGCGCCTGGGGCGCGCCCTGCCCGCCGTGGTCCGTCGAGACGCCGAGCGCCTTGAAGCCGTTCTCGTAGAGCTGCTTCCAGGCGTCGCCGAAGCCCTTGGGCGTCCGCACCTGCCCGTGCCTCGATGCGGCAACCCTCGCGGTCACCCGAGGCGTTGAGGGGGCCGAGCACCTCGCGGGCGAAGCGGTACGCGGCGTCCAGCACCGCCTTCGCCTCGTCCTCGCCCCAGACCTCGTAGGGCGCCTTCCCCAGGAGCTCCCCCAGCCTGAACTGCTCCAGCAGCACGAAGGAGAGTTCCCGGAGGTCCGCCTTGTACCAGTTCAGTCCAGCCGCCATCGGTCGACTCCAGAATCAACGGGACGTAGAGGAAGCATGTGTCCGACTGATTCCCGAGTCAATCCGAAATGACGCCGCGCGTCGGCGGGACCCTGCAGGGGGTCGAAAGGCCTACTTCTTCGCGGCCTTCTTCCGTCGCCTCCGGGGCCTTCCGGAGAGCCGGTGACTCCCGGGGGGTGGCCTTCTTCACCCCGGTCACCGGAGCCGCCACCGCGGGCTCCTTCCGGGGGGCGGGCGACGGAGGGGCGGGCGGGAGGATGCTCTCCTTGGGCGGCCGGGATGACCAGCGGGGGCTGCCCGGAGCGCTGCCGGTTCTCGTCCTCGAGCGAGTGGAAGAGCTGCAGCTGTGCGCCGCCCCGGAGCACGAGCTCGCCCTTCTGGTTCTCGGCCCAGAGGTCCAGCTCGGCGAAGTACCGGCCCTCCTCGCCCCAGCGCTCGGTGACCCGGCCCTTGCAGACCACGGTGTCGCCCGGCCAGACGATCTTCGAGAACTTCACCGAGTAGCGCCGCAGCTGCGCGCCGCGGGCCCAGTCGGACACCAGCTGGCCGAGGAAGCCCATGATCAGCATGCCCGGGGCGTAGACGCTCGGCATGCCCAGGCTCTTGGCGTAGGTCTCGTCGACGTGGACGGGGTTGAAGTCGCCCGAGGCGCCGGCGTAGCGGGCGAGCTGCACCCGATCCACGGGGGGCTTGGCGAGCGCGGGCGATCTCCTCCCCGACGCGCACCGCTTCGAAGTAGAGCTTGCGGGTGGCCATGGGCGGTCAGCTCTCCTTGCTCGCGCGCACCACCAGCGTGCGCCGGGCCTTGAACACGAGGTTGCCTTCCTCGTCGCGGCCCTCGTCCTCGATGACCGCCACGTCCATCTTGCCGGCCGGACCGGTGCGCTCGAGCACCTCGGCCACGCGGGTGGAAACGTAGATGCGGTCCCCGGCGAAGATCGGCCGGTCGTACTCGAACGCCTGCTCGGCGTGCAGCAGGCTCTTGATGCCGCACCCCGAGGAGCTCGCGCAGGTCCGCGGCGGAGTGGAAGCTGGCCGGGAAGGTGGGCGGGGCGACGATGGTGGGGTAGCCCGCGGCACGGGCGTACTCCTCGTCGTAGTACATGGGGTTGAAGTCGCCGAGCGCCTCGGCGAATCGGCGGATCGCGCCCTTCTCCACCTCGTTCAAGGTCGGCGGTGACGAGCGTCCGATGGCGTTCTTGTCCAGCATGTGGGGTCCTTTTCGGATCAGCGGCCGGCGGGCAGGTCGAGCACGGTGAGCAGGCCCGACTCCGCCGATGCGACGCGTGGAGCGGCGTGTACCACGAGGTGAGCGGTGGCGGCGTCCCCGGGGATGCCGCCCAGGACGTCCACCGTGAGGCGTGTGTCCGATTCAATGACGATGCGGTCCCCGGGGGGTTCCGCGCCCAGGGCAAGCATGAGCTCGAGCCGCACCCTCTCCTGCCCGTCTTGCAGCCCGACGACGATCTGGTTCATCCCGGCGACGCGGCCCCTCGGGACGACGAAGGCGCCACCCGGTGATGTCCTCGTGCGCGATGACCGGGGCGACCTCCTCCTCGTACTCCTCGAGGTCCATCCCCAGGCCCGAGCGCGCAGAGCGCCGCCGACTCGACGAGCCCGACGTGTCCCACCCGGCCGTCGGCGGCGAGCGCGTCGAAGGCATCCTCGGTGAGCCCGGCGCCGATCTTCCGCTGCAGGGCCTCGCGCCGGCCGCGCGCGTCCACCACCCGCCGCGCGAGCACGTGGCGGATGGGCCCGCAGCGTCTGTCCGAGCGTCGCCACGAGCCGGTCGAGGACGAAGCCCGGGTTCACGCCCGTGCCGAGGACCGTGACGCCGGCGCGCTGGGCGGCCCGCTCGAGCCGCTCGGCGAGCTCAGGGTAGCGGACCCAGGGGAACGCCAGCTCCTCGCAGGTGGACACCACCGGATGACCCTCCTTCACCGCGGCGAGCAGCTGGTCGGCGATGGCCGACAGCGACGAACCCGTCGCGTGCAGCACCACCGGCCGGGGTCCACGGGTCGGCCCACGGCGGAGCTCTGGCTGCACCTTGATCGCCGAGGCCACACCCAGCTCGTCCAGTCGCTTGCCCACGAGGGCGGGATGAGTGTCCACGGCCGCGACCAGCGTCACCTCCTCGGACTGGAGGGCGGCGCGGGCGATCTCCCGGCCGATGGCCCCAAGCCCCATCACCACCACGGGCACTGGACCCGAGTTCGCCCTGGCCATACCGACCGAATCTCCCGCCGTTCCGAGGGTTTGTGGTTTTACGTCCCGGGGTCCGGCCCGGCAATGAAAACCAGCCGCCGGCCGCTCAGGGCGTGAGGATGACCCAGTCCACGAGTGGGTCCCCTTCGACCAGCCCATCGATGACTTCCATCCCGGACGTGACGGTTCCAATGATGGTGTAACGCCCGTCCAGGTGCGGCTGCGGTGACACGCTGACGAAGAACTGGCTTCCGCCGGTGTCCTTCCCGGCCAGCGCCATGCCCACGGTTCCGCGCAGGTACGTCCGGGGCGAGACCTCGCAGGGCAGCGTGAAGCCCGGCCCGCCCTCCCCGTCCCCGCGGGGGTCACCACCCTGGGCCACGAAGTCCGGGACGATGCGGTGGAAGGACAGGTTCCGGAAGTAGCCCGCCGCCGCCAGTCGGCTGAGCTGGGCGACCGTGGCTGGTGCGGCGTCCAGATCGGGAGAGATGAGCACCGGGCCGTGCAGGGTCTCGAGCCGCCAGGTGGTTCCGGCGGGACCGGCGGCGCTGTGGGCGCATCGCCCGGGTCGGGGACGGCCGGGGCCCGGACCGGAGCCCCTTCGAGGACGGTCAGGGCCCGGGCCGCCTCCTGGCGAACATGGGCGTGCGGCGAGGTGAGCCACTGCCGGAGCACCTCCACCGCGCCGGCCGGCTTCAGCTTGATCAGCGCGTCCGCATAGGAGGTCGCCACGTCCACGCCGGCGGTCCTGGCGCCGGCGAGGATGGTGGGCCCGGAGGTGGGTCTCCGAGGGCGGCGAGCGCGTCCACCGCCGCGGCCCGCACGATGGGATCCGGATCCTGGAGGAGCGGCCGCACGGCCGGAACGAGATCGGGGGACTTGAGCGCGGCGGCGACGCCCAGCGCCGCTGCCCGCACCGACGGCGAGTGGTTCTGGAGATACGGCAGCAGCGGCTTCTGCACGCGGGCCTCGGCGAGCCGCGGGCTCCCTGCGACGGCCTCGAGGCCCAGGCGGAGACGCCGCCACTCCGGGATGCGGGCCTGGCCGCAGCGCAGCGTCTCGTCGAGCCAGCCCCGCTGGCGGTCCATCGCCGCAGCGAGGCGGCAGTCGAGCGAGGCGACGGTGAAGCGGACCGGGTCGGGCGCGGTCTCGGCCGAGGTGCGGAGCGAGGCGCGCAGGCGTGCCAGCAGCTTCCGGCCGGACTCGGGAACCGTCGCCTGGGCGAACGCGAGCAGCGGGGGGACGGATTGCCCCAGGGTCTCCACACCGAGGCCGGTCGCCCGCGTGTCGAGCTGGCCCAGGGCCTCCGCCGCGGTGCACGGACCCGGGCGACAGCGGCCGGCGAGCGCCACCAGCGCGCGGACCGACTCGGCCGCGACCCGTCCGTCCGGGTCCCGGAGCAGCGCCTTGAGCGACGGGGTGTCCTCGGGGGCGACGACGTCGGTGAGCCCGCGGGCGGCGATGGCCCGGACCTCGGGGTCGCTATCCCGGAGCGCGGCCAGCAGCACCGGACGGGCCGCGGGCGTCTTCATCTGCGCGAGCGCGTACACCCCGGCCCAGCGGGCGGAAGGGAGGAGGTTCCCGGCGAGCCGCTCGAAGCCGGGCCGGGCGCCGTCGGGCACCGGGGCCTTGGCGCGGGCGGCGACACCGAGCGCGATGGCCGCGCGCACCGGCGGGTCCGAGCGGGGGTCCTTCACGTCGACGAGCTGGCCGGCGGGAGCACCGAGCAGCAGCACCAGCCGCTCGAGGGTGGCCGCGGTCCGGACGCGGCCAAGGGCGTCGATCTGGGCCAGGCGCGCCGCCCCGTCGGTCTCCTTCGTCTCGGCGCCGAGCAGGCCGCGGGCCAGGGCATCGCGCGTCTCGTCCGGCACCGGCTCCCAGCCGAGCGCGATCTCCCCGGCGGCGAACGCAGCCACGGCGCGCACGGCGGGCACCGGATCCAGGAGCGCCTCCACGACGGTGGGCGCCGTGGACGCATCCTGGATCCGGGCGAGGGCCAGGAGCGCCCTGGCCCGCACCGTGGGGTCACCGTGCAGGCGGGCGCGGGAGACGAGCACCTCGCCGCGAAGGTCGCGGGTGAGCTCGAGCTCGGCGATGCGCGCGCGCTCGATGGCCGCAAAGTCGGTGGGCGGCGGCTTCGGGGCGGCCGTGGCCTGGCCAGCGACGAGACAGCCGAGCACCCCCCAGCAACGGACCCGCATGGGACAGACGTTTGCACGGGCGCAGCCACCGGCGTCAGGTCTCTTGGCGCTAGAGTTCGCCCTTCGACCTGCCCGGTGCGGGCGGTCTTTCGCGTGAGGGGTGGAGTGGCGGAGCTGGTCCGGGAGAAGGCCGCGGGGGAGACCCCGCTCACGCGGTTCCATCAGCGGTTGCTGGCGGAGGAGCTGGCCCTCAAGGGGAGGCCGGGCCACCGACCGGCTCGCCCCGGCGCTCTCCGAGGCCCGGGTCGACCTGAATCCACACCAGGTGGAGGCGGCGGCGTTCGCGCTCGAGTCGCTTCCCCGCGGCGGCTGCATGCTCGCCGACGAGGTGGGCCTGGGGAAGACCATCGAGGCGGGCATCGTCCTCGGCCCAGCTCGTGGCCGAGGGGAAGGGCCGCATCCTCATCCTCACCCCGGCGACGCTGCGGGCGCAGTGGCAGGCGGAGCTGCTCGAGAAGTTCGACCTCGACGTCGCTGGTGGTCGACGGGCGCACGGTGCGCGCGGGCCACAACCCGTTCGACCAGCCGGTGCCGGTCATCTCCAGCCACCCCTTCGCCGCGGGACGCGCGCGGAGCTGGTCCGCCAGCTCCCGTGGGACCTGGTGGTCATCGACGAGGCGCACCGGCTCCGCAACGCCCACCGGACGGGCAACAAGATCGGCCGGGCGCTCCGCGACGCGCTGCGAGGACCGGCCGAAGCTGCTGCTCACCGCCACCCCGCTCCAGAACGAGCTGATGGAGCTGTTCGGGCTGCTGTCGCTTCCTCGACGAGCAGATCCTCGGCCCGGAGCACGCCTTCCAGCAGCCGCTACAGCGTCGACCCCGAGGAGGGCGGCATCCCCGAGGGACCGCGCCCAGGAGCTGCGGGAGCGACTCGCTCCGGTGGTGCACCGCACGCTCCGCCGGCAGGTCCGCGAGTACGTCCGCTTCACCAACCGCCGGAGCATGGTGGAGGACTTCGCGCCGTCGCGCCGAGGAGCAGGCCCTCTACGACGAGGTCAGCGAGTACCTGCGCCGCAGCGAGGCGCGCGGCCATCGAGCCGGGCAAGAGGACGCTGCTCACGCTCGTCTACCGGAAGCTGCTCGCCTCCTCGACCTACGCCATCGCCCCGACGCTGCGGAAGCTGGCCGAGAGGCTGCGCAGGCGCATCGACGCGGCGAAGCGCGGAGCGGAGGCGCTCGGACTGTTCGAGCCCGAGGAGGCCACGCGCCTACGCCGAGGAGGCCGAGGACCTGGTCCGACGAGCCGGGCCGCCCCGCCCTGCCCTCGGTGGCCGCGCTCGAGGCCGAGGCCTTCGAGCTCGAGCGCTACGCGACGCGGGCCGAGTCCATCCGGGTCAACGCCAAGGGCGAGGCGCTGAAGCGCGCCCTGGACCGCCTCTTCACCGTGGCCCGCGGCGCACCAGTGGCCGGAGAAGGCGGTCGTCTTCACCGAGTCGCGCCGGACGCAGGCGTACCTGGCCGAGCTGCTCTCCGGGCACGGCTGGGCGGGGCGGATCTCCGCTCCTCTCGGGCGACGCCGGGACGCCCGAGGAGCGGCAGGCGCTGGTGGACGAGTTCCGCGACCGGACGCAGATCCTCCTCTCCACCGAGGCCGGGGCCGAGGGGCTCAACCTCCAGTTCTGCAACCTGGTCGTCAACTACGACCTGCCGTGGAACCCGCAGCGCATCGAGCAGCGCATCGGGCGCTGCCACCGCTACGGGCAGCAGCGCGACGTCCTGGTGCTCAACTTCCTCAACCGCCAGAACGCCGCCGACGCGCGGCTGTACGAGCTGCTGGAGCGGAAGCTGCACCTCTTCGACGGCGTGTTCGGCGCCTCCGACGAGATCCTCGGCGCGCTGGAGAGCGGGCGTCGACTTCGAGCGCCGGGTGCTGGACATCTACCAGTCGTGCCGATCCACCGAGGAGATCGACCCGCGCCTTCGACGCGCTCCGCGAGGACCTCGAGCACCGCATCGACGCCGCGGATGACCCAGGCCCGCTCGCTGCTGCTCGAGCGGTTCGACGGCGACGTGCGGCGGCGGCTCCGGGTCACGGGCGAGGAGGCCGAGGCCGCGGTGGACCGGCATCGCCGGAACGCCCGCACCTTCGCCCGGCAGGTGCTCGGCAAGAGACGCCCACGGCCGCAAGGTGAGCGAGGCCGCCGGCGCGGTCCGCTCCACCCCGATGGATGGGGTGCACTGGCTCCAGCTCGACGCCTCGGCGCTGCCGCCGCGGCTGGCGCGGATGGCCGGCGGCGAGGGCTGGTGGTTCGTCTACCGGTTCGAGTCGACAGGGCTGCTTGCCGGAGGAGCGCCTCCTGCATCTCGTCCTGCTCCGCGACCGCGACGGCTTCCGGGCGCTAGGGCCGGACGACGGAGCGCTGCTGGCCCGCGTGCCGGCCCGCGAGGGGCAGCCCCGGCCGCCGGCGCCGGTCTCGGTGGCCCAGCCCCAGGAGCAGGCGCTGGCCGCGGCGCGCGAGACGTTGCTCCGCGAGGCCGAGCGGCGAAACCAGCTCGAGCTCGACCGGATGCGGGAGCAGGCCGACCGCTACGCCGAGGACTGCCTGCTCGAGGCGCGCGAGGCGCTGGCCCGGTCACGCGCGGCCTGGGAGGAGGCGCGGACCCGGCTCATCGGCGTCGAGGACGGCACCGAGCGGGCGCGGGCGCGCGCGGCAATCGAGCGCGCCGAGCGCGACCACCGCAGGAAGCTCGCCGCGCTCCGCGCCGAGGAGGAGACGCGGTACGCGCTCAAGGACCGGACCCTGGCCGAGCTCGCGGCCCGGGCCAAGGTCGTGGACCGCCGGGCGCTGGTCGGCACCGCGTACTTCTGGCTGAGCTGAGCGCGGCCGCCCTGACCTAGATTCTGCAGCCGCAGCGCGCCCGGGAGGACCTCGAAGCTGGCCGGGAGCCGACCGGGCTGCTCACCGTCGACGTCGAGGAGCACCTCCTCGTCACTGCTCGCGGCGAGGGTCCGGCAGCGCAGGGTGCGGGTGCCCGCCCAGCGGACGTGGCGGCCGTCGTAGACCGAGGCCGACTTCAGGGCGAAGTCCTTGAGGTGGTAGCCGCTCCAGATGGTGACGTCGAGCAGGCCGTCGGAGGGATTCGCCTCCGGTGCCACCCGCATCCCGCCCCCGAAGTACTGGCCGTTGGCCACCGCGAGGGTGGTGATGCCCAGCGCCTCCTCGGCCCCGCCGTCCACCCGGATGCGGACCTGCTGGTCGCGCCAGCCGAGCAGGGTGCGAACACTGGCCAGGAAGAAGCTGGCCTTGCCGCCGAGGAGCTTGCTCCCGGAGTTCACGGCGCGGTCCACTTGGCCGCTGACCCCGAAGCTGGCGACGTTGACGAAGTAGCGCTCCCCGGGGCCCCCGTCGGTCCGGGTGAAGCGGACGCGCCCCGCATCGAGCGGTCGGATCTCGCCTCGGAGGCGCGTACAGGACTCCCGGACCGAGCCGTTGAGACCGAAGGTGCGTCGGAAGTCCCCGCCGGTCCCGCGGGGGACGAGCGCCAGGCAGGCGTCGGCCGGCACGCCCCCGGCGGCCTGGAAGAAGCCGTTGACCACCTCGTTGAGGGTGCCGTCTCCGCCCACCGCGACGATGCGACGGAACCCCTTGCCGAGCGCCTCGGCGGTGAGGGTCGCGGCGTGCATCGGATGGTCGGTGAAGGCGTGCTCGGCGCTATCGCCGATGGCGCGCAGCACCTCGGCGCGGATCTCCGGCCAGCGACGACCGGTCGCTCCGCCCGCGCTCTCGGGGTTGACCACCAGGAAGGTGCGCATCGCGCTCGTGTCGCAGACTGTGGCACGCCACCGGACAGGCACTCGCAAGAAAGTGGCGTTGACGCTTCGCGGCACCCTCCCGCTCCTCGGAGCCCGATGGCGGTCCGGGATCCGGGACGCGGGGGCCGCCTCCTTCGCGAGGCAGGCGCTCGCAGTAGCATCCCCCGGCGCGTGCAACCGGGAGACGACGAGCGCTGGGTGCTGCTGGCCGAGGACGACGGCGCGCTCCGGTTTCTGCTCGCCTCGGTGCTCCGCAAGGACGGCCACCGGGTGCTCGAGGTGCCCGACGGCGAGCAGCTGGTGGTGGCGCACGCCGCGCTTCCCCCGGGGCGGAGCGGGCGCACGGTGGTGCTGAGCGACCTGTCGATGCCGGTCCGCAGCGGCCTCGAGGCGGTGGAGGAGATCCAGCGCCGGGAGCCCGGGCTGGGAGTCATCCTGATGGGCGCATTCCTCGAGCCCGCCGACGTGCCGCGCGCAGCGGCCCTGGGCGCGGCGTTCCTGACCAAGCCCTTCGAGCTCGCGAAGATGCGCACGCTGGTGCGCCAGCTGGTGGCCACGCCCGAGGCACGGGCGGTCGATCTCCTCGAGGTCGCCGGGTAGCCCGGGGTCGGCCGTCAGGACTTGGGCGGGGGCACCACGCGGACGTGCACCTCGCGGAGCTGCTGCTCGTCCACCTCGCCCGGGGCGCCGGTCATGCTGTCGGTGCCGGTCTTGGTCTTGGGGAACGGGATGACGTCCCGGAGGGACTCGGCGCCGGTGAGGAGCATCGCCAGCCGGTCCATGCCGAGGGCGATGCCCCCGTGCGGCGGAGCCCCGAAGCGGAGCGCGTCGAGCAGGAAGCCGAACTTGTTCCGGGCCTCCTCCTCGCCGATGCCGAGCGCGGCGAAGACCTCGGACTGCACCCGGGGGTCGTGGAGCCGGATGCTGCCGCCGCCGATCTCGAAGCCGTTGAGGACGACGTCGTAGCGCCAGCACTTCACCCGTCCCGGGTCGGTGCGGAGGTACTGGACGTCCTCGTCGTGGGGCCGGGTGAAGGCGTGGTGCGCGGCCGCCCAGCTCTTGCGCTCCTCGTCGTACTCGAAGAGCGGCGGGTCGACGACCCAGAGGAACTCCCACTTCCCGCCCGAGCCCACCTCGGGGATCAGGCCCAGCTTCTTGGCGATGTGGACCCGGAGGTTGGCCAGGACGGTGTGGACCAGCGAGGCCCGCCCGAACTGGAAGACGATGAGGTCCCCGGGCTTCGCGCCGCAGGCCTCGTTGATGGCGGCCCGGAGCGCGGGGGAGATGGTCTTGGCCAGCGGGGACTGGGTCCACTCGCCGCCCTCGCCCACCTTGGCCCGGGCGAGACCACGGGCGCCGGCGCCCTTGGCGAACTCCTCGAGCTTGTCGGCCTCGGCGCGCGAGAGGGGGTGCGCGGCGGGGACGACCATGGCCTTGACGATGCCGCCCTGCTGCACCGCCTCGAGCAGCATCGGGACGCCGCCCTCGCCGCCATGGGCGGTGATGACGTCGGTGAGGACCACGTGCTCGAGACCGAAGCGGAGGTCCGGCTTGTCGTTGCCGTACCTCGCCATCGACTCGTCGAAGGGCATCCGGCGGAAGGGCGTGGGGATGTCGACGCCGAGGATCTCCTTCCACAGCCGGGAGATGAGCCGCTCGACGACCGCGAAGACGTCGTCCTGGCTGACGAAGCTCATCTCGAGGTCGATCTGCGTGAACTCGGGCTGCCGGTCGAGCCTCAGGTCCTCGTCGCGGAAGCACTTGACGATCTGGAAGTACCGGTCGAAGCCGGCGACCATGAAGAGCTGCTTGTAGAGCTGGGGGCTCTCGGCGAGCGCGTAGAACTTGCCGGCGTTGAGGCGGCTCGGGACGAGGAAGTTGCGGGCGCCCCCCGGGGTGTACTTGCCCATGAAGGGCGTCTCGAGCTCGAGGAAGCCCTGGTCGACGAGCGTGGTCCGGGTGATGGCGTTCATCCGCGAGCGGGTGACCAGCGACTGTTGGAGGGGGCGCCGGCGCAGGTCGAGGTAGCGGTGGGTGAGGCGCTTCTCCTCGGCCGTCTCGATCTTGTCCTCGATCGGGAACGGGGTGGGCTCGCTCCGGTTGAAGACGCTGAGGGCGGTGGCCCTCACCTCGATCTCCCCGGTCTTCATCTTGGGGTTCACGTTGGCCCCGCGGCTAGCGACGGTGCCCTGGATGCCGATGCACCACTCGAGGCGGAGCGTCCCGGCGAGGGCGTGGGCCTCGGGGTCGATGTCCGGCTCGAAGACCACCTGGGTGAGCCCGTGGCGGTCGCGGAGGTCGATGAACACCGCGCCCCCGTGGTCGCGGCGGTTCTGGACCCAGCCGAAGAGGACGACCGGCTTGCCGACGTCCTTGCCGGTGAGCTCGCCGCAGGAGTGGGTGCGCTTGACCTCGGTGATGAAGGGAACGGACATGGAGGCGGCGGAACCTAGCGCGCCGCCCGTGTCGCCGCTATGCGTCATGGGGCCCGGTGCGACCGGGACCGCCTCGGGGTGGCTCCCGGGTGGGAGCTCCGGGCTCAGGTCCCGGTCGGCGAGAGCACGGCGGCCTCGGCGGCGCGCAGATCCCGGAGCTTGAGCGAGACGCGGGTCCGACCCTTCCAGGTCTCGACCGAGGGCTGGAAGGCCAGGTCCACCCGGCCCTCGAGCTCGGGGAGGCGCGGGCCCATCCCGAAGCCGATCGCATCGAGGGAGGGCGCCTCGGGGAGCATCAGCTTGAGGTGGGCCACCCCGCCGTTCTTGGCGGTGACGATGCGGGCCTCGGCGTGGAGCGACTCGGCGACGAAGGTGGGCTCGGGGTTGCCTGCGCCGAACGGGCCGAGGGCGGCGAGCGCTCCGACGGCGCGCTCGGTGAGTTCACCGGGGTCCACCACCACGTCCACGCGGCAGCGCGGCTCGAGGTCCTCCTCGCGGAGGCGGCGGGCGGCCACGGCCTCGAAGTCGCGGCGGAAGTCGAGCAGGCGCGGTGCCTCGAGCGTGACGCCCGCGGCGTGACGGTGGCCACCAAACTTCGAGAGGTGCTCGGCGCACTCGCGGAGCGCCTCGACGAGGTGGAAGCCCTCGACGCTGCGGGCGCTCCCCTTCCCCACCCCGCCCTGGACGCCGATGACCAGCGTGGGCTTGTGGAACCGTTCGACGATGCGGGCGGCGACGATGCCCACGACGCCGGGGTGCCATCCCTCGGCCCAGAGGACGAGGCCCCGTGAGCCCTGCCGGTCCTCGGCCTGGGCGATGGCCTCGACGAGCATCTTGCGCTCGATCTCCTGCCGGTCCTTGTTGGCGTCGTCGAGCTTGGCGGCGAGCGCGCGTGCCTCGGTCAGGTCCCGGGTCCGCAGCAGCTGCAGGCCGACCGACGCGTCATCGAGGCGTCCGGCGGCGTTGATCCGGGGCCCCAGGCGGAAGCCCACCTGTCCGGCGCTCACCGAGCCTTCGGTCTCGAGCCCGGCGACCTCCTTGAGGGCCCGGACGCCGGGGCGATCCGCCCTGGCGAGCGCCTCGAGCCCGTGCTGCACGAGGATCCGGTTGGCTCCGGTGAGCGGGACGACGTCGCACACGGTGGCGAGCGCGACGAGGTCCATCAGCGGCTTCAACGCGGGCTCCGGCCGGCGCTCGAACCACCCGAGGGTACGGAGCGACCGACGGAGCGCCATGACCAGGTTGAACGCGACGCCCGCGGCGCAGAGGACCTTGGTGGGGTACTCGCAGCCCGGCTGGTGCGGATTGAGGACGGCCGTCGCGGCGGGCAGCGTGTCCGGGACGGTGTGGTGGTCGACGATGACCAC
This sequence comes from uncultured delta proteobacterium, assembly GCA_963796475.1. Classification (GTDB taxonomy): domain Bacteria; phylum Myxococcota; class Myxococcia; order Myxococcales; family Myxococcaceae; genus RPRB01. The sequence continues at coordinate 1,002,261 of CAWCLY010000020.1, forward strand.
GTCCATCCCGAGGTCCCGGGCACGCGCGACTTCGGCCACGCTGGTGATGCCGCAGTCGAGCGAGACGAGGAGCTTCGATCCCTCGTGCGCGATCCGTTCAACGGCGCGGACGTTGAGTCCGTAGCCCTCGTCAATCCGGTGCGGGATGTAGGTGAGCGGTGCGGCGCCGACGGCGTCGAGGAAGAGAGAGAGGAGCGCGGTGGAGCAGACCCCGTCGACGTCGTAGTCGCCGTAGAGGGTGACCTTCTCCTGCTGCACGACGGCACGGGTGAGGCGCTCGACGGCGGCGGACATTCCCTTCATGCGAAAGGGGTCCGGGAGATCGGTGAGCTCGTGCGAGAGGAACTGGGCGGCGTCCTGCGGCTCCTGGACACCACGGGCGACGAGGACCCGTGCGGCCAGCGGGTCGAGCCCGAGCTCGATGGCGAGACGCCGCGCGGCGCGCCGCTGAGCTTCGACGTCTCGTTCTCCACCCGGAAACACCCAGCGCAACGTGTCGCTCCCTTCCGACAAACGCCCGTCGTTGCGAATGTTCGTACCGGAGCGGTCTGACAGCACACGACATGGATGCGCGCTGGATCAGCCCGCGACCGGAAGAGGCGCGCGGCGTCAGAGGAGAACGGCGCGGACACAGCTCCAGCGCAGGATCAGACTCGGGAATCCGGGCTCGGCGCGTGGCTCGCGAAGCGAGACGACCGTGCGCACCGGCGGCGATCGGGCCGTCGGGCCGAAGTGTGATCACCGAGACGCTCCACGCGCTCACTCCGGCGACCCGATCCTTAGCGGATCGATCTGACTGCTCGCGACGACAGGACTCGCAGGCGGCGAGTTGCTGCTCCGCCACCAGCGACCCTTGCGGGGAGGCCCTGCATCGCGGCACGCGCATGTCTGGCCCCAGCGGGACGTGGATCGCCAGCGACCCGTCCGCCCGTGCCCTTCCGGGCGGCCTGCGCGATTCCGGACGCTCGTGGCGGCGGCGCCCGGTCGGATCGAACGTCTTTCGCGCAACGGGAGTTCGCCGGTTTGGACACGGACAGGTGCCCCGGGCCCGGGCAATTTTGAGGCCAGGAAAGGGGGCCCTAAAGGCCCCCGTGCAGCCACTGGATGAGGCGAGTAGACGCGGTCTAAGTGAGGTGCAGTCGCCGATGACCGCGTTGCCGACTGCGTGAAGCAACAGTTCGTCGGCCTTGGTCATCTCGTGACGCTGGCCGGGGGTCAGCTCGATGTGCCGCGGTCTCCCTCGTGTGTCGACGAGGGCATGAATCTTGGTCGAAAAACCTCCTCGAGAGCGTCCCAGAGCGTTGTGTTGGATCCCCCTTTGCCACCCGCGGCGTCGAGATGCGCCCGGACAATGCTGCCATCGACGATGGAGGCCTCGGGGGGAGCAGCGGAACGCGGGACGGGAGGATCGGGATCGAGCTGCACCGCCTTGAAGATTCGCTCCCAAACTCCACGCTTCGACCAGTTGTTGAAGCGGTTGTACACAGACTTCCAGGGGCCGTATCGGCGAGGAAGATCGCGCCAAGGACAGCCGGTCCGAGTGAGCCAGTACACGGCACTGATGAACCGGCGTTCGCCTTTGAGCGACCGCCGGCCGCGTGGCTTCGGGAGAAGCGGCTCGATTCGCTTCCACTCCTCCTCACCGCGGGCCTAGTTAAGGAAGTTCCTTAATCAGTCCTGGGCATGGGTCTGGCGCTGGAGACGCCGAGCGGCGGCGCGCGCGACGAATGCTGGCCGGCGCTCGAGCTCTCCGGCGAGAACTCGCCGCCGGACGACGAGATACCAGGGGAACCAGATGGGCCAGGCGGTCGCGACCACCCAGAACAGGAGCACCGGGTGGGCCGCCTCGCCCGCCCGGTATCGCCGAAGCTCAATGCGCCAGGAATCGAAGCTCGCCCAGACAGCCGTTCCGATGGTCAGAAACCCGAGGACCGGCAAGCGCGTGTGGCCGCTGACCATGGCCGCGGCCAGGTACACGAGCAGCGATGCCACCACCAGCAACCAGGACAAGGTGCCCCCCCCTCGGAGCGCCGCCGTCCAGAGTGGGCCCTCCGGACGGGCCTAGTCAATCAGGCCGCGCGGACCTTCATCGCTCCGCCGGCGGCCTTCTTCCTCGCCGCACGCTGGTCGAGCCAGATGGTGAGCGGGCTGGCGATGTACACGCTGGAGTACGTCCCGACGATGATGCCGATCAGCATCGCCATCGCGAAGTCCCAGATCTCGCCCACCCCGAAGATCAAGCAGCCCCACCAGGGAGAGCGCGGTGACTCCCGAGGTGAGGATGGTCCGCGACAGGGTGTCGTTCACCGCGATGTTGATGATCTCCGGCAGGGGCTTGCCCTTGTACCGGGCCATCTCCTCGCGGATCCGGTCGTAGATGACGATGGTGTCGTTGATCGAGTAGCCGGTGATGGTGAGCAGCACGGCGATCGAGGTCAGGTTGAACTCGCGCCGGGACACCAGGTAGTAGCCGCTGACCATGATGACGTCGTGCACCATGGCCACGAGCGCGCCGGGGCCGAACTTGAAGTCGAACCGGAACGCCACGTACACGAGGATGGCCACCATCGCGTAGATCAGCGCGGCGACGCCCTTGTTCCGCAGCTGGTTTCCGACCTGCGGGCCCACGTAGTCGACCCGCTGCACCTTGAAGTCCGGCTGCGCCAGGCCCTTCGCCATCGCGGCGGTGATCTTGTCCGCCATGCCGGAGGCGACGACCTGGTAGTCCTCTCCCCCGCCCTGGGCGGCGCCCAGGCTGCGAACGTCCTTCACCCCGGTCCCCGAGGCGGAGATCGCCTCGTCGCACCCGGTCGGCGTCCAGCTTCTGCGCGGAGCGAAAGTTGATGAGGCCGTTCTGAACGTCGGCGTGGAAGTTGCTGATCCCGCCCAGGGCCTCCATGGCCTTCAGGGCGGTGACCGCGCTCTCGGGCGTGAGCTGGGTGACGCCGCCGAGCCTGAGCAGGTAGCTGTTCTCGCTGGAGGAGCCGATGCCCTGGACGCTGACGTCGTGGAGACCGGCGGCCTGGGCCCGGGAGCGCACCTCGTCGGCGCGGACCGGATGGTCGAACTTCAGCTCGACCACGCGTTCCGCCGGCGAAGTCGACACCGAAGTTGAAGCCGAAGATGGCGATGCCCACCAGGATGGCGAGGTTGAGGACCGAGCTGATGAACAGCGCGGGCTTCCGCTTCCCGATGAAGTCGATGTTGGTCTTGTGCTTGAGGATCTGCATCGTCAGACCGAGACCGTCTGGGCGTTCCGCCCGTGGACGAAGTAGGTGGTGATCGCCCGGGTCACGACGATCGAGGTGAACAGCGAGGCCACCAGGCCGATGATCAGCGAGGTCGCGAACCCGCGCACCGGACCCGTGCCGGTGGAGAGCAGGATGAAGCCGGCGATCAGCGTCGTCACGTGGGCGTCGAAGATGGTCCAGAACGCCCGGTCGTAGCCCTGGTCCACCGGCGGCGCGGGCGGTCTTGCCGTTGGCGAGCTCCTCACGCACCCGCTCGTTGATCAGGACGTTGGCGTCCACCGCGATGCCCAGGGTGAGCACGAAGCCGGCGATGCCCGGCAGGGTGAGCGTGGCGTTGAACAGCGCCAGGCCGGCGAGGATCAGGACGCCGTTGAGGGTCAGCGCCACGTCGGCGATGAGCCCCGACTTCCGGTAGTAGACCGCCATGAAGACCACCACCAGCCCCAGGCCCACCAGGGCGGCGAGGCTGCCCTTGCGAATGAGCTCGTCCCCGAGGCTCGCGCCGACCTGACGGATCTCGGCCGACGCTGACCGGGGCAGGCAGCGCACCGGCCCGGAGCACCAGGACCAGGTTCAGGGCCTCCTGGAGCATCTGCTCGTCGGTCTTTCCGATCGCGTGTCCCAGGGTGATGCGTGCCCGTCCGTTGGGGATGCGCTCGTTGATGCGGGGCGCGGAGTTGACGTTCTCGTCGAGGACGATGGCCATGTAGCGGCCGACGTTGTCCCCGGTGAGCTTCCCGAACTCGACGCCGCCCTGGGTGTCGAACGAGAGGTTCACCTCGAAGTCGTTGCTGGTCTGGCTGCGGTTGTAGTCGGCCGTGGCCAGGCTCTCGCCGGTGAGGGGCACGGCCTTGTCCACCAGGTAGGCGAGGTAGCTGTCGCAGAGGCCCTTCTGGGCCTGGGCGCTCACGCACTGGAGCAGGACCTCGCGGTCCGCCGGGACGCCCTGCCGGGCGTAGGCGAGGAGCGCCCTCGCGGTCCTTGCCCTCGAGCTGGTCGTAGCCGTTGGGCCGGACCAGGCGAATTCCGGAGTCCGCCGGGGGCGGGTGCTTGGCCACCAGCTGGCTGAAGAACGGGTTCTTGTCGTCGACCATGCGGAACTCGAGCTGGGCGGTGGTGCCGATGAGCTCCTTGGCCTGCTCGGGATCCTGCTGTCCGGGAAGCGAAATCTGGATCGAGTCCGTGCCCATCTTCCGCACGTCCACCTCGGCCACGCCCCACTTGTCGATGCGGCGGCGGATGACGAGCATCGCCTGGTCGACCGCCTCGTCGCGGAAGCGCGAGACCTGCGTGTCCTTGAGCTGGTAGGTGATGCTGTCCGGCGCCTCGGCCCACCCGGGTGAAGTCGTCGAAGCCCTTCAGCTCCTTCTCCACCTTCGTCCAGCGAGGCCGCGTCGGGCGCCTTCAGGGTCAGCTCGAGCTTCTCGGGCTCGGTGGTGTACGTCACGCCGTCGATCTTCTGGTCCTTGAGGTAGTTGACGATCTGCAGGCCGCGGCGCTCGACGCGCTTCTGCAGCGCGGTCTGGGTGTCGACCCGCATCACCATGTGGATCCCGCCCTGGAGGTCGAGGCCCAGGTTGAGACGGTGGCTCGCGCTCGGGGCCCAGGACGGCAGCTTCGACTGGAGCAGCTTGAGGTCGTTCCGCTGCGACTTGGGCAGCACGAAGAACGAGTAGTAGGTGGGGATCAGGTACCAGAGAGCGCCGAGGGTGACCCCGGCGATGAGCACCCAGCGACCCCAGTTCCCGCGGGCCATCTACTTCGACTCCTTCTCGGCCTTGCCCTCGTCCGACTTCGCCGGCTCCACGGGGTCCTTGAGGACGGTCTGCACCGAGGTCTTCAGCACCCGGAGCTTCACGTTGTTCGCGACCTCGATCTCGGACCTCGCGGTCCGCGATGAGGAAGACCTTGCCGATGATCCCGCCCTGGGTGACGACCACGTCGCCCTTCTTGAGGTTGGCGAGGAGCGCCTTGTGTTCCTTCAGCTGCTTCTGCTGAGGCCGGATCATGAGGAAGTACATGATCGCGAACATCCCGGCGATGAAGATGAAGAGCGACGATGGGCTTCCGCCGGCCACTTGGGCCAGGAGGACTTGGTGCGTGAACACGGGGGTGGACTCCGTCAGACCTCTCGAAACAAGGAGGAATCGTGAGAGGGCGCGCCTCTTTAGCAAGAGCGTGGACCGGACGACAAGGCGCGTCGCTCCCAGGCTGAGCGAGCGAGCGCGTGTGGCGCGGCCGGATCAGGCTCGGATCAGAATGCACCCTCTGAACGGCCGTTCAACACCGGCGTAGGGGCCCGATCTTCCCGGGACAGTTCGCCGGCACCCCGCCCTCTCCCCGGCGGCGGGAGGAGGCGGCGCGCACGGTCAGGATCAGCCGGGACCTCACTCGCCCGGAGGAACCCGCCCCGATTCCCGGTCGCGGATGCGCTCGGCGAAGGCACCGAAGCGGTCCTCGCTCGATGGCCGCCCGCGCCTCGCCCATCAGCCCCAGGTAGTGGTGGAGGTTGTGGAGCGTGGCCAGCCGGAGGGCCAGCAGCTCGTCGGCGACGAAGAGGTGCCGCAGATACGCGCGCGAGTGGGTCCGGCAGGTGTAGCAGCCGCATCCCGGGTCGGGAGGGCGCTCGTCCCGGGCGTGCACCGCATTCCGCATGTTGAGGCGCCCGCGGGTCGTGAAGAGCAGGCCGTTGCGCGCGCACCGGGTGGGCAGCACGCAGTCGAACATGTCGATTCCGGCGCCGATCGCGGTCACGAGATCCACCGGCGTGCCGACGCCCATCAGGTACCGGGGGCGATCCTCGGGGAGCAGCGGCGCCACCTCGGCCACCGAGGCGTGCATCTCCCCGGGGCTCTCGCCCACCGAGTAACCGCCCAGCGCGTAGCCCGGCAGATCCACCGCGCACACCTCGGCCAGGTGCCGGCGCCGGAGCTCGAGGTCGAGCCCACCCTGGACGATGCCGAAGAGCGCGCTCGGGCCCCGGGTCCAGGCCGCGGCGCAGCGGTGGAGCCAGCGGGTGGTGCGAGCGAGGCTCTCCTCGAGGTACGGCCGGTCCGCCCTGGAGGGCGCGCACTCGTCGAAGGCCATGATGATGTCCGCGCCGAGCGTCTCCTGGATCTGGATCGACCGCTCCGGCGTGAGCAGCCAGCGGCTCCCGTCGAGGTGCGACTGGAAGCTCGCGCCCTCCTCGGTCAGCTTCCGGCTCCGGGCGAGGCTGTAGACCTGGAACCCGCCCGAGTCGGTGAGGATGGCGCGGTCCCAGGCCATGAACCGGTGCAGGCCACCGAGGGCGCCGACGAGCTCCGGGCCCGGCCGCAGCATCAGGTGGTAGGTGTTTCCGAGGACGATCTCCGTCCCCAGCGTCCGGAGGTCGTCCTGACCGATGGCCTTCACCGTGGCCTGGGTCCCCACCGGCATGAAGACCGGCGTCTCGACCGTGCCATGGGGCGTGTGCAGCCGCCCCCGCCGCGCCTGGGTCCCGGCGTCGCGGTGGAGCCGCTCGAAGCGAAGGCTCAAGGCACGGCTCCCGCGGCGATGAACATCGCATCGCCATAGCTGAAGAAGCGGTAGCGCTCGGTGACGGCCGCCCGGTACGCGGCGAGGACCGCCTCCCGCCCGGCGAACGCCGAGACGAGCATCAGCAGCGTCGAGCGCGGGAGGTGGAAGTTGGTGAGGAGCGCGTCGACGGCCTGGAATGCGTGGGACGGCCGGATGAACAGCCGGGAGGAGCCGGTACCGGGGCGCACCCTCCCCTCCTCGATCGCGCTCTCCAGCGTGCGGACCACCGTCGTGCCCACGGCCACCACGCGCCGGCCTTCGCGGCGGGCGCGGTTCACCGCCTCGGCGGTCTGGTCCGGGATGTCGTAGCGCTCGGCGTGCATCCGGTGGGTGGACTCGTCGTCGCCGCGCACGGGGAGGAACGTCCCGGGGCCGACGTCGAGGGTGACGAAGCGGCGCTCCACCCCCCGCTCCTCGAGCGTGGCGAACGTCTCGGCCGTCAGGTGGAGCCCCGCGGTGGGCGCGGCCACCGAGCCGTCCGCCCGGGCATAGACCGTCTGGTACCGGGTCCGGTCCTCGGCCGTGGCCTCGCGCGCGACGTACGGAGGCAGCGGGACGCGGCCGGCGCGCTCGAGCAGCGCCGTGACGGAGCCCTCGGCCTCGAAGCGGACGCGCAGCTCGCCCTCGCCCAGCGCCTCGAGGACCGTCGCCCGGCCACCCTCGAGCTCGACCACCGTTCCCGCCCGGAGCCCCTTGCTGGCCTGGCCGAGACACACCCAGCGCACCGCGCCTGCGGGGCCGGCGAGCGCGCCCGCGGTCTCGACGTCCGCGTCCGGGCGGACCAGGAGCAGCTCGACCCGACCGCCGCTTCCCTGCTTCCGTCCGAGGAGGCGCGCCGGGATCACACGGGTATCGTTGAGCACCACCAGATCGCCCGGCCGGAGCAGCCCCGGCCAGTCACGGAACGTCCGGTGCGCGAAGGCGCCGGAGTCCCGGTCGAGCAGCAGCAGGCGCGAGGCGTCCCGCCGCTCCAGCGGCGCCCGCGCGATGAGCGCATCGGGAAGGTCGAAGTCGTAGTCGGAGAGGGCCAAACGAACCGGCCTGGGGTTCTGGGGCACAGGCGCGCGGCGGGTCAAGAGGGGCACCCGGACCGCGGTGGTCACGCACCACTTGCACCCGGCCGCAAGGGCTGCACGTCGACCACTCCCCAGAGCATCGAGCGGTCGTCGCCGGCGAGGTTGGTGGAGCTGGCGCCGGGAGGCTCGCCGAAGCTCCGGAGGACCCGCACGGCGTCCGGCCGTGCCGCCCGGTCGACCGCCGCGAGCAGCCGTTCCCGGTATTCGGGCGGAGCTCCGTCGAGCACGTTGGAGAGGGTGAATCCGCCGTAGCTCCCCGGCTCGCAGGACTCGAGGTAGGCCGCGGCGTCGGTGCAGACGAGGTCGATGGGGTGCGCCGGTGGAGGAGCGGCGGCCGGCGTCTCCCCGAGCAGCAGCGCGCGGGCCCAGGGGTTCGAGGCGTTCGGGTGCCGGGCGAAGCACCGCTCCATCCGGGCCCGCATCACCCGGCCGAAGTGGCTGGGGAGGACCTGGAGAAAGGGCGATGCGTAGACCGCGCGCAGACCGGTGACGGAGAGGAGCACGTCCAGCCCGGTCCGGAAGCGACGGGTGTCGAGCCGCTCGTTCCAGAAGGCGAGCTGCGGCTCCACCGCGTCGAAGGCGAGGAAGGTCTCGAGGTCGCGCCTGTGCCAGCCGGCGAGCGGCAGGAGCGCCCGGCCGAAGGAGAGGAGCCGCTCTGCGCTTCCCACGAGGGCCGGCGCACCGGCGATGCGCTCCCGCGCATACGCGAGCTGCACCGGATTGATGTCGACGGCGGTCACCGGGTGCCGGACGGCGAGGGCGAGCGCGGTGTCGCCCGCCGAGGCGATGCAGAACACCGGGGCGCCGGGCGGAAACGCCCGGAGCTCGACCTCGGGGTCCTCGTACATCTGCCCGAAGAGCACGCGGCGCGGCCCCTGGCGCTGGTCGAAACGGCCTCCCGCCCAGGGCGTATCGTCGGAGGTCGCGGTCACGGGGCTGCGCTCCCCTGCGCGGCGGCAACCCACATGAGGACGATGAGCGCGGCGTTCTTCACCACCATGCCCCCGGGGTCGTGGATCAGCTTCCGGGCGAAGATGAGCCCGTTGGTGTTGAGGCCCACCAGGAGCGCGGTCTGGAAGATCGCCGCCCAGACCGGTTGCCACCCGGAGAGGACCCAGACTCCGACCAGCGACTCCAGGACGCCGAGCGCCTTGAGGAAGGCCGGGCCGGCGCTCGGGCCGACGAACGGGACCGCCTCGACGATGCGCCCCTGCTCGGGCAGCCGTCCCAGCACCTTGCACCACAGGCCCTCGTACAGCCACACCGCGGCGATGGCCGACCGGATCAGCACCGGCGGCGGCATCAGTTCCATCGTGAGGTTCATCGTGCCCCCGTACAGAGCACGGCCCGTGCCGAGTTTCACCCGCCTTCCGCCGGGGAGACGCTCAGTACAGGGTCTGCAGCTCCGTGCCGGGGTAGAAGTGGGCGAGGATGGCCCGGTAGTCCTGGCCGCCGTCGGCCATCTCCTTCGCGCCCCACTGGGACAGGCCGGCGCCGTGCCCCAGGCCGCGGCCGGTGAGCCGGGCGCCGCCGCCGGCGATGTCGACGACGTCGAAGGCGAGCGAGCGGACCCGGTCGTAGCCGAGGCGCTGGCGGAACTCGACACCGCTCAGGCTCCGACCCCCGAAGTCGAGGCGCCGGACGCGGCCGGAGGGGGTCCGGGCGGCAACGCGGAGCCCGCCCCGGCCGCCCCCGAAGGCCCGCTCGAGGGCACCGGCGTCGACGTCCACCTTCCACCGGGTCGTCGGTCCGGGGCGACACTCACAGGTGACGCTTCGGAGGTACGGGAGATCGCGGCCGAGGGCCTCCAGCCCGGTCTCGGTGTTCCCCTCGCAGGAGGCGTGGAAGTAGGCCTCGATGGGAGCGAGCTGAAAGGTGAGGATCTGCCCCGCGGTGGCCAGGGTGGCGGCGCGGGTCCGCGGGTTCTCGCGGTTCACTCCACCGTAGACCTGGGCGAGCACGCTGCTCCCGAGGTGGACGGGTTGCCCCAGCGCCTCGATCTTCCGCTGGAGGGCATAGGTGCGCGCGGCGACGGCCTGGGCCTTGAGCGCCTCCTCGGGGAAGCTGACGGGCATCTCGCCGCCGAGCACCGCGGCGACGTAGTCCTCGAGCGGGAGGACGTTGACCAGGAGCACCTTGCTGCCCCTGGGAAGGGCGACGACCTCGCCGCGGACCTGGATGTTCCCGGCGCTCAGCACGTGCGCGGCGTCGGAGGTGCGGAAGCGGACTGCGCCGTCGACCCGCTCCCCTTCGACCTCCATCGCGTCGCCGACGTGACGGACGCGCACCTCGTCCCTGTCGAGCGGATGGAACGGACCGTCCTCGGAGTCGGGCCCGAGCTGGAGTCCCTTGCCGCGGACGACGACCTCGCGCTCGGGGCGCTCGCCCATGGCGATGCGGACGGTCTCGGCGGCGTGCGCGGCGCCGGTGGCGAGGAGCGTGAGGAGAAGGACCGAGCGCATCCGGGACTCCGAGGATCTCCCGGTCCCGGGGGCCCACGCCAGAATCAGGCGAGCGGGGTCCGGCGAATGCGTCTTCCACACGTGGGCGATTCGAGTGTCCTTCTGTCCAGACCAGTGCTGGTGGCTGAGACACCTCGTCAGTCGTCTCCCATCCAGCTTTTCGGACCGCTCCTCTGGGCAGCTTCCTGGCACGTGGTCTGCTTAGCTCCCGGGCATGCGCGTCCGCGCAGCAGTGCCGTTGCTTCTCCTGTGGGTGCTCGCCTGCGGCGGCGAGCCCGAGGCGCTGGATCCTCTCCGCATCACGGGCCAAGTGCACATCCAGACCTGGGGTGATGGTGGGCAGGTGCAGACGATTGCATCCGTGTCCCGCATCCTTCCCGACGGAGGGCTGCTCGCGCTCCGCGACGCGGGGGTGGCCTTGAACGGCGTCCCGCTCGGCGCTCCCGATCCCGAGTCCCCGGGCGACGAAGGGCAGACCTGGACGCGACCGGCGTTCCAGGGCGTGGCGTATGGCGCCGAACAGACGCTCTCCGTGCCGGGAGCGAACCCGCCTGCCAGCGTGTCTTTCACTTGCCCCCAGCAGGTCGTGTTCGTTGCCCCCGAGGAAGGGGCGCGCCTGGAAAGAACGAGTCCCGTGCACCTGGCCTGGACCGCAGGGGGCAGCCCGTCATGGGATCTGCTGCTCACCTTCAGCCTGATTCAGCCACTCGGGGGCGGCGAATGGGCGTTGCCTGTGGGCTTCGCGTTCCTGGAGCCGGGGACGCTGACCTACGACCTGCCGTTCCCCGATAGCGATGTCTCGTCGCCCCTCGAGGCCACGGGCTCATTCACCCTCTTCGCATTCGGCGAATCGCCGCGCTCTGACTCGGGATGCAGCTCGGAGCCTCGGCGGGACGTGGTCTTCGCGCCGGGCCAACCGGTTGCTCGCGCACCCCAGACCTCGTCGTACGGACAGCTGCAGTCCGTCTCCTCGGGCTCCGGGTATACGTACGGCTCGCCCCGGTAGTTCCGGAACACGGTCTCGTGCCCGCGACGCTCCACCACGTACTCGGGCTGGAGAGTCACCTTCCCTCCCCCGCCCGGGAGGTCGACCGCGAGATGCGGCACGGCGAGCCCGCTGGTGTGGCCACGGAGCTGCTCGAGGATCCCGACTCCGGCCGCGATCGGCGTCCGGAGGTGCTCGAGACCCTGGGCCACGTCCATCTGGTGCAGGTAATAGGGGCGCACGCGCGATCGGAGCAGCGCGTGGTTCAGCTCCTTGATGATCCGCGCGTCCGAGTTGACCCGACGCATCAGCACCGACTGGTTCTCGACCGGCACACCGTGATCGACCAGGCGCTCGCACGCAGCTCGCGCTTCCGCGGTCAGCTCCTTCGGGTGGTTGAAGTGCGTGACGACGAAGAGCGGCGCGTGGCGGCGGAGGAGCTTCGCGAGCTCCCCGGTGACGCGCATCGGGAGCGTCACCGGAACCCGGGTGCCGATGCGCACCATCTCCACGTGCGGGATCGCCTGGATCTCCCCGAGGAGCGCGTCCAGCCGGTCGTCGACGAGGAGCAACGGATCACCGCCCGACACGAGCACGTCCCGGACCTCGGAGTGCGCGCGCAGGTACGCGATCGCCTCGGCCCACGCGTCACGGCCGAGCACCGACTCTCCACCCTTCGTGATGCGCCGGCGCGTGCAGTGTCGGCAGTAGGTGGAGCAGCTGTCGAGCGCGAGGAAGAGCGCCCGGTCCGGGTACTTGTGCACGATCGCCGGGACCGGACGGTGCAGATCCTCGCCCAGCGGGTCGCGCAGCTCGCCCGTCCGGATGCGCGCCTCGGCCCGCGTGGGAATCGCCTGCATCCGCACCGGGCAGAAGGGGTGCGCCGGGTCGATCGAGCGACAGATAGTAGGGCGAGATGCCCAGCCGGAACATCTCCCGCGTTTCCTCGCAGCCGCGCCGCTCGTCCTCGGTCAGGGGCGCCAGTCGGGCGAGCTGCTCCACCGAGCGGATGGAGTGGCGCATCTGCCACCGCCAGTCGCCCCACTGTTCCTCGCTCACCTCGGGGAAGAGGCTGCGCCAGTCCGGGACCTGCATCGCGCGCTCGTCGCCTAGGCCCGGGCCTGCTGGCGCCACCATTCCTGGCCAGATTCGGGAAGCGTGTACACCGGGTCGAAATACTCGTACCGGCGCTCGAGCGCGTACGGGTCCGACAGCTCGATGCCGGTCCGGTAATTCTTGGTCCAGTACGAGACCCCGTGCTCGCGGTCGTACTCCGCCACCTGGTGCACCCAGCGCTTGCCGACGAAGGGAACGTCACAGACGATCCGCGGCGTCGCGAACCCCGGCAGGTACCCCATGATGTCGTGCTGGAGCTGCTGCGCCTCCGCCACCGACGTCCGCCAGTGCTCGGAGTTCGGGATGATGTCGCACATGTAGAAGTAGTACGGGAGGATGTGCGCGTGGTCCTGGAGCGTGAAGCACAGCTCCAGCAGATCCTTCGCCGTGGCGTTCACCCCGCGAAGCAGCACCCCCTGGTTCCGGATGTCGCGGAAGCCGGCGTTCAGGACCGCGTCGGCGGCCTTCTGCACCAGCGGCGTGAGCTGCCGGGCGTGGTTCACGTGGGTGTGGAGCGCGAGCTGGACGCCCCGCTCGAACGCCTTCCTCGACAGCCGGGCGAAGCCCTCGAGCACCTTGGGCTGGAGGAAGTGCTGCGGCAGGCCCATGAACCCCTTCGTTGCCAGCCGGATGTCGCGGATGTTGGGGATGTCCAGGAGCTGCGAGACGAACGCCTCGAGCACCTGGATGGGCAGGTTCGCCACGTCGCCGCCGGAGACGACGACGTCGCGCACGCCGGGCGTCCGGCGGAGGTACTCGAGGATCTTCTCGTAGCGCTCGGGCTGGGGCAGCGCGAACCGGTGCTTCTCGACCTGCGGCACGTCGTTGCCCACCAGGTCCATGCGGGTGCAGTGGCCGCAGTACTGGGGACAGGTGGAGAGCATCTCCGCCAGCACCTTGGTCGGGTAGCGGTGGGTCAGCCCCTCGACCACCCACATGTCCGCCTCGTGGAGGCTGTCGCGGCTGGCGCGCGGATGGTTCGGCCAGTCGGTCCGCCGGTCCTCGAAGGCCGGGAGCATGTACCTGCGGACCGGGCAGTGCCACAGGTCCTCCAGGTCCATGGTGTTGAGCATCTGCGGCGGGATCAGGATCGACATCGTCGCCCGCTCGCGCTGGTCCCGATCGATGCTGGCGAGGAGCGTGTCGGGGATGAGCGCCCCGAGCGTCTCCTTCAGCTCCTTGAGGTTCTTGACCGTGTGCCGTCGCTGCCAGAGCGCGCTCTCCCAGTCCGCCACCGAGACCGAGCGGTAGCCCGGGATGCGGGTCCAGTCGGGCTCGCGGAACTCGCGCTCGAGCGGATAGACGAAGGGCTGCGGAGCGGTCGCCGCCACCGGAGGGCGGCCATCCGCGGACGGTGCGGGCCGGCCATGCGCGGGCGCAGGAGGGTCGAGGGGCTTCACGTCCATGTGATGAGCGGTCCTACTACAGAACGCGCAGGCCCGGGCCCCGGCGGACCCGCGTCACCGGCCGACCGGTCAGTCCCTCAGACCGCCCACCCGGAACATCAGCTCGAGGAAGAGCCCGTGGATGCCGAGGCCACGGAGGGGGAGCGCGAACACCGCACCATCCCGGAGCCGCGGCGGGACCGAGAGCTGGACCAGCTCCTCGTGCTCCTCCATCCCGCGGCCGTTGCAGCGACGGCAGACGAAGGGGCCGATGGCCCCGCCGCCGTGGCACGAACGGCAGGGATAGAAGACCGGGACGGTGAGCTCGAGCAGCCCATCCCGGGTCGCGCGGTCGGGCGGGAGCACCACCTCCAGCCGCAGCGCCTCGGGCCGCTGCGACTTCGGGAGGTCCGGGTGGGTGAAGCTCCGGCGGAACCGGCTGGCCACCTCGTCGATGCCCGGACGGCGGACGGCGAAGTCGCGAAAGAGCGAGATGGGGACCGGCGAGAGCGCCTCGGGCGTGCGGCCACGGCTCCAGGGTGAGAGGCGCGTGCGGGGCGACCGAGCGCTCGCCTCCGTCCCGGAGCCCTGCGTTGTACGACGCGCGGCGGTCCGGATCGGAGAGGACCCGGTAGGCCTGCACGATGTCCTGGAAGAACTGCATCCCCTGCGAGCCGGCGCGGTCCGGGTGGTAGCGCTGGACGAGCTCGCGAAACGCGCTGCGAATCCCGTGGGACGACTCGAGCGGATCGACTCCCAGGAGGACGTAGTAGTTCCTCGTCTCCATCAGCGCTCCGGCCGGAAGATTGACGGACCTCGGGCACGAATGCCGGGGCTGCTCCCGCCCAGCCGTATCGACCGATAACGCACCGGCCAGCGCAGTCAAGCGACGCCGGACCGCGTTCGGCGGACCGGTTGTTGCACACCGATCCGTGCCGGCTCCATCAGAAGGAGGCGCACCATGGCCACCGTCCTCGTCGTCTATTCCACCCACGACGGCCAGACCCGGAAGATCGCCGAGCGGATCGCGACCGTGCTCCGGGTCCGTCGTCACGTGGTCGAGCTGCTCGATGCCGCGCGCGCCCCCCGGACCCTCGACCTCGCGCGGTTCCAGGCCGTCTTCATCGGCTCCCCCCTCCACGCGAAGGGCTACCTCGCCCCGGTGGTGCGCTTCGTTCGCGAGCACAAGACGGCGCTGGCGCGGGTCCCGACCCTCTTCTTCTCGGTGGGGCTGGCCGTCCTGAGCAAGGTGCACGACGGCCGGGCGCAGACCATGGTCATCGTCGACAAGTTGCTGGCCGAGACCGGCTGGCGCCCGCGGCGCATCGAGCTGGTGGCGGGGGCACTTCCGTACACCCGGTACAACTTCCTCGTTCGCTTCGTGATGCGGCGAATCTCGAAGGCAGAGGGTGGGGACACCAACACCTCGCGGGACTACGAGTACACCGACTGGGCTGCGGTGGACGGCTTCGCGGTGGAATTCGTCGAGGACGTCACCGCGACACCCGCTGCCGAGGCGCCGGTCTCTCCTCGCCCGACCGCTCCCCACGCACGGGCCTGAGCGTCCAGCGACGACATGCAACCGGTGCGCGCCGCCCCACCGGGCACGCACCGGCTGCGGACGGCTTTCACTCGAAGCGGAGCGCGTCGATGGGGTCGAGCCGCGATGCCTTTCGCGCCGGGTAGAGACCGAAGACCACGCCCACCACCGCGCTGAACCCGAGCGCGAGCGCGACCGTCCCCGCCCGGATGATGGTGGGCCAGTGGAACTCGTGGGCGAGGAGCAGCGCGGCGGCGATGCCCAGCGCCACGCCGATGAGCCCTCCTCCGGCCGAGAGCGCCAGGGCCTCGGCCACGAACTGGGACAGGATGTCAGCAGGCTTTCCGCCCACGGCCATGCGGATGCCGATCTCGCGCGTCCGCTCGGTCACGCTGACCAGCATGATGTTCATGATGCCGATCCCGCCCACCAGCAGCGAGACCGCAGCGATGCTGGCCAGGAGCGTGGTGAGCACCTGCGTGCCCTGCGCCTGGGCGCTGGCGATCTCGGAGAGGTTCCTGACCGAGAAGTCGTCGTCGATGCCCGGACCGAGCCGGTGCCGGTCGCGCAGGAGCCCCCCGATCTGCTGCTGGGCACGCCCGGTCGCGTCGGCGGAGACCGCGCTCACGAAGATGGCCCCACTGAGGAACTTGGTGAGCCCGCCCTGGACCTTGGACTGGAAGGTGCTGACCGGGACGAAGGCGGCGTCGTCGTAGTCCTGCCCCATCGGCGACTGCCCCTTCCTCGCCAGGATGCCAATCACCTGGAACGGAACCATCTTGATCCGCACCGTCCGGCCCACCGGGTTGGCTCCCGCGCCGTAGAGCTTCTCCACCACCGTCTGGCCGAGCAGCACCACCTTGGCTCCGGTGCTCACGTCCTCGGCGGACAGCTTCTGGCCCGCGGCGAGGGACCAGCTCCGGATCTGGAAGTACTCCGGGGTCGTGCCCACCACCGCGGTGGTCCAGTTCTGCTCCTCCGCCTGGACGACCGCCGCGGTCCGGAGCACCGGCGCCGCGACGCGGACGGCGCTGAGCTCGTTCTGGATGGAGTGGAGATCGTCCCAGGTGAGCGTGGGCTGGCTCCCGAAGCCGCCCTGCATGCCCCCGACGGCCGACGAGCCAGGGAGGACGATGAGGAGATTGGTCCCCATCGCCTCGAACGTCTGCTGGACGCGGTACCTCGCCCCCTCGCCGATGGCGGTCATGGCGATGACCGCCGCCACCCCGATGACCACCCCCAGCGTGGTGAGGAACGAGCGCATCCGGTTGCGCCCGAGCGCCCGGCCGGCGAGCCGCAGGAGCGTCCCCGTCCTCATGCGCTGGCCTCCGCGGCGGCCTGCAGGGGGACCAGCGCCGGGTCGGCCCGCATCGGGGACTGTCGCCGGTCGGTCAGGATGCGCCCGTCGCGCATGGAGACTATCCGCCCGGCACAGCGGCCGATGTCCGCCTCGTGGGTGACCAGGAGGATCGTCACCCCGGACTGGCCGAGCTCCTGGAAGATCTGCATCACCTCCATGCTGGTGCGCGTGTCGAGCGCGCCGGTGGGCTCGTCGGCGACGATGAGCCGCGGGTCGTTGACCACCGCCCGGGCAATGGCGACGCGCTGCTGCTGTCCCCCCGAGAGCTGGTTCGGGGGGTGGCTCGCCCGGTCCGAAAGGCCCACCCGCGCCAGCGCCCGGAGCGCGCGCTCCTGGCGCTCCCGGGCGGGGAGGTCCGCGTAGACCAGCGGCAACTCCACGTTCTCCAGCGCGCTGGTGCGCGGGAGGAGATTGAAGTGCTGGAACACGAAGCCAATCCGGGTGTTCCGCACCTCGGCCAGCCGCGCCCGGGAGAGCCCGCCCATCTCGGCGCCGCCAAGCCGGTAGGTCCCGGACGTCGGCCGGTCCAGGCACCCGACGATGTTCATCAGGGTCGACTTGCCCGAGCCGGACGGCCCCATGACCGCCACGAACTCGCCCTCGTCGATCCGGAGCGTCACGTGCTGGAGCGCGGGGACCTCCACGTCCCCCATCCGGTAGATCTTGCTCACGTCCTCGAGGGAGATGAGCGGCGGCACCCCGGCTCTAGAAGACCCGGCCATAGCTGCCTGGCCCGCTCTTGCTGGGCGCGACCGCCTCGGTCACCACCGTGTCACCGGGGGCGAGGCCGTCCTCGAGCACCTCGGAGAGGACGCCATCGGAGACGCCAATCCGCACCGCGGCCGGGCGGGGCTGGCCGTCCTGCAGCAGCCACACCAGCCGCTGGTCCGGCCGGAGCGCCGGAGCCGCCGGAGCGCTGGTGACCATCGCCGGGGGAGCCCGGAAGCGGACCGCGGCGTTCGGGAGCCGGAGCACGTCGGTGCGATCGGCGTAGACGACCGTCACGTTGGCGGTCATCCCCGGCTTGAGCTTCAGCCCCGGGTTCTCGACGTCGATGACCGCGTCGTAGGTGACGACGTTCTGGACGGTCTGGGGCGCGTTGCGGACCTCGCGGATGGTTCCGCGGAAGGTCTCCGCCGGGTAGGCGTCCACGGTGAAGGTGGCGACCATCCCAGAGGCGATGCGGCCCACGTCGGCCTCGGCCACGCTGGTGTCCACCTGCATCTTCCGCAGGTCCTGGGCGACGAGGAACAGGGTGGGCGACTGGAGCGTGGCGGCCACGGTCTGACCCACGTCGACGTTGCGGGAGATGACCACGCCGTCGATGGGCGCGAGGATGGTGGTGTAGGCGAGGTTGATCTCCGCCTGGTGCAGGTTGGCCCGGGCATCGGCCTCCTGGGCCGCCGCGGCGCGCGCCTGGGCTGCCGCCACCCGGAGCGCCGTCTCGCTGTCATCGAGGGCGGACTGGGCGACGAAGGATTGCTTGCGGAGCGTCCGGTTGCGCTCGGCCTGCACGCGGGCGTTCGCCTGTTGCGATTCGGCGAGCTCCCGGTTGGCGGCCGCGGTCAGGACTCGGGCCCGGGCCTGCTCCACCGCCGCGGCGTAGAGCGACGGGTCGATCCGGGCCACCACCTGGCCCTTGCGGACCACGGTGTTGAAGTCGGCTCCGAGCCACTGGATGCGGCCCGAGATCTGGCTGCCCACCTGCACGGTGACCAGGGCCGACACCGTCCCGGAGGCGGTCACCCGGGCCTGGATGGGTCCGCGGGTGACGGCGGCAGTCTCGAAGCGAAAGGCGCTGGGGGTCGCACGGTGGGGGCGGAGCGCCTCGAACACCAGCGCCGCCACGACGGCCAGGAGGACGAGGAGGACCGGGATGAGGGCACGCCAGTGCCGCCGCACCCAACCGAGGCGCGGCCGATCTGCGCGGGCAGCTCCCTCGCCCGCGGCGAGAACCCCGCGGTGCACGAACTCCATGCCCTGCCCTGCTGCACCGCGCATGCCCCGGAAGCCTCAAGAATCTCAGGGGTTACGGAAGCCGACAGCGCAGGACCTGCGCGGCCGACAGTCCAAGCGCACTGCCCGCGCCGCCGCATCAGTCCGTGCCGAGGCACTCACGTCGCAGCGGCATCCCCACCCCTGGCTGAGGGGAGCCCGACGGAGCGGTTCGAGCCTCCGCCGGGCCGCCGGGGCGAGCCGTCGCTCCGGTGGTACGTTGACCCGGGTGAGCTGGGTTCGCCTGAAGCTCTGGGCCAGCTTGGTGCTCTTCGAGGCTCCCCGGGCACTCGTCCTTCACAGGCTCCGCACTGCGCTCTCCACCCTGGGGATCGCCGTCGGCGTGGCGGCGGTGATCTGGGTCGTGAGCATCGGTCAGGCCGGCACCGAACGGGCGAAGCAGGAGCTGCAGAAGCTGGGCAACGCGCTGGTCTGGATCGAGGCGGGCTCCCGGAACGTGGCCGGCGTTCGCATCGGAAACCGCGGAACCACCACGCTGACCCCGGAGGATGCCGAGGCCGTCCGGCGAGAGGTTCCGCTGCTGACCCTGGTCTCGGAGAACGTCGACGGGCGTGTCGGAGTGCTGTCGAGCCGCGCCAACTGGACCACGCAGTACCGGGGGGTCTCGCCAGAGTATCTGGAAATCAAGAACTGGCGCCTGGCCAGCGGCACCTTCCTGACGCCGGAGCAGGTGCGGCAGTCCGAGAGCGTGCTGGTTCTCGGCGAGACGGTTCGCCGGCAACTGTTCGGGGACGCCGACCCGCTGGGCCAGGTGGTCCGGGTCGGGGTCACTCCCTTTCTGGTCATCGGCGTGCTGGCGCCCAAGGGACAATCCGGCTCGGGACAGGACCTCGACGACACCGTGATCATGCCCTGGACCACTGCGCAGAAGAAGATCCGGGGCCGGTTCTTCACCTGGCTCGACGACATCCTCTGTTCGGCGCGGCCACCGGAGGCGGTGGACGATGCCGTGGCGGCGGTCCAGGCGCTCATGCGGCAACGCCACCACGTCGCGCTCGACGGGGAGGAAGACTTCAACATCCGCAGGCCCGACGAGGTGATCAAGGTCCAGATCGAGACCAGTCAGTCTCTGGAAGCACTGCTTCTGACCCTCGCCTCCATCTCCCTGGTCGTCGGGGGCATCGGGATCACCAACGTCATGCTGGCCTCGGTCACGGCGCGGACCCAGGAGATCGGAGTACGCGTTGCGGTCGGTGCCACGCCCGGCGAGGTGCGAGTCCAGTTCCTCGGCGAAGCGGGGATGCTCGGTGTGCTGGGGAGCCTCCTGGGGACCCTGCTGGCGGTCGTGGCGACGCCGCTGATCGGAAGATCTCCTCGGGTGGCAGGCAACGCCGTCCGCAGCCGCCGCCGCGGTGGCGGTGTCCGTCGCGGTGACCGTCGGTGCGGTGGCCGGACTGTATCCGGCCTGGGTCGCGTCGCAGCTGGACCCGATCGCCGCGCTCCAGAGCGAGCGGTGAGCGAGCGCGCTCGCATCCGTCGAGAGCCGTTCACCGCACCTCCAGCCCGCAAACGGCGACGGCCGCCAGCCCCAATTCAGGGGACTGACGGCCCTCAAACGAAAAAAAACCCGGCGGCGACCTACTCTCCCGCGCGGTTTCCCGCGGAGTACCATCGGCTCTGGAGGGCTTAACTTCCGTGTTCGGGATGGGAACGGGTGTGACCCCTCCGATATAGCCACCGGAAAAATTGTCACTGCATACGAAGGGTAGATTCAATTTCTGCCGAGAGATGTGCCGTCTCGCTTCAGCGTCCACGGAGCTCGGATGCGAGCTCCGGACCTCGACCTTGACCTCGAGTCCCGTACTCCCCACGGATCGAATCCCGGGGAGCATGCAAGAAACAGAGGTAAAGTAAGCCTCACGACCAATTAGTACCGGTTAGCTGAGCGCATTGCTGCGCTTACACACCCGGCCTATCAACGTCGTAGTCTGCGACGGGTCTTCAGCGCCTTGCGGCGGGGATACCTATTCTTGAGGTCGGTTTCCCGCTTAGATGCTTTCAGCGGTTATCCAATCGGCACATGGCTACCCAGCGATGCCACTGGCGTGACAACTGGTACACCAGAGGTGCCTCCAACCCGGTCCTCTCGTACTAAGGTCAGATCCTCTCAAGTATCCTACGCCCACAGCAGATAGGGACCAAACTGTCTCACGACGTTTTGAACCCAGCTCGCGTACCGCTTTAATTGGCGAACAGCCAAACCCTTGGGACCTGCTCCAGCCCCAGGATGCGATGAGCCGACATCGAGGTGCCAAACCTCCCCGTCGATGTGAACTCTTGGGGGAGATAAGCCTGTTATCCCCGGAGTACCTTTTATCCGTTGAGCGATGGCCCTTCCATTCAGAACCACCGGATCACTATGACCTGCTTTCGCACCTGCTCGACATGTCTGTCTCGCAGTCAAGCTCCCTTATGCCATTGCACTCGCCGCCTGGTTTCCAATCAGGCTGAGGGAACCATCGCGCGCCTCCGTTACACTTTGGGAGGCGACCGCCCCAGTCAAACTACCCACCAGACAGTGTCCTCGGTTCCCGATGAGGGAACGCGGTTAGACACCAGAAATCAGCAGGGTGGTATTTCACCATTGCCTCCACCGAACCTAGCGGCCCGGTTTCAAAGGCTCCCACCTATCCTACACAGCCAATCCCTAGTGTCACTGTCAAGTTGTAGTAAAGGTTCACGGGGTCTTTCCGTCTTGCTGCGGGTAAACTGCATCGGCACAGCTATTTCAATTTCGCTGAGTCCCTCTCCGAGACAGTGCGGAAGTCGTTACTCCATTCGTGCAGGTCGGAACTTACCCGACAAGGAATTTCGCTACCTTAGGACCGTTATAGTTACGGCCGCCGTTTACTGGGGCTTCGGATCACCGCTTCGCCTTGCGGCTGACGGATCCCCTTAACCTTCCAGCACCGGGCAGGAGTCAGACCCTATACGTCGGCTTGTCGCCTTCGCAGAGTCCTGTGTTTTTGGTAAACAGTCGCTACCGCCATTTCATCTGCAACCCTCCTCGGCTCCCCCTGTACAGGCTTACACCTACCGAGGGCCCACCTTCTTCCGAAGTTACGGTGTCAATTTGCCGAGTTCCTTGGAGGAGAGTTCTCTCAGGCGCCTTAGGATTTTCTCCTCGCCCACCTGTGTCGGTTTGCGGTACGGAAGCCCTGTAGCTCCCTGCGGGATTTTTCTTGGAAGCGTGGTATTGACGGGCTTCGCGCTTGCGCGCTCGCTTTCGTCCTCGGGGATAACTGCCCCGCCTTTTGATCGTACGCGGCACCCCTACGACGCTAGACCGGGACATCCACCACCCGGCCCGTCTAACCTTCTCCGTCGTCCCTCAGTTCAACGCTATAAAGACTGCGCAGGAATATTAACCTGCTCCCCATCATCTACGCCTTTCGGCCTCGACTTAGGATCCGGCTAACCCTGGGAGGATTAACCTGGCCCAGGAAACCTTGGGTTTACGGCGAGCGGGTTTCTCACCCCCTTTATCGCTACTCATTTCGGCATCAGCACTTCCAACCGCTCCACATGCCCTTGCGGTCATGCTTCGCCGCAGTTGGGACGCTCCCCTACCACCGCACGCGTCTCAAAACGCGTACGATCCGAAGCTTCGGTGCCAGTCTTGAGCCCCGTTACATTTTCGGCGCGGCCTGACTTGACCAGTGAGCTATTACGCTTTCTTTAAAGGATGGCTGCTTCTAAGCCAACCTCCTGGTTGTCAATGACCTGCCACATCCTTTCTAGTGTTCACTTAGACTGGACTTGGGGACCTTAGCTGTCGGTCTGGGTTATTCCCCTCTTGCCAATGGACGTTATCACCCACTGACTGCCTCCCACGGTAACAGTTGTCGGCATTCGGAGTTTGGTACGGTTTGGTAATCTGGTGAGACCCCTAGCCGTTCCAGTGCTCTACCTCCGCCACTGAATTACGTGAGGCGATACCTAAATATCTTTCGGGGAGAACCAGCTATCACGGAGTTTGATTGGCCTTTCA
>CAWCLY010000020.1:1030000-1823099 GCA_963796475.1 uncultured delta proteobacterium
CGCGCCGCGCACGCACCGCGTCCGCACGGCCCGGAGCACCGCCGGCTCCAGCGCCGACAGCTCGCGCGGAAGACGCACCTTCACCTCGAGGTGCTTGTGGTTCACGGCACGGACCTCGACGGAGATCTCCTCGTCCCCCGCCCGCGCCCGACCCGTTCCAAAGCCGGTCATGCTCTTGAGCATGTGCCCAGGGGTGCTAGGAGGCGCCGACCCGGCCGTCAAGGGCCACCGCATGCAATCCTGGCACAAGCGACTCGAAGGGACGGGCAAGAGGGCCCTGGCCCGGGTGGCGGCGCTCGCGTTCCGGCGTCCCGCCCGCGCGCTGCCATCCGGGCTCCGCCGCATCCTCCTGGTGCGCGTCGACGACCGGGTGGGACAGGCGTTGCTCATGACCCCGCTCGCCTCGGCGCTGAAGCGGCTCCAGCCGGCGCCGGCCGTCGACCTCCTCGTGCACCAGCGGAGCGCGCGGGTGCTCGAGGGCCATCCGGCGGTCGACCGCATCCTCACGCTCGACCGGCGGCTCCTCGCGCTGGGTGGCCTCGCCCCGGGCATCCGCGCGGTCCGGAGCGCCGGCCCGTGGGACGCAGTCGTCGACTGCGGGAACTGGGAGATCCCCGGCGTCACCTCGGCGCTGGTGTCGAGGCTCGTGGCTGGCACCGCCCAGGTCATCGGCCCGGCGGTCGCGCCCACCGGGCCGCTGCACGATGTCCCCGTGCCCGCGCTCCCGGACACGCGGTCGGAGCTCGCCCAGCGGCTCCACCTCCTCTCCCCGCTGCTCGACCCGCCGCAGCTGCTCCCCACGTTCCGCACGCCGCGCATCCCGGACTCCCTCCGTCCACTGCTCGATCAGGCCCGGGCGAGCCCGCATGCGGTGCTCGTTCCCGGGGGCCGGCTCGGATGGCGACGGATTCCCCCCGAGCTGTTCGGGGTGGCAGGGCAGGCGCTCGTGCAGCTCGGACGGGCGGTCCTCGTGGCGTGGGGGCCGGGCGAGGAGGAGCTCGCCCGTACGGTGGTCGGTGCCATCCCCGGTGCGCAGCTGGCCCCACCGACGGATCTCGACGGACTGGCCGCGCTGCTCGCGGCCGCCCGGTGCACCGTCTGCAACAACTCGGGTCCGATGCACCTGAGCGTGGCGGTGGGGGCACCGACCCTGGCGCTCTTCCTGAGGATGGATCCCGAGCGCTGGGGCTACCGCGCGCCGCCCCACGCTCCCCTCGACCTGACCCCGATGGTCGCCGATCCCGGACGGGCCGCCGACGCGGTGGATCGCGCCGTCCGAGCATTCATCGAGCGGCTGCCGGCAGCGATTCCGGGCTGACCCCCGGGGAGCGGGCCCAGAACCCCGAGATGGTTCGTTCGACATCGACCTATTTCCAGGAATTGATTCGACGCTCGAACGGATCGTCGCACCTTTCGGTGCAGCCGGTCCCGGGAGTCTCGCGGCAGACGGCGCTCCCGTCGTTCCCCGGAGCGCTCGGGAT
Organism: uncultured delta proteobacterium; assembly: GCA_963796475.1. Lineage (GTDB taxonomy): Bacteria > Myxococcota > Myxococcia > Myxococcales > Myxococcaceae > RPRB01. The sequence goes on from CAWCLY010000020.1 coordinate 1,031,482, forward strand.
CGCGCAGGCCAGCCGCCAGCCGCGGCCGATCGTCTCTATCGGTCGCCACGTCCGATCCGCTCCAGCAGCTCCGTCGTGCTGTGGTCCTTCGGGTCCCCGGCGATCGCCACCCGGCCGCCCCAGGCCGCGAGCTCGTCGCGCTCGGGCACCGTGTCCGGCGTGTAGTCGGTTCCCTTGACCTGAAGGTGCGGCCGGAGCCGGCGGAGCACCGCCCGCACGTCGCGCTCACCGAAGAGGACCACGAAATCCGTGCAGGCCAGCGCCGCCACCAGCTCGGCACGCTCGGCCGCCGGGACGCGCGGACGGCCCGGACCCTTCAGTGCCCGCACCGACGCGTCATCGTTCACCGCCACCACCAGCACGTCGGCCAGGGCCTTCGCCCCCTCGAGGTACCGGACGTGCCCCACGTGCAGCAGATCGAACGCGCCGTTCGCCAGCGCCACCGTCTTCCCCGCCTCCCGGGCCGCCTCCACCGCCGCCGCCACGACCTCCAGCGGCTGCACCTTCCCCGCCGTGCTCACCGGCTCCCCAGCTCCGCCGCGAGCTCCTCGGCGCTCACCGGCGCCGTCCCCGGCTTCAGCACCACCAGCGCGCCGGCCACGTTCGCCAGCTCCGCCGCCGCGCGCGCCCCCGCCCCGGCCGCGAGCCCGAGCGTGAACGCCGCCATCACCGTGTCCCCCGCTCCCGTCACGTCCACCGCCGACCGCGTCCCGTGCGCCGGGAGCAGCTGCAGCGCACCGCCCCGTTCGAGCAGCGCCATCCCCCGGCGCCCACGCGTCACCAGGAGCGCCTCGACGTCGAGCATCCCGAGCCCCGCCGCCGCCGCCCGCGCCGAGCGCCGCGTCGTCCTCCACCGGGAGCCCGGTCAGCGCCGCCAGCTCGGGCTCGTTCGGCTTCGCTGCCGAAAACCCCACCAGCGGCGCCGAGCGCGTACCGCGAATCGACCGAGACGAGCGTGCCCCGGGCCGCGAGCCGCCGCAGCGTCGCGCGGGTGGCCTCGCCCACGACACCGCCGCCGTAGTCGCTCACCAGCACCGCGTCCGCCCCCTCCGCCGCCTCCTCGAGGACGCGCGCCACGCCCTCGGCCACCTTCGCCGCCAGCGGCACCCCGTTCCCGCGGTCGAGCCGCAGCATCTGCTGCCGGCTGGTGTTCAGCCCCCCGGCCAGGATGCGCGTCTTCGTCTCGGTGAAGGGCGCGTCCACCGCCTTCAGCTGGATGCCACGCTCGGCGAACCGCTGCCGGAGCGACTCGCCCATCTCGTCGCGACCCAGCACGCCCACGGCCGTCACCGTGGCCCCGAGCGCGCGCGCGTTCGCCGCGGCGTTCCCTGCCCCGCCGAGAATGGTCTCCGAGGACTCGTGCCGCACCACCAGCACCGGTGCCTCGCGGCTCACCCGGTCGGTCTGCCCGTAGACGTAGTGGTCGGCCACCAGGTCCCCGAGCACCACCAGCTTGCGCGTTCGGAACGCCTGGAGCAGCCGCGACAGGTCGGACGCCACGTTGGCCACCGCTTGTCCCACACCCCGGGGCCCGCGCGCCAATTCCTCGCCGATGGCTCAGCCCACGAGGAGCCGGTCCACCAGCTCCTGCCCTTCCAGGACCTCGACGCCCAGCCGGAGGACCGCCGTCGGAAAGCCCTCCGGGCACCGCATCCGGTCCTTCTCCGTCGTCACCAGCCAGGCCCCGGCCGCCGCGGCCTGCCGCTCCAGGGTGCGGAGCTCGTCCGCCCCGAACGGGTGGTGGTCCGGGAACCCGGTGAACTCCCCCACCTCCGCCCCGAGCCCCTCGAGCGTCCGGCGGAACCCCGTCGGGCGCGCGATGCCGGTGAAGCCCACCACCCGCCGCCCGCGCAGCACGTCCGGCGGATGCACGTCGCCGGCCGGGTCCACCACGTCCCGCGCCTGGTGCCGCGCCCGCACCCTCGGAACGCCCGGCGGCCACGGCACCGGGACCGGCGTGTCCGCCGCGCGCACCCAGAGGAGGCTCGCCCGGGCCAGCGCCCACGCGGGCTCGCGCATGGGTCCCCGCGGGAGCAGGTGCCCGTTGCCGAGCCCCACCGCCTCGTCCACCACCACCAGATCTCGCGTCCCGCGCGAGCCTCCAGTGCTGGAACCCATCGTCGAGCAGGGCCACCGTCGCGCCGCAGCGGCTCGCGAGCCGCGCGAGCGCCACCCGGTCCCGCCCAACCCACACGTGCGCCGCCGGAACGCTGCGGGCGAGCATCAGCGGCTCGTCGCCGCACCGCTCCACCTCGGGCCAGGGCGGTCCCTCCACCCGGACGTCCTCCGTCGCACGACGCCCGTGCCCGCGGCTCAGGATGGCCACCGTCTGCCCCCGGGACAGCAGGCGCTCGGCGAGCGCGCGCACCACCGGCGTCTTCCCCGCTCCGCCCACCAGCACGTTTCCCACCGAGACGACCCGGAGCCCCGGCACCCGCTCGGCACGGATCCACCCGCAGCGCCCGCGCCGCGGACCTCGCCTGCACCCCCGCGGCGAAGCACGCCTCGGCGACGGCCAGGGGCGACAGCACGAGCTCGCGCAGCACGCTCTCCGGACGCTCCGGGTAGAAGAGGCGCTCGACCCAGCGGCTCACGCCTGCGCCCCCGCCCGCGCATAGAGCCCGAGCAGCTCCTCGGCCACGCGTCCGGGTGTCCGGCAGCGCGAGGCTCCGCCGTTCCTCCCGGAGCGCCACCGCCGACAGCGCCTCGGGCGTTGGCTCAGGGAGCACCGCGTCCACCCAGTGACGGAGCGCTCCCTCGTCCACCCCGACCACCCGCGCGCCCACCGCCCGCCCCTGCACCGCCACACGCCCGGCCCAGTCGTTGCCGAGGCCGAGCACCCACAGCTCGTCGAAGGCCTGCATCCACTGCACGAGCGCCTCCCCGCGCTGGTACCCGGGGAAGCGCACCTGCGACGACAGCCCGAGCGCCTGCGCCTGCGTCCGGAGCGCGGCCCCGAGCTGCCCGTCGCCGACCAGCACCAGGGTCGCCTGGGGCTCCCGCGCGCGCAGCCTGGCGAACGCCGCCAGCGCGAGCGCATGCCGGCGCGACACCTGGAACGTGGACACCATCCCCACGACCGGGGCGGTGAGCCCGAGCGAGGCCTGCAGTGCCGCGCGGTCCGCCGCGGGCCGGAACATCGGGTCCCACGAGGGGCGGCAGCACCGTCCACGGCCGCTTCAGGCCCTGGCCCAGCTCCGCCGTGGGCACGGTGCAGCGCCGCGGCCGGCGGACGGAGCAAGCGCCGGGAGCGCGCCGCGTGGAAGGAGCGGACCCGGACGCCTCGGTGCCCCGAGAGCGCCGCGACCCAGTGGTCGTGACTGAAGTGCGCGTGCACCACGTCGACCTCCAGCCTGCCGAGGAGACGCGCATCCCGCCAGAGGCCGCCCGGCCCGTCCCGGGTGCAGAGCCGTAGCCCCTGGCGGTCGAGCAGGCCGAGCTCCGCGAGGTGCGGGGCCGCCGGCTCCTCCGAGCCGGTCCCCTCGCGCGTCGAGTCGATGGCCACCGACACCGCATGCCCCAGCGCCCGCTGGCCCGCGGCGAGCAGGCCCACCGGCTCGGCCGGCCCGCTCCACACGGGGCTGGAGAGGAGATGGAGGATCCTCACCGGAGCCGTTCCATCCGCGCGTACACTGCCCGGAGCGCGTCCACCTCCGTGCCGAGCGTCCATCGCGCACGCACCTCCCGCGCCGCGGCCCGCCCCACCTCCGCGGCCCTCGCCGGCTCGATCGAGCAGCGGCTGCGAGGAGTCCCACCAGGGCCGCCACGTCACCCGCCGGGTAGAGGTAGCCGGTCACCCCGTGCTCGACCAGCTCCGGGTAGTGCGGGAGCGCCGCCGCCACCACGCAGCAGCCGCTGGCCATCGCCTCGAGCAGCACCAGGGAGAAGCTCTCCTGGCGCGACGGCTGCACCAGCACCGTGAGCCCACGGTACAGCGCCGGGGTGTCGTCCAGCTCGCCGAGCAGCTCGAGCCCCCGGAGCGAGCCCGCGAACGCCCGCCAGCGCCGGGTCGCCAGGCCCGCGAGCACCGCCCGCCAGCGCGGGAACCGCGGCGCGAGCACCGACCAGGCCGCCGCGAGGTCCTGCTGCCCCTTCGAGGGACGGATCCGCCCCACCGCCCCCACCCCGGCCTCCCCACCGACGCCGAGCGCGCTCCAGGCCTCCGCCCGGTCCGCCGGCGGCGAGAATCGCTCCACGTCCACGCCGTGCGGCACCACCTCGGCGGGAAGCCCGAGCTCCCGGAGCGCCACCCGGGTCATCACGATGCGCGCGTCGGCCCGCCGCGCGAGGAGACGGGTCCAGCCGGACGGCGTCCCCGCCGCGTGCCGGGTGAACACCACCCGGACCGAGCGCGCCACCGCCCGCAGCAGAGCGCCACCAGGAGCTCGAGGTTCCGGTGCGCGTGCAGGACGAGCGGACCGGCCTTCGCCAGGCTCCGCACCTCGCCCCACGTCAGCCGCCGCACGCTGCCCGACAGGCCCCAGCCGGTGACCTGGGCCGGCAACAGCCGCGCGACGTCCTCGACGTGGCGGGTCACCCCGGTGCGCCTGCGGTGAAAGTGGAGGTGGACCACCGGGATCATCCCGCGGCCCCGGCCCGGCGCGTGGCGGGACGGCTCCCCGCGCCGAACAGCAGCCTGGCCACGAGGTCCACGTTCCGCTGGCTCGCGCCGGACACCTGCCGCACGGACTGCGCCGCCAGGGTGCCGAGGTTCGCGAGCACGTCGGGGCGGTCGAGCAGCTCGCTCAGCACCCGGTACAGGTGCTCGGCGTCGCGCGACCTGGATGCCCCCGCGGCCGAGCAGCACCTGCACGCTGTCGCGGAAGTTCTCCATCCGCGGGCCCGAAGAGCACCGGGCGCCCCTGCGCCGCCGGCTCGAGGATGTTCTGCCCGCCGCGCGCGGTGAAGCTCCCGCCGACGAACACCAGCGTCGCCAGCCGGTACGCCCGCGCCAGCTCGCCGATGGTGTCGAGCACCATCACCGGGCGCCCGGCGGCCCGCCGCTCCGCTGCCGGCCTCGACACCGCGCGCCTGGGCCAGCGCCTGCACCCGCGCCGCGCGATCGACGTAGCGCGGCGCGATCACCAGCCGCAGGTCGGGGATGCTGCTCGCGCAGCCGCTGCCACACCGCCAGCAGCTGCTCCTCCTCGCCCTCGTGCGTGCTCCCGGCCATCAGCACCGGCGCGTCCAGCGGGAGGCCCAGCGCCGTGCGCAGCGCCTCGTCCTCCGCCGCGGGCGCGGGCCTGCCAGCGCGTCGAACTTGGTGTTGCCGGTGACCCAGACCCGGTCCAGCGGCGCGCCGAGCGCCAGCGCGCGCTCGGCCTCCTCGTCCTCGCGCATGAGCAACAGATCGAGCTGCCGCCAGCGGGTTGCCGAACAGGGCGAAGAGCGTGCGGTAGCCGCGCAGGCGATGCGGGCGAGAGGCGCCCGTTGGTGAGCGCCACCCGCGCGCCCGAGGCGCGCGCGGCGTGGATGAGGTTCGGCCAGAGCTCCGCGTACTCGAGCACCAGGAGGTCGGGCCGCAGCGCGCGCATCGCCCGCCGCGTGCTCCCGGCGAGATCCCACGGGCGCGTACACCAGCCCGTCCACCTGGGCGCGGAGCCGCTGCTCCGCCATCGCCCGACCGGTGTCGGTGATGGTCGACAGGACGATGCGCGCGTCCGGGAACCGCTCGCGGAACCGGGCGATCATCGGCGCGAGCGCCTGGAGGTCCCCGGCGCTCGCTCCGTGCAGCCAGACCCGGGGCCAGCCGCCCTCGGCGAGCGTCCCCGGACGGTAGAAGCCGAAGCGCTCGCGCCGCCCCGCGCCGCGTCTTCCGGGCAAGCAGGAGCAGCGGGGAGAGCAGGATGAAGACCAGCGTGCTGAGGAGGACGTAGAGCGCCCGCCTCACGGGCCTGCCTCCACCTTGACCGGCTGCCCGAGGAGCCAGGGCCACGAGACGTCGCCGAGCCCGAGCCCTGGCGTCTCCACCCGGACCTCGATCAGCACCTGCCCCGGCGCCTCGAGCCGCACATGCGCGGCGTCCACCATGCGGCCCGGGCCGTGGACACGGACCTGGACGCCGGGCGGCCGCACCGCCGGGAGCCGCACCTCGAGCACCTCGCCGACCCGGAACACCCGCCGGTCCGCCGGCAACACGGCGAACCCCGCCGCCGGAGCGAGCGCGTCCACCGCACAGTAGAACCGGCCGGCGCGCAGTTCCTGGATCAGGGTCTGCGCACCGTCGGCCGGCGCCTCGGGCAGACCGGTGACGCCGGTGAGATGCACCGACATCCACCGGAACGCCGCCTCGTAGCTCGGGTAGCCGTGCGCGTCGGGGCTGCAGAAGGCGAGCTTCGGCTCGGTCCCGTCGAGCGCGAGCAGCCAGTCCTCGACCGGGCGTGCCTCGGCCAGCGCGTACACCAGCGCCCGCTCGGTGCTCACCAGCGCCGTCCCCAGCGCGGGCAAGGAGCCGGGTGAGCGGGTGCTGACGGAGCGCGCCCCAGGCCGAGTCCCCGCTCCACACCTCGACTCCACTCGCGCCGCGCGCCTGCGCGAGGTCGGTCCACGCGCGCTGCGGGTGCAGCGGGTGGGCCAGCACCGCGATGCCCCCCAGCGTCTGCACCGCGCGGACCGGCGAGGACACCTTCTCGGCGTCGGTCGAGCGCCCGCCGCGTCCCGAGATCCGCCAGGTGGCCGAACGGCGTGGTCGATTCCTCGCCCGCGACGAGCAGCACGCCCTCCTCGCGCACCGGCGTCGCCAGCTCGGAGGGGTTGTGGTCGGTGAGCACCACGAAGTCGAGCGCCGCCGCGCGCGCTGCACGGGCCACGTCCGTCGGGCTGCCGCGGCCGTCGCTCCGGGTGGTGTGCACGTGCCAGATGCCCCGGATCTCGCGCGTCGCCGGAGGCGCGGTGAGGGGGAGCGGGCGCACCGCCGCCAGGAGCGCGAACCAGCCCAGCGTCGCGGCGAGGGCGAGCAGCGACCCACCGCAAGAGTGCGGAGCCACGCCGGCGTCTTCTTCCGCCGCCGGATCGGCCGGAGAACCATGCTCGGCCGCTTCACCGGGCCGTCCCTGTCGCCGCCGGAGAGGGATGCTGGAGCGTCCAGGCCTCGGCGTACCAGCCGGCGCGCGCGAGCAGCGTCTCGTGCGTCCCCTCCTCCACGATGCGCCCCGCGACCACGACGTGGATGCGGTCCGCCCGGCACACCGTGACCAGCCGGTGGGCGATGACCAGCGCCGTCCGCCCGGGAAGCACCGACTCGAGCGCGGACTGCACCTCGCGCTCGCCCTCGGGGTCGAGGCTGCTCGTCGCCTCGTCCAGCACCAGAAGTCGGGCGTCCCTCAGCACCGCGCTGGCGAGCGCCAGCCGCTGCCGTTGGCCCCCGCTGAGCCGCGCCCCCCGCTCGCCGAGCGGCGTGTCCCACTGGCGCGGCAGCGCCATCACGAACTCCTCGGCGCGGGCGGCCCGCAGCGCCGACCGGAGCTCGCCTCCGGTCGCCTCCGGCCGCACGGCGAGCAGGTTCTCGCGGACGGTCCCCGAGAAGAGCAGCGGCTCCTGGGTGACCAGGGCCATCTGCGCCCGCAGCGACGCCACCGTGCAGGCCTCCACGTCCACCCCGTCCCAGAGGATCCGGCCCGCATCCGGGCGGAGGAACCGGAGGAGCAGCGCGGCGACGGTGCTCTTGCCGCCGCCGCTCGGACCCACCAGCGCCGTGACCTTCCCGACCGGGATGTCGAGCTCGAGGCGCGCGAGCGCCGGCCGGTCGCCGTAGGAGAGGCTCACGGTGTCGAGCCGGACGGACCGGGCGAGCCTCGGCGCAGGCTTCGTCCCCGGGGCGTCGGTCACCAGCGGCGGCGTCTCGAGCACCTCGAGGAGCCGCTCGGCCGCGGCCGCCCCCTGGGTGGCGAACTGCGAGGCCCGACCCAGCTCCTTCACCGGCTGGTACAGGAGGATGAGCGCGGCGAGGAACGACAGCAGCCGCTCCGGCGCCACCTCCATGGTCCCTGCAGCCCAGACCAGCACCGCCGCCACGGCCACGGCCGCCAGCACCTCGGTCACCGCGGGCACCGCCGAGCGGGCCCAGGCTGCCCGGGCCAGCGTCTCGGCGTGCGCATCGGCCCGTGCGGCAAAGCGCGTCGCCTCCAGCTTCCTCCACCCCGTAGGCCTGCACCGTGCGGACCGCGGCGAGCGCCTCGCGGAGCTGTCCGGCCATTCCTCCGAGGCGGACCTGCCCCTCGCGGGTGCGCCGGAGCACCGAGCGGGTGAGCCGCGCGACCGGCACCCCGGCGACGGGGACCACCGCCAGCGCCACCAGCGCCAGCCGCCAGTCGAGCGCCACCGCCACGCCGGCGAGCACGACGATCTGCAGCCCGTCGCGGATCCACGAGCCCACCGCGTAGATCGCCGCCGTCTCCACCGCGCTCACGTCCGCCGAGAAGCGGGAGAGGAGGTCCCCGCTCATCCGGCCGGCGAGCTGCACCGGTGACTGGCGAAGGAGAGCATCCAGGAGCGCCCGGCGGAGCCTGGCCACCGTCCGCTGCCCGAACTGGCCGGTCCAGGTGAACTGCGCGCTGTAGGCGAGCCCCTTCACCAGGGCCACCGCGATCAGCGCCAGCGGGAGCGAGAGGAGCAGCCGCTCTCGGCCCGCGGATTCGAGGGCCGGTGCCCAGCTCGCCACCCGTCCCAGCGCCGAGGCACCTCCGGTGAGCAGGAAGCGCAGCGCCGGTCCCACCAGGAAGGCGTACAGGCCCGTGGCGAGCGCGAGCACCGCCATCGCCAGGGTGGCGAGCACGAGCCTCCCCGCATGCGGGCGTGCGTACGGCACGAGCCGCCACAGGGCGCGCCACCCGGAACGGCGGCCGATGGTGTTCTCCGGAGCGGTGGTCACCAGGGACCCGAGGTGTACCATCCCGCCTTCGAGCGTCCATGGCCAACGGCGAGCTGATGGTGGTGGCAGGCGAAGCCTCTGGCGATCTTCACGCCGCGGACGTCCTGGCCGAGCTCCGGCGCCGCCGGCCGGACCTGCGGGCCTTCGGGATGGGCGGACCGAGGCTGGAGGGGGCCGGGCTCGAGAGGCTGTTCGACGCCGGGGAGATTCTCGGTCATGGGCATCGCCGAGGTCCTCCCGCGGCTGCCCCGCATCTGGCGCGTCTTCCGGGCCCTGGTGCGCGCCGCCCGCGAGCGCCGGCCCGCGGCCGCTCTCCTGGTGGACGTGCCGGACTTCAACCTGCGGCTCGCGCGGAAGCTCCGCAGGCTCGGCGTCCCGGTGGTCTTCTATGTGAGCCCCACCGTGTGGGCCTGGCGGCAGGGGCGCGTCCGGCAGATCGCCCGCGACGTGGACCGGATGCTCTGCATCCTCCCGTTCGAGGAGGAGTTTTACCAGCGGCACGGCATCCGGGCCCGCTACGTGGGCAACCCGGTGGTGGAGCAGGTTCCCCCACCCGCGGCACCGGAGGGCTTCCGGCGCGCGCTCGGGCTCGACACCGCCCGCACCACCCTGGCCCTGCTCCCGGGGAGCCGCCCGTCCGAGCTGCACCGGATGCTTCCCCCGATGGTGGAGACCGCGGCGTTGCTCCAGCGCGAGCGCCCCGAGCTGCAGATCGTCGTCCCGGTGGCGGCGGGCCTGGATCGGGCATCGCTGGAACGCGCGTTCGCCGGGCGTGGGCTCCACCCGCTGCTGGTCGATGGCCGCGCCGCCGAGGTGGTGGGCGCGGCGGACGTGGTGGTGGTGGCCTCGGGCACCGCGGTGCTCGAGACCGCGCTGATGCTGCGGCCGATGGTGGTCGTCTACCGGATCTCCGCCCTCAGCTGGGCGGTGGGGAAGCTGCTGGTGAAGGTGGCCTTCGTGTCGCTGGTGAATCTCCTCGCCGGACGGCGGCTGGTCCCCGAGCTGCTCCAGGGCGCGTTCCGTCCGGAGGCGGTGGCGGCGGAGGTCCGGCGCCTCTGGGCTCCCGGGCCGGCGCGTGACGCGCAGCTCGAGGGGCTCCGGACGGTGAAGGAGAAGCTCGGCCACGCGCCCACCGCCGCGCTCGTCGCGGAGGAAGTGCTGGAGGTCCTGGAAGCGCGTGGTAAGGACGCGGGCGCCCTCCGCCGATGAATCCAGCCCTGGTCTGCATCCCCACCTACAACGAGCGCGAGAACATCGAGTCGATCGTCCGCGCGGCGCTGGCTGCGGATCCGCGGGTGGACGTCCTGGTGGTCGACGACAACAGCCCCGACGGGACGGGGCAGCTGGCAGACGCGCTGGCCCGGGAGTCGCCGCGGGTCCACGTGCTCCACCGCGCGGGCAAGGCCGGGCTGGGAAAGGCCTACCTCGCGGCGTTCGAGTGGGCGCTCGAGAAGGGCTACGTTTACGTGCTGGAGATGGACGCCGACTGGAGCCACGATCCGCGCTACCTGCCTGCGCTGCTCGACCGGGCCTCCTCCGACGCCGACCTGGTGCTCGGCTCCCGCTGGGTCGCCGGCGGCGGGACCCGCAACTGGGGCCTCGGCCGGCAGCTCATCAGCCGCGGCGGCTCGCTCTACGCGCGCACCATCCTCGGGCTGGGGATCCGGGATCTCACCGGAGGCTTCAAGTGCTTCCGGGCCGACGTGCTGCGGGCCATCGACCTGCCCACCGTCAGCAGCACCGGCTACGGGTTCCAGATCGAGCTCACCTACCGGGCCATCAAGCGCGGCTTCCGGGTGGTCGAGGTCCCGATCGTGTTCGAGGACCGTCGCGTCGGTCAGTCCAAGATGTCCCGGGCCATCGTGCTCGAGGCCCTGGCGATGGTGTGGAAGATCCGGTGAGCGACGTCCTCTCCTCCGCCCTGGTCTCGCTCTCGGCGGTCTTCTTCGTGGTCGACCCCATCGGGGTGGTGCCGATCTTCATCGCCATGACCCACGGCGACGGGCCGGAGAAGATGCGCGCCACGGCCCGCCGGGCCTCGGTCGTCGCCGGCGCGCTGCTGGTCTTCTTCGCCCTGTTCGGGACCTTCCTCTTCAAGGTGGCGGGGGTGAGCCTCAGCGCCTTCCGGGTCGCCGGCGGGATCGTCCTCCTCATCACCGCGCTGGACATGCTCCGCGCCCGTCAAACCGAGATCCGCACCTCGCCCGAGGAGGCCCAGGAGGCCACCGGGAAGGAGGACGTGGCCATCGTCCCACTCGCCATCCCGCTCCTCGCCGGCCCCGGCGCCATCGCCACAGTGATGGTGTTGATGTCCCGCGCCACCGGAGCGGTGCCGGTGGTCGCGGTGGTCCTGAGCATCCTCATCACCATGGCCGCCAGCTACTTCCTCCTCCGCGGCGCGGCGCTGGTGCAGCGCTTCCTCGGTCAGTCCGGGGTCGCCATCGTCCAGCGGGTGATGGGGCTGCTGCTGGCGGCGATCGCCGTGCAGTTCATCGCCGAGGGCGGGCGCGACCTCGTCGGCCTCTCTCCGCCCCCGTCCTGACCCTCTTCCGCTGCACCGGGGAGGTGAACCGGGCCTTCGCCGCGGTGCGGCTCGAGCCCGCCACGTCGATCAGGGATCGGATCTGCCGACGTGGATCCGCCCCACCACCGAGATTCCGCTCTCGTTGGCGAGCGAGACGAGCCGATCTCCCTCGAGGAGCAGCGTCTTCCCGGCCTCGACCGCCAGGACCCGTGCCCCTGCCTCCCGGAGCACCTCGAGCGTCGCCGGGCCCACCGCCGGCAGGTCGAACCGCTCGTCCTGACCCGGCTTGCTCCGCTTCACCACCACCACGCCCGGCCCGCCGAGCTCGGCGCCGCGGCGGATGCAGGCGTCGGTGCCCTCGACCGCCTCGAGCGCGAGCACGTGCCCGTTCTTCACCACCACCGTCTGTCCCACGTCGGCCCGGCCGAGGAGCGCCACCACCTCCTCGCCGAGCGCCACGTCGCGCTCCTGCCCCGCGTCCAGCGGCGGCCCGGCCAGGTGGCCCGCGGGCGCGAGGATCTCCCGCAGCAGCTCGGTGGGCGCCACGATGCGGATCCCGGCCGACTCGAACTCGGCCGCGATGCCCCGGAGGAGCGCGTCGTCCCGCATGCTCCGCAGCCGCGCCGCGATGCGCAGGAAGCCCAGGTCCGGCCGGGCCTGGCGGACCGCGCGCATCCGCGAGAAGCCGCCGGCGAGCACCGCCTCGGTCACTCCCTGGTCCCGCAGGAGTCGCTCGATTCGGGCCACCTGGCCCACCTTGACCCAGTCGAGGCGCTCGACGTCCGCGGCCAGCGCCGGGTCGGTCTCGTTCACGTGCCCCACGGCGATGACCGAGAGGCCACGACCCGTGGCCGCCCGGGCGAACATCCGGGGCAGTGCACCGTTGCCGGCGATCAGGCCGATGCGTCCGGCCATGGTGCTAGCGGGTCAGCCCGCGCTGGCTGGTGGTGACGAAGCCGAGCAGGACCTGGAGCTCGGTGGGATTCCCGAGCTCGGTGCGGATCCGCTCCACCGCCTCGTCGAGGGGCAGCTTGCTCCGGAAGAGGATGCGGTAGGCCTCCTTCACCCGGGCGATCTGCTCCTCGGTGTAGCCGTGCCGGGCGAGCCCGACGCTGTTGACCCCCACCAGCTCGGCCCGGTCGCCCTGGGCCATGCAGAACGGCGGGATGTCCATCACCACCATGGACCCGCCGGCGAGGAAGGCGTGCCGGCCGATGCGGGTGAACTGGTGCACCGCCGCCAGGCCGCCGAGGATGGCGTGGTCTCCCACCTCGACGTGGCCGCCCAGCGTCGCCCCGTTGGCGAACACGCAGCCGTCGCCCACCTGGCAGTCGTGCGCCACGTGGGAGTAGGCCATGAAGAGGTTCCGGTCGCCGATGCGCGTCACCCCGCCGCCGCCGGTGGTGCCCTTGTGGAGGGTGGTGAACTCGCGGATGAGGTTCTCGTTCCCGATCTCCAGCGCGCTGTCCTCGCCGGCGTACTTCAGATCCTGCGGCTGGGCCCCCACCGAGGCGAACTGGAAGACGCGGTTCCGCTCGCCGATCCGGGTCCGGCCCTCGATGACCGCGTGCGGCCCGACGGTGGTCCCGGCGCCAATCTCGACCTGGGGGCCGATCACCGCGTAGGGACCGACCTCGACGGTGGAGTGCAGCCGTGCCCCGGGTGCGACGATGGCCGTGGCGTGGACGCTCATCGGTCCTTGTCCACCACCGTGGCGAGGAACTCGCCCTCGGCCACCACCTCGCCGTCGACCTTGGCCACCCCGCGCGTCTTCACCACCGCCCCCTTGAGCCGGAGCACCTCCACCTCGAGGTCCAGCCGGTCGCCCGGCACGGTGGGCTTCCTGAACTTCGCCCCGTCGATGGCCATCAGATAGGTCACCTTCTGCGACGGATCGAAGCCGGTCGAGCGGTAGCAGAGGATGGCGCTCGCCTGGGCCAGCGCCTCGAGCACCAGCACCCCCGGCATCACCGGGTGGCCGGGGAAGTGGCCGTTGAAGAAGGGCTCGTTCACCGAGACGTTCTTGTAGGCCCGGAGCGTCTTGCCGGGCTCGAATCGACACCACCCGGTCCACCAGCAGGAACGGGTAGCGGTGGGGCAGCAGCTTCTGGATCTCCAGCACGTCCATCATTCGGACTCGTCCTTCCTCGACTCGAGCGCAGCCACCCGGGCGCGCAGCTGTCTCACCTCGCGCAGCAGCTCCGGGAGCTGCTTCAGTGCCGCGGACTGGCGCAGCCACAGGGCGCGGTCCACCGCGGGGTATCCGGAGAAGGTCGCGCCCGGCGGGACGTCGTGCGGCACGCCGGACTGGGCCGCGATCTTGGCGCCGTCGCCCACCCGCACGTGCCCGACGATGCCCACCTGGCCGGCCAGCACCACCCCGGTCCCGATCTCGGTGGACCCCGAGATGCCCACCTGCGCGCAGAGGATGGAGAGCGGCCCCACGCGGACGTTGTGGGCGATCTGCACCAGGTTGTCGATCTTCGTTCCCCGGCCGATGACGGTCTCCCCGGTGGTCGCCCGGTCGATGCAGCTGCCGGCGCCCACCTCGACGTCGTCCTCGATCCGCACCGTGCCCACCTGCGGCACCTTGACGTGCGCCGGACCGGAGGGGTCGAAGGCGAAGCCGAAGCCGTCCGAGCCGACGACCACGCCGGGCTGGAGCACCACGCGGCGCCCGAGCACGCAGCGCTCCCGGACGATGGCTCCCGGCTGGAGCACGCAGTCCTCGCCGAGCTGGGCGCCCTCGCCGAGGTAGCTCCCCGGCCACAGCACCGATCGCGCACCGACCACCGCGCCCGCCTCCACCACCCCCATCGCCATCACCGTGGCCGACGGGTCCACCCGCGCCGAGGGGTGCACCTCCGCGCGGGGATGCACGCCCGGCGCGGGCCGCGGACCCGGATGGAACAGCGCGAGCAGCCGGGCGAACGCGAGGTGCGGCGAGCCCACCCGCACCCAGGCCACGTCGGAGCGGGTCACCGGCTCGTCGGGTGGGAGGAGCACCGCCGAGGCCCGGGTGGTGCCGAGCTCCTTGCGGTACCGTGGGTTGCCGTAGAACGAGAGCTCGCCCGGACCGGCCTCCTCGAGAGAGGCCAGACCGACGATGCGCAGCCGCCCGTCACCCTCGACGGTGCCGCCCACGTGGGCGGCGAGCTCTGCGAGGGAGCGTTCCATCCGCCCCCGCCCCGGACTACTTCTTCTTGGCCGGCGTGGCGACCGGCGCGCCGCTGCCAGCCTTGGCCTTGTTCTGGTCGTTGTAGAGGCGGACCAGCTGCGGCGTCAGGTCGAGCGAGTCCGGGGCGAAGGCGATGCCGCCGGCGTCGAACACCATCGTGAACTGCTCCTTCTGCGCGATGGAGGTGATGATCGCCCGCATCTTCTGGACGATGGGCTGGAACTCCTCGGTCTCCTTCTGCGCCAGCTCCGCCCGACCCTTCTCGAAGCTCTGCTGGAGGTCGAGGAAGCGCTTCTGCAGGGCCTCGCCCTTCTCCACCCGCGCCTGCTCGGTCATCGTCGCGGCCTGCTTCTGGAAGGTTTCCTGGTCCTTCTTCAGCGAGTCCTGGGCCTTGTCGAGCTCCTTCTGCTTCTGTTCCTTCACGGCCTCGAGACGGGACTTGGCGGCCTTCGCCTCGTCCAGCTCGGCCAGGGCCTTCTGGAAGTTGACGTAGCCAATCTTCGCCTCCGCGTACGCGGTGGCGGAGAGGGTCAGCGGGATCACGGCGGCCAGGGCCACCAACAGGCGACGGAACGACATCACGTGCATACTCCTCGGGAGAACTCCGGCGATTGAACCAACGACCACGTCCGGCCGGAGTGGAACGGGAGCCCCCCGGCGGGCGCTCCCGATGCGGTCAAAAAAGTGCGCGGACACTAGGAGCACGCTGTCAATCCGTCAAGCAGATGCCACAGGCGGCAAACGACCGGCCGCTCCCCCCGGCGGCGTCCCGGCCTCAGAGCGCCTTCACCTCGGTCACCAGCCGGGTCAGCGACGACTTGGCGTCCCCGAAGAGCATCGAGGTGTTCGGCGCGTAGAACAGGTGGTTCTCGATGCCCGCGAATCCGGGGTTCATGCTCCGCTTCAGGACGATGACGCCCTTCGACTTGTCGACGTCGAGGATGGGCATCCCGTAGATCGGGCTCTGCGGATCGCTCCGGGCCGCGGGGTTCACCACGTCGTTGGCCCCGATGACCAGCGCCACGTCGGTCCGCTCGAACTCGGAGTTGATCTCCTCCATGTCGTAGAGCCGGTCGTAGGGGACGTTGGCCTCGGCCAGGAGCACGTTCATGTGCCCGGGCATCCGGCCCGCCACCGGATGGATGGCGTACTTCACCGTCACCCCCTTCTTCTCCAGGAGATCCGCCAGCTCGCGCACCACGTGCTGCGCCTGGGCCACCGCCATCCCGTAGCCCGGGACGACGATGACCTGCCCGGCGTAGGCCATCTGGATCGCCGCGTCCTCCGCCGTCACGCTCCGGACGGTGAGGTCCTTGGCGCCCGGGCCGGCGGCCAGCGCCGGCGCCGCCGAGCCGAAGGCGCCGAAGAGCACGTTGCCGAAGCTCCGGTTCATCGCCTTGGACATCAGGATCGAGAGGAGGAAGCCCGAGGCCCCATCCAGGGCGCCGCAGATGATGAGGACGTTGTTCTGGATCGCGAACCCCGTCGCCGCCGAGGCGAGCCCGGCGTACGAGTTGAGGAGCGAGACCACCACCGGCATGTCCGCCCCCCGATGGGGAGGACCATGAACACGCCCAGCAGGAGCGCCAGGCCGATCATCGCGAAGAACACCACCGAGCTCTCCGGGCGAGCGACGAGCCAGACGAACATCAACACCGCCACCCCGAAGAGGCTGATGTTGACCGTGTTCTGCCCTCGGTAGGTGACGGGCTTGCCGGTGATGAACTCCTGGAGCTTGCCGAAGGCCATGAAGCTGCCGGTCACGGTCAGCGCGCCGAACAGCACCTCGAAGCCCAGGGCCGCCATCGTGGACCGGGGCACCGACCCGTGGTGTCCGTGGTACTCGGCGATGCCCACCAGCGTCGCCGCCAGCGCGCCGAACATGTGGCTGATGGCGATCCGCTGGGGCATCGCGGTCATGGGGACGAACATGCCCAGCGGGTAGCCGATGACCGTCCCGAGGATCAGCGCCACGGTGATGAGGTCGAAGCGGATGATCTCGTGGTTGAAGAGCGTGCCGACGATCGCCAGCACCATGCCCAGCGCCGCCTGCTGCATGCCCAGCCGGGCCTTGTCCGCGCGGCTGAGGCTCTTCAGGCCGAGGATGAACAGCACCGACGACGCCAGGTAGATGGCCTGGATGACCAGCTCGCGGGCGTTCATCGGGCCGGCCCTCCGGGCGGGCCGGCCTTCTCCACCGCGCCGGGCGGGGGCTTCACGTCCCGGCGGAACATCTTCAGCATCCGGTCGGTGATCGAGGAAGCCGCCGACCACGTTGATGGTGGCGGCGGTCACCGCGATGAACCCGAGCCAGTTCGACAGCGGTGTCGCGGTTGGCGCCGGCCAGCACCAGCGAGCCCACCAGGCTGATGGCGGAGATGGCGTTGGTGGCCGACATCAGCGGGGTGTGGAGCAGCGGCGGGACGCGGGTGATGACCTGGTACCCCACGAACGCGGCGAGCACGAACACGTACAGCTCGATGATCGCGGTCATCGTCCGCTCCCTCCCGGCGCCTGCCCGTTCAGCGCGACCAGCATCGCCTTGGTGATCTCGTCCTCCGGGTCGATCTTCAGCGCGCCTTCCTTGGTGGACAGGTGCTGCACCAGGGTGAGCACGTTGCGGGCGAACATCTGGCTGGCGTGGAGCGGCACGGTGGCCGCGAGCTGCACCGGCCCGAGGATGGTCACCCCGCCCACCACCACCCGCTCGCCGGCCCTCGTTCCCTCCACGTTGCCGCCGGTCTCGGCCGCGAGGTCCACCACCACCGAGCCGGGCCGCAGCGTGGCCAGCGTGGCGGCGTCCACCAGGATCGGTGCCCTGCGCCCCGGCACCTGCGCGGTGCAGACGAGGAGGTCCTGCTGGGGGATGGCCGCGGCCAGGGCAGCGCGGGTGCGCGCCTCCTCGTCGGCGGTCTGGGCCCGGGCATAGCCCCCGGCTGCCTCGGCCGAGCGCGTCGACCTCCGGACCGACGAAGGTGGCCCCCAGGCTGAGGACCTGCTCGCGCGCCGCCGGACGAACGTCGAAGCCGGAGACCACCGCTCCGAGGCGCCGGGCGGTGGCGATCGCCTGGAGGCCGGCCACCCCGGCGCCCAGCACCAGCACCCTGGCCGGGACGAGCGTGCCCGCCGCGGTGGTGAGCATGGGGAGCAGCTTCCCCAGCTCGGCCGCCCCGATGAGCACCGCCTTGTAGCCGGCCACCGTGGCCTGCGAGCTGAGGACGTCCATGGACTGGGCGCGGGTGATGCGGGGCACGCGCTCCAGCGCCGAGCAGGGTCAGCCGGCGCGCGGCGAGCGCGGGGAGGAGCGCCTCGGGCGGCTCGACCCCGAGCATCGACACGAGGGTCGTGCCCTCCGGGGCCTCCTGGATCTCGGCCGTGGTCGGCCGCCGGACGCGCGGCCAGAGCTCCACCCCGGTCAGGGCCTCGGCGCGCGACTCGACCACCTGCGCGCCCGCCTTTTCGTAGTCCGCGTCGGTCGAGCCGGCCGCCAGCCCCGCGCCGCGCTGGACCGTGATCCGGTGTCCCGCCTTCGTGAGCCGCTGCACCACCTCCGGAACCACCGCCACCCGGGCCTCGCCGGAGGCGGTCTCCTTGAGCACCGCGATGCGCATCGCCTGTCTCCTAGAAGGAGTTGCCGATGGTGAACTCGAAGAGAACCGGCTCATCGATCGGCCGTGGGGTGAGAGGAAATCCCCACTCGAAGCGTAGCGGACCGACAGGAGAGAACCAGCGAATCCCGAAGCCCGCGGACCAGAACAGCCCCAGCGGAAGTGAATGTTCTGGATCCTGGAAGTAGGTGGAGTTTGCGCCGAACGCGTTTCCTGCGTCGAGGAAGACCACGCCCTTGATGCCGACCTTGGGGACGATCGGGAACTCGAGCTCGAGGTTCACGATGAGGTCCTTGTTCCCGCCCACCACGAAGACGGTGGAGACGCAGTCCGGCCGCCCGCAGGCGGGAACCAGGATGGATGGGGCGATCGAGTTCAGCGAGTAGCCGCGGACGGTGTTGATGCCGCCCACGTAATAGAGCTCGGACACCGGCAGCGGGCTGGTCGAGTCCAGGTTGGCGATGTAGCCGACGGTGACGTTGGTCTTGAAGACCGACGCCGAACGGCAGCGGGAAGTAGAAGCGCGAGAAGAGCGTGTAGCGCGCGTAGTTCAGCGTCCCGCCGAGCCAGCAGGGTGCGAACTCGGCCGAGGCGAACTGGTAGAAGCCCTTGCTCGGGAAGAGGCGGTTGTCGCGCTTGTCCCACGACAGGGTCAGGCGCACCGCCGAGGTCATCTGCGTCCCGATCCGGAAGCGCCCGTAGAGCGGGATGGTGTTGGTGTTGAGGACCCCGGCGTTGGGACCGATCCCGGTGCCGCCCGGGTTCGCCTCCACCCACTCACGGGTGTAGCCCACGGTCCCGATGAGGTCCTCCAGGATGTGGTAGCCGACGCTCGCCGACGCGCCCACCGCCTGGCGGGTGAAGTCGAACTGGTCGATCTGGGTCCGGTAGAGGTCGAACGAGAACAGCCAGTCGGTGTCGAAGAAGTAAGGGTCGTAATAGGACAGCTGCAGCAGCTGACGCAGGCTCGACAGCTGGGCCGAGAGCGACACCGTCGTCCCCCACCCGAGGAAGTTGTTCTGGGTGACCTGGGCGGTGAAGATGAAGTTCTCGACCGAGCTGAAGCCGAAGCCCACCTGGAAGCTGCCGGTGCTCTTCTCCTTCACCTCGACGGTGATCACCACGTGGGTGTCGTCGCGGCCGGGCTTGAAGTTCAGCTCCACGGTCTCGAAGAAGCCGAGCGCCGTCACCCGCTCCTTGCTCCGGCGCATCCCGCTGGCGCTGAAGAGGTCCCCCTCGTAGACGCGCAGCTCGCGGCGGATGACCGTGTCCCGCGTCTTGGTGTTCCCCGAGATCTCGATCCGCTCGATGGTCTGCAGCTTCCCCTTCTCGACCTTGAAGTCGAGCGCCACCGTGTGCTCCTGGGGATTGACGTTCGTCTCGGGGTTGAAGTTGGCGTAGGCGTAGCCGAGGTCCTGGTAGATGTCGGCCAGCGACTGGTCGTCCTTCAGCACCTTGGCCCGGCTGAAGTAGTCGCCGACGCGGGAGTCGATCACCGAGAACAGCTTCACCTTGGGGACGATCAGGTCGCCGGAGAAGTCGATGCTCGAGATCCGGTACGGGTCTCCCTCGATGATCTTCACCGAGATGTAGATGAGCCGCTTGTCGGGCGACACCGCGACGGTGGGCTTCTCCACCTTCACGTTGAGGAACCCGCGGTCGTAGTAGGCCGCCTCGATGATCGCCAGGTCGCGCTGGAAGGCCTCCTCGCGGAAGTTGCCCTCGCCGGTGAGGAAGGCGAGGAAGCTGCCCTCCTTGGTGATCATCTGGGCCTTCAGCTCGTCGGCGGAGATCTTGTCCGCGCCGATCAGGTTCACCTGCTTCACCATGACCTTGGCGTGCTCGTTGATCACGAACACCACGTCGGCCTGGTTGGCGCCCTGGACCGGGATGATCTTGTAGGTCACCTCCGCGAGGAAGAAGCCCTTCTCGACGTACTTCTCCTGGATCTTCTTGACGTTCCGCCGGACCGAGTCGAGGTCGAGGATCTGGTACGGCTTCAGGTCGATCACGTCCTTGAAGTCGTCCTTGCTGACCTCGTCGTTCCCCTGCAGCCGCCACTGGCGGATGGACGGGCGCTCCACGATCCGCACCACGTAGGCGATGCCCCCGCCGGGCAGCCGCTGGGTGAGCAGCTGGATGTCCTGGAAGTAGCCCAGGCTCCAGAGGGACTGGATGTCGGCGCCGGTGAGCGCGGGGTCGAACGGCCGCCCCACCTTGTTCTTCAGCGCGCGCTTGATGACCTCCGGCTCGACCCGCCGGTTTCCCTCGATGCGGATCTCGACGATGACGTCCGAGCCGCTCTGCACCGGGACGTCGGTCCGGATCGTGTTGTCCTGACCGGCCGGCCCGGCCGCAGCGGTGTCCGGCGCCACGGCCGGAGACCCGGTCGACGGCGGGGTGCCCGCGCTCCCGGACGGCTCGGCCGGCGCCGGCGTGCCCCCGTCCACCACCTGAGCACGGGTGCCGGCGGGGAGGACGAGGACGAGCAGGGCGGCGGCCAGCAGCCAGGTGGCAGTCGTCTTGCGTGCGGAAACGTTCAACCTCGTCGAGGACCGGCGGCCGTTGGAAGGGCGCGCACTGTAGGGGAGGGAGGAGGACACGGGACAATGGTGAAAAGCTCTACGCCGGCTCGACCTTGCCCCCGGTCAGCCGCAGCCTTCGCGGCATCGAGCGGGCCAGCGCCTCGTTGTGGGTCACCACCACGGCCGTGATGCCCAGATCTCGGTTCACCTCCCGGAGGACTTGGTGGATGCCCTCGCCCGTCACCGGGTCGAGGTTTCCGGTGGGCTCGTCGGCCAGGAGCAGGGCGGGCTCGAGCACCAGGGCGCGCGCCAGCGCCACCCGCTGCGCCTCTCCGCCCGACAGCTCGCCCGGCCGGTGGTCCACCCGGGAGGCCAGCCCCACCCGCTCCAGGAGGTCACGGGCGCGCCGCATGGCCGTCGACCGGTCGCTGCGCTGGATCAGCGCGGGCATGGCCACGTTCTCCAGGGCGGTGAACTCGGGCAGCAGGTAGTGGCTCTGGAAGACGAAGCCCACGGTGCGGTTGCGGAAGCGAGCAAGGTCGGCGTCGCCGAGGCCGAGCACGTCCACGCCGTCCACCTCCATGCGTCCCGGCGACCGGCGCGTCCAGCGTCCCCAGCACGTGCAGGAAGGTGCTCTTCCCCGAGCCCGAGGCGCCGACCATGCTCACCAGCTCGCCGCGCTCGATGTCCAGCGACAGGCCCCGCAGCACGTCGATGCGCTTGCCGTGGAGCCAGTAGCTCTTGGACAGCTCGCGGATCTGGACGAAGGCCACGCCTACTCCCCCTTCAGCCCTTCCACCGGCTCGACGCGCGAGGCGCGGAGGGCGGGGTAGATCGACGCGAGGTAGGTGACCAGGACGGCGATGAGCACGGTGAGCGCCGTCTGGAGCGGCTCGATCTTCACCGGCAGCGACGGGATGTAATAGACCTCCGGGTCCAGCCTGAGCCCCACCTTCTCGATGAAGAGGCACCAGGCGAGCCCGGAGAACAGCCCGAGCAGGCCCCCGGCGAGCGCCGATCTGCAGCCCCTCGGCGAGGAAGATCTTCACGATCCCGCCCTGCGGGACGCCGAGCGCCTTGAGGACCGAGATCTCCTTGCGCTTCTCCAGCACCAGCATGGTGACCGTGGCCACGATCAGCCCCGCGGCGACGACCACGATGATCGAGAGGATGATCCCCATCACCAGCTTCTCCAGCCGGAGCGCGGAGAAGAGGTTGCGGTTCATCTCCCCCCAGTCCTTGGTGCGGTAGGGGTACCCCTCCAGGGTGTTGAGCACGGTCGAGGCGATGCGCCGGGCGTCGTCCACGTCCTTGACCTTGAGCTCGACACCCGTGGCCCCGGGGATGCCGAAGAAGGACTCGGCCGACTGGCAGGCCGATGTAGACGAACTTGGAGTCGTACTCGAACATTCCCGTGTAGAAGATGCCGGCCACCCGGAAGGCCTTGGACTTGGGCATGGGCCCCGACGGCCCCATTCCACCCCCCAGCGGGGAGACCACCGTGACCGGGTCCCCCACCAGCACCCGGAGGCTCGAGGCGAGCTCCCGCCCGAGCAGGATGCCCGGCAGGGGCGGACCCGCGGGGGCGTCCTTGGGCGTCTGGATGACGTCGTCGTCCTTCGGCTTGGTCTGCTTGTAGCGGGTGCGGACCGGGATGTCCTCCGGGTGCGAGAGCCATCGGATGTCGCCGCCCGGGAGGATGTTCTTCGGCAGGTCGGTCACCGAGCCGGTGGTGAGCGGGTCGATGCCCTTGATGATCGCCCCGTCGACGTTGGCCTCGCTGGCGACCATCACCTGGCCCAGCAGGAACGGGGTCTGGCCGACGATGCCCGGCACCCCGGCGATCTTCTTCATCACCTCGGGGTACTCGGGCATCCCGGCCTGCGGGTCCCCGTACTTGAGCACCACCACGTGGGCGTTGGTGCCGAGGATCTTCCTCTGCAGATCCACCTCGAAGCCGCTCATCACGCTGAGGACGATGATCAGCGCCATCACCCCCACCCCGACCCCGCCGACGCTGAGGGCGGTCATCATCTCGGTGGGCGACTGGCTCCGGGCCTGCGCCTCGTGGACCGCCTTCGCCGCGGCCAGCGGGTCTCGCCGCCCGAGCACCCGGATGCGGGTCCGCTCCACCGCCGCCTCCGCCGCCCGGAGGATGCCGAGGATGATGAGCGGCGGGACGATGCCCAGGAGCAGCACCGCCAGGGCGCCCAGCAGCAGCCGGGGACGGAACACGTGGACGTGGCGGCGGGCGACGAACAGCTCGAACCCCGTCCGGATGTCGAGGCGGCCCGAGGCGTTGGCCACGAAGCCGGTGAGGATGCCCAGGGTGAGCGCCAGGACCAGCAGGCTGAACACCAGCCAGTACCCGAGCTCGGGCCGACCGAGCAGGTTGGCCAGGTAGATGACCTCCCGGAACCTCGGCCCGAGCGTCGCATCCAGCGCCGGGATGGACGGGAGGAGGGTCAGCAGCGCCGGCAGCGGCACCCCGAGGTAGAGCACGGCGATGGTCGCCTCGGGCGCCGACAGCTTGCGCGACCGCGCCGCGCCCAGGAATCCGCCGGCGAAGGCCACCGCCGGCGGCGAAGGTGAGCGCCACCCCGAAGGCCGCCGGAGGCCCCCAGCCCGATGCCGCGCGAGGCCGAGGCCAGCGCGGTCTGGAGGAGCACGAGGCCCAGCTCGGCGCCGAGGATGCCCACCCCGTAGGCGACCAGCGTGGAGAGGTGGAAGTCCTGCCAGCCGGCGAGCGGGGCCGAGAGCGCCGTCCCTCCGGACTCGGGCGATCGCCGGCAACGGCCGTCCGCCTTCCGCGCCGCGCCGAGGGCCACGAACGCCCAGCCGACGAGCCAGGCCGCGGCCGCGGGCCCGAGCAGGACGACGCGACGCCCCGGGAGCGGCGGCCCGCCGCGCCTCGAGCACGCCACTCACCGCGCCCAGGAGCGGACCCCAGCCGAACGCCCCGAGGCCGAGGCGGGCCGAGCACCGGCCCCCAGGCGCCGGTCCGGCCCAGCACCACCGCCGCCAGCGCCGCGCCGGTGAGCACCAGCGCCGCGCCCACGCCCCGGAGCACCCACCGGGCCCGGGTCGGGGCGGGCGCGGTGAGGCCGAGCGCGAGCGGCTCGTCCATCAGCGCTTCTCGGGCTTGAGCAGCGGGAAGAGGATGACGTCGCGGATGGACGGCGTGTCGGTGAGGAGCATCGCCAGCCGGTCCACCCCCAGGCCCTCGCCGCCGGTGGGAGGCATGCCCTGCTCGAGCGCCCGGATGTAGTCCTCGTCGTAGTCCATCGTCTCGGTGGCCCCTCGCCGCTTGGCCTCCACCTGGGCCTCGAAGCGTCCCTTCTGGTCGAGCGGGTCGTTCAGCTCGCTGAACCCGTTGGCGATCTCCCGGCCGACGATGAACAGCTCGAAGCGGTCGGCGATTTCGGGCCGGGTGTCGTTTCGCCGGGCCAGGGGGCTGATCTCCGTGGGGAAGTCGGTGACGAAGGTGGGCTGGACCAGCCGGCCCTCGACCCCGTGCTCGAAGAGCACCGCCAGCATCGCGCCCGGACCGAGCGGGCGCCAGGTGCCTTGCGCTCGGACTCGGAGAGCCGCGGGAGCCATCTCGGCCCGGAGCCGGTCGGCGTCCTTCAGGTCCGACTCGGACAGGGCCGGGAAGGCCTGCCGCACCGCCTCGGCCATCGGGAGCCGCGGCCAGGGCGGGCGTGAAGTCGATGGTCTGGCCCTGGTAGGGCGACCTTGAGGGACCCGGTCACCCGCTCCGCCGCCCCGGAGAGCATCTCCTCGGTGCAGGCCATCATGTCCTCGAAGGTGGCGTAGGCCTGGTACCACTCGAGCATCGTGAACTCGGGGTTGTGCCGGGTGCTGATGCCCTCGTTCCGGAAGTTGCGGTTGATCTCGTAGACCCGCTCCAGGCCGCCCACCACCAGGCGCTTGAGGTACAGCTCGGGCGCGATGCGCAGGAAGAGCGGGATGTCGAGCGCGTTGTGGTGGGTGGTGAAGGGCCGCGCCGCCGCCCCGCTCACCAGCGAGTGCATCATCGGCGTCTCGACCTCGACGAACCCGCGCCGGTCGAGGAACTCGCGGAGGTAGCGGACCAGCGCCGTGCGGCGGAGGAAGACCTCCTTCACCTCGGGGTTCGAGACCAGGTCCAGGTACCGCTGGCGGTAGCGGGTCTCCACGTCGGCCAGGCCGTGCCACTTCTCCGGCGGCGCCCGGAGCGCCTTGGTGAGCGGCAGGTACTCGGTGGCGGCCAGGGTCAGCTCCCCGGTCTTGCTCCGGAAGAGCGTGCCCTTCACCCCCACGAAGTCGCCGAGGTCGGTGAGCTTGAAGCGCTCGAACTGGTCGCCCGAGCGCGTCCTTCTTCACGTGAACTTGAAGCTCGCCGCTCCGATCGCGGAGCTTGATGAAGGCGGCCTTGCCGAAGCTGCGGAGGGCCACCACCCGCCCGGCGATGGAATAGGACTGCGGCGCGGCGTCGAGCTGCTCGGCGGTGTCCGCGGCGTGCTTCCGCGCGATGTCCCCGGCCAGGTCCGCCGGACGGAACCCGTTGCCGAACGGGTTGCAGCCCAGGGCCCGCCAGCGCTCGGCCTTCTCCAGCCGCTGGCTGTAGAGCTCCTGCTCCTTCGCCGATTCGGTCTCGTCGCTCACGGGGGGGTGTCCTACTCCGGAACGGCCCGGTTGGGGTTCTTCACGCCGAGGAGCTGGGCGGTGACGAAGTCGTCCAGCTCCCCGTCCAGCACCGCGTCCACGTTGCCCGTCTCCACCCCGGTCCGGAGGTCCTTCACCAGCCGGTACGGGGCGAGCACGTAGCTGCGGATCTGCGACCCGAAGGCGATGTCCTTCTTCTGCGACTCGGCCTCGTCGCGGGCCACGTTCCGCTTCTGCAGCTCGAGGTCGTAGAGGCGCGAGCGGAGGATCTTCCAGGCCATGTCCCGGTTGGCGTGCTGGCTGCGCTCGTTCTGCATCGCCACCGTGATGCCCGAGGGGACGTGGGTCAGCCGGACGGCGGACGAGGTCTTGTTCACCTTCTGCCCCCCTGCCCCGCTCGCCCGGTACACGTCGACCCGGACGTCCTTCTCCGGGATGTCGATGACGATGTCGTCGTCCACCTCGGGGTAGACGGTCACCGAGGCGAAGGAGGTCTGGCGGCGGGCGTTGGCGTCGAAGGGGCTGATGCGGACCAGCCGGTGCACGCCGTTCTCGGCCTTGAGATATCCGTAGGCGTTCTCGCCGGTCACCTTGATGGAGACGTTCTTCAGGCCCGCCTCCTCGCCGGCCACGAAGTCGTTGATCTCCACCGTCCAGCCCTTCGCCTCGCGAATACCGGGAATACATGCGGAGCAGCATCGCCGCCCAGTCCATGGACTCGGTGCCCCCGGCGCCGGCGTTGATCTCCATGTAGGCGTTGGCGCCGTCGTTCTCGCCGGAGAGCATCCGCCGGAGCTCGAGCTTCTCCACCTCGCGCTCGACCGCGTCGAGCGAGCCCTCGGCCTCGGCGCGCGCGGCGTCGTCGTTCGCCTCGGCGGCGAGCTCGAGCAGCGTCCGCGCGTCGTCCAGCGCGCGGTCCACCCGCTCGAAGCCCTCGACCTGGGCGGTGAGCGCGGACTTCTCCTTGAGGACACCCTGCGCCTTGACCTGATCGTTCCAGAAGTCGGGCTGGCCTGCGTCCCGGTCGATCAGCGCGATGCGCGAACGCTTGCGGTCGAGGTCAAAGATGCCCCCGGAGCGCGTCCAGGCGCGCCTGCAGGGAGCCGATTCGTTCCGTCGCGTCGATGGGCATGGAATCACCTTCTCCGAGCGAATGAGGGCCACCAGCCCCGCCAGCCCGGAAAAGAGCGCGGCAAGGTACGCGGGAACGTCACCGATGACAACGTACGGCGTGCTGCCCTCGAGGAGCGGCACGCTCGCCATGCGCCACTCCGGACCGGTGAGCTCGGCGGCGGACACCGACAGCCGATCGCTGGGGACGATGCCCACCTCGGTGGCGTCCGAGATGCGGCCGACCGGGTCGATGAAGGCGCTCACCCCGGTGTTGGCGGCGCGCGCCACCGGCCTGCCGGTCTCCACCGCCCGGGTGGCCACCATCCGGAGGAACTGGAAGGGGGCCGAGGAGAAGCCGTACCAGGCATCGTTGGTCATGTTCACCAGCACCTGGGCGCCGTTCCGGGCGTAGGCGCGGGAAATCTCCGGGAAGATGGCGTCGAAGCAGATCTCGATCCCCAGCCGCACCGGAGGCCCCTCGGGCCGGCGAAGGACCGCCGGGCTGAGGTCGGTTCCGGGCGCGAAGCTCGCCCCCACGATGTTCCCGATGGGCAGCACCTCGTCGAGGCTCAGGGGGACGTACTCCCCGAACGGGACGAGGTGATTCTTCACGTAGTGGTGGGCGATGCCCAGCGTGGGCTCGAGCAGGAACGCGGCGTTCTCGTTGCCCTTGCGGAGGTTCTTCGGGTCGAAGACGTCCACCCCCACGAGGAGCCCGGCCCGGTAGCCGCCCGGCGGGAGCCCGGCCTCGGTCAGCCGCGTCACCCCGGTGGGGAACGCGAGCGGGTAGCTGCCCTCGGGCCAGATGATGAGCTCGGCCCCGGCCGCGTCCGCCGCGTGCGGTGGGCGGCAGGTACCGGGACGAGGATGGTGGCCGCCCGCGAGCTGCCCCGGCCCATCTTGAGCTTCTGGTCGATGTTGGCCTGCACCACCGCGGCCTTGACCCGGGGTGCCGCGGCCGCCGCCCGGTCCATCGCCCGGACGTGGAACGCGCCGTAGAGGTGGCCGAGCACCAGCACCGCGGCGGCGAGGCCAACGAGCACCCGGGGCATGGGCCGCTCCCGGAGCCGCCACCACCGCCACGACCTCGTAGAGGGCGCCGTTCACCACCGCCACCGCGAGCGCGATGCCGTACACGCCGCCGAGGCTCGCCACCTGGTGGAACCAGAGGTTGCGCGTCTGGGTGTAGCCGAGGTTCGCCCAGGGGAAGCCCGAGCAGAAGTAGTTCCGCATCAGCTCGGTGGCCATCCACACCGGGCCGACGGTCCAGCCCATCGACCAGCCGAGACCGCGCTCGAGGAGCCGCAGCAGCCCGGCGGCGATGGCCCAGTGGAAGGCGCACCAGGCCACCAGCAGCTCGAGCGCGGGGATGCTGAGCCAGTTCGGCATCCCGCCGAACGTCACCATCGCCACGTTCACCCACCAGAACGCGCCGGTGAAGAAGACCATGCCGCGCGAGCATGCCCCGCGCCGAAGCGCCCGCCAGGGCGAGAGCCGCCGGATGGCGAGGAGCATCGGGACGAGGCACACGAAGGCCAGCGGCTCGAGGATGCCCGAGGCGAAGAGCTCGCGCCGCGGGCCGACCGGGAAGGCGATGGGAAACGCCGCCGCGCCGAGCAGGCCGGTGAGCACCAGGGCGCCCAGCCGCCAGGGCACGAGGACGCGCTCGCGGCGGGGCGGGCGACGGCAGGCGAGGGCGCGGGGGCTGCGGACGCGGGCGGAAGGGCGACGGCGGACATTCGTGCCGGGGTGCTCCTACCAGAACCCGCGGCAGGCGCGGGTGCCGTCCCCGGGATGACGCATCGGTCCAGCGACCGCGGCACCATCCCCGGCCGGCCGAGCAGCCTGGCACTCCAGCTCGGCCATCCGCTCGGCGTCCCGGCGCGGCGGTGGTGGTCGTGGCCGAGCAGGTGCAGGAGCCCGTGGGCCAGATAGAGGTCCAGCTCCTCGGCGAGCGAGCGCCGATGGAGCGCGGGCCTGCCGCCGTGCGGTGTCGAGCGACACGATGACGTCCCCGAGGTGGCGGGGGCCCGTCGGCCCGGGGGGCGGCGTGCCGGCGGGGAAGCTCAGGACGTCGGTGGGGCGGTCCTTGCCGCCGCCAGCTCCGGTTGAGCGCCCGGATGCCCGCGTCGGAGGTGAGCAGGATGGACAGCTCCACGTCCTCGAGGTCGAGAGCGGCGAGGAAGCGGCCCGCGCTCCGCCGGAGCTGCCGGAGATGGGCGGCGGCGCTCGGTGAGTCCATCCGAGCGGACCTCGACCACGCTCGGGGGGCGAGGGTGCGACGCGGACCGGCGGGCGCTCATCGGCGCCGATGCTAACCCCCGGATGCTCCGCGGCCCTCCGCGGCGATGGACGGCGGACCTAGGTCAGCGCCGCTGGACGGCCCCGGTCCGCGTCGCGGGCGCCACGACCAGCGAGGCGGGCGGGCACCCCCCAGCGCTCCGGGCGGGTACGCCGGCCGCGAGTGGTAGATGCCCTCGAGGGTGTTCAGGAAGGACAGCGAGATGGCGTTGAGGTCCCGCAGCGTCAGGTCGCACTCGTCGAGCTGCCCTTCGGTGAAGACCGCGGTGATGATCCGCTGCACCAGCGCCTGGAGCCGCTCGGTGGTGGGCTCAGGCATCGCCCGGCTCGCCGCCTCCACCGCGTCGGCCAGCATGACCAGCGCGGCCTCGCGGAACTGCGGGCGAGGGCCGAGGTAGCGGAACACCGCGTCCTCCACCGCTCCCTCGCGCCCCTCGGCCTCCTTGAGCGCCCGGTGATGGAAGTAGCCCACCAGGCGCGTCCCGTGGTGCTGGGCGATGACGTCCTGCACCGCGCGCGGGAGCTTGTAGCGCCGGGCGAGGTCGAGCCCGTCGGTGACGTGGCGCTTGATGATGACCGCGCTCATCCCCGGCGCGAGACAGTCGTGCGGGTTCTCGCCCTTCTGGTTCTCGCCGAAGTAGAGCGGGTTCTTCCCCTTGCCGATGTCGTGGTAGTAGGCGCACGTCCGGCCGAGCAGCGGGTTGCAGCCGGTCGCCTCCGCCGCGGCCTCCACCAGGCTCCCGACGATGATGCTGTGGTGGTACGTGCCCGGGCTCTGGACGATGAGCTCCTTGAGCGCGGGGTGGTTGAGGTTGGCCAGCTCGAGCAGCTTGAGGTCGCTGGCGTAGCCGAAGCTCAGCTCGAGCAGCGGCGTGAGCGCCAGCACCAGCGTGGGGACGATGAGCGCCGAGCCCACGGCCGCGAAGGATGCGCCGAGCAAGGCGTCGCGTGCCGGCCCCTTCCCTGCCGCCAGCGCGAACGCCAGCACCACCCCGGCGTTCATCAGGCCCACCCACACGCCGGTGCGGAACAGCGCCGCCCGGTCGCGCGCCCGCGCCACCTGCGTCGCCGCCACCAGGCTTCCGAGCAGCCCGTAGACGGCGAAGAAGAGCGAGTTGCCGAGCATCACCCCCACCAGCATCGAGAGGACGAGCCCGAAGAACAGCGCCAGCTCCTGGTTGAGGAGGAGCCGGACCAGCATCGCTCCCGCCGCGATGGGGAGGAGGACCAGCAGCGCCTGGAGCGGCAGCGTGGGCCAGCGGTCGTGCAGCGCCTCGGCGACCGCCGCCGCGAGACGGAAGGCGCCGAGGAAGCGTGAGGAGCAGCACCCCGAGCAGGAGCCCGTCGCGCCGGGTGGGGCGGAAGCGGCGGAAGGCCTTGCGGTGGAAGGTCCAGATGCCGGCCAGCAGCAGCGCCACCAGGGCGGCGGTTCCCCCGCTCGCCTCGAAGACGTCGAAGCGGTCGGTCTGGGCCCGCATCGCGGCCAGCATGCGCAGGTGGTCCGGGGTGACCAGCTCACCGTCGCCGATGATCTTCTGGCCCCGCTTGATCTGGATGACCGCGTCCTTCACCCCCGCCGCGGCGAGGGCCCGCCGCCGCTCGGTCTCGGCGATGTTGGCGGTGAGGTTCGGCCGGAGCGCGCGCTTGGCGATGCGCAGGGCGGCGCGGCGGACGAGCCCGGGCGCGTCGGGGAGCAGGTTCCCCGGCAGGCTCGCCCAGCGGTCCATCTCGGTGCGCGCCTCGCGGACGTCGAGCACCGCGGGGGCGACCACCGCGCTCGGATGCTCCGAGCCGTCGTTCAGATCGCGAAGGGTGAGGAAGCTCCCCGGCCGGGCCGAGGTCCTCCCGCGCCCCCACCACCGGAGCCACGAAGCCGCGGGAGAGCACCGAGAGCACGGCGTGCTCCACCTCGGTGGAGGCGCGCGCATCCACCAGCGCCTTCCAGTCCTCGTCGTCCACGTCGAACAGGCGCTGCTCGAATCCCTGGCGGGCCTGGGCCAGCACCGAGGCGTCCACCGTCTCGGTCCGGCGCTTCCCGGGAGCGGGCCTGGCCGGCGCGTCGAGCCGGGCGAGCGCGGCCCGGAGCGCCCTCGAAGGCCTCGTGCACCGAGCGCTGGACGTCGGGGACGACCGCGGGGTTGAAGTCGAACACCGGGCGGATGCCGGCCCGGGCCTCCTGCCGGCGGCGATCGGTGAGCGCCGCGTCCGGCAGGTCGTAGTCGCGGGTGGCCTTGAACCCCGCCGCCGAGGGGCTCTCGAACGGCCGCCCCACGTCCTCGGGCCGGAGCTGCGGCAGCGTCTGCACCGCGAACCCGGGCGCGACCAGCAGGCCGGCGAGCACCGAGACCACGCCGAGCAGGGTCAGCGCAGGCAAGGCGCGCCCGACGTCGCATGCGCCACCGGCTCTTCGCGTCGTCGTTCAAGAGCGCGGGGACGCTAGGGTCCGGGGAGCGACACCGCACAAGCGGGCGAGCCCAGCCGAGCAGGCGCGGATGGCCGCTCACCGCAGCGGCAGGTGTGTTCTGGGATCGGGCAGTGCCCGGGGCTCACTCGGCCCGGAGCGCCTCCTGCGGGTCCACCCGGGTCGCGCGGTGCGCCGGGACGAGCGCCGCGGCGAGCGTGACCAGCGAGAGCATCGCCGCCGCCGCGAGCGCGGTGGGCGGAATCCGACGGCGCGACCTCGTAGAGGAGCTGCTGCAGCGAGCGCCCGAGGAGCAGCGCGCCGCCGAGTCCGGCCACGATGCCGATCCCGGCCAGCACCAGCGCCCGCCGGAGCACCCACCAGCGGACCGAGCGCGCCGAGGCGCCGATGGCCATCCGGATGCCGATCTCGCGCGTGCGCTGGGCGACGCTGAAGGCGAGCACCCCGTACACCCCGGCCGCGGCGAGGACCACCGCCAGCCCGGCGAAGAGGCCGAGCAGGACGCCCGCCGAGCGCGGGCGCGGCGACCGAGTCGGAGACCCGGTCCTCCAGCGTCTTCACCTCGAACAGGGACAGGCCGGGGTCGACCGCCGCCAGCTCGTGCCGCGCGGCCGTGCCGAGGGGAGCCAGGGCCTCGCGGCTCCGGAGCACGAAGCCCACCCGGTCCGAGGCGGGGTCCTGGTCGAGCGGCAGGTACATCTCGCGCAACCGGCTTGATGGCCAGCCCGTCGTGGTGGACGTTGCCCACCACGCCCACGATGCGGCGCCAGGGCTCGTGGTTGTCGGTGTCGTCTCCGGGCCGGATGCGCTCGCCGATGGGCGAGCGGTCCGGGAAGAACCGCCGCGACCGCCTCGAGGTTGATCAGCGCCACTGGCTCGGCGCCGGCGCGATCGGTGTCCTCGAGGGTGCGGCCTTCCTTGAGCGGGATGCCCATCGCCTCGAAGTAGCCGCTCGAGGCGAGCCGGTACTCGATGCCCGGCACATCGTCCTTGGCGAAGGATGGCCCTCGGATGGAGAAGTTCCCATTCAGTTGCTGCCGCTGAGCGGAAGGTCGTTCACTGCGCCGGCGTAGGTGACCCC
Source organism: uncultured delta proteobacterium (assembly GCA_963796475.1). Lineage (GTDB taxonomy): Bacteria > Myxococcota > Myxococcia > Myxococcales > Myxococcaceae > RPRB01. The sequence goes on from CAWCLY010000020.1 coordinate 1,063,750, forward strand.
CGGGAGCGCCCGGAGTCGTGTCAGCAAGGAGGACAGCGAGCGCCCGGCGCGAGGCGTCGTCCGGGTAGCGCTCCTTTGGCAGCTGGAGGCGGAAGGCGACGTGCGTGCTCGGTGCGGAACCCGGGGTCCTGGCGCAGCATCCGTTGCACGCTCTGGAGCACCAGCCCGCGCCCAGCAGCGGGCGCGAGCGCCAGCGCGACCTCGAAGACCACCAGCGCGGACTGGAGCCACCCGGTCCGGTGGCCGAGCGCGCTCCGCATCTCCCCGCGCACCGCGGCGAGGTCACCCGCGGGCGAGCAGGAGCGAGGGGAAGACGCCGAAGAGCCCGGTGGTCAGCACGCAGAGCCCGGCGCGAGAAGAGCGAGGACCCGGAAGTCGAGCCCGACGGCCATGCGCCAGCGCCGGCGCCCGGAAGGGCAGCGCGCCGCGAAGGACCGAGGCGCCCGGCCCAGCCCACCAGGAGCCTGAGCGCCGTCCCGAGCGACCGAGAGCACGGCGGCCTCGACGAGGAGCGCGCGCGCCACCTGCCAGCGGTCGGCGCCCAGCGCCATCCGCACCGCGACCTCGCGCCGGCGCGACGCCCCGCGGGCGAGCAGGAGGTTCGCCAGGTTCACGCAGGCGATGAGCAGCACCAGCGCCACCACCGCCCCGAGGGAACCGAGCGAGGTGCTCGCTTCGCCGAGAAGCTCGTCCTCCCACGGCACGACCTTGATGCCGTGGGCCTGATAGTCCGGGTTTTCCCGCGCGACGGTCACCGGCGACAGCCGGAGCTCCTTCTGCGCCGCGGCCAGCGTCGCCCCGGGCGCGAGCCGGGCGACGGCGACGAGGAAGTGGGTGCACCGCGCGGCGAGAAGGGCGCGATCGATCTGCAGCGGAACCCAGACGTCGGAGTCGCCGAGCCAGTGGGGCTGCTCGCGGGCGACCCCATGACGGCGTGGTCGCGGCCGTCGAGACGGAGGTGCTCCCCACGATCTCCGGGCGGCCGGCGAAGTGCTTGCGCCAGAAGCGCTCGCCGAGCATCGCCACCGCCGGCCCACCGACGCGGTCCTCGTCCTCGACGAACTCGCGGCCGAGGAGCGGCGGAAGCCCGAGCACCCGGAAGCGCGCCGGCGTTCATCCGCTGGGCGAGACAGCCGCAGCGGCTCACCGTCGCCGGTGAGGCTCTTGTTGGTCTGGGCGAAGAGCGCGAGACCGGTAGGGTGCGGGCCCGGGCGCCCAGTCGCGGGCATCCGGGACCGACACCGAGGCCTTCGGGAACATCCTGCTGGACGTCGTACAGCCGCACCAGCTGCTCCGGCGCGCGGTACGCGAGCGGCCGCAGCAGCACCGCGTTCACCAGGGTGAAGACGGCGGTGGTGGCGCCGGTGGCGAGCGCCAGGGTGAGGATTGCGGTGAGGGTGAACCCGCGGTCCTTCGCCAGGCGGCGGACGGCAACCCGGAAGTCCTTCCCGATTCCGGCCAGGGGGCGTGGACTGGACGTGGCTCCAGCGGGGGACGGGCTCATGCGGACGGGCCTTCAGCGAAGGGCGTGCCAGCACGTGAGGGCGGCCAGAGCCCCGGCTTTCCGGGCCAACAGCCCGGAAACGCTCGGGCGGGCGGCCACCCCCGGGACCAGGATCCCATTTCCGGACGATTGTCATGAAGGGCAGCTCGGGGAGATCCGTGCGGAGATGGAGGCGCAGGCTTCGAGCTCGTCGAACCATGTCGACGTTTGGTCTATCTCCGCCGTCCGGCCTGCTCAGCTCGGCTTCGGCGTCGGCGAGCCCTGCGCCTCGGTGCGGGCCGCCTCCGCCTGGCTCTCAGCATCGGAGCGCTCGTAGGCCCGGATGACCTCCTGCACCAGCGGATGGCGAACCACGTCCACCTCGCTGAAGGTGCAGAAGGCGATCCCCTCGACTCCCTCGAGGATGCGCCGCGCGTGCGACAGCCCCGACGTGCGGCCCTGCGGCAGGTCCACCTGGGTGACGTCGCCGGTCACCACGGCCTTGCTGTGGAACCCGAGCCGGGTGAGGAACATCTTCATCTGCTCGACGGTGGTGTTCTGCGCCTCGTCGAGGATGACGAACGCGTCGTTCAGCGTGCGCCCGCGCATGAAGGCGAGCGGCGCGACCTCCACCGTCCCCTGCTCCACCAGCTGCGCGGCCCGGTCCGACGTCCATCATGTCGTGGAGCGCGTCGTAGAGGGGCCGGAGGTACGGGTTCACCTTCTCCGCCAGGTCACCGGGGAGGAAGCCCAGCTTCTCGCCCGCCTCGACCGCCGGCCGGGCGAGGACGATGCGCTTGCACCGTCCGGGCCTGCAGCGCCGCGACCGCCATCGCCATCGCCAGGTAGGTCTTTCCGGTCCCGGCGGGGCCGATGCCGAAGACGATGTCGTGCCGGCGAATGGCGTCGACGTAGCGCTTCTGCGCCAGGCTCTTCGGCGCCACGTTGCGCCCGGCACGAGACAGCACCGGGCCGAGGACGAGCGTGTCGAGACCCTGCTCCGGCGCGGTGCCCCGGCCGAGCATCTTCAGCCCCTGCTCCACGTCCTCGCGCCCGACCGGCTGGCCCGCGCGGAGGATGGTCTCGAGCTGCTCCACCAGCCGCACCGCCGAGGCGACGGCATCCGGCGGGCCCGGAGAGGTGCAGCTCGGTTCCGCGTTGCCCCACCCGCACGCCCAGCCGGCGCTCGATGGCCTTGAGGTTCTCTGCATGGTGGCCGGAGACGCCGAGCGCGACGTCGTTGTCCCGGAGGTCCACCCGGGCAGTGGTCACGAGCGCGCTGTCACGGGGGGAGGCGGTGGGCAACGGTTCCTTTCAGGTGCGCCCGGGCCCGGGGCACGGCAGCAACCGGGGAGGCTAGCGCAAGGGCGGCAGGAGGATGAACTCCTGGGGCCCGACGCGGCGGTAGTAGTAACGCTCCGCCCACGGAAAGCGCACGTCACTGGACGATAGGAGCCCCTGCTCGACGAGCGCCTCGAGCGAGGTCGGGACGTCCCCACGCTCCAGCCGGTACACCGCCAGGGCGCCCTCGATGCGGCTCACCTGGGCGCGGGTGATCTGCTGCCGGAGCACCCCCTCGGCGAACCCCGCCCCGGTGCTGGAGCGAACCGCCCAGGGGTTCAGCTGCGTCCCGAGCAGGACGCCCACGATGCCGGCCAGCACCACCATGCTCACCGCCAGCCGCCCCAGCGCGCCACGGACGCGGTCGCCGAAGCCGATGTCGTCCTCGGGCAGGTCCGGCTCGCCCACCGGCATCAGCGCGGTGACGTGGCCGAGGTTGGCCAGGTTGCAGAGCGCCTTGCAGGTCTCGAACTCGCCGAGGCACGACAGGTCGATGAGCTTCCGCACGTCGCGGTAGCCGTTGACCAGCGCGAAGACCCGGCGCTCGGAGGGGCCGATGGAGGCGAACTCCGCCGCCGAGTCGCTGGGCCCACCCTCTGGCGGGAGGTACTTGCCCGGGGCGAAGACGAGGTCGTAGCGCGGGATCCGCTTCCGGATGACCGGCCACTCGTCGACCATCCGGAAGCCTTCCATCAGGACCGACTCGGCGCGGACCGGGTCCAGGTCGTGCGTGTCGTGATGGACGGGGCCCTGCTCGAACTCGTAGGTGCCGGTCTTCCAGGTGAAGAGGCGGTAGAGCGTCTCGCTGAACTGCAGCTGCGCCATCCGCCGGTACTGCTCCTTGGTGAGGACGCCCTGCGAGATGAGGCAGTCTCCCAGCCGCTGCAGCGAGCGCTTCTGCGTCTCGAGCGCCAGCTCGAGCTGGGCCTCGGTGATCAGCTCGGCGGCGACCAGGAGGTTTCCGAAGAGGTCGCGCTTCTTCTTGGTGGCGCTCTCGGCGGAGACGATCGCTGCCGTCCACGAAGCCGACCTTGACCTCCTGGTCCTTGGACCGGAGATGCAGGACGCCGGTCTTCTGCTGCTGGGCGATGAGCTGAAGGATGTCGGCGATGCCGAAGTCCTTGAGGGTGCCGGCCAGGGCCATGGGGGCTAGTTCCTTTCCTTCGCCAGGTGGCGAAGCGAGGAGCTCCAGGTCGCGGCGAGCAGCACCAGCGCCACGACGACCCACAGCAACGCCCCGGCCGAGAGCCCCGGTGTGCGAAGCAGACCCTCGCGGTTGAGGGCCACCCCGATGGCGAAGGCGAAGACGAAGGCGTGCAGCGCGCCGCGCACCGGCACCCCGGTGAAGAGGTGGCCGGCACCCGACCAAAGCAACCCGAGCGCGTAGGCCCAGCGGCTGACCCACGCCTGGTGGTGGCGAACCTCCATCTCCTTGTTCACCCGGGCCATCGGCGCCACCTTGCCGCGACGGGTGTAGACGTTGACGCACTGGTGGCAGAGGTGCCCACCTTCGACCAGCTCTGGGTCGCAGCGGCGGCACACCGCCCGGCCACACTTGCTGCAGCTCTGGCTGACGCCCTTGCCGCCCCGCGCGAAGCCGAGGCCGGCGAGCACCAGCACCCCGGCGAGCGGAAGCAGCAGCGCCGCGCCGGGCTCGAGATTCCCCACCAGGCTCTGGGCCAGCTGAGCGCTCACCCGGGACCGCCGCTCCTGCCCGTCGGTGACCGGGGGCTCGGTCCGCGAGAGCGCGGGGGAGAGGACGGTGAGGTTCATCAGCGGGCGGCTCTCCGGCGGGTCGCTCCGGGCGATCAGCCGCTCGTCGAGCCGCTGCGCGGCGGCGGCGGCGTTCTGCGCCCGGTCCAGCTCGGCCCCCACCGCGTCGTCGGAGAGGGTGTGCGCCCTGCGGCGATACACCCGCGACACGTTCCACAGCGGATCCGGCAGCGTGGGGTCCGCCTCGCTGGCCTTGGTGTACGCGGCGATGGCCTCGGGCCAGCGCGTCTCTGCGAAGGCGACGTTGCCGAGCAGCGTCTGGGCGCGGGCGTCCCCGGGCCGGAGCGCGAGCGCCCGGTCGGCGTGCGCCCGCGCGCTCTCGAGCTTGCCCCGCCGGAACTCCCAGCGTGCCAGGGCATACACCTCGGGGTAGGTGGCGCGGCCGGTGGACAGCGCGCGCCTCCACGTGGGTGGCGGCGGCGGCGGCCTCGAGTCCGCCCCGCTCGAGCTGCAGCACGTCCTCCGCCGGGGTGCCGGCGAAGGTCGTGGCCTGCACCAGCGCCCCCGGCGAGGGGCGGGACGAGGCAGGCGCCAGCCAGCAGCACCGCGAGCAGCCAGCGTTCCTTGGGCTCGAGGTAGAGCGTCACCGCCGCGAAGAGGACCAGCGAGGGGAAGAGCAGCCCCATCCGGAATGCCCAGGGGAGGAGCAGCACCAGGATGAGCAGCGCGCCGGCCTGCCAGCGCGACACGCCCCGCGGGAAGGCGTGGTGGACGTCGTGGACCAGGGACGGGGCGCTGCGAAGGAAGAGGACCACCAGCGCGGCCAGGGCGGTGGCGAGCCAGGCGACGAGCAGGGTGGCGCCGAGATCGCCGAGCAGCCCCCGGCTCCACCGCGGATCGGCGAGCGCCGTGCGGGCGGCGGCGAGGGCATCGCTCCACAGCCGGCGGAGGTCGAACAGGTCGTTCCCCAGGTGCGCCCGGAACAGGCCCCAGTGCGCGTCGGCCGAATCGGGCGAGAGGGCGACCGCGGACTGCGCCAGCTCCACCGCGCCCGCGCCGTCCTTTCCCGCCGCGCGGACCCTCGCGCCCCGGAGGAGCGCCAGGCTCACCGATTCCGAGATCGGCGATGGCCAGGGTCTCGCGCAGCTCGGCGAGCCGGTCCCGCGCCGCCCGCGACGCCTTGGGGTCGCGCGCGCGCTCGGCGTCCCTCCAGGCGTGGAAGGCGGAGAGGATGGCGTCGTCGCCCTCGGTGGGGACGACCAGCGGCGGGGGAGGCGTCCGGTCACGGGCCGGCGCTGGCGGGGGCGGCCGCGGCAGGTGCCGGCGCAGCGGGAGCCGCGGTGGCGTTGCCGCGCCCGGGCCGGCGCACCGGCGAGGGCGGCGGCCGGGGAGGTTCGGCGGTCTGTGGGTCCTGGGTCTCGTCCTCCACGGGGCTCGCGACCGGTGGCGGGGCTGGACGCGGCTCGCGCCGGGTCCGCACCGGACGCTGGGCCGGACCGTCCGGGGCGAGCTCGTCCACCGGCCGCGGTGGCTCGATTCTGAGCCGCAGCGGGCGCCGAGCCCAGGAGCACGAGGATGGCGAGAAGCGCGGGGACCGCGCGGAGGGGGAGCATCGGAGGCGGTGCAGCCATGATAGGCGAGCGGCGCCGGGGCCCTCCATCCGGGTCAATCACGGGGCCCGGGTCGAGGAGGACATGGGACGCTCGGGAGACGCCGTGGAGCGGCTGGAGGGAATCATGCGCACCCTGCGCGCAGAGGGCGGCTGCCCCTGGGACCGCGCGCAGGACATCCGCACCCTGCGCCCCTACCTCGTGGAGGAGACCTACGAGGTGCTGGACGAGATGGACCGGGTGGGCGAGGGCGGCCCGTGGCGCGCCCTCTGCGAGGAGCTGGGCGATCTGCTCTTCCAGATCGTCTTCCACGCCCAGCTGGCCGGGGAGCTGGGCGAGTTCGGTCTCGCCGACGTCGCCACCGCCATCTCCGACAAGATCGTCTCCCGTCACCCCCACGTCTTCGAGGGCAAGACGGTGGCGGGCGCCGAGGAGGTGCTCCAGAACTGGGCGCGCATCAAGGCCGAGGAGCGGCGCCGGAAGCACGGTCGCGAGGGCTCGGTGCTCGACGGCGTCCCCACCGCCGCGCCGGCGCTGCTCCGCGCCGAGCGGCTCACCGAGAAGGCCTCGCGCATCGGCTTCGACTGGCCGGACATCGCCGGGGTCCGGGCCAAGCTCGACGAGGAGGTCGACGAGCTCGACGAGGCGCTCGCCAGCGGGGATCCCCGCGCCATCGAGCACGAGCTGGGCGACGTGCTCTTCAGCCTCGCCAACCTGGCCCGCTTCACCGCCACCCCCGCCGAGGACGCGCTCCGGGCGGCCAATTCCCGCTTCACCCGGCGCTTCCACGCCGTGGAGGAGGGACTCCGGGCCCGCGGCATCCCGTTCGGCACCGCGTCGCTCGCCGAGATGGACACGCTGTGGCAGGAAGCGAAGGCGGCCGAGGCCTCGGTTCCGCCGCCGGCGACGGCAGGGCGCACGGTCATCGCCCGTCTCGAGCTCCGCACGCCGGACGTCCAGCGCGCGCACGCGTTCTGGACCGCCGTCGCGCCCGCGCTCGGCTGGAGCGTGGAGGTCGACGGCGGGGAGTGGTCCGTCGAAACACCGGGGCTGTGCTTTTCCTACGCGCCGGGTGCAGCGACGCCGATCACCCTGAGCGTCGATGCTTCGGGCCATGCGGACGCGGCGCTGGCGCGGGTGCGGGAGGCCGGTGGCACCGTGCTCTCCGAACGTCCCCCGGTCTTCTGCGACCCTGTGGGCACGTGTATCCGCATCCGCTGACGCGCCGAGGTGCGCTCCTGAGTTCCCACAAGAGTTGTGTGCAATCTGGGGAGAACGCTGTGGACCGTGACAATTGCGAGACGAGCGCATGGCAACCGGCCGGGCGTGCAGAAGGTTTCAGCGCCGGGCACCTTCGAGTCAGCACGCGAGGTTAGCGCGACGAGAAGGCCCACTTCTCCACAACAGGCATGGCCCGACGACCGCTCTCCCCCGATTTCCGGTCAAGCCGGGGGACCGATGGGGTGTCGCTTGACGCCTGGGGTGTCCGGCCGGTAGGGAGGGCCCCCCGTGGCGAACACCAAGTCAGCCCAGAAGAGAAACCGGCAGGCGATGAAGCGCCGTAGCCGGAACCAGGCCGTCCGTACGCAGGTCAAGTCGGCGGTGAAGAAGGCCCGCGAGGCGCTCGCCTCGAAGGATCCCGCCCGCGCCCAGGAGGCGCTACGCGCCGCCACCCGCACGCTGGACAAGGCCGCGAGCAAGGGTGTCCTCCACAAGAAGAACGCGAGCCGGCGCATCGCCCGGCTTGCCGCTGCAGTCCAGGCCGCCCGCGCCTGAGGGTCGCACCCTCCCCTACCCCGTCGAGAGCCGCGCGATGGCGTCGGTGGCGATCGCGTTCGCCAGCCGGCGGAGCGCCGCCTGTCGGTTCGCCTCCGTGGTGATGACATCGGCGCGCAGCGCCGGCAGGTAGTCCTCGCTTCCGGCGACGTCGGTGGTGGCCAGCAGCGTCCCGTCCTTGAAGAGCCGGACCCGGAGCGTCGCCGAGATGCGGTAGGTCAGCGCCCCCGACGTTCCCGGAGCGAGCTGCGCCACCCCGGCCGTGACGGCGAGGAGCTCGGCCTCCAGCCGGCCCTCGCTGCCCTGTCCCCCGAGGTGCCCGGTGCGCGACAGCTGGTCGCGGAGCGCCTCGGTGAACACCGCGTCCATGCCGGGCTCGGTGGTGCGGTTGAGGATCACCGGCACCGAGACGTGCTGGATGCCCTGGGGGAAGCCCGGACCGCTGGCGGTGAAGTGGTAGCTGCAGCCCAGCGCGGCCACCCACGCCGCGGCGGCGAGCGCGCGCCTCATCCGACGACGAAGTTGATGAGCCGCTTCGGGACGAAGACCACCTTCCGGAGCGCCTTGCCCGCCAGCGCCGCGCGGACCTTCTCCTCGCCCTCGGCCATCGCCCGGACCTCGCTCTCCCCTGCGTCCGCGGCGATGCGGATCTCCCCTCGGAGCTTGCCGTTCACCTGGACCGCGTAGGGAAGGACCTCGTCCACGACGAGAGCGGGGTCGAAGGTGGGCCAGCCAGCCGTCAGCGTGGAGTGGGTTGCGCCGTAGCCCTCGGCGATGGCATCGGCCACGTGCGGAGCGAAGGGGGTGAGGACCCGGGTGACCAGCCGGATGGCCTCGCCCATGGCCGCCGCTTCGGCGGGGGTCTCCGGCCGCCCGGCGTCGTAGAGCGAGTTGACGCACTCCATGACGAAGGAGATGGCGGTGTTGAAGGAGAGCCGGTCGATGGCCTCCCCCACCCGCTTCACGCACCTGTGCGCGGCACGGCGGATCTCCGAGCGCCTTGCCCTCGAACGGCCCGTCGTGGGTCGCGGTGGCGGCGAGGTCCTGGTGGGTCGCGGCGAGCGCCCACACCCGCTTGACGAAGCGGGCCTGCCCCTCCATCTGCTCGTCGCTCCAGTCGAAGTCACGCTCCGGCGGACCGGCGAAGAGCACGTACATGCGGACGGTGTCCGCCCCGTACTTCTCGACGATGGTGGCCGGGGCGACGACGTTGCCCCAGCGCTTCGACATCTTCCGCCCGTCCGGCCCGTTCACGATGCCCTGGGTGACGAGCCGGGTGACCGGCTCGTCCGTCGGGACCAGGCCGAGGATCTTCATCCACCGGCACCAGAACCGGAAGTACAGCAGGTGCATGACGGCGTGCTCGGGACCGCCGACGTAGATGTCCACCGGGAGCCAGCGGTGGGCGAGGGCCCGGTCGAACGGCGCCGCATCGAACTGGGGCGAGAGGTAGCGGGCGTAGTACCAGCAGGAGTCGACGAAGGTGTCCATCGTCTCCACCTCGCGCCGGGCGGGGCCGCCGCACCGCGGGCAGGTGGTCTCGACGAACGACTTCACCTTGGCCAGCGGAGGCTCCCCCTTGCCGGTGAGCACCGCCTGGGTGTCGATGTCCGGGAGGCGGACCGGGAGCTGGTCGTCCGGGACGGGGATGCCCTTCCGCTCCGGGTCGCAGCGCTCGCAGTAGACGATGGGGATGGGCGTGCCCCAGTAGCGCTGGCGGCTGAAGCCCCAGTCCTTCTGCCGGTAGGTCACCGTCGGCTTGCCGAGCCCACGCTGGTCGAGCCAGGCCCCCATCCGGTGGCGCGCCTCGTCCGAGGCGAGGCCGCTGTACTCCCCCGAGTCGACCAGCAGGCCATCGTCGTTGAAGGAGTCGGTCCAGGCGTCCACCGGGCCGAGGTCCCGGCCATCCGCCGGGCGGACGACCTGCTTCACCGGCAGCCCGTACTTCCGGGCGAAGGCGAAGTCGCGCGTGTCGTGCGCCGGCACGGCCATCAGGGCGCCGGTCCCGTAGTCGCTGAGGACGAAGTTGGCGATCCAGATGGGCACCGGCTGACCGGTGAAGGGATTGGTCGCGGTCGCCCCGGTGAACACGCCTTCCTTCGGTGCGCCCTCGGCGGTGCGCTCGATCTTCCCCAGCGCCGCCATGCGGGCGGCGAAGGCCTCGACCTCGGCCCTGCGGCTCGACACGGTGAGGCCCGGCACCATCGGGTGGTCCGGGGCGAGCACCAGCACCGTGGCTCCGTACACGGTGTCGATCCGGGTGGTGAAGACGCGGATCGCCCGCCCGTCGGCCGTCCGGAAGTCGGCCTCGGCGCCCTCGCTCTTGCCGATCCAGTTCCGCTGCGCCGAGGTGATGCGCTCCGGCCAGGCGGTGAGTCCGTCGAGCGCCTGGAGCAGGTCCTCGCTGTTCCGGGTGATGCGGAACGCCCACTCGGGCATCTGGCGGTCCACCACCGGCGAGTCACAGCGCTCGCAGCGACCGTCCTTCACCTGCTCGTTGGCGATGACGGTGAGGCAGCCGGTGCACCAGTTCACCTTGCTGAACCGCCGGTACACCATGTCCCGCTCGAGCAGCCGGAGGAAGAACCACTGGTTCCACCGGTAGTAGGAGGGATCGCTGGTGTTGACCTCCCGGGTCCAGTCGTAGGCGAAGCCGAGCGAGCGCATCGCGGCGCGGAAGCGATCGATGTTCTCGCGCGTGCGGACCGCCGGGTGCACGCCGTCCTTGATCGCGGCGTTCTCGGCGGGGAGCCCGAAGGCGTCCCATCCCATGGGGTGCAGCACGTCGAACCCGCGCATCCGGAAGTAACGGGCGTACACGTCGCCGATCAGGTAGTTGCGGACGTGCCCCATGTGCATGGAGCCGCTGGGATAGGGCAGCATCTCCAGCACGTACTTCTTCGGGGCTCGGGCCGGGCGTCGGCCCGGAACAGGCCGGCCTTCTCCCACCGCTCCTGCCAGGTGGACTCCAGTGACTTCGGGTCGTACCGCTCGCTGAGCTTCATGGGGTGGTCGGACGGTCCTACCTGTCCCGGGGGGCGATGGTAAAGAGCGACTGCCATGGCACTCCCCGTCGTCACCATCAGCACCATCGCGGCCCACGAGAACCAGGAGGTCGAGCTCCGGGGCTGGCTCTACAACAAGCGGAGCAGCGGAAAGCTCCACTTCCTCCAGGTCCGGGACGGGACGGGGGTCATCCAGGCGGTGGTCTTCAAGAACGACGTGCCGGCCGAGCAGTTCGCCCACGCCGACCACCTGGGCCAGGAGACGGCGATCATCGTCCGGGGCCTGGTGAAGAAGGACGCCCGGAGCCCCATCGGGTTCGAGCTCTCGGTGAAGGAGCTGGAGATTGTCTCCGAGGCCAAGGACTACCCCATCACCCCCAAGGAGCACGGGGTGGCCTACCTGATGGAGCACCGGCACCTCTGGCTCCGCTCCGCCCGCCAGAACGTCATCCTCCGGGTCCGGGCCACGGTGGAGAAGGCCATCCGGGACTACTTCGACGGCAACGGCTTCACCCTGGTGGATGCGCCCATCTTCACCCCCGCTGCCTGCGAGGGGACCAGCACCCTCTTCACCGTGCCCTACTTCGACCTCGGCAACGCGTACCTGACCCAGTCGGGCCAGCTGTACATGGAGGCCGCGGCGGCGGCGCTGGGGAAGGTGTACTGCTTCGGCCCCACCTTCCGCGCCGAGAAGAGCAAGACCCGCCGGCACCTCACCGAGTTCTGGATGGTCGAGCCCGAGGTCGCCTACATGACCCTGGAGGAGGACATGGTCCTCGCCGAGGGGCTGGTCTCGTTCATCGTGGCCGGGGTCCTCGAGAAGCACGAGAAGGAGCTGGTCTCGGTCCTCGAGCGGGACGTGAGCAAGCTGAAGAACGTCCAGGCCCCCTTCCCGCGCATCACCTACGAGGAGGCCATCGAGCGGCTGAAGGCCGCCGGACATCCGGCGAAGTTCGGTGACGACTTCGGCGGCGACGAGGAGACGGTGCTGGCCAACCAGTTCGACCGGCCGGTCATCGTTCACCGCTACCCGGTGGAGCTGAAGGCCTTCTACTTCAAGCGCGACCCGGACCCGCGGCTTGCCCTGGGCATGGACGTGCTCGCCCCCGAGGGCTACGGGGAGATCATCGGCGGCGGCCAGCGCGAGGACGACCTCGAGACGCTGGAGAAGCGCATCGCCGAGGCCCACCTGCCGCGCGAGGCGTTCAGCTGGTACCTCGACCTGCGCCGTTACGGCACGGTGCCGCACGCCGGCTTCGGACTGGGCGTGGAGCGCACCGTGGCCTGGGTGTGCGGGCTGCACCACGTCCGGGAGACGATCCCCTTCGCCCGGATGATGGAGCGCATCACCCCCTGACGGGCGCTGGAGTACGCTCGCCCGCGGTGTCTGGAGAGTCCGAGCCGCGAGGCGGTCGATGGCTGACGTCCACGGCCGCATCGACCCCGGCCTCGGGCCAGGAGGACACCTCGTCGGTGGCCGGGGCGCTGCTCGCCGGCCGCTTCCGCGTCGAGCGCCGGCTCGCCCAGGGCGGGATGGGCGTGGTGCTCGAGGCACTGGACCAGGAGCTCGGCGAGAAGGTGGCGATCAAGCTGCTCCTGCCCGATCTGGCGTCCTCCCCGGAGGCGGTGGATCGACTGCGCCGCGAGGTGGCCCTGGCCCGCCGAATCACCCACCCTCACGTCTGCCGTGTCTTCGATCTCTTCACCGAGCCGCATCCAGCAGGCACCCGGGTCTTCTTCACCATGGAGCTGCTCGTCGGTGAGACGCTCGCCGACCGCATCGCCCGGACGGGGCCGCTCCCGCATCCGGAGGCGCTCGCCCTGGCCCGGCAGATGGCCGAGGCCCTCGAGGCCGCGCACGCGCAGAGCGTGGTCCACCGCGACTTCAAGCCTTCCAACGTCCTGCTCGTGCCCCGCCACACCGGTCCGCCGCGGGTGGTGGTCAGCGACTTCGGCATCGCACGGGCACTCGACGCGCTCCCGCGGCTCCCCGAGCTGACCGCTCCGTCCTCGCTGCTCGGGACGCCGGCCTACATGGCCCCGGAGCAGGTGCTCGGGCAGAGCGCAGTCACTCCGGCGACCGACACCTACGCCCTCGGCGTCGTGCTCTTCGAGATGGTGACCGGCGTGCTCCCCTTCCAGGGCGAGACGCCCATCGCCACCGCCTTGCTTCGACTCACCGCTCCCGTGCCCAGCGCCTCGGCCAGTGTCCCCGGCCTCCCCCCGGCCTGGGATCGGGTGATCGCCCGCTGTCTCGCACGCGAGCCAGTGGACCGCTTCAGCCGGCCCAAGGACGCGGTGCTCGCTCTCTCCTCCGAGGTGAGCTCGCCCGAGCGATCCATCCCCGGGCTTCCCTCCGCGTCGACCCCCTTCGTGGGCCGGACGGCAGAGCTGCACGCCCTGGAGCAGCTGCTGAGGGACCCCTCCATCCGCCTGGTGACCATCAGCGGACCCGGCGGCGCCGGCAAGACCCGGCTGGCGCTGGAGGCGATGACCCGCCTCTCGGGCGAGCTCCGGAGGGAGACGACCTTCGTCAACCTCGCTCCTCTCACCGAGCCCGCGACCGTCCTCCGCGCCATCGCCCTGGCGCTGGGCCTCCAGCCCAACCGAGAGGAGGCGGTGCTCCACGACATCGCCACGGAGCTTCGCTCCCGTCCGCGCCTGCTTCTGCTGGACAACTTCGAGCAGGTCATCGGCGCAGCCCCCGACATCGCGCTCCTCCTCCGGGCGGTGCCGGACACGAAGGCCCTGGTCACCAGCCGGACCCTGCTCCGGATCGCCGGCGAGCACGACCTCCCCGTGTCCGGCCTGAGCCTGGACCCGGCCGCGGACGCCTCGTCGGAGGCGGTGCAGCTCTTCCTCGGACGGGCCAGGGCTCTCGTCCCCACGCTCGCCGTCGACTCCACCCGGCTCGCGGAGATTGCCGGCATCTGCGCCCGGCTCGATGGTCTTCCACTGGCGATCGAGCTGGCCGCATCGCGGGTCCGGCTGCTGGACCCGGCGGACCTCCTTCAACGACTTCAGCAGGCGGGTGGCCCGCTCCGGATCCTCACCCGGGGCGACCGGGACAGCGAGCCACGCCAGCGGACGCTGCGCTCGACGCTCGCCTGGAGCGACGCCTTGCTCCAGAGCCCGGAGCGCCGTCTCCTGCACCGGCTCGGCGTCTTCGCCCACGCCTTCACCGTCGAGGCAGCAGCCAGCGTCGCCGCCACCGACGAGACCGAGACCCTGGAGCAGCTGGCGGCACTGGTGGACAGCAGTCTGGTCATCCGCCTGGAGCAGGAGGGCACCCAGACCCGATTCTCGATGCTGCAGACGGTACGGGAGTACGCGCGGGACGCGCTCGAGACGGCACAGGAGCTCGCCGAGGCCCGGGAACGGCACGCACGCCATTTCCTCGGCGACGCAGAGCGCCGCGCCCCCGAGCTCACGGGGCCGGCCCAGCTCCGGCACTTCGACGAGCTCGAGGCCGACCACGATGAGCTCCTCCTGGCGCTGGACTGGTTCCAGCATCAGGGCGCATGGAGCGAGATGCTGCGGCTGGCAGTGGCCCTCGGTCATTTCTGGGAGATCCGCGGACACTGGCTCGAGGGGTTGCAGATGCTGGAGCGCGCCCTCGAGGGACGGCGGGACCTGCCCCCGCTCCTGGTCGCCAGGGGGCTCCACTGGCGCGGGGTGCTGGCGTGGAGCCTGGGTGACCTCCGGCTCTCACGGGCGCTCCATGAGGAGAGCGTCGCGCTCTTCCGGACCTCCCCGGACGTGGAGCGACTGATGGACGGGCTGCTGGCGCTCTACTGGACGGTGATGTTCCAGGGCGACCTCGCCGCCGGAGCGGCGCTCAACGACGAGGCGCTGGCGCTGGCCCGACGGGTGGGGGACCGGAGGCTCCGGGCGCTGGCCCTGGTGAACCGGAGCTGGCTCGCTTGCGAGCAAGGCGACCTCGTGGAAGGAGAACGTCTGAACGAGGAGGCGATCGCCGAGCTGCGGACGTACCGCGACCAGTCCACACTGGTGAGACACATCAACTGCCGCGGAGAGATCGCTGCGCTCCGCGGTGAGTGGCAGCGGGCTGAGGACGCATGCGCCGAGGCGCTGCAGCTCGCCCGTGTCACCCGTTACCCGCGGCAGATCGCCGTCTCCGGGAGCGCGCTGGCGTTCGTCAAGCTCCAGCTTGGCGACCTGCAGACCGCGAAGGCGCTTCTCCGGGAGAGCGCGACCGTTGCCCGCGAGCTGGGCGACCGCAAGCGCCAGCCAATCCAGCTGCTCGGCCTGGCCTATCTTCATGGACGGAGTGGCGATACGGGGCGGGCCGCCCTCCTGCTCGGCGGGGCCCGCGCGCTGCTCCACGCGCAGGGCATCGTCCTCACCATGGCCGACAAGGAGCTCGCGGAGGAGCTGGAGAGGATGCTCGACGTGCTTCCGGAAGCCGAGCGCCGGGCGCTCGAGGAGACCGGCGCTCGGCGCCACCCGGACGAGCTGGTCGCGCTCGGCCTGGAGGACCGGTGACGAGCGTCTCCCTCAGGGAGAGGCGTATCGGCCGGTGACCGGCACGCGCTCGTCCTTACCGTGACCAGCGCACTGGGTCGCGGTGCCCTTGAGCGTTCCGGCGTTCGCCCGGACGTCGAGGGCGCCGCAACCGAAGACCAGGGAGTTCTTCTTCTCGTTGGCCTGCATCATGCCCTCCCGCTCCTTGTTGATGCTCTGGATCTCAGGCTGGAGCGCGTTCATGCAGGGGCCGATCTGATTCTGCGGCCCCTTGGTGCAGGCGGTCGTCTTGGCCATCACCGCGTTGAAGCGGGTGTCGAGGTCCTTCCACTCCTTGGAGGCCATGAGATTCATCATCCCCTGCCCGGCCGCCATGGCCTCCTCCTGGGGCACCTGGCGGTGGAGGGTGAGGGTGTGGTCGCCGCGGCTCACCTGGTAGGTGTACTTGCCGAGCGACTTCCCGGCGCGGCTCCACTCACCGGTCGCGGTGGTGTCCTGCTTGCCGCAGGGGAAGGTGACCTTCAGCTGCATGGTGTCGCCCGCCACCTCGAAGGTGAAGGTGTGCTCGCATCCGATCTCCAGCCCCGGCACCTCGGCCCGGATGCCCGAGACGGCGGAGATCGCCGACATCCGGAGCAGCTCGGGCGGTGCGTCCGGCTTCGCCTTCAGCGTGGCCTCCCACCCTCCGGCGGTCTGCTGCTCCTCCACAACCTCGACGTCGTTGCTCTGCACGAGCACCAGGCTCCCCTCGGGGAGCTTGCCCTTGATCGTGACCTTCGCGGTCTTGCCCGGGCAGATCGACACGCAGGCCGTGGCAGCGGCCCCGCCTCCCGAACCCGCTCCGGAGAAGGTGACCTGAGGCGTCGGGTACTTCGCCTTCACCGCCTTGTCGTCGAGGCCGAGCTGCTTCCGCTCGGCGGAGGCCTTCGCGTAGAACTCGGACTGCCGCTTCTGCCAGTCACCGCCGACCGCGGGTGCGGCGAGCACCAGCAGCACGACCAGTCGATTCATGGATCCCTCCGTCCGGCGGCAACTCTCGCGGAGAACCACGGTCACGGTCCACGCTTTCGGTGAGCGACTGCTGCGCGGCGGCCCCGGCGAGCACGGCGAGCAGGACGAGGTCCGCCGGCCGGGAGAGCGGGAAATCGACCGTGGCCCGCGCGGCGAGCGATGCCAGCCCCGCCGCGACCCCCAGCCCCTCCAGCGTCCGGCTCCGGAGAGCGGCCGCGAGCGCGGTGACGAAGAGAGTCACCAACGCCACGAGCCCTACCACGCCGCCTTCGAGCAGCCGCTCCAGCCAGTCGTCGTGGAGGTGGTCCTGCAGACCGGCGAACCGTGACTCGGGGTGTGCTGCGACGCAGCCGGCATCCTCGCCGCACCGGGCCTTCCAGCGGGCGAGTTCCCATCGCGGCCAGTGGAGCACCACCGCGCCCGGGCCCTGGCCCAGAAGCGGCGCCTCCGCGACCTGAGGCGCAGCGGTGGTCCAGAGATAGAGGCGCCCCTGCAGGACGGCGCCGGCGGAGCGCCCGGCGAGCGGAAGCGCCGCCACGAGCAATCCTGCGCAGAGGGCGAGAACGAGCGAGCGCCGTGATCGCTCCCGCGGCCCGGCGACGAGGACGATCAGCACCGCGGCCCCGAGGGAGAGAGCCGTGGCGAAGGAGCGGAGCAGGGCGAGCGCGAGGAGCTGCAGAGCCGCCGAGGCGGTCAGGAGCCTCGCCGTGGTCGCTCCGCGCCGCGGGGCGGCGACCGCCGAGAGGGGGGCGGTGACGCCGAGCACCGAGGCGACGAAGTCCGGATTCCCGAGCGTCCCGTAGAGACGGAGCCGGGTCCCCTCGAACTCGGGCGCGAAGGAGGCGAACGGATCCGCTCCCAGCGCCTGAAGCAGCACAGCCGTGGCCGCGAGGCCGCCCGCCCAGGCAATGGTCGACCACGGCATCGGCGGCGCGGAGAGAGAGAGGCCAGCGATGAGGAGCGGCCCGGCGAGCGTCCACCACGGCGATGGACCTCCGTCGAGCAGCAGCGAGGCGAGGCAGGCGCCGAGGTTGGCCAGCGCGGCAATGGCGACGCTCCCGGGCCGCCGGGCGTCACGCGGGAGGAACGCCACCGCAGCGACGGAAGCGAGGCCGGTGACGATCCACTTGGGGGTGGAGAACGGGTTCGTCGCCCACGGCCACACGACGAGGACGACCGCGACCACGGTGACGGCGGAAATCGTCCGGGTGCCCAGCCAGCGCAGGGACCCGAGTGTGCCACGGGCAGCCGGCCCGGGAGCGGCGGCGGCGAAGCCCCCTCGCGGCCGAGCCACCCGGCGCGGCCCTTCAGGCCGGTGTGGCCAGCAGCGACGCCGCCGCCCGGCTCACGTCCTCCGGCCCGACCGGCTTGGAGAGGAAGGCGCTCGCTCCCGCCCCGAGCGCGCGCGCCCGCTCGGCCTCGGTCCGATCCGTGGTCACGACCAGGATGGGCACCCGGGGCCGCCGCGCACCGGAGCGGATGTGATGGATGAGCTTCAGGCCGTCCAGCCGCGGCATGTGCACGTCCGTCACCACCAGGTCGTACTCGCCGGCGGCGAAGCGCTTCAGCGCCTCGGCCCCGTCCGCGGCCTCGTCACAGGTCCCCGAGCCGAGCGCCGTCATCGCCGTCACCAGCACCTGGCGCGCGGCACGGGAGTCGTCGACCACCAGAACGCGGAAGCCTCTCATCGGGGACGGGACAGGAGTTTACAGTCCTGGTCACCGCGGCGCAGTTCGATCTGCCAGCAAAGCTCGCAAATCGAGAAGCCGGCACTCGTCCGACGTCACCCCCAGGACGCCCACGGTCGATCTGCCGGGACGGATCTCCGCCTCGGTGTACCGCCGCACACCCGCCATGCCGTCCACCCGCAGCCCCACGCGGCGTCGGCCGATGCGGACCAGGATGACCTTCGGCTTGGCAGTGCGGGGCGGGGACCCGGCCGGCAGGAGCCGCCGCAGGTCCACGATGGGCACAGCGGTGCCGTGCACGTGGACCACGCCCTCGACATACGCGGGCGCGTCCGCCACCGGGAGCGGAACCACGCGGGGGAGGATCTCGTCCACCCGCGCCACGTCGATGCCGTAGACGGCCTCGCCCACCCAGAAGGCGCAGACGTCGACCGCGGTGGCGTCCGCGCTCACCGGAGGAGCCACTCCGGGTCGACGACGGTGCAGGACCCTTCCGCGGTCTGGAGCACGCCCAGCACGCCGCCGGTCGGCCCGCCGGCAGGGCGCTCGAGCGCGGCCGGACGGACACGCTGGACTCCGCGCACCCGGCTCACCCAGAGGCCCGCCGGACCCAGCCCGGTGCCGACGACCAGGATCCGCGCCGCCCGCGGTGGGCGCTCGCAGTCCGGGCCGGCGCACACCGGGGCGGCCGTGCCGAGCCCGAGCCGCAGCGACGGGTCGTACACCGGGGTGATGACGCCGCGGAGGTTGAGCACGCCCAGCAACGGTGGCCGCGCGCGTGGAATCTCGGTCAACGCCCGCGCGCGGAGGATCTCGGTCACCGTCCCGAGCGCGACCGCGTACTCGGCGAGCCCCAGGCTGAAGGTCAACAGCTGCAGCTCCTCGGCATCCGGTCGCTGCTCGGGCTCGACCGGCGACGCCGCGAGCTCCACCACCCCTGTGGTCTCCTCGTCCGGCCGATAGCGAAAGCGCGCGAGCAGCGCCTCGATGGACGACGGCTCGGCGCTCATGCCTGCGCCCCCAGCCGCGGCGGGCCGCGCAGCACCTCGTCGAGGAGCGCGCCCACGTCGAGCACCAGCACCGTGTGGTGGTGGCCGACCTCGGCCGCCCCGGAGACCCCCGGGACCTGACCCAGCCTCGGGCCGAGCGTCTGGGTGACCAGGTCGCGCTGCCCGTGGAGCGCGTCCACCACCAGGCCGAGCCGTCGCTCCGCCACGCCCACCACCACCAGGTACGCCGCCCCATCGCCGCGGGACGGGAGCCCGAAGGTCTCGGCCAGGGACACGACCGGGATGCTCCGCCCGCGCACCGGGATGACGCGGCTTCCGGGCCCGAGGCCCTCCGCCCGGACGTCGTGCGCCAGGACATCGAGCACGCTGCTGAGGGGGACCGCGTACACCCGTCGGCTCACACCGACGAGCAGTCCCCGCACCGTGGCCAGCGTCACCGGGAGCGTGACCCGGAAGGTGGTCCCCTCCCCTGCCCGGCTCTCGACGTCGATGACCCCCGAGAGCCCGGCGATGTTGGTCTTCACCACGTCCAGGCCCACGCCCCGGCCGGACATCGCGCTGACCGCCGAGGCGGTGGAGAACCCAGGGCTGAAGAGCACCGCCTGAAGCTCGCGCTCCCCCGCCGCCCGCGCCCGCTCCTCGTCCAGCAGCCCCCGCTGGATGGCGACCTCACGAACGCGCGCCCAGTCCACGCCGCCGCCGTCGTCGGTGAGCACCAGGACCACCCGGCTCCCGAGCTGCTCGGCCGACAGGAGAATGCGACCGGCGCGCGGCTTTCCCCGCCCTTCCCGCAGCCCCGCCGGCTCGATTCCGTGGTCGATGGCGTTGCGGACCAGGTGCACCAGCGGATCGCTCAGCTCCTCCACCAGGCGCTTGTCAATCTGCACCTCGGCACCGGAGGTGGAGAGCACCACCTCCTTGCCCGCCTCGCGCGCCATCCGCCGGACGAGACGCTGCATCCGGTCGAACAGAGGGCCGAGCGGAACCATCCGCGCCTGGAGCAACCGGTCCTGGAGAATGTCCAGTCGCCGCACCAGCCGCCGCTGCTCCCGGAGCAGCTCCCCCGTCCACGCCCGCGGAGACAGCTCGCGCGCATCCGACAGGCCGCGGATGGCCTCGCCGATGAGCCGCAGCTCGCCCACGTCGTCCATGAGCGCATCCAGCCGGGCGATGTCCACCCGGAGCGTGCGGGCCGCCCCGGCCGCCTCGGGAGCTTCCCCCAGGCGCCCGCCTCCCTCGGCCTCCGCAGTGGGCCTGCGCTCCTTGCGGACGGGGACGGCCCGGAGGTCCACCGCCGCCTCGCCGAAGGCGACCCTGAGGCCCGCCTCCCCGGCGCCCGAGCCGATGAGCAGGACGAAGGAGAGCGCCTCGACGCTGTCCGCGACCGGACCGGGGAGCGTGGACACCAGCTCGCCCACGCCGCGCAGCCGTGCCTTGAGCTGCTCCAGCTCGCGGTCGAACGTCTCCAGCGGGTACTGCACCCGGGCCGCCCAGACCAGCCTGCCCCGCCGCAGCGTCTCGCGCAGCCGGTGCTCCTCGAACTCGGTGAGGACCCGGCGCATCTCGGGCGGAAGCTCGAGGCGCTCCAGCGGATCCTCGGTGAGGCGCTCCGGCGCCTCCTCGATCGACGACAGGCGCGCGGCGAGCGTCCGTGCCTCCTCGACCGCGCTCCCGGGGCCGTGGGCCATGCGCTGGAACAGCTCCACCGCCTCGAGGAGGAGGTCCACCCGGGTGGGGGTGAGCCGGGCCTTCCCGAGGCGGAGACGATCCAGGAGATCTTCCGCGGCGTGGGCCAGCTCGGCCATCCGCTCCTGCCCGAACGTCGCCGCCAGCCCCTTCAGCGAATGCGCCTGCCTGAACACCGAGTTCAGCACCTCGGGGTCCGGATCGGCGGCGGACTTCTCGAGGAGGAGGAGGTTGCGGCCCAGGGCGTCGGCGGTCTCGACGGCCTCGGACGAGAACTCTGCCGGAGGCCGGTCGCTCACGCGAGCTTGAGGTACCGCCGCACCAGCTCGGTCAGGAGGTCGGGCTGCAGGGGCTTGATCAGGAACTCGGAGGCGCCGAGCTTCAACCCGCGGTCACGGTCGTGCTGCCGGGCCTCGCCGGTGACGATGATCAGCGGCGTCTCGCGGTAGTTCGGGTTCATCTTCACGAAGTTGATGAGCTCGAGCCCGTTGATGTCCGGCATGTTGATGTCGGTGATGATGAGGTCGAACCGGAAGCGGGGCAGCAGCTTCAGCGCGTCGAAGCCGCTCCCCGCGCACACGACCTCCGCGCCGTCAATCTGCTGGATGGTCGAGGCGATGAACTCCCGCGACGCGGTCGAGTCCTCGACGATGAGAACCTTGTACCCCATTCCCCGGCCGGACCTTGGACCCTAGCAGATGAATCGGCCCAGGAGTCTCCCCGGATCTCAGCGGGCTGGCCGCGTGGGGCCATCGGACAACAGGGTAACCCGGGCTCCGCGAAAGGCCGGGACGAAGGCCTCCTGGAACGCTGAGCTCCGGTCCTCGGCCGGAAGCGCTCCACGGCCCGGGAGCTCCACGGCGATGCTGTCCGCCCCTGCACGGTTGAGCACATCCGCGGCCTGGGAGAGCGCGCCGCGGAGCGTCCCGGGGTGGAGGGCCTCGCCGCCTGGCCCGAGCCCCAGGATCACGACCCGCGGTGGGCCAATCCGGCCATTCGACGGCAGGAGGAGCGACTCGCCGCGCGTCCCCTTGAAGAAGCCGTCCACCAGGAGGCGTGAGAGCTGACCGCACAGCCGCCAGTCCACGTACCCTGCCGCGCCGGTGAGCGGCCGCTCGTCCTCGGTCACGAACAGGCACAACGTATCCACCGGGAGTGGATCCAGCGCATCCAGCGACAGCGGCACCGTGCTCACCGCCGCGCTCATCGCTGCTGCTCCACGTCCAGCGCGATGCGGTCCAGCAAGCCGTTCACGAACGCCGACGAGGCCTCGGTGCCGAAGGCCTTCCCCAGCTCGACGGCCTCGTTGAGGGTCACCTTCTTCGGGATGTCCGGTCGCCACTTCAGCTCGAAGACCGCGAGGCGCAGCACGTTCCGGTCCACGCGCGCCATCCGGTCCAGCCGCCAGTTGTGGCTGTGCTGCTCGATGAGTCCGTCGATCTCCTCGCGGTGCGCGATGACGCCCTGGACCAGCTCCAGCGCGAACCGCTGCGCCTCCGGATCCGGCGTGCCCTCCGGCTCGGCGTTCCAGGCGGTCTCGAGGGCATCCTCCGGACGCAGCGCGCTCATCTCCATCTGGTAGAGCGCCTGGAGCGCGCGCTCACGGCCGATTCGGCGAGCCCCCATCAGCGCTTCTTTCCAACCTCCGCCATCCGGGCATACAGGTTCACCATCTCCAGGCAGGCCAGGGCAGCGTCCGCGCCCTTGTTGCCCGCCTTCACCCCGGCGCGGTCGATGGCCTGCTCCAGCGTGTCGCAGGTCAGCACGCCGAAGCTGACCGCACACGGAGCAGTCAGGGCGATCTGTCCGATGCCCTTGCTCACCTCGCCGGCCACGTACTCGAAGTGCGGTGTGCCGCCACGGAGCACACAGCCCAGCGCCACGACGCCGGCGTACTGCCCTCCTTCGGCGACCCGGCGGACCAGGCCCGACAGCTCGAAGGTGCCCGGGACCCGGAAGACGTCGATGTCGGCGTCGGCGACGCCGTGGCGGACGAGCGCGTCCTGGGCGCCGTGGAGCAGCTGCTCGGTGATGAAGCTGTTGAAGCGCGCCACGCAGAGCGCGAACCGCCCCTGCGGTGTCGTGAGAAATCCCTCGATCACCCGTGCCATGTCAGCTCGCCGTTCCCTGCCGGCGCTGGACCTTCGGCCGGGTGAGGGGAATCTGCTCCACCACCTCGAGAGAATAGCTCTCCAGGCCCACGATCTTCTTGGGATTGTTGGTCAACAGGCGAAGGCGACGGAGGCCCAGGTCCTTGAGGATCTGCGCACCTACACCGAACTCGCGCAGCCGGCTCCGGTCGCGATCCGGCCCGGCGTCCTCCGCCTCCTGCCGGGTGCAGGCCAGGGCGGACGCGGGGCGCACGGCCTTGTGGAGGTAGACGAGCACGCCCCGGCCCGCGTCGGCGATCGCCTTGAATGCCTGCTCCAGCTGGCTGCCGCAGTCGCAGCCTGCGCTGCCGAGCAGATCCCCCACCGGACAGGCCCGGTGCACGCGGGTGAGCACGGGCGCGGGCCCCCCGATGTCGCCCTTCACCATGGCGATGTGCACGTCGGAGTCGACATCGCTCTGGTAGGCGTACGCCATCCACGTGCCCTGCTGAGGGCGGCGGAGCTCGCTGACCGCCACGCGCTTCACCAGCCGGTCGTTCTGGAGCCGGTAGCGGATGAGGTCGGCGACGCTCAGCATCGCCAGGCCGTGCCGGCGGGCGAACCGCTGGAGCTCCGGACGCCGGGACATCGTTCCGTCCGGGTTCATCACCTCGCAGATGACTCCCGCGGGGAAGAGGCCGGCGAGCCGGGCGAGGTCCACCGAGCCCTCGGTCTGGCCGGTGCGGACCAGCACGCCGCCCTCGCGAGCCCGGAGCGGGAAGACGTGGCCGGGCCGGACGAGGTCGCCGGGCTTGGCCTTGGGGGCGACGGCGGCCTGGATGGTGCGGGCGCGGTCGGCGGCCGAGATGCCGGTGGTGACGCCGCGTGCGGCCTCGATGGAGACGGTGAACGCGGTCCCGAAGGGCGAGGTGTTGTCCTGGACCATCAGCGGCAGCGCGAGCTGGCGGATGCGGTCCTCGGTGAGCGACAGGCAGACGAGGCCGCGGCCGTGCATGGCCATGAAGTTGATGGCGGTGGGGGTCACCTTCTCGGCGGCCATGACCAGGTCGCCCTCGTTCTCGCGGTCCTCGTCGTCGGTGAGGATGACCATCCGGCCCCTGCGGATGTCGGAAACGGCCCGCTCGACCAGGGCGATGCTTCCCACCTCTTCCAGTCGTCGTGCCATCAGTCCGTTCCGAAGCCGGCCAATCGGAGCATGTCCACCGTGAGGCCGCCAGACTTCGCCGGGGCGTGGGCCGCGTGCAGCCGGGCCACGTACTTGCCGATGACGTCTGCTTCAACGTTGTAGCGCTCGCCGATCGCGCGCTGGCCGAGCGTCGTCCGCGACTGGGTCTCGGGGATGAGCTGGACGCTGAAGCGGTCGTCGCCCACGGAGTTGACGGTGAGGCTCACCCCGTCGAGCGTGACCGAGCCCTTCTCGATGAAGAGGGGCGCGAGCTCCGGGGTCAGGCCGATCTCCAGCACCAGCGAGCCGCCCTCGTGCGCCTTGCTCAGCAGCGGCAGGACCCCGTCGACGTGACCGAGGACGAGGTGGCCTCCCAGCCAATCGGACAGCCGGAGCGCCCGCTCGAGGTTCACCCGGGAGCCGGAGCGGAGCTCGCCGAGGGTGGTCCGGCGGAGGGTCTCGGGGGCCGCGTCGACCCGGAAGGTGTCGGCCGTCCGCTCCACCACGGTGAGGCAGGCACCGGACACGGCGATCGACTCCCCGGGCGCGAACTCGCCTGCCCCCAGGGCAGTCCGGATCCAGAGAGTGGTCATCGGCCCGGGGAGGACACGCTCCACGGTGCCCAGGTCCTGCACCAGGCCAGTGAACATGGTCGGCCGTCGCTTATAAGTCCCTCCGAGCAAACCTGCCATGACACCCACCACCCCCGAGAACCTCCTCGCTGACACCCGCGCCGCCCTGGCCACTGCCCGCTCCGAGCTGGACACCCTCCTCGGGGCGAAGGGCGGTCGCACCGAGGCCGACACGCTCGCGCCGTACCACCGCCTGCAGCTTGCCCTGTCGAACGCCGGCCACCGGGCAGGGCTCCTGTCCGAGGTCCATCCGGACAAGCCGCTGCGCGAGGCGGCCGAGGTGGCGGTCCAGGAGATCAGCGCGTATGCGACCGAGCTGTCCCTGCACCGCGGCCTGTACGAGGCGCTGGCATCGGTCGACGCCGAGGCGCTCGCGCCGGACACCCGGCGCTTCCTCGAGCACACGCTGCGCGACTTCCGCCGGGCAGGCGTGGACAAGGACGAGCCCACGCGGGGGCGGCTGAAGGAGCTGGCGGACCGGGCGGTGCGGCTGGGACAGGACTTCGACCGGGCCATCCGCGAGGACGTGCGAACGGTGGCGCTCCGACCCGAGCAGCTCGACGGCTTGCCGGAGGACTACCGGGCGAAGCACAGGCCAGGGCCGGACGGGAAGGTGCGGATCACGACCGACTACCCGGACCTCCTCCCCTTCCGGACCTACGCGCGCGACGGAGAGGCGCGGCGGCAGCTCTACGTCGAGAACACCTCGCGGGCCTACCCCGGGAACGAGAAGGTGCTGCGAGACATCCTCGAGGTCCGGGCCGAGCAGGCGCGGCTCCTCGGCATGGCGTCCTGGGCGGACTACGTGACCGAGGACAAGATGTCGAAGTCGGGCAAGACGGTGGCCGACTTCCTGGCCCGGGTGGTGGCGGTGACCGAGGGTCCGTCGAAGCGCGACGTGGAGCGGCTGCTCCGGCGCAAGCAGAAGGACGTGCCCACCGCGACGCGGGTCGAGGACTGGGAGAAGGCCTACTACGAGGAGCGGGTGAAGCAGGAGGAGCTGAACTTCGACTCGCAGTCGGTCCGGCCGTACTTCGAGTTCAACCGGGTCCGCGACGGGCTGCTCACCATCACCTCGCGGCTGTTCGGCATCCGGTACGTGCCGGTGAAGGATCCGGCGTCGTGGCATCCGAAAGTAGCCTCGTACGATGTGTTCCGCGGCAGCGAGCGGCTCGGGCGCATCCACCTCGACCTGCACCCGCGTGCGGACAAGTACAAGCACGCGGCGCAGTTCCCCATCGTGTCCGGGGTGAAGGGCGTGCAGCTCCCGGAGGGGGCCCTGATCTGCAACTTCGCCGACCCGGCGGTGCACAGCCCGGCGCTGCTCGACCACGACGACGTGGTGACGCTCTTCCACGAGTTCGGGCACCTGATGCACCACGTGCTCGGCGGGCAGCAGACCTGGCTCGGCTTCTCGGGCGTGGCGACCGAGTGGGACTTCGTCGAGGCTCCGAGCCAGATGCTCGAGGAGTGGGCCTGGGACCCGGAGACGCTGAAGCTGTTCGCCCGGCACATCGAGACGGACGCGCCGATCCCTGCCGAGCTGGTGCACCGGATGCGCGAGGCGAACGAGTTCGGCAAGGGCGCGCACACCCGCCACCAGGTCTTCTACGCCCAGCTGTCGCTCACGCTGCACAGCCAGCCGCCGGCGAACGTCGACATCACCAGGACGATGCTGGAGCTCCAGAAGCGCTACAGCCCGTTCCCGTACGTGGAGGGCACGCACTTCTTCGCCAGCTTCGGGCACCTCAACGGGTACTCGGCGATGTACTACACGTATCTGTGGTCCCTGGTGATCGCCAAGGATCTGCTCGGCGAGTTCCAGCGCAACGGGCTGCTCGACGAGAGGACGGCGAGCCCGGTACCGGGACACGGTGCTGGTCCCCGGTGGGAGCAGGGATGCGGCCGATCTGATCAAGGACTTCCTCGGGCGACCGTACGGGTTCGAGGCGTTCGCAGGCGTGGCTGGATCGACCCCGGCAGCTGAGGATCGCAGCGAGTTGCAGGCGTGCGAGGCCAATAGGTCTGGCAAGTGCCCGCGAGCGCGCCGCCTCACCGGCTCGCGGCAGGCGTCAGCGCCCAGCGATGCGTCCGCGACGTCGATCGGTTGTCGTAGAACGTGCTGCCGGCGCCGGAGTCGGTCAGGCGTTGCGAGGTGAGCCCGTTCACGTTGCGCGCGTTCCCTGCCTGGATCGAATGCACGCCCTCGGCGATCGCCACGCCCGAGGGCACGGCGTCGGTCACCTCGAGCACGAAAGGAGACCTCGCCCAGCGCGTTGAACGCGGTGACCCGCTGACCGCTGGCGAGCCCTCGGGCCGCCGCGTCGGCCGGTGAGAGCCGGAGCGTCTGCGGACCCAGCTTCGCCCCCAGCTCTGCCCGCTCGGTGAAGGAGGAGTTCAGGCGGTAGAGCGCGGGCGTCGTCTGGAGCCGGAGCGGCAGGCCGTGCTCCTCGAGGTCGGAGTGGGTCGGCTTGTGCCGCGGCAACGGCTCCTCGAGGCGGTCGTTCCGGATTCAATCTTCCCGGAAGGCGTCAGCCACCGCCCCCGCGGCGGGGTGAGCCTCACCGCGTGCCCCGCCTCGAGCGCGGCCCGATCGAAGTCCTCGCGCCACGGGCGATGGCACCGAGAGGATCCGGTCGATGTGCTCGTCGGCCGACAGCGAGAAGACCTCGTCGGTGAGCCCCAGCGCCCGGGCCAGCGTCTGGATGGTCTCCCAGTTCGACCGCGACTCGCCGAGCGGCGGAATCACCGGCCGCGTCCGCTGCACGAAGAACTGCCCGTAGCTCCGGTACAGGTCGGCAGTCTCCAGCATCGTCGGCGCGGGGAGCACCACGTCTGCGTAGAGCGCCGTGTCGGTCATGAACCGCTCGTGCACCACCGTGAAGAGGTCCTCGCGCGAGAGCCCCTCGAGCACCGCGTTCTGATCCGGGCACACCGCCGCCGGATTCGAGTTGGCGACGAAGAGCGCCATCACCCGCGGGCCGTCGAGCTCGTTGAGCGCGTGGCCGAGCCGGTTCATGTTCACGACGCGGGTGCGCCCGGGCAGGAGGTCAGGACGGGTGAACGACCGGATGTCGAAGGCCGCGCCGGTTCCCGTGCTCGCGAGGAATCCGCCGCCCTTCTTGGCCCACGCACCGACCGCGGCCGGGAGGCAGATCAGTGCCCGGGTGGAGATCGCCCCGTTGCCGTAGCGAGACGGAGCGCCTCCGACCCGGATGAACGGGGCCCGCGCGTTCCCGTACTCCCGTGCCAGCCACTGGATGTCCTCGACCGAGAGGCCCGTGAGGCGCGCGACGCGGTCCGGCGTGAGCCCGGGGAGCACCTCGCGCTCGAGCTCCGCCCAGCCCACCGTTTCTCGCGAAAGAAACGCCCGGTCGACCAGGTTCTCCCGGACGAGCACGTGCAGCATCCCCAGCGCCAGCGCCCCATCCGACCCCGGGCGGACGATGAACACCCGGTCGGCGTGGGCCGCCGTGGCCTGGCGATGGGTGTCGATCAGGATCGCGCGGCCCCCCGCCCGGCGCGCCGCCTTCACCTGCGAGAGGAAGTGGATGTTGGTCGCGAGCGCGTTGATGCCCCACAGCACCACCAGGTCGCTCTGCGCGGCGTCGTCCGGATCCGACCCGGGCGTCTCTCCCATCACCTGCTCCCAGCCCGCGTTCTGGGCCGGGGTGCAGATGGCCCGGTCGCAGCAGGGAGGCCCCGAGCCGGTGGAAGAGCGGCTCCTGCGCGTTGCGCTGGATGAGCCCCATGGTGCCGGCGTAGGTCACGGGAAGGACGCACTCCCGGCCGTGCGCGGCGATGAGCGCCTGCCACCGGTCGGCGATCAGCGCCGCGGCCTCGTCCCATGACGCCCGGCGGAAGCCGCCCTGCCCCTTCGGTCCATTCCGGACCAGCGGAGTCAGAAGCCGGCCCGGGGCGTGGACCGTCCGCTCGAACCCATTCACCTTCGGGCAGAGCGTGCCGCGGGTGTAGCCGTGCTCGGGGTCACCCCGCACCGAGCGGACGCTGAGCCCGTCGGTCTCCACCACCAGACCACATGCGTCCGGACAATCGAACGGACAGGTCGAGCGCTGCGTCCGGAACATCGTGCCCGGGAGTGTGCCCGAGCCGACCCCGCCCTTCCACTCACAGCCGTGGTGCGCGGAGAGAGATACAGGTGGCGTTTCACGGGCGCTTCCCGCGGCCTCCGGGCGGTCCGTCGGGACCTCGACGGGGCTCCAGGCAGTCCAGCTGCCTGCAACAGCGCAGGCGAGCCCCTACCTTCGTTCTCCAACCCCAGCGCGAGGGAACCATGCTCAAGGACGCGAAGGCATTCAGCAGCTTCTCGGTCGATGACCTGTCACGGGCGAAGACCTTCTACGGGCAGACGCTCGGCCTGGACGTGACCGAGACACCGATGCCCGGCGACACGTCGATCCTCACTCTTCGCCTCGGGGACGGCGCCCGGGTGCTCGTCTATCCGAAGCCCGATCACACCCCTGCGACCTTCACCGTTCTCAACTTTCCGGTGAAGAGCGTGGAGACGGCCCTGGCTGCTCTCGTCGAGCGAGGTGTCAGGCCAGAGATCTACCGGGACGGACCCGTGCGGACGGACGAGAAGGGAATTGCTCGCGGCGCCGGGCCGACGATCGCCTGGTTCAAGGACCCCGCGGGCAACGTCCTCTCGCTGGTGGAAGGACCGCCAGTGGGCTGACCTCGCACTAGCGGAGATCCTCGTAGCCACCGCTGGAGAGGACGAGGATGTCCTTCCAGCCCTCGGTGGCGAGGATCTGGGCTGCCCGCCCCGCCCGCGCGCCGCTCGCGCAGTAGATGAGGACCGGACGATCCTTCGGGATGCTCGCGTGCTCCCGGCCGAAGGCGCCGCTGTTGTACGGCAGGAGCTCCGCGCCCTCGACGTACCCCGCGGACGTCTCGCCCGGCTCGCGAACGTCGAGCAGGGTGAACTTGCCCGAGGCCCGCGCCTTCTCCAGCGCGAGCTTGAACTGCGCCGGATCCAGCTTCTGGACGGAGGCGGAGACGGCAGCCTTCGTGCCTGCGTCGGGCGCGTCCTTGGCCCACGCCGCCATGCTCGCGAGGACGACGAGGAGGGTCCAGGCGCGCGGGCGCATCAGTACGCCTCCACCGTGAACGCGGCCTGCTTCACCACGGTCGACCCGACCGAGTCCTCGAGCCGCAGCGACACCGCGTAGCGCCCGGGCGGCACGCCGACCGCGGCCTGGACCTCCGAGGTGCACATGCAGCCGTCCCCGCACGCCTTGCCCTCGACCGTCTCGATGAAGTTCACCTGTCCAGGCACGCGCTGCACGTAGATCTTCGCCTTCGTGCAGCAGGCGTGGGTCAGGTTGTGCGAGACCCAGACGCCCGCCTGCTGCATCCCGAGCTGCACCTCGGTCGCGGAGGGGGCCCGGCTGCCGACCACCATCGGTGGCCAGCTCGCGGCGTCCTGCTCGGACGGGCTGGGGGACTGCGAGCAGCCCGACACCTTGGCGGTCGACTGGTCGGGCCCGAGCGGGGGCGGAGGAGGAAGCGGAGCGGTCGGTGGCAGCTGCTGCTCAGCCTCGCTGCCAGGGACGTACTGCGCCGACTTGTGGCTCGAGCAGGCGACGGCGACCAGGAGTAGCGGGAGCAGACGACGCATGGGACGGGACTCTCCGACAGGCGCGGATGGCGGTCCAGGTGTGTCCTCCCCGGCCGTGGACCGATGAGTCAGCGGACGGG
This sequence comes from uncultured delta proteobacterium, assembly GCA_963796475.1. Taxonomy (GTDB): domain Bacteria; phylum Myxococcota; class Myxococcia; order Myxococcales; family Myxococcaceae; genus RPRB01. The sequence continues at coordinate 1,094,187 of CAWCLY010000020.1, forward strand.
TGGGAGTCAAACGCAGCGAGCCACCGGAACCTTCAAGGTGAATGGGCATCCAACAGGCACGTCAATTGCGTAGGACATTCGACCATGCACCGCTCTCACCTCTGCAGCCACTGCCTCCGCCGCCGGATGCTCCTCTGGGCGAGCGCGTTCTTCGTCACCATCGGCGCCGTGGGCGCCGCCAGTTCGGCCGGGTCAGTCGCCACTGCCAGGGGTCAAAACACCCCGGCCCCGGTCCAGACGGCGTCCCGCTAGCCGGGGACGATCAGCGCGCGAACCTCGAGGTCCTCGCCCAGCGACCGGACCGACTCCACGCGTAACCCGGCGGGCGCCGTCCATCCGTTCCACTCCCAGCGGACCGAGCCAGGAGAGGGCGTCACCCCCGAGCAGCCTGGGCGCGAGGTGCAGGACCAGCTCATCCGCCAGCCCGGCCCGGATGAACGCCGCGAACACCGTCGGCCCCCCCTCCACCAGCAGATGCAGGACGTCGCGGCGGAGCAGCGCGCGGAGCGTCGCTTCCAGATCGACCACGCCGGGGCGGCCCGGGACGGAGAGGAGCTCGGCCCCCACGCCCTCGAGGGCCGCCGCCCGCTCGGTTCCCTGCCCCTCCACGTGCACCAGCAGCGTGCGTGCGCTCGAGGTGAGGCGGAAGAGCTGACGCTGGGGCAACAGGTGTAGCCCTGAATCGAGCACCACGCGGAGCGGGTCCCTGCCTCCGCCCGCGGGGAGCCGGGTGGTGAGGGCCGGGTCGTCCGCTCGCACGGTCCCCGACCCGACCAGCACCGCATCCACGAGGTTCCGGAGCCGGTGCACCTCCGCCCGCGCCGCTTCCCCGGTCACCCAGCGGCTGTCCCCGGACGCGGTCGCCAGCTTGCCGTCGAGCGAGACCGCCGCCTTGAGGGTCACCCAGGGCAGGCCCGAGCGCATCGCCTTGAAGAAGGGTCGGTTCAGCGCGTCCGTCTCGGCCGCGAGCACCCCGGTCCACACCGGCATCCCGAGTCCGCGCAGCCGACGGACGCCCCGGCCATCCACCAGGGGGTTCGGATCCGCCGACCCGGCGAACACCCTCGCCACGCCGGCGGCGAGGATGGCTTCGGTGCAGGGCGGCGTCCGGCCGTGGTGATCGCACGGCTCGAGGGTGGTGAAGAGGTCTGCTCCCTGGGCACGCGGACCCGCATCGGCGATGGCCCGGACCTCGGCGTGAGGGCCGCCTGCCGGGGCGGTGTGGCCGCGCCCGACGATCTGTCCGTCCGCGCACCACGACCGCTCCCACGGCGGGGTTGGGGTGCGTGCGTCCCACGGCGTGGCGGGCCTCGGCGAGCGCCTCGCGCATCCAGCCCTCGGCGCCGGCCGGGAGCGCGGGCTCAGTCTTCGAGGCGCCCGCGGGGTCGCCGCGCGGCGTCTGCGCCGTGGTCATCGAGTAGGCCCTTCAGCTCGTCCATGAACTCCTCGATGTCCCGGAAGCTCCGGTACACCGATGCGAACCGGACGTACGCCACCTGGTCGAGCGCGCGCAACCGGCGCATCACCTCCTCGCCGAGCAGGCTGGAGGGGACCTCCTTCTCTCCGCGCTCGACGATCCGTGACTCGACCTCCGCCACGAGCAGCTCCAGCTGCTCCATGGACACCGGCCGCTTCTCCACCGCCTTCTGCAGCCCGGAGATGAGCTTCTCCCGGTCGTACGGCTCGCGCCGCCCGTCCTTCTTCACCACCAGCGGCATCAGCTCCTCGACGCGCTCGTAGGTGGTGAAGCGCCTGTGGCACCCGAGGCACTCCCGCCGCCGCCGGGTCACCGTGCCCTCCCCCGACTCGCGCGAGTCGAGGACCTTGCTGTCGTCGCGCTTGCAGAAGGGACAGCGCATCTCGCTCCTAGAGCCGCGAGGCGTAGAGCGGGAAGCTCCTCGCGAGCTCGTGCACCTTCCCCGCCACACGCGCCAGCGCCGCCTCGTCGGCCGCGTGGTCCAGCGCCTCCACGATGAGCGCGCCGACGGTGGCCATCTCGGCCTCCTTCATCCCGCGGGTGGTGAGCGCCGGGGTCCCGATGCGGATGCCCGAGGTGACCATCGGCTTCTCGGGATCGAAGGCGATCATGTTCTTGTTCACCGTGATCGCCGCCTTGCCGAGCGCCGCCTCGGCCACCTTGCCGGTGAGCTTCTTGGGCCGCAGGTCGACCAGCATCAGATGGGTGTCGGTGCCGCCCGGAGACGAGACGGAGACCGCCTCGCTGCAGCGCCTCGGCGAGCGCCTTGGCGTTCGCGACGATCTGCCGCTGGTACACCGCGAAGCCCGGCTGGAGCGCCTCGTGGAAGGCCACCGCCTTGCCGGCGATGACGTGCATCAGCGGGCCGCCCTGGATGCCGGGGAAGATGTTGCTGTTCACCCCCTTGGCGAAGGGCTCCTTGGAGAGGACGAGACCACCGCGCGGGCCCCGCAGCGTCTTGTGGGTCGTGGTGGTGACCAGCTCGGCCAGCGGCACCGGCGAGGGGTGGATGCCCGCCGCGACCAGGCCGGCGATGTGGGCCATGTCGACGAGGAGCAGCGCGCCCACGGTGTCGGCGATCTCGCGGAAGGCGGCGAACTCGAGCACCCGCGGATACGCCGAGGCGCCGACGACGAGGATCTTCGGCCGGTGCTCCTTCGCCAGCGCCTGGACCTGCGCGAAGTCGATCCGCTCGGTGGCGCGATCCAGCCCGTAGTGGATGACCTTGTAGAGCTTGCCGGAGAAGTTCAGCGACATCCCGTGCGTCAGGTGCCCGCCCGAGTTCAGGTCCAGGCTGAGCATCGTGTCGCCCGGCTGCAGCACGGACATGTACGCGGCCATGTTGGCCTGGCTGCCGGAGTGCGGCTGCACGTTGGCGGCCTCGGCGCCGAAGAGCGTCTTGGCCCGCTCGATGGCCAGCGTCTCCACCTGGTCCACCACCTCGCAGCCCCCGTAGTAGCGCTTCCCCGGGTATCCCTCGGCGTACTTGTTGGTCAGGGTGGAGCCGACCGCCTCCATCACCGCGGGGCTGACGAAGTTCTCGGACGCGATGAGCTCGAGGCCTTCCTCCTGGCGCTCGGTCTCCTTCCGGACGAGCGTGGCGATGTCCGGGTCCACCTCGGCGAGGGTACGGGTGTTCTCCATGGCCGGCCTCATAGCAGAGGCCCCGGACGGCCGCCGCCCCGGCGAGGCGCGCCGGCGCGCTTCGCGACAGGGCACGGGGAGTGCGAGACTCCGGGGGTCGTGGACGACCAGGACGCCGAGCTCGCCCGCATCCGACAGGCCATCGAGGCCCTCGACCGCTCTCTATTGGCGCTGCTCCGGGAGCGCCAGGTGCTGGGACAGCAGGCGGCGCGGGCGAAGATCGCCGCCGCGGTGCCGCTGCGCGATCCGGTGCGCGAGGCGGTGGTGCTCCGGCGGGCGCGGGAGACGGCGACGGAGCTCGGGCTCGACGCGCACCAGTCCGAGCGGCTCTACCGGCTCATCATCGACATGTCGGTCTCGGAGCAGCAGACGCATCTGCTCGAGCTCGAGACGGTGCCGCTCCGGGTGGCGTTCCTGGGCGTGGAGGGCAGCTCCGGGCAGCTGGCGGCGCAGGCACGCTACGGCGGCCGTCGCGGCGGCGCGCTGCTCGAGGGGCATCCGACGCTCGGCGAGGCGGTGGACGCGGTGCGCTCGGGCCGGGCGGACGTGGCGCTCCTGCCGCTGGAGGGCACCGAGGAGGGCTCGACGCGCACGATGGACCTGCTCGCCGAGGCGGGGCTGGTCATCAGCGGCGAGGAGGTGCAGCGCGACGGGGAGCACTACACCCGCTACGTCGAGCTGGGCCGCGAGCCGCCCGCCGTCCCCGAGGACGTGCCCTGCAAGACGTCGGTCATCCTCACCCTCGCCGACCGCGCGGGGGCCCTGGGCGAGGTGCTCCAGGCGTTCGCCCGGCACGCGGTGAACCTGACGCGCATCGAGTCGCGCCCGGTGCCGGGCAGCCCACCGAGGTTCCGCTTCTTCATCGACATGGAGGGACACGCCGCGGGGCAGCGCGTGTCCCGCGCGCTCGAGGAGGCCCGGGCGCACGCCGACGTCCGTGTCGTGGGCTCGTATCCGGCGCACCGGGGACCGGGGTGAAGGTCGCCTACGCCGGCGAGCCCGGGGCGTTCGGCGAGGAGGTGGCGCGAATGCTCCCCGACGCCGAGCCGGTGCCCTGCGCCTCGTTCGCCGGGGTCTTCGCCGCAGTGGAGCGCGGCGCGGCGGAGCGTGGTGTCGTGCCCCTCCACAACTCGCGGGCGGGGATGGTGGAGGAGGTGGTGCGGCTCCTCGCGAGGTCACCCCTCCAAGTCGCCGACCGGCTGGCGCTCCGGGTCCGGCAAAATCTCCTGGTCCTGCCCGGCGTCCGGCTGGAGGACATCCGGCGCGTGGCGTCCCATCCCCAGGCGCTGGCCCAGTGCAGCCGATTGCTCAAGGAGCACGGCTGGGAGCTCGTCCCGCGCAGCACGACCTCGAGCGCCGCGCGGCAGCTGGCCGAGGAGCGCGATCCGTCCTGCGCGGTCGTTGCCAGTGCGAAGGCCGCGGAGATCCACGGGCTCGCCGTGCTCGCTCCGGGCATCGAGGACGACCCGGAGAACACCACCCGGTTCGCGGTACTCCGGCGTCTGGCATGACCCCACCGTCGCCGCCGAGACTGCGCACCCGGTTCACCATCCGCCCGCTCACTCCCGAGCTCTGGCCCGCACTGGAGGAGGTCTTCGGGGCGCACGGGGCATGCAACGGCTGCTGGTGCATGTACTGGCGCATCGGGAGCGTCTACACCCGGCGTCCCCGCGCACAGAACCGCTCCGACTTCCGCGCCATCGTGCGCCGTGGGCCCCCGCCGGGACTGCTCGCCTTCGACGGAGACGTCCCCGTCGGCTGGTGCCAGCTCACCCCGCGCGCGGTGCTCCCGGCGCTCGAGGCGAACCCGCGCTATCCCCGCGTGGACGATTCGACCGGTCTGGTCGATCTCCTGCTTCTATGTCCGGCGCGGATACCGCCGGCGCGGCATCAGCTCCCAGCTCCTCGAGGCGGCGGTGAAGGCTGCGCGTCGAGCGGGAGCTCCGGCGCTCGAGGCATACCCGGCCGACGCGCAAGTGGCCTCCTATACCGGCGTCGCCTCCACCTTCGCCAGCGCAGGGTTCAAGACGGTGGTCGACAAGAACCCCCGCCGGCCGGTGATGCGGCGCGAGCTCCAGCGCAGCCGCGTCACGCGTCGGAAGCGGGCGAGCGGAAGGTGAGCTTCCCCAGGTAGTCCCTCTTCCCGAGGTCCACGCCGTTGTGGCGGAGGATCGCGTAGGCGACCGTGAGGTGGAAGAAGAAGTTTGGCGTGGCCTGCTCGAGCAGGTAGTCGCTCGCGCGCATCGATTTGCCCTCCCAGCGCGGCCGCTTCACCTCGCGGGTCTCGATCCCCTCGAAGTCCGCAGCGGTGAACGTGCCGAGGTAGTCGAGGACCGAGGCGATCCGGGCGCGGACCTCGGCGAAGGTCTGCTCCGTGTCCGGGTGCGAGGGCGGCACCCTTCCGGTGGTGAACGCCGCGGCGAACTTGGCGTTGTCGCACGCGCTCTGGAATTGCCGGACGAGCGGGAACATGTCCGGGGCGAGCCGGGCCTGGAGGAGGACGGATGGATCGAAGCCCTTGGCCGCGGCGTGGGCCTCGGCCTTGTCGAGCCAGCCGTTCACGTTGCCGAGCAACTTCGCAATCTCGCGGAACCACGGGATAGAGGGACATGCCCGGGACAGTAACGGCCAGCTCCGGGCGCGCCACGGGCACCGCAGTGAATGTCCGGCGGCTACCCGGAGGGTCTCTCGGTGAGGGGCTTTCCAGTGCGCGACCGAGTTTGGTTCGAGCTCGTCCTCGGGGGTGGCTGCCCGAGCGCCTCTGCAAGTGTCGAGCGGAAGCGCTCGATGACCGGGAGCAGGCGCCCGGGGTCCGGCCGGTGCACGAGCCAGGACTCCATCTCCGGGCGAAAGTCGACCACCTCGAGGACCCGGAGCTGCCTGGAGAGTGGGCTTTGCGAGAGCCGTCGCCGGGACACGAGGCCCAGGCCCACTCCCCGCGCGACGAGCGAGAGCTGGAGATCCGCGCCGAGCGCCTCGCCCGCGATCTCGAACGGCAGGCGGCTGGCCTCGAATGCCTGACGGACGAGTCGGCGGAAGGCGCACCCGTCAGGGCTGAGGATCCACGGTGTCCCGCCGAGCTCCCGGAGGTGAAGCCGGGCGCCAAAGCCCGAGCGGCGCGCGGCGATCACCACGACCGGCTCGGTCCCCAGCAGGACTTGGTCGAGATCGGCCGGCGGACCGTGACCGGTGGGAAGACACACCGCAGCGGCATCGATCCGGCTCGCCTCGACCATTCCCAGCAGCTCCGGCGACCAGGCGGTGGAGACCCGGATCGCGAGGCTCGGGAAGCTCGAACGGATCGCGTCCACTGGCTCGACCAGGGCGACCTCGGAGAGCAGCGGGGACACCCCGACCCGGAACTCCCCTTTCAGGCTCTCACCGGTTTGCATCACCGCCGCCAGATCCTCCACCGAGCGGAGCACGCGTCGTCCCAGCTCGTAGGCCTGTCGCCCGGTCGGTGTTGGCCGGAGAGGCTTCGAGCGTCGGTCCAGCAGCTGGGTCCCCATCTGCGACTCCAGGTTCTGGATCCGGCGGGTGACCGCGGGCTGGGTGAGGTGGAGCCGTGCGGCCGCACCGACGATCGAGCCGGTCTCGACGGCGGCCACGTACGCCTCGATGTCGTGGGTGTTCATGCGTAGGGAACATAACCCGCGATGAGAAAAAGCGTCGGCGAACATATTGCGAGCAAGGCATATGTGGCCTGGTCAATATCAGGCCAATGAACCCGGCGGAGTCGACGATGCTCGAAGACACGAAGATCCTGGCCCTCCCGGCCTCCCCTCGTTCGAGGGAGATGACCCCTGCGCTCACCGGGCTGTTCGCCTTCGCGGTGGGCCTCATCGTCATCAACCTTTTCGCCTTGCAGCCGCTCGTCGGCCTGGTCGGCCCTTCGCTCGGCCTCGGGTCGGGGGCAGCGAGCCTGATCAACGCCGCGATCTCCCTTGGCTACGCCGCCGGGCTGATCGTCCTGGTGCCCCTGAGCGACCTCGTGGAGAGCCGGAGGCTGATCGTCTCGACGCTGAGCGCCAACGCGATGTCCCTCGCCATGGCGACGGTGTCTCGCTCGCCGGTCGCCTACCTGGCGGCCTCGTTCCTGGTGGGCCTCACGTCGAGCGCGATCCAGATGCTCATCCCCGTCGCCGCGGCGCTCTCTCCGGCAGCCCGAAGAGGGCGAATCATCGGGAACGTGATGATGGGCCTGATGGTCGGAGTCCTGATCTCCCGTCCGATGGGAAGCCTGGTGGCCGACACGTTCGGCTGGCGCGCTGTCGACGGCCTCGCTGCCGCCTGCATCGCCGGCCTCACGCTCCTGCTCGCGCTGTTCGTCCCCGAGCATCGCCAGCAGCTCCGGGAGCCCTATCGCGCGCTCATCCGGTCGATGTGGGTGCTCGTCCGAGACGAGCGGCTGCTCCAGGACCGCGCTGTCTCGTCGGCGCTGTCATTCGGTGCCTTCAGCGTGTTCTGGACCAGCGTGGCACTCCGGCTCGCGCAGCCTCCCTTCGAGCTCGGGCAAAGGGGCATCGCCCTCTTCGCCCTGGGTGGGGTCGGAGGTGTGATCATGGCACCGGTGGCAGGCCGAGCGGGCGACCGGGGGCGAACGCGCTCGCTGACCCTTGCCGCCCATGTCAGCATCGTCCTGGGCTGCGTCGTGGCGGCGCTGGCTGGCGCACCGGGAAGCCCGGTCGCCTCGAGCCGCTGGGTCGCGCTCGGCCTGATGAGTGCCGCGTCGATCCTGATGGATCTCGGGGTCGTCGCCGACCAGACCCTGGGACGACGGGCGATGATCACCCTTCGCCCGGAAGCCGCGGGGCGGCTCAACGGGCTCTTCACCGGGAGCTTCTTCGTCGGGGGGGCAGTGGGCTCCGGCGTGACCGGGCTCGCCTGGGTGCATGGAGGCTGGACCTTGACCTGCGTCGTCGCCGCAGCCTTCGGACTGGCCGCGCTCGCCTGGGACCATCTCGGCGCCCGGAAGCTGAGCGCCCCGCGCTAGTCCCGCCCGCGCGCTACTTGCTGTAGCGCTTGAGCACCAGCACCGCGTTCGTCCCGCCGAACCCGAAGCTGTTGCTCATCACCGCGTCCACGCGGACCTCGCGCGGTACGTTCGGGACGTAGTCCAGGTCGCACTCCGGATCGGGCGTGGTGTAGTTGATGGTCGGTGGGATGACGCCGCTGTTGAGCGCCAGCACCGCCACCACCGCCTCGGCGCCGCCGGCCGCGCCGAGCATGTGCCCGGTCATCGACTTGGTGGAGCTGACCAGCATCTTCCGGGCGTGGTCGCCGAAGACCGTCTTGATGGCCTTGGTCTCGTTGGCGTCGTTGAACGGCGTCGACGTGCCGTGGGCGTTGAGGTAGCCGATGTCCTCCGGCTTCATCTTCGCGTCGGCCAGCGCCAGGCGCATGCACCGCGCGGCGCCCTCGCCTTCCGGAGCCGGCGCGGTCACGTGGTGGGCGTCGGAGTTGGCGCCATAGCCCACCACCTCGGCCAGGATGTTCGCCCCGCGGCGGCGGGCGTGCTCCATCTCCTCGAGCACCACGATGCCCGCGCCCTCGCCCTCGACGAAGCCGTCGCGGTCCTTGTCGAAGGGGCGGCTGGCGTGCGCCGGGTCGTCGTTCCGGGTGGAGAGCGCCTTCATCGCCGCGAAGCCGCCGACGCCCAGCGGGGTGATGGCCGCCTCGGCACCGCCGGCGATCATCGCGTCGGTCTCGCCCATGCGGATCGACTTCACCGCCTCGCCGATGGCGTGGGCCGACGTGGAGCAGGCCGACACCGGCGACCAGTTCGGCCCCTTGCAGCCGTAGCGGATGGTCACCAGGCCCGGGGCCATGTTGATGATCATCTGCAGGATGAAGAACGGCGACAGCCGGTCGAAGCCCTTCTCCAGCGCCTTCTTGTGCTGCTCCTCGAGCGAGCCGATGCCGCCGATGCCCGAGCCGATGATGACCCCGACCTTCTCGGGGATGGTAGCCGTGGGGCTTGTCGGTCCCGACCGGGAGACCGCTCTCCTTCATCGCCATGTCGGTGGCCGCCAGCGCGAACTGCGCGTAGAGGTCCATCCGGCGGACCTCGCGCCGATCGATCCACTCCTCGGGCACGAAGTCCTTCACCTCGCCAGCGATGCGCGCGTCGATTCCGCTCGCATCGAACCGGGTGATGGGACCCACGCCGGACTTGCCGGCCAGCATGGCCTGCCAGTTCTTTTCCACGCCGGTCCCCAGCGCGGTGATCAGTCCGGTTCCAGTGATGACGACGCGACGGTTCGACATGGGCGGTGACCTAGCTCCGGCGCCCCGGCCAGCGCTACTTCTTGTGGGTGTTGATGTAGTTGATGGCGTCCCCGACGGTCTTGATGTTCTCGGCCTCCTCGTCGGGGATCTCGACCTCGAACTCCTCCTCCATCGCCATCACCAGCTCGACGATGTCCAGGCTGTCTGCACCGAGGTCCTCGATGAAGGAGGACTCGGGCTTGATCTCGTCCTCACCGACGCCAAGCTGGTCGGCGATGATCGACTTGACCTTGGCCTCGATTGCACTCGTCGCCATCTGATTCCTCCGGTTCCTTCTCTCTCGAAAGTGCTGCCGAATCTCTACGGGGGGACCGCGTCCGGGAGACCTGGAACTCGTGGGCAGGTCCCGCGGGCGACCCCCGGGGCGCGCGCGGTATAGCCCACGCCCCTTTACATGTACATGCCGCCGTTGATCTTCAGGACTTCACCCGTCACGTAGGACGCCGCGTCACCGGCGAGGAACAGCACCGCCTTCGCCACCTCGTCCGCGGTGCCCAGCCGGCCCAGCGGAATGGCCTCGGTCATCTTGGCCTTCAGCTCGGCGGATAGCCCCGAGGTCATGTCGGTGTCGATGAATCCCGGGTGAGACTGCGTTCACCCGGATATTCCGGCTCGCCAGCTCCCGGGCGAGCGACTTGGTGAGCCCGATGAGGCCGGCCTTGCTCGCCGCGTAGGCAGCCTGGCCCACGTTCCCCATCTCTCCCACCACGGACGTCAGGTTCACGATGGCGCCGGACCGCTGCTTCATCATCGGACGCGCCGCGGCGCGACAGAGCGCGAAGGCTCCCTTGAGGTTGGTGTCGAGCGTCCGATCCCAGTCATCGTCCTTGACCCGCACCGCGAGGCCGTCGATGGCGATGCCGGCGTTGTTCACCAGCACGTCGAGCCGCCCTGCCCCCTTCACCACCTCGTCCACCGCCGCCGCGCAGGCCGCGGTGTCGGCGACGTCGAACTTCATGCTCCTTGCCGTTCGGGCCGCTCGCCGCCACCGCCTCGGCAGCCGCGGCGTCGTTGCCTGCGTAGCCGAGCACCACCGTCGCGCCCGCCTTGCCGAAGGCGACGGCGCAGGCCCGCCCGATGCCCCGCGAGCCGCCGGTCACCAGAACCACCTTGCCGGTGAAGTCCATCGTCGGTTCCCCTGTCCTGCCTCAGGCGCCTGGGCCGCAGCGAGCGCCTTCTCCAGGCTCGCGGGGTCCTCGACGTTGAGCACCTCGATCTCCTTCGAGATGCGCTTCACCAGTCCACCGAGCACGCGCCCCGGGCCGAGCTCCACCACCCGGATCACGCCCGCCGAGGCGAGCCAGCGGATGGACTCCACCCAGCGCACCGGCGCGCTCACCTGGGTGAGGAGCAACGGCACGATGCGCGACGGGTCGCGAGTTGCCGGTGGCCTCGACGTTGGTCACCACCGGGACGCGGGGCGCGGACACCGCGCACTTGCCGAGCACCTCGGCCAGCCGCGGCTTCACCGGCTCCATCAGCGCGCAGTGGAAGGGCGCGGAGACCGTCAGAGGCACCACCCGCTTGGCGCCGGCCTCGCTGAGCAGCGCCGAGGCGCGCTCCACCGCCGCGGCGTGTCCGGCGATGACGGTCTGCTCGGGGGAGTTGTAGTTCGCCGGCGAGACCACCTCGCCCGTTCCCGGACTCGGCGCAGATGCGCGCCACCTCCTCGGCCGGAGCCCCAGCACGGCGGCCATGGCCCCCGTCCCCGCCGGAACGGCCTGCTGCATGAAGTTGCCCCGCGACCGCACCGACCGCGCCGCGTCGGCGAGCGACAGCGCCCCTGCGGCGACCAGGGCCGAGTACTCGCCCAGCGAGTGCCCGGCGACGAACGCCGCCGGCGGCCCGCCGTGCGCGGTCCACACCGCGTGCGCGGCGATGGAGATGGTGAGGATCGCCGGCTGGGTGTTGCGCGGTGAGGACCAGCTCGGCCTCGGGGCCCATCGAAGCACAGTCGCGAGAGCGGCTCGCCCAGCGCGTCGTCCACGGCCTCGAACACCCGGCGCGGCCTCGGGGAAGGCGTCGGCCAGGGCCTTGCCCATCCCGACCACCTGGCTGCCCTGGCCCGGGAAGAGGAACGCCGTCGCTACCATCGGACCACGCCTGCGCCCCAGGCCATCCCGGCGCCGATGGCCATCATGGCGATGACGTCCCCGGGGCTGGAGCCGGCCCGCGCGGTTCGCCTCGTCCAGCGTGGTGGGCAAGGAGGCCGAGGAGGTGTTCCCGTAGCGGTGGATGTTCACCCAGCACTTCTCGAGCGGAAGCCCGAGCCGGTGGCAGACCGATTCGATGATCCGGAGGTTGGCCTGGTGGGCGATGAGGTGGGTGACGTCGGCGGGGGTGAGGCCCTGGGCGGAGAGCGCGTCGAGCACCGCCTCGGGGAGCGCGCGGACCGCGTACTTGTAGACCTCGCGGCCGTTCATCGCGACCTTGTTCATCTTCCGCTCCAGCACCTCGGGCGACTGGGGGTGCAGGCTGCCGCCACCGGCGATGGTGAGGAAGCTCCAGCGCGTCACCGTCGGAGCGCAGCTTGATGCCGAGGATGCCGCGGGACGGGTCCTCCGAGGGGCCGAGCACCATCGCCCCGGCGGCGTCCCCGAAGAGCACGCAGGTGTTCCGGTCGGTCCAGTCGGTGAGCCGGCTGAGCAGCTCGGCGCCGATGACCAGCACCCGCCGGGCGGTGCCGTTCCGGATGAACTGGTCCGCGATGGACATGCCGTAGAGCGAGCCCGCGCACGCAGCCGACAGGTCGAAGGCGAACGCCTTCTTCGCCCCGAGCTTGGACTGCACCATCACCGCGCACGACGGCATGGGCATGTCCGGCGAGATGGTGCCGACGATGATGAGGTCCAGCTCGTCGGCGCGGGTGTGCGCCATCTCCAGCGCCCGGATGGCCGCCTTGACCGCCATGTCCGAGGTGACCTCCCCCGGGGCGGCGATGCGACGCTCCTTGATGCCCGTCCGCTCGGTGATCCACGCGTCCGAGGTCTCGACCATCTTCTCGAGCTCGGCGTTGGTCAGGATCTTGTCCGGCGCGTAGGCCCCTGTGCCCAGGATGGCGGTGCGTGTCATGCGCAGGTCACCATGGCCCAAGCCGGCGCCGATGTCCTCCGCCCAGCACCCCCGCCACGTTGCGCTCCCAGCGGAATTGCTCTTGTGTCTCCACGGCTGGCAGCGGGCTACTTGACCGCGACGACCTCGCGACCCGCGTAGTACCCGCAGCTGCTGCAAGCCCGGTGCGGAAGCACCGGCTCCTTGCAGTTGGGGCAGGAGATGACCTGCACCGCCGTGCGGAGGTTGTTGTTGGCGGCGCGACGACGGTCGCGGCGCATCCTGGACGTCCTCTTCTTTGGAACTCCCACGGCGATTGCTCCTAGTTCAGCTTGAAGTTCTTGAGCTGGGCGAACCGGGGATCTACCCGGTCGGCGGCGCACCCGCACGGTCCTTCGTTCAGGTTCTTGCCACAGCCCCCGCACAGGCCCTTGCAGTCCTCCCGGCAGGAGGCGTGCATCGGCAGGGCGAGGAGGACCTGTTCGCGCACCAGCGGATCGACGTCGATGGTCTTGCCGTCGAAGAGCTCCTCGTCGGCGCGCTCGAGATCGAAGGTCCCGGCCCGCTCGGCGGCCTCGTCGTCGTCGTCGCCCGCCCCGTGTGCCAGCGCGGCCCTGGAGACCAGGTTGAGGGTGAAGGTGATCGGGATGCGGAGGTGCACGTCCGCCAGACAGCGGCGGCAGGGGGTGGAGACCGCGACCTCGGTCGAGCCGCGCAGCAGCACCCCGCTGCCGGTCTTCTGCAGCTTCACATGGAGGATGGCGGGGCCGTCCGGGCGGAACCCGGTGTCCTTCACCTCGGCGAGGGCGTGGCCGAGGAAGCTCTCGGGAAGCGTCTCGTCGAGGGAGAGCCCCCCCTCGCGGATCTGATCGACGGTGACAACCATGGCGGCGGGGAAAAGGGCGCGGACTTAATGGCACACCCCCTGCCCTGTCAACGAGAGCCCAGTTCCTCTCATGCCATGACCCCGACACTCAAGCGTCACCCGACCCGTGGGACCGCTCTGGTACAGGCGTGATCCCGGGAGCCTGGCAGACCGCCCCGGAGGGTACCCCCATCGTGTCCCGCATCCTGATCGTCGAGGACGAGCAAGACCTCGCCAACCTCCTCACCTACAACCTGTCCGCGGCCGGGTTCGAGACCGAGACCAGCCACACCGGCGCCGCGGCCCTCAGCCGGGCCAAGACCTTCAAGCCGGACCTGGTCCTGCTCGACCTGATGCTCCCCGACCTGCCGGGCAGTGAGGTCCTCCGCCTCATCAAGGAGGATCCGAACCTGCGCCGCACGGCGGTGGTGATGGTGACGGCCAAGGGGCAGGAGTCGGACCGGGTCCAGGGCCTCGAGGTCGGCGCAGACGACTACGTGGTCAAGCCGTTCAGCGTCCGCGAGCTGGCGCTCCGGGTGAAGGCCGTGCTGCGGCGCATGGCGCGGGATTCCGAGGGCACGGGCGTGCTGGGCGCCGGCACCATCCGCCTCGACCCCGCGCGGCACGAGGTGACGGTGGGCGGCATCGAGGTCGCGCTCACCGCGCTCGAGTTCCGGCTCCTCAAGACGCTCCTCGAGCGCCCGGGCCGGGTGCAGACCCGCGAGGTCCTGCTCTCGGACGTCTGGGGGATCGAGGCGGAGATCACCACCCGCACGGTCGACACCCACATCAAGCGGCTGCGCGAGAAGCTCGGCGCCGCCGGGGACATCATCGAAACGGTCCGCGGGGTCGGCTACAAGCTGGCCAGCCCCGACAAGGACGCGTGAACGAGCGGCCCCAGCCCCGACGCATCTTCTTCCTCTTGCTCGCCACGCTTCTTCCCGGCATCGCCGCGGGGACCGGGGCAGGAGCCCTCGCCGACGCGCAGACCGGGCTTCTCGCCGGTGGGCTCGCGGCCATCGTGGCCTTCCTGGTCGCGGTGAGCAGCGAGAGCGAGTCGGCCCGGACGATGCGCCAGACGGAGAACACGGCCGACGCCCGGCAGCGGGCCCTGGTCGAGGAGCGCGACGGCGCGCTGCTCGAGGTCCAGACCCTGGCCGCGGCCATCGAGGGGATGGACGAGGGAATGTGGATCACCGACTCCAACGGGGTCGTGCTCCGGCACAACGAGGCGCTGCGGACGATGCTCGGCATCGAGCAGGAGCTGGTCGGCCAGCGGCCCCTGTTCCTGGTTCGAAGGACGGACCTCCACGACGCCGTCCTGCGCGCCTGCCGCGAGGGCGTGACGACGAAGGTCGAGGTGTCGATGGACGCCCCGCGGAGCAAGACGCTCGAGGTGCACGTCAGCCCGCTCGGCGGCTCGCTGCCCGGCAGCGCGGCGGTGTTCCGGGACGTCACCGAGCGCAAGCGGCTCGAGCGCGTGCGCCAGGACTTCGTGGCCAACGTGAGCCACGAGCTCCGGACCCCCATCACCGCCATCCTGGGCTACGCCGAGACGCTGCGCTCGGGGGCCCTGTCCGACGCGAGGCACGCGCCCCAGATGGTGGAGATCATCCACCGCCAGTCGGAGCGGCTCGGCGAGCTGGTCTCCGACCTGCTCGAGCTGTCCCGGCTGGACGCCGGGGAGCGGCCGCTGTCACCGGCGCCGGTGTCGCTGCGAGATGGTCGCCCGGCAGGCGAGCGATGCGATGGAGCCCCGGGCCGCCGGGAAGCGCCTCTCGATGCAGCTGCGCATCCCCCCGGACCTGACGGCGCGGGCCGATGCCAAGGCGCTGGAGCAGGTGCTCCTGAACCTCCTGGACAACGCCATCAAGTACACCCCCGAGGGGGGCCTGGTGGAGCTGGTGGGCGAGCGCGTGGGGGACCGGGCCCACCTGTCGGTCCGGGACACGGGCCTGGGCATCGAGGCCAAGCACCTCCCCCGGCTCTTCGAGCGCTTCTACCGGGTGGACCGGGGCCGGAGCCGGGACATGGGGGGGACCGGCCTGGGACTGTCCATCGTCCGGCACCTGGTCCACGGGATGGAGGGGGAGGTGCGCGTGGCGAGCCAGCTGGGGGTGGGCACGACCTTCACCGTCATCCTCCCGGCGGCCTAGCCGGCGGGGCCGCCACCCGGTCGACGGGCCGGGCACGGTCTGCCCTACAGGCTCCGAGCAGGTACACTCCTCGCGCCATGCGGGTGGCCATCCTGGCAGACATCCACGGGAATCTCCCGGCGTGCGAGGCGGTGCTCCAGGACATCGCCCGCAACGGCGCCGACGTCGTGGTGGCGGCAGGAGACCTCGCGCTCCGGGGCGCGCACCCCCGGGAGACGGTGGAGCTGCTCCTCGACCGCTGCCAGTCGCTGCTGATGGGGAACACCGACTGCTACATCGCCGGGAACTACCTCGGCGGGGCCTACCGCGAGCGCGAGCACTGGAAGCGCGACCTCCTCGCCTGGACCCGCGACCAGCTCGGCCCCGAGCTGACGCAGAGGCTCGGTGAGCTTCCCTTCAGCGTCCGCTACTCGCCCCGGCGCGGGCAGGACCTGTACGTCTGCCACGCCAACCCGCGGAACCTCGAGGAGTCGGTGGACCCGACGCTCGACGAGGCGGCGCTGCGGCGGTTCTTCGCGCACCTGGACGCGGCGGCCTGCGCCTTCGGCCACCTGCACTTCCCCTACCGCCGCCGCTTCGGGCGGATGCTGCTCGCCGACGTGGCCTCGGCGGGCATCCCGCGCGACGGCGACGTGCGGCCTGCCTACGGGCTCTTCACCTGGACCCCGCGCGGCTGGCGGGTGCAGATCCGCCGGGTGCGCTACTCGGTGCGCCGCGCGACCCAGGCCCTCACCGCGCGCCGCGTGCCCGGGGGCCCGCTGCTGGTGCACAAGCTGCTCGAGGCGCGCTACCGGCACCACGGGGCGCTGCTCGAGGCGGCGCGCCGGCACTCGGGGCTGCCGCCCGCCGGAGGCCGCCTTCTGCTCGAGGCGCTCCGCCACGTCGGCGCCAACGGCACCGGCAACGGCGGGCCGCCCGCCGAGGTCGTGGCACTCACTCCGCCGGAGGGCATCCCCGCGCACGTCGAGGGGGCGGGCGCCGCGGCGCTTCCGGTCATGGCCGCGGCGGCACCTCTGGGAACGGGACAGGTGGACGCGGTCGACGAGTCCGACGACGGTCTTGGCGACGACGCGGCCGTCACCTTCCGCTGAACCTGGCTTCCGACCTTGCTAGGGTCCGGCGCCGCCACCAGGCGGCACGCCAGGAGATTCTGACCCATGACCACCCCCGCCCTCGAGCAGGCGCTGCACACCGCGCTCGCCCCGCGAGATCTGCTGACCCATCCCTTCTACCAGGCGTGGTCGGCCGGAGAGCTCCGGGCCGAGGACCTCGCGCGGTACGCGGAGCAGTACCGGTTCCAGGTTCACGCGCTGCCGGAGCTGCTCCGCCGCGCGCGCGCGCTCACCAGGGACGACGAGACCGACGCCGAGCTGTCGCGGAACCTCGATGACGAGGAGGGGCGGACGGGCGTCGCCCACGCGCGACTCTGGGAGGCCTTCGGAAGCGCGGTGGGCGCGGCGGCCGAGGCGGCCCCGCTGCCAGAGACCCGCGCATCCGCCGAGGCGCTGACCGGCCTGGTGGGCGAGGACGAGGTGACGGCACTCGCGGCACTCTGGGCCTACGAGGTCCAGACCGCGCGCGTCGCCGAGACGAAGGAGACGGGCCTCCGCTGCTACGGGGTGGACTCCCCGGCGGCGCTGCGCTTCTTCCGGCTGCACGGGGAGCTGGACGTGCACCACGCGCGAGGGCTGGCCGAGGCGCTGGAACGGGCGATCGCCCGCGGCGGCTCGCTGGAGGTCGCGAAGGCGGCGGTCGAGCGCTCGTCGCAGGCGCAGTGGAAGTTCCTGGACGGCGCCGAGCGGCTCCGGCAGGCGCGGCTCGCGGCGGCGTGAGCGCCGGCGGCGAGGCCGCGGGCGGGGGGCGATGACTCGGCCGGCGTCGTCGCCCGCTTCGCCGACGGGGAGTACCGAGGAGGGGGGCCTCCTCATCGGCGCGGACGGGCTCTGGTCCGCGACGCGGTCCCTCCTCATCCGGGCGCGCCCTGCCCCGGGTACACCGGGCTGCTGGGAGTGGGCGGCTGCGCGCGGGGCGTGGAGCTCGACGCCGAGCCGATGACCTTCGAGATGGTCTTCGGCCAGCGCGCGTTCTTTGGCCTCATCCCGCTCGACCGGGCGAACGTGCTCTGGTTTCGCGAACCTTCCGGTGCGGCCCGAGCCCGAGCGCGCGGCGCTCGCATCCATCCAGCCAACAGAGTGGAAGAAGCGCCTGGTGGAGACCTTCGCCGGGGACGCCATTCCGGCCCGGGAGCTCATCGAGGCCACGGACGACGAAGGTCTCCGGGCTGCGAGCATGCACACCCTCGAACCACCCGCGTGCTGGTACACGCGGCGGGCCGTGCTGGTGGGCGACGCGGCGCACGCGACGTCGCCGAGCTCGGGTCAGGGCGCCTCGCTGGCGATGGAGGATGCGGTCGAGCTGGCGCGGTGCCTCCGCGACCGACCCGATCTCGCCACCGCCTTCGGCAGCTACCAGAAGCTCCGGGAAGGAAGAGTCCGACGCGTTCTCCGGGCCTCGAAGCGGGTCAATGCGGACAAGGCGGCCGGTCCGCTCGGGCGAGCGATCCGCGACGCGGTGATGCCGATGATGATGCGGACCATGGCCAGCCCGGCCCGGCAGCTCTGGCTCCTCGGACACCACATCGACTTCACCGGAGCGGTGGGAGGGCCACGGGCGCTCCTCCAGGCAGCCTAGAGCCAGGGGTTGCCGGCCCGTCCCGGGCGTGCGATGCGGCGTCTGCTCCGGCTCCCGTGACTCCTCCCGTCCGCTCACCCGCGCTCCGGGCCTTCCGCTCGCTCGACTACCGCCGGTTCCTGGGTTCTCGCGGGCTCGCCATCCTCGGGCTGGAGATGGTGAACGTCGCCGTGGGCTGGCAGGTGTACGCGCTGACCAGCGCCCGCTGGACCTCGGCTACGTCGGGCCTCGCGCAGTTCCTTCCGCCGCTCTTCCTCACCCTGCCCGCCGGCCACGCCGCGGACCGCTTCGACCGGACGGCGGGTGATGCTCATCTGCCACCTCGGCTTCGGTCTCTGTGCGGCGCTCCTCGCCTGGCTCGCGCTCACCGGCATCCGGACCCCGGTGCCGATCTTCGGCGTCCTGGTGCTCCTCGGTGTCGCGCGCGCCTTCAACGCCCCCGCGGCGCAGGCGCTGATGCCCTCGCTGCTCCCCGAGGGTGACTTTCCGAACGCCGTGGCCTGGAACTCGAGCACCTTCCAGGTCGCGACCGTCGTCGGTCCGGCGCTCGGGGGCGGGCTCTACGCGCTGCTCGGCAAGCCCGAGGCCGTCTACCTGCTCGCGGCCGGCCTCGCCGTGCTCGACGTCCTCGTCCTCGCCGGGGTGAAGACGCGCACCGGCCGCATGGAGTCGAAGGCCACGTCCTGGTCCACCGTTCTCGCCGGCGTCCGCTACGTCTGGGCAGAACAAGGTCATCCTCGGCACCATCTCGCTCGACCTCTTCGCGGTGCTGCTCGGCGGCGCGGTCGCGCTGATGCCCGTCTTCGCGCAGGACGTGCTGCACACCGGCGCGTGGGGGCTGGGCATCCTCCGGAGCGCGCCCGCCATCGGCGCCGGTGCGGTCGGGCTCTACCTCGCCGCGCCATCCGCTGAAGCGCCACGTCGGGCGGACGATGCTGCTGGGCGTGACCATCTTCGGGGCCACCGCGGTGGGCTTCGGGCTCTCCCGGACGCTCTGGCTGTCGGTGCTGCTGCTCGTGGTCATGGGCGCCGGGGACATGCTCAGCGTCTTCGTCCGGCTCGACGCTGGTGCAGATCTCCCCGCCGCCCGAGATGCGCGGCCGGGTGAACGCGGTCAACATGCTGTTCATCGGCGCGAGCAACGAGCTCGGCGAGTTCGAGTCCGGGCTCACCGCCCAGTGGCTCGGGCCCGTGCGCGCCGTCGTCGCCGGCGGCGT
Organism: uncultured delta proteobacterium; assembly: GCA_963796475.1. Taxonomy (GTDB): domain Bacteria; phylum Myxococcota; class Myxococcia; order Myxococcales; family Myxococcaceae; genus RPRB01. The sequence continues at coordinate 1,113,576 of CAWCLY010000020.1, forward strand.
GGGGACTCTGCTCGTCGTCCTCGCCTGGACCCGGCTCTTTCCTGCCCTGGCCCGCGTCGATCGGTTGCCAACGGAATCGACGACGGCACGGCTGGAACGCGAATCCAGTGCCGCTGGAGCGAGCGTCCCGCCCGTCTGAACGCACGTTCGGTCTCGGTGACAGTCGCGTGTAACCCCGGATCCGAGCGCAGCTTTCACCGGTCCGTCACCGACCCGTCACCGGCCCCGCTTACATCGCCCCCGTCACACCGTTCCCCGACAACTTTCGGACAGGAGTTCTCACCATGAAGAAGCTGCTCATGGGAGCCGCGCTGCTGCTCGGCACCGTGGCCTCCGCGGGGGGCCTGCTCATCAACGGCGCCGGCGCGACCTTCCCTTTCCCGATTTATTCCAAGTGGTTCAACGAGTACAACCGGCTCCACCCCGACATCAAGTTCAACTACCAGTCGATCGGCTCCGGCGGCGGCATCAAGCAGTTCACCGACGGCACCGTGGACTTCGGCGCCAGCGACGCCCCGATGAAGGACGACCAGATCGCGAAGGCGCCGGACGTCGTGCACATCCCCACCGTGCTCGGTGCCGATGGTCGTCGCCTACAACGCCCCGGGCGTCGGCCGCAGTCCGCTTCTCGCCCGCGACGCTGGCCAACATCTTCCTCGGGAAGATCACCAAGTGGAACGACCCGGCGATCGCCGCGGACAACCCGGGCGTGAAGCTGCCGGACAGGCCATCACCGTGGCCCGCCGCTCCGACGGCTCGGGGACGACGTACATCTTCACCGACTACCTCTCCAAGGTCTCCCCGGAGTGGAAGGACAAGGTCGGCGTCGGGCACCAGCGTCAACTGGCCCGTCGGGCTCGGCGGCAAGGGCAACGAGGGCGTGACCGGGATCGTGAAGAGCACGCCCGGGTCGCATCGGCTACGTCGAGCTGATCTACGCCATCCAGCAGAAGCTGCCGATCGCCGGACATCAAGAACAAGGACGGCACCTGGGTGAAGCCGACGCTCGAGAGCACCACCGCGGCCGCCGCCGGGGTCCAGATGCCGGACGACTTCCGCGTCTCGATCACCAACCCCGCGGGCAAGGACGCCTATCCGATCTCCGGCTTCACCTACCTGCTGGTCCACCGGGACGCGAAGGACAAGGCGCAAGGGCACGGCGATCATCAACTTCCTGCGCTGGGCGGTCACCGATGGACAGGCGCTGGCCGCCGCGCTCGACTACGCGCCGCTGCCGAAGCCGGTCCAGGAGAAGGTGCTGAAGACCATCGAGACCCTCACGGTCCAGGGCACGAAGCTCAGTGCCAAGTAGGGAGGCCATCATCGACGCTGCCCGCCTCCGAAGCCGCGGCGGCCCAGCCCACGCCGATCACCCGGGCGCCGCGCAACCTGGGTGATCGGCTGTTCAACGGCGACGCTGTGGATCCTCGGCGTGATGGTCCTGGTGGTCGGCCGGGCTGATCGTCCTCGAACCTGGCCGTCGTCGCCCGCCCGCTGGCGAAGGATCACAGCCTCTGGGGCTTCATCACCGAGACGCAGTGGGACCCGGTCGAGGAGCGGTTCGGGGCGCTGACCTTCCTCTACGGGACCCTGGTCACCTCGCACGGTCTCGCTGTCGCTCGCGGTGCCCGTGGCGATCGGGCTGAGCCTGTTCATCACCCAGTTCGCCCCGCCGAAGCTCGGCCGCGTGCTGACGATGCCGGTCGAGCTGCTGGCCGCCATCCCCTCGGTGGTCTACGGCCTGTGGGGCCTGTTCATCGTCGTTCCCTGGTTGCGGGAGTCGGTCGAGCCCTGGCTCGGCAAGCACCTCGGGTGGATCTCCTCTCTTCCAGGGGCCGCCGATCGGCCTCGGCTATCTCGCCTCGAGCATGATCCTGGCGGTGATGATCCTGCCCACCATCGTCTCGGTCTCCGTCGAGGTGATGAAGACCACCCCGGAGGCGAACGCGGGAGGCCGCGCTGGCGCTGGGCGCGACCAAGTGGGAGGCGGTGATGCTGGCCGTCATCCCCTACAGCCGGGCCGGGATCGTCGGCGCGGTGCTGCTCGGGCTCGGCCGCGCGCTGGGCGAGACGATGGCCGTGACCATGGTCATCGGGAACTCGCCGCAGATCTCCGCCTCGCTCTTCGCTGCCGGGCTACAGCCTTCCGGCCGTCATCGCCAACGAGTTCGCCGAGGCGACCAGCAACGTGCACGTCGGCGCGCTGGCCGGCCTGGGGCTCATCCTCTTCGCCACCACCTTCCTCCTGAACGCCGGCGCGCGGCTCCTGGTGAACGCCGTCCAGAAGGGCCCGACGGCGGGCGTCCGGATGAACCTCCACGCCTCGTTCAGCTACCGGAAGTTCGTGGACCGCGGGATGGCGGTGGTGTGCGCGGTCTTCTTCGCGCTGGCCTTCATTCCGCTGATCTCGCGTGCTCTGGCTGGTCATCAGCAAGGGCGCCGCGGGACTCTCGTGGGCCTTCTTCACCGAGCTCCCGAAGCCGGTCGGCGAGGTCGGGGGCGGCGTCGGCAACGCGCTGCTGGGCACGCTGGCCATGGTGGGCACGGCCTGCCTCATGGGGCTCCCGCTCGGGGTGGGCGCGGGCGTCTACCTGGCCGAGAAGGGCGACGGGACGGTGGGCAACACGGTGCGCTTCATGGCCGAGGTGCTCTCCGGCGTACCGTCGATCGTCGTCGGCATCGTGGCGTACGCGCTGGTGGTGGTCCCGATGGGGCACTTCTCGGGCCTGGCCGGGGCCGTGGCGCTGGCGATCATCATGATTCCCACCCTCGCCCGCGCGACCGAGGAGCTGGTGAGGCTCGTCCCGGGATCGCTGCGGGAGGCGTCGCTCGCACTCGGCGTCGCGAACTGGCGGACCAGCCTCCGGGTCGTGATCCGTACAGCGATGAGCGGAATCGTCACCGCCTGCTTGCTCGCCGTCGCCCGGGCCGCGGGGGAAACGGCTCCCCTGCTCTTCACCGCGCTCAACAACCAGTACTGGAACACCGACCCTCGCGCACCGACGGCCTCGCTGACCGTGGCCATCTACAACTACGCGATCAGCCCTTACGACGACTGGCACGCAAAGGCGTGGACGGCGGCGCTGGTGCTGCTGATCGTGGTGGGGACTGCTGAACATCGCCTCGCGCGTGCTCACCCGGAACCGCCTGAAGGGTGCCCGATGAACCCTGCGTCCGCGGCCCATGCCATGCCCCCCGAGAAGCCGACCTCGCACAGATCTCCGCAGCAGGGGCCGCAGGTTCCGCTCGCCTCGGCTCCACCCAAGGTCGAGGTCCAGGACCTGAACGTCTACTTCCGGGCCAACCACGCCATCCGGCACGTCGTCGGTCAAGGTGCAGCCGCAGACGGTGCTCGCGGTCATCGGGCCATCCGGCTGCGGCAAGTCGACCTTCATCCGCGCTCTCAACCGGATGCACGACCTGGTGCCCGGGGCCCGGGTGGAGGGCAAGGTCTTCATCGACGGCCAGGACCTCTACGCCCGCGGGGTGGACCCGGTGCTGCTCCGCCGCCGGGTGGGGATGGTCTTCCAGCGACCCAACCCCTTCCCGACCATGTCGATCTACGAGAACGTGGCGGCCGGGCTCACCCTGAACGGCATCGGCGGAAACCACCAGGAGATCGTCGAGCGCTGCCTGCGTCAGGCCGCGCTCTGGGACGAGGTGAAGGACCGGCTGAAGCACGCCGGGACCTCGCTCTCCGGCGGCCAGCAGCAGCGCCTCTGCATCGCCCGGGCGCTGGCGGTGGAGCCCGAGGTGCTGCTGATGGACGAGCCGGCGTCGGCGCTCGACCCCATCGCCACCGCGAAGATCGAGGAGCTGATCCACGAGCTGAAGGAGAAGTACACCATCATCATCGTGACCCACTCCATGCAGCAGGCCGCTCGCGTCTCGGACAACACCGCCTTCTTCTACCTCGGGCGAGCTGATCGAGATGGGGCCCACCGCGCAGATCTTCACCAACCCGCGCGAGCGACGGACGGAGGACTATGTCACCGGTAAGTTCGGGTAGACCGACCAGCTCGCACACCGACAAGGCCTTCGAGTCGGACCTCCGGCTGGTCCGCGAGAAGCTGCTGGCGATGGGGGCCAAGGTCGAGGAGCAGATCGCCAAGAGCATGCGCTCCCTCACCGACCGGGACTCGGAGCTCGGCGAGCAGGTGAAGGAGGCCGACGTCGAGATCAACCGGCTGGAGGTCGACATCGACGAGCTGTGCCGGAAGATCCTCGCCCTGCGTCAGCCGGCGGCGTCCGACCTGCGGCTCATCACCACCGCGCTGAAGATCGTCACCGACCTCGAGCGCATCGGCGACCTGGCGGTGAACATCGCCGAGCGGGCGATGGACCTGAACCAGGCTCCCCCGCTCGCCGCCTACGTCGACCTGCCCCGGCTGGCGGAGCTGGCCCAGGAGCAGGTGAAGAAGGCGCTCGACTCGTTCGTGCGCGCCGACCCGGACGAGGCCCAGGAGGTGCTGGCCGGGGACGACCACCTCGATGACCTCTTCGTGAAGATCTTCAACGAGCTCCTCGCCTTCATGATGGAGGACTCGCGGAACATCCGCCGGGCCACGTCGCTGGTCTCGATCTGCAAGCACCTGGAGCGGATCGGAGATCACGCGGTGAACGTGGCCGAGATGGTCATCTACATGGTCCGCGGCACGGACGTGCGTCACCCCCGCAGCCGGGCCGTCGAGAGCTGATCGTCTGCCGAGCGGCCGGGCACGCGGCCACGGCCGTGACCTGGACCGGTCCGATCTGAGACTCTTCACCCGCGTGGGCACGGCCGGGACCCCGAGGCGGAAGGTGCTGGTCGTCGACGACGACCCGAGCTGGCGGACCATGCTGGTCCTCGAGCTCCAGGAGCTCGGGTACGAGGCGCTCGAGGCCGCCGACGGCTCCGAGGCGCTCCGCCTCCTCGAGCACGAGGACTGCTCGGTGATGCTGCTCAATCTGCGGATGCCCGGGCTGGACGGCCGCGAGGTGATGGCCCGGCTTCCGGCCAAGGGCCCGCGGGTGGTGCTCCTCACCGCCGCGGGCATGGACGAGGTCCAGGAAGCCCTGGCGGCCATGCCGCACTACTACCTGCCCAAGGCGGCAGGGCGCGAGGAGCTGGCGTTGATGCTCCAGTCGCTGGACGCGTGAGCCGGCAGGTCCTCCCCGGCGTCCGGGCCGGGGCAGCGGAGGTCCGTGGGGCGGGACGGCCCGGATGAGCCCGATGCTGCGCCGAGACCTGGCGCAGCGGCTGCACGCGGGCCCGCGCAATGGGGGCGGGGCTGGTGGCGGGCATCGCGGTGGCGTGGCTCGGGACGGTCCCGATCGGCGCGTCGCCCGCGCCTCCGTCACGGGAGCCCGCCGCCGCGCGCAAGCCGGGGGCCGGGCGGCCCATCGAGCGCCGACGAAAGCGGGTCGAGCGCCGGACGGACCACAAGCCACCGCGCCCACGTGCCCGCTCCGCGCCGGGGCGAAGCGCGACGTCGTCGTCGAACGTCCGGAGCACGCCCGGTGGAGACACACGAACCACGACCGCTCCGCGGCTCTTGCCCGGCGCGCAGCCGGTCTCGAGCGCACCGGCGCAGAGGCTTCCGTCCCTGGGCTCGACGCCGGCCACGCGCTCGACCCGGCCGGCGGGCAGTGACGCCGGCCCCTCCCCGGCCCGGATCGGCGCCGAGCAGGGCAACGTCTCGGCTCCGAGCCCGCCGCCCGCGGCTCGCGCAGGAGCCGTCGGGCCAACCTCCGGCGCCGGACACCCGGAAGCGACCCGGCCAGCGGCGAACGGGAGCCCGCGCCGCGGGTACTCCTCCGCACGGAGGCCGCTGCCGCCGATGGGTGCCGGGACTCTCGGGGATGACGAGGAGCCCCCGGACGTCCGGGGCGCACGCGGCCCACCCGCGCTTCCGGTGGGCCTGCTGCATCCGCCGGCATTCGAGCGCGTCGTCTCGGTCGATGGGTTTCGCCTCGGCCCGGACCCGGGGCCGCTCGTTCCGCCCTTCCTCGCGCTCGCCGGGCGCGGATGGATCTCTGCAGCATCCGACGTCCGCCTGACCGGCCTCGGCTGGACGGAAGCCCTCGTCCTCGAGCACGGGCTGGCCGCCCCGCGCTGGGGAGTCGAGGCCCGCTGGGCGCCGCCGATGCTCTCGAGCAGCCCTGCGGCGGTCGGGCTCGGGGGCCCGGTGGTGGCCGATGGAGTGGAGGGCGTCGCGGTCGCCGCGCCGCGCGGCGCATGGCGCGTCGCCGGACTGGTCGGAGGACCGCTCGCGGCCGGACGGCTCGGCGCCGTGCTCTCGCTCGAGGCGACCGGTGTGGAGCTCCCGGCGCCGGAACCGGGGCTCGCCAGCGGGGGACGCGCACGCCAGTCCCTCGCGCTCAGCACGACGTGGCATCCCTCCGCCAGCGACCACCTGTCGCTGCTCGTGCTCGCCGGCCGGCGCACCGAGTCGCCCGACTGCTATCGCTGCACCGCGGCGGCGGCCCGGCTCGACAGCGAGCTCGCCGGCCTCGTGGGCGTGTCGTGGACACACGCCCTCGCCCCGGGCGTCGGTCTCGCGCTCGCCGTCTCCGCCGAGCAGCGGCTCCGCTCAGCCGCAGCGGTGACACCGCCTCCGGGCCCGAGTCATCTGGACCTGTCGAGCTGGATCACCGACGGGGCTCCCGGCCCGCTGTCTCCCGAGGATCCAGCGAGCACGGTGGCCGGGTCGCGCACTCGCCTCCAGCTCGCGGGCAGCGTCCACGTGGCCGCCGGGGTGCACCGGTTCGAGGGCGGTATCGAGGCCCGACTGGACATCGAGACGGCCGAGCGATCCGTCCCCGGGTCGCTGCGCTTCCTCGACCGGGGGTCGCCCTGCGGCGACGGGCCTTCAGGCTGCGCGTTCCGGGTGGAGGTCGCTCCGACGCGGATCGAGACACGCGGTCTTGCGCTGGCGGCCCGCGCCGAGGACGCCTTCCGGCTCGGGGACCTGGGCATCCGCGCGGGCCTCCGACTCGACGCGGCCCAGGCCGGCGCAGCCGACGCGTCCACCGGTCTGCGGCTCGGTCTCGGTCCGCGCCTCGCCCTGGCCTGGGATGTCGCCGGGGAGGGCCGACAGTGGGTCCTGCTCCACGCCGGGAGGAGCCACGACGTCGAGCTGCACGATGCCGTCGCCCGCTCGCTGCTGCCGCTCCAGCGCGTGACTGCCTGGACCGGCGGCGCCTTCGACGACTGCGCGGGCCGCGGCCCCACCTGCGTGCAGCTCGGAGGGCCAGCCACGCTCGCCCCGGGAGGGCTCCCATGGACGGACGAGGTGGCGCTCGGCTGGCGGGGCCGACCCGGGTGGTGGCTCGAGGGGGGAGCGGAGGCGCGGTGGCGGCGCTCGGGGGACCTCTGGGCGGAGCAGGAGACGGGACTCCTCACCGACGGGCGCGGACGGTGGACGAGCCCCGAGGGTGACTGGCGGTCCCGGCGCGTGGTCAGCACCGACCGGCGGGCGTGGCGACGCGCGCTCGGCGTCAGCGCATGGGTCCACGCACGGGCAGGCCCGGCCCGCGTCTCGGCGACCTGGTCCGCGGAGCGGGTCACCGGCACCGCGGCAGGCCCGTTCGACCCGTGGCTGGCGGACCCGCGCACCGCCGCGCTCGCCTCGGGGCCGCTGCCCGATGATCAGCCGCACCGGCTCAGGCTCTCGCTCGCCGTCACCTTGCACCCGGCGGTGGAGCTCGGGGTTCGCCTCCGGTACGCGAGCGGTGGTCCGCTCTGGGAGACGTTCACCGTGCCGGACTCGGCCGGGCTCCGCACCGTTCTGGACGCGCGCGGCATGGGCGTGCTCGGGGCGCGCCGCGTCGCGCTGAGAGACCCCGACGTGCTCGCGGCCGACGCATGGATCCGCATCCATGTGGGGACGCTGTGGGCAACCGGAGCCCCTCGCCTGGATCTGACGCTGGAGGCGGCGCAGGTGGCCGGAGGGAACACCCCGGTGCACCTCTCCGCGAGCTCGGGACGCCTCGGCGCGGTGCTCCGCCGCGAGCCGCCGTTCCAGGTCGTGCTGGGGCTCCGGGCGGGCGACTGAATCGCGACCGGGGGAGGCCCGTCGGAGCGGTCGAAGCTTGCCCCGGTGCAGTGCTGCGAGGACAATTGCAACTGCGGTTCGCGAGCAGGACCAGGGAGGGATACCGACGATGAGGAACGCAGTTCGCTCGCTGGTGGTGTGCGTGGCCGTCCTCCTGGGGGGCGAGGCACTGGCCCAGGACCGCGGCACGACCACCGGTCCCGAGGGCTCGGAGGTCGGCAAGGGTGGCTACGTCTCGGGTCCCGGTGGACTCGGCGGCTTCTCCCTCACCCTGGACGGCGGGGGCGCGATCACCACCTCCGGACCGCAGTTCGGCACACCGCTCTTCGCGGGGGTGACCGCCTCGTACTGGAACCAGGAGTTCTACCGGATCGATCTGAGCGGCTACTACGTGCCGGACCCGAAGCTCTGGGGTGTGCTGCTCGGCCCGTCGTTCCACACCACCACCTGGCCCATCGCCTTCAGCGCCGGGTTCCAGGTGGGCCTGTCGATCCCGAACCGTGGGCCGGTGGACTTCCTCGTCTCGCCGCGGATCGGCATGGACTGGATCACCCAGAGCCATTTCCAGCTCGGCGTCTTCGCCAACTGGGACATCAACGTCGCGCACTACGACCTCTCCATCGTCCGGATCGGCCTGAGCATCGGTTACCGGTTCTAGGACCCCACAACCGACTTCTCCGATGTCCGCCCCCCTCCTCCTCCTCGCGTTGCTCGGCCAGATCGGCACGGCGCCGCCGCCGCCCCAGTTCCCGACTGGCACGGGTGGCCAGCAGACCACCAACCTTGTCCAGTGGGACGCGAACAGCCTCCCCCAGGTCTACGAGCGGAGCGAGCAGGCGCCGCTGACCGACGCCGACATCGTGAAGATGGGCCAGTCGGGCTTTCCACCGGATCAGCTGGTGAAGCTCATCGAGGAGCGCCGCTGCGCCTGCGATGCCTCGCCCGAGGGCCTGATCCGGCTCAGGGCGGCCGGCGTGGACCCGGCGGTCATCTCCGCCGTCTCGACGCACGCGCTCCGGCCCAACCGCTCGCTCAACCTGGAGGTGACGCTCGACTTCGCGGGCGAGAGCCACCGGGCGCGGAACGCGTACCTCTACGTCTTCGTCGACGACGGTGAGCTCACCCGGGTGCTGACCGCGAACGTGGACGACCTGCTCCGTCGGCCCAACGCGCACGAGACCACGGTGGACACGAGCGACTTCCTCATCGCCCGCACCGTCCGCCGGATCGTGCTCCCCGGGCAGGTGACGCTGAAGACGTACGGGCGGCACACCGTGCTGGTGGCGAGCTCGGCGACTCCCCACCTCACCCACCCCTCGCAGCTCAAGGCCCAGGACCGCGCAGCGGCGCAGGTGTATCTGTTCGATTATCCGAGGGCCTCGCTGCAGAGTCTCTGCCGGCTCACCGCCGGCTATCGACGTGACGCGGAGATCGCCGACCGCTGGCGCTTCCTTGGCAGCCGCTTCGAATGCGAATGGAACTGACCATGACCCGCACCCGAATCTGTGTGTCCCTGCTGGCAGGCCTCTGGCTGGCGTGCTCCACGGAGCGCGCGTTCACCAAGGGCGAGTACAGCGATCCGAACGAGATCGACCTCCTCTCGGACGACTGGGCCCCGAGCGACCTGCAGCTCATCGCCAAGAAGGTGGTGAACGACCTGACGACCTCCCCGGCCTTCGCCCAGATCCAGGGGCGTCCGGTGGTGATCGTGGGCAAGTTCAAGAACTCCACCTCCGAGCACATCGACATGCAGAGCCTGGCGGACAAGGTCCAGACCCAGCTGGCGAATACCGGGAAGTTCGCCTTCGTCGACCCCAGCGCCCGGCAGGCGGTGGCCGAGGAGTACGAGTACCAGCAGAGCGGTTACGTCCGGCCGGACCAGGCCAAGGGCCCGGGGCAGCAGATCGCGCCCGACTACATCATGACCGGCGATCTCGCCTCGATCCGGCAGCGGGTCGGGAGCGACGAGTTCATCTATTACAAGATGACCGCGAAGCTGACGAACATCCGCACCGGCATCCTCGAGTGGACGGACGAGAAGGAGCTGAAGAAGAAGTTCGTCAAGCAAGGCATCCAGCCGTAACGCCGACCCCGGCCCGCCCACGTGGTCCTCCGAGTCCTCGCGGTTCGCTGGCCGGTCGCGCTCGGCGCGCTGGCGGTGCTGCTCTCGGGCTGCGCGGGTGACTACGTGGCCCGGACCAAGGGCTACCGTCAGGCCTACGAGTCGTACCGCTACCCCGAGGCGACCCAGGGCTTCGCCGGCGAGGTCGCGTCCGGCCCGCAGATCGACACCCTGCTGGCGATGATGGACGAGGGCATGGTGCTCCACGCCTCGGGCCAGCTCGAGCAGAGCATCCAGGTGCTGGCGCAGGCGGACAAGCTGAGCGAGCGGCTCGACTTCACCTCGGTGAGCGAGGAGGCCAAGGTTCTCCTCTCGAGCGAGCGAGAGCGGGCCTACCGCGGGGAGGACTTCGAGAAGCTGATGATCTCCACCCTCCAGGCGCTCAACTACGCCCAGCTGGGAAAGGACGAGGACGCGCTGGTCGAGGTGCGCCGGGTGAACGAGCGCATGCAGCGGTGGATCAACGAGGACAAGAAGCCCTACCAGCAGCTGGTGGTGTCCCGGTACCTGACCGGGGTGCTCTGGGAGGACCAGGGCCACGCCGACGACGCGTTCATCGACTACATGGAGGCGAACAAGCTCGCCGGCGACCTCGGCACGCTCGCCGAGCCGCTGGTTCGTCTCGCCAAGGAGACTGGCCGCACCGAGGCGCTCGATCGGCTGAGGAAGCAGTACCCGTGGATCAACCCCCAGCCGCTCGGGCCGCAGGAGGGACAGATCCTGGTGGTGCTGGAGGTCGGGAAGGCGCCGATCAAGACCAACGGCACCCGCTCAGGGGGTCCGAAGATGGAGCTGATCGCCGTTCCGGTGTTCCGTGACCGCCCCTGGCCCCACGACTCGATGGTCACCCTCGATGGGGACCCGGGCTCGGCGCTCCGGCCCACGATGGTCACCTCGCTGGAGCAGGTGGCGAAGATTCACCTCGACTACCGCGTGGACTCGCTCATCGCCCGGCAGTTCGCGGCGCTGGCGCTCCGCGCGGGCATCGCCGCCGGCGCGGGCGCGGCGACCAAGAGCGAGGCGGTGGGGATCCTCACCTTCCTCGCCCTGAGCTACGTCGACCAGCCCGATCTCCGGAGCTGGCTCTCGCTCCCGGCGGAGTTCCAGCTCGCGCGGTACCGGGTGCCGGTGGGCCAGCACCGGCTCACCGTGCTGGCCGGCGGCGGCGTCCGGGAGCTCCAGGTGGACGTGCGGCCCCGGCGGGTGACGCTGGTCGTGCTCCGGAGCTACTAGCCCGGGAGCCCCAGCGGCCGCTGCGCGTGGGCCCGCCGACCGGGGCGGTGAGGGTGCCCCTTCTCTCGAGGTACGCGGTGAGCCGCGAGAGGACGCCGACCAGGTCGGGCGCATCTCCGAGGACGCCGAGGAATGGATCCGTTCCGAGTCGCTCCATCCGCGCCGGCGCATCGAGGGCGGTGAACTTGCGGGGATGGAGCCCCGGCCCGACCTCCTCCCAGCGGAGCGGCATCGAGACCGGGGCCCCGGGCAGCGGCCGCGCCGAGTACGGCGCGACGAGGAGCTTGCCCCGGCCGTTCTGGAGGTAGTCCACGTAGACCTTCGAGCGGCGGGCGCGGACCACCCGCTCGGTGGTCGCGATGTCGGGGTGCTGCTGCACCAGCGCCTCGGCGAGCACCTGGCCGAAGCTGATGGCGCCGGCGTGGTCCAGCTGCCGCCCGAGCGGGACGAGCACGTGCAGGCCGGAGCTGCCGCTGGTCTTGATGAAGTGCGGGAGCTCGAGCGCCTCGCACAGCGCGCGGGCGGAGAGGGCGAGCGTGATCACGTGCTCGAACGGCGCCGTCTTGGGGTCGAGGTCGAGGATGCACCAGTCCGGGTGCTCGAGGTCCGAGACCCGGGCGCTCCAGAGGTGGAAGGGAATCGTGCCGAGGTTCACCAGGAAGGCGAGCGTCTCCACGTCGTCGCAGACGAACTGGCGGATGGGCCCCTCGTCGCCCTCCATCTGCACGGTGCGCACCCAGGACGGCAGGTGGGGACCGGTCTGCTTCTGGAAGAAGCTCTCGGCGTGGATGCCATCCGGGAAGCGGGTGAGCATCAGCGGGCGCTCGCGGAGGTACGGCAGCATCCAGGGCGCGATGGCCTGGTAGTAGCGGATGAGGTCTCCCTTGGTGAAGCCGTCCTCGGGCCACCAGATCTTCTCCAGATTGACGAAGGAGACGCTGCGCTCCTCGGTGCGCCAGGGGGGCAGGCACTGGTCCGGACGGCGGTCGTCGCGGAACCGGCAGAAGACGGGGGCCCGGGGCGCGCCTTCGCGGTCCCATTCCTTGTAGCGGACCTCGGCGACCAGCGTCGGGTCGACCCAGAGCAGGTCGCGATCCCGGGGAGTACCGCGACAGGGCGGCGTCGCCCTCCGGTGCTCCGCGAGCTCGCGCTCCACCCGGGACGCCTCGCGGGCAGCGAGCCCGCTGCCCACCCGGCCGGCGAACGCGAACCCGTCCCCATCCCAGGTGGCGAGCGCCAGGGAGGTCAGGTCCCGGGTGTGCCCCACCACGGCGAAGTCACCGACCCGGTGGATGACGACCTTCTGCCAGTCGACACCACGCCCGGCGTGGTGGGCGGCGTCGGCCCGCTTGGCGACAATCCCCTCGAGGCCCATCTGCTTCACCGCCTCGTAGAAGGCCTCGCCCTCCGTCTCCACCGGCTCGACGCAGCGGACGCGGCCTCCATCGCGGGTGAGGAGCCGGAGCAGCTCGCGGCGGCGGTTGAGCGGGAGCCCGCGCAGGTCATGTCCCTCGGCGGACAGCAGGTCGAAGGTCCAGTAGGTGGCCGGGGGAGCGCCGCGTGCCGGCCGTCGCCCGCTGCGCCCGCCCCTGGAGCAGCGAGAAGGAGGGCTTGCCGTCCGCGTCCTCGACGACCACCTCGCCGTCGAGGATGAAGTCGCCCGAGGGGAGCGCACGGAGGGCCTCCACCACCTCGGGGAACTGGGCCGAGGGGTCACTCCCGCCGCGGTAGCGCAGGCGGACCTCGTCGCCCCGGCGCTCGGCGAGGATCCGGTAGCCGTCGTACTTCAGCTCGAACCACCATCCGCGGCGGGTGAAGGCGCGCGGGACGCTGCTGGCGAGCTGGAAGTCCACATCGGCCAGCTGGACGGTCCGTGCGGGTGCGCCGCTCTGCGCCACGGCGGACCGAAGTGGTGAGGTCGCGACAGACCTGTTGCGAGGGGGGCGTCGGCTGGCGACCATGCGATGGGGGGTATATCTACGCTGTCATGGCGGCACGCGCGATCGGCTCGGGGACCATCTCCTTCGGCCTGGTGAACATCCCGGTGAAGCTCTACGCCGCCGCCGAGAGCGCGGCGCAGATCTCGTTCCATCAGCTCCACGACAAGTGCAAGAGCCGCATCAAGCAGCAGCTCTGGTGCCCGGTGGACAACGAGATCGTGCCCCGCGAGCATCTGGTCAAAGGATACGAGTTCGCGCGGGACCAGTACGTGCTCTTCACCGCCGAGGAGCTGAAGGCGCTCGAGGAAGCGTCGACCAAGGCGATGGAGATCACCGAGTTCGTGCCGATGTCGAGCGTGGATCCGCTCTACTTCGAGAACGGCTGGTACCTCGGGCCGGACAAGGGCGCGGACCGGCCGTACAAGCTCCTGGCGCAGGCGCTGGAGCAGAGCCAGCACGCAGCCATCGCCAAGTACTCCACCCGCGGCCGGGAGGAGCTGGTGCTGATCCGCCCGCGCGAGGGCGCGCTGGTCATGCAGGCGCTCCGCTACTCCGACGAGCTGCGGCCGGTGAGCGAGGTCCCGGTCGGCGAGGGCGAGGTGAAGCCGGCGGAGCTGCAGCTGGCGAGGCAGTTCATCGACCAGCTCTCGACGGACACCTTCGACGCCGGGAAGTACGAGGACACCTACCGCAAGAAGCTGCAGGCGGTGATCGACGCGAAGATCGCCGGTGAGCCGGTGTCCATCGCGCCGGCAGAGCCGCCGCGCACGCAGGTGATCGATCTGATGGAGGCGCTGAAGGCGAGCCTCGCCAGGCGCGGGGCGACGCCGGGGACCGAGGCCGCACCGCCGTCCGAGCAAGGTGCCCGTCCTGCCGCGGTCGCCGAGCGCAAGCCGCCGAAGCGCGCCCCGGCCCCGGCCGCCCAGCCCGCCGCGGCGAAGAAGCGCAGCAAGCGCTGAGCGGCAGATGCGCCTCCGGAGCGCGGCCCTCGGAAGCGCGCTGTTCTTCGTCATCGCGCCCGGGGTGGTGGTCGGGCTAATCCCCTGGTGGCTGACGCGCTGGCGGCTGGGTCCCGCAGCCACCCCCGTCCGGGGCCTCGGAGCGGTGCTCCTGTTGCTCGGCCTGCCCGTCCTGCTGAGCGCCTTCGTCCGCTTCGCGCGCGACGGCCTCGGGACGCCGGCGCCGGTTGCCCCGACGGAGCGGCTCGTGGTGAGCGGCGCGTACCGCTACGTGCGGAATCCCATGTACCTGGCGGTGCTCGCATCGATCGTGGGGCAGGCGCTGCTGCTCGGGCAGCCGCAGCTGCTTCGCTACGCGGCGCTCGTGGCGGCGCTGATGGTGGGCTTCGTCCGGCTGTACGAGGAGCCGGCGCTCCGGCGGCGGTTCGGAGAGGACTACGCGGCGTACTCCCGGTCGGTCCCCGGCTGGTGGCCGCGGCTGCGCCCCTGGTCCGGCCCCGGTCAGAGCCAGCGCGGCTGAGACATCTCTCGCCGTCGCTGGAAGTCGCCGTAGATGGACTCCACCCGCTCCCGGGTCGTCGTCCCGAGCCCGACGCTGAGCGAGAGCGCCCGCTCCTCCACGTAGACCTCCCGGCCGGCCTCGAGGACGGTGAAGATGGCGCCCGCCCAGGCATGAAGCGCGAGGTGGCCCTCGGGGAGCCGCTCGAGCTCGACATGTCCGTGCTGCTCGCCCCGACACAGGACCTCGAGGCGCCGGCCGGCAGGGAGGCGGAACGTAGCGCCACCGGGTTCGAGCCAGAGCTCGATGGGAGGATCGGCGCCGTCGACGATGCGCCGCTCCTGGTAGACGCGGCCGCCGTCGACCGTCGGGAGAGGTGGACCGCTCGGGCAGTCGTGGGTCGTCGCCGCGCGGACGACCGGGCACGGCGCGGTCGGGTCCACGCGGCAGACGGCACGATTGCAGAACCGGCAGATCTGGCCCGACGTGCCCGGGTGCTTCGCCAGTGCTTCGAGCAGGCGCTCCGCCATCCGGACCAGCCGAGGGATCCAGAACCATGGGACATGCTCGACCAGCCCTCGGGTGAGCCGGGACCTCGCGATCTTCGCTCTGAGCACGCGCCGGCGCCCAAGCTCGGAGGTCCGAAGGGAGACGGATCGCGCGTCGCCTCGGTGGACCTCCCGGAGCATCAAGCCTTGCGAGACGAGCCCGGCGACGAGGCGTGCCGCAGTCGTCTGTGTGAGACCGAGTGGAGCGCGGAGCTCCTCGATGCTCAGGCCCGGGCGCGCATCCACCGCAAACAACACGGCGACCGAGTTCGCAGGGAGCTCGAGCGACGCTTCCAGCGCCGCGAGGATCCGGTCGTTTAGTCCGACCGCAAGGGCACCGAGCAGATTGGCCGCCCGGTCCTGCTGCGACGGCAAGTCCTCTTCCTCGAGGAACCAGCGTCTACGCATGGGGTCTTGCGGCGGGCGGGCAAAAACCGAAAAGGATGCATGCAGGGTGCATGTATTTTCCGAGAACGCATGCATGCAGGGTGCATGCAATTCGATTTTCGGCTGGCCGGGCCGGAGACCCCCTCAGGCCCGTCCGATACTCCGGCCTGAGAAGTCCGCCCGGGTGGATCGGCGGGCAAGACGGTGCCGTCCAGTCCGGTGCTTCCCGTTCGAGCGTCCGAGGTCGCGAAGGCCGCACGGTTGGGCTGTGACGCCGGGCCGCTCGACATCCCGGGTCGCCCAGGGGCCGCCTCGACCTCGTGCCCCGGACAGCGCCGCAACTCTGGCCGTTTCTCCCCCCGTCAGACCCCGCTGGTACCTCTTGTCCCGTCATGCAGCAGACCCAAGTCGAGACGCGGACCTACACGCTGGCGGACGCCGCTGCGGTTCTCGGCACCTCCGAGGCGCGGGTCCTCCAGCTCGTCGAGGCCGGTCTCCCCGAGCGGGCCGACCGTCTACGTCACCCCCAGGCCCGCGCGCTCACCTTCCAGGACCTCGTCCTGCTCCGGAACGCCAAGCGCCTCGTCGACCAGGCCATCGCCCCGGCGCGGGTGGCCGATGCGCTCCGGCAGGCCCGGGCGCGGCTGCCGGCGGGCCGTCCGGTCAGCGCGCTCAGGCTCGAGGCCGCCGGGCGGCAGGTCGTGGTCCGCGAGGGCCCGGCACGCATCGCGGCGGACTCCGGTCAGGTGCTGCTCGATCTCGAGTTCGCCCCGTTCCCCGCGCCGGCGACCGTGACCGAGGTCGACACCCTCTATTCCGAGGCGCAGTCGCTCGAGGACCGCGCGCCTGGCCGCGCCCGGGTGCTCTACGCCCAGCTCCTCGCCCGCGCGCCCGGCCACGCCGATGCGCACGTGAACCTGGGCCGCCTCCTCCATGAGGCCGGCCAGCTCACCGCGGCGCAGACGCACTACCGCGCCGCGCTCGCTGCCCGCCCCGGCGACGCCACGGCCGCCTACAACCTCGCCGTCGCGCTCGGAGACCAGGGCCGCACGGCCGACGCGGTCCACTGGTACGAGGCCGCCCTGCGCGCCGACCCGCAGCTCGCCGAGGCGCACTACAACCTCGCCTGTCTCCACGAGCGGCGCGGCCAGCCCGTCCTGGCCCTGCGCCACCTGAAGGAATACCGCCGCCTGGCCGGCTGAGCCTGCGGAGTCTGCTGCCGGACGACGCCTCTCCCCGGACTTCGGGACGTCGCTGCACCGCAGCCGCCCGTGGTAGGCCTCGGCCCGCTCCCGGAGGCCCACTCGATGCGCGTTGCCCTCGTGCTCTTCTCCGCCACGCTCCTCCTCGCCGGCTGCAAGCGCGAGGCACAGGAGGCCGCTGCCCAGGCCAAGGGCGCCGCCGCCGATGCCCAGCGCGCGGCGAACGAGGCCGCCGCCCGGGCCAGGGCAGCAGCCGCCGAGGCGCAGCGCACGGCCAGCGACGCGGCCGCGCAGGCCCGGAGCGCCGCGGACGATGCCGCCGCCCGGGCCCACGCCGCTGCCGATCAGGCCCGGGCTGCCGCCTCGAGCGCCGGCGACTCCGCGCGACAGGAGCTCCAGGAGATCACCGCCGGGGACCAGCTCGAGGGAGCGCTCGTCTCTGCCGGTGGCGCCGAGCTGAGCATCCGCCCGCGCTCCGGCTCGGTGGAGACGCTGCACACCGACGCGAAGACCCGGTGGATCCTCCATGGCGCTGCCGCCGGGAAGGAGGGCTTCGGCGGCGGTTCCACGGTGCGGGTCACGTACATCGTCCGCAACGGGCAGCGGGTCGCGACCCAGGTCGAGGCCAGGCCCCGTTGAGCCTCCCCGTCCAGCCGCCGGTCGCGCCCATGCTATCGCGGCTGGTCCGCGAGCTCCCCGCCTCCGGCCAGGTCCTCTACGAGCCGAAGTGGGACGGGTTCCGGAGCATCGTCTTCCGCGACGGCGAGTCGGTCGAGCTGGGCAGCCGGAACGAGAAGCCGCTGACCCGCTACTTCCCCGAGCTCGTCGACCCGCTACGGGCCTCGCTGCCCGGGCGCTGTGTCCTCGACGGCGAGGTGGTCATCGCCGGGCCGAAGGGCCTCGACTTCGACGCCCTGCTCAACCGTATCCACCCCGCCGCCTCGCGCGTCCGGAAGCTCGCCGAGGAGACCCCGGCGTCGTTCGTGGCCTTCGATCTGCTGGCGCTCGGCGACGAGGACCTCCGGACCCGCCCCTTCGAGGAGCGACGCCGCCGCCTGGAGGAGGCGCTCGCCGGAGCCCGCCCGCCCATCCACCTCACGCCCGCCACGCGGGACCGCGCCGTGGCCGAGGAGTGGTTCCGCAACTTCGAGGGCGCCGGGCTGGACGGGGTGATGGTGAAGCCGCTCGCCCTTCCCTACCTCGAGGACAAGCGGGAGATGCTCAAGGTGAAGCACGAGCGCACCGCGGACTGCGTCGTCGCCGGCTTCCGCTGGTTCAAGGGAGGCGGGGGCGTGGGCTCGCTGCTGCTCGGGCTGAACGACGAGCACGGCACGCTCCACCACGTGGGCATCTGCTCCGGCTTCTCGGCCGCGCTCCGGACCCAGCTCGAGGCAGAGCTCGCCCCGCTCCGGGAAGGCGCGCTCGAGGCCCACCCGTGGAAGGAGTGGGCCACCCTGGCCGGCGAGAGCGGGCAGCGGATGCCCGGTGCGCCGAGCCGGTGGAACAACAAGAAGGACCTCTCCTGGGAGCCGGTGCGGCTCGAGCGCGTGGCGGAGGTCAGCTACGACCACCTCCAGGGCCCGCGCTTCCGCCACGCGACACGCTTCCTCCGCTGGCGCCCGGACCGGACGGCAGGCACGTGCACCTACGCCCAGCTCGAGGCAGTGGTCCCGGCCGAGCTGCGCACGCTGTTCGGGACCTAGTCCTCGGGGTCCTTCCGGGCCTTGCTGGGCTGCACCCGCTTCGGCTCGCCCCGCTGCTTGGGAAAGTGCGGTGGCCAGGGCGCGTCTCCCAGGCCCTGCGCCTCGTCGCGCGTGGCGAGCTCGAGCAGCGGCTCGAGCGAGAACGCCCGGTCGTCGATCCCCGCGCCCACGTCCCCGAGCCGGGCGAACCGCTCGGGCACCGTGGCGATGGTGAGATCCGCCGGATTCACCGTCTCCAGCTCGGCCCAGGTGACCGGGCAGCTGACCCGGCCCTCGGGGTTGGCACGGACCGAGTACGCCGAGGCGATGGTCCGATCGCGCGCGTTCTGATTGTAGTCGAGGAAGACGCGGGTCCCGCGCTCCTCTTTCCACCACTTGCTGGTGGCGACGTCGGGAAGCCGCCGCTCGACCTCCCTTGCCAGCGCCAGCGCCGCCCGCCGCACCTCGAGGAAGTCCCACCGGGGCTCGATGCGCACGTAGACGTGCACCCCGCGCGAGCCGGACGTCTTGGGCCAGCCGAGGAGACCGACCCCCTCGAGCACCGCCTTCACCTCCGCGGCGACCCGGCGGATGGCGGCGAATTCCACCCCCGGCTGCGGATCCAGGTCCACCCGCAGCTCGTCCGGGTGGTCCACGTCGCCCCTGCGCACCGCCCACGGGTTCAGGTCGAGGCAGCCGAGGTTTGCCGCCCAGACGACATGGGCCACGTCCACCGGACACAGCTCGCGGGCGCTCCGGCCGCTCGGGAAGGTGACGGTGACCGTCTCCAGCCACTCGGGGACCGGGGCCGGGACGCGCTTCTGGTAGAAGAACTCACCGCCGGCGCCATCGGGGTAGCGCTTCAGGACGGTGGGACGCTCACGCACCCCGCGCAGAGCGCCCGGCCCCACGGCCAGGTAGTAGCGGACCAGGTCCAGCTTGGTCTCTCCCCGTGCAGAGAAGAACACCTTGTCGGGGTTCGAGATGCGAACCGTTCGTCCGTCGACCTCGAGCTCGGTGTGCACAGTCGCCACGGTTTCCCCCGCCAGGTGTGATAGCGCTGTCAGAAGAGATGAGACTGGGGAAGTACCAGCTGCTCCGCAAGCTCGCCACGGGCGGGATGGCCGAGGTGTTCCTCGCCAAGACCGACGGGCCGATGGGCTTCGAGAAGCTCCTGGTCATCAAGCGCATCCTCCCCCACCTCGCGCAGGACCCGCAGTTCATCGCGATGTTCCTCGGCGAGGCCAAGCTCGCCGCCCAGCTGAACCATCCGAACCTGGTCCAGCTGTTCGACTTCGGCGAGGCCGAGGGCAGCTACTTCATCGCGATGGAGTACATCGACGGGCCCACGCTCCGGTACGTCCTCGCGCGCTCCCGCGATCTCCAGGCGTCGATCCCGCTCGCGCTCGCCGCCCGGATCGTGTCCTCCGCCGCCGAGGGGCTCGCCTACGCCCACGACTTCCGCGACCACCTGACCGACGAGCCGCTCCACCTCGTGCACCGTGACGTGAGCCCGGACAACATCCTCATCGGCCGGAGCGGCGCGGTGAAGCTGGTGGACTTCGGCATCGCGAAGGCCCGGGGGCAGAGCCACCACACCCAGGCCGGAACGGTGAAGGGCAAGGTCGCGTACATGGCTCCGGAGCAGCTCCGGGGCGAGCCGCTCGACCGGCGGGTGGACCTCTACGCGCTCGGGGTCGTGCTCTACGAGCTGTGCACCGGTCGCATGCCCTTCGAGGCCACCAGCGATGCGAGCATGGTCCGGGCCGTCCTGTTCGATCCGGTCATCCCCGCGGCGCAGCGCGTACCGACGCTGTCCACTGCCCTCCAGTCGATCATCGATCGGCTGCTGGCCAGGGACCGCGAGGCCCGCTACCCCGATTGCCGCATCCTGCACGCGGACCTCGAGGCCTTCATTCGCTCCACGGGGGAGCCCACCACCGGGTTCGCGCTGTCGCGCCTGGTGGCCCAGCTCGCCCCGCCGGCGCCGCCCACCCCGCCGCTTCCGCCCGGGGTCACCGCGTCGGCCTTCGCGCCGACCAGCCCCATCCTCCTGAGCGAGCGGGTGGACGAGCGCGCGGGGGTGGTGCCAGCCGCGGTGCTGGAGATCCTGGAGACCGACCGGACGGTGCGCTCGGAGCCCCGGCGCGCCCCGGGGCCGCCTGTGCCGACCCTGCAGGTGAAGCCGGCCGAGTCCGCGCGGCGCACGCCACCTTCCTCGGCGTTCGTGTTCCCCACCGCGCTCGACGCGGAGCGCGACACCGTCGCACCCCTCCGGATGGGGCTCGACGGGATGGAGCCACGGACGGCCGCGGACCGGAGGGCCGCCCGTTCCCGGAGGGGACCGAGCGTCGTGGGCGTGCTCGGGCTCCTGGGCGTGTTCCTGCTTCTCGCCGCGGCGGGCGCCTACCTGGGCCTCGCGGCTGCGCACCGGACCGATCTCCTGGCCCGCTTCGGGCTGCCAGTGCCTGGGGCGCCGGCGAACCCCACCCCCACCGTCGCGGCTGCCCCGGCGGGCAGCACCCCGGGCCCTGCCTCTCCGGCGAACGCCCCGGGCCTGCCGGTGCCTCCGGTGTCGGCCTCGGCCAGCGCCGTCCCGCCCGCCACCACGGCGACGCCGGTCGCGGCGCCCACCGGGCCTGCTGTGTCGGGGGAGCGTCCGACGACGCCGACCTCGCCCTCCGCCGCGTCCGCGTCGACGGGTGCGACGCCCGCGCCAGGCGCGACCCCGGGCGCAATCTCGGCCGGCTCTGCCCCGGCCGTGGCGACCGGGGGTCCGGCGCCGGACCGGCGGCGGCCAGCACGCCATCCGGGTCACGCGCCAGCCCATCGACCCCCGGCGCGGCCGTGGATGCCCCGCCTGCCCCGGGACGCGGCTCTGCCAGCAGCCGCCGCGCAACCCTGGCGCCGACGCCGGTGGCCCCGGAGGAGGCGCGCACGGCCGGGCGAGAATCGGACCGCGCGAAGCTCCTCGGCGCGTTCGCCGAGCTCGAGGCCGCCAAGGAGTCGACGGTGCGCATCGAGAGCACGCCCAGCCTTCAGGTCAGGATGGGCGGCAAGGTGATGGGCAAGACTCCCCTGCCGCTCACCCTCCCGGTCTCCGACGCGCCGGTGGAGCTGGAGCTCTTCGACCCGGCTCTCCAGCTGTCGCAGATCCGTGCAGCTGACGCTCAAGCCCGGGGACAACGGCGTGCACAAGGTGGTGATCCCCAAGGGGATGCTCGAGCTGAAGGTCCAGGACGGAGTCGCGGTGAGCATCGACGGCAAGCCCGCGGGCACGACGCCGCTCGAGCCACTCTCCCTCTACGAGGGGCAGCACACCGTCGTGCTCACCCGTGGCGAGCAGCGCCCCGAGCGACGGAAGGTCCGCATCGAGGGCGACGAGACCGAGGTGCTCGAGTACACCTTCCCGGAGGCCGAATGAGCACCGGGCACGAGGCCGAGCACTGGCGCCTGCACGGCGTCCGGGTGGTTCGCAGCTCCGAGCTGGACCCGAACACCGCGCAGACTCCAGGCATGAACCGCGCCGCCGCCATCACCCACGCGCGCGCCGGAGCCGAGAAGCTCTGGGCCGGCACCGTCACCATCCACCCCAGCGCCAGGACCGGCGCGCACCACCACGGCGCGCTCGAGTCCATCATCTACGTCGTGAAGGGCCGGGCGCGGATGCGCTGGGGCGAGCGGCTCGAGTTCACCGCCGAGGCAGGCCCGGGGGACTTCATCTTCGTCCCGCCGTACGTCCCCCATCAGGAGATCAACGCCGCCGACGAGCCGCTCGAGTGCGTGCTCGTGCGGAGCGGCCAGGACCCGGTGGTGGTGAACCTCGACATCGCCGCGGTCGAGGCACCGGAGTCGGTGGCCTGGGTCGACGACGTTCACCCCGCGCCGCATCGCTGACAGTTGGACCCCCGAGGGTCGACGAGGACACCGGGCCCGCGCTGGACTCGGACGGTGCACCTCTGCTTCATTCTTCCGTCAGCATCGTTCGTCATGGCTCCGGCAACCACAACCCAGGACATCTGCCGCCACTGTGGCATGGCGTGGCGTCCTGACTGGGACCGCTGCCGACGCTGCGGCGCGACGCCGAGCAACCGCGTCTCGGCCGGTGTCCCCAATCCCGGGACCGCGGAGACCTCCGGCCTCGAGCTCGACGTCCGTCCGCGGCCGGCACGGGCGCGCGCGCGCGAGGCGGTCACCGCACGGCTCCCTCGCGTCGAGGCGTCCGAGGCGCCGACCCGCGAGCTCGCTCCCGAGCCGCCGCCGTCGGCCGACCCGACCGCGCGCGTCTCGGCAGCGCAGCTGCTCTCGGGGGCGCTGGGGTTGCTGCTCGTGCTCCAGGTCCTCTTTCCGGCCGCGCTGCCGTCGCTCGCCATGCTCTTCGTGCATGCGCTCCGCGGCGAGCGCGTGGGGGCACTCCGCTGGCTGGTCGCGTCGCTCCCCTGGGCCCTGACGGCGGCAGTCCTCGGGCTCGCGTTGACCGCGGCGCGCGAGGTCGTGGGGCAGCGGCTGGCGCGGTCCCCGCTCGCCTCGGCGCTCGCCGCGGTGTTGCCGGGCGTGTTCCTCTGGGGCTGGCCGGTGCTCCACGGCCACCTCGCCTCGGCGCTGGTACGACGCGGCGGCCGGAGACGCGCCGACCTCCTGACCGGCTGGAGCCGCGCGGTGCTGGGGTGCCTCTCGGCCGTGGTGCTCCTCACCGTGATCGACGGGCTCGGCGTGCTGACGCTGCCACCGGTCGGCCTGGCCGCCGCGGTCGCGGTGGCGCTGTCGGCCCGGCTGGGGCATCTGTGCGCGCTGTCCATCACCCTGCCCGGGCTCCTGCTCCGGCCTTCCCGGACCGGCGCGCCGCTGCCCAGCACGCTGGTCTGCCCGCAATGCGGTGAGGATGCGCCGACGCTCCAGCGATTCCGTGACGGGCTCGCCGGGAGCGCCTGCGCCCGGTGCTCGGGCGCGCTGCTCGGGCCGGGCCAGGTATCGACGCTCCTCTCCATGGCGCAGGTGGAGGACGCGACCTACCGGCGGGAGATCCGGCTGGGCTCCGCCGGGACGCGCCCGCTGCACTGTCCGCAGTGCGGCTCGGCGATGCGGGGCGTGCAGCTGCGAACCGTGACTGCCCATGGGTGTCCGGCGTGCGGAAGCCTCTGGGTCGACCGCCTCGGTCTCGCGCGGCTCACCGGCGGGCGCCCGGCGCTCACCGCGAGCGCCGTCCGGCCCTCGGCGGCGGTGGGGCGCGCCTGGCCCGCGCTCGTGGCGGCGGTGGCTCTGCTCGTCGCCGCCGCTCCCTGGATTGGCGTTCGGGCCGGCTGGTGCCACGCCGAGGTGGGTGCCTGCGCCTCGGTTGCCGCCGTGCCGTCTACGGACTGAGCTGGCTCGGCCGCCCTCGATTTCCGGGCCTTGCGTGGCATGTTGTTTGCTGTTACGTGCACGCTTCCGACCGGGCCGGACCGGACGGCTCGCCCACCACAGTCCATGAGGTCTCCCAGTGCCGGAGTCGCGCCTCGGGCCCGGAGCATCTTCCGCGCGGGGTCGAGCCCGACGCCGGGAGCATGAGGAACCGCTCGCCTTGACCCAAGCCCTCTCCCCTGTACTCGTCGTGAAGGACCCGACGTCGGCGCCCACCTACCGGCCGTCCGCGTTCCAGCGCTGGGCCGAGGGCCTGCTCTACGATCCGCGAGACGCGGTGTTCGTCCGCGTGACGCTGCGGGCCTTCCTGGTGATGGTCCCGATGATCGCCGTCCTGTACTGGCGGTTCTCGTGGTGGATGGCGCCGGTGTTCTGGGCGGTCCAGATCTTCATCGAGACGCCGGTCATCCTGATGCTGCACAACACGATGCACCGGCCGTTCTTCAAGAGACGTCCGTGGCTCAACCGCGCCCACCCCTACGCGATGAGCGCGCTGTTCGGCATTCCCACCGGGTACATGGAGCATCACGTCGCCATGCACCACGTGGAGAACAACCTCGCCGACGACATCTCGTCGACGATGCGCTACCAGCGCGACAGCATCCTCGGGGCCCTGCTGTACATCGGGCGGTTCATGGTCTTCTCGCACGTGGATCTCTGGAGGTACCTCCACTCCAGGGGGCGCGGGGCGCTGGCCAAGCGCGCGGTCTTCACCGACATCGTGCACATGGGCGCTCATCGCCGCGCTGCTCTTCGTGAACTGGCGGGCGACGCTGGTCGCCTTCGCCGTCCCCTACGTGGCGGTGCGGTTCATGATGATGTTCGGCAACTGGGGCCAGCATGCGTTCATCGACCCATCGCGGCCGGGCGACAGCTACGTCAACAGCATCACCTGCATCAACTCGACGTACAACGCGCGCTGCTTCAACGACGGCTACCACATCGGCCATCACCTGAAGCAGAACCGTCACTGGACGGAGCTCCCGGGCGACTTCCTGGAGAACATCGACCGCTACCGCGCCGAGGGATGCGTGGTGTTCGACGGGATCGACTTCTTCGTGGTGTCGCTCTTCCTGGTGATGCACCGCTACGACTGGCTCGCCCGGCACTTCGTCCGCTTGCCCGGAGACACCCGCAGCGACGCCGAGGTCATCGCGTTCCTCAGGTCGCGCACCGCGGTCTTCGAGACGGGCCTGCCGCAGGCCGCCGCGACCAGCGCCTGAGCGCCGGCCCGGGCGGGGAACGCGCTCCGGGGTCACTGGACGCTCCGCTGCGAGCGCGGGACGCTGCGCTTCTTCGCCACGATTGCGCCACCCGGAAAGCTCCAGCAGCTCGACGTCACCTCGGCGCTGCCGCCCGACGCGCGGATGGGCGCTGCGGTGGCCGGGATGCTCTCGCTCGCCTCGGCGTGGAACGACGAGAAGGCCACCACGCTCCTCGCGCCCGCGGTGGACAGGGCCTCCATCCGGCGGCAGCTCGTGGCGGTGACGGCGCTCCACGGGGCGTGCCGGTCCGGCGAGCCGGTGGACGGAGACGGGCATCTGAAGACGACGGTGCCGCTGACCTGCGAGCAGCGGCCGGTGAACTCGAGCGTCACGCTCGACGACGGCTCGGGGAAGGTGTCCGAGCTCACCTTCGGCAAGCCAGACGGGGCGACCTGCCCGGATTGACCCGGCCGGTGGCCCGCCCGGTCACAGAGGCGCAGGCACCCGCTTGCACCGCCCCCGATTTGCCGGTACGAGAGCGGGTCCGGTCAGTCGTCCTGCGCGATTAGCTCAGATGGATAGAGCGTTGGCCTCCGGAGCCAAAGGCCGCGGGTTCGAATCCCTCATCGCGCGCTCTGAAAGCCGCCGGAGTCGCTGGGGAAATCCCAGAGCGCTCCGGCGGCTTTCGCGATCCACAGGCCCGTTTCGTGACCTGAAGCCCTCCTGTGACCTGGTCGACGCTCAGGATCCGTTTCGGACCCTCCGAGCCGAGATCCGTCTTCTAAGGGCTGTCCATGAACAGCGGTCCGCTCAATTGGGTGCAACTGGTCGGCTACGCGGCCTCGCTGCTGGTGTTCTCGACCTTCTACATGAAGACGATGATACCGCTGCGATGCATTGCGATCGCAAGCAACCTGGCGTTCCTGACCTATGGGTACTTCGCGGGCCTCTATCCGGTCTTCCTGCTCCATACGGTGCTACTGCCGTTGAACGTCTTTCGGCTGCACCAGATGCACAGGCTAAAGGAGCGGCTTCGTCAATCGCTGGAGGGGGAGCCGTCCCTCGAGTGGATGCTCCCCTTCGTCAAGCGGGAATCCTTCAAGGCGACGCAACCCCTTTTTCGCAAGGGCGATGCAGCCGACAAGCTCTACTACCTCGAACGGGGAACGGTGTGGTTGCCGGAAGTGGATAGAACCATTCGGGCCGGAGAGATCGTCGGTGAGATGGGAGTGTTCTCGCCGTTCAAGGAACGAACGGCCTCGGCAGTCTGCACGACCGACTCAACGTTCCTCGTCCTCGGCGAGCGTACGGCGCTCGAGCTGTACTATCAGAATCCCGATTTTGGGCTGTTCATGCTGCGGATGATCATCCGGCGCTTCCTCGACCAGCAGGCCCAGGGTAGTGCTCGGACGTCACCCGCAGCGCCCATGTCTGAGTAGGAACGACGGACCGGCCGGCCGCTCTGGCCATGAATCGTTTCTCTGAGCCTCGGACGGGCGGTGCCCACGGCTGCCCGGCTCTCGGCAACGACGACTGGGAGGCGTGTCGCTCATCACGGGCAGCTACCCGAGAGCTCAACGGCTGCGGCTACTGCGTCTCGGCGCACGGCACGCTGGGAAAGCTGGCCGGCATGTCGCCTGACGACATCGAGGCGGCCCGAACCGGACGCGGCGCGAACGCCCGGGAGCAGGCCATCCTCGCCCTGATCCGCCGGGTCGTCCGGACCGGCGGCGCCGGAGCCGGCACCGACCTGGCCCGGGCCCGGGAGGCCGGCCTGTCCGAAGCCGAGGTGATGGAGGTGCTGGCCCACATGGCGCTGAAGACGTTCACCAACGCGGTGTCGTTGGTCGCCCAGGTGGACATCGACTTCCCGAAGCAGCCTCGGCTCCCCGAGGCCTGAGCGGAGGAAGACCGCGTGAGCTGCGGGGCCTCACCGGCGTGTTGCTGGCTCGAGGCCCCGCATCCGTCATCGAGTCGCAGGAACGAGATCCGGGGATGGCCCGGTCGGTCTCGGCGCCGAGGCGGCGAGAAGCGACGTCCCGGCAGCGTGGATCGCCGCTCCCAGCAGGACCAGGTCCTTGAGGAGGAAGCCCCCGGCGTCGCTCCCCGGGGAAAGCACGCCCGGCGTCGTGACGAGGAAGGAGAGCGTGGTGAGAAACGTCCCGGTGGCAATCAGCCCGGCGATGGCGCCGAGCCTCGGCCACCAGGGCCCGAGAGCGATCCCGAGACCTGCGGTGAGCTCGACCACCCCGATCAGCGCCGAACTTCCCCGGACGCCGAGGGTCGCCGGCAACCAGGCCAGGAAGGGCGAATGAGTGAGGAGCGGCTGGATGGCCTCCGCCTCGAACCGGAAGAACTTGAAAGTTCCGAAGAGGAGAAGAAGGAAAGTGACACCGTAGCGAAGGATGCCCGCGCCCAGGATCTGGAGTTGCTGGCCACGGCGGACGTCGAGGAAGGTCGGGTGCATGTGCGCTGTCTCCTGAGCGGACCTACGCGAGCGTCTCGAACGCGGTTACAGGCGACCCGGCGCCGCGCCCAGGCTGTCCCGACCCGGCAGCCGCCATCGCGGCGAGCGCGGCCGCGGCAAGGAGGGCCGAACCGGCGCAGCCGCTGGCGAACTTGGCCGGGCAGTCGATGGTCTTCATGCAGAATGCATGACCACTAGACGAATGAACTGTCGCGGGGCCGTCCTCCCTCACACCCGGAACTCGCCGCGCTCTGGGCGAGCGTCAGCGAGGAGACCGAGAATGAGTGGAACCGACTTGACGCCGTCCGAGCCGACGCCCGACGAGGTTCAGTACCTGGAAGATCGCATCTACGAGTACAACTCCAGCGTCACCGGCATCGGGGACGGCCAGTGGCTCGCGGTCTTTTCCAGGGACGGGTCCGGTCGGATCATCGCCGGCATCTGCGGCAATACCTGGGGCGGAGCGTGCGAGATCCGGCAGTTCTGGGTCGACGAGTCACATCGTCATCGAGGGCTCGGCACCCGGCTCTTTCGCGCCGCCGAGCTCGAGGCGCGTCGACGCGGATGCCGGCAGATCCTGCTGATGACGTTCTCGTTCCAGGCGCCAGGCTTCTACGAACGAAACGGCTTCGAGGTCTTGGCGACGATTCCCGACCACCCGCATGGCCACCGGAATCTGCTGATGGGCAAGCGGCTCGACGTCGGGTCAGAGTGAGTCGATGGCGGCCCTCGCGCTCCCGACAGTCTCGGCCACGGCGAACAGGCCTGGACGGGCACACACCGCCGCGCCGAGCCGGCCCACCGTGCAGCCGGCCTTCGCTCCGGCGAGACGGACGCTCTTCAGTTGCCCGGCGGCGCCAGGCTCTCCAGCTCCTTCAGGCGCTTCAACGCCTCCATCGCCTTCAAGGAGTTGTAGTTGAGCCCAGCCGCATTGAGGCTGCTCCCTTGCTGGAAGGGATACTGCGGCAGCGTCGTGAGGAACGCCTTGAGCTTCTGCTGGACCGGCACGAAGAGCCAGATGTTGTCCGCGTACCAGCGCAGGTAGAGACCGGATTCGTGTGGCGCCTTCTCGAATGGGTCCGCCCGCAGATTGACGATGACCGGCCAGCCCGGCACCTCGCGGACGGCGGTGGCGATGTTCCCATTGGTCACCGCGAAGTGGACCTTCCAGTCGTTCCAGCGCACGGCGTTGAGCTCACCACCCTGGCCGAAGAAGTAGATCTCCTCGCGCGGGCCCTTCTTCACCTCGCCCTTGAAGTACGGGAGGAAGTTGTAACCGTCGGCATGCACCTTGAAGGTCTTGCCGTTGGCCCGGTAACCCTGCTTCAGCTTCGTGACGATGTCAGGTTCACCCGCGGCCGCGAGGAACGTGGGCATCCAGTCCTCCTGCGAGAAGATGTCGTTGATGAGCGTGCCCGGCTTGATCACCCCCGGCCAGCGCACGAGCATCGGCACGCGGAAACCGCCCTCCCAGGTGGTCCCCTTCTCGCCGTGGTAGGGCGTGATTCCCCCGTCCGGCCAGGTCCCCGTCTCGGCGCCGTTGTCGGTTCCGTAGACGACGATGGTGTCCTGCGCGATGCCGAGATCGTCGAGCTTCTTGAGCATCTCCCCGACCATCTTGTCGTGTTCGACCATTCCGTCGGGATAGAGGCCGATGCCCGTCACGCCATCGGCCTGCTTGGTGAGGTGGGTCCACACGTGCATGCGCGTCGTGTTGAACCAGATGAAGAACGGTGTCTTCGCCTTGTGCGCGCGATCGATGAAGCCGGTCGCCGCGGTGTAGATCTCCTGATCGACCGTGGGCATGCGCGCACGGGTCAACGGCCCGGTGTCCTCGATCTTCTGGCCGCCCTTGCCGTCGCTCCAGGTGTGCAGCACGCCGCGAGGACCGAAGTCCTTCCTGAATTTCGGATCCTCGGGGTAGTAGTACGTCTCGGGTTCCTCCTCGGCATTGAGGTGGTAGAGGTTTCCCAGGAACTCGTCGAAGCCGTGCACCGTGGGCAGATGGCTGTCACGATCGCCCAGGTGGTTCTTGCCGAACTGCCCCGTGGTGTAGCCCTGCTGCTTGAGCAGATCGGCAATCGTGGGTGCCCAGTCGGGGATGCCCTGGGGTGATCCCGGCATGCCGATGGTGAGCAGACCGGTACGGAAGGGATGCTCGCCGAGGATGAAGGACGCTCGACCCGCGGTGCAGCTCTGCTGGGCGTACGCGTCGGTGAACAGCGCTCCTTCCCTCGCCAGACGGTCGATGTTGGGAGTCCGGTAGCCCATCCCGCCCAGGTTGTAGGCGCTGATGTTGTAGATCCCGATGTCATCCCCCCAGATGACGAGGATGTTGGGCTTCTTCGGCTTGGTCTGGGCAATTGCCGGTGCTGCAAGAGCTGCGACGAATGCGACGGCGGCGACCCTCGTGAGTGTCTTCATGCGAGCCCCTGCTCGGATCCGAAGATTCGGTTCCAGTTGTTCTTCGTGCTGATCAAGACCCAGCTGCTTCTTGGTCTTCGTCATGCGCCCGGTATCTTGGTGTCTGGAAGTCGCTCCCTGTCCGGCAGGTGGGGGACGGTAGAAGGCTCCACGCGACAGCGTCGATACGACCTAGGCCCTACGACCGTGCAGCCAGCGGAATCGGTCAACTGACGGCTACCGCCGTGGTGGTGCGCGGCCGGCTCGGCCGAACGCTGGCGCTCGACGGCCACCTCTACGCCATCGGCGGCGTGAGGGTGCGCGGTTTCCAGTTCCCGCTGCACCCGGCTCGCCCTTCGTGAATCCCCGACGCATCGGCCTTCCGGACCTAGGTCGTATTCTCGGGTGTCGGAACGGTTCTGCCCCTCCACTCGGGAGAGCTCCTGGACTTCGACGGGCGTCGAGTATTCGGTCGCCGGCAACCTGGTTTCAACATGGGGGAAAGCCGTGACGAGCGAACGCGCGCAGAGACTGGCCTTCATCGCAACCGTGGTGCTGCTGTCGTGCGCCCACAAGGCGGACGAAGCGCCTCCCGGGTCGAGCGGCGCCGCCTCTTCAGAGCCGCCGGCGTTCGCCGCAGCGGCCGCCGACCCGCGCCCCGTTCCCCCGGAAGTCCAGAAACACCTGGCTGCGCTCAAGGCCTCCCTCGCTGCCAGCGAGCGGGACCTGCGGACGTACCAGTGGGTGGAGACCACCCAGGTCTTCGTGAACGGGGAGGCCAAGTCGTGGAAGGAGCTGTCCTGCTACTACGGAGCGGACGGGACTCTGCAGAAGCTTCCGGTCGCTTCCTCTCCCCCGCCGCCGAAGATGTTCGGTTTCCGGGGCATGATTGAGCGAGAGCAAGATCGAGGAGATGACCGACACCATGAAACAGGCGACTGCCCTGGTGAAGAGCTACGTCCCGCCCGACCAGGCGCGCCTCGAGGCGTCCGCGAGAGCCGGAAACCTCTCGATCGACATGCTCCAGCCGGGTCAGACCGTCCGCCTCGATTTCAAGAACTACAATCTCCCGGGCGACGTGCTCAGCATCACGATGAACATCCAGACCAACAAGCTGCTGGCGGTGAGTGTCTCTTCCTACCTGGGCGACTCGTCCAAGCCCGTGCAGATGGAATCGCAGATGCGGACCTTGACCGACGGAACGACCTACACCGCACGGACCGAGCTCAATCTGCCCTCGTCGAACACCGTGGTCGACATCACCAACACCGGGTACCGCAAGCTGATGTGAGCCGCAGCCGACGGCTCAGGTCAGTGCTCCTCGACGACCTTCTTGAGCCCGGCGAGCACCCCGGCCCAGTTCTTCTCGAACTCGGCTCGCATCTTCGCATCGGAGGGCTTGGGGCCGCCCTCGAGGTTCGACTGCGTGAGCGTCACCTTGGTGGCGCCCTCCCTCGTCGACAGCTCGATGCTACGAGATGGTAGTTCTCGGGTTTGTCCGGCATGCCCCGAGAGCGGGACTGAAGTGGGAGAACTCGAGGCACTTCTCGGGTGTGGCGACCTTGATCTCGCCCTTGTCCTGATACGACTTCCCCTTGAAGTTGCCCCGGAAGGTGATCGGACTGCCGACCTTGAAGTCGCTCTCGACGTCGGCGCCCATGAAGTACCGCTTCAACAGGGACGGCGTCGTCAGTGCCTTCCAGACTTCGTTGGGTGTGGCGCGAACCTCGCTTGAAACCTGCGCGGTGGGTTCAGTCATCGTCGATCTCCCGGTCGAGAGGTAGACATCGGCTCTCGCTCCGACAAGTCGACGGGCGCCACGAGAGTTCCCGGCCGCTTGGCAGCCGGCACACGTCTCATCCATCCTCGAGCGGTGCGCGTGCTTGTCGCGGCGACGGTCCTGTTCCTCGCGTGCGGCTCGTCCGCGACCGACTGCACCCTGGTTCCAACGCCCGGGGGCCTATTCCCCAAAGGCTGCGTCCACGAGGTGCCGAGCGGGGCGATTGTCACCACCGGGCCCGACGGGAGCACCGTCGTCACCCTGAACGGAACGTGGTGGCGACCTACCCGCCGTGTCCCTGCGGCCCGCCGGACGGTGGCTGACGGCACCCGCCGACGCCCAGCCGAGCCCTCACTCCTCCTGGATGGACGCCGGGCGAGCCCCTTGCTCGCCGAACGCCGGCGAGAGAAGTCGCCGGCGAGCGAGATGATCTCCGCGACCTCGAACGGCTTCCTCAGGGCCCGGGTCACCTGTGGAGCGCGGAGGAACCACTCCGGCGCCACCGCGGCGGACATGATGATGACCTCGAAGTCCCCGCGGTCCTTCCTGATCCCGAGCCTGCTCAGGAAGGTCAGGCCGTCCATCACCGGCATCTGCATGTCGAGCAGGATCAGCCCCGGACGCTCGAGGTGATCGAGCGTCACCAGGGCGTCGGCGCCATTCCTGGCAACGGAGACCGAGTGACCTTCCTCGGTCAGCACGTCCTCGATCGTGTCGCGGACGTTCAGGTCGTCCTCCACGATCAGGATGCTCGTTCCAGGGGCCATCGATGGAATGTTGAGCCTGGGCGGACCAGACACATCTGCCCGGTTATCCGGGGTGTTCAGTGCTTGACCCCCACCCGGCTCGGCGTACATGCGCCCCATGCTTCCCGTTTCACCACGCTGGACAGCGTGTAGCAGTTGTTTCAGAACCCGGACGTGCCTACCTCCGGGGCCAGGTGGCTCCTGTTGATGCACCAGCTTCCGCCCAGGCCGGTAGGCCTGCGGGTCAAGGTCTGGCGCCGCCTGCAGCAGCAGGGGGCGATCGCGATCAAGAACTCGGTCTACGCCCTCCCCCTGGGCGACGGCGCGCGCGAGGACTTCCAGTGGCTCGCCCGCGAGATCATCGAGCGTGGAGGCGAGGCCACCGTCTGCGCGGCCGAGCTGGTCGAAGGGCTCACCGACGCCCAGGTCCAGGCGCTCTTTCACGCCGCGCGTGACGCCGACTACGCCGAGGTCGCACGGAAGGCCCGGCAGCTCGCCGCCGCGCGTGGACGACGGGCCTCCGACGAGGCCTGGCCGCTCAAGGTGAACAAGCTCCGCAAGCGTCTGGGGGAGATCATCGCCATCGACTTCCTCGGCGCCCCCGGACGCGAGGCCGCGGAAGGGCTCGTGAGCCGTCTCGAGGACACCCTCTCCCGAGAGCTGGCGCGGTCGACCGACCCCATCGGCGTCCCCGAGACCGGGCTTCCGCGAGGGGCGGTGTGGGTGACCCGGCAGGGAATCCACGTGGACCGGATGGCCAGCGCATGGCTCATTCGCCGGTTCATCGACCCCGAGGCCCGACTCCGGTTCGTGGATCCGCGGAGCGTACGAGCACCAGCGTGGCGAGCTTCGCTTCGACATGTTCGAGGCCGAGTTCACCCACGAGGGGGACCTCTGCACCTTCGAGGTGCTCCTGGGGCGGTTCCGGATCGCGACCCCGCCGCTCGAGGCCCTCGCCGAGATGGTGCACGACATCGACCTCAAGGACGCCAAGTTCTCCCGTCCCGAGACCGTGGGCTTCGAGCGCGCCGTCGCCGGCATCGCGCTCGGGCATGCCGAGGACGAGACGCGACTGGAGCGAGCCAGCGCGCTCCTCGACGACCTGCACACCGCCTTCGAACGCTTCGCGCGGAAGCGCCCGCAGGCGGCGCGCGACGACACAAAGGAGGAGCAAGTGAATCGGCTGAGCAGGCGGGAGGTGGTCTCCGGACTTGCGTTCGGGACCATGGCGCTGTCCGGGGCAGGAGGTGCAGCGATGGCACAGGGAAGCGGAGGGAAGGTGGACGCGGGGGTCACCCAGGGAGGCGCCCCCGTCGGGAAGCACGCGATCGCGCCGCTCCCGTTCGACCCGGCGAAGCTGAAGGGTCTCTCGGAGAAGCTCCTTCGACTCGCACCACGAGAACAACTACGGCGGCGCGGTGAAGAACCTGAACAAGGTCGAGGAGGAGCTCACCCGGGTGACCAGGGAGACGCCCGGGTTCGTGGTGGGCGGTCTCAAGGAGCGCGAGCTCACCTTCAACAACTCGATGGTGCTGCACGAGCTGTACTTCGGAAACCTCGGCGGAGACGGCAAGGCCGGCGAGCGCCGTCCAGGCCGCCATCGGCCGCGGCTTCGGCAGCTTCGGTCGGTGGGAGGAGCTGTTCCGCGCCGTCGGGATGTCCCTCGCCGGAGGGAGCGGCTGGGTGGTCCTCGACCAGAACTTCCAGACCGGGCAGCTGGGCACGCACTGGAGCGGCAACCACACCCAGACCGCCGCCTACAGCGAGCCGCTGCTGGTCATGGACATGTACGAGCACGCCTACGCGATCGACTACGGCGCAGGCGCGGCGAAGTACATCGACGCCTTCTTCCAGAACATCCAGTGGGACGAGGTGCAGCGCAGGCTCGAGCGGGCGCAGAGGGCGACCGCCGCCCTGCACGGATAGGATGGGCGGCGTGCCGGCCGAGGTCGTCCGCGACGAGGAAACCTCCTTCCGGGACGTCTTCTGGTACTTCCTCAAGCTCGGGTGGCTCGCCTTCGGCGGACCGGTTGGACAGATCGGTCTGATGCACCTGGAGGTCGTCGAGCGGCGCCGCTGGCTCGACGAGGAGGAGTTCATCCAGGCGCTGAACTTCTGCCACGTGCTCCCGGGCCCGGAAGCGCTCCAGCTGGCGATCTACATCGGCTGGCGAAAGCGCGGCTATCTCGGTGGGGCACTCGCGGGGGTGCTCTTCATCCTCCCCGGCTTCCTGACGCTCTCCGCGCTCGGCTGGGTCTACGTCCGCTTCGGAAAGAGGCCCGAGGTCCTCGGGGTGCTCTGGGGGTTCCGGCCGGTGGGGCTGGCGCTGCTCGTCGCCGCCCTGGTGCGGATCTCGCGCGCGGCGCTGAAGGGACCGTTCGCGGTCGCTCTGGCGACGCTCGCCTTCGTCGCCTTCTACGTCGTGCACCTGCCGTTCCTGGTGGTGCTGACCGGCTGCGGAGCGGTGTACATCGGCTGGCGCACCCTGGTCGGGCGCTCGGTCGCGGCGAGCGGCGCGGCGCTGGTACTCCTGGCCTCAAGCAGTGCACGCGCCGCGAGCGCCGCCAGCGAGAGGCTGCTGGACATCTCCTGGTTCTTCCTGAAGGTCGGCCTCTTCTCCTTCGGTGGCGCGTACGCGGTCCTCCCCTACATCCGCGAGGGGGCGGTCGCGACCTACGGCTGGCTGAGCGACCCGCAGATGATCGACGCGCTCGCCCTCGGGGAGACCACGCCCGGCCCGCTCATCTCCATCGGCATCTTCGTCGGCTACCTCGCCGGGCATGCCCGGGGAGTCGGACTGCTCGGCGCAGTCGCGGCCACGTTCTGGCTCTTCTTGCCGTCATTCGTCTTCGTGCTCGGGGCGGCGGCTCACATGCGTTGGCTCACCTCGCGTGCGCGGGTGAAGGAGTTCCTCAAGGGAGTCACCTGCGGCGTGGTGGGGCTCATGTTCGCCGTCTCCATCCCGCTGGCCAGGGTGGCCTTCGCTCCCCACGGCCAGCTGGATCTGGTGACGCTCGCGCTCGGGCTGGGTGCCTTCCTCGTCCTGACCTTCTGGAAGTGGCGGCTCAACGTGGTGGTGGTGGTGCTGGGCGGCGGGTTTCTCGGCGTCCTGCGCGCCTTCGCCCCGGCCCTGTTCGGAGGGCCTCTGTCGTGAACCGGAGCAGGTCATGAAATGGGTCACTCGCAAGCGAATCCAGGTCAACCGGACGGCGACGGCCTGGCTCGTCCGGCGCTTCATCGATCCGGGCGCAGAGTTCATGTTCGTCGAGCCGGACGAGGTCGCGGGCATCCAGACTCGGGAGGGAGCGATCGGCTTCGACGCGCCCGGGGCCCGCTATCCGCACGAGGACGCCCAGGGCCGTTGCTCGTTCGAGGCCCTGGTCACCGAGCGGTGCCCGGACGATCCGGCGCTCGAGGAGCTCGCTCGAATCATCCACGGGGCCGACCTCAAGGACCTCGCTGCCGCGCCGGAGTGTCCCGGTCTGCTGGCCATCTCCCGGGGCTTCCCGCTCGTCGCCCGGGACGACCAGGAGACGCTGGAGCGGACGGCGTTTCTCTACGACTCGCTCTACGCGTCCTTGAGGCAGCGCCGCGACCGTCGGTGAGCCTGGTCCGAGAGACGATCAGGGGTCACGGGTCAGTCGGTCGCGCCGCGGGAGGAGCAGCTGCGTCCTTCCCGACACCGGCGCGCGGACGACCTCGTAGCGATCGGTGATCCAGCCCGCGAGCTCGAGCGCGTAGTCCTGACCGAAGCCCGCGTAGCCGAAGACCGCGCTCTGATCCTCCGCCCAGTACACGATGAGGGCCGGCGGCTTCCGTTCCCACGCCCGCAGGATCGCATCTTTGGACGCCGGGGGCATCGACCTCGATCGGGATGTAGGAGGTCATGCCGTCGTCGGGCAGCGTCAGCCCGGATGCGAAGACGATTCCTGCCCCGTCGGGGACGGCGGCGCAGACGGTGCTCGGAGGAAGGCGGCTCAGGTACGGGACGAACGCCGCCTCCGGACTGTCGACGTCGACCTTGAGGTGCACCCGCGCGGTGCGGAGCACCGTGACCGGCTTGGTGAGCTGCGGGAAGGAGACGATGAAGGCTCCGACCGCCACCCCGGCGAGCACCACCGACGCCCCCACGGCGAGGCTGCGACGGGACGCGGGTGGGCCGTTCCACTCGGCGAGGTAGCGGGTCAGGGCGATCGCCAGGCAGGCGAACGTGGGAGGCAGGAGGAAGAACCCGTAGTGGTCCGGCCCGGCGCGCAATGGAATCCTGGCCAGGGCCGCGAGGGCGAAGGCACAGACGATGGCGTGCTCGCGCCACCGGCCGTCGAGCGCCTTCTCTCCCTCGCGCACCCGGAGAAGGACGATCCACCCCAGGACGGCCAGGAGCAGGAACGGCGCGGCCCGGAAGAACGTCCGCTCGACGATGAACGCCGGGACGGCGAAGGCAACGACCCAGGACGCGATCAGCGCGCGGGTCCTCCCCTCCTCCGGTCCCGCGACGCGCCTCGCGGCCCAGCGCACCGTGCCCAGCACCACCGCCCATCCGAGGCCGGACAGCACGAGCTCGAGCGTGGTGACACCGAGCTCGCGCGTCCCCATCGACTTCTCGATGTAGTAGCGCGCAGACGGGTTACTCAGCGCGACCAGCGAGGACCACACCACGCCATCCGATGCACGCGCCGCGACGAGGTATCCGGTTGCCGCGACGCCGAGCCCGGCTGACCATGCGGCGATCCGGACGAGCCTCGGCCTGGGGAGCACCGTCAGCAGGAAGGTGCCGTGCGCCGCCGCGACGGCGAGTGTGATCTCCAGCTTCGTCATCGCGGCGAGGCCGGCGAGCATCGCGGACACGGCGAGCGTCGTCGCCTTCCCCGTCTCGGCGTGGCGCAGCAGAAGGAGCACGCTCCAGATCGCCAGCGTGATCCCGTAGGTGGCCGAGAAGTTGAAGGGAAAGACGAAGTTGAAGATGCCGTGGTCGATGCGCCTGGCGAACGCGCAGACGACCAGGAAGGCGATCCCCACCCAGGCCGAGGTCAGCGGCCCGACGAAGCGGCGAGCGATGAGGTACAGCCCCAGGCAGGCCAGCGCCGCCGAGACGATTCCTGCCCATATCAGGGTGTCCGAGGTCACGCCGAACAGCCGGTAGAGCGTGGCGTTCAGCCACGGGGCGAGGGGGCCCCAGTACCAGCCGATGTCCCGGTAGAGCGCCGCTCCCTCGAGGAGGCGTCGAGGCACCTCCAGCTCGTGCCCACCATCGATGACCAGGTTCCCCAGGCGTCTCCAGGAGAGCCAGGCGCATCCGGCGAAGGTGGCCACGACGAGCAGGGCCGGACCGGCGAAGGCAGGGATTCGACGTCTCGCTTCGATCGGCATCGGGCCCGGCGAATCCTAGACGGCCGGAGCCCATCGTGGGGAAACCGTGCGGGTCGATGCGCGTGCACGGAGACCTTGAGCTCGAGGTGCACAGCGACGGGTATGGGATTCCCCGCGGATCCGGCAGATTGCCAGGGCTCACTGGCGGCATATCGCGGTCCCCTCGACCGAGGCCGATGGAACCCGGTTCACCCTGTCGTTTCCTCGCCAGGCACATCTGTACCGCGCCTGGCCGACATCCGGGGGCCGTTCCCCCAATCCACAGGATTGAGACCCGGGCGATCACTTCGCTCACGCTCAGAGAACGAAGCGCGCGACTGCGCGTCGCGGGGCATGAGCCTGCACCCGGCCTCGCGGTCTCTTGCATCCTGCACCGAGCTGATTCGAAGTTCGTGCAAGTTGCAGGGCAGCGTCTGTACCCACCGGGCAGACGAGACTGCCCTTCGACAGCGAGCGAAGCGCGCCGAAACCGGACCTTGGCTCGCTGACCGGCCGCTACCCGGAACGTCGCGGCGGTCCGGCACGGCGGATGCTCCCCGCATGCCCCAAGTTCATCGTGGCCGGCCATCGCGAACGCCACGTGCGGAGCTCGCTCGCCGGAGCGAAGAGTCTCGAGGGGCAGCATCCCTCGGTGACAATTTCGTTACCCAGCCAGGAGAACCGACATTTCTGTATGACGAGACGCGTCACCGCTCGGAGGGCCTCCCGCGTTCCGAACGTCCGCGGTCTGGCGCTCTCGACCGCCGCCACTCAGAGCGACACCGGTTGCGACGAATTCGTCGGACCTCGCGTCCACTCCGACAAGCTTGTCAGCTGAGCTCGTCCGCCTGTCTTCCTCCACGAGGGAGGCCCACCTGCTGCGCATGGTCCGTCGCTTGCACACACCGGGACCGGCGGCCGATTCGGCCGAAGGAGACGACGAACGATGACCAGGAGCTTCGGGTTCGCAGCGCTGGCGTGTGCCCTCACCCTCTCCGCGACGACCGCACGCGCCGAGGAGACGATCAAGGTCGGGATCCTCCACTCCCTCTCCGGGACCATGGCGATCAGCGAGACGTCCCTGAAGGACGTCGCCCTGATGACCATCGAGGAGCTGAACGCCCAGGGCGGGCTCCTGGGGAAGAAGATCGAGCCGGTGGTGGTCGACCCCGCCTCCAACTGGCCGCTGTTCGCCGAGAAATCCCGCCAGCTCCTGACCAAGGACAAGGTCGCCGCGGTGTTCGGCTGCTGGACGTCGGTCTCGCGGAAGTCCGTGCTTCCGGTCTTCGAGGAGCTGAACGGCCTGCTCTATTATCCCGTGCAGTACGAGGGGGAGGAGCTGAGCAAGAACGTCTTCTACACCGGGGCCGCGCCCAACCAGCAGGCCATCCCCGCCGTCGAGTACCTCATGTCCAAGGAGGGCGGCGGGGCGACCCGCTTCTTCCTGCTCGGCACCGACTACGTCTACCCGCGGACCACCAACAAGATCCTCCGGGCGTTCCTGCACAGCAAGGGAGTCACCGACAAGGACATCCAGGAGACGTACACGCCCTTCGGGCATAGCGACTACCAGACCATCGTCGCGCAGATCAAAGCGTTTGGCGCCGGGGGGCACACCGCGGTCGTTTCCACCATCAATGGCGACTCGAACGTGCCCTTCTACAAGGAGCTCGGCAACCAGGGCCTGAAGGCGACCGACATCCCGGTGGTGGCCTTCTCGGTCGGCGAGGAGGAGCTGCGCGGCATCGACACCAAGCCCCTGGTCGGTCACCTGGCTGCCTGGAACTACTTCATGTCGCTCAAGAACAAGGAGAACTCCGCCTTCATCGCCCAGTGGAAGGCCTACGTGAAGAAGAACAACCTCGCGGGGGCCGACGGGCGCGTCACCAACGACCCGATGGAGGCCACGTACGTCGGCATCCACATGTGGGCTCAGGCAGTGAAGAAAGCCGGAAGCACCAAGGTGGACGCGGTGCGCACGGCGATGGCCGGCCAGACCTTCCCCGCT
Organism: uncultured delta proteobacterium; assembly: GCA_963796475.1. GTDB lineage: Bacteria > Myxococcota > Myxococcia > Myxococcales > Myxococcaceae > RPRB01. The sequence goes on from CAWCLY010000020.1 coordinate 1,153,542, forward strand.
CCGGACGGCTTCACCCTGAAGATGGACGAGACCAACCACCACCTCTGGAAGCCGGTGATGATCGGCGAGATCCAGGCCAACGGTCAGTTCTCGGTGGTGTGGAAGACGAACAAGACGATCCGCGCCCAGCCCTGGAGCCCGTTCATCCCCGGCAATGAGAAGCGTGCCGAGCGCTGAGCCGCGCAGTCAGCTCCTACTCCTCGTCCTGCTCACGGCGGTGGTGGCCCACGCTGAAGGGGCCGCCCCGCCCGAGCCACGCCCCGCCACGACGCTCGATGCCACCACTCCTGGACAAGCTGGTCCGACCCGAGTCCCGCGACGAGACCATCGTCGCCCTGGTGGAGGCGGCCGACGTGCACGCTCTGCCCGTCCTCGAGGCGCTCCTCGAGGGGAACCTCTACGCCGGCCCGACGGTCCTGGTCGATCGTGAGGGCACGCTCCAGGATGCGCTCACCGGTGCGCCGGCACAGGTCGATCGCGACCAGCTGGAGCAGGTGACCATCAACAACCGGCTCCGTCGCACGCTCCAGCGAGCGGTGGCCGCGCTCCGGTTGTTCTCCTCGTCGGCCCCGGAGCGGCTCGCCGCGGCGCGCGTCCTCCAGGAGGACCCCGCCCCCGAGGTCCTCCCGGCGGTGGAGAAGGCGCTCGCCCTGGAGAAGGACCCGCCGGTCAAGGAGGCACTCCGGGCGACGGCTGCCATCCTCGCCCTGAACAGCCCGGACGCCGGCCAGACGGCTCGCCGCGGTGGGAGAGCTCCGTGGCGCGCACGGAAAGCGGCTCCTGGTGCAGCGGCTGGAGCTGGAGCAGGACCCGGCGAGTGCGCGCTGCGCTCCAGGACGCGATCCGGAGCGTGGACCTCGCGCAGCAGCGCGCGGCGATGGTCGGGCTGCTCTTCTCGGGGTTGAGCCTCGGGAGCATCCTCCTGCTCGCCGCGCTGGGGCTGGCCATCACGTTTGGCCTGATGGGCGTCATCAACATGGCCCACGGCGAGCTCCTGATGATCGGCGCCTACGCGACCTGGGGCGTCCAGGCGGCGTTCCGCGGATTCGCGCGTTCGTCGACTGGTACCTCCTGGCCGCGGTCCCTGCCTCCTTCCTCGCCGCCGCCCTGGTCGGGGCGCTGCTCGAGCTGACGGTGGTGCGGAGGCTCTACGGCCGTCCGCTGGAGACGCTGCTCGCGACCTGGGGGGCGAGCCTGCTGCTGGTCCAGACGGTGCGCGTGCTGTTCGGAGCGCAGAACGTCGAGGTCGGAAACCCCCGCTGGATGTCGGGCGGCCTCGAGCTGCTCCCCGATCTGGTCCTGCCCTGGAACCGCATCGTGATCCTGCTCTTCTCGGCCGGGGTGCTGCTCGGGATGTGGGCACTGCTCACCCGCACCCGCCTCGGCCTCCTGGTCCGCGCGGTCACCCAGGATCGTCGGCGCGCCGCTGGCCTCGGCGTGCGGACACCCAGGGTCGACCTGCTGGCCTTCGCGGTCGGGTCCGGCATCGCCGGGCTGGGCGGGTGCGCGCTCTCGCAGGTCGGCAACGTGGGCCCCGAGCTCGGGCAGGGCTTCATCGTCGACTCGTTCATGGTCGTGGTGCTCGGCGGCGTCGGGAACCTCGCGGGCACCGCCATCGCCGCGGCGAGCCTCGGGGTGGTCAACAAGCTGCTCGAGCCCTGGGCCGGAGCAGTGATGGCGAAGATCGTGGTGCTGGTGTTCATCATCCTCTTCATCCAGCGCCGGCCACAGGGGCTGTTCGCGCTTCGCGGGCGTGCGCTGGAGGAGGGGTGACCACGGCCGCCGTCGCCCTCACCCCGGCGACCGTGGCGCCGGCGAGCACCGGCCGGCGGCTGTACCCGCGCACGGTCTGGACGGTGATCCTCGCGGTGTACGGCGTCCTGGTCGTGGCCGTCCCGGTGCTCCACCTCCTCGTCCCGGCGGGCTCGGCGCTCCACCTCTCCGACTACACGGTCACCCTGGTGGGGAAGATCCTCTGCTACGCCACGGTGGCCCTGGCGATGGATCTGGTCTGGGGCTACGCCGGCATCCTCTCGCTGTGCCACGGGCTGTTCTTCGCGCTCGGGGGCTACGCCATGGGGATGTACCTGATGCGGGCCATCGGCCGGGACGGCGTGTACGGCGACCCGGTGCTGCCCGACTTCATGGTGTTCCTCGACTGGAAGGAGCTGCCCTGGTACTGGCTCGGCAGCGACCACTTCCTCCAGCAGATGCTGCTGGTGGTGCTGGTCCCGGCGGCGCTGGCCTTCGCCTTCGGGTGGTTCGCCTTCCGCTCGCGGATCCGCGGGGTGTACTTCTCGATCATCACCCAGGCGCTGACCTACGCGGCGATGCTCCTCTTCTTCCGGAACCAGACCGGGTTCGGGGGGAACAACGGGTTCACCGACTTCAAGCGCCTCCTCGGCTTCCCGCTGGCGAGCCCGGGCACCCGGGTGGTCCTCCTGGTCCTCTCCGCGACCCTGCTGCTCGGCGCGCTCGTGCTCTGCCGGGCGCTGGTGCTGTCCAAGCTCGGGCGGGTGCTGACCGCGATCCGTGACGCGGAGGACCGGGTGCGCTTCTGCGGCTACGATCCTCCGTCCTTCAAGCTCTTCGTCTGGACCCTCTCCGCAGCCATCTGCGGGCTCGCCGGCGCGCTGTACGTGCCGCAGGTGGGGATCATCAATCCCGGCGAGATGTCCCCCGCCAACTCGGTGGAGATCGCCATCGCGGTGGCACTCGGCGGGCGGGGAACGCTGCTCGGGCCGATCCTGGGCGCGGCGCTGCTCCACGGGAGCAAGAGCGTGCTGACCCGGGCCTTCCCCGAGCTGTGGCTGTTCGTGCTCGGACTGCTGTTCATCGTGGTGACACGCTGGCTGCCGCGCGGGGTCCTGGGGCTCCTCTGGCGCGAGGAGGGCCGATGAACCTGGACACGCCCGGCGGACCGGTCCTGTACCTGAGCGGCGTCAGCGTGACCTTCGACGGGTTCCGGGCGCTCCAGTCGCTGAGCCTGCTGGTCGAGCCCGGGGAGCTCCGCTGCGTCATCGGCCCGAACGGCGCGGGCAAGACGACGCTGATGGACGTCATCACCGGCCGCACCCGGCCGGACACCGGGGACGTCCAGTACGGGGAAGCCCATGACCTGACCCGCATGTCCGAGGCGGAGATTGTCCACGCCGGCATCGGCCGCAAGTTCCAGAAGCCCACCATCTTCCGCGCCCACACCGTGTTCGAGAACCTCGAGCTGTCGCTGAAGACCGACAAGCGGGTGGTCCCCACGCTCCGGGCCCGGCGCAGCTCCGAGCAGGACGCGCGGATCGACGAGGTGCTGGGACTGATCGGGCTCCGGGGGAAGGCGGAGGTCCGGGCGGATCTGCTGTCCCACGGCGAGAAGCAGTGGCTGGAGATCGGGATGCTGCTCGTCCAGGACCCCGGGCTGCTCCTGCTCGACGAGCCGGTGGCCGGGATGAGCGACGAGGAGACGGCGAGGACCGGCGAGCTGCTCCAGTCGCTCGCCGGGAGGCACTCGCTGGTCGTCGTGGAGCACGACATGCACTTCGTGGAGAGCATCGCCCGCAAGGTGACCGTGCTCCACGAGGGACGGGTCCTGGCGGAGGGGAGCATGGAGACCATCCGGGAGGACCCGCGGGTGATCGACGTGTACCTGGGGCGCTAGATGCTGAACGTGCGCGGACTCGACCAGTACTACGGCGGGAGCCACACGCTCCGGGGCATCGACCTCGACGTCCCGGAGGGCACCTGCACGGCGCTGCTCGGCCGGAACGGGGTGGGAAAGACCACGCTCCTCCGCTGTCTCATCGGCGAGCTGCCGGTGGCGCGCGGGACGGTGCAGCTCGGCGGAGAGGATCTGACCGCCCTGCCCTCCTACGAGCGCGCCCGCCGGGGGATGGGCTACGTGCCGCAGGGCCGGGAAATCTTCTCCCGGCTCACGGTGGGCGAGAACCTCGCGGTGGGCGAGTCGGCTGCGCGGCGGCGCCACCGCTCCGCTCTCCGAGCTGGAGGCGCTCTTTCCGATCCTCGCGCACCATGCGCCACCGCCGCGGCGGCGACCTCTCGGGCGGCCAGCAGCAGCAGCTGGCCATCGCCCGGGCCCTCATCGCGCGGCCCCGGCTCCTCCTCCTCGACGAGCCGACCGAGGGGATCCAGCCCTCCACCATCAAGGAGATCGGCCGGGTGCTGAAGGCGCTGCTCGAGCGGAAGATGACCATCATCCTGGTGGAGCAGTACCTCGATTTCGCCCTCGAGCTGGCCGAGCACTGCGCCGTCCTCTCCCGGGGAGAGATTGTCCTCCGGGGCCGCATCCAGGAGCTGGATCCGGCGCAGGTCCGCAGGCACCTCGCGGTCTGACCTGGGCTACAAGGCGCTCATGGCTCGGGGCCACCTTGCCTTCCGGCAGGCCGGGACGCGGACGGCGGTGGAGACCGCCTACGCGGAGAGCCCGCTCCGGTTCCTCACCCCGCGCAACCACGGCACCGCGGCCTGGGCCTACACCAGCACCCTCGGTGGCGGGCTGGTCGACGGAGACCGGCTCGAGCTCGACATCGTGGTGGGGCCCGGCGCCCGCGCCTTCGTCTCGTCGCAGGGGCCCACCCGCGTCTTCCGCTCCTCGGGCGGCTGCGTCTCCCACACGGTGGCCCGGGTGGCCGAGGAGGGGGCCCTCGTCCTCGCGCCCGACCCGACGGCCTGCTTCGCCGGCGCGCGCTACACCCAGGCCACCGAGGTGAGGCTCGCGCCGGGGGCCTCGCTCGCCCTCTGGGAGGTGCTCTCCGCGGGCCGTGAGCGCTGGGGCTTCACCCGGTGCAGCAGCACGCTCCGGGTCCTGCCGTACCTCGACGAGACCTGGCTCCTGGATCCGGTGCACGGCGCGCTCGAGGAGCGGATGGGGCGCTTCGGCGCCATCGGCACCCTGCTCCTCGTCGGCCCTCTCTTCGCCGAGACGGCCGCGGGGCATCCGAGCGGAGGTCGACGCCGCGCCGGCCAGCCCGGGGGCGCCATGGGTCGAGTCGGCGAGCCCGCTCCGCGATGGCGCGCTCGTGCTCCGCGTCGCCGCGCTCTCCGTCCAGCAGCTGGTGCACCGGTTGCGCCACCACCTCGCCACCCTTCCCTCCCTGCTCGGGGACGATCCCTGGAGGCTCGATGCATCTGTCGCCGCGTGACATCGACAAGCTCATCCTTCACGGCGCGGGGTTCCTCGCCCAGAAGCGCCTCGCCCGGGGACTCCGGCTGAACTATCCCGAGGCGGTCGCGCTGATCTCGACGCAGATCCTCGAGCTGATCCGGGACGGCCGCAGCGTGGCGGAGCTCATGGACCTCGGGCGCCGGATGCTCGGCCGGGCACAGGTGCTCCCCGGGGTCCCGGAGCTCATCGCCGAGGTGCAGGTCGAGGGCACCTTCGCCGACGGCACCAAGCTGGTGACCGTGCACCACCCCATCTCGCTCGAGCAGGGAGACCTGGCGCTGGCCCTGCACGGGACCTTCCTTCCGGTGCCGAAGGACTTCCCGGCGGCAGACGCCATCCCGGTTCCGGGCGAGGTGCTCGCCGCGGCCGGAGAGATCGAGCTGAACGCCGGGCGGGGGACGGCGAGCGTCACCGTGCTCAACCGCGGCGACCGGCCGATCCAGGTGGGCAGCCACTACCCCTTCGCCGAGACCAACCGCGCGCTGGAGTTCGACCGGGCCCGGGCCTACGGGATGCGGCTCGACATCCCGGCCGGGACCGCCGTCCGCTTCGAGCCCGGCGAGAGCAAGGCGGTGCAGCTGGTCGCCTTCGCCGGGGCGAAGGTCGTGCACGGTGGCAACGCGCTCGGCGACGGCGAGGTGACCGAGGCCGGCCGCGGCCGATTCCTGAAGGCGGCGACCGACGGTGGCTTCCACCACCGGGAGCAGCCATGAGCCGCCGACTCGACCGGCGCCACTACGCCGACCTCTACGGACCGACGACGGGCGACCGCGTCCGGCTCGGCGACACCGCGCTGGTGGCCGAGGTGGAGCGGGACCTGACGAGCTACGGCGACGAGTGCAAGTTCGGCGGCGGCAAGGTGCTGCGCGACGGCCAGGGGCAGAAGGCCGGGGCGCTGGACCGCGACGCGCTCGACGTGGTCATCACCAACGCGCTGATCATCGACCACACCGGCATCTACAAGGCGGACCTGGGCATCAAGGACGGGCGGATCTCTGGCATCGGCAAGGCGGGAAACCCGGACGTGATGGCGGGGGTGACGCCGGGGATGACCGTGGGCGTGACCACCGAGGCGATCGCCGGGGAGGGGCTCCTCCTCACCGCGGGCGGCATCGACAGCCACATCCACTTCATCAGCCCCCAGCAGGCCGACGAGGCGCTGGCGAGCGGCATCACCTCGTGGGTGGGCGGCGGGACCGGCCCGGCCACCGGGACCAACGCCACCACCTGCACGCCGGGGGTCTGGAACCTGGCCCGGATGCTGCGAGGCGGTCGACGACATCCCGCTCAACATCGGCTTCACCGGCAAGGGAAACACCTCGCCGGCCCGAGGGGCTGCTCGACCAGATCCGCGGCGGCGCCATCGGCCTCAAGCTGCACGAGGACTGGGGCACCACGCCGGCCACCATCGCCTGCTGCCTCGATGTGGCCGAGGGGGAGGACGTCCAGGTCACCCTCCACACCGACACCCTCAACGAGTCGGGCTTCGTCGACGACTCCATCGCCGCGTTCGGCGGCCGGACCATCCACGCCTACCACTCCGAGGGCGCGGGCGGCGGACACGCCCCCGACATCCTCCGGGTGTGCGGCGTACCGCACGTGCTCCCCTCGTCCACCAACCCCACCCGGCCGTTCACGGTGAACACGCTCGACGAGCACCTCGACATGCTCATGGTCTGCCACCACCTCGACCGGGAGATCCCCGAGGACGTGGCCTTCGCCGAGAGCCGCATCCGGGCCGAGACCATCGCCGCCGAGGACATCCTCCATGACCTCGGGGCGATCAGCATGATGTCCAGCGACAGCCAGGCGATGGGCCGGGTCGGCGAGGTGGTGACCCGCACCTGGCAGACCGCCCACAAGATGCGCCAGCAGCGCGGCCGATTGCCAGGGGAGCAGGGCGAGAACGACAACCTCCGCATCCGCCGCTACGTCGCGAAGTACACCATCAATCCGGCCATCGCCCACGGCTTCGCGCACGAGACGGGCTCGGTCGAGGTGGGGAAGCTGGCGGACCTCGTGCTGTGGAAGCCGGGGTTCTTCGGGCTCAAGCCGGAGCTGGTCATCAAGGGTGGGTTCATCGCCTGGGCGCAGATGGGCGACGCCAACGCGTCCATCCCCACGCCGCAGCCGCTCCTGATGCGACCGATGTTCGGTGCGCGCTCTCCCGGGGCCACCAGCCTCGCCCTCGTGTCGCAGCGCGCGCTGGCCGAGGGGACGGTGGCCAGGCTCGGGCTGAAGAAGCGTCTGTCCGCGGTGCGGAACTGCCGCGGCCTCGGCAAGCGGCACATGAAGCTCAACGACGCGCTCCCCCGCCTGGAGGTGGACCCGGAGTCGTACGAGGTCCGCGCCGACGGCGTGCTCCTCCGCTGCGAGCCGGCGCGCACTCTTCCCCTCGCCCAGCGGTACTCGCTCTTCTAGGGAACGATGGGGACCTGGCGCTTCCTCCAGCTGGCCGACTCCGCCTTCCCCACCGGCGGCTTTGCCCACTCCTTCGGCCTCGAGGCCTCCGCCCAGGCCGGCGAAGTGGTCGACCTCGCGGCGTTCACCCGCGCAGCGCTCTGGCAGGCCGGGCTCGGTGCGCTCCCCCTGATCCACGAGGCCTGGGACGACCCGGCGGCGCTGGCCCGGCTCGATGCCCGGGCGGACACCTTCCTCGCCAACCACGTGGCCAACCGGGCCAGCCGGACCCAGGGCGCCGCGTTCTTCTCCACCTGCGCGCGGGTGTTCCCCCGGGAGGCTCCGGCGGTGGGGGAGGGGGTGGCCATGCACCTCGCGCCGCTGTGGGGTGTGGTCTTCCGGGCGCTCGGGCTCACGCTCGACGAGACGCGGGCGCTCCACCTCTGGAGCACGGCGCGCGGCGTCCTCTCCGCCGGCGTGCGCCTCGGCCTCGCCGGCACGTACGAGGCCCAGCGGATGCTGGCGGAGCTGGGGCCGACGCTCGACGAGGTCGGCGGGGCGTGCGCGGCGCTCCGCCTCGAGTCGCTGGCGCACCCGGCGCCGCTGCTCGATCTGCTGCACGGCACGCACGACCGTCTCCACTCGCGGCTGTTCCAGTCCTGAAGGAGTCTCCGATGGGCCACGAAGGCGACCACACCCACGCCGACCACCCCGGCCACTTCCATCACCGCGAGCGCCCGATGCGCCGGGACACCCGCGAGCGCGCCTTCACCGTGGGCGTCGGCGGTCCGGTGGGGAGCGGCAAGACGGCGCTGGTGCTCGCGCTCTGCCGGCGGCTGCGCGACCGGCTGAGCCTCGGGGTCGTGACCAACGACATCTTCACCCGCGAGGACGCCGAGTTCCTGGTCCGCAACGAGGCGTTGCCCACCGAGCGGATCCGCGCGGTGGAGACCGGCGGCTGTCCGCACGCCGCCATCCGCGAGGACATCAGCCACAACCTCCTCTCGCTCGAGCGGCTGATGAAGGAGGTACGCCCTGCCCCCGAGCTGCTCTTCGTCGAGAGCGGGGGAGACAACCTCGCCGCGCAGTACAGCCGCGAGCTGGCCGACTTCACCATCTACGTCATCGACGTGGCCGGCGGGGACAAGGTGCCGCGCAAGGGCGGCCCCGGCATCACCCAGTCGGATCTCCTGGTCATCAACAAGACCGACCTCGCCCCGCACGTGGGCGCGGACCTCGGGGTGATGGAGCGCGACGCGCGGAGGATGCGCGGCGCCGGGCCGACGGTGTTCGCCCAGGTGACCCACGGCGTGGGCGTCGACGACATCGCCGCGCACGTGCTCCGGGCGGCGGGCCTGTCGTCCTAGCTGGTGCCGGTGCGGCGCCGGGCCGCTGAAGACGGCGGGGCGCCCCGGAACCGTGCCACCTCGATGCCGTACTTGCGGATCTTGTACCCGATGATCCGCTCGGTGGTTCCCAGGAGCCGCGCCGCCTTGGCCCGGTTGCCCCGGGCGCTCTTCAGCGCGTCGAGGATCAGGTCCTTCTCGTACTGCTCGATGGCATCGGAGAGCGAGGACTGCACGGCGGTGCCGGACGCCTCCGCGGTCTGAAGCGTGGGCGGCAGGTCGTGGCCGTGGATGACCTGCCCGTCACAGGTGAGCACCGCGCGCTCGAGGGTGTTCTCGAGCTCCCGGACGTTTCCCGGCCAGTGATAGCTCACCAGCATGTCGATGGCCGGGGTGGCGATGCGCTTGATCCGCTTGTTGTGCCGCCGGGCGTACTTGATGAGGAAGTGATCGGCCAGGAGCATGATGTCCGGCCTCCGGTCGCGCAGCGGCGGGACGAAGATCGAGAACACGTTCAGCCGGTAGTACAGGTCCTCGCGGAACTGCTTCTCGGCCATCGCCGCCTCGAGGTCCCGGTTGGTGGCGGTGATGAGGCGGACGTCGGCCTTGATGGTCTCGGTTCCGCCCAGCCGCTCGAACTCGCCCTCCTGGAGGACCCGCAGCAGCTTCACCTGGGTGGCCAGGTTGAGCTCCCCCACCTCGTCGAGGAAGAGCGTGCCCCCGTGCGCCAGCTCGAAGCGGCCCCGCTTTCGGGCCTGGGCTCCGGTGAAGGCGCCCTTCTCGTATCCGAACAGCTCGGACTCGATGAGGGTGTCGGGGAGCGCGGCGCAGCTCACCTTCACGAAGGGCTTCTGCGCCCGCGGGGAGTTGTAGTGGATGGCGTGGGCGATGAGCTCCTTGCCGGTCCCGGACTCGCCGCGGATGAGCACCGTGGTGTTGGTCTGCGCCACCTGGGCGATCTGCTCGTAGACCTGGCGCATCGGCCCGCTGGTGCCGACGATGTTCGACAGGTCGTAGCGCTCCTCCAGCTCGGAGCGGAGGTTCTTGTTCTCCGCGACCAGCTTGCTGCGCTCGTCCTCGATGGCCCGCTGCGCCCGGAGCGCCTGGGCCATCATCGCCGCCACCACTCCGAGGAACTGCATCTCGAACTGGAAGTCGCGTCCCTCCCGGAAGGGCACGTCCACCACCAGGACGCCGGCGGGCTGACGGTCGAAGGCGATGGGGACGCAGAGGACCGAGACCTCGGGCGCGCCGGCCTTGCGTCGCTGGAAGGCCCGGTTCAGGAGCAGGGGCTCGCGGGCGCTGGCCGGCACCACCACCGGCCGCCCGCTCTGGAGCACCCGCCCGATGATGCCCTCACCGGGGCGATAGCGGGCCCCCAGGCCCTCCTCGGAGATGGCGAGGGCGGCGTCGACCTGGAGTGCGCCCGAGTCCTCGTGGAGGAGGAACACCGCACCGCGGACGATGCCCAGCGCCTCCTCGAGGAGGTCGAGCGCTCGCTCGAGCGCAGATCGGGTCTCACCGGCGCGGGCCAGCGCCCGTCCAATCTCGGCGAGCACGGCGAGCGCGCGCTGATCCTCCCGTGCAAGCTGGGCGCGCCTGGGCACGAAGCCCAAGCCGTACCAGCTGGCCAGGGGAGGCCGCAAGCGCACTTGACCATCGTCAAGTCGCCCTGCCCCGGGCTGCGCCAATGTCCCCGAGATGACGGCACCGAGGGTGGAAGGCGGCGGGGAGCGAAAGCGGGTTCTCCTGGTCTGGCCGAAGTTCGGGAGCTTCTCCTTCTGGAACTTCGAGCGGGTCTGCCAGCTGGTGGGAGTGAAGTACATGACCCCCCCGCTGGGGCTGCTCACCGTGGCCGCGCTGCTCCCGGCCGACTGGGACCTCCGGCTGGTGGACGAGAACGTCCATCCCCTGGAGGACGGGGACCTGGACTGGGCGGACCTGGTCCTGGTGGGGTGCAAGATCGTCCACCGCCAGCGGGCGCTGGCGGTCATTCGCCAGGCGGTGTCCCTGGGGAAGGTGGTGGTGGTGGGCGGACCGGACCCCACCCTGCACCCCGCGCTGTACAGGAGCGTGGGTGCGGGCTTCCTCTGCCTCGGAGAGGCGGAGATCACCATCCCCAGGTTCCTGGCCGACTACGCCCGGGGAATCACCTCCGGCGTCTACACCGCCGACGGCTCGGCGGACCTCGCCCGGACCCCGGTCCCGCGCTTCGACCTGGTGGACCACCGCGACTACCTCTACATGGCGGTCCAGTACTCGCGGGGGTGCCCGCACCACTGCGAGTTCTGCAACGTCATCGATCTCTTCGACCACCGCTACCGCACCAAGAGCCCTGCCCAGGTCCTCGCCGAGCTGGAGGTGCTCTACCGGCTCGGCTACCGGGGACAGGTCGACTTCTTCGACGACAACCTGGTGGGCCACGTCCCGAAGGCCAAGGCGCTGCTCCGCGAGCTCGCGGCCTGGCTGGAGAGCCATGGCCACCCCTTCCAGTTCTCGACCAGCGTCACCCTCAACGTGGCGCAGGACGAGGAGCTCCTGGCGCTGTTTCGCGCCGCCCGCTTCAAGTACTTCCTGGTGGGGATCGAGACCCCGGACCCCGAGGCGCTGCGCACCGCGCTCAAGCCGCAGAACACCGGCTTCTCCATCCCCGAGGCGGTGGACCGGATCTATCGCCAGGCGGGCGCCACCGTGCACTCCGGGTTCCTGCTGGGCCTCGACGACGAGGCGGCCGACATCGGGGACCGCATCATCCAGTGCATCGACGCCACCTCGATCCCCTGGGTGATGGCCGGGGTGGTCTATCCCCTCCCCGGCACGCAGCTGGCGCGGCGGCTGGACGCGGAGGGCCGGCTCTTCCCGGCCGCGCGGACGTTCGACGACGAGGCCATCCGCGATCAGAATCTCGGCGGGCATCCAGTTCCGGACCCGCCGCCGCCCTCCGCGGTGCTGGACGACCTGCTGCGCATCCTCCGGCACTCCTTCGAGCCGTCGCGCTACTTCGCTCGCTGCGCCGACGCCGTCGTCCGGCTGAACACCATCCCCAGCCTCTTTCCGGGTCTGCGCCTCTTCCTCCGCAACGTCCGGACCTTCCTCCGGCTGGCCTGGACGGCGACCCGGGCCGGCAGGCTGCGCGGTCCCTTCTGGCGGGCCCTGGCCCGCGTGGTGCGCCGCAACCCGGCCGGGATCGAGGCCTTCGCCACGCTCTCGGTCCTCTACCTCCACTTCGAGGGGCTCCTCCCCTACTGCGAGGAGCAGCTCGGCCGGCAGCAGGCGGCCATCACCCGGCTCGGCGAGGCGCGGTGGCTCGAGGAGAAGGGCCTGCCTCGGCTCGCCGCCACCCCCGCGGCCGCGGCGCCTCCCTCTCTCACGTCCAGCGAAAGAGCCGAAGCGCGAGGCTGAAGCTCCCCACGCCCCAGGCGACCAGCACCAGCGCGGGGAGCCCGAGCGCGCTCGCACCTGCGCCGTCGATGGCGATGGCCCGGAGCCCGTCGATGAGTGCGGTCAGCGGAAGCGCCCGGAGCACCGGCTGCAGCCAGCCGGGGAAGTGGCTGGCGGAGAAGAAGACACCCGAGACCACCGTCATGGGCAAGGTCACGAGGTTCATCAGGCCGCTCGCCGTCTCCGAGTTCTCCGCCCGGCTGGCCACCAGGGCCGAGATGCCGCCGAAGGTCAGCGCGCCGGCCAGCGCCCAGAGGACGAAGGTCACCGTGCTCCCCGCCACCCGCACGTCGAAGATCAGCCGGGCGAAGCCGAGGAAGAAGAGCACCTCGAGCAGCGCGAGCAGGAGCCTTCCCCCGGCGAAGGCGAGCAGGAAGTCCAGCCGGCGCATCGGGGTGGCGGCGAGCCGGCGGAGCAGCTTGCCCATGCGCATCTGCACGATGGCCCACCCGAGCCCCCAGATGCTCGAGGACATCAGCCCGAAGCCGAGCAGCCCGGGGACGAGGAAGTCGATGTAGCGGGTGCCTGGGCAGCGTCACCCGCTCCTCGGACGAGGCTCAGGGGGTCGCTCCGCCCCGCGGCCCGCTGGAGCGCGTCGACGACCAGCAGCCGCGCGGTGCGCGCGTCGGGCTGCGTGGGGTCGAGCAGCAGCCGCGGCGTGGCGTCCGGGACGATGACCAGGGCCACCTTCCCGCGGCGGAGCGACTCGCGCGCCTCGTCGAGCGGCATGGCCGTCGGGGCGAGCCCATCGCTCGCGGTGAGGGCGGCGACCACCGCCGCGCGCTCCGGCCCCTCCGCCGACCGCGACGAGGAGCCGGGTCCCCGCCTGGTTCCGGAAGGCGAGCGCGAGGACGATGGACATGAGGAGCGGGAAGCCGAAGACCCAGAAGGTGGCCGATGGCTCGCGGCTGAACGTGCGCAGCCGCATCAGGAACAGCTGCCACAGGGGGTTGAGCCAGTCCCTGGCGAGGCTCATCCCTGCTCCGCCTCGGCCAGCGTCCGCCCGGTGAGCGCGAGGAACACGTCGTCCAGCGTGGCAGCGCGGGTGGACAGTCGCACCAGCTCGCTCCGGTGCTCGTCGGCGATGCGGAGGAGCGCGGGCACCGCCTCGTGCAGCGCCTCGACCGACAGCGACACCGTCTCCCCGCGCTCGCGCCGCCCGCTGAAGCCGGGCACCCGGGAGAGCGCCTCGCCGGGGATGGGCGGCCGGGCCACGAACTCGATGAGCTGCTCGCCACCGAGCGATTGCACCAGCGCCTCGGGTGTCCCGCGGGCGACGACCTTGCCGTGATCGACGATGACGATGTCGTCGCAGAGGACGGCGGCCTCCTCCATGTAGTGGGTGGTCAGCACCACCGTGCGGCCCCGTCCCTTCAACCCCTCGATCACGGTCCACAGCCCTCGGCGGCTCACCGGGTCGAGCCCGGTCGTGGGCTCGTCGAGGAAGAGCAGCTCGGGGTCACCGACCAGCCCCACCGCGAGCGCCAGCCGCTGCTTCTGGCCACCGGACAGGGTCCCCACCCGCGCCGCCCGCTTCTCCTCCAGCGCCACCTGGGCCAGGGCCGTCTCCACCGACGGGCCGCGCGGGTAGAAGCTCCGGAACAGGGTGAGGGTCTCCTCCACGGTGAGCTTCTCGTGGAAGCGCGTCTCCTGGAGCGTCACCCCGATCCGCGACCGGATGTCGTCCGCGGCGTCGTCCCAGGAGCGGCCGAGGACGCGGACCGCGCCCGAGGTGGCGCACTGGAGCCCCTCGAGGATCTCCACGGTGGTGGTCTTCCCTGCGCCATTGGGCCCGAGGAGCCCCAGGCAGGTCCCGGCCGGGACGGCGAGGTCGATGCCGTCCACGGCGACCAGGTCGCCAAAGCGCTTGACCAGCCGCTCCACCTCGATGGCCAGGTCGGACATGGAGTCCGGGCGTACTACTCAAGCGGTGAGGGGAGAGGCAAGGTCTGAGGCCCGGGCGAGCGCCGGGGGCAGCAGCACGCCGGCCGTCCGCTGCAGCCCCGTGCACCGCGGTCGCGTCTGGCGGCCGGCGAGTTGGCGAGCGAGCAGAGTCGACACACCTCGCCTTGATTGAGATCGCACCGAGATCGTACTCGCGCGGGCCGCAGTCCCACCCGTCGGGGATGCCTCGGCATCCAGGGAAGCACTGGCACATGCGAACTCCCACCTGGCTCGTTTTCCTCGTCCTGCTCGCGGCTCTCCCCGCTCCGGCCCTGGCCGGCGACAATGGTCATGGCCCTCCCCGGCCGGATCCGGCGATGGTCGCCGCCCGGCAGAAGATCTTCGGGGTGGAGAACGTCGACGCACGCACCGGCACTGTCCGCCGGGACCAGGTCATCTTCTCCTGGATCACCAACGCCAGCTTCGCCGCCTCGGTCGAGGGCAGGATCGTGCTGCTCGACACCTTCGTCACCCGGCTCGAGGTCACTCCCGGGCGGACCCCCTTCACCATCCAGGATCTGGTGGATCTCAAGCCCGAGGCCCTCTTCCTCGGGCACGGCCACTTCGACCACGCCGACAACGCCGCCTACCTGTCGAAGAAGACCGGGGCGACCATCTACGCCTCGCCCGAGACCTGCGACAACATGCAGCTCGATGCGGTGAAGATCTTCGGCGCTGGCTCGACCGTGCCCTGCGTGTCGATCACCTCCCGTGGCTCGATTCCGGGAAGCGAGCTGGTGACCATCGACCAGCTGGAGCCCGTGGCGACGATCCGCGCCTTCAAGCACCTGCACTCGACCAACACCGCTCCGCAGGACACCACCTTTCCACCGGTGGTGATCAACACCCCGGTCGCTGGCGTCTGTGAACCGCCCTGCAACCTCGCCGACCCGCGTGACCCGAGCATGTTCCCGGCCGGGACCCCACTCTCGACCGTCCTGAACATCTCCACCTCGCGGGCAGGTCAGGGCGGGCCGATCAGCCTCTACTACGTCTTCCGTCTGCGCGGCGGCAACGAGTTCACCTTCGCCTGGCACAACACCAGCGGGGCGCTCCGCGAGGGCTGCGCCCTCCCGAACAACATCGCCGGGACGAGCCCACCGGTCCCGAGCCAGCCTGGCCAGGACGCGAAGGGCTGCTTCGGGCCGGACGTCGGGCGCCGGCTGGAAAATCTGATGGAGTTCCTCGGCCCCACCGACGTGGAGCTCGGCTCGGTGGTGAGCCTCGGCTTCGGCATCAATGGCGAGCGCGACATCGTCGACTACAACTCGCACGTGAAGCCAAAGGTCTTCATCCCCAACCACGTCACTGCAGTGGCGGTGGAGAGCTCGTCGCTCGAGTGGAAGGTGGGGTACCGCAAGCAGCAGGACGCGATGGGCATCCCCGCCAGAGGACCGCCCGGAGCTGAAGTGGCTCGTCGACCCGAACGACTACCTGCGACCCATCGCCTTCGACGTGGATGACGGGCGCTGGGACAAGTCGCACCGGCACGACCGCTGAGCCTCGAGCGGCGTCGGGAGGGCCCCCGCACGGTGCGCGAGGGTCCTCCCGGCCGTCACGCTCTTGTCCTCCCGGGCCGTCTTCCGGTAGACGGCCGCCCTTCCCCGGGAGGAGTCCCTGATGAGGAGAGCAGCTCGAGCGGCCGCGCTGACGGTGGCCATGGCCACCGCGGGGTGCGGCGGGAGCGACGACAGCGCGAGCATCCAGGACTTCTGCAACGAGGGAGGGGCGGCCATCTGCGCCCGCCTCTTCGTCTGCGACCCGCAGAGCGCCGCCCAGGCGTACGGCACCCAGGCACAATGCACGAGCCAGAGCAGCTCCCAGTGCGCGTCCGCGGCCTGTCCATCGGGCAAGAGCTTCGATTCGTCCGCGGCGGACCAGTGCGTCGCCGCGTACCCGAACGCCAGCTGCTCTGACCTCGCGCAGGGGACGTACCCCACGGCCTGCACCACCGTCTGCCGCTGACGAGGCGACGCGGCGAGTCCGGGTCGGCCGGCGCCGCAGAATCTGCGTGCCTGCCTGCCTGCACGCAGCTGCTGCGGGCCCAAGCGCCCGATTTCTGAGCGCGCCACCGGGGGCTGCAAGGGTCCAGCCGTTGCACGTCTGCAGGGGCAAGATGGGTGCGGACCTCGGCAGGTTGCTCGAGGCGGAGCGGGCGTTCGCCTCGCGCGTCGACGCTGCGCAGCGTGAGGCCCGCGCCGTGGTCGAGATCGCCCGGCAGGAGGCCCAGGCCCTCGGGTCCGACTCTGCGACGGAGCTCGCCCGGGCCAGGGCGACCCTGGTCGAGGAGGAGGAGCGCGCGCTCGCCGCCGAGCTGGCCCAGCTCGATGCCGAGACCGGCGCCCGCGTCGCCCGGCTCGCCGCGGTCGACGACGCCCGCGTGACCGCCCTCGCCGATGAGGTCCTCCACGCGCTGCTCGGCCGAGGGCAACCGTGATCCGCACCATGCGCCGCGTCCGGGTGATGGGGCCGCGGCGCGACCTCGAGCCCACCCTGCGTGTCCTCCAGGACCTGGGGTCGATGCAGCTCGTCTCCCCTCCCCGCCTCCCGGCGCTGAATCCCGCCCCCACCACCCGGCGCGAGCTGCGGTTGCTCCGGCAGCTCCGCACACTCGTTGCGGACGGGGAGACGGCTCGCACGCTGCTCGCGCTTCCGCCCGCGACGCCCGGCGGACCGGTCTTGGATCCACCGCCCTGGGCCGCCTGGGCAAGAACCGTGCGCTGGCTCCGTCGCCAGGCCGAGCAGCTCCGGGAACGCCGGCAGCGCCTCGAGGAGGAGCAGGCGCTCCTCGGGAAGTACCGCGAGATGCTCGACGCATTCGCCGGGCTGTTCGAGGCGGGCCACCTCCCGGGCTCGGTGCGCGCCTACCACGTCATCCTCCGCCCCGGGCAGGCCGCGGTGGTGGAGCCGTTGCGGGAGGCGCTCGCCGAGGCACTCGATTCCGCCTTCGAGCTGCGCACCCGGACGCTCTCCGGGGGCGACACTGCGCTCCTGCTGCTCGTGCCGCTGTCCCGGACCGCACGGGTGGAGCACCTGCTCACCGAGAGCGGGGTGCAGGAGGTGCCGCTGCCGGCGGGCTACGAGAAGGCCACCGCCGCCGAGGCACTGCCGCGGATGCGGGCCCGGCTCCAGGCCTTGCCTGCGCTGGTGGACACGCTGGAGTCGGAGCGGAAGTCCCAGGCCGGGACCGCGGGCGGGCTCCTCCCGCCCATTCTCAGCACCACCCAGGACGCCATCTCCCGTCTCGAGGCGGTGGGCCTCTCGGCATCGACACGGACGGCCTTCGTCGTCGAAGGATGGGTGCCGGCCCCCGACCTGGAGCCGCTGACCGAGAAGCTCCGCCAGCGGATCGGTCCGGAGATCAGCGTGGAGGAGCTCCCGCCCGGTCTGGACGTGGACGCCCCGGTCATTCTCCAGAACCCGCGCCTCTTCCGCCCGTTCCAGCTCCTGGTGGAGATGCTCCCTCTGCCCACGTACGGCAGCATCGACCCCACGCCCTTCGTCGCGGTCTTCTTCCCCGTCTTCTTCGGCCTGATGCTGGGGGACATCGGCTACGGCGTGGTGCTGCTCGGGCTCGGCGTCTTCCTCGCCCGGCGCGCGCGCCCGGGCACGCCGCTGAAGTCCGTGGCCCAGATCTCCCTCGTCTGCGCCGCGTTCACCATCATCTTCGGCGTGCTGTTCGGCGAGCTGTTCGGGGATCTGGGACGCCGCCTCCTCGGGCTCCACCCGCTGCTGCTCGACCGCGAGGAGCCGAAGGACATCGTCTCCTTCCTCATCCTCTGCGTGGGAATCGGCGGGGTGCACGTCCTCCTCGGGCTGGTGCTGGGAGTCTTCAACGCCTTTCACGGGCATCGGCGCCAGGCGCTGGGGCGTGGGCTGTCGGCGGTGATGATCCTCCTGGTGGTGGTGGCGCTCCTGGCGGCGGTGCACCGCCTGCCGGCCCAGCTGCTTGACCCCGGCGGTGGTGGCGCTCCTCGTCGCCTTCCCGGTGCTGATCATCGCCGAGGGCATCGTCGCGCCGGTGGAGCTGCTGGCCACCATGGGCAACATCCTCTCCTACGCCCGTATCATGGCGCTGGGGACCGCGTCGGTGATGCTCGCCGTCATCGCCAACCGGATCGCCGGCGCGATGGGCAGCGTGGTGGTGGGCGCCATCTTCGCCCTGCTCTTCCACCTGGTGAACTTCGCGCTCGGGCTCTTCAGCCCCACCGTGCACGCGCTCCGCCTCCACTACGTGGAGTTCTTCGGGCGGTTCTACAGCCCGGGCGGAGTCCGGTACCGACCTTTCACTCACTGGAGGACGCACTGATGCAGATCTTCTGGATCACCCTCAGTGCCGCGATGGCGATCGCCATCCCGGCGCTGGCCACCGCCTGGGCGCAGTCGCGCATCGGTCCAGCGGCCGCGGCCAGCCTCGCCGAGAAGCCAGAGCTGAGCACCACGGTCATCGTGATGCTCGCCATCCCCGAGACCATGTCCATCCTCGGCTTCGTGGTGGCGATGTTCATCATGCTCCGCGCCGGGGGCTGACGTGCCGTTGCCGGACCTGCTCGAGGCGCTCGGGCGCTCGAACGAGGAGGAGATTGCCAGGCTCGTCGCGGCAGCCCGCAGCGAGGCCGAAGGCATCCGTTCCGCCGCGCGCACCGAGGCCCAGGATCGGCTCGGGCGGCTGCTCTCGGAGGAGCGGGCCCGCCTCCGTCAGACGGGAGAGCGCCGCAAGGTCGCCGCCCGGCGCGAGGCCGCGGCGCGCGTGCTCCGTGCGCGCGCAGCGCTGGTCGACCGCGTCTTCGACGCCGCGCGGGCCCGGGCCTCCGCCGTGCTCGGCTGGGCCGACTACGCGCAGTGGGTCGAGGAGGTCATTCGCCGCCTCCGCGAGCTGCTCGGCGGCGATGCCGGCGACCGTGCGCTGCGCGCTTGCCGAGGCGGACCGGGTGACCGCCAGCGTCGCCGGCTCGGCGCTCACCGTCGTCCCCTCGCCCGACGTCTCCGCCGGCCTGCACTGCACCGCGGACGACGGGCGGCTCACGGTGGACCTCACCCTGCCGGTCCGGCTCCTCGTCGAGCGGCCGGCGCTGACCATCGCCCTCGGGCCGGCGCTGGAGGCGATGGGATGAGCGCCCTCGACGCCGCCATCGCCCGGGCCCGCGGGCCTGTCGACGCATCTACTACCCGCCGCGGCGCGGGAGGAGCTCCGGGCGGCGGCAGACCTTCCGGTGCTGGCCGAGCGGCTGCGGACCGGCCCGGACCCGGTGGCCCTCGCCGGCACGGGCGCCGCCACGGCCGAGGCGCTGGAGACCGCCCTGCGCCGGAGGGCCGGCGCGCGCCTGCACGCGCTCGCCCGCTGGTGCGTGGACGCACCCGGACGTGCTGACCGTGCTCCTGGGCGAGGAGGACCGGCGCGATCTCCGCCTCCTGCTGCACGGGGTGGTCGAGGGCTCCGCGCCGCGCCGAGCGGCTCCGGGGCACGGTGCCGACCCCCACGCTCCCCTCCGGGGCCCTCGCCACGCTGGCCGCACAGACGACGGTGCCGGCGATGGCCGCGCTCCTCGTCGCCTGGCATCACCCCGACGCCGACGCGCTCTCCGCGCACCTGGCGCCCGGGACCTCCGGACCTCCTGGCCCTGGACACCGCGCTCACCCGCGCCTGGGCCGCCCGGGCCACGGTGGCTGCAGCCCGCGTGGACGCCGAGCTCCGCCGCTACGTCGCGGCCACCATCGACCTGGAGAACGCCCTCACCGCGGCGATGCTCGCCGGCGGGGCCGCGGACCGACCGGAGATCGCGCCGATTCCCGGGGGACGCGCGCTTCCCGCCCGCGCGCTGGAAGGCAGTGGCCGGGGCTGGCTCCGTCGCCGCAGCGCTGGTCCTCGCCCGCTGAGGCGTTCGCCGGCTCGCCCTTCGAGCGCGCCTTCACCGGCGCCGGTGGGGCCGGGCGCGCCCGGGCCCGCGCCTGGACCACGGCGCTGGAGCTGGCGCGCACCCGCGCACGCACCGCGCCCCTCAGCTCCGCCCCGCTCATCGCCTACGTGCTCGGGGTGCGCGACGAGCTGCAGGAGCTCCAGCGGCTGGTCTGGGCGGTGGCCCTCCGGGCACCGAGCGCCGAGCGGGGAGGACGCCGGTGAGCGATCTCCGGGTGACGCTGCTCTGCCGGCCGGAGGTGGCCCCGGCGTTCGCTCTCGCCGGCTTCCGCCCATCGAGGTCCTGGACGGGGCGGAGGCAGGTCGCCGCCTCGTGCAGATGCTCTCCGACGCCCGGGTGGGCCTGGTGCTCATCGAGGCGCCCCTGCACGACGCGCTCGACCCCGAGCTCCAGCGGCGGCTGTCCGCCCGCCCCGTCCCGCTCGTCGTCCCGGTGCCGGCCCCCAGCTGGGCGGAACACGCCGCCGCGGACCAGGTCATCGTCGAGCTGCTCCGCCGGGCCATCGGCTACCAGGTGCGGCTGCGATGAGCCCCTCGCACGTCCGTCGCGTCAACGGCTCGCTGGTGGAGGCTGCCCCGGCCTCGGGGGTCGCGCTCTACGAGCTGGCCCACGTCGGCGCGGCGAAGCTGCTCGGTGAGGTCATCGGCCTGGCCGGGGACGTGGCCACGCTCCAGGTCTACGAGGACACGAACGGCCTCGCGGTCGGCGAGCCGGTGGCCGCCACCGGGGGCACGCTCCAGGCCGAGCTGGGGCCCGGGCTGCTCGGTTCCATCCTCGATGGGCTCGGCCGCCCGCTCGACGTCCTCGCCGCGGAGGCCGGACCCTTCGTGCCGCCCGGGCCGCGAGCTGCGGATGCTCGACGCCCGCAGGACCTGGCGCTTCGAGGCGGCGCTCGCGCCCGGCGCCCGGGTGCGCGGCGGCGACGTGCTCGGCTCCGTGGAGGAGCGCCCTGGCTTCGCCCACCGCATCCTCGTGCCGCCGGACGTCGAGGGCACCCTCGCCACGCTGGCAGCAGGAGACTTCACCATCGACCAGCCGGTGGGGACGCTCGAGGACGGCCGGCCCCTGCGCCTCGCCCACCTGTGGCCGGTGCGCCGCCCGCGTCCCGTCGGCGCGCGCCTGCCGCTCGCCCGTCCCTTCGTCACCGGCCAGCGCATCCTCGATCTGCTCTTCCCCGTCGCCGAGGGCGGGACGGTGGCGGTGCCCGGCGGCTTCGGCACGGGCAAGACGGTCATCGAGCAGTCCCTCGCCAAGCACGGCGACGCCGACGTGGTGGTCTACGTCGGCTGCGGCGAGCGCGGGAACGAGATGGCCGAGGTCCTCTCCGAGTTCCCGAAGCTCGCCGACCCGCGCACCGGCCGGTCGATCATGGACCGCACGGTCATGGTGGTGAACACCTCGAACATGCCGGTCGCCGCGCGCGAGGCGTCGGTCTACCTGGGCATCACCATCGCCGAGTACTTCCGCGACCTCGGGCTCCGCGTGGCGCTGATGGCGGACAGCCTCTCGCGATGGGCCGAGGCGCTCCGGGAGATCGGCGCCCGCCTCCAGGAGATGCCCGGCGAGGAGGGCTACCCCACCTACCTCGCCAGCCGGCTGGCCCGGTTCTACGAGCGCGCGGGACGGGTGCGCGCCGCCGGCAGCCCCGAGCGCGAGGGAGCGCTGACGCTCATCAGCGCGGTGTCGCCGCCCGGGGGAGACCTCTCCGAGCCGGTGAGCCAGGCCACGCTGCGGGTGGCCGGCACGCTCTGGGCGCTCGACGCGGATCTGGCCCACCAGCGCCAGTTCCCCGCGGTGGACTGGGCGACGAGCTACAGCCTGCACGCGGACCTGACGACGCCCTGGTTCGCCAGCGCGGTGGACGGCCGCTGGGCCGCGGTCCGGGCCCGCACGCTCGAGCTGCTCCAGCGCGACCGGGAGCTCCGGGAGATCGCCGGGCTCATCGGCCCCGAGGCGCTCCAGGACGCGGACCGGCTGGTGCTCGCGGTGGCGCAGCTGCTCCGCGAGGTGGTGCTCGGCCAGAGCGCGTACCATCCGCACGATGCCCGGAGCTCGCCCGAGAAGACCTTCCAGCTCGCATCGCTGGCCTGCGGCGCCGCGGATCGGGTGAGCGCACGGATCCAGGCCGGGACCGCGCTCTCCGAGCTCGATCTCGGTCCGCTCCGCCGCGCGCTGGTGGCGCTCCGGGACGCGCCGCCCGACGAGCTGACCGCGCGGGTGGCCGAGGCCTCGGGCACGCTGGAACGACTGTCGGCGAGCGAGGCCAGGCCATGAGCGCGCTCCCGCGCACCGTCACCGGCGCCGCCGGCATCCGCGGGCCGCTGGTCTTCGTCGAGCACGTGCGGCGGGTGGCGCTCGGCGAGCAGGTGGAGATCGGGCTCGAGGGCCGGCGCTGGCAGGCCCAGGTCATCGACGCCGGCGAGCGACTCACGGTGCTGCAGCTGCTCGAGGAAGGGATGGGACTCGTCCCGGGGACGGCGCGGCTCGACTTCAAGGGCGACGTGGCCCGGGCGGTGGTGGGCCGCGATCTCCTCGGCCGGGTCCTCAGCGGGCTCGGGACGCCGCTCGACGGGCTCCCGCCGCCGGTCGGCGAGGCGCTCCGGCCGCTCGGGGGCGCTCCCCTCAACCCCGCGGCCCGCCTGCCGCCCACCGAGCTCATCGAGACCGGCGTGTCGGCCATCGACGGGATGAACACGCTGGTCCGCGGGCAGAAGCTCCCCATCTTCTCCGGGCCGGGGCTCCCCGCGCTCGAGCTGGCGGCGCGGATCGTGGAGTGGGCCCGGGCGCCGAAGGGCGAGCCCTTCGCGGTGGTCTTCGTGGGCATCGGCATCACCGCCCGCGAGTCGAGCGAGTTCCTCGAGCGCTTCGAGTCGAGCGGCGCCCTGGAGCGCACGGTGGTGTTCCTCAACGAGGCCCGGGATCCCACCATCGAGCGGCTGCTCGCGCCGCGGGTCGCGCTCGCCGAGGCCGAGTTCCTCGCCTACGAGCACGGGCTGCACGTGCTGGTGGTGATGGCGGACGTGACGAGCTACTGCGAGGCGCTCCGGGAGCTGGCCACCGCGCGGCAGGAGATCCCCGGACGCCGCGGCTACCCCGGGTACATGTACACCGACCTCGCCTCGCTCTTCGAGCGCGCGGGGCTGGTGCGAGGCCGGACCGGCTCGGTCACGCAGCTCCCGGTGCTCACCATGCCGGACGACGACCTGACCCACCCCATCCCCGACCTGACCGGCTACATCACCGAGGGGCAGGTGGTGCTGGGCCGCGACCTGCACCGGCGGGGCGTGTTCCCGCCGATCGACGTGCTGCCCTCCCTGTCGCGCCTGATGAACGCCGGCATCGGCCAGGGACGGAGCGCTCCCGAGCACCGCGAGTGGGCGGACCAGCTGTATGCCCTGTACGCCCGGGGCACCGAGGCGCGGCTGATGGCCACCATCGTCGGCGAGACCGGGCTGCTCCCGGCGGACCGCCGCGCCCTCACCTTCGTCGACCGCTTCGAGCGCACCCTCGTGGGCCAGGGACGCGTCCGGCGCACCCTGTCCGAGACGCTCGAGGCGGGCTGGTCGCTGATGGAGGGCTTCCCCCGCGAGGACCTGGCGCGCATCCGCGAGGCCACCTGGACGCGGCGCTTCGGCACCGGAGCGTCGCGGTGAGCGAGGCGCGGCTGCCAGCGACCCGGCTCGGGCTGCTCCGGGCGACGCGGCGCCTGGAGCGGCTGGCGCGGGGCACCTCGCTCCTCCGCAGGAAGCGCGAGGCGCTGGTGGCCGAGCTGTTCTCGCTCGCCCGGTCGGCGCTGGACACCCGCGAGCAGATCGATGTCCAGGCCCGCGCGGCCTGGCCGCTGTACCTGGAGGCGCTGGCGGCCGAGGGCGCGGCCGGGCTCACCGGCCTGTCCTGGCCCTCGCGCGAGCTCGCCGGTCCGGGTCACGGCGCGCGTGGTGTGGGGCGTCCCGGTGGCAGACCTCGAGGCGAGGGGGCCCATCGTCCGGACGCTGGCCGCCCGCGGGCTTCCGCCGGGCTCGGTGCCGGCGGCGGTGGAGGCGGCGGAGGCCTTCGAGCGCCTCACCGACCTCCTCGTCCGGGCGGCGCCCCGGGAGATGCTCCTCCGACGGCTCGGGGAGGCGCTCTCCCAGACCACGCGCCAGGTGAACCGGCTGGAGCGGCGTGTGGCCCCCGGGCTCCGGCGTCAGGCTGTCCGTGTCCGCTCGGCGCTGGACGAGCGCGAGCGCGAGGAGCACGTGCGGCTCGGGCTCCTGGCCCGCGCCGCCCCCGAGCAGGCCTGAACCGTCGGCATTGCACGGCGGCCGCTCCGGAGGTTTGCTCCCGTTCCTCCGTGAGCAAGCTCCCCTTCCATTTCGCGTTCCCGGTGAAGGATCTCGCCTCGACGCGGGCGTTCTACGGTGAGCTCCTCGGATGCACCGAGGGCCGCTCCACCGACACCTGGGTGGACTTCGATTTCTTCGGGAACCAGATCTCGGCCCATCTCGGTCGGGTCTCGCCTCCCGGCGCCTTCGGACACGTGGACGGGGTGGAGGTTCCCATCCCGCATGCCGGCGCCCTGCTCGGCTGGGAGCAGTTCGAGGTGCTCGCGCGGCGGCTGGAGTCGGCCAGCGTGCGCTTCGTCATCCCGCCCTCGGTCCGCTACGTGGGGAAGCCCGCGGAGCAGGCCACCATGTTCCTGCTCGACCCGAGCGGCAACGCGCTGGAGCTGAAGGCCTTCCGGAACCCCGACGCGGTCTACGCGCGGTGAGCTGGGACGTCCTCGTCGTCGGCGGGGGCGTGATGGGCTGGAGCGTCGCCCACCACCTCGCGCGGGCAGGCCAGAGGCGCATCCTGGTGGTGGACCGGGGCGGGGGGAGCACCGAGCGCGCGACCGGGGGCTTCCGGGCGCAGTTCGCCACCGAGGTCAACGTCCGGCTGTCACTCCTGTCGCGGCGAAAGCTGGAGACGTTCCGCGAGGAGACCGGCGTGGACCCGGGGTTCCTCCCCGCGGGCTATCTCTTCCTCGCGGCGGAGGAGGCACAGCGGGAGCGGCTCGCCACCGCCCTCGAGGTGCAGCGCGCCGCCGGCTCCGAGGACGCGCGGCTCGTGTCTCCGGAGGAGATTCGTCCGGCTCGCGCCGTGGATCCGCCCCGAGGGCCTCCTCGCCGGGAGCTTCTCCCCCCGGGATGGCTTCATGCGGCCGATGGAGATCCGCCGCGGCTATCTGGAGACGGCGCCTTCGGGCGGGGGTGGAGCGGCTCGAGGCGGAGGTGCTCGGCCTCGAGCGAGCCGCCGACGGGCTCCGGGTCCGGACCTCCGCCAGAACGCTGGTGGCCGGGGTGGTGGTCAACGCGGCCGGGGCGTGGGCCGGGAGGCTCGGGGCGATGGCGGGAGTCGAGGTGCCGGTCTCACCGCTCCGCCGCCAGGTGGCGGTGACGGCGCCCACCGACGCGCTCCCGGCGTCGATGCCGATGCTCGATCTTCCCCGATGGGTTCCACCTCCGCGTCCGCGACGGGCGGGTGCTGCTGCTCTGGCCGAGCGACGGCGCCGAGGATCCGTTCGACGTCTCGGTCGACCCGGACTGGACCCGCGCGGTCGTCGCCGCGGCCCGCGCCCGCGTGCCGGCGCTCGCCGCGGTGCCGGTCGAGTCCACCTATGCCGGGCTCTACGAGATGTCCCCCGACGAGCATGCGCTCCTCGGTCCTGCGCCCGGGCTCGCGCAGCTCTTCCTGGTGAACGGCTCGTCGGGCCACGGGGTGATGCATGCCCCGGCGCTGGGACAGCTCGCCGCCGAGATGCTCACCGGGCGGGCGCCGGCGCTCGACGTCGAGCCGCTCCGGCCCGGCCGATTCGCCGAGGGCCGGCCCAACCCGGCGCGCCGTCTGCTCTGACGGCGCTCAGCGCGGGCCGAGGTGCTCCAGCGCCCGGCGCAGGCGCGCGTCGGCCTCCTCCGCGATCGGCCGGAGCTCCTTTCGCTCGGCGACCCCCAGCATCGCCTCGGGCTTCACCACCTGAACCACCGCGCCCCCGGCGTCCTCGGTGACCACCACGTTGCATGGCAGGAGCAACCCAACGCCGGGCTCGGCGGTGAGCGCCCGGTGCGCGAGCTGCGGATTGCACGCGCCGAGGATGAGGTAGCGCGGGAACTCGACCCCGAGCTTCTGTTTCAGCGTCTCCTTCACGTCGATGCTGGTGAGGACGCCGAAGCCTTCCTTCTTCAGGGCATCGGTCACCCTGCCCACCGCCTCGTCGTACCCGACGCCCGGGAGGGTGCGGGTGTATCCGTATGTGACGTCGGTAGCCATCGGTCGCTCCTTGTCTCGTCAGAGCCCCTCAGACCCCAAAGGGGTACGTCTCGGGCAACCCGGGCTCGGTCGGTCCGCTCCCGAGCGGCCGGAGGGCAGTCGTCCGGTCGAACCAGATCCACTCGTCGAACTGGCGGGGGAGGCTGGCCCGGAAGTAGTGGCTCTGCAGCTCGGTCTCCGGCCGGTAGATGACGCCGATGGCCCGCTCGAGCCGTGGCGCGGTCAGCTCGTCGCGGAGCACCTCGCGCCGGGGCTGGCGGAGCGGGAGGACGAAGCCGGGGATCTGCGCCCGGTGGCACAGGCCCTCGTAGCTCCTCGGATCGGCCGGACGCACACGCTTGACCTCGTGCGGCTCACCCCAGTTGGACGCTGCGATCACCGTCCCGTGGTCGGTGCCGAAGCCGACCAGCCGGACGGCGTCCGGGCCGAGGCGCGCGCGACAGAGCTGGCCGAGCGTGTGCTCCCCCTCCGCCCCCATCTCGGTGGCCGTCGCATCGCCCGACGTGCGAGTTGTGGGCCCACACCACCACCTTGCGCGTCGGGGCCGAGGAATTCGAGCAGCGCGCCGAGCGTGTCCGCCATGTGCCGGTCCCGCAGGTTCCAGGACGCCACGTTGCCCCGGTACATCGCGCGGTAGTAGCGCCTCCGCGTCCGCCACCACCCGCGCGTTCTCGGCGGCATCGAGGAAGCGCTCGCCATCCTGCGCCGCGTAGGCGAGCCGTCGCGAGAGGAGGTCCACCAGGACCTGCGCCACCTCCGCCTCGCAGCTCTCGAAGCGTCCCGGCGGCCACTGCCCGTCCGTACGCGACTGGGTCCGTCTGCCACGGGGTGAGCAGGCCATACCGCGCGCGGGCCACCAGCGCCGCCTCCGGGTCCTCCTGGTCCAGGTAGCGGAGCACGGCGTCGGCGGAGGTGAAGAGGCTGTAGAGGTCGAGCCCGTAGAATCCGGTCCGTCGCTCCGGGTCCATCTTCCCGTTGTGCACCCGGAGCCACTCCGCGAACAGCCGCACGTCCTCGTTGCGCCACATCCAGGTCGGGAACCGCGAGAACGGCTTCCAGGGCACCGAGGCCGGCGGGAGGTGGCGCGCGTAGCGATTCACCCGGGCTGCGTCCGGCCAGTCGCCCTCGATGGCCACCGCCTGGAAGCCGTGCCGCTCGATGAGCGCCCGGCTGATGCGGGCGCGCATCCGGTAGAACTCGTGCGTCCCGTGGGTGGCCTCGCCGAGCAGCACCACCCGAGACGTCCCGATCCGTTCGAGGAGCGCGTCGAGCTCGGCCAGCTCCACGTTCTCGAACGGCTGCGCGCACTCCCCCATCAGCGCCACGACGGCGGCGTCCGAGGCCCGCGACGTGGGGGACCATCCGTGCTCCCCGACCAGCGGGACGAAGCGGACGTCGCCCAGCTCCTCGCGCGTGAGCACGCCCCGTTCGTCCCGCCGCACCCGGACCAGGGTCTGCTCGTCCGCCGGTCCCACCGGCATCACCAGGGCGCCGCCCGGGGCGAGCTGATCGAGGAGCGCCGCGGGGATCGACGGCCCGCCGGCGGCGACCAGGATGGCATCGTACGGTGCGTGCTCGGACCACCCGCGCGTCCCGTCGGCGTGGAGCACGTGCACGTTGTCGTACCCCAGGGACGCCAGAAGCGCCCGGGCACCCTCGGCCAGGGGCCGGTGACGCTCGATCGAGTACACCTCCGCAGCAATGCGGGAGGCGATGGCGGCGGCGTACCCCGAGCCAGTGCCCACCTCGAGCACGCGCTGCCCCGGCTTCACCCCGGCGGCCTGGATCATCCAGGCCACGACGTACGGCTGGGAGATGGTCTGCCCCTCGGCGATGGGGAGCGGGATGTCCTGGTAGGCGAATTCGGCCATCCCCGCAGGGAGGAACCGGTGTCGCGGAACCTCGCCGAATGCGCGGAGGCTCGCGCCGTCGATCCCGCGCGCGGCGAGCGTGCGGACGAGGCGCTGGCGGGCAGAGTCCCGGGCGTCCGCGGCCATCACCTCACCCGACCCGCCCGTCTGCCGACCCCTTCACAGAGTGAATCTGCGCGACGGATTGCATCCGTCACCTCCGTCTTCCCCCGCTCCGGGAGCAGTGCAAGAGCAGGGCCGGTGCCCGCCCCTGGAGGGCCCCCCCTCCGGCGCAGCGCGTGCGTCGGGAGTGGACGGCGGCGCCGGAATGTCCCCCGCCCTGGCTCGCCGTCGCCCGGCCGGTTCCGGTAGAAGGCGCCCCATGAACACCGACGACGCTTCTCGCATCACCCAGATCGCGCTCATGGCAGCCATGGCCGACGGAGAGATCTCGGCCAACGAGCAGCGGGAGCTCGCCAGCGTGGCCACACGGCTCGGAGTTCCCTCGGCGACGATCGCGCTCGATCAGCCACAGGCCGCGCGCCAGGGCATCGGCGTGCTCGCAGCCTCGCTCTCCGACGCCGAGGCGCGGCGGACGGCGTACGAGATCGCCCTCGCGATCTGCACGGTGGATGGAGCGCCGAACTCGCCGGAGCAGACGTTCCTCAGCGCGCTGCACGGGGCGCTCGGGCTCGCCCCCGCCGCGACCCACGAGTTCGAGGACCAGCTCCGGCGCATCACCGCGGCGCCCATCGCCGGCACCCTCCCGGCCGTGGCCAGCACCACCGACGCTGCGCTCGATCAGCGGATCCTCCAGCAGGCGATGCTCACCGGCGCGCTGGAGCTCCTCCCCGATCGGCTGGCGAACGTGGCCATCCTCCCGATCCAGCTGAAGCTGGTCTACGAGGTGGGCCAGCGCTACGGCCAGCAGCTCGACGCCAACCAGGTGAAGGATCTGGCCGGCACCTTCGGGCTCGGCGCCGCGGCGCAGATGGTCGAGGGGATGGTCCGCAAGGTGCTGGGCGGGGTGGCGTCGGGCATCCTCGGCAGCCTCCTTGGCGGGGCGACCGGCGTCGCTGCCGGCGCGGCGGTGACCTTCGCCGCCACCTACGCGCTGGGGCACGCGGCGAAGCAGTACTACGCCCAGGGACGCAAGCTCTCGCCCGAGGACCTCCGCGCGCTCTTCAGCCGCTTCCAGGGCGAGGCCCAGGCGCTGCTTCCTCAGGTCTCGGGGCAGATCACCGCGCTCGCGCAGCAGGTGAAGCTCCCCGACGTCCTGGCGCAGCTCCGGGGCAGCTGGAGCTCAGCGCTTCGGGGCGTTCGTCGGGCCGCGCTCGCTCACCGAGGTGATGAAGGCCACCAGCGCCCACCGATCGTCGACGCTCAGCGCGGTGCCCCAGGCGGGCATCGGTGTGCCCGGCACGCCCTTGCTGATGGCCTCGAAGGCGCGCGCCGCGCTCTCCGGCCGGCTCCAGAGCGGGTCGGTGAAGTTCGCCGGGGTGCGGGCCAGGCCCATGCTCCGCGCGCCACGGCCGTCGGCGTTCTCGCCGTGGCAGAGCACGCAGTTGTCCCGGTAGAGCTGCGCTCCCCTCGCCCGCACCGCCGCCGTCCGGAGCTGCTCCTGGGGAACAGCCGCGGTCGGGGTCTCCTCAGCGCACCTCGAGAGGCATGCCCAGGACCCGGCGCAGGCCATCGTCAGCGCCAACCAGGATTTCATCGTCCATCCTCGGCCGGAGCGGATGCCCGAGCTCGGCGCACGCCTCGACCACACGCTTCATGAGGAGCGGCAGCGCCCGCTCCACGCGCGGGGTGAGCCCGAGCCCGAGAGAGACTGCCTCCGGCACCACCCCGACGAGGATCAGCGTGGGGGGCAACGTGCCTCGGAGCTGCGCGGCGTCCATCAGGTCGCCGACGCCCACTTGATGCACCGAGAGGCGATGGGCCGCCGCCCGGGCCACCTCCTCGCCGTCGATGCGCACCTGCGTGCCCGGCTCTCCGTCGGCCCGGATGGCGTCCACCAGGACCACCGTCCGGTACGACTCGAGCAGCGGGAGCAACCAGAGCCCGAGCGTGCCACCCTCCATGATCTTCACGCCGGGCCCTGGGCTCCACGTCTCGAGGATCCTGGCCACCGCCATGACTCCCACCCCGTCGTCCTGACAGAGGGGGTTACCGAGGCCGAGGACCAGGAGCGGATCAGCCACGGCGCTTTCCCGCGTGCTCGGCCGCCTCGTCCACGATCTCCTGCTCCACGTCCCCTCGGTGCACGAACTTGTAGCCGGAGAAGATGGAGTCCACCTCGCCGTTCTCCTCCAGCGCCGAGGTGAGCGCGTTGGCGTACACGTGCAAGGTGACGAAGAGGATCAGCACCCACATGACCAGGTGGTGGATGAACCTGGCAGTCTGAAGACCTCCGTAAATGGGGATCAGGAACTGGAAGGTCTTCATGTACGCGCCGGGCAGCGCGTCGGCTGCGTACATCGCCAGCCCGCTGGTGATCATCACCAGGTAGAGAACGAAGACGCCCAGATACGAGAGGCCCGCCAGCGGGTTGTGACCGATGAGGTCCGGCGGCCGGGCACGAATGAAGGAGTAGAACTTCAGCGCATTGAGCAGCTCGCGCCGGCGGTACCGCTGCACCGGGATGAACTGCTTCCAACGCGCATAGCGCGACGGCGAGGCGAAGAACCAGATGATCCGGATCACCACCGACAGGGTGAAGAAGATGGCGGCGTAGAAGTGGATCACCCGCACCCAGCCCATCCGGAAGTGGGGGCTGGGTGTCCCCCCGGAGATCCCGAAGGGATGGGCGATGTAGAGGCCGGTGACGATGAGGATGGCCATCGCCAGGGCGATGACCCAGTGCGTGTTCCGCACCACCAGGTCCCAGACGTAGACCCGGATTCGCGTCCCCTTCACCGCCGGATGCGCGAGCTCCTCCGGTGGATGGGCGGCCATCGCTTTCATGGCGTCCTCACGCGCGCCAGCTCCCTCCGTTCGATGTCCACCACGTGGACCCCGCAGGCCATGCAGGGGTCGAAGGAGTGGACCGTGCGGAGGATCTCCAGCGGCTGCTTGGGGTCGAAGACCGGCGTCTTGAGCAGCGCGGCCTCGTACGGCCCGCGCTTCTCGCCGCCGTCACGCGGACCGGCGTTCCAGGTGCTGGGGACGATGCACTGGTAGTTGGCGATCACCCCATCCTTGATGTGCACCCAGTGGCCGAGCGCGCCGCGGGGCGCCTCGTGGAACCCGGCCCCGAAGCACTCCTTCGGCCAGGACGAGGGGTCCCACTTGCCGGTGTCGTGGATGCGAAGGTCGCCCTTGTCCATGTTGGCCGCGAGGGCGTCCACCCAGGTGTCGATCTTCTCCACCAGGAGCACCGTCTCCACGCAGCGGGCGGCGATGCGTCCGAGCGTCGAGAACAGCGCCTCCGGACCCACCCCGAGCGACTTCAGCACCACGCCCACCAGCTCCTGCACCCGCTTGTGGCCGGAGCCGTACGACGACCAGCATCCGTGCCAGCGGCCCGACCTCCATCGGCTCGCCGTCGTAGCGGGGCGACTTCAGCCAGCTGTACTTGGCGGCGGTGTCCAGCCGCTCGTACGGAGGCTTGGGCCCGGTGTACTTGGGCCTCGTCTCCCCTCGCGCGGGTGGAGCGGCTTGCCGCCGTCGGGCGCGTCGTCGTACCAGCTGTGCTTCACCGACTCGGTGATCTTGCTGGCATCGAGCACCTCGACCTTGCCGAGGTTCCTGTTGCGGATGATGCCCGACGGAATGAAGAGGGGCGGCTTCTCGTCGTCCGTCTCCGGGTACTCGCCGTACACCATGTAGTTGCCGACCCCGCCGCCGATCGCCGCCCAATCCTTGTAGAAGCTGGCCACGGCGAGCACGTCGGGCAGGTAGACCTTGGTGACGAACTCGCTGCGCCCGCGGCGGTCAGCTCCTTGATCTTCGCGACCGTCCCCATGTTGAGCGAGGCCTGCCTGTCCGGGTCCACCGGCGTGGCCATGCCGCCCACCAGGAACGACTGGAGGTGGGGGTTCTTGCCCGCCGAGGATGGCGTGGATCTTGATGAACTCGCGCTGCCACTCCAGCGCCTCGAGGTAGTGGGCCACCGCCATGAGGTTGGCCTCGGGCGGAAGCTTGTAGGCGGGGTGACCCCAGTAGGCGTTGGCGAACGGGCCGAGCTGCCCGCGATCCACGAAGTCCTTCAGCCGGGTCTTCACGCCGGCGAAGTACTTGGTGCTCGAGAGCGGCCAGTCGGAGATCGACTGCGCCAGCGCGGAGGTCTTCTCCGGATCCGCCTTGAGCGCCGAGACCACGTCCACCCAGTCCAGCGCGTGCAGGTGGTAGAAGTGGATGACGTGGTCCTGGATGCACTGCGCGGACATGATCATGTTCCGCAGCACCCGGGCGTTGGGCGGAGGCTTGGCCCCGATCGCGTTCTCCACCGACCGCACCGAGGCGATCGCGTGCACCGTGGTGCACACGCCGCAGATGCGCTGGGCGAAGGCCCAGGCGTCGCGTGGATCTCGACCCTTGAGGATGAGCTCGAGTCCTCTGAACATCGTGCTCGACGACCAGGCGTCCTGCACCTGGCCGCCATCGACCTCTGCCTCGATCCGGAGATGCCCTTCGATCCGGGTCACCGGATCAACGACGACGTGACTCATGACTGGACCCCTGCCTTGCCAGCCGGGCCCTTGTCACCGGGAGGACCGGCACCGTTCTCGTGCTTCTTCCCGGAGTTCTGTAGCCCCTTGACGACGCCGTGCCCGGCGAACGCCGCGGCGGCGCCCACTGTGAGCCAGGCCCCGACCGTGTCCACGTTCGAGCCGGCGCCGAAGCCGGCCACCGACGGGAGGTGCTTGTAGAAGGGCGTCATCTTGTCCCAGAAGTCCGGCTCGGCGCAGCCGATGCACGGGTGGCCGCACCCGATGGGCCAGTTGGTCCCGTCGTTCCACCGAACCGTGGGGCAGTTCTGGAAGGTGACCGGGCCCTTGCAGCCCATCTTGTAGAGACAGGCGCCCGAGCGGTGGGCCTCGTCTCCCCAGATCTCCACGTACTGGCCGGCGTCGAAGTGCGCCCGGCGCTCGCAGTTGTCGTGGATGCTCTTGCCGTAGGCGAACAGTGGCCGGCGGAAGCCGTCGAGCGGCGGCCAGTGCTTGAAGGTCAGGTAGTAGGTGAGGAGCGCCGTCAGGTTCGCGGCGTTCATCGGGCAGGCCGAGAGGTTGATCAGGTTCTTCACCCCGGGGACCGCGTCGGCGACACCGAGAGCGCCGGTGGGGTTCGGCGACGCGGCCGGGAGCCCGCCGTAGGTGGCGCAGGTCCCAGCGGCGATGGTGGCCGCCGCCTTGCCGCAGACGTCCCGGGCGATGTCCAGCGCCGAGCGACCGCCGATGGTGCAGTAGGCCCCGTCGGCTCCGGTGGGGATGCTGCCCTCCACCACCGCGATGAAGGCGCCGGCGTTGTTCTTCACCACGCCCTTGAGCGCCTCCTCGGCCTGGAAGCCGGCCGCGGCCATGAGCGTCTCGTGGTAGTCGACGCTCAGGAGATCCAGGACGATCTCCGCCACCGTCGGTGCGCTCGAGCGCAGGAACGACTCGGTGTTCCCGCAGCAGTCCTGGAACTCGAGCCACACCAGGATTGGCTTCTTGGCCTTGGTGAGCGCGTTGGCGATCTGCGTCGCCGCCGACGCCGGGAGACCGAACATACCCGCCACCCCGGCGCAGAAGAGGAGCAGCTCTCGCCGGCTCGACTCCCCGGCGTTTCAGCTCCTCCGCCCAGCCAGCCTTCGCGACTCCCCATGACCAACCTCCGTCTTCGGGCGTACGGCCAGCGTTCACAGGACAGGGCGCGCCGCCGAGGCGCGGGTGGGGCGTGCAAGACGCACGCCTCCTTGGTTGCGCCGACATCGAATGCCGGAGCGGGCAGGACCTGCGTGTCGGTTGGAGACGAACGCAATCGCTGCGCGGAATGCGGAACGAAATCCGCGGTCTCACGGGCTACCCGTCCGGCCTTCCGTTCACGAAAGCAAGAGCCGCACCATCGAGTAAGGCTCCGCTACTCCGCTCCCGGAAACCGCGGCTGCCGCCGAGCGAAGAACGCCTCGAGGCCCTCGCGAACTCCGCCGAGTCGGCGCTCCGGACGAGCGCCTCGAGCTCCCGGTCGAGGTGATGGTCGAGCCGGTCGACGCCCATGGCCTCGTTGAACAGCTGCTTGGCAGCCGCGTAGGCCGAGGCAGGCCCCGCCGCAATGCGACGCGCCACGGCCTCGACCTCGGCGTCGAACCCCGCGATCGGGAAGACCCCGTTCACCAGCCCCGCGCTGCGCGCCGCCGTGGCATCGAGCCGCGGATTGAGCAGCAGCATCTCGGCGGCGAAGCGCAGCCCCGCGAGGCGGGGCACGAAGAACGTCGAGCTCTCCGCACCCGAGAGCCCGGTCTTGGCGTAGGCCCACTCGAAGGTGGCGCGCTCGGAGGCGAAGACCAGGTCGCAGGCCATCGCCAGCCCGAGCCCGCCGGCGGCGCAGGCGCCGTCCACCGCGGCGATGAAAGGCTTGGGCGCGCGCCGGATCTCCGAGATGGTGGCGTGCAGGTACTCGAGGATCTGCTTGAAGACCTCCCCGGGCCCGAGCGGCACCGGCCGCGCGCCGCGGCGTGAGATAGGCGAGATCGGCCGGGTCGCCGCCGGCGCGGATGTACTTGAGGTCCGCGCCGCTGCAGAAGATGCCCGGCGCGCCGCGGAGCATCACCACCCGCGACCGCCGGGTCCCGCGCCAGCTGCAGTCCGGCCTTGCGCAGATCCCGCGCGGTGGAGACATCGAGGGAGTTGAAGCGCTGCGGCCGGTCGATGACCAGGGTGCCCACGCCGCGGTCGATCTGCGTCCGGATGTGCGTCGGGGCACGCCACGTGCACGCTCAGCAGATGCGCGGCATCGGCTCGCCCTCGGGCTCGGCGAGGAGCCGCCTGCCCAGCCCGGTGTCGAGGATGATGCGTCCCTTCTGCTCGGCGA
The DNA here is from genome assembly GCA_963796475.1 of uncultured delta proteobacterium. GTDB lineage: Bacteria > Myxococcota > Myxococcia > Myxococcales > Myxococcaceae > RPRB01. The sequence continues at coordinate 1,188,919 of CAWCLY010000020.1, forward strand.
TGCAGGTCCCGACCACCGCCGCGCGGCGTCCGAGCGGGTGGCGCATCGAGCGCGGCCAGCACCCGGTCCAGCGCCTCGGGCCGGACGCCCGAGCACCGCCTTCCCCTCGTTGGCCACGTGCAGCGGGTCGATCCCCAGGATCTCCGAGGCGGCGCGCACCTCGTCCGAGAGCGGAACGGCCTGCTCCGAGAGGAGGACGCCCACCCCGCTCTTCTCCGCCATCTCGTGCAGCGCGCTCGCCAGCCCGCCCCGGGTGGGGTCCTTCATCGCCACCACGCCGTCCCCGCCGGCGCGGAGCACCTGGCGGATCAGCCCGTTCAGCGGGGCGACGTCGGAGCGGAGGTTGCCCTGCAGCTCGAGCTTCTGGCGCGCGGCGAGCACCGCGAAGCCGTGGTCACCCATGGTGCCGGTCACCACGATCCGGTCCCCGGGCCGGAGCCCGTTGTCGCGCACCAGCCGCTCGGTGATCGCGACACCGGTGGTGTTGAGCACCAGGCCGTCCAGCTCCCCGCGGCCCATCACCTTGGTGTCGCCGGTCACCACCGGCGCACTGGCCTCGCGCGAGGCGTCGCGCATCGAGGCGTGGATTCGCTGCAGCTCCTCGATGGGGAAGCCGTCCTCGATGACCACCGCGCAGGTGAGCCCCAGCACCTCCGTGGCCCCCATCATCGAGAGGTCGTTCACCGTGCCGCAGATCGACAGCCGGCCCACGTCTCCGCCGGGGAAGAAGCGCGGGGCAACCACGTGCGAGTCGGTGGTGAGCACCAGCCAGCCGCCCTTGATCGGGAAGGCGGCGCCGTCGTCCATCTCGGCGAGCCCCACCGAGCCCGGCGGCTGCTGGGCGCCCTCGGCGAAGAGCTGCTCGATGAGCGCCCGCATCGCCCGGCCGCCCGCCCCGTGCTTGAGGCTCACCGTCGTTCCCAGCGGAAGATGCGGGCCTCACGGGGTGACCTCCGCGCCGACCCCACGGAGCTGAGGATGTCCGCCGTACTGGTGCCAGATCCGGCAGGTGCCCTCGCTGGAGACCATGCACGCCCCCACCGGCGTCTCGGGCTGGCACTCCTTGCCGAAGAGCGTGCAGACGGTGGGCGACTGCCGCCCGGACATGATCTCTCCGCAGATGCACTGCTGGACCAGCGACGGGGCGGCGAAGTCCCAGAGCGCCTTCACGTCGATGTCGAAGCGCCGGCGCGCGTCGAGGTGCGCCCACGCGTCCTGCAGCCGGAGGTTTCCGTTCGGGACGTGGGCGATGCCGCGCCAGCGGCCGCCCAGCGGGCGGAACACCTTCCACAGCTGCTCCTGCGCGGCGAGGTTCCCCTCCCGCGTCACGCAGCGGGGATAGAGGTTCTCCACCTCGGGCGTCCCGTCCCGGATCAGCTCCACCAGCTTCAGCAGCCCGGCGAGGATGTCCAGCGGCTCGAAGCCGGCCACCACCACCGGCAGCCGGTGCCGCTCGACGAAGGGCTCGAAGACCGCGGAGCCGGTGATGGTCGCCGCGTGCCCGGCGGCGAGGAACCCCTCCACGCGGCTGCCCGGCATCTCGGCGACGATCTCCATCACCGGGGGGATGTACTTGTGCGCCGAGAGGACCGAGAAGTTCTTCGGCGGTCCGCGGAGGATCTCCGCCGCGGTGGCCACCGCGGTGGTCTCGAAGCCGGTGGCGAAGAAGACCACCTCCTCGTCGGTCTGCTGCGCGAGCTCGACCGCCTGGGAGACGCTGTAGACGATGTCGACCTTCGCCCCGGCGGCGCGCGCGTCGGCCAGCGAACCCGCCGAGCCGGGCACCCGGAGCATGTCGCCGTAGGTGGCGACCCGGACGCCCTGGCGCGCCAGGGCGACGCCCTCGTCCACCTCGGGCACGTCGGTGATGCAGACCGGGCAGCCCGGGCCCATGATGACGTCGAGCGCCGGCGGGAAGGCCGCGCGCAGCCCGAAGCGGGCGATGGCCTGCTCGTGGCTCCCGCACACGTGCATCACCGAGACCGGATCGCGGCCGATCTCCCGGGTCGACCTTCTCGATCGCCGCCCCGAGCGCCCGGGCCGCGGTCGGGGTCGCGGAACTTGAGCTGGCAGCGTCGGTGGCCGCGGTGCTCACGGCTTCCTCCGGTGCGGCGGCGTCGAGCTCGCCGCGGACGTCCGCGGCCATGAGGTCGCCCGGGGTCTCCTTCGCCAGCAGCTCGGAGTACAGGGCGAGCGTGTCCTCGGCCTCGCTCGGCGGGGATGCGGCGGATGGCGAAGCCCACGTGGTTCAGCACGTAGTCACCGGGCGCCACCGGCGCGTCCACCACGTCCAGCCGGACCTGCTTCCTCAAGCCCCAGAAATCGACCGTGGCCACGAGCCCGTCGACCTCGACCACTCTTCCCGGAACGCCGAGACACATGGGTTCGATGCCTTCGTGGGCCTTCGGTCAGCCCCGGGTGGTCGCGTCGGCCACGAGCGCCTGGCCGAGCGCGATGCCCCCGTCTCCCGGCGGGACCTGCCGGTGGAGGTAGACCTCGCACTCCGGCTCCAGCGCCGCCTGCAGGCCCTCGGCCAGGCGGGCGTTCTGGAAGCAGCCGCCGGTCAGCACGACCGGCAGGTGCCCGACGCGCTCGCGGACCAGGCCCACCACGCGTCGCGGTCGCATGCGCCAGCGTGTCGTGGAACTTCGCGGCGAGCCGCGCGGCGCGGCACGCCCACCAGGTGCTCCTCGACCAGCGCCGCGCACCATCGGCCGGAGGTCGAGCTCCAGGACCGAGCCGCGGGTGTCGATCGCGAAGGGGTAGCGCCCGCTCCGACTCCGGGGTCGGCCGATCAGGTTCCAGGCCAGCGCCACCTCGCCCTCGTACGCGGGCCTTGGCCAGGCCGAGCACCAGCGCGCCGACGCCGTCGAAGAGCCGGCCCATCCCGTGCGCCTTGGGCGCGTTGATGCCCAGGGTGAGCGCCTGGCGGACCAGCACCGCAGCGTCCTCGGGAATGGCGGGGAAGTTCCAGAGCCCGGGCGGGTCGTCCGTCGAACGCGTCGAGGAGCAGCGCCAGGCCGATGCGCCACGGCTCGCGGATGGCGCGCTCGCCGCCGGCCAGGCGCGACCGGATGCAGCGTGGCGATGCGCTGGAAGGCACTGGCCGAGGCGACGAGGAACTCCCCGCCCCAGGCGCTGCCGTCCGTCGCCGTAGCCGGTGCCGTCGAAGGCGACGCCGATGACCGGACCGTCGAGGCCGTGCTCGGCGATCGCGCTGGCCACGTGCGCGTGGTGGTGCTGCACGGCCACCTTCACCGTCTCGGGCCGGTCGAGCGCGTACCGCGTCGAGGCGTAGTCCGGGTGCAGGTCGTAGGCGACCACCTCGGGCCGGCAGCCGAGGAACCGCTGCATCCGGTCGATCGACTCCTCGTAGGACCGGTGGACCTCGAGCTGGTCGAGGTCGCCCACGTGGGGCCCGAGCACCGCGACGTCGCCCGCCGCCGAGGCAGAACGTGTTCTTCAGCTGCGCGCCGCAGGCCAGCACCGGGCGGGCCACCGGGCGGGCGAGCTGGATCGGGCCGGGGCACGAAGCCGCGCGAGCGGCGGAGCAGCACCGGGGCACCCGCCACCACCCGGGCCACCGAGTCGTCGCATCGGGTGACGATGGGCCGGTCGTGGGTCAGGAAGAGGTCGGCGATGTCGCGCAGCTTGACGAGCGCCTCGGGCTCCTGGAAGACGATCGGCTCATCGGAGTAGGTTCCCCGAGGTCATCACCAGCGGCCGGTCCACCTCGGCGAGCAACAGGACATGGAGCGGCGTGTAGGGAAGCATCAGGCCGATGAGCGGGTTGCCCGGCGCGACCTCGGGCGCCACCGGCCGCCCCAGCCGCTTCCGCTCGGCCAGCACGATGGGCCGCTCCAGCGACTCGAGCAGCGTCGCCTCGGCGTCGGAGAGGCTGGCCAGCCTTCCGGGCCTCGCGGGTGTCGCGCACCATCACCGCGAAGGGCTTGGCGTCGCGGCGCTTCCGGTCGCGGAGGAGCTGCACCGCCTCGCGACGAGGTGGCGTCGCACGCCAGGTGGTACCCGCCGAGGCCCTTCACCGCGACGATGTTCCCCGCCCGCAGCGCAGCGGCCACCTCGCGGATCGGGTCCGGGGAGGTCAGGTCCTTGCCCGGTGGAGTCCAGCAGGCGCAGCCGCGGGCCGCAGCGCGGACAGGCGTTGGGCTGGGCGTGGAAGCGACGGTCGGCCGGGTCGTCGTACTCGCGCTGGCAGGCCTCGCACATGGCGAAGCCGGCCATCGAGGTGACGGGCCGGTCGTAGGGCGCGTCCCTGGCGATGGTGAAGCGCGGCCCACAGTCGGTGCAGTTGGTGAACGCGTAGCGGTACCGCCGGTTCTCCGGATCGAGGATCTCCGCCACGCAGGCCGGGCAGGTCGGGAGGTCCGCGGGAATCGACACCCGCCGGCCGGTGCCCGGAACGCTGGGCGCGATGACGAAGTCGGCGACCTCGCGAGCGGGGATCTCCTTCCACTGGAGCGAGCGGATCTCCGCCGCCGCCGGGTGGCGCGACCGCAGTGCCTGGACCAGGCCATCGAGCGCCGAGGGCTCGCCGAACGCCTCCACCGTGACCCCGCCGGCGTCGTTGCGGACCTGACCTCCGATGCCCAGCTCCTTCGCGACGCGGTACACCCACGGGCGGAAGCCGACACCTTGAACCGTGCCTACGACCTCGATGCGCCGGCCTTGGTGCATGCTGGGCGACCTCCGATCCCGAGCCGAACCGTGGCTGGAGCAAGGGTCGAGCCACTCCCTCCCCCCGCGACGACGCCATGCCCTGGGCGCACGTGCTGCGCCTCCGGCCACCGGCGAGCGCAACGACTGCGGAGAGCGGGCCTCCACTGCCCAGAGCACGGGCACTTGGCCGCGGAGCGGATCCCGGCGGGCCCTGAAGCGGTTTCGCGTCCCGGGGAGCGCTCCCGGGCTCACTCGTAGCGAAGTGCCTCGATGGGGTCGAGCCGGCTCGCCTTTCGCGCTGGATAGAGCCCGAACACCACGCCCACCGCGCCGCTGAAGACGACCGCGAGGATCATCACGTCCCACCGGAACGCCACCGGCCAGTGGAATGCCGCGGTGAGCCACCGCGCGGTCACCACCCCGGCGGTGATGCCGAGGAGGCCCCCGGCGACCGAGAGCACCACCGCCTCTCCGAGGAACTGCCGGAGGATGTCCTTGCCCCGTGCGCCCACCGCGATCCGGGTGCCGATCTCGCGGGTCCGCTCGGTCACGCTCACCAGCATGATGTTCATGATCCCGATGCCGCCCACCAGGAGCGACACCGCGGCGACGATGGCCAGGAAGAGCGTCACCGTCCGGCTGCTCTCCTCCTGCGCGCTGGCCACCTCGGCGAGGTTGCGGATCTGGAAGTCGTCCTCGCTCGGGCCGCCGATCCGGTGGCGATCGCGGAGCAGGTCAGTCACCTGGCGCTCGGCGGTGGCGGCGTTGGTCGCGCTGATGAAGATGGTGCCCTGGAGGAACTTCCCGAGCCCTCCCTGGATCTTCGCCTGGAAGGTGGTCCGGGGGATGAACACCACGTCGTCCGAATCCTGGCCGGTGGGCGTCTGTCCCTTGCGACCGGCGACGGCCACCACCTGGAACGGGATGTTGCGGATCCGCACCGTCTGGCCGACCGGGTTCGAGCTGGGACCGAACAGCTTGTCCGCCACCGTCGCCCCGAGCACCACCACCTTCGTCCCGATGTCCACGTCCGAGTCGGTGAACCGGGTGCCGAGCGCCATGGGCCAGCTGCGGATCTCGAAGTAGTCCGGCTCCGTCCCCGCCACCTGGGTGGTCCAGTTCTGCTCCTCGCTGAGCACCTGAGAGGAGCTGCGGAGATAGGGCACGGCGTAGCGCACGGTGGGCACCTCGGCGCGGACGGCCTTCAGGTCTTCCCAGGTGAGGGTGGGCTGCGAGCCGAACCCGCCCCGGGCACCCCCGGTGCTCGACGAGCCGGGCAGCACCACCAGGAGGTTGGTGCCCATCGAGGCGAACGCTTCCTCCACCGCGGAGCGGGCGCCCTCGCCGATGGCCACCGTGGCCACCACCGCGCCGACCCCGAAGATCATCCCCAGGGTGGTGAGGAAGGAGCGGAGCTTGTTCCGGAGCAGCGCCCGGATCGCGACCCGCAGGGTCTCGAGCTGGCTCATCCCGCCTCCTCCTCGGGGAGCGTGGAGGGGTCGGCCCGCGCCGGGACCTGCCGGCGATCGCTGGCGATGTGCCCGTCACGGACGACGATGACCCGCCCCACGAACGTGGCGACGTCCGGCTCGTGGGTGACGAGGACGATGGTGATGCCGCTCTTGCCCAGCTCCTGGAAGAGCGCCATCACCTCCACGCTGGTGCGCGAGTCGAGGTTTCCGGTGGGCTCGTCGGCGAGGATGAGCTTCGGCTCGCTGACCAGCGCCCGGGCGATGGCCACCCGCTGCTGCTGCCCACCCGAGAGACGGTTCGGGGTGTGGTCCAGCCGGTCTCCGAGCCCCACCCGCTCGAGGGCCTCGGTCGCCCGGCGCCTTCGCTCGGCCCGGCCGGCACCGGCGTAGAGCAGCGGCAGCTCCACGTTCTCGATCGCGCTGGTCCGGTGAAGGAGGTTGAAGCTCTGGAAGACGAACCCCAGCCTGCGGTTGCGGATGCGGGCCAGGGCGTCGCGGTCGAGCGGCGCCACGTCCTGCCCATCGAGCAGGTAGCGCCCGGTGGTGGGCCGGTCGAGGCAGCCGAGGATGTTCATCAGCGTGGACTTGCCGCTCCCCGACGGGCCCCGGATGGCGACGAACTCGCCGGCGGCGATCTCCAGGCTCACGCCGCGGAGCGCGCGCACCTCCACGTCCCCCATGCGGAAGACCTTGGTGACGTCCTGGACCGCGATGAGCGGAGCGGCCATCGTCAGTGCCCCACTAGAACGGCCGCCGCACCGCTCCTCCCGGCGGGCTGGCCGGCGTTGCGGCACGGCCGGCGCTCTCCACCCCGGTCAGTACCGCATCCCCGGGCTGCAGCGGCCCCGAGAGCACCTCGGTGAAGGTCCCGTCGGAGACGCCGACCGTGACCTGCGCAGGCGCCGGCTTGCCGTCGCGGAGGACCCAGAGGCTCCGGCCGCCCGCGCTCGCGTCCGGCGACGACGCATTCCGGCTTCCGCCCCCGCCTCCGTCGCGACCGGCCACCCGTACCGGGCTCGCGCTCCCCCGTCCGAGGGCGGCGAGCATCTCCGGCGGCGGCCGGAACCGGAGCGAGGCATTCGGCACCCGGAGCACGTCCTGCCGGTCCGCGTAGACGACGGTCACGTTGGCGGTCATCCCCGGGCGGAGCTTGAGGTCCGGGTTGGCCACGTCGATCACCGCGTCGTAGGTCACCACGTTCTGCTGTGTCTGCGGCGCGTTGCGGATTCTGGCGAATCGTTCCGCGGAAGCGCTGGTCAGGGAAGGCGTCCACGACGAAGGTGGCCTCCATCCCCGGCTGCAGCTTGCCCACGTCCGCCTCGGCCACCGACGTGTCCACCTGCATCTTCTGGAGGTCGCCGGCGAGGGTGAAGATGGTCGGGGCCTGCAGCGACGCGGCCACCGTCTGCCCGACGTCCACGCTCCGGGAGATGACCGTCCCGTCGATGGGCGAGAGGATCTTGGTGTAGGCGAGGTTCACCTCGCTCTGGGTGAGCTGCGCGCGGGCCTGGGCCAGCTGTCCGCGCGCCGCCACCACAGAGGCCTGGGCGCCCTGGAGCGTGGTCTCCGCGATGTCGAGATCGGCCTGGGCGATGAGGTTGCTGGCGCGGAGTGGCTTGTCGCGGTCGTAGGTCCGTTGCGCGGCGAGGACGTTGGCCCCGGCCTGCTTCAGCTGGCCCTCGGCGGCGAGCACGTTGGCCTTCGACTGGGCGAGGTTGGCCTCGAAGAGCGCGGGATCGATCTCGGCGATGAGCTGGCCCTTCTTCACCGCCGAGTTGTAGTCCGCGTTGAGCTTCGCGATGCGCCCGCTGACCTGACTGCCGACCTGCACGGTGACCACCGCCGAGAGGATCCCGGTGGCGGTCACCCGCGCGACCACCGGACCCTTCGCCACGGCCGCGGTCTGGTACTGCAGCGGCGGAGGGCGGCGCAGCACGCGCCAGGTCGCCAGTCCCGCGCCCGCCAGGACCACGAGCGCGGCAAGCCAGAGCCAGCGGCGGCGTCCGGAGGGGGGCGCGTCGGGTTCGGGCATGAGCCAGCTTCGTACACCCGTTCCCCCCGGAGGTTAAGCAGGACCCCCCGGCCGCTCACTTCTTCCGCATCGGCCTCCCCTCATGGGAGACGAGGAGGTCGTGCATGTCGTTGGCGTGCTCCTCCTCCTGGGCCAGCACGTGCTCCAGCAGCCTCCGGGTGGTGGGGTCCTTCTCCCCGAAGTAGCGAATGAGGTCCCGGTAGTGCTCGATGGCGATCCGCTCGGCCACCAGGTTCTCGCGGATCATGTCCACCAGGTTCTCGCCCTCGGCGTACTGCGAGGCCGCGCGGCTGGTGACCCCCTCGGGGTTGAGGTTCGGTCGACCACCGAGCTGGTTGATGCGCTCGGCGATCATGTCCAGGTGCTCCTCCTCCTCCTTGGCATGCTGGGCGAACTCCTCCTTCACCGACTCGCTCGCCAGGCCGGTGGCCATCACGGCGTGCGCCTTGTAGCGGAGGACGCAGACGATCTCGGTCGCCAGCGCCTCGTTGAGCAGGGCGACGGCCGTGTCCACATCGCCCCCGTAGTTCTCGGTCACCGCGCCCTTCTCCAGCTTCTCCCGCGCGCGCTTCCTGATGGCGGCGATGTCGGTCACGAACGTGCCCTTGCTTCCCATGGTCGGCAAACCTCCGTCTCGAGTGATGAGCGGACGGGACATGACGCCGCCCGTCGGGCCGATGCCAGGCGACTTGTCCTCGATCGGCGTTCAGCTGACAGTCCGGGGGGCCCCTCAGGGCCAGAGCACCCGCTGGACCAGCCAGAACCCGCCGAGCGCCGCCACCCCGGCCGAGGCCCAGCGCGTCCCGGCGGGCCACATCCCCGGGAGCCCGCGCGCCCAGCGGAGCAGCGGCCAGGCCATGGCGACGATGACCAGCTGCCCGATCTCGACCCCGAGGTTGAAGGTCAGCAGGCTCGGCGCGAGCAGGGCCCGCGGAAGCTCCAGCGCCCGGAGCGCGCCCGCGAACCCGAAGCCGTGGATGAGCCCGAACCCGAAGGTCAGCCGCCAGCGCCGCCCGATGGCGGCCTTCACCCGGGAGGTGGACAGCGGCGAGCGGAGCGCGACCAGGTTCTCCACCGCCACGGCCACGATGCTGAGCGCGATGAGCGGCTCGATGAGCCGCGGTGGGGGGACCAGCCAGCCCAGGGTGGCGGTGGCGAGCGTCACCGAGTGGGCCAGGGTGAAGGCGGTCACCACGCCGACCAGCTGCCGGAAGGTTCCGCCCAGCAGGAGCACCCCGATGAGGAAGGCGATGTGGTCGGTTCCCTGGAAGATGTGCTCGGCGCCGAGGCGAAGGAACCGCCCTGCCCCGGCCCACGCTCCCGGCTGTGCCTCGACCTCGAGCACCGGGGCGCTCGCCCGGGCGGTGCGCTGGACCGTGCCGCCCGGCAAGCGGAGCAGCGCGACGTGGAGGTGCCCCTCCGGGAGACGGTCCAGGAAGCCGAGCACCATCCGCAGCCGGCCCGGAGCGCGCGGGCACTCCCAGCGGGCGGTGACCGCCACGCCATCCTCCTGGGCCGGCGCGAAGGACGCGCTCGCCAGCGCACAGGGGGCTCCATCGACCGTGACCTGGACCGTTCCAGCGACGTCCTCGGGGCGGAGCACGTCCAGCTCTATTCGGGCGAACTGGAGGACTGCCCGGACCTCCTTGCCGTCGACCGTGACATCCCCGGTCGACAGCCGGAGCGCGTGCGCGCGGCCGCGTCCCGGAACGAGCGCGCAGAGCAGGACGAGGGCGAGGATTCGCGGCGAGGGCATCGTCGGGCACCACCCTACCGGGGAGAGCGGACCCGAGGCGCGCGCGAATTCGCTTGAATCCGGCCGCCGCCCTCGACCGTAGTCCGTTCCGTCGGAACCATGTCCCGAGCCCGATCCACGCACGCGCAGCGCCGGAGCGACGCCGCTCCGCTCGCGCTCGTGGTCGCGGGGTGGGTCCTGGCCGTCGCGCCGGTGGCCCACCCCCTGCTGGCGCACGGGACGCCCTTCCTCCGCCAGCCGGCCGACGCGGGCTGGGTCCACCACGCCGATGGGAGCCGCACGCCCGGCGGGCCGGTGCGTCCCGCCTCGCACAGCCACGCCCCGGGCGCGCCGGAGCACCTTCAAGTCCCTCTCCTCGCCGCGGCCCCGCCCGCTGCGTTCCTGACGGTGATGCGCGCGGTGGTCTCGCCACCGCGAGGCGAGCGCCGCCCGGTCTCCCTTCCCCGCCGGTGGTCGGAGGAGCAACCGCAGGCGCCCTGAGCGGCACGGGGGAAGCCCCCGCTGCCGCCACCCGCGCCGATGGTCGTTCCACCCACTTCCCGAGGGGACATGCCCCGCTCCGTCCGGGCGAGCCTCGCGCTCGCCCTGCTGCTCACGGGCGCGCTCGCACGCGCCCGCCCGGCCACCATGCCCGGCGACGCTGCGCCGTCGACAGAGGTGTCTGACACCTCGTCGGGGGCGGCGGTGCCGTCGCTCACCGCCGCGGAGGTCACGGAGACTGGCCCGGCCGCGGCGGTCGACCCGACCGTCGCGAGCTATCAGACAACGGTGGAGGCGGCGGCGCCCACCGCGTCGGCCTCGTCCGGCAGCATCCGTGAGCCAGACCTGAGGGTGCGGCCGTACGCCACGCCCGAGGACCTCCTCCGGGTCGTTCCGGGGCTGGTCATCGCCCAGCACCAGGGCGGCGGGAAGGCCGACCAGCTCTTCCTCCGCGGCTTCGACGCCGACCACGGCACCGACGTGGCCCTGTCCATCGACGGGATCCCCATCAACCTCCCCTCGCATGCACACGGCCAGGGCTATGCCGACCTGCACTTCCTCATCCCCGAGGCGATCGACCGGGTGGACGTCTTCAAGGGACCGTACTGGGTCGAGGTCGGCGACTTCGCCACCGCCGGCGCAGTGAACCTCCGCACCCGCCGGACCTTCGCCGAGAACTCGGTCGCGGCCACCTACGGCTCGTTCCAGACCTGGCGGGCGCTGGGCATCGCCACCACCGGCGCCACCGAGAATTCGGCCTGGGTGGCCGCGGAGGTGGCCGGGACGCAGGGGCCCTTCCTCACCGGCGAGGACCTCCGCCGCTACACCGTGTTCCTCAAGGCCAGCTGGCAGCTGGCGCCCGGGACCCGGCTGGGGATGCTCGGCAGCGTCTACGGGTCGGACTGGCGCTCCAGCGGGCAGATTCCCCAGCGCTTCGTCGACCTGCCCGAGTCGGACCCGGCGCACCTCGACCGCTTCGGGTCCATCGACCCGACCGAGGGCGGCAACACGCAGCGGCAGATGCTCGCTCTCACGCTCGAGAGCCGGCTCTCGGACGCCGACGAGCTCAACGTCACGGCGTATGCGGTGCACTATCAGCTGGACCTGTTCAACGACTTCACCTTCCAGCTCCTGGACAAGGCGAACTTCGACGAGATCGAGCAGACCGACGCGCGCATCTACGGTGGGCTGAACACGACGTACCGGCACCGGGCGACTCTCGGCAGCGTCCGCACCGTCACCACCCTGGGCTTCCAGATTCGCGGCGACTCGACGACCGTCGGCCTCTGGCACGCGAAGCAGCGGGTCCGGCTCGCGACCTGCGCGCCGGTGGGCGAGGCTCCGCTCAACCCCTGCACGCTGGACGACGTGGTGCAGTGGGACGTCGCCGCCTTCCTCCAGGAGGACGTGCGGTTCACCCCGTGGCTCCGGGTGGTGCTCGGAGTGCGAGGCGACCTGTTTCGCTGGCACGTCGACGACAGGACGGTCGAGGCGGGCATCGTCAACCCGAAGCTCCAGGCCATCATCACCCCGCACACCGGCTGGGAGCTGTACCTCGACGCCGGCGGGGGCTTTCACAGCAACGACGCCCGGGCGGTGGTGGCCGACAACGGCTCCGGAGCCTTGCCCCGGGCGTGGGGGGCGGAGGTCGGCACCCGGCTGTCACTGTTCGGCCGGCGGCTGGAGCTGGCAGCCGCGCTCTGGGGCATCCATCTGCAGTCCGAGCTGGTCTTCGTCGCCGACGAGGGCACGACCCAGGCCTCGGCGGCGACCGACCGGTACGGGGTGGACCTCGAGGCCCGCCTCGCCATCCTCTCCTGGATGTGGGCCGACTTCGACCTCACCCTGGCCCACGCCGCGTACACCCAGGACCAGGGGAACGGGAACGCCGTCGCCCTCGCGCCGACGTTCACCGGGCAGGCCGGGCTCAATGTCCTCCATCCCGTCGGACTGCGCGGACGCGTCGGCGCGCGCTGGGTGGGCGACCGTCCGGCCACCCAGGACGGACGTCTCACGGCCCAGGGCTACTTCGTCGTCGACGTCAGCGCGGCCTACCGCTGGCGCTTCATCGAGGTTGGCCTCGTCGTGGAAAACGTGCTGAACAGCGCCTGGCGCGAGGCCCAGTTCGCCAACACCTCGTACGTCCTGGGCCGCGACGATCCGCGATACGCCATCAGCGGGCGAGAGGACGTGCACTTCACGCCCGGCAACCCGATCAGCGTCCGGGCCACGGTGGCCGTCTACTTCTAGCTGTCCTGTGCCGGGAGGTGCCCGCCGCCTACCAGCTCGTCCGTCCTCCTTCCTGGACCGGGAGGTGCGAGCGCCGCGGCGGCGTGGCAAGCGGCCGGCAGCTCAGCCCTTGCGCCCCCGGCTCCCGAGGCGCCGCTCGCTGGCGGTGATCGCCGCCACGGTCTCGCTCTGCCCCTCGCTCCGGAGCTTCTGGAACTCGTCCTGGAAGCCCTTGAGCTCGTCCTCCGAGGCGTTCTCCAGCGAGGCGAAGGTGTTGCGGGCCTCGCGGGTGCTCCGGATGAGCTCGTCCAGCTTGAGGTGCAGCGCGGTGGCGTCCCGGTTCTGGGTGGACTGGATGAGGAAGACCATCAGGAACGTCACCACCGTGGTCCCGGTATTGATCACCAGCTGCCACGAGTCGCTGTAGTGGAAGAGCGGTCCGGTCACCGCCCAGGTGACGATCACCAGCACCGCCAGGGCGAAGGCGAGGGGCGTCCCCAGCGCCCGGGATGCAGCGTTCGCGAACCGACGAAAGCCATCCACCATCCTCCTCAGAGTAGGCACCCGGGCTGGCCGGCGGGAGGGCCCCCGGGGGGTGCCGAAGAGGCTTGACCCCTCGCCCCGCCCCGAGAACGCTCACGCGCTCCGTGAACCCCACCGCCCCCGCGCTCACGCTCTTGCTGCTGGTCCACGGAGCGACGCTCGCCGCCGTCCCCGGGCAGACGGAGGAGGCCTTCGCGTCCGGCCTGGTGCGGATCCGCGAGCGCACCGTCCTGGAGCTCCGCGCTCCGCTCGCCGGCCGCTCGGCACAGGTCAGGGCGCGCGAGGCGAGCGAGGCGCTCGCCCACGTGCTCGAGCAGCCGGGCCCGGACGCTCGTGCATCTCGAGCCGGGGGAGGCGGGGGTGGCCATCCTCGTCGGCACCACCCCGATCCTCGAGCTGGGCCCGGAAGACGCCCGCCAGGGCGGCGCCTCCGACCTCGCGCTCTACTCCGCCTCCGCCTCGCAGCGCATCGACGCCGGGCTGAAGGCCGAGCGCCGCCGGCTGGAGATCCAGGACAGCGTCTTCTCGGTCTCCCTCGCGGTCTTCATCACCCTGCTGGCCTTCCTCGCGCTCCGGCTGGTCGGACGGCTGGGGGACCAGCTCGGCTCCGCCGCTGCTCGCCGACCGCGAGCGCCTCCCTGCGTTCCGCGTTGGCACGGTGGAGGTTGCGAGCCGGCGGGTGGTGGGCGGCGCGCTCCGGCTGGGCCTGCGCGTCGGGACCCGCGTCCTCCAGGTCGTCGTCCTCTACGTCTGGGTGCTCTTCGTCCTCTCGCTGTTCGGGGCCACCCGCGAGTACGGCGCCCGGCTGACCGGCTCGGTGCTCCGGCCGGCCGGGGCCATCCTGGGGCGAGCTGGCTCGGCGCTCCCGATGCTCGCGGTCGCGGCCCTCCTGGCGCTGGTCGTCGCGCTGGTGGTCCGCACCTTCCGGCTGTTCTTCGACAGCGTCGCCCGGGGCGAGACGCACGTGCGATGGATCCCGGCGGATCTTGCGCAGCCGCTGGGCGTGCTGCTCCGCGGCGCGATCATCGTGCTGGCGATCCTCTTCGCCGCGCCGCTCATCACCGAAAGCGACTCGGGGGCGCTCTCCCGGCTGGCCACGGCGGTGCTCCTGGCGCTGGCGCTGGGGGCCGTCCCGCTGCTCGCCTCGATCGCCGTCGGGCTCCCCACGGTACTCGGGCGCGCGCTGCGCCCCGGAGAGATGGTCGAGCTGGGCGGCCGCCGGGGCCAGGTCCGGGCGGTCACCTTGCTCGGAGTGGAGCTCGAGGATCCCGAGGGGGCCGAGCTGCGCATCCCGCACCTCGTCGCCTTCCTCCACCCCGCTCGCGGGCTCGGCGCGGCCTCCCGGCAGGCGCTCGAGGTCGTGGTGGGAGGCGCCGAGGACCAGGCCCGGGTCCAGTCGGTCCTGCTCGAGGCCGCCGGCTCGCACGCCTCGGGCGCGCGGGCGGAGCTGGTCTGGCTCGACCTGCTCGGCGCACGGTGGAAGGTGACCAGCATCCATCCGGACCTCGGCCCGCGGGTGGCCGCCGCGCTCCGTGACGCGCGGATCGCGCTCGGTCGTCCCGGCCCGCGAGAGCGGCCGATGAGCGCGCTCTGGGGCCTGATGGGCCTCATCCTCGCCGCCTGGCTGGGCAGCGTCCTCGTGGGCGCGGCGCGGGCTTGCCTCGGGCTCCGAGCCCGTCCTCCTCGGCTTCGTGCTCGGCCCCATCGATCCTCGGGCTGGTCACGCCCGGCCTGCTGGAGGTCTTCACCCCGCTCGCCCAGGTCGGCCTGGGCTGGCTCGCGCTGATCGTCGGCCTCGACTACGGGTGGGTCGATCGGCGGCGGATCCCAATGCTCCGGCGCATCGCCGGTGCACTGGCCGGCATCCTGACGATGACGGTCGTGGCGGCCGCGACCTTCGCCCTCCTCCGGAGGCTCCAGCCCACACCCGGACCCTGGTGGGGGACACCGGCGATCTGGATCGAGGCGGGCGGCATCGGGGCGGCGTGCGCCGAGACCACCCGACACGCGGTGCGCTGGGTGGCGGACCGGATCCGGGCCAAGCGGAGTCGTCACCGAGCTGCTGCTCGACCTATCCGACGCCGACGACCTGGGCCCCTTGCTCGCCTGCGGGGCGCTGTTCACCCTCGACCCGCCAGCCGGTCTCCGCTGGGCCGCGCATCCTTCCATCCTCTGGGCCGGGCAAATCGGTCTCGGGGTGTCCATCGGGCTCCTCACCGCCCTGCTCGTCTCGCGGGAGTTCCGTTCTCGCTCGCTCTGGGGCCTGCTCTTCGGCACCTCCATGGTGGCGATCGGCCTCGCGGTCCGCGCGGACCTGGCGGTGCTCACCGTGGGTTTCTGCATGGGCCTCGGGCTGAGCGCGGTGTCCCGCCACCGCCAGGCGATCCGCGCCGCTGGTGCTCCCGGCCGAGTTCCCGCTCCGGCTCCCGGCGCTGATGCTGGCCGGAGCGCGCATCGACATCGCCGACGTGCCGTTCCTGCCGTGGCTCATCCCGGTGGTCCTCACCGCCCGGCTCGTGGCCAAGGCGCTGGTGGCCGGGTGCGGCGCGCTGGTCTATCCCCCGCTGCGGCGGACCGGGCCGGCGCTGATCCCCGGGCTCGATGGCCTGCGGCCCGACCAGCATGTGCATCGGCCTCGCCTTCGCCCTCCGCTTCCCAGGGCAGCGTCGGTGAGACGGTGCTGGTCTCGGCGGCGGCGGCCACCGTCCTCGGCGAGGTGCTCTCCCCGCTGGGGCTCCGGTCGGCGCTCCGGCGCGCCGGCGAGGCCACGGCGCAGACTGGCTCGCAGGCCGTGGTGGAGGTAGCGGCGTGAGCGGCACCGGGGAACACCGCCGCGGTCGGGAACCGAGCGGTGGAGCTGCTCTTGCTCCTGGTGCTGGTCGGCTTGATGTTCCTCGCCTCGCACGCCACGCCCGAGGGGGGCGGGAGCCGGCTGCTCGCGGCGCTCGGATTCCTGCTCCTGGCCGGGACGGTGGTGGCCAACGTGCTCGAGCCGCTCGGCGTCCCGCACCTGACCGCGTACCTCCTCACCGGGATGGTGGCCGGCCCCTACGCCGGAAACCTGGTGGACCACCAGACGGTGGAGGACCTCTCGCCGATCAACGCCCTGGCGCTCTCGCTCATCTCGCTCGCCGGCGGCGCGCACCTGCGGATCTCGATGCTGGTCTCGGCGGCGCGGTCGCTGCTCTGGTCGACCTTGCTCCAGAACGTGCTGGTGCTGGTCCTGATGGCGGGGACGTTCTTCGCGCTCCGCCCCTTTCTGCCCTTCGGCGATTCGCTCCCGGTCACCGCGATGGTGGGGGTCTCGCTGCTCTGGGGGATGCTGGCCATCACCCGGAGCCCCTCGGCCACGCTCGGCGTCCTCTCCCAGACGCGCGCCAGGGGGCCCGCTCGTCCGACTTCACCCTCGGCTTCGTGATGACCTCCGACGTGGTGGTGGTCATCTTCCTGGCCGTCATCCTCACCATCGCCCGTCCGCTCATCGAGCCCGGGGCGGCGCTGTCGCTCCGCTCCTTCCGTGAGCTGGGCCACGAGGTGCTGGGGAGCGTCGCGCTCGGCACCACCCTGGGGCTCCTGCTCGCCGCCTACCTGCGCTTCGTCGGGCGGCAGCTGGTCCTGGTCTTCGTCGCGCTGGGGCTGGTGATGACCCACGCCCTCGACTACCTTCGGTTCGACTGGCTCCTCATCTTCATCACCGCGGGGTTCGTGGTGCAGAACCTCTCGCGGCAGGGCGAGCGGTTCGTCGCCGCCATCGAGCGGCTGGGGGAGATCGTCTTCGTCATCTTCTTCGCCATCGCCGGGGCGCACCTGAATCTGTCCCTGCTCGCGAAGCTCTGGCCGCTGGCGCTGACGCTCGCCCTCGCTCGGGCCGGCTGGACGTGGAGCACCGGACGCCTCGCCAGTCGCCTGGCCGAGGATCCCGCCGGCCCTTCGGCGCTGGGGCTGGTCGGGGCTCGTCTCGCAGGCCGGGCTGGCGCTGGGCATCGCGTCCCGGATCCAGAGCGAGTTTCCCTCCTTCGGAGCGACCTTCGCCGCGATGGCGGTCGCCACCGTGGCCCTGAACGAGCTGGTGGGGCCGGTGCTGTTCAAGACCGCGCTCGATCGGACTGGGGAGTCCGCAGGGCAAGCCGGAGGAGGACGAGGCGCCGGAGGCCGCCGGCTCGGGGCTCACTCCGGGGTGAACGCCTCGCGGGCGGCGACGAGGAAGTCGGTGTCGGTGACGATGCCCATCAGGTGACCGTCCGTCCCGAGCACCGGAAGCGAGCCGAATCGATGCTCGAGCAGCAGCTCGATGGCCTCGAACACCGGCGTGTCGACGGTGACCGTCACCGGGTTCCGGGTCATCGTCTCCCCGACCTTGACCGTCTTCTTCCCCGGGCGAGCGCGAGGAGCGCGTCCCCCGAGGAGAGGATTCCGACCAGGTTCTGCTTCGAATCCACCACCGGGACGTGCCGGACCGCCCCGAGCTTCATCTGCGCGTCGGCCACGCCGATGGTGTCGGTGTCACGCACGACGATCAGCGCGGTGGACATGAGGTCTCCAACCTTGACGGTCCGGGACATGGGGCACCTCCTTTGGAGCGAGCTTACGCCCCGCGGAGCGGCCGGGTCCAATCGGACCGCCCCGCGGTGCCGCTGGCTGCAAGCGCCGCGGTCCGCAAACCTTGCGGCACGTAGTCTGGCCCGATGCTCGCTCCGCTCCTCACGGTGTCGGCCGTCATCCTGGCCGCAGGTCCGGACCCTCTCGCCGCCATGCGGGCCGAGGCCGAGGCGCTGGTGCTCATCCAGCAGACATTGCAGTGGTACACGGCGACCGTCGGCGAGACGAGCATCCAGGCCGAGACGTACCTCGGGCCACGACCGGCTCTTCTCCAAGGAGTCGATTGCCCGCGTGCGCAAGGCGGCACAGGCGCCGGGGATCGCGCGCCGACGAGCGCCGGGCACGCGAGTTCTTCCAGGCGTACCTCGCAGGCGAGTTCCTCTCCCAGTCGACGGCGAGGTTCGACGACCGCGCCCAGAACGCCGCGCTCAAGGCCACGGTGCGTCTGCCCTGGCTGAAGGACCCCGTCCCCTACAAGCAGCTGGACCTCCTGGTGGCGGACGAGAAGGACGCCGGACGCCGGGCGGAGATCGACAAGGCACGCGCGGAGATCTGGAGGACGGTGCTCAACCCCATCCTCGGCGGAGAAGGAGGCCACCGCGCAGCGTCTGGCGAAGCGAGCTCGGGCTACCGCTCGTACGTCGAGCTCTCCGAGCAGAGCCGGAGGGTCGAGCTGCGGCCGTTCATGGTCGAGGGGAAGCGCTTTCTCGATGCCACCGACGGGATCTACCGGGAGCTGCTCCAGGAGGTGAGCCAGCGCGAGCTGGGGATCCCCGCCTCCCAGCTCCGCCGGAGCGACTTCAGCCGCATGTTCAAGGCGCCGCGGCTGGAGCGCTTCTTCCCCGCCGACATCGCGGTGCCGTCCTTCCGGGCCTTCCTCGGCGGCATGGGGCTGGACTTCAAGACGGTGGCCGGGACCGAGGTCCGGGTCGACGACGCCATCAACCCGCTCAAGGAGCCTCGCGCGGCGTGCTGGGGCATCCGCGTCCCCTCGGACGTGCGGATCAACGTGAAGCCGCTCCCCGGCCTGGACAGCCTCGGGGTGTTCTTCCACGAGGGCGGCCACGCGGTGCTGTTCGCCAACACCACCACCAAGGTGTGGGAGTTCCAGCAGCTCGGCTCGGGCGCCTTCACCGAGGGCCTGGGCGAGACGTTTCGCTACGCCTGGGCCGACCCGGTCTGGCTCCGCCGGTACCGGGACTTCGTCCAGGCGCACAACGCGGAGGCGAAGCGGAACGACCCCCTGATGGGCGACCAGGACATCCGGGACCTCTCCCGGCTCCAGCTGCTCTACCAGCTCTACTACCTGCGCCGGTACGCCTACGCGAAGCTGGTCTACGAGTCCGTGCTGCACGGTGGCTCGCCGACGCTGTGGAAGGGGCTGTACGACCGCCCCACCGGCGACCCGATGGCGGTGTACCGCGACGTCTTCTCCACCGCCTACGCCGTCCCGATGGACGAGACCGATGCGCTCCGCTTCCGCACCGACGTGGACGACACCTTCTACTCGGTGGACTACGCCCGGTCCTTCGCCCTCGCCCACCTCGATGCACGAGGGGATGCGCGGCCAGGTTCGGGCCCGACTGGTACGGGAACGCCGGGGTCCGGGCGCCTCATCAGGTCGCTGGTCGCCGACGGGAACAAGCCGGATGCCGAGGAGATCGCCAAGGTCGTTCGGCATCCCGTTCGACCTCCGGCCGGCCGAGGCACGCATCCGGCGGTTGGTCGCGGAGACGGCCGCACCCTGACGCCGGACTCGGTCCCGGGCGGAGATGAGCGGCTCGAGCCTTCGAGCGGCGAGCGCGGCGAGCGGGCCTGGCATATAGCTCTCCGGCTTGGGCTCCCACCCCCCGCACGAGCATCACCACAACCTGTCGCACGTCCCCGCCTCGCGGGTGGCGCTCGCGGCGGCCATCACCGTGCTCGCCGGCGGCGTGGAGCTCGCTCGTCTCGCGGGCCAGCGGGAGCCTGTTCCTGCTCGCCGACGCGGTGCACCTGCTCGCCCACCTGGGCATCTTCCTCGTCCTGCTGATCCCGCCCGGCCGGCTGCACGGGACCAGCGAGGACCTGAGCGCGGTGGCCGTGCTGGTGATGGTGGTGGGCATCGCCGCCTGGGTGGTGTGGATCAGCGTGGACCACCTGCTCCATCCGCCCGACGAGCTTCCGAATCCCCTGGCGATGCTGGTCTCGATCCTCGGGCTGGCGGCGAACACCTGCTCGGCGCTGCTTTTCCGCAAGCCGGCCGCGACCCACTTCTCCTTCCGGGCTGCGCTGGCGCACGAGCTGTCCGACGGCGGGATGACGCTGGCCGGGCTCGCGGGCGCGGCGTGCATCTGGCTCTTCGGCTGGCGCTGGGTGGACCCCACCCTCTCGCTGGTCATCGGGGGGTGGCTCGGGCTCTGGTCGGTGCGGCTCCTCGTCCGGCGAGCGCGGCGAGGCCCAGAGGTCTTCTTCGAGCACTGAGCCGCGCGGTGCGCGCCCTCGCCCGCTCATCACGGACGTCCTCATCGAGTCTCCGATCGGCCGGGCTGCAATAGATCAGCGAGGCCGGGAGCAGCACGGCGACCTGTGCCCGGACCTGCCAGAGTGGACCGATGTCGGGGTGCACGACGTTGTAGTACGCATTGGCGTTGATGTTCAGCGGCAGCTTGCCGATCCGGACGATCTTTCCTCCGCCTGCCCCGAACGGGACCATCCACCGCTGGCCCGAGGCCGCCTTCCAGTCCGCGGTGATGATCGGCGCGGTCGTGAGGTACCAGCCGGTCTTCCCGAAGTTGTAGTTGACGAAATACTGGAGAAGAAAATTGTTGGTCGACGTGCCGGCGATCGACCAGACGTTGTTCACCAGCACGCCGATCACCCAGTCACCTGGCATGGTCAACGCCACCGCGGATGCGCCGAGCCCCCAGGTGTCGGTCGAGCCGACGGCCGACGACGTCGCGGGGAACGTCAGCACCGGGCCAACACCCCAGATCAGGCCCCCGGGTTTCGACGGTGACAGGAACGCGGTGATGTTCACGCTGCCCATCCCGAAGGTCGTGCCGCCGCCGGTGAAGCTCGGCTGCCACACCAGCGGGAAGATGGTGCGGGTGATGAGATTCCAGTCCTCGCCGAGGTGGAACGGCAGGACCGGCTGGATGTTGAGGATGTTCTGCGTCTGTCCGTTGCCTGGCCCGTAACCGAAGTTGGTGTTGTTCTGGAACGGGATGCTGATCAGGTCTCCGACCGGGTTCTGGGTGGCCTTGGCCAGAGCCGCGTTCGACTCCTTGTCGTCTCCTTCTCCTCCGCGGCTGTTGCGACCGAGGAGCAAAGCGACAGAACGACCGCAAGGACCTGCACCCTCATCGTCTCTCCGAATCTCTGGCTGCGTTGCTCCGGAGCCGCGGCCAGGTTCTCTTTCGGACGAAGGAGCGTCCAACCGGAATGGGACTTTCCTCTACGGTCGCGAGGAAGCTTGCTCGGGGAGGGGGTCGAACCCTCACAGCCCTGATCGGGCTCGCGGATTTTAAGTCCGCTGCGTCTACCGGTTCCGCCACCCGAGCTGCCAGCTGCGTGTCTTTGAGCGCGACACTAGCCAAGGACGGGGACTAAGGTGCCGCGCCGGGGGGAGGTCCCGCCGTCGGAGGTTCATCATGCAGCTGACCCGTTTCGGGCGACACGCTGTCGCTTGCGGTGCGCAGTTCGATGTCCGTGTCATTTCTCGCGCTCGCCGCGTGCGCGACGACCGGTGGCGCCTCGCTCTCCACCGGCCCGAGCGTTCAGTTCCAGATGAGTGGTGGCGCCGGGCAGACCAGCGCGGTCATCAACAAGGACGGAGCCCAGGGGCCGTCGCATCGACCTCGGCGGTACGACGATGGCGCGACGCTGCGAGGGCACCGTCTCGGGCCAGCCGCTCCAGATGACGGTGTCTGGCAACACCGCCAAGGGGCAGTGGGGAAACCAGCCGATGAGCGTCCAGGTCGAGGAGACGCCCGGCATGCTGAAGATGAACGGGCTGGTCGCCGGGCAACTCTCGAATTGGAGCGCCACGAAGGAGGTCATCCAGGGCAAGATCGGCCTCTGCGCCGTATCAGCTCGGCCGGGTCGGCACCGATTACCAGGGAACCCAGACCTGTGGCGGTCAGGCCACGGTCCAGTTCCCGAACAACATCCTCGAGTGGAAACCGATCAACATCGCCATGCTGATGGCGCTCTTGATGTCCACGCCCTAGCCGAGGGGCCGCGCGCCGGCTATCCGAAGTGGTAGCCGATGGTGAAGTTGATCACCGGGAGCGGGACCGTCGCGCCGAAGTGGACGAGGTCCCCGATCTCCCGGGTCACGTCCGGGGGGGTTCCGGGCGGGAGCGACACCGTATCCTGGTGGCTCAGCATGACCTGGATCTCCGGCCTCGAACCCCAGGGCGAAGCCCGCTGCTCCAGACCCACTGCCAGCCGAGCCGCGGGGTGATGACCCAGCTCTGGACCCGCGCCGCGCCAGTGGCCCCGAAGGGGCTGCCCGCCACGAGCTGCGTGACCTGCCCGTCGATGACCTGCTGCCCGACGCCGACCCCGAGGTAGAAGACGCCGCGGAGCGGGTAGACCCGGAGAAACGCCTCCCAGCCCGAGAACTCGTTGAGGGTCGAGGTCGTGGTGCCGCTCGTCGCCCCGGCCCGCTCGAGGACGAAGTCCGAGGCGAACTTGGGGGTCGTGCTCCAGCCGCCGCCGAGTCCGACGTAGGGGTGCACCCGGGCGTAGCCCTGGATGTTCACCAGCCGGGGCACGCTGATGATGCCGAGGTTCACCCCCACCCGGAACTTCGCGGCATCGTCGTCGGGCCCTTCCTCGGCCCGGGCGTGGGCTCCGAGCAGCAGGACTCCGCCGAGCACCACCCAGTTCCGCATCGATCCTCCTCTGCAGGCCATCCGGCGATGTCACCTGCTCGGGCGGGCGGCACGCAAGGTGAGTCTCCAGGGGTCCCACGGCACCAGGGCCGGTGTTAAAGACGATTTCCCCCATGCTGGAAACCGTCACCAAGGGCTTCCGGGCCGCCAAGAACCGGCTCGCCGGCAAGGCGGAGATCACCGCCGAGCTCGTCGACGAGTCGCTGCGCGACATCCGCGTCTCGCTCCTCGAGGCCGACGTCGCCTTCGAGGTCGTGAAGAGCTTCGTCGCCCGCGTGCGGGAGAAGGCCGTCGGCGAGAGCGGTCGAGACCACCGTCACCGACAAGGGCGGCAAGAAGCACAAGGTCTCGGCCGCGCGACCAGTTCATCAAGGTCTGCCACGACGAGCTCGAGGCCCTGATGGGGCCGGTGGACACCGGCCTCAAGCTCAAGCCCAAGGGCCGGGTCACCGCCATCATGATGGTCGGGCCTGCAGGGCTCGGGTAAGACCACCACCGCCGGCAAGCTGGCCAGCTACCTCCAGAAGCAGGGCAAGAAGCCGCTGCTCGTGGCCGCGGACATCTACCGGCCGGCCGCCGTCGATCAGCTCCAGGTCCTCGGCGAGCGCCTCGGGGTGCCCGTCTTCTTCCAGGCCGGACTGCCCTGCCTCCCGAGCTCGCGCGAAGCCGGCGTGGAGGCGGCGCCGCGAGCAGAAGTGCGACGTGGTGCTCGTCGACACCGCCGGCCGGCTGGCCATCGACGAGCAGCTGATGAACGGAGCTGAGCCGATCAAGGCCGACCGTCCAGCCGGACAACATCCTCCTGGTGTGCGACGCGATGATCGGCCAGGACGCGGTGCGGACCGCGGCCGAGTTCGACCGGCGGCTGGCGCTCGACGGCTTCATCCTCACCAAGCTCGACGGTGACGCCCGCGGCGGCGCGGCGCTCTCGCATCAAGGAGGTCACCGGCAAGCCCATCAAGTTCCTCGGCATGGGCGAGGCGCTGGACAAGCTCGAGGAGTTCCGACCGGACGGGCTCGCCAGCCGCATCCTCGGCTTCGGCGACATCGTCGGGCTGATGAAGGACTTCGAGCAGGTCGTCGACGAGGAGAAGGCCGAGGAGGACGCCAAGAAGCTCCTCTCCGGCAACTTCTCGATGAAGGACTTCGTCGAGCAGATCCGCACCGTCCGGAAGATGGGCCCGCTGAAGGACCTGCTCGAGAAGTTCCCCATCTTCGGCGAGATGACCGAGCAGCTGAACCCCGACGAGAAGGAGCTCGGGAAGATCGAGGCGATGTACGACTCGATGACCGAGGCGGAGCGGCTCCGACCCCGCGCTCATCAACGACAGCCGCATCGGGCGCATCGCCACGCGGCTCCGGCCGGAAGAAGCAGGAGGTCCAGGAGCTGCTCGGCAAGCTACCGGATGATGCAGCAGGTGATGGGCGCGGTCGGCCAGAACCCCGGGCTGCTCGGCCGCATCCCCGGCTTCAAGCAGCTGGGCCAGCTTCGCAAGATGAAGAGCATGGACCTCGTCCCAGATCTTCGGCAAGGACGCGAAGATGATGGAGCAGGCGCTCGGCGGAGTGGCGGCGGGATGCCGATGCAGATGCCCCAGATTGCGCCGGGCTACACCCCGCCGATGGGTCAGGCCGCGATGGCCCGGGCGCGGCTGATGGGCTACTCCGACGCGCCGATGACCAGCAAGCGTCGACCGGGACGCGCTCAAGGACAAGCGGAAGCGCGAGCGGCAGGCGCGGAAGAAGAACCGCAAGCGGCGCTAGGAGCCCTGCCGCTACTCGGCCTCGCCCGGCGGATCCTCGAGCCGGGGGACCACGAGGCCGCGCGACAGGCGGCGCAGCACCCGGAGCTTCTGCCGGTGCTTGTAGCGGACGTGGGCGTTCTCGCCCTGCTCGTTCAGCTCCGCGGTGCGCACGTCGAGCATCTGGAACTCGACCAGGGTGTAGCCGATCCGGCCCTTGCGCTCGCGCCGGTCGAGCTCCGCCGGGGGGAGCCACTCGTCGAGCCGCAGCGGGACGTCCACCACGAAGTTGAGCGCCCGGTAACCGCTCCCGCTGAACTCGTTGCCGCCCGTGCCCTCGCGGTCCTCGAAGTCCGGGTCGAGGTGCAGCTCGTGGGCGTGCGCCCGGAAGTGCGGGAACTCGCGCAGGAGCAACTTGAACGGGAGCAGCGTGTTCTCGGTCTGCCCTGGCACGAGGAAGTTGAAGGGGAACAGGCGCTGGGTGAGGAAGTACAGGACCGGCAGGATGTCCGCCCGGGTCGGGGTGACGATGCGGAAGCGCGTCTTGTCGTAGACCTGCGCCGCCACGTTCTCCTTCTTCGCCAGCAGCTTGGTGATGAGCGATTCGCGGGTCTTCACCGAGGGGCTGTAGTCGAGGATGGGGAGTCCCTTCTCCCGCGCCTCGGCCAGCACGCCGTTCACCTTCGCGGTCACCATCTGCGACAGGTCCGCCTCGGAGACCGCCAGGCGGAACAGGAGGTCCCGCCCCTCGATGTGCTGCACCACGTGCATGCACTTGAGGACGATGCAGGCGATCCGCCGGAGCCGGTGCGGCTCCTTCACCCCAGAGGCGTAAAGGAAGAGATCGTGCGATCTCCACCGGCTGGGCCACCACGTCCGCCACCCGGTAGGAGAATGTCCGGCGCAGGTACTCCACGGCGTCGCCCAGCACCAGCCGGGCCCAGGCCTCGTCCGCCGGGACCGTCAGGTCCAGCCCGCACAGCCGCAGGAAGCGGTCCACCTCGTCGCGGTTGCGGAAGTGCAGCCGCCGCCAGTCGACGACCGATGCCGCCCCGGAGGATGTGGCGCACGCGCTCCAGCTCCTTGAGGCCCATCTCGGCCACGGAGCGAACGGGTAGGTCCGGGAGCTTGGGCTCGATGGGGAGGCGCATTGGGCAGGCTTCAGCCGCGCGACACGAGCACGCCTAAAACGTGAAGGGGAAGTCCACCGGCTCGCCCGGCTGGTACTTGTGCTTGGGGAAGTTCCACGACTTCACCAGCCCACCGAGACAGGTGGCCATGTAGGAGGACTTGTACTGATCGGTAACCGCGCTGACGCCTGCCGTCTTCCCTGACGTCTGGATGACCCAGTGCATCACGAGGGTCCCGTGGAGGTTCGGGTCCCGGGTCTTCTGCTCGTTCACGCAGCGCACGATGGACGGCTTGTTCGCCAGGACGACCGACATGATGTCGCCCTTGGGCAGCCGCTCCGGGACATCGGTGCTCGAGCTCCCGGGCGCGGGCGGGACGTAGGCGGACTTCTTGCTCTTGCTGCCCTCGTCGGACTTTGCCGCACCGCCGCCGGTTCCGAAGACCTCGTCGAACAGGTCGTCCGCCTTGCTGCCCTTTCCACCGCCCAGGCTCTTCGTCGGCTCGGCCGACGCGACCTGCTCGTCGCCTCCGGACTTGGTCCCGCCACCGTGGGACTTCGAGCCGCGCGTGCCGCGCCGGGTCGTCCCGGTGGTCTCGCCCGGGGGAACCGACGGGGTGACCTTCGCCACGGGTGCCGCCACCGATGGGGTGACACTGGGCGTGGGAGTGGTCGCGGCCGGCGGCGGCGTGGCTGCCGGGGGCTGCACCTGGGCAACCGGGGGCGGCGTGACGACGCGCGGAGTGTCCTGAGACGGCGGAGCCTGCCGAGCGGCGACCTCGGACGCCTTCTGCCGCTGGAGGAGGTAGGCCCCGCCTCCGCCGACGGCGGCGAGCACCACCACGACGCCCACGACGATGCCGATGAGCACGCCCTTGTTGCTGCCCTGCTTCGCTGGACGGGTCGCGTACGGGTAGGCGGGGGTGAAGGTCGGCGGGCGCTCGACGGCGGTCACCGGCGTCGGCGACTCCCTCCGTGACGGGCGGCCGTTCACCGTGGCGACGGGAACCTCGGCCGTGGGGGGCGGTACCTCGAGCAGACCCCGGGGCGCTGGCGAGGGCTCGGGGGCAGGCGGCGGCGCCTCGGGCCGGTTGAGGGCCTCGATCTCGTCCTTCACCAGGCTGGCGAGCGCGGCGGAGGCCGAGGGCTTCCACCCCCCCGCGTCGGGCACCGGGGTGGGGACCTCGGCCCGCACCGTGCGCGTCATCCCGCCGGCACTGAAGGCGGATTCGACGGGTACCTGAACGACCGGGACGGGGCCCGAGCTCGACTGCGGCGAGAACACCGGGCGCTGGGGACGGGGGGCGAGCCACGCGGCGAGCTCGGACACCTCGGACAGGGGCACCCAGTCCTCGAATCCCTGCCTCCAAGTCAAGCTGTCCGGGCCGATCTCCCCGCGGTCCCAGTACTCGCGGATCGCCTCCGGGGTGAGCGGCCCGGTCTGCTTCTCGTCGACGGCGACGAACCAGTCCTGGGCGCGCGGCGGCCCGTCGCTGACCGGCGGCAGGTTGGCCTCGGGCGGGGGCGCCTCCTCCTCCTGGGGAGCGAGGGGCTCGTCGTGCCGTTCCCCCAGCGCGCTGTCGAACGCCGCGCCAATCTCGTCGTCGTCCACGCCGCTGAAGATTGAGCTCTCCCCTGTCGGTGCCTCGGGCCCCGGGGGGGGCGGGGCGGATTCCTCGAGCCCGCGCAGCGCGGCATCGGCTTCGGCGGAGGCGTCCTGCGGGGGGCGAACGATGATGACGTTCCCGCACTTCTTGCAACGCACCTTCACGCCGCTCGCGCCGACCTTCTCGTCGCTGATCATGTACTGAGCGCGGCAGTTGTCGCAGACGAAGCGCATGGAAGTCCGAGGGGTTGAGTGACGAGCGTAGAGGTCGCCCCCCGGCCCGGTCAAGGAACGCCAGAGGGGCAGCGGGGGATTGTACTTGCGGGCGGGAACCTCGACGTTGGTTCCCACCGCGAGCCGAAGGGCGGCGAGGTCCTCCGAGACCGCGAAGGTCATGAGCTCCCGGATCTTCACCTTGCCGGCGACCCGGAAGCTCGAGCTGGTTTCACCCTGGACGAGCTTCTTCACCGCCTCGAGGTCGCCCGCGGTGAACAGCGCACAGCGGACCCCGGTCAGCTCTGCCCCCTCGAGGTATTCCCGGACCGGGTCGGTGTCGGGCCTCCGGAGCACCTCGGGGACGAGCCGCGCCAGCCCTGCGCGGAAGGGCTCGCTCATCACCGACTCCAGCGCCTGCCGCTCCGCCTCGATGGCCGCGGTGGGCGCGGTCCAGCGCATCTGGAACCCGGCGAGCAGCACCGCACCCTGGAAGACCGCCGCCAGCCGTTCGGGCGAGAAGCGCGAGGAGAAGACGAGCTCGGGCCGGAGGAGCGCCAGCGTCCGCCCCAGCTGCGCGTAGGTGTCCTTGGCCTGCGGGTCGCCGAAGAACTTCCCGCCCACCTTCAGACAGATCGGCTGGGCGTGGACGATCTCCACGCCGAGCAGCGGGTCCGGCGCCGGCTCCATCGAGCGCTTCGCCAGCTTGTCCCGCGTGGCCACCAGGAACGGCGAGAAGAGCTCCACCGCCTCGAGCCCCAGGAGCCGGGCCACCGCCCGGTAGTGGTGGATCTGGTACTCCTGCGCGGCGGCCACGTCGATGCGGTGCTTCTTCGGGACCAGCTGGGCCTGCGCCAGCGGCACCGCCGACAGCTGACCGGCTCCCTGGAAGAGGAGGCCCATCAGCTCGGCGAAGGGGGTGCGGACCTTGGGGTGGAGCAGATGCTGCGGCCCACAGCCGGTCGGTCAGCGTGGCCCGGGGCGTCTCGCGCTTCTTCGCGTAGGGCCCGAGCTTGCTGATGATCTCCTTCTCCGCCGGCGCCCGGATCCCCGAGCAGCCCGGACACGACCTGCGCCGCGAGCCAGGCGCCGTCGTAGTCCTTCCGCCGGGCGGCGAGCTCGGCGAGCTGGCTCGCCACCTTCTTCGGGTTCTGCGTGTGGGCCAGCGCCCGCCGGAGCGCCTGCGCCGCCTTCTCCTCGTTTCCTTGCCGCCTGGAGCAGGAGCTCCGCGTACGTCTCCTGCACCACCGGGTCGTCGGGCAGCCCCGCCGCGGAGACCTGGTAGGCCATCAGCGCGCTCTCGGGCTGCTTCAGCACCTGGAGGTACAGATCGCCCAGCGTCCGCCAGAGCGCCATCCGGGCCTGCTCGGTGTCGTCGGTCTTGGGGAGCCGCTGGATCATCCGCGCGTAGTTCTCCTCCAGCGGCTTCCACTCCTTCGCCGCCCCGAGCATCGCCTCGATGGCGGTGAACGCCTCGATGAAGAGCGGATCCAGGTCCAGCGCGGCGTTGAACGCCTCCACCGCGCGCGGGGCGTCCCTCAGCTCGTCGCGGAGGCTCTCGCCCAGCGCGAACCACACCCGCTTGGCGCGCTGCGCGTCGGCCTGGAGCTCGGGCTGGCCGAGCATGGTCTCGAGGATCTCCGCCGCCTTCCCCGGCTGGCGCGTCTCGCGGTACAGCACGTACAGCGCGTCCATCACCTCGAGCGACTGTGGCCGGATGCGCAGCGCCTGGGCGTAGGCGTCGATGGCGGTGTGCGGGTCCTTCAGGCGGTCGCGGGCGAGCTGCCCGAGCTCCAGCGCGGCCTCGGCCCTGGGCTCTCCTTCGAGCACGCCGACCAGCGCCTGCCGGTACTCGGCCGAGCGGTCCCAGCGCCCTGCCCCGTCGGCCAGCTGGATGAGGGCCCGGAGGCTGGGCTCGTGCCCGGGGTCGATGGCCAGCGCCTTCTCGAAGTGGTTCTGCGCCCGGTCGTGCTGCTTCAGCGCGACGTGGACCTCGCCGATCTGCCAGTAGAGCTCGACGATCTCGAGGTCGGTCAGGTCCTCGCGGTGGTGGATGAGGATGGTCTGGAAGACCTTGAGCGCCTGGTCCTGCCGGCCGGTCTGGACCAGGAGGTTCCCGTAGCCCTCGAGCGCCGGGAGGTAGGTGGCGTCGAGCTGGTACGCCTCCTCGTAGGCGGCGAGCGCCCGGTCGCGCCGGCCGAGCTTCTCCTGCACGTAGCCCAGCCGGTAGACCTGGCGGCAGAGCTCCTTGCCCAGCGCGTCGTCCTGCTCGGTGGCGAGGCGACCTTGCTGTCGCGGATCACCACCTCCAGCATCGTCTCGGCGGACTCCCAGCGCTCCCGGGCGATGTAGAGGTCGGACAGGGGCAGCGCGGCGTCGGCCAGCTCGGGGTCGAGCTTGATCGCCTCCTCGTACCAGTGCATCGCGGTGTCGGGGTCCTCGCGACGCTCGCTGTGGTAGCGGGCGATGGCCAGGTAGGCGCGGGCCTTGGCCGAGGCCTCGCCGGTGGCCTGCGCCTCGGCCACCAGGATCTCCTCGTAGCTCGTCCAGTCCTGCTCGTTCTCGTAGATGCCACGGAGCGCCCGCAGCGACGGCAGGGACTCGGGGTCGATGCGCAGCGCCTCGGCGTAGCAGGCCTTGCGCCGAGGACACGTCTCCCAGCATGTCCTCGTTGATCTTCCCCATCCGGTGGAGCACCTCGACCGCGCGCGGGTCGTCGCCCAGCGCCTGGGCCTCCTGGTGCAGCATCTCCAGGGCGAAGGGCCAGTTGCCGCTCCGCTCGTAGAGCGTGCCCAGCGCGTGCAGGGCCGGAGTGTGGCCGGGGAAGACGCCCAGGGCCGCCTGGAAGGCGTCGGCCGCCTTGTCGGTCTGGTGGAGGTGCGTCCGGAGGACCTCGCCGGCCTCCACCATGAGGTCCGCCTGCTCCTGGGCGTCGGTGGCGAGCTGGATGTGGCGCTCGAGCACCCCCACCAGGTCCTCCCACCGGCCCTGCGCCCGCCGCAGCCGCTCCAGCGCCTTGATCGCCTGGAGGTTGGTGGGGTCGAGCGCCAGCACGCCGTCGATGCAGGCGTCGGCGTTCGCCGCGTTCTGGTAGCGGTCCTCCCAGATGGCCGCGGAGTGGAAGAGGATCTTGACCTTCTCCCGGTAGTCCTCGGTGAGCTCGAGCTGCCGCTCGTAGACGGCGAGCAGGTCGGCCGGGCGATCGAGGCGGGTGTAGAGCCGCTCCAGCGCGTCCACCGCCTCCGAGTTGCGCGGGTCGAGCGAGAGGGCCTCGCGGTAGGCCTCGACCGCGGCCTCGTCGTCGCCGATCTCCTTCTCCTGGACATTGGCCACCGCATTCTGAAGTTGAGCCCGCTCCTCGGACGTGGGGAGCAGGTCGCGGGTGCGCGCCAGGGTGGCGGCGAGGTCGCCCCACATGTGCTGCTCGCGGTAGAGCCGGGCCAGCTCGCCGAGCGTCTCTACGTCGGGCTCGAGCTCCAGCGCGCGGATGAGGGCGTTGGCCGCCTCGTCCACGTCCTTCAGCCGCTCGAGATGGATGCGGGAGATCTCGCGGAGGATCGCCTTGCGGGCCTCGATGGACGGGGCGGCCTCGAGCTTCTGCTCCAGCGAGACGATGAACTCGCGGTCCCGCCCGCGCCGGCCGAACATCTGGGCCAGCGCGTCGAGCGCCGAGGAGTTGGTGGGGTCGAACTCGAGGATCTTCCGGAGCGCGGCCTCGGCCTCGCCCGGATCGTCCAGGTTCTGGTCCTGCACCCGGGCCAGTACCAGGTAGAGCCGCTCGGCCAGCGGGCCCTTGGGGAGCTCGTCCGCCACCTGCTCGTAGACCGCGGCCAGCTCCTCGTACGAGCCGGTCTCCTGGGCCAGCCGCTCCACGTCCTCGCGAAGCGAGTCGTCGGAGGCGTCGAGCTGCAGCGCGCGGCAGAGCGCGAGGAAGGCGCCGTCCTTCTGCCCGAGCTTCTGCTCGCGGAGGCGGCCCAGCTCGCGGAGCGACTTGATCTTCTCCTCGTCGGTGACGAGGTTGGGCAGGTAGCGGTCCACCGCCTGGGCGTAGGCGCGCCAGTCACCGGCGTCGGAGTAGAGCGAGAGCACCCGCTCGTAGGCGTTGCGGTTGGCCGGGTCGAACTCCAGCACCCGCTCCAGGATGGGCGCCGCCGGCTCCGGCTTGTTGGCCTGGCCGATCCACAGCTCGGCGATCTCGAAGAGGGCGGCGATCACCCCCTCCTTCTCCTCCACGCGCTGCCAGACCTCCGCCTTCAGCTCGAGCGCGCGCACGGCGTCGCCGAAGGCGCGGAGGGCGAGGAAGAGCTTCCCCACCCGGTCCAGGTCGGGGACGGTGTGCGGCTCGATCTCCAGCGAGCGGCGGGCCGCGTCGAGCGCCTCCTCGCGGCGGCCCATCTCGCCCAGGACCTCGGCCAGCCGGATGCGCAGGGCCTTGACCCCTTCCTGGGCCTCCTGCAGCGGGATCAGCCGCCGCAGCACGGCGACCAGCTCCTCGCGCCGGCCGAGCTGCTCGTCGATGTCGCGCAGCGTCTCGAGCGCGTTGCGGTTCCGGGCGTCGCGCTCCAGCGCGGTGCGCAGCGGCGCGATGGCCTCCTCGGCGCGCCCGAGCTGCCGGTAGAGCACCGTGCCCAGCTTCTCGTTCAGGCGCACCAGCTCGCGGGGCTCGGCGGTCTGGGCGGATCTTCCCGGCGAGCAACCCGCGCAGGTCCTCCCAGCGGCCCGCCTTCTCCAGCGCCTGCTCCAGCGCCCCGAAGGCCTGGTCCGACTTGGGGTTCTTCTTGAAGAGCTCGCTGTACAGCTCGATGGAGGCCTCGAGGTCCGCCAGGCCCTCGGCGGAGACCTTCACCATCTTGGCCAGGATGCGCTCCCGCTCCGGCCCGGAGGTCAGGTCGCGCTGGATGCGGAGCACGTTGAACAGCCGGTCCGGGCGTGCCGCTCCGCTCGTAGATCGACTCCAGCAGCCGCGCGGCGGGGAGGTGCGTCTTGTCCAGGGCGAGCAGCCGCTCGAAGGCGTCCGCGGCGCGGGGCTCGTCCTCGAGCTCGTCCTGGGCCACCTGGCCGAGCCGGAAGAGGATCTGCACCCGCTCGTTCACGTCCGGGGTGAGCTTCTCCAGCTCGTCCAGGCTCTGGACCAGCCGGTCGCTCCGGCCGGCCTGGCCGTAGAGCCGGGAGAGGGCCGCGAGGGCGGGGAGCGCGGTGTCGGCGTCCAGCTCCCGCGCCCGCTCCAGGACCTCGATGGCCCGGGCCGGGTTCGACAGGTGCTGCTCGTTCAGCGTCCCCAATTCCAACAAGACCTGGGCGGCGTCCTTCGTCTCGGCGATGCGGGGGAGCTCCTCCTCGTAGAGCTGCCCCAGCTCCTGGTGGGTCCGCGCACCCTCGGCCGCCTTGCCGAGGCGGGCCCGGAGCGCGGCGTCGTTGGGGTCCTCGCGGAAGGCGCTGGCCAGCGCGTCGAAGAGGCCCGCCGGATCGCGCGCCGTCTCGCGGAGGCCCGCCAGCTCGACCAGGAGCTGCTTGCGCTCGAACGGATCCGGCGACGCGCCCACGCGGAGCGCGAGCAACGGAGCGAGCTTCGCCTGCGCGCCCGCGGTGCGGTACGCCGCCGAGCAGTACGTCCATCATCGGCTTGTTCTGCGGCTCGCGCTGGGCCCAGGCCTCGAGCTGCCCGAGGGCCCCCGGGTGCTTCGGCTGGGCGGCGAGGACCTGGGCGTACAGCTCGAGGGCGCCGAACTTGTCGAGGAGCCGCGTCTCGCGCACCACCGCCAGGCGCGTCCGCAGATCGAAGTCCAGGTCTCCGCCCGGCAGCGCCAGCCGCCGGCCGATGACGTCGGCCAGCTCGGGCCAGCGCTCCTGCTTCTGGCAGAGCAGGTCGAGCTTCTCGAGGGCCTGGGCGTCGTCCGGCTTGAGCTCGAGGAGCCGCCGGAGCGTGGCCATGGCGCCCACGGTGTCGTGGAGGGCGCCGTCCTGGAGCCCGGCGATCTGGAAGAGCAGCGCGGCGCGGACGGCCGGCTCCTCGCTGATCGAGAGCTGCCGCCGGTAGATCTCCAGCAGCTCGGGGGCCCGCCCCGCCTCCTGGTAGAGGCGGACCAGGGAGCCCATCGACTCGCCGTCGGAGGGGACGACCTCGAGCACCCGCCTCCAGGCGTCGATGGCCTCCGCCTTGTGCCCGAGCGCCTCCTGGGCCCGGCCCAGCGCGCGGAGGATCGCCACCCGGGCGGCGTCCTCCGAGGCCCGGGGAAGGGTCTCCTCCAGGAGCGCCGGCCAGCTCCTCGCCGCCGCTGCTGGCCCGCTCGGAGAGGGTGACCGCGAGCGTCAGCGAGGCCTCCTCGTCCGGCAGCTCGCGCAGCGCCCGGCTCGCCGAGACGAAGGCCAGCTCGGCGTTCTGCATCGGCCCGGCGTAGAGCTTGGCCACCTTCCGGAGGAGCGCGGCGCGCTCGGCGGCCACCGGCTCGGTCGAGGCGCGTGACTCGAGCATCTGGACCAGTCGCAGGTGGTCACCGCCGGAGGTGAAGATGGGCTCGAGCGCCTCGGCCGCCTCGCCGCGCAGCGGGCTGTCGGAGCGCGCCATCTCCTCCAGCGCGCCGATGGCGCCGGCGTGGCCCTGCTTCCGGCGGAGCACGTCCTCGAAGATGTCCAGCGCGCCGCGCGGGTCGCGCAGCCGGGCGAGGCGCAGCCGGCCGAGGCGCACCATCAGGTCGAACATCTCCTCGTGGCGGCCGGTGGAGTCGGCGAGCTGGATCTCCCGGACGATCAGCGAGGCCAGCTCGGGCCAGCGCTCGCTCTCGGTGAGCACCTTGCCGAGGAACTTGATCGCGTCCTCGTCGTCCGGCTTGCGGGCGAGGATCTCCCCGTAGCACTGGGCGGCGAGCTGCTTGTCGGAGAGGGTCTCCTCGGCCAGCGTGCCGAGGCGGAAGAGCAGATCGATCTGCTTCGGCGGCGACGGCTCGACCATCACCATCCGCTTCATCACCGAGGCGAGCTCGCGGGCGTCCCCGGCCTTGGTGTGGATGCGGGCCAGCGCCTCGAGGACCGCCATGTTCCTCGGCTCGCGGCGCCCCAGCTCCTCGTAGGCACGGATCGCCAGGTCCAGCCGGTCGAGCCGCTCCGACCAGAGCACCGCCAGCCGCCGCCACAGCTCGGTGGACGTGGCGTTGGTGACGCCGCGCTCGAGCTGGTCCTGGTACGCGGCGGCCAGCTCCTCGAAGGCGCCGGTCTCGGCCGCGAGCCGCTCCAGCTCCTCGCGGGCCTCGGGGCTCTCGGGCATCTCGCCGAAGGCGCGGACCCGCGCGGCGAAGGCGAGGTCCTTCTGTCCCAGCGTCTCGCGGAGGTTGGAGATCTCCCCGAGCAACGGCAGCCGGTCCTGTGGCGATGCGCCGGCCAGGCGGATCTCCAGCACCTCCACCAGGTGCCGGACGTCGTTCAGGCTCCGGTAGACGGGCTCGAGCAGGCGCGCGGCGTCGGGGCGGACGTCGGGCAGCTCCATCAGCCGCTCGAGTCCGGCGACCGCGTTCGGGTCGGTGGGGGCGACGGCGAGCAGACGGGCATAGCCCTCGACCGCGGCCGGCAGCTCCTTCTCGCGCTCGAGCAGCTGGGCGCGGCGGAGCAGATGTGCCTTCTGGACCTCGCCGGTGGTGGAGGCGGCGAGCTGTGCCAGCACGTCGGCCTGCTCCTCGAACCGCTTGCCCCGGGCGTAGAGCCGGTCGAGCGCCTCGAGACCGTCCGGGCCCCGGCGGAGGGCCAGCGCCTCCTTGAAGGCGTCGATGGCGCGGGCGTCGTCCAGCGCCGCCTCGAGCGCCTCGCCGGCGCGGAGCAGCAGGGTCCTTCGCTCGTGCGGGATCCGAGGCCAGCTGCGCCTTGCGGAGGGTGACCTCCGAGAGCTGCTTGGCGTTCTTGGTCTGCTCGTAGAGCTTGCCGAGCGCGTCGAGGGCCTGGCGGTCCTGGGGGGCCTCGGTGAGCAGCGCCTGCCAGTCCCGGATGGCGTCGTCGCTCTGGGCGAGGTGCTCGCGGAGCTCCGCGGCGCGGCGGAGCCAGGCCGGCTTGTCCGGGTCGGGCCCGCGGGTCTCGCCCGCGACACGCTCGTAGGTGCCCGCCAGCTCCTCGTAGCTGCCGGTCACCCGGGCGAGCCGCTCGAGGTCGGCGCGGGCGCCGGCGCGATCCACGTTCTGGGCGAAGGCCTGGCCGGCGGCGAGGAACGCCCGCAGCGGCTGGCCCATGTCCCGCTCCTGGATGGAGCGGATCTCCTGGGCGAGGCGGATCTTCTCGTCGGTCAGGGCATCGGCCATCCGCGCTTCGCGGATCGCGACGCGGCGGGCGTGCTGGCCGGAGCGGGCCAGGATGGGATCCAGCGTGTCCAGCGCGCTCCGGCTGTCCGGGTCGTGCGACCGGGCCCAGGCCTCGAGCAGGTCCAGCGTCGGCGTGTGGCCGGGGTCCTCGGAGAGCACCTGCCCGAGCAGCTGGAGGGCGCCGCCGAAGTCCTGGAGCTTCTCACGCCGGAGCTGGGCGAGCCGGAAGGTGGCCTCGCGACCCTGCGGACTCTGCCCCTCCTGCGCCCGTCGGAGCTCGAGGGCGAAGGCGAGGTTCTCGAACTTCCCGAGCGCGGTGTAGAGCCGGTCGAGCGCCGACACGGCCTCCCGGTTCAGCGGATCCGCCTCCGAGACCCGGCGCCAGGCGGCCGCCGCGCCCTCGCGATCCTCGAGCTTGCCCTCGAGCAGGAGGGCCATCTCGCGCCAGAGCGCGAGCCGCTCCGCCGGATCGGCCACCACCCCGGCGAACGTCTCCAGGACGGGGACCAGCCGGCGCCAGTCGTCGCTCGCACGGAGCAGCCGCTGCAGGGCCCGGAGCGCGTCGGCGTTGCCCGGATCCACCGCCAGGACCGCCTCGAGCTGGCCGATGGCGCCACGCCGGTCGTCGAGCTTCTTCTCCTGCACGTCGGCGAGCTCGCGGTGGAGCGCGATGCGCGCCGGGGGGGTCAGATCCGTCCGGGCCACCAGCTCCTTGAGCACGTTGGCGAAGCCATCCACCGCGTCCGCGTCCTCTGCGGCCCGGCGGGCGGCGGTGCGGAGGTTCGGGTCGGCGGGCGACAGGCGCAGGGCGCGCGAGAGGGCGGCGAAGGCGAGCTCGGGCTGCCGGAGGTGATGCAGGTGGACATGCGCCGCCTGCTGGAGGGCGAGCACCCGCTCGAGCTGGTCCTGCGTCATCTCGGCGACGAGGTCCAGCGCGGCGACGAGCTTGCGGTGCTCCTTGACCGCTTCGTAGGCGGGGATGAGGGCGCGCGCGGCCTCGGCACGCACCGTGTCGTCCTTCAGCAACGCCTCCAGCGCCGCCAGGGCCTCGGCGTCGTTCGGCTTCTTGTGCAGGACGGCGGAGTACGCCTTGACGGAATCGGCACCGGTCCCCAAACGCGCGGCCTCCCCTTCAGGGATGTGGCTGTGGTGGAGCCGGCGAAGCCTACCAAAATCGCAGGGTTCCAGGCCGTCGCGGGTGAGGTGGGCCGGTGTGCGTCAGGCGTCGCCGCCGGTAGGGGGTCCGCCGCCCTCGGTGAGCTTCGCTGAGGACACCGGAGACGACGCGATCGCACCGTGGCGCCTCGAACGGGTACAGCTCGGCGACGGACTCGCCGGTGTGCTGCTCGAGCGCGGCGCGGAGCAGGGCCTTGGCCCTGGAGAGGCGCTGCTTGACGTTGTCCGGGCTCAGCCCGAGCACCTCGGCCACCTCGGCGGTCGAGAGCTGCTGGACCTCCCGGAGGACGAAGACCGAGCGGTGCGACTCCGGGAGCCCGTCGACGAGCTGCTCGAGGAGGTGGTTGAGCTGTGCGCGGGCGAGGCGCTGCTCGGGAGTCGCGTCGGTGCCGTGCATGGCGGGCTCCTCGTCCAGGACGTCGGGTGCGGCCCGCGGCCAGCGGCGTTCCCGCCGGAGCTGCTGGAGCGCCTCGTTGACCCCGATGCGGAGCAGCCAGGTGGAGAACCGGGCGCCGCCGGCGAACTGCCGGAGCCGGGAGTAGGCGAGCACGTACGTCTGCTGCATCAGCTCCTCGACCTCGGGCTCGTCGCGGACGATGGACCGGATGGCGCGGTAGAGGCGCGCGTTGTTCCGGCGCATCAGCAGCTCGAACACCTGGACGTCGCCGGCGAGCACCTGGCCGATGAGCGCCTCGTCGGAGGTGCCCGGCTCGAGTGTCGGCGGAGGGAGCGGCACGATGGACATGGTGTCCACCAACGGATGCACGGACCGTCGGAAGGTGACAACGCACCCGGGGTGTGGGGTGGGCGGCTGTCACCTTCGCCACGCTCCTTCATCCATCACCCGGCGGGCCTCCGGCCCGCCCTGACAGGAGAGACACGGCATGGTGATCGCACTCGTGTTGTTCGGCCTGGCTGCACTGGGCGGCGTGTACATGGCAACCCTCCGATTCCGGGGCGCCGAGCGGCCGCCGACCGCGATCGCGCTGGTCCACGGGGCGGCAGCCGCGGCCGGGCTCATCGCGCTGATCGTCGCGGTGATGGGCGAGGCGACCCCGGGTCATGCCCGGACCGCGCTCATCGTGTTCATCGTGGCGGCGATCGGTGGGTTCTACCTGTTCGCCCAGCACATGCAGAGCAAGGCCCTGCCCATCCCGGTGATGGTGATCCACGCGCTGGTCGCCGTCTCGGGGTTCCTCCTCCTCCTGGTGGCCGTGCTGCACGCGGCATGACGCATGGGCTGCGGATCGGTGGACACCCGCTGCATGCGGCGCTGAGCGATTTCCCGATGGTCCTGCTTCTGCTCTGGGTGGTGCTGGATGGGACGGCGCTTGTGGCGGGCTCTCCCCTTCTCTGGATGCTGGGGCGGTGGGCGCTCATCGGCGGCACGGTGGCGGCGGTCATCGCCGCCTCGGCCGGGTTCATGGACTACCTGTCGCTCGGTCGCGACGCGCCGAGGGCGCTCCGGACCGCGACCGCACACCTCGCGGTGATGCTCTCGGTCACCGGCGTCGCGGTGCTCGACCTCCTGTACCGGGGCACGGTGCTGCCGACCGGATGCGGGTGCGTGCTCCACGTCAGCGCACTGGTGCTCGTCGGGGGTGGGCTCGGCGTCGGTGGCTGGCTGGGCGGGCACCTGGTGTTCCATCACGGGGTCGGCGTGACCGGAGAGCGCGAGCGCGGCGTGCGCTGAGCGGTCCTCCAGCTCAGCGCACGGCGAGCACTCAAGGAGCAGGGGAGCCCTGGAACTGCCTCGGTGTGCGGCTAACCCCGAGGGCCTGAGGGTGCTTGGCTCGCATGGAGCAGGCGAGTCTCACCCGAACCGGAGCAGTTGTCAGCCACAGCTGCTCGTCGATCTCCCACCGCGTGGTGGTGCA
Organism: uncultured delta proteobacterium; assembly: GCA_963796475.1. Lineage (GTDB taxonomy): Bacteria > Myxococcota > Myxococcia > Myxococcales > Myxococcaceae > RPRB01. The sequence continues at coordinate 1,227,609 of CAWCLY010000020.1, forward strand.
CTCCTCCGCCAGCGCGTCGTCGTGTGTCACCAGGAGCAATGCGCCGGGATAGGCGCGGAGCGCCGCCGCCAGCCGCTCGACGGTCGGAAGGTCCAGGTGGTTGGTGGGCTCGTCCAGCACCACCGCCCAGGGTCGCCGGGCCAGCCCCTCGGCGATGAGCACCTTTCGGACCTCGCCGGCTGATGGCGCGCTCGAGGCCAGGAGTCGGTCGGGATCCGTCCCCAGCGCCGCGACCAGCGATAGCGTCCGCCCGCGCGCGTCGGCCCGGAGCCCCCGTACCCGGTCGAGAATCGCGCCCCCCTCCCCCGGATCGACCTCCTGCTCCAGGAAGAAGATCTGCTCGGCCCGTCCAGGGTTCGCGTCGAGCAGACGGTGGAGCAAGGTTGTCTTCCCTGCTCCGTTCGGGCCCGCCAGCCGGACCCGGTCCTCGCGCCTGAGCACGACGTGCACGTCTCGGGCGAGCACGCTCGAGCCTGCGCGCATCTCGCCCTCGTCCAGCGCGAGGATGACCGGCTTCGTTGAGGGCGTGTAGCCGAGAAAGACCGAGCGCCCGAGCTCGGCCTCGACCGACGCCTCCGGCACCGCGGCCGCCGCGCGATCCGCCACGGTGCGCAGCCGCCGCACGTCCCCTCCGAGGCGGGCCTCGGCCCAGGCACGGCGCGTCTGCGCACCGACGCTTCGTGCGTCCCGGTCCTTCGGGTCGCGCTTCTTCCCCGAGAGGGAACGTTCGGCCGACGCACGGGCAGAACGGGCCTCGGCCAGCGCCTGCCGGGCTCGCCGCTCGCGCGACTGTGCCGCCTGCCGCAGGTCACGGGCGCGCTCCGTGTCGCCCTCCCAGATCTCCTTCGCTTCCCCGTAGTCGCCCGAGTTCAGTGTCAACGCTCCCCGGTGGATCCGAGCCGTCCGCGTCGTCAGTGTCTCGAGCAGCGCTCGATCGTGCGAGACGAGGATGCCGGCCCCACGCCATCTCTCGAGCGCCCGCAGCACCAGCATCCGTCCCTCGGCATCGAGGTGGTTCGTCGGCTCGTCGAGCAGCAGCACCCGGGGCTCCCTGGCGAGCGCCCCTGCAATCTGCCACCGGCGTCGCTCGCCGGGCGAGAGGCTGCTCCATCGCTCGATGTCCACCGTGTCCAGCGCGAGCTCGCCCCGGAGCCGCCAGGCGGTGCCGTCGTCCCGCGCCGCCAGCAAGAGCACATCGTCGCCCGGCGCATCGACGTCCTGGGCGCAGAGCACGACCGGGCCTCCCTCGGGCTCGAGGCGAACCCGTCCTTCCTGGGGCCGGAGCACGCCGGCGATGAGGCGGAGCAGCGTGCTCTTGCCCGCTCCGTTCTCGCCGACGAGGCCGGTCCAGCCCTCGGGGAACACCGCGCTCACGCCCTCGAGCACGGGGAATGCGTCATGGTGGGCGAACGTCACCCCTTCGAGTCGAATGCTGGGCACGGCGAGCTCCTGGATCGAGGACACGACCTGCCCCGGGCGCACGGGCGCTCGACGGGACAGCGGCTTCGGAGATCAGGAGTGCGTGGTCATGGAGCGCCGCCGGAACGGCGCAACCGCGAATTAGCAGCGACCGATCGATACGGCAACCGGGGGCCGATGACGCGGGGCGTCTCCGGCGCCGTTGCCTCTCAGAGCTCGGCCTCGGCCTCGATCTCCACCAGAGCGTCCTCGGAGACGAGCGCTGCCTCGACCAGCGTGTTCGCCGGCTGGATGTGTCCGAAGCGCTCCCCGTGCGCCCGCGCCACCACCTCCCAGTCCTGGATCCGCCGGACGAACACCCGGGTCCGCACCACGTCCTCCAGCCGCCCACCGAGCGACTCCAGCGCGCCCTCGAGCTTGTCGATGACGAAGTGCGTCTGCGCCGCGGCGTCGGTCCCCCCAATCGCGCGGCTGCCGTGCGACGCCGTGGTGCCGGAGACCGCGATCCGCGAGCCCTTGCGGACGGCGCGGGCGTAGCCGGCAAGCGGCTCCCACGGGGTCCCGCTCAGACAGAGCGACCGGCCTCCGGACTCCCGTGTCTGGTACGGCGGCGGAAAGCTCTGGACGTGCTGGCTGAGGTCGCCCGTCGCGGTGAGGTACGGCGGCCGGCGGTACTCGTCCCCACAGTCGCCCGGGATCGGGTTCAGCCCCGCTGCCGCCGCGGCGAGCGACCGGCGGTCTTCGTCGTCGAGCACGAGCGAGAAGATCCGTCGCGTTGTCCTCGAGGTGCGACCGCTCCCCGAGGCGCGCTCCCACGATGACCGCGCCGACCGCGGGCTCGTCGAGGATCGCCCGGCAGGCCACGTTGGCCATCGAGACGTGGTGCTTCTGCGCCACCGCAGCGACCGCCCGGGCCAGCGCCTGAAATGGCTCCCAGCCCCCGGCTGCCTCGATGAACCGGTGGGACTTCATCTCCGACCAGGTGGCGCGCTCGGCCTCGGTCGGCGCGGGACGGTCGAGCCAGCGCTCCGTGAGGAAGCCCCCGGCGAGCACTCCGTACGCGATCAGCTGGACCCCATGGTCGCGACAGAACGCCGACATGCGTCCCGCCGCACGCCGGTCGAGCAGCGAGAACGCCACCTGGTTCGACACCAGGCGGATCCCGCTCGCCACCGCCACTCGCAGGTGGGCCGTGTCGAAGTTCACCGCCCCGAGGTGGCCGACCAGCCCCTCTCCCCGCAGCTCCTCGAGGAAGAACAGCGCGTCGAGCCACGCCGGATCCGAGAAGCGCCAGGCGTGGAACTGGAGCAGGTCGATCCGCTCGCGTCGCAGCCGCCGCAGCGCGCGTGTCACCGCGGCCCGGACCGTCTCCCGGGAGAGCTGGCCCGGATCCGGGACCCACTTGGTCAGGAGCTCGGCCTTCCCGCCACCGGCGACAAAACGCCCGGCGATCTCCTCCGCCGACCCGTAGTGGTCCGCCATGTCGAAGCTGCTGAAGCCCGCCTGCACGTACGGGCCCATCGCCGCCGAGGCGGCCTCGAGGTCGAGCTGTCGGCCGCCCCGCTCCATGTCCGCGACCTGCCACAGGCCGGTCACGATGCGCGACAGGTCGAGGTCGGGAGCGAGCCGCCGTCTTTCCGGTCGGGGGATGCTGGCCATGAGCTCCTGTCCTACTCCGGGGGCAACGCGGCGAAGAGGGCGTGGACGTTCACGCCGCGCCGGCGGAGGCCGCGCAGCTCGCGCCAGTACACCGCTGACCCCACCGCCATCACCAGCAGCCACAGCGGCGTGCTCCGGAGGTACCAGGGCAGTCCGGAGCGGTCCGAGGTCGCGCGCGGTGTGGACCCCAAGCAACGCTCCGAGCAGCACGATGCCCGCAACGCCGATCATCCGCTGGGCGCTCCGCGACCGGATGACCCGGATGTCGCGGGCGAGCGCGGGGTTCCGCCCCGGCAACGCCAGGACCGAGCCGCACATCAGGAGGAAGTTCACCAGCATCGAGGTGACCAGGATGTCCACTCCCAGGAAGAAGTCGCCGGCCAGATGGCACCCCAGGATGCCCAGCGAGGCCATCGTCGCGCTGGGGACGATGGCCACGCGCGGCGTGTGGAACCGCGGGTGCACCGAGGCGACGACGCGCGGGACGATGCCGTCCTCCGCCCAGGCGAACATCAGGCGCGAGACCCCGAGCAGCATCGCCGGGAGGTCCTTCACCAGCGCCACCGCCGCCCCGGCCACCACCGCCACCCGCAGCGCCGCCGGGAGCCGCGCACCGAGGAGGGCCGCGGCCGACGTGTCGTGCCGCAGCGCCTCGTCCCGCACCGTCGTCCAGGGGACCGCGTGGTACACGGCGCCGGCGAACAGAGCGTAGAAGACCGTCACGATCCCGATGGCGAGGAAGATCGCCAGCGGCAGCGTCCGGGACGGGTCGCGGGCCTCTCCGCCGGCCTGGGCGATGGCGTCGAACCCGATGAAGCTCGAGAAGAGCAGCGCCGCGGCGGTGGCAATCGTCCCTGGCCTCGCCGAGGCGGAGGCGGCCACCCGCGAGCGGCGTCCCGGCGTCCCCGGGCCCGAGGACGAGGGCCGAGACGATGACCACCGCCCCGAGAAGGAAGGTCAGGCCGAGGAGCGGCAGCAGCACGCGCTGGTACGTCTCGAGCCCGCGCAGGTTCACCACGGCGAAGGTCCAGAGCACCGCCAGCGGAAGCGCCACGCGCACGGCCGGCCAGTCCAGCGTCCGTCCCAGGTCGAGCGCTCCCGCGGCCAGCGCCACGTCGCGCACGAACGGGCGTCAAGAGATAGCTCACCACCCCGATGGCGATGCAGAGCGAGAACCACTGCGAGAAGCTGGCGATGAAGCCGAGGTACGGGCTCAGACCGCGGCTCGCGTAGACGTAGCTCCCGCCGGCCCGCGGCATCGCCGAGGCGAGGATCGCGTACGCCAGCCCGGCGATCATCGCGGGCACGGCGGCGAGGAGATAGGCGAGGAGGACTCCGGACCCGATCCCCGGCACGTGGCGCTGGATCATGAACGGCACCACGTAGATCCCCGCACCGACCATGGAGGCGATCCCGGTCGCGGTCAGACCGACCAGTCCGATGCTCCGCACCAATCTCGCTCTTGCCAAGGCCGGGGCGGGACCTGAGCATCGGCGGATGCCCAGCGCAAGGACGCGCCTGCTGCTCCTCCTCGCTCTCGTCGCCGCGCCGGTGCGCGCCGAGGCCCCGCTCACGCTCACCCTGGAGCGCATCGTCTCGCGCCGCCCTGCCCTCTTCGGGACCGCGCCGAGCGCCCCGTCATGGTCGTCCGACGGGAAGCTGCTCGCCTTCCTGTGGAACGACCACGCGCTGCCCGGGCGACAGCTCTGGGTGGTGGATCGGGACGGCACCCGGCTGCGCCGGCTGACGGACGAGCGCGCGAAGGGCGGCGTCTCCGAGCTGGCCTGGCTCCCCGGCCAGCGGCTCCTGTACCTCGAGGCGGGCGAGCTGCGCCGGATCTCCGCGGCGGGCGGACAGCCCGAGATCCTCGCGCCGGCCGCGGGCGACCGCTCCGATCTCCTGGCGTCACCCGACGGGCGCACCGCGGCCTGGGTGCAGGACGGAGACCTCTGGCTGGTCCCGCTCGTGGGCGGAGCACCGGTGCAGGCCACGCACGTCGCGGTGAAGCGCGCCGGCAACGGTGGCGGCGTCTACGGCCGGCCCGACGTCGAGCTCGGCCGTGCTGCCTGGGACGAAGAGCTCGCCCCGGCGTGGTCCGTGGACGGCCGATTCGTCGCGCTGCAGTACGTCGACCGCCGCGGCGTCCACCTCTACCCCATCCCCGACTACCTCACGCCCGAACCCACCCTGGACCAGGTCCGCCGCGGCGCCCCTGGCGAGGTCAACGACAGCCGGACGGTGGCCATCGTCGACGTCGGCGCGCGCAAGCTCCGGCTGCTCAATCTTCCCGAGCCCACGCGCTGGCACCTGGTGTCGCTCGCCTTCTCCTCGCGCGGACAGCTGCTGGTGGACCGCGAGACCGATGACTCGATCGACCGCGCGGTCACCCTCGCCGACCCGGGCACCGGTGCGCTGACGGAGGTCTGGACCGACCACCGGACCTCGCGCATCTACAACCGCATCGCCTCGGCCTGGCACCCCGACGGCAAGCGAATCCTCCTCACCGGCGACCTCGACAAGTGGTACCGGCTCTATCTGCTGACCCCGGGCTCCCGGGATCCGAAGACGCTGACCTCCGGGCCGCACGATGTCCTCGGCGCAGCGATCGCCCCGCCGGGCGCGGCGGTCATCTACTACCAGTCGAACGACCCGGCCCCCGAGGAGCGGCAGGTGTGGCGCATGCCGGCGGAAGGCGGCGCAGCGGTGCAGGTCAGCTCCTTGCCGGGCAGGAACCGGCCGATCGTCTCGCCGGACGGGGGTGCGGTGGCGTTCCTCCACAGCGACGATCGGACGCCGACCGAGCTCTACATCGGCGGCCGACGCATCACGCGCTCGCCTCCGCCCGACTTCGAGCGCGTGCGCTGGGGCCGGGTGCAGTACCGGACCTTCCCCGGGACCACCGCCGGCGTGCCGCTGCACGCGCGCATCGTCACCCCGGTGGACCTCGACCCGAAGCGCCGGTACCCGGTGCTCTTCGGCCCGGTCTACAGCGACACGGTCCGCAACCAGTGGAACCCCCGCTTCGGCGGACTGATGCAGCTCCTCGTCGAGCACGGGTACGTCCTCGTGCAGATCGACGGGCGCGGCAGCACGGGGTACGGCCGCGCATTCCGCGAGAAGTTCCTCTTCGAGTGGGGGCGCTCCGACCTGGACGACTACCAGGACGCGGTCGCCGGGATGAAGACGCTCCCCTTCGTCGACCCGGGGCGCATCGGCATCTTCGGGAGCAGCTACGGCGGGCTCCTCACCGTCTTCTCCCTGTTCAAGAAGCCTGGCCTCTTCCAGGCCGGCGTCGCCGCCGCGCCCGCGACCGACCCGCGCTACTACGGCAGCGACGACGTGGCCATCACCCGCACTCCCGCCACGCACCCCGAGGTGTTCGACCGGAACCGCGCCGCGCTCTACGCCGACGGCCTCCGCGACCCGCTGCTGGTCATCCACGGGATGGCGGACGACGTGGTGCCGTTCCAGACCTCGGTGATGCTCGCCGAGGCGATGGTCCGCGCGCACCAGGACGTTCGAGTTCGCCTTCACTCCGAAGGCCACCCACGCCTGGGCCGCGGGCGAGGACGACGCGCTCTACCTCTACGGGCGGCTGGTGGACTTCTTCGAGCGGTGGATCCCGCCCGGCCCGCGGGACGGGCCGACGCCCCGGCCCTCCGGAGGGAGCAAGGCATCCGTTCCGGGCACCCACTGAGACGCCGATCGGGCGCGACGGCGAGCGCGCGCGTCCCGCGGGGCAAGCGCTGACCGCTTCAGCGCTTCTTCATCCGCCGCCGATTCGCGGCAATCTTCCGCGAGGCACGCACGTGCCGGGCGACGTGCGGCACGCAGGCGATCGCCGCGGTGCAGATCATCGCCACGATGGCCGCGAGGGCTGCCGCACGCTGCAGGTGAAGGATGCGCGACGCAGGGACCGCCGCGAGGACGAGGGTCGAGACGAGAGCGAGCAAGGGAGGCGCTCGACCCTATCAGCGGCCGCCCGGCCCCGCGCTCGTACCGCGGGACAGGGGGCAGGCGATCAGGGACTGCTAGACGTGTTCCGAGGCGCTGCCGGGCTCTCCGCCAGCGTCGCCGGTCGGCTGCGCCTGCTCTTCCCCGTGCGGGGTGCCCACCCCGCCCACACCCTCGTGGTCCGGCGGCTCGGGCAGCGCCTCGGGCGGCGGAGCCGGAGGGAGTGCCTCGAGCCGGTCGGCCTCGGCGTCCTCGCCGGCGCGCCGGAACAGGCGGATCGCCTCGTTCCGGTTGCCGATCTCCTCGGCGATGCGGGCGCCGCGGCCGAACTGGCCCGCCTTCTCGAGGAGGGGGAAGGCCTTGTCCTTCCGGCCGGCCGCCTCCCACGCCTCGGCCGCATCGGCCGGACGCTCGAGGAGCTCGAGCCAGCGGGCCCGGGCCATGGACTTGCTCTCCTCGGTCGCACGCTGGAGCTCACGCTCGCCCAGCGCCTTGGCCTCGGCATTGAGGCCGAGCTGCTGGAGGAAGCGGAACGCCTTCGGCGGCGGGAGGATCTCGAGCACCTTGGCCGCCTGGTCCCGCTTCCGGGCCTGCACCAGGAGCAGCGCCGCGCCGAGCCGGTCCCCGCGCTCCACCAGCCGGTCCACCTCGAGCGTGCGAACCCGGTCCACCGAGCCCATGTCGCGGGCCCGCTCGTAGGCCTTCCGGGCGGCGCTCAGCTTCCCGGCACGTTCCCATGCGAGCCCGGCCTGATCGAACTGGCGGGCGCGCTCGTACAGCTTCGCCACCTCGTCGAAGCGGCCGGACTTCACGTGCAGCTCCATCAGGAGCTCCCAGGCCTCGGCCTTCTCCAGCGTGGTCTGCGCCTCCGCGGGCGGCAGCTGCGCCGCCAGCCTCCGTCCACTGTCGAGGTCCTTCGCCGCGAGCGCCGAGCGCAGCGCGGAGCGGAGATCGCCCCCGGCCTCGAACAGCCGCGCGGCGTCGGCGAAGCCGCCGTGCTTGTCGTGCAGTCGCGCGGCGTCCCGGGTGCGACCGCGGGACTCGAGGAACTCGGCCTGGGCCTTCCAGTCGCCCGCCAGCTCGGGCGGGATCTCCAGCGGGGCGCCACGGGCTGCCGGTCCGCCGGCGCGCTCGGGCCGAGGGCCGCGCTCGGGGCGTCCTGGTCGCTCGCGCCGCTCTCCGGGCACGGGGCGCTCGGGGCGTTCACGTCCACCCTTGCGGGCCGGTCCACCGGGCCTCGGCTGCGGCGTCGGGAGCGGTGCCCGCGCTCTCGGCGGCACGCAGCTCGGACTGGGACGGCCGGCGGCCGGCCGCCGCGAAGGCGGTGTCCGCCCGCTCGTGCTCGCCCACCGCCGCCCACGCCAGGCCGACGCGGAAGAGCACCTCGGTGTACGCCCGCCCGGGCGTCATCGATGCGCCGGAGCCGGATGGCGCGGCCGCGGCCTCGACCTCGGGCGGAGGGCCTGCCTCGCCGCTGCCCGGAGAGTCGGGCGCCTGCTCGGGAGGACTGGCGAGCGAGTCGCCGCCGGGCGCCGCCTCGGCTGCCTCGGCCTCCGGCGGAGGGCTCCCCTCACCGGTGCCGGGAGACTCGGCAATCGGCTCGGACGGAGCGCTGGGCGAGGCGGCCTGCTCGTCGCCGCCCGGGACGGCGGCGGGGCCGGCGTCCGCCTCCGGGGCGGCCGGGGTCTCCGGGTCCGGCGCCGGCCGGGTCTGCCGCGCCACACGGGAGAGCGTGGTGATGAGCCGCCCCCGGGTGTCCATGTCCAGGTCCTGGAGCGAGCGGGCGCGCGCCTGCCGGAGCACCTTCACCACCGCGTCGAGCGGCTGGATCTCGGAGGCGAAGTCCACCTTGGCCAGCGCCTTCTCCAGCGCCGACAGCTCGGGGACGACGCGCCCGCCGGCGCCTCCGCTCCCGCCCTTGCGGTCACCTCGGTCCCGGCCGCCTCTGCCCCCGGGTCCACCGCGGTCACCGCGGCCGCCACCCCGCCCTGCCGGTCCCTCGCCGCGGCGCCCCTGCCCGGGGCGCCCAGGTCCCTGTCCACTGTCCACTGCCACGGCTGCCCTCGCTAGAAGGCGTAGAGCAGGTTCGGGGTGATGGCGAAGCCGACCGATTGCGGCTTCCCGAGGTACGTACCCACAATCTCCACGCCGACCGAAAAATGTCGAAGGCGCGTGTAGTACTGCAACCCGGGTCCGGCGAACACAAGAAAGCTCGCGTAGTTGCTGGTGGGGTTCGAGGAGAACAGGGCGTTGGGCTTGAGGAGGGCCATGCCGACGCCTCCCTTGATGTACAGCCAGGTGCGCTGGACGCCCTGGCTGTCGGCGAAGCCCAGGAAGTTCCACCGCACGTCCACGCCGCCAGCGACGCTCGAGAAGTCACCCGAGGCCGTCCCGCCGGAGTAACCGGTGTAGTCGGCGTTGGCCGAGTAGTTGTTCCCGGCGAAGAAGACGGCCAGCGAGATGTAGCGGCCGATGTCCCAGCCAATCTCCAGCCGGAGCGTCGCGCCCGAGCTGAAGGGCTTGTTCCCGCCGGAGGGGGCCGGCGCCGACGTCAGGAAGGCAGGACCGACGTCCAGCCCGAGGAAGAAGCCGCGCTCGACCTCGTCCACCGGTGCCTCGGTCGCGGCGAGGATCGGCGCCGAGGCCGTCTGCGCCCGGAGCGGGCCGGCCCACAGCGAGGTGAGGACCACCACCATCCCCAGAAGGGAGCGGTTCATGTGGGCGTCATTCCCCTGCTTGCTTGAAGACGAACGGGTAGGTCACCACGGCCACGCCGCCGCCCTTGGGCTTGGGGAAGATCCAGAGCAGCACGCGCCCGGCGATGCAGTGGTCGAGCTCCGGGGTCCCGCTGGTGGAAGACACCACGTTGGAGGAGGCCACCGTGCCGTCCTCCCGGATGATCCACCGCACCGACACCTTGCCGGTGAGCTTCGGGTTCTTGGTCAGCGCGTTGTCGTAGCAGTACTTCAGCTGGTCGTGGTGGCTGCGGACGACGCGCCGGATGAGCTCCGGATCCATCGACCCGGTCACCTCGGGGTCGGAGTTGGTGATGGAGATGTCGGCGCTGGCCTTCTTCCCCATCCCGATGCCGGTGCCGTACTTCCCCTCGCCGCCCGCCACGCCGCGCGTGCCCACCGCGCCGATGCCGATGGTGTTGCCGGTTCCGCCGCCGCCGCCGCCGCTGCCCTTCACGCCCATGCCGAGCACGCCGCCGGCGTCACCGACCGTGGACCCGGTCATGTGGCCCATCGCCGCCTGCAGGCTTCCGCCGAGACCCGCCCGGCCGAAGAGCGTGGCGATGCCCGCGTTCCCCTTCCCGCCGAAGATCCGCTGGGCGATGAGCCGCGCCTGGTCCTTGCTGTTCGGGTCGATGGCCTTGGGCGAGGCCTTGGCGTCGCGGTTGGGCGCGTTCTTCTTGCCCATCTGGCCCTCGGTGCCCTGGAACGCCGCCGGTGCCTCGCCCTTCTCCTTCTGCTTGTTGAGCTGCTCGATGAAGGGGTTCTTCTGCATCTCCGGCGGCTTCACCAGGAGCTTGGTCAGCACAGCGTTGTTCCCCGAGAGCTCGTCGGTGAACTCGTCGCCCGAGGCGGCGCGGGTGATCGCCGCCACCACCAGCAGGCCGGCGAAGAAGAAGACCAGCAGGAAGATGTTCAGCGCGGTCCAGTCCAGACGCTCGCTGATCGGAACGACCACCTTCTGCGGCACGGGCTGGAAACACAGGTCCACCACCACCCCGCCGACGTCGACCAGGGCGATGTCGTCCGGCTCGAGCGCGATGGCGTAGGCGTCGTCGTCGCGGGTGGCGAGCCCCGACTCGATGGCCTGCATCAGGCTGACGATGCGGCCCTTGCGCTCGAGCTCGCCCGTCATCTGCCCGGTGATGCGCAGGGTGAAACCGCCGCTACCGTCGGCGCTCACCAGGGTGAAGCTGGGGCCGCCGAGGCGCTGGTCGCCGAGGGCGAAGTCCACCCCCGCGGCGCTGCCGATCTTGAAGTCGCCCTTGTGCTTCGGGCCGAGCAGCTGCTCGGCGACAATCTGATCGCCCCAGCGGAAGCGGAGCTCGAGCCCCAGCGGGCCCGCTCCCTTGCGGCGGACGGGGCGGAGGCGAGCGTCGAGGTGCGGCCAGTCATCGGCCGCGGGCGCACGGGCGACCACCGGGGCGCGCGCGACCACCGGGGCAGGCGCGGCGACCGGCGCCGGAGCGACCGGGGCCGGCGCTGGGGCAGGAGCGGCGACCGGGGCCGGCCTGGCGACGGCGGGCGCGGCAGCGGCGAGCGGGACGGCGCGGGCCGCCTCGGCCAGCGCTGCGCTCGGGGACACCGCGTTGCCGTTGGTGTGCACCGGCGGGGCGGCGACGGGAGCGGCGATCTGCACGGCGGCGGCGAGCGCGGCGGCGGCGCGGGCGGCTGCACCGTCCTCGACCTTGATCAGGGTGTTGCCGACGCGGATCTCGTCACCGAAGGACAGCGCGCCCTTGTTCACGCGCTTCCCGTTGACCCAGGTCCCCTCGACACTGCCCATGTCGATGATCGACAGCTTTCCGTCGGGGGCGATCTCGATCACCGAGTGGATCCGGCTGACCTTGTCGTCGTCGAGGCAGAGGTGGGCCGAGGCGAGCCGACCGATCTTGATGATGTCGCGGTCGTAGTCCTTCGCGGCGACCATCGCCTCGCCCTTGAAGACCTTGAGTGTGAGGGGCACGGACACGGTTCGTCGTCGCTCTCTCGAAGAACTACAGCTCGTCCACCGACTGCATGGCCTTCTCCCAGAAGTCCTCGCGGATCCGGATGAGGTTCGAGTGGGGAACCTTCTTCAGCGCCTCGATGTACTCGCCGTCGGGCCGGCTGAGGTCACCTTCGATGGTGTCCTCCTCGAAGCTGAACTCGGTGCGCTTCTGTGCCTTCGCCGCGGTGCTCTCCGCCGAGCTCGTCGAGGCGGCATCCTGCGCGACCGCGATGGCCGGCAGCAGTGCCACGATCAGCATCCAGACTCGCATCCCGTGTCCAACCCCCGAAGTGTCCCCCAACCGGGGAGATCCGCCTCGTTTCAATCTACATCGAATGGCGGAGGGACCACCAAACCCCGATCTCCCCGCGTCCACCCCACGTCGACCACACGCGCCTACAGCTTCTCCGGCGGCGGCTTCTGCGTGTCCGGCGCAGTGGCCTTGGCCGGCGTTCCCTTCGCCGCGCGCTCCTCGGCGTCCTTGAGCCGCTGCTGCTGGAGCTTCTGGGCCTGCTCCAGCGTCCTGGACTGCTGTTCCTGGGCGCTGGCCTGCGACTTGGCCGCCACCAGCTGTTCCGCCTCGCGCCGGAGCGCGATGACCGAGGCGCCGTTCGGAAGCGCCGACTCGCCGCCCGACAGCGCGACGTACTGCTTGTAGAGCTCGAGCGCCTTGTCGGGCGCGTCCTTGTACCGCTGCAGGACGATGCCCCGGTTCAGGTAGATGGCCGCCAGCTTCGGCTGCAGCTTCTCCGCCGCGTCGTACTCGCCGAGCGCCTTGTCGGGCTGTCCGAGACCCCGGTAGGCCACCCCGAGGTCGAGGTGGACCTCGGCGCTCCCGCCCCCATCGGCCACCGCGCGCGACAGCTGCTTCTCCGCCGCGGCGAAGTCCTCGTCCCGGAGCGCGAGCTGGGCCAGGGCGAGCCGCGCCGGAACGAACGAGGGGTTCGCCTCCAGCGCCTTCTGGTACTGCGCGGCCGCCTTGTTGACCGCGCCCCTCGCCAGCTGCACGTCGCCGAGTGCGAGGTAGAGTTCCGGGTCGGTGGTGGAGATCTTCAGCGCCCGGACACCGATCAGCTCGGCCATGGCGTACTGCTTCCGGTCCAGGTTGCTCCGGAGCATCGTCTTGTACGCGTCGAGGCATTTCGGGTCGCGGATGAGCGCCTGCCGCGCGAGTTCCAGGGCCCGATCGTGGTCACCGCTCAGCCGGTAGAGTTCGGCGAGCTGGGCCCGGCTGCCGGCGTCGTCCGGGAACGCGCGGGCGATGTCGTTCCACTGCGCGAGGGCCGACGCCGAATCGCCCTGCGCCGCGGTGAGGCGGGCGAGTCCCTCGGCGGCGGCCTTGAACGAGGGCTTCTTCTGCAGCGCAGACAGGTAGAAGGCGTAGGCCTGATCGCGCTTCCCCTGGCGCTCGGCGAGCACGCCCAGGTTGTAGTCGGCCTCGGCGAACGTCGGGTCCGCCTGGCGGACGGCCTCGAACCGCCGCTCGAGCGCCGCGTCGTCGCGGGGCCCGGACTTGGCCTGCGCATCGGCGGCCTTGGTCGCGTCCTCGAAGAGCAGCATCGCCCGGGCGCTGGGGGCGGATGGAGCCGGCGCTGCCGAGGGGCCGGAGACCGCCTTCGGCCCGGAGGCGACCGGGGCGGTGGGAGCCTTCTCCGCCGGGGCGCTGGTCGCGCAGGCAGTGGCGAGCAGCGCGCACAGTGCGGAGGCGAGGAGACGCGGGGAGACGGAGGTCATGGGTCTCACTGGCGAGTGTCCTCCGGCTCGGTGTCGGCGGCGGGTTTCGTCTGGGTCGCAGCCGCGGGGACCACCTTGGGCGATTTGGCGTCGGACGGCTTCTGGCCCGGTCGGAGATCGCTCGTGTCATCCTGGCGCGCGCTCCCGGACGTCGCCGGCTCACGCGCGACCACCGGGCGGCCCGGGGGAAGCCCCGCGCTGGCGCCCTTCAGCACCACCCCGGGGACCGCCGGCTGCACCTGCGTCACGAGCTGCGGCGAGGCTGCCCGCGCTCCTCCCTGCCTCCGGGGGTTGGCCACGTCCTCGAGCAGCGGCGGGTACTGAAGGGGTCGGTAGGTGGTGCGCAGCGCCTGGAGGCTCTTCGTGGCGCAGTCGCTCCGGATGGCCAGGTCGCGGCTCTTGGTCACCGCGGCCGCGAAGTGGTCGGCGGCCTTCTCCCGGATGGGCTGGGCCTGCTGCTCGAGCTGGTTCTTCAGCTCCTCCTGTGCCTCGGGTGGGAGGGCCTTCAGCATCGGGGCGTTGGCCACCGCGTCCGCCATGTTCTCGTAGGCCAGGCCAATCTTCCGGAGCGAGCAGATGGCCGGCTCGGGCGCGCCGAGTGCCACCACGTTGGTGTACAGGCGGTTGATCTCGTCGAGCGACTGGCCCTTCCGCTTGATGCTGTCGCGGAACTCCTTCACCGGATCTCCGCCGCGGCCCCAGCTGAGCTTCTGCCGGGCGTAGTAGACGAACTGATCCTCGTTCTTGGCGTACAGGGCGCGGGCCACCGCCTCCTTGGCCGCGGGCTCGAGCGCCTCCTTCTGACGCTTGTAGAGCTTGTCGTAGTAGTCGAGCACCACCTTCTCGGTGCGGGCCACGGCCTTCGGGTTGTTCAGCTTCTGCTCCTGGATGAGGAGGATCCGCGCCTGGGCGGCGAGGAACTTGTTCGGGTCGCGCTCCTGGTCATGCGCGCGCTGCTCGAGGAAGGCGACCGCCTTGCCGTACTGGTTCATGCGCTCGTGCAGGTCGGCGATGGACAGGGACACCGTCTCGGAGTCCTTGGCCGTGGGCCACAGCTCGAGGTAGCGCTCGCGGTCCTTCAGCGCCTGGCGGAGCTGGCCCAGGCCCTCGCGATACACCCCGGCGTTGAAGAGGGCGATCTGCGCCTTCGATTCCTCCCAGACCGGGCCTTCCTTCTTCGGCTCCTCGACCGGGGCGGCCTTGCCGTGCTTGCTCTTCTTCTTCCCGCCGGTCTTCTTGCTGCCCGACCGGTCGGCCGGGGCGAGCTGCTTCTCGTAGCCCGAGACGTAGAGCTCGTACGCCTCGGCGGCGTGCTCGAAGTCGCCGATGGCCTCGTATCCCTCGGCGTTGGCCCACTGGCAGGCGGGCACCAGCGGGCTGTGGGGGTAATTGCGGAACAGGAGCTCGCGGGTGGAGAGCGCCTTCTCCAGCATGTGCGCTTTGTAGAAGTCGGTGGAGGCGTTGTAGAGCGCCTTGTCGGCGATCTGCGTGCGGGGGAAGTCCTTGACGAAGTCCAGGTACGCCTGCGCCGCGGCCGCGTACTCGTGCTTCTCCTCGAGCTGGCTCACCAGCTTGAAGCTCGACTGCTCGATGACCTTGGCCAGCTCCTCCTTGAACTTGCCAGTGGCGAGCTTGTCGTTGGCGTAGAACCGCCGGGCCCACTCGTTGACCTTCTTGTAGTCGCCGAGGGCGTTGTACGAATCGAGGACCAGGTTGGCGGCGATCTCGCCGGCGCGGTCTCCGTTGTCGAACTTGTGGTCCGGCGCGGTGAGGGCGATCTCGCTGAAGCGGAACACCGCCTCGTCGTAGCGGTGGTGGTCGTAATAGAGCTTCGCCGCCTTGTACTCGACCTCCACCCGCTTCTCGCCCTTCGGCAGGTACTTGAGGTAGCGCTCGCAGGCGTCGATCAGGATCTTGCGCTGGGGTGCGAACGGGACCGGGGTCTTGAGGTCCGGTCCGCTGGGCGGCTTCAGCTCGCCCTTCTGCTCCGCCCGCCGCACCACCTCGTCCGCCGAGTAGACCGCGTTGAACGCGGCGTTGGAGAGCCACTTGCCCGGCTTGCCCTTGGCGTCGATCGCCTTGCCGTCCATCACCACCACGGTGGTGTACTGCTCGGAGGCCTCCGGGTACTTGCGGAGGTAATCGTTGAGGAGCTCGCCCCAGTAGAAGTGCAGGTCGTAGGACTTCTTGTTGTCCGGGAAGAGCGTCAGGTAGTCCGCGTAGACCTCGTTGGCGTACTCGAAGGTGTCGTCGTCGCGGGTCTTCCGCCCCTCGATGTGCCAGTTGACCGCGATGTTGGAGAGGGTCCGCTCGGAGAGGTCTCGCGCCGAGGACATGGCCTTGCGGTCGGCGTCGGTCTTCACGTTGCCCGAGGCCTCGACGTCGTTGATCACCTTCACCAGCTTGCGGATCTGGGCGACGGTCTGCTTCTTGTCGCCGGCGCGCAGCACGCAGTCGACGATCCGGCTCTGCCAGCCAGGCGTCTTGGCGATGAGCGGCTTCTCCTTGATCAGGAAGCTGTAGGCCAGCGCCGCCTCGCGGTCCTTGCCCGCGTCGTAATAGAGGCTGGCCAGCAGCTCCATCATCCCGAAGCGATCGTCGGGGTTGCTGGCGACGGTGCTGAAGTTCTCCTTGGCGCCCTGGGGGAGCAGCCCCGCGCGCTCGTAGGCGCGGACGTAGTCGTTGCGGGCCTCGCGGATGAGCGTGTTCTTGCCCTTGGCCCCGCCCTGCTTCTCCAGCGCGGAGGCGCCGGTGAACTCGCCGTAGAGGACGGTGGCCTTGAAGAGGTCCATCGCCCGCGGGTAGTCGGTCAGGTTGAAGTAGCACCAGCCCTGCTTGTAGAGGGCGAAGCCGTAGATCGAGCTCTCGGGGTAGTTGGCCGCGGACTTGTAGGCCTCGAGCGCCTTCACCAGCCAGTCGCGCCGGCCCTTGCTGTTGTTGAAGTAGTACTCGCCGAAGGCCAGGTAGGCGTCGGGCACGAAGCGCGACTTCGGGTAGTCCTTGACCAGCTTCCCGTAGGCGATGAGGGCCTTCTTCTCCTCGTTCAGGTCCATCAGGTTGTGGGCGAGGAAGAAGAGCACCTCGTCGGTGCGCGGGTAGTCCCGGTACTTCTGGACGATCTGCGTGTACTGCTGCACCGCCAGCTTGGCGTTCGCGTCGCGCTGCACCATCAGCGCGGTCTTCTCCTTCTTCGACTTTTCTTGAAGGCCGACGTCCTTGGTGGCCAGGCCGCGGATGAGATCGTCGTCCTTCCTGTTCGCCTGGAAGAAGTAGTCGCGCGACTCCTCGAAGTAGAGCTCGCCGAGGCGGAAGAGGAAATCCGGCGTCTCCTTCGAATCGCCGGACAGCTCGATGATCCGCTGGAGCGAGTCGATCTGCGCGCGCCGCTTGTCCGAGATCTGCCGCTCGACGCCGAGCTGGAACTGGTCGTACTCGAGCGGGGCGCCGCCGGTGTCCTCCTTCTTGCGCGTGATGTCGCCGGCGAGCGACGCATCGAGCGTCGTCTGCTCCTTCTTTCCGAGCGTTTGCTCCCGCGGCGCGCGGCCGGTGTCGGCCGCATGCGCGAACATGGGAAGCGTCAGGACGAGGACGAGGAGACGTCGCATGTGGATTTGGACTCCGGACCCCTGTGCCCACGCAGCGAGGTCGGACTGCGGGCGGGCGGGCAAGCCATTGATCGTGTTGAGAAATTTTTCGGAGTTGCAGCCGCATCATCCTCAACCTCACGAGGGGAGGTCAACCGGCCCTGCCCCTCGGTCGGTCGGTTGCTCCACACGAGGTGGGGAATGAGTCTCCTTCCGCCCACCTCGAGCTTCGCCGAGCGTGTGGAGGTTCTCTTCACCGTCGTCCGGGGGCGCGGGCTGGCGCTCGGTCCCCTGGACCGCGAGCTCGTCGGCCGCTGGTCCGACACCGGCGTCCCTCTGGAGGTGGTGGCGCGTGGGCTGCTCCGGGCCGCGGAGCGGGCGCGCTGGAATGGAGTCGCAGGTGCGACACCGCGATCGCTCCGCGCGTGCCGTCCGGAGGTGGACGAAGAGATCGAAGCCTGGAAATCGCGAAGGCTCGGCGCGCCGGCGCGCGGCGGCGAGGGGGACGGTGTCTGAAACCGGTGGAAGACCTGTGGACGCCGCGTGGGTTCGGCCAGGCGCAGCCGCAAGCGCTGCGCGTCGAGCGCGGTCCGGCGTTGCGTCGCGGACGATTCCACTCGCACCGTCGAACGGCGCGATCGATCGCGCGTGCCCGGAACACCTGTCCATGATTCACACGCGCCCATCGCCGATGGTACAGCACGCCGCTCCTCGTTCCCGGTCGCCGCGCGGCACATCGCCTCGCACTCCGGGCCGTCGCGACTGAGGCCACACGACCCCATGGAAGCCCTTGCCACTCCCTCCAGCTGTCCCGAGTGCCGCGGAGACGGCTACCGGGTCGAGGCCGAGGTGCAGGTGGGGCCTGGCGACGGCGAGGGGAGGCGTGCCCGCGCCGTGGCCCGCGTCTGCCGCTGCCGCGAGCCGTGTCCGCACTGCGGAGGCCGCGGCTTTCTCTACACGTCGCGCCAGGTCGAGTTCAGCAAGAAGGTGGGGCCGAAGCAGTACGAGGCGCTGGCCCCTTGCGTCTGCCGGCTGCTCGCGCAGCGGGTGTCCACCTTCGCCCAGGCGGGCATCCCCGCGCACCACGCGACGAGCAGCTTCACCACCTTCCGCGCCAAGGGCGATGACCAGGAGAAGACCGCCGCGCTGGAGCAGGCGCTCGGGGTCGCCCGCAGCGTGGCCCAGGAGTGGCGTCGCGATCGCCCGGCGCGCGGCTTCGTCATCTCTGGCCGGGTGGGCTCGGGGAAGACGCACCTCCTCTCGGCGACGCTCCGGCACGTGATTCTCGAGCGCGGCGCCTCGGCGCAGTACCGGGAGATCTCGCTCCTCTACGCCGACATCCGCCGCGGGTTCAACGCGGGCAAGAGTGGCGGGGAGATCATCGCCCGGCTGGTGGACGCCGACGTGCTGGCGATCGACGAGCTGGGCCGCGGCCGCGGCAGCCCGTTCGAGATGGAGACGCTCGACGAGCTGATCGCCCGCCGCTACAACTCCGGGCTCACCACCATCGTGGCCACCAACTTCTCGCTCGAGCGCGAGCGCGCCCCGTCGCACGCCCCCCGCGGGTTCCAGGCCCCGGAGCAGGCGCTGGACCGCGAGGAGCTCCTGGTGGAGCGCATCGGCGAGCGCATCTACAGCCGGCTCTGCGAGATGTGCGACTTCGTCTCGCTGCCGGGACGGACCGACGACTTCCGGCGGACGAAGCAGGACGGACGTCCGACGCGGCGGCTGGTGCGCCCGGCGCAGTAGTGCCTCGCGCGCACCCCTCGCGCCACCCGCACCGGGCCCTGGCGCTCGCGGCGCTGGTCCCGCTGCTCGGCGCGTGGTCGGCGGCGACGCCCGAGCTGTGCATCGTCTCCCGCCACTCGGGAGAGCTGCTCGCGGGAGCGGACTTCTCCCTCGCCGACGTCCACGCCGCGCCGCTCGCCCGTTCGGTCCGGGTGGGGCTCGAGGCAGGTCGCTCCCCGGGGAGTTCGCCCGACGGGATGGAGGTCCTCGTCGAGCCCGATCGGGTGGTGGTCCGACGAGGCGACCGGAGCTCGGTCCCGCCCTCGACGCGCGGTGACGCGGCGGTCGAGGTCCAGGTCTTCGGGCTCGTCGGGGCAGAGCAGGTCCGCGTGCGCTGCCCGGGTCTGGCCGTGCGCGTCCAGGGCGGCGAGCTCGAGGAGCTCGGTCCCGGATGGCAGGCCCTGCGCCCCGCGCTCGGCACTGGCTCCATCCTCTGCTCGGGAGGGCCGTGGCAGGTCCGCGTCGCCGGCAGTCCTCCGAGGCCGTACGCCGGGGTCTTCTCCTTTCGCCCGTTGCCTCCGCGGCAGCCGGAGCCGGGGAGCACCGCCCGCGAGGCCCGGGCGCGCCGTGGCTCCGAGGTCATCTTCCGCACCACGCTCTCGGCCTACGTCTCCGGCGTGCTCGCGGCGGAGCACGCCAGGCTCGACGGGCAGGCCGGGCTCGCGCTCGCCCAGGTCATCGCGCACGATGCACGCGTGGAGCGACACCCGGGCCGGCCGCTCTGCGACACGACCCACTGCCAGGCCTTCCTCGGCACGGTCCCACCGACGCCCGAGGTGCGCCAGGCGCTCGCGCTGCCCGAGCTGCCCACGGTTCGATGGCTCCCCTACTCCCGCGGCGGGGACGAGCCATGGGAGGTCCGACGCTCCATGGCAGAGGTGAAAGCTGCCCTCGGCGAGGTGGAGCGCTTCGGCGGGAGCGGGCGCATCCTGGAGGTCGTCCGGAGCACCGGCGTCGAGCGCGTCCCGTGCGAGCCGGTGCGCGCAGCGCTGCGGCTCCCGAGCTGCCCGACCGACGGGGTCGAGGAGGGTGAGACCGTGCGGATCCGGGGACACGGGCGCGGTCACGGGCTCGGTCTGGACGTGGAGGCCGCCCGGACGTCCGGGCTGAGCGCTGCCGCGCTGCTGCAGCGTGCGTACGGGCTCGACGTCACGCCGTAGCGGTCGGGGGACGGGCTGCGCGCAGACCGCTGGCCGCGGGGCTGTGCTGCCGAGCGACCCCCGAGGGATGCCCTGAGGACGTCGGGGGGGCGCCGGCGCGGCGGCCCGGGCGAAGCCGGGCGGCCTGAGAGACCCCGCAACGCTCCGGGGATGCACGGGAGCAGGGTTCGTGGGCTGAACGGTGAGAAATGTCGGTCGGCGACCGAACTAGTTTCGAAAACTATGTCGGTCGCCGACCGACATATCCCGGGCTTTTTGAAGAGGGCTGCCCTGAGGGCGTCGGGGGGCGCCGGCGTCTAGCGCGTCGCCCGGTGGAGCTCCCGGACGAGCTCCCCGACCCGCGAGCCGTCCACCACGAACGTCAGCTGGAGCGGCGAGCCATGGAGCGCCCAAATCTTGAGGTCGAGTGCAGCCGCTGCCCCGAGGCAGCGGGCGAGCACGGCGCTCTCGGTTCCCACGCCCGGGCCGACGAGGGTGACCGTCCCCAGCCCGGGCCGCGGCTCGGCTCCCAGCGCGCGCACGGCGTCGTCGAATGACTCGACCCCGTGGACGTCCTGCAGCGGAACCACGAGGAGCAGGCGCCCTGCCCCATCGCGCGTCCCGGCGATGAGGCGGATCCGGATCTCGTCCTCGGCGAGTCGTCGCAGCACGGCCTCGAGCCGGGCGTCGGGCACCTCGAGCACCCGCACCTCGGTGTCGCTGGCCACGGCGCGCACCGGCGCCGGATCCGGGCCAATGCGCGATCCGGTGCCCGCCCCGTGCGTGCTCCGCGCCTCGATGACGATGCCCGCCGCCCGGGCGAACTCCACCGCCTGGGCGTTGAGCACCCGTGCGCCAGCGGAGGCGAGCTCCTGCATCGTCCCGTAGTCCAGCGCCTCGAGCTTGCGCGCCTCGGGGACCACGCGGGGGTCCGCGGAGAAGACGCCGTCCACGTCGGAGTAGATCTCGGCCGCCTCGGCCCCCAGCGCCGCGGCGAGCGCCACCGCCGTGGTGTCGCTCCCTCCCCGGCCGAGCGTCGTGACCTCGCGGTTGCGAGAGACGCCCTGGTACCCGGCGACGATGACCACCTTCCCCTTCGCGAGCTCCTCCCGGATGCGCACCGGCCGGACCTCGACGATGCGCGCCTGGGCGTGGTTGCCGTCGGTGATGATCCCGCTCTGACTGCCGGTGAAGCTGATCGCCGGGACGTCGAGCTCGTGGAGGGCCATCGAGAGCAGCGCCATGCTGATGCGCTCGCCGCAGGTCAGGAGCATGTCCAGCTCGCGGCGTGGGGGATCGGCCGACATCCTCTTGGCCAGCGAGAGCAGCTCGTCGGTGGTGTCGCCCATCGCCGACACCACCACCACCATCTGGTGGCCCTCGGCACGGCGGGAGGACACCCGCGCCGCCACCTTGCGGATCCGCTCCACGTCGGCGACCGAGGAGCCGCCGAACTTCTGCACGATGATGCTCATCCCAGGGGCCATCACCTTGCACCGGGCGGGCCACGGAAAGAACCGGAGCCTTCCGCGTGTTGACAGCCCGGTGCCCATCCATAGTATCGCGCGCCCGCGATAGAGGAATGAGAGTCAGATGACGGCGATGATCGAGGTCACCGGGCTCAGCAAGCGGTACCGCGACCGGATCGCAGTGGAGGACCTGACGTTCAGCGTGCCCGAGGGAGAGATCCTCGGGTTCCTGGGGCCCAACGGGGCCGGCAAGTCCACCACCATGAAGATCCTCACCGGTTACCTGCCTGCGTCGAGCGGGACGGTGAAGGTCGCGGGGTTCGACGTCTTCGAGGAGCCCTACGAGGTGAAGCGGCGCATCGGCTACCTGCCCGAGACGCCACCGCTCTACCCGGAGATGACGGTCCGCGGGTATCTGCGGTTCGTCGGCTCCATCAAGGGCGTCCGCCGCGGCCAGATGGCCACGGAGCTGGACCGCGTGGCCCACGCCACCGGGGTCTCCGAGGTGCTGGAGCGGCTCATCCAGAACCTCTCCAAGGGGTTCCGGCAGCGGGTGGGCATCGCCCAGGCCCTGCTCGGAAATCCCCCGGTCCTCATCCTCGACGAGCCGACCGAGGGCCTGGACCCGAGCCAGCGCGCCGAGGTGCGCCAGCTGATCAAGGGGCTGGCCGGACAGCACACCGTCATCCTCAGCACCCACATCCTCTCGGAGGTCACGGTGACCTGCGAGCGGGTGCTCATCCTCAACCAGGGGCGGATGGTGGCCTTCGACGAGATCCGCAAGCTCGCCCACGCCCTGGGCGCGGGCGACCAGACCTCGCTCGAGGACATCTTCCTCAAGCTCACCGCCGCCTGACGGAGCACGACCGGAGATATGCGCAACGCGCTGGCAATCGCCCGCAAGGAGCTGGGCATCTACTTCAGCACGCCGTGGGCCTACGTGGTCTTCACCGCGATGCTCGGCATCTCGTCCTTCTTCTTCGTGAACCTCCTGGCCACCTTCAAGGAGGTGCAGGGGCTGGCCCGGGTCTATGGCTGGGCGCGGCTTCCTCCCGAGTACGCGCTCTTCAAGAACCTGACCGACGGCATCGTGGTCCAGCTCTGGGACGTCATCGGGGTCATCACCCTGTTCGTCGCCCCGTTCCTCTCGATGCGGCTGTTCGCCGAGGAGAAGCGCAACCGGACGTTCGAGCTCCTGATGACCGCGCCGGTGCGGCCCTGGGAGATCGTCCTCGGGAAGTACCTCGGCGGCGTGGGCGTCATCTGGGCCACGCTCGGGCTGACCATCATCTTCCCCCTCACCCTCTCGCTCTTCGGCTCGAGCGAGTCCGGCACCGCGCTCGAGTGGAGCACGGTGGGCCTGGGCTTCGCCGGGCTCCTCCTCTGGGGCGCCACCTGCCTGGCGGTGGGGATGTTCGTCTCGGCGCTCACCGAGAGCCAGATGCTCGCCGCGTTCCTCACCTTCGCCATCCTCCTTCCCTGGATGCTGCTGCGAGGGCTGGCCCAGAGCGCCGAGGAGCCCTGGCGGAGCATCGCCAACCACCTCTCGTTCAGCGCGCAGCTGTCCACGCTCTCGCGCGGGGTGCTCGACCTCAAGTCACTGGTCTTCTTCGCCTCCGTCATCCTCTTCTCGCTGCTGCTCACCCACCGCACGGTGGAAGCGCAGCGCTGGGCCTGACGCCATGAACCCGAGAACCCTCGGCAAGATCCTCGGAGCCCTGGGCCTGGTGGCCCTGCTCTCGGCCCCCTACACGTACTTCGTCACCACCGGCTCGCCGTGGATGGCGGCCACCAAGGCGGTGCTGGGAGTGGTGCTCCTGGGCGCGTACTTCGCGACCAACGTCGGCGAGTTCGGCCAGTTCGCCTCGCGGCGGAGCACCTTCTACCTGGCGTCGACCGTCGCCACGGTGCTGGTGGTCCTGGTGGCGCTGATCGCGGTCAACTACGTCGCGGCCAAGAAGGGGAAGAGCTGGGACCTGACCACCAAGAAGATCTTCACCCTCGCCCCCCAGACCCGGAGCACCCTGGCCTCGCTCAAGGAGAAGGTGCGGGTCTACGCCTTCCTCGCCCCCGGCGACCCGGACTACGAGCAGGTGGACCGGCTGCTTCGCCGCTACCGCGAGCTGGCGCCCGCGAACTTCGAGGTGGTGTTCAAGGATCCGCGCAAGGCCCCGGACCTCGCGCAGAAGTACCAGCTCCGCGAGGGGCAGACGACGCTGGTCCTCACCCGCGGCGCCGGTGACAAGGAGACCCACACCACCGTCGCGGTCAGCAACGGGGTCACCGAGCAGGACCTCACCAACGGGCTGATCAAGCTCAACGCGGTGGGGGAGCAGAAGGTCTACTTCACCACCGGCCACGGCGAGTGGCCGCTCGAGCCCACCCAGCCGAAGGACCCCGCCTCGGTCAGCGAGCTCCGCAAGACGCTGCTCCAGGAAGGCTACCTCCCGGGGACCCTCAACCTCGCCGACGGCAAGGAGATCCCCCGCGACGCGGCGCTGGTGGTGGTGGCCGGGGCCAAGAGCAAGTTCGGCAAGGCCGAGGCGGAGCAGCTCGGGAAGTACCTCGCGCAGGGCGGACGGATGCTCTACTTCGCCGAGGCCGGGGTGGAGCCCGGCCTCGACCCGCTTCTCGCGCGCTACGGCATCGAGGTGGACCCGGGCCTGGTGGCCGACGACGTCTACGCCATCGACAGCCCGTACCTGGTGGTCTCGCACTTCTTCGGCGACACCGAGCTGGCGCGCGACCTCAAGCGGGGCCAGTACAACCTCCAGTTCCCCACGGTGCGCGGCCTGACCGTGCTCCACCAGGGCCTGGCCGAGGGCACGGAGGTCGCGCCGGTGCTCCTCACCTCGCCGAACGCGTTCGAGGTGAAGACACCCACCGAGAATCCTCGACGGGAGTCCGGCGACAAGGCGGGCAGCATCCCGCTCATCGTCCAGTCCACCCGGCCGGTGGGCACCGCGGAGGGGAAGCGGAACGACGAGATGCGCCTGGTCGCCTTCGGTGACTCGGAGATCCTGGTCGACCCGAACTGGGGCGACGAGCCCAACCGGAACATGGTGATGAACGCCTTCGCCTGGGCCACCAGCCAGGTGCAGAAGATCACCATCCGCCCGCCGGACCGCGACATCTCCACCATCGATCTCGACGCGCCCCGGCTGGCGCGCATCCGCTTCCTGGCCACCGACCTGGTGCCGTTCGGTCTCCTCGGCATCGGGCTCGCCATCTGGCTCAACCGCCGCAGCAAGTGAGATGAGCGCCCGCAGCAAGAACCTCTGGGCCCTGCTGGGGCGGCGTGGTGGTGGCGCTGGGCCTCGGCCTCTACGCCTACTTCGGGGTGATGAAGGGCGAGGAGCGCGAGGCAGAGCAGAAGCGCATCGCCGAGCAGCTGGTCCAGCCGGTCTCCCGCCCCGACGGCGGCACCGAGCAGGTCCGGTACGACCGGCTGGTGATCAAGGCGAAGGGCGACACCACCGAGCTCGCCCGGATGCCCGACCAGTCCTGGGTCATCACCCGGCCGCTGAAGGCCGGCGCCGACGTGCGGACGGCGGAGGACATCGTCAGCGCGCTGCAGTTCGCCCGGCTGAAGAGCACGGTCGAGGAGAAGCCGACCGCCGAGGACACCGAGCGCTTCGGACTCGATCACCCGGACGTCGAGGTCACCGCGTCGGCCGAAGGGGTGAAGCCCCTGACCGTCCGCCTCGGGAAGGAGAACCCCTACGACGGGAGCGTCTACCTCCAGCGCGAGGGAGACCCGAAGGTCTACGCGGTGCAGGCGACGACCCGGGCCACCCTCGACCGGAACACCTTCGACCTGCGCGACCGCGACGTCATCGCCGTCCGCGACCTCGGGGTGACCCGCATCGAGGTGAAGGGCAAGAACGGGCGACTGGGCCGTCGCCCGCGAGCCGGGGCAGCCGTACGCCTTCGTCCGGCCGGCGAAGGAGGACGCGGACACCACCGCCATCTCCGGCTGGCTCGGGACGCTGCGCAGCACGAAGGCCACCCGGTACCTCCAGGATTCACCGGC
The DNA here is from genome assembly GCA_963796475.1 of uncultured delta proteobacterium. Taxonomy (GTDB): domain Bacteria; phylum Myxococcota; class Myxococcia; order Myxococcales; family Myxococcaceae; genus RPRB01. Next base: position 1,253,113 of record CAWCLY010000020.1, read on the forward strand.
CGAACGGAAGCGCACCGGCGTGGAGAAGCCGCCTCGTGGAGGCGACGCTTCCAGCGCGGCACCACCGAGACGGTGAGGGTCCGCCTCGCGGCGGGGAAGACCGACAAGGACCCGGTCTACGCTCTCCGGGAGGACCAGTTCGGGACGAGCCTGGCCGAGGTGCCCCGGACGGCGCTCGCCGCGCTCGACAGGAGTCCCGCCGAGCTGCGCGACCGCACGGTGCTCCACGCGAAGCCGGAGGACGTGGTGCGCATCCGCGTCGGGACTGGCCCGACCGCCCTCGCGCTGGAGCGCGAGCGCCCGGCGGACGGCGGCCTCGAGAGCTGGCAGCTCCGGACACCCGCCGCGGGCGCGGCCGATCCGTTCAAGGCCAGCTCCCTCCTCTACGGTCTCACCTCGCTCAAGGCCGAGCCGACGGATCGGAGCCTTCCGACGGATGCCAGGAGCACCGGCCTCGGGCCCACCGCCCGCACCGTCACCCTCGAGGGGCAGGACGGGAAGGCGCTCGGGACCATCGCCATCGGCTCGGCCTCGGCGAAGCCGGCCGGGAACCTTCGTCCGGGACGACCGCGGCCGGGTGGTCCTGGTGGACCCTGCGCGCCTCAAGGAGATGCCGACGGCGCCGGCCGACCTGCTCCCGCCGCCTCGGCCGCCCACGCTCCCCGGAGCGGACGCCGGGAGCTGAGCGAAGCCGCTCGGTCCGCGCGGGCCGCGGCCTCCTCCGGAACAGCGCCGCCTGCTCCCGGTCCGGGCGTCAGAGCGGGGCCTCCGACCGCGACTCGTTCCGCGCGCCCTCGTAGATGCGGAGCATCTCCTCCGCCTGCCGCTCGGGCCGGAAGGTGCCCGCGCGCGCCCGGGCCGCATCCGCCAGCCGGCGGCGCCGGGACCCGTCCTCGAGCAGACCGGCGAGCCCCGCTGCCCAGGCCGCGCCGTCGCGGGGTGGAACGAACAGCGCCGCTCCGTCCCAGAGCTCCCGCAGCGAGGGAATGTCGGAGAGGACCAGCGCGCAGCCATGGAGCGCGGCCTCCAGCGGTGCCAGGGCGAACGGCTCGTACACCGCGGGGTGGGCGTAGATCGCGGCGCGTGACATCGCCACCCGCATCGCCTCCGGACCGAGCTGGCCGATCAGCTGCATCCCTGCCGGACAGCGGTCCGTGCCCGACGGATGTCGCGGCTCGCCCGCCACCCGGATCGGGACGTCCAGCGCCGCCCGCTCGAGCACCACCACGTTGTTCGCCTCGTCCCAGACGCGGCCCGCGGTGAGAACCCACGGCTCCTTCTCCAGCCCGCGGACCGGGACGAGCGCCCGCGCGTCGTTGACCACCCGGGTCGCGGCGAGCGGGCCGTGGAGTCGCTCCACGACCTCGAGCACGGCCCGGGTCGGTGCCACCACCCGCGAGGCACCGGCGAGTCCGCGGCGGACCTCGGCCCGGTAGCAATCCCAGCGGGGCGGCGCCGGCACCCCGTGCACCGCCTCCCACCATGCGCAGGCGGAGGAGTGGGCGACGACGACGGCGGGCACCGGCCAGCCGAGCGCGCCGTGGGCGTAACCGTTGAGGTGGACGACGTCGGGACGGAGCACCCGCGCGAGCGAGAGCAGCCACTCGCCCGCCCGACGGACGTCGTCCCAGGGGTCCTCCATCCACTCGGGCTTGAAGGGCCCCTCGAAATCTGCAGCCCGGGCACCTCCCACGCCTCGGCGCGGAGCGCGGGCAGCAGGTCGGGGGTGAAAACCGCCAGCGACGTCCGCACCCCCCGGCGGGAGAGCGCTCCGGCCAGCGTGAGCGCATAGGGGAAGACGCCGCCGAGCGTGTCCGCGGTCATCAGCACGTGACGGACGGACGGCCCGGAGCGGCGGGCCCAGACCCGGCCGTAGGGGCTGGGCATCCGGAGCTCCACCACGGCGTGACCCGACTCGGCCTTCATCCGGTGAGCTCCCACGCCTCGGCCCTCATCTCGCCGACGCGGTCGTCGGCGCGCTGCCCGCCGAGCCACTCGGCGAGCTCGAGCAGCCCCTCGGTGAAGGAGACCCGGGCCTCGTACCCCAGGAGCTTCGAGGCGAGCGTGGTGTCGGCAAAGCAGTGCCGCACATCCCCCAACCGGTACTTGCCGGTGATCTCCGGACGCAGCTGCCGGCGGCCGAGCGCTTCGGCCATCTGGGCGGCGACCGCGCGGACGTGCTGCTGGCCCCGCTCCCGACGTTGAATACCCGGCCGTCGGCCACCGTGGACTCGAGCGCCAGCCGGCAGGCGCGCACCACGTCGTGGACGCTGACGAAGTCGCGCTGCTGCAGCCCGTCCTCGAAGAGGAGCGGCGCCTTGCCCCCGAGGAGCCGCGCGGCGAAGACGGACAGGACGCCGGTGGACGGGTTGCCGAGCGCCTGCCGTGGCCCGTAGACGTTGAAGAAGCGGAGCGCGACGGTGGGGATGCCGTGCGCCCGGCCGATCATCAGGCACAGCCGCTCCTGGTCGTACGTTCCGAGGGCGTCGACCGAGCCGAGCGTGGGGGCCTTGCTCTCGGGCGTCGGGAGCGGCTCGAGCGCGCTCACCGTCCGGTCCGGCGGGCTCCCAGGTGCCGGCCTGAAGCTGCTGCAGGCTCCGCTCCTCCGCTTCCACCACCTTCCCGTCCGCCGTGCGGTAGAGACCCTCGCCGTAGATGCGCATCGAGCTCGCGACGACGAGCTTCTCCACCGGGTTCCGGCTGAGCGCCTCGAGCAGCACCGCCGCGAGCCCCCCCATCTGACCGACGCCCTCGGCAGCGGCGAGGTGGAAGACGGCGTCCACGCCCCGGAGCGCCCGGTCGACCGCGCGTCGATCCCGGACGTCTCCCAGGAGGAGCTCCACGTCGGAGGACAGGTGGCCAGGCCGCCGGGAGTCCTGGCCGTGGACCTGCCGGACGCAGGGAATCCAGCGCGCGCACTGCGTAGCCTCGCGCGAGCAGCGCGTCCGCCAGGTGCGAGCCGATGAAGCCGGCGCCCCCGGTGATCAGCACCCGCTTCTTCCGCATCTCCCTCGTCTCCCGGTCGGAGCGTTGCCAGCAGCGGCAGGAGAACTATTCACGCGTCGTCTCCTCGACCGACGGGCCAGCGACCGGACGGCGGGAGAGCGGAACCAGCGCGAGACAGCTGACAGAGCCCCGCGGCGAACTGTGCACAATCTCAAGGTTTCCGCGCCCGACCGGGGTGGGTGTGGGTACGACCGACCGCGCCTTTGCCCGAAACGGGGTGCTCGCGGTCCTTACGGGCTGTGCGAAGAGCGTCCCCGGAGATTCGAATGACCCGTCCAGTCCTGCCCGCCCTGCTGCTCTGCCTGGCCGTCGGCTGCTCGAGCGGCTCGGGCAACAACGTGCCCACCCCGCTCGGCATCGACCGGAACCCCCGGCTCACCCAGGTGACGAGCTGCGGTCAGCTCGAGACCGCCATCGAGGACACGCTGGTGCTGCAGATGAAGAGCACCCTCGAGCAGATCCGGAAGAGCGACTTCTACATCGGCGTGGGCGGCGGGCCGGTGCCGGCGGGCGGCCCGGTCGCCGCCACCCCGGGCGCAGCCGGCAATGGTCCCACCAGCGTGAGCACCACCAACACCCAGGTCGCCGGGGTGGACGAGGCGGACTTCGTCCAGAACGACGGCACGCGCATCGCGGTGCTCGCCGGGCGGCAGGCTCCACCTGCTCTCGTCCTGGCCTGCCGAGACGATGGCCGAGACGGCGAGCCTGCCGATCGACGGCTGGGCGCGGGACATGTTCCTGAGCGGCAACCAGGTCGTGGTGTTCAGCAACGTCTACGTCCCGCGGGCCATCGAGGGCGCCCATCCGATCTGCGCCCCGGCGCCCGGGCCGGCGATGGGCATCGCGGCGTTCTGCGGCTACTGGGCGAGCGACGTCACCGAGATCACCACGGTGGACGTGAGCGACATGGCGCATCCGAGGGTCACCGCGGAGATCCTCCTGCCGGGCTCGTACCAGTCCGCCCGGCGCATCGACGCGAGCGTCCGGGTGGTGATGTCCGACACCTTCCCCTTCCCCGACGGCGTGACGTACTGGCCCACCCTCGCGCCGGGCGCGAGCACGGACGAGCGCAACAAGGCCTTCGACGCGCTGGAGGCGGCCAACGAGGCGCTCATCCGCGGCCGCTCGCTCGACGACTGGCTCCGCAAGGGTGAGGTTCGCATTCCCGGCGGAAGCACCACCCCTCTCGCCTACGCCTGCAGCGACTTCTCGCTCAGCTCGGCCCCCACCCGGCCCGGGCTGCTCATCGTGGCGACGATCGACCTGGCCACCGACACCCTGAAGAGCCGGAGCGCCGCGTTCGCCGAGCCCGGGGACCATCTACGCCTCGAAGGACACCCTCTACGTCGCCAGCGCCCACTGGTGGTGGTGGCCCGAGCCCGGCCAGGTCGATGCGACGTACCTGCACGCCTTCGACCTGCGCAACCCGGACACCGCGCCGTACCTCGGCTCGGGCGTCGTCGACGGGACGGTGAACGACCAGTACGGCGATGGACGAGCTCGCCGGCGCGCTCCGCGTCGCCACCCACCTGACCACCCGGGTGGCGGACGGCACGCCCTGGGGCACGCTGCAGCAGTCGAACCGCATCTCGGTCCTCTCGCTCCAGTCCGGCGCGCTCAAGCTCGTCGGGAAGACTGACAACTACGGGGACGGCGAGCAGACGTTCGGGACGCGCTTCCTGGGCCCCCGCGGCTTCGTCATCACCGCCCGCCAGGTCGATCCGCTGTTCACCTTCGACCTGACCGATCCGACCCACCCCACCAAGGTCGGCGAGCTGGAGATGCCCGGCTTCATCGCCTACCTGCACCCGGTGGACGACACCCACCTGCTCGGCATCGGCCGCGAGCCCGGCACCGCCGGCAGGATGCAGCTCAAGGTCGCGCTCCTCGACGTCACCGACCTTGCCGCCCCCACGGTCCAGGCCGTGCAGCTGGTGGGCGAGGGCTGGTCCTACTCGGACGCGCTCTGGGACCCCAAGGCGTTCACCTGGCTCCCGGCGCAGAAGATGCTCGCCATCCCCTTCGTGGACTACGGGAACGCCACGACCTTCGTCTCCGACCTGCGGCTGTTCAAGGTGGACCCTGCAAGCGGTATCCAGGCGCTGGGAAGCCTCTCCATGTCCGACGTCTACCAGACGTGGTCCGGCCAGGGTTACAGCTGGAGCTGGTCGCCGTGGATCCGCCGCGGCATCCTGGCCGACTCCCCGAACGGTCAGTACGTGTATGCCATCAGCGATGCCGGCGTGCGCTCGGCGAAGGTGGCAAGCTTGCCGGCGTGGCTGCAGACGGTGAAGTTCCCGCCGCTCTCGTACTGACGATGCGCGCTGGCGGCAGCGATGGGTCTCGCCCTGGTGGCGCTGGCGGCCTGCGACGCGCAGACCGACACCGCCTACCAGGGCGAGCCGCTGGTGACCCTCCGGGGCCGGGTGGAGAGCTCGGGCGAGCTGCCTCCGCTCGAGGCGGCCATGCTCTGGCAGCGCGGACCTCCTCCGGGAACCGACGACCAGGAGCTCGCCACCCGTGCGCCGGTCACCTCCGGGTTCCCGGCGAGCTTCATCCTCCGGCTCTACAAGCCCGCCCCGGACGCGGCTCTTCGCACGCTGGCCACCGGGGCGCCGCGCTGGGCCCGCGCTAACGCCGCGGCGGTCCCGTACGGCGTCGCGCCGAAGCAGATCGCCGCGCTCCCCACCGTCTTCAGCGCCAGCTACACCTACGACCCGGATCACTGGGTGATGTACCTGGACTCGGACGTGCCGCCGAGCTCGCTCACCGAGTGGTGGCTGGGAGGCGCGCTCGGCGCCGGCTACCACCTCCTGCGGGTAGTCACCCTCACCACCTGCCTCACCCAGGCCGAGCTGGACGCGTGCGCCGCCGAGCTGGTCCGCCGGGGCGTGCCGGACGACGGAACCAGCAACCCGGGGACGGCGCGTGCCTACTGCAAGGCCCCCTACCGGCTGCAGCCCACCACCCTGGACGAGGCCATCGTCCTCAAGCTCGGACCGCGCGCCGAGGGGCCGGGCCCGGCCTGCCCATGATCCTCGACCCCGCGGCCATCGCCGGCCTCTACCGCTCGCACGGGCACGTGGTGCTCCGCCGGGCGCGCACGCTGCTCGGCAGCGAGGCCGACGCCCGCGAGGCCCTCCAGGAAGTCTTCGCAGCGCTGGTCCGGAATCCCGACGCGGTTCGCTCGGCGGGCTCCATCGTCGGCTGGCTGTACCAGGCCACCACGCACCACTGCCTGAACCAGCTCCGCAAGGCCCGCACCGGCGCCCGCGTGCTCGAGCTGCACGTGCGGCCCGGGCTGAGCGAGATCCGGAGGCCCGAGCGGCGAGGCGGCCGCCGAGGTCCGGCGCCTCCTGGCCCTGCTGCCCGACGAGGTCGCGGCGGCCGTCGTCTACCACCACCTGGACGGGATGACCCACGCGGAGGTGGCCGAGCTGCTCGGCTGCTCGCGCCGCCAGGTGGGTTACCTCCTCGAACGCGCCCAGGGCCTCTGGGACCGCGCGGAGCAGAGCGCATGAACCTCGCCACCACTCCTCTCAGCTGGAACGGATGTCTCTCCGCCCTTCGCCTCGACCGGTGGATGATGGGCGAGCTCGGGCCGGAGGACGGCGAGAGCGTGGGCACGCACGTCGCCGGCTGCGCGGCCTGCAGCGCCGCGGTGGCCGGCATGCGCGGAGTGCGCGAGGAGGTGCGCGCCCTGCCCCTTCCGCCCCGGCTCGCGCCGCCTCGGCTCCGGCGCCGCGCGCCGCTCGCCGCCGCGGGCCTGGGCCTGGCGCTGGCGGCCGGGCTGGTCCTGACGCTCCGCGAGCGAGCCCGCTCAGCGGACCAAGGGCACGGGGCTCGCGCTCACCATGTTCGTCCAGCACGGGGGCGAGGTGCGCCGCGCCGGCGCCGGGCGAGAGCGTCGCCCCGGGCGATGCGGTGCGCTTCGCGGTGAGCACGCCGTCGCCGGCGTTCGTCGCCGTGCTCAGCGTCGACCCGGCGGGGCGGGCGTCGATCTACTTCCCCGAGGGTCCGCGCGCGGCCGCAGGTCGCCGGTGGCGCCGAGGTGCCGCTGCCGCTCGGCACGCGGCTCGACGCCACGACCGGCGAGGAGCGCCTGGTCGGGCTCTTCTGCAGCTCGCCCGTGGAGCTCGAGCCGGTCCGGCTCGCCCTCCAGAAGGCCCCGGACGCCGCGCCGCTCCCCACCGACTGCCAGGGGCTCCGGTGGAGCTTCGTCAAGCGCTGACCGCCCTCGCGCTGCTCCTTCCTTCCGCCGCGCTGGCGGAGGTGGAGCGGTACGCGGTGGTGGTGGGCAACAACCTCGGCCAGCCCGTCGACGTGCCGCTGCGGTACGCGGAGGTGGACGCGGCGCGCGTGGCCTCGGTGCTCCAGGAGGTCGGGGGCGTCCGCCCGGAGAACACCGTCCTCCTCCAGGGCAAGGACGCGGACACGGTGCGCCGGGCGCTCATCGCGGTGAACGAGCGGGTGCGCAGCGCCGGGCGCGTCGACGGTGCTCCTGGTCTACTACTCGGGCCACGCCGACGCGGGGGCGCTGCACCTCGGCGGGTCCCGGCTCGAGCTCGCCGAGCTGGAGCAGCTGGTGCGCGGGTCGGCGGCGGCGTTCCGGCTGCTGGTGCTCGACTCCTGTCGCTCCGGCGCGCTCACCCGGGTGAAGGGAGGCACGCCGATCCCGCCCTTCGACATCCAGCTCAACGAGCGGGTGACCGGCGAGGGGGCGGTGTTCCTCACCTCCAGCTCGGCCTCGGAGGACAGCCAGGAGTCCGACGAGCTCAAGGGCAGCTTCTTCACCCACGCGCTCCTCTCGGGCCTGCTCGGCGCAGCGGACGAGAACGGCGACGGCAAGGTGACGCTCGACGAGGCCTATCGCCACGCCTACGAGGCCACGCTCCGCGCCTCGAGCCGGACCCTGGCCGGGACCCAGCACCCCACCTTCCAGTACGACCTGCGCGGCACGGGAGATCTGGTCCTGGCATCGCTCGACGCGCGCTCGCCGCACGCGGGGCTGGCTCGAGCTGCCCGCCGGCAAGACCTGGCTCGTGCTTCCAGGAGAACGCCGACGGAGCGGTGGTGGGCGAGGTCTCGAGCGCCGACCGGGTGCGGCGGCTGTCGCTCCGGGCCGGCCGGTACTTCCTCCGCGGGCGCGGGCCGGACGTGCTCCTGGAAGGGACGCTGACCGTGGCGCCCGGGAGCACGGTCGCGGTGGACGAGGCGAAGCTCCAGCGCACTGCCTACGCCCGGCTGGTGCGCAAGGGCGAGGGGAGCCGCGACTCGGCGCTCTCGCTGGAGGCCGAGGTCCGGGTGCGCACCGCCCTGATGAACGACGCCGGCGTCTGCCCCGGGCTGGGCGTGGGCGTGGCCATCGCCCTGCGGTCCATCACCCTCGTTCCGCGCGTCGCCTGGTGCCAGAGCGGCTACACCAACGAGGGGCTGCACGCCACGACGAACGAGTGGGACCTCGAGCTGCAGGGCTCGTACGTCTGGGACGTGGGCCCGGTGTCGATCGAGCTCGGCCTCATCGTGGGCGCGACGTTCTTCCACCAGTCGTTCAGCACCACCGGGGACGCGCCGCCGCGCACCACCGCCGCGCTCGAGCTCTCGCCCATCGTCGGGGTGAGCCGCGATCTCGGCAGCCGCACCTACCTCTACCTGAGCGTGGCCGGGGCGACGTACCTCTACAGCCACGAGACGACGGTCACCGGCACCACGCAGTTCGGTCCATCGTTCGCGGTGCGGGTGGCGCTCGGGTTCGGCTGGCGGTTCTAGCGGTCACGGTGGGGCGGGGAACGGGGAGCGCTCGTCGTCGAGCTGCGCCGCCCTCCGTGCGTCCTCGGTGTCGAGCGCCCCGAGCACCTCCGGTACCGGGCTCAACGCCACCAGCTGGCGGGCGATGGCGAGGCCGCGCCGATCGCCGCGCCCGAGCAGCCACTGGGCGTGCTCGGCTGCGAGGGCGAGCTGAAGCGATCGTCCGACCGCGATCGCGAACCGCCGTGCTCCGGCCTCGATCTCCGCGGGCCCGGACTCGTGGGCCGCGCCGTGCCAGGCGGCCGCGGCGTCCATCAGCGCCCGGGCGCGGCTCCGCACCGGCTCGAGCGCGTCGTCCTTCGCCGCGGCGAGGGCCCGGGAGAGCTCCGCGCCGAGGTCCGGCAGCCCCGACTCGCCGGTGAGCGCCCGCAGCAGGTCCAGTGACAGGACGTTCGTCGTCCCCTCCCAGATGGAGAGCACCTGCGCGTCGCGGAGCAGCACCGGGATGCCCGGTGTCCTCGACGTACCCTGCCCCGCCGAACGACTCGAGCACCTCGCTGGCGTGCGCCACGGCCTGCTTGCCGGTGATCAGCTTGGCCACGGGCTGCAGGGTCCGGACCAGCCGCCGTTCCCAGTCGGTGGCCTCCCCCGCCTCCACCCTGCCGAGCAGCTCGACGAGCCGGAACGTCAGGAGGAATGCCGCCTGGTACTCGGCCTCGAGCTCGGCCAGGGTCTGCACGTGGAGCGGCTTGTCGGCCAGCCGGGCGCCGAAAGCCGAGCGCCGGCCGGCGTAGTCACGGGCCAGGGCGATGCCCCGCCGCATCGAGCCCACGGCGCAGAGGGCGTTCCAGGTCCGGGTGATCTGCAGCATCGGTGCGATCGCCCGCACCCCATCGGACAGGCCGGTGACCGGGATGGCCACCGCCCCGTCCAGCTCGACCTCCGCGGTGGGGAGCATCCGGGTCCCGAGCTTCTCCTTGAGCCGGAGCACCTTCACCCCGTTCGGGCGACCCGTCTGCCCGGCGAAGCTCGAGATAGAAGAGCGCGAGCCCCCGGCCACCGCCCGGGTTTCCCTCCGGCCGTCCCAGCGTGAGGGTCATCTCGCTGGTGGTCGCCGAGGTGAACCACTTGTTCCCGGACAGCCGCCACCCGTCCCCGTCGCGGACCGCGCGGGTCAGGCTCTGACCAACGTCGGAGCCGCCGGTCCGCTCGGTCATCCACTGGCCGCTGGTCCAGGCGCCGGCCGGGTCCCGGCTGGTGAGCCGCGGCACCGCCCGCTCGACGAGCGCCCCGTTTCCGTGGGCGAGCAGGGTCGTCGCCGCGCCGTCGCTCATGGCCAGCGGGCAGGTGTAGATGGAGCTCGACGGTCCGAAGAGGTGCACCAGCGCCGCCTGGTGGATGCGGGAGAAGGCGCCGTGCGCGCGCTGGTGGGGGATGCCGACCAGCCCCCACTCGGTGGCCACGCGGGCGAAGGCGCGCCAGGCCTCCGGCACGCGGATCTCGTCCACCCGCCGGCCCCATGGATCGTAGGGCAAGAGCTCCGGCTCGTCGCGGCGGCCGCGGAACGACAGGTCGAGGAGCGTCGTCGCGGCGAGCTCGCCCATCTCGCGCAGCGGGGGGACGATGGCCCGGCGCACGGGCTCCGGCAAGGTGCGCTCCAGCCAGCTCCGGAGCAGGAGGTCGCCGTCGTACTGGTTCCCGAGACGCGGCGGTTCCTGGAAGAAGTCCATCCTTCCGCCGGAGCTTACCCGGACCGCGGCCGGACGACGATCTCGGCCGCCTAGACTTCGACGAGAGCGAACCGCTGCTCGGGCGTGGTCTTCGCCAGGAGCGGCATCGCCACGTTCAGCACCCGGATGCCGCCAGGGGTCTTCCCCTCGCGCGAGCCGTGGTGCGAATGGCCGTGAAACACCACCGCCGCGCCGTAGTGGTCGATGGGGTACGCGAGGCGGCTGGTTCCCAGGAAGGGCATGATCTCCGGCTGCTCGCCCACCAGCGTCTCCGGCACCGGGCTGTAGTGGAGCATCACCACCTTCTTGGGCGTATCGAGCTGGCCGAGCGCGGCCTCGAGCTTCAGCGACTCGTTGACGCCCTCCTGCACGAACGCCTTGGTCGGGAGCTCACCGAAGGCTTGCAGCGTGGCTCGCCCGAACCCGCCGCCGAAGCCCTTGATGCCCGCCACCCCCAGCGTCTTCTCGAAGACGTAGTGGTCGCCGTCGAGCACGTGCACCGAGGCCTTGGACAGCTCGGCGCAGACCTGCTTGCTGGCTCCGGCCTCGTAGTCGTGGTTGCCGAGCACCGCCACGCACGGGATCCGGAGCGCCGCCAGGTCCTCGGCCAGGTTGCGCGCCTCCTCCGGGGTGCCCCGGTCGGTCAGGTCCCCGCAGAGGAGGAGGACGTCGGCCACCTCGTTGACGTGCTTGATGAAGTTCCGGAACCGGCCGTGGTGGTCCTCCCGGCAGTGGAGGTCCCCGGACGCTGCCACCCGGACCTTCGCGCTCGGATCACGTGCCACCGGGGGCTCCTCGCTCCTGCTCGTCCCGCTCCCGCCCGCTCGCATACCCCCAAGAGTCGACGTCGAGCCGATAGTTCACCCGCGACATGAGGTCGCCGCGGCAGACCCGCTCCTCCTCCGGACCGGACTTCAGGGTGTCCAGCGCCCGGGAGAGGAGCCCGGTCATCACCCGGTCCGGGACCACGTCCCGATCGCTCGGGTAGGCGAAGCGAAAGAACATGACGTGCCCGAGCAGCACCTCCCAGTAGCGGTCGAACCGGCGGAGGACGCGATCCCAGTCCAGCCTGGCGCCCACGGCCCGGAACAGATGGTACACGTCGGCGCCGTCGAACCGCTCGCGTTCCATGACGAACGCCTTGCTCCAGATCATCTCCTCGGCGGGGACGAGCGGGACGTCCTGGCCGAAGACCCGACCCGGCAGCGCGTGCGCGAACCAGGCGTCGTCCACGACGGCCACGCCGTTCCCCGAGCTGAAGATGAGGTCCACGAAGTACTCGCCCTTGAAGCCCTTGGCGAGCCAGCCATCGGGATGGTGCTCGGTGCGCCAGCCGTCCCCGGCGAGCACCTCCAGCGCCCGCTCCACGTCCCGGCCGAGCAGAAAGAGGTCGAGGTCCTTCGTGTCCCGGTAGATGCCGGTGTAGTGCGCGTAGGCGTAGGCCCCGCCCACCAGGAAGGGCACCCCGGCGGCCTGGAGGACCTGGATGGCCCGGGCCCGGGCGCCGAGCTCGTCCCCGTCGCGCATCCGCTCCGCCGCCGAGGCCTCGGTGCTCAGCTCGCCGGGGTGGTTCGGGTGCCGCGCCTCGCCCATGCCCGGTCGAAGCTAGGGAGGCGGGCGTGCCTTGACATCCCCCTCGGGCTCTCGTTACGTCCGGCTCCTTGCGCCCCCCCTCCCGGGGGGGTGTTTCCGAGGAATTCCGAGATGGCCCGCGTCACAGTGGAAGACTGCCTCCCCCTCGTCGACAACCGGTTCGCCCTGGTCCTGCTCGCCGCGAAGCGGGCCCGGCAGCTGATGGCCGGTGCGCGGCCCCTCCTCGAGACCTCGAAGAACAAGCCTCCCGTGCTGTCCCTGCGCGAGGTGGCCACCGGCCGGGTCAAGTTCGATCGCGACGTTCGCGAGACCCTGTCCGGGAAGTACGACGACGGAACGGACCCCAAGCCGGCGCTGTAGCCCGGGGGCTTGCCCCTCAGACCGGCGGCGCGCTCAGCGACACCACGCCGCGCCGGATGAGGTCCCGAAGCACCTCCTCCAGCTCGAGCGGTGACTCGTCCAGCCGCGCCAGGACCTCGCGCGGGGGGAGCCCCTGCTCGCAGAGCAGCCGGGCCGCGGGGAGCCACTGCTGTGGGCCGTTCCGGACGTAGACCTCGTACAGCTCGGGGTTCACGTGGATCTCGATGGGGTTGACCATCAACCCGTCGCGGAGCCGCCGGGCGTTGTCGTTGAGGAGCTGGTTGGCCCGGACGAGCAGCTCGGGCACGGGCAGCATCAGCGTCTGCCGGGCGCCGGGGTCACCCGAGGTCCAGGTCGCGTCGGTGCAGCGGCTCGCGACGAAGGCGTTCAGCGCCCGCTCGCCCACTGCCTGGTGCGAGCCGGTCTGCGCCGAGGCGTGGATGGCCCGTCCGTCGCGAAACGCCACCTCGTACGTCGCCCAGCTGTCGCGGGCCCGCAGGGTGCCGGTGATCCCGGCCGCGGCGATCTCCCGGAGCGTCCACTGCACCCCGAGCTGTCCCACCGGGACGGTGCGCAGCGTCCCCCCGACGATCTCCGTCCGCGCCTGCTGCCGGGGCTGGAGAAGCGACTGGACCTGGCTCACCAGCGCCTCGAGCCGGAGGGTCTTCGGGAAGTAGGCCTGTGCTCCGGCGTCGAGCGCCTTGAGCGATTCGCGGTAGTGGTCCTGGCAGCTGAGCATCGCGAAGGGCAGCTCCCGGGTCCGGTAGTCGTCACGGACCAGGCGGAGGAGCCCCCAGCCGTCCATCTTCGGCATGTTCAGGTCGGCGATGAGCAGCTCGTAGTTGCCCGAGGTCGCCGCCTCGTAGCCGGCGAGCCCGTCCTCGGCGACCGTGACGTCGAAGCCCTTGCGCCGGAACAGGGCGCCGAACATCCGGCACAGCTCCTCGTCGTCGTCGACCAGCAGGATGGGGACGTGCGGCGGAGCGGGCGTCGGGGTGACCGACTCGATGACCAGGAGCTCCTCGCCCTGGGCGTCGATGGGCCCGGTGCCCTCGGCGAGGAGCACCTCCGGGGCGTCCTCGGGGAGGATGTCGTAGCCGCTCTGCTCCATCGACGGCGGCGGGACGGGGGCGGTCTTGTCCAGGTGGATCGCGACGCCGGTGCCCTCGCCGCCTTCTCCGCTGAGCTGCACGAAGGCCCAGGGGGCCCGCGGCAGGGCCAGCATCGCGGCGAGCGCGACCTCGCCCCGCGCCTCGCGGTGCCGGGCGCCGCGGAGAACGCCGTGGGTGAAGAGCGCCTGGCTCTCGGAGGGCGTGCCGGGGTTCAGCTTGAGCGCGCCGGAGCGGTAGGTCTTCTGGATGTGGTCCACCATCCGGAGGGCCTCGAAGCCCACCACCCGCCCGGTGCGCTCGGGGAGCTCGGCCATGAGCCGGCGGATGCGGTCCGGGTGCTCGAAGGGCTGGAGGGGCCGGAGCAGCATCTCCACCACCCCGGTCCGCATCTGGGAGACCAGCGGGGCCTCGAGCGACTCGTCCCCGAGCAGCACCACCGGGAGCCGCGAGAGGTGGGCGTCGTGGGCCAGCGTCGCCAGGAGCTGGGACACCATCGGTGTGGCCAAGTTCCCCACCGCCAGCACCACGTCCACCGGCGTCGAGCGGAGCACGTTCAGGGCGCGCCGGAGGTCGGGCACCGCCCGGAAGCCGTACTCGGCGCGGGTGAAGGCCTGGGTGAGCGCGCGGGCCGACTCGAGGTCGGGGTCCACCGCGAGGAGAGAGAGCTTCGTCACGGTCAACGGCCACCGACACTACCAGCCTTCTCAGGCCGCGCGCGCCAGGTGCTGCATCTTGGCCTCGGCTCCGAGCCGGTAGGCGTACCTCAGCGCCTCCAGGAGCCGATCGAGCCGCCGGGCCACCACGTGGGCCACCAGCCGGGTGGTGAAGACGGCGGCCAGCCGGTTGGCCTCGGCGTACCGGGAGCGCTCCTCGGGGGCGAGCCCGGGTCGATACGAGACGTCCCGGAAAAGGCGGGAATGGAGCTCGCGTGCCGACCGGCCCTCGAGCGACCGCCACCGGTGGAGGACGAGGCTCGCGAACTTGTCCACCTCGGCCTGGGCCTCGAGCTCGAGCATCGACAGCCGGCGCCCGAGCGCCGCCGAGTGGGCGAGGTAGAGGAAGTGGCTCACGCCCTCGGCGAGGCGGCAGTAGGCGTCGAGCCCGGGGACGAGCCAGCCGGCATCGTGCAGCGAGCGATCGTGCAGGTGGGTCCGCAGCGCGGTCGAGTAGTAGAGCCCCACCTCGAGGCCGTCCTCGTCCTCGTGCAGCCAGAGCTCCTCGTCCGACTCCGGCGAGCGCAGCAGCTTGGCCTGCTCGGGGTGGAGGAGGAAGTCGGCGGCCCGCGGACACTCGATGTCGTAGATGGCCTCGAGCTGGTCCTGGACCTCGTCGACGAGCTTCAGTTGGGGAGCCCTCCGCCCGGCGGCAGGAGGCCCGCGTCCACCAGCACGCTCTCCAGCGTCTCGCTTCCGGTGCGCCGCCACGACTCGTAGACCCGGAGGGCGCCGGCGGGAGAGCTCCGGGCAGAGGAGCGGGCGGCGATGCCCTCGAGCACGTCGACCAGCGGGCGGAACTTCCGACCGAGCTCGTCGTAGACGTGGGCGAAGCCGCCGCGGGCGAGCCCGGCCACCTGCGCGTAGGCGGTCCGGCCCATCTCGATGGTGTAGCCCTGCCCCACCACGCTGTCGCGAAGCGCGCCGGCGAAGAACCCCGCCTTGTAGAGCGAGACGTCGCCGAGCCGCCGGAGCATGCGGATGCGCTCCTCGCGCTCGGCCGCCTGGGCCCGGTGCCAGAGCAGGGCCAGCGGCTCCTCGGCACCGCCAGGCGCGTCCGGAGCGAAGAGCCGGTCGGCGGCGGCGAACTCGGCCAGGAGGTTGGCCAGGTAGAACTCGGTGACCTCGGCGACGTCCAGCCCGGTCTGCCCGAGCGCCTCGTCCAGAAGAGACTTGAAGAACTGCTTCAGCGAGGTGACGGCGACGAGATCCATCGATGCTCCTGCCCCCGAAGGCTAGCAACGAGGGCGGCACCCGCGCACCCCCGGGCCCAGGAATTCCAAGGGGTTGCGCTGGCACTCGTGCAGCGGAACTGCCAGAACCGGGGCTGGCACTCGTCGGTGGACAGTGCTCGTGTCGGGCCCCGGGTCAAGCGAAAAAGATCGTGAGTTCCGGCTGTTGGATGGCCGCCGGGACGCGTTGACAGGTCGATCTCCACGGTTATTGTAGGCCGCGCTCAGGGACTGGCAGTCGACGAGTGCGAGTGCCAATCCGCGCAACCCAACCCACACAGATGCACGAGGGAACGAACATGAAGATTCGCCCGCTGCAGGACCGGCTGATCGTCAAGCGCGTCGCCGAGGAGAACAAGACCAAGGGCGGCATCATCATCCCCGACACCGCCAAGGAGAAGCCGCTCGAGGGCAAGGTCGTCGCCGTCGGCAACGGCAAGATCCTCGAGGACGGCAAGGTCCGCCCGCTCGACATCAAGGCCGGCGACACCATCCTCTTCAGCAAGTACGCCGGCACCGAGGTCAAGATCGAGGGCGAGGACCACCTCATCCTCCGCGAAGAGGACGTGCTCGGCGTCATCGAGAAGTAATCCCTTTCGAATTCACACCAGAGAAAGAGAACACCAGATGAGCAAGGACATCATTTTCGACGTCCGTGCGCGCGACGCGATCCTCCGTGGGGTCAACACGCTCGCCGACGCGGTGAAGGTCACCCTGGGGCCCAAGGGCCGCAACGTGGTGATCGAGAAGTCGTTCGGCTCCCCCACCATCACCAAGGACGGCGTGACGGTGGCGAAGGAGATCGAGCTGGAGAACCGGTTCGAGAACATGGGCGCGCAGATGGTGAAGGAGGTCGCGTCCAAGACCTCCGACGTGGCCGGCGACGGCACCACCACCGCGACCGTGCTCGCCCAGGCGATCTTCCGCGAGGGCGCCAAGCTGGTCGCCGCCGGTCACAACCCGATGGAGATCAAGCGGGGCATCGACAAGGCGGTCACCATCGTGGTGGCCGAGCTGAAGAAGATGGCCAAGCCCACCAAGGACAAGAAGGAGATCGCCCAGGTCGGCACCATCTCTGCCAACGGCGACGCCACGATCGGCCAGATCATCGCCGACGCGATGGAGAAGGTCGGCAAGGAGGGCGTCATCACCGTCGAGGAGGCCAAGGGCCTGGAGACCACGCTCGACGTGGTCGAGGGCATGCAGTTCGACCGCGGCTACCTCTCGCCCTACTTCGTGACCGATCCGGAGCGGATGGAGGTCGTCCTCCAGGATCCGTACATCCTGATCCACGAGAAGAAGATCTCCTCGATGAAGGACCTGCTTCCCGTGCTCGAGCAGGTGGCCCGCTCGGGGCAAGCCGCTGCTGATCATCGCCGAGGACGTCGAGGGCGAGGCCCTGGCCACCCTGGTGGTGAACAAGATCCGCGGCGTGCTCAACACCTGCGCGGTGAAGGCCCCGGGCTTCGGTGATCGCCGCAAGGCCATGCTGGAGGACATCGCCACCCTCACCGGCGGCAAGATGATCGCCGAGGACCTGGGCATCAAGCTGGAGAACATCACCCTCGACGACCTGGGCCGCGCCAAGCGGATCACCGTCGACAAGGACAACACCACCCTCATCGACGGCGCGGGCAGCCAGAAGGACATCCAGGCCCGGGTGAAGCAGATCCGCGCCCAGATCGAGGAGACCACCAGCGACTACGACAAGGAGAAGCTCCAGGAGCGCCTCGCCAAGCTGGTGGGCGGCGTGGCGGTGATCAACGTCGGCGCCGCGACCGAGACCGAGATGAAGGAGAAGAAGGCCCGGGTGGAGGACGCGCTCAACGCCACCCGCGCCGCGGTCGAGGAGGGCATCGTCCCCGGCGGCGGCGTGGCCTACATCCGCTGCCTCAAGGCGCTCGAGAGGCGGGACCTTCTCCGAGGGTGAGCGGTTCGGCGTGGAGATCGTCCGCCGCTCGCTCGAGGAGCCGCTCCGCCAGATCGTCGGCAACGGCGGCCTGGAGGGCTCGGTCATCGTCAACAAGGTGAAGGAGGGCACCGGCGCCTTCGGCTTCAACGCCGCGACCGGGACCTACGAGGATCTCCTGGCGGCCGGCGTGGTCGACCCGGCCAAGGTCTCGCGGACCGCGCTCCAGAACGCGGCCTCCGTGGCCTCCCTGATGCTCACCACCGAGGCGATGGTGGCCGAGCATCCGAAGGAGGACGAGCCCAAGGGCGGCGGCGGTGGTGGCGGCGGCATGGGCGGCATGGGCGGCATGGGCATGTAGTCGCCCCCGCTCCGGTCTCCCTCGGAGCATCGCGGCCCTCGTTCCGGTCCCTCTCGGGGTCGGGGCGGGGGCCGCGTCATTTCCGGGACCTCTTCGTTTTCAGCCGCGGTTGTGCGGGAAGGGGCCGGGCGCAGGGACCGGGGTCCCGCTCGGGCCGATGCCGAACAGCCGGCGGAGCTCCTCGGGCGCGTCGGTGAAGGTCACGCCCATCCGCCCGCGCATGTTCAGCCGGAAGTCACCCTGCTTGGCCCAGGCCACCCGGCCCGAGAACTCGAACTCGTTGCCTTCCACCAGGAGGGTTCCCTTGACCGCGGTGCCCTTGGGGAACACGCGCATCAGCTCGGCGCAGAAGCCGCCGGCGGACACGTCGACGGTGAAGCCCGACGCCGCCCCCATCTGCACCTTGAACCGGCGACGTTGCCGGCCGAGGACCCGCGTGTTCTGCACCGCGACACCCCCCATGCACGCCAAATCACTGGCGTCCGGTGGTCCCCGGCCACATGACTGTGGAAACGCGGGCCGGCGCAGTTGACCATGCCGGCAACGGGACGTCCAACCGAACAAGGAAGCGCATGGCAGTCGTCACCATCTACACCACCACCTCCTGTGTCTTCTGTTTACGGGCCAAGGAGTTTCTTCGGGCCCGCGGGGTTTCCTTCCGTGAGGTGGACGTGAGCGGCGACGACGAGGCCCGGGAGCGGCTGATCGAGCAGTCGAACGGCCGGCGCACCGTGCCGCAGATTTTCGTCGGGGACGTCCACGTCGGTGGGTACAGCGACATGGTGGCGCTGGAGCGGGACGGCAAGCTCCGGCCTCTCCTCGCAGCATCCTGAGCGCCGGGAGGGGCTTCCGGGCCGTGCGGTGGTGCCTAGCTTCGAGTCGCTCGCACCGGAGGACCCGTCATGGCAGCCGACGTCCACACCAACACCCCCGACCCGCTCTATGACCTGGTGGGCACGCTGTACCACGCGCTGAAGCAGGCCGCGGCGGCCGAGCGCCACGCCGCCGACGCCGATCAGGGCCGCGACGCCGAGCTGGCGGCGCTGTTCCGCGACGTCCGGGAGCAGTCGCTCGACCTGGCGTCGCGGTGCAAGACGCTCCTTGCCCGTCGCCTGGGCACGTCGGCGTCCGACACGCTGCACACCCGGGTCGACGAGGCCTCGAGGGAGAGCTTCCCCGCGAGCGACGCACCGGCCTACTGAAGGCGCCGGTCTCCGCCCCACGCCGACCCACATCGGCCGGCCATCCGCTCGCCAGGCGGCCCTGCTGCAGTACGCTCCGGCGCATCCGCCTCCTCCTCGCATCACGCTCTGGTCGTCGCTCTCCTCGCCCCCGGCCTGCTCGAGCGCGCCCGTCCGCCGCACCGAGCCGGTCCCCGGCCTCCGCGTCTCGGCGCTGGTGGTCGAGCCTCTCCGGACCTCGGGCGGGCGTGGGCGACGACGACGTGCTCGCGCTCTCGGCCCGGCTCGGACTGCGCACCGTGACCACCGTGTCCGGACGGGCGCTGATCTGGGGGCCCTCGGAGATCCGGCTCGCTCCACCCCGAGCGGAGCGACTGGACCGCGACCGACGCCCTCACCCTCGTCAAGGCCGCGGGCCTGGCTCCGGCCGAGGTGCTGCTGGTCCGGGCCCGCCTCGACCGGGCCAGCGCCGAGGGGCGGCAGGAGGTCGCCGGACGCTCGGGAGGAATCGGCCGCCGGCGCGAGCGCCGAGTGGATCGACCGGGTGCGGGTGGAGCTCATCCAGCCGAGCACCTCGACCATCGTGGTGGAGAGCTCGGCGGAGGTCCGGGTCGATCCGTTCGGAAGCGGCAGCCAGGGACCAGGGCCGCTGATCGACCAGGTGCTCGACGACGCCATCGGCGGGCTCGACGCCCGGTGGGTTCGCGCTCCGCTCCCGGCGCTCGACGTCTGGACGCTGCTCCCGCCGTCCTTCGGGATGGGGCTCGACGGGGAGGTGCGACGGCTGGGGCAGCTCCGGCTCGCCAACCCCGGCCTCGGCGAGGACGAGGCGGTCCGGCTGATGCGCCGTCCGCCGGGCGTCTACGTGCGGCAGGCGGAGATCATCACCCGGCTCCACTCCGGAGACGTGGTGACCGCGGTGGACGGCGTCCCCGCCGAGTCCGCAGTCAGTGGACCGCGCACGGCAGGGCACCCGGCAGGTGCGCCTCGACGTGGAGCCGGCGACGGTGCGGTTCGGCGCGTGCGCTGGCCCTGAGGCGAGCGGTCGCCCGACCGGGGGACGCCTGCGGAGCGGCGCAGCGCCCGCGCCTGCTCAGGGCCCGAGGGTCAGGAGCAGCCGCTCGAAGCCGCGGGCCACCGCCCCCGGTGCGACGAGCACCGGTGCCCCGAGCGCCAGCGCCACCACCACCGACCAGAGCGTGGAGAGCGGACGTGACTCGAGCCGCATCTGCGACATCGAGAGCAGGAGCACCAGCGTGCCCGCCACGCACACCACCAGCGCGCCGCGGAAGCCGTAGGCCCACAGCCCCGCGCTGACGCAGCCCAGCGCCACCGCGTTCACCACGTCGCGTCCGTTCGAGGCCCACCAGGCGCGGCCCTCGCTGGCGCGCAGGCGGTACTGCACGCGCTCCAGCAGCCCGGCGGCGCCGACCGAGGCGAGGAAGGCCAGCGCCGGCCAGGGGCCACCCTCTGCCGTCCAGCCGCCGATCGACGGTCATGCGCACAGTCTCCCGCATCGCTCGGGCCGTCGCGCAATCAGGAGTGCACCGCGCGCCCATTCTCTGGTAACCCCCCCGCCGCTGACCGACGAGATCGAGGAGGAGGAGCGCCGATGAGACGCCAGTTCCCGTTGTTCATCGCGGTTTTCGTCCTGGCCTGCGCCAGTGGCCAGAGCACCACCGGAGGGGCGAGCGCGGCCGAGCGCGAGCGGGTGGTGAACCTGGTGCCGTTCGACCTCGCGACCTGCTTCCCGCCCAAGCTGAACCTGGGAAAGACCGCCAACGAGTACACCCTGCAGGCCGCGTTCCGCGCCGCCCGGCCCGCCATCGGCGAGTGCCTGGCCGACGCCAAGGTTCAGAACCCGGCAGCGGCCACCAAGGGCAAGGCGACCATCGCGATGGACGCGTCCGGGACCAATATCACCGTCCACGCCGACGGCCTGAAGCCAGCGGGAATCAGCTGCATCGAGAACGCCATCCGCGCGCAGGTCGCCGGCGTGTCGCTGCCTGCCGGCGCCAAGCCCCTCACCCTCGACGCGCCGATCGAGCGCGACCCGGCCTCGATGGTCCGCATGGGCATCAACGAGTCGTCGGACGTGGTGGGGGCCATCCGCCTTGCGCTCCCCAAGTGGTGCTCCTGCTTCGAGCTCGCTGCGGACGCAGGCCCCGCCCGGAGCTGGCGGGGCCGGTGGTCCTGGTCCGCCCGGACATCGCCCAGTACGCCGACCGCATGAAGCTCGCCGACGGCGGGACCGCCAGCAAGGACCCGGTGCAGCCCGCGCTCGCCGCGACCGAGCCCTCGGGGGCGGCGGCCGCGAGCTGCGTGAACGGCCAGATCTCCAAGCTCCAGTTCAAGACCACGCCCGAGCAGCTCACCGTTCCGGTGCAGATCCTCCTGGTCAACTCCGGCGCCACGCGGCTTCGCCGCCGGCCTCGCGCCCCGGTGATGCAGTTCGCCCAGCTGGACGTGGTGCGCGAGCAGCGCCAGGCGGACGCCTTCGCCGCTCTGGCCCGCCGACAGAACGTGGCCAACACCTACGACGCACAGGTGCAGACCTACCAGGCCGCGGCGAACTCGAAGGACGTCAAGAAGCGCAAGAGCGCCGGAGCCATGGTGAAGGACCTCAAGACCGGCTGCGCCGACCTGGTGAAGGCCGACGACGATGTACACCAAGGCGCTCGAGGACGAGTCCGCGGTCGAGCAGCAGGCGCTGACCCTGGCCCAGACCCTGAAGGCCAAGGATCCCAGCTGGGCCGACGCGGAGAAGGCGGCGCGGCGGCGCGGTGGCCGACACCCAGAAGCAGATCGACGCGGCGAAGCAGCTCCGGAACGCGAACGAGAAGGCCTGCCCGAAGGAGAAGTTCTAGGCCACCGCCTGATCGTCGTTGGCCGCGGTGGCCTCACGGAGCCGGACGGAGACCAGCTTGCTGATGCCCGGCTCCTCCATCGTCACGCCGTAGAGCGTGTCGACGACCTCCATCGTCCGCTTGTTGTGGGTGATGAGGATGAACTGCGACTGCTTCGACATCTCCCGGAGCAGATCGTTGTAGCGGCCGACGTTGCCCTCGTCGAGCGGGGCGTCCACCTCGTCCAGCAGGCAGAACGGGGTGGGCTTGATGAGGAAGATGGCGAAGATCAGCGCCACGGCGGTGAGCGCCTTCTCGCCGCCCGAGAGCAGGGTCACGCTCTGCAGCTTCTTCCCCGGGGGCTGGGCGACGATCTCCACCCCCGGCTCGCCGGTGGGCCCCTCGTCGGTGAGGAGGAGGCCCGCCCGCCCGCCGCCGAAGAGGCGGGGGAAGACCCGCTGGAACCGATCGTTCACCACCTCGAAGGTCCGCGCGAAGCGCTCGCGGCTGGTGCGGTCGATCTTGGCGATGGCGTCGCGCAGCGACTTGATGCTCGCCTCGAGGTCCCGCTTCTGCCCGGCGAGGAAGGCGTGGCGCTGCGCCACCTCCTGGTGCTCCTCGATGGCGGTGAGGTTGATCTCCCCGAGCCGCTCGAGCTGCCCCCGAAGCTCCTTGAGCTGCTGCTCCTCGGAGGCCTCGAGCCGGCGGTGGGTGTGGTAGCGGTGCAGCTCCTCGCCCAGGTCGGTCTGGTGCCGCTCCTCGACCGACCGGACCAGGTGCTCCACGTCCAGCACCAGCGACCGCTCGCGGAGCGTGATCTGCCCCAGCCCCTCGGTCACCCCGTCCAGCCGGGCCCGCTCGTCGCGCAGGCTCGTCTCGTCCGCCCGCACCCGCGCCAGCTCTTCCCCGTGGACCCGCCGCCCGTCCTCCAGCTGGGCCGTGCCCTCGGCCAGCTGCTGCAGCCGGCCGGCGTGCCCATCCTCGGCGGCCACGATCCGACCGCGCAGGTCCTCGCGGCGCCGCCACGGCCTGGGTCCGCGCCGCCTCCGCCCGTGACCGACGCTCCAGCGATCTCGGTCGAGGCCGCCGTCCACCTCGGCCAGCGAGGCCCGGGCCGCCTCGGCCCGCTCGGCGTGCGAGGCCACCTTTACCCGAAGCCCCATCAGCTCCTGGCCGTGGGCCTCGGCGGAGCGCTGGAGCCCCTCGAGCCTGTCCTGGAGCTCGCGGGCGCGGTCCTCGCGCGAGGCCCGCTCCGCCTGGGCGTGCGCCGACTCGCCGCGCGCCGCCTCCTCGTCCCGGTCCACCCGGGCGAGCGATTCGTCGAGCGCCTCGGAATCCCGGACCAGCTGACCAATCCGCTCGCGGAAGCGCGCCAGCTGCTCGGAGGCCTGGTGCAGGTCCTTCTCCAGTGCCGAGCGGACCAGCTCCTCCTCGTGGTGATGCTTCTGCAGGCCCTTGAGCAGCTCCTCGGTGTGGAGGATCTGCTTCTGCAGCGCGTAGTGCCGGGTGAGCAGCTCGCTGTAGCGGGCCTCGGTGGCGGCCACCGTCTCGGCCAGCTCGGCGATCTCCCGCTTCTTCTGCAGCGCCCCCGAGCCCGGGCCCTCGAGCACGCCGCCGGTGAGCGTCCCGTCCGCGGCCAGCACCTCGCCGGCGAGGGTCACCGCGGTGAAGCCCGGGGCGACGTCGCGGACCCGGGCCGCCGCCTCGAGGTCCTCGACCAGGAGCACGTTGCCGAGGAGCAGCTCGACCACCGGCCGGAACTCGGGTTCGGCGCGGACCTCGTCCATCGCCCGACCCAGCACGCCACCGAGCCCGTCGGGCAGGGACGGCGCTGGCGCGACCGACAGCTCCGGCAGCGGAAGGAACGAGCTGCGTCCCTCGGCCACCGAGGCCAGGTAGCGCGACAGCTCGAGGCCCACCGAACGGCTCTGGACCAGCACGTTCTGCAGCCGCGCCCCGAGCGCCGCCTCGATGGCCCGCTCGAAGCGGGGCGAGGTCCCGAGCACGTCGGCGACCAGGCCGAAGATGCCCTGGGCGCGGGCCTCGGTCCCTGCGCGCAGCATGATCGCCCGGACGCCGCGGTCGAAGCCCTCGTAGTGCCGCTGGATCTCCTCGAGCGAGTGCAGGCGGCTGCGCCGGTCGGCCAGCTCCTCGCGCAGCGCGATGACCCCCACCTCGCTCTCGGCGAAGGCGGCCCGGGCCCGCTGCAGGGCGTCCTCCTCGGCGCCGCGGCGCTCGGCGAGCTCGAGCGTCAGCTGCCGGCTCTGCTGCACCCGCCGGGTGACCTCGTTGCGCTCGCGGTCGAGCGCCGACTCCTGCCCCCGGACGGCCTCCAGCTCGGCGGTGGCGTGCCGGTGACGCTCCCGGAGCTCCTCGCGCCGGGCCGCCAGCGCGCCGAGCTGCGTCTCCTGGTTGGCGATGCGTCCGGCGAGACCGAGCAGCGCGAGCCGCTCCTGCTCCAGCCGCTCCTGGACCTCGCGCTGCAGCCCCTGAGCGGCCCCCAGCCCCTCCTGGGCGCGGCGCATCGCCGCCTCGTCGGCGAGGGAGGCCCCACCGAGCGCGGCCACCTCGGCCTCGAGCGCCGCCTTGCGCGTCTCGAGCGCCGCGAGCCGCCCGGCCAGGAGCTCAGCCTCGGCCACTGCCGCTGCCTCGGCCGCCTCGGCGGTGGCGAGGTCCGCCCGCCAGAAGGCGAGCGCCTGGTCGGTCTCGCGCGTCTGGCTGTCGAGGGCGTGCACCTCGTCGGCGAGCACTTGCAGCCGCTGCCCGTCCGTCTCCAGCCGGGCACGGCGCGCCTCCACCGCGTCCTCGAGCGCCCGCACCCGCTGCAGCGCCGCCTGCTCGCTCTCGCCCAGCGCGGCGATGGCGTCCTGGAGGTGCTTCTGCTCGGCAAGGAGCCCGAGCAGCCGGTGGCTGGCCTGGTGCAGCTCGACCTCCCGGATGCGCGACTTGAGCGAGCGGTACTTCTCGGCCTTCCGCGCCTGGCGCCCGAGCGAGTCGAGCCGCTTCTCGAGCTCGGAGACGAGGTCCGCCACGCGGAGGAGGTTCGCCTCGGTGGCCTCGAGCTTCCGCTCGGCGGCCTTGCGGCGCGACTTGTACTTCGTCACCCCCGCCGCCTCCTCGATGATGCTCCGGCGGTCCTCGGGCTTCGACGAGACGATGAGCCCCACCCGGCCTTGCTCGATGATGCTGTAGGCGCGCGTGCCGACACCGGTGCCGAGGAACAGCTCCACCACGTCCAGCAGCCGGCACTGGGTGCGGTTGATGAGGTAGTCGGACTCGCCGGAGCGGAACAGGCGCCGGGTGACGGTCACCTCGCCGAACCCGGCGTACTGCGGCGCGAGCTGATCCCGCGCGTCCACCTCGAAGGTGAGCGACACCTCGGCCATCGACAGCGGGGGCTTGGTCTCGCTCCCGTTGAAGATGACGTCCTCCATGCCCCGGCCGCGGAGGTTCTTCGCGCTCTGCTCGCCCATCACCCAGCGGATCGCGTCGACCACGTTGGACTTGCCGCATCCGTTCGGACCGACGACGCCGGTGACGCCCTCGTCGAAGGTGAACACCGCCCGGTCCATGAAGGACTTGAAGCCGGTGATGTCGAGGCGCCGGATGCGCATGTGCGGAGGGACTCCTGGGCAGGAGAGACGGGGCGGCGCCCCTGTTTACCGCGTCGGTGAAGTTCCCGGCAAGCAGTGCATGACAGTACGTGACGGTACGTTCATGGTCATGCCGATGCGGCCGGCGGAGGCAGGCGGCGCGGCGGCCGGCTTGGGCTCGATCCGGACCTTGAGAACCCGCGGCCCGTCGGTCTCGGCGACGCGGATCTCGAACTCGTCCACCTCGGTGTGGTCGCCCGGTTCGGGGACCCGCCCCAGCCGGGCCATGAGGTAACCGGCGATGGTGCTCACCTCGGCGGGGTCGACGTCGAAGCGGACGTCCAGCCGGTCCTCGAGGTCCGAGAGCTGGGTGCTCCCGGGCAGCTCGAGCCGCCCGCCCGGCAGCGTCTTCACCTCGGACACGCGGCGGCCGAGCTCCGCCACGTCGCCCACCACCTCGGCGACCACGTCCGCCAGGCTGACGATGCCGCTCGTCCCGCCGTGCTCGTCCACCACCACCGCCAGCTGCCGCCGGCGCTTCCGGAACTCGATGAGCAGCTGCTCGAGCGTGACGTTCTCCGGGACGAAGAGCACCGGGCGCTGCACCTGGGCGAGGCTCCGGAGCTGGTCGTTGGCCAGGAGGAAGAACAGGTCCTTCACGTTCACCACGCCCTCGACCTGGTCCAGGCTCCCGCGGGCGACCGGCAGCCAGGTATGCCCCGCCGCGCGGGCCTCGGCGATGTTGCGTTCGAGCGACTCGTCGAGGTCGAGGTAGCGGACCTGCTGACGCGGCACGAGGATCTGGCGCGCGGTCTTCTCCGACATCGAGAGCGCGCGAGCAATGAGATCGGCCCGCTCGGCGGTGATGCTGCCGGCCCGGGCAGAGCTGTCGAGGATCATCGCCAGCTCCTCGGAGTTGAGCGCGCTCTCCAAGGAGCCGCCCGGGTTGAGCCCCAGCGCCCGGGAGACCGCCGCGGCCATCCGGTTGATGAGGCCCACCGCTGGATAGGAGACCACGTAGATGGCCCGCATCGGCCCCGACACCGCCATCGCCACCGACTCGGTCCGCTGCAGCCCGAGGTTCTTCGGCACCAGCTCGCCGATGACCAGGTGGAGGATGGTGATGATGGCGAAGCCCACAAGGAACGCGAGCGTGTGGGCGAGCGCGACGAAGCCCTGCCGCTCCGGGAACGTCGCGTGGAGCCCTCGCTCGATGACCGCGGCGAACGCCGGCTCGCCGACCCAGCCGATGCCGAGAGAGGTGAGCGTCACCCCGAACTGCACCGTGCCGAGGTAGGGGCCGAGATTGCCGAGGATCGCGAGGGTGCGCTCCGCGGCGCGGTTTCCGCCGGCGGCGAGGGTGCGAAAGCGGGTGGGCCGGGCCCGGACCAGCGCCATCTCCGAGGCGACGAAGAACGCGTTGACCAGGACCAGCAGCACCGCCACCGCGATGTGCCAGGCCTCATTGCTCACGCCGGGCGCCTCACAGCAGGCCTTCGTACTCCGGGTCGCCCTTCAGCCCATCGAACATGGGGTCGGTCGCGAGCCAGCCCGAGACCTTCTGCCGATCGGCGTCGAGCGCCTTCTTCAGCCACTCGAGCGAGTCGGACTTCTTCGCCCAGAGCGCGTACAGGGCCGCCAGGTTGTAGTGGAGGAGCAGGTCGTCGGCGTTGAAGCGCGCGCGCCTTGACATAGGCCCGCTCGGCCTCGGCGTAGAAGCCCTTCTGCGCGTAGCAGATGCCCAGGTCGAGATGCGCCTCGAAGTCCTCGGGCTCGAGCCGGACGACCTCCTTCAGCTGGGCGATGGCGCCGCGGTAGTCGCCCTCGTCCATCAGGAGCGCGGCGAGCTCGTGCCGGGGGAAGGCGTCCGCCGGATCGAGCTCGATGGCCGTCTGGAGCTCGGCGACGGCCTCCTCCACCCGGCCGTGGTCGGCGTAGGTGAGGCCGAGGTTCAGGTGCGCGTCAGGGTACTCCGGGTCGAGCTCGATCGCCTGCTTGTAGGCGGCGACGGCGAACTCCGGTCCGTGCGTCGAGAGGAAGCAGGCGAGGTTGTAGTGCGCGGTGGCGCTGTCCGGCTCGAGCTTCAGCGCGGTCAGGTACTCGGCGAGCGCCTCGCGGTAGAGCTTCTTCTCGGCGTAGACCGTCGCCAGGTTGTCGTGGGCGTGGGCCGAGTCCGGGTCGAGGTCGATGGCCTTGCGGAACTCGCGGATGGCCTCGTCCAGCCAGCCGCGATCGGCGAGCTCGATGCCGCGGGTGTTGTGCTCGTCGGAGAGCGCGATGTTGTCCTTCTCGCGGGCCATGGGAGGGGGGTTCCGGTCCACTGTATTCAGCGGAAAACCGGCTCCGCAAGCTACACTCGAGAGCCGACGTGAACCCCGCACGACGCCACGACTTCAGGGCCATCGGCCTCGTCTGCACGCTCGGCCTCTTCGCCGCGTGTGCCCCGCGGGCCACCGTGCGTCCCGAGGGCGAAGGCAGCCGCGACGCCGCCGGCCACGACGCCGGTCGCCGCTGCGGCGCCGGCTCCCGCACCGCCGCGGCCCATCACGCTCGTGGCGGCGTGGCGACGTCACCCTCGGCGCGCACTACGAGGAGTGGGTGGATGGACTCCGGGCCAAGGGACAGAGCGGCCCGGAGGTGGACGGCTGGGGCTTCGCCGAGGTGAAGCCGCTCTTCGCCGGCGCCGATCTGGTGGTGGTGAACCTCGAGTGCCCGTTCACCCTTCGCGGGGCGCCCATCCCCAAGAACTTCAACTTCCGCGCACGCCCGTCCACGGTCCAGGTGCTGGTGGACGCCGGCGTGCGCGCGGTGACGCTCGCCAACAACCACCTGATGGACTACGGGCCGGACGGCGTCGTCGACACCATCGACACGCTCGATGCCGCGGGCATCGCGCACTTCGGCGCCGGCCGGACGCTGGCCGAGGCCCGGAAGCCGGCCATCATCGAGGTCGGCGGGTTGAAGATCGCCTTCCTCGGCTATCTCATCCTCGGAGAGAAGCACCCCGAGCCGGCGGTGGTGTGGGCGACGGAGACCACCGCCGGCGTCGCGGGACACCCGAGCGACTGGACGGTGGTGGAGAGGATGGTGCGCGAGGACGTGCCCGCGGCAAGGAAGCAGGCCGACCTGGTGATTCCCTTCTTTCACTGGGGCCGCGAGGGCAGCAAGGGACCGGACACCTACCAGCTGGCGCTGGCGAAGGCGGCGATCGACTCGGGCGCTGCGGCGGTGCTCGGCAGCCACCCCCACGTGCTGCACGGGATGGAGCGGCAGGGCCAGGCCGCGGTCTTCTACTCGCTCGGGAACTTCGTCTTCGGCGGCAACTGGAACCCGCGGGACAAGGACTCGGTGCTGCTGAAGGCCCGCTTCGATCGGAGCGGCTATCTCTCAGCGGAGCTCATCCCGCTCCGGACGGACCGCTTCCCCGACCGGCCGATCCAGCCCTACCCGCTCACCGGGGCCGACGCGCAGGCGGTGCTGGAGCGGCTACGGACCGCGTCGGCGACGTTCGCCACGCCACTGCCGGAGCTCGCGCCGCTGGTGCCGGGCCCGCCTGTCTCGGCGACGGCTCCGGGCAGCCCGTAGCCGACGCGAGGGCGACGGTCTCGAGCAGTGCCTGGGGACGCGCCGGCCTTGGCGAGCCGCGGTAGATTGCAGCAGTCCCGGGCCGCGGGAGCTCGGACCCGGCTGCGGGGCTCGGAACCGCGAAATGGGCTCTCGCGGCTCCGCGCCGGGAAAGCCAGCCGCGTCAGCGTGACGCCTGCGGCTTCGCGTCCGGGGCGAGCGGCGACTGATAGGGCTTTCCGTCGGTCGCCTTCAGGAAGTCTGCCTTCGCCGCGGCCACCGCGGCCGGGTCGGACAGGAGATCCACGCCCGAGGCTGCAAGCACCTTCGCCGCCACCATCATTCCCTTGAAGCCGAGCGGGTGCGCGGCGCAGCTGGTCTGCGCCCAGTGGTGGGCGACGGTTCCGAGCGGCCGGGTGGCCACGGCGAGCTCGGACAGGGGCACCGCCGCGCTCACCTCGCCGATGTCCGAGGAGGCGGTGTTGCCGTTCTTCGCCGCTGTACGGGCTCACCTTCTGGGCCATGCCCGCGGGCTCGGCCCCGAGCTCCTTCTGGAGCGCCCTGGCGAAGGCGATGTCCTGGGCGTCGTAGACCGGAGGCCCCACGCGCTCGAGCTCCTTCTGCACCACGGCGTCGAGCGCCGGGTTGTCGACCACGTCCCGCACCGAGAAGAGGAGCTTCACCTGCGCCCGGGTCTCGGTCGCCATCGCCGCGCCGTCGGCCGCCTTGCGCATCCGGGCGAGGAGCTCCTGCACGCTCTGGTCGGTCGCGTCACGGACCCAGTACTCCGCCCGGGTGTGGTCCGGGATGACGTTCGCCACGACCCCGCCCTCCTGGATGACGCGGTGGATGCGGGCCGTCGGCTTGACGTGCTCCCGCATCAGCGCCATCGCGTGGTCGAAGAGCATCAGGGCATCGAGCGCGCTCCGTCCTGCCCAGGGCGCGGCGGCGGCATGCGCCGAACGACCGAAGAACTCGACCTCCGACGCCGCGGCCGCGAGCCGGGCCCGGTTCACCACCCGGTTCTGGTCGTCCGGGTGCCAGGCGAGGACCGCATCGGTGGACTTGAAGGCGCCGTCCCGGATCATGAACGTCTTGCCGAACAGCACCTCCTCCGCCGGCGTCCCGAACAGCTGGATGGTCCCCGGCGAGCTTCCGGGATTGCCGCTCGCGGTTCGCGGCAACGGCGGCCGCGGTGGCGGCCGTGCCGAGCAGGTTGTGCCCGCAGCCGTGACCCGGCCCGTTCTCCACCACCGCGCTCCGGGTCGCCGTCCCGGCCTTCTGGGAGAGGCTCGGCAGCGCGTCGTACTCGGCGAGAAAGGCGATGGTGGGCGCGCCCGTGCCCGCGGTGGCCACGAAGGCGGTGGGCTCGCCGCCGACGCCCCAGGTCACCTTGAAGCCTTCCTTCTGGAGCACCTCGGCCAGCGCCTGGGCGGACTTCTTCTCCTGCAGCGCGATCTCGGGCGTCTCCCAGATCTTCCGGGCCACCGCGGTCCACCGATCGCGGGTCTGGTCCAAATACGCGTCGGTCGGCCGCTCCTCGGCGACGGCGAGCGAGGACACGACCAGCGGCACCACGAGGGCAAGAACGCGACCGTGCATGGGCACACCTCCGGGCACCGGCAGGCTAGCAGGGCCCCATCCGGCAGCTCAGCCGTCGAGGATCGCGTAGGCCCGGACGGGGAACGTTCCGAGGCCCTCGATTCCGGGGCGGCGCCGCCGAGAAGCGAAACCCGGATGCGGGAAGCTGGTCGAGTCCACGCAGGTGCTCGACGATCGGGATGCCGGCGGCGAGGAGCCGCGAGTGCGCCGGGCGCCCGGCATCGCCCATGTCGTCGATGTTGATCGCGTCGATGCCCACCAGCGCCGCGCCGTTCCTCGCAAGCCACTCCGCGCCGCCGTCCGTCAGGAACGGAGCGTCCTTCGCGTACTGCGGCGTGCCGAAGTGGACGTCCCAGCCGGTGTGAAGGAGCACGGCCTTGCCGCGGACATCGAGCGGTGCGAGCGCGAGCGCGTCGATGCCGCGGCGGCCGCTGCCCGTCGTCCGGAGCAGCACGCCCTCGAGATCGACCAGCGTCTCGAGCGGCAGGCCGGAGAGGTCCGCCCCCTCCGCGTAGCGGTGCCACGGGCTGTCCAGGTACGTACCGGTGTTGGCCACCAGGCTGATGCGGCCGATCTGGAAGGTGACGCCGGGCGCGTACTTGCCCTCCGAGGCCTCTCGCGAGAGGTGGTCCGAGATCTCCGGCGCGGGCAGCCCCGGGTACGTCACCAGCCCGTGGTGGATGGGGTGGCTCAGGTCGACGAGCCGACGCCCGGCGCGCGCGCCGCGGGAGCACGCCGCGGGAGCCGCGGTGGGGTTCCTCCACCCGCCGGAGGTTTCGCAGCTCCACCTCGCCCACCATCAGGAGACCGAGATGGGCCACCAGCAGCGCGGCGATCTCCGACTCGGTGGCGTCCGGCCTCGGCAGATCCAGCCGGAACCCCTCGCCCCGGAGACTCCCACCGTTGGTGAATGAGACGACGAAATCGAAGACGGCGCGCATGTCCATGAAAGGTCGCTAGCCCGGGGCGAGCGCGGCGCGCCAGCACAGTCTGACCGCCGCGAGGGCGAACGGCTACCGGCGCCCGGCGGCCTTCCTCCGGCGCACGCGACCGCGCTTCAGCACGCCGCGCTTCACCTTCGCCCGGTTCTTCAGCTTCTTCTTGCTCCGGTTTCCGATCTTGGTGGCCATGGGGCGTGCCTCATACCACCAGCGACGCACAGGTGTCCGCCGTCTCGTCATCGAGCGGGAACCAGCTCTCGAGGAGCAGCTCCTCGAGCGCCACGTTCTGGGGCGCGCTGAACGTCGTCACGGTGGTGAGGAACGACACGCGGGTCCCGTCGCGGCGGAAGCGCACCGTGAGCGTCGGCTCGGAGGGCATCTCGAGGTCGGGTTGCTTCCAGCTTGCGGGCACCCCGGGCAGGGCGAGCAGCCGTTGAAGCAGTGCCCCCAACTCCTCGTCCCCGCCGCTCGCCAGCACCTCGCGGTGGAGCCGGGCCAGCGTCTCCCGGGCGGTGCCGGGCCAGTCCTCGACGAACGGCCGGACCCCTCGCGGGTCGAAGAGGAGCACGAGACCGTTCACCGGAGCCGCCAGCGACGCGGGATCCGCGACGAAGCGCGGGAGGAGCCGGGAGGCCCCGCCGTTCATCCGCAAGACGTCATACTTCCGGTCGAAGACGATCAGCGGGAACGGCTCGTGCTGCGCCATCATCCTCTCGATGGCCCGCTCCACCGCGGGGGCGAATGGCGCGTCGGGGGCGGGAATGGCGAATGCGTCCTCGAGACCGGCGGCCCGGAGCATCGCGTTCTGCTCGCGCAGGGGCACGTCGAGCGTCGAGGCCAGCCGGAGGATCATCTCCCGGCTCGGCCGCGACCGCCCGGTCTCCAGGAAGCTCAGGTGCCGGGCGGAGACCTCCGCGGCCAGCGCGAGGTCCAGCTGGCTCATCCCGCGCCGGGCCCGCCAGTGACGGAGCAGAGCCGGGAAGAGCGCGGGGGCACGGCGATTCACGGCCAGGAATCTAGCGATGGCACTCGCGGCGCGCGCTTACCTCGCCAGGTCATTGCTGCAGCCCGGTCACCCCGGCACCTTGCCTCCCGTCTCTCTCCTGGAGGTCCTGCACCGTGTCCGAGCTGCTCCGCCGCTTCTCTTCCCCCGATTCCTTCCTCGATCTGCCGGGCGGCCGCGTGGCCACCTGGCGGTTCGGCAACGGCCCCGACCTGGTCGCGGTCCACGGCTTCCCGCTCCACGCGGCGACCTGGCGTCACCTCGTGCCCGGGCTCGCCAGGCACTTCACCGTCCATCTGCTGGAATCTCCCCGGCGCAGGCCACACCGAGTGGCCAGGGCCGGTGGACCTCCAGACCTCCGCCGAGACCGTGCATGCCTTCATCGACAGCCTCGGGCTCCGGCGCTACGCCGTGCTCGCGCACGACAGCGGCGGAATCCATCGCCCGGCTGGCCTGCGCCGGTGACGAGCGGCTCGCAGCGATGGTCCTCGGCAACACCGAGATCCCGGATCACCACGGTCTGCTGTTCCAGGTCTTCGTCCAAGCTGCCCGGCGCGGGCTCGCCGGACCGATGCTCCGCGCCATCTCCCGGCCCCCGCTGCGCGACACGGCCCTGGGGCTCGGGCCGCTCTTCACCGACCCGTCGTACATGGATGGCGAGTTCGGCGAGCTGTTCCTGGCGCCGCTTCGCGACCCGCGGGTGCTGGCGAGCCAGGTGCGCGTCCTGGCCGCGTTCGACCCGGGGGTGATCGACGCGCTGGCCGAGGTGCACCGGCGCATCCACGCCCCCACGCTGTGCATCTGGGGACCGGACGACCCGTTCTTCCCGGTAGCGAAGGCCCGGGCCATGCTGGCCCAGTTCGCGGGCCCGGCCGAGCTGGTGGAGATCCCCGGGGCAAGCTCTTCGTCCACGAGGACCACGCCGCCGAGTTCCTCGCCCACGCCCTCCCCTTCCTCCAGCGGACGCTGGGCACGCGCGAGAGTGCCGTGCGCTGGCCTGAGCGCACCGGAGGGTGGCGGCGGACGCCCGGGCGAGGTAGAGCCTCCCCGGCAGATGATCGACAAGCTGGACGAAGTCGAGCGGCGTTACGACCGGCTCGAGGCGGACCTCGCCAATCCAGAAACGCTGGGCGACAACGCACGCCTCACCAAGGTGATGAAGGAGCGGTCGTCGCTCGAGCGCATCGTCGGCGTGTACCGGGCGTTCAAGAGCGTGCGAGCGGATCTGGGCGAGGCCGAGCGGATGCTCGAGAGCTCCGACCCCGACGAGCGCGCCCTGGGCAAGGAGGAGCTGCCCGCCCTCCGGGAGCGGCGCGACGCGCTCGAGGCCGAGCTCAAGGTTCTCCTCATCCCCCGGGACCCCAACGACGAGAAGAACGTCATCCTCGAGATCCGGGCCGGCGCCGGCGGGGACGAGGCAGGCCTCTTCGGCGAGGAGGTCCTCCAGATGTACCTCCGCTACGCGGACCGGAAGGGCTGGAAGGCCGAGCTGGTCGACGTCAGCCCGGGCAACGCCGGCGGGATCAAGGACGCCACCGTCACCCTCTCCGGCGAGGCGGTCTACTCGTCCATGAAGTACGAGTCCGGCGTTCACCGGGTGCAGCGGGTCCCCGCCACCGAGGCGCAGGGCCGCATCCACACCTCGACCATCACCGTGGCGGTCATGCCCGAGGCCGAGGACGTGGACATCCAGATCAACCCGGCCGACATCGAGATCAGGTCATGCGCTCGACCGGCGCGGGGGGTCAGAGCGTCAACACCACCGACTCGGCCGTCCGCCTCAAGCACCTCCCCACCGGCATCGTGGTGAAGTGCCAGCAGGAGAAGAGCCAGACCAAGAACCGCACCATGGCCATGCGCATGCTCCGGGCCAAGCTCTACGAGCTCGAGCAGGAGCGCATCACCAGCGAGCGCGATTCGCTGCGCGGGGCAGGTGGGCACCGGCGACCGGAGCGAGAAGATCCGGACCTACAACTTCCCCCAGGACCGGCTCACCGATCACCGCATCGGGGTCACCTGGCACAACCTCCCGGCGCGGATGGGCGGCGACATCGAGGACATCGTCGTGGCCTGCCGGACCTACTTCCAGGCCGAGCAGCTCAAGGCCGAGTCGATGCGCGCCTCAGCCGCGAGGCATGAGCGAGCAGCCCTGGACGGTGCGCCGGGTCCTCGGCTGGACGATCCCAGCACTTCGAGAAGCTCGGCGTCGACTCGCCCCGGCTCACCGCCGAGCTCCTGCTCGCGCACGTGCTCCACCTCCCGGGTGCGGCTGTACATCGACCTCGACCGGCCGCTCGAGGCCACGAGCTCGCCGCCTACCGGGCGCTGATCGCGCGGCGGGCGGCAGGCGAGCCCACCCAGTACCTGACCGGCACGCGGGAGTTCTACGGCCGCCCCTTCGCGGTGGACCCGCGCGTCCTCATCCCGCGCCCCGAGACCGAGCTCCTGGTCGAGGCCGTGCTCGCAGGCGCTGCCCGGGACGCGAGCGTGCGGCTGCTCGACCTCTGCACCGGCAGCGGGTGCGTCGCCGTCACCCTCGGCGCTCGAGCGGCCGCGGCGCCGGGTCGTGGCCACCGAGATCTCTCCGGGCGCCGCGGACGTGGCCCGGGCGAACGCCGCGGCGCTCGGCGCGGCCGACCGGGTCGAGGTCCGGGGGGCGACCTCTACGCTCCGGTCGGAGGGCGAGCCGCCCTTCGACGTGGTGGTCGCCAATCCGCCCTACGTGCCCCGCGGAGATCGCCACCCTCTCCGCCGAGGTGCGCAGCGCGAGCCGCCGCGGCGCGCTCGACGGGGGCGACGACGGGCTGGACGTCTGGTCCGGCGCATCGTCGCCGGGCGCCGCGGCTGGCTCGTCCCGGGCGGGCTGCTCGCGCTGGAGATCGGCGACGGGCAGGGGCCGGCGGTCCAGTCCTTGCTCGAGCGGGCCGGCTATGGCTCCGTCCGCATCGAACGCGACCTCGCCCGACATGATCGGCTGGCCCTCGGGACACACCTCCGCGGCCCGGCGACCACGCATCCAGGAGACGGAGCCCTTGGACCAGATCCACATCGAAGGCGGCGCCCGGCTGGAGGGCGAGGTGCGCGTGTCGGGCAGCAAGAACGCCGCGCTCCCCCTGATGGCCGCGGCCCTGCTCGGCGAGGGTGCGACGACCCTCCGCAATGTCCCCGACCTGGCGGACGTCACCACCATGCTGCGAGCTGCTCCGGACGATGGGCGTCGAGGCCGAGCGTGGTCCGGGCACCGAGCGCCACGGTCCGGCACGCGTACGGTGCGATCCACGGCCGGGCATCGCTCCCGGAGGCGCCCGTACGACCTGGTCCGGACGATGCGCGCCTCGGTGCTGGTGCTCGGGCCGCTGCTCGGCCGCTTCGGGCACGGGCCCGGGTCTCCCTGCCCGGCGGCTGCGCCATCGGCGCCCGGCCCATCGACCAGCACCTGAAGGGCTTGCGCGGCGCTGGGGGCGGACATCCACATCGAGGACGGCTACGTCGAGGCCCGCGCCACGCGGCTCCGGGGCGCGACGGTGCGCTTCGACAAGATCACCGTCACCGGCACCGAGAACGTGCTGATGGCCGCGGTGCTCGCCGAGGGGACGACGGTGCTGGAGAACGCCGCCCGCGAGCCGGAGGTCGAGGATCTCGCCCGGGCGCTGGTCACGCATGGGCGCGCGGATCCAGGGCGCGGGCACCGACATCATCACGATCGAGGGCGTGTCCCGGCTGACCGGCGTGGAGCACTCGGTCATCCCCGACCGGATCGAGGCCGGCACGCTCCTGGTCGCCGCGGCGATCACCGGGGGCGACGTGCACGTCCTGGGCGCCATGCCGGCGCACCTCGACGCGGTCATCGGGAAGCTTCGCGAGGCCGGCTGCTCGGTGGTCCCCACGCGGCGGGGAGGCATGCGCTGTCGGCGGCCCGGACGTGCCCGAGCCGGTCGACCTCCAGACCACGGAGCATCCCGGGGTTTCCCACCGACATGCAGGCGCAGCTCATGGCGCTGCTGGCCGTCGCCGGGGCACCAGCGTCATCACGGAGAACATCTTCGAGAACCGCTTCATGCACGTGGCCGAGCTCCGGCGGATGGGGGCGGACATCCGCGTGGAGGGCCACACCGCGGTGGTGAAGGGAGTCCACACCCTCTCCGGGGCGCCGGTGATGGCCACGGACCTGCGGGCCTCGGCCTCGCTCATCCTCGCCGGGCTCGGGCCGCGGGCACCACCCGGGTGGCCCGCGTCTACCACCTGGACCGGGGCTACGAGGGCCTCGAGGGGAAGCTCAGGGCCTGGGCGCCCGGACCACCCGGGTGAAGTGAAAGCGGAAAACCCGTTGGTGCCCGGGTGCTGCCGGTTGCAGGATGAAAATTCCCGGCCTTAGACTCCTGGGTGCATCCCCATCGGAGCACTGCTCCCCCCGCACGGAGAAGACGCGTTTTCATGGATTGCCCCAGCTGCAACGTCGAGATGGCAGAGCTGGAAGGTGAAGAGACGACGTTGCGACGCTGCGGAGAGTGCGGCGGACTGTGGATGGACGTGGCGGATCTGAACCGCCTGCTCCTCCACAACAACCTCCCGGGGCTCGAGAGCCTCGGAGGGCGCGTCGACGCCGAGGCCCTCACCGGCCAGTGTCCCGAGTGCCAGGTGGACCTGGTCCGGGTGGATGGCGGTGACCGGCAGCACCCCCTGCACTACGACACGTGCGAGTCCTGCGGCGGCATCTTCCTCGAGTCGGAGTTCAAGGACGCTCCGACGCCAAGGTGGCGCTGCAGGAGATCGTGGACTTCTTCCAGCGCTTCTCGGCGCGGAAGAAGAGGAGCGCCGCCATCCGGTAGCCGGCCCGGGGGCGCCGCCTCGCCTAGCGCCGGTCGCGAAAGACGACGCGCAGCGCCGCGGGGACGCCGCCCTTTAGCTGGAGCGTGCTGCGTCCCTTCCCGCGTGGGTCGGACTTGGTCTCCACCTCGGGGGTCACCCGCCCCTTCCCCGAGCCGGGCGCCTTCATCCAGAGCCCCTTCTTGTCCAGGCCCCAGGTCCCGGCGATGGTCTTCGGCCGGGTGGGCTCGTCGTAGACCACCGCCCGGTACTGCCAGCTGCCGTCGATGAAGAAGGCCAGGCTCTGGTCGGGGTTGCTCTCGTCGCCGGCGTACCAGATGCCGAGCAGCCGGGCGCGATCCGCGTTCCACTGGAGCAGGGCCTTCTTCGGATGCGGGATGGGCTTGCCGTGGGAGACGAGCTCCACCTCCGAGATGCAGGCCGGCGCGGCCGGATCCTCGGCGGGCTCGACGTCGAGCACCTCGAGCGTGAACACCGAGCCCTGCAGCGGTGCGTCCAGCTTCACGCTCTGGATGCCCTCGGTGTCCGCCACGGAGAAGGTGCTCGCCCGGCCGTCGGTGCGGAGCACGAACTTCCGGGGCCGCGCCGAGGCGTGAAAGGTGGCGGTGTCGACCTGGTTCCCGGTCCCGATCCGCACCTCGTCCACCGCCACCATGGTGGCGAAGCCGAGGCTCAGCGCGTCGGCCTGCGCGTCGCTGCTCGCGGCGCACCAGGCGGTGCGGAGATCTCCGTCCACCAGCTGCAGCGGCTGAAAGTGGGCCGGGGCGCTCGCACGCTCGTACCAGTCGGTGGCCTGGACGAAGCCGAGCGCGGGGACGGCCGAGAGGACGACTCCGAGGAGAAGGCTGAAGGTCATGGCGGGGGGAACGTGCGGTCGAGCATCGCCCACCTGGGCGCCTCCACTCCAGTCTCGAAGGAGGCGGGGCTCCGGGGCTGTGGTAGGTCCTTGAGCCCCGTGAGCTCCGCGCGCGCACTCGCCGTCCTGTCTCTCCTCGTCCTCCTGCCCGGATGTCCTGGCAAGACCGAGGCCCCCCCGCCTCCGGCGCAGGACGCGGGTCCGGCACGGCGCACCGAGGTCGAGCCGAACGACCGGCCCGAGCAGTCGATGCCCATCGGCGAGAGCACCGACGTCGCGGCGAGCCTCGCCAGCACCCCGGCACGACCGGACGAGGACTGGTACCTGCTCTTCGGTGACGCGCCGAGGCTGGTCGACGTGGTGGTCAGCGGCATCCCGGGCACGGTGGTGCTGCTCGAGGCGTACGACGAGACGCGCACCCGGCTGGCCGCGGTCAGCAGCGAGGCCGAGGGCCAGCCGGCGCGCTTCCCCAACCTCACGGTGCGGGGAAAGCTGCTCCTCCGGGTCTCCGCGGCGCGGAAGGGCGGCGGGGGCGCGTACACGCTCTGCCGTGCGCTACGGCGCCCCGCGGCCCGGGATGGAGCTCGAGCCCAACGACCGGCACGCCGACGCGACCGAGCTGCAGGCCCAGGGCGACGGCTGGACAATCCAGGGTCTCTACGGGTCCCCGGGAGACGAGGACCACTACCGCATCGTGCTCGAGACCCTGGCCGACGCGGGCTCGCCCGAGGCCGCGGTGCCCGACGCGGGGCCGCCGCCGACCGCCGAGGCGCCGCCGGTCCCCCCCGAGCCGACCCGCGAGCAGGGCTTTCCGGCCCAGCCTCCACCGCTCGGCGCCGCCCGGACCGAGCTGGACGCCGGCACGGCCGCGCCCGAGCCGCCGCGCATCGCGCTCCGCCTGGAGCTGAGCGGCGTGGCCGGCGTCCGGCCGGAGATCCAGGTGCTGTCCGAGGCCGAGGCGACGCTCTTCACCGCCCGCGGGACCGAGGGCCAGCCGCTGTCGCAGCGCAACGTGGCGGTGCGCGGCGGCCGACCGGGTCATCGAGGTGGTGGTGAAGAGCGCCTGGACCGGCACCGGCAAGGAGGCCCGCCGGGGCTTCGACGCCGAGCATCCCTACACCCTCAGCGTTTCGCGGGAGGCCGCCGGGGCCAACACCGAGTACGAGCCCAACGACGACCTCGCCCACGCCACGCCGCTTCCGCTCGACGGATACCGCGAGGGGTTCCTCACCCCGAAGAGCGACGTCGACTACTACGTCGTCCGGCCGTCGCGGCCGTCGCTGGTGCGCTTCGAGCTGAGCGGCGTCGAGAAGCTCAATCTGATGCTGTCGGTGGTGGAGCCAGGCAGCAAGCCGGGCACGGAGCGCGTGCTCCAGCGCTCCAACGACGGCGCGGTCAAGGAGCCCGAGCGGCTGAACAGCGTGGCCTGCGACAAGGAGTGCTTCGTCAAGGTGGAGGGCGCGCTACGCAAGGTGGACGGCAAGTGGGTGCGCGAGTTCGAGAACCCCGACCAGCCGTACCGACTCACCGCGCGGGCCATCCCCGACGACGGCAGCGAGGAGCGGGAGCCCAACGACACCGCAGACCAGGCGACGCCGCTCACCCTGGGGCGGCCCATCCGCGGCACCATCTACCCGAAGAGGGACGCGGACTTCTTCCGGCTGGACCTCTCGGACCGGCCGGTGAAGACCGCGCTCCGGGCCACGCTCACCGGGATCCTCAAGGTGGACGTGGCGCTGTTCCTCTACGAGCGTCACGAGGACGGCTCGCTCACCCTGGTGCAGACCTCGGACCGGGCCAAGGGCGACGCCCCGGAGGTCATCCGCTACGCGGCCGACCCCGGGGTGTACCTCTTCAAGGTGCAGGACTCGAAGAACCGCGAGTCGAACTTCCAGGACAGCTACCAGCTCACCGTGGAAGAGGACACGCAATGAGTCGGCGGAACTCGAACGCCCGGTGGCGCCTGGCCCCGAATTACTTGATGTGGCGAGTGGAGGCTATGGTGCGGTCCGGAGGGAAAG
This sequence comes from uncultured delta proteobacterium, assembly GCA_963796475.1. Lineage (GTDB taxonomy): Bacteria > Myxococcota > Myxococcia > Myxococcales > Myxococcaceae > RPRB01. The sequence continues at coordinate 1,293,311 of CAWCLY010000020.1, forward strand.
AAAGAATGCCTGATCTGAAGCGGCTGTTGCGCGACCTGGTCCGGGAGATCGAGCGGGTCGCCGATCGCAACGAGGTCCTCGAGCGGCGTCTCTCGAGCATCAGCGGCGCGCTCTCGGGCGCCGTCCGGATGCAGGGCCGACCCGCGGGGCGGAGCACCCGGAATGGCCGCCGCACCGGACGCCGCGGCGCGCCCTCCAAGTTCAACGACGCGCAGGCCACGCTGCTCCGCAAGGAATACGAGAAGGGAGCCACGAGCGCCCAGCTGGCCCGGAAGTACAAGGCGGCGCTCCCCACCATCCTCAGCACGCTGCGCCGCGCGGGCACCACCCTCCGCCGGGGCCGGCCCAGCAGGAAGCGCGCGGTCAAGGCGCCTCGTTGAGCGCGCCGCAGTGAGGGCAGGGAAACGAGTGCTGGAGAGCGAACTTCGGCGAGACCCGGGCGAGCAGCACCCGGTCGCAGGATCCGCAGAGGAAGTCGAGTCCGGCGCTGGGAGCGAAGGCCGACGGTTCGAGGTCCCCACGGTTGGTGAAGGCTGGACGGCTCGACTCGTCAACCACGGTCATCTGGATCGCTGCCACGACACGACTCCTGATGGTGGCATTGCCCCTCGCCCCTCTGACATCCGGGCTCCGCCGCAGCGCGCCGCTCAGGGGTTCCGCGGGGTTCCGCCGGGACCCGCCTCGCCGGTCCCACCCGTGCCCGCGCCGGCGGCCCGGCCCGGGAAGTCCTCCCACCCCCCGGCGGTTTCGATGGTTTCCCGTCCCCTGCCCTCCGTGAAACCCCTCGTCCTGCTCACCCTTCTCGCCGCCGCTCCGGCCTTCGCCAGCGCCGCGCTGCAGATGGACGTGGCGGCCCTCACCGCGGCCGCCACCGACGTCGTCGACGGTCAGGTGGTGTCCTCGACATCGGTCTGGACCGGCGACCACCGGCGCATCGTCACCCACGTGGTGGTCGAGGTGCGCGATGCCTGGAAGGGCGGCGCGCACGGCCGGATCACGGTGGTCCAGCCCGGAGGAGAACGGGACGGGATTGGCCAGCGGGTGTCCGGGGTGGCCGAGCTCTCCAGCGGCGAGCGGGTGGTGCTCTTCCTCGAGCGGTCCGGTGCCGTGCACCGGGTGGTGGGGCTCGCCCAGGGCGTCTATCGCGTGCAGCCCGGAGACGGCGTGGCCGGGAGCCGGGCGGTCCCCGCCAGCCTCGACGGCCTCGAGCTCGTCGCTCCGCCCGGTCAGCCGCCCGCGGCGCGCGCCCCACTTCCGGTCTCGGCGCTCCGGGCCTCGGTCCAGGCGGCGCTCCAGTGAAGCTCGCGGCCGCGGCCGTCCTGTCCGGGTTGCTGCTCGGCCAGTCCACCTTGCAGTACGTCCGGAGCAAGACCACCAGCGGGGCCGGCGCGCACTGCTTCCACTGGCCCGTCAGCGCCGGAACCCGCGGCCGGGTGACCTTCGTGCAGAGCAGCGCAGGCGACCCCACCCTTGGTGCGGGCGCCCTCACCGCAGTCTCACGCTCGGCGCAGACCTGGGAGACCCAGCTGCAGGCCTGCGGCAATCTCGATCTGTTCGAGGGCACAGCCTCGGCCTCGCGGTCGATCGGCTACGTCCAGGGCGGGCCGAACGAGAACCTGGTCCTCTACCGCACCCGCCTCTGCTCCGCGGTGGTGCCCTCCGGCGACGCATGCCTGGCCGCGGGCACGTGCAGCAACGTCTACGACTGCTGGGACCACACCAGTGGGGTCGTGGCGCTCACCACGTCGACCTTCATCACGGCCACCGGTGAGCTGGTCGACGCCGACGTCGAGCTGGACGCCGTCACCGCCTTCCCGACCATCGTCGACTCGCCCCCGTGCTCCCCGAATGCCCTCTCCACCTCCTGCGTCGCCAACGACGTCCAGAACGCGGCGACGCACGAGTTCGGGCACTTCCTGGGGCTCGACCACGCGCCCGACCCGAGCTCGACCATGTACGCCAACGAGCCAATCGGCGAGACCTCGAAGCGGGTGCTGGACTCCGGGAGCAAGCAGTTCGTCTGCGACGTGTATCCGCAGGGCGGTGCCTCGAAGGACTGCGCAGCGAGCTCGGGGACCGGGAGCACGTCGTCCTCCGGCTGCAGCAGCACCGGGAACGCGGGCGGACTCGCCCCCGGCCTCGCCCTCCTGGTAGCCGCGTTCGCCGCCCGCCGGCCTCGCGCCGTCTGAACCGGATCCGGGAAGCGCCGTCCCACCCCCGGACACCGGGCAGCCCGCAGGGGCCCCGATGCCAGGAGAACGCTCGGTGTGGCACGGGGCTCGCTTCGAGCGTCCCCGATGGTCGAACTACGACTGGCGCTCCGGGCGATGCTGCGTGACCGCGGTACCTCCGCGCTGGCCGTCCTCGCCCTCGGGCTCGCGCTGGGGGTCAACACCGGTCTGTTCTCGGCGGTTCACGCCGTTCTCCTGCGCACCCTCCCCTTCGCCGCCCCGGAGCAGGTGTGCACCCTCCTCGAGGGCTCGTTCACCGACAGCCGGACCAGCCCCGCCCTCTCCGGTGGAGACCTCGCCGAGCTCCCCCGCGAGGTCCGCGCCTTCTCCGACGTCGCCGGCTGGCGGGGCCACGCCTTCAACGCCGGGAGCAGCGGCACACCGGTCCGTCTCCCAGGGGCGGTCGCCTCGCGGAACTTCTTCCGGGTGTTCCCCGCGCGGGTGCTGGCAGGGCGGACCTTCGACCCAGCGCTGCCCGTGGGCAGCCGGGAGGTGGTCATCTCCGAGAGGCTGTGGCGGCGGATGTTCGACTCGGACCCCGGCCTGATCGGGCGGACGCTCTCCCTGAACGGCGAGCCCGTGCCGGTGGTCGGCGTCGTCGCCTCCGAGTTCGCCGTGCCTCCCGAGGGGGAGGTGTGGATCACCCCCCGCTTCTCCGTTCCGGACCACCCGCTCCGGCCGCTCGTGGACCAGTCGTCAGAGTTCGGGAGCAACTACGCCCAGGGCGCCGGCCGCCTCGCCGGGGGGGCAACCTTCGCCGCCGCCCAGTCGGAGCTCGACGCCTACTCCCGGCGCCGCACCAGCCTGCACCCGGGCACGAGCGGACCCGACGGACGCCTGCGCATCGTCCTGTTCCGGGAGGACCTGGTCGGCCCGGTGCGCCCCACCCTGCTCCTGCTCTGGGGCGCCGCGCTCTTCACCCTGGTGCTCGCCTGCGCCAACGTGGGCGCGCTCCTGCTCGCACGGGCGATCCGGCGCCGCCATGAGCTCGTCATCCGGCTCGCGCTCGGCGCCTCCCGTGCCCAGCTGTTCCGGATGTTCTGCCTCGAGGGACTGCTCCTCTCCGTGGCCGGCGCGGCACTCGGCGCGGGCCTCTCCGGTCTGATGCCGCCGCTGCTCCTGGCGCTCTGGCCGCAGCAGCTGACCACCGAGATGCTGCGCCCCTCGCTGGCCGTCCTGGCCTTCACCGGCGGGCTCGCGGCGGTGACCACGCTCGGCATCAGCGTGGCGCCCGCGCTGCTCGGGCCGGGCGACGGCTCCGGTCTACGGGCGCAGGATCCTGCGGTCGCCGGTGGCAGGCGGGCGCGGGCGGCGCGCGAGCTCCTCGTGGCCACCCAAATCGCGCTCACCCTCGTGCTCCTCACCTCGGCCGGGCTGCTCGTCCGGAGTCTGGGGCAGCTGCACCACGTCAGCCCCGGGTTCGAGCCGGCCGGGGTGGTCACCGGGAGCCTCTGGCTTCCTCAGACCGGCTATCCGACCGCCGAGCGACAGCAGGACTTCTATCGCCGGGTGCTCGCCGAGCTGCAGGCCCGGCCGGAGATCTCCGAGGCGGCGTTCGTCTCTCGCATCCCGCTGGCCGGAGGCAACAGCGACCGCTCCTTCACGGTTCCAGGGCGGCCCGAGGAGGTGGATGCGGACTACCGCCTGGTCACGGGCGACTACTTCCACACCCTTCGCATCCCGCTGCGGTCGGGACGCACCTTCCTCGCCTCGGAGGAGCACGCCGACGCAGCGGTGGCCATCGTGAACGAGGCGTTCGCCCGGCGCTTCCTCGGCGACCGGGACCCGCTCGGGCTCTCGGTGGGCATGACGCAGGCGTCCCGGCCACTCACCATCGTCGGCGTGGTGGGCGACATCCACTTCACGGGCCTCGACGTGCCCCCCCGACCCGAGCTCTATGTCCCGCTCGGCTCCGAGTCCTGGCCGCTGCTCAACGTGGTGGCACGCGGCTCTGCCTCGCCAGGGGTGCTGCAGGCCGCGGTGCGCGACGCGGTGCGCACGGCAGATCCCGAGCAGGCGTTCGGGCGGCTCGCTCCGATGGAAGGGCTCGTCGACCGGAGCCTGGCCGACCGGCGGCAGGCGATGGAGCTGCTCTCGCTCGTGGCCGGCCTCGCCCTGGTGCTGGCGCTCACCGGGACGTACGGCGTGGTGGCCCATGCGGTGGCGCAGCGGACGCGCGAGCTGGGCATCCGGATGGCCCTCGGCGCCACCGCGGCGCGCATCCTCCGCGAGCTCCTGCTCGGCGCGATGCGACCGGTCGGCGTGGGCGTGTTGCTCGGGCTCGGCGCTGCCGCCGCGGCTGCTCCCCTGCTCCGCGGATTCCTCTTCGCGGTCGAGCCGCATGACCCGCTCACTCTTCTGGTGACCGGCGGTGGGCTCGCGCTGGTGGCGCTGGCGGCCAACGCGCTCGCTGCCCGGCGAAGCAGCCGCGCCACGCCCGCCGTGGCCCTCCGGGCGGAGTGAGCTGGCGCGTCGGTCCACCGTGTCCGCTTGTGGGATCGGACGTGCCGGGCGCGAGGGGGGATCCGGCACGTTCGACCGCCCTCGACCGGACTGGGCGGAGCGAAAAGTCCTCTGATTCCGTGGGACTGACATCCGGCACCGCGGGTGGCACGACCCTCGCTATCAGCGGCTGGCAAGCACCGTGGACATTCCTCGCGAAAGAGTTCGAAGCCTCCGCCCGGTCTACCTGGCCGGCGGCGCCACCATCCTGGTGGCACTGCTCGCCCTGGGCCTCACCAAGGTGAAGCCTGCCGCCCCCTCGGTGGAGAAGAGCGGCGTGTGGATCGACACCGTTCGCCGGGGGGCGATGCTCCGAGCGGTCAAGGGACCGGGTACGCTCGTCCCCGAGCACATCCGGTGGATCACCGCCGACACCGCCGGCCGCGTGGAGCGCATCCACCTCCGCCCCGGCGCCCCGGTGAAGGCGGACACCGTGCTGCTCGAGCTGTCCAACCCCGACGTGATGCTCCAGTCGCTGGAGGCCGAGCGCCAGGTGTCCTCCGCCGAGGCCGACCTCCTCGCCCTCAAGGGCACGATGGCCACCGACCGTCTCAAGCAGGAGGCCACGGTGGCCCAGCTCGAGACCGACGCCGCCGACGCACGCCGGCGCGCCGAGGCGGACCGGAAGCTCCATTCCAGGGCCATGCTCTCCGACATCGACACCGGTCTGAGCACCGACCGCGCCACCGACCTCTCCGAGCGGCTCAAGCTGGGCAAGGACCAGGTCCAGGTCATCCAGCGAAGCCTGGCCAATCGCACCCGGGCCGTGAGCGACCAGCTGGAGAAGCTCCGCGCGGTCGCCCGGTTCAGGAAGCAGCTCGTCGACTCGATGCAGGTGCACGCCGGGGACGACGGCATCCTCCAGGACCTCCCTCTCGAGCTCGGACAGTGGGTGGTGCCGGGCACGCTCCTGGCCAAGGTCGTCCAGCCTGGCGAGCTCAAGGCCGAGCTCCGCATCCCCGAGACCCAGGCCAAGGACGTGGCGCTCGGCCAGCACGTGGAGATCGACACCCGCAACGGCATCGTCCCCGGGCACGTCCGCCGGGTGAACCCCGCCGCGTCGCAGGGGACGGTGCTGGTGGAGGTCGAGCTCGAGGGCGCGCTCCCCAAGGGCGCCCGCCCCGACCTCACCGTCGAGGGGACCATCGAGATCGAGAAGCTCCCGGACGTGCTCTTCGTGGGCCGGCCCGCCGGCGCGCAGCCAGAGAGCACCGTCGAGCTGTACCGCGTGGCACAGGGCAGCGACACCGCCCAGCGCACCCGCGTGGCGCTCGGCCGGAGCAGCGTGAACACCATCGAGGTGAAGAGCGGGCTGTCGGAGGGAGACCGGGTGGTGCTCTCCGACATGTCCGCGTGGGATGCCAGCGAGACCGTGAGGCTTCGATGAACGACAGCGCAGTCCAGGCCGTGACCCGAGACACCCGCCCCGGCCCGGGGCAGCGGCTCCTGCACCTCGAGGGGGTGACCAAGGTCTTCCTCACCGACGAGGTGGAGACCCACGCGCTCTCCAACGTGCACATGACCGTTCACCAGGGCGAGTGGGTGGCCATCGTCGGGCCGTCCGGGTCGGGGAAGACGACCCTGCTGGCCATCCTCGGACTGCTCGACACCCCGAGCTCGGGGAACTACCTGCTCGGCGGTCAGCCGGTGTCGGGCCTGAGCGCGTCGCAGCGGGCCTGGGTGAGGAATCGCCAGATCGGCTTCATCTTCCAGAGCTTCAACCTCATCGGTGACCTGACGGTCTTCGAGAACGTGGAGCTCCCCCTCACCTACCGCGGGCTGCCCACCGCCGAGCGGAAGCGGCGCGTGGACAGCGCGCTCGAGCGGGTGGGAATGGCCCATCGCCGCAAGCACCTGCCGGGGCAGCTCTCGGGCGGTCAGCAGCAGCGTGTGGCGGTGGCCCGGGCCGTCGCCGGCGATCCACTTCTCCTGCTCGCCGACGAGCCCACCGGCAACCTCGACTCCAAGAACGGCCAGGCGGTGATGGAGCTCCTCCGCGAGCTGCACGCCGGCGGCGCGACGCTGTGCATGGTCACCCACGACCTGGGACACGCCAAGCTGGCCACCCGCGCGGTGAGCCTGTTCGACGGCCGGGTGGTGGAGGACGACACCGGCAGCGCCCTCGGGTAACTCGCATGGTCCCGTCCCGAGACCGCCGCGGGGCCCTGGCAGTGGTGGCCACCGCCGTGCTCCTCGCCGCGGGGGTCAGGCTCTCGGAGGACCCCGCGGTGGCGGCGGCGGCCCGCGCGGTGCGCGCCCGCCCGATCGCCCACGCGGCGGCGGCAGCGAGCTGGGCAGCGGAGGCGCTCTGGAGACAGCCCATGCCGGGCGTCACCGCCCGGGCACGGTGCAACGGGAGGCGCTGGCGATGATTCGCGTCCGAGGTCTCGAGAAGTCGGTCAAGGCCGGCACCGGGGCGCTGTTCCTCCTCCGGAACGTGAACCTCGTCGTGGAGCGCGGTGACTTCCTCACCCTGATGGGGCCGTCCGGCGCCGGGAAGAGCACCTTGCTCTCCGTGCTCGGCATGCTCGACGGCGACTGGACGGGGGAGTACGAGCTCGACGGACAGCGCGTGGACCGGATGTCGGCCAAGGACCGCCAGGCCCTCGCCCGGCGGCACGTGGGCTTCGTCTTCCAGCGCTACCACCTCCTGGACGACCTGACGGTGGCCGAGAACCTCGAGGTCCCGCTCGGATACCGCGGCGTGTCACGCAAGGAGATCCAGGCCCGGGTCGCCGACACGCTCGACCGGTTCCACATCGTCGGGAAGAAGGACCTCTACCCCTCCCAGCTCTCGGGCGGTCAGCAGCAGCTGGTGGGGGTGGCCCGGGCCATCATCCACGAGCCGAGCCTCCTGCTGGCCGACGAACCGACGGGCAACCTGCACTCGGAGCAGGCGGCGGAAATCATGGCGCTGTTCCGGCGTCTCAACGGCGAAGGCACCACCATCGTCCAGGTGACGCACAGTGCAGACAACGCCAGCTACGGAAGACGCACCCTCCACATGGCCGACGGCTGGCTCCGGGACTAGGAGGAAGCGCACCGTGTCGCTCGCCCAGCCGCGCATCCTCGTCGCCGACGACCAGCCGGACGTGGTCGAGGCCCTCCGGCTCCTCCTCAAGGCCAACGGCTTCGCGGTGGTGCCCACCAGCTCGCCCGCCGGCGTGCTCGGCGCAGTCGAGACCGAGGACGTCGACGTGGTGCTGATGGACCTGAACTACACCCGCGACACCACCTCGGGGCGCGAGGGGCTCGAGCTGCTCGGCCGACTCCAGCAGCTGGACCCGCAGCTCCCGGTCGTGGTGATGAGCGCCTGGGGCAGCGTCGAGGGGGCGGTGGACGCGATCCGCGGAGGCGCGCGCGACTACGTCACCAAGCCCTGGGACAACACCCGGCTGGTCACCACGCTCCGCAGCCAGGTCGAGCTCGGCGACGCGCTCCGGCGCACCCGGCGGCTCTCGGCCGAGAACGAGCGGCTCCAGACGCGGGTCCCGGGCATGGTCGCCGAATCCCGGGCGATGAAGGCCGTGCTGGAGCTGGTGGACCGCATCGCCCCCTCGGATGCCAACGTGCTCATCAGCGGCGAGCACGGGACCGGCAAGGAGGTCGTGGCCCGGCGGATCCACGCCATGAGCCTCCGCGCCGGCAAGCCCTTCGTCCCGGTCAACGCCGGGGCGCTGAGCGAAGGCGTCTTCGAGAGCGAGCTCTTCGGCCACGTGAAGGGTGCCTTCACCGACGCCAAGGCGGACCGCACCGGCTGCTTCGAGCTGGCCGACCAGGGGACGCTGTTCATGGACGAGGTGGCGAACATGCCCCTCGGCCAGCAGGCGAAGCTGCTCCGGGTGCTCCAGACCGGCGAGTTCCATCCGGTGGGCAGCAGCCGCGTTCGACGGGCCGACACCCGGGTCCTCGCCGCCACCAACGCCGACCTGCACGCCGCCGTGAAGTCCGGCGCCTTCCGGGAGGACCTCCTCTACCGGCTGAACACGGTGGAGGTGGTGCTCCCGCCGCTGCGCGACCGCCGGGAGGACGTCCCGGCCCTGGCCAGCGCCTTCCTCGCCGCGCAGGCCGCCCGCTACCGCAAGCCCGTGCAGCGCTTCGGCGCGGCGGCGCTCAAGGCGCTGCTCGAGTACCCGTGGCCGGGCAACGTCCGAGAGCTCGAGCACTGCGTGGAGCGAGCGGTGCTGATGGCGCGCGGGGCCGAGCTGACGCCGGAGGACCTGGTCTTGCGGCAGCGCGACGGGGGGGCCCGGGTCGAGGACATGACGCTGGAGGACGCCGAGCGGTACCTCATCCAGCGCGCGCTCGGCCGCAGCGACGGCAGCGTGAGCGACGCGGCGAAGCTCCTGGGGCTGTCGCGGAGCGCGCTCTATCGCCGGCTGCAGCAGTACGGGCTGAAGGCCAGCTGACCTGGCATCCTGTGGGCCGTCCAGGCCTTCCAGATGGGTCGATTCCTCACCTTCGAGCGGCGGCTCGCGCTGGGCGCGTTCCTGGCGACGTTGCCGGGGCTCGTCCTCGCCTCGGTGCTCGCCTGGCGTGCGCTTCCGGCGGGTCCGGGCCGGGTTCTCCTGTTACTCGGAGCGGTCGTCCTCTCGGTGGTGGTCATCGCGCAGCTGCGCGGACGGATCATTCGCCGGCTGAAGACCCTGAGCAACCTGGTCTCCGCCCTGCGCGAGGGCGACTACTCGGTGCGCGGGCGCGACGCCGACCGGATCGATCCGCTCGGCGAGGTGCTCTGGGAGGTGAACGCGCTCGGCGACCAGCTCCGCACCGAGCGGCTCGGGGAGCTCGAGGCCAGTGCGCTGCTCGGGCAGGTGCTCGAGGAGATCGACGTCGGCATCTTCGCCTTCGATGGGACGGCCGAGCTCCGGCTGGTCAACCGGGCCGGCGCACGTCTCTTGCATCTTCCGCCCTCGCAGCTCATCGGGCGTGACGCGGACTCGCTGGGGATGGCCCGGCTCCTGGAGGGCGAGACGCCGCGGCGGGTGGAGACCGACTTCGGCGGACAGGGCGGCCCGTACGAGCTCCGCCGCTCGCAGTTCCGGCGCGAGGGCCTGCCGCACACGCTGGTGGTCCTGGCCGACCTCCGCCGGGTGGTTCGCGAGGAGGAGCGCGCGGCCTGGCAGCGCATCGTCCGGGTGCTGAGCCACGAGATCAACAACTCGCTCGCCCCCATCCAGAGCATCGCCTCCAGCCTCCAGGCGGTCCTGGGAAGGGGCGACCCCGCCGAGTGGCTCGACGACGTGCGCTCCGGCCTCACCGTGGTGGCCCGCAGGAGCGAGGCGCTCTCCCGCTTCCTCGGCGCCTACGCCCGGCTCGCGCGGCTGCCATCCCCCACGCTGGCCCCGGTGAGCGTGCCAGCCCTCGTGCAGCGGGTGGCCGACCTGGAGCGCACGCCGGGCATCCGGGTGGTTCCCGGGCCCGCGGCCTGGGTCCGTGGGGATGCCGATCAGCTCGAGCAGCTCCTGATCAACCTCCTGAAGAACGCGGTGGAGGCGACGAACGAGACCGGCGGCGGCGTCACCATCGGCTGGGAGGAGGCGCCGGGCGAGGTGGAGCTGGTCGTCTCCGACGAGGGGCCGGGGCTGCTCGACTCACGCAACCTCTTCGTGCCGTTCTACACCACGAAGCCGCAGGGGTCGGGCATCGGGCTCGTGCTCTGCCGGCAGATTGCCGAGGCGCACCGGGGCACGCTCACCCTCCGGAACGCCGAGGGCCGCCGCGGGTGCGACGCGCGGCTCCGGCTCCCGCGGGTGGCGCCGCCGCAGGAGGCGAGCCTTTCCTGAGCCAGCGACGCTCGCCGTAGTCCCGGTAGGACTCACCCAGCCACGCGCCGACTTCGACATCGAGCTGCTCCGACTCGAGGACCCGGAGGTGGTGGACGAAGAGCCGCCCCACCCGGTCGATCCGGCGCAGCCGGGTGCTCCGCAGCTGCCGGGGCAGGACGAAGTGCACGTCCATCCCGCCGGGCCCGAGCCGGTTCACGGATGCAAAGCGGACCTTCACCAGGAACGCGACACGCGTCTTCGCCGGAGCCACGTGGTACGGCCCACAGGCGGCGACGAGCGCCATGAAGCGCTCGAAGAGCGCCCGCTCGCGCCTGTCCCGGCCCTCGAGGAAGCGGGCGACGCTGAACCGTCCGCAGGAATGCGAGAGCCCCCGGGACAGCAGCTTCGCCCCGCATCGCGGGCAGCTCCAGAGCGGGCGCGCGTCGACGGCCATGGCCGAGGATCCGACGCCGTGGGCCAGCCGCGCAATGTGCCGCGGGTGCGGGAGGGGGACGGAAGGTCCCAGGATCGCACATGGCGCGAGTCCCCCCACTCGACGGGGAGGGGTCTTGCGGCGGCCCACGGCTTGCTGCGCCTGCAGCGCTGCGGGGCTGCGCTGGGTCGGAACGGGTGCGCTACTCGGAACGGGACTCGGCGCGGTGGCGGCGCACGCCTTCGCCGGCCTCCTCTTCGGCGTGGACCCGGTCGACGGGGTGACGCTCGCGGGGGTCCTCGCGTGCTCCTGTTCACCGCGGTGCTGGCCAGCGCCCCGCCTGCGCTTCGTGCGGCGCATACCTCCCCGGGGCCCGCGTTGACGGCGGAGTGATTGCAGGAGGCCGGTGAGCCTCCGTCAGGCCAGCGTGGCCCCGTGTTCCCGCAGCAGCTCGCGCAGGAGCGAGCGGTGGCAGCGCCGCTCGTCCTCGCAGTAGCACCCGACGGCGAGGTCGGTGTGATGAGAGAGCGCAGCCAGCAGGTCGAGCGCGTGGCTCGCGTCCGGTCGCGCCATCTCCTGGCGGTACGCCCGGGTGAACCTGCGCCAGGCCGCGTCGCTCATTTCCGCCCGGAATGCGCCCATCGTCTCCGCCGACGGCGCGAGCAGCGGAAGCCAGACGTCATAGAAATCGCGAGCCGCGGTCTCCTCCTTGCGCACGCCACGGGGAGGACGGCGGACGGTGCCGATCCGCAGGCCCTCTCCGGGGCTGCGCCTGCTGCCGAGACGGACGATTCGCAGGCTCACGGCGCGCTCCTGTCCACGGATGGACGTCTCAAGAGTCAATGAAAGTTAGGGATGAAGCTCGTCAACATGATTTTCATTCAGGTCGAAATGAAGAAGGGCCACTTTCTTTTCTTCCACACGAACGATTCAGTGTACTGTCCGCGCCCATGGCAAGAACACCGGACCGGATGAACGCGATCAGCGGCGCCCTCCAGCACCTCGAGCATGCCGTTCGCAGCCTCGTGGACGAGAACACCGTTCTCAAGAACCAGCTCCAGCGCATCGTCGAGCAAGCCGGACAGCTGTTCAACGGACACCCGGCGCCCCGTGGGCGTCCTGCGCGTGGCAGCAAGGCCCGCGACGGCGCCCCGAAGAAGCGCGGCCGGGCGTTCAAGTTCACCGACGATCAGGCGGTGGAGTTCAAGAAGCAGGTCGAGGGCGGGAAGAGCGCGGCCTCGCTGGCGAAGGAGCTGAAGGTCTCGCTCCCCACCATGTACAACACGCTGAAGCGCGCGGGCTGGAAGGGCCGGAAGTAGGCGCCTCTACCGTCATTGTCGTGAATATCCGGGCCAAGGCTGCGCCCGTCCGGCTATCCGCCCCACACCGTCGCGGCCCCCACGCCGGCAGCTGCGCCGAGCGCGACCACGACGAGAGGCGGTACCTTCCACGAGACGAGCAACACGAAGCAAGCAAGTGCGATGACGAAATCCGCGTGCCCGTGAACCGCCGTCGAGAAGACCGGGTCATAGAGCGCGGCTCCGAGGAGCCCGACCACGGAGGCGTTGATCCCCTTCATCGCGGCCTGAGCCCAGACCTTCCTGCGAAAGACGTCCCAGAAAGGAAGGGTCCCGGCCATGAGGAGCATGCCGGGCAAGAAGATGCCGACGAGGGCAACCGTCCCGCCCACGACCGCGCGGGACGGAAGCGCGGCAGCCCCGAGGTACGCTGCGAACGTGAAGAGGGGGCCAGGAACTGCCTGGGCGGCTCCGTACCCGGCAAGAAAGGATTCGTCGCTCACCCAGCCGGGGACGACGACAGCCCCCCGCAGGAGCGGGAGAACAACGTGTCCGCCCCCGAAGACGAGCGCCCCTGACCGATAGAACGCGCCGAAGAGAGCGAGAAGGGACCGCGGCCACACCTGTGATCCGAGCTGAAGGCCAAAGAGAAGGACGGCGAAGAGCACAAGGCATGCAATCCCCGCTGGTCTCGAGATGCGCACCGTGACGGCACCTGAAGCCTGGGCCTCATCCCGACGGAGAAGGACGAGTCCTGCAACGCCCCCGAGGACGATGGCCAGGATCTGATTGAGCGAGGTGAAGCCGGCAGAGACCACGGCGGCGCCAAGCACCGCGATTGCCGCCCGCTGACGGTCGGGACAGAGCGTACGCGCCATCCCCCAGACCGCCTGCGCCACGATTGCAACCGCGACGAGCTTGAGCCCGTGCAGCATGCCCGTTGCCCATGGCGCCGAGAGCAGACCTGCTCCCCTCGCGAACAGAAAGAGAAGGAGGGCCGAGGGCAAGGTGAAACCGGTCCAGGCGGCGAGCCCTCCCGCCCAGCCGGCGCGGCTCAGGCCAAGGGCGAATCCCACCTGACTGCTCGCCGGACCCGGCAAGAACTGACCGAGCGCGACGAGATTGACGAACGAGGCGTCGTCCACCCACTTGCGGCGGGCAACAAATTCCTCGCGGAAATACCCGAGGTGCGCGATTGGTCCACCGAAGCTCGTGAGACCGAGCCTCAGGAAGGCACGGAACACCTCGAGTGGGGTTCCGGTATCGGCACGGGCGTTGACCGCGGAACCAGTCTCGGTCACCTTGCTCGAGAGGCTAACACGGCCCGCATGGCGACGGCGCTGCTGGGGCACGCTCCACGGAGCTCCTCGGACGCGTTCAGGACCTCCGGTAACTCTTCGCGTCGAGCCACGGTGAAGCCGAACCGCGGAAACCAGTCGGGCGCAGTGGTCGTCAGGAGATAGACGTCCCGCACGCCACCTCCTCGAGCCCGCTCCAGGAGCGCTCGGACCAGAGCGGTCCCGAGCCCTTTACCTGCAACGTCATCGACCACGGCAACCGACCGGAGCAGCCCAACGTCCCCATGGCGCTCGAGTCCGGCAACTCCGAGCACCGCCCCGCTCGTCTCGCTCGTTGCCACGAGGAAATCCGGGAGGTGTGTCTCTGCACCCGCGGTGGGCAGCTGGCGCGCCTCGAGCAAGTCCCGGACGCCGGGCCAGTCGCTCGCGCGCGCCGGACGGATGGGCAGGGTCATGCCGCCGAGTCCGGCGACTTCAGGCGATCCAGACCAATGTCCTTCGTCAGCCTCTCGACCTTCAGCTTGTCGAGCTGTTCGAGGGGAAGAGAGGTGAAGATCTGGAGTCGTCGATGGAGCGTGAGCGCCACGTTGTGGAAGAACCGCTCGCGGTCTCCATCGGGTCCGATGAACGCTGCCGGATCGTCCACTCCCCAGTGCGCCACGATCGGTTGACCTGGCCAGACGGGGCACGCTTCCCGTGCGCCGTCACAGACGGTGATCACGAAATCGAACTGGATTCCCCGGAGCTCGTCCCACGACTTGCTCCGAGCGTCGCTCGCGTCGATTGCGAACCGCTCACGGAGCACCTTCGTGGTCAGCGGGTTCACGACACCCGTGGGATGCGCCCCCGCGCTGTACGACTCGAAGCGCGACCCTCCGAGCCGCTTCAGGAAGTACTCGGCGAAGACACTTCTGGCCGAGTTGCCGGTGCAGAGGAAGAGCACTCGAAACGCGCGATGCTGCTCGGTCTTCATGGGACAGCTCCAGCGGTGGCGCGGGTCATTGAACGCTTGTCTTGGAAGAGGCGCTGCTTGAGCCAGAGCGACAGGTACACGAGCCCGATGAGCGCGGGAACCTCGATGAGCGGTCCGACCACGCCGGCGAGAGCCTCGCCCGAGGAGATTCCGAACACGCCAACAGCCACCGCGATGGCCAGCTCGAAGTTGTTCCCGGCAGCGGTGAACGAGAGGCTCGCGGTCTCTTCGTAGGTGAAGCCCAGACGTCGCGCGAGGAAGAAGGCGCCGGTGAACATCACCCCGAAGTAGATCAGGAGCGGGATCGCGATCCGCACCACGTCGATGGGCAAGCGCGTGATCTTGTCGCCCTGCATCGCGAACATGAGGACGATCGTGTAGAGCAGGCCGACGAGCGCGGTGGGGCCGAGGCGGGGCAGGAATCTCTCCTCGTACCAGGCTGACCCCTTCAGCCTCACCAGGGAGTAGCGCGTGAACGCACCGGCCACGAGGGGGACGCCGAGGAAGATCAGCACGCTCTTGGCGATGGCCCACATCGAGACGTCGAACGAGCTACCTGACTGCCCGAGCCAGCCGGGCACGACGGTGATGAAGAGCCATCCGAGGAAGGAATAGCAGAGGATCTGGAACAGCGAGTTGAGGGCGACCAGCACCGCCGCGAGCTCATTGCTGCCACGGGCGAGCATGTTCCAGATCAGCACCATCGCGATGCAGCGGGCCAGACCGATGAGGACGAGCCCGTTGCGGTAGTGCGGCAGGTCGGGCAGGAACACCCAGGCCAGCGTGAACATCAGCACCGGTCCGGCGATCCAGTTCAGGATCAGGGAGGTCGTGAAGAGCTTCCCGCGCTTCCGCAGCCCATGGAGCTCGCCGTAACGGACCTTCGCCAGCACCGGATACATCATCCAGAGCAGGCCGACCGCGATCGGCAAGGAAACGTTGTCCAGCTTCACCGAGTCCAGCCGCGCCCCGAGATGTGGAAAGAGCCGGCCGAGCAGGAGCCCCAGCGCCATGGCTGCCCCGATCCAGACCGGTAGGAGGCGGTCAACGACCGAGAGGCGCTGGATGACGCGAGCCTCGACGTTTTCAACGGCGACGTGTCCGTGCATACGCTTCACGCTTCACTCCTTCGTCCCGCCCGGGGGCTTCACAGACGGGAGTGCAGCCCGCTCCCCCGCAGCAGTTTTCGGTCAGGTACGCCACGAGGGCGTTCATCCGGTCGAAGCTGGCCGAGTAGATCAGCTGCCGGCTCTGGCGTTCCTGCGCGATGAGACCGGCGTGCATCAGCTGATGAAGATGGAACGAAAGTGAGGACGCTGGCACTCCGAGCGCCTGGCCAATGGCACCGGCTGCCATCCCCTCTGGGCCCTTCTGCACGAGGAGTCGATAGATGGCGAGCCTGGTCTCCTGCGCCAGCGAGCCGAGACCAGCGATGACCTCGCGCGTCTTCATGCGACCTTTCTAGGACCTTCGAAGGATACCGTCAACCATATTTCGAGAACCATCGAACGTTACGACGGAGGAGGACGCCATCGAAGCGAAGGCCCACCCTGCATCAATGTCGACCCAATGTCCGTCGCCGCCGCCCCGAGCCTGGACGGGGAGATCCACCTCACGGGAGAGCCGGTGAGTCCCGCTCGTCCGGGGCCCTGCCTCTCCCTCGCTCTAGCCCGCCCCCCCGGTTAGCCCGAACGTGCGGTGTTCACTCCATCTCGAACGCGAGGTACGCCAGCTTCCCTTGGCGCTCGACTTGGAGCACGGCTGCCTCGCCGCTTCGGATCTGCTGCGTCGCTTGCCTCAGAGCCTCGACTGAAGCGATTCGAGTACGATTCACGCTGTGGATCACGTCACCGACCTGGAGCCCGACGTCGACCCTGGCGGAATCCAGCGTGCGCGCCGCGACCACCACGCCCGAGCCGATGAGGAGCGGCGGGATGACTCCAACGAGCTTCTCGCTCACCTCAATCCCGATGATGCCCAGCTTCCGGACGAGTCCTTTCTCGGGATGCGCGAGGTCCACCAGCTGGTCGGTCGCCTCCTTGGCTTCCGGCGCATCGATTCGGAGAGTGAGCCGCGCGGAGCCTCGGAGCAGACCCATGACCAGGGGGGTCGCTGGGGCGTGCTCGTAGACGGCACTGGTGATGCCGGCCAGGCTCTCGACGGGTCGCCCGTCGAGCGAATCCACCACGTCGCCGATCTGGACTCCGGCCCGCCTTGCAGCACCGCCCAGCGCGACGTCGGCGACCACGACGCCCCAGTCGCGCGGGAGAGCCAGACCCGCAGCGAGTTCAGGAGTGATGGCCTGGGTGGCCACGCCAACGTCGATCCGGTGCGTGTGTCCGTGCTTCCTGAGCTGGTCGAAGATCGGCCGGGCGATGCTGGCCGGGATGGCGAATCCAAGTCCCTGGCTGCCACCCGATTGGCTCAGGATGAAGGTGTTGATGCCGACGATTGCGCCATCGACATTGACCAGCGGTCCGCCGCTGTTCCCCGGGTTGATCGGCGCGTCGGTCTGGATGTAGGCGACCGGCGGAGCGAACTCGACCTGGCGGCCCTCCGAGCCGACGATGCCCATCGTCACGGTGCTGCCCAGACCTTGCGGACTGCCGACCGCGAACACCAGCTCTCCTTGCTTGACCCGCATGTTCGCATCGAGCGGCAGATGCGCTAGTCCGCTCGCCTCGATCTTGAGAAGAGCCAGATCCACCCTGGGCTCCGAGCCAACGACGGTGGCGATGAAGGTGCGGCGTGCAGAACGGCCGCCGCCTTGAGGGGAGGCGAGGCTCACCACGATGCGCTGTGCCCCACGGATGACGTGGGCGTTGGTCAGGAGGTAGCCGGAGGGATCGACGATGACCCCCGACCCGATCGAGTGCTGCCGGACCACGACGCCAGTTTCCTCTCGCCCCGCCTCCGGGGCCACGCCGTAGCCCGATACCTCGATCTGCACCACGGCGGGCGTGACTCTCGCTGCAAGGCGGGACACGGCCCCGTTGAGCTCCCGGAGGACGTTCGGGCCGTCGGCGAGCGACGGTGCGGTGGTGAGGAACAGAGCGAGGGACGCGAGGGGACCAAGGGAGGCGGAATGGCGGATGAGGCGGCAGGACATGGGGATCCCTCGAGTAAGACGAGCGACCATGCCTGGCGCGGCCGTCGAATCGAGTCAAGCCCGAGGTCATCGCCTCGGCCTACGCCGGGGCAGCGCCAGGAGCACGAGGAGTCGCCACGGATGCGAGCATCTTCCGACGGCCGAGCCGCAGCCGCCAGGACTGCTGCCTCCGATTCCTCGATCAGCAGGGCCCAACGAGACGCTCTGCTTCGGCCACCAGCTCCCGGACGTCGAACGGCTTGTCGAAGACTCTTGCGGCCCCGAGCCGCCGTGCTTCGGCGTGGATCGCGCGATCTGCAAATGCGGTCTGATGTCGATGACCGGTGAGGAGCTGAGGCTCGGGATTCCCGCGCCGGAGCCCGCAAGCAGGGAATCTTTGCTTCTTCACCCCCTGCTTCATCTCGACGCCGGAGACTCGAAGACCCCGACCGCGCCCGCCGAAATCGTGAACGCTGCCGGGGCCCTACAGAGAGCGGGAGACGGGGGTCGAACCCGCGACCCTCGGCTTGGGAATCTGGCACGGAGACGTCCACGCCGGGCGCGGGCGTCCAACCTGTTGCAACCATTCAGAGCGGTGAAGGGCGTCAGGACGCGTCAACACCACTTGGACATGAGCGGACGCGAAGTTGCGGGACCCCCGCGGGACCCGCGAAGGCTGGGACCCGCATCAGGCCGACGGTCATGGGTCTGCCCTCCCCCTCCTCGCTTCTGACGGTCCGCGAAGTGGCCCGACGCCTCGGGGTCCGCCCGGTCACCGTGTACCGGCTCTGTGAGCGGGGCGAGCTGCCGCACGTACGGGTGTCCAATGCCATTCGGCTTCGGGTCGAGGAACTCGAGGACTTCATCCGCAGAGGTGGCCAGTGAACTCCAAGCACGCAAAGCAGTCGGCGTGCGCCCAGCCCGCCATAGCGTCGGCGAACGACTCGACGTCAGCGCGCCTGGCCGCGGCGATCGCGCGCGGCGCGGCGCGCAGGATCTCGAAGCCAAGCCACCTCTCGGCGCGAGGGCGACACGAAGCACGGCGGCGTCGGGATCGCCACGCATGCTCTCGATCATCGCTCGGGCACGCGCTCGCGGCATCGAAACGACGTATCACGAGGCCTGCCACGGATGCGCGAAGCGGCCGCCTTGATTCTTACCCAAGGCGGCAGACCATGACCGCACTCACCATGACCATGACCGCCAAGAGCGGTAGGAGCGCTGCTATGCGGAAGGGGCCGACCGAGACCGGCTTCCCCGTGTCGGAAGGAGTCGCGTTGAGTTCAGGATGAACGCCAGCTCGGAGCTTACGTGGACGAACGCCGCGAGAAGCGGGTTCAGCCGACCGAAGGCGGCAAGCACGATGCCGACGCCGTCGACGACGAGCGTGCCCCAGAAGTTCTGGAAGATGATACCGCGGCACTTGCGGGCAATCTTCACCGCCATCACGATCGCGTTCGGATTGTCGCCGAGGAGCAGCACACCGGCACTCTCACGGGCGACCTCCGTGCCACCGCCCATGGCGATTCCGACGTCAGCCTCTGCAAGCGCGGGGGCATCGTTGATGCCGTCGCCTACCATGGCCACCCGTTGTCCTTCGGAACGAAGCCGCCGAATCTTCTCCAGCTTCTGGTCCGGAAGAACTTCCCCCACCACTTCATCCACACCGATTTCTTTGCCTACCCGAGCCGCAATCGCCACAGCATCCCCAGTGAGCAGAATCGTCCGAAGTCCAAGAGCCTTGAGTCCAGCCACGGCCTCGGCGGCCTCCGGCCGCAGCACGTCGGCGATGTGCAACGTGCCCAGAAGGCGGCCTCCCTTGGAGACCGCGACCTCGGTCAGGTGCGGCGGAGGGGACGAGAGCTGCGCCAGGTCGACACCAGCTGCGCCCAGGAAGGCTCGAGTTCCGATGCGGATCTCGTCACCACTCGGGTCACGGCAGGAGATTCCGCCACCCGGCGAGTACTCGAAACGCGTCGGTTGAGAGGGCCGGATGCCCGCGCTCTCCGCGCGCTTGAGAATCGCACGTGCGAGAGGGTGCTCACTGGGTCGCTCCGCGGTCGCGGCAGCGTCGAGCACCTGGAAGTCCTCGAAACCCCGCGCAGGGAGTGTGTCAATCACATCGGGTTGACCGAGCGTCATCGTCCCCGTCTTGTCCAGGACGACGGTGTCCACGGATCCGAGCGCCTGCAGAGGAAGTCCGCCCTTTACAATGGCGCCTGCCCTCGCCGCACGACCGATGGCGCCGAGGATTGCCAGGGGCGTGCCTGCCGCGATTCCGCACGCTCCAGCAACGATGACGACAGAAATAGTGGCGCGCGCGTCTCGGGTGAGCGCGAAGGTCAGGGCCGCGGCGCCGAGGGCGAAGTAGACCAGGTAGCCGGCAAGACGATCCGCAACGTGCTGGATAGGCGCTCGACTCTGCTCGGCACGCTCGACCGCCTCCAGAATCCGGCCGAACGTCGTGTCCCGGCCCACTCCCTTCGTCTGCACTTCGAGTGCGCCCGACTGATTCACCGTACCCGCGAAGACGTGTGAGCCAGCGAGCTTCTCGACGGGGAGCGACTCGCCCGTCACGCTCGACTGGTCCACGAACGACGTACCCCTCTCGACGACGCCGTCCACCGGAATGCGCGCGCCAGGGCGGACAAGGACGAGATTGCCGGCCCGCACCTCATCGATGGAAACCTCCACTGTCCGCCCGTCCCGCTGGACTGCCGCTTCCTGGGGCATCAGCCGGAGCAGTTGCTCGATGGCGTGCCGCCCACGTGTCACGGTCAGGTGCTCGAGAACCTCAGCGGCCAGCACGAACAAGACGATGACGCACGCCGTGAAAGCCTCGCCAATCACCAAGGCCGCGAGGATGGCGATGGTCATCGACAGCTCCATCGTCATCCGGCGATTGAGGAGAGACTGAAGGGCCTCGCGGTAGATGGGGTACCCGCCGACGACGGTGGCAATGCCGGCAACGACGTCGAATTGCTGGAGCGGAACCCAGAGATGAAGACCGCTCACGAGCGCTGCTACCGCGACGAGTCCGATGCGAATGAGCTCAGCCGGGTCAACCCGGTGTTTGCCATCCTCTGGTCCCGATGCTGCCGGGGCGACGGTCCCCCCCTCCGCCTCGGCCTGCAAGGCGAGGGCCCGCCGCTCGACGTCACTGGTCATGAGGAGTCGCTCCAGTCACCTGAGGTACGTTCGCAATGCGTCGACCAGCTGCTCGACGGCGAGGGCACGCTTCTTCTCTGTCTGCCCCTGCCCTTCGAGCACATGCATTCGTAGGTGGTCCTCCAGGAGTTCCGCCATCAAGCCGGCCGTCGCTCCCCGGACAGCCGCGACGAGTTGAAGGACCTCCTCGCAAGGGCGCTCCTCGTCGAGGGCCCGGTCGATGGCGGCGACCTGCCCGGCGATGCGTCGAACCCGAAGTAGGACCTTGTTCTTGTCTCGGCTGAGATGAGCCACCTGCGTCCTATACTGGGGTAGGGTATAGGTGTCATCCCGATTCGACGGCCACTGGCGGAGCCCGTGGCGCGCGGCGCTGAAGCGAGTCGCTTGAGCGACGTGAACCCGGAGAGGCTCACCCTCTGCGGACGCCATCCTGTGGCGACGCCCCCGACCGGGCGGCTCCCATCCCGCCCGAGTAGTGCTGGCGGCTTCGCGTGGACCTGTCGCTTGCGGCGAACGACCGGGGTGCACTACACACGCCACTCAGCACGAGAATCTCCGTCGCTGATGCGCTCACCCCGCCCCCCAATGCCGTCGAGCCCGGCCTCCCTGTTCCTCCGGGGCGTTGCGCTGATCGCGCTCGGCGTTCAACTGCTTGGCCTCGGCCACCTCGCCTTCGAACGTCACGGGGTGTGCTGGGAACATGGCGAGGTGACCGAGCTCCAGGGGACGGAGCTCACGCCCCCCTCGACCGGCACGGCGAGTCACCAGCTCGGTTTCCGAGCCGGTGCACCGAGTGCCCGAGTCGAGAATCTCGACGGACATCACCACTGCTCGGTACGAGCAACGCGCCGGGACTGGGCTCCACCCGCTGCGCCGATGCTCGCGCTTGCGGTCGGACCGGGTGCGGGCGATGTCGCATTCTCCGCGGCATTGCCACGCGCCGAGCAGGTGCTGTTCCGCGCGCCGAAGCAGTCTCCGCCCTCCGGGGCCTGAGCTTCCGGCTGTCAGACGGCGGCGCCGCTCCGAAGAGCTGAACCAAGAGCGCTGCGCCGTTGTCGAAGGGCCGTGCTGGCTCAGGCCGCCGATCCGTTCCTGGCCCGCGTCTACCACCCATCGGGTCGCGCGAGAGCGACCCACCCAACCCTTTCGAGGAATACGAGATGCAGCCCACCTGGCAGAAAGCCTTCCTTGTCGTGGCCGTGCTGTCGATGGCCGCGTGCGGCAGCAGCAGTCCCTCCAACACGCCGGACAGCGGCGTACCGAACATCAACACCAGCTTCACCCTACCGTTCACTCCGACCACGTCGGTACCCGGACAGATCCAGGTCCTCTACTCGGGCGAGACCCTCGGGGACGTGGGCCTCCCGTACCCGTCCTCATGTCCGACGGGGAACGACGCGCCGCCCTTCTTCGTCGACGGCTGGAGCGTGTTCATCGACGAGTACCTCGTGGTGGTGGGCAACATCCGCCTCACGCCGAACGCGTCGCAGTTCCTGCAGCAGAACCAGCTCAACAGCCCGCCGGTGGCGGTCAAGGCCGGTCCGTACGTCTTCGATGGGCACAAGGGGGTCCAGGGCTTTGTCTCCACCGATGGCGTGTCGCCGGCTGGGCCGATGTTTGCCTGGAATCAGCAGGACAATGGCCAGGCATTGAGTACGAGCCAGCAGTACGCCTTCAGCTACGACATCGTCGCCGCGAGCTACCCGGTCACCCAGGTCAATCTCGCCACCTCCCAGTTCGCCGACTACGACCTGATGGTGCAGAAGGGCTGGAGCAAGTACTTGAAGGGGCACGCTGTCTTCAACGGAACCGCAGGAGCAGCGACCTATCCGCCCGATGCCGGCATCGCCGCCAAGTTCAACGCCCTCCAGTCCCCCGTCTACTTCACCTTTGGATGGAATGATTCCGGTGGGGTCCTCAATTGCGACAATCCCGAGCTCGGGTTCACCGGCGAGGATCAGCCCTCCACGCGCGGGATCAAGCCCAGCCCCACCGGCTCGGTCCCGGGGCAGATCACCCTTCACGTGGATCACGTCTTCTGGGACACGCAACTCCAGGAGGGAACCCCGCTTCGCTTCGATCAGGTGGCTGCCTGGGCCATCCCCCCCGTTGGCACCCAGGCCCAGCCGATCCAGATCAACACGCTGAACAAGCTGACCGGAACGCTGGCAGCGACCTTCGCCGACGGGACGCCGATGCCCGATCGTGGCCTGTACCAGCCGGCGAGCCCCGGCTGCTACGACCAGTCCAACCAGTCGAACCCGGCGCAGCTGACGCTCAATCTCAACGGCGTCCCCGCCGCCAACATCCACAACCTGGCCGACTTCATGGCCTTCAGTGCCCAGGCGCAGATGCACATGAACGCCGACGGGCTCTGCTACGAGGTGGGCCAGCACGCGCCCGACCCCTGGTACGTGCCCGGACTTCCCAAGTAGCCACAAGTCCAATCCGGATGGTCAGCCTCCCCCGAGCGCTGACCGCCCCGACCCCGGAGCACCGAGGACCAGAACGATGGGCATTGTCGAACACCTGAAGCACGTGCTGATGGACCTGCGCGCCGCATGGGTGATGTGGCTCCTCATCGCCCTGTCGGTGGCGAGCCTGCTGCTCATCGCCGAGCGGATCTTCTTCTTCCGCTCGCTCCGTGATGACGTGCGAGGGCTGGCGCACGAGCTGGACATGCTCCTTCGAGCAGGGCGTTACCGGGATGCCATCGAACGCATGTCCCGGTCGCCCTCTCCGGAGGCGGCGGCGGTCCTCGCCGGGCTGCGGAGTGCCGACCTCGGTCCGGTCTCGGCAGAGAAGGCCATCGGAGGGGCGCTGGCGCTCGAGCGGACTCGCATGGAGCGCGGCCTCGCGTTCCTCGGGACGCTGGGGAACAACGCCCCCTTCATCGGCCTGCTGGGGACGGTGATCGGCATCATCGAGGCCTTCGAGGTGCTCGGTCGCGCCGATGCGGCGGCCTCTGCCGGCGGAGCCCTGGCGCCGCAGGCGATCATGAGCAGCATCTCCGAGGCGCTGGTGGCGACCGCCATTGGCCTCTTCGTGGCCATTCCTGCGGTCGGCGCCTTCAACTACTTTCAGAGGCGCATCGCGAACATCCTCGCTCGCAGCGAGGCGTTGACCAGCGTGCTCCTGGCCCATCTCAATGCCGAGGAGCCGCTGGTCGTCCCGGCCGAGCCCCCCCCGAGCGAGCACCAACGGCTGGGGACTGGCTGATGGCGGCAACGGACGGAGGAAACGGCGGCACCGGGCAACTCATCGCCGGGATCAACGTCACTCCACTGGTGGACGTGGTGCTGGTGCTGCTGATCATCTTCATCGTCACCGCCCGGCTGGTGGTGGCGCCCAACGCCGCCCTCAAGCTGACGCTGCCCACCGCCTCCACCAGCGAGCAGGTGACTCCGGTGTTCGCGGTCACCCTCACCACCGATGGCACAACCCGGATCAACGGCCAGCCAGTGTCCGGCGATGAGGACTTCCTCGCCCGGGCGGTGGCCGAGCATGGGCGCCACCCGGACCTGCGGGCGGTGATCCAGGCCGACGGAGACGTACACCACTCGAGCGTGGTGAAGACGATGGATTTCCTCTCCCAGGCGGGGGTGACCCAGATTGCCTTCGCCGTTCAGCCCGGGACAGGAACGACCCGGACGCGATGAGCCCGGCGCGGCGCAAGGGGTACGTCCTCAGGTACCGCGTGCCCGCCGGAGCGGTAAGCGGCGGGATGGCGGATGGGCCGTACGCGATCGCCGAGCGGATCGGTCGGTACAGCGCCGGCTGGCGATGGCCGCTTGCGCTGGCGACCACTGCGGGCGTTCACGCGGCGCTGGCGTTTCTCGCCTACCTGGGCGACCAAGAGCACCGTCAGACCCCACCGCCTCGGCAGCAGGTGGTGACCCTGGAGCGTCCGCCGCCACCGCCGCCCGAGCCACCTCCACCGGCGCCCCCGAGACCGCCTCCCAGGCGGGCCTCGTCGCCAGCCGCGGCCCAGTCGGGGCGGGTAGTGACGGCCACACCCAATCCGGCCGCACCGGTCGATCTCACGCAGTTCGCCATGCCGGTGGGGAAGAGCGAAAGCTACGCCGGTGGGCTCACCGCAGCCGCGGGCACCTCGACGGTGGCGGTGACCGACCCCCGTGCCAGCGCCCGCGGAGTCGGGGGAGGAAGCCAGGCTCGCCCGGCAGCGCCCGCCCGCCACGAATGGGCCTGCACCTGGCCCGAGGAGGAGCAATCCAGTGACCTGCACGACATCCGGGTCACCATCCGAGTCAAGGTCGGTGAGACCGGACGCGCCGAGGAGGTCGAGGTGCTGAACAGCCCGAAGGACTCGTTCACCCAGGCCGCTCGTACCTGTGCCCGGGGAGAGACGTTCCGGCCGGCGCGAAACGATGCGGGCCAGGAAGTGGCAGGGCTCACCTCGCCGTTCGCCGTTCACTTCGTCCGATGAGGCATCTGCTCGCGCTCACGGTGGTTCTCGGAGGCGGTGTCGCCGCAGCGCAAGGCGTGGTTCCTCCCTCGCCACTGGAGACTCCGCCGGCGATTTACCCGCGAGCGGAGACACGCACGGCAGACGTGGTCACGCAGGTCACGGTGAGCCCGAGCGGGCAGGTCTCCAGCGCCGAGGTGGTGGAGAGCGCCGGGGCGGCGTTCGATGAGGCGGCGCTGGAGGCCGTGAAGCGCTGGACCTTTCGGCCAGCGCTCCGAGCCGGTGAACCGGTGTCGGCCCGGGTCAAGGTGCCGTTCCGGTTCGAACCGCCGCCGGCACCGGCGGTGGCAACGCCCGTCGCGCCTCCCTCAGTCCCCGACGCCGGTCCGGCACCGTCGGTCGCGTTTCCGGCGGCGGTCCCGGAGCAAGCTCCGCAGGACGCCGGATCGGCGGGTCAGGCCGTGGAGGAGGTGAGCGTCCGCGGCACCCGCCGGATCGACCGCGGAGGGAGCGACTTCCAGATCGAGATCGGGCAGCTGGCGAGCACGGTGAGTGGGAGCGCCTCGGAGATCCTCCAGCTCGCACCGGGGATCTTCATCGCCAACGAGGGCGGATCTGGCCACGCGGACACGGTGTTCCTCCGTGGCTTCAACGCCGAGCAAGGACAGGACATCGAGTTCACGTTCAACGGGATCCCGATCAACGAGGTCGACAATCCCGACGGGCACGGCTACGCGGACACCCACTTCATCATCCCCGAGCTGGTGAAGATCGCTCCGGGTCATCGAGGGTCCATTCGACCCGCATCAGGGCGACTTCGCCGTGGCCGGAAGCGCGGACTACGAGCTGGGCGTCGAGTCGCGCGGATACACGCTGGAGAGCTGGTTCGGCAGCTACAGCACGTTGCGCGCGTTGGCCGTCGTCGCGCCACCCGGTGAGCGAACCGGAACGTTCCTGGGGGTCCAGTACTGGAAGACCGATGGCTACGGAACGAATCGGGCCGGCTCCAGCGCGAGCGCGATGGGGCAGTACGAGGGCGAGCTGGGCGCCCGTGGCCTGTGGCACCTGCTGGGGACGGCCTACACCACCCACTACCAGAGCGCGGGCGTGGTCCGGACGGAGGACTACCAGAGCGGCAAGATCGGCTTCTACGGCACGGAGGATCCGAGCCAGGGGGGTGACGCCACCCGGTTCACGCTGGCCGGCGACGTGGAGGTGCCGAGTGGACCTGGGGTATTCAAGCAGCAGGTCTTCATCACCTGGCGAACCCTCCGCATCGTCGAGGACTTCACCGGCTTCCTCCTCGACACGCAGCAGGCCTGGCAGTCCCTGCACGGTCAGCGGGGCGATGCCATCCAGCAGTCCTACGACGCGCAGACCGTCGGGCGGGCGAGGCAGCTACCGGATCACCGGCCCGTTCCTCGGACAGCCGCAGTCGCTCGAGGTGGGGTACTACGCCCGCTACGACCACACCACGCCGTCCGTCTCCCGGCTACGCTTCGGGACGCAGATCCCCTACGAGCCGGTGGAGGACTCCAACTTCGTCACCGACGTCGTGGACATCGCCGGCTACGTCGACGCCGACTTCCGGCCCCTGCGCTGGCTGTCGTTTCGCGGGGGTCTGCGGCTCGAGTACTTCAGCTACGACGTGCTCAACACCTGCGCCACCTACGGAAACACCGTCCGCGGAGCGCCGCTCGACGTCGCCTGTCCGTCCTTCGACCGATCGGGACCGCGCGACCCGCAGACGCGACAGACCGCGGGCGGGGCGGTGCTCGAGCCGAAGGTCACGGCGCTGGCCGAGGTCGGATCCGGATTCACGCTCACCGCCAGCTATGGCCAGGGTGCCCAGTCATCGGACGCTCGGGCCATCAGCCAGAATCTCGAGTCGCCGTTCTCCAGCCTCCAGGCGCTGGAGGGCGGCTTCCTCTACCACCACCGCTTTCAGACCGTCGATCTCAGCGGTCGGGTGATTGGGTTCTTCACCAAGGCCGACAGCCTGATCTTCGACCCCACGCTGGGCCGCCTGGCGGCTGCTGGGCCGACCTCGCGGTGGGGCGTGGTCGGTGCCCTGCGCGCGACGGGCCTGTGGTTCGACGAGCTGGCGTCGGTCACCTACGCCAACGCCACCTTCGACGACGACGGCTCGCTCGTTCCCTACGTTCCACCGTGGGTGGCCCGCTCCGACACCGCCTTCTTCGGAGCCGATCCCCGGACTGCGTCTGGGTGGAAGCCCGATCACCGGAATGCTCGGCGTCCGGCTCAACTTCATCGGGAAACGTGCGCTGCCCTACGGCCAGTTCGCGTCCACCATCTTCACGCTCGATGCCAACGCCTCGGCGAGGTGGAGGTTCCTCGAGCTGGGCGTGCGGATGGAGAACATCACCGGTCTCCAGTACGCGCTGAGCGAGTTCTTCTACGCCTCGAACTGGAAGAGCCGGCCTTACCCGACGCTTGCCCCGGCGGCGGCATTCACCGCCGCTCCCCCGCGGACGTTCTTCGTGACCCTGGCGCTCATCTTCGGGGAGGAGGCCAGATGAGATCGCTCCTGCTCCTCGGCGCTGTGGCGCTGTGCGACTGCGGCAACAGCACCAGCGGTGCGCTGATCACGCTTCCCTTCGCCGCTGGCGGCGTGGACCGCGCGAACGGTGGCCCCTTGAGCTTCACCTCGGCACCAGGATGGGCGGTCACGCTCGACCAGGGCCTGATCGCGCTCGGTCCGTTCTACTTCAACGTCAGCCCGCCCCAGACCGGCGCTCTCCAGGGTGGACTGGTCATCGTCCAGGTGACCAGCCAGACGGTGGTGGACGTGCTCGACCCGACGCTCATCGCGGTGCCGGCCGTCGCCGATGGACAGACCGGACACTCGGTGGCGGTGGAGATCGGCCTCCTGCCCCCGGACGCCACCCAGGCAGCCGACATCGAGGCGCAGCTGGGAACTGGCGTGGCGTACGTGCAGGGCACGGCGGTGAAGGGCACCACCACCGTCCCCTTCGCCGGGGTGGCCGTGGTCGACCTTCAGCTGGCCACCCCCAGACCCCTCCCGCGGCGCTCCAGCGCATCAATGGAGCGTCGGTCGACCTCACCTTCCAGCCGTCCGGACAGCAGCTGGTGCTCCGCGTCGACCCCTCCACCTGGTTCGACAGCGCCGACTTCGCAGCGCTGCTCCAGGGAACGCCCGATGCCCAGGGCAATTACGGCTGGGTCGTCGGTTCGTCCTTCAACCAGGCCCTGCTCGTCGGGATCAAGCAGACCAGCGGGGTCTACGCGTTCCAGCTCCTCCCCAGATCGATCTCGGCACTGGGCCTCACGGCGCCGGCGCAAAGAGCCGAGTCGTGACGGTCCGCCGGGGGGGAGTCCGCCCAGGGCCACGCGGACGGGTGGACCCTGGTGCTCGGGTGGCTCGTCCCGCCGGTTCGCCAGCACCCACGCCATCTAGAGCACATCTCATAACCGCGTCCCGGGGTGGAGCTTCCTGAGAAGGAGGACCATGCAGCCGAGGTGGAGCAGACCTAGGAAATTCTCGGCCTTGTGCTCCCAGCGGGTGGAGAGTCGGCGCCAGCGCTTGAGCCACGCGAAGAGGCGCTCGATTTTCCAGCGCCGCTTGTAGCGGCGCAGTTTGCGGCCATCCTGCGTGCGATTGCTCTCGGTGCCGCCGACGCGTTTGGGAGCGATGAGGTCGATGCCGCGTTCTTCAGAAAGCCGGCGGCTCAAGGCGCCGCCGTCCCATGCCTTGTCGGCAATCAGTCGAGGCGGCAGCTGGCGTACGAAAGCAGCGTCGAGAGTTCGCTCGGTGAGCACACTGTCGAAGCGGTTTCCTCCATCAATATGGACAGCGATTGGAAGACCATGGCGGTCTGCCACTGCCATGACCTTGGTGGCATTTCCTGCACGACACCGCCCAACGCAGGCCCCCCTTTTTTCGCCGGGACATAAGTCCCGTCGATGAAGCCCTCCACGTTCTCGATGCCGCCGCGTTCTTCCAGGTCCCGGCGTAGCGCAGCGAGCACCTTGGGCAAGATGCCCTTCTTCACCCAGGCTTGAAACCGCCGGTGGCACGTCTGGTAAGGAGGGTACTTGCGCGGCAGATCTCCCCAGGGCGCTCCCGTGCGCAGCACCGACAAGATGCCGTTCAAGACATCGCGCGCAGGCTGAAACGGCCGGCCGCCTTTGCGGCCCGGATTGCGGCGCTCCGCTGCAGGAATGTACGGTTCGACCGCGAGCCACTGCGGTTCGGTCAGGTCCATTCCGACGGTAGATCAAAGAACCGATCGACCGTCGATCCCCTCGCCGGAAAGCGATCTCACTACGGGCACTTACGCTCGAACGGTTTTGAGATGCGCTCTAGACGAGCCGTCTCCGCCGCGCGAAGACCAGCAGCCCAAGGAGCGCGAACCAGGGCGAGGGGGGACCGGAGGCGGTGGTGCAGCCACTCTTGCTGCCTCCACCCGTTCCGGCGTCGGCACTTCCACCTGTCCCGGCGTCGCTGCCTCCATTCGAGCCGCCGTCCGAGAACCAGTCGATGTCCCGGAAGGCTGGCAGGGTCAGGTCGAGCGAGTGGGTCAGGTCCGGGTTGATGACGGGCTCCATCAGGAGGTTCGGGAACGCCGACGTGTCCCAGTGCGAGACCGACGAGCCCTGGTCGAAGGTCGTGGGCGCGTACATCAGGGCGCGCGCAGACGTGTCCGCTCCCTGGAAGCCCTGGCTTGGGTCACGGAGGATGGCCGCGGTCACCGGCCCGGCGTCGACCGCGCTCTTGAGCGCAGTCCCGTCCGCCTGGGTCATCATCAGGACCGGGATGACGACATCGGGCGCGGTCCCCGAGGGCGTGATGAGCCCGGTGGTGTTGTTGGCCACGAGCAGCGCGATGGCGCCCGCGTCCTGGGCGTTGCGCGCCTTCTCCACGAAGGTGCAACCCGCGTCGGGCGACGGTCCGCCCCGGTCGAGGATCGCGATGTGTCCGTCGAGCGCCGCAAGTCTGCCTTGCCCGGTGCAGCCGTACTGGGTGGAACCCACCCCGAGAGGGCCCGAGACCCCGGCGTCGGGGATCGGACCACTGAACTGGGCGACGCTCACCTGTGTGTAGTCCTTCACCACCGCGGGGGTCTGGGGTGCGGAAATCACCCGGACGACGGGTGGGGAGGCCAGGGTGGAGGGCACCGCCGCCTTCACGGCAGCGCCGTCCCAGGCCAGGGCGCCGCTCACCGCGGATGCCTTGCGGCCGGCCGCGTCGAGCTCGATCCAGTGCTTGCCGGTGCTCTCATCGTAGAGGACGTAGCTCCAGATGTCGGGCTCGTTCTGCTCGAATTCCCCGGTGGTGGGGTCGGTCAGGCTGATGAAGCCCAGCCCGTGCCCGAACTCGTGGAGCACGGTGGTGAGCAAGTCGATCTTGCTCCCGTGCTGATTGTCGAGGCCGTAGTACCAGCTGAGGCCACCGCAACTGGTGGGGTCGGTGTCCAGCAGGGAGTTGAAACGAGCGAGGATATCGAAGTTGTTCGGGTCGGTTCCGGTGCCGGAGAGCAGCGGCTTTCCGGCGAAGCGTTCCGACTCGGCCGCCACGTACCAGGTGTGCTGTCTCGGGAAGACACTCGCTGGGACGCCGCCATCCAGTGTCGGGTCGTCGCTGGCAAAGATGTTGGTCGCCCCGGCGCTCCCGAGGGTTGCCCCGGCGCTGGTACAGCTGAGCTGCTCGAAATGGGAGATGACAGTGATCGGCACCGGGCTGTTCAGGGCCTGCCCCCAGATGCGGGCCGCCTCCTGGAAGACGGCCAGGCGCTGGGCTCCCAGAGTCGTCCCCGGATTCCCACCGACCGGAGCGACCGCGGTCTGGTCGTTGAAACCTTGCAGCGGCAAATCGGCATTCACGATGACGATCGTCGCGCTGGCATGTGCCACCGCGGCCAGGAGCACGAGGCCGCCGAAGAGGGTCCGGACGCATCCATTCACTGGCCATCTCCCTGGGTGGCCGGTGCCAGGAACGCCTCGGCCGCCGGCGCGCTGTCCACGCAGGCGATGGACGGCTTCCCGTCCGCGTCCACCCGGCCGATGAGCACGTGGGTGTATCCGTTGCTGAGTCGCACCCGCTTCATCCGCTCGCCAGAGGGAAGCGTCACTACGTCGCGCTGGGCTGCGGAGCGATCCGTCGCCGCGCGCACTGCCGCCGTCAACTGCGCTGCGGCGCCCGTCGAGTTCTCCGGCGCGGCGTTGCAGCCGGTGAGGACGCACAGCGAAATCGCCACCCACGCGCCGGTCCAGAAGGCCCGCCGTTCATGTCCGTTCATCGCTCCTCCGCGACCTAAAACGCCAGACTAGGACAGTTGATTCACCGAGGTGACCACGAGCGCTGGTACAGGACACGAACGATGCCCCTCCCCCAGACAGGGCTGCTCGTCCTCTCGCTCGCTGCGGCGGCCGCGTGTTCTCGCGGGCCCGCTCCGCCGGCCTCTGGCCCGGCGGTCGCTTCGTCCCCACCGCAGGGTGCACGGTCGCGCGAGGAGCTCGGCGTATCGCAGCGGGATGGCGGAACGGGTCCCTCGGGGCTCGCGACCCGGCGCGAGGATGGTCCGGACGGCGGCTCTCCAGGCTCGGTACGGGCGGAGGTCAGGCCGCTCACCCGGTTCCAGATCGTCCCGGTGGGCGCGGCCGCCGTCACCCCGGCTCGCGCGGCGCTCGATCCGCTGCGTGCGCGGTATGTCGCGTACGGGTTCGACCTCGGAGCGCTGCAGGGCGCCCCGGTGACGCCAGGGGATTGCGGCGAGATTCTCCGGCGCCAGGTGGGTGCCAGAGGCACGATCTTCGTCACTGCCAAAACCGTCCGCTGTCCCACGCCCTTCGGGGCGGTGAACACTACGCTCGCGAGCGGGCTGGTCTCGCTCGCCAAGCTGGGTCCGCCCGGCCCCGTGGCCGATCGCCGGCTCACCGCGCTGCTCGCCTCCGAGGTGGGTGAGCTCCTCGGCCTGTCCATGCCCTGCACGGACGGCAAGACGTGCTGCGCGCTCCGCACCGCGAAGGACCTGAAGACCCTCGACGCCTGGGCCGCGGCCCCGTGCCCCGCGCACGACGCCGAGCTCGACCGGATTCGCGAGGCCGCCGGGATGCAGTGAGCTTCCGTCGCTCAGAACGCGCGGCCGCCCTCGACCTTGGTCATCAGCCGCTTCCGGTAATCGTGGAAGTCGACCTCGACCGCATGGCGGATCGAATCGGTGAAGGCAAATCCGGGTGCGCGATCTCGTCGGCGGATCGCGCCATCGATGTCAGCCGGCGCGTCCGCGTCGGTCCCCCGGCCCAGGAAGCTCTCCCCAGAGCCGCTGCGCGCGCTGGGGGCCGACCAGGAGGCCTCCGCAGCCACGTCCGAGGCGACTCCGCGGCCGAGGTGCGCGACGTGGTGGGCGTGGACCAACGTCAGGGGACGTCGATAAAGAACGCCACATGACCGTGCGGTGAGTCCTCCGTCGTGTCCTGGCAGTCCTCGTGGAGGTGGAACCGAACCGTCCACCGACCCTGCGCGTCGAACTTGATCGGCCCGACGTCGTACACCCCGCCCGCCTTCTCGGTGGTTGCTGTCCGGAGTTCGGGGCCGGGTGGGTATCGGACAGGAAGACCTCGCCGATGATTTTGGCACCGGCCGCGGGCTGGCCGTCCGCCTTGGTGGTGGCGGTTACGGTGAAGGTCACGTTCTCGTTCTGGCGCACCGGCGTCGACGTGAACTTGACGTGGTACTTGCAGTCGTCGTCGTTCGCCTCCGAGTTGTACAGCGTGGCTCCGTAGTCCGGCATCCCAGCGTCCACGGCGGCGTGGCAGGTCTGAGAGGTCCGTAACCTGGGCCATCCCAGCGCAGTGCTGGTCCACAGCTCCGGCGACAGGGCCACCGGTTGGACCCGCATCGGCCGGACGAAGAGCTGCCGCAACCGTGAGCCAGGACGAAGAGGCTCCCCAGCAAGACAAACACTGCTGACCCTCGGAGTAGTTCTTGACGATTCATCGCAGTCGAAGCCTCCCGTTGGTGATGCCGACGGAAGCGCCTCCGCGGGCCGAGGTTCAAGGGGAAACGGCTGACGCGATGCTCCGCGCGTCAATTTGTCGCAGGCAACCGGTCCGTCTCAGACATTCTCCCCGACGCTCCGTCTTATCCGTGATGAGCGGCCGATGAGGCCGGCACACCCGCGGCCCAATGTCGCGGGGGCCGGACGGAACAAACGTGCGAAGTAGCGAGTTCGGCCGACCGATGCCCTCGCTCCGCTCGCTCGTACATTCCTTCTCCGGCGCAGGTCCGGAGGCGCCCTCTGGCGTATCTGCGTCTCAGCGGCGCGGCGGATGCTTCAGGAGCTTCCGCTGCAGCGACTTGCGGTGGAGCCCCAGCCGGCGTGCGGCCTCGGACACGTTGCCGCCAGCGTCGGCGAGCACCCGCTGGATGTGCTCCCACTCGGCGCGGGCCAGCGACGGCGCTGCGGGCTCGGCGGGAGCCTCGTCCGCCGGGAGCGGCCCGCCCCGGGCGAACGCGGCGAGCAGCTCGTCGGCGTCCACGGGCTTCTGGAGATAGTGGAGCGCGCCGCGGCGTACCGCCTCGAGCGCGGTGGCGATGCTCCCGTAGCCGGTGAGCACGACGACCGCGGTGGCCGGGTCGATGGACCGGAGCGCGCTGACCACGTCGAGCCCGCTGCCGCCGGGCATCCGCAGGTCCACCACCGCGCACTCGGGGGAGTCCTCGGCCGCCAGCCGCTCCGCCTCGATGGGGCTCGCGGCGGTGCGCACCTCGTGGCCGCGGTCTCGGAGGGCCCGGGCCATCCGCTCCCGGAAGTTCTCGTCGTCGTCGACCAGGAGGACGGAGAGCGCGGTCATGATGCGGGGACCAGCGGGACGGTGAGCCGGGCGCGGGTGCCCCGGGCCGGGCTCGAGACGAGGCTCAGGTCTCCCCCGAGCTGCTCGGCGAGGCTCCGGGCCACGAACAGCCCGAGTCCCAGCCCCTGGCCGGAGCCGCGGGTGCTGAAGAATGGCTCGCCGGCTCGGGCCAGCACCTCGGGTGCCATGCCCGCACCCCGGTCCTCGACCTCGACCCGCAGCCTGTCCCCGTCGAGGGCGAGTCGGAGATGCACCGGCACACCCGCCGGCGAGGCCTGCAGCGCGTTGCGGACCAGCGCCTGCACGCTCTGGCCCACCGCGCGGACCGGCAGCGCGGCGGTGGCCTGCCGGACACCCTCCTGCAACTCGACCCGCACGCGGTCGGCCTCGTCGAGCCCCTCGAGCGCCTCCTCGAGCAGGAGCGACACCGGCCGCGGGTTGAGCGCCTCGCCGGGCGACTGGCCGGACTCGGTGGACATCCGGGTCAGCGCCTCGCGGCAGCGCGCGACCTGTTGGCGGATGAGTCGCGCGTCCTCGGCGGCCTCGGGCAGGGAGGCCAGCCGGCGCTCCAGCTCGTGTGCGGCCACGGCGATGGTGGACAGAGGTGACCCGAGCGCGTGGGCAGTTCCCGCGGCGAGCGTGGCGAGCGAGGCGAGCCGATCCCGCCGCCCGGCCCGCTCGCTCTCGCGGTCGAGCTCCGCTTCCCGATCGGCGAGCGCGCGGCGCACCCGCAGCACGAAGGCGACCAGCATCCCGCCGGCGAGCGCGAAGGCGACCCACATACCCCGGAGGTGCAGCTGCATCAGCTCGGCATGGCCCAGCTCCACGCCGCCGCTCCATGGCGCGGGCAAGAAGAGCGAGCCGAAGCAGACCAGCACCAGCCCGAGCAGCGCCCAGGTCAGCGCCGAGCGTGAGCACCACCGCCCCGAGCGCCACGTCCACCAGGTACAGCACGCTGAACGGGTTGCTCGGGCCGCCGCTCAGGGCGAGGAGCGCCGTGAGGAGCAGGGTGTCGAGCGCCATGAGCGCCGCCACCGCCGTGGCGTGCACCGTCCGGTGCCGGCGCACCCAGAGGGCGAGCGCGACGTTGCTCGCCACCTCGAGCCCCCACATCACGCCACCGCGACCACCGGTACCGGAATGTGGAACACCGTCCTGGCGGCAAGCGCGAGGAGCAGGAAGAGCGCGGCAGCGGCCCAGCGGAGGCGGACCAGCCAAGAGACGTCGACGGGTGGCATGCGTGTCCCGGCCTCCGTTCTAGCCCGGAAGCGAATCCCCCACCCAGGCCCGGGGATCCGTCACCCGAAGTGCTCCGGACCGCGCTGCTCCTCGTCGCCCTGGTCCGATGCTGGCCCCGGGATGGCCCGGGCGTGCTCGGTCTGCGGCTGTGGTGACCCGCTGGTCCTCGCCGGCGACTCGATGCCGGTTTCGGGAACCTGGCGCTTCGCGCTCGACGTCGAGGTCCTGAGCGCGACGGCGCTCAGCGACGACGAGCCGGGCCGGACGGAGTCGCTCACTCAGCTGACGTTGCGGCCGGTGGTGGTCTTCAGCCCGGTGGACCGGCTGAACCTCGTCCTCCAGGTCCCGCTGGTCCGCAAGGACTGGTCGCTCTCGTCCACCCCGACCGAGCCCGCCGAGAGCGCGACCCCGTTCGGCCTGGGCGACATCGACCTCGGGGCGCGGGTCTTCCTCTGGGAGTCGACGCGCATGGCCTCCCAGGCGCGCCAGAGCCTCGCGCTCGCCGGCGGCACGTCAATCCCCACCGGCGCCGACGACTTCACGGTGGACGGGCAGCGCCTCGACCAGCACGCCCAGCTGGGCACCGGCGCCTGGATTCCCTACGTGGGTCTGCTTTACGCCTTCCACCGCGACCCGTGGAACTTCCTGGTCTCGGTGACCGGGAAGTTCCCCACCACCAACTCCTACGGGTATCGCTACGGCAAAGCGGTCCTGTGGAGCGCCACCCTGCGCTTCCGGGTCGTGGAGTCGTTCGCCCTCGCGCTGGGCGTCGACGGCCGGCAGGCGCAGCGCGACACCTCGGACGGCGTCGCCCAGCAGAACACCGGAGGTCTGGTGGTCGCCGCGGTGCCCGGGATTGCCTGGAACGTCGCCGGGCCGATGTGGCTCCTGGCCCAGGTGCAAGTGCCGTTCGCCACCTCGCTCTACGGGGTGCAGTCGGTCGGGCTGACAGGCCTGGTAAGCCTTCAATTCGTACCGAACTAAGCGACCGCGCCCGTGCGCTCCGGTCAACCAGGCAGCGGAGCTCGCGGGCGCGCCGCCGCCCGAGCCTCAGGCTCCGGGGCGTCAACACGCCCTGGACGCTGCCCAACCCGCGGCGCTGGTAAGAATCGGCGACGGCGAAGCCGACCTCCGCCTTGTCCGGTCGGTCCTTCGCCCGGATGTACCGGGCCGTGGGTGCAGCAGGCCAGCCCCGATGAAGGGAAGGGAGGGCAGAGCCGCACTCCTGCGACTCGATGCGGATCGTGTTCCTCGAGCTGCTCGTCGGCGCGGAGCGTTAGTCAGCGCGCCATGCACCTGCAGCAACCCCTCTTGAGGAGAGGGACCGCTGGCGGCGCGCGGAGGGTCGCGGATGCCGCCGAGCGCGTAGTCTCACTCGCAAGTGAGTTCCGGACGCTGCTCCAACCGCTGGGAGGCAAGGGCGAAGAATCTCATCACTGCAGTCCGGATGAGGGTGAAGGCAAGAAGCAGATCGGGAAGAGATGGTTGGAAGATGGGAGGCTGGGTGAAGGGCGAGAAGCGGGATGGCGCCGACAATCCCCGGAGCAACCGGAGCGGAGTGGACGTCGTAGGCCGTTGAGGCGGGAGGACCGAACTCTGATGGCTGCGCTAGGTGTGAAGGCTCAATAGTTTGTTCCCAGCAGATGGTGACGACTCCCTCACAGCGGATGAAGGTCGTCGAGCTCGTCGCGTGTTCTGCTGACCCGAACGCCCGAGAACGAAAGACGGCGGGAGTTGTCACCGAGGCTCGCACTGGGGCACCCGCCTGCGCGGGGCCTGCTGGCGGTGACACCCCGCTCGCCGCTGGGGGCGGCGCTCTTCGGCGCGCGCGCCGGCGACGAGGTGGACGTGACGCTGGCGGGGCGGAACCCGGCTGGCGATCACCCGGGTCCGGTAGCGCGGGACCGGCCCACGGCCTTCCCGACCTCCACCACCACGAGGGCCAGCAGCGACATCCCCAGGACCCGGAGCAGGTCCCGCCCCGAGAGCGCCTCGGTGAGAAGGATGGAGGAGAGTGGCGGCCAGTACAGCGCCAGCGCCTGGAGCCCCAGCCCGCCGGCAATCGAGGCCCAGAAGGTGAGCGTCATGCTGCGGCGGGCGCGCCAGACGGGGTCGGTGGCGGAGAGCGTGGCGAGGGTCTGCATCAGCAGCACCAGCGCCAGAGTGGCCATCACCAGGGTCTGCCCGCGGGGGCCGTCGCCTCGGCCGCCGCCGGCGGCGTAGCTCCAGAGCACCGTGCCGGCCACCAGGGCGCTCCGGAGGCTGAGAGCGCCCAGCGCCCGCCAGGTGAGGATGGGCTCCTTCGGAATCCCGTGGCGGCCGCTCCATCACCCCGGGCTCGCCGGGGATGAGGACCAGGGCCATGGCCGGGAAGATGTGCACCACCAGGTTGAGCCAGAGCAGCTGCAGTGGGCTCATCGGCAGCGGGAGGTCGGTCACCACCGCCACCAGCATCACCCCGATGGTGGAGAGGCTGCACAGAAGCAGGAAGTGGATGGCGCGGCGGATGTTCGCGTAGATCTGCCGCCCCTCGGCCACCGCCACCGGCAGGGTGGCGTAGTCCCCGCTGGTGACCACCAGGTCCGACGACTCCCGGGCCACGTCGGCGGCGGCGCGCCCGATGGCGATACCGATGTCACTGGCCCGGAGCGCCGGGGCGTCGTTGATGCCGTCGCCGGTCATCGCCACCACCTGCCCCGCGGACTTGAGGGCCTTGACGATGGTCAGCTTGTCCTCGGGGGTGACTCGGGCGAAGACCGCGGTGTCCGGGAGATCGTCCCAGCGCCGCTCGGCGGTGAAGGCCGCCAGCTCCCGGGAGTCGAGGCACAGCTCCCCCGGCCCGGCGATGCCCAGCTCCTGGGCCACCGCCATCGCGGTGCCTTTCTGGTCGCCGGTGACCATCACCGTGCGGATGCCGGCCCCGCGGAGCGCGCCGATGGCCTCCTTCACCCCGGCCCGGGGCGGGTCGATCAGCCCCACCATCCCCACCCACACCAGCTCCTCCTCGGCGCTGGTGGCAGCTTCCCCGGCGGCGAGGCGGCGGTAGGCGAGCGCCAGCACTCGGAAGCCGGAGGAGCCCAGCCCGGCGGCGCGCTGGAGGAGGCTGGCCCGCGCCGCCTCGTCGAGGGGGCGCTCACCCTCGCGCAGGAGCACCCGGGTCGCCAGGGGGGCCACCGCCTCCGGTGAGCCCTTGACGAACGCCCAGCGGGCCCCCCCGCGCTCCTGCGCCACCACCGCCATCCGCTTGCGGTCGGAGGAGAAGGCGATGGAGTGCTGCCGCTCGAAGCGCGCGGCGTCCACCGCGCCCTTGCCCGCGAGCGCCAGCAGCGCGCCCTCGGTGGGGGTGCCGTGAACGTGCCAGCCCTCATGGGACTCCAGCCGGGCGTCGTTGCACACCGCAGCGATCTCCAGCAGCCGAGTGAGCCGGGGCAGGTCGGCGGGGTCGACCGGCCGGCCGCCGTGGTGGAACGCGCCGGTGGGCTCGTAGCCGGCCCCCTCCACCTCCACCGGCAGGTCCAGCTCCGGCAGCGCCACCCGGGTCACCCGCATCAGGTTCTCGGTCAGCGTTCCGGTCTTGTCGGTGCAAATCACGGTGGTGGAGCCCAGCGTCTCCACCGAGGCGAGTCGCCGCACCAGGCTGCTCGCTCCGCGCCATGCGGCGCACCCCGGCCGCCAGGGCGATGGTGGTGACCGCCGGGAGCCCCTCGGGGATGGCGGCGATGGCCAGGAGCACCCCGGTCTCGACCATCAGCCAGAGGGGGATGCCCCGCAGGAGCCCGAGGACCGTCACCAGCGCAGAGAGGCCGATGGCCAGGACGGCCAGGCGTCGCCCCAGTTGCTCGACGTGCCGCTCCAGCGGGGTCTGCTCGCGCTCCTGTGCCGAGACCAGCCGCCCGATGCGGCCCAGCTCGGTGTCCCCGCGGACGCCGGTGATGAGCAGGCGGCCGCCGCCACCGACCACGGTGGTGCCCGCGTAGGCCATGTCGACGCGGTCGGGCAACGGGAGCGCCGCGTCCACCAAGCCGATGGCCTTGGCCACCGGGACGCTCTCCCCGGTCAGGGCCGACTCGTCGACGTGGAGGTCGTGGACCTCGACCAGACGGCCATCGGCGGCGACGATCCGCCCGGCTGAGAGCACCAGCAGGTCCCCCACCCGGAGCTCGCGCGCGGGCAGCTCCCGCTCCAGGCCGCCGCGCACCACGTGGGCGGTGGGCGCGGTCAGGCTGCGGAGGGCCTCCAGCGCCCGCTCGGCCCGGAAGTCGGTGATGAACCCGAAGACCACCGAGAAGACCACCGAGGCGCCGATGGCGGCGCTGTCGCCGTAGTGCCCCAGCGCCAGCATCACCCCGGTGGCGGCCAGCAGCACCAGGATCACCCCACCCTTGAGCTGGTTGAAGAGAATGCCCCAGGCGCCTCGCGACGCCACGGCCACCTCTCCGTCGCCCAGCGGCGGCAAGGCGTCGGGGTCGAGCCCGCGGGCCAGGTCCGAGTGGAGTGCCGCGGCCACCTCGGCCGGGCTGCTGGCGTGCCAGTCCGGGGACGGTAGCGGTGGCGCAACGATGGTTGCGGTGGTGTTCGTGGGCCGGTCCTCCGGACGGCCTCCCCTCGGCGCACCCGGCCCACTTCCTCCCTCACGCAGCTCAGTCATCCTC
This sequence comes from uncultured delta proteobacterium, assembly GCA_963796475.1. Classification (GTDB taxonomy): domain Bacteria; phylum Myxococcota; class Myxococcia; order Myxococcales; family Myxococcaceae; genus RPRB01. The sequence continues at coordinate 1,333,225 of CAWCLY010000020.1, forward strand.
GCCCTCCCGTCGGCCACCCTGGTCCTTTCGGTGCTCGCTCCCGGACCGGTGGTACCAAGAACGGTATCTTCTGGGTGGTGCCCGTCTCGACATCCACTTCTTGCTCGCGCTCACCGTGGCGCTGGGAGTGCGCTACCTCGGCGTGCTCCTCATGGGCTCTCTCATCATCTCCCGGCAGCAATGCGCGGCCGGCCGCCCCCGGCCACCCTCCGCGCGCCAGGCGAGCCGGCTAGCTGTGGAGAGTCATGACGTTGTTCTCGCCCGTGAGGTTAGCCGGGCGAGCGGCGTCGTGCCGAGCGCCGCGTGGATCCGGCAGCCGTTGTAGTGCCGGAGCCAGCCGGCGAGGGCTCTTCGGCGCTCGGACGAGCTATAGAAGGGCCGCTGGTAGGCGCACTCACGCAGCAGCGACTGGATGAAGCGCTCCGCCTTGCCATTGGTTCTGGGCGTGTACGGTTTCGTTCTCCGGTGCCGGACACGACCCCGGGCGCAGGTCTGGGCGAAGGCTCGGCTCAGGTAGGGCGAGCCATTGTCGGTGAGGACGCGTCGGGTCCTGATGCCCAGCTCCCGGTAGTGCACGATGGCTCGCTCGAGGAAGGCGGCGGTCGTGGTCCCGAGCTCGTTCTCGAGCACCTCGACGTAGGCCACGCGCGAGGCGTCATCGACACAGACGTGCACGTACTCCCAGCCGATGCCGCGGTTCCTCAGCCGGTTCGAGCGGTCGCCGGTGATGCGATGGCCGAGGCCCTTTACTCGCCCGAGCTTCTTCACGTCCAGGTGGAGCATGTCCCCAGGCCGAGCCCACTCGTACCGGCGAACAGGGATGGGTGGCTCGAGCGAGCGCAGCCGAGAGAGCCCGTGTCGCCGAAGCACCCTTGCCACCCGAGAGCGGTCGAGCTTCAGCGCAGCGGCAATCTGCACGATTGTTTTCCGAGACCGCCGGAGGTTCACGATGAGCTCCTCGTGCGCTCGGTCCAGCCGCAGCGGACTTCGATGAGGCCGAGAGGAGCGGTCCTGGAGTCCGCCGAGGCCCTCAAGTCGGAAACGTCCCAGCCATTTGTTGGCAGTCTTGCGGCTCACTCCGGCGGCTTCGGCCGCGGCAGTGATGGTCCAATGTTGCCGTTGGACCCGCCGAACGAGCAGGGCTCGACTCGCCGGACAAGTCCGGGCTCTACTGTGAAGGTTCATCCGTTCGGGCTCCTGCGGGCTGCGGGTCGTCTCGCAACGCCAGCAATCCACAGGACCCGGCGGATGGGCAGTCCCATCTGCCTGGGAACAACCTACTGAGCCTTCACAGCTAGCGGCGGGACCGGGGCGCCACGCGCGTTCCGTCCTCCAACGCCTCGCCGGGATAGAGCACCACCGTGTCTCCCTCGGCGAGCCCCGACTTCACCTCGGCCACCCGCGGGTTCCGGAGCCCGATGCTGAGCGGGCGAAGCACCGCCCGACCGGCCTCCACCCGGAACACGCTCCATTGCTCGCCCTGGCGGAAGAGGGCGCCGAGCGGGACCAGCAGGGCGCGGGGCACGTCGGCGGTGACCACGTGCAGCTCCACCCGGAAGCCGTCCCCGAGACCCCGGCGCTTCTCCGGCGGGTCTACCAGGTCGGCGACCACGTTCACCCGTTGCTCCTCGACTCCGAGCGCGGACACCTTGGTGAAGGCGCTCGGCTCGACCCGCCGCACCCGAGCCTGCAGCGTTCCCTCCCCGCCCCAGCGGTCGATGACCACCTCGGCGCCGGGACGGATGGCCACCGCCTCGGTGGTGAGCACGTCGGCCACGGCCTCCATTCCCCCGAGGTCGCCCAGCTCGAACAGCGCCGTCCCGGGCTGGACCACCGCCTCGCTCTCCTGCATCACCCGGAGCACCACCCCCTGGATGGGACAGGTGACCTCCCAGTCGTCGCCCGGCTGCTGGCGCCGGTCCTGGGTGCGTACCAGCGCCGCCCGGGCGGCGTCCCGCTCGTGCCGGGCGACGTCGCGCCCGCGCTCCGCCACCTCCACGTCGCGTGTCCTCGCCGCGCGCTCGGTCTGCACCCGCTCCATTGCCTCCTGCGAGATGCTCCCCGCCGCGCCGAGCTGCCGGGCCCGGGCGAGGTTGCGCTCCGCCTGGGCCGCCTCGTTCCGGGCGAGCTCCAGCGCAGCCTCCGCCCTCCGCGCGGCGTCATCGGCCGCCCGGGCCCGGGCCTGCACCTCCGAGCGAGTCCGGGCGTCGAGGAGCGGCGAGGCGACCGGGACGATGCGCGCCAGCGTCGCCTCCGGGGTGCAGGGGTCTCCGGCACGGACCGAAGGCCGGAGGAGCGTGCCGCCCAGCGGCGAGGAGAGCACGTAGCGCTCCCGGACCCGGACCCGCCCGTCTTCGTCCACCGTGACCCGGAGGGGTCCGGGCTTCACCGCCTCGACCTCCACCGAGACCCGACGCGGCCGCAGGGCTGTGAAGAGCACTCCTCCAACCACCACCACCGCAGCAGACACGAGGATGACGGTTCGCAGCTTCACGGTGTCACTCCCGCGTCTTCAGGACCGCAATCAGGTCCAGCCTGCCGATGCGCCAGTTCACCGCCAGGGTGCTGAGCACGGCGGCGCCCACGATGAACAGCGAGGACTCGGCGATGGTCCGGGCAGTGGTGGGGATGGCGAAGCGCACCTCCTCATTGCTGAAGATCGGCGCCACCGCGGCGCCGATCACCGCTCCCAGCACCGCGCCGATGGGGAGCCCGGCCAGCACCTCCACCGCCAGCCCGGAGAAGAGCAGGCGAGCCACCTCTCGGTGGGTGAAGCCGATGACCCGCAGGGTGGCCAGCTCGCGCGCCCGTTCGGACAGGGCGATGCGCGCATCGTTGTAGACGATGGAGAAGGCCAGCGCTCCGGCGAAGCCGGCGAGGAACACCAGGTCCACCCACATCGTCCGGTTCATCATCTCCTGGAAGAGGGCGATCAGTGTCTTCTGCTGGATGGCGGAGGTGACCTTCGGCACTTCCTTGGTGCGCGCGAGGAAGGACGAGACATGGGCCTCGTCCATCTCCACCAGCGCCATGTCCGCCAGCGGCCGCTCCCCGAGCCACCGCGCGAGCGCGTCGGCGGCCATCGTCGCTCCGAACCCAATCGGCTCGTTCACCACTCCGGTCACCTGGATGAGGCCCGTCCGGCGGTCTCCGGTCAGAAGATGCACCTCCAGCGTGTCCCCGGCCTGGACCCGCAGCACCTCCGCCAACTTGGCGGTCAGCACCATGCCGCCTGCCGGGAGGGGATGGGGGGCCATCTTCAAATCGACCAGGCGCCGCAGCCGCGACGACGGCGAGACGCCGCTCAGCGCCACGTCGCGGGAGCGGTGGCCGTTGCCGAGCCGCACCGGCGCTGCGCGCAGGGCCTCCGCTCCCAGGACGCCCGGGAAGTCCCTCAGCTCGGAGAGCACCTCGTTCGCGCCCGTCGAGACCACCAGGCCAACCTTCACGTCCTCGCGCTGGGCAGCCGGCATGGCCTGGAGCAGGAGCACGTCCATCGCGGCGAACATCGCCAGGATCACCACCACGATGGACAGGGCCAGCGCGAACGCCAGCGAGGAGAGAGCCGCGCGCCCGGGCTGGCGCGCCAGCTGCCGGAGCACGAACCGCCCCTGCACCCCGAGCAGCCGGCCCAGCCCCGCGCGCTCCAGCGCGGAGGGGCGGTACTCCGGCGGGGTGGGCGGGCGGAGCGCCTCCGCGGGAGGGATGGAGGTCGCCCGGTGGAGCGAGCCCCAGGCGCCGACAGCGGCGGCTCCGACGCTGAGCGAGCTCACGAGCAGGAGCTGTCCCGGCTCGAGCCGGTAGCGGAGGACGGGAAAGCGGAAGAACTCGGTGTAGAGCTCCGTCATCAGCGTGCCGAAGTAGTCCCCGAGCACCAGCCCACCGGCGAGCCCGACCAGGACGATGAGCCCCACCAGCTTCGCGTAGTGCAGCCCGATGGCTCCGTTGAAGTAGCCCACGGCCTTGAGCGCGGCAATCTGGTCTCGCTCGGTGTCCAGGAGGCGGGAGAAGACCAGGTTCACCAGGAACGCCGAGACCAGGAGGAAGATGGCCGGGATGATGGTGGCGATCACCGCGAGCTGGTTGAACTCGTTGGTCACCAGCTTGTGCGAGATGTGGCGGTCGCGGCCGTAGGCCCCTAGCGAGCCGTAGCAATCGAGCAGCCGATCCGCCTCGGCGATGACCGCCGGGGCGCTGGCGCCGGGGGCGAGCCGGAGCACCACGTCGTCGAACGCGCCGCTCAGGTCGAACGCCGAGGCCAGCCCCTCGCGCGGCATCCACACCACGCCGAAGCGCCGATCGTCCGGGAACACCGTGCCTTCCTGCAGCTGGTAGACGTACTCGGGGCTGAGCGCCACGCCGACGACCCGGAGCCGCTGCCGCCGCCCGTTGATGCGCGCCACCAGCTCCATGCCTGGGCCCAGGTGGTCCGCCTCGGCGAAGGCCTGGTTGACCAGCACCTCGTCGTCCCTCCCGGGCTCGGGCCAGCGCCCGGTCTTGAGGTGCAACCGGTTCAGCTGCGGCGGTCCCTGGTCGGGGATGGACACCAGGCGCGCGGTCGCCGGTTCGTCCAGGCCCGGCACGTCCATCGACACGTCGCGGACGATGCGCGTCTCCACCTGGCCCACGCCGGGGATGGCCCGCAGCCGGTCCGCCACGGGCTCGGGGGCGCGCTTGAGACGGGCGAACACGTCGGCGAAGTGGTAGCGGGTGTAGTAGTCGTCCAGCGCTGATTTCAGCGCCGCCGTCGTCCCGGCCGAGCCCAGGTACGCCGCGGCTCCGCAGCAGATGACCAGGGCGATGGACCCCCCTTGCGTCTTCAGCCGCCAGGCGTCCCTGAGGACCTTCCTGTTGAGCGGCTTCACCAGCTCAGCTCCTCGGGGCGGGCCCGTCGGGCGTTCCGCGATTCGGAGGCCACCCGTCCATCGGCGAAGCGGAGCACCCGGTCGCCCAGCCCGGCGATCACCGCGTTGTGGGTGATGATCAGCGTGGTCCGTCCGAGCTGCTCGTTCACCCGGAGCAGCGCCGAGAGCACCACCCGGCCGGTCTCCTGGTCCAGCGCGCCAGTGGGCTCGTCGCAGAGCAGGAGGTCGGGCTGCTTGGCCACCGCGCGGGCGATGGCCACGCGCTGCTGCTCGCCTCCGGAGAGCTGGGCGGGGAAGTGATCCATCCGCTCGCCCAGGCCCACCAGCTGGAGCGCCTCCTCAGGCGGCATCGGTTCGCGCGAGATGTCGGTCACCAGCTGCACGTTCTCCCGCGCGGTGAGGCTGGGGAGCACGTTGTAGAACTGGAAGACGAAGCCCACGTGGTCACGCCGGTAAAGCGTGAGCTCGCGCTCCGTCGCCCGGGTGAGGTCCTCGCCGCGGTAGAGCATCTGACCCGAGGTGGCGCGATCCAGCCCCCCGAGGATGTTGAGCAGCGTCGACTTGCCGCTGCCCGAGGGGCCGAGGATCACCACGAACTCGCCCTCTGCGAAGGTCAGGTCGACACCTCGAAGCGCGTGCACTTCCACCTCGCCCATCCGGTACACCTTCGCCAGAGCGCGCGTCTCCAGCACCGGCCCGGGAAAGGGCTCCGACCGGACCTGGGCAGGTACCGTGCTCGGTTCGCTGCGTCCCACGCGCCACCCGTCTGCGACAAGCGTGCCGCATCAGCGCCCGTGAATGGCGCCGACCTGCGCAATGACTGCGGAGGCGCAATCAGGTCGCCTCGGGGTGCGCAACTACTGCGTCGCGGTCAGATCTGCCCGTGGCGGTCATGCTCGCTTCGTCATCGACCTCCCTTGGCCGTACTCTCGTCGGTCATGGCGGAGAACGTCCTTGAGGTCGAGCACCTTTCGGTGACCTTGGGGAGAACGAACGTCCTTCGCGACCTCAGCTTCACGGTGATTGAGGGCAGTGCGCTCGCCGTCATCGGGCCCAACGGATCGGGGAAGACGGTGCTCTTTCGGGCGCTGATCGGCGCCGTGCCGCACCAGGGAACGATCCGCTGGGCCAGCACCGCCCGCCTTGGCTACGTGCCGCAGAAACTGGACATCGAGCGCGATCTCCCGATCACGGGCCGAGATTTCCTCGCCGCCAAAGCGTCCATCTCCGGCGGGACTCCGCAGGACATCCAGCGCGCATTCGCGCTGGTCGGCCTCGATACCGGGATGGCATCCCAGCCAATCGGCACCCTCTCCGGCGGCCAGTTCCAGCGTCTGCTCCTCGGCTTCGCCCTGCTGGCCCACCTGACGGTGCTGCTCTTCGACGAACCGACCGCGGGCGTGGACGAGCCTGGCGAGGAACATCTCTACGAGGTGATCGACCGGCTCCGACGGGAGGAGCGGATGACGCTGCTCCTCATCTCCCACGAACTGAGCGTGGTGTTCCGCCACGCAACCCGAGTGCTCTGCCTCGCCCGCGACCGCGCCTGCTTCGGGTCCCCTCGTGAGATTCTCACACCGGAAATGATCACCGAGGTCTACGGCCGGCCGGTCAAGTACCATCTGCACGAATGATCGGACCCAGTGCGCTCGTTTTGTCGGTCAGCATGGCCGCCGCCGCCGGTCTCGTCGGCTGCTTCGCGGTGATGCGGCGCATGACGCTGGCGTCGGACGCCATCTCCCACGTGGCGCTACCCGGGATCGGGGTCGCGCTCGCGTTTGGGGTTCATCCGCTGCTTGGCGGCCTGGTGATGCTCTTCCTCGGCACGCTCCTCATCTGGGGCATCGAACACCGGACGCACATGTCGACCGAGACCGTCATCGGGGTTGTGTTCTCCACCGCGCTCGCAGCGGGCAGCCTGCTCGCGAGCGGGGAGGACCTCATCGAGGCTTTGTTTGGGGGACCGCGTACTCTCGGCACGTGGGAGATCGCGCTCGGCCTCACAGGCGCCCTCGCCGTCGTCGCCTTCGTGCTCACGCAACGTAACCGCCTCGTGGTCTCCCTGGTCTCCTCGGACATGGCTCGCACGGCCGGCATCGACGTGGACCGCCTCGACCTCCTCTTCTTGCTCGCGTTCGCGCTCACGGTGGCGCTGGGACTGCGCTACCTCGGCGTGCTCCTCATGGGCTCTCTCATCATCATCCCGGCAGCGACCGCCAAGCACCTGGCGCGAACCCTGAACGGCATGCTCACGACTGCAGTGGCCGTGGCGGTCGCGTCCACGGTTCTCGGGGGTGTCGTCGCCGGCCAGCTTCATCGGCCGACCGGACCCATGATCATCAGCGTGGCTGCGGCCTGCTTCTTCCTCGGTTTGCTGATCCGCCGGAAGCGCTGACCTCACGGGCTGACCGGATGCACCACCAGAACCGGACGGCGGCAGCTCCTCACCACCCGCTCGGCAACCGACCCGAGCGCGAGCCGCTCGAAAGTGCCTCTCGCGTGAGGAGCGATGCACACCACATCGGCGTCGAGCCGCTCGGCCGCCGCGGTAATGGCCGCTGCAGGCTCTCGGGCGTAGCACACCTCGGTTCGGACCGTGACGTCTGCCGCCTCGGGCACCAGCGCCCGGAGACGTGCGGCGAGCGACACTGCTTGCGACTGTAGAGGTTCCTCCAGCTCCACCACGTGCAGGAGGTACAGCTCGCCTCCGGCGGCTCGGGCGATTGATAGGCCGTGCGCAACGGCCCTGGCCGACGTCGGCGAGAGGTCGACCGCCACCAGCACCTGACGAAGCTCGGGCACTGGCATCTCCGCGGCGCCGACGTCCGAGGGCACCAGGAGCACCGAGGTCAAGCCGTCGTGCAGCACTCCCTCCGACACCGAAGCCAGCCGGAAGAGGCCCCGGGCGCGGTGGGTGCCTACCACCACCAGGTCCGCGGCGGACCGCTCGGCGACGTCGAGCAGGTGCTCCGCAGGCCGGCCCAGGCCCAGCATGGGCCGGATCTCGAGCGCGCCCTCCCCGCCCAGCGAGGCCACACGACGGTTGATGTCACGCGCGACCAGCTTTTCCAGCTCCGGGTCTCGCTCGGTCCACGGCACCCGCAGTTGGAGGCCGTACCGCTCACGTTCCGAGGGCGGCGAGTAGACCGAAGTGGCGATCACGTCGCAGGTCGCGGCAGAGCGAAGCTTCGTGGTCCAGGCCACCGCCTCCGAGCAGGCGGCGTCATCCGACACCCCGAGGACAATCCGCAGCCGGCGTTCGCCCCGCGCCCAGGCGTCGAAGGGCTCGGCGGCGCGCAGAACCAGCACGGGACACTCCGCCTCCACGGCAACGCGCTCCGAGGTGGTGCCGAGGCGCCAGAGCGGGCCGGTGTGTCGACCCGAGGAGACAACCAGAAGCTGGGCTCGCTCCCGTGCTGCCGCCGCCGCCAACTCCGGGGCGGGACGTCCGCGGACCAGAATTGCGACGGCCTTGCACTCCGGCCACTTCCGCGTCAACTCGGCGGCCACCGACTCGAGCTTCTGGCGCGCCGTCCTGCGAGCCGTGCCTCAGCCTCAGGGTCCACTGACTCGTCCGTCGTATCCCGTACGTGCACCAGGACCAAGGACAGCCTCAATCGCGAGGCGAGGGCTGCGGCGCCGGAGGCCAGCGCGGTGGAGACCTCCGAGAAGTCGTGGCCGTAGACGAGTTTCATGGCCCACCTCGATTGCGCGCCTGTAGGCAAGCTATCCGTAACTCCTGGACGTGGTGATGCAAGCCGTTCCGGCGCGCGCAAGAAATGCGCGGTCAACGCAGGCCGCGTTTGACGCCCCTGCGCTCGACGACACTCCACGACGGAGACCCGAGGTCCTCGACGGCCGTGCGCTCAGAGGCGGCTGAGCAGCCATCCAGCCCAGGTCGAGCCGAGAACCGCCGCCTGTCCCACCAGCACCCGGAACAGGTAGCCACGCGGGCCGGAGGTCGCGGCGAGCACCACCTTGGTCACCGCGTTGCTGGAGATCGCCAGAAGGACCGCGAATGCCGCATCTCCGACCGGGACCGCCGACCGAGCGACAAGGGCCCCGGCGGACCCGGCGAAGGCGTGTGCATCGGCGAGACCGCTCAGCGCCGCAGTGACGAAGAGCCCGCCGCTCCCGAACCGCCGCTGCACGATCGTGGCGACCAGCGAGATCACCGTGACAAGAAGCGCGAACCCCACCGCGTCAACCAGGCGGAAGGCGGTCCCGGACCGCACCGGGGGAGCCTCGGCCCGCACCGCTCGACGAGCGAAGACAACAGCCACCATCCCCGCGGCAATGCTCCCCGTGCACAACGGGACGGCAAGGGACCGCGAGACCACCAAGGGCGGTCACGCCGACGCTTTGCCCATCGCCGCAGCCCTGATGCCCTGGCTACGCGACGCCCTTCAGCAGTCCCCATCCGAGCTCGTCTTTCCCCACGTCTGCAGCCGCAGTTGCCCACAGAAGAGCTGCCCCGGTCCGGGCGGCATGCTTTCGCGAGAGGTTGCGCTCGAGGCAGTTCTCCGTCGCGCGCTCGGTCGCGCGGGGATCGTGCGCGGATGGAAGCACGTGTGCCGTCGGCGAGGCTGTCGGCACAAGGAGCCCGCTTCTGATTCCTCCCTCCGGCGCTGCCCCAAGTGCAACATGCGGCTCTGGCCCAAGCCGGTCGTCCGCCCCATTCGCTTCCACGACCTCCGTCACACGACGGCGACTCTGCTTCTTCGCGAGAAGGTGCCCCTGGTGGTCGTGCAGAAGGTGCTCCGACACCGAGACCCGAAGCTGACCGAGCAGGTCTACGGACACCTCGCCGATGACTTCCTCAGAGACGGTGTCGACCGGCTCCACTTCGAGGGGATGCCCGAGCCTGCATCGGTTTCGGTTCCGTCCATCGCGTTTGCGAGCGGCAGCGGGACCCCGGCGGGGTTCTTGTCGCTCGGGGGTGGGTAGTTCGCAAGGCTGAACAGGCATAGCCCGGGGGTGGTCCCCGGCTACGGTTTGGGTGTCACCGCCAACCCGTCGTCGGAGGTCCCCGAGCTATGCCCGAGGAGAATCTAGTCCGCCGCGTGCTGCTGCCCGAGCTGAAGCTGATTCGATGTCACTAGATACCGGGCACCCGGACCACCCACCTGGAGGTCGAAAAGTCCTCCCAGGTGGAGGTCTGCCCCAAGTGCGCCACGCCGTCGACGGCCGTGTACGACCGGCGGGTGGCCGTGGTTCGCGACGAGCCCATCCGGGGGAAGCTCGTGCGCCTCTACATCCGCAAGCGGCGCTTCGGCTGCAGGCCCTGCCGACGGCCCTTCACCGAGCCTGTCCCCGGCATCCGCAAGGGCTCCCGCAGCACCGAGCGGTACAAGCGCAGCGTCCTGCAGGCCTGCGAGACCTTCTCGGACCTGCTTGCCGTCCGTCGCGCCTACCGGTGCTCGGCGGGCTTCCTCTACCGCACGCTGTACCAGCAGCTCGAGCTGAAACTTCGCGAGCGCCAGTACCCCTGGCCCAAAGCCGTCGGCATCGATGAGCACTTCTTCCGTCACCACCCGACCGGCGGCTTCCGGGAGTTCGTCTCCGTCATCGTCGACTTCAAGGGCCGACGGCTTCGAGAGCTCGTCCAGGGCCGGACCGGCGCCGAGCTCGAAGCGTCCCTGGCGCACATCCCCGGCCGGGAGAACGTCCAGCACGTCGTCATGGACCTCTGCGAGCCCTTCCGAAGCTTCGCCAGGAGCTTCTTCCCCAGAGCGCGCCTCGTCGCCGACAAGTTCCACGTCCTGCGGCTCCTCTTTCCCGCCATCAACCGCCACCGACGGGAAATCACCGGGGACCAGCGCACCCTGCCAGTCCGGAGGCTGCTGTTGAAGAACGGCCGGGACCTCACTCCCGAGAAGCGGTTTCTCCTCCACCGCTGGCTCGAGCAGCACTCGGCGCTCCACGAGCTCTACCGGTGGAAGGAAGGGCTCAGTGGCTTCTACCGGGTGCGCGGCCAGGACCGAGCCGCCCGAGCCCTCACCCGGATGACCGACGGGATGGCGCTCTCGCCGCTGCCCGAAATCCGGACGCTGCGCAGGACGCTGATGCGCTGGCGGACCGAGATCCTCGCCTACTTCAGCTCGGGGCTGACCAACGGCATGACCGAGGGCTTCAACAACAAGGCAAAGGTCGTGAAGAGAAGGGCTTACGGGTATAGGAGCTTCCGCAACTACAGGCTGCGGCTCCTAAACGCGTGTGCCTGAACGGCTTTTCGCTGCGACCCACCACGAAGTGAGATGAACCCCCGGCGGGACCCACCCGGGCGTCGATGCTTAAAGGGCCGGAGTCCCGCGGCGAAAACCCGAGGACGTCCGGCCCTTTTGACCTGAGCGGGAGACGGGGGTCGAACCCGCGACCCTCGGCTTGGGAAGCCGATGCTCTACCACTGAGCTACTCCCGCGAACGACCCGCCCGAGGTACTACGACCGGCCCCCCGGGTTCAAGCCGCTTCACGGCACGCAGCCGAGCCGGGATCGCTCGTCCTGGATCTGCCGCGCGAGCTCCCAGGGCACGAAGTCGGAGCACCAGCCGTGGTGGTCGCTCGATGGCGCTCCTTCGCGCGCGTGGTGCAGCTCGTGGGGGAGCACCTCGAAGTGGGCCTGGCTCACCTCGATGAGCCGCCGGTCGTACCAGGTCAGTCCGGCGTGGCCGCTGGCGTCGACCAGGTCCGGAGCGCGCACCCGCACCGTCCAGAAGTCGAGGGGGAGCGTCCCCCAGCGTTCCTGGTAGATCACACGCCAGACGGAGGCGAGGCGGCCCGCGTAGCTGCAGGGCGTCTCGCCTCCGAATCCGCCCAGCACGCCGCCCTCGACCTCGATGTGGACGCCGTCCACGGTGCATGTCCCGGCGAGCACGACCGACGCCGGCACCGCGCCGGGACGCGCCGCGTCGCCGCCGGCGCCACAGCCGAGCAGGACGACCCCGAGCACGAGACATGTCCCCCGTGCCACCGCCAGCATCCACGCCCCTCCCCGCTCCGGTGCGGCAACGGTCGAGACGAGGGCACGGCCGGGCAAGGCGTCGGCCCGACGCTCCCCATCTCGAGTGCTCGTCGGCCGACACTCCGGGCCGGCCGGGCGTGGCGAGCGTCAGGGCGGAATGGTGCGCGTCCTCGTCAGCACCAGCGGCTCGAGACCTGCGACGTCCTCGACGCGCACGGGCCGCGTTTCTGCGAGCACGACCTCCTCCCGCTCTCTCCTGCCCGGCCCACTGGCGGCTTCCGCTACCTCCGGTTCCACCGTGCGGGGACGAAGTACGGCGGCCGGTACGGGCCCGCCGCGCTGGACCCGGTCGCCCGTGACCTCCTCCGGACCCGGCGCCGGGGTGTCGACACCTACGTGTTCTTCAACAACGACATCGGCGGCCACGCGGTGCACGACGCGTTGACGCTCCGCGCGGCGCTCGGGGAAACGATGCGCCTTGACACCCCTCCCCTCGACGGACAAAAGCCCGGGGCCACTCCATGAAGCTGGCCACTCTGCGAGATGGAACCCGGGACGGTGCGCTGGTGGTGGTCCGCCGCGACGGAGCCTCGTTCGCCCGGGCCCACGACGTCGCGCGCACGCTGCAGGCTGCGCTCGACGCCTGGGGGTCCACCGAGACCGGGCTGCGCGCCATCGCCGAGCGACTGGACTCGGGCAGCATCGACGGCGAGCCGCTCGACATCCACCAGCTGCACGCGCCGCTTCCCCGCGCCTACGAGTGGGTCGACGGGTCGGCCTACCTGAACCACGTCCGCCTGGTGCGCAAGGCGCGCGGCGCCGAACCCCCGCCGACGCTGGAGACGGACCCGCTGGTGTACCAGGGCGGCTCGGGCGTGCTGCTCGGGCCGACCGACAATCTCGTCCTGCCCGACCCGGCCTGGGGCATGGACTTCGAGTCGGAGATCGTCGTCATCCTCGGGGACGTGCCGCTCGGAACGACCGCCGCCCAGGCCGGGAAGTACGTCCGGCTCGTCACCCAGTGCAACGACGTGAGCCTGCGAAACCTCATCCCCGCCGAGCTCGCCAAGGGGTTCGGCTTCTTCCAGGGCAAGCCCGCCACCGCATTCGGCCCCTTTGCCGTCACGCCGGACGAGCTCGGTCCGGCCTGGCGCGACGGCCGCGCCCACGTGCGGGTCCGCTCCACGCTCAACGGCCGGATGGTGGGCGACACGGATGCCGGACCCGAGATGCACTTCTCGTTCTTCCAGCTGCTGGAGCACGTGGCGAGGACACGCGCCTTCACCGCCGGCACGCTGCTCGGCAGCGGCACGGTGAGCAACGCCGAACGCGCGCGCGGCATCAGCTGCCTCGCCGAGCAGCGGATGATCGAGACCATCGAGCAGGGGAAGCCCAGCACGCCCTTCATGGCGGTGGGCGACCGCATCGACGTCGAGACGTTCGATGCGCAGGGCAGGAGTCTCTTCGGCCGCATCTCGCAGACCGTGAGGGCGCCGCGGTGAAGCTCTACGGCTACTGGCGCAGCGGGGCGACGTGGCGGGTGCGCATCGGACTCGCCTGGAAGGGCGTTGCCTACGACTACCAGCCGGTCAACCTGCTCGAGGGAAAGCAGCACGTCGAGCCGTACCGCGCGCTGAACCTCATGGAGTCCGTGCCCCTCCTCGAGTGGTCCGAGGGTGGCGCCATCCGCCGGCTGGCGCAGAGCCTCGCCATCCTCGACCACCTCGAGCTCCGCTTCCCGTCGCCCCCGCTCCTGCCCACCAATCCGTGGCTCCGGGCCCGCGCCCGCCAGCTCGCCGAGATGGTGAACTCCGGTATCCAGCCGTTCCAGACGCCGCTCGTGCTCGGACAGGTGAAGGCCTTCGGGGGGGATGACCACGCCTGGGTGCAGTTCTTCCTCGGGCGGGGACTCGCCGCGCTGGAGGAGGAGACCTCCCGGACGGCCGGCCGGTTCTGCGTGGCGGACGCCCCCTCGTTCGCCGACTGCTGCCTCGTGCCCCAGCTCTACACCGCGCGACGCTTCAGAATCGACCTCACGCCCTTCCCCACCCTCACCCGCGTCGAGGCGGCGTGCGAGGCCCTACCCGCCTTCCAGGCTGCCCACCCCGATCGGCAGCCGGACGCCACACCCGCTCCCCGCTAGAAGGAGCCAGCAAGGACACCCGTCATGCCCCAGAACGAATCCCTCGGACTCCTCGGAATCGAATCCGCCCACTGGTACGTGCGCGACCTTGAGCGGAGCCGCCGCTTCTACACGCAGGGGATGGACTTCAAGGAGATCGGCGGCAGCGACCCCGACCTCACCGCGAAGGGCAAGCAGCAGAGCCTGGTGTTTCAGGCGGGGGACATCGCGCTGGTCGTCAGTCAGCCCCGTGGTGAGGGCGGGCGTGCAGCACGGTGGCTGGACAAGCACCCGGACGGGGTGGGCACCCTGACCTTCGCGGTGAAGGACGTGGAGAGGACGTTCCGCATCCTCGAGCGTCGCGGGGCGACCGCCATCGACGACATCCAGTCCGTCAAGGACAGCCGCGGCGGGAAGCTGAGCTGGTTCTCCATCACCACGCCGTTCGGTGACACCACCTTCCGCTTCGCCCAGCGCGACGGGTACCGGGCGCTCTTCCCGGGGATGATCTTCCACGAGAAGGCCGCCGGTGGGCAGAACCGGTTCGGCTTCAACGTGGTGGACCACGTGACGTCGAACTTCCGCACCCTGATGCCGGCGATCATGTGGATGGAGCACGTGCTCGGGCTCGAGCGGTTCTGGAAGATCGAGTTCCACACCGACGACGCGGCGGAGACCCTGCAGAAGGGCTCGGGGCTGCGCTCCACCGTGATGTGGGATCCGGAGTCCGGGGTGAAGTTCGCCAACAACGAGCCGGCGCGGCCGAACTTCCGCGCCTCGCAGATCAACATCTTCGTCGAGGACAACCGGGGCGAGGGGATCCAGCACCTGGCGCTCGGGGTGGAGAACATCATCCCGGCGGTCGAGGGCATGCTGAAGACCCGCGCGGTCCAGTTCATGGAGACGCCCGACAGCTACTATGACCAGCTGGCGAAGCGGCTCGAGGTCTTCGGCATCGGCCGGATCGACGAGAATCCGGACGACCTGCGCCGGCTGCGGATCCTGATCGACGGCAACAAGGAGCACAGCTACCTGCTCCAGATCTTCATGAAGGACGCGGCGAGCCTCTACGCGGACCGCGACGCCGGTCCGTTCTTCTACGAGGTCATCCAGCGCAAGGGTGACAAGGGCTTCGGGGCCGGGAACTTTCGCTCGCTGTTCGAGAGCATCGAGCGCGACCAGAAGGCCGCGGGCCGGGTCTAGGGAGCAGGGCGATGATCGAGCGGCTGGTCTTTGGAACCGTCCCCAGGAAGCACCACATCCAGCTCCGGCTCGACGGCGGCGCCCTGGCCTTCGAGGAGTGCTTCACCCAGGAGGGCTTCGAGGGCCCGTACACCATCGCCTACCACCAGCGGGCGCCGCACACCCAGCGGCTGAGCGACGCGAAGCACGGCTGGGCCGCGCCGGTGGACGCCACCGAAGGCCGCCGGCTGGCCAAGCGGCACTACAGGACCCAGGAGATGGCGCGAAAGGGCGGCGCGCCGGTCGACGCGCGCACCCCGCTGCTCTTCAACGCCGACGTGACGCTGGGGATGGTGTTCCCCGACCGGCCGGACCCGGTCTACGTGAGCAACGCCGACGCGGACGAGCTCTTCTGGATCCAGCAGGGCGGCGGGACGCTGCGCACGGTGCTGGGCGACGTGCGCTTCACGGCGGACGACTACCTGTTCGTGCCGCGGGGCCTGCTCCACCGGCTCATCCCGGACGCCGGGCCGCAGTCGTGGCTGTGGATGGAGCTGAACGGCGGGCTCCATCTCCCCCGCCAGTGGCGGAACGAGGTCGGCCAGCTCAGGATGGACGCTCCCTACAGCCACCGGGACTTCAAGCGGCCCGAGTTCAAGGGCCCGATGGACGAGGACATCCGGGACCTGGTGGTGAAGAAGGGCGGGGCCTTCCATGGCTTCCGGTACCGGCACTCGCCGCTGGACGTCGTGGGGTGGGACGGCACGGTGTACCCGTGGGCGTTCCCCATCCTGAATTTCCAGCCGCGGGCGGGCCTGGTGCACCTGCCGCCCACCTGGCACGGCACCTTCGCCGCACGCGGGGCGCTGGTCTGCAGCTTCGTGCCCCGGGTGGTGGACTTCCACCCCGAGGCCATCCCCTGCCCGTACCCGCACGCGTCGATCGACTGTGACGAGTTCCTCTTCTACGCACGGGGAAACTTCACCAGTCGCCGCGGGGTGGGTCCGGGCAGCGTGAGCCACCACCCGGCCGGCGTGGCACACGGCCCGCACCCGGGCGCCTACGAGGCCAGCATCGGGCATGCGCGGACGGACGAGCTCGCGGTGATGCTCGACACCACGCTGCCGCTGAAGACCACCGCGGCGGCGCTGGCCGTCGAGGATCCGGGGTACCAGGACAGCTTCATCCCGCCGGGGGACTAGCCGCGGCAGGTCCGGCAGAGGGTCCGGTGGACGCCGGGCGGCACTTCGCCCGTCCAGCGCTTGACCTGAACGCCCGTTCACATCGACCATCCGGGAAATGAAGCCCCGCGCCTGGTCCAACCCGCCGAACCCCTTCGCCCCGACCGCGCTCGAGTATCTCGAGGAGGACCACCCCCGGGCCGCGGTGCACGTCTGGGACGACGCGACGAAGGGCATCGTCGCCAGTAACGACAGCCCGGACGTCGGCTTTCGCTTCAGCGTCAATCCCTACCGCGGCTGCATGCACGCCTGCGCCTACTGCTATGCCCGCCCTGGCCACGAGTACCTGGGCTTCGGCGCTGGGACCGACTTCGACACCCAGCTGGTGGTGAAGCGCCGCGCACCGGAGCTCCTGCGCGAGGCGTTCTGGAAGCCCTCCTGGACCGGTGAGCTCCTGGTCTTCAGCGGGGTGACCGACTGCTACCAGCCGCTCGAGGCGTCGCTCCGCCTGACCCGCGGCTGCCTGGAGGTCTGCGCCGAGTTCCGGAATCCGGTGGGCATCATCACCAAGTCGCCGATCATCGAGCGGGACGTCGACGTGCTCCAGGAGCTCGACCGTACCGCGAGCCTGAGCGTCGCCATCAGCCTGCCGTTTCACGATCAGGACGTCGCCCGGGCCATCGAGCCCGGGGTCGCCACGCCGAGACGCCGGCTCCAGACACTCGAGCGGCTCGCGGCGGCAGGCATTCGCGTGGGGGTGAGCATCGCGCCCATCGTGCCCGGGCTGGACGAGGGCGTCTCCCGCGTGCTCGCGGAGGCTGCGAGCGCGGGCGCCCGGTTCGCCGGATACGTGCTCCTGCGGCTCCCCGGCTCGGTCCGGCCGGTCTTCGAGCAGCGGCTGCGCGAGGCCCTGCCGCTCCGGGCGGACAAGGTGCTGCACCGGATCCAGGAGACCCGCGGTGGAAAGATGTACGACTCGACCTGGGGACTCCGCCAGCGCGGGGAAGGCCAGTACGCGGACGCCATCGCCGCGCTGTTCGCTGCCCAGGCGCGGAAGGTCGGTCTCGAGCCGCGCTGGCCGGACGACGCTCGGCCCGACACCTTTCGGCGTCCCGAGCGGCCGGGGTCGCAGCTCTCCTTGCTCTGATCCCGACCGGGCCGACTCTCGGCGCTCGGTCAGCGGGAACGTCGGCCGAGCTCAGGCCGCAGTAGAGTCCTCGGCACCTCGAGCCTCCGATGATGAGACCCTCCACCTTCCTTCGCGTCGCCTCGATCCTCAGCCTCCTCTTTTTTGTCGGGCATTCCGCCGGCGCGCCATGGACGCCATCGGACGGTGGCGCGACCCTCACGGTGATCGGCCTCATGAAGTCCTACCGCTTCGACGTCATGGGCTCGGAGAGGACGTACTGGGACTTCTACGAGGGATTCGGGCTCACCGTCAGTGTCTTCATGCTGCTCGAGGCGGTCGTCCTCTGGTTCCTGGCGAAGCTCGCGGTGAAGGACTCAAACCGCCTGCAGCCAATCATCCTCGCTTTCCTGGTCGCCAACGTCGCTCAGCTGATCCTCGTGGTCCGGTTCTTCTTCCTTCCGCCCCAGGTACTGAGCGCGGCGACCACCCTCTGCCTCGCGCTCGCACTGTGGTCCTCGCGGTCCGCACCGACTGGTCCCTCGTGATCCCGACCCAGGCCCGCCCCGAGGAGACGGACGCGGTGATTGCCCTGCTCACCGCGCAGCTCGAGGAGCACGCCATCCCGCTCGCCCCCGAGCTGCTCGCTGCGGCGGTCGCAGGGGCCCTCGCCGATGACGGCCGGGCGCTGGTCCTGCTCGCCCGGGAGGGAGACCGGCCCATCGGCGTTGCCTACCTCTCGTTCCAGTGGACGCTGGAGCGCGGCGGGAGGGTCATGTGGCTCGAGGAGCTCTACGTCCCCCCCGAGCGGCGCGGCCAGGGGACCGGGCAGCGGCTCCTCGAGGCCGCGCTCGAGGCCGCACGGGCGCGCGGCTGCCTCGCCGTCGAGCTCGAGGTGGAGGCGAGCCACTCCCGCGCGGCGAACCTCTACGCACGCGCGGGCTTCCGGGCCATGGACCGGGTGCACTGGACGCTCCCGCTCGGGTGACCGGCGGGAGCGGCGGCGGCTACCAGATCTCGCAGCGGTTCTGGGCCACCATCTTGTCCCCGGCCTTGCACCCGAACGCCTGCTGGAACTGGGTGAGGTTGGAGAGCGGACCGTTCACGCGGTAGCGGGGCGGAGAGTGGGGATCGACCGCGGTCAGCCGGCGAACCTCCTCTGCCCGCGCGTTGGTGCACCATGCCTGCGCGGTGCCGATGAAGAACGCCTGCTCCGGCGTGAAGCGGGCCGGCGGAGCGGCGCGGTCCGGGTGCTCCTTGGCGTACGCCTGCATCGCGGCGAAGGCGAGCTTGAGCCCGCCCAGGTCCGCCACGTTCTCCCCGAGCGTGAGGGCGCCGTTGACGTGGATCTCGTCGATGGCCACGTAGCCGTCGAACTGCTTCTTCACGCAGTCGGCGCGCTCGACGAAGGCCTTCCCCGACTCGGGCGTCCACCAGTCGTCGAGGTTGCCCTTGGCGTCGAACTGCCGGCCCTCGTCGTCGAAGCCGTGGGTCAGCTCGTGGCCCACCACCATCCCGATGGCGCCGAAGTTCACCGCGTCGGTCGCCTCCTTGTTGAAGAAGGGCGGCTGGAGGATTCCCGCGGGGAAGACGATCTCGTTGAGCGACGCCTCGTAGTACGCATTCACCGTCGGCGGGGTGATCAGCCACAGCGAGCGGTCGAGCGGCTTGCCGATCTTCTTCAGCTCGCGCGCGCTCTCGTACGCTGCCGAGCGCATCCGGTTGCCGAGGAACGTGCCCCGATCGGTCACCAGGCCGTCGTAGGTCTTCCACTTGTCCGGGTAGCCGATCTTGTCGAAGATCGCCTGCGACTTGGCCAGCGCGCGGGCCTTGGTGCGTGGGATCCATCCAGGCGAGCGTGTCCAGATCCGCCTGGAAGGCGCGCTGGATCTCCTTCACCATCGACTTCGTCACCTGCTTCCCGTCGGCGCCGAAGGTCTGCGCGACGAACGGGACGCCCAGCGCCTCCCCCAGCGCCCGGTCGGTGGCGGTCACGCACTTCTTCCAGCGGGGCAGGTCCTCCTTCGCGCCGGTGAGGTACTTGCTGTTGAAGGCGAACGACGCGTCGGCGAACGGCTTCGGCAGGGCGATGATCTGTGCCGAGACGCAGCCGCCAGCCGAGGTAGGTGCGGAGCTCGGCGCGCGGGGCACTCCGGACCAGCTGACCGACCTCGGTCGCGAACGGGGGGTAGGTGACGTTGAGCGCCTGGACTCCGGGCGTGCCGACGCTCCGGAAGTACGTCGCCCAGTCGAACCCGGGCGCGGCGCGGACCAGGGCCTTCGGATCCGTGCGGTGGTAGATCTTGTTCGGATCACGCCGGGAGACCCGGTCGAGGCTCGCCTTCGCGAGCTTCGTCTCCAGGGACATCACCTGGTCCGCCTTCTTCGCCGCGACCGCCGGCGCGTCCCCGAGCAGCCCGAACATCTGGGCCACGTAGGCCCGGTAGCCGTCGCGGATCTCCTTCATCTTCGGCGTGTCGCTCAGGTAGTAGTCGCGGTCCGGCAGTCCGAGCCCGCCCTGGTCCACGATGCCGATGACCTGGGTGGCGTCCTTGTAGTCCTGCCCCGAGTCGTAGACGAAGAGCGCGCGGCTGCCGGCCTGGTGCAGCCGGGCCAGCTCGGTCGCGATCTCGCGCGAGGTGGCGACCCGGTCGATGCGCCGCAGAGCGGTGCGCAGCTCCGGCACCGCGCTCTCCAGCTTCGATTCGTCCATGCAGGTGGCGTAGTAGTCGCCGAGCTGCCTGGCGTAGGGCGTTCCCGCGGGCGGCTTGCCCTCCGCGGTGGCCTCGAGCATCTCCTTCAGGATCTGCTCGTTGCGCTCCTGGATGGTGTTGAACCCGCGCCCCCAGCGGCTCCGGTCGGGCGGGATGGGCGTGGCCTTCAGCCAGCCTCCGCAGGCGAACTGGTAGAAGTCGTCGCAGGGCTTGACCGATGGGTCGAGCGCCATCGCGTCGAGGCCAGCGGGCATCGGGGCGTGGCCGGCGCCGCGGAGGCGGCGGGAGCGACCGCGGGCTTGGCGGCGGGCGGTGGACGGGGGCGGGTGCTGGCGCGGACGCGCAGCCCGCGAGGAGGGCGAGGACGAGGAGACGCTTCACGGGTGCCTTTCGAGGGTTCGAGGGGGCGGCACCCTAGCCCGGGAAGCTCAGCCGCCGAGCAGCTTTCGCTTCAGATCCGAGTCCACCGGGTCCGGTCCCAGCCACACCGAGAACAGCGCATCGGCGAAGTCCTTCCCGGGGATGACGGTCTCCTTCGCCGCTCCACCCATGACCACGCCCTTCTCCGGGACGTAGGTGAGGGTGAGGAGGTCGCCCTTCTTGAGGTCGGGCACCGCGGCGGCCAGCTGGTCGAGCCGGGCCTGCAGCGCGGGCATCTGGTCCTTCGACTGCTTCTCGAACCCCTCGCGGATGGACTCGATGATCTTGTCCTTCGTCACGTCCCGGAGCAGGTGGAGATCCATCCGCTTCATCTGCTCCGACTTGATGAGGTTGGCGGCGTTGAAGGTCGGCTTCTCGGCGTAGAGCGCACCGACGTAGACGCTGAACATCCACTTGGTACGGATCCCGGCGCCGATCAGCCGGAGCGTCTTGCCGTCGGAGGTGACGGTGTCCGGCACCTGCGTCCCGTCCACGTCCTTGGCCGCCGCGGGAAACGCCACCAGCGAGCACAGCGTCAGAAGCGCGATGCGGAGCATTGCGTTCACCCTGGTCCCCTTCCTTCGATTGAGCCTCAGCCGTTGGCCTTGGCAAACGACTCCATGAACGACACCAGCGTGCGGATGTCCTGGGGGCTGACCGCGTTGTAGGCGCTCACCCGGATTCCCCCCGCGCTCCGGTGTCCCTTGAGGCCCACCATGCGCTGCTTCTTGGCCTCGGCCACGAAGCGATCGTCCAGCTCCTCGCTCGGGAGCCGGAAGACGATGTTCATCGTGCTCCGGGCGGTCTTCTCCACCGGCGCGCGGTAGAAGCCGCTCATCCGGTCCAGCGCCGCGTAGAGGATCTCCGCCTTCTCGGTGTTCCGCCGCTCCATGCCGGTGAGCCCGCCCTGCTCGTCGATCCAGGCGAGCACGTTGCGCATCAGGTAGATCGCGAAGGTGGGCGGCGTGTTGTAGAGCGAGTTGTTCTCGGCGAACGTCGTGTAGCGGAGGATCTTCGGGATGTCCTTCCGCCCCTTCGCCATCAGATCCTTGCGGAGGATGACCACCGTCACTCCGGAGGGCCCGAGGTTCTTCTGTGCGCCGGCGTAGATGAAGCCGAAGCGCGAGACGTCCGTCG
Organism: uncultured delta proteobacterium; assembly: GCA_963796475.1. Taxonomy (GTDB): domain Bacteria; phylum Myxococcota; class Myxococcia; order Myxococcales; family Myxococcaceae; genus RPRB01. The sequence continues at coordinate 1,354,934 of CAWCLY010000020.1, forward strand.
GCCGCCAGAGGAAGTCCGAGGACATGTCGGCGACCATCGGGACCGAGCCCACGTCCGGCCAGGCGTGCCACTGCGTGCCGAAGATGGTGTTGTTGCTCGTGATGTGGACGTAGGCGGCCTTCGGGTCGAGCTGCAGCTCGGACTGCTTCGGGATCCGCGTGTACCGCTTGTCCGGGTTGATGGCCGTCGCGGCCACCCGCGGGGTGCCGAGCAGCTTGGCCTCGTCCAGCGCCTTCTCGCTCCAGGTGCCGGTGAGGATGTAGTCCGCCGAGCCGTCCTTCGGCAGGAAGTTCATCGGCACCATCGCGAACTGCAGCGAGGCGCCGCCCTGGAGGAAGAGGACCTGGTGGGTGTCGGGGATCCCCAGCAGCCGGGTCAGCAGGGCGATGGCCTCGTCGTGGACCGCCTCGTACTCCTTGCCGCGGTGGCTGTGCTCGAGGATGGACATCCCCGTGCCCTTGAAGTCGATGAACTCGTCCCGGGCGCGCTCGAGGGCCGGAAGGGGGAGGCCCGCGGGGCCGGCGTTGAAGTTGATGGCTCGCATGCCCGGCCTTCTATACCCGGAAGGCGGGGTGTAGAAGCACAGTGCGCATGGACCGGCCACGGGTCTCCGCATTCCTCGCAGCGAGCCTGGACGGCTTCATCGCCGAGGCCGACGGGGGGCTGGGCTTCCTCAAGCCGTTCGAGAAGGAGGAGCACGGGTACGCGGCTTTCTACGCCTCCGTGGACACGCTCCTGCTGGGGCGAAAGACGTACGAGACGGTGCTCGGCTTCGAGGACTGGCCGTTCCGCGACAAGCGCGTCCGGGTCCTGAGCCGGAGCCCGCGGCAGCCCCGCTTCGGCGAGCGCTTCGTCTCGGGCGAGCCGCGCCCGGTGCTGGCCACGCTCGCCGCCGAGGGAGCGCGCCACGTCTACGCCGACGGTGGAGAGGTGGTGACCGGATATCCTGGCGGCGCGCTGCCTCGATGCGCTGACCGTCTCGATCGTCCCGGTGGTGCTGGGGACGGGCATCCGATTGTTCGCGCACAGCCCGGGCGCGCACCGACTGGCGCTCGTCTCGTCCCGGACCCTGGAGTCGGGGGTGGTCCAGCTGACGTACGCGCTCACGCCGGGCAGCGACTAGCGTCCCCCCCATGCGTCAGCGGCCTTGCCCACCCCGGCGCTGGCGTTCGCGGACCTCGGCCTGAAGCGCGCGGGCGTTCTGGTCCTCCGGGTGCGCAGCCACCAGCCGCTCCAGCGTGGCCGCTGCGCCGGCGAGGTCTCCGGCGCGTGACTGGTAGTAGGCGAAGGTCCAGGCGTACCGGGGGTCCTCGGGACGCAGCTCGGTGGCCCGCCGGGTCAGCGCCATCGCCTCGGCCGGGCTCCGCTGTCCGACCAGCACCGCCAGGTTGAACGCTGCGGGAGCCAGCCGCGGGTCCGCGGCCAGGGCGGCGCGCAGCATCTGCTCCGCCTCCACCATGTTGCCGCGCTCGGCCAGGAGCAGACCCAGGTTGAGCGCGATGCCGGGCTGACGCGGCTGCTGCTCGTGCGCCTGGCGGAGGAGCTGCTCGGCCTCCTCGAGCTGCCCGCGTCCGGCGAGGAGTGTCGCGAGGTTCGTCAGCGCCATGAACAGCTGGTCATCGAGCTTCAGCGCGCGCCGGTACTCGCGCTCGGCATCCGCCGGCCGGCCGAGGGCGGCGTAGAGGTTCCCCAGGTTGAACGGGCCCGAGGGCAGGTCGGACATATACCGCTGTCCCTGGATCTGCTCGGCGAGCGCGGTGTCGTAGGCCTTCCGGGCGGGCTCGGCGAGCAGCCGCGCCGGAGCACCGGCGAGCCGTGCCGCCGCCTGCGAGCGCACCGCCCGGATCGGATCTGCGAGGAGCGGCGTGAGGAGCCGCGCGAGCGTGGGGGCGTCTCCCGGCAGCTGCCGGACGGCCGTGGCCCGGATGAGCGGCTCGGGGTCCCCGAGCGCCGCGACGATCGCCTCGGCTGCGGCCGTGCCCCGCGTAGGTGCCCAGGAGGTCCACCGCCGTCGCCCGGGTGACGGTGGGGCGCAGCACGTCCGCCGCGAGCCTCAACAGCGCCGGCTCCGCCCCCGGCGCGCCCTGCGCGGCCCGCGGCGATGGCCGTTCCGGCGCTCGGCTTGCGCGTCTTGCCGTACCAGACGTCGTAGCGCGCCTGGACCCAGGAGAGCGGCCTGTCCGCGTGGCAGCCGCTGCAGGCGTTGGGCACGCCCAGGCTGGCGGTGAGGTCCGGCCGGGGGACCCGGATCGAGTGGTCTCGCCGAAAGTGGACCACCATGTAGTTCTGCCCCGGCATGTGACACGAGACGCAGAGGACCGCGGCGCTCGGCTTTCCTTCCCACTCGGCCTTGTGGAAGTGGTGCGAGGGCGCGTCGTACGCATCGGCCTGGTGGCAGCGGGTGCAGAGCGCGTTCCCCTCCGCGAGCCGCTTGCCCGAGTGCGCGTCGTGGCAGTCGGTGCAGCGGACGCCGAACGCGTACATCTTGCTCTGGCTGAAGGCCTGCCACTCGAAGTCCTCGTCGAGGATTTGCCCGTCGGGCGTGGAAGACGTTGGTGGCGAGGAGCACCGGCAGGTAGCGGTCCAGGAGCTCGCCACCCGGCGACTCCCTGGTCGATGAACTGCGCCCGGCGCGCGTGGCAGGTGGCACAGCGATCGGCGAGCTCCTGACCGGTCAGCCGCGAGGTCCGCGTCACCAGCGCCGCGTTCTCCATCTTCGGCCGCTTGCCCTCCGGCTTCTCCGCCCAGGCCACGTGGAGCGAGCTCGGCCCGTGGCACGCCTCGCATCCGACCGACACCTCCGACCAGGTGGTCCGGTACGAATCGCTGTCCGGGTCGTAGCCCTTCTGGACGTTGGTGGAGTGGCAGTCGGCGCACATCCCGTTCCAGTTCTGCGCAGCGCGCGACCAGTGGAGCCAGTCGGTCGGCGCCGCAGGGCCGTGCGGGTCCACATGGAACCAGCGCTTCTGCCGGACGTCCCATCCGGCCGAGAGCGCCTGGAGCCGTCCGCCCGGGAAGGGGACCAGGTACTGCTGCAAGGGGGCGACGCCGAAGGTGTAGGCCACCTCGTAGTCGTGCATCGCTCCGTCGGGCCCCTCGGCGGAGACGACGAACCGGTCGGCCTTGCGGAAGAAGTGCCAGGTCTTGCCCCGGTGCTCGAGCGTGGCGCCGTTGAAGTCGCCGAGGACGGTCTTCTCGGTCGCGACCTGCATCGCCCGGGCGTGGTTGGAGGGCCGCCAGGCCTCGGTCTCCTTGGGGTGACAGCCCTCGCACCGTTCGCTCCCGACGTAGGTGGCGGCGGCCGGCGTGCTCCGTCCAGCCCGGACCGCGAGCACGAGCGCCAGCGTGGCGACGACGAGGACCCCGGCGACGACCCCCAGCGCCACCGGGCGGCGGAGTGGCGGCGGCGCGTCCTCCTGACCCACCGGATTGTCCCTGCGCACCGCCCTCCCCTCCTCGCGAGCCCCAGGCGACCGTCCTCGGCGCGCGAGCCGGGCGCGGACTGTAGCGCAGAACCCCCGGGGCGAATCGGGCTTCGGCGGAGACGGACCTTCGTGCACGAGGGGCCCGGGAGGCGTGGGCTCGTTCGCCCCTAGAACGGGTGCAGGAAGAGCCCGCTGCGCAGCTTCGGCTCGAACCAGGTCGACTTGGGCGGCATGATCTGCCCGGCGTCGCTGATCGCCAGCAGCTCCTGCATCGAGGTGGGCCAGAGGGTGAACGCCGCCCGCGCCGCGCCCCGGTCCACCCGCGCCTGGAGCTCGCCCGCGCCGCGGATGCCTCCCACGAACTCGATGCGCGGGTCGCGCCGCGGATCCCGGATGCCGAGCAGCGGGTCGAGCACGGCGTCCTGGAGGATGGAGACGTCGAGCGCTCCGCGCGCGTCGGCGGGCACCGCCTCGGGCCGGGCCGCGAGCCGCCACCAGCGGCCGTCGAGGTACAGCCCGAAGGTGTGCGGGCCCTCGGACTCGGGGCGCGCGGCGGGCGTCACCTCGAAGCGCGCGGCGAGCCCTTGCAGCAGCGCCGCGCTCCCGCCTGGCCCGAGGTCCTTCACCAGGCGGTTGTACGGGAGGATCTGCAGCGCCTCGTGCGAGAAGACGACCGCGAGGAACCAGTCCCCCTCGCCCCCGCCCTGGCCCCGCGCTCGCCGGAGCGCCTGGACGCGCGCCGCGGCCGCGCTCCGGTGGTGACCATCGGCGATGTAGAGCGCGTCCAGCGTGGCCAGCGCCGCCTCGATGGTGGCGTTCTCGGACGGCGGCAGCACCCAGACGGTGTGCTCGACCCCGTCGTCACTGGTGAAGTGCACGTCCGGCGCGCGCTCGGCACCGCGCCGGAGCACCGCGTCCACCGAGGGCCTGGCCCGGTACGCGAGGAACACCGGCTCGTCGTTGGCGCCGAGCGCCTCGATGTGCCGCGTGCGGTCGTCCTCCTTGTCCGCCCGGGTCAGCTCGTGCCGCTTGATGTCCCCACGCACGTAGGCGTCGACGCTGGCGCAGGCCACCAGCCCCGTCTGGCTGTGGTTGCCCATGCGCTGGCGGTAGAGCGAGAAGCGGGGCGCGTCGTCGAGCAGGAGCCAGCCGTTGCGACGGAACTCCTGGAGCGCCAGCCCGTCCGCGCGCGTGCACCGGATCCGAGTGCTCGTCCACCTCGGGCGGCAGGTCCACCTCGGGCCGGCTGATGCGGAAGAAGCTCCGCGGATTCCCCGCTGCGAGCGCCCGTGCCTCGGACGAGCTCACCACGTCGTAGGGAGGCGAGGCGATGGACGGTGCCAGCTCCGGCGGCGGGCGCAGGGCGCGAAAGGGGGCGAGGAGTCGCATCGGTGGTTCGCCGCTTGTAGCAGGGGCACGGGCCGGCTGGCGTGGGGGATGGCGTCAGCGGGTCCCGCTCGCGGCGCGGTAGAGCGAGAGCCGCTCGCCCGTGGATTCGGCCGGAAACGGGGGGACGTGCAGCACGTCCGGCTCCACGAGCGCCAGGTCTGCACCCCGCTCGCGCAGCGTCGCGGGGGGCGGTCCCGGCTCGGTGTCGGGCCGGCCCACGAGGACTGGCCGGCCGCTGCTCAGGAACGGCACCCAGTCCGGGCGACGGTTCCACTCGCCCTCCTTCGGCACCGGGATGACCGTCCACGGCGGGAGCAGCGCGGCGAGGGCATAGGTCCGCCAGTAGCTGGCGGCGAGCACGGCCCCGGGGAAGCGGGCGGAGATCTGCGCCACCGCCGGCTGGAGCACCGTCTCGCGCGGATCGGGCGCCGCCGACGGAGTCCCGAGCGCCACCGCCAGGACGCCCGCCAGCGCGACACAGAGCGCCGCCGCGCGCGGCGAGACCCGCGCGGCGAGCCCGTGCAGCACGAGGCCGGCGGTGACCGAGACCGCGAGCACGGCCAGGGCGAGCCCCACCCCGAGGTAGCGCGGGTGGTAGGCGTTCTCCCGGACGTGGCGCACGGCGACCACGATGAGGAGCGCAGTGACCGCCGCGGCCCCGGCCCCGACGACGGTGCGGCGCTCGGGCGCGACCGTGCGGCGCGCAGCGAGGAGGACCACCGCGGCGGCGAGCGCCGCGAGTAGCCACGGGACGGCGCCCTCGTGCCAGGCCACCGCGACCACCTGGCGCAGGTTCTCGAGCAGGTGCCCGGTGTCCAGTCGCGCCGGGGTCCGCACGTCGCGCCAGCCTCGGGCACGCACCGCGGCGTGCCAGGCGGCACGGACGCCGGACTCGACCGCCAGACCCGCGAGTGCCGGGAGCGCGAGCAGCGCCCGTCTGCGGCCCGGCACGCCGGGCGCGCTCCCCTCGACCAGCGCGAGGACGAGCAGGAGCGGCGCGCTCACCAGGGAGGTCCAGGTGGCGAGCACGCCCGCCGCGACCCCGAGACCGAGCCAGGGCCCCGGCCGTGCGCTCCGGGCGGCGCCGCGCAGCCCCCACCAGGCCCAGAGCAGGGAGGGGAGCTGCCAGCCGTCCACGGTCGCCAGATCCACCAGCACCCGGCCGAGGACCGGGCTCAGCGCCGGCAGGAGCAGGAGTCCCGCGGCGGCGATCGCTCCGGCGCGCCCGGCGAGCGCCACCCAGGGCACGACCGCCGCCATCATCCACAGGACGCGGGCGACGTGGAGCCCGTGCGGCGTCCAGGTGCGGTCGGTCAGCGCCCCGCCCGCCCGGGCGAGCAGGAACGGCCAGCTCCCGAACCGGTCCTGTCCCCAGAACAGCCAGTCCACCGGCCCGGCGGTGGCGAGGTTGCACATGAGCACGGGGATCGCGCTGTCGGAGCTGAACAGCCCCTCGGGGGGCACGGGGCCGAGGAAGGGCACGGTCCGTCCGAGGACGACCGCCACCATCAGCGCAAGGGCGAGCGCGAGCGTCGTCCGCATCCCGCCGCCGTTTCTACACCTTCCGGACCCGCCGCCACGGATTGTAAATTTTCGACGCAGAGCGCCGTAAGTCTGCGCCGCATCAGCAGAAACGTTTGTAAATCCGGCCGGTCGTTGGTACAGCCAGGGGGCCATCTGGAGCCCTCTGTCGCTCCGCCACAGGATGAACGAGAGCAGCCTCAACGCCAGCGTCGGTCTCAAGCTCCGGACGCTCCGTCTCCAGCGCCACGTGAAGCAGGCAGACGCGGCGCGTGACCTCGGTGTCTCCCCCGCCTACCTGAACCTGATCGAGAAGGGGAAGCGGGTGATGCCCTTCCCGCTCCTCTGGAAGGCGCTCCGCTACTTCGACCAGGACCCCGAGCAGTTCATGGGCTCGCTCGGCCAGGGCCCGGTGGACGAGACCCTGGCGAAGCTGCTCGACGAGCCGCTGCTCAAGTCGCTGGAGATCGACCCCGCGGACCTCCAGCACCTCTCGGCGGAACCCAAGCTGGCGGGCACCGTCGCGGCGCTGTTCAACCTCTACAAGAACACCCGGACCCAGCTGGAGAAGGTCACCGCCCAGCAGGGCAGCGGAGCGGGTCCGACGGCCGCCGCCGTCGAACGGGGCCGAGGTCCCGCTCGACTACTCGCCATTCGACGAGGTGTCGGACTTTCTCCAGGCCAAGCGCAACTGGTTCCCCGAGCTCGAGGAGGAGGCCGAGCGGCTCCGGAGCGAGTTCGCCCTCGACCGGCAGGTGACGTCGAACCAGCTGGTCAAGCTCCTGGGGGACCGCTTCGGCTACCGGGTCGAGTTCGCTTCGGGCGCGAAGGGCAGCTCGGTCGTCCGCCGGTTGGACCCGGAGCAACAGACGCTCACCCTCTCGCCGAGCCTCACCGAGCAGCCGCTCAAGTTCCAGCTCGCCACGTCCATCGGCCTGCTGGTGATGGACCGCGACCGGCTGCTCGAGTCGATCCTCGGCGGCACGCGCACCCGGCACGCCGAGACCCCCAAGCTCATCAAGGTGAACCTGGCGAACTACTTCGCCGGGGCGCTGCTCCTGGCCTACCCCGACTTCTTCCGCGAGGTGCAGCGCACCCGCTACGACGTGGAGCTGCTCAGCCAGGTCTTCGGGACGACCTACGAGACCGTCGCCCACCGGCTCTGCAACCTGAGCGACCCGAAGCAGCTCGGGGTGCCGTTCCACTTCCTGCGCGCGGACCTGGCCGGCAACATCAGCAAGCGCTACAGCGGAACCGGCCTCAAGTTCGCCTCCGGCGGCTCGTGCGGGAAGTGGGCGGTGCACCTCGCGTTCCTGAACCCGTCCCAGCTCACCCGGCAGTACTCGATGATGCCGGACGGGACGACCTACTTCTGCTTCGCCAAGGTGCAGCTCCAGCCCATCGGCGGCTCCATCGTCCACGGCACCGCCTACAGCATCGGGCTCGGAACGCACGCCGAGAACGCGCAGTTCCTCGCCTACGGCCTGCCCACCACCGATCTTCGCCGGGACGCGGTGCCCACCGGCATCGGCTGCCGCTTCTGCGAGCGCACCGACTGCAACCAGCGCGCGGCCGCCAGCTACCGCTTCGCATTCTCGTTCGACGAGTACACGAAGAAGGACTGCTTCTTTTCCCCGCTCCTGGTGCACGAGGCCGGCAAGGACGCCGGCACGCGTCGCCGGCGCGACGGGGACTGACCCGATCCCTATGGCCGACACCTCCGCTCCTCGATTCGTCCTGGCCTCCGGGGCGCCTGCCGGGACCCGTGCCGACGTGCTGGTGCTCTTCGCCGACGACTCGGCGCGCCCGGACGGCGCCGTGGCCGCGATCGACCGCGCGCTCTCCGGCCAGCTGCTTCGCGCCGCGAAGGAGGAGGGGTTCCGGGGCAAGCCGGAGCAGACCTTCGTCCTCCACAGCCACGGACGGTTGCCTGCCGCGCGGGTGGTGGTCGTCGGCACCGGCCCGGCGGAGAAGATGGACGCCGAGTCGCTGCGCCAGGCAGCCGGCCGTGGGATCCGGGCGGCACAGCGCGTGCGCGCCCGCTCGGTCGCGGTCGCCGTCCCGGGCAACCCGACCGAGACGCTCGCCCCGGTGGCCGAGGGTGTGGCGCTGGGCGCTTACCGCTTCGACCAGTACCTCACCGAGGGCCGCGAGGAGCGGGTCCCGGTCGATTCGGTCCGACTGCTCCTCCCCGACGGCGCGGCGCGCTCCCGGTCGCTGGGCGAGACGCTGCGCCGGGTGCTCCACGTCACCGAGGCGGCGAACTTCGCCAGGGACCTGGTGAACGAGCCCGCCGGCCAGCTCACGCCCGAGAGGCTGGCCGAGGAGGCCTCGCGCGCGGCGAAGACCCACGGGCTCGAGGTGCGGGTGAGCGGCCCGCGCGAGCTGAAGAAGATGCGGATGGGGATGTTCTCCGCCGTCGGCCAGGGGAGCCAGAACACCCCGCGGCTCATCGAGGTCATCTACCGGCCCAGGAAGGCCGCGGCGGCGAAGGCGCGTCCGGTGGCGCTGGTGGGCAAGGCCATCACCTTCGACTCGGGCGGGCTCTCGCTGAAGACGGCCGAGAACATGGCGGACATGAAGACCGACATGGCCGGGAGCGCGGCGGTGCTCGGGGCGATGCAGGTGGCCGCGGAGCTCGAGCCGCCGTTCCCGGTGCACGGCTATCTCGGCGCGGCCGAGAACATGCCCAGCGGCACCGCCTACCGGCCGGGCGACGTCCTGGTCTCCCGCGCGGGGAAGACGGTGGAGGTGACCAACACCGACGCCGAGGGCCGCCTCGTGCTGGGCGACGTCCTGGCCTACGCGGTGGAGGAGAAGCCGGTGGCGGTCATCGACCTCGCCACCTTGACCGGCGCCTGCGTGGTGGCGCTAGGCAACTGGGTCGGCGGGCTGTTCTCGAACAGCGACGCGCTGGCGAACGAGCTGCTCGGGGCCGCGGCGCGCGCCGGCGAGGCGTTCTGGCGGCTTCCGCTGGTGGAGCTCCAGCGGGAGACCCTCCGCTCGGAGATCGCCGACATGAAGAACCTCGGCGAGCGGTGGGGCGGCGCCATCACCGCGGCCATGTTCCTGCGCGAGTTCGTGGGTGACACGCCGTGGGCGCACCTCGACATCGCCGGGCCCTCCCAGGCGCCGCGCGAGCGCGGGTACCTCACCAAGGGCGCGACGGGCGTCGGCGTGCGGACCCTCGCCGAGTTCCTCTCCCAGCGCGCGCGGCGGTAGCCGCGACGGGGTTCCCGCCCGGGCACTGGCATCCCGGGACACTGGAGCTTGGGCCTCGTCCGACGCCTGAACGCCGGGGCCCGGAGGTGTGGCGTCGCTCGCTCCCGGTGCCTAGCTCCGCTCGGGTGGCTTTCTCCGAGCGCGAGGTGGGCGATGGAGCGGCGGCATTTCCTGGAGGGAGCGGTGCTGGCGGGTCTGGCGGGGCGTGGCGTGGCGCGGGGCGAGGCCTCCGCAGCCCCGACGGCGGCGGCACGTTTCCGGGATCGAACAGCTGCCGCTGACCCGGACTCCGGGCCGCGCAGTCCGGCGACATGCTCTACCGGAGCCTCGGACGGACCGGCGTCGAGGTATCGGCGATCGGCTTCGGCGGCTCCCACTTCGCGAAGAAGGCACTCTCCGAGGCGCAGTCCATCGCGCTGGTGCACGCGGCCATCGACCGCGGCATCACCTTCATGGACAACTGCTGGGACTACAACGACGGGCAGAGCGAGATCCGGATGGGCAAGGCCCTGGCCCAGGGCCGCAGGCGGGCCAAGGTCTTCCTGGAGACGAAGATCGACGGGCGCACCGCCGACGCCGCCCGGAAGCAGATCGACGAGTCGCTCCGCAGGCTGACGGACGGACCACCTCGATCTGCTGATGCACCACGAGGTACTCCGCTTCGACGATCCGGACCGCATCTTCGCCGAGGGTGGCGCGCAGGAAGCGGTCGAGGCGGCGCGGAAGGCCGGGAAGGTTCGCTTCATCGGCTTCACCGGGCACAAGGACCCGCACGTTCACCTTTACATGCTCGACGTGGCGGAGAAGCACGGGGTCCGCTTCGACGCGGTGCTGATGCCGAGCAACGTGATGGACGCTCACTTCCGGAGCTTCGCCCAGCTCGTCATGCCCCGGCTGGTCAGCGAGGGCATCGGGGTGATGACGATGAAGCCCCTCGGAGGGGCAAACGGCGTTCTCTTGAAATCGAAGACCGTCGAGGCACCGGACTGTCTCCGCTACGCGCTCAGCCTCGCCTCGGACGTGGTGGTCACCGGGCTCGACAGACCCGAAGGTCATCGACCAGGCCCTCGCCGTGACGAAGGGGTTCCAGCCTCTCGGCCGCGCCGAGCTTGCCCGGCTGCTGCAGAAGACCGAGGAGGCCGCGGCGACCGGCCAGTACGAGCTGTTCAAGACCACCGCCCACTTCGACGGGACGGCGAAGCACCCGGACTGGCTCGGCGACGAGACCCCGACGGTGAAGTCGCTCGCGCCGAAGAACGCGGGCTGAGCCGGGCGCCGGGACCGCGACCTCGCCCCCTTCAATCCGGAGCGAACAGGTGACGCCGCGCCCGGGCGAGCACCCCGGGCTCACGAGGGGCTATAGCAACAACTTGGAACGTGGGTGAAAGTCGGCGACCGAATCCCGCGGCCTTGCGAGCTCCGGATTTCACTGCGGATTTCAGTCGTTGCTATAGCAACAACTTCGAACCCGAGTGCAGTCGAGGATCCAGAGTTCGAGCACATGCGAGCCCACCCCTCGTACTCCCAGTCATCGTTGTTGCTATAGCCCCTCGTCGCGCGGGGGTGCTCGCCCGGGCGGTCTCTCCTCCGCAGACCGGATCGCGGCGACCCAACGTCTGCGGAATCCTGCAGGAGTCGGGGGAGGAACTCCTTGGACTCCCCGGCGACGCCTCTGCGACCCGGGACTGTTTAGCCGTTCGTGGAGGCGACCTCGTCGTGGAGCGCCTTCGCCGCAGCCGCTGGATCCGCCGCGTCGTGGAGCGCACGTCCGACCACGAGCAGGCTCGAGCCGGCAGCGATGGCGGCCGCGGGCGTCTCCACCCGGGCCTGATCTCCGGCGGCGACCCCCGCCGGCCGGATGCCTGGCGTGCAGAGGAAGACCCCGGGGAAGCGGGCACGCAGCGCAGCGGCTTCCTTCGCCGAGCAGACCAGCCCGCCGACGCCCGCGCGCACCGCGACCTCGGCGAGCCGCGTGGCCATCTCCGTGGCGGACGACCCGAAGCCGAGCGCTCCGACGTCCGCATCGGCGAGCGAGGTGAGCGCCGTCACGGCGAGGATGCGCGGGGGAGGCACCAAGGCCTTCTCCGCTCCCCGCGCCGTGCCCCGGACCGCGGCCCGGAGCATCCGCTCGCCGCCGGAGGCGTGCACGGTGAGGTACGCCGCCCCGAGCGCGCCCGCGGCCGTCGCGGCGGCCTCCACCGTGTTGGGGATGTCGTGCAGCTTGAGGTCGAGGAACACCGCGGCACCCTGGGCGCGGAAGGCCTGCACCGCGGCCGGGCCGTGCTCCACGAAGAGCGACAGCCCGACCTTCACCACGCCCACCGAGGGCGAGAGCAGCAGCCACAGGCGGCGCGCCTCGTCGAGCGGCACGTCGGCCGCCCAGGCGATGCGCTCCCGGGCCGGGCTCACTTCGCGGCGAGCTCCAGATCGATGACCTTCTTGAACTCGTCGATCGGCAGCGCGCCGTTCAGGAAGATCCCGTTGATGAAGAAGGCCGGCGTCCCACCCACCCCGGCGGCGAGCCCCGCCTGCTGGTCGGCATCGACCACCTTCTTCTTGTCGCCCGACTCGAGGCACTGACCGAACTTCTGGCCGTCCATCCCGACCTCGCTGGCGAAGGCCTTGAGGTCCGTGGGGTCGAGCTTCTTCTGATTCTTGAAGAGCACGTCGTGGTACTCCCAGAACTTCCCCTGGTCCGCGGCGCACAGCGAGGCCTCGGCCGCCTTCTCCGCGTGCGGGTGGAAGCTCAGGGGGAACTGCCGGTACACGAGCCGCACCTTCCCGGCGTAGGTGCTCATCACCTGCTCCACGGTGTCGTGCGCGGCTCCGCAGTACGGGCACTCGAAGTCCGAGAACTCCACGATGGTGATCGGCGCATCCTTCGGGCCGCGTGACGGCCCCTCGGCGGCCACCTGGATGCGGGGCTGGGGCAGGTCGATCTTGAGGTTGGCCTGCTTCTGGAGCTCGGCCACCACCTTCTGCATCTGGCCCTGCCGCTGCTGGTTCACCAGCGCCTGGCCGATGCGCTCCTTCAGCGAGTCGAAGCTCGCGTCCGGAGGAATCTGCCCACCGGACTTCAGCCGCTCATAGAACTGACGCTCCTGCGCCTCGGTGGGCTGCTGGACCGGGGCCTCCTCGACGCGCTTGCGGATGTAGTCCTGCTCGGTCATGCCGGCCTTCGTCGCCTCGGCCTTGACGATGCGCTCGATCGCCATCTGCTCGAGGGCCTGCCGCTTGGCCTGATACATCTTGTTTTCCAGGTCGGCGATCTGGGGGCGGGCCTCCTTCTCCAGCTCGGCCGAGGTGATCTTCCCCCCGTTGTAGGTGGCGACCACCCAATCGGGGGCAGTCGCTGCCGCACCGGAGGTGGAGGATGCCGTCGACGCCTGCTTGGAGCAGGCGCAGGCGAGCACGAAGGCGGCGAGCGCCGCGGGGGCAATTGACCGGAGGACGTTCATGTGGGGGCGCACCTTTCCAGCATTGGACATCGCGGTGCAAGCGGGGAGCGTGAAGAGCGGGCCCGCCTCGGGGCTCAGAGGGATTCGAGCGCCAGCGCGAAGTCGGGCAGCCGCACGTCGAGCCGCTCGAGCTCCCGCCGGCGGGCACGGACGACGGCGAACGCCGAAGCATCCGCCAGCACCTTGCTCACCAGCCGGTGGTGCAGCGCGTGACCGCTCTTGGTGACGCGGAGGTGTCCGATGACCGGGTGGCCGAACAGGGCCAGGTCGCCGAGGGCGTCCAGCGTCTTGTGACGCACGAACTCGTCCGGGTAGCGGAGCCCCTCGGGGTTCAGGATGCTGAACTCGTCGACGACGATGGCGTTCTCGAGCGAGCCGCCGCGGGCGAGCCCCGCCGACTTGAGCCGCTCCACGTCCTTCAGGAAGCCGAAGGTCCGGGCGCGCGCCAGCTCGCGGGTGAACGCGGTGGTCGAGAAGTCGATGGAGAGCGACTGGCCAGGAACCAGAGGGTGCCGGAAGTCGATCGCGCAGTCGATCCGCAGCCGATCGCACGGGGTCAGCGAGGCCTCGCGGTCACCGTCGCGGAGGATCACCGGTCGCTTGATGACCACGAACGACTTGGGCTCCTCGAGGATGCGGATGCCCGCGGAGCGAACCAGGTAGAGGAACGGGCCGGCGCTGCCGTCGAGGATGGGGACCTCGGGCCCGTCCACCTCGACGCGGACGTTGTCGATGCCGAGCCCGCTCAGCGCAGCCAGCAGGTGCTCCACCGTCCCGATGCGCGCCTCTCCCTTGCCCAGGTTGGTGGCCAGGGCCGTGTCGACCACGAAGGAGGCGGTGGCGGGGATGCCCGGGGAGCCGGGGAGGTCCACGCGATGAAAGACGATGCCGTGATCGGCGGGGGCGGGTCGGAGCGTCAGCGTGACCTGCGCGCCCGAGTGGAGCCCTACCCCACGGGTTGCAACCGTGCGGTCGAGGGTTCGCTGATGGAATGACGCGTCGCTCATGGGCTCCGGGTCTTGGACACCGATCGGCGCTCGAAGTTGTGCACGGCCGGCGACTTCCCCCGCATGCCGCACTGTGACAACGTCCCCACACTTAACCGACAGGCAGACGAGCACGCAAGTATCCGTCTTGTCGGACTTTTCTGCAGCTCGACCCAGAAAGGGTCTGTTTCTACCCCTGTTGGAAACGTGCGAGGACAGCGCGTGCATGTCCCTCGTCGAACCGACGTCCGGCCACGTCGGAGCGCCTGCCGACTGCCACGTAGCAACCCTCGGCGGCCTCCGCGAATGCCCGGCACTCCTCGGCGAGCCGGGTGCGCGCCATGGGTCCGGCCGGGAATCGCGCCTGCCTCGCGCAGGATGGCGGCGAACTGGTCGAAGGCCTGGAGATCTCCGTAGCGGAGCAGCTGGTAGCTGACGTCCTGGAAGTACGAGAGGAAGCCGCCGAGCGCGTCGAGGCGCCGGACGGCCTCCTCACTCCCGGCGGTCAGCGCCTCGTCGGCGGCCCGCGCCAGCTGGGCGAACACCCAGAGGTCGTTCCGCAGCCGCTGGGCGAGGATGATGGGCGAGACGAGCCGGGTGAAGCTCTCGTCGGCGGGGAGCTTTGCCTCGACCGCGCCGGCGAGCCGGAGCACCTGCGCCTTCAGCTGCTCGGCGGCCGCGGCGCCGATGTCGAGCACCCGCTCCGGGTCGTCCGCTTCCTGCCGGAGCCGCCGGCCGATCTCGTCCGCCAGGCGCGAGAGGTCGCGCGACGCCTTGAGCGCCGTGCCCTGGTGCCGCCGCAGCGCCACCCGCGGCGCGAGCTCGGTGCGCAGGTACCCCACCAGCGTCATCGCCTCGCTCCGCACCAGCGCGAGCACCACCCGCGCCCGCCGCTCCACCCCGCGGGTCGTGGCGCGCACGTAGGCCAGATAGTGGAGCAGCCGGAACAGCCCGAGGAACACGGTGGTGAAGAGCCGCCGCTCCGGGTCGCCGAGCTTCCGCAGCGCATCGAGCACCGGGACGGACTTCACCCGGTCGAACTCGAGGCAGAACTCGAGCGGGCGGA
The DNA here is from genome assembly GCA_963796475.1 of uncultured delta proteobacterium. Lineage (GTDB taxonomy): Bacteria > Myxococcota > Myxococcia > Myxococcales > Myxococcaceae > RPRB01. The sequence goes on from CAWCLY010000020.1 coordinate 1,370,001, forward strand.
AGGGGCGGAAGTACTGGTTGTGGAGGATGGCCCGGTGGACGAGGTTCCCCACCTCGTGGAAGACCCGGAAGCTCACCGTCTCCAGCTTCAGGAGCGAGTCCACCACGGTCCGGAGCGACTCGAAGCTCTGCCGGAGCAGGAACAGGCTTTCTTGAGGAGTGTCCTCCTCGAGCTCGTCGTCGAGGAGCGCGCGGCGGGCGCGGTCGTCCACCAGCTGGTCCTGCACGTAGCGGCGGAACATCATCCGCTGGTCCTCGCCCGGATCGAGCAGCCGCCGGGCGAGCTTGATGGCCTGCCCCAGCGCATCGCGGACGTCGCGGAGCTCGTCGGAGAAGTCGCGTGTCACCACCGGCCGGGCCATCGAGTCGATGGGGAGGTTGTGGAGCTTGAAGTACCGCTCCATCCCCCGGAGCAGCATCTCGAACTCGAAGAGCCGCTCCTCCCTGCCCTCCACCCGGCAGCGACGCAGCCACCGCTCGCGCTCGGCGGAGAGGCCCGGATGCGGCTGGCTGTCGCGGACGAGGTCGTGGAAGTAGTCGCGGGCGAGCCGCACCTCGCCGCCCGCGCCGATGCGTGGGAGCGGGATGGGAGCGTCCCGGTTTGCGGGCGTGGTCAGAAGAGCGCCCCCTGCGAGTCCGCCGGCGGCGGCTTGTCGAAGTACTTCCAGCACCGGGCCGTGGCCACCCTGCCCCGCGGCGTCCGGTGCAGGAACCCCTCCTGCATCAGGAAGGGCTCGTAGACGTCCTCCACCGTCTCGCGCTGCTCGCCCACGCTCGCGGCGATGGTGTCCACCCCCACCGGGCCCCCGCCGAACTTCTCGAGGATGGTGAGGAGGATCTTCCGGTCCATCGGGTCGAGCCCGCTCCGGTCCACCTCCAGCCGCTCGAGAGCCCGGGATGCCACGTCGCGTGTCACCCGCTTCACCCCGGCGACCTCGGCGAAGTCGCGGATGCGGCGGAGCAGGCGGTTGGCGATGCGCGGCGTGCCGCGCGCGCGGGTGGCGATCTCCTTCGCCCCGTCCTCCGCCAGCTGGACGCCGAGGATCCCCGAGCTCCGGGCGAGGATCGTCTCCAGATCCGCCGGAGCGTAGTAGTCGAGCCGCTCCTGGATCTGGAAGCGGTCGCGCAGGGGCGAGGTGAGCAGGCCGGTGCGCGTGGTGGCCCCGACGAGGGTGAACTGCGGCAGGTCGATCTTCATCGCCCGGGCCGCGGGCCCCGAGTCGATGGTGATGTCCAGCCGGAAGTCCTCCATCGCCGGATACAGGTACTCCTCCACCTGCGCCGGCAGCCGGTGGATCTCGTCGATGAAGAGGATGTCCCGCGGCTGGAGGTTGATGAGCAGGCCAGTGAGGTCGCCCTTCCGCTCGAGCGCCGGGCCGGAGGTGACGTGCAGACCCACGCCCAGCTCGGCGGAGAGGATGTGGGCCAGCGACGTCTTCCCCAGCCCCGGCGGGCCGGAGAAGAGGCAGTGGTCGAGCGCGTCCCCGCGCGCCCGGGCCGCGGCGACGTAGACCTTGAGCTTCTCCACGACGGCCGACTGCCCGACGTACTGCTCGAAGTTGCGCGGCCGGAGCGACGCCTCGAGGCGCTTCTCGTCGGTGGTGGCGACCTCGGGGGGAACGCGGGACATGGAGCGAGAGACCGGACTCGGAAGGGTACCACCGGCTAGGACGCCGTGCGCAGGCTGCGGAGCGCCTCGCGGAGGAGCGCCTCGAGCTCGACCTCGCCCAGCTTCTCCAGGGCCGCGTCCGCCGCGGCGTCGGCCTGCGCGGGCCGGTACCCGAGGTTGGCGAGCGCCGAGACCAGATCGGCGCGCGCGCCCTCCGCCGGCGTGCCGGTCCTTGCGCCCGCGGCCGATGCGGCCCGCGGCAACACCTTCACCTTGTCCTTCAGCTCGAGGACCAGCCGCTCGGCAGTCTTCTTCCCCACGCCGTGGATGCGGGTCAGCCGCGCCACCTCGCCGCGCTCGAGGGCGACGACCAGCGCGTCCACCTCGAGGCCGGAGAGAACGGTCATCGCCAGCCGCGGCCCGACGTGGGACACCGAGGTGAGCAGGGCGAACATCGCCTCCTCCACCGGGGTCAGAAAGCCGTACAGCTCGAAGGCGTCCTCGCGGACGACGGTGCGGACCCGGACCCGGACCGGCTCGCCGGCCGGGGGAAGGCGGGCCAGGGTGAGCACCGAGAACGCCACCCGGTACCCCACGCCCGCCACCTCGATGATGGCCTCGTCCTCGGACTTCTCGAGCACGGTGCCGTGAAGGGCGGCGATCACGCGCCCGACCTGGCCGGCCGGATGACTGCCGGACGGAGCCGGTCGGAGAGATCCGGACCGGAGCGGCGGGGACGGCGACCCTGGAACGGTGAGCCGGCGCGGTGCAGGTGACAGACCGCGACGGCGAGCGCATCGGTCGCGTCCGTCCGCGGGGTGTCGGTGAGCGCGAGGAACGCGGCGATGGCCCGGGCCACCGCCTCCTTCGCTCCGGCCCCGCCCGCCCCGACGGCGCGCTTCACCAGCGCCGGCGCGTACTCGAAGACCGGAAGTCCCGCCCGGGCGGCGACCAGCAGCGCCACGCCCCGCGCCTGTCCGAGCACCAGCGCGCTCCGGGCGTTCTTGAAGGTGAACACGCCCTCGACGGCCACCGCGGTCGGGGCGTGGCAGAGCAGCGTCTCGGAGAGCCGGGCGAAGAGCTCGACCAGCCGGACCTCGAGCGGCGCCGACACGTCGAGCCGCAGGACGCCGTGGGCCACGTGCCGGAGCCCGCTCCCCGTTCGCTCCACGACGCCCCAGCCCACCACCCTGCTACCGGGGTCGATGCCGAGGACGCGCGTCGGACCGAGCACGGAACGGATGTGTAGCACTACGCCCCCATCTGCTCCAGTTCGCGCTCCGAGATGTCGGCGTTGGCCCAGACGTTCTGGACGTCGTCGTTATCCTCGAGGCTCTCGAGCAGCTTGACCACCTTCCTCGCCGCCTCGCCCTCGACCTTCACCGTGTTCTCGGGGAGGTAGACCCAGCGCTGCTCGCCGAGCCGGAGGCCCGACTTCTCGAGCGCCAGCGAGACCTGGTGGAGGTGCGCCGGGTCGGTGCGCACCTCGAACCCGTCGGGGCCCTGCGCCACCACGTCGTCCGCGCCGGCCTCGAGGGCGGCCTCCATCACCCGGTCCTCGGACGGCCCGGGCTTGACCGCGATGCTGCCCTTGCGATGGAAGTTCCACGCCACCGCGCCCTCGGCGGCGAGGTTGCCCCCGCCCTTGCTGAAGGTCGCACGGACGTCGCCTGCGGTGCGGTGCCGGTTGTCGGTCAGGCACTCGACGAGCACCGCCACCCCGCCCGGGGCATAGCCCTCGTAGGTGACCTCGTCGTAGTGCACGCCCTCGAGCTCGCCGGTGCCCTTCTTCACCGCCCGGGTGATGGTGTCCCCGGGCATGTTGGCCTCACGGGCGGCCAGCATGGCCGAGCGGAGCCGGGCGTTGCCGGCCGGGTCTCCGCCCCCGAGCCGCGCAGCGACGGTGATCTCCTTGATGAGCTTGGTGAAGAGCTTCCCCTTGCTCGCGCCCATCGCCTCCTTCTGGCGCTTGATCTTCGACCAACGGTTGTGACCGGACATGGCCCTCGCCCTAGGGAATGGACGAGAGCAGCGCGCGGGCCTCGTCCGCCCGGGTGCCCGAGGGCTCCAGGGACAGCACCCGCTCGAGCTCGGACCGGGCGCGCTGGGCGTTCCCGAGCCGGAGCGCAATCCGGCCGAGGAGCAGGTACGCCCTCGCGTCCGATGGGTCGACCGCCGCCGCTCTCATCGCCGCCTCTTCTGCCCCGGCGTCGTCGTGGGCGTCAATCCGTTCCCTCGCCAGGGCGAGCAGCCGGTCCACCTCTGTCTCGTCCACGGCACCACGGACCGGGGCGGGCCGCTGGAGGCCCTCCCGGGGTGGTGCGCCGACCCGGACCCAGAGCGTGGTCCCGAGGAACGCCGCGCCCAGCACCGCGAGCCCGCCGAGCAGGAGCCGGCGCCGCATGGAGGCCGGGGCGGGGGGCGCCAGCGCGACGCCGCGGGCGGCCACCGCGAGCGGCGACTCCTCGCCGGGATGGAGCGCCACCGGGCTGCTCGGGGGCGTGGGTGGCCGGTGCAGCCGGGGTAGCGGCGAGGACGACGGCGTCGGGATGCGGGCGGGAGACCCCAGGGGCGAGGGCGTCTCGACCCGCGGGGTGACCGGGGGAACCGGCTCGAGCCCGAGCGGGACCGAGCGCATCGCCCGCTCCATCTCGCCGACCACCGGTGGATCGCCCCACGCGGGGACGCCCGGGCTCTCGGCCACGACCGGAAGCGGTGCCGGAGCGCCGGGGTCGGCGATCACCGACTCGACCACCGTGGGCGCCAGGGCCAGGGCCGGGGCCGGGGCCGGCGTCTCACCGGTCGGCCAGGGCACCGCGGGGGCGATCGATCGGGAGACCGGGTCGTCCCAGCCGGTGCGGACCCGCGGGGGCATCGGCTCGAGGCCCCGCGCCCGCGCGGCCCGTGCCGGGAGGAGCGCTCCGGAGGCGTACAGGCGGTTCGTCACCTGCAGCACGAGCGACTCGGGCAGCGAGGACTCGAGCACCACGGCGCGCACCGTGCGCTCGCCGTCGAACAGGCGCACCACCGGCTCGACCTCCTCGGGGAGCTGGGAGATCTGCGCCAGCAGTGAGCGGAGGTCGGGGCAGAGCACCGCCTCGAGGGGGACGCTCACCCGCGCCAGCGCTCGCCAGCCACCGAGCGCCTCGGTCCACGGTCCGCAGAGGGCCCGGAGGTCCACCGAGAGCTCGCCGGGGCTCCGCACCGACCCGAGGTGGACGGCGTACGCCCCCTCCCCGAGGAAGAGCATCCGCCGAAGCGCCCGTTCACCCTGCAGCGCGCGGACCTGGGCCGAGACGATCTTCCCGTCGCGGAACAGGAGCTCGGCGGTGGTGCCGAGCACCAGCCGGCCGCTCCGGGTGCCGGCGAGGAGTGCCCGGAGCGCGGCGGCCACCGGGACCTCCCGGGTGGAGGCGACGAGCGTCGGGCTCCCCGGCGCCCGCGACGACTCGAGCCGCGCCAGCGAGACCAGGTCGCCGACGAACAGCGGCTTGGCGAGCACGTCGTGCGCGCCCGCGGCCAGCGCCTTCGCGATGGCGGACTCGGAGGGCTGCGAGGTGAGGAGCAGCACCGGCACCTCGGCCAGCGACGAGCGGCGCAGGCGCGAGCAGAAGACGAAGCCGTCGAGCCCCGGAAGGCGCGTCTCGCTCACCACCAGCGCCGGCATCGGGCCCTGGTCGAGGGCGCGCTCGGCTTCCTCCGCCGAACGCGCGGAGGTGACCTGGAAGCCGGCGCGCACCAGGCCGAACTGAATCAGCCCGCGGGTGGACGCCGTCGGCTCGACGACGAGCACCCGCCGCGCATCGGGGGGCGGCCCTCGGTTCACCGGAACCGGGGTGAGTGTCCTCTCTTGCGAGACTGCCATCCGCGCCTGGGCTCCCCACCGCAGGGACACGGGCGTGTGGCGCCACCTGTCCCCTCGGTAGGAGTCTATGCGCCTGCCTCCTCCCTCGGGAAGCGAGCGACAAGGCTGTTTTCGGGCGGCTACCGGACCTGACGCAGCGTCTCGGTGAACTTCTCCGGTCCCAGGAAACCGGTCACCCGGGGGTCATCCAGGACCTTTCCATCGGACGAGACGAAGGCCACCGTCGGGAGGCCATTCACCCCGAACCGCGCATAGAGCGCGTCGACCGGGTCCACCGCGTTGGTGCCGTCCACCTTGATCCGGACGAAGCGCTCGGCCTCGGCCACGACGCCCGGGGCGACGTAGGTCTCGCGGTCCAGCTCCTTGCAGGCGGCGCACCACTCGGCGAAGAAGTCGATCATCACCGGCCGGTGCTCGGCGCGCGCGCGGGCCAGGGCCGCGTCCACCGGCTCGGGCCGGGTCCCCTCCCCGGCGTAGCGGAGATTCCAGACCAGGCCCGTGCTCTCGACGCCGACGTTCAGCGCCGACAGCCGGAGCAGCACCGCTCCGGCGACGAGCGCCACCCCGGCGCCCTTCAGCACCGACTCACGGAGTCCCGCGCCGAAGTGACGATGGACGGCCCCGAGGAGCACGCCCAGCGCGGCCAGGCCCCCCGCGAGCCAGACGCCGCCGGTCGGTCCCCACGCCCGGGCAGCAGAGGACGCCGCGGTGCGGAGCGCGGGGAAGGCGTCGCGCACGTAGGTGGCGGCGAGGGCAACGAGGAGGATGCCGAGCGCGCTCTTCACCCAGTCCATCCATGCGCCGCTCTTCGGCAGCCGGACCGCGAAGACGCCGATCAGGAAGAACGGGACGCCGATGCCGAGCGCGTAGACGAAGAGCAGCCCCCCGCCGAGCACGGTGTTCCGGGTCGTCGCCACGTAGGTGAGGAGCCCGGTGAGCACCGGCCCGGTGCAGGGCGCGGCGAGGAACCCGGCCACGCTGCCCATCAGGAACGCGCCAGCCAGGCCCGACCCGCCGACCGAGTTCAGGCGAAGGGCCAGCCCCTCAGGAAGGGTCAGCTCGAATGCGCCAAACATGCTCGCCGCGAGGACGAGGAGGAACACCGCCAGCCCGATGGCGACCGCCGGATGCCCGAGGAGGGCCCCGAAGGCGGCTCCGGTGCGGGCGGCGATGACGCCCAGCGTGGCGAACACCACGCCCATCCCCACGACGTAGCTCGAGGTGAGGATCACCGCCTTGCCCCGTCCCACCCCGGGCCGCGCGCCGAAGACGCCGACGGTGATGGGGATGAGCGGGTAAACGCACGGGGTGAGCGCGGTGAGCAGGCCGCCGAGGAAGACCAGGAGCGCTCCGACGCCGAGCCGGCCTGCGCCGAGCGCTCCGGCAGCGTCGAGGTTGGCCGACGGCCCTGTGGGCAGCGCGGCGGGGATGAGCACGAGGCCAAGCGCGGCGACGGCCGCCAGGCCGGCCACCCAGACCCATCTCGTGGAGGTGTTCGTCTGCAAGGAATTTTGCTCCGGGGTTCAGGGAGGAAACGCCCACGGGTGCCGCGGGCTTCCACCTTGATGTCAGGACCCCCGTCGTTATAATCGACCTACCCGGTCCACATTGGTAGGCCAATGTAGGCACCTGGCCAGAACGACCCGATGAACCTCCCGATCTACATGGACAACCACGCCACGACCGCGCTCGATCCGCGCGTGCTCGAGGCGATGCTGCCCTATCTGCGGGAGGACTTCGGAAACGCTGCTTCTCGCAACCATGCGTTCGGGTGGCGGGCCGAGGCGGCGGTCGAGCAGGCGCGGGCCCAGGTGGCGGCGCTCATCGGCGCCCAGCCGAACGAGATCGTCTTCACCAGCGGCGCCACCGAGTCGGACAACCTGGCGCTCAAGGGCGTGGCCGAGTTCTACCGTTCGAAGGGCGACCACATCATCACCCTGAAGACCGAGCACAAGGCGATCCTCGACATCGTGCAAGCGGCTGGAGCGGATGCGGCAGGAGCGGCTCGAGGAGCTGAAGCTGCTCCGGCTGATCGGAGCTCACCGGCGGCGAGGTGAAGCCCGAGGACGTGGACGCGCTCGCAGCCCAGTACAAGCTCGATCAGGACCCGGTGCTCCAGCGCTGGAACACGGTGATCCACCCCGGCGCGCGCGTCACCTACCTGGACGTGGAGAAGGACGGGCGGGTCGACCTGGAGAAGCTCGCCGCGGCGATCACCGACCGGACCATCCTGGTCTCGATCATGCTGGCCAACAACGAGATCGGCATCGTCCAGCCGATCGCCGAGATCGGCAAGCTGTGCCGCGGGACGCGGGGTGCTCTTCCACACCGACGCGGTGCAGGGCGTGGGGAAGGTCCCGTTCGACGTCGAGTCGATGAAGGTCGACCTGGCCTCGGTCACCGCGCACAAGATCTACGGCCCCAAGGGCGTCGGGCGCGCTCTACGTGCGCCGCAAGCCGCGGGTGCGCATCGCGCCGATCATCGACGGCGGCGGCCACGAGCGCGGCATGCGCTCCGGCACCCTGAACGTGGCGGGCATCGTGGGCTTCGGCAAGGCGGCGGAGATCGCCCGGACCGAGATGGCGGCCGAGTCGGCGACGCATCCGTGCGGCTCCGCGACCGGCTGCGGCGAAGGCTCATGGCCGAGCTGGACATGTGCACGGTGAACGGCTCGCTCGAGCACCGGCTGCCGGGCAACCTCAACGTCTCGTTCGCCTACGTCGAGGGCGAGGCGCTGATGATGGCCATCAAGGACGTGGCGGTGAGCTCGGGCTCGGCCTGCACCTCGGCCTCGCTCGAGCCCTCCTACGTGCTGCGCGCCCTGGGCGTGGAGGAGGACATGGCGCACACCTCGATCCGCTTCGGGCTCGGCCGCTTCAACACCGAGGACGAGGTGGACTACGTGGCACGGCTGGTGGTGGACAAGGTGAAGAAGCTGCGCGAGATGAGTCCCCTCTACGAGATGGCCAGCGAAGGCATGGACCTCAAGTCCATCGCCTGGGCGGCGCACTGAAGGAAGCTCCCATGGCCTACAGCGACAAGGTCGTCGAGCACTACGAGAACCCCCGCAACGTCGGCACGCTGGACAAGAGCGACCCCAACGTCGGCACCGGTCTGGTCGGCGCTCCGGCCTGCGGCGACGTGATGCGGCTGCAGCTGCAGCATCTCCGACGACGGCGTCATCCAGGACGCGAAGTTCAAGACCTTCGGCTGCGGCTCGGCCATCGCCTCGAGCTCGCTGGTCACCGAGTGGGTGAAGGGCAAGACGGTCGACGAGGCGACGCAGATCACCAACAAGGAGATCGCCAAGGAGCTGTCGCTGCCGCCGGTGAAGATCCACTGCTCGGTGCTCGCCGAGGACGCGATCAAGGCGGCCATCGAGGACTTCAAGAAGAAGCGCGCCGAGCGTCAGGCCGCGACGAAGGCCGCCGCGACTTGATGACCGCTCCGTCCCAGAACGCCGGCGGCCGCGCCTGCGCCCGCCCCGTCCACGCGGCGAAGACGTTCGGGATCTCGGAGGGCGCCGCGGCGCGGATCAAGATCCTGCTCGACCCAGCGCGAGCACGCCGGACGCGGGGCTGCGGGTCGCGGTGCGAGGCGGCGGCTGCTCCGGCCTGTCGTACGCCATGGAGTGGGCCGAGGCACCGCAGGAGCGCGACAGGATCTTCGAGCGGGACGGGGTGCGCGTCTTCGTCGACCCCAAGAGCTACCTCTACCTGCATGGGCTCCGAGCTCGGTACGAGGAGACGCTCATGGCCTCGGGCTTCAAGCTGGAGAACCCCAACGTGAAGACCGCCTGCGGCTGCGGCGAGAGCTTCTCCGTCTAGAGGCAAGGGCCGTGCGCTGCTGGAATTGCCAGTCGGAGGTGACCGCCGCCGACGTCTGCCCGGACTGCGGGAAGGTGCAGCCGGTGGCGCAGGGCACCACCTGTTCGACGTGCTCGGGCTGCCCCGCGGCGTGGACGTGGACAAGGCGGAGCTGGAGCGCGCCTACCGCGAGCTGATCGCTGCGGCTCCACCCGGACCGCGCCGGGAAGGACGACCCGCGCGAGCGGCGGCTCGCGCTCGAGCGGACCGCCCTGCTCAACGAGGCCTACCGGACGCTGCGCGCACCCGAGCCGCGGGCCTTCTACCTGCTGAAGCTGCACGGGCTGGACCTCCTCAAGGACGAGGCGCGGGCGGTGAGCGTTCCCGCCGACGTCCTCGAGCAGGTGCTGGATCTCCGCGAGCAGCTCGACGCGGCGCGGACGGCGGGCGACGACGAGCAGGTCACCGCCCTGTCCGACCGGGTGCGCGTCCAGTCGGCGACCACGCTGTCGGCGGCGCAGTCCGCGCTCCGGCGGCTGGAGCGCGAGCCCGGGCGATGCCGTGGCCCGTGACGAGGCAGCGCAGGCGCTCGCCCGGCTCCGGTACCACCACCGGTTCCTCGAGGCGGCCGAGGCCTCGGACGAGGACGAGGTCTGAGCGATGCCCGGCGGACTCCTCCAGATCCACGACCCGCTGAAGCCCCGCGGCCACGCGGTGGGCATCGACCTCGGCACCACCAACTCGCTGGTGGCGTCGGTGGTGGATGGCAAGCCCCGGTGCCTTCCCGGTCGACGAGGACGGCGCGCTGCTCCTGCCCTCGGTGGTGAACTACGCCGCGGACGGCGCGGTGCTGGTGGGCGTGCGGCGCCCGTGCGCTCGCCGCCGTGGAGCCGACCAGCACCATCGCCTCGGTGAAGCGGTTCATGGGCAAGGGACCCGACGACGCCGAGACGCGGGCGCTGGGCGCCTACAGCTTCGCTCCCGGGCGGCTCGGTGGTCCGGTTCGAGGTGGAGGGCGGGCCCCCGGTGACGCCGATCGAGGTCTCGGCGGAGATCCTCCGCGCGCTGAAGCGGCGGGCGGAGGCCGCGCTCACCGGCAAGGTGGAGCAGGCGGTCATCACCGTCCCGGCGTACTTCGACGACGCCCAGCGCCAGGCCACACGCGACGCCGGGCGGCTCGCCGGCCTCGAGGTGCTGCGGCTCCTCAACGAGCCCACCGCGGCGGCGCTCGCCTACGGGCTCGACAAGGGAAGCCAGGGGACGTTCGCGGTCTACGACCTGGGCGGCGGGACGTTCGACATCTCCATCCTCCAGCTGGTGGACGGCGTCTTCCAGGTGAAGTCGACGGGCGGAGACTCGGCGCTCGGCGGTGACGACTTCGACCGGGCCATCGCCGCCCGCTTCCTCGAGGCGCACGGCCTGGCCCGGGACGTCGAGCGGGATCCGGGGGCGGTGACCGAGCTGCTCGCCGCGGCGCGGAACGCCAAGGAGACGCTGACCCACCAGGAGACGACCGAGCTGTCGGCGCTCGGGCGGACGTTCACCGTGACCCGGGGCGAGATGGACGCGTGGATCGCCCCTCTGCTCCAGCGGACGGGTGTGGCCTGCCGCCGCGCGCTCAAGGACGCCGGCATCGGCCGCGAGGAGCTCGACGGGGTCATCCTGGTCGGCGGCAGCACGCGGGTCCTGGCGGTGCGGCGGTTCGTCGCCCAGATCTTCGGCAAGGAGCCGCTCGGGGACATCGACCCGGACCAGGTGGTGGCGCTGGGGGCGGCGGTGCAGGCGGACCTCCTCACCAACCGCGACCGGACCGACGAGGTGCTGCTGCTCGACGTCATTCCCCTCTCGCTCGGGCTGGAGACGATGGGCGGGGTGGTGGAGAAGCTCATCCCCCGGAACAGCGCCATCCCCACGGCGGCGGCGCAGGTCTTCACCACCTTCCAGGACGGCCAGAACGCGATGGACATCCACGTGGTGCAGGGCGAGCGGGAGCTGGTGGCCGACTGCCGCTCGCTGGCGCGGTTCCGCCTCTCGGGCATCCCGGCGATGCCCGCCGGGCATGGCGCGGGTGGAGGTGCGGTTCGAGGTCGACGCCGACGGCATCCTCTCGGTCTCGGCGAAGGAGCTGAGCACCGGCGTCGAGCCAGGCGATCACCGTGAAGCCCACCCACGGTCTGACCGACGAGGAGGTCGAGCAGATGCTGCTCGACTCGATCGAGCACGCCGAGGAGGACATCCAGGCGCGCCAGCTCCGCGAGCAGCAGGTGGAGGCGGAGCGGATCCTCCACGATGCGCGGAAGCAGCTGGCCGCGTTCTCCGACCTGCTCCCGGGCGAGGAGCGGCGCGAGCTGGAGGCGGCCATCGCCCGGATCGCCGAGCTGCGCCGGACCGCCACCGACTCGGCGGTGCTGGCGGACGCGATCAAGGCGCTCGACGAGGCGTCACGTCCGTTCGTGGAGCGGATCATGAACCGGGCGGTGGGGACGCTCCTCGAGGGCCGGCAGGTCGACGAGGTCTGAGCCAATGCCTCGCGTCCGATTCCGGAGCCCGTTCGACGACGTGGTCATCGAGGTCCCGAAGGGGACGAGCCTTCTCGAGGCGGCCGAGCAGTGCGGGGCCACGGTGGGCCACGCCTGCGGCGGCGTCTGCGCCTGCTCGACCTGTCACGTCTGGGTGAAGCGCGGGCCTGGAGTCGCTGTCGCGAGCAGGAGGACGAGGAGGCCGACCGGCTGGACCAGGCCTTCGACGTGCGGGCCAACTCCCGGCTCGGCTGTCAGTCGCTCGTCGGCAGCGAGGACGTGGACGTGGAGATCACCCAGGAGTCGCTCCAGGCCTTCCTGGACGAGAATCCGGAGCTCCGGCACCGCCTGGAGGCCGAGGGGAAGTGGCCCTTGAAACGGTGAGGCTCCTCCTCCTATAAGCCCCGACTCCGCACCGCCCAGGTGGTGGAATTGGTAGACACACTAGATTCAGGGTCTAGCGCCGCGAGGCATGGAGGTTCGAGTCCTCTCCTGGGCAAGTGAATGACCCGCTCCCCGGCGGGACCGATGGGGGGCCGGTGACGCGAGCTCTTCCCTCCGCCGTGGACGTCTGGTTCCTCGATCGTCCGGGACGTCGACTCGGTCGTGGATCGACGTCCTCGATCCGGAGGAGCGTATGCGGGCGGACGCGTTCCGGACCCCGGAGCTCCGGGAGCAGTATGTGGCTGCGCACGCCATGGTGCGCACCGTGCTCTCGACCTACGCGTCGGTCGCGCCCTCCGGGTGGCGGTACGCCTACGGGTCGAAGGGGCAGCCCAGACTGGTGGGTGCGCCGGTCGACCTGCGCTTCAGCCTCAGCCACTCCGGGGCCCGGGCGGCGGTCGCGGTCACGGTCGGGCGCAAGATCGGGCTCGATCTCGAGGAGGTCGACCCGGCGAAGGACCCGCTCGGGATCGCGGATCGATTCTTCACCCCCGCCGAGACCGAGGCGCTCCGGGCATGCCACGCGTCCGAACGCTCCGCGCGGTTCACCACGCTCTGGACGGTGAAGGAGGCGGTGCTGAAGGCGCGCGGCGTCGGCCTGGGCTCCGGGCTGGGCACGGTCGAGATCGACCTCGACGACGCGGGGAGTGTGCGCTCCGTCACGGGGCCGGAAGGGCCGTGGAGCGTCCGATCATGGGCGCCGGGGCCCGAGCTCCGCGCTGCCGTCGCCGTTCGCGACGCCGGGCCGGTCCGGGTCCGTACCTTCGGGATCGTCCCGCTGGGGGCAGCCCGACCCGCTGACGAGCTCGGGCCCCCGGAGCGCTGAGGACTTCAGCCGGCGGCGCTGCGACTGGGCGCAAGGCCGAGCTGGCGTGAAAGTCGCTCCACCACCCGCTCCGCGAGCAGCTCCTGCGCCCACAGCTGCTCGAAGGTGTGCGACGGGCCTTCCACCACGTCCACCTGGAAGCGCGGGGACCGCGACAGCGTACGGACGACCGGACCCGCCTGGCGGCCGAGCGCGTCCACGCCCTCGTCGTCGGCGCTGAAGAGGAAGTAGACGTCCGTCCCGCGCTCGACGAGCGCCCGGAGGTTCGCCCCGACCTCGGACTCCTCCCGCCGCAGCCCGGCGGTCGTTCGCTCCCGGAGCCGTCGCCAGCCACGGGCGACCAGCACCTCGCTGAGCTCGCGCAGGTGCAGCTCGCCCTTGAGCGCCTTCCGCCAGGTCTCGCCGCGGAGGAGCGCCTTGCGGTAGTAGCGCATCGACTTCAGCGTCTGCCGCTGCCGGATGTCGAGCGAGTCGCCCTCGTTCCAGGTGAACGTCTGGGGATTCACCGCCACGATGCCCACCACCCGCGGATCGTCCACCGCGGAGTGGTACGTCAGGTATGCGCCGGAGCACAGCCCCACCAGGATGAAGCGGTGCGCGCCGGTCTGCTGCTCGAGCGCGTCCATCACCTCGCGCACCTCGGAGACCGACTCACGGCTGTAGGCGTGCGTCGGGCTCTCGCCCGGCAGGAGCACGCTGTCCCCCACCCCGGTGAGATCGAAGCGAAGCGTCTGCAGCCCGAGCGCCGACAGGGCGCGACCCAGCCGGACCCACAGCCGGTTCGGCCCGATCCGGTGGTGCGAGGCGGTGGTGAGGAACAGCACCGTCGGCAGTGCGTCCGTGGCCCCGTGCTCGGGACGACCGAGGACTCCCGCCATCGCCCCGCCCTCGCCGAGGCACACCGCCTCCTCGACGACGCCGTCCCCGACGGACCAGCTCCGGTCGCGCGGCGCGCCGTGCGGCGCCTCGCGTTCGCGCCCGGCCACCCCGGCGGGCACGCCGGCGAGAAAGCGACAGGTCTCCTCGAGCACGGCCTCCGGGATGACCGACTTGCGGGGCTGCTGCATCATCTCCGGCCAGCCCGTGCCGGTGCCGACCGTCACCTCGCTTCCGCGCTCCTTCCACGCACCCACGAGCGCCTCGTCCGACCCGGTCTCCCGGGAGAGGACGAGCACCCGCGGTGCCGGCACACGGGGGAGGGCGCGAAGGTCGAGCCGCTCCAGGTCGGCCACCGTGGAGCGCGTGAGCCGGTAGCCCGCCGCCTCCTCGTCACCGTCTAGGCCGAGCCGCGCGGATCGTCCGGGAGCGCATTGAGCATCCGGTAGGCCCGGAGCTGGCGGACGTAGGCCCTTCCGGTGGTGAACGGGCCCCACACCACCAGCGCCGCGACATCGGTGCGCTCCGAGGCCGCGACAGCCGCCAGCGTCGCGCCGAGGTGGATGCCCCCGAGCGCGACGCCCGCGCTGCCGGACAGCCGCCGCGCCGCATCGATGGCCGCGTGGACGGATTCGATCCACGCCGGGACACGGGCCGGGTCCTCGTCCGCACCCGGCGAGTCACCCGTCCCGGCAGGGTCGAAGCGGAGCACCGGAAAGCCCGAGGCGGCCAGGATCTCGGCCCAGCGCGCGAAGGTCTTGTAGGTGGCCTCCTCCTCCCAGCCGATGGGCGCGCAGAGGACCACCGGGAACGGCTGGTCCGGGCTCGCGTGATCCGGCGTGCCACCACCCGGCGAGCCGGCCGCTCCCGCACTCGAACGCGACCGGCCACGGTCCGGGCGCCGCGCGCTCGACGTGAAGCATGGCGGTCACGACCGGCTGCCTCCGACGCGGGTGGGCCCCGCAGCATTGAGCGGCCAGGCCGTTCCGCGCGGTGTCGGCCGCTCCGGCCGGGTCGAGCGCGATGACCTCGGGGACGCCCGGCTCGAGGTGGAAGAAGTCGTCCCGCGGCGCGCAGCCCTCGAGCGCGAGCGAGACCGCCTGTGCGAAGCGGTTGGAAGTCAGCTCCAGCGCCGGCCGCCCTTCGATCTCGACCGACCGCGCCTCGAGCTGAAGCCCGGGGTCGATGCGCGAGGGACGCCCGAGCGGGAAGTGAAACGCCGGCGCGGCGAGCGGCTGGCCACCGTCTCCGATCCAGCGGGCAACCACCAGATCGTGCCCGGGCGGCCCGAAGCGGAAGGCATACCCGACGTCGACGAACGCTCCGAGCACCTCCTCCGCCCAGGCCCGCGTCGACCCGCGCGCCTCCACCCGGAGCGCGCGCTCGGCCGAGCGGACCGGGAGCTGTCCATCCCGGTACAGCGCGACGCGGAGCCGGCCCTCGACCGGCGCGGCGCCATCGTTCACGAGGTGCGCGGCGAGGCCGTTCGTGCCCTCGTCGGTGAGGAACAGCGCGCGCGGGGCGAAGGCCCGCCGCAGCGCCCAGTACGCCGCCTTGGGTGTGCCAGATGCATCGATCACGCCCCAGCCCGCCCCGGGCCAGAGGTCACGGAGGAACCAGATCAGCGCGCCATTGCAGCCAGAGCCGTGGCGACGCCACTCGGCGATGGTGGCGGCCATCACCTCGGCGCTCACCACCCGGCCCAGCGCGAGGTACCGCTCCGGGTCCGCGGCACGGAGCGCCAGCGGATCCACGCCGAAGAGCTCCTCCAGGTACCAGTCGCGCACGTCCTCGAAGTCCCACCCCACCCCGCGGTCACGCGGGACGCGCGCCTTCCACAGCGGATCCGTCGGCGCCACGCCCGCGTCGCCGAGCAGGGCCTCGACGGTGCGACGGTCCGGGATGTTGGCGAACGCCAGGCACTCGCTGGCGAACTTCACCGCTGCCCGGCGCGCATCGGCGAGCGGACGCCGGTAGGCGCCCACGCCGTAGTAGTGGGCCACGCCCTCTCCCGGCTGGAAGGGCAGCGCGCCGCCACTCGGCGAGCTCGGGACGTAGGGGACGTCCGACCCGGCACGGACGACCGTCGGGAGCACCTCCCCGAACAGCGGGCTGCGCCAGTGCGATCGCTCCAGCCCGAGCATCGAGGCCTGCTGCTCCACCTCGCTGTTCCCGCAGAACACCGCCGTGCTGGGCCGCCAGCCAATCCGGCCGACCAGCGCCTCGGCCTCGGCGGTGGCCGTCGCCAGGAATCCCGCGTCGTCGGCCGGGTAGTCGAGGTTGGCGAACATGAAGTCCTGCCAGACCAGGATGCCCAGGGCATCGCAGGCGTCGTGGAACGCGTCGTCCTCGTAGGCGAACGGTCCCGCCACCCGGAGCATGTTCATCCCCGCGTCGCGGGCTTGCTCCAGCGCCGCTCGCTGTGCGCCGGGGGTCGCCGACAGCGCGAGAACGTCCAGCGGCGTCCACGAGGCCCCGCGGCAGAACACGCGCGTGCCGTTGATCCGGAGGCCGAAGCCGCCATCGGCCGTGTCCGCCTCGAGGGATCGGAAGCCCACCGGGGAGAAGTGGATGTCACCGAGGCCGGCGAGCTCGACCGAGAGCGGGTGCAGCATCGGGGCCCCGTGGGTGTGCGGCCACCAGCGCTCCACTGCCGGGACCTCGAGTCGCCCGGTCCACTCGACGCTCCCGTCCGGCAGCGCCCTGGGCCCGAGCGGGGCCTCGCGACCCACCAGCCGGACCCGGGCAGCGGGGTTCGGCGCCTGGCCGCGACCGATCCGGAGCCGGAGCTCGAGACTTCCGGTCTCGCCCGCGAGCCGGGTCCGCACCTGCGCCTCCAGCACATGCGGTCCGCGCCCGTGCTCGAGCAGCACGGCCCGGAACGGTCCCACCGGGGGCGCGGGCGGCGTCCAGGCGGGGATCCGTCCGAGAAAGGTCGTCCGCCACCAGCGGAGCTGCTGCTGTGCGACCAGCCGCGTCTTCCACCGGGGCCTCGGCCGCCGCTCCGCGAGCAGCGGCCCGAGCGCGAGGAAGCGCAGGTGCAGGACGTTGTCCCGGCGGAGGAGCCCGCCCACGTCGGCCCGGTGCGCCTGCCACATCGAGTCGGAACGGAAGAGCCGCGTCCCGTTCAACCAGGCCTCGGCGACCGTCGCCAGGCCGTCGAGACGCAGCACCGCGGTGGCTGCGTCCTCCGGCCCCCGGAAGTGCAGCCGGTACCAGACGTCGACCGCGTCGAGATCGCCTGCCCCGGCCAGGTCCTCGCCCTGGGCCCGGAGCGCGCTGGCCAGTGTGCCCGGGACCTCGGCCGGCATCCAGGACCCGGCGAGCGCCTCCGCGGCGGCGGGCGAGGCGGCGGCTCCGGGCGGGGTGCGCAGGAGCTCCCAGCCCGTCCCCAGCGGCGTTCTCTCCTGCCAGCCCGTGCGCTGGATGCAGGCCATCGTGGAGGTCCGCTCCTCTAGGTGCCCAGGGCGTGGCTTGCGGCGTCGAGCGCCGTGCTCCAGCCGCTGGAGAGGGTGGACAGGAGCGGGCCGAAGTCGCTGCGCTTCCCGGTGGTGACTGCGCGCGCCCCCTTGAGGATGAGGGACTTCGCGGCGAGGGAAACCGAGTCCAGCGCCGCCGCTGCGGGCTCGAGCGGCGCCGCGACGACGGGCTGCAGCCAGCGGAGGTGGTGCGCCCCGAGCTCCGCCGCCGCGCCGAGCTGTCTCACGCTGGAGAAGGCATAGAGGTGGTAGGTCGGGAGCGCGTCGGGGGCGAGGGCGGCGAGCGTCTCCGGGAAGCTCGCCGCGAAGCGGGCCACCGGGCTCTCGCGTGGCCGGCGGAGCAGATGCGCCCGGGTGCACTCGAGCGCCAGCTCCGCCAGCGCCTCGCGCGGGCGCACGCGGAGGCTCTCCAGCCGGACGAACTCACAGTAGAGCGGGAGCCGGGTCGGATTGGCCGGGGCGTCGAGCCCGAAGAGCCCGCGGAAGTCCCCCCCTCGAGCTCGAAGTACCCGGCGTTGTGGAAGTAGCCCAGCCGCTCGCCCGGGAGATCGATGGCCTGGATCCCGATGGTCGTCTTGGTGTGCTGGGCGCGGTAGTCGGTGCCCGCAGTGTCCGGGAGCCAGTGCGCGTCCACCTCGGCCAGCACCAGCCGTCGGCGGCGGACCAGCTCCTCGACGTGGAGGTGCAGCGGCCGCCAGACGTTGAGCTCCTGGACGTCCACCCCGTGCAGCAGGGCCAGGTCACCGTAGGTCTGCTTGAAGAAGGTGAACTGGTCTCCCTCGAAGTCGAGGTCGAGCGTGCAGCCCAGGGCAGCCAGCGGATCGTGCCCGAAGACGTGGAGGACCTCGATCCACAGGTCCACGAAGCAGTTGGTCTCCGGCCAGGCGCGGTCGCCCTGGTGCAGTGCGTGGGGCCGGTACCCCGCGGCGGACGGCGGCTGGAGCGCGGCGGAGATCATCCGTCCAGCGCCGTTCGCACCGCGCCCGGCCACTCCCGCGCGTCGAGCCCGTGCCGCCGGAAGAGGGCCAGCGTCACCCGCTCCAGCCCGAACCCGAGGCACGCGGTGTGCGCCACGCTCCCGTCGGCCAGCGCGATCTCGAACAGCTTCCCGAAGTGCTCCTGGTGGTAGTTGAAGGAGCAGATCGCCGTCGGCTCCTCGGAGGCGATGGGGACCACGATCTCGAACTTGAAGCCCTGCTCCTTCTGGCTCGCGGCGAGCATCTTCCCCGCCCGGCCGAAGAAGGGGTCGGAGGCGTGCACCGCGCGCGCATCGAGCTCGAGCGAGCGGAGCAGCGCGAGCGACCGCTCGAGCCAGGTGGCGCGCCAGGCGATGACCGCCTCCGGCCGCCCCACCCGGATGACCTCGTGCATCCGGAACAGCTGGAGGCGCGCCGGATCTCCCGACGGCTCGTGCCGGAAGCAGTGGTTCTGCACCTCGAGGGTGCGCCCGCCCTCGGGGAGCACGCCCCGGAGCGTCGGGTAGACGGGGTAGCAGGCTGCCGGGGTGAGGGCGACGTCGGTCTGGGTCTGGAGCTCCGCCCAGGGCTCGCCGGCGTGCACCCGCCGGCTCAGCTCGCGCGACTGCGCCTCCGAGCCGGTGAAGGAGAAGACGGTCCCCGCCAGGTGGGGAAACGAGTCGAGGTACCCGGTGTGCTCGAGGAGCCGCCGGGGGATGACCGGCGGGAAGTGGAGCCGCTCGGCCCCGTCCGCGGCGGCGAGGGCATGCACCCGCGCATCGAAACGCTGCAGCACCGATTCGAAGGCGTCGCTCCGCGCCCAGACGCCGGGCACGCCGGAGGGGACGATGAGCCGATGGGCGACCAGCTCGTCGTGGAACGCCTGCTGCGCCGGGGTGGCCATCGGGGGCTCAGAATCTCCTTCTGCACCAGCAGCACCGAGGCGTTGGCGGCGTAGATCCGGTCGTTGGCCACCATCAGCGGGGCGCTGAGCGCGTCCCGGAGCTGCCGGCCGACGCTGAAGGGCGAGTCGTTCTTGTAGCCGTGGATCCCGCAGATCTGGAGCGCGGCCTCCACGATGCGGGTCACCGCGCGCGAGGCGTTCACCTTGAGGTTGTTGACGCGGAGGGCGAAGCCCATCCCCGACAGCTCGCTCGCCCTTCGCGGGTCGGCGTGGAGCGCCTGGTATTCGTCGGCCATCGCGGTCACCGAGGCGCGCATCGACTGGAGCTCGGCGTGCACCTCCGCCAGGCGGAGCGCCGCCGGCGGGGTGGTACCCGGTGTCTTGCGGGCCTCGCCGCGGACCCACGCGGCGGCCCGGCCCACCGCGCTCGCCGCGATCCCGCTCCACACCGCGCTCCAGAGCAGATGCGAGACCGGGACCATGGTTTGCGCGGCGATGTCCGCGAACGGCGTGGAGAGGATCTGCTCCACCGACGCCACACCCTCCACCATCCCGCCCGCCGAGCAGGTGCCGCGCATCCCGAGCGCGTCCCAGGTGCCGAGGCGCTTCAGCTGGTAGTCCTCCTTCTGGAGGAGGAGCAGCACCTGGTCTCCCGGGGCGGAGTCGCCGGCGGCGCGGGCGGTGATGAGCAGATCGTCGGCCTGGACGCCGTAGGAGATGGTCGTGGCGTCCTTGGTGAGGCGGAAGCGCTCGTGCTGCCGCTCCACGGCACAGATCGAGGTCCGCATGCTGCCGCCCACGCCGACCTCGGAGGTCACGGAGGCGATGAGCCGCTGCGAGGCCACGACCCGCCGGAGGTAGCCCTGGAACCAGGGGCTCGCCGCGCCGTGCTGGACCAGGCACACCACCTCGATCTGGTGCATGGCGAAGATCATCGCCGTCGACGCGCAGTGCTCGCCGATCACCTCGCACATCTCGATCAGCTCCCGGAGGGAGCAGCCGTCGCCGCCGAGCGATGCGGGGACGTAGGCCGAGAGCAGCCGGGCCTGCTTCAGCGCGGCGACCGCCTCGGAGGGGAAGCGCGCCTCGCGGTCCACCGAGTCGGCATGTCGCGCGGCGACCTCCCGGGCGATCTCCTCGGCCAGCGTGCGCAGGTCTCGAGGACCGGAGGTCACGGCTTCAGCGGCTTGGGCCACGGGATGAACTCCTGGGAGCTGGAGGCGGGGTGGCGAGCTAGGCCGCGCTGCCGAGCTCGGTGAGGGCGGCCTGGATGGCCGAGATGCTCTCGAAGACGCTGCGCCGGAGCATGCGATCCGGGAACTCGACGTCGAAGTGCGCCTCCAGCGCGAGCATCACGTTGACGCTCGCGTGAGAGGTCATGCCCGCCCGGTACAGATCGTCGTCGGCCCGAACCTGGTCCACCGGCATGGCGAGCTTCCCGTGCTTTCCGACGATGGTTCGGATGGCGTCCTCCACGCGGCGAAATGGTCGCAACGCGATGGCCCTTGGTCAACACCCTCGTTGAGCACCGCGGCGTGCGCGCGGGACGTGGGTGCGCGTGCGCTTTCGCCCGACCTCACCCGATGTCCGTCAGCCTCCGGCCGGCACGCGCTCGAGCGCGCGATCGAAGAATCCGCCGAGGGTGGCATCGAGACCCTTCGGATCCACCTCGCCGAATCCGCCGTGGCCTGCGCCCGGCACGTTCCACCGGAGCGCGCCCGGCACACGCGCCACCAGTCCGTCCACGACTTCGGACGGGGTGTCATCGTCACGGCTGCCCGAGATGAAGAGAACGGGTCGCGGCGGAATCCGGGGGAGCACGTCCACCGGTCGCACCGCGTCCACGTGGACGCCCGCGAGGCGGAACACGGCCTCGGCCAGCGCCGCCGGGCGGCCGCGGGTGATCCGGAATCTTCGGTGGAGCTCGGCGTCGAGCGACGGCCAGACGGGACCGAGAGCCACGGCGCGGATCGATGCGTCCTCCGCTGCGGCCAGGGCCACCGTGGAGGCGCCCACCGAGAATCCGTAGAGCCCGATCCGCGCCGGGTCGACCCCGGAGCGCGTGCGGACCCACCGGACGGCGGCGGCCACGTCCCGCCGCTCCCGGTCGCCCCAGGTGGCGAGTGTGCCCTCGCTCTCGCCCGAGGCGCGCGAGTCGAAGAGCAGCACCGCGTGCCCATGGCGGTGGAGCACGCCGGCCTCGGGCAGCAGCTCGGCCCGGTTGGCGCCGAGGCCGTGCACCAGCACCACGGCCGATCCGTCGCCCCCCGGCGCGAACCAGCCACGGAGCAAGAGACCGTCGTCGGTGCGGAACGCCACCGGCTCGAGCCCCGGCAGGGCCCGCGCGGCCGCGGCGCGGTCGGCGTCGGTCAGCGTGCGACGCGCCGGATGCAGGTCGCGGCAGGCGAGGGGCACCGTGCGGAGCAGCACCCCCGCGACGAGCAGCGCCGCGCAGCCGAGGGCGATCCGCGCCAGGCGCCCGGCCTCCCGGGAAGCCACGCCCGCGCCGCCGCTAGTGGCCGCGGCCGCTGACGACGGCCGGCACCGTCTTCAGGAGGAGCCCGATGTCCTGACCAACGCTCCAGTGATCGATGTACTGCAGGTCGAGGTACATCCAGTCCTCGAAGGCGACGTCGTTCCGGCCGCTCACCTGCCACAGACATGTCAGGCCCGGGCGCACCGAGAGACGGCGGCGCTGCCACGGCTCGTAGAGCGCGACCTCCTGCGGCACCGGCGGGCGCGGTCCGACCAGGGTCATGTCGCCGCGGAGCACGTTCACCAGCTGCGGCAGCTCGTCGATGCTGTACTTGCGGATGAAGCGCCCCAGCGGCGTGACCCGCGGGTCGCGCCGCATCTTGAACACCGGACCGGTCTGCTCGTTCTTCGCGGCCAGGCTGGCCTTGAGCGCCTCGGCGTTCACCACCATCGAGCGGAACTTCAGCATGTGGAACTGCTTGCCGTGCAGCCCCACCCGCAGCTGACGGAAGAAGACCGGACCTCTCGAGGTGAGCTTCACCAGCGCCGCGACCACCAGCAAGAACGGGAACAGCACCCAGAGCGCCGCCGCCGAGGCGACGATGTCCAGCAGCCGCTTGAAGAGCCGCAGCTTCGGCTTCACCGAGCCGGTCACGTAGTGGAGGAAGCCGTCCGCCACGGCCTTGCTGGCGATCGGGTACGCCCGACCGAGCCGCACGGTGTAGGCCGGCAGCGCGAACGGCACCCCGAAGGTCTCGAGCGTCCCCACCGCCGACTGGATCGGGCGCTCGTGGGTGTGCGGGAGCCCGCAGAGGAAGACCTCGTCGAACACCTCGCGCTGGAGAACCACGGGAAGGTCGACGCACTCGCCGAGCAGCCGTCCCTGGAGCGGCTCCGGGACCTTCTCCCCCGGCCAGCTGAGGTAATTGCAGTTCGCACCACGCCGGGTCAGGTCCTCGCCGGTGATACGGCCCAGCGGGCCGGTGCCCACGATCAGGAGCTCGCGCGGAGGCCGCGACTGCGCTCGCACGAAGGCGAAGATGGTCAGACGGAGCAGCACCTGTGCCGGCAGGGCGAGCAGGAGCATCTTCGCCACGTCCGGCGCGGGCACGCGCAGGAGCGCGCCCCCGACGCCCACCACCGTCGCCACCGCCAGCAGGTTCATCAGCGCGAAGAGCACGTCCTCCCAGACCGGGCGCTCGGCGGTGTAGCCGTAGTGACGGACGACGGAGCTCGTGCTCCAGAACACCAGCACCGCCACCGCGGCCCAAACGATCTGCAGAGCGAGCGGCGCGGGCGTCGCCCGCATCACCGCAACCGCGAGAACCGCGACATCGAGCCCGAGGCCGAACTTCGCCGCCGGAGTCGGTGCAAAGCGCTGAATACCGATCGCCACCAACAACTCCCTGCACGGAAGAACCGCGCGCGCCCCACAGATTCAGTCTTGAAACGACGCGCGAGTCTTCCGCACCACGCGGGAGCACACAAACGCATTTTGTGTGAATCCGCATGAGGTTGCGCACACCCATGGGGCAGCGCTCACCCTGTCCTTTCGAACCGGGAGGCCGCGAAACGCGCCGCGCCAATTCCGGCCAGGGGGTCGAACGCCGCCGGCGGGAACGCGCGTTGCTCGGCCTCGCAGGCGCATGGTACGTGGCCGGCCCGTGCGTACCGCCCGTGCTGCCGCGAGCGCAGTCTGCCTTCTTCTCATCGGTGCATGCGCCAGCACCTCGGCTGCCTACACCCCGGTTGCTGACTACCAGGAGCCTCCGGCGCCGCCGACGTCCGGCTACATCATCCAGCCGGGCGACGTGCTGCAAATCCGGGTCTTCAACCAGCCGGACATGTCCACCCGGGCGAAGGTCCGTGACGACGGCAAGGTATCGATCCCGTTCCTGAACGACGTCGTCGCGGCCGGCTTCACTCCCAATACGCTCGCCCAGCAGCTCCAGACGCGACTCAAGGAGTACATCAACGCTCCGGTGGTCACCATCTCGCTCGAGGAGGCCCGACCTTTCTCGGTGTCCGTCCTCGGAGAGGTCAACAAGCCGGGGGTGTATTCGGTTCCGGTCGGGGCGGGTGTCCTCCAGGCGCTCGCGGCGGCGGGGGGTCTCAACCAGTACGCATCCCGCAACAAGATCTTCGTGGTACGTGATTCGCCCCAGCGGGCGCGGATCAAGTTCGAGTTCGATGAGCTGACCCAGGCCGAGGGAAAGGCCGCGACGTTCAAGCTCCGGCCGGGGGACACCGTGGTCGTGGAGTGACCGCGCCATGGGGCTGGCTTCCCTCGGACTCACAGTCTCACTCCTGCTCCTGGCGGAGCCGCCTCCAGAACCAGTCCCCGAGCAACCATTCGGACTGAGCGCGGCGGACACTCCGACCGAGCGTTCACTGCAGGAACTGGTCGAGCGGCCCGAGCGCTGGGAGTTCGACCTGGCCGGCCGCGTCGAGTTCCGTGCCGGACAGCCGGACGGCTCCGCACCGGGGACGACCATCGTCGACATGGAGGTGGACCCGGTCGTCGCAATGCGGGGACCACTGCGAACCGGAAGCCTGACCCTGGCCTACGAGCCGCGGATCTTCATCACTCTCGGCCAGAACGTCGGGGACGCCCCGAAGACGGTCTCGTACTTACATCGGGGGTACTTCGTCCTCGACCTCAAGCCCAGCCCGCTCTGGCGATGGTTCTTCGAGGCACGGACCGCGTACGGGGAGTACGACTTCCTCCCCTTGAGCACGGTCATCCCCCAGACCGGAGGAACTGGTCTGCCGCCGACTCAGCCGACCGTCCCGGGCGCGCCCCCTGTGGCGCCTCGGCCCACTCCCGGGGTGAGTACCCTTCCAGACCAGCGGTTCGTCCTGGTCATCGACGTCGACGCGAGCACCGGGGTGGTGGCAGGGCTCTCGCCGCGAGTCTCCTGGCTCCTCTCGGCGGGGTACACGTACTCGGGTGGGGCGAACACCGAGGCGCAGGCGCTGCTGCCCCTCCAGCAGGGGCCCAAGGCCGCAACCGGGGTGCTCTGGTCGGTGGGCCCCAACGACAACCTCGCGACACTCCTGAACGGGTCCGAGAGCAAGTACAGCAGTGGTCCTGAGGCCGTGGTGGCCAACCTCACCGAGGGCTGGAGCCACGTCTGGAGCAGGAGAATCGCCACCGACCTGATCGCAGGGATCGGAGGGTTCCACTCGGTCGTCCCGGCCCAGGGCACGAGCCCTGCCCGGACCGAGAACAAGCTCCTACCGGTGGTGGGGGTCGCCGTCCGCGACGCATGGGTCACCCGGGCCTTCTCATGGCGGAACAGCCTCGCTTTTCTTGCCGCGCCCTTGCCGGACCAAATCAATGGCTTCGTCTACGAGCGGCTCAGCGTGGTCTTCCGCAGCACGATGGCCCCGGGGGAGCACCTGCTGCTCGAGGTCAGCGGGGGCGTCAGCGACACTCTCACCGCGGCACAACTGGACGCGCGGATCGAGGGCAAGGGAACGTACATGTTCAACCCACAGGTGGGGATCTCGGTGGGTGGCCGGGTGGCCTGGCTCCAGGGGTCGAGCCTACTCCCCACTGGGTTTGGTTGGCTCTGCTTCGTGGCCGTCGGCGCCTATTTCGGCAGCCCGCTGGTGGGAACGCCGCTGTGACGGCCAGGCGACGGATCCCGGGTGGTCTGGCGAAGAACTCCGTCGTCTGGCTGAATCAGGGTTGAGGAGAAGGAATGGGCGCCCCGCGCAAGGCTTTGGTCGTCGAAGATCATCCCGATGCACGAGCGCTGGTGCGAACCTATCTGCTCGCGATGGGCCTGGACGTGGTCGATGTGGCCGAGGGCCGCTCGGCGATCCGCATGCTCAAGGTCGACCGTCCGGATCTGGTGTGCCTCGACCTGATGCTGCCCGAACTGAGCGGCTTCGAGGTCTGCGAGTTCATGCGCTCGAGCCCCGAGCTTCGGGACATCCCCATCCTGGTCATGAGCGCCCGGGCCAAGCCCATGGATCGCGCCTTCGCCGAAGAGGTCGGAGCGACGGCATATCTGGTCAAGCCCTTCAAGCGGGGCGAGTTCAGCCGCGCAGTCGACCTGTGCATGAAGCGCGTTGAGCAGGAGCGAGGGGTGTCGTGACCGCGGAGACCCGGCGCGATCCTCCGGAGGACGCAGACGAGTTCGAGCTGGTCGACGTCGCTCAGGTCAAGAACTGGTTCCGCTACGTGGTGCACTCGGTGGGACGGAGGCGGCTGCTGGTCGCCGTCACCGCCTTGCTGACCCTCGGTGCCACCGGGGCCCTGCTCCTCGTGCTCCCGCGCTCCTACCACGTGGAGGCTCAGCTCCTGACGCAGCGAAACACGATCATGCCCGCGCTGGGAAACCCCGGGCGAACCGTTCCAGTCGACGCCAACGTCCCCACCCGCGCCGCCGCGGAGACGGTGCTTCGCCACGACAACCTCCTGTCCCTCATGAAGCAGACCGACCTTCTCAACCGGTGGGAGCGGGACCGATCCCCGGTGCTCCGGGTCAAGGACTGGCTGGTGAAGCTGCTGGCCAGCCCCTCCGAGGAGGACCGGCTCAACGCCATGGTGGGACTGCTGGAGAAGCAGTTCAAGGTCACCACCGGCGAGTCCACCGTCACCATCGGGATCGACTGGCCAAACGCGCAGCTGGGCTACGCCCTGGTGGACAACGCGCTCCAGAACTTCCTCGAGGAGCGCCACTCGGCCGAGGTCTCCAGCATCGCCGAGACCATCTCCATCCTCGAGAGCCACGCTGCCGACCTGCGCGAGGCGATCGACACGGCGATGGAGGACATCAAGCGCGGCTCGGAAAACAATGCCAACCGCGCCAAGGCTGACCCCGCTCCCCCGCCGCCGCGCCGCGACCCGGTTTCGGACGCGGCGAAAGCAAAGGCCGCCGAGGTGAAGGTGCTGCTCGAGGCGAAGCGCCGGGCGATCAACGAGCTGGACGAGTTCCGGCGTCGACGGCTGGCCGAGCTTCAGGCCGACCTGTCACAGAAGCGGACCGTCTACGCCGACGCCCACCCCGCCGTGGCCCAGCTGCTCCAGAGCATCAGCGCGCTCCAGGAGGACTCGCCTCAGCTCGCGGCACTCCGCAAGGAGGAGGACGAGCTCCAAGGCGAGTACGAGAGGCTGGCCGCAAGGAAGCCGGACGGGGGCGGCGCGGCGCAGGCCCGGGTCCCCGAGATGACGCAGCGACGGAAGCCAGGAGACCCGCTGGAGCCGGACGTGCAGGGCGAGTACGGCAGAACGCGGCTCCGCTTCGCGATGGAGAAATACGACACGCTCCTCGACCGCATCAACAGCGCACGGATCGAGCTGGACACCGCTCGTGCAGCGTTCAAGTACCGCTACAGCATCATCAGGCCCCCTCAGCTTCCCAAGCGTCCAGAGAAGCCCAAGGTCCCGCTGGTGATCGGCGCCGGGGTGGTGGCAGCCCTCGGACTGGCGGTGCTCGCCGCCGCGCTGGCCGATCTCCGCTCGGGGCGCATCCTCGAGCAGTGGCAGGTCAAGCGAACGCTCGGCCTCGAGGTCCTCGGACAGGTGCCGCGGCCGTGAAGCCGGGCGTCATGACCCACGTGGGGCCAGCTCGACTCGGCGCGGTTGCTCGGGGAGCCCGGCTTGATTCCGCCTGCCAGCAGCCGTATTCAGTCCAGGGATGACGCTGGACTGAGAGGACTCCAGGGCGCGATGAGCCGGTCGACAACGTTCAAGCTCGCCGACGCCGCAGCGGTGGAGACGGCGAACTGGCCCGGCGTGCCCTCGCTGTCGATGCAGCAGCTCTGGTTCTCCATTCAGCGGCTCGAGTGGTCTTCGCTGGTGATCGTCCCCGCGGACGGGAACAGCTCGGCCATCGACTTCGGGCGCCCTCTCCACGAGATGGGCAAGCTGGCCATGGGAGACCGATTGCGGCTGCTCGACGCCCGCGAGGTGAAGCTCGACAAGACCGCGCCGCTGATCCTCGACATGGCGGGGGCCAATCGTCCTCACGCTGCCGGCACTCAGCAGTGGAGCGAGCGGGTCCTGGTGATGATCGAGTCGGTGCTCGCCGCTCCCTCGGCCATCCCGGTCGCGCTCGCCGCGGACGCCGCGCTTCTCTGCGTCGAGCTGGGGAAGACCTCGCTCGCCGGTGCCCGGGAGACCATTCAGATCATCGGCGCCCAGCGCTTCGTGGGTTGCATCACGATCCCGGCGCCCTGAGCTCAAGCGCAGTGCCTTCCTCGAACGTCCAGCGCGCCTCTCCCGAGACGAGTGCGTCGGCCTCCGTCCCCGGTCCGGCTCCAGCCAGCGCGGCCCTGGCCCGCAACGCCATGAATTTGGTGTTCGGCCAGGCGCTCACGATGGTGCTGGGGATCTTCTTCAGCGCCGCCCTTGGCCGGACCCTGGGCGCGGTCGACTTCGGCGTCTATTTCATCATCAGCTCCTTCGCCGCCTTCGCCATGGTGGTGGTGGACTGGGGACAGCAGTACTTCGGCATCCGCGAGGTCGCTCGCGCACCGCAGCGGGGCGGGGACCTGCTCGGGACCGGGTTGGTGCTCCGCGCCATCGGCACCGCGGTGGTGTGCCTCCCGGCCGGCCTCACTGCCTGGCTGCTGGGATACGACCGGCGGACCATCGGGTTCGCGGTGGGCTTCATCGCGCTGAACCTGCCCTTCTTCCTCGCCCAGAACTTCGGCGTCGTATTCCGGGGGCGGGACCGGATGGGTCTCGACGCCACGGTCTCCGTCACCAACCGGGCCACCGGGCTGGTGCTCGCGCTCCTGGCGCTCGGTCTCGGCCTCGGTCTCGGTGGCGTGGTGGTCGCGCAGGGGCTGGCGGGGGTGGTGGCCCTGGTGGTCGCTCTCCGTCTGTATCGCTGGCTGGGGACCGGTCCCTTGCGCTTCTCCAGTTCGACGGCGCGGGAGATCGTCACCGGCGGGACGGCCATCGTCACGATGACCCTCGCGGCGAACGTGCAGCCGTACATCGACGCGGTGCTCCTCTCGAAACTGGTGCCCAAGGACGCGGTGGGCTGGTACGGCGCGGCGAAGAGCATCATGGGGACCCTGCTCGCTCCCTCGCTCATACTCGGGGCCGCAGCGTTTCCCCGGCTGTCGCGTGCCGCCGGTGACGTCCATGCGTTTCAGCACGAGATGAACACCGCCCAGCGTCCGATGGTCTGGCTCGGCGGGCTGGCTGGCGTCGGCACCTGGCTCTTCGCCGACGTGGCGATCCACGTCGTCTATGGCCATCGGTCCTTCGGGCCCGCGGGGATCATCCTGGCGGTCTTCGGTCTGGGACTCTTCCTGGTCTTCGTGGACGTTCTGCTCGGGACCGCGCTCACTGCGCTGGGCCGCGCCACCGCGTTCTCGATGGTGAAGATCGGCTTCGTGATCATTGGCACCGTCGTCGAGATCGGGCTCATCCCCTGGTTCCAGGCGCGGACGGGGAACGGTGGCCTGGGGGTGGTGGTCTCCTTCGTCTCCTGCGAGGCGCTGCTCTTCTGCGGGCTGCTGTTGCTCATGCCCAGGGGAACGGTCGGCCCGAGGATCCTCACCGAGGCCGCACGCGCCGTGGGCTCGGCGATGGTGACCGCGCTGCTCTTCCGGTTCCTCCCCCCGCTCTCGCCGTGGCTCGGCATCCCTCTCTGCGTGGCGGTCTACTGCCTGGCGACCACCGCATGCGGGCTGCTCCGCGCCGAGGATCTACACCTGGTCTCGTCTCTCCTTGGCCGGAAGCCGGGGTCATCCGGGACCTCCGCGGTAGAAACGCGACCCGCCCCGTTGCCGTGAGTCTGGAGAGCGCGGTGACGATCGGCGCGGCTGCGTCGCCTGCGCGATGGCGGTGACGCGAGGCGATTGGATAGAGTTCGCGCCGCAACGCCGGGAGGCGCGGTGCTCCGTGTGAGCGACCGCGCCGGCGATCGCACGGGGAAACGATGAAGATCTTGTTGACCGGGAGTCGCGGATACATCGGCTCGGTGATGGCACCGTTCCTGGTTCGCGCGGGGCATGAGGTGGTGGGCGTCGACGCCGATCTCTACCGCCGCTCGAGCTTTGGCGAGTGGAAGGATCCGATCGAGACGCGGGTGAAGGATGTCCGTGCGCTCGAGGCCCGGGAGCTGCGCGGATTCGACGCGGTGATTCACCTGGCCGCGCTCTCCAACGATCCGCTGGGCGATCTCAATCCACAGCTCACCTACGACATCAATCACCTCGCCTCGGTGAGGCTGGCGGCACTGGCCAAGGAGGCCGGGGTCCCGCGCTTCGCCTTCGCCTCTTCCTGCAGCAACTATGGCGCGGCCGGCGAGGCTCCGGTCACCGAGGATTCCGAGCTGAACCCGGTCACCGCCTACGGCGAGTCCAAGGTCCGCGTCGAACGCGACGTGGTGAAGCTCGCCGACGATCGCTTCTCGCCCACCTTCCTTCGCTGCGCGACGGCGTACGGCGTGTCGCCGCGGCTGCGCTTCGACATCGTGCTCAACAACCTGGTCGCCTGGGCCTTCACCTCCGGCAAGGTGATGCTCAAGAGCGACGGGAGCCCCTGGCGGCCCATCGTGCACATCGAGGACATCAGCCGGGCGTTCCTCGCGGTGCTCAGCGTGCCGCGCGAGCGGGTGCACGCCCAGGCATTCAACGTGGGCAAGAACGATCAGAACTACCGCATCCGGGACATCGCCCAGATCGTCAAGGAGACCGTCCCCGGCTGCGAGATCGCCTTCGCCGACGACGCCGGCCCCGACAAGCGGAACTACCGGGCGGACTTCTCCAAGGTGGCCCGGGCCCTGCCCGAGTTCCAGCCACAGTGGGACGCCCGCAAGGGCGCGAAGCAGCTCTACGACGCTTACAAGGCGATCGGCCTGGTCCTCGCCGACTTCGAGGGCCCGCGCTACCGCCGCATCGATCAGATCAAGCAGCTGATGGCCTCGGGCAATCTGGGGGCGGATCTCCGCTGGCTCTCCGAGCCCGCGGCGGCCTGAGACGGAGAGCGGCGCGCGCGACGCGTGGTGGGGCGGCAGGGCCGCCCCGGAGGAAGGAACGGCGTGATCTTCACCGAGACGAAGCTGAAGGGTGCGTTCATCATCGACCTCGAGCGGCGCGAGGACGAGCGGGGCTTCTTCGCCCGCGCGTTCTGCCAGAACGAGTTCACCGCGCATGGGCTGAAGCCGGTCATCGCCCAGGCGAACCTCGCCTTCAACAAGCGGAAAGGGACGCTGCGCGGAATGCACTTCCAGTTTCCGCCGCACCCCGAGACCAAGCTGGTCCGCGCCACCCGCGGGGCGATCCTCGACATCATCGTGGACCTGCGTCCGGAGAGCCCGACCTACCTCCAGCACGTGGAGGTGGAGCTCACCGCCGACAACCACCGCGCGCTGTACGTCCCCGAGCGCTTCGCCCACGGCTACCAGGCGCTCGAGGACGCGACCGAGACCAGCTACCAGGTCGGCGAGTTTTACGCCCCCGGCACCGAGGGTGGGCTGTCTCCGTTCGATCCGCGGCTCGGCCTCAAGTGGCCGCTGCCGGTGTCGGTCATCTCTCCGAAAGGACGCGGCCTGGGCGCCGCTCGATCAGGTCGGTGACGAGGTGATGCGCAGGATGAGGGTGTCGTCGATGATCATCGTCGACCGGGCCCTGAAGGCCCGCGAGGAGCAGGACAAGCCAATCCGCGTCGGGATGATCGGCGCCGGGTTCATGGGCCAGGGGCTCACCAACCAGATCGAGAACAGCGTCCCGGGCATGCGGATGGCGGCGATCTACAACCGCCACCCCGAACGGGCGTTCGGCGTCTACCGCTACGCCGGCCGCGAGCCGGTGGCCGCAGGCTCCCAGTCCGCGCTCGACGAGGCGGTGCGCAAGGGCCAGGCGGTGGTCGCCGAGGACGCGATGGCCATCTGCCGCTCGCCGGAGATCGACGTGGTGGTGGACGTCACCGGATCGGTGGATTTCGGTGCCCGGGTCATCCTCGAGGCGTTCGCCCACCAGAAGCCGGTGGTGCTGATGAACGCCGAGGTCGATGCGACCATCGGCCCGATCCTCCAGGTCTACGGGCGCAAGCACGGGGCCATCCTCTCCGCCTGCGACGGCGACGAGCCGGGCCTCCAGATGAACCTGGTCCGCTGGGTCCAGGGGCTCGGGCTCACTCCACGCGCGGTGGTGAACGTGAAGGGGCTCCAGGACCCCTACCGCAACCCCACCACCCAGAAGGGCTGGGCGGAGCGGTGGGGACAGAACGCGGCGATGGTCACCTCGTTCGCCGACGGCTCGAAGATCAGCTTCGAGCAGACCATCGTGGCCAACGCCACCGGTTTCAAGGTCCTGTCGCGGGGGATGTCCCGCGGCCGCAAGTACGACGGCTCGGTCATGGACATCCACCAGCTCTACGACGTGGAGCAGCTGCGGGCGCTGGGAGGGGTGGTCGACTACACGGTCGGGCCGGCGCTCACCAAGGCCTTCGTGCCTGGCCGAGCACCCCGACCCCAAGCAGCGCCACTACCTCGAGCTCTACAAGATGGGGACGGACCGCTGTACCCGTTCTGGATGCCGTACCACCTGGTGCACTTCGAGACGCCGTTCTCCATCGCTCGCGTGGTGCTCTTCGGTGACGAGCTGGCACCTGCCGCTGGGCGGCCCGGTGGTCGAGGTGTGCGCGGTGGCCAAGCGCGATCTCCAGGAGGGCGAGGTGCTCGACGAGTACGGCATGTACATGACCTACGGCGAGGCGGTGAACGTCGAGGAGATGAGCGCCGGCCGGTATCTGCCCGAGGGTCTGGTCGAGGGCTGCAAGCTCAAGCGGCGACATCGCCAAGGACCAGGTGCTCACCTACGACGACGTGGAGCTCCCCGACGGGGCGCATCGCGGACCTGCTGCGCGCCGAGCAGTACGTCCACTTCCGGGGCGAGACCTGGCTGCAGGATCTCTTGAAGTCCCAGGGGCAGCACCGTCCGCAGAAGCCCGAGGTCCGCGCTCCAGGCGCGGCAGCGTCCCCGGCCTGACGCCGGCAGGAGAGGAGTCGTTCGCGATGAAGGTGGTCATCTTCTGCGGTGGGCTGGGCATGCGGCTCCGGGAGTACTCGGAGGCCATTCCCAAGCCGATGGTGCCGGTCGGGCTACCGCCCCATCCTCTGGCACCTGATGCGGTACTACGCCCACTTCGGGCACAAGGACTTCATCCTCTGCCTCGGGTACAAGGGCGACACCATCAAGCACTACTTCCTCGACTACGAGGAGACGGTCACCAACGACTTCGTGATGCGCGAGGGCGGCAAGAAGATCGAGCTCCTCGGCAGCGACATCCACGACTGGAACATCACCTTCGTCGACACCGGGATGAACTCCAACATCGGCATGCGCCTCAAGGCCGTGCAGCGGTACGTCGAGGGTGAGGAGATGTTCCTCGCCAACTACAGCGACGGACTCTCCGACCTGCCGCTGCCCGAGGTGGTGCAGTTCTTCCGCTCTCGCCCCGAGGCGGTGGCCTGCTTCACCGGCGTGGCGCCAACCAGCAGCTTCCATCTGGTGAACGTGGGGGATGGCGGACTGGTCCAGAGCATCAAGCACGTGAAGGAGACCGGGATGCGGGTGAACGGAGGCTTCTTCGTCTTCCGTCCCGACGTCTTCCAGTGGATGCAGGAGGGCGAGGAGCTGGTCCAGGAGCCCTTCCAGCGTCTGGCCAAGGCCGGGAAGCTGCTCTCGTACAACTACGACGGCTTCTGGGCCTGCATGGACACCTTCAAGGAGAAGCAGCTCCTCGAGGACCTCTACGCCCGCGGGCAGGTCCCCTGGGAGGTGTGGAAGGCAAGCTCCGCCCGGACCACCCCCGGCCGCAAGAGCGCCTGACGATGCAGCGGCTCTCGCTGTTCGGCGAGCCGGGGGGCGCCCGGCAGATCCTCGCGCTGGGGGCGCACTCGGACGACGTGGAGATCGGCTGCGGCGGGACGCTGCTCCGTCTCCTGTCGGAGCGGCCGGACATCGAGGTGACCTGGGTGGTGTTCTGCTCCACCCCGGAGCGCGCGCGCGAGGCCGAGGCATCGGCGGCGAAGTTCCTCGAGGGCGCCTCGCAGAGACGGATCGTGATCAAGTCGCACCGGGACGGCTTCCTTCCCACCGAGTGGGCCAAGGTGAAGGAGGAGTTCGAGGAGCTGAAGCGCGAGGTCTCGCCGGATCTCGATCTTCACCCACTTCCGGGACGACCGGCACCAGGACCACCGGGTCGTCTCCGAGCTCACCTGGAACACCTGGCGGAACCATCTGATCCTGGAGTTCGAGATCCCGAAATACGACGGCGACTTCGGGGTGCCGAACGCCTTCGTGCCGCTGAGCGCCGCGACGGTGGAGAAGAAGATCGAGCTGGTCCTGAGCGCCTTCCCCACCCAGGCGGGGAAGGCCTGGTTCAGCGCCGATCTCTTCCGGGCGGTCGCCCGGATCCGGGGCATGGAGTGCCAGGCAGAGGAGAGGCTGGCCGAGGCGTTCTACTGCCGGAAGCTGGTCGTCTGATCAGCGGTCGCCGGAGGCGCGCGCAGGCCCCGGCTCGGGCAGCGACACCGCCGGGTCCACTCGCTCCAGCCAGCACTCGCGCCAGTAGGGGTAGATCTCCCGCGAGCAGAACCAGCGGCGAAGGCTGTGGTTTCCCGTGCAGACCACCCCCTCGAGGGTGATGGCCTCGTTCTTCAGCTCCACCATCTTCCCGTCCTGGTCGTTGATGAAGGTCCGGACCCGCTGGCGAACCCGGAACTCCTGGCCGCAGTACGGCAACATCTCCATGTCGAACCACAGACCCTTGTTCCGCCCCTCCGCGTTGAGCGTCCGGGCGATCTCCTCCCGCGACTTCACCGCGCACCCGCTCTCCCGGCTGAAGGCCCAGCGGGGGGAAGCTGTCGCCCTTCTGCGCCGAGCCGCGGACGTGGACCTCGTCAATCAGCCCCAGCTTGCGCCTGGGCTCCTGCACCACCGCCCGGGACATCACCCGGGCAAAGTGCGCCAGGCCCACGTTGCCCGAGGTGAGCTCGCGCAGGTAGCCCCGCGGGTCCCACAGCTTCACGTGCTCGGTGCAGGCCGGGAGCTCGGTGGCCTGGCAGCGCCAGCGCGCCTCCCCGTCCCTCGGGGTCCGCGTTCCCGCGGTGGTCCGGGCGAGCAAGGCCAGGGTGTCCTCGGCGGAGAACGGACCGGCCACCGGCAGCCCGGGGTCCGCCCGGCGGAGCCAGCTTTCCTTCCAGAGGATCCGGCACTCCGCCTGACAGCCGCCGTGCCCCTTGCCGTCGCAGCGCTCCTGCTCGAGGAACACCGCGTCCGCCAGTCGCCGCGTTCCGCTGTAGTGCACGGTGTCGCAGACCCGCTCGGCCCGGCGCTCGACCGAGAAGCGGCGCCCGCACAGCGCGACCATCTCCGGCATGAAGGGAAGCCCGTCCAGCGCACCCGTCGCGTCGAGCGTGGCGAGGATCTCCGCCGGGCTCTTCACCTCCACCGGGTCACCGCGCCGAAAGCCACCCGTCGACATGTCTCTCCTCTCGTCCGACACCATCTTCCGTAGGCGGACGAATACCACGGGCGCTCGTGATCTCGCGATCCGCTCGGGCGCGTGCGTGATAGAGCTGTGCGCGGGTCGCACGCGCGCCGGGGGCCCCGGGTGGCGACCGACACCAGCAATGACCCTGTCCAGAGCCGCACGGGAGGTTGCCAGCGTCGTTCCCGGTTCCGCGGGCCAGGTGCTTCAGCTGTCGATGCGCCGGGTACACGACCTGGTGGCCTTCTGCGCGCCGTACGAGCTCGAGGACGTGGTGGCCAGCGTGACCGGGGCCGATCGGATCGAGATCACCGACTACAAGGCCGTCGAGTGGTCCCGCCGGCTCTACAAGCTCGGACGGAAGGCGCTGCGATCGCGCGCGCTCGCCCGCGCGCTGGTTCCGTCGCTGCCGGTGCCTCGCCTCACTCGCGAGTACGAGCTCTTCTTCCCGGTGTTCAACCATCCCTTCGAGCTCTTCGCGCTGGCCGCGGTCCCTGACTGGCGAGCTCGCTGCCGCCGCGCGGTGTGCCTGATCAGCGAGATCTCGGATCCAGGAGCTCCCCGAGTACCTCATCGAGCTGCTGGCGGAGTTCGACCATCTCTTCATCTCGCTCCAGCACCCGGCGGCCGAGGTGGCACGCATCGTGGGGAAGCCCTGCACGTACCTTCCCCTCGCCGCCGACGTGGACCGCTTCTCGCCCCACCCGCGTGCCGCCCTCCGGTCCATCGACGTCTGCAACATCGGCCGCCGATCGGCGGTGACCCATGCCGCCCTGCTGGAGCTGGCGCGGGAGCGGCGCATCTTCTACTTCTACGACACGATCCGGGCGAGCGGCCCTCGCGGCAAGCAGCTCACGTTCTCGGTGGGCAACGCAGCCGAGCACCGCCTCTTCCTGGCCAACGTGCTGCGGCGCAGCCGCTACTACCTCGCATACCGGTCCAGGGTGAACGAGCCCGAGCAGACCGAAGGCCGGGAGGAGATCTCGGGCCGGTTCTACGAGGGCGCTGCCGCCGGCGCGGTCCTCCTGGGCGAGGCTCCGCGGTCCACGGAGTTCGACCGCCAGTTCGACTGGCCGGACGCGGTGGTCCGGCTCCCCTTCGACTCGCCGGAGGTGGGTGAGTTCCTGGCCACGCTGGACCGGGAGCCCGAACGGCTGGAGCGCATCCGGCGCACCAACTCCCAGCAGGCCGCGCTCCGCCACGACTGGCTGTACCGGCTGGAGACGGTGTTCAGCTCGGTGGGCCTCAACCCCACCGAGCAGATGGCCGCACGCCGGAAGCGGCTGGCCGAGCTCGCCCGCCTCGCGCTGGAGGGCGGAGACGCCGGGGCGGACCACCCATCGAGGCCGGCGTCCTGACCGCGGTTCAGGAGGGGACGGCCGCGGCGACCTCGTCCGCCAGCGACAGCGCCGCGGTGAGGCCGGGCGACTCGATCCCGTAGAGGTTCACCAGCCCCGACACACCGTGAACCCCGGGGCCGTGGACGAGGAAATCGCCGGCGGGCTCCCCAGGACCTGTGACCTTGGGACGGATGCCGGTGTACCCGGGCTGGAGGGCGCCGTCGGGCAGCCCGGGCCAGTAGCGCCGGATGGAGGCGTAGAAGCTGTCCACCCGGGACTCGTCGAAGCCGTAGTCCACCGAATCCACCCACTGCACGTCGGGGCCGAAGCGCGCCCGTCCCGCGAGGTCGAGCGTCACGTGCGTCCCCAGCCCGCCCGGTACCGGGACTGGATAGACCAGGTGACGGAAGGGCGAGCGCCCCGAGAGCACGAAGTAGTGTGCCTTGGCGTAGCGCTGCGGGGGGATGCTGGCCGGAGGAAAGCCCTCGATCCCCCGCGCCACCTCCGGCGCCCAGAGCCCGGCACAGTTGATCACCAGCCGGAACTTGACCTGCGAAGGCTCGTCGCCTCCCAGGGAGAGCTCGACACCCTCGTCGGAGACCCGGCCGGAGAGCACCGGAGTCCCGAGGATCACCATCGCCCCGGCGCGCTCGGCGTCCTCACGGAGCGCGGTCATGAAGGCGTGACTGTCCACGATACCGGTGGACGGCGACCACAGGCCTCGCACTGCGGAGACCTCGGGCTCGAGCGCCTTCACGTCGCCGGCGTCCAGCCAGTCGAGCTGGACCCCGTTGGCTGCGGCCGCGCTCCGGATGTGCTCGAGCGCCGGCAGCTCCTCGTCGCGGGTGGCCACCACCAGCTTTCCCGTGCGCGGCGTGCGGGACGCCGCGCTCACCGCAGTACGCGTAGAGCGCCTCACGGCCGGTGACACAGAGCCGGGCCTTGAGCGACCCCAGCGGGTAGTGCATGCCGGCGTGGATCACCTCCGAGTTCCGCGAGCTGGTGTGGAACCCGACGAAGCGCTCCTTTTCGATCAAGAACACCTCGCGCCCCGCGAGAGCGAGCCGCCGGGCAATCGCCAGCCCGATCACGCCACCGCCGATCACGCCCACATCGACGCTGGCTGTCGCCGCCTGTCTCCCGTCCACGAACGCCGAGCGTAGCAAGGACGCGCGGCTGCACATCACACCGTCGTGCGGTGGAGGTGCCGTGACAGCTGACATGTGCGGTCACGTGTTGAGCTTTTCGCGAGACATCAAACGTCTTTGACGAGCGTCTCGGCAGCCGAACCACCGAGCCTGCACTTGGCCGCCTCTCACGCGAGTCGCATCTGACCGCCTCCAATGCGGCCAGCCATGCGAACCCCGCTCCTGTCCTCCACTGCATGTCTCATCCTCGTTGTCACTGCGCTCGGTTGCTCCGGGAGCGTAGGGGCGGCCGGTGGCTCGGCGGGCGGCGCTGGTCCAGCGCTGGTCATCTCGCCCGACGGCAGGTCGGTTCCTGTTCACCGGTCCATGACGTTCACCGCGGCCCGTGACGGCGCGCCGGTGGCGGTCCGCTGGTCGGTGCAGGAGCCCACGGGCGGCGACATCACCGACTCGGGCGAGTACCGCGCTCCGTCCGCGCCGGGAACCTTCCACGTCGTCGCCACCGACACCACCAACCCGGCGCTGGCGGCGACGGCGGCCGTGACCGTCACTCCCTCGCCGGTGCAGGTGGTGGTCATGCCGAAGTCCGCCACGGCCGCGGCGGGCGGTGCGGTTCAGTTCTCGGCCACGGTGTCCGGTACCTCCCCTGGTGAGTCCACGGCGGTCACCTGGTCGGTGCAGGAGAGCGGCGGCGGCTCGGTGGATGGGTCCGGGGCTTACCGGGCGCCCGCCGACACCGGCACCTTCCATGTCGTCGCCACCAGCGTCGCCGACCCGTTCCAGCAGGACGTGGCCACCGTGGAGGTCACCGCGGCTCCGGACGTCTCGGTGGCGGTGACCCCGGCGAGCGCGTCCACCACGCCGCGCGGGACTCTGACCTTCAGCGCCCAGGTGACCGGAACCGGGACGGGCCAGTCCACCGCGGTGACCTGGTCGGTCCAGGAGGGGGCGGCGGGCGGGAGCATCGACGCCTCGGGCCACTACACCGCGCCCGCTGCCACCGGGACCTTCCACGTCGTGGCCACCTCCGTCGCCGACCCCACGCGGAAGGCCACGGCGGTGATCCAGGTGACCGCCACCCCGGTGGTGACCGTCTCGGTGTCGCCGGATCCCGCCACCGCCCGGGTCGGGGCGACGGTGAGCTTCACCGCCACCGTCACCGGGCTCTCGGCCGGGCAGTCCTCGGCGGTGACCTGGTCGGTCCAGGAGGGCGCCGCGGGCGGAAGCATCGACGCCTCCGGGCGCTACACCGCTCCCGCAGCGGCGGGCACGTTCCACGTGGTGGCGACCAGCGTGGCCGACCCGACCCGGTCGGACAGCGCGACGGTCACCGTGACCCCACAGATCTCGGTGACGGTCTCCCCGGCGACGGCCACGGTGCGGGCGGGCGGCTCGCTCCAGTTCACCGCCACGGTGCAGTGGACGGCGCCGGGGCAGTCGCAGGCGGTGCGCTGGAGCGTGCGTGAGGCCGGGGGCGGGACCGTCGACGCGTCCGGACGGTACACCGCCCCGGGAAGCGCCGGCACCTTCCATGTGACTGCCACCAGCGCCGCCGACCCGTCGCGGAGCGCCGAGGCCACGGTCTCGGTGACTCCGCCGATCGCGGTCTCGGTGGCTCCCCCCACGGTGAGCGCCCTGACCCGGGGAACCGTGACCTTCACCGCCACGGTCAGCGGAACGATGTCCGGCGAATCCACCGGGGTGACCTGGTCGGTCCAGGAGGGAGCGGCAGGAGGCACCGTCGATTCCTCCGGTCATTACACCGCACCGGCGTCGCCCGGGACGTTCCACGTCGTCGCCACCAGCGTCGCCGACTCCTCGCGCGCGGGCAGCGCCACGGTGACCGTCACCGCGCCGCCGGTGATCGCCGTCTCCGTCTCGCCCGGGAACGCCTCGGTTCCAGCGCTCGGGACGGCGACCTTCTCCGCCACGGTGACCGGCACCGGCACGGGCCAGTCCACGGCGGTCACCTGGTCGGTGCAGGAGGGCGCGGCTGGCGGAAGCGTGGACGGCTCCGGCCGCTACACCGCTCCGGGCGTGGCCGGCACGTTCCACGTGGTCGCCACCAGCGTCGCCGACCCTTCACGCTCCGGCAGCGCCACGGTGACCGTCGCCGCGCCTCCGGTGATCGCCGTCTCGGTGTCACCGAGCAGCCTCTCGGTCAGCCCTGGCGGAACGGCCAGCTTCACCGCCACGGTGACCGGGACGGTCTCGGGGCAGTCCACGGCCGTGACCTGGTCGCTGCAGGAGGGAGTCACCGGGGGGAGCATCGACGCGGGCGGCCACTACACCGCCCCGTCGGGGACCGGCACCTTCCACGTCGTCGCCACCAGCGTCGCCGACCCGGCCCGCTCCGGGATGGCCACGGTCAGCGTGCAGACCTCGAGCATCCTCGATCCCGACCGGCGCACCGTCTGGGCCCCGGGCGTCCAGGGCGGGATTCCCGCCCGGACCCAGGTCTGCGCCACGGTGAACGCCTCCAGCTACGGCAACGGCAGCTCCGACGCCACCGCCGGCATCCAGGCGGCGATCAATGGATGTCCCGCAGGGCAAGTGGTGCAGCTCTCGGCAGGGACCTTCACCATCAACGGGGGCAACTACCTGCTCGTCAACAAGGGGATCACCCTGCGCGGCGCGGGTCCGGGCACCACCACCCTCCAGAAGACCGACGGAGCCAAGCCAGGGCAGGAGCAGACCGGGCCCAACCCCTCGCCCCTGGTGATCATCGGCCCCGCCCGCTGGGACAACAACGGCGGGTCCTCGGTCAACCTCGGCGCCGACGCGGCCAAGGGTACCTACTCGGTCACCGTGAGCAACCCCGCCCCGTTCAGCGCCGGGCAGATCGTGCTCCTGGACGAGCTGTCGGGTGCGGGCTGGCAACCCGATCCGGCGGGCCGGGGGCAGATCTGGGCCTCGCCGGACTTCCGGGTGGTGTGGCAACGGCACAACCCGGCCCAGGGCCCGGACGATCCCTACCCCGATGCGCTGGGCTGGTTCAGCCGGGACGACCGCCCCACCAACGAGATCAAGCAGATCGATCACATCAGCGGGAACACCATCGTCTTCAACACCCCGGTGCACATCTCCTACCGCACCTCGCACAACGCCCAGCTGTCGACGTTCGGATACGCGCACACCCGAAACGCGGGCATCGAGGATCTGACCGTGATCGGCGGTGACCAGGGAAACATTCGCTTCCAGTGGGCCGCCGAGTGCTGGGCCAAGCGGATCGAGAACACCGTCTGGCACGACGAGGGTTTCGCCCTGGAGCGCAGCTTCCGGGTCGAGATCCGCGAGTCGTACGTGCACGACGCGGCCTGGGCGCAGCCCGGAGGTGCGGGCTACGCGATCAGTCTCTCCGACGGGACGGCCGAGGCGCTGATCGAGAACTCGATTGTCCTTAAGGCCAACAAGGTGATGGTGGCCCGGTCGGCCGGAACGGCCTCGGTGTTCGGCTACAACTACGTCGACGACGGCTACATCAACACCAACACCAGCTGGATCGAGGTGGGGCTGAACGCCTCACACATGGTGGGGCCGCACCACGTCCTGTTCGAGGGCAACGAGGGCTTCAACTGGGACTCGGACAAGACGCACGGCAACGCCATCTACCACACGGTCTTTCGCAACCACCTGGTGGGTAGCCGCCGAGACTTCAACGACAACGCCGGCGGGCATGGGCCGCGGCGCTGCGCCGGCGCGACGTACTACTCGTACTGGCACAGCTTCGTAGGAAACGTGCTGGGAGTGGCCGGACAGATGGCGGGCTGGGTCTACGAGAGCGGCAACATGGACCAGCCGGCGATCTTCCTGCTCGGCTGGGACGACTGGGCGCCCTACCCCGTCGACGCCCGGGTCGCGGCGACGACGCTGCGGCACGGGAACTTCGACTACGTCACCAACTCGGTGGTGTGGGATCCCGGCATCTCCGACCATGCGCTGCCCTCATCGCTCTACCTGGCCCAGAACCGTGTTCTTCGACGCCGGGCGGGGATACACCTGGCCGTGGGTGGAGCCGACCGGCGCCCCAGCTCTACACGCTGCCGGCGCGCGCCCGGTACGAGGCGGGAACTCCCTTCGTCCAGCCCTGACGTCGAAGTCGCAGCGGCATCGCAGTTCCCGGACTCGCGCCCAGTGAAGCGCGCGACGCCGTGTCGCGTCTGACCCGCGGTCGTCCGTGACCCGGTGATCATTCGCCTCGCAGCGTCGCCTGGACTCGGGCACGATGACAGCCGCCGCACATCTCGGCCCCTGTGCGAGACGGCCGCACGAGGGGGCCTCCTTCCCCGGGGAGCGCACATGAAGCCAGGTCTGACCCGCGACCTTCCGCGCAATCCGCGCGCGTCGTCGTTTCGATTCTTGCTGACGAGCGTGCTCACCGCAGGAGCTCTGGCGTGCAACCAGAGCTCCGCGCCCGCATCCACCGACGAGACGCGGAGCACGACCAGCGTCGGTGAGGGACGGCGAACGTCCGCGCTCACCTCCGGGATCCAGTTCGTCCAGCTCTCCTACGTCACGCCCCAGTCGGCCACCTCGAGCGTCTCGATGAAATACGTGGCCGCCCAGACCGCGGGAAACGTGAACGTCCTGGCGGTGGGCTGGAACGACACCAGCGCGACGGTCAGCTCGGTCACGGATACCTCCGGCAACGTCTACACCCGCGCGATCGGCCCCACCACCTACCCAGGCGCGCTCACGCCACGATCTACTACTCGGCCAACATCATGGAGCGCCGCCGCCGGCGCGAACTCGGTGAAGATCGTCTTCTCCCAGGCCGCCGCCTACGTGGACGTGCGCGTCCTCGAGTACGCGGGATCGACGTGAACAACCCCATCGACGGGGTGTCCAGCGGCTCCGACATCACCGGGACGAGCGACAGTGGCCCGGTGATCACCACCAACGCCTACGACCTGCTCTTCGCGGCGAACATGACCAGCGCCGTCACCAACAGCCCGGGCAGCGGATGGACCAACCGGATCATCACCGACCCGGACGCGGACATCGCCGAGGACAAGA
Organism: uncultured delta proteobacterium; assembly: GCA_963796475.1. Lineage (GTDB taxonomy): Bacteria > Myxococcota > Myxococcia > Myxococcales > Myxococcaceae > RPRB01. Next base: position 1,412,735 of record CAWCLY010000020.1, read on the forward strand.
TCGTGAGCTCCACTGGCACGTACCGGGCGACTGCCAGCGTGATCGCGCGGATCGCCCTGGGTGATGCAGCTGGTGGCGTTCCGTGGAGCCCCGACCGACACCCAGCCTCCCAGCGGCCCGGGCCCACTCTCGGCGACGGAATAGCAGCGCGCGAATCGACCTCTCGTGGACGGCCGCCACCGACAACGTAGGCGTCGACCGGCTACCTGATCGAGCGCTGTCATGGCGGCGGGTGCTCGAACTTCGCCCAGATCGCCGCGCCGGCCGGGACTGGCGTGAGCTACAGCGACACTGGCCTGGCGCCCAGCACGTCCTACTCCTACCGGGTCCGGGCGAAGGACGCGGTGGGCAACCTCGGCCCCTATTCCAACATGGCGGCGACCACCACGCACCCGGACAGACACGCCGCCCACCGCCCCGGCGAGCCTCGCCGCTCGGCGTTCAGCAGCAGCCGCATCGACCTGTCGTGGTCCGCCGCCACCGACGACGTCGGCCGTCACCGGCTACCTCATCGAGCGATGCACGGGCGCGGCTGCTCGAGCTTCGTGGAGATCGCCGCGCCCGCCGGAACGGGCTGAGTTTCAGCGACACCGGCCTCACCACGGGGAAGACCTACAGTTACCGGGTGCGGGCCACCGACGCCGCGGGCAACCTCGGGCCGTACTCGCCGGTGGCCACCGCGACCACCCCGGCCCCGGACACCACCCCGCCCACTGCTCCCGCGAGCCTCACCGCCACCCGGTGAGCAACGCCCAGGTGAACCTCTCCTGGTCGGCCGCGACCGACAACGTGGCGGTGACCGGTTACCTGATCGAGCGCTGCACGGGGAGCGGCTGCTCGACCTTCGCCCAGATCGCCGCCCCGGCAGGCACGGGGACCAGCTACAGCGACGCGGGGCTGAACACCACCACTCCTACAGCTATCGGGTACGTGCCACCGACGCCGCGGGCAACCTCGGCGCGTACTCGCCGGTCTCGAGCGCCACCACCAAAGCACGCCTCCGGCGCCGGTGATCCCGAAGTTCGTCCAGGGGAACTACGCCACCCCGCAGTCGAATAAGAGCAGCGTGCCCATCACCTTCACCGCGGCGCAGCGGGCGGGGAACTTCAACGTGGTGATGGTCGGCTGGAACGACACCTCGGCGGCTGTACCGCGGTCACCGACACCAAGGGTAACGTCTACAGCCAGGCCATCGGCCCCACCGCCAACGCCGGGGCCCTCTCCCAATCCATCTACTTCGCGTCGAACATCGCCGGCGCCAACGCGGGTGGAAACACCGTCACCGTCACCTTCTCGCCCTCGGCGGCCTACGCGGACATCCGCGTCCTCGAGTACAGCGGGGTCTCACACACCAGCCCTCTGGACGCGGCGGTGGGCGCGGCCGGGAACAGCGCCACCAGCAGCAGCGGCAGCCTCACCACCACCGCACCGGGAGATCTCCTGGTCGCGGGCAACATGGTCTCCACGCTCAGCCACGGACCGGCCACCGGCTGGACCCTCCGGTTCGTCACCTCGCCCGATGGTGACCTGGCCGAGGACCGCATCGCCACCAACGCCGGCGCCTACACCGGCAGCGCGCCGCTGGACGGCGCCGGAACCTGGGTGATGCAGACCGTGGCCTTCAAGGCGGCGCCGCCCGACACCACGCCTCCCAACGTGACGGTGACCGCACCGGCACCGGGGGCGGCCCTCAGCGGGACGGTGAACGTCACCGTCACCGCAGACGATCCGGACTCGGGCCTGCAGGCGATCTCGCTCCTGGTGGACGGCGCGACGGTGGGGCTCTTGCAGAACACCAGCCCGGCCACCTTCTCGCTCAACACCGCCAAGTTCACCAACGGGGCGCATGCCATCAGCGCCAGCGCCCTCAACGGGGTGCGCACGACCGGCTACGCCGCTCCGGTCTCGGTGACGTTCAGCAACGCGAGCCCGGGGAACCCGGCGGTCACCGGATTGGTCTCCCCGCTCACCACCCTGCCGATCATCGTCGTCCACACCAGCCAGCTACCCGACTCGCGGCTCCTGATCTCCGAGGGCCAGTCGCTCGGCAACGACGCCCGGACCTGGGACATCGCCACCAACTCATTCTCCAGCGTCCCCGTCCCGGTGAACATGTTCTGCTCCGCCCACGAGCAGATGGCCGACGGCCGCATCTTCGTCGCCGGCGGCCACAATGGAGGCGCCCACATCGGCCTGCCCACTGGCAACGCGTTCGACCCGTCCAACGACACCTGGACCGTCCTGCCCAACATGGGCAACCCGCGGTGGTACCCCACCGTGACCACCCTCCCCGACGGGCGAGAGCTGGTCCTCTCCGGCGAGACGTCCTGTCCAGGTTGCGAGGTGCTCATCCCGGAGATCTACAACCCCTCCACCAACTCCTGGACCAAGATCACCACCGCTTCGCTTATTCGATTACTACCCGCACGTCTTCGTACTCCCCAGCGGGAAGGTGTTCGTCGCCGCGAGCACGAGATCGCGCACGCCAGCCAGGTCCTCGATCTGAGCACCGACACCTGGACAGCGGTGGGCGGGCCGGCGATCGAGGGCGGCAGCTCGGCGATGTATCTCCCGGGGAAGGTCCTCAAGAGCGGCAAGACGGTCGATCCGGACGAGACTGCCGTGCCCTCGGTCGCCCTGGCCTACGTCATCGACACGTCGCAGCCCACCCCATCTGGCGGCAGGTGCAGTCGATGGCCTTCCCGCGCGACCTACCACACCCTCACCCTGCTTCCCGACGGAACGGTGCTGGCAACCGGCGGCGGCCCCACCACCGCCCCGACCAACGTTTCCCACGGGGATCCTCCCGGTCGAGGTGTGCAACCCCGCAGCGAGACCTGGACCACGCTGGCCTCGCTCAACGTGGGGCGGCTCTACCACTCCGAGGCGGTGCTCCTCCCCGACGCCCGGGTGGTGGTCCTCTCCGGCGGCCGGTTCGACGACAATTCGTGCCCACCGACCAGTACAACGCCGAGTTCTTCTCGCCGCCGTACCTCTTCAAGGGGACCCGGCCACTCATCACCTCGGCGCCGAGCCACGCTCGCTTCGGCCAGCCCTTCACCGTCCAGACGCCCGACGCGGCACGCATCGCCAGCGTGGCACTCCTCCGGTTCGCGAGCGTCACCCACTCCATCAACATGGCGCAGCGCTACGTGCCGCTGACGTTCAGCGCCGGGTCCGGGTCGCTGACCGTCACCGCTCCGGCGAATGCGAACATCGCCACCAAGGGGAACTACATGCTCTTCCTGGTGGACACCAACGGCGTGCCCTCGATGGCCGCACCCGTCAGGTTGTAGAAGGCCTCGGGGGTGAGCCCCATCCGCTGCGCGCGGCGGAGCTGGCCCACCCGCCAGAGCGTGTAGAGCACCGGGAGCACCTCCAGCGTCAGGAAGGCGCTGGTGAGCAGCCCCCCAGCATCGGGGCGGCGATGCGCCGCATCGACCTCCGCACCGGCGCCGTCCGCCCAGAGCAGCGGCAGCAGCGCGGCCGCCCATGGTGGTGATGGTCATGATCTTCGGGCGCAGCCGACGGACGGTGCCCTCGGCGTGCGCCTCGACGATGTCCTCTTCGCGTCCGGAGCCGTCCCTCGGCACAGCCGCCGGCGGAAGGCGTCGTCGATGTAGACCACCATCACCACCCCGGTCTGCATCGCCAGGCCGGTCACCGAGAGCAGCCCCACCCAGACCGGCGGGGAGAGCGCGTAGCCCAGCCAGTGCAGCGTCCACACGCTGCCCACCAGCGCGAAGGGAACCGAGGCGAGGACGATGCAGCACCTCGGTCAGGTTCCGGAACTGCAGGATAGAGCAGCGCCACCATCGACAGCAGCACCAGGGGCACGATCCACAGCAGGCGCCGCTCGCCGGCCAGCAGCAGCGGATACTGGCCGATCCAGTCGAGACGCTCACCGGGCTCGAGGCGCGAACTCGCCCGCGCCCGAGCCGGCGCGAGCGCGCGCTCGCGCGCGCGTCGACGAAGCCGGTGAGGTCCGTCGCCGGGCTCGAGGTCGAGCAGGAGATAGGCCGCGAGCCCGTGCTCCTCGTTGCGGAGCGCGGCCGGCACCGCACGGATATCCGCGGTGCCCGAGCAGGGCCAGCGGCACGGGCTGGACCCGCCCGCCGGAGACGCCGGGCACCGTCGCCTCCCGTAGCTGGTCCGCGACGTTCCGCGCAGCCCTGGTCCTGGACCAGGCGCAGTGCGGATTCGCCTCCGGGCCCGCCCACCGTGCCGAGCTCTCCTCCGCTGATCGAGCAGGTCCGCCGTGGCGCGGGCCTCGCCGGGTCCACGCCCCATCGGGCCAGCGCCGCGGGCTCGGGCACGAAGGTCGGCCAGACTTCTCCCTCCGGGCGACTCGAGCACCGCGCCGCGCGTCCGCGCCACCCGGGAGAGCACGGCCACGCGCGGACGCGCCGACGCCTCGCAGCCGCTCCGGCGTCCGGGCGGAGATCCGGACGCCCACCGGGGTGCGGATCCCGGTGGAGACCATGTCCAGACGGCGCCCGCACCGGCGCGGTCCAGGCGCTCCTCCAGCCGGGCAGCCGGACCGCCCGGTCCAGCTGCTCCACCAGCTCGGCGGTGGTGAGCGGCCGCTCCTCGGGCCAGAGGTGTCGGAGCACGCGCCGCAGCGCTGGCGGTGCCCAGGCCGAGTACCAGCGGGGGTGCGCCATCCGCGGCCACTCCTCCCGCGGGCGCAGCCGGACGGTCGTCTCGGCCATCGAGAGCGGGGCCGGGTCGGTGGCGGTGTCGGCGCGGCCCATCTTCCCGAAGACCGTGGCCACCTCGGGCGAGCCCGCCAGCGCGTCGTCTTGAAGTCGGAGCTGCCGCGGGAGCTCCTCCGGCGGTGCGCCCGGGGAGGTGGTGGGCATGAAGAGCAGGTCGCCCTCGTCGATACGGGGGAGAAACTCGCCGCCCCAGCCCCGGCAGCAGGGGGACACAGGAGACGCAGCGCTCGCGCCGGCGATGGCCAGCGTCCACCCCGGCCGGCGGAGGGCGAACTGGACGAAGGGCCGGTAAAGCCGGACCAGCCCGGCGGTCAGCGGGTTGGAGAACTCGGGGACCACCGGCGCGCGGAGCAGACGGTCGCGGAGCGCGGGCCCCAGCGTCAGCGCGACCAGGGCGGCCGCGGCGATGACCAGGGTCTTGCTCGCCGCGAGCGGGCGGAGCAGGCGACCGGTCTCGCCTCCGAACCCGAACACGGGGAGGAAGCTCAGGGCGGCGATGAGCAGCGAGGTGAGGATGGCCGGAGCGAACATCCCCGCCGCCTCGAGCAGCGCGGCGCGCCGCTCCCCGTCGGATCCCGACGGCAGGAGCCACTCCAGCCTCCGGTGACAGGCCTCCAGCGCCACCACCTCTGCGTCCACCGCCATGCCCAGGGCGATTCCGATTCCGCCGATGCTCATCAGGGTCGCCGGGATGCCGAGGATGCGCATGCGCGCCGAAGGTCAGGAGCACCACCACCGGAAGCGTCAGCAGCGGCACGACCGCGGCCCGTGGCGAGAGGAGGAAGAGGAGGACCACCCCGACCAGCACCGCCATCTCCTCGAGCAGCGCCCGGCCGAAGGTCTGCTGGATCCGGCCGATAATTTCCGAGCGATCGTGGACCGTCACCAGGATCACGCCGGGCGGGAGCCTCTCCCTGAGCTGGTGGACAGCTCGGTGGACGCGCTCCAGCAACACCGGCACGCTCGCCCCGCGGGCCGCGACCACGATGCCCCCCACGGCGGGGTACTGCCCTCCGAGTTCCGCCAGGCCCGAGGGCATGGACCGGTCGATGCGGAGGTCGGCCACGTCGCGGAGCCGGACCGCGCCCCGGAGCCGGAGCTCCCGGAGACTCGCCAGGCTCGCCGACCGCGCCGGATCCGAAGGCAGCCTCGAGGGCCGATCGCACCTCGCCCAGCGACAGCCCGCGCTCCCGGAGCCGTTCGCTGCGCACGTCGATCACCAGCTCCTCGGTGTCCCCGCCGACCGAGGCCACCTCGGCCACCCCGGGGAGTGTCGGCGAGGGCCGGTCGCAGCACCGTGTCCTGGAGCTGCCGCAGACTGAGCTTCGTGGCGGCGTGGGTGGGATCGAAGAGCGCGTACTGGAAGACCCATCCAGTGCTCGAGGCGACCGGACCGACCTGGACCCGGGCCGCCGCTGGGAGCCGCGGACGCGCGGCGTCCAGCCGCTCCACCACGGCGCGCCGCACCCGCTCGGTGTCGACCCCGGGGTCGAAGCACCACGTCGAGGTAGCTCATGCCGGTCATCGACGCGCCCCGCACCGCGCCCGCGCCTTCCAGCGTCGAGAGCGCGCGGAGCAGCGGCGCGGTGACCTGCGCCGAGACGTCCGGGGCCGGGTGCCCCATCCATTCCACCACGACGCCCACCCGCGGATCCGACAGCTCGGGCAGCACGTCCGCAGGCGCGGTGCGGCGGGCGGCCTCTCCTCCCAGCGCCAGGAGGAGTGCCATCCCGATCACCGTCCGGGGATGGCGCCCACTCCAGGCGACGACGCGGGCGATCACCGCCTCACCTCACCGGCGTGCCGCTGGAGGGCCCGAGGCGGCGCTCGGCGTCGAGGAAGAATGCGCCGCGCACCACCACCGTTCGTTCTCCTCGACACCCGGACAGAACCATGACCAGCCCTCCGGGGCCTGCCCGAGCCGCACCGCCGCCGCTGAACGAGCGCCCCCACGGACGGACACCAGCACCGAAAACGGTCCCTCGGGGGTCGGGAGCACCGCCGAGGACGGGAGGAGCAGCGCCGGGCGAGGCCGGTCCGCGAGCACGAGCCACCCCGCCGTGCCCACGGAGAGCGCGGAGCCGGGCACCGGCTCGAACTCCACGCGCCACGTCACGTCGTCGTGCCGGACGGCGGCCGCGGTGGTGCGGCGCAGCGGGACCGGAGCCGGGGGTCAACGCCAGGGCGAAACTCGGCGTGCTCGCCCGACACCAGCGCCGGGACCTCCTCCTCGGGGACCAGGGCCTGGACCCGCCGTGCGGCGTCCACCCACGCCGGCGCGCTCCGACGCTCGGTGAGGATGCGCCGCCGCGCGACCTCGACCGACCCGGGCGGAAGCGCAGGCCGCGTCGCGCCCGAGGCCCGGCCGGCGCTCTCGGCACGGACCGCCGGGATCAGCGCCATCCCGCAGACCGGGCAATCCCCGGCCCCGGAGCGACGGACCTCGGGATGCATGGGACAGACATAGCCCGCAGCGGGCGCCCGCGGTCCGGCAGGCGGGCCGAGGAAGGCGACCACCGCGGCGCCGAGCACGCAGGCCAGAACTGCTCCCCGGGCGACCAGCGGCCAGCGCTGCGTGCTCACTGCCGCACTCCGTGGCGCTGGCACCAGCGCACCAGGACGTAGATCGCCCAGACCCGGGACCAGTAGAGCCCGGGCGCGCCTCCCCGGAAAGCCTCCCAGAGCCGCGCCACCGCCTCCGGCTGGAGCCCGGCCGCGCGCACCGCGACCGGATCCCGAAGGGTGCGGTCGATGTCCCCGCTCAGACGCTGGCGGATCCACCGGTCGTACGGGAGGACGAAGCCGCGCTTGGGCCGCTCGAACAGGGCGGGATCGAGCCCCGGCAGCCCGATGCGACGGAGCATGGCCTTGCGCAGGACCGGCTGGTATCGAGCGGCGTCCGGGAGGCGGAGCACGGTCTCGAGCAGGACCTGATCCACGAGCGGCAAGCGCTGCTCGATGGACGCGGCCATGCTCGCCGCGTCGTTGTCGCGCAGCAGCCGCTCGCCGAGGAACAGCCGTTGCTCGAGGACGCTGATCGCCGCCAGCTGGGAGCGGCCACGCACCTCCGTCTCGAGTCGGGAGCGGAACGCCGCCGGGAGCCCATCCACGAGCGCCTCCGCCAGCTCGGGGCCGAGGAGCTGCGCGCTGGAACTCGGGGAGGAACAGCGCGTAGGCGAGCTGGTAGAGGGCGAGCAGGTCGTCTCCCCGGCGCACCATCTCCGGCAGCTTGGCCCAGCGCGTCTGACGAGGAATGGCGCCGTGCTCGCGCTGGAGCGCCACCAGCGCCAGCTCCGCGACCCGGACCAGCGCCGCGCGGGGCAGCCAGGCCAGTCGCCGCGACCAGCGCTGGAGCACGGGGAGGTCGTGGAAGCTGGTGTAGCCGCCGAACAGCTCGTCGCCTCCCGTCCCCACCAGCGCCACGGTGAAGCCGGCCTCCCGCACGGCGCGGGACATGAAGTACGAGTTGAGGCCGTCGAAGGTGGGCTGGTCGAGGCTGTCCAGCGCCTGCTCCATCTCGCCGAGGAAGCGCTGCTCGGTGAGCAGAACCTCCTGGTGCTCGGTGCCGATTGCCTCGGCGATGGCCCGCGCGGCGTGCCCCTCGTTGTACTCCTCCTCCTCGAAGGCCAGGGTGAAGGTGTGCACCGGGCCCCGCGCCGCGCGGCGAGCGAGGTGGGCCACCGCGGACGAGTCGATGCCTCCGGAGAGGAACACCCCCAGCGGCACGTCCGAGACCAGATGCAGCCGCACGCTCTCCTCGAGCACCGCGGCGAGCTCCTCCTCGGTGGCGACCGGACCGCTCCCGACCGGCGGCAGCGACCAGTAGGCGCCCGACCGGGCCACGCTGCCGTCCTCGCGGTACACGGTCAGCTCCCCGGGCAGGAGTGACTCCACGCCCGCCACCGCGGTGCGTGGCCCCACCACGAAGCCGTTCCAGGCCACCGAGGCAGCGGCCCAGCGGTCCAGCCGCGGCCTCCCCAGGAGACCCGAGGCGAGCAGCGCTCGCACCTCGGAGGCGAAGGCCACCGACCATCCACCGTCCGGGTCGGCGTTGCGGGCCACGTAGAGCGGCTTGATGCCCAGCGGGTCGCGGGCCAGCAAGAGGGTACGGGCCCGCGGGTCCCAGCAGGCGAAGGCGAACATCCCCCGGAAGGATGGCAGCGCGTCGGGCCCCTCCAGCGCCAGGCTCCGCAGCACCACCGCCGCGTCACCGGTCGACTGAAAGGTCTGCCCCGAGCGGAGGAGCCGGTCCCGCAGCGCCTGGAAGTTGTAGACCTCGCCGTTGAAGATCAGGACCTGTCCGCCCACCGGGTCGACCATCGGCTGGTGACCGGCTGGGGAGAGGTCGAGGATCGACAGCCGGCGGAAGGCGAGGAGCGCGCCGCGGCCCCCCGCACCCGGTGGTGACTCCCAGCTCCCCACGTCATCCGGCCCGCGGTGGACCAGCGCTGCGTTCATCCGCTGGAGCGCAGCGCGGTTGCGGTCATCGATGCGACCGAGGATCCCGGCTATTCCGCACATCGCCCTGCTCCCTCGACCCCCGGGCGCTTGCAGCCCGAGGCACCGGCGCCCGTGGTTCGACCCTTCCCCATGACCTCTAGACCCGCGCCTGGAAGTATCGGCGGATCGCCGCGAGGATGCGGCCGGCGGCCTGGCCGTCGCCATAGGGGTTCCGGGCCTGGGCCATGGCGGCGTAGGCCGCGGGGTCGGTGAGCAGCCTGGTCGCGTGCGCGGCGATCTCGCTCGCGTTCGGACCGGTGAGGATCGCCGTGCCCGCGGACACCCCTTCCGGCCGCTCGGTGGTGTCGCGCATCACCAGCACCGGCTTGCCGAGCGACGGGGCCTCCTCCTGCACCCCGCCGGAGTCGGTGAGGACCAGGCGGCAGGCGGCGAGGAGGGCGACGAAGTTCCGGTAGCCCTGCGGAGGAACGAGGCGGACGTTGCGCAGGCCGCCCAGAAGCCGGTTCACGTGGACCAGGACGTTGGGGTTCAGGTGCACCGGGTAGACGAACCGGTGGTCAGCGAACCGCTCGGCAAGCGTGGCGATGGCCTGGCAGATCTGCTCGATGCCCTCGCCGAAGTTCTCCCGCCGGTGGCCGGTGATGAGCACCATCGGCACCTCCGCCCAGTCGGCGCCCACCAGCTCGCGCAGCTCGGCGTCGATCCGCGCCCGCACCCGGGGGTCGGCCCGCTGGGCGGCCACCTCGAGCAGGAGCGCATCGATGACCGTGTTTCCGGTCACGGTGATGCTCTGGTCCGAGATGCCCTCGCGGAGGAGCGCCGCGCGCGCGCCCTCGGTGGGCGGGAAGTGGAGCGCCATCAGCGGCGTGGCGAGCTTGCGGTTCACCTCCTCGGGGAAGGGAGACCAGATGTTGCCGGTGCGAAGCCCGGCCTCCACGTGCCCGATCGGAATCCGCCGGTAGAAGCAGGCCAGGGCGGCCACCAGCACGGTGGTGGTGTCGCCCTGGACGAGTGCCAGGTCCGGTTGGTTCGAGCCCAGCCACCCGTCGATGCCCTCCATCAGCCGCGCGGTCAACCCGGCGAGGGTCTGGTTGGGACGCATGACGTCCAGATCCGCGTCCACCTGGAATCCGAAGGTCTCGGTGACCTGCCAGAACATCTCCCGGTGCTGACCGGTGGCCACGACCGTGCAGCGGAAGTCCTCCGAGCCCCGGAGCGCGGCCACCACCGGGGCGAGCTTGATCGCCTCGGGCCGGGTGCCCATGAAGATGACCACCTTCTTCGGACCGCTCACTGGGACGGGGCTCCCCTCAGGCGGCGGCCGAGGATCTCTCCCGACGCCACCCAGATGAACTCGGTGTTGGTGGTGAGGTAGCGCTTCCACATCTTGCGTGGCTCCATCAACAGCCGCCAGGACCACTCCAGCCCGGCGTGCCGGAGGAGCGGCGGCGCCCGGCGCACGTGCCCCGCGAGCACGTCGAAGCTTCCGCCCACTCCCATGATCACCGGGACGTCCAGCCGGGCGCGATGGCGCTCGCAGAAGACCTCCTTGAAGGGCGAGGGCATCCCCACGAAGAGGAAGTCAGGACGGGCGGCGCGGATCTCCTCCACGATCGCCGGGTGGTCGTTCGGCGAGAAGTAGCCGTTCCGCGCGCCGGCCACCCGGAGCCCGGGCCACTCCGCAGCGCAGCGCTCGGCGAGCGACTCGGACCACCTCCTCCTGGGCACCGAGGAAGTAGGCGCGACAGTCCGCGCGCGAGCGCCGGCCTCGAGCAGCCGCGCCATCAGGTCCACCCCGGTCACCCGCTCCGGAACCGGCGTGCCCGCGCCTCTGGAGCGCCCAGACCACCGACATGCCGTCGGCGAGCGACCAGGTCGCCGGCGCGGCACGCCTCGCGGAGCTCGGGGTCGCGGCGCATCATGCACAGCACGCCGGCGTTGGCGGTGATCACCGTGTGCGGCGCCCGCGGACCCTCGCACCACGCCAGGCAGCGCTGCACCGCCGAGTCCATCGTCTCGGGGTCGAACGACAGGTCCATCAATGCGCGACGTCCGCTCTGCTCAGGCACGGAGTGCTCCGCCGGCCACGGCCCGGGTGGCGTGCCCTCCACACCGCGGCCCGCTCGGCGACGATCTTCCGCGTCGCGGCGCGCTTGCCGACCACCAGGGCCAGGTGCTGGTACCGGCGCACGAACCGCCGGAACTCCGCGTCGTCGTAGCGAGGCGCCCGGCGCGCGGCGCTGGAGAAGTAGCCCCAGAGCATGGCCGCGCTCCCGGTCACCATCGGATGCTGTGGGAGCCGCGATGCCGCCACCGCGAGGTAATAGAGCGGCGAGGTCCCCATGAAGTACTGGCCGAAACCCGGCGCGCACCCGTCCGGTCCAGATGCCCTTCTGGCTCGCGCCCTGCGGCCGGAGGTGGAGGAAGCGCAAGCGGCTCGTCGTTCACGCTCTCCGCGACCCAGCCGAGCATCCGGGCGCGGTGGCAGTCGATGCCGTCCCACATCACCTGGCGGACGAAGCCGCCGATCTCCCGGAAGCACTCCACCCGGTAGAACTTGGTCATCCCCACCGACATCTCGTCGCCGCACACCTCGGGCACCAGCGCGCCCGATGCGCGGGTGGATGAACCACGGCTTCCCCGAGGTCGTGCCCAGCCGCGGCTCGGCCTCCATCCGCAGCATCAGCCCCTCGAAGTACCGGGGCGGCAGATCGAGGTCCATGTCGAGCTTGCAGAGGTAGTCGAACTGTCCGAGGTCCACGCCCTCCAGCCCGGCGTAGAAGGCCTCCACCACGCCCGGCCCGACGCTGCGTCGCCCGCGGTCGTCGCGGCGGACGACCCTGAGGTACGGCAGCCGTGCGCGCGTACTCGGCGAGGATGTGGGGCGTCTCGTCGGTCGAGCCGTCGTCGACGACGATCCACGAGGCTGGACGGGATCGACTGCGCTGCGACGCTGTCCAGCGTCCGGCGGATGAACGCCGCTTCATCGCGGCATGGCGAGACGAGAAGGTAACGACGCCCCGCGGGCACGGCTGCGATTCCTCCGGAAGACGCGGGAGAGTATTCGCGCGCAGGGCTGCACTGTCGACCGCCGCGACCCGCCAGGGGCGACGACGCGGCGCCGCGTACAACGGCTCGTCACGCTCGACACCGCGTGCGCGGAAGGTTGACTCGGTGAGTCCGAGCCGACCCTGCACGGTGGTGCTCCTGGGGCTCCTGACTCGCCCGCCACGCGCCCGTGCTATGAGCGCCGCCGTGCGGCAATCCGTGCCGATTCGCGCCGAGCGCCTGAGCATCCTCTGTCTCTCGCAGATGCCGCCGAGCCCACCGCGGTTCGGGGCGCAGGCCCGCATGCACGGACTGTGGACCGCGCTCGCCAGGCACCACGACCTCACCAGCGTCGCGCTCGCCGACGCGGAGTTCGATCTCGAGGAGTGCGCGGCGGCGATGGGCCGCTACAGCCAGGAGGTGGTGCTCCTGCCGAATCCGAGAGGACGGAGCGGGGCGGTGAAGCGCGCGCTGCAGCTACGGTCACTCGCCTCGCTTCACAGCTTCGAACGGCACCGGGTCGAGGTACCGGAGCTCCAGGCGGGCCTGGACCGGCTTCTCCGCTCCCGCCGCTTCGACGTGGTGAACGTGGAGTTCCCCTATCTCGCCCATCTGCGGCTGCGGCAGGTCCCCGGCCGGCGCTCCTGCCCCCGCGGTGGTGGTGGACTCGCACGAGATCGCCCACGACATGGTCCGGCAGTTCGGCCGGAGCAGCCGGAACCTCGGGCGCTCCGTCTACTCGAGCCTCAACTGGCGCAAGCTCCGTCACGAGGAGCTGGCCGCCTACCGCGCGGCAGATGGGGTCGCGGTGTGCAGCGCGGCCGACCAGGAGCGCGTGCTCCGCGAGCTCCCATCGACCCGGACCGTGGTGGTCCCGAACGCCGCCGACGTCGAGCACTACCGTCCACGGGCTGGCGATCCGGCACCGGACGGGCGGACCCTCCTCTTCTTCGGGCTCCTCTCCACGATGCCGAACATCGACGGCATCCGCTGGTTCGTCCACGACATCTGGCCGCGCATCACCCGGGCCCGCCCCGACGCACGGCTGAAGATCCTCGGGAAGGCTGCGCCCCCCGAGGTGCAAGCCCTCGCCGGACCGAGTGTCGAGCTGACCGGGTTCGTGGACGACCTCCGGCCGCACCTCGCGTCGTCCGCGGCCGTCGTCGTCCCGCTCCGGCTCGGCGGGGGAACGAGACTGAAGATCGTCGAGGCGATGGCCATGGCTCGCCCGATCGTCTCCACCACGCTCGGCGCCGAAGGGATCGAGGCGCTGCCCGGGCGCGATCTCCTGCTGGCCGACGCGCCCGACGCCTTCGCCGCGCAGGTGCTCCGGCTGCTTGACGATCCGGTCGCCGGGGCGCGCCTGGGGAGCGCCGCACGCCGGCTCTCCGAGGAACGCTACTCCTGGACCGGGGCGGCCGCGACGATGGAGCGCTTCTTTCACCAGATTCTCGACGGGAGGCAGACGTGAAGGCGGCCCTGATCGGCGCGGGACAAATTGCCCGGCAACACCTGAGCTGTCTGGAGGGCATTCCTGGAGTGGAGGTGGCGGCGATCTGTGACCTCGCACCGTCGGCGGCCGAGTGCGCAGCCGAACGGCACCGCGTCGCACGCTGGTACACCGACCACCGGACCATGCTCGCCGAGGTCCGGCCCGCGGTTGTTCACGTCACCACCCCGCCCTCGTCACACCTCCGGCTGGCGATGGATGCCCTCGACGCCGGGGCCCACGTCGTCGTCGAGAAGCCAGCGACCACCACCCTGGCCGAGCTGGAACAGCTCGCCCGCCGCGCCGAGCAGACTGGGCGCACCCTGGTGGAGGACTACAACTACCTCTTCAACCGCGGGCCCCAGGAGATCCTCCGTCGCATCGAGAGCGGGGAGCTGGGAAGCGTGGTTCACGTCGAGGTGAGCATCTGCCTGGACATCCTCGGGCCGGGCGGCTTCGCCGATCCCAACGCGCCCCACCCGACGCTCGCGCTGCGCGGCGGCGCGATCGCCGACTTCCTTCCGCACCTCGCCTCGCTGGCCCACCTCTTCGTGGGGCGGCACCGCTCGGTGCGCACCCTCTGGACCAAGCGCAGCGCGACGGTCCTCCCGAGCGACGAGTTCCGCGCGGTGATCGAGGCGGAGCGCGGAACCGCGTCGCTCTCCTTCAGCGGCTCGTCCCAGCCCGACGCCTTCTGGCTCCGGGTGTACGGCACCCGGATGCAGGCCAGCGCCAACCTCTTCGAGACCCGGGTCACGTTCGACGGCCTGCGCCCTGGCCCGAAGCCGCTCCGGCCGTTCATCAACGGCCTGAAGGAAGGCAAGGACGTCGCGCGGGCGGCGGTCGGGACCCTGATGCGCAAGTTCACCGGCGGCCCGGGGGCCTACGAGGGCCTGTTCGATCTGCTCGCCCGCTTCTACCGTTCGCTCGCCCTGGGCACGGAGCTGCCGGTGACGCTGGCTCAGGTGCTCGAGGTGAACCGGCTGGTGGACGCCCTGAAGCCGCCCGAGGAGGCGCCGGCGACCCAGCCGCTCCGGCTCGCCGGCGGGCGGGACGGAGGTCGGTTCGTGAAGGCGCTGGTCACCGGAGCGGGTGGGTTTCTCGGGCGGCACGTCGTCGCGGCCCTCCTCCAGCGAGGGGTGGAGGTCCGGGCCATGGTGCGCCCGGCGGCGAGCGTGGAGCCGCTCGGCTGGCCACCTCGGTAGAGGTGGTCCGAGCGGATCTGCGGTCCTCACGGGACCTCGAGAGTGCCTTCGACGGCGTGGACGTCCTGGTGCATCTCGCCGCGGCGGTCAGTGGCGGAGAGGATGCGCAGTTCGCCGCCACGGTGGGGGGCACCGAGCGGCTGCTCGAGGCGATGGGGCGCACCGCCTGCCGGCGCGTGGTGCTGGCCAGCAGCTTCTCGGTCTACGACTGGAGCGCGATCGAGGGCACGCTGGACGAGAGTCGCCGCTCGAGCCCGTGCCCGACCTCTATGCCCGAGACGGCTACTCCATCGCCAAGTCGTGGCAGGAGCGGGTCGTGCGGCGCGCCTCCGCGGCCCACGGGTGGGACCTCACCGTCCTCCGCCCCGGGTTCATCTGGGGACGCGACCATGCCTACCTCGCGGCGCTGGGGGTGCAGGTCTCGCGGGTCCATCTGGTCATCGGGCCCCTCACTCACGTACCGATGACCCACGTGGAGAACTGTGCCGATCTCTTCGCCCTCGCTTCGGTCGACCCGCGCGCTCGGGGAGAGACCTTCAACGTGGTGGATGGCGAGGGGGAGCGGATCTGGTCCTTCCTCGGTGACTACCTGCGCGGCAAGGGCGAGCGCGGCATCCGGGTCCCCATCCCTTACGGCCTGGCCCACCGCGTAGTGCAGCTCGCGTTCGCCACGGTGTTCCGGCGGAACCTGAAGCTCCCGCAGATCCTCATCCCCGTCCGGTTCGAATCGCGCCTCAAGCCGCTCCGCTACACCAACCGCCGGGCACGCGAGGTGCTCGGGTGGACGCCGCCACTCGGTTCCAGGAGTGTCTCCAGCGCAGCTTCGCGCCCGAGGGACCTGCGTCGAAAGCGGCCTGAGTGCAAGCCGGCGGCACCTGAAAAAAGGCAGCCTGGCGAGAACGCACGAAGCCCCCGCTGCGCTCGGCCGTGCCAGGCGGCGTCGGCGCGCGCTATAGCGCGGTGGCGGATCGCTCCCCGAACGTCGACTGATCGAGGCAGGACCTCGACGTCCTCCTCGGGCGGCGGCTGGCCCCTGACGTGGAGACAGACATGGACCCAACACGCTCGGTGAGGCGACTGATCGGGTTGCTCGGCGCGTCCGCGATGGCCGCCTGCGCTTGCCTGGGCACGGTGACTCCCCGGCCAGCTCCGGTGGTGGACGGAGGGCTCCAGCTCTCGCTCAGTGATTCCAGCGTGTCCCTCTCTCCGGGCGGGACCCACACCTTCGTGGCCACGGTGAGCGGCGCGAGCAGCGGGCAGTCCGCCGGCGTGAACTGGTCGGTCCAGGAGGGCGCGGCCGGCGGCACCATCGACGCGAACGGGAAGTACACCGCCCCGGCCACCGAGGGCACCTACCACGTGGTGGCCACCAGCGTGGCCGACGCCAGCATGACCGCATCGCGACGGTCAGCGTCACCTCGCTCAGCGCGCTGGGGCCGGACCGGAGGACGATCTGGAACCCCGGGGTGAGCGGCGGGATCCCCGGCCGGAGCACGGTGTGCAAGACGGTGGATCCGGCGACCTACGGGAACGGCGGCTCGGACGCCACGACGGGAATCCAGGCGGCGATCGACGCCTGCCCGGCGGGCCAGGTGGTGCAGCTTCTTGCCGGCACCTTCACCATCAACGGCGGCAACTTCCTGCTGCTCAACAAGGGCATCACCCTCCGCGGTGCCGGGCCCGGCCAGACCACCCTGCAGAAGACGGACGGAGCAAAGCCCGGGCAGGAAGCGACCGGACCCAATCCTTCGCCGATCCTCATCATCGGGCCGTCGCAGTACAGCAACGCCTCGGGGACCTCCAGCAACCTCAGCGCCGACGCAGCCAAGGGCGGCTACTCGGTCACCGTCGCCAGCACGAGCGCCTTCAGTCCGGGCCAGTTCGTGATCCTCGACGAGCTGTCCGGCGCCGGCTGGCAGACCGATCCCGCGGGGCGCGGGCAAATCTGGGCCTCCTCCGACTTCCGGGTGGTGTGGCAGTTGCACAACCCCGGGCAAGGCACGGACGACCCATTCCCCGACGCGTTCAGCTGGTTCAGTCGGACAGATCGGCCCACCAACGAGATCAAGCAGATCGACAAGATCAGCGGGACGACCATCTCCTTCACCACCCCGATCCACATCTCCTACCGCACCTCGCACATCGCACAGCTCTCCACCTTCGGCGAGACCTTCGTCCAGAACGCCGGGGTGGAGGAGCTGAAGGTCATCGGCGGCGACCAGGGCAACATCCGCTTCCGCGGCGCGGCCAACTGCTGGGCGAAGCGCGTTGACAACACCGTCTGGCACGACGAGGGCTTCGCGGTGGAGCGCTCGTTCCGGGTGGAGATCAGCGAGTCCTATGTCCATGACGCGGCCTGGGCCCAGCCCGGTGGCGCCGGCTACGCCATCAGCCTCTCGGACGGAGCTTCGGAGGCGCTGGTCGAGAACCTCGATCATCGTCAAGGCCAACAAGGTGATGGTGGCCCGCTCGGCGGGCACGGCCTCGGTGTTCGGCTTACAACTACGCCGACGACGGCTACATCAACACCAACACCGAACTGGATCGAGGTGGGTCTCAACGCCTCGCACATGGTGGGCTCGCACCACGTGCTCTTCGAGGGCAACTACGGCTTCAACTTCGACTCCGACAAGACCCACGGGAACGCCATCTACCACACGGTGTTCCGCAATCACCTGCGCGGGGTCCGGAAGGACTTCAGCGACGGGACGGCGACCAACGGTCCCAAGCGGTGCGCCGGCGCGACGTACTACTCGTACTGGCACAGCTTCATCGGAAACGTGCTCGGCGCTCCGGGGCAGATGACTGGCTGGGTGTACGAGTCTGGCGACCTCGATACCCCGTCCATTTACAAGCTCGGCTGGGACGACTGGGCCCCGTACCCGGTCGATCCGAAGGTCACGCAGACGGCGGTGCGCCACGGGAACTACGACTACCTGACCAACAGCGTTCACTGGGATCCGGCGTTCAGCGAGCGCGTCCTGCCGAGCTCGCTGTACCTGAGCCAAAAGCCCGCGTTCTTCTCGGCGGGCAAGGGCTACATCTGGCCCTGGGTCGACCCGCTGGGCGCCAGTACGCAGCTGTACGAGCTCCCGGCGAAGGCGCGGTACGACGCGGCCACGCCGTTCGTGCAACCCTGAGGGCGTGACTCTCGCCTCACCACGACCCCGGAGGCATCCGGCTGGACGGCGGCGCGCGCTGCTCGCCGTCGGGGTGCTGATCTGCCTCTGCTCGCCACGCTCGCGGTCAGCCGTGGGGCGCGACGGAAGGTGCGGCGCGCGCTCGCCGTCGTGGTCGAGCATCGGCGGGCCCGGGAGCGCGTGCCGGCGGAGCCGTTCGGGCTGCTGGCCGCCTCGCAGGTGGGCTACGCGCCGGCGATGTCCAAGCGATTCAGCGCGCCGCGGCCGTTCGCGCAGTTCCGGGTCATCCGCGAGACGGACGGCCAGGTGGCCTATGAGGGGAAGGCCCGCGTGCGAGCAGCCCGTCTCGGGGCTCGGTGCGCGTGACCCGGGTATGGATGGGAGACTTCTCCGCGCTGACCGCGCCGGGGCGCTACCACCTCGAGGCTGCGGGGCTGGTCAGCCATCCGTTCGCCATCGGGAGGGACGTCTACGATGCCCCGGTCCGCGCGGTGCAGCGCGCCTTCTACTTCCAGCGCGCCTTCACCGCTCTGGACCCGGCCCACGCCGAGGGGCCCTGGGTTCACCCGAGCGACGCCGCGCTCGCGCCGGCCGGCGTCCACGGGGGCTGGCACGACGCGGGCGACTACTCGATCTACAGCGCCTCGCTCAACTCGGCGCTCTTCTGGCTCCTCCTGACCTACGCCGACTTCGCGCCCGCGGACGACGACCGCAACATCCCCGAGTCGGGCAACGGCGTGCCGGACCTGCTCGACGAGGCGCGCTGGGGCCTGGAGTGGCTGCTCTCGAACCAGGACGCGAGCGGCGGGTTCCGCAACACCTCCTGCGAGGAGCGCTACGGCCCATACGGGAGGAACCCCGTCGAATCGGTGGCGGCCTACCGCGCCGGCGAGGCGGGAACGCTCGCCACGGCCCGGGCGGTGGGAAACCTCGCCACCGCCGCCGCGCTCTTCCGTCCGGTCGATCCGGCCTTCTCCGCACGGGCGCTCGAGGCGGCCTGGCGTGGCCAGCGGTACCTCGATGCCCATCCCGAGACCAGTGACGGGCCCACCTGTCCGGCCTACCGCGCGGACGGGAACGTGGCGCTCGGCCGGCAAACCCGCACCTTCGCCGCCGCTGGGATGCTGCTCGGTACCGGAGAGGCCCGGTTCCGAGACGACTTCGAGCGCTTCTTCTCTCCCACCGACGAGGACCCGAGCTACATGAAGGTCCAGGGGTTCGCGGTGCGGCTCTACCTGCGTGCTCCGGCAGGTGCTCCGGAGCGCAAGGCGATGCTGCGAGAGTTGCTCGCCGACCACGCCGCGAGCGCCCGGGCCGAGGGGGAGCAGAGCCCGTTCCAGCGCAGCGGCCCCACCTTCTGGGGCTCGCTCGGCGCGGGCTTCGTCCGCGCCGGCTACTCGCTCATCCCCCGCTGCCTGGAGGACTGCGTCCACGCCGCGGCCGACTGCGAGCAGGCGCTGTCCAACGTGCACCACCTGTTCGGCCGGAACCTGCTTCACTTCGGTTACGTGAGCGGATTACCTGGGGTGACGCACGGGCGGCAGCACGCCTTCCACCACTGGCTGGCGACGCTGCGCGCCGAGCCATTCCTCTTCCCCGGTCTGGTGGCCGGCGGTCCGAACGACTCGCCCGAACCGGCCGATGCCTCCAACCCGCTGGCCCGTCCGATTTCCATCTGGGGCTACTGGGGAGACCCGGCATTCCCCCGCGACGGGCCGATGCCGATCGAGCAGCGTTACACCGACAACGACAGCTTCTCGACGAACGAGGTCTCGCTCGACTGGCAGGCTCCGACGCTCTACGCCCTGGTCTTCGCGCAGTGGGTCGCACGTCACCCGGCGACCGCGGTGCCGGTTGAGCCGCCCGCACCGGACGGTAAGCTGCGCGCGTGCGATCGGAACCCCGCGTCCGACTGACCGGCCACCTGGCAGGGCTCGACGGGGTGCGCGGCCTGGCCATCCTGATGGTGATGGCGGTGCACTTCGTAGGCGACGCGCCCGCGACGAGCCAGCTGCAGCGGGCGGTGGTGAAGGCCGCGAGCTACGGCGTCCTCGGGGTGGACCTCTTCTTCGTCCTCTCCGGCTTCCTCATCACCGGGCTGCTGCTCGAGGCCAAGGGCCAGCCGCACTACTTCCGTAACTTCTATGCCCGGCGAACGCTGCGCATCTTCCCGCTCTACTACGGGGTCCTCGCCGCGCTCTTCATCCTGATCCCGGCGCTGGTCACGCCCTCACCTCTCCTCGAGCAAGCCCGCGAGCACCAGCTCTGGCTCTGGACGTACACCACCAACTTCTACATCGCCGCGACCTCTTCCTGGTCCTCGCTGACGTACGTGACCCACTTCTGGTCGCTCGCGATCGAGGAGCACTTCTACCTGGTCTGGCCGCTGGTGGTGCTCTCCTTCCGCAGGCCCGTGCTGGAGCGGGTCTGCCTGGGAATCATCATCGCCGGGCTCGGCCTGCGCATCGGGCTGGTGGCCGCGGGGATGAGCGAGCTGTCGGTCTCGGTGCTGACCCCGTGCCGCATCGACACCCTCGCCGTCGGCGCGCTGCTCGCGCTTCTGGTCCGCCGCGAGGACGTCGGCCAGCGGCTGATCGACCGCGCGGGGCCTCTGGCCCTCGGGCTGCTCGGGGCGGTGACCGCCGTCTCGGCCTTCGGCGTGCTGACCGGCCTGTGGTTACCGGTGCTCCACCAGGTCCGGGGTTCGCTCTACGCGCTGCTCTTCGGCGCGCTGACCCTGCTCTCGATCGGCGGGAGCGGGCGGAGCGCGCTGGCCCACGTCTTCCAGGGCCGGGTGCTCCGCTTCTTCGGCAAGTACAGCTACGGGCTCTACGTCTACCACGGGCTCTTGACCTGGTACCTGGTGGACGTGCACGCCAACGAGCGGCTCGATCGCTGGTTCGGGGACCGGCACGGCCTGACCATCGTCGCCCGTGCGGTGCTCGGCGTCAGCGTCTCGGTGCTGGTGGCGGTGCTCAGCTACGAGCTGATGGAGAAGAAGTTCCTCGCCTTGAAGCGGTACTTCGCCCCCGAACCGTCCCGGGCACCGCTGCCCGCCCCGGCAGCGGGCGAGGCCCTTCTCACCACGAGCCCAGCACCGCCCCCATCAGGCGTTCCCGGCCGATGAAGTCGATCAGCCGGCGCGCACCCGGGATGGGGGTGCGCCCCTCGTGGAGCAGGAGCACCGCCCCGTCACAGGCGGCGATGACCCCCATGGCCGCCGGGTTCAGGAGCGGACTGTCCGTGGCGACGAGGTAGCGCTCGGGCGCGTCCGGGGCCCGCAGCTTCTCCGGGGAGAGCGCGTGGGCCATGGCGGCGGCGCGGGCCAGCGTGACCTCGAGCACGTTGAGCGTCCGGACGGGCCGGTGGCTCTGGACGGCGACCTTCTCCAGTTCCTGGACCAGCCACCAGGCGCGGGACCCCACCTCGGCAGAGACCACCGCCAGCGAGAGCCACTCGCGCGTGGTCAACGCCTGGAAGAGGGCCCCCATGCCGCGGGGCGAGGCTCTCCCCACTCGCGCCATCGTGGCGACCTGCTCGGTGTCCGCAGCCATCCGGGCCTCGAAACCCCCGGAAGGCCCACTACCACGGATCCCCGCGCGGTCGCCCTCAGCGCTCCGAGACCTCCCCGAGGACGGGCAATCCGAGTGCCTGCTCGACCTGCCACGGCTCGACGAGCCGCCGGGACGAGAGGTCCAACCAGGACGGCGCGAGCAGGGCGAGCACGAGCCCTGCCAGGGCGCTGGCCATCAAGACCAGTCCGACCTTCGGCTTCACCGGGCCTCTCGGCTTCTGAGCTGGGCGCATCAGGGTGTAACGGTGCTTGAACGCCGCCTGGGCGTTGTCCAGCTCCAGCCGTGCGGCGTCGATCCGGTCGAGGAGCCCGTTGTAGCGGATGATCACGTGCCGGACCTGGGCCTTGGTGTACGCCACGTCCGGGTCCTCTTCCTCCCGTGGGTCGAGCGGATCGAGCGCGTCTGCATCGGGGAGAGAGAGCGCACGGCCCCTCTTCCCCCCCAGGGGAACGTCGGGCAGGAGCCCTCGCCGGTTCAGCTCCGTCTCCAGCGTGGCCAGGTCCTTCCGCAAGATCTGCAACTCCGTCGAGTCGCGTTTCAGCGCCTCGAGGCTCTGCTCGAGGTCCACCACCGCGGGATGGGTGTCCGAGAAGACGGCGCGTTGCTCCTGCAGCCGCGTCTGCAGCTCGAGCGTCCGGCGACGTCGGAACGCCTCGAGATCGGCGATCGCCTGGCGCTTGGCCTGGACCTGGGCGATGAGCTGCGCCCCGGCCTTGTCGACCGGCTCGTCGAGGGGGCTGCTGAGTCGGGTCCGCGGACGGACGCCCAACCGTGTGGCCCGGCGGGTCCGCGCGTCGGCCATCTCCGCCAGGGACTTCTCCACCGCCTCGTGCGCCTCGACGCTCCGGGCCTCGAGGATGGTGATCGCCTCCTCGATGCTCGAGATCTCCGCGGTGCGCCGGGCCTCGAGGAAGTTCTGCAGCGCCGCCTCGACGAGGTCGAACGCCAGGTCCGGGTCCGGGAAGTGGATCCCGATCGTGACGGTGTCCGCCCCCGTGTCCACCCAGAGCCGTGTGTCCAGCAACCCGACGAAGCCCTCCAGGCGCTCCTCCTCCGTCGGTGGCCGGAAGAGCCTGGCCCACAGCGCGTCCTTCAGCCGCAAGAGCGGCGCCCGCTGAAGGCCCCAGCGGTCCAGGAGGTGCGTCTGCCGGATGAGCGACACAAGGTTTTCGTGCCTGTGCACGGTCTCGGCCGCGGCCCGGGTTGGCGCGTCCACCTCCCGCGGAGTGGTCTTGGCGCGGATCGCCGCGACGGGCGCCGACCCGCTCACCTGGAGCGTGGTCTGGACGTCGTAGGTCCGCGGCATGACCGCGAGCGCCACCGCGGTCAGCGCCACCACGCCCAGCCATACCCCCAGGAAGAGCACCGGATGCCGCCGCAGCGAACGGATCACCATCAGCCCGTAGCCGCCCACCGCGGCGAACTCGAAGCGTTCCCTGGTATCGTCGGCTCCGGTGCTGAAGCTCCTCCTGCTGTCCATCGTCCTCTCGACGTTCATTCTGCCGGCCCTGGCGGCCCGGGGTCGGGATCCGCGGCGCGCGCTGCGGCAGGTGCTGCTCTCGATGCTCGGCGCAGAGGTGTGCTACGCCGTCTTCCTGTACGTCGTCTACCCCCGGCTGGTCTGAGCGATGCGCGAGGCCCGAGCGGGAAACGACGCGGCGGCGCTCGGGGAGGGGCTGGGTGCCCGCGACCCCGGGTCACTCTTCGGACGGTTGTTGCTCACGGCCCTGGTGCTGGCGACGGTGGCCGCCGGGCTGATCGGAAACGGCGACCTGTGGTTCGCACTCGTCCCCGCGCTCCTCGCACTCCTGGTCTGCCTGGTGGCGGTGCTCCCCCTTCGGGTGCCGATGCTGACGCTGCTGGTCCTCGCCTGGGCTCTGGAGATCCCGGGGGATGCCTTCGCCTTCGGTCTGGTCGAGACCCCGTGGAAGCTGCTGGGCGCACTGCTCTTCGCCAAGCTCAACCTCACCATCCCGTTCTCGCCGCTGGTACTGAGCGGCTTCGACCTCCTGGTTCTCCTCATGTTCGGAGTGGTCGCCTACCGGCACCACCAGCGGTCGATGGTGGACCGGGCCGGCTGGGTGGATGCCCCGGCCCCGATCGGCACGTTCGCCTGGCTCTCCCTCGCCGCGGTGGCCTGGATGTCCCTGTGGGGGCTCCTGCACGGGGGAGCGCCGCGGTTCATGCTCTGGCAGGGGTTCCGCTGGCTCTATCTTCCAGTGGTCTACGCCCTCATGCGCCAGGCGCTCCGCGGCATGCCCGACGCGCCCACGGTCGGAAAGCTGGTCCTCGGGGTGGGGCTGTTCCGGGCCGGGGAGGCGATCCTGTTCCGGAGCTGGTACCCGTCGGTGGAGGTGATGGGGTTCGCAACGACGCACGCCGACACGGTGCTCTTCGCCACCTGTGTGGGGATCCTCGGTGCGCTACTGCTGGAGATGCCGTCTCCGAAGACCTTCCGGCTCGCGGTGCTGCTCGCGCCCGTCTACTACTGGGCGATGAAGGCCAACAACCGGCGCCTGGTCTTCGCCGATGTCGCGCTCCTGGTGGTGGTCTTCTGGTTGCTCACCCCCTGGCGACCGCTGAAGCGGCGCGTGGCCAGGGTGCTCGGTGGCCTTCGCGGTGCCGATCTGCCTCTACGTCGCGGTGGGCTGGGGCTCGGCGGCGGGAGTGTTCGGGCCGGTGCAGAAGTTCCGCTCCATGCTCGACCCCAAGGCCGACACCTCCACGCTCTGGCGCGAGCTCGAGAACTACAACCTGGTCTTCACCTACCGGGAGAGCCCGTTGCTGGGCCTCGGATTCGGCCGGCCGTTCCATGAGCACATCAAGCTGCCCGACGTGACAGGCGCCTACGAGCTCGAGCCGTACGTTCCGCACAACAGCGTGGTCGGGCTCTGGGCGTACGGCGGTCTGGTGGGTTTCTCGCTTCTATGGGCGATCTTCCCGGTGGGGTTCTTCTTCACCGTGCGCGCCTACCGGTGGGCGCGCACGCCCCAGGAGAGAGTGACGGCGCTCGGAGCGACCGCAGTCCAGGTCTGCTTCCTGCTCCAGGGCTACGCCGACCTCGGGTTCGGGAGCTGGGGGCCGGTGTTCACCCTCGCTGCGTCGTACGCGCTGGTGGGCAAGATCTGTGTCGCCAACGGCGCCTGGGGTGCGGCCGCGACCGCGGCCCCCGCGCTGGAGGCGCCGCCGCGCTCCGCCGACTCTGGACCCCAGCTGGTCCGGGCGCCCGTGCCCGATCGGTCCTGACCGCCCGGGCAGTCCCTTCTGTCGTCTCTGCGACGGTGGTGGAGGGCCGGCCGTCCGGTGGCTCGGGTTCGCGGCCGTGTGGCAAGCCCGTGAATAGCTTGCGCCCCCGGTGCACGTCCTCTTGCTGGTCCTGCTCGCGCAGGCTCCCGACCCTGGCGCACCCGCGAGCGTGCCAGCCGCCCCCGAGGCCGTGAACGAGTCCCTCGTCCGACCCGAGGACTTCACCCTCTCCGACCCGGGCGCCCCGGCCCACCAGAGCACGCTGCCCTGGGACTTCGCGCTCGCCCCGCCCGAGCCGCTCCGCGTCGAGACCAAGGACAGCGGCTTCGACCTCGTGCCGGTGCCGGTCGCGGCCTTCAACTCGGATACCGGATTTGGTCTGGGCGTGGTGATCCTCGCCTACATCTACGGGAAGGATTACCACCCGTACCGGTACGGGATCAGCGCCCAGCTCTTCGCCACCACCACCGGGTTCCAGGGCCACTATCTCGCCTTCGACGCGCCGCACCTGCTCGGGCCGGTGCGGGTCGAGGCGCGATTCGAGTTCCACAAGGACCTCTACGCTCCGTACTACGGCCCGGGGAACCACACCTTCCCCGGTCGGTCCCTCGAGGGCCCCGACAAGTTCTTCGGGTACCAGAACGTCTGGACCTCGGACTGGCTCCGCTTCCGCATCAAGCCGCTCGGCGACGCGGCGCCGTTCACCCTCTACGCCGGCTACGAGTTCCGCTACCACTGGGTCACTCCGTACGCCGGCTCGGCCCTGGCGCTGGAGCGACCGACCGGCATCGGCGGGGGCAGGAATGGCAAGGTCTTCGGCGGGCTCCTCTGGGATACCCGCGACGACGAGCAGAACGCCCACTCGGGATTCCTGGTCCAGCTCTCCGGGAAGATTGCCCGTCCGCAGACCGGGAGCGAGTGGAGCTACCAGGGCGTCACCTTCGGCACCAACATCTTCGTCTCCCTCTGGACCCCGCGCCTCGTGCTCGGGCTCCACGGGGTGGCGGACTACCTCTGGGGCGACGTGCCGTTCTGGGAGTGGAACATCGTGGGCGGCATCGCCGGCGTGGAGGGGCTCGGAGGCCTCGACTCGGTGCGGGGCGTCCCCCGGAATCGCTACGGAGGCAACACCAAGGTCTACGGCAACGCGGAGCTCCGCTGGGCGGCCATCGAGATCCCGTGGGGTCCCGCGCCGCTGCAGATCGGTCTGTCGGGCTTCTACGACACCGGGCGGGTGTGGCAGCCGGAAGAGGCGAACGGGAAGTTCTTCGATGGGAGCCAGTGGCACAGCGGCGCCGGCGGAGGACTCCGCCTGATGCGCCGCGCGGCCGTCATCCGGGCGGACTTCGGGTTCGACCTGGAGACCAAGCGGACGGCCATCTACATCGCCTTCGGTCAGCTCTTCTGAGCCGCCTTCAGGCCGTGAGCCAGGAGCGGAGCTCGGGCGGGGCGAACGTCTCGGCCCGGACCCCGGGCTCGACGGACAGCGGCACCGCCACGAAGCCCCGGTGCCCGAGCGCCGCCAGGAGCGCACGGCGGGAATCCTCGTCCGGTGAGAAGAGAACGCAGCCGTCGCCACCGCCCGCGCCGCTGACCTTCCCGGTGCTCCCCGCGGTGCGGGCCAGCGCCAGGATGCGCGCCGTGGCGGGCGTGCCCACGCCGGGGAGCGACTCGAGGAGCTGCTCCAGCTCCTGGCAGGCCTCCTCCACCTGGGCGAAGCGCGAGCCGCGCAGCCCGTCCTCGAGCTCGCGGCCGAGCAGGTCGCTCGACTCGACGAAGCGCTGGCGGGCAGACCCCTCGAGGGCGGCCTCGACCTTCTGGATCATTCCCCGGGTGGAGGCGCTCTGGCCGCTGAAGGCGTAGCTCGCCGGGAGCGCCGTCGTCCCGAGCCGCACCACGTCCGGCGCCCCGGCCGCGGCGAGGCCGAGGCGGAGCGAGGGCGCGGAGGTGACCCGCTCCCTGGGCCATCGGCGGTAGCGGAGCAGGCCGCCCACGGCGCAGGTGGCCACGTCTCCCCCGCTGCCCTTCCCTCCCTGCGCCTCGGCGTGGGCCAGGAGCGAGAGGGCGAGCGCCGCCGGTACCTCGAGGAGCCGCGCCGCGCTCTCCACCGCCAGGACGACGGCCCGCGCCGAGCTGCCGAGGCCCAGCTTGTGGCCACCGGGGCCCGGCGCGGTCGGCGACAGGGCGACCTCCAGCCCCAGCGACTCGCGGGCTCGGGCCCGCACCACCACGTCGAGAGCGCGCGCGGCGAAGGCGAACGGCGCGCGCGGGCTCCGTCGCCCAGCGCACCCCGAGCGGGGTCACCGTCCCCTGCAGCCGCCCCTCGGCGAGGACCAGGTGCACGCCCCGGTCCTCCCGGGCGCGGGCGAGGGCAAAGGCCCGGGGGCCCACACCCAGAAGTCGGGCGATGCCGCCCCAGAGGACGGCGTACTCGCCGGAGAGGAAGAGCTTGCCCGGGGCGGAGAGGCAGACCTCCACGGTGCGCTCAGGGCTCGACGAGCCGGGCGTCCCCACCCGGGCGGCAGCGCACCACGTCCACCGCGCCGGCCTCGCGCGCCAGCCGCTCCACCTCGGACGCGTGCGAGGCCAGAGTCAGGAGCACCGGGTTGGGCCCAGCGTCCAGGGTGAACCACACCGGCACGCCGCGGCGGCGGGCCGCGGGCAGCGCGAGGATGAGGCCCAGCGTGCCGGGGAGCAGGTAGCAGAGCGGCGGATCCGCGGCGAGCGCGGTGGCGTGCATCCGCCAGGCGTTGCGCTCCGAGAGCGCCCCCAGCGCCTCGAGGTCGCGCGCGGCGATGGCCGCCGTGGCGCGCGGGATCTCGGCCTCGGCGTCCCGCACCCACGCCGGGTAGTACGGCGAGGTCTCCACCGTCTGGGCCATCCCGTCGCGGCTGCCCACCTCCTTCTCCGCCCGGCTCAGCACGGCGACCAGGAGCCGCAGCTCGGGCCAGTGCGCCTCGGAGAAGGCCTGGGTGGCGACGCTGTCCTCGCCGTCGTCGCGCATCCCCCGGTGCCAGATGCACACCCCGCCCTGGACGCTCCGGCAGGCCGAGCCGCTGCCCTCGCGCGACAGACGCGACACCGCCGCCGCGTCGGTGGACAGGCCCGCCGCGGCCCGACCGGCGAGCGCCAGCGCCGCGAAGCCGGCCGCGCTCGAGGCGAGCCCGGCCGCCATCGGGAAGTTGCCCCGCGAGTCCACGCGCACCGGCCCGAGCGGCCGGCCCGCCGCGGCGCGCACCCGCTCGAGCAGCGCGAGCACCCGGCCCCGCTCCTTTCCGCGTGCCTCGGCGCCGTGGAGGGTGACGGCGTCTGCCGGCGCGCCGAACTCCACGGTGGTCAGCACCTCGAGCGGGGCCAGGGTGACCGAGAGGCTCGACTGGTGCGGCAGGATGCGCACCGGGTCGCGCTTTCCCCAGTACTTCACCAGCGCGATGTTGGGGTGGGCGCGCGCCGTCGCTCGCGAGGGGCTCATCCGTGGGGCTCCAGCTCCGAGGTGAGCACGGCGAGGCCCGTCTGCTTCCAGCACCCGCGACGGCGGGCCGCCTCCGGAACAGGGCCACCACCGCGCCGCCGTCGCCGCCCGCCCCGGTGAGCTTCGCCCCGAGCGCCCCCGCCCGGCGGAGCGCGTCCACCGCGCCGTCCAGCGCCGGGGAGCTCACCCCCGCCGCGGCGAGGAGGCCGTGGTTGACGTTCATCGCGTCGCCGAGACTCTCGAGATCACCCGCCTCGAGCGCCGCGGTGCCCTCCACCGCGAGCCGCCCCATCTCGTCGGAAGAGCCGGCCGTATCGCTCGGGCCAGCGCGCGGCCCGGCGGCCGGAGCGCGCCCACCGTCTCCTGCGTGCCCCGGCGTGGCCCGGTCAGGGCGAGGACCAGCGTGGCCCGGGCGCCGATGCGGACCGGGCGGACCGCGGCCCGGCCGTCCGGGCACCGGGCGCCGGTAGAGGAGCGGCGTCCCGTGCGCGCTGACGGTGTGGTCCACGCCGGACGGAGTGCCGTGGAACGTCTCCTCCATCCGGAGCGCCAGGGCGAGCACCCTGGCCGGGCTGGCCCGCGTGCCGCTCGCCGAGAGGAGAAGCCGCGACACCGCGACCGCGAGCGCCGCCGAGCTGCCGAGCCCCATCGAGACCGGGAGCGTCGAGGCCAGCGCGATGCGCAGCGGCGGACGGCCCGTCGCCTCGGCCACGGTGTCGAACGCCGCGTCGAGCATCCGCCGCTGGGCGAGCGTGAGGTCCGGGAGGCCGGTGAGGCTGCAACGCTCGGCGGGCGTGCCGCGCGCGGTCACGCCGAGGGTGAGCGGGACGGCGAGCGCCGGGTGCCCGTACACCACCGCGTGCTCGCCGAGGAGGATGACCTTCCCCGGGCCGAACGCCTCGGGGCTGGCGGCGTGCTCGCCCGGCCGGCGCCGCGGCACGGTGGGCGGCGCTCGACCCCGGGCTCACGTCCGCTCGATCGGCCCGTGTGCGTCGACGGGCCCGAGCGAGGCGAGGATCTCCCGCGCCTTGTCGACCTTGACGTGTCCGCTCTTCACCAGCAGGTGGGCCACCCGCTCCACGTGGTCGCCACGGGCGCCGGCGGTCACCGCCACGCAGCGCGCGTGCAGCGCCATGTGGCCCTTCTGGATGCCCACCGAGCCGAGCGCACGGAGCGCGGCGAGGTTCTGCGCCAGGCCCACCGCCGCGAACACCATGCGCCAGCTCGCGCGCGCCGCGGGTGCCGAGGAGCTTGCAGCGCCAGCTGCACGCCGGGGTGGATCTTGATCGGCCCGCCCACCGTGCCCAGCGCGAGCGGCAGCTCGATGCGGCCGACGAGGTGGCCCTCCTCGACGTACCAGGTCGAGAGCGGCCGGTACTGGCCGTCGCGGCAGGCGAAGGCGTGCGCGCCGGCCTCGATGGCCCGCCAGTCCTGCCCGGTGGCGATGGCCACGGCGTCGATGCCGTTCATGACGCCCTTGTTGTGGGTGGCCGGCGCGGTACGGGTCGGCCTCGGCGAAGCGGCTCGCCTGGCCGATGCCCTCGGCGATCTCCGGCCCGGGCATGTCGAAGTCGGCCAGCGCCTCGACGCGGGATGCGGCAGCTCGCCCGCGCCAGCCGCCGGTCGGCGAGGTTGGAGAGGATGCGCAGGTAGACGCGCCCGCCGGTGATCTGCTCGATGAGCGGCGCCACGCCCTCGGCCATGGTGTTGATGAGGTTGGCCCCCATCGCCTCCTGGGTGTCGATGACCAGGTGGACCACCAGCAGCGGCTCGCCCCGCGGCCCTCGGGCGCCGGGAGCAGCCGCACCTCGACGTCCCGCGCGCCGCCGCCGCGCCGCTGCATCGACGGGTGGAAGCTGTTGGCGAGCGCGAGGATCTGCTCCTTGTGGGCGCGAGAGCTTCTCTGCGGCGATGGTCGGGGTCGCCGTAGCGGGTGACCTGCACCTGGCCGATCATCAGCGGCTCGTCGGCGTCGGCGGTGAAGCCGCCGGCCTCGCGGACGATCTTCGCGGCGAACGAGACCGCGGCCACCACCGACGGCTCCTCCACCGCCATGGGGACCACGTAGTCGCGGCCGTTGACCTGGAAGTTGAGCCCCAGGCCGAGCGGCAGGGAGAAGCGACGCCCACCGCGTTCTCGATCATCTGGTTCGCGGTGCTCGAGCGGCAGCGTCTCGGCGCTCGCGCAGAGCAGCTCGAGGTCCTCCTGCGGACAGCCCGAAGCGCCGCTCGAGCTCCGCCACGCGCTGCTCGAGCGTGAGCTTGTGGAAGCCCGGGAAAGCGCGACGGAGGCGCGTCGCTGGCCCCTCCTTGGCTCGTGACGTCCATCCCGCAGCTCCTGCCCCGCATTCCCTGTTTCACAGCGACTCCAGCCAGTCCTTCAACGGAGCCGTCACCACCCGCGGGCTGCGCCGCAGCTCGGCAACGGTCCGGCTCGCGGTCAACAGCAGCGCCTGCCGAGCCCTGCGACCACGGTACGCACCGCTGCGTCGGCGCCGGCCACGCCGCCCGCCTGCTGCGCGCGGAAGAGCGGCAGCGCCATGCCCGCCAGGTCCGCGCCAAGCGCCAGGGCCTTGGCAACGTCGAGGCCAGGTGCGAATGCCGCCCGAGGCGATGAGCTTCACCGACGGGCCCACCGCCCGGCGCACGCCGCCACCGCGGCCGCAGTGGGGATGCCCCAGGCGGAGAAGTGAGCGCCGAGCTCGCGCCATCTGCCCGCTGGCCCGCAGCTGCTCCACCCGGACCCAGCTGGTTCCGCCGAGCCCGCACACGTCCAGCGTGCGCACGCCCGCAGTCGACCAGCCGCCGCGCCACCGCGGGCGCGATGCCGCAGCCCGTCTCCTTGACCAGGAAGCCGCTCGCCGAAGCCGGTCGCCAGCGCCTGCACCAGGCTGTAGCCGCCGCGGAAGTCGCGGTCGCCCTCGGGCTGGCTCAGCTCCTGGGCCGCGTTGAGGTGCAGCGCCGAGGCCGTCGGCGCCGATGCGCGTCGATCAGCCCGCGGCACGCCCATCCACGCCCGAGCGCGATGGCCTGCTTCAGCCCGATGTTGCCGACCAGGAGGACCGTGTGGCGCGACGTCGCGGACCTGGAAGGTGCGGCGCCAGCTCCGGGTGCTCGGCCATGGCGCGCTGGCTGCCGACGCCGAACGCGAGCGCCGTGCCGCTCCGCCACCTGGGCGAGGTCGCGGTTGACGCTCGCGGGCGCGCTCGGTGCCGCCGGTCATGCCGGTGACCAGCAGGGGAGCGCGGAGGCCCTTGCCCCAGAGGGTGCGGTCAGGTCCACGTCGTCGAGCGCCAGCTCGGGCAGGGCGTTGTGCACCAGGTGCACGCAATCCAACAGCGTGGAATTCCCGGCCGGTTCCACGTCCCCTTGCGCGCACAGATCGAGGTGGGCGTCCTTCCGTCGCGCTGTGTGGGCCTCTGGCATCAGGGGTCTGGGGGGAGTACCAGCCAGGTCTTTCACGCGCAAGACGATCCGGGGTATTTGCCCAGGTGTGTCCACCGGCTCCGGAACCGCTACCCTCGCGATTTTCCTACATAGTGGAGCCTATGACAGGGTGCATCAAGGCCTGTCCATCGCCGCCTCGGGGGCCGCCCTGGGACGACGGGTGGAGGTCTATTTCTTCTGGTGGGCACTGGAGCGGCTACTGACCGGTCGGTTGGACGAGCCGGACTTCCCGGAGCGCGAGGACATCGCCGCGCGGTTCGAGGCGCGGGGGCTCCCCACGATCCGGGCGCTGCTCGGTCATCTCCGTGCCTCGGACCAGGTGACCCTCATCGGCTGCAGCGGGAGCCTGGCGGCGATCGGGCTCAACCCGGCCGACGCCGAGGGCAAGGTCGACACCATCCTCGGCTGGACCGCCATCCTCGCCCGGACCGCGGGCCTCACCGACCGCTTCTACCTGTAGCAGGCGGCCGCGCTCAGCGAGGATTCCGTCGTGCCGCCGCCTCCTGGCCGGGCGGGCCTCGGGGCGGAGGGCGACGAGCGCCACCGCCAGCAGCGCCTGGAGGCCGAAGAGGACCGTGGACGCACCGTGGAGCATGCCGAAGCGGCGGCGGGCGGGATCGCCCGGGCGGGAGCTGCGACAGCGCGTCTCCGGTCGCCCGCCGGATGCTGGCGATCTCCGGTGTCACGAGGAAGAGGCTGCAGCCGGCCAGCGCGGCGAGCGCGAGCCCGAGCACCACCGCCGCCCGCCCCGAGCGGCCGGTCGCACCCAGCAGCACCGCGACGAGCCCGAGCAGCAGCCCCACCGCGTCCAGCACGGGGAGCACCCGGCCGACCACCCGCGCAGCAGCCGAGGGGGGCACCGTGGCGAAGAGCGCCGGGGTCACGGTGGTGGCGAAGAGCGCGAGGGCTCCGAGGAAGGCGACGAGGAGCAGCCGGTGGGTGGCGTGGAGCATGCCCCGGGCATGCTAAAGGACGATGGAGCGCACGCCATGGCCTTCCTACTCGTCGTCGTCAGCATTGCCCTCGTCGTCTGCCTCGGCCTTCTCATCTTTGGCCGCGGCGCAACCGCTCACCGCGCTCCCGCGCCCGGCCTCCCCACCGCGGCCAGCCCCACCGCGGGTCGGAGCGGCCCCGACCCGGAGCCGGAGAAGAGGCGACGCGAGGTCGACGAGCTGAAAGCGACCGTGACCGAGCTCCGGGGCGAGCTGAAGCAGACCCGGAAGAAGCTCCACGACCAGCGCGCGGGAGACAAGGACGGCACGGACCTGGTCAAGGCCCGCACCGAGGTCGAGCGGAGCGCGTCCCAGCAGCTCGAGGTGGTGCGGAGCGAGCTGGCCGGCGCGCTCGCCGAGGTGGGCCGGCTCCGGAGCGAGAGCGAGGCCTTCCGCACCCGACGGCCCGTCGCCGCCGCGCCCGCCCCGGTGGCCGCGCCTGCCGTCGCTCCCGTCGCCGCGCCTCTTCCGCCGGCGCCCGAGGCACGGCGCTTCCGCGAGCTGTCGGACACCGATCGGGAGAAGATGGATCGCCTCGAGCACCTCGCCAACCGCGAGCGCTCGCGTGCCCAGGAGCTCTCCGCCGAGGTGCGCCGCCTGAAGGGCCGCACCGAGACCCAGGCCCGCGTCTACACCGTGGTCAAGGGCGAGCTGGACCTCCTGAAGGACAAGTTCAAGGCGCTGGAGAAGCGCCTCAACCGGACGCTCCTCGAGCGCGACCTGCTCCGCCGCGCCATCCGGGACCTCGAGAAGAAGAGCGGTCTGGCCGCGGACCGCACCGAGCTCACCGCCGACGAGGTCGCGGCCTCCGACCGCTCGGTCGAGGACCGCGCCGCGGCCGAGGCGGCGGAGATCGCCCGGCGCACGCGGCCACCCGAGCCCGACGTTCCCGCGCCGGCGGCGTCCACGGACCCTGCCGTCTCCGCCGCCGCCGTGGAGCCTGCGCGCCCCGGCCGACGCACCGGCCCCGCTGCACGCCTCTGCCGGGCAACACACGGAGAAGGCCGGCTGACCGCGACCTTCACTCCGGGCCGGCCGCCCAGGGTGTCGCTGGCCACGCGCATCTTCCTCGGCCACGCGGTGGTCCTGGTCACCTTCGGTCTCCTCATCCTCTTCAGCGTCAGCGAGCTGCACCGGAACCAGCAGGAGATCCGGCTGGTGAGCCAGGGTTACCTGCTGCTCGCCCAGGACGCCGCCGCGCTCGACTCGTTCCAGCGCAACCAGGCCCAGGAGGCGGCACAGGTCGCCGCCGAGGCCGATCCCCAGACCCGCGCCGCGCTGGCCCGGCTGGCGCCACTCACCTTCCCGCCGCTGCTCCGGGCGCGCCTCGGCTCGCTCGAGGCGACCCTGGCCTCGATGCGCACCACCGCCCCGCCGTCCGAGCGGTCCTTCCTCGACTCGGTGCAGGCGCGGGTCGAGCACGTGGCCACCGGCGTCGAGGCGCTCGAGGCCACCGCCTCGCGAGCCTGGTCCGGGTCGGACGGCCCCGAGGCCATCGCCGCGCTGACCACGGCCCAGGATGGGCTGTCGCGCGAGCTCCGGGCGCTCCGGGCCGCGCTCGACGGTCGGATCCGCACCGTGGTGGTCGAGGCCGAACGCCGCGAGCGGAGCCGTGGCGTGCTGCTCATCAGTCTGTCGGTGGCGGCCATCGCCGTGGGGCTCCTGGCGACGGCCATCTCCGCCCGGAGCCTCCGCCCGGTCCGGACCCTCATCGCGGGCGTGGGGCAGAATCCGCCGGGGCGACTACACCGCCCGGCTCAACCTCCCCGGGGATGACGAGATCTCCCAGCTCGGCCGCGAGTTCGACGCGATGAGCGGGGCGCTCGAGGAGCGCGAGCAGGCCCTGGCGCGGCAGCAGCAGGCGCTCCTGCGCGCCGAGCGGCTGGCCGCAGTGGGCCGCGTCTCGGCCCAGGTGGCCCACGAGGTGAGAAACCCGCTCAGCTCCATCGGGCTGAATGTGGAGATGCTCCAGGACGCGCTCGCCCGGGCCCGCTTCAGCACGGCGGATGAGGCCGACGAGGTCCGCGCGCTGCTCCAGTCGGTGACCCGCGAGGTGGACCGGCTCACCGAGACCACCGAGCGCTACCTGCGCATGGCGCGCTCGCCTGCCCCGGCGCTGGCCGCCGAGGACGTGAACGCCATCGTCGACGGTGTGCTGCAGTTCGCCGGCGGGGAGCTCGCCCGGGCCGGCGTCCGCGTCGAGCGGCGGCTGGGCGAGGGGCTCCCTCCGGCGCTGGTGGACGATTCCCAGCTGCGCCAGGTGCTGCTCAACCTGGTCCGCAACGCCCGCGAGGCCATGGACGGCGGCGGCACACTGCGGCTGTCCACCTCGGCCGAGGACGGGGCGGTGCACGTGCGCGTCGA
The DNA here is from genome assembly GCA_963796475.1 of uncultured delta proteobacterium. Taxonomy (GTDB): domain Bacteria; phylum Myxococcota; class Myxococcia; order Myxococcales; family Myxococcaceae; genus RPRB01. Next base: position 1,447,891 of record CAWCLY010000020.1, read on the forward strand.
GGACACCGGTCCCGGCATCCCCGAGGAGGCCCGGGCGCACCTGTTCGACCCGCTCTTCACCACCAAGCGGCACGGGACGGGGCTCGGCCTGGCGCTCAGCCGGCAGATCCTCGAGGCGCACGGTGGAGTCCTGGGCTGCGAGCGCACCGGACCGTCGGGGACCGTCTTCCACCTCCGGGTCCCCGCCGCGCCCGCCGCCGAGGCCGGGGAGCGGCCAGCCGCCCGCGCCTGAGCGGACGGGCGTCGCTCAGCCGGGCGACGGCGCCCCGGCGTTGCTAGGCTCCACGGCCTTCGCCAGCATGGATTCCTTCGTCCGTCGTCTCGTCGAGCGCCTCCTCGAGCCCTCACGCCCCCTCTCGCGGAACCGGCACTTCCACACCTTCGAGACGCCCGAGGGGAAGCGCGCGCTCACCCTGGCCCGGCGACTCCGGGGCCTCGCCCGCGACGTCCGGAAGTGCCTCGACCGGGGGGCCCCGCCCGAGGTGCTCCAGGAGGGAGTGAACGGCGCGCTCCGCGTCGAGCTGCGGTTCGACCACGTGGCCGGCCGGCGCACGGCGTTCCTGACCGGGGAGGAGTACGCGCTGCTCCTCCGCCTCACCGGGATGGCCGAGGCCCTGGAGCGGCGCGGGCCCCGCTAGGAGCTGCCGTCCGCCGTGGCGCCCCGGTCGACCGAGGCGAGCGTCTTCAGGCCCCGAGCCCCGCGTAGGACAGGAGCACCGCCCGGACCGCCTCGCGCGCTCCGCGGTGGGCCGCGGCCCCGCGCCGGGCGAGCTCGTCGGGACAGGTCCCGCCCAGCACCGCCACGGCGGCGTGCTGCTCGTCCGCCACGAAGCGGGCGAGCGCCAGCGTCTGCGGGCCCAGGTCGGCGAGGATGAGGCCCGCGCCGTCGAGGGTGAACGGTCGCCACAGCGGCCGGCCCAGCTCTCCGGACGGCACGATGCAGAAGTGCAGCACGAGCCCGTCGGCCACCTCGAGCTCGGCCACCGTCCCCAGCGCCTGGGCCTGCACTCCCTCCGGCGCGAGCAGGGGGAGCGCCGCCAGCGCCTCGCGGGCCGCCGCGGCGTCGCGCGCGCCGAGCAGCACCTTCACCACCTGTCCCCGCGACGGGGGCCGGCCGCGCTGGGTCCGCGCCCGGATCGCGTGCGCCTCGGCGGCCGTGAGGAGCGGCTCCGGGGCCGGCGGGGCATCCTCGTCCACCGGCTCGACCAGCCCCTCCCCGTGGAGCATCGCCAGGCCCTGGAGGACCGCGAGGTCCGGCCCCTCCACCGCGTCCAGCAGCTCCGGCACGCTCCTCGGCGACTCGAGCCGTGCCAGCAGCTCGCGCGCGAGCGGAGGCACGGCCCGCAGCGCCGCGCCGGGGGCCTGCATCCACCGCGTACCGGCGGCGGCCAGGACGTCCAGCAGCCGGCGGCACTCGTCGATCTGGCGCGCGCCCTCGAGCAGGAGCTCGTCCATCCCTCGACCGATGCGCGCCTCGGCGGCGGGGGGACCGGGCTGGAAGGAGAAGGTCCCCTCTGCCCAGCCGAGGAGCCGGAACAGCGCCTTCTCTCCCTGGGCCGGGCCGCTGCGCGCGTCGACCGGCCGGCCCTCGACCAGCTCCACCTCGCCGCGCTCGGGCCCGCGGCGCAGCGTCACCCGCCCCGTGCGGCGGCCGAGCGCGAGCGTCTGGAGCAGGTCCGGCAAGGCGAGCTGCGCCAGGGCGCCCTCGATCTCCTGCGGCTCGGCGGCGTCGCTCCGCGCGCGCTCGGCGCGGGCCAGCAGGTCGTCGATGTGCGCCAGGACCTCGTCGAGGTTGTAGGGCTTCCGGAGCAGCGCGCCGGGCGCGTCCCGCATCGCCTCGTCCACCTCCTCGGCGCTGGCGGTGACGATGACCGGGATGGTGTCGGTGCGGGGATTGGTGCGGAGGATGTCGACGAAGGTCCGCGCCTCAAGCACCGTGCAGCTCCGGTCGAACAGGACTAGGTCCGGGGAGCGGAGCACGGCCAGCTCGAGCGCCCGCGCCCCGTCGCGGGCCGAGTAGACCTGACATCCCTTCTGGCGGAGGGCGCGGGTGAGCGCACGGACCGAGGCCAGGTCGGGATCGGCGATGAGGACCTTCCGGGTGGAGCTGGGCATGGCCTCTTTGCTCAGTAAGGCTGCAGGTCGTAGGCGCTCTGCAGCTTCGAGACGAGTCCGTCCACCAGCGCGGCGTCGGACGAGTGAAAGGCCCAGGTCGCACCCCGGCCGCGCCGCTGCAAGAGGGCGTAGGCGGTGGACCCGTGCAGCCAGAGCACGAACTGGTGGCGGAGCAGCCGCTCGTCCCCGCCGAGCACCAGCGGCGTGAGGCCCGGCCGCGGCGTCACCTCGGCGCGCCGGGCGAGCAGGTAGACCCGCGGGGCGAAGTCCTGCGCCGCGCGCTCCAGCGTCCGGACCAGCGGCAGCCCGTGCCCCGCCTCGGCGGCACCGAGGTAGACCAGGCTCCGGACGCCCGGCTCGCGCAGGAGCGCCCGGCCGATCTCCGCCTGCACCTCCTCGAAGAGCGCCTCGGGCACGCGCCCGCGCCGCGACGGGTCGGCGCCCTCGTCGGCGGGGAGCCGCGGGCCGTCGGGTGAGCCGAGCAAGAGCTCGACGGCTTCCCAGAACCCGAGCGGCTCGAGCACCAGCCGACGGTGCAGCGAGGCGCGCCGCTGCTCCAGCCGGGCCCGGCAGGCCTCGGTGAGGAAGTCCAGGTCCTCGCCGTCACGCGGAAAGCTCGCCGCGCCGCCCATGAGCTGCAGCGGCGCGAGCCCGTCGATTGCCCGGAGCTCCGGCGCCTCCCGCGCTGCGGCCAGGGCGCGGCGGAGGAAGACCTGCGCGCCGAAGGGGTCGGTCTCGGGGAGGAGGAGCAGGAACTCCTGCTCGGCGACCTTGGCCAGCACGTCCGAGTCCCGCAGCACACGTCCCAGCGCCCGGGTGGTGGCCCGGACCACCGCCCGAGCCTGCTCTGTGCCCGCCCGGGCGCGCAGGTGCGGCAGCCCATCGAGGGCGAAGCCGAGGAGCGAGAACCCGCGGCCGTAGCGCCGTGCCTTGTCGAGCTCCTTCGTCGCGTAGTCGGTGAAGTAGGCGAGGTTGTAGGCGGAGGAGTCGGGGTCGCGCAGCGCGAGCCGCTGCAGCGCCCGGAACCTCCGGGCCGCGAGCAGGGCCGCGGCGCCCGCGCCGGCGACGGTGGCCACCGCCTCCACCGCCTCGGCGGGAAACCCGCCCGACGCGGCCGAGAGCTGCGCCAGCCCGAGCCCCTCGCCACGGGCGGACAGGGGGACCCACAGCCCCGGGCCGTCGACGCTCCAGGGCCGGCCCGCGGACACGGCCGCCAGCGCAGGAGCGTCGGGAACCAGGGTCTCGGGGTAGGCGTCCACCGGGCTCTCTCCGGCGGTGGCGCGGAGCGGCCAGCTGCCGGTGTCGTCCGCCAGCCAGAGCGCGCCCGACCCGGCGCCCGCGGCCCGGAGCAGCTCGCCCACGAGGGCCTCGTGGAATCCCTCGGCGTCCGCATCCCGGAGCAGCCCGGAGGCGCGGCGGTGCAGGTCGGCCTGTCTCCACGCGGCGGCCGCCTCGCCACGCGCGGCGTCGCGCTCCCGGCGCAGGTTGACCCACGGGACCGTGCGCTCCACCGCGGCCAGCAGGGCGCCACCATCCGCCGAGGACGCCCACTCGAACGGCGCGGTGAGCCGCGGCACTGGACGGCCCGGCTCCACCCACGCCACCACCGGCACGTCCGGCCAGGTGCCGCGGAACGACTCCAGCGCCGAGGCGTCCGCGTGCGTGCCGACGACCAGCACCTCCGGCGCGCCGTCCTGCCCCTCGAGCACGTCCGGGGCGCCGGCCCAGCCGACCAGGTGCCCGGCCTCCACCAGCCGCTCTTCCAGCCAGGAGCGAGCGTCCGCGCGGGCGTCGACCACCCAGAGCAGCACCGGGGACGATGTCTCCGGCGCGGTCAGTCGAGCAGCGCCTCCGGCAGCTCGGCGCTGAAGACGAAGCGTGCCGGGCCGCGCAAGGTGGTGCGCTGGAGGTCGCGAGACACGCGCACCGCCAGCCGTCCCCCGGGGAGATCCACCGGGATGAACGTGTCCGCCGGCACCCACTCCGCCAGGACCGCCGCCGCCACCGCCGCGGCGGCCCCGGTGCCGCAGGCGTCGGTCAGGCCGGCGCCGCGCTCCCAGACCGAGACCCGGAGCCCGTCCTTCGAGCGGGTCACCGCCTCGACGTTCGTGCGTTCGGGGAACCCCGGGAGGTGCTCGAGCCGCGGGCCGTGCTCGCGGACCACCTCGGGCGGGGCATCGAGCAGGACCAGATGCGGGTTGCCCATGCTCACCGCGGTGCCGGGCCAGCCCACGCCGGCCACCGGCGCGCCCACGAACGGCCCGCCCGCCGGACCGCGCGGGAGGTGGGGTGCCTGGAGCCGGGCCGGGCCGAGCTCGACCTCCACCTCGACCACCTCGCCATCCGAGCGTCGCACCCTCGCCGGCAGCACACCGGCGCCGGTCTCCACCTCCACCGCGTCACGGCCCGGGTCGCGGTCGAGCAGGTGCTTCACCACGCATCGCAGCCCGTTGCCGCACATCTCCGCCACGCTGCCGTCGGCGTTGTGCACCACCATCCGCGCGGCGGCGCGTCCCGAGGGCAGGAGGACCAGGACTCCGTCGGCGCCCACGCCCCTGCGGCGCTCGCACAGGGCACGGGAGGCCTCGGCCGAGAGGTCCTCGCCCGAGGCGCGCCGGTCGAGCACCACGAAGTCGTTCCCCAGCCCCTCGTACTTGAAGCCCCGCTCGGCCCGGGCGCTCATGGCTCGCCCTCGCCGGGCCTCCGGAGTGGCCGCGCGCGCCGGAGGGCCAGCAGCTCACCCTCCTGGGCCGCGAGCCGGCGCTGCAGCTGGTCGACCCGCGTCGAGAGATCGTGCTCCCGCGCCTGGGCGGCCTCGAGCGCCTCGCGCGCCTGCTCCCGCTCGCGCCCGCGCTGGTCGGCCTGCTCGTCGCGGGCGGCGGCCGCCTCGGCCAGCATCTGCTGGAGCGCGCCCGGCGCCGCGGAGCCCATGCGCGCCGTCTCGAGCGCCTCGGCGAGCGCCTGCTCGCGGGCGGCGGACTGCTCGGCCTGGACCGCCAGCGCGTCGCGCTCGAACTGGACCGAGGCCAGCTCGTCGCCGAGCTTCCCGAGCTGCTCCTCGAGCTCCGCCACCCGGCTCTCGATGCCCTCCTTCTCCTCGTCGCGCACCCGTGCCCGCGCCCGCTCCTGCGCGAGCTCCCGCTGGACGTGATCCCGTGACTGTCTCGCCGCCCGGGCCTGCTCCTCGCCTGCGCCCTGCCCCGCCTCGAGCGCCGCCAGCCGGGCCGCGCTCTCCTGGGCCCGGGCCTCGAGCACGCCGAGACGCTCCAGTGCCGCGTCACGCTCGGCGGCCACCACGTCCCGCTCGGCGAGGAGCGACGACCGCGCCGCCTCCTCCGCCTGGGCGTGCTGCCCGGCAGCCTCGAGCGCATCGGCCCGGGCACGGGCGTCCTCGAGCGCACGGCCGAAGGCCTCGGCCCGCGCCGCCGCCTCGGCGTGCTGGGCGCGGAGGGACGTGAGTTCCTGCAGCGCCGGCTCGGCCCGGGAGAGCGCCTCGGTGCGCTCGGCCAGAGCGCCCGCCGTGTGCTGGAGCTCGACCTCGAGCGTGGCCAGTCGGGCCTCGAACCCGGCGGCCGCCCCCGAGGCCGCCTCCCGGCCCTCCTCCAGCGATGCGGCCAGCGTGGCCCGGGCCTCCTCGGCCTCCGCCAGCCGCTGCTCGAGCGAGGCCAGCTGGGCCTCGAGCCGCGCCGCCCCGGCGGAGGCAGCGCGCGCCGCCTCGTGCGCCGCGTCCCGCTCCGCCGAGAGCCGGGGCGTCGAGTCCTCGAGCGACGCCAGCTGCGCGCGCACCGAGGCGAGCTCGGACTCCGCCCCGGCGAGCGCGCCGCCGCGACTCCGGGATTCCTCCTCCAGCCGCGCCCGCTCGGACTCGAGGGCCTCGGCCCGGGCCCCCAGCGCGGCATGAATTTCTTGGAGCTCGGCGTGCGACCGGAGCTCTTCCTCGAGGCGGCCGCGGAGAGATTCGGATGTCTCCAGGCGGGCGGCGAGCGAGGCGCAGGCCTCCTCCAGCCCGGCGAGCTCGGCCCGCCGTGCCGCCTCGGCCTCCGCCTCGGCCCGGGCGCGCGCCTGGAGCGTCTGCAGCTGCACGTCGAGGTCCTCGGTGCGGCTGACCTGCAGCTCGAGCGCCGCCACCATCCGCTCGGCCGTCTCCGCACGCTCCGCGGCGGTCCGCGCGTCCTGCTCGGCGCGCTCGGCCCGGGCCATGGCCTCGCGGGCGAACACCGCGGTGCTGGAGGCGCGCTCCTCCACCAGGGCCAGCGCGGCCCGCCTCTCGGCCACCTCGCTCGAGAGCGCGGCCACGTCCCGGTCGCGTTCGGCCCGGGCGTCGCGGGCGGCGGCCTGCGCCTGCTCCAGCGCCTCCCGGGCCATGGCGAGCTCGCGGGCGGACACGGAGTCGGGAGGCGGCTCGAAGTTGGCCTGCGCCAGGGCGGCCTCGGCGCTCGCCAGCCGCTCCTCGAGCGATGCGGACAGGGCGCGGGCCGAGGCCTCCTGCTTCTCGAGGACGCCCTGGCGGTCCACCAGCCGCGCACGCTCTCCGGCGGCGGCGAGCAGCTCGGTCCGCAGCGCCTCCAGCTCCTCCGGCGACGGACCCGGGGGAGGGGCGTTCCGGGCCTCGGCGAGCTGCTCCTCCAGGCGCTGGCGGTCCACCTCGGAAGCCCGCTGCTCGCGGGCGCGCTCGGCGTCGAGCCAGCTGGCCCGCTGCTCCAGCGCCTCGGCGCGGCTCCGGGCCTCGGCGAGCTCGGCCTGGCTGCCCTCGAGCGCGGTGAGGACCAGCGAGTGCTGCTCGGCGAGCCTGAGCTCCCGCTCCCGGGCCTGCGCCAGCCGCTCCTCGCGCTCCTGGATCTCCGAGCCCCGGGCCTCGAGGGTGAGCCGTCCGCGCTCGGTGTCGGTGCGGATCCTTGCGAGGTCCTCGCGTACCGAGCGCAGCTCGTCGTACGCGGCGGTGAGCTTGATGCGGGCGTCGTCGAGCTGTCGCTGCAGCTCCTCGCGGCGGGCGCGCTCCAGCCGGACCGACTCCTGCGCGGCGAGGACCTCGGCCTGCTGCTGCCGCTCCTGGACCCGGGCGGCCTCGGACTCCGCGGCACGGGCCGTCAGCCGCCGCTCGGCCTCGGTGGCCCGGTCGGAGGCGAGCTGGAGCTCCGCCTCGAGGCGGCGGATCCGCGCGGCGAGCTCGTCCTGCACCACCGGGTGGAGCGCCGCGGCGCCCCGGACCTCTGCCTCCGCCTGGGCCTGGGCGGCCTCCTCCCGGGCCCGCTCCAGCGCTCCCTGGGTGGCCTCGAGGTCGCCCCGGGCGCCGGCGAGCTCCTCGCGCGCCTCGGCCAGCGCTGTCTTCAGCCTGCGGGCGCGCTCCTCCCACTCGCGGGCGCGGGTGGAGGCCTCGTCGAGCCGGCCCCCGGTGAAGGCCAGCGGCGCGGGGGGCAGCTGCACCCAGGTGGGGTCCACCGCGCGAAGCCGCTCCCGGCTCCCGAGCACCACGAAGTAGGCGGCCTCGCCCGAGCCGGCGAGCGAGCCGTCCACCTGAAGCCCCTCGCTCCGCTCGAAGGCCAGCTGGTAGCCGAGCAGCGGGCTCTGGGTGGCGGTCTCGAGGTTGGGGAAGTGGACGGCGAGCGCGTCCAGGACCTGCCCATAGGTCGGCGGCGCGCCGTCGCGGTCGGGCTCCATCAGCTGGGCGAGCGAGAGACCGGCGGGATTGCGGATTCCACCGACCAGGACGCCGGTGCTCGACACCTGCTCGGCGAGCTGGGCGAGCAACGCCGGGGCGCGGACGAACGGCGCAAGGTCGGCCACCAGCACCAGGTCGAACCCGCCGGGCGGCAGATCGTCGAACACCGCGGGGCGGAAGCGCAGCCGCTCGCTCCCGGCGCGCGCCTGGGCCGCCTCCACCGCGGCGAGGTCGTCATCGCAGGCCACCACCAGCCGCGCGCCGCGGGAGACGAGGAACTCGGCCGACGCGCCGCCCGTCGCCGCCACCGCCCCCACCTCGAGCACCCGGCGGCGCACGAAGAGGCTCTCGGCGAAGATGTAGCGGGGGAGCAGTTCGCTCACGCCCAGGCGGCGGAAGGTCAGGTTCACGGCACAATCGCCCTCGAACTCGGGAGTATACCGACGTTCAGGAGACCCTCATGTCCTCGACCTCGGATTCGCTCGGGCGCCGCGCGGGGCGCGCCTTCACCCGGCTGGTGGTGACCCTGCTCGTCTTCGCCCTGCTCGGGGCGGTGGGGTTCCTGCTGAGCCGGCTCAACGCCCGGACCTTCACCGTGCAGCAGACGGACGGGAAGCTGATCATCCTCAAGGGGAGGATGCTCCCCCTCGGGGCTGACCCGTACCGGCCCTCCGAGCCCGCCCTCGCCGCCGCCTACGCCCCCTTCGACCTCATGGGAGGGAGCGCCGCCGGGCTCGACGGGGCGAAGTTCGAGGAGCGCGACGCGCTCGACCGGGCGCTGTTCGGCTTCCTGGAGGGCCTCGCCCGGCCGAAGCTGGTGTCCGACGACCCGGCCGTGCTCTCCCAGGGGCTGGCCGCGCTCGCCCGGATGCAGAAGCTCGGGGGCATCAGCGACGAGCAGCGCAAGACGCTGAAGAGCCTCGAGTCCGAGGTCGCGTTCTTCCAGGCGCGCACCAAGCTGGACCAGGCGCGCCGTGACATCGCCGACGCCGTCACCCAGTTGCGACTCGCCGCGGACAGCGGCGGGCGGCATGCCCGTCCCGCGCACCGCATGCTCGCCGTGGTCGAGCCGTCCGCGGCGGCGCTGGAGGAGGCGCTCCGCCGGGCGGTGTACACGCTCGACCCGGACGTCCCCGAGGCTCCAGGCCAGGGGGCGACACCCCGGGCGGTGGCTCCATCCGCCCCGATGGATGCCGGCACGCCCTGAGCAAGACCGCGGAAGAGGGGGCGGCGCGCCGATGGCCGTCCGGCGCTTGTGGCAGCTGTCCGCCTCGGCCATGCTCACGCGCGTCCGCCCGAGGGGGGCGTCACAGGGAGAACACGACATGTTGCGCACGACGTTCGCCTCGCTCGCGATGCTCGCGCTCGCGTGTGCGGAAGGCAGTGCCGCCTCGAGTTCGACGGCATCGGACACCTCTGGCTTCGTGCCCTCCGGGAGCATCGTCGTCCGGGCCGAGGGCCAGGGAGGCGGGGCAAGCTTCACCTCGACAGAAGTCAGAGGAGTGAACGCCCGGTTGAGCCAGCGCTCCGACGGCTCGTGGGGCGGCATCGTCTACAGCAGCGGCAGCTCTGTCCCCATCGACGCCACCTTCTCGGGTGGACAGCTCCTCGGTTCAAACATCCGGGTCATCATCGAACGCAAGGGCGGGCAGACCACCATCTCGGGCACCTTCCACGACAAGATCGTCCGCTTCGAGGTCACCGCGGACCAGATCCGGGTGCGGACCCCGACCAGGTCGAACGACTTTCCGAAGCTCGCGGCCCCGGGGGAATACGCCGGAGTGACTCTGGTGGGTGAGGCCCAGCAGGCGCCGCCCACCCCGGCGTTCGCGCTGGCGATGATCGGCGCGTTCATCTGAGCCCTGGGGCTCGATCACCCCGACGAACGGCAGGTTTCGCCACCGCTCGTCGTGGTCCAGCCCGTAGCCCACCAGGAAGCGGTCCTCGACCTCGAAGCCGGTGTAGTCGATCACCACCGGTTCCACCCGGCGCGAGGGCTTGTCGAGCAGGGCACACGTCCGGACGCTCCGGCAGCCACGGGCGACCAGCGCCTGGAGCAGGAAGCGGAGCGTGAGCCCCGTGTCCACGATGTCCTCCACCACCAGGACGTCGCGGTCGTGCAGCGGCGTCCCGGTGTCGCTGGTGATCCGCACCTCGCCGCTCGAGGTCGTCCCGCTGCCGTACGAGGCGACGCCCAGGAACTCGAGCTGCAGCGGCAGGGCGATGGCCCGGACCAGGTCGGCGGTGAACAGGGAGGCGCCCTTGAGGACGCAGAGCACCGTCAGCGCGCGGCCGGCGTAGTCCGCGGTGATGCGGGCCCCGAGCTCGGCCACCCGGGCCGCCAGCGCCGCCTGCCCGTGGAGCACACGAACCCCCGGCGCCCAGGGGACCGGAAACTCTTCAGCCATGGCGCGACTCTAGCCCGTGCCCGGGAGCCGCCGGCCGAGCGATTCCAGGCGGTTCGGACGTGGCCCGCTTCTTGGAATCGGTCCGATGGCGGCGACCCACGGTCGCCCAGGGCGGCGAGCGGAGGCGGCGTTGGGTCGAGGCGTGGTGGCGGCGGGCGTGCTGGTGCTGCTCAACCTGGTGGACGGCGTCTGCACCCACGTGTTCCTCCAGGCCGGGGTGGCGCGTGAGCTCAACCCCTTGATGCGCCTGGCCTATGCAGGCGACCCGTCGCTCTTCTTCGGCTGCAAGGTGGCCGCGGTGGGGGCCGCCGCCTGGATCCTCCAGCGCCACGCCCCCCACGTCGCGCTGGCCCGCCGGGCGCTCGCCGCCGGGGTGGCGCTCTACGGGGGGGTCTGCGTGATGCACTTCTGGCTGCTCGTTCGCTGGGTAGGCGGAGGTGCTTGATTTCTGTCCTCTGCCCAACGGAAGCTTCCCGGATTCAAGGGGCATCTATGGACATCACGGACGTGAAGATTTTTCCGGTCGATGAGGAAAAGCTCAAGGCGTACGTGACCATCACGCTGGATGGCTGCTTCGTCGTGCGTGACCTGAAGGTCATCCAGGGCTCGGCCGGGCTCTTCGTCGCCATGCCCGCCAAGAAGCGGAAGGACGGCACCTACAAGGACATCGCCCACCCGCTGAACACCGACATGCGGGCGCGGATGGAGCGCGTGATCCTCGACCAGTACGAGCGGAGCACGGCCAGGCTGGGGCGCGGCGTAGCCCAGGCACTTCCACATCGGGCCGGGCTGGTCTAGGTGAACGGCCAGCCCCCACCCATGCCCCAGGCGCGCGACTTCAAGGTCTTCGCTGGAAACTCGAACCTCCCGCTCGCCCGACGCATCTGTGAGCACCTGAAGCGACCGCTCGGGAAGGCGGAGGTCGGCCGGTTCTCCGACGGGGAGATCCAGATCGAGATCGGCGAGAACGTCCGGGGACAGGACACGTTCATCGTCCAGTCCACCTGCCCGCCGGCGAACGACCACATCATGGAGCTGCTGATCATGTGCGACGCGCTCAAGCGCGCCTCGGCACAGTCGATCACCGCGGTCATCCCCTACTTCGGCTACGCCCGTCAGGACCGGAAGGTGGTCCCGCGGACGCCCATCACCGCCAAGCTGGTCGCCGACCTGCTCGAGTCCGCCGGCGCGACCCGCGTCGTGTCGATGGACATGCACGTGGCGCAGATCCAGGGCTTCTTCCACATCCCCTCCGACCACCTCTTCGCCTCGCCGGTGTTCCTCGAGGACATCCGGCGAGAACTTCCCCGCCACCGACGAGCTGGTCATCGTCTCCCCCGACGCCGGCGGCGTGGAGCGGGCGCGGGCCTACTCCAAGCGGCTCAACGCCTCGCTGGCCATCGTCGACAAGCGGCGCACCCGGGCCAACGTCTCCGAGGTGATGAACCTCATCGGCGACGTGGACGGCACGCGACACGGTCCTCATCGACGACATGGTGGACACCGGCGGCACGCTGACCCAGGCCGCGCTGGCGCTGAAGGGCGGGGGCGCGCGCCGGGTGGTGGCCTACGCGGTGCACCCCATCCTCTCGGGCCCGGCGGTGAAGCGCATCCAGGAGTCGCAGCTCGAGGAGGCGGTGTTCACCGACACCGTCCCGCTCGGTCCGGCCGCGGCGGCCTGCACCAAGATCCGCCAGCTGAGCACCGCCCGGCTCTTCGCCGACGCCATCCAGCGCATCTACTCCGGCGACTCGCTCAGCTCGCTCTTCGTGTAGCGCGCGCGAGCGACATCGCACCGCCGCCTCCTCTCTCGCGCATTCCCCCACCTCGCGGGTGGCCGTCAGGGGCGAACGGACGTTGGCGCAGGCAGCAACCTTCCGCCATACTCGGACGCGCTGGACCCCGGGTCGGTCCCGGAGCGCGGATGGGGTGAAAGCGCTGGCGTGGGACCCGCGGGCTCTCGTTGCGGAGAGAGGATGCCTGCCCGGAGTCGATTCGAAGACGGTGCTCATCGTCGAGGACGACCCGGACATCCGCGAGGTCCTCGAGGAGATGATCGACGCCGGGGGTCACCCCGTGGTCACCGCCACCAACGGCGCAGAGGGGCTCGCGGCGCTGGCCCAGGTGGAGCCACCGGCGCTCGTGCTGCTGGATCTCATGATGCCGGTGATGAGCGGCTTCGCCTTCCTCGAGGAGCTGGCCCGCAGGCCCGATCGGCAAGGGCGACCGGGTGCTGCTGATCAGCGCGAACGAGACGGTCGAGCGGGCGGCGCAGCTCCCCGGCGTGGTGGGCTACGTCAAGAAGCCTTTCGACCTGGACGAAGTGCTGGCGCTCGTGGAGCGTTTCCTGAAGTGAGCCCGGGCACCGCCGCCTGGAGCGCGGTCCGCAGCGCCGCGGCCGAGACGGGGCGGTGGGTGGGATCCGCGGCCAGCGACGCCAGGATGGGCCGCGCCAGCGCCGGGGGGATGGCCTCGCCGCCGGGGGTCTGGGCGAGGAGTGGCTCGGGCGCACCGCGGATCCGCCCCGGGCGGCGTCCGGCGAGGAGCTCGTAGAGCACCACCCCGAGCGCGTAGAGATCGGTCCTGCCGTCCACCGGCGCGCCGCTGGCCTGCTCCGGCGCCATGTAGTGCGGCGTGCCGATGACCGTGGCCGGCGTGCGGCTCATCTCCGGTCCCACCCGGAGCAGCTTGGCGATCCCGAAGTCGAGGAGCTTCACCCAGTCCGCCACCCTTGCGCGGCACGACGAAGATGTTGTCCGGCTTCACGTCGCGGTGGACCACGCCGGTGGCGTGCGCCGCCTCGAGCGCCTCGCAGACTTGAAGGCCGATCTCCACCGTCCGCGCGATGTCCAGCGCGCGCTCCCGGAAGAGCGCCCCGAGCGTCTTGCCCTCGAGCAGCTCCATCACGCAGTACGCCCGCTCGAGCCCCTCGGGGCCGCGCTCCTCGCCGACCTCGATCACCTCGACGATGTGCGGGTGGCGAATCCGGCTCACCGCCCGGGCCTCGCGGAAGAACCGGTCGAGCAGGAGGCGCGAGCGCAGGTGCTCGCGGCGAAGCAGCTTGAGCGCCACCGCGCGGCCGTCGCGCTCGGCGCGGAACACCCGGCCCATCGCGCCCTCGCCGAGGAGCCCCAGGACGCGGTAGGGCCCGACGGTCGACGGGACGCTCTCCCGCGCGCGGGCCGCCAGCGCCGGGGGAGGACCTGGCACGTGGCGGGTCTCGGCCAGCGGGTCCGAGACGCAGGCGCCCCTGAGCGCGCGGGCGAGCACCGCGACGCTGGGGAAGGGCAGCGCGTCATCCACCGAGATGCAGCGCTCGAGCACCGCGCGGATGCCGGTCCACTCGGCGCCCTCGCCGGCGAGCGCGAGGAGGAGCCGGCCCAGGAGCCCCTGGTCCACGCGCCGTCCGGGGTCGCGCCCGCCCGTCCACTCCTGGGTGGTGCCGCCCTGGAACACACCGAAGCCCACGCCCGTCAGCAGGGCCGGCTCGCCGACGAACGCGTCGACGTCCAGGTGCCCGTGCAGCAGGCCACGGGCGTGCAGCGCGTCGAGCGCCGGGGCGACCTCCTCGGCGAGGCGGACGAGGTCGTCCGGGCCGGGGTGCGGATGAAGGTCGACGTGCAGCGGCAGCTCCGAGTCCTCGGCCACCAGGAAGATGCGTCCGTCCGGCAGCTGCCCTGCATCCTCGACCGCGACGATGCCCGGGTGCGGCGGATAGAGGAGCGCCCGCGCCTCGTCGAGGCAGCGGCTCACCGCGCGCGCGTCCACCACGTGGACCGGATGCAGGAGCCGGAGCACCCGACCCTCTCCGTCCGGTCCGCGGACCTGGAACGCATCGGCCACCCGGCCTCGACGCAGCCGCCGCTCGACTTGCCACCGTCCGGCGGTCCAGCCCTCCAGTGCGTTCCCGTTCGAGCTCACCCTTGAGAGCAGACGGTACTACGCCCGCTCGCTGGGTCCGGCGTGGGGCGCTGTGCGGAGATCTCGGCGTCCAGGCGCTCCGCGCGGCGGGCCAGGTCAGGCACGCCCGACGCGGCCGGGGAGCTCGAAGCGGGCCTCCTCCCCGGCCGAGCCCCACCTCCACGCGTCCGCTTCCAGTAGCGGAGGCCGGCCTCGAGCGCGAGGCGGTCCACGCCGGGGAACCGGCCCACCAGCCGCCCCGTCCCAGAGATGATGGTGCGCAGCGCGGGCGCGACGAACCGCCACGGCGTGCGCGGGTAGCCGAGCGCGTCCGCGTACCGGTCGCCGACCAGGTGACGGCCGATACCGTAGGCGACGGGAAGGAAGCGCTCGGCACGGGCGCGCTCCTCGGACGAGCGTGCCTCGTGCAAGGGAGACTCGATCAGCGCCTGGGCGAGCGCGGCCGAATCGGCGTCCGGGGGCTCCTGGGTGGCCTCGAGGAGCTCCCAGAGCACGCGCGACTCGGGCTCGGTCGCGCCGAGGAGCTCGGGCTCCACCCCCAGCACCCAGCCACCGATGCGCCACAGGTGCAGCACGTCCTCGCAGTCCTCGCGGTCGATGCGGAAGCCGAGCATCCGCAGCCCGTCCACCAGCACCAGCGAGAAGAGGAGCGTGGTCCCTGCCATGTCCACCTGGTTGATGGGCGCGCCCCAGGCGCGCGCATCCCAGCGGGGCGAGCCGCGGAGCAGCCGGCGGATCTGCGCGTGCATCAGCCGGACGCGCGCCGCCGCCACCCATCCTGGCGCGCCGGGCGCGAGCGAGCCCGGCCGGTACACCAGGCTCACGAACCTCCCGGTCTCCGACAGCCGCCGCGGCGCGGCCTCCCGGAGCCGCCCGGAGAAGACGAGCGGCTTGTTGCCCGCGGGGCTGCAGTAGCCGGCGACGAGCGAGCGGAAGCCGAGCACCAGCCCACCGAAGAAGCCGGTCCGGAGCAGCACCTCCCCGCCCCGGCGCGCCCGGTCGAGGTCCGCCCAGAACGGCAGCTCCGAGAGCGCCGCCCGCAGGGTCCGGAGCTCCGCCGGAAGCGAGGCCACGTCGCCGGTGAGCGCCTGGTCCACCCACCGCTCGCGCTCCTCGGACGAGCGTCCGGCGAGCACCTCCACCGCGGCGTCGGCCAGCGGGTCGCCCGCGCCGAGGAACGACCCGAGCCGCTCGACCCGCGCGCCGAACCGGCGGCGGGCCTCCTCGAGGTGGACGAAGCGCGTGGGGAACATGGAGAGCAGCGGCCTCTCGAGCTAACCAGCGCCGGCCCGCCTGCGCCTCGCCCGGGAGGCTCCGGCTTGACCGTCCGTGGAAAGCTTGGCAGTAGAGCGTCTTTCGCCGAGTTCCCGGGGCCCACCAGGGGGTGGGATGCCGGTCCGGCGCACGACAGGAGCAGCACCCATGGCCATCACCCGGAACACCCTCGCGGCACGCGCGCGCGACGGCGCAGGCAAGGGCTCGGCGCGGCGACTCCGGGCCGAGGGCCTGGTCCCGGCCGTCGTCTACGGCCGGCACCTCGAGAACCCGGTGCACATCGCCATCGACCCGATCGCGATCAAGAAGGCCATCGCCACCCCGCACCGGCTCAACACCCTGCTCTCCCTCAAGCTCGAGGGCCAGCCCGAGCGGCTGGTGCTCCTCAAGGACTACCAGCAGGACCCGGTGAGCCGGGAGATGCTCCACGCCGACTTCATCGACGTGCGCGAGAACGAGCAGGTGAAGGTGAACGTGCCGCTGGTCCTGGTCGGCAAGCCGGTCGGCGTCCTGGAGGGCGGCGTGCTGTCGCAGAGCCGCCGTGAGCTCGAGGTCTTCGCGCTCCCCGGCGCCATCCCGGAGAAGATCGAGGTGGACGTCAGCGCGATGAAGATCGCCCAGTCGCTCCACATCAACGAGGTGAAGCTCCCCGAGGGCGTGAAGGTGAAGAGCCAGGTGAACTACACCATCGCCGTGGTCTCGGTGCCGGAGAAGGAAGAGGTGGCTCCGGTGGTGGCGGCGGCGGTCCCGGTGGCGGGTGCGCCGGGTGCGGCACCGGCCGCGGCGGATGCCAAGCCCGGCGACGCGAAGGCCGCGGACGGCAAGGGCGGCGCGGCGGCTCCGGCGGCCGATGCCAAGGCCAGCGGCGGCAAGAAGGACGAGAAGAAGAAGTAGGCCGCGGGCGTGCACGGGGCCAGGCTCGTCGTGGGGCTCGGGAATCCGGGCCGCGAGTACGCCGGGCACCGGCACAACGTGGGCTTCATGGTCCTGGACCGGCTGGCCGGCGCGGTGGGCATCCCGCTCGGCCAGGCGAAGTTCCAGGGCCGCTTCGGTCAGGGGGACGCGGGCAAGAGTCGCCTGCTCCTGCTCGAGCCCGAGACGTACATGAACGCCTCGGGCGAGGCGGTGGCGGCCGCGGCGCGCTTCTTCAAGGTGGCGCCCGACGACCTGCTCGTCATCCATGACGAGCTGGACCTGGCGTTCGGGCGGCTCCAGCTGAAGAAGGGCGGCGGCACCGGCGGCCACAACGGGCTCGAGTCCATCGTCGAGCAGCTCGGGCGACACCGAGTTCGCCCGCCTGCGGTTCGGCATCGGCAAGCCCGACCGGGCCCGAACGCCAAGGAGCGGGTGGTGGGCCACGTGCTCCACGACTTCTCGTCCGAGGAACGCGAGCGGTCTCCCCCGTTGCTCGAGCGGGCGGTGGACATGGCCCGGGCGTGGCTGTCGCTCGGGCTCGCCGAGGCGATGAACCGCCACAACCGGCGCTGACCGCGGCCGTGACTCTGACTTGGCGCAGCCCCCTGCCCGATAGGTACGCCGCCTCGTTCTTTGGCAGCAGCGCGAGGGTGACGGGCGCGCGGTGTTCCCGTCCCCGGTGGGTGTGCCGGCAACCGGCCACTGACCGCGTCCCCGCTCCGGGCATTGGACCCGGGGCACAACCCGAGGGGAAGGAACACATGGCAGAGCAGACGACAGCGCATCACCTGCGCGAATACGAGACCATCTTCCTGGTCAAGCCCGACCTCACCGACGAGGGCGTGGACAAGCTGAAGGAGCGCGTCCGCGGCATCGTCAACCGCGAGGGCGGGAAGCTCATCCGCTTCACGGTGTGGGGCAAGAAGAAGACGATGTACCCGGTCGCCAAGCAGCCCCGGGCCATCTACGTCCACGCCTCGCTACCTGGGCGGCCACGCGCTGGTGGCCGAGGTGGAGCGCAACCTCCGCAACCTCGACGAGGTGACCCGGTGGCTCTCGGTGAAGGTCGCCGACGACATCGATCCGGAGACGCGGCCGGTGCAGGAGGACGTGAAGCTGGCGGGCGACATGGACGAGACCCGCGGGGCGGTGCCCGGAGCGTGCTGGACCGGCGAGCGCGGCCCCCGACGTCATCGAGCCGCTGGACGAGGAGGCGCCGGAGGAGGCCTGAAGCCCACCCTCGGTGACGAGCACGACATGACTGGACAATTCAACGGAAACGGCTCCCGCGGTGCGCATCCGGCGGCGGACGCCCCGGTGGCGGTGGCGGCGGCGGCGGCGGCGGCGGTGGTGGTGGCTACGGCGGTGGCGGCGGCGGTGGCTACGGCGGCGGTGGTGACCGTGGCGGCTTCGGCGGCGGTGATCGCGGCGGCTTCGGCGGCGGCGGTGACGACGAGAAGCGCGGCGGACGCGGCGGCGGCTTCGGCCGCAAGAAGGTCTGCCGCTTCTGCGCCGAGAAGGGCAGCCAGCCCGACTTCAAGGACCAGGCGATGCTGAAGTACTTCGTGACCGAGCGCGGGAAGATCATTCCCCGGCGGATCTCCGGCAACTGCGCCAAGCATCAGCGGCAGGTGGCGGTGGCCATCAAGCGCGCCCGCGGCCTGGCGCTCATCCCTTACAACGCCCTGGTGGGCTGAGCGGAGGACGCCATGGCGATGAAGGTGATTCTGCGCGAGGACGTCCCCAACCTGGGCAAGTCGGGCGAGCTGGTCAACGTGAAGCCCGGCTTCGGCCGCAACTACCTGCTGCCCCGGAAGCTGGCGGTGCTGGCGAACGAGGCCAACGTGCGCCAGCTCGAGCACGACCAGCGCGGTCATCTCCGCGCGGCAGGCCAAGCTGCAGGGCAACGCCGAGGAGCAGGCCAAGCGCATCAACGCGGTGTCGGTGACCGTGGCCCGCAAGGTCGGCGAGCAGGACAAGCTCTTCGGCTCGGTGACCGCGCTCGACATCGCCGAGGCGCTGGCGGCCAAGGGCCAGAAGGTGGACCGGCGGCACATCCACCTGCCCGAGCCGATCAAGCGCAGCGTGGGCAGCCACGAGGTGGAGATCCGCCTGCACCGCGACGTCGCGGCCAAGATCAAGGTCGAGGTCGTTCCGGAGGCCTGAGGCGCTCCTCGTCCCGGCCCGTGAAGGCGCCCGAACAACGGGCGGTCGTCCTGGGCCGGTTTGCCGTGGCTTGCTGTCAGGGAGCGGAGGATCCTGGGCCGCTTCCTGGGAGTGGTGATCGATGGGCGTCTTGCAGCCGCTGCGTCGAGACACCGAGGACCTCGCCGCCGAGCGCGCGGTGCTCGGCGCGGTGCTGGGCGACAACACGATCCTGGCCGCCATCGCCGAGGTCGTCCTCGCCGATGACTTCTCCAGCCCGGCGCACGGGCAGATCTTCGCCGCGATGCTGGCGCTGGACGGGACCCAGCGCCCGGTCGACCACCTCACCCTCTCCGAGGAGCTGAAGACCCGCGGGCAGCTCGCCGGCGGTGGGCGGTCCGGCGTACCTCATGACGCTGGACCAGGTCGTTCCCATGGCCTCCAGCGCCGTCGAGTACGCGCAGCATCGTCAAGGACCAGTCGGTCCGCCGCCGTCTGGCGAGCGTGGGCCGGGAGATCCTCGAGCTGGCGAGCCAGGACACCGGCGAGCTGGATGCCATCCTCGACGAGGCCGAGCGCCGGGTCTTCCAGCTGGCGGAGCGCAAGCGCGAGGGCGAGCTGAAGCCGGTCCGCGAGCTGATGGAGCGCACGCTCGATCTGCTCGACCGGATGAAGATGTCGTCGAGCGGGCGTCACCGGCCTGTCCACCGGCTTCGTCGACCTCGACCTGCAGCTCACCGGGTTCCACCCGGGCGAGCTGATCGATCCTCGCGGCGCGGCCCGGCATCGGGAAGACCTCGCTGGCGATGAACATCGCGATGCACGTGGCGCTCAAGGAGGAGCAGGCCGGTCGGCATCTTCTCGCTGGAGATGCCCGCCGATCAGCTCCTGATGCGCCTGCTGGCCAGCGCCGGCCCGGGTGGACATGAAGAAGCTGCGCGGCGGCCGGCTGACCCCGCACGACGAGGAGAAGTTCCAGGAGGTCGCCGGGAGCCTGTTCAACGCGCCGCTCTTCATCGACGACACCGGCGCGCTCTCGCCCGTTCGACCTGCGCGCCAAGGCGCGGCGGCTGAAGCAGCAAGAAGCCAGAGCCTGGGGCTGCTGGTCGTCGACTACCTCCAGCTCATGCACCAGAAGGGCAAGGTCGAGAGCCGGCAGCTCGAGGTGAGCGGAGATCAGCCGCTCCCTCAAGGCGCTGGCCAAGGAGCTCGAGGTGCCGATCCTCGCGCTGAGCCAGCTCAACCGGAAGGTCGAGGAGCGCAAGGGCGGCAGGCCGATGCTCTCGGACCTCCGCGAGTCCGGCGCCATCGAGCAGGACGCCGACGTGGTGATGTTCATCCACCGCGACGAGGCGGCGACGAGGACGAGGGCGGCGAGGCGGCGCGGCTATGGCGGTCGGCCGCGGCGCGATGCCGGTGGAGCTCATCGTCGCCAAGCAGCGAAACGGCCCCACCGGGACCATCGACCTGGTGTTCCTCTCCGAGTTCACCCGGTTCGAGAGCCGGGCGCGCGGCGACTGAGGGACCTCGCCCGGTCACTGTCGTGGCGCGCGGCCTCCGTCACGCACTTCCCGGTGTCCCCTCCGGAGCAGGCGGCTCGGAATCCCGCGCTGCTCCGGAACCCGCCGACCCGGGGCGCGGCAGACCCGGTCACCGCGGAGTCCGACGCCGGGCTCCTCGGAATCGGCACCAGGCCCCGGACCTCCTGCCGGTAGGCGAGGTAGCGGGCGCCGTACTCGCGCACCAGGTCCCGCTCCTCGAGCTGGATCGCCACCACGATGTACCCGAGCGTCGCGACCGCGAAGACGAGGTGTCCCACCGTCATCGTCGGCGCGGCCCAGAACGCCAGGATGAAGCCGAGGTAGATGGGGTGGCGCACGACCTTGTAGAGCACCGGCGTGCGGAACTGCGCGGTGCGGCAACTCCTTCCGCCGTGCCGCCAGATAGACCTGCCGGAGCCCGAACAGCTCGAAGTGGTTGATGAGAAAGGTGCCGAACAGCACGATTCCCCAGCCGAGCGCCGAGACGGTGACCAGCGCCACCCGCAAGCCTGGTGCCTCGACGTTCCACACCACGATCGGGATGGGCCTCCAGAAGTAGAAGAGGAGGAGCAGGCACGCGCTCGCCGAGAGCACGTACGTGCTGCGCTCGATCGGCCCCGGGACGATGCGCGTCCAGACCGCCTTGAAGCCCCGGCGGGCCATCCCGCTGTGCTGCACCGCGAACAGCGTCAGCAGCAGGGCATCGACCACCAGGGCCGTCCCGAGCGGTGCGGCCGGGCCACCGGCATCGACGCTGCGCGGGACGAGCGCCGCCTCCGCGAACCCGATCGCGTAGAGGAACGTCCCCACGAACACCACGTAACAGACGGCTCCGTACAGCACGTAGACCACTCGCTTCACGACACGCCTCCTTCGAGCGTGCGCGCGCACGCCCTCTCCTCGATGAACGCTGCGATCGCCGCCCAGGCACGGCGGCTCTCGGCGAGCCACGGCAGGGTCAGCGGGAAGTCGTGCTGCATGCCCTCGCCGACCAGCAGCCGGGCGTCGGTCCCGCTGGCACACGCCCGCGCGACCAGAAGCCGGGTCTCCTCGGCGAGCGCCTCGTCCTCCCCGACCAGCACCAGCAGCGGCGGCAATCCGGAGAGGTCGGCGTACGCAGGGGAGATCAGCGAATCACGCGGATCGGCTCCGCCGACGTAGTGACGCGCCCAGCTTCGCAGGTGCTCGCGGCTGAGCCACAGGTCCCGGTGCGGTCCGGCCACCGCCGCGTCGCTCAGGTTGGCCCAGGGCGACAGCAGCACCGCGCCTTGCGGCGGGCGCTCCCCGAGCTGGCGCAGACGCACCATCAAGCTGAGCGCGAGGCCTCCTCCGGCCGAGTCGCCGACGATGAACGTCGGCCCGCTGCCGCCGAGGGACTGGAGCGCCTGCCAGGCGGCCATCGCGTCCTCGAGCGCCGCGGGGAAGGGGTGCTCCGGGGCCAGGCGGTAGTCGGGGACGAGCACCTCGGCGTCGCAGCGCCAGCTCAGGCGGATGGCGCGGCTGCGGTACGACGCGGGCGAGCCCATCACGAACGCCCCACCGTGCAGGTAGAGCAGCCGCTGGCCAGGACTCGGCGTCGCCCGCACGCTCTCGATGGCCAGCGGGCCGGCGCGGTGGTCGCCGAACACCACCGCCGGATGCCGCGCGAGCATCGCGGCCCGCGACGTCCGGCCGAAGCGCTCGAACCGCCGCCGCATCGTCTGCGGCCGGGTGGTGGGGCGGAACAGGGTGCGGGTCACCGCTCCGTAGGCCCGGAGCGACAGCCAGCGGGTGAGACTCGGGTGCATGCAGCCACCCTACGGGGGGGCGTGCCGCCGAAGCTTTTGGGGAACCTGAGACTTACCTGAGCGCTTCCTGAGCGAGGAACGTCTGGATCTCTGCCGAGAACCGGGACCACGCCGGCTCGGTCGGCAGCACCACGTGGTTCCGGCTCTCCAGCGGGACGAAGCGGGCGCCGGCGATGCCGCTGGCCAGCTCCACCCCGTCCTTCATCGGGACCACCGCATCCTCGCGGCTGTGCAGGACCAGCGTCGGCACCCGCACCCGGGACAGCTCGCTGCGGATGTCGATGTCGCCCAGCGCCGAGAGGAGGTCCGCGGCGTTGTCCGGCGTCGTCGTCTCGCGCTGCAGCTCGTTGAACTCCTCGGCGAGCTCCTGTGTCGCGTCGGGGAAGAAGGTGGTGGTGAAGATCTGCCGGAACGCCGCGTTGCGTCCGCCCCAGCCCTGGCGCATCAGGACCATCATCGCCTCGAACTGCCGGGTGAGGTTGGGCTTGCCCTTGACGCGCCACCCGCGCGCCAGCCCCCGATGAGCACCAGCGCCGAGACCCGCTCGGGATGACGTGCGGCATACGCGGCGGCCACCGCCGCACCCTGCGAGAGCCCCACCACCGGCGCGCGCTCCACCCCGGCGGCGTCGAACACCGTGGCGAGGTCCGACACGAAGTGCTCGAAGGAGATCGCCGGGGGAGCCCAGTCCGACAGACCGTTGCCCCGGGCGTCGTATCGCACCAGCGTGCGTCCCTCGCTGAAGAGCCCGAGCCAGTGCCGCCAGACGTCGAAGCGCCAGTCCAGCTCGAGGTGGCTCAGCCAGTTGGCGGCCTTCACCAGCGGCGGGCCCTCCCCCAGCCTGGCAAACGCCAGGCGTGCCCCGTCCGCGGCCTTGCAGAAGTAGGTCCGCTGGCCGGTGCCCGCAGGGGCCGTGGCATCCGCGGTGGCTTCGAGCCGTCCGACCCCGGTGACCAGCCGGTAGCCCTGCCCGCGCACGGTCTGGAGCTCCACGCCGGGCGCCCCCTCGAGCACGCGACGGATCAGCGAGATGTTGACCTGGAGGTTGTTGGGCTCGACGAAGTTGCCCGGCCAGAGCCGGTCCATCAGGACCTGTTGCCGCTGCAAGGCGCCCGCACCCTCGACCAGCA
Source organism: uncultured delta proteobacterium (assembly GCA_963796475.1). Lineage (GTDB taxonomy): Bacteria > Myxococcota > Myxococcia > Myxococcales > Myxococcaceae > RPRB01. The sequence goes on from CAWCLY010000020.1 coordinate 1,470,787, forward strand.
GCACGAGGGTGTCGAAGGCCTTCCCGGACAGGGCGACCGGCGCGCCATCGCGCAGGAGTCGCCGCTCAAGCACCTCGAGACGGAAGGGACCGAAGGTGTAGACCTGACCAGCCAAGGCGGCACCCGCTCGCTGCGACCGTAGCATCGGAGCGACGCACCCGGGCGTGCCCCGGCGACCGGACGTCAGCCCCGGAGCATCCGTCGCACGACCGCGCGCGCGGCTGACACCGCCTGCTCCGGACGGGTCCCCGCGCCGAGCTCGGTCGCCAGCGCCGAGGCGAACCGGCAGCCCGTCCCGCGGTGTCCCGGCCCCCTCGGCAGACGGAGGGAGCGGAACGCGCGCGCCCGCCCATTCCACCCGAGCACGTCCACCACGCTGCCGCCCGCCAGGTGCCCCCCCTTCACCACCACGCCCGCGAAGCCGAGCGCCTGGAGCAGCTCGGCCGCGCGGCGCGCCTCGGCCGCGTCGTCGAGCCGTCCGAGCCCGAGCAGCCACGCCGCCTCGAGCGCGTTCGGGGTGAGCCACACCCCCCGCCCCTCCAGGGCCAGATAGTCGCGCCGCCCGAGCCCCGAGAGGCGCCCACCCGACGAGGCGCGGACCACCGGATCCACGACCCACGGCACGCGGAGCCCACGCGTCGCCTGGCGGACCGCCCGGAGCTGACCCGGCCCGGGGAGCATGCCCAGCTTCACCGCGTGGATGGGCCCGAGCTCGCGGAGCGCGCGGATCTGCGCCGAGACCAGCGCCGGCGCGACCGGCTCCCAGCTGAACGTCGTCCTCCCCTGGGCCGTGACCGCGGCGACGGCCACCAGGGGCACACCGCCGCGCGCCCGCACCGCCTCGGCGTCGGCCAGGAGGCCTGCCCGACCGGACGGCTCGAGCCCGCCCACGAGCAGGACACGCGGTCCGGACCGACCGCGGCCGGTGCGACGATGCGGCCGGCGTGGCGCCGCGCTCATCGCCGGGTGTCGCGCGCCCGCGTGACCAGCCCGCGGTAGACGCCGAGCTGCAGCGGCATCGACTGGAGCAGCAGCTCCGGGTGCCACTGCACGCCCACCGCGAAGACGCCGTTGCTCGACTCGATGGCCTCGACCACCCCGTCCGGCGCCACCGCGCTCGCGACCAGCCCCTCGCCGAGCCGGGACACGGCCTGGTGGTGGGTCGAGTTCACCATCAGCTGTCCGCGCCCGACGAGCTCCGACAGGACCGTCCCGTCCTTCACCTCCACCGGATGCGACGGCTGCCCGCGGTCGTGCGCCTGCTCGTGGTTGCGCGCCTCGGGCAGGTCGCGCTGGATGTCCTGGAACAGCGCTCCTCCGAGCACGACGTTGAGCAGCTGCATCCCACCGCAGACGCCCAGCACGGGCAGGTTCCGCCGGAGCGCGGCCTGCAGGAGCGCCGTCTCGAAGCGCGTCCGGGCGGGCTTCAGCGCCCCGAGCCCGTCGCGCGCCGACTCGCCGTAGGCCTCGGGCGGCACGTCGAACGCGCCCCCGGTCACCACCAGCCCCGAGATGCGGTCCAGGAAGGCATCAATCATCCCCGGGTCGGTGGCCAGCGGCAGCACCATCGGCAGACCTCCGGCGCGGAACACCGCCTCGGCGTACGGCGACTTGAGCACGTACCGGGACGACGTCTCCGCACCGGCCTCCTCGACATCCGGGGTCAAGCCGATGCTCGGGCGGCGCAGCACGTGTCCGTGTGGCTTCACGGCCTGGGAGTCTCGCCCAGAAGGAACCCGCGTTGCAGCGCCTCGACGCGGGCGCGCAGGTCGCCCCCTGCCCAGAGGTCGGAGGCGACCGCCACCCCGTGGACGCCGGTCCGGGCCACCTCCGTCACGCTGGCCAGGCCGACGCCGCCGATGGCCACCACCGGGAGCGGGCTCCCGCTGACCTCGGCCCGGAGCCGCTCGAGCCCGAGCAGGGGCGCCAGCACCTCCTTCGTACGGGTGGCGAAGACCGGACCCAGCCCGACGTAGCTCGCGCCCGCTGCCGCCGCCTGGGTCGCCCCGGCGGCGTTGCGCACAGTCACCCCCACCAGGCGGTGCGGCCCGAGCAGCCGGCGGGCCTCGCGCGGGCGGGAGGTCGTCATCCCCCACGTGCACGCCGTCCGCCCGGCTCAGCAGCGCCCAGTCCACCCGGTCATTCACCAGCGCCACCACCCCCGCGTCCCGGAGGACCCGGACGGCGTCGCGGACCGCCTCCCAGCCCGCGCGCCCCGAACGCTTGCACCGGACCTGCGCCACCCGGACACCGGCGGCGGCCAGGAGCCGGGCCTGCTCGGCGAGCGGCAGGTCCGGGCGGGAGCCGTCGTCGAGCACCGCGTACAGTCCTCTGGGCAGGCTCAGCACAGGCCTCTCATCCAGACGGTTGTTGACGACCGGAGGGGGGCCCGTCAAATTCGCTGCCATGGCCGAATCGTTCGAACCGAAGGACATCGATAAGCGCACCGCCCCGCGGTACCTGGCCCAGGGGCTGGTGGACGAAAAGGCCTGGGAGCGCCACCTCAAGTCGCTCCCGGACGTCACGGAGAAGGCCGCCACCGTGGAGACCATGATGGCGGACACCGACGACATCCTGGACGACGACACCGACGAGGAGTGAGCCGTGGCCACAGCCGACGAGCACGCGCGCGGAGAGACGTTCGTGCTCGAGCGTGCCGGCAAGGGCATCGACTTCACCACGGTGCTGCTGGGGTTCGCCTCGTCGGCGCTGGTCCACATGGGTGCGCAGGTCCACCCCGAGACGGGGGGAGTGACCAAGGACGCGGCGCTCGCCCGCGAGGTGCTCGATCTGCTCGCCCTCCTCCGGGACAAGACCCGGGGGAACCTCACCGCCGAGGAGGAGCGGTTCTTCGACTCGCTCCTCACCGATCTCCGGCTGAAGTTCGTCGAGGCGTTCCCCCGTTGACTGCACCGCGGTCTGCCGTCGGCTCGCAGGCGCGGGCCGTGGCCATCCTCTGCATGCTCGTCTCCGGCATCTCCGGCGCCTCGTCGGTGAGCGAGGTGTTCGCCCTGTCGGAGCACTGGACCCGGAGCACCGAGGCGCTACCGACCGGGACGCCCGCCGCCGACCTGTTCGCCCGCCTCTCCGAGGCGAACGTGCGCGCCATGCGCCCCGACCGGCAGGCCCGGTCGGCGCTCCTCATCATCCTCGCCATCTCGCTCTGGTTCACCTTCGTCTCCGCGGGCCGCGTGCTCCGGCCGGCCGGCCTTCCCCGGGAGGGAATCCGGAAGCTCCTCTGCGGCGCGGCGGTGGTCTCGGCGGTCCTCCGCACGGTGGACGGCGCGGCCGATGCCGCCTTCGCGCTCCGCTTCGGGCGGATCGCCTCCGAGCTCATGCCCGGCGGGCCGGAGCTCCCGCCCCAGTGGATGCTGGCCCCACCGTTCATCGTCGGGCTCTCGGTGCTCAGGACGCTGCTCGTCGCCGGGGCACTGGCCATCATCGCCCAGTATTTCCGCTCCGCCCGGGTGAAGGCCTGGGCCGCGCTGCAGGACGAGACCCCGCGGTAGGCACGGGCGCTCGCCCCGAAAGGACATCGGACCGATGCGGGCCAGTGTCGACGAAACGGCGCTGCGGGCGATCATCATCTACAAGTGGGTGAAGGGCGCGGTGCAGCTCCTCCTCGCCGGCTCCCTGCTCGTCAGCCTGGCGCTCGGGCTCGGAGACGAGATCGCCGACTGGGCGCACGGCTTCCGGAACCACTCGACGCGCGCCTACGCCGTGGTGCTCGGCCGCGCCCTGGAGCGGGCCACCACGCCGCGCGGGCTACACATCTCCCTGCTCGCGCTCACGGTCGACGGCATCGTCACCTGCACCGAGGGCTGGGCGCTCGACCGCGGGCACCGCTGGGGGCCCTGGCTGGTGGTGGCCGTCACCGGGGCCCTGCTGCCGTTCGAGGTCTACGAGCTGTTCCACCACTTCCGGTGGGTCCGGGTGCTGGTGCTGGCAGTGAACGTGGCGGTCGTCGCCTTCCTGGTGGTGCACGCGCGGGCGATGGCGCGGGGCCTGGAGCCGGACGGGCCGGCGGCGTAGCCACCGGACGGCGGGGTGGCGCCTTCAGCCCCGCGGATCTGCCGAACGCTCGACGAAGAGCGGCTCGAGCGTCGGGGCCGCGTCCGACTCGAGCGGCACCAGGATGCTCCGGGCGTAGGGCAGGCGCAGCAGCTCCGCCCGGGCCAGGCCGAGGAGCCGTCCGAGGTGCCCCATCGGCCAGCGCTGCTGCAGCTTCTCGAAGGCCTCCTCGGAGAGGGCGTCGTCCTCGATCTCCGCCTCGTCGTACCGGAGCGTCTCGCCGCCGACCCGCTGACCCCCGCCGTAGGTCACCACCTGCTCCAGCTCGTCGGGGTCGAAGACGTAGGCGTGCACGGTGACGGCGAAGGCGGTGGACAGCCGCGCCGCGAGCGCGTGGTGCATCCCGTACCACTGTGCACCCCGGCGGCCGTAGGTGTGCGGGGCGTCGTAGGCGAAGCGGACCACCTTCTTCACCACCGAGATCAGGAGCCCCGCCCCATCGGACTGTTGCCCATCGGCCTCGAGCGACTCGCGGGCGAGGCGTGGAAGCTCCTCGCCCGCCATGCTCTCCAGGCGGCACAAGTAGCCGCCATGCGCCTCGGACCGCGCCATTCCGAGGGCTTGTACAGCCGCTGGGGCTGCTTGCCAACTTCGTGCCGGGACTTAGGGTAGCCGCATGCGCATCGAACAGTTCACCCTCAAGGCGCAGGAAGCCATTCAGGCCGGGCAGACCCTCGCCCGCCGCTTGGGCTCCCCCGAGTTCGAGCCCGAGCACCTGGCGAAGGCGCTGCTCACCCAGGAGCAGGGCGTGGCCGAGGCGCTCCTCCGCCGCATCGGGACCGATCCCGGGCTGGTGCAGGGCCGCATCGACGAGGCGCTGGAGCGCCTCCCCCGCATCCAGGGTGGTGACGGCAGCCGCCTCAGCCAGCGGCTCCTCCGCGACTTCGACAAGGCCGAGGACGAGGCCAAGCAGCTCAAGGACGAGTACGTCTCCAGCGAGCACCTCCTCCTCGCGCTCGCCCAGGACAAGGGGGCCATCGGCGAGGCGCTGAAGTCCTCCGGCGTCACTCGTGATCGCCTGCTGACCGTCCTCAAGGACGTCCGCGGCGGCAAGCGCGTGACGACCCAGGAGGCCGAGGACACCTACCAGGCGCTGGAGAAGTACGGGCGGGACCTCACCGCGGCCGCCCGGAGCGGGAAGCTGGACCCGGTCATCGGCCGCGACGAGGAGATCCGCCGGGTGATCCAGGTGCTGAGCCGCCGCACCAAGAACAACCCCGTGCTCATCGGCGACCCCGGCGTCGGCAAGACCGCCATCGTGGAGGGCCTCGCTCGCCGGATGGTGGACGGCGACGTGCCCGAGGGCTTGAAGGAGAAGCGACTGGTGACGCTCGACCTCGGAGCGATGGTCGCCGGCGCCAAGTACCGCGGCGAGTTCGAGGAGCGGCTCAAGGCCGTCCTCCAGGAGGTCTCCGCCGCGGAGGGCCAGATCATCCTCTTCATCGACGAGCTGCACACCCTGGTCGGCGCGGGGAAGGCCGAGGGCGCGATGGACGCCGGCAACATGCTCAAGCCGGCGCTGGCCCGCGGCGAGCTGCACTGCATCGGCGCCACCACCCTCGACGAGTACCGGAAGCACATCGAGAAGGACGCGGCGCTCGAGCGCCGGTTCCAGCCGGTGATGGTGGGCGAGCCGAGCGTCCAGGACACCATCAGCATCCTCCGCGGACTCCGAGAGAGGTACGAGGTGCACCACGGCGTCCGGATCCAGGACTCGGCGCTGGTGGCCGCGGCCACGCTCAGCAACCGTTACATCGCCGACCGGTTCCTCCCGGACAAGGCCATCGACCTGGTCGACGAGGCGGCGAGCCGGCTGCGAATCGAGATCGACTCGATGCCGCAGGAGGTCGACGACGTCCGCCGGCGCATCACCCAGCTGGAGATCGAGCGCGAGGGCCTGAAGAAGGAGACCGACGTCAACTCGCGCGAGCGGCTGCAGCAGATCGAGAAGGCGCTTGCCGACCTCAACGAGCAGTTCAGCCAGCTCAAGGCGCACTGGGAGGCGGAGAAGGCCGCGATCCAGAAGATCCGGGTCACCAAGGAGAAGACCGAGAAGGCCCGCGCGGACCAGGCCACCGCCGAGCGCCAGGGCGACCTGAACAAGGCCGCGGAGATCAAGTTCGGCATCCTCCCCGGCCTCCAGAGGGAGCTGGAGCAGCAGAACGCGGCGCTGGCCGAGCTGCAGAAAAAGCAGCGCTTCCTCAAGGAGGAGGTCGACGCCGAGGACATCGCCGAGGTGGTGGCCAAGTGGACCCACATCCCGGTCTCGCGCCTCATGGAGGGCGAGGTCCAGAAGCTGGTCCACATGGAGGAGCGGCTCGAGAAGCGGGTCATCGGGCAGCGCCCGGCCATCGAGGCGGTGAGCAACGCCATCCGCCGCGCCCGGAGCGGGCTCCAGGACCCCAACCGCCCCATCGGCTCGTTCATCTTCCTCGGGCCCACCGGGGTGGGGAAGACCGAGACGGCCAAGGCGCTCGCCGAGTTCCTCTTCGACGACGAGAACGCCCTCATCCGCATCGACATGTCCGAGTACATGGAGAAGCACGCGGTGGCCCGGCTCATCGGCGCGCCTCCGGGCTACGTGGGCTACGAGGAGGGCGGCCAGCTCTCCGAGGCAGTGCGCCGCCGTCCCTACTCGGTGGTGCTGTTCGACGAGATCGAGAAGGCGCACACCGACGTGTTCAACGTGCTCCTCCAGATCCTCGACGACGGCCGGCTCACCGACAGCCAGGGCCGCACCGTGGACTTCAAGAACACGGTGCTGATCATGACCTCCAACCTCGGAAGCCAGATGTTGCTCGTGGAGATGGAGGCCAAGGAGACCATCGACGAGGTGACCCGGGCGCGGGTGATGGACGCGCTCCGCCAGCATTTCCGCCCCGAGTTCCTCAACCGGGTCGACGAGATCGTCATCTTCGAGCCGCTCCGCCGCGAGGAGATTGGTCGCATCGTCGAGATCCAGCTCGCTCGCCTCAAGAAGCTGCTCGAGGACCGGCGGCTCACACTCCAGCTCACCCCGGCGGCGGTGAAGTTCCTGGGCGAGCACGGGTACGACCCGGTCTACGGCGCCCGGCCCCTCAAGCGGGCCATCCAGAAGTACCTCCAGGACCCGCTGGCCATGAAGGTCCTCTCCGGCGAGTACGTCGCCGGCGACACAGTGCACGTGGACGCGGGCAAGGGCGCGCTCCGGTTCAGCAAGCCCAGCAGCGCCTGAGCAGCGACGCGTCGGCGCGGTGACCCCTGGCCTAGAGCCCGCACTCCTCGAGCGACGGGATCCGGTGCCCGGTCGGGACCGGGGTCTCCGTCCCGCCGTCGAGGGTGACCAGGTAATCGCCGGACTCGTTTCCGCCCCGCAGCGTCACCGCGCGGTAGTCCACCGAGCCCTCGAGCGGCGCCATTCCCTGCCGCTCGATGTGGAACGTGACCACCCCGGACAGTGCTCCGTTGCCGCTGGTGTCGGTGCTCGAGATCTGCTGCCCGTTCAGGACCACGCCCTCGTAGTCGGCGTAGTCGATGAACGTGATGGTGCTGACCGGGCTGAAGAGTCCGACCAGGCCGATGGTCATGGTCCCGGAGAGGATCCCCTGGAAGGGCTCCACCCGGTTCAGGTACTGGGTGAGCCCCGGGCTGTTGAACCCGGGCACCCGCGCCTCGGAGGACTCGACGGTCAGGTTGGCGACGTGGAACGCGCAGGCGGGCGACGTCTCGTCGGTGCCACTGATGTGGGCCGTCCGGGTGACCAGCGTGTGGTAGGTGCCGGCGACCTCGGCCGGGCCGGAGAGCTCCAGCGTGTCGCTCGTGACGCTGACGACGGTGGCGGTGCTCACGGCGGGTGGAGAGAGCGTCTTCCTCGTCGCGCCCCTCCGCGACGAGATCGGCTTGGTCAGCTCGTCGGGCAAGGTGAAGATGGTGCTGGTGGAGAAGGAGATCTCCGCCCCGGGGTCGGCCCAGGAGCCCTGGAGCGTCTCCACCGCCCTCGGCTGGAACTCGTCGACCCGGGTGAACGGCGCGGTCGAGCCGCCGTCGAGCGGCGCGAGGACCAGCACCCGGGCGTTCCCGGCGTCCAGGGTGATGTACGACGTGCCCGAGACCTTGCGCGTGACGTCGAGCTTCTCTCCGATGTTGGGGTAAGGGCCCAGGCAGGCGCCGAGCCCCACCGCGCCCAGCGCCGCCACGGCCTGCAGGGCGCGCCTCATGGCAGGTCCACTCCCAACACCCCGCCCAGCCGGACCACCACCCCGATGCGCAGGTCGTTGCTCCGGAGCGGATCGGCGAAGTCGAGCGCCACCGCGCCGACGGCCCCGAGGCTCCAGCCCACGTTTCCGGGCTTCCAGCCGGGCCGCCAGCGGAGGATGCCCATCCCTCCCGCGCCGATCTGCAGGGCGTTGAAGTTGGTGAGCCCGGGCTTGCCGCCGAGATTGAGCAGGTCCATGTGGAAGCCCGGCCCGCTCTCCACCTCCAGCGACTCCGACAGCGTGGTCCGCCACTGCCAGCCGAGGAGCAGGTCGATGCCACCGCTGTTCTGGTACACCGACGAGACGGCGTGCACCCGCCCGTCCTGACGCGCCTGCAGCGGGATGATCCAGCTCAGGTGCATGAAGGGACCGGACGCCCCCACCGACCCCAGGTACCCGAGGGTGAGCGAGTGGAAGGTGAAGTGACTGCCCTCCTTGCTCCAGAACGTGTCCATCTCCCACGCCGGCGAGAACTCGTGACGCCAGCCGTCGCGCGGATCGACATCGGGGGTGATGGACGCCGACGCCGACGCCCCCGCAAGCAGCGCCACCGACGCGAGTAGACGGCACGAGGCGACCACTGCCGATGACGGCGGACGGCGCATCCGGACTCCCCTCCCAGGACCCCGGGATATCAGAAAGCCTCGCCCGCGCCGAAATAGACTCCAAAGGTGCCCTGGGCCACGGTGAGGTCCAGGGTGATGTTGGTCCGTGACTGCCGGTTCATCATGAAGCGGAGGCCCACTCCACCCGCCGGGGCGATCGTCTGGAACAGGTTCACCCCGTTGTCGACGAAGCCCAGATAGCTCACCGGTGCGCTGGAGAAGGTCTCGAAGTTGGCGAAGACCACGCCGCCGAGCAGGCCGTTGTCGGTGATCCGGAAGCGCCATTCCACCTCGCCGTAGAGCTCCGCTGTGCCGCGCCATCGTCCCTGGACGTATCCCCGGCCGGTCCGGTTCCGCGAGTCCCAGCCGATCGCCGGGAGGTCGAGGTACGGAAGCTTCCCGCTCACGGTCGTCTGGAACATGAACCAGAGCGCGATGACGTTGCGCGGCACCGCCGGAGACAGCCCGATGTAGGTCCGGAACTCGCCGGTCAGCAGCGAGGCGTCCTGCGCGCTGCCGAGGAAGGTGGGGTACCACTGGTAGGACAGGGCCCCGTAGATGCCGCGATAGGGATTGATGGTGGAGTCGCGGCTGTCCCAGACCACGTTCAGGCTCGGGCCGGAGGTGTTGTACCCGGAAGGGTTGAACCCCAGGACCGTGCTGTAGGCGTAGTGGCTGGTCACCACGGCGGGCGTCGCATTCAGATCCAGCAGCAGGTCGCGGATCGCGTAGTAGCGATCGAACGCATAGCCGGCGCCGATGTAGAAGGTCTCGGTCAGCCGCTTGAGGAAGACCTCGCGGATCCGGATCAGGTTCATGTCCATCGGCTGCGCGCCCGGGATGGCCTGCGTGGTGCCATACCCGTTGAGGGTGAATCCCGTGGCGACCGGAGGGGTGCCGGTGCCGAGACCGAACGTGTCCTGGTTGAAGATCAGGAACCTCCAGTCGCCCTGGAGCTGCCAGGAGTTGTCGGCGAGCATGAGCACGCTGTTGATGCCGGACAGCCACTGGTTCTTCGTGGTGTAGAGGATGTTGGCCGAGACGTTGGAGATGGTGGTCGTCTTCGGATCGCCGAGATAGATGCCGAGGATGGCCGCCACGCCGATGAGAGCGCCCTGCGTGGGGTTGTAGCCGACGACCGGGAGAATCGAGAGCATCGGCTTGAACTCTTCGGGGCGGTCCACGCCCTTCTTGGTCAACCCGATGAGGGTGAAGAGGTCCGTCCTGTCCTGGTACGGCGCGCAATGCCCGTCGGTGCAGACCGCGCCGTAGCCTTCGCCGAGGGCGCAGCTCTCCGAGCTGGTGCAGAGCCTGAGCCCGGGCGTTCCCCCGTCGGGCGCCTCCGGCGCCTGTGCCCGGGCCACGGCCGCGAGCGCGAGCGACAGGACGACTGCGGGAATCGGTGAGCGCATGGGCTCCCCCGGCCAGGGGGGGTCAGGTTAGTCGGTGCCCGGCCAGACCGGGGCCTCTCTCGACGTAGGTCGGAAGGCCCATACGGCTTCTCCGAGCACCCGCGAACCCCTGGGGCTAGGGTGAGCTGCACCGGAGGCCGGCCATGGACGCATTGCCGCTCGGGAAGCACGACTTTTCCCTCGTGCTCGGTGGACCGCTGTACCAGCTGTTCCGGCGCGCGCACCTCAGCGGGCCGGCGCTCGAGCAGCTCGGGCGCCGGATCCTGCTGCTCACCGGGTTGGCCTGGCTCCCGTTGCTCGTGCTCACCGCTGCCACGGGCCGTGCGTGGGGACCGCCGAGCGCCCTTCCCTTCCTCAGGGACATCGAGGCGCAGGTGCGTTTCCTGGTGGCGCTCCCGATCTTCATCGCCGCCGAGGTGGTGGTCCACCAGAGGACCCGCAACACCGTCGAGCAATTCTTGAAGGAGAGCATCGTCCGGCCCGTGGAGGTGCCGCGGTTCGATGCGGCGATCGCCTCCGCGCTCCGGCTCCGCAACTCGGTCGCGCTCGAGGTGGTGCTCCTGATCGTGGTCTTCACCGGCGGGCACGTGTTCTGGAAGAGCGGAATCGCCCTCGATGCGCCCAGCTGGTACGCGGCATCTGACGGGGGACAGCTGCGGGCGACGGCTGCGGGCCTCTGGTTCTCCCTGGTGAGCCTGCCGCTGACCCAGTTCTTTCTCCTGCGCTGGTACCTGCGGCTGCTCATCTGGTTCCGCTTCCTGTGGCAGATCTCCCGGCTGGACCTTCACCTGGTCCCGACCCATCCGGATCGGGCCGGCGGGCTGGCGTTCCTCGGAAAGGGCACCTATGCCTTCGGACCGATCCTCTTCGCGCAGGGCGCGCTGCTCGCAGGAGTCATCGGCACCCGGGTTCTCTACGGCGGACAGACGCTGCTGTCGTTCAAGGCGGAGGCCTTCGGTCTGATCGGCTTCTTCGTCCTGGTGATGCTCGGCCCGCTCGCGGTCTTCACCCCCCGGCTCTCCCGGGCCAAGCTGGCAGGTCTCTCTCAGTACGGTGCCCTGGCCAGCGCCTACGTCGCGGCCTTCGAGGAGAAGTGGATCCACGGTGCCGCAGGCGACCCGGAGCTCCTGGGCACCGCAGACATCCAGTCCCTCTCGGACCTCAGCCAGAGCTACTCCATCGTCCAGGAGATGAAGGTCGTCCCCTTCGCGGTGAGGGACATCACCCGGCTCGCGGTGGCCACCGCCGCCCCCCTCCTGCCGCTCGCCCTCACCGTGTTCTCGGTCGAGGAGCTGGCGATGAAGCTGGTGAAGATCCTGCTCTGATCTCAGGCGACGATGTTGGTCCCGCCGTCCACGTAGACGGTTCCACCGGTGATCCGCCGGGCGAAGGGGGTGGCCAGGTAGGCGCAGGAGAAGCCCACGTCCATGATGTCCACCAGCTCGCCGAGCGGTGCCTTCTGCGCCGCCTCGTTGAGCAGGAGCTCGAAATCTTTCAGCCCCGACGCGGCGCGCGTCTTCAGGGGACCCGGCGAGATGGCGTGCACCCGGATACCCGAGGGCCCGAGCTCGTACGCCAGGTACCGGCAGGCCGCCTCGAGCGCGGCCTTCACCGGCCCCATCACGTTGTAGTTGGGCACCACCCGGTTCGCTCCGTAGTAGCTCATGGCGAACATCGTCCCCCCATCCTTCATCAGGGGAGCGGCCAGCTTCGCCATCCGGATGAACGAGTGACACGAGACGTCCATGGCCTTCGAGAAGCCAGCCGCCGAGCAATCAAGGAGCCCTCCCTGGAGGTCCTCCTTCGGGGCGAAGGCGATGGAGTGCACCAGGCTGTCGAGCTTTCCCCACCGCGTGCGGATGAGGTCGAACACGGCCTCGAGCTGTCCGGGGACGCTGACGTCGAGCGGCGCGGTGATGGTGGCGCCCACCTCCCTCGCCAGCGGCTCCACGTGAGGCCGTGCCTTCTCGTTCAGCCAGGTGACGGCGAGCTCCGCACCGGCGGTGCGGAACGCCTTCGCGCAGCCGTAGGCGATGGACTGGTCGTTCGCCACTCCGACCACGAGGACCTTCTGTCCCTGGAGGATCGGTCTGATCTGTTCCTGCATGGCCTCGCTCCTCTCCTGGTGTCTCAGGCGTTGGCGACTGGCCTCTCCGGCCCGAGGTCGAACAGCGACTCGACCCTCCGCAGCCGGCGGCGCGACTCGGCGGACGGGGTGCCGCGGGCGGTCACCATCCGGCGCACCAGGTCCAGCGCCTCGCGGCGCCGCTCGACGCTCTTCGGGAGCAGCACCGGGAGCGCCTCGATGGCGCGCTCCTCGTCCAGCGAGACCAGGAGGAACTGCTCCTTCAGGATCTGCTTCAGCTCCGTGAGCGGCAGCCGATCCTCCGGGCCCCGCGACTTGCGGAGCGCGGCGAAGGTGGAGAAGCCGCGCTCGTCCGCCGAGCCCTCGGACTTGACCACGTAGACCAGGGCACGAACGGCCGCCTCCGCCACCCCGCCGACCTCGTAGCGGGTCTCAAGCTCGGCGCGCTCCTTCGCCGCGTCGGCCTCCCGGACGAGGTCCCGCTCGACACGGTGCTCCACTCCCGCCTCGGGGCCGAGACCGACCAGCGCCTGGACGACAGGGAGGCCGTAGACCCCGAGGAACATCGCCTCGGTCAGCCTGTCCCGGGCCGCACCCGCGGCATCGAGGCTGGAGACGATGGACGACGAGACCGCCTTCTCCAGCGCGAGGAGCGGGTTCTCCGGGGCGATCGGCTTCCGCGCCGCCGCGGATCTGCGGCGCGAGGAGCCTTCACCGGCCACATGAACGGATTCCGGTCCGAGAGCACCGAGAAGCGCACCCGGTGCGGATGGAGCTGCCGCAGCGCCTTCGCCACCGGCTCCGGGACGAGCGTCCGCACCAGCGGCGCGGCGATCGTTCGGTAGAGGCTCTTGTTGATCTCGGAGATCCGGGCGACGGTCGCGAAGCGGCGCTCGTCCTCGGGCGGGTTCTGGCCCAGGGCGCGGATCGCATCGAGCGTCCGCGGCTCGCAGCCGGAACAGGTACTTGCCCTCGATGAGCTCGGGGTTCTTCGTGTCCTCGTCCACCTCGGTGATCACCGCCTCGTAGAGGCCGGGCGGGAGAAGGTCGATCATCGCCATGCAGCTGGCGAACTCGCTGTGCTCCTTCGTCGCCACCTTGCCGGAGACGAAGATGCCCAGGTGGCCGACCGTCTCGTGCAGCGTGTAGACGATGGTCTGGCCCGCGGCGACGATCTCCGCGTCGTCGTCGTAGAGGTCGGTGATCCAGCCCAGCGCCTGCTGCGGCGGGGTGATGTCATCGCCCCAGGAGCAGAAGACGATGATCGGCGACTTGCACGTTCCGCAGGTCGATGCGCGTCCCGTCCGAGGCCTTGAGCTCGCCCGTGGAGAGCTTGTTCCCCACGAAGAGGTTGTCGGCAATCCACTGCATCTCCCCTGCGTCCAGGAGGACCGGGCTGCCCCACCAGTTCTCGAAGTCGAGGTAGCGCGGCGCCTCGGTGTCGATCTTCGAGTACAGGTTGTAGAGCTTCTTCCAGTAGGTGTTCGCCGGGTTCAGGGACTCGAAGTTGGCGATGAGGTGGGCACCGTCGAAGATGCCCGCGCCCAGGTCGCCGGCGAGCGCGGTGAGCCAGGTGCCACCGAGCAAGCCCCCCGAGGTAGCGCATCGGGTTCTTCCCGCGGACGCCCGCCCAGTACGAGAGCGGCGAGCCGGCCAGCAGGATGGGGCCGGCGAGCTCCGGCTTCAGGGCGGCCATCATCATGATCTGCCACCCGGCCTGGCAGTTGGCGATGATCACCGGCTTGCCCTCCGCCTCCGGATGGCGGGCCGCGACCTCCTCGATGAAGGCGGCCTCGGTGAGGCAGACGTCCTCCACGGTCTGTCCCGGCACCGGGTCGGGCAGAAAGCCGATGAAGTAGCAGGGGTGCCCGGCGGCGAGCGCCGCGCCGATCTCGCTGTCGTGCTTCATCCCGCCGATTCCCGGGGCCATGACCTGCGCGCGGGTCCACCACCACGAAGGGCGGCTTCGAAGGATCGATGACCGTCCCGGCCGGCGGGAGGATGCGGACCAGAAGGTAGCTGGTGGGCCGGGGCAGCGTCCGGCCATCGCGGATCAGCTCGGCCTGGAACTCGAGGACGTGGGGAGCGATCTTCTGGCTCTGCTCGAGGTACTGGTTTCCACGCTGCCGGAGTGTGTCCAGGAGAAGGATGGACCGCTGCCAGGCATCGACCCAGTACTCCTGGAGCGGGCCTCCGGAAATCCAAGGAGAAGTCGTCATGGTGGGGCTCCTGGGTCCGTCGGGCGCAGCTTTGCCGCGCCACGCACCTCGCCGACGCAAACCATGCAGGACGCACGGTCGCGCGCGGCTCTGCCGGGAGGGGGATGCAACAAGAGGTCCAGCCGGGGCAGCCGGTGTGCTCGGCCGCCTACCGGTCAGAGCGTGCGTCGGGGCACGGAGGTCGTCCCTCGAGCGCGCGGCGCGTTCGTCTGCGGAGGAGCCCGTGGCGCGGTAGGGTTCCGCTGGACGACCGGGACGGAGGGTCTCATGAGCGGACTGCGCTGGACGAGATGGGTGGCCGTCGCGGGCCTGTTCGGGTGTGCCTCTGCGCCGCCCGCCCCGACGCCAGCGGAGCCGACCGTGCCCGGGGCACAGTTCCTCCTCGGCTCCAGCTGGGAACTGGTCGACCTCGAGCGGCGCGCCGGTGCTGGAGGACCGGAGACCCACGATGGAGTTCAAGGAGGCGGGGCGCATCTCGGGCAACGGCTCCTGCAACTACTACTCGGGGTCGGTGGAGCTGGGGGACGGGACGATCCGCGTCGGGCCGCTGGCGATGACACGGATGGCATGCACGCCCGAGGTCGACGCCCAGGAGAAGGCCTTCACCGTCGCGCTGCAGAACGCGAGGCGGACGGAGCTCGTCGGTGGGCAGCTGGTGGTGCACACCGAGAGCCTGGAGAAGCCCCTGCTCTTCCGTCGCATCCGCTGAGGGACTCTCGCCCGTGGCCGAGGTCGCGATCGTCGGCGCAGGCGTGGTCGGACTGACCACCGCGCGCGCTCTCCAGGCGGCGGGTCACCGGGTGCGGGTCATCGCCGCCGAGCGCCCCGAGCGGACGACCTCGGCGGCGGCGGGTGCGGTCTGGTACCCGTTCGGCGTCGGGCCGCCCCGGAGCGTGAACCGGTGGGCCCGGGCCACGCGCGCCTGGCTGCTCGAGCTCGCCCGGACGGTGCCGGAGGCCGGGGTGGACGTGCTGACGGCGCTCGAGTGCGCGTCCGATGCACGTCGCCCGTGGTGGGCGGAGGCGGTGGAGGGGCTGCGCTTCGTCGAGGCACCCCAGCCGAGCGGGGCGCGCTGCGGCTGGGAGTTCGAGGCGCCGCGGGTCGAGCCGGCGCTGCATCTGTCCTGGCTCGAGTCACAGCTCGACCGGCCCCTCGAGATCGCCCGCGTCGAGCGCCTCGAGGACGTGCCGGGAGACGTGGTCGTGAACTGCACGGGCATCGGCGCACGGCGGCTCACGGGTGACACGACGCTGTCGGCGCTGCTCGGGCAGACGGTGCTGGTCGCTCCGGGCGCGGTGGACCTCCGGCGGATGTACGGCGACGAGCGCGACCTCTCGGCGATGCTCTACGTGATTCCGCGGCGGAGTGAGCTGGTCATCGGCGGATGCGCCCTGCCCTTCGAGGGCGACGTGCCGCCGCCGCCGGACCCCGCCCTGCGCACCGCCTTCCTCGAGCGGGCGCGCGCCGCGGGGTTCCGGCACGGGCGCGTGCTCCGGGACGCGGTGGGGCTCCGTCCCTTCCGGCCCGAGGTGCGGCTCGAGCGCGTGGGCCGCGTCATTTACCACTACGGGCACGGCGGCGCGGGATACACGCTGGCCTGGGGCTGTGCGGACGACGTCGTGGCGCTCGCGGGGGCCGGGGCCAGGTGACGCGCCCGGGCCGGCCGGCGCGCCCGAGGACTAGCTGGGCCGGGGCTCGGTCTGTCGTGGCCCGTTCCCGTACGTCACCTCGACCAGGATGAGCCCGTGCGGCGGCGCGGTCGGCCCGGCGAGCGTCCGATCCCTGGCGGCGAGCACCTCGCCGACCCAGCCCGGCGGGCGCTTTCCCCGGCCGACCTCGACCAGCGAGCCGACGATGTTCCGCACCATGTGCTTGAGGAACGCCGTCCCCTCCACCTCGATCCGCAGCACGTCGCCGTCCTCGTGCAGCGCGAGCGTGCGGAGCGTGCGGCGAGGATGGGGCGCCTCGCAGTTCGCGGCGCGGAAGCTCGAGAAGTCGTGCGTCCCGAGCAGCACCGGTGCCGCCGCGACCATCGACTGCACGTCGAGCGGGGTGAAGACCTCCCAGTGCGTCCGGCGGAGCAGCGGCGCACGGCCGGGACGCCGGGAGATGAGGTACCGGTACCGCTTCCCGTTCGCCCAGCGGCGCGGATCGAAGCCGTCCGGCACCTCCTCGGCCCCGACCACCGCCACGTCCTCGGGCAGGAGCGACGAGAGTCCGCGCACGTACGCCTTCGCCGGCAAGGGACGCGCGCTGTCGAAGGCAACCACCTGACCGAGCGCGTGGACACCGGCATCGGTCCGGCCCGCGGCCGTCGCGGCGACCGGACCGCCGAGCAGCTCGGCCAGCGCCGCCTCCAGCACGGCCTGCACGCTTCGCCCGTTCGGCTGGCGCTGCCAGCCCACGAAGTCGGTCCCGTCGTACTCCAGGGTGAGCCGGATGCGGGGCATCAGCGGTACTTCAGCCAGCCACGGAGGACGTCACGCGCCAGCTCCTCCAGCGTGAGCCCGTTCCGCTCGGCCACCGACTCGAGCGCCTTCCGGTCGTCATCGTCGAGATGGAGCCGCAGCGCCCGCCCGCCACGCGGCCCGGGGCCGTCCGCGACCAGCGTGTCCGACGCCCGCGTCAGCCGTGCCCGCTCCGCCTCCAGCTCGTCCGAGAAGAGCTGCTTGAGGAAGTTGGCCAGGTGCATGCTCGAGGGACGGAAATCGCTCTCGCCGAGGAGGTGGTCCAGGTCCCGCTGCATCTCCCAGGCGCTCGGGTAACGCTTCTCCCGGTCCTTCTCCAGCGCCCGCATCACCACCGCCTCCACCGCCGGCGGGATGTCCGGCTTGAAGTAGCTCGGGCCGTAGATCTTCCCCTCGCTCACGCTCCGGAGCACCGCCACCTCGGAGTCACCGGTGAAGAGGCGGAAGCCGGTGAGCCACTCGTAGAGCACCACCCCCAGCGAGAAGACGTCGCTCCGGCAGTCGAGCGGCTGCCCCAGGGCCTGCTCCGGACTCATGTAGGGGAGCTTCCCCTTGATCTCCCCGGCCGTCGTCTCGCCCGGTCTGCCCGCGCGCCTTGGCGATGCCGAAGTCGAGGATCTTCACCGTGCCGTCGAAGGAGACGAAGACGTTCTCCGGGGTGACGTCGCGGTGGACGATGTGCAGCGGGTTGCCCCAGGAGTCGGCCCGCTGGTGGGCGTAGTGGAGCCCCTCGCAGACGCTGGAGGCGATCTTCAGCGCGTACACCACCGGGAAGGCGATGCCCATCTTCTCGGCCTTGGGGATGATGCGGGCCATGTCCCGGCCGAACACGTACTCCATGGCGATGAAGTAGCTGTCGTCGACCTGCCCCAGCTCGTGGATCTGCACGATGTTGGGGTGGTTCAGCTGCGCCGCCAGCCGGGCCTCGTCGAGGAACATCGCCACGAAGCTCTTCTGCTTCGAGAGGTGCGGGCGGATCCGCTTGATGACCACCGTCTTCTCGAAGCCCTCGAGCCCCTCCTGCCGCGCGAGGAAGATCTCCGCCATCCCGCCCACCGCCAGGCGGTCGAGCAGGACGTACTTGCCGAAGCGGAGCCCGCCGCTGCGCTGAACGGGGAGACCTTGAGTCAACGCCCCCGGAGGTTAGCACCCCGGAGCCGGAGCACCCGGACCTTGAGCGGCGGCTCCTCTCCCGGAGGCGACGGGAAGTCGATCTCCGAGGCGCCCGGACGGGCCACCTCCTCCGCCGTCCGGCCCGCCTGTCGCACACCCTCCGCCAGGGCGGCGTCGAACCGGCGCCCCGACAGGGAAACCACGTTGCACGCCGCCAGGAGCCACCCGCCTGGGGCGACGAGAGCCGCCGCCTGGGCCACGAGGCCCGGCCAGTCGCGCGAGGCGGAGAACGTCCCCGACCGGCCGCGGGCAAAGCCCGGAGGGATCCAGCACCACCGCGTCGAACCGCTCGCCGCGCTTGCTGAAGCGTCGCAGCCACTCGAAGACGTCGCCCGCCAGCCGGTCCGACTCCGGTGGCGCCTGACCGTTCAGCACCGCGTTCTCCTCTGCCCAGGCGAGCGAGCGCCGGCTGAGGTCGACGTCGACCGCGCGCATGGCACCGCCGGCCCGCGCCGCCACCCCGAAGGCGCCGGTGTAGGAGAAGCAGTTGAGCAGCGTCCGGGCCTCGGCGTGCGCCCGGACCCAGCCCCGAGCCATCCGGGTATCGAGGTAGAGGCCCACCGCCAGCCCCTCTCCCGGCCGGATGCGGAAGCACAGCCCCTGCTCCTGCACGACCACCGACTCCATCGGCTCACCCCGGAGCGGCAGCGCCGGAGCGCGGGCCGCCCGCTCCTCGCGGCGGAGCTTCCCGGCCTCCCGCGGACGCGCCTTGAGATACACCGCGCGAAGCGGGAGCAGTCCCATCGCCGCGTCCGCGACCGGACCCGGGTCCACGGCCTCGTAGGTGCTGAGCACCGCCACGTCACCGAAGACGTCGAGGGTCAGCCCCGGGGCCCCATCTCCTGCCGCGTTCAGCCAGCGGAAGGCGGTGGTCTCGGCGATCCTGGCGAAGCGGCGCGCGCCGCCGGAGTGCCCGGTCGAGGAGCCCCCGCGCTCCTGCGCTCATGCCACCGCGCGACGGACGGCGGCGGCCTCGGCCAGCAGCGAGGTGAGGTCGGCGCCGAGCAGCTGGCCCTCCCGCACCACCACCCGCCCGTTCACCACGCACCAGGCGACCTGGGCCCGCATCGAGGAGGCCAGCACCTCAATCGGGTCGGCGGACTGCGGGAGCGCATCGACCAGCACCAGGTCGGCCAGCGCGCCGGGGATGATTCGCCCCGCAGGCCGGCGGAAGACCCGCTCGAGGAATCCGGCCGGACCCTCGCCCAGCACCTCCGGGACCCGCTCCCGCGCCCAGAGCCTGCCGATGCGCGCCGCGCGGTGGGCGAGGATGCGTCCCGCCGTCCACTGCTCTCGCAGGTCTCCCACTCCGGCGCTCGCCAGGACCACCCGGTGTGCCGACTGCCAGACCGATTCGAAGCCGTGCTGCTCCCCGAGGAGATCCGCGAGCGGGCTCCAGGCCACCAGGACGGAGGCCTCCGCGAGCCGGTGCGCCTCCGCCCCGTCGATGGCCCGGGCGTGCGCGGCCAGGGTCCTCGGCCCGAGCAGCCCGTGACGCTCCAGGCGCTCCACCATCCGGGTCCGGTGCTGCTCGAAGTGCTCGGCCAGCTCGGCGCTGCTCTCGGCGAGGCGAAAGTGCACCGGCGCGCGCAGCGCCTCGGCGTCGCGGGACACGGCGCGGAGCACCTCGTCCGAGGCGGTGAGACAGGTCGCGAAGCCGAGACCGGCCCTGACCAGCGGATCCTCCGCGCTCGCCCGCGCGGCGTCGGCGTTGATCTCGTGCTCGGCGATGCCGTGTCGCCCGGCGGCCGCCAGGGAGGTGAGCATCCGGACCCCGAGCGTGCGCCCGATCTGCAGCCGGCTGGCGAGCGCAGCCGCGCCATCGCTCACGCCGTGGATCTGATCGAGCACCGTCGTCACGCCCGCGCGGAGCGCGACGGCAACCGAGGCGGCCACGAGCACGGTCGACTCGGACGGCGTGAGCGGCCGGCGCGCACCCGGGCTGTGCCCCAGCTCGGCGTGACCATCCACCCGGCCCGGGACCAGCATCCGACCCCGCGCCTCGATGGCCCAGTCACCCGGCCGGATCGGCTCGGCCTCGTCCGGGGAGATGCGGGCCACCATGCCCGACTCCACCACCACTGCCCGGTGCGACTGCACGGACTCCCGGTCCAGCAGCGTGCAGTCCTTGACCAGCAGGCGACCTTCCATCCCGCGAGCACTGTACCCGGTGCCGCCACGCCGAGCATGCGCCGTGCGGCGGGGATAAGCTTTCACCCATGGGTGATCCGACGTGGGGCCTCCCGCTCCACATCCGCTGGGATGAGCGGTTGTCGCTGGTGGAGGGCGACGGCGCGCTCCCCGGCTGCCCTGCCCCCGATCCGGGGACGCCGCTGGCCCAGGCGCTCCAGGTGGACGCGGCCACCGCCCGCGCACTCGACGCGCGGGGCCGTGCGGGAGGCGGCGTCGAGTTCGTGCGCGCAGGTGCGCCGGACTCCCCCCGCTGGCTCCGGGTGTCCATGACCCCGGGCGCAGGCGCCATCATCGAGGCCCGGGTGCAGGACCTGGAGGCCCTCCTCGAGGGCGCGCCGCCCCTGCAGATCTCCCGGCTCTCCAGCTCCCTGAGCCACGAGCTGCGCAACCCGCTGTCCAGCGTGAAGATGGCGGTCCAGACGCTGGCCCGGAACGACGGGCTCTCCGCGCGCGACCAGCGGCGGCTCACCATCGCGCTGCGCGAGAATCCGGACGCTCGAGCGGATGCTCTGGATGCTCAGCGAGTACGGGCGCGAGATGCCGCTGGCGGTCGACACCTGGGCGCTACCCGATCTCATCCAGGAGTCGGCGGCGCTCATCGAGCAGGACCTCTCCGAGCGCAACGTCCGGCTCGAGCTCGCCGGGGCGGAGGGCCTGCCGCGGGTGCGCTCCGACGGGGTCCGGCTTCGCCCGGTCCTGGCCCAGCTGCTCCTCAACGTCGCCTCGAGCCTGACCGAGGGGCAGCCGCTGGCGGTCACCCTGCGACCCTCCGGCCGTGGCGCCGAGGTCCAGCTGCTCGACGAGCACGCCGCGCTCACCCCCGGAGAGGAACAGCGGGTCTTCGAGCCGTTCGGCTCGCGTCTGGCGCGGGGCGCCGGGCTGTCGCTGGCAGCGCTGCGCCGGGTCCTCCAGCAGCAAGGCGGTGAGGTGACGGCGCTGCCGGCGATTCCTCCGGCCCGGGGCGTCCTCTTCAGCCTCGACTTCGCGAGGGCTGCCTGATCATGGAGACCCTCCTCCTGGTCGACGACGACGTCTCGCTCCTCGAGTCGCTGAGCATGCACTTCGAGGAGGCGGAGAAGGACGGCGAGCCGCGCTTCCAGGTGGTGACCGCCACCACCGCCGCCGCGGGGCTGACCAAGGCGCGCGAGTGCGCGCCCTCGCTGGTGGTGCTGGACATGATGCTCCCCGACCGGAGCGGGCTCGACCTCATCGTGGAGATGAAGTCGGTGTGCGGAGACGCGCCCATCGTCCTGGTGACCGCGTACCACGACATGGAGAGCACCATCCGGGCGATGAAGCTCGGGGCGTTCGACTACATCCACAAGCCCTTCGCGGATCCGGCGGCGCTCGATCTGGTCATCAACCGTGCGCTCAGCGTCCGGCAGCTCAGCCGCCGCGCGGCGAGCGCCGACCTGGACATCGCTCCGGCCCGGCTGGGCGACCTGATCGGTCAGACCCCGGTGATGCAGCAGCTGGTGAAGGAGATCGGCAAGGTCGCCGCCGCGCCTCGCGCCACGGTGCTGGTGACCGGTGAGTCCGGGACCGGCAAGGAGCTGGTCGCCCGGGTCATCCACAACTACTCCTTCGACGAGCCACGCCCCTTCGTGGGCATCAACTGCTCGGCCATCGTCGAGACGCTGCTCGAGTCCGAGCTCTTCGGTCACGAGCGTGGCGCATTCACCGGAGCGACGGCGAGCAAGCCGGGCAAGTTCGAGGTGGCGGCAGACGGGACGGTGTTCCTCGACGAGATCGGCGACCTGTCGCCCCAGCTCCAGGCCAAGCTCCTGCGCGTCCTCCAGGAACGGGAGTTCGAGCGGGTGGGCGGGACGAAGCGCATCGGGCTCCAGGCGCGGGTCATCGCCGCGACCCACCGCGAGCTGGCCGAGGAGGTGAAGGTCGGTCGGTTCCGGGAGGACCTCTACCAGCGGCTCAAGGTCATCGCCCTCCGCGTGCCCCCGCTCCGCGAGCGCTTGGAGGACATCCCGATCCTGGTGAAGAGCCTCCTCGAGCGCATCAACGGGCGCGTCCACAAGCGGGTGACCGGGTTCCCGACGAGGTGATGGAGGCGCTGGTGCGGCTTCCCTGGCGGGGAAACGTCCGCGAGCTGGAGAACGTCCTCACCCGTGCAGTCGTGCTGTCCCCAGCGGAGGTGCTGCTCGCCGAGAGCCTGCCTCGGGACGAGCCGGCCCTGGAGCAGGACGCCTCGAGCTGGTTGCCGCCGGATGCGCCGCTGCCCACCCTGGAAGAGGCCGAGCGGCAGCTGATCGAGCGGGCGCTGGTCCTCACGCGGGGGCACAAGGGCCGCGCCTGCCAGATGCTCGGCATCAGCCGCCCGACGCTCGAGCGCAAGCTCGTGAAATACGGAACTGCACGTTCCGTGAAGGGCCCGCTCAAGAGTGTCAGTTGAAGGAAAATGTCGAGGTGGCGGACGATTCTGCTGTAAGAATTAAACGTTTCGTTCAGTCGACTCCAGGACGTTCAAACGTTTCGTTCAATTTCCGAGACTGACCAGCCCTGACGGAGCTGTCCAGCCGCCCCTGAACTTGTCCGTATTTCGAACCTTTGCGCCCAGTGTCACCGACCACGGGGCACGGCACGCGTCTTGGAATGAGCCCTCCGCACACGGCACCGCAGAAGAGGACCTTCCACCATGCACGGCTACAACCGCCCCCTGGGCCCGATCGGTTCCAACGTCGTCCCTCCGCTGCAGACCACCTCGTCCGGAATGCTCGTCACGCCGAACAAGGTCGCAGTGCCCCAGGAAGCCATCGACTTCAAGGGGTACTTCAAGGTCGAGACCTTCCCGCACAACGCCGTCATCTACCGCCCTGGCGATGCGAGCGACAGGGTCTACCTGCTGAAGACCGGCCGCGTGCGCCTGATGCGGCTCGGGCGCAACAGCCAGCGCTCGGTCGTCTCCATCCTCCGGCCGGGGGACCTGTTCGGCGAGCTCTTCAGGCCCGAGGGGACTCCGGTCGAGGAGCTGGCCGTCTCGGCCGGCGAGGCCGAGGTGTGGAGCATCGAGGGCCGTGACTTCCGCGCCCAGCTCGAGGCCCGGCCCACCCTGGCGGTGGACGTGGTCCGCGCCTACGCCGAGCGGGTCCGCTCGCTCCGGAAGCGGGTGCTCGGCCTGACCTTCAAGGAGGTCCCGGCGCGCCTGGCGGACACCCTGCTCACCCTGGCCGAGGCCCACGGCGAGCGGTGCCCCCACGGCGGCGAGACCGACCTCCGCGGCATCACCCAGCAGGACCTGGCGGACCTGGTGGGCGCCTCCCGCTCCTTCGTGTCGACCCTCATCAACGAGATGAAGCGGGACGGCATGCTGGGCAACGTCGGCCGCATCCTCTGCGTCCGCGACCAGAAGGCCCTCCGGAAGATCGCCTCGGCCGAGAAGTAGCCACTTCTCCCGCGACCCGCGCACGAGAGGGCTCGCCGCGGGCCCTCCCACGGTGGCAGTCTCCCTCGCCCCCGTGCCGAGCCTTCCCGAGAGCAGGGACGCGGCAGCCCAGCGTCACCGTGACGAGCGCGCCCGGGCCGAGGCGGTGGCCGGAGCGCTCGACCGGCGCATGGCCACCGTGGCGAACGTCCGGGTGGTGGCGTTCCTCGCCGCGGCCGCCTTCCTCCTCCTCACCGTGTTCCACCGGCTGCCGCTCTGGGGCTACGTGCCGGCCCTCGGTGCGGCCCTCGGGTACGGCGCGCTCGCCTTCTGGCACGGGCGGCTGCTCCAGGCCGAGGCCCGGGCCCGCGCCGAGGCGGCGTACCACCAGCGCGGCGAGGAGCGGCTGACCGGCGCGTGGCACGCGCATCCCCCGGGCGGCACCCCGCTCGAGCACCTCGCCGAGCACCCCTACGCGGCCGACCTCGACGTCTTCGGGCACGGCTCGCTCTTCCAGCTGCTCGACGAGGCGGCCACCGCGCACGGCGAGCAGCGGCTCGCCGCCTGGCTCTCGGCGCCGGCCACGGCCGAGGAGGTCCGCCACCGGCAGACGCCAGGTGGTCGAGCTGGCCGGACGGCCGGGGTTCCGTCGTGACCTCGCGGTCGAGGGGCGGCTCGGCGGGAACGCCCGGGTCTCTCCCCGGGCATTCATCGCCTGGGCGGAGGCCCCACCGGCCATGGACGGCGTGCGCTGGATGCGTCCGCTCGCCCCGGTGGTGCCGCTGCTCTGGGCGGCTGTGGTGGCCGCGACGGCGATGGACCGGCTCCCCGGCGAGGTCCCCTGGCTCGCGCTCCTCGTCCCCGCGGGCCTGCTCCTCCTCGCCCGGCGCGGCGTCGCGGCCAGCTTCGAGGGCCTCGAGCTCGGGCAGCGCGGCGCCGAACGGCTCGCCGGTGCGCTGCTGCGCCTCGAGCAGGAGCCGTTCGCCTCGCCGGAGCTGCGGGCCCTCGCCCACGGGTCGGCGTCCGGGCACGGCTCCGAGCACCGCGATGCGCCAGCTCGCGCGCCTGGCCTCGCTCGCCGAGCAGCGGCGGAACCAGCTGCACGTGGTGGTCAACGTCCTGACGCTCTGGGACCTGCACGTCTTCTTCCGGCTCGACGACTGGCGGCGCCGCCACGGCCGGCAGGTCGCCGGATGGCTGGACCGGCTCGCCGACGTCGAGGCACTGGCGTGTCTCGGCGGCTACCTGCACGACCGGCCCGATCTCGTGATGCCCGAGGTGGTGGACGCAGGACCGCGCTTCTCCGCCGAGCGCCTCGCCCATCCCCTGCTGGATGGCGCCGTGCCGAACGACGTCGCGCTCGAGGGTGCGGGACGGCTCCTCCTGGTCACCGGCTCGAACATGTCCGGGAAGTCCACCCTGCTCCGGGCGATCGGGCTGAACGCGGTGCTCGCGCTCGCCGGGGGCCCGGTCTCGGCGCGCCGCCTCACCCTTTCCCGGCTCTACACCTGGACCAGCATGCGGGTGCAGGACTCGCTCGAGCAGGGCGTCTCGTTCTTCTACGCCGAGGTGCGGCGGCTGAAGCAGGTGCTGGAGGGCGCCGCGGAGCATCCGCAGGCGGCGCTGGTGCTGGTCGACGAGATGCTGCTCGGGACCAACACCCGCGAGCGCCGGCTGGCCTCCGGGGAGGTGCTCCGGCTCCTGGTCGCGACGGGCTGCATCGGCGCGGTCACCACCCACGACCTCTCGCTCGCCGAGCTGGCCCGCGTCCCGGGGAGCACCCTCGTCCCGGTGCATTTCCAGGACGTCCTGGAGGACGGGCGGATGCGGTTCGACTACACCCTCCGGG
The DNA here is from genome assembly GCA_963796475.1 of uncultured delta proteobacterium. GTDB lineage: Bacteria > Myxococcota > Myxococcia > Myxococcales > Myxococcaceae > RPRB01. The sequence goes on from CAWCLY010000020.1 coordinate 1,496,474, forward strand.
ACGGAGTCGTTCAGAGCACCAACGCGCTCCGGGTGCTCGCGCTGGCCGGCATCCCGGTGCGCGACGACGCACGCGAGTGACGAGGAGCCCACCGCCGATGGCACGACTGGACCCCCACAGCCAGACCGACACCACGCAGCCCCGGCAGCGCCACCTGAGCTGGGCGGCCAACGGTGGACTTCGCCGGCCGGGCGGTGGAGGCCGTCGCGACGCTGACCTTCGACCGGGGCGGCGGGCCGGTGGACCTCGACACCCGGGGGCTCCACTCGAGCAGGTCACGCGACCGGGCTGGGACGGCGCTCCGGTTCGAGCTCGGGCGGCCGGACCCCGTGCTCGGGCAGCGGCTCCGGGTCGAGCTGCCGCCGGGTGTGGACAGCTGCGTCATCCGCTACCGGACCGGCCCGGAGGCCTCCGCGCTGCAGTGGCTCGAGCCGGAGCAGACCGCGGGCGGCAAGGCCCCCTTCCTCTACAGCCAGTGCCAGGCCATCCACGCCCGCTCGGTGGTGCCGCTCCAGGACACGCCGCGGCTGCGCATCACCTACGACGCGAGCTCACCGTTCCCGCCGGGCTCGCGGGGACTGATGGCCGCGGCCTTCGTCGGGCGCGAGGTGCAGGGCGAGCGCGCCGTCGAGCGGTACCGGATGGACGAGCCCATCCCGCCCTACCTCTTCGCCTTCGCGGTGGGGGACCTCGCCTCGCGCGAGCTCGGGCCCACGGAGCCGGGTGTGGGCCGAGCCGTCCATGGTCGAGCGCGCGGCCGCGCGAGTTCGCCGGGCGTGGACGGGATGCTCACCTCGGCGGAGGCGCTGTTCGGGCCCTACCCCTGGGGGCGGTTCGACCTGCTGGTGCTGCCGCCGTCCTTCCCCTACGGCGGCATGGAGAACCCGCGGCTCACCTTCCTCACCCCCACGCTGCTCACCGGGGACCGCTAGCCTGGTGAACGTGGTCGCCCACGAGCTGTCGCACAGCTGGACGGGCAACCTCGTCACCAACGCCTCGGCGGAGGACTTCTGGCTGAACGAGGGCTTCACCGTGTTCGCCGAGCGGCGCATCCTCGAGGTGCTGGAGGGGCCGGAGATGGTCGCGCTGCACGCCGCCGTGGGCCGCGCAGACGCTCGACGAGGCGGTGGCCAACTTCCGTGACCGCGCCGGAGCTGACCCGGCTGCGGACGAAGCTCGGCGGCGTCGATCCCGACGACGCGTTCAGCCAGGTGCCGTACGAGAAGGGCTACCTCTTCCTCCGGGCGCTGGAGGACGCGGTGGGGCGGCCCGCCTTCGACCGGTTCCTGAGGCGCTACATGGACGCGTTCCGGTTCCAGTCCATCACCACCGAGGAGCTGCTCGAGCTCATCCGGGCGGAGCTCCCCGGTGCGCTCGAGGCGGTGAACGCCCCCCGGTGGATCGACGGGGAAGGCGTGCCCCCGGGCGCACCGGCGGCCCGGAGCAGCCGGCTCGAGCAGGTGGAGCGGCTCAAGGCCCAGATGCCCCCCGCGGCCGCCGGCGAAGTGGTCGCCGTGGGAGTGGCAGGTGTACCTCAACCACCTTCCCCGGCCGTCCCCTGCCGAGCTGATCGGCGCCCTCGACGAGCGCTTCCATCTGACGGAGCGGCGAACCCCGAGGTGCTGGTCGCCTGGCTCACGGTGGCGGTCCGCAGCGGCCACGCCCCCGCGGTGCGCAGGGCCGAGACGCTCCTCGGCGAGGTCGGGGCGGATGAAGTATCTCAAGCCGCTCTACGCCGCGCTCATCGCCGGGCCGGGGACGCGCAGCCTCGCCGAGGCGTGCGCGCGGCGGTACAGGAAGCGGTACCACGTGATCGCCGCGGCCGGGGTGGATGCGCTGCTGAAGAAGAGTGCGTGAGAGATGAGCCTGCGCTTCGAGATCTTGCCTGCCGAACTCATTGCTCGGCGTGTCCTTCGCGGAAGGAGAAGGAACTCTTCGCGCGCTCGACCCGGCAGCAGTGACGGACAGTGACGGATGCACCTCCTTGGCCCTGGGAGTCAGCCTGTACTGCCAGGCAGATGTCGAATGGCAACGGAGGGCATCGAGGCCGTGCTCGTCTTCCGGAAGGAATACTTCGACTCGGGCTCCGGCTGAGAGACGCGGATGTGCGGTGTCGGCTCTCGACGGGACCCCGGCAGAGCGTCTACGGGGCGGGGCGCAACCACCCTGGCCTCACCTCGCGGCCGTGGCAGGTTGCCACGGGGAGGCTCGCCGGGGGGCGGGGGTCCAGCGCACGAGAGGCTATAGCCACAACTCCGACGGCGAGCGAAACGCACCAACGACGGATCAATGGGTTGGAAGAAACCTGAACGCACTCCCTGTCGACGTTGTTGCTATAGCAACGACCTGCACAGGGCGCGAAGTGGCTTCACGGCAGAACGGGGACTTGGAGGCGCGTTCACCGCACTCGGAGTCGGTGTTCTTGCTGTAGCCTCTCGTGCGCTGGAGCCCCCCGGTCCTCCGCGCCCGCCGCTCGGCCACGAACGCGCGGTTGCTCAGCGGTGGTGCGGGGGGGGTCGCCCGCGCGCCCGCGCCCGCGTTGCCGGATCGCTCAGGAGGCTTTGCGGCGAGTCCGGCGCTGGGTGGAGGGGCGTGGACCGAATCGCTCGTCGGCCGGACGCGCGGTCCCGTCGGCCTCGACCTCCAGCCGGGCGCGGGCGAGCGCGAGCCAGGTCGGGTCCTGCTCGATGCCGAGGAAGCGGCGGCCGAGGCGGAGCGCGGCGACGCCCGTCGTCCCGCTGCCCGAGAACGGGTCGAGCACCAGTCCGCCCTCGGGCGCGGTCGCCTCGACGATGCGCGCGCGAGGAGCGCGACCGGCTTCTGCGTCGGGTGCTTCCCGTGCGCCTTCTCGTCCTGCGCGGGGGCTGGTGAGCGTCCAGATGCGGCCCTGCCCGTCGGCGTCGAGCTCCTCGTCGCCGGGTCGTGGGAGCGCCCAGACGTCGCGCATCTGCTTGCCGCCGTTCTCGACCTTCATCCGCGGGTAGTCGAAGACGTGCTGCAGGCGGCCGGGGCGTCGCGGCGCCGCCCAGACCAGGATCTCCGAGCTGTGGGTGAAGTAGCGGCAGGAGAGGTTCGGGCTCGCGTTCGGCTTGTACCAGGTGACCGTGTTCAGGAGCCGCCAGCCGAGCGTCTGGAGCGCGAAGCCGGCGGAGAAGATCACGTGCTGGGTGCCGGAGATCCAGATCGAGCCCGAGGGCTTCAGGACCCGCCCGCAGGCCTCGATCCACGCGCGGGTGAACCGGTGGTCCTCCTCGATCCCGCGCGAGGTGTCCCAGGCGCCCTTGGCCACGGGCGCGCGCCGGCCGGACTGGCAGGTGAACCCGCCGTTGCTCAGGAAGTACGGCGGGTCGGCGAAGACCAGGTCCACGCTCGCCTCGGGCAGCGCCGCGAGCCGCTCGAGGCAGTCACCGGCGTGGAGCGCCCAGGACGGGCCTGCGGCCCACGCGGGGACCTCGGGGAACGGCGAGCTGGACGGGACGACACGCGGTGCTCGGGCGGCGTTGGGCATGCCCGGGCCACGGTACAGGAGCGATCGATCCCGGCCAGTTCCGATCGACTGCTACAGGCCTGAGCGGAGTGCCCGCCCGTTGCGACCTGCCACGGCTCGGACGGAGGCCAGGAACGTTCACCCTCGGCGCGGTCACTCCCGGGCCGGTCCCGCATCTCCTACCGGCAAGAGACCTGCGCAGAACCGTGTCGACGCAGGCGCTCAACGGCCCATCGGTCGGCACGCGGCTCAGCATTCAGGCTGCGAGCGCGACCGAGAAGTCCGGGTAGACCTGCACGCCGTCCGCCGCCCGCGGCCGCCCCTCCTCGCGGGCCAGGGCCCGGTCGAGCGCGAGGAGCGCGATCTCCAGCTGGTCGTCCGTGGGCTCCACCGTGGTGATGTCCTGCAACCACAGCCCCGGGCTCACCATCGCCTTGAGCACCGGCGGGCAGTCCGCCCGGGCCGAGCGCTTCTGCAGCTCGTAGGCGATGCCGGCGACCGGGAAGGCCAGGAGGATCTTCAACCCGAGCACGAAGAGCGTCTGCACCCAGCCCAGGCTCGAGATCGTCGGAACGAAGGGCAGCACCAGCACGTGCAGAAGCACCGCCACGCCGACCACCACGAAGAGGAAGCTCGTCCCGCATCGCGGGTGCCGGGTGGTGAAGGGCCGCGCGTTCTCCACCGTGAGCGGCAGCTTCGACTCGTAGGTCCAGATCGCCTTGTGCTCTGCCCCGTGGTACTGGAACAGCCGCCGCGCATCCTTCGTCCGCGCCACCAGCGCCAGCCAGCCGACGAGGATGCCGATCCGGAACACTCCGTCCACGAGATGGAAGAGGAGCCCCTTCAGGCTCGGGTCGCGCCCGAGCAGCCTGAAGAGCCCGAGCGTGAGCAGGTGGGGCGCGGCGATGAACAGCGCCACCATGAAGAGGAACGAGACGCCGAGCATCAGCCCCCGCGCGAGCTCGCCCGTGCCCTTCTCCGCGGACGGGGGGCGCTGGACGGACGCGGCAGGCTGCTCAGCGCGAGCGGCCTCCTCGGTCTCCGCCTGCTCGGCACTGAAGGCGAGCGCGGTGAAGCCGTTCCACACCGATTCGACGAGCACCACCGCCCCGCGAACGAACGGCCGCCGAAGAAACGTCGCCTTGGGCCAGAGCGTCTCCCACACCTCCTCGCGGACGGCGATGCGACCGTCTGGCCGGCGAACGGCGACGACCAGGCTGGCCGGGGAGCGCATCATCACGCCCTCCAGCACCGCCTGGCCGCCGATGTACGGACGCTCGCTCACGCGAGGGCGCGCCTCAGGCCTTGGCCTTGGGCGACTTCTTGCTGCTGCTGGGAACCGCCGGAGCGGGCACCCCGGCCTTGGCCTCGTACTTCTTCCGGAACCGCTCGACGCGACCCTCGGTGTCCACCAGCTTGTACTTGCCGGTGAAGAACGGGTGGCAGTTGGAGCAGATTTCGACGTGGAACGAGCCGCGCGTGCTGCGGGTCTCGATGACGTTGCCGCACGCACAGGTGATGCGCGAGGGCGGGTAGACCGGGTGAAGGTCGGGCTTCATGGTGCGGGGACTCCTGTGATTCGGACCACCTTGCCCCGGGAGACGTCATGTCCCCGGAGGACCGGCGGGCGAAGCGGGCTTCTCTAACAGCGACCGGCCCCCGTCTCAAGCCCGCGTCCGGCCTACTTCTTCCCCTTTGCCGGGGGGGCCTTCTTCAGGGCTGCCAGGCCCTTCTGGGCCAGCTTGGCCTCGCTCGACTTTGGGTAGTCGGACAGGACCTGCTCGTACGCGAGCCGAGCAGCCTCGGGGTTCTTCAGCCGGGCGAAGCAGTCACCGCTGCGGACGTAGGCCAGCGGCACCGACTTGGACTTGCCGAAGTTCTTGATGAGCTGCCCGTACTCCGGCAGCGCCTCCGGGCAGTTGTCCTGCCCGTAGTCAGGACTCGGCCAGCGCGAAGTGCGCGTCCCCCGCCAGATCGTCCTTCGGCCACTTGCGCACGAACTCCACGTAGAGCGACCGGGCCGCAGGGATGTCGCCGGCCTTGGCCTTGCTCTGGGCGAGGGCGAAGAACTCCTTCTTGTCCGTGGGCCGGGGCGCGTCCGCCGCCGCGGGCGCAGCCTTCGCCGCCGTCGCCCGGTCCTGCAGCGCGTCCAGGGAGTGGGTGTACGCCTCGACCTGACCCCGGAGCTGCGCCAGATCCTCGATCACCTTCTGCAGCTGGACGCTCGCGTCGGCGCCGCTGCGCCGCGAGGCCTCGTCGAGCGAGTCCAGCGCCTTGCTCACCTGGGCGATCTTCTGGTCGATGCGCGACTGCTGCTCGTCCAGCTTCTCCTGCTGCGCCTTCTGCTCGGCGCGCAGGTCGTGATCGAGCTTGTCGACCCGGGTCTCGAGGTTCTTGCCGGCCTCGGACGAGTAGAAGCAACCCGCCAGGGCCAGGAGCCCCAGCGGGAGGGCGGTGCGGACTGCGCGCATCTAGCGAGCGAACTCGACCCGGCGATCCTTCGCCCACTCGGCCTCGGTGTCGTTCGGGCCGGAGCCTGCGGGCTTGTTCTCGCCGTAGCCGATGGTGTCGAGCGCCTTCGGCGCGACGCCGAGCGCGGTGAGGTACTTCTTCACGCTGGCCGCGCGGCGCTGCGAGAGGTGGAGGTTGTACTCCTCGGTGCCGCGCGGGTCCGCGTGGCCCCCGAGGGTGATCTTCTTGGACGAGCCCTTCTTGATGCAGTCGGCCAGCGTGTTCAGCTGGGCGCGGGACGGGTTGTCGAGCGAGCTCTCGTTGAAGGCGAAGTAGATCGGCGTCCAGTCGCAGGTGTCGGCGGGCGCGACGGCCTTGGCGCACATGCCGGACTGACAGGTCTCACCCGTGGCGCAGTCCTCGTTGGTGGCGCAGGTGTTCGGGATGCACTGGTTGTTCTTGCACCGGGCGCCGGGGCCACAGTCGCCGTCGGCGGTGCAGGCCTTGGGCGCGCACTTGCCCGAGGTGCAGGTCGACCCGGCGGGGCAGTTCTGGTCGGTGGTGCACTCCGGCTTGGGAACGCACTTGTTCGCCTGGCAGACGAAGCCTGCCTTGCAGTTCGCGTCGTTGGCGCATTCCTGGCACTGCCCGGCGACGCAGACCTCGTTGTGCGACTTGCACTGCTCGTCCGAGTCGCACTTTGGATACGTCGGAGGACATCCGGTGAGAACGGCAACTCCCAGGCCCAGTGCCAGCACTGCCAGACGACGGGACATGCGCAAGCCTCCGTGGGTGGCCACCGGCTCGGGCGGTCCGTTCCCTGGCTCCCGCTGTACCGTCATGATGTGATGGCAGTCAAAACAAAACTGGCGGGGTCGCGGCCACGGGGCCACGTCATTGCGGCTCTGCGGACACTCGGCGGAGTGCGGTGATGGCGCAGAGCGTGCTCCTCGTCGACGACGAGAAGAACATCCTCCTGACCCTGAGCCAGGCCCTGCAGCTCGCGGGCTACCACACCGAGCTCGCGGGCACCGGCCGGCTCGGGCTGGAGGTCGCGCTGGCCCGCCCGGTCGACGCGGTCCTGATGGATGTGCGATGCCGGACCTGGACGGCCTGACGGTGCTCGAGCAGCTGCTCAAGGCCAGGCCCGGACTCCCGGTCATCATGATGTCCGGGCACGGCACCATCGAGACCGCCGTCAGGGCGACCCAGCTCGGGGCGCGGGACTTCCTCGAGAAGCCCATCGGCCGGGACCGGCTCCTCGTGGCCCTCCGCAACGCGCTCGAGCACCAGGCGGCGGTGGAGGAGCTGGAGACGCTCCGCGCCGAGGCCGGACGGTACGAGATGGTGGGACATGGGCCGGCCATGCAGCGGCTCTACGACCTGGTCCAGCGGGCGGCCCCGAGCGAGGGCCGGGTGCTGATCAGCCGGCGAGAACGGCACCGGCAAGGAGCTGGTGGCCCGGGCGCTCCACGCGGCACAGCCGGCGCGCCTCGGCACCGTTCGTCCGAAGCTGAACTGCGCCGCGGTGCCGCACGAGCTCATCGAGAGCGAGCTGTTCGGCCACGAGAAGGGCGCGTTCACCGGCGCGCCAGGCGATGCGGCGCGGCAAGTTCGAGCTGGCCGACGGCGGCACGCTGTTCCTCGACGAGGTGGGCGACATGCCGCCCACCATGCAGGCCAAGCTGCTGCGCGTGCTCCAGGAAGGCGAGCTCGAGCGCGTGGGCGGCACCGAGACGCTCAAGGTCGACGTCCGCGTCATCGCCGCGACCAACCAGGACCTCGAGGCCGAGGTCGGCCGAGGGCCGCTTCCGCGAGGACCTCTACTACCGCCTGAGCGTGGTGCAGATCGCACGTGCCGCCGCTGCGCGAGCGCCGCGAGGACATGCCGGACCTGATCGCGCGCCTTCCTCGAGGAGGCGTGCCGCCGCAACGGCCGCCGTGCGCTCCGGCTCACACCCGACGCGGTGGCCGTGCTCTCGGCGCACGACTACCCGGGCAACGTCCGCGAGCTGAGGAACCTGGTCGAGCGGCTGGCCATCCTCTGCGAGGGGCCGGAGGTGTCGCGGCGACGAGGCACGCGAGCTGCTGCCCCGTGCGAGACCCGCGCGCGCTCGCCGGCACGACGCCGCTCCCGCCCCCCGAGCAGCAGACCGCCGCAGCGCTGCGCCCCGTGGGCGAGAAGCCCTTCCGCGATCTGGTGGACGACGCCGAGCGGGAGATCATCCTCCGGCGCGCTGGCCTTCACCCGGGACAACGCCACCGAGGCGGCCCGGCTGCTCGACCTGGAGCGCGGGCACTTCTACAAGAAGATGAAGGCGCTCGGCATCCGGAGGCCGCGCGCGCAGACTTCGGACGAGGGGGACGGGAGATTCCCCAGCGGCGAGGGTTCAGGCCCCGCCGAGGCGACCTGAAGCACCGGCCCGGCGTCAGCGCTGGCCAGCAGGCATCCGGGGGGCACTCCCAGGTCGCACCCGAGGACAGGAACTCCCTGCGCCAATCATGGGGCTTGTCGCCCGGCAACGATTGGAGACCCGTCCGGGCGTCTGCGGCCATCTCGTAGTAGGGCGCGAGCGCGGGGTCCGGTGCCGGGGCGTTGCGGTACCGGGCCGAGTTGTCCGCCAGAGGGTCCATCCGGATCGGGCCACCCAGGTTCATCAAGAATCCCAGCGCTCCCACCACCTCGACGTCCGACCATTTGGCCAGTGTCGCCGGGAGCGAGACCGAGATGGGCTCGACCTTCTCCCCGCACCCGCGGTAGCCCGCATAGACCTTCCCGTTCCAGCGCAGGTCGTAAGCGCAGATGCCGATCTGACCGTTGATGCGCGCGGTCGAGAGCTCGAAGTCGCTCACCGTGGCTGCGAAGATCCCGGTGACTTCGAGACCGGTCGGGGTGCGCGCCACGAAGACCTCGAATGGCGCGCCGCGGTAGATGCCCGCGCCCTGGTTCGCCGTGGAAGCCCACCACCACCGGGACGCCCAGCGAGCGGCCACGGATCTCACCCTCGGACCTGGTGAGCCCGACGTCGGGCTGGACGCCGAGAATCTGTTCCTCGGCTGACCTTCACCGCCCAGTCGTGACCGGTTCCACCGATTTCGAACGTCTCCGCCGTGCTCGCGCTCGCGATGGCCCAGCGCGGCCCGGGTTCACTCGGTCCAGGCGTGTGAGCGCAGGCGACGAACAGCAGGCCGACGGCGATGGAGAAGACACGACGGACCATGGGGCGGCTCCCTTGGAAGGTCGGGCCCGGAGCCTACGACCTCGCCAATCCGGAGAAGGCTCACCCCGTGGGGCGGACTCTCAGTGTGAGGCCGTGGACGCCCGGGCCGACCCGGACGCCCGGGGCGCCGAGCCCATCGACCCTGAAGGACGTCCAGCGCGGGCTGCCGCGGCGCTGGCACCGGCGGCCGTCCGCAGGGCCCCGACACCGAAGTAGGCGCCGCCGCGCGCCGCATAGGACAGCTGGTAGTACGGCGCGAGCGTGACGTCCGGCACCGGGCGCATTGCGGAACTCGGCCGAGTTGTCGGCCAGCCGGTCGACCCGGATCGGGCCGCCCACGTTCATCAGCATGCCCAGCGCCCCGGCCACCTCGACGTCCGACCACTTGGCCATGGTCGCCGGGAGCGAGACGGAGATCGCCTCGATCTGCTGCCCGCAGCCGCGGAAGCCCGAGTAGACCTTCCCGTTCCAGCGCAGGTCGTAGCCGCAGATCCCCACCCGCCCGTTGATGCGCTCGGTCGAGAGCTCGTAGTCGCTGATCGCGCCCCCGAAGATGCCCGTCACGTGGAGACCGGTCAGCGGTGTACTTCGCGTACACCTCGAACGGAGCCCCGCGGTAGACACCCGCGCCCTGGTCGGCGTGGAATCCGACCACCACCGGCACGCCCAGCGCGCGGCCGCGGATCTCCCCGTCGGTCCGGGCCAGCGCGAAGTCGGGCTGGATGCCGAGGATCTCGGTGTCGGTCACCTTCACGCCCCAGTTGCGGCCGGTCCCGCCGATCTCGAACGTGTCGACCGTGCTCGCCCTCGCGATGCCCCAGTCGGGCGCGGGTTCGGTCTGGTCGGGGGTGTGGGCGCAGGCGACTGCCAGCAGGGCAACGGCGACGGGGAAGGCACGAGACACCATAAACGGCTCCCTCTGGAGTTCAGCAGAGCATACGTCGCCCGCGGTCGAATATTCACTCGAACCGGTCGTCGTGCGCCTCGGGCTCGCCCGGCAGCCCGAAGCGAGCCCAGACCGGGGCGTGGTCCGATGGCTGGACGCCCTTCCTGGCCTCGCGGTCCACCCCGGCGGCCCGCAGTCGCGCCAGGAGCGGAACGGTGGCGTACACGTGGTCCAGCCGGAGGCCCCGGTTCTTCTGGAAGCCGAGCATCCGGTAGTCCCACCAGCTGTACCGGCCCGGCTCGGGGTGGAGCTTGCGGAAGGTGTCCTCGAGCCCGAACTCCACCGCGTGGCGGAGCGCCGCCCGCTCGGGCAGCGAGAACAGGGTCTGCCCCTCCCAGAGCTTCGGGTCCCACACGTCCCGCTCCTCGGGGGCCACGTTGAAGTCGCCGCAGACGACGAGCAGGTCGTCCGTCCGATGGCGGAGCTCCAGCCACCGGCGGAACCGGCCGTACCAGGCGAGCTTCTGGTGGTAGGCGGGCGAGTCCACCGCCTGCCCGTTGGGCGCGTACACCGAGGTGACGCGGACGCCGGCCACGGTCGCGCTCACCACCCGGGCCTGGGCGTCGTCCTCGCCGTCGAGGAACCCGCGCTCGACGCGCTCGGGCTCGGCGCGGCTGAGGATCGCCACGCCGTTGTACGTCTTCTGCCCGAAGAGCACCGGGTGGTAACCGAGCGCACGGACCGGCTCCGACGGGAACTGCTCGTCGGTGCACTTGAGCTCCTGGAGGCAGACCACGTCCGGGCGCCGGGCCTCGAGCCACCCCAGGAGCCGCTCGGTCCGGGCGCGCACCGAGTTGATGTTCCAGCTGGCGACGAGCACGGGCGCCCCGGACCCTCGCACACCCCGCCCCGGGAGGGGCAAGCGGACACAGCAGCCTGCGGCCGGCTGACCACGCCGCTCGCCCCTCTCCCGGGGGCGCGGGATGGCACGCCGGGCGCACTGCACCCCCCCGAGGGACCACGGTGGTCCTGAACGAGGAGTCCGTCGATGTCGAATCGCCTGCTTGCCGTCCTGCTCGCCGCCGCCCTGGTGGCCGGCTGCCAGAAGAGTCCCGCACCCACACCCTCGCCGCCTGTGGCGGAGTCACGCCCCAGCGTCGCCGCGGCCGTCCCCGCCCCTGCCGTCACGCCGCTGCCGAAGCCCACCGGCGCTCCCGTGGACACGCTGGCGCTGCCCCGCTCCGGGCCTCCGGGCGTCGACCACCTCGCGCGGGCAGAGAAGCTGCGCGCGGACGGCGACACCGCCGGCGCGCTGGTGGAGGCCCGCCGCGCGCTCTCGGATGACGGCGAGGACACCGACGCCCTCACGCTCATCGCCCGGCTGGCCCGCGCCTCCGGGCAGGTGGCGCTCGCCGCTGACGCCTACGAGCGGCTCGGACGGATCGACCCGGACGATTCCGTGTCCCTGGTCCAGGCCGCACGGATGCGGCTGGCTGCCGGCAACGTCGAGGCCGCCGAGGCGCTCGCCCGTTCGGCGGTGGTCCGCGACGACGGCAACGTCGAGGCCTGGCAGGCGCTCGGCCGGGCCCAGCTCAGCTCGGGCAACCTGGCCGGCGCCATCCACAGCCTCGAGCAGGCGCAGACGCTGGAGCCGGCGCACGGATGGGTGCTCAACAATCTCGGGTTCGCCTACCTCCGGGCCAGCCGCAGCCCCGAGGCGCTCGAGGTGCTCGAGCGCGCCGCCGAGCTGCTCCCCGAGGCGGCGGTCGTCCAGAACAACCTCGGCGTGGCCCGGGAACGCACGGGGGACCTCGAGGGCGCCCGCGCCTCGTACGCCCGCTCGGCGCTGCTCGCTCCGAAGTACGTGAAGGCGCGCGTCAACGGGGAGCGGACGGCGATGCTTCGCACCGGCCCCGACGGCGGAGTGGATGCCACGCACGTGCCGGAGGAGGGCGACGGCGAGGAGTGAGCGCCGGACGCAGGTCGGCCAGGTCGACGGCCCCCGGGAGGACAGGAGTCCCGGGACGTCGGCCTCGGCCGTTTCCGGTGTTACGCTCCTCTCCCCGTTTCCATCAGATGCCTCGCCGCGCTCCTCGAACCTCTCTCCTCCGCCGGCTGCTGCTCGTCCTCGCGGTCCTGGTGCTCGCCGCGGTGGGCGGGGTGGTGGGAGTGTTCCTCTGGTTCAGCCGTGGGTTGCCCTCCGTGGAGGCGCTGCGCGACTACCGCCCGCCCCAGGTCACCAAGGTCACCTGCGCCGACGGCAAGGTGTGCGCCGAGTACTTCCTCGAGAGGCGCACGCTGGTGGATGCCGCGGCGCTCCCGGCCCACGTACGCGAGGCGTTCCTCGCCGCCGAGGACGCCGACTTCTACCGGCACGAGGGGCTCGACTACCTCGGCATGGCGCGGGCCGGGATCAAGGCGCTGCTCCCGGGTGGGCACCTCACCGGCGCGTCCACCATCACCCAGCAGGCCTGCCGCAACCTCCTCCTGTCGCAGGAGCGGAAGCTGAGCCGGAAGATCCGCGAGTGGATCCTCACCCCGCGCATGGAGCGGGCGCTCAGCAAGGACCAGATCCTCAACCTGTACCTGAACCAGATCTACTTCGGGCACAACCGCTACGGGATCGAGGAGGCGGCGCTCTATTACTTCGGCAAGCATGCCTCGGCCCTCGGCGTGGCCGAGGCAGCGATGCTCGCCGGGGTGGTGCAGCAGCCCGAGCGCATCAACCCGGTCACCAGCATGACCCGGGCGAAGGCGCGGCAGGGCTACGTGCTCGGCCAGATGGTGAAGCACGGAATGCTCCCGGCGAAGGACGCGGAGGCCGCCGCGAAGGCGTCGGTGGTGCTCGGCCCGCGCCCCGTCCCCCAGGTGGGGCCGTACTACGTGGAGGAGATCCGCAGGATGCTCGTCTCCCGCTACGGCGACGCGGTCGTCCTCACCAGCGGGATGCGGGTCGACATCGCCATGGACCCGAAGCTCCAGTCGCTCGCCGACGCCGCGGTGCGCGAGGGCCTCGAGACGCTCGATCGGCGCATGGGGTACCAGGGAGCGCTGGGCGAGCTGGACGCGAAGCGCTTCGGCCAGCTCCGGACGCTGGTCGAGCGGCGCCTCGCCGACACCGGACGGCGTAGCCAGGAGGGCACGCTGGTCGCGGACCTCACGCGGCTGGCGCAGCCCCGGCAGGGCACGGGCGAGGACGACGAGGGCGCCGAGGAGCGGCCCGACGCCACCGCCGAGGGCGAGGCTGCGCCATCGTCCGACGAGGTGATGGTCCGGGCCGTGCCGCTCGTTCCGCTCAAGGAGGGCCTGCGGCTCGGCGGCTACGTCACCCAGGTGGACGACGCGAGGAAGACCGCCACCGTGGACTTCGTCGGCAAGTCCGGCGTGCTGTCCTTCGCCACCGTGGCCTGGGCCCGGCCGCGGGGCGTGGGCAAGTGGACGCCCGCTCCGGCGAAGCTGTCGGACATCCTGAAGCCGGGTCAGCTCGTCCGGGCGCGCGTCGTCTCGGTCCCTGCCGGGGGCAAGCCGGTCGAGGTCACGCTGGATCAGGTGCCGGAGGTCCAGGGCGCGCTGACGGTCATCGACCCGGCAACGCGCAGGGTGCTCGCCCTCACCGGCGGCTACGACTTCGCCCGCTCCTCGTTCAACCGCGCCACCCAGGCGCACCGCCAGCCCGGGTCGGCGTTCAAGCCATTCATCTACGCCGCGGCGCTCCAGAGCCAGCGCTTCACGCCGATCTCGGTTCTCAACGACGCGCCGGAGGCCGTGCGCGACCCGTGGACCGGCAAGGTGTGGAAGCCGCACAACTACGAGAAGAGCGGCTTCGAGGGTCCGATCACCCTGCGACAGGCGTTGACGAAGTCCAAGAACACCGTCTCCATCCGGCTCATCGAGGCCATCACCCCGCAGGTGGCGATCGACTTCGCCCGCCGGGCGGGCATCCGCTCCGAGCTGCCGGACAACCTGACCCTGGCGCTGGGCACCGGGGAGGTGACGGAGCTCGAGCTGGCCAACGCCTACACGACCTTCGACGCGACCGGGAAGTATGCCGACCCGATCCTCCTCGTCCGGGTGACCGACGTGCACGGAACGGTGCTCGAGGAGCACCAGGCCGCACCGGAGGAGACCATCCCCCCGGCCGTCGCCTACCTCGCCACCTCGCTCATGCGCAGCGTGGTCGAGGAAGGCACGGCGGCTGGCGGTGCGCGAGCTGGGGCGGCCGGCCGCGGGCAAGACGGGCACCGCGAACGAATACCGGGACGCCTGGTTCAGCGGCTACACCCCGGACCTCGTGGCCACGGCCTGGGTGGGCTTCGACGACCACTCGAGCCTCGGCACCGGCGAGACGGGCGGCAAGGCCGCGCTCCCCATCTGGCTCGGGTTCATGCGGGCCGCGCTCGACGGCAAGCCGGCGCGCGACTTCGACATGCCCGCCGGCGTCCAGAGCGTCCGGGTGGATCCGACGACCGGCCTGCTTGCCGGGGCACACGTGCCGGGCCGCACCGAGACCTTCCTCGAGGGCACGGCACCGACCGCCGAGGCGCCGCCCCCCGGGGAGGCCAGCCCGGACCGCTTCCTGATGGAGGAGCCCGGCCGGGGTCGGCTGTGAGCCCGGCGCTCGCGCTGCTGGGCGTCCTGCTCGCTGCTGCCTCACCCCCTCCGACCGCCCTCGAGGGCCTCGCCGAGCAGCTCCGCGCGCAGGCCGCGGCCGCGCAGCCGGAGCCTCCGGTCGCGGTGGCCGTGCAGAGCTCCTCGCCGGCGCTCGGCGAGGCCCTGGGCGCCGTGCTCGCCGCCCGCCTGGCCGGGTCCGGCCTGCCTGCGCTCGTGCTGGCCCCGGGCGACGACGCGGCGGCCCGGGCCCGCGCCGCCGGAGCCAGGAGCCTCCTCGGCGTCCGGGTACAGCTCGGAGAGGCGCTCACCGCGGCCGGCGAGCTGCGTTCGGTGTGGCGGAACTTCTGGGCCGGACGGACGCCGCTCGAGGCCGGCCCGGCGCGGGTGCTCGCGGCGTCGGCAACCCCGGACCGGGCGACGGTCCTCCTCGCCGCGACCGGGGCCGGTGCCGAGGGCCTGACGCTCGACGAGGCCCCGCTCATCCGCTTTCCGCTCCGCACCGCGGCGCTGGCCAGCGGTGACCTGGATGGTGACGGACAGCCGGAGCTGGCCGTGCTCGTCGGCGCCGAGGTGGTGGTGCTCTCCGCCTCGGGCGCCCCGCTCGCCCGGCACGCGCTCGGGGACCTGCCACCCGCTGCCGCGCCCGCCCGTGAGCCCTTCGGCACGCTGTGCATCGTGGATGGACGGCTGCTGGTTGCCTGGGCGCGGGCGGAGTCGCCGCTGGTGCTCCAGCTCCAGGCCGGCCAGCTCGTCCGCGCCCCGGGCCTGGGTGGCCCCACCCTGGGCTGCGGGGCGTCGGCCGAGCCGGCGGCCTTCGTCCCGGGAGCGGCCCGCCTGACGCTCACCCGCGGACCGGAGCGCGAGGTGCTCTGGGGCGGTGACGTGCGCGCCGGGCACCGGCTCCTGCTCCTCCCCGACGGCACTGCCCGCTGGACCACCGGAGGGGAGGTGCGCGTTCTGCGCGACGTGGGCGCCGGCGCCGCGCTCGTCCCCTGGCGCGGCGAGGTGCGGGTCGCGGCGAGCAGCGCGGCCCCTGCGCCCACGGAGGACAGGCTCCGGCTCGTCGCGGCGGGCGGCGGGGAGCCCTCGGTGAGCGTGCCCGGACGCATCCTGCAGGTCAGGCCCGCACCGGGGCCCGGAGGGAGCCCGGCGCTGGTCCTCGGGGTGTGGACGCCGGACGGAGGCTCCGAGCTGCGCGTGGTGCGGGGAGGGCCGTGAGCGGCGGGCGCGCGGGCCTCCGCGGCACACCGTGGCGCTCCGTTGCCCCGTGGCTCGGGCTCGTCCTGGGGGTCGCAGCGGGGCCCGCCGGCGCCGCGGCCCGGGCCCGCGATGGAGGAACCCTGCGGCTCGCCCTGCTCCCCGAGGTGCGCGCCGACCGCGCCGGCGAGACGCCCGAGGGTGCCAGCATCCGGGGGCTGCTCGCGGCCCCGGTGTGCCGCCTCGACGCCGGGGGGCATCCCGGACCACTGCTAGCGAGCTTCCAGCGCACCACCGAGGGGCTGAGCGTCGTCCCGAGGCCGGGCGCGCGCTTCGCCTCGGGCGCCCCGCTCGAGGCCGCCGAGCTGGCGCACGGCTGGGCCCGAGCGCTCGATCACAGCCCGGTGGCCCGTGCAGCGCTGGCCGCGGTGCGGGATGCTCCCGCCGTGCTCGAGCAGCAGGCACGCGCGCGCGGACCCTCGCTCGGCTTGCCCCTGGCCCACCCCTGGCCAGACCTGGAGGTGGCGCTCTGCCACCCGGCGCTCACCCCGACGGGCGGCGATGGCGAGGGCGAGGGCATCGGGCCCTATCTCCCCGACGGCGCCGAGCGCGGGAAGGCCTCGTCCGCCTTCCCCGAGGGTCGCCCGCACCCGGACGCGCTCGTGCTCTCGACGCTCTCGCGCCGCGCGGGGCAGCGCGCGCTCGACAGCCGCGGGGCGCAGGCGCTGCTCGGTGACGGCGGCGACCCGTCCGCTCCTGCGCTGTTCGCGACGTATCTCGTCGCCCGCACCGCCTCGCAGCCGCTGCTGGCGCTGCTCGACTCCCGGCTCGACCGGGCAGCCCTCGTCCGGAGCTTCGTCGGCGGCCCGGCGCTCCCCATGCCCGGCCTCCTGCCGCCGGCGCTCGGCGGTCCCGAGCGCGGCGCCGCGCGTGCCGTACCCGGGCGTGGGTCGGGAACCGCGCTGCTCCTCTACGTGGCCGACCGGCCGGCCCAGCGGGCCGTGGCCGAGCGGCTGCAGATCCTCCTGCGCGACGCCGGCGTGCAGCTCACGCTCGCCGCCCGCACCCCCGAGGCGCTGGACCGGGACTGGCGCGCAGGACAGGGAGAGCTGGCGCTGCGCTCGGTCCTCCTGCCGCCGCTTCCTGCGCCAGCCCTCGCGGTGGTGCTCGAGCTGGCCGGTGACGCCGCAGCCCAGCGCCGCGAGCTCGCGGCCCTCGGTGCCGTCCCCGACGCTGCAGAGCGTGCCGCACGCACCCGCGAGCGGGCGCTCCAGCTCGCCGGGGCGCTGCCGGTCCTGCCGCTCCACGTGGAAGGACTCCGGGCGCGGCTGGACCCGGGGCTCGTCGACGTCCGGCGCGACGGCCTCGGGCTCCTGGTCCTCGACGACGCGTGGTGGCCCTGATGGCCGGCCTCCGGCTGCGGACCCTGCTCCTGCTCGCCTTCGCCGTCCTGGCGCTGCTCCCGCTGGTGGTGACCGTGCCGTTCGCCTCGCGCCGCATCGAGCAGACCTTCGCCCGCGAGCTGTCGGCCCGGGCCGACGCCGCCGCCGCGCTGGCCACGGCCGAGCTGGACCGCCTCGGCGGGGTGGTGGACCAGGCGGTGACCGCCTGCGCCACCGACCCGCTCACCGAGTCGGTCGCCCTGCAGCTCGAGACCGGCGTGCCGCCCGCCGCAGACGCGATGCACGGGGTGGCCGAGGGACGACAGCTGTCGGTCCTCACGCTCCGAGATGCGTCCGGGGTGAGCCGCTCGAGCGCGTTCCTCCCGGCGCGGGTGGGCGACGTCGAGCCCGGACTCGCCACGGTGCAGGTCGGTGCGCCCCCGGTGGTGGTCCCGGTCGAGGTGCAGCGGCCGGATGGGGTCCAGCTGCGGCCCGCGCTCGTCGCGGCCAGGGCGGTGGAGGCGGCGCACGGGACAGTGACCCTCGTGGGCGGCCAGGTGCTCGACGGCGCGTGGACGGACCGGCTGGCCCGGCTCACCGGGGCGCGGGTGGAGCTCCAGGGGCCGGCGGTCGTGCCCGCCATCGGCGGCGTCGCCGATGGCCGCACGGTGCGCCGCGTGCTCCCGCTCGGCACCGCGGAGCTGACGCTCGCGGTGGGGAGCGCCGCGGTAGACGAGACGCGGGCGACGCTGCTCCGGGCCCTGCTGACCGCCGGCGCGCTGGGGCTCGGGCTGGCCCTGGTCGCAGGGTTCCTCCTCGCCCGAGGCATCACCCGTCCGGTGGAGGCGCTCACCGCGGGCGTGCGCGCGGTCGCGGGCGGCGCGCTGGACACCCGTGTGCCCGCGGCGGGGAGCGGGGAGGTCCGGGTGCTGGTCGACGCCTTCAACCGGATGACCGAGGACCTCGGGCATGCCACGCGCGCGCTGCGGGCCGCCGAGCAGGCGGCCGCCTGGGAGGGGGTGGCCAGGAGCCTCGCCCACGAGCTGCGCAACCCGCTCACCCCGCTGCAGATGTCGCTCGAGACGCTGCTCGCGGCGCGAAGGGCACGAGACCCACGCTTCGAGGCCCTCTTCGTCGAGAGCGCGCCGGCGATGCTCGAGGAGGTGGAGCGGCTCCGGCGCACCATCGACGCCTTCGCCCGCTTCGCCAGGATGCCCGCGGCGCAGCTCGAGCCCTTGGAGCTCACGTCCTGGACGGAGCAGGCGCTCGGCATCGCCGGGGCGCGGAGCATGTCGCTGCGCTGGGAGCCCGGCCCACCCCTGCCGGTCCAGGCCGACCGGGATCAGCTCGCCCAGCTGCTCCACAACCTGCTCAAGAACGCCGAGGAGGCGATGGCGCCCGGAGGACAGGTGACGGTCCGGACGCGCACCGACGGCGACCGGGCGTTGCTCGAGGTGGAGGACACCGGCCCCGGCATCCCCGCCGAGGACCGCGCGCGGGTGCTGGAGCCGGGCGTCACCAGCAAGGCGAGCGGGTCGGGGCTCGGGCTCGCGCTGGGCGCGCGCATCGCCCAGGGGCACGGGGGCTCGCTCGAGGTGGATGCGGGAGCGACGGGCGGCGCGCTGCTCCGGCTGCGGATCCCGTGCGCCGGGCCTTCGGGCGCGGCTAGTCGCGGACGGGAGTCGCCTTGAGCGCGGCGCGTCCGTCCTTCACGTAGACCTGGAAGCGCACCGTCCGGCAGCCGTACTTCTGGACCAGCTGGTCGCGGTTCTTGCGGAGCTTCCCCGCGAACTTCTCGAAGGTGAGCCCGTCGCCGCCCTCGCCGCAACGCTCGCGCACGGCGAGAAACTCGTGGAACACGTCCTGGAAGTGCACCTCGTCCGGGGCAACCGCCTTGGGGAGCGGCAGCGGGCGCGGACCCGAGACACGGCTCGAGGCGAGCAGGTCGGCCGAGACGTCCTGCACGCGTGTCGCCTCGGGGATGGCATTGGCCGCCGGCCCGAGCGCCGACGCCGGCGGTAGGTTGAAGTCCGGCAGGTTCGGGACCGGGTAGGCGGTGGTGGGCTGGTGGTCGTAGTCGAGCGGCTCGGGCGCGGGAGGCGGCTTGGGCGGCGCCGGACGCGCTGGCGTGGCCGGCGACGGCGAGAGCCGCTGGGACGGGGGCCGGATGGGGGCCGGGGTCGGAATCCGGCGGGGGCGGCATCGCGTCGAGCAGCGCGGCGAGGTCGTCCCTGGGCGGCTCGCGGGGCGTCCGGGCGCCGAATGCGCCGTTCGCGGGGGGCATCGGCTCCGCCGCGGCGGGCGGCTCCGGTTCGGCCATGGCCTCGGGAGGCGGCGGAGGCGGGCTCGGCACGTCCTCGAGGTCGATGGCGGCCCGGGCGCGCGCGGCCTTCGGCTCGGGGACCTCGGTCCTCGCCTCGGGGGCGCGGAACACCGGGGCCTGCGAGGGGCCGAGCCCGAAGAGGCCGCGCTTCCTCCGGATGCCCGGCTCGGTGTCCTCCTGGGTGAGCGCGCGCACAGGCTGCACGTCCTGGCCCATCCATAGCCAGAGCGCCGCCAGCCCGGCGACGAGGAAGAGCATCGCCCCGAAGCTGAACCGCTGGGTGTCGGCCAGGGCGGACATCGCCGGCTCGGTGCTCACCAGCGCCAGCGCCTCGAGCGAGTAGCCCGGGACGCTGCGGCGGAGCGCGACCCGGAGCGCCGGCTCCGGCCCGTTGGCGAAGAGCGGCAGCCGGAGGAAGCCGAGCGAGCCCGCGGGACCCCGGGCGACGACCGCGCTCTTGCCCACCGGTGCCTCGCGGAGGGCCTCGGGGAGCCGCGCCTTCTCCGGACCGCCGCTGGAGACGAGCTTGCCGGACTGGACCAGACCGAGCGCCGCCAGGCCCGACTCGAGCGCCACCTGGTCCGCGGTGCCCTCGGGCAGCAACGGGCCGCCGACGACCAGCATGCCCTGGGCCCGGGCCTCCTTGTCGGAGCCGAGGAGCGGGAAGGAGAAGAAGAGGTAGGGCTGCCCGAAGGCCTCGCGCGCCTGCCCGTCGCTCCCGGCGCCGGCGACCGTGTCGGCGTCGAGCCCGTTGAGCGCGGGGGTGGGCGCTTCGGCGCCGCGCACGAAGACCGCGCCGTTGTCGGTCCGGACCCCGAGCACCAGGCCGGGACGGAGGGTGGCCGACACGGCGTCCGCGGCATTCCGGCGAACGCTGGCCATCCGCTCGGCGGCGAGCTCGGTCTTGCCGGTTCGCAGCGCGTCGGCGGTGACGAAGGCGCCGGGCGAGCTGCCCAGCCGGAGCGCCAGACCCTGCAGCTCGGCCTTGCGGCCCGCAAGCCGCACCGAGACGGCGTCGACGCCTCGCTGCGCGTAGGCGGCAGCCTGCGTTTCCGCCTTCTCGCTGAAGGACGACGCGGTCAGGGAGAGGTCCGCGAGCCAGAGCACGAGCGCCGGCAGCGCGAACAAAAGCAGCTTGATGCGGGACATCCCCTTCCTTTGGGGCCAGTCGGGACGGCCCTTTATAGGCCGCGGGTGCGCGGCCCAGCAAGGGAACGTGGCGACGTCAGGCGGCAACGACGACGGGTGTCGTCAGCTTCCCTCGGTGGGGAGATCTGCGAGCGCGGGACCGGAGTGATCATGTCGCCGATCGACGTACTTCTTCGCCGCCCGCTCCACGCGGTCGCAGGCGGCGGCGAGGGCGCGGTGAATCTCGTCGGAGGTCTCGGTGATGTGCAGCGCCGGCTGGCCGGGGACGTGGACGGTGACCCGCGCCTCCTTGTCCATCCCACCCTTGTTCTCACCGGTGGTCTGGACCAGGTGGACCTCGACCTGGACGGCGGGCTCGCGTCCGAGCACCCGGTCCAGCGCGCGGCCCAGGTGGACCTCGCAGAACTCCCGCAGCGCGTCGGTGACCTGGATGTGAACGCCTCGTACCAGCACTTGCATCAGAGGAGCCTCCTTGGGGGCTTCCTGCCTGTTATGGTCCTTTCGCCATGGAAGGCAACCCCGAGTCGGAGCGATTCGTACAGGTGGCCCAGGCGGAGGACCCGTTCACCGCCGACGCGCTGGAGGCCGTGCTTCACCGTGCCGGAATGGCCGTGCTCCGCACGGATCACCCTGGCGGCTCCGGCGTGGACGCGCTGGGCTCTGGCTCGGCGCTGCCCTGGTTCGAGCTGAGCGTGCTCGAGGAGCACGTGCCCCGCGCGCGCGAGCTGGTCGAGGTCGAGTTTCGCCGGCTGGCGGCGGAGGCCCCCGAGAACGAGCGGGCCGCCGAGGACGAGGAGCGGGAGACCGAGGCGCCCAAGCCGGCCTAGTGCCTCGAGACACTTCTGCCGTCAGGGCGCGGTCGCGGACACGGCCTCGGTCCGGGGGCGCGGATCGCGCACCTCCCAGAGCGAGACGCCGGCGATCTTCCAGCTATAGCGGGCGTGTCGCGCCAGCAGGTGCGCGAGCTCCTCGTCGACGACGCCGTCCTTCCAGCCGCGGGTGGCATGCCGGAGGTAGGTCTTCCCGCCGCGCTGGACCACGAAGCCGAGGTGACTCACCCGGGTGATGCGCCACGGCGCGTCCTCGCGGACGAGCAGGAGGAGCGTGCCCGAGGGCCAGTGCCCCGCGCGGCCGGCGACGGCATCGACGGGGAGGAGCGAGAGCGGGAAGCGCCCGGTCGGGCGCGCCCCGGGTGGGAGCGCCAGGGCGTGTGCGGTGGTGGAGGACCAGGCCTCGGGGCCGACGACCTTCCATCCCGGACGGGCCGCCGCACCGCCGAGCTCAAGGGTGACGTCCCGGACCAGCCCCTTGGCGGCGTTGGAGGGGAGCCACTCCGCCTCCATGAGGTGGTTGCGTCCGGCGTAGTCGGGCCGGCTCCGGTAGCGGATGGAATCGAGGACGTGCACCACGTCCTCGACCGAGCTGGAGAGGGCGAGCGCCATCACCGTCTCGACGAAGGTGAGGCAGTCCATCCGGTCGAGCCGGAGGCGCGGGTCGGGGTCCGGGCCCTCCCCCTCCCCGAGCGGCGAGTGCGCGTACGGCGTCCCGAGGAACTGCGCGCTCAGGCCGAGGATGCGGCCCTGGAGCGACTGGCCCCGCACCGATGCGAGCAGCGACTCGAGCACCGCAGGGTCGGTCTCCGGCGCGGCCGGCGGCGTGGTGGCCAGCGAGAGGCTGAGGATGGCGGCGACGAGCACGGGAGAGACTCGCCGCATCGTCCCCGGGCCACGCGCGCCTGTCCAATGTGGGGAGGCGTCAGCCGGGTCGGAGCGCCGCGGCAGTCTCGACGAGCTGCGTCCAGAGCGCCGCGACGTCGGCGGCGGTCGTGGCCGTGGCTCCCACCGAGACCCGGAGGAGCTGGACGCCCTTCACCACCGCCGGGGTGAGGTAGGCCCGTCCCGAGGCGTTGATGGCGCCGGCGAGCGCGAGGTTGTGGGCGTCGACGGCCTTGCCCTCCAGCCCGGGCGGGCGGTGCCGGAAGGCGACGGTCTGCAGCGGAACCGGCGCCAGGCGCTCCCAGCCGGGGGTGGTGTCGACGTTCCGGGCGAAGGCCTGGGCGAGCGCGAGGTGCCGGCGAACCTCGGCGCGGACGCCCTCGACACCGATGGCCGAGAGGACGAACCAGACCTTGAGGGCGCGGAAGCGGCGGCCGAGCGCGATGCCCCAGTTGCGGTAGTTCTTCACCGCGCCGTCCTGGGCAGTGCGGAGGACGCTCGGGTCGGTGGCCATCACCCGGACGAGATGGTCCGGATCGCGCACGTGGTAGGCGGTGCAGTCGAACCCGACGCCCAGCCACTTGTGCGGGTTCCAGACGACCGAGTCGGTCTGTTCGACGCCGTCCCACATCCAGCGCAGCTCGGGACAGGCCATGGCGGTGCCGGCGAGGGCGGCGTCCACGTGGAGCCAGGCCCGGTGTGCCCGGGCGAGCTCGCCGATGCGGGCGACGGGGTCGAGCGCGGTGGTGCCGGTTGTGCCGACCGTGGCGACGATGGCGCAGGGGCGCTTGCCGGCGGCGACGTCACGCCGGAGCGCCTCCTCGAGCGCGTCGGGCCGCAGCGCGTGGGCCTCGTCGGTGGGCAGGAGGCGAAGGTTCTCTCGTCCGAACCCGGCGAGCAGCGCGGCCTTGTCGATGGAGCTGTGGGCCATCTCGGAGGCGTAGACCGTGAGCGGCGCCGACTCGGCCTGGAGGCCGCCCCGCGCCTGGCCGTGCGCGGTGGTGCGTTCCCGGGCGCAGAGGAGCGCGACGAGGGTGGCGGTGCTGGCCGTGTCCTGGATGACGCCGGAGAAGGTCGGCGGCAGGCCGACGAGCTGCCGGAGCCACTCCATGGCCACCTCCTCGAGCTCGGTCGCGGCGGGGCTCGTCTGCCAGCTCATGCCCTGGGCGCCGAGGCCGGCGGCGACCAGGTCGGCCAGGACGGAGGGCAGCATGGAGTTCGAGGGGAAGTAGGCGAAGAACCGCGGGTGGTTCCAGTGGGTGATGCCGGGGAGGATGGCCTCGTCGAGCTGGGGGAGGATGGAGGCGAGTGGTCCGCCGTGCTCGGGCGGGCTCGGGGCGAAGTGGCGGCGGACCTCGCCGGGCTGGACGGGGCTCATGACCGGCAGTGTGGGGAGGCGTTCCCGGTAAGCGGCCACCCACTCGATGAGCTGGTGTCCAAGTGCGCGGAACTCGTCGGGTGTCATCGCGCGAGGAACCGTACACCTTGCCGCAGAGGGCCGAGAGGTCGATGTTCCGACGCGTCGGGACGACGACGCCATGGGCAAGCTCGAACAGGACGAGGTCGGCAGCTGCAGCTTCATCGACGTGCTCGAGGAGGCAGTGCTGGTGAAGCGCCCGGTCGCCATCGAGCTGCGGGACGGGACGACGTTCATCGACCACGTGACCGACGTGACGACGGAGTCGGGGCAGGACTTCGCGGTGTTCCGGAGCCACTCCCGCGTTCCGGTGCGGGACATCGCCGCGGCGACCCGGGCCGAGCCGCCCCGCCGGCCAGAGCCACCCGACCCGCGCTGGTGAGGGTGCGGCCCCCCAGGCCGGGGACCGGCCGACGCGTCCGCCCGTTGAGCCCGGGGCGCCCGTCTGCTAGCCACTCGGGCACCGATGGCCCGATTCGAGGTCTTCATTCCCGCCGCGGAGCCCGGCGCCTTCGACGTCACGCTCCGCGTGGACGCAGCGAACTGGATGCAGGCCCTGAAGACGGGCTTTCACCGGCTCGGTGAGCAGGGCCTGGTCCCGCACAACGTGCTGGTGGACGTGCAGGACGACGGCTCGGTGCACGTCACCGACGCGAACAGCTCCCGGGTGTTCCGCATCCGCGAGATGAGCGACGCCGAGCTCGCCTCGGCAAAGGTGAAGCCGCGGCCGACGCCCATCGGCACGCCGCTCCCGGTGGAGCCGGTGGCGCCAGCCCCGACGCCGGCGATGGTCGATTCGGTCTCCAAGGCCGGCAGCCCCGAGCCGCCGCTGGTCGGCATTGCGCGCGAGGTGAAGGACCCGCATCAGACGAGCGGGATGGACGTGCCTCCGGGCGGCTTCGAGCCGACCGTGGTGCGGCCGCCGGATCGTCCGACGGGCGCGGCGGCGCCCCGCCCGACGCCGATGAGCACGCCGCGGGTGATCCTGCCGCCGACGGACGAGCTCTTCGCTCCTCACAAGCCGCCCGTCGGGCCGATCGGCCGGCGCAGGCCGGCGCGCTCGCCGGCGGCGCAGATGGAGGACGTGCTGGCAGAGGTGTTCGAGCGGGTGCAGGGCGTCTACCAGCGGCGCGACACGGCCGACGGGCTCGGCTACCTGCTGGACCTGGCGATGGAGAAGATCCCGGTCGAGGCCGGGAGCGTGTTCTCGAGCGAGATGGTCTCCGGCGACCTGCGGTTCGTCGTGGTGCGCGGCCCGAAGGCGCAGGAGATCCTCGACGCGAAGATCGTCATCCCTGCGGGCACGGGCATCGTGGGCTTCTGCGCGGTGGAGGGCGTGTCGCTCGCGCTGTCCGACGTCCAGAAGGACCCGCGCTTCTACCGGGGCGTGTCGGACCGGGTGCACTACGAGACGCGGAGCATCCTCTGCTCGCCGGTCATCGCCCACGGGCGCACGTTCGGGTGCATGGAGCTGGTGAACCGGCGCGAGTCGCCGATGTTCAGCGAGTACGAGGTGGGAATGCTCTCGTACATCGCGCACCAGGGCGCGCTGTTCCTCGACACGCTCGGGTAGTGGGCGGCCGTCGCCTGCGGAGGTTGGCCCGTGAGTCGATCCATCCCGATGCGGCGGCGCCGCTCACGGGTCCTTCATCACCTCGTCGAGCAGGCACCGTCGCGTAGGAGCCCGTCGGCAGCGTGAACGACGAGCTCGACGGTCGAGCCCTCGACCGACCAGGTCGCCTCGCTCACCGGGACCGAGAACGGGCGCCGCGTGCCCTCGGCGATGCTGCCGAGCCGCCGGAAGCTCTCGAGGCGTGAGGCCCTCGGCCGCGAGGACCGCCTGCTCGGCCACGTCGACCTCTCCTTCCGGCCGCGGCATCTTCCAGCCGAACATCGGTCCGGTCGGTGCAATCTCCCCCCGCTCGACCCGCGCCTGGTCGATCTGCGGCTCGCGACAGACGAAGAGCCCGCCCGAGTCGGTCTTGCGCATGAGGTCGCCGGCGAGGGCACTCCGCAGCGTGCCTGCGCCGAGTCGGGCCTCCAGCATCCGGTTGAAGAGGAGCGACTGGTACGCCGAGACGTAGAGCTTCCGCTCGAACGTGCTCGGCCGGGTCGGGAGCCGCTCGCCCAGGACGAGCGCGCGGCCGCGAAGCCCGGTGTCCCCTCGCCCGAACCGCTGCTCGCCGAAGGCGTTGGGGAGACCCTCGGCGACGAGCCGCTCCATCACCGGGCCCGCGGCCTCGGGCCGCTCGGCGTCGCGGATGCGGATGCGGAACCGGTTCCCGCGGAGATGTCCAACCCGCAGCTTGTTGCCGTGGCGCGCATGCGAGAGGACGCGGAGCTCGGGGCCCGGCGCGATCGCGGCGAGTGACGCCTCGGCGCGTGCCGGGACCGAGAGCCACTGCCGCGTCACGGCGACGCGGTCCTTGAGACCGGCCCAGGAGATCTCGTCCGGGCGGAGTCCGAGCGCCGAGGCGAGCCGACGGGCGGCCTCGGGCGTGTCGAGGCCGACCTTCTCGATCCAGAGGAAGAGGTGCTCGCCCTGCCCCGAGGGGAGGTAGGCGGGGAGCTCCTCGACCTCGAAGTCCTCGGGCGCGGCCCGGAACCTGCCGCCGGTGCCTGGCAATCCGGCGGTGAGCCGGAGAGCGCCCGGGCTCAATCGAGCGTGGCGAGCAGGTCCTTGACCCGTCGCGCGAGGTCCTCGTCGGCGCGCGACTCCAGCAGCTCGCCAGCCTGGAAGAGCAGGAAGAACATCACGTCGGACAGCGCCTGCCGGAGCGAGGCCACGGGCTCGCTGCCGAGCGAGGTGCGTGCCTTCGCGTAGGCGTCGAGGAGCTTCCGCGAGTCGAAGCGACCGTCGGCGCCGAGGCGGAGGTCACGGAGGACGGGCGACTCGGAGAGGGTGCGGCTCTCGAGCGCGGCGTTGGCGGCGGCGAGGAACTCGCTCGCCTTGCCCTGCGAGGCGACGTCACGGAGGACCTCGGCGAAGATCTCCTCGAACGTGGCGACCACGCGGACGGCGGGCTCGCTCTCGGAGGCCCGGCTGGTCGACCGTCCGCGTGGGGGAGCGGCGACCTCGCCGTGCTTCAGCTCGGAGACGGAGGCGTAGCCGCCCTCGAGGAGGCGGAAGAGGATCTTGGTGGCGTCGAACTCGCTGAGCTTCGCGGACTGGGCGAGCTCGAGCACGGTGCGCTGGCCGGTGGCGAGCGCGAGGAGCCGGTCCTCGTCGGGGTGGAGCTTGCCGTCGCTCGGGCGCCGCTTGCTCACGTAGAGCCGGCCGTGGGGGATCCGCTGCCGGAAGTGCTGGAGCTCGTCGATCTTCCGGATCGCGTCCATCAGGAGGCTCTGGGTGGAGAGCTGGACGGTGGGCGAGGTCCGCTCGTCGGGCTCCTGATCGACGAGGGAGAAGGCGCCCTCGCGGGCGAGGACGATGGCGTGGAAGATCTCCGAGACCTGCTGGGTCACGCAGGCCCAGAGGTCGTGCGGCTGGAGAAGCCCGCGGTCGACCAGCGCCCGCCCCACGCGGCTGGGCGGGTTGTCGCGGAGCGCCTCGTCGACGTCCGCGCGCGCAGCGTGCCCGAGGCGCACCAGGACCTCCAGAGGCGATCGGCGGGGTCCTCGCTGGTGGCGCCGCGGACCTCGCCGTCCTTGAGGACGACCGAGCGTTCGCCGCCGGGGGCGTGGAGGCGGAGCGCGCCGGTCCAGCGGGACTGGCTGAGGAAGGCGATGAGGTCGGAGAGCGGGAACCCGGAGGCGTCGCCCATCACCACGACGCGCGGTCCCTTGCCGCGACCGCCCTCCGCGGGCTGGCGAAGCGCGGCGAGCAGGTCCGGGGCGGTGGGGAGGAGGAGGAAGCTTCCGCGCCGGGCGTCCAGCTCGCCCTTGGCCTCGGCGTCGGGGACCAGACGCCCTCCGGACTCGACGCGGATGCGGGCGGTCATGGGCGCGCGGTGCGCATCACCGGGTGGCCGTGGTCCAGGTTCCGCGTGTCTTCTGCCAGTCGAGCTCGTCGTCCACCGTGATGGCGAGGATCTCCGGCCGAGGGGATGAGGTCGAGCTTGCGGCCGTTGACGAACACGGTGGGGGTGGCGTCGACGCCCGCGGCGACCCCGGCGGCGCGCTGGGTCTCGGCCTGCTCCTTGTAGGTCTTGTCGGCCGAGGGCCTTGCGCCAGTCGGCCGCGGAGATGCCGGCCGTCACCAGGATCTCCTGGATGACGTCCGGCGAGAGGCGCCGCTGGTTCTCGAAGATGGCGTCGTGGACGGCCCACATCTTGCCCTTGTCGCGGGCGAGCAGCGTGGCCTGCGCGGCGGGCATGGAGTTGGGGTGCTGGGTGAGGGGGAAGCTCATCCAGCAGAGCTTGACCTTCGAGGCGTTGTCGGCCGCGAACTTCTCGAGGATGGGCCGGAGGACGGCGCAGTGGGGGCACTCGAAGTCCGAGAACTCGACGAGGGTGACCGGCTCCCTTGCCGCGGCACTGCCGCTCGTCGACCTTGAAGGACTGGCGGGCGTCGCGAAAGCCCTGGTCGTACCGGGCGAGCTCGACGCCGATCTCGGCGGCGGTGACGCCGCGGCCGGCCTCGATGGCGGCGAGCTGGGCCAGGCGCCGGCTGTGCCGGCACTCCGGATGGCTCTGGACGCACTGCCCGAGCGAGTGAGGCGAGCCGCAGCCGCAGAACTCGTCCTGGAGCGCCCGGTCGTACTCTGCGCGCGCGGCCGGCGAGAGCGCCGAGGTGTCGATGGCGGGCGAGTCCGGAGGAGCGGCGAGGGCGGCCGGAGGCCGCGAGCGCTGCAGCGGCACAGAAAGGCAGGAAGGGGGAGTGGACCACGGCGCCCTTGCTACACGTCTGCCCGGCGCAGTTGCAAGACAGCCGTGGAGGCTGCTGAAACTGGGGGACACGCGTGCCCGAACGTCCCCGAATCCTGATGCTGCACACCGGCGGCACCCTGGGGATGGCGGGTGGCCGTCCGTCCGCGCTGCGTCCGGCGCCCTTCGCGCGGACGCTCAGGGAGCGGGTGCCGGAGCTGGCAGAGCTGGCGGACGTGCGGCTGGAGCTCTTCAGCAACCTGGACTCGAGCGAGATCCAGCCCGAGGCCTGGGTGCGCCTGGCCCAGGTGCTCGCCGCGCGGCTGCCCGAGTTCGACGGGGCGGTGGTGACGCACGGGACGGACACGCTGGCCTACACCGCGAGCGCCCTCTCCTTCCTGCTTCCGGGCCTGGACCGGCCGGTGGTGCTGACCGGGAGCCAGCGGCCGCTGAAGGAGGTCCGGACGGATGCCCGCCTGAACCTCATCGACGCGGTCACCTCGGCGCTGCGCGGGCCGCCCGAGGTGACGGTGTGCTTCGACAGCAAGCTCTACCGGGGGAACCGGACCTTGAAGGCGGCGGTGGCGGACTACGACGCGTTCGAGAGCCCGAACTTCCCGCTCCTGGGGACGCTGGGCGTGACGGCCCACTTCGCCGCCGGGCTTCCGCGCCGGCGGCTGAAGCTCGTGGACCGGCTCGACCCGCGCGTCTTCCTGCTCAAGGTCTTTCCGGGGCTGGACCCCGCCCTGCCGCTGGCGCTGCTCGGGCAGATGCGCGGGCTGGTCGTGGAGGCGTACGGCGCGGGCAACGTGCCGGTGGACGAGGCGGGTGGGCGCTCGCTGCGGCCGGTGTTCGAGGAGGCGCGCCGGCGGGGAGTGGCGGTGGTGGTGGTGAGCCAGGCGCCCCGCAATGCGGTGGACCTGTCGCTCTACGAGGGCGGGTCGGCGGCGCTGTCGCAGGGAGCGATCGGCGGGCGGCGACATGACGTCGGTCGCGGCCCTGACGAAGCTGATGCACGTGCTCGGGGTGCACCGCTCCTTGCCGGCCATCCGTCGCGCGATGGAGCGGGTGGTCGCGGGCGAGCGGAGCTGACCCGGGCCGCCCCTTGCATCCGGCAGCTGCATCGGCCATGGAGGGGCCCGCAGTTCAATCCTGACGGAGGGAGGTGACCCCGAGCATGCCTGGAATCCGAGTGAAGGAAGGCGAGTCGATCGAGAGCGCTCTCAAGCGCTTCAAGAAGGCGACCGAGAAGGCCGGCATCCTGTCCGAGATCCGCAAGCGGGAGCACTACGAGAAGCCCTCCGTGAAGCGGAAGAAGAAGGCGCTGGCGGCGAAGAAGCGCGCGGTGAAGAAGCAGCGCAAGTCGTTCTAGTGCCGGCCTGGACGGTGCGCCCGGCCCGTCCCGGCGGGCGCCGAAAGGAAGAGTTCCCATGCCCAGCCTCAAGGAACGCATCGACGCGGACCTCAAGGACGCGATGCGCAGCAAGGACGAGCTCGGCACCAGCGTGCTGCGGATGCTGAAGAGCGCGGTGAAGTACAAGGAGGTGGAGCCCGGCGGCCAAGCCGCTGGACGACGCCGGCGTGCTGGCGGTCATCCAGACGCTCATCAAGCAGCGCCGCGACTCGGTGGAGCAGTTCCGGGCCGGCGGCCGCCCCGAGCTGGCGGACAAGGAGGAGCGGGAGATCGCCATGCTCCAGTCCTACCTGCCGGCGCAGCTGTCCGCCGAGGAGCTCCGGGCCGAGGTGCGGCCGCCGATCGCCCAGGTCGGGCGCGAAGGGCCCCAAGGACATGGGCGCGGTGATGAAGGCGCTGATGCCCAAGGTGCAGGGCCGGGCCGAGGGCAAGGCGGTCTCCGAGGCGGTGAAGGCGGAGCTGACGCCGAAGTAGGCCGGCTGCCGTCCCGGGCGCGGCGCGTGCGGGCGCTCCCGGGCGGGGCTTCCAAGTCACCTGGGAGGACTACAGTCGCGCGACGCCGTGGCCATTCCCGAGCACAACATCGACGAGATTCTCGAGCGCGTGGACCTGGTCGCGCTGGTGGGCCGCCACGTCGAGCTGAAGAAGTCCGGGAAGAGCTTCAAGGGGCGCTGTCCGTTCCACCAGGAGAAGAGCGCCTCGTTCTACGTGACGCCCGGAGATGAAGCGCTTCAAGTGCTTCGGCTGCCAGGCCGGCGGCGACGCCATCGCCTTCGTGCAGCGCTACCTGGGCAAGACGTTCGTGGACGCGGTGCGGGACCTGGCGCGCGAGGTGGGGGTGGACCTCGCCGCGGCGGAGGACCCCTCGGCGCGGGAGCGGCAGCACCTGCGCGAGGTGACGGACCTGGCCGCTGGAGCACTTCAAGGGCCAGCTCTGGCATCCGACCGAGGGCCGGGTGGCGCGCGAGGCGCTGGCGGCACGCGGCGTCTCGGAGGAGACGGCGAGGAGCTTCGGGCTCGGCTGGGCGCCGGAGGCGTGGAGCCGGCTGGCGGATCTGCTGCTCGCCCGCGGGCTGCTCGAGTTCGGCATCCAGGCAGGGCTGGTCCAGCGGCGCACCCGGGGCGACGGCACCTACGACGTCTTCCGCGGCCGGCTGATGATCCCCATCCGCGCCCCCGAGGGCCGGGCCGTGGCGTTCGGCGGGCGGCTGCTCGGTGGGCGACCAGGGGCCCAAGTACCTCAACTCGAAGGAGTCGCGGCTCTACAACAAGAGCGAGACGCTGTACGCCCTGGACCGGGCGCGCGACGAGATCCGGCGGCGGAAGTCCGCGGTGCTGGTCGAGGGCTACTTCGACGTGCATCGGCCTGCACCAGGCCGGGGTGCAGCACGCGGTGGCGCTGTGCTCCACGGCGCTGACCCCCGGGCACCTGGCGCAGCTGCAGCGGGTGGAGGCGCGCGAGCTGGTGCTGCTGCTCGACGGCGACGAGGCGGGCCGGAAGGCGGTGGAGCGGCTCGCGCCGGCGTTGCTGGCGGCGGGGGCGTCGACGCGGGTGGCGCTCCTTCCGGAGGGCGAGGACCCGGACACCTTCGCCCGGAGCAGGCGGCGCGGAGGCGGTGCGGGCGCTGCTCGACGGCGCGGTGCCGCTCTCGGAGCACCTCTTCCGCACGCTGCTCCCGGAGGGCCGGGCGGCGACGCTTCGAGCGAGAAGATGGAGGCCCTGGGGCGGCTGCGACCCGTGGTCGCGGAGCTCCCGGTGGGGCTGCTCCGGTCGGCGTTCTTTTCCGGGCTGGCGGCCTACTCGGGGCTGCCGGCGGCGGAGCTGGAGGCCGGCGCTGCGGGGCAAGGGCCCCCTCCTCCGCCCGGTCCCGAAGCCGGCCCCGGCGGCGGCGCCGGTGCGCGTGGAGCGCCCGCTGGACCGGGCCGAGGCGGCGCTCGGGGCGCTGTTCCTCACCCGCGCCCGAGCTGATCCGGCGGGCGCTGCGGCGTCCCAGGTGCTCGACGAGGTCACCCATCCCGGGCTCCGGGCGGTGCTGGCCCAGCTGCTGGCGGGTGCCTCCGCCGCGGATGCGCTGGAGGGGGCGAACCCGCCGCCTCCGGGCCAGCCTGGAGGCAGCCCAGGGCCTGCTTCCGCGCGATGCCCAGCAGTTGCCCGAGGCCTTCGAGACCCTCTCCAGGCGGCTGAAGCTGACCCGGGTGAAGGAGCGGCTCGACCACATCGCCAGGGCCACGGCGCTTCTCGTGGGGGCGCATGAGCTGGACGAGGAGACGAAAAGGTTGCAGGAGGAACGCGGGAGAATTACTCAGGCTGAAGCGCCAGCTCGAGGCCGCCGAGGCCATTCCACACCCCCGTCAGAGTCAGTTTGTGACCGTGCGCGCTCCGGTGATAAAGCCGCGCGTTCGCACATCTATTTCTGGAGTCGTCCCCGCAATGCCCACCAAGAAGTCTGCGAAGTCCACCACCGCCGCGCGGTCGTCCCGGCTGAAGGCTCCCTCCAAGGAGAAGGAGAAGGAGCCCAAGAAGAAGCCCGCGGCGGGCCGAAGGCGGCCGCCGAGCGCGCAAGCGCAGCCAAGGCAAGGCGGTGGCGGCGCACGGACGAGGTGGATCCGGAGGAGCAGGCCGAGGAGCTCGCCGCGGCGGTCGAGGTGGATCCCGACGCGGTCGAGGAGGCCGAGGAGGAGGAGCCCATCGCCGACCGCAAGGAGGTCAAGGACCTCCTCGAGGCGGGCCGGGCCAAGGGCTACCTGACCTACGACGAGGTGAACGACGCGCTGCCCGCGGACATCGTCTCCTCGGACCAGATTCGACGACGTGATGTCGATGTTCGGCGACAACGAGATCGAGATCGTCGACGCGCAGAAGGCGGCCCAGGGCTCGGAGACCAAGCCCACGGTCGCCGCCTCCGAGGAGCCCGCGGCCAAGGAGGTCGAGGAGGAGGAGGAGAAGGACGAGGACGACGAGCCGGGTGGCAAGTCGAACGACCCGGTGCGCCTCTACCTGCGCAAGATGGGCTCGGTCTCGCTGCTCACCCGCGAGGGCGAGGTGGAGATTGCCAAGCGCATCGAGGAGGGCGAGAAGGAGGTCCTCCGGGCGCTGCTGGCCTGCCGGCTGGCGGTGGCGGACATCCTCGACATCGGCAACCGCTGCGGCGGGCAAGCTGCGCATCCGCGAGGTGGTGAAGGACGCGCCCGAGGAGGCCGCAGAGGCGAGTCCGAGGCCGAGGTCGAGGGTGACGCCGCCGAGGGCGACGGCGGCGCCGCGCAGCTGAACCAGAGCGAGCTCAACCGCATCGAGCAGATCTGCAAGCAGATCGACCGGATCCGGAAGCACGCCAAGGTGGTGGACGCGCTCGAGGAGGAGCTGAACGGGAAGAAGAAGCTCTCCGAGGCCAAGCGCAAGGAGCTGAAGCAGGAGATCCGCGACGCCCGCACCAAGATGATGGAAGTGCTGGAGGAGATGCGGCTCAACAAGAAGCAGATCGACCGCATCGTCGCTGAACCTCCGCGGGCTGATCGAGCGGGTGGAGAAGGCCGAGGACGAGCTGCGGCAGATGGAGCGCTCGCTCGGCATCGAGATGAAGGAGCTGCGTCCGCCAGCTCCGCGAGTCCCGGGAGAACGCGGCGACGGCGAAGAAGCTGCCAGCAGCGGCTCAACGTCACCCAGGAGCAGCTGGAGGCGATCGACCGCGACGTCCGCACCGCGGTCCGGAAGATCAAGCGCGTCGAGGAGGAGGCCAACCTCCCGGTCGAGCTGCTGCGCCGGAACTACGAGGCGATCCGCGTCGGCGAGCGCAAGGCGGAGCGGGCGAAGGCCGAGCTGGTGGAGGCCAACCTCCGCCTCGTGGTGTCGATCGCCAAGAAGTACACCAACCGCGGGCTGCAGTTCCTCGACCTGATCCAGGAGGGCAACATCGGCCTGATGAAGGCGGTGGACAAGTTCGAGTACAAGCGCGGCTACAAGTTCAGCACCTACGCCACCTGGTGGATCCGCCAGGCCATCACCCGGGCCATCGCCGATCAGGCGCGCACCATCCGCATCCCGGTGCACATGATCGAGACCATCAACAAGCTGATCCGGACCAGCCGCTACCTGGTCCAGGAGATCGGCCGCGAGCCCACCCCGGAGGAGATCGCCGAGAAGATGGAGCTCCCGCTGGACAAGGTCCGCAAGGTCCTCAAGATCGCCAAGGAGCCCATCTCGCCTGGAGACGCCGATCGGCGAGGAGGAGGACAGCCACCTGGGCGACTTCATCGAGGACAAGAGCCTGGTCTCGCCCGTCGGACGCGGTGATCAACATGAACCTGGCCGAGCAGACCCGGAAGGTGCTCGCCACCCTCACCCCGCGCGAGGAGAAGGTGCTCCGGATGCGGTTCGGCATCGGCGAGAAGGCCGACCACACCCTGGAAGAGGTGGGCCAGGACTTCGAGGTCACCCGCGAGCGCATCCGGCAGATCGAGGCCAAGGCGCTGCGGAAGCTGCGGCACCCGTCGCGGCAGCAAGCGGCTGCGCTCGTTCGTCGAGGGGACCTGAGCCGTCCGGCGCTCGTCGCCCTGGAACCCATCGCGGGCCGTCTGGAGTGATTCGGGCGGCCCGTCGTGCATCCGGGCCTTGGCCTCTCCTCCCCTGCCCCGCTGGAGCTTCCCGTGCCCCTTCCCCGAGACGAGCTCGAACGGACCGTGGCCCGGGTCGTCCGGGCGATCCCCCGCGGCCGGGTGCTGAGCTACTCGCGGGTGGCAGTGCTCGCCGGGTTGCCGGGCCGGGCGCGGCTCGTGGGCAAGGTGATGGGCCGCATCGGCGCCCGCGTGCCATGGTGGCGGGTGCTCCGCGCCGACCGGACGCTCGCCGAGGAGGTCCGGGTGGAGCAGGCGCGGCGGCTCCGGGCCGAGGGAATCCGCGTCGCGGACAGTGGCCGCGTGCCCCGCTCGGCGTTCCTGCCGATCGGCGACGAGGCGCTGCACCGGCGAATCCGGCGCGGGGTGAGCGCCCCGGCCCATCCGCTCGCGCAGGGGCGGAGAGGTCGCTCCGGCGCCCGGTGAAAGACGACGGGCGGCGAGCGCCCCGTGAAGGAAGCGCCGCCGCCCGCTCGAGTCACGACGTCGAGGTGCTTAGTTGGCGGCAGGAGCCGGCGAGACGGCCCCCGAGCTGCGCTTCGCCGCCTTGTGCCGAGGAGCGGTCTTCTTCGCCTTCTTCTCGGTGCTCTTGCTCTCGGACTTGGCCGCCGGGGCCGCCGTGGTGCTGCCGGCGCTGCCGGTCGAGGAGGCGGGAGCCTGCGCGAACGCGGCGAACGGCAGAGCAACGGCCAGGGCAACTGCGGAGAGGAGGTTGCGCTTCATGTTGGGTGCATCCCTTTCGGAGAGGAGGACGATTCATTCGTCCCCGTTGCACCCTTGGACCGAGGCACGGCCCCGCTCATTCAACGGGGCCGGTGCCGCTCTCTAGAGCTGCACCCGCAAGGTGATGCTTCCGCCGAGGTAACGGTCGGTCGCGCTCCCGGCTGCTTGGGGCTGCCCGTCGTCGAAGGTGAAGGTCGTCGAGCTGTAGAAGAAGTCCACTCCCAGCCACACCGGACCGAACAGCGCGAACCGCACGCCGAGGTCCGCCTCGATCGCCTTGGCGCTGCCGGTGAAGCTGGTGGAGTTCCCGCCCGAGGAGTCCTGCACCGCGAGCGACTTGTTGTTCCACAGCACGTAGTCGCCGCCGACCAGGATCCAGAATCCGCTGGTCACCGGGATGTCCAGCCGCAGGCCGAACTTGATGCCGGTGAGGTCGAACTGCGGCAGACCGGCGAAGCCTGCGTCCGACGGGCTCCCGTCGGTGACGAACTTCTGCGTCGAGTAGGACGCGAACGGGACGATGGCGAAGTCCGAGTCCTTCCAGAAGCGCAGTCGCCACTCGACGCCCGCGTTCAGCCTGTTGAAGGTGGTGCCCTTCTCGAAGGTGTTCGAGGCGTCGGAGAACGAGCTCTTCAGCCCGACCGACATCGTGTAGTCGCCGTAGAGCCCGATCCCGGCGAACAGGCCGTCGGAGAAGAAGGCGATGGGGAAGAACGACAGCCGGACCGTCGGGGCGAAGAAGAGGTTCGCGGTGTACGGGCGGAGGGTCGAGCTGCCGCCCACGTTCGAGTAGGAGAGGTTGCGGTTGAGCAGGTCGACGCCCAGGTCGGCGGCGAAGCGCCACTGGTGCCGGGTGGCCTCCCCGCCCTGGTTGGCACCGGCGTCGACGGCGACCGGCGTGTCGGCGAGCGTCTTCTCGCCGGTGGGAAGCGGCGTCGGCGTCACCGGCAGCGGCAGCGGCTCGGCGGTGGTCCCGGCCAGCGCTGCCCCTGCGGCCATCGCGCCCGCGGCGGAGGTGGACGAGGCAGGGCCGGTGGTGGGCGGAGTGGTGGCGAGCGTGTCGGCCGCGCTTCCGCCGGCGAGCGCACCCACCGCGCCGATGCCCCCGGCCACCTCGGCTCCGCTGCCGGAGGAGAGGTTCCCGATGTCGGTGCCAAGGGTCTGCAGGCTCGAGCTGGTGAGCTTCCCGGCCTGGGTGAGCGGGAACGACCAGCTCTGGGCGGCCTTGCCGGGCTTGCTCAGCCAGGACAGCTGCGCCTCCTTGCCCTTGCCGGTCTTCGCCTTGGCCACGCCACCGACCAGGAGCCCCTGGACCTGGGCGCTCTTGATCTTGTTCCAGTCAGGCTTCTTCTTGGTGAAGACGCGGCTGGAAGGCACGCAGGTGTACGTGCGGCAGAGCACTGCCGAGATCTGACTCTGGACCTGGGACTTCTTGTCGCCGCTGATGGGCGCGATGGTGATCTTCGGCGCTGCTCCGGCCGTCAGTGAGCAGACCAGGACGCTCAGCGCGACGAGTCTCGGGTGAAGTGACATCCATGTCCTCCGGGGGCGCGGGCGAGCGGACGGCACACGGCCCGCCCATGCCCAGCAACTGAATGCTCCCCTCTTCCCCGCGAGGCGGCAAGGTTTCGTCCGCTGTGGACGGAAGGGCGCCGGTGTACCAGGATGTGGTCGGCGCGTCGGGCCCTTAGCTCAGCGGTCAGAGCTGTCGGCTCATAACCGATTGGTCCCAGGTTCGAATCCTGGAGGGCCCATTCGTCCGACGGCTCGGTGTGGTGCTCCCGCTCAGTGTGCGCGGGCCGAGAGCAGCAGCGCGGCGAACAGGCCGGTGAGGTACACCAGGCTGAAGAGGAAGGTCTGGCGGGCCCACGCCTTGCCCTCGCGGCGGACGACGCCGCGGCCGACCAGCGCGAGGAACACACCGCCGAGCACCGCAGCCGCGCCGAGGTAGTGCGGCCGCGCCACGCCCAGCGGCACGGGGAGGACGCTCAACGCGACGAGCGACCACGGTCCAGAGCAGCATCCAGATCCGCGTCGCGTCGTCGCCGCTGACGAGCGGCAGCGCCAGGTAGCCGGCCTTGCGGTACTCCTCTTTCCGGAACAGGGCGATGGCGAGGAAGTGCGGCATCTGCCACGCGAAGAGGATGCCGAACAGCACCAGCCCTCCGGCGCCGATGTGGCCGGTCACGGCGGTCCACCCCATGAGCGGCGGGAGCGCGCCGGGAATGCCGCCGACGAGCATCGCGCCCGGGCTGAGCGGCTTCAGCGGCGTGTAGGCCGCGACGTAGCTGACCAGCGCCAGGAAGCCGAGCGACCCGGTGAGGCCGTTGCTCCCCAGGGCCAGGAGGGGCAGCGAGAAGACGGCGAGGGCGAGGCCGAAGCCCAGCGCCACCCCCGGCTCCATGCGGCCCGACGGAAGCGGCCGGCCCCGGGTGCGGGCCATGAGGCGATCGCGATCCCGCTCGATCCAGCAGTTCAGCGCGTTGGCCGCGCCCACCGTCCCCGCGGTCCCGAGCAGCGTGGCCACCCAGCGGGAGACCGAGAGCTCGCCGGGAGCGAGCCACATCCCGCCGGCCAGCGTGCAGAGCACCAGGCTGGAGAGGCGCGGCTTGGTGAGCGCCACGAGGTCGGCGAACGGGGACACCGGCCTGGGCAGGGCACGGACGGTCATCGGAGGACGTGGCTCTACCCGGCTCGCTCCGCTCAAGCTTCAGAGACCCCGACCGGGGCCGGCCGTGCCCCATCCCTCAGCGGGCGAGGGCCTGGGCATCGGCGGCGTGCTCGCCGCGCGGGTCGAGCTCGAGGTACTTCGCCGCGGCGAGCCGGGCCTTCTCGCGGCTGCGCCGGTCTGCGCCGAGGAACCGGGCGTAGAAGAAGTAGGTGTCGGCGTCGGTCGGGTCGGCGTCCAGCGCCCGGCGGTAGGCCTCGTCGGCCCTGGCGCGGTCTCCCTGGGCCTCGTAGGTGCGGCCAAGCTCGTGAGGGCCTCGGCGATGCGCGAGGACTGCCCGATGAACTCCTGGCTCGCCCGCGTGAGCTGCTCGACCGCTCTGGGGTAGTCCTTCTTCTCGCGGTAGACGACGCCGAGCTGGAGGCGTGCCTCGGGGTTCTTCGTCTTCCCGTCAGCCAGCGCCTTGGTGTACTGCGCGGCGGCCTCGTCGAGACGTCCCTGCCGGAAGTACACCTGCCCAGCATCACCATCAGCCGGGGGCTCTCGCCCATGGTCCGGATGGCGGTGGTGAGCGCCTCCTGTGCATCGCGCGCTCCCTCGGGCTTCTGCATCAGCGCCCGCGCGAGGTCGACGTAGGCCTGGGCGCGGCTCGGGTCGGCCTTCACCGCCTCGCGCATCTCGCGGATCGCGGCGTCCGGCTGTCCGCTCGACCAGCAGGCGCTTGCCCCGGAGGAGGTGCAGCTCGGGGTTGTTCCGGTCGAGCGCGAAGCCCTCCTCGTCCTCCTTGGTCGACGAGCGCAGCGGCCGCGGCCCGGTCGTGCGGGACGCCCGTGGCCTCGGCCAGCTTCTCTGCGTCGGCCGGCGGGAGCCCGGGACATGCCACCTGGACCCGGGCGACGAGCAGGGCCTGCGCGAGGTGGGCCACTGCCAGCTGTCGGGGGGACGGCGGCGGGTCGGCGTCGAGCAGCTTCTTGAGGCTGATGGCGGCCGCGGTCGGAAGCCCGCCGGCGCTGTCCGAGTCGAGCGCCAGGAGCGCCCGGCCGAGCAGCGACTCGGGGTGGTCCTTCTCGTAGCGGAGGGCGAAGCCGTAGTTCTGGTCCGCGGCGCGGGCGTCGCCCCGCCGCCGGTGGAGCGTCCCCAGGGCCGCGTACACCCGCGGGATCGCTGGGCGCCGCCTGCTGTGCCTTCTCCAGGCTGTCGCGGGCGCGCTTCCAGATCTCCGAGCTGCATCTGGATGATGCCCTGGGTGAGCTTGAGGAAGGCGCTGGTCTGGCCCTTCTCGTCGAGCGCCTTGACCTTGGTCTCCAGGGTGGCGAGCGCCTGGGTGCCCTTTCCCGCGTACGCGGCCAGCAGGGCCTCGGCGGCGTCGGCGAAGCGGCTGTCCTGGTCCCCGAGCCGGCGAACCGAGGCGAGGTGCTCCTCGGCGAAGCGCCGGGCGTCGTCCCCGTCGCCGTGCTCGCCCCAGCGAATGGCGTAGGCGTAGGCGAGGTACCCGTGGGCAGCGCGCTGTTGGGGTCGATGTCCAGCGCCGCCGCGGCCGCGTCGGTGGCCTTCTTGTACGAGGCGAAGCTGTCGTGCCGGAGCTGCTCGCTGGCCTCCTTGAGGCTCTTCTTCAGCTTGATGTCGCGGGCGGCCTTCCACTGACCCCAGCCGTACCAGCCGCCGATGATCGCCACCGCGGCCACGGCGGTGATGACGAAGCGGGTGGCGTGGCCCTTCTTGGCCGGGGCCGACGAGACCTCGTCGTCCTCCTGCTCGGATGCGGGCCGGCCGGTCCGCTGCACCGGGCATGCCGTTCACCGAGCGGGTGCGTGGCGCGGCGCCTGCGGCCCGGTGCCCGTGCCGGGGGGCCCCTCCGAGAGACGGGGAAGGCGCGGAGCGCGTGCCGCCCACGGTGGCCGAGGCCGGCGCCGGCGGCGGCTCGGGCGGAGGCGGCGGCCTGGGCGGCTCGACCTTCCACTGGGCGAACAGCCGCGGCGGTCTCGGGGTCCTTCGGGTCCATCTCCCAGACCTTCTGCAGGGTGGCCTTCCCCGCCGCCGCGTCGCCGGAGCGCAGCTGCACACGCGGCGAGCGCGCGGAGCACTGCGCGGTCGGTCGGCGCCACGCCGAGGGCGCCCTGCAGCTCCTCGAGCGCCTTCTTGTCCTTGCCCTGCTCGGCGTAGACGCGCGCGAGCAGCAGGCGCGGGTCGGGGCGGTTGGGATGCGCCTTCACGCCCTTCTTGCAGACCACCATCGCTTCCATGAAGCGGCCGGCGGCCGAGATACGCCTCGGCGAGCGGGCGGTACGCGTCCGATCCCGGGTCCGAGTTGAACGCGCTCTCCAGCTTCGCGAGCTCCTGGGGGCTCAGCGTCTTCGCAGGCGGGGGGCTCATCGAATGCGCGCGGAATCTAGAGGGAAAGCCGGTCCTCGAAAGCCGCGCGCGTGCGTTGACAGGGCCCCCGGGGGGCGTTGTAGGAGCCGCTGTCCCGAACTTCGGGGGTGTAGCTCAGTTGGGAGAGCGTCGCGTTCGCAATGCGAAGGTCGTCGGTTCGATCCCGTCCACCTCCACTCGTCAGGAATTGAAGCCGTGACGGGGCCCGGGGCTCCCCCGGGCCCCTCCCCGACCCCCCTCGGGCCCACCCTGCTCGCCGGTCCAGGTCGTCCAGTGGGACGGTGATCGGGGTGTGCTGGAGGGTGGAGGTCGGACCTTTCCCTTCACCCGCGGCGACGTCGTCGGGTTTCATCCGGTGCCCGGATCTGTCGGCGCTGGCCGAGCTCGGGACCGACGGGAGCCTGCTCCGGCTGACGCTGCCCGGTCATCCGGTGCGGCCCGAGCCCCCGCCCGCGCGCCCCTTCGGCTGGGCCACGGTGCTCGCCGAGTCCGAGCTGGAGAGCAGCAGCGCGCGCTGGCAGGAAGTGTTCGGGCCGGGGCTTCCGGCCGGCGCACGCCTCACCGCCCGCGCGCTCCCCGAGGGCGGCACGCTGGTGGAGATCCGCTGGCCGGAGGCGCACCTCCTCCTGCGCGAGCGACCGCACCCTGGACCACGGCGAGCTGGAGCGGCGGCTCGTGCCTGGCAGCGCTGCGCTGCCCCCGGTGCTGTGGGAGCTCCTGCCGGCAGGCGTGTTCCCCGCCGAGGAGCGGCGGCTGCTCGGCCCCGAGGCGAGGGACCCCTGGGCACCGTCGGGCGTCAGCGCGGCTCCTGGTCCGGGTGCTGCGCGCGGCGCTCCTGGCCGGCGGCACCCACGTGGTGCTCGAGCACGCGGGCCGTCTCCTGCTCGGAGCAGACGAGGCGCTGGGCAGGCTGGGAGATCCGGACGACGCCGGAGCGCGGCCGTTCGGGGCGTTCATCGACTGGGCGCTCACCCCGGACCATCGGCGGTACCGCACCTTCGGGATGGCGGTGGCGGGCGGGGAGGACATGGAGATCGAGATCCTCCACCCGGGGAGCGAGGTGGAGCTGGACAGCGCCGAGTCCGCCCTGCTCTTCGGCTGCCACCTCCAGGCGCGCGGGGCGCGGCTCCTCGACGACGGAGAGGTGTTCTACGTCCCGAAGGACGTGCGGATCGGTCCACGCGGAGCGACGGCGAGCGCGCGGACCGGCTACAAGTACATCGTCGAGCGTCCGGCCGCCGGCCCGGGCGAGCCGCCGCGGGCGTGTCCGGCTCGTGCGCGGCTGACCACCCGGCGAGCGCGCGCCAGGACGACGACGCCCGCGACCCCGGGACTGGCGGGGGCGGGCGTCCTGTTCTCGGCGAGGCGGTGCGGCTCAGGCGACCTTGACGGTCGCGACGGCCGGCGCCTCGAAGAACTGCTCGGTCTCGGTCGACTCGCCGAGCGCCAGCGTGGACGCGGCGCCGCCCGCGATGACCTGCGCCACCTCGTCGAAGTACCCGGTGCCCACCTCGCGCTGGTGCTTGGTGGCGGTGTAGCCGGTCGACTCGGCGCCGAACTCCGCCTGCTGCAGCTTGCTGTAGGCGGCCATCCCGTCCTTGGCGTAGTCGCGCGCGAGGCTGAACATCGAGAAGTTCAGCGCGTGGAACCCGGCCAGGGTGACGAACTGGAACTTGTAGCCCATGGCCCCGAGCTCGCGCTGGAACCTGGCGATGGTCGCGTCGTCGAGGTTCTTCTTCCAGTTGAACGACGGCGAGCAGTTGTAGGCCAGGAGCTTGTTCGGGTGACTTCGCGCGGATCGCCTCGGCGAACGCCTTCGCCTCGGCGATGTCCGGATGCGAGGTCTCGCACCAGAGGACGTCGGCGTAGGGGGCGTAGGCGAGCCCGCGGGCGATGGCGCACTCGAGGCCGCCGCGGAGGTGGAAGAACCCCTCGGGCGGTCCGGTCCCCCGGGACGATGAACTCGCGGTCGCGCGGGTCGACGTCGGAGAGGAGGAGCTTGGCGCTGTCGGCGTCGGTCCGCGCCACCACCAGGGTGGGCACGTCACAGACGTCGGCAGCGAGCCGGGCGGCGATGAGCGTGCGGATGAACTGCGAGGTCGGCACGAGCACCTTGCCGCCCATGTGGCCGCACTTCTTCTCCGAGGCGAGCTGGTCCTCGAAGTGCACGGCGGCGGCGCCGGCCTCGATCATCGACTTCATCAGCTCGAAGGCGTTGAGCGGACCGCCGAAGCCCGCCTCGGCGTCGGCCACGATGGGCGCCATCCAGTAGTGACCGGACTTGCCCTCGGCGTGCTCGATCTGGTCGGCCCGCCGGAGCGCCTGGTTGACCCGCTTGACCACCGTGGGGACCGAGTCGACCGGGTAGAGGCTCTGGTCGGGATACATCTGGCCGGCGCTGTTGGCGTCCGCCGCCACCTGCCAGCCGGACAGGTAGATGGCCTTCAGGCCGGCGCGGACCATCTGCACCGCCTGGTTGCCGGTGAGCGCGCCGAGCGCGTTGACGTAGTCCTCGGTGTTGAGGAGCTCCCAGAGCCGCCGCGCGCCCATCTCGGCGAGCGTGTACGAGATGCGGATGGATCCACGCAGTCGGTCGACGTCCGCCTGCGGGTAGGGACGGATGATTCCCTCGAAGCGGCGAGCGTGGAGCGACTCGTTGTTGCGGGCCGCCGGGGACGCCGGCGAACCGCCCGACCCTTCCTTCATGACCATCCCGATGCTCATCTTCTCCCCTCCTTGGGGCGGGCTCGAACGCCACGCCGTCATGACGCAGCGCTACGGTGTCAATCTGTTTATCGAATGACGTGCCGCGCTGTAAAGCTGGTTTTGCCTTCTGAAGGCGGCAAGAGAGGAGGGCTTTC
The DNA here is from genome assembly GCA_963796475.1 of uncultured delta proteobacterium. GTDB lineage: Bacteria > Myxococcota > Myxococcia > Myxococcales > Myxococcaceae > RPRB01. Next base: position 1,539,769 of record CAWCLY010000020.1, read on the forward strand.
GTCCGGCCAGTGGTGGACGTTCCTCGGCCTTTCGTTTCTCTGTTAGCGAGCCAAGTGTAAATCAGTCAATCTGATGCACGGAGATGTGCGCCCGACCGACCGTTCGCTTGGGCCTGCAGCGGGGTCAGCGCGCCGGATCGAGCGGCGTCGGCTGCACGTCGACGGGCTCCGGCGCGCTCGCCACCGTCACCGGCTGGACCGGGCCGGACCGCGGCTCCGTTCCTTCGGCGGGTGTGTTCCCCGGCTTTCGCTTGGGCGTGGCCGCGCCCCGGCACCCTCGACACCACGGCTGATTGCGGATGGCACCGTCCGGCATCTTCCGCAGGCCGAACTGGGCCAGCGGGCGCATGTGGTGGCACTTCAGGCACATCAAGGTGATGAGGACCTCGTGCCCGTCGGCGTCGAAGACGGCGCTCGCCCGGCGTTTCCGCGGCCGCGGCGCCTCTGTCGCGGAGGGCCGGCGCGCCGGCGGCGCGAGGGCAGGCGTCACCTTGTAGAGCATGGTGCCCTGGATTAACCAGGAGCCCCTGACACCGGTCCCGGAGGCCAGTGGATCAGCGGCGTTGGCGCCGCCGCGGGACCCTGAGCAGCAGGGCCGCGAGGGCCAGGACGGCCATGACCCCGCCAGGGGCCGACGTGCAGCCCGAGGGCTGCGTCACGGGGATTCCCGGTCCGAGGGGGGCACCACCGCCCGCAGAGCCGCCGCCACCGCCGGAGCCCGCGTCGGAGCCGGCGTCGGGACCGCCGCCATCCGGTCCAGCGCCACCGTCACCCGGGCCGCGAGGATCCGTCGTGGTGTCAACCGCCAGGCCACCATCCACCTGCGTCGCGAGCGCACCCCAGCTCACGAGCGCGAGGTCGTGCTGCGTCGGGTCCCCGAGGGCGATGGCTCCCTGGGGGAGCGCCGCGCCGGCAGGCAAGTTGGTCACCGCCAGCCCCGTGGGACCGGTGACCGGACCGAGCGGATTGGTGGCGATGACCCGGAATGCCCCGGGCAGGGGGTTGGCCGTGTTCAGGTCGTAGACCGTGAGGCCCTGGGCGCCGGTGACGAGGAGATAGTTCGCGGTGGCGCTCCCGACGTAGACGCTGACACCGGTGAGAGGAGCGGCAAGCCGTCCCTGCCCGGTCAGCGCCGAGTCGAAGAGCTGCGAGCCCGCGTCGAGCCCGGGCCTCATGAAGAACAGGTTCCCGAGCACGCTGCCCGCGTAGCCGACGTTTCGGATCTCGTCGATGTAGAGACTTTCCGCGGGGTCGTTCAGCGCCGAGACGCTCCCGGTCATTCCCTGCACGCCGAACGCCTGGGCGCCGGAGGCGTCGATCTCCCAGCGGGTGAACGCCGTTCCCGTCGAATCCGAGACCAGCAGCACCGCGCCCCCATCCGGGGCGGCCGAGAGCGCGATTGGGGCCGACCCGGGGAGCGTCGCCGTCGGCCCGCGCGACACGAAGGAACCATTCTCGAGCGTCCCCAAGCAGCACGCTCGTGCCCGAGACCACGGCCACCAGGGTCCGGCTCTGGCCCTGCACCAGGACGCCGGGCGCGGTGGCCACCGCGGTGGCCGCGGGGAAGCCGGTCACCGGCGAGCTGGCGGCGGTGCCGAGGAGATAGGGGGTGGCCGTTCCCCCGCTGGTGCTGAAGAGGATGGCCTGGGCGGCCGTCACTCCCGGGTCGGGGAGCGCGATGGATGGGGCCGGCCCGCCGGAGGTGGGTGAGCGTGCGGCTCGCGATGGGGACGAAATAGGTCGCGGGCTGGGCGGCCGCGATGGGGGCGAACAGCAGGGCGGAAGCGAGCGCGGTCCGGAGCAAGGGCAGCCGCGGAGACTACCACCGCTGGCCGGATCACCCGAGTCGGCGTCAGGTGGGCGTCAGGCTCCGGTACACCTCCACCAAGTGCGCGGCAGTGGTGTCCCAGCGAAAGGCGCGGGCGTGCGCCCGGCCGGCCTCGGCACGGCGGGCGCGCTCGGCCGGATCGTCGAGCAGCTTCTGCAGCGCCGTGGCGAGCCCGCCGGCGTCGTCGGGCTCGACCTGCACCGCCGCCGCGCCGCAGACCTCGGGGAGCGCGGCCGCGGTGCTCACCACCACCGGGGTCCCGAGCGCCATCGCCTCGAGCGGCGGGAGCCCGAAGCCCTCGTCCCGCGAGGGGAAGACGAACACCGGCGCGGCGGCCATGAGCGCCCAGAGCAACGGCTCGGCGAGGAAGCCGATGGGACGGATGTCCACGCCCCCGCGCGCGCAGGAACGCCCACCCGCCGCTCGAGCGGCCCGGCGCCGTACCAGCGCTGACCGGCGAGGACGAGCGTGGGCGCGGCCGGTCCCAGCCGCTCGAGCGCGTCCAAGCACCAGGCCGACGTTCTTCCGGGCGTCGAGAGCGCCGGCGAAGAGCACCCACCGCTCGGGCAGCCCGAGGCTCCGCAGCCAGGCCTGCGACACGCGGATCGAGCGGCGCGGCGCGGGCGTGGTCCACTCCGTTGTGCACGACCGAGACCCGCGCCGGATCGAGCTCGGGGTGACGGGCGAGGAGCTGCGACCGCGTCCACGCGCTGACGCAGACCACGTGGTCCGCGACGCGCAGGCTCCGGGCGAGCCACAGCCGGAACTGCCAGTGGAAGGCCGCACGAGACGGTGTCCGGCGAGGTGAGCGGGGATGAGGTCGTGCACCGTGAGCACGAACGGCACGCCGGGGACGCGCAGCAGCGGCAGGTCGACGTTCCCACCGCGTGGAACAGCGACGCGCCGCTCCGCGCGAGCACCCGAGGCAGCTCGGCGAGGGTGTACAGGCTGCGGCTCCTCACCTTGCGCGGGAGCTCGCCCGAGCGGCGCGCGCCCACCCGGAGCACCCGGACGCCGCGGCGCCCGAGCGCTGCGGCCAGCTCGCGCGCGTACCGGGCGATGCCGGTCGTCGGCTCGTCCCACAGCGTCGCGTCGAGGGCCACGGTGAGCTCCACGGGCGGGCGCACCCTGACACATGTGGTAGAGCCCCCGCGACCTTCATGGCCGTCCACCAGCTCGTCCCTCATTTCCGGATCGGCGATGCGACCGCGCAGGCGGCGGTCCACTTCCGGGCGCTTCTCCGGCGGCTCGGACACTGGGGCGGACTGTTCAGCGTCAGCCAGGATGCAGGGACCGAGGCGCTGGTCGAGCCGGTGCAGCGGCTCCGGGTGCAGCCGGACGACCTGGTGCTCCTCCACCACGCGCATCGGCAGCCGGCTCTCGGCGCGGCTGCTCCACCTGCCCTGCCGGCGCGGGGTGGTCTTCCACAACCTGACCCCGGTCCGGTTCTACCGGGGGCACCTCGCTCGAGCCACTGCTCCTCGCCGGGCGCGCCCAGCTGGCGGCGCATGGCGCCGCACGTGGAGCTCGGCATCGGCGTGTCCGAGTTCAACGCCTCCGAGCTGCGCCGGGCGGGATACCGCAACGTCCACACCGTCCCGCTCTTCGTCGAGGCCGAGCGCTTCGGCCCGGACCGGGCGGACACGCGGACTGCAGGCCCGCCTCGCCTCGGAGGCCTTCACCCTGGTGAGCGTCAGCCGGGTCGTGCCGCACAAGCGCTTCGAGGACCTGCTGGCGCTGCACCGGGAGGTGCTGCGACTCGCGTCCCGACGCGCGGCTGCTCGTCGTCGGCGGGGTGGACCGGCTCTACCCCTCGGTGCGCGCGCTCGAGGCGGAGGCCGCGCGGACACCGGGCGTCACCTTGCTCGGACGGGTCAGCCACGGCGAGCTGGTGGCGGCGTACCGCTCCGGCTCGGTCTTCGTCTCGATGAGCGAGCACGAGGGCTTCGGCGTGCCGCTCCTCGAGGCGATGGCGGCGGACGTGCCGGTGCTGGCCTACGCCGCGGCCGCGGTGCCCGAGACGCTCGGGGGCGCGGGGTCGGCTTCGACGAGAAGCGGTTCGCCGCTGCTCGCCGAGCTGGCCGTCCGGCTCGGCACGGACGCCCGGCTGCGGACGCCGGGTGCTGGCCGGGCAGAGGCGCGCGGCTCGAGGCGCTCGGGCCCGCGCACAGCGAGGCGCGGCTCGGGGCGGCGCTGGAGAGCGTGGACGTCCGCCGGCCGGCGAGGACCCGCAGGGCGCGGCGCCCGCGGGTGGCCGTGGTGGTGCAGCGCTACGGACGGGCGTCACCGGCGGGGCCGAGGCCCACGCCGCACAGGTGGCGCAGCGGCTCGCGCCCCACTGGGACATCACGGGTGCTGACCAGCTGTGCGACCGACCACCTCACCTGGGCCAACGCGCTGCCCGCCGGGGGAGCGATGGTGGACGGCGTGCCGGTGCTGCGCTTCAGAAATCCGCGACCGCGCCCGATGCTGGAGCTTCAACGCGGCTCTCGCGCCGCCTCTTCGGCCGCTCGCAGGACCGCGCCGAGGAGGAGCACTGGATGGCCGACAGGGCCCGCTGCTCCCGGGCCTGTGGCGTCACCTCGCCGAGCGCAGCCGGGGACTACGACGGCGTCGTCTCCTTCACCTACCTCTACGTGCCCACGGCCTGGTCGGTGCCGCTCGTCGGCCGCCGGACGCTGCTCGTCCCCACCGCGCACGAGGACGAGGCTCTGGCCTTCGACGTCCTACGCCGAGGTGTTCGAGCGGCCACGCGCGCTGCTGTGCAACACGCCCGAGGAGCTGGAGCTCATCCACCGCCGATTCCCGCGGCACGCCCGGGCCCGCGTGGTAGGCGTGGGGGTGGACGCCGCCGGCAGTCCGCGCCGAGCGCTTCGCGGACGAGGTACGACATGCCCGGGCCCTATCTGCTCTACCTGGGCCGGGTTGAGCGCGGGAAAGGGCATCCCGGAGCTGCTCGCGGCGCACGGGCGACTCCGGAGCGTGATGGCGGACGCGCCGGTGCTGATCCTGGCCGGCGAGGCGAGCATGCGACGTCCGGACGGAAGGAGTGCGGGTGCTGGGTCGAGTCAGCGAGGAGTTGAAGTGGGACGGGCTCGCCGGGGCGCTGGCGGCGGTGGTGCCCTCGGCCAAGGAGAGCCTGTCGCTGCTGGCGCTCGAGGCGTTCGCGTGGGCACGCCGGTGCTGGCCAACGCGGCGAGCCCGGTGGTCCGCGGCCACGTCGAGCGGAGCCGAGCGGGCGTGGCGTTCACCGACGCCGCCAGCTTCGTCGAGGCGGTGGGCCGGATGGAGCGGGAGCGAGGAACGATGGCCCGCGCCGGGCGGCGCTACGCGGCCAGGTTCGGATGGGGACGGGTGGTGGATGCCTATCGCGAGGAGATGGATGCGATGGTGAAGGCGCGATGAAGCTGCTCGGACGGGACATCGATGCGCGCGCCCTGCTCCACGCCGCGCGCGAGCGGCTCGAGGCGCGCGGCATCCGCGAGGACGCGCTGGCGGTGGACGACGAGCCCGAGCCCTTGCTCGAGCCGCTGTCGTTCCTGGTCCGGTCGCTCGAGGAGAACGAGGACCCCACGGTGGGGCTGCCCATCGCCACGCACCGGACCGGGCTCGGTCAGGGCGTGGTGGCGGCGAAGTGGCTCTTCCGCCGGACCTGCCAGCTCTTCATCAACGAGGCGCTGGGCCGGCAGCGGCTGTTCAACTCGCAGGTGCGGGACCTCTCGGCCCAGCTCGCGGCGGAGGTGATCCGGCTGCGGGCGCGGGTGGAGGCGCTCGAGGCCGAGAAGGCGAGCAAGGCGAAGACCGCGAAGCCGCCCCGGCTCCCGCCCCGCCCGCGCCGCCGGACCGGAAAGGCCCGGAGATGACGAAGAGCTTCCAGGAGCTCTGGCAGTACCGCGCGCTCCTCTGGAACCTGACGCAGCGTGAGCTGAAGGCCCGCTACCGCGGCTCGGCCCTGGGCTTCCTCTGGACGTTCGTGAACCCGCTGCTGCTCATGGCGGTGTACGCGCTGGTCTTCGGCGTCATCCAGAAGAGCAACATCCCCCACTACACCTACTTCCTCTTCGTGGGCCTCCTGCCCTGGATCTGGTTCGCGACCTCCGTCGGGTCCGGGGCGAGCGCCATCAGCGACCGGCGCGATCTGCTGACCAAGGTGCGGTTCCCCGCGCAGGTGCTCCCGGCGACGGTGGTGGCCACGAATCTGGTGAACTTCCTCCTCTCGCTCCCGCTGATGGTCGGCCTCGGTGCCCTGGTGGGGATCTGGCCCGACGTGCACGTGCTGGCCTTCCCCCTGGTGCTCTTCACCCAGCTGATCTTCACCCTGGCCGTGACCTTCATCGTCTCGGCGCTCAACGTGCGCTTCCGGGACCTGCAGCACATCGTGCAGAACATCCTGACGCTGTGGTTCTTCGTCACCCCCGTGCTCTACATCCCCAACGCGGTCCCCGAGTTCGCGCGGCGGCTGTACCTGATCGCCAACCCGATGGCGGTGATCATCACCTCCTACCAGGGCATGTTCTACGAGCAGCGGTGGCCGCACTGGCGGGCACTGGCGATCGTCACCCTCGGCTCGGTGGTGCTGCTGGCCATCGCCGCCCGGGTCTTCGAGGATCGGCGGGAAGAGTTCGCGGAGCTGGTCTAGCGCCATGAGCGACGCGATCGTCCTCCAGCACGTCAGCAAGACCTTTCGGAAGAGCACCATCCGCCGGCGAGTACACCACGCTGAAGAGCGAGCTCGTCCGCTGGCTCCGGCGCGACAGGCGGCCCGAGTCGCCGACCGCGAGCATCCACGCGCTGCGAGGACGATCGACTCTCGGTGCCGCAGGGGAAGACCTCGGCCTCGTCGGCCGGAACGGCTCGGGCAAGTCGACGCTGCTCAAGCTGATGACCGGCATCTACTCGCCGACCTCCGGCACGGTGGAGGTGCACGGGCGCATCTCGGCGCTGCTCGAGCTCGGGCGCGGGCTTCCACCCCGACTTCTCCGGGCGCGAGAACATCTTCATCAACGGCATCATCCTCGGGATGATCCGCGCAAGGAGATCCGGGCCCGCGTGGACGAGATCATCGACTTCGCCGAGCTCGGGCGACTTCATCGACGAGCCGGTGCGCACCTACTCCAGCGGGATGTACGTCCGGCTGGCCTTCGCCGTGGCCACCCACGTCGACCCGGAGATCCTGATCATCGACGAGATCCTCGCGGTGGGCGACGAGCACTTCGCGAGGAAGAGCACGGCGAAGATGGAGGAGTTCCGCCGGGCGGGGAAGACCATCCTCCTGGTCACCCACGACATGGGCACCCTCCAGCGCCGCTGCGACCTGGCAGCCTGGCTGGACGGAGGCACCCTCATGGCCTCGGGCGATCCGGTCGAGGTGGTGAACGCCTATCGCACGGCGGTGGCCGAGGCGGAGGTGGCGGCGGTGGAGCAGCCGGCCCACGCGCCCCGCCAGCTCGCTCCCCAGCAGCCGCGGTCGGGCCCGCCGGCCGAGCACGGACGGCGGTGGGGGAGCTTCCAGTCCGAGCTCGATCCGGTGGTGCTCCTGGGCCCGTCCGGTCCCCAGCACGTCTTCGCCCCGGACGACGCCTTCCGGCTGCAGGCGAGCTTCGAGCACTTCGACGGCCCGCGAGAGGCGGCGCTCGAGCTGACGCTCAGGACGGAGGGCGGCACCACCGTCTGGGTGAGCACGGTGGAGCTGTCCGCGGCCACCGCACAGGGCACGGTGGAGCTCGAGCTGCCCCGGCTCGGGCTGGGCGACGGCAACTACCTCCTCGACCTGATGCTCAGCACCGACCGGGGCCAGACCCTCCGCGACGTGCAGCGCGGCCTCCACGGTTTCGCGGTGCGCGCGGCCTCGCAGACCGGGCTCATCGCGCCGGTGCACACGTGGGTGGAGCGGACCGGCACTCCATGACCCGGGCCGCGGACACGCCCGCCGCTGCCTCCTGGCCGGAGCGCGCGCCGTGGCTGGCGCTCCTCGGCATCCTGGTGGTCGCCTGGTCGCCGAAGCTGGTCCCCGGCTTCTTCGCCACCGACGACCTGGCGTTCATGCACGTGCCGGTCGACCCCGGAACCATGCTCCGTCAGGGGCGGCCGGGGCAGGCTGCGCTGTACCTCGTCCTGGAAGCGCTCGGGGTTCACCCCGTCCACGCCGGGACGCTCCTGAACTGGGTGGCGCTCGGCCTCCTCGCCTGGGCCGCGGTGCAGCTCCTGCGCGCGTGGGACGTCCGGCCGACGTCGCTGTCCGTGCTCTGCGTCGCGGTGGCGTTCGTGCATCCGAACCTGGCGGAGATCTTCACCTTCCGGTTCGTGCCGGTGTTCTTCGCCGTGGCCACCGCCCTGGCGATCGGCGGGCTCGCCCGGGTCCGGGCCGGCGCGGCGGTGACCGGCGGGCTCCTGATGCTCGCCTCGTTCACCGTCTACCAGGTCACGCTCAACGTGCTGCTCACGGCGATCGCGCTGGGCGTGGCGCTCGAGTGCGTGCGCGGTGACACCTCGGCGCGCACCGTCCTCCGCGGATGGGCGCGGCCGGCGGTGGCAGTCGGGCTCGCCTCCGTGAGCGCGCTGGTCGTCCAGCGACTCATCCAGGCCTTCCTCGGTCCCTCGCTCCAGGGAGCACGCGGACAGTTCCTGTCACTGGACGCGGTCCCGACGAGGACCCGTGCGCTGGGCCTGGTGTTCCGCCGCGTGCTCGGCGACGAGCGGGTGCTCTCCACCCCCACGCTCTACGTGCTGCAGCTCGCGCTCCTCGCCGTTGCCCTCACTGCGGCGGTGGTCTCGCTGGTCCGGCGCCGCCGCGCACCCGAGGCCGGGCTCGCGTTCGGGGGAATCGCGCTCGGGCTCGGAGCCGTGGTGGGGATCCTCGCGCTCCTGGCCGAGCTCTACCCCGCGCCCCGGATGCTGGCTGCCGCCGGGCCGTTCTGGGCGGGCGTGCTCCTGGTCATGGCCGAGGCGTTCCGCGGGCGCTGGCGCGCCGTCCCGGCCGCAGGGGCGACGTTGCTCCTCTTCGCCTATGCAGGCATCGACCACCGGGTGGCGAGCGACCAGGTCCGTCTCAACACGCGCGAGCTGGCCCTCGCCAGCCGCATCGTCGGCCGGCTCGAGGCGCTACCGGGCTGGGCGGGAGTGGAGCGGGTGGCCATCGTGGGCCAGCCCCGCGCACTCGCGGGCATCCCGCAGGAGTTCGACGTCAACCCGGCTGCGCTCTCGGTCCCCTGGTCGCGGGTGATGCTCCTCCGCGAGGTCACCGATCGCCCGCTCCAGATGCCCTCGAGACCGGAGCTCGAGCTCGCCGAGCGCCGGTGCGTGCACGTGGAGCGCTGGCCCTCGCCCGACGCGGTGGCGATCGACGGAGCCCTGGCGATCGTCTGCCTCAGGTGAGCCAGAGGTGGAACCACAGCTCCACCCGCGAGGTGAGGAACCCCGCCCGCTGGTAGAGCCGCTGCCCGGCGAGGGCATGCCCCTGGGTCACCACGCTGACCGCCGTGTGTCCGGTTCCGGCGAACCAGGCGAGCGCGTGGGCCAGCAGCGCGCCCCCGGTTCCGCGCCCGCGCTGGTCGCTCCGGACGCCGAGGAGGCCGATGCGCGCCAGCCCCCCGGCACCGAGGTGGCAGCTCAGGTACCCCGTCGCCGCGCCGCCCTCCACGGACACCAGCACCTGGTCCGCCGCGCCCTCACACTCCTGCCGGATCCACGTCCGGTAGAGCTCGGCCGCGCGCTCTGCGGGGAAGCGCGGGTCGCGAGAGAACCGCGTGTTCCGGTGGGCCTCCCCGGCGATCGCCTCCAGCACCAGGATGTCGTCCGGAAGGGTTGCCCGGATGGACACCCCGCGCGAGGGCTGCGGGACCGGCGCGCTACTCGGGCGCTCCAGCGTGACCCGGAGATTGACCAGCCGGAATCCGGCGTCCTGCGCCGCGGCGATGCTCGCGCCGTCTGCCGCGGAGAGGAGCAGCGAGAGACAGTCGAACCGCTCCTTCCGGCTCGCAGCCACGGCCTGGGCCGCGGATCCGGCGTCCAGCGTGGGTCCGGCCACCCGGGCGAGCCGGAGGCCGAAGAACGCGCTGTCCCACTCGAGCGGGGTGAGCATCAGCCCCCGTCCCCGTCCGGCGACCGACTCCGCACCCAGTCGAGCCCGCGCTCGTTCTGGGTCACGTACATCCGCGCCAGGTAGGTGCTGATGACGCCGAGGAAGGCGAAGAGCACCGCGAAGAGAAACGTCACCGCGCAGAACAGCGAGAGCCAGCCGGCGGGGGCGCGCCGCTCCGAGAGAACGCGGACCAGCTCGGCGACCCCGATCAGCGTGGCCAGCGCGGCGACGAGGAAGCTCCCCCACCCGGCTATCTGCAGGGGCAGCGCGGTGAGCGTCGTCAGGTGTGCGACCCAGAGGCGCAGGAGCGTCGAGAGCCGGTAGGTCGACTCGCCGGCCCTTCGCGGCCGGTGCGGCACGTCCACCTCGGAGATGCGCCGGGTGGCGCGGAAGATCAGCGCCTCGATGTACGGATGGGAAGGAGCGGCACGACCCAGCGCGCGGGCCAGGTCTCCCCGGATGGCGCGCACGTTGCTCACCGCGATGCCGCGGGTGTTGCCGACCGTGACCGACGAGAGCATCCGGTTGAGCCGCGAGGCGAGGATCCGGAGCCCGGTCTGCTCGGTGGACTGGAAACGTCCGTACACCACGTCGTCGTCGCTCGAACGCAGCGCCTCCAGCACCCGGGTCACCGCCTCCGGTGGGTTCTGTCCGTCGTCGTCGACGGTGACCACCCAGGCACCGCGCGCGGCCTCGAGGCCCCGGAGGGTCGCGGCGTGCTGTCCGCGGTTCGCACCGAGCTCGAGGTAGCGGACGCTGGAGTCCTCTGCGGCGAGCGACTCGATGACCGACTGGACCCCGTCCGGTGAGCCGTCGTTCACCAGCACCAGCTCCAGCGGGCCCCGCGGCCCCAGCACGGCGAGCAGCTCGTGCACCGTGTCCGCGAGGTAGGCCGCCGAACGGTACACCGGGGACGACGATTGACGAGGAGGTCCTCAGAGCGCACGCAGGAACTCCAGCGTCCGGTCGATCACCTCGTCCACCTGTGCGTCTGCGATGTTGAAGAAGAGCGGAAGCCGGACCAGGCAGTCGGTGAGCTGGTCGGAGATGGGCAGTGGCCGGCCGTCGTGGAAGCGGCGCCCCATCGGAGAGCGGTGGAGCGCGACGTAGTGAAAGGGCGTGAGGATGCCGCTCGCGCCCATGTGGGCGATGTACCGGGTGCGCTGCTCGGAGGAGCGAAACACCAGGGCGAAGAGGTGCGCGTTCCCGGCGCCGTTGTGCGCCGGTGGCTCGATGATGCGTGCGCCGGCGCGCACGGACGGGGCAGCGAGCGCCTGGCGATACCGGCCGAACACCTGTGCCCGGCGCGCCTGGATCCGCTCCACGGCCCGGAGCTGCGGCTCGAGGTACGCGGCGTTCAGCTCGGAGAGCACGTACGACGAGCCGACGTCGACCCAGGTGTACTTGTCGACCAGCCCCTGGCTGAACTTGCGCCGATTCGTCCCCTTCTCGCGGATGAACTCGGCCCGCTCGACGAGGTCGGGACGGGGCAGCGCCAGCGCCCCACCCTCGCCGCAGCCGACGTTCTTGGTCTCGTGGAAGCTGATTGCGCCGGCGACGCCCAGGGTGCCGAGCGGACGGCCGCGGAAGGTCGCGCCGATCGCCTGGGCCGCGTCCTCCACCAGCGGCAGGCCGGGAAGCGCCGCGGCGAGCGCCTCGAGGTCGCAGGAGTTCCCCGCGTAGTGCACCGCGACACACCGCGGCCGTCCGGCGGGTTCGCAGCGCGGCGGCTCCCGCCACGTCGAGGTTCCCGCTGCCGCGTCGATGTCGACGAACACCGGGCGCACGCCGCGGAGCACGAACGCATTCGCGGTGGAGACGAAGGTGAACGCCGGGAGGAGCACCTCGTCGCCGGGCTGGAGGTCCAGCAGCAGCGCGGCCATCTCCAGCGCGTGGGTGCAGGACGACACCAGAAGGGTTCGAAGTCCCAAACCGGGATTCCAGCAATTCCTCGCACGTCGCGCCGAGGGGACCCATTCCCGACGTCTGTCCGGAGCGGAATGCACGGGCGATCGCCTCGGGCTCGCCACCGAGCTCTACCGGGTGGTTGAAAGGGATCCGAAGTCGGTTGTTCGACACCGCAAACCCACCTTAGAACGCGGTCCCTGGAGGGGAACAGTCTGCCTCGCCGCGGTGCTCGTCGGCGTGCTCGCGCGGCCCTGATGGGGTGTGCCCTCGCGGCACTGGCCTGTGGCCCGGGCCGGTTACGTCGTTGGCCAAGTGGACTGGGTGAGCGGCGCGCCGATTGAGAACGCGCGCGCGGGCGACCCGACGTGGAAGACGGTGAAGCCCGCGGAGGCACACCAGGTCGAGGGTTATGCGCTCCGCACCACCGTGGCTCCGGGCGAGACGCTCGACGTCGCGGCGCTCGGTGGACCTTCCCACGGCGCAGGTGTCGTGGGCCGCGTACCGGCTCGGGGACTACCGGGGCGTGGGGGCGCGGAGGATTCGGCGACGGCGGGAAGGCTGTCCTCTCGCACCAGCCCACCTGCCGGCCCCGAGCCGGCGACGGGCTCGTCTCCTGCGACTGGACGGCGAGCGTGCACGTCCCCATCCCCGCGGACGCGCCCGTGGGGACATACCTCCTGAAGCTCACCCGCGTGGACGGGTACGAGCGCTACGTCCCCTTCGTGGTGCGGCGGCCCCGCGAGCGCTCGGATGTGCTGGTGGTGCTCGCGACCTCCACCTGGGCCGCGTACAACACCCACGGCGGGACGAGCCTCTACGAGGACGACGAGCCTTCCCCCTCCAACTCCGAGCACCGGGCGTTCCGCGTCTCGTATGACCGGCCATTCGCGCAGGGCTACGGGACCGGGACGCTCCTGTCCAACGAGCGCTACGCCATCAGCTGGCTCGAATCGCAGCCGCTGCGCATCTCGTACGCCACCGCCGAGGAGTTCGAGGCGAGCAACGACGTCCTCGAGGACACGCGGGCGGTCGTGCTCCCCGGGCACGACGAGTACTGGACCCAGCTTCGCCGGGACCGGACCGACGCGGCGGTGAGCCGGGGAGTGTCGCTCCTCCTGCTCTCGGCGAACACCGGCTACTGGCGAGTGCGCACGGACGCCGCGGCGGACGGGCGCAAGGCACGGGTCATCACCTGCTTCAAGAACGCCGACGGGGACACGGAGACGCCCCTCACCCATCGCTTCCGGGAGGTCCCCGAGAACGATCCGGAGGATGCGCTCTTCGGCGTGATGTACCGCGACCGGCTGGCGATGGTGGACGTGGACGCGCCGGTGCTGATCCGCCGCACCGACCACTGGGCCTTCGAGGGGACCGGACTCCAGCCAGGGGACGTCTTCTGGCGAGTGAACGGCTACGAGGTCGACAGCATCGGCGCCGGGGCACCGCTGGACACGACCGCGCTCGCCTCCTCCCCGCTGCTCAGCCTCAACGGTGGGCTGGGCTGGGGGACCATGGCCGTGCGCGAGACCGGCAGCGGCGCGCTGGTCTTCGCTGCCGGCGGGCTCGACTTCGCGCGAACGCTGAGCAACCACGACCTGGCAGACACCAAGGCGCAGCGACTCGTGGCCAACGTGCTCTACCGGGCCCTCCACGAGCCGGTTCCCCCGCTCAAGAGGTTCAGCGGCTGGCGCGAGGCGAAGGTGACGTCGAAGGTGGACCGGGTCCGCACGGCCGCGGTGATCGCCGGCGTCCCCGGAGACCGGGGCAACGACGACGGCCCCCCCGGCATCGGGCGGCTGAAGGCACCGTTCGCCATCGCGGCCGTGCCCGACGGAAGCCTGCTCGTCACCGACGGGACCTCGGGTGCAGTGCGCCAGATGACTGCGGACGGGACCCTGAGCACGGTCTGCGGATTTCCGCAGTGCAGCTCACCCATCGCTGTGGCCGCCGACCACCGGGGGCGCATCTGGGTGGTCGACGGTGACTACGGCGTCATCTACGAGCGCACCCTCGATGGGACCATCCGGCCGATCGGCCAGAAGGACGCGAGCGAATCTCATGCAGGACGGCCCCGGCGCCACGGCGCGGTTCGCCTACCCGGCCGGGCCTGGCCCTGAGCCCGGACGAGAAGACGCTCTGGGTCGCCGACCGGAACGGGGAGGCGCTGCGCACGGTGGACCTGACGCCGATGCGCGGACGGTGACCACGGTGGCCAGAGGGCCAGGTGGGGAGGCCCAACCGCGCTGGCCATGGCCGCCGATGGCGGCCTGTACGTCCAGGACATCGGGAGCCGGGTGTTCCTGTGGAAGAGCGGGCGGTCGTGCGTCGTCGCCGGCTCGGGGACGGTGGGCTACGCCGACGGGCCGGCGGCGCAGGCGCGCTTCGTCGGCCACGGGGGGCTCGCGGTGCTTCCTCGGGCGCGCTCCTCATCTCGGACCCGGGCAACTACCGGATCCGGAAGCTCGAGGCGGGCAAGGTCACAACATTCGCCGGCAACGGGCGCGGGGCGGAGGCCCCGGGAACCCTCCGCGCTCATGCTCCCCTCCGGGCTTGCGGTCGGCGCGGACGGCAAGGTGTACGTGGCAGAGGCGGGGAACGGCACGGTCCGGGTGCTGACCCCCTGAGTCAGCGCAGCGACGACTCAGGAGACGCGTCGCGCCCCCGTGGAGCCCGGGAAGCTTCTTCAGCGCGGTGTTCGACCGCGTCGGCGAGACGGTGGCGCAAGGGCGGATTCTCCTCCCGACGCAGGAGTTCCTCAGTGGCGGCGCGGCCTCGGCGAGGAAGAGTCGCAGCGTCCGGTCCGGGGCGAGGGGCAGCTCCGGGTAGCGCGCGAACATCCGGGCGATGAGCCGGTCGCGCCCGGCGCGGCCCTGAACCTTCGTCCTCGAGCCGGGCCGCTGCCGGTAGTGGAAGAGGAACCTCGGGGCAGGACCCGGACGTCCACGCCTGCGAGCAGAGCCGGCAGTACAAATCCCAGTCCTCGTAGGCATCCAGTCGCCTCGGCGTAGCCGCCGACCTCGTCCAGCAGGGCGCGCGGGATGAGCGCGGTCACCGTCGAGGCGACGTTCCGGTAGGGCAGACGTCCCGCGCGACACCCCAGGGGAACCACGCTCCGTGGGGGCACCCCGGCGCTCGACGAACCAGGACACCAGGGCCGTCACCAGGGAGCGCTCGCCTGCGCGCAGCCAGGCCTCGGCGGCCGACTCAAGGAAGTCGGGCGCAAGGACGTCGTCGGCGTCGAGCGGGACGATGCACGTCGCTCCGGGCAGCACGGACCGCGGCGTTCCGCGCGGCACCGGGCACCTGCGTTGCGCTGCCGCACGACGGTGCAGCCGGTTCCTCGGCGCGCCGGACGCGGCGAGGGTCTCCTCGCCCGCGGATCCGTCGTCCACCACGATGAGCTCGTCGGGAGGCCGGGTCTGCGCAGCGACCGAGGCCAGCGTCTCGTCGAGCAGCGCGCCCAGCTCGAAGACGGGCACCACCACGGCCACGGAGGGGCGCGCTCGCACGCCTCGGCGCCACGACGGGCGACGGCGGTGCGCACCAGCTCCTCGAAGCGCGTCGGCCGCGGCGGCAGGCGAGCAGAGAGCGCGCACGCGCGCCGGCGCGGCCGATCCTCAGGCGGTCGCAGAGCTCCCGGTCCTCGAGCACCCGGGCCAGCGCACCCTCGAGGGAGCGCGGATCCCCGCACCGGAAGAGGACGCCAGTCCTGCCGTCCTCGACGATCTCCGCCAACCCGCTTCCGTCACTGGCGACGACTGCGGCGCCCGCAGCCATGGCCTCGAGGCAGGTGTTGGGAAAGTTCTCCCAGAGCGAGGGGAAGCAGCAGACCGTCGGCGGCGCGGATGCGCTGCGGGCAGGCTGCTTCGTGGGCAGCTCGCCCTCGAAGAGAACCCGGGGCCGCAGGCCACCTGGAACGAGGCCCTGGAGGTGCTCCCGCATCGAGCTGAGCCCTGGGCCGGTGTCGGTGTCTCCGCCGACGAGGCGGAGAGTCAACGCGGGGCGGCGCTCGAGGAGCGGGAGCGCGGCCTCCAGTAGCAGCTCGACCCCCTTCCGGCGTTCGAGCCGTCCGACGTACAGCACCTGCTCGCCGGCGGTCCTCCCGCCGAGGATCGGCCGCTCGAAGTCCGGGTCCAGCGGATGCGGTGAGATCTCCGCCCTGGGCAAGGACTGCCGCTCGCGGACCCGGGCGAGCATCGCCGTCGTGGGGGAGAGCACGAGATCGGCCCAGGAGATCGCGCTGGACTCGAGGTGGTCGATGCAGGCGAGGTCAAACGAGAGGCGTGGATCGCCGTCGAGCGCGCGCACGTCCACCGAGGGCGTGTGGAGCCGAACCGCGAGGGTGGTCCCCGCGAGCTCACCGAGGGTGCGCCTGGCCTGGAGACAGAAGTACCCCTCGCCGTCGTACTCGGGGAACTCGATGACGTCGAAGGGCGCCTCGGCGCTCAGCCGGCGGATCTTCTGGAAGACCTGATACGCGTGACGGACCTGGTCCGGCTGGAGAAAGCGCGCCTCCCCGGAGGGCGGAGTCCACCGGGTGCAGGTGAACGCCCGGCGCGGCCGGGAGCGTGGGTCCGAGGCCCGGATGGGCTCCGGTGACGAGGTGCACGTCGTGTCCCGCCTCGGCGAGCGCCCGGGACATCAGGAGCGCGTACGTGCCGATGCCGCCAGGCACGAACGGCGGAAGCTGCCGGGAGCAGAGGCAGATGCGGAGTGGGGCCACGCCTGGAGGCGGACCGTAGCCTGGCGCCGCGAGATTGCCAGCACGTCGCCGGGCGGGTATTCGGGAGGCCCGCCTTGGACCCCGTCGCCGTCGACATCGTGCTCGAGCCGGAACGCGTCCCGGTGCGTCTCGTGGACGCTGACGCGCGGCGTGTCGAGGTCATCCAGCCGTCGGAGGACGAGGAGGAGTACCTGGTCCTCGATGCAGCGGGACGCCTCGTGCACCGCGTCTGCCCGGAGCGAGCCTACCTGCCGCGGGTGGTCCCGGGGCTCCGGCCGAGCTTCGCCGTCCGGGCGCTGGAGCGCTTGCTCGAGCTGCGCTGGTTGTGGAACCGCCGGTTCGCCTCGATCTCGCCGAGGGAGACGCTGGAGGGGGCTCCGGCGATGCTGCGCGGGCTCGTGGTGCCCGACGCGGGCCCGGCCACTCCCCTGCCCGCGGCCTCGGGGCCGGTCCGGTCGGTGGAGGTCGTCTGCTGCACGTACCGCCGTCCGGAAGCGTTCCCCCGCCTGCTGCCGCGCCTGGAGCGCGCCCTCGACGTCGCACGGGGGCGTGGGCTCGAGGTGGGGCTCGCGGTGGTGTGCCAGGAGGACGGACTGCCCGGTGCGTGGATCGACGCCGATCCGCGGCTCCGGAAGCTCCCATGGCTGCGCTTCGTGCGCAGCGCGCCGGGTCTCCCCAGGGCGCGGAACGCGGCGACCGAGGACTCGTCGGCGGACGTGGTGCTGTTCGTCGACGACGACGTGGACCCTTCGTCGGAGCTGGTCATCGGCCACGTCGAGGTGCTCGACGCCGCGCCGAGAGCCATCGGCAGCGCGGGCCGGGTGGATTCCCGCATCGAGGGCATCCGCGAGCGCGCCCACCGCGCGGTGGGCCAGGTACGGGCGTCGGGCTGGGTGGACACCAACTTCGATGCGCCCGGAGGGCCGGAGCCGCTGGTCGTCCAGACGCCGCTGGGGGCGAACATGGCGTTCCGGCGAGCGCGCATGGTGGCGCACCTCGGGACGCGCTGGTTCGACGCGTCGCTGGAGGGCGTGGCGCACCGGGAGGAGACCACCACCGCAGTGGACCTGCGTCCGCCGCGGTGAGTTCCTGGTGTACGCGGCCGAGGGTCGGCTGTTCCACGAGGAGCACGAGGTGGGTGGGTGCGAGAACCGCGGGAACGTCTCGCGGGAGAGCGCCCGGCGGCGGAGAGCGCAGGACCAGCTGTTCCTCAGGCGCCTGTACTCCCGGCTCGGGCCGCTTGCGGGCCTGGCAGCGGCGGTCTCGGCCTGGCGAGACGTGCGGACGGCGGCCCCGGGGAAGCGGGCCGCTGCGCTCGAGGACTACCTGGCGGCGTGGCTCGGGCTCGCGGCGAAAGTCCCGGTCCGGATGACGCTCATCCCTTCCGGGTGATGCGCTCCCGGGCGGCGCCCAGGTCACGGGGATCCCAGCCCATGGCGCGATAGAGGCCGTCTTCCCGCACCACCACCCCGTGTTCCCGGAAGATGGTCCGGAGCGAGGCAAGGATCCGGGCCGGATCCTCTGCGCCCGGGTGGGCGCTCCATTCCACCTCGGCGGTGGGGCAGTTCCCGACCTCGACCCTCGCCTCCCGGAGTCGCATGGCGAGCTCCTGGGCCCGGAGCGCCGGGACGAGCGCGCCCTCCGGTACGAAACGCCGGGCGACCTCGTGCCGCCAGAGGCCGAGTCCGGGCGGAAGCCAGTCGCACCGGCGCTCCTCGAGCGCGGCCAGGTCGTCGACGTCCCGGGCGTGATCGTCGAGGGTGAAGGTCGCGCACCTGTCGCTGGTCGTGCTCCAGTGGCCTCCGCTGGAGACGATGCGCCCGCGGTGCGTCACCTTGGCACAGCAGGCCCCGAGCTCCGGAGACGCCTCGAGCCGCTCGAGCATCCTGGCCAGGACGGTTGCGTCGAGAAGCTGCGCCCCCGCGACGACGCGCAGCACGTACTCGCCGCGCGGCCCGCTCGAGGGGGACGAGCTCCAGACTCCCCTCGAGCGCCCGGAGCGACGCCCGCGTCCGGCGCGTCTCCTCCTCCGTGCCGCCGTCCTCGAGCACCACGCTGACCCTCGGCGCCTCCGGACCGAGGAGACGCGAACGACGGAGCGAGTCCCGCCGGATGCGCTCCAGGGCCTGCTCCTGCCGCTGCTGCTGCTGCTGGCTCTGCTGCCCCTGGTGAATCCGGTGGCGGTACACGGCGTCCGGCAGGTGCGCCAGGCGCCGACGCTCGGCGAGGCGAAGCGCCAGATCGTAGTCCTGCGTCAGGTCGTACCTCGGCTTGAACAGCCCGACGTCCCTGAGCGCCGCCCGGGAGACGACCTTGAGGTGGGAGGTGAACATCCCCTCGAGGAGCTCGGGCAGCGGCGGGCGGGCGGCGCGCTCGGCAAAGTCCCATCGCTGGAGCTCATGGCCGTCCCCGTCGATGTCGATCCGATCCGTGTACAGAAAGTCCACCCCGGGGTGAGCGGCGAGAAAGTCCTCGACCTTCTGCAGCGCCGACCGCTCGAGGACGTCGTCGCAGTCCACGAAGCCGAGGTACGTGCCGCTGGCCACGGCGATCCCCCGGTTGGTGGTCGCCGAGATCCCGAGGTTCTCCTCGTTCCGCAGCACCTGCACCGCCTCGTGGCCGGCGAGCCGGGAGAGAATCTCCGCGACCGCCGGGTCCGGAGAGGCATCGTCCACCAGGATGATCTCCTCCGCCGGACGGGTTTGCGACAGCAGAGAGTCGAGCATCTCCGGGAGGTGCCGCGCGTGCCCGTAGACGGGGACCACCAGCGACAGCCGGATGGGGACCGGTGGCATGGCCGGCGCATCCACCGGGGGGAGCGGTTCCTCCGTGCGCAGCGGCTCTTGGCGGCGGAACGGATCGTAGAGGCGGTGCTTCAGGCCCGCCGGCAGCAGCCGGGAGAAGAGGCGGCCGATCCGTAGCGCCCCGGACTGCTTGATCTCCCGCAGCTCCACCTCGAGGCGCTGCGACCTGCGCTCGGCCTCGAACGTCCGCTCGCGCAGCCGAGCGTTCTCACGCCGGAGCGCCTCGGTCTCGTCGTCGCCAGGGCCCGGCCTGTCTGACCCGCCGCTCACGCCTGGCTACCGCTCGAACGTGGGGAGCACCGGGGAGGACTCGAGCGTCGGCGCCGTCCGGTCCTTGCTCGAGAGCAGCGGCTCGGACAGAGGCCAGTGGATCCCGATCTGCGGATCGTCCCAGGCGATGCTCCGCTCCGCCTCGGGGGCGTAGAGCTCGGTGCACTTGTAGAAGAAGTCCGCCGAGTCGCTCAGCACGCAGAACCCGTGCGCGAAGCCGGGAGGGATCCACAGCTGGCGGGGCACGGTCTCGGAAAGCTCGATGCCGACCCACCGGCCGAACCTCGGCGAGCCACGCCGCACGTCCACCGCGACGTCGAAGACGCTTCCGCGGAGCACCTGGACCAGCTTCCCCTGTGCCCTGGGCTCCTGGAAGTGCAACCCGCGGAGGGTGCCCCTCGACGAGCGGGAGAGGTTGTCCTGGACGAAGGCGCCAGTGATGCCGGCGACGGCGTAGCGCGCAGCCTGGAAGGACTCGTAGAAGAAGCCGCGCGAGTCGCCGTGCACCTTCGGCTCGATGATCAGGACCTCGGGAAGCTCGGAGGCGATGATCTTCATCCGATGGCCCCCCGGTTCTCGAGCAGGTCCAGCAGGTACTGGCCGTAGTCGTTCTTCAGCATCGGCTCCGCGAGCGCCCGGAGCTCGTCCGGACCGATGTACCCCATGCGGAAGGCGATCTCCTCGAGGCACGACACCTTGAGCCCCTGCCGCCGCTCCACGATCTCGATGAAGGTGGACGCGTTCTGGAGCGACTCGTGTGTCCCGGTGTCGAGCCAGGCGAACCCGCGCCCGAGGACCTGGACGTGGAGCTCGCCCGCACTCGAGGTACGCGCGGTTCACGTCGGTGATCTCCAGCTCTCCGCGCGCCGAGGGCCGGAGGCTCGCCGCGATGTCGAGCACCCGGTTGTCGTAGAAGTAGAGCCCGGTCACGGCGTAGCTCGAGCGCGGCTTCACCGGCTTCTCCTCGATCGAGACGGCCCGCCCGTCCTGGCCGAGCTCCACCACCCCGTAGCGCTGGGGATCTCGCACGTAGTAGGCAAAGACGGTCGCCCCGTCGACGCGCCCCGCTGCGGTCTTGAGATGCTCGGGCAACCCGTGCCCATGGAAGATGTTGTCCCCGAGCACGAGGGCCACCCGTTCCCGCCCCACGAAGGTCCGGCCGATCAGGAACGCCTGGGCGAGCCCCTCGGGCCGGGGCTGCTCGGCGTACTCGAGCCGGAGGCCCCACTGCTGCCCGGTCCCGAGCAGCTCGCGGAAGCGTGGCAGGTCCTGAGGCGTCGAGATGACGAGGATGTCCCGGATTCCCGCGAGCATGAGCGTGCTCAGCGGGTAGTAGATCATCGGCTTGTCGTAGACCGGGAGCAGCTGCTTGCTGACCACGCGGGTCAGCGGGTAGAGGCGCGTGCCCGAGCCACCAGCGAGAATGATGCCCTTCACGCCCGGCCCTCCACCTCGGCGCGAAACTGCTCGAGCGAGGCCCGGAGCCCCAGCGGCCCTGCCCTCAGCGCGCCGAGCGCCTTGTCGACGCGCAGGCCGCTTCGCGGCGGACGGGGGCTGGCCATGCCCGCCTCGGCGAGCGTGATGGGCACGAGCAGCCGGCGGTCGAGACCGAACACGTCCGCCAGAGCTTCCCCGAAGTGCATCCGGTTGACCACCTCCGCACCGGACACGTTCCAGATTCCGGGGAGCCGGCGCTCGGCGAGCTCGGCAAGCTGCTCGGCAACGTTGAGGGCCAGGCTGGGGGAGACGAACTGGTCGACGAAGAGCCGGGCCGTCTTCCCCTCCCTCAGCGTCCCGAGCAGCCAGCTCCCGAAGTTGGGGCGCTGGGAGGGCGGGTAGCCGTAGACCACCGCGGTGCGCGCGATGGCCCAGCTGCCCGCGAGCAAGCGGACCGCTTCCTCCCCCAGCCACTTGGTGCGCGCGTAGACGCCCGAGGGGTTGGGGCGGGCGTCCTCGTCGTACGGTCCCTCCTGGCCGTCGAAGACGTAATCGGTCGAGACGTGCAGCAGGTGAGCCCCGGCGGCGCGAGCGTGGCGCGCAACGTGGGCGGCGGCGAGCACGTTCGCTGCCCACGCTGCGTCGGGAGCCCGCTCGCAGGCGTCGACCTCGGTCATGGACGCGGTGTGGACGACGACCTCGGGCCGCGCGGCGGTGAGCGTCCGCCCGACGCCGTCGAGGTCGGCGAGGTCGCAGCTCAGGTACTCGAAGTCGCCCACCGTCCGGCGCTCGCCCCGCGCGACGGCGGTGACCACGTGTCCCTGGACGACGAGCAGCCGGCAGAGCCTGCTGCCCACGAGGCCGTTGGCGCCGGTGACGGTGATGCGCATCGGTGCGGAAGGTTAGCCGCCCAGGCGGCCGCGGTACTGGGTTTCGTAGTATTGCCGGTACGCTCCGCTCTTCACGTGCTTCCACCACTCGGGGTGCTCGACGTACCAGCGGACCGTGGCCTCGAGCCCCTGCTGGAAGGTGCGGCCGGGCGTCCAGCCAAGCTCGGTGCGGATCCGCGTTGGATCGATGGCGTAGCGCCGATCGTGCCCGGGCCGGTCCTTCACGAAGCGGATGAGGGTCTCGGGCTTTCCGAGCGCGGCGAGGAGCATCTTGACCAGGTCGACGTTCCGCTGCTCGGCGACACCGCCGATGTTGTAGACCTGCCCCGCGCGGCCCCGCTCGAGCACCGCCACCAGGGCCCGGCAGTGGTCCTCCACGTGGAGCCAGTCACGGACGTTGGCGCCGTCGCCGTAGACCGGCAACGGCTCGTCGTGCAGCGCGTTCACGACCATGAGCGGGATGAGCTTCTCGGGGAACTGGTACGGGCCGTAGTTGTTGGAGCAGCGGGTGACGACCACATCGAGGCCAAAGGTGTGGTGGAAGGCCAGCGCGAGCAGGTCGGCGCTGGCCTTGGACGCGGAGTACGGACTCGAGGGCTGGAGCGGCGAGGTCTCGGTGAATGCGCCCGTGGGGCCGAGCGAGCCATAGACCTCGTCGGTGGACACCATGACGAACCGCCGGACCTTCTGCCGGTGGCAGGCCTCCAGCAGCACCTGGGTGCCGAGCACGTTGGTCCGGACGAAGAGCTCCGGGCCGAGGATGGAGCGATCGACGTGGCTCTCTGCAGCGAGGTGCAGGACGGCCTCGATCCGGTGTCGCGCGAGGAGCGCCTCGACCTGCTCGCGATCCCCGATGTCTCCCCGAACGAACACGTGCCGCGGGTCTCCCTCGAGATCGCTCAGGTTCTCGAGGTTGCCGGCGTAGGTGAGGAGATCGAGGTTGACGACCGTCCAGTCCGGCTGCTCGGCGCGCAGATGACGGACCAGGTTGGAGCCGATGAACCCGCAGCCGCCGGTCACCAGGACATTCATGGGGATGCGACTTTCGTTTCACGCGGTCCGGGGCGAGTCAAGACACTCGCTCTCGGGGTCGGCCCTAGGGCGGGCCGGTGGAGCGGACTCTCCAACTGGACGCAGCTCTCTGGTAGAGAGCCCACCCGTCCGGGCGTGTCCCCCACGCCAGAGGGTGGTGAGCCGCCGGTCGCCGCCCGGGGACTCCCGGAGCCAAGAGGCCTGTCCTGAGCGAACCCGATGCTGCCCTGCCCACCGTGAGCCAGACCCCGGGCACCCTTCCGTCCCGGGCGGGGGCGCGGGCCCACCTCGTCCTGCGACGACTGCCGGCGGCGGTGACGGTGGCGCTTCTCGGCGCGGCGGCGGCAAAGGCGCTGCTCGACTTCGACATCGTCTGGGACTCGATCGCCTACCACCTCCCCTTCGCGGCGCTGAAGAGCGGGCTCGTGGATCCGGCCCGGTACGAGCTCACCGGGATGCTTCGCTTCTACTACGACGGCTTCCCTGCCTTTCCCTCGTACCTCAAGGGCGGGCTCTGGTCGGTCCTCGGGCGCCCCGAGGCAGCCAATCTCGTGGCGCTGCTGAGCTTCGTCTGCCTGCCGCTCTACGTCTGGCGGGTGTGGCGCATCCCCTTCTCCTGGGCGGTCATCGCGCTCCTGGCGATCCCCGCGGTCCAGGTGAGCGTCTCCCGAAACCAGGTCGACCTACCGGCCAACGTCTTCATGACCGTGCTCGTGCTCTCGCTGTGCGACGCCGCGGCGCGTCCGCTGGAGTTCGGGCCGGCGAAGGCGGCGGTGGCGACCCTCGCTGCTGCGCTGGCCGCGAACTTCAAGCCGCAGATGGTGGTCCACGTGGGCGTGGCGGCGGTGGTGGCGCTTATCCTGGTGGCGACGGGGGTGCGCAGGAAGGTGCGCGCCCCGGTGATCGAGTCCGCGCGCGCCCGTCCGCTCGCGGCCGCGGCAGCGCTCACCTTCGCAGTCCCGCTGGTGTTCGCCGCTCCCTTGACCAACTGGATCCGGCGGGGGAATCCCTTCTACCCCATCAGAGTCCGGGTCCTGGGCCACGACCTCTTTCCGGGACCCTTGCCCCCCAGCGGCCTCTGGCCGGATCCACTCTATTCGGCGCACTATCCGCAGCCCCTGCGCTGGCTGCTCTCGGTGCTCGAGTTCCGGGCGTTCGACTACCGGCCTCTGCCATACACACTGGGGAACGGGGAGGTGCCCGCGGACGCGATGAGCATGCGGGTGGGTGGGTACATGGGGCTCCTGGTCATCGTCGCCCTGGGTCTGTTCGTCATGGCCGCTCGTGGGCGCAAGGACCGGCTTGCGCCCACCTTCGGAGTGATGCTGGTGCTGACCGGTCTGCTCTCGGCGTTCACGCCTGGCTCGCACGAGCTCCGCTACGCTTCCTACTGGATGATGGGCCTGGTGCTGAGCACGTTCATCCTGGTGACCACCGACAGGACACTCCTCGCGGTGTACCGGCTGCTCGTCGCCGCCACGCTGATCTGGGTCGTCTCCATCACCGGAGCGCAGCACCTCCTCCCGAGCGGCAAGGACTTCGCCTACTACCAGAAGGCACTGGGGGTCGGCCCGGCCCTGGAGCGCACGGTTCACGACGCGGAGACGGTCTGCATCCGCAGCAATCCGCAGAGCGCGTTCCTCTTCGCCCCCGAGTTTCACCCCGAGCTCGCCGCGAAGCACCCCTACCGGGTGCGGGTCGAGGGCTTCAGCCCCGGAGCTCCCGGGAACCTGTCGAGCGGCAGCGGGGTCTGTACCTGGCTGCAGTGACCTTTCAGGAGGAGAGAGAACCTTGAGCTCACCCGGGGCACGTCTCAAGCTCCTCGTCACCATCCCCGCCCTCGACGAGGAGGACAGCATCGCCTCGATCATCGAGCGGACGCTCGCCGCGCGGAAGAACATCGTCGAGCGTTCGCCAGTGACCGAGGTCGAGGTGGTGGTGGTGAGCGACGGATCCACGGACCGGACGGTGGAGATCGCCCGCCGCTACGAGCCGGACATCCGGCTGATCGTCTTCGAGAAGAACCGCGGCTACGGGGCGGCGATCAAGAGCGCCTGGCAAAGCTCGGACGCCGAGCTCCTGAGCTTCCTCGACGCCGACGGGACTTGCGACCCCAACTTCTTCGTCAACCTCTGCAACCTCATCGAGTCCCGTGATGCCGACGTGGTGCTCGGCTGCCGGATGACCCGCCAGAGCAAGATGCCCCTCCTGCGCAGGGTGGGGAACTTCATCTTCGCCGTCCTCCTGAGCTTCTTCTCTTCCTCGAAGGTCCGGGACACCGCCAGCGGGATGCGAGTGGTGCGCAGGTCCAGCCTCCCCAAGCTGTTCCCCCTGCCCGACGGGATGCACTTCACTCCGGCGATGAGCGCCCGGGCCATCCTCTCGCCGCAGCTGCGCATCTTCGAGGAGGAGATGCCGTACCACGAGCGAGCGGGGGAATCGAAGCTGCGGGTGGTGCGCGACGGGCTGCGCTTCCTGCGGGTCATCGTCGAGGCGGCCTTCCTCTACCGCCCGTCGCGGCCCCTGGGCTTCGTGGGCGGCCTGTTCGTCATCGTCGCCGCGCTGCTCCTGGTCTCGCCGGCGGCGTACTACGTCCAGCACGGCCGGCTCTTCGAGTGGATGATCTACCGGTTCGTGGTGGCGGATTTCCTGACCTACAGCGGAGTGCTGCTCCTCTGCGCGAGCTACCTCGTCCGCCGCATCGTGGAGATGGTGCTCCATCTCGGGGACGAGACCTCGGGGTTCCACCGCTGGTTCCGGTGGGCGCTCCGGGGGTGGTTCTTTTGGGTGGCGGTGGTGGCGCTTCTCGTGCTGGGCGGGGCCCTGGTCGCTCCGAGCTTCCTGGAGCTGGTGCGGACCGGGGCGACCTACGAGCACTGGTCCCGCTTCATCGCCATGGGCGTCGCGGTGGGCGTGGCGCTGATCCTGGCGGTGACGCGGGTGGTGGACTTCTCCCTCGATCTTCTCCAGGAACGGCTGTCCTACCTCCGTTCGTCCTCACCGGCGGCGTAGTCAGCTCCGGCGGGGAGTCCCCACGTACATCAGCTTCCCCCAACCGATGCGCTGCCGCTCCGGGGTGAAGCGCTTGGCCAGCACGGCGAGGATGGGCTCCGCCGAGGCCAGCCAGCGCTCGTAAGTATCGCGCTCGTAGTGGGTCATGGTGGCGAAGGCGTCCATCTTGTTGGAGAGCCTCCGGATCAGCGGCTTCTCGCTCACCCAGTGGACCAGATCGAGGAACGGCGTTCGCCAGGGCTCCACCGCCACGAACTTTCCGCCGGGCCGGAGCACGCGGCTGACCTCGCCGAGCGTCTGCTCCAGATCCTGCAATCCCTCGAGATGGTGGAGACCACCCTGGACGATGAGGATGTCCCGGGAGCTGTCCTCGAAGGGAAGGTGCCGGCAGTCGGCAGCGTGAGTCACCGCCCGACCGTGGTACTGGGCGAGCAGCGCCGGGGAGAGGTCGACCCCCTCCAGACACCGGAAGTCCAGCGCCTCGAGGGCATGGATGCCGTTCCCCCTCCCGCAGAAGATCTCCACAATCTGCGACTGCTTCGGCCACTCATGGGCGCCGAGCCAGCGCAGCCGCCGGAGGAACTTCCGGCGCTCCTCCACGGGGGTCTCGAAGCGGGCATAGGCCTCCTCCCAGGGGCTGGGCGGGGCGACCTCGGAGGGGGACTCTCGGGAGCTGGGCGACAAGGATTCCTCCTGGGACGGACGCTTCAGCGGCGGAAGCGCTGGCGGATCGCCCGCAGCGGGGCGAGCAACCGCCAGGACGGGGACCGCTCGAGCTCCGAGAATCAGCTGCTCCAGCTCGGCCCCGTTCATCTCCCAGAGCCTGGGGAACTCGCGGCTGCGTCGTCCAAAGAGCCGCTGCATCCACCGCACCGGAGCGGTCAGGGACCACGAGCGGGAGGTGAGGATGACCCGGGCCCGCTCGCGGAGCTCGTTGCCCCGTGCGTCGCTCACGATCGCGCCGCCCGCCCCCCGCTCGGTGAAGAGCTGCCGGAGCCGGGTGGCGGAGCCGGGCGGGAGCACCAGGGGGATCCGGTCGAGCTTGCGCCAGAATCTGCTGGTGGTTCGCCACCCACTCCTCCGGGGGATGAACGGTGAACGAGCTCTCGCCCTGCTTCCACTGCCGGTAGACCGAGGTGACCCGGTGGGAGTTGGCGAGCCCGCAGACAGCGACGGTGCGGAGCAGGAAGTCCCAGTCCTCGGTGGTGGTGAGCTGCTCGTCGAAGCGAATCCGGAGGTCGGCGAACACCGAGCGGGGGAAGGCCACCGACACCGGCGGCGTCTGGTTCTCGGCGAGGTGCTGGAAGAGATCGAAATCCTTCGTGTACCGGCGCTCGAAGGTCCCGACGGCGCGCACCGCGGGACGGCCTTCCAGGGTGCTCACCGGCTCGGCCGCCTGGGCGACCGCCCCGGCGCGGAGGACCCTGCCCGGGGAGCGTTCGGCGAGCTTCTGGAAGGTCTCCACCCAGTCGGCGAAGACGAAGTCGTCGTCGTCGAGGATGGCGACGTAGTCGCCGCAGGCCTCGGAGAATCCCACGTTGAGCGGGGTGGTGCGGTTTCCGTGATCGACCCGGACGAAGCGCACCCGGGATCGGAAGGCGTGGTGCACGTCCTCGATGACGCGCTCGACCGCGAGCTGGGCCGGCTGATCGAGCCGGTGACCGATCACCACCACCTCGAAATCCTGGCTGGTCTGCGACGACAGGCAGAGCAGCACGTCGCGGAGGGTGTCGAGTCTCCGTCCCTGGGTCCGCGTCACCACCGAGAGGAAGGGAGCGGGACGGGCCCGGTCGAGACCGCCCGGGGTGCTCTTCCTCGGGCCGGGCAGGTAGGCGCGGACGAACTGGTTGACGCTCCCGTTGTCGTCCATCGAATCGCGCAGGTACCGGAGGACCTGGCCCAGCGGCGTCCCGCCGGCGAGCGCGGGGTGAAAGCGGGGGAAGTGCTGGTCGCTCTTCTCGAGGAGCACGTCCCTCCGTCTGGTCTCGTGCCAGCCCGAGGCCTGCATCATCTGCCGCAGGCTCTCCTCGGTGAAGAACCTGACGTGCGTCACGTCGAGGATGCCAGTCCCCGTCTCGTCCCAGCGCCCGAACGCCAGCTTGAACCCGACGTCCCGGTGCGCCACGTTGGGCACGGAGATGGTCAGGGGCGCGCCGTGTTCGCGCGCCAGGCGATAGACGACCTCGAGCAGCCTCGGCGGCTCTGGCAGGTGCTCGAGCGTGTCCATGATCGAGATGGAGCCGAGGCGCCGGCTCGCGAGCGCCTCACGCACGTTTCGCTCGACCACTGCTGGGTCCCGGAGGTCGCAGGAGACGGCGTCGAAGCCGCGCTGGCGTAGAGAGGCCAGCCCGCCCTCGTCCATGTCCATTCCCAGGTACTGCAGCCCGAGCTCGTCCCGCAGAGCCTCTGCGATCCGGCCGTAGCCGCAGCCCAGATCGAGATGGACGCCTCCCCGGGCGACCCCCAGGTCCTCGAGCAGGCTCCGGGTGTGTCCGTAGACGTTGTCGGGGTAGTAGGGGTTGTCGTAGCAGCCGGCAGCTTCAGAGGGCGAAGCGGTGTCGGGCATAGAGGCCGTCCTTGAACTCCGAGACCCGATGCTCCGGGTCGAGCTGGGGCGGAACGCGACCACTGGCACGCCTCTCGGTGAAGGTGTGGGCCGCGCGCCTCAGATATTCCACTTCCGAACGCGAGAAGGTCTCCAGCAGGCTCTCCACCAGGTCATCGCGGGAGTACTTGTAGGTCAGGAAGAGCGCCGCCTCTGCCGAGTAGTAGCGCTCGGCCGAGGAAGGATTCCACTTGCCGTCGTCGGTCAGCCGCTTGTCGTGGAACACCACCGCCGAGGGCTGGAAGATCACCCGCTGGCCAGCGAGCCGCAGCCGCCAGGAGAAGTCGACGTCGTCGCAGTAGAGGAAGAAGGAGTCGGCGTCGAAGCCGCCGTGCTCCTGGAACATCTTCCTCGGCACCAGCGCGCAGGCGGTGGTCGCCCACCCCGTCTCGCCGGTCACCGGGTCGTAGTCCTTCGGATGCTCGACCGGCAGCTGGCGCGCCTCGACCAGCCCGGTGGTGCCATGGCGGAAGGGACGGAGCAGCTCGATCAACGTGTCCGGAGCGAGCATCACGTCCGGGTTCATGATCAGCACCAGATCCTCAATCACGTCCTCCAGGAGCCGGTTGTGCCCCCGGGCGGATCCCAGGTTCTGCCCGAAGAAGCGGTGTTCCACCCGGCTCACCGCCAGAGCCGAGGCGGAGATCTGCCGCAGGTCGTCCTCCTCGAAGACCGGCTCGGGGGAGCAGTCCCCGTAGACCAGCCGCACCGAGGCGAGCTCACCCGCGGCGATCGCCAGATCCGCGGCGCGCTCGAGGTGCGCGAACGAGAGGCGAACGTGGGCCGGCTCGTTGGCGTACAGCACCGACTGGACCCGGAGGGTCCGGGGCCGCTTTTCAGGATCGTTCGACACGTGCATTCACCCACTCACAGAGCCGGACCAGTCCCTCCTCCGGCGCGACCCGGGGCGCGTACCCGAGTTCCGCCCGCGCCTGGTCGATCTGGCACGAGGCGTGCCGCACGTCACCGAGGCGATACTTCCCGGTGACCGCCGGCGGCGGCGCCCCGTATGTCCGGGCGATGATCTCCGCCGCCCGTCGGATGGTGATCGGGGTCCCGCTGCCGATGTCGAGCGTCCGCGGGCCGGCAGGTGGACGCTGGAAGGCGAGCATGATCGCGCGCGCCACGTCGTCGATGTACACGAAATCGCGCAGCATCTCGCCGTCCTCGTACAGCGGGATCGGCTTCCCCTCGCGCGCGAGCCGGGCGAAGAGCGTGACCACCCCGGTGTAGGGGTTGGTCAGCGACTGGCCCGGCCCGTAGACGTTCTGGAGCCGGAGGACGCTCGCCTTGACCCCGAAGCTCTCGGTCCAGGCGCGGAGGATCTGCTCCTGGGCGAGCTTGGTGGCGCCGTACACGCTCGTGGGCTGGGGGGTGGTCCTTCTCGCCTCGAATGCCAGGCCACGGGCGCCGGGGAAGTCCCACTGGCCGCGGGCGAGCATCTGCTGGTCACGCTGGCCCGGATAGAAGCGTGTCCCGTCCTCGCGTTCCCACTCGCCCTCGCCGTACACCGCGCGACTGCTGGTCAGGACCACGTGCTCCGGGAGCAGCCTGGTCGCCGCGAGGGCATCGAGCATCCTGGTGAGCCCCACCACGTTCGCCACGGCATGACGGGACGCCTCGGTCAGCGATTGACCGGTCCCGGTCTCCGCAGCGAGGTGGAGGATGCGTGTCGGCCGGTGCGATCGGAGGACTTCCTCCCAGGTGGAGGCCTCCGACACGTCCGCCACGATGAGCTCCGCCCTCGGATCGAGTTCCGGGGGCCGAGACCGCGTGGGATGGACCTGGGGATGCAAGACGTCGACGACGACCACCTCGCCCAGCCCGGCATCGAGGATGCCGGAGACCGCGGTGCCGATGAACCCGGCGCCACCCGTCACCAGCCAGCAGCCGCTCATCCCGGCTCACCTTGCGCGGCCGCGGGAACGGTCCGGCGCCGGCCTGGCTTGATCGACAGAGTCGGCTTCTCGACCAGGTGCCAGGAGAGCACCGCGAACAGGAGCGCCGCCAGACTGGCCAGCACGGCGTTCTGCAGCGCGGTCAGCGGCCGAGGGGAGAGGAAGTTGAAGGTCTGCTGCAGCGGAAAGCCGTAGAGGTACAGACCGTAGGAGAAGTCTCCGAACCGACCTGCGCGGGAGAAGACCGGGGCTGGCGTCAGAGCGAAGGCGAGGATCGCGTAGGGAGCGAGCAAGAACAGCCCGAGCTCCATGGTCAGCGCCGACGAGGGCTGGAGGAAGAGACCGATGCCGAGAAGCCCGAGGGCAACCGTCGGGGACAGGAAGCGGCGGAGCCCGTAGAATCTGGAACGAGGCTCCGAGCATGAAGTACGGGGCGGCGTCGAGGGTGGAGGCAAGACCGGTCGCGTAGAACACCACGGGCCGGTGCGGGATCCCGGCCCGGTTCCAGTACAGGCTCCAGCAACAGAGCCCCACCGTTGCGACCGCAGGAAGCCAGCGGAAGCGGAGCTTCCCGCCGAGGACGCAGAGCAATGGAAGGAGCAGGTACATCGCGAACTCGGCCGGCAGGCTCCACAGCGAGCCGTTCACCGCTCCCGGGTAGGGAAGTCGGTCGAACACGCCGGGGAGGTAATAGACCGGGCGGAGCGCAACGTTCGAGAAATAGGCCGGCACCTGCGGGCTGGCGAAGTACGAGGACAGAGGCAACGTCGTCACCAGCGGGCCGAGAACCAGGGCCGAGAGCGCCACCACCACCGCCAGCGCGGGAAAGATCCGCAGCGCTCGCTTGGCGAAGTAGCGAAACGCGTTGGGATCGGACAGCCAGCTCGCGGTGATCAGGAAGCCACTGATCACGAAGAAGACCTTCACCGCGAAGGACTCGACCGAGTTGCCCCAGAACACCCGATCAGGGGTATGGGTGAGCGGATGGGCGTGGCCGTAGATCACGGCCGCGGCGGCGATCAGCCTCACCGCATCGAAGTTGTTATCGCGATGGGTCAGCGGTGCCTGGCTCATCTCCGGCGGATCCAGATGCTCCCGCCTGGATTCATCAGGCAGAGCGGGAAGTGACGCTCGAACAGCGGTCGGTGATGTTCCTCGAGAAAGGTGTTGAACAGCACGATCTCGAACGCCGAGTTGTACTGGAGGAAGGCTCGCAGGAGATACGCCTCTCCCCAGACCCGACCCTCCTCGATCCAGGCCTGCAGGTACTCGAATGGGTAGAAGATGTCGTGAAAATGCACGTACACCCCCGGGGCGAGCACCGGGAGCACCTCGAAGAGGAGCCGGTTGACGTCGCTGCCCACCTTGACCACGTGGGTCGAGTCGATGAACAGGACGTCGTTTCGCTGGAGCTTCCGGAACACGTCCAGCGAGACCTCCTGGGCAGCCACCGGGAGCAGCTCGATCCGGGATTCGTCGCCAGGACGCATCAGCGATCGCAGCGACTCGGGATAGGGCTCGATGCACGTCATCTGCACCGAAGGATCGAGAAAGCGATCGATCGTATCGAGGGCCACGCAGGACGAGTACCCGGACCCGACCTCCACGATTCGTCGTGGCGCGAGGTGCCGGAGCATGAAATGGAAGAAGAGGGCATCGGAGTATGAGTACTGGGGGTTCTCGAAGAAGTAGCGGAGTCCCTCCGTCTTCCCGGGCTGGAACGGATGCTCGGCGTAGTAGGGCTTGAAGCGTTCCAGGAGCTCCAGCTGGGCAGCCTCCCGGAGGTCGATCCCCGGCAGCTCCTTCACGCTTCGATCGAAGAGGGTTCCAGCGCGGCGGCCGACATCCGCAAGGTCCGGGATGGGGCTGTAGAAGTGTCCGGGGGGCGAGAAGCGAAGAGAGGGGTGAAGGCTTGACGCCTCCACCGGCGCCGCCGGGGCCTCGACCAACGGTTGCCCGCGAAGGCGTTGCGCCACCGCTTCGAGCTGGCGGAACACCCCGCGGCCGCGACCTCGCGAAATTGATGGCATGGTTGGCGCGGTGTATACCGCCCCGCGACCGCCAACGGTCAGACCATCTGCTTCGCCAGCTCTCATCATGCGAGAAAGAGTCGAGCGCGCGGCGGGTCGACGCCCGAGCAGGGATGCTCGGCTGAAGGACCGACCGAGACAGGTCTGCAGAACCAGTGCAGGGGACAGCGGCTTCTCGCAACCGTGCGAGTGACGTGCTCATGGACGCCTCGCGCGACCCTCGCCTCGACATCGGCCCGTTGCGATGAGCACACGGGACGACGCAACCTCCGCGCCCTCCGGTTCCGCGGCGACGAAGCGCCTCCCGCCCGGTGCTGACGCACTGCTGGCCACTCTCCTCTTCGCCCCCCTGCTCCTCTGGAACCTCGGCGCCTACCCGCTCTGGGACGACGAGGCCAACACCGGCATCTTCGCGGCCAACGTCTGGAAGACCGGCGACACCAACGCCTTCGACGGCACCAACATCATCGCCTTCCGGGGAGGCCTCGAGCTCGCGGGCATCAAGAACCGCGCCTACCCTCCCCTCCAGTACTTCTACGCCGCCCCGTTCCTCGGCCTGCTCGGTCGCAACGCCCTCGCCGCCCGGCTCCCGTTCGCCCTCGCCGGCCTCGCCGGGTTCTTCCTCGGGTGGTGGTGGCTGCTCCGCGACGCGCCGAACCGCTGGTTCACGGCGCTCATGGCCGTCTTCACCCTGGGCAACGTGTCCCTGTTCCTCTACCTCCGGCAGAGCCGGTACTACGGGCTGGCGTTCGCCCTGGCGCTCGCCCTCGTCTACCTCTACCTCCACCGTGGCCGCTCACGGAGACACCGGGTCCTCCTCGCCGTCACCGGCGTCGCGCTCCTCGCCTGCCACTACCTCACCTACGGCGCGACCATGGTGTGCCTCGCCGTCGACTACCTGCTCTTCGAGCGCCGGCGCCAGCGAGACTCCTGGCGACGGATCGCCGTCTTCCTCGCGACCCAGGTCGCCGGCCTCGTCGCCGTGGTCGGCATCTTCTTCCCCTTCGGTCGGAAGGTGACGCCCTATGTCCCGGCGAGCTGGTGGCACGACAAGCTCGTGCTGTTCTGGTGGAACCTCCGGGACCTGAACGCCACCGAGTGCTTCTGGCTCCCCCTCCTCGCCCTCGGCGCCGTCGTGGCCCTCGTGCGCCGCGACGGCTGGCTCGGGCGGGCCGTCTTGGCCCTCCCCGTCTTCGCCTTCGTCGCCTCGGTGCTCTCGCCCCAGCCCGTCGGATGGGCCGCGTTCTCGGACATCCGGTACATGTCCACCACGCTTCCCCTGACCATCTTCATCTCCGCCCGCACCCTCTGGCTCGGCACCGGGCTCGACAGGCCCTCCCCCGTCCGCGGCAGCGCAGCACTCGCGCTCGCCGCCCTGCTCGCGTTCACCAACATCGCCAACGTCCAGACCCGTCGCCTCATCGGTGGCCCCGGCTCCGACGACCCGGTGCGCTCCACCCTGCTCACCTGGCTGGGAGAGCTCGTCTCCCCCCAGCGCTCGGCCTACGCCGAGGCCTCGGCCTGGCTGACGCGGAACCTGCGCCCCGGGAGCAACGTCTTCTCTGTCCCGGAGTTCTCGCTCTACCCGCTGATGTTCCACGCCCCTCAGCACCGCTACATGTGGCAGTTCTCGCAGTATCAGCGGGCCGACTACCCGATGCTGCAGCCCTTCAACTTCCGCTTCCTGGAGATCCCCGACGCCATCGTGGCCTTCGGCAGCGAGGTCGGGCCGGCCCGGGGGCTGGTGCAGCAGCTCGAGCGGCTCGGAGTACGCTACGAGGCCGTGGACCTCGGGGTTGCAGGACCGGACGCCACCCGCCCGGAGCTCTTCTGGCACCGTTTCCGGACGGTTCCTCCGAGTCCCGGAGATGACACCTGGATCTTCCGGCGGGTGACACGTTGAGCGAGTCGACCAAGGACCTCGCGGCGATCCCTGTCGGGCACTACCACCAGGTGATGGAGCGGGGGAACCCGATCCGGCGGGCCTGGCATCTCCTCAAGTTCCAGCGCGTGCTGGACGCGTTCCCTCAAGGGCCCGGGCTGTCGCTGCTCGACGTGGGATGCTTCGCCGGGAGCCTGCTGTCGCTCGCCGACCAGACCCGGTTCAGCCGGCAGCTCGGGGTGGACATCCTCCCCGAGCAGATCCAGTTCGCGAACGCGCACTTCGAAACCGCGCAGCGACACTTCCAGACCATCCACACCCTCGACGATCTCTCCGCGCTGCCGGGAACGTTCGACTGCCTGAGCGCCATCGAGCTCATCGAGCACCTCACGCCCAGGGAGATCGCGGCGCTCTTCCGCGGTGCGGCCAGGCTCCTCGTGCCCGGGCGGGGCGTCTTCGTCCTCTCCACGCCCAACTACCTCAGCGCCTGGCCCCTCCTAGAGTTTGGCCTGGACCACTTCTCCGACGTGGACTACTCCGAGCAGCACATCACGCGATTCAATCGGCTCAGCCTCAAGTCGAAGCTGGCGCGGATGGTCCCCGATCTCGAGCGGTGGTTCCGCTGGGATCTGGTCACGACGACGCATCTCCTCACGCCCTTCGCCGCCCCCTTTCTCGGCGTCGAGCGTGCTTGCCAGCTCGGCGAGGCGATTCCCCACTCCCGCTGGTTCATGCCCTTCGGCAGTCTCATCCTGATGCGGCTCACCCGGACGGCCGAGCCGGCCTGAGGGACCTGGCCATCGAACTCGCCCCGTCCACCTCCGTTCGCGCCTGGCTCCGCGGACACCGCGCCTTGCTGACCTGCATCGCCGTGCTCTGCCTCCTGCCGGCGCTGCATCCGGGAGACATCCAGTGGGTCGGCGACGAGCCAATGCTCATCTCCGGAGCCCTCCGGGCCGACCGTGGCCACGTCCTGGCGATCCACGGACTGACCGGTACCGCAGGCGCCGTGTACGGCCCGTTCCCGACCTGGCTGTACCAGCTCTACCTCGCCTTCTCCTCAGATCTGGTACTCCTGGTGGCGCTCCGGGCAGTGCTGACCACCCTGGTCGTCGCCGTCTCCCTGCTCTGGCTCGCCCGCACGCTCGGGCTCTGGCCGTGGTTCATCCCGGCCCTGCTCTGCTCGCCGTACCTCTGGTTCTACGCGCGGGCGATCTGGGACAACAGCTTCAACATCCCCCTCTGCGCTCTGTCGTTCGCCTCGGCCGTCAGCTTCCTCGCCCGCGGGCGACCGTGGACGCTGGTCCTCTCGCTGGCCTGCTGCGTGGCGATGGGCCTGACCCACCTCATGGCGCTCGCCTTCGTCGTTCCGGTGGCCGGATTTCTGCTGCTCCGGGCGATTCCGCGCCTGCGATCCTGCGGGTGGCAGCTGCTCCTCTTCGCGGCGGGTGCGACGGCCGTCAGCTTCCCTTACCTGTCGTTCCTGCGGCGCTCCGTCACGAGCCAGGTCCCGGTCGATCGGTCGCTCCAGGACTGGCTCTTCCCGCTGCTCGGGGCCCGGATCCTGACCGGGCAGCGCATCGACGACATCTTCGGCGCGGCATGGCTGGCAAGCGACGCCAGCGGCTGGGGGCGGCTTCTGACCCTCGCCACCATCGCCTCGCTCCTCGCCTTCCCCCTGGTCTGGCTCGGGATGGGCCTGGCGCTGCATCCGGGCCTGGCGCGGCCTCCGCTCGACCGCCGGAGACGGCGAGCGGCTGCAGGGACAGACGGCACTGCTCCTCCTCCTGCTCCTCCTCGCGCAGGCCGTGCTGGACGGGCTCACCGCCAAGTCGGGGTTCACCCACTACTTCAACGCGACCTGGATCGCCTTCGCGCTCGTGGCGTGGCTCACGGTGGACGCGCTGCGGGTCCCCGTCCTCCGGGGAGCGGCGACGGGTGTCCTCGCCGCCTCGACGCTCACCGTGGTGCTCTACCTCCTGGTGCGCATCCAGCACACCGGGCCGGCGCGCGAGCCATACGGGGCGACGCTGGCCAACCAGATCGACGTCGCCCGGGAGCTGAACCGCCGTCCGCCGGGCAGCAGCCTCCGGGTGGAGGTCATCAACGTCGCTCGCTTCCCAATCGCGCTCAGGCTCCTGCGGACGCTCTACCCGGCACGGGAGCCTCCCCTCCCACCGGCGGCGCTCCGGCTCACCTATCAGACCGACAATCCGCTCGACGGGCGCATCCGGCTCGTCGGCCCGTGACGGCCCGGCAGCTGCCTCAGCGTCCCTGCGTGCCCCACAGCTCGAGCACCGCCTTCTCCCGGACGAGCACCAGGTCCACCGCGGCGCTTCCCCACTTCGCCCGCAGGTCGGAGAGGGTCCGGGCGCGCTCCTGCTGCGCCCGCAGGCGCGCCACCGTCCGCTCCACCCCGGCGCGCTGCTCCGCCGGAAGCCTGTCCTTGGACTCCTCCAGCGAGCGGACCGCCTCGTCGAGCTCCGGGCCGCCCGAGCCCGCCCGCGCCAGCGCGAGCTCGGCCGTCAGCGCCTCGAGCGCCTGCACCTCGGCGTCGGTCAGCCCCGCGTCCGCCCGCACCGCCTGGGCCTGCTCGGTGCGGCGTCGCAGCCCGGCGTAGGCCTCCTCGAGCGCCCGCCCGCCGCCGTCGGCGCCCTGGGACAGCCGGCGCACCTCCCGGGCGGACGGCGCCCCATCGCCACGCAGGAGCCGCTCGTAGGCCAGAAAGCCGTCCACCTTGGAGAGCGTCAGCTGGAGCCCGGCGTCCGGTCCCGGGGTGACCGGTGCGGCCAGTCCCGCGTCCGCCCCGGTGACGGCGCCAGGCGGCCTCTGGCACGAGGCCGTGAGCAGGAGCAGGCGAGCGCTGCCAGTCCCCAGGGTCCGCGCATGCACCCTCTTCTGCCATACCCTTTGACTGCGAAGGCCGCTCCAGGAGAGGGTGTCGACGTGAAGGTGTACTTGGTGCGCCACGCCCAGGCTGATTCCGACGTCCCCGAGGGCCTGGACGACGGCGCCCGCCCCCTCACCGGCAAGGGTCGCCACGCCGCCGAGAAGCACTTCAAGAGCCTGCAGCGGCGGATGCACGGGGTGGGTCTGGTCCTGATGAGCCCGCTGGTCCGGGCGGTGCAGACCGCGCAGATCCTCGCCCTGGTCCAGGACCTGGACGTGCCGCTCCGGGTGCACAAGAGCCTCCTGCCCGACATGCCGGTCGGTAGCCACGAGCGCCTCCTCGAGGAGCACCGCGACGAGGACCCCGTCCTGGTCGGACACAACCCGTCCATCCCGGCGATGGCTGCGCATCTGATGAAGCTCGCCCAGTTCCCTCGCGCGGTGCCCACCGGGTCGGTCATCGCCCTCGAGCTCGAGAAGCACGGAGAGCCGGCCCGTCTGGTCTTCTTCGCCGCCCCCGGCGAGGACGTGCTCGAGGAGCTCGAACCATGATGGACGAGGGCCGCTACAACGGCCTCGTCGCAGGGCTCTGGAAGCGCATCCTCGCCGCGGTGGACCAGGTGGATCCGGACGTCCTCGACTCGGTCGCCACCGGGGACATGGTGACGCTCACCTCCGCGAAGGGCGAGAAGGTGGTCATCAACACCCAGCGCGCCGTCCGGCAGATCTGGGTGGCGGGCAAGGGGATGGGCATCCACTTCACGCTGGCCGACGATGGCCGGTGGATGGACGACAAGGGCAAGGGGCTCGAGCTCCTGGCCTGGATCTCCGAGTGCGTCGCCGCGCTCACCGGGGAGCCTCTCCGCTACTGAGCCAGGCTCCTGGCGCGAGCTCGCTCAGGCGATGAAGAGACGGCTCTTGCGCCGCCGTCCCCCCGGCTCCGGGCCGCCACCGGCGGCCATCAGCGTCCGTCCGCCGCCCTCGGCCCGGGCCTGGGCGAGCGCGTCGGTCGCATCCCGGAACAGCTTCCCGAAGCTCAGGTCTCCCGTGGCCTCGGTGGGCACGTGCGCCGAGACGCCCGCCGACGCCGTGAGGTACGTCCGGTGGAGTCCGCCCAGCTTGTCGCGCAACCGCTCGGCGACCACCAGCGCACCTTCCGCCGGGGTGTGCGGGAGGAAGACCACCCAGCTGCCGGGGTGGAAGGCCGAGACCAGGTCGGTGTCGCGCAGGTGCTTGGCCACCACCTCCTTGGCCGCCGCCAGGAGCGCCTGGACGTCGGTCGTCTCCAGCTCCGGCATCCCGTTGGCGAACGCGTCGTAGGCCAGGACGATGAAGGCCACCGGATAGCGGTAGCGGCGGGAGCGCTTCACCTCCCGCGCGAGCAGGGACCGGAAGGCGCCGAAGTCCGCCGCCTGGGTGGGCCCCGCGGT
This sequence comes from uncultured delta proteobacterium, assembly GCA_963796475.1. GTDB lineage: Bacteria > Myxococcota > Myxococcia > Myxococcales > Myxococcaceae > RPRB01. The sequence continues at coordinate 1,578,487 of CAWCLY010000020.1, forward strand.
CGGCACGGTCACCGGCTCGTCGTCGGCGAGCGGGTCGAGCCCCTCGTCGCCCTCGGGCATCTCGGAGGCCCGGCGGACCATCCGCGCCTTCCCGCGCAGCTCGTTGAGCGCGAGCACGTTCCGGACGCAGGAGAGCACGGTGCCCTGCTTCAGCGGCCCCTGGAGGCAGGCCTCGGCGCCGACCCGGAGCGCCCGGCCATCGGGGTCGCCCTCCTCGGGCGCATACACCAGGATGACCGGGAACTCGGGGTCGCGGGCCTTCAGCGCCGCGCAGAGCCCCTCGGCGTCGAAGCGCTCGGACTCCGAGGCGATGAGGAGGTCCGCCCCGAAGCTGGTCACCGCCTCCAGCGTCTCGTCCTCGTCGCGCGCAGCGCGCACCTCGTACTTGCCCTCCAGGAATCCCCGGAGAGCCGAGGCCACGGCCGGACTGGCATCGGCGACGACGATGCGGCTCATGGCGGAGACCGAGTGGCTTCCGCCATCAGACCTCCATCACCTCTTTCTCCTTCTTCGCGATGATCTGGTCCACCTGCGTGACGCCCCCGTCGGTCTCCTTCTGCACCCGGTCGGTGGCGCGCTTGTTCTCGTCCTCGGTGATCTTCTTGTCCTTGAGCAGCGCCTTGAGCCTCTCGTTGGCGTCCCGGCGCTCGTTGCGGATGGCGACCTTGTGCTCCTCGCCCTTGGTCTTCACCTGCTTGGCGATGTCCTTGCGCCGCTCCTCGGTGAGGGCGGGGATGGGCAGCCGGATGAGCTCGCCGTCGTTCATCGGGGTGAGGCCCAGGTTGGCCTCCCGGAGCGCCTTCTCCACGTCCTTGAGCAGGCCCTTCTCCCACGGCTTCACGGTGATGAGCCGCGGCTCGGGGACCGCCAGGCTCGCCACACCGGTCAGCGGGGTGGGCGTGCCGTAGTAGTTGACCCGCACACCGTCGAGCAGGCTGAGCGAGGCCCGGCCGGTGCGGATCTTCGACAGCTCGCGCTTGAGGTCCTCCAGCGCCTTGTCGATCCGCCCCTTCAGGTCCTTCACCACGTCGTCCGTCACTGCCATGTGCTTGACCTCCCTCTAGGCCCAGCTCGTCTCCGACGCTCCCACCAGCGTTCCCAGATCACCGGAACCGGTGACCGCCCGCCAGATGTTCCCGTGCGCGGTGAGGTCGAAGACGACGATGGGGAGCTTGTTGTCCATGCAGAGCGAGATGGCCGTCGAGTCCATCACGTGCAGGTTCTGCCGGAGCACGTCCATGTAGGTCAGCGTCCGGTAGCGGCGGGCCGTGGTGTTCTTCTTCGGGTCCGCGTCGTAGACGCCGTCCACCTTGGTGGCCTTGAAGATGACCTCGGCGCCGATCTCCATCGCCCGGAGCGAGGCGGCGGTGTCGGTGGTGAAGAACGGGTTGCCGGTGCCGGCGGCGAAGATGACCACCCGGCCCTTCTCGAGGTGCCGCACCGCGCGCCGGCGGATGTAGGGCTCGGCGATCTGCTCCATCTTGATGGCCGACTGCACGCGGGTGAAGACGCGAGTGCTTCTCCAGCGCGTCCTGGAGCGCCATGGCGTTGATGACCGTGGCGAGCATCCCCATGTAGTCGGCGTTCGCGCGGTCCATGCCGGCGAGCGAGGCGGAGACGCCGCGGAAGATGTTTCCGCCGCCGATCACCACCGCGATCTGGACCCCGGCCTTCACCACCTCGCCGATCTCCACGGCGATGCCGCTCGAGGGTGGGGGGGTGGATGCCGTACCTTCCCGTCCGCCCATCAGGGCCTCGCCCGACAGCTTGAGGAGGATGCGTCGGTACCGGAGCGGAGGGGGCGCGGTCACGTCCATCGCTTCTACCCTGCGGCCGGCGGGGGCAGCAATGAAGCGTTGCCGACCCCCTGAGGGACCGTCTCAGCCTTGACCGAGCGTCTTGGCGACCTCGGCGGCGAGGTCTTCCTTCTTCTTCTCGATGCCCTCGCCCACCTGGTAGCGGGTGAAGCGGCGGATGGAGATGTTCTCGCCGATCTTGGCGATGGCCTCGGTCACCACCTCGTGGACCTTCTTCTTGTCGTCCTTCACGAAGGGCTGGTCCAGGAGGCACACCGTCTCGAAGTACTTCTCGATCTTGCCGGTGAGGATCTTCTCGATCATCGCCTCGGGCTTCTTCTGCTCCCGGAGCTTGACCCGCTCGATGTCCTTCTCCTTCTCCAGCACCTCGGCGGGGACCTCCTCGCGCCGGACGTACTGGGGGCTGAGCGCGGCGACGTGGAGGGCGATGTCACGGACCAGGGCCTGGAAGTCCTCGTTCCGGGCCACGAAGTCGGTCTCGCAGTTCACCTCGACCAGCACGCCCACCTTGCCGTTGTGGACGTAGGCGCCCACCAGGCCCTCGGCGGCGGTCCGGCCGGCCTTCTTGGCGGCGCCGGTGATGCCCTTCTTCCGGAGCCACTCCTCGGCCTTGGCGAAGTCGCCGGCGTTCTCGGCCAGCGCCTTCTTGCAGTCCATCATCCCCGCCCCGGTCTTCTCCCGGAGCTCCTTCACCATCGCGGCAGACACCTCGGCCATCGCTCGTTCTCCAGCTGTGGGCCGGCCGGCCGTGGGCCAGCGGGAACGTTCCCCTAGGCCCCGGCGTCAGCTCGGCCGGATTTCAAAACGTCGCTCGCGTGGCCCGGACTACTCGGCGGCAGGGGGCGTCTGGCCCTCGGCCGCCGGCGCCTCGCCCTCGGCCGGAGCGGCCTCGGGAGCGGCCTCGATGGGAGCGACGGCCTGGCCCTTGATCTCGACGGTCGGGCCCCGGCGCTCGCCGCCCATGGGCATGCCCCGCGGGCCGCGGTCACGGTCCGGACGTCGGCCGAAGCGGCGCTCCTCGCGACCGGACGGACCGGTCCTGCTGCCCCGCGTCCTGCTCGTCACGGTCGCTGGCGCCCGAGGCGCGGTAGCGGGCCGAGCCCTCGATGCAGGCGTCGGCGATCTTCGAGGTGAAGAGCTTGATGGAGCGGATGGCGTCGTCGTTGCCGGGGATGACGAAGTCGATCCCGTCCGGGTCGCAGTTGGTGTCCACCACCCCGATGACCGGGATGCCGAGGCGGCTCGCCTCGTGGACCGCGATGTGCTCCTTCTTCGGGTCGATGACGAACACGCAGCCCGGCAGCCGGCTCATGTCCTTCACCCCGCCCAGGTTCCGCTCGAGCTTCTCGCGCTCGCGGTCCAGGGAGGCGACCTCCTTCTTCGGGAGCCGGTCGTAGGTGCCGTCCTCGGCCATCTTCTCCAGGGTCTTCAGCCGGTCGATGCCCTGCTTGATGGTCCGGAAGTTGGTGAGCGTGCCGCCGAGCCAGCGGCTGGTGACGAAGAACTGCGTGGCGCGCGAGGCCTCCTCGCGGATGACGTCCTGCGCCTGCTTCTTGGTGCCCACGAAGAGCACGCTCGAGCCGCGGGCGGTGACGTCGGCCACGAAGCGGAACGCGGCGCGGGCCAGCGCCACCGTCTTCTGCAGGTCGATGATGTAGATGCCGTTGCGGGCGCCGAAGATGTACGGCTTCATCTTCGGGTTCCAGCGCTTGGTCTGGTGGCCGAAGTGAACGCCGGCCTCCAGGAGCTGCTTCATGGTGATGCCGCCCGGGGCCGCAATCGGCCTGGGCCTGTGTCTCGACGTTTTCCTGGGTGTCCAAATCAGTGTTCTTCGGTTGGTTGTGGCCACCACGCGCCGTCAACGGGAGGCCCCACCCCGGGAGCGAAACCTCGCCCCGGGGCACCTGGGACCGACCTCGAGCACGTGTGAGAGGTGGTACGGCAGTGTTGCTCTAACTCCCGGGAAAGGCTCACGCCTTCCCGGGGCGGCGCGCAATATCACCCGAGCGCGCCGGCCAGCAAGTCAGCCGCCAGGGGAACCCGCGTCGATGACGCGTCCGCGGGTCCGCTTCGACCTAGCAGCCACCGCCGTAATCGTTGCGAGTCACGATCAGCACGAGCGCGAGGAAGAGCGCGTGATGACGGAAGAAAAAGGTCGAGACTTTTCGCGACATTGTGACCCCCTGTGGGTCTCCCGGCGCCGCCGGGTGACACGGAGTCACAACCGACCACAGGTGCGCTTGTAGGTGCAAGCCCCCTGAGCGGGGATTCAGGCCCCCTGATCGTGGCTCATCGGGCGGATAGGCAGGGGGAAAGGGCCGATGACGATGTTCCGCCCCGCCGCCTTGGCGGCGTAGAGCCGCTCGTCTGCACACTTGAGAACATCATCGAACTCGTGGCCATCAGCCGGCCAGCTCGCGATCCCCGCACTCACGGTCAGCCGGCGTCCGCCGGCCCTCTCTTGGGCCTCGATCGCAGCACGGAGCGCTTCCACCCGGCGGGCCGCGAGCTGGACGTCGAGCCGAGGGAAGGCGACCACGAACTCCTCGCCTCCATATCGCGCGAGGAGGTCAGTCGTTCGCACGCCGAGCTTCAGCTGCTCGGCAATCTGCATGAGCGCTCGATCTCCCTCGAGGTGACCGAGGTGATCATTGAACTGCTTGAAGTCATCGACGTCGAAGATGGCGATGCTGAGTGAGGTTCGCGCCAGGTCGGCGCGACCGAGCTCCTCTTCGATTCTCTCGAGGAACGGTCGCCGCTGGAGCAGCCCGGTCAGCTGATCCGTGCCTACCATCAGCCGGAGGTGACGCGCCCACCGAGCGACCGCGACCGCGGCGAGGCCGTTCCCGGCCAGCATCAGCAAGCGGTTCATGTACTGCGACAGGGATGAAGATGCCGTGGGTCGAGCTCTCGAGCGATGAGAGACCCCACTGCATATCGACATAGATGGTCAGACCGATGAACTGCGCCATCGAGAGCAAGCACGTCGCGAAGCCGAGAGACGCCAGTCGAAGCGCAAAGCGGAGATGGTCACGGCGACGAAGTAGGCCTCGAAGGTGACCCGATTGTTGACGGCCGCCGACGGGTAGCCCATGGCGACGAGAGCACCGAGACATCCGGTGACGAAGGTGATGTCGAGGCTGCTGATGGCCCACGGAAGCCAGGGGCCAGAGAAGCGCCTGGGAAACACGAGCAGGATGAATCCATACGCGATCGCGCCAGCGCTCATCAGCAGCGTCGACGCGAGGAGTTCGCCGCTCTTGAGTCCGAACACGACGTTCGAGATCACGAAGACGAACGATGATCCCGAGCCGAACAATCGCGACGAGGCGCTCGCTGCTCTGGCGGGCACGCACCAAGCGCGGGATCGGACTCGACCGAGAGCAGCGCCTTCAACCGATCGACGACCTGGGCTGGTGCGACCAAGGCGGCGTGATGTTGCCAGAGCGCAGGCAAGCATGCGCTCGGCTCTTTTGTGGGAGAGCGGCCCCATCTGTGCGCATCCATCCGCGTCACGAGATGTGGTCAGGCGTGGGTTACGGATGGACTGAAATTCGGAATGTTCCAAGTCGATCCGATCCCCGCACCGCCGCAGCGCGGCAGTTGCGTGGTGGACACCACACTTTCGTCGCTCCAGACGGGGCTGCGCTGACCTGGCGCTCAATTCATGTCAGCGCGTTCAGGTGTTCTGCGCGCTGATTCAGATCGGCCGATCTTCGCTGGCCCCGTGGCACTTCTTGTACTTCTTGCCGCTGCCGCAGGGGCACGGGTCGTTGCGACCCACCTTCGCCGCGGCCTTCGCCGGCGCACGGGACGCCGGCGCCTTCTCCGGGCGCCCCTCGCCGTCCGCCCGCCCTTCCGTGTACTGGCGCGCCCGGGCCTGCATCTGCCGCTGGAGCCGCGCCGCCTCCTCGGCCTGCGCCCGGCCCTGCACCCGCATCAGCTGGCTGATGAGCTGGTGGTTGATGGCCGACAGCATCTGCATGAAGCCGTCGTAGCCTTCCTTCTTGTAGGCCTGCTTCGGGTCGCGCTGGCCGTACGCCCGGAGCCCGATGCCCTGGCGCAGGTGGTCCATCGCCAGCAGGTGGTCCTTCCACAGCTGGTCGATGGTGGCGAGGAAGCGGTTGCGGGCGAAGAGGCGGAAGTCGTCGCCGAACTCCTCCTCGCGCGTGCGGAGCACCTTCTCCGCCGCCTGGTAGACCTGCTGCTGAAGCTCGTCCTGGCTGCCCGCGCCCTGGAACCCGAGCTCGAGGTTCAGGTTGTCCTTCACCGCCTTGGTCAGGCCGGGGACGTCCCAGGTGTCCGGGTTCTTGGTCCCCGCCCAGGTCCCGGTGATGGCGAGCACCACGTCCTCGAGCGCGTCGAGGAGCATCTCCCGGAAGTCGTCCCAGGTGATGGTGTGCTCGCTGCGGATCTTGGCCTTGGTCTTCTTGTCCTCGTCGTACTCGACCAGCGCCACGCCCGCGCCCGCGGCCAGCACCCGGCGGCGCAGCTTGTAGATGGTGCGCCGCTGCTGGTTCATCACGTCGTCGTACTCGAGCAGGTTCTTGCGGATGTCGAAGTTGTGCCCCTCGACCCGCTTCTGGGCGTTCTCGATCGCCTTGCTCAGGAACTTGTGCTCGATGACCTCGCCTTCCTGCATCCCCATGCGCTCCATCAAGCCGGAGATGCGCTCCGACCCGAAGATCCGCATCAGGTCGTCCTCCAGGCTCATGAAGAACTTGGAGGCGCCCGGGTCGCCCTGACGGCCGGCGCGGCCGCGGAGCTGGTTGTCGATGCGGCGTGACTCGTGCCGCTCGGTGCCGAGGATGAACAGGCCTCCCGCGGCGAGCACCTCCTCCTTCTCCCGCGCGGTCTCTCGCCCGGTACTTCTCCAGCGCCTTCTCCAGGCGCTTCTCCCAGTCCACCACCGCCGCCCGGTGGGCCACGGGGTCCGCCGGCACGCCGTCCACCGAGGGCGGCAGCTCGGGCGGCGCGCCCACCTCGGCCCGGGCCAGCGCCTCGGGGTTGCCGCCGAGCAGGATGTCCGTCCCGCGGCCGGCCATGTTGGTGGAGATGGTGACCGCGCCCTTGCGGCCGGCCTGGGCGACGATCTCCGCCTCGCGCTGGTGCTGCTTGGCGTTGAGGACGTGGTGGGGGACGCCCTTCTTCTTCAGGAAGGTCGACACCACCTCGCTCTTGGCGATGGAGACGGTGCCCACCAGGACCGGCTGGCCCTTCTCGTTGAGCTCCTTGATCTCCTGCACCACCGCCTCGAACTTCTCGCGCTCGGTCTTGTAGACCACGTCCTCCATGTCCTTCCTGACCATGGGGCGGTTGGTGGGGACGACGCGGACGTCGAGGTTGTAGATCTTCGCGAACTCCTCGGCCTCGGTGTCGGCGGTGCCGGTCATGCCCGAGAGCTTCGAGTACATGCGGAAGTAGTTCTGGAAGGAGATGGTGGCCAGGGTCTGGGTCTCGTTCTCGATCTTGACCCCCTCCTTGGCCTCCACCGCCTGGTGGAGCCCGTCGCTCCAGCGGCGTCCCGGCATGAGCCGGCCGGTGAACTCGTCGACGATGATGACCTCGCCGTCCTTCACCACGTAGTCGCGGTCGCGCTTGTAGAGGGTGTGCGAGCGCAGGGCCTGCTCCACGTGGTGCAGGGTCTCGACCTCGCTCGGGTCGTAGAGGTTGGAGATGCCGAGGCGCTTCTGGACCTTCTCCACCCCGTCGTCGGTGAGGCTGACGCTGCGGCTCTTCTCGTCGAGGGCGTAGTCCTGGTCCGGGACCAGGCCGGGGATGACCCGGTCGATCCGGTAGTACTCGTCGGTGTTCTCCTCGGTCGGGCCGGAGATGATGAGCGGCGTCCGGGCCTCGTCGATGAGGATGCTGTCCACCTCGTCCACGATGGCGAAGTTCAGCTCGCGCTGGACGTAGTCCGAGAGCCGGAACTTCATGTTGTCCCGGAGGTAGTCGAAGCCGAACTCGTTGTTCTGCCCGTAGGTGATGTCGCTCCGGTAAGCGGTCTGGCGCTCGGCGTCGTCGAGGTCGTGGACGATGCAGCCCACGGTCAGGCCGAGGAAGTTGTGGAGCCGGCCCATCCACTCCGCGTCGCGTCGGGCCAGGTAGTCGTTCACCGTGACGATGTGCACCCCGCGGCCGGTGAGCGCGTTCAGGTAACTGGGAAGCGTCGCGGTGAGCGTCTTGCCCTCGCCGGTGCGCATCTCGGCGATGCAGCCCTGGTGAAGGAACATGCCGCCGATGAGCTGCACGTCGAAGTGCCGCTGCCCGAGCGAGCGGCGTGAGCCCTCGCGGGCCAGGGCGAAGGCCTCGAACAGGACCTCGTCCAGCGGCCGGCCGTTGGCGATCTCCTGCTTCAGCCGGGCCGTCTCGCGGGGGAAGTCCTCATCGGCCAGCTCCCGCATGCGGGGCTCGAGCGCGTTGATGCGGGCGACCTTGGGCCAAGCGCGCTTGAGCTCGCGCTCGTTCTTGGTCCCGATGATCTTCTTCAGCGTCCACTCGATCATTGACGTTCCAGTACCGATGTAACCAGCCAGGCGGCGCTGCCATGCCCCGGGGGCGCTCGCCGGCAGTAGGAAACACCTCCTCTAGCGGAGCCTTCCCCGGGATGCCAGCCGAGGGACCGCTGGCCCCCCGTTCCGGGAGTGTGAGAGGAGACGCCGCCATGGGAGCGACGGTCGACGACGGGCTGGTGGCGGCGGTGCTTGCGATGCACCCCTGGGTCCGGAGCCGTCCCGAGGGCGAGCGCGCCGAGGCCGCCCTCCGCGCCCTCGTCGAGGCCGAGGCCTGTCGCCGCGGGGCACCGGATCCGGTCAGCGGGGCCCTGCACGTCACCGCGCTCACCCAGGGGTCGCTCCTCAAGCCCGAGTTCGACCTCTCGGTGCATGCCCATACCGGCTGGACCGTCGGGGCGGTCATCGCCGACGTGCAGGGGATGATCCACGTGAACCAGGGAGCAGGGTTCGCCGCGGGCGACCGCTTCCTCCGCGCCGTGGCCTCCGCGCTCGCGGGCGCCTTCCCCGGCGCGGCGGTGGTGCGCGTTCACACCGATTGCTTCGCTGCGCTGCTCCTCCCCTCCTCGGGGCTGGAGCTGGAGGCCTCGCACCTGGGCCGCGCGAGCGAGGCGCTCACCCGGGCGGCGGAGGACTTCCGGGCACGCGAGGGCGCGCCGTCCGCGCTTCCCGGCTTCACCGTGTCGGCGCTCCGGCTGTCCATCATCGACCCGTCGCACTGGCAGGTGCTGGGGCCGCTGCTCTGGGCGGAGATCGAGCGCGCCCAGGTGATCGCCCGCCGCGGCCTCGGGACGGCCGAGGGGCAGATCCAGGAGCGCGTGCTCCGGCTCGACGGCCGACTCCCGGCGCCGCCTACTCCTCGAGGATGAACTTCCTCGGGTTCTCCGGGATGCCGTTCACCCGCACCTCGTAGTGCAGGTGGGGCCCGGTGGAGCGGCCGGTGTTGCCCACGGCGCCCACGAGCTGGCCGCGCTTCACGTGGTCCCCGGTCTTCACCTCGAGCTTGCTGAGGTGGCCGTAGCGCGTCTTCACCCCGTAGCCGTGGTCGATCACCAGGACGTTGCCGTACCCGCCCTCGAGGCCGGCGAAGATGACCGTCCCGTCCGAGGGCGCCAGCACCTCCTTGCCGTGAGGTGCGGCGATGTCGAGACCTTCGTGCATCACGCGCTCAGCCGTATACGGGTCGAGACGCTGCCCGAAGTCCGAGGTGACCCAGCCGCGGGCCGGCCAGACCGAGGGTGTCGAGGCGAGCCGGCTCTTCTGGTCGAGGAAATAGGACTGGAGCTCCTGGAGGCTCTTCTCTTGCCGGGTTGCGGAGTCGCTCAGCTTGTCGAGCTTCGAGGCGAGGTTGCGCGGCGTCTCGCTGGCGGACCCGGGGCGGGTGAACTCGGTCTCCGCGCTGGGGGCAGGCGTGACCCCGGGCTCGCCGGCCGTGGGGCCGAGCGCGAGGTTGCGCTGGGGGTCGGAGAGCAGGGTCACCGCCCGGAGCTTCTGGTCGAAGCGCTCGACCCGCTCCAGCGTGGCCCCGATGTGCTCCATCCGCTCGCGGATGCTCTTCAGCTGGGTGCGGAGGGTGAGGTTCTCGTCGCGCAGCAGGCGGTTCTCCGAGGCCTCCCGCACCAGAGCGAAGTAGTGAATGACGGCAGCGAGCAGGACGATCCCCACGGCGCCCGCGCCCAGCATGGCGTGATGCAGCAGGTTCTTCTCGAACTGGAACCGACGAACCGGAGCGTCGTGGTCCGGAACGACGATCAGCGTGAGGGTCTTCTTCGCCAACGGTGGGGTCGCTCCGGTGACAGCGCGCTTTCTGGCAGTCCAGGGACTCAAGCAAGCCGTATTCCAGCATGCCTGGCCCCCGTCCGTCCGAAGCGCGACCGGCTGGGCGTCAGATTCGACCGTGTCAAGGCTGGAGATGCGACCAGCAACAGCGCTGTAGGACGCGTCCTACCTACACCGATGCGTGCTCACCGGTCTCGGCGGGCTTCGGAGCCGTGGGCTCCGCCTGCACCTGCACCGCGATGACGGTGATGTTGTCGTCGCCGCCGCGCTCGTTGGCGAGGTCGATGAGGCGCTGCGGCACCTCGGAGAGCGTGTAGTGGCGGACGATCTGGAGAATCTCCGGGTCCTCCACCATGTTGGCCATCCCGTCCGAGCAGAGGACGAAGACGTCTCCCGGCTCGGACAGCAGGCCCATCACGTCCACCTGGACCTCCTCCTCGAAGCCCACCGAGCGGGTGATGATGTTCTTGTAGCGGGAGTGCTTGGCCTCCTCGGGGGTGATCATCCCGGCCTTGATCTGCTCGTTGACCAGGCTGTGGTCCTCGCTGATCTGCTGGATGAGGTCGCCGCGCACGAGGTACGCCCGGCTGTCGCCCACGTGGGCGAAGAACGCCTGGTCCTCCTTCAGCAGCAGCGAGATGACCGTCGTGCCCATCCCGGCCAGGCGGGGGTCCTCCTGGGCCTTGCTGAAGATGGCCATGCAGGCCCGCTCGACCGCGGCGCGGATCGCCTCGGGGACGGGCGAATCCTGGAGGGCGGTGGGCGCCTCCAGCGTCGACCCCTGGGTGACGCGGGCCTGCCGCAGCTCGCGGTCGATGGTCTCGACGGCGATGCGCGAGGCCGTGCCGCCTCCGGCATGTCCCCCCATCCCATCGGCCACCACGAACAGCTTGAGGTCCTCGTCGATGAGGAAGCTGTCCTCGTTGTGGTCGCGCTTCTTGCCCACATCGGTCAGCCCGGCGGAGACGATCTTCAACCGGACCGGGGTTGGCTCGGGAGCGGACACGCTGACCGCCGATGGTACAGGCGGCACTCCGGGGCGGGCAAGGAGAGTGAAGTGCCAATCCCGTCTTGGATCATGCCACCCGTCGCGCGCGCGAGACCGTCCGGACGGTGGGCGCCGGGCCCGCGGCACGTGCGGCGCGCACCAGCGCCTCGGCGGCAGCCAGCGCCTCGGAGGTGACAATGGCCCCTGACATCATCCGCGCCAGCTCGCGGGTGCGCGGGCTGCCGTCCTCCAGAGAACGCACGCTGGACCAGGTCCGTCCCCGGGAAGACGTCTTTTCGACCACCAGATGGGCGTCCGCGTGGGCCGCCACCTGGGGGAGGTGGGTGATGCAGAGCACCTGCCGCCCGGCGGCCACGGCCCGCACCATCCGGCCGACGACATCCGCCACCGCGCCGCTCACGCCGGCGTCGGCCTCGTCGAGGACGACCGTCCCGGCCTCCTCCGGGCCGCCCTGTGCCATGGAGGTCCGCTTGAGCGCGAGCCAGAGGCGCGAGGCCTCGCCTCCGGAGGCCACCCGCGACAGGGGGCGGACGGGCTCGCCGGGGTTGGCACCGAAGAGGAACTCGACCTCGTCGGCGCCGTCGGCGCGGAGCACGTCCCGCGGCGCGAGCTGGACGGTGAAGGTCGCGCGCGGGAGCGCCAGCCGTCCGAGCTCGGCGATCATCGCGCGCTCCAGCTGCCGCGCGGCGCGCTCCCGCTCCCGGCGGAGCGCCCGGGCCGTCTCCCAGGCGTGGGCCTCGGCGGCGGACCGCTCGGCCTCGAGCGCAGCGAGCCGCTCGCGCCGTCCCTCGAGCCGCGCGCACTCGCTCCGCAGCGCCTCGAGGCGGGCGGGGAGGCTCGCGACGTCCGTGCCGTGCTTCCGGGCGAGGCGTCGCAGGCCGTCGAGCCGCTCCTCCACCACCGCGAGCCGCTCCGGGTCCGCCTCGAGCCCATCCAGGTACCGCCGCAGGCTGCCCACCGCCTCGTCGAGCGCCGAGGCGGCGACGAGCACCGAGGAGGCCGCCTGGCCGAGGTTCGGGTCGGTCCGCGCCGCCTCCTCCAGCATCCGTGCGGCCCGGGCGGCGACGGTGCACACCCCGCCCTCGTCCCCGCCGAGCAGCGCCTCGGACTCGAGTGCCGCGGCGCGGAGGCGCTCCACGGAGGCGAGCCGCCGCCGCTCGGCCTCGAGCGCCGGCTCCTCACCGGGCGCCGGCGCCAGCCGCTCGAGCTCGTCGAGCTGGAAGCGGGCGAACTCGGCGCGGGCCTCGTGGCCGCCGCTCTCGCCGTCGACGGCCCGCCGCTCGGCGTCGAGCGCGACGAGGGGCGCGTGCGCAGCGCGGTAGGCAGCGAGCACGGGCGCGACCCCCTCCCGGCGATCCAGGACGGCCTGGTGGGTGGCGGGCTCGAACAGCCCGACGTGGGCGTGCTGGCCGGCGATGTCCAGCTCGCCGCGCATCAGCTGGCCGAGCACGCCCACCGAGGCGAGCGCGCCGTTGACGTGGACCTTGCTCCGCCCTGCCCGTCCGACCACCCGCCGGAGGACGACCTCGTCTCCGTGGTCCGGCAGCCCCAGCGCCTCGAGCCGGACGGCGAGGCCGGGCGAGCGCTGGAAGACTGCCTCGACGACCGCCTCCTCGGCGCCCGAGCGCACGCAGTCGGCGTCCGCCCGGGTCCCCAGGAGGAGGCCGAGCGCGTCCACGAGGATGCTCTTGCCGGCCCCCGTCTCCCCGGTCAGCACGGTCAGCCCCGGACCGAAGCCGACCTCGACCTCCTCCACCACCGTGAAGTTCTCGATCCTGAGCGCGAGCAGCATGGGAGTACTGAACCTCCGTTCCGTGCCGGACCGTACCCTGAATCCCCGACACTGCACAAACATTCAGTTCGGAGGGGCGGAACGCGCATGGACCGGGCCACGCGGGCCTCGAGCGAGCCGGGAGCGGACCGCTCGCTCCGGGGGTCACTCCTCGGCGAAGAGGGTCTGGATGTCCTGCTCGGTGAGCCCCTCGGAGAGCCCGCCTCCGGGGCCGAGGATGCCCTGGGCCAGCTCCCGCTTGCGCTGCTGCAGCGCGAGGATCTTCTCCTCCACCGTGCCGCGGGTGATGAGCTTGTAGGCGATGACCGCCCGGGTCTGGCCGATGCGGTGCGTCCGGTCGGTGGCCTGGTCCTCCACCGCCGGGTTCCACCACGGATCGTAGTGAATGACGTAGTCGGCGGCGGTGAGGTTGAGCCCCGTCCCGCCGGCCTTGAGGCTGATGAAGAAGATGGGCGGCCCGTCGTCGCGGTTGAAGGCGTCGACCCGCGCCATGCGGTCCCGGGTCCGGCCATCGAGCGTAGAGGAACGAGATTCCACGGCCCGTCGGCGTGCGCCTCGAGCAGCCGGAGCATCTCGGTGAACTGGCTGAAGACCAGCGCCCGGTGTCCCTCGGCGAGCAGGTCGTCCACCAGCTCGTCGAAGCGCTGCAGCTTCGCCGACGGTGGCAGCGCGCCGGTGCCGGGCAGCTTGAGCAGCCGCGGGTCGTTGCACACCTGCCGCAGGCGGAGCAGCGCGGCGAGGATCGACACCCGGGCCCGCTTGAAGCCGACCTTCTGGATGCTCTCCTGCACCTTGGCCCGGCTCTCCTCCAGCACCTCGCGGTAGAGCGCCGCCTGCGCCGGGCTCCATCTCGCAGTAGGCGACGGTCTCGGTCTTCGGCGGCAGATCGTGGGCCACCTCGGTCTTGAGCCGCCGGAGGACGAACGGGCTGCACGCGCCGCCGCAGCCGCTCGCGCGCGCCGACGTCGGCCGCGACCTCGATGGGCTGCTCGTAGCGCTCGGCGAAGTCCTCCTCGGCGCCGAGGAAGCCGGGCATCAGGAAGTCGAAGATGCTCCACAGCTCGCGAGAGCCGGTTCTCCAGCGGCGTGCCGGTGAGCGCCAGGCGGTGATCTGCGGGGATCGCCTTGCAGGCCTGGGCGGTGGCCGAGCCGGCGTTCTTGATGTTCTGCGCCTCGTCGAGGAGCACGTAGCGCCAGCGGGTCTTGGACAGCTCGTCCCGGTCGCGGCGGGCCAGGGCGTACGAGGTCAGGACCAGATCGGCGCCTGCCAGGTCCTCCACCCGCTCGCGGCGATCCTGTCCGTGCCAGACGAAGACCCGCAGCCCGGGGGTGAAGCGCTCGGCCTCGCGCTGCCAGTTGGGGAGAACGCTGGTCGGGGCGACCACCAGGGACGGCGCGGAGCCCTCGGCGTTGCGCGCCTGCTGGAGCAGCGCCAGCGCCTGCACCGTCTTTCCGAGCCCCATGTCGTCGGCGAGGATTCCGCCGAGGCCGTGGCGGTGGAGGAACCACAGCCAGGAGAGTCCCGCCTCCTGGTAGTGCCGGAGCGTGGCGGTGAGCCCCTCCGGGGCGGGCACCGGCGGGATGCGCGAGAGCTCCTTGAACTCGGCGATGGCCGTCCGGGCGCGGGCCTCGAACCGCGCGCCCTCGCCCAGCGCGGCGAGCGCATCCAGCGCCCCGGCCTGGTACGGCGGCAGCTCGGTCCGCGCCTTTCCGGGGAGCGCGCCGGCCTCCTCGAGCAGGTCCGCGGCCTGGGTCAGCTCGTCGCGGTCGGCCTCGGCGAAGCTCCCGTCCGGCAAGCGGGATGAAGCGCCGGCCGGTGCGGAGCCACAGCCGGACGGCCCCGAGGTCCACCGTCTGCTCCTCGGACTCGAACCGCGCGTCGAGCTCGAACCAGCCGTTGCTCGCGGTGGCGACCCGCACCTTCGGCCGGAGCTTCCGGCGCATGCGGATGCGGGGAGCCTTGGCCAGGAAGCGCTCCCACTCCGCTGGCAGGGTGGCGAGCCCGGAGCTCCAGAACGCCACCGCCGCGTCGCCGGTGGCCTCGTAGACGCTGCCCTGGCTGTCGTACTTGAAGCCCAGTCCGAGCAGCAGCTGGGCCGCGGCACGCTCGGCCACATCCTGGCGCCGGAAGAGCGTCCGGCCCTGTCCTCCGGGCGAGGCCGCATAGCCGAGGTGAACGGCGGTGGGCGAGACGGGCACCGCCGCCGTGCCATAGCGGGCTCCGAGCTGGACCCGGGCCTTCTCCGCCGAGCCCTCGACGGTGAGGAGGAACACCGGCTGGCTGTCCTCCACCACGTCGAGCCCGTCGGCCCGGAGCCGCAGGTCGATGCGCGGCAGGTGCGCAGCGAAGAAGGACAGCGCCCGCTCCACCTGCGCCACCGGGAAGGACATGCTCGGCTCGCGCATCCAGGCGCGCCACATCCGCGCCGGCAGGTCGGGCTCGAGCGGGTACGCGGTCTGTCCCTCGACGAGCGTCGAGCTTCGCCGGCCAATCAGGAGCACCGACGTCTCGAAGGCGGTGCTGCGGCCGTCGGGGAGCTGGAACTCGATCTGGGCGCGTGCGCCGGCCGGCGTCGACGAGAGGTGGATCTGCGGGCGCGCCGGCTCGGCGGAGAACTGGAGCGCGGTGCCGCGGTACACCACCCGCCGGGTGCGGAGCAGCGGGAGCACGTCGGCGATGTCGTCGTCGCTGAGGACGAACTTGCCGTCGAAGCGGCTCTCGTGCCGGGCCAGCTCGCCGAAGATCCGCTCGTCGGCCGGGGACAGGCGCGTCCCGCCGGAGAGGAAGCGCTTCACCGAGATCGGCCCGCCGTCCTTCGCGTCCCGCCGCCGCACATCGAAGAGCCAGGAGCGCCCCGAGGCGCGCGGATGGGCGGGCGCGAGCCGGTAGACGAACGATGGCTCGCCCGACGCCGAGAGGCCAAGCCACGACTCGAGCTTGGCCAGCGCCGGAAGCGGCACGACCTCTGCCGGGCGCGTGCTCTCGGGCGGCGCATGGGGTGGGGCGAGCGTCTCCGCCTGGTCCGCGTAGGCGAGCGCGACGACGTGCTTGCAGTGGGGGCCGTACTCCCCCCAGGCGACGCAGGTACAGCTCGACTTGACGGCCTGGTCCGGGTTCAGCGCCACCTCGGACCGGTAGACCTCCCCCGAGCTGCCGGCGACCTCACCCCGCCGGACGCCGTCCGCGTCGTCGGACCAGCGGAGCACCCGGCCCTCGCGCGCGACGTCGCGGCCCTTCTTGAAGCTGGTGGGCTGGACCTCCGTCCGCAGAGCGTCAATCAGCGCGTGGCGGCCGCTCGCTGGACCGGATTCTGGCTTGGGGAGGGGATCCACGGCGAACCGGAAGGGGTAACACGGACTGCGGGCTTCCGCTGTGGCAATTCCCGCTCAGCGTTCTCCCCAGTGGAGCTTCTGCCGGAGGATGCCGAAGTAGTCGATGTTGGGATTGCCCACCAGGACGGTCCGGTTCTCGGAGCGGAACACCTCCAGCCGGTCACCCTGCTGGAGCGCGTGCCCGGTCTGCCCGTCCAGCGTGAGATAGATGTCCGCGACCTCGGAGCGGAGCACCACGTTCACCACCTGATCGCCGGGCACCACGAAGGGCCGCTGGGTGAGCGCGTGGGGGCAGATGGGCGCGACCACCGCGCACTCGAGCGCCGGGTGGAGGATGGGGCCGCCTGCCGCGAGGGCGTAGGCGGTCGAGCCGGTGGGCGTGGCGATGATGACCCCGTCCGACTTGAAGGTGCTCATGAACTGACCGCCGAGGCTCACCTCGTGGTCCGCGATGCGGGCCAGAGCGCCCTTGTTGATGACCACGTCGTTGAGGACCTCGTCCTCGACGATGACCCGCCCACCCCGGTGGAGCCGGCAGGCCAGCTTCATCCGGGTGTGGAGGCGGGCGGTGCCGGCGAGGGCCTCGGCCAGGCGGGGAAAGAGCTCGGTGCGCGGGACCTCGGTGAGGAAGCCGAGCGAGCCCAGGTTCACGCCCAGGATGGGCACCGCCCGCCCGCGGATCATCCGCGCGGCGTGGATGAGGGTGCCGTCGCCGCCGAGGACGACGACCAGCTCGGCGCGGCGCCCTATCTCGTCGCGAGGGGTGGGGAGCCAGCCAGTGGCGGCGGCCAGCTCGGGGTCCGCGAGGAGCTCCAGCTCGGGCCGCCGGGCATGCACCTCGCGGGCGAGCGCCACCGCCTCGGCGCTTCCCCTCTTCACCACCACGGCGACCGTCTTCACCTTGGGCGGAAGGTCTTACTACAAGGAGCACCGACCATGGACCTGTTCGCCCAGGCAGCCGAGCGCGAGGCCGCCGCACGGGGGCCGCTCGCCGAGCGGATGCGCCCGACGTCGCTCGAGGGGCTCGTTGGCCAGGAGCACCTGACGGGTCCGGGGCGGCTGCTCCGGCGCGCCGTGGAGGGCGGTGCGCTTCCCTCGCTGATCCTCTGGGGCCCGCCCGGGACGGGGAAGACCACCCTCGCCCGGCTCCTCGCCGGGGCGACGCAGGCGGCCTTCGTCCAGATGTCGGCGGTGGGGGCCGGGGTGAAGGACATCCGCGAGGCGGTGGCGCAGGCCGAGGAGCGGGCCCGGCTGCACGGCCAGCGCACGGTCCTCTTCCTCGACGAGATCCACCGCTTCAACAAGGCGCAGCAGGACGCGCTGTTGCCCCACGTCGAGAAGGGGACGCTCACCCTGCTCGGGGCCACCACCGAGAACCCGAGCTTCGAGGTGAACGCGGCACTCCTCAGCCGCACCCGGGTGGTCACGCTCCGGCCGCTCGAGGAGGAGGAGCTCCTCGAGCTGCTCCGCCGCGCACTGGTGGCCCCGCAGGGGCTCGGCGGCAAGGTCGAGGCCGACGAGGAGGCGCTCCTGTTCATCGCCCGGACGGCGGGCGGGGACGCACGGCGGGCGCTCACCGCGCTCGAGGGGGCAGCGGCGGCCGGCGGGCGAATCACCGTCGGCGTCGCCGGGGAGGCGCTCCAGCGGAAGGTGCTGCTCTACGACAAGGCCGGCGACGAGCACTACGCGGTCATCTCGGCGTTCATCAAGTCGATGCGGGGGTCGGATCCGGACGCCGCGCTGTACTGGATGACCCGGATGCTCGAGGCCGGTGAGGACCCGAGGTTCGTGCTCCGGCGGATGGTGATCTTCGCCTCCGAGGACGTGGGAAACGCCGACCCGCAGGCGCTGGTGCTCGCGGTCTCGGCGCTGCAGGCCTTCGAGCTGATGGGGCTGCCCGAGGGGACGCTGCCGATGACCCAGGCGGTGACGTACCTGTCGATGGCGCCGAAGTCGAACGCGGTCATCACCGCCTACGGGAAGGCGAAGGAGGCGGTGGAGGAGACCGGGACGCTGCCGGTCCCGCTGCACCTCCGGCCAGGGTCGACGCCCCTGATGAAGAAGATGGGCTTCGGGACGGCGTACCAGTACCCGCATGACTTCGAGGGGAAATGGGTGAAGCAGCAGTACCTGCCGGATGCGCTGGTGGGCCGGCAGTTCTACGCGCCGAGCGACAGCGGGGCGGAGGCGGAGCTGAAGCGGCGGCTCGAGGCGCTGCGGGCGCGCGAGCGCGAGGACGAGCCCGGAACCGACGGATAGCGGTCGGCCAGGAGCCGGCCCGCGCGCCTGCCGGTCGTCGTCGTCGCCGTCTCGATCGTTCCCGAGGCGGATCTCGGAGATCGTGTAGCGAGTGACCTGCGCCGTCCACTCCGAGTCGGGGGTGACGAAGGTGGGGCTGAAGAGGCGAAAGTCGAGCGCCAGGTTGGTCACCAGCAAGTGCTTCCCGCTGAACCGGATGCTGGCCGGGAAGAGCAGACCGACGGGCGAGCCGCGCCGGACTGCACCGCCGAAGTCCCCGAGCTTCGCGATCGCCTTGCCGGTGGGGTCGAGCACCACCACGTCGTCGGACTGGTTCTCGACCACCCAGACGTCGTCCTGGTCGTCGACGAGCAGCCCGTCCGCGCCGTTGATGGAGTTGGCAAAGATGGACGCCGGGCCGCCTGGATTGCTCCCCGAGATGGGGAATTCACCACCGTGTCGTCGCCGGTGTTGGCGACGAGGAGCGCGGTCTCCTCGCCGTTGAACCGGAGCCCGTTGGCGCCGAACGGGGGGACGCCGGCGGTCCGGAGCAGGGGGTCGTCGATCCAGGCCGTGGCCACGCCGCCGTTCGGAGGAGACTTCCAGATGATTCCCTGGGCGCTGTCCGAGACGTAGACGTTCCCGGTGCGGTCGAAGGTGATGTCGTTCAGGCCGGAACCACCCGGGTGGGGGAGCGCCGGCAAGGTGATGAAGGGGTGCGCCTCACCCGTCCTGGGGTTCACTGCCAGGACCTGACCGGCTCCGAAGTCGTTCACCAGGAGCAGCCCGCTGCGGGGATGGAAGCGGAACCGCAGCAGGTGCGGGCTCGACGGCGAGACCGGCACCTGCCGGATCAGCCGCCCCTGCGCGTCGAAGACCGTGAGCTGCGCGTTCCCCGATGCGGAGCCCGTGGCGGTGAAGCCGAATCCGGTCACGTAGACGTGGCCTCCGGGACCGACCTCGAGTCCCTCGGGGCCCGACGAGCCCGGCGACATCACCGCGAAGGTCCGCACCGGCCCCGATCCCAGGCATGGGCCGTCCCCCCGAGCGCGAGGAGAGCGCCGCGCCTCGGGAGGGGCAACGGGAGATTGCGGGAACTGCAAGGCAGTGGCGATGCTCGGGCCCAGGTGTCCGCCAGCGAGCACGAGTGCGCCCCGGCTCAGACCGTCCGCGCCTCAGCACCGAGGCCGGCCCCGAGCACCGCGACCGCGCATGGTGGAAGAGGAGAACGCCGTCGCCGGCTCGCGCTCGGACCCGTGTCCGCGACGGTGTTCAGACCCGGCGGAAATGACTCGCGGACGCGCACGGGGAACTCATGGAACGCGCCGGACGACCCTGCGACCTCTCTCAGAGGGGACCGTTCGAAAAGTTTCGCGGAGGCCGGCGTCGCGAAACGGCAGCGACTGCGTCTGGTTCTTGCTTGGGCTCCTCCCGTGGACCTGAAGCATGACGCTCTCGCGGCGGCTCTCGACGATTTGAAGCTCCGGCGAGGTGCTGGTAGTCAACCGGGGCGTCGAGGGCGAGCTCCGGTCGACCAGCGGAGACCACCGGCCACCCGAGGTCCTCTCGATGCGGGTTCAGCTGGACGCGCAGCACGGGCATCCGCTCGTCGATTCCTTGCCGCCCGTGATCCGGGCGAACCCGACAGGGGTTCCGAGGTCCTTCGGCCCTGCGATGGACACTCTTCTCGAGGAGCTCATCATCCCGGTGGTCGGTCGAGGTGGAATCCTCCGTCGCCTGTGCGAGGTGCTGTTCATCCAGGCGCTCCGGATGCACCTCGGTGACCTTTCCTGGGACGACCAGGGCTGGTTCCGCGCGCTCGCCGATCCTGTCCTCCGGGAGAACATGCATCTCGCGGCCGATCCTTCGGCCAGCGTCTCGGTCCTCGCGAGCGCGGCCCATCGGTCGACCCGGCGCATTCGCGCGCGGTTCGTCCAGTTCTCCGGTTCGAGACCCGGTGTCTTCGTCCGGGAGGCGCGAGTCTGGCGCGCGGCAGCGCTGCTGCGGGAGGGAGAGTCGGACCTCGAGAAGATCGCCGCGCTCACCGGCTACGGAAGCCGGCAGGCGCTGGCGCGAGCGTTCCGGCGGCGGCTCGGCGTCTCGCCGACGGAGTACTGGCGACAGGTGCTGTCCCGTCCATTTCCCCGAGTACGTCGAGAGGCAACGTGCGAGGCCCCGGGCGGCTCGGTTCCTTCATCCTGGGGGCGGGGAGACCCTGCCCAGCCGAAGTGACAGGGGCCAGCGGATGAGACGCGCCGTGGACGGCTCACCCCAGGCCGCGCTCAGCGCCTCTCCGAATCGCTCGAGCTCCACGCCCTGCCCGGCCTTCCTCAGCGACCGCACCGCGGACCACGTGCCCACGTAGCCGAGCAGCTGCTCGACGTTCCATCGGTGCTCGAGCGCCAGCGCCGGTGCGGCGACCGGCTCGAACGGAAACGGCAGCGACCGGTAACCCTCCTCGACCAGCCGTCGCTCGGGCGGCCAGTGCCCATCGAGCGTCTCCCAGTAGAAGTGGCCGACGACCCGCTCGACATCGGGGTCGACCTGCATCACCGCATAGGTGACGAGCGCCACGAGCCCGCCCGGCCGCGCCACCCGGCGCACCTCGCGGTAGTAGGCCTCGAGGTCGAACCAGTGCGCAGCCTGCGCCGCCACCGCGCAGTCGACGCTCCCGTCGGGAAGGCCGCTCGCCTCGGCCGGCGCGACCGCGTACCGGACCCGCGGATGGGGAGTGGCCTCGGCAATCTGCGCGCTGCTCGCATCGGTGGCCAGCACCCGGTCGAACACCTCACCCAGCACCACCGAGAGCTGGCCCGAGCCACACCCCGCATCCCACGCCAGACCATGGTCCGGGGATCGCGCGGCAAGCGCCTCGGCCACCGCGCGCGGGTAGACCGGCCGGTGCGCGGCGTACCCCGTGGCCATCGCCGAGAAGTGATCCTTGAAGGTCACAGGTCGGTCTCCCAGGTCTCGGCGATCAGCCCCTGTCCGAACTCGTGGTTCGCTTCCTCGGCCACCTTCCTGTACCCGACCGAGGCGTAGATGGCACGTGCCGCCCCCAGCACCGACTGCGTCCAGAGGGTGACCTTCCGGTAGCCCGCCACCCGGGCGAACTCGGTGCAGGCTTCCACCAGGGCGCGGCCCACACCCAGCCCCCGCGCCTCCGGCTCGACCAGCAGCAGGCGCAAGCGCGCGACGCCGGGCCGCGCGCCGTGCCGGACGAGCATCACCGTTCCCACCCGCTGACCGTCGAGCTCGGCCAGCCAGCACGCCTCCCGCCGCGGATCGTGCCCCCGCGAGAAGTCGGCGATCACCTCGGCCACCAGCGCCTCGAACGGCGACCCCCACCCGTACTCCTCGGCGTACACCGCACCATGCCGCTCGAGGACCCATCCGAGGTCACCGGGTCGGTGGTTCCGCAGGATGACCGCGGGGCGGCCGGATCCACGGGGGTCGAGGAGACGCCGGACGCGGGAGAGCGCCTGCACCAGCTCCGTCCGCTGACCGGCCGGGAAGCTTCGCAGAAGCGCCGCCACCTGCGTCGCGGCCTGACGATCCAGCCGGATGAACGCCCGGCGGCCCGCCGGACTGAGGCCCAGGATGGAAGACCTCCGGTCGCCGGAGGAGCGCTGGCGGCGGAGCAGCCCCCGCCGGACGAGCCCCGCCAGCATCCGGCTCAGGTGCCCCGGGTCGAGCTCCAGGCTCCTGGCGAGCCCCGCCGCGGTGCCTCCCCCGCCCGTCGCCAGCTCGTGGAGCACCCGGACCTCGCCGAGAGTGAAGGCGCTGCCGAGGTGATGCTGATCGAGCAGACCGAACCGGCGGGTGTAGAGCCGGTTGAATCCGCGGACCGCCGCCACTGCCTCGGGCTGGACCGGCGCGGGCATCGTTGCCAGATACAACGACTCCGTTGCGACAATCAACTAGTCGGGAAGCAAGGTGACCGCGAGCTCACCGCGGGGGACCGACGGGTCGACGAGGGTGGCGGCCTGGCCGTTCACCTCGATGCCCAGCGGCGGCCCAGCACCGAGCGCCGCCCAGAGCTCGGCCGCGGTGGGCCACCGCCCTGACGAAGCGCGGAGGAGGTCCGCAGCCACCGCGCCCCGGAGAAGATGCAGCTGCGCCCGCGCCCGGGCATCCGACCTCGCCGCCCGCCCGAGCTGCGGCAGCGCATACGACGCGCTCCGGTTCGCCCAGGGCTGTTCGCCTCCGGCGAGGACGTCGAGGCGGGCCGCCCGCGCGGGCATGGGCAGCGCCCCGGCCTCCACTGCCGCGGCGAGCCCCGCGTCGATGCGGTGCCACGCGTCCCCGAGCGCCAGGGTGAAGCGCCAGTCGGTCGGCCCACCGGGACCGTTCTCCCTAGCCCACGCTGCGACCCGTGGCGGCAGCCCTTCGGTCGAACCCAGGTACGGGGCGAAGGCCTGCGCCCGCGCCCCGAGCGCGTACTCCTTCAGGACCGCCGAGAACGCCGGGGTCCCCTCCTCCACCCGGCCCAGCGCTCCCGCCGCGGCGCGCTTCACCTCTCCCGGCGCCGCATCGAGCACGGCGACGCAGGGCCGAAACGCGACCTCCTCCACCGCCAGCGCCGGCAGCCGTCCCGCCAGTCCCGTGCCCCAGGAGGCGTCGCGGGCGAGGGCCAGCAGATCCACGCAGACCCCCACCGCCCCGGCGATGTCTCCGGCCGCGACCCGCTCCCGGAGCCGCAGCGCCCCGAGCTTCCCCGCGTAGGGGAGCACGGACCAGCCTCTCGGCCGGTCCGGGGGCGTCGGCACGTCGAGCGTGCCCAGGCCCGGCGGAGGTCCCGCCTCGGCCGCGTGCGTCGCCAGGAGCAGCGCGGCCAGCGGGCCCGCGGATGCCTCGAGCTCGCGCCGACACGACGGCGAGAGCGTCTCGAAGGGTTGCTCTCCGTCCCGCACCGCCCTGCAGAGCTCCACGTCGGCCGAGGCGCCCTCCAGCGCGGACAGGGCGTCCCAGGGCGCCGCGGCGAGCGGCCCGAACGTCCCGGGTTCCGGCGACTCGACGTGCGGCGGCCGAGGAAAGCGCGCCCGCGCACGGTCCTCGAGGTCGCGGCGGAGCGCGCGGGACGGACCGGCCGTCGAGGTGCGCCAGGCCAGCGCGCCCACGAGCGCCACCAGCGCGCCCACCGCGAGCCAGAGCGCCACCCGCAGCCAACGTGCCCATCGCCCGCGCATCAGGGCGGCGCACACTGCCAGAGCGACCGGTGGCGGGTCGAGCCTGCGCTCGCCGCCAAAGATCGAGGGCCTGCCCGGTGCGTGCATCGCACGCCTCGAGCAGGCCCTCTTTGTCCCGTCAGGGCCCACACCCGGGACGCAGTGCCCGGGTGCTGGTCCTCCGGATTCAGGCGCTCATCGGCTCGGGCCGTGGCTTCGCCAGGGGCTGCTGCAGCGGCCCCCGGACGACCTCGTACTGCTTGAGCAGGCGGCGGAAGTTGCTCCGGTCCACGCCGGCGGCGCGGGCGGCGCTGGAGACGTTGTGGCCGCTCTTCTCCAGCAGCGCCGAGAGATAGCGCCGCTCGAAGGCCCGCATCGCCAGCCGCTTGGCCTCGGCGTAGGGCAGGTGGGCGAGGCTCAGCACCTCGACGTCACCGCCGCCGCCCGGGGACTCGCGGAGCCCCTGCGGCAGGTCCTCCACGTCGACGACCTCGCGGGCGGTGAGCACCACCGCGCGCTCGATGACGTTCTCCAGCTCGCGGACGTTGCCCGTCCAGCGGTGGCAGACCAGCGCCTCCATCGCCTGGGGCGAGATCCCGGTGACCTTCTTCCCCATCTTCCCCGCGTACATCCGGAGGAAGTGGCCGGCGAGGAGCGGCACGTCCTCGGGGCGGTCGCGGAGCGGCGGCAGCGCCACGGTGATGACGTTCAGCCGGTAGAAGAGGTCCTCGCGGAACTTCCCCTGGTCCTTGGCCCGGACGAGGTCGACGTTGCTCGCGGCGATGACCCGGACGTCCACCTTGAAGGTCTCGTTGGCGCCAACCCGCTTGACCTCACCCTCCTGGAGGACGCGCAGCAGCCGGACCTGGGTCGCGGGCGGGACGTCGCCGATCTCGTCGAGGAAGATGGTGCCGCCGTCGGCCGCCTCGAACAGGCCCTTCTTGTTCCCGGTGGCGCCGGTGAAGCTGCCCTTCACGTGCCCGAAGAGCTCGGACTCGAGCAGGGTGTCGGTCAGCGCCGAGCAGTTCACCGCCACGAAGGGCTTGTCCTTGCGCGGGCTCCGGTAGTGGATGGCCCGGGCGACCAGCTCCTTGCCGGTGCCGCTCTCGCCCTGGATGAGCACCGTGGCGCTCGAGTAGCTGACGGTCTCGACCAGCTTGAACACCGCCCGCATCTGGCCCGACTGGCCGATGAGATCCTCGAACTGGCCCTTGACGCTGAGCTGCTCCTCGAGGACGCGGGTGCGGTCCTTGAGCTGCTTGCGCTCCAGCGCCTTGGCGACGGTGAGGCTCACCTCGTCGATGTTGGCGAAGGGCTTGGTGAGGTAGTCGTAGGCGCCGGCCTTCACCGCCTCGACCGCCGTCTCCACCGTGGCGAAGGCGGTCATCATCACCACCTCCACCTCGGGCCGGCCCTGCTTGATGGCCCGGAGCAGGTCCATCCCGGACAGGTGCGGCATCCGGATGTCCAGCACCGCCACGTCGACCGACGGGTCCTTGGAGGCGGCGAGACCCTCCACCGCGTCATCGATGGCCACGACCGTGTAGCCCTCTCGCTGGAGTATCTCGGTGACGGCGCGAAGGACGACCTTGTCGTCGTCCACGACCAGAATCTTGCCAGGGCGCTTGCTCATCAGTTCCTCACGGAGGGGAAAGACGTCGGGGGAATGGGAAGAAGGACGGTGAAGGTGGAGCCCTCGCCGGGAGCGCTCTGCACCTCGAAGCGGCCGCCGTGGTCCTGGACGATGCGGTAGGCGATCGCCAGACCGAGTCCGGTGCCCTCACCGGGCGGCTTGGTGGTGAACGACGGCTCGAAGATGCGCGGCAGCACCGCGGGCTCGATGCCCGTGCCGGTGTCGTGCACGCTGAAGAAGAGGTGCGTGTCCCGCCGACCGGTGGTGACGGTCAGGGCGCCCCGCCTCCCCTCGAGCGCATACAGCCCGTTCTGCAGGAGGTTCAGGAGCACCTGGCCCATCTGGCTCGTGTCCCCGATGACCGGCGCCAGGTCCGGCGTGGTGGTCACCTCGAGCGTGGCCTCGGGCGACTTCTTGAGCTGCGCCCGGAAGAGGAAGGCCGCGTCGTCCACGCAGCGGTTGAGATCGAACGGCCTCCGGTCGCCCTCCTGCGAGCGGCGGCTGAACTGCAGCAGGCTCTCCACGATGCGCTTGCAGCGGAGCGCCGACTCCTCGATGAGCTGGAGCGAGTCCACGTCGCCCTTGCTGCGGCCGGCGTCGCGCTTCATCAGCTGGGCGAAGGTGAGGATGCCCGCCAGCGGGTTGTTGATCTCGTGCGCCACGCCGCCGGCGAGCTGGCCCACCGCGGCCATCTTCTCGGTCTCGACCAGGCGGCGCGGTCATGTTCCGCTCGTCGGTCACGTCACGGTACGCGCACACCGCCTGCCCCTCCTCCGCCATGGGGTAGACGTCCAGGACGTAAATTCTTCCCCGGTGCTGGATCTCCGCCCGGCCTTCCTTGCCGCTGGAGATGGCCTTCTTCATGGGACAGCCCGTGCACGGGGTGTCACGGCCGAAGAGGAACTGGTGGCAGGGCGGGTTCTGGCCCAGCGCCCTGGACCGGCCGGCCCGCCACCCGCGCGTAGGCCACGTTGGCCCGGCGCACGCTGTGGTCCGCCCCGCGCACCACGGCCAGGGGGAGGTCGAGCGAGTCGAAGGACAGCTCCCACTCGCGCTTGGCGACCACCAGGAGCCGGGTGCGCTGCTGGACGCGCTCCTCGAGCTCGGCGTTGAGCGCCCGGAGCTCCTCGTTCTGGGCGCGGGTGACCTCCTGGAGGTGCGCGTTCTCGGCCTGCACCGCGTACTGCTCGAAGGCGCTCTGGACGGTGAGCAGCAGCGCGAGTCGTTCCAGGGCTTGGCGATGAAGCGGAAGATCTCGGAGCGGTTGATGGCCTCCTCGATGGCCCGCTGGTCGGCGTGCCCGGTGAGCATGATCCGCTGCGCGAGCGGGATGCGCTGCTTCACCTGGGCGAGGAAGTCCGCTCCGTTCATCCCCGGGAGCCGGAAATCCGAGATGACCACCTCGGGAGTGAACTGCTCGAGGATCTCCAGCCCCCGCTCTCCATCGAGCGCGGTGCGGATCTCCCAGTCCCCGCTGCGGAGCACGCGGCGGAGCGACTTGAGGATGTTCTCCTCGTCGTCGACCACCAGCAGCCGCCCCTGGGCAGGCGACAATTTGAGTGCGGGCTCCATGGGGTGTTTTCCAGTGGAAGCCCCTGGTTGCAACCGTCTGGCCACCCGTCCGCCTCCAGCAACCCGCGGGGATCAGGTCCGTTTCACCCTGTCCTGTGCGGGGGACCCGGGGTCACTCTATACCCACCGGGGGTGCTTGAGGTCGCCCTGGACCCAGGCGGCCGGGCGAAACGACCGTTGCCCGTAGTCCCTGCCTCAGGAACTCCCGGAGCCCCGGGGGAGGAGACCCAACCCCGGGTCGGCCAGGCAGACGCGGTTTCTACCCTCGCGCTTCGCCCGCGCCAGACAGCCATCGGCCGCGCCGATGAGCTCCTCGGCCGTCTGCACCTGCACCGCCGGGTGGCTCCCCACGCCCACGCTCGCGGTCAGCAGCACGTCCGCCGCCGGGCCCGTGCGGAGCGCGGCGATGTCGCGCCGGATGCGCTCGGCCACGGTGAGGGCACCGGCGAGGTGCGTCTGGGGGAGGATGCAGGCGAACTCATCTCCGCCGGTGCGGGCCACCGTGTCGGTCTCCCGCACGGCCGCGAGCAGGCACTGGGCCACCCCGCGGAGCACGCCGTCTCCCATCAGGTGGCCGAAGGACTCGTTGATGCCCCGGAACTGGTCGAGATCCACCAGCACCAGGGCGATCGGGTTGTCGTAGCGCTGCGCCCGGCGGAACTCGTCCTCGAGTCGCAGGAGAAAGTACCGTCGGTTGTGCACCTCGGTGAGCGCGTCCACGACCGCCACCCGGTCCTCGGGGCCCCGGGTCGCCGGCCCCGCCACCCGCCTGAACAGCGCGCTCCGACGCCGGAGCCGCGCCAGCAGCTCCTCGGGAGCCACCTTCGCCGGCAGCACGTCGTCGGCGCCGAGGTCCAGGAGCCGCGTCCGCAGCTCCACGTCCTCCACGCCGAGCACCAGCACCGGACGGCCCACCTCGGTGTCCTTCGCCCGGAGCCGCGACAGCAGCCCCGCCACGCCCCAGGGAGGGCACGGGTCGAGCACCACGAAGCCGTCGGGCGGCTCGGTCGCCGCCGCCTGCTCCGCCGCCTCGCCGTCGCGGAAGCGCGTGCACACCCAGCCGGCCTGCTCGAGTCCGCGGGCGATCGCGCTCGCCGGAGCGTCCTGCGCGGTGACGATCCAGACGTTCATTCGGGGAGCCCCGGGAGAGGCTAGCAGACCCGGGCCTGCCCTCGCGGACCCGGGTGCCCGCAACCCTGGAGGCCAGGTCGTTTGCGCCTCGTCCCCCCCGGGCAGTAGACCCTTGCGGCGCCCGTGGACCCCGCCAGCGCAGAGCCGACGCCCGCCGCCACGCCCCCCGAGCCACCCCCGCTCAGACGCAGGGTGCGCCGGTGGCTGATCGGAGGACCCCGGAGCGTCGAGGACCCGGGCGTCTTTCACCACGTCTCCCTGGTGGCGTTCCTCGCCTGGGTGGGCCTGGGAGCCGACGGGCTGTCGTCCTCGTCGTACGGCCCCGAGGAGTCGTTCAAGGCGCTGGGCACACATGTCAGCCTCGCTCCGTTCCTCGCGCTGGCAACCGCGATCACCGTCTTGATCATCGCCGCGGCGTACTCGCGGATCATCGAGCACTTCCCGTTCGGCGGCGGCGGCTACGTGGTCGCGACCCGGTTGCTCGGGCCCGGCGCCGGCGTGGTCTCGGGCAGCGCGCTGATGGTGGACTACGTCCTCACCATCACCACCTCCATCGCGGGCGGGGCGGACGCCATCTTCAGCTTCGTCCCCCCGGCGCTCTACGGCTGGAAGCTCCCGGTGGAGTTCGCCGCCATCGCGGTGCTGGTGGTGCTGAACCTGCGCGGCGTCCGCGAGTCGGTGACGGCGCTGGCGCCCATCTTCCTCGTCTTCCTCGTCACCCACGTCCTCCTGATCGGCGGCTCGGTGCTCACCCGGGTGGACGAGGTGCACGTGGTGTCCGACCAGGTCCGGGGCGGGCTGTCGAGCGGGGTCGCGACGCTGGGCATCGGCGGGATGTTCGCCCTGTTCCTCCGCGCCTACTCGATGGGCGCCGGCACGTACACGGGCATCGAGGCGGTGAGCAACGGGCTGCAGATCATGCGCGAGCCCAAGGTGGAGACCGCCAAGCGGACGATGGTGCTGATGGCCATCTCGCTGTCGCTCACCGCCGGCGGCATCACCCTCGCCTATCTCCTGCTCCACGTCTCGCCGGTCACCGGACAGACGATGAACGCGGTGCTGGCGGACCGCTTCGCCGGCGCCTTCCACCTCGCCGGGCTGCCGCTCGGGAAGTGGTTCGTGTGGATCACCCTGGCCTCCGAGGCGCTCCTGCTCTTCGTCGCCGCCCAGGCCGGCTTCATCGACGGCCCACGGGTGATGGCGAACATGGCGGTGGACAGCTGGGCGCCGCACCGGTTCGCCCAGCTCTCGGACCGGCTGACGATGCAGAACGGCGTGCTGCTGATGGGCGGCTCGTCGATCCTGGCCCTCCTCTACACCAAGGGCGACATCACCACCCTGGTCACCCTCTACGCGATCAACGTGTTCGTCACCTTCTCGCTGAGCCAGCTGGCGATGTGCCGCTTCTGGTGGCAGCAGCGACGCGACCGCCGCGACTGGGGCCGGCAGATGTGGATCCACGCCGTCGGCCTCGTGCTCTGTCTCTCCATCCTGGTGGTGAACGTCTACGAGAAGTTCGCCGAGGGAGCCTGGGTGACGCTGGTGGTGACCGGCGCCGTGGTGGCGGTCTTCGTCTGGACCCGGGCCCACTACCGGAAGGTGCAGCTGAGCCTGCGCCGGCTCGACGCGATCCTCCCCTCGATGCCCAAGGCGATGGCGCCGGTCCGGCAGCTGGACCCGAAGAAGCCCACCGCGGTGCTGCTGGTGGGCGGCTACGCCGGGCTCGGCGTGCACTCGCTGCTCACCATCCAGCGGCTCTTTCCGAACTACTTCCAGAACTTCGTCTTCCTCTCGGTGGGGGTCATCGACTCGGCCACCTTCAAGGACATCGCCGAGGTGGTCGAGGTGAAGGACCGCACCCGCGCCGCGCTGGACGAGTACGTCGCGCTCGCGCAGGGCCTGGGGCTGGCGGCGACGGCCCGGATGGCGCTCGGGACCGAGGCGGTCCAGACCGCGACCGACCTCTGCCGGGACGTGGCGAAGGAGTTCCCGCGGGCGCTGTTCTTCGCCGGGAAGCTCGTCTTCGAGCAGGAGCACTGGTACCAGCGGCTGCTCCACAACGAGACCGCGTACCAGATCCAGCGGCGGCTGCAGTTCGCCGGACTGAACGCGATGGTGCTGCCGGTCCGGCTGCTCGAGGGCGAGACGCCGGCGAAGGCCGCCTAGGTCTGACGCGGGGGCGGGTGGAACCGCTCGTTGCGCTCGGCCATGCGGCGGAGCAGCGGGGCCGGCTCGAAGCGGAGGCCCTTCCGCTCGCGCCAGGACTCGAGCCGGTGAACCAGCTCGGCCGCGCCCATCGCGTCGATCGCCCGGAAGGGGCCGCCCCGGAACGGCGGGAAGCCGAGCCCGAAGACGGCGCCGATGTCGCCGTCGCGGGGGCTCCGGAGAATGCCCTCCTCGAGGCAGCGCGCGGCCTCGTTGAGGAAGAGGAGCACCGGACGCTCCCACAGCTCCTCGGCGGGGAACGGCACCGCGCGTGGCGCCGAGCGGGAGCGCTGCGTACACGCTCGTGTCCACCGGCTTGCCCTTCACGTCGTAGCGGTAGAAGCCCTTCTTCGCCTTGCGGCCGAGCCGACCGTCCTTCACCAGCGCCGCCATGGTGGCCGGGGGAGTCATGCGCTCGCCGAACGCGTCGTGGAGGACGTGGCTCACCTTCTCGCCCACGTCGATGCCCACCTCGTCGAGGAGCTGGAACGGACCGACCGGGAAGCCGTACCCCCGGAGCGCCGCGTCCACCGCCGCGACGTCCGCGCCCTCGACCAGGAGGTGCGCGGCCTCGTTGAGGTACGGGGCGAGGACGCGCGAGGTGTAGAAGCCCGGGCCGTCACGGACGACGATGACCGTCTTCCCCTGCTTCTTCCCCAGCTCGACGCAGGTGGCGACGACCGACGGGTCGGTGCCGGCGTGGGTGATGACCTCGAGCAGCGGCATCTTCTCCACCGGGCTGAAGTAGTGCATCCCGATGACGCTGCCCGGCCGCCGTGCGCCCTCGGCCAGCCGGGTGATGGGGATGGAGCTGGTGTTCGAGGCGAAGACGCAGCCCTCGGACGTGGCGCCCTCCACCTCGGCCAGGAGCCGGCGCTTGAGGTCGAGGTCCTCGAACACGGCCTCGATGACCACGTCCGCCCGTCCGAAGCCCGAGAGCTCCGTGGTGGCGGTGACGCGCGAGAGCACCTTCTCCAGCCCCCGGCGGTCGAGCCGCCGCCGGCGGACGCGGCCGTCGAGCAGCCCGCGCACGTGTGCCAGCGCCCGGCCGACGGACGCGTCGTCACGCTCCTTGACCCGGACCGGGAGCTCGGCCTTCTCCGCGGTGACGAACGCGATGCCGCCGCCCATGAGGCCGCCGCCGAGCACCGCGACCTTGTGGACGGGCCGAGCCCTCGCCGCACCGTCGACTCCGGTGTCCTTCTTGAGCGCGGTGGTGGCGAAGAAGAGCTCGCGGAGGCGCGCGCTGACCTCGCTGACCAGCAGGTCGCCGAACGCGCGGGCCTCGGCGCGCTGGCCGGCCTCGAAGCCCTTCTCCTGGCCCTCGCGGACGACCTCGAGCGCGCGCTCGGGCGCGGGGTAGTGGCCGCCGCTCTTCCTCAGGAGCTGCTTGCGCGCCTCGCCGAACAGCAGTCGCCGCCCGATCGGGTTGCCCTCGAGCGCCGCGCGGGTCACCGCCTCGCGGGGGGTCCGCCGAGGCTCGACGCGCCCCTTGCCGGCGGCGAGCGCCCGGGCGCGCTCCACCGCGGTGTCGACCAGGATCGCCTGCGGGACCACCTCGTCGACCAGGCCGAGCTTGCGCGCCCTGGAGGCGCGGACGGCCTTCCCGGTGAGGATGAGATCGAGCGCCGCCTGGACGCCGATCAGGCGCGGCAGCCTCTGCGTCCCGCCTGCGCCGGGGAGCAGACCGAGCTGCACCTCCGGCAGCCCGAGCTGGGTCCGCGGCGCATCCGAGGCGATCCGGCCGTGACAGGCCATCGCCCACTCGAGACCACCGCCCAGACACGCGCCGTGGATGGCGGCGACGACGGGCTTGGGGAAGAACGCCAGCCGGTCGAATCCGTGCTGCCCCTCGCGCGAGGCGCGCTCGCCGTCCGCGGCGCTCCGGAGGGAGCCGAGCCACTTCACGTCGGCGCCGACCACGAAGTCCGGCTTGGCGGAGGTGAAGACGATTGCCTTCACCGCCTCGTCCTTGCCGAGCCGCTCCAGTTCCTCGGTGAACTCGGCCCCGACAGCGGGCGACAGCGTGTTCACCGGCTCGCCCGGAAGGTCGAAGGTGACGACTGCCACATCGCCGCGTACCTCGGTGCGGAAGCTGGCCATCAGACGCGCTCCAGGATGATGGCTGCGCCGAGCCCGCCGGCAGCGCAGACGGTGCAGAGTGCGGTGGCCTTGTCGAGGCGGGCGAGCGCATCGAGCGCCTGCATGACGATCCGGGCACCGGTCGCGCCGAACGGGTGCCCGAGCGCGATGGAGCCGCCGTGGACGTTGAGGCGCGCGGGGTCCACCTCGCCGAGCGGGGCGGAGCGGCCGAGCTTCCGCGCGAACTCGGGGCTGGCGAACGCCTGGAGGTTGCTCGCCACCTGCGCGGCGAACGCCTCGTGCATCTCGACCAGGTCGATGTCCTTCAGGCTCATCCCGGCGCGGTCGAGCACCAGCGGGGCGGCGTACGCCGGGCCCTGGAGGAGCTGGTCGGCCGGGTCGGTGGCGGCGTAGGCGAACGCGCGGAGGGCACCGAGCGGCTTCAGGCCCAGCGCCTTCGCCCGGTCCTCGCGCATCACCACCAGAGCGGCGGCACCGTCGGTCAAGGGCGAGCTGTTGCCCGCGGTGACCGAGCCGTGCGCCCGGTCGAAGACCGGCTGGAGCTTGCCCAGCGCCTCGAGCGAGGTATCGGGCCGGACGATGTCGTCCGCCGTGCCGGTGCGGGTGTACGCCGGCGGCACCGGGACGTGCATCACCTGGGAGTCGAACACCCCGGCCTTCCACGCGGCCGCGGCGCGGTGGTGCGAGGCGAGCGCGATCTCGTCCTGCCACTGCCGCGAGATGCCGTTCTCCTTGGCCATCTTCTCGGCGCTCTGCCCCATGGTGAGGCCGGTGGAGTACTCGGCGATGGCCGGCGGGACGGGGACCAGGTCCTTGGGGTGGAGCCCGGCGAAGGCGCGGACGCGCTCGGGGAGCGAGCGGGCGCGGCTGGCCTTCACCAGAGCGCGCGAGAGCGGCCGGCTGGTGAAGATGGGCACATCGCTCATCGACTCGGTGCCGCCGGCGATGGCGACCTGGCTCACCCCCACGGCCATCGCGGAGGCCACGTCGGTGAAGGCCTGGATGGAGGTGGCGCAGGCGCGGCTCACGGTGTGGGCCTCCAGCCCCCTCGGGAGTGCCGAGGCGAGGCCGACCTCGCGGGCGATGCTCGGGGCGAGGAGCGTGGGGATGGCCTGGCCGAAGACGATCTGGTCGATCTCCGCCGGGTCGATGTCGGTGCGCTCGACGAGCTCACGGACGACTGCGGCGCCGAGGTCCAGCGAGGTGAGAGAGCCGAAGACGCCGCCGGCCTTGACGAAGGGAGTGCGGAGTCCCCTCACGACGACCGCGCGCGAGGTGCCGGGATGACCGAGGAGTTGCGCCATGACGCGGTCTTCCACCAGAGACCGATTGATGAGTCAAACGGGCCTCCCTCCGGGCCTCGAGGCGAGGACTCAGGCGGGTCTGGCCGCGCTCGTCGAGCGCATGGTCTCGAGCGTCTTCCGGATGCCCTCCTCGTACGAGGTCTTCTTCACCGGCCCGAGGAGCTTCTGGAGCGCCGAGTCGTCGAGCACCACCGGCGTCGTCTGGAGGTAGTTCATCTCCACGAGCTCGCGCATCAGCGGGTTGAAGAGCCCGAGCAACCGCACGGTGGTCTTGCCCGCGGCGCGGATCTTCGGCGTCTTGCCCACCGCGGCGAACACCTTCGTCGCGAACGCGCGCTGGGTGATCGTCCCCGGTCCGCCGAGGTGCCACCACTTGCCGTACGCCTCGGGCCTCTCCGCGAGGTCGAGCAGCACCGGGCCGACGTCCGGGACGAAGATGAACTCGTGCGGCGTGTCGATGGGCCCGATCAGGTTCGCCGTCCCGCCGTGCAGCGCCGCGACGAACGCGCCGTGCACGAGGCTCTTGTCGACGTCCGGCCCGTAGAAGTCGGGGAGCCGGAGAATCGCCCCGCGGATCTTCCCGGCGGCATCGGCCTGCATCAGGAGATCTTCCTGGTCCTTCCGCATCCGCCCCTTGAAGGTCTGCGGCTCGCGCGGGTGGTCCTCGGTGACCGGCGTCGTCCGCGGAGTCCCGTACGGGTACACGGTCCCGACGAGCACCATCCTCTGGACGCCCTCGGCGATCGCGCCCTCGAGCGTCTGCCGCATCACCACCGGGTGCTGCTCGAACTGATGGTACGCCACGCCCACGAGGTAGATGAGCGTGTCGAGTCCGCGCACCGCCCCGCGGACCGAGGCCGGGTCCTCGGGATTCCAGGTCACCCGCTCCACACCCGGCATCCCGCGGAAGCTCGCCTCGAGGGCGCCCGCCGAGCGGCCGATGACCCGGAACGGCTTCCCGCGCGCGACGAGCGCCTGGCCCACGCTTTGCCCCATCGCCCCTGCAGCTCCGACCAGCCCGATTCGCTCCACCATGACCGCCCTCCGCTGAACGACGGGCTCGGCCTAGGGCGTCGGCGGCGCGGTGACGTGACAGCCGAGCCGGTGCACCATCTCCACCAGGCGCTTCGCCGCGTCGGGTGACGTGGGCGGCAGGATGCCGTGCCCGAGGTTGAAGATGTGCCCCACCGGTCCGGCGCGGCGAATGACGTCCGCCACCCGGAGCTCGAGGTCCGCCGTCGGCAGGAAGAGCGCCAGCGGATCGAGGTTGCCCTGGAGGGCGACGCCGGGTCCGGCGAGCGCGCGGGCCTGGTCCATGTCGACGCGCCAGTCGCAGCCGAGCACGTCGGCGCCGGTCTTCCGGAGCAGCGGCAGGTGGGTGGACATGGCGGTGCCGAAGACGATGACCGGCACGCCCTTCGCCTGGAGCGCGTGCACCATCCGGGTGAGGTACGGCAGGCTGAAGGTCTCGAAGTCCCGCGGACTCAGCTCGCCGCCCCAGCTGTCGAAGATCTGGACGATGCGCGCGCCGGCCTCGACCTGCATCTCGAGGTACGGGATCAGCGTCCGGGTGAGCCGGTCGAACAGCGCGTGCGCGAGCTTCGGCTGCTCGAAGAGGAGCCGCTTGATGACGATGAAGCTCTTCGAGCCGCCGCCCTCGACCATGTAGGCGGCGAGGGTGAAGGGCGCGCCGGCGAACCCGATGACCGGCACCGAGTCGTGCAGCGCGGCCCGGGTGCGGCGAATGGCCTCGGCCACGAAGCCCGTCGTCTCCACCGGGTCGGGCACCACGAGCTTCTCGATGTCCGCGGCGGTGCGGAGCGGTGACGGGAAGTGCGGCCCCCGGTCGCCGAGCTCGAGCTCCATCCCCATCGCCTCAGTGGGGATGAGGATGTCGGAGAAGATGATCGCCGCATCGACGCCGAGCCGGCGAACCGGCTGCACCGTCACCTCCGCGGCGAGATCCGGTGTCTTGCACAGCGGCAGGAACTCGATCTTCTCGCGGATGGCCCGGTACTCGGGGAGGTAGCGCCCGGCCTGGCGCATGATCCACACCGGCGTCACGTCCACGGGCTGCCGGCGGGCGGCGCGGAGGAGGCGATCGTTCACGGCCGCTGGACGTAGCAGGAAGCGCCCGGGGCTGGCGAGTGTCCCGGAGGCCCTCAGGCGCCCTGCCCCTCGAGGACCGGCTTGAGGTCGAGCACCGGTGTCCCGTCGACGGCCTCGAGCGGCCCGACACGGAGGCGGCGGGGCTCGACGGCGAGGACCTGCACCCGGTGCAGCCCGATGGGATTCGGCCAATCGGGCGAGCGCGTGGAGAACACACCGGTGAGCGGACGGGCCGGGTCGCTGCGGGGATGGACCTGGAGCACGCTGCGGTCGGCCTGGTGGAGCCAGGTCAGGACGACGAGCGCGTCTCCGGCCCGCAGATGCGAGGCCGCCGGGAGGACGCCGGGCAGAAGCTCGATCCAAGCGTCCGGCGCGCCCTCATGTCCCTGCATCGGGGCGAGCTCCCGGTCCCGGAGATCGGAGCGGACGGCGCCGATGGGCCGGAGCAGGAGGTCCTCCTCGCTCATCGCCGTTCCGCGAAGAGCGCGTTGAGCTCCGGGTAGGGCATGGCCCCCTCGAAGATGGCGTCGTAGCCGCCGCCCGCGAGGAACTGTCGCGCCGCACGCCGGGTCAGCCCGTGCACCGCGCTGGAGATGCCCGACCCCGCGCTCACCCGGTGGACGCCGAGCGCGCCGAGCTCGGACACCGAGGGCAGCTTCGCCCAGACGAGAACGTTCAGTGGCAGGGGCACCGCGGCCACGACCTTGCGGATGGACGCGGGGTCGACGAGCGCCGCGACGAACAGGCCGTCCGCTCCGGCCTCGCGGTACTTGAGCCCGCGGGCGATCGCCTCGTCCGCCGCGCGCTCGGGCGCGGTGAGCCCCTTGAGGTAGACGTCGGTCCGGGCGTTGACGAAGAGGTCCACTCCGGCGCGGGCTGCGCCGCGCTTCGTCGCGGCGATCCGTTCGCAGAGGACCTCGGGTCGATCCGTCCCGTCCTCGATGTTGATGCCCACCACCCCGGCGCTGGCGAGGGCAAAGGCGTTCTCGGCGATGGCGGCCAGGTCGGTGCCGTAGCCCGCCTCCATGTCGACGCTCAGGGGCACCGAGATGACCCGGGCGATCTCCTTGACGGCTGTGAGGAGAACGGAGGCTGGCATGGCGTACCCGTCGGCGTACCCGCGGGACCAGGCCAGGCCGGCACTGGTGGTGGCGATGGCCTGTGCGCCACAGGACTCGATGACCCGGGCGCTCCCGGCGTCCCAGGCATTCGGGAGGAGCAGGGGGGTGCTCGTCTGGTGCAGCTGTCGGAAGCGGGCGGCGGCGGTGCGGGTGTCCATGGATGTCTTCCTCCTCGGCGCTAGACTTGTTCCAAGCGGCCGGGCACGCGCCAGGCGAAGATTGCTGGCGTCCTTGACACAGCTGGAACCGGGACAATACAAGC
Organism: uncultured delta proteobacterium; assembly: GCA_963796475.1. GTDB lineage: Bacteria > Myxococcota > Myxococcia > Myxococcales > Myxococcaceae > RPRB01. The sequence continues at coordinate 1,615,575 of CAWCLY010000020.1, forward strand.
GCCCCGTCGTCGAGGACGGAGCCAGGGACCGGGTGGATAGCTCAGCGGTAGAGCATCGCCCTTACAAGGCGAGGGTCACAGGTTCGATCCCTGTTCCGCCCATCGAAGACGTCGCTGTACTGGGGAGTTAGTTCAGCTGGTTAGAACGCCGGCCTGTCACGCCGGAGGTCACGGGTTCAAGTCCCGTACTCCTCGCTTCGGAAGCTCGCGGAGGCAGGGCGGATTTTCGCTCGCCTCCGGCACCCGGCACCCTCGCCTCTCTGTCGGCGCATCTCCAACGCGATCCGCATCCGCCCTGAGGACCTGGACGCCTTCATCGCCGGAGGCCGCCCGTGAATCACCGCCGGCACTGCCCTGCCCACTGATGCCCCCTGGGGGCCCCTGGCCGGCTCGCGAGCGCGAGAGAAATCCTTGGACAGCGTCTGCTTGGATCCGGATTGCGCGTGTGGTGCTTCGTGCGGCGGCCTCCTCAGGGCCTCGCTGATCACACGGGGCGAAGCTTCCAACCGTCCCGAGTCTCCCGAGCGACCCACAGTCTGAGCCATGGCTGCCGAGGCGTCGTAAGCTCGGCCAGGCCCCTGGGCGTTGCCTCGCGAAAGCGTCGCCACCGCACCACTGCCGCAATGACCACCCCGGAGGCGGTGCTGCACCGGCACTGAACGCGCGGGGGGTGGCCCAGCCGGTTTCGCCAAAGCGCACCCGGCCGGGCGTCACCTCCCCAGCTACGTTTCCGGGCAGGAGGAAACGTCATGGCCCCTCGCCGGCTTGCAGTCACTCGACCCACTCTCTCGCCGTGCATCCTTGCCCTGATCGCTGCTGCGATGATGTTGGCTGCGGCCTGTGGTGACCAGAAGGACACCAGCGGCGCAGGGACTGACGCCGGGAACGGGACTGACGCCGGGAACGGGACCGATGCCGGGAACGGGACCGATGCCGGGAACGGGACCGATGCCGGGAACGGGACTGACGCCGGGAACGGGACTGACGCCGGGAACGGGACTGACGCCGGGAACGGGACTGACGCCGGGAACGGGACCGACGCGGGTGTGTCGACCATGATCGCCTTCGGGAGTTCGGCGACCACCGTCAACCTCGTCTGGACCTCGGCGGCGGGCGCCACCAGCTATACCTTGGAGCGCCAGACCGGTGGCGGCGCGTTCGCCACCGTCCAGACGCTCGACCCCAGCGCGACCTCGTTCCTCGACCGCAACCTCACCGCGCAGACGTCGTATACGTATCGGCTCACGGGCGTCGGCGCGACGCAGGACCAGGTTCGCGAGCACGGCGCCGCTACCGACAACTTCCAGCCGCTGCAGACGACGGGCGACACGCCAGTCGGCGCGCCAGTGCAGCAGACGGTCGGAAGCGCGGGCGGGACCGTGGCCTCGGCCGACGGGACGATCAGCCTCGTCATTCCGGCCGGCGCGCTCCCCGACGGCACCAACGTGACGCTGCAGACGATCCAGAACCCTCTGCCGCAGGAGGACGCGCCGGGGGTCTCGATCCTCTCCGACACAGCCTTCGCCGTGCCCGTCTCCCTTAGATTCCAGCTCGGCAGCGACGATCTGCCTCAGACCGCGTCCATCGCGCTGCAGGAAACCGGCGGTCTGTGGCTGAATGCTCCGGTGATGGTGGATACGACCGCCGGGACCGTGACCGTCACCCTCGACGTCGAGGCGTCCGGCTCGGCGCTGCGCAACGCCGCCGCCGCGACCGCCCCGCGGACGCGCCGCGCGTTGAAGTACAAGCGATACTACGTCAACCCAAGGAAGGCGACGGTCCGGACCGGGAGCCAGACGAACTTCGAGGCGGACGCGCTCCTCTCCACCGACCGCTGCAACGCCAGCAGTAGTCCTGAGACCTGCGCCTACGTGGTCGAGCTGGTCCGACTCGCCCAGCAGGGGGTGCAGCAGGCGATCGCGGACGCAGTGACGCAGCCCCTCCCGCAGCAGATGTCGGTCTCGGTGCCGAACTCCGCCGGGGTCTGGTCGCTCGAGCCGGCGGGCAATGCTTCGGGCAAGCTGACTGTGCCCGCCCAGGGCGCGTCGGTCCTCTACACCGCGCCGGACACGAAACCGTCGACCACGCCGGTGCTCATCAAGTTCACGCCCAACTCCCAGCCGGGCCAGGCGCCGCTGTACTCGGATCCGGGAAAGATCTACTTCCTCGGCAACAAATACCAGGTCGACGGCGAGTTCAGCGCTCCAGGCTACAACCTGAACGAGTTCATCACGGCCAACGTCACCGACAGCTTCTCGGTGCAGCTCGAGCTGACGACCAGCACGGGGGGATTCCCGATCGTCAACACCTCGCAGTTCCAGAACGGGCAGAGCCGCTACACCGGTGCCGCTTGCCCTGACCCGGACGTGACCGCCTTCGAGCTCAGCGGAACCTTCGAGGTGATCACCGCCGACTCTTCCAACGCCGGCTATGCGAACAAGATCCTGTCGCTGGAGCTCAGCGGCGTCTCGGTGGAGCCCGGCGTCACGCTGCACTTTGGCCCCACAGTCACGCAAACCTTCCCCGGGGGAACGTCCAGCACCAGCGTCCTCATCGAAGCGCCGGTCGACCTGGAAAGCCTCACGCAAGCGACTCGCGTGGAGGCCACCAGAGTCCCGTGGGTGCTGACCATCACGCCGCTGACGCAGTAGCAACTGGAAAGGTGACGACCCGAACCTGCCGGACCAGCTCGCGAAGGTCGAGCCCGACGCCGGGGTCGCGGTGAGAGCGACCGCGGTGCCCGCGACGAGAGTCGCGGAACAGGTGGCGCCGCAGTTGATCCCGTTCCCGGCGACGGTGCCGGAGCCCGAGCCCTCCTTGCTGACGGTCAGGAGGTAGTTCGTGCCGGAGCTGGTGTTGAACGCGGCCGAGACGTTCCTGTCCGAGGTGATCGTGAGGCTACAGGTGCTGCCCGAAGCCGAGTCACAGCCCGACCAGCCGACAAAGGCGGACCCCGCCGCCGGCGTTGCGGTGAGCGTCACCGACGTTCCGGTGGGCAGCGTGGCACTGCAGGTGGCGCCACAGTTGACCCCGTTTCCGGTGACCGTGCCCGAGCCCGACCTGGACACCGTCACGCTGTGGAACCTTCCGGAGCTCCCAGCGTTGAAGGTGGCGGAGACGCTCCGGTTCGAGGCGAGCGCCAGCGTGCAGGTGTCCCCGATGTCGAGTCACAGCCGGACCAGCTGGCGAAGGTCGAGCCGCTGGCGGGGGTGGCAGTGAGAGTGACCGACGTCCCCGCGGCGAAGGACTCGGTACAAACCGAGCCACAGCTGACGCCGCTGCCGGTGACGCTCCCTGAGCCCGACACTGCGGTCGAGACGCTGAGCAAGTAGGTGCTGGTTCCACCGTCGCCACCCGGGTTTCCCGCGCCCGAGCCGCATCCGAGGATGCAGAGGGCGGCGAGCAGGCCGATCGAGAGCGCTTCGAGTCTGGTCTTTCTGGGCATGGCGTGGTCTCCGCCAGCCAGAGTCTGCGAGCGCTGCGCCAGAGCCCAAGCGCCCGCACTCTCAAGAGGAAGCCGTCCGCCGGCCCGAGGTGCTCGACAAGTTGCCTAGACAGTTCGGTCAACTGCCCAGGGACGCTCGTAGGAGGTGCCAGCGACGAATCTGCTATGCAGAGGATTCGCCTTCCTCCTTCGTGCGCGATCCCCGCGCCGCCGACCGCGTGGGCTCTGCGAAAGAGGAACGCTTGATGCGTCAACCTTGTCGAGTGGCACGACGTCCGCTCTTCACCCTCCTGCTCCTGGGATTCCTCACCACGGCCTGCGGCTCGTCGAGCGGCATCGCTGGCCCGGACGCCGGTCGGGCTGGGCTTGGATTCAGCCCATCGAACATCAGCATCAACGGCATGGACCTTTCCACGATCGGCGATTTCATCGTCGACTCGTCGAGTTGCACGATCGACACCACCGAAAACCTGGCCTCGTGTGGAGATGGCTCCGATGTGCTCGCCTTCAAGCTCGCGACGCAGCTCGACGGCTCCAAGGTCGGAGTCTACGTGGCCCACGCGATCAAGATCCCGGCGGGCATGAAACTCACCGTGGAAGGAACCAACGGCATCGTGCTCGTCGCGATGGACACGATCGAGATCCACGGCAAGCTCCTGGCCAACGGTTTGGCTGACCTGCCCGGCGCCGGAGGCTTCCAAGGAGTCGGCACGAACGCGGACGGAGCAGGACCTGGCGCCGGCGGCGCCGGTCTCCAGGCTGCCGGCAGCGGGGGCGGATACTGCGGTGGCGGCGGTGAGGGGGCACCCGAGACCGGTGATCCGACCCCGGGCGGCTCGAGCTATGGGATCGCAACCATCACGCCGCTGGTGGGGGGGTCGTCAGGCGGCGCAGGAGATCCTGGCGGTCCGGGCGGGGGCGGGGGTGCCATCCAGCTCGTTGCGGGGACTTCGATCAGCGTTCAACCAGGCGGGGTCATTCACGTCGGCGGCGGGGGCGGGGGCTTCGGTGGCGCGGCCACGAGCGAGCAGGAAGCCTCCGGCGGCGGCAGCGGCGGGTCGATCCTCCTCGAGTCCGCAGCGGTCAACCTCGCCGGGGTTCTCGCCGCCAATGGCGGCGGAGGAGGTGGCGGCACGAGCACCAACGAGCCTTCTGGACACGATGGGACCGCGAGCGGCGATCCTGCACCGGGCGGCAACTCTGAGGTGTCTCCCGGAGGGGACGGCGCTGCGTTCCTGCTCGTCGACGGTTCCGGCGGGACCGGGTCTCCGAACAACAGCGCCGGCGGAGGTGGGGGCGGTGCCGGCCGGATGCGATTCAATTCGGCCTCGGGGCAGGCGACCATTCTTGGAGCCACCCTGAGTCCGGCCGGATCGACGGAATGCGTGACCCAGGGAAGCATCCGGTAGCGAGTCGTTCGACCAGCAACGGCGAAATTCTCAAAGGCGGCTTGCGATATGCACTGTAGCTCTCGCCGGAGTTCCCGAATCGGAAGGACTGGAGCATTCCTCGCTTTGTGCTTCCCAGCACTGATGGCGGGGAGCGCTCGAGGCAGCACACCTCGGTCGGCATGCGACCTGATGCTCCGGCCGGATGCAGTCGCTGCCGTGGGGCAACCGCTGACGCAGACGACGGAGAACGCGGCCCTCCGGATGTGTGACTACAACGCCCCGGACTTCTCTTCGGGCGCGAGCTTGACGGTGGGCAACTGGGAAGCCATCAGAGCAGCCGCGACCAGTGGCCATGGCGTTCCAACCTCGGTCGGCGGAGTAGGCGACGAGGCCCTGGCGCTCGTCAGCCATGGCGGCTCTCTCCTCTATGTCCGCGTGAAGGACGAGGGCTTTCTCCTGAGTCTCAACGGCCCAAAGATTGCCAAGCTTCCGGACGGGGGCCTGGCCCTCGAGAAGGCGCTCGCCTTGAAGATCGTCGCACGATTCTAGGGACGGTCCGCCCGACGCGGCGGTCGGTGCCGATGCCATCGCGGCGAGTGCCCGCGGCCATCGTGAAGCCCGACCACCTGTCGCCAAGCCGTGGGCACTCGGTTGCCCCCAGACATTCGGGCCGGCGAATGGCCCACGGAACTTCGCGCGCGCGTGCTCGAGAGGCCGCACGGGCTCAGTCTCGCCGTGCCTCTTCGGCCTCGCGACCCGGCCTCCACGCGGCCTCACCTCGATGGCCCCGGTCTGTTCCACCTAGGACCATGAACCCGCTGGTCGTGTTGACACGGTTCCTCGCTCCGAACCGGATCGCGCGCTCTGGATGTCTCTTCCGGCGAGCCATCGGCGAGTTCCGCGCAAGTCGGAGGCAAGTCCATGAAGATCACCCGCCGCGAAGGTCTCAAGCTCAGCGCAGCGAGCCTCATGGCCTCGCTCCTGCCGATCCCGGCGCTCGCCGAAACGCAATCACCCTCTCCAAAGGAGAACAAGATGGCCGACAAGACCGCCGTTCGCCCGTTCCATTTCGAGGCCTCGAAGGACGACCTATCCGACCTGCGCCGGCGCATCACGGCAGCCAAGTGGCCCGAGCGGGAACAGGTCTCCGATGCATCGCAGGGTGTGCAGCTCGCGACGATGCAGAAGCTCGCGCAGTACTGGGCGACAGAGCACGACTGGCGCAAATGCGAGGCGAAGATCAACGCGGTGCCGAACTTCCTCACCGAGATCGATGGGCTCGACATCCACTTCCTTCACGTCCGCTCCAAGCACGAAAACGCGTTGCCGATGATCGTCACCCACGGCTGGCCTGGGTCGATCATCGAGCAGATGAAGATCATCGAGCCGCTGATCAACCCCACCGCGCATGGCGGGACGGCGGCAGATGCCTTTCATCTCGTGATCCCGTCTCTGCCCGGCTACGGCTTCTCGGGCAAGCCGACGAAGCCGGGGTGGAATCCGGTCAGCATCGCCAAGGCGTGGGCAACACTCATGCAGCGTCTCGGCTACACGAAGTACGTGGCGCAGGGTGGCGACTGGGGAAACGCCGTCTCCGAGGTCATGGCCCTGCAACAGCCGCCGGGATTGCTCGGCATCCACACCAACATGGCGGCGACGGTTCCGCCCGATGTCTCGAAGGCCCTCTCGCTCGGTGGCCCGCCGCCCGCCGGCCTCTCGCAGGAGGAAAAGCACGCCTGGGAGCAGCTCGATGACTTCTACAAGAACGGGCTGGGCTACGCGATCGAGATGAACAACCGCCCCCAGTCGCTGTACGCGATCGTCGACTCACCCGTCGGCCTCGCCGCGTGGATACTCGATCACGACATTCGCAGCTACGAGATGATCGCCCGCGTCTTCGACGGCAAGCCGGAAGGGCTCACCCGCGACGATGTGCTCGACAACGTCACGCTCTACTGGTTGACCAACACGGCGATTTCTTCCGCGCGTCTCTACTGGGATACCGCGCACAAGCTACCGCCCGGCGGCTTCTTCGACGTGAGGGGCGTCAAGCTTCCGGTCGGCGTCAGTGCGTTCGCGGAGGAGATCTACCAGGCGCCGAGGAGCTGGTCAGAGAAGGCGTACGTGAAGCTCATCCACTACAACAAGTTCTCCAAGGGCACCCACTTCGCCGCCTGGGAGCAGCCCGCGCTCTTCGTCTCGGAGATGCGCGCCACCTTCAAGTCGCTCCGCTGATCGGTCGGCAGCTTCCGCGCGCAGCCCGCGCAGCCGCCAGGGGCTCGGCAAGGCGAGCCCCGTCGTGGCAGCCGGGTGCTTGACATGCAAGCATCTACTTGCCTATTGTCGCAGTCCATGGGCAGGCGCCTCGAGGACACCGACCTTCTGTTCAAGGCTCTCGCCGACCCCAGCCGGCGCATGCTCCTCGACCTGCTGCACGCCCACGATGGCCGCACGCTCAACGCGCTGTGCGAGCACCTGGACATGACGAGGCAGGGTGTGACGCAGCACCTGGGCGTGCTGGAAGCGGCGAACCTGGTGGCCACCGTGTGGCGTGGCCGCGAGAAGCTGCACTTCCTCAATCCGGTGCCGCTGCAGGAGATCAACGACCGCTGGATCGCCAAGTTCGAAAAGCCCCGCCTCAAGGCGCTGGCAGACCTCAAGCGACGACTGGAGAAGACCGATGGCTAGATCGACCTTCGTCTATGTGACCTACATCCGCACGACGCAGAAGAGGCTGTGGTCCGCGCTGACCGACGACGTTGAGTTCATGAAGCAATACTGGTTCGGGAATCATTGCGACAGCGCGTGGACGGTGGGCTCCCCCTGGAAGATGTTCTCCGCCGACGGCGCCCTCCTCGACTCGGGCGAGATCGTCGAGGCCGATCCGCCACGGCGGCTGGTGATCCGCTGGCGCCATCAGAACAAGGCCGAGCTGAAGGCCGAAGGCGACTCGTACTGCACGATGGAGCTGGAACCGAACGGAGCGGCGGTCAAGCTCTCGATCACCCACACCATCGAATGCGAGCCCTCGAAGCTGATCGTGGCCGTGTCCGGCGGCTGGCCGAAGGTCATCTCCAATCTGAAATCCCTGCTGGAGACCGGCTCCATCGCGCTCCAGGAGCCCTATCGCGTCGAGCGCGACAATCTGAGCTACAGCACGAAGGGGACCAGCACCTTCCGCTCCCGCGGATAATCCGGGAACCGCTCCCGGTACCAGCGGTGATGGGTGATCGCCCGGGGCAGGAGATTGGCCACCGTGAAGACGAAGAACGCGAACGCGGCGAGCGTGCCCGCCGCCATCGCGAAGCCGAGCCATTCGAGGCACTCGCCCAGGTAGTTGGGGCAGCTCACCCAGCGGTACAGCCCACCCCGGGGGATGCGGTACTCGCCCGGAGTCGAGCGAAGCCCACGGAGCACGGCGTCGGCGTGAAGGTTGAGGGCGAGGCCGACCGCGAAGAGCAGCACCCCCAAGACCACCCAGGGCGAGAGTCCTCGCGGCACGAGAGCCGCACCGTTTCCGAGGGCGTTCAGGGCGTTGAAGACCATCGCCATCACCATCGTCGCCAGCGGCATCGGGCGCGGCTGCTTCATCAGCAGCGGGAAGACGAAGCTCCGCTGTCCGTAGTGCAGCAGCCACGGAACGAGGAGCCACTGCGCCCGCGGGTCCGAGGCGAAGGGCGACAGGCCGAGGAACGAGAGCGGGAAGACCGCGAAGGACACGCTCTCCATCACCGTCCAGCCGAGGCGCGCCGGAATGCTGGGGCCCCAGCCGGCCCGAGCGTAGCGCCCGTATGGAGCGGGGATTCTTGAGCAGCAGCGGCCCGACCACCACCGCGCAGGCGAGCACACCCCAGGGCGCCCACCGCGCGAGCTCGGTCCAGTTCACGTGCCGGCGAGACTACTCCGGGCCGTCGGGCGTGGGAGATGACTTCACCGCGGCGGGCCGAGCCGGCAGATGAACCCCCACCCTCCCCCGAGCTCGCTCAGGGCCAGCACCAGCTCGTTCTTCCCCTTCTTCAGCGGGAGATAGACCGCGTCGTCGTCGGAGCTGACGATCCCCAGGAACGCCGGGTCGCGGAAGTTCTGCGCACTCCGCCCCCGGTAGAGGATCTTCCCGTTCAGGAAGACGCTCACCTCGTCGCTGTAGCCGAGCGAGAGCTTCCTCACCGCGTCACCGTCCGAGGTGATGGTCGTCCGGGCGTAGACCACCTTCATCCCCGGCTGCGGATCGAGGCGCTTGGAGAAGTCGTTGGCGAAGGTGACCCGCGGGTGGGGGCTCGGGCGGTACCGGTTGATCGGGACGAGCCCCGGCGGCTCGGCCTCGACGTCCTGCCAGGTCATCGCCACGCTCTCGGCCGCCGACAGCGGACGCTCGAGGTCGCGGGCCAGGGCGTCGAACGCAGGAGAGAGGCTCCAGCGGGTCAGGGCGTCCGCCGGCATGGGCGGCAGGTGACGTTCCCAGCGCGCATCGGGAGTCTGCCGGACCTCGATGTTGGAGAAGTAGGTCTCCCCGATGAGCACGTTGAGCGCCAGCTGCCCCTTCTGGTTCCCGGACTTGAGGTCGTCCATGACCAGCGCCGGCTTCTCCATGTCCTTCACGAACAGTCGAGCCTGCGCCCCGGCCACCTCCAGGCGCATGTGGAACCAGACGTCCTTCGGGATGTCGACCGCACCGGTGAAGCCAGGCCCGTTGTAGAGCTGCCAGTTGAACCCGGTGTTGAGCACGGGCGTGTACTGCATCGCGTCCGGCGCGCCCGACTTGTGCTGGCGCAGGTAGACGTACTCTGCCGTCGCCCCCTCGCCGGTGATGCGGAACTCGATCCCGAAGAACCCGCGCGCGGCCGGCGTCGACACGTCCAGGTCGATGACCCCGTCGCGGAAGTCGAGGTCCTTCACCACCGCGGCGCCGCCGTCGAGGAAGAGGCTCTTGCGCCCCTGGTGCTCGACCACCTTCGCCTGCCCCTCGAGCTCCCAGCGCGGCGAGTCCGGCGGAAGCACCAGCGGCGCGGGGGCCCCGGCAGCGGACACCGACCGGGAGAAGAACATGCACAGCGCACAGACGACGATCGACCGACGCATGACGTGCCTCACCGGAAGGTGACTGCTCATTCCGGGACCGTACGGTCCTGCCCTCCGGCGCACTGCTCGCGCTGCAGGCAGCTCCCCGAAGCGTGCAGCCAGCACGCAGCCGGCCTCAGGCGCTGCTCGGGAGCACGACCCCGGCCAACTCGGCGGGCCGGCGCGGTTCTCCGTGCTCCAGCGGCTCACGCCAGGCGATGCCCCGCCGGCGGCTCACCACCCACAGCGCGGCGGCGGCGACGGCGATGATCGCGATCGCCAGCCCACCACCCTCGATGCTGGGGGCCTGGCCGGTCCAGGCCACCGGCCCGCGCTGGACCAACGTCACCAGCTGGTGGTGCTTCTCGTCTCCGACGTTCGCCAGCCCGAGCAGGTCCTGCATCCAGTCCCAGGCGGCGTGCCAGCCGATCGCCCAGCCCAGCGTGCCGGTGACGAAGCGCGCCAGGACCAGCATCAGCGTCGCGAGCGCCGCGGAGGCGACGAACGCGACGTCGACGTGCTGCGCCGGATTCGCCAGGTGGAGCAGCCCGAAGACGACGCCGGTGCCGAGGGTCGCGGCCCAGAGCGGGAACGGTTCGCCCAGGTTCTGGAGGAAGGCACCCCGGAGGAGCAGCTCCTCGAGGAGACCGATGGCCAGCGCGGCGAGGAGCGCACCCAGCACCGCGGAGAGCCGGCTGCGGTCCGCCACCCACGTCGGCTCGATCCACCCGAGCCGCCACTCGAGGCAGAAGACCACCCCGAGCATGAGCACGCCGGCGGTGAATCCCCAGGCCAGCGCGCGGACCGTCCGCCAGGAGCGCGTGAGCCCCAGCCAGGGCCAGGGCCGCCGATCCATCCGCAGCCGGAGCATCCTGAATCCCAGGACACATGCTCCGCCGCCCACCACCAGCACCTCGAGCCCGCGGAGCCAGCTGGGGAGTGTGTTCCGGAGCGCATGACCGAGCGCGCTGGCCGCCCCACCACAGAGGGAGAAGACGAGGACGTAGACCAGAAGTCTCCATCCCACCCGGAGACGCCCTTCGCCATCGAACAGCAGGGGCCGCATGGGGGCCGTACGCCCCACACCGCGGCCCATTTCGCGCAGCGACTGCGGAAGGCGCCCGCGCAAGACCTGCGCGCGCACGAGGACACGAGCGTTCTCGCCGCCGAACGCGGCGGGTGCGACGATGGGCGCCATGACGGACCCGCTCGCCCCGTTCTTCCTCGGCGCCTACGGCGAGAACAACGACTTCTTCGAGAAGACGCTGCTCGAGCTGGTGCGCGACCACGTCTACTGGCGGCGCAACTTCCATCCCGAGGACGAGCCGCCCATCGGGACGCATGACCAGTACACGCGCGCCTACCTCGATGGACTGGCGCGGACACGGCACGAGCTCCACCAGCTGACGGCGGCGCTCAAGCGCTCGGTGCCGTCATTCCATCCGCGATACCTCGGCCACATGGTCTCGGATCTCCTGTTGCCCGGGCTCATCGCGCAGCTGGTGACGACGCTCTACAACCCGAACAACATCGTCGAGGACGTCGCGCCCATCACCGTCCAGCTCGAGCTCGAGGTCGGACGGCAGCTCGCGCGGATGCTCGGCCTCTCGGTCGATCCGGCGCAGGAGCCCTGCGCCCTGGGCCACCTGACCTCGGGCGGCACCCTCGCCAACGACGAGGCCCTCTGGCTGGCACGGTCCACCCGCCTCTACCCGCTCGCGCTGCGCGACGCCTGCGCGGCGACGGGAACCTGGGTCCCGGAGGTCCCGGTGCGCGCCGGGAGCACCGACCTCGAGCTCCTCGTCCTCGGTGTGGACGAGGTGATGGCGATCAGCCGGGCGGTCTCCGCGTTCTGCATCCGCGACGCCCGGGGCCCGGAGCTCTTCGCCGCGCTCACCGCTGCCCGGGTCGAGGAGCTCGGGCTGGCCGCGTTCGCCGATCGCCACCCCGCCCTGAAGCGCCTCTCGGTCGTCGTCCCGGCCACCGCTCACTACTCCTGGTACAAGGCGATGAAGCTGCTCGGGCTCGGGGCGAGCAACCTGGTCTCGGTGCCGGTCAACGATGCCCGTCTGGATGGCGCCGAGCTCGAGGCGGCGCTCGCCGCCCTTCGCCGCCAGGAACGGCCGGTGCTGGCAGTGGTCGGCGTGTACGGGACGACCGAGTTCGGCACGCTCGACTCCATCCACGAGCTGGTCGCGGTGCGGAGGCGGTTCCCTGGCTTCTGGCTGCACGTGGACGCAGCCTGGGGTGGCTATCTGCCCACGCTCTTCCGCGACCGGCAGGGGCAGCTGCTCCCCCGCGAGGCGGTGCGGAAGGACTTCCGCTACTTCCCCTCCGAGCGGGTCTACCAGGCCACCGCCGCGCTGGCGGAGGTCGACTCGGTGACGGTGGATCCGCACAAGCTCGGCTTCGTGCCCTTCGGCGCCGGCGCGCTGGTCGTCCGCAACCGCCGGGTGCTGGACCTGGTGCAGCAGGAGGCACCGTACGTCTTCACCTCGCCGCCCGAGGAGGACGAGCGCCGCTACCGCTCGCTGGGCCGCTACGTGCTCGAGGGCAGCAAGCCCGGCGCGGCGGCCGCCGCCTGCTACGTCAACCACCGCGTCCTGCCGCTGGACCACGACCACTTCGGGCGATTGCTGGCGCGCTCGGTCCAGACCAGCGAGCACCTCGTCGATCGGGTGCCGACGCTCCAGCAGGAGCTCGCGCCTTGGGCCCGGCTGTCGATCCCCTTCGAGCCGGACTGCAACCTGGTCTGCTTCGCGCTCAATCCGAACGGCAACCGCTCGCTCAAGGCCGCCAACGCCTTCGGGCACCGGCTGTTCGAGACCATCGACGTGCGGCCCGGCCAGCCGGTGCAGGTGACGGAGTTCTTCGGCTCGTGCACCACCGTTCCCCTGGACCACCTGGGCCGCGAGGAGCGCGAGCGCATCGGCGACGAGCTGCGGCTCGACGTCGATACGCCGGACGACGACGGCCTCTTCCTGCTCCGCCACACCCTGATGAACCCGTGGCTGCAGACGTCTCCCGGGACCGGGCGAGCCGAGCTACGTCGAGGCGTACTGCCACTTCCTGGTCCGCCAGGTGAAGGCGCTGCTCGGACGCGCGTGACCGATCCCGCGAGCTCGCCGCGCGTCCATTGGCACAAGGGTCATTCCGTTGAGATCGACGCGGCTGGATTTTCGCGTTTTTCGGTAATCCACCCGCGTATACCGGCCGGGCTGCCCAGGGGTCGTCGGTGCCCTGACCAGCGCCAACGAAGGACCGAGAAAGGGTGGGAACCTTCATGTCGAGGCAACAGCTGGCGCGCGCGGTGTGCGCCATTTCAGCGGTGCTGATGTCAGTGCCCGCGGCCGCGCAGCAAGCAGCCGGCACCAGGAAGCCGAACATCCTCTTCATCATGGGCGACGACATCGGCTGGATGCAGCCGAGCATCTACCACCGTGGCCTCATGGTGGGAGAGACGCCCAACATCGACCGGATCGGCAACGAAGGCGCGATCTTCATGGACTACTACGCCGAGCAGAGCTGCACGGCGGGTCGGAACGCCTTCTTCACCGGCATGCATCCGTTGCGGACCGGAATGATTCCTCCGCAGCTGCCGGGCAGCCCGAGCTACCTGCGACCGGGCACCCCGGCGCTGGCCAAGTTCCTGCGGGACCTCGGCTACCGGACCGGTGAGTTCGGCAAGAACCACCTCGGTGACCACACCGCGGCGCTTCCGACCGCGCACGGTTTCGAGGAGTTCTGGGGCTACCTCTATCACCTCGACGCGATGCAGGGAGTGAGCTTCCCGGACATCAACAAGTCGCCCACGGAGCAGGGGATCGCTCCGCCCTGCAAGAACACCCCCGTGAAGGGACTCTCGGATCCTCCGGGGTCCGTCGATCCGCGGACCGCGGTCTGCCTGACGCCGCCGCGCCCGGTCATCCACTGCACGTCCAGTGACGGGACCGAAAAGAATCAGACGTGCAAGGACGAGGGACCGCTGACCCTCGATCGGTCGAGGACCATCGACGAGGAGATCTCGGCGAAGGTGATCGACTTCCTCGGCCGCAATGACCCGAAGAAGACCGGGAAGCCATTCTTCGTCTGGTACAACCCGGCGCGGATGCACATCACCACGATGCTGTCGCCCAAGTACGAGGCGATGCTGGGGACCAGAGGCGGAAAGGACTGGGGCATCAACGAAGCCGGAATGAAGCAGATGGACGACAACATCGGCTACGTCCTGAAGAAGCTCGAGGAGATGGGCGAGCTCGACAACACGATCGTCGCCTTCACCACGGACAACGGCGCCGAGGTCATCACCTTCCCCGACGGCGGAAACACTCCGTTCAAGGGCGGAAAGCTGACCACCTGGGAGGGCGGAATGCGGGCTCCGCTGGTCGTCCGCTGGCCGGGGCACATCAAGCCAGGCACGGTGAAGAACGAGATCTTCGCCTCCCTCGACTGGTTGCCGACTTTGGTGCACATCGGCGGCGGGCCCAAGGGCGATGGACTGAAGAAGCAGATCGAGGCCGGGAAGTACCCGGGGATCGTCAAGACGACGCTCGACGGTGTCGACCAGACCGACTACCTCGAGGGCAAGTCGAAGTCCGCCAGGGACACCTTCTTCTATTACACCGGCCCGCTGCCCTCGGCGGTCCGCTACAAGAACTGGAAGTTCTATTACACGATGGTGGGCACCTGCCCGACCTGCGGCCTGACCGGCGCCACCACCTATCACTGGACCCAGCTGGCGAACATCAAGCGCGATCCCTTCGAGATCTCGGTCGGTGAGGACACGAAGACCGTCACGGGGATGGGCGGGGCGCTCGCCGCGCCGAGCACCGCGTACATCTACGACTGGAACATCCTCCCTATCGGACAGGTCCTGTGGCTCAAGGAGCTCGAGTCGTACGTTGCGTTCCCGCCGATGCAGGATCCGGCCAGCTACAACCTGAGTCAGGTCCTCGCAGAGGTGAAGAAGCAGGGCCATCACCCGAGCGAGTAGCCGCGCTCTCGGGTGAGCTTCATGCCGCCCCCTCCAGCCTGCATCGGGCTGGAGGGGCCGTCCTCACGCCATCGCCCGGCCGAGCACCGGGCTTTCTCCGCGGCCGAGGAACCGGCGCGCGGCGAGGGCGATGGGCAGGCCGACGAGGAGGGCGTGCCCGATGACGCCGTTGAGGATCAACGGCAGGGGCGGCGTCGAGGCGGGGATGCGGGACAGGGGGATGACCGCGAAGCTCATGACCGCGAACACGCCCACCCCGAAGGCCAGTCCCCGGGTGCGGGCGCTGCTCGAGTTCCTGGGGCCCTCCTGAAGCGGGGGGTCGCGCGAGCCCTTTTCGCCGCGTTTCGCTCTCACCGGCATGAGCATCGAAGGAGCAGTCCGGGTCGTGGCCGGGAGCTTCGTCCTCCTCGGCCTTCTTCTCTCGCAGCTGGTGAGCCCCTGGTGGCTCCTGCTCGATGTCTTCGTCGGGCTGAACCTCATCCAGTCCGCGTTCACCGGCATCTGTCCGGCCGCCAGCATCTTGCGGCGTCTCGGAATTGGGAAAACCGCCCGGGCGGAATCCGCCCGGGACGGATGTACCACTCACCACGCGCTGAGTTGGGCGGCGACCTCGGTTAGGGTCCGCGCCGCCATGCCGGGGGGCCCCGACCGTCCACGCCTGTTCCAGGTCCGCGAGCAACGACGGCACTTCCTCTTGCCGTTCCTCCTCGTCATCGCGCTGCACGCCCTGGTCATCAGCGGATCGCTCCGGACGCGCCCTGCGCCCCAGCCGAAGCCGCCGGTGAAGGTGGTGCTCAAGCTGCCGGTGAGGAAGGTCGCGGTGAACGACCTCCCTGGAGGCGCACCGGCGCACGCCTCCCGTCCGCCGCGGCGCAAGATCGTCCGGCGGAAGATTCACACCCCCCAGGTGATTCCGCCGCCGCCGCCCGAGCAGCCCCCTCCTCCGGTGGAGGAGCCCCCGAAGCTGGCCGAGGCCGAGCCCGAGGAGGCAGGAGATGCGGACGACGTGGGGGACGCGGACGGCCCTCCCGGCCCCGGTGGGGGCGGCGGTGGGAGCGGAACCGGGAGCGGACCCGGGGTGGGCTCGGGTCGCGGCAGCGTGAAGTCGAAGGCCCGGAAGGCGTGGCTCAGCCACACCGACTGGAGATGCACCCGGCCCGGGTACGACGAGCTCGGTCACATCGTGGTCCGGATCCGCGTGGAGGTGCTCCCCGACGGAAAGCCCGGGCACATCACCGTGGTGAAGCCGGGACCAGAGAGCTTCACCCGGCGGGCGCTCGACTGCGCACGGGACGAGACGTACCTCCCGGCGCTCGACCCCGAGGGGACGCCCATCGCAGGGGAAGCCGAGTTCAGCATCGGCTTCCTGAACTGACCGCAAGATTCTCCAAGCGGCCCGGGCCCGGGCATGATTCAAGCTCCGGCAGGACGTCCATGAGCGACGCACCTCCATGCCACGACGCTGCTTGACAGGAGACGGCCTGAGGGTCGAGGACGTCGTCTGCTCGGCGGGGCCCGGAGACCCGTCGCCCCCGGAGGTGTGCGGCAGCTTCGTGCTGGCCTACGTCGCGGACCGGGAGCTTCGGCGTGAGGTCCGAGCGTGGAGCGCACCAGCTCGTCCCGGGCGGATTCATGGTCGGCGCGCCGGGAGACGTCTACGCCTGCACCCACGAGCACGGGCGCGGCGACCGCTGCCTGTCCTTCCATCTCTCGGCCGAGCTGGTGGACGGGCTCGGCGGTGAACGCTCGCCGGACTGGCACGCCGGGGGGCTCGCACCGGAGCCAGGCCTGGGGATGCTGGCGGCGCTGGGCCAGGCGGCAGCCGAGGGCGGCACGGATGTCGGCCTCGAGGAGGCCGCACTGCTGCTGGTCGATCGCTTCCTCTCCCGGAGCCGGGCGGCGCCATCGGTCCGGGCACCCGGCGCGGCGGACCGCCGGAGGGCGGTGGACACGGCGCTCTGGATCGACGCCCACGCCGAGGAGCCGGTGCGCCTCGGGGACGCTCGCCCGCCGGGCCGGGCTCAGCACCTTTCATTTCCTTCGGGTGTTCAGCCGGGTGCTCGGGGTGACGCCGCACCAGTACCTCCTGGCGGCGCGGCTCCGGCGGGCGGCGGCCCTCCTGGCCCATCCCGACCGCCCGGTCACCGACGTGGCGTTCGAGGTCGGCTTCGGGGACCTCTCGCACTTCGCGCGGACGTTCCGCCGTTCGGTCGGTGTGTCGCCGGGGCGCTTCCGTCGACTTCCGCGCGCCGAGCGCAAGTTCCTCCAAGCGCGGCTGGCCCTCTCCGCGGCACGCTGAGGGTCCACTCTCGATGGAGGAACAGCAATGTTCGATCACATGGGTCTGAGGACCGCCCAGCTCGACCGGAGCATCCGCTTCTACGAGGCCGCGCTCGCCCCGCTCGGCCACCGGCTCGCCTCGCAGGATGCGTCGGGCGCCGGGCTCGGGCCGCCCGGAGCGCCGGCGCTGTGGCTCACGCGGGTCGAGGGGGCGACGGGTTCCAGTGTCCACCTCGCCTTCGCCGCCCAGGACCGACAGGCAGTCGATCGCTTCCACGCCGCGGGGATGAAGGCCGGAGGCCGCGACAACGGCGCGCCGGGCCCGCGTGCCGACTACGGCCCGAGGTATTACGCGGCCTTCTTGCTGGACCCCGACGGAAACAACGTCGAGGCCGTCTGCCTGAAGTAGCGCACGGAGCATCCGGTCATCCGGAGTTCCTCGGGCGCTCCGGGTGGCCTAGCTTCGGGCCATGTCCTTCCAGGCAAACATCCTCGAGCGGACCCGGGAGAATCCGAACTTCCGGCGGGTGGAGTTCACGGGGGAGCACTCGCAGCTGGTGGTGATGAACATCCCCCCCGGCGACGAGGTGGGCGAGGAGGTGCACCCGCACACCGAGCAGACGCTCTTCTTCCTCAGCGGCACGGCGAAGGTCGTGCTCGACGGCAAGCAGTCGCGCGTCCAGGCGGGGGACGTGGTGGTGGTGACGCCCGGCACCCGGCACAACTTCATCAACGACGGCCGTGAGCCGCTGCGCATCTACACGGTGTACGCGCCGCCGAATCACATCGACGGACGCATCCACCGCACGCACAAGGACGCCGAGGCCGACGACGAGGACGAGGCGTTCGGGCACCGTCCGCCGAAGTAGCAGCCGTCAGCCGAAGCGCGCCTTCATCTCCGGCTGGGAGAGCGCACCAGCGACACCACGCCCAGGACCGTCCCGAAAGGGAACAGCGAGCAGGCGATCGCGTCGACGACCACGCAGAACAGCCAGCGGCGTCGCTGCCGGAGGTAGGTCCCGGCGAAGCCGAGGGCGGTCGCGAGCGAAAGGCCCGCGCAGACGAAGCCGGTGCCAAGCACCACGAACAACCAGCCGAACATCCGCGGGAAGGCGTGCGACGGGCCGTGTGCTGCCGCGCCGAAGGGGAAGCTCCCGGTGATGATGCCGACTCCCATTGCCACGTGGATGAGCGGGAGCAGGCCGAACAGACCGACGAACCCCGCAACCACCCAGTGCAATACGCCGAGAACGTCGAGCTGCGAGTCCGAGCCGTCCACGGTCCCCCCTGTGCCCGGTCAGCCTGCCACGAATGTCGCGCGCATCGCCATTCCTAGCCGGCACGGCGACGGCGTCCGGCCCAGACGAGCAGGAGCACGACCGCGGGAAGGACGGCGGCGCTGCCGGTGGTCGCGCTGACAGCCGCACCCGCCGGTCACCTCGGGCGGCACCGTGGTCAGCTCCGCCGTCGTCCGGGCGCTGGTCATCAGGACGGGGGCTGCGCGGCCGGTGGACTCCCAGATGGTGCGGAGCGCCTCGCCCTTGCCGTCGGTCAGGTTGGCCGCGGCGAGGGCCTCGACGTACGCGCGGGTCGGTGGCCTGGTGGAAGAGCCGGGCCTCCACCGGCGCGGTGCCCCCGTCCAGGCCCGGCGGGAAGCGGACCCGGTAGGTCCACTCGACGGCGCCCAGGACACCGCCGTCTCCGTCGCGGAGGAAGCTGATGCCCACCGGCATCGTCACCTCGGTGGGGCGGAACCCCAGCGGCTCGATCCGGGTGTCCTTGACGATGGTGTCGTGGAGCGCGAGGTGGTCGAGGCCGCCATCGGCGCGGGCGTGCACCGCCTCGAAGACCGCAAGCTGGCGGGTCGGCGAGGAGGAGCCCGGCGTCTCCGTCGTAGGAGCCGCTCACCACGTCGCCCGCCACCCGGAGCTCGATGAAGACCCGCCGCCCGTCCGCGTAGCCGGTGGGCAGCTTGTGGCCGGTCTGGTTGTAGACCCGGACCTTGAGCTCCACCTCCTGTCCGACGGGGATGGCCCCCTGCGGCAGGACGATCTCCACCCGGGCGGCGCGCTGGAGGTTCTCGAGAGCGGCGGCCCGGTTCGCGGCGAAGGCAGCGTCGAGCCCTGCGAGCTCGGTTGGCGCCGCGGCGCGGACCGCGTCCAGACCCCAGACGTTGCCGCCCACGAAGGAGTGCCGGCTGGGAGACGTCCGGCCCGGCCCATCCTTGGCCACGGGCAGCACCCCCGGCTCGGGAAGCATGTGGCACGACTGGCAGCTCTTCGGATCCGATCCGCCCGCGTAGGCCGACTGGAGCCACTCCGAGTAGGTGGTGTCCAGCGGGAAGGGCATCGACGCGGGCAGCCCCTTCCGCTGGACGACCGGGTTGTAGACCTCGTGGCACTGGCCGCACAGCCGGCTCTGGCTGACGACCAGGTCCTGCACCGCGGTGTGCGCCGGACTCTCGGCCCCTGCGTACGGGCCGCCGACGGTGAAGCTCGGCTCGAACGTCAGCTGGGCGTTGCCGATGAGGCCCGCGTCGGTCCGCGTGCGGTGGCAGGCCTCGCAGCTGACCCCGGCGCGGTCCACCGCGTCGAGCGCGCTGCCGTTCGGCGGGAGGCCGTGCCCCTGCACGTACGAGGTGGGCGAGTGGCAGCGCAGGCACCACTGGCCGATCCCGAGCACGTCCTGGTTCGCGACGCTGAGCGCCGCCTGGTACAGCGGATCGCGGATGGCGCTGGCCATCATCGTCGCCGCCCAGCTGTCCCAGGGCATGTAGGTGGTGGACGCGCCGACCGACGCGCTCGGAGTGGCAGGTCCGGCAGGTGTCGGGCCCCTGGAACGGAGCGCCGCCCGCGAGGCCGCCCGGCGGAGTGCCACCGCCGAACGGGATGGGGCCCGCGTCGAACGGCTGACCGGCGTCGCCTCGCGGGCCGGCATCGGGCGCTCCCGCATCGGGAGGGCCCGCGTCCGGTGCCCCTGCATCCGGCGTCCCTCCGTCCACCCCGGACGCGGCGAGATGCGGAGGATGCTCCCCTCGAGGCGGCCCACGTAGAGGTTCACCGTCCGGACCCACCAGGAAGCGGACGGGCGTGCCGAAGCCCGTTCCGAAGTCGGCCCGCGGGCTGGCGACGAAGCCATCGCGGGCTGCGTTGGGGGTGAGCGTCCAGACGTTCCCGTTGGCGTTGTCCCCGAAGAAATAGCGGCCACGGTACGGCGCGGGCCAGCCCGGGCTGTCCACGAAGACGCCGCCGGTGATGCTCTGGCAGCTGCCGTCGGCGTTCCCGGCCGCGCCCGCGTGCGCGCAGAAGTAGGCGGGCTCGACGCAGTCGGCGCCGGCCCCGTTCGGCCCGAGGGTGTCGCAGGTGGTCACCGGGTAGCCGAACGCGCCCTCGCGGCAGGGCCAGCCGTAGTGCTGCCCCTTCCGGACGAGGTCGACCTCCTCGTAGCTGACCTCGCCCACGTCGCCGACCCAGAGCGGACCCGGTCTGCAGGTCGAAGGTGAGGCGGAAGGGATTGCGGAACCCCCAGGCCCAGATCTCGGTCCGCGCAGCCGGGGATGAGCGTTCCGGCGTCCGGCCCGCTGCCGCACGTCCCGGCACAGGCAGGCACCGTGGTGCCCGGCGCGGCGAGCGGGTTGTCGGCGGGGATGCTGCCGTCGAGGTTGATGCGGAGCACCTTGCCATTCGCCGTGGTGAGGCAGGTCCCGATGTAGTTGCTGATGGGGCCCCCGGGCGGCAGGCCGGAGTTGCGCGCCGGTGTCGCCGACGCCGACGTAGAGCTTGCCGTCCGGGCCGATGGCCAGCCCGCCGCCGTCATGGTTGGCAGGCCCCATCAGGTTCTGGAGCAGCACCAGCACGCCGGTCGGTGACGTGCTGCACGAGCCGGTGCAGACCAGGGTAGTTGTCGGGATTGAGCGCGACCCTCAGCACCCGGTGCTTGTTCGCCGTGCTCGGACCGTCCGAGGCGTAGAAGTAGAGGAAGCGGTTGCTCGCGAACTGCGGATCCACCTCGACCCCGAGCAGGCCCTTCTCGCTGTTGCTGTCGACGCGTGAAGCTCCCGGCGGTCGACCACGGTGCCGTCGGTCCGGCGCACCTTCACCGCGCCGGTCTTCTCGGTCATCACCACCCGGCCGTCGGGCAGGAAGCGAAAGTCGGTCAGCTGCCCCAGTCCCGACACGTAGGGCGCCATCTGGAACGTGTTCGCCGGCCCGCCGGGCGTGAGCGTCTGGGCGACGGCGGGCAGCGTGGCCAGCACCGCGAGGAGGAGCAACCTGCGCATGGGCTTCACTCCTCAGCACAGCAAGACGCACGCCGGGGCGAAACCCGGCCGGACGCTGGAGAATTGCAGCACGCCCCGACGGGTGGAGCGTCGCCCGTTGCCTGCAGACCTCGCCGGGCGAGGGCTCTCCACACCCTTCGAGCGGGGCGACTGTCGCTAGGTCGCGGAGATGCCCAGGCGACGGAGCTCGGGGCCGAGGCGGCCCGAGAGCGCCAGCGCCCACATCTTCCAGTCTGCGGCGAAGGACCAGAGCGGATGGCGGAAGGTGGCGGGACGGTTTCGCTCGATGGCGAGGTGCGCCACCCAGGCGAAGCCGTATCCCACGAGGAGCGCACCGAGCAGAAACGCCGGCCGGCCGCGGAGCACCGCCGCGAGGAGCAGCAGGAGCGAGAAGGTCGTCCCGATCAAGTGCAAGGTGCGGGTGCCGGGCTGCCGGTGCTCGCGGAGGTAGTACGGCCAGAACTCGGCGAAGCTGCCGATGGGCGCTCCGGCACTCATGCCGGCTGCAGATCCCGGATCATGGTCTCGGCGTCGCTCACCTCGAACTTGCCCGGCGCCTCGACGTGGAGCGCCTTCACCACCCCATCGTCGAGCAGCATCGAGTAGCGCTTGGACCGGACGCCCATCCCCTTCGGGGTGAGGTCCTGCTCCAGGCCGAGGGCACGGGTCCACAGCGCGCTGCCGTCCCCCATCATCCGGACTTTGTCGCCGGTCTTCTGATCGCGGCCCCAGGCGCCCATCACGTAGGCGTCGTTGACCGAGACGCACCACACCTCGTCCACGCCGCGGGATCTCGAGATCCTCGGCGTGCACGACGTAGCCGGGGACGTGCTTCGCGGAGCACGTCGGAGTGAAGGCGCCGGGCAGCCCGAACACCACGATGCGCTTGCCGGCCACCAGCTTCGAGACCTGGAAGTTGTTGGGGCCGAGCGCACAGCCCGGCGTCTCCTGCTCGATGAACTCGCTCAGCGTTCCCTCGGGAACGCGCTGTCCAACCTGGATGGGCATGCCCTGGCCGTACCATGTCCAGCAGCGCCGAGGCGAGCCCGCTGCACGCAGGAGTGCCGCCCGTCCACGGCACCGTGTACCGCTCGACACCGAGCTGGCTCAGGCCTGCGCGGGAACCGGCCGACGCCGCGCCGCGAACCTCGGCAGCACACGCGCCTTCACCCACTGCACGAGCAGGAGGTACGTCGCGGTGGCGACGGCCAGGAAGAGGAAGAACGGTGCGGGGAGCGGCTCGAACCCCAGGGGCCCGGCGACCGGGGTCCAGGGAAGCACGGCCGCGACCACCACCACCGCGATCGCCGTCGCGGCGAGGAGAAGGCTCGGACGGCTCCGGAGCGGGTTCCCGGCGGTGCGGATGACGAAGACCACCAGGACCTGCGTGGCGAGCGACTCCACGAACCAGCCGGTGTGGAACAGGCGCTCCGGCGCGTGGAAGACCCGCAGGAGGATGAAGAACGTCAGGAAGTCGTAGAGCGAGCTCACCGGCCCCACCACCAGCATGAAGCGGCGCAGCGCGCCGATGTCCCAGCGCTGCGGACGGGCGAGCGCGGAGGCGTCGACCGCGTCGGTGGGGATGGTCACCTGCGCCAGGTCGTAGAGGAAGTTGTTGAGGAGGATCTGCGTCGGGAGCATCGGCAGGAACGGCAGGAAGACCGAGGCCACGGCCATGCTGAGCATGTTCCCGAAGTTCGAGCTGGTGCCCATCAGCAGGTACTTCATGACGTTCCCGAAGGACTTCCGGCCCTCGACGATGCCGGCGTGGAGCACCGCCAGGCTCCGCTCGAGGAGCACGATGTCCGCGGCGTCCCGGGCCACGTCCACCGCCGTCGCCACCGAGATCCCGACGTCGGCTGCGTGGAGGGACGGTGCGTCGTTGATCCCGTCGCCGAGGAAGCCCACCACGTGCCCCCGGCGCCGGAGCGCCTGGAGGATGCGGTTCTTCTGCTGGGGCGCGACCCGGGCGAACACCGAGGTCCGCTCCGCGACCTGACCCAGCGCCGGATCGGTGAGCCGGTCCACGTCGTCGCCGGTCAGCACCTCGCCCCCATCGATGCCCACGCCCTCGGCAGACGTGGCGGACCACGCGCGCGTCGTCGCCGGAGAGGATCTTCACCCTCACCCCGTCGCGTCGGAGCCGGGCGATGGTCGCCGCCACATCGGGGAGCGGCGGGTCGAGGAAGGCCAGGAACCCGACGAAGCAGAGGTCGCGCTCCGAGGCGAGGTCGCACGACTCGTCCTGCCCCAGCGGCCGCGAGGCCACCGCGAGGACCCGCAGGCCCTGGACGGCGAGCGCGTGGTCGGTGCGAAGGCAGCGCGCGCGGGCGTCGGCATCGAGCGGCTGCGCGCCGGCCGGCGTCTCCCAGGCCGAGCACGCGGCGAGCACGCTCTCCGGCGCCCCCTTGCAGACCAGGAGCCGTGCACCGTCGCGCTCGGCGGCCACGCTCAACCTGCGGCGCTCGAAGTCGAAGGGGACCTCGTCCTGGCGTCTCCACCCGCCGACCACCTCCCCGGCGGCGGCGAGGATGGCGTCGTCCAGCGGGCTCCGGAGCCCGGTCTGCAGCGCGCTGTTCACCCGGGCGAGCTCGAGGACCGCCGGGCTCGCCTCCCCCGCGCCGTCCACCGACCGCTCGAGGACCATCTGCGCGCGGGTGAGCGTCCCGGTCTTGTCGCTGCAGAGGACGTCCATGCTCCCGAGGTTCTGGATGGATGGGAGGTGCTTCACGATGACCTTCGAGCGCGCCATCCGCATCGCGCCCGCGGCGAGGGTGACGGTGCTGATCATCGGCAGGAACTCGGGGGTCAGCCCCACCGCGAGCGCGACGGCGAAGAGCAGCGACTCGAGCGGAGGCCGGTGCAGGGTGACGCTCACCACCCCGATGAAGAGGACCAGGAAGAGCACCGTCCGGGTGATGAACAGACCGAAGTCGCGGATCCCGTGCTCGAACGCGGTCTGCGGCGGATGCTCGGCGAGGCGGGCGGCGATCATCCCGAGCTGGGTGTGGCCGCCGGTGTGCTCCACCACCGCCTCGGCGCTCCCGCTGGCGATCGACGTGCCGGCATAGACGCTGGCCGGCGGAGACGGTGCCGCCGTCGGCCCGCGCGCCGACCTCCTTCTCGACCGGGAGCGACTCGCCGGTGAGCGCCGCCTCGACCACGTGGACCGTCCTGGCGGACACAGCCGGGCGTCTGCCGGCACCATGTCTCCGGCCGAGAGCCGGATCCGGTCACCGGGGACGAGCGCGCGCCGGGGCAGCTCGACCCACCGCCCATCGCGGAGCACGGTGGCGGTCGGCGCCACCTGCGCCCGGAGCCGCTCCACCGCGCGGGCCGAGCGGTACGACTGCACGAAGTCGATCCCCGCGCTCAGGAGCACCATCGACACCACGATGGTCGCGTTCACCCTCTGGCCGAGCATGGCCGAGGCAACGGCGCAGACCAGGAGGATGCCGAGGAGCGGGTTCGAGGCGCTCGACACCAGCTGCCGCAGCACCGTGGCGCGGGTGTGCACCGCGACCTCGTTCGGTCCCTCGCGGGCGAGCAGTTCCTCGGCCTCGGCTGTGCTCAGGCCCGCGGCGCCGGGGTCGGCGATGCTCCTCTGATCCACGCTCGTGCGGGCATCGCACGGGGCAACGCGCAGGTCACGCGAGGTGGGCATTGCCCGAAGGGCCTACGCGGACCCACCTCGCCATCTCGGGGCGTCGCCGAACGGCCACTGCGGCGCTCCTCCGGCGCCAGCGGGGGTGGAGCGACGTCGAGCGCGGGGGGGAGCAAGCTCATCGCCGAGCACGACCCGCTGAAGCCCCCCATCTAGACCTGCACGCGGGTGTCCCCACATCCACCTGCACGGGGCGCACGCGCAGCGGGTGACGGAAGGCGCCGGGCTCCGGCAACTGTTCTGTACACCCAGGATGTTGCCGGGCCCCTGAAGAGGTCTCGATGCGCCGTCTTCCGTCGTTGCTGCTGATCGCCTCCACCGCCTGCGCTCTCGGGGACTACTCCGGGAACATCGCCGGCAACGTGACCGGCGGATTCCGACGGCGGCTCCAGCACCGGCGACGGCGGCGTGGCCGGGGACCTGCCGTGCGACGTGGCGGCGGTGCTCTCGACCCACTGCACCAGCTGCCATGGCGCTCCACCGAGCGGCGGCGCGCCGATGTCGCTCGACAGCCTCGCGACCCTGACCGCGCCGGCTGCCGGCTTCGCCGGACAGACCTACGCCCAGCGCTCGCTGGCGCGGATGCAGGACACGGCCTCCCCGATGCCTCCCGGGACCCAGGTGACGGTGTCCGCGACCGAGATCGCCGCCTTCTCCGCCTGGGTGAATGCGGGAACGCCGGCCGGGACCTGCGGCTCGACGGTCGATCCGGTCTTCGGCGCGCCCCCTCAGTGCAGCAGCAACAGGACCTGGACCGGCGGCAACTCGGGGAGCTCGCAGATGCGCCCGGGCGAGGCGTGCATCGCCTGCCACAAGCTGAACGTCGACGCGCCCACCTTCGCCATCGGCGGCACGGTGTACCCGACGGGCCACGAGCCGAACGACTGCGACGGCACGGCAGCCGCGGGGGCGACGGTGACCGTCACCGACAAGAACGGGACGTCGCGAAGCTTCAGCGTGAACTCGGCCGGGAACTTCTACGGCTCGGCGAGCGGCGGCTGGCCGGTGTTCCCCATCACCGCCACGGTGACCTTCAACGGGAAGACGCGGAGCATGGGCACCGCGGTCCCCTCCGGCGATTGCAACGCCTGTCACACCCAGAACGGCACCTCGGTGGGCGGAATCGCCGCGCCGCCGGGCCGCGTTGCGCTACCCTGAGCCCCGTCTTGAGACGCGCACTCGTCGTCGCCACGCTGCTGGCCGGTGGACTGGCCCGTGCCTCGTCCACCTACCCGGCGGAGATCCGGGCGCACCTCGGCCTCAACTACACGCCGGACTGCACGCTCTGCCACAACGTGCCCAGCGGCGGGTACGGGACGGTGACCACGCCGTTCGGCACCTCGATGCGCGCGCGAGGGCTGGTGGCGCAGAACGTCCAGTCGCTCGACACCGCGCTGGATGCCCTGGCGGCGGAGAAGACGGACAGCGACGGCGACGGGGTGCCGGACATCGACGAGCTGAAGGCGGGGACGAATCCGAACGCTGCCGGCGGCGGCGCAGTTCCCCCACCGACGCTACGGATGCTTCGACGTCAGCGGCCAGCCCGGGTCCCCGTTCGCGCTGCTCCCGGTGGCGCTCGCCCTGGTGCTCCTGCGGCTCCGGCGCGTCCGACGGCGCCCGGCACGGCCTGGCGCTCCGATGCGCAAAGAAACACGGGCGATCGCCGTCCCGGGAATGCCTCCCCGGGGCCACGCCGCCCGTCACACGTACGACTGCGCGATCGTCTAGACCGTTCGTCCGCGCCCGAAGATCAGCGAGACGACGGCGAGGATGAGGAACAGGAAGAACAGAATCTTGGCGATCCCGGCAGCACCCGCCGCGATGCCGCCAAAGCCGAAGACCGCGGCGATGATCGCGATCACGAAGAAGACTGCAGCCCAGTACAGCATCCGTGTAACCCCCTGCTGAAGTTGAACCACTGCAAGCTGGGTTGCTCGGTCGTTTCCGGGAAGTGCTGCTGTTCAGAGACGGACGGATGCGCGGCGCACGCCGCGTGCCATCAACGCCCGGCCGCGGGGACTCCGCCCTTGGGGACGAGCGGCTGGACGCGGTCGCCGTCGGAGAGCTCGGCGCTCGGGTTGAGCACCACCTGCTCTCCTCCCTGGAGGCCGGAGAGGACCTGCACCACGCGCCCGTTGTCCTCGCCCGGCTGGATGCGGACGAACTTCACCCGGTTGTCGGCCTCGAGGCGGGCCACGTAGACCACGTCGCCTCGCCAGGCCAGAGCGTCACCGGGGATCAGCGGCGTGCGCCTTCCCGGAAAGCGGAGCTTCACGTTGACGTAGCTACCGGGATAGAGGCGGACCGGTTCATTCGCGACGTCCATCTCCACCAGCATGGTGCGGGTCCGGGTGTCGAGGCCCTGCGCGGTGCGAGTGACGGTAGCCTCGATCGGGTGGCCGGGGTCGTCGGGGAGGGCGATGCTCACCGGCACTCCGGGCCGGATGTCGCTCGAAGCGTCCTGACCGACGTAGACCTGCACCCGGACGGTGCGCATGTCGGCCACCTCGAAGAGCGGCTGGACGGCCTGGTTGGACGCCGTCCCTGCGGCGACCAGCGCCCCCGGGTCGACGTAGCGGGCGGTGATCACCCCGTCGAACGGGGCGCGCACCTGCTCATAGGACTGGGTCGCCAGCAGCTGCTGGAGGGTCGCCCGGGAGACCGAGAGCGCGCCCTCGGCGTTGTCCAGGTCCTGCTGGGCGATGAAGCCCTGGGGCCGTAGCTTCCGCGCCCGCTCCGCCTGGACGAGCTTGAGCTGGAGGTCGGCGCGGGCTCCCAGGACTTGCTGATCGGTCTCGGGAGACTCGAGCAGGGCGAGGAGGTCGCCCTTCTTGACCCGGGTCCCCTTGTCGACGCTCACCTCGCGGACGTACCCGGCGACCTTCGCGTAGAGTGGTGGCCTGGTTCCAGCCGCGTACCTCGCCGGGAATCCCGAGGGTGCGCTCGGCGGTGGAGAGCTCCACCGGGGCGAGGCGGACCACCGGGCCGCTGTCCTGCACCACCGCGCGCTGCTGCCGCTCCTTCGCCTCGGCCGCTCGCCGGGTGAGGGCAAGGGCCAGCACCCCGAGGATGGCGACGATGACCAGGACCAGCGTCCCGATGGTGAGGGCCCGCGGGCGTGGCTGGGCCGGGACGTGAGGCCGGCCCTCACCGGCGGGAGGTGCCGCGGCTCCGGGAGGGGTGCTCGAGGACTCGTGCATCTCGGTCATGCCAGCGCTCCAGGATGTGCGCCCTGGCTCTCCTCCAGGAAACGCTCGTCCAGACGGTGCGCCTGGGGCTCCTTCTTGCGGAGCACCGAGTAGACCACCGGGACGATGAACAGGGTGACGAAGGTGGCGACGAGCAGACCTCCGATGACCGCGCGGCCGAGCGGGGCGTTCTGCTCGCCGCCCTCACCGAGCGCAAGGGCCATCGGCAGCATGCCGAGCACCATCGCCAGCGCGGTCATCAGCACCGGCCGGAGCCGGACCTTTCCCGCCTCCAGGGCGGCCTCCACCGGCGAGAGGCGTCGCTGGCTCCGGACCTCGTTGGCGTAGGACACCAGCAGGATGCTGTTCGAGACCGCGATGCCCACCGACATGATCGCGCCCATGAACGACTCGACGTTGAGCGTGGTCCCGGTGACGGCCAGCATCCAGAGGATGCCCACCAGCGCGCCGGGCACCGCGGCGAGGATGATGAAGGGGTCCAGCCACGACTGGAAGAGCACCACCATCAGGAGATAGACGAGCACCACCGCGAGGATGAGCCCCGCTCCGAGCGCGCTGAACGAGGTGCGCATGCTCTCGATCTGCCCCCGGACGGAGATCTTCATCCCCTTCGGCACATCGTGGAGCGAGGCGATGGCCCGGTCGATGTCACGCGCCACGGAGCCGAGGTCGCGCATGCCGGCGGCTGCCTGGACGTTGATCACCCGCTGGATGGTGGAGTGGTTCACCGAGGCCAGGGTCTTGCCTGCCGAGAGCTGGGAGAAGGTGCCGAGGTAGAGGCTGCCGGACGGCGCGGCGGCATCGGTGAGCGTCCGGGTGGGAGTCTGCCGGAGAGCCTGGGCTCCCGCGGTGAGCGGGGTGGCGAGCAGGTCGTTCGTGCTCCGCATCGCCGGGAGAGGCGTCTGCACCGCCACGATGTAGTTCACGTTGTTCTGGGGGCTGAGCCAGAAGTTCGGGCTGACCAGCGAGCTGCTGGACAGCGAGGTCAGGAGGTTGTTGGCCACGTCGCGCTGGGACAGCCCCACCTGCGCGGCGCGGAGCCGGTCCACATCCAGGTTGAGCGCGGGGTAGTCGAGCACCTGAGGAATCCGAACGTCGACCACGCCCGGGATCCGCCGGAGCCGGGCGGCGAGCTGCCGGCCCACGGTGAAGCCCTTCTCCAGGTCGTTGGACTCGATGACCACGTCGATCGGCGCGGGGAGGCCGAAGTTCAGCACCTGGGTCACGATGTCCGCGGGCTGGAAGTACAGCGAGCTGCCGGGGAACGACTTCGGGAGCTCGTCGCGAATGCGCTTCATGTACCCACGGGTGGGCCGGTGGCCGGGCTTGAGCGAGATGAGGATCTCCGCGTCCTGCGGGCCGATGTTGTCGGTGGAGACGAAGGCCAGGTTGTAGGACAGCGGGATCCCGATGTTGTCGTTCAACCCCTCCAGCTCCTCGGCAGGGATGATCTCCCGGATCTTCCGTTCGGCCTCGAGCACCAGGCGCTCGGTGTCGGTGACGCGGGTTCCCATCGGGGCGCGGAAGTGGAGCCGCATCAGGCCCACGTCCACGTCGGGGAAGAAGTCGAGCCCGACCGCGAAGAACGGGAGCGCCGCCGAGACCAGGGTGACCAGGGAGAAGGTGGCGATCATCCACGGCGCGGTGGTGGAGGGCCACGGTCAGCATCCGCCCGTAGGCTGCCTGGAAGCGGCCGAACCGGTCGTCCCGCCAGCGGTTGAAGCGCGCGAACAGCCCGTTCGCCCTCGTGACTCGGCATGGGCGTCCTCGGGCTCGAGCAGCCGCGCCAGCGCCGGGACCAGGGTCCGGCTGAGCACGTAGGAGGCGAGCATGGAGAACACCACCGCGATCGCCAGCGGGGTGAACAGGTAGCGGGCGGGGCCGGTCAGCAGCACCACCGGGAAGAAGACGATGCAGATGGTGAGGGTGGCGGCCAGCGCCGGGGTGGCGACCTCGTGCGCCCCGTCGAGGATGGCCACGGTGAGCTTCTTCCCCGAGGTGCGGTTGCGGTGGATGCTCTCCACCGCCACGGTGGCGTCGTCGACCAGCATGCCGATCGCCAGCGCCAGGCCACCCAGGGTCATGAGGTTCAGGGTGTTGTTGGTGAGGAAGAGGCCGGCGATGCCCACCAGGATGGCCAGGGGGATGGAGCTGGAGACGATGGCCACGCTCCGGAAGCTCCCCAGGAAGAAGAGGATCATCAGCGAGACCAGGATGGAGCTGATGACCGCCTCGTGGAGCACGTTGGTGAGCGCGGCCCGGACGAAGATCGACTGGTCGAAGTCGAGCTTGAGGGCGATGCCGTCGGGCGCCGAGGCCTGGATCGACGGGAGCAGGCCCTTCACCCCGTCCACCACCGCCAGCGTCCCGGCGTTGGAGTGCTTCAGGATGACGATGTAGCTCGCCCGGTTCCCGTCGATGTGGACGATGTTCTGCTGGACCGCGAACCCGTCCCGGACGTGCGCCACGTCCCGCAGGAGCACCGGGGCGCCGTTCACCACCTTCACCGGGATGGCGTTGAACTGGTCGACGGTGGGCGGGCTGGAGTTGAGCTTGACGTTGTACTCGGTGCGAGCCGATCTGGGCGGTGCCGGCGGGGATGATGACGTTGGACTGCAGGAGCGCGTTGACCACGTCGTTGGGGCTGAGGCCCTTGGCGGAGGTGGCCGCCGGGATTCACGTCCACCATGATCTGCCGCTGCTTGCCGCCGTAGGGTCCGGGGATGGAGGTGCCGGGGATGGTGAAGAGCCGGACCCGGAGGAAGTTGAGGCCGTAGTCGAAGAGCTGCTGCTCCCCGACGGTGTTGCTGGAGACGTTGATCTGCGCCACCGGGACGTTGCCGGCATTGAACCGGAGCACGTTGGGCGGCTGGATCCCCGGTGGCATGATCCGGCTGGCGGTCAGTGACACCGAGGTGATCTGGGAGATGGCCGTTCCCAGGTCGGCGTCCGGCTCGAAGTAGAGCTTGAGCAGCCCTACCCCGGCGATGGACTGGGACTCGATGTGGGTGATCCCGTCGATCACCGTCGAGTACGCCCGTTCGCTGATCAGGACGATGCGGCGCTCCATGTCCTCCGCCGACAGGCCGGGGTAATTCCAGACCACCACCACCACCGGGATGTCGATCGAGGGAAAGATGTCGGTCCGCATCCGGCTGACCGAGAGCAACCCGGCGATGAAGATGAGCGCCGAGAAGACCGCCACCGTGTAGGGCCGACGGAGCGCCAGCCGGACAATCCACATGTCTTACCCCTGGTGCTCCCGAGCGAAGACCCCGTATTAACCGGCCCGCCAGCGCCAGCCCACCCGTCCGCTCATCGGTGTCATGCTGCCCGCGCACGGGGCGCTGAACGCTTGCTACCACAACGTTTCCCCTCGCCGGGTGTCGGGGCTCCGAACGATGGACTTCTCCCAGGAAAAAGGTGCACGTCGGACGGGTCTGGAGCATGAGGGAGCCGTGCTCCCACGCGCCGTCGTCGCCCTGCTCCTCTCTGCCATCGTGCCCGGGGCAGCCCTGGCACAGTCGACCGGCCCGGACGCCGGCACAGCGCCGGCTGGCCCCGCACGCGGGGACCCCTCCGACGCGCCGCGGCTTCTCCATCTCAACGAGGCGGTCGAGGCCGCCATCCAGAACCAGCCGCTGCTCCTCCAGGCCCGGGCGAACGCCTCCGCCGCCGAGGGCCGGGTCATCGAGGCCCGCTCCCCCCTGCTGCCCCAGCTCACCCCCCAGGCCTCCTGGACGCGGAGCTACCGTGCGCTGACCTCGGCGACCACCGGCGGCGTCGGGACCAGCACCAGCGCGCAGTGCCTGAGCAGCACATGCAACACCTGGCGCCTCGGGGTGGCCGGGAGCCAGACGATCTTCGATCCCTCGACCTGGGCCAACTGGGAGTCCCAGCAGCGAGCGGCCGATTCGCTGAACGCCACCGCGACAGCCACCCTGAACAACGTCATCCTGAACGTCCGCACCTATTATTTCCAGGCACGCGCGACCCGGGATCTCGTGGCGGTGGCCGATCAGACCCTGAAGAACCAGATCACCCACGGGCAGCAGGTCGAAGGGTTCGTCCGCGTCGGGACCCGCCCGGAGATCGACCTGGCCCTGGCGCGCCTGAACGTGGCCAACGCCAGGGTGCAGCTCATCACCGCCCAGAACGCCGACCACATCGCCAAGGCACAGCTCAATCAAGCCATGGGGTTGCCACAGGGCACCGATTACCAGGTCGCAGGAGACGAGCTCGCGCCGGTCGACGTGGAGGACCGACCCCTGACCTTCCTGGTCGACCAGGCGCTCGCCTACCGGCCGGAGATCGCATCGTTCGAGTACGCAAGGCAGGCTTCGGGCAAGGCGCTGGATTCGGCGCGGTGGGGCTGGAGCCCGACCCTCGCGTTCACCGGGAGCTTCTTCGAGGCAGGTCCCGAGCTGAATCGACTCCAAGATAGCTGGGCGTTCGGTTTCACCCTGACCTGGAACCTCATCGAGGGCGGCTTCACCGTGGGCCGGGTCCGCGAGACGGAGCAAAATCTCGTGGCCTCCACCGCTGCGCTGACCGGAGAGCAGCTCCAGGTGCGCTTCGACGTGGAGCAGGCCGAGGCGACACTGCTAGGGAACAAGGAGACCGTGGTCGCCGCCAAGGACGCGGTGGACAACGCCAAGGAGCAGCTCCGCCTCGCCGAGGGCCGGTACCAGGCCGGGGTGGGCACCATCATCGAGCTCAGCGACGCCCAGGTGCAGCTGACGCAGGCCGCGGCCCAGCTGGTCCAGGCGCAGTACAATCTCTCGACCGCGCGAGCCCGGCTGCTGGCAGCGCTCGGCCGTCAGGAGTGACCGTGGCCGAGAAGCGTTCCGATCAGCCGCCGGCTCCGGGTTCTCCGGTGCCCGACCCCGCGCGCCCTCGCCGGCGGTGGATCTGGGTGGCGGTCGCGGTGGTGGCGCTGCTGGGCGTGGTGGTGGTCCGCCGGGTGAAGGGGTCCGGGAGCCCGCAGCCGGGGGCTGGAGCCCAGGCACGGGTGGTCCCGGTGGGGGTCTCCGCCGCCGAGAAGCGGGACGTGCCGATTTGGGTCGAGGGCCTGGGAAACGTCACCTCGCTCGCCACCGTGACCGTGCGCGCGCGGGTGAGCGGGCAGATCGTCTCCATCGCCTTCCAGGAGGGTAGCCGGGTCAAGCAGGGTGAGCTGCTGGTCCAGCTCGACCCGCGGCCGTATCGCATCGCGCTGCAGCAGGCCGAGGCGACGACCCAGCGGGACGTCGCCACGCTCCACAACGCCGAGCGCGACCTCGCCCGCTACAAGGAGCTGTCCGCAGCAGAAGCTGATCGCCCCGCAGCAGTACGACCTCCAGGCGTCCACGGTGGAGGCGGCCCGCGGCCACGGTGGGGCTCGACCAGGCGGCGGTGAACAACGCCCGGCTCAACCTCCAGTTCACGAGCGTCACCTCTCCCATCGACGGCATCGCCGGTGTCCGCGCGGTCGACGTGGGGAACCTCGTCACGCCCACCGACGCCAACGGCATCGTGGTGCTGACCCAGATGGACCCCATCGCAGTCCTCTTCACCCTGCCCCAGGACGACCTGCCCGCGGGTGGCGGCGGCCTTCTCCAAGGGCCCTCTGACCGTCGAGGCGTGGGACCGCGGGGGCGTGGGCAAGCTCGGCACCGGCAAGCTGACGGTCATCGACAACCAGGTGAACGCGGGCACGGCGACCATCCGCCTCAAGGCCGAGTTCCCCAACCCGGACCTCCGCCTCTGGCCGAGCCTCTTCGTGAAGGCGCGGCTGCAGCTGCAGACCCGCGAGGGGGTGGTGGTGGTCCCCACCCCGGCAATCCAGCGTGGGCCGAACGGCGTCTTCGTCTACGTGGTGGGCCCGGACAGCACCGTGTCGGTGCGGAACGTCCAGGTGGACACCGTCCAGGGGCCGATCACCATCGTCACCCAGGGCATCCAGCCGGGGGACCGGGTGGTGGTGGACGGCCAGAACCAGCTGCGGGCCGGGGCGAAGGTGGATCCGCGGCCGGTCTCGACGCCCAGCGCTCCTGCCCAGGGAGCCACGCCACAGGCCGTGGAGCAGCCTCCGCCGCAGCCTGCCGCCCCGCAGCCCGCGGCCTCACCCCGCCAGCAGCGCCAGCAACCGCAGGGGCGCCCCGGCCAGCAAGGTGGAGCGCGCGAGGCGAGCGTGCAGTGAGCATCTCGGAGCCCTTCATCCGGCGGCCGGTGGGGACGACGCTCCTCACCGTGGGGTTGACGCTCGCCGGCCTGGTCGGCGTTCCGGCAGCTGCCCATCGCCGCGTTGCCGCAGGTGGAGTACCCCACCATCGTCGTCTCGACGGCCTTCCCGGGGCCTCGGCCGAGACGATGGCCTCCTCGGTCACCGCGCCGCTCGAGCGGCAGTTCGGGCAGATCCCCTCGCTGGCGCAGATGACCAGCGTGAGCAGCGCGACCAGTTCGCAGATCACGCTGCAGTTCACGCTGGACCGGAACATCGACCCGGCGCAGCAGGACGTCCAGGCGGCGATCAACGCGGCCTCCAGCGTGCTCCCGGCGAACCTCCCCGCGCCGCCGACCTACAGCAAGAGCAACCCGGCCGACGTCCCCATCCTCACCCTGGCCATCACCTCCGAAACGCTGCCGCTCGCCCGGGTGAACGACTACGCCGACAGCATCCTGGCCCAGAAGATCAGCCAGGTGTCGGGCGTGGGCCTGGTGACGCTCGGCGGAGCGCAGCGCCCGGCGGTGCGGATCCAGGTCGACCCGGAGGCGCTCGCCGGCACCGGGCTCACCCTGGAGGACGTGCGGCTCGGCCTGGTCGCGGCGAACATCAACGCCCCCAAGGGCACGCTGGACACGCCCCGCCAGGAATACACGCTGGCCACCGATGACCAGCTGAGCGACGCGAAGTCCTTCGCCCCGGTGGTGCTGGCCTACAAGAACGGCTCGCCGCTGCGGCTGCGAGGACGTGGCGACGCCCATCGACGGGGTGGAGAACGCGCAGCTCGCCGGCTGGGCCGACGACCGGCGGGCGATCATCCTCAACGTCCAGCGCCAGCCCGGGGCGAACGTGATCGCGGTCGCCGACCGGGTGAAGGCGCTGCTGCCCCAGCTCGAGGCCAGCCTCCCCCAGGGCATCCACGTGTCGATCCTCAGCGACCGCACCGAGACGGTGCGGGCCAGCGTGGAGGACGTGGAGTTCACGCTGGTGCTCACCATCGTGCTGGTGGTGGCGGTGATCTACGTCTTCCTCCGCAACCTCCGGGCCACCACCATCCCCGGCATCACCGTGCCCTCTGAGCCTCATCGGCACCTTCGGGCTGATGTACCTGCTGGGCTACAGCCTGAACAACCTCTCGCTGATGGCCCTCACCATCTCCACGGGCTTCGTGGTCGACGACGCCATCGTGATGATCGAGAACATCAGCCGCTTCATCGAGGAGGGCGAGTCGCCCTTCCGGGCGGCGATCAAGGGCGCGGGGCAGATCGGCTTCACCATCGTGTCGCTCACCGTGTCGCTGGTGGCGGTGCTGGTGCCGCTCCTCTTCATGACCGGGCTCATCGGCCGGCTGTTCCGCGAGTTCGCGGTCACCCTCGCGCTGGCGATCGGTGTGTCGGCCCTGCTCTCGCTGACCCTGACGCCGATGATGTGCGCCTGGATCCTCAAGCCCGAGCCTCCGCCGGAGCAGCGCGGTCGGTTCTACGCCTGGAGCGAGCGTAGCTTCGAGCGGGTCATCGCCGGTTACGGGCGCGGTGTGGACTGGGTGCTCCGCCACCAGCCCCTGACCCTGGCCATCACCATCGGAACGTTCCTGCTCACCGTCGTCCTGGCGCTGATCATCCCCAAGGGCTTCTTCCCGGTGCAGGACACCGGGCTTCTCACCGGCATCACCGAGGCCGGGCCCGACGTGAGCTTCTCCCGGATGTCCGAGCTGCAGCAGCAGGTGGTGGCGGTCATCCGCGCGGACCCGGACATCGCCGGCGTCGCCTCCTTCATCGGGGCCGACGGGACCAACCCCACCACCAACAGCGGGCGGCTGTCGATCACTCTCAAGCCGCGGGGCGACCGCCGGGCGAGCGCCACCGAGATCATCGCCCGGCTCCAGCCGAAGCTCGGCCAGGTGGGCGGCATCTCCACCTACCTCCAGGCGGTGCAGGATCTCCAGATCGAGACCCGGGCCAGCCGCACGCCGTACCAGTACACGCTCGAGGGCGCCGACCCGGCCGAGCTGGCCGAGTGGGCGCCCGAGGCTCCTGGCCAAGCTCCGCGCGCTCCCCGAGCTGAAGAGACGTGGCCACCGATCAGCAGGGTCGGGCCCGCTGACCCTGCTCAGCATCGACCGGGACACCGCCTCACGGCTGGGCATCTCCACCCAGACCATCGACGACACGCTCTACGACGCCTTCGGGCAGCGGCAGGTGTCGACCATCTTCACCCAGCTCAACCTCTACCGGGTCATCCTCGAGGTGAACCCGGAGCTGGCGAAGGGCCCGCGGGCGCTCGATCGGATCTACGTCCGGAGCGCCACCGGGAGCCCGGTACCGCTCTCGGCGGTGGTGCAGCGGATTGAGACCACCGCGCCGCTCACCATCAACCACCAGGGGCAGTTCCCCTCGGTGACGCTCTCCTTCGACAGCGCCCCGGGCTACTCGCTCGGGTGCGGCGGTGAAGGCGATCCGCGAGGCCACCGATCAGCTCGAGATGCCACGCGGGCTTCACGCCGCCTTCCAGGGGACGGCGCAGGAGTTCCGCGACAGCCTGGCGAACGAGCCGATCCTCGTCCTGGCGGCGCTGATCACCGTCTACATCGTGCTCGGAGTGCTCTACGAGAGCTACATCCACCCGATCACCATCCTCTCCACCCTGCCCTCGGCGGGGGTGGGCGCGTTCCTGGCGCTGATGCTCTGCAGGATGGAGTTCGACATCGTGGCGCTGATCGGGATCGTGCTCCTGATCGGGATCGTGAAGAAGAACGCGATCATGATGATCGACTTCGCGCTGGTGGCCGAGCGCGAGGAGAAGCTGTCGCCCATCGAGTCGATCAAGAAGGCCTGCCTGCTCCGCTTCAGGCCGATCATGATGACCAGCTTCGCCGCGCTGCTCGGCGGGCTGCCGCTGGCGCTCGAGGGCGGGACCGGGAGCGAGCTGCGCAAGCCGCTCGGGGTCAGCATCGTGGGCGGGCTGCTCATCAGCCAGGTGCTCACCCTGTACACCACGCCGGTCATCTATCTGTACATGGAGCGCCTGGGCCGCTGGGTGGCCGCGCGGCGGCGGCCCCACAAGCGGGGGCGACCCCGGAGGAGGTTCCGGGGTGAGCGCCGAGGACGCCACTCCCCCGGACCAGGGGACGCCGTCGAGCGCGCGCTGCAGCGCGGAGCGTCCGGGCTCAGCGAGCCGTTCATTCGCCGGCCGATCGGCACCTCGCTCCTCGCCGCGGCGGTCATCCTCCTCGGGGCCGCGGCGTACACCCAGCTCCCGGTGGCGCCGCTCCCCAAGGTGGACCTGCCCACCATCTCGGTGAACGCCAACCTCCCCGGGCGCGAGCCCCGAGACCATGTCCTCGGCGGTGGCCACCCCGCTGGAGCGGCGGCTGGGCCGCATCGCCGGCCTCACCGACATGACCTCGACCAGCTCGCTGGGGTCGACCTCCATCACCCTCCAGTTCGATCTCGACCGCGACACGGACGCGGCCGGGCGGGACGTGCAGGCGGCAATCAACGCGGCGGCGGCGGACCTCCCGACCAACCTCCCCTTCCGCCCCAACTACCGGAAGGTGAACCCGAGCGACACGCCGATCATGATCATCGCGCTGACCTCGGCGACCCTGCCGCTCCCTCAGGTCTTCGACGCCGCGGACACGGTGCTGGCCCAGAAGATCGCCCAGGTGGAGGGCGTGGGGCAGGTCTTCGTCGGCGGCGGGCAGCAGCCCGCGGTGCGGGTGCAGGTGGATCCCGAGGCCGCCGCGGGGGTGAACCTCACCCTGGCCGACGTGCGACAGGTGCTGACCGGCGCCTCGGTGAACAGGCCCATCGGAAACCAGGGGGGCGAGCTCCAGTCGAACACCCTGGCCACCAACGACCAGCTCTTCCGGGCCGACCAGTATCGCGAGCTGCTGGTGGCCCAGACCCCCGGCGGCACGGTGCGCCTCGGCGACGTGGCAAAGGTGGAGGACAGCGTCCAGAACACCCGGGTGGCAGGGTGGACCAACGGCGTCCGCTCGGTGCTGATCATCGTCCGCCGGCAGCCGGGGGCGAACATCATCGACACGGTGGAGCGGATCAAGGCACTGCTGCCCACGCTCGCCTCGTCGGTCTCGCCGGCGATCGACATCCAGATCGCCTCGGACCGGACCCAGACCATCCGCGCCTCGGTGAAGGACGTGGAGACCACGCTGGTGATCAGCGTGATCCTGGTGGTGCTGGTGGTCTTCGCCTTTCTCCGCTCGGCGCGGGCCACCGCCATTCCCAGCGTGGCCGTCCCGCTCTCGATCCTCGGCACCTTCGCGGTGATGTGGCTGCTCGGCTACAGCGTGAACAACCTTTCTCTGATGGCGCTCACCATCTCCACCGGCTTCGTGGTGGACGACGCCATCGTGGTGACCGAGAACATCGCCCGGTACATCGAGGGGGGGATGCGGCCCTTCGACGCCGCGCTCCGCGGCGCGCGAGAGATCGGCTTCACCATCGTGTCGATCACCGTCTCGCTGCTGGCGGTGTTCATTCCCATCCTCCTGATGCCTGGACCGGTGGGACGGCTGTTCCGTGAGTTCGCGGTCACCCTGGCGGTGGCGATCACCATGTCGGCGGTGGTCTCGCTCACGGTGACCCCGATGATGGCCGCGCGGCTGCTGGTCTCCGCCCACGAGCGCCGCGAGAGCTGGCTGGCCCGTCAGTCGGAGCGGTTCTTCCAGGGCCTGGCCCGCGGTTACGACCGGAGCCTCCGGGCGGTACTCGCCCACGCCTGGCTGATGCTGGGCGTGGTCCTCGGCGCGGTGGCGCTGACGGTGATGCTCCTGCGGATCGTCCCCACGACGCTCTTCCCGCAGCAGGACAACGGGCTGCTCATCGGGTTCAGCGAGGCGCCGCAGGACGTGAGCTACACCACGATGCGAGACCGGCAGATCCAGGTGAACAAGATCCTCGGTGAGGATCCGGACATCGCCAGCGTGGTCTCCTTCATCGGCGGCGGCCCCGGCGGCGGTGGGGCCAACACCGGCTCGGCGTTCATCACCCTGAAGCCCCGGCCCCCGCGGAAGGCCAGCGCCGACGAGATCATCGCCCGGCTCCGCCCCAGGCTGGCCCGGCTGGTGGGCATCAACCTCTTCCTCCAGCCGGCCCAGGACGTGCGCATCGGCGGCCGCCTCGCCCGGACCCAGTACCAGTACACGCTGCAGGATCCCGACCTGACCGAGCTCAACACCTGGGCGCCGCGGGTCTTCGAGCGCCTGAAGCGGGTTCCGGAGCTGACCGACGTCGCCACCGACCAGCAGTCGGCGGGACTGGAGCTGCGGTTGACCATCGATCGGGACAGCGCGGCCCGGCTCGGGGTCAGCGTCCGCGACATCGACGCCGCCCTCTACGACGCGTTCGGGCAGAGGCAGATCTCGGTCACCTATGGAGTGGCCAACCAGTACCGGGTGGTGATGGAGGTCACCCCGGCGTACCTGGAGGACGCGGAGACCCTGGAGAAGCTCTACGTCCGGTCGAGCTCCGGAGGGCTGGTGCCTCTCTCGGCGCTCACCACCATGACGCCGGGGCAACCTGCCCACCGCCATCAACCACCAGGGACAGTTCCCCTCGGTCACCCTCTCCTTCAACCTCGCGCCCGGGGAAGTCGCTGGGCGAT
Organism: uncultured delta proteobacterium; assembly: GCA_963796475.1. Classification (GTDB taxonomy): domain Bacteria; phylum Myxococcota; class Myxococcia; order Myxococcales; family Myxococcaceae; genus RPRB01. The sequence goes on from CAWCLY010000020.1 coordinate 1,655,724, forward strand.
GCGGTGAGGGCGGTGCTCGCCGCCGAGCAGGAGATCCGACTGCCGGCCAGCGTGCAGGGTGGCTTCACCGGCAACGCCCAGGCCTTCCAGCAGTCAATCTCGGGGATGAAGTGGCTCGTCATCCTGGCGCTGGTCGCGGTCTACATCGTGCTCGGGGTGCTCTACGAGAGCTACATCCACCCGATCACCATCCTCTCCACCTTGCCCACGGCCGGGGTGGGCGCGCTCCTGGCTTTACTGATGACCGGGACAGCACTGAGCATCGTGGCGTTCATCGGGATGATCCTCCTCATCGGCATCGTGAAGAAGAACGCGATCATGATGGTCGACTTCGCCATCGTGGCCGAGCGGGAGGAAGGGCTCTCCACCCGGGACGCGATCCTCAAGGCCTCCGAGCTGCGCTTCCGGCCCATCCTCATGACCAGCCTGGCGGCGATGTTCGGCGCGCTCCCGCTCGCCCTCGGCTCCGGGCTCGGCTCCGAGCTGCGCAAGCCGCTGGGCATCAGCGTGGTGGGCGGCCTGCTCCTGAGCCAGCTCCTCACGCTCTACACCACGCCGGTCATCTACCTGTTCATGGACCGCTTCTCCCGGCACCGTCGCCTCGCTCCCGACGCACCGGAGGCACCGGCCGCAGGCCTGCCCGCCCCCGCCGGATAGTCGCTTCCGGAGGAGGGCAGATTGGCTTGCGCCGAGCCACCGCCCGGTGCACAGACGCCGCATGGTCGAGACGCCGATCGCGGTGGAGCGCCGCGCGCAGATGTTCCCCCGGCTGACCCAGGCCCAGCTCGAGCGGGTGGTGCACTACGGGACCCGTCGCCAGGTCCGCGCGGGCGAGGTGCTCTTTCAGCAGGGCGACGAGGGGGTGCACTTCTACGTCGTCTTCCGGGGCGCGCTGGACATCGTCCAGCCCGATGCAGCGGGCGAACGGCTCCTCGTCCGCCACCAGGCAGGGGAGTTCAGCGGGGAGACCACCATGCTCTCCGGCCGCAGGGCCCTGGCCACGGGCCGGATGCACGCCGACGGCGAGGTGCTGGACGTCGCTCCCGCGGGCCTCCGGCAGCTGGTGGTGACCGACGCCGAGCTGAGCGAGCTCCTGATGCGCGCCTTCATCCTCCGGCGGGTGGCGCTGATCACCAACCACTACGGGGACGTCGTCCTGGTCGGCTCGCGGCACGACCCGGGCACCTTGCGGATCAGCGAGTTCCTCACCCGCAACGGGCACCCCTACGCCTACCTGGACGTCGACCGGGACGAGGGCGGCCGGGCCATCCTCGATCACTTCCAGCTCGGGACCGGGGACATCCCGGTCCTGATCTGCCGGGGCACGAAGGTCCTCAAGGCGCCGAGCAACACCGAGGTCGCCGAATGTCTGGGCTTCAACGCCGGCATCGAGACCGAGGCGGTGCGTGATCGTGGTGGTGGTGGGGGGCGGCCCGGCCGGCCTCTCCGCCGCGGTGTACGCCGCCAGCGAGGGACTCGACGTCCTGGTGCTGGAGGCCAACGCCCCCGGGGGACAGGCGGGGTCGAGCTCGAAGATCGAGAACTACCTCGGCTTTCCCGACCGGAATCTCCGGCCAGGCGCTGGCGGGACGCGCCTTCACCCAGGCGCAGAAGTTCGGCGCGAACGTGGCCATCGCCCGGACCGTGCGGGGCCTGGACTGCAGCGGACGACCGTATGCGCTCGCGCTCGACGACGGCAGCCGGGTGCGCGCCCGGACGGTGGTCATCGCCAGCGGGGCACGCTACCGGAAGCTGGAGGTGCCCAACCTCGCCCAGTTCGAGAACGCCGGCGTCTACTACGGGGCGACCTGGACCGAGGCCCAGCTCTGCGAGGGCGAGGAGGTCATCGTCGTCGGAGGAGGCAACTCGGCCGGACAGGCGGCGGTGTACCTCTCGGGGATCGCCCGCCACGTGCACATGCTGGTGCGCTCGGGGGGCCTGGCGGAGACGATGTCCCGCTACCTCATCCGCCGCATCGAGGAGAGCCCGGCCATCACCCTCCGCAGCCGGACCGAGATCGTCGAGCTCCTGGGCAACGGCGCGCTCGAGGGCGTGCGCTGGCGGAACGGCGCCACCGGCGAGGTCGAGGAGCGCCCGGTGGGCCACGTCTTCTGCATGATGGGCGCGGACCCGAGCACCGGCTGGCTCGGCGGCTGCGTGGCGCTCGATGAGAAGGGATTCGTGGTGACCGGCCAGGACATCCCGGCCGAGGAGCTGGCCACGAGCGGATGGTCACTGTCGCGTCACCCGCTGCTGCTCGAGACCTCCCGGCCGGGCATCTTCGCGGTGGGGGACGTCCGCTCGGGCAACGTGAAGCGGGTGGCCTCGGCCGTGGGAGAGGGCAGCATCTCCATCCAGCTGGTGCACCGGGTGCTCGCCGGCTGAGCGGGGCCTCTGGTCCGGACCGGCCCCTCGGACCTAGGCTCGCCGCCGTGCCACGCGCGCGAGGACCTCGTCCCCTCATCGTTGCCGCCGCGCTCCTGGCCTGTGGGACCGCTGCCGCGCAGGACGCCTTCGAGATCCAGGTCTACGACTCCGAGACGGCCCGCGCCGGCGAGCCCGGGCTGGAGACGCACGTCAACCACTTCTTCGACGACGGGCTGACCCACCTCACCTTCGAGCCCCACCTCGGCCTGACCGACTGGTGGGAGCTGGGCATCTACCTTCAGTTCGTCCTCGAGCCGACCGGCGTCTGGAACACCGGCGGAATGAAGCTCCGGAGCAAGTGGCGCTGGCCCCGACGGCTCGGGGCCTTCGGGCTCGCGCTCAACATCGAGGTGGCACGGGTCAGCAAGCTCTACGAGCCGGACGGCTGGGGGGGCGAGGTGCGCCCGGTCGTCGACGCGCGGTGGGGCCGTCTCTACCTGGCGTTCAACCCCATCGTCTCGTTCTCCTTCGCCGGGCCGGAGGCCTGGAAGCCGGTGTTCGAGCCGGCGTACAAGGCGAGCGTGGACGTCGTGGGGCCGCTGGCCCTCGGCCTGGAGGAGTACTCGAACTTCGGCGTCATCGGCGACTGGCTCCCCTCCTCGCTCCAGACCCACCGCCTCTTCGTGGTGGCGGACCTCCTGGTCGGCGTCGTGGGCATCAACTTCGGGGTGGGGCGGAACCTGAGCGGGCCCGAGGGGTGGATCGTCAAGGCCATCATCTCCCTGACTCCGCCCGCTCCCGAGCCGGCCACCGCCGGCGAGCGCTGACCACTGGCGCGGGCCGTCGGTCAGTGCATGTGCCAGCCGTGGCTGGCGACCATCAGCTGGCCGGTCAGCGCGGCGCTGGGGAAGGCCGCGAGGTCCACCGCGAGCTGGGCGATGTCCTGGAGCGTGGTGAACTCGCCGTCCACGGTGCTGCCGAGCATCACCTTCTTCACCACCTCGTCCTCGCTGATGCCGAGCGTCTTGGCCTGCTCGGGGATCTGCTTCTCCACCAGCGGGGTGCGGACGAAGCCCGGGCAGATGACGTTGGTGCGCACCCCGAGCTTCGCGCCTTCCTTGGCCGCGGCGCGGGCGAGCCCGAGCAGCCCGTGCTTGGCGGCCACGTAGGCCGACTTGAGCGGCGAGGCCTCCACGCTGTGCACGCTGCCCATGTAGAGGAGGAGCCCGCCATTTCCCGCCGACTGCCAGTGGCGCATCGCAGCCCGGGTGAGGAGGAAGCCGCCGTCGAGATGGATGGAGAGGACTCGCCGCCAGTCGGCCAGCGCGAACTCGGTGATGGGCGCGATGTGCTGGATCCCGGCGTTGCTCACCGCCACGTCCAGCCGCCCGAGCGCGCGGACCGTCTCGGCCATGCCCTGGTCCACCTGCGCCTCCGAGGTGACGTCCATGGCGACCGCCAGCGCGCGCCCGCCGTGCTCCTCGATGCTCCTGGCCACGCTGCGAGCGGCGTCGAGGTTCACGTCGCTGACCGCCACCGCGGCGCCCTCGCGCGCGAAGCCCTCGGCCATCGCCCGGCCGAGCCCGCCGCCACCACCCGTCACCAGCACCGCCCGCCCGGAGAGTCGCATCGTCCTTCCTCCTGCCGCCGTGGCTGCGGTGCGGCCGCGGCGGGAGTCTGCCCCAGGCCCGTGCTGGCGGCCACGGCTGTACAGCAACGGGCGTCGGCTGCACCAGGGGCTCCCGGGTGGCTCCCGCCTGGGCTAAGGAGCAGGGCCTTTCATCCTCGAGGGGAGACGACTTCGATGAAGCGGTGCGTGCTCGCGGTCTCGATGTGGCTCGCCGGGGTGGCGCTGGCCCAGGACAACGACTTCTCCAAGGTCGAGGTGAAGGTGGTGCCCGTCGCCGGCGGGGTCTCGATGCTCGTGGGCGAGGGCGGCAACATCGGAGTGACCACCGGCAAGGACGGCACCTTTCTCATCGACGATCAGTTCGCGCCGCTGCTCCCGAAGATCCGCGCCGCGGTGAAGACGCTGGGAGACGGGCCGATCCGCTTCGTGGTCAACACCCACTTCCACGGGGACCACACCGGGAGCAACGCGCTGCTCGGTGAGTCGGGTGCGGTGCTCATCGCCCAGGACAACGTCCGCAAGCGGCTGGGCATCGAGCGGGTCAATCCTCGCACCAAGGAGCGCACTCCGCCGTCGCCGCCCGCCGCGTGGCCGGTGGTGACGTACGCCGACGGGGTCACCTTGTTCCTGAACGGCGACGAGCTCGAGGTCACCCACGTCGCCAGGGCGCACACCGACGGCGATTCCATCATCCGCTTCCGGAAGGCGAACGTCATTCACATGGGCGACGTCTTCTTCAACGGAAACTACCCCTTCATCGACGTGGACAGCGGCGGCTCGATCGACGGCATCGTCGCCGCGGTGGACAAGGTGCTGCCGACCATCGACGGAGGCACCAAGCTCATCCCCGGCCACGGGCCACTCGGCACCAAGGCCGATCTCCAGGCTTACCGCGACGTCGTCGCCGGCATCCGTGATCGGGTGAAGGCGCTCATCGCCCAGGGCAAGACGCTGGACCAGGTGATCGCCGCGAAGCCCTCCGCGCAGTGGGACGCCACCTGGGGGAAGGGCTACATGGGCCCCGACGTCTTCGTCTCCTTCGTCTACCGGAGCCTGACCGAGGCGAAGGCGACGGGGCCGAAGTGACGGGGGTCCCCCCACCCGGGGGACAGGCCCAGGGGACGCCGCCCCGGCGGCCGGTCTCCATCTTCCTGACGGTCGCCTGCGCCTTCGCCGGGCTCGCCGACCTGCAGGGCTTCGCCTTCGCCTTCTCCAAGCGGAACCGGGAGGCGTTCGCGGCGACGCCGTACGTGAACGGCGTCGTCGCCGGCATCGCCCTCCTGCAGATCGCCTGTCTGGTGGCCCTCTGGCGCGGCCGGAAGGCGGGCCTGTTCGGATTCCTCGGCCTCGCCGTCATCCACGTGGCCGTCCTCCTGCCCGCGGTGGGCGCCTGGTCGCTCTGCGCGCTGCTGCCCTCGGTGCTGGTGGGGGCAGCCGGCCTCTGGAACTGGGAACGGCTCCGGGTAGAGATCAGACCGGCTCGACGACGACCGCGCTGCCGTAGCAGAGCACCTCGGTCACGCCCGCCGAGATCTCCGTCGCGTCGTAGCGCGCGCCGATGACGGCGTTGGCCCCGATCTGCCGGGCGTGCAGCGCCATCAGCTCGAACGCCTCGCGCCGCGCCTGCTCGCACATCTCGGTCCAGAGGGTGATGTTCCCGCCGAAGAGCGTCTGCAGCCCGGCGACGAACGTCCCGACGATGTTCCGCGAGCGGACGACGATGCCTCGCACCACGCCGAGGTTCCTCACCACCCGGTGCCCGGGTAGCTCGAAGGTGGTGGTCACCCGGTCGAGCGGCAGGGTGGAGAGGGTGGTCAGCGGGGCACGGCTCATGGTCGCCCTCCGGACGGCGGGCCCGGCAGAGGTGGCCGGGGCACGAGGGGCTCCCTAGCCTGTTCCGGCGTGAGCGGCTACGACTGCAGTGCCACGCGCCGCAGGAGCCTGGAGAGAACACGCCGCTCCGAGAGGCGGAGCACCGCCAGCACCGGCGCCGTCGCCCCGTCGACCACCGGGCGCATGTGGCGAAACCACCGTTGCCCTGCCGCCGTCAGCTGGACGACGCGCCGTCGTCGGTCGCTTGGGTCGGTGCCCCGGGTGGTGAGGCCCTTGCGCTCCAGCTCGCTCAGCTGGCGCGAGACGCCGGCCGGGTGCTGCGCCGAGGCATCCGCCAGTTCCCGCTGGGTGAGCGGCCCGAGCTCGGCCAGCCGGTTCACCAGCGACCACGCGACCACCGACTCGCCCCGGGCGGCCAGGGCGCGGGCAGCCGCGATCCACAGCCGGCGCCGGGTCTGGCCCAGGAGACGAACCAGCTCCGCGGTGCCGCGATCGGACTCCTGCTCTGGCCGGGACGGAGCGCGCATCGGGGGTGAATTGTGACGCTCGTACCGTCCTCTCCCTGCGCCTGTCCAGCTGGAGAAGGGTCCTCCCCGAAATTCAGGGACTGGCGGCGCACTTGGTCGGGCGAAGGCCGGACCCCCGCGCTATAGGGCTGCGCCGCCCATGCCTCGATACCCACAATCGACCCGCGTGCTCGCCCTGGTTCTCCTCGTCGGAGTCTCCGCCGCAGGCCAGGAGCCCTCGAAGATTCCGCTGCTCAGCGTGGACGCGGGGATGACCACCTCCCAGATCCGCGCCCCGGACGCCGTCCGGCCGGTTCCGCGGAAGGTCGGCTTCCGCGATGCCGTGGCGCAGGCACTGGCCCGCAACCCGAGCGCGCTCGTGGCCTCTGCCGACATTCAGCGGGTGTCCGGCCTCATGGAGGAGATCCGCTCAGCGTCGCTGCCCATCCTGGCCGTCAGCGCCACCTACACCCGGTTGGACTCGGACCGGACCTTCCAGACCACCGGCTCGGACGGCGGGACGAGCAGCATCGTCGTGGCAGGCAAGGACTCGATCTACGTCACCGGGCTCCTCTCCATCCCCATCATCGCGCCGCAGGCCTGGGCCAACTGGGCCCGCGCCGGGGACCAGGTGGACGTGTCCCGGGCGTCCGCCAAGGACGTGCAGCGCACGGTGGCCATCAACACGGGGCGCGCGTACCTGACCATCTACGCCCAGAAGCGGCAGGTCGACGTGTTCCGGCAGGCCCGCGACAACTCGCTCGATCACTTCCGCTACGCCGAGGCCCGGCTGCGGGGTGGCATCGGCAACCGGATCGACTGGGCGCGCTCCGGCCAGGAGCTGGAGTCGAACGAGGCTGCCCTCCAGACCAGCTACGCCAACCTCTACCGGAGCCAGGAGGCTCTCGGAATCCTGCTGGGCGAGGACGAACCGGTCGACGTCGAGGAGATTCCCGACATCCCGATCGCGCCCACGCTGGACGAGGCCATCGCCGAGGCGCCGACGCGGGCGGACGTGCTGCTCTACCGCCAGCAGCAGAACGCGGCGGACCGCTCGCTCAACCTGAGCTGGACGGAGTACCTCCCGACGCTCACCATCACCGGCCAGCCCTTCTACCAGAACCCCAGCTCGCTCACGACGCCGGAGACCGGCTGGCAGGCGCAAGCGATCTTCACCTGGTACCTCTACGACGGCGGAGCGCGCTACGGCCGCACCCACCAGCGCGAGGCGCAGCTGTCGCAGGCGAGGATCCAGTACGAGGCGTCGCTCCGGCAGGCGAACTCCGAGGTCCGCGCCTCGCTCGACACGATGGAGCGCGCGCGGGCGGCAGTGGAGCGCTCGAGAAACGGCGCCCAGCTGGCGAACGACGCGATGCACCTGGCCGAGGTGGCCTACCGCGCGGGCTCGAGCACCAACCTCGAGCTCATCGACGCCCAGCGCGTGGCCCGGGACGCCGAGACGCAGGCCAACCTCGCCGAGAACAACGAGCGGCAGGCCACGCTGGACTTCCTGGCGGCCGCTGGGCGTTTTCCTGCTCAGCTGCAACAGGGCTCGGCCAGTCGCTGAGACGGCTGGATGCTGTAAGAAAGACTTGCATGGCCCCTTTGGCCGTGCCGTGAGAGAATTGACTCAAATGCTCAGGTATTCCGCAGACCGGCGAACGCTGGTGTGGGCTCTTGCCATGCCCGTGGTCGCCCTCATCCCCTACGTTCGTCCCGAGCTCGCGGGGTGGCTGTGGCCCTTGAGCTGTTACCTCGCGCTGTCGGCGGGCGTCATCGCGCACAACCACAATCACACGCCCACCTTCCGGGGCCGGACGCTCAACGCCGTCTTCGGCAACTGGCTGAGCATCTTCTACGGCTACCCGACGTATGCCTGGGTGCCCACGCACAACCTGAACCACCACAAGTTCGTGAACAAGGCCGGGGACGCGACCATCACCTGGCGCTTCACCAACAAGCACAACGCCCTCGTGGCCGGGACCTACTTCTTCGTCTCCAGCTACTACCAGTCGGAGCCGATCAAGGACTACATCCGCAAGGCGAAGGAGAAGAACCCCCAGCTGTACCGGACGATCATCGGGCAGTACATCTTCTTCGTCGGGACGCACCTGGCACTGCTCTCGCTCGCCATCGCCCTCCACGGCTGGAAGACCGGTTTCCGGGTGTGGGGCCTGATGTTCCTGGTCCCGGCGCTGTTCGCGCTGTGGACCATCATGTTCTTCAACTACATCCAGCACGTGCACACCGACCCGTGGAGCGAGCACAACCACTCCCGGAGCTGGGTCTCGCCGCTCCTGAACTACCTGCTCTTCAACAACGGCTACCACTCGGCGCACCACGAGATCGCCGGGGCGCACTGGAGCACGCTCTCCACACTGCACTCCAAGCTCGCGCCCGACATCGACCCGCGGCTGAACGAGCGCAGCTTCTGGTGGTTCTGCCTGCGGAACTACCTGCTCGCGCCGCTCTTCCCCTCGCTGGGCACGCACCAGATCGGTCGGGCGCCCTTCGACGACCCTGCTCTCTCTGCCCCTGCCGCCCCCGTCACCGCGGCGGTCGATGCGTTCGAGTCGGGCGTGAACGCCGCCCGCGCCTGAGCCAGACCAACCTCAGGACTCTCGCCCACTCCCGGCCCTCCCGCTCTCCGAGCGCGTCCACCGCCTCGAGCAACCGACCCATCGCCGTGGGCCCCAGCGCCGGGGCCCCGTAGGAGAGCGAGCGCACCACGCGCCGGAGCGCCTGCGGCGCGAGCGGGACCCGCTGCTCCCATCGCTCCTCCTCGGGCCGCCCCGGACCGGCGGCAAGGACCAGGAACTGCCGCGCCCGGGCTGCGGCCGGCAGGCTCCGTGCCTTCGGATTGGCGGAGACGAGCAGCGCCTGGAGCCCGCGCATGAAGGGCGTCCCGGCCGGCTCGGGCATCACCACCGCGGCGACCCCGTCCGGCGCGAGGAGCCGTCGGGCCTCGGCTCCCGCGGCATCGGGACGGACCCAGTGCACGGCGTCGGCGAGCAGGACCAGCCCGGCCTGGACCTCGCCGAGCCCGGTCGACTCGGCGGGCGCGCGCACTGCCGTCACGTCCAGCCCGGTGCACGCCTCGATGCAGACCGCGAGCATCGCCCGGGCCGGCTCGACGGCGAGGACCGGGTGCCCCCGCCGGGCCAGAGGGGCCGCGAGCAGGCCGGTGCCGGCGCCGAGGTCCACCACCCGCCGCCCGTTCCCGGCCAGCGCCGAGAGGCGTTCCACGAGCAGCTCCGGGTACGGAGGCCGGGCGCGGTAGTCCTCCGCGAGCCCCTCGAACACCCGTCCGCGCGGCCCCGCCCGTCGTGCCCTCCAGCCGCTGAGGCGAGCGGCCGTCACCGGCCGACCGGCTGTGCTCAGATGAGGCTCCTGGCGCGCGCGGCATCGCGCCGGAGTATGCCCGGTCATGAACCTCCTCGTGCTCCTGCCCGACGAGCTCTCCGCCGACGGAACCGCACGGCTCGGTGGCGATCGGCTGCGCCACCTGCGCGAGGTGCTCGGCGTGGCACCGGGCCACACGCTTCGCGCGGGCGTACTGGGTGGCAAGGTGGGCACCGCCGAGGTGCTCGGGCTCGATGCCACCGAGGCCGTGCTCCGCTGCACGCTCGACCAGGCGCCGCCGCCACGGCCGGGGGTGGACCTCGTGCTGGCCGTCCCCCGTCCCAAGGCGCTCCGGCGCATCCTCACCGCTGCGGCGTCCCTCGGGGTGGACCGCCTGGTGCTGCTCGCCGCGGCGCGGGTGGAGAAGAGCTACCTCGGCTCGCCGGCGCTGACGCCGGAGCGGATCCGCAAGCACCTGCTCGACGGGCTCGAGCAGGCGCAGGACACCGTGCTTCCGGAGGTCGTTCTCGAGGCCCGCTTCCGGCCGTTCGTGGAGGACCGGATGGACGCCCTGCTCGGTCCGGGCGAGCGCTGGCTCCTTCACCCCGGCGACGAGGGGCCGCGGAGCCCGTCTCCGGACGGCCGGCTCGCGCTGGCCATCGGCCCCGAGGGCGGCTGGGTGCCCTTCGAGCGCACGCTGCTCGAGGCGCGTGGATTTCGCCCTCTCGGCTTCGGGCCGCGAACGCTCCGGACCGAGACCGTCGTCCCCTTCGCGCTGGGGTGGGCGACCGGGCGGCGCTGAGCGGCGGACTGCCTGTACCTCGGCCCGGGCCGGCGGTAGCTTCCTCCCCCCGCCCCGGAGGCTCGTTCGACATGGCCCATCCCCCGACAACTCCTGCCGACGCCGCCCGCTCGCGGACGGCGGAGCCGGTTCCCTCCGAGCCCTCGGCGAAGCCGGCCACCCACGACACCGCCCCGCCGCCGGCGCTGCTCGAGTTCATGCTCCAGGACTGGAAGCCGGCGAGCACGAGGATGCCGCCGAAGCTCCGGAATGCCGCCGCGTTCGCCGCACGGCGGCGCGCGCTCTCGAAGCTCTTCCCGGGGGAGACGCTGGTCGTCCCCACCGGACACGAGAAGGTGCGGGCGAACGACACGATGTTCCGCTTCCGGCCGGGGACGGACTTCTACTACCTGACCGGGAACCTCGAGCCGGACTGCGTCCTGGTGATGGAGCCGGAGCCGGGCGGCGGGCACCGCGACGTGCTCTTCGTCGAGCCGAACCCCGGCAAGAGCGACTCGACCTTCTTCACCGACCGGAACAAGGGCGAGCTGTGGGTGGGCCCGCGCCTGGGCGTGCCGCAGAGCCGGGCGCGCTTCGACGTCCACGAGGCACGGGCGCTCCCGGAGCTCCCCGGCGCGCTGGGCTCGCTCCGGGGACCGGCCACCCGGGCGGTGCGCGTGCTGCGCGGGATGAGCCCCGCGGTGGACGGGGCCCTGGACGAGACGCCGCGCGACAGGGAGCTCGCGACCGCGCTCTCCGAGATGCGGCTCCTCAAGGACGCCCAGGAGATCCGCGAGCTGTCGGCGGCCATCGCCTCCACGAAGCGCGGCTTCGAGGACGTCATCGCCGGGCTGCGCACCGCCCGCCACGAGCGCGAGGTGGAGGGCATCTTCAACCTTCGCGCCCGGGTGGAGGGCAACGACGTCGGGTACAACACCATCGCCGCCGCGGGCGAGCACGCCTGCATCCTCCACTGGGTGAAGAACGAGGGGGACGTGCGGCCCGGCACGCTGCTCCTGCTCGACGCCGGCGTCGAGGCGCACACCCTCTACACCGCGGACATCACCCGGACCCTCCCGGTCTCGGGGCGCTTCAGCCGGGAGCAGCGGGCCATCTACGAGCTGGTCCACGCGGCCCAGGCGGCCGCCTTCGCCGAGGTGAAGCCGGGGAAGGACTTCCTCGACCCGAACCGCGCGGCGATGAAGGTGCTCGCCACGGGCCTGGAGCGGCTCGGCATCCTCGAGGACGCCGCCGAGGCGCTGGCCGACCAGAACCAGTTCTACAAGCGCTACTCGCTCCACAACGTGAGTCACATGCTCGGCCTCGACGTGCACGACTGCGCCCAGGCCCGCGCCGAGACGTACAAGTTCGGCCAGCTGAAGCCCGGGATGGTGCTGACCGTCGAGCCAGGCCTCTACTTCCAGACCGACGACCTGACCGTGCCTGCCCGCTACCGGGGCATCGGGGTTCGCATCGAGGACGACGTGGTGGTCACCCCCCGGGGTATGCGGAACCTGTCCGCCGACTTCCCGAGCGAGGTGTCGGACGTCGAGCGGTGGATGGCGAAGGTATGGAAATCCCGGGGCAAGCGGACCCGCGCTTGACACACGACGCGGCCGGTCATTACCGTCCGCGGCTGTGAGGCAGTTCACTTCCCAGACAGGGCGAATTAGCGCGGGGGCCATGCTCATGCGTGGCCCGGGCGCTCGCTCGGTCGCCGGGGAGTGTTGTCGTCGGTGTTGTTGACCGACTCCTCTCCCGAACGATCAGGGGCGAACGCCCGGGGCCGACAGGAGATGGTGGTCTCCTCCCCGGGGTCGAAGCTGCGTCCCTGAGTCCTGCAACGAAGACTCGCTGACGTTTCCTTCTTCTGCCGTCGAGTGACCGCCAGGTCGGCCCGGGCCCGAGGGCCCCGCCACTCCCCAGGCAGCACCCACCCGAGAAGGAGCAGTCCAGTGAGCGAGCAAGAAAAGCCGAACTACAAGCCGGAAACCGTCGCCCTCCACGCCGGTTACACCCCCGACCCCACCACCGGGTCACGGGCGGTTCCCATCTACCAGACCACCAGCTACCGCTTCAAAGACGCGGACCACGCGGCCCGGCTCTTCGCGCTGAAGGAGTTCGGCAACATCTACACGCGGATCATGAACCCCACCAACGACGTCCTCGAGCAGCGTATCGCGGCGCTCGAGGGCGGCGTGGCGGCGCTGGCCGTGGCGTCGGGGCAGGCGGCAGAGACGCTGGCCCTGCTCACCATTCTGAAATCGGGCGACGAGCTGGTCAGCACCTCGAGCCTCTACGGGGGAACCTACAACCTCTTCAAGGTCACGCTCCCCCGGCTCGGCATCCGGACGAAGTTCGTCGAGGCCTCCGACTTCGCCGCCATCAAGGCCGCCATCGGCCCGAAGACGAAGGCGCTCTACGCCGAGACGCTCGGCAACCCGCGACTGGACGTCATCCACCTCCAGGAGCTGGGGAAGATCGCCAAGGACGCGGGCATCCCCTTCATCGTCGACAACACCGCGACGACGCCGGTGCTGCTCCGCCCCATCGAGCACGGGGCGAACATCGTCGTCCACTCGGCCACCAAGTACATCGGCGGGCATGGGCAGGCGATCGGCGGGCTCATCGTCGACGCCGGGAACTTCCCCTGGAACAACGGAACGTTCCCGGAGTTCACCGATCCGAATCCCGGCTACCACGGACTGAAGCTCTGGGAGACGTTCGGCGCCATCTCGTTCATCCTCAAGGCCCGCGTCGAGCTGCTCCGTGACATCGGCCCGGCGCTGAGTCCGTTCAACGCCCACGCCTTCATCAACGGGCTGGAGACGCTGCACCTCCGCGTGCGCCGTCATTCGGAGAATGCGCTCAAGGTCGCCCGGTGGTTGAAGAAGGACCCCCGGGTGACCTGGGTCCGCTATCCCGGCCTCGAGGACGACCCGGCGTATCCGGCCGCCAAGAAGTACCTCGACGGCGGCTTCGGCGGGCTGGTGGCGTTCGGTGTGAAGGGCGGTCTCGCCGAGGGCAAGGCGCTCATCAATCGGGTGAAGCTGTTCAGCCTGCTCGCCAACATCGGCGACGTGCGCTCGCTCATCATCCACCCGGCGTCCACCACGCACCAGCAGCTCTCCCCCGAGGAGCAGACCACCACCGGTACCACCGAGGACCTGGTGCGGCTCTCCGTCGGCCTCGAGCACCCGGACGACATCCTCGCCGACCTGGATCAGGCGCTCGGCGCAGGCCGGTGATCGCGATGGCCGGTGCCCGCCCGAGCGCCGCGGCAGCCCCACGGCTCTTCGACCTGCGGCTCCCACCGCTGGCCCTGCTCGACGGGGCCACGGTGGACCCTCACCACGCCCGGGTGCAGTGGTGGGGGCCGGAGACGGACCTCCCCGTCCTCGAGCGCCTGGGAACGCAGGTGGACGTGGAGTCCGCGGCCCCGGTGGTCCGCGCCACGCCGCTACGGGCGGGCACCGGCGCAGCGCTGGACCCGGAGATCCCCACCGTGGTGGTCATTCACGCGCTGACCGGTGACGCGCGGGCAGCCGGCCCCGACGGCTGGTGGGCGCCGCTCATCGGGCCAGGGCGGCCGCTGGATCCGGCGCACATCCGGATCCTCTGCGCCAACAACCTCGGGAGCTGCTACGGGAGCTCGGGGCCGCTCGACGCCGGGTGGCCCGCGGCCATCTCCCGGCTCACACCGTGGGACCAGGCGCGGGCGCTCTGGTCGCTGCTCGACGTGCTCGGCATCCCGACGGTGCGGCTGGCGACCGGCGCGTCACTCGGCGGGATGATCGCCCTCTGTCTCCCGGTGCTCCGGCCGGGGGCGGTGGAGCGACTGCTTCCCATCGGGACCTCCAGCGCGGCGAGCGCGTGGGTGACCGGATGGAACCACGTCGCCAGGCAGATCCTCCGGCTCGATCCGGGATGGCCCTCGGACGTGGGCCGGGGGCTCGAGCTCGCGCGGCAGCTGGCGATGCTCACCTACCGCGCCGAGCCCTCGCTCGACGCGCGGCACCACCGCCGGGCCGGACGGCAGCCCGAGCCGCCCTGGGCGCTGCCCGTCCAGAGCTACCTCGAGCACCAGGGGCGAAAGCTGCGCCGACGCTTCGACGCCCGCCCCTACCTGCTCCAGCTCGAGGCCATGGACACGCACGACCTCGACACCCCGCCGCCGGGCACGCCCGACGGTCCTCTCCACGGATTCGCGCTCTGCGTGGACATCGACACCGACCAGCTCTTCACCTCGGCCCAGGTGGACGTGCTGGCCGACTGGCTGACCGCGCGCGGCGTCGAGGCGCGGCGGGCCACGGTGCGCAGCCCGCACGGACACGACGCCTTCCTCATCGAGTGGGACGCGCTGGGCCCTCTGGTCCGCCAGGCCCTCGGGAGCACGCCATGAGCCCCTGGCAGGTCTACAAGTTCGGCGGCTCCTCGCTCGGCGCCGCGGCGCGGCTGCCCCTCGTCGTCCGCCGGGTGGCCGAGGCCGAGCGACCGCTGGCGGTGGTGGTGAGCGCGCTCGGGGACACGACCGAGTGGTTGCTGGAGGCGGGCCGGGCGGCGGCCGCGGGCGACGAGGCTCGCGCCCGTGACGGACTCGACCGCGCGCTGGCGCTGGTCCGCCGGCGCGGCGCCGAGGTGCTCGGGCCCCAGCAGCTCGCCGACCTCGAGCGGCCCTGGGCGGAGATCCTCGCCGACGGCGCGGGTGCGGTGGCGGAGCTCGGCGAGGCGCGAGTGCTCGTGCCAGCCGCGCTCGATGTGCTCCTCTCGGTGGGCGAGCGCCTCTCCTCGCAGCTGGTCGCGGCCGCCCTCCGGGCCGGCGGACTGGCCGGGCTGGCGGTGGACGCGCGGGAGATCTTCCTCACCGACGACCGGCACGGGGATGCCAGCGTGGACCTCGGCGCGAGCCTCCGGCCGGTGCAGGAGCGACGCGCGCAGTGGGAGAACCAAATCCCGGTCGTCACCGGCTTCATCGGCCGGGCCCGGGACGGGTCGACGACCACGCTCGGCCGGAACGGCTCGGACTACGCCGCCACCACGCTCGCCGCGCTGCTCGGAGCCCCGGAGGTGACGATCTGGACCGACGTCGGTGGGGTGATGACCGCCGACCCGGACCTGGTCGAGGAGGCCTATCCGGTCCCCCGCCTCACCTGGCACGAGGCCCGGGAGCTCGCCCACTTCGGGCTGCGGATGTTTCACCGCCGGACGGTGCTTCCGCTCGAGCAGAGCGGCGCCCGGCTGCGGATCCGCAGCACCGTGGACGCCGGCGAGGGCACGGTCATCGACGCGCACGGCAATCCGGATCCCCACCGCCCGACCTGCGTCGCGAGCCTCGAGGATCTGGCCCTGCTGGCGGTGGAGTCGCGCCGGGCATCGCCCGCGACGTCCATCGCGGTGCGTGCCCTCCAGGCGCTCGAGGAGGCGCAGATCCGGGTGTGGATGGTCACCCAGTCGGGCCACGGCCAGAGCCTGGCGGCGGTGGTGGACCGGGCGTCCGCGGACCGGGCGCGCGCAGTGCTCGCGTCCTCCCTGGCCGAGCAGCTCGCCCGGGGCGAGGTGGAGCTGCCACCGGCGCTGGCTCCCGTCTCGCTGGTGACGCTGGTGGCCGAGGCGATGGGGCAATGGCCCAACGTGGCCGGACGCTTCTTCGGCGCGCTGGGCAACGTGGGCATCAACGTGCGGGCCATCGCGCAGGGCGCGAGCTCGCGGAGCATCGGCTGTGTGGTGGGCGCCGCGGACACCGCCGAGGCAGTACGGACGGTGCACGCCGCCTTCAACCTCGCCGAGACCGAGGTGAACGTGCTGCTCCTGGGCCGCGGGACGGTGGGCGGGCGACTGCTCGCCCAGCTCGAGGCCACCCGCGACGCGCTCCGGGCTCGCCAGCGCATCGACGCCCGCCTCTTCGGCGTGGTGGACCGACACGGCGCGCAGGTGAACCCGCGGGGGCTCCTCCCCTCCGAGCTCCCGCCCCGCTCCAGCGCGCCTTCAGGCCCGCCGCCGGACCTGACCGAGCTGCTGGACCGGCTCGCGCGCCTCCAGCTCCCGGTCCTGGTGGACTGCACGGCCGAGGACGGGATGGAGGCGGTGTACGTCGAGGCCTTCCGCCGGGGCATCCACGTCGTCGCCGCGAACAAGAAGCCCCTGGCGCTGCCGCTCGGCCGCCGGGCGCAAGTGGCCGAGGTGGCGCGCCAGCACTTCCGCGCCTGGCACTACGAGACGACGGTGGGGGCGGGGCTGCCGGTCATCGAGACCCTGAAGAACCTGGTCGCCACCGGCGACGTGGTGGAGCGCATCGACGGCAGCCTCTCGGGGACGCTGGGCTTCCTCTGCCAGGAGGTGATGTCCGGCACGCCGCTCTCGGCCGCGGTGCGCACCGCGCGCGACCGCGGCTACACGGAGCCACACCCGCGCGACGACCTGTCGGGCCTGGACGTCGCCCGGAAGGCGCTCATCCTCGCCCGCGAGCTCGGCCTGCAGCTGGAGCTGGAGGACGTGGCGGTGGAGCCGTTCGTCGACGCCGCCCTCCTCGCCGAGGACGATCCCGAGCGCTTCCTCCGGCAGCTGGTGGCGCACGACGAGGCGTTCGCCGCGCGGGTGGCCCGGTACGTGGCCGCCGGCCGCACGCTGCGGTACCTGGTGCAGATCGTCCCCGGCGCCGAGGGGCGGAAGGTCCGGGTCGGGCCGGTGGCGGTGGACCCCGGGCATCCGGCGGTGCCGCTCCAGGGCGCCGAGGCGCTGGTCGCCTTCACCACCGCGCGCTACCGGGACTACCCGCTCATCGTCCGCGGCGCCGGCGCGGGGGGTGACGTGACCGCCGCCGGTGTGCTCGCCGACGTCCTCCGACTCACCCAGAACGTCCGGGGGCGCCGCTAGAGGCCGGTGCCTGGCGGGTGTAGGCGCGGGTGGGGTTCGTGCGCGGGGGCCCGGGTTGGGGGAGACTCCATTGCGGACCCCAATGTCTTCCGACGAGTCGAGCCCGCCCGATGCCGAGCCACCGCGCCTCGCGCTCCGGCGGCTGTTCGAGGAGCGTCTGTCGCAGTTCCCCGCCGATTCGCGGACGCGGCTGGCCGGGCAGCTGGGCGATCCGGAGCTGCAGGCACTCTGCTTCGATCCGCTCCCCAACGTGGCCCGGGCGCTGGTGGAGAACCCGCGCTTCGGGCTCGTCCACGCGCGGCTCCTCGCGGCGCACCACCCCCACCCCACGGGTCTGGGCGCGCTGACCCGGAAGGAGACGTTCCTCCGGGACGCCGAGGTGCAGCGGATGCTGCTCCGCAACGTGCAGACGCCGCCCGCGCTGCTCCAGCGCATCTTCCACCAGCGCCGCCTCATCGACCTGTTCCAGCTCGGGGTCGGCCGGGAGATGCCGGAGAAGAACAAGATCGCCAGCCGCGAGGCGCTGCGCGCCCGCTGGAGCTCCGGGATGTCCGAGGAGAAGGTGGACGTGCTCTTCCGGACCGAGGGCCGCGTCCTCTCCCAGCTGGTGGGGCTGGCCATGGACCAGAAGAGCGCCGCGCTGTTCTGTCACCGGACAGTGACCTCGCTGCTCCTGGTGCAGAACCTCGCCCGCTGGGCCGGGACTCCGCCGTCGGTGCTCGCGCACCTCCTGAAGCAGGCGGTGGTCCGGAACCAGCCCCAGGTGCGGATGCTCATCTTCAAGCACCCCAACCTCCCCTCGCACGCCCGGTCCGAGGCCGACTGAGCCCTGGCCTAGTTTCGGAGCACGTCGAACACCCGCTCCTCCGTCTCCGGGTCGGGACGGATTCTCGAAGCGGGTGCGGCCGATCTCCCGGCCGTCCTCGGTCTCGATGGCCACCCGCCAGTCGCCCGGGGACCAGTTCTGCTTGTAGGCGTAGCCGCCGAAGCCCTCCTCCCGGCCTCCCACGATGCGCAGCGGGATGGCGTCACTCTCGGACCACGCGCGGCGCCCGGCGTCCCAGCGGGCCCAGCGCACGCGCACCTGGTCGCGGAAGTTCCGCGGGGCGAAGACGCGGGTGAAGACGAAGACCCGGTCTCCCGGACGGGCGAGGAACACCCGCTCGTCCCTGCGCCAGAGGTCGGTCCAGCGCGCACGGGGTAAACGGCTGAGCCGGAACTCGCCGTTCTCTCGCTCCACCTGGTGCCACACGCCGAGCGAGCGGACCGAGAGCGGGACCGGCGGCACCAGGTGCAGCACGAAGAGGACCAGCAGGAGCGCCTGCACGCCGATGGCCGGTCCCATCGCCTGGCGGAACGCGCGGCGGCGGTCCCCACCCCAGCGGGTCATGGCCCACGCCAGGAGCACGATCGGCAGCAGCGACAGCGCCGAGGCGGCGAAGAACATCCAGGACCGCAGGGACCCGATGAGGACCGGGAGCAGGTAGGCGAGGTAGCTGGTGAGGGCGAAGGAGTAGAGTCCGAAGAGCACCACCGGCCCGAGGAGGTGGAAGCGCGGGTGCTCGTTGGCCAGGAGCAAGGCCGAGATGAGCACCAGGAAGAGCAGTCGCGGTCAGCCCCGAGCCGCTCTTCACGTAGAAGAGGATGAAGGCGTTGAGCAGCGTGCCGAGCATGAAGTGCATCGCGTGCTCGACGTAGCGCCAGGGCCGCCGCAGCCAGCGCGGGGGGCTCGAGCCCGAGCAGCTCGAAGCGGAGCATGGCCCCCAGCAGGAGCCCGGTGACGACCAGGTACGCCGCCTGCTGGAGCAGCACCGGTGTCTCGTCGATGCCGGCCGACCATGACCGCGTCGAAGAGGAAGCCGGCGGCGAAGAAGGAGATGGCCTCCTCGCGGGCGTGCCTGCGACGGAAGGCCCGGAAGCGCTCGCGCCAGCCCGTGGGGACGGGCTCGGCAGCGACGACGGCCAGCTCAGGAGTAGCGGTCGTCCCGCCAGGGATGGGCGGTGTTGCTGTAGCCGCGGGTCTCCCAGAAGCCGGGTCGGTCATGGGTGAGGAACTCGATGCGCTGGATCCACTTGGAACCCTTCCAAGCGTACAGCTGCGGCGTGATCATCCGCACCGGTCCCCCGTGCTCGCGCGGGAGCGGCTTGCCCTCGGCGGTGTGCACCAGGAGCACGTCATCCTTCAGCGCCTCCTCCAGCGGGAGGTTGGTGGTGTACCCGTCGTACCCGTGGACCAGGACGTGCGTGGCCGCCGGGAGGGGACGGGCCAGCGCGGCCACGGTGGCGAAGGCCACCCCCTTCCACTCGACGTCGAGCTTCGACCAGGTGGTGACGCAGTGGAAGTCGCTCACGTCGTTGACTTGCGGGAGCGCGAGGAAGTCCTTCCAGCCGAGCGTGAGCGGCTCCTCGACCGCGCCGTCCACGCGCAGGGTCCAGCGATCGAGCGGGATGTCCGGCTTGGTCCCGAGGTCGAGGACCGGCCACCCGTCGGTCACGTGCTGGCCCGTCGGCACCTGCGGCATCCCGTGCCGGTTGGGCGGCCCGCTGCCCAGCGGCTTGCCGTCGGCGGCGGCCGGAGTGGACTTCATCCGGTCGAAGAAACGGGCGCGGAGCTTCATCCGCGCCTCGACGATGCGCCCCTGCTTCTCGTCGTCGCTCACGGCCGGCTCAGCTCGGCGAGGGCCTGCTGTCGATCAGCGCCTTCAGCTCGCCGCGCTCCTCGAGCTCCCGGACGATGTCCGATCCGCCCACGAACTTCCCGTGGATGAACACCTGGGGAATGGTGGGCCAGCGCGTGTACTCCTTGATGCCGTCACGCACCTCGGGGTCGGCGAGCACGTCGACGCCGTGCACCGGCCCGTAGGCCTGGAGGATTTGCACCGCGGCGGCGCTGAAGCCGCAGCGCGGGAAGATCGGATTGCCCTTCATGTAGATCACGACGGGATGGGACTGGATCTCCCGGTCGAAGCGCGCCTTGAGGTCGGGGGTCATGGGTGGTCAGGTCCTCGTGGCCCCGAACTTCTTCCACTGCTCGGGGGAGTAGGTCCTTAACGCAAGCGCGTGCAGCGCGCCCGAGTCCAGCAGGTCCTGGAGGGGGGCGTACACGGCGGAGTGCTGGTCCACCATGCTCTTCCCCTCGAAGGCGGCGGAGACGACCCGGGCCTCGAAGTGATCGCCGGTGCCGGTGAAATCCCGGATGGTGACCTGGGCATCGGGCAAGGCGGTCTTGATGCGCGATTCGAGCAGGGCGGGGTCCAGCATCAGTTCACTCCTCCTCCGGGCTGGAGCATGGCGGGGTCGACCCCCAGCGAGCGCAGGGTGTCGTCCCAGAGCGTCTGGGGTGAGCCGCCGAGGACGGCGCCGCTGGCGGCCTCGGTGAAGAGCCAGGCGCCGGCGGCGAGCTCGCGCTCGAGCTGGCCCGGGCCCCAGCCGCTGTAGCCCAGGTAGAAGCGGAGGTTGCCCTCCTGGTCCGCGAGGAGGGCCTCGAGCGCGTCCACCGTCTCCGAGAGGAAGAGGCCGTCCGACAGGGGTTGCTTCTCGTCCACGCCGTTGATGTCGTGCAGGACGAAGCCGCGCTGGGGCTCGACCGGGCCACCGACGAAGATCTTCTGGCCGGCCAGGCGAGGAGCGACCGGAAGCGACTGCCCGTCGGCGACCTCGCGCAGGGTGAAGGGCCCCGGACGGTTCAGGACGAGCCCGCGGGCGCCCTCGGGTCCGTGCTGGAAGACGAAGACCACCGTTCGCTGGAAGTTCGGATCTCCGAGCTGGGGCATGGCAATGAGGAACCCCGGAGCGAGCGTCTCCACGGGTGAGGACCTTACCAACTCGGGACTCTCCCAGGCGTGCTAGGAGCGGCGGCCATGCGTGCGTTGACCACCACCCGATTCGGCCCGCCGGAGGTCCTCGCCGTCCGGGAGGGACCGGACCCCGTGCCCGGTCCCGGACAGGTGTGCATCCGCGTGCAGCGAGCGGGCTTGAACTTCGCCGACGTGTCTGCGCGGGTCGGGCTCTACCCCGACGCACCGAAGCCGCCGATGGTCATGGGCTACGAGGTGAGCGGTACGGTGGCGCTCTCGGCGAGGGAGTGGTCGGGCCGGCGGTCGGCACCCGGGTCCTCGCGATGACCCGGCTTCGGGGGTCAGGCCACCCACGCCCTGGCGGACGCGAAGTATGTCCTGCCGCTGCCCGAGGGGATGGACATGGACCAGGCGGCGGCACTGCCGGTCAACTGGCTGACTGCGCACCACATGCTCCACCGGGTGGCAAATCTGCGCCCGGGGATGACCCTGCTGGTGCACATGGCCGCGGGCGGCGTGGGGCTGGCGGCGATCGCGCTCGCCCGGGCCGTCGGAGGGGTGACCATCTTCGGAAGCGCGTCCGCCTCGAAGCACGCGGTGCTCCGCGAGGCCGGGGTGGACCACCCCATCGACTACCGCGCGCAGGACTACGTGGCCGAGGTGAAGCGCCTCACGGGCGGGCGCGGTGCCGACCTGGTGCTGGACGCCCTCGGCGGACCCGAGTGGGCGCGGGACACCACGGTCCTCGCACCGATGGGCCAGCTCATCTGCTTCGGATGGGCCAACGCGACGACCGGAGAGTCTCGCAACTACCTCAAGCTCGTGGCCGGCGTGGTGACGATGAAGCGCTGGAACGCGCTGGATCTGATGGGGAAGAACATCACGGTCTCGGGCGTGAACGTCGGCGAGCTCTGGGGCGAGACGGCGACGGTGCGCGCGACGCTGGATGCGCTCATGGCGCTGTGGCGGCAGGGGAAGGTGCGCATCGCGCGATCGACGCGGTGTTCCCGCTGGCGGAGGGCGCAGCGGCCCACCGGCGA
Source organism: uncultured delta proteobacterium (assembly GCA_963796475.1). Taxonomy (GTDB): domain Bacteria; phylum Myxococcota; class Myxococcia; order Myxococcales; family Myxococcaceae; genus RPRB01. The sequence continues at coordinate 1,677,893 of CAWCLY010000020.1, forward strand.
GTGCACGAGCGGAAGAACGTGGGGAAGATCCTCTTCGACTGCGCCTGAGGCGGGAGCGCCGCGCGACCCCTCAGTGCCAGCTCTGGTGCTGGCTCCGGAGCGCCTCGGCGAGCCGCGCCGGCTCGAGCGGCTTGCCGATGAAGAGGTCGGCGCCGATGCCCTTGCAGCGGCGAGCGGTGGCGGCGGTGGAGAGCGCGGAGATGCCGATCAGGACCGAGTCGGGGAAGCGCTCGCGCAGCCGGGTGATGAGCTGGACGCCGCTCTCGCCGGGAAGGAAGACGTCGACCACCGCGATGTCGAGCGCGCCCGCCTGCTCGAGCAGCGCCTCGGCTTCCTCCGCGCTACCGACGGCGACGGTGCGGTAGCCCCAGAGCGAGATGAGCTCCACGAGCATGGCCCGCTGGGCCGGATCGTCCTCCACCACCAGCACCGAGCGGCGTACGGGCTCGACGCGGCGGCGCCCGCCGACCGTGGTCTCCTCCGCGGCGTCCTCGTCCGACGCTGGCTGGCCCTCGAGCTCGGGACTCATACGGTGCCTGGAACTCCCTCTTCCGGACTGTCGAAGGTAGGAGCGCCACCCTGCCCCGGACAGAGGCCTCGGAGCGCTCCTTCCGCCAGTGAACGTGGAAAGATTCAACGCGTCGGAACCGAGACGTTCAGAGCAAGAAAGGCCGTGGACGGGCGTGCTTGTCGGTTTCCCCGGCGCCAGCTGGGACAGGGTGCCTGAGATGCTTGCCGGTCCTGGCATCGCCCGTTGCCGGGGGCACAGGGTTGCGCCACCATCGGGCCTGGCGGCACGTCGTCGGCCACCGGCGCCTCTCCCCCGTAGCACGCGGGGGGCGGGTGACCGCGACGCGGGGATCAGACGGACCGGCGGCTCGTGAACCACCAGCACGTGGCACCGCGCGTGATCCGCCACCTTCGCCGCATTCGTTCCGATGACCCGGTCCCACCCGTCAAAGCCGTGGCTTCCGACGACGATCAGCTCGGCGCGGAGCCGTTCGGCCGCTGCGAGGATGGCGCGCCAAGGGTTGGACGCGGTCAGGTCCGGCTCCTCGACGACCGCTCTGGCCCGGCCCGCGGCGAGCGCCTCCAGCGCCTGCCGGGCCTGTGTCCCGAGAATCGCCGGCACCGGATCCGGATTGGTGGCGCTGGCGGGTGGAAAATCGGGCGGGACGTCCACCGCCCGGAAGAGGTGAACCTGCCCATCGAAGCGCTCGGCGAGGGCCAGGGCGGTGGCAACCACGCCCGCGGCGCGGGGCGAACCATCCACGGCAGCCAGGATCACGGAGTACATCGCTCCTCCATGCGGTCCGGCGACTGGGCTCCCCGCCGCTCGCCGAGAGAAGGGCGGTAAGCCGGCCGTTGCTCCGTCGCAGCCGCGGAAACTGATGGGCCGGGCCCGGCGCGTGGGCTAGGCAGTGGCCGGTGGGGCAACGGGGAGCTGCTCCGGCTCGGGGACCGGCTTGCGGAAGAACTCCTCCGGCTTCTCCAGCAGGAGCGCCTCGCGGAGCACGTCGTCCACGTACTCCACCGGGACGATGCGCAGCTGGTCGCGGATCTTCTTCGGGATCTCCCGCAAGTCCTTGCGGTTCTCCCGGGGGATGAGGACGGTCTTCATCCCGGCCCGGTGCGCGGCGAGCGTCTTCTCCTTCAGGCCGCCAATGGGCAGCACGCGGCCGCGCAGGGTGATCTCCCCGGTCATCGCCACGTCCCGTCGCACGGGGATCTTGGTGAGCGCCGACACCAGCGCCGTGGCCATGGTCACCCCGGCCGACGGCCCATCCTTGGGGATGGCTCCCTCGGGCAGGTGGATGTGGATGTCGCAGGTCTCGGCGAACCGCCGGTCGATCCCGAAGCGGTCGGCGCGGCTGCGGACGTAGGACATGGCCGCCTGGGCGGACTCCTGCATCACCTCGCCGAGCTTGCCGGTGATGATCAGCTTGCCCTTGCCGGGCATCACCGTGGCCTCGGTGGTGAGCAGCTCGCCGCCCATCTCGGTCCAGGCCAGACCGGTGACGATGCCCACCTGGTCCTCGCGCTCGACCTCGCCGAAGCGGTAGCGGGGCACGCCCAGGTACTTCATGGTCTGCTTGCGGTCGACGCGGATGGCGCGCTTGCCGTTCTTCAGCACGTCGCGGGCGACCTTGCGGAACACCGCGGCGATCTCGCGCTCCAGCGAGCGCACGCCCGACTCGCGGGTGTAGCGGTGGACGATGACCTGGATCGCCGCCCTGGTCAGGGTCAGGTCCACGTCGGCCAGGCCGTTCGCTTCCTTCTCCTTGGGGATCAGGTAGCGGCGGGCGATGCTCAGCTTCTCCGCCTCGGTGTAGCCGGCGATCCGGATGACCTCCATGCGGTCCTGGAGCGGCCCGGGGATGTTGTGCATCGTGTTCGCGGTGCAGATGAACATCACCTTCGACAGGTCGTAGTCGCAGTCGAGGTAGTGGTCGTTGAAGGTGTTGTTCTGCTCCGGGTCCAGCACCTCCAGCAGCGCGCTCGACGGATCGCCGCGGAAGTCGGTCGACATCTTGTCGACCTCGTCGAGGAGGAACACCGGGTTGTTGCTCCCGGCCTTCTTCAGGGACTGGATGAGCTTGCCCGGGCATCGCGCCGATGTACGTGCGGCGGTGGCCGCGGATCTCCGCCTCGTCGCGCACGCCGCCGAGCGAGAGACGGACGAACTTCCTCCCGGTCGCGCGCGCGATGCTGCGGGCGAGCGACGTCTTCCCCACCCCGGGCGGGCCGACGAAGCACAGGATGGGACCCTTCAGCTTCTGCACCAGCGCCTGGACGGCGAGGTACTCGAGGATGCGCTCCTTGGCCTTCTTCAGCCCGTAGTGGTCCTCGTCGAGGACGCGCTCGGCCTCGGTCACGTCGAGCCGGTCGCGGGTCTCCTCGTACCAGGGGAGCGAGAGGATCCAGTCGATGTAGTTCCGGACCACGGTGGCCTCGGCGCTCATCGGGCTCATCATCCGGAGCTTCTTCAGCTCCTTCTTGACCTTGAGCGTGGCCTCCTTGCTCATCCGCTTGGTGCGGAGCTTCTCCTCGATCTCCTGGACCTCGTTCTTGAACTCGTCCCGCTCGCCGAGCTCCTTCTGAATGGCCTGCATCTGCTCATTCAGGTAGTACTCCTTCTGGGTCTTCTCCATCTGCTTCTTGACCCGGGTGCGGATCTTCTTCTCGACCTGAAGAATCTCAATCTCGCCCTGCATCAGCTCGTAGAGCTTCTCCAGCCGCTTCGCCGCGTTCTCGGTCTCGAGCAGCGCCTGGCGGTCGTTCAGCTTGAGGCTCAGCTGGACGGCGATGGTGTCGGCCAGTCGCGCCGGATCGTCGATGCTCGCCACCTGCATCAGCATCTCGGGCGGGATGCGCTTGTTGAGCTTGACGAAGGCCTCGAAGACCGACTGCACGCTGCGCACCAGCGCCTCGAGCTCGACGGTCTTCTCCGACTGCTCCTCGACCTCCTCCACCTCCACCACGAAGAACTGCTGGCCCGGCTCGCCCCGGTCCGGCTGCTCACCGCGGACGAACTGGCGCACGCGGGCCCGCTTCACGCCCTCCACCAGGACCTTGACCGTGCCGTCGGGCAGCGGGAGCAGCTGGATGACGTGACCCAGCGTCCCGAAGGCGTAGATGTCGTCCACCCCCGGGTCGTTGGTCTTCGCCTTCTTCTGCGCGGCGAGGAAGATGGCCGCCTTGTCGTCCGGGCCCTTGTGGGCCATCGCCTCCTTGAGGGCGGCGATCGACTTCTCGCGACCGACGAACAGCGGAACCACCTGATGCGGGAACACGATGATGTCCCGCAGCGGCAGGAGCGGGACCGTCAGGGTGGGCCGTCCGGCGTCTCGCTTGTCGTCTCGTCCGAAGAGCATGTGTCGACGTGTCGACGGTCCCCCCGCGCTGTGCAGGGGAACCCCGGAGGCGACCGGGGGCGGGCCCGTCCTTTGGTGGTCGGCAGGATACACCCTCGGACCGCACCCCGCCCCTTTCACGGCCCTGGTGCCCGGGCGTCCGTCCGGCCGAGTGCGTGTCCCGCGCCGCCCTGCCCTCGGGGTGAGAGTGCGGATGGACCCCGCACGGGGTCGATGTATGCAATCGTTACCGCTCGCGCGCGTGTAGCGGGGCGAAGGAGACACCGTCCGATGTCGCTTGGAGTCGAATTCCTGCCAGTGGACGTGACCCAGCTGGTCGCGGCGGCATTGGCCCTGATGATTCCGCTGGTCGCGGTCGTTGGATTCACCGTCCGCTTCGCGGCCAAGCCGCTGGTGGAAGCGCTGGGCAAGCTGCGCGAGAACGGTGCACCGGCCCGGGAGCTCGAGGTGATGAGCCGCCGGGTGCTCGAGCTGGAGCAGGAAGTGCTCCGGCTGCGCGCCGGCCAGGGGTCGACCACTCCGTCCCTCGAGCCTGGCAGCGCGCTGCGGTTGCGGCGCTAGCGGGGAGAACGGCGCATGGAAACGTTGCCCGTCGATCTGACGCAGCTGGTCGCGTCGACCATGGCCATGCTTCTGGTGCTCATCCCCGTGCTCGGCCTCGCAGTTCGGTTTGCCGCGCGCCCGATCGTGGAGGCACTGCTCGCGACGAAGGGCGAAGCCGCCCGTCCCGTGGACATCGAGTCGCTGAAGGTACGGATCGAGGCGCTGGAGCACGAGGTGAAGGAGCTGTCGGCGCCCGGCATCGCGCGCCCGTCCTTCTCCGACCCGAGGCCGGTCCCGATCCGGCCGTGAGCGCCGCCCTGCACGGGCGAACCTCCTGAGCCGGCCACGGGTCCCCCGCAGCAGCCGGTCCCGCGTTCACCCCGAGAGGACCGCCGCGACGTCCGCGGCCTTGAGCCCCGCCCGGACTGCGGCCGTGGCCAGGCGAACCACCGCCGCCACGAGCTGCGCCGTCCCCGGAGCCTCGCCGGCCGGCATCTCGAGCTGGATCAGCGCCCCGGCGCACTGCGAGGCGGCGCGGACGAGGTCCGGCGGGGCCTGGCTCGCGCGGGCGATCCGCTCCAGCGCCGGCATCGTGCTGCGGGCGACGTCCGCACCGGTGATCGGGGGAAGCATCCGGATCCGCGCCGCGGCCTCGGCGGCGCCCCGGGCCTCGAGCGCCCCGGGGGCCAGCACCCGGATGGCGGTGTCGGCGAGCGAGGCGGGGGTCAGCGCCGCCGCACCCGAGCTCAGGGAGGACAGCGACTCCTCGGGAAGGTACCGCTCCAGCTCGGCGGCGAGGCGGGCCCGGAGGCCGAGCTCGCTGCTCAGGCCGATTCCTTCTGCAGCTCGTCCTTGTCGGTGGCGTGCAGGATGACCGGCTCGCTCTTCTTGAGGATGACCTCCTCGGAGATCACAACCTCACGGGCGGTCTTCTGGGACGGGATGTCGTACATCACGTCCAGCATCGCGCTCTCGAGGATGGACCGGAGCCCGCGGGCGCCCGCCTTGCGGCGGATGGCCTCCGAGGCGATGGCCTTCAGCGCGCCATCGGTGAACTTGAGGGCCACCCCGTCCAGGTCGAAGAGCTTCCGGTACTGCTTCACCAGCGCGTTCTTCGGGGTGCTGAGGATGCTCATCAGGGCACCCTCGTCCAGCTCCTCGAGCGCGGTGACGATGGGAAGCCGGCCGATGAACTCGGGGATCATCCCGAACTTGAGGAGATCCTCCGGCTCGACGTGCTGGAGCAGCTCGCTCAGGTTCCGCTGCTTCTTCTCCCGGATGTCCGCCCCGAAGCCCAGGCGACCGCCCGCCGAGCCGCCGCTCGATGATCTGGTCCAGGCCGCCGAAGGCGCCACCGCAGATGAAGAGGATGTTGGTGGTGTCGACCTGCAGGAACTCCTGCTGCGGGTGCTTGCGTCCGCCCTTGGGCGGGACGTTGGCCACCGTGCCCTCGATGATCTTGAGGAGGGCCTGCTGCACGCCCTCGCCCGAGACGTCCCGGGTGATGCTGGGGTTCTCGGACTTCCGGGCAATCTTGTCGATCTCGTCGATGTAGACGATGCCCCGCTGCGCGCGCTCGATGTCGTGGTCGGCGGCCTGGAGCAGGTTGACGATGATGTTCTCGACGTCCTCGCCCACGTAGCCGGCCTCGGTGAGGCAGGTGGCGTCGGCGATGGTGAAGGGGACGTTGAGGATGCGCGCCAGGGTCTGGGCGAGCAGCGTCTTGCCGCTGCCGGTGGGGCCGAGCAGAAGGATGTTGCTCTTCTGCAGCTCCACGTCGTCCATCGCGACCTTGGACTCGATGCGCTTGTAGTGGTTGTGAACCGCGACGGCGAGCACCTTCTTCGCCCGCTCCTGCCCGATCACGTACTCGTCGAGGATCGACTTGATCTCGCTCGGCCGGGGGATGCGGAGCTTGGTGTCCTTGGTCTCCTCCCGGTCAATCTCCTCGGCGATGATGTCGTTGCAGAGGCCGATGCACTCGTCGCAGATGTAGACCGTGGGCCCAGCGATGAGCTTCTTCACCTCCTTCTGTGACTTGCCACAGAAGGAGCAGCACAGCGTCTGGTTGCTGACTTCTCCACGTTCTTCCCTGCCATCCCGGGTCCCTCGACTGCCGAATCTAGTCCTGCCCTTGGGTTTCTAACAGCCAATGTCCTCCGGTCGCAGCATGCGGCCAGACACGAGGCCCACATCGTTCAGCGATCGCGCCGCTCTTCCGCGGACTTGAGGCTCTTCCGGTTCACCGAGACCACCTCGTCCACGATGCCGTAGGCCCGGGCCTCCTGGGCACCCATGAAGTAGTCGCGGTCGCTGTCCTTCTCGACCCGCTCCAGCGGCTGGCCGGTGTGCCGGGCGATGATCTCGTTCAGCCGGCCCTTCATCCGGAGGATCTCCCGGGCCTGGATCTCGATGTCGGTCGCCTGGCCCTGCGCGCCGCCCATGGGCTGGTGAATCATGATCCGCGCGTTGGGGAGCGCCTGGCGCTTGCCCTTGGCCCCGGCGAGCAGCAGCACCGCGCCCATCGACGCCGCCTGTCCCACGCAGATGGTGGAGACGGCCGGGCGCACGTACTGCATCGTGTCGTAGATGGCCATCCCGGCGGTGACCGACCCACCCGGGGAGTTGATGTAGAGGTTGATGTCCTTGTCGGGGTCCTCGGACTCGAGGAACAGCATCTGGGCCACGATGACGTTCGCCAGCTCGTCGTGGATCTCGGTCCCGAGCAGGATGATCCGGTCCTTCAGCAGCCGACTGTAGATGTCGTACGACCGCTCGCCGCGGTGGGTCTGCTCGATGACGTACGGGATGAGAGGCATGCCGAAGATCCTAGCCTTCATCCTTCGTGGCGGCCTTCAAGAATTCAACCGTCTTTTCCTCCCGGAGGCGCTGCTCGAGGGCCCGCCGCTGGTCGGGCTCCTTGAAGGCCTTTCGCACCTGGTGGAGCGGGGCTCCGCTCTCGGTCGCATACTGGGCAATGCGCGCGTCCACGTCGTCGGAGTTGACGGAGAGTCCTTCCTTCTCCGCCACCGCTGCCAACAACAGCGCTCCTCGCACCTCGGCCTCCGCCTTGGGCCGCATCTCCTCGCGGAGCGAGGCGAAGTCGAGGTTGAGCCGGGACGGGTCGAGCCCCTGGCGGGCCATCATTCGCAGCGCGCCGTCGAGCATCGCGTCCAGCCCGCGCTCGATCATCGCCTTGGGGAGGTCGAAGGGGTTCCGCTCGACGAGGACCTTCACCAGCTGATCGCGCTCGTCCTGCGCGGCGCGGTTCTTCGCCGCCGCCTCGAGATCGCTGCGGACCTTGGTCTTCAGCTCGGCCAGCGTCTCTCCGCCGCCGACCTCCTTGGCGAAGTCGTCGTCGAGCGCGGGGACGAGCTGCCGCTTCAGCCCCTTCAGGGTAAACCTGAAATGACCGGTCTTCCCGGCGCGGGTCGGCTCCGGGTCGTCGGCGGCGAAGGCGTGGTCGAGCTCGCGGCTCTGCCCCACGACCAGACCGGCGAGCTCCGGCACGTTGCCCCGGAGAAGATCCCCGGCGCAACCTCGATCGTCACGTCCTCGGCCTTGCTCCCCGGGAACGGCTGTCCGTCGACGGTGCCCTCGTAGTCGACGATGGCGAAGTCACCGGTCTCGGCGACGGTCCGGCCCTCCACGGGCTCGAGCCGGGCGACGCGCTGGCGCATCGCCTCGACGCGCTCGTCCACCTCGGCGTCGGTGACGGTTGCCTCGGACTTCTTGAAGGGGAGCCCCTGGTAGTCCTTCGGCTCGACCTTGGGCCGCACCTCGACCCGGGCCTCGAACGAGAACGGCTTCTCGTGGTCCAGCCGGACGGGGGTGAGCTGGGGCGCACCGACCGCGTCGACGTGGTGCTCGGAGATGGCGGACAGGTAGGCACGCTCGACGAGGCGACGGGCGACGTCGTCCTCCACCTCGCCCTTGAACTTCTGCTCCAGGATCCGGCGCGGGATCTTGCCCGGCCGGAAGCCAGGCAGGCGCACCTGGCGTCCCAGCTGGGCATACGCCCGGCCAAGCTCGGCCTGCACCTGTTCGGGGGGAACCTCGATGGAGAGCTTGCGCTCGACCGGGGACAGCTCTTCGACCTGGACCTTCATCGGAAGGGGAAGGCCTTAAGAGCCCGGGTCCCCTCGTGTCAATGCGAGTTCGCGGGGCCAGCGGGCCATGAGAAGGGGCGACGGTCAGGGCATGTGGCCCATGCCGCCGTCCATCATCGGCATGGGCCCGGCATCGGGCGTGGAGCCTCCGTCCATGGCCGGCCCGGGGTTCCCGCCGGGCATCATGCCGCCATCGGGCGACGGGCCGCCGGGGCAGCCCATCGGGTGGTCGTCGGGGTCCATCATCCCGCCGTCGCGGCATCGCCACCGCCGTCCATCATCCCGCCCCATGCCATGGCCCGTCGCCGAGGAGACCTCGGCGACGCGCATCTGCATGTGCTGGAGACCATTCGCCATCACGCCGATGTGGCGCGCCGCCTCGGCGCGGTCCCGGGGCACGTCGCCGGCATGACAGGCGACCTGGAGGTGCTGGCGCAACTCGTCGTCCATGCCCTGGAGCCCGCAGGTCACGTCCGCGCGCGCGGGCTCGCCCGCGCTGCGAATGTGGTCGTCCATCGCGCCCGAGGTCGACATCATGTGGCCGAGGTCGTCCCGCATCGGATTGGCGTACCCGGTCACCGCCGCACTGCAGTCGGCGGCAGTGGCCATGGTGCTCGTCGCCGCCTGGTACGAGGCGAGCGCCTGTGCGGTGGCCGTCACTTGCTGCTCGAAGGCACTCACGTCGGAGGAGGTCGAGACGTTCGCCCCTCCACAGCCGGAGAGAACCACACACGCCACCAGCACCCGTCCCGAGCCCATGAACCTTGATCTCCTGCGTTCTGCCCCGACGCTGGCAGCTCGGACTTGCAAGGCCGGAGCCGCTTCTTGAGGGCTGAGAACCCGGCCTCCGAGGCGAGGGTTCACTCGCAGCGGGGGCGCAAGAACTGCGCGCGCGGGCTGGCGTGCGCGACCGGCTCACGCGTAGGAGATCACCTCGTGCGCGAGGTCTATCGCCATCCCGCCTTCCGGTTGCCGTTGCTGCGGCGATTCTCGGCGGTCACGCTTGCGCCGTTCTGGATCCTGTACCGCGACGGGCTCGAGGAGATCGATCCGCTCACCCGCCGCCACGAGGCCGAGCACCTGGCACAGGCCCGGCGCGTGGGCCTGCCGGCGTTCTACGCGACGTATCTCGTGGGACTGGCTCCGGGGCCTCGTGCGGACGCGGAGCCTCGATGCGGCGTACCGGCAGATCCGCTGGGAGGTGGAGGCCTACGCCGCCCAGCACGACCCGCGCTGGCCTCGCGAGTGCGCCGATCTGCCCTCGCGCCCGGAGGGCTAGAACCACTGCCACCGGGTCAGGGCCAGCGGCTCGCCCTGGAGCCACAGCCGTAGATTCATCGAGCTGTGCAGATTTGTCATCCTGCGCCCGATACGTCCAGACGGTGCACTGCTCCCCACCCGCATCACCACAGGGTGAGGACCCGACTTCGTCGGGCGGGCCAAGGACCTGCTGGATCTGCGACCCCGGCATCCCTCGACTCAGCGTGAGCGATGCCTGCTTCAGCTCGGTCGCGGTGTGGCTCGCGTTCGACCCGTGCGAGCAGGCGACGACAATCACGGCGAGCGGGAGCAGTGTCTTCATCTCAGGGAACTTACCGATTCGATGGGCAGAGGGAGAGTCGAACTCCCACCCCTTTCGGGACTGGATCCTAAGTCCAGCGCGTCTACCAGTTTCGCCATCTGCCCGGGGACGCCGGAGCACGAGGCTTACACCGCGGGCGCTTCCCTTGACCACAGATCACCGTGCGGCGAGCTTCTCCTGGAACGCGCGAACGGCGGGCTGGAGCACGGTTCCCGCCGGACCAGCCGCCTCGACGGCGCGCCGCACCTCCTCGACCAGCGCGGCGGCGTCGGCCTTCTCCCCGCGCTCGAGGAGACACCGGGCGTGCTCGAGCCGAACCCGCGCCACGGGCACGCTGTCGGCGTCCATCACCTGCGCGAGCAGCGTGACCGCCTCGGCGAGCATCGGCTCTCCCTCGCTCGCCTGGTTCGCCGTGCACAGGCTCAGCCCGCGCGCCTCGAGCGCCGCCGCGCGCACCCGTGGCACCTGGGCGAGGGCGGGCATCCTTCACCAGCTCGAGCAGGCGCACCGACGCCGCCAGCGCCTCCGCGCCACGGCCCGGCGAGGACCGCGAGGCGCGCCCGGCCGGCGTCGGCCATCACCCGCCGCGTCAGATCGGCGCGCGTCTCCCAGCCCGACAGGGTGAGCGCCTGGGCGAGCGCGGTGTGCGCCTCGGCGGTCTCGCCACGGTCCACCGCGATGAGCCCCCGGACGAGGTGGACGTCGCCCTCGGGCACGAGCGCGGTCCGCGGGCTCGCGCGGACGTCGGAGAGCGCCTCGTCGAGCAGCGCCCGGGCCGAGGCGTCCTGGCCGAGCGCGGCGCGGGCCTGCGCGAGCGCCAGGGTGGGGACCACCCGGGAGAGCGTCTCGCCGCGCTGCGCCCAGAGCGCGCGCGCCTCCTCGAGCACCGGGATGGCGCGCGCGAAGCGGCCCACGCGAACGCTTGCCAGGCCCAGCCGCTCGACCGACTGCGCGTGGGTGTTGCTCCCCTTCCGCCCCCGGGTCAGCGCCTCGGCCGACGCCTGCACGCGCCGGAGCCCGTCGTCGCGGCGGCCCATCTCGATCAACGTCATCCCGCGCAGGCCGTCGTTCTGCACGGTCAGGAAGTGCGTGGGACCGGTGGTGCGGAGATAGCCTGCCTCGGCCTCGCCGAAGTCCTGGTCGGCCTCGGCGAGCTTGCCGTTGCTGTCGCGGATGACCGCCCGCAGCGAGAAGGCGTTGGCGCGCTCGTAGCCGACCCGGCTCCGTCGGTTGGCGAGGGCCACCACCTCGTCGGCGATGGCCTCGGCCCGCACGGGCACGTTCGCCGCCCGGAGCGTCTGCGCCAGGTAGAAGAGCGCCCCGAGCCGCCCGTCGCTCTCGGGGTACCGCTCGCGGAACAGCGCCGTCGACTGCTCGAGGAGCGCCAGCCCGGCCCGGAGGTCGGGCGTGTTGCCCCGGCGCACGAGGTTGCCGCGGATCTTCAGTGCCTGGGCGAACGACTCCGAGGTCGTGTCTCCCAGCGCGGCGAACACCGGGTCGACGCGGTCGAGCCACGCCGCGGGCGGCATCGAACCTGCCGGCGAACATCGCCGCGTTCGCCAGCTCGATCAGGACCTCCGCCTGCTCGGCGTTCGGCACCGGCCCGGACTTCCCCGCCACCGCGAGCGCCTGCTCCAGCAGCGCGATGCTCCGGTCCGGCATGTCCAGCGAGGAGTAGACGTCGGCGAGGGTGACGAGCACCGAGACCTTCTCGTGCGGCTGATCGTCGAGCGCCGAGCCGATGCGGGCCGCCGCAGCGTCGACCGCCTCCTGCACGCTCCGGTCCCGGGCCGGCGCGCTGCCCGGGGTCTGCGGATCCGCGGCGGAGAGCACCTCGGTGAGGAAGTCCCGGACCGCGCGCGCGTTCCGGGCCTCGGTCCGGGCGAGCAGGTTCTCGGCGCGGGCCCGGCGCGCCTGGACCACCGCGGCGGTGGTCGAGGCGACGAGCGCGCAGGCCACCGCAGCCGAGCCGAGCACCACCCACCGGTGCCGCGCGACGAAGCGCTCGACGCGGTACAGCCGTGAGCCCGCGCGGGCCTGGAGCGGGACCCGGTCGAGCGAGCGGCGGAGGTCGTCGGCCAGGGCGTCGGCGCTCGGGTAGCGGGTCGTGGGTTGCTTGCCCAGCGTCCGGAGCACGATGCCATCGAGGTCGCCCTGGAGGCGGCGCCGGAGCTTCGCCGGCGTGGTGCCCCGCGCCTCGGCCGCGGCCTCGCTCACCGCGTCGCTGGGGCGGAGCGGATGCGAGGCGAGGATGGCCGAGGCGAGCTCCGCCGGTGACTTCCCGGGGAGCTCGTACGGCCGGGCACCGGTCAGCAGCTCGAAGAGCACCACCCCGAGCGAGTAGACGTCGCTGGCGGTGGTGAGCGGGTTGCCGAGGATTTGCTCGGGGCTCGCGTAGGCGGGGGTCAGGGCGCGGCCGCTCGCGCGGGTGAGCGGCGTGTCGCGCGCCGGCCCGTCGGGGTCGAGCAGGGTGGCCACCCCGAAGTCGAGCAGCCGCACCTGCCCCTCGTCGGTGACCAGGATGTTGGAGGGCTTGAGGTCCCGGTGCAGGACCAGGCCGGTGTGCGCGGACTGCACCGCGGCCAGCACCTGGAGGAAGAGCCCGAGGCGGCCCTCGACGTCGAGGCGGCGGGCATCGCAGTAGGCGGTGATGTGCCGCCCGTGCACGCGCTCCATGGCCAGGAACGGCTGGCCCTGGGCGACGCCGGCGTCGTAGAGCCGGGCGATGTTGGGGTGCTCGAGGCCGGCGAGGATGTCCCGCTCGCGGGCGAAACGCACCGCCACGTCACGGCGCGCCGGGTCGAGCAGCGGGCAGCTTCAGCGCCACGTCCCGCCGGAGCGCTCCGTCGTCCCGCCGCGCGAGCCACACCTCGCCCATCCCTCCGCTCCCGAGCGGCTCGAGGAGCAGGTAGGGGCCGATGCGCTCGCCGGCGCGGTGCGCCGGTGCGCCGTCCGCGGCAGGTGCGGTGGCGCGGGTGTCGCCCTCCGCGGCGCGGGCGGCGATCAGCCGGCGAACGGCGGGCGCCAGCGCGGGCTCTCTCCGGGCGAGCGCCTCGAGCCAGGTGGCGCGGGCGCCAGGGGCCATCGCAAGGCCTTCGTCGACCAGCTCGGCGATGCGGCTCCAGTCGGAGGATCGAGAAGACACGCTCTTGCCGGGGGACACCCCCGGGGGCTCCGGTTGCATTCTCTCCCGATTCGTTCGCCGATGCCCGGGCATCGCCGTCGAGCCGTCAGATGTGTCCGCCGGCGCGCGTTCTGTACCGGGAATGGGGAGCGATGAGGAAGGGCGACACTCGTCTCAGGGCGCGGCGAGCGCCTGCAGCGCCTCGCCTTCGAGGCGGCAGGTCAGCCACTCGCGGACCACCGTGGCCCCGAGCGACTCGTAGAACTCGATGCTGGGGGTGTTCCAGTCCAGCACCTGCCAGACGAACCGCCCGCACCCCTCGTCCACAGCGGCGCGGGCCAGGTAGCGCATCATCTCCTTGCCGATGCCCCGGCCCCGCGCCTCGGGGAGGACGAAGAGGTCCTCGAGGTAGAGCGTGGGCTGGCCGCGCCACGTGGAGTAGGCGAAGAACCAGAGGGCGAAGCCCACCGCCGTCCCGCTCCACTCGGCGATGGTGGCCCGGAACAGCGGGCGTGCGCCGAACCCGTCACGGGCGAGCCCGTCCTCGGTGGCCACCACCGCCTCCGGCGCTCGCTCGTAGGTGGCCAGCGCGCGGATCAGCGAGAGGATGAGCGGGACGTCGTCGCGAACGGCGGGTCGAAGGTGGAGCACGGGCGCATCATGCCTCGGGCTCCCCCTCTCCCGCTCGGACAGTCGCAGCCGTCAGCAGCGAGTCACGTGCGCGGCGATGGCCAGCCATCGCCCGGCCCGGCGCGCCCAGACGTCGGTGTACCTCCCGTGCCCTGGACGGCCCCCGTCACGAAACGTGGTCCGGGCGTGGACCAGCGCCACGTCGTCGACCAGGCGGACCAGGACGTCGTGGGCCTCGAGCTCCGACAGGGACGAAGGGGCCGAGACCCGGACGAGGAACGCCGCCCGGTCGAGCAGTGACCCGTCCGGGCGCGAGCAGAGGAAGTCCGCCGCCAGATGCTCCTCGAACCAGCCGCGATCGGAGCGCTCCGACGCGCGAAGGTACTCGGCGTTGAGACGGAGCAGGACCTCGCCGTCGGACGATGGCGCTGCGGGCACGGTCACTCGTCCTCCCCGTGGTCGTCCCCGTGCATCCCGCGGTGGGAGCCGCCGACGGGAATCGCCCGGAATGCGGCCGTCGCGCCGGTGCTGGAGTCGAGGAACTGGCCTCCGATGCGACCCAGATCGTCGATGTCCCCGGCATTGGTGATGGTGCCGGTCAGCCCGGTGAGCACGTGCGAGGTGGAGATCGATGACCTTCCCTCCTTGCCACAGCACCCCCTGGCAGATGCCCCCCGCGCAGGAGACGCCGACCACCTGCCGCCAGACGTTGATGCCCAGTGCCTGACCGCTGTCATGGCCGGGCAGCAGCGGCAGCGCCTGGATCCCGTCGCGGCGGGTCCAGAGGAACGGCCGCGGCAGGAAGGTGTCGACCGGCGTCCCCGGGAGCATTGGCGAAGCCCACCACGTCTCCCCATGCGTTGAGCGCCATCGGCGTGTTCCACCCCTCGCCGCCCAGCGTCCCGAGGTCGGTGATCGAGCCGCCTTCCCACATCACCGCCCGCCGGGCGCTGACGCCACCCACCGCGATGCCACAGGCTCCGGAGATTCCGATGGCCTGGCCCCGGTCGTTGATGCCCGTCGCAGCGCTGGTCGAGTCGCCGGGCAAGGGCGGCAGCGGATGCATCTCGTCGTTGCCCGGCCCCCACAGGGCCGCGATGAACTGGCGCTTCTGGCGGCCGGTGCAGCTGGGGTCGAGCACCTGGGTCTCCGCCCAGCCCACGATCTGGCGGAAGTTGTTGGCCGAGGTGGCGAAGCCGTTCTCCCCGCCCCAGGTGGGAAGGGCGCGGATGTTCCCGTTCTCCCAGACCACGCCGAGGCACGTCTTCCCGGTGCGGGAGGGAAAGAAGTAGCGGCAGCTCCAGGTCTCCCCGAGGGGCTGGTCCTGATCCGTCTCGGCGACTCCCGCGACGAGCCCGATGATGTTCTTCGACGGCCAGAGCACCGCGCTGTTGGGTCCTCCGAGCGTCCCGAGGTCCGTCGGGGTCCGTCCTCTCCAGATCGTCGCGTGCACCGTCAGATTGCCGGCGAGGGCGGAGAGGCCGCCCACCCATCCGAGGTCGTTGATGCCGTTGCCCTGGCCCAGGGTGCCTCCCAGCGAACCCAGCGGTAGGACCACGTACCGCGGCCCATCCCCTTGCCCGAGAGCGGCGGCGCTCTCCTCGGTGGGCGCCGCCTCCTGGCTGCAGCCCAGTGCGCCCGCCAGCACCACCGCCCACAACCACGTCATCTCCCGTCGCATGCGTCCTCCTCCCGGGGAATTCGCCCCGTTGACTTCGTGGAGGCCTGCGAGCGTGAAACATCGTGGGGTGCTCGCGCTGTCAGCTTCTTGAGCGGGGACTGTCACGGAATTCAGGTCGCCGGGCGAGCCGGCAAGCCGGCATAGGCTCCGGGGCCATGACCACGGTCAGCTGATCCTCCGAGCGAGCAACGATCCCCCGCCGCGTTCGACTCCTCGAGACACCCATCGCCTGCATGGAGGATGTCCGCGCCGACGTGGGTGGCGAATGGGTGGGAGCGGAGGGCTTCTCTTCCGAGTTTCAGGTGGCGCTGCCTTACCAGGGCCTCTTCGTCTGGGAGGTCGGGCGGGACGCGGTGGTGGGAGATCCGAACCAGGTGCTGTTCGTCGCCGAAGGCGAGGCGTTCCGGATGCGCACCCGCTTCCGGGCGGCTACGCCGAGCTCATCGTCACCCCGGGCCCGTCGGTGCTGGACGAGATCGCCGGTGCCGCGGCAGCAACGCGCGGGTGCACCCGTTGTTCCGCCGGCGGAGCCGGACCGAACGGGTCCGGGGCTGCAGCTCCTTCGCGCTCGGCTGCTGGCGGGCGCCCGCGAGGGTGGACGGAGGGCTCGAGGCGGAGGAGCGGATGGTGTGGCTCCTGCGGAAGCGCTCGCCCCGGACGAGCGCCGAGCGGTCCCGCCGGCGCGCTGCACCCAGCGGCTCCTCGAGCGAACGAAGACCTACCTCGCCTCCGGCTCGACCGCTCGATCCGGCTCGATCGGACATCGCCCGCGCCGTCGGGGCCTCACCCGGGTACCTGACCCAGCTGTTCCGCGCCGTGGAGGGCGTCCCGCTCCATGGCTACCTCACGCAGCTCCGGCTGGCGCGGGCGCTGGTCGAGCTGCCACACGCCGAGGACCTGACGGAGCTCGCGCTGGAGCTCGGATTCTCGAGCCACAGCCATTTCTCGGCCCGGTTCCATCGGGCCTTCGGCCTCACCCCGTCCGGGTTTCGCCGGGGGTGCCGACCGCGACGCGCCCGGCGCTGCCGGCCTGACGCTCCGGCCAGCGGACCGAGCCGCGCCCGCGGAGCGCCTCGATCTCGGCGCGGGCCGTCGCCTTGAGGGACTCGACGTCGGCGAGCGTCAACCCCGCGGTGGAGATGGGGGTCCCCACGGTGACCCGTCCCTCGGACCGACCGAACCGCCAGCTGTGCTTGGGGAGCGCTTCCCGGGTGCCGGCGATGGCCAGCGGCAGCACGTCGGCTCCGGTGTCGATGGCGAGCCGGAACGCGCCGTCCTTGAACGGGAGCAGCTGTCCATCCTTGCTCCGGGTGCCCTCCGGGAAGAGCATCACCGGCACCCCGCGGGCGAGCCACTCCGCGCAGACCGCCATCGCCGCCTTCGCCGAGTCGCTGTCTCCCCGCTCGACCGAGATGTCTCCCGCCATCCGCATCATCCAGCCCACCACCGGGATGCGGAACGCCGAGGCCTTGCCGAGCCACTTCATCTCCCAGGGCAGGAAGGACACCAGGAACGGATCGGCGTTCGACTCGTGGTTGCTGACCACCACGGTCTTCCGCACCGGCCGCGAGGCCGGCCCCGCGACGCCGAACCTCCAGAACGGATTCAGCTTCGCCGCCACCACCCCGACGAGCCGGAACGTTCGCCCGGCCACCAGCCTCCGCCGGTCGAAGGGCCAGGGTCACGAGCCAGATCGCCCCCTGGACGAAGAACCCGACGAGGGTCACCAGGCCAATCTCCAGCCACGCCCAGAGGGACAGCACCGCGGTCATCGCTCGCCTCTTCCCTGCTGCCAGGGTGCAGCGGAGGCCTCAATAGCGCACTCCGGCAGCGACAGGCCCTTGGGACGTTGCCCCAGAGGCGTCTACTCTGGCGACCGCCAAGGGAAAGGACATGGCACCGCCGCCGGACAAGAGCCGCGCCGCCGAGCCCGCACTGTGGGCGTTCGCCGTGTCGCTGGTGCTGCTGGCCGGCCCGGCCCGCGTCCTCTGGGCGTCGCCGGACCGTGGCTGGGCCGCGCCCTTCGTCGTGTGGCTGGGGGTCATCGCCCTCGGCGCCTGGGCGGTGCACCGTCCGAGCGCCCCGCCATGAGCCCTCCTCTCGGCGCACTGTTCGGCGTGGCCGTCGCCTACCTGCTCCTGCTCTTCGGGGTGGCGTACGCGACCGAGCGGGGGCTGGTGCCGGTGCGGCTGGTGAGGCATCCGCTGACCTACTCGCTCTCGCTCGGGGTGTACGCGACGTCGTGGACGTACTCCGGCAGCGTGGGCTTCGCGCGGAGCCAGGGCTACGCGTTCCTCACCATCTATCTCGGGGTGACCCTGGCCTGCCTCCTGGTCCCGGTGCTCTGGGAGCCGGTCCTCCGGATCTGCCGCGAGCACCAGCTCACCTCGCTCGCGGACCTCTTCGCCTTCCGGTTCCAGAGCCAGGGCGCGGGCGTGCTGGTGACGGTGTTCATGCTCGCCGGCAACCTCCCCTACCTCGCGCTGCAGATCCACGCGGTGACCGCCGGGTTCAAGGTGCTGGCGCAGGCGTCTCCGCCGAGCGGGATCGCGCTCATGTTCTGCGCGCTGGTGACGCTGTTCGCGCTGCTCTTCGGCGCACGCCACGTCACCCCGCGCGAGCGCCATGCGGGGCTCGGCGTCGCCATCGCCTTCGAGTCGCTGGTGAAGCTCGTGGCGCTGTTCACCGTGGGCGCGGTGGCGGTCACCGGTGTCTTCGGCGGCCTCGGTGGTCTGTCCCGCTGGCTCGCCGCGCACCCCGAGGCGCTGCAGCGCGCGTACGGCCCGGTGCAGAGCGGGCCCTGGTTCACGCTGCTCCTGCTCTCGTTCGCCGCGGCGTTCCTCCTTCCCCGGCAGTTCCACATGGCCTTCACCGAGTCGCTCGACGGCCGCGCGCTGCGGGTGGCGGCCTGGGCCTTCCCGCTCTTCCTGCTGCTGCTCAACGTGGCGGTGATGCCGCTGCTCTGGGCCGGCACGGTGCGCTTCCCGGACGGGAACCCGGACAACCACGTGCTCGCGCTGGCGAGCGCGAGCGGCCACCCGCTGGTGGTGGCGCTCGCCTTCGTGGGCGCCATCTCCGCGGCGAGCAGCATGCTCATCGTGGACACGCTGGCGCTGGCGGCGATGTGCCTCAACCACCTGGTCCTGCCGCGCACCGACCTCGCTCGCTCCGGGGACCTGTACGCGGGGCTGCTCTGGGCGCGGCGGGCGCTCATCGTCGCGGTGCTGGCGCTCGGCTACGCCTTCAGCCGGCTCCTCGCGACGCGCCAGGGGCTGGTGGAGATCGGCCTCACCTCGTTCGTGGCCGTGGCCCAGGTGCTGCCGGGCCTCCTGGCGCTGCTCTTCTGGCGCGGGGCGACCCGGATCGGGTTCCTGGTGGGGCTGTCGGCCGGCGTCGGGGTCTGGGCGATGACCCTCTTCTTCCCGCTGCTCGCCCACGGGCGGCTCCTCCCGGCGGCCTTCGACCTGGGCTGGGTGTTCGGCATCCAGCCGGGGACGGAGCCGTGGAGCGCGGCGACGTTCTGGTCGGTCTTCCTCAACGCGCTGCTCTTCGGAGGGGTGTCGCTGCTCACGCGCCCCACGCGCCCGCGAGGACGAGGCCGCCGGATGGTGCACCCGCGGCGCGGTGCCCGGCCCGTCGATGCTCGAGCCGTCGTCGGCGCAGGAGTTCCAGGCGCATCTCGCCCCGCTGCTCGGCGAGGACGTGGCGTCCACCGAGCTGACCCAGGCGCTCGCCGACCTGGACATGGTTCCGGGCGAGCGGCGCCCGGCCCAGCTCGGGCGGCTCCGCGAGCGGCTCCTGCGCAACCTCTCCGGCCTGATGGGTCCGCTGGTCGCCCGTCTGGTGGTGGACCGGAGCATCCGCATCAACCACGGCGCGCGCGCCCCCCTGAGCGACCGGATCCGCGCGCTGGAGGAGCAGCTCCGGGCGAGCCGCGCCCAGCTGCAAGGCGCGCCGGCCGAGCTCGAGGCCTACCGGCGCTACCTGCGCCGCGTGCTCGAGGACCTGCCGCTCGGGGTCTGTGCGCTCGGGCCGGACCGGGACGTGGTCATCTGGAACCGCGCGCTCGAGCACGCGACCGGGCTCGCGGGGCAGGAGACGCTGGGGACGCGGCTCGACGCGCTCACCGGTCCGCTGCCGACGTCCATCCGCGCCTTCGTCTCGGGCGTGGCCTCGCAGGAGGAGGTCCACGTCCAGCACGGGGGCAGCGAGCGCGCCTTCTCGCTCACCCGGAGCCTGGTGCGTGAGCCCGGGGGCGCCACCGGCGAGACCGCCGGAGCGGTGGTGCTGGTGGAGGACCTGACCGAGCGCAAGCTGCTCGCCTCCCAGGTGGTGCACCAGGACCGGCTGGCCTCGGTGGGACGGCTCGCGGCGGGGGTGGCGCACGAGATCGGCAACCCGCTCACCGGCATCGCCTGCCTCGCCCAGAACCTGGTGCGCGAGCTCCAGGAGCCGGACCTCCGCGAGCGGGTGGGCCTCATCCTTCGCGAGGCCCAGCGCATCGACGCCATCGTCCGGGTGCTGCTCGGCTACAGCCACGCCGGCACGGCGGACGGGATGAAGCGCGACACGGTCGATCTCCATGCCTGCGTCGGCGAGGCGATCACCCTGGTGCGCCTGTCACGCGAGGCGAAGGGCGTGCCCTGTGACAACCAGGTTCCGCCCGATCTCCACGTCTCCGGCGACCGGCAGCGGCTGATCCAGGTCTTCGTCAACCTGGTCTCCAACGCCTGCGACGCGAGCCCGCCGGGGACGCCAGTGACGGTCGGCGCGGCCTCCACGACACAGGGCGTCATGATCTTTGTCCAGGACCGTGGGACTGGAATGGACCCGTCGACCCGCGAACGGATGTTCGAACCTTTTTACACGACGAAGCCACCAGGGCAGGGTACGGGACTGGGGCTCCCGCTCGTCGCGGCCATCGTGCGCGAACATGGGGGCTCGCTCCGGGTGGACACACGGCCCGGTGCAGGGACGACGGTCGAGGTGGAGCTGCCGGGCAGGGACGCTCCGGCGACTCCGGGGACGAGGGTGGCCGAGGCCCTCGGGGGAGCACGCGCATGAGCCGCATCCTGGTGGTCGAGGACGAGGAGATCATCCGCTCGGAGCTGGCACGGCTCCTCGCCCGGACCGGACACGACGTGGTCGAGTCGCGCTCGGTCCCCGAGGCGCTCGCCGCGGGCGCCTCCGACGGCTTCGACCTGGTCATCGCCGACCTCCGCCTCCCCGGAGAGCTGGGCACGACGCTGATCGACACCTGCCGTCCGACGCCGGTGCTGGTGATGACCAGCTACGCCACGGTGCGCTCGGCGGTGGAGGCGATGCAGAAGGGAGCGGCGGACTTCGTCGCCAAGCCCTTCGACCACGACGAGTTCCTCCTGGTGGTGGACCGGGTGCTGCGGCAGTCCCGGCTCCAGCGGCAGAACGCGGCGCTCAAGCAGGACCTCGAGCGGAACTACGCGGTGCACGGCATGGTGGGCAGCTGCCCGCCGATGCGCGAGGTCTTCGAGCGGGTGCGCAAGGTGGCGGCCACCGATGCCACGGTGCTCATCCTCGGCGAGTCAGGGACGGGCAAGGAGCTCGTCGCCCGCGCGGTGCACGACCAGAGCAGCCGCCGCGACGCGCCGATCATCGCCGTGAACTGCGCCTCCATTCCCGAGACCCTCATCGAGTCCGAGCTCTTCGGTCACGAGAAGGGCGCCTTCACCGGCGCGCACAAGGCGCACGCCGGGCTGGTGGAGGCGGCGGACGGGGGCACGCTCTTCCTCGACGAGATCGGCGAGCTGCCCTTGCCGGCCCAGGCCCGGCTCCTGCGCGTGCTGCAGGAAGGCGAGGTGCGCCGCGTGGGCGCCACCGGCAGCCGCCGGGTGAACGTGCGGCTCATGGCCGCGACCCACCGCGAGCTCCGGCAGATGTCGTACGACGGCCAGTTCCGGAACGATCTCTACTTCCGCCTGCGGGTGGTGGAGATCAGCCTGCCGCCGCTCCGGGCGCGTGGCGCGGACGTGCTCGAGCTGGCGGACTTCCTCCTCAGCAAGACCTGCCGTCGGCTGAACAAGGCTCCCCTGGAGCTCACCCCCGAGGCCCGGCAGGCCATCTTCGAGCACTCCTGGCCGGGCAACGTGCGCGAGCTGGAGAACGCCATCGAGCGGGCGGTCATCCTCAGCGACGGCGGCCAGCTCACCCCGGATCTCCTGGCCATCGACGGCCCCCGTCCCGAGGCGCCCGCCGGGATCGAGGCCGACGACAGCGGCCACTCGGGCGCGCTCACCGAGTACTTCCGCCGGTTCGTGCTCGAGCACCAGGGACACCTGTCGGAGACCGAGATCGCCCGCCGGCTGGGCATCTCGCGCAAGGCGCTCTGGGAGAAGCGGGCGCGGCTGGGGATTCCGCGGAGCAAGCTCCCGGCCTGACGCGGAGGGACTCGGGCGGGCTCCGTTACGTTCGGTAACGCCCTGTTCCGGAACGACACGCCGGGGCCGAGCGAAGTCCGCAAGGGAACGTGAGCGGCGGGCTGGCGTATGGCTTGCCTGCCGCGGTCGTTTTCCCCCGTGAACAGCCTCGTCGAAAGCAGTCTGGAGGAGCGCCTCGAGGCTTGCCGGCGGCTCGCCCTGCGAGAGCCTGGAGAGCCCGCGACGGTTCTGGCTCCGGGAGGCGGGGCTGCTCGACTGGGTGCGGCCGCCGGAGGAGGCCTTCGTCGGGGAGATGCGTCACGGCGACATGAGCTGGTTCTCCGGCGGGCTCCTCAACGCGGCCTGGAACGCGGTGGACCGGCACGCCGTCGCCTCCCCCGAGCGGACGGCGCTGGTGTGGGCCCGGGCGGAGGGCGACCTCGTCTCCTGGAGCTTCCGGGACCTGCGCCAGGAGTCGTCCCGGATGGCCCAGGTGCTCCTCTCGCAGGGGGTGCGCTGGGGAGACCGCGTCGTCGGGCCACCTGCCCGAGACGCCCACGCTCGCCATGCTCCACCTGGGCTGCGCGCGGATCGGGGCCGTCCCGGTGGTCGTCCCTGCCAGGTCCGGGGCCGCGCTGGGGCGGGTTCTCCGGGCCACCCGTGCCCGGGTCCTGGTGACGGCCGACGAGGCGCCGACGCCCGAGGGACGCATCCCGCTCTGGGACCGGGTGGAGGACCTGCTCGGCGGGCTGGGCCGGGTGGAGTCGGTGCTCGTGGAGCGGCGCACCGGGGCCGCGGTGAGCCTGGTCTACGGCCGCGACCAGGAACTCGGGACGGCGCTGCTGCGGGCACGGCCGACCTGCGCGCTGCGTCCGTGCGATGGCGAGGACCCGCTGCTGCTCGTGCCGGGCCTCGAGGACGGGCCCCCGGTGGTCCATGGGCTCGCCGGGTTCCTGCTCTGCTCGGCGCTGGGCCTCCGGGAGGCGGCAGGGGTGGGCCCTGGCGCCCAGGTGCTCTGCACCGATGGCTTCTCGGGGGCGCGGGTGGACGTGCTCTGGGGCACCTGGGTGCTCGGCGGAGCGCTGGTCTTCGACGAGCGGGGGGACGGGGCGCACCGGCCCCGGGCACTGGGCGTCACGCATCTCCTCGGGCCCGGGGGGCGCTCGCCGCGGCAGGGCCGGCAGTGCTCGACACCTCTCTCGACGGCTCGGACGCCTCGATTGCGCCGGTGTGGAGCCCCGAGGGCGGGGGGATGCTCGCCGTGCGCTTCGGGGACGTCGGCGGGACGTCGCTCTTCGGGGTGGAGCCGGTCCTGGTGGACCTGGCGGGACGGCGGGCGAGCGGGACCGGCGCCGAGGGCGAGATGTGCATGAAGCGTTCGTGGCCCGGGCAACCGCGGAGCCTCGAGCAGGACCACGCGGTCTTCGTCTCCCAGCGGCTCGAGCGCTTCCCTGGCCTCTACCGGACCGGCCTGCGCTGCCGGGAGCTCTCGGACGGCAGCCTCGCGGCGACGGGCCCGGTTCCCCTTGCCGCGGGGACCCCGAGCAACGTGTTCCCCATCGAGGGCCCGATGGGGACGAGCTTGATGCCACGCAATGGTCAGTGCCGTTACCGAAGGTAACGGTGACTGTTACCGTTCTGCGCGATTCTTGCAGTGCGTCAACGCCGAACCGAGTGACAGTCCTGATGTGCGCAACTTGGCTTGAATGTTGCGGAGTGCGGAAGATGCGCACCCGTCTCTCCTGAAGGAGGCAGCCCGATGGCCGTCGCCGCGTCATCCCTGCCCATGGTCGACAAGAGCGAAGAGCGTCGCGTCATCTTCGCGTCGTCCCTGGGTACCGTCTTCGAGTGGTACGACTTCTATATCTACGCCGTCCTGGCGCCGTTCTTCGCGGTCGTGTTCTTCCCGCCCGGGAACGCGACCACGGCGCTCCTCAACGCGTTCGTGAACTACGCGGCCGGCTTCCTGGTGCGTCCGTTCGGCGCGCTGGTGTTCGGCCGGATCGGAGACCTGGTCGGCCGGAAGTACACCTTCCTCGTCACCATCACGGTGATGGGTCTGTCCACGGCGCTGGTCGGCTTCCTTCCCACGTACGCTGCCATCGGGATGGCGGCGCCGGGACTCCTGCTGCTGCTCCGGCTGGCCCAGGGCCTCGCGCTGGGTGGTGAGTACGGAGGCGCGGCCACCTACGTCGCCGAGCACGCGCCCGGAGGAGAAGCGCGGCGGCCACACCGCCTGGATCCAGACCACCGCCACGGTCGGTCTGTTCCTGGCGCTGGTCGTCATCTGGGTCTGCCGGACCACGATGAACACGGACGACTTCAAGCGCTGGGGCTGGCGGATTCCCTTCATCCTCTCGATCATCCTGCTGGTCATCTCCATCTACATCCGGCTCAAGCTGAACGAGTCGCCGATGTTCCAGAAGATGAAGGCGGAGGGGAAGGGGTCCAAGGCGCCGCTCTCCGAGAGCTTCGGCCAGTGGTCCAACCTG
Source organism: uncultured delta proteobacterium (assembly GCA_963796475.1). Lineage (GTDB taxonomy): Bacteria > Myxococcota > Myxococcia > Myxococcales > Myxococcaceae > RPRB01. Next base: position 1,702,321 of record CAWCLY010000020.1, read on the forward strand.
AAGATCGTCATCCTCGCCCTCGTCGGCGCCACCGCCGGGCAGGGCGTGGTCTGGTACACGGGCCAGTTCTACGCGCTGTTCTTCCTCCAGACGACGCTCAAGGTTCCCTTCGAGACGGTCTATATCCTGATCGCCGCCTCGCTGGTGCTCGGCACCCCGTTCTTCATCGTCTTCGGCCGGCTCTCGGACAAGATCGGCCGGAAGTGGATCATGATGCTGGGCTGCCTCCTCGGGGTGCTCACCTACTTCCCGCTGTTCAAGGCGCTGACCCACTACGCCAACCCCGCGCTCGGAGCGGTTCAACGCGAGCAACAAGATCACGCTCACGGCCACCGACTGCCAGGTCCACATCTTCGCCCTGCCCACCACCCGGTACAGCGAGTGTGATCGGGTGCGGAACATCCTGACGCTCGCGAAGCGTGAACTACACCAATGTGGACGCCGCGCCCGGCGCGGCCCCGGTGCTCCGGATCAACGACACCGAGCTCCCGGCCACGAGCGGCATGGACGCCGCAGCGGTCAAGGCCTACGAGGGCAAGGTCACCGCCGCTCTGGCGACAGCGGGCTATCCGGCCAAGTTCGATCCCGCGGGGCTGAACTGGCCGATGGTCCTGCTGATCCTGGTGATCATGGTGATCTACGTCACCATGGTGTACGGGCCCATCGCCGCGTTCCTGGTGGAGCTGTTCCCGACGCGGATCCGCTACACGTCGATGTCGCTGCCGTACCACATCGGCAACGGCTGGTTCGGAGGCATGCTCCCGCTGACGGCAGCCGCACTGGTCGCGGCCAACGGGGACATCTACTACGGCCTCTGGTACCCGATCATCGTGGCGGCGATGACCTTCGTCGTCGGATCGATCGCCGTTCGCGAGACGAAGGACCACAGGATCGGCGTCATCTAGTCGGCCCGTCTTCCGGAAGTCCACCGGCCGGCCCGCGCCTCCCCCCCGGGACGCGGTGCCGGCCGGTTGTTTTCCGCTCCCGCCCAACAGTTGCCCGGCGCGGGCGAGGGAACCCACGGAGACACGCTGGGCGGTCCAGCTGGACAGGGGAAGCCCTTGGGCCGCGGCGCGGCCGCAGCGACACTCAGGGCGCGAGCAGGCTCGGGCAATGGCCGGGCTGTACCGGAGCAGACGCGATGCTCCCGCCGCGCGGGATGCACTGGCTCGGAGGCAGCGGCCGCCCGTGCTCCACCCGCCTCACCAGCAGATTGAACGCAGCCTGGGCGTGGGGCTCGATGAACTCGAGCTGGGGAAAGTTAAGCTTGAACGTCTCGATGTGCGGCGCGGATGTTCGACGCCGCAGTGCTGGCCTGGTTGAAGCCGGAGGCCGCGTAGTCGGGCCAGTTGAGGACTGCCGGCGGGAGACCCGTCAGGAGGTTCGGGCCGCGGGCATCCACCTCGGTGCCTTCCCAGTCCACGCCGCCATCGAAGAGCCCGGGAAAGAGCGCCAGCGCGGCGTACCTGGTAGCCACCGTTCGACGTTCCGACGGCGTAGGTGAATTTCGGTTCGCGGCCGTAGCGGGCCTCGACACCGCGCCGGCCGAGGCGTGACGCCTCACCCATGTACAACACCCAGCGCACGAAGGGCTGACCCGGGGCTTTGTCGAAGAAGTGCACGAACGTCGTCGAGGCCGGGTTCAGACGGCACGCCAGCGAGTCGGCCGCTTCGGACAGCCGGAGGTTCAGCACGCCCTTGTTCTGGAGGCGTAGGCGTACCCCTTCTGGACCACGTAATCGCTCCAGGCGAAGTCGCCGTTGAACTCGCTCCGGGTGCCCGAAGCACCGGCCACCACCAGCCGACCGTTCCAGTCGTCCGGGAGGCGCAGGAGGAAGCGTGCCTCGCCCGTCGGGTCGCTCGCGATGCGGGCGTCAATCTGCACGCCGGGGACCACCCTGGTGATGGGCGTCTTGTGTGCCGCGTCCGGCGCGATGACCGCCCGGTCCGTCTGGGGGGTGAAGGCGAACGCGGGGAGGCCCGGGAGCGAGTTGTTCGCCGGCGTGGTCGCGGGGTTGGCCGTCGTCAGGTCCGGGCTCTCGATGCAGGTCGCGTCGGCGAGCCGGGCACCCAGCTGCCGCAGGACCTGCTCGCAGCGGGTCGTCGCAGACGCGCCGAGGGGGACGGTGAGCGAGAGCCCACGGATGCATGCCCGTGGACGGCCTCCCCCGTCCGCCGACCAGCGGCCCGGGTCCGTCCCGGTCCTTTGACGCGAGAAGGGCCGGGCCCCTCGTCGGGAACCCGGCCCCTCGGGCACTGCTCGCCGCCGATTCCGGCCTAGAAGTAGGCCTGGAACTGCAGCGTGCCGGTCCAGTGGTTGAATGGCACGGTGCCGATGGCGACGGGCGGCGTCCCGACGCTGGTGGCGACGCCCGCGTTCTGGCGATCCTGGAAGGCGACCTCGGCCGAGATCTTGTAGTTGTGCTTGTGGGCGTACCAGACGAGGCCGCCGCGGTAGGTGATGAAGTCACCCGAGGTGAAGGCGGTGGTCGCGCCGGCTCCGACCTTGGTGAACCCGACGTAATTGGCTGTCGGAGTTGAAGTACTCGATCTGCCCATACGGCGAGATCGGCCCGAAGCGGAAGGCGAGGATCGCGTTGATGCTCCAGCCGCTCTGCGGGGTGTTGTCGCCTGCCTTGACCATCTGCCCGAGCGCGTCCAGCGAGATCTCCATGTCGTTGCCGAAGGGGACGTCCGCGAAGATGTCGGCGTTGTAGTTGGTCCAGTTGATCATCCCGGTCGGAACTCCGGCGGTGGTGGGACCAACCGGAGTGACACCGCGGAAGCTCTGCGGCTGGACGTCCGCGGCCACGCCGATGCTGATGATGGGGCTGGAGGCGAAGCACATCTGGCAGAACCCGTACCCCTCCTCCTTGCCGGCGATGTTGAACCGGAGCATGCCCGCGAAGTTCGGCGCATCGCCGGGGTTCAGTCCGTTCGAGACCGCGCCGGCAGCCGCGGTGTTCTTCGTGCCGTTCACGCCGTTGAACACGCCGATCCGGTAGTACAGCCGGTCATCCAGGAGAAGACCGCGGATCACGACGCCCACGTCCCGGAAGCCGCGGCTGTTGTTCGGAGCCCAGTAGGGGCCGGCGGTCCCGGCGAACGTGCCGTTGATCCCGGCCAGGGTTGCCGGGTTCGTCAGCGAGTTGTGGCTGTAGGGGAGGAGCGTGAGGCCTGCGTCGATGACCAGTGACCGGCTGACCTTGTAGATGGCCACCGCGTCGAGCACGTACATGTTGAAGTTCCAGCCGGCCGCAGTCCCACCCGGCGGGGTGTTGGCCGCAGCGGAGACGGCCGTGGACACCGTGCCGTAGGTGACGTCGGTGTCGAAGAAGAACCCGATGTGCTCGTCGAACTGCCCGCTCATGATGATTCGAGCGCGACGAAGGTTGAAGTCATTGGAGAAATCGTGACCGGACGGCGCCGAGTCCTGCTGGGCGATGTACTGCGCCTGGACCAACGCCCCGATGTCGATGAAGCCCGTGTCGCTGAAGGAAAACTTCGCTGCTTCAGCGCGGACGCCCACGAGCGCGCATACAACTGCGAGGCACCACGACCAGCTTTTGAGCTTCATGCGTCCCCTCTCCCGTGTGGATGCGCAAGGACCGCCCGAAAGCAGGCGGACATTTCCGACCGCGCTGTAGGCAAGCCACGTTCCACTCCGAAACCCCATGTGAGAAGGGTACTTGCACGCGCTGACACGCGCCCGGCGTGTGGATGGGTAACGCAACGTTACGTTCCGTAACGCCCAACCGGATTTGACACGGTGCGTAGCAGACGCTGCAAGGGGGAGCGCGCACCCCGGAGAAGACCCCCGCGCCAGGCAACGACTGCCTGGAGGAGGCCCTCCCGGAGCGAGCTCCTGGGTGAGCGAGCGCTAGAAGATGAACCAGCCCGAGAGTTGCACCCGGTGGTTCTCGGCCACGACCCCGTCGACGTACTCCTGCCGCGTGTACATGTAGCCGACCGCGAGGCGGAACGCCTTCGTCAAGTCGACGAAGATGTCGCCCTCGACGTACTCCTGGTTGCGCCAGACCGAGGTGGCGCTGCCGTAGAGCGGCGCGTTGTACGACTGGGCGCGCGAGTAGACGACGTTGAGCCAGAGATTGAAGTCGGTGGGCAGGTAGTACTGGAGGCCGACGAGCCAGGTCGTCCACTCGATCGCGTGCAGGTTGCCGTTCTTGTCGAAGGCCACCAGCCCGCTGTCGATGCTGGTGTACGGGTAGGTCCCGCCCCCGGGAACCGCCACGTTTCCCACGCCGGACAGGCCGCCGGTGAGGCCCGTGTACATGTCGTTGAATCCGGAGCCGCGCTGGTAGTTGGCGTTGAGGGTGAGCGCGTTCTTGTGGTCGGTCGCGCTGGCGGGAATGATCGGGATCAGCCCATCGATCGAGACACCCGAGCCGCTGGTGGAGACGTCGGCGACGCCCGGCGTGGCCGAGTACACCGGCAGCTGGAACTTCCGGACGATGCCCGACACCCCGAGGCTCAGCGCGTCCAGCGCGGTGCCCGTGCCGCCCGCGGTGTGGAAGCCCTTCCAGCCGTTGAGGAAGAAGCGGAGGCCCGCTTGCCCGTCGGGGAGCCCCGAGTCCCGCTGGGGCGGCCGGACGGCGGCCGCGGCGATCTCGAAGTTCACCGCCTCGGACTTGAAGGTATGGGAGAGGCGGATCTGCGGGGAGCGCGAGTACACCTGCCCCGGGAGCCCCTGCAGGTTCACGCTGTTCGGGTGATAGTACGACTGCCACCCGAAGAGCTCCCAGAACTGCCCGATCATCACGTCCACGTAGTCGGTCTCCGCCTTCAACATGAAGTGGCGGATCCGGAAGGTGGGGTTCTGGAAGAAGGCGGCCTCGGAGATGTTGGTATAGATGGGCGGCTGGTTGCCGAAGAAGTCCATCTCCAGCAGTGCCGAGGCGCGGATGCCGTTGTATTCCGGAGCACTGAGGCGGAACCCGAGCCGCGAGTTGCGCGGCGAGAACTGCACCCGGTGGTGGGCCGCCGCGTAGCCGTTGGGGCCGGGGCGGGCGATGCTCCCGTTGCCCTGGAGGTCGTTCAAGCTCTGGGTGCTGTCGTAGATCGCATCGAGTTCGACGAACCCGTAGAACTCGGTGCCCCACTTCGTCCGCATGGTGTTCTCTTTGGGCGGCGGAGCCGGACGGGGGACGTCGGGAGCGATGGGCGAACCTCCGGACGGCGCGGCCGACGGCGTTGCCGGGGCCGGAGACTGCTGGACTTCGTTACCACCGGCGACCGGCGGCGGTGTCGTCTGGGCGAGAGCTGCGGCGCCGATCAGCAAGGCGGCGGCGAACCACGGCCTGGATCGAGACATGTCTTGGGGACCCTCCTGGGACGCTCGGTGTGCTGGGGTGAGGCGCACGCCGTGTACCAGGATGGGCGATCGCGGCCGGCGACCGTTCGGGACACATTCGGTGACGATCCGGTGGAACCGGTGTCCGAGACGTCGAGGGTCGGTGACGATCCGGCGTCGGCCGGAGTGGTCCGTCTTCAGTCTCCGGCGATGAAGTACCGCTCGATGTACTCGCTCTCGAACGGCACCCCGTCGAGCTTGGCGGGAGTGAAGTGCATCCTCAGGAGCGAGTTGATGTAGAAGGCGTTCTGTCCGCCGTTGCGAAGGCCGCGGCAGCGGATTGCCTCGCCGGCCACCGTGACCACGCAGGCGATCTCTCCGTAGGAATCGGAGGCGTGCGCGATGCCCACCCCGTACTCGGGGATGGTGCCGAGCCGCTTCGGTGCCGTGAAGCGGGTGTCGAGGGTGGTGCAGGCCGTGGCGTCTCCCTGCTGGCAGGCGGCGCCGAGCAGCACGGCCGCACGTTCCGGCTGCTTCTCCGCGGCCGACGCATCGATCAGCTTCAAGGCATCTGCCGTGCAGCGGCTCGCGCGCTCGCCGGTACACAGCTGCAGCGTGTCGGTGTCCGGCGGGGGATACCAGTGCTTCAAGGCCGTCTGGTTGAAGCCCTGCACGCAACCGGTCCCGACCACGGCGAGCACGAGCCAGCACAGACGTGTCATCCGCGGAGCGTCGGTCACCGCGCGCTTCGCGGTCAACCCAATCTAGTGTCCCACTCCGATCGCGGTCGCTGCGGGCGGAGGGTCCTGGAAGGGCCACAGGGACATGTCACGGGTCTGCGGATCGATGCCGATGCGCAGGAGCGTCTCGTCGCTCGGCCACCCTGTCTCCGGCAAGCCCTCCGAGCGCTGGAAGTGACGGATGGCCAGGTTGAGCTCCGTCCCTTCGGGGGCGTTCGGATCCAGGAATCCGCGGTCCTGGAGCCCCTTCACCAGCTGCTCACGGGAGTTCGGGTGCGGCGCGTCCTCGAAGGGAAACAGGGGCGAGCGGGCGAAGGCCTGGGGACGCGCTGGACCGCTGGACTGGGCGCAGCCGAGCACCAGCGCTCCGCACACGAGCACCGCTCGCCACTGGATGGTGGAGACCCAGGACATGCCTCGCAGTCTCGACCCGGGCCCGGCCGGTCAACAAGCCCTCCCGGCCGCACCTGTCGCGCCACGGATGGTGCGGCCAGGGGAACCCGCGCGGAGACCTAGCCTGACTCCGACAGCCACTTGGCGAGCGTCTTTCCGTCCACCCCGAGCTGCTCGGCGGTACGACCGCGCTGTCCCCCCAGCTGCTCCAGCGCCCAGGCCGCGTACTCGCGCTGGATCTGCCGGATGGAGCGGACCGGGAGCTCGAATCGGCTCGGCAACGGATTCCTCTCGTCCACGAACGGAGGCAGGTCCGCCGGCTCGGCCTCCGGCCCGCGGCCCAGCAGCACCACCCGCTCCAGGACGTGCGCCAGCTCCCGGACGTTGCCCGGCCAGCGGTGCTCGAGCAGCCGCCGCACCATCTCCGGCGAGAGCGAGCGGACGGGAGAGCCGGGGTGCTTGCTGAGCGCGGCGCGGAAGAAGTGCTCGATGAGCCCCGGCAGGTCCTCGCGACGGGCCCGCAGCGGAGGTAGCTCGATGGTGACGACCTCGAGGCGGTAGAGCAGGTCCTGCCGGAATGCGCCCCGGGCGATCTGCTCGCGCAGATCGCGGTGCGTGGCGGCGATGACCCGCACGTCGACAGCCCGCTCTCGCGCCGAGCCGACCGGGCGCACCTCGCCCGTCTCCAGCACGTGGAGCAGCTTGGCTTGCAAGGCCGGGGACATCTCGCCGATCTCGTCGAGGAAGAGCGTGCCGCCGTCCGCCTCGGTGAAAAGTCCGCGCTGGTCCCCGAACGCGCCGGTGAAGGCGCCGCGCACGTGGCCGAAGAGCTCGGACTCGAGCAGCGCCTCGGGCACCGCGGCGCAGTTCAGGGTGATGAAGGGCGCCGCGGCCCGCCGGCTCGTGGCATGGAGCGAGCGCGCCACCAGCCCCTTGCCGGTCCCGGTTTCGCCGAGGATGAGGAGCGGGGCGTCCGCGTCAGCGACCCGCTCCATCACCTCCAGCACCCGGCGCATGCCCGGGCTCTCGGCCACGAACTGGCCCGACGCGAATCGCTCCCCGAGCACCGTCTTCAGCGCCCTCGCCTCGCGCCGGACGGCAGCCTCGTCCAGGGCCCGCCCGAGAAAGAGCGCCAGCTCCTCCACGGTGAAGGGCTTGGTCAGGTAGTGATACGCCCCGCGGCGGATGGACTCGATGGCGGTGTCGATGGCCGCAAAGGCGGTCATCACCAGGACCGGCCGCTCGGGCGCCAGGCGGCGCGAGTGTGCGAGGAGGCCCAGGCCGTCGACCTCGGGCATCCGGAGATCGGTCACCAGCGCGTCGAACTCCTCGGCCTCGAGCAGCTGGAGCGCCTGGACGCTCGACCCACACGCCCTGGCCCGGTAACCCCGGTCTTCCAGCCCGTCGGCCACGGTGGCCGCCAGCTCCGCGCTGTCGTCGACGACCAGGACCCTCGCCGGTCTAGGCGCGCGCGGCACGTGGCACCTCCGGCGCGGCCGGCAGGCTGATGGTGGCCTCGGTGCCCCGGCCCTGGGCCGAGCCGATGACCAGTGAGCCCCGGTGGGTCTTCACGATCTCGCTGACGATGGCCAGCCCCAGCCCGGTCCCCTTGCCCGGCGACTTGGTGGTGAAGAAGGGGTCGGTGGCGCGCGAGACGGCCGCCGCCGGGATGCCCGCTCCGTCGTCCCGGACGGCGAAGGTCACCTCCCCTGCCCGCTGCTCGGCCCTCACCACCACCCGTCCGCCCGGGGCGCAGGCATCGCAGGCGTTGAGGAGCAGGTTCACCAGCGCGTGCTCCAGGAGCCGGTGGTTGGCGCGCAGGTGAGGGAGCCCGGGCGAGACCTCCGCCGACAGGGTCACCCCGGAGCGTCGGAAGCGGTGCTCCACCAGCGCCACCGCACCGGCGACGACGTCGGCAGGATCGGTGTCGCTCAGCTCCGGCGTGCCGCCGCGGGCCAGGGCGAGGAACCCACGCACCACGGCGTTGATGCCCTGGCACTGATCGAGGATGGCCTGCAGCGCGCGGCGGGCCCGCTCGTCTCCCTCGAATCGCTCCAGGAGCTGTTCCGACCGGCCCACGATGACCGCCAGCGGCGTCGAGATCTCGTGCGCCACGCCACCGGCCAGGGTCAGGACGGTTGCCGCCTGACCCTCGCGCTCGAGCCGCGCGTCCCGCTCGCGGACCAGCGTGGCCACCTCGAGCTCCCGGGCGAGATTCGAGCTCGTGGCGCTGCTTCCTGAGCGCCACCCCGCCGAAGGCCAGCACCAGACCGCAGCCGATCCCCACCGCCAGCACCAGACGCCAGCGGGCCCGGCGCTCCCGGTCGCGCTCACGCACCGCGGTGGCCACCACCACCGCCCCCCAGGTCCCTGCGCCCTCCACGGTGCGGGTGCTCAGCCCCGCGAAGGCCGTACGGGCCGGCAGCCCGAGCGTCGCCGCCTCGGCAGGCTGGATGCGGAGGCTCGTCTTGCCGCCCTCGAGCGCCGCGCCCAGGAACGGCACCGGACGGGCGCTCCCGTCCGTGGTCCACAGCCGCGGGTCCCCGGGCCGGGCAACGAGGATCTCCTGGGCCCCCGGCCGCTCTAGCCGCCGGAGGCCCGAGAAGATCACCGCCGTCTCGGCGAACAGCTCGACGTGCCGGCCGTCCGGGAGGAGCACGTCGATGGCCAGCGTGCCGTGGGGCTGCTCGCCGGTGGACGGTCCGCCCTGCACCCGGTAGCCGCGGTACCCGGCCGGGAGGGTCACCGGTTCCCCCGGGTGCTCCAGCTCGGCGGCGAGCATGCGGGCATCCCGGACCGCATACTCGAGGCGGCCTGCCAGCTCGGCGGCGATCATCTTGCTGCCGCGGCTCTGCTCCTGTGCGAAGTCGTCCAGCGCCGCCGCGGACTCGCGCTCCTCGTCCCAGAAGGCAAGGGCGGTCACCGCCGCGAGCGCCAGGGCCATCAGGAGGGCCAGGCGAGGCTGTCGGATCACCTGACCATCTTCGCGACTGACACGGGGGTTGACCAGACCGGACTCCACGGGATCGCCGGGGACAGCAAGCGCCGGACCACGGACCGGGTGTGCAGGGCTCCCTCGGGGCCTCGCTGGATCGACGGAAGAATTCCGGCCCGACCCGGAACGGTTCCGGAGCCGAGGGTCCATCGTCCTCCGCCTCCCGGGGTAGACGCCCGCTGGTACGGTCCCTGCTGAAGGAGACCGCCCACATGCTCGACCGTCACCCACGCTGGCACGGATGCTGGCTCGTGCTGGTCCTCGCGCTCCCGGCAGTGGCGGAGCAGCCGCCCGCTCCGGCGACCGCCCCGACATCCGGCGCGCCCGCGAGCACCGTGCTCCCAGGCACCCCACCCGTCTTCACGCTGGAGCAGGCCCAGGCCTACGCGACGGCACACCAGCCGACGCTTCTGGCCGCGCGGGCCCGGCTCGAGGCAGCCATCACCACCACCGACGTTCCCCGTGCCCTGTGGCTCCCACGGCTCGGGGTCACCGCGCAGGAGATGATCGGAACGACCAACAACACCACCGCGAGCTATGTCTCGACGGCGCCGCTCGACCTGCCTCGCATCGGCGGCACCACCGCCCAGACCAGCGGAACCTGGGACCCTTACGGGTCGAGCATCGCCGCGGTCGGACTGCGTCAGGAGCTCTTCGACTTCGGACGCATCTCGGCCCTGTCGGCGCTCGCCGACGCCGAGGCAGCCGCGGAGCGTGAGCGGTCGTCCCTTGCGACGCTCGCGGTGCGCTTCCAGGTCGAGCAGTCGTACTTCGCGGTGCTCGCGGCCAAGGCGGTGCTCCAGGCCTCCGAGGCCGCGTACACCCGGGCGCTGGCGCACCGCGATTTTGCCCAGGTCGGGGTGAACCAGGGAATGCGCTCGCCGATCGAGCTGACCCGGGCGGCGGCCGACCTGGCCCGGGCCGTCGTCCTGCGCACCCGTGCCGGGGGCAACGTCATCGAGGCCCAGGCGGTGTTCGCCGCAACGGTGGGAGTGGACCAGTCGCGCCTCGACGCAGCCGAACCTCCCGAGCAGGTCGTCGCCCCGGCGCCGCCGCTGGACCAGGCGCTGCGCGAGCTCGCGGCGAAGGACCCTGCTGTCCGCGTGGCCCAGGCACGGCTTGCCGCCCAGCAGGCAACCACCCGGGTCTTCAGCACCGCCCTGCTCCCCGAGCTGTTCATCACCAGCAGCCTGAGCGGTCGGGCCGGCGGCGCCCCCGTCCCCTCGGGCGGGGTGCCCGGCGGAAACGGCTACATCCCCAGCGTCCCCAACTGGGATGCGGCGGTGGTCCTGAGCTGGCCCATCCTCGACTTCGGCATCTTCGCCCAGCGCTCGGCCTCGGAGAGCCAGGAGCGGGCGCGGCAGGCGGAGCTGCTCGAGGCCGGACAGCAATCCACCACCGCCGTCGAGCAGGCGTACGCCTCGCTCGAGGTTGCACAGGCTGCGCTTCCCGGGCTCGTGGAGGCGCTCAACGCGGCGGTGGCCAACGGCGCCCAGGCCGATGCGCGCTTCCGTGAGGGGCTGGGGACCAGCGTGGAGCTGGCCGACGCCGAGGCGCTTCGCACCGATGCGGAGATCCAGCTGGCCGTGGGCCGGTTCGAGGTGGCGCGCGCACGCGCGCTGCTCGGCCGAGTCATCGCGGAGGGACTGTGAGCACGACGATGGAGACGGGAACGGGTGGCGGTGGGGCTGACCCCGGTGGCGGCAAGGGGCGGCGGATCCCTCTCACCATCGCCGCGGCGGTGGGCGGGGTGCTGCTCGTCGGAGGGCTCCTCTACTGGCGCGCGGTGGCGCACAACAACCACGTCGCGCTCGCCGACGCCCCGAAGGGCGTCACGGTCGAACGGGCGGTGTCCACCCCGTACCAGCCCTCGCGGCGGTACGTGGGCACCATGGCTCCCTGGATCCAGGCCCAGGTCGGCCCGCAGCTGGTCTCGGCCTACGTGGACACGGTGCTGGTGCGGCCCGGCGCGGTGGTGAAGCGCAATCAGGTGCTGGCCACGCTCGACTGCCGCAACACCAGCGCCTCGCAGAAGTCGGTGGCCATGCAGGCCCGCGCGGTGGAAGCGATGCAGGCTGCTCTCGCCAAGCAGGCCGGCCGGGTCACGAAGATGCTGGACGGCGGCTTCGTCTCGCCCAACGAGGTGGACCAGCGGCAGGCGGAGAGCGCGAGCAAGGAGGCGCAGGCACTGGCGCTCCAGGCCCAGATGTTGGGCAGCGCGCTCCAGGTCGACGACTGCGTGCTGCGGGCCCCGTTCGACGGGGAGATCTCCGAGCGCAGCGCGGACCCCGGCGCCTTCGTCCGTCCGGGGAGCGCCATCGTCAACATCGTGGACCGCAACGTGGTGCGGGTCACCACCGACGTCCCCGAGGAGGACTTCGGCGCGGTGGGCCCCGAGACCCTGGTGCAGATCCAGGTGGTCTCCACCGGCCAGAAGACGCAAGGGACCATCTCCCGGCGGGCGCCGGCGGCCGACCTGGGGACCCGCACGGTGCACGTGGAGATCGACCTCCCCAACACCGACCACCGCTTCCCGGTGAACACCACCGCGCTCCTGGGCATCGACGTCGGCAAGCCCATGCCGGCCACCCGCATCCCGCTCACCGCGGCGACGGTGAGAGGCAAGAAGGCGGACATCTTCGTGGTCCAGGGGGACAAGGTGAAGCGCGAGACGGTCCAGGTCCTCGGCGAGCAGGGAGGTACGCTGTTCCTCGACCCCAAGCTCGCCGGCCGGTACCCTGGTGGTCACGCAGGGGCGCACCCTCCTCGCTGACGGCGACAAGGTCACCGCGGTGGAGCGCTCGGCCCGGGCGGACGCCGCGGCCGACGTGGCGCCGACCGCGGTCCAGGCCTCGACCGCGGAGGGCCGCCAGTGACCCGGGTCTCGCTCCGCAACCCCATCGCCATCCTCATGGTGTGCATCGGGGTGGTGGTGTTCGCCACCGTGGTGGTTCCACGGATGAGCATCGACACCTTCCCCGAGCTCACCCCGCCGGTGCTGGTGGTCGGCACGCTGGCCCCGGGGCTGGGGCCGAAGGACGTGGAGAAGACCATCACCTGGCGCATCGAGAAGTACGTGAGCGCCACGCCGGGCGTGGAGCACGTGGAGAGCCTCTCCCGCAACAACCTCAGCATCGTCTACGTCTGGCTGCAGTGGGGCACGGACCTGAACGCGGCCCAGACGCTGGTGCAGCAGCAGACGGCGTTCGCCATGGCGGCGGTGCCGAAGTCGCTCGGCGTGCTCCCGCCGTTCGTGCTGCAGTACGACCCGTCCAACGCGGCGGTGGTGCAGGTGGCGGTCTACGGCGGTGGGCTCACCGGGCCGCAGCTCTACGACTACGCCCTGAACAACATCGAGCCGGTGCTGGAGGGGATCCCCGGGGTGGCCAGCGCGGCGCTCAACGGCGGCACGCAGCGGCAGATCAACGTCGTGGTCGATCTGCCCAAGGCACAGGCCCGGGGCGTCACCTCCGAGGACGTGGCGCTGGCGGTCTCGCACGCCAACGCGCTGCTCCCCTCCGGCGAGTTCATCTCCAGCACCTTCGACGCCAACGTCTACACCAACGCGGTGGCGGCAAAGGTCGCGGACATCGGCGACGCCTTCGTGAAGCAGAGCCAGGGCCGCCCGGTGCTCATCCGCGACGTCGCCCGGGTGGAGGACTCCGGCTCGCCGGCGACCCAGTCGGTCTCGGTGGCCGGTCAGGACACGGTGTACCTCAACGTGCTGCGCGTCCCCGGCGGCAACACCCTGCAGATCGTCGACGCGGTGAAGAAGGCGGTGCGCGAGCTCAAGGACCTGCCGCCTGGGCTGCACGTGGAGGCGGTGTTCGACCAGAGCACGTTCGTCCGCACCAGCTACGCCGGCCTGAAGCAGGAGATCATCCAGGCGCTGGTGCTGATCTCGCTGGTCATCCTGCTCTTCCTGCAGAACGTCCGGGCGGTGCTCATCGCGGCCATCGCCATCCCCATCTCCTTCGCCGCGATCCTCATCGTCCTCTACGCGACCGGGAACACGCTCAACGCCTTCACCCTCGGCGGGCTGACGCTCTCCATGGGGCCGCTGGTGGACATCTCGGTGGTGGTGCTCGAGTCGGTGCACCGGCGGCTCCACGCCTCCGGGAACCCGGCCACCGCGGCCAAGGAGGGCACCGAGGCGGTGGCGGTGCCGGCGCTCGCCGCGACCCTGACCACGGTGGCGGTGCTCCTGCCGGTCTTGCTGCTGTTCGGCCTGGCGAAGAAGCTCTTCGCGCCGCTGGCGCTCACCGTGGCCTGCGCGATGTTCGCCGGATACATCGTCAGCATGTGCGTCACTCCGGTGGCGTGCCGCTACTTCCTGACCAACAAGGAGCCGGGGAAGCTCGCCAAGCGCGTGGAGCACGGCATCATCCGGGTGGCCGAGTCCTACGCCGCGCTGCTGCGCCGCGTGCTCCCCTATCCGCGGCTGGCTCATCGGCGCGGCGGTGGTGCTGGTCGCCTCGGCAGTGCTCGCCGCCAGCAGCCTGCCGAGCACCTTCTTCCCGGAGATCGACGAGTCCATCGCGCGGGTCTACGTGCGCTTCCCGGCCGGCATCCCGCTCAGCGAGTCCTCGCGGCAGATCCAGGAGATGGCGGACGACCTGGTGAAGAAGCTCCCACCGGGCACCGTGGAGCTGGCGCTCACGAACATCGGCTCGCCCACCAACGTGCGCAGCGCGATGGTCAGCCCGAACTCGGCACCGCACACCGGGTTCCTCAAGCTGCAGCTGTCGGACCCGGAGAAGCGCAAGCTCAGCCAGCGCGAGGTGGCGGACCGGGCCCGGACCATCCTCGCCCACGACTACCCGGGCATCGAGTTCCTCCAGAAGCCCGGCGGCCTGGTCGCCGCCGTCTTCGCCAACGGCTACAACGCCCCGCTGGTCATCGAGGTGCGCGGCGAGAACCTCGAGCGGCTCAACGAGCAGGCGCACGCGGTGGCCGAGGTGGCCCGCACCGTCCCGGGCATCCGCGACGTCTACCCGAGCCTGCAGGTGGACTACCCCGAGGTGCGCGTGGACACCGACCGGCAGCAGGCCGGCGTGGTGGGGGTGAGCGCCCGCGGCGCGGCCCAGGCGACGCTCGAGGCCACCCTGGGCAACATCAACACCCCGAGCGTCTGGGTGGACAGCAACAACGGGCAGACCTACTACGTGGTCACCTCCTACGACCCGAGCGCCATCCCGGACGCCGCCGCGCTGTCGCGGGTGCCGCTCCGGGTGAACGACCGAGGCGCCGCGGTGACGCTGGGCCAGTACGGGGACATCCACCGCTCGGTGGGGCCCATCCTGGTCGAGCGCAACCAGCTCCAGCGGGCGGCGCACATCCTGATGCAGACCGAGGGCCGGGACATCGGCAGCGCCGCCGAGGAGCTGGAGCAGCGGCTGCACACCGACCCGCGGACCCGCGGGACTGGACTTCGACTTCGTCGGCCAGGTGGCAGCTGATGCGGAAGACCTTCGGCGGCCTGGGCGTGGCCGTCGCGCTGGCGGTCATGGTGGTGTTCATGATCATGGCCTCGCAGTTCAAGTCGCTGCGGCTGCCGCTGATCATGCTCTTCACCATCCCCTGCACGCTCATCGGCATCGTGCTGGCGCTGCTCGCCGCTGGCCAGGGCTTCTCGGTGACCGCGCTGATGGGTCTCTTGATGGTGGTGGGTATCGCGGTGTCCAACGGAATCCTGCTCGTGGACGAGGCCAATCACCGCTTCCTCGCCGGCGCCGAGAAGGCGGAGGCGATGGTGCAGGCGGCGCGGATCCGGTTCGTCCCAATCGCCATGACCAGCCTCGCCACCATCATCGGCCTGCTCCCCACCGCGCTGGGCCTCGAGGCCGGCACCGAGGCCAACCGACCCCTCGCCCTGGCAGTGGTGGGAGGGTTGATGTCCTCGACGGTGCTGTCGCTGTTCCTGGTCCCGTCGATGTTCATGGTGCTGGCCACGCGACCGGCGGCGGAGGCGACCGTCCCGGCCACCCAGCACGCGGTCGAGCACGGGAGCAGCGCACCGGCGTGACCTTCCGGGCCTACTCGAAGTTGAGGATGTACGTGACTCGGTAGATGGCGGCGAAGGTGGGGTTCGCGCTGATGGGGAATTCCACGCCCGCCATCAGCGAGTTCTCCGGGATGAACCAGAAGCGGATCCCGGGAGTGAGGGTGGCCACCGTCCAGCCGGCGTGGGCGCCGTCCAGGTCCGTGGTTCCGAAGAATTCGAAGAACGTGGTGAGCTTTCCGAACACCGGCTGGTCAGGCCGGGTCCACGTCTTCGCCAGCGAGACGTCGTAGGAGAGGTCGTTCTGCCGCGCGCCGCTCGCGTGGGGCCCGAGCAGATTCTCCCAGGTGGCAGAGAAGTAGAGCCCCACCCGGTCCAGGAACGGCACCACCGCCTGGAGGTCCTGCCAGCCGGTGAGCGCGTAGGCGAGCGAGGTCTGCGTCTGGCCGATGGGCCGGTTGGGCACCGCCAGCTTCACCTGGAAGGCGTAGGACTGGGTGTCGTTCTCCACCAGCTGCACGCGCAGCAGGCCCCCGCCTCCGGCGCCGTTCTGTGGCGCCCCCTGTGCCGGAACGTTCCACTGGTAATTGGTGATGACCTCGAGCATCAGGCGGCGGCTCAGGCCGTAGGCGATGAGCCCGTTGACCTGCTGCTGTGTCTCGTACTTTCCGGTGCGCAGGTCGGTCAGCACGTAGTCCAGCCGCAGCTCCCGCTCGAGGAAGTTGGTGGTGGCCTTGAGGATCGCCATGTCGGGGGTGCGACGGACGCGGACGTGCCACTCCTCGTTCCAGCCCTTGCTGAAGAAGTTCCCGAGCCCGAGGTCATCCTCGGCGCGGGCCGGACCTCCGAACAGCGACCCCACCGACGAGAAGCCCGAGCACTCCTGCGCTCCGCGCACGACTGGCCATGGTTCGACCCCGTCCGTCCGCCCTCCGGCTGAGGGCTCTGGGACCCTATCGTAGCTTTTGGTGGCTTCTAGCTACCTTTCGTGCCTCTTGGTGTGGCTTCCGCACCGGGTATGCTCACCGCCGCGATGCCCAGACCCGGGCCCTCCCTGCTGACCACTTCCGAGGTGGCCGCGCTGCTCTCCGTGCACCCCAAGCACGTCTACCGCCTGCTCCGGCGCGGCCTGCCCGCCCGGCGCATCGGCGGGGAGTGGCGGTTCGACCCGGCCGAGGTGACCCGGTGGTCGCGCGGCGGGCGAGCAGCGGCGCCAACGGACGAAGATGCCGCGCCCGAGCCTCCCCCCCTCGTCGCGGCCAACGGCGACCGCGTCGTGCTGCTGCTGCTGCGGGTCGCGGCGGAGCGGAAGTTCCTCCTGGGCCTCGTCCAGGCGGACCGTGGTGAGGGCCTCGCGCTCCTCGCCCGCTCCGCTGTACTGGCCACCGGGAACCATGCCGGCGGGTTTCCCACCCATGTCGGCGACGCCCGGGTGGCGCGGCTCCACCTCGTCCGGCGGGAGGTCGGGCTCGTGGCCCGCGCCCTGCCGCCATCGCTCGAGCGGCTCCGGACGATGACCCTGGCCTCCCGTCCCCCCACCGCCGGCGTGCGCATCCACCTCGATGCGGCGCTGGCCGCGGCCGGTCTCGATCCCGTGGAGGTGCACCGCCGGGCGGTGCTCTGCGACTCGCACCTGGAGGTCTGTGCGCAGGTCCTCCAGGGCCGGGCCCAGGCCGGTGTGGCCTCCCGCGCCTGGGCCGAATGGCTGGGACTGAAGTTCCGGCCGCTGGCGGAGGAGGCCTATGGGCTGGTGGCACCGGCGGCGCGGCTCGGCCATCCGGCGCTGGTCGCGCTCTGCGAGGCCGCCCAGAGCAGCCAGTTCCGGAGCATGGCCGCGCGGATCCCGGGGTACGACGTCACCGACGCCGGGTCCATCCACTACGACGGACTCTGAGGCGCTCCGAGACGACGACGCCGGTCAGGCTGGCAGGAGCCTGACCGGCGGCATGGCCCGAAGATGAAGCGATGAGAGCGGAGGGAATCGAACCCACAACCTATGGATTAAGAGTCCATTGCTCTGCCAATTGAGCTACGCTCCCGCCCGCGTGGTTCCGCGAGGGTGCGCGCTCATAACCGCCCGTGCCGCCTTGAGTCAACGGCTGCGTCCCCGGGCCCGCACGCTGCGCCACTGCCCTCCTCCGCCAGACAGGGCTTAAACTCCAGCTATCGCCGAGGGGAGCAGTCTGAGGAGTCACCCTATGGCCAAGTCACTGGCCGTCGCTTTCGTCGTGCTCGTCGCCTCGGGGTGCGCGACGACCTCGTCGCCACAGCGGCGCTCCCTCACCGAGCAATGGACGGACGAGGCCCACGCGTCGGGCCTCGACCTCGAGCAGCCGCTGCGGCTCTCGCCCCAGATGCGGACGTTCATGCGGGAAAAGGTCGGATACGACGGGAGCGAGAAGACCCGGCTCCTGAGGTTGGTCCGCTTCGTCAGCGACGCGGACGGGCTCGGTTTCCAGTACCAGACCCAGCGGTCCCTCACCGCCGAGCGGGCGTTCGCGGCGCGCCGCGGCGACTGCATGAGCTACTCGAATCTCCTGATCTCCGCTGGCCCGGACGCTCGACGTTCCGCTGCGCTACGTCCGGATCACCCAGCTCCCGGTCAACTGGGAGCTCGGGGGACGCTTCTTCGAGTCCTCGCACATGGCCGTGGCGCTCGGCACCGACGCCTCCTGGGATCAGGCGGCCATCGTGGACTTCGGCAACGTGCACACCTCGGCGTGGCGCTTCTCGATGTACGAGACCGTGACCGACGCCGAGGGCTTCGTGCTGTTCCAGAACAACGTCGCCGTGCAGCGGCTGCTGGCCGGCGACGTGGCGGGCGCCGAGCGCATCCTGCGCTTCTTCCTGGAGCGCGCCCCGGACGTCCCCGAGGTCCCCAACAACCTGTCGCTGGTGTTGCTGCAGACCGGGCGCGAGCGCGAGGCGATGGACCTGCTCCTGGCGGCGGTGCAGCGGTTTCCGCGCTTCCGCCCGCTCTACTCGAACGCGGTCCAGGCGGCGCGGCGCGTGGGTGACGAGGCCACGGCCAGCGCGCTCGAGGCCCGCGGGCGGGAGCTGCTCGAGGACGAGCCGGCGTGGAACTTCAACGAGGGCATGCGCTCGTACCAGGCCCACGCCTACTCCGCGGCCGCGCTGCGCTTCGAGAAGGCGCTCTCGGCGGACCCGAGCAACGTGCGGCTGCTCGGCTGGAGCGCCCGCGCGCACCTGGCGGCAGGGAACCTCCGCCGGGGGCTCGAGCAGGTGGAGCGGATCCGCTCCGGGCCTCCGTCCGAGACCCGGTCCCAGCTCCTGGAGGACCTGCAGCACGCCTTCCCGCAGCTGGACGCGCCCTTCCTGGCACCAATCCCGGTGGCCGACGGGCGCGCCCGCCGCTAGCCCGAGCGGGCCGTCAGCACGCGCTGCACCGCCTCGAGCAGCTCGAGGTGGGTGAAGGGCTTCTGCAGGAAGCTCGAACCGGAATCGCGGCGGAGCTCCGGGTCCATCTGCCCTTCGCCGTACCCGCTCACCACCAGGACCCGGGCGCCCGGGTGGCGCTGGTGGATGGTGCGATAGGCGGCGAGCCCGCTCAGACCGGGGAGCACCGCATCGAGGATGACCAGGTCCACCGCCACGCCCGCGAGGAGGGCCAGCGCCGACTCGGCGTCGTCCGCGGTGAGCGCCCGGAAGCCGCTCCGCTCGAGCAGCCGCGCCAGGCCCTGGCGGACCGAGGCATCGTCCTCCACCACCAGCACCGTGCCCCCGGTGCGCGGGGCCGGCGGGCGGGTGCGCCGCTCGATCTCCAGGGGCAAACCCTCGATCGCCGGAAGCAGGATCTGGAAGGTCGAGCCCTGCGACGGCGCGCTGGTCACCTCGACCACGCCCTGATGCTGGCGCACGATGCCGTGCACCACCGCCAGCCCGAGCCCGGTGCCACGGCCCGGCGCCTTGGTGGTGAAGAACGGCTCGAAGATGCGCTCCAGGGTGGCGGCGGGGATCCCCACCCCGGTGTCGTGGACCGAGAGCTCGACCATTCGCCTCCCCGGCACCGTGGCGTGGCGGGTCGCGAACTCGGCGTTCACCTCCACGTTCTTGGTCCGGACGGTGAGCGTTCCGCCCTCGGGCATGGCGTCCCGGGCGTTCACGCAGAGGTTCATCAGCACCTGCTCGAGCTGGGCCGCGTCTCCGGAGATGGTCCAGAGGTCCTCGGCCAGCTCCGTCACCAGCTTCACCGGCTCGCCGATGACCCGGCGGAGCAGGCTCTCCACGTCGAGCACCACCTGGTTGAGGCTCAGCGAGCGCTGGGCGAGCGGCTGGCGGCGGGCGAATGCGAGCAGCTGTCGGACCAGCGCTCCTGCGCGCTGGCACTGGCGCTCGATCTCCGCGAGATCGCTCTGGGCCGCGTGGTCCACCGCGAGGTCGAGCCGGGCGAGCGCCGCGGCGCTCTGGATGCCGGTGAGCACGTTGTTGAAGTCGTGTGCAACGCCGCCCGCGAGCATCCCCACGGTGTCCATCTTCTGGGTGCGCTGCACCTCGGCCTCGAGACGCTTGCGCTCGGTGACGTCGCGCACGCTGACCACCAGCCGCTGGTCGCCTCCCGGGACCTCGGCCACCGCCAGCTCGAGGTGGACCATGCTGCCGTCACGGCGACGCGCCTCGCTGGAGCGGCTGCCCTGCGCCACGTAACCCTGGAAGCCGGGAGGGAGCAGCTCGTCCGCGGGGCGTCCCACCACCTCGGAGCCGGACACGCCGAAGATGCGCTCGGCCGCCGGGTTCATGGACACCAGGCTTCCCCCGGCGCTCACGGTGAGCAACCCGTCCGGCACGTGCTCCATCACCGCGCGGAGGTCCATCTCGCTCCGGCGGAGGGCGGCGTCGGCCCTCCGGCGGGCGGCGCGCTGCGCGGCCTCGGCGCACTCGCGCTCCACCGCCGGCGCGAGCCGGGCGAGGTTGTCCTTCATGAGGTAGTCGTGCGCGCCGGCCTTCATCGCCGCGATGGCGCGCGGCTCGTCCACGGTGCCGGACACGAGGATGAACGGGACGTCCAGCCCGCTCTCTTGCAACCGGGCCAGCGCCTCGAGCGCGTCGAACTGCGGCATCCGGTGATCGGAGACGATGACGTCCCACGGCGCGGAGAGGAGCGCTTCCTGGAACGTCTCGGCCGTGTCCACGCGGTGAAAGCGGACCAGCCGCCCCTCGGTCTGGAGCGCGTGGACGATGAGCGTCGCGTCGGCCTCGGAGTCCTCGACCAGAAGGACGCGGAGCGCACTGCGGATGGAAGCCGGCGATGGTCTCACGAGCCGGAGCGGATCTGACCGCCCGGCCCCGGGGACAACAAGGTGGCTTCTGAGCGCAGTCCCGGCGCAGCTGTGCGCTCGGGCATGTGTCCGGGGCACACGGCGGAGGAGTCCGCGGGCCCTCAGCGGCGGCCGGGCGACTACGGCGGCCGGTAGTCCACGCAGCGCCAGGCACGGAAGCGGCGGACAATCCGTTCCCCGCGCCGGACGAGGAGCGGCGGCTCCGGAAGCACCGTGCCGCAGCGTGGCGGCAGCGCGGATGGCGGTGCACCCGACGGCCCGTCGTCGAAGCGGCGGGGGTCGGAGTCGAGGAACAGCCCGGTGCGCCCGGCGAGCTCCCGCGGGTCCAGCCCCACGAAGTCGAACTGCAGCGCCGGCTGCCCGAGGAGGTTGCGCCCGTGGGCCTCGAGGCTGCGGTCGAGCAGAAGCTCCGCGGTGGTCTTGTAGTCGTCCGCGGAGAAGGCGAACTCCCCGGGAGCGAGCCGGGCCCGCGTCTGGGCGCGGAGGGACTCCCACCCGACCCACGTGTCGTCGCCGAGCCGGACCGGATAGGCGAAGAGCTCCACCAGCACCAGCACGTGGAGCAGCGCCGAGGCGGCCACGTTCCAGCGCAGGAGCCAGGGGCCGGAGCGACGCGCCGCCCACAGCGCGCCGGCGATCCAGACCGGGAGCGGCCAGTTCGGCTTCACCACCGCCACCAGGCTCATCGCCAGCATCACCAGGGCGGGGAGCAGCGAGAACGCGGCGAGGAAGGCCTCCGCGTCGTCGAGGGTTCCCCGGAACAGCGGACGGACCGCCCGCGCCGCGGTGCGTGCCCACACGAGGAGGAGCGGCGGCAGGACCAGGAGGAGCTGGGAGCCCACGAGCCCGAGCAGGTTCCAGGGAGAGAGCCCGCGGGCATGCTCCACCCGACCCGCGGTCTGGAAGAGGAACGACGCCCAGCCGTGGGTCGCGTTCCAGACCCAGACCGGCGCGGTGGTGAGCCCGGCCGCCACCAGTCCGAGCCAGGGCCACGGCGTGCCGAGAGCGCGCCGCCCCCGCGGGAGCCCGACGAGGAGCAGGCCCGTGCCGAGCAGGAGAAAGACAGCGGTGTACTTCGCGTCGAAGGCGAGACCGGTGCACAGCCCGGCCGGTAGCCAGGCGCCGCGCCGGTCGTCGAGGAGCGCATCGGCGAGGAAGCAGAGAGCCCAGGTCCAGGCGGCGACGAGCGGCGCATCCGGAAGCGCAACGACGCTCAGGACGCTGAACGCGCCGGTGGTCGCGAGGAGCAGCACCGCTCCCCCCGGGTTCGACGGGACGAATCGGCGCGCGAGCCGTGCCAGCCCAGCCAGCGTCACCGCGGCGAACAGCCACGGCACGAGACGCACCAGCACCGCGGGTGGGGGCGAGAGCGCGGCGGGAAGTGCGAGCGCCCACGCCAGCATGCCCGGATGATCGAAATACGACAGAGCGGGGTGTCGGGCGTAGAAGACGTAGTACGCCTCCTGCGGCACCAGCTCGAACAGCGAGGCGACCAGCAGCCGCAAGAGCTGGAGCACGAGCAGCCAGCGGAGCCAGGACCAGGCGCGACTCACGCACGCTCCTCGGGTCGACCGGTGACGTGCGTGCAACGGACTGCAACAGAAGCAGCGAGCGGTGTCGCCTGCGCAGCGAGCGCTGTACCGGCCGCCACCCTGCTCCACTGTGGTTGCCCGTCCCGGATCCGGAACGCAATCAACGCTGCGCTCGATCCGTACGAGCAGCCGGAAGGGGCCACTCCAGTGTTCTCGTCCGCGATCACATTTCCCAGGGAGATACCGTGAAGCCAGTCATCGCAGCACTCGCCTTTCTCGGCGCCGCCGCCTGCGCCACCGCGGGGTCCGGCGTCGACCCGCGCCTTGAGTACACCTACAACAGCTCGGTCAACGGCGTGATCGTCGTTCCGGACGCCGCCGCCGGATCCACGGTCTGCGACAACCTCGCGGTGGTGGCCACCGTCGGGGACACGCAGGTGGGCCGCTCCGCCATCCACGCGAGCAAGAACCGCTGCTCGTACCAGATCGACAACCTGCCTTCCGACAAGGAAGTGACGGTGAAGGTGCAGCCCGCCGCCGACCTCAAGTGCCAGGACGGCTCGGCCATGGCGTTCGTCTCGGACGTGCAGGGCCCGGTCAAGCTGGAGCCCTCGCAGGGCAAGCTCCAGGACTTCCGCGCGCAGTGTGGCGCGGGCCAGAGCTAGCAGGACGACGTTCATCGGCGGTCAGCACCTCGACGGCGCGTGGCGATGTCACGCGCCGTCGCACGTCTTGCCGGGCATGACCGCCCGAGGTCCGAACGCCTCCGAGCCACCCTCACCGTGAATGCCGGCGCCCGCGCGGGCGAGCGGGCGCGCCGGGGGCGGCGGGCGTCGAGCTCTCGGTCTGCGCGAGCACTCACGGCGGGAGCCGCGCGGCGACACGCTGGAGCGGGCGCTGGCCGAGCGCATCCGCTGATCGTGCTCGGAGGCGGAGACGAAACGCTCCCCGCCCTGGTGCCCCGGGTGGCCGAGGCGTGGAGCGCGGGGCAGCAGCCTGGCTCCGGTGAGACGTTGCGGACAGGGCCCGGAGGCCGTGCTCCTGGACCACCGGCCTGCGCGAAGCCGCGCGCTCAGGCAAACCGCAAGACCGCCGGGGCTGACCATGCACGCGCGCTCGAGCACCCTCCCCGCCCGCCCCTGGGCGAGCACCGCCAGACGACGAGAGGCTATAGCAAGAAGGCACACTGCGTGTTGAATGGAACAACGCGCAATCAATCACTTACGCGAGCTCCCTGCGCACTCCAGGTATTGTTTGTTGCTATAGCCTCTCGGCGCCGGATCCCCCGCCCCTCCGGCGGAGTGCGCGCGGGCTCGGGCGTCGACCGTGACAACCCGCCACGGTCCGTGGCCGAGGCCAGGGCCGGCCGAGCCTGCCAGCAAGATCCCGAGCCCAGCCGTCCGCTCGGAGCCAGCCGCGCATCCGTCCACCACGAGAAACCACGCGGCGCTGCATCCCCGCCCTGACGGACCGGGCACTAGCCTCCGGGTTCCATGCGAATCCCGCTCCTCGCCTTCCCCGCTCTCTGCCTCCTCCTCACCGACAGCCCGGCCGGCGGCCAGCCGGCGGTCCCGCCGAAGGACACCGGGCAGACGATGCTCACCGTCTTCCTCCGGCACGACCAGTCGAAGACCCTCGGGGAGATCCGTGCCCAGCTGGAGAAGGAGGGCTTCTTCCAGAAGTTCCCTCCTGCCGGGACCGAGGTCGTCTCCTGGTACGTGATGATGGGTGTGGGCCAGGTGGTCACGCTCCGCTTCCCGCCGGAGAAGCTCCGCGAGGTCAACCTCGCGCTCGAGCAGAGCGCCTGGGGCGCCTTCCGGACCGAGTTCTACCCGACCTACGACTACCGGCAGATCGCCGAGTCCGAGCGGAAGAAGACCCGCTAGTCGGGAACCGCCCTCACCGCTCGAGGAGCCACCAGCGGCGGCGCATCGGGCGCGACGCGCGGAGCCCGAACTTCCGTAGCGCCACCTCGCGGACGTACTCCGCTGCCTCCTCGGGCGAGTCGGTGAGCCGGAACCGGTCCACGTCGGCGGCGTCGATGGTGCGCGCCGGGACGAGCCGGTCGCGGAGGTAGTCCAGCAGCGGGCGCCAGTACTCGACCCCGAGCAGCACCAGCGGGAAGTCGCGCATCTTCGCGGTCTGCACCAGCACCGCCACCTCGAACAGCTCGTCCAGGGTGCCAAGCCCGCCCGGGGCGGCGACGAAGCCGTAGGAGTACTTGGCCAGCACCACCTTGCGGACGAAGAACGACCGGGTCTCCACCCAGCGGTCGAGGAACGCGTTGGGCTTCTGCTCGACGGGGAGGACGATGTTGCATCCCACCGACACCCCGCCAGCCTCCTTCGCGCCGCGGTTCGCCGCCTCCATCAGCCCGGGGCCGCCGCCGGTCATCACTGTGAACCCCGCCTTCGCCAGGGCGGTCCCCATCCGGCGGGTGAGCGCGTAGACCGGGTGACTCTCGTCGTAGCGCGCCGAGCCGAAGACGGTGACGCAGGGGCCGACGAAGTGCAGCTGGCGGAAGCACCTCAGGAACTCCGCCCCTGTCCGGACCACCCACAGGAGCTCGAGCGGACGATTCCGGGGCCCGTCGAGAAACCCGTGCTCCGCACTCGGCGGGGGAGTCTTGCCCCAGTCACTGGCGCCGTGCTCCGCCGGGCGGTCGGGGAGGTCACTGCTTGTCGGCTCGGAGGGAGCGTCGTGCCCGCCCCCCTCGGGCGGGGGCGTCACTTCTTGGGCGCGCCGAACGGCTCGTAGCCGAACTTCTGTCCACCGACGCTCGCCTCGTACATCAGGCCGCCCTTGGTTGCGGTGAACACCGCGACACCGTTCTGGTACTTGGCGTTGGCCGCCGCCCCCGCCGCCAGCGCCACCGCGGAGACCTGCGCTGCCAGGGCGAAGTTACCCTTCTTGAAGTCGTTCAGCGCCGACGGGGTCTCGAAGAAGATGATCTCCGAGTACGACTGACCACCGACCTGGAACCCGATCGTCACCTGGCCCATCGACGACTTTCCCACCGGCTGGCCGCCGACGAAGAGAACGCCGTCGCCGCCGGCTCCGCCGATCCCGACCGCCCCCTTGCCGATGGTGGGAAACACGGCGTACCCGGCGGCAGAGCTAAAGAACTTGTCCAGCTTTGGATCCGTCTTCTTGAAGGTCTGGATCGTGCCCTTGGCGTCGGAGACCAGCGAGGCGTCATCGGCGAAGGCGACCGAGGTTGCCAACAGGACCACTGCGAGAATCGGGACTGCCTGGCGCATGTCTGGAACCCCTTCCCCCTCGAAAAGGGCGCCAGGGCCGCACAAATGTCAAGACGAAACGTCAGCCCGTCCTGCAGCACGGAGGATGGCGGATGCCGAGCGATCCACGTCGGCCTCGGTCGTGTTCCATCCGGATACGCTGATCCGCATCACGTCCAGGTCCTTCCACTTGCTCCCGCCGAGCCAGCAGGTTCCGTCCGCCTGCACCCGGCCGATGACCTCCCGGGTGAAGGCGCCGGCGTCCCCTCCGCCCGGAGGCTCGAAGCGCACCAGCACCTGGTTGAGCACCACCTCGTTCAGGACGTGCACGCCGGGCGCCCGCCCGAGCTGGTCGGCGAAGCGGCGCGCCAGCGCGCAGCAGCGGTCCACCAGGGCCTCGACGCCGCGGCGGCCGAGCGAGCGGAGCGCCGCGTAGACCGGCGTTCCCCTCCCCCGCCGGCTGAACTCGGGCACGAAGTCCACCCCGTCGCGGAGCCCCGAGGAGCGGACCAGGTAGCTGGCCGACGTCCCCACCGCGAGGCGGAGCGCCTCGGGATCGCGGACGATGGCCACACCGGAGTCGTAGGGGACGTTGAGCCACTTGTGCGCATCCACCGCCCAGCTGTCGGCCTTCTCCACCCCCCGGAGGAGCTCCCGACGGGACGGAGTCACCGCGCCCCAGAGCCCGAACGCCCCGTCGACATGGACCCAGGCGCCGTGGGCCCGGGCCAGGGCGATGAGCGGTTCCATCGGATCCACTGCGCCGGTGTTGACGTTTCCCGCCTGCACGCAGATCAGCGTCGGTCCCTTGCACCCGGCGAGCACCGCCGGGAGCGCCGCCGGATCCATCCGACCCTGTCCGTCGGCCCGCACCCGCTTCACCCGCGCCTGTCCGAGGCCGAGGAAGCGGAGGGCGCGCAGCACCGTCACGTGGACCTCCTCGCCGACGACGACGTGGAGCTCCGGGGCGCCGTACAGGCCCTGCTCGGAGACGTTCCATCCCGCCCTGGCCAGCAGCGCATGGCGCGCGGCCGCGAGTCCGGTGAAGTTCGCCATCTGTCCGCCGGTGACGAAGCCGACCGCCGCGTCCGCCGGGAGCCCGAAGAGGGCGTTCAGCCACTGGCCGGCGACCTCCTCCAGCACCGCCACCGTGGGCGAGGCGACGTAGAGGCCGGCGTTCTGGTCCCAGGCCGAGGTGAGCCAGTCCGCGGCGAGCGCCACCGGCTGGCTCCCGCCGATGACGAACCCGAAGAACCGTGGCCCGGCAGTGGCCATGAGCCCGGGCTCACCGGCGAGGGCGAGCAGGTCGAGCACCTCGCCCGGGTCCTGCCCTGCTTCCGGCAGTGCCCCACCGAACGCCTTCTGAAGCGACTCGAGCGACGCCGCCGGGCGCACCGGGCGCTTGCCGAGCGATCCGAGCCAGGTCCGGGTGTGGGCGAGCGCGCGATCCAGCGGGGCGAGAGGGTCCATGAGGGCCATCTCGCCCCGGCACTGCCGCCGGTGCAAGCACAGGCCTCGCGCCCGGGCGGCGGATCAGCGTGGAAGGGTCAGCGCTTGACGAAGCGGAGCGGCCCGGACGTGTTCTTCCCCTTGCCCTGGGTCCGCAGTCCGTCCGGGTCGAGCCCGGAAAGGTAGAGCGCGGTCGCGTAGACGTGCCCGCAGTCGGAGACGACGCTGTTCGGGCTCTGGGTGGCCTCTGACTTCAGCAGCCCGGTCAGCGGATCGAACGCCGGGTCGAGCGTGCCGTCGGGCATGAGCGGGATGGCGTCCTGGGTGACCGTCCCCACCCGGCCCCACTGGCGATTGCCCTGCACCGTACCGCCGAGGAAGGCCGCCGAGCTGACCAGCCAGTGCTGGCACACGTCCTGGTCCATGATCTGGCTGTACTTGTCGGCGTCGGTGGCGCTCGACTGCAGGATGCTCCCCGCGTCGGCGCTCATCATCCGGCCCATCTCCGAGGCCAGGACGATGGTGGTGTGGTCCCAGTAGGACTTGCCGGTCACCGGGTGCTGGGTGGACTTGAGCCGGGCCACCAGGGCCAGCAGCGGCGACCAGAGATCCTCCTTCATCCGCGGGAGCTGGTTCTGCTGCCCGCGAGGATTCTGGTACTGGAACACCCCACGCCGTGGGAAGTGCGTGTCGAAGCCCCGTACGTCCCGGCTCTCGATCCAGAAGCCGATGGAGAGTCCCTTGGTCATGAGCTCGTAGGCCATCATCGCCTGGACGTTGGTGTTGGGCGTCTCCTTCGAGCGGGCCGGGTTGCCGTTGATGACCGCGGCGCTGGTGGTCTCGTCCGCCGGCTGGATGTTGAACTCCGAGCGCAGCGTGGCGTCGGTGAACATCGCGTTCGGATCCACGGTGACGTTGCCGCCCACCAGCGACTGGTGGATCTGCACCGCCGAGGCGAAGGCCTTCACCGACTCGCTGTTCTTGTCGGCGACGAAGTTCCGGTGCAGGTCGTCGACGAAGGTCCGGATGCGCGCGTCGCGGGCATTGGCAGTGAGACCCTGGATCTGCCGCAGCCGGTTGCGCATGTCCTCCGGCAGCTTCCCGTAGATGGTGTGGGCGTACGGCGGCCCGAGCTTCTCGTAGTACCCCGTGCCCTCCGGGTAGTTGGCCAGTGACAGCTCGCCGTCGGAGAGCCAGCGGTGCCAGGAGACGTGCGGGAGGAGCGTGCTCGCCCCGTACGCCTCGCAGAAGGCCTGCATCACCGTGCGCTCGTCGTCCCCGCGACTGGCGCTCAGGCTGTGGGAGTACTTGCCGTAGTGGTAGTCCCAGCGGCCGCCGGAGTGGAACTCGTTGCCGTGGTGGCTGCTCACCACCGCGAGGTCGTTGGCCAGCGAGGCCATCCCGTCCGCGGCCAGGAAGCCGTAGGTGATGTTGCCCCGGGTGATCGGCGGATCGTTCGGGGGCGTCCCGTAGCCCGAGGGCCGGTAGAGCTGGTCGGTCCACGACGGGCTCGGGTTCAGCGTCCCGGCCGGGATGACCAGCGTGGCATCGTTCCGGGTGTCGAGCGGGTTGAACATCGCGTACCCGTCCCAGCCGCCCTCCTGGAACCAGTAGACCAGGTAGTGGGGCTCGGTGGCCGCCTGCGCCGCGGCGGTGGCGATGCCCAGCTCCCTGACCGTCCCCGGGATGCCGAAGGAGCGGAACCAGCGGAGCCAGTCCAGGGTGGTGATGACCGAGCCGCCGGCAACGGCCTTGAGGAAGGTTCGCCGCTGCATCGTCACTGACCCTGGTACTGCGGGGAGGCGACCAGGATCTTCAGCGTCGCGCGGAGGTCGCCGTTGCTCGCGGCCAGCCCGTCCCAGAGCTGCTTGTAGAGCCCCCGCTCGTCCTGGTCGAAGCGCATGGGACGCCCGAAGAGGAGGTTGAACTCGGCCTGCAGCGTCTGCCGGACGAAGCGCTCCTTCTTGACCGCCTGGGCCGAGAACGCGCCCAGGCCCTGGCCCTTGTACGGATACCCCGGGACGAGGGCGTGGTCCGAGTCGTCGATCGGCTTTCCGTCGGCGTCGGTGGTCTGGTACGTGCCGTCGTCCGCCCAGCGGCTCCGCTGGTACGCCAGCGGGGTCAGCAGCTGGTGGCAGGTGAAGCAGATGCTATTGGGGTCCACCGTGCTCGAGGCGGTGGCGCCGATGCGCATGGCAATCACCTCGGGGGGCACCTCGAAGACGTAGCCCATGAAGTCCGAGAGGACGCGCGCCGGGTAGTTGTAGTGGGGCAGCCCGGGCTTGTGCTGGATGTAGCCCTTCATCGTCAGGACTCCGGTGGCGCCGTGCTCGGGGCCGCGGGCCACCTTCTGGAACGCGCCGTCCACCCCGTAGTCACCGGTGAGGAGATCCCGGTAGCTGGCCCCGGCGGTGAGCAGGCGCGTCCACAACCGGGCCGGCTCGTCCGAGTCGGCCGAGCCGTCGCTCTCGGTGCGGATCCGCAGCTTGTAGTACGCGTAGCTCTTGAACTCGGCCGAGGCGAGCCAGCCGTCCACCATCTGGTCGAGGGTCTTGGCCCCGCCGATGAACGCCTGGACCTCCCCGTCGTTCGGGGGACGGGCCACCAGGTCCTGGGCCACCTTCACCAGCAGGAGCGTCCGGTTCTCGGCGCCGGTGGTGGCCGGCCTCGACGGGGGCAGCGTCCAGAGGAAGTCCGGGTGCCGCACGAGCGCCTCGCACACCCCGCTCCAGGCGTCCTGCGGCACCGGGCCGGAGGCGATGGCCACCAGATCCCCGAGCAAGGTGTACGCGGCGTCCGATTCGGCTGGCCGTGGGACGGCGG
Source organism: uncultured delta proteobacterium (assembly GCA_963796475.1). Classification (GTDB taxonomy): domain Bacteria; phylum Myxococcota; class Myxococcia; order Myxococcales; family Myxococcaceae; genus RPRB01. Next base: position 1,732,101 of record CAWCLY010000020.1, read on the forward strand.
AAGAGCATCTTCCGGTAGAGCTGATTGATGCCGGCGCGGGCCGCCGTCTGACGGGTGGTCCCGGTACTCGGCGACTTCGGTCCGGTGACGGTGACCGAGTCGACGTACAGGTTGATGTCCTTGCCGCCGGAGTCGTTGCCGTCGTTGGTGAACGCCACCTGGACCGCATGATCGCCCGCGGTCACCGTCACCGTGCTGGTGTGGGTCACCGGCGTGGCGGAGGTCGCGGCGACGAAGGTGTCCAGCGTGGGCCCGCCGACGCGCAGGTCGGCGCTCGCCCCCGAGCCGGGGTACGAGCGGGCCTTCACCACGATGTCGTACTGATCCGTGGTGGGGAAGTGCACCGCGACCTTCGTGCTCAGCGTGCCGTTGCTGTAGAGCCCGTACTCCGAGCCGGCCACCCCGCCGTTGCCCTGCCCGACCATGTCGTTCGGATTCTCGGCCTGGAAGACGAGCGTCTGCGAGGGCGGAACGTCCACCACCGGCGCCGCCACGTCCAGGCCGGCGAAGGGCCCGCTCTTCGCCGTGACCGCGGCGGAGCAGACGTCCTTGCTCAGCGAATCGAGCGCGAGGAGGAAGTCCGCCGTCGCCACCCGCGCCTCGACGAAGTGGGAGACGAAGTCCGCGCCGCCGAGCAGCCCGATGTTGGCCTGGAACTGGTCCGTCCCACCGCGCACCCAGGCGTCACCGAAGATGGCCGCCACCTTCCCCTTCAGCTGCGCGTAGCCGACGAAGGTGTTGTCGTAGACGGCAATCGGCAGGCCGGAGTACGGCGTCAGGAGGCCGGGCGGGAACTGCTCGTCCGCGGCGGGTCCGCTCGCGCCACCCGGCCCTCCTCCTCCACCCGCGGCACCGGGCGCGGTGATGCTCCCGGTGCACGCGAGCGACAGTGCGAGCGCCGCGGCCGCGAGCCGGAATGTCCATCGCCATGCCATGGGCTCCCCGCGGGCGGGGCGCCGCATCCTCCCGTGGTCGCACACCGGCGCGTCAATGCGACGATGTGGGAGGTCCCGCGGGACAGGGTCAGTCCTGACGACGGTAGGTGAGCGTCACGTCCACCGGTGCCGAGAGGCGACTGCTCTGCATCAGTCGTCGGATGCGCAGCGTCCGTCCATCGGCCGAGGGGGTGAACACCGTCTCGCCCGAGCCATCCGGGTTCGTTCCCGCCTCGACGAGCGCCCCGTCATCGAGGCGGAAGGTGGTCTGGCTCTGGTCCCCGAAGCGGTCGGTGAGCGTGACCGCAGGGCCGCCCAGAGGTCCACGCTCGATGGGGCTCTCCGGCGAGGCGATGGTCACCAGCGGTCCCTCGAACGAGAGCGTGTAGCGGTCGCGCGGGCGGGCGCGGTCCCCGAGCGCCTGCGCCGCGAACCCGCGGGCGAGGAAGCCCATGTCCGCGGTGGCGCGGGCCACGGCCTCATCCACCTGTGCCTGCTCCGCAGCGCCGCCGGCGTACACCCACGTCCCGGCGAGCGCACTCCGCGCAGCCTCCGGGATGGCGGGTGCCGCTCCGTTCACCTCGGCCGCCGACCCCGGCGGGGGAGGAGGAGCGTGGGCACAGGCGCCCAGGACGACCACGACCAGCAGGGCGTGGAGCGGGCTCGGTCGTCGGCGCGGTCGCATGGAAGGCGGGGACGTATCCACGGGGGTGGGCGAGCGCAAGCGGGCGGAGCGACCTCGAGCTCGTACCCGGGGCGGCCGAAGTCTCGCGCGCGGGCAACGGTCGATGGCCGCTCAGAGCGGAAGCGCGTCCGCGGCCCTGGGAACCAGGTACCGGAGCATGCGCTCGTGGTGCGCGTTCAGCCCGACGAACGAGACGGGGCCGCGGTGCCGGTCCACCACCCACTCCAGCAGCTCGGCCAGGGCGTGGTCCGACAGATCGACCGTCCGCGTGAAGTCCACCCGGACCGGGACGCGGGCTCCGAGCTCGATCAGCCGCTGCCGAAGCTCTGCGGCCTCGGTGACGCCGAACTCGCGGGAGGCCCGGAACACCGGTCCGTCCTCCTGCGTGCCCATCCAGTCCACCTCGAACGCGCGGCTCATGTCGTGCGAACCGACGTGCACTGCGCGTACCGACCCGGGGGGCATCAGCGCATCGCGATGCATGACAGCAGTTTCGCTTTCCGGCGGCGGCGAGCGGCGACGCGTTGCGCATTGCGGACGAACACCGTGCGCGCTCGGGGCCATGCTGCGCCGCACCAAACGTGGCTCGGAAAATGCTCGAAACGACGCCGACCCGAGCATTCAGCGGGCCTGTGGAGGAAGTCATGAACGATCTGATCGTGCGAAGGACCCCGGGGACCGAGCTACCGGCCCTCACTGCGTTGCACCCGCTGCGCTCGCTCCGCGAGCTGCTCGCGTGGGACCCCTTCCAGGAGATGGCGCCGCTGCTCCCGGAGATGCACCGGGGAGTGTTTCCTCCCTTCGAGGTGCGGGAGATGAAGGACCGCTTCGTGTTCATCACCGACCTGCCGGGCGTGGAGGCCAAGGACATCGAGATCCTCCTCACCGGGAACAGGCTCACCATCAACGGGATGCGGCTCGACAAGGTGGAGAAGGGCGAGGAGGGCGAGTACTACGCCCGTGAGCGGACCTATGGCCGGTTCACCCGTTCGTTCACGCTCCCCGAGGGCGCGGACCTCAACGCGGTGCAGGCGCACCTCAACGCCGGTGTGCTGACCATCGTGTTCCCGAAGGTGCCCGCGGTGCAGCCGAAGAAGATCCCGGTGACGGTGGAGAAGGTCGCCAAGGTGTAGTCAGGAGCAGCCCGGTCGCAGTCTGACCCAACCTGCCGGGGCCGCAGCGCTTGCGTTCGGGGATCCGCGCACTGCAATTCGTGCACGACCCGCGACCCGCCGACCCCGGCAGTGCGTTTGATCTCCGAGTCGAATCTCCCCGCGCACAGCCCATGCACTCCTCCGGCCACGAAAGGTGGCGGTACGCCATGACCGTGTTCGAGCTTCTGTGCTGGCTGGTTCTCGGAGGTTTTCTCGGAGTCCTGGTGGCGGCCTTCTGGCCCACCGAGGGCCTCACCTGGGCGAGAGCGGCGGGTGTCGGGGTCTTCGGTTCCGTGGTGGGCGGCCTGGTGGGCCGGATCCTCTTCGTCCCCGGCGCATTCTCCGGAGAGATGAGCGTGGTGAGCCCGGCCCTCTTCGTCGCGGGCCTGGGCGCAGTGGTGACCGTGTTCGTTGCCCGGTTCCAGATCAGGAACCGCGAGCGGCCAAGATTCAGCTGAGCAGGACTCCGCCCGATTCAGCGTTCCGGCTCGGCTGCGGCGCTGGGCGGCACTGCCCCTTCCTCACGCTCGTGCGCGTACTGCTTGAGCCGGTACTGGATGGTCCGGGTGCTGATGCCCAGCATCGCCGCCGCGCGCGAGGTGGAGCCACCCACGACCTCGAGCGTGCGGAGGATGGCCTGCTTCTCGATCTCCTGCCAGGTGCCGCCGGGGATGAGGCTGCTCATCGGCCGGTCGGAGGGACGGGCGCCGAGCACCGTCGGAGGCAGGTCGTCGGTGGTGAGGTACGGGCCCTGCGCCAGCACCACCGCGCGCTCGATGGAGTTCTCCAGCTCGCGCACGTTGCCCGGCCAGTCGTGGCGGAGCAGCGCCTGGAGCGTGCCCGGGGCGAGGCCCTGGATCTTCTTTCCGTGCTGGTCGGTGAACCGCCGGACGAAGTGTGACACCAGCGCCGGAATGTCACCCTTGCGTGCGCGCAGCGGCGGCAGGGTCACCGAGATGACGTTGAGCCGGTAGAAGAGGTCTTCCCGGAAGCGGCCGGCCGCCACCTCCGCCGCGAGGTCCTTGTTGGTCGCGGTGAGCAGCCGGACGTCCACCTTCAGGGTCTCGGTGCCACCCACCCGCTCGAACTCCCGGGTCTGCAGCACCCGGAGCAGCTTGACCTGCACCGCGGGGGAGACGTCGCCAATCTCGTCGAGGAAGAGCGTGCCGCCATCGGCCCGCTCGAAGCGCCCCTCGCGCCGGGTGACCGCGCCGGTGAACGCGCCCCGCTCGTGCCCGAAGAGCTCGGACTCGAGCAGCGTCTCGGTCAGCGCCGCCGCAGTTGACCCGCACGAACGGGCCGATCCTTCCGCGGCGACAGCTCGTGCAGCGCCTGGGCGATGAGCTCCTTGCCCGTCCCCGACTCGCCGAGGATGAGCACGTTGGCCCGGGTGGGCGCCGCCCGCTGGACGACCTCGAACACCTCGTGGAGCGCCGGGCTGTCCCCGACGATGTTGTCGAAGTGGACCCGCTCGCGCACCCGCGCGCGCAGGCTGGCCGCCTCCTGGACCAGATGGCGCTTCTCCAGCGCCTTCTCGATGACCACCAGGACGGCCCGCTCGTCCAGCGGCTTGACCAGGAAGGTCTCGGCCCCGGCGCGCATCGCCTCGACCGCCATCTCGATGGAGCCGAAGGCGGTCATCACCACGAACGCCGCGTCGATCCCGCTCTCGCGCGCCTCCCGGAGGAGGGTCAGCCCATCCATGCGCTGCATCCGGACGTCGGCCAGCACCACATCCGCACCGGCAGTGCGGAGGACGGCCAGCGCCTCCACCCCGTCCCCGGCCTCGCTGACGGTGTAGCCCTCCTCGGTGAGGATGGTCCGCAGGGCGCCGCGGGCGTTCGGCTCGTCGTCCACCACCAGGATGCGTGCTGACGCCATGTGTGGGTGCCGAGTTTAGCAAAACCCGGGCCGCAGGGAGGTCGCCTTTAGCCGGGGATCCGGACTATCTCGTCTGTCCGGGAATGAGCGGCAGCGGGTTTTTCATGGAACTTCAGGACTACGTGGGGTTCGGGCACGCCGGATCAGGTCGTGCTGCGGGCACTCCACCCGGGCCTGGCTCCGGACTTCCCCGAGGTCTCCGAGCTCTTCTACGCCCGCATCCTCGAGTACCCGCCTGCGCGCGCCGTGCTGGAGCGGGGCGAGAGCTCGGTGGGGCGTCTCAAGCACACCCTGGTCGCCTGGATGGACACCCTCTTCCAGGGCCCCTGGGACGAGGCGTACCTCGAGCGGCGGGCGCGCATCGGCCGGGTGCACGTCCGCATCGGCCTCCCCCAGCACTACATGTTCGGGGCGATGAACGTCCTCCGCCGCGAACTGTCGGCGCGCATCTCCGGGCTCGTCTCGCCCGGGTCGGCCGAGCACCACGTCGCCCAGGACGCGCTGTCGCGGATGCTCGACCTCGAGCTGGCGATCATGCTGCAGACCTACCGCGAGGACCTCGAGGCGCAGAAGGCGCGAAGCGAGCGGCTCTCGACGTTCGGGCAGGTGGTGGCGAGCATCGGCCACGAGCTCCGCAACCCGCTCGGGGTCGCCGAGTCCAGCGTCTTCCTGCTCGAGAAGCGCGTGGGCACGGACCCCAGCGCCCGGAAGCACCTCCAGCGCATCGGCGAGCAGATTGCCGTGGCCAACGGCATCGTCGGCGCGCTCCTGGACCTGGTCCGCGACCGTCCGATGGACGCCCAGCCCCATTCGCCTGCGAGAGGTGGTGGAGAGCGCGGTGGACCGGGTGCCCCGCCCGAGGGGGTCACCGTCACCATGAAGCCACTCGACGGGATCCGCGGTGATGGGCGACGCTGCCCAGCTCCGCCAGGTCTTCGTCAACCTGGTCCAGAACGCCGTGGATGCCTGCGGAGAGAGCGGCGAGGTGACGGTCGACGGCCCGGGCGGAGAGCGGCAAGGTCGAGATCTCGGTCGAGGACACGGGCCACGGCGCTGGATGCGACGGTCAGGGCACGCCTCTTCGAGCCGCTCATCACCACCAAGTCCAAGGGCATCGGCCTCGGGCTGGCGCTGGTTCGCCGCATCGCCGAGCGGCACGGCGGGACCATCGTTCACGTGGCTCCGCCGACGCGCGGGGCGCGCTTCGTGCTGACGCTGCCGGGAGGCAGGTCATGATGAGCGTGGCGCGCCGGTATCTGGTCGTGGACGACAACCAGCCCCTCGCCGAGAACCTGGCGGAGATCCTCGAGACCAGCGGCGCCGAGGTCGACGTCGAGCTGGACTCGCGCGTCGCGCTGGGGCGCGCTCCAGGCCAGGCGCTACAGCGCACTGGTCACCGACATGCGGATGCCCGGGCTGGGCGGCGCCGAGCTCCTCGCTGCGGCCCGGCTGTCGGACCCCGGGCTGCCGGCGCTGGTGGTCACCGCGTTCATCGGCGACGCCGACCTCGCGCGCGTGGAGCGGATGGGCGTGCTCGCCACGCTCCCCAAGCCCATCCCGGTGGAGATCCTGCTCCTGCGGCTCGAGCAGGCGCGGCGCGGGGCCGTGGTGTGGGTCGTGTCCGGGACGTCCGACCGGCTCACCCGGGTGATGGAGTTCGTGCGAGACCACGGATGCACGCCGGTGCCCCTGGCGCCGGACGACGCTGTCGCCCGGGGGCCCCACCCCGCTCCTGGCGGTGCTCGCGGCCACACCGGACGCCGAGGCCGAGGCCTGGGCCGACGCGCACCCGGGCGTGCTGCTCCTTCGTCTACCGAGCACGCTCGAGGCCCTGGCCACCGCGCTCGACGCGCAGCTGGAGCGATTCGAGGTGGGTGGGTGAGCCAGGGGCGGATCCTCCTGGTCGACGACAACGTGGACCTCGTCGACAACCTCGGCGAGATCCTCGAGGACGAGGGGTACAAGGTCCTCCGCGCCACCAGCGCGGCCACCGCCCGGGCCCGCGCCGCCGAGGGATTCGACGTGGCCCTGGTGGACCTGCGGCTGCCCGACGGCAACGGGACCGAGCTCGCCGCCGAGCTCCACAGGTCGGTGCCCGGGGCCGAGGTGGTGCTGCTCACCGGCTTCGCGAGCGTGGAGTCGGCCGCGGCCGCCATCCGCGCCGGCGCCTGCGCCTACCTGGTCAAGCCCTGCGCCGTCCCCGAGCTGCTGCTCACCGTGGGCCAGGCGCTCCGACAGGTCCGGCTCCAGGCCGAGCGCGAGGAGCTGAGCCGGCGGGCGCAGCTGGCGGAGAAGCTGGCGACCGTGGGCCGGCTCACCGCCGGGCTGTCGCACGAGATCCGGAACCCTCTGAACGCCGCCGCACTGCAGCTCTCGGTGCTCGAGCGGCGCATCCGCAAGCTCCCCGAGGAGGGGCAGCCCCAGCTCCTCGAGCCCCTGGTGCTGGTGCGCGACGAGATCCGCCGGCTCGACCAGACGCTCCAGGACTTTCTCCTCTTCTCCAGGCCGCGCGAGCTGGTGCGCCGGCCGATCCCGCTCGACGCCCTGCTGCGGAAGGTCGCAGATCTGATGTCCGGCGACGCCGAGGCCCGGCTGGTCCAGCTGGTGGTCGAGGTGGCACCCGGCACCCCCGCGGCGGCGGGCGACGAGGGGGTGCTGCGCCAGGTGCTGCTGAACCTGATCCTCAACGCGCTGGACGTGAGCCCGCGCGGAGGACGGATCCTGCTGGAGGGCCGACCCGCGGACGAGGCGGTGGAGCTCGTCATCTCGGACGAGGGCCCCGGCATCCCCGCCGAGGTGAGCAACCGGCTGTTCGAGCCGTTCTTCACCACCAAGCCGAACGGCACCGGGCTCGGCCTGGCCATCGTTCACAGCCTGGTGGATCAGCACAGTGGACGGGTGTGGGTGGACCGGGCCGGAAGCGGCGGCGCGGCGTTCCACATCCGGTTGCCCCGCTCCTGAGGGACGCAATGCTTGCGCTGTCGGCGGCTCCTCGCCGCAGACCCTGCACCGGGGGAGTCGCGCCAGGGGACTCGGTGAGAGTGAAGCGGCTTCGGCGCGTGCATTGCTGACGATCCCCATCGACGATGGGACTGACTCCGGCGGAGACACGTGCGCGGGCCCGCCTCCTGATGAGGCGGACGGTGCTCTCCCGAGCGGGCCAGGACCGTTCCGAGGACCCCGAGTCCGAGCTCAACCGCATCGAGGCGGCCCTGCGGCGAATCGACGAGGGCCGCTACGGAATCTGCGACCAGTGCGGGTCGGCCATCGGGGCCCAGGTGATCCTCGAAAACCCCGCCGCAACCCTCTGCGGGAGCTGCCTCGCAACGCACGGGCATCAGTCCGCCTGAGCGGTCCGTCGCCCATCAGCCGATGACGCACCGCGACCTCGCGCCGAGGGTGCCCCCGGGCGCGCCCCATGCAAGATTCCACCGGGAGAGGAGTGCGCCATGTACAAGCACATCCTGGTCCCGACCGATGGCTCCGAGCTCTCCGACCGCGCCGTGGGAGAGGCGGTGGCGCTCGCCAAGTCGCTCGGTGCGCGCATCACCGCGATGATGGTCACCCCCCCGTTCCATCTGACCGGCTACGACCCGTTCCTCGTCACCGTGACGCCGACCCAGTACGAGCGGGCCCACGAGAGCCGCGCCCGCGAGGTGCTGGGCGATGCGCGATCCAGGGCGACCACGGCCGGGGTCCCCTGCGAGGTCATCTCGGTGGTGAACGACGCCCCATGGCAGGCGATCATCGAGGCCGCGCAGCGACAGGGCTGTGACCTGGTCTTCATGGCCTCGCACGGCCGGCGCGGGGTGGCGGGGATGCTGCTCGGAAGCGAGACCCAGCGCGTCCTCACCCACTGCAAGGTGCCGGTGCTCGTCTACCGCTGAGCCGGGCGAGCGATTCCCCGCGCAGCCACCAGGAACACCGGCGCGGCGGCGAGCTGCGCGCCGACCGCCAGCATCACCAGGCCCGGGCGGGAGTGCTCGTAGAGCCACCCCATCGCCGCGCTCCCCACGAACCACGCGACGCCGAAGCCGGCGAAGAAGAGGCCGTAGGCGCGGCCACGCTGCGCAGGCGGGACGAGCCGCGCCACCGCCGCCTTGTAGATGGACTCCTGCGCGCCCAGCGCCACCGCCCACAGCGCCGCCCCGGCGAGCAGCGCCCCCGCCGAGCCTCCGAGGAAGACGAGCGGGGCCGCGGCCGCGCCCACGAGGCAGGACAGCGCCAGGACGCCCGGTCCTCGCCGATCGAAGGCCCGGCCGAAGGCGAGCGCCGCGACGCCGTCGAGCGCCATCGCCCCCGCGTAGAGCAGTGGGAGTCGCTGGAGCGCGACGAGCCCCGAGCGGCCCGCGTGGAAGGCGATGAGCGCCCAGTCGGCAAAGCCGAGGCCCACCAGCGCCGCGGCGGCGACGAGCAGACGGAACGACGCACCGAGCCCCACGCGCGCCGGCTCGGGCGGAGGCTCGAATTCCTCCGGCGCGGGGAACCAGCGGCGGGCCGCGAGGACGAGGACCAGCGTCGCCAGCGCCGGCACGGCGAGGACCCCGAAGGCGAGGCGGTAGGCGCCCAGCGGCGCGCTCCCCGGGCGCGCGGCGATGGCCAGCGCGGTCAACAGCGGGCCGGCCACGGCGCCAATCTGGTCGAGCGCCTCCTCGAGGCCGAAGCTCGCGCCCTCCCCGGCCCGTCGGGCGGCGTACGAGACGAGCGTGCTCCGCGCGGGCGAGCGGATGGCCTTTCCCACCCGCTCGCCGATGACCAGCACGACGGCGACCTCCCACGAGCCCGCGAGCGCGAGGGCGGGGACCACGACCAGGTTGAAGGAGTAACCGACGATGGTCAGGAGCCAGTGGGCGCGGGTGCGGTCCGCGAGCCAGCCGGTGAGCAGCCGCAGCGCATACCCCGCGAGCTCCCCTGCCCCCGCGGCGAAGCCCACGCCCACCGCCGAGGCCCCGAGCAGCCCGAGGTACGGACCGACCAGCCCGCGGGCTCCCTCGTAGGTCATGTCGCCGAAGAGGGCGACCACGCCCATGGTCACGACGAACGCCCGGGCGCGCCGGACCAGCTCCGTTCCCGACCGCGCCGTGGGGCCCCGAGCCATCGCCGGCCTCAGACGATGGCACGCACCACGCCGCCGTCCACGCGGAGCGCGGCGCCGTTCACCGCCGAGGCGGGACCGGAGGAGACGAAGACGGTGAGCGCCGCGATCTCCTCGGGCGTGGCGAAGCGCTGGAGCAGCGAGGTGGGCCGGGCAGTAAAAACGCCCCGCTGCGCGGCCAGCCCCTCGACGAAGCCCTCGACGCCCTCGCTCCTGGTGGGCCCGGCGAGGATGGCGTTCACCGTCACCCCGGTGCCGCTCAGCAGCGCCCGCTTCCCCTTCAGCTCGAGGTCCATGGGCCGCCGAACTATCAGCGGCGCGCCTCGGCGTCGAACGCCGCGGCAAACGTCCCGTAGTCCTCGCCGAGCGCCCGCTCGAAGGCGGTGGCGAAGGATGCGCCGGTGGACACCTCGGCGAGGAGCGCGCGGACCCCGGCCTCGCCGTGGCGCTCGATGATGCGCTCCACCGCGTGGCGGCCCTCGAGGTACGCGAGGCGAGCGGAGCGGTGATCGGCGATCCACTGAAAGCCGCCCTCGAGCGTGCGGAGCGGGTAGCGGTGCACGTCGGGGGTGCAGCGAACGGCCGGCCCTGGATCCAGGCGGAGCCGCGCGACGTCGGCGAACCCCTCGTTGAGCCAGCTCGGCGCATGCTTCCCGCCGGTCGCGCGGTGGAACAGGGCGTGGCTGTACTCGTGGAACAGCGTGCCGCCGAAGCGGGCCGAGTGGGCGTCCGCCCCGGCGGAGGGAAGGCGAATCTTCCCGTCGTACACCGCGGCGGACCACGAGGCGTGTCCCTCCTGGTCGAACGAGCGATCCGGGTAGAGCACCAGCGGGATCGGGCCCTCGGGATAGCTCTGGAAGAGCGCGCCGACGGACCGGTACGCGGCCTCCATCACCTCGAGGCTCGCCCGCGCGGCCGGCACGTCCGCCCGCCCGTCGAACGCCACCACGAAGTGCTCCGAGGCGACGCGCTCGAGACCGCCCAGCCGGTCGGCCTCCGCCCGCCCGCGCTCCAGACGCATCTCGAGCCCGGGGTCCCCGGGATTCAGCCGGAGGCCGTGCTCCCAGGTATCGAGCGCGCCCGGCAGGTCGTTGTCCTGGAACTGGTACTCGCCGAGCGCCAGGTACGCCTCGGGCGTCGACTCGTCGAGCGCCAGCGCGGCACGGGCCCGCTGGAGCGAGCGCTCCGGTTGCCCGGCGCGGGCGGTGGCGACCGCCACCGTGGCCAGCACCCGGGCCAGCGCCACACGCACCACGGGCTCCGAGCTGGGCAACTCCAACATTCGCGGGAGGACGGGCTCGACCTTCGCCAGCGCGCCCTTCCTCGCCCGGGACTGCGCAGCAAGCGCCACCAGCTCGAGCGCCGGTCCGGCCGCGTCCGAGTGGGCGCGGAAGAGCGCATGGACCTGCTCCACCGCGCCCGGGAGATCGTCCTGCGCCAGCCGGGCGGCCACGCGCTCGACCTCCGCCGCGCACCGCGCGTGGGCTCGCTCTGTCCGCCGCGGCGGCGAGCAGCGGCGGTTGCGCACCGGGATCGGGCACGACGACCCCCGGCGACGGACCGGCATCGCGGGCCGCGGCCAGCTCCGCCTCGGCGCGCCGCCGGGCCTCGGCGAGCCGCGCCATGCTGGCGGCGAAGACCTCCTCGTCGCTGAGGCCGGCGTCGAGGGCAAGGACGGTCGGGACGGGCGCGACGACCGCCGGCGCGGGCAGGGGGGCCTGGCGGTGCAGCACGACGGCCGCGACCACGCCGGAGATCACCAGCACCGGAGCGAGGAGGAGCGGCCAGCGCACGGGAGAACCCCGAGCTTGCCCGAGCTGCGCCTTCCCTGCAGGCAGGGAGCACAGCAGCCCACCTCGCCCCGCACGCGCGCTCCAGGGATGCCGCGGAGCTCGGCCGCCGCTGCGGGGCGGAGTGCCCGCCACACCTGTGGAGTGCGGTCGCGGCGAGGAACCACGCGGGCACGCAGGGATTGCGCGCGCAGGTTCGCGGGCGTGGTTCCACCGCAAGGAGTTGCGCTCGACGCCACCCACCGGCGTGGCCCGTCGATTGCGATGGATCCCATCGATCGTGGACCACCTTGGAACACCTGCAGCACCACGGGCCCGCAGGCTGCTCGAGCCGTGGGACGTCACGCTGCGGGGCGGACGCACCACCCAGGTGCTCCGGCGCGCGGTGCTCACGGTCAGCGTCCTGACGGTCATCGGCACGCCGTTCCTCGCGGCGCGCATGGCGGATCGCACCTGGCCCCAGGAGCTCTTCGTCGGCGCGACCGGGGCGGCGCGGGCGCTGGGCATCGAGCTCCTCGATCCGCTGATGTCGGCCGGCGTGGTGCTCGCCCGTGGCGCCCGGCCGGGCTTCCTCCTTGCCGCGCTCCCGGTGCTCCTGCTCGTCGTGGTGGGAGGCCGCTTCTTCTGCGGGTGGCTCTGCCCGTATCTACCGCTGCTGGCGGTGAGCAACGCCGTGCGCTGGGCGCTGGGGAGGGTCGGCCTGCGGCCGCTGGATCTCCGGCTTCCGGGCTGGTTGCGCTTCGCGGTCCTCGGCGCCGTGCTCGGCGGGACGGCGGCGCTCGGCATCCAGCTCTCGGCGCTGCTCTACCCGCCGGCGCTCCTCGCCCGGGCCGCGTACCGGCTGGCGTTGGGCCTCGGGCTGGGCGGCGGCGCCACCGTGCTCGCCGCGGTGTGGCTCTTCGACACGACCGTGTCCCGCGCGGGCTTCTGCCGCTCGCTCTGCCCGGGCGGGGCGCTCTTCTCGCTTCTCGGCGCGCGCTCGCCGGTGCGGGTGCGACGCGAGGCTGCCGCCTGCACCGACTGCACCGTCTGTGACGTGGTCTGCAATCTCGGGCAGAGCCCGATGCGGGATTGGCTCGACGCCGGATGCGAGCGGTGCGGGCGGTGCGTGGCCTCGTGCCCGACCGGCGCGCTGTCGCTGACGCTCGAGGGGAGGCGGCCCTGAATCGCCGCGGAGTGCTCGCGCTCGCCGCCGGAGCCGTCTCCGGCCTGCTCGCCCGCCGCTCGCGGGCGACCGCCGGGGAGCTCCGTCCACCCGGAGCGCTCCCGCCGGGGAGCTTCGAGCGGGCGTGCATCGGGTGCTTCCGCTGCGCCGAGGTGTGCCCCACCCGGGCCATCCGCTTCCCGGGTGGCGCCGGGCTCGACGCCGGTCATCCGTTCCTCGCCCTCCGTGAGTCGGCGTGCGTGCTTTGCATGGCGTGCACCGAGGCCTGTCCCACCGGCGCGCTGGCGCGCATCCCGGCCATCCCCGAGCGCATCACGGCCGAGGTGCGCATCGGCGTGCCGGTGCTCGACCGCAGGGCGTGTCTCCCCTGGAGCGGCGAGGGCGTGTGCCGGCTGTGCGCCTACGTCTGCCCCATGGGCACCCGCGCCGTGGAGATCGTGGGGCCGCAGCAGGCGCCGCTCTTCCATCCGGAGGGCTGCGTGGGATGCGGGCTCTGCGAGGAGGCGTGCCCCGAGGAGGCCCGCGCCATCCGCATCGCGCCGGACGGCTCGCGCCCGGGAGGTCGGGCATGAGCCGGCGGTTGTCGCGCCGCGACCTGCTCCGGGCAGCGCCCATCGCCGGCGCGGGCGCCGCCGCGGTGGCGGTCGGCGTGGCGGCGCACGCTCCCAAGCCGGCCCACCTGACCCGGGGCCAGTGCCGCTTCTGTCTTCTCCACTGCGATCTCGCAGGAAGGGTGTCCGGGACGACGCTGCTGCGCGTGGACGGGGACACCACGGGAGAGACCCGCGGATTCCTCTGCCAGCACGGGCACGCCCTGCCCTCGGTGGTGCACTCGCCCGAGCGCCTCCGCCGTCCGCTGGTCCGCCGGGGAGACCGGCTGGTCGAGACCTCGTGGGACGAGGCGCTGGCCTTCGTGGGCGAGCGGATGGCGCAGGTGCGCGCCCGCTTCGGTCCCGAGGCGGTGGCGTTCCAGACCGGCTGGCCGCTGGTGCGCCATCCGCTGATGGAGTGGATCCACCGGCTCGCGCGCGCGTGGGGGACACCGAACGTCGCCTCGGTGGCCAGCCTCTGCGAGACGGCCGGAAGGATGGGCCAGGCGCTCACCGTGGGGAGCAAGTACCGGCACGACCTCCGCCGGACGCGGACCCTGGTCATCTGGGGCGCCAACCCCACGCACAGCACCCCGCTGCTCGCGCACGTGGTGGCCCGGAAGGCGACCGAGGGGCGGCTGGTGGTGGTGGACCCGGTGCGGACCGAGCTGGCCGCGGTGGCGACCGAGCACCTCGCGGTGCGGCCGGGGACGGACGGAGCCCTCGCCCTCGGGCTCATCCACGTGCTCGTGTCGGAGGGTCTCGTGGATGCGCCGCTCCTCCAGGAGCGGACGGTGGGGTTCGACGCGCTCTCGGAGCTGGCCGCGTCCTACCCGCCGCCGAGGACTGCGGCGCTGACCGGCGTGCCCGCAGAGCAGATCCTCCGCACCGCGCGCCTCATCGCGGCCGAGACCCCGACGGGCATCTGGTCTGGCCTGGGGGTGGAGCACCACGAGAACGGCGTCCAGACGGTTCGGGCCATCGCCGCGCTGGAGGCGCTCTGCTGTCGCGCGGGCGAGCCCGAGATTCGCCAGGACCTCACCCCCGTCCACCAGGGGAACGTGACCGGCCCCTTGCCCGCCCTGCCCCGGCTCTCCACTCCCGAGCCCGTGCCTCCTGCCCCGCGGGCCCGGCCGGTGGGCGGCGACGCATACCCGCTCTTCGAGATGTTCAACCGGGAGGCGCAAGGCAACGCGCTGGCCAGGGCCATCCTCGAGGACCGGCCGTACCCGGTGCGGGCCCTGGTCCTCATCGCGTCCAACGCGCTCGTCACCGCGCCCGGCAGCCAGGAGCTCCAGCGCGCCGCGGACCGGCTGGCGCTCCTGGTCTCGGTCGACCCGTTCCTCACCGCCAGCGGTCGGCGTGCGGACGTGGTCCTGCCGGCGGCCACCTTCGCCGAGGCCGAGGGCGTGGTGCCGGCCCAGCATGAGGCCTGGCCGGACTGGAAGGTGGTCTTCGAGCTGGCGCGGGCGATGGGCCTCGGCGCCTGGTTCCCATGGAAGAGCTGGGCCGAGGCCGAGGGTGCGCCGCGGGTGGCGGTGCCAGCGGCCCCGGAGCTGGCACCCGGGTTCGATCGGGGCGAGGGCCCGCCGCGGGTGGGCACGCCGTCGGGGAAGATTGAGCTTGCCTCGGGTTTGCTCGCCCGGGCGGGTCACCCCGCGCTTCCGGAGTGGACCGCGCCGTCGCTCCGCCCCTCGGCCGGATTTCCGCTGATGCTCGTCACGGGACCTCGAACCCGCGCCTACATCAACTCGCAGTTCCGACAGGTGGCGCGAATCCGGCTGCTCGAGCCGGAGCCGGTGGTCCGGGTGCACCCGGAGGCGGCCCGCGCCGCGGGGATCGAGCACGGCCGGCGCGCGGCTGTGGTCTCACCGCACGGGCGGGTGGAGCTCGTGGTCTCCGTCACCACCGACGTCCGGCGGGACGTGGCGGTGATGCCCGCGGGCTGGGAAACGGCGAACGCCAACACGCTCATCGACGGCGAGCGCCTCGATCCGATCTCCGGGTTCCCGGCGTTCCGCTCCGGCGTTTGCCGGCTCGAGCCGCTGGATTCCGCGCACGGCTGAGCCGCACGACCGAGAGCAGCGCTCAGCCGACCTTGGCCGGTGCCGACTGCGCGGCCGCGGACTCGAGCGCGGTGCGCATCCCCGCGAGGATGTGGCCGTGGATCTCGTGGGTGAGCCGGCGCTCGAGCGGCCGGAACAGCGCGCGTGGACGGAGGTGGCCCCGGTACCGTGTGGTGAGCGCGACCTCGGAGCCGCCGGGCACCGCACGGATCTCGTACACCCCATCGCTGAGTGAGAGGCAGTGCTCGAGACCGAGCCGCTGCTCGAACACCTCGAACCGCAGCACGTTCGGCGGCTCGGTCGAGGTGGTGCGCTTGAGCACGTATCCACCCTCGTAGACGCAGCGGACGGTGCCGCCCATCCGGGTCTTCTCCCCTTCCGAGCGGACCGGCGCCGGCAGGCCGATCCGGAGGAGCAACCCGGGGCGGGAGGGGACCTCCTCGTAGAACTTCAGCGACCGCCAGACCTCGGCCGGAGGGGCCGGAAGCTGGAGCCGGGTCGTGATCTCCTCGACCACGGCGCTGGGCGCGAAGAGGCCGGCGTACCAGTCGAGAACGGCGCGCACGACGCCGGAGAACGGCGGCGCGTCGGCGGAGCGGGTGGCGAGGTCAGCACGTTCCATGGGCCCGCTCGGCGGTGCACGCAGTGCGCCAGGGGCGGAGACTGCGGTAAGCACCGGCGCGACGCAACCCCTGCGTGCGGGGCCGCCGGTGAGGTGCAGCGCTTGCGCTCCCGGAGGACGTGGGCCGCTGTCCGGGAAACCGTCTCACCAATAGATCTGCGCGATGCTCCCGTCTCCCGCGAGCTTGGCTGAAACCCAACGGCTGCCGGAATCGAGCTCCACCTTGTAGCGAAGAATCCGATGACCACCGGAATCCTCGCTGTCCGAGTAGGCCATCGACACCAACTTGCCCTGTTCGGAATACCATCGCCAGATGCCTTTGCGGTCGCGGTGCGCAGGTACACGCGCATGGGCCGCGTGAAGAGCTGGAGCACCGGGCTGCCGGTCAACAAGCTCGTCAGGGCCGCCCTGCGCCTGACGATAGCCGCGGTCGGGATCCGTCGCCCTGACCGGCCTCCGCAAGGCAGGCACGCAACGCCCGGCGAGCTCGATGGCCAGATGATGATCGCTGATCCCCATGGTTGCTCAACAGGATGATGGTCAGCTTCTCATCGCGGTACCGATAGAAGGCAGATGAGAATCCGGGAGTCCCTCCGGAGTGCTGGACCAGTCGCTGCCGACGATAACGTTCCACGAACCAGCCGAAGCCATAGTCGAGCGCGGCAGGCGTGCCATCGCTGGCTGCAACCGGCGTCCACATCAGCTAACGGCTCGCCTGGCTCGAGATCCGGTTGGCGTGAAGAGCGGAGTCCCACCTCGCCAGCTCCTCCACGGTGGAGAGCAAGGCCCCGGCGGAGAACGCGACCGATGGTCCGAGCACCGGTCGGTTCTCGATAGCCACCGTTCACCCACTCGTAGCCAGAGGCGCGATTCGGGACGAGAGGCCGCGGGTCCGTTCATCGCGTCGCCGCATCCCACCGGGCGGAAGATGCTTTCCTCCAGGAACTGCCAGTAGGTCTGGCCGCTGACCTTTTCGACGATGAGTCCCAGAAGGTAGTAACCGGTGTTGTCGTACGACTACGTCTCACCCGGCTCGAACTCCAGCGGCAACGCGAAGAACATGCGCAGGATCTCGTCGCGGCCGGGCGTCGTCTCGAAGCTCAGGTTGGTGCGAAATACGTCCAGATAGCCCGGCACTGCGACGTGATTCTGGATGCCCGAGGTGTGGCTGAGCAGATGTCTCACCGTGATGCGCTGCCAGGACCCAGGGGCCTCTGGAAAGAATTTCCTCACGCTGTCGTCGAGCGCCAGCTTTCACTGCGCGAGCAGCAGCAGGATTGCCGCCGCGGTGAACTGCTTGGTGTTCGATCCAATCTCGTACAGCGGTCGACGTCGTCGCCGCCCTTCACTCGAGGTTCGGGGAAGCCCTAAAGGACGCGCGCCGGGACCGTCCATCGCGGACGATGGCGAGCGACAGGCCGGGTAGATGCAGCCGCTTCATCTCCCCGGTCAGGTAGCGGTCGATGTCGTCATCGCGCGTCACCGCGGAGGTACCGGTGATCGACCCGAGGACCGCCATCAGTGCGATGCGCGCGGCAATCATGGGCGTGATTTCTACCGTACCAGGCCCTGAACGACCGTCTCGTTCATGGTACGACTGTCGCGGCTCCGTAGCTCATCTGGATAGAGCACCGGCCTTCGAAGCCGGGGGTAGCAGGTTCGAGTCCTGCCGGAGTCGCTCGGGGGCGCGACCGTCCAGAGGTGAGCCGCCCCCACGGGGCGGGTCAAGCGCGCGCCCGTGGGCACGGACCCGACCCTCCACATCCGTCTGCTCGGCGGGCTCAGCCTGGCGCATGGCGACCAGCCGGTGACCGGGGTCAGCTCGCCGCGGCTCCGTTCCCTGCTCGCGTACCTCCTCCTGCACCGGGACGCGCCGCAGCTGCGACAGCACCTGGCCTTCGTCTTCTGGCCGGACTCGAGCGAGGCGCAGGCCCGCAACAACCTCCGGCAGATCCTCCACGAGCTGCGCCACGCCCTGCCGGACGCGGACCGCTTCCTGGTCGCGGACACCCGGACCGCGGCGTGGCGCGCCGACGCCGGCTTCGCGCTGGACGTGGCCAGCTTCGAGGCGGCGGTGTCCGAGGCGGCGGGGTCCCGGGGCGAGGCGGTCGAGCGCGCCGCCCTGGAACGCGCCGCGGAGCTGTACCGTGGAGACCTGCTCCCCGGGTGCTACGACGGATGGATTGAACCGGACCGTGAGCGCCTCCGCCAGCTCCACCGACGCGCGCTGGCCCGGCTCGCGTCCCTGGAGGAGGCCAGCCGCGACTACCCGGCTGCGGTCGAGCACCTGCGCCGCCTGCTCCAGGACGAGCCCACCGACGAGGAGGCCTGCCGCGCCCTGATGCGCACGCTCGCGCTCTCGGGTGACCGCGCGGGCGCGCTGCGCGTCTACCGGGACCACGCTGCCACCCTGCGCCGCGAGCTCGGCATCGAGCCCGGCGCGGAGCTGCGCCTGGTCCACCAGTCGCTCCTGCGCGAGGAGGAACCCGCCGCCTCGGGCCGCGCGCCGTCACCCGACGCCGGGCCGCCGCTCATCGGCCGGGAACCCGCGTGGGATGGGATGCTCGAGACCTGGCGCAAGAGCAACGCCGGCGCCCCGGCCTTCGTGCTCGTCACCGGAGAGCCCGGGATTGGCAAGTCGCGGCTCGCCGAGGAGCTCCTCGTCTGGGGCCGCCGCCAGGGCGTCACCGCCGCGGCGACGCGCTGCTACGCCACAGAGGGACGGCTGTCGCTGGCGCCGGTCAGCGAGTGGCTCCGCACGCCGGCGATCCGTCGCGCCCTGGGCGGCCTCGATCCCGTGTGGCTCACCGAGGTCTCGCGCGTGCTCCCCGAATTACCGCACCGAGCGGCCCGACCTGCCCCCCCCGGACACGATGACCGAGTACGGCCAGCGGCAGCGCTTCTTCGAGGCCCTGGCCCGGGCGGTCCTCGGGGCACCCCAGCCGCTGCTGCTGCTCCTCGACGACCTCCAGTGGTGCGACCGGGAGACGATCGAGTGGCTGCACTACCTGCTCCGCTTCGACGCCCGGGCGAGGATGCTGGTCGTGGGCACCGCGCGAGACGAGGAGCTCCCTGCCACCCACCCGCTCCGGACGATGCTCCTGCACCTCCGGAGCGGCCGGGTCCCGATGACCGAGATCGCGCTCGAGCCGCTCGATGCGGCCGAGACCGCACGGCTGGCGGCGCATTTCGAGCGCCACGCGCTGGACGAGGTCGCCGCCCTCCGGCTGTTCCGGGAGACGCAGGGGAACCCGCTGTTCGTGGTGGAGATGGCACGGGCAGGGCTCGGCTCTCCGCCGGCGAGCAAGGGCAGCGCGGAGCAGACGAGGGTCGAGCTCCCGTCCAGGGTGCAGGCGGTGATCGAGTCCCGTCTGGCGCAGCTCTCGCCGCCGGCGCGCGAGGTTGCTCACCTGGGAGCCGCCATCGGGCGGGGCTTCGGGCTCGCTCTCCTCCTCGAGGCCGGCCAGTCCAGCGAGGACACGGTCGTGCGCGCGCTCGACGAGCTGTGGCAGCGCCGCATCGTGAAGGAGATCGGCGCCGACCAGTACGACTTCACCCACGACAAGCTGCGCGAGGTCGCGTACGCCGAGATCGCCCCGCCGCAGCGTCGCTTCCTGCACCGGCGGATTGCCCAGGCCCTCGAGGCCCTGCACGCCGGAGCCCTGGACCCGCTGAGCGGCGCGATCGCCGCGCACCTCGAACGCGCCGGCCTCGACGCGCAGGCCATCGAGCTCTACCAGCGCGCGGCGGTGGTGGCACAACGCACCTACGCCAACGAGGACGCGATCGACCTGCTCCGGCGGGCCCTGGCGCTGCTGGAACGCCAGCCGGCCGGCCTCTCGCGCGAGACCCGCGAGCTCCAGATCCAGCTCGGCCTGGCGCGGCTCTACCGGATGACCCGGGGCTGGACCTCGCCGGAGGTCGAGCACAGCCTGGATTGATTGGTCGCCCTCTGCGACAGCGTCGGTGACGACAGGCAGAGGGCCCGGGCCTTCTACGGCATGCAGTCGCTCTATCTGGTGCAGGCGCGCCTGGAGAAGGTGGAGCTGGTCTCCGAGGAGCTGCACCGGCTCTACCAGCGGACCCAGCAGTCGCCGCCGCCGCTGGAGAGCGAGATGATGCTCACCGGCTCGCGGCTCCACCTGGGCCGGATCGGCGAGGCGAGCGAGCAGTTCGAGCGCGCGCTGGCCCTGAACGATCCATCGCAGGTGGAGCGCATCGCCGACGAGCAGGGCTGGAACTTCGCCGTTCACGGCCGTGCCTGGTGGGCGCACGCGCTCTGGCTCCAGGGCCGCGCGGACACCGCGCTTGCCCAGGGCCTCGAGGCGATGCGGATCGCCGACGCGCTGGCCCAGCCGTTCAACCAGTCGGTCGCGGCGACGTACCTCGCGCTTCTCCAGCAGCTGTGCGGTGACGCCGCCACCGCAAGACGCTCCGCGGAGAGGGCGCTGGCGGTCACCACCGAGTCGCGGGCGCCGTACTATCGCGCCTGGTCGGAGATCCTCGTCCGCCACGCCGAGGCGACCAGCCACCCGGAGATGGCGACCATCGGCGCGCTCCGCGAGTCGATCGAGGTCTTCCGGGCGAGCGGAGCGCGGCTCCGCCTGCCGTACTACCTCGGGCTCCTTGCCGCGGTTTGGTGCCAGGCGGGGCGCGCCGCCGAGGGTCTCTCGGTCATCGACGAGGCGCTGGCCATGGCGCGTGGGAACAACGAGCGCTGGTGGGATGCCGAGCTGCACCGCCTGCGCGGCGACCTCCGGCTCGCCGCAGGGGCGGGAGAGGACGAGGGTGCTGCGGCCTACCTGCGCGCGCTGGAGATCGCCCGGGCCGCGGGAGCGCGCTCGCTCGAGCTCCGCGCCGCCACCAGCCTGGCCCGCCTCCGCCGCAGCCCCGTACCGCTGGCGGAGCTGATCCGCACCCTTGGTGAGGGCGACGAGACGCCCGATCATCGCGCCGCGCACGCGCTCCTGGCCGAGCTAACGGAGCGCTAACGCCCGCCGGTGTCTGGTCCGCGTCGACCATGCTCGGCCCGAACTCTCCGCTCACGCGGGCTCCGTACCGTGGTCGCACAACGCTGGACCACAACGGGAGCAGACGATGAGCAAGCTGGACGAGACGGCAGTGCAGACCCTCCGGTCGCAGGTGCGGGGAGAGCTGATCCGGCAGGGAGACGGCGCCTACGACGAGGCGCGCAAGGTCTACAACGGGATGATCGACCGGCGGCCGGCGGTGATCGCTCGCTGCGTCGACGCCGCGGACGTCATCGCCTGCGTCAACTTCGCCCGCGAGCAGAAGCTCCCGCTGGCGGTGCGCGGCGGCGGTCACAGCGGCCCGGGCCTCGGGGTCGTCGATGCCGGGCTGGTGATCGACCTCTCGCGCATGCGCGGGATCCGGGTCGACCCGGCGGCTCGCACCGTCCGCGTCGAGGGCGGAGCCAAGTGGGGCGACGTGGATCACGCCACCCATCCCTTCGGCCTGGCGACCCCGAGCGGCTTCATCGCCAGCACCGGCGTGGGTGGGCTCACCCTGGGAGGCGGCATCGGCTACCTGTCGCGCACCCACGGGCTCACCCTCGACAATCTTCTGAGCGTCGACATGGTGCTCGCCGACGGCCGCTTCGTCGTGGCCAACGCCAAGGAGAACCCGGACCTCTACTGGGCGGTGCGCGGGGGAGGCGGCAACTTCGGCGTGGTCACCTCGTTCGAGTACCGGCTGCACCCCATCAGCACGGTCTACGGCGGGCCGATGATCTTTCCGCTGGAGAAGAGCGGTGAGGTGCTGAAGTGGTGGAAGGACTTCATCCTCGAGGCGCCGGAGGACATCAACGGCTGGTTCGCCTACCTCACCGTCCCGCCGGCGGCGCCGTTCCCCGAGCAGTACCAGGGCAAGAAGATGTGCGGCATCGTCTGGTGCTACACCGGCCCGCTGGAGAAGGCCGAGGAGCGCTTCAAGAAGATCCGCGCCTTCGGGCCACCGGTCATCGACTTCGTCGGACCGATTCCGTGGCCGACGCTGCAGGGAATGTTCGACGCGCTCTACCCCGCCGGCCTGCAGTGGTACTGGAAGGCCGACTTCTTCCGCGATTACTCCGACAAGGCCATCGACCTGCACGTCAAGTACGGGCCTCAGCTGCCGACGTTCCACTCGACCATGCACATCTACCCGATCAACGGCGCCGCGCATCGCGCCGCCAAGGGCGACACGGCGTTCAGCTTCCGCGATGCCAACTTCGCGCAGGTGATCGTCGGCGTGGACCCGGACCCGGCCAACAACGAGCGCATGACCCAGTGGGCGCGTGACTACTGGCTGGCGCTGCATCCGCACTCGGCCGGTGGCGGCTACGTCAACATGATCATGGACGAGGGCGAGGACCTGGTGAAGGCCGCCTACCGCGACAACTACCCCAAGCTCGCCGAGATCAAGGCCAAGTACGATCCGGGCAACCTGTTCCGCGTGAACCAGAACATCCGGCCGGCGAAATATGGCCCGCAGCCTACGGGCCCTCGACCCTCAGTGCGGCGCCGAGGGCGGCGACCGCCGTGTCGTGCACCGGCGTGGGTACGCCCAGCTGACGTCCGAGCCGGCTCACCGCGCCGCCGAGCACGTCGAGCTCGGTCGGCCCACCGCGCTCGAGGTCGAGAAGGAAGCTGGGCTTCATCGGCTCGGGCATGGAACGGACCTGGGCCATGACCCGGGTCACCTCGTCCGGGGCGAAGGCGATGCCGTGCGCACGCCCGACGGCGACCGACTCGGCGGTGGCACGCTCCAGGAGCTCGAGGCCGAGCGGCGCCGCCCGGAGCGGGCCGATGGAGGTGTGCGACAGGCCACAGCAGCTGGCCATGGTGGTGATGAAGACGAACTTCCGCCACAGCTCCAGCGGCATCTCGGCGCTGGCGCGGGCCTCGATCCCTGCGGCGCCGAGCACGCCGGCCACCGCCCGGGCGCGCTCCGAGAGCCCACCTGCGAGCTCTCCCACGACCACGCGGTTGAAGGGGCTCCTCCTCACGACCTGACCCGGGCCCGTCCGCTCCGCGCTGATGGCGGTGAGGCCGCCGAGGATTGCCTGTCGAGGAACGCCGAGCTGCTCGAGGCGCTCGGCGGCCTCCACTCCGTTCAAGAGCGGGAGCACCGCCGCGCCGTGCCGGGCGAGATCGGCGGCGAGGGGGCCGATGGCGTCCAGGTCGTAGGCCTTGACCGACACCACGGCGAGCTCGGCACCCCGCAGCGCGGCAACATCGTCGGAGGCCTCCACCCGCGCGACCCAGGCGCCGTCGAGGTCGGTGACCTTCAGCCCGTCACGCCGGATGGCCGCCAGGTGGGCGCCGCGGGCGAGCACCTGCACCTCGTTCCCGGCGCGGGAGAGCACCGCAGCGTCGTATCCGCCCACTCCGCCCGCCCCGAGGATGGCGATTCTTCATGCTCCTCGCATCGAGGCACGCGGCCCGAAGAGAAAGGCAACCAGAGCCACCGTCGCCACGCCAACCGGCAGGGCGAAGGCCGGGGCTCGAGGAATCCTGCTGACGTATGTCCCCAGGATCATGAGCCAGATTGTCGTCGCGCCCAGCCAGGCCAATGGGCGGCGTCGTTGCGCGCCGGTCAGCACTGCAAAGCTCGCCAGGTAGAGGGCCGCCCCGACGGGGATGGTCAAGAGCGCGCCACCACGCCGTTCGATGTTCTCACCCGCAGTTGCAACGGTCAGCCACGCCACGAACAAGAAATGGATCGTGAAGAAGACAATGAATAGCTGCCAGAGCGTCAGCGATGCTCGCGGCACACGCCCGCGGTACGCCTCGACTGCGAACCCGCCGAGCGCGAGTGAGTAGAGAGCGACTGATACCCGCGCCGTGGTTCGTACCCACAGCGCGACCTGTGAAGGTTCCACGCTGCCCATCCTACTCTGCACCCGGCCGCGGCCTCCAGACACCTGCCCGACCGACACGTTCCCAAGGGAACCGGAGCGCCCTCGAGGACACTACGCTCGGGCGACTGGCAGGCCAGGGCCGCCGTCTACCCTGGACCCGCCAGCCGTCCCGTGCGATGGACCCGCGCTGTTCGTCTCGTCAGAATGTACTGCGACCCATGTCAAGCGAAAGGCCGCGCGTGCCACTCCCGATCGGATACCGCCAGGGGTTCATCACCGCGATCACGGTCGTCCTGGGGTTCTCACTCGTCTTCCTGCGTATCTGGGGCTTCGAGCTCCCGGGGGAGTGGGACGTCACCTCCACCGCCTCGGCCATCCTGCTGGGGTTCTCCATCCTCGGCCAGTGCGTCACGCTGTGGAGGTCCCTGCAGGTCGAGGATGACGAGGTCGCGGAATACAAGAAGACGCTGCGGTGGTTTCTCGGCTCGACCATCGTGCTGTTGGTCGCCGTTCTGCTCTCCGCGCTCTCATACTCCAAGGTGATCAGGGTCTGATCGTTCCGGCGGAAGAAGAAAGGCCCAGGTTCCATCGAACCCGGGCCTTCCCGACAACAGAACTGCAACTACGCCAGGGCCGCACGGCCCGGCTTCTCGCCGCTTGCCTCACCGGTCGAGGAGACATCACGTGCCCCGCTCTGCTCGAGCACCGCCTTGCCCTTCTTGGTCCAGCTCGAGTCGTCCGAGTGGATCGACATCAGGATTCCACCGCTCTTCACCATTCCCTCGTAGCGCTTGGCTTCGAACTCAGGGATTCCCATCCCGACTAGGGCGCCGGTGATTCCGCCCATCGCGCCGCCCACCCCTGCTCCGGCCAGAGCCGCCATGATCGGACCCGCGGCGATGAAGGGACCCACCCCTGGAATCGCCAGCGAGCCGATGCCCACGAGCCAGCCCAGCGTGCCGCCGAGCACCGCACCGGTGCCAGCGCCAGTTGCCGCGCCCTCCGGAGCCTTGGTGTTCTTTTCGTGCGCGAACTCCTTGGTGCCTTCCTTGTCAGGAAACAAGACGGAAATATCCGAGCTCTTGAAACCCTCGGCCTTCAGACGAGATGCCGCCGCTTCGACTGCTGCTCTGTCGTTGAAGATGCCAAAGACTGCCGTGCCCTTACGATCCATTTGAACTCTCCATTTGAAGCGATTGTTGTGTGTCGTTACGGATGAACTTCAAGGCTGGACGTCGATGTCGTTCTTGACGTTGGACTGTCCGGCGATCGACGACGCCTTCTGCTCGATGGTGCTCTTCTCGGCCTCCGACTGGACCGGGCCCTTCAGGGTGACGAGACCGTTCTGCGCGATGATCTTGATGTTGTGCGCGTTGGTCGACAGCGACTTGTCGTCGACGATCGAGCGACGGATCTTGGCCGTCAGATCGACGTCCGAGTGGGCGTTCTTCTGCTGATCGGCGGTGGGCTCGGTGGACCCATTGTCATGCTTGTTGATGGCCGAGTTATCGGCTCCCTCACGCGAGGAGTCGGCCTTCGGGGTGGTGCCGCCATCGGCCCTGGTGCTCGCGCTGGTCTGCGCCGGTTGCCCGGCAAGCGCCAGCGATCCGAGAAACAGGATGCTGAGCGCCAAGAGTTTCGTCTTCATTCAATGCTCCAAGTCTTGTTGCGCGACATCGACGGTCGCTGGGTGAGACTTCTCTCTGGGGATTCGACGCTCGAGGTCAGGCGAACGCTTGGTGATGCAACCGGTCGCTTGCCAGGACGCGGGAAACGTCGTCAGTCGACAAGCTGTCCACGAGCCGAGCTGTGTCAACCGCCTCTCCAAACGGACGAGCGCAGACGAGTCGGAGTGGCAGTCGACGAGTACGACCCTAACGCTCGCGTCCTCGCTCCGCTCGCCTCGGTGCCAACACGGTTCTCGAGGAATCCAGCTCGAGCCCTGGACGCCCGACCGTCCGGCATCGAGTCACGACCCGACGCGGTGCTTACCTACGCATCCATGGACGCCATCAAGCTGCTGACCCAGGACCATCGAAGCGTCGAACGTCTCTTCAAGGCCTATGAGCGAGCGGGCGAGAGAGCGATCAAAGAGAAGCAACGGCTCGCCGACCAGGTGATCCGGGAGCTCTCGATTCATGCTTCCGTCGAGGAGCAGTTTCTCTACCCGACCGCCCGCGAACTGTCGGACAAGCTGAACTCTCAGGTCCTCGAAGCGCTCGAGGAGCATCATCTGGTGAAGGCGACACTCGCCGAGCTGGAGAAGATGTCGCCGCGCGACGAGCGCTTCGAAGCGAAGATGACGGTGCTCATCGAGAACATCCGGCACCACGTCGAGGAGGAGGAGGAAGATCTCTTCCCCAAGCTCAGCCGACTGATGGACAGCGCGGCTCTGGCGGTGCTCGGGGAAGCCATGGAAGCGGCCAAGAAGGTGGCGCCGACGCACCCCCATCCCATGGCGCCGGACTCCCCGCCCGGAAACATCGTCTCCGGCGCGTTGGCGGGCATCCTCGACTCCGGCAAGGACCTCGTTCGTGGCACAGCGCGTTCCGCCAGAAGAGCCGTGACCGAGCGGCTGAACCCTCGGCTCTCTCGCTGAGACCTGCCTAGCGGTGCGCCTGGGCGACTCAGGTCCGGACGGGCCGGCCTGGTTCCGTCTGCCCGGTTGCGCGCCCACGAGAGTCGTCCCTCGGAGAAGCGACTCCCCGCCCCGACTGCCCTCTCTTGACCCGGCTCAGACCATCCATGTAGATGGTGCTTAGATGGAGCTTGGAGGGTTCATACAGCACGGGGTCGAGGATGCCGAAGAGCAGAGCGACGCTCCCTGAGACGGAGAAGATCACCATCAACCTGGGACTGGTCGACCTCGGGCAGATTGACCTCCTCGTGCAGGAAGGGTTCTATTCGAACCGGACCGATCTGATTCGTACCGGCATCCGCAACCAGCTGGCCGCCCATGCGGACGTGTTGAAGCAAGCGGTCGCGCGGAAGAGCCTGAGCCTCGGGATCCAACGCTACGCGCGTGCCGAACTGGAAGCGGTGCGCGCCGCGCGGCAGCGACTCCGGATCCAGGCCCTCGGTCTGGTGGTCATTGGCGCTGACGTGACACCGGAGCTCGCAGTCGCGACGATCGAGTCCATCGCAGTGCTGGGGGCCTTGCATGCCAGCCCAGCGGTGAAGACTGCGCTGGGGAAGAGAATCCGATGATCCACGCCCAGGACGGGAAAAGAACAACGCGATGACGAAGGCAATGTTGGCATCCATGCGAGAAGCGACCCGGATCCTTCGGACGAGCGGACCGGCGGAAGCAACCGCGGCGATCCAGCGCGCGCTCCAGGGAACGACGCCGACGGCCGACGAGCAAGTGACTGCGTTGTCGAGGCCAGCACCTGTCAAGAGCGCTCAGGCCGCGCCGGCGCAGTTCGAGAGGCTGAGGGGGCTGGGACGCCATGGGCGTGCGCGGAAGACCGACGCTCCCCCAGGCGAATTCATCACGGGCTCATTTGCCAACGGCGCCGGGGCCCGGGACTACAAGTTGTACGTGCCACGCGGATATCACGGGCAGGAGCTTCCGCTCGTCATCATGTTGCACGGCTGCACGCAGACACCAGATGATTTTGCCTCCGGTACGCGGATGAACGCGGCGGCCGAGCTGAATCCGTGTTTCGTGCTCTACCCGGAGCAGGCACAGTGCGCGAATGGAAGCCGCTGCTGGAACTGGTTCAAGGGAAGCCACCAGAAGCGCAGCCGGGGAGAGCCGTCGATCATCGCCGACATGACGCGAGAGATCATCGGCAACTACGCGGTTGATCGTCGACGCGTCTACGTGGCGGGGCTTTCCTCGGGCGGCGCGATGGCCGCAGTCATGAAGAAGACGTATCCGGATCTCTACGCTGCCGTCGGCGTGCACTCGGGGCTGGCGTACGGCGTCGCGCACGACCTTCCATCGGCGCTCGAGGCAATGAAGGGCCGGCGCCAAGCGTCGGCGACCGGTGCGCGCCACGACATCACACCGGTCATCGTGTTTCACGGAGACGGCGATACGACGGTGCATCCACGCAATGGGGACGACGTCCTCGCGCAGAGCTTGCCGGAACGGGGTTCATCGGCAAGCGCGCCCGCGCCGAGGTGCACCACGGGCAACCGCCGAACGGGCATCCCTTTACCCGGACGCTGTATCGGGACGACGCCGGACGGGTCATCGCGGAGCACTGGCTCGTCCACGGCGGCGCGCATGCCTGGTCGGGCGGAAGTGCTGAGGGTTCGTATGTCGACCCCGCCGGCCCGGACGCGACGCGTGAGATGTTGCGCTTCTTCTCGCTGTGGGCGCAGCGGAGTAGGTCGAGGCGGCAGCATTCGCCCATGCCGGGGCCACGCCCCGGTGGCCACCGTCAATTGGAGACGAGCGCGACGATGCGCAGCGGGCCGCCCGATCCCCCGGCGATCTTCATCGGCAGGGCGATGACCCACGCTCCCACCAGCGGCAGCTGATCGAGGTTGGCCACGTTCTCCAGCCCCGGGACGCCGGCGGCGCTGGCGATCCGATGCACGATGAAGTCCTTCGAGGCGCCGAAGTCGATCGACGCGGTGTCGACGCCCAGCGCGGCGACGTGGCGCTGGCGGACGAGGTGCTCCGCCGATTCCTCTCCATAGCTGGGAAAGTGGAGCTTCGAGGCATCCCCCGGGGTGTCATCGCCCAGGTAGCGCTTGCGGTCGGGCCAGCGCTTCCCCCCAGCCGGTGCGCAGGAGCACGATCGCGCCGGCGGGAACGTTGCCGTGCAGCTTCTCCCAGCTACGCAGATCCTCCAGCGAGAGGCGGTAGTCGGGATCGGCGGCGGCCTTCGCGCTGACGTCGATCACCACCCCCGGCGCGATCAGCTGTCGCGGCGGAATCTGGTCGACCGTCTTCCCCGCCTTGTCGAAGTGAATCGGCGCATCCAGGTGCGTCCCGCCGTGCTCGGGCGCGCAGAGCGAGTTCGAGGCGTAGAACCAGCCACCCGGGGTCTCGCCGAACGAGAGCCTCTTCAGCTCGAAGCTCGAGGGCGACGTCGGCCAGTAGAGGGTCTTGTCGTCGAAGGGATAGGTGAGATCGATCACCTTGGCCCGGCTCAGGTCGCCAGCTGCTCCGAGGGCGATGGCGACGGCCAGTCCGGCCACGCCGGGGTGCGTCCAGAGCATCTCCGTTCCTCCCGGAGCCAGACATTGGTGCGGAACGAGGAGGAGAGCAACGGAGCGCCCGGGCGTGCGGTGTGCCCGCGGCGGCACAGGGTCACGCTGGCCTCATGTCCGCTGAGCCGGCGAGGGCAATAGCATCCGGGACGTGCGTTGGACCGCGTTCGGTGCGCTTCTCGTCCTTCCTGGTTTCGCCACCTCGGCCGCGCCCGCGGCGGTGGTCCCCCGGTTCGAGGTCAGTCCGTTCCAGCCGGCGGACGGTGGACAGTCGATGACGCCGCCGGGGCTCTACCCGATCCCTGGTGCTCTCGAGGCGGTGCTGACGGCCGACGCGCTCGACGGAACGCGCACCCGCCTGGTCGCGCTCGACGGCCCCGATGCCGGTCAGATCGTCCAGGAGCTGGCGCCAGGCGCTCGTGGCGCGCTCGTGCTCAGGGTCCACCAGGCGCAGGGCTCCGAGAACTGGTTCCTTGCCGGCGCGGCGAACGCAACCGGCTTCGACGCCCCCACCTCCTGGTACCGGCTCGACTCCGGCGCGCTCACGCTGCTCAGCCCCGGCCAGCCGTACGGCTTCTGGGGACGCTCGCGCCGCGACGAGCTGCTCCTCGTCGAGGCCCGCGATCCGACAGTGTGGTTCATCGACACGGTGCACCGGCTGTCGGGCGGGCCGATCACCTCCACCGTCAGCGTCCGGGTACCGGCGCCGGCGGGCGCCTTCCCCCTGAGCAGCGCCAATGCCGGTGTGCCCGGACCCTTCGCGGGGGGCAAGTTCTACACCGTGGCGGATGCGGGAAGCTCGCCAGCGCTGATGGCGCTCGATCTCTCGGCGCCGGACGGGGGGTTCGCGATCGTCACCCGACTCGACGCGGTTCCCCTCGGAGGCGCCTTCTACGACGGGCCGCTCGCGCACTATGCGCTGCTTATCGATCGCAGCGGGCAGACCGTCTCCATCCGCGACCTCGATGCTCTCGGGGCGCCCCTCGTGGGCACGATGACGGTCGCCACCGACGCCGGCGTCTGCGCCGGACGGGTCGACTGCCTGATCGAGAACCTGGTCGTCTGCGGCGAGGCCTTCGGCAGCTTCGACGCCGGAGTCGTCCTCGTGCCCATGCGCTTCGATGGACGTCAGTTCACGGCGGTCATCGACTGGAACAGCGTTGCCAGCGCGCTGACTCTCCGGAGCGACGGAACCCCGCTGCCAGCGGCCAGGCTGTTCGAGGACGTCGGTGGTGCCGGCGGTGGCAGTCCCTCCCCCCTCGGCCCGGGCCTGTCGGACAGCACCGGTCGTGGTTGCTCGGCCTCGACCGATGGCTACGGGGTCGCCCTGCCGCTCCTCGCGCTGCTCGCGGGCCTGGGCCTGTCCGCTGGCCGCCGCGGGCCCCAGCGCCGCGCCTGAGACCCGGGCATTGACATCGAGTTGCAACGACGGAGCGGGGCGAATCCCTCGCGGCGCGAGCAGCTAACCTCTCCCGCTCGCGTGTTCGATCGGTGGATTGCCTTCTGTCTTCAGAATCGGGCCGCGGTGCTCGGCGCAACCGCCGTGGTCGCCTTGCTCGGCTGGGTGTCCTTTGGGCAGCTGACGGTCGAGGCCTTCCCCGATCCGACGGACACCCAGGTCCAGGTCATCACGCTGTACCCGGGCCAGCCGGCCGAGGAGGTGGAACGTCAGGTCGGGCTTCCCCTGGAGCGGGCACTCAACGGGACCCCGGGCGTCGCGCGCCTGCGGAACCTCTCCCTGTTCGGCCTCTCGTTCGTGACCCTCACCTTCAACGACGGTGTCGACGGTCTCGCGGCGCGGGCCCAGGTCCTCGAGCGACTGCGCGCGGCCGAGCTTCCCGAGGGGATCGTTCCCCAGCTCGGTCCATTCGCCACGCCCATCGGCGAGGTGTACCGCTACACGCTCGAGGGCGCCGGCGGAGACCCTCGCCTCCTCCGGACACTCCAGGACTGGGTGGTCCGACCGATGCTGCTCCGGGCGAACGGCGTCGCGGACGTCGTCAGCTATGGCGGGCTGGTTCGCGAGATCCACGTCCAGCCCGATTCGCTGCGGCTGGCGGCCTTCGGCCTCACCCTCGACGACCTCGAGCAGAGCATCCGGGCCGGATCGCTGAACGCCAGCGGCGGTGTGCTGGAGAGGGGCGCCGAGCAGTTCGTCATCCGCAGCGATGGTCTGTTCCACGGCATCGAGGACGTGCGCTTCGTGAGCGTGGCGAGCCGTGACGGCACCCCGGTCTTCGTCAAGGACGTGGCGGACGTCGCCGAGGGCTGGGCCCCGCGCCAGGGGGTGGTGAGCCGGGGCGACAACCAGGACACGGTGGAGGGCATCGTGCTGATGCGCCGCGGGGAGAACCCCTCGGTGGTCCTGGCCCGGGTGCGCGAGGCGGTGGAGTCCATCAACCGCCGGCTGCGGGCCGACGATGTGCACGTCGAGCCGTTCTACGACCGGACCGAGCTCGTGGGGACCACGCTCCGGACGGTGGGCCGGAACCTCCTCGAGGGCGCTGCGCTGGTGACCCTGGTGCTCTTCGTCTTCCTCCTCGACCTGAAGGCGGCACTGATCGTCGCGGTGCTCATCCCGCTCTCGCTCCTGACCTCGTTCATCTACCTGCGCCTGCGGGGGATGAGCGCCAACCTCCTCTCGATGGGGGCGGTGGACTTCGGGGTCATCGTCGACGGCGGGGTGGTGATCATCGAGGCCATCCTGGCCCGACTGGCCCTGTCGCACCGGAAGGAGCCAACGGTCACCTCGATCCGGGCCGCGACCGGAGCGGTGGTGCGTCCCACGGTGTTCGCGCTCCTGATCATCATCGCCGCCTACCTTCCCATCTTCCTGCTCGAGCGCGTCGAGGGCCGGATCTTCGCCCCGATGGCCAACACCGTCGTCGCCGCGCTGTCGGGTGCCCTGTTCTTCTCGGTGACCCTGGTACCGGTCCTGGCGGCGATCGCCTACCGCGGACCGTTCCACCACCGCGAATCCCCCGTGCTGCGCGTGGCGGCACGGGCCTACGACGCCACGCTGCGCTTCTGCCTCGCTCGGCCGTGGCGGGTGCTCGGCGCGGTGGCGCTCCTCCTCGCCGCGGCGGCCTTGACCCTCCCCCGCCTGGGAAGCGAGTTCCTCCCCGAGCTCAACGAGGGGGCGCTCTACGTCACCTTCACGCTCCCGTCGAACGTGTCGCTCGACCAGGGTCGGCGGCTCGTTCCCCGCATCACCCAGCTCCTCTCGCAGAAGCCCGAGGTGGAGAGCATCCTCTCGCAGCTCGGTCGCCCCGAGGACGGGACCGACGCGACGCTGACCAACAACCTCGAGTTCTTCGTCCGGCTGAAGCCGCCCGAGCAGTGGCCGCCCGGGATCGACGACCTCTCCGACGTCATCGCCGATCTGGGGCACGACCTGGACGCGATTCCGGGGATCGAGGCGAACTTCAGCCAGCCCATCCGCGACAACGTCAACGAGAACATCAGCGGCCAGTTCGGACAGATCGCGGTCAAGCTCTACGGCTCGAACCTGGTGGCGCTCCAGGAGCAGGCAGAGAAGGCCAAGGCGATCATCGGCAAGGTGCGCGGGGTTGCCGACCTGGGGATCGTGAAGAGCGGCGAGGTTCCCCAGATCCAGATCACCCCCGACCGCAAGGCGCTGGCGCGCTACGGAATCCGCCTGGGCGACTTCCAGCGCGTGTTCCAGACCGCGGTCGGCGGTCGGCCGGTGGCGGACTTCTGGGAGGGCGAGCGCCGGTTCGACGTGGTGATGCGGCTTCCGCTCTCGGCGCGCGACGACCTGGAGAAGCTCCGGAGTCTCCGGGTCCCGGTGGAGGGAGGGAACCTGGTCGCGCTCGGAGCGCTGGCGGACGTGGGAACGGGCGTGGGACGGGCGAGCATCAACCGTGAGAACGGTCGCCGCTACATCGGCATCCGGATGAACGTCCGGGGCCGGGACCTGGGTGGCTTCGTCTCGGAGGCCAGGGCGAGGCTCGAGCAGGAGGCCCCGCTTCCCGCGGGGATGTCGATCGAGTGGGGAGGCGAGTTCGAGAACAAGGAGCGCGCCATGGCGCGGCTGGCGATGGTCGTTCCCGTTGCGCTGATCATCACCCTGGTCCTCCTGTTCAAGGCCTTCGATTCGCTGACCCTGGCCCTGCTGACGCTCCTCAACGTCCCGCTGGCCCTGGTCGGCGGAGTCTTCGGCCTGGCGCTCGTTGGCTTTCCGCTGAGCGTTGCCGCGGTGGTGGGCTTCATCGCCCTCATCGGACAGGCGGCGCTCAACGGTGTGCTCGTCATGTCTGCCATCGCCGACCGCCATCGACGCGGCGACCCGGTGCAGGTGGCGATCCTCGAGGGGGCACGGGAGCGGCTGCGCCCGGTGCTGATGACCGCCTCCCTGGCAGCCCTGGGGCTCGTCCCGGCTGCGCTGTCGCGGGCCATCGGGAGCGAGACGCAGCGGCCGCTGGCGGTGGTCATCGTGGCCGGGACCGTCTCGGCGTGCCTGCTGACATTGCTCGTTCTCCCGGTGATGTTCCAGCAGTGGACCGGATGGGTCAGCAAGCCCGCGGAGGAGCCCGAGCTTCCTCCGGACGCTGCGCCCGCCGGGAGCTGACCGACGGGGCAGTTGGAGAGCGATGGGTCTGTCCTCCGTCGCACGGCACAACCGCCCTGAAGGCCAGCGCCTGCCGTGGAAGTCACGCCGGAGGGCCAGTGCCCACCGCCTCGGAAGTAAGAAGCGCCGGCAACCCGGAGGAACCTCGCCCATGTCCGAGCCCATCAACCCCGGTCGCCGTCGGTTTATCGGCGGCGCCACCACGGCCTTCACCGCAGCCTCGCTCGGGCTGCTCTCCTCGGCACGCGCTCGAGCGAGCGGGCCGACGCCGGCGAGTGCCCAGCCCGGCAACGGCCCGTCCCAGACCTCGTTCGGCTCCCTCAAGCAGATCGACGCGGGCCTCCTGAACGTCGGATATGCCGACGTCGGCCCGGCGGGTGGCCGCCCGGTCCTGCTCCTCCACGGCTGGCCGTACGACATCCACAGCTACGGCGACGTGGCCCCGCTGCTGGCAGCTGCCGGCTACCGGGTCATCGTCCCGTTTCTCCGCGGGTACGGGACAACCCGCTTCCTCTCCGCCGAGACGGTCCGGAACGCGCAGCAATCGGTCGTGGCCCTGGACATGATCGAGCTGCTGAACGCCCTCAAGATCGACAAGGCGATCGTCGCCGGTTTCGACTGGGGAGCCAGGACGACGAACATCATCTCGGCGCTCTGGCCGGAGCGGTGCATCGCCACGGTCGCGGTCAGCGGCTATCTGATCACCAGCCTGGAGGCGAACCTCAGGCCGTTGCCTCCGGTGGCCGAGTATGGCTGGTGGTACCAGTACTACTTCGCGACCGACCGCGGCCAGCTCGGCTACGACAAGAATCGACACGACTTCAACAAGCTGATCTGGAAGCTCGCGTCACCCAAATGGCAGTTCGACGACGCCACCTACGACCGGACCGCAGCCTCCTTCGAGAACCCGGACCACGTGGCGATCGTCATTCACAACTACCGCTGGCGACTCAGTCTCGCCAAGGGCGAGCCGAAGTACGACCAGCTGGAGAAGAAGCTCTTCGCGCGGCCGACAATCTCCGTTCCGACGATCACCATCGCCAGTGACTTCGACGGACCGCTGGCCGACGGGAAGGCCTACGCCAGCCTATTCACCGGGCGGTACTCACACCGGGTCCTCAAGGGGATCGGCCACAACATCCCGCAGGAGGCCCCCAAGGCCTTCGCCCAGGCGGTGATCGACGTCGCCAGATCCTCGAGCTGAGCCCGAGGCCCATCACCCCACGCCGGGGACGAGGAGAAACGTGACGTTCCGCGCGCAGCTCTCGCGGATCTTGCGCGCTTCCGCGTACGCACTGCCCTGATGCCATGCGCGAGCGGCCTCGACGCTCGGGAACTCGAGGATGACCACCCGCCGTCCATCGTGCTTTCCCTCGAGCGTGCTCTCGCCTCCACGGGCGAGATACCGCCCTCCGGCGGCGGCGATGGTGGGTGGGGCCGCGGCCTTGTAGCGCTCGTACGCTTCGAGGTCGGTCACGTCGAGCAGCGCGATCACGTAGCCGGGCATCGGTCGCCCTCCCTCACCGCCCTCTCTTGCCGGGACGGCTGTCAATCAATCCTGCGACCGACGACAGAGCGGCGCAAGACGGCTGGCGTCGCGGCCAGTCCAACTCCGAAGGGGCACCCCGGGTCGCGCTGCGAGCATGGCTTCAGGGAGGCGGCCTGCCGTTCCACTCGGCGCGGCGACGGTCCTGTTCCTCCTTGCGCGCCTCCGCCTCTGCCTCCTGGCGAGGCAGCTCGGCCAGGCGCGTCTGGTGCATCTGGACGGCGAGCTCGAGCAGACCGCGGTCACGGTCCGGAAGCTGCGATCCATCATCGGCCAGGACCAGCTCGGCGAACTCGATGGCGTCCTCGGAGACCTGCCGGCGATGATCGAAGTACGACCTGATCTGCGAAGTTGACGCAGTCCCCGACAGAACCTTGCCGTAGAGCACATTCCAGGCCGAGCTCTCCTGCTCGCGGCGGCGCTTGGTCTCCGCGTCGTCGGTCGGAGCCTGCGTGCTCCAGTAGAGGTTGCCAGGGATCTGCGCGCGGATCCGATCCAGGTCGACGGGATAGCCCGGGTCCAGGGGCGGGTCCGGCGACGCCCCTCGTGGCGGCTGCGGGGTCCGGGCCACCGGAAGCCCGACCACGGTGGGCGCAACGCGAGATGGAGATGAAGGCGCGGTCGAGTTCGCGACCGGGAGCGTGGCCGACGGCCCCACTCTCGGTCCGGTCGACGAAGCCGCCACCCGGCCACCGGCCAGTCCCCTTGCGGCCAGAAGGGCAACCATCCCCAGGGTCAAACCTGCGAGCACCCATCGTGTGCGCGGCTTCACGATGGCCAAGGAGATACCACCGCATGAGGCGGTGGAGGAGTCACCGCCCTACGACATCGCCGCACTGCGGCGCAGCCGAACGTCAACGCCTGTCAGAACTCGGTGCTGTCATACCTTGCGCGTTCGTCCCCTCTGGTGAACCCTGCACCGGCGGCGACGGTGGGCCGGAAGGGGGAAGGCGATGAAGCGGGGCATCCTCTGGGCGTGGTGCATTGCGCTCGGGCTCACCTCGGGAGAGGCGCGGGCCGAAGATCTCCTCTCGACCATCGTCAGCATCCTGGTCGACGGCGGAAACAACTACGCCTGGGAGAAGATCGCCTTGCCCGGGACCGTCTGTGGGAACGGCTCGCAGTACAAGTTCTTCGTCCGGCGGACCAACTCACCCAACCTCCTCTTCTTCTTCGAGGGCGGTGGGGCGTGCTGGAACTACGACACGTGCAGTGGCCGGGACGGGGTTCTCGGTGCGGCCAATCCGAACGGCATCCCCGACGACTACATGACGCAGTTTACGGCGAAGTACGTGTCACCGATCGTGAACGGTGCAGACCCGGGGCTGCCCTTCCGGAGCCGGACCGATTCTCGTCACCAAGAACTGGAACATCGTGTACATGCCGTACTGCACCGGGGACGTGCACATCGGCAACAACGTCGCCGTCTACTCGGATCCGCAGGGCATGGAACCCCCCTTGACCTGGTACCACGCTGGATTCGCGAACACCTCGGCCGCCATCGCCTGGGCGCGCTGGGCTTACGGGACTCCTGCCAAGCTCCTGGTCACCGGATTCAGCGCGGGAGGCACCGGGACCGCCGCCGCCTACTGGTTCGTCCGGAACGGTCTCGCGCCGTCGCAAGGCTACCTGCTCGATGATTCCGGCCCGATCTATCCCGCGCCGTGGTGGGGCGGTCATTCCCGTCCGCTCTATGATCAGATTCGCTGGTCCTGGGGTCTGGACTCGGTCTTCTCCCGGCTGCCCAGCTCGTTCGACCCGAACGACTACGGATCCATCAACCGAATGCTCTCACTCAGTTTCCCCCAGGATAAGCTCGCCTACACGGGCTACAGCCGGGACTACAACTACTCGCGCTTCTCCTACGAGCGGTTCTACCCGGGGATCGACAAGGCCACCGTGCTTCGCTTCTGGAAGGAGGACGAGGACGCGCTGGTGGCGCTCCTGGGTGGTCTCCCCAACGCCAGCTACTTCGTTCCCTGGGAGCGCCAGATCAACGATAGCCACTGCAGCACGATCATCACCTTCATCGGCAGCCATGCTTGCCAGCGCATGGAAAAGAAACACAACTGGTGGGAGTACCTCGAGTGGCCGCCGGGTGAGAGCTACAAGTGCTACAGCGAGTTCGTGGGCATGGACGTCTTCCTCCAGAGGTTCATCGCCGGGCAGCAGACGCGAATCCAGGAGCCGCAGAACGGCTACAACGCCGAGGACCCCGGGATGAACATCGTCGCTCCGCTGATCAACTCCGCGCTGGGAGGGTGAGACGAAGCCTGGCGCCGCGCCATGCTCCGGCGGCGGCGCTCGGAACCGAGACCGCGGGGCGACCGCGACGTCGAAGCTCCTGCTGACCGTCGGCCAGGGCGGCGTCTCACCTTCCGGCCGCTGCAGCTCGGCACCGGGCCGCCCGGGCGGTGCGTTCGGATGGATCGTCGCCGCGCTCGGGCTCGCCTTGCACCGGCGCCGTCGTCAGGGCGCGGTCGGAACGCCGGAATCCACCGCCCCCGGGCCGATGTAGCCCGGCGGGGGCGCGGCGTACTTCCCCGGCTTGAGTAGCCAGTAGGCCGCCGCCCCCGACAGCACGAAGGCGATGGCGATGACGACCGCGAGCCCGCTGATCCGCATGGGGCCAGGACCATCCCACAAGGCGGGCCCGCGGGCGGCATGCGCGGCCCGCCCTGTGTTTCGCGCAGTCCGATGGCGTCTCGATCTCGATCGCCCGGCCGCCCAGCGCCGGGCACTTCTCGCAGCCGATGGACTGGCAGGCATCTACCTGCTCGAGGGGCGTGACGCCGAGGCGGAACAGCTCTTCCGGGAGACGCTCGAGGCACGCCAGAGGGTCCTCGGGCCGGAGCACGCCCACACCTTGATGTCGATGAACAACCTGGCCGAGCTCTACGAGAAGGAGGGGCGCCTCGCCGAGGCCCGGGCGCTGATGATCAAGACGCGGGACATCCAGGAGCGGAAGCTCGGTCCCAACCATCCGGATACGGCCTTCAGCATCTTCAACCTCGGTCG
The DNA here is from genome assembly GCA_963796475.1 of uncultured delta proteobacterium. Lineage (GTDB taxonomy): Bacteria > Myxococcota > Myxococcia > Myxococcales > Myxococcaceae > RPRB01. The sequence goes on from CAWCLY010000020.1 coordinate 1,770,269, forward strand.
GGTCGCCGCGCGCAGTGGGCAACTGGACGAGGCGTTCCGGCTCATCAACGAGGCGCTCGACCGAGGCCTGGCGGCGGAATACGGAATGAACATGCGTTTGGACCCGGAGCTCTCGTCGATCCGCGACGACCCTCGCTTCGGCCCTCTGGTCGCGAGGGCGGAGAGCCGGGCAACCGTTCGCAGGTAGGCCGTCCGTCCGACCTCTACCAGGGGCGGTGAACGCCTACAGCGACGCGGAGGGGGTGTGTGTGGTGGTCAGGTTCACCCCGGCGGGACGCTGTTTGTTAGGTCCGGCGGCGGCGCGAGACTACGAGGAGCATGGAGCTCGACGAGTGCCTGCGCGTTCACGGCCCTGCGCTCTGGCGGGTGGTCGGCAGCTATGCGCCCGATGGGGCCGAGCGTGACAATCTCGCGCAAGAGGTCCTGCTCGCCGTGTGGAAGGCCCTCCCCCGGTTCCGGGGCGAGAGCTCGGCGAGAACGTTCGTCCTCCGTATCGCCCACAATCGTTGCCTCTCCCACGCCTGGCGGCGCGCACGACGACCGGCGAGCTCCGACGTTGCCTTGGTCCATCTTCCGGATCCGCGGCCAGCGCCCGACGAGCAGGTGGCGAGCCGGCAGCGGACGGAGAGATTCCTCGCGCACCTCCGGACGCTCCCGCTCGGCCAGCGTCAGGTCCTGACCCTCGCCCTGGAGGGGCTGTCGCACGCCGAGATCGCCGAGGTGGTGGGCATCACTCCGGAGAACGTGGCGGTCCGGCTGGGAAGGGCGCGCGAGGCCCTCCGCCGTTGCATGGAGCAGGAGGCTGCATGACGGGCTGGGAATCGTGGCAGTCCACCTGGGCGGGGGCCTCGGGACCTCTCCCGGACGTCCGCGCCCGGGCCGAACGGGAAGCCCGGCGTCACCGCCGGACCAACGTCAGCGTGCTCCTGCTTCTCGTGGGCGCCTCGCTCGGCGCCATCCCCGCGTTGACGGCCCCGGAGAGCATGGTGCGCCTCATCGGTTGGGGAATCCTCGGGTTCTGCGTCGCGATGCTCGTGGGGTTCGTGCTCATCCAGCGCGGCGTCGGGTCCTGGCGGGTCGCGAGCCCGCGCGAGGGCATCGGCTTCCTCGAGCGTCGCCTCCAGGGCGAGCTCCGCGTCGCCCACCTCGCCCGCTGGGTGTACCTCGCGCTGTGCCTGCTCGGCGGCATCGCCACCCAGGTCCTCTACGTCGAGCACGGGTCTCCGCTGCCAGTCCGGGTGATGACCCTGGCCTGCTTCCTGTTCGGTCTCGCCCTGAGCTTCACCGCGCCCTGGTGGTTCGGGCGGATTGCCCGCCGCCGACAGGCGGAGATCGACGGGTGGCGCCGCTGGATGGACGAGCAGAACCTCTAGAGCATGGGGCGTGATGACGGCGCGGCATCCGCCGCCTCGGTCTCACCAGCCGTGCAGCGAGTCCTCGAAGAGTCGCGCCAGATCCGTCTCCGTCACCGGCCGCGGTGAGAGCTTCGTCACCCGGGCCTGGGGCAACGTCCCTTGCACCAGTGCCGGGATGTCCGACTTCCGGTAGCCCACCGAGCTGAGCCCATTCGGCATCTCGAGGCGCTGCATCACGGCGATCAGCCGATCGGAGAGGATCTTCCCCGCGTCCTCCGGCTTCGCGCGCGAGACGTCAGCGCCGAGGATCTCTGCCGCGATGAGGTGCCTGTCCGGACAGGCCTGCGCCGTGAAGCGGAAGACCGCCGGCGCGTTGAGGATGACCGACATGCCGTGCGGCACGATCGGGTGGTCCACCGGGAATCCCTGCGGGCTGGAAGTCCTTGACCATGCCCGAGACCGGGTAGGACATCCCGTGCGGCAGGTGGACGCCGGCGTTGCCGAAGCCCACCCCGGCAAACGCGGCCGCGAGCTGCATCTTCTCGCGGGCCTCGTCGTCGTCCGGATTCTCCACGGCACGGACGAAGTACTTCGACACCCAGCGCATCGCCTCCAGCGACCAGACGTCGCTGATCGGGTTCGAGCCCTGGTACGCGGGACGCACGATGGGGCGATCCGGGCGCGGGCGCTGGTGGTACGGCAGCGCGGTGAAGGACTCGATGGCGTGGCTCAGCACGTCGAATCCGCTGGTCGCCGCCACCTGCGGCGGCATGCTCCGGGTGTTCTCGGGATCGAGGATCCCCAGGAGGGGCTTCAGCCGCCGGTGCGCGATGCCGGTCTTCGCGTGGAGCGGTGTGTAGTCGAAGATCGCGACCCCCGTGGTCTCGCTCCCGGTCCCGGCAGTGGTGGGCACCGCGATCAGCGGCTTGAGCGGACCCGGAACGGGCTTCCCCTTCCCGATCGGAGCGTTGACGTAGTCGAGGAAGTCGGCCGGATGGGTCGCGTAGAGGTCGGCCGCCTTCGCCGTGTCGATGGTCGAGCCTCCACCCACGGCGACGAAGGCGTCGAACCCACCCTCGGTGGCGAAGGTGATCGCCTCGCGGAAGGAGACGTCGGTCGGCTCGACCCGGACGCGGTCGAAGAGCGCGTGGGTGATGCGATTGTCCCGGAGACTCTGGAGGACCGTGTCCACCGGCTGCAGCTTCGCCAGGCGGGGATCGGTCAGGACCATGACCTTCTGGACTCGCATCTCCGCCAGGTCCATCCCGATCTCGCGGGTGACGCCTCGCCCGAAGCGAATGCTGGAGGCAGCCATCTCGAACGCGTATTCGAGTTCCATGTGCCCTCCTCGGAGCGGCCGGGGCCGTTCGTGGGGCGCCGACTCTACCCGTCTCCGGGAAGGGGATCGCCCCTTGCCGAACGCCGGGGGTCCTCGCCGGCGGGGCCGTCGGGCACTCCACCCCGCCGGGCGCACGGGTGCCTGCCTGGCCCAGCCCGACTGCACCCGGGCCTTGCCCCTCGAGGGTACGGCCCACACCCTCCTGGGACGGAGGTGTGCTCGCGATGCCCGAGAAGAGAACCGTGCGCAAGGCGAAGGAAGATTCGAGGAGAGGAAAGAGCCCGACCACGGCCGCAGGAGAGTTCGTTCACGAGGAGATGGACCACATCCGCCATGGGAAGCACGGCGCCCGCTCGACGAAGCAGGCCATCGCCATCGGCCTCTCGAAGGCTCGCCGGGCCGGAGTCCCGCTCAAGCCACCACGGAAGGGACAGACCAGCCGCCGCACAAGGCGGTCGGCCGAGCGGGCCTACGAGGTCGGTCAGAAGAAGCGGAAGCCGAGGACACCCTCGCGACGTCGGAGCCTCGCCACCACCCGCGCGCTCCGGCGTGAAGGCCGACGCGCTGCATCGCGCAAGGCACTCTCCAGGCAGGCGCACCGGGCAGGGCGGCGCGGACGACGCTCGCGCTCCAGGCGCTGAGCGCGGCTTCTCCTCGCTCGCCCACCGCGGAACAGCACCCGTTTGCTGCATCCCTGCCGCCAGGGCCCCCGGGGAAGAGGAACATCGAGCCAGGGGACGACGGGACTGAAAGGACTCGCGGTGAGCGGCGGCCTGGCGACTTCGTCCGCGGTCATGGCTCTCCTCGCCATTCCGAGCGAGGTGTCCTGGTCGTATCTCGTCGGTGGAGTGGTTCTCGCGACCTGGCTGGTCGCAACTGCTCTTCGCGGCGACTGGTCGAGCGGCGCGAGGCGTGGAGAAGCTGATTCTGCTCGGTCCGCCCTGCTATGCAGCGCCACTGGCGGCCTTTGGCACCGAGCATTTCACGCGTGCGGAGATCATTGCTTCGATCGTACCGGCGTGGATTCCGTGGCATCACTTCTGGGCGTACTTCATCGGGGCTTGCTTCGTCGCAGCGGCGTTCAGCCTGGTGACCAGGATTCAGCTGCGCCTTTCATCGAGCTTGCTCGCGCTGACGTTCTTCTCGTTCGCTGTCGCTGATGGACATCCCGGGCTGGGCGGAGGACCCGCGCGATCGGTTTGCACTCACGCTCGCGTTGCGCGAACTGTCCTTCAGCGGAGGCGCGCTGGCGCTGGCGGCCAGCCTCACCAACCCATCGCGCGAGCGCAGCGCGCGCCTCTTCACGACGATTGCGCGATACTTCATTGCAATCACCGTCCTCGTCTACAGCGTCGAGCAATTCATGCACGGCGATCACGTCCCCGGCGTTCCGCTGAAACCGCTGACGCCGGAGTATGTCCCTGGGCATGCCATCTGGACGTACCTGACGGCCGTGGTCTACGCAGTCGCGGGGACTCTCTTGCTCGCTGGCAAGAAGACCCGCCCAGCCGCAGCGTGGCTGGGGTTGATGGTGCTCTTCCTGGAGCTGGTCGTCTATGTGCCGATCGCAGTCGTGCAGCGCGCCAGCATCGACGGTGGCCTCAACTACCTGGCAGATACGCTGATGTTTGGCGGCGCTGTTCTTCTGCTCGCGGGCGCCATGCCACGCGAAGCACGATTCCTCGGGCGGCCTGACGCGGAAGCCCTGACTGCGGAGGGCCGGGCCTCGTCGGGGGCTTCACCGACGGCCGACCGGTCTGCGTGCGCTTGGTTTTCTCCGAGGTGACTCGAAACACGTTCCGCTTCGAGCAGGCCCTCTCCGCCGGGAGGGACGAACCTGGGAGGTGAACTGGGTCTCGACCTTCACCCGCTTCACGCCCTGAGAAGGTCGGTCAGCGCACCCTGGCGAGTCAGGTCGCGACCAGGTCGTCGGTGACGATCAGGACGACCGGAGGGCCGCCCGACGAGATGGACGCGGCGTGGGCCAGCGCCTCCTTTCCGCCCTGGGACACGGCGCACGCCTGGAGAACCTCCAGGGAGGGAAACGAGATATCGGAGATGGCGTGGTAGAGCGGCTTGCCGGTGGCCGAGGCGACGCTCTTGCTGACGACGCCGGTGGCACCCTTCAAGCGCGGTCCGGCGTACGGCAGGTGCTCTTCGCGATAGGCGCGCGCAAAGGCGACCGGGTCCTTGGGGTCGGGTACATCACGAGCAGGTGGGCAATCATCGTTTTCTCCTTGATCTCGATCGCCGCAACGATTGGCTCCTCGGGCAGCGCGTCCGCGCGAACGCGGCGCCGGATGGGCCGACGGGAGCGGGCAGAGGAATCTGACCAACCATCCGGCGTTCGACGGCTGGCCGGCGTGGTCGCCCGACGGCAAGCGGATCGCCTTCGCCTCGAACCGGAACTCGAGCTACCGGATCTTCGTGATGAACGCGGACGGCTCGGAGGTTCAGCTGGTGGCCAACACCGAAGGCAGGGCGACCGCGCCCAAGTGGAGCCCGGACGGGAAGTCGCTCTACTTCCCGCTCAGCCGGAAGGTCGACTACGGCAGCGACTGTCAGATCTTCGTGGCCCCGACCAGCCCCCAGCGCTGAGCCAGCTCCTGCGCGCCGGGCCGAGGAGATCCTTCGGCTCGGGCCTGGCCCTGCCGGCGCTCAGCGAGATCCGCGGAATCTCGGAACTCTCCGCATCTGATGAGCGCCGTGTCCAAAGATCGCCCGCTTTCTCGTGAACAAGGAAAGGCGGTGGTTCCGCCGTTCATGTCGACCCGACGGGGAAAGCACTCCCTCCGGGGCGAGGGAGGACTGCGCATGTGCAGGTGGCTGAGCTGCTCGGGCACTCTTCGGTGCCAGCCGGGCTCGACGTCTCGCGGCGGACGCTCCACACAGGACGCGATCGCAACACGGGCGACGCGGTGCGAAGCACCGACCCGACCCCACACTGATCCGGAGGCCACGGTGCAGGCAACCCGGTCGCGAGCGAAGATGGAGCGAGTGGCGAGCGTCGACGAGCTGCTGCCCATCCTGTACGAGGAGCTCCGGAAGCTTGCCCGCGCTCGGCTGTCGTCCGGTGCCCGCAACGTCACGCTGGACACCACCGCGCTGGTGCACGAGTCCTTCCTCCGGCTGCAGAAGGCCGGACACGTGGAGCTCGCGGATCGCGATCACTTCCTGGCCTATGCCGCGTCGACGATGCGCTCCATCGTCGTGGACTCGATCCGCCGTCGGCGCTCGGAGCGGCACGGCGGCGACGTGGTGCACGTCACCCTCGGCACCCAGGCGGCTGCCGAGCTCGGCGCATCGGAGGAGGAGATCCTCGAGGTGCACAGCGCCCTGGACTTCCTGGCCAAGGTGAACCCGCGGCTCGCCCAGGTGGTCGAGATGCGCTACTTCCTCGGGCTGGGGGACGAGGAGATTGGCGCTGCGCTGGGCGCGAGCGGCCGCACGATCCGCCGCGAATGGGAGCGGGCACGGCTGCTCCTGGCGAGCATCATGGAGCGGTGAGATGCCGTCGCCGCAGGGACGAGACCCGGAGATTTGGCAGCGCATCGACGCGCTCCTCTCCGAGGCGCTCACCCTCCCGGCGAGCGAGCGGGAGTCATGGCTCGCGCGGCTTTCCCGGTCCGACGAAGAGCTCGCCTCGACGCTGCGGGAGATGCTCTCTCGCTCGGAGACGAGCGACAGCTTTCTACGCACGCCCGTCTCGCCCGACGTCCTCGCCGTCGCCGGAGAGGCGGCGTCGCTGGAGGAGGCAGGGACGACCATCGGACCCTACCGGCTCCTCCGCGTCCTCGGCGCGGGGGGGATGGGCCAGGTGTGGCTCGCCGACCGGATCGACGGCACCCTGCACCGCGAGGTCGCGCTCAAGCTTCCCCGGACCGGCTGGGCGCCAGGTCTCGCCCAGCGGCTGAATCAGGAGCGAGACGCCCTCGCCGCGCTCGAGCACCCGCACATCGCTCGCCTCTACGACGCCGGGACGACCGCGGAGGGCCGTCCGTACCTCGCCATGGAGTCCGTCGACGGCGTTCCCATCGACCGGTACGCCGCCGCGCACCATCTCTCGCTCCGGGAGCGGCTCGAGCTCTTCCTCCAGGTGGCCGGCGCCGTCTCGTACGCCCACGCGCACCTGGTGGTCCACAGGGACCTGAAGCCGAGCAACATCCTGGTGTCGGAGACGCGGGGCGCGAGCCTTCTGGACTTCGGCGCGGCGAAGCTCCTCCGCGAGGACGGCCCGGGCGACTCGGACCTGACGCGGGAGCTCGGACCTGCGCTGTCGCCGGACTACGCCTCGCCGGAGCAGATCCGGGGTGAGCGCGTCACCGTGGCCACCGACGTCTACTCGCTCGGCGTCGTCCTCTTCGAGCTGCTGACCGGGCAGCGGCCCTACCGTCTCCCACGCCAGTCGTGGGCCGCGCTGATCGAGGCGATGCGCACGCTCGAGGTTCCCCTGGCGAGCGCCTGTGTCCCCGCCGATCGGAGACTGGCCCGTGAACTCCGGGGGGACCTGGATGCGGTGCTCTCCAGGGCGCTGCAGAAGGATCCCGCGGAACGCTACCCGAGCGTCCAGGCCGTCGCCGACGACGTGGCGCGATTCCTGGTCGGAGAGCCGGTTCTCGCCAAGACGCAGAGCGCCGTCGAACGAGCGTGGAAGTTCGTCCGAAGGAACGCCATGGCGGTGACCACCGCCGCAGCCGTCCTGCTGGTGGTGGGCGCGGCGGCTGGAGTGGCACTCTGGCAGGCGCGGGTGGCCCGTGCCCAGGCGGCAAGGGCCGAGCGGGTCCGCGGATTCATCGCCTCGATCCTGACGAGCGCGACGCCGCGGACCGGCGTCGGCGGGGTGGTGACGGCCACCGACCTCCTGGGCGCAGCCGCAGGGCGCATCGAGAGCGAGCTCTCCGGTGAGCCCGGCGTGGCCGCCGAGCTCGGGGTGATCGTGGCCGAGAGCTTCGAGAGCCTCGGTGAGACGGCAAAGGAGGAGCCGGTGCTGCGGGCGGCGATTCCCCGCGCCGAGCGCGTGTTCGGCCGGTCCCATCCGCTCACCCTGCACGCCAGGGCCATGCTGGCCGATGTGCTGGCGGTGCAGGACGTACCCCGTTCGCTGGCAATCCTCGAGGAGGTGATCCCCGACGCGAGGAGGGGTCTGCCCGCGACCGCCGAGATCCTGGTCTACGCGCTCAAGGACCAGTCGTTCGCACTGGCCAAGCTCAACCGTCCGGAGCCCTCCTACGTCCCGCTCCGAGAGGCCATCCAGCTGGCCGAGAAGTACTTCGGGTCGCTCGACGAGCGCACCATCAGCACGCTCGAGCTCCTGGCGAACACCTATGGCCGCTTCGGCGACAGGCCGAACGAGCTGGCCACGGCCAGCGAGGCCGTCGCGCGGGCACGCCGCGCATTCGGTGCAAGACGACCGCACAACACGTTGATCGCCTGCGAACGCACCTATGCCGATGCGCTCCGGGACAACGATCGGCCCGGAGACGCCGTGGAGACTCTCCGGACGGGTCCTGGCCGATCAGCAAAGCTCGACGCCACCGAGACGATACGGGTCCGGAATGCCCAGGTGAAGCTGGGGATCGCGCTCCGGGCCACGGGGCAGCTCGACGAGGCACTGTCGCTGATCCGTGAGGGGGTGGCGCTGGAGCTGAAGCAGGACCCGACCGATTCCGACGACCGGCTCGCATTCGCCACGTCACTGGCCTTCGCCCTGGCCTTGTCCGAGCTGACGGACGAGTGGAGCAGGCAGGAGGAAGTGGTGCGCGAGCTCACCTCACGATTCGGGGAGGTGCACCGGCTGCAGGTCGTTCAGCGCGTCCGCCGGGCCAAGCTCGCCGCCCTGCTCGGAAAGTCCAAGGAGGTGGAGTCGCTGGTCTCCGAGGCCCAGTCGATGGCCAGATCGGTCGAGGAGCCCGCGCGGGTCGAGGCCGAGCTGGTCGCCGCGCTCGACGCACAGCTGCAGCTCAGGTTCCCCGTGGCGCTGGAGCGCCTCCAGCGGATCATGGATGAGCACCGGATCGATGCGCTGCCACTCAAGCTGCAATCGGACCTGGCCGCGCAGCTCGGGACGGTCCGGCTCGAGCTCGGTGACCTCGCGTCGGCAGAGAGGGATCTGCTGCACTGCCGCGAGCTGTTCCAGCGGGCGCAGGTCCAGCCAACGATGGTCGTGCGGACCTGCCTCGAGGGCGGGGCGCGGCTGGACCTTCGCGCCCACCGCTTCGTCGAGGCCGAACAGCTGCTCCTGCCGCTCCAGGCCGCGTGGGAGCGGGTCAATCCGGAGGCACCCGGGCACGGCGAGGCGCTTCACTGGCTCGCCGAGGCCGAGCGCGGCGAGGGCAAGCTCGCTGCTGCGAGGCGGGACGCGGAGCGCGCCGATGTGCTGCTCCGCCGCTCCCCTCTTCCCGCGCTGCGGCGTCTCGTCCAGGCGCCGAGGAAATCCGGGACCGAGTAGCTCCGGGCGACGCCTCGACAGGCGTCCGTCTTGTCCAGCACGTCAGTTCCCCGGTGTGACTTCGCGACGCTGGCCCCCGGCGCGGTCGCCGGCCGGAGCCGTAGAGGCTAGCGGCAACATCACCCGGGACCGGCGAGAAAGGTCGGCCCCGGGTGCGGAGCCTCAGATTCCGCGCCCCTTCGTCTCCCAGTACGGCTTGCGCAGCTCGCGCTTGAGCGTCTTTCCCGCGGGGCTCCGCGGGAAGTCCTCGTGGATGATGACCAGGCTGACCCTCTGGTACCTCGCCTGCACGCGCGCATTGATCCAGTCACGCAGCTGGTCCGCCTGCGCCGCGCCCGGTTCGATGAGGATCACCGCAGCGACCGGTGTCTCGCCCCACTTCTCGTGGGGTACGCCGAAGACGGCCACCTCGCGGATCGCAGGGTGGCGAATGGCGACCTCCTCGACGTCGCGCGGATACACCTTCACCCCGCCGGAGTCGATCATGTCCTTCTTGCGATCGACGAGATACAGGAAGCCGTCCTCGTCGAGGTAGCCCATGTCGCCGGTGAAGAGCCAGCCGTCCCGCAGAGCCTCCGAGGTCAGGTCCGGGCGCTTGTAATAGCCCAGCATGAGCAGCGGCCCGCGGCCGACGATCTCGCCGACCTGCCCCGGCATCGCTTCGGAGCCATCCTCGAGGACGATGCGAAGCTCGTTGTAGAAGGTCGGGACCCCCACGGAACTGCTCTTCCGCACTGCGTCCGTCTTGTCGAGGATGGTGATGAACCCCTCGGTGAGCCCGTAAAGCTCGTGAAGGCGTCCCGGGAGTAGCGCGTTGAGTCGATCCTTGTGTTCCTTCAGGAGCGGCGCGCCCAGCGAGAGCAGGCACTGCAGCGAGGTGAGCCGCTCGGGCGCAAACGCGGGTGAGCCAAGGATCGCGATGATCTGCGTCGGCACGACCATCATGTGCGTGACGTGGTGCCGCTCGATCGCTTCGATTGCATGGCGAGGGTCGAACTGCTCGTGGGTGATGAAGTGGGCACCTTGAAAGAAGGTCGGCATCATGGTCACGAACGCGCCGTTGAAGATCAGCGCGCCGGCGTGCAGCGTGACGCTCTCCGGCGTGATCCGGAACGCCGCGCTGAAGATCAGCGAGTACATCGAGCGCGTGAAGTGCGAGTGCAGGATGCCCTTGGGCGTTCCCGTGGTGCCGCTGGTGTACATGATGTTGTAGAGCTCGTCCTCGGCGAGGGCGACGCGAGGCGGCGGCGCGGCCGGAGCCCTCGCGCTGATCGCGTGGTAGTCCAGCGGCTCCGGTCCGTCGGCGACGAGGACGCGCAGTTCAGGCCCAATTCCCCCTGCGCGAAGGACGGGCAGCATCGACCGCTGGGTGACGACGCACTTCGCATCCGAATCGCGCAAGAGGCTGGCCAGCCCTGACGGCAACAGGAGCGGCGAGAGCGGCACGAGGATGGCGCCGAGCATCGGCACCGCGAAATACGTCTCGAGCAACTCCATGGAGTTGGCGGAGACGGTGGCCACCTTGTCGCCCTTGGCGACGCCGAGCTCCGCGAGCATGTTCGCGACGCGGTTGACGCGCTCTTCGAACTCGCGCCAGTCGACCGTGGTGTCCTCGAACGTCACCGCCGGAGAAGACGGCCGGTACCGCGCGTTGCGATGGATCAGCGATCGAGCTGCAGCAGCACATCGACGATACTATCCGCCCCGCAGCCCCGGCTGACAACCGCAGGTCCCCCCGCGCAGAGCCGGCCAAACGGGAGGAGGCGCATGGACCATCCCGTGTCCTGGAACATGACCTTCAGAGCTCGAAGGCCGTGCAGACTGTCGCGAGGGAGATTGCCTCCCCGCCTGGCGCTCTTCTGCGGAGTCCTCGTCGGACCGCTCGCTGCTGCGCAGCAGTCCGACCCCGCCAGCGCCTGGGAGAACCGCTGCAACGAGGCGCTCGGCTACGTCGGGTGCGCGGAGATGATGCATCCCGGTCCCCACCGACCCGGCCCGCCGCCCAAGCCCGACGTCTGGGGCGCTCTCGCGGTCTCGCCCTCGACGCTCGACTGGGGCACGTCGTGGAATTCCAAATCCGAGTCGGAGGCCTCCGAGTTCGCGCGGAACCAATGCACCGCCAAGGGCGCGCGCGACTGCAAGATCATCAAGACCGTCGCCGACGTGTGCTTGTCGCTGGTCACGAGCCCCGGCGACAAGGTCTTCACCCTGGGTGGACCCATCGGGGCGTCCAACATCGCCGAGGATGCGGCCCTCGCCAGGTGTCGGCGCGCCGGCGGGAAGACCTGCGCACTCACGACCTCGTTCTGTGCCGATGGCGTGCGCCACATCCTCAACGGACACACGAACTTTTCGAACGGCAATCCGATCTTCGTCCACGATGGGGCCCCGACGGTGCTGCCGGTCTTCCCGACTCCGTCCATGGCCCCGGGTGATGACACCGTCCGCTTCTACGGGAGCTGGAAAGGGGAGTTCGAGGCGAACGGGCAGGCGGTGACCCTGATCTCGGTGCACGACGCCCAGGGGTATCGGAACTTCCTGGTCGGGAACACCGGGCAGGTGCCGGCCGGCCACGGTTCCTTCGCCGCGGCGAACGGCCGCTACACCGCGGGCGCGCCGAAGCCGAACGACAGCGGCACCTACCGCTTCACGGACAGCGAGACCGTGGTGTGTACGAACTCGGCGGGACAGACGATGACCTGGCGGAGGACCGCCAAACCCGTGGACGCCAGCACCGGGACGAAGACGCTCACGGGCCGTCAGCCCCCCAGTTCGCGAACGGGCACGCTCGACAAGCGCTAGCAACCCCGAAAGAGAACTTGGAGGGCAGAATGAACAGGGGCCGGCTGGCGCTCCGCGTGGAAGCGGGGGAGAACGGCTCCTGTCGTACCGAGGATGGGGTGGTTCTCCATGAGAGGTTCGCTGCTGCGGTGGGTTGCGGCGCTGGTCGTCCTGCACCCCGGGCTGGCCATGGCGCAGTGGTCCGTCCGGCTGGCGCTGGAGGCGCCCCTCCACACCCACGTCTTCCTCGTCGATGGAACGATGACCTCGACGAGCATCGCCGACTCATTCCAGCCTGGCGTCGACCTCCTCGGGGGCTACTCGGTGCTGGAGACCCTGAGCATCGACGTCGAGTTCCAGACCGGCATCGCCGCCACCGGGGGCTACGCCCGTACCCGCACCGTCATCGGCCCTGGCCTGACCTACGACCCGCACTTCCCCCTCTACGGACGGTTCGCGGTTCCCATCCAGGTCGAGAGCGGCGTGGTGGTCTACCTGCGCTTCGGCGGCGGTTGGAAATTCGTCGACCTCGGCTTCTTCCGCGCGTACTTCGAGCTCACCGCGGACCTCGCTCTGGGCAGCAACAACGGAGTCCAGATCGGGAGCCACGCGGTGAACGCGGCTCTGGGGATCTGGTTCCGGATGTGACAGCCCGCCGAGGCCGCTCCGGTCGATCAACCCGGGGGCTTCGTTGGCACGGCCATCACCAGGTCTTTCGCCTCGTTCAGCTTCTCGTGAGCCATCTGCAGCGAGTGGGAAGAGGGCTCGAACCCGGGCTCGTCCAGGCGACTCGCCAGCGCATGGAGGACCTCCAGGGTGAACTTCAGTCGCCGCGCAGCCCGGCCAGCCGCACCGGGCTCGCGGCGACGTGGCCTCAGTGAGAGAGCTTCTGCACGAATCCCGTCGGCGCCCCCGTGTTCTCGAAGACCCAGGTGGCAACCAGGTAATCGCCGTTCGGGTCCTGGGTGAACGCGAGGCTGGTGACCGAGGCCGCGTCCTGCGACGGATTGAGCCCATCCTTCACGTTGTCGCAGACCTTCGTCCAGGTCGCGCCCTGGAGCTCGTAGACCGCAGCCCCGTGGAACTGGGTCACCGGATCGAAGTAGACCTCGGCCAGGGCGAAGGTGGGCGTGGTGAGGTGGCTCGCATAGAGAAGCTGGTGCTGGCGGTTGGCAGGGGCCGGCCCGGGGAGCCCGGCGACCGGGACGGCCGACCAGCCCTGACTGGACCAGCGCTGGACATGCACGGCGACGCCCGCGCCAGTGGAGGAGAATTCGCTCCAGGCGATGACCGGTTCGTGCGTCGCTCCGTCCACCGCGAGCGAGACCTGAGGAAAAGCATGGTCCGCCGCGACTGCTGGAGAGTTGCCCAGGTCCAGGGACGGGAGCTCGCGCGCGTAAGGGAAGTAGCCCGTGCTCGAGGAGCCCTGGTCCCAGGCCACGTACACCTTGCCCGAGTCCAGGGCGAGGACCGGATCGTAGATGGGAGTCGTATCGCGGGTCGCGCCGCCGATCGGCGTCCAGCTGCCGTTCTCGTAGCGTGAGACGACGATCTGCAAGGCGCTCAGGTGGCCCACATCTCCTTGCACCCAGGCCAGCACTGGTCTGCCGCTGGTGTCGACGCCGAGGTCCAGCCCTCCGAAGTACGGTCCAAGTGGCGGCCCGAGTGCCACCCAGGTGCCAGAGCTCGGGTCCCACTTCTCCACCACCGCCACGCCCATGGCGGGCGTGCCCCTCCAGTCGCCGTGCGCCACCAGCGGCACCGGCGTCGGATCCTTGCTGAGAGCCATGGCCAGCCCGATGGAGATCGCAGAGTGCGTGATGACCGGGCCGACCGCCTGCCAGGCCGTGCCATTCCACGCGCTCACGTAGGTGGTCGCACCGCTGGGGAGCACCTCGGTCCATGCGATCAGCGGCCGGTCGCCAGACACGTCGCTGGGGTCGACGACGACGACCGGCGTGCCGCTCTCGGCGTAGGCCCCCGGGGCGTGGAGCGAGAAGGACTTGTACGGGGTCACGCACTGGCCGGGGGTGACCGAGTTGGAAGGAGCCGACTCGGGGCCATCGCCGACCGCGTTCCTCGCGTGGACGGTGAAGGTGTACGCGGTGCCATTGGCGAGCCCCGTGACGAGCGCACTGGTCGCGAGGCCCGCGATGACCTTTCCCCCGCCAGGGCTGGCGGTCACGGTGTAAGCGAGGATGGCGCTCCCCCCATCGCTCGAGGGGGCGGACCAGGAGACCGAGGCCTGCCCGTTCCCGGCGACCGCGGTGACCCCGCCCGGAGCGCCTGGGACCGACGCGCCGTTCCCGCCGCAGACGTTGCCCTGGGTGCAGTCGACGGTCAGGGAGACGCCGCGCATCGACCGTGCTGGAACCGATGCGGGCCTGGAACCCGTCGCTCCCGTGGACGCCGGAGTCGAGGCAGTGATGTTGAATCCTGCGCTGGTGAACTGCGCGAGCTGGCACTGGGTGACGAATGCCGGAAGCGGCGATGTCGGCTGGCAAGGACCGGTGTTGCTCTGCAACTGCGCCGATTCCGTGCCGGCGGTGGCCGCCCAGACCTGCCCGCCGCTGACGAGGATTCCCTGGCCTGGAGGGATGGGGCTGGACGGGGACGTTCCCGCGGCCAGGACCAGGTTGGCCGTTCCCTGGAACGTGAGAACGCCCGAGAGCAGTCGCGTGCTGGGAGTCCCGGGATAGTTGAGCAGGTTGACCTGGAACGCGACGGCGAGCGAGCGACCGGTGGAGAGCATTGCCGTCCGCCCGAGGGTCCCACCCTTCAGCGGAGCGGCGAGATCGACCTCGGTGACCTCTGTGCCGGAGAGAAGGACTGCCTGGCCAACTCGCGCGGCCAGCGCGGACGCGGGCGACGTCGCGGCGAGCACCGTGGTGGCGCCCTGGAGATCGCCGACGATCGCGTTCCTCTCGGCGGGGTCGAGCGGGACCGATCCGGTTCCTCCGTCCTGCGAGGAAGTCGACGAGCCACAGGCAGCCAGCACCAGCATCAGGCCCATCGAAGCGGATTGCCCTCGCGCGCCGAGCAGGCCGGCGCGTGGCAGCGCGTCATGACTCTTCATGTGCCTCTCCCGAGGCGGGACGCCTGTCGCAGCCTCTGGAGGAGGGACGGACCAGGAACCGGAACTGCTCACTGACAGGCGCCGGCGCGGTGAGCCGCCTGATGCTGACCCGAACGGCGCTGTTTCGCTCGGGACCTTCCGGGGATACCGGGCTCTCCCCGGTCGCGCGAACGATTGGCGAGAGACTCGGCCCCTTCCACCTCACGATGATCGAGGATCAGCGGAGGTCGGCCTGGATGGAGCGCTGACAGCTGGGGTCGCACTCCGGGAACGACGACAGGAGCGACGCGTCCTCGGCGCAGGTACGGGCGAAGAGCGCGGTGGGAAGCTCGGCTCGGCAGAGCGCCCGGTAGTCGTCCAGCCGGCGGGCGAAGAGCGAGGCGCGCTGGGCCGGAGACATTCCGCGGAGCGCCTCGGCTCTCGTCACCTCGGCTGCACGATGCGGCGCCGTCTTCACCTCCACGAGCACCATCGCGGAGATGACGATTCCCCAGCTGGCCAGCGCCACCGGCACCAACCAACGTCGACGGCCGGCCGGCAGATCCTGAGGGATGCTGGGCCAGGGAACGTGGCGAGAGGACCAATGGAGCTGCGGCAACGATGGGTGACGGATCATGCCCCGGCTGGGGAAGCAGCGAACGTACCAGCGACTCCGTGACCATCGTCAGGGACTTGGCTCCACGGTCTCCTGCACGGTGCACGCCGAGTCGGCCCGCCGGGTTGCAGGTTGCATGACGGAGATGGACAGGCGAACCTCGATGAAGGTGCCATGCCGGCCGCCTTCCGCGCTGGCATGCTCCGTGCCACGGTCAGCGAAGCGCGCCGAGCCATGCGGCCAGCGGGACGCACGCGGCAGCGACCGCGAGACTCGCTTGAGCCACCGGGTTCCGCAGTGGCGGCAAGAGCGACACCGCCGCGCCGGCCAGCACCCCGGACGCGAATCCGCAGAGATGGCCGGCGACGTCGGCGCGCTTCGACGTTCCCAGGAGTGCAAGCAGCGCCAGCCCGCCCAGGACGGGCATCCAGACACGGCGGCTGTCCCGCGGCAAGGCTGCCAGCGCGCCCAGGGCACCGAAGACGGCCGTCGACGCGCCGATGGACAGGAAGTCGTGGCGCAGGAGCCCGGCCGTGGCGAGCGTCCCTGCGACACCCGAGAGCAACATGAGGACGCTCGCGACTCCTGGGCCGACGGAGCGTGCGAGCAGCGCCAGGAGGAGCCCGCCCAGCACGGCGTTGCCCGCGACATGGCCAGCATCCGCGTGCAGAGTGAGTGCGGTGACGGCTCGCCACCACTCACCGCGGAGGATTGCCGCGGCGTCGGCGCTCCCCCGCTCGAACCAGGGCGAACCGGCGGATTCCGGACCCGTCCGGGCGTACATCGCCAGCAGCGCAAGCGCGAACGCGACGCCCGAGGCCACCGCTCCCGTGGTGGGGTGGACGACGCCCTCGGGACGGCGGACCTCCGGTGGGTTCTCCTGCTCGAAGGCGGCGATCGCCCCCTCCGCCCGCGTGGCATCGTTGTCGTCGACCTCGAGCGCCCAGTGCGCGTTCTCCACGCGACGCAGTTCGTGGGGGATGCCCTCCTGTTCCAGGACCAGCGACAGATCCATCGCACGGCGGAGGTCGCTCGACAGGTGCAGGAGCACGCCGGGGCAGCCTACACGGCGCGGTCCTCGGGCTCACCGCCGTGCCAACAGGCAGCGGAACCAGGCCGTCGCGCGATAACTGCCGTCGGACTGGCGGAACGGAGCGATTGCCTTCGCGTAGGCCTGGGTCACGACCTTCTCGTCGATCTGCTCCATCGCCCTGACCGCGTTCCCCGTCGACGTCAGACCACGCATGGCCGCGGTCTCGTCGGCATAGATCCAGGGGCTGTCGACGTCGAAGACCTCGACGGGTTCGAGCCCTGCGTCTGTCGCGAACTGGCGCAGGACAGTTTCGTCGGACAGCGCGAACGGGCCGGGTGCTCCCGGGGGTGGGGGCGGCAGTAGCGACTTGAGCGCGGTCAGCAAGGCGACCACTTCCATGCCGGCGGGGTCTCCAAAGGTCATCACCACGACCGAGCCGCCTCGCTTGGCGACACGTCCGACCTCGCGCAGCGCCGCAACCGGGTTCCCGGCGTACTGCAACGAATTGAAGCCGGTCACCACATCGAAGGTTTCGTCAGCGAACGGCAGCTCCTCCAGATCGCCCTCGGCGGAAGTCGCCCGTCGGCACACGCGATCGCGCGATCGACAGCATCGCCTCCGCCGCGTCCACGCCGGACACCTCGGCCCCACGCGCAGCAGCCATCTCTGCCGCCATCCCCGAGCCGCAGCCGGCATCGAGATATCGGGTTCCCGGCCCAACGCGCGTGCGCTCGAGCACGGCCTGGAAGACCGGGCGGACCGTCCCTTCCTGAAAGTCGGCCCAGTCCCTCGCGCGCGCACCCCAGAGGCGACCGTGTGCTTCCGAAGTCCTCGGCTTCGACTCGTGGCTCATTTGCGATCCTCGACGGCCTCGGGCGTCATCGTAGCAGGACCCGCGCCCGGGCCGGACGGTTCAGGGGCTCGAGGCGCAGAGCCTCCTGCGGTCGGGGTCGAACAGAGCGTCTCGCACCTGCCGGAAGAGCACGGTCGCGGCCGGAGGATTGCGGTTGGAGAGGAGCACGATGGCGCTCCAATCATCGGGAAACGCCATGGCCTCCACGTTCGCGCCCGGCGCCCCACCGTTGTGACCGAGCCACCGGTGTCCCCGGAACGTCCCAACGCCGAAGCCGAGGCCGTAGGCGAGCGCCGGGCCGTCCCCCGTCTCGGGCCGGACCTGGATCTGCGCCGTGGTGAGCTCCTGGAGCATCGCCCGGCTGGTGAGACGCCCTGCGAGGAGCGCGGCGAAGAAGCGCTGCAAATCCCGGCGGTGCCGAACGCGCCTCCCGCCGGGGTGCCGCGGATCGCTGGGGCGGCGCCATCCCTCGACGTCCCGACCGCGGGCTTCGCACCCACGCCAGGATCGAGTCCCGTGGCAATCATCCCGGCCGGGCCGAAGACGTGCTCGTCGAGGTATCGACCGTAGCTGAGGCCCGAGACGCTCTCGACGAGCAGCCCGAGGAGCAGGAAGCCGCTGTTCGAGTACTCGAAACGAGAGCCGGGCGAGAAGGCCGGCCTGGCCGAGACGATGAACGGAAGGAGATTGGCGGCGCTCCGGGCACGACGCAGCGTCTCGTCGTTCTCCGGCGTCATGAAATTGCCCAGGCCCGAGCTGTGGTCGAGCAGCTGCCGGACGGTGACCGCCGAGGCCTCGGGGGTCAGGCCCTTCACATGCCGGCCGACGGGGTCGTCCAGGCGGACCTTCCCCGAGTCGACCAGCTGCGCGACCGCGACCGCGGTGAACATCTTGCCGACCGACGCGAGATTGAACCGCGTCTCCGGACCGATGCTCGGACTGCCCGGGCCCGCCACCAGGCCGCCGGCGTGAACGACGACTCCGGCCGGCTGGACGACCGAGACCACGCCCGAGAACTCCAGCTTCCGCGCTTCCGCCGAGATGCAGGGCTCGAGCGCGGGTCGGACGTCCTCGGTCGTCGCCAGGGCTGCCACCAGTCCCAGCGTGCTCAGGAAGGGGTTCATGGATGCTCCGTGGAAGGGTTGCCGGGAACGAGACACAACGTCCACGTTCAATGGCCATCCTTGGTATTGAACCTGGCTCGGCGTCCCGATCGGAGGCAGAGGACCATGCGCGAGAACCTGGACATCGCCGACCCACGGGCCGCAGCGGTCCTGGCGAATCCTCGTCAGCGCCGGATCCTGCTCTCGCTCGTCGACCAGGCCAGGTCCGCGAGCGAGCTGGCGCGCCTCGCCGACGCGCCGCTCAATCTCCTGCACCATCACCTGCGAAAGCTGATGGCGCTCGGCCTGGCGAGGATCGAGCGCGAGCAGCCCCGGGCGGGGTCACCGGTGAAGCTCTACCGGGCCACGGCCCGGTCCTTCTTCGTGCCTGCCGAGCTCATGAAGGAGGCTCCGGGCGCGAGACTGAGCGCCGAGCTCCGGGAAGCGCTGGCGCAGAGTCTCGTCCGCAGCTGGAAGGGAACCGTCTTCTTCCACGACGGCCAGGGGCCCCGGATGAGAGTGGTCACCGAGCCGGATCGACGCGGGACGACGGCAGAGACCTGGCTGGAGCTCCACCTGAGCGACGCGGCGGCCAGCGAGCTCGCGCGTGAGATCCGGTCGCTCCTGGAGCGGTTCCAGTCGCGCTCCAGCGGGGGCCAACGCCGCTATCTCGTCCACGCGGCGATCGTCCCACGTCCAGCGGCAGCTCGATCGAAGGCCAGCCCCTGAACGCGCACCGCGCCGGAGCGGCTTGCGCGCGCTGAAGGCTGGCCCGTCCGGGCCATTCGCGGCGATCGCGGCCCTGCTATCGAGAACCTCGAGGAGAATTCCATGTTCGTTCTCGATCGCGTCGCCAAGAAGTCCGCCATGGAGGCGCTGCTCTGCACCCCCACCCACGCTCGCCGAAGGGCCTCGTTGCTCGAGCGCCTGGTCAACCTCGTGGTCGGGATCCGTGCGACCGCCGGTGAGGGCCTCGACCTGGGTATCGCCCGTGCGGTGGAGGAGGCGTTCGCCTCGATCGCCCGCGAGTACCGGCGCTGAGCCCCCGATTGCCGGCGACCGCGGGAACGATGGCCCGTCCGGGCCATTCACGGCTTTCGCGACCCTGCTATCGAGAAGCTCCGTTGCCAAGGAATCCGTCATGAAGGCGCTGATCTGTACCCGGCTCGGTCCGCCCGAGTCTCTCGTCCTCACCGAGGGGCTTCCGTCGCCCAAGCCGTCCGCCGGCGAGGTCAAGCTCGAGGTGCTGGTGGCGGGAATCAACTTCCCCGACACGCTGATCATCGAAGGCAAGTATCAGTTCAAACCCGAGCTACCCTTCGCCCCGGGGGGCGAGGCCGTGGCCCGGGTCGCGGAACTCGGCGAGGGTGTCGAGGGCCTGGCCGTCGGCGATCGGGTCATCGCCTGCAACGCGTTCGGAATGCTGGCCCAGGAGGTCTGCATCCCCGCATATCAAGTGATCAAGCTGGCAAGTCCCAGGCTCTCGGACCTGGAGGCGGGCGGCTTTCTGATGACTTACGCGACCTCCTACTACGCCTTGAAGCAAAGGGGCGGACTCCGCGCGGGAGAGACGCTCGCGGTGCTCGGGGCCTCCGGCGGTGTTGGTCTCGCGGCGGTGCAGCTCGGGAAGGCCATGGGGGCCAAGGTCATCGCGTGCGCCAGCACCGACGCCAAGCTCGCCGTGTGCAAAGCCCAGGGCGCCGACATCTTGATCAATACCCGGACGCAAAAGTTGAAGGATGCGCTCAAGGCCGCCACCAACGGCGACGGGGTCGATGTGGTCTACGACCCTGTCGGAGGGTCCCAGTCGGAGGAGGCCGTGCGCGCCTTGGGCTGGGGTGGGCGGCTGCTGGTGGTGGGGTTTGCCAGCGGTTCCATCCCCCAGCTCCCACTGAACCTGACCTTGCTCAAGAGCTGCGCGGTGGTTGGCGTCTTCTGGGGCGCGTAGGCCGCACGCGAACCCGAGAGCTTCCGGCAGGAGATGGCGGAGCTCTTCGCACTCGTCGACGCGGGCCGATTGAAACCGGTGATCAGCGGCAGCTTCCCGCTGGCGCGCGGCGGCGAGGCGATCCGGCAGCTCGCGGACCGCAAGGCCATCGGCAAGGTCGTGGTCACCGTCAGCTGAAGGATGGGCTACGTTCCACGGGATGGCGCTCCCCGTGACCCGCTACGCGCGCAGCGGCGAGGTGCACATCGCCTGGCAGTCGCTGGGAGTTGGCCCGGTCGACGTGATCTTCGTCCCCGGCTGGGTCTCGCACGTCGAGGCGAGCTGGCGCTTTCCCGAAGTTGCCTCGTTCCTCCGCACGCTGGCGCAGGGCTGCCGGCTGCTCGTGTTCGACAAGCGCGGCACCGGGCTTTCCGATCCGATGCCGCGCGCCTCGACGATGGAGGAGCGGATGGACGACGTGCGGGCGGTGCTGGATGCCGCGTCGGTGCGCCGCGCGGTCGTGTTCGGAGCGTCGGAGGGCGTGTCCCTGGCGATCCTCTTCGCTGCCACGTATCCCGAACGCACGCTCGGCCTCGTGGCCTACGGCGGCTTCACCTGCCGCCGCCGCACGCCCGACTACCCCTGGGCGCCGTCCGACGCGGCGACCCGCGAGGCTGATGGAGCTGGTGCAGCGCTCGTGGGGCGGCCCGATGGAGCTCGACACGCTGACGCCGTCGCGCGCGAAGGATGGCCGCTTCGTCACGCGCTTCGCCTCATACCTGCGCCAGAGCGCGAGCCCTGGCGCCGCCGCGGCGCTGCTCCGTTACAACACCGACGTCGACTCCCGGGCCGCGCTCGCGCACGTGGCTGCGCCGGCGCTTGTGCTGCACCGCACCGGCGACCGCGACGCGAAGATCGACGAAGGCCGTTTCATCGCCCGCCACATCGCCGGCGCGCTGTTCGTGGAGCTGCCCGGCGCCGATCACTGGCCATTTGTGGGTGATTCGGTCGCGCTGCTCGGGGAGGTCCACCGGTTCCTCGAGCGACTCCCCTCGTTGCCGCGGCGCCCGGCCCGCCGCATGCCGAAGCCGCCGCGCAAGCCTCCGGTGACGTCCACCCTCACCTCGCGCCAGCGGCAGATCCTGGAGATGCTCGCCCAGGGCCGGTCGAACCGCGAGAATCGCGCAGGCGCTCACTCGCAGCGAGCACACCGTGCATCGGCACGTGGCCAACATCCTCGCCCAGCTCGGCGTTCGCACCCGTGCACAGGCGGTGGCGATGCTGGTCCGATGAAGAATGGCCGGTCCGGGCCATGCACGGCGTTCGCGGTTCCGTTATCGGAGACCTTACCGATCAGGCTGCACTCGGGCCTCGCTGACAGGGCAGGCCCCGGGCCTCGCCGCGGCGGGGTGAGCTGCCGGAATCCTTCGGCAACTGTGACGGCGGCGTGCCCGCGCGACGCGCATAGAGACGGTCCCGCTCGGGGAGCGCTGCCATCCCGGCGCGCGCAGGAACGCTACGATGGGTCTGCGGCTGAAGTTCAATCTGGTGCTGGTGCTCGTCTTCGGGCTTGGCCTCGGGGTATCGGGTGTGCTCTCCCGCCGCATCCTCGAGGCAAACGCCCGGGATGAGGTGGTCCGGACCGCAGACCTCATGATGGGCGCGGCCCTGGCCGTGCGCAGCTACACCAACCGCGAGATCACCCCGCAGCTCGAGCTGCAGCTGATGCGGACCTTCCTCCCGCAGTCGCTCCCCGCCTACGCGGCGACAGAGACCTTCGGTGCCCTTCGGGAGCAGCACCCCGAGTACTCCTACAAGGAGGCGGTGCTCAACCCGACCAACCCGCGGAACAAGGCGCTCGAGTGGGAGGAGGACATCATCTCCCAGTTCCGGAACGACCCGCAGCTGAAGGATTTCCGCGGAGCACGGGGGACGCCGATCGGCAAGGCGCTCTACCTCGCCCGGCCCATCCGGATCGCCGACGCCGGGTGCCTGCGGTGCCACGGCACGCCCGAGGTGGCCCCGGCGTCGATGCTGAAGCTCTACGGCCAGGCGAACGGCTTCGGGTGGAAGCAGGGAGAGACCGTCGGAGCGCAGATCGTCTCGGTGCCGATGACCGTGGCGCTCGACAAGGCGGACCAGGCCTTTCGCACCTTCATGGCCTCGCTGGTGGTGGTGTTCGTCGTCGCCTTCATCGTGCTGAACATCGCGCTCTCGGTGCTGATCATCCGGCCGATCATCCGGATGGCGCGCGCCGCCGATCAGGTCAGCACCGGAAGCTTCGAGGTCCCCGAGTTCGCCGTGAAGGGGCGGGACGAGATTACCGTCCTCGCCGCCTCCTTCAACCGTCTCCGCCGCAGTCTCGAAAAGGCGATGCGTCTGCTGGAGTAGCCTCGGGCAGGTCCCCGGGTGCCCACCGCACTTGATACCTACATCGAAAGGAGCGCGGTATGATTGGCGTATTTGTAACATTTAGCTACGGGGACAATTTCGATGAACAAGCCGTGCGGAAGATCGCTGAGACCGTACGCGCAAAGTTTGAAGGAATGTCCGGACTGCGTTCCAAGGCCTTCACGGTCAACTCTGGAAGACGGACGGCCGTGAATTTTTACGTCTGGGACTCGGAGGACGCAGCGAAAGCGTTCTTTACCGATGCGCTTCTGGAGCGCGTAACGGGTCTCTACGGTGTGCGCCCCAGCGTCGAGTTCGTGGAGATTGCCACGCTCGTGGAGAACGCTCGAGGAACCGCCAACCCCCTCAGGCGTGAATCGGCAGCTTCTTGAAGACGACCACGTCCTGGCACTCGTCCCAGGCGCGCTCGATGAAGCCGGTGATCCGGATGCTCTCGTCTGTCTCGAGACAGCGCATCACCCAGGATGGGGACGAGAGGGTCACCCCGTAGGCGTCTTGCTCAAAGAACTTGGCCTTCTCGTTGTAGTCGACGTAGCCGAAGCCCTCGGCGCGAAAGCCGGCCTCCGCCTTGGTGAACCGCGCATCGTCGATGTACTTCCACTTGTGCTTCTGGATGTAGGGCGAGTGACGCCCCTGCAAGCTCACCACCGCGATTCCGCCTGGATTGAGTGAGCGCGAGAACAGGGCGATGCACTTCCGGAAGAGCCTGGCTGGCAAGTGGGTGAGGAGCGAGCCGCACCAGATGACATCGAACTTCTCGGGGAACACGAGCTGATCGAAGTCCTCCTTCGACTTGATTGCCTTGGCCTTGAACGCCGAGGCGCAGAAGTCGATCCGGTCCTGATACAGATCGCAAGCGTACAGGCGGGCCTCGGGAAACGCCGATGCGAGATGTCGGATCACCCGGCCAAAGCCCGACGGCATGTCGAGGATCGTCTCGGGGACGGCGGCCATCCTGGAAGCGAGCATCCCGTGCAGGATGAGCTCGAGCGCGGTCCGGCCGGAGAGGAAATAGGAGGCAAACTCCTTGTCCCAGTCCGGATGGGTCATGTCGTCGCGGGAGTCCACCTCCCGCGAGAACGGATTCCGCTCGTAGATTCGGAGGATTCCCTGGATCGAATCCCAGCACGTCCCCGAAGGTCGCCGGCGGCCCCATGTTCGCTCTCCTTCCGGGCCCCCGAGGAGCCGCAGGTTCGCGATGCTAAACTCGGACGCTCCTGCGGTCGCGGAGAATCAACGAGTCTTCGCCCCCATCGCCCGGGTGCGCCGCCCCAGCGCCTCCTCCCCCGGGGGCGCCGACCGCGAAGTAGCGGCCCCGGGGCTTGCGCCGGCCTGGCCAGGCCTCCGCACGAAGTCACAATCCGTGAGTATGCGGTTCGTTAGCGGATACAGTGACGGTTTCAGCATGAGACACGAGCTTGCTCTCCGAGCCTCCGATGTCGTCGGCGTCGGCCGGCTGGCGTTCGACGCCGTCATCGGGCTCACCGATGTGGTCGAGTCGATGCACGGCACGATCTCCCGCCGGCCGTTTCCGGTGGGGACAATCGCCGACACGCGGACCCGCGGGATCACCCGACAGGTCTATCAGACCATCCGGTTGATCACCCGGCTCCTTGAGGGCGGACTCAGGACCGCGCAATCCCTGCTCGAGCTGCCATCCAGCGGACCCTCCCCGTCGCCACGACGCGAGATGCTGCTCTCGGTTCTCAATGGCGTGGTGGGCAATCATCTGGCGGCGACGGACAATCCGCTCACCATTCCCATGCGGTTCCGGCAGGACGGGGCCGCGCTGGAGCTGGATCGGGACCTGCTGGCCGCACGGCTGCCAGAACCACGGGGACGGGTCGTGGTTCTCGTCCACGGCCTGTGCATGAGCGACCTCCAGTGGAAGCGGGGCGACCACGACCACGGCAAGGCCCTGGAGCGCCAGCACGGCTTCGCGCCGGTTTACCTCCACTACAACAGCGGCCGGCATGTCTCGCTGAACGGTCGTGACGTCGCCCAAGCGCTGGAGTCGATGTTCGCCGCCTGGAGAGTCCCGGTGGAAGAATTGGTGCTCCTCGGTCACAGCATGGGCGGGCTCGTCATCCGCAGCGCATGTCACCAGGGTCGCCTCGCCGGCCATCGTTGGACCGAGCGACTGTCCAAACTGATCTTCCTCGGCACTCCACACCACGGGGCGCCCCTAGAGCGGGCCGGCAACCTCCTCGATCGACTCCTCGAGGTGAGTCCCTATGCCGCACCGCTGACTCGCATCGGTGGGAACCGGGCGGCCGGGATCCATGACCTGCGCTTCGGAAACGTTCTCGACGAGGACTGGGCCAACCGCCAGCGCCGCTACCGGACCGATCCCCGCACCCCGGTGCCGTTACCCGAAGGTGTAGGCTGCTATGCCATTGCCGCCAGCCGGGGACGGAAGAGGGGTGACGCCCTCGACGCTCTTCTCGGCGACGGCCTCGTTCCAGTGACCAGCGCGCTGGGCATCCACCCCGAGCCGCGCTTCAGGCTCGCCTTCCCGCCCGCCCATCAGCGCGTGTTCTTCCAGACAGACCACTTCGACCTCCTGGACTCGCCGGCGGTCTACGCGCAGCTCGCCCAGTGGCTGGCGTAGGGTCGGCGCAGAGCGACTAGTTGCCCAGGAGGCGTGACTCCACCCCGAGCACTTGCGTGGCCGATCCGAGGCGCGCATCGTTGAACCTGGGGGTTGTCCAATGGCTGCCGTGCGCCGGGGCCCAACCGTCGCCCTGCTCGCGCTGGCTTGCGCGCAGGGCTGCGATCTTCCGCTTTGCCCGTCTGGACCGGACGGAGGCTTCATCGTCGACACCACGCCACCGCGAATCAGCTGCCCATGAAACATCACCAAGCCGCAAGACCCCGGCGCGTGTACGGCGGTGACGACGTTCTCACCGACGTTCTCGGCCGATTGCTCCCCGAGCGTCGTCTGCGATCCGCCGTCGGGCACGGCGTTTCCGCTCGGGACGACGACGGACAAATGTACCGTCACCGAGCAGTCCGGGCTCTCGGCGAGTTGCAGCTTCACGGTGACCGTGACCGACACGATGCCACCGGTGATCGACTCGATCGTGGTCAATCCCGGCACCCTCTGGCCGCCGAATCACAAGCCCGTGCCTGTCTCGATCACCGTCTCCGCGACGGACAACTGCCACCCGCCGTCGAACTGCAGGATCGTCTCGGTGACCGCCAACGAGCCCGTCTTGGGCCCCGGCACCGGCAACACCGATCCTGACTGGATCGTCACCGGTCCGGGGCCAATGGTGAGTCCTGCATTGCTCGGCGTCGAGCTGCGCGCCGAGCGTGCGGGAGGTGGCACAGGACGGGTCTACCGGATCGACACCACGTGCGCCGACGCGTCGGGCAACACCACCGCCGGCGCCACGACTGTGACCGTCCCGCACAACCAGGGTCACTGAAGCAAGCGGCTGAAAGCTGCACGGGCTCCAGCACCGGCTCTCGCCTCGAACTCGCCCCGGGCGTACGGTCGACGCGGCCGAGCTCGAGGAGCCTGCCGAGGTCCACCCGCGCCAGCCCGCCCGAGCTACGAGCAACTTCACGGTGCTGTACGGTCGCTGACAGAGAGGATTCAGGGGCTCGACGCTCGCCGGTCCGGCACGACAGGGTGGGCGCCGAGGTTGCGGCCTCCAGACCAGAATGAAAGGGAGGCGATGATGCGATTCATGGTGATCGTGAAGGCGAACAAGGATTCGGAGGCGGGGAAGCTTCCCGAGGAGAAGGTCCTCACGGAGATCGCCAAGTTCGACGACCAGCTGGTCACAGCCGGGGTGATGGTCGTGGCCGAGGGGCTCGAGGCCAGCTCGAAGGGAGCCAGAGTGAAGTTCGAGGGCGCTAAGCAAACCGTGATCGACGGGCCGTTCGCGGAGTCGAAGGAGCTGATCGGTGGCTTCTGGATTTTGGAGTTGAAATCCAAGAACGAGGCGATCGAGTGGCTCAAGCGCGCGCCCTTCCAGGACGGTGAGGTCGAGATTCGCCAGATGATCGAGGCGGAGGACTTCGGGTCCCGGTTGTCGGAGCGAAGGCAGGGTGAGGGCTTGGTCTGGGGCGCGGAGGTGGGTGCCCGCGCGGGCGACGGGGTCTTACGGGGTGAAGGCTGAGGTGTCCGAAGCCTCGCCGGCGACGCAGCCCGTGCCCGGTCTCCGGCGCGGGCGGTGATCCGCGCTCTGTCCACCGGGCAAGCGACTGCTGACCACAGCGGAAATTCGCAGCGCGGGTTGTCGGTGAGAGGATACCGGCTGCTCCGTCCTGAGGGGAGCAATGGACGTTCGATCCGTGAGCATTCCGAACATCGGTCCGCGTGAGCGCCGCAGCCGTCTGCTCTTCGGCGCCGCGGCCCTCGCGGTGGCCGTGATCCTCGCTATCGCGCTCGTGGTCACAGGCGCTCCTCGGCCGTGGAGACTGGCCCTCTTCCTCCCCCTCTGGCCAGCTGCTCTCGGCTTCTTCCAGGCCTGGGGAAAGACTTGACTGAAGCTGGCCTCGCGCGGTCAGCGCGACATGGATCAGGGTGCCCAGGCCATCGTTGACCCAGCGGAGCGGGAGCAGGTGCAGCGCCAGGCTCGGCACGTACAGCTTCAGTCTTCGACCACCGCCGCAGTGCTCACGGCGTTCTCTCTGCTGATCGGCTAACCAAATCGGACCAGCCGATCTGGAACGCGGCCTGAACATCGAGGCGGACCGGACCGAGGCCCACCGGGACGCGCGCCCACCGGGACGCGCGCCCGGCGCCCCCTTCTTTGGTAAGAGCGCACCTCGTGGACTGGGATTACGTCATTGTCGGCTCCGGCTTCGGCGGCAGCGTCTGCGGGCTTCGCCTCACGGAGAAGGGCTACCGGGTCCTCATGCTGGAGAAGGGTCGCCGTTTCCGCGCCGAGGACTTCCCCCGCTCCAACTGGAACCTCCCCCGCTGGCTCTGGCTGCCGGCGCTCGGCTGCCGCGGAATCTTCAAGATGACCTTCCTGCGCCACGTGACGGTGCTCTCGGGGGTGGGGGTGGGCGGGGGCTCTCTCGTCTACGCCAACACGCTACCCACGCCGGAGGACGATTTCTTCGCCGCCCCCTCCTGGGGACACCTGGCCGAGTGGAAGAGGGAGCTCGAGCCGCACTACGCGACCGCGCTTCGTATGCTGGGCGTGACGCAGTACCCGCACGAGACCTATTCAGACAAGGTCTTGCGCGATGTCGCCAGGGACATCGGCCGGGCCGATCAGTTCCGGTCGACGCGCGTGGCAGTCTACTTCGGCGAGCCGGGCAAGACGGTGCCCGACCCGTACTTCGGCGGCGAGGGGCCGGACCGCACCGGATGCATCGAATGCGGCGCGTGCATGACCGGCTGCCGGCACAATGCCAAGAACACGCTGGACAGGAACTACCTCTACCTCGCCGAGAAGCGTGGCCTGAAGATCGAGGCCGACACTGAAGTTGCCTGGGTGGGCGCGCTCGAGGGCGGCGGCTACCGCGTCGACGCCGTCACGGGCTACGGCTTGTTTGGCAAGCGCAAGCGGTCGTTCACTGCGCGCAAGGTGATCTTCTCCGGAGGAGTGCTCGGCACCGCTGCCGCTCCTTCTCAAGCTGAAGGCGAGCCCGCGGGGGCTGCCGCGGCTGTCCGAACGGCTGGGCTCCTTCGTCCGCACCAACTCGGAGTCACTCATCGGCGTGACGACCCGCGCCGATCGTGACCTATCCGAGGGGATCGCCATCACCAGCATCCTCCACACCGACGAGCACTCGCACGTCGAGCCTGTCCGTTACGCGAAAGGATCGGGCTTCTTCCGTCTGCTGATGTCGCCGCACGTGCCGGGCGAGAGCGCGCCTTTGCGGCTCCTGCGCGTGCTCGTGAAGCTGCTCCGCCATCCGCTCCGCTTCTTGCGCGCCTATCTCGTCGACGACTGGGCGAAGCGGACGATGATCCTCCTCTTCATGCGCACGCTCGAGGGCCATTTGCGCCTGCGGCTGGGCGCGCTCGGCCTCACCACCGCGCTCGCCGAGGGCCCGGCGCCGACCGCGGCCATCCCCGAGGCGACCGCGCTGGCGCACCGGGTGGAGGAGAAGATCGACGGCTTCGCCGAGAGCCTCATCAGCGAGACGGTCCTGGGCACGCCGACCACCGCGCACATCCTCGGCGGCGCCTGCATGGGCGCGAGCGCCGGTGAGGGCGTCATCGACGACAAGCACCGCGTCTTTGGCTACGAAGGGCTCTACGTGATCGACGGTTCGGCCATTTCCGCCAACCCGGGAGTGAACCCGGCGCTGACCATCACCGCGCTGGCGGAGCGCGCGATGTCCTTCGTTCCTGCCGCGTCGGCGTAGGTCGGCGGTGCAGCACGGCCGGACGAAGACCGGAGGCGTACGCCGGATTACGGTGGCCGATTGCGCCCGGCCAGGCGCGAATCGACGGCCAGCGGTCCGGCTCCAACCAACAGAAGGAAGACCAGGCCCAGAAGCATCGCGTAGTCGGTGCGGGCCTCGTGGGCCATCTTCCAGAACCCGTCCCTGATCAGCATCGGGATCTTCGTCGTCACGATGGCCACCAGAATGTCGATGAGCAACGGAATCGTCGCCAGGCGGGTGAGCAGGCCGATGATCAGCAACAGCCCGAAGACGATCTCCACAACTCCCACGAAAGGGGCCATCACCGCCGGAGCGGGAATCCCGATCTTCGTGAACCGCCCGACGCCCAGCGTCTCGGGGAACAGGAACTTTTGGATGCCTTCGGACAGGAAAACGGCACCGACCAGGAGCCGCACCAAAAGCACCGCGGCCGGAGCCCGGCTGTCCACAAGGAGCCCTCCCAACGATGGCTGACCGGATCTCAGCATTGCGACGCTCACGACTGCCTGTCGCTCCCGGAGGAGAATTCCCAGCCCTTCGCCAGGTACACCGAAGGCCGGACCCGAGTCCACGACAAGCCCGGTTGACACGACGCGGGCTAGACTGTTTCCGGGCGCCCGGTGGAGCCCCCGCTCGGAATTCGTGGGCGAGGGCGACCAAGCGGGCTTTGGGACTGAAGGTCCCGCTCCGCACTCTTGGTAGTATGCACCGCTCCCAGGACCCCTACCCGGTTGGTGCGAGCATGAAGACGCGAGTGCAAAAGGTCCTCCGGGCCCGCGACCGGGCGTTCGAGCAGATGCGGGCCGCCAGCCAGAAGGCCTACAAGGAGGCCCATTACATGGAGCAGGCGATGCAGCTCGGGCTCCGGAGCATGAAGAAGGAGCCGGAAAAGCACGTCGCGGCAATCGCGGTCGTCGAGCGCGAGCTGGCGATGATTCGCGAGCTGGACCGGGCCTACATCGAGGAGGCGATGGTCCGCGACCGGAAGCTATACCCGGCGGGCTTCAAGGCGTGGCTGTCGTTCGGGGAAGCGCTCGACACGGTCCAGAGGGAACTCTGCGACAAGTGCTCCCAGGCGGTCTTCAAGGCGTTCGACGAGGTCGTCCGCGCCGCGGAAGCCGACTCGGAGAAGTTCTAGGCGGCCAGCTTGGTCCCCGGCTCGCAGTTTCGCGAGCAGGGCGAGGGTCATCGGGATGGTCTTCCAGGCGACACCTGGGTCCTCGACAAGCGCATCAGCGCCCAGCCCACTCCTTGACATCCCAGCGGCTCACCGGTTGGCATCGAAACGGTCTACGAGGGTCGCCCATGAAAGCTCTGCGTCTCATCGCTGCGACGATAGCGCTCGCTGTCACTTCTCCGGTTCACGCCGAGGCCCCGGATGCACATCTGCTCGGCCCGGGGGACCAAGCACCGGACTTCACACTCCTGAGCAACGAGTGGAAGGAAGTCAAACTCAGCGATTTTCGTGGAAAGAAGAACGTGGTTCTCGTGTTCTACGTCCTCGCTTTCACGGATACCTGAACCAGTGAACTCAAAGCCTATCAGGTTGATGGGCCCAAGCTGGAAGCAAGCGACACAGTGGTCTTTGGAATCAGCAAGGATAGTCCCGCAGCGAACGCGGCATACGCTCGCCAGATTAACGTTCACTTTCCGCTGCTGAGCGATCAGGCTGGCAAGACCCTGAAGCAGTATGGCGTCCCGCTCCGCCTCAAGCAGGTGGGCTCGACGAGCTACGAGCTGGCCCAGCGCGCAACGTTCCTGATCGACAAGCAGGGCGTCATCCGACGCGTCGAGCTGGGCGAAGAGGCGGTCGACCCGGCGAAGATGGTCACCGCCTGCAGCCTGCTCGAGCACTCGAAGCAGCGCCAGTAGCGCACCGGGCCAGCCACAAGCGGGCTTGAGCAGCCAAGCCCCGGAGCCACAGAACCAGGCCTGACTTACTTCCGGGCCGCGAGTCCGGGCAGCTCCACGACCTGGGGATCCTGAAATGTAACGCTCCCGATCTTGAGCCTCACCTCTGGAACTCGCCTCGGGAGCTGCGCCTGGACCACCTGCCTCGGCGGATAGGTGCGCTCATCGAGGCTCCGGGGCGCGCAGGAACGCCGCGACGACCTCGATCTGATAGGGCTCCATGAGCATCGGCGCGTGGCCCACGTCCGCAATCTCGACGACCCGCGCGTGCGGCCCGCGCGCGGCCATCGCCTCCGCCGTGCGTGCGCTCAGCAGGTCGGAGTGCGCGCCGCGCAGCACGAGCGTGGAACAGCGGACCGCGTCCCATAGCGGCCACAGGTCGACCGGCGCGGCCTGGGCGCCGAAGTTCACCGCGATGCCGGGATCGTAGCCGAGCCGCCAGCGACCCTCCGCGTCCTGTCGCACGTTGGTGCGGACGAGGTGGTCCCACTGCGCGTCCGACAGCCGGCCGAAGGGCGCGGATATCCCGCGCACGTAGGTTGCGATGTCCTCGTACCGCTCGAAGGCGGGGTCGGCGCCGAGGTAGCCGCGGATGCGCTCCAGCGCCGCCGGCTCGATCACGGGCCCGACGTCATTGACCACCAGACGCGCGATCGGCGTATTCGGCTGCGCGGCGAGCGCGATGCCCAGCAGGCCGCCCATCGAGGTGCCGACCCAGCCAACCGTCTCCGCGCCGCTGGCCGCGATGAGCGCCGTGAGGGTGGTCAGGTACGTGGGGAACGCATAGGCCTGCGGGTCCACCAGCCAGTCGCTGCGCCCGCGCCCGGGCATGTCCACCGCGAGGACACGATGCGTGTCCGACAGCGCTTCGCCGAGGAGGTCGAAATCGCGTGCGTTGCGGCCGACGCCGTGCACGCACACCACCACGTTCGGCGCGTCCGGGTCACCCCACTCCTGCCAGACGACGCGGTGGAAGCCCTGGGGCAGGGTAAGGCTGCGCAGCGATCGCTCCCGCGGCTTGCGCTCGGTCAGGCCCATCGCGACTGCACGTGCAAGAACCCCGACGGCATGAGCCGATTCTAACCTGCGGATGGGCCCGGCACTGCTCTATGCTCAGCTCCGGCCGAGCGCCTCCTGGCTTCGTCGTCCTTCCCTCGCCGGGCCCGACGATACGGCCCCCGGACCGGCCTCAAGAGTCCATCCCAGGGGACCGGCCGCACTCAGGACGTTCCCCCACCAGCGCGGAGTCCTCCTCCAGAGCAGGCGCCGCGGCCGTCAACAATCAGATCGTCGCTCAATCCTCTCAGGGCTCGCGCAGTGCCCGTTCAGGAAGGGCGACCGACCTCGTTGCGCTTCCTCGACTCCAGTGACTGCGGCCTGACGCTCGGCGGCTGCGCACGGTCGAGCGTCTTCGCTCCGAAGAGGAAGTACACCTTCCCGATCCGCTCGCCCCGTCGGAGGGTCAGTCGAAGACGACCGTTCGCCCCTTGTGAACGATGATCTTCCGCCGGAGGTGGCTCCAGATGGCTCGCGAGAGGACGACCTTCTCCAGGTCTCGCCCGAAGCGGATCAGGTCCTTGGTCGAGTGCCGATGTGACACACGCTGGACGTCCTGTTCGATGATCGGCCCAGCGTCCAGCGTTTCCGTCACGTAGTGGCTCGTCGCCCCGATCATCTTCACGCCACGCTCACGGGCGGAGTGGTACGGGCGAGCCCCGGGGAACGCGGGAAGGAATGCGTGGTGGATGTTGATGATCCGATTCGGATACGCCCGCACGAACCCGCCCGTCAGAATCTGCATGTAGCGCGCGAGCACGACGAAGTCGACCCGGCGGCTCTGGAGAAGCTCCAGCTGCTCTCTCTCGACCTCGCTCTTGTTCTCCTTCGTCACCGAGAACGCGCGGAAGGTGACACCAAATCTCCGGGCCACCGGCTCGAGGTCAGGATGGTTGCTGACGATGATCGGCAGCTCGACCCTCCACTCTCCGGACTCGCGGCGGGCGAGGATGTCGTAGAGGCACCAGGGGTCCTTCGAGACGAAGACGGCCATCCGAAGGGCCTCGTCGGAGTAATGAAGCGACCACTCGGTGTCGGGCCCGGTGCCGATGAGGAGGCGAAGGCGCTCGGCCATCTCCTCATCGGTCATCGCGAAGCTCGAGACGTCCCACCTGAGGCGCGTGTAGTAGTGGTCGTCGTTCTCCGGGTCGACGTACTGATCGTGATACAGGAGGCGCCCGTGCGCATAGATGAACTGGGTCAAGCTGGCGGCCAGGCCAAGCCGCAGGGGACAGTGCAGGAGCAGAGTGACCGAACGGAGCTCCTTCGACTCATTCCCGGAAGTGTTCATTATCCGCTCCAACCCGAATGCTGGCTCGAGTGATTCCGAGCCGCACCCACGGACAGTGGCCTCTTGAAGGTTGGGGAGCAATGTGCAGTCGGATCCCCGAGCGCCTGCGGCTGCCCTCCCAGCTGCTCCCCCTCGCCCATGCCGCTTCCCCGCGCCAGCTCACCTTCACGAGACTGTTCAACTCATTCGACCAGGCCCGCTGGGAGGGGCGTGAAGTGACACTCGCCCGCGGGAGCCACTCCGGCGGGGGAGCCCGACCGGACGGCATTTGAGGCCCTTGTCGCGCCCGTGGTACGGGCGTTCCTTAAACCGGGGAGGAGAGACCTCCGGGCCGACGCCAAGGCGCAGTCCGCACGGTCATTTACAACCATGAAGACCGCAAAGTCGCTGGATGAGCTGGCGGCGGAGGTCGAGCGCCGCGCTCGTGCGAGGCGCGATCTCGTCGCGCCTGTGGAGAACTTGGAGGTGATGGTCGCGGACGCCGAGGGCACGCCCGAGCTCAGGCTGTCGCTGACGAACGGGAAGAACGAAGCGTTCGGCATCACGCCGCACGCGCACAGCCAGCTTGCGGAGTACGCCTGCATCCCGGTCGCCGAGTACCGGCAAATGCACGAAGCCGCGCCCGAGCTCCTTGCTGAGTTCGTCAACCGCTCGATGAGGAGCAAGGCGAAGGACCGGCGGACGCTGCGGACGCTGGACGGCATGGTGCTGGCCTTCCTCGATGGTCGCTACCGGGTGCTCGACAACGAGGACGTGATGGACGCGGCGATCCCGGTGCTGCTCGAGCGCAGGCTCATCATCATGTCGTGCGAGATCACCGAGAAGCGGCTCTACCTCAAGGCCGTCGACCGGAGCATCGAGCGCGACGTCCCCACCGGGAGAATGCTCGGAGACGACACCAACGGCTTCTTCGACACCATCAGCCCGGCCATCGTGATCAGCTACAGCGAGGTCGGCGACGGACCGCTTTCCATCGAGACGTCCGTGTGGACGAAGGTCTGCACCAACCTCGCTGTCGTCGAAACCGCGGTCCGGAACCACCGCGCCGGTAGGCACAGGGAGTTGAGCGGCGAGGACTGGGTGCTCGCCGCCCGCGAGACCAGGGAGCTGACGGCGGCCGCCATCCGCGGCCCGATCCGTGACCTCGTGGCCAGTGCCCTCGACGAGGCGAGATTCGAGGCCGTTGCCAGGATGCTGACGCTCGCTGCCTCGAATCCCATGGAGAGCGACGCCGTCGACCTGGTCGAGCACGTGGGCGAGCGCTTCGGCCTCGACGAGGGTGAGAAGCAATCGGTGCTCCACCATCTCATCAAGGGCCGCGACTTCACCGGATACGGGCTGCACGCCGCCATCACCCGCGCCTCGGCCGACGTCGGGGACTATGATCGGGCAACGGAGCTGGAGCGGCTGGGCGGCCGGGTCATCGGGCTCTCGCTGCTCGAGTGGAATGCCATCTCGCAAGGGGCTCCACGCATGTTCCGTGTCAGGCGGAGGGCAGCGTCCTGAGCTCGAGGGCGCCGCGGAAATGATGCGCTCGAGCACCGCGATCGCGTCTCAATCTGGCCGCCACACGACCGGGCAGCCTTCTCCGGCCGCCGGGCGCATTCCACGGGCCGCAGCCATCGCCGACGTTTGGCTCGCCGCCAGGCCGTCGAGGCCGAGTTCGACACTAGCCTCATCCCGTCCGAATGAACGCCCCGTCGACGCACTGGAAGCGGAGGGCATGGTTGCCCCGCGAGGGCCCACGCCGTCGGTCAGGGCGCTGGACGCGGCACCTCCCAGGGGAGGAGGGTTCATTCCGCACCCGCTCTAGGAATAGGGTTGCCCCCATCCGGAGGGCTCACCGTGACCTCTCGCTGGCCATTCCTCGTGTCGCTCCTTCTCCTCGGACTCGCGGGGCACGCGACCCGCGCAGCGGACCAGCCTTCTCCCCCGGTCGTCCAGCCCGCTCCGAAGGAGACGCCAGCACAGGCCTGCAAGCGCTGCAAAGACGCCCGCCGCACCTGCAAGACGGCCTGCAGTGGCCCGTACGGCAGCGAGGTTGCGAGCGACACGTGCCTCGACCAGTGCGACCGCACCTATTGGCGCTGCATCCCACCCGGTCACGGCTGCGAGGATTGAAGCAGGACCCTCGGGCGGTCCGCGCGCGCGAGTGGCAACGTGCGCCCCGCAAGGGTCTAGAGCCCGCTGCGCGACCCGAGTGAGCCCGCACAGTCTCCCCTGACCCGGCGGAGGAGTGACCGGACCGTCCGGATTTCGACGGGTTGGTCCAGCCCGGCCCCGGCAGCATCGTGCTCGTCCGACTCTGGATCGGGCAGTGAGGGTTAGGTACAGGCGGAAGCTCGGGCTCGCACGCCGTGCCAGATCCGGTTGAGGGGCACAACCCGTCAACCGCATGCCTGGTACCTCGAGTTGCTCAGCGCGTATTCATTCGAACGCCTGCCGATCCGGAGGCCTCATCAAGCCGCGCCGTCAGAGCAGTCGAGCTCGCACCGATTGCAGGGCTGGCGACCATCTTCCCGTCCTCCAGTACTGGGATCCGTTGATCCGCTTGCGGCAGCCGGCAGACGGCGGCACTGATCAGACCGTGATCAAGTCGAGGAGATCGAGGAATGACGAGTGACTTGAGGACTCCGCGAATGGACCCGCAGCTAGAACCATTCATTCAATCGTTTCCCCCGGCCGACTTGAGCGATCCGGTCACTGCGCGCAGGCAACTCGCCGAGCTGTCCGCCAAAGCATCAGTGCCGAACGTCGAGGGAATGCAGATCGAGGATCGCGCGGTCCCTGGCAACCCGGACGTGCCAGTGCGGATCTATCGCCCGCATCAGGCGCAAGGCGCCATCGTCTGGCTTCACGGCGGCGGATTCGTGATGGGCGGCCTGGACATCGAGCATCCGTGGGTTGTGCGGATCGCGGACGACTCCGGCGCGGTGGTGGTGTCAGTCGGCTACAGGCTGGCGCCCGAGAATCGGTTCCCGGCCGCGCTCGATGACGCGTTCGTCGCGCTCACCTGGACGGCCGAGCACGCAGCCGAACTCGGCATCGACCCGCAGCGCATTGCCGTCGGTGGTCACGCTGCTGGCGCGGGACTCGCAGCGGCGGCGGCGTTGCGAGCGCGTGACCAACAGGGGCCGCCGATCAGGTTTCAATTGCTCAACCAGCCGGAGCTCGATGATCGGCAGGCGACCTGGTCGGCACGGAACTTCACCGATACCCCATTCATGACGCGCGACAAGGTCGCCGCATCGTGGAGGCATTACCTCGGGTCCGCGCCCGCCTCACCTTACGCCGCGCCGGCGCGGGCTACCGATGTGTCGGGCCTGCCGCCCGCCTACATCACCTGCGCGGAGTTCGATCCGAACCGCGATGAAGCCATCGTTTATGCGCAGCGGCTGCTGCAGGCCGGCGTGCCAGTCGAACTGCACCAGTGGCGCGGCACTTTCCACGGATCGCAAGCGGTCCTGTCCGCCGAGGTGTCGCAACGGCAGATCGCGGAACTCGGCTTCGCGCTGCGTCATGCGCTCGCCGAGGGAGGTGGCGCCATATGAAGACCGGCTCCCAACTCCAGATCTCCAACCTCCGCACCAGCCTGAACGGAAAGGTGATCGGCTCCGACGACGCCCGGTACGACGACGCGCGCCGAGTGTTCTTCACCGGCTTCGACCGTCGGCCCGCGGCCATCGTCCGCGTCGGCGACACATCGGACGTCGCGCGCGTCGTGACGATGGCACGGGAGACCGGGGCCGAGCTCGCGGTGCGCAGCGGCGGCCACAGCCGGGCGGGGTACGGTACGTCCGAGGGCGGGATCGTCCTCGACCTCTCCGCGATGAACGCGGTCGAAGTCGACGCGGATGGCCGAGCAGCATGGGCGCAGACCGGCGTCAAGGCCGGCGACTACACCAGGGCGACCGGCGAACGCGGCCTCGCGACCGGGCTCGGCGACACCGCGAGCGTCGGCCTCGGTGGGATCACGCTCGGCGGCGGTATCGGCTTCCTCGTCCGCAAGCACGGGCTCGCCATCGACGACGTGCTTGCGGCCGAGGTAGTGACCGCCGACGGCAAGCTTCTCGAGGTGGACGAGCATACCCACCCCGATCTCTTCTGGGCCGTCCGGGGCGGCGGCGGCAACTTCGGTGTCGTGACCAGACTCCGTCTGCGGCTGCACGAGATCGACCAGGTCCTCGGCGGGATGCTGTTGCTCCCAGCGACCGCCGACGTGATTACCGGGCTGGTCGCTGCGACAGATGCGGCGCCCGAGGACCTGTCCGTGATCGCGAACGTACTGAAGGCCCCGCCGCTGCCCTTCATCCCCCCGGAACAGCACGGCAAGCCCGTGGTGATGGCCCTTGTCGTCTACGCGGGCGAGCCCGCAGCTGGTGAGAAGGCGATCGCGCCGATCCGCACCCTCGCCACTCCGGTCGCCGACATGGTTCGGCCGATCCGCTACCCGGAGATGTACGCGGGGCCGGAAGCTCCTGGTCCGGCGTTCGCCGTGGGAACGAACCTGCTCGTCGATGAGCTCTCGGCGGGCGGGGCGGAGACGATCCTCGCGCACCTCGAGACAGCGACTGCCGCGATTGCCGCCGTTCAAGTGCGCATCCTCGGGGGCGCGATGGCGCGCGTCGCCGACGGCGCGACCGCGTTCGGCCACCGGCGAGCAAAGCTCATGGTGAACATTGCCGCCATGGATGGGCTCGTCGAGGAGCGCGCGGAGCATGAAACATGGGCCGCCGGGCTGGCCGAAGCGCTCTCCCGTGGAGTGACGACTCCGGCCTACGTCGGGTTCCTCGGCGAGGAGGGCGAGGAGGGTGCCCGCCGCGCGTACCCGCCTGCGACCCTAGTCCGCCTCGCGCAGGTGAAGCGTCGGTACGACCCCGACAACCTCTTTCACCTGAACGTGAACGTCGCGCCCAACATGAGAGGAGGTTGAGTCCGGGTGCCTGCCTCGGCAGCCAGGGATTCGGAGGCGTGCAAGCGGTGCAACGAGGCCCGACGGACCTGCCGGAAGGCCTGCAGCGGCCCGTACGGGAGCGAGGTTGCGAGCGACACGTGCCTCGACGCGTGCGACCGCACCTACTGGCGCTGCATCCCACCCGGCCACGGCTGTGAGGAGTGAAGGACGCGTCTTCCTGGGCGACCGACCGGGATTGAACCGGTAACCCCCGGAGCCACAGTCCGAGAAGGGTCGAACCCATGACTCCAAGCGCCCGGGTGGTGGCTCGCCCTGGGCGGCAACGAAGTCATGCCCGGGAGCATTGGTCACCGCGAACGTGGAAGAGGTCGTGGACCCTGCTGAAACGCCATCCGTCTGAGCGAGAGTGGGACGCCCCGGACCGTCCCGTGGTGGAGTGCGCCGCCGATGGACTCCCCTCCGTCCCGTCGCCCCGCCTGGATCCGACACGGCGCGGGGCTCCTGCTCGGGCTGCTCATCGCGGGGGCGGTGGCCACCGCGATCGTCGCGGCCCAGTATCCGGGTGGGACC
Source organism: uncultured delta proteobacterium (assembly GCA_963796475.1). Classification (GTDB taxonomy): domain Bacteria; phylum Myxococcota; class Myxococcia; order Myxococcales; family Myxococcaceae; genus RPRB01. Next base: position 1,809,294 of record CAWCLY010000020.1, read on the forward strand.
TGGATGGACCGCCGGACCCAGGGACACTCCTTCTGGGGCAACTTCCTCTGCGATGTCGCGCGCACCCCTGCGCTCGACGGAAACCCGAATCCTCGCGCTCCGTGAGGTCACGCAGCGGAGTGGGCCCTGGTGCTCGCGCTCTGCGTCTTCTTCTGGGTCGCCCCCACGCTGGTCGAGACTCCCCGGCGCCGGCGGACCATCCAGCTCCTCGGAGTGGTGGCCGCGCTGGGCCTCGCGCTGGTGCCGGTCACCGAGCGCGTGGCGCATGCCGTGGCGCTGCTCGCCGGCGCCGGGCCGGGCTTCGCGGCCACGGTGCTCCTGATGCGCGGGCTGCGTCCCCGGCCCGTGCTGACCCTGCTCGGCGCGCTCGCGCTGGGGCTCTCGGTCCTGGAGCTCGCGCTCTACCTGGGCTTTCGGGAGGGGTTCAGAGGGGCGCCGCTCCCGCCGGCCGTCCCGGCGGTCCAGCGCCTGGCGCTGCTGGCCGCGGTCGCCTGGATGGGCGCATGCGCCCTGGTGGTCCTCACCGCCGGTCCTGACGTCGAGACTGCCCGGACGTCCTCCACGGGCTCGACCTCTGCGAGGTAGACCGACGGGTCGCACCGCGATGGCGAGGGCCAGCAGTGTCAGGACCGACGCGATGGCGAAGGTGACCTGCATCCCGGCGGCAACGGCCGCAGGAGGCGCCGTGGAAGCGTCCGCCGAGCCGGTGGCGAAGGCGAACAGCGCTCCCATCGCGGATGCGCCGGTGATGAGCCCCAGGTTGCGTGACAGGCTGAGCATCCCCGAGATGACGCCGCGTTCACCGACCTCGACATCCAGCATGACGGTCGTGTTGTTCGCCGCCTGGAAGAGCGCGTAGTGGCCGGTGACGACGACGATGGCACCGACGTAACCGGCCACGCCGAACGCCCCCGGCGCGGTGGAGAGCGCGAGGAGGCCTGCCGCCAGCCCGGCCAGCCCGACACCGGTCATCCGCTGGGCGCCGAACCAATCCACGAACCGCCCGGCAGGCACACCCATCAGCGCAGCCACCAGCGGACCGATCGAGGTCACCACCCCGACCCGCGCGGCATCGAGCCCGAGCGCACGGGAGAGGTAGAACGGCCCGACGACGAGCGTGGCCATCATCACCGTCGACACGAGCGCGCTCCGGACGAGGCCGGCGCTCAGGATCGGATTGCGCAGCCACGCCAGGCGAACCAAGGGCGCTCGCACACTCGTCTCGACGAGCACGAAGAGGCCGAGCCCGGCCAGGGCCATCCCGAGCAGCGCACCGTTGCGTGGGCCGAAGCTCCCACGCCCCGTCGTCAGCGCGAGGGCGTAGAGCGCGAGTGCCAGCACCAGCATGAACGTGCCGAGCGGATCGAGGGTCGTCCGGCTGGCCCTGGCCGACCCAGACCCGACCGGGAGGGTCCGGAGCGCGAGAGCCAGGTTGAGGATCCCCAGCGGCACGTTGACGAGGAAGATCGCCCTCCAGCCGGAGAGGGCGATCAGGACCCCTCCGAGCGAGGGGCCGAGCGTCGTACCGACCGCCGACATCGCCCCCAGCAGCCCCATGGCGCGACCGGTCCTCGCCTTCGGCATCGCCTCACCGGCCAGCGCGATGGTGAGTGCCATCATGATCGCCGCGCCGACGCCCTGGACCGCGCGCGCCGCGACGAGCAGCCAGAGGGTCGGCGCGATGCCGCAGAGCAGCGATGCCACGGTGAACACGGCGATCCCGACCAGGAACAGCTGCCTGCGACCGACGAGGTCGCCGAGCCGTCCCGCGCTGACGATCAGGGCGGTGACCGCCAGGAGATAGGCCAGGACGATCCACTGGACTTCCTGGAAGGAGGCATCGAAGGCCTTCGCCACTGCAGGCAGCCCGACGTTGGCAATGCTGGTGTCGAGCGACGGCATCACCATGGAGAGGGAAAGCGTGGTCAGCGCCCAGCGCGGCGAAGGTGTGCGTTTCATACCGCTCTCTGTACGGCGAGGGCTGGCATGGCGGAAGACGCATCATCTGCAGCTCATACGTGCATCTGACGCCACCTTTGAGGGGGACGTGCTAGGGCTAGGGCATGTCCCGGCCCGATCTCAACCTGCTCGTCACCCTCGACGTGCTCCTTGCCGAAGGCAGCGTCGCCCGTGCGGCGCAGCGTCTGCGACTCAGTCCGTCAGCCATGAGCCGGGCGCTGGCGCGGTTGCGCGAGACGACCGGCGACCCGCTATTGGTGCGCGCGGGCCGGGGCCTCGTTCCCACCCCCCGGGCCATCGAGCTTCGCGGACGGGTGGGTCAGCTGGTGCAGGCCGGTGAGGCGGTGCTGAGGCCCGCCGAGCGTCCCGACCTCAAGCGCCTGGTGCGGACGTTCACACTGCGAACAAGCGAGGGCTTCGTGGAGACCTACGGCCCGGACCTGATCGCCGGTGCCGCGGCGGAGGCTCCCGGCGTGCGTCTTCGGTTCGTCCACAAGGCGGACCGCGACAGCGCGCAACTCCGCAGCGGCGAGGTCGACCTCGAGACCGGCGTGGTGGGCGAGGCGACCGGTCCGGAGGTGCGAGCACAGGCCCTCTTCCGGGACCGCTTCATCGGCGTCGTTCGCCGGGGACATCCGCTGAGCCGGGGCAAGATGACGACTTCCCGGTACGCGGCCGGCAGGCACGTCTCCGTGACTCGGCGGGGGCTCGACCGGGGGGCGATTGACGAGGTCCTGGAGGCGCTGGGGGTGGAGCGGAGGATCGTCGCGGCCGTCCCGGGCTTCGCCACGGCCCTGGCGCTCGCCCGGGGGACCGACCTCATCGCCACCGTCCCGGAGCGACACACCCGAGGCCTGCGCGCGGGGATGCACGGCTTCCGCCTCCCGGTGGCCACACCCGAGGTCACGGTCTCACTACTCTGGCATCCGAGGCTCGACGCTGACCCGGCGCATTGCTGGCTGCGGGACTGTGTTCGAGCCGTGTGCGGGGAACTCACCGACCCGTCCCCCCGCCGGGCTCGCGGTCACTCCCACTCGATGGTCGCCGGCGGCTTGCTCGAGCTGTCGTAGGCGACGCGGTTGATGCCCCGCCACACCGTCGGCCCTGTTGTCCACGAGGCGCTGCCCACCCCGAGCACTTGCCGTCTTGACGCGTGGGGCATCTGACGCCCAAATGGTCGAACCTGGGGGTGCCCAATGCCTGCTCTGGTCCGGGGCCCAACCGTCGTCGTGCTCGCGCTGGTGTGCCTGTCGGGCTGCGATCTTCCGATCTGCCCGCGACCAGACGGAGGCGTCATCCTCGGCCTGGTACCCCCGCAGATCACCTGCCCGGCAAACATCACCCAGCCGAAAGACCCCGGTGCGTGTGCAGCGGTGACGACGTTCTCGCCGACCTTATCGGAGGATTGCGCCCCGACCGTCGTCTGCGACCCGCCGTCTGGAACAGCGTTTCCGGTCGGGACGACGACGGACACCTGCACGGTCACGGACCTGCTGGGGCGCACCGCGAGTTGCAGCTTCACCGTGACCGTGACCGACACGGTGCCGCCGGTGATCACCTGCCCGGGAAACATCGCCAAGCCGCAAGACCCCGGCGCGTGTACAGCGGTGGCGACGTTCTCGCCGACGTTCTCGGACGATTGCCCCGTGACCGCCGTCTGCGATCCGCCGTCGGGCAGCGCGTTTCCGATCGGGACGACGACGGACACCTGCACGGTCAGGGATCAGTCGGGGCAATCGGCCAGTTGCAGCTTCACCGTGGCGGTGAGCGATACGGTGGCACCGGTGATCGCCTCGATCGTGCCCAGCCCCGACACGCTCTGGCCGCCGAATCACAAGCTGGTGCCGGTCTCGATCACCGCCTCGGCGACCGACTGCGACCCCTCGACGACCTGCAGGATCGTCTCGGTGACCGCCAACGAGCCGGTGCTGGGCCCCGGTAGCGGCCACACCGACCCTGACTGGGTCATCACCGATCCGGGGCCGAAGGTGAGTCCGGGGGTGCTCGGCGTCCAGTTGCGCGCGGAGCGTGCGGGGGGAGGCTCGGGACGCGCGTATCGGATCGACGTCACGTGCGCCGACGCGTCGGGCAACACCACCGCCGGCGCCACGACCGTGACCGTCCCGCACGACCAGGGTCACTAGAGCAGGCGGCTGAAGCCTGCACGGGCTCCAGCACCGGGTCCCTCCCCGAACCGCCGGCCCCGAGATGGAGTCGTTTTCCGCAGCGCTCGAACAAGTTCCTTCCTCACCTGCGCGAGCTGCGCGGGCATGCTCCGCGTCGTGGAGGTCGTCCTCCGTTCATCGACGGCCCATGCCATCCTCGAGCCTTGGCGGCCGTCCTCGTGGCCCTCCCCTCGCTCCCGCCACCTCGCCTCCCCGGCTCGGCCTCTGGTGAGTGCCCCCGGCCCCATGTGGTGCCGCCAGAGCTACCAGCGGGGCGCAGGCATGGACCAGCCTGACCTGGTGGCGAGCGTCTCGATCTTCTCCCACACCACCGCGACCACGTCGCCCGTCGCGGCGGCGTCGTACGGCACCCAGTCGCCCCGTGAGGCGTCCCACCTCACCGGGATAGTCGAGATCTCCATCTGGACCGGCCGGCCGACAACAAGTACCGCGGTCAGGACCACGCCCGAGGCGGCACCGATGCCGGGCGGCTGGACCCGGATCCGGGCGCGGTCCTGGGGAAAGAAGATTAGGAGGTTGCCGTCCGGCTCGCGCGTGAAGGGGAGGACGGCCGCACCCAGCTGCCCCCTGCGGCTGCCGTACTCGATGAGGCGCTCACGGACGGCCAGCGCCTGGGTCTCTTCGATGGTGAGTGTCTGAATCTCTTCGCGTGTCCTGATCATCCTGTCCCGTTCCATTCGGCCGGGCCCGCGGGTCCTGCTCTCCCGGGGCGAGATGCGGCGGGAGATTGGGCCAGCGAGGTTCACCGTAGCCGGTGAGTACGACAGGCCAGGACTCTAGGTGCTAGCCGCGCAAGTACCCCGGGCAAGCAGGCGGACGCTCGCGTCATGCTTCGCCTTTCGTTGTCTACGTCACGGCGTTGTCAGCACCACGTTCCAGAAGCTCTTCGAGGCTAATCAGATCTCAAGTTGTCTACGAAATCAGCCAGCTCAGAGACCCTATCTTCGACCAAGAAACACCAGATTCACAGACTTCTCTGGCGCCATAGCAACAAGTAGCAAATACAACGAGGCGCCGAATGACGTCTCCCCAGCGGTGACCCGGTGTCGCCGGGCTCCTGGGGTCACCCCGCTGGTGTCCGAGACCGGTCCAAATTCCCGCGCTTCGTGATGCCGAACAAGATAGAACCCTTCCGCCATTCGCCTCGCGACGTCCCTCGGGGCCCAGACTGGACGGAGCCTCTTCAGAATGATCCTCCGCCACGTCACAGATGAGGACCTTCCCATCTTCTTCGAGCACCAGCGCGACCCAGAAGCGCTGCGCATGGCCGCATTTCCGTCGCGGGAGCACGACGCGTTCATGACCCACTGGCGCACAAAGGTTCTCCGCCCTGAAAACGTCACCCGGACCATCGTTATGGGCGGCGTGGTCGTTGGGTACATCGGCAGTTGGGAACAGGATGCCAAGCGTCTCGTCGGATATTGGATTGGTCGCGAGCATTGGGGCAAAGGCATCGCCACTCGGGCCCTCTCTGAGTTTCTCGTGCTCGCGCCCGCCCGGCCGCTTCATGCGTGGGTCGCTCTCCACAACCTCGCGTCGATCCGCGTCCTCCAGAAGTGTGGCTTTCACACCATGAGCAACGAGAACCAGCATCACCCGGGTGGAGTTGCCGAAGTCCTCATGAGGCTTGGTTCGACGTAGTGAGTGTGGCTCGCCCTCCCCGCCCCAACACGGCCCTGGTGAGTGCCGCCTGAGATTCGAGACTCGCCCCGGCCTGCCGACCGGCCCGGGACTAAGGATAGGCGGCTCGGGCCCTCCGGCGTCCGGGTGTGGGTCTCGGATCTGGTCCGCTACTTTCTCTTCGCAAGCCCGTCGGGCACCGAGACCGGGCTGTGAAGCATGCTGACGCCGCGCCCAGGGCGACTCGCTGTCGGACGAGGGGCTCGAGCCGGTGGCTTATGGGATGATGCCGGACATGCGGCCGGAGTTCCGCTGGCGAGAAGGGACCAGCGGGCGGCGCGAGGGGCTGAGGCTGTATGAGACGTTCGTCCGGTGAAAGTCCTACTCGTGGCCCTCGAGCGCTGCGCGGAAAGTTTGCCAAGCCGGCTCGTAAAGCACGCCCACGGCAAGGAGTGTAAACACGATCCCGAACAGGTGGCTCAAGCCAAAGTGTCCGGCCTCCACACCCGCCCACCACACGACGAGCACGCTGAAAGCCGGACGAGACCACCGCTTTCCTCGACCACCGTTCAAGCGGACCACCAGCGCCAGAACGGCGACGACAGCGACCGCGCAGACGAGCGCCGTGAAGGGGACGCTGTCCATCGTATGGTCTTCAGGATACAAGATTCCCGCGCGGTGAAGCAGACCGGCCAACGGATCCATGCGGTCACCCCCGCTAGGATTCTACCAGACTCTCCAGTCGGCGCGTCGTCTCTCCTATTTCACCTCGCTTCTTTCTGGGCTTGATCTGGGCTTGATCCGATTCCGTGGACAGTCTGACTACGCGATCGCCCGTATGACCTTCTCCCGAAAAACTGGACGGAAACCAGGTTGAGGATTTCGCTTCGTTGAGTCCCTGAAGAAAGGACGAGGACGATGCGGAAGTCGAGGTTCACCGAGGAGCAGATCGCCTACGCCATCCGCCAGGTCGAGCAGGGGACGCCGGCGGTGGCGCTGTGCCGGAAGATGGGCATCAGCGAGCAGACGTTCTACGCCTGGAAGAAGAAGTACGCCGGCGTGGGGCTGACCGAGCTGCGGCGGGTAAGGCAGCTCGAGGATGAGAATCGCCGGCTGAAGGGCGTCGTGGCCGACCTGACGCTCGACAAGCACATGCTCCAGGAGGTGCTCCGAAAAAAGTTCTAAGCCCGCTGCGCTCCGGCAGCGCGCCGACTGGATTGTGAGCGCGTTCCGGGTGAGCAAGCAGCGGGCCTGCAGGCTGATTCGTCTCGGCCGCTCGACGTACTACTGGCAGAGCAAGGCGAAGGACCAGACGCCGCTCCGGAAGCGGCTGCGTGAGCTCGCCGAGGCGAGGCCGCGCTTCGGGTACCCACGGCTGCACGTGTTGCTCCGCCGCGAAGGCTGGAAGGTGAACATCAAGCGGATCTACCGGCTCTACAGCTCGAGGGGCTGGGCGTCCGGACGAAGAGGCGGAAGAAGCGCGCGAGCCACCTCCGCATCGTCCCCAACCCGCCGACGAGGCCGAACGAGCGGTGGAGCATGGACTTCGTCCAGGACAGCCTCATGGACGGTCGGAAGTTCCGTGCGCTGACCGTCGTCGATGTCCACACCCGCGAGTGCCTAGCCGTGCACGCCGACAGCTCGCTCTCCGGACGCAAGGTTGCCGCCGTCCTCGACACCGTGGCGGACGGACGCGGCTACCCGAAGGAGATCACGGTCGACAACGGAACGGAATTCTTCTCGAAGGCGATGGATGCCTGGGCCTACCAACGCCGTGTGAAGCTCGACTTCATCCGCCCGGGCAGGCCCATGGACAACGGCTACATCGAGAGCTTCAACGGGCGGCTCCGGGACGAGTGCCTGAACGCTGAGCTATTCTCTGACCTCCTTGATGCTCGAACGAAGCTCGACGCCTGGCGCCAAGACTACAACGATAACCGCCCGCATAGCTCGATCGGCAACCTCACACCGACCGAGTTCGCTGCCACCGTGAGGACAACCGAGGGCTCGAAAGAGGCGATTTCCTCAAGCTGAGAACCGTCCAGTTTTCGGGGGGAGGTCAGACACCGTATCCGCCTTTCGGAAAGTGTCCACCGAGGCGGATCAAGCCCACCTTCCGCCCCCTCGCTACACTGGACAGTTCGCTTCGCGGTCTTCACCGTAGCGCACGGCTACTCAACCCCTCCGCACGACTCGTCCGGCGTTGGTGAGCGTGAATTAGACCGTCCGCGCTTCGCGTCCATGGACGTGCCGCTCAGAAGATCGACAAGGCCAGCCCGGTGCTCTTCGAGAGTGCCGCGTCGGGCCAGCACTATGCCGATGCCACCCTGTCTTGCAGCAAGACGGGAGGCGCGGCAGGGGCCGCCCACCAAGTGTACCTGAAGTTCGAGTTCAAGGTCGTCTTCGTGAAGACGATCGACTGGAGCGGCCCAGGGGACGAGGGGCCGACCGAGCAGATCACCTTTGAGTACGGGAGCGTCCGAATCACGTACCGTCCCCAGAACCCCGATGGGGCTCTGGGAGAACCAGTCTCCAGGTGCTGGGACATCCTCAGGAATCACTCCTGCTAGCGTCGCGGGGTTGATTCTCGGTGCGAAGGCTCACCGCCCCTCTCTCTTCGCAACCGCCAAGCACGCGGAAGAAGGGAGGTTGAGCTCCGGCGAAAGTAAGCCCTCGATACGAGTTGGCCTCCGAGGCCCACAGCGCTGCGAGGATCCGAGGGTCCGGCGCGGCCTCGCCGCCGAGCGCTGCACTGCGTGCGGAGGCGCAGCGGTCGAGCGCAAGGAATGCGCCAGGCCGTGGCGCGTGCCTCTCGCCTTCACCCAAAGCCCTCGGAGATACCGGCACCTGGGTCTGAACGGCCCGGTCTCATGCTGCCGTTCCTGGCGCCTAACTTTGGGGAACCGGGCACGCGCATTGCTTTGGCCCGGAGTGGGATGCTCCGTCGTGGACAGGCCGCGCGTTCCGCGCTGAAGCCGTGGGCGCTCGCGCTCACCACGTTGCAGGCGCTGGCCAGCCCTGCCTCTGGTCAGTCGCCCGCCGTTCGGTCCGAGCCCGGCGCGGTCATGCGGCCGTCGGGGACGCCGGTCACGTTCGACGAGGTCCTGGGGCTCGCCGCACGCGCTCCGGCCGTGCTCGGCGCCGAGGCGGCGGTCGACGAGCAAAAGCGCGTCGGCGACTCGGTGTCGTCGATGATCGCCAACCCCACGCTGACGTTCCAGCCAGGGGCAGCCAAGGACCCGCTCGACAATCAGTGGAAGTACTTCGGCGAGTCCACGCTGATGCAGTCCTGGAACCTCTCCGGGCTTCCTGGCAATCGCAAGGCCTCGATTGCCGCCGAGGGCGCGGTGCTCGCCGCGGAGGCTCGGGCCGCCGCGCTCTCGCACCGGCTTGCCGCGGCCCAGGCCTGGATGGAGCTGTGGGCCGCACAGCAGTCGCTCGCTGATGCCTTGCAGGAATCGGAGCTCGCCCGCGAGTTCTCCACGCGGATGGCCAACGCCGCCGCGGCTGCCGCCTTCACCCGCGCCGAGGCCGCGGACGCCGCCACCTATGCCGCCGAGGCCCACGTGCTGGCCATCGCCGCCGAGGGAGAGGTGGTGGACCGTGGCTTCCAGCTGGCGGTGACGCTGGGAAAGGGCGCCGAGCGCTCGCTGGTCGCCTCCGGGCCCTCTTCCTTCGCCTCCTGCGCCTCTGCGCTCCGACTGGCCGGCGCTGCTCGAGGCCGCCGGGAAGCTTCCCCCGGTGGTCGCGCGCAAGCTCGTCGGAGACGCCGAGCGCGCCAGGGGCCTCGAGCTCCGCTCCGCCAGGGGCTGGGGGCTGGGCACTGGCGTGAAGGGGACCCGCGACTACCTGGCGACCTGGGGCGTGCAGGCAGTGCTGGAGCTGTCCGTCCCGCTCTTCGACCGTGGCGAGCGCGAGGCCGCAGCCCAGGCCGCCGCGGCGCTGCGCTCCGATGGAGAGCACCGCGAGGCGATGCAGGCGTCCGCCACCGAGCTCACGCGGGCGCTGCACGAGGTGGAGCACACAGGCGAGGTCCTCGCCGCCGTCGAGACGGAGCTGCTCCCCGCAGCCGCGGAGGGCGCTCGCGTCCGGGAGGCCTCGATGCGCGCCGGCGAGACCACGGTGCTCGAGGTCCTGGTCGCCCGCCGGTCCTGGGCCGCGGCGCGCGCCCGGCGCACCCGGGCGCTGGCCTCGCACGCCTGGGCCCAGGTCAAGGTGTGGATGCTGCTCGCGGACCTCACGCTGGGAGGCGCGAAGTGAGGAGACTCCGGAGCGCCACCGCCGCCCTGCTCAGAATCGCTCCTGGTCGCGGCCGCGGCAGCCGGGTCCTCCGGCTGCGGGAAGCACAGTGCCGCCCCCGAGGAGGAGCCGCCCATCCCCAGCGCGCGCACGCCGTGGGTCGCTGGCCCGCTCCAGCGAGGGCGTCCCGCTTCTCGAGGCGCCGGCCCAGGTGCTGCCCTCTCCGCAGGGGCAGGCCGGGGTGGTCCCGCCCTACCGCGCGCGGGTCGTCCAGGTCCTGGTCCGCCCGGGCGAGCGGGTGACCAAGGGTCAGCCGCTGGTCGAGGTGGTGATGCCGGAGGTCTCGACCGCCGCCGGCGCCTATGCGGCCGCCTCCACCCGGGTCGACGCCTACGGCCGCCGCAAGGCCCAGCTCGACGCGCTCAAGTCCCAGGGGCTGGTCCGCCTGGTCGACGTGCTGGAGGCCGAGACCAAGCTGGCGGAGGCCCGCGCCGACCAGCAATCCGCGGCGGCCACGCTTCGCGTCGCGCAGATCGAGCCGGCCGAGGCTGCCGGCATCGTGTCCGGCAAGAAGCCGGTCTGCCTGCGCAGCCCCATCGCCGGGATGGTCACCGCGGTCGGCGTCGCGGTGGGGGACAGCCGGGAGCCCACCGGAGACCCGGTGGTCCGCGTCGCCGGGGAGGGCGACTCGCGGGTCGAGGCGCGCTTCGCCCGGCCCGTGGACACCGAGAACGCGGCCTTCGAGCTGGTCACCTCCAGCGGCGGCCACCATCCCCTCACCTTCGTCGCCCGGGCGCCGGTGATGGACCCGCGCGACGGCACGATCTCCGTCTGGCTCGTCCCCGAGAAGGGAACCCAGCTCCAGCCGGGCCTCACCGGCCGGGTGGTGGTGACGCTCCCCGGCGCCGCGCACGTCGCGGTGGTCCCGGCGCGCGGGGTGGCGCTCTCCGCGGGGAGAGCCTTCGTCGTCGCGCGGAGGAACGGCAAGCCGGAGCGGGTTCCGGTCGAGGTCATCGCCAGCTCCGGCGCAGAGGCGCTGGTGAAGGGAATCGCGGTCGGCGAGGAGGTGGCCGCCGATGCGGCGCTGGCCGAGGCGCCCGCCACGGCGTCGCCGGCGCCGGAGAAGGGGCCGTGATCCAGGCCTTCGTCGGCTGGTCGGTTCGCCACCGCGTCCTGGTGGTCGCCACCACGCTGGCGCTGATGGTGGTGGGCGCGCTGGTGGGCACGCTCCTCAAGTTCGACGCCCTTCCCGACACCACCAACAACCAGGTGCTGGTGCTCACCCGCGCCCCGGGTCTCACCCCCGAGGAGGTGGAGCGGCTGGTCAGCCGCCCGATCGAGGTGGCGCTGGGGGGCCTGCCCGGGCTGGTGGAGCAACGGAGCCTGTCACGCTACGGCATCTCGGCGGTGACCGCGGTCTTCGTGGACGGCCTCGACGTGTACCGGGCCCGGCAGATGGTCCAGGAGCGGCTCAACGGCCTGTCCTTTCCCGCCGGCGTCTCGCCGCCCGAGCTCGGCCCGGTCACCGGTGGCCTGGGCGAGATCTTCCACTTCACTCTCGACTCCCCGCGCCGCAGCCCCTCCGAGCTGCTGGAGATCGCCCAGTTCAAGGTGGCCCCGATGCTGCGCAGCGTCCGGGGCGTGGTGGAGGTGAACACCTGGGGCGGAGAGCAGCGGGTGCTCGAGGTGAAGGCCGACCCGATGCGCCTCGCCGCCCGTGGGCTCACGCTGCAGGACGTGCAGGATGCGCTGGCCAGCGCCACGGGCACCGCGCCGGGCGCGGCGCTTCCGGCGGGCTCGGGCCAGACCCTGCTCCGCGCGGTGGCCTTGCCCCGGACCGCCGGCGACCTCGGCTACGCGCTGGTGTCCCGGCGCGGCTCCGACGCCAACCCGGTCCGCCTCGCCGAGGTGGCCGACATCGCGATGGGCTCCTCCACCCGCATCGGCGCGGCGAGCGAGAACGGCAAGGGCGAGACCGTCTACCTGATGGCGCAGATGCTCCGCGGCGAGAACGCGCTCGAACGTGATGAAGCGGCTGAAGAAGCAGATGGTCGAGGTGCGCAAGGCCGTCCCGGAGGACGTCTTCGTCGACGTGGTCTACGACCGGAGCACGCTGGTCACCGGCACGCTCCGCACCGTCTTCAAGAACCTGCTCGAGGGCGGGCTGCTGGTGGTGGCGGTGCTCTTCCTGATGCTCGGCAGCTGGCGGGCCGGGCTGCTCGTCGCCTCCGCCATCCCGCTCTCCATGCTCGGCGCCACCGCGGCGATGGTGGCCTTCGACGTCCCCGGGAATCTGATGTCGCTCGGCGCGCTCGACTTCGGCCTCATCGTCGACGGCGCGGTGGTGATGGTGGAGGCGGTCTTCCACGGCTTCGACCGGTCCGCCTACCCGCTCCAGCACGCGCAAGCGCCTCCGGGCGCTCTGGGTCCGTCACGTCGAGCAGGTGGCCGGGACGGTGGCCGAGCCGGTCTTCTTCTCGGTGCTGATCATCCTGCTCGTCTACCTGCCGGTCCTGTCGCTCACCGGCGTCGACGGCAAGATGTTCCGGCCGATGGCGCTGACCGTGGTCTTCGCGCTGGCGACCTCGCTGGTGCTCTCGCTCACCTTCATCCCGGCGGCGACCGCGCTCTTCCTCCGGCCGAGGGACGTCCCGGAGCGCGCTCCGTTCCTGGTGCGCTGGATCGAGCGGGGCTACCTGCCGCTCCTTCGCGCCGCCGAGGCGCCGCCCCTGGGTGGTGGCCGCCGGTTCGGCGGTGCTCCTCGCGCTCGGGGGCTCTTCTTCGCCCGGGCGGGAAGCGAGTTCGTCCCGCAGCTCGACGAGGGGGACCTGGTGGTCGCAGGTGACGCGGGCGGCCGACATCTCGCTCGACACCGCCGTCTCCGAGGCCGGGAAGCTCGAGGCGGTGATGATGCAGAAGGTGCCGGAGGTGAAGGAGGTGGTCTCGCGCATCGGCAGCCCGGCGGTGGCCACCGACATCATGGGGCTCGAGCAGGCGGACGTCTTCGTGCTGCTCAGGCCCCGGGACAGCTGGCGACCGGGGGTCGACAAGGCCCAGATCATCGCGGAGATCGACCGGGCAGCGAAGTCGATCAACGCCAACGCCGAGCTCTCCTTCACCCAGCCGATCCAGATGCGCTTCAACGAGCTGCTCGGCGGCTCGGTCGCCGACGTCGCCATCTCCATCTACGGCGACGACCTGGCGGAGCTGAGCCGGCTGGCGGCGCGCACCGCCGAGGTGGTGGGGCGGGTCCCCGGCGCCGTCGACACCCGGGTGATCGCACCACCGGCGGTCTCGCTGCTGGAGGTACGGCCGCGACCGCTGGACGCCTCGCGGGCCGGCTTCACGGTGAAGAACCTGCTCGATGCGGTCCAGTCGATCCGGACCGGCGTGGAGGTGGGAGCGACGTACGACGGGCCGCTGCGGGTCCCCATCCTGCTCCGGCTGGGGGGAGGGGCCAACGCCTTCACCCTGGGCGACCTGTCCATCCCCGCTCCGAGCGGAGGCCTGGTGCCGCTGGGGCGCGTCGCCGACGTGGAGATGACCACCTCGCCGAGCCTCGTCTCGCGGCAGAACGGGGAGCGGCGCATCGTGGTCGGCTTCAACGTCCGCGGCGCCGACCTGGGCTCGGTGGTGAAGCAGGCCGAGACGCTGGTGGCCGGCGAGCTGAAGCTGCCGCGCGGCTACCGTCTCGACTGGGGTGGCCAGTACGAGACGCTGGTGGACGCGAAGCGACGCCTCTTGATCGTCATCCCGGTGGTGATGGTCCTGATCATGGCGGTGCTCCTCTACGCCTTCCGGA
>CAWCLY010000021.1:0-804619 GCA_963796475.1 uncultured delta proteobacterium
CGTGCGCATCACCCGGAGGTGCGATTGCGAGGCACGGGCCATGCGCCAACTGGCTGTACGATGGAGCGGGCCATCCGGCCCCCGGGACGGATCGGCGGCGCAGCGAGACGGTCTCGGTGGCGCCGGCTGTGGGAGTGGGAGGGCCCCTCGTACACGGCGTGGGGCTGGAACAGGATTCGTCCACCGCGGAGGGGCGGTGGTGACGGACCCAGGGGCCTCCGGACAAGGAACGGGGTCATCCGTACCTCGGAGTTCGCATGGGTCGCGGGCGTGGGTTGCTGATCGTCCTCGTCGTCGGTGCCGCCGGCGCGTGCAGCTTCGGGACTTACTCCGGTGAGGTCGCAGAGAGACCGACCTCCGGAGGGCCTCCCGGCGGTACGGTCCTCGACGCCGGCCCGATCCAGACGCCGACCGACCTCCCCTGCGACGTGGCCACGTTCCTCGCCGCGGACTGTCTGCTCTGTCACGGCACCGTCCCCACGAACGGTGCACCCAACCGGCTGGACAGCCTCGCTGCGTTGAGGGCGCCGGCGTACTCCCAGCCGTCGAAAAGCAACGGCGCGCTCGCGCTCGAGCGGGTCCAGAGCGCCGGCTCGCCCATGCCGCCCGCTCCGTACTCGCGCGCGACCAGCTCGCCGAATCGCCAGCCTCGGCGCGTGGGTCAACGCGGGGATGCCCGCCGGGAGCTGCACCGCTGCGGTGGACGGGGGGACGCCTCCGCTCGGTGACGGAGGGGATCCCCACGACTGACGGGGCGTGCCAACGGACCTCCCGTGCGGCATCGCGCAGACGCTCGGGATGTTCTGCACGGGCTGCCACGGCTTTCCCCCGACCAACAAGGCCCCTGTCTCGCTGAACTCGCTGTCCGCGCTCCAGGCGATCTCAACCGCCTACCCTACGCAGACCGAGGCCCAGCGCTCGGTCACCCGGATGCAGAGCACATCCCAGCCAATGCCCCCCGCGCCCTACGCCGCGGTGCCGGCCGCGGCCATCACCGAGTTCTCGACGTGGGTCTCGAGTCGGACACCGGCGGGGAGCTGCACCACGCCGGTAGATGCGGGACGCCGCCGCTCGGTGACGGTGGTGTGGATGCCGGGCCCTCGGACGCCGGCGTCGCCGGGGACCTTCCCTGCGACGTCGCCGGCGTCCTCACCGGGGCGTGCACCAGCTGCCACGGCAACCCGCCCACCGGCGGTGCGCCCATGGCGCTGACGTCACTGGCGCAGCTCCGGGCGTCGTCACCGAGCAATCCGGCCGTCACCAACGGACAGGCCTGCGTGCAGCGGATGGCGAGTACCACCAGCCCGATGCCGCCGCCGCCGGCCGCACCGGTCGCCGCCGCGCAGCAGTCCGCGTTCTCCGCCTGGGTGAGCGCAGGGATGCAGGCGGGGACGTGCAGCGTGGATGCCGGAACTCCGGACCCGGCCTTCGCCGGTCCGCCCACCTGCACCAGCGGACGTACTGGACGCAGGGGAACGAGGGCAGCTCGAGCATGCACCCCGGCGTCGCCTGCATCGCCTGTCACGTGACCACCGGAGGCGAAGCGCCCAACTTCGCCATCGCGGGCACCGCCTACCCCACCGGACACGAGTACGACGACTGCTCGGCAGCGCCGCGCGCACGCGCGGGTGAGCGTCACCGACGCACGACAACGTCACGCGGACCTTCAGCGTCAACGGGGCGGGAAACTTCTACGGCAACGCCACCAGCGGCTGGCCGGTGTTCCCCATCCGCGCGCAGATCACCTTCGACGGCAGGACGCGCGCGATGTCCGGCGCAGTCAACAGCGGTGACTGCAACACCTGTCACACGCTCATGGGCAACTCGGGCGCACCGGGCCGCATCGCGCTGCCCTGAGCGGGGCGAGCGTCGCCGTCGAGAACGCCGAGCTCGGCGCCAGGCGCCGGGCCCAGCGTTCCATCGCTTCGGGAGCGGCCGCCCTCGCCCGGCCCCCTCCCGTGGCGAGCTGCGCCCGGACCTCGTCGCCCAGCGCGCCGGGGATGTCCCGGCGTTCACCGCCCCGGATCCTCTCTGTTCGAAGATGCACGCCAGCACGGCGTGGCGCCCGGCCCTGCCCCTCTGCTCGAGCCGCGCGCCTCAGCCCCAGCGCCGCGGCGGAGCGGGTCTGCCAGCCCCGAGAGCAGCGCCGCGGCGCGTCCCCGCCGAGGACCGAGACCAGGTGCACCGGGCGGCTCGAGCCCTGGCGACGGCGGGCGAGCGCCGCGCCCCTCCTCGTGCGTTCGCCCGGCTCATCCGGCCTCCCGTCGCGCGAGCGGCGACTGCACCACCGGCCGGAGCGCGATGTGCTCGTGCCGCCGCGGGCGGAGGCGAGCGTCGGCCGCGGCGGCGGACGAGCACCCAGCCCGCGCCGGCGGAGCCCGCGCCGAGCCCGAGCACCCGAGCGACGAGCAGGGCCGGCCGCCACCCGGACCGCGGCGGGCAGGCGGCCGCGCATGGGGACGCTGGACACCACCTCGGAGACGACGAGCGTCACCGCTGCCGGCTCGAGCCCCTCGACCGAGCCGGCCACCAGCGCCCGGAGCTCGTCGCGCATCGACGGCGAGATGCGCGCGCCGCGGCGGGCTGCGCCCGGAGGTAGACCGCCGCCTTGGTCGGCGCGACCGGGACACCGGCGCGCGTCGGCTGGGGTCGGACCAGGTGGACCCGGGCGGACACCACGCCGTCCACCCCCTCGAGCGTCCGGGACAGCTCTCCGGACTGCGCCTCGAGCAGGAGCGCGTGCTGCTCGACCGGGTCGGGCACGAGCCCCGGCTTGAGCAGCTCGCGGACGCCCGCCGGCCGGGGCCTCGGCAGCCCCAGCTCGGCGAGCACGCGCACCGCGTCGGCGGCGTCCGCCGACTCGACCTCCACTGCCCAGGTGGGTGGCCGACCCTCCTCCACCCGCTTCCGCGCGCGGAAGCCGCGCTCGAGCAGCACGGTCTGGATCTCGTTCGCCTGCCGCTCGTCCAGCCCATGCTGGACCTCGGCCGAGCACCCCACCGCGAGCACCGCCGAGGACGGCTGCGAGCGTGCGCATCGCTACACCTGGGTCTGCAGCAGCGTCTTCACTCCGCCGCTGACCCGGTCGAGCACCTTGCCTGCGAGGTCCACCGTCTGGCTCGCCTCGGCCACGCCCGCCTGGAGCGAGAGGAGCTCCGCCGGGGAGAACGTCCGCCCCGATGCGGCGAGCGCCAGGATGCGGTCCATCCGCGCCTGCGCCGCTGCGACCCGGCCCAGCCAGGCACCCGGGTCGACCCGGGGGGCATGCGCCGGCGCGACCCGGCGCGGCTCCACCTCGCCGCGCGCGGGCGCCGGGGCCGGGCGCTCCCGTAGCCGCGCCTCGAAGCGAACCGGCGGGGGGCTCCGGGTCCGCGCCGTCGCGGGACGAGGCGCGCTGTCGCGATGCGCTCGATGGCCATGGCTAGCGGATGTTGTTGATGGCGGACTTCGCCGAGTCCGACCGCACCTTGAGGATGTTGGACACCGCGGTGAACTGCTGCGCCTCCGCCTGCATGTACTGCTGGATGCGGAGGTAGTCCTGGCTGCTCAGCTCGCCCGGCTGTGACAGCAGCGCGAGCAGGTCCGCGTCGGAGCGGATGGGCGCCGGGGCGGTGCCGCTGCTGGTGAGGGCCGAGACCGCCGACGCCACCCCCGAGACGAGGCCCCCGAGGAGCCCGGCCGGCGGCGAGAGCACCGAGAGCGGGCCCGCCGCCCCCCGGCGAACCCGCCGAGGGCTGAGCCGAGGATGTCTCCGAATCCCTTCCGCTGCGCTGGCTGCGGCGCTCCTGCTCCCGTGACGGCCGGCGTGTCCATCCTGCCCTCCCTGCCCCCGACCCCGGGCCTGTCGGAGCCGGCAAGGTTCATGGACCGTGCCCGCGCCTTTGCGTCGTGCGCCGGGGCGAGAGCACTCCGTGCAGCGGGACGGCGCGGCCGGCGGTGGAGACGCGCCGAAAGTTGCCGGCGCGCCGGACACCCCTCAGACTCCATCGCCGACATGCCGGATTCGCCCGATCTCGGTTCCATCCGCGAACGCCAGCACCCGCGCGTGGCCGCGCACCTGCCGGTGGAGGTCCGGGGCCCGGGGATGCTGCGGCAGGCAGTGGCCGAGGACATCTCGCTCGCCGGCCTGCGCGTGCTCGGCCTGCGCGCTCCCGTGGGCGAGTCGCTCACCGTGGCCCTGCCGCTCCCGGGCGACCGCCTCCTCCAGCTGCGCTGCTCGGTGGTCCGGATCGAGCCCACCGGCGTGGCGCTCGAGTTCGATGGGCTGGACTGGGACGACCTGTTCGCCCTGGCCCGCTTCCTCCACCCGCGGCTCCCCTAGCGGGAGGAGCTCAGCCCTCGGCGGTCGCGGAGCCGCTCCACCAGCTCCATCAGCTCGGCGCCGCGGAACGGCTTGTGGATGTAGCCGTTGGCCCCTGCCGCCAGCGCCGCCTCCAGGTCGCTCCGCCGGGTCTTGGCGGTCAGCATGTAGAGCGGACTGCCGCGGTGGCCGGGTCCGCCTTCAGCATGCGGCAGACCGTCAGCCCGTCCATGCCGGGGAGCACCACGTCCAGCAGGATCAGGTCGAACCGGGACTCGAGCGCCCGGCGGAGCCCCTCGGCGCCATTCCCGGCGGTCTCCACCTCCACCGGGCCGTCGTCGAGCATGCTCCGCACGAGCTCCCGGATGACGGGCTCGTCCTCCACGACCAGGATCCGGAACGGAGAGCGGGGGTCCACGGCGCGTCGAACGCCGAGATCTAGCACGTCCTCGCTGCCGCGAGGGCCTCAGCGCAGTGGCGACACCCCCGCGGGGTCCGTCCAGCCCTCGAGACCGTTGGGCAGGCGCACCCGGACGAAGTCCCCGGAGCGGTCGAGCATCCGGAGCTTCACTCCCGGGTGGAGCTCGAACGAGACCTTGCTCCGCGCCTCCGGCACCTCGTGGACCGGGAGGGTCCGGGCAAGCACCACCCCCTCGTGCACCGCCTCCTGGCTCCAGAGGTGCGCGCCCAGCACCGCGGCGGCCGGGAGGCTCAGGGTCAGCGCCGAGACCGCCCCTCCGAGCAGCCATCCCCGCCAGCGGCCGCAGCACGACGCGGGGCGCCAGGAGCAGGAAGCCGAGCGCCCAGAGCCCGCCGAACAGGCCACCGGCGAGCCCCGGCGAGGTGGCCGCAGCCACCCGCTCCACGAAAGGCTCCTCGCCCTGGGACCCGACCAGCTGATCCAGCTGCCGGCCCCGGGCGATGGTGAGGTTGGCCTCGACGTCCGCGCCCCCGCCCTCGCGGCGCGCCTGCTCCAGGGCGAACACGGCCTCGCCCACCTTTCCCTGCGCGAGCGCGGTGGTGCCGAGGTTGTAGAGGACGTCGGGGCCGTCGTGGCCCTGCTCGACGAGCGTGCGGAAGGCGTCCTCGGCCGCGGCGGCGTCGCCCCGGCCGTAGGCCTGGAGCCCCTGCTGGAAGAGCAGCTCGGCGTCGCCGGCCATCAGGCGCCCTCCCAGCCGCCGGCGAGGGCCTCGGCGTCGGCGAGCACCGCGGCGCGATCGATCCGGGCGGCGCCGGGCGCAAAGCGCACCTCGTCGCAGGAATCCTGGACCCGGACCACGCGCGCCTGGAAATCGGGCGGGGCGCCCGCCTCGGCCAGCCGCGCCCGCAGGGCCTCGCGGGTGAGCCCGGTGACCGGCGTGCCCAGCCGGACCGAGAGCAGCTCGGCCACCGCCGCGTCCACCTCGGCGGAGAAGGCCACGTCGTCCATCCTCTGGCCCGAGTCCTCAGCGCGGCGAGCCGTCCGCGGGCGCGCTGCTCACGCCGCCGCTGCTCGCTCCCCGGGTCGGACCTCGCCCGGCGCCGCTGCACCGCCTGGCCTGCCAGCGCAGCGGCGAAGACCAGGGGAGGCAGCCCGAGCAGCGCGAGGAACCACGGCTGGCGCCAGGGCGGCGGCGGCCGGTCGAGCGCCGCCGAGACTCGAAGGGGGCGGAGGGCGGTGGCGTTGAGCACGTTGCGCGCCGCGGGCTCGTCGGCACGCCCGGGCACCGCGGCGACGGTCCGGCCCCCGTCCCGGGCACGACGGCGAGGGTCAACGGTGCGGTCCGGCTGCGCTCGTAGCGCTGCGTCTCCGGGTCGAAGTAGGCGAGCTCGAGCGGGGGAATCTCGAAGGTCCCGGTCTGCTGGGGAAGGACCAGGAACTCCTGGGTCCGCCGCCCCTGGATGCGTCCCCGGACGGTGGACGTCTTGTCGGCTGGTGGTGGGCTCGTACAGCTTCAGCGCGGGCGGCAGCACGGGCCGGGGCAGCACGAGGTCCTTCACGTTGCCGCGGCCCTCCACCGAGATGCGGAGGGTGACCGGACGTGCCGAGCTCGGTGCGGTCCGAGGTCAGCTCGGCGGAGAGCGTCCAGGCTCCCCACCGCGCTGGGCTGGAACCCGGGCGGCGCGCCCGGCGGCAGCGGCTTCACCTTCAAGGTGAGCGGCTGGCGAGGCGCGGTGCTCGCGGCGGCCGGCGAAGAGGAAGCCGGTGGTGATGTCGGCCTCGACCGAGCCGATCTCCCGCGGGCCGGACTTCACCGGGAACAGGGCCAGGCGCCGGAGCAGGTAGGCCCGGTAGGGCACGCCGTCCACGGTGCGCGTCTCGCCGGTGAGCTCCTTGGGCGTCTCGACGTCCTCGGTCCAGAACCCGTCCAGCTTGGGCATGGTGACCGCGTCCACCCGGCTCAGGTCCACCCGGGCGTAGATCCACAGGGACAGCGTGGCCTGCTCGCCCTGGTAGACCTCCTTCTTGTCCAGCTCGCCCCGGAGGAAGAGGTCGCTTCTCGCCCGCGGCCTGCTGCCGCGGCCGGAAGGCGTCGAAGGGGTTCTCGTCGTCCTCGGGGAACGGGCTCATCCCGAACTGGTCCTGGCGGGGACGCGCGGTGCCCTGCGGGGCGCCGGGACGTGCCCGGCCTTCACCATGAGGGTCACCGGCTGCGAGCGGAAGACGCCGCTCGAGGCGTGCAGCTCCGCCGGGGGCAGGACCAGCTTCCCAGGCTTCTGCGCGCGCATCCGGACGGTGAGCGTGGAGATCTGCTGGACCCGCGGACCGCTCGCCCCCGAAGCGGATGCTGCTCTGCGTGGCCCGGCTGGTCCCGAGGGTCTCCACCGTCGGGAAGTCCGGCAGCTGGAGCGACGAGCCCGAGGGCGCGTCGATGGCCCGCACGGTGAGCACGAAGATGTCGTCGGTGCCCACCTCGCTGCGGTCCACCTCCTGGGTGACCACGGGCGCCTCGGCCGCGAGCGCGGCGCGGCGAGCGCCCAGGACGGCTGCGGCGGCAGGGGGCTACCAGTCCTTCTCATCGGGCTTTCTCTGCCTCTTCTTCTGCTGGAACCGCCAGAGCTGGAGATTCCTTTCGTTCTGTCGCATGGCATCGAGCAGCCGCTCGGCGTCGCCCCGGTCGAGCCCCCCGGTCCGGCCCACCCCAGCATCCCGCAGGAGCTCCGGTTCGGGGGCCCCGGCATCCGGTCGATCCGCCTGCTGGCCGGCGTCCATCCCCCCGTCCTGCTCGGCGCCCTGCGAGCGGCGCTGCTCGCCCCGTGAGCCCCCGTCGGTCTGGCCGCCGTCGGGGTTCGGGGCCGTCCCGGCGTCGTTGCGCTGGGTGCCCGCGTCCCCCGACTGGCCCCCGTCGCCCTGGCCGCCGTCGGAGCCTCCGTCCGCGGGGCCGCCGTCTGGGCGCCCGCCGTCCGTTCCTCCGTCACCCGATTGCGACTTCGGGGGCGGGAGCTTGCGCAGGAGCACCTCGAGGTTGTGCCGCGCGGCCTCGTCGCCGGGCTCCATCACCAGCGCCTTGCGGTAGGCGCCGATGGCCGCCTGCGTGTCGCCGAGCTGCGCCAGCGCGTTGCCCATGTTGTAGAGGTCTCGCTCCCGGAGGGACGGGCCCGCTGCGTCCGCGGCCCGCCGGTACGCGTCCCGTGCCGCGTCGTACCGCCCCAGCCGGTAGAGCGCGTTGCCGCGGTTGTACTCCAGCGCCGGATGCCCGGGCGCCTCCTGCTCGGCGGCGGTGAAGTCGCGGAGCGCGTCCTCGAACCGGCCCGTCGTCGTAGGCCTTCAGCCCCCGCTCCACGCAGGGGCGGGTTGGTCTCGAAGGGGCCCACCGCCCGCGCCGGCCCGGCAGCAGCAGGAGGAGCACCGCGCCGAGGAGTCCGGCCGAGCCCCGTCTCTGCCAGCGCGCGCCGACGAGCATGCCCAGCACCAGCAGCACCAGCCCGGGGAGGAGAAACGCCTGGAAGCGCTCGTCGTAGCGGACGGTGATGCGGCTCTCGAGCTCCGACTTCTGCAGACGGTCGATGCGGGCGGCCACCTCGGGGACGGCGACCGCGCCCGTCCGGTGGAAGTACTCGCCCCCGGTGGCCTGGGCGATGGCCTCGAGGCCCGCCTCGTCCAGCCGGCTGAGCACGGTCTGCCCGGTCGACGGGTCCTTCAGGTACCCGGTGCGATCGCCCTGCTTGTCCAGGACCGGGATGGGCTCCCCGCCGGCGTTGCCGATGCCCACGGTGAAGACCTTGATGCCGGCGGCCTTGAGCGCCTCGGTCGCCTCGCCCACCTCGCCCGAGAGGTCCTCGCCGTCCGAGAGGAGCACCACCACCCGGTCCTTGGCCCCGCGGTCCGCGCCGTCGAGGACCTGCTTGGCCGTCTGGAGCGCCGCGCCGATGTTCGTCCCGCCCTCCTGCATCTGGTCCGGGTCGATGGCGCGGAGGAACAGCTTGGCCGCGGCGTAGTCGGAGGTGAGGGGGCACTGGATGAAGGCCTCGCCGGCGAAGGCGACGATGGCCACCCGGTCCCCCTTGAGCTCGTCGAGCAGCGTGGACAGCTCGAGCTTGGCCCGGTCCAGCCGGCTGGGAAGCACGTCGCGGGCGCGCATCGACTTGCTCGCGTCCAGCGCCACCACCACGTCGATGCCCCGGCGCTTGGTGAGCTCGGCGCGGCTCCCGCACTGCGGCTGGGCCAGGGCCAGGGCGAAGAGGAGGAGCGACAGGCCGGTGGAGAGCGCGCGCACCACCAGCGGACCGGAGGTGACGCCTGGCGCGAGGCTCTCCCCGAGCCGTTCGCCGAGGAGCCGCCGGACGCGCCGCCCGCCGCCGCAGCGCGACGGCCGCCGCCACCGCGGCGACGAGCACCGCGGCCAGCCCGAGCAGGAGCCACCCGGGAGCGCCGAGGCCCACCGGATAGCCGAGCACGCTGAAGCGCCAGGCCGTCCGCGTTCACGGGAACACCCGCAGCACGGTGGACCGGAGGAGCAGCTCCAGGGCCGCGCAGAGGAACGCCGCGAGCAGGAAGGGCGGGAACTCCTCGCGGTAGTTGGCGCTCGCCCCGCCCTCGAGGAGCTTGCTCTTGTCGAGCTTGTCGAGGATGCCGTTGAGGCCCGCGCGGAGCGAATCACGGTCGGTCGCCCGGTAGTACTCGCCGCCGGTCATCTTCGAGATCTGCTGGAGCAGCGCCGGATTGATGGCGATCTCCAGCTCGCGGTAGCTCGGGTTGCCGAAGAGGTCCGTCCCGTCCGGGAACGGCACCTTGCCGCCCTTGCCCACCAGGATGGTGAACACCGGGATGTGGAGCGCCTTCGCCATCGCCGCCGCGTCCAGGGGCGAGATGCGGCCGGCATTGTTGTCGCCGTCGGTGATGAGCACCACGACCTTGCTCTTGGCGTCCGAGTCGCGCAGCCGGTTGAGGCACACCGCCAGCGCGTCGCCGATGGCGGTTCCATCCTCGAGCACCCGGGTCCGCAGCTGCTTCACCACCTCCCGGAGCACGCCGTAGTCGAGCGTGAGCGGCGCCTGGGTGTAGGCGGCGCCGGCGAACACCACCAGGCCAATCCGGTCGTTGACCCGCGAGCCGATGACCTCGTTCAGCGTCTCCTTGGCCACGTAGATCCGGCTCTGGGGCCGGAAGTCGCCCGCCTCCATCGAGGTGGAGAGGTCGAGGGCGATCATGATGTCGATGCCCTCCACCGAGAGGTCGCGGACCCGCGCGCCCACCGTCTGGGGCCGGGCGAGCGCCGCCACCGCCAGCCCCACCGCCGCCATCCGGAGCAGGGGGAGCCCCCGGCGGAGCACGGTGCGGAGGCCGGTGCCGCCGGCGGCGAGCACCCGCGCCACCGGGTAGCGCAGCGCCGCCACGCGGTGCCGGGCGGTCCACACCGACCAGGCGCCCACCAGCGGGACGAGCAGGAGGAGCCAGAACGCCTCCGGGTTCTTCCAGATGAACGGCGTCACCCCGGCGCCGCCTCCGCCCCGGTTCCGGGCGGCGTGGGGGGCCCGGGCAGAGGCCGCGGGCGCGTGGCCTCCACGAGCTCGCGGGCGAAGGCGAGCGCGCCGGCGCAGGCCGGCACCGGGACCTCGCCCCGGGCGTACCGGGCCACGTCACACTGGTCGACGAATCGCTGCAGCCCTGGCTCGTCCACTCCCGGGAGCGCCCGACGCTCCACCGCGCGGAGCAGCTCGCCGCTCGTGCACTCGAGCGCGTCGAATCCAAACCGCTCTCCGAGGTACCCGCGGAGCAGCGCCGTTCAGCCGGAAGTGGAACTCGCGCTGCAGCCCGCGCTGGGGCAGCCCCTCGGCCTCGAGCGCGTCGAGCGCCGCCCGGGTGCGCTCCTCGAGCGACGGCGGGGGCGCGGCCGGGGCAAGCCGCCGCGGCCTGGCGAGCCAGGCGCGGCGAGCGAACCAGGCGAGCGTGGCGACGGCGACGAGCCCCAGCACCCACCAGAGCAGCCGCCAGCTGCGGACCGGCACGTCCTCGTTGGGCTTGATGTCCTCGAGCTTGGCGCCGAGCTGGTCGGCGTCCTTCCGCAGGCTGCTCTTCGCCTCGATGTCCGGGCCGTCGATGCGGGCCACCCCCCCGCCCTGCGGCTCCACCACGTCGAAGGTGAGGGTGGGAGCACGTGGCTGCCGAGCGCGAAGAGCGACATCCGGAGCAGATACGTGGTGGCGCTCTCGCCCTTTCCGTCGGAGCGGGTCCGGCTCTGGGCGAGCAGCTCGAAGCCGCCGAGCTCGCGCGGGGTCCGCAGCTCCCAGCGCTGTGCCGCGGGGTGGTGAATCGTGATCCGGTACACGAATGGCTCGCCGAGCCGGACCGCCTCCGGCGTCACCTGGCGATCCACCGCCAGCGGCTGCACCGTGCGCTCGACCTCGACGCCCGCGTCCGCCGCGGCACGCGGCGGAACGGGCTGCGCGCCCGGAGCAGCGGCGGCGAGCTGGCCGAGGAGGAGCAGCAGCGACGGCGTCCTCACGCGGCGAGCCTCCGGGCGCGGGCGCGGAAGAAGCGGACCAGCGCCTCGCCGTGGTCCTCGCCGGCGCGGAGCTCCACCGAGTCGAGCTCGAGCTTGCGGAAGATCCGCGTTCGCTCGGCGCGGGCGCGAGCCATCGCGGCCTGGAATGCCCGGCGCACCACCGGCGACGCTGGTGTCGACGAGCGGCGCGCTCTCCGGTCTCCGGGTCCTCGACCTCCACCAGGCCGAGCGCGGGGAAGGCCTCCTCCATCGGATCGCGCAGCACCACCGGGACGACGTCGTGCTTCATCCGGGCCGTCCGGAGCGGGGCCTCGTACGCATCGAGCAGGAAGTCGGAGACGACGAAGACCACCGTCCGCCGCTTCGTCACCCGGGACAGCCAGGCGAGGGCCAGCGAGAGATCGGTCCCCTTCCCCTGCGGCTGGAAGGAGAGGATGTCGCTCACCAGCCGGAGGACGTGCTTTCTGCCCTTCCGGGGTGGAATCACCTTCTCCACGCGGTCGCTGAACAGCAAGAGACCCACGCGGTCGTTGTTGGCGATGGCGGAGAAGGCAATCTGCGCCGCCACCTCGGCCGCCATCTCGGACTTGCGGGTGCCGCGTGAGCCGAACTCCTCGGACGCCGAGACGTCCACCAGGAGCACCACCGTCAGCTCGCGCTCCTCGGTGAACACCTTCACGTGCGGCGCGCTGGTGCGGGCGGTCACGTTCCAGTCGATGGAGCGGATGTCGTCGCCCGCCTGGTAAGGCCGCACCTCGCTGAACGCCATCCCCCGTCCCTTGAAGACGGAGTGGTACTGCCCTGCCAGGAGCGCGGAGACGACCTGGCGGGTGGCGATCTCCAGCCGGCGAATGCGCCGGATGAGCTCCCGGGGAAGCATCCAGGGCCCCCTCAGGGCACCTCGACCTTGTCGAACACCCGCTGCACCACCTGCTCCGGGGTGAGCTCCTCCGCCTCGGCCTCGTAGGTGAGCGTCACCCGGTGGCGCAGCACGTCCATGCCCACCGCCTTCACGTCCTCGGGGGTGACGAAGCCGCGGTGCCGGAGAAAGGCGTGCGCCCGGGCGGCGAGCGAGAGGAAGAGGGTGGCCCGGGGGCTCGCCCCGAAGTCGATGGCGTCCTTCAGCTCCGAGAGGCCGAAGCGCTCGGGCTCGCGCGTGGCCCACACCACGTCGAGGATGTAGTCCTTCACCTTGTCGTCCACGTAGATCTGGTGGACCACCTCGCGGGCCGCGGTGATCTGCTCGGGGCTCACCACCGGCGTCGCCCGGGGCGTCTCCACGCCGGACATCCGGTCCATGATGATCCGCTCCTCCTCCCGGGTCGGGTAGCCCACCACCACCTTGAGCATGAAGCGGTCCACCTGGGCCTCGGGGAGCGGATAGGTGCCCTCCTGCTCGATGGGGTTCTGGGTGGCGAGCACGATGAACGGGCTCGGCAGCGCGTAGCTGTGCTCGCCGATGGTGACCTGGCGCTCCTGCATCGCCTCGAGCAGCGCGGACTGGACCTTGGCCGGGGCGCGGTTGATCTCGTCGGCCAGGATGACGTTGGCGAAGATGGGGCCGTGGCGGACGGTGAACTCGCCGGACTGCTGGTTGTAGATCATGGTGCCCACCAGGTCGGCGGGCAGGAGGTCCGGGGTGAACTGGATGCGCTGGAAGCGCCCGCTGATCCCGTCGGCGAAGGTCCGCACGGTGAGCGTCTTGGCGAGCCCGGGCACGCCCTCGAGGAGCACGTGGCCGTTGGACAGGAGGCCGATCAGCACCCGCTCGATCATCTGACGCTGACCCACGATCACCTTCCCCGCCTCGGCGGCGAGGAGGTCCACGAAGGCGCTCTCCTCCCGGACCCGCTCGGTGAGCGCACGGATGTCGATGTTCAGAAGTGTCTCCTGGGCTTGAACGGGGGGCGGACTGTACGGTCCTGGTGCTCGGCCCCGCAACACATGGGAGTCACTGGCATTCCGCGCTGCGGCACCCCGGAGCGACGCTTCCCCGGCGGGTTCACGCGGGGTGCGACCGTTGACAACACACACCCCCGAGGTGGTCTCCTTACGCCTGCTGTGACCCAGGGGAGGTCGCTGTCGTGATGACATCGTCGCGGGCCGAGGCGCTGATGCTCTTGCCGGACTGGGCCAGACGCCTGTCCGCAAAGGGGGCGGTGGACTTCACCGAGGCCCTGCAGGGGAGCTGGCGCCGGGACGGGGAGGAGCTGGACCGGCCGATCCGACCTCCTGCTGCGCCACCAGGCAGCGAGCGCCCGGCGGCTACTCGAGTCCGGCGCGATGGAGACCGTCGGCGAGGTGTCGCTGGACGGTCTGACTTACCCGGTCCACGGAACCCGCCGCGTGTCCTGGCGTACGGGACGGGTCGACATCGACCTCGTCTCCGACGGGTTCCGCTTCATCGGCGGGCTTCACAACCTCCTCTGGCGCGGCGAGCCGCACCGGTTCCGGATCGAGACGCTGGCCGGAGCCCCGGTGGGCGATGCGATCCTCCGCCCGAAGGCGGCGACCACGCAGCCCGAGCTCCCCGCCGCGCCTGCACCGTAAGGCCAGCGCGGCCGCAGCCGAGCGCGTCGTCCGCTCTAGTCCTCGTCGTCCAGATCGTCGTCGTGCGCTGGGCCCGGGTCCGTCCCCCGAGGCATCGACCTCGAAGTCCGGCGCACGGCGATCCGCCAGCGCGTCCGCATCCATCCCGGGCTCGAAACCCACGAGGAACGGGCCTGCGGCGGAGCTGGCCACCACCAGCGTTGCGAGCGCATCGAGCGCCCGACGCCCGGCGGCGTCGGTGGACAGCGCCCGCTCGAGGAACCCGGGCGCGCGTCGTTCGGCCCTCGCGGCTGCGCGCACCAGCACCTCGGACTCGCGCGGCGAGACGGCCCCGGGCTCGAGCGCTGAGAGAGCGGACCTCATCCGGTGCAGCACTCCCGCCTGGGCGTCGGCATCCATCCGGGCCAGACCATCCGCGTGCGCCGCCGCGAGCGCTTCGGGCGGGGCGGTGACCAGCAGGTAGCGCCAGCGGGCCAGGGCCTCGGGTCCGGTGATCGGCGGCCGGGCCTCGGTCGGTTCGGGTGTGCGGCGGCCCCGGAAGAGCCGGTCGAGCAATCCCATCTCTCCTCCTGCCGTACTCGAGGCATCGAATGAAACACCCTGACCCACCACCCGCGCCAGGAACATCGCGTCCATCGCGATGAGCAACCAGTCGAAGGGAAGGCGGAAGCGAATGCGGGTGAAGAAGACGGCGTACACCATCCCCGCTGCGACGTAGAGCAGGAGCAAGAGCACCTCGAGCGCGGTGAGCGGAACGCGGCGCGCAACTCCCAGGCGCACCAGCAGGACCGCCGTGAGCAGCCCATAGCCCAGCAGCATCACCAGATCACGCAGCCACAGCGGACCCGCGCCGGAGCCGCCCGGGACCAGCCGGTCGCTGACCAGCTGATTGCGGAAGGAAAACCAGGACAGGAGCTTCTCGGCGTAGAGGCTCGCCGCCTCACCCGGGTTCTCGCGAATCCAGTGGAGCGCCGCCCGGGTCATGATGCGGTCGCGCTCCACCTCACTCTTCCCGGCGACCTGCTCGCGCACGCCCTTCGGCCAGCGCAGCTCACCGGTGGCCTGCCCGGGGCGGATGTATGGACCGTTGCCCGCGAGCAGGTTGAACCCGGAGCTGGTGGCAATTCCCACGGGACCACCCAGGACGAGGCGATTGCGTGCCATCCACGGCCCTACGGTGGTGGCAAGGGCGAGGAGCATCACCGCGAGCTGCCGCGGAGCCACGCGCCGTGACCAGACCATCCACGCGGCGACGACGGGCACGAGCAGCAGGGCGACCGGAACCGTGAGCACCAGCGCACCGATCGTGACTCCCACCAGCCCGGCATCACGCAGCCGCGAGGAGCGCTCGAGTCGGTCCAGTTGCCAGACGCTCGCCGTGAGCAGAAGTGCGGAGAGCGTCTGCGGGTAGAGCGTCCCCGCCGCGTAGAGGAGCACCGGATAGAGTAACACCAGGACGACGCCGATCACCCCGGCGAGCGGCCCGGCACGGCGAACGAGCAGCGAGAAGAGAAGCCAGAGCGTCCCGGCGAGCAGGACCGCGTTGACCGCGCGGAGGACCCGGTAACCTCCATCGAGAGCTCGCAACGGCGCCTGGAACCATGCGTAGCCCGGCGCCCGGTACGCGGTGGGCCTCAGCTGGTCCATCGGCAGGTGAGGATCGAAGCCCTCGATGTCGGGCCGGTTGGTGTGCGCGAAGACTCCGTGGAATGCGAGGTTCGCGCTCAGGTCGAGGTAAGCCGGCTCGTCCAGTGACTTCACCCGGTCTCCGTCGCGAAGCGCCAGCGCGCACCCTGCCCCGACGATCAGCGCCATCGCCAGGGCCAGGATGCGCCGGGCGCGCTCCGGGCTGACGGCCAGCCGGGTGGAGATGGACTGCATCGAGGGAGCTGTGACCGGATTTACAGTCACCACGACCGATTCTCCAGGCAGGAGCCTCGGCGGCCCAGCGTGCGTTGGCGGCGGTCAACGTTCCCGGTAACGTCGGGCCTTCACCGGAGGAAGCAGCCAATCCGTTCTGCCCGCAACCTTGCCGCCGATCGCGGGACGGGTCCCGTCGAAATGGGCTCGGGGCTGAGCTCCCTTGTCACCGCCGCTCGACCACGGTGGCAGAACGAGGTCGCCCTCCGGGTCGCGCTGGCGCTGCTGCCCTGCCTGGTGCTGGCACTGCACCTCCGCTCGGTGCTCGGATCCGGTCCGGGGTCGTGGTTGGTCCCGCTGCTGATGGGTTTCGCTGGTGCGTTCGCGATTGTCTCGCTCGCCCGCGAGTGGACTCCGCAGCGCCGCGCTTCTTCGCGTTCTGGGCGCTCTACGCACTGATCTGGATCGTGGTGGCCTGGCACGGCACGCACTTTCGTCTCGCTCCGCGTCCCGCGGCGTTCTTCATGAACCTGGGCGAGATCTCGCAGGTGCCGCTCCCGGGCTGGCACGAGATGCCGTGGAGCATCGCCGCGGCCGCGCTGGGGCTGGGATGGCTCGCCCGCGGCGATTCGGCGCGCGGTCGCGAGCTGCGTCTTGCGACGATCGCGGCGCTGGTACTCTTCGCCATCGCACAGGGCGCCGCGTTCATCCGCTTTCAAACCCGGGACATGCTCCGCTTCTCCGAGTACCGCGACCTGGTCCGGACCCACGGGCTCGAGGTCGCGGCGACGCTCGACGCCTTCGAGGTGCTCCGAGGTGGAAAGGGGACGGGTGTGCTCCGCGAGCTGCGCCGCGAGGCGGCGGCGAATCCCCCGACCCCGCTCCAGCTGGATCCCGTCGCCGCCGACCGGGTGATCATCCTCCAGGTGGAGAGCCTGGACGTCGAGGCCATCCGGCCAGACGTGGCGCCATCACTGCTCCGGCTGTGGGAGGGCGCGACCCGAGGTCTGGTCAATTCGCAGCGCACCTCTGTCTCCGGGAGCTCGAGCGCGGACTTCCAGCTGCTGACCGGACTGCGGCCGCTCGCCGGTGTTCCGGTCTACAGGCTGGAGTGGGACGGAGGCGACAGTCTTCCGGCGCACGCTGCCTCGCGGGGATTCACCTTCCACGCCTATCACGGGAACGATCGGAACTTCTGGAACCGGGGGCCGTTCTTCTCGGCGCTGGGGGTGGACTTCCAGACGTCCGAGTCCATCGCCGAGACCGAGTTCTCGCGCTGGGGACGAGCGGACGGCGATCTGTTCCGTCATGCGGCTGCGCGCATCCGCCGTGAAGGGCGGGCGGTGCACTTCCTGATCACCCTGTCCACCCACGCCCCGCACGATCTGGTGATCCCCCCGGGGCTCCTGGAGAGCGCGCCGGTGAAGACACGCTATTTCCGCTCGATGAGCTACGTCGACACGGTCATGAGGAGCTTTCTCCTGTCGCTGCCCACGGACGGAACGACTCTGTTGGTGATCTACGGCGATCACACCTCGGGCTTGTTCGACGCCGTCAACGCGGGCGAGGAGAGAGCGGTCCCCATGGTGCTCGGTCTGCTCCAGCCCGACGGGGCGCTCGCCCCCCTCTCGCGGCAGGGACGGCCGGTCCATGTCCTCCCCGGCATCGGCGAGCTTCCCGCGGTGCACCGGTTCCTCGAGGACTGCCTCGATGCGTCGGCGCGCTGAGCGCGCTCTCGTCATCGCAGTCCTCGTGGTCGCGGCCGCCTGGGCGTCGAGACCGCTCCTGCGCCGGGCGCAGTGGACACTCGAGGGCGCCTGGGAGCTCGCCCGGCTCCCCCCGGCAGCAGCGGCGCCGCCGATCCCGGCTCCGACCCGCATCGCACACGCCGGCGGGGCGTTCGGCGCCCTGCGCTACACCAACTCGCTGGAGGCGCTGGACCTGAACTACGCCCGCGGCGTCCGCTGGTTCGAGCTGGATTTCCTCCCCGACGCGGCGGGAGCGTGGTGGGCGGTCCACGACTGGCGTGAGGTGCAGGAGCTCCTGGGCAGCGCGCCGTTTCACGTCCTGACCCTCGACGAGGCGCTGGCCTGGTTCGGTCGCCACGCCGATGCACGGCTGATCACCGACACCAAGGGAGACAATTCCGTTCTTCTCCAGCGGCTGAGGCAGGCGCCGCCCGCGGTGCGCGCACGCATCCATCCGCAGATCTACCGTCTCCCGGAGTACGCCCTGGCGGTGTCAGGCGGACTCGCAGCGCCGATCTTCACCACCTACCGGAGCGCGTATCCCTGGTGGGTGCTGCGCCGGTTCGTCCACCGCGCTCGGCTGCTGGCGGTGACGGTCAGCCGAGCGGAGGCGCGAGAGGCCTGCGCCGCGCTGTGCGGGCAGATCCCGATCCTCACCCACACCATCGACGACCCCTCCGAGGCCGCCGACCTGATGGGCGCCGGATTCGCGGGCATCTACACCGACGATCTGCTGCCCTGAGGCAGCGCGCAGCGGGTCGCTCCCCTGCGGGATGCGGGCCCATTTGCGCGCCATTCCGGGAAGGTTACGTTGACGTCATCCGGCCCCGGGAGGCGAGTGGGGGCCGGCGCTGCATCGCCCCCTTCGCCCTCCCTCACCTTCCTCGGCCCGGGTCTTCGGTCCAGCCCGTCCACCCTCCGGACCGGCCACGGGGAGGTCCCCATGTTCAAGCACATCCTCCTGCCAACGGACGGCTCTCCGTTGTCGGAAGTCGCAATCAAGAAGGGCATGCAGTTCGCCAGGAGCAGCGGCGCCCGGGTCACGGGGCTGTACGTGATCGACCCCTTTCACCTCTTCTCGACCGGGGAGGAGATGCTCTCTGACTCGAAGGAGCGATACGAGCAGGATTCCCGGGCGCATGCCCGGAGCTCCCTGTCGGTGATCTACGCCGCTGGCGAAGGAGAACGGCGTCACCTGCGACTGCATCTCGGAGACCAGCTCCCACCCCTACGCGGTGATCGTGGATACCGCCGAGAAGAAGGGCTGTGACCTCATCATGATGGCCTCGCACGGGCGGCGAGGGGTGCAGGCCCTGCTGATCGGGAGCGAGACCACCAAGGTGCTGACCCACAGCAAGATCCCGGTGCTCGTCCTTCGCTGACCTCAGACCGAGACGCGAGGCGGAGCCGGAGAGACGTCAAACTCCAGCCACGGCAAGCTCTGTGCGGAATCGAAGAGGAGTGCCGGAGCACCGGCTCGAAGGGACCGGTCCGGGCTCGCCGGAACGGCCGGATCTTCCGGTCGGGCGCGAGGTAGAGGATCTCGTGGGTTCCTCGCGACCAGCGGGCGAGCACGGCGCCGTCCCGCGAGATGCGCACCGGGGTTCCGGGTGATCGTTGCGCGCGACGTAGAGCTCCCCTCGCCCCGACGCGCTCGAGACGTCTCCTCGCTCGGCCGCGGAGTACACCAGCTGAGATCCCGAGAGGTGCCACACCGGCCAGGTCGCGGTGAAACGGTTGGCAGCGATTGGCGTGGCGATGCCACGCGAGATGTCGAAGGACCAGAGCTCAAACACGCTGGTGTCGGCTCGGGCGTTAGCCAGCGTCCTCGAAGAGACGCAGGTCGACGGCCTCTCCCATCGCCCGGTGCCCGGCGTCGTTCGGGTGCAGGTGATCGCCGCTGTCGTACGCCGGTCTCAGGCGCGTCGGATGGAGCGGGTCGCGGAGGGCCGCGTCGAAGTCGAGGACCGCATCGAGCTCGCCCGACGTCCGGATCCAGGCGTTCAGCTCCTGGCGAACGACCTCCTTGTCCGGCGCGAAGTACCCGCCCTCGGCGCCCTCGAACGGCGGGAGCGTCGCGCCGTACATCTTCAGTCCCGCGGCGTGGGCGCGCCCGGCCAGTTGCCGGTACCCATCGACCAGCTGCTCGGTGGTGGTCCGCGGTGCGGCCGGCTCGACCGACCCCGGGAACCCGAGGTCATTGGTGCCCTCGAGCACGGTGACCCACCGCACGCCCGGGCGCGCGAGGACGTCGCCATCGAAGCGCTTCACCCCGCTCGGCCCGTACCCGTCCCGGAGGAGGCGGTTGCCGCTGAGCCCCGCGTTGACCACGGTGACCGGCGTCCTGCCACCGCGGGCCCGGAGCCGGCCGGCGAGCACCTCCGGCCAGGGGCGAGCAGCCACGCCGGCGCCCTCGGTCAACGAGTCACCGAACGTCACCACCACGGCGGCCGTCGGAGCGGTCCGGATGCGCACGGGCGGACATAGCGGGCGACACGACACCGGCGAGCGTGACGAGGGCGAGCGCGACGACGGCCCGGACCGCGCGAGGCACCCGAATGAACTGCGGCGTGGGCATCCCCGTCAGCCTCGCATGCCCCGCGCCCCGTCGGGCTGCTCGCCACGCTCAGTCGTCGCGGAACATGCCGCTACATCTCCAGCGCCACCGCGGCACCGTGGAAGGTGGCGGCGATCCGGACCGCGTCGTTGACGTGGTCCTCGGTGAGACCGCCCTCGAGGACCACCCGCTCGTGGGAGCGGATGCAGCTCTCGCAGCCGTTGATCGCGCTCACCGCGAGGCAGAAGAGCTCGAAGTCGGTCCTGGCTGGTCGCCACCTGCGCCAGCCGCTGCATCCGCAGGCGCGCCGGCTTCTGCGCGTACTCCTCGCGGCCGACCATGTGCCGGAAGCGGTAGTACACGTTGTTCATCCCCATGAGCGCCGCGGCCGCCTTCCCGTCCTCCACCACCTCGGCGGAGACATGGACCAGCGCGTCCTCGAGCGTGGCCTGGCGCAGCTGGGGGTTGCGACTGGCGATGGCACAGGCCACCGCCGTGCCCCAGACCTGCTCCTTGCTGAGCGTCCCCGGCTGCAGCACCGACCCGAGGTTCAGCCGCAGGTCCTTGGCCGCGTCGGGGATGGCGCTGCGCAGGGTCTCCAGCGCGTTCATCACCCGGCCTTCTTCATCTTCTGGCTCAGGGTCTCCTCGCCCTGCTTCCAGTTGCACGGGCAGAGCTCGTCGGTCTGCAGGCCGTCGAGCACCCGCAGCACCTCGGGGATGTTCCGGCCCACGCTGAGGTCGTTCACGCTCGCCCAGCGGATGATGCCCTCGGGGTCGACGATGAAGGTCGCGCGCAGCGGCACGCCGTCGGTCTTGTGGAGGATGCCCAGCTGGGTCGACAGCTCGCGCCTGGTGTCCGCCAGCATCGGGAAGGGAAGGTTCCGGAGGTCCGGGTGGTCCTTCCGCCACGCGAGGTGGACGAAGTGCGTGTCGGTGCTCGCGCCGAGGATCTGCGCGTCGCGCTCGATGAACTGGCCGCTCTGCTTTCCGAACTCGGCAATCTCGGTGGGGCAGATGAAGGTGAAGTCCATGGGCCAGAAGAAGACGACCTTCCACTTGCCCGGGTAGTCCTTGTGGGTGACGTCCTTGAACTCCTTGCCCTTCTCCAGGCTCACCGCCGCCTTGAGGTTGAACTCGGGAAACTTGTCGCCGACAGTCAGCATCGTGTGTGTGCTCCTTGGGTGTGGTCTTTGTGTCAGTGGCTTCGCGTGGCCTCCGGGGCCCCGCCAGCACCCATTGGATGCGTCTCTCGACGACAAATCGCAAGCAAATCATTGAGTTATCCGATTCACGCAACGCGGCACGACACCGAGATATCGGTAGTCTGGCCCTGCGGTCGGAGGGAGCGCGAACACCGGCGCCTCGGTGGACAGGGCGTTAGAGTCGCTCCCATGACAGCCGTTCCTCCGCTTCGCCCGGCGGACCTCGCCCGCGACCTCCAGGAGCTCGCCACGCTGGTGGGTTCGGAGCAGGCCGTCGACGACGTGCTCCGGCGTGGTCTCGACTGGCTGGCCCGCGTCGCGCCCTACGACCTCGCCACGGTGTTCGTGCTCGAGCAGGGACGGCTGGTGGTGCGCGCCGCGCGCGGGCCGCTGGCGGACGACCGCGTCCGGCAGCACGCGCTGGCGCTCGAGCAGTTCCCCTCGCTGCGCGAGGCGCTGGAGACACGCCGAGCGCGGACCTTCCTCGAGGAGGACCACCGGCACGGCGACGGAGATCCGTTCGACCACGTGCTCGACCTTCCGCCCGGGCCACGCCTGTCTCGTCGCGCCGCTGGTCGCCGGCGATCAGTCGCTGGGCGTCCTCACGCTCGACCGCAGCGTGTGCGAGGTCTACCCGCCGCCGGTGGTGAACCTGGTCGAGGTGTACGCCCAGCTCCTGGCCATCGCGATGCAGGGCGCGGGGAAGACGCTCACCCTCGAGCGTCTGCACCAGCAGAACCACGCCCACGCCAGGCTCCTGGAGGAGCAGCTCGGCGGTGCACCCGAGCTCGACCCGCGGATGCGGAGCGCAGAGATGCAGGCGCTGCTCCGCCGGGCCCGCCAGGTGGCGCAGGCCCGGACACCCGTCCTGATCCGCGGCGAGCCGGGCAGCGGGAAGGAGCGGCTGGCGCGCACCATCCACGCCTGGTCCGCGCGGGCCGACCGCCCGTTCGTCTCGCTCAGCTGCGCCGCGCTCCCCGACGGAGCGCTGGAGCTGGAGCTGTTCGGCCACGTGGAGGGCGCCTTCGCCGGCGCTGGCCGGGCCCGCGCGGGGCGCCTGGTGGTGGCCAACGGCGGGCACGCTGTTCCTGGACGAGGTCTCGGAGCTGCCGCTGTCGTTGCAGACGCGCCTCTTCCGCTTCCTCGAGGACGGCGAGTTCGAGCCGGTGGGGAGCGACCGCCCGGTCCGGGTGGACGTGCGCCTGCTCGCCGCCACCCACGCCGACCTCGAGGCGGCCGTGTCCGCCGGACGCTTCCGCGAGGATCTGTTCTACCTCCTCGACGTCTTCCCCCTGGAGATCCCGCCGCTGCGCGATCGGCGCGAGGACGTGGCGGTGCTCGCCGGAGCGCTGCTCGAGGAGCTGGGTCGCAGGACGGGGAAGGCAGTCCGGCGGCTCACTCCCGAGGCGCTGGCCCGGCTCGAGGCGCACGAGTGGCCGGGGAACGTGCGCGAGCTGGCCAACGTGCTCGAGCGAGCGCTCATCCTGGCCCCGGGCGAGGAGCTGGGCCCCGAGGTCATCGACCTGCCGGGGCGCAGGCGCCGCGAGAGCCGTCTCCGCGACGGCGAGCTCGCCACGCTGGCCGATGCCACGCGGCAGCACATCGCCCGCGTGCTCCAGGCCACCCGCGGCCGGATCTACGGACCGGGCGGAGCCGCGGACATCCTCGCTCTCAAGCCGTCCACGCTGCAGAGCAAGATGAAGAAGCTGCGGATTCGAGCGACTCCCCGGCCCGCAACGCTGAGGGACCCTCGATGTGCCGGCCGGTGGCCCGCCTGCGCGCCGGCGTGGGGGCCGACCGGCCCTCGGCGCGTCGGGAGCGTCCAGCGACGGACGTCTTTGCGGACGCACTGTCCAACATCGGCCCGCGAGCAGAGAGGAGGCACTTCCTCTGTTCAATGACCGACGTCCGGGCCCGACCGGGCACATGTGCCGGTTCCGACCAGGCCTCATCTTTCCACGACCCCGTGCGCCCTGCGCCCCAACATCCTGCTCGCCGAGGACGAGCTCGCCCTGCGTGACTCGCTGCAGGACGCGCTCGAGGAGGCGGGACACCGGAGCGCCGTGGCCCGGAACGGCGAGGAAGCCCTCGCCCTGCTCGACCGCCTCTCCCGGCCTGCGCTCGTGGTGCTCGATCTGCAGATGCCGGTGATGGACGGCGTGACGTTCCTTCACGAGCTTCGCAAGCGGCCCGACCATGGCGACTTCGAGGTGCTCGCCATGTCGGCGCTGGTCGACGGCGAGTGGCTGGAGCGGGTCCCGGGCGTCCTGCGGACGCTTCGCAAGCCCTTCGCCGCCGAGGAGCTCATCTCCGCCGCGGACGACTTCGTGGCGCGCCACGCCGAGGCGGACTGAGGTCAGCGCGGCGCCGGTTCGCCGGCGGCAGGTCCCCTTCCTCACGCGAGCGCCGGGCGCGCGCGGCTTCCAGGAGCCGCTCGACCCACCACACGCCGACAGCGCGCGCCAGCACACGCTGCTCGGGCTTCCGGGGCGGCGGGGCGCTCGCGGCTCCTGACGAGGGGGGGGTCGGCATCGGGCGTGTCCTCCACGCCTTGCAACCGGGGCCATCCGGTGGGTCATCCCGACCGGGGCCGCATCGGCGTCATGCCTTCAACGACCGAAACGAACTTCGACGCGCCACCCGCTTGCGGCGCGGTGGCGATGGTACTGCGGGCCTATCAGGCCACGCGCTGCATCGATGCCTGGGGCGCGCTCAGCACGTGCAACGCCCACTGGGCCATCGTCTCAGCGTTCGGGTCCCACGTCGAGAGCCGCGCGTCGAGCCGGGCCCACAGCTCGGCCTTGATCGCCTGGCGTTCCTCGGGCGTGTCGCGCGGGGTTCCCTTCAGCTCGCGGCGCGCGCGGCACGCGACCAGGGCCTGGACGACGGCATTGCTGTGAGGAGAGGGCTTCATGCCCCCTTGCCCTTTCACATCCCGGGCCAGCCGCCGTTCCCCCCGGCGCGGTCACATTCCCCAGGGAATCCGCCCCTGCCGGGGTGGCCCGCCGCGTCGCGAGGGGTGGGTCAGCGCTGCACACCGGGCCAGGTCCGACCCGCGGCGCGGCCGCCGACGGCGGATTCAGGCCGCCGGACCGGGGGACGCGAGGGGAACTCCGTCCTGCTGCACCCGCTGGTGCGGCAGCCAGGCCGGCGTGCGGCGGAGGAAGGTGATGAGCCGCTCGCGGACGAGGCACCGCAGGTCGAAGATGGAGTCCACGTGGCCCCCGACCAGCACCCGGACCTGCATCGTCCGCTCGGACGAGTCCACCACCTGGACACTTGCCAGCTTCCCGTCCCACATCCCCTTCCCCTCCGCCGCCAGCACCCGCGCCAGCTCCTTGCGGACGGCGTCGATGTCGGTGGTCCAGTCCACCTGGAGCGTCACCGGGCCGAGCATCTCCACCCCGCCCTTGCTCCAGTTCTGGAACGGCTTCTCGAGGAACTGGATGACCGGGATGACCAGCCGCCGCAGGTCCCAGGTGCGGATCACGACG
Organism: uncultured delta proteobacterium; assembly: GCA_963796475.1. Classification (GTDB taxonomy): domain Bacteria; phylum Myxococcota; class Myxococcia; order Myxococcales; family Myxococcaceae; genus RPRB01. Next base: position 24,640 of record CAWCLY010000021.1, read on the forward strand.
AAGGTCAGGCTCGAGCTCCTCCACCGTCCCGAACTCGCCCTCGATGAGCACCGAGTCGCCGATGCGGATCGGCTGGGTGATGGAGAGCTGGATGCCGGCCAGCAGCGCGCCGATCGACTTCTGCGCGGCGAGGCCGAGCACCACGCCTGCCACGCCGGCGGAGGCGAGCAGCGAGACCCCCACCGTCCGCACCACGGTGAACTGCATCAGCAGCGCGGCGATGGCGAAGATCCACACCACCACCGCCAGCAGCCGCCGGAGCAGGGCCAGCTGCGTGCGCACCGCCCGGGCGTTCGCCACGTTCTCGTGGATCTTCGCCACCCGGCCCTCGACCACCCCAGAGGCGAGATCCAGGAAGCGCAGCGCGATCCAGGCCGCGGCGATGACCAGGAGAGAACGGTTGAGCACGCTCGTGCCGTGCGCCCACTCCGGCGGGAGCAGCAGCGGCGGGGTGGCCACACTGAAGACGAAGGCCCAGATGGGAAGGCGGAGCGGACCCCGGGCCGACTGCACCAGCTGGTCGTCCCAGGTGGCCCGCGTCATCTTGGCGAGCCGCGCGAGGACCGCCAGGCCCACCCTCTCCAGGAGCCAGCCGGCGAGGAGCGCGGCCCCGAACGCGAGGACGAGCCCCACCCACTGCCACAGCTCGAGCTCGCCCAGGGGCCGGGCGAAGAGCACCTCCGGAAGCAGCTCGCCGAGCGGCGGCCCGTACGCGTCGTAGAGCGCGTCGACGGCGCGCACGGTGATCTGGCTGAAGACCCAGGTGGGCTTGCCGTCGACCTCGTACTTGCTCACCCGGATGGGGACGTTCTGCTTCTGGAGCGGGATGGCGCCGAGCTGGTCGTACCCGGGCTTCGCCGGATCCCCCTGCGGCTCCTTGCTGATCGCCGTGAGGTCGAGGAACAGCTTCCGGTCGAGCACGAAGCGCAGGCGCCGGGCGAGCCGTGGCCCTTCCGTCTTCTGCTTCTCGCGCGGGATCCAGTCGAGCGCGAGGTAGTAGGCGGCGAGCGCCGTAGTCGCCATGGTGGGCCGCGGTCTGGAACCCCTGCACCGTCGCCAGGGGCGAGCTGCGGTCCACGTCCGGCGGGACCTCGCCGAGGCCCGTCGTCGAGCGCGCGCGCGGGCCCGACGAGGAGGAGGCCCGCGGCGAGGGTGAAGACGAGGAAGCGCATCATGGTGAGCACCCAACGATGAGCACGGCCGCAGGACCAGGCCAGGGGTGGCCCGCCGGTCAGGTCCGCCCGCGAACCTTCAGCCGCTTCACCTTCCGGGCCAGGGTGTTCCGGTCCACGCCGAGGAAGGACGCCGCCGCCGAGAGCTGGCCCTCGCTGCGCTCGAGCGCCTGGCGCAGCACCGCCCGGTCCACCTGCTCCAGCAGCACCCGGTAGAGCTCCGGCACCTTGCGACCGTGCAGCTGGTCCAGGAACTCTCCGAGGCGGAGGTAGAGCAGCTCCTCGAGCGGAAGCTTCATCGGGTCTGCGGGGGGCGGCACCGGCCCCGCTCAAACCAACTCGGGGCGCGGTCTGTCAACGACTCGCGTGCGTCCGGGCGGGGATGGTAGAGGGTCCCGTCCTTCCGCGGACGGAACTTTGCAGCTCCGCTCGGCCTTCATTGCAGCCACACTGCTCGCGGCCTGCACCCGCTCCGGATCCGGGAACGCTCCGGGCCCCGCGAGCCCGGGTTCGCCCGCCGCCACGCGCTTCGTGGTGTTCGTCACCGCCGACCTGCGCGGGCAGATTGCCCCGTGCGGGTGCAGCGAGGCGATGCGCGGGGGCCTCGGGAAGACCGCGGCGATCATCGGGAAGACCCGGGCCTCCGGAGTCCCGGCGGTGTTCGTGGACGCAGGGGACGCGCTGTTCGAGCGCACCGGCTTCGCCGCGGACGAGGCGGTGGGCGAGCGGCGGCGGGCGCAGGCGATCGCCGACGCGTTCCGGGCCATGCGCATCGGCGCGCAGTTCTCCGGGCCCGCTGGACGACGCGCTCGGACCGGATTTCCGCCGCTCGCTCGCCCTGCCCGAGCTCGGCCCCGGACAGACCCGGCTGCTCGACGCAGGCCGCTGGAAGGTGGGGGTGGTCTCCGGGACGACGCGCGGCCGAGCTGACCGAGGCGGCGGCGAAGGTCCGTCAGCAGCGGCGCGCGGTTCGTGGTCGCGCTCTTCGGCGCGGCGCCCGCGGACGCCCAGGCGGCGAAGGGCGTGGATCTGGTCGTCGCCGCGCAGGCGCCGGAGACGGTGGGCGCGGAGTGGGACGACGGCCGGCTGCTCCGCGGGTCGCTCCCGGTGGCGCAGGTCCAGAGCCGCGGCCGCTCGGTCCTGAGGGTGGACGTGAGCCCGGGGCCGCAGGATGGGCCCATCGCGCTCGCCCGCGGCCAGGGCGACATCGAGCGCGAGCTCAAGGCGCAGGGGCAGCGGCTCGAGCTGCTGCGCCGGGAGCTGGGCGCGGTGGGCCTCTCGCCCGAGCGCAAGCGGCTCCTCGACGCGCGGCTCCACGAGCTGGTGCTCCGTCGCGAGCAGCTGGCCGCCCAGGCGCAGGCCACCGCGCTGCAGCCAGGCACCTTCACCGTGCGCTTCGTCCCGGTGGAGGCCGCGCTCCCGGAGGAACCCGGCGTCCAGAAGATCATCGCCGACTACGACCGGGACGTCGCCCAGCTCAACCTCGCCTGGGCGAAGGAGCACGGCGAGCCGTGCCCGCCGCCGGCCAAGGGCGAGGCGGCATACGTCGGCAGCGAGGCCTGCCGGAGCTGCCACCCGAACCCGTTCACCGTCTACGACAAGACCGGACACGCCCGGGCCTACGCCACGCTCGAGTCGGTGCAGAAGCAGTACCGGCTCGACTGCGTGGCCTGCCACGTCATCGGCTTCCAGCAGGCCGGCGGGGTGTGCCGGGTCGACCAGGTGGACGGCCGCCAGAACGTCGGCTGCGAGAACTGCCACGGCCCGGGGTCGATCCACGTGGTCGACGGAACCGCGAAGTCCGTCCTCAGACCGAAGCCCGGACCCAACGTCTGCGTCGGCTGCCACACGGCCGAGAACAGCATCCACTTCGACTACGCGACCTACCTCCCGCGGGTGCTCGGCCCCGGACATGGCGCCCAGGTGGGCACCGCCGCCCGGCGTTGACCGCCTCCTGGGCCCCGCCTACCATCGGAGATTCGTTGTCGCTCGCCCTCCTCCTCCTCCTGCTGAGCAGTTCCGACGCTGCGGCCTCGCCCAGCGCGCCTCCGCGCGCACCCGCCGGAGGCCGTCGCACCGGCACCCACCTCCGACGACGCCGACGACGAGCCGGCCTCGGAGGAGCTGGAGGAGATGCGCGCCCTCGAGAACGCGGTCCTCGATCCGGCCGCCAGGCCGAGTCCCGCGGTGCTGCGATCGGTCCGTGCGCTCGGTACCGCGAGCCCGCTCCGGGCGCGCCTGGAGGACGGCGCCGAGGTCCTCTCCGGCGAGGAGCCGGTGGTGGACCTGGGGCTGGTCACCAACCTCGTCGAGCTTCGACGTGGCCGCGGTCTCCACCGAGTACGACATCCCGCTCGAGATGCAGCCGATCGGTGGCCCAGTACATCCAGTTCTTCCAGGGACCGGGCCGGAAGTGGTTCCGCAAGTGGATGTCGCGCTCCACGCGGTACATCCCGATGATGACCCCGCTGCTCGAACGGGGCGGGCTGCCGCGGGACACCGTCTACCTGGCGATGATCGAGAGCGGCTTCTCGCCCGGCGCCACCTCCTGGGCGCGCGCCGCGGGACCCTGGCAGTTCATCTCCGCGACCGGCCGGCGCTTCGGCCTCCGCCAGGACTTCTGGGTGGACGAGCGGCGGGATCCGTTCAAGGCCACCGTGGCCGCCGGACGCTACCTGACCGAGCTGCACTCGGCGCTCGGCCACTGGTACCTCGCCTGGGCGGGCTACAACGCCGGCGGTGAGAAGCTGCGCCGGATGGTCGAGCGGCGCGGCACGAACGACTTCTGGGCGCTGAGCGACGGCAAGGGTCTGGCGAAGGAGACCAAGCACTACGTGCCGAAGCTGATCGCCTGCGCGCTCGTGGCCAAGCACCCGCACGCCTTCGGCTTCAGCGACGACGAGTTCGACTTCCAGAGGCCGCTCGAGTTCGACGAGGTCCCGGTGGTCGAGCCGACGGACCTGGACGTCCTCGCGCGCGCGGCCGGCATCGGCACCGAGAGCCTGAAGGACCTCAACCCCGAGCTCCGGCGGTGGTGCACCCCGCCTGCCTCCGCCGCCCACCCCTACCTGGTCCGGGTCCCCCGCGGGAGCCGGGAGACCGTCGTCGCGGCACTGGCCCGCATCCCGGCCCAGGAGCGGCTGACCTACCGCATCCACCACGTCCGCAAGGGCGACACGCTCTCGCGCATCGCCGTCCAGTACCACTCGGCACCCGAGGCCATCCTCCAGTTCAACCGGCTGCGGAGCGCGAAGACTCTGAAGTCAACACCGAGCTCGCCATCCCGGTCCCGTCGAGTGCCGCGCTCGCCGACTCGGGGCACGGCCTCGAGCGTCAGGTCGCGCGCGCCCGAGCCCAGGGCTACCTCGCGCCGACCCCCGAGGACGAGGTCCCGGCCGGCACGCGCACCGGCCATGCGCGGACGCTCGCCCAGGGCACGGTCAAGACCGAGATCGTCGACGGCAAGACGCGGGTGCAGTACGGCGTGCAGGGCGGCGACTCGCTGTGGACCATCGCCCAGCGCTTCGGGGTGACGGTGGAGCAGCTCCAGTCGTGGAACTCGCTCGGACGGACCGCGCGGAAGGGCCTCCAGGTCGGCGCCCTGCTGACGATCTGGCCGGGACCGGGCGCGGCTCCGATCGAGGCCGGGCCCGCCGCCGCGGTCGTGGCGCAGGTCGACCGTCCCGCTGCTCCCGTCCACCCGGCGGTGGCGAGCGCCGCGGCGGCACCTCCGGTCGCCAGCAAGCCCGGCGTGCACCAGCTGGCCGAGGGCGAGACGCTGTGGAGCGTGGCCCAGCAGTACGGGGTCAGCGTGGACGACCTGAAGCGCTGGAACCGCATCCGGCACGCGCGGGCGCTCCGTCCAGGGCTGAACCTCAAGGTGGGCGGACCGGTCGACTGAGGTGGTTTGCGGTCCTCGCCTCCCGGCGAGCCATGGCAGAGTGCGCCCCCTTCATGGCTCCGCGCCTCGCCCTCGCCACCCCGTTGCTCGTCCTCCTCGCCTGCGCTGCCGACCGGACCGCCGCGCCTCCCGCCGGCGCCCGTCACCTCCGCCCCGGCGAGCCGCCCGCCCCGGCCACGACCGCCCCGCGCCCTCGTCGAGCCACCGGGCCTCCGGCTGCCGACGACCTTCAAGCCCGCGGCCCAGCGGGTGCGCCTGCAGATCCTCCCCGCCTCGCCCAGCTTCAGCGGGACGACGGAGATCGACGCCACCCTGGCCGAGCCGAGCGACGTGGTGTGGCTCAACGCCGACGTGCTGGAGATCACCTCGGCGGTGGCCCGGGTCGGCGGCGAGGAGGTCCGGGCCGAGCCGGTCGCGTTCAAGGACCAGCGGGTGGCGCTGCGCTTCCCGCGTCCTCTCCCGGCCGGTCCGCTGACGCTGTCGCTCGACTTCCAGGGCACGCAGTTCACCCACGAGGACACCGGCGTCTTCCGTCAGCAGAGCGGGAGCGACTGGTACGTCTTCACCCAGTTCGAGGAGACCGAAGCCCGCCGCGCATTCCCCTGCGTGGACGAGCCCTCGGCGAAGATCCCCTGGGAGGTCACCCTCCGCGTCCCCGTCGGCGCTGGTCGCGCTGTCCAACACCCCGATGGTCAGCGAGACCCCGGCGGGCGAGGGGCTGAAGGACGTCCGCTTCCGGCAGACCCGTCCCCTGCCCTCGTACCTGGTGGCGTTCGGGGTGGGGCCGTTCGAGATCACCGAGGCCCGGGCCGCGGGAAAGAAGCACGTCCCGGTCCGGATCATCGCCCCGCGCGGGCGGGGCTTCGAGACGGCCTGGGCGGCACGGGTGACCCCGGAGATCCTCGAGGGACTCGAGGAGTACTTCGGCATGGCCTACCCGTACGAGAAGCTCGACGTGCTGGCCATCCCCTTCACCGTGCAGTTCGGGGCGATGGAGAACGTGGGGCTGGTCACGTTCTCCGAATCGCTGGCGCTCACCCGGCCGAGCAGGACGGGGTGGCGCGGCGACGGCGGTACGCCGAGGTGGCGGCCCACGAGTTCGCCCACCAGTGGTTCGGAGATCTCGTCACCGCGGCCTGGTGGGACGACATCTGGCTCAACGAGGCCTTCGCCACCTGGATGGAGACCAAGGTCATCGAGCGGTGGGCCCCGTCATGGGGGATGGCTGCCAAGCGGGTGGAGGTCGCGGGACCTGGCGGCGGAGGCGGACGCGCTGGTGGCCGCCCGCATCGTCCGGCAGCCCGTCCGCTCCTACAACGACGTGCGGAACGCGTTCGACGCCATCACCTACGACAAGGGCGCCGCGGTGCTCCGCATGTTCGAGGAGTGGGTGGGGGAGGACACGTTCCGCCGGGGAATCCAGCAGTACCTGCGCGCGCATGCGGATGGCAACGCCACCGCCGCCGACTTCCTCCGGGCCATCTCGGACAGCGCCGGGCAGGGACGTCGCCCCGGCGTTCAATACCTTTCTCGACCGCCCGGGCATTCCCCGGGTGCAGGCCACGCTGCGATGCGGAAGCCGCGGGGCGGTCCTGCAGCTCGCCCAGGATCGCTGGCTGCCCGGGGGCTCCACCGGGGACCGTGCCGGCCTCTGGCAGATCCCGATCTGCGCCCGCTGGAGCACGAAGGGGAAGGAGCAGACCCGCTGCACGCTTGCTCGACACGCCCACCGCGGAGCTGACGCTCGAGCCACGGAGCTGCCCGGACTGGGTGCTGCCCAACGCTGGCTACGCGGGTTACTACCGCCTGCAGCAGGACCCCGCGTCGCGCGCCCGGCTCATCCGCTCGGGCAGGCTGAGCGCGGCCGAGGTGGTCGGGTCTCCTCGGTGACACCGGTGCGCTGGCGCGGGGCGGCGCGCTGCCGCGCTCCGAGGGCCTGCAGCTGGCGGCGCGGCACGCCGGCGCGCGGGAACCCGCACGTGGTCGACGCGGCGATCAAGCTGGCCACGGTGCGCGAGGACTTCCTCGCCGACCCGCTGGGTCAGGCCTACGCCGCGTGGGTGCGAGCGGGTCTTCGGACCGCACGCGCGGGCGCTGGGCCTCTCACGGAAGCCGGCCGAGGACGACGACGCGCAGCTCGCCCGGCCAGCGCTGCTCGCCTTCGTCTCCCAGCGGGGCGGGGATCCGCAGCTGGTGGCCGAGTCCCGGAGGTCTGGCCGAGGCGTGGCTCTCGCAGCCGCGCGCGGTGGCACCGGAGATGGTGCCGGTGGTGCTCCGGACGGCGACGCGCTCCGGCGGGCGCGATCTGCAGCAGGCCCTCGTGCAGCGCCTCGACCGGACCGACGACCGTCAGACCCGCGAATGGCTCCTGGAGGGGCTGGCCGCCACCCGCGTCCCGGAGCTGCTGGACGAGAACGTCACCCTGGCCGCGTCGGGACGGCTGAACCCGCGCGAGATCAGCAACCTGATCAGCGGCGGCCGCCAGGGAACGGCGCCACCCCTCGACTGGGCCACCGGTCGGGAGCGGATGCTCGCCGGCATCGACCGCTCCTGGGACGCGCTGACGGCCCTGATGCCGCGCGGGGCGCTGACCCGCTACTTCGCGGTGGTCTCGCAGTCCTGCAGCCAGGGCGAGCGGGCCGAGGCGGAGCGGGTCTTCGGTCCGCGGGTCAAGAACATGCTCGGAGCACCTCGGCGCTTCTCGGGCGCGCTGGAGAGGCTGGATCTCTGCATCGACGAGCGCACCCGCGAGGTGCCGCAGCTGGAGCGCTTCTTCGCCCCTCGCCACCCGGCGCGGGCGGCGGTCGGAGGCTGAGCCCCGACACCGTTCGCGGTCCCCCCCGGGCACGTCACCTGACAGGCGAGGCGGCCGCAGCGAGCACCTCGTCGACGACGGCGTCCACGTCCGCCTCGGTGCTCCGGTGGTTCACCAGGCAGGCCCGGAGCGCGAACCGGCCGTGGACGGTGGCGTTGGAGAGGAAGACGCGTCCACGGCGCACCACGCGCAGCAGGAGGTCCTGGTTCCAGCGATTCGAGCTCGGCGTCCGGACGCGTGCCATCGCCGCGGTGCCGGAAGCAGACCGCGCTCAGCGAGACGGGCGCGAGCCGCTCGAGCTCCGGGCGAGCGTCGACGGCCGCGGCGAGGCGACGGGCCAGCGCGAGATCGGTCCGGATCGAGTCCCGGAAGGCCCCGAGCCCGTGGTAGCGGATCGACAGCCACGGCCGGAGCGCGCGGAAGCGGCGCGACAGCTCCAGCGACTCCTCGAAGAAGGCGAAGCGCTCGATGGGATCCTCGAGCAGCGAGCGCGTGTAGTCGCCGGTGTGCGAGAACGCGGCCCGGGCGGCAGCGGGCTCCCGGAAGAGCAGACAGCCACAGTCGAGCGGCTGGTACATCCACTTGTGGGCGTCGAGCGAGAGCGAGTCGGCGAGCTCCATCCCGGCGAAGATCTCGGGGATGGCGAGCGCCGCCAGCGCTCCGTACGCCCCGTCGACGTGCATCCAGAGCCCGTGCCGCCGGGCCACCGCCGCGATCTCGCCCAGCGGGTCGATTGCCCCGGTGTTGACCGTCCCGGCGGTGGCGACGACCGCGATGGGCCGCCGGCCCGCGGCGAGATCCTGCAGCACCACGCGCTCGAGCTCCGGGACGGCCATCCGGAACGCCGCGTCCACCGGGACGGGCCGCACCGCTGCATGCCCCAGCCCCAGGAGCGCAGCGGCCCGGGGGATGGACATGTGCACCTCGGAGGACGCGTAGACCACCCCGCCGGGCCGGACGCCATCGTCGTTCGCCGGCGCGCGGGATTCACGCGCCATCGCCAGTCCCATGAGGTTCGCCGAGGAGCCACCACCGGTGAGGCTCCCGGTGAAGCCAGGACAGCCGATCGCCTCCGCGAGCCAGCGCACCACCGTCCGCTCGATGGTGACCGCTGGCGGGGGCCGAGCGCCACGCGGTCACGTTCTGGTTCAGGACGCTCGCCAGGAGGTCGGCGATGGCCCCCACCGGCTCCCCCGAGCCAAGCACGTACCCGAAGAAGCGCGGCCCCGGCGCACGCGAGAGCGCGACCACCTGGGCCAGCGCGTCCAGCGCCGCCGGGCCGAGCCCGTCCTCGGGGGCCGGACCGTCGAACGCCGCGCTCACCGCGGTGCCGGAGGTGTCGGGGAAGGAACGCGCCCCGGGCAATCCGGCGAGCGTGTTCGCCGCCAGCTCGACCACCCGACCGGCGAGGGCGCGGAACTCGTCCGGTGTGAGCGGCAGCCGTTCTGCCATCGTCTCGACCGTCCTCAGCGCTCCTCGAGCAGCTGCTTCAGCTCGCGGATCCGCCGGGTGACCGTGTCTCGCTCCATCGCCCGGTAGACCTCGGGCAGCAGCTCGCGGCTGGTGCACTCCTGCACCGCGGCCAGGTTCTGCAGCTCGATCTCCAGCGGGTAGCTCGGGGGGACGAAGTCCGCCACCACCGCCCGCACGTCCTCCTCGGTGGGCTCCTCGCGGCCCTGCGGCCAGGGCCCGGAACTTCGAGCGGACCAGGACCGCCTCGATGTCCGCGCCCGACAGCCTGCGCCCCGGGCGGCAGCAGCGCGGCGAACGACGGCAGGTGCGGCACCTTCACCTTCTTGGCCACGATGCGCGCCAGCTCGTCCCGCTCGGCGTCGCTCTGCGGATAGAAGAGCGCCAGGTGCTCCTCCGCCCTGCCCTGCCGCTTGAGGTCGATCGGGCAGGAGATCCGGCCGGCAGGTGAGGAGGAACCAGACGATCTTCCCCCGGTACTCGGTGTTGCCCATGAACGAGGCGATGGAGGCGAACACCCGGCTCGAGGTGCCCGAGTCTCCCGAGGCCTCCGCGGTTGCCGAGGAAGGCGTCCGCCTCGTCGATCATCACCGCCACCGGCCAGAGCGCCTTGAGCAGGTTGAAGATCTTCTCGAGGTTCGCCTCGGTCACGCCCTGCCACTGGCTCCGGAAGTTGAGGAACTTCACGCAGGGGATGCCGATCTCCCCGGCGAAGCAGGTGGCGAGGAACGTCTTGCCGGTGCCCACCGGGCCGCTGACGAGGTAGCCCATGGGGAGCACCTCGAGCCGGCCCTTCCTCAGCGCCGCCGCGGCCTGACGGAGCATCTCCTTGGCCCGGGCGTGCCCGGCGACCGAGTCCAGGGTGTGCGCGCGGCTCGATGAACTCGAGCAGCCCGTGGCACTCGGCCTGGATGATCTCCTTCTTCTTCTCCTTGAGGATCTCCGGGGTGATGCGCGACGTCGCGCTCCACCGCCTCGGTGAGGATGCGGTCCAGGTTGATGCGCGACAGGTCCGGCGCTCATCTTGGCCAGCGCCGGGGCGGGGATCTCGGAGATCGAGGCGAGCCGCTTCCCCTCGAGCTTGGCCTGGACGTAGTCCTGCCGCTCCTCCTCGGTGGGCAGGGGGAGCTCGATGCTGGCGACGTAGGGGTTGCGCGCCAGCCGCCCGGAGATCTCCGCCAGGTTCTCCACCAGGAGCACGATCGAGAGGTCGCCGGCGAGGAACTGGGGGTCGCTCGCCCACTTCACCAGGGTGGCGAGGGCGAAGCGGTCCTCGGCTGAGAGGCTGCCCATCTCCCCGCCGGGGGCCAGCGTCTCGGCGAAGTCGATGATCAGCGCCATCGACTGTCCGTCGGACAGGCGCATCCGCAGGTAGTTCTCGAGGATCTGCAGCGCCCGCCCCGGGTCCCGCGGGAGCACCTTGGCGTAGTCGGTCCCGTACAGCGTGTCGTAGCGCGGACAGGGTGCGGCTGAAGTCCTTCTGCGACTCGGGGGTGGCGGTGCGGATGCCGCTCGAGCGGTCGTAGTGGAGGACGTGGCTCCGGCCGCCGAACAGCTCCTCGGTGAGGAACTGCTTCAGCGGTCCGTAGGAGCGGTCGCCCGGCGCGGCCGAGAGGCTGGAGATCTCGCACCGCGCCGTGCAGCAGGAAGGTGCTGACGGTCTTCGTGTAATAGGCCTGGGCCAGCTTCTGCGCCCAGGGCGGCAGGTCGGCCAGCGGGTCGCTGGCCTTGCGGGTGCGGGGTGGCATCGGGGCCCGGACTCTAACCGGATGCCGCGGCCCCGACCTACCCGACGCCGGGGGCTCCCGACGTATCGGACGCCGCGGCCATGACCTAGCGGCAGCCGGGCACCTTGCGCAGCGTCGCCCGGACGGGGACGCGCGGCCCGGGCTGCTCGGGCAGGTGCAGCGGGACCTGGGCCGTCTCGAAGCAGCGCTTGCGCAGGGTGAGCGCCGCGGCCGCGGCCGTCACCTTGGTCACCAGCGGGGTGACCCCGAGCAGCCGCTCCCCGCTGAACACCACCGCGCCCGGCGGGGCGGAGGTCACCAGCAGGGGAAACTCCAGGGGCTCCAGCGCCACGGGGAGCTCGACCGCCTCCTCCGCGCTGCGGGCCCGCACCTGCTTCTCCGTCGGCCGGTATCCCGCGCGCCGCACCTGGACCGTATGCTCCGCGCCGGGGATCAGCTCGCCGACGTAGAGCCCGCGCAGGCCGGAGCGCTTCACCACCTGGCCGTCGAGGCGTACCTCGGCGTCGTCCGGCTCGGGCAGGACGGTGAAGCGAGCCACCGTGGCCGCGTGCTGCAGCGGGACGAGCACCGAGGTCGCCCCCTCGCCTGCGGCGACGTTCGCCTCGATCAGGGCCGGCTTGAACCCGTCGGCCGAGGCGAGGATTTCCACTTTGCCCACCGGGACCGCCTGCACCACCGGGAAGTGGGTCGGGACGCCGAGGTCCGCCCCACCCACGGTGAGCCGCACACGGCCGCGCGCCTCGGGCGGGCTCACGTCGAGCACCACCCGGCCAGTGCTCGGCGGGCGGGCCCGGGAGAGCGCGAGACCCCCGAGCAGGAGCCCGATCGCGGACGCGGCTGCCACCGCCCAGAGCCAGCTCCGGCGCCGCGGCAGGCCAGCGTCGAGGGCGGCGGCCCGGTCGGCTTCCTCGAGCTCCACCGCGGACGGCGTCCGGGGGGCCTCCGCGGCGGCGCGCGCCGGGGCGGGCTCGCTGCTGGTCGCGGCCAGCGCTTGCAGGATCGGATCCGGTTCCAGCTCCGGCACCGGATCTGGCCGGCGCCAGCGGGGTGTCTGCTCGCGCCGCGCCCGGCGCCATCAGGGCCGCGGGCTCGACGGCCACCGGCCCGGCCGAGGCCTCGGACGCCGCGGGAGGGCCCGCGACCTGTCTGGACGGAAGGGGTGGCGGCGCCGGCGCCGGGCGGTCCGGCCGCGGGGTCGGCGTGCCGGGACGGGCGCGGACGATGGTCTCGTCCACCGGGGAGACGGGGGCGTCGTCTCCCGGTTCGCCTGGCGGGCGCGCCGTCGGACCCGGGGTGGGTCCACGGGTCCTCGCCGGCGATGGGCTGGAGCACGGGGTGCACGGCCTCGACCGAGGCGAGCACCTCGCTTCCATCCACCAGGAGCGTCCCCTCGTCGTCGCGGATCTGCGCCTGGGGCGCGGCGGCGGTGAGCCGGGGGAGCGCGGCGCTCTTCACCACCGCGGGGGTCGAGGGGGGGTCGGGACGGCGGCGAGGATGGGCCCGGTGGTCCGGCTGAGCATCGGGACCATGCCCCCGCCTGCCTCCGTGGCCATGCTGTCGGGCGCCTTGATGCCGGCGTACTCGGCGATGCGGGCCCGCTCGCGCTCCACCTCCTCGGCGAAGGTGGACTTCATGTACTGCATCAGGTCCTTGCGGCTGAAGATGCTGTCCGAGGTGATGAGGAACCGCTGCAGCTCGTCGGCGAGCTCGCTGGCGTACTGGAAGCGGTCCTGCGGGTCCTTGGCCAGCGCCTTGAGGACGATGCGTCTCGAGGGCCTCGGGGATCTTCCGGTTGTAGGTGGAGGGGGGGAGCACCTCGGCCTTCCGGACCTTCTCCAGGACCTGGAAGTCGCTCTCGCCGACGAAGAGTCGCTCGCCGGTGAGCAGCTCGTAGAGGCAGACGCCGATGGAGAAGACGTCGCTGCGCCGGTCCAGGGGCAGCCCGCGGATCTGCTCCGGGCTCATGTAGCCGAACTTCCCCTTGAGGATGCCGGCCTGGGTCTTGGTCACCTTGCCCGCCGCCTTGGCGATGCCGAAGTCGATGACCTTCACCTCGCCCTCGAACGAGATGAGGACGTTCTGGGGCGAGACGTCACGGTGGACCACGTTCAGGTCACGGCCGCCGGGGTCCTTCTTGCGGTGGGCGTAGTCCAGACCCTCGCAGAGCTTGCCGATCACGTAGCAGACCAGCGGGACCGGCGGTGGCTCACCCTTCTTGCGGGCCCGCTCGAAGATGGAGCGCAGGTCCTTGCCCGGCACGTACTCCATCGCGATGAAGAGGCTCGGACCGAGCCGGTTCAGCTCGTAGATCTGACAGATGTTGGCGTGGGTCAGCTGGACGCTGATCTTCGCCTCGTCCTGGAACATCGAGATGAACTCTTCGTCCTCCGCGATGTTGGGGAGGATGCGCTTGATCGCCACCAGGCGCTCGAAGCCGCCGGCGCCGAAGACCTTGCCGCGCCAGACCTCGGCCATGCCGCCGATGTTGATCCGGTCGAGCAGCAGGTACCGTCCGAAGGGGATCGGCTGCTTCTTCGGCGTGGGGATGGTCAAGGGAGGCCGGGTCCGGGGAGCAACCGCGACCTGCAAGCCTAGAGGCCTCCGGAATGGAGGGTCAACGAGGCGCCGGTGTGCGTCTCGCTCTCCTTCTCACTCTCCCCGGAACGCCGGCGGGCGCTTCTCGAGGAACGCCGCCACCCCCTCCTGGAAGTCCGCGGAGGCGAGGAGCTTCAGCTGCCCGCGCACCTCTCCCTCCAGCGCCTGGTCCAGGCTCCCGTGGCTCGCCGCCTCCACCGCCGCCTTCACCGCGCGGTGCACGAGCGGCGGGCCGGCGGCCAGGGTCCGGGCGAAGTCCCACGCCGCGGACTCGAGCTGGGCGGCGGGGAAGACCCTGTTGGCAAGCCCGATGCGGTGGGCCTCGGCCGCGTCGACCAGGTCACCGGTGAGCATCATCTCCAGCGCCCGCCCGAGCCCGATGAGGCGCGGGAGCATCCAGCGTCCCGCCCCCGTCCGGCATCAGGCCGCGCTTGACGAAGATCTCCCCGAAGCGCGCCCGGTCCGAGATCAGCCGGAGGTCGCAGGCGAGCGCCAGATCGCACCCGAAGCCCGCCGCAGGCCCATCCACCACGGCGACGCGTGGGCAGCGGACAGGCGCGCAGGGCGCGGATGAGACCGTGGAAGTGGGTGCGCATCCGGGCCTCGATGTGCTCGGGGTCCATCCCCTCCTCGGCGGCCACCCGGAGGTCGAGTCCGGAGCTGAACGCCCCGCCAGCGCCGGTGAGCACCAGGACGCGGACACCCGCCGCGGGCGCGGAGTCGACCGCGGCGCGCACCGCGTCGTTCACCTGGGTGGTGAGCGCATTGCGGGTCTCCGGGCGGTTGAGGGTGATCCACCGGACCCGCGCGTCATCTCTCGTCAGGACATCGGCCATGGGGCGGCAGACTCTACACGGCCTCGGACACCAGCACGCTGCTCGGTGTCGAGGTCCGGTGCACCACCGGCGCCGAGAAGCCGGCCCGGCGGAGCAGCAAGGCGAGCTGCTCCACCGAGCGCTGCCGTCCGCCGTCGGTGACCGCGAGCATCTGGAGATCGGTCAGCGCGGCCAGCGACTCCAGCGCGCCGCGCTCGAGCAACAGCTCGACCAGGAGCAACCGCGCGCCCGGCCGCATCGCCCGGCGGACGACCGCGAGCAGGGCGGTCGCCCGGGCGTCGTCCCAGTCGTGGAGCACGTCCTTCAGCACGTAGGCCGGCAGGCCCTCGGGCGACGGCGGCGAAGACGTCTCCCAGCTCGAGCCGCACCCGCCCGAGCAGCCCCGAGCGCTCGAAGCGCCGGCGGGCGAGCTGCACCACCCCCGGAGCATCCACCAGCACGCCCTGCAGCCGGGGTGGGCCCGGAGTGCCGCCTCGAGCAGCGCCCCCGTCCCCCCGGCCACGTCGCAGAGCACGGGGAGACCGGAGAAACCGGGGGTGCGGACCACCGTCTCGGCATCGAGCCGGGTGACGGCGTCCATGGCCCGGCCGAACTCCGCGCTCTCCTCCTCGGACGACGCGAGGTGCTCCCAGACGCCGCGGCCATGCGCCAGCCGGAACGGCACCTCGGCCCGGCGCACCGCCTCGACGAAGCGGCTCCACGCGCGGAGGTTCGACTCCGAGGCGAAGTAGGTGGCGAGCGGTCCGAGCGACCGCGGCGCCTCCGTGGCGAGCAGGCGGGTGAGGCGGTTCCGCCGGAACCCGGAGCCGGTGCGGTCCACCAGGCCGACCGCTGCCCCCCCGCGCAGCAGGCGCTCGGCGATGTCGTGCTCCAGGGTGCTGCCGCCCACCAGCGCGGGCGCCGTCCGGGGCGTGTCGTCCAGGCGCGCGGCCAGGCCGCTCGCGACCAGCGCGCCCGCCACGGCCGTCCCCGCCACGCCGGTGATGCGCTCGGCCAGGAGCAGCTCCGCCGGCGCGAGACGGTCCACCCAGGACCGGAGCAAGAGATAGGCCCGGACGCCGAGCCGCGCGGCGAGCGCGCCGTGGCTCATCCCCGCACCCGGGGCCGGCGCGACGGCGCCGCGGCAGGCTCCTCCACCACGTCGATGAACTGCTCCAGCTCGCGGACCGTCTCCTCGGTGGCGCTCACCTCCGCCGCCAGCGCGTCCAGCATCCCGGTCACCGCCGCCGGATCGCGGATGGAGATGGACTGCTCGTGGGTCAGCTTCATCAGATCTTCGATGCTCGCCAGCTGGTGGCTCACCACCGCCCGGCTCTCCTCGGCCTGGGTGAAGCGCTCCAGACGGCGCCGGAGGATGTCGGCGCGCTTCTCCTGCACCTCGCGGAGGCGTGGGTTGCCCTGGCTGCCCAGCTCGGACTCGAGCAGGCGCAGCTCCCGGCGAATCGCCTCGCGGTCGGCGATGCCGAGGAAGCGCCGGTGGTCGTTCAGCGTCGAGAGCAGTCGCAGGAAGGCGGTGAGCAGCGCGGCGAGCTGGGCCTCGCTGGAGGCGGCGAGCACGCCGCCGCCGGGCAGCTTCCGGTAGTTCTCGAGGATGGCGTCGCGGGTGTCGCGCAGGACGAAGTAGTGCTCGCGCTGGCTCTCGGCGAGGTCTGCCAGGAGCCGCTCCGTCTCGTCGCCCTCGGGCGCGGACCCCGGGACCGAGCGCCCGCCGGAGCGGGGGAACCAGGCCCACCGCCGCGAGGTAGAAGGCCTCGGCCCCGAGCGCGACCAGGGCCGGCAGCGTGTGTCCGGTCAGCAGCGCCGCACCGCCGGCCGTGGCCAGCCCCACGAGGTTCGCCGGTGCCAGCAGCGCGGCGCGGAGCGTGCTCCGGGCGCGGCTCACGGACGGACCTCCCCGAGGCTGCGGAGCACGGTGACGTCGCGCGTGTCCTCCGCGGCGGGCGGCGGCGGCGATTTCATCAGCCGCGCCTCGAGCGCCGCCGCGCTCTGGAACAGCTCGTCGTAGGTGACCGGGGCCTGGCCGGCGATGCCGAAGAAGGCCAGGTTCTCGCGCAGGGTGGCGGGCGGCTCGGCGCGGATCGCCTCGCGCGGGTCGCCGATGGAGGGGGCCACCTCGCCGAGCAGGCGCGCGGCCGGGGTCGGGTCGCGGGCGGTGGCGACGGCTCCGTCGAGCAGCGCCCGGATGATGCGCCGGACCCCGTCCGGGTAGCGGGCGGCGAACTCGCCCCGGACGACGAGCACGGTGGCCACGAGGTGCGGGGCATCCGCGGTGGTGGCCAGCACCTTGCCGCCCCGGTCGGCGGTGGCCGCCTCCACGTCCCCGCGCAGGCCCACGATGGCATCCGCCCGGCCCTCGCGCAGCGCCAGCCCCGCGTCGAGCGAGGACGGGAGGTCCACCCAGCGCACGTCCTCGGATGCCGAGCCCGGCGCGCATCAGCAGCCAGAGCGCGAAGTACTGGCCCGGGCCGGAGGTGGCCACGGCGAGCCGGCGGCCCTTGAGCGCGGCGAGGCTCGAAACGCCCACCGCCCCGAGCGCGTCCGCCCCCTGGCTCCGGGCGAGCAGGAGCACCACCCGGGGTGCGGCGTCGCGGAGGGGGTGAATGCCGCTCGCCACCCGGTCCACGCTGAGCGCCGCCATGTCCACGCCGCCGCGCTCGGCGCCATCCTGGAGCGCCCGGCGCAGCTCGTCCGTGCGGGCGAAGACGACCGCCCGGGCGTCGAGCGCGTAGCTCGGTGCGGAGCAGCCCGGGCTTGCCCTGGCCCTCGGTCCCAACGCCACCGGTGGCGAGCAGGAGCGAGGCGGCCGCGCCGCGGGGGGTGAAGCCCAGCAGCGTCGGGCGGAGCGGCACCGAGGCGATGTCGCCGCCCGGCGCGGTCACCCCGGCAGGGAAGTCACCCGGGGAGAGGGTGGCGGCCTTCTCCAGGGCGGGGAACAGCCGCCGGGTGAGCCGGTCCAGAAGCCCCATCCGGCTCGCCCCAAGCCACGCCCCGGCGGCGAGGAGGAGCGCGAGGAAGAGGTACAGCCCCGTCTTGCGCCGCCAGGCCATCGGCCGGGGAGTGCTACTTCACCTCCACCTTCTTGCCGATGGTCTTCTCGCTGGCCTCGGCGCACTTCGGAGACCGGCGCGGGCGCAGGTCGAGCCCCATCTCCATCTTGAACTGCTTCACCAGCTCCTGGGCCTGGAGCTTCTCGGCGTCTTCCTCGATCTGCAGCGCCTGGTGGTCCACCGACTCGAGCGCCATCTGCATGCGCGCCTCGTTGACCGCGGTCGGTCTCCTGCACCTTGCGCAGCATCTCGTCGTGGGTGGCGTCGATGCCGGCGACCTCGAAGGACTCCATCGCGTCGGCGACCTTGGACTGCCACTTGGCGCGCCGCGCGTCGCGGATGGCGCTCATCGCCTCCTGGGTCTTCTTCTCCTTCTCGCGCATGAACATCTTCTTCACGTTCAGCGCCTTGTCGTAGGCGGCCTTGGCGGTGCTCGAGCTGCTGCCGTCGTTGCGCTCCAGCGCCGCCTTCTCCATCTGGAGCCGGGTGGCGTAGTGAGGCGGCGAGGTCGTCGCGGCTGGCCTGGATGGCGGCCTTCACCTTGGCGGTGAGGTCGTTCACCTCGGTCTTGTACTTGCTGGTTCTCCTTTTCCAGCAGGGTGAGGTTCGCCCGCACCATGGCGATCGACTCGTTCATCTTGGGGACCTGGTCGTTCAGGTCACGGATGTTCTGCTCGAGGATGAGCTCCGGGTCCTCGATGCTGGACACGAAGAAGCCGAAGAAGCTCCGCATCGCACGCTTGAAGCGTTTCCACATGGGTCAGGTCACCTGTCGTCGGTGGCGGCTTACCATACGTCCTTGGGGGGGTGTGGATTGCGCCGCTGGAGTGAGTCGGAGCGGAACGCTTCGGGGAGCAGCGCACCGAGGCGGTGCTCGGCCGTGCGACCCTGCAGCGTCACCGAGCGCACCGGGACCTCGGGCGCGCCGTGCTCGGCGAGCACCTGGCGGCAGCCGCCGCACGGGGTGGTGGGCTCGGCGGCGTCGGTGAGGACGAGCACCGCGCGCACCGCTCCGTGCCCTCCGGTGACTCCCGCGGCCAGCGCGGCGCGCTCGGCACACAGGCTCAGCGGGTAAGAGGCGTTCTCCACGTTCACCCCGGCGAGCACCTGACCGTCGGCGAAGAGGATGCGCCGCGGCCACCGGGAAGCGCGAGTACGGTGCATAGGCGCGCGCGATGGCCGAGCGGGCCACGGCCTCCAGCGCTGACCAGTCCGGCTCCATGGCACGAACCCTACCCCGGGCCGCACACCGCTACTCCCAGCCGATGCCCACCTCGTCGATGTAACGGGCGATGGCCAGTTCGTCACTGGTCGCGAGCGCAGTGAAGCGGATGTGGAGCCCCGAGTCGCGCCGGCCGACGACCACGCCCCGGGCGTGGATCTCGGTGTGCTCCCCGGGGAGCACCACGCGAACCTCCACCTCAGGCGCGTGCGGCGCGTGGCTCGTTCCCCAGAAGACTCCACCGATGCTCAGGTCACCGCGGGTGTCCTCGAAGGACTCGCCGTCGACGGCACAGCGGGCGAGGAAGCGGAAGGGCACGCGCGGCGACTCGCGTCGATCCTGGGGCCGGCGTGCCGCGGCGGGCTGCTCGCTCGACGTGGGTTCCATTCCGCGAGGAAGCTTACACGGGGGGCAGACGAGCAAGGAAGGTGAGTCGGCGACCACCACCCCGGGTGTATGCCCCACCCTCACCCCGGTCCGGCCGACCCCGCCAGCATTTCGAGGAAACCCCGGAGGATGCGGACGCCGCCTTCCTGGGCCCGCTGCGCGGTCGCCTCGACCTCGGCGTGCGACAGGGCGCCGCCGAGCCCGGCCGCGGCGTTGGTGATGCAGCTGAGGCAGGCCACGCGCGCGCCCATGTGCACCGCGGCGATGACCTCGGGGACGGTGCTCATCCCCACCGCGTCGGCCCCGAGCCGGCGCAGCATCTGGATCTCCGCCGGCGTCTCGTAGGACGGCCCGGCCATCATCGCGTAGACGCCCTTCCTGAAGTCGGAACGCCGGCGCGGTCCGCCGCGTCTCGCAGGAGGCCGCGCAGGCCGGGGTCGTAGGCCCGGGAGAGGTCCGGGAACCTGGGGCCCAGCCGCGGGTCGTTCGGCCCCTCGAGCGGGTTTCTCCCCGAGAGGTTGAGGTGGTCGGTCACCGCCATCCAGTCGCCGGCGCGCAGCCCCTCGCGCACCCCGCCCGAGGCGTTGGTGAGGACCACCACCCGCGCTCCGAGCGTGACCAGCAGCCGGATGGGATAGGCCGTCTCGGCCGCGGTCCAGCCCTCGTAGGTGTGCAGCCGGCCCTGGAGGACGCCCACCCGGACCGACCCGACGTGCCCGAAGGCGAGCCGTCCCGGATGTCCGGAGACGCTCGGCGTCGGCATGTCCGGGATGTCGGCGAGCGCGAGGCTCGCCGGGTCCTCGAGCAGCTGGACCGCGCCGGCCAGCCCGCTGCCCAGCACCAGCGCCACCTCGGGTGCGACGCCGGAGAGACGGGCCTGCACCGCCGCGGCGGAGGCCTGGAGCCGGTCGAAGAGCGCGCTCATCTGGACGCCTCCACCCGCGCGAGGAGCAGCGGCTGCACGGGCACGATCGCCTCGGACACCCGGACCGCCGCAGCGAGCCGGCGGTGCACCTCGGCGACATCCTGACCCGGCCGATGGTGGACGAGGAAGACTGGCTCGCCACGCTCGACCCGCTCCCCGGGGCGCCGCAGGACGGTGAAGCCCACCCCGGGGTCGATGGCGTCGTCGCTCCGGGTGCGCCCCGCGCCGAGCACCACCGCCGCCAGCCCGATGGCGAGCGTGTCCATCTCCGCGACGTGCCCCGCGCTCCTCGCGTCACCTCCGTCGTCTCGATCGCCCCGAGCAGGGCGCCGGGCGAGTCGAGCACCGCCGGGTCGCCTCCCTGCGCGCGGACCAGCGCCTGGAACCGCGCCAGCGCCGACCCGTCGGCGATCGCCGCCCGGAGGAGGCGCTCCGCCTCGGGCACGCTCGCCGCCCGCTGGCCGAGCACCAGCATCTCGGTCCCGAGCCGGAGGGTCAGCGCCCACACGTCCTCCGGGCCCCGCCCTCGCAGCACGTCCACCGCCTCCAGGAGCTCGCTCGCGTTGCCCACCGCCCGGCCGAGCGGCGCGTGCATCGAGGTGAGCCAGGCCACGGCGCGGCAGCCCATGTCGCGCGAGAGGTCCACCAGGGTGCGCGCGAGCCGCTCGGCGCTCTCCCGCGTCGGCATGAACGCGCCCGAGCCGACCTTCACGTCGAGCACCAGCCCGTCCAGGTCCTCCGCGAGCTTCTTGCTCAGGATGCTCGCCGCGATGAGAGGAATGGAGTCCACGGTCGCCGTCACGTCGCGGAGCGCGTAGAGCCGCCTGTCCGCCGGAGCGAGCTCGTCGGTCTGCCCGAGCATGCAGACCCCGAGCTCATCCAGGACGCGGTCGGCCTCGGCGAGCGACAGGTGGGTGCGGAAGCCGGGGATGGCGCCGAGCTTGTCCAGCGTCCCGCCGGTGTGGCCGAGCCCGCGGCCGCTCACCATCGGAACGGTGAGCCCGCAGGCCGCGACCAGCGGGGCGAGGCAGATCGAGACCTTGTCCCCCACGCCTCCGGTGGAGTGCTTGTCCACCCGCGGGGGAGCCCCGGCCGGCGCCGGAGCGTGGCTCCCGAGTGGAGCATGGCCTCGGTCCAGGTGCGGAGCTCGGTCGGGTCGAGCCCGCGGAAGAAGACGGCCATGCACAGGGCGGCCATCTGGTAATCCGGGAGCTCGCCCCGCGCGTAGTCCGCCAGCAACGACCGCAGCGCCTCCGGGGCGAGCGTGCCTCCGTCGCGCTTGGCCCGGATGAGCTCGTAGGGCGTCATCCGGGCACTCTGCTCGGCAACCGGGCGCGCCGGCTAGAGCTTGTAGGCGACGCCGGCGAGCGCGTAGAGGGCGAAGTTGGTCGTCGCCGAAGGTCCCGGTGCCGATGTCCGGGCCCGCCTTCAACTTCGCGGTGAGCGCCAGGTTCGGCTGCAGCAGGTACTCGAACCCGACGCCGAAGAGCAGCGGGATGTCGAACTGGCTGAAGTCGCCGAAGGTGAACCAGAACGGGACGTCGAACGAGGCGTTGGCGGTCATCTTCTCGTCGATCGGGATGCCGACCTGCACCCCGATGGGAAGCGACATGCCGCTCTTGCTCGCTCCGTTCTTGCTGAAGTTCAGGAAGCCCGGGTCGAAGGTTCCGGCCACCTTGATCTTTCCTGAATCCAGGAACAGCCGCCGGAGGGTGAGCTGGATCTTGAACTCGAAGGCCGAGTAGTTGGTCACGCCCTCGACCGCGTAGTTCAGCCAGACCCGCCCGCCGATGTCGGTCTGCGAGTCGAGGCCATGGATGAAGTCGCCGGCGAACCCGGGGTAGCCCACCTGCGCCCGGAGCACGTTGGCGCCGGCCCCGACCGTCTGTCCGGAATCCACGGTCCAGTGGTGGCGACGGAGCCGGGGTGTAGCCGTCGCCCTGCGCGCGGGCCACACCTGCGTTGCACAGCGCGAGCGTCGCCGCCGTCCAGACCACTGCCTTGAGTCTTGTCCTCACGTGTCCTCCCCTACGTCAGCCGCGGTCATCCACCGATTCCCGGCCTCGTGGGCCCGGGCCGCCGGCCAGGATGCGATCCCGGCCGGACATCCCCTCTGATTGTGCGGCGGACCGTAGGCTCGGGCCGGGCTGCAGGTACAGCGAGAAACGCGCCGGTTCGACCCCTCCCCTTGGGGACGTCAGAATTTGTACGCGGCGCCAACCAGCGCGTACAGGGTGAAGGAGCTGCCGCTGGCGTCTCCCGTCCCCCAGGTGGGACCCATCTTGAGCTTCGCGGTGACCGCGAGGTTCGGCTGGACGAGGTACTCGACGCCCACCCCGAAGAGCAGCGGGATGTAGAAGGCGTTCACGTTCCCTAAGGTGAAGAACAGTGGCAAGTCGAGCGAGGCGTTGGCGATCATGAGGTCGTTGATCGGGATGCCCAGCTCGAGCCCGACGGGGATTCTTGATCCCGAACTGCCCCGGTGAGGCGCCCCAGAGGATGCCGGGATCGAAGCGACCAGCCAGCTTCAGGCTGTTTCCGAAGACGAGCAGCTCCTTGCGGATGCCCACCTGGCCGGTGAACTCGAACCGCGTGCCCTGCGTCAGGCCCTCGAAGGCGTAGTTGAGGCCCACCTGGGCATTGACGTCGGTCGTGCTGTCCAGCCCGTGGATGAACATGACCTCCAGGCCGGGGTAGCCCGCCTGCCCCGAGACGACGTTGGCGCCGGCGCCCACCGTGTTCGCCGACTGGACCGACCAGCGCTGCGAGCCTGTGGCCGGTGTGACCTCGGTCTGGGCCCGGGCCGCTCCTGCCATGCACAGCGCAAAGTACCGCCGTCCACATTCCCACTGCATCGAAGGTCGCACGTGTCGTTCCTTTCCTGGTTGATGACGCTTCGGTCCGTTCAGCCCCGGGGCTGACCACGTGCCGTGGCCAGCTCCAGGAAGTCGCGCTCGAGCTCTGCCAGCCGCCTCTCACCCCGGACACGCGCGGATGGCACGTCCTCGCCGGGGGAGAGCCGCTCCGGCAGCTCGAAGTAGTACTTGATCTTCGGCTCGGTTCCCGAGGGACGGAGCGTCACCTGCGCGCCGCCCTCGAGCCCGTAGGCGAGCACGTTGGAGGCCGGGAGCGAGAGCGGCTCGCTGTGGCCGTGGGCAGTCCGGGTCCGCGCCTTGTAGTCCTTGACCCACTCGACCGTGCGCGGGCCCACCTGGCCCGGTGGATCGCGCCGGAAGGCGTCCATCACCCGGGCGATGGTCTCGGCTCCGCTCGCGCCGGGAGGGTGAAGCTCCGCTGGTGCGACACGTACACCCCGAACTCGCGCTGGATCTCCTCGAGGACACCCACCACCGTCGTCCCGCGCCCCCGGGCCCAGCCGGCGAGGTCGGCCATCACCAGCGCCGCGCCGATGCCGTCCTTGTCGCGGACCAGCGTCCCCACCGTGTAGCCGAGCGCTTCCTCGTAGCCGAAGACGAACTCCGCGCCGTCGCGGGCCGCGCGCTCCATCGCCCGGTTGGCGATCCACTTGAAGCCGGTGAGCGTCTCGTCGTACAGCGCGCCGAGCCGGCTGGCGATCGCCGCGAGCTGGGTGGAGCTGACGATGGTGCTCATCACCAGGGGCCGCTCGCGCTTCGGGCCCTGCGTCAGCAGATAGTGCCCGAGCAGCACCCCCAGCTCGTTCCCGGTCAGCGCGCGCAGCGCGCCCGACGGCTCGCGGGTGAGCACGGCGAGCCGATCCGCGTCGGGGTCGTTGGCCAGCACCAGATCTGCCCGGTGCGCTCGGCGAGGGCGCGTGACAGGTCCATCGCTCCGGGCTCCTCGGGGTTCGGAAAGCGCACGGTGGGGAACGCCGGATCCGGCTCGAGCTGCTCGGGCACCGGGTGCACCCGGGAGAACCCGGCGCGCCGCAGCGCCTCGAGCGCCAGGGGGCCGCCCACGCCGTGCATCGGGGTGTAGACGATGGCGAGGTCGGTGCCCTCGCCCGGGTGAAGCCGGAGCGCGAGCACGCCCTCGAGGTACGCCTGGTCGAGCTCCGGGCCGACGCTGCGCACGAGTCCCTGCGCGCGGGCGGCGACCAGATCGGCCAGCGGGATGTCGCGCGCCGGGCCCACCTGGGCGATGGCCCGGGCGATGCCGACGTCGTGCGGCGGGACGATCTGCGCGCCGTTGCCCCAGTAGACCTTGTACCCGTTGTACTCGGGCGGGTTGTGGCTCGCGGTGACCATCACCCCGGCCGCGGCCCCGAGACGCTCGACGAGGAAGGCGCAGAGCGGCGTGGGAGTGAACCCGTCGCGGACCAGCGCGGGGATGCCGGCGGCGGCGAGCACCGCGGCAGTGTCCTCGGCGAACTCCCGGCTCATCCGCCGCCCGTCCCGCCCGACGACCACGCCCCGGCGCGCGACGTCCGGGACCGTCGCCAGGAGATGCGCGGCGAGCCCCGCCGTCGCGCGGCGAACCACGGCACGGTTCATCCGGTTCGGGCCGGCTCCGACGACGCCGCGCAGCCCCGCGGTCCCGAACTCCAGCTCGCCGGCGAAGCGGTCCTCGAGCTCGGCGAACGCTCCGGCCGCGAGCAGCTGCTGCAGCTCGGCCCGGGTGCCTTCATCGGGATCGGCCGCGCTCCAGGCGTCGACCTCGCGGATGAGTGCGGTGCGGTCCATCGCTATCGGAAGTCGGTGAGGCCCCGGCGTGTGGGGCCCCGGTGTCGGACCGTCGCGCTTGGCCTGGCACGCCACGCACAGCTGGGCGTAGGGCATGGCCTTCAGGCGGGCCCAGGGGATGTCCTCTCCGCAGTCCTCGCACGCGCCGGCCTCGTCGGGCGCGCCGGCCAGCTTCTCCAGCGCCCGCTGCGCGCGCCCGATGGTGTCTCCACTGGCGCGGTTTCGATCCGAGGCGATCGCCTGGAGCATCTCGTTGAGCGGCTGCTCGTCCTCGTCACCGCCCACCTTCGTCTCGTCGGTCCGGTTGGGGGCGATGCGGCGGGCGGCCTTCGCCGCGACGTCGCTGACCAGCGCCTGGAGGGCCCGGCGAAGTGTCCTCTTCTGAGCGACCGTGAGAGCCATGGTCCTCCCGGCCCAGCGCTTCTAGCGCGCCCGGCCCCGAGGTCCAGCGCCGAAGTGGGCTCAGACCGTGGACCGTCCGGTGCGTCCACGGATGAATCCAATGACGAACAGCACCACCGCCGCGAGGAGCAGCAGGTGAATGGCCCCGACCGTCACCTTGAGAGCGAGGTGGCCAGCCAGATGACCAGGAGCAGGGCTCCGATCGCGAACAGCACGGGACACCTCCTTCGACATGCTGCCGGCAAGGTGTGTCCGACCGGGGACGCCAGCAAGCGCCGACCGGCGACATGCGTTCAGCCCCTCCCCGGGGCCGGCCCTTCACTCCCCGGCGAGGAGGGCGAGCGACGACGAGGCGCCGAGCCGGCTCGCCCCCGCGGCGACCAGCGCGCGCGCCTGGGCCGCGGTGCGGATGCCGGCCGAGGCCTTGACGCCCAGCGCGGCGCCCACCACCGCCCGCAGCAGCGCCACGTCCTCGGCCGGGCGCCCGGGCCGTTGAAGCCGGTCGAGGTCTTCACCGCGTCGCAGCCGGCGGCGAGCGCGAGCCCTGCCCCGAGCACGACCGCCCGCGGCGGGAGGAGCCCGGTCTCGAGGATGAGCCGCACCGGCACCGGCGCCAGCGCGGTCACCAGCGCCCGGAGCTCGGCGAGCACCGGCTCGGCATCACCGGCCCGGAGCGCGCCGAGCGGCGCCACGACATCCACCGCGCGGGCGCCCTCGTCGGCAGCGCGACGCGCCTCGAGCAGCTTGATCTCCGCGAGGTGCGCGCCGTGGGGGAAGCCCACCACCGACACCGGCTCCACCGCGCAGTCGCCCAGCGCCCGCACCAGGGTGGCCACGTGCACCGGATGGACGCAGGCCCCGCCGAGCCCGTGCGCCCGCGCCTCGGCAGCGAGCCGCTCGACGTCCTCGCCGGTCGCGTCCGGCCGGAGAAGGGTGTGGTCGAGGTAGGGAGCCAGTGCACCGGGCCGGGCGAGCGCGGCGGCGGCCTCCGGGCCCCAGGGACGCTGCGAGGCGGGCCCACCGGGGCGGACCAGCCCCACGGCCGCCGCAGCGGGGGGCGTCCCGGTGCCGCTCCAGCCCAGCACCGCCTCGAGCCACGCGTCCAGTAGAGGCGACGGCATCAGAGCGTCGCGGTGAGCACCAGAGGAATCTCCACCTCGACGTCCTCCCCCTCGAAGGTGGGGAAGACCAGGCGCCTGGCCCTCGACTTGAGGCAGTTGCCGAGGTCCGAGACATCGATCTCCTTCCGGTCGAGCCGCGCCTGCTTCACGGTGCCCGAGGCGCCGACGGTGGCCACCAGGTTCACCTTGCCGCCCCGGAAGTTGGGCGTCCGCTTCAGCTGCTGCTCGATGCAGGCCTGGAACGCCGGTCCGCTCTGCGCCACCACCTTGGCCAGGGACTGCTGGTTCGGCCCTCCGCCGGCCGCCGCCGGTGCGCTGGCGTGCGCCAGGCTCGGCACCACCGTGGGGCCGACGTCGGCCTTCCGGGTGTCGCCGTAGAGCTTCCTGAGCTCGGGGGAGGCCGGCGGCTCGGGCTTCGGCGCGACGGCCGGGGTGGGGGGTGCGGCGGGCTTCGGCGCGGGGGCGCGGACCTCGCGCGGCGGAGGCGCCGGTGCGGCGGTCTTCCCGAGCAAGAGGTCCTTGAGCCCGCGGACCCCCCTGGCCGAGAACACCGGTTCCTTGACCGAGGCACCGGTCGCCGGGTCGACCCGGGGGACCTCGAGCGGCAGGACCTGGAGGCTGGAGAGCGCATAGAGGCCCCCGAGGGGGATGGCCAGCACCAGGAGCACTGCGAGCGCCACCTTCCAGCCCGGGTTGCGCCGGGCTAGACCCGAGGCCTCGAGGTCGTCGTCCACCGCCCGGCTCGGCCGGCCGGTGGCGCTACGCCCTGCCGGAGCCTTCCTGCCCCCGCCCGCGGGTGCCGCCGCCGGTCCGGGCAACGCCGCCTTGGGAGCGCGGCTCCCCGAGAGCATCTGCTCCACCGCACGAGCGTCCATCGGACGGGAGACGGTCAGGTCGAGGTCACTGAAGAGCTGCGAGAGATCCGCCGTGTTCGCCGGCTTGGGCGGACGGGTGGCGGCGAGGCTCTTCTCGAGCCGGGGGAGCGTTTCCGCCCGGCGCCACTCCGCCATCCCCTCGCACCAGACGAAGGTCTTGGGGGTCACCTCACCGGCCCGGATGAGCTGTTCGAGCGGGGCGAGGGCCATGGGGCCCACCTGTGACCCCCGCACCATCGCGAACCAGCTCGGCTCGGCCGGCGCGTGGCTGGCCGGAACCGGCACCTCGATGGTCGCCTGGCAGCTGGGGCAGGATACCCGGAGCCCGGGAGACGGCTCCCCCTCGAGCAGCAGGGGCTGTCCGCAGCTGTCACAGAAGAAGGTCAAGGCCGCGGAGGCATCGTACGGCTTTCCAGCGTTGACTTGGGAGGCACCGGACGCCTACATCGCCGCCTCGTTTCCCCTCTGCGACACGGAAAAGGTGCGTCGATGCCGGCGAAGGACCTCGGGGCCAAGCACGTCTGCTTCAAGTGCGCGACCAAGTTCTACGACCTGAGAAAGCCCGAAGCGGTCTGCCCGAAGTGCGGGGCGGACCAGAAGGACAGCCCCGCCAACCGCCCCACGCCTGAGCCGCGCCGGGGCCGCCTGGCCGCGGTGCCCCGCCCGGTGGAGCCGGCGCCCCCAGAGCCAGCCGAGGCCGAGGAGGCGCGAGGAGGCCGAGGACGTCGAGACCTTCGACGACGACGACGCCGTCACGCCCGACGACGAAGACTGAGGTCAGGGCGGCCGGAGCCGGTCTGTCAGGGCGGTCGCGGGGCGGTGCGGCGGCGCTCCAGCCAGTCGCGGACGGCGTGCCCGGTGCCGAACGGCCACGGCCGCAGCCGATCCGGGATGGATGCGCTTCAGCCCGGCCAGCTCCGCCCCGAGGCGGATCTCCGCCCTGGGCCTCGAGGTGGTAGGCGAGGATGAGCTCGTTGCGCTCGGCGAAGGTGTAGACCCCGATGGGTCCCACCACCCGGGCCTCGAGGCCCAGCTCCTCCCGGACCTCCCGGAGAACCCCCGCCTCGGGCTCCTCGCCCCTCTCCAGGAACCCGGTCACCAGGCCGTACCACGTCTCGGGCCAGCCCACCGACCGGACCAGGAGGACCTCGCCCTCGTGCTCCACCAGACCGGCCACGACCGGCAATGGGTTGTCGTAGAAGACGAACCCGCAGTCGGGGGCCGGGCAGGCGAGGCGCTCCGGCCCGCCCGTCCCGCGCAAAGTCAGCGCCGTGGCACATCGAGGACAGAAACGCATCGCCTCCAGGAGATAGCAACGCGAGGGCGTTGGCACCGCGAACGCTTCGTTGCTACAAGCCCGCGGCGCCGGCATCGGCAGGGAGGCAGCAGAGCTTTGCAGGAACGATTGAAGGCCCTGGCCGATCTCCAGAAGGTGGATCTGGAGATCGTGGCGCTTCGAAAGTCTGCCGAGGTGTACCCAAGGCAGATGGGGGAGCTGGAGCGCGGAGCTGTCCCTGGCCAAGGGTGAGGTCGAGGCCGAGCGGACGAAGCTCCTCGACGTCGAGCGGCAGCGACGGACGCTGGAGCAGAACATCGTCGAGGAGAAGGACAAGGTGCGGAAGTGGGAGACGCGCCTGTCCGAGCAGCGCTCGACGCGCGAGTACGCCGCGCTGGCCCGCGAGATCGACATCGCCAAGAAGGCCAACGGCACCATGGCCGAGGAGCTGCTCGAGCTGGGGAAGATGCAGGCCCAGCTCCGCGAGCTGCTGAAGGGCAAGGAGCAGCAGTACGCGGCCCGGGTGGGCGACGTGGGCGGCAAGCTGAACGAGCTCCGGGCCAAGGTCGCCGGCTTCGAGGGACAGGTGAAGGAGCTGGAGGCCAAGCGCGCCGAGGTGGCCAAGGCCGTTCACCCACCGCTGCTCTCCCGCTACGAGACCGTCCGCAGGCGCCGCACGCCGGCGCTGGTGACGGTCATCGCCGGGACGTGCCAGGGCTGCAACATGAGCGTGCCGCCGCAGCTGTACAACAACCTCAAGACCAGCCTGCAGACGGACATCTGCCCGTCCTGCCACCGCATCATCTGCGCGCCGGAGGCCATCGAGCCGCCGCCGGCGAAGAAGGGATGAGCGGGCAGCGCCCGTCTCTCCCCGAGCTCCTCCGGGTCATCGCGGAGGAGGAGACCCTCGACCGCACGCTGGCCCGGTTCCCCGGCCTGTCCCGGACCGACCTGGTGGGCGTCCTGCTCGGGCGGCCGGCCCCGTCGCACCCTGCTCCCGCCCCCGCACGCCACCCGGCCGGGCACGCCGGTGCATTCGCACCGGAAGCTCCGCGTGGCCTCTGACGGAGCGGCGCGTGGCAACCCCGGGCCCGCGGGCGCCGGTGCAGTGGTCTTCGACGAGCACGGCCATGTGCTGGAGCGCCTCGGCAAGTTCCTCGGGCGCCAGACCAACAACGTCGCCGAGTACCAGGGGCTGTTGCTCGGGGTCCGCCGGGCGCGCGAGCTCGGGGCCGAGGAGCTCGAGGTGGTGGCCGACAGCGAGCTCATCATCCGCCAGCTCTCGGGTGCCTACCAGGTACGGGCCCCGGCGCTGCGCCAGCTGCACACCGAGGCGCTCGCCCTTCTCAAGGGATTCCGCCGGGTGAAGCTGATCCACGTGCCGCGCGCGCAGAACGCCGAGGCGGACGACATGAGCAACCGGGCCATCGACGAGCGGATGCCGTGAAGGTCGGGCACCTGCGCCGCTGAGGCCAGAGCGGTCCGCAGTTCGCCACGGTCGAGGCTGGGCGTTCGTACTAGTGTCGTGGCGCAACGCCTTCCGCGCCGGGCCGCTGCGACACAGGATCGACCAAGGGGGAGCCGATGAAGGCGCGGTGGTCGGTCGCAGCCGCGCTCCTGAGTCTTCCGTGCCTGGCCGCGCCTCCCGCCGTCCAGGGAGAAGGACACCTCACACCTCCGGCGGCGCAGCAGTCCATCCTCCCCCTCCACGACGTGGGCGTCAGCTTCGGCCTCGGCCTGGAGCTCACGCCCTCCGGTTCGGGCACCGGCATCTCCGACGCCAACGGCCTGCTGCGGCTCAACGTGGCCTGGTCTCCGCTCGACTGGCTCGAGATCTCCTTCGTCCTGCCTGGGGTGAGCGTGCTCCTCGGAACGCGCAACGAGGACGAGGTCGTGCTGAGCACGGGGCTGGACGGCATCGGGTACGGCTCGCTGGAAGGCCTCGTCGTCATTCCATCGGTGGGAGCCGCGTATCGGCACTGGTTCTCGGGGGCCACCAGCCTGGGTGTGACCGCACGATGGGCCAGCCAGTACAGCCGGGCCCCGCCACAGCCGGTGCTCACCGGGAGCGTCTTCGTCACCCAGACGTTCGCGCAGGTGGTCTCACTCAACCTCGCCATCGGAGGCGTCGGGTGGCCGTCCGACTTCTCCGGGCTGACCCTCGGCTCTGCCCCACTGGGCGTCCGGAGCCCTCCGCTGGTTCGCGTCCACCTTTCGCCCGTCTGGTCAATCGACCTCGATGCGCGGCTGACGTTCCGGCTGCAACCCACCTTCACCACCGCGCAGCAGTACCTGCTCGGGTTCTCGGCGATCTGGTGAAGGGCCGGGAGCGCCGAACTAGCGGGCCCGGGCAGAACCGGTACAGCGTGGGCCGCAGCGGCTCGTCGTGCGTCTGGAAGTCGCGCCAGGCAGCCTGGACGGTGCGTTCGAGAGTGGGGTCGTCGTTCATGGTGCCCGGGAAGACGGACGCGCCGGGCCGGAGGATACGGGAGGGTCGCAGGCAATGCGTCGACCGCTCGCACGTGAGGCGGGGAAGCACGACATCCGAGACCCCATGCTCAACCGAATTCGACGGCTCGTCCGCGCGCACCCGGTCGCGACCTTCTACGCACTGGCCTTTCCCCTCTCGTGGCGCGCGTACCTCGTCGCCTGGGTCCACCCCGGCGGGGAGCTGGGGCTCGACCCGTACGGGCCGCTCATCGCCGCGGTCGCGGTGACTTGCCTGGCCAGCGGTCTCCGCGGGCTCCGGGAGTGGGCGCGAGGACTGCTCCGCTGGCGGGCCGCACCGTGGCTCTACGCCTTTGCCCTGCTCTTCCCGCTGCTCGTGACCCTGCTGGGCATCGGCGCCAACATCGCGCTCGGAGCGAGGCCGCCGCCGGCCGAGACGTGGCGGTCCTGGCCGTCGCTCTTCGTCGTCTTCCCGCTGGTGATGGTGCTGGGCGGACCGCTCGGGGAGGAGCCTGCGTGGCGCGGCCTGGCGCTGGCCCGCGTCTCGGAGCGCCGGTCGATGCTCCAGGCGAGCCTCCTGGTCGGGGTGGTGTGGTTCGCCTGGCACCTGCCGCTGCTGCTCGCCCGGCCCGGCGACCTGGTCCCCGGCTTCATCGGCATCCTCTCGGCCTCGGTGGTGTTCGCCTGGCTGTACGAGCAGTCGGGCGGGGCCGTGCTCCTCCCGCTGCTGATGCACACCGCGCAGAACACGTTCGGCGGCGAGTTCGCCGGGCCGATGTTCACCGGCGCGGACGTGACCCGGCTGTCCTGGCTCCGCGGCGGCTTCTACCTGGTGACGGCGCTCGTCCTGGTGCTGCGCGACCGGAGGTTCCGGACCGCGCCGCGCGCGGCCGCGCCCGAGCTCGCCCCCTCGCGCACCCTCGCCTGAGGCCGGCGGCCGGCGCTCCTCCGGGGGCAAGGTGGCGCCCGAGCCCCTCCCCGCGGTAAGTCCCCCTTGCCGGAGTGGCCCGGGTGAACGCCGGCTGCTGCAGGACGGGGCAGCGGGAGGAAAGTCCGAGCTCCACAGGGCAGGGTGCTGGTTAACGGCCAGTCGGCGCGAGCCGAAGGACAGTGCCACAGAAAAGAGACCGCCACGGGACGCCGGCGACGGCGCCACGGGGCAAGGGTGAAACGGTGCGGTAAGAGCGCACCGCGGCCAGGGTGACCTGACCGGCACGGCAAACCCCACCCGGAGCAAGAGCCAGCAGGGAGCGTTCCATCCCACCCGGGATGGAGCAGGGCTGCCCGCCCCCAGACTCCCGGGTTGCTCGCTGACGAGGCCCCTGGGCAACCAGGGCCCTAGAGGAATGTTCGCCGCCCTCGCGGGGGAGACTCCACGGGGGAACAGAACTCGGCTTACAGGGCCACTCCGGCTTTTTTCTTCTCAGCCCGCGACCGGCAGCTGCACCAGGAGCACACGGTCGCTCCCGTCGGTGCGGACCGCCTCGGGGTTGCGCACCTTCATCCGGGCGTTGGTGCGTCGGTAGCCAGAGCCCGACGAAGATGTTCACCGCCCGCGCTCGCCAGCCCGGGGGGAGCGTCAGGGCGAACTCGTCCTGGACCAGCTCGCCGGCCTTCCAGCTGCTGGTCGGGACGCGCAGCGCGTGGTCGGCGTTCAGCCGCTCGCCGCGGCCCTCGGCGTCCTCCACGTGGACGAACACCTGCCAGTCGTCCGTGGTGGGCTTGATGGCCCGGAACACCAGGACCACCCGCGTGGCGTCCCCGGGCGAGACGGACGGCGGGGCGAACGTGGCGCCCACCAGCTCCGCCAGGTCGCCGAGCACCGCCCCGTTCTTCACCGGGACAGGCGCCGTCTGCGTGCGCGCGGCGGGAGGGCTGGACTTGCTGGAGGTGGGGGCCTCGACGATGCAGGCCGGGAGGACGCCGAGCAGGGAGACGAGGGCGAGCGCGTGACGCATGCGGGTGGACCGACTCTTAGCGCACAACGGCGGTGTCGACG
The DNA here is from genome assembly GCA_963796475.1 of uncultured delta proteobacterium. GTDB lineage: Bacteria > Myxococcota > Myxococcia > Myxococcales > Myxococcaceae > RPRB01. The sequence goes on from CAWCLY010000021.1 coordinate 57,540, forward strand.
GAAGCGTCACTTGACGTAAGAGGGGCGGCGCATGTCGCCGTCCCTGCTGCTGGCCCAGATTCCCACCCCGCCCCCCGAGCTGCTGTTCGGGCTCGACCTGCACACGGTCGAGCTGCTCGGGGGAGGACTCCTCGTCGTCGTGGCGGCCTCCGCCGCGCTCGCCCTCCGGGCCCGCGCCCGCCGCCGGGCCGAGCCTCCGCCCACCGCCGCCGAGCTGCCGGCACCTCCTCCCGTCCGGCCGGAGATCGTCCCGAGCGAGGACGAGGCCCGCGCCCGCGAGGAGGCCCTCGCCGCCCGCGCCCGGGCAGACGCCCTCGCCCGGGAGCGACACGCCCTCCAGGAATCGGCCCGCGCCGAGACCGAGACCGCCCTGCGCGCCCGGCTGGAGGCGGAGGCACGCGCGCTCAAGGAGCGCGAGGAGGAGGCCAAGCGCGAGGAGTACCGGGCGAGGAAGGCCGCCGAGGCCGAGGCCCGCGAGCGCCGCTCCCGCGAGGAGGCCGAGGCGCGGCAGCTCCGCGAGGAGCAGGAGGCCCGCGCACGGGAGGTGGCCGAGGCGGAGCGGCTGCGTGCCGAGGCGGAGGCCCGGGCGCGCGCCGAGGCCGAGGCAGGTCGCACGCTGGCCGCCGGCCTGGAGCGCACCCGCGGCGAGGGCTTCATGGCCCGGCTGAACGGCCTCTTCTCCCGTGGCGCCGCGGTGGACGATGGCGTGCTGGCGCAGCTGGAGGAGATCCTCTTCAGCGCCGACATCGGCGTGCGGACCGCCTCGGGGCTGGTGGACACCGCCCGCGACCGGCTCAAGCGCCGCGAGCTCGGGGACGTGGGCCGGGTGAAGGGCCTCATCCGCTCGGAGGTCGAGCGCATGGTCACGCTCCCCCGCTCCACCTCGCTCCAGGGCGGTGGTCCGCCGCACGTGACGATGGTGGTCGGGGTGAACGGCGCGGGGAAGACCACCACCATCGGGAAGCTCGCCGCGCGGCTCACGAGGCAGGGCAAGAAGGTGGTCATCGCCGCCGGCGACACCTTCCGCGCCGCGGCGAGCGAGCAGCTGGACATCTGGGCGGAGCGTGCCCACGCCACGCTGGTCCGCGGGCCCGACGGCTCGGACCCCGGCGCCGTGGTGTTCGACGCGGTGAAGCGGGCGATCGGCCGAGGGAGCGGACGCGGTGCTGGTCGACACCGCCGGCCGCCTCCACACCAAGACGCCGCTCATGGAGGAGCTGAAGAAGGTGAAGCGGGTCCTGGGCAAGGCGCTCCCCGGGGCTCCCCACGAGGTGCTCCTGGTGCTGGACGCCACGGTGGGCCAGAACGCCATCGCCCAGGCGAAGCAGTTCCAGGAGGCGGTGGGGGTGACCGGCATCGCGCTCGCCAAGCTCGACGGGACGGCCAAGGGCGGGGTGGTCATCGGCATCAGCGACGAGCTGAAGATCCCGGTCACCTGGGTGGGCGTGGGCGAGAAGGTGGCGGACCTGCGGCCCGTTCGACCCGCACGAGTTCGTGGAGGCGCTGTTCGAGGCGGCCTGATGCGGGGCCCGACCTTCAGCCGGAGTCGGGCGCGCGGGTCCCGCGGGCGCATGCTGCGGGCCTCGGGCGCGCTCGCGCTGCTCGCCGCCTGCGCCGCACCGCCGCCTCTCCCCGTGGAGACGACGCCGGCGGCCCGGGCCCTTCCCGAGGGCTGCGGCGACGACTTCGCCGGCCAGTGGGTGCTCGCCTCGGACCCGAGCTGGGCCTACCGCGCCACCGACGACGGGGGCACGGTGGTCCTCGACGTCGAGCGCCACTGGGCGGACGGGGGAACGCCCGACCGGGCCAGCAGTGCCCGCGTGGTGCTCCGGCGCACCCCGGGCGGGCTCAGCGGCGAGGCCCGCGCGCCGAGGATGGGCCCGTCCGGCCCCGGCTGCGAGGCGAGCCTCCCGGTCACGCTCGTCGGCTGCCCCGACGGAGGGCTCCTCATGAAGACGGTGGAGCGGATGCGCGTCGATGGCCGCTGCGCCGCGGTGGACGCTTCCCCGCCGGAGACGCGGAGCTACCTGCTGCTGCGCGCCACGCCCGACGCCGGCTGAAGACCCCTGCGCCGCCTCAGGCCGCGCGCTGGGCGGAGGGGGCGGCGGCGACGGCCGGCGCGAGGGCGGGGCGGTCGATGGAGCGACCCTGGAACAGGCTCACCGCGCCCACGTACAGGAACCCCACCTGGAAGAGGATCAGGAAGGGCACCGAGGTCCAGATGGACGCGTCGATGGCGAACCACAGCGCGCCGGAGAAGTAGAGCCCGAAGCCCAGCTCGATGAGCGGCATCATGCTCCGCGCGCCGCGGTAGCTGCGCTTCACCGTCGAGCGGATGCTCTTGCCCTCGCTGCCGGTCTTCGGCGTCCGGGCGAACGCGCTCTGCTGGTTGAGCAGCGCCTCGATGACCGCCTTGGCGTTGTTGATCGCCATCCCGATGCCGAGCGACATGATGAACGGCAGGTACTTCACCCGGGCCCAGCCCTTGAGCCCCAGCTCGTGCTGGGTGGCCACGTAGAAGAAGCACACCGACGCGGTGGCGGCGAGGCAGAAGGGCAGGTCGAGGAACAGGGTCGAGTACAGGCCGTGCTTGAAGCGCACCACCATCGACAGCGGCATCAGCACCGACAGGAGCACCATCAGGAGATAGGCGATGTTGTTGGTGAGGTGGAAGAACGCCTCCCGCTTCACCGCGAACGGCTGGTTCGAGCGGAGGATGGTGGGGAGGAGCTTCCGCGCGGTCTGGATGGAGCCCTTGGCCCAGCGGTGCTGCTGGCTCTTGAAGGCGTTCATGTCCACCGGCACCTCGGCCGGGGACACCACCTCGGGCAGGAAGATGAACTGCCAGCCCTTCAGCTGCGCCCGGTAGCTGAGGTCCAGGTCCTCGGTGAGCGTGTCGTGCTGCCACCCGCCCGCGTCCCCGATGGTGCTCCGCCGCCAGATGCCGGCGGTCCCGTTGAAGTTGAAGAAGCAGCCCGAGCGATTCCGCGCGGTGTGCTCGATGATGAAGTGGCCGTCGAGGAAGATGCTCTGGGCCTGGGTGAGGATGGAGAACTCGCGGTTGAGGTGCCCCCAGCGCACCTGGACCATGCCCACCCTGGCGTCGGCGAAGAACGGCACCGTGCGCTCGAGGAAGTCCGGTGCGGGCACGAAGTCCGCATCGAACACCGCGACGTACTCGCCCTTGGCGCGAGAGCAGCCCGTTCTCCAGGGCGCCCGCCTTGAAGCCCTTCCGGTTGGTCCGGTGGATGTACGTGATGTCCTCGCCGGCGCGCGCGGTGGCGCTCCACCGCGGCGCGGGCGATGGCGCAGGTCTCGTCGGTCGAGTCGTCCAGGACCTGGATCTCGAGCAGCTCGCGCGGGTAGCGGATGCGGCAGACCGCCTCGATGAGCCGCTCCACCACGTACATCTCGTTGAAGACCGGGAGCTGGATGGTGACCCGCGGCAGCTGCGCCAGCGAGCCGTTCGGCGTCGGGATCTTGAACTTGTGCCGGTAGTACAGGAACGCCATCCGGTACCGGTGCGAGCCGTAGACCGCCAGCACGCAGAGGACGGCGAAGTACACGCCCAGGAACACGATCTCGACGCTGGTCATCGCTGGCGCTGGCCCTCGTCCCCACGCCCGAGTGTCAGGCTCGCTGGGCGGCGCGGCACAATAGGAATGTGACCACACGGTGTCAAACGATTCCGACCACTTACGAACACCTCGCTGGCGGGTGACACGCCGTGTCAATGATCGCGCCCACTTGGGGGCGGGCGTCAGAAGTGGTGGAAGATCGTGTACTGCGCGGGCGCCTCCGCGTCCCCCACCCGGACGTCCACCACGATGTCGTGGTCGAGCTGGGCGTAGTCGCGCTGGCAGGCCATGAGGACCACCCCTCGGCGGGCGTCGAAGGGAGCGTCGGGCACGTGTCCGAGGACCTGGCCGCTGGCGATGGACCGGATGGTCACCTCCACCCGCGAATCGTCGCGGAGCGCGAGCCCCCCGAGCACGTGAATGGCGAGGTCGGCCGACACCGGGAAGTGGAAGGTGGAGGTCTGGCCGGGAACGAGGGGGTTCTCCACGATGCGCATCCCGGCCGCGGCGAGCCTGCGCAGCCGCTCGGGCCTCAGCACGGGCGGCACCATCGTCCGGAGGGCCTCGGCGGTGGCGGCGACCCGGCTCGCCACGCGCGCGCAGTCCCCGCAGCCGAGGAGGTGTTCCTCCACCCCGAGCGCCGCCTCCTCCTCGAGGTCGCCCGCCCACCAGTCCACGAGCCGGTCCCAGCCCACCGCCGATGCGCAGCTCATGCGTCCCCCCGGGGTGGAGCATCCAGGCAGGCGCGCAGGGCGGCCAGCGCCCGGTGGCGGATGACCCGGACGTTGCCCCGGGTGATCTCCAGCCGGGTGGCCACTGCGACGCTCTCCAGCTCCTCGTGGAACGAGAGCTCGAGCACCCGCCGCGGCCGCTCCCCGAGCAGCGCGAGGCACCGGAGGAGGACGGCGGCATCCACGTGATCCCGCGGCGCCTCGCCCCCCGCGGCTGCGGCGAGGATCTCCTCCGTCGCCGGCTCGGCGCGGGCGTCCGTCTCGCGCATGCGCAGCGCGGTGTTCCGGCAGGTCCCCAGGACGAAGCGCACCAGCTGCCCGGGCTCCCGCACCCGCCCCTCGCGCGCGGCCTGGAGCACGCCCAGGAGCACGGTCTGCACGAGGTCGCGGGCGCGCTCCTCGTCCCGCAGGTGGCGGAGCCCGTACAGCCGGATGCGCGGCCCGTAGCGCCGGCAGAGCGCGCGCTCCGCGTCGCGGCGGCCCTGCCCTCCGCGGGCGATCGCCAGGAGAAGCACGCCGTCCTCCGCCTCGGCCGTCATGCACCGCCCAGGGTACCACCACGCCCGGGACGGGAGATCAGGCCCCGAGTGCATCGGCCAGCGCGAGGAGCGTCCGGCCGCCGTCTCCCTCGAAGGAGCTTCCGTGCATCAGCCCGAGCACGCGGGGCTCGGTACCGGCCAGCTTCTCCAGGAGCGGCCGGACGTGCGGCCCCTGAACCAGGTAGGGCATCGCGGCGTGCATGGCGAGCGCGGGCCCGAGCACGTCGCCGGTCGTGAGCGGCGGGAGCTCGCCGGCGCCGAACCGGGTGAGGAGGTCCCCGCAGAGCAGGGTCCGGCTCGCGGTCTCGAACACGAGCCCGCTCTCCCATCCGTGCGGGAGGTGCGGGGTGTCGAGCCACCGGACCGTCCGCCGGCCCAGGGACAGCTCCTCCCCGTCGGCCAGCGCCCGCGGCGGCCGGTCGGCGAGGTCGTTCATCGAGACCATGGCCGCCGTCGTGCTGCACAGCGGCTCGGCCCGGGGCGATGCGGCCAGCCAGTCGTTCATCGCCCCGCACTCGTCCGCCTCGACGTGGGAGAAGGACACGAAGCGCAGCCGGGCCACGTCGCCCAGCACGTGCGCCACGGCCCCCCGGGTGAGCCCGAAGAGCCGCCGCGGCCCGGTGTGGAACAGGAGCGGGGCCTCGTCGTCGATGAGGAACTGGTTGAAGGTGAAGCCACCGGGCATGAGGCTCGGCGGCACGGGGGTGCTGATGCGGTAGACGCCGGCGGCGATCTCGTCGACGCGGGTTCCCGAGGTCTGATCGGTGATGCTCATGGGCGGTCGGATGTCTCCTCCGCCTCGACGTACGGGGTCGCCCCCCGGCGTTACACCGGGCGGGGCTCCTCAGCGGGTGGCGGCGTTCTGCCCGGGGGCCTGCGGATGGGCGTGCAGGAACTCGAGCGCGGCGCGCAGCTGCGGGTCGGTGACCTTCTGCGAGGCGTCCCACGCCGGCTGGGGCGGGAGCCGGTGCGCCGTCTCGGCGGTCCCTGCGTCCGGGTTGCGGAAGTGCCGGCGAAGGTCCTTCTCCCGGAGCTCGCGGGCGGTCCCCTCCGCAGGGACGAGGTAGTCGGGATCGATGCCGCGCTCCTGGATGCTCCGCCCCTTCGGCGTGTAGTAGCGGGCGATGGTGAGCTTCAGGCCGCTGCCGTCCTCGAGCTCGATGACCGTCTGCACCGACCCCTTGCCGAAGGTCTGGGTGCCGAGCAGGGTGGCCCGGCCGTGGTCCTGCAGCGCGCCGGCGACCACCTCCGACGCCGAGGCGCTCCCGGCGTTCACCAGGACCACCATGGGGTAGTCGGGCTCGGTCCCCGGGTCGCGGCTCTTCTCCTCGGTCAGGCTCCGCCCCGCGCGCCCCCGGGTGGTGACGATGGTCAGGCGGCCCGGCAGGAAGCGATCGCTCACCGCGACCGCCTGGTCGAGCAGTCCTCCCGGATTGTTGCGCAGGTCGAGCACCAGGCCCGCGAGCTCGCGCCCGCCGTTCTCGGCCCGCAGCCGGTCGAGCTCGCGCTTGAGGCTGGCGTCGGTGCGGTCCTGGAAGTTCTTCAGCCGCACCCAGCCGATGTTCCCGTAGAGCGCTCCCTGGACCGACACGATGCGGACGTGATCGCGGAGGAGGACGATCTCCTGGGGCTTCTGGAAGCCCTGGCGCATGAGGGTGAGCGTCACCCGCTGCCCTGCCGGACCGCGCATCCGGGCCGTGGCCCGTGCCACGTCCATCCCCTGCGTGCTCTCGCCATCGATGGCCAGGATCTCGTCGCCCGGCTGGATGCCGGCCCGCGCCGCCGGGGTGTCGTCCAGCGGCGAGACCACCACCAGCGTGTCGCCGCGCCTCACCACGTCGAGCCCGAGGCCGCCGAACTCGCCCGAGGTGTCGATCTTCATCTCCTTGAACAGCTCGGGGGGCATGAAGACCGTGTGCGGATCGAGGGTCTCGAGCATCCCCCGGATGGCGCCGTAGACCAGCTGCCGCTCGTCCACCTTCTCCACGTAGTTGTTCTGCACGTACGACAGCACCCGGGCGAAGAGCTCGAGCTGCTTGTAGGTGGCGTCCTCGGGCGTGGTGCTCGGGGCGGGGGCGGCGGCCACGGTGGAGAGGACGAGGAGCGAGCAGAGGCCGTTCACGGTGTGCCCCGAGCCTATCCGGGCCGCCCGGCGGAGGCGAATCACCCCTCCGGGCCCTGGACATTCATTCCGATTTCGTAGTATCCGAAACGGCATGAAGACCCGCTTGCAGCTGGTCCCCTTCGTCCACCGGACCACCCACCGCATCGGCCTGTACCTCGATGGGGCGGAGCCCCCGCTCGGCCTGTCCCAAGGTGAGTGTCATCTGCTCGCCCACCTGGCCGAGGCTGGCCCCTGCTCGGTGGCCGAGCTGCACCGGGCCTTCGCCCACAAGCGGTCCACGCTGACCAGCTACCTCGACCGGCTGGAGGCCCGCGGGGACGTGACCCGCGACGTGCGCCCGGAGGACCGCCGCTCCTTCACCGTCCGGCTCACCCGGAGCGGGGCGCGCTCGGCGGCCCGGGTGCACCAGCACCTCCTGGCGCTCGAGGACCGGGCCCTGGCGCGCCTGACCGAGCGCGATCTGCGCGGCTTCCAGGCCGTGCTCCACGCGCTGTCCGAGACCATCGACGGCGAGACCTCGCCCGGCAGGAGGAAGACCGCATGACCCTCGCACCCCTCGTCACCGCCGCCCTCACCGCTTCCGCCGGAGAGCTGGCCGAGCGGGTGAGCCACGTGTACACGCAGCACCTCGTGGCGCCGCCCGAGAAGGTCCTCCCGCTGCTCACGCCCCTCGGCGAGCGGGCGTGGGCCGAGGGATGGGCCCCCCGGATACGCTGGGAGCCGCCCGGCGGAGGCGCCGGCACCCTCTTCGTCATCCAGCACCCTGGGCAGCCGGACACGGTCTGGCTCCTCGACACCTGGGAGCCCGCTGCCGGACACGTGCACTACGTCCACGTCACGCCGGGCTCGGACGTGACCGAGGTGGACATCCAGCTGCGCCCGGACGGAACGGACCGGAGCATCGCCAGCGTCCGCTACACCTGGACCGCGCTCGGGCCACCGGGCATCGCGCTGGTCCGGAGCAAGACGCCCGAGGCCTACCTCCGGGCCATGCACCACTGGGAGACGGCGCTCAACCACCACCTCACGACGGGACGGATGCTTCCGCCGGAGCATTGACGCCGAGCAGGCCGACTTCCTCGGCGAAGCCTCGGAGCCGCTCCACCAGCTCGCGCGGACGCTCCATCTGCGGGACGTGGCCGAACCCCTTCACCACCTCGATGCGGGCCCCGCGCGGAAGGTGCGCCCGGTACCACTCGAGCTGCTCGTGCGGGCAGCAGCTTCTCGCTCGCGCCCCAGAGGAGGAGCGTGGGAGCGCGGAGCGTCCGGAGGAGGTCCGGCGGGATGTGGCTCCGCGTCTGGGCGTGCCGTCGGAGCGCGACCACCGCCGGGGTGGCGTGCATCTTCTTCAGCTCGGGAGCGAAGAGGATGGCCAGGAGCGGCGCGCGGTGGAACAGCCGGCGGGTGAGCCGGCGGGCGTCGGCGTTGGTGCGGACGTCGAGCGCCCGGCATCAGCTCGGCCAGCGAGGTGGCCGTCATCTCTCCGCCCGCGGGCGCCACCAGGGCCAGCGCGGCCACATCCTCGGGATGAACCGAGGCCAGGATGACCGACAGCGCTCCACCGAGCGAGTTGCCCACCACGAAGGCCGGCGTCTTCACCACCTCGCGGCAGAAGGTGTGGAGCACCTCGAGCTGCTGCTCGAGGGTCAGCGGCCCCGAGGCGGGAAGCGGCGAGAACCCGTTTCCGGGGAGGTCCAACGCGTGGACCGCCGAGAAGTCGCGCGCCAGGCCCCGGAGGATGCGGACCCAGCCATTGGCGCTCCCGCCGAGCCCGTGGACGAGGAGCACGGGCGGCCCGATGCCCACGCCCGGGACACGGTAGGCGTGCACGGAGTGGCCGGCGACCAGGTGCAGCTCCGAGCTCGCGCCGCCAGCGATGAGCCGCCTGCGCACGTAGCCCTGGAGCGTCCCGAGGAGGTCCACAAAGGAAAGGTAACCACCATGCTGCGGTGCGTCAAGACGTGCTCAGGGACCGCGCGCCATCGCCGCCCCCACCCAGGGGAGCGGGTCGACCGCCAGTCCGCGCCGGCGAACCTCGAAGTACAGGTAGGCGCCCTTCAGCGAGCCCGTGTCCCCGACCGTTCCCACCACCTCGCCGGGGAAGACGTGCGCGCCGAGGGGTCGCAGCACCTCGGCGAGGTGCGCGTAGATGGTGTGGTAGCCGTCTCCGTGGTCCAGCACCACGAGGTTCCCGTAGCCGACCAGCCAGCCGGTCCAGGCGACGGTGGCGGAGGCGAGCGCGTGGACCGGGGCGCCCGGCGCGGCGCGGATGTCGAGCCCCTTCTGCACGGTGACGGTGTTGAACTTGGGGTGCACCAGCCTGCCGAAGCCGACCTCCACCTGGCCCGGAGCGGGCAAGGCCAGCTTGCCGCGGAGCGCTCCGAAGCCCGTCGGCTCGGGCTCCTCCAGCACCGAGGCCACCGCCTGGAGCTGCGCCCGCGAGCGCGCCAGCTCCGCCAGCACCGTCCCCGCAGCGCGGGCCTTCGCCTGGAGTAGCTGCAGCGCCTCGCCGAGCTCGGTCTGCTGCGCGGCCGCATCCTCCGCCTCGCCCCGCAGCTCCGCCAGCCGGCCGCCGAGCTGGCGCTTCCAGGCGTCGAGCTGCTCGAGCCGCGAGCGCTGGAAGGCCACCACCGAGCGCATCTCGTCCAGGGCGGCGAGGTCGCTGTTCACCAGCGAGGAGAGCGCCCGGGCCCGCCAGGCGAGCGCTACCAGATCTTCGGCGGGGAGGAGCACCTCGAGCGGGCTGCGGTGGCTGATGCGGTAGAGCGAGAGCAGCCGCGGACGGAGCCGCGCCGCGCGGGCCTCGAGCACCGCCCTGGCCAGCGCCTCCTCGGCCTCGGCTGCCGCCAGCCGCCCGGCGAGCAGACGCATCTGGGCCGCCAGCGCCACCCCGCGGGCCGCCGAGGCCCGGGCGAGCGCCGCGTAGACGCTGAACGCGGCGCCCGCGTTCCCTGACTGGTCCCTCAGACTCTGGACCAGGGCCCGCTGGCCCTCGAGGCCGTCGGCGTCCGGAGGCTCGCCCGCCCGGGCGGCAGGGGCGAGCACGAGCAGGAGGAGGAGCGACGCTCGGCTCACGCGCGCAGGAACCGGTGCACCGCGAGGTAGCTGCCGGACAGACCGAGCGCGGCGCCGGCGAGGGCGAGCTCGAGGGCCTCCGTCCACCCGCGGGCGTCGGGCGCAGCACCGGGAAGTCGGAGGAAGGACAGGAGCGCGGCCAGCTGGGGCGAGAGCGTCTGACGGAACGCGACCAGGGCGGCGATGGCCACCACCGCCCCGGCGAGCCCCTGGAGCGCACCCTCGAGGAGGAACGGCGCCTGGACGAACCGGTCGGTCGCGCCCACCAGCTTCTGGATCTCGACCTCCTCGCGCCGGGCGTAGATGGCCAGCTGCAGGGTGGCGGAGACGATGATCAGCGTCGCGCCCACCAGCACCACGAACGCCACCCACCCGGCCCAGCGGACGGCCCGGGCGATGGCCGAGAGCCGTTCCACCGCCTGCTCGCCGTAGTCCACCCCGGTCACCGCCGGCATGGCGCGCAGCTCGACCGCCAGCGCCCGCAGCGCCTCCGGTGCGCGCAGCCGATCGGGCACCCGCACCTCGAGCGACGGCGGGAGCGGATCCTCCGAGAGGCCGCGCAGCGAGTCGGCGGCCGGCCCGAGCTCACGGACCAGGCGGTCCAGCGCCGCGCGCGGGCTGACCTCCTCCACCGCCATGCCCCGGCCGCGCAGCCCGGCCGCCACCGCGGCGCGCGCCTCGGGCGTGGCGCGCGGATCCAGGTAGACCGTGACGCGGACCTCGCCCCCGAGGCTCCCCACGAGCCGGTCGAGCTCGTGCCCGGCCGAGCGTGCCAGGCCGAGCGTGAAGAGCGCGATGGCCAGCGTCACCGTGGACACGGCGTGGACGAACGGCTGGTGGCGGATGCCCTCCACCGCCGAACGCCAGAACGTCTGCGCCTTCGCGACCGCGCCCACGTGCCGTCCGCCCTACCCCACCCGCCGGACCACTGCCGGCCCGGCGTCGTGGACGATGCGTCCCTTCTCCAGGCGCACCATCCGCTTCTGCAGGCGCTCCACCATCGCCAGGTCGTGCGTGGCGACCACCACGGTGGTGCCGCGGACGTTGGCATCCGAGAGCAGGCTCATGATCTCCTGGGTCAGCCCGGGATCGAGGTTGCCAGTGGGCTCGTCGGCGAGGAGCAGCGCCGGCTCGTTCACCAGCGCGCGGGCGATGACCACCCGCTGCTGCTCTCCGCCGCTGAGCTTGAGGGGCAGGCTCTCGGTCTTGTGGCTCAGGCCGACGAGCTTGAGCATCCGGTTCGCGCGCTGGCGGGCCTCGTCGCGCGGCACCCCCAGCACGTCCATCGCCAGGGCCACGTTGTCCAGCACCGTCCGGTGCGGCAGCAGCTTGAAGTCCTGGAAGACGACCCCGATGTTCCGGCGCAGGAAGGGGATGCTCGACTGGCGGATGCGGGCCACGTTCCGCCCCCCCACCAGGATCTGCCCCCGGGTGGCCGGCTCGGCGCAGAACACGAGTCGGAGGAGGGTCGTCTTTCCCGCACCCGAGGGTCCGGTGAGGAACACAAACTCACCTTTCTCCACCATGAGGTTCACGTCGAGCAGCGCCGGCGGGTCGCCCGGGTACGCCTTGGTGACGTGGAACATCTGGATCATCGGAAGGTGGGTGCGACGGGATTGTTGCAGAACGGAGCCCTCTCGGCCACGTCACGCCTTTCCCGTGCGAGACTAAGGGCCAAGAGTCCCTCGATGAGCGACGACTTCCAGTTTCCGGAACCCGGAACCGAACCCGAACCCGAGCCCACCCCGGCGGCGCCGCCGAAGCTGCGCTCTCCCGTGGTCCTGCCGTGGATGGTGGCCGGTCTGACCGTGGTGGCGCTGGCGGTGGTCTCGCTCTACGCCAAGAAGCTGATCGACGAGCAGACCGCGCGGGCTTACCAGGCCATGCGGATGGCCGACGAGTACGGCTCGCGGGCCACCCGGCTCGAGGCGGACCAGAAGGACGCCCGGCGGCAGGCCATCAACTCCTCGGAGAAGACCGACGAGCTCCGCGCCGCCAACGCCCGGCTCACCGAGCAGGTGACCGACAAGGACTCGGCCCTGGCCCACCTGCGCGAGCGTCATCGCCAGCTGGTGACCGACGTGCGCGCCGCCCTCAAGAGCAGCAAGGGCAAGGCGCTGTCCAAGAAGCTCGACCGGATCCTCGCCCGGGACGCCGTGCTGGAGCGCTCCGAGGCACCCACGGCGCTCACCACGCAGTCACCCGACGCCGGGACGCGGCGCCGCTAGCCGGCCCGCTCAGCTGCCCTTCGAAAGCACCTGCTCGAGCTTCCCCGTCAGCTCGGTCGACAGCGGGTCGACCCGGCTGTCGAAGTGCTCGATGACCGTTCCGTCCGGCGCGATCAGGAACTTGTTGAAGTTCCAGGTGATGACCCCGCCCTGCTTCCCGGGGAGGCCGGTCAGGTACTTGTAGAGTGGGTCCGCCTCGGGCCCCTTCACCGGGATCTTCGAGAAGAGCGGGAAGGTCGTCTTGTAGCGGAGCTCGCAGAACTTCTTGATCTCGGTGTTGCTCCCCGGCTCCTGCCCACCGAAGTCGTTCGAGGGGAAGCCGAGCACGGTGAAGCCCCGGCTCCGGTACTTCTCGTAGAGCGCCTCGAGCCCGGCGTACTGGGGGGTGTACCCGCACTGCGAGGCCGTGTTGACGATGAGCAGCGCCTTGCCCTTGTAGTCAGCCAGGGAGGCTTCCTTGCCATCGATCGTCTTCACCTTGAAATCGTAGACGGACACGGGCGTTGCTCCTGCGGACAGGGTGGCGGCGAGCACGGCGGCGACGAGGTGCATGCCGCCGTCAATAACAGACTCCATGGCCGGCGCACCCGAGGACGAGCGACCGTTTGCTGCAGCCCGGGCGCGAAGTCGCCCCTGGCCCGTCACCGTGGTCTGCATCGCCGGGGCGCTCCTCCTCCTGGCGACCTGGCTCCATGCCGCAACCAGCGGGCAATCCCGGGCGTTCGGACCGGGCTACGTGTCGTACGTGCTGGTCACGACGGGGACCCTCACCCTCGCGCTGTGGGGGCTCTGGGGGATGCGGCCCTGGGCCTTCTGGGCGCTTCCGGCGGCCATGGCCCTGGACGACGCGGTGGTCTGGGCGATGGGGGAGCTGCGGCCCGGGGTGGTGGTGGCGCAAACCGGGGTGGTGCTCCTGGTGCTGCTCCACCGGCCACGAGGCGCCGGGTGGCTCTGATCCCGGCGTGCATGCGGCGTCGGGAGGGTGCGAGGCTGTGAGGCCGATGCAGGCCGCCTTCTCCGTCCGCTCCCTGCACAAGCGCTTCCGGACCCGGTTCGGCCACACCGAGTCGGTGGCGCTCGACGGCGTCGACCTCGAGGTGCCGCGGGGCGAGGCGTTCGGGCTGCTCGGGCCGAACGGCGCGGGCAAGACGACCTTCATCAAGTGCCTGCTGGGCATCTCGCACCCCGACGCGGGCGAGGTAGTGCTCCTGGGGGCGCCGCCGGAGGACCCACGCAGCCGCGCCCGCGTGGGCTACCTCCCGGAGCGGCTGGCGCTCCCGGGCGCGTGGACCCCCCGCGCCTTCCTGGGCAGCGTCGCGCGGCTCAAGCGGCTCGCTCCGGCGGCCGTCGGCGTGGAGGCGCTGCTCGGGCGGGTGGGGCTCGCCGAGGCAGCGGACCGGAGGATCCGCGGGTTCAGCAAGGGGATGCGCCAGCGCCTCGGGCTCGCCGCGGCGCTGGTCGGCGCGCCGGACCTCCTGGTGCTCGACGAGCCCACCGACGGGGTGGATCCGCTCGGACGGGTGGAGATCCGCCAGCTGCTCGCGGCCGAGCTCGCGCGGGGGGCCACCCTCTTCATCAACTCGCACCTGTTATCGGAGGCCGAGCGCATCTGCACCCGCATCGGCATCCTCTCCCGCGGGCGGCTGGTGCGCTCGGGTCCGCTGGAGGCGCTCACCGCCGTCCAGCAGCGCTGGCGGGTGCGCTTCGACGGGGCCTCGCCGGTCCCGGCGGACGTCCTGGTCGCGCTCGGCTTCGAGCCCTCTGGCGCGGGCGGATGGGAGATTGCCGCCGCCGACGCGTCCACGCTCAACCGGGCGCTCGACCGCGCACGGGGGGCAGGGGCGCTGCTGGTCGCGCTGGAGCCGGCGTCGCGCGATCTCGAGGACGTGCTCACCGAGGCGCTCGCCCCGGGGGCCGCATGACCTCAATCGCGGTGGCGCTGGACCTCCTCCGGGAGGCCGCGGCGAGACGCTGGTTCCTGGCGCTGGGGATTGCCCTGACCGGGCTGCTGCTGCTGCTCGTGACCAGCCTCCGTCTCGACGTGGTGGACGGCGCGCTGGCGGCGACGCGGCTGTTCGGCAAGCCGGTGGACCACACCATCCAGGCGGCGGACGTGGCGCTCCGCCCGGTGTTCCTCGTGGCCAGCCAGCTCGTGTTCTGGGGCGGCCTCGCCTTCGGCGTGCTGTCGTGCGCCGACTTCGCCCCCGCGCTGCTCTCGCCCGGACGCATCGAGCATCTCCTCGCCCTTCCGGTTCGCCGGTGGGAGCTGCTCGCCGGCACCTTCCTCGGCGTTCTGACGCTCGCCCTCGGCGGAGCGCTGTACGCCTCGGCAGGGCTGGTCCTGGTCCTCGGCGGCAAGACCGGCGTGTGGACGGGATGGCCCCTGCTCTCGGCCGTACTGGCGGTGGTGGCGTTCGGAAGCGTGTACGCCGGGATGCTGGCGGTCACCGTCTGGGTCCGGAGCGCGGCGCTGTCCGCGGCCGCCGGGGCCACGCTCGTCGGGCTCGGGCTGCTCGCCACCCACCGGACGGCGCTGCTGGATTTGATGGGCCGGGGCGTCGGAAGGACACTCTTCGCCGGCATCACCGCGGTGGTCCCACCCCTCGGCAAGCTGGCCAACGCCGCGGGCGCGCTCGCTTCGAGCGGGCCGCTGGCGCCGGGAGGGCTCCTGCGGCTGCTGGGGGGAACGGTGGCCTTCGCCGCGGCCCTGCTGGCGGTGGCGGCCTGGCGCTTCGAGCGGAGGGACTTCTGATGCGCCGCCGCCGCTGGCTGTGGCTGCTCGCCGCCGCGCTCCTGATCATCGCCGCCGCCTGGCTGGTGCGCATGCCCGAGTCCCGACCGGAGCTCACCCGCCCAGAGGTGCCGATGCCCCATGAGCTCCGGCCCGAGGAGCGACAGCGGATGCTGTCCCGGCTGACGCGGCTCCCGGGGGACGCCGGGACGCGGGCGACGGAGGTGCGGGACCCGGTCCTCGCCGCGCTCTCGGCCGGGGGCGGCGGCTCGGGCGTGGTGCTGGAGGTGAACGCGCTCCGCAACTCTCCCATCGGCGAGCTGCTCCTCCAGTGCCTCGCCCAGCGCCAGGGCCAGGGCAACGCGCTCGAGGCGCTGCAGCGGATGGGCATCGACCCGCTGCGCGACATCGACCGGGTGGGCATCAGCGAGCACGGCCTCGTGGTGTCCGGCGACTTTCGCCGGGCGAACTGGGAGGGGCTGCTCGGGACCGCGACCGGCGCACCCTACGGCGACCGCGGGCAGGTCACCGCGGTGGACCCACGGAGCGATGGCGGAACGACGCTCATCGCCACCCGCTGGGGAGACTCGCTCCTCCACCTCGGCGACTCGGAGGAGGACGGACGTCGGGTGGTCGATGCCGTCGAGGGGCGGGGCCCGGCGCCGAAGCCACTGGTCACGCCCGAGCAGAGCTACGGCGAGCTGTACGGCGTGGTCTCCGGGCCGGATCTCGGCCAAGATGCTCGGCGGCGGGAGCGAGGGCTGGTCCACGGCGCTGACCGAGGCGGCCTCGGCCGTGGAGCTGCACCTCGACGCGCGCCGGGACGTGGCGCTGGTGGCCGAGGTCAAGGGGGACGACGCGCAGAAGCTCGAGGACCTGGGGAAGACGCTGGGAGGCGCGCTGGCGGTGGCCCGGGCCAAGGCGCGCGCCGAGGGGCAGGACGAGGCAGCGGAGCTGCTCGGCTTCGCCCGGGTCTCACCCGAGCATGGCAACGCCCTCTCGCTCGAGGTCGCGCTCCCGCTCGAGGTCCTCGCCAGGCGGCTCGCGTTCTGCCGCGGCGAGTCCGACGGAGGCCGCTGAGCCGCTCAGCTCTCGCCGTCGCCGGCGAGGTAGTTGAGGATGACCTCGTCCAGGCTCTTCTCGCTGATGAGGTCCTCGCCGAAGAGCGTCTGCGCACCGAGGTCGTTGAGCTGTGGCGGCGTGCTCATCGAGCGCGCCGCCTCGACCTCGGGCGGCAGCGGGGCGCGTGGCGGGGCGAGCTTGGGGCTGGCAGCCTTCCCCTCGGCGGCCGGGGCGAGCTGTCCTGGCTGGTAGGCGCGGGTCGCCGAGTCCAGGGTGTCGTAGACGCCTTGCACCACGTTGCGGAGCATCTGCTTGTGCTGGTCCTCCATCAGCTGCCGGACCAGCTCCTGGAGGTTCTCGGCCTTCAGCAGCTCGGCGTAGGAGGTCTTCTTGCTGGCGAGGATGTTCCCGCCCACGAAGAGGTGGGTGATGATGTTCGGGTTGTTCACCCCCGAGTCCTCCGTCTGCACGTGGAAGACCCGACCGGCGTGGGTGATGTTGTGGTTGAAACCGGAGACGGCCCGGTCGAAGGGTTTCGCCATCGCCTGAGTGCCGTCGACGGTAGCAGCGGCCCCTCGCACGTCGCAAACTTACGACCCTGGGTCCGGTGGGGCGTCCACCCACGTCGCCAGATCCCCGGGCGCGTTCAGGCTCAGCACCGCACGGGTGTCGCCGGTGGCCTCGCGCAGGACCGACTCGGGCAGCCTCACGCCGCGCAGGCCATCCCAGAGCACACCGAACGACGCCCCGCCCGCGGAGAGGGTCGCCGCCCACTGCGGGGCGAGCGCGCTCCGGTACACCGCGGCGAGCGGCTCGAGCCGGCCGGCGACGGTGTAGGCCACCGCGTCCACGTCGGGCCGGCGTGCGGCGAGCAACGGGAGCGCCGCGCGACCATCGACGAACGGCATGTCACCGGCGACCGCGAGCACCCAGGGCGCGCGGGTCTGCGCCATCGCCGCCTGCACGCCTCCGGGCGCGCCGCGGCCCGGCACGACGTCCAGGACTCGCCGCATCCCCGCGTCCGGAAGCCGCGGGTCGGCCGAGACGAGCAGCACCTCGTCGGCGAGCGTGCGCAGCGCGAGCAGCCGCGCGAGCACCGTCCGGCCACGTACCCGAAGAAGTGGCTTGCAAGCTCCGCCCAGCCGGGTGGCGCTGCCGCCGGCGACGATGGCGAGGCTCACCTCGAAGGAGAGCGGCCGGGACAGCACGTCGTCGGTCTGGGTGTCGCTCCCGAACCGGAACGCCTGGGCTCCGACCCGGCGGAAGCCGTGCTTGGCGTAGAAGGCCTGCGCGCGGGCGTTCCGTTCCCAGACCGCGAGCCACAGCTCGCCCGCGCCGAGCGCCCGCGCGCGCTCGAGTGCCGCGAGCATCAGCGTCGTCGCCGCGTCGCCGCCGTGGTGGCGCCCATCCACGTAGAAGCGGCGAATCTCCACCTCGCGGGTGACCGGGACGCCCGCGGCCCCCGGCGCGACGGCAACGTTCCCTCGCGCCGGAGTGCCGGCGACGAGCAGCGCCCAGCCGATGGCCACCGCGTCGTCCTCGAGCACCAGCACATGGCACGCGGGGTCGGCGAGGGTCGCCGCCAGGGCCGCCTCGGTGAAGTGCTGCCCGAGGTACGCCCGCATGTCCCCGGGCGTGTTGTCGCGGGCGAAGGCGTCGTGGAACAGCCGGCCCCCGAACTCCGCCAGCATCGCGGCGTCGGCGGGCTCTCCCGGCCTGACCCGAGCCACTATCTCCGCAGCTCGACGCCGGTGGCCACCAGCCGCACCTCGCGCTGCGCTCCGCTGCCCATCGAGCCGCCCTCGGCGCGCAGGTGCTCGGCCTGGGCGGGGGAGAGCTGGGCCACCTTCACCGTTCCTTGCACCCGCGCCTTGGCTCCGGCCGAGTCGGTGGGGACGAAGAAGCCGTCGTCCTTGAACGTCACCCGCATGCCGGGGCCGCCCTCGGGCGGCGCGAGCTCCATCCAGCAGCCCATCTGGCTGCAGGCGCGGCGCACCACGCCCTCCACCAGCACCGTGCGACCATCCTCAGGCTTGCCGAGCACCGAGGCGAGCGCGACCGGCTGCTGGTTCTTGGGAAGCGGCTCGCCCCGGACGAGCACCGCGCCGGGCTTCAGCGTCGCCGGACCGGACGGCTGCCCGGCGGCCCTGGCGTGCTCGTCGGCGCAATCGCCCTTTCCGTCGTGGGCCGATGCGGCGAGCGAAACGCCGAGCAAGGTTGTGAACACGAGTCGGTGCATGTCGCCCAGCATGCCAGCCCCACCCGCCTGCGTTCCAGCCGCCCGCGGGGGACTGAATTGCGCCGCCCGGCGCTCGTCCACAACTTGCAAGGCACGGAGGTGGTGATGGCGACGGGTCGACAGCTGGCGCGGAAGTTTGCCCTCTACGGGTGCGCTGGCTGGGTGCTCGAGGTCCTCTTCACCGGCACCAAGGCCGCGCTCTCACGGGACAAGAGGCTCGCGGCGCGCACTTATCTGTGGATGCACCCCATCTACGGCGCCGCTGCGCTGGCACTGGATGCGGTGCACCAGAAGCTCGCGCACCGGTCGCGCCTGACCCGGGCCGCCGCATCCCTCGGGGTCATCTATGCCACCGAGTACGCCTCGGGCGCGGCGCTGCGCCGCGTGCTCGGCGACTGTCCATGGCGTTACCGCGACGGCATGCACCTGCACGGGCTCGTCCGGCTGGACTACGCGCCCTTCTGGCTCGCCGCCGCGCTGGGCTTCGAGTGGGTCCGCGACGGGCTCCACGCGCCGCCCGCTCGCGCCGCCTCCACGCCGGGGGTAGCGTGCCCGGCGTGCGGAACCGAGGAACCGTCGAGCGACCGTATCGCCGCGTGACCCCCGGCGCGCCCGGCCCGGAGCGCGAGGACGTGGTCGCGGTGGAGGAGCCGCTGGAGATCCGCGTCGCGGGCGACACGGTGGCCATCACCATGCGCACACCCGGGGCGGACCACGCGCTGGCCGCGGGCTTCCTCCTGTCCGAGGGCATCATCCGCTCGGTCGACGACCTCGGGACGATCAGCCATTGCGGTCGCACCGACCAGGAGGGCTACGGGAACGCGCTGGACGTGCTCCCCGCGCCGGGCGTGCAGCTGGTCTGGGAGCGGGTGACCGCGAGTCGCCGCGGCACGCTCACCTCCGCGGCGTGCGGTGTCTGCGGCCGCGAGCAGATCGACGACCTCCTGGCCCGCATCGAGCCGCTCGGGGACGCTCCGACCATCGACGCCGCGCTCATCGCCTCCGGACCGGACCGGCTCCGCGCCGCCCAGGCAGCCTTCGAGCGCACCGGCGGCACCCACGCGGCGATGGTGGTGGGCGAGGACGGCTCGGTGCTGGCGGTGCACGAGGACGTGGGCCGGCACAATGCGGTGGACAAGGTGGTGGGGACCCTGGTCCTGGCCGGCGTCATCGGACCCTGCCGCACTCCGTCGACTGGTCCCCGGCCGGCGCTCCTGGTGGTCAGCGGCCGGAGCAGCTTCGAGATGGTGCAGAAAGCGGCGATGGCCCGGATTCCGGTCCTGGCCTCGGTCGGAGCGGCGAGCAGTCTGGCAGTGGACCTCGCCGGACGGGCGGGCGTCGCCCTCGCCACATTCGTCCGCAACGGAAGCTTCAACCTCTACACACACCCCGGGCGAATCCGGGGAGCCGCACCGACCGTAGAGGCGCAGACCGGTGGCGGGGCCCTCCTGTAAGCTGTTCGACATCCGGGCGTTCTCCTCGGTTCACGGGCGAGAGGAGGCCAGATGTCGAAGGGCGAGCAGCATGCCAGCAGGGCCATCCGGCGGCTCGACTGGGCAAGTCTGCTCTCCTACGCCGCCCTGCTCGGCTGGCTGACGGTCCGCCTCGCGCCGGAGGTCCCCCACCGGCCCTGGTTCGTGCTGACCGCCGTGCTCCTCGGCTACCTCGCTGCAGACCTGGTCTCGGGAGTGGTGCACTGGGCGGCGGACACCTGGGGATCACCGGACCTCCCGGTGGTTGGCCCTGCCCTGCTTCAGCCATTCCGCGAGCACCACCGCGATCCGCTGGCCATCACCCGGCACGACTTCGTCGAGACCAACGGAAACAACTGCCTCATCAGCCTGCCGGTGCTGGGGGCGGCCGTCTGGCTGTCCCCGGGGGCCGACGGGAAGGGAAGCGTCTTCCTCCCGGCGTTCCTCGGTGCGCTGGTGTTCTGGGTGCTTCTCACCAACCAGTTTCACAAGTGGGCGCACCTGCGGGAGCCCCCACCGCTGCTCGCGTTCCTGCAGCGCTGGCACCTGATTCTCCCGCCGGCACACCACGCCCTGCACCACACCCGGCCCTTCACCACGCACTACTGCATCACCACCGGCTGGCTGAACTGGCCTCTCGGCTGGGGTCGCATCTTCCCGGCGCTCGAGTGGTGCATCACCGCCTGCACCGGGGCGCTCCCCCGCCGCGACGACCTCGGGACGCGGGAGGCCACCCAGGTGATGGCGGACGCGTTGCCGCCCCAGCGGTCCAGCGCCCCGCAGACTCCCAGCTGACCGACGTCCGGGGTCGGGCGGCCTGGACGGCTCCGCCCGACCTGAGGTGCTCGGTCGCTACTGACCGACGTGGGCGGCCATCGCTTTCTCGACCTGGGCCTTCACTGCTTCCAGGTTGAAGCTCGCGCCCTTCTGCATGGGCGGGAACTCGATGAAGGTCCGCGCCGCCTTGCCCACTTCCTGCTGGACGAAGGTGAAGCGCCAGAACTCGAAGGCGAACCAGTTGTAGAAGGCGAGCGAGCCGTTGGCGCCGTTGGGCAGGCCGGTGCGCTCGAAGGGGTCGAGGCGGATGTTCGTCAGGATGGGCCAGTCGAGCTTCACCGTTCCGCCGAGCCACCCGCCCGGCTGGTCGGTGAAGCGGTACTTGAAGTCGTTGATCCGCACCGCCGCGAGCGTGCCCTCGGTGAAGTAGAAGATCTCGTGCCGCTTCGACGGGCCCTTCCCGGTGAGGAGGTCCATCTGGTTGTAGCCGTCGAGGTGAACCTTGTAGTTCGTGCCGCCGATCTTCTTTCCCTTGAGCAGCTCGTCGATGATGTTCGGATTGCCCGCCGCGGCGACCAGCGTGGGGAACCAGTCCAGTCCCGAGACGATTCGTTGGACACCTTCCCCGGAGCGACCTTCCCTGGCCAGCGAACCATCGCCGGGACCCGGAAGCCTCCCTCCAGCGCGGTCCCCTTCCCGCCGGCGAAGGGCGTCTGACCGCCGTCCGGCCAGGTGAAGTTCTCGGCGCCGTTGTCCGTTGTGAAGGCAATGATGGTGTTGTCGTCGAGGCCCATCGCCTTGATCTTTGCCAGCACCGAGCCGACCACGTCGTCGAGCTGGGCCATCCCGGCCTCCTGGAGCGACCAGCCGTTCTCCGGCGTGCGGAGCGCCTCGTACTTGTCGGAGAGGTGGGTGATGACGTGCATCCGCGTCGGGTTCAACCACACGAAGAACGGCTTGTTGGCCTTCTTCGAACGATCGATGAAGTCCAGGGTGAACTTCAGGATCTCGTCATCGATCGTCTTCATCCGTTCCGGGCAGAGCTCGCCGGCGTCCTCGATGCGTTGCTTGCCGACCTTTCCCCAGCGCGGCATCACCGTGCCGTCGTCCTTGTCCTGTGCCCAGCTGTGGAGCAGGTGGCGCGGGCCGACGCTGTCCTTGAGCGCGGGGGGATAGTTCCGGTGGCAGGGGTCCTCCATCGCGTCCAGGTGGTAGAGGTACCCGAAGAACTCGTCGAAGCCGTGCACGGTGGGAAGGAACTCGTTCAGGTCACCGAGGTGGTTCTTGCCGAACTGGCCGGTGGCGTACCCCATGGATTTGAGCGCGGTGGCGATGGTGACCGCCTGCGCCGGAATCCCGATGGGTGAGCCGGCCTGTCCCACCGTCGTCATCCCGGTGCGGATGGGCAGCTCGCCGGTGATGAAGTTGGCGCGCCCGGCGGTGCAGCTCGCCTCGGCGTAGTAGTCGGTGAACATCATCCCCTCGGACGCGAGGCGGTCGAGGTTCGGTGTCCGGCCGGCCATCATGCCGCGGTGGTAGGCTCCGATGTTGAACCAGCCGATGTCGTCTCCCATGATGACGACGATGTTGGGCTGCTTCTGGGCGTGTGCCGGCGCTGCGACGAGCAGCACCGCCAGAAGCCCGAACGTCGCACGTACCGTTGCCATGCATCCCTCCCAGGGAAACCGCGAAGGGTGGCCCTACCAGCAAACTCCGGAGCAGGTCCCTGGGCACAAAGGCCCATGACCCGCATCGCCAGGCCGTGACGCGCTGCGATGCAGCGGCAAGCCCTGAAACGTCGCGCTCTGCCCGACGCTAGGAACCCTGGATGTCGACGTGCTCGGCCCGCTCCACGCGCTCGCCGAGGAAGCGCGCGCTCAGCTCGGGGATTCGCTCGGGGAGGTCGGTCACGAAGACGCGGAGGCCGCCGGCTCCGGCCGGGGCCCGGCCGACCACGCCGCGTGACAGGAGCTCATCGACCTCGTCCGCGGTGGCCTCGGCCGAGTCGACCAGGGTGACGTCGGGGCCCAGCTCCTCGGCGAGGACGCCCCGGAGGAGCGGGTAGTGGGTGCACCCGAGCACGAGCGTGTCGATGCCGGCCTGCCGCATCGGCGCGAGATAGGCGCGGGCGACCAGCCGCGGGACGTCGCCCTGCACCCAGCCCTCCTCGGCGAGCGGGACGAAGAGCGGGCACGCCTGGACCAGGATGCGTGCGCCGGGACGCTCGGCGGCGAGCGCGCGCTGGTAGGCGCCCGAGGCGATGGTCCCGGGCGTCCCGACCACGCCCACGTTGCCCGAGCGGCTCACCCGCGCCGCAGCGCGCGCCCCGGGCTCGATGACGCCCACCACCGGGATGCCCAGCGTGGCCCGGAGCGCCGGGAGCGCGACCGAGGACGCGGTGTTGCAGGCGACCACGAGGAGCTTCACGTCCTGCCCGCTGAGGAACGCGGCGTTGCGGAGCGAGTAGCGGGTCACCACCTCGGCGGACTTGGTGCCGTAGGGGACCCGCGCGGTGTCGCCCAGGTACACCATGGCCTCGTCGGGGAGACGGGCCCGGAGCGCCCGGAGCACCGTCAGGCCGCCCACTCCGGAGTCGAAGACGCCGATTGGCCGTGGATCTGCGTGTCCCATGCCGTGCACGGGCGTACCACGAACCGTGCCAGGCGGGGATCGCGGCGCGGCGGTGCCTAGATGTGGAAGAGCGGGATGAAGACGTTGAACGCGGCGGGCTGGGTCGAGTCGAAGAACTTCCCGGGCTGCACGGTCACCGTCTGCGGATTCACCAGGCCCGGGTTCTCCCGGTAGACCACGGGCCCGCCGTTCTGCTGGCCGCAGCTGCCGGCCGCGCCGCCCGGCCCGCAGGCGTCGATGTAAGGGAACCAGGTGCCCGTCAGGACGTTGTCCAGGACGACGCTCGCGTTGCAGCTCGCGCCGAGCGAGAACGTCGAGCCCTGCTCCTGCTGCGTGGCGAAGCCCAGCACCAGGTCCGCGATGCCGGCCTGTGCGCAGGTCTGGCGAATGTCCGCGTTGTAGTCGCTCAGGCTCGCATACGGAGCCCAGCCGACCTGGAGCCCGCCGACGTTCCAGTGGAGCGGGGTCGTCTGGGTCGAGGACTGGCCGGTGGCGAAGCTGATCTGGAGCAGGTCACTCTGGGCGTACGCGGTGACGCCCTCCTGGCTGCTGAAGGCGACCAGCTGGACGGTGTGCGGGCCCGCGGTCACGTAGGGGCTGACGACCACCCCGCCCCCGGTGCCCTGGTCGCAGCCGTAGGTGCCGGCGTTCTGATCGTCGATGAAGATGCCGACCTGGTCGAGCCGCTGGCCTGCGCCACAGCGGGGAACTTGGTTGGCGTCACCCGTGGCCGGGTCGAGGGTCCAGCTGAGGTAGGT
Organism: uncultured delta proteobacterium; assembly: GCA_963796475.1. GTDB lineage: Bacteria > Myxococcota > Myxococcia > Myxococcales > Myxococcaceae > RPRB01. The sequence continues at coordinate 81,486 of CAWCLY010000021.1, forward strand.
GACCGCGTTCTGGGCGGAGACCGGCTGGAGGACCACGTCCGCCAGGATGCTGCCCTGGAGATCGACGCTCGTCGTTCCGGTCCAGATCGGCGTGGGGGGGTTCGGCACGGTCGCGTCCAGCGCATCCACGGTGACCTGATAGCTCCCCGGGTAGAAGCCGGTGAACATCACCTGACCGAGGCGGCAGTCGAAGATGCTCTGCTGAAGCGGCTCGCCGGGGATGGTGATCCGGACCTGCTCGATGCCCGCGCCGTCGCAGCTTCCGCCGTTGGCGAAGGTCCACGAGACGGTCAGCCCGTAGGTGCTCGAGCACGAGGCCAGCACCACACCACCGAGGAGAGAGAGGCACAGGGTGAGGGCACGGGTGCGCATGTCGGACGTCCTCCACTTCCGCAACGAGCGGCCTTTCGGGCCTTCCTCGGCCTGCTTCAGGACGCTGCTCCTGAGACGGCTATTCACGCTCGGCTGGCCGCCCGGGATTGCCGAGCGGGCCCCGGGCGTTGACGGCAGTCGGACCCGCCTGGTAGCGCTTGCTGCCCACCCCATGCACTCCCTCCCCGTCGCGCTCGCGGCGATCGACTATCTCTCCATCGTACGACAGAGCTCGCTGGTGGAGCTGTCGGTGCTCGGCCTGCTGGTGGCGGTCTCGGTGGTCTCCTGGGCGCTGATCGCGGTGAAGGCCGTACAGCTCAACCGGGCACGTGACCAGTCCATCACCTTCCTCGACACCTTCTGGAAGGGCTCGCGGCTGGACGCCATCTACCAGTCGGCCCGCAACCTCCCGAGCTCTCCCATCTCCCGGGTGTTCTGCGCCGGGTACGAGGAGCTGTCCAAGCTCGCCCAGAGCAAGGACGGGCAGGAGAACGCGATGAGCGATCGGCTCGGCGGGCATCGAGAACGTCGAGCGGGCGCTCAACCGGGCCAGCACCTCGCAGATCACCGAGCTCGAGTCGCGGGTGAGCTTCCTCGGCACCGTGGGCGCCACCGCGCCGTTCGTGGGGCTGTTCGGCACCGTGATGGGCATCCTCTCGGCGTTCAACGAGATCGCCGAGAAGGGCAACGCCTCGCTCTCCACCGTGGCCGCGCCGATCGGCAACGCCCTGGTGGCCACCGCCGCCGGCCTGTTCGCCGCCATCCCGGCGGTGGTGGCGTACAATTCGTTCGTCAGCCGCATCAAGGTGTTCGACACCGAGATGGCCAACTTCTCCTCGGACTTCCTGAACATCATCAAGCGGCACTTCTTCAAGTAGGGGAGCAGAGACACCCCATGGCGATGTCCGCCGGCAAGGGCGCCCCGGGGCGCACCACGATGAGCGAGATCAACGTCACGCCCATGGTGGACGTGATGCTGGTGCTGCTGATCATCTTCATGGTCACCGCCCCGCTCATCCAGAAGGGCGTCAAGGTCGATCTCCCCGAGGCCCGGGCGGCGCCGGTCGAGGCCAGCGAGAAGAAGCTGGTGCTCTCGGTGGATGCCAGGCAGCGGGTCTTCCTCGGCGACGTGGAGATCCCGATCGACGAGCTCGAGGAGAAGCTCCGGACCAACGCCAAGGCGCAGGCCGACAAGGAGATCTACCTCCACGCCGACAAGTCGATCCCCTACGGCGTGGTGGTGGAGGTGATGGCCGCGGCGCAGCGGGCGGGCGTCACGCAACCTGGGGATGATCACCGACCCGGTCTCCCCCGGTCGGAAGAAGGGCACGCCTCCACGATGACCGGCGTCGCCGTCCAGGCCCCGGTGTCGTTGCTCGCCCGGCGCCCCGAGGGACCGCTGCTCGCGTTCCTCTTCTGGTCGGCGGTGGTGCACGCGGTGCTGCTCTCGCTGGCGGTGGTCTACGCGAAGCTGCACGAGACCCCGCCGCTCGACCTGGACCAGAAGCCCATCCGCGCCACCCTGGTCCGCCAGGGGACACCGCGCGACGAGAAGCTCCTGCCCCGCATCGAGCAGCCGCCCCCGCCGCCTCTGGAGCAGAAGGCGCCGGCGCCGGTGGCCGCCCCCGAGCCGCCGAGGATTGCTGCTCCCTCTCCGGTGGCCGCCCCGGCCCCTCCCCGGCCGAAGCAGGCGGGCGAGAAGAAGGCGGACCCGCGGCAGAAGCTCCTCGGGGCCTTCGACCGCATGGGCAAGCCCAAGAGCGAGGTCGTCGGAGCCGTCGACGGCGACCCGGGCGGGGACTCGGCGGTGGCGGAGGGCGAGGCGTACTACGCGCGGCTCCGCTCGCAGATCACCCGGTTCTACGACGTGTCGGAGACCATCCCCGAGTCCGAGCGCATCCGGCTGACCGCGCAGGTGGCGCTCTTCATCTCGTCCAACGGACAGCTGGATCGCGCCCGGCTCGCCAAGTCCAGCGGGAACGACCTCTTCGACACGCGGTTCTCGGCGCGGTGAAGCGCGCCGCGCCCTTCTCGCCCCCGCCGCCCCACCTGCGCGATCCGCTGCAGAAGTACGGGGTGGTGCTGATGTTCCGTCCCTGACCCGCCGAGGAGCGAACTCCACGATGCGCATCCTGGTCCTCAGCCTGCTGATCTGCCCCCTCGCCGCGCTGGCCCAGGCGCCGGTGCTCGAGATCTCCGGCGCCAACTTCCGGCCGATGCCCATCGCCGTGCCGGCCCCGCAGGCGCTCAACGACGCCGCCCGCACCGTCTCTCCCGAGTTCGACGACGCGTTCTTCTTCGACTGCAGCGCCGCGGGCATCTTCCAGGTGCTGGACCGGAAGAGCTACCTCGCCGACGCCCGCGAGGGCTTCACCGCCTCCACCATCACCTTCTCGCGCTGGGCGGACGTGGGCGCCGAGGCGCTGGTGAAGGTCCAGCTCTCGGTGGACGGCCGGGACGTGCGCGGCGAGCTGCGCCTGTTCACCGTCTCCAGCGGCAAGGAGGATCTGCGGCTGGTGCACGTCGAGCCGGTGGACCGGCCGCGGAGGATGGCCCACTTCTTCGCCGACGCGCTCTACAAGCACTTCACCCGCGAGCCAGGGCCCTTCCAGTCGCACCTCGCCTTCGTGCGGAAGGTGGGCGCGAACAAGGACATCTACCTCGGCGACTGGGACGGGAAGCGCGCGCTGCCGGTGGCCCAGGGGAACATCAACCTCCTCCCGGTGGTCGGCCCGCAGGGCGACTCGGTGGCCTACACCAGCTACCGCTCGGGCCATCCCGCCCTCTACCTGCAGCGACCGGGCGGCACCCCGGTGACGCTGGTGAGCACCGGGGCGATGGTGACCGGCGCGTCCTTCTCGCCGGACGGGCGGCGTCATCGCCTACAGCATGGCCCAGGGCGAGGGCGCGCAGATCTTCGTCGCCGACGCCAACGGGGCGAACCCGCAGCCGCTGACCGACACCCCCTACTTCATCAACTCGAGCCCCACCTGGAGCCCGGACGGCAAGCGGATCGCCTTCGTCAGCACCCGCGGCGGAACGCCGCAGCTCTACCTGCTCACCGTGGCCAACCCCGCGGACGTGCGCCGGATCACCTTCCAGGGCAACTACAACCAGACGCCCGACTGGTCCCCGCGCGGCGACCTGATCGCCTTCACCGCCCGCGACGAGCGCAACGCCTTCGACCTCTTCACGGTCAACGTCGAGACCGGGAAGGTGAACCGGCTCACCCAGGACCAGGGCAACAACCAGGAGCCCTCGTTCGCGCCCAACGGCCGCCTGATCGTCTTCAGCAGCGACCGGACCGGCAGCTCGATGCTCTGGGTGATGACCGCCGAGGGGCAGAACCAGAAGATGTTGCCCCTGGACAAGGGGAACTACACCACGCCGGACTGGGGTCCGTGAGCGCCGCGCCGCTCCAGGCCGTGGGGCCTGGTGGCGGAGCGCTCATCGCCCGGGCAAGTCGAAGAGCACGAGGTCGGAGTGCTCCTTCACCTCTTCCAAGACCATGGTTCGGCCATCTTGCGAGAGGTCGAAGTCCCGCAGGTCGAACTCGGGGTCGAAGTCGGTCACCGGCTGCTCGGACCCCGTGTCCAGCTCGAGCCGCCAGAGGTTCTTGTGACCAATCTCCCCACGGAGGACGAGCACCGACCGCGTTCCGGGCACGAACACGAGGTGCCGAGCCCCGCGGGTCATCGTCAGTGACAGCGGGTATGCGCTCCCGTCGGCCTTCACCGCCTTCAACGGAAAGGTCGCCCCCACGTCCGCGCCGGAGTAGACGACCAGGTCACCGGCCGGGGACCAGACCGGGTCAATCGAGTGCTCGCGGACCAACGGCACCGGCCGGCCTCCATCCAGCGGGACCGTGAACAGGCGAGGCCGCTCGTCCACCCGCGCGGCGACGGTCAGGCTCCGGCCGTCCGGTGCCCAGGCCGGCGTGCCCTGGACATCGAGGGCTCCGGCAAGCGACCGTGCCCCCGTCCCGTCAGCGTTCACCAGCCTCAGCGACCCGCGTCCACCGCGGCGAGCCGAGAACGCGACGCGCTGGCCATCGGGCTGCAGCGCCGGCGCACCGACGATGCGCGTCTCGGGGCTGCTCCAGACCTCGGAGGCAACGCCGTGTTCGAGCTTCCACAGCCCGTCGCGGCTGCCGCTGGACGAGACGTAGAACAGGGCGTCCGCTCCCAGCCTCGGAAAGGAGGAGTTCCCGGTCGTGAGCGGGATGCGCTCGCCACGCGACATCTCCACCTGTATCCCGTCGAACGGCACTCGCCAGAGGGTGGTCTTCGGGGTCGCCCGTGTCGCGACGACCCGCCGACCGTCCGCGCTCACCGACAGGGAGGTGAACCAATCCAGCCCCGCGGTGAGGCGACGCGCGACGCCGCTCTCCAGATTCAGGCTCTGGACCCAGGGTCCGGAGCCGCCCGGGTCGGTGACCAGGTAAAGCAGCGTCCGAGCATCGAGGAACACCGGATGGCTCACCTGGGCATCGTGACGGGTGAGTCGCTCGGGGGTTCCCCCGGGGGCGCGGATGCGCCAGAGATCCAGTCGATCCGGAAGCGAGCCGTGGACGAACACCAGGAAGCCCTGGTCCGGGGACCAGAGAGGAAAGTGCGAGTGAAGACCCGCGGGCGCGACCATCCAGAGACGGGGAGCCGCGCTCCCGGGCTCACGGACGAACGTCGGGTCGCCGGGGCCCGCGGTGTGGTACGCGAGCCGGGCACCATCGGCCGACCAGTCGAACTCGGCGACTCCCTCGAGGTAAGGCCGGGGCGCGCCGCCCGAGGAGCGGCACCGCCCAGATGGAGATCTCCGGAGACCCCGATGCGGTGCGCTTGCGCGCCCAGAACGTCACCAGGGTTCCATCCGGTGAGAACCCGAGCGTTCGCACCGACGGGTTCACCAGCTCCGGCATGTTGCCGCGGGTGAGGTTCGTGAACTGACCCGTGCCGACCTGGGTCAGCCAGACATCCATCCGACCTTCCCGGTCCGACAGGAAGGCGACGAATCGGCCGTCGCGGGAGATCGCTGCTGCCTCCTGGATCCCCTCGAAGTCAGTGAGCTGCTGCAAGACTGCCCCTGCCAGCACATTCTCCTCTGTGCGCGCCCGACCCCGGACAAACCAGACGCTGATCACCGCCAGCAGCAGGGTTCCGATCGCCGCGACGGCGAGAAACAGGCGCCGCCGACGCACCGGGCGCGCCGGCAGCGGGCCGCTGGCCGGACCCTCGACCGGCGTGGCCTCGATGGCGCTGTCGAGGTGGGCCCGGCGCCGCGCCCACGCGTCGATCTCGGCACGGAAGGCATAGACCGACCCCAGCCGATCGTGGACATGCCGATGCACCGGCATGCCCTCACGCTTCTCCCAGCGCTGCACGGTGGTGACGTCCCGCCGGAGATAGGCGGCAATCTCCTTCCACGAGTCCAGACGGTCGGACGGTGAAGGGCCGCCTCCCGCCCGGGCCCCGGCGGACGTGGGCTCGGTCATGAACGTTTGTCGAGGTGTAGCCCCACGGCGGGCGTCCGGCAATCGGCGGCGTCGAGCGGCAGACCCCGGCACTGCGCCCGTGCAGTCGATTGCCGGTTGGCCCAACGCCCACCCGCGGCAACCCTGGCGGCCGACTCCCCCGGTGGGGAGTTCCATGGAGGAAGACACATGCGGAAGTCATTGAAGTGGATGCTGCTGCTCTCTGCGACGGTGCTGGCGGGAACCGGACACGCGACCGACGCGAAGGACTTCAAGGGAGTCACCCTGGCCTCCGGCCCGTTCGAGGACCTGAACCTCTGGAATCACTGGCTCCTCACCCCGACGGCCACGGGGGAGGACCACTGGCGATTCCACCTTTGGTACGCGCAGATCAGGACGCGGGGGCTGTCGGACCTCTACGTGCAGGACAACACCTGGCAGGCCGGGGGGACGACCGGCTGGCATACCCATCCCGGCGCGAGCCTGATCATCGTCACCCAGGGCACGGTCACCGCGTACGAAGGGGACGACCCGAACTGCACGCCGCACGTGTACACGACCGGGCAGACCTTCGTGGACTCGGGGGGTGGCCACGTGCACCTGATTCGGAACGAGACCTCCGGGGTGGCCAAGACCATCGCCGTCCAGCTCGTGCCCCACGGGCCCATGAGGCGCATCGACATGCCGGCGCCGGGAAACTGCCCCTTCTGATCGCGGCTTCGGGCTGGCGGAGGAGCACAGTCTGGTTCCAGGCCGGAGGCCCAGGCGCGGAGGCGTTCGGGGTCTGATATCTCGGCCCCGTCATGTCCGACTTCGAGGTCCAGGTCCGTCCAGCGGGTCCGGACGACGTCCCCGCGCTGGTCAAGCTGTTCGAGCAGCTGGGGTACAGCACCGACGAGCCCACGCTGCGCGCCCAGCTGGAGCAGTTCGGCCCGAGCGGCACCCATGCGCTGGTGGCAGAGCTGACCAGTCACAGCCTCGCCGGGGTCGCGACAGTGGCCATCCACCCGCGCCTCTACTCCCGGTCACCCTCGGCGCAGCTCACGGCGCTGGTGACCGACCGCGCGGCACGCCGGCACGGCGTGGGGAGGGCGCTCACCCACGCCGCGGCGGAGCTCGCCCGGGCGGCGGGCTGCGAGAAACTCTACGTGCGCACCAACCGGCGGAGGCAGGAGTCGCCGCCGTTCTACCGGAGCCTCGGGTTCGAGGACACGCACCTCACCTTCGACCTTCCGCTGCGCACGCCGGCGGACGAAGGGCCGGGCCGGTGAGGCGTCCCGGGCCGTCGCCGCTCGCCACCCACTGGACGCTGGATCCGGGCATCACCTTCCTAAACCACGGCGCGTTCGGCGCCTGCCCGCGCGAGGTGCTCGCGCTCCAGGCCGAGCTCCGGGCGCGGATGGAGCGCGATCCCATCGACTTCTTCGTCCGGGCGATCGAGCCCTTGCTCGACGAGGCCCGCGCGCGGCTCGGCTCCTTCCTTCACGCCGATCCGGACGACCTGGCGCTGGTCGACAACGCCACCGCCGGGGTGAACACCGTCCTGCGCTCCCTCGTCCTCGGGCCCGGAGACGAGCTGCTCACCACCAACCACGCCTACAACGCGTGCGCCAACGCGCTCCGGGCGGTGGCCGAGCGTGCCGGGGCCAGGGTGGTGGTGGCCGAGGTGCCCTTCCCCCTCCGCGGTCCCGGCGAGGTGACGGACGCGGTGCTCGGCGCCGTCACCGGACGGACCCGGCTCGTCCTGCTCGACCACGTGACCAGCGCGACCGGCGTGGTGTTCCCGGTCGAGTCGCTCGTCCCGGCGCTGCAGGCGCGGGGCGTGGACGTGCTGGTCGACGGCGCGCACGCCCCGGGCATGCTGCCGGTCGACCTCGAGGGGCTCGGCGCCGCGTACTACTCGGGGAATTGCCACAAGTGGCTCTGCGCGCCGAAGGGCGCGGCGTTCCTCCACGTGCGCCGGGACCGGCAGGCCGGGATCCGCCCGCTGGTCGTCAGCCACGGCGCCAACGCGCCACGCACGGACCGTTCCCGGTTCCGGCTCGAGTTCGACTGGACGGGGACGCGCGATCCCACGCCGGCGCTGTGCGTCGCCCGGGCCATCGAGCTCGTCGGCGGCCTCGTGCCGGGCGGATGGGACGAGGTGCGCGCCCGGAACCACGCGCTGGCCTGCCGGGCACGGGCGCTGCTCTGTGATGCGGCCGGCCTGACGCCGCCCTGCCCCGAGTCGATGCTCGGTTCGCTCGCCGCGGTGGAGCTTCCCGCGGAGCCGGAGCCGCCACCCCTCGGTCCGCTCGGGATCGATCCCCTTCAAGATTGGTTGTTCGCCCAGCACCGCATCGAGGTCCCGGTGTACGGCTGGCCGGTGGCCAGCCGCCGGTGGATCCGCATCTCGCCGCACCTGCACAACTCCGAGGCGCAGTACGCGTTTCTCGCCGGCGCGCTCCGGGAGGCGCTGGGTCCGCAGGCGGCGCGCGCACGCTGAACGCGCGGGGTGTACCCGCCCCGTCCGAGGGGGCTGGTCCAGGGCGCCGGGTCGGGTAAGGTCGTCGACCGCATGGCCGGGCCAGACACCGCGCTCCTCCTCATCGACATGCAGCGCGACATCCTGCTCGGCAAGGGCGGGCCCGCGGCGATGGCGGCGCTCGAGGAGACGGTGGGGCGGCTGGGCGGGCTGCTCGACCGGGCCCGGCGCCGCGGGTTTCCGGTCATCCACGTGCAGCACGATGGGGAGATCGGTCACCGGCTCGAGCGCGGCTCGCCGGGATGGGAGATCCGTCCCGAGCTGGCGCCCCGGGGCAGCGAGCCGGTGGTGCACAAGCGGAGCTGCGACGCGTTCTTCGAGACGAAGCTCCCCGAGATCCTGAACACCCAGCAGATCCGCCGGCTGGTCATCGGCGGGTGCATGACCGAGTACTGCATCGACACCACCTGCCGGCGCGCGGTCTCGCTCTTCCGCGACGTGGTGCTGGCCGCCGACGGGCACACCACCGGCGACACCCCGGAGCTGTCGTTCGCGCAGGTCGTCGCCCACCACAACCGGGTGCTGGACGGGTTCTCCGCCGGGCGGTGGAGCATCCAGGTCGTCCCCTCGGCCGACATCCGCTGGTCCATCGGATGAGCCGCCTGGCCGCGGTGGACGTGGGGACCAACTCGGTCCTGCTCCTGGTGGCCGAGCGGGGCGAGGATGGCGTGCTCCGGCCGGTGCGCGAGGAGGCGGAGATCACCCGGCTGGGGCGAGGGGTGGACCGGAGCGGCGTGCTCTCGGCGGAGGGGCTCGAGACGACCCTCGAGGTGCTCGGCCGCTTCGCCGAGATGGCGCGACGGTCGGGAGCGCGGGCGCTGGTGGTGACCGCCACCTCGGCGGCACGCGATGCGAGCAACGGCGCCGAGTTCCTGGCCCGGGCCCGCGAGCGCACCGGGGCCACGGTGGAGATCCTCCCCGGCGACGAGGAGGCGCGGCTCTCGTACCTCGCCGTCGCCCAGGACTTCGCCGCCGACGCCGGGGAGGCCGGGCTCCTGGCCATCGACGTGGGCGGCGGCTCCACCGAGTTCGTCCACGGACAGGGCCGGACGGTGCTCTTCCGGAGGAGCCTGGACATCGGCTCGGTCCGGCTGACCGAGCGCTGCGTCCACACCGATCCTCCGCCCGAGGCCGAGCAGGAGGCGGTCCGCGCCGCCGTGCGCGGCCGCCCTGGCCACCCTGCCCGCCTTTCCCCGCGGCGTCCGGGTGGTGGGCGTGGCGGGCACCGTCACCAGCCTCTTCGCCATCGCCCACGGCATCGAGCCGTACGACGCCTCGCGGGTGCACGGCGGCTGGCTCTCGGTGGACGACGTGGCCTCGGTGCGGGCCCGGCTCTGCGCCGTCCCCCTGGCCGCCCGGCGCGGGCTGCCCGGGCTCCAGCCGAAGCGGGCCGACGTGCTGCCCGCCGGGGCGCTCCTCTTCGAGACCGCGCTCCGCCACCTCGGCGCGGCGGGGGCATGGGTCTCGGACCGCGGGCTCCGCTGGGGAGTCCTGCTCGACCGATGGGAGTCGCTCGGATGACCGCACGGTGCAGCCGTGGCACGGCAGACGGCGGGCCCCTCGCTGATCCCCGGCGCCGCGTACGCGCTCGGGGTCCTCACCTTCATCAACTTCATCAACTACCTCGACCGCTACCTGGTGCCCGGGGCGCTCACCCGGATCGAGGATGGGCTCGGCATCGACCACGCGCAGGCCGGCGGGCTACAGACGGCGTTCATCGTCGTCTACACCGCGGCCGCGCCGCTCGGCGGCTACATCGGCGACCGCTACCCGCGACGCTTCGTGCTCGCAGGCAGCATCTTCCTCTGGAGCCTGGCGACGCTCGGGAGCGGGCTGGCCTGGAGCTTCGCCTCGCTGCTCTTCGCCCGCGGCCTGGTGGGCGTGGGCGAGGCCGGATACGGCATCGTCTCACCGGGGCTCATCGCCGACTTCTACCCGCCGAGCCGGCGCACGCGGGCGCTCTCGATCTTCTACGTCGCCATCCCGGTGGGCTCGGCGCTGGGGTACGTCCTCGGCGGCTGGCTGGCCAACGCCTTCTCCTGGCAGACCGCCTTCTTCGTCGGCGCCGTCCCCGGGATGATTGCCGCGGTGCTGGCGTTGCGAGTCCGCGAGCCGCACCGAGGTGCCAGCGAGGCGGTGGAGCCCACGCAGAAGACGCTGCCCATGGCCCAGGGGCTGCGCGAGCTCCGGCACAACAGCTACTACTGGGTGAGCGTGGCCGGCCTGACGCTGATGACCTTCTCCATCGGCGGGCTCTCGGTCTACATGCCCGCGTTCCTCGAGCGGGAGCGCGGGGTCACCGGCGCGCAGGCCGGCATCTGGTTCGGGGCCATCGCCGCGGTCGCCGGGCTCACCGGGACGCTGGTGGGCGGCGTGCTCGGAGACCGCGCCGAGCAGAAGAGCCGCACCGGCGGGCTCTGGGTGTCCGGGATCGGCATGCTGCTGGCCGCGCCGTTCATGGTGCTTGACCGCCCGGGCAGGATCGATGCCGGTCATCCTCGGCGCGGCGTTCGTGGCGATGTTCCTGGTGTTCCTGAACAACGGCCCGCTGAACAACGCCATCGTGAGCGCGGTGCCACCGCTCTTCCGGAGCTTCGCCGTGGGGCTGAGCGTGCTCGCCTACCACCTGCTCGGCGACGCCATCTCGCCGCCGATCATCGGCAAGATCGGCGACCGTTTCAGCCTGGCGACGGCCATCGCCCTCAATGCCATCCCGGTCGCGGTGGGCGGGCTCGTGCTCATGGTAGGCGCCCGGCTGCTGCACGGCCCGCCAGCGAGCAGGGTCGCTCCCTGAACGACTCGCACGCTGCGTGTTGCGTCGGTGGCCCGGGCTCGGGTACTCCGGGACCCGGATGATGCCGACCCCCGGACCGTGGGTGCGCAGCGTCGGCACGGCGCTGCCGCCGAACTGGGTGGACCAGGAGACGCTCATCTCCGAGTTCCGCGCGCTCTGGGCGCGCGAGCACTTCAACCTCGAGCGCATCGAGGAGCTGCACCGCTCGGTGCAGGTCGGCGGCCGGTACCTGGCGCTGCCCATCGACGAGTACAGGCCCCTGCACCGCTTCTCGCAGCGCAACGACGCGTTCAACCGCGTGTCCCTCGAGGTGGGCGAGCAGGCCGTCCGGCGCGCCCTCGCCGCCGCGGGGTTGCAGCCACGCGACGTCGATCACCTCTTCTTCGTCACCGTGACCGGCATCGGAACCCCCTCCCTGGATGCGCGCCTCGTGAACCGGCTGGGGCTCCGACCGGACGTGAAGCGCACCCCCATCTTCGGGCTCGGCTGCGTGGCGGGCGCCGCGGGGACCGCGCGGGCGAGCGACGTGCTGCGCGCCTTCCCCGATCAGGTGGCAGTGCTCGTCTCGGTCGAGCTGTGCTCGCTCACCCTCCAGCGCGAGGACGTGAGCATCGCCAACATCATCGCCAGCGGCCTCTTCGGTGACGGCGCCGCGGCGATGGTGCTCTCCGGCGCGGACCGCCCGCCGTCCGGCGCCGCCCCCCGGGTGCTCGCCACCCGCAGCGTCTTCTACCCGGACACCGAGCGGATCATGGGCTGGGACGTGGTGGACGGCGGCTTCAAGGTGGTCCTCAGCGCCAAGGTGCCGAACATCGTCACCGAGCACGTGCGCACGGACGTGGACGGCTTCCTCGCCGCGCAGGGCCTTCGCCGCGGAGGACATCCGCCACTGGGTTGCCCACACCGGCGGCCCCAAGGTGCTGCAGGCCTTCGAGGCGGCGCTCGAGCTGCCGCCGGAGGCGCTGCAGCGCTCGTGGAGCTCGCTGCGGAAGACCGGGAACCTCTCGTCGGCGTCGGTGCTCTTCGTGCTCTCCGAGCTGCTCGCCTCGGGAGAGGCGCGCCCCGGGGACCTCGGCCTGCTGATGGCGATGGGCCCGGGGTTCTGCGCCGAGCTGGTGCTGCTCCGATGGTGACCTCGGTCCAGGCGTACCTGGGGCTGCTGCTCCTGGTCGGCGCTCGAGCGCGTGGTGGAGCTCGTTCTCTCGGCGCGCAACGCCCGGCGCGCGCGGGCGCGGGGCGGCGTGGAGACCGGACAGGGCCACTACCCGGTGATGGCGGTGTTCCACGGCCTGTTCCTCTTGGCCTGCGCGCTCGAGGTGGTGCTCGCTCCGGCGTCCGTTCCCCGGGGCGCCTGGCTGGGTGGCGCTCGGGGTGGTGCTCGGCGCCCAGGCCCTCCGGTACTGGGCCATCGCCACGCTGGGCTGGCGCTGGAACACCCGCATCGTCGTCGTGCCCGGCACCGCGCCGGTCACCGCCGGCCCGTACCGCTGGGTGCGTCACCCGAACTACGTGGCGGTCATCGCCGAGATGATCGCCTTGCCGCTGGTGCACGGGGCCTGGCTCACCGCGCTGGTCTTCTCGGTGGGCAACGCCCTCCTCCTCCGGGTGCGCATCCGGGCCGAGGAGCAGGCGCTGGGCGAGCCCTGGCAGCACGCCTTCGCCGGTCGGCCGCGCTTCGTCCCCGGAGGCCACGGTGGCCACTGAGCTCGAGGTGCTGGAGACCATCCGCACCATCGCCCGCACCGAGCTGGAGATGGAGCGGCCCATCGTCCCCGAGGACGACCTGCTCGCGGGACCTCGCGCTCGACAGCCTGGGGCTGACGCGTGCTCGCGGTGGGGCTGGAGAATCGCTTCCGGGTGAAGCTGAGCGAGGAGGACGCGGCCGGGGTGCAGACGGTGGGCGACCTCGCGCGCCACGTCTCGGCGCGAACGCAGGTGCCGGGATGAGGCCGGCCCGCCTCCACGGCGCTCCGCGGCCGCCCCCGCGGCACGCGAGCCTCCACGAGGCGCTGGAGCGCGCCGCGGTGTCCGGACGGCGGGGGCTCACCTTCGTTGCCGCCGACGAGACCGAGACCGCGCTCGGCTGGGACGCGATCCGCACCCGGGCCTCGCTGGTGGCCGGCGCGCTGGCCGCGCTCGGCGTCCGTCCCGGTGAGCGGGTGGCGATGGTGCTCCCCACCGGACCGGAGTTCATGGACGCGTTCTTCGGGACGCTCCTCGCCGGCGCGGTTCCGGTGCCGCTCTATCCGCCGGTGCGGCTCGGCCGCCTTCCGGAGTACCACGCGTCGACCGCGCGCATGCTGCAGCTCTCCGGCGCGGTGGCGCTGCTCTCCGACGGGCGGGTGGGACGGCTCCTCGGAGAGGCGGTGCGCCGCGGGGCCCCGCGGCTCGGGCTCCGGAACGTGACCGCGCTGCGCGAGTCGGGCGCGCCTCCGGTCACCCGCTCGGCCGACCCGGGCACGCTCGCGCTGGTGCAGTTCTCGTCGGGGAGCACGGTGGACCCGAAGCCGGTGGGTCTGTCGCACCGCGCGGTGCTCGCCCAGACCGACGCGCTCCGGGCGCTGATGCCGGACGACACTCCGGAGGATCCGCAGCTCGGCGTGAGCTGGCTGCCGCTGTACCACGACATGGGGCTCATCGGCTGTCTGCTCAGCGCCATGACCTACCCCGGGCCGCTGGTGCTGCTCGGGCCCGAGGTGTTCCTCGGCCGGCCCGCCCTGTGGCTCCGCGCGCTCTCCCGCCACCGGGGGACCATCTCCGTCGCTCCCAGCTTCGCCTACGCGGTCTGCGCCCGGCGGGTGAAGGACGAGGAGATGGAGGGGATGGACCTCTCCCGCTGGCGGCTGGCGCTCAACGGCGCCGAGCAGGTCTCGGTGGACGCGGCGCGGCGCTTCTCCGAGCGCTTCGCCCGGTGGGGCTTCCGTCCCGCGGCGCTGATGCCGGTGTACGGCCTCGCCGAGGCCGCGCTCGCGGTCACCTTCTCCCCGCCGCGCAGCCCGCTCCGGACCGTGCCGGTGGACCCGGTGGAGCTCGCGCACGCGGGCAAGGTCCGCCCGGGCACCCGCGCCCTGGCGAGCGTGGGGATCCCGGTGCCCGGGATGACGGTGGAGGTGCGCGGACGAGGCCGGCGCCGTGGCCCTCGAGGGCGTGGTCGGTCGCATCCACGCCCGCGGCCCATCCATCATGGAGGGCTACGTCGGCCAGCCCGAGGCGACCCGCGCGGTGCTCGCCGGACGGATGGCTCGACACCGGCGACCTCGGCTTCGTGCAGGACGGCGAGCTGGTGGTCTGCGGGCGGGTCAAGGACGTGGTGGTGCTGCGCGGCGCCAACCACGCGCCCCAGGAGTTCGAGGACGCGCTCGACGGGCTGACGGGCGTGCGGGCCGGGTGCGCGGTGGCGCTGGGGTTCGTGCCGCACGCCGGGGACGGCGAGGAGCTGGTCCTCCTGGTGGAGACGACCGCGGATGCCGGGCCCGACCTCGCCGACCGCATCCGGGCCGCCGTCGCCGAGCGCAGCGGCATCCGCCCGCACACCGTGCAGCTGCTCGCCCCCGGCACCCTCCCTCGGACGTCGAGCGGCAAGCTCCGCCGCTCCGAGGCGCTCCGGCGCTGGACCACCGGCAACCTGCATCCGCCCGCCCGGGTGAACGCGGTGCGGCTCGATGGGGGCGATGCTCAGGTCGGCGCTCGCCCTGGCGCGCACCCGCCCTCGCGAGCCCGAGCCGGAGACGTGAGCATGCCCACCGTGGACGTCGCGGTGGTGGGCGGCGGACCCGCGGGGCTGGCCCTGGCGGCGATGGCTGCCCGGCAGGGGCTCTCGGTCCTCCTGCTCGAGCGCGCGACGCTGCCCCACGACAAGGCGTGCGGAGAGGGCGTGATGCCGGCGGGCCTGGGGGTGCTGGAGCGGCTGGGCGTGCTGGACCGCATCCCCGCCGCGGATGCAGGGCCCATCCGCGGCGTGCGCTACGTCCAGGAGGACGGGAGCATGCTCGAGGGAGCGCTGCCCGGCCCCGGTGGTCTCGGCGTCCGGAGGACGGCGCTGTCGGCCGTGCTGCTCGAGGCGGCGCGGGAGGCGGGCGTGGCGGTGCGTGACCGGACCACGCTCCGTGCACACCTCCGGACGCCCGCGGCGATGCTCCTCCAGACCGACGGGGAGGAGATCGCCGCGCGGGTGCTCGTGGCCGCCGATGGGCTGCACTCGCCGCTCCGGCGCGCCGAGGGACTCGAGCTCCCGGTCCACGGGCCGCGCCGCTTCGGGCTGCGCCAGCACTTCCTCCGCGCACCCTGGACCGACCGGGTGGAGGTTCATCTGTCGCGGAGCGCCGAGGCCTACGTCACCCCGTGCGGGCCGGCGCGGGTGGGCGTGGCGTTCCTCTGGTCCGACGGGCAGCTCGACGTCCGGCCGTCGGTCGAGTCGCTGCTCGGGCGCTTTCCGGTCCTCGCCGGGCGGCTCGGGGAGGCCGCAGCGCGACTCCGAGCCTCTGGGCGCGGGCCCGTTTCTCCAGCGCGCGCGCCGCCGCGTGGCCATCCGCTTCGCGCTGCTCGGTGACGCGGGCGGGTACGTCGACGCCATCACCGGGGAGGGCATGTCGGTCGCGCTGGTCTGCGCCGAGGCGCTGGCGGGCTGCCTCCCGGAGGTGGTACGCCGGGAAGGGGACATCCGCGCCTTCGGACCCTACGTGGCCACCGCGCGCCGGGAGTTCCGGAAGTACGCCTGGACCGCGCGGGCGGTGCTCGGACTGGCCCGTCGGCCGGCGCTCCGGCGAGGCGTGGTCGGCCAGCTGGCCCGCAGTCCGCGCGCCTTCGAGTGGCTCCTCGCTCGCGCCGTCGGCTGAGACGGCCCCCCACCGCCCCCCTCCGGTGGACGGCGTCCGACGGCCCCGGACGGCAAGTGACGAAGAACGCCGATGGTTGTGCTCTGCATGCATACAAATCGGAAAATTGTATGCATGCAGAGCACACATGTTTCACTTTTCGCGCGCGCCGCCCGCGACCTCCCGCCCGATCCGGTAGAGCACGTGTGGACGGAGCGGGTCCCCGGGGAGCAGATTCGGATGGTCGAAATCGTCCTTCGGGTCGTGCCGCATCCCGAGCTTCTCCATCACCCGGCGTGAGCGGCCGTTGGCCGGAACGGTGAAGGCGACGATCTCCTCCAGCCTGGGCGAGGCAAGCTCCCAGCCGAACCGGAGCGCCTCGCGGGCTCCCTCCGTCGCATAGCCCTGGTTCCAGAACGCTGCCGCGAGCCGCCAGCCGATCTCCACGCAGGGCGTGAAGTGCGCCTCGAACCGCGGCCGCGACAGCCCCACCCAGCCGATGAAGGGCGCCAGCCCGGGGAGCTCCACCGCCCACCAGCCGAACCCGTGCTCGTCCCAGTGCTGCCGGAAGCGGGCCAGCTGCGCGGCCGTTTCTTGAAGACCCATCGGCCCGCGCAGGTGCGCCATCACCCTCGGGTCCGCGTTCAGTGCCGCCAGCGGGGCGAGATCCTCCCCGCGAAATCCCCGGAGCACGAGCCGCAGCCATGCGCCGGACCGGCACCGCCGTCACGCGAATCCGGGCGGATGCGCGTCAGACATCGTCACCGCCCCCTCGAGCGCCATCCCCACCGTGCACAGCGTCCCCTCGTCCCAGAGATGCCCGATGAGCGAGACGCCGGAGGGCATCTTCCTCGGAGGCGACACCGCCGGGAGCTGCTGCCCCGGTGGGGGGAGCCAGTCGCTGCGCATCCGGTCGATCATCACCCAGCCGGTGGGGAGGACCAGGCAGGGGTGCCCGGTGGAGTTGGTGGAGAGCGGCTCGTCTCGGAGCGAGGGCGCGAGGACCACGTCCACCTTCGCCAGCTGCTCGGCCCACACCTTCGCCACGTGGCGGCGCAGCCGGTCCGCCTGGACGTAATCCACCGCGGAGATGAACCGTGACTGGCGGAACAGGTTCGGCCAGGCGTCTCGCACCTGCATCCGGAGCTGCGCGTCCTCTCCGGACAGCGTGAGGCGCTCGAACGACGCCGCCGAGTCGGCCATCACCAGGAGCTGGAGGGCCGCCCAGGGCAGGTCGGGGAAGGTCAGATCCACCCGCCGCATCCCCAGCTGCTCGAGCGCCTTCACCGCCGCGGGCTCGACGTCGCTCGCCGCCGGGCCACCCATCCAGGCCGGCACCACGCCGAGCTTCAGTCCCTTCACCGACCGCGTGGCGTCGAAGGCGAACCGGCTCGGCAGTGACGAGAGGTCCGCGGCGTCCGGTCCGGAGATGGCGGCGAGCACCAGCGCGGTGTCCTCCACCGATCGGGTGATGGGCCCGAGCTTGTCGTGGCTCCAGGAGAGCGTCATCGCCCCGGTCCGTGGCACGCGTCCGAAGGTGGGTCGCAGCCCGGTGGTCCCGCAGCGCATGCACGGGTCGACGATGCTCCCGAATGTCTCGCTCCCCATGGCGAAGGGGACCAGCCCGGCGGAGACCGCGGCGCCCGAGCCGGCGCTCGACCCGCCCGAGCCCTCCTCGAGGAACCAGGGGTTGCTGGTCCGCCCGCCGAACCAGACGTCGTTCAGCGCCAGCGCCCCGAGCGACAGCTTCGCCACCAGGATGGCTCCCGCCGCGCGCAGCCGGGCGATGACGGTGGCGTCGTCCTTCGGCACGCGGTTCCGGAACGGCTCGGCGCCCCAGGTCGTCCGGATGCCGGCCGTGTCCAGCAGATCCTTCGCGCCGTAGGGGATGCCGTGGAGCGGGCCACGGTACTTGCCATGGGCGATCTCCCGGTCCGCGGCCTCGGCCTCGGCCAGCGCCTGCTCGCGCACCAGGGTGATGGTGCAGTTGAGCTGGGGCTGGTAGCGCTCGAGGCGCGCCAGCGCCAGCTCGGTCAGCCGCACCGACGACACCTGCCGCGCCTGCACCCAGCGGGAGAGCAGGTGCACCGGAGCGAAGGCCAGCTCCGCGTCGCCCGGCGCCTTGCGTGGGGTCCAGCTCGATCGCACGAGCTGGTTCTTCTTCGGCATCCGCCCGGTCCCCCGCAGCACCGGGTTCCACACCATCCCGGGCGCCTCGTCTCCCAGCGGGAAGTCTCGCCGGGCGAAGAAGGGGCCGATGTTGAGGTTCCACGACTCGGCGGCCAGCGTCCGCTGCGCCGGCGTCATGGCTCACCCGCATCAGTGACTCGGCGCGGGCGAAGGTGTCGGCGGTGATGGCCGGACCGGGCGCCGGGGCCGCATCGCCGGGGGTCCCGGAGAAGATGCTGCCCGTCCCCGAGCTGGCGGAGGTGCCAGCGTCCGGTGCCGCCTCGGCCGCGCCTGCCGCCACCCCGGCCAGCGCCAGCACGCCCTCGGCGAGGAACCGCCTTCGCGACTTTCCTTCGGCCATCGCTCCTCCTCGGCTGCCCCCGGCAAGGCAGCGCTAGAACACGCCGACACTGAACTGCACCGCGAAGATCGGCTCGTTGAGCTGCTCGTCCGGGTTCAGGTTGAAGCCCACGTCCAGCGCCAGCGGCCCCACCGGGGTGACGTACCGTACCCCGAGTCCGGCCACCGGCCGCAGGTCGAACGGCTTGTAGATGGCGCTCGTCGTACCAGAGGTTCCCGGCCTCGAAGAACAGGCCGAGCTCGAAGTCGCTGACGAGCGGCAGCCGGAGCTCGACCTTGGCCAGCTCGAAGATGGTGCCCGCCCTCGGACGGCACCGTGCCTCCGCTGGCGAGGGTCAGGCCGCGGCTGGTGCACCCTCCGGCCCAGGCCAGGGCCTCGCATGCCCTGCGCTCGAAGCCGTACACGCCCCGGAAGTCCTGCGGGATGAGCGCGTCGATCCGGAAGCCGCGCAGGGTGGTCGCGCCGCCGATGAAGAAGCGCTTGGGGGGGATGATGAGGCTGTTGGTGATCGAGCGGGAAGATCTTCCCGCCCTGGAGCGAAAGGGCGAGCACCGCGCGGGGCGCCAGCGGGACGTAGCCGGTGATCCCCATGCTCGCCTTGAAGGTGAAGATGTTGGCCGGCACCGGGTTGTTCCCGTTGATGTCGGTGGTCTCGGCGCTGAAGTCCTTGGTCACCTCGCCCGAGGTGGTGATCAGCAACCCCGAACGCGGGTTCGCCGGTACGTCCCGGAAGTCGAAGGTCAGGCCCGCGCCCAGGGTCTGGAGGAAGAAGTTGCCGGTGGGGAAGCGGAGGCGCTCGGCATCGGTCTGCCGGTTGGGGGCGAGGAGCTCCTCGACGTTGGCCTGGGCCCGGACCAGCACGTTCTCGATGCAGGTAGCTGCCGGTGAGCTGGAGCCACTTGGTGATGGTCCAGTCCACGCCGAAGAGCGCCGGCCACCCGGCCGAAGAAGTACGTGGGCCGGTGCACGCGCTCGGCGGTGAAGGTCAAGCGGGCGCCCACCTTCGCCGGCAGGAACTGCCAGATGCGCGGCTGCGATAGCCCGGCGTTGACGATGAAGTCCAGGCCGTTCAGCCCCTGGAGCTCCGACCCGTTGACGTAGTCCTGGAGCGGCAGCGCGCTCCAACCCACGTAGTTGAGCTTGCCGTGGAAGGTGAAGTTGATGCCCTCCCCGAACACGTTCGGGTAGACGAGGTCGCCGATGATGCGCGGCCCGTCCTCGAGCGAGTAGCCCACGCCGATGCTGCCCGAGAGCCGGGGGCGCTCGCGGGCCTCCACCACCACGTCCTTCACCGGCTCGGGCGTGTCCGGGGAGATGAGCCGGACCGAGACGGTGCGGAACAGCCCGAGGAGGAGCAGCTCCCGCTGGCTCTCGAACAGCGCCTCGGGATCCAGCGGCTGGCCCGGGACCACCTTGAGGTTGGCCCGGACCAGCGACTCGTCGGTCCGCTGCCAGCCCCCGCAGGACCACCTGGCCCACGCGCACCGCCGGACCCGGATCGATGATCGAGCATCGGACTCCGCCACGGTCCGGTCGGCGGAGATGTCCGCCCGTGCCGAGACCTGGGCGAAGAGGTGGCTCGCGCGCCCGAGGTCCCGGATGGTGGCGGCTGAGCGCCTCGTCCAGCCGCGTCTGGCTGAAGGGCACACCGGGCCGGAGCATGGGGAGCGCGGGAGGAGGGAGCCCTGGTGGCAGACCCTGGAAACGCACCGAGCGGACGAAGGTCCGGACTCCCTCGTCGAGGCGGAAGCGCACGTCGACCGCGGATGCGCGCACGTCCTCGTTCGCAGTGGCCAGGGTGATCTTCGCGTCCACCCAGCCGAGCTCGCGGTAGGCGCGCTGCATCGCCTCGGCTGCGTCGCGCCACGCCTCCTCGACGAAGACCGCGGAGGGCGGCGGGTCGGGGGTGTCGGGGCGGCCGGCGGTGGCCAGCCGGGTCTCGGGCTGGAGCGGATCCCACTCCAGCCGCCGCTCACCCGCCTCCGGCGTGCGATCGCGGATGACGCGCTCCAGGATGGTGCGCAGGTCCTCCTCGGAGATGCCGGAGCGCCCGTCGAACCGGACGGTGCGAACCACGACCTGCCGCGCCCTCGGTGACGTGGAACACCACCACGCGCGCGCGTCCCGTCGGGGCTCTGCACCTCGCGCGGCTCCACCCGGACGTCGCGAAACCCGCGGTAGCGGTAGAACGCCTCCACGCCGGCGCGCCTCGCGCTCCAGGACCGAGCGGTCCAGCGTCTCGGCCGGATCGATCGCCAGCGCTCCCCCGAGCCAGGCGGACGGGTAGCGGCGGTTGCCCTCGAAGCGGAAGGTGAACTGCGGACCGGCCTCCACCGGGAACGCTCACCACCGCGCCGGTCCCCTCGAGCGTGACCCGCGGCGACCCGACCCGGGCCCGGGCGTGGTGCGTGTCGCGGTAGAGCGTGCGGAGCGCCTCGGCGCCGGGGTCGAGCCGGGTGCGGTCGAGGATGTCTCCGACCCGGAGACCGAACGCCGCGGCCAGCCGCTGGCGGGAGAGGCCCAGCTGTCCCTCGAACCGGAGCGCCGTCACCCGGGTCGGCTCGCCTGGCTCGATCTCCAGCCGGATCGACCACCTCGTCCCCAGCGGCCGGCTCGGCGGTCGCGGAGACCTGCGCCGCGTTCCAGCCCCGCCGGCCGTAGGCTGCGAGCAGGCCGGCCCGCGCCTCGACCAGCCGCTCCGGCCAGAACTCGGTGCCCGGGGCGAGCCGCGCCGCGGCCAGCACCTCGCTCCTCCCGAGCGCCCCGGCGCCGGTCACGTCGATGCGGGCGATGCGGACCGCGGGCGCAAGCTCGAACACCACCACCAGGCCGTCCGGTCCCTCGCGCCCGGTCGCCACCACGTCCGAGAACCGGCCGGTGGAGAAGAGCCGCTCGATGCTCCGCCGGACCGCGCGGACCGACAGCGGCTGCCCGGGCTCCACCGCCACCAGGCTGGACAGGTCGGCCGGGGCCGCTCCGCCACCGCGCAGCTGCAGCTTCACCGCCGCGACGCGCGGCGCCTCGGTCGAGGGCGGCGCGCCCTGGGCCCGCACGGCTCCCGCGGCGAGCAGGAGCGCGAGGTGGAGTCCTACTCGACTTCCCAACGGAGATTGAGATCCAGCCCCAGGTTTCCGATCGGCACGTCGTTGTAGACGTTGTCCCACTGGATCTGGGCGGAGATGCGATCGTCGAAGCGGTACTCGGCCTGGGCCCGCGTCCCCTTGCCGGAGACCGGCTGGAACAGGCCGAGCTTAAGCTGGTCGGTGAGGAACTTCGACTCCAATTGCACCGTCGGTTCCACCAGGCTGTTCGCGTCGTTGTACAGCGTGGAGACGTGGACGCTGAGGTCGCGGAGCACGTCGTTCCGTGGGAGGAACTTCTGCACCTGTCGGTCCAGACCCGACGCCTGGTAGAGCGCCTCGGCGGCGATGCCCGCGCCAGTGGATGGCGTGTTGCTTCCGATCGCGCGACGTCACCCCGAGCGTGAGGAGCGAGATGATGTCGCCCTCGGGCAGCCCCGGCTCGCTGGAGAGCAGGACCTGCGGCTGGCTGGTCTTCCCGAAGGCGTGGAGCCGGACCAGGTAGTCGCGGACCTGTGATTCGGCGCGGACGTCGAACACGCCCTCAAGGCTGCGGCGGTCCTTGAAGTCCACCGCGCCCTGGGTGACGGTTGAAGGTCGTCCCGCGGAAGAAGGCCTGGCTGCCTGGCCCGGCCTCGATCGCCCCGACGAGGCCGGGGTGCAGGTTGCTGCCCGGTGAGCCGGACGTCGCCCACGATGCGGGCCCGGGCGAGGTTGTTCTCCACCGCCGCATCCTTGAGGTGCAGCGCCACGTCGAGCTGCAGCCACTCGCTCGGCGCCTCCCCCGGGACGGAGGAGCGGTTGGCCCGGGCCAGCAGGGTGTCGAACCCGAAGGGCCGGCGATACCGGAGCCGCTGCACGTCGAGATCCCCTGCGACCAGGAACGAGCTCGGGCGCGCCGGTCATCGTCAGCTCGCCGCTGGCGGCGAAAGGGGCGTCCTCCACCAGCCGGACCGAGACCTGGTCCAGCTGCACCGCGATCTCCAGCTGCTCGGGCCGGAACCGGCGCCAGCGGACGTCGCCGCGGCTGGCAATCCGGCCGTCGTTGGCCTGCCCCTCGAGGTCGGCCCAGAGGATGCGCGACTCGCTGAAATCGAGCTTGCCCTTCAGGCTCCGGAGCTCGAGCGGCTGACCGCGCACCCGGAAGCCCGCATCCACCAGGGTGGCGGTGCCGACAATCTGCGGGTCCGCCGGCTCGCCCCGCGCGGTGCCCTGGAGCTCGAGGCGTCCGGAGCTCCGCTCGAGCGCCGGGACGAAGGACTCGACCAGCCGCAGGTCCACCCCGCCCGAGACCGCGATGTCCATCGCCTTCTCCTCGAGGAAGCCCGAGGCGCTGACCTCGGTCTCCGGGCCCCCGGAGCCTCAGCCCCTCGCTGCTCACCCGTCCGCCGCGGAACCGCAGGTCCCACGGCCCGTCGCTCTCGACGCGGAACTCGCCCCGCTGGAGCCGGAGGGTGTCCAGGTGCAGGAGCCCTCGCGAGGACTCGACCTCGGCGAGGGTGCCACTCGCGGTCAGCACGCCGGTCGCCGAGCCGTTGAGACCCTGGGCGGTCGCGGAGTCCGGGAGGAGCGCCCGGAGATCGCCGAGCGCCAGCCGCAGCGTCGCGTCGTAGGGGTACGGCCGCTTCAGCCGCGCGCGTCAGGCGGAGGTCGGTGTCGGCGATGGGGCGGCCGGTGAGCTCGAGCTGCTCGCCCACCACCCTCGCCTCCAGCGCCATCGGGCCGAGCGCGCGGCCGGACAGGTAGACCTGAGGGCCACCGACCGATCAGCGCGATGTCGGGCACCTCGTCGGTCCCGCCCAGCGTGCCGGCCAGGGTGAGCGTCCCCCGGGCCCGGAGCTTCCTCGCGAGCTCGGTGCCCACCAGCTCGTCGAGCTGCAGGCCGTCCACCCGGAAGCGGCCCGAGAGCGGGCCGGCGAAGTCCCACCGCGCATCGGCCCGGGAGGCCCCCAGCGGCCCCTTGAGCGCGAAGCCGTCCAGCACGATGGCGTTCCCTCGCTCGAGCCGGGCGTGGAGCGCACCGTCCCCGAGCCGGCGTCCGGAGTAGCTCACCCCGGAGAGGTCGAAGTCGAAGCGTCCCTCCATCGTCTCGGAAGGGCCCTCCAGCGTCACCGCCCCGCGCGCCCCGCCCACCAGCACCCGACGCAGCGGCTGGACCGCGGACGACACCGGCGCCAGCACCTCGATGAGATCCTCGGTCCGGCCGTTGGGAACGCTGGCCGCGACGTGGACGTCGGGCGTGCCGCCGCGGAAGTCGAGCGCCGCCCGCCCCTGGTAGGCGGTCCGCCCCTTCATCCCGGTGGCGTCCGGGAAGGAGAGCACCTCGTCACGGAAGGTCACCGACGACGAGAGGGCGCCGAGCGCGAAGCCGCGAAACACCGCATCCTGGAGCGCCAGCTCGCCGTCCAGCACCAGGGCCGCCGGACGGGATGCGGATCGCCGCCCGGATCGCGCCCGCGCCCCCGAGCGGGATGTCCGCCAGCTTGCCCACGTCCTCCAGCACCAGCGGCTCGAGGGTGGCGTCGATGGTGATGGGCGCGCGGCCGCCGTACGGGATGATCACGTTGGCCAGGGCCCGCGAGCTGCCGACCTTCACCTTCCCGTTGGTGAGCTCGACCCGATCCGGGCGGATGCCCACGTCGAGCGTCACCTCTCCGGCCGGGATGGCGAGGATGGGCGGAGCGGGAGCCTTCCTGTCCACCGGATGGCTCCAGGTGACGAAGCGGGAGATTTGGAGATCCGCCTGCCCCTGGAGGTCCGGCGCCGGGGCGAGCTTGCCCGAGAGGTTCACCGGGCCGGTGGCGAGGAGGTCCACCCAGGCCCCGGGCATCCCCACCCGCTCGAACACCTGGAAGAGACTCACCTGGTCCAGCTCCGCCTTCGCCCGGAGCGGCAGGGCCGGGGTCAGCCGGAGCTCGCCGCTCGCCCTGACCGAGCCCTGCCCCACCGGCACGGTGAGCTCGCCGATGGTGACGTCCTGGCCGGCCATCGCCGCCCGCACCGTGAAGTCGCCTGGGCGCAGCCCGCCGAGCGTCACGCCCTTGCCGAGGAGCTCACCGGTGATCCGCAGGTCCGGCAGCCGGCCCGAGAACGGTGGCCTGCGCCCAGAGGTGTCCGGAGGGCTCGCCGAGCGGGACGACCCGGGCGAGCATTCGCATCGGGAGAAAGAGCTGCGCGTCCAGCGCGAGCGCAGGGTGGCAGAGGTCGTCCACGCGTCCGGCGAAGGACAGCTGCGCGTCGTCGATGGACACCTCGCCCCGGCTCACCTCCAGCTCCCGCCCACCCGGGGCCAGCGCCCC
This sequence comes from uncultured delta proteobacterium, assembly GCA_963796475.1. Classification (GTDB taxonomy): domain Bacteria; phylum Myxococcota; class Myxococcia; order Myxococcales; family Myxococcaceae; genus RPRB01. Next base: position 106,366 of record CAWCLY010000021.1, read on the forward strand.
CTCCACCGCGAGCCCGGCCACCGCCAGCGGAGGCCGGCCGTTGGCGAGGTCCACCAGGCCCTGCGAGGTGCGGAGGGTGAACTCGGCATCGCGCCGGCGCGTGCGCCAGCTCAGCTCCACCCCGGCCACCTCGACCCTCCGTCCAGCGGGGAGGGCCACCCGCACCTCGGCGCCGCGCACCTCGAGCGTGTCCACCAGCACGCGCTCCAGCGGGCGCAGCGGGCAGCCGGCCGAGGGGGCTCGCCGGCGCGGGGTGCGAGAGGTCGAGCCAGATCCGCGGCCGGATGATCCGCACCCGCTCGAGCTCGAGCCGCGCCGAGAGCGGCTGCACGCCGCCGAGGGTGATCTCCACCAGGTCCGCGCTGAAGGTGGGCCGACCGCTGCCCGGTGCCCCCGCGGAGAGGCCGTAGATGCGGATGCTGCGCCCCGTCGGGTCCACCTCGCAGCGCCCGAGCCCCACGTCGGCGCCGAGGAGCCCGGGGAGCTGTCGGCGGGCCAGGGTGCAGGTCTCGTCCCAGGCGAAGGACGAGCGGCCCACCACCAGGAAGGTCAACCCACCGGCGACGAGCGCCAGCACCAGCCCGAGCCACAGGACCCGTCGCCTGCGGCTCGCGCCGCTCCAGCGCATGCGTCAGCTCTTCAGGCTCTCGAGGTAGCGGTCCACCTCGGAGAGGTCCACGTTTCCGGCCGGAGGCGCGGCCTGCGCCGGCGCGCCGTTGCCGGGCGCCTGCTCCCCCGCCCCGAGCGCCATGTTCCGGGCAATCTCCTCGATGCGCCCGGCGTCCACCATCGTCTCCTGCGCCAGGTAGGCCTCGAAGAGCGCGTTGTCGCAGAGCGTGTTGATGATCCGCGGAGAGCCACCCGAGAGCCGGTGCAGCACCTCCATCGCCTCGGGGGTGAACGGGACGCCGGTGCCCCCGGCGGTCTGGATGCGGTGCTCGATGTACGAGCGCGTGCTCTCGGCGTTCAGCGGCTCGAGCCGGTAGCGCATCGCCACCCGCTGGGCCAGCGGAGGGTCCAGCCGGAGGTTCCGCTCGATGTCCGGCAAGCCCGAAGAAGACGAACGAGATGAGCTTCCGCTCCGGGACCTCGAGGTTGAGCAGCCCGCGGAACTCCTCCATCAGCTCGCGGGTCTCGAGCATCTGGGCCTCGTCGATGAGGACCACCGCCTTGCGGCCCTGCTCGTGGATCTGCATCAGCCGCTGGTAGAGCTGGCTCAGGAGCGCCAGCTTCTCCTGCGCCGGGTTCTCCACCCCCAGCTGCAGGGCGATCCGCCGGAGCAGCCAGGAGGCGGTGACGCCGGAGTGGATGATGACGAAGAGCGCGGCCTCGTACTCCTCCTCCGGGAGCGCGTCGAGCAGACGGCGGGCGAGCGTGGTCTTCCCCGCACCGATGTCGCCCACCAGCACCGACAGCCCGCGCATGCGCGACACCGCGTGGGTGAGCCGGACCAGCGCCTGCTGGTGCTGGGGGGACTCGAAGTAGAAGCGGCTGACCGGTGCGTTGGAGAAGGGCTCCTCGGTCAGCCCGAAGTGTTCCAGGTAGCTCATCGTTCGGGGAGCCTTCTACAAGTACCCCACCTTGCGACTCTTCGCAGGTGGTGCAGGCGCCGGCTCGGGCGCGGACGGCCGCGCGGGGACCGGGCGACCGGGTGCGGAGGCTGCCGGCGGGGCGCGCCGGGCCCGTCGTCCTCGGGGCGCACCGTCGCCGACAGCCGGCGCACCCGGTCCGCGACGTCGCGGTGGGCGGGCTCGGCGCTCTGGACCACGAGGTATTGCCCGAGCGCCTTGCCATCCGCGCCGGCGGCCTCGTACTGCAGCCCGAGGTCGAAGCGGATGCTCATCTCCTTCGCCGCGGCGTGGGGGCTGGCCAGCGCATCCCTCAGGCGGCGACCGCCCGCTGGGGCTCGCCGCGCATTCCCTGCGAGCATGGCGATCATCGTCAGGCAGTCCACCTCCTTCGGCTGCCCCTGGGCACCCCTGGCGCGCGACCTCGAACACCTGCACCGCGTCGTCCAGGAGCCCCATCTCCTTGTAGGCGATGCCCAGGTCGTAGTGGGTGTCCACGTCGCCGCGCTGCACGACGCGCTCGAGCCCCTTCTTGAACTCGGTGAAGACCTCCTCCACCGAGTACTGGAAGTCTCCCGAGGAGGCGGGCGCCGGCTCCTCCTCCGGTCCTGGGCCGAGCTCCTCGAGCTCGTCGGCCAGCTCCTCGGCCAGGTTGTACGACCCGGTGCGCACCGGGATGGGGTCGATGCCGGGGGGAGCGGCCCGGGGGGCAGGCGGAGGCGTGGGCGTGGCCGGCGCGGCGTCCTTCGCCGCCTCGAGCGAGGCGAGCCGCTCGCGCAGCGTCGCCGTCCGCGGCAGACCGGGCCGGACCAGCTCCACGGTGTCCAGCACCTCGCGGGCCTCGTCGAGGAGCCCCTGGTCGAGGAAGAAGCTCGCCTCGTTGAGCTCCTCGGCGACGGGGCCGCTCTCCTCGGGAGCACCGCGGGGGGCGGGCGGCGGGGGTGGGCCGCGAGCGTGCGGGCGGCGGCTCCGGCGCGCGCTCGGGCTCGGAGGCGCCTGAGCAGCGTGGGGGCCGCTCGGGCGGACGCGGCTCGGCTCGGCCGCGCCGGCTTGACCAGGATGGGAGCCCGCTCGGGCGGGCGGGCCGGCGGAGGGGCACGCCGGCGCCGGGCGCACGTAGCCGGGGTTCGAGGTGGCCGGGAAGAGGCGTCCGCTCGGTCGCCGCCGGGGGCGGCAGCGCGGCCGGCGACGTCCCGTTCGGCATCGAGGCCGGACGACGCGCCACGGCGGCGGAGGCGGCGGCGCCGGGGTGAGGACCACCTCCTCCACCTCCTCGGGCGGCAGCTCCACCGGGCTCTCGACGTTGGGCTCGTAGGTGCCGAGCGTCTCGGTCAGCTGGGTGCGGTCGGCGGGCTCGTCCCCGTAGGGCATGGCGTCGCCGTACCCATCGACGTCGGGCGGAGGCGGGACGAGGACGGCGCTCCTGCCGGTCGTCGCCGGGCGCCGCGCGGCCAGGGGCTCGTCGCCGCCCCGGAGCGGCTCCGGCGACTCGTCGACCAGCATCGCCTCGTCGTCCTCGGCGAGCAGCTCCTCGTCGCTGCCCGGGCCGGCGCTGCGGAGGGCGAGGTCGTCGGAGGCGACGTCCATCCCCTCGTCGGCCAGGAGGACCTCCTCCTCGCCGGCGGCGGCCATCAGCCCCGGCATCGCCACCGCCGCGCACCGCCTCCGGCCGGAGCACCGCGAGGAAGGCCGCCATCTCCGGGTGGCCCGGTGCCTCGGAGAGGAGGGTGTCCAGGTACGCCTGCGCGCGCTTGCGCTCCAGCCCCCGGGTGCAGAGCCGGAGCACGTTGAGGAGCTGCTCGGTGGCCTGCGCCGCCTGTCCCGCGGACGCGGTAGATGATGTAGGCCTTCTCGTGCGCGTCGAGGTTCTCGGGGTCCACGGCGAAGATGCGCCGCAGGTGCTCGAGCGCCTTGTCGTGCAGTCCGTACTTCACGTAGACGTCGGTCTCGGTGAGCAGCTTGGGATCTGCTCGCGGCTGAGCGTCACCGTCGCGGCGCGGGGGCGGCGGACGGCGGCGGTGGAGCGGCGGCCACCTGCGGCCGCGGCGATGGCCTGGGACATCGACGTCCGGGCCGGGCCCGCGGGCCGCGCGGGACGGGAGCCGCAGCCGCCGGCGCGCGGTGGCTCGCCTTCCACGCCAGGAGGTCGGCGTCGGACGGATCGAGCTGCTCGATCTTCTCCCAGGCGTCGCGGGCCTCGGCGGCCTGGCCGCGCTCGGCGTAGAGCTTGGCCAGCTCCTTGTAGACGCTCAGCGTCTTGCAGGTCTGGCTCAGCCCCGCGAACGCCTGCGCGAGCAGGATCAGCGTCTCGATGTCGCGCGGGTCGGCCTTGAAGCAGAGCTGCAGCTTGGCCAGCGCGCGCTTCTGGTCGCCCGCGGGCGAGGTAGTCTGGGCCAGCTCGCGCGCGAGCTGGACGTTGTCCGGCTCGAGGGAGGCGATCCGCTCCGGCGACGCGCAGTCGTCGTCGGGGCGGTTGTTGCGCTTGAGGTAGTCGGCCGCCCGCTTGAACTCGGTCACCGCCTCGCCGCCCATCTGCTCCCGGGCGTAGAGCTCGGCGAGCTTGATGCGGCTGGACGACGTTCTCCGGGTCGAGGTCCACCATCTTCTTGAGCGTGTCGAAGCGAGGCCTTGGTGTCACCCGCTTTCGCTAGTGGTTGGCGACCACCACCTGGAAGTACGCCATCGCCTCGCTCATCAGCCCGAGCTGCTGGTGCAGCTCGGCGAGCTTGAGGTTGACGTCGACGAGGTCGGGGTTGAGCTTCAGCACCTGCTTGTAGAGCGCGACCGCCTTCAGGAAGAAGCCGTCCTGGCGCGTAACTCTCGGCGACCTTGGTGAAGAAGAGGCGGCCTGCGGGTTGTCGCCCTTCTTCTGGTACAGCTCGCCCATCTTCTGGAGCGTGCGGACGTCCTCGGGTCCGGCGTCGAGCACCTTCTGGTACTCCTGATGGCCTTGTCGTAGGCTCCCTTGGCGACGAGCTTGGCCGCGGCCTCGATGATCTTGTTCTTGTCCATCGACGGGCGGCTCGCACCGGCGTCCGAGGGGGGTCGGGCCCGAGGCTCAGCCGGGGAGTCTCCACACTCGGACGGCTAGCGTGCCGACGGCGCGACCGTCAAGGAACGTGCCGAGATGGTTTCCCAGGGAGTCCGGGGGGTTACGGCGTCTCCTCGATCGCCTGGCGGAGGCGCCGCGTGCCCGCCTCGGAGGCCAGCAGCCGCTCCACCAGCCGGGTGTCGTAGTGGCCCGAGGTGAAGCCGTCGTCGGCCAGCGCGGTGCGGTGGAACGGGATGTTGGTCCGGATGCCCTCGATCACGTACTCGCCGAGCGCCCGCTGCAGCCGGGCGATGGCCAGCGGGCGGTCCTCGGCGTGGACGATGACCTTGGCCAGGAGCGAGTCGTAGTGCGGGAGGACGGTGTAGTTCTCGTAGGCCGCCGAATCCACCCGGACGCCGTAGCCCGCCGGGCACGCTGTAGCCGGTGATCTTCCCCGGCCAGGGCGCGAAGGTGACCGGGTCCTCGGCGTTGACCCGGGCCTCGATGGCGGCGCCCGCGCAGCTGGATGTCCTCCTGCCGTCGGCTGGAGCGGCTGCGCCCGAGGCGAGGAGGATCTGCTCGCGGACCAGGTCGATGCCGGTCACCGCCTCGGTCACCGGGTGCTCCACCTGGATGCGGGTGTTCATCTCCATGAAGTAGAACTCGCCGCGCTCGTCGAGCAGGTACTCGATGGTGCCGAGGTTGTTGTAGCCGATGCGCTCCATCGCCCGGACGCTGACCTCGCCCATGCGGCGGCGCAGCTCGGGCGAGACCGCGGGCGAGGGGCTCTCCTCGATGAGCTTCTGGTGCCGGCGCTGGACCGAGCACTCGCGCTCGCCCAGGTGGATCACGTTGCCGTGCTCGTCGGCGACGATCTGGATCTCGATGTGCCGCGGCTTCTCCACGTACCGCTCGACGTACATGTCGCCGTTGCCGAAGGCCGACGCCGCCTCGGCCGACGCGGTGGCGAACGCCGGCGTGACCGCGTCCCGCCCGCGGACGATCTTCATCCCGCGCCCGCCGCCGCCCGCCGCCGCCTTGAGGATCACCGGGTAGCCGATCCGGTCGGCCTCGGCCTGCGCCTCGGCGGGTCCCTTCAGCACGCCGGGCGACCCGGGCAGCAGCGGGAGCCCCGCCTCCTTCGCCGCCTCGCGCGCCCGGACCTTGTTGCCCATCAGGCGGAGCATCTCGCGCCGCGGGCCGATGAAGCGGATCTTGCAGTTCTCGCAGACCTCGGCGAAGTCGGCGTTCTCGGAGAGGAAGCCGTAGCCGGGGTGGATGGCGTCGGCGCGGGTGATCTCCGCCGCCGAGAGGATGGCGGGGATGTTGAGGTAGCTCTCCTGCGACGGCGGCGGTCCGATGCACACCGCCTCGTCCGCGAAGCGCACGTGGAGCGCGCTGGCGTCGGCGGTGGAGTGAACGGCGACGGTGCGCGATCCCCAGCTCGCGGCAGGCGCGGATGACCCGGAGGGCGATCTCCCCGCGGTTGGCGATGAGGATCTTCTTGAACACGATCCGCTCTCAGGCGGGCTCGATCCGGAACAGCGGTTGCCCGAACTCCACCGGCTGCCCGTTCTCGACGAGGATCTCGGTGATCTTCCCCGGCTCGTCCGCCTCGATCTCGTTCATCAGCTTCATCGCCTCGATGATGCAGAGGGTCTGGCCCTTCTTCACCACCGAGCCCAGCTCGACGAAGGATGGCTGATCGGGCGCGGGCGTCCGGTAGAAGGTGCCGACGAAGGGCGAGGTCACCACATGCCCCTTCTGCTCGCTCGACGCGGCGGGAGCAGCAGCGGCCGGCGCCTCCGGCGGCGCTCACCCGGGGGCCGAGGGACATGGACGGCAGCGCCGGAGAGGCGGACGGCGTCGGTCCGGGCGCGGCGTGGACGACGGCGGCCGGGCCGTGGCCGCGGGTGATGAGCAGCCGCTCCGGCCCGCGCCGCCAGGACAGGCGGGTGATCTCGGTGGTCTCGAGCAGCTCGACGATGCGCCGGAGCGCGTCCACGTCGAGCAGCGAGGTGGCCGGGCCGACGTCCGGGCTCTCTGCGTCCTCTGTCGATCGCTTCTTGCTCGCCATGGTCAGGCGGCGGCCACGCGGGTGAGGTACTTGCCGTCCCGGGTGTCGATCTTCAGCACGTCGCCCTCGTTGATGAAGAGCGGGACGTTCACCACGTAGCCGGTCTCGAGCTCGGCGGGCTTCTGCGCGCCGCTCACCGTGTCGCCACGGATGCCCGGGTCGCACTTGGTGACCTTCAGGTCCACCGAGTTGGGGAGCGACACGCCGATGGCCTTGCCGTTGTAGAAGAGCACCGAGGCCTCGATGTTCTCCTTGAGGTAGTTGCGCGACTCGCCGAGGACCTTCTCGCCCAGGAACGTCTGCTCGTAGTTCCGGGTGTCCATGAAGTAGTAGTCGTCGCCCTGCTTGTAGAGGTACTGCATCTGCCGTTCCTCGATGTCCGGCTTGCCGACCTTGTCGCCGCTCTTGAAGGTGGGCTGCAGGACCCGGCCCGAGAGCAGGCTCTTGATGCTGGTGCGCACGAAGGCCGAGCCCTTGCCCGGCTTCACGTGCTGGAACTCGATGATCTCGAAGGGCTCTCCGTCGACCTCGATCTTCATGCCCTTGCGGAACTCGGACGTATCGATGACACCAGCCATGGGGGGGCCCTTAACCCGAGGTGGCCCCGAGTGGGAAGGGCCTAGGGACCCGGCGACGGCGGCGAGGCGCTACAGCTCTGCGCGGATTCGCGGCGCAGCGATCCGGAGCGCGTAGCGGCCCTTGCCGTAGTTGCCGCGCGCCGACAGGGCGAGGACCAGGAAGTACTCGTCCGTCACCAGACGCATGATGGTCAGCACCTGCTCGGAGTTGATGCTGACCTCGGTGACCGCGCCGGTCTTGAGGAGCTGGGCGGCGTTCTTCACCTGGCCCAGGACCGCCGCGTACTCGACGAGGGTGGACTGGACATCCAGGTCCGCCGCGGCGTCGATCTGGAAGTTCTCCACCGCGATGCCGTCGAAGCCCATGACCGAGCAGGCCAGGGCTCCGTCCACGGAGCGGACGACCTCCTCGAGCAGGGGCAGGAAGGCCACGCCGGGCTCAGTTGCTGCTGACGCAGTGGACCGGGGCGTCTCGCCCGGGCTCGAGACACGGCCCTGTCGCGAGGACGGTTCCCGTCCCGCAGGTGAGGGTCGTGGTGTCGACTTTTGTAGACGGTCAGCGGGAAGCTCACCTTGTTGGTGTACTTGCTCCCGCCGGCGACGGTCTTTCCGAACACCTGGAAGGTCACCAGCAGCGTCTGCGCAGTGGGCGTGAGCGAGCCGTTCAGCGCCGCGGACGCCAGGGGCTGGATGAGCTGCGCGCCCATGTAGTTCTTGTCGGCGGTCCCACCGGCCGAGATGCTGGCGCGGATGTTCGAGGTCTCGGAGGCGAGAACCACGCTCGGGTTGCTGTACTGGTAGGTGTAGACGATGGTGTCGGCGATGAAGTCGCTCCCCCCGCCGGGGTCCACGATCTGCCCGTTCACGGTGATCGGCGAGGGGAGCAGCTGGTTCTCCCAGGAGAAAGCCTGGCCGTAGTAGGCGCTCACTCCGGTGTTGACACCGGTGTCCCAGGGGCGAAAGTCGAGCGAGCCGCCCTCGACGAACAGGGTGGCGTCGGTGAAATCACACTTGTCGCCCGGAGCACGGGCGTTGAGGATGACGATGTTCAGGGGGTCCGCCGAGCATCCCGCGAGCAGCAGGGCAGCGGCCGTGCCCAGCGCCGCGAGCGGCAGACGACCAGACCTTCGACTCATTGGTTTCCTCCGGCGGGCGCATTCGCCGAGACGACCGGCCGTGCGGCGGCGGCCTGGCTCACGATGCGCGGGGTGATGAAGATGAGGAGCTCCTGTCGGCCTCGGACGTGGTGGTGGTCCTGAAGAAGAAGCCCAGGATCGGGAGCTTCATCAGGAACGGGACTCCGGAGTCGTTGTACGAGCCGCGGCGGACGTAGATCCCGCCGATGACCGTGGTGTCGCCGTCCTTGACCAGCACCTGGGTCTCGGCTTCCTTCTTGGAGATCGCGGGCTGGCCGTTGGCGCCGGTATTCGAGGGGTCGGGCTGGTTGTTGGTGGCCTTGATGGCCATCAGGATGCTGCCGTCCGAGGTGATGTGCGGCGTCACGTCGAGCTGGAGCCGGGCCTCGACGAAGGTGGTGTTCACGCCCTGGGCGGACACCTGGCTGAAGGGGATCGACACGCCCTGACTGATGCTGGCCTTCTGGTTCTGCAGCGTGGTCACCTTCGGCGCGCTGATGGTCTTCACCGTGCCGTTGCTCTCCGCGGCCGACAGACGCAGGTTCAGCTGCCCGGCCCCGCTCGCCGAGCCGAAGGTGAAGCCGAGCGCGCCACCCGCGCCGGCGCCGACCGCGGCCGGGAGGTTCACCGCAAAGTTGGGCGCGCTCGAGATGCCGGCGGTGGACGACACACCGGTGTCCGAGCCACCGGTCACCCGGCACGGTGCTGGGAAAGCTCAGGCCGGTCGGATTGCCGGACGCTGGGGCCGCCTGGCCGAAGCCACCCCACTGCACGCCGATCTGACCGCGAGAAATTGGTGTTCGCCTCGACGATGCGGCTCTCGATCAGGACCTGGGGAGTGATGGTGTCGAGCTTCTCCACCAGGCTGCGGGCCTTGCCCACGTTGCTGCCGATGTCCCTCACGATGAGGATGTTGGTGCGGGGGTCCACCGCGACGGTGCCCCGCTCGCTGAGCACGTCCTTCACCCGCGGCGCCATCTCGGCGGCCGCGGCGTAGTTCACCGGGATGAGCTGGACCACCAGCTCCTCCTGTCGGCGGAGCGCCTTCTTCCGCTCCTCGCGCAGGCGCGCCTCCTCCTCGAGGGTCTTCAGAGGGGCGACGCGGAGGATGTCCCCGATCTCCTCCTTCCCCAGACTCTTGCTGGCCAGGATGATGTCCAGGGCCTCGTCCCAGGGGACGTTCCGCAGGCGGATGGTGATCTTCCCGGTGACGTCGTCGGCGACGACGATGTTCTTCTTGACTGACCTCGGCGATGACCCGCAGCAGGTTGTGGATGTCGATGTCCTTGAACTCGAACGAGACCTTCTTGCCCGAGTAGCGGGTGCGGCCGGTGACGGCCTGCGCGGCGACGGCCGCAGGCTCGGTGGTGAAGGCCGCGGCGCGGTTCGACACCGCCACCTCCTCGGTCTTCAGTCCCTTGACCTCGAGGTGCCAGACGATCCCGTCGCCGGCGCGCTCGGCGCGCTCGCTGAGGACCCCGTCTGCGGAGACGACCACCCGGACCCGCTGCCCGTCGCCAGGCACTGGGAAGGTGCTGATCATCTTGATCGGCGAGTCGAGCGCCGAGGTGTCGAGGCTGCGCTCCAGGCGCTTGGGGAGACGGACCCCGGTCAGGGTCAGGACCGCGCCGCGATCGTCGGGGCGCTCCACCTCGAACCTGGCCTGCCGGTTGAGCTTGATCTGGATCCGGCCTCCGCGCGACGACTCGACGAAGCCGAGGTCGAGCATATCGGCGAGCCGGCTGTGCCTGCGCCGGCGCTGCGGCAGCCGCCGGAGGGGTGACCACGCGGCCATCGATCTCCACCTCGCCATCCTTGAGACCCTGCCCGGGGACGGCGGACGCAGCGACCGCGGGGGCGGCCGGGGCGGAGACGGTCCAGCGCAGCCCGTGCGGCGAGAAGCTCACCCGCCCCTCGAGCGCTCCGTCCACGTCCACCACCAGCCGGACCTTGTCGGGGTGGGCGCCGGCGCGAAGGGTGGCGAAGGGGCCCGAGGGCGCCTTGCGCACCGTCGTGGCGAGCTTCACCCCGGTCACGTCGAGGACCAGCCGGCTCGGGTCACCGAGCCGGAGCAGCTCGTAGCCACGGACGTCACCATCGAAGGAGAGCTGCAGGGTGCTCGCCCTGGACGCGCACCGCGGTCAGGTGGTGGGCCGGGGTCTTCACCGCCCGGGACTCGTGCGCCACCGAGACCACGTCGCCCGCCGCCGCACCCGCGGGGGCAGTCGCGGCGGGGGCCGGCTCGACGGAGGCGGTCACCGCCGCAGGAGCCGCCGGAGCCGCGACGGCGGCGGGACGCGCCTGGGGCGCCGGAGCAGCCGGGACGCGGGCAACCGCGCCTGGAGCCTTGGCCTCACCCAGGACCGAGACCACCAGCTGGTCACCGTCGGCCTTCACGTCGTAGCTCTTTGCGTCGCGCAGGGTGACCAGCAACCGTCCGACGCTGGCTGTGGAATCGGTGAACTGCGAGACGTTGATTCCGAGGATCGGACCCTGACCGTCGCGGGCGCCGCGGACCGCGCTCGCGTCCGAGGCGGCCACATCGATCACCAAGCGGTCCGGGCCCGAGAGCCGGAACACGGTGAACACCGGTGGGCGGCTGCCGGTCACCACCAGCCGGGCGCCCGTCGCGGTGGGCTCCAGGCGCAGCTCCCGGAGCACGTTGAGATCGGCTGCAAGCGAGGGCGCGGCGGTGAGCGCCGCCAGACAGCCGATCAGGGTCACTGCGCTCTTGGTGCGCTTCACAGGGCTCTCCGCTCCGGCCTCAATAGGACTTCCCCGTCGCAAGATCGGTCTCCTGCTCGGGGACCTTCTCGGACTTGATGGCCAACGTGACGGGGTTTGCGGTGGTCTTCCCGTCGGGGGTGGTGAAGTACTCGGTGATGACCACGGCATCGCTCATGATCTGGGTGACCTTGCCGCCCTGCCGTCCGACCCGGGTGTTCCGCCGCACGAAGTAGCCGCGGCCCGCCGGGTCCTGGACCATGGCCACCGGGTTGGCGTCACCGCTGACCACCGCGACCAGGGTGAGCTGATCCAGGTCGAACCGGCACAGCGGCTCGGTGCAGGTGGCGTTGGCCATCGCCGCCTGCGCCGCGGGCTCGGCCTCGGGGCTGCGGAACGGGTCACGCTTGCCCACCGGGTTGTAGACGTACGTCGGAGCGGGCAGCGCCGTCGGCTCCGGGCGGGGCGGCGCCTTGGCCACGGCCGCCTTGGCGGCCGGGGAGGCCGGGGGCGTCGAGCTGCTTCCGCCACAGGCCGAGGCCAGGGCGAGCAGCAGCCCCAGGGCGAGCAGCGGACGGGGGAATGCGCGGGGCGAGCTCATGGCTTCCCCTTCTTCTTGTCCTTCTCGGCCGTCTTCGGGTCGAGGAAGCGGAAGGTGGTGGCCACGAACGAGGTGTTCAGCACCACCTTCTCCGACTTCATCGAGGGCGATCCGAGCTGGATGTTGTTCACGTTGACGATGCGCCGGAGGTTCGCCAGCGACTGCAGGAACATGGCGATCTCGTGGTAGTTCCCGGTGAGCGCCATCTTGATCGGGATCTTCACGTAGATCTGCGCGGACTCCTCCGGTGCCGGCTCGACGGCGGAGATCTCCAGCCCGCTCTTGCGGCCGATCTCGTTGAGCTGGCCAAGCAGCTCGTCCAGGTCCGCCGACTCGGGGAGCTCGGACAGCGCCTCGTCCAGCTTCTGCTGCAGCACGTCCATCTCGCGCCGGCGCTCGTTGAGGTTCTGGGCGATCTCGGACTTCTCCTGCAGCTGGGTGTCGAGCTGCCGCTGCGTCGCCGTCTGCCCCTCGAGGGTGGCGAACTCCGGGCGGACCATGAAGAAGAAGTTGGCGATGGTCAGCAGCACCAGGACGGCCGCCAGCCCGCCCCACCGCTGGAGGGGAGGTGCCTTCAGGACCTTGTCGATGATCTCGTCCATGGTGGTCCTAGATGGCGTAGTTCGAGTTCATGTTGATCTCGAACTCGACGATGCTGGGGCGCTCCGGCCGCGGCGCCGGTGGGGGCCTTCGACTCGGCCTTCTTGAGATCGACCCGGGTGAAGAAGTTGGAGATGGACTTGGTGGGGAAATCCTCGACCGCGCCCTCGCCGCCCACCAGCTCGACCCGGGCGGTAGGCGCGTCCCGCTTCTGCTCGATGAGCCGCCCCATCCCGCGCGGCGTCCAGACGATGCTCTGCAGCGCGCGCATGAACTCGGCCACGTCCTCGTGACTGGCCGCGCGGCCGGTCATCTTCACCGCGCTCGACTTCTCGTCGAAGCCGGTCAGCCAGACCTTCTTCGGGATGGCGGTGGACAGCGCGTCCAGCATCCGCACCGGGCCGGTGCGCTGTTTCCGGAGGTCGGCGAGGATCGCCAGCTTGGCCTGGGTGTCCTTCTTCCGGGCGTTGATGTTGTTGACCTCGCCGATGACCTTCTCCAGCTCGGCGATGCGGGCCTGGGTTCCGGCGATGCGCTGGGCGTTCTTCTTCTCCTCGGAGGTCAGGCTGTCGAGCCACAGCCAGTTCGCGAGCAGGGTGACGAAGAGCGTACCGCCCACCACCACCAGGAACTGGCGGCCGACCTCGCGCTTCTTCTCCTGCCGGACGGGGAGGAGGTTGATGTGGATCATCATCGCCGCATCCTCCTCACACCTGCTTGTCCCCGGGACGGCGCAGCGCCAGCCCCACCGCCACCGCCGCCATCGGCGCCACGTCCATGATGAAGCCCGGGATCGAAGCTTGCGGCTGTCGATGTCCACGTTCTTGAACGGGTTGGCGATCTCCACCGGCACGCCCACGCGCGCCTCGATGGTCTTGAAGAGCGCCGGGATCTTCGCCGTGCCGCCGGAGAGGTAGACCTTGGAGAGCTTGCGAGTCGGCCGCGGTGCCGGCGTAGAAGTCGAGCGAGCGCTGGATCTCGCCGGCCACCTGCTCGGCCACGCCGGCCATCACCCGCTCGACTTCCTGGGGCACCACCGCGTCCGGGTCGCTCCGGCCGCCGCCGATCTTCAGCGCCTCGGCCTCCTCGTAGGAGACGTTGAGCTGCTTCTGGATCTCCTCGGTGAACTGGTTGCCGCCGATGGTGACGTCGCGGGTGAAGATCGTCATGCCGCGGTCGAGGATGTTGATGTTCACCACCGACGCGCCGGCGTTGATCAGCACGACCGTGTCCGCTTCGGCGGACTCGTAGTTGGCGCTGAACATGTTCTGGACGGCGAAGGAGTCGATGTCGACCACCACCGGGAGCAGCCCGGCCTCGGTGACCACGGTGGTGTAGTCGTTGATCATGTCCTTCTTCGCCGCGACCAGGAGCACGTCCATCTGCCCGGTGGCGGCCGATCCCTCGGTGTAGAGGATCTGCGGTGTAGATGTTCACGTCCTTCACGTCGAAGGGGATGTACTGCTCCGCCTCCCACTGGATGGACTCGTCGAGCTCCGCCTGCGGTCATCTGCGGCATCTGAGATCTTCTTGATGATCACCGAGTGGCCGGAGACGCCGATCGGCGACGTCCTTCTGCTTGATCTCAGCTCGGCGACCAGCTCCTGGATGGCCTGGACGATGGCCGTGGAGTTCATCAGCGCGTCGTCGACGATGGCCTCGGGCGGCAGAGGCTTCATCCCGAAGCTCTGCAGCGAGTAGACCACCTCGCCGCGGCGCCGCGTCTCTTTGAGCTGGATCATCTTCACCGACGTCGACCCGATGTCGAGGCCGATGGCGAGCTTGCCCTTCGCCATCACCGCGCTCCTTCTGCGTTGCCGTCGGGGAAGACCTTGCGGCGGTCCTCCATTGACCCAGGGCGAGGATGATCTTGCGCTTGGTGTCCAGGCGGCAGTCCGCCCCGCGCTCCACGCGGTCGATGGTGAGCACCGAGACGCCCGCGCGGCGAGCCAGCTCGGCCTTCGACATCAGCTGTTCCTCACGCAGACGCTGGACGTCGTTGCGTTTGCCGCGCGCCATCGCGCCCTCCGGGAGTGCACCGCGAGCGACGAGTATCCCCGCGAAAACCGGGGTCACGCAATTCGTGTGTTCCGCTCTTACATGCCTGTTTGACGCGTCATTGAGGGGTCGGTGTGCGCCCTCGCGGGTGGGTGGCGGCGACCTCATCCCAGCTCGCCCTCGGCGTCGGCGTCGATGCCGTACTCCTTGATCTTGTAGAGCAGCGCCCGGTGGCTGATCTCCAGCAGCTCCGCGGCGCGGGTGCGGTTGCCCGTGGTGCGGCGGAGCGCGCGCGGATGTAGCGCTCCTCGAGCGCGCGCATGGCGCGCTTGAGCGAGAGGTCCGTCCTGGGCCTGGCCGCCCGCCGGCCGACGGCCGGCGGCGCTCCGCGGGACGGGGCGTGGACCAGATCTTCTCCGGCAGGCTGCGGCCGCGACCAGGCTTCCCTCGGCGAGCAGCACCGCCCGCTCGATGGCGTTCTCCAGCTCGCGCACGTTGCCCGGCCAGCCGTACGCGCGAGCAGCTCCTCGGCTCCCGGCTCGAAGCCGGTCACCGGCACCTGCGCGGTTGAGCTCGCGGTTGAAGCGGGCGAGGAAGGCCCGGGCCAGCTGCAGCACGTCCTCGCGTCGCGCTCGCGCAGCGGCGGGATGGCAGGTTCACCACGTTGAGCCGGTAGTAGAGGTCCTCGCGGAACTCGCCCCGCTCCACCAGCTTGCCGAGGTCGCGCTGGGTGGCGGCCAGCACGCGCACGTCCACCTTCTCCGAGCGGTTCTCGCCCACCGGGCGGATCTCGCCCTCCTGCAGGAAGCGGAGCAGCTTGATTTGCGCGGCGCGGGGCAGCTCGCCGACCTCGTCGAGGAGGAGCGTGCCGCCGTCCGCCTCGGCGAACAGGCCGCGCTTGGCGCGTGCGGGCGTCGGTGAAGGCGCCCCGGGCGTGGCCGAAGAGCTCGGACTCGATGAGCCCGGGGGGAATGGCCCCGCAGTTCACCGCGACGAAGGGCATGGCCGCGCGCGGGCGACAGCTCGTGGATCGCGCGGGCCACCAGCTCCTTGCCGGTGCCGCTCTCGCCGGTGATGAGCACCGTGGTGGAGACCGGAGCCAGCTTCAGGATCTGCTTGTGGAGCTGCTGCACCGCCTCGGAGCTGCCCACGATCCGGTCCAGGGGGCCGCGGTCGGCGCCCGAGCGGCGCAGCCGCCGGTTCTCGGTGACCAGCCGGCGCCGCTCCTCGGCCTTCTTCAGGACGAGGACGACCTCCTCGGGCTTGAAGGGCTTGGAGACGTAGTCGAAGGCGCCCGCCGCGACCGCCTCCAGCGCCGCGTCCGGCTGGCCGTAGGCGCTCATCACCACGAAGGTGAGGTCCGGCTGGCGCACCAGCGCACGCCGCAGCACGGTGAGCCCGTCCATCCGCGGCATGCGCACGTCGGAGATGACGGCGTCGTAGTCGCGCGCCTCGAGCTCGGCGAGCGCCTCCTCGCCGTTGCTGACCGCCCGCACCTCGTAGCCCTGCGCCTGGAGCACCAGGCTGAGCACGTGGCGGAGTGACGCCTCGTCGTCAGCGACGAGGACCGAGCGGAGGATGGGCATCGAGGGGCGCCGGCCATTCTCCCACGTCGGAGCGCCGAGGCGAGCCCCGTGACCAGGCTCAGGCGGCCGGCAAGCTGACGGTAAATTTCCCACCGCCGCCCGGTGACTCACCCACGGCGATGTCTCCCGACATCTGGCGCATCAGATGCTGGCTCACCGCGAGCCCGAGGCCGGTGCCCTTCCCGCCCGACTTGGTGGTGAAGAACGGCTCGAAGATCCGCTCACGGAGCTCGGGCAGGCACCCCTGGCCCGGAGTCCAGGACCTCGATGCGCACAAGCCCCTCCTCCACCCCACCCACCACCTGGATGGTGCCGGGACCGCCGATGGCCTGCGCGGCGTTGATCAGGAGGTTGATGATCACCTGGCTCAGGGGCCCGGCATCGGCCAGCGCCACGAGGCCGGGCTCGATCCCGGTCTCCACCTCGATCTCGCGGAACTCCGGCCCCGACCCCACGAGCCGCGCCGCCGCCTTCACCAGCTCCGCCACCGGTACCGGGCCGACCTGGCTCCGCTTGGGGCGTCCGAGGTCGAGGAGGCTGCGCACGATCCCGTCGATGCGGCGGACCTCGCCCTCCATCTCCCGGAGGTAACCAGTGAGCTCCGGGTCGCCGGCGCTCTTGGTCTGCGCGACGCTCAGCCAGCCCAGGACGCCCGAGAGCGGATTGCCGATCTCGTGCGCCACGCCGGCCGCGAGCCGGCCCACCGTGGCCAGCCGCTCGCTGGCGACCAGCTCGGCCTGGGCGCGGGTGAGCCGATCGTTGGCCGCGCCCAGGTCCTCCAGCTGGCGCCGGGTGAGCGCGCGCTCCGCCGCGAGCGCCGCCGCCGTCCGCCGGAGGCTGGCCTGGAACCGGCTCAGGAGCGGACCTCCGCCCCTCTCCTCCGGAGCCCAGTCCAGCCGCTCGAGGCCCTGCATCTCGCGCTCCACTGCGCCGAGCGGGCGGGCCACGGTGAAGTAGAGGACCCCGAACGCCACCAGCACCAGGATGAGCAGGTCGAGCCCGAGATAGATCGGCAGGAACTGCTGCGCCGTCTCCAGGACGTGCCGGGAGGGGCTCCCGGCGGGCGCGGCCGCCCGCAGCGCCTCCACCAGGCGGAGCACCACCGGCTGGAACGACAGCCAGGTGATGCCGGTGGCCAGCACCGCGAGCAGGAAGGCGATGGCCGCGATGCGCACCCTCATGGCTGAACCCAGGGGTGGCCGGTGACGAGGGAGACCAGCGGCGAGGCGAAGGTCTCGGCCAGCCACGGCCCGGCCAGCCCCAGCTCCAGGGCGGCGAGCGCGATCCACGGACCGAAGGGCAGCGCGGTGGCCTCCGGGGTCCACCCGTCCTCGGTGGCCGGCGAGCCGGGCGGCGGCGGCTCGGTGCCGGCCCGCCCGTGCAGCGCGAGCAGCACGCTCCCCACCACCGCGCCCTGCAGCGCGCTGAGCAGGAAGACGCCGAACAGCGGCCGCCAGCCGAGGTAGCTCCCCACGAGGAGCAGGAGCCACTTGTCCCCCGCGCCGAGCGCCTCGGTCGGATCCGGCTCCGGTTCGGGGGGCGCGGCCCCGGACATGCGGGCCAGAGCGCCCCGGAGCGCCCGGAGCGGCGGGCGGATGACCTTCACCACCAGGAGGAGCGAGACCCGCTCCAGCGCCCAGAAGACCAGGAACCCCGCGGCGGCGCCGATGGCGCACTCCTGCGAGCTGCTGCCAGCCGAGCGGCACCGCGCTGGCGAGGCCGGCCGCCGTCCCGAGCACCGTGACCCCCACAGGGACGATCCAGTGCTCGAGGTCGATGAGGGCCAGCGGCACCAGGAACCCGACGAGGAGCAGGGCCCGGAGCAGGAGCCAGCCCGGGCCGAAGGCCCACGCGGCGGCGAGGAAGAGCAGCCCAGTCAGGAGCTCCACCGCGGGGTAGCGGATGGAGATCGGCGCCTTGCAGCTCCGGCAGCGCCCACGCAGCACCGCCCACGACAGGAGCGGCACGTTCTCGTACCAGGCCAGCACATGGCCGCAGCGCGGGCAGCGGGAGCCCGGACGGACGATGGACTGCCCATGCGGGACGCGGGCGATGACCACGTTGAGGAAGCTGCCGACCAGCAGGCCGAAGACGAAGACGAGCCGCCAGCAGCGATGCGGTCGAGATCACCACCGGCAGCCCCTCGTAGAGCGTGCGCTCGACGACCTCGAGGATCACCACGTCGGCGCGACTCGGAGGCGCATCCGGTCGGGGGAAAGGAGCGGCGACTGCAGCAGGGTGGCGCGCTCGAACGCGGGGGCGAGGAAGGGGAGCATCGCCGCCATCATCGAGTCGTGCAGCACCAGCGCGCGGCGGATGGGCGCTCCCGGGCAGTCCAGCCGGCCGGGCAGCGCGGTCGGGGTCTCCGGGCTCGCGGCCGCGGGGTCGAACGGGTCCACCACGCAGCGGGCCGTCCGGACCGTGGCCCTCACCCAGAGGTCGCTGACCGCGCCCTGCAGTCCGTCCATCCGTGCCAGGTCGCCGCCACCGGTCTCGGCGCTCGACACCGTGATCTCCTCATCGGTGGGAACGTGCACCCCCGGGAAGCGCTGCTGGAGCGCGGCGAGCACCCGGCGGGCGGCCGCCAGCCCGCCGAGGGTGTTCCAGTGGGAATCGGTCCGGAAGTACAGCGGCCAGCGGGCGAAGCGAGCCCCCTCCGCGCGCGCCGACCGGAGCGCAGGACGGAGGTCCACCACCGTGACACCGTCGGCCCGGAGGCGGGCCGTCAGCGCGTCCAGGCGCGACACCGGTCCGGCGGGCGGGAGCTCGGGCGGGAGCAGATCCGGATAGACCGTGTCCTTGTCCGGTGCGGCGATGAAGATGAACGCCGCGCCGTGGCTCTCCGCTCGCTGCCGGTCCACCTCGATGGCCGCGGTCCACCGGTCGAGCTCGTCGGCAGCGAACGGGACCTCGGGCCGGATGCCCTGGGTCCCGCGGTGGACCCGGTAGAAGAGCCAGCCGTCGCGACCATGCGTCACGTCCGAGCCATAGCTCTGGCTGAGCCCGAGCGTTCGCTTGAGCCGGGCGTCCCAGCCCACCAGCTGGTGACGCAGCCCGAAGCTCGCCCCGAGATACCCCTGCAGCTCCCGCAGCCACGGGCCGATGCCCCCCGCCGCGGCGAGGCCTCGCAGCACCACCGGCGGCTCGCCGGCCACCGCCCTGGCCCGCGCCTCGCGGCCGGTGAGCCCGACCAGGCCCGGGAGCGACAGGAGGACGACGAACACCAGGCCGAGCGCGCGGTCCGGCACGCCCAGGGAGAGCGACTGCCGGCGAGCGATGGAGATCTCGGAGCGCATCAGAACCGGAAGTAGATGAACGGGTTGTAGGTGCCCGAGGCGACCTGGAGCGTGGAGAGGAGCAGCAGGGCGACGACCGCCGCGTCACGTGCCCAGAGCGCGCCGGCCAGCGGAGCGTCCATCTTCCCCCAGCGATCCTGGATGCGGGCGAGGATCGGGGTCGAGCCGATGACGCCCACCGTCAGCGCCAGGGCGACGGCCGGGGTGATCGTGGCCAGCACCTGCGCCCCGTTCGCCGGCGCGCCGAGCCCGGCGAGCGCCCGGAGGTAGCTCCCCGCAGCATGGAGCGAGGAGGCGCGGAAGAGCACCCAGCCCATCGCCACCCAGAGCACGGTTTGACCGTGCTGCACCGCCTGCGGAAGTCGCGCCAGCACCCGGCCCCATCCCGCCCGCTCGGCGATCAGCAGCGCTCCGTGGAACGCACCCCAGACCACGAACGTCCAGCTGGCGCCGTGCCAGAGGCCGCACAGCAGGAAGACGAGGGAGAGGTTGAGGTACGTGCGGAGCACCGAGCCGCGGCTGCCGCCCAGCGGAAGGTAGAGGTAGTCGCGGAACCACCGCGACAGCGAGATGTGCCACCTCCGCCAGAACTCAGTCACCGAGCGAGAGAAGTACGGATGGTCGAAGTTCTCCAGGAAGTGGAAGCCGAACATGCGCGCCAGGCCGATCGCCATGTCCGAGTAGCCGGAGAAGTCGAAGTAGATCTGCACCGTGTAGCAGGCGAGGCCGAGCCAGGCGCCGGCCAGATCAGCCTGCCGGCGGGAAGCGAGAACATGTGGTCCGCCACCACGGCCACGGTGTTCGCGACCAGCATCTTCTTGGCGAAGCCCACCGCAAAGCGGCGCACACCCGAGGCGAACGTCTCGGCCGAGACTCGCCGGGAGACCAGCTCCCCGGCGATGTCGTGGTAGCGGACGATGGGCCCGGCGATCAGCTGGGGGAAGAAGAGGATGTAGAGCAGGAGGTCGAGCGGATCCTCCCGGACCTCCGCCGTGCCCCGGTAGACGTCCACCTTGTAGGAGATCTTGTGGAAGGTGAAGAAGCTGATGCCGAGCGGCAGGGCGATGCTCGGCACGCTCAGGGTGGACAGCCCGAGGCCTGCCAGCGTGCTCATCCCGAAGCCGGCGTACTTGAAGACCGCGAGCAGCAGGAGGTCCACCGCCAGCCCGAGGACCAGCAGTCCCCTGGCCGACGGCCGCCCGCGGCAGGCGTCGATGCCCCTGGCCACGGCGTAGGTGATCGCCGTCGATCCCAGCAGCCAGCCCACAAAGCCCCACTCCCCCACCGCGTAGAAGAGGAAGCTGGCGAGGGTGAGCACCCCGTTCCGCAGGCGCGCCGGGGCGAGGTGGTACGCGGCCAGCGTGACGGGCAGGAAGTAGAAGAGGAAGGCGGGCTCGGTGAAGGGCATGGAGCCCGGCGCCGCCCGCTCAGCGGAAGTCGCGCCGCTGGAAGACGATCACCGCCGCGAGGAGGGCAGCGCCGGAGTACGCCAGCCCGAAGAGCACCACCGCGATCAGCGTGGTGGAGGCGATCGAGAGGTCGTAGGTGGCGTGGTACTTGAAGTTGAAGCGATCGAGGTTGGGGACCAGGTAGTAGATCGCCTCGCCCACCGCCCTCCGCACTCCGGTGGTCTTGCGGACCACGCGGAGGAACTCGGTGGAGAGGTGCCCGGAGAAGTACACCGCGGCGCAGATGAAGGCCGAGATGAACGAGGTGGTGAAGGTGGAGCAGAGGACGGCCACCGCGCCCAGCACCATCACCTCCAGCAGCACCCCCATGAACCCGAGGAAGATGCCGGTGTGGATGTCGGTCCGGTACATCCTCATCACCACGAGCAGACCGACGAACATCAGCGACGAGGTGGCGAGGATGATCGACACCAGGCCCAGGTACTTCCCGAGGATGTAGCTGAAGCGGCTCACCGGCTTGGCCAGCACGGTGTAGATGCTCCGACGGTCGATTTCTCGATTGATGATGCCCACGCCGGCGAAGATGGTCAGCGCCAGGGCGAAGACGTTGATCGCCGCCAGGCCGGTGTCCTTCAGCACGCGGTCCATGGTGGTGGCGGTGACCTCGGTGAAGATGATCGAGCTGACCACCACCACCAGGGCGAAGAGGAAGAGGGAGTAGAAGACGCGGTTGCGCCGCGCCTCGGTGAAGGTCTGACCGGCGATGGTCAGGACGTTCATCGCGACCTTCATGCTGCCGCCCGGTCCTGCTCGAGCAGGCGGACCACCAGGTTCTCGAGGCCTTCCCGGCGGGGGGTCACCGAGACCAGGCGACCGCGCCGCTCGAGCACCGCGGCCACGAAGCGGTGCAGCGCCTCGTCGGAGTTGACCAGGTACAGCTTCTGGGCCCCGATGCTCGAGACCTCCGTGGCCAGCGCGCCATCGATGCTCCCGGTGACGTTCTCCACCAGCACCTCGATCGGCCGCGCCTCCCGGGTGTTCAGGAGCTCGGTCACGCTGCCCTCGGCGACCATCCGGCCGTGGTTGATGAGCCCGATCCGGTCACAGATCATCTCCACGTCGGGGATGATGTGGGTGGAGAAGAAGACCGTCTTGCCCCGCTTCTTCAGCCCGAGGATCAGGTCCCGCACCTCGGCCCGTCCGATGGGGTCCAGACCGCTCATCGGCTCGTCGAGGATCACCAGCTCCGGGTCGTGGAGCAGCGCCTGGGCGATACCGACCCGCTGGTTCATGCCCTTGGAGTAGCGACGGATCTGCAGATCCCCGGCGTGGGCCAGGCCCACCTCCTCCAGGAGGCGCTCCGAGCGCGCCCTGAGGTCCGCTCCCTTCAGCCCGCAGAGCTTCCCGCAGAAGGCGAGGAACTCGCGGCCGGTCAGGTGGTCGTAAAAGACGGGTGATTCGGGCAGGTAGCCGATGCGGGTCCGGGTCTCGTTGCGCGAAGGATCGGCACCGAAGATGGTGGCCGTGCCGCCGTCCGGCCGTAGCAGCGAGACGAGGATCTTGATCGAGGTGGTCTTCCCGGCCCCGTTCGGGCCAAGGAAGCCGTAGATCTCCCCAGGCTCGACGGTGAGCGAGAGGGAGTTGAGGGCCTGTCTGCGTCCGACCTTCAGGTCGAGACGGAAGCTCTTCTTCAGCTCGCGGAGCTCGATAGCGTCGCTCATTTGGCTGCCCGGATCGGTCCTTCTTTCGGATGTTCGTAGACAGTGAGCCGCTTGAGGCTGGGCACAATCACCGTGCCGTTCTCCAGTCGTGCGTCAGATGGGATCTTCGGGAGGGGCGTCGCGGCGGCCAGCTCGCCCAGGCCGATGGGCCAGCGGCCGCGCCCTGTCCGGAACCGCTCGGCGGCGGCCTCCACTTCGCGCAGGCTGCCCTCCAGCTCGATCTCCTCGAGACGCTTCTTGAGCCGTCCCTGCTCCTCCGGGTCCTCGGTGGTCGCCAGCATGTGCTCGGTGAACAGCTTGGCGCGGGCCACCTCCCCGTTCAGGGTGAGGAGCTTGGCAGCGAACCGCTTGAGGTACGGCGGAGCGCCGGGGATGGGTCCTGCCGCCGCGAACTGCTCGGCAGCACCTGCCGGGTCATTCTTGAAGTTGAGCAGGTAGAAGCCCAGGTAGAGACGCATCTGCCAGTCGTCCGGCCAGCGCTTCACGCCGCGCTCGAGGAAGTCGATCGCCCGGTAGGTGTTGGCGAAGTGGTACCGGCCGGTGTCGTAGGGGATGGAGATCCCGGCGAACTTGTAGGCGTAGTGGAAGTCGGGGTCGACCCCGACCACCACCTCCATGAAGTCGCCGAGGTTCCGGTACTGGTTTAGCTCCTGTGCCGGCTCGACGAAGTACTGGAGGGCGCGGATCCAGTACCAGTCCGCCGCCAGCTGCTCGAAGCCGAACGACATCAGCCTGGCCGTGCCCGGGCTGGGCAGGTAGATGAGCTCGCGGGCGATGAGCGATTCGCTGCGGTTCGCCCGGGCGTCTGCGTACTCGCCGGCGACATAGCTGACGACCAGCAGCGCCGCGGTTGCCGCGAGACCGAGGCCCGTCCAGAGGTTCCGTCGCATGCGAAGCGCCACCGATGCTAGTCCAGCCCGCCGGTCACGGACAGTTCACATCGTTGTAGGTGTTCTTCGGCTCGCCGCCCGGCACCTGCGTATCGAGGCCAACCAGCGCAGGGCATACACCCGCGGTGGTCGACGAGACGCTGGAGACGTACCAGAGGTCCAGCTGGGCATCGGCGTCGATGTCGCCGTGGGCCGCCACTCCGAAGGTCCCGTTGGGATCGGCGATGTTGGGGACCACGCCCACTAGGTCGTTCTGCACGACCATCGT
Organism: uncultured delta proteobacterium; assembly: GCA_963796475.1. Lineage (GTDB taxonomy): Bacteria > Myxococcota > Myxococcia > Myxococcales > Myxococcaceae > RPRB01. Next base: position 129,849 of record CAWCLY010000021.1, read on the forward strand.
CGTTCCCGCGGGAACGACCGGCGCGTAGGCGGGCACAGGCGGCGCGGCGTTGGCTGCGGTGATCCCCACCCCGGTGCCGTGCTTGAAGGTGTCCGCGAGGATGTCTCCGTCGGTTGGAGCCCTGACCCCGGCGGCGGTGGCGCGAACCTCGGTGGTGTTGCAGGTCTCGTCGGCCCGTCTTGTCGTGTTGAGCGTGTACCGATAGCGGTTGCCTCTCTCAGGAGCGAAGCCGAGCTTCATCGTGCAGGCGGTGTACGTGTTGTGCTCCTGGTAATAGGCGCGCTCGGTGGTAAATGCCGCCCTGAGGTTGCCCTTTGCCTCGGACTGCTTGGACTTCGCTTGGAAGCGGATGTAGTTCGGGATGGCCAGTGCGGAGAGCACGCCGATCACTGCCACCACGATCATCAGCTCGACGAGGGTGAAGGCTCTCCGGTCCATGGTCGGGCGCGGACAGCGCCGCCTTTCTGCAGCGAGGTTACGTCGCACGCGGGACGCGAAAAAACCCACCGCGGAGAGCATCCGCGGTGGGGGCAAGTGCTGCGACACGTTACCGGAATTACGGGCAGTTCACGTCGTTGTAGGTGTTCTTCGGCTCGCCGCCCGGGGAGTTCATGTCGATGCCGACGAGCGCGGGGCACACGCCCGGGGTGGTCGACGAGACGCTGGAGATGTACCAGAGGTCCACGTTGGTGTCGCTGTCGATGTCGCCCTGGGCCGCGCCACCGAACGAGCCGTTCGGATCGGGGGTGGCCGGGGTGACGCCCACCAGGTTGTTCAGGACCGTGATGTTCGTGCCCGACGGGATGCAGGCGTATAGGCCACCACCATCGGGCCGTTGGCCGCGGTAATGCCGGCGCCAGTGCCGTGCTTGAACTGTCGTGCCAGCACGGCACCGTCCAGTGGTGGCCGTGGTGCCGGTGCGGTGTCACGGAGCTCTGCGGTGCCGCAGGCCTCGTCGTTGGCGGTGTTGTTCACCGTGTAGTGGTAGCGGTTGCCGCGCTCGGGGTTGAAGCCGATCTTCTTGATGCACTCGGAGTAGGTGTCGTGCTCCTGGTAGTAAGACCGCTCGGCGGTGAACAGCGACTTGAGGTTCGCCTTCACCTCGCTCTGCTTCGAGCGAGCCTGGAAGCGGATGAAGTTGGGGATGGCGAGCGCGGCGAGGATTCCGATGATGGCGACCACGATCATCAGCTCGATGAGCGTGAAGCCCTTCTGAAGCTTCTTCATGTGTGAGTGACTCCTATTCGGGTGATGAGCGGCCGCCCCGGGGGGAGGAGCAGCTCGGGCAGGGTCCATGTGCACGGACCGTTCCAGGGCCCTCCGCCGCTGCAAGTGCCCGGATCGTCGTCGGCCGGCGCCGGGCGGCCATGACCCGCCGTGACGAATTTCGTCAGCCAGTCTGGCCCAGCAGCGTCACCTCGACGGGGTCGGCCTACTCCACACCTTCGCCCAGGCCGTGCTTGGCCAGCCGGTAGCGGAAGCTGCGGAAGGTGAGACCCAGCAGCTCGGCGGCGCGCGTCTTCACTCCGTTCGCCCGGCGGAGCGCGGCGAGCAGGTACCGGCGCTCGGCCTCGTCCAGATGCTTCTCCAGCGAGAAGGCCTCGCCCAGCTCCACCGCGTCGGTGCCCGGCGGCGCGGTCGGCTGCTCTCCGCGGAGCGGAGCGGGCAGGGTCTCCGGCCCGAGCACGTCGGACTCGGCGAGCGTGGCTGCGCGCTCGACGATGTTCTGCAGCTGCCGCACGTTCCCCGGGAAGGGGTAGCGCTCGGAGCAGCGCCAGCGCGTCCGGGGAGAAGCGCAAGCCCGGCCGGCCGAGATCCTCCGCCAGCCTGGAGAGGAAGAACTCCGCCAGCTCGGGGATGTCCTCGGCCCGCTCGCGCAGCGGCGGCAGCTCGACGGTGATGACGTTGAGCCGGTAGAACAGGTCCTCGCGGAAGCGGCCGGCGCGCACCTCCTCGTCGAGTCGCTTGTTGGTGGCGGCGACCAGCCGAGCCTCGAAGGGCACCTCGGCGGTGCTCCCCACCGGCTTGACCTTCCTCTCCTGAAGGACCCGGAGCAGCTTCACCTGCGTGGCGGGGAGCATCTCGCCGATCTCGTCGAGGAAGACGGTGCCCTCTCCCGCCGAGACCAGCAGTCCCGCCCGCTCGGTGTTCGCGCCGGTGAAGGCGCCCTTCACGTGGCCGAAGAGCTCGGACTCGAGCACGCCCTCGGCCAGCGCGGCGCAGTTGACGGGGAGGAAGGGCTTGGCCGCCCGTGGGCTGGCGAGGTGCATGGCCCGGGCGACCAGCTCCTTCCCCGTTCCGCTCTCGCCGACGATCAGCACCGTGGACCGGCTCGCCGGCCACCTTCCGCACCAGCGCGCGGACGGTCTCCATCCCTGCGCTCCGGCCCACCATCGACAGGCTGTGCTCGGAGAGCGACTGCCAGAGCTGCTGGTTCTCCTGCGCGGAGGTTCCGCTTCTCCAGCGCCTTCTGCACCAGGAGCTTCAGCTCCTCGTTGTCGAAGGGCTTGCAGATGTAGTCGTAGGCGCCCTGCCGCATCGCCTCCACCGCCGAGGCCGGCGTGCCGTAGGCGGTGATGAGGATGACCTCGGGCGGAGACTCGCGCGTCGCGCGCGTGCTTCAGCACCTCGAGCCCGCTCTCCTTGCCGAGCCGCATGTCCGAGACCACCAGGTCCACCTGGCCGGTGCCGAGCATCTCCCGTGCCTGGGGGACGCCCGGCGCGGTCAGCACCTCGTACCCGCTCCGGCCGAGCAGCACCTCCAGGTACTGGCGCATGCTCGGCTCGTCGTCCACCACCAGGATCTTCACGCTCGCTGCACCTCGCCCGACGGAGCGGTGAACCCCACCACGAACTCGGTGCCTTCGCCAGGGGAGGAGCTGACCTGGATCTGGCCCCCGTGGGCGCGGACGATGGAGTGCACGGTGGAGAGCCCCAGCCCGGTGCCCCCGGGCCGCTTGGTGAAGAAGGGCTCGAAGATGTGCGGCAGGTCGGCGGTGGCGATGCTCCCCCCGGAGTCCCAGACGTGGATCCGCACCTGCCCGTCCACCTGGCTGAAGAAGGTGCGGACCCGGCCGCCCTTCCCCGCGGCGGCGAGCGCGTTGCGCAGGAGGTTGAGCAGCACCTGTCGCATCTGGTCCGGGTCCACCTCGGCGTGGAGGCCGCCGGGCGCGACGTCGACGCTCACCCCCGAGGCGAGCGGGTCGGCGGCGAGCAGCTCGAGGGTCTGGCGCACCAGCTCGTCCAGGTCACAGGAGCGCGAGCACCGGCGCCGGCGGCCGGGCGAAGGCGAGGAAGTCGGAGACCAGCGTCTCCCAGCCGGTCCGCCTCCCGGGTCGAGGATGCTCACCAGCCGCTCGGTGTCGGGGTCCGCGCCGCCGGCGAGAGCAGCTGGGCCGAGCCGCGCATCGCCGCGAGCGGATTGCGGATCTCGTGCGCCAGCTGCGCCGACAGCGCGCCCAGCTCGGCCAGGCGGTCCGCCCGCCGCAGCTCCTGCTCGGCGCGGCGAAGGTCGGTCAGGTCCTGGAACACCACCAGGAGCGGCGCCGGGGGCGCGCTCGAGCGCGGAGACCGTCAACCCGAGGATGCGCCGTCCGGCGGGGGTGGTGACCGTCACCTCGTTGCGAGGCTTCCCGGTGAAGAGGGTTCGCACGCCGGGGATGAGCTCCTCGACGCCGGCCGGGGTGCTGCTCGGGTCGAGCCCCAGGATCTGCCGCGCCGCCCGGTTGACGTAGGTGATGCGGCCCTCCACGTCGCAGGTGAGCAGCCCGGAGGGCATGGCAGCCGAGGATCTGCTGCTGGAGCCGGGTGAGCTCGCGGAGGTCGCGCTCCCGCGCCGACAGCCGGCCGCCGGCGGTGGTCAGCTGCCGGGCGAGGAACCCGGTGAGCACCGCGGTGAGGAACTGGGCCAGCACGTTGCTCGCGCAGCACGAACGCGAGCCGGCCCACCGACAGCGTGGCGACCGGGACCGGGGTGTGGATGGTCCCCGAGGAGATCGCCGCCGCCAGGACCAGGAACGACACCGAGCACGCCGCCGCCGCGGCCAGCGCGCCCCACTGCCCGAGGAGGATGGACGCGCCCACGACGGTGAGCAGGTAGGTGAAGGTGAACGGGCTCTCGGGCCCGCCGGTGAGGAAGACCAGCACCGTGGCGATGGCCACGTCGCCCGCCACGTGGACCAGCGCGCTCCGGGCACCGGGCTTGCTGTCCCGGAGGAACAGCGCCTGGACCAGCACCAAGAGGTAGATGCTCCCCACCATCCACAGCGAGAGCAGATCCTCGCCGCGTCAGCGCCTCGGTGCTCGGTCGCGAGAGGAGCCGGACGCCGTAGACCGCGAGGAGGAGCGTCGCCGCGGCGGTGCGGAACGCGGTGACCCAGACCAGCCTCGGGCGGAGCGACCCGCCGGCGTCGGCCGCCTCGACTGCGCTACTTGATGGCACCGGCGATCGAGAAGATCGGCAGGTACATCGCGATGAGGAAGCCGCCCACCACCGCGCCGAGGAAGACCATCAGGAGCGGCTCGATCATCGCGGTGAGGCCCGCGACGGCGGTGTCGACCTCGTCGTCGTAGAAATCGGCGATCTTGTTGAGCATGGCGTCCATGGCGCCGGTGGCCTCGCCGACGCCGATCATCTGGACGACCATGGGAGGGAAGACCTTGGTCTCGAGCAGCGGGCCGGCGATGTTCTTGCCCTCGGAGATCTTCCCCCGGACGTAATAGATGCCCTGCTCGATGGTGCGGTTGCCGGCCGTCTTGGCGGTCACGTCCAGCGCGTCGAGGATGGGCACGCCCGAGCTGATCATCGTGCCCAGCGTCCGGGTGAAGCGGGCCACCGCGACCTTCCGGATGACCGGGCCGATGATCGGAGCCTGGAGCACGATCTTGTCGAAGATCTTCCGGCCCTTGGGGTTGCGGTAGAAGGCGCCGAACGCCGACCGCGAAGGCGAGCGACGCCCAGCGACCATGTAGATGAAGTTGGCCTGCAGCCAGGTGGAGAGGTCGATGACGAACTGGGTGGGCGCGGGCAGGGCCGAGCCGAAGTCGGTGAACATCTTGGCGAACACCGGCGTCACCTTGAGGAGCAGCAGCGCGGTCACGCCGATGGCCACGGTGATGACGATGATCGGGTAGATCATCGCCCCCTTCACCTTGCGCTTCAGCTTCTCCGCCTTCTCCCGGTAGTTGGCGAGCCGGTTGAGGATGGTGTCGAGGATGCCGCCCGTCTCGCCGGCGGCGCAGAGCTGGATGAACAGCTCGTCGAAGACCTTGGGGTGATCCTTCAGCGCGTCGGCGAAGGTGGACCCCGACTCCACCTTGGCCTTGATGGCCATCACGACCTTGCTGGAAGGCCGCGTTGTCCATCTGGTTCGCGAGGATGTCCAGGCACTGCACCAGGGGCAGGCCCGCGTCGATCATCGTCGCGAACTGCTTGGTGAAGATCAGGATGTCCTTGCCCGAGACCCCGCTCCCCAGCTGCGGGAGCCTGAGCTCCAGGGGCTTCTTCTTCACCTTGACCGGCGAGAGGCCCAGCGACTTCAGCCGCGTGTCCACCGCGGCGGCGTCGAGGGCCTCCATCTCGCCCTTCTTCACCTCGCCGGCACGGGTCCTGGCCTCCCAGACCCACTGCTTCGTCTTGGGAGCGGCCTTGGTCTTGAGAGCGGTCGCGGAGACGGCCATGAACGTGGAATCCTAGCTCAGGTGCGCGAGGGCATGGGCCGACCGCCCACGGGTGGGGCCGTGTGACCGGGCAGCACACCTGCCGCGGCCCCGCTGGCGATGATGTTCTTCAGCTCGTCTGCGTCCGAGGACGCGTCCGAAGGCCTCGTCCTGGGTGATCACCCGGCGAGAGAGCAGGCTGGCCAGGCTCTGGTTGAAGGTCTGCATCCCGAACTTCGCCTGACCCACCTGCATCGCCGAGTAGATCTGGTGGACCTTGTCCTCGCGGATCAGGTTCCGGATGGCGGGGTTGGGGACCATGATCTCCAGCGCCAGGCAGCGGCCGCCGCCCACCTTCTGGAGCAGGGCCTGGCTGAGCACGCCCTCGATCACGAACGAGAGCTGGGCGCGGATCTGCGGCTGCTGGAAGGGCGGGAACACGTCCAGCACCCGGTTGATGGTCTGCACGCAGCTGTTGGTGTGCAGGGTGCCGAAGCAGATGTGGCCGGTCTCGGCGATGACCAGCGCCGCCTCGATGGTCTCGAGATCTCGCATCTCGCCCACCAGCACCACGTCCGGGTCCTGGCGGAGGATGTACTTGAGCGCGGTCTTGAAGCTCCGGGTGTCCGCCCCCACCTCGCGCTGGTTGATCAGGCAGTTCTTGTGGGGGTGCAGGTACTCGATGGGATCCTCGATCGTCATGATGTGCTCGTGACGATCGGTGTTGATCTTGTCGATGATGCTGGCGAGCGTGGTGCTCTTGCCCGAGCCGGTGGGCCCGGTCACCAGCACCAGCCCGCGCGGCTTCTTCGAGAGCTCGGTCACCACCGGGGGCAGCCCCAGCTCCTGGAAGGTGAGGATCTTGAAGGGGATGGTCCGGAAGGCGCCTGCCACCGCGCCCCGCTGCATGTAGATGTTGGCCCGGTAGCGCGACAGCGACTTCACCCCGAAGGACAGGTCGAGCTCGTGGTCCTCCTCGAACTTGGCCTTCTGCGCGTCGGTGAGCACCGAGTAGCAGAGCTGCTTGGTCTCCACCGGCGACAGCGGGGCGGCCTTCAGCGGCACCAGCTCGCCGTCGATCCGCAGCTGGGGAGGGCTACCGGTGGTGATGTGGAGGTCGGAAGCGCCCTTCTCGACCATCGCCTTCAGGAGCTGATGCAGGTTGGCCACGGTCTTCTCGTCATCCTTCTAGAAGCGGTCCGGCGCGGTGTTGCCCACCACCTCTTCGAGCGTGGTCATCCCGCCCATCATCTTGGCCAGCGCGGCCATCCGCAGGGTCTGCATCCCCAGCCGGATCGCCTCCTGCTTCAGCTCGGCCGCCGAGGCGCCGTTGATCACCAGCTCCTTGAGGCCATCCCAGAAGGGCATGACCTCGTAGATGGCGACGCGGCCGCGGTAGCCGCGGTCGTTGCACTCCCGGCACCCGGCCTTCTCGTAGGGGGTGAAGCTGCCGATCTTGTCCGGGGGCACGCCGGCGTCGAGCAGCGCCTGCTCCTCGATGCTCTTCGACGGCCGCTTGCACGCCGGGCACAGCCGGCGCGCGAGCCGCTGGGCGAGGATGAGGTTCAGCGACGCGGTCACCAGGAACGGCTCGATGCCCATGTTCAGCAGCCGGCTCACCGTGCCCGGGGCGTCGTTGGTGTGGAGCGTGCTGAGCACCAGGTGGCCGGTGAGGGCCGCCTTGACCCCGATCTCCGCGGTCTCGAAGTCGCGGATCTCGCCGATCATGATGATGTCCGGGTCCTGGCGCAGGAAGCTCCGGAGCGCGGCGGCGAAGTTCAGGCCGATGTCGTCGTGCATCTGCACCTGGTTGATGCCGGCGAAGTTGAACTCGACCGGATCCTCCGCGGTGCAGATGTTCACGTCGGGCGTGTTGAGCGAGGTCAGCGCCGAGTACAGGGTGGTGGTCTTCCCCGAGCCGGTGGGGCCGGTCACCAGCACCATGCCGTACGGCCGGTCGATGGCCTCCTTGAACCACTTCAGGGGCTCGGCGTCGAACCCCAGCTTGGTCATGTCCAGCTGGAGGTTCGACTTGTCCAGCAGCCGGAGCACCACCTTCTCGCCGAAGAGCGTCGGGCAGACGCTGACCCGGAAGTCCATCTCCTTGCCGGGGGTCTTGATCTTGATGCGGCCGTCCTGCGGGAGCCGGCGCTCGCTGATGTCGAGCGAGGCCATGATCTTCAGCCGGCTGATGATCGCGTTCTTCAGCTTCATCGGCGGCCGCATCACGTCGTACATCACGCCGTCGATGCGGAACCGGACCCGGAAGTCCTTCTCGTAGGGCTCGACGTGGATGTCCGAGGCGCCCTTCCGGATGGCGTCCACCAGGACGAGGTTGACGAGCTTGACGACCGGCGCGTCCTCGGCCGCCTTGACGTCGAACTCGTCGCTCCTCCTCCTCGGCGACCTCCACCTGCTCGTCGGCCTGCGCCGAGGATCTCGTCCAGGGTCGGACCCTTCTCGGCGTAGTAGCGCTCGATGGCCTCGCGGATGCTCGGCTCGGAGGCGACCACCGGCTCGATGTTGTACCCGGTGGTGAACTTGAGATCGTCGACCGCGTAGATGTTCGAGGGGTCGCTCATCGCCACGATCAGCGACTGGCCTGCCCGGTTCACCGGGATGACCAGGTGCTTCTGGGCGACCTCCTTCTTGACCAGCTTGACGATCTCCGGGTCGATCTCGAAGTCCTTCAGGTTGATCGCCGGGACGCCGTACTGCTTGCTCAGGAAGTCGGTGAGCTTGTGCTCCTCGATGGCTCCGACCTTGATCAGCGCCGAGCCGATGCGGGTGCCGGTCTTCTGCTGCTCCTCCTGCGCCTTGCGCAGCTGCTGGACGGAGATCAGGTTCTCCCGAACGAGCAACTCACCAAGGCGGCCGGCAGACATGCGTTCGCTCTCTACCCCTGGACGGTGGCGTGGACGGCCACGGACCCTGCTCGAGCCGTGACGGCAGCAGCGCCGTGGAGCGGCGATCTAAGGGGCCGGAAAAAAAGGTGTCAAGGAAGCGCCGAGGTGCGTGCAAGCACCACCCGCGCCGCCTCGACGTCCCGCTGGATCTGGGCGGTCAGCTCGGAGACCGATCCGAAGCGCCGCTCGGCGCGCAGCCGGTCCAGGAACTCGACCCGGACCTCCTGCCCGTAGAGGTCGCCCGACCAGTCGAGCAGGTGCACCTCGACCGTCACCGCCGACCCGCCGAAGGTGGGCTTGGTCCCGATGTTGGCCGCACCGCCGTGCCAGCCGTCCGAGGTGCGCACCCGGACCGCGTACACCCCGGACGCCGGGAGCAGCTCGCCGTGGGTGTCCACGTTGGCCGTGGGCCAGCCGATGCTCCGCCCCCGGCCGTCGCCCTTCACCACCACCCCGTCGAGATCGAACGGCCGGCCGAGCAGCGCCTGGGCGGCGCCCACCCGGCCCTCGAGGATGTACTCGCGGATGCGGGAGGACGAGGCCACCACGCCCCCGACCGTCACCGGCTCCACCACCGCCACCGTCGCCCCGCGGGCCGCCGCCGCCTCGCGCAGGGTGGTCACCGAGCCCGCCCGGTGTGCTCCATAGGTGTAGTCGCGCCCGACGACCACCGTCCGGAGCCGCGCGCCGTCGAACAGCATCGCCTCGAAGTCCCGGGCCGGGGTGCGGGCGAACGCGGAGGGTGAACGGGCAGCACCACCACCACGTCGAGCCCCGCGGCCTCCAGGAGCTGGAGCTTCCGCGGCAGGGGGGTGATGAGCCGGGGCGCGAGCTCCGGCTGGAGCACCTTCCCGGGGTGCGGGCTCGAAGGTCAGCGCGCCCGGCCGGCCGTGCTCGGCCGCCTCCCGGAACAGCGAGCGGTGCCCGAGGTGCACCCCGTCGAAGTTGCCCAGGGCCAGCGCCATGCCGGCCAGGGCGCGCGCATCCTCGAGCGAGTGGAGCACCTTCATGTGGCCCGCCCTCTAGCACGTGCTAGACGGCGCAGTCCCTCATGGCGGGAACCGCCATTTCGCCCCGATGACCCGAGGTCCACTCCTTCGACCCGAACCGGCCGGCGCCGAGTTCCTCACGCTGCTCGACTCCCCCGGACTGGGCGGAGGTGTTCGGTGGGCCCGGGCCGCTGGAGCTGGAGATCGGCTCCGGGGCCGGCGCCTTCGCCCTGGGCCACGCAGCGCGCCATCCCGAGGTCCGCTACGTGGCCATCGAGTGGCGGAAGAAGTACGCGCGCGAGCTCGAGCACCGGGCCAGGACCCGCGGGCTGCGGAACCTCCGGGTGGTCGAGGCCGACGCCCGGGCGGTCATCCCCCGCCTCTTCGCCCCGGGGAGCCTGTCCGGAATTCATCTCCAGTTCCCGGACCCCTGGTGGAAGCGCGCGCACCAGAAGCGCGCCATCCTCACGCCCGGATTCGCCGCCCTGCTGCTCGAGCGGTCCGCGCCGGGCGCCCTGTTCGACCTCCGGACGGACGTGCAGGCCCGCGCCGAGGAGATGCTCGCCACGCTCGAGGCGGCCGGCTGGCACAACCCGCTCGGCCCCGGGGCCTTCCACCCCCCGATCCGGAGGACGTCCCGAGCAGCCGGGAGCGGCGCTACCTCGCCAGCGGCGAGCCGGTCTACCGGGCGCGCCTGCGCAAGCGCTGAGTCGGTGCCGGGCTGAGTCGCCGGGGGCGTTTCTCCGCTTGTGCCCCGCCTCCGCTTTGCGGACGATGCCCCCCCGTCGTGCCCCGCCTCCTCGCCCTGCTGCTCCTGACCGCCGCCGGCTGTCACCGCTTCCCGGACGACACGCCGGTCGATGCGTACCGGAGCCTGCTCTCGGCCGTGCAGCGTGACGAGGATGCGCGGGCCCTGGCCCTGCTCACCGAGCGGAGCCGCGCGGCGCTGACCGCGCGGGCCGAGGAGCTCGCCAGGTCGAGCGGCGGGGCGCTGCACCCCGCGCCGATGGATTCTGCTGCTGGCCGACCCGAAGCCTCCCGCGGCCGGCCAGCTCTCGGTCCGCTCCGACGATGGACGGACGGCGGTGCTGGCGGTCACCTCCCACGGGAGCGTGGAGGAGGTTCACCTCGTCCGCGAGGACGGTCACTGGCGCGTCGTCATTCCTGCCCTGGAGAAGTCCGGGGATGGTTGACCGCAAGGGCCGCCGTCCGCCGACGGTCGAGGTGGTCCGCCGCCCGGCGCCCGCCACCGGCCCGTCGTCTCCCGGTCCGGGCGCTCCCGCCTCGGGCACGCCGCCGCCCGCTGCCGGGCCGTCCTCTCCCGCGCCGGGCGCCCCGCCAAGCCCGACGCCGGTGCGCCCCAGCTCGGCTGCGCCCCGTCCGCCGCGCCCGCCGCTCCGCTCCGGAGGCGGTCCGGGCCGCCCGCCGTCCCGCGGCCCCACCACCCCGCCCACGCCCGAGGCCATCACCGCGCTCGCGGCGCGAGAGCGGGTGCCGGCCCGCATCGCCAAGGGCGAGCTCGAGGGGAAGATGCGGGCCCGCATCTGGCGGAAGCTCCACGCCGAGGAGGCCCGGCGGTTCGACCAGGCGTACACGCTCATGGGGCAGCACGCCGGGCTCGACCTCGCCGAGGCGTTCGGGCTGCTCCAGTCGGGGCTGACGCTCGAGCAGTTCCGGGCGCGCCAGGCGCGGACCCGCGCCAAGGCGACGGTGAAGGCCGCCCGGAGCGCGGTCGCCGCGGCCCCGGTGGACGACTGGCTCGCGGCGGCGGCGGCGGACAAGGTGCCGCTCGCGTTCGTGCTCGCCGACCGGACGCTCCTCGACGTCCTCCTGGCGTCGCATCCGGTGGCCTTCGTGCTCGAGCGCTCCGGCCGGGTGGAGAAGCTCGCGGTCTGTGCGATGGCCCGGCGCACGACCTGGGACGTGCTCCAGCCCCGGCTCCCCCGCGACTCGCGCCTGGCACAGAAGCCGGTGCCGGTGGCCCGCGAGCCGGACCGGCGACCTCACTCCGATCCCCGGCCCTTCCTCGCCGCCGTGGGGCAGCGGGTTCGCCTGGCGCTCCGGAACGGGTTCACGCTCGAGGAGCCGCTCCTCGCCGTCGGCCCGTACGACCTCCTCCTCGGGAGCGACGGCGCCGAGCTGCTCGTCCCGCTGCACGCCCTCATCTCCTGGGAGGCGCTGGCCGATGAGGCCGCACCCGCCTCCTGAGCCGGTCCTCACCTCCGCGAGCCCGTCGTCCCCTGGGGAGCCCCGATGCCTCTCGCCTTCGCCCTCGTCGTCTCGCTCACCGTGGGTGCGAGCCCCACCGGTTCCAGCGCCACCTTCGCCCGACTGGCCGAGCAGTTCATCCACGAGTCGCTCGCGCTCTCGCCGGTGACGGCGTCGCAGGCCGGCTATCACCAGCACCGGGATCCCAAGACCGGAAAGACGGTCGCGCTCGACGCGATGCTCGACGACGTGGGCCCGTCCGGGCTGGCCCGGCAGCGAACGTTCCTGGTGGGCTGGCACTCCCGGCTCGAGAAGCAGGTGCCGCGCGCCTCGCTCGGAGTTCAGGACTCGGTGGACCGGCGGCTGATCGACGATCAGATCGCCGCGAGCCTGCTCGATCTGGACCGGATCCAGAGCTTCCAGCACAACCCCACCGTCTACGTGGAGATGCTCGGGTCGGGCCTCTTCCAGCCGCTGTCGGACGACTACGCACCGAAGGACGTCCGGCTCGGGCACATCCTCTCGCGCATCGCGGAGGTGCCCCGGTTCCTGCGTCAGGCCAGGGAGAACCTGACCGACGCCGATCCCATCTACGTGAAGGTCGCGATCGAGGAGAACGAGGGCAACGTCCAGCTCATCGAGGGCACCATCGGCAAGGAGATCCCCACCGGCTCGCCCCTCCGTGCGCGGTTCGACCAGGTCGCCCCCGCTGCCGTCACCGCCTGCCGGGAGTTCTCGGCCTTCCTGAAGGAGGACCTCGGCAAGCGTCCCGCCACGCGCTCCTGGCGTCTGGGGAAGGCGCTCTACGCCGAGAAGTTCAAGCTGACCGTGCAGTCGCCGGTCACGCCGGACCAGGTCCTGGCCGACGCCGAGGAGCAGTTCGCCCGGACCCGCGCCGAGATGCTGGCCCTGGCGGTGCCCCTCCACCGGGAGATGTTCCCCGCCCACGGGGCGCAGGCCGACGCCGGGGCCGAGCCGCCGGACACCGTGCTCCGCGAGGTCCTCCAGCGCATCTCGGACGATCATCCCCGCCGCGACCAGCTGCTGGAGACGGTGAGCGCGGAGCTGGACCGCATCCGGACGTTCATCCGGGAGAAGCAGATCGTCACCCTGGGCACGCGGGACAACCTCAAGGTCATCCCCACTCCGCCCTTCATGCGCGGCATCTACTCGGTCGCCGGGTTCCACTCCCCGCCTCCGCTCGATCCGAAGGCCGAAGCCCAGTACTGGGTGACGCCGATCGATCCGTCGGCGCCGGAGGCCAAGGCCGAGTCGAAGCTCCGCGAGTACAACCGCTGGGTGCTCCAGTGGCTCACCATCCACGAGGCGCTGCCCGGGCACTACGTGCAGGCGGAGCACGCCAACGACCTGCAGCCGCTGACCCGCCGCCTCCTGCGCTCGCTCTACGGCAACGGCCCCTACGTCGAGGGCTGGGCCGAGTACGTGGCGCAGGTGATGATGGACCAGGGATTCGACGGCGGGGATCCGCGCTACCGGCTCAGCTACCTCAAGGTCTGGCTGAGGGCGATCGCCAACGCCATCCTCGACATCCGGTTGCAGACGATGGAGATGACCGAGGCCGAGGCGATGGATCTGATGATGGGGCGGGCCTTCCAGACCGAGGCCGAGGCGGAGGGAAAGCTCCAGCGGGCCAAGCTCAGCGCGACCCAGCTCCCCACCTACTTCGTCGGCAACCGCGAGTGGTGGCGGGTCCGCAAGCGCTACCAGGCGGCACGGGGCAAGGACTTCCGGCTCGCCGAGTTCCACGACCGCGCGCTGGACCAGGGGGCCATCCCCCTCGGAAGATCTCGAGCGCATCCTCCTCCCGGACACCGCGCCGACGCCCCGGTAGCCACCGGCCCGGACCGCTCAGCGCTGCAGCCGGACCGCCAGCCGATCGTGCACGTGCTTCAGCCCGTCGGTCTGATCCGGCCGGACCAGCGCCGCCGAGACCGCCTCGAAGGTGGACTCGTCCTCGGCGCGCAGCGTCTTCACCAGCGACGAGGCCGAGTCGAAGAGCTCGCGCAGCTCGTCGCCGTCGCGAAGCCCGTGGCGTGGCACTTCTCGCCGTCCCTGGCCGAGATCCTCGAGGAGCCGGCGCACGCGGAAGACCGGTCCGGCGATCCGGTGGGTCAGGACGATCCCCAGGAGCAGGACGGCCAGCACGAACACCGCCACACAGAAGATGACCAGCCAGCCGATCCGCGCCGACTCGCGCGCCACCTCGCGCCGCTGCTCGGCAACCTGCACCTGCTCGGCCTGATAGGCGGCGTCGATGGCGTGCGACTGCCGCTCGAGCTGGGCGGTGAACTCGGGGTCGTTGAAGCGTTCCAGCAGCGTCCTCGACAGCGAGGCGTTTCCCAGCTCGTGGCTCGCCTGCGCCGCCGCGGCGCGCGCCTCCACCGCCCGCTCCGCCTGGTCCGCCAGACGGTTCAGCGCCCGGGCGAGGAAGATGCCGAGCAGGCCCGCCCCGAGCAGGGTCGCCAGCACCAGCACCGCCGTGAAGCGCAGCTGGAGGGGCGCGTCGAGCAGGTAATTCCGCAGCCGTCGCTGCCGTGGCGCCATGGTCGCCTCCATCACGGTGTCAGGTCCCAATCGAAGGTGCTCGCCGCATCCTGGACCAGCCGGGGCACGAGCGCGCGGACGAGGTCTCGCGGCGTGGCCCCGCGCCCCGTCACCCGGACCTCCCCGAGTATCTGCTTGCCCGGCCAGGTGAGGCACACCCCGGCCAGGACGACGGCGCCGCCGTCGCCCCGGAGCAGCGTGGGCTTCAACAGATATGCCCGGGCGGTGGGACCGGCGCGCTTCCATGCCGACTCCACCGCCTCGCTCCGGGCCCCGGCCCAGGCCAGCCGCTTGACCAGATGCGCCCGGGCCTCGCCGCACAGGATCTCCCCCAGCGGCGGCGTGGAGGGATCACGCACCGGGTCCACCCAGACGTCGACCGTCCGGACGCGCTCCTTGACCTTCCGGAGCAGGGCCAGCGCCCGGCGGATCTCTCCCTGCGAGTCCGGGGCGGAGTCGCCGGCGTGCGCCACGAGACAGTCCAGCGCTGCCAGGTCGTGGAGCTCCGGCAGCGAGCGGGCGACCGCTGCGCGCACGAGGGGCACCGGATCCTCCAGCGCGCCGCACAGTGGCTCCAGCGCCCCGGGCGCCTCGGTGGTCCCGAGCGTCAGGGCAGCCTGGGCGCGGACGCGGGGATCGCTGGCGGTGGCCAGCTGCCGCGAGAGGTAGGCGATGCGTGGGTCCGGCTGGGCCAGCGCCGCCTTGCCGACGAGGACCGCCCCCAGCGCCACCGAGCGGAGGGTCCGGGCGGGAGGAGCGAAGGGGTGGGCGCACACGGGCGAAGGGCCCCGGAGCCTAGCAGACGTTATAAGCAGGACCTCCATGGTCCGCACCGCCTCGCAGGTCCGCGAAGCCTTCCTCTCCTACTTCGAGAACCGGGGTCACCGGCGGGTGCCCAGCTCGTCGCTCGTCCCGCTCGACGACCCCAGCCTGCTCTTCACCAACGCCGGCATGGTGCAGTTCAAGGACGTCTTCACCGGACGCGAGTCGCGGCCGTACAAGCGGGCCACCTCGTCGCAGAAGTGCGTGCGCGCCGGTGGCAAGCACAACGACCTGGACAACGTCGGCTTCACCGCGCGGCACCACACCTTCTTCGAGATGCTGGGAAACTTCTCCTTCGGCGACTACTTCAAGGAGGACGCGGTCGCCTTCGCCTGGGAGTTCGTGACCAAGGACCTGGGCATCGCGGCGGACCGGCTCGCGGCCACGGTGTTCAACGGCGAGAAGGGCATCCCCTGGGACGAGGAGGCCGCGCGTCTGTGGAAGCGGGCGGGCGTGCCCGAGTCGCGCATCCACCGGCTCGGGTACAAGGACAACTTCTGGGCCATGGGCGACACCGGACCGTGCGGCCCGTGCTCGGAGCTCCACTTCCACCAGGGGGACGACATCCCCTGCGCCGAGGTCGCCGCGGGGCGCCCCTGCCTCGGCGTGGCCTGCGAGTGCGACCGCTGGCTCGAGATCTGGAACCTGGTCTTCATGCAGTTCGAGCGGAAGGAGAAGGACAGCCCGCTCGAGCCGCTGCCGCGGCCGTCGATCGACACCGGCGCGGGCCTGGAGCGCATCGCCGCCGTCGTCCAGGGCAAGCGCAGCAACTACGACACCGACCTGTTCGTGCCGCTCCTGGCGCGGGCGGCGGAGCTGTCCGGCAAGACCTACGGGCGAGACCCGGCGGACGATGCCTCGATGCGCGTCATCGCCGACCACGCGCGGGCCACCGCCTTCCTGATCTCCGACGGCGTGCAGCCGTCCAACGAGGGCCGTGGCTACGTGCTCCGGCGCATCATGCGGCGGGCCATCCGGCACGGAGCGCGGCTCGGTCTGGACGAGCCGTTCCTCCACGAGGTGGTCGACGGTGGTGATTCACGAGATGCGGGCCGCCTACCCCGAGCTCGAGGAGAACTCGAGCCTTCGTCCTCCAGGCCACGCGGCACGAGGAGGAGTCCTTCCGCCGCACGCTGGCCCGCGGGCTGCGGCTCATCGACGAGGAGATGGTCCAGGCCCGGGGCAAGAAGGTGCTCTCGGGCGACGTGGTCTTCCTCCTCCACGACACCCACGGGTTCCCCTGGGACCTGACGCAGGTCATCGCCCGCGAGCGCGGCTTCGACGTGGACCTGGACCGCTACGAGCAGCTGATGGACGCCCAGCGGCAGCGCGGGACGTTCGGTGGCTCGGGTGAGAAGGCGGTGGCGGACCTCTGGCCGTTGCTCCAGAAGCGGCTCGGGGACACGGCGTTCCTCGGCTACGAGGGCGACGGGCACGAGGGCGAGGGCACCGTGGTCGCGCTGGTCAAGGACGGCCGCGAGGTCCCCGAGCTCCGCACGGGCGAGAGGGGCGAGCTGCTGACCGACCGCACTCCCTTCTACGGCGAGTCGGGCGGCCAGGTGGGTGACACCGGGGCCATCGTCGGGCAGGGCGGAAAGGCCGAGGCCCAGGTGCTCGACGCGACGAGGCCCCTCCCCGGCCTCGTCGTCCACGAGGTGCAGGTGACGTCCGGGACCCTGCGGGCCGGGGACATGGTGCAGCTCTCGGTGAACGGTCAGCGGCGGAACGCCATCCGCGCCAACCACTCGGCGACGCACCTGCTCCACCGGGCCCTGAAGATCGTCCTCGGCGATCACGTGAAGCAGGCCGGCTCGGTCGTCGCGCCGGACCACCTCCGGTTCGACTACGCGCACTTCTCTCAGCCCACCACCGAGCAGCTGGAGAAGGTGGAGGACCTGGTCAACGGGTGGATCCGCGACAACGCCGGCGCCGAGACGAAGGTCATGGCGCTGGACGAGGCGAAGAAGGCCGGGGCGGTGGCCCTCTTCGGCGAGAAGTACGGTGACCGGGTCCGGGTGGTGAGCGTGCATCCACAGTCCACCGAGCTCTGCGGCGGGACCCACGTCCGCCGCACCGGGGACATCGGGCTGTTCAAGAATCACCTCCGAGGGCAGCATCGCCTCGGGCGTGAGGCGCATCGTGGCCCTCACCGGGCTCGGGGCGATGGCCTGGGTGCGGGAGATGGAGCACGAGGTCCGCCGCGCGGCCGAGCTGCTGCGCACCTCACCGAAGGAGCTCGCCCGGCGCGTGGAGGCGACCCAGAAGCGGGTGAAGGAGCTGGAGAAGGAGGTCGAGACGGCCTCCCGCCGTGCCTCGGCCGCCAGCAGCAAGGACGTGCTGTCCGAGGCCCGCGAGGTGAACGGGGTGAAGGTGCTCACCCAGCGGGTGGATCCAGCCGACGGGAAGGCCTACCGGGCGCTCGCCGACCAGCTCCGGGACAAGCTCGGCTCGGGCGTGGTGATCGTCTGGGGCGAGAAGGACGGCAAGGGGCTGGTCCTGGTCGGAGCGACCAAGGACATCGTGGCCCGCGGCTTCAGCGCGGCCGAGGCCCTCCGTGCGCTGGCGCAGGAGGCCGGCGGCTCGGGTGGGGGAAAGCCCGACCTCGCCCAGGCCGGGGGAGCAGACCCGGCCCGCCTCGGCTCCGCGGTGGAGAAGCTGGTCGCATCCGTGCGCGCCTGACGCCCCCGCCGGGCAGCACCGGAGACGGCGGCTGACCCTGTCCCGGGGGCACCGACGAGGGCCGGTCTGCTCGCCTTCACACCGGGTGTCGTCGTCATTCGCACCCGAAGACTTGGGAAGCGACCGAATCCGGGGCATCTTTGCGGCTCGCCCATGTTCGCGCCGACGCCGCTCCGGGTCCGGCTGCCCTTCCGCAGCGAGGACGAGTTCGTCGACCAGTACGGCGCCCACGTGGGCCGTGACGGATTCTTTCTCGCCACGCGGGCGCCGAAGCCGGTCGGGGCGCAGCTCCTCTTCGACCTCGTCCTCGCCGATGGCACCTCGCTGCTGCGCGGCGAGGGCGTGGTGGTGAAGTCGAACGCGACGGGAGAGCGCCCGGGGATGACGCTCCGCTTCGTCCGCCTCGAGGCCGCAGGCAAGGCCCTCATCGAGCGCATCCTGTCGAGCCGTCCGGCACGGGGAAGCGCCCCGGCCGACGCCCACGCGCACCCGAGCGCCTGGGCACCGCCCGCGGGACGGACCGCCGTGCCGCCCGCCGCCGCCCGTCGCGAGCCGGTCCCCCGTCCTGCCGGACCGGCCGACTGGGCCCCCCCGGCCGCGTCGGTCCGTCCGGAGCCGCCTGCGCCCCCGCCGGAGCCGGCCCCGGCCTCCGAGGTCGTGCCTGCCGAGAAGGCGAAGGCAGAGCCCACCGAGATGGCCGCGGCCTGGGAGCGGGACGAGACGGCCCGCGCGAGCGAGGCGCCGGTCGCCGCCGAAGCCGAGACGGCGAGCGCGCCGGAGGCTCCCGCACCCTCATCCGACGCCGGAACCTCCGGAAACCAGGCCTCCAATCGAGACGACGCCGCTCCTCGACACCCGACCCGAGCTCGAGACCACGCCCGTGCTCGAGACCACCCCGTGCTCGAGGCGCCGGCGTTGCTCGGAACGAGCCCTGCGCTGGAGACCGCGCCCGCGGTGGACGACACGCTCCTTCGGGCCGAGCCCGCGCACCCGCTGGCAGAACCCCCGGCGGAGGTGCTCGACCGGTCCGCCGGTGCGGGCCCGGGGTTCGAGGCCCTGTCGACGGCCTCGATCGAGGACGGGCTCACGGACGATGGGTCCGACTCGAGCCTGGTCACTCGCACCGACGGCTCGGGTCTCGACACGCCGGCGCGTCGGCACCTCGACCCACGATGCCGTCGTCGCGCTCGGCGGCGGCTCGCCGGTCCCAGCACCCGACGAGGCACCCGTTGTGCTCCCGGGAGCAGAGCCCCGGTCGGACACGTCCTCCGCAGGCCGAGGCGCCCGCGCCGCTCGCACTCGACCCGGCCCACCCGCCGCTCGACGAGTCGGAGCTGCCCGAGCTGGTGGTGACCGAGTTCAAGGGTCCGGGCCCCCTCCGGCCCGCCGGCCTCGAGCACACGCCTGCCTCGGCAGACGTCCATGCCGCCATCACCCCACCCGCCGGAACGCTCGTCGTCACCGAGCTGGATGAGCCGCCCCCGGAGGAGAAGGCGCGCTTCCAGCTCGATGCGCCGGTCCGGGGCGACGAGCCGCTCGCGCTGCCCGAGTCGTCGTTCCACGACGTCGACCAGGCGCTCGCCCCGGGCGCCTCGGTGCACGAGCGGCCGACCACGCCCATCCCGCTCCTGCACTCGATGGAGACCGCCGCGCTGGACGAGGTCCCCATCCCGCCGCCGCCGCCCCCGCTCGACGTGGCCCCCGTCCCCGAGGAGGGCGCGGTGCGCATCGAGCCCGGGGCCGCCGAGCTTCCCCGACTCCGGCTCCGCCCACCCCCGTCGCGACGCGCGACCTTCCCGCGCTGGACGCCGGATTCGAGAGCCGCCGTGGAGGGTGCCCCGGCCCGGCCTCCGACGCCGCATCCCCGCCGGCGACGCCGCGGACCTCGGTCGCCGGAACCGCCGCGCTGGGCATCGAGATCAACCCGGAGTCGATCCGGGTCTGCTGGTTCCACGACGGCCGCGCCGAGCCGCTGGTGCTCGACCCCGGACACGGCCGCGCCGAAGCGCCGGTGCGCCTCGTCCGGGAGCCGGGTGCGCCGCCGCGGATGCTACCGCCCGACGCGCCGGACCCGACGCTCTGGGTCGGCGCCCCGCTGTCGTTCCTCGGGCTGCGCGCCGAGTCCGATGCCTCGCGCACCGTCGCCCGGCGCTGGCCGGCGGCGGTCGTACCCGACGACCGGGGCGAGGTGGCCTTCGCGCTCGAGGGCGGCACCGTGGGCGCGACCGAGCTCCTGGCGGCGCTGCTCCGCTGGGTCCGCCAGCGGGCCGAGGAGCTGACCTCCCAGCCGCCCGGCCGGGTGGTCATCTCCGTGCCGGTGGCCTTCAACGCGCTCCAGCGGGAGCGCCTCCGCGAGGCGGCCGAGCGCGCCGGGCTGGAGGGCGTTCGCCTGGTCCAGGCGCCCACTGCGGCCACCATGGCCTTCGCCCACGGACGCGGACTGGCGCGGCGGCGCATCCTGGTCTGGCGGCTCGGGGCGAGCACCTGTGACATCGCCGTGCTCGCCGCCGCCGGTGACGACCTGGACATGGTCGCTTGCGCCGGCGACGCGGCGCTCGGCTCGGTCAACTTCGACGAGCAGATCGCGCTCGCGCTCGACAAGGGCGTGCGGGCGGACGCGGCGGTGCTGAGGAAGCGCATCGCCGAGGCCGCACAGCTCCGGACCCAGCTCGAGGACGCGACGCTCACCGAGGCGAGCGTCGAGGGGGCCCACCTGACGCGGGTGGAGCTGGAGGCGAGGACGACGGCGCTGGTCGAGCGCGGGGTCCTGCTCGCGCGCGAGGTGCTCCGCTCCGCCTCGCTCACCCCCGACGCGCTGGACGAGCTGGTGCTGGTGGGAGCCGCGACGCGCCTTCCTCACGTCCGCCGGATGGTGGAGGAGGCGATGGGTCGGCCCGCGCGCACCGACGTCGACGTCGGTGCGGCGGTGTCGCTCGGAGCGGCGACCCTGGCCCACCTGCTCGTGTCCGCCGGACCGAAGAGCGCGTCGCGCACGGCGCTGCACGAGGTGCTCGGGGTGCCGCTGGAGATCATCGCCCCGGAGCTCGGCCCGGTGCGCGTGCTCGACAGGAACACCCGCCTCCCGGCCGAGAAGACGGTGACCTTGACGTTGCCGATCGGCACTCCGCTCGAGGTGCAGGTGTTCCAGGGCCCTGCCCGCGCACCGGATCCGCGGAGCTTCCTCGGACTCCTCCGTGCCGGGGCCGACCGCGCGGGCGACTGGACCCTGACCCTCTCGGTCGACGCCGACGGCCTCCTCCGCGCCTCGGCCACCAACCCGAGCGGAAAGCGCCTGCCGCTGCAGCTCCAGAATCCCGGCACCCAACGTCGAGGCAGAGACGCCACCCCCGCAGCGGGTGCCCTCCGAGCCCGAGACGCCGGCCGCACCTCCCAGGCAGGAGACGGGCGTGCTCGGCGGGCTCCGGCGCCTCTTCGGCCGGCGGTAGCGGTCAGCCGGGGAGCAGCGTGAACCGGGCCATCAGTCGCGCCGGCGACGTTTCCACCTTCGCCACCTCCAGCACGTCCTCGGCTGGCGAACGTCCCGACTTCGCCCTCGCCTCGAGCGCGTCGAGCAGTGGCACGTCGCCGGGGTCGAGGTGCTGCAGTCCCGCGCGCGCCAGCCGGATCATCTCCAGCGCCATCGAGGCCAGCGACGTCCGGCGGAGCTTGCCCCGAAGCCCGTTCCGCTGGGCCTCCTCGTGGAACGCCAGATGCTCGGCGAACGAGAGCCGGGGGACGAGACCCAGCGCCGCGTCGAGCGACGCATCGTCGTAGAGCAGCCCGCGCCACAGCGCCGGGAGCCCGGCGGTCATTGCCATCGAGACCGCGTCGGCGCCCCGCACCTCCATCACCCGCTTGATGCGCACCTCGGGGAAGAGCGTGGACAGGTGGTCCGTCCAGTCCGAGCGGCGGGCCGGCTTCCCCTCGAACCCGTGCGCGAGCAGCTCGCCGAAGGTCATGGACGGCGTCGCGTAATCGCCGTTCCTCCGGAGGAACAGGAGCGGCGCCTTCAGTGCCCAGTCCACGTAGGCGCGGTAGTCGAAGGTGCCGTCCAGCATGCGCGGGAAGTACCCGCAGCGCGTCGGATCCACGTCGCTCCAGACGTGACTCCGGTAGCTCATCCAGCCGCTCGGCTGACCCCGGACCAGGGCGCTGTTGGCGAACAGCGCCACCAGCAGCGGCGTCAGCCGCGCCGTCGCGGTCACCTTGCGCGCGCAGTCCGCCTCGGAGGCCCAGTCGAGCGAGACCTGTCCGGTGCAGGTCATCAGCATCATGTCGAGGGCGAGCTTCCCGCGGACCGGCAGCGTCTGCCGCATCATCTGGTAGCGCTTCTTGGGCATCCACGGGATGTCGGCGGTGGTCCCGAAGGGTCGGTAGCCGAGCGAGACGACCATCAGCCCGAGCCGGCCGGCGGCCTCGGTCAGCATCCGCGCATGGGCCAGGTTCTCGGCGGCCACCGCCCGCGCCGTCCGCGAAGGTGAGCCCGAGAGCTCGAACTGTCCACCGGGCTCGAGCGAGAGCGTGTGCTCGGCCCGGGTCAGCGCGATGGGAGGAGCGTCGGGGGCGTCGCGGAAGGGCGTGTAGCCCTGCGGCTCGAGCAGCTCGAGCAGGGTCCGGATGCCGTGCGGACCCTCGTAGGGGACCGGCTCGGGCGGATCCTCGGCCGGATAGAGGAACTTCTCGTGCTCGAGCCCCACCCGGTGCTCGGCGCGAGGACGCTCGGCGGACCGGAAGACCGCGACCAGCGTGTCAGCGGAGGTGACGGCGTCGTCATCGGTCGGGGCGCGGTCGAGCGACATGTGGGCCAGCGTCTATAACAATGGTTGCGGGCCTTGCCCGTCCCCCTTGCATGGAAGACACACCCGAGTTGCCGCGCGGCAGTGGTCCACTCGACCCACTCCGGGGAGCGGCCTTCCCCCTCCGGGCGGCGCAGCTCGTCGTCAGCGACCGGCGCCTGCGGCGCCTCGCCGCGCTCTGCGCTGCGGTCACCCTCCTCATCTTCGCCCTCTGGGGCTGGGCGCTCTGGACCTGGCTCCCCGCCCTGCTCGAGCGGCTCTGGCCGCATCCCGCGGGGGCGGTGGGGTGGCTCTGGCAGCTCACCCTCGTCGTGTCCGGTGCGCTGGCCTGGCTCGTCGGTGCAGCGACCCTTCCTCTGCTGGCGCTCGCGCCGCTCGAAGATCTCCTGGTCGAGGCCACCGAGTCGGCAGTGGGCGCACCGCCCGCCCCCCCGGCTGGCATCGCCGGCGCCGCCCGTCAGGCAGTCTCGGCCGTGGGTCGCACCGCGGCCCGGGTCCTGCTCCTCCTCGTCGGCCAGGCGCTGCTGCTCGCGTTGCAGCTCCTGGTCCCGGTGGTGGCACCGGTGTGGGCGGCCGCCGGGGTCGGCTGGACCGCGCTGTTCGCCTGCGCCGAGTACCTCGACCCGGCGGTGGCCCGGCGCGGTGGGTCCTTTGCCGAGGTGCGGCGGGTGCTTGCGCGCCGGACCGGGCTCGCCCTGGGCTTCGGGCTGTCCATCACCGTGCTCCTGTGGGTGCCGCTCCTGAACCTGTTCCTCGTTCCCCTCGCCGTCGTCGCCGGGACTCTCCTGCACCGCTCGCTGGTTAGCGCAGGAACCCTGTCTTGAAGGCCTCATACCCGGTGGTTAGAGTCGAAACTTCCCCATGCCCCGACTTTTGCGCCGTTCCCTCCTGGTCCTCGCTCTCCTCGGGGCCTGGGCCCTCCTCGCGCACGACCATGCGCCCCTCCCCTTCACCGTGGGCGAGGCCGTGGCCGGCCCCGGCGCTCGCGGCGAGGGCTCCTCCGACGTCCTGCGCAACGGCGACCGCCCGCCGCACGACCTCTCGGCGCTGAAGGTCTTCAACAAGGTCGTCATCTACGTGAAGGACGCGTACGTCGACCCCAAGCGCATCAACCCGCGCGAGATGATGGTCGCCGCGCTCGAGCAGGTGGAGCGCACCGTCCCCGACGTGATGGTCGAGGCGGACAAGGACCGGCAGACGCTGCACCTGAACGTCAACGGCAAGACGCGCGACTTCGACATCAGCCACATCGACTCGCTGTGGAAGATGTCCTTCCAGATGAAGGACGTCTTCGAGTTCATCGGGAGCAACCTGCGGCCCAGCGAGGACACCCGCGACGTGGAGTACGCCGCGGTCAACGGCATGCTCTCCACGCTGGACCCCCACTCGGTGCTCCTCAAGCCCGAGTACTACCGGGAGATGCGGCTCACCACGAAGGGTGAGTTCGGCGGCCTCGGCTTCGTCATCCAGATGAAGGAGAGCAACCTCACCGTGGTGCGGGTGCTCCCGAAGACGCCCGCCGCGCGGGCAGGCATCAAGAAGGACGACCAGATCAAGAAGATCGGCGAGGAGTCCACGGTCAACATGGACCTCAACGAGGCCGTGTCCAAGCTGCGCGGCCCCGTGGACAGCCGGGTCACCATCAGCGTCGAGCGCAAGGGGCAGGACAGGCCCATGGTGCTCACGCTCGCCCGGGCCACCATCTCCATCGAGTCGGTGCAGTCGAAGCTGCTCGCCGGCAACGTCGGCTACATCCGGCTGAAGAACTTCCAGGGCAACACCACCCGGGACATGCAGGCCGCGCTGCAGAAGCTGGCCAGCGACGCCGAGGCCACCGGGGGCCTGAAGGGCCTGGTGGTCGATCTGCGCGGGAACCCCGGCGGGCTCCTGGAGCAGGCCATCCAGGTCTCGGACCTCTTCCTCAGCCAGGGAACCATCGTCACCACCGTCTCGCTCAGCGAGCGGCAGCGCGAGGAGAAGCGTGCCCACGCCGACGACGGAGACAACAAGTACCCGCTGGCGGTCCTGGTGAACCCCGGGAGCGCCTCGGCCTCGGAGATCGTCGCCGGCGCGCTGAAGAACCTGAACCGGGCGGTCATCATCGGGCAGCAGACGTTCGGCAAGGGCTCGGTGCAGGTGCTCTACGAGTTCGGCTCGCCCACCGGGAACCCCAACGACGAGAGCGCGCTCAAGCTCACCATCGCCAAGTACCTCACCCCCGGCGACGTCAGCATCCAGGAGGTCGGCGTCGAGCCGGACATCGAGCTGGTGCCCACCCGCGTGACCTCGGATCGGGTGAACGTCTTCGCCCCCAGGAAGACGCTGGGCGAGGCGGACCTCGAGCACCACTTCGGGAACTCTGCCAGCCAGGCGGCGGCGACCAAGCGCGAGGAGGTCCTCGGCAAGGAGAAGCCCTTCGTCAGCATCCGCTACCTGAAGGAGGACGCGAAGCAGAAGGACGCCGCGGCCCGGCAGCAGAAGGTCGAGGAGGGCAAGGACCCCAAGCTGTCAAAGAACGACAAGGAGAAGGGGGCCAAGCCGGACCCGGCCAAGAAGGGCGCCGCACCCCACCCGCTGCTCGACACCGACCCGAACAAGCTGGACGAGGACCTCTACGACCAGCTCGACGCCGAGGCCCAGGACGAGGTGAAGGAGGACTTCGAGGTCCTCTTCGCCCGCGACTTCGTGCTCAAGGAGCCATTCGTCCAGCGCGAGAAGATGCTCCAGGCCGGCAAGGCCTACCTCCAGGAGCGCGGGCTCCAGGAGACCGAGCGGATCAACACCGCCATTGCCGGGCTGGGCATCGACTGGACCCCGGGCCCCACCCCGAAGGTGCCGCAGCTGCAGGCCACGCTGCGCCCCGGGCCGGAGAAGCGGGTCAACCCCGGTGACACCTTCGACCTCGAGGTCACGGTCGAGAACAAGGGCAACGAGCCCCTGTCGCGCATCCGGGCCTGGACCGAGAGCGAGGACCCGCTGCTCGACCGGCGCGAGTTCCTCTTCGGCACGCTGAAGCCCGGCGAGAAGCGGACCTGGAAGTCACCGGTGAAGGTCCCCAAGGACGTGTACAGCCGCCGCGACGACGTCACGGTGAAGTTCTTCGACGACCAGGGCGCGCTGCCGCAGCAGCTGGTGGCCGAGGTGAACGTGGGCGAGACGGTCCGCCCGTCCTTCGCGCTCGACTGGCAGATCGTCGACGACTGCGCGGCGTGCAACGGCGACGGGCTGGCCCAGCGCGGCGAGTCGGTCACCCTCTTGATCGACGTGACCAACCAGGGCCCGGGCAAGGCACTCGACGTCTTCGGCTCCATCAAGAACGCCGCCGACCAGAACGTCTTCATCGAGAAGGGTCGCTTCAAGCTGGGAGAGATCGCGCCCGGCGAGACCAAGACGGCGCGCTTCCAGCTCGAGGTGAAGAAGGGCTACGTGGGCGACAGCTTCCCGCTGAAGCTGGCGATCGTCGACGAGCCACTGGAGGAGTTCGTCACCGAGCGCCTCACCCTCCCGCTCTCCGACAAGCCGTACACGGTCGAGCCACGCAAGGGACTGGTCCGGCTCGATGCCGGCGCTCAGGTCCTGGCCGGCCCGGACGATCGCGCCCCGGTGATGGCCCGGGTGAAGAAGGCCGGGGTGGTCCCCTCGGTGGCCCGGGTCAACGGGCTCACCAAGGTGGACCTGGACAAGGGCCGCTTCGGGTTCATCCGCGCCGCCGACGCGCACGATGCCAAGCCTGGCAAGGCGGCCGCGCCCGAGCTGGTCGCCGCGCCCTACCGCGAGCCGCCGGCCATCGCCCTCCAGGTCGACCAGACCCAGGGCGGGGTGGTCGCTCCGTCGGATCGGTTCACGCTCTCGGGGACGGTCACCGAGCCCAAGGGCCTGCTCGACATGTACGTCCTGGTCAACGACCAGAAGGTGTTCTTCCGCACCTCGGACAGCCCGAAGAACGAGCCCACCAAGCTGAAGTTCACGACCGAGTTCCCCCTCAAGGAGGGCGCGAACACGGTGATGGTGGTCGCCCGGCAGACCCAGGACTTCGCCTCGCGCAAGGTCCTCATCATCCGCCGGCGGCCGGCCGCGGTGGCCGAGGCCCTCGCCCGCCACCAGGGCGCGACGCCGGCGACGCCGATCGGGCAGTAGCGGTCAGCGACCCAGCGCCGCCCGGAGCGCTCCCGGGCGGTTGGTGATGCAGGCGTCCACGCCCCAGGCCCGCAGCCTGCGAGCGACGTCCGGATCGTCCACCGTCCACACCGCAACCTGACGCCCGCCCGCGTGCCAGCGGCGGACGTCCGCCTCGGGGGTGTGCCCAGCCTCGGGGTGGACCGCGTCCCGGGCGACGAGGGGGAGCAGCCACGGTTCGCTGCAGCCACTGCCGCCGGTCCGGATCCAGGAGCAGGCCGCGGGGGATCCGGGGGTGGCCGAGCGCGAGCCGGACGAGGCAGCGCGGGTCGAACGACGAGACCACCACGTGGTCCTCGTGCCGGCCCGCCGCGAGCAACGCCCCCGCGGCGCCGGCGACCGCGGTCCCGGCCAGATCCTCGCTCTTGAGCTCGACGTTGATGAACGCGCTGCGCGGGAGCGCCTCGAGCACCTCGGCCAGAAGCGGGATTCGGCCCGGCGGCGCCCCCGGAGGCCCCGCGCGCACCTCGAGCCGGGCGAGGGCGGCCCAGGGCGTGTCCGCCACCCGGCCGGACGCTCCGGTGAGCCGCTCGAGGCGCGCGTCGTGGAAGACCACCACCTCGCCCGAGCCGCAGAGGCGGGCATCCAGCTCCACGCCGTCGGCGCCCTGGGCGAGCGCGAGCTGGAAGGCGGCGAGCGTGTTCTCCGGGGCGTCGTGGCTCGCGCCGCGGTGACCGAGGATCCGCACGGGCGGCGGGAGCGTCCGGCCGGCAGGGGCGGCAGGTCAAGCCGCTTGCGCCGCCCGGGCGCGCGGGCGATGGTGGGTGGCAACGGGTATGCCTCACGTCGGCTTCGGAGAGCTGCTGGTCATCGGCTTCGTGCTGCTGGTGGTGTTCTCCGCCTCGCGCATGGCCTCGCTGGGCAACGCGCTCGGGAAGTTCGTCCACTCGTTCAAGAAGGCAGCGCAGGGGCAGGGCTTCATCGACGTGAAGCCCGAGCGCTCGCTCCGGCCCTCGCGCGAGCGCGATCCGCAGGACGGGGACTCCGGGCAGAGCTGATCGCCCGGCTCAGCGCTCGATGCTGGCGGTGATCTGGAGCCGCAGCCCGGCGAGGTCGCGCGGGGCGTCGTCGAGCAGCACGAGGAAGTCCGCCCCCTGCCCGTCGCTCACCGGCTTGGCCGCCGCGAGCAGGCTCGCCCGCAGCGCCTCGACGTCGGCCGGGGTCGCGGCACGCCACAGCTGCTCCGGCGTGGCGATGGCCCCGGCGAGCGTCTCGCCGGACTTCACCGCCTGGGCACCGTCCCAGACCTCGGCCCGCACCCGGACCCGACCGGCGGGAGCACCCCGGTTCAGGACCCGGCCGCGCACGTAGAGCAGCGAGCGGCCGGACTGCGTCTCGTAGGTGCCGGGCACGATCTCCACCGGGCTCACCCCGCTTCCCGGACGCAGCGCCTGGAGCAGGCGCCGCGGCGAGAGGGCGGAACCGTCCACCCTCCCCGCGCTCACCCAGCTGGACGCCAGTCCGGCCACCACCACCAGGAGCAGCGCGGCCAGACCCACGTTGAGGATGACCCCGCTCACCCGGCGGGCGGTGCCCGGCAGCTCGCGTTCTTGAAGTCCGAGCCGCGCCCGCGAGGGCGGCTTGGAGATGGCCGGCAGCGGAGCGGCGAGGCCGGGCGGCACCGGCGCCGCTGCCGCTGCGAACTCCGCGGCCTCGGGGACGTCCGGGAGGAGGGCGAGCCCCGGCGCCGGAGCCAGGCCAGGCCCGGGCATCTCGAAGAGGCCGTGCTCGGCCAGGCCCGAGCCCACGGACGGCGCCTCGTCGAGAATGACCGACATGTCCGAGGGGGCAGCGCGCGGCGGGGGCGCCCCGGTTCGGGGAGGAGCGGCGCGGAAGGCGGCGCGGCGAATGGATCGTCCCACGCGACTCCTGGGGATGCGGCGGCCGGGGCCACCGGGGGCGATCGCCGGCGGAGGGAAGCTCCAGTCGGGCTCCGCGGCGGTCGCGGCGCCGGCGCCGGGGGCAGACCGAGGTTCAGCTCCAGCGACGCCAGGTCGGGCTCGAGCTCGATCTGCGCGCCCCCGTTGCCGCCCGGTGAAGCACCGGTCCAGTCACGGGCTGCATCCCCGGGGTCCAGCTCCAGGCCGTCCGGGGGGAGCGGCGGGGCGGGCTCCAGCGCGGGGAGGTCGTCGAGCACGGTGCCGGCGCCGCCGAACTGGGGCTCCGGCGGGGGCGATTCCAGCTCGATGGCCGGCGAGAGGCTCGACGCGTGGCTGGACAGGGTGCCGTCGACGGAGAGTGCCCGCACGGGCGCGGCGACTCCCCATGCCGGGGTGAAGCCGGCGAGCGTTGCGAGATGCGGGTCGAGGGCGGATACCGGAGCCGGGGCCGGAGCCGGCGCGGGGTCGGGCGGCGGGACCTCGCTCTCCGGGATACGGTGAGGCGTCGAACGGATCGGAGAGGTCCGGGTCGTGACCGGCGGTGATCGCGCTGGGCAGCGGCCAGACCGGGAGCGGCCCCATGTCCATCGAGGGCGGCTCCGGGACCGCCCGGACCGGAATCGCGACCACGGCCGGAGCAACGACCGGGCCCGGGGGTTCCGCCAGCGCCTCCGCGAGGTCCGCACGCGAGGGGGCCGGCCGGCGGGAAGTTCCAGGCGGGCTCGGTTCCGGGCGACTCCCCGGCGACGTCCACGTCGAAGTCGTCGGCCGTGGGGCACGGGCTCCATCTGCGCCAGGAGCGCGGACACCGCGGTCCCGCGGGCAGGCGTCTTCTCGAGGTCCGAGGTGCCCTCCGGCCCGAAGGCCTGGAACGGGTCAGGGGTCCTCGGACGCACTGCGGCAGGCGCCGTGATCCGCGCCCGGCTCGGCCGCCGAGTCTGGGAAGATGCGGAAGGTGTGTCCGCACCGCGAGCAGCGGACCTTGAGCCCCCGCGCGGTGACCTTCCCGTCGGGCACCTTGAAGCGCGTCTGGCACTGCTTGCAGGCGATGATCACGGCGGCGGGGGTCCAGGGGGGCTGGAACCTCCGAGAATACCAGCGGAAGCCTGCCCCCCTGGTGTAGGTTCACCCCCTCCACCTTGTTGCACCGTGCCAGACCGTGCTGCTATCCAGCCGCAAACTGGCGATCTCTCGTATGGAGGCGCTGCAGCGCGGCATGGCCGGCCCGCGAGGGGCGACCGTTCACCACGGCGGCACACGATCGATGACTGAACCCGAACAGCTGCAGCCGCCCCAGCAGGACGAGGCTCCGCGCGAGCCGAAGATCATCAAGCGCTACACCAACCGGAAGCTCTACGACACCGTGGAGAGCCGGTACGTCACGCTCGACGAGATCGCCGAGATGATCAAGCAGGGCGCCGAGGTGAAGATCGTCGACAACCGCACCAAGGACGACCTCACCTCCGTCACGCTGGCGCAGATCATCTTCGAGGAAGAGAAGAAGAAGAACCAGATGCCGCTCAGCGTGCTGCGGGAGATCATCCGCCACCCGGGCGACGCGCTCTCCGGCTTCATCCAGAAGGAGGTCACCCCCCGGGTCGCCTCCATCCGCGAGGAGGCCGAGACGCGGCTGGACCGGCTGCTCCGCCGCGAGGAGGGTGGCACCGGCGAGCTGAAGGACGACCTCCTCCGCGCCGGCCAGCGCACCATCGAGGAGTGGCAGCGCCGCGCGGACGACCGGGTGAAGTCGCTCGTCGAGGGCGTCACCGGCAGCCTGCCTGCGCTCGGCTCGGACCTCGGGAACCCTGAGCCGCCGTCTCGAGGAGATCGAGGCCCGGCTGGCGAAGCTCGAGGCGAAGAAGGACGCACCCCCGACCCAGGGCTGA
Organism: uncultured delta proteobacterium; assembly: GCA_963796475.1. Lineage (GTDB taxonomy): Bacteria > Myxococcota > Myxococcia > Myxococcales > Myxococcaceae > RPRB01. The sequence goes on from CAWCLY010000021.1 coordinate 160,414, forward strand.
GTCAGGGCTGCGTCTCCGAGGCGCCACACCGCCTCGGCCACCTCGGTCATCATCTGCGCGCCGCGGCTCCGGGGCGCGTAATCCCAGACCGTCTTCCCGTGGCTCTGGGCCTCGTCGATGGCGACGTTGACCCCGAGCGGCGGCGTGACCCGGCCCGGGAAGTACGCCTCGAGCCGCTCGCGCACTGCCTCGGCCAGCGCGGTGCGCCGGTGCATCATCGGCACCACCGCGGTGACCCGGAGCCCCGGGCGGTGGTGCTCCTCGGCCACCCGCTCCACCGTGCGCGCCACCTCGGCACAGCCGTCCAGCGCGAGATAGGTGAGCGCCACCGGGACCACCACCTCGGTCGCGGCGACCAGCATCGAGGTCACGCTCAGCCCGAGCGAGGGCGGGCCGTCGAGCACCACCACGTCGTGCCCGGACGGGGCCGCATCCAGCCGCTCGCGGAGCCGCTCCGCGGCCGCGGGCGTATCGTCCGAGCGCCGCCGCCAGTCCGGCCATCTGCTTGTAGGCCGGGACGACCGTGAGGCCCTCGACCTCCGTCCGCTGCAGCACCTGCTCCAGGCTCACCGCGGGGTCGGTCAGGAAGTGGAACACGTTGGGCTGGATCTCGCGGACGTCGAGCCCCAGCGTCTTCCCGGCGTGCCCCTGCGTGTCCAGGTCCATCAGGAGGACGCGCAGCTTGCGGGCGCGCGCGATCCACGCGGCCACGTGCACGGCGAGCGTCGTCTTCCCCGTGCCGCCCTTCTCGTTGACGAAGGCGATCCTCCGCACGGGCGCCACGGGCACGCTCAGCGGGGCTGCTCCGGGTCCCGCTCCAGCTTGGACTCGATCCGGCCCAGGGTCGCGTCGAGGTCGGCGATCTTCCGCCGCAGCGACTCGACGTCCTCGGTGGAGGGCAGGTTCATCGCCGCCAGCGCCGAGCGCAGGCTCTTGTCCAGCACGCCCTTGGCGGACAGGGTCCGCTGGATCAGCATCTGCAGCGCCGCGACGAAGCGCTCGTTGGAGAGCAGGGCCTGGGCGAGCTTCCCCACCCGCTCCTCGCCCGTCTCGACGAGCTTCTTGACCATCGGATTGTCTTTGAGCATGGGCTGGCTCTCCTCCCGGGACTTCGCAGCCGGGCCGTGGCGTGTCAAGCACGGGCTCGCTCACCGTTGACAGCCCGCGCGGCTGCTCCCTACGGTCCGGCGCCTCGTTCGCCCCCCATGTCCGGTCTGCTCGACAGGCGTCTCCTGCTGGTGACCGGAAAGGGAGGCGTGGGCAAGAGCACCGTCGCCGCGGCCCTCGCCCTGCGGCTGGCGTCGGCCGGCCTGCGCACGCTGCTCTGCGAGGTGAACGCCGACGGGCGCCTGGGGCGGATGCTCGGCCATCCCGAGGTGGGGGCGGACGTGATCGCTGGTCGAGCCCAACCTGTCGATGGTGGATTTGCAGCCGGACGCCTCGATGCGCGAGTACGTGCTGTCGAAGATCCGCCTCGAGCGGGTGTACCGCGCGGTCTTCGAGAACCGGATGGTGAAGTACTTCCTCCGCTTCGTCCCGGCGCTGGCCGAGACGGTGATGCTGGGCAAGGTGATGTGGCACCTCCGGCAGTGGCCGGACGCGCCGGGCGGCTTCGACCGCATCGTCCTGGACCTGCCCGCAACCGGGCACGCGCTGGCGCTGCTCGGAGTGCCGCACAGCCTGATCGCCACCCTCCCCTCCGGGCCGATGTCCACCGAGGCCGGCTGGATGTACGACCTGCTCACCGACCCGGTGATGACCTCGCGCGATCCTGGTGAGCCTCCCGGAGGATCTCCCGGTCAACGAGACGCTGGAGCTCGCCCAGGCACTCCGGACGCGGCTCAAGGTCCGCGTGGGCGCGGTGGTGCTCAACCAGTCGGTCGCCTCGCGCTTCGGCGCGGCGGATCGGGCGGCCCTCACCGGACGCCCCGGCCTGGGCGCGCTGGTGGAGGCGTACGAGGAGGACGCGCAGCGGACGGAGGAGTCGGTGGAGCGGCTGCACGCCATCGACGCGCCGCTGGTCCAGCTTCCACGGCTGGTCGCCCCCGAGCTCGGACGCGGCGAGCTGGTCGCGCTGGGTGATGCGCTGGCAGAGGCGCTCCGGTGAGCGGGCCCTCGCTCGAGGAGGTGCTCCGCACCCGCCGGGTGCTGGTGTGCGTGGGCGCCGGAGGCGTGGGAAAGACCACCCTGGCCGCCGCGGTGGCGATGCGCGCGGCGGCGCTCGGGCGGAGCGCGCTCGTCTGCACCATCGACCCGGCGCGCCGGCTCGCCAATGCGCTCGGGCTGACCTGGCTGGGCAACGCGCCCACCGAGGTCCAGCCAGAGGTGCTCGCCGGCGCGGGCATCACCCTCCAGGCTCCGCTCCAGGCGATGATGCTGGATCTCAAGGCCAGCTGGGACGAGCTCATCCAGCGGCAGGCCCCGCCGGCGCAGCGCGAGCGCATCCTCCAGAACCGCTTCTACCAGACGCTCTCCACCGTCCTGGCCGGGTCGCAGGAGTACATCGCGCTCGAGCGGCTGGGGCAGCTGCGCGAGCGCTCGGAGGCCGAGCTGATCGTGCTCGACACCCCGCCCACCGCGCACGCGCTGGACTTCCTCGACGCCCCCTCGCGCATCCTCGACTTCCTGGACAACGAGGCGGCGCGCTGGCTGCTCGACCCGGCGCTCCGGGCCAGCCGGATCTCCCTGCGGCTGGCGCGCTGGGGCGGCGGGGTGGCGGCGAAGACCATCGGCCGGATCATCGGCGGGGACACCCTCGAGGAGCTCGCGACCTTCCTCGGCGCGGTGAGCGGGATGAACGAGAACTTCCGCGAGCGGGCCCGGGCGGTGCGGTCGCTCCTGTCCTCGCCGGAGACCGGATTCCTCCTCGTGGCCGGGGCCTCGCCCGAGCGCCGGGACGAGGCGCTCCGCTTCCAGGCGGTGCTCGGAGAGCGGGGGCTCCAGCGCGACGGGGTGGTGGTGAACCGGGTCCAGGAGCAGCCGCCGGCGTCGGCCGAGCGCGAGCTCGAGGGACCTCCAGGGCCCGCTGCACGCGACGCTCGCCCGGACTCTGGCCGAGGCGCGTGCGCTCGCCGACCGCGACCGGCTCAGCGTCCGGCTCCTGCGCGAGGGCGTGGCCCCGGTGCCCCTGATCGCGGTCCCCCGCTTCTCCTCGGAGATCCACGACCTGCGCGCACTCTGGCGGGCAGGGTCCTACCTGCTGGGCGAGGCTGCGATCCTGTAGGCTCTCTCGCTGGTTTCCCCGGCCAGCCGCCCCTGCCCTTTGCGCACCGCGATCCCACGGGCACTCGCCCTGCTTCCGCTGCTGTTCCTGACCCGCTGCGCGACGACGCAGACCGGGGCGGCCAGGCCCGATCCGATCCTCATGCCTCCCCAGGAGGTCCGGGCCGACCTCGCCCTCCTGAAGATGAACGACGAGGAGCTGTTCGCCGCGGGGTCGAGCGCCTTCGCCGCCGGCGACTTCGCCCGTGCCGCCACGTGCTTCGAGCGACTCGCCGCGGCCTACCCGGAGAGCCCGCACCGTCGCCGAGCCCTGTTCAACGCCGGCCTGGCGCAGGAGCGGCTCGACGCCTGGGACAGCGCGCGGCAGAACTTCTCCGAGCTCGCCAACCCCCTGGGCACGGGCGACGCCCTGGACGCGGCCTTCCACCAGGCCGAGGCGCTCTACCACCTGGACCGCTACCCGGAGGCGGCGGCGCTGCTGGCACGCATCGCGGCGCGGACGGATCTGCCGGTCTCGCGCCGCATCGAGGCCCAGGTGCAGCAGGGCATCTGCCAGGTCGACGGCGGTGACCTGGACGAGGGCGAGAAGACACTCCGCGCGGCGCTGGCCAGCGCGAAGGAGGCGGCGGACCGCGGCGAGCCGGCCGACGAGTACGTCACCGCGCAGGGCCAGTTCTTCCTCGGGGAGATCTACCGGCTGCACTGCGAGGGCGTGACCTTCGATCCGGACGCGAAGGCCGACGCGCTCTCGAAGACCCTGGAGTACAAGGCGCAGCTGCTGCTCTCGGCGCAGGGCCACTATCTCCGGGCGATCAAGATCGGCAACGGCTACTGGGCGACGGCCGCCGGCGAGCGGATCGGCAACCTCTACGAGGTGCTCTACCGCCAGATGATGGACTCCCCCACGCCGAAGGAGCTGAACCCCGAGGAGACCGAGGTCTACCGGCAGGAGCTCCGGAGGCGGATCAAGATCCTCCTCACCAAGGCCATCGGCGTCTACGAGACGACGGTGGCGACCGCGGAGCGGATCGGGACCGCCGGCCCGTTCGTCGCCCGGGCGCGTGAGAGCCTCGAGCGGATGAAGCAGCTGCTGCTCGCCGAGGCGGACGTCCCGGACGAGCCGCCGCCGCCGGAGCCGGCCGCCAAGCCTTCCTCACGCCGGCGCAGCGTCGCCCGGCCGCGCTCGGCGCCCCCGAGCACCGCGCAGAGCACCGCCCCCGATCGCGGAGGCTGAGCGCCCAGGGGCGCGCCCCGCGTCTCGGCGCGGCCGGAGACTGCACCGCCGGAGCGCTCCCCCCGTGCGCTCCGGCGGCCTCCTCCCCGCTTCACTGGATCCCGAGCCGGGTCATTGCGTCCGCGGTGATCGCCTTCGCCAGCCTCGCCGCCCGTCGGCCGGCGGCGGTCCTCCCCTCAGGATCCGAGGCCACCGCGGCTGCCACGTCGGCGTAGCCCTCGCGCCGGCCGAGCCGGAGCAGCAGCTCGCCCCGGTTGCCGAGCGCGACCGGATGGTCCGGATCCCGTTCCAGCGCCTCGCCGTAGGCGTTCACCGCCTCCTCGCTGCGGCCGAGCTTCTGGTACACGGTGCCGAGCGCGGCGTGGGCCCCGGCGTCCCTCGGGTTGATCTCCACCATCGCCTCGAAGACCAGCGCCGCCTCGCGGAGCCGCCCGGCCTGCGCCAGCTCCACCCCGGTGCGACCCATCCGCGCCGCGTCCGCCGCGGTGATTCCCTCGACCTCGGCCCAGGTGGCCTCACCCCGGGCGAACGCCTGCAGTCGCTCTCGCTCGTTCCGTCTCATGCTCAGCGTCCCATGTTGGCGATGGCGGTCTGGGCCATCGAGGCGAACTTCATCTCCATCGTGGAGAGGAGATTGGAGAGCTGCTCCTTGCGCTTCATGAGCCGCTCCATCTTGAAGTTCAGGTCACGGTCGACCTTGTCGAGCTGGGCCATCTTCTTCCGGTCGTCCTTGGAGCTCTTCTTGTCGTCGTTCTTGTCCTGCTCCTGGGTGACGGAGAGCATCTGATCGTCGGTGCGGTTCTCGAGCACCATGAGGATCATCTCGATCTTCTCCTCCACGCTGAGGCTCTTGTCGTTGAGGATGTCCTTGATGGAGGGGTCGCGGCTCCGCGAGCTCGAGCTGCTCGACGACTTCGAGGACGCCGAGGTACCGCTCGAGCCCGAGGGGGTCGACTGACCGGTGCCGGGGTCGTCCGGGGCGGTACCGGCGGAGGGCGCGGACACCTGCGTGGAGCGCCTCGCGTCCTCGATCCCGATCTGGAGATCGCTCCGCGCGAAGCCCTGGGTTCCGTCGCCCTGCGAGCGCGCGAGGCGGTCGAAGAGGGCCGGGTGGTCGAGCACGTACCGGACCGCGCGCTTCAGCGTCGGCGGGGTATCGGCGTCGGCGGCCGCCTTCTCCAGCTCCTCCTGGCTGAGCACCTTGTCCGGAGGGAAGAGCCCGAACATCGGCCTGTTCGTTCCGTCGAAGGCCGCGAGGAGCGTCTGCAGCGCCGACAGCTCGTCACCGCCCGCCGGTGCCCCGGTCGGTCCGTTGGCTCCGGACGCACCATCCGGACCGTCGGACATCGCCAGATCGACGTCGCTCCGGGCGATGCCCTGGTCGCCTCCGTCCTTCGAGCGGGACAGACGCTCCATCAGGTCCGGATGGTCGAGGAGGTACCGGGCGGCGCGCTTGAGGTCGATCGGCGCATCGGGATCCTCCGCCGTCTCGCGAAGCTCCTTCTCGGTGATGACCTTGTCGCCGAAGGCGCCGAAGAGGCCGTGGTCGCGGTTCATCGCATCGAAGCTCCGGGCGAGCGTCTCGAGGGTCCGGCGCTCCTCCGCGTCGACGTCATCGACCGAGGTCGGGTCGGCCACTGGATCATCCGGCGCGGCGGAGAAGGCGCCACGTCCGCATCGGCCGCGCCGTCCGTGACGGGGGCGGCGCGCGCCGAGGACGCGGGGGCCCAGCCGTCCGTGCTCCCATAGGCCTCGTCCTTCGGGGGTGCGTACTCGGTCTCGGCCGCACTTCCGGCGAGGTCCTTGAGGAGATCGGTGCCCCCCTGCATCAGGGTGAAGACGTCTCCGGTCGCCGCGCCCACCGCGATCTTCAGCGCGTCCCCCACGACCGGCGGCAGGCCGAGCAGCTTGGTGCCGGCGTCGATGACCGCGGCGAAGGGCGAGCCGATGGCTCCGAGCGCGTCGCCGATGAAGTCGAAGAATCCCATCCTTCCCCCTTCCGGGGTGGCTCCCCGGCACGGAGGGGGCTGTGCAGGAGCGATGCCGCGGGCCTCCCCTGCGTTCGTCCGGGCCGGACGTCCCTCCCCCCGGACAGGGCCGGTCCACGCGGCGGGACGGCTGCCCGGTGCTGTTATTGTGCTCCCCGGATGCGGCGCAGCTTCGGACTCGACGTGGGGACCAAGACGATCGGGGTGGCGATCTCCGACGCGCTGGGCTTCACCGCCCAGCCGGTGACCACCATCCGCCGCTCCAACCTCCGGGCCGACCTCACCGAGCTCCGGCGACTGGCCGAGCACCACGGTGTCGAGCACGCGGTGGTGGGCCTCCCTCTGAACATGGACGGCAGCGAGGGCCCGAGCGCGGCCGACGCCCGGCGCCTCGGCGACGCCGTGGCACGCACCCTCGGCATCCCCGTCGAGTACTGGGACGAGCGGCTCACCACCGTCGCCGCCAACCGCGTCATGATCGAGGCCGACGTCTCCCGGGCACGGCGGCGGGCAGTGGTGGACCAGATCGCCGCGTCCCTGATCCTCCAGGGCTGGCTCGACGCACGGCAGCCGACGGCCCCGGGGGACGAGCCTTGAAGAGGGTGTTCGGTGTCTTGCTGCTCCTCGTGCTCCTCGGGGCCGCGGCGGGCGGGGCGTACTGGTGGTGGCGCGATCGGCGCATCACCGAGTTCGCCGGTACGCTCGGGCGGTGCGATCGGCACGAAGGCCGTCCTCATCCCTCCGGGCAGCGGTCCGCGGAGGGTGGCGGACCTCCTGGCGCAGGCCGGCGTGGTCTCGGATGGCGAGCTGACCTACGCCTGGCTGCGACGCGAGAAGCTGGGGCCGAAGCTGCGGGCCGGGGAGTACGAGTTCACGCTCCCCATCACCCCCGAGCAGGCGATCCAGAAGCTCGTCACCGGGCAGCAGAAGACGTACCACGTGACCATCCCCGAGGGTCTGCGCCTCGACGAGATCCTCCCGCTGCTCGCCGGCTCGCAGCTGAAGCTCCGGCTCGACCGGCTCGAGGCGCTGGCCGCGGACCCGGTCTTCGTCAAGAAGCTGGGCGTGCCGGCCACGCGGCTCGAGGGCTTCCTCTTCCCCGACACCTACAGCTTCACCCACGGCTACACCGAGGAGAGCGTGCTCGCGCAAGATGGTCTCGCGGACGCTCGAGGAGCTGCAGGCGGCGATGGCGAACGAGGATCCGGCGGTGAAGCTCGATCCGCTCCAGCTGGTGACGCTCGCCTCCATCGTGGAGAAGGAGACCGGCGCACCCGAGGAGCGGCCGCGGATCGCCTGCCTCTTCTACAACCGCCTCCGCCTCGGGATGCCGCTGCAGACCGACCCGACGGTGCTGTACGCGATGATGCTGATCCGAGGGAAGTTCGTGAAGAACATCACCCGGCAGGACCTGGTCACCGCCCACCCGTACAACACGTACACCGTGCGCGGGCTGCCCCCGGGGCCCATCGCCAGCCCGGGCGCCGCCGCGCTCCAGGCGGTGACGCATCCGGCGACCTGCAACGACCTGTACTTCGTCTCGCGGAACGACGGGACGCACGTCTTCTGCCCCACGCTCCAGTGCCACAACGCTGCGGTGCAGAAGTGGCAGGTGGACTACTGGGCGGAGCAGCGACGGCGCGCCCACCCGGGGCGCTGAAGCTGCCCACCCAGGTGGCCTCGAGCGCCACCGTCGAGGGCCGAGCGAAGAACCGGCGCATCGAGAGGGTCATCAAGTCGAACGCGCAGTCACCGCTCCCGGCGCGGCGCGGCATTCCGGCGAGGGCAAGCCGCATTGCGGCATCGTTGCTCCGGCGAACGCTCCCGAGCAGGCGAGCATGCGGCCGGAAGACGACCGAGCATCAACTTCGTTGCACCGTCACTGGTCGGGGGGGTACCCGTGCGCGCCGGTGACGCGGGACCGGGCACTTCGCCCGGAGGCCCGCTGAACCCAGGGGGCACGGACATGGCGAAGCAGAAGGTGCCGGGATCGCGCGAAGAGGAATCCTGGTTCAGCGAGGAGCAGCTCGAGCACCTCGCGCCAGCGGATGAAGGACCGGACGAGCTGTACTCACCGGTCCCCACCCAGATGGTCTCCAACGGCGAGTACCTGCCGAATCCTCAGACCGCCGAGCAGAAGCAGGTGGAGCGACGCATCTACGAGCTCTCGGGCATCGCCGCCCGTCGCCAGGGGGTCGAGCCGGCGGCAGTTCCTGGCGGGAACCGGCGGCTTCGCCGTCTCCTTCCTGGCGATGAACGAGGCGCACGGAGCCGAGTTCTTCAAGGTGAGCAAGGACGAGGTGTACGAGCGTGGCGCGCATGGCCTTCATGGCCCGCCCCGCGACCTCTTCGTCTTCGACGACCAGCTCCACACGATCCGCTCCAGCCGGACCGGACCGGGGAACGCCCTGCGGGACATCGCGGAGGGCAACCACAGCTCGCTCAATTCGACCGACCTCCCGGACGAGCTGGGCGGAATCAACACGCCATGGAACCCGGCGCTGGTGGGCCTGCCCAACCTGAACCTGAACTTCCAGCTCGTCCAGTTCATGAAGGACGTGTACCTGGACGCCCAGGTCACCATCGGCGTCCTGAGCAACAACACCTCGGCCGCGGTGCCTGACCAGGGCACGCCGCGCGCGCCGAAGAACATCAAGGAGTCCGAGGCCGGCGAGTTCCTCTCCGCCACTCAGACGGCGTCGGTGCGCGACTGGGTCAACCAGATCGCGGGCTCCACCCGGATGCTCGCCCATGGGCAGCTCTATCCGGGCAAGGGCAACATGGTCGATCCGGTCTATGGCGACTACCACCGCTGGCAGATCGAGAACCTGCACCCGGATTCGTGGAAGGGCTACACCTCGGCGAACTCGGCCAAGCTGGACAGCGACCCGAACAGCCTGATGACCACCTGGGTGCTGGACGACGAGCAGGTCGCCTACCCGATGTACGAGGTGATCACCGCGCCCGAGTACCGGCAATATTTGCGGACGCACCCGGGCTTCTACAACATCTGCATCCACAAGGGCCTGTCGACCAACGCGCCGGACAGTCCCTCCTCGGCACCGGCAGGATTCCCGAGCGACATCCCCAAGGCGGCCCGCGATTGGCCGCAGCTCAACTTCCTCATCTACCACTCGTGCATCCGGCCGGGCTTCTGGGTCCGGAACGCGCTGCTCGACGTCCAGTCCGGCAACTTGCGGCAGGGGGTCCCGGACATCCTCTGGACCACGCGATTCCTGGTCGACTGCGCGCAGTTCTCCAACGTCTATGCGGAGCTCGGCACGACCTTCGCCTCGTCGGTGATCACCTTCCCCTCGGTCTGCGCGCACATCCTCGGCCAGGCCCTGAGGTTCTTCGGGGAGGACCGGGTGCTCTTCGGCTCCGACTCGGTGTGGTACGGCTCGCCGCAGTGGCAGATCGAGGCGCTGTGGCGCTTCCAGATCCCCGAGTGCGATGCAGCAGCGGTACGGGTACCCCGCGCTCACCGAGCGTGCGAAGCGGAAGATCTTCGGGCTGAACAACGCCCGGCTCTACGGGATCAAGAACGTGGACGGCCGGCTGACCACGCCCGACCGTGACTGCGAGGACGAGAACGATCGCCGCTACCACCCGGTACCGCTGAACTTCGAGTCGCTCATCCCCATCGCCCTGAAGAAGACGATGGAGTTCCCGCAGTTCGCCCTCAACGACGTGCTGAGCAAGCTCCGCGAGCGCTACCTGGCCGCGGGGCCGGCGCCGAGCAACACCCGGCACGGCTGGATCCGGAAGGCCTGATCGCCGCGATTCGACTGGTCCAGGCAAAAACGCAGAAGAGGATCCTCCGGGCTCGGCGTCGAGTCCCCAAGCTCCCGGCGCAACCCGACCCGGAGGATCCGATGCGCCACTTCTCGATGCCCGCCGTCATCGCAGCATTCGTCGCCGCCACCGCGCCGGCCTGCGGGGTGGCCGATCCACCGGCGGGTCAGCAAGCGGCTGCACTGAACGAGAAGGCCGGCTCCGCTCTGTTCGAGAAGAACGCCAGGCCCTACGGGCTCTCCATGGAACGCTGGAGCGAGCTCCTCTGGAGGTGGATCTACCGGCAGCCGGCCGCGGCCAATCCGCTGCTCGACCCCACAGGCGCCAGCTGCGCCGTCGATCAGCACGGGCCAGGGCGACCTCAGCCTCCAGACGGCCCTCGACTCCTGCGTCACCGGCGGACCGCAGCCCGCCGTCTCGGACGGCTACTCCTTCATGGTGAAGCCGCTCGCTCCGGGCGAGCACACGCTGGTGTGGCACGTCAAAGACACGTTCGGGATGACGGGCGACACGACGCTCACCTACCACTGACGGTCCAGTAGAGGGCGGCCTACAGCGACTTGAGATACTGGACCAGGTCGGCGCGCTGATCGGAGGTCAGGCCCAGGGAGCGACGGTCGTTGTAGGTGCTCACCACGTCCTCGAGCTTGGCCGCCGTTCCATTGTGGAAGTACGGCGGATGCTGCCACACGCCCTTCAGCGGGGAGGTCCGGTACTGCTTGGTCGCGCTCCGCGACGCGTAGCTCGGAACGCCGGCGGGCTCCGGCTCGCCCATCGCGTCGCTGACGGGGTGGAGGCGGGTGTTCGCGTCGGTGAACTCGGCGCCGCTGTGACAGCCGGAGCACTGACCTGCGCCCTCGAAGACCTGCTTCCCCCGGGCGGCGGCCGCGGGGTCGAAGCTCCCCGCCGGAGGAGCGGGCGCCGGAATCGAGAGCTGGTAGGCCTGGAGACCTGGCAGCTTGGTCGACACCAGATCGTCCGTCCCGTTGGTGACCGAGACCCCCGTGCGTGGCTCGGAGAAGGAGCCGTGTCCGCCCATCTGGGTCACCGCCACGTACCGGTTCCAGTAGGCGATGTCGGAGCCATCGCCCGTGGCGGTGATGGAGTGAACCCCCTGCAGGCCGTACGCGGGAGGGATGACCTGGGGGCCGTTCCTGCCGTCGAGGTTGAAGCGCGGGTCATACATCCCCCTGGCCCAGCCGTTGAAGACCGCCTTGGTCGCCGCATCGAGCGCGGGTGAGAGCGCGACGATCGTTCCGACGGCGAGCGTGCGATTGGGCCAGCCGTCGAGGCGCTTTCCGATCCCCGGAGCGAACGAGTCGTCGACGGTCGAGTGGCAGAGCGCGCAGGTGATGCCGACCCGGGTGAGGGTGTCCTTGCCGTTGACGCTGGTCACCGTGCCCTTGACCCCGACGACCGCGTCGAGCTTCAGCAGCGCCACGGTGGTGGCCGGATCCGTCAGGCTGATGGACCCGTTCTGGATGCCCGTGACCACCGCTGCCGGGAGAGCCTCGGAGTCCACCTTGAGGCCGACCGCCAGCGCCGTGGTGGGATCGACGGTGCTGATCGCCTCGTTCATGCGCAGCACGTCGGTCCACTTCGTCTCGTCGGCGAACGTATCGTAGCGGAAGGTCTGCTTGCCCTCGGCGACCAGCTCGGCGTCGGACTGCCCGCCGCCGCTGCAGGCGACCAGCGCGACGAGACACGACGCGGCCAGCGGTCCGCCGACCAGCCAGGCACGGAGGCGTGGACTCGCTCGCGCGCCGGAAAGGGTGAGGTGTCGTCGAATCGTACAGAACATGTGCGTCGCTCCTCCGCGGAATGCCCACTGCATTGAGTGCGGAGGCGCACCGCGGTGACACGGTTCCTCGTGCGTCACCTCTCGAGCCCTCGTGCATCGCAGAGAGCGGATCGCGCCAGCGCAGCTGCCGGCGGCCACGGTCGCACGCTCTCGTTCCTTCGTCGCACGACGCCGTCCGGTCGGGGTTTCTCTTTCTGGCTCCGGGAAGCTTTTGGGAACGGTCCCTCTCCCGCGGGAGCCCGTGCGGGGGTCGCGAGCGTTCCCTCCGGTTTCGGATCCGAGCGTTGGGAAACGATTCCAGCGCATTCACGTACGTTGATCAGACGCTCGCGTGCGGCCGCGCAGTGGTGCCGGCGCTCACCTGGCCGGGTTGGGGAGCCGTCGTCGCGGGCAGTTCCGAACGACGTCCGTCCGGTAGGACCCTGGCGTCTCAAGGCGATGTCCAGCAGTGACGGAACGCGCTCCCTTCCTCTGCTTGGGAAACCGGACGGAACGCTGATCGACGGGTGCACGACCCTCCTCGGGGGGCGGACCGTTCCAAAATGTTTCCGGAAGGGCCCATGGTTCACACCGCGCGGCCGCGCGTGGTTCTTGCTTCCGGCGGTAGCGTGGACGCTGGAACGGATCCCCTGGCGATCGCGCTCGAGGAGCTCAGGTTGCGCTGCGGCCTGATGGACGACCGCGACGACGCGAATCCGTGGAGGCGCACCTTCCCCGAGGACACGGTGTCGCTGCATCTCGTGGTCGACGGAGGTTGCATGATTGACGCCGACCTGCAGCTGTGGCGCTATCGCCTCGATCCAGGCGAGGTGCTGATCGTGAATCGCGGCGTTCGAGGCGCGCTGCGCGCGACGATCGATGCGAAGCCGCCCACGCTGCTGTCCGCCCGTGTTCATCTCGAGGCGCCGTCGCCACACCCGATGGTCGAATCACTTCCGGCGCTCATCCGCACGAACGCCGGCGTGATTCCGCGTTCCTTCAGGCCAACACTTCATGCACTCCGGGAAGAGCTGGCCATTCCGACGCTCGGTGGCGACGTCGTCACCACCCGCCTCTGCGAGGTGCTCTTCGTCCAGGCACTCCGGACCCACATCAGGGATGATCTGTCCTGGACGGATCAGGGCTGGCTCCGGATGCTTGCCGACCCGCTCCTTCGCGAGCACCTGGCCGCGGCGTCCCGCCCGGGGGCGACCGTGTCCTCTCTGGCCAAGGCGCTCGGCCGGACTCGCCAGCGGACGCGCGCGCGGTTCACGCAGTTCGGCGGGACCAGCCCGTCGGCCCTGCTGCGCCAGGCGCGGGTTCGCCGTGCCGCGGAGCTGCTACGCGCCGGCGACACGGATCTCGCCCGGATCGCCAGGGCGAGCGGATTCGGGAGCCGCCAGGCACTCTGCCGCGCGTTCCGCCGGGAGCTGCGAATCTCGCCTGCTGCGCAGTGGCGAGCGCTGCACCACCGACCCTTCCCTCGTCGCGGATCGGCTTTCGCCGCGGATCAGGCGGCGGTGGCCGCGGCGACAGGCTCTTCCTGTGCCGACTCGGCCGACAGCCGCCTCATCAACGGGAGCAGCCCGAAGGAGACGATTGCCCCCGCCACCGCCACGGCGCCGAGCCAGCCGTAGAGCCGCATGTACAGGTGCAGCGTCTGGTTCGGGTCGGTCACGTTCTGCGGCACGCTGGCGAAGGTGGCGACGTAGCTGCCGAGGTACTGCGAGATGCCCGTGGCGAGGAACCAGGTCCCCATGAGGAAGCCGCGCAGCTTCGGGGCCACGTAGCGGGCCACCATCGCCAGGCCGAGGCCGCTGATCAGGAGCTCGCCCAGCGACATCAGGCCATAGCCGAGAATCATCCAACCCATGGACACGCGTCCATCGGGTCGTGCGAAATAACCACTGCCGCCGAAGACGAAGAAGCCCATCGCCAGCACCACGAAGCCGAGCGCGAACTTCAGCGGCCACCGGCAGGTCTCCTCCGGAGCGCTTGCCCATGGCGGTGTAGAGCCAGGCCAGAGGGGGGCTGAGGACGAAGATCCAGTAGCGGGTTCAGCGCCTGCACCTGCCCGGCGCCGGAACCTGGTATCCCGAAGAGGAAGTTCAGGTCGACGTTGCGGTAGGCGAACAGCGTCAGCGAGGTCGACATCTGCTGGTAGAAGATGAAGAAGATGATTCCCTGCGCGGTGAGGATCAGCACCGCGATGAGCCCGCTCCGCTCGCGCGGGGTGCCCCTGGCGATGAGCATCGCGAAGATGCCCGAGCATCACCAGCCGTGGCCAGCCACACCATCGCCTTGGCCATGGTCAGGTTCTGCACGACCAAGGAGACGAAGCCGACCGCGAGCACGCACGCCCGCGATGGTCAAGCGCGAACTTCGCCCAGGGGAACGGCTGGAAGTCCGGCGGTGAGCCCACGTGCTGGAGGAAGCGGCCCATGAAGAAGTAGTTGAGGATGCCCGAGCACCAGCCCGCCTGCGCAGACTCCAAACGCCAGGTGCCAGCTCACGCTGCTCGGCGATCAGCGGCGTCGCTGTCTGGGAGAGCGTGGAGCCGAGGTTGACCGCCATGTAATAGAGCGTGAAGGCCGAATCGATCTTCGCCGGGTTCCCCTCGTAGACCTTGGAGACGAGGTTGGCCGGGTTGGGCTTGAAGAGCCCGCTGCCCACCGCGATGACGCCGAGGGCGAGGAACAGCGGCATCCCGGGCGTGGCCAGCAGCGCGTAGCCGATGGCGAGGATGGTCGCCCCGATGACCGTCATCCGCCGGGTGCCGAGCACCTTGTCCCCGAGCCACCCTCCGACGGCGGGCGAGGCATAGGCCATGGCCACGAAGGCGCCGAAGGTGAGGTTCGCCCGGTCGTCGCTGTAGCCGAGCTTCTGGACCATGTAGAGGACGACGACCGCGGTCATCCCGTAGTAGCCGAACCGTTCCCACATCTCGATCAGGAACAGGACGGTGAAGGAGACCCACTTCGGCGGGCGTGCGTCCGTGCGGAGCGGGTCACGGCTGGTGCTGCCTGGGTCATGAGGCCCTCTAGTGGGTACCGGCGCGGCGGTAGACGTGCCAGGGACGCTGGAAGCCGGGGACCTCCTCCCAGCCGTCCCCGTCGAACGAGATGGTATCTCCCTGGAGCAGGAAGTCGGGCTCTTTCTCCAGGCCTCCGCCCTCGCGGCGCACCAGCACCTCGGGCCGCTGCTCCTTGACCTGCTTCCGGAAGATGTCCCAGCGCATCCGGGCCAGGCGGGTGTCGGGCAGCCCGCTGAAGAAGGCGATCTGCAGGTCCCAGTACTGGTCGTCGATGTCGAGCGCCGCCGCCCCACCGAGCGGCGCCACCTCGGCCTTGAGCCAGCGGGCCACCTTCATCACCGCCGGCGGGTTGGTGGACACCGGGCTCACCGGACGGAGCGAGCTCGCCACCTGGTCCTCGCGGTGTACGGTGAGAGCGCCGATCACCACCGGGAACAGGACCGCCAGTCCGAGCGCCGCGCCGGCCCAGGCCCGCGCCGCGAGCGGGGACTTGCCCTCGACCGTGGCCAGGTAGCCGACGCCGACGAAGGGAAGGAGCAGCGCCACCTGCGTCACGGCGAACCGGGCGAGCGGAACGAAGTCGAGCAGCACCACGCTGCGGAAGGTGAAGTATGCGGTCGGGGCCAGCACCACCCAGATCAGCCAGCGGTACTCCGGCCGCTGCCGCCAGACTCGCACCATCCCCCGCATCCCGAACCAGGCGATGAGCGGAGAGAGCGTGAAGAGCGCCACCCCGGGCCAGAAGAAGAGGTTCTGGGCGCGGTACCCGGCGGAGGTCCAGCGGGCAACGCCCTCCGCCACCCAGGCCCGGTGGAAGCTCTCGATGTACCGGAGCGGGGCGAAGGGGTCTCCCTTGGCCCGCTCGTTCCCCTGCATCCACGCGGCGACGAACGGGAAGGGCCAGCAGGCCGTAGCAGACCGACCGGGTCACCGCGGCGATCCGGTCCTTGTCCCCGAGCAGGAGGAGCACGCAGATGAGCGGGATGAGGAGCCAGCAGTCGTAGCGGACCGCGCAGGCCAGGTTCAGCACCAGCGCGCTGCCGAACAGCGGCCCGAAGCGGTTGTCCTCCAGTCCCTCGGCCAGGAGCGCGAGGCTCCAGAGCACGAAGAACAGGCCCACCGACTCGCTCCCGGCGGTGGTGGACATCTGGATGTGCATCCCCCACAGCGCGAGGCCGGCGGTGGCCCACCAGGCGCCGGACGTGCCTCCGAGCCGCCGCGACAGCGACCAGAGCGGCAACACCGACAGCACGCCGAAGAGCAGGCTCACCCAGCGGCCGGCGTCCTCCCGGTCGATGCCGAGCGCCAGCGCCCCGGCCACCAGGTACACGTGCAACGGCCCGTACTGGAAGGCGCCGTCGTCCATGTGGGCGATCCAGTGAGGGTTCTGGAGCCAGCGCTGGGCCAGCTCGGTCCGGACGACGGCGTCACCGTAGAGGTTCTCGCTCCACGGGAAGACCGCGAGCCGGGGCAGCAGGACCAGCGCGCAGGCGAGGACGAGACTCCAGACCGCTCTCGCCTCCTCGCTCGACACGCGGGGAGAGGAGCCGGACATCGAGGAGTCCTCAATCCGTGGAGCGACGGACGGGGTGGGCATCGATCTGCCGGTGCGACTAGCAGGGACCGCGGGGGCTTGGGAAGACGGCCCCGGTCGGAATGACCCGAGGGCAGCGGTCGCGGGCGAAGGTTGAACGACCGATCTCCGGACTGCGAGGAGCTCGACACAATCCACGACTCCCTGCAGAGCCGGACGACCTCCCGGGCAAGTGCCGCGCTTCCCGCGCCGGCACCTACGCCGCAACCCACGACCAGACGACGTTCAGCGTCCGGAACTCGCGGCTCGGTCTGCGGGTGGGCGCGCCGGACCTCGGCTCGCTCCGGGCCTCGGCGGTGCTCCGGGTCGCGCGCCCCACCGACGATCTCGAGGCCCTCCTCCGCCTCGAATTGACGCACCGGCGGGGCAAGACGGTGGGGCGCGCACCGACCGGCGACCACCTGCGCGTTCTGGACCCGGACGGCTACCGCGAGGTCCTCCAGAACGCCGGCTGGCCCGGTGCGGCGGCTGAGCGAACGGGTGAAACTGTCCACAGGCGCGGGGTGGATCCGGGGGGCATTGGAAGCGTCAGACTGGAAGGCATAAGCTCCAGGACGTCAGGAAGTCTCCACCCCGCGTCCCGGTCGCGCGGGACGGCGCCTCCCGGCAGGCTGTGGCCTCCGCGAGCCGTCCGTCCCCCCAGCACCGGACACGCTCGCGCGGTCCCACCCCGCGCCGGTGTGGGGGTTCGATGGGGCCCGCCCACGCGCGGAGCCTCCAGAGGGATGAGACGAGACATGACGACCGTGGCGCAGGGCTCGTGGGTCGAGCGCATCGCGAAGCTCCAGGACAGCAAGCAGTACGCCGAGCTGCACTGGGAAGGGAGCTTCGAGGACTACCTCAACCTGGTTCGCCAGAACCCGCGGGTGACTCGAACCGCGTTCCAGAGGATCTACGACATGATCCTCAGCCACGGGAAGCACCGAGTACATCGACAACAAGAAGAAGCTCATCCGCTACCACTTCTTCAGTGACGAGCGCTTCGGTGGGCGCGACGCGATCTTCGGCCTCGACGTGCCGCTGATGAAGCTGGTGAACGTCTTCAAGTCCGCGGCGCAGCAGTACGGCACCGAGAAGCGCGTCATCCTGCTCCACGGCCCGGTGGGCTCGAGCAAGAGCACCATCGCCCGGCTGCTGAAGAAGGGCATGGAGGAGTACAGCAAGAACGCCCGAGGGGGCGGCCTACACCTTCGCCTGGAACTGGAGCGAGAAGGGCTGCCGACGGCACGGTGGTCACAAGGAGCGGATGAAGTGCCCGATGAACGAGGAGCCGCTCAACCTCATCCCCCGCGAGTGGCGGCCCAGGGTCTTCGCCGAGCTGCCGACCGAGCGGCGACTTCCAGATCCCCGAGGGGAACGAGCTGTGCCCGGCCTGCCGCTTCGTCTTCAGGGACCTGATGACCCAGGAGGGCGGTGACTTCGCCAAGGTCATCCAGCACATCCGGGTCAACCGGCTCATCTTCAGCGAGAAGGACCGGATCGGCATCGGCACCTTCCAGCCCAAGGACGAGAAGAACCAGGACTCCACCGAGCTCACCGGCGACATCAACTACCGGAAGATCGCCGAGTACGGCAGCGACTCCGACCCGCGGGCCTTCAACTTCGACGGCGAGTTCAACATCGCCAACCGCGGGATCATCGAGTTCGTCGAGGTGCTGAAGCTGGACGTGGCGTTCCTCTACGACCTGCTCGGGCGCGAGCCAGGAGCACAAGATCAAGCCCAAGAAGTTCCCCCAGACCGACATCGACGAGGTGATCATCGGGCACACCAACGAGCCCGAGTACAAGAAGCTGGAGAACAACGAGTTCATGGAGGCGCTGCGGGATCGCACGGTGAAGATCGACATCCCGTACATCACCAAGCTCGCCGAGGAGCAGAAGATCTACGAGAAGGACTTCAACGCCAAGGCGATCAAGGGCAAGCACATCGCGCCCGCACACGCTGGAGATGGCGGCGATGTGGGCGGTGCTCACCCGGCTCGAGGAGCCGAAGAAGCACAACCTCACGCTGCTGCAGAAGCTCAAGCTCTACAACGGCAAGACCCTCCCCAACTTCACCGAGGACAACATCAAGGAGCTCCGCAAGGAGTCGTCCCGCGAGGGCCTGGAGGGCATCAGCCCGCGCTACATCCAGGACAAGATCACCAACGCCCTGGTGAGCGACAAGGGCGAGGGCTGCATCAACCCCTTCATGGTGCTCAACGAGCTGGAGGCGGGCCTGAAGGGCCACGCGCTCATCTCCAGCGACGAGACCCGGAAGCGCTTCCGCGAGCTGCTCACCACGGTGAAGCAGGAGTACGAGGACATCGTGAAGAACGAGGTCCAGCGGGCGATCAGCGCCGACGAGGACGCCATCGGCAAGCTCTGCGGCAACTACATCGACAACATCAAGGCCTACACCCAGAAGGAGAAGGTCCGGAACAAGTACACCGGCCTGTACGAGGAGCCCGACGAGCGGCTGATGCGGAGCATCGAGGAGAAGATCGACATCCCCGAGAGCCGCAAGGACGACTTCCGCCGCGAGATCATGAACTACATCGGCGCGCTGGCCGTGGACGGCAAGACGTTCAACTACCGGACCAACGAGCGGCTGCACAAGGCGCTGGAGCTGAAGCTCTTCGAGGACCAGAAGGACAGCATCAAGCTGAAGAATCTGGTCAGCTCGGTCGTCGACAAGGAGACCCAGGAGAAGATCGACCTGGTCAAGGACCGGCTGATGAAGAACTACGGCTACTGCGAGATCTGCTCGACCGACGTCCTCAACTTCGTGGCCAGCATCTTCGCGCGCGGGGACGCCAAGGAGTAGCGGTGTCGCTGAAGATCCATCAGGACCACTCCCGCTTCAAGCAGATCGTCCGCGGGAAGATCAAAGCCAACCTGCGACGGTACGTGCAGAAGGGCGAGATGCTGGGCAAGAAGGGGAAGGACACCATCTCCATCCCCATCCCCTTCATCGACATCCCCCACTTCAAGTACGGCCACAAGGAGCAGGGCGGCGTCGGTCAGGGCGAGGGCGAGGTGGGCCAGCAGCTCTGCCCCGGGTGCGGTGCAGCCGGGCGACGGGCAGCAAGGCCGGCCAGGGCGAGGGAGACCACGCGCTGGAGGTGGACGTCAGCCTCGAGGAGCTGGCCTCCATCCTCGGCGAGGAGCTGCAGCTGCCCAACATCGAGCGCGCGCGGCAAGGAGCAGGTCGTCGCGCAGAAGATCAAGTACACCGGCGTCAACACCACCGGGCCCGAGTCGCTGCGCCACTTCAAGCGCACCTTCAAGCAGGCGCTGCGCCGGCAGATCGCGCTCGGCACCTACAACCCGAACGATGCCGATCATCGTCCCCACCCGGGAGGACCGGCGCTACCGCAGCTACCGGCTCCAGAACCTGCCCGAGACCAACGCGGTCATCGTCTACATGATGGACGTCTCGGGCTCGATGGGCGACGAGCAGAAGGAGATCGTCCGCATCGAGAGCTTCTGGCTCGATACCTGGCTGCGGCACCAGTACAAGGGGCTCGAGTGCCGCTACATCATCCACGACGCGGTGGCGCGCGAGGTGGACCGGGAGACCTTCTTCCACACCCGCGAGTCGGGCGGCACGATGATCAGCTCGGCCTACAAGCTCTGCCGGGACATCATCCGCGCCGACTACCCGCGCGCGAGCTGGAACATCTACCCCTTCCACTTCAGCGACGGCGACAACTGGAGCGCGGACGACACCCGGCACTGCATCGAGATGCTGAAGACCGACATCCTCCCGGCGGTGAACCAGTTCGCCTACGGGCAGGTGGAGAGCCCCTACGGCTCGGGCCAGTTCATCAAGGACCTGCGCGAGACGGTGGGCGACCCGGAGAACGTGGCGCTCTCGGAGATCGCGGACAAGGACGCCATCTACCAGTCCATCAAGCGACTTCCTCGGGAAGGGGCGCTGATGCCGAAGAGCCTCACGCCCCGGCTGGCGCAGCTCAAGGAGGAGATCGAGGGCTACGCCCGCGGGTACGGGCTGGACTTCTTCGAGACCGTCTTCGAGCTGCTCGGCTACGACGAGCTGAACATGGTCGCCTCCTACGGCGGCTTCCCCAACCGCTACCCGCACTGGCGCTGGGGCATGGAGTACGAGCAGCTCAGCAAGGGCTACGAGTACGGGCTGTCGAAGATCTACGAGCTGGTCATCAACAACGACCCTTGCTACGCGTACCTGCTCGAGTCGAACGCCGAGGTGGACCAGAAGCTGGTGATGGCCCACGTCTACGGGCACTGCGACTTCTTCAAGAACAACTTCTACTTCCAGCACACCAACCGCCGGATGATGGACGAGATGGCCAACCACGCCACCCGCGTCCGGCGCTGGGTGGACAAGGTTGGCATCGAGAAGGTCGAGGACTTCATCGACCGGGCGCTCTCGCCTGGAGAACCTGATCGACTACCACTCGCCCTACATCCGCCGCTCCCCGGACCCGAAGCGGGCCGAGCAGGAGGAGAAGAGCAACGAGCGGGTGGAGGGCTTCCGGGTCGACCGCGAGTACATGCGCGGCTACGTCAACCCCCTCGAGTTCCTCGAGTCGCAGCGGAAGAAGGTCGAGGACGAGAAGCGCGAAGAAGAAGCACTTCCCCGAGCGGCCGCAGCGCGACGTGCTGCTCTTCCTGCTGGAGCACGCGCCGCTCGAGCCGTGGGAGTTCGACGTGCTGGCCATCCTCCGCGAGGAGGCCTACTACTTCGCGCCCCAGGGCCAGACGAAGATCATGAACGAGGGCTGGGCCAGCTACTGGCACTCCACGATCATGACCCGGAAGGCGCTGACCGACGGACGAGGTCATCGACTACGCCGACCACCACTCGGGCACCCTGGGCACGCGGCCCGGCGCGCTCAACCCGTACAAGCTGGGCATCGAGCTGTTCCGGGACATCGAGGAGCGGTGGAACAAGGGCCGGTTCGGCAAGGAGTGGGACGAGTGCGACGACCTCAAGGCCCGCCGCGCCTGGGACAAGAAGCTTGGGCTGGGGCGGGAGAAGATCTTCGAGGTCCGCAAGCACTACAACGACGTCACCTTCATCGACACCTTCCTCACGCCCGAGTTCGCGCATCGAGCAGAAGCTGTTCGTCTACGGCTTCAACGAGAAGCGGAACAGCTGGGAAATCCTCGACCGCGAGTTCCGCAAGGTGAAGAACAAGCTCCTCTCCCAGCTCACCAACTTCGGCCAGCCGATCATCGAGGTGGTGGACGGCAACTTCGAGAACCGCGGCGAGCTGCTCCTGGCCCACAAGCACGACGGGCAGGACCTCAAGCCGGACTACGCCCGGGAGACGCTGCGGAACCTCCAGACCATCTGGCGGCGTCCGTGCAACCTCGTCACCCGGGTGGAGGGCAAGGGCGTGTGCCTGCGGTTCGACGGTCAGAACCACACCGAGAAGAAGGTGGACCTCTGAGCCAGCCGCCGACACTGTCCTCGGCCGAGGTGCTGGTGCTCCGGCTCACCGTCGCCCCGGGCGCGCTGGCCCAGGCGGTGGAGGACGCCGCCCTGCCCGGGCTCCGGCTGTCGACGCTCGACGGCGCCGAGGTGACGTTCGGAGGCTCGAGGCTCCTCTTCCGGAAGGCCGCCGAGGGGCTCCAGGCGGAGAGCCTGGTGGTCCGGGACAATCCGCAGGCGGCCTTCACCCTCCGGCTCCTCGCACCGCTCTTCCAGCGGCATCGGGGCGACCTGCATCTGCTGCTCTCCTGGGAGGGAGATGCCGAGCCCCGCGAGCTGCGCATCGTGGAGGGCAAGGCGGCCCCGGCGCCCGCCGCGGCCCCGGGACCTCGCGGCGCGCTCGCCACGGCGGAGGAGAAGGAGATCCGCCGTCTGCTCGAGGAGGCCCGCCGCCACTGGGAGGAGTACCAGCGGCTCAAGGCCGAGGCCGGCAAGAGCGACGCGCCTTAGGACGTCGGCCGGTGGGTGTCCGTCGGTGGGACGGCCTTTCCCAGAACTGCCCGTCCGGGGTCCCCCGAGCGCGCAGGGATCCCTGGCACGGATGCTCCGCTCCGGAATCCCTGGTGGCGTTCCGGAGCGAGCAGTCGTACCCGGACGTCGAGGACTTCCGGGCAGAGGTGGCGGGACTCGAGGCGCTGGGAGCGTACGCGGCCTGGCCGGCCGACGTGCTGGAGGGAGACGAGGCCATCCAGATCCCCGCGGCGCTAGTGAGCGGTGAGCTGCTCCGCGCGCTGTCGGTGCCCGCCGCGGCCGGGCGGCTGCTCACCCTCTCGGACGACAGGAAGGGCGCCGATCCGGTCGTGGTGGTGACGGACGACTTTGCCCGGAGACACGGCGGCGTGGCGCTGATGGGACAGAGCCTCAGCCTGAGCGGGAAACCGTTCCGCGTCGTGGGCATCCTGCCGCCGCGCTTTCAGCTGCCGCGCTCCGAGGCGCAGATCCTGGTGCCCGATGCAGGTCGGGTTACCCCGAGGCGGCGGAGGCGCGCGGCGCGCACTTCATGGCCACCGTCGCCCGGATACGCGGGGGCACCCGCCTCGCAAGCGCACAGGCCGAGGTGGACGCTGCCGGGCGCCGGATCGCGGAGCTCTACCCCGAGGCCAACCGGGGCCGGACCTTCCCGCTGGTCTCGCTGCGCAGCCGGGTGACCGGATCGGTGCGCGAGCCGCTGCTCCTGCTCTTCGGGGCGGTCTCGCTGCTCCTCCTCCTCGCCTGCACCAACTTCGCGAACCTCCTCCTGGCGCGCGGGACCGCACGGGCGCCGGAGCTGACGGTCCGCGCGGCGCTCGGAGGAGACCGGGGCCGGCTGGTCCGCGAGCTCCTCGCCGAGAGCATGGTGCTCGCCGTGGCCGGCGGGGCCGTCGGGCTCTGCCTCGCCGCGTGGGCCGTGCCGCTGGTCCTGCAGTTCGCGCCCGAGACGCTGCCCCGCGCCGGAGAGGTCTCGGTCGATGGCCGGGTCGCCGCGTTCGCCTCCGGCG
This sequence comes from uncultured delta proteobacterium, assembly GCA_963796475.1. Taxonomy (GTDB): domain Bacteria; phylum Myxococcota; class Myxococcia; order Myxococcales; family Myxococcaceae; genus RPRB01. The sequence goes on from CAWCLY010000021.1 coordinate 184,000, forward strand.
TCGCCATCCTCACCGGACTCGTCTTCGGCGCCGTCCCCGCGATGCGCAGCGCCCGGGTGGATCTCGCCTCTGCTCTCAGGGCCGTCCGGCTCGGCGGAGCGCATCCGCGCCTGCGCCGGTTCCTGGTCGTCTCCCAGGTCGCGCTGGCGACCACGCTCCTGGCATGTTCCGCGCTGCTGGTCCGGAGCCTGATGGAGCTGCAGCGGGTACGCCTCGGCTTCGACCCGCGCCAGGCCCTCTCGCTGCGGATCGATCTCCCCGAATCCCGGTACCCGCGCGCGCCACAGCAGACACCCTTCTGGGACCGCCTGCTCGAGGGTGTGAGGCTGATGCCCGGGGGTGGAGAGCGCGGGGTTCGTGAGCGAGCTGCCGCTGGCCGGCTCCAACCTGCAGCACGACTACGCGGTCGCCGGCCGCGCCCCGTTGCCCCGGGGTCCAGAGCCCTCGGCCGGGGCACGGGTCGTCAGTCCCGGATACTTCGAGGCAGCGCGGATTCCGGTGCTGCGGGGTCGGGCGCTGGACGCGCGGGATCGCGCCGGCGCGCCCCGGACCGTGGTGGTCAACGAGGCCCTCGTCCGGGCCGAGTTCGCAGGGGTGGACCCGATCGGCGAGCGGATCCGCTTCGCCCGTGAGCCCTCCGACGCCTGGATGGTCGTCGTGGGAGTGGTGGGGGACGTGAAGCACCTCGGCCTCGATCGCCCGCAGGAGCCCACGATCTACGTGCCATACCCGCAGAACAGCAACCCCTGGCATCGGTGGGGCGAGCTGGTGGTCCGCGCGCGGGGTGGCTCGACGTCGGAGCTGATCCGCGGCGTCCGGGAGCAGGTTCGGGCGCAGGATCCGCTCCTCCCCATCACCCGGGTCCGCACGCTGTCCGAGGTGGTGGCACGTTCGCTCGACATCCACCGGTTCGAGATGGGCGTCTTCGCCGCCTTCGCGCTCCTGGCGCTCCTGCTCTCTGCGACCGGGGTGTACGGCCTCGTGACCTACAGCGTGACCCGGCGCATCCCGGAGATGGGTCTCCGGAAGGCGCTCGGTGCGCCCGGGCGGCGCGTCCTGGCGCTGGTGCTCGGCGAATCGGCACTCCTGGTAGGCGTGGGCCTTGTGCTCGGGATGGCCGGAGCCGTGGCGGCCGGGCACCTCCTGCGCGGGCTCCTCTTCGGCATCGCGGCCGGTGACCCGATCGCGCTCTCGATGACCGGACTGGTCGTGCTCGCGTCCGGGTTGCTCGCCTCGGCGCTCCCGGCGATCCGTGCGGCGCGGGTCGAGCCCGGGGTCGCGCTGCGGGCGGAGTGACTGGCGCTACAGCTGCCCCGGCGGGACGCGGTCGGCGGCGATCTCCCCGCGCTGATCGTGCTCGAACGGCTGGCCGAACAGCTCGAGGCTGCGCTGGCGTGAGCGGAAGAGGTCGACGATGAACTTCATCCGGTCGCCGAGGTTGCCCCAGTCCGAGGCGCGGCTGCCGGAGAGGCTCCCGGGCGAGGCGTCGAACTCGCCCACCAGCGCCACCAGCTCGGGGAGCTCGAGCTCCTGGAGCACGTAGGGGAACATTCGGTCGTCGGGCAGCCGCGGGACGTCCGCGCCCAGCCGAACCTCGCCGTACGGGAGCCGCAGGGTCATCATGCTCCGAGTGACCAGACGGCGGAAAGTCTGCGTGAGCTGCGTCGCGAGGAGCCGCTCGACCGTTCCCAGGCCGCCGCGGGCTGCCGTTGCCGCGCGCGAAGGCAAGAGCCCGAGCACCGGGCCGAGCAGCCCCGACGACACCGCTCCGTCGATTCCCACGGTGAGCGGCGCGTTGAGCGCGGCCACGATGTTCGGCTGTAAACGGGTCTGCTCGTGGAGACCGACCTTGATGGTGCCCAGGAGCACCAGCTCGGCGCGGGCCTTGGGGCGGGTCTCGAATGCGGCCTCGTAGTAATGGCGAAGCGCCTCGCGGAGGATCTCCTGGCCACCCTCGCTCGTCGGCCCGGGCTCGAGCTGCGCGGTGAACGCCTCCAGACGCTCGAGCGAGCAATCGCGGTCACCTTGGAACTCGCGGACGAACCTGGCGAAGATCGGCCCGAGCTCGGCGAACACCTTGAGGTTGCCGGCGGAGATGGTCTCGCTCACCGCGTCCAGCGTGCTCTGCGCGCGGCGAACCAGCGCCGTGTCCTTCGCCCACGCGTTCACGCGGTCGGCCCCTCGGCGCACCCAGGCGCGCCGGCGCGCCAGGGCGATCATCTCGACGAACGGCAGCTCCTCGCGGCGGATCGCATATCCCGCCGTCTTCGAGGCGTTGCAGGCGAACGTGCACCAGTTGGCGTCCTCGTCGCCGAGGAGGAGCGCCAGCTGCTGCGAGAGCCGGTGGTACATCTGGGTGATCTTGAGGTTTCGCAGGACCAGGTTGGGCGTGCGGACGATCTCGTCGCACTCCTCGGGACTGGCGAGCGGTGCTGCGCGCAGCTGGGCCATCGTGGCGCGGGCGTGGTTTCGCTTGTTGAGCCGCGCGAGCATCATCCGGGTGAAGATCCCCATCGCCTGCGGATGCTCCGCGAGGAGCCGCTCGAACCCGGCCTTCGAGAGACGGAGAAGCTCGCTGTCCTCGAGCGTGGCCACCCACGCCGAGCGCGGCGCGCTCGAGAGCAGCGCCATCTCGCCCAGCGACTCGCCCGGGCCGACCTCGCCGACCATCGCCTCGCTTCCATCCTCTCGGCGGGTGAACACCCGCAGGCGGCCCGAGGACAGGAAGTACAGGCAGTCACCCGGCTCACCCTCGCGGATGAAGATCGTCCCGCGCGGCAGCGTCACCCACTCCAGCTCGCTCTCCAGTCCGGCGAGCGCCTCACGCGCGATGCCGCCCATCATCTCGCCGAGCAGGCCCGCGAGCTGTTTTGGATCCGGACGCAGGCGCCGCTTGGCGGCCCACGCCAGGCGGTGCTCGAGGGCGGTGACGAGCTTCTCGCGCGACTCGGGGTGGGCGGCGACCAGCGCGTCCACCGTCGCCCGGGAGAGCGCGAGGAGCCGCGTCTCACCGAGGGCGGTGGCCGTCGCGGTGCGCGCCACCGATTTGAGCAGCGCGATCTCCCCGAGGTGCTCTCCACGCCCCACCTCACCGAGGACCACCTCGTCCGCGCCCTCGCGGTGCGTGACGCGCAGCCTTCCGGCGGTGACGAGGAACATCTCGTCGCCCGGCTCGCCCTGCCGGAGCAACACCTCGCCCGGGCCGAGGTGCACCGCGCGGCAGCCGGCGGCGAGCACGTGCAGCTCGGCGCTCCCGAGGTCGATGAAGAGGAGCGAGGCTCGCAGCTGGGCTGCAAAGTCGACCGAGGCGGTGTCCCGGGATGCGCTCACCGAGTCCTAGATAGCGCAACGCCCGGGGGAAGCGGAACGGCGATTCAAGACAGTGGAGGCGTCCTTTGGCCCCGGCCGGGGCGTACAGTCGGGCCTCCCTTGAGCGGAGGAAGCCCGTGGACGACGTCCAGAGCAAGCAGGGTGGGGCGCGGGTCAACCTGCCACCACCGCTGGTCTTCGTTGCTGCCCTGGTCGTGGGCGGGCTGGTGGATTGATTCGTCGTGCGGTGGTCCGTGCCAGGTGGAGTCGCGGTCCGCATCGCGCTGTCGGCGCTCGCGGTCGGCTCGGCCCTGGCGATCGCCTTGCCGGCGCTCGGTCTCTTCCGGAGGACCGGTCAGGATCCCAAACCGTGGCAGCCGACCCCGGAGCTCGTCTTCGGAGGGCCGTACCGCTTCACGCGCAACCCGATGTACCTGGGCATGACGCTCCTCACCATCGGCCTCGGTGTCGCGGCGGGCACGCTCTGGACGGTTCCGCTCGCGTTCGTGGCGCTCGGAGTGGTGCACGTCCTCGCCGTGCTTCCAGAGGAGCGTTACCTGACGGCGAAGTTCGGCGAGCCGTATCTGCGGTACAAGGCACGCGTTCGCCGCTACCTCTGACCCGGAGCGCGGCGCCTCCCCGAATCTACTGGCGCGTCTGCGGAAGGATCGCCAGCTCCGACTCGGCCTCGCCGGGGCCCGTGTCCGTGCCCGCGTTCGCGAGGCGCTGGAACGCGGCGGGGGCAACCGGATGAACGGGGGCGGGGGCGGCCGCGGATGCGGCGGAGTGGGGTCGGGCGAGCACCGTCGCCCCACCGAGGAGGACGGCGGCGCCGAGGATGGCGACCAGGACCAGGCGGCCGAGCCGGGGGAGGTGTGGCGGGGGCGTTTCCTCGTCAGGCATGAAGTCCATCGCGATTCTCCAGTGCTGGGCCTGGCCCGATGTGGGTCGGTCCGGGGCGAGGCTGTTTCGCCCCTCGATCCTGGAAACGAAGTGCGGGACCTGAGCTGGACATCGCACTGGCGTGGCCCGCCCCGGGTCTGGCAGAAGGCCCTCAAGGGTTCCAGCGATGTCCGTCCTCGACATGATTGGTCCGGTGATGATTGGCCCGAGCAGCAGCCACACCGCCGGTGCGTGCCGGATTGGGTTGCTTGCCCGTGCCATCCTTGAGGCGCCCCCGCAGACCGCGGAGATCTCCCTCCATGGCAGCTTCGCCAAGACCGGCCGCGGACACGGGACGGACCGGGCGCTCGTCGCCGGGCTCCTCGGGTTCCGTCCGGACGACGGACGGCTGCCGGACGCGCTCGCCGAGGCCGAGCGGGCCGGGCTCGCGGTGACCTGGGCGGTGGCCGACCTCGGCAATGTGCACCCCAACTCGGTGCGGCTGGTGCTCGAGGGCGGCGGCCGCCGCACCGCGGTGCTGGGCTCGAGCATCGGAGGTGGGGTCGTGGAGATCCTGGAGATCGACGGCGTGCCGGTCCGCTTCAGCGGCGCCCGGCACACCCTCCTCGTCGGACACCAGGACTTCTACGGTGCCATCGCCACGGTGACCCGGGTGGTGGCGGACGACCGGGTCAACATCGCTGCGCTCTCCAGCAATCGCGACCGGCGCGGCGGCGACGCGCTGATGTGCCTCGAGCTCGACGGCCGACTCTCCGACCCGGCGCTCGCCTGGATCGCCCGCATCCACGGGATGCACTGGGTGCGCATGCTGCGCCCGGTGATGGACGAGGGCTGAGGACGGCGATGGCGGGTTTCAGCCTCAGAGAGCTGGAGGCCGTGCAGGGGCGCGCGTCGGACTGGGTTCTGGCCCGGGACTGCGCCGAGACCGGTGCCGATCCGGAAGCGATCCGCCGCACGATGCGGGAGCGGCTGGCCCTGATGCGGGCCTCGGTGACCGCCGGGCTCGGGTCGACCGAGAAGTCGCTCACCGGGATGGTGGGCTGGAACGCCAAGGGGCTGTGGTCCGCGCCCGACGTCCTGAACGCGCCGCTGCTCCGGCGGGTCCAGGCCTACGCGATGGCGGTCAACGAGGAGAACGCGCGGATGAAGCGCATCGTGGCCGCGCCCACGGCCGGCTCGGCAGGCACGGTTCCGGGCGCGCTCCTCGGCGTGGCGGACCATCTCGGGATCGGCGACGAGGTCCTGGTGATGCCGCTGGTCCTCGCCGCCGGCATCGGCCAGGCCATCTCGCGGCAGATGCACATCTCGGGGAGCGCCGGCGGATGCCAGGCGGAGATCGGCTCCAGCGCGGCGATGGCCGCGGCCGCGGTGACCGAGCTGCTCGGCGGCACCGCCCGGGCCTGCGTGCACGCCGCCACCATGGCCCTGGCCAACAGCATCGGGCTGGTCTGCGATCCAGTCGGGGGCTTCGTCGAGGTCCCCTGCGTCAGCCGGAATGCGTTCTTCAGCGTCCACGCGGTGTGCGCGGCGCAGCTCGCTCTGGCCAGCCTGGAGTCGTTCATCCCCCCGGACGAGGTGGTCGGCGCGATGGCGTCCGTCGGTCGGATGCTCCCGCCCGAGCTGCGGGAGACCGGCGAGGGTGGACTTGCGGCGACGCCGACCGGTCAGGCGCTGACCGCACGGGTGCGCGGCGAGGAGTGACGGCCGCCTCGCAGAAGAGCGCTCGGTCTCCCGTGCTCCGTCAGATTGCCTGGCGGGCCGCGGTGTGCCGGGTGCTCCGGAGCGCCCGGCCTCCGATGAGGACGAAGATCCCGAACACGACGAGCTCGGCCACTCCGAAGGGAGGCTCGGTCTGCGTGGGCGCGAGCTCGTGGAGGGCGGGAACCTTGGCGAACAGCTGGGCGACGAGGACGAACACGTTGAGCCAGAGCGCGAGCACCGCGCCGACGACGTAGACCTGCCCCCAGCGGCCCTGCGCCCCGCGGCCGTAGCGGGCCCACAGCACCACCGCCAGCACGGCGAGCGAGACGGCACCCACGATGTGCGACGGCAGCAGCTCCCGGAAGGGGAAGAAGTACCCGGTGACGCTGGTGGCGATCGTCGTGGTGAGGAACACCGCGGTCCATCGCGGGAGCAGCTGGCCCCGGAGGATTCCCCAGACCACGACCAGCCCGGATCCGATGCCGATCAGGCTGATGGCCGTGTGCACCCGCGTCAGCAAGACGACCCCTTCGCCCATCGGCCAGCCCTCCGGTGAGCGCGGGACTCTACCGGCGGGTGCACGGCCGGTCGACCACTACCAGCCCATCGGGCCGCCATCGGGGTTCGGAAGGTGGCCTCCGTCCGGCAATCCTCCATCCGGAAGCAGCGGGAGATTGCCGGGATTCAGGTTGTTGGTCGTGGGGGCGGGCGTTCCATCGCTCCCGCCACATCGGACGAGCCCCAGGAGGCCCGCACCACCGATCACCAGCACACCGAACAGCTTCTTGATTTCTTCATTCCGAGCTCCTCGCCCCGCCACACCACCACCAGCACTGAGGACCCGGCGCCCGGGTGTCGTTGCGGGTCATCGCCCGAATTGCAACGCCATGGCTGGGCTCGGCGCACCGGGGGTGCGGACGGCCGGGCGTCGCCAGCCTCGCCCACCCGCTACTCGTGCCGCAGCGCCTCGGCGGGTCCCACCGCAGGCGGCTCGTCGGGCCGCGACCCAGGCGGCAGTCCCGGCCACCGCGGTGAGCACCGCCGGCCAGCCGAGGAACGTGAGCGGATCGAGCCGGGAGACCCCGAACAGCAGCCCCGCGAGGACCCGGGAAAGCAAGGCGCCCGCGACCAGACCCGACGATGCAGCCCGCGACCACCACCGCGACGGTCTCCCGGGTGACCATCTGGACGAGCTCCCTCGGAGTCGCGCCGAGCGCGAGCCGGACGCCCAGCTCGCGCGTCCGCTGCGCCACACCGTAGGCGGTCGCCCCGTAGATGCCGGCCAGCGCGAGGAGGAACGCGACGATGGCCCCGGCGGAGAGCGCCTCGAGGGTGAAGCGGCGCACCGACAGCGAGGCCTCGGCGCGCTCGAGCATCGGCTCGGGCCGGACCAGCGGCTGCTCGGCATCGACGGCGTGCACCGCCATGCGCACCGGCCCGAGCAGCGCGGCCGGCGGAACCTTCCCCCGCACCACGAGCGAGAGGTTGGCCCAGCCGACCGCGCCCACCGGTCGCCAGGCCTCGGGCCGAGGGTCCGCATCGAGGCCGGTGTGGTGGACGTTGCCCACCACGCCCACCACCTCGCTCGGAGCCGTCTCTCCCCAGATCAGGATGCGCTGGCCCAGCGCGTTCCGCGTTCCGAAGGCGCGCCGCGCCGCGAGCTCGTTGATGATCGCCACCGGAGGTCCACCGTCCACGTCGCGTGCCTCGAAGAGCCGGCCGCTCCGGAGGGGGATGCCCAGCGCCTCGAAGTACCCCGGGCTGGCGAGCCGGAGGTCACAGGGGAACGCCGCGTCCTCCTGGCCCGGAAGCGCGAGGTCGCCGACGGTGTTGGAGGGCGAGAGCGGCAGCCGGGACACGAACCCCGCCGCCGTGACCTGTGGCTCCGCTTCGAGTGCCCGGAGCACGTCGAGGGCGAAGCGGGCCTGCGACGCCGGCGTCGGGTGCCGGAGCCGGGCGAGCGGAAGATCCACCGCCAGCACGCCGGCGCCCCGGAAGCCCGGATCGACGGTGTGCACCGCCTGGTAGCTCCGGAGCAGGAGTCCGGTCCCGAGCAGCAGGAGGAGGGACAGACCGACCTCGAAGCCGAGGAACACCGTCCGCAGCCGGCGTGCGGCGCGCCCCTCGGTCCCGGTGCGGCCGCCCTCCTGGATCTGCTCGGTGGTGTGCACCGGCTGGAGACCGGCGAGCAGCGCCAGCGAGACTGCGGTCGCGAGGACCCCGAGCAGCGCGAGCCCGAACACCCGGCCGGAGAGCGCAGGCAGCGGAAGTCCCGACGCCTGCGGGCTCGCCGTCACCAGCAGCGGAGCGGCCCAGGTCCCCAGGCCCACCGCGACCGCGCCCGCGACCAGGGAGATGAGCCCCGCCTCCCGCAGGAAGAGGACCCACAGCGAGCGGCGGCTCGCCCCGAGCGCCACCCGCACCGCCAGCTCGTGGGCGCGGCGCGTCCGGCGAATCAGGAACAGATGGGCCGCATTGACCCAGGCCACCGCGGCCAGCAGCGCGGCCACCCCGAGGAGCACCGAAATCTGCACGCGTGCCGCTCCGAATAGCTGCTCGCGGAAGGGCGTGAGCGTGGCCCCGGCCACCTCGCGCTCCTCGTCCGGGAACGCGCGGGCGAGCCGCGCCTGCACGGTGGACAGGGCGGCCGCGGCGGCGCCCGGGCTCCAGCCGGGCCGGAGCCGCGCCACGACGGTGAGAAAGTGCCGCGAGCGGTCCGTCTCCGGATCGATGGGGTACGTCGGGTGCTCGGGGACGCGCGCGCGCGCCGAGACCCAGAGCTGCGCGGTCGCGGGCAACCGGAACGCCGCCGGCACGACTCCGACCAGCTGGACCGGCTCGCCGTCGAGCGAGAGTGTCCGGCCGAGCACGCCCGGATCGCCACCGAAGCGCCGTCGCCACATCCCCTCGGAGAGCACCGCCACCCGGGGGCCAGGCGGGCCCGGGTCGATGAGGCGACCGAGGAGCGGCCGCGCTCCGACCGTCTGGAAGAAGTCCGCCGAGACCAGCGCACCCTCGACGCGTTCCGGCTCACCGTCGGTGGTGAGGTTGAAGCCGCGGGCGCTGACCGCGGCCAGCGACTCGAAGGGCTCGGCCTCGGCCTTCCAGGTGAGGAAGTCGGCGCCGCTGACGGTCAGCCGCGTCCCCCGCGCGTCCGCCTGCCAGGCGAAGAACAGCCGATCCTCGCCGGCGTAGGGCAACGGTCTCCAGAAGAGCGCATCGGCGATCTCCAGGACGGTGAGGGTGGCGCCCAGCCCGAGGCCGAGCACGGCGATGGTGAGGGCGAGGAACCCGCGGCGGCGCGAGATCCGCGCGATCAGCGGCGGGAGCGAGGCGACCCATCTCACGGGAGCGGAGCGTGCCACGTCACCGGGCGGGTGGATCACCGAGGCAGCGAGCGGCATCGAGCATCAGAGCCCGGACTGCAACGGGCTTCGGCCCGGGTGTCTCCCTGGAGCCTCGCCTCTCGGGCGTCGGAGGTCTCATGCGTCTACGTCGACTGTTCACGGTCTTGGTGCTGGGCGCTGGGACCCTGGCGGCAACCGCCTGCGGCGGCGCGAGTGGAACCGGGGGCCAGGGCGGGGGCACGCAGCAGCAGCAGCTCCCGGACGGCGGACCCGTGACGCCGCCCACCGGCGGGGGAGGTGCGGCGGCGGCGGCGGAGGAGGTGGTGGCGGCGGAGGCGGAGGCGGAGGCGGAGGCGCTCCGATGGGATGGTGACCGCCTGACGGCGGGCGGGCGCTGGTCTACCCTCGGACCGGTGCTCCGCAGATCGGGGACGGAACTGACCACACGGCATCGCCATGGCGACGTGGCGGCGCTCCTGCTCCTGTCGGCATGGTTCTGCTTTCTCGCCTTCGGAGGTCTGACCCGCGCGGAGGCAGTGCAGCTGGGCGACGACTTCCACGCCGGCCGCCTGCACTTTCCCGCGGACGCCGGCCGGGTGCTCCGTGGCTACCCGGCGGACGACGGGGACATCCGCCGGGCCTGGGCCTACGCGCGCGCCACGCTCGGGCGGAGCTACTCCGGGTTCTACGTGCGCACCGCCGCGGCGTGGCGCGAGGCGTTCGCCCGCGGCGACCTCGGATCGCCCGAGGCCTGGCCCGAGGTGACCCCCCGCTGCCCGCTGCGCCCCTGGCGGGACTTCCTGGTCGAGTACCCGCCCGGGTTCTTCCTCGCCGCGCTCCCGCCCGCGCTGCTCGCCCGCACCGGCGAGGAGTACCGGACGCTCTTCGCGCTGGAGATGGCGATGTTCACCGTGCTCGGGCTCGTCATCGCCGAGCGGATCCGGCGGCGGGCCACGGACCGACCCGGCCCCTCGGCCCTGCGCTGGGGGGCGCTCTTCGCCTTCCTGGTGGGCATCGTCGTCACCCACCGGACCGATGCCCTGGTGCTCCTCGAGCTCGCCGCGCTGGTGTGGGCGGTGGTGGATGACCGCCCGGGGCTCGCCGGTGCGCTGACCGCCCTGCTCGTCTGGACGAAGGGTGTCCCCGCGGTGCCGGCGGTCTTCCTGATGCTCCCCCGCATCGCCGCACGGCGCTGGACGGAGCTGGGGCGGTGGGCCCTCGCCGGGCTCGCCACCGGGGTGGTGCTCTTTCTCCCGATGCTGGCGCTCGCCGGACCGGCACTGCTCGAGGCGGTGCGCTACCAGTCCGAGCGCCCGGTCCAGGTGGAGAGCACCGCAGCCGCGCTGCTCGGGCTCATCCGTGTGGTGGCGCCCGCCATCGGCGAGCCGGTGCAGAGCCACGGGGCGACGGGGGTCGTGGGCCCGGGAGCCGTGCCGCTGGCCGACGCCTGCCAGCTCCTCCTGGTGCTGGGCCTGGGCGCCGTCGCCTGGCGGGCGCGGAGGGCGAGCACCGCCGGCGCACTGGCCCTGGTGGCGATGGCGCCGCTCGTGCTGTGGATGACGCTGGGCCGGGTGTTCAGCCCCCAGTTCCTGGTCTGGGTCCTGCCGCTTGCCGCGCTGGCCGGTGCGCTCCGGGGCCGACGCGCGCTCGTGGCGTTCGCCATCGTCTGTGTGCTGAACCAGGCGGTCTACCCCGGCGCCTACGAGTCCTTGAAGGACCTCGCCCCGTGGGCGTGCGCGCTGGTACTGGTGCGGAACGTCGCGCTGCTCGGGTGGACGGCGGCCCTGCTCGCTCAGGCCACGGTGCGGCCCGGGCTCACCGGCGCACCCACCGGACCGCCGGCGGCGACGGCGCAGATGAGCAGCCCGATGGCCAGGTCGTCGTAGTTGAAGTGGGCCTGCTTCGACCAGGCCAGGAAGGCGAGCAGGACCAGGGCGCTGCCCGCGGCGAACCCCGCCGGCGTCGGCCGGCACCGGCGGAGCGCCCAGACCATGGCCAGCCCGGTGAGCGACGAGCGTCGGAATCGCGGTGGGTGGCGCCTGGCCCCCGCGCGCCCAGGCCCAGAGCGCGGCGAAGTTCAGGCTGTCCGGCCGGAAGGGCTGCGCCAGATGGAAGAGCACCGTCGAGCGGAAGAAGGCGTGCGGATCCCACAGCACGAACGGAAGCGCGAGCGCGCCCGCCAGCAGGACCGCGAGGGCGACCACCCGGAGGCTCCGGCGAGGCCGCGTCTCGCCGAGCAGCAGGGGCGTCAGGGGCAGGAAGAGGACCGCGAACTGCTTGAGCCCGAGCAGTGCGGCCAGCGCCACCGGAAGCCAGCGCGAGCGCCGGCGGGCGAGGAGCAGCGTGAGGGCGAACACGGCGATGAGGAACGGCTCGGTCCAGCCCTGCTCCACGCCGAAGAAGCGCCGGGGGCTGGAGATGAAGAGCAGCGCCGAGAGCCGGGCGATGCGCCCGCCGAGCCGGTCGATGAACAGTGCGGCGGCGACCAGGGCTACCACTAGGAGCGCCCGCGGGTCGTGGAACAGGTACACGCCCGGGGCGGTGAGGAAGAGGCTGAGCGGCGGGTAGACCAGCCCCACGTCGATGCTCCGGTCGGTCGCGAATCCCGGACCGAAGAGCTCGGTGTTGCCGTAGATGTTCGGGAGGTGGAGGTCGTATGGGTTCTGGCCGCGGGCGAGGGCCAGCGCCGACTCGCGGCCGAAGTCCATCACGTCGATCCACGGGTGCGGCGAGGCCACCAGCACCCAGGCCGCCGCGGCCCCGAACACCGCGACGATGGTCGGGAAGGTGGCCCGGCCGAGGAGCGGGCGCTCCAGGACGATGCTCGTGGAGAGGATGGAGATCGCCGCCAGCGCCGCGGGGAAGGTCGCGGCCAGGACCCGGTGCGTCGCCAGGTCCGGGAGCAGGTACTGCCCCGGTGGCCGGGCGATGAGCAGCACCAGCTGCACCAGGATCCCCACCGAGAGGACGCGCTCGATGCGTCCGGGGTCGTCCGCGTGGCGGCTGGTGAAGGCCGCGATCACCGCCGCCCAGGTCAGGAACAGGAACGGGACGCCGCCTGGGCCGAGGTGCCCGTCGCTCGCCCAGAGCATGATTCCCGCGAGGATGGCGGCGACCGCCAGCCACCCGCGCGGGGAGAGGGCGATCCCCAGCGCCCGGCCCGCTCCGGCGAGCGGGCGATCGTCGGCCGCGGGCGCGGCGAGCTTCACGCGGTGGCGCTGCGCCGGCGCCACCAGAGCAGCGCGGCGGGGAGGAAGAGCACGGCGGCCAGCAGACACGCCACCTCACCGAGGACGGCGGTGACGCCCAGGCTCCGCACCCCGTAGTTGACCGACTTGGCCAGCGCCAGGTAGCCGAGCAGCGTGGTCAGGCTGCACAGCACCACCGCACCGCCGGTCCGCCGCAGCACCTCGAGCGGATTCTTCAGCTCGAGATCGCGCTGCACCACGTTCACCGCGTAGTCGACGCCGATCCCGAAGGTCACCGGCAGTGCGATGAAGTTGAGGAAGTTCAGCTTGAAGCCGGCCAGGGCGAGCATGCCCACCATCCAGGACACGCCCACCAGCAGGGTGAGGATGACCTGCGCCGAGGGGCGGGCCTTCCGGAAGGCGATCACCACGATGACCAGCGTGCCGAGGAACGAGACCACCAGCGCCTTGGGGACGTCGTGGAGGATCGCGTTCCACATGTCGGCGTAGATGACGGCGCGGCCGGAGCCCCGGATCTCCGTCCCGTCGGGGAGGATGGTGCTCCGGAAGCTGTCCGCCCAGCGCAGCAGATAGTGCGCGTCGGAGGTCACGTCGCCTTCGATGGGGCTGATGTAGACGATGCGCCCGCGTGTCCCGTTGCGCTCGGTGAACGGCCGGGCGACCGCGTCGGGGAGATCGTCGAGCCCGAAGGGCTTGAGGTCCTCCGGCGGGAGGTAGGGCTCGATCTTCGGCCAGTCGGCGACCAGCCCCCGCGCGTGGGCCTTGAGGATGCGCTTCCGGAGCTGCAGGAGGATGGGGATCTTCGCCTCCTGGTCCTCGGGGACGAACTCCTGGAGCGCGTGCACGTCCTTGAAGGGCTTGGCGTCGGCCGGGGCGGCGTCGCGGCGCGCCTCGAGCGCGGCCTTCAGCGCCGGCACCTGATCGACCCGTTCGGTCATGACCGCCATGCCGTCGAGGCCGACGAACCGGGTGATGCCCATGGCGACCCCGAAGAGCCGGTGCACCTCGGCGACCGCGTGCCGATCGCTCTGGATCTTGTTGGTGTCGTACTCCATCGGGTCGGAGCGGACGTAGCGGACGGTGAGCACCGCGCCAGCGATGGTCAGCAGCACGCCCAGGGCGGCGATGGTCCGCGGGGTGCGGGCGACGATGGTCGCGAACGGCCGTCCGAACGGGATGCCGTCGGCATCGACGCGGAACACCCGGCGCCACCAGGAGCGGCGCCCGGGAGGCCAGATCCGCTCGATGAGGATCAGGATGGGGGGAAGCGCGAGGTAGGCCGCAACCCAGCAGATGAGCATCCCCAGGCCGCCGATCCACCCGAACTCGCGGAACCCCCGGAACTCGGTGACCACCAGCGCGCCGTACGCCGCCGAGGCGGTCGCGGCGGCGGTGAGGGTGGGCGCCCAGGTCCGCTTCATCGCCTCCACCACCGCCGCGCTCGCGTTGGAGCCGTGACGACGCTCCTCGAGGTACCGCGCCATCAGCAGGATGGAGGAATTGATGCCGTTGCCGGCGATGATGGTGAAGAGGAAGCCGGTGGCGAGGTTCAGCCGTCCGAAGAGCAGCTCGGTCACCGCGAAGGTCCAGGAGACGCCGATCCCGATGGCCAGGCCCATGGCGGCCACGGTCCAGAAGCGCAGGTAGTAGAGGAACACCACGCCGAGGATGAGCACCGTCCCGACCAGGCCCACCTCGGTCAGGTCCCGGTTGATCAGCCGGTACTCCGCAGAGCCCGATCGCGAGGTCACCGCTCAGCCCCCAGTGAAGCGCCGGGTCGAACTGGCCCGGGTTCACCTGGGCGATGACGGCGCTGACCTTCTCCACGGCCTCCCCGGCGCGCTTGAAGTCAGCGCCCACGATCCCGGTGCGGATGATGATGACGGCCGTCTTGCCGTCGGCGCTCTGATACCGGCCACCGGGGAAGCGCTCGTCGGGGTCGCTGTCGGCGCCGATCTGCTTGCGTACCCGCTCGGGCTCGATGGGCGGCGGGGGCTCCTCGTCCAGGCCGAGCTGGAGACCGGTCTGCTTGCCGACCTCGTAGGCGTAGCGGGCCTCGACGTCGGCCGAGAGCTTCTTCAGCGTGTCCAGGTCCTTGTAGAGGCCGGCGCGTGGCCGGAGGAAGGCGAGCGCGTCCTGCACCCCGTCCTCGACCTGGCCGGCCCAGGGTGGCCCGAGCGCCCTCAGCGCCGGGACCAGCGCGTCGACCGCCTTGCGCACCCCGGCCGGATCCTGACCCTCGAGCACGACGAACAGGGTGGAGAGGCTGGAGGTGCGGGCGGAGATGCGGTGCAGCTCGAGCACGCTCGGCCGCGACTCGGGCAGGAGCGTCTCGAAGCTCGTGTCGACCTTGAGGCGGCTGGCGATGGCCAGGCAGACGGCGGTCAGCAGGCCCACCGCGGCGAGGACGCGGAGCGGCCGCTCAATCTGCCAGTGGACGAGCCGAGCCAGCACACGCGCGAGGGCGGACGGCGCGGGCGCTCGCTCCGGCGGTGGGAGCGGCTCGGGGTGCACCGGCAACCTCATTGCCCGATCTGCCTCCGCGGCTGGCACGCCCAGAAGTGGTAGGTCTGCATGGTCACCCCGTCTCGAACCACCGGCAGGGTGCGGATCGGAGTGCACTCACGGTCCGGCATGAGCGTCTCCGGCGGCGCGCGGTAGTGGTCGTCCTCGATGTAGAGCACCGACGCGCCCGGAGGCGGGTCCCGCCGGCCGAGGAAGTCGAACTCCGTCCTCCGGGGGGCCGGGCAATACACGTTCGGTCGATCGTCCAGCGCGGTGAGGATGTGGGAGCAGAGCGCGTACTGGCAGCTGGCCACCACCGTGTCCGGGCCGAGCGTGGGAGCGGTGTCGGCGACCACTTCCCGGAGCTGTATCCAGCCGGGCATCTCGTTGAAGAAGTCCTTGTCCGCGTTGTAGGTCCCCGCGGGCATCACCCGGCGGAGACCAGGGTGCCCGGCGTAAGCATAGAACCCGACGATCCCGGCGAGCGTCACGGCGAGGCACGCGGCGATGTAGGTCCTGAGCCAGGCCGGGAGGCGACCGGAGCGCTGGTCGAGCAGCCCGGCAGCGGCCACCACCAGGGGGATGTAGCCCACCATCGTCCAGTGGGACTCTGGATCGCGGACCCGGGCCATCATCAGGAGGAAGAAGGCCAGCACCGGCCCGCTGGCGAGGGCCAGGAAGCGGAAGCGGTCATCGCCGGGCGCCCGCCGGATGCAGATGGCGAGGACCACCAGGAGTGCCGGGAACATCAAGGGATGGAACGGCCCGAACTGGTCGCCGATGGCGTGAAGGACCTTGACCGCGACCGTCGCCGGGTCGGTCAATCCGGTCCGCTCGACGAAGTGGAGCAACAGCGACGGCCAGCCGCGCTGCTGGTTCCAGATCAGCACCGGGAGCGCGAAGACCAGCGCCACCGGACCGGCCAGATAGAGCGAGGGACGGCGGAGCCAGCGGCGGCCGGTCGGCGAGACGAGCACGTACAGCAGGCCCACGCCGAAGAGCAGCACGCCCGAGTATTTGGCGAGGAAGGCCAGCCCGGTCACCACGCCCATCGCGAGCGGGCGCCAGGCCTCGTCATGCTCTCGCATGCCCTCGAGGACCAGGAGCCCGAGCACCCAGAGCGGAGCGAGCGGCGCCTCTGGATTGAGCACCCAGCTCGAGGCGAAGAAGATGGGGATGGTGGTGACGATCGCCACCGCGTAGAAGCCGGCCCGAGGCGAGAAGAGACGGGCCGCGAGCCGGTAGAGGAGGACGGAGAACAGCGCGGCGCAGAGCACCGGCCCGAGACGGATCGCCAGCGCACCGTGCGAGAACCGGGTGGTCGCCCAGGTCATCCAGGCCACCATCGGCGGGTGGTCGTAGTAGCTGAGCGACGGGAACCGCGACCAGAGGTAGTAGTAGGCCTCGCCGTTGGCGATCCCCGTCGCGCCGACGAAGAGGAACCGGAGGATGGTCGTCCCGGCGATCAGCACGCCGGTCCAGACGTTCCACCGCCGCACCTCGTCCGAGGCGCGGACCTGCACCATCGAATCTGCCATCACTTTGATCTCACCACTCGACAACGAAGTCGGCGTAGTCGGCCTCGGCCGGGGTCTTGGAGTTGTCGCCGTCGGTCATCACGCCGATGCCCACGAAATCCGGCACGTCCTCCAGCTTTCCCCCGAAGTGCTTCACGAACTCCTGTCTCGGGTCGAAGCTGTACGAGGTCCAGGTATCGACTGGTCCAGCGACCTGGACGATCATCGTGTCCCGGTCGAAGAACCAGCCGCGGTTGGACTGACAGGTTGTTCCCACGGTACCCACCGTGGCGAGGCTGTACTTCAGCGCCATTAACTTCAGCCCGGCCTTGAAGGCGAGAAAGATCGACGCCGCCTCGTCCGCCGGGCCGGGGCCACAGTCGTTCGAATCCCTGGGGTAGACGCGCGGCCGCCAGCGCCAGCTCACGGACTTCACCGCCTGCCGCGCCTTCTCCGGCGTCTCGGCCATGAGGGTCATGTTGACCAGCCCAGGCTTGTAGACGCCACGAAGGATGGGGACGCCATCCTCGGAATCGACCGCGTAGTAGTTCACCGGCCCCGAGTCGTACTTGAACGGGATGAACGCGCTGAGCGGGATGCGCGCGCGATGCCTGTCCGGAGAGGCGGGCGCAGCTGCCGCCGGCGCCGGCGCGGCGTCCGTTCCGCCATCGCTCGAGGCGATGGAGACGAGAAGAAGAGCGGTCCAGGAGACCATGGTCACACTTGACGGCACACAGCGTGCGCGTGTCAAAAGAACACGCGTGGACGTATCCAGCCCCTCCAGCATTCACCAGCAAGTGCGCACCTCGGGCGCCCACCGCGCGATGGTGGCGCTGGCCGAGGCGATCATCCCCGGGACGAGCACCATCCCCGGCGCCGACGACACCACCGTGCGCGAGGTGGCGGAGCTCATCACCCGGGTCTCGCCGAAGCTGGCCACCGCCTGGACCGCCGCCCACCGTGCACTCGACGCCGCTGCCCGTCTGCGCACCGGGCGGGCATTCCATGCGCTGTCCGCGGCCCGCCAGCAGTCGTTGCTCGTGCAATGGGAGCGCGATCCGCTGCTGAAGATTCCACTCACCGTCCTCGCTGCCGTCTACAAGGTCGTGCACTTCGATGCTCCCCACGTCCAGCGGGCCATGGGCGCCCGACCCCGGCCGCCACTCCCGGTCGTCGAGCGGCGCTGGATGGAGCAGGTCCAGGACGGGGCCTCCTGGACCGGCGGCGACGTCGAGTGCGACGTGGTGGTGATGGGCACCGGCGCCGGTGGCGCGGTGGTGGGTCACGCGCTCGCCGAGCGTGGCCATGCGGTGGTCTTCGTTGAGGAGGGACAGCTCCACCAGCGCCACAGCTTCGACGGCAGCATGGTGCGCGCCTACGAGCGGTTCTACCGGCCGGTCTTCGCGGTGGGGAATGCGACCTTCCCGGTCCTGATCGGGAAGGATGGTGGGCGGGTCCACGGCGGTGAACGGCGGCACCGCCTTCCGCACGCCGGCGTGGGTGCTCGAGCGCTGGTGCGAGGAGATGGGCACCGACGCCTTCGAGCCCTCGCGGATGGCGCCCTACTTCGAGCGGGTGGAGAACCACCTCGGGGTGGGGCCATCGGCCCGGAAGCACGTCGGGCCACATCGGGGAGGCGATGCAGCGGGGATGCGACGCGCTCGGCTGGACTCACGGCGCGCTGATCAGGAACGCGCCGGGGTGCGAGGCGTCCAACTTCTGCCACCTCGGCTGCCGGAGCGAGGCCCGCAAGAGCACCAACATCTCCTACGTACCGCCGGCGCTGGAGCGCGGCGCCATGCTCTTCACCGGGCTCAAGGCCGAGCGGGTGCTGGTGGAGAACGGGCGAGCGACCGGCATCGAGGGCCGCGCCGCCAACGGGAACCGGGTCCGGGTCCGCGCCAGGGCGGTCATCCTGGCCGGCGGCACGGTGCCCACGCCGCTCTTCCTCCAGGCGCAGGGGCTGGCCAACTCCAGCGGCCAGGTCGGCCGGAACCTCACGCTCCACCCGAGCTGCGGGGTGATGGCGCTGTTCGACGCAGGAGATGAACGGTTACGACCACATCCCGCAGGGGTACGGCTCCGAGCACTTCCTCCGCGAGGGGCTCCTCCTCGCTCGCGGCCCAGGCGAGCCACAACGCCATGCCCAGCATGGTGCCCGCCGTCGGCCGCCGCCTGATGGAGCCGCTGGCGCAGATCCGCCACCTGGCAGGCGTGGGACCGCTCGCCGCGGATGCCACCCGCAACGGTCGGGTCTGGGGAGAGGTCCGGGGACTGCCAGTCATCCGCTACTCGCTCACCGGCGCGGACGTGGCGCGCCTCAGGCGCGGGATCGAGCTGTCGATGCAGATGCTGATCGCCGGCGGCGCCCGGCGCCTCTATCCCGGAGTCGTGGGGCTCGAGGGGCTGGACGCGCGCGACGCGGTCGACCGGTTCCGGAAGATGGACCTCTCGGCGTCGGACCTGGCGCTGGTCAGCTATCACCCGCTCGGCACCTGCGAGATGGGGACCGACCCGCAGGACGAGCGTGGTCGGGCTGGACCACCAGTGCCACGACGTGCCGGGGCTGTTCGTGGTCGACGGAAGCACCGTGCGTGGGCCCATCGGGGTCAACCCGCAGCTCACCATCATGGCGCTGGCGACACGCGCGGCTGACCAGATCTCACCCCACCTCGCCTGAGCGGCGCCGCCGGAAGAACGCCCGGAGCGCGCGCATCCGGCGCCGAATCAGCACGGGGAGCTTCCAGGCGCGACCGAACCGGTTCTGCTGGAGGTCGGCCAGCACGTCGCCCAGCTCGACCAGCGTCTGGTCGTACGGCATCCAGTACAGCTCGAGGTCCGTCCGCCGGTCGACCACCACGGCGCGCGGGCGCACGAAGGTGGAGAGGGCGAGCGCGCTGTTGGCCACCCCGAAGCCGGTGGCCCGCGTGCCGGACCACGGCAGGCTCGGCACCGCGCCGGTGAAGGAGTGGTTGTTGACGCTCACCACGCCGTAGTCGAGCCGCTCCGCCAGGCGCTGGCCCCGCGCGAGATCGCGCGTCCAGACGGAGGCGCCGAGCCCGTAGCGGAGCTGGTTGGCGGCCCGGATGGCCTCCGCCGGGCCGTCCACCCGCACCACCGCGAGGACCGGGCCGAAGGTCTCGTCGCGGACGACCGACATCGTGTCGTCGCAGCGGTCCAGGAGCGTGGGCGCGAATCCGAGGCCCTGGCCGAGCGGGGCGCCGCCCGAGACCACCGTGGCCCCGCGGGCGCGGCATCGTCGACGTGCGCCCGCACCACCGCGAGCTGCCGCGCGTTGGCCAGCGGCGCGACGTCGGTGCCCGGAGCGCAGCTCCTTCCACACCTCGGCCATCCGGGCCACGAAGGCGTCGGCGACGGGCCGCTCGACATAGGCAATCTCGATCGCCCCGCAGGCCTGGCCGGCGTTGCAGAGGGCCCAGTGGGTGATGCCGGCGACGGTGCGCTCGAGGTCGCAGTCGGCGAGGACGATGGCCGGATCCTTCCCGCCCATCTCCGCGCTGCAGGGGATGCCCAGCTCGGCGCACCGGATCGAGACCTTCCTCCCGCTGGCAGGCGAGCCGGTGAAGACGCACGCATCGGGCCTGGCCTCGAGGAGCGCCGCGCCCACCGCGCCGTCTCCCTGGGCGACCTGGACCAGCCCGGCGGGGAGGTGCGCGGCGAGGAGCTCGGCGAACCAGCCGCTCGAGCGCGGCGAGTACTCGCTCGGCTTGAGCACGATGGCGTTGCCCGACATCAGCGCCGGGAAGACCGAGCGGTAGAGCCCGGCGACCGGGAAGTTCCAGGGAGCGATGATGGCGATGACGCCCCGGGGGACGGCCTCCACGTGGGCGCGCTTGCCCGGAAACCCCAGCGGGTTGAGGCGCACCTTGCGCCGGGCGAGCGCGGGGCGGAGCACCGAGGCCCAGCCCTTCACCGCGTCGAGCGGTCCGAGCGCCTCGGTGAAGAGCGCCTCGGCGTGCACCTTGCCGATCTCCTGCTCGACGAGCTGCATCACCTCCTGGCGCCGCTGCAGCATCTCGCGCGCGGCGCCGAGCAGGCACTTCACCCGCTCGGAGAGGGGCGTGTGGCCCCACGTCTCCTGGGCGTCGCGGGCGCGCACCACGCGCGCGGTGACGTCCGCTGGGCGCGCGCGGGCCGGGCTGCCAAGGCGGGTGCGGAAGGGGTGAGCGGGTGCGGTGGCGGCCCGAGCGGCTGCGGCGCGTCCAGGGGGATGGAATCGGTCAGGGGAGGTTCGAACGGCGGCATCACGACAGGCCCCGATGTGGGGAACGCCTCTCCTTATCACGCTCCCTGTTGGCCCTAGGGAGTACGGCGGCCACAGCAAGTCCCCGTTGCCAGGCCAGTCCTTCAGATGGTACGGACGCTCGTCGATTCATGAGAGTTCGTCGCGGTGGAGGGGTCATCGGCCCGCTGGCCTGGACGGCGGCGACGGCACGGGTGTTGGCGTGGGACCGCTCCGCCGGTAACCGAGACCGGCTTCGCAAGGTCCAGCTGGATGCGTTGAAGCAGAACTGCCGGGCGGCCGGGGCCACGGAGTTCGGGAAGGCCCATCGATTGTCAGAGGTCTCCAGTCATGCCGGCTTCCGCGAGCGCGTGCCGCTCGGGACCTATGCCGACTTCGAGCCCTCACTCGAGCGGATGCGCAAGGGCGCGCGCGACGTGCTCTGGCCGGGCTTCGTCCAGTACTTCGGTCAGTCCTCCGGCAGCTCCCAGACCGCGGCGCAGCACAAGTTCCTCCCCATCTCGTCGGAGCAGATCCGGTGGCAGCAGAAGGCCGGGTTCGACGTCGTCGCGCGCTACGCGACCCAGGTCGGCCACGCCCGGTTTCTGGGCGGCTACACCCTGGGCCTGTTCCCGCCCTCCACGCTGAAGCCCGACGGCGAGGCGCTCGGGACGAGCAACCCGGGGCTGATGCAGCGCTTCGTGCCGCTGGCCGGCCCGGGAGGGGGTCCTGCCGACCCGCGATCTCCGGGACATCCAGGATTACGATGAGAAGCTGGATCGGATGGCTGCGGCGTATCTGGACCACGATGTCCGCGCCGTCTCGGGGACCACCTGCTGGTTCTCGGTCTTCTTCGACAAGCTGCTCGCCGCGGCAAAGGCCCAGGGCCGCGAGCGTCAGCACGGTCAGCGAGCTGTGGCCGAACCTGTCGGTGCTCTTCGGTGGAGGCATCAACGCCGAGCCATACCGCGCGGTCATCGAGAGCGCGCGTGGGCCGTCCGGTCGTCCTGATGGACAACTACAACGCGACCGAGGGTGGAATCTTCGCGGTCACCGACCGCATCGGCGAGCCGGGCATGCTGATGGTGCCCGACCGTGGCGTCTTCTTCGAGTTCGTCCCCGCTGCGGAGCAAGGACGCCCCGACGCGCGGCGCCTCCCGCTCTGGGAGGTGGAGCCCGGCGAGGACTACTCCATCGCCGTCACCACCTCCTCGGGGCTGTTCGCTTATCTCATCGGAGACCTGGTAAGATTCTCGAACGTCTTCCCCCACCGGATGGAGTTCGTTGGCCGGACGTCGGGAGTCCTCTCCCTGACGCAGGAGCTCACCTCGTTCGTCGAGATCGAGCGCGCGGTCGAGGCCGCGGTGCGGGCCGCCTCGTGCTCGGTGGTGGAGTTCTCCGCCGGAGCCGAGGTGGGTGTGGGCGGGACGGGCAAGGGGCGGTACCAGATCTTCGTCGAGTTCCTCCAGGCGCCGGCGGATCCGCGCCGCTTCGCCCAGGCATTCGACGAGAGCCTCTGCGCCCAGAACCGGGTCTACCGGGAGCACCGGGCGCAGGACGTGGCGATCCTGCCCCCGGCCCTGTTCAGCCTGGCCCCCGGGGGGGCCCGGCGGTTCATGGACGAACTCGGGCGCCGGAGCCCTCAGCAGAAGTTTCCGCGGGTCGTCGAGAATTCTAAGCGGGACATTCTCGTAAAGTATGCGACATTGATCGAGATGCCCTTGGAGCGCGCATGAGCCGGTTGGGAGTCTGTTTTGTCGGGGCGGGTGGAGCCGTGGCCAGCACGGTCATTGCTGGTATCACCCTGATGAAGCGGGGGCTTGCCCCCCGCATCGGGATGGTGACCGAGACCGATCTCCCGGCAGACGCTCTCCTGCGCGCCTCTGGATAGCATGGTCTTCGGCGGGTGGGACCTCCGGGACGAGAACATCTACGAGGCCGCGATCCGGGAACGGATCGTGCCCGAGAACCTCCTCAAGAAGGTCGAGCCGGAGCTCCGCGCCATCAAGCCGTGGCCGGGCGTCGTCTCTCCGCGCTTCCTCGGGAGCCGTGAGGGGACCAACGTGGTCACCGCGAACTCACACCGCGAGGAGCTGGAGATCCTCTCGCGCAACGTGAAGGACGTTCAAGGCGACCAACAAGCTCGACCGGGTGATCATCGTCAACCTCGCGTCGACGGAACGTCACGCCCAGGTCTCGGACGTGCACCGGACGGTCGCCGCCTTCGAGGCGGGTCTGCAGAAGAACGACGAGCGCATCAGCCCGGCGATGAAGTACCTCTACCTGGCCTGCAAGCTCGGAGCTCCCCACGTCAACTTCACGCCGAGCCTGAGCAAGATCCCTGCGCTCGAGGCGCTCGCCGAGAGCTCGGGCATCCCCATCGCCGGCGAGGACGGCAAGACCGGGCAGACGCTGCTCAAGACCGCGCTCGCTCCGGCCTTCCAGGTGCGGCAGCTCCGGGTGGACGGCTGGTTCTCGACCAACATCCTCGGCAACAACGACGGCAAGGTGCTGGACGACCCGGAGAGCAACAAGACCAAGGTCGCGAGCAAGCTCTCGGTCCTGGACGAGATCCTCGGCTACGAGGTCCCCGACCACCAGGTCCACATCAACTACTACCGCCCGCGCGGAGACGAGAAGGAGGCCTGGGACAACATCGACGTCTCCGGGTTCCTCGGCGAGCGGATGCAGATCAAGATCAACTTCCTCTGCAAGGACTCGATCCTCGCCGCCCCGCTGGTGATCGACCTGGTGCGGCTCATCGACGTCGCCCATCGCTGCGGCGAGCGCGGCATCCAGCGTCAGCTGTCGCTCTTCTTCAAGGCGCCCTACCACCGCGAGGGTGAGCGCGCGGTGAACGACCTCTTCAAGCAGAACGCGCTCCTCCAGGAGTGGGTGGAGAAGGTCGCCCGTCGCCTTCGCGCGGCGGTCTAGTGGTACCGGCGGGTGCGCACGTCCGGTGGCCGGTCCTCGGCCCGGACGAGCGACAGGCGGTGCTGGGAGTGCTCGACCGCGGGATCCTCTCGGGCCAGCTCGCCCCCGAGGTCCGGTCGCTGGAGCGGGAGTTCGCCGCCTTCTCCGGAGCGCGGTACTGCCTGGCCACCAACAGCGGGACCTCGGCGCTCCACCTGGCGCTGCTGGGCGCAGGCGTGCGCGCCGGCGACGAGGTCATCGTCCCGGCCTTCACCTTCGTGGCCACTGCCATGGCGGTGCTCCACCAGGGCGCGGTGCCGGTGTTCGTCGACGTGGAGCCCCGGACGTTCGGGATGGACCCGGCGCGGGTGGAGGCGGCGATCGGCCCGCGCACCCGGGCGGTGGTGCCCGTTCACCTGCACGGCGTGCCGTGCGACCTGCAGCCCATCGCGGACATCGCCGCGCGGCGCGGACTCTTGCTCATCGAGGACTCGGCGCAGGCGATCGGCGCCCGGTACCGGGGCCGCTTCGCCGGCACGGTGGGTCTGGCCGGCTGCTACAGCCTGCAGTCCTCGAAGAGCATGGCCTGCGGCGAGGGCGGACTCCTGGTCACCGACGACGAGGCCGTCTTCCGGCGGGCCCATGCCGCCCGCATGTTCGGCGAGGACAGCCGTCCCGAGGACGAGACCAGCTACGACCTGACGCACCCGCTGGATGGAAACCGGGCCTACGACTCGGCGGCCATCGGATGGAACTACCGCACGAGCGAGCTGGCGGCGGCGCTGGCCCGGACGCAGCTCCGGCGGCTGCCGCACTGGAACGAGAACGCGCTGGCCAACGCCGAGCTCCTGAGCCGGCGGCTGCGCGAGCTGCCCGGGGTGACGCCTCCGGAGGTCCCGGCCGACGTCGTGCCCTCCTTCCACAAGTACCGGGTCCTGCTCGACGCCACGAAGCTGGGCGTCGACGCCCCGCCCCGGACGGTCCGGGACGCGATGGTGAAGGCGCTCCGGGCCGAGGGCTGCGAGGTCGTGCTCTGGCAGACGCGGCCCGTCCCCGGCCAGACGCTCTTCCAGCGGCTGGACGCCGAGTCCGCCGGCCGACCGGGGCGGGTCAGCTACGCGCTCGACCAGTTTCCGGTGACCCAGTCCATCGTCGACCGCTCGCTCTGCCTCTTCTCCCAGACGTACCCCATCGCACCGCAGCCTCGGGCCCTGGTCGAGGCGTACGCCGAGGCGTTCGCCCGGGTCTGGAAGCGGCTGCCCGAGCTGCTCTCGAGGCCGAGGGCGGGATGAGCGGGGAGGGCCGGGGGCTCCTCTCGCGGCCGCTCGTCCGGCTCGCGTAGCGCGGTCGTCGCCACCGGAGTGCTCGGACTCGCGCTCTGGGCGGCCGGCCTCAAGGCAGTGCTCAGCGACGTCGGGACCACCCTGCACGTGCTGCCGATGCTCACCGGGCTCGAGGCGGTGATGCTGGCCTGCAGCACGCGTCGCCCTCCGGACCCTTTACGGCGCGACCGGGTCGCTGGTCCCGCTCCGGGAGTGGCTCCGCGTCGCCGCCGCCGGCTACGCGGTGGGGCTCGTGCTGCCGATGGGTCGGAGCTCGGGGGAGGCCGTCCGCGCGGTCATCCTCGGCCGGATCGTCGGCGGAGCGCGGGCCGCGGTGGCCGCGGTGCAGATGCAGGCGGTGACGCTGCTCTCCACCGCGGTGTTCGCCCTGCCCATCCTGGTGGCGACGCTGGTGTACCTCCCCCCGGGGCTGATGGCCGGCTTCATCGTCCTGAACACGGTCATCACCGCCAGCGTCGGCGCTGGCCCTGCTCGTCCTCCGGCAGCGCGCGAGCCCGGGCCGCCGGCTGGGTGGGCTCTTCAAGCGGCTCGAGCACTTCGGGGCTGCGTTCGACGCCGCGGCCGGCGCCTCGCGGAGCGAGCTCGTGAAGTCCCTGGCGTGGGAGACCGGAGGCCGCATCGCCCAGGTCGTGCAGTGCGCGGTGGTGCTCTCGGCCTTCGGCCAGCCCTCGGGTCTCCTGAGGGACATGGCAACCCGGGGAGCGCTGATGGTGGGCAGTGCCATCGGAGACATCCTCCCCGGCCAGTTCGGCGCCACCGAGGCCACGCTGGTGGCGGGGGCGTCGGCGCTCGGGCTCACCGCGGCCAGCGCGGCCTCGCTCGCCCTGCTGGTCCACGGCGCGCAGATCGTGCTCGGGCTCCTCTGCGCGGCGCTCGCCTTTCTGCTGCCCGGGGGTCGACGGGCCGCCGTCGGCGAGGCGGAGGCGGCGCCGTGAGCTTCCGGGCATGGCGCTGATCCCCCCGATCCTGGTCGGCACCTCCCGCCTGGGCAGCGTCTTCCCGGACGCGCTGGCCCGTGGGTCGGTGCGCGACGCGGAGCTCCGCCTCCTCGACGCGCTGGCGGCAGAGGGTTGCACCGGCTTCGACCTGGCGGCGTCGTACCAGCTCGGCGGGACCGAGCGGATCTTCGGCCGGTGGATGGCCTCGCGCCGGAACCGGGACCGGCTCTTCCTCGTCGGCAAGGGCGGCCACCCCTACCCCGGCATCCGTCCCAACCGGCTCACCGCGGGCGCACTGTCGGCGGACCTGGAGGCGAGTCTCCGCCGCCTCGGCACCGACCGGCTCGACCTCTACCTCCTCCACCGGGACTTCCCCGGCGCCCCGCTCGAGCCCATGGTGGAGACGCTCGCCGCCGCCGTGCGCGCGGGGAAGATCCAGGGCTGGGGCGTGTCCAACTGGACCGTCCCCCGCATCGAGGCCATCCAGGCGGTGGCCCGGCAGGCCGGGCTTCCCTCGATGGCCGCGAGCAGCCCACACTTCTCGCTCGTGGACTGGGTCCAGCCGCCATGGAGCGGGTCGGTGAGCATCGCCGGGCCGGCGAACCGGGAGGCGCGGGCGTTCCATGCGCGGACCGGGCTGCACGTGCTCGCCTGGGCTCCGCTCGGAGCCGGCTTCCTGACCTCGGACCGCACCGACGGCACCTACGGCAGCCCGGCGAACGTCGCCCGGCGGCAGCGGGTCCGCGCCCTGGCCGCCGCACGCGGCTGCAGCCCGGCCCAGGTCGCGCTGGCCTACTGCTTCAGCCAGCCCTTCCCGGTGTCGGCGGTGGTCGCCACGCGGACGGCGGAGAAGATGCGCCGGAACCTCGAGGCGACGGCCATGCGGCTGTCGGATGCCGAGCTTCAGGCGCTCGAGGCGTGAGGACGGACCGATGGAGCTGATCGAGCGCGCAGAGGAGTGGGACGCCATCGTGGTCGGCTCCGGAGCCACGGGGGGCGTCGCGGCGATGAAGCTCACGCGGCCGCGGGCCTCCGGGTCCTGGTGCTCGAGGCCGGCGGACCGATCCACGGACGCGGCGATCACGGTTCGTTCTTCACCAACGGGGTCAAGCAGCTGTACCGGCACCTGGTCTCCCACCGGCAGGAGGTCCAGAAGAGCCACCCCACCTACTGGGCCACCAACCCCGACTTCTTCGTCGACGACGTGGACAACCCGTACTCCACGCCGCCGGACAAGCCGTTCCGGTGGATCCGCAGCCGGCGGGTCGGGGGGCGCTCGCTGGTCTGGGACGCGGTCACGCCGCGCTTCTCGGACTTCGACTTCAAGGCCGCGAGCCGGGACGGCTTCGGGCCCGACTGGCCGCTCACCCACGCCGACCTCGCGCCGCACTACGCCGAGCTGGAGCGCTTCCTCGGGGTGCACGGCTCGCGGGAGGGCTTGCCGCAGCTCCCCGACGGCGAGTTCCGCGACCCGCGCCCGATGACGCCCGCCGAGCGAGTCTTCAAGGAACGGGTGGAGCGGGTCTTCCCCGAGCGACGGGTCATCATCTCCCGGGGACTGTTCGCGGGCCGCCCCCGGATCCGGGCCAGGCGCACTCGCGCATCTCGAGCACCGCGACCACGCTCCGGGCAGCCGGGGAGACCGGCCGGCTCACCCTGCGAAGCCACGCCGCCGTGGCCCGGGTGCTGGTGGACCGGGACGGCAGGCGCGCCACCGGGGTGGAGTTCGTGGACACCCTCACCGGCAAGACCGACGGTGCGCGGGCGAAGGTGGTCTTCCTCTGCGCCTCCACGCTGGAGAGCGTGCGGATCCTCATGAACTCGACGAGCAGCGCGCACCCGGCGGGGATCGGCGCGTCCTCGGGCGTGCTCGGCCGCTACGTGATGGACCACAGCGCGGGCAACGTCTACTTCTACCTGCCCGGCGTGCCCGACACCGGCGGACCGTACGCGCTGCTCGGCAGCGACAGCATCATGATTCCCCGCTACCAGAACCTCGGCGACACCCGGGAGCCGTACCTCCGCGGCTTCGGGCTGTGGGGTGGAATCCAGCGGCTCCCGGTCCCGGCGTTCCTGCAGCGTCACCGGGGCGTGGCGTGGGGGTTCCTCTGCGCCCGCTCCGAGACGCTCCCCCACCGCGACAACCGGATCGAGCTCGACCCCGTGCTCAAGGACGCCTGGGGCATCCCCGCGGCGCACATCGTCTGCGAGTGGAAGAGCGAGGACCTGGCGCTGGCCGCCGCCGGCACGGCAGGCGGCGCGGGAGATCGTCGAGGCGGGTGGCGGGGTCTGCACCGAGGTGACGGAGCTCTTCCACACCCCGTGCGTCACCCGTCACATCCGCAAGATGCAGAAGGAGTGGACGCTCTCCACGCCGGGGATGTTCGTCCACGAGGTGGGCGGCGCGCGGATGGGGACCGATCCGACGCAGCTCGGTGCTCGACGCCCACGCTGCCGCGCCTGGGACGTCCCGAACCTCTACGTCACCGACGGCGCCTGCTGGCCGACCTCGGGGTGGCAGAACCCGACGCTCACCGAGATGGCGGTCACTGCTCGATCGTGCGAGCACGCCGCCCAGCAGCTGCGGCGGGAGGGCTCGCTGGCCAGGGCCGGATGAGCGCCGCGCGCGGGGCGAGCGTCCAGAACCGGGCCCGGAACGAGAGCAGGAACACCACCACGCTGGCGAGGGTGGTGAGCGCCCAAGGGGAGAACAGGAAAGCCGAGCGGGGCAGCACCAGCGCGAACTCCGGGGCCACCGAGGTGGCGACCGCCCAGACCCACCAGCGACGCCACTCGGGCGGGCAGCAGAGCGCGAAGAACGGCAGCGCGGTCATCAGGTACCAGGACTGGAACTTGGGGCTGGCGAGCGTCACCATCGCCACGATGAAGGCACCGGTGGCGAGCGCCAGCCGGTCCTCGTCCAGGTCGCGCGGAGCAGGCCGAGCCCGAGCGGGATGATGGCCGCCAGGGCAATGAGCATCGCGAGCAGCTGCGCGTCCCTGTGCGGCGCGGGTGCGCACGTCCTGCTGGCGGGGGTCGAAGAGCTCGACGCGGGGTGTGACCTTCGAGCCGGCGAGCCCGCCGGCGACCGTGCCGACCACGTCGACCAGTGTGCCGCCGGGGACGAAGGTGTTGGTCCGCAGCCCCTGGAGCTGACCGAGCACGGTCTCCGGGCCCCGCCAGAACGGGGTGTAGAGGATGGTCGCGGTGGCGGCGAGTGTCAGCGCCAGGACCAGCGCCCGGCGCACGCGGTCCGGCCAGCCGCGGGTGCCGGAGAGCAGGAACCAGGGCGCGGCGAGTCCGAAGTTGAGCTTGGCCACCGTCGCCAGTGACCAGGCCATACCCTGCCCCGAGCGCCCGCGAGCGCCGGGCGAGCATCAGGCCCACGGTGACCAGGAGCGCACCGAGCAGAATCGGGGTGGAGCTGTCCGAGCCCCTCGACCAGGAACAGCGGGTTCAGCCACAGCATGGTGTGGAACATCGACCGGTTGGGGAATGCACGGACCGAGAGCTCGAGCACCGCCACCAGCGGGAGGAGCCACGCCAGCTTCAGGAACACCTCGGCGAGCCACGGATTGCCGCCGCCGAAGGCGCTCGGCCACGAGGCCAGCAGCGTCAGCGGGCCGTAGGGGCTCGGGCTCGAGCTCCAGCGCTCGCCAATCCACCCGAACCACACGCTCTCCCGGTATGCGCTCGCCGTGGCGTAGACGTCCCTCCCGTGGCTGCTCAGGGAGGCCTGGGCAAAGAGGCTGAACACGTCGTTGCTGAGCAGCGGGAGCATCGGGGCCACGGCCAGCAGGCCGAGGTACGCCAGGCGACGCGGGCGCTCGGGTGGACGGGCGAGCATCCCGGCCCAGCCGATGACGGTCAGGGCCCACCCCGGCGCAGAGCGCGACCAGCAGCAACGTCCCGACCGCCTCCGACGGGTAGTTCTGGTCGATCTTCGGGGAGCCCGTGGCGAGCCAGCGGGCCCAGGAACAGAGGGTGACGATGCCCAGCCCGACCAGCCAGCGGATGCTCGTGGGAGCGCAGCGACTCACGCAGCCCGACCCGCCGCTCGTCCCAGCGGTCAGCGAGGTGAAGGGCGCCGTCCCCGGTGAACGCCGGAGAATGCGCCTTGTCGACACGCCAGAGCTGGGTCACGCCTGAAAGCTGTACTCCGGCCGGAGCAGCGTCTCCTCGAACGCACGGCCTTCCGTCGTCTGCACGTCGGAGAGGGGCCCCGTGGCCCTCCTCGGCGGCGGCTGACTGAAGGCAGGCATGAAGCCGGCAACCTTAACGAGGTCCGGATGGAGATGCCACAGCGGAGAGGCCTCGCGCGCCAGCCCGCCGGGGAGTGGAATGGAGCTTCCCCGGGAGCCCCGGTGAAGTGTTATACGCGGCGCGTTTCGGCTCCGGAGCACGCTCGCTCGTCCCTCGCCGTGGCGGCATCTTGCGGGTCCGCGGGAGCGCGGGAACCGCCCACTTGCCGCGTCGGCGCCGCCCCCGGAGGGTGCGCGGATGTGGCCTTGGTCGGCCCGCCTGGCCTGGTAGACTGATCCACTCCCGCCCCCGATGACCGTCCTCGCTCCGGCCCTCGTCGCCGCGCTGCTCGCCACCGCGGCCGCCCCCCCGGTCCGCATCCTCAACCGCCGCGTCGAGCGCAACCAGGTGCTCGCCACCGCGCTGCGCTCGGCTGGCCTCGACGGCGTGCAGACCGATCGGGTGATCGGCGCGCTCCAGGGCGTCTTCGACTTCCGGAAATCGCGGGTGGGCGACCAGCTCCGGCTCGTCCTCCGCGACGGCGAGCTCGAGCACCTCGACTACCGGCAGAGTCCGGTGGACGAGTGGCAGGTCCGCCGGGACGGCGAGCGTTACGTCGCGAGCAAGCGGGAGATCGAGGTCGAGACCCAGGTCTCGCGCGTGGAGCTCGAGGTCCAGAGCTCGCTCTACGACGCCGCGACCACCGCGGGTGAGGACCCGACGATTGCCATGGCGCTCGCCGACGTGTTCGCCTGGGACATCGACTTCTACGTCGACGTCCGCAAGGGCGATCGCGTCCGCTGCCTGGTGGAGAAGGTGCTCAGCAAGGGCCGCCTGCTGCGCTACGGCGAGGTGCTGGCCGCCGAGTACCGGGGAGAGAGCGTCGGGACCAAGCGCGTCTTCCGCTGGCAGCTGCCGGACGGCGAGTGGTCCTACTTCCAGGAGGACGGCACGAGCGCCCGCAAGGCCTTCCTCAAGTCACCGCTCAAGTTCGCCCACGTCACCAGCCGCTTCGGGATGCGCTTCCACCCGGTGCTCGAGTACCTCAAGGCGCACCAGGGAGTGGATTACGCGGCCGCCGTCGGCACGCCGGTGTGGTCCGTGGCCGACGGGACGGTCACCGTGGCGGGCAACACCGGGGCGGGCGGCAACACGGTCTGCGTCCGGCACCGGAACGGCTTCGAGACCTGCTACCTGCACCTGTCCTCGTACGGCCCGGGCGTGCGCTCCGGCTCTCGCATCGCGCAGAAGCAGATCATCGGCTACTCGGGGAACACCGGGCGGACCACCGGGCCGCACCTGCACTTCGCCATGAAGCGCAACGGCGCGTTCGTGAATCCGCTGAACCAGAAGTTCCCTCGCAGCGAGCCCGTGCCCCCGACGCTGCTCGCGCGCTTCCGCGAGGCTGTGACCCCCATCGCCGCGAGCCTCGACACGCGGTCGCTGGCCACCGTGACCCGTCCGGGGCACTGAGCCCACGGGTCAGCCGGCAGCAGTCGTTCGCCCGACCGCAGACGGCGTCCAGGGGCAAGGCACCGCGCGGCACCTCCCACTCGAAGATCTCGGTCTGACCGAGCGCGACAGGACGACGCTCGAAGACCATGACCGCACGGAGCCCGTCGGTGTAGTACGGGTCGCCGGTGAGGTTCCGGTAGGGACTTGCTTCCGTCGCGGGGGCCGGGCCCTTCACGAATCCGAACCTCACCAGCGCCTGCGAGTAGAGCATGTCCTGCAGCAGGCCCAGCCGCGCCTCGTCCACGTCGGGATCGATCTTGTGCGTGGTCAGGTTCCATGTCTTCAGGGTCCATCGCACGCCGATGTCGCGGCTGATCTGTCCCACCCACACCGGCTTGCCCTGGAACTCCAGGGACGTCAGCCACAGCCGCATGTGGTTCCGCTGGTGGATGGACTTCCGCGCCTTCTGACCGGCGACATCCTGGAACCGGCCGAACACGTAGAGCGGGCTGACCGGCGAGTAGCGGTAGGTGGATCCGAGGACGAACGACTTCAGCGTCCTCCACGAGGAGCCGAGGTACACCATCTCGGATGGACGCCATTCCCGGCGGAGGAAGGCCGGGAACAGGTCATCCTGCTTGCCGATCACCACGACGTTGAGCGGATCGCCGTCGGCACTCCCGCGGGCGTTGGTGGTGAAGCCCGGCAATGCCTCCAGCGCCGAACGCAGCTCGGCATCGCTCTCCAGCCGGACGATCGACTCCGGCGGATAGTGAGTCGCCCGGTCCTGGCGGCCGAGGTCGGTCTTGAGGCCCGGCACCCGCAAGAAGTAGGTGAAGCTCCTCGCCGAGCGGCGCCTCGGAGCCACGAGGTCGATCGCGACGGCCTTCGTGCCCTCGTCCAGGTTGGTGAAGACGAACCCGGAGCTCGTGGTCCCGGGCAGGACGGGGCTCCGGAACTGGACCTGGTCGAAGAACGCGTCCATCTGACGATTCGCCGAGCGGGCGAGGACGGTGTGCCGGACGTACGCGGCCTCCCGGGCGGAGAAGTAGTCGGCGTCGAGCCCGGCGGCGAGCAACCAGTACGGCGCCGGCTCGTCGTTCTTCACCGCGATCCACACCGGCTGGATGCCGCTTGCCGCGAGGTTGGTGCCGAAGAATGTCCGTGCTTCGCGGGGGCTGAGCACCGCGACCGTCACCTCGACCCCATCCTGCCGCTGGGTGACCGCGCGGTCGGCGAGCGGGATGTCCTCGAGCCTGCCGTGGCGATACCCTGCGAGCGCGATGACATCGACGGCGTGGACCGAGTGGAAGAGCGCGTGAAGGCGGCGGCCGCGGCGCCAGCCCAGCACCGCGAGGCCCACGACCAGCCCTACCGCCAGCAACAGGACGTCGCGCATCGCCATGGTTTGCCTCGCCCCGCCCGGAGAGCCTCCCGGGAGCGCCGACGTTCAGGTGGTGGCCTGGACAGTAGCCAATCGGACGGCGTCGGGCCCGGGAGAGCCGAGGCCATCGCGCCGGTCCTCACGCGCCTCGGGTCCGGTGAGTCCAGGAGCAGCTAGACTTCCCTTCGCCGATGTCCGACAGCCCCGTTCGCCTCGTCCCCGACGCACCGGCCACGCCGCCGGAGGTCCCGCACCTCCGGAGCGACCCGCACGCGCTGCAGCGCTCCTTCCTCGCGCACGTGCAGTACACCCGCGGCCAAGGCCCCGACCGCGCGACGCCCTGGGACAAGTTCCTGGCGCTCGCCATGGCGGTGCGCGACCGGCTCGCCGAGCGCTGGGTGGCGACAAAGCGCACCTACCGCGCGCTGGAGCCGAAGCGCGCCTACTACCTGTCCGCCGAGTACCTGCTCGGCCGCGCGCTGGGGAACAACCTGATCGCCACCGGGCTTGCTCGAGTCGGCGCGGGAGGGGCTCCGCGGCGCCGGGGTGGACCTCGACGCGCTGATCGAGCTCGAGCCCGACGCCGGGCTCGGCAACGGCGGCCTCGGCCGGCTCGCGGCCTGCTTCCTCGACTCGATGGCCACCCTCGGCTACCCGGGGATGGGCTACGGCATCCGCTACGAGTTCGGCATCTTCCGCCAGGACGTCATCGGCGGGCACCAGGTGGAGCGCGCCGACGAGTGGCTGCAGTTCGGCAACCCCTGGGAGATCGTCCGTCCGGAGAAGGCGGTCCCGGTCCGCTTCTACGGCGCGGTGGAGCGCGGCTCCGGCCGCAACGGCACGCCGGCCTCGCGCTGGGTGGGCGGGAAGACGGTGCTCGGCGTCCCCTACGACATGCCCATCGCCGGCTACGGCGTGCGCGACCGTCAACACGCTGCGGCTCTGGCAGGCGCGGGCGTCGGAGGAGTTCGACTTCCGCCTCTTCAACGACGGCGACTACGAGCGCAGCGTGGTGGAGAAGAACGAGTCGGAGGTCATCACCAAGGTCCTCTACCCCAACGACCAGAACCAGGCCGGCAAGGAGCTGCGGCTCCGCCAGGAGTACTTCTTCGTCGCCTGCAGCCTGGCGGACATCGTCCGCCGCTACCTCCGCCGGCACGAGGACTTCCGCGCCTTCCCGGAGAAGGTCGCCATCCAGCTGAACGACACCCACCCGGCGGTGGCGATCGCCGAGCTGATGCGGCTGATGGTCGACGAGAAGCACGTGCCCTGGGACGAGGCGTGGGAGGTGACGGTCGCCACCTTCGGCTACACCAACCACACGCTCCTCGCCGAGGCGCTGGAGATGTGGCCGGTGAGCTTCTTCGAGCGACTGCTCCCCCGGCACCTGGAGATCATCTACGAGATCAACCAGCGGTTCCTGCGCCAGGTGCAGATCCGCCACCCCTTCGACGCCGAGCGGCTGCGGCGGATGTCGATCATCGAGGAGGGTCCGGAGAAGAAGGTCCGGATGGCGCACCTGGCGGTGGTGGGCAGCCACAGCGTGAACGGCGTGGCCGCGCTGCACACCGAGCTGCTCAAGCGCGACGTGCTCCCGGACTTCGCCGACCTCTTCCCCGAGCGCTTCAACAACAAGACCAACGGGGTGACGCCGCGGCGCTGGCTCCTGCAGTGCAACCCCGGCCTGTCCTCGCTGATCACCTCGCGGATCGGCGACGGCTGGGTGCGAGAGCTGGAGCAGCTCCACCGACTCGAGCCGCTGGTGAAGGACGCCGGCTTCCTCCAGGCCTTCCGGGCGGTGAAGCAGGCCAACAAGCAGCGCCTGGTGGATCACGTCCGCGACACGCTGTGGATCAACCTGGATCCCACCGCCATCTTCGACGTCCAGGTGAAGCGCCTGCACGAGTACAAGCGGCAGCTGCTGAACGCGCTGCACATCGTGGCCCTGTGGATGCGAGCCCGCGAGAACCCGGCGTCGGTGGTGCACCCCCGGGTGTTCCTCTTCGGGGCCAAGGCCGCGCCGGGGTACCTCCTGGCCAAGCTGATCATCCGGCTGATCAACGGCATCGCCGAGGTGGTGAACGCCGACTCGGGCCACACCGGCATCCAGGTGGTGTTCCTCCCCAACTACCGGGTCAGCCTGGCCGAGCGGATCATCCCCGCGGCGGACGTCTCGGAGCAGATCTCCACCGCCGGCAAGGAGGCCTCCGGGACGGGGAACATGAAGTTCGCGCTCAACGGAGCGCTCACCCTCGGCACGCTCGACGGGGCCAACATCGAGATCCGGGACGCGGTGGGGCCGGAGAACTTCTTCCTCTTCGGGCTGACCGCCGATCAGGTCGAGCAGACGCTGCGCGCGGGTTACCGGCCGACCGAGGTCCTGGCCCGCGACCCGGAGCTGAGAGCGGTGCTGGAGCTGGTCCGCACCGGCTTCTTCTCTCCCGAGGATCCCGAGCTCTTCCACCCGCTGGTGGACGCGCTGTTGCGGGAGGACCGCTACCTGGTCCTCGCCGACTTCCGGGCCTACGCCGACGCCCAGTCCGACGTCGCGCGGGCCTACGCCGGCGACCCGGATGACTGGTCGCGACGTGCGCTGCTCAACGTTGCACGGGTGGGACGCTTCAGCTCGGACCGGAGCATCCACCAGTACGCGCACGACATCTGGGGCATCTCGGCCGTCCCGGTCACTCTCTAGTCGAACCGGCAGCACGCCGCCGGAAGCAGCGAGCGGTGAGGCGCGCACACCGATGGTGCGTTCCCACCATCGCCGCCGTGGTTCAGCTGCAATCCAGACCCGTTCCCCCTCCGCGTCCGACAGTTCCCCTCCCACAGGCAGTCCTGAGGAGGGGTGCTCTTGGAGCGATCATTGGACGAACTCATGCGCGGTGCTGCTCGGTCTCGTCCCTGCCATGGCGCTGGCGCAAGCCAGCACCTCGGTGCTCACCGGAAACGTGGTCGATGCGGCCACCAAGACGCCGGTGGCCGACGTGGTGGTCACCGCCACTGCGCCGACTCTGCAGGGCGAGCAGGTGGTGGTGACCGACGCCACCGGTCTCTACCGGGTCCCGCAGCTTCCACCAGGGACGTACACCCTGCGATTCGAGAAGGAGTCCTACCGTCCGTTCGCCCGCGCGGGGATCGAGGTCGCGGCGGACCGGACGCTGCGCCTCAACGTCGAGCTGCTGCCCGAGACCGCCGGCAGCGAGACGGTGACGGTCATCGGGACCCCGCCGACCATCGACATCGGCTCGAGCGCCACCGGCACCAGCATCAACCAGGACTTCGTCCGGAACCTCGCCGTGTCCACGCCCCGGACGGCCTGGGCGGGGCGAACCGGTCGTTCGACTCGCTGGCCATCGTGGCACCGCAGGCCAACTCGGACTTCTACGGCGTGGGCATCAACGGGGCGACCTCTCCCGAGAACCTGTACCTCATCG
The DNA here is from genome assembly GCA_963796475.1 of uncultured delta proteobacterium. Taxonomy (GTDB): domain Bacteria; phylum Myxococcota; class Myxococcia; order Myxococcales; family Myxococcaceae; genus RPRB01. The sequence goes on from CAWCLY010000021.1 coordinate 220,446, forward strand.
ACGGGATCGCGGTGAACAACCCCGGCTTCGGCACCCTCGGCACGCCCCTCACCTCCGAGTTCATGGACGAGGTGAACGTGGTGACCGGGGGATACATGCCCGAGTACGGCCGGACCAGTGGCGGGGCGATCAGCGCGATCACCAAGTCGGGCGGCAACGAGTTCCATGGTTCGGTGTGGGGCACGTACACCCCGGGGGGCCTGACCGGACCGGCCAACACCGTGCAGGGCGCGACGCCCATCATCCAGGGCAAGCGCGACCTCGGAAACTTTGGAGACTTCGGGGCCACCGTCGGCGGCTACATCATCAAGGACAAGCTGTGGTTCTTTGCCGGCATCCAGTTCTCCGCGCAGCGCTACATCTACAGCCGCTCGTTCAACCGGCTCTTCGACGGGGTGCTCCAGCCGATCGCCAATTCGGAGCAGCGCCGCTTCGGCGACGAGCAGAGCATCAACTACATCGGGAAGCTCACCTACCTCATCAGCTCCGACCATCGGTTGAGCCTGACCGTGACCGGCACGCCCACCAAGGGAGGCGGCCCGGGTGAGGTGACCATCCGCAACCGCTCCACCAACCGCACGCCATTCAACGCGACGCTCCTCACCCTCGGCACGTACAACTCCGGGGCGACCGAATCGAGCTTCAACGCGATGGACATCGCCGGCGAGCTGAACAGCTCGTTCCTCGACAAGCGGCTGCTGCTCGACGTGAAGATCGGCGTGCACCTCCAGCGGGATTCGTTCCTGCCCGCCGACGGCAGCACGCTCGACGACATCAACAACCCGGCGGTCCTGGCGGGTGTGCCGCAGGTCCGGTCCCCCGCCGGCGTGCCCACGCCGGTCTACCAGCTCGACACCTCGGTCCCCGCCTCGGTGACCCAGGCCTGCAGCGAGGCCGGCGCGTCCTGCAACGTGGTGCGCTACTTCACCGGTGGCCCCGGCGGGCTCCTGGAGACGCTGGACTTCAACAGCTACCAGGCGCGGGCGGTGGTGACCTACCTGGCCACCTGGCTCGGCCACCACGTGCTCAAGGCCGGCTTCGACGGGCAGATCAACAACTACACCCACGACGAGACCTACAGCGGAGGGGCGGTGTACCGGAGCGGCCTCGATCTCGGTGGTCCTCCGGGCTCGGTCTACGACTACCGGCGCTTCACCTATCTCACCGGGGTGGACACCATCAGCGACACCCCGCGGGTGCAGACCGCGACCAAGTCGACCATCATCGGCGGCTTCGTCCAGGACAGCTGGAGCATCGCGGACAAGGTCACCCTGAACGTCGGCGTGCGCTGGGACGGCCTGACCCTGCAGGGGCAGGACGGGCTGACCCGAATCTCGCTCGGCGATCAGATCAGCCCGCGCATCGGCCTGGTGTGGGATCCCACCCAGCAGGGTCGATCGAAGCTCTTCGTCAACTACGGCCGCTACTACGAGTACATCCCGCTCGACATCTCCGACCGCGCGCTGAGCAGCTCTCAGCCCGCGGCGTCGGCGGTTCACGTCTGCAACCCGCTGGTCGTCGGACGCCAGGGCTGTGACGCGAACACCCTGAACGGGGGCTCGGCGCTGATCAACGGCTTCACCGAGGTGCCGAACCGCCAGTGGAACGTCACCGGGCCGCCCTACCCCTCGTACGTGGACCCGGCGCTGAAGTCGCCGTCGAACGACGAGATCGTCGCCGGGGCCGAGTACGAGGTCATCCCCAACGCGCGGCTCGGCGTCACCTACACCTACCGCAACCTGGTGCGGACGGTGGAGGACATGTCCAACAACGACGGCCAGACCTACTTCATCGGAAACCCCGGAAGCGGGATCGGCAACGCGTTTCCCAATGCCCAGCGGACGTACCAGGCGGTCACGGTGCAGTTCACCAAGACCTTCGCCGACCTGTGGCTGGCACAGGCCAGCTACACCTGGGCCAAGCTGACCGGGAACTACGACGGGCTCCTCAACACCCAGGGCAGCAACGCGCTCGGCGCCCCGCAGCTCGACCCGAACATCAACTCCACCTTCGACCTGAGGACGCTGCTCCTCAACCAGACCGGCCCGCTGAGCGGTGACATCACCCACTCGGTCAAGGCGTTCGTGGCCAAGGAGTTCGTCTTCAACCCGGTGTTCAGCATGAACGTCGGCCTGTCCTTCAACGGCAACTCCGGGCCGCCGATCAACGCCCTGGGCGCGCATCCCATCTACGGCGCGGGGCAGTCGTTCATCATCACCCGCGGCAGCGGGGGCCGGCTCCCCTGGGTCACCTCGTTCGACGCCAAGGTCGGAGTCAACTTCCGGATGGGCAAGGACTCGGTGCTCACCGCGGCGGTGGAGGGATTCAACCTCTTCAACTCGCAGCGGCCGCTCTCGGTGGACGAGAACTACACCGCGGGCCAGGTGAGCCCCATCCTCGGGGCGACACAGGGCACCATTCCCAACCAGTACGGCGGGATCTGCACCACCGCCGCCGCCTCGACCTGCGGCACGGGCAACGGCTCACTGCCTCTGCCCAAGGTGGATCCCAACTCGCCCACCGGCGCCGCCATCCGCGTCGGCCTCCCCAACCAGAACGGCGTGCTCACCTCGACGGTGACGAACCTCACCTGGGGCAAGGCGACCGCCTACCAGCCAGTGCGGCAGTTCCGCTTCAGCATCCGGATCACCTTCTAGCCATGGACCCGACCACCATGAGGACTCGACGCACCATGAAGAGCGAACTCGTGACGACCGGATGCATGCTGGGAGCGCTGCTGCTCCTCTCCGGCTGCCCCTCCCCCGCACCGGCCGATTGCCAGACGCTTCCTCCTGCGCAGGGAGGCTACGTGCTGCGGTTCGTCCGTGCCGCACCGGCCGCACCGGGGTGCGACACGGCCACGCCCGCCGAGACCAGCGACCTGTGGATCTTCGACACCATCGCCAGCAGCCAGATCGTGGTCCACGCCGCGCTGACCATGCCCTACCCCGACCTGCCCGCGCCCACGCCGCCGGGGGTCATCGGCCAGGGCAAGTTCACCGCGGCGCAGGTGGACCAGAACAACAGCTGCCAGGTGGCGAGCATCAGCACCATGACCTCCGGCAGCGGAGCGAGCCTGCTCTCCTACGCGGCCCACGACATGGAGTGGCTCGCCGGACCGACCTACCAGGGGGCGGAGTTCAAGGCGAACGTCACCGTCACCGCGGGGACATGCACGGCGGACTACCAGGTCCAGGCACTCTCGCCGGCGGTGGGCTGCGAGAGCGACGCCGATTGCGACCCGTTCAAGCAGCCGTTCAGCTCGGGGATCTTCAGCGTCTTCGACCAGAGCTGCAAGACCGACCCCTGGACGGCGCCGATCGCCGACTACCTGGGCGCGTCGGGGGTGTGCTTCTTCAACCAGCCGTACCCGAGCCTGAAGTAGCGGGAGAGGCGCTCGCCTCCAGGGGAACGTTTCTCCCCTGGAGGCCGGTGCGCCCGAGGCGGGCTATCCGGTGCGCGCTCGGCGGGTGGCAGTCGCCGCGAGCCCCACCAGCTCGGAGCGCCCGCTCACCCCCACCTTGCGGAAGAGCCGGCAGAGCTGGTTCCGGACCGTGAAGGGGGACGTCCCGAGCACCGAGGCAATCTCCCGGTTGTTGTAGCCGCGGCTGACGAAGTCGAAGATCTCCTGCTCCCGCGGGGTGAGCCGGGCCCCCAGCGCCTCCTGGACCTCGCTGGCCCGCCGGTCTCCGAGCCCCAGGACAGGCAGGCAGAGCCGGAGCAGCTCGAGCTCGCTGCGGAGGAAGGGCTCGCTGGAACGGGCCATCACCAGCGCGGTCCGTCCCTCCTCCAGCGCGCCGAGGCAGAGGTGATTGACCGGGCGCTCGGATCGCCACATGCGCCCGAGCTCCGAGTCGGTGCTGATCAGGCCCGAGGCTTCCACCACGCCCCCTGCCCCGAGCGCGGCCGCCCGGATCCCGGCGAGCTCGCTCCAGATGGTGTCCGCCTTCCGGGCGAGGAGCCGCTCGGTCAATGGCGGCAGGCCCCAGGTGACCGGCTCGGGTCCGGCGGTGGAGGCGCCGCTCTGGAAGAAGGCGACGTCGAAAGGAAGCAGGGTGTGAAGGAGCGCCAGGGTCCCGCTCCGGAACTCGGTGCGGTCATGGGCGCGGACAGCGAGAGCAGCGATCTCCGAGAGGAGCTGCGGAACGTCGGTGCAGGACATGCGTGGGTGCCGTTCGATCGTTCCCCCTCGTCTCTGTGACAACGGCGGTTGACCCCGCGTTGCGTGCTCCTCGCGGCACCGCGGATGCGCCTCGCTGCACCTGGACGGCGAAGTGCCGATCCGTGCCCGCAGGGTGCCTGGTGCAGACAGACCACCGGGTCAGCTGGTTCAGGCGCAATCCTGACCCGGGGCGCGTGCCGGGGCATCCTGGCCACCGTCCACGAAGCCGTGGCGAGCGAGGGAATCTGCGTCCTGACCAGGCCGTTGTTGGACTGGAGACTGAACCCGGACGACGTGCGAGGCAATCGTTGCCCCGGTTCATCGTTCCTCTGTTGGCCGGAGAAGCGACATGGGTGTGACAGAACTGTTGAGCGCGTTGAAGGCGGTGGCCGAGCCCACCCGGCTCCGGATGCTGGAGCTGTTGCTCGGCTGGGAAGGCCCACGCGCCGGACCGGTGCGCTCGGGAGAGCGAGGGCTCTGCCTGTCGGACCTCGAGCTGCTGGTGGGTCTGCCCCACGCGCTCGTCTCGCACCACCTCCGGATCCTCAAGGAAGCCAACCTGGTCGAGACCGAGCGCCGCGGCCGGTGGACGGTGTACCGCCCGCGACCGGAGCGGGTGGCCCTGCTCGCCGAGTCGCTGCGCACCGTGGGGAGCACCCGGCAGCTCCCGGGCGGACCGACCCTCTCCGCTGCCTGACGCCCCCCGGGCCTGCCGGGTGGTGCTCGACTCTCCAGCCACTCACTGGAGGCGTCTTCGATGGTCCTCGACCGGACTGATGCTCGCGCTGCTCGCCGCTCCGGCGTCTGCTCCGGACGCGCTGGCTGCTGCCAACCAGGCCTTCGCCGCGGGGGACTGGGACCACGCGGCCCGGCTCTACCGCGCGGTGGTGCAGGCGCACCCGGAGCAGGCCTCCAGCTGGGCCCGCCTGGGCCGCTCCCTGCGCGAGGCCGGGCAGGCGCGCGAGGCGCTCCCGGCGCTCCAGCGCGCCGAGCAGCTCGGGTTCGCCCCGGCCCTGATGCAGTACCAGCGCGCGCTGGCACACGCCCACCTCGGCGAGAGGGACGCCGCGCTGGCCTTGCTCCGACCTCTGGTGGCGGAGGGCTTCGGCCCGCCACCCGGCCTCCCCGCGGTGAACGCCGACCCGGCGGTGGCCGGGGATGCGCGCTTCCAGGAGCTCGCGGCGAGGTTCTCCGCGCTGGCGGCGCCGTGTGTCCAGCCCGGCTCGCCGTGGCGCCAGCTCGACTTCTGGCTCGGCAGCTGGGACGTCTACGACCGGAGCGGGAACCGCGTCGGGCAGAGCCGCATCGAGCGCATCCTCGGCGACTGCGTGGTGCTCGAGAGCTGGAAGGGCACGGGCGAGGGCAAGAGCTGGAACACCTGGAACCCGGCCCGGAAGCGGTGGGAGCAGTCCTGGGTGGACTCGAGCGCCACGCCGATCTTCTTCACCGGGCAGCTCGAGGACGGGGTGATGGTCTACCACTCGGACCAGCCGCAGCAGGACGGAAAGCCCTACGAGCGGCGGCTGACCTTCACCCCTCTTCCAGGGCACCGGGTGCGGCAGCTGAGCCAGGGGACGGCGGACGGGGGAAGAACGTGGACCACCGAGTACGACTTCATCTACGTGTCGCAGGGGGCGCCCTTCACCGCGCTCTGAGCAGTCGGTGGCGCCGGGAGGGCACCCGGTCGCCCCGCGACCAAGGGTCCTCCCGGCGCACGACCGGACGGGCCGATGCCACCGCTCCCCTCGACCGGGAGGACCGGACGGGACGGTCCTCTGTTGCGCAGATTCGACCGCGGGCCGGCAGTGTGCCGGGTGGCGGGAGCGCGGGAAGCGCTGCCGCGCCGGAGCGTTAGACACGAGAGGGACGCCGATGCAGCCCGACATCACCGCCCGCGTGCTCGACCCGCTGGATCTCCAGTTGCTGGCGTTGCTGGAGATGGACGGACGCATGTCGCACGCGCGGCTGGCCCGGCGGGTGGGCCGCTCCCGGAGCGCGATCCAGGAACGCATCGAGCGGCTGGAGCGGATGGGGCACATCGCCGGCTACACGATCCGCCGCGGCAACCGGACCACCGACGTACACGCCTATCTCCTGGTCTGCGCCAGCGGGCCGGGGCAGGACGCCCTGGCCACCGCGCTGGCGGCATTCCCCGAGGTGCGGATCTGCGACGCGGTGAGCGGCGAGACCGACCTCATCCTCCAGGTGCAGGCGCCGGATGTCGCCGCCATCGACCGGGTGCGGGCAGCGGTCGCTGCGCTCCCCGGCGTGGCGCGGACCCGGACCGCCCTGGTGATGCAGACCCGCTTCCACCGCGGGCACGACCCGGGCTAGGCGGAGCGGCTCCGGCGGCCGGGCTCGAGCCGCGCGAGGAACCAGTCGCGGATGGGCGCCCAGATGCCCCGCTCGTAGGGCGGGCGCACCCAGCCGAAGTGCCCGATGCGCCGCTCGCCGACCTCCTCCGGGCGCACCGTGTGCACCTCGCGCTCGCCTCCGTAGAACGCCACCAGCGCCTCCACCCCGCTCCGCGGGGCATAGAGGTCGTCCGCGATGTGGAGCGCCCGCACCGGAAAGCGCAGGCCCGCGTAGGCCGCGCGCGCCTCGGCGCCGAGGTCGTCGAAGAGGTAGTGCCGGCGGCGCCCCCAGCGCGCCCACTCGCGGGCCACCCCGGCCGGGAGGTCCTCGCCCTGTCCAACGGCGCGCATCGGGAGATACCCCGCCACCGAGGTGAGACCGGGGATGAGGGCGTGCCACGCCGTCCACATGAGTCCACGCCAGGGCCACGGCCAGTGACCAGCCCAGCCCAGCTGCGAGCCGATCAGCGCCGCGCCGGACAGATGCCGGGCAGAGGGAGCGAGCCCCACCAGCTGACCGCCCGCGCTGTGGCCAAGGACGAGCTGCGGCACGCGTGGGTGCTGCCGCCGCATCCAGCCCAGGGCGCCCTCCAGGTCCAGTCGCCCCCAGTCCTGCATCCGCGCCGATTCCCGGCGGAGCGGGCCGCTGCGCGAGTCGCCGATCCCGCGGTAGTCGAAGGTCAGGACCGCCAGGCCAGCGTCGGCGAGGTGGCGGGCGAGGCCGGCGTAGATTCGCCGGGGGACGCCGGTGGCGCTGGCGATCACCACCGCTCCCTGGACCCGCGCCGGCTCGAGCACCGTCCCGCCGAGCGGGCGGCCGTCGTCGGCCTCGAAGACGAACTCGATGGGACGCACCGGGCACCTCCGTGCTACTCAGTAGACCAGTCGGTCCAGTCACTAGACCGATCGGTCTAGCGAGGTCAAGGAGGCCCTCCAGGTGGACACCCGGGAACGCATGGTGGACGTCACGGCGCGGCTCCTGGCCCGGCAGGGCTACCACGCCACCGGCCTGGCCCAGGTGCTCACCGAGGCCGGCGCCCCGCGCGGCTCGCTCTACTTCCACTTCCCCGAGGGGAAGGAGCAGATGGCGGCCGAGGCAGTGCGGCGGCTCGGCGAGCAGCTCGGCGCCGCGCTCCAGGCCAAGCTGGACGGCAAGCCCGACGTCCGGAGCGGGCTCCAGTCGGTGGCCCGGATGTTCGCACGGCAGCTCGAGGCATCGGAGTTCGCGCTGGGGTGCCCGGTGGCGACCACCGCGCTCGAGGCCTCGGACGAGGCGCCCGCGCTGGCCACCGCCTGCGCCGAGGTCTTCGAGCGGTGGACGGTGGTGCTCGCTGAGCGGATCCGGAAGGAACGACCGCGCATCGCGGCGCCGGAGCGGGTCGCCCGGACGGTGCTCGCGCTCATCGAGGGCGCACTGCTCCTCGCCCGGGTGCGGCGGAGCGTCGAGCCTCTCCGGGACGCCGAGCTGGCCATCGGAACGCTGCTCGACGGCTGAGGGGAGTCGCCCGGGAGCGGGCGCACGCACCGCTGGCCCCCGGCACCGTTCCGCGCTTGAGTGCCCTCATGAAGGTCATCCTCTTCGGAGCGACCGGGATGGTGGGCCAGGCCGCCCTGGGTGAGTGCCTGCGCGACGAGGGCGTCGAGTCCGTGCTCTCCATCGCCCGGAGCTCCACCGGGAAGGTCCACCCGAAGCTGCGGGAGCTCATCCGCAAGGACCTCTTCGACGTCGGCGTGCCCGAGGCGGAGCTGCGGGGGTACGACGCCTGCTTCTTCTGCCTCGGAGTCTCCTCCGCGGGGATGAGCGAGGCCGACTACACCCGGCTCACCCACGACCTGACGCTCGCCTGGGCGCGGCTCCTCGCCCGGGTCAATCCCCGGATGGCCTTCCTCTACGTCTCGGGGGCCGGGACGGGCGGCAGGACGATGTGGGCGCAGGTGAAGGGGCGCACCGAGACGGAGCTGCAGGGGCTCTTCCCGGCGGCGTACATGGTCCGCCTCGCGATGCTCCGGCCGGTGCATGGCGAGGTCTCGAAGACGCGCTGGACGCGCATCGCCTACGCGGTCTTCGGACCGGTCGCCCCGGTCATCCAGGCGCTCGCCCCGTCGATGGTCATCACCACCGAGGAGCTCGGGCGGGCGATGATCCGCGCCGCGCGCGAGCGGCCGCCGACGCGCGTGCTGGAGATGAGCGACCTCCACGCCCTCGCCCGTCAGGGCGGCCGGTGAGCGACTTCCGCTACGAGGAACGTCCACCGCCGCCTGATCTGGCGTGGGCGGTCGAGTGCTTCTGGGAGGCGGAAGGGCCCGCCGGCGGAGTCGAGCGCATCGTGCCCGATGGCTGCCCCGAGCTCGTGGTGCAGCTCGGCGGGACCATGCTCGCCGCCGACGATGGCGCCGCGCTCCGGGTGCAGCCGCGGGCCTTGCTCGTCGGACAGCGCAGCCGTGCCCTGCGCGTCTCGCCCCGCGAGCCCTTCCGGACGGTGGCGGTGCGGTTCCGGCCCGGAGCCCTGGGAGCGGTGCTGCGCGGGCACGCCGGCGAGCTCACCGACGGGTGGGCGCCGCTGGAGGACGCCCTCGGCCCGGAGGTGAGGAGCCTCGTCGGCCGGCTGGAGGACGTGGCCGGCACGCTCGCCCGGCGCTCGGTCCTCGAGAGCGTCGTGCGCCGGCGGCTCGCCGGCGTGCGCCGCAACGCGCGGCTCGAGGGGGCGCTGGCCACCCTCCGCGCTGCCCGCGGTCGCCTCGCCATCCGCGCGCTGCGCGAGGCCACCGGGGCCTCGGAACGGTGGCTCGAGCGCGCCTTCCTCCGGGAGGTGGGGCTTCCTCCGAGGACACTCGCCGCGGTGCTCCGGGTGCAGGCGGCCCTGCGGCTGCGGCCCTCGGAGCCGAGCTGGGCCCGTCTCGCCGCCGAGCTCGCATACGTCGACCAGCCGCACCTCAACCGGGAGTTCCGCCGTCACGCCGGCCTGCCCCCGGCGGCGCTGCTCGAGGCGCTCGGACCGCTCGCCCGGGCCTTCATCCCGGCGCTCGCTCAGGTCCCGGTGACGCCCGGGACAACGGGCGCCGGCTCCGGCCAGATGTAGGGGACCGAGCGGCCGCTGTCGGAACCGTCCAAGACAGGGCCCGGGGCACCGCAGCAGGATGGGCCTGGTCGACCCGTTCCGGAGGAACCATGCTCCTCGTCGCGCTGCTCGCGCTGTCCGTCGCCCCGGAGTGTCCACCGGTCGGGCCGACCTCGCCCGGCATCTCGCAGCTCGGCTGGCTCGCCGGCGCGTGGTCGGGTGACGACCGGGGCACGCTCAACGAGGAGCTGTGGCTCGCCCCGGCGGGCGGGCTGATGCTCGCCATGCACCGCGACACCGCGGGCGGGAAAGCCACCGGCTTCGAGTTCCTCCGCATCGAGCAGGACGGCGACGGCCTCGTCTACCGGGCCATGCCCGAGGGCCGACCGGCCACCGACTTCCGGCGCGTGGCGCAGGGGCCCGGCTGCATCGTGTTCGAGAACCCCGAGCACGCCTTCCCACGACGGATCCTCTACTGGCGCGATGGCCAGACCCTCCACGCCCGCATCGAGGGGGCGCGGCAGGGGAAGCCGGCGACGCGAGAGTGGGCCTGGCACCCGTCGAGTTGATGCACGGCGGCGGGCGGGGCGTGGCATCGTGCCGGCCCCAATGCCCACGAGAACGACCCTCCCCTCCGCCGTTCGCGCCGGACTCCTGCTCCTGCTGCTGGCCGCACCTGCCCGCGCGGCCGACCCGAAGCTCCTCGACCGCGCCCGCTCGATCCTCCAGCGAGCGCCGCTCATCGACACCCACAACGACCTTCCCTACGCCCTCCTGTTGAAGACCGGCGGCGACCTCGGAAGGACGGACCTCGGCGTCAGGCAGCCCGACCTGCCCGCGGACATCCCGCGGCTGCGAGAGGGCCACGTCGGCGCGCAGTACTGGAGCATCTACGTCGACTCGGACACCCAGCTGACCCGGAGCGCGCTGCACGAGGCCCTCCGGGTGTTCGACGTGGCGCTGCGGGCGATCGAGAGCCGCCCGGAGCTGGAGCTCGCCAGGACGGCCGACGACATCGAGCGCATCAGCCGCGCAGGCAAGATCGCCTCGCTGTTCGGCGTGGAGGGCGGGCACATGGTGGAGAGCTCCCCGGCGGTGGTGCGCATGTTCCACCGGCTGGGCGCGCGCTACCTGACGCTCACCCACTGGAGGAACGTGGAGTGGGCGGATGCGGCCACCGACACGCCCAGGCTGGACGGGTTGAGCAAGCACGGTGAGCTGCTGGTCCAGGAGCTCAACCGCACCGGGATCTTCGTCGACCTCTCGCACGTGAGCGCCGACGTGATGCGCGACGCCCTGCGGGTCTCGAAGGCACCGGTCATCTTCTCTCACTCGGACGCGTACGCGGTGGTCCCGCACCCGCGCAACGTCCCGGACGACGTGCTCCGCCTCCTGGCGAAGAACGGCGGCGTGGTCCACGTCAGCTTCATCCGCGAGTTCGCGGTGAAGAACGCCGAGTGGCAGGCGCAGAAGAAGGAGGCCCGGCGGGCGATCCGCGCGCGGGTGGCCACCGATGCCGAGGCGGACAAGGAGCAGGCCGCCTGGGAGAACGCGCACCCGCGGCCGGGCGGCTCGGTGGCCAGCGTGGCCGACGTGCTCGATCATCTCCGCACCGTCGCCGGCGTGGACCACCTCGGCATCGGGGCGGACTTCTTCGACAACGGGAAGCTCTCGATGGTGGACGGCCTGGCGGACATCACCACCTACCCCTCCCTGTTCGCCGAGCTGCTCCGGCGCGGCTGGAGCGAGGAGGACCTCCTCAAGCTGGCCGGGCGGAACCACCTCCGGGCGATGCGGCAGATGGAGCGCGTAGCGGCCGAGCTGCAGAAGACCACCCCGCCGATGGTGGTCGAGGGACCCCGGAGCCCCTGAGCGCCCGGGGGCCGAGGTGCCAGGGGAGGGCCGTGGCGAAGGTCCTTGAAATCAGGCCAGTCAAGGTCTGCGCCCGGCGCTAGAACACAGTCAGCCAGCCGCCGTAGAAGGGTGGCTCCCACCCATGTCCTTCACCCATCTGCACCTTCACACGCTGTACTCGCTCCTCGACGGCGCCATCCGGATGAAGGACCTGATCAAGACGGTCAAGGCCAAGGGGATGTCGGCCGTGGCCGTGACCGATCACGGCAACATGTTCGGCGCCATCGACTTCTACAAGAAGGCCAAGGACGCGGGCATCAAGCCCATCCTCGGGCTCGAGGCCTACGTCGCCGGGAGCAAGGGCCGCACCGACCGGACGGAGAAGGTGGCCAACCACCTCATCCTCCTGGCCAAGAACGAGGAGGGCTACGCCAACCTCCGGATGCTCTCGAGCAAGGCCTACCTCGACGGGTTCTACTACCACCCGCGCATCGACAAGCAGCTGCTCCGGGAGCACAGCGGAGGGCTCTTCGGGCTCACCGCGTGCCTCGGCGGCGAGGTGACCTCGGCCTGCTACCGGGGCGACATGGACGCCGCCCGGAGCGTGGCCCGCGAGTACAAGGACATCTTCGCCCCGGGCCACTTCTTCCTCGAGATCCAGTCCAACGGGCTGCCCGAGCAGGAGAAGGCCAACGCGAACCTCAAGCAGCTCGCCCGCGACGTGGACCTGCCGCTCGTCGCCACTGCCGACGCGCACTACATCCAGCGGGAGGACGCCGCGGCGCACGAGCTCCTGATGGCCATCGCCAGCGGCAAGACGCTCGCCGACAGCAAGCGGATGCGCCACAGCACCGACCAGCTCTACGTCACCAGCCCCGAGGAGATGCTGGCCTACTTCTCGGACGTGCCGGAGGCGGTGCACAACACGATGCGCATCGCCGAGCAGTGCACGCTCGAGCTGACGCTGGGCAAGCCGATGCTGCCGAGCTTCCGGGTGCCCGAGGGCCACACCCCGGACTCGTACATGGCCGAGCTGGCGACCACCGGCCTCGAGGGACGGTTCAAGGAGCTCCCTTACAAGGTCGACCGGGAGATGTACCTGCACCGCCTGGGCACCGAGCTGGCGGTGATCTCCAGCATGGGGTTCAGCAGCTACTTCCTCATCGTCCAGGACTTCATCAACTGGGCGAAGCAGCACGGCATCCCGGTGGGGCCTGGCCGCGGGTCGGGCGCGGGCAGCCTGGTGGCGTACGCGCTGCGGATCACCGATCTGGACCCCATCCCCTACAACCTCCTCTTCGAGCGGTTCCTCAACCCCGAGCGCGTGTCGATGCCGGACTTCGACATCGACTTCTGCCAGGACCGTCGCGACGAGGTCATCACCTACGTCTCCGGCAAGTACGGCCAGGACAACGTGGGGCAGATCATCACCTTCGGGTCGCTGAAGGCGAAGAGCGTGCTCCGGGACGTGGCCCGGGTGTTCGGCCTGCCGTTCTCCGAGGGTGACCGGCTGGCGAAGCTGGTCCCCGAGGTCCTCAACATCACCCTGAAGGACGCGATCGAGATGGAGCCGCGCCTCAAGGAGATGATCGACGCACCCACCGTGCTCGGCACGCTCGAGGGCGGGCGCGAGGTGACCTCGAGGGAGGTCCTCACCATCTCCATGGCGCTCGAGGGGCTGCACCGCCAGGCGGGGATGCACGCCGCCGGGGTGGTGATCGCCGACAAGCCGCTGTGGGAGTTCGTCCCGGTGTACCAGCGGCCCGGCGAGAGCGCGCTCATCACCCAGTTCGCCAAGGACGAGGTGGAGGCCGCGGGCCTGGTGAAGTTCGACTTCCTCGGCCTCACCACGCTCACCGTCATCCAGAACGCGCTGGACCTGGTCAACCGGGGCCGCCCGCCCGAGCAGCGGATCCAGGCGCACCAGATCCCGGTCGGGGACCCGGCGACCTACGAGCTCATCTCCCGCGGCGACACCGCGGGGGTCTTCCAGATGGAGTCGAGCGGCTTCACCGAGATGGTGATGAAGCTCAAGCCCTCGTGCTTCGAGGACGTCATCGCCGCCGGCGCTCTCTACCGGCCGGGCCCGCTGGACTCGGGCATGGTGGACGTCTTCATCAACCGCAAGCACGGCCGCGAACGGGTCAGCTACCCGCACCCGTTGCTCGAGCCGGTGCTCAAGGACACCTACGGGGTCATCGTCTACCAGGAGCAGGTGATGCAGATCAGCCAGGTGCTGGGCGGGTACTCGCTCGGCCGCGCCAATCTGCTCCGCCGCGCCATGGGGAAGAAGAAGGCGGAGGTGATGGCCGCCGAGCGCCAGGGCTTCCTCGAGGGCTGCCAGAAGAACGGCGTGGACCCCAAGGTCGCCGGCGAGATCTTCGACCTGATGGAGAAGTTCGCCGAGTACGGCTTCAACAAGAGCCACTCGGCGGCCTACGGCCTGATCACCATCCAGACCGGGTGGCTCAAGGCGCACTACCCGGTCGAGTTCATGGCCGCGCTCCTCACCAGCGAGAAGGACAACACCGACAAGGTGGTGGCCCACATCGCCGAGGCGCGCGGGCAGGGCTACGAGGTGCTCCCGCCGGACGTGAACGTGTCCGAGCTGGCCTTCGGCGCGGTGGAGGGGAAGATCCGCTTCGGCCTCGGCGCAATCAAGGGCGTGGGCGAGAGCGCCATCGACGCCATCCTCGAGGCGCGGAACGGCGGACCCTTCCGGGACCTGTTCGACTTCTCCGAGCGGGTGGACAGCCGCCGGGTGAACCGGAAGGTCATCGAGGCGCTGGTGAAGGCGGGCGCCTTCGACTTCGAGGGACGCCCGCGGCGGCAGCTCTTCGAGTCGGTGGAGAAGGCGCTGGAGCGCGGCGCGTCTGCCCAGCGGGACCGGGCGGTGGGGCAGTCGTCTCTCTTCGGGCTGCTCGAGGACGCGGGGAAGCCGGGCCCGGCGGCCTCGGTCGGCAAGCCGGAGTACGTCGCCTTCGAGGAGTGGCCGGAGAAGGAGCGCCTGGCCATGGAGAAGGAGGCCATCGGGTTCTACGTCTCCGGCCATCCTCTCCACCAGTACGCCAAGGAGCTGCAGCGCTATGCGCGGCCGGCGGCCTCGGTGCAGCGCGCCCGCCGTGATGACGTGGTGACGGTGGCCGGCATCGTCTCGCAGCTCCGCGAGCGGCCCACCAAGACCGGCAAGCGCATGGCGTGGGTGACGCTCGAGGACCTCAGCGGCTCGGTGGAGCTGGTGTGCTTTCCCGGGAAGGAGGGCGGCCGCTCGATGATGGGCAAGGACGGAAAGTGGACCCGGTCCGGCCCACGCCCCGGCTACGACTCCTGGGAGCCGCTCCTCAAGTCGGACGAGCCCATCCTGGTGACCGGCACCGTGCAGGTGAACAGCCGCGACGAGGAGAACCCCGTCGCCGAGCTCATCGTGGAGCAGGTGCAGTCGCTCAAGGAGGTCCGCGACAAGCGGGTGAAGCGGCTCGAGCTGCGCGTCCGGGCGGACCTGGTCACCGAGGACCGCCTCCAGCGGCTCTCCGGGCTGGCGAAGGAGCACCTCGGAGCGACACCGCTCGCGGTCTCCATCGTCCTGCCGGGTGAGGCCGAGGCGCTCATCGGCAACACCGGGCTGAAGGTCGACGTCTCGGACGCGCTCATCGCCGCGGTCGACCGGCTCTTCGGCGAGAAGGTCGTCGAACTCGGGTAAATCACGGCTGCCGCGCCCAGCCAGGGTGAGTCACCGTTCATGCCCGACAGCCACTCCGTCTCCGTGACCGTGGTTGCTCGCACCGTCGTGCAGCTGGTCCTCATCGGGGCGTTCTTCGCCCTCTGCCGGTGGGCAGTGGCCCGGTCCGGGCTCCCTCTGCCGGCGGGGCTCCTCGCGCTCCTCGCCCTGATGGCCCTGCTCCTCACCCGCGCGCTCCCCGAGCGGGCGGTGGGGAGTGGAGCGGACGCGCTGCTGCGCATCCTCCCGGTGCTCTTCTTGCCGCCGGGCATCGGCGTCGTCCGCGAGCTCCACCTGGTCCGAGGGCACGCGCTCGGGTTCGCGGCGGTGCTCGTGGGCAGCCTGGTGGTGGGCCAGATCGTGGCGGGAGTGGTGGCCGAGGCGGCCGTGCGGAGGGAGGGACGGTGAGCGCGCTCGAGGTCGGAGGGGCCACGCTGTTCACCGCCGCGCTCTACTGGGTGTGCAGCTGGGTACAGCAGCGGCTGCGGCTCACGCTGCTGCATCCGTTGCTGCCCTCGGTCGTCCTGGGCGGGACGCTGTTCTCGTTGCTCCCTCCCCGCTGGCTCGACGCGTATCTCCGCGGTGCCGCGCCGATGGTGTGGCTGCTCGGCCCGGCGACGGTGGCGCTCGCCCTCCCCTTCTACCGGCGCCGCGCGTTCCTGGCTGCACACCCATGGACCACGGTGCTGGCCGCGGTGGTGGGCAGCGCGACCACGGTGGCCGTGGTCTGGGGTCTCGGCGCACTGCTCGGGCTCCCGGCCGGTCTGCTGCGGGCCGCGTCGCTCAAGTCGGTGACGCTCCCGGTGGCGCTCGGGCTCGCCCAGGTGCTCCGGGCCGAGCCGGGACTCACCACGGTGTGCGTCTTCACCAGCGGGCTGATCGGCAGCGCCATCGGACCGGCGCTGCTCAGCTGGGTCCGGGTCCGATCGCCGGTGGCCCGCGGGCTCGCGCTCGGCACGCTGTCCCACGCCATCGGGACGGCGCGCGCGCTCGAGGAGGATCCGCTCGCTGGCGCCGCGGGCGTGGTGGCGCTCACCCTCTCGGCGCTGCTGATCGCGGCGGGGGCCATCGCCCTGTCGATGCTCCTCGGCTGAGGCCCCGGTCAGGCCGCCCAGACGCGCGCGTCAGCGCACCGGCTCGAGCTTCCCCGGGCGGCGGAGCATCTTCTCGATGTCCATGACGTGGGTCTCCTCGCCGTGGACCATCTTCCGGGCGTACTCCTCGAGGACGACGCTCTTCCCCTCCGTCTGCTTGAGGAGCTTCCGGTAGGAGGCGATCCCCTCCATCTCGTGCTCCAGCGCCTCGCGGAGGATCTGGTCGATGTCGTGCTTGTGGGTCTCGAGCAGCTTGCCGATGCCGAGCGAGGGGTGACCTCCGAGCGCGGTCACGTACTCACCCGCGGCGACCGCGTGAGCGAGCCCCTCGGTCGCCTGGGAGCGCATCCAGGAGACGATGGGGATGCGCGCGTGGCCGAAGATCATCAGCGAGTAGTGGGAGTAACGCACGACGCCCGCGAGCTCGATCTCGAGGATCTCGTTCAGCGTCGCGATCACCGCTGCCGTTTCTGACTCCTTCATCGTCCACCTCAGGATCGGAGAAGAGATGCCACCGGAGGGCGGGAGACTGGCCGGAACGCGGTCCCCACGTCCAGCGCCGGGTGTCAGGTCGGCAGTCGATCCACCAGCTCGCCGAGCGAGGCGACCACCAGGTCCGGCTCGGCGATTCCCCCGCCGTCCCAGTGCATGCGCGTCGAGCGTCGGACCCAGGCAGCCTTCAGACCCGCGGACTTCGCCCCCAGGACGTCCCAGGCATTCGAGGAGACGAGCCACGTCCGGTCGGGGCTCGCCCCGCCGCGCGCGACGAGGTGGTGGTAGACGACGGGGTTCGGCTTGTACGTGCGGACCTCGTCCACGCTCACCACATCGACCAGTGGAGGGAGGAGCCGGGCATGGCCGAGCAGCCCCCGGAGCGTCGCCCCGACGCCGTTGCTGAAGGCGACCATCCGGTGGCCAGCTCCGGCGAGCCGGGCCAGCCCGTCGTGCGCGTCGGCGAACGCGGGCAGCCGGCGATACGCCTCGAGCAGGCCTGCCTCCGCGGTCCGGGTGTCCACCCCGAGGATGGCCGCGGTGGCCCGGAACGCCTCGCGGGTGACAACGTCGAAGTCGACGTAGCGGCCCATGAGCGCTCGGCGAAAGGTCCAGTCAATCTGCCGCTCACGCCAGGTGGCGGCGAAGCTCTCGGCCAGGTCGCCCACGTGCTCGCGGAGCGGTCCATCCATCCCCAGCGGGTCGACCAGCGTCCCGTACACGTCGAAGCCGATGAACGACATGGGCCCTCCCGGGCGGATGACTCCCTGCGTGAGGCTCCTCCTCCGCTGCACGCCTGGCAATCGCCGCCCACGCCGGACGTTGCGAGCTGGACCTGGGACAGGGAGGCTGGGATGCCGTTTCGACGGATGCTGCTGGGCCTGCTCTGGGGGACCGCCGCGCTGGCCGCCGGCCCCGCGGACACGCACCTCGCGCCCATCGAGCTCCGACGCGCCATGCCCTTCGTCCAGGTGCTCGTGGACGGGAAGGGCCCGTTCACCTTCGGGATCGACACCGGAACGGGCTCGCAGGCGCTGGTGTCGCCGGCGCTGGCCGAGACGCTCGGGCTCGCGAAATCGGGCGAGGTGGAGGCGGGCAATCCGAGCGTGAGGGCCGCCCGGAAGCTCCCCCTGGTGAAGGTCGGGCGTCTATCGGTCGCCGGGGTCGAGTTCCGCGACCTCACGGCGGCCGTGTACCAGCCCTCCCAGGCCGAGGGCCGGTGCGATGGGATCCTCGGCTTCGTCCTCTTCCGTGACTGGCTGCTCACCCTGGACTACCGGGGCAACCAGCTGGTCCTCGCTCCGGGGCGGCTGACCGCGTCCAAGGACGGCACGGTGGTGCCTTTCCGCGCCCCGGACGGCGTCCCCGTCATCGACCTGGTCATCGGCCAGCAGACCGTTCCGGCAATCGTGGACACGCGGGGCTCCGGACTCGGGCTGCCCGCGTCGCGCGAGGGCCAGCTCGAGGTGACCGGCGAACCGGTCGTCGTCGGTCGGGGCCGCACCATCTCGGGCGAGTTCGAGCTCCGCGGAGCGCAGCTCGCCGAGGACGTCCAGATCGGCGGCTACCGGATCCGGACTCCGTTCGTGGTCTTTCACCCCAGCTTCCCCGTGGGGAACGTGGGCGGTCTCATCCTGCGCCAGCTCGCCGTCACGTTCGACCAGCGCAACGGGCTGCTCCGGATCGACGCTCCGGACCGAACGCTGGTCCTCCCCCGGCCGCAGCCCCGTGCGTTGCCTGCGGACGCCGGCGTCACGAGGACCACCGCTCCGGGAGCGCCGCCCGGCAACTGAGCCCCAGCGAGGGCGTGGCCGATGACGCGCTCGCCCGGGTGCGCGTCGGTGCGGGCGGTAGGATGCCGGGTGTGCCGGCACCATCCGCCGAGGCGCGGAGGATCCGCGGCGAGTACTTCACGCCCCCGCCACTGGTGGAGGCCGTGCTCTCGCGCGCGCTGCCCCATGTCCGGGCAGGGCCGCTCACGGTCGTGGACCCGGCGTGCGGGGACGGCGCGTTCCTCGCCGCGGCCGCCCGTGTGCTCCCGCGCGCCGCGCTGCACGGCCTCGAGCTGGATGCCAGCCACGCCGCCGCCGCGCGCCGTGCGGTTCCCGGCGCGCAGATCCTCGTCGGCGACGCCCTCCGCGGCGGCTGGGATGCGCTGGCGCGCGAGCTTCCGGGCGTCGGCGAGGAGCTCTGGCTCGGCAATCCGCCGTACAACGGAACGTCTCCCCTGCTCCGCGACCCGGTGGCCTACCGGGCCCTGCGCGAGCGGCTGGGCCTCGACGACGCCCTCCCCCGTGGGACCAGCCTGCGCGACGACTACGCGTTCTTCCTGCTCCTGGCCTCGGAGCGGCTGTCCCGGCGCCCCGGCGTGCTGGCCTGGGTCACCTCGGCCACGCTCCTCGATGCGTTCCTCTATGCCCCGCTCCGGCGGCGCCTCCTGGACCGGCTCTCGCCACGGGAGGTGGTGGACCTCGGGGCGGGCGTGTTCCCCGGGGCGCGCGTGCGGACCTGCATCACGGTGTGGCGCAGTCGCGGAGGTCCGGCACCTTCGCCCCGCTTCCGCGCCTGGGCGCCGGGCTCGGGCCCACTCGAAGCGGCGAAGGCTCGGCCCTTCCGGATCGACGGTCCGGAGTGGGGCCTTCGACCGGTCCCGGAGGACGCCGAGCGCCTCGATGCCCGGTGGCGCGCCGCCGGTGAGCCACTCGACGTCCTGGTGCCGGTGGGATGCACCGGGCTCAAGACGCGCTTCGACGCGCTGCTCGTGGACGACGACCCGGACCGGCTCGTGGCCCGCGTCGGCGCGTTCCTCCGGGCCCGAGACCTCCGGGGGTTCGCCCGGGGGCACGGGATTCCTCCCGGGCTCCTCCCCAAGCTCGAGGCTCTGCGCCGCACCCCCGGGCTTCCCACGCACGCCGATCCGCGCGCGGTCCGCCCCTTCCATCGCTGGGCGGGTGTCCGCGGCCTGCCCACGGGGCCGCATGCGTACTGCTACCTCAATCGCCGGCTCATCCCCCGCGGGGACCACCGCCTCGTCGGGGCCTTCGACCCGCACGCCGGAGACTGCAAGCTCGTCTTCAACCTCCGGGAGCTTCCGCTGGCCGCGGCGCTGCTCGAGGTCCCGGGCTGCGTCCCCGCGCACCGGCACACCCGCTTCGCCCCGCTGATGGTTCCGGAGCGCGTCCGGAGCCGAGGGGCCGCAGGCGGGGCGCTCCGGGCGGTTCACTCGGCGCCCTGGTCCCCAACCTGTCCCCGGCCGGCCTCGCCTGGGCGGAGCGCGTCGGTGGGCCGCGCGAGGCGTTCCGTCGCATCGCGCGCTTCATCGGCACGCCCGAGGTCCAGGGCGTCTGGGCCCCGGCCTTCGGGTGCACCCGCGTCCTGCCGGTGCCGCTGCACGACGGATGAGGAACGCTCGCCGGCGCCATCCTCTTGCGAGCGGCCGGCGCCGTGGGTGAGCCTCGTCGGCAGGGGCGAGTCCAGGAGCGCGAGCGATGAGGCTGGCAGGATGGCTGGTGCTGGGGTGCGCGGTGGGCACGGCAGCGGAGGCGGCGGACACGAAGCCGGGGCACGCCGGCGGGACCGCGGTGAAGCCGGTGCTCTGCCGCGCCGGTGGCCGATGCGCGCCGGGAAGAGCCGGGCAGGAGCTGGCGCAGGCCATCGAGCGAGACGCGCTCGAGCTCGGCCCGAAGGGGTATCTCCTCGCCGCCCTCCTGCCGGGCGACCCGCCGGTGGCGTGCTACCGGCACGAGGGCCCGCCTCCGAAGCCCGGCGCGCGGTGAGGCGCACAGCCGGGGCGCTCGCGCTCGGGCGGGTGGCCGGGTGCGGGAGGGCGCCGGTGGCTCGGGAGACTTCGCCGGGGCGTACGGCCGCCGCTGGGTCCCGGTCTCGGCTGCTCCCGGGGCGGATCGGACCACTGAACGGACTGTCAGCCCCAACCCGTAGTGTGCACCCCATGGAACGCACCGTCCGTCCAGCTCCGCTTCTCGAACAGCAGTCGCTGCTCGGCGGCGTGGACCTCGTGCGCCCCGGGCCCCGCCCCGGAACGCCGGTCCACGTCGATCCGCGCTGGCAGATCGGCTTCGCCAAGGCCCTGGCGCTGGTGGTGGAGCACGGCCGCAAGGCCCGCGAGGCCACCGAGCTCCCCGGTGGAGCCGCTGCCCCCGCTGCCAGCGGGTCGGCGACACCCTGCGCGAGTTCGGCGCCCGGACCCTGCGCGGACGGCGTGTCGCCCAGTCCTGGTGCCGGTCCTGCCGCGGCGTCCACGGGCCGCATCGCCTTCCGGCCCAGGCCAGCTGGCTCGACCACGAGCCGAACTAGGCTGCGGCAGCCCTGACTCAGATGTAGCCGAATCGCCGCCGCAGGAACCACTCGGCGCCGAGCAGCACCGCGAGCGCCACCAGCCAGCCCCAGCGGTCCCAGAGCGGCGCGTCCTTGCTCCGGCCCACCTCGATGAGCGGTGGATCCAGGAGCGGAGCGTCGGGGAAGCCACCCATCGGCAGCTCGTAGGCGCGGCCCCCGGTGGCGCGGGCGACGTCGGCGAGCAGCTCGGTCCGCACCGAGGCGTCCGCCATCTCCGGCCCGACGGAGCGGACCGCCACCGCGTCCTCGGCCTCGCCGAGCTCCTTGCCGTTGAGCTTCGCCGTGGCGCGGAGCTTGTACGCCCCCGGGGGCACCGGATCGAACGTCACCCGGGCCACGCCGTCCGGTCCGGCGGAGACGACGCGCGACTGCAGCACCTTGCGGTCGGCCAGCGAGAAGAGGTCCACCCGCACCTCGGCGGCGGCCGCGGGCTGGTAGTCCGGCTGTCGCGCGGTGACCACCGCCCCGACCGGGTGGCCCGGCTCGACGGTGGGCGGATCGGCAGCGATCTGCAGCGAGGTGAGGTCCGGATCGCGCACCAGCCAGCGCAGGGCGTTGGTCCAGAAGCGGTCGTAGTGCCGGTTCTGCTCGCCCGTGCGGCGGGCGGTGAAGGCCCAGGTCCAGCTGTCGTCGGTCATCATCGCCATGGCCCGGCCGCGACCGTGGTCCCACAGCGCGAGCACCGGCGCCGGCTGCCCGTCCACCTTGAGCGTGGGGTGGGCGAGCAGCACCGTGGCTCCCGGCTTCGCCCGGACGACGTTCATGCCGCTGGCCGGCGGGAGCTCGTCCCACGAGCGTCTGCGTCCCGCTCTCGGCGGTCTGCACCGCGCATCACCGGATGGCGCAGCCCCTCGGGCGTGAGCTTGATCTTGAACGGCTCGACCACGGCCGGCGTGCCGCTCGGGTCCACCGGGAGCGCCCGGTCGAGCACCGGGTACGCGGCGCGGCCCTCGCCGAACGCGTGGTCCCCGCCGATGACCAGGAGCGCGCCGCCCCCGGACACGTACTGCTCGAGATTGCGCTCGTAGCTGGCGATGGAGAGGGCCGGCTCGGCGTAGCCGAAGTTCTGGAAGATCACCACGTCGAAGGTGTGGAGCTTGGTGTCGAAGATCTCCTCCATCGGGAAGGGGATCAGCGACAGCTCCCGCTCGGGGTTCCGGGTCTGCGTGTCGTCGGAGGAGGTCCGCAGGATGTAGAACGAGACCAGGTCCACGTTCGGGTCCTGCTTCAGCAGCCCGCGCAGGAAGCGCTCGTCCCAGCTCGGCCGGCCCACCACCAGCAGCACCCGCACCCGGTCGCGGATCACCTTGAGCACGAACGAGCGGGTGTTGTTCTCCACCACCGCCTCGCCGGGGAACACCGGCGCCCCCACGGTGTAGACGAAGCGCCCGGTCTGGTCCGGGGTGAAGGTGAACGACACCTGGGTGCGCTGGTCGTTCTGATCGACGTGCACCGTCCGCGTCCCCACCGTCAGGCCCTCGCGCTGGAGCACCACCGGGACGTCGCGTCCCGCGAAGCCGCGCGCGTGGAGCTCGAGCTCGACGGTGACCGCGTTCCGCACGAAGGCGAAGTCGTCGACCTTCACGTTCTCCACCGCGAGGTCCTTCAGCGCCGGCTCGCCGACGCGGACGGTGGACACCGGGCACGCCCAGCGCGCGCAGCTCGCCTGCTGCCGGGGCGGAAGCCCGGACTGCAGCTCGGCGTTGTCCGCGCCGTCGGAGAGAAGGACGGCCCCGGCGAGCTTCCGGCTGCCCCCGGTGTCGGTCGCCTTCAGCGCGCGGAGCGCCGCCATGAGGTCGGTCCGGCTCCCGCGTGCCGGGCGTCCGGAGCGCCTCGGCCGAGACCGGCGCCAGCTCCGGGCGAGAAGCCGAGCACCTCCACCTGGTAGCGGTCCCGCAGCGCGTCGAGCCCGGGGGCGAAGCGGTCCAGCGCCTCGGCCGCCGCCGCCGCCCGGCTCTGCCTCGGCCCGCACCGGGAAGCCCATGCTGGCACTCCGGTCCACCAGCACCGCCACCCGGTTCTTCACCCGCGACCTGCGCAGCTGGCGCAGGCCGGGCTCGAGCAGCGAAGAACAGCGCCAGCGCCCCGGCGAGGAGCCGCAGCGCGAGGAGCGCACGCCTCCGCGCTTCGAGGGCTCGCGGCGCAGCCCCAGCACGGCCAGGGCGACGCCCGCGAGCACCAGCACCGTGAGGAGCCCGAGCGCCCACGCCGGAAGCGGCGAGAGGCTGACCAGCCGCCAGGTGCGTGGTGGGCGCCGGCGTTCATCTCGCGCTTCTTGCAGGATGAGCGGCAGGTGCACCGCGTCGTCCTTGTAGTCGAGGCAGAGCGCGTACATGCAGAGGTTGACGCCCGACGCGGATCGCGAGCTCGCGCTGGGGCTCGCCGCCCGGGGAGACCTCGTAGTCCTAGGCGCCGCTCTCGTCGCGCTCCAGGCCCCGGCCAGGTCGTTCTGCGAGTACATCACCGCCGCGCGGTTCCCGAGCTTCACCGCCTGCAGCTGCGGCTGGAGGAGGAGACGGCCGGGCGCCGAGTCGAGCAGGTAGAAGGTCTTGAACAGCACGTGCGTGCTCGGCACCGGCTCGAGCGGCGCGCCGGGCAGCACCCGGGCCAGCTCGCGGCGGAAGCTGGCGTCGAAGCCCCGTCCGCCGCTCCCGTCGTTCGCGTCGGCGAGGACGAAGCCGCCGTAGGTGAGGTAGCGGCGCAGGTTCTCCACCTCCGCGTCCGGGAGCGGCGGGAAGCTCGCCCTCGCCGCCGAAGTAGAGGAACGGGTGGTCGAAGAGCCGTGGGCTGGTCAGCGCGAGCGGGCGCGCCTCCGGGACCACCTCCACCGAGGTGCGCCGCTGCAGCTCCCAGGCGAGCCGGCGGAGACCCGACAGCCGTCCGTCCCAGCGGCCTCCGTGCTGGGCGACGCCGGGCACGAAGCGTGCGCCCTCACCGAACGCCAGCGCACGGCGGCCCACCGTGAGGAGCGGCAGGCTCCGGAGGAGGGTCCGTCGAGAGAAGGGAAACGCCATCGGTGGGACTAGGGGGCGGGGCTTAGCACGGCCATCTTGCAACAGCGGCGCCGGCGCGCTTCATCCTGCCCCGGAGGGCGTGTATAGACGGCTCCGCGTTCCATTCCCCTCCATGAAGTCATCCGACTCCGAACCCGCCGACGCGCTCCGCCGGGCCCAGCTGGCGCTCACCTCCGGCGACGTGGTGTCCGCCCGACACCTGGCCGAGAAGGCCCTGGCCGCCAACCCTCGCGAGAAGGAGGCGACCGAGGCCCGGGACATCCTCGCCCGGACGGACGTGGCCTGGCCGCTGCTCGTCTACGGGGCCGTGGCCGGCCTCTGCTTCATCCTCCTGGTGCTGGTCGCCGTGCTCCGGAGCGGGCACACGTGAAGCGGCGTCAGGCCAGCCGCGGCGGAGGCGGCGACGGCACCGAGGTGGCGGCCGGGGAGCCGGCACCGGTGACGGGCTGGCGGCCGGCACCGCTCGGCAGGAGGGGGTGGCTGATCCTCGGCGCCATCGTGCTGCTGGTGAACCTCCCCGTCCTCCACCTGCTCGTCCGGCGGCCGCCGCCGGCCTCGGGGCACGTGCCCTTCTCCGACGACTTCTCCGACCCGGGCACGGTGGCGCGCAACTACCGCTCGCTCGGTGGCTACCCGCGGGTCATCAACGGCGAGCTCCTCTCGCCGGGCACCAAGAACAACCCCCTCTGGCTCGATGCCGCGCTCCCGCACGACGTGGTGGTCGAGGTCTCGGCGCGGCCCATCAACCCGGACGGAGAGATCCGGGTGACCCTCTTCGGCAACGGCCTCGACGCGGACACCGGGTACCAGGCCATCCTCGGCTCGTGGAGCCCGATGGGCTCGCCGGGGCGGATCGGCTCAAGCCTGGTCCGCCTGGACGAGAACGGGGCCACGCTCTCGCGCTGGCTGTCGCGCGCCCGCGTGCCGGGCGACCTCCGCTCGGCGGGCTTCGGCAAGGACTCGGGGCTGCGCATCGAGGCGCCGCCCACCACGCTCGACCCGGCCCACGTGTATCGGATGCGCTTCGAGCGGCGCGGCTCGGTGCTGCGGTGGAGCGTGGACGGCCGGCTGATGGCCGAGATGAACGATCCCTTCCCTCTCACCGGACCGGGGCACGACCGCCTCGGCCTGTCGAGCGGCGAGTGGGACGTCTACTACGACGACCTCCGCGTCACGCCCGCCGGCGGTGGCGGATTCGCCCCCCTCGCCGCAGCGCCGCCCGAGCCGGCCGGAGGCCCGTTCTCCGACGACTTCACCCGCGCCCAGCTGGGACCGGACTGGCTCGCCACCGACCCGGCCGCCGTCTCGATCGAGAACGGGGCGCTGGTCGTGCAGCGGGCACACAACCACCCGGTGTGGCTCCGCAAGCCCATCCCCGACGACGTGGTGATCGACCTCGACGTGTGGACCGACAGCCCCGAGGGGGACATGAAGGTCGAGCTCTTTGGCGACGGCCAGTCGTTCCATCGCGGCGATCCCCGCGCGGCGTACGACGCGACCGGCTACGTCCTGGTCATGGGCGGCTGGCGCAACACCCTCTCGGCCATCGCCCGGCAGCACGAGCACGCCGCCGACCGGGTGACGCGCGCCGAGCCGTCGGTCGTCCCCGGACGGAAGTACCACTGGACCATTCGCCGGCAGGGCCGGGTCCTCACCTGGCTGGTCGATGGCCAGCCCTTCCTCACGCTCGACGATCCGGATCCGCTCCGGGGCCCGGGGCACCGCTCCTTCGCGTTCTCGGGCTGGGAGTCGAAGGTGTACTTCGAAAACCTAAAGATCTCGCCGCTCTGAGCGCGAACCTCACGGTTTCGGCTCGGCGATCAGATCGAAGTCGGGCATCTCCGACCGGACGAAGCTCCGCATCCGGTCCACCAGCGCCGCCTCGATCTGCCGGGCGCGCTCGCGCGAGAAGCCGAAGTGCGTGCCGATGTCCTGGAGCGTCATCGGCTCGTCGGCGATGAGGCGCTTCTCGAAGATGTACTTCTCCTTGCCCTCGAGCGTCTTGCCGAAGGCCTCGAGCTTGCCCCGGAACAGGTGCTTCAGCTCCTCGGTGGCGAGCCGCTCGTCGGCGGCGGGGAAGCCGCTGGAGGGCAGGATGCGCTCGCCGCGGGTGCTGTCCCCGTCCTCGCCCACCGGCGCGTCGAGCGAGACCTCGTCGTTGCCGAGCCGCTGGTCCATCTCCACGCACGTCCTGCTCGGTGACGTTGAGCCGCTCGGCGAGCAGCTTGGGGGTGGCCTCGTAGCCCTGCTTGAGGAGGCGCTCCTGCTCCTGGCGCAGCTTGAAGAACAGCTTCCGCTGGGCCTCGGTGGTCCCCAGCTTCACCATCCTCCAGTTGTCCATGATGTAGCGAAGGATGTACGCGCGGATCCACCAGGCGGCGTAGGTGGAGAGCTTCACCCCCCGCTCCGGATCGAACTTCTTCACCGCCTGCATCAGCCCGATGTTCCCCTCCTGCACCAGGTCCAGCAGCGCGAGGGGGTTCCGGTGGTACTCGTGGGCCAGCTTCACCACCAGGCGCAGGTTGGCGGAGACCAGCCGGGCCGCGGCGTCGCAGATCGCCCTCCGACGCGGTACAGCCGGGCCAGGCGGCCCTCCTCCTCGCGCGTGAGCAGCGGGTGGCGCTGCACCTCGGCCATGTAGGCCGACAGCGGGTCCGCCCGGGCGAGGCCGCCTCCCCCGGAGCGCGGCGGAGCGGGCGCCGGAGCCTCGGCCTCCGCCACCACCGGCTCGAGCTCGGTCAGCTCCTCGACCTCGGGCTCGGCGGTCTCGGCGGTCTCGGCGGCTTCGTCGACCTCCTCCTCCTCGGGCCGGGCCTCCCGGACCGCTCTGCCACGGGCGCCGGCCGCTTCCGCCGCGCTGCGGGGCGCCGCGGCGCGGGACGGGGCGACGGAGCCGTTGCCTTCGCCTTCGCAGGAGGCTTGCGGCCGGTTTTCGCTGGCTTCTTCGGGGGGCGGGCCATGGAGGAGCAGACTTGCCAGGGTGTGTGGGAGGGATTAAGCCCGTGCTCGATGAGTGACAACCCGTCCGCGCCCGATCGCGGCGAAGCTCCTGCACTGACCGACGTGGTTCCGCCTCCCGGGACCGGGGCCCCCGAGGCAGCTCCCCCGGGGCTCCCCTCCGAGTACCTGGCCGACGTCGGGTTCGAGGACCTGGCACTCTCCCCGGAGACTCCGCCGCGCTCTGGTCGACCGCGGCTACACCCACCCCACCCCGGTCCAGGCCCAGGCCTTCGACCCGGTGATGCAGGGCAAGGACCTCATCGTCCGGAGCAAGACCGGGACGGGGAAGACCGCCGCCTTCGGGCTCCCGCTGCTGGAGAAGATGGACCCCGAGGACAAGGCGCGTCCGTGCCCTCGTCCTCTGCCCCACCCGGGAGCTGGCGCTGCAGGTGGCCGCCGAGCTGCAGGACCTCGCCAAGTACAAGGGCATCCGGGTCACCGCCATCTACGGCGGCGCGTCGATGCAGGAGCAGGAGGACGCGCTCGAGAGCGGCTCCCCCATCGTCGTCGGCACGCCGGGCCGGGTCTACGACCACATCCGGCGCAAGAACCTCAAGCTCCAGGGCTGCCGGCACGTCGTGCTCGACGAGGCCGACGAGATGCTGAACCAGGGGTTCTACGAGGAGGTCACCCGGATCCTCGACCAGCTCCCCAAGGACCGGCAGGTGCTGCTGTTCAGCGCCACCGTGCCCCCGGACATCCAGCACCTCATCAGCCAGTACACCACCTCGCCCGAGATGCTGATGCTCTCCGGCGACGTCCTCACCGTCGACCACATCCACCACGTCCGCTACGACGTGACCGACGCGTACCCCAAGCCGCGGAACCTCATCTACGTGCTGGAGATGGAGGAGCCGGACAACGCCATCGTCTTCTGCAACACCCGGGACGACACGGCGCTGGTGACGGCGGTGCTGAACCGCAACGGCTTCGACGCCGAGCTGCTCAACGGCGACCTGCCCCAGAAGGAGCGGGAGCGGGTGATGGCCAAGGTGAAGCGGGGCGAGGTCGCCTTCATGGTGGCCACCGACATCGCGGCCCGCGGCATCGACATCTCGGACCTCCAGTACGTCATCAACTACTCGCTGCCCGAGGACCCGGCGGTGTACCTGCACCGGGTCGGCCGGACCGGGACGCATCGGGAAGAAGGGCACGGCGATCAACCTCATCTCCGGGCGCGAGCTGGGGACGTTCACCGTGCTGGAGAAGAAGTACGGCATCAAGTTCGAGAAGCGGGAGATGCCCTCGCCCGACGACGCGATGACCGATGTGGACCGAGCGGCACGTCCGCGAGATCCAGTCCGCCGCGTCGGGGAGCGTGTACGAGGGCTATCTCGGCCTGGCCGGAGCGCTGAAGCAGCGTCCGGACGCGGACGACTCCATCGCCTATCTCCTGAAGTTCTTCTTCGGGCACCTGCGGATGGAGAAGCTGAAGGCCGCCGGTGGCACGGTGCCGGAGCCGGCGCCCATCCGCCCCCCTCGCGAGCGCGAGCGGAGCCGGAGCGACCGGCCGCGGCGCGAGGAACGAACCGAGCGTGGAGATCGACCCGAGCGGCGCGACCGACCGGAGCGCTCCGCGGCTCCTCGTGAGCGCCGGGAGCGCGCCGAGCGGCCACCGCGCCGGGACCGCCCCGAGGAGGGGTCCGTTCCGGCCGTCGCCGAGAGCGGCACCCCGGGACAGGTCCGACTCTGGATGAACGTCGGGACGGCCGAGGGGCTCGATGCCGCGGGAATCACCTCGTTGCTCGAGGGCCTCGGCGCTCCTGCCGGGAAGGTCCAGCGGGTCGAGCTCCGGCAGACGTACAGCTACGCCTTCGTCGCCGAGGAGGACGCGCCGGCGTTCGAGAAGCTCGACGGGCAGAAGCGGGGCGACAAGTCGCTCCGGCTGGAGCGCGCGAGGCGCCGATGAGCGAGCGACCGACGGCCGAGGCGCTCCGCCACGTTCCCCTGCTCTCGGGGCTCACCGCGCCGGAGCTGGCCGAGATCGCCGGGCTCGCCGAGCTGAAGACCCTCGAGGCGCAGCTGCCCGCTGTTCCGGGAGGGAGACGCAGGAGATGCGCTGGTCTTCCTGCTCTCGGGCTCGGCGCAGGTGGTGAAGAAGGACCCCACCGGGAAGCACCAGGTCCTCTCCGTCGTCTCCGCACCGGCCGTGCTCGGGGAGATGGCCGTGCTCGAGGCCGGTGGGAAGCGCAGCGCCTCGGCGATCGCCGTCGGGCAGGTCACATTGGCCAGCGTCCCCGGCCCGGCGCTGCGGTCCCGGATGTCGAGCGGGAACGTCGCCGCGCTGAAGATCGCCCACGGCCTGGCCCGTATCCTGGCGCGTCGCCTCGGCGAGGTGAACGCCCGGCTGGTGCAGGTGCTCCAGAGTGGCAAGGCCGACGCCGGTGTTGCCGAGGCCCAGCGGGCTCTCGGGCACGATACGGCGTCCTGAGCGAGCCGCCCGGAAGGCCGGCAAGGCCCTGCCCTACTCGGTGAGCGACGCTCAGAGCGAGGCGGTCGGCCCGCGCTTGACCGCGTCGCGGAGCGCCTGCACGCCCGCGGCCGGGCCACCGGGGTGGGCGAAGACGCAGGTGCCGGCGACGAGCACGTCGGCGCCCGCCGCTGCAGCGATGGGCCCGGTCGTCAGGTCCACCCCGCCGTCCACCTCGAGCTCACACCGCGGCGCCCGCTGCTGGATGAGCGACCGTGCTCGCGCGAGCTTGGGCATCACCTCGTGGATGAACTTCTGTCCGCCGAAACCGGGGTTCACCGTCATGAGGAGCAGCAGATCGAGGCTCTCGATGACCTCGTCGATCGTCCCGAGCGGCGTCGCCGGGTTCAGCCCCACCCCGACCTGCTTCCCGAGCTGGCGCACCTGCTGGATGGCGCGGTGCAGGTTGGGAGTCGCCTCCTGGTGCAGGATCAGCAGATCCCCGCCCGCCTTGATGAAGTCCGCGGTGTACCGCTCCGGCCGCTCGATCATGAGATGTATCTCGAGAGGCAGCTTCGTCCCCCGCCTCATCGCCTCGACGATCGGGATTCCGAGCGTCAGGTTGGGCACGAACAGCCCGTCCATGATGTCGATGTGGAAGCGGTCCGCGCCGCCCCGCTCCGCGTCGGCGACCTGCTCCCCCAGCCGCCAGTAATCGGCCGCAAGGATGGAGGGAAGGATCTTGACGCTCACCTCGACTCACCTAGCCCGGTCGCGGCAGCCCGGTCCACCAGGAAGGTGAGCCGCCCCGACGCCGGCTTGATGCCCCGGGCGGGAATCTCCTCCACCGGCGTGCTGCCCCGCAGGACTTCCCGGAGCGCCCAGGCCTTGTCATCGCCCGTGACCAGGAACAGCACCTCGGTCGCCGCGTTCAGCACCGGGTAGGTCATCGTGATGCGCTTCATCCGGAGCTTGTCCACCCAGTTCGCCACCACCCACCGGGTGTGCTCGGCCAGCGCCGGCGAGCGCGGAAACAGGGATGCGGTGTGCCCGTCGGGACCGAGGCCCAGCAGGACGAGGTCGAAGCTCGGGAACGTCGCGGTTCCGGGGAAGAGCTTCCGGAGCGTCTGCTCGTAGTCAGCGGCCGCCTCCTCCGCCGGGAGCTCGCCCCTGATGCGGTAGACGCTGGACTGATTCACGAACGGCAGACCGGTCAATGTAACGCGCGCCATCCTGGCATTGCTCTCCGGATGGTCCGGCGGGACGTTCCGCTCGTCGCCGAAGCAGAACACCATCCGGTCCCAGGGCAGACGGGGCGCGGCCGCCAGCTCCCGGTAGAGCGCCTTGGGAGTCGTCCCGCCCGAGAGCGCCAGCGTGAAGCGGCCGCGCGCGTTCGCCGCCGCCCAGGCGCGGTCATGCACCCACTGCGCCGCGGTGCGTGCGACCACGGCCTGGCTCTCCAGCACTCGAAGCGTCGGACCCGCCATGGCTGCCCACCTCAGCTCTCGTCGAAGGCCGCGCAGTGCGCTGCGCCCCACAGCGCCGCCCGGTCGTTGAGCACCACCAGCACCGGGATGGTCTCGAGCAACGGGCGCATCCGGCCCTTGTCCAGGAACGCAGTCATGAACAGCCCATCCCGCTTGATGCCGGGAGAGGATCTTCGGCGCGATGCCCCCGCCGAGGAAGACGCCGCCGGTGGCGAGCATCCGGAGGGCGACGTTCCCCGCCTCCGCTCCGTAGACCGAGACGAAGAGCTCCAGCGCCTTGACGCACACCGGGTCGGACTCGTCGAGGGCACAGCGGGACACGACCGCCGCCGGGTCCTCCTTCGTGAACCGATCGGTCAGCACCGCCGGTTCGGGGTCTCCCGAGCGCTGGCGCAGGAAGCGGTAGACGCGCACCAGCCCGCTCCCCGAGAGGATGCGCTCGTAGCTCACCCGGCCCTTCTCGCTGGCGATGGACTCCATCAGGTCCGACTCGAGCCGCGTCCGGGGCGCGAAGTCCGCGTGTCCACCCTCGGTGGCGAAGGGGCGATGCCGCTCCCCATCCCAGAACAGACCCGCTGCCCCGAGGCCCGTTCCGGCCGAGAGGATGGCCTGGTTTCCCACCGCGTCCTGTGCCCCGGGCTGGAGGATGGCGAGATCCGTCGGCCCGAGGTGGCGGAGCCCGTAGGCGTTCGCCTTCAGGTCGTTGAGCAGGGTCACCTTCGGCACTCCGAGGATGGCCGCCAGCCGGTCTGCGTCGACGACCCAGGGCAGGTTCGGCGTCTCGATGCGCCCGCCCTTCACCGGGCCGGCCACCCCGAGCGCCGCCGCCGTCGCCTGCGGCCGCACCTCGTCGACGAACCGCCGGACGATGGTCTCGAGATCGGGCGCCGACCGGCTCGGGTAGATGAGCTCCCTGGTCAGCAGCAGCCGCCCGGCCTGGACCTCGAACGTCGCCAGCCGTGCGTTCGTCCCGCCGATGTCCCCGGCGACGATCACGTCCCCGAGTTCTCCCAGTGCCGGCCCTCCCGCCGGAGCAGCTCGTCTGCCTCGGTCGGGCCCCAGCTGCCCGCGGGGTAGTTGGGGAAGTTCCGCGGCGGCAGCGCCTTCCACACATCGAGGACGGGCTGCACCATCGACCAGCCCGCCTCCACCATGTCCGCGCGCTGGAACAGCGTCGCGTCGCCGATCATCGCGTCGTAGAGCAGCGTCTCGTACCCGGTGCTCGCGACCTTGCCGAAGTAGTCGACGTAGTCGAAGTCCATCTCCACCGCTCCCACCGTCAGCATCGGGCCCGGCACCTTCGCCCCGAACTTGAGCGAGATGCCCTCCTTGGGCTGGATGTGGATGTAGAGCCGGTTGGTCGTCAGCCGGTCCACCGACGTGTGCTGGAAGAGCATCGCCGGGGCGTGCTTGAACTGGATGACGATCTGGGTGACCCGCTTCGGGAGCCGCTTTCCGGTGCGCACGTAGAACGGCACGCCCGCCCACCGCCAGTTGTCCACTATCAGGCGCATCGCGACGTAGGTCTCGGTGGTGCTGTCGGGCGGGACCTTCTCCTCCTCGCGGTAGCCCGGAGCCTTCTCGCCGTCCACCTCACCCGGCCCGTACTGCCCGCGCACCGCCTGGTGCAGCACGTCCTCGGGCGAGAGCGGCTCGACGGAGTTCAGGAGCTTCACCTGCTCGTCGCGCACCGCGTCCGCGCTGAAGGAGATCGGCGGCTCCATCCCCACGAGGCTGACCAGCTGCGCGATGTGGTTCGGGATCATGTCCCGCATCGCACCCGCGGTGTCGTAGTAGCCGCCGCGCCCCTCGACGCCGAGCTCCTCGGCCACGGTGATCTGCACGTGGTCGATGTAGTTCCTGTTCCAGATCGGCTCGAACATCCCGTTCCCGAACCGGAAGACCATGAGGTTCTGGACCGTCTCCTTGCCCAGGTAGTGGTCGATCCGGAAGATCTGCTTCTCGCCCACCACCGATCGGATGTTCCGGTTCAGCTCCACGGCGCTCGGCAGGTCGTGCCCGAACGGCTTCTCGATGATCACCCGCCGCCAGCGCCCGGCCTCCTCCTTCGCCAGACCGCTCTTGCCGAGGTTCTGGACGATGGGCGCGAAGACGGTGGGCGAGACCGAGAGGTAGAAGAGGTAGTTGCCCGGCGTGCCGACCTGGGCGTCGGTCTTCCTGAGAAACTCGGCCAGCCCGGTGAACGAGTCGGCCTTGGTCGCGTCCGCCGGAAAGTAGAAGATCCGCTCGGAGAGCGCGCCCCACGCCGCGCGCATCGGCTCGGTGGAGAGCACCTTGTCCTCGGGCTTCACCTCGTCCCGGAACTGCGCGTTGCTCATCTGCGTCCGCGCCACCCCCACCACCGCCAGGTTGCGCGGCAGGAAGCCGGCGTTCTGGAGGTTGAGGATCGCCGGGATGAGCTTGCGCTTCGTCAGGTCACCCGACGCCCCGAAGATGATGACCACGCACGGGTCACCGGTGCGGTTGTGGGGAGGGGTGAGCGCCGTCTCGAGCTTCCGCACCATCTACTTGGGCTCCACGTGGCCACCGAACTGCTTGCGCATCGCCGACAGCAGCTTCTCGGCGAAGGTGTGCTGCTGCCGCGAGCGGAAGCGGGTGTAGAGCGCGGCGGTCAGCACCTCGGCCGGCACCGCCTCGGCCACGGCCGCCTCCACGGTCCACCGGCCCTCGCCCGAGTCCTGGACGAAGCCGGAGTAGGCATCGAGCTTGGGGTCCTGGGCGAGGGCGATGCTGGTCAGGTCCAGGAGCCAGCTCGAGACCACGCTTCCCCGCCGCCACAGCTCGGCGATGTCCGCGATGTTCAGGTCGTAGCGGAGCTCCTCGGGGAGCTGCTCCGAGGTGGCGTTCTTGAAGATGTCGAAGCCCTCGGCGTACGCCTGCATCAGGCCGTACTCGATGCCGTTGTGGACCATCTTCACGAAGTGGCCAGAGCCCGAGGGCCCGCAGTGGAGATAGCCGAGCTCGGCGGTGCTCTTGCCATCCCGACCGGGCGTCGCGGGGATGTCGCCCCGGCCCGGGGCCAGGGTCCGGAGCACGGGCTCGATGCGCTGCACCGCCTCCTTCGGGCCACCGACCATCAGGCAGTAGCCCCGCTCCACGCCCCACACCCCACCGCTGGTCCCGGCGTCGACGTAGTGGATGCCCTTCCTGCCGACCTCCTTCGAGCGCCGGACGTCATCCTTGAAGAAGCTGTTGCCGCCGTCGATGATCGTGTCCCCGGCCTCGAGCAGCTTGGCCAGCGATTGCACCGTGTCCTCGGTGGGTCCGCCGGACGGGACCATGACCCACACCGCGCGCGGCTTCTGCAGCTTCGAGACCAGCTCCTCGAGGCTCTTCGCCCCGGTGGCGCCTTCCTTGACGAAGGCCCCCACCACGTCGGCGCCACGGTCGTAGACCACGCAGGTGTGGCCATCCTTCATCAGCCGGCGGACCATGTTCCCGCCCATCCGGCCCAGGCCGATCATTCCGATCTGCATCGAGTGTCACTCCCGACTGCCGACTGCCCCTGAGGACTGCGCCCAGCGTGTCTCAGACCGCCCCGTCGATGGCCTCGCGCAGCGTCCGGAGCGCGGCATCGAGCGGCCCGCGCAGGTGCACCCGGAGCGCCCGCCGCTTCCGTGCCGCGAGCACCTCGAAGTCGCCCCGCGCCTGCGCCGCCTTCACCAGGCCAAACGAATACTTCTGCCCGGGGACGGGGAGCTGCACTGGGTCGTCGCAGGTGACCTGCAGGAAGACGCCGGTGTTCGGGCCTCCCTTGTAGGCCTGCCCGGTGGAGTGCAGGAACCGCGGCCCGAAGCCGAGACAGGTGGCGACCTTCTTCGCGTCGCGCACCCGGATGCGTGAGGCCTGCAGCAGGGCGTCGTTCTGCTCGGTCATCGGGATGTACGCGAGCAGCCCCAGGTAGTCGCCCGACCCGAGCCGGCGCAGGTGGGCGCGGAGCACGCCGCCGAGCGTGTTGCTCCCCTGGAGCGCCTGGGCGTTCGCCGGATCGGCGAACAGCGCCACCGCCCCGTCCTCGAGGAACGGCCGCTCCTCGGGCAGCGCGCCGGTCTTCTCCACCGCGTCGGTGAGCTTGCGAGTCTCGATCTTGCTCGCCTCGACGTCGGGCTGGTCGAACGGGTTGATGCCCAGGATGGACCCCGCCACCGCGGTGGCGATCTCCCAGCGGAACATCTCCTGGCCGAGCGTGTACCGATCCTCGACCGAGATGCGCACCACCGGATGACCGGCCCTGGCCAGCGCGTCCACGGCCTGGTCCTGCGCCGCTTCCGGCGCCGACGCCAGACGGAGATATGCGAAGAGCCGGTCCTGCCCGTACTTGTCCGGGGTGCCGAGCGCCTCACGGTCCACCGGGATGAGCCCCTTGCCCTGCTTGCCGGTCGACTCGGCGATGAGCTGCTCCAGCCACGCGCCCACGTCGTCGATGCCGGGGCTGGCGAAGAGCGTCACCTTGTTCCGGCCCGCCTTCCCCAGCGTTCCGAGCACGGCGCCGAGGATGCCACCGGGGTTCTTCGAGGCGACGTTGCTCCCCGCGCACGCTTCCACCATGTCCAGCGTGCTGCCCAGGAATCGCCGCAGGTCCACGCCCATGACTCCCGCGGGGACCAGGCCGAAGTTGGACAGCGCCGAGTAGCGCCCGCCGATGCTCGGTCTTCCCGGGAAGATGGCCCGGAAGCGGTGCTCCTTCGCCACCTGCTCCATCTTCGAGCCGGGGTCGGTGATGGCCACGAAGTGGCGGCCTGCCTTCTCCTGCCCCACCGCCTCGACCGTCTTCGCCCAGAAGAACTGGAAGAAGATGTTCGGCTCGAGCGTGCTCCCGCTCTTGCTGGAGACGATGAACAGCGTGTGCGCCGGATCGACCCGCTTGCTGAAGGACGAGACCTGGACCGGGTCGGTGGAGTCGAGCACCAGCAGCTCGGGCTTCCCCTTCACCGGGCCGTAGGTCCGGGCCATCACCTCGGGGCAGAGCGAGCTGCCGCCCATGCCCAGCAGCAGCGCGTGCCGGAACCGGTCCTCGGCGATCGACCCGAGGAAGGCCTCCAGCTCCGGGCTCACCGGCGCCTTGGCGTTCACGATGTCCAGCCAGCCGAGCCACTTCGCCTCGTCCTGGCCGGTCCAAAGGGACGCGTCGCGGCTCCACAGTCGCTGCATCT
The DNA here is from genome assembly GCA_963796475.1 of uncultured delta proteobacterium. Taxonomy (GTDB): domain Bacteria; phylum Myxococcota; class Myxococcia; order Myxococcales; family Myxococcaceae; genus RPRB01. Next base: position 256,620 of record CAWCLY010000021.1, read on the forward strand.
TCCGGCCCTGGTCCCAGTCGGCCAGGGTCCGCTTCACCTCCGAGTCGAGCTCGGACGGAAGATGCAGGGAGATGGAGTTCACTTGCGGCCTCCGCCGCTCCTCACCCGGCTCCCCACCGCGGAGATCAGCTGCTCGAAGCTCTCGGAGAAGCTCTTCACCCCGTCCTCGACCAGCTGATCGGTGACCGCCTTCATCGAGATTCCGGCCTGCTCCAGAATGCGCATCACCGCGTCGGCCTCGGCCAGCCCTTGTTCCAGGGTGGGCCGGACCTTGCCGTGGTCGCGGAAGGCGTCGAGCGTCGCCGGGGGGATGGTATTCACCGTGTCCCGGCCGATCAGCTCCTCGATGTAGAGCACGTCGGAGTACTTGGGATTCTTGGTCCCGGTGCTGGCCCAGAGGACCCGCTGCGTCTTGGCTCCCTTGGCGGCGAGCGCCTCCCACCGCGGGCCGGAGAACAGCTTCTTGTACTTCTGGTAGGCCTGCCTGGCGTTGGCGATCGCCACCTTCCCCTGGACCTCGTCGAAGAGGGCACGCTGCTGGGGCGTGGCGGTCTTCTCCCGGCTGGCGATGATCTTCTCCACCAGGCTGTCGATCCGGCTCACGAAGAAGCTCGCCACCGACGCGCTCTGCGCGACGTCCTCGCCCCGGGCAGCACGCTTCTCCAGTCCACGGATGTACGCCTCGGCCACGGCGACGTAGGCTTCCTGGCTGAAGAGCAGCGTGATGTTGATGTTGAGGCCATCCGCGACGCATTGCTCGATCGCCGGCACGCCTTCCACCGTTCCGGGGATCTTGATCATCACGTTCGGGACGCCGAGCTTCTTCCACAGCCGTTGCGCCTCGACGATGGACCCCTTGGTGTCGTGGGCCAGGGTGGGCGACACCTCAATCGAGCAGTAGCCATCCCCGTGCTTCGTCTGCTCCCAGACCGGGCGGAAGACGCGCGCCGCATCACCGATGTCGCGGATGGCGAGCGCCTCGAACACCTCGCCCGCCGATGCGCCGCGGGGAGCCCACTCCCGGAAGAGATCGTCGTAGTCCTCGCTGCCCTCCACGGCCTTCTGGAAGATGGTCGGGTTGGAGGTCAGGCCCTTGATCCCATCGTTGTCGATCAGCCGCTTGAGCTCGCCCGAGGTGACGAGGCTCCGCCGCATGAAATCGAGCCAGACGCTCTGGCCCAGCTTGCCCAGCTCCAGAAGGGGATTCATGGCTGCTCCTTCGACCAGCGCCGTTCCAGCGCCTTGACCTTGCCCAGTCGCCGCTCGTGCCGTTCCTCGTGGGTGTAACGGGCAGCGAGGAAGGTCTTCACCAGATCGTCCGCCAGCGCCGGCCCGATGACACGGGCCCCGAGCACGAGGACGTTCATGTCGTCGTGCTCCACCCCCTGGTGGGCGGAGTACCCGTCATGGCAGACGGCGGCGCGCACGCCGGGGATCTTGTTCGCCGCCACCGAGGCGCCCACCCCGCTGCCGCAGAGCAGCACGCCCCGGTCGACCCTGCCCTCGCGGACGGCCAGCGCCAGCTTCTCGGCAAAGTCGGGGTAGTCCACGGGGGCCTCGGAGTCCGTCCCGAGGTCCGTCACCTCGTGCCCGAGGGCGCGGACCACCCCGAGGAGATGCTGCTTCAGGGCGTAACCGGCGTGGTCGGCAGCGAGCGCAATCCGCATGGCCTCACTTGCCCTTTCCGAGCTGCTCCTTCGCCGCCGCCACCACGTGGTCGGTGGTGAAGCCGAAGTGTTGCAGCAGGTCCTTCAGTGGCGCGGAGGCTCCGAAGCTCTTCATCCCCAGGATCTTCCCGGTCCGCCCCACGTAGGCCTCCCAGCCGAACATCGCCGCCTGCTCCACCGCGACCCGGGCATTCACCGACGAGGGGAACACCGACCCGCGATACTCGGGTGGCTGCTGCTCGAACAGCTCCCAGCAGGGCATGCTGATCGCCCGGGCGCGGATGCCCTCGGCCTTGAGCTTCTCGTGCGCCTCGACGATGAGCCGGACCTCGCTCCCGGTGGCCATCAGGAGCACCTCGGGCTTGCCTCCCTCGGCATCGAGCAGAACGTACGCGCCCTTTCGCGCGCCGCTCGCCGCGGCGACCTTCGTCCGATCGAAGGTGGGCAGCGCCTGCCGGCTGAAGACGAGGATCGCCGGGTGGTGCTTGCTCTCCATCACCACCCGGTAGCACTCGGTCACCTCGTTGGCGTCACCCGGGCGGAGGACCCACAGCCCGGGCATCGCGCGGAGCGAGGCGATCTGCTCGACGGGCTGGTGGGTGGGCCCGTCCTCGCCGAGCCCGATGGAGTCATGGGTCATCACGTGGAACGCCGGGATCTCCATCAGCGCCGACAGGCGCACCGGCGTGCGCATGTAGTCGACGAAGGTGAGGAACGTGCTCCCGAACGCGCGGAGCTTGCTCAGTACCATCCCGTTCACGATCGCGCCCATCGCATGCTCGCGAACCCCGAAGTAGATGTTGCGGCCTCCGGGCTCGTCCGCTGCCAGGTTCGGCTCCCCCTTGATGGTGGTCTTGGTCGAGCCGCTGAGGTCCGCCGCTCCGCCGAGCAGCCAGGGGATCTTCTTCGCCAGCGCGTTCAGCACCTGCCCGGACGACTCGCGGGTGGCCATCCCCTTCGGGTCCGCGGGGAAGACGGGGAGCTCGCTATCCCAGCCGGCCGGGAGCTCGAAGCGGTCGATCTGGTCCAGCTCCTTCGCCAGCTCGGGGAACTCCTTGCCGTACCGCGCCCGGGTGGCTGCCCAGTCGCCGCGGAGCTTCATGCCCCGCGCCCCGATGCCCTGGTCGAAGTGCTCACGCACCCCGTCCGGGACGAGGAACTGCGCGTCCTCGGGCCAGCCGTAGAACTTCTTCGCCGCGCGCACCTGGTCTTCGCCGAGCGGCTCGCCGTGGGCAGCGCTGGTGTCCTGCCTGCTTCGGGCTGCCGTAGCCGATGTGCGAGTCGACGACGATCAGCGTGGGCCGGCCCTGCTGCTTGAAGAACTGGAGCGCCTTCGAGAGCTGGCCGAGGTCGTTGGCGTCCGTCACGTGGGTCGTCGCCCAGCCGTAGGCCTCGAAGCGCTTGGGCACGTCCTCGCTGAACGACAGCGAGAGCTTCCCGTCGAGCGAGATGTGGTTGTTGTCGTAGAGCCAGCAGAGGTTCGGCAGCTTGAGATGCCCGGCGAGCGACGCGGCCTCCGAGGCGATTCCCTCCATCATGCAGCCGTCGCCCAGGATGGCGTAGGCGTCGAAGTCGAACAGCGTGAGGCCCGGCCGGTTGAAGCGGGCGCCCAGCCAGCGGGAGGCGATGGCCATCCCCACCGAGTTCGCCGCGCCCTGCCCGAGCGGTCCGGTGGTGGACTCCACCCCGGTGGTGAGGCGGTACTCGGGATGGCCGGGGGTCCGGCTGTCGAGCTGGCGGAAGTGCTTGATGTCGTCGAGTGAGACCGCGGGCGCGTCGAGCACCCGCCCCTCGTGGTCCACCTGTCGCACGCCCGTCAGGTGGAGCACCGAGTAGAGGAGCATCGAGGCGTGCCCGTTGGAGAGCACGAAGCGGTCCCGGTTGGGCCACGTCGGGTCGGCCGGGTCGTAGCGGAGCACGTTCTGCCAGAGCGCGTACGCCACCGGTGCGAGCGCCATGGGCGCGCCGGGGTGACCCGAGTTCGCCTTCTGCACCGCATCGATCGACAGCGTGCGGATGGTGTCGATGGCGAGCTTTTCGATTCCAGGCTGGGGCACTAGGAGCTCCACGATGTGGGGAAACGGCGCCGATAGGCCGACGGGCTGTTTCTGGCGCACCGGAGGGTCCGACACAAGGCGCACCTGGGTGACGGTCGCCCGGGTGAAGGGTTGCGTTACGGCTTCAACACGCCGGACTCCGCCGGGCGTTCCTTTCGTCGCCCCCGGAAGGGCCGGTACACTCGCGTCGAACTGATGTCCGACACGCGGGCGGCCATCCGCGAGCTGCGCTCCCTCGGCGAGAAGCGAAGTACGCAGGGTCTCACCGACCAGGAGCAGAGCCGGCTCGCCGAGCTGAGAGAGAGGCTGGGGTTGCCATCCGAGCCGGCGCAGAGCCGGCCCGGTGGGCCGCGGCCCGGCGGCGCTCCATCCGCGACTCCCCCGCCCGCCGCGGTCCCGGTTCAACCATCGGCGGCCACCGCCACGCTGCAGGGACTCGGGGCGCCCGTCGGCCCGGCCGCGCTGCCGAGCTTCGCGCCCGTGCCCGCACCGGAGCCGGATGCGCCGGCGCTCGTCGCGGTGCCCGTCCGTCCCGGAGTCGAGCCCGCACCCGCTGCCGGAGACGAAGGCGACTCGACCGTCCAACCCCTCCCCGCCCTCGAGGCGGCCGTCCTCGGGGCGATGGTGCAGGGCACGGCTCCCCCGCCGGCCGAGGCCCGGAACGACCTCGCGCCGGAACCGTTCGATTCCGGGACGCTGGACGGCGACGCCAGCCTCCAGGCGCTGCCCGAGCTCGCGGCCGAGGACCTCTCTCCGCCGACCGATGGCGCCGCGCTCGACACCCTCCCCGAGCTCACGGCCGAGGGCCTCGCCCCCGCGGCTGACGGCGCCGCGCTCGACGCCCTCCCCGAGCTCGCGTCCGAGGACCTCTCCCCGCCGACCGACGGCGCCGCGCTCGACGCCCTGCCCGAGCTTGCGGCAGACGCCCTCGAGGCAGCGATGCCGGGCGACGCAGCTGGCCAGGAGCCGAGCGCGACGCTTCCCGATCTCGCGGCGACGGGCAGCATCGAGCTTCTGGCCGAAGCCCCTGGCCCGGAGAGCCCGCTGGGGGGCATCGACGCCGGCGCCCTCGCGCTGGACGCTTCTGCCGAGCCTGGGCAGCCGGAGGATCTCTCGCCCCCGGTCGCGCCACCGCGCACCAGCCTGGCCGATCGCATCGACGCAGCCGTCGAGACGCTCGAGTCCGAGCCGACGCCGGGCGAGGAGCAGCCCGGCTGGGGAGCCGTCCCCGTCGACGCGGGGACGGGCGAGGCGGGTCTGCCGCTCGAGACGGAGCTGCAGGCGGACCTCGGAGCCATCCCGCTGGACGTCGCCGACCCGGCGATGGACCCCGGCTTTCCCGAGACGGCCGCCGTCATCGAGCTGTCGTCGGCCGACGTGGTGTCGCTCGACGGCGAGCTCCAGCAGGAGCCGGACCTCGGAGGGGAGCCCGCCGACCCGGTGCCTCTCGCGGCGCTCCACGAGTTCGTCGGGGAGCAGCCCCTGGACCCGCGGGCGCTCGCCTTCGACGACCAGGAGGAGCAGCCCACCCTCGCCCCGGAGGACCTCCAGGCCACCTCGGCCGAGCTGGCGACGGCGCCGCACGCGTTTCATCCCACGCCAGTCGAGGCGGAACCCGCGCCGGAACCGCCCGCCCCGCCGGTACCCGCTGCACCGCGCGTCTCCGTCCCGCGGCCGCCGCCCGCCCCACCGCCGGCGCGGGCTCCCCGGCCCATTCCTCTCACAGTCGAGGCGCCGCCTGCTCCCACTCCGGCGGCCGCCGTCGCCACGCCCGCGCCTGTCCGCCGGACGGCCACCCCGCCGCCCCCACCGGCCCCGCCCAGGGCGCCCACGCTGAGCGCCGCCCGACCGGAGCCACCCCGGCGCGCCGGCTTTGGCCAGAGCGGACCGTTCGCGCGGCCACCGGCGGTCCTGATGGCGCCGGCCTCGCTGGACGTGATGGACGAGGAGCTCGGCGAGGTGCCGGAGCCGCAGCCGGAGCCGCCGCCCCCGCCCGCCACCGACGTGGCCACCGGGGCCGAGGTCTTCGGCGGTGCTTACCTGAACCCGACCTTCGTCGAGGGGGAGCACCGGGTGGTGCTCCACACGCTCGAGGGCCAGGTCCGGCGCGGAACGGTGAAGGACCTGGATCTCCTGGACGCGGTCATCCCCCTTGCCCAGCCCGGCCGTCCCCCCGAGGCGATCGCCGCCGACCGGGTGAAGGCCATCTTCTTCATGCAGGAGCCCGGGACGGCTGCGCTCCCCTCCAACGGGCGCCGCGTCCGCGTGGGCTTCGCCGACGGGCGGCAAATCGTCGGCTTCTCCGAGGACGTCGACTCGGGCGAGCAGGGCTTCTTCCTCGTCCCCGCCGACACCCGCACGCACACCGCCCGGATCTACGTCTTCCGGGCGGGGGTCCAGTCGATCAGCGCTGCCTGAGCCGCGCCGCTCTCACTTCGCGGCGGTCGGCGCCCCCTGCTTGTGCAGCTCCGCCTCGACGGTGATCGTCACCTCGTCGCCGACCATCACCCCGCCGGCCTCGATCGTCTTGTTCCAGTTCAGCCCGTAGTCCTTGCGGTTGATCTTCGTGGTGGCGGTCAGGCCGCGGATCATCTTCCCGCCGGCGAGCGTCTCCGGAGTGTACTCCACGTTCAGCACCACGGGCTTGGTGACGCCGTGGATGGTGAGGTCACCCTCGGCCTTGAGGGCATTGCCCTCGCCCTTGGTGATCTTCGTGGACTTGAAGGTGATGGTCGGGAACTTCTCCACGTCGAAGAAGTCGGGCGACTTCAGATGGGCGTCACGCTTCTCGACCCGGGTGTTGATGGTGGTGGCGTCGATGGTGATCTCCGCCTTGCTCTTGGTGATGTCCTTGTCGTCCTGCTGGATGGTGCCGGTGGTCTTGCCGAACTGACCGCGGACGTTGGACACCATCAGGTGCTTCACGACGAACGAGCTCTCGGTGTGGTTCGGGTCGATGTCCCAGGTGGAGGCGGCGGCGGGTAGCGCGACGAGGAGCGGCGAGGGCAACGAAGGAACGCATGGGTGTCTCCGGAATCGAGGGTTCGGTTCGATGAACGCGGGCCTTGGATGCCCGCCTCGAGCCACGGATTCAATGATTCCGTCGTGAAACACACCGTCTCACTGGAGAAACCGGTCGGAATCCCTCGGGGTGTTCCGGTCCGGGCTCACCAGGCTGAGGTGCTTGCTCCGCGAGCGGAGCTGCCGGTGGAGCCTCCAGCCCTGAAGCCGGAGGAGCCAGTCCGAGGGTCCACCAATCCTCAGGTAGGCCCACGTCAGGAGCAGCGCCACCGCCGAGGGGACGACGAACCGGAAGCCGGAGAACGCGCCGCTCAGGAAGACGAAGCCCACGCCGATGAGCGCGAACACGTTCCCGCTCACCGGGAGCCCCCAGAAGTTGGTCTGCTCGCCGTCCGAAGCTCAGCCCGTAGGCGACCCACAGCGCCGAGCCCATGACGAAGCCACCGGAGTACGGGATGGCCCGGAGCGACGGGACCCCCAGCGCGAGGAGCACGGTGAGCAGGCCGGCCAGCACCGTCGTTCCCACCGCGAAGAGCCCCATCCGCCGCGTCCCCCAGCTCTGCTCGAGCGCGCCTCCGAGCTGCCAGAGGATGAGCGCGCCGAAGATGACCCCCATCGGGGAGCTCTCGACGAAGCCGTAGGTGAGGGGTTGCCAGACCCAGCCGTGGAGCACTCCGTCGGGCAGGAGCAGGAGCAGCGCGCCCAGCCCCTCGCGGGTGAGGGCGAAGACGACGGAGCCTCCGACCAGCGCGACAGCGAGCCACGCGGCGGCGCCATGCAGACCGGGGAGGACGGGGCGGAATCGGCGGCGCATGGGACGCATCCTGCGAGGTCGCCACGACCGGAGCCCCGGCGCAACCCCCCGCTATCCGTTTCGCGCAGCGCCCTCGCGGGGCCTGTAGAACAGGGTGATGGTCAGGCAGTGGAACTCCTTGTCGGAGCTCTGGGTCACCACCCAATCCACGACCTCGACTCCGGGGTTCTCCCGGAGCCACTTGGTGATGGTCTCACCCATGGTCTCGCGGTCCCGGGCGAGCGTCGTCGAGAACACCTTCACCCCGGTGAAGGGAACGCTGGGCATGCGGCGGTTTCTTACATCCGATGCCGCGAGGCGATCAACCTGATTGGAAAGCTACAGCGAGCGTGCCCTGCGAGCGAGGCAGGCAGGCTCCTCCCGGCAGGCAGGTCCGATGCCGTCCGGGTGTGGGCCCAGCGGCGTCCGGTCCGATTCCTCCACCCCGCAAAGGACGCAGTGGCGCTTCCGCTGCCGCCGCTCGGCCCGTCGCTGCTCGGCGATCTCCTTGGCCCGCTCCCGCGAGGTCTTCGCGCCATCCGTCGTCATCGCGCCGTCACCCTCTGGGCAGCATCGATAACACGGCTTGCCCGGAAGGGGGGCGCCCGATGATGCTCCTCGGTCGCTTCCCGATGCTCGACCGCCCCTCGCGCCGCGCCCTGCTGACCCTCGGGACGTGGGCCCTGGCCGCCTGCGACCCCGGAAGCCCGGTTCCCGAGTCCCGACCGGCGGCCGCGGCCACCGCCCGGGCACTGGTGCGCCCCCTGGTGGCCCGGAACGCCCTCACCGCGCCCGCCACGCGCGACGCCTCGGGTTCCCCAGTGACCCCAGGCCCCACCGCGGTGGTGCTCGGTCACCGGGCCCCCGACGGGACGCTCCGGGTCGGCTGCATCGACAGCGAGGACGGGGCCGAAGCACTGGTGCGCGCCTCCGACGAGGAGCGATGACGCCCCGGGTGACGCTGCTCTGTCTGCTCGGGCTCTCCGTCTCCCGGGGCGCTCTGGCCGGTGCGGAGGTCCGCATCGTGAATGGCAACGGCTCCGGCGAGGGGCTGAACGAGCGCAGCCCGGCCGGTCCGGTCGGCGGCAACCCCGGGACGACGGTGGGCGAGCAGCGCCTCATCGCCTCGCAGTACGCCGCGGCGCTCTGGTCGGCGACGCTCGGCAACCGGGTGCCCATCGCGGTCCGGGTCGAGTTCACCGACCTGGACTGCTCCGGGGGAACCGCCGTCCTGGGCTCGGCGGGCCCCACCCTGCTCTACGAGAATGACCGCTACCCGGCGGCGCTCGCCAACGAGCGCGCGGGGCGGGACCTCGATACCGGGCGCGAGGAGATCGAGGCGCGCTTCAACGCCCGCGTCGGCCGGCCCGACTGCGCGGTCACCGCGCTGGTACACCGGGCTGGACAACGTCGCCACGCCCGGCAGCACCGACCTCGCCTCGGTCTTCCTGCACGAGCTCGCCCACGGCCTGGGCTTCATCAAGTCGTCCAGCGCCTTCCGGGATCGCGCGCTCGACGCCACCACCGGCCTGCTCCTCTCCCAGCTCGGCGGAGCGGACTACGACGCCGCCATCCGCCGGCCGATGGGCGTCAGCTGGGTCGGTCCCTCGGTGCGTGCGACGAAGGACCTCATTCTCGACAGCACCGACGGGGTGCTTCGCCTCCCGGACGGGGGCGCCTACCCGGTGGCCCGCGCCCGGTTCAGCCCGGCGCGGGTCAGCGTGAACGCGCCGCTGATCCTCGCCCAGGACGCCGACGGCGGCACCGACAGCGACGCCTGCCTGCCCCTCGCCCCGGCCCCGGGCGCGCTGGTGCTCGCCGAGCGCCGGCTCCGCTCCGACGGAGGGCTCCTCTGCCTCGTCTCGCAGCGCGCGCTCAATGCGCAGGCCGCAGGGGCCGTCGGCCTCCTGGTTCGAAGCGGGGTACCAGGCGGGGGGCCCGTCTCGTACACCGGCGACGGAGGCACCGAGCTCACCATCCCGGTGTGGGGCGTCTCGTTCGACGACGGGGCGACGCTGGAGCAGGCGCTGGACGCGGGCCCCACCCTGGTCCTCGTCGACGGCGAGGGGAGGCGCGCGGGCGAGAACCTGGCGGGCGACGTGCTGCTCTACACGCCGAGCGCCTACTCCGAGGGCTCGAGCGTTGGCCACTGGGACCCCAGCGCCGCTCCGGATCTCTTGATGGAGCCCAACATCAACCCCCGCCTGCCCCGGAACCTGGACCTCACCCCCGCGGCGCTTGGCGGACCTGGGCTGGTCTCCGCCCGCGCGGCCTGAGCATCGGAGCGACGACGCTCGGGCCGGACTTCTCGGATTCGCAGTCCCCACGGTTCATCGTGCACGTGGTGAACCGGGGCGCGACCCCTGCCACCGGGGTGGTGCTCGATGCCCGCGCCGACAGCCGCGCTGACGCTGGTGTCCACCGGGCTGGACTGCCCCGACGGCCTGCCGTGCACGCTCGGGGACCTGCCGCCCGGAACGGTCCGGACCGCCATCGCCAGCTACGCCATCCGGAGCGGGCAGCCACGCACGGTGTCGGTCGAGTTCCGCATCTCGGGCGGAAGCCCGGCGCCTCCGGCCCAGGACGCGAGCACCACGGTCGTCGCCACCCGCGCCTCGGGCTGCAGCAGCACCGGCAGCGGCCCGGGCGGGGCGGTCGCGCTCCTCGCCGTCGCCGCCTGGGCGAGCCGCCGCCGGATCGTGCCGCGTAGGCGCGCGGGACTCAGGTGGGGGTGAGCGCGGTCTCCGCCGCGTTCCTGTTCCGCCGCCGCTCGATGAAGTACGCGGCCACGCACGCCGACCTCGTAACAGAGCAGCATCGGCCCGGCGAGGATGGCCATGTTGATGGGGTCTCCGGTCGGGGTGATGACGGCGGCGAGGATGAGGCACACCACGATCGCGTGGCGCTGGTACTTCATCAGGAACTTCGCCTTCACCACCCCGAGCGCCGCCAGGAGCGCCATCACCAGCGGCAGCTCGAAGACCACGCCCAGAGCCAGGAGGAGCATCAGCACCAGCGACAGCTGCTCGCTCATCGTGAGCAGCGGCCGGGTCCAGGCCTCCTCGGAGAGTGAACCCTGACCGGCGGCGAACGTCTTCTGCATCTTCCACAGACGCAGGACCTGCGAGCCCTGGCTCCCCGCCGCGCCGGCGAGCAGCGAGGCGGACTGATCGAGCGCCTCCGAGGACTTCCCGAGCGCGCCCGACTGGAACGCCTCCACCGCCTCGACCCGCTTCTCCAGCGCCTGGCGCAGCGCCGGGGCGGCACCGAGGCCGAGCCCGTCGCGCGTCGCGTCCACCAGCCGCCCCTCGGCGTCCAGCCGGGCCTGGAGCTCGACGACCCCGTCGGCGACCCGGTCCGGCGCCGACACCCGCCCGTCGCCCAAGGCGGTCAGCCGCTGCGCCTCTCCGTCGGCGATGTTGGCGGCGCGGTCGAAGTCCCCCGAGCGGGCGAACCGCAGCGCCTCCAGCTCCATCGCCCGGGCCCGCTCGACGCGCGCCTTGATCGGGGCGGTGTTCCCGCTCGAGAGCAGGAAGTTGAACATCGTGGGCAGCACGACCACGTAGCAGAAGGTCGCGCCGACCAGGAAGGCGATCGTCCCGAGGAGCACGAAGGGGAACGCGTACCTGCGCTCGCGCGGATAGAGCCCCGGCGCCACGAAGCCCCAGAGCTGCGAGAGGAGGATGGGCGTGGCGAGGAAGATGCCGGCGTACAGGCCGACCTTCATCAGCACGTTCAGCTCCTCGATGCCCGAGGTGTAGATCAGGCTCCGGTCCGCCGGCGGGAGCGCGTTCAGCACCGGCTTCATCAGGAAGCCGAAGATGTCCCGGGCCCAGACCAGCCCGGCACAGCCGAGCACCAGCACCGCGATCACCACGCGGAGCAGACGCGACCGGAGCTCGCGCAGGTGATCGGCGAGGCTCATCCGGGCCTGGAGCGGCTCGGGCTGGGGTGCCGCCTCATCCATGCGCGGGCGGATCGCCCTCCGGGCGTGCGCTGACCACCGGCTCGGAGGCGGGGGCGGCGGGCTCTGCCGGCGACGCCGCGGGAGGCTCCGGGGCGAACGGCTCCGCCGAGCTCGGCCGAGCGGCGACGACACCCTCGGGCGGCGGGAAGACGGAGGGGTAGGTCGGCGGCGCGAGCTCGCCCTCCGGACCGACCGTGGCCGGGGGCACCGGCTGCGCCGGCGCGGGCGGCTCGATGCGCTTGGCCTGCTCCTCGGCGAAGACCTCCTGGTCCATCTTGTAGAACTCGCGCTCCACCAGGCCGCGGACGTCGTCCGTCTGGCGGCGGAACTCGCGGACGAACTTGCCGATCCCGCGCGCCAGCTCCGGCAGCTTGTCCGGGCCGAGCAGCAGCAGGGCGACGATCATGATGACGGCAATCTCGCCGGCGCCGAGGTTGAACATCCTTCCTTCGCTCTTAAACCTCTTTCGAGGCGGTTGCCATTCCCCCGGGAACGGGTGGGGTCGGCGGCACGAGGGCTGGCGGACGCAGGCGCACCCCGCGCTCCACCCGGTGAAGCAGGAACGGGAGCAGGAGCGTCAGAGCGATGGCCATCCGGCCGAGCACCGGCACGTTGCCCAGGCTGCCGTCGGGTTGCACGAAGAGCACCTGCGCCGAGAGGCTCGCCCCGAGCGCGCTCGCCAGGTGCTGGACGGCGGACTGGAACGACATGAAGCGCGCCCGCTCCGACGGCTCGGGGACCTTCGTGGTGAGCGTGCTGTAGCTCACGTTCCGGGCCGAGAGGGCGAAGAAGAGGAGGATGGCGAGCAGCATCACCGGCGCGGTCCGAGGCACGTCGACGAACATCACGCCCGAAGGCTCCCGCCAGGAGGAGCGCCGCCACGGTGCCCACCCGGAAGCTGCCGAAGCGGTCCACCAGCCTTCCCACCAGCCGCAGCGTGACGAAGCTCACCACCCCGCCGATGCCGTAGACCCACTGCAGCTGGTTCCGGGGCAGCCCGAGGTTGGCCTGCAGGTAGGCCGAGATGTTGGGGATGACCAGGAACCCGCTGGCCATGGTCACCGCGGTCATCAGCGTACGAGGTGAGCACCAGCAGCCGGAAGAGCCGCGGTCCCGAAGGAATCCCCTGGCCGGAGCGACCGAGGTGCGCACGGAGGCTCGGCAGGGAGGCGGCGACGGCGGCGGTGACTCCGAGCCCCAGTCCGCCCACGACCAGGAACGGGAGCCGCCATCCGCCCCACACCGAGAGCTGGAGGCTGAGGGGAACCCCCAGCACCGAGGCCACCGAGAACGCGCCCATCACCGCGCCCATCGCCTTGCCCCGCCGCTCGGGCGGCACGGCGTCGGCGATGATGGACAGCGCGAGCGACGTCGCCGGCCCGCCGAACGCGCCGGCGAGGAAGCGGGCGGCGAGGAGCGACTCGAAGTTCCACGCCAGGCCCCCGGCGAAGGTCCCGAGCACCAGGCCGGTCATCGTCACCGCCAGCGCTGGTCGGCGGTCGAACCGGTCGAGGAACGTGGAGCCGACCACGCCGGCCACCGCCGCGGCCGCAGTGTAGGCGCCGCCGACCAGGCCGAGCTTCGAGAGGGGAATGCCCAGGGCAGAGGCGAAGTCCGGCCCGAGCGGCATCACCATCACGAAGTCCCAGATGTTGATGAACTGAACGGCGCCGATGAGGAACACCATCCAGCCCTCGGACGGGGCTCGGCGGGCACTCATAGACGGAAGCGGCGCACCTCGCCGCGGAGCACCTCGGCCTCCTCCTGCAACCGTGCGATGGCCTCCTCCAGCTGACGCACCGTCCGGGCCTGCTCCTCGCTGACGCCGCGGATGGCCTCCATCGTCTTGAGTACCACCGCGGAGCCGCGGGTCTGCTCGCGCTGCGCCCGCTCGAGCTGCTGGATCCGCTCGCGCATGGCCTCGAGGCCGCGGGTGACCAGCCGGCTGCCGCGCGGCCTGCTCCTGGCTCCTCCGCTGGACGTCGGTGGTGACGGTCTGCATGTGCTGGGCGGACTGGGTGATGCGGGCAGTTCCGCGGGCCTGGGCCTGCGCCGACTGGGTGACCGACTGCACGGTGTCGGCGATGCGCTGAACGGCCGCGGTCACGGTGCGGCTCCCGCGGGCCTGCTCCACGGTGGCCCGGGCGATGGCCTTCACCATGACCGTGCTCCGGTTGGCGGTGCCGCTGATGCGCTTCAGCGCGGTCTCGGCGTCGCGCCCGAGCTCCACGCCCTCCTGGACGTGCCGCACGCCCTGCTCCACCGCCTCCACCGCGTTCCGGCTCTCCTCCTGCATCCGGGCGATGAGCTCGGAGATCTCCTTGGTCGACGCGCCGGTGCGCTCGGCGAGCTCCTTAATCTCGTCGGCCACCACCGCGAACCCCTTGCCGTGCTCGCCGGCCTGGGCGGCGATGATCGCGGCGTTGAGCGCGAGGAGGTTGGTCTGCTCCGCCACCTCGTCGATGACGTCGAGGATCGCCACGACCTCACCGACCCGGCGGCCCAGCCCCTCGATGACCCGCGCCGCGAGCTCGCTGGACTCGCGGATGCGGTCGATGCCGACCAGGGTCTTCTGCAGCGACTGCACGCCGCTCGCCGCCTCGGCCGACACCTGCTCGGAGAGCCGGGCCGTCTCGTTGGCGTTGGTCTCGACCTGGCCGATGCTGACGTCCATCTGCTTGATGCTGAAGGAGGTCTCCTCGGTCGAGCCGCCGAGCTCCTCGATGGCCTTGGCCACCTCGACGATGCTCCGGGTCATCTCGTCGATGGCGGCGGTGGTCTCCTGGACGCTGGCCGCCATCTGCTCCACGCCCTCGGCGACCTCCTCGTTTCGCCGGGTGATCTCCGCGATGCGGACCGAGCTCTCCTCGGCGGTCTGATGGAGCGCCTCGACGTTGGCGGTGACCTCCTGGTGGGCGCCAGCGCCTCGGCCATCGAGCGGCTGGTCTCGGTCACCTGCGACTGGATGGTGGTCGCGCCGGAGCTGACCTGGACGCCGGAGCGCGAGAGCTGGTCGATGACCGTGCCCACCGCCTCGCTGACGTTCCTGACCCGGGCCAGCGTGTCGCGGAGGCCCTGTCCGATCCGGTTCAGGGCCCCGGCCAGGACCGCGAGCTCGTCGGTGCCGCCGAGGGTGACGGTCTGAGTCAGGTCGGCCTCGCCCATCCGGCGGGCGGCGGTCAGGATCTCCTCCAGCGGCCGGGTCAGCACCACCCGGCTCAGGACCCAGAGCAGCGCGGCGAAGGCGAAGAAGCCCACCACCATCGCCAGCCAGAGCGTGCGCCAGAGCTGGCTGAGGACGCCGGTCTCGTCCCCCCGGTGGATGGCGGCGAGCAACCGGGCATCGTGCGACACGTAGAGCCAGATGCCCGCCAGCAGGACCAGGAGCGACAGGCTCGAGACGCCGAACAGCGCGTTCCGGAGCCCGAGTTGTCGGAGCCACCGCAGCACGGGCGAGTCCTGGACTGTACTCCTCCGGACCGGCCCGGCGGGCAGCTCGTTTCGCGTCGACCGCCACGGGCGGCGCGGTGCGCTACATTCGACCGACCCTGCCCGTGTCCTCGCCCGTCCTGGTCCTCACCCACCCGCTGTTCCTCGAGCACCAGCCCGGGCGTGGGCACCCGGAGTCACCGCTCCGCCTGTCGCGGACGCTCGACTACCTCGAGCAGAACCGCCTCCCCACCCTCGAGTTCAAGGCGCCGCGTCTGGCCCGGCCCGAGGAGATCGCCCGGGTGCACGAGCCCGAGCTACTGGAGGAGTTCGCTGGGCTGGCAGGGGGCGCACGTGGCCATCGACGTGGACACCTTCGCCTCGCCCAGCACCCACGACGCGGCGCTGGCGGCGGCAGGCGCCTCCATCGAGGCGGTGGAGGCGGTGCTCGGCGGACGCTACCGGACGGCCTTCGCGCTGGTCCGCCCGCCCGGCCACCACGCCGAGCCGAACAAGATGATGGGCTTCTGCTTCATCAACAACGCCGCGGTGGCGGCCGAGGCGGCGAGGACGCTCGGGGCAGCGCGGGTGCTCATCCTGGACTGGGACGTGCACCACGGGAACGGGACGCAGGCGGCGTTCTGGGAGCGCGGCGACATCCTCTACCAGTCGGTGCACCAGTTCCCCTTCTACCCGGGGACGGGTGCGGCCCACGAGACGGGTGAGCGCGCCGGCGCCGGTTACACGGTGAACGTGCCGTTCCCCGCAGGACGGACCGACGCCGACCTGGGCGCGGCCTTCCATGAGATCTTCCTGCCCATCGCGCAGGCTTTCCGCCCGGACCTGATCATCGTCTCGGCCGGCTTCGACGCGCACGAGGACGATCCGCTCGGCGGGATGCTCGCCACCGAGCGCGGCTTCGCGGCGATGTGCAGCGCGGTGAAGTCGCTGGCCGACGAGGTCGCTGGCGGGCGGCTGGTGCTGCTGCTCGAGGGCGGCTACTCGCTGCTCGGGCTCCCGCGCAGCGTGCATGCGTGCCTCGAGGTCATGGCTGGCCGGCGGGACGACTTCCCGCGCGGGGCGAGTCGGGACGCGATGAACGCGATCGCCTCGAGCCGCGAGGCGCTGAAGCCGTACTGGAAGCTCTGACGCGCCGAGCCGGGTGGCTGATCGGAACACGCGGATCGGGCTTTGTGCCTCTTCCGGTGACTCGGAGCGCTACGCTCGCCAGCGTGAGCGGGCCCGCCGACCCTCAGCTGCTCCCTCGCCTCGGCCTGGTCGAGGCCACGCTGGTGGTGATGGGCGGCATCGTCGGCTCGGGCATCTTCATCAACCCGTCGGTCGTCGCCCGGCACGTTCACTCCGGCCCGCTCATCCTCGGGGCCTGGCTCGTGGGCGGCGCCGTGGCCCTGGTCGGCGCCTTCATCTACGCCGAGCTGGCGGAGCGCATGCCGAGGGTCGGAGGGCAGTACGCGTACCTCCGCGAGGCGTTCCACCCGGTCGTCGGCTTCCTCTACGGATGGGCTCTGCTGGTGGTCATCAACGCCGGAGGAACCGCCGCGGTGGCGGTCACCTTCGGGCGCTACGCGGTCGAGCTGACCGGCTCGGCGCTCGACGAGAAGCTCATCGCCGTCCTCACCCTCGTGGTGCTCGCGGGCATCAACTGCCTCGGGGTGAAGAGCGGAAGCCTCGTGCAGGGCGGGCTGATGGTGCTGAAGATCGGCGTGCTCCTGACGCTCATCGTCCTGGGTCTCCTGCTCGGCCACGCCCCGCCCCCGTCCGCGGGCGCGCACCTCGACGGGCCGCTCGCGTTCGGCGGGGCGATGGTTCCGGTCCTCTTCGCCTACGGAGGCTGGCAGACCGCGAACTTCATCGCCGCGGAGGTACGGGAGCCGCGCCGCAACCTGCCCCGCGCGCTCGTCGCCGGCGTCATCGGCGTGGTCGTCCTCTATCTCGGGGCCAACTGGGTCTATCTCGGGGGCCTCGGGCCCGAGGGGCTCGCCGCCACCGGCACCCCGGCGTCGAGCCTGATGCGTGGGCTGCTCGGCGACCGGGGCGCCACCTTCATCGCCCTCGGCATCGCCATCTCCACGCTCGGCTTCCTCAGCCACTCCCTCCTGACCATGCCCCGGGTCTACTTCGCGATGGCCGCGGACGGCGTCTTCTTCCCGGCCGTGGCCCGGGTCTCCGAGCGCACCCGGGCGCCGGTGGTCGCCATCGTGCTCCAGGCGGTGCTCGGCATCGCCGTCGCGCTCTCCGGCCGGTACGAGCAGATCCTCGGCTACGTGGTCTCTGCGGACTGGGTGTTCTTCGGCCTTTCGGCAGCCTCGCTCTTCGTGCTCCGGAGCCGCGCCATCGGCGGACGGGAGATCCGCTTCCAGGTCCCCGGCCATCCGTTCACCACCGGGGCGTTCGTCGCCGTCTCGGCGCTGGTCGTCCTGTCCACCGCCTGGGCGTACCCGATGAACACGCTCATCGGCCTGGGGCTGGTGCTGGCCGGGCTGCCGGTCTACGCGCTCTGGACACGACGGCGCGCCCGGGCGATGCCGTCGATCGGAGGAGCTTCGCCTTGAGTGAGCCTCGCAACGTCCTCGTCACCGGCGCATCGAGCGGCCTCGGCCGCGCGCTCGCGCTGTGGTTCGCCCGCCGGGGCGCCAGGGTCTGGGCCGCCGCTCGCCGGACCGAGCTGCTCGACACGCTCGCTGCCGATCCGAGCGCTCGACCCGGGAGCATCGTCCCGCTCGCGCTCGACGTCTCGAGCACCGCCGCCATTCGCCGGGTGCTCCCGGAGGTCGACGGGCAGGCCGACGGCGGCCTCGACGTGGTCATCGCCAACGCCGGCATCGGCGGGGAGGCGAACCCGCGCAAGGACACCTGGGAGAAGGTCGAGCGGATGATCCAGGTGAACGTCACCGGCGCCGCGGCGACGCTGGCCACGCTCGCCCCGAACATGGCCGAGCGCGGACGCGGGACACCTGGTCGGCATGTCCTCGCTCGCCGCCTGGATGGTCACCCCGAAGATGGGGGTCTACTCGGCGACCAAGGCGTTCCTGGAGGTCTACTGCGATGGCCTCCACCTCGACCTCAAGAGCGCCGGGGTGGCGGTCACCTGCATCCACCCGGGCTTCGTGAAGAGCGAGATGACGGCGAAGAACAAGTTCAAGATGCCGTTCCTGCTCGAGGCCGACGACGCTGCCGAGCGGATGGGCCGGGCCATCCTGCGCCGGCGAGAAGAGCTTCGCCTATCCCTGGCCCATGGTCCTCGCCACCCGCGCCGCCCGGCTCGTGCCCGACGTGGTGGTCGCCCGGGTGATGGGCAAGGCGGGCGTCCCCCGCCAAGTGAGCTGATTGCGGCCGCCCTGACCTAGTTCGGCAGGCTCATGAACTTCGAGGGGTCGACGCTGTCCTTGGGCGGCGTCTTCTCGTCGGGCGCGGTGCCCTTCTTGAACCACATCAATGCGGCGGTGCGGCTCGCGTTGGAGGCAATCTTCCCGGTCTTGGTGTCGACCACCTTCTTCTCCAGCGAGTCCTCGAGCCAGTCCGGGGGCGCGAACTCGGGCTGCGGCCGTCCGTCCAGCGCCCGCTGCATGTAGCTGAGCCAGATGGGGAGCGCGGCACGCCCGCCGGTCTCGTAGCGGGCGAGCGGGTGCGGGTTCAGGTCGTAGCCCACCCAGGCGACGGTCACGAGATCGCGGGTGAAGCCGGCGAACCAGGCATCGAACGAGTCGTTGGTGGTGCCGGTCTTCCCGGCCGCGGGCTTGCCGAGGCGCTGGGCGGGGGTGCCGGTGCCCTCGCGGACCACGCCCCGGAGCAGGTCGGTGAGGATCCACGCGGTCTCGGGGGCTGATCACCTGCTCGCCCGGCTGTGTACAGCCGGGCGTAGCCGCCGGCGATGCGGTCGGTGAGCGAGGCCCAGGGGTCGTCGAAGGCGGTGTGGTCCTCGAGGGTGCGGCCGTACCGGTCCTCGATCTTCCGGAGCATCGTACGTCGGCCGCTTCACGCCGAGCCGGTTGAAGGTCGCGTACACCTGCGCGAGCTCGCAGGGGTACACGCACGAGCTGCCGAGCGCGGCCGAGTAGTCGCGGTTCATGGGCGTGGTCAGGCCGAGCTGCTTCACCCATTGCGCCATGGGCTCGATGCCCACCGCGATGAAGGTCTTCACCGCGGGGATGTTCATCGAGTTGACCACCGCGGTGCGCAGCAGCACGTCGCCGTGGAAATCCTCGCTGTAGTTCTCGGGCTTCCAGCGGACCTGGTGCTCGGGGTCGTTCTCCACGATGGGGCTGTCGACGATGACGTGTGCCTCGGTCCAGTCGAGCTTCTCGATCGCCGCCGAGTAGACCAGAGGCTTGAAGCTGCTCCCCGGCTGCCGGCATGCCTGGAAGGCGCGGTTGTACTCGTTGGCGTCGAAGTCGTAGCCGCCCACCATCGCCGAGAGGTACTGGCGCTGCGGGTCGATCGACACCAGCGCGCCCTGCAGCTCGGGCTCCTGCTCCAGCCGGTAGAGCTGCACGTTCGAGGGGAGCGCGTCGAAGAGGCGCTTGTCGAACTGCTCGCGATCGTCGGTCAGGTCCTTCGCCGCGACCGCCCGGACCACGATCACGTCCCCCGGCTTCACCACCTTCTTCGCCGAGGTGAGCATGGCGCCGGGGTAGTAGGCCTCGGGGTTCACCTTGCGCGCCCAGCGCATGCCGAGCAGCGGAAGCACGCCCTTGTGCGTGCCGACCTGGACGTCCACCCGGGTGTCGTCCACGCCGGTGACCAGCGCGACGTAGTAGCGGTTGTTCTCGATCGCGGTGCCCCCGAGGGCCTTCTCGCTGCGATCGATGAAGGCCTTACGCTGCTCGGGCGTGTCCAGGGTCATCACCGGGCCGCGGAAGCCCTGCCGCTTGTCGACCTGGAGGAGGCCTCCGAGCATCGCCTCCTGCGCGGCGCGCTGCTTCTCCGAGTCCATGGTGGTGAAGACCTTGAGCCCGCCCCGGAGCAGCGCGGGGTTCCCGTAGCGCTGGACCACGTCCTTGCGCACGGTCTCGACGAAGTAGGGCGCGAACTCGTGGAACACGTCCTCCACCGGGTAGACATGGATCTCCTCGGCCATCGCCGCGTCGTACTCGGCGCGGGAGATCATCCCCTTGTCCTTCATCTGGCCGAGCACGTAGCCGCGGCGGGCGCGCGCGCTCTTCGGATTCAGGAACGGCGAGTACTTGCTCGGGGCCTGGGGGAGGCCGGCGATGAGCGCCGCCTCGGCGAGCGTGAGCTCGCGCACGTCCTTGCGGAAGTAGTTCTCGGCGGCGGCCTGTACCCCGTAGCTGTGGTGCCCGAGGTACACGCCGTTCAGGTAGAGGTAGAGGATCTCCTCCTTGCGCAGCGCCTTCTCCAGCCGGAGCGCGAGGATGGCCTCGCGCGCCTTGCGCTTGAGTCCCGCCGAGCCGCTGCGCTTGGTGGCCCGCTCGAAGCCCTCGCTCGAGATGAGGAGCGCCTTGGCCGTCTGCTGGGTGAGCGTCGATCCGCCCTGCACGCTCCCGGCGCCGGTGGACTTCTTGAGCACGGTCTTGATGGCGGCGCGGACCGTCCCGAACGCGTCGATCCCGGGTGATCGAAGAAGCTCGCGTCCTCCGAGGCGATGAATGCCTGCACCAGCCGCTTGGGAATGCGCTCGTAGGGCACGACCTTCCGACGCTCGTCGTAGAACTCGCCCGCCAGCACCTGGTCGTCGGCGTAGACCTCGGTTAGCAGCGGCGGCGCCCAGGCGGCGATGCGGGGGATGTCCGGGAGCCCCTGGCTGAAGCTGTAATAGACGATCATCGCTCCGACGACCGCTGCGGTCGCCCCCACCAGCGTGAGGAACGCGACGAGCCTCCAGCTGCGGCGCAGCCACTGCTTCCACGGCGGACCGACCGGCGGGGGGCGCTCGGGGAGAACGAGCCGGTGGCGGGCCCGGTCCTCGGGCGGACGGGATTCGGAGCTGGGGTGGAAGGCCATGGGTCGAGGCGCCCGGCGACGTTACCAGAACAGCCTTGAATCCCGGCGCGTCCGGACGACCACGGGCCGGCCCCAGGTTCCCCACCGGCCGTGCGGTTGTGCGAACGTGGACGTCACGGAGGAGCAGGAGCAATGAAGCAGGACGCCCTCGCCCGGCCACGGGTGTGTGTCATCGGCGCCGGTCCGTCCGGCATCGCCGCGGCGAAGAACCTGCTCGCGGCCGGGATCCACGACGTCGTCGTCTACGACAGGAACACCGAGGTGGGCGGGAACTGGATCTTCCGCCCGGGGGACAGTCACTCCAGCGTCTTCGAGACCACGCACATCATCTCCTCGAAGTGGCTGTCGCAGTACGAGGACTTCCCGATGCCGGACAGCTACCCGGACTACCCCGGGCACGCGCAGCTCAAGGACTACTTCCAGAGCTATGCCCGGCACTTCGGGGTGGACCGCATCCTCCAGCTCGGGACAGAGGTGAGGAGCGCGCGCCACCGCCCTGGTGGCGGCTGGACCGTGACGCTCGGGGACGGGCGACGGGAGGACTTCGACGCGCTCCTGGTCGCCTCCGGCCACCACTGGGACCCACGGATGCCGAGCTACCCGGGGACGTTCGCCGGCGAGCTCCTCCACAGCCACGCCTACAAGAGCGCCGAGCCGTTCGCCGGGAAGCGGGTGCTGGTCATCGGCGGCGGGAACTCGGCCTGCGACATCGCGGTGGAGACAGCGCGGAGGTCGGCCCGGACCGAGATCAGCATGCGTCGCGGGTACTGGTTCATTCCCAAGTTCCTGATGGGCCTGCCGACGGACGTGATCAACGAGCGGCTGATGCGCAAGCTGCCCAAGCCCATCCGCCAGCAGATGATGAAGCTCACCATCCGTCTGGTGCAGGGGAAGAACACGGACTACGGGCTGCCCGAGCCGGAGCACGGGCCGCTCGAGGCGCACCCGACGCTGAACTCGGAGCTCTTCTACTTCATCCGCCACGGCCGGATTCACCCGCGCCCGGACATCGCGCGCCTCGACGGCAAGACGGTGCACTTCGTGGACGGCACCTCGGGCGAGTTCGACGCCATCATCGCCGCGACCGGCTATGTGACCCGCTTCCCGTATCTCGACACCGAGGAGGTGGGCGACTACTCGGGGAAGGAGGTGCCGCTGTACCTCAAGGTCTTCCACCCGCGATTCGAGGACCTCTTCTTCATCGGCCTGTTCCAGCCTCAGGGGTGCATCTGGCCACTGGCGGACTGGCAAGGGAGGCTGGTGGCGCGGGCGCTGCTCGGCGCCTGGAAGCGGCCCGCGAACATCGACGCCGCCATCCGCCGCGAGCTGAGCCACCCGGACTATGCCTTCACCGACTCCATCCGCCACGCGGTCGAGGTGGACTACCACGACTACCGGAAGCGCCTGGTGACCGAGGTCGAGGGCGGCCGCGCGTTCTAGGCAGCTCCGGGGGCCAGGGGCTGAGCGGGCACGGGATCCCCCGGGTCCTGCAACACCGACCTGTGAACGATGTTGCACCTGGGGAGGGGCTGACCTCCGCTGGACGGTCTGGCCTAGGCTCGGGAACCGTGGAAGCGGAGGACGCATGAACGGAGATGGGAAGCGCGCAGGCGGCATTGGCGCGCGGATGGCGATCGCGTTGTGTTGCCTGGCGGGCTGCAACGCCGGACCTGGAGCGAGCACGCCGCTGGCGACCTCGACGGCCATGTCCTCGACGGTGCGCGACGCGGTGCGGGTGGCCACGGATCGCTCGGGGGCGCGGCAGGATGTCGTCACGCTTCCCAGCGGTGAGCGAATGCGCCGGCTGAGCCTCGGAAACGGCTTCAGCCACGTCGTCATCGGAAAGATGGGTGCGGATGGGAAGGCCTCCGTCAGCTGTGTCGACAATGCCCCCGATGCCGAGTCGTTCCTGGCGGGCAGCAAGCAGGGAGATGACCAGTGAGGGCGCTCGCGGGAGCTCTCGCGGCAGCAGCGATCCTCGTCACGGCGGTGGCCCACGGCAAGGCGACCATCGTCATCGTCAACGCCGACGCGCCAGACGCGGGGTTCAACGACCCGACGCCCGTGGCGCCCGTCGGAGGAAACTGCGGAACGACCCTCGGCGCTCAGCGGCTGGTCGTCTTCAAGACGGCGGCGGAGATCTGGGGGAATGCACTCCAGAGCGCAGCACCGATGACGGTGCTCTCGCACTTCCAGCCGCTGTCTTGCGACAGCACCGGAGCCACGCTCGGCAGCGCGGGTCCGACCAACATCTTCGCGAGCGACGACCCCACGCTCCCGAGCGGCGTGCCGGGCTCGGTCTTTCCGAAGCCCCACACCTGGTACGTCTCGGCCCTGAGCGCAGCCTTCGCCGGTCAGCCGCTCGTCTCCGGTACCGGCACGACCGAGACCAACTACGACATCATCGCCCGCTTCAACTCGTCGCTGGACAATCCCGCTGCGACAACTGTAACGGCCTCCGCTTCTACTACGGGCTGGACAACAACCACGGGAACCTCATCGACCTGCTCACCGTGGTGCTGCACGAGTTCGGGCATGGCCTCGGCTTCATCAGCCTCACCGACAACAGCACCGGCGCCTTCCCCGTGAACGACGAGCCCGACATCTGGGCGTATTACCTCTACGACGAGGGCTCGGGAATGCACTGGGTGGACATCGACGCCCTCGCACGCCAGGCCTCGGCAATCAGCGGCGCGCTCGCCTGGGATGGGCCGGCGGTGAAGGCCGCCGTGCCAGCGGTGACCGGAGTTGGGCCGCTCGTCCGAATCACGTCGGCCCCGGCGACTCCTTCGGTGGTGGCGGACTACGCCAAGGTGTCCATTGCGCAGTTCAGCGTCCCAATCACGGACGCTGGCGTCTCGGGTCCACTCGCCTCGGGCTCCACGGGGTACGGCTGCACGATCGAGGGAAGGCTGGCGCCGCTCGACGGGAAGATCGCGATTCTCGATCGCGGCGGCCCGTCCGCGGACGCGGGCTGTACCTTCGTCGAGAAGGCCCGCAATGCGCAGGATGCGGGGGCCATCGGGCTGCTCATCGCCAACAACACGGCGAACCCGCCGCTCATCACCCCATCCGGAACGGCGCCGGACATCACCATCCCGGTCGTCTTGATGACCCAGGCGGATGGAATCGACGCTCAAGACTGCCGTCGGCGCCGGCACCGTGCTCGGGTCGATCCTCCTTGGCACCTACGCGCTGCGGGGAGCCGACTCATCGAACCGGGTCCCGATGTATGCGCCGAACCCGCTCTCCTCGGGCTCCTCGGTCTCGCACTGGGACACCTCGGTGACCCCGAATCTCCTGATGGAGCCGAACATCAATCGTCGATCTCACCCACTCGCTCGATCTCACGGTGCCGCTGCTCCTCGACACCGGCTGGACCCTCTCGGACGGCGGAGTGTTCGATGCAGGGGTCTGCACCGGGACCGGTGGTGGAGGCGGTGCCGATGCCGGGGGTGGCGGCAGCACGAGCAAGAGCGGCTGCACCACCGGCTCGGGTCCACCGTCGCCGTGGCTCGCGCTGCTCGCGCTCCTGCTCTTCGTCCGGAGGAGGCGCCCGGTCTAGAGCGCGTGGGTGCCGGCGAAACGGCCTGCGAGCCACCCGAGCACCCGCGTCCAGCCCTCGGCATGGCCGGTGGCGGACTCCCCGGCCGTGAAGCCGCGGTGGACCACGCTCACCCGGGTGCCGCCCGGGATCGCCTCGAGCGTGCAGCGGATGATGGTCTGCCGGTACTGCTCCCACGACGGCTCCCAGGTGTACTCGAGGAGCCGCGGTGGCTCGATGGCGAGGTACTCGCCCCGGACCTCGGAGTCTCCCTGCGGGCTCCTGGCCTGGCAGCTCCACTTGCCGCCCGGCCGGAGGTCCACCTTCCAGTCGTCGGTGCGGTACATCTCGGGGCTCCCCCACCAGCGGGGAAGCTCGGCCGGATCGGTGAGCGCCCGGAACACGGCCTCGGGTGGCGCGCCGATCTCCACCGTCGCCCGGACCAGTCCTGCCTGCACGTCGGCCACCGCCGTCATCGCTCGCCTCCTTCGAGATGCCGCTTCAGGCTCTGGAGGTTGAGTGCCCAGAAGGCGCGGTAGCCCTCGAATCCACCGGAAGGCCTCGGCCAGCGGCGCGGGGGTGAGCTCGTAGCGGCGTAGCCGGCCATCGCGGCGCTCGCGGACCAGACGCGCCTGGCGGAGCACCCGGAGGTGCTTCGAGATGGCCGGGCGACTGGTGCGGAAGTCAGCGGCCAGGTCGCGGACCGGCAGCCCGCCGGTGCGCAGGCGGTCGAGGAGCGCCCGGCGGGTGGGGTCGGCGATGGCTCGGAAGACGTCGGCGGAGGCGCGGGCCCGGTGCATCGGTACCCAAATGGTTACCTGAGCCCGGGCCGGCCGTCAAGTCAGGCCGCGTACCCCGAGCAGCGGCCCTCGGGTCTCCTGGTCCCGGTTCGCCGCCGAGCGGCAGCCCAGCAGCTCCCGGAGGCGGTCGGCGTCCTCGCCGTCCATCGACCGGGCGCTTGCCGGGGTCGCCCTCTGTACCTCGGGGACCCGGGTGAGGTGTCCGTGCAGGAAGAGAAGCTCGCTCCAGATGCTCATGGCCTGATCTCCGTCTTGAGTCCGGCTGAAGGGTTAATGGCCATCGACAGAGAGCGGAATGAGATAGTTTCTCAAGCCCGACTTGAATGGAGCTCAAGATGAGCAAGGCCCCTCTCCACGTCCTGCCGGGGTTCGTCGCCGCCGCCCGGATGCTCAACCTGTCGCGCGCCGCGGCATCCCTGCACGTGACGGTCAGCGCGCTGAGTCACCAGATGCGCGGGCTGGAGGAGCTTCTCGGCCAGCGGCTGTTCGTCCGGGGACCGCGGGGGCTCCGCCTCACCCCCGCAGGGGATCGCCTCTTCGGGCAGGTCGCCCCGCACCTGGACGCCATCTCCGCGGCGCTCGCTCCGCAGCCAGCGCGGAGCCCGCCACACGCTGACCCTGAGCGTGATGCCGAGCGTGGCCTCGAGCTGGCTCATTCCCCGGCTGCCGTCGTTCACCGCCGCGCACCCCGAGGTCGAGCTGAGCCTGCAGTCCACGGCGGACCTGGTGGACTTCGACCGGGAGGAGGTCGACGCCGCGCTGCGGTTCGGGCAGGGCGGCTGGCCGGGCCTGAGACCCACCTCCTGTTCGAGGAGTGGGTGGTCCCGGTGTGCAGTCCCGATCTCCTGCGCCGCTTCCCCCGGATCCGTCAGGGAGACTTCTCGGGCGTGCCCCTGCTCCGGGACCACGGGGGGCGATGGGATGCATGGTTCGCCCGCTTCGGGGGGAGCCCGCCGGCCCGCTACGTGGCGGCGTTCGACGACACCGATGCGCTCCAGCGCGCGGCGGTGGAAGGCATGGGCGTCGGGCTGGGGCGACTGACGATGGCCAGGCCACTGCTCGAGAGCGGGCGGCTGGTTGCGCTCACCCGCCACCGGCTCCCGACAGCCGCGCGCACCACCTCGTCTATCCCCCCAGGTCGGAGAACCATCCGGCGCTGGTGGCGTTCCGGACCTGGGTGCTCGACGTCGTCCGGGCGGAGGCGGCACGGCTGGCTTCCGACGCCGCGTTGGCCGGAGCGGCACGGCCCCGGGCGCCGCGAGGTCGGCGACGCTGACGGAGCGGGCGACCGGCGGAACGAGGCGGGCCAGTGAGCGGCTCGACGCGGTCAGCGTCCCGGCGTCGCGGGAGCCGGGATGCCGGCGCGGCGGAGCACGTCGACGAGCTCGTCCGGCAGCGGCGACTCGAGGCGGACCCGGGCGCCCGTCTCGGGGTGGGGCACCTCCAGGCGCTCGGCGTGCAGGAACAGCCGCTTCAGTCCCCAGCGCGTGCGGACCTCCCGGTTGAAGCCGAAGTCGCCGTACTTCCGGTCCCCGGCGACCGGGTGCCCGATGGCGGCGAGGTGGCGGCGGATCTGGTGGGTGCGACCCGTCTCGAGCGTCACCTCCAGCAGTGCCGCCTCGCCTCCCTGGCGCAGCACGCGGTAGCGGGTCCCGGCCTCCTGCATGTTGACCCCGCGCCGCGCCTTCGACTCCGCCGTCTGCTGGTGCTCGGACAGCGGCAGGTCGATCCGCCCCTCGGGACGCGGAAACGTCCCCTTGGCCAGGGCGAGGTACTGCTTCTTCGCCCCGCCGTGGGTGAAGACCTCGGTGAAGTGCACCATCGCCGGGCGGCGGGTGGCGACGACGATGACCCCCGAGGTCTCGCGGTCCAGCCGGTGCGCCGGGCTGGCCGAGAAGCCGTTCCGCTCGGCGCGGGAGCCGAGGTGGGCCCGGACCAGGTCCACCAGGGTACCGCCTCGGATGCCGCTGCCCGGGTGCACCGCCAGTCCCGAGGGTTTGTCCACTGCCATCATCCAGGAATCCTCGTGGAGGATCCGGAGCCGGGCGACCTCCTCCGGCGCGGGGGCGCGGGGCGGCGGCGGGGCCTCGCCGAGCAAGGCTCGCTCGTCACCCCGGATGGTGAGCACGTCCCCTTCCGCCAGCGGCTGCTCCGGGCGGGCCCGGCGCCCGTTCACCCGCACTTTCTTGGTGCGAATCATCTTCTGGACGTGCGAGGCAGGGACCCGCGGCAGGCGCTGGCGGAGCACCTTGTCGAGCCGCACCCCGGCGTGGTCGCTGTCGATGCGAAACTCGAGCATTTTCCTCGGGCGGCGGATGGAAGCACACCGGTAGACTGGGGATCCATCTATGCCGAAGACCTTGAAAATCGAGGAGCTCCTGAAGAATGGCTCCGCCGAGTGGAACAAGCTGCGGAAGTCCGGATCCGTCTCGTCTGACCACACCGGGGCCACGTTCGAAAACCTCTTCTCCGCCAACACCGACCTCTCGGGCATGGTGCTCGTGGGAAGCGAGTGGGACCGCTGCGACCTGTCGAAGGTGAGCTTCCGGGACACCGACCTCTCGAACGCCTACTTCCACGGCGGGCGACTACAAGACTGCGACTTCCGGGGCGCGAATCTGGATGGAGCCACGTTCGAGCGGCTGAAGCTGCTCCGCTGTGACTTCTCGGGCGCGCAGGGCCTGGAGGCGCTCGAGCTGGACGACGTGGACATGGACCGGGTCCACGGGCTCGACGGAGAGGAGGCACCTCCGCCGCCTCCGCCGCCGGTGCACGGCGCGACCTCCTTCACCCGCGAGCAGCGCCAGGCCTCGGTGGCCGCGCTCGGCGGGCCGGGAGGGGACGAGCCGCCTCCGTTCCAGCCCCAGGACCCGCCGGGCACCCTGCTCTACCGGGGGCTCAAGCGCCTGGGCACGACCCCGCCGTGGGTGCTGGATGCGCCGGGCCTGCGTCCGCCGCTCCCGACCCGGCTCCCGCCGGGGGCGGGTCTCGAGTCACTGCTGCGCGAGGCGGTGAAGCAGCGCCTCGAGGGCAGCCGGCCGGTGACCGACCCGGACGCGCGTGAAGCGGGCCCAGAACGCGCTCCGGCTCGGCTCGCGCGAGGCCCCGCTATGCCGTCATGTACCTCCGCGAGGTGGGCGTCGAGCCGGCGTTCCGGTTCTCGGCGGCCAACGCGCTCCGCGAGCTGCTGCGCGCCGAGCTCGAGGTGGACGACCTGACCGGGGCGGTGGACCCGCGCGTCGCGGGCGCGATGTGGGAGCTGCGGCTGGGGCACAACGCCGAGGAGGCGCTCGGGCGAGGTCCGCCGTCGGCTCGCGGCCACCCAGCTCTTCGAGGCGCTGCTCGAGGCGGGCTTCAACCCGGAGAACAACTGGGACGAGGCGGTGGAGGCGCACGAGTCGGCGCTGGACCTGGTCTCGATGGCGGTGGGCGACGACCGGGCCGGCGCTCGGCGAGGCGTTCTCTGCCTACGCGAGCCTGCCCGAGGAGGCGCGACTGCGTCGGCTCGCATACCTGGCGGAGTCGGCGACGCACCTCGAGCAGCTGTCACGGTTGCCGGCGGGGACGGAGCCGGCGTGGCTCCACGGCCCCGAGTTCCGCGAGTGCCACGAGCGGGAGATGCTCACCCTGCAGGCCTTCCCCGCCGCGGAGGTGCCGAAGCGGGTGGCGGAGCTGGCGCAGGCCGAGCTCGGGGTCCCGGCGGGCACCGTGCCCGAGGACAGCGAGGGAGATCTGTTCATCCATCTCCGCTGCGCCGTGTGCGGCAAGGAGAAGCTGCTGGTCCAGTCGCCGGAGGAGTGAGCGCGGCCCGGGCTTCTCGGCAGCGGCGGTGTGCCCGCGCGGCGCTCTGCCGGGCGCTCGAATGGGACGCGGGCCAGCCGGGGGCACGTCCGCGCGGGCATGACGTGCGGCCTGCGCGACGTTGAGGCGCTCACGGGACGCGTAGACGACGATCGCGTTCGACCGCTGCTGGAGCTGTTTCGCAGAGCGCGTCCGGGAAGCCTTTTGGAACGGTCTCCCCGAGGGTTGGGGCGCGCGCTGCTCAAAACGCGTTCCAAAATGTTTCCCGCGCGCCCCGAGAGAAGCCTTCGGGAACGTTCGGGGCGGGGGGTCCGACCCCTCCTCCGGGGGGAGCGTTCCAAAATGTTTCCAGGACGAGCGAGCCGAAACGGGGTGCTGCGCGCGTCGCTGCCAACGGCGATGCCGACTGCAGAGCAACCTGCCGACGCTCGCCCGATCGCGGGGCAACGGAGCGGAGCGAGTTGCCGGCCCGGACGCTGACCGGCTGTCCGCCTCGGCTTCCTCCGGGCGGACACGCTGCGTCCGACTCAGCCGAACAGGTCGAGCTGCCGCACCGTCCCGAGCGGGCGGGCCTCGATGCCCCTGTCCCGGAGCGCCGTCGCCAGCTCCTCGCGCGTACCCATGGTGGGTCAGCACCTCGGATGCCCCGGTCGACCTGGCGTACGACAGCAGTCCCTCGAAGTCTGCATGGTCCGAGAGCGGGAACGCCTCGTCCGCCCCGTACCGCCGCGCCGTCCCCGGGTCCACCGCCCACCCGGTGAGCACCGCCGTCCTCCTGGGCCAGGGCGGAGCAGCCGCGCGAACTTCCACACGTGCGGCGGGAACACGCCGACCTCGCCCGGGAGCCATGTCCCATCGAAACGGCGGACTGCCCCGACCTCGACCCCCAGCGAGCGGTACACCTCGGCGACCGCGCAGACCGATTCGTGCGCGACCACGCTGTGCCCCCGGGACGTGAGCGCCCGGATGACCTCCTGGCTCTTCCCGAGCGAGTAGCCGAGGAGCACCGGCGTCGCCCCGCGCTCGAGCGTCGTCCGGGCAAACGCCTCGATCGCCCCGAGGACCTCGGCCTTGGGCGGGAAGCGGTAGCGCGGGTGGCCGAACGTGGACTCGAGCACCAGGGTGTCGCACTCGGCGACCTGGACCGGCTCGGCGGTCGCCGAGGACTCGAGGTTCAGATCCCCGGTGTACGTCACCCGCGCCCCGTCCGAGCGAATGACCCGCAGCTGCGCCGACCCGAGGATGTGCCCCGCCGGGAGCAGCTCGAGACACAGCGGCCCGAGGTCGAACGGCCGGTTGTACGGGACCGGCAGGCACGAGGGCAGCGCGCCGAGCCGGTGCGACATCAACCGCAGCGTCGCCCGCGTGGCGATGACCCGCTCGTGCCGCGCGATGTGATCGGAGTGGGCGTGGCTGACGAACGCCAGCGGCGCCTTGCGGTGCGCGTCCAGCCAGAGCGCCGTGCCCGACAGATGAAGACCTCCGCGGCGCAGCTCGACGGGCATGACGTGGGGGCGGACTCTAGCGCCGAAGCGCGGAGACCGGCTCGACTGCGCAGGAGGGGGTCATACGCTCGTCGCTCATCGGTCGAATTCCATCGTCCCCGGTCGGGCCGATGGCAACGGGGGGTTTACCCCGGCCCGCTGACAGCCGGCCGGCGCCGGACCCAGAGCACCCCGCCAAGCTCGGCGGCCACGATGCCGAGGACGATGAGCGCGCCCCCCCAGAGCTCCCGCCCGCCGAGCCTCTCCCGGCCCAGGCGCCACCGACCAGAGGGCCGCGAACACGGGCTCCAGGGCGAAGATGAGCGCCGCGCGCACCGCCGAGGTCCGGGCCTGCGCCCAGGTCTGGGCGAGCAGGCAGACGGCCGTGCTGAACACCGCGGTGTAGACGACCCCCCACCACAGCGCGGGCGAGGGGTCGAAGTGGCGAGGCACGAAGGGCAGCGCGATCAGCGCCAGGAACGCCACCACCCAGAGCTGGGCGGCCACCAGCGGCGCCGGGCGGTGCATCCGCGCCTGCGGCTCGAGGAGCACGATGTAGAAGGCGAAGGCGACCGCACAGGCGATGGTCAGGAGATCTCCCTTCGCCGTCACCCCGCCGCTCCCGGAGATGCCGCCGGTCAGGAGCCACAGCCCGGCGACGGCGAGCGCGACGCCGAGCAGCACCGGCGGGCTCGGCCACTTCCGGTAGAGAACCAGGCCCACGAACGGGACCAGGAGCACGGAGAGCCCGGTGAGAAATCCGCTCCGCGACGGCGTCGTGAACTGGAGCCCGGCGGTCTGGGTGATGAAGCCCGCGAAGAGCAGCACCCCGAGCCAGCCGCCCGACACGAGGAGCCGCCGGTTGGCGAGGCCGCGCCAGTCCACCGCCGTGAGCACCGCGGCGCCGAGCGTGAAGCGGAGCACGAGGAAGGTGAAGGGGTCCGCCAGCCGGACCGCGTCCTGCACCACCACGAAGCTCGAGCCCCAGATGGCGGTCACCACCACCAGCACGCCGTCGGCGAAGGCCGCCTTCTCGGTGCGCGCGCTCACGGGACGAAGAAGAAGACGAGGGCCAGGATGGCGTAGACGCCAATCAGCATCGCCCCCTCGAGCCAGTGGGTCTCGCCGTCGAGCGTCACCAGCGCGGTCGCGCCGACGGCCAGGGCGAGCGACAGGACCTCGAGGTGGCTGAACTCGAGGGTGATGGGGTGCCCGAGCGGCCCGGAGAGAAAGACGAGCAGCGGCGCCACCAGGAGCGCGATCTGCTTGCTGCTCTCGAAGCAGATGGCCAGCCCGACCTCGAGCTGGTCCTCGAGCGCCATGAGGATGGCGGTGCTGTGCTCGGCGGCGTTGCCCACCACCGCGATGACGATGACGCCCACGAAGGTGGGAGTCAGTCCCCAGCCGTGGATGACCGTCTCCAGCGAGCCCACCAGCAGCTCCGAGACCAGCACCGTGGCCGCGGTGGAGACGAGCAGCACCGTCAGCCCGCGCCCGATCGACCAGGGCGGAGGCGCCGCGATGCGCCTCCGACTCGAGCTCGGCCTGGAGCGGATCTGCCGCCTCGAACAGCTGGGTGTGCGTCCGGAGCGAGAAGAGGAGCGACAGGCCGTACAGCACCACCAGGATGACCGAGACCAGCAGCGAGAGCGGGCGCATCAGGTGCGTCACCGTCGCCCCGAGCGTGGCGTGGAACAGATCCGGCACAACCAGCCCCACGACCGCGAGGTACATCAGCGCCGAGCTGGAGAGGGCGGCGGTGGCGTTGAACTTCGGCCGCGGCTCCCGGAGCCCCGCGGTCAGCACCGTGGCCCCGAACACGAGGAGCAGGTTCCCGAGGATGCTCCCGGTGATGGACGCCTTGACCACCGCGGTCTGCCCGGCGTTCAGGGCGGTGATGCCCACGATGAGCTCGGCTGCGTTCCCGAAGGTGGCGTTCAGCAGCCCGCCCAGACCGGGGCCGAGGTGCCGGGCCACCGCCTCGGTGGAAGTCCCGATCCACCGTGCCAGCGGAATCAGCGCCAGCGCCGCCAGGACGAACACCCAGGTCCCGGCGTGCAGCCAGGCGGCGACGACCGTCGCCGGGACGAAGCACAGGAGGGCGAGGAAGATGCGGTCCGCGATGCTCAGGCGTTGCTTCTCGCCAATCCCCATCTCTGGATCAAGCTGGTAAAGGTCGGATCGACCGGAGGTGGGTCGCCATGGGTGAGCGTTCGCCGCGGAACATGACCGACTACGAGGCGGAGTTCGCCGCCTTCGCGTGGGATCGGCCGGAGCGTTTCAATTTCGCCATCGACGTGGTGGACCGCTGGGCCAGCGAGCGTCCCGACGCTCCGGCGATGCTCCACTGCGACGACCGCGGGAACCGCAAGGTCTACAGCTGGCGCGAGCTGGCCGAGCGCTCGGTGCACGCAGCGCTCTTCCTCCGTGACCTCGGGCTCCGGCCGGGCGACGGCGTCTTCACCATGCTTCCGCGGCTCGCCGAGTGGTGGATCCTCGCCCTCGGCTGCATGCGCGCCAACCTCGTCCTCATGCCCGGCACCACGATGCTCACCCCGAAGGACGTGAAGTACCGGCTGGAGCTCGGACGGGCCCGCGCGGTCGTCACCACCGCCGAGCACCTGCCGAAGTTCGAGGTGGGCGCGCACTCGGACGTCATCGCCTGGGTCTGCACCGACGAGGGGCCCCTGCCCTGGGTCCGGTTTCGGACCCAGACGGTGGACGGGGCGCGCGCGGCCGAGTTCCCCGACACCGCCGCCGACGACCGGATGCTCGTCTACTTCACGAGCGGCACCACCGGGATGCCGAAGATGGTGCCCCAGACCCACGCCAGCTACGGCATCGGGCATGCCATCACCGGGAAGTACTGGCTCGACCTCGGCCCGGACGACGTGCACTTCACCCTCTCGGACACCGGCTGGGCCAAGTGCGCCTGGGGCAAGGTGTTCGGCCCGTGGAGCCAGGGCGCGTGCTCGGTGGTCTACGACTTCCGCGGCCGCTTCGACGCCAGGGCCATCCTCGACCTGATGGCGCGGGAGAAGGTGTCCACGTTCTGCGCCCCGCCCACGGCCTGGCGCGCCATCGTGCTCGAGGACCTGGGCAAGTGGCGCTTTCCGGCGCTCCGCCACGTGGTCAGCGCCGGCGAGCCGCTCAACCCGGAGGTCATCGACGCCTGGAAGCGCGCGACCGGCCTGATCATCCGGGAGGGGTACGGGCAGACGGAGACCGTGGCCATCGTCGGCATGTTCCAGTGCCTCCCGTTCAGGCCCG
Organism: uncultured delta proteobacterium; assembly: GCA_963796475.1. GTDB lineage: Bacteria > Myxococcota > Myxococcia > Myxococcales > Myxococcaceae > RPRB01. The sequence continues at coordinate 290,435 of CAWCLY010000021.1, forward strand.
GGTCGATGGGCCGGCCGTCGCCAGGGTTCGACGTCCGGGTCATCGACCACGAGGCCCGCGAGGTCGCGGCCGGCCAGGAGGGCGACATCGCCGTGCCGGGTGAAGCCCCAGCGGCCGGTGGGGATGTTCGCCGGGTACCTCGGCGACGAGGCGACGAACGCCGCCGCCTCGAGAGGGGACTTCTACGTCACCGGGGACCGCGCGGTGCGCGACGAGGAAGGCTACCTCTGGTTCGTGGGCCGCGCCGACGACGTCATCAAGACCTCCGGGTACCGGGTGGGCCCGTTCGAGGTGGAGTCGGCGCTGCTCGAGCACCCCGCAGTCGCCGAATCGGCGGTGGTGGGCGTGCCGGACGACAAGCTCGGGCAGCGCATCAAGGCCTTCGTGGTGCTCAAGTCGAGCGTGGTCGCCTCCGAGGCGCTCGCCGCCGAGCTCCAGGACCACGTGAAGCGCACCACCGCGCCGTACAAGTACCCGCGGGAGATCTCCTTCGTCTTCGAGCTTCCCAAGACGGTGAGCGGGAAGATCCGCCGGGTCGAGCTCCGCCAGAAGCGCTGAGTCGTGTCCGCCCGGCTCATCGAGCAGTTCCTGCCCGACGCGGACGAGCGGACCGTTCACGAGATCCGCATCCGCGCGACACCTGAGTCCGTGCTCGCGGCCGCGGAGTCGTTCGACCTCGAGTCGCTCTGGCTCGTCCGCGCGCTGTTCGGTATCCGCGGCTGGCTTCTCGGCGCGAAGCCTCTCCCGCCGCACGTCCCTCGCGGGCTGGTCGAGCAGATGGCGTCGACAGGCTGGGGCACGCTCGCCGTCGAGCCGGGGCGTCAGCGGGTGATGGGCGCCGTGACACGGCCCTGGGAAGCCGACGTGCGCTTCCACGCGCTCGCGCCGGACGCGTTCGCCACCTTCGCCGAGCCGGGGCAGGTGAAGATCGTCTGGAGCCTCGAGGCCGATCCGGACCCGCAGCGTCCAGGAGAAACGCTGTTCCGGACCGAGACCCGTTCCCGCGGAACCGACGCGACCTCCCGCCGCCGCTTCCGGCGCTACTGGCGGTTGTTCAGCCCGGGAATACTCCTCATCCGCCGCGTGCTGCTGCCGGCGGTCCGCCGGGCGGCCGAGGGTGGGAGCGTGCGGGAGCGACGCTGAGCGTCTGGGTCGCACGCCACCCGCCCCGTGGTGTCTCCATCACCCGTCGACCAGGCTTCCTGTTCAACATAGAAGGCCATTCCCGCTTCCGCCGCGCCCCTTCGCCCCCCACGGAGCCCGTGCTTCGGAACATCCTGAAGACGATTGTCACACCACCGGTGAAGGAGCGACCGGGGGACTGGACGCAGCACCCGGACTACTTCGTGGCCAAGGAGGCGCTCGCCAATGACGACGCGGCCACCGCCCGCGAGGTCTTCGCCCGGGTTCTGGGGGAACGGCCCCAGCAGCTCGACGCCAAGGCAGGGCTCGCCCGGGCCAGCTTCCTGCTCGGAGATCCAGGCGCGCTGACGCTGGTGGACGAGGTGCTCGGCGCCGCCCTGGCCGGGACGACGGAGCTGCTCCGAGTCACGCTCGAGGAGCTGGGCCCGGCAGCCGAGGCCCCGGCGCTGCGCCCGACCGCGGCCTGGCGGGTCGCGCAGCGGCTGGATGCCGACGGCGACCCCACCTCTGCCCGGCCCTACTACGACGTCGCGTCGCGGGCAGGCGGCCTCGTCGGCCTCAAGGCGCAGGTGCGGGCGCTGGAGCTGGATCCCCAGCCCAAAATCCCGGCGCTCTCGGCTGCGTCGGAGCTGACCGCGGGCGAGCCCGAGCTGCAGAAGCGGGTCACCGTGTTGCTGAGGAAGTTCGTCCCCCCGGAGACACGCACCATCGAGCTCCCGCCCGAGGACCCCCATCTCGAAATCGAGCTCCGCGCGTCGCTGCAGGATGTCGAACCGGTGATGGCCCGGCCCGCTCCGCCTCCGCCGCGCATCGTTCCCGTGCGCGTCGAGGGACGCGCCGAGGGCGGGCTCGTGGTGGTGAGCAGCAGCGGGGCGAACACGCTGAGCTTCCGGAAGGTGCTCGGCCTCGCCGCAGGCATCGTTCCCGGGGCAGACGGGCGCAACCGCGTGCTCACCGACCTGGTCATCGCCTGGCCGGACGCAGAGAAGGGCGCGACCGTGCTCCGGGCGTCCCTCGCCGACCTCGGTCTCGACCGACTCTATCCGGGAGTCCCGCCGAAGGAGGCCTACGCGCGGCTCCTGAAGGACATCGAGCATGCATCCGGAGCGCGGCGCCTTCCGGAGGGGACCGAGAGCGGGAGCCTGCCGCGGTATGCCGGGACCGAGGAGATGACCCGGGCCTGCCACGGCCCAGCCTGAGCCGGGCCGCGGACACCTCGGCAGCGCCGGATCAGGGAAGCGTCCAGCGTTCCAACGGGCCGTCGGCAAGGCGCCGGACGCGACCTGCGTCCTCGAGCACCTCGAGGTTGCCCACCACCTCGGAGAGCGTGAGGTAGAGACGCGGCCCCTGCTGCGGTCCGAAGAGCGCCTCCGACAGCTCCACCGGCGTGCGCGGGCCCGCGCCGAGGGAGGCGAGCATCTTGTCCTGCCGCCGTCCGATGAAGCGGATCAGCGAGTCGATGGCGGCGCGGTGGCCCTGGAACGGCGCGCCGTGACCCGGCAGCACCCAGTCGACGTCCAGCGCGCGGACCCGCTGGATGCTGTGCATGTACTGGACGAGCGCGCGCCGGGTGGTCCGCTCGTCCACGAGCTCGAGGAACGGATTGGGCGAGATGCGGGCGAGCAGATGGTCGTCGGCGAAGAGCAGACGGTGCTCGGGATTCCACAGGCACACCAGGCCCGGGGTGTGACCCGGGAGGTGGAGCACCTCGAGCCGGAGCTTCCCGACCCGGAACCGCTCGCCCTCGATCAGCGGGCGGGCGCGCGAGGCGTCGACCCGGCGGCTGAACTTGCCGGTGTGGCGGCCCATCGCGGCGAGCACCGGGAGCTGCTCCTCCGGCACGCCCTGCCGCCTCAGGAAGGCCGCGTACACCGGTGCGCGCGTCTCCCAGACGCTCTCACCGACGACCTTCTCCATGTCGCCCGGGTGCACGCGCACCGGCGCGCCGCTCAGCTCGGAGAGGAGCTGCGCGTTGCCGTAGTGGTCCACGTGGCCATGGCTGACGAAGATCTGCGTGCAGCGCGCGGAGATCGAGCCCCGCGGCCTCGGCGCCCGCGTGCAGCGCCTCGACGCCCTCGGCGGTGCCGATGCCGGTGTCGAAGAAGGCCAGCCCGAGGTGCCCGTCCTCGATGGCGTAGGCGTTGACCGGTCCGCCCGCGTCGACGAACGGCACGGGCATGGACAGCCTGTGGATGCCGAGGGCGCGAAGGACCCGGTCGCCGTCCGGGAGTGCGTGCGCCGTCGTCACTTCGCCGCGTGGATCGCCGCGCGGAGCTCGGGGAGGACCTTGAAGAGGTCGGCCACGATTCCGTAGTCGGCAACCTGGAAGATGGGGGCCTCGGGGTCCTTGTTGATGGCGACGATGGTCTTGCTGCCCTTCATCCCCGCCAGGTGCTGGATGGCGCCCGAGATGCCGGCGGCGATGTAGAGCTTCGGCGCGACGACCTTCCCCGTCTGGCCCACCTGGTAGTCGTTGGGCACCCAGCCGGCGTCGCAGACCGCGCGCGAGGCACCGACCGCTGCGCCGAGCTCGTCGGCCAGCGCCTCGATTTCCTTGAAGTCGCCCTTGGTCCCGCGGCCACCGGAGACGACGATGCTGGCCTCGGTCAGCTCGGGCCGGGCGCTCTTCACCTCGTTGAAGGAGACGAACGTCGTGGGCGTGCTCGAGACCTCCGCCGGAGGCTGGAAGGCCTTCACCTCGGCGCCGGAGCCGCCTGGCTCGGCGGCGGCGAACTCGGTGGCGCGCACGGTGAACGCCTTCACCGGCGTCTTGAGCTTCACGTCGGCGATGACGCTCCCGGCCCACATCGGGCGGGTGAAGGTGATGTCGGCGCCCGAGCCCGCGAAGGCCGTGACGTCGGACGCCATGGCGGCCTTGAGCTTCGCGGCGACGCGGGGCACGAGATCTCGCCCCTGTGCCGTCGCGGCGGCGCCGACGAAGCTCGCCCCGATGGACGTCGCCAGGGCGGCGACTGCCGGGGCGAAGGACTCGGCGACGTAGTGGGCGAAGGCAGGCGAGGCGACGGTGTGGATGGCCGCCGCGCCGTACGGCTTGAGCTGCTCGGCCAGCGCTGCCGGATCCTGCGCCAGCACGGCGACGTGGAGGGCGCGCGCCCGTCTTCTGGGCGAGGTCCTTTCCCGCGGCGATGGCGTTGAGGGTGGCCTTTCTGAGGTTTCCGTCGGGCTGGGCCTCGGCGACGATGAGGACGGTGGACATGGCTCGTTCTTCCCTCAGATGACCTTGGCTTCGTTCTTCAGCTTGGTGAACAGCTCCTGCACGTCGCCGACCTTGATGCCGGCCTTGCGCGGCGGCGGAGCGGACATCTTCACCACCTCCACCTGGAGGCGTGGTGTCGACCCCGAGCGTCGCCGGCGTCAGCTCCTCGATCGGCTTGCTCTTCGCCTTCATGATTCCCGGGAGCGAGGCGTAGCGCGGCAGGTTGAGGCGCAGGTCGGTGGTCACGACGGCGGGCAAGCGTCACCGCGACCGTGGCCAGGCCGTTGTCGACCTCGCGAACGACCTGGGCGCTCTTGCCGTCCGCGCCGACCTGGATGGCCGGCGTCTTGGCCTTCTCGGCGTCGCTCTCGAGCGAGTCGACCTTGGAGGCGAACGTGGCCTGGCTCCAGCCCAGCCACTCGGCGAGGTACTGGCCGGTCTGGTTCTGGTCGTCGTCGATGCTCTGCTTGCCGAGGATGGCGAGGTCCGGCTTCTCGCTGCTCGACCACGCCCTTGAGCAGCGCGGCGGCGGACATCGGGTCCAGCGGCCCCGCGTGGTTCACCCAGACCGCCTTGGTCGCGCCCATGGCGAGCGCGTGGCGGAGCTGCTCCTGCACCTCCTTGCGGGCCGATGCTGACCACCACCACCTCGCCGCCGTGCTTGGCAGCGAGGCGAAGGCCCTCCTCCACGGCAATCTCGTCGAAGGGGTTGATCTTGTACTTCAAGCCCTCCTGCACGATGCCCGAGCCGTCGGCCTTCACCTTGATCTTCGACTCGGGGTCTTCGACCCGCTTGGCGGTCACCAGGATCTTCACGGTCCAAACTCCCCTGAGGTCTGCCCGGGTCACGCTTGACGCAGCGCGACAGGCACCCCGGTTGATTTACGCGTCAACCTTCGGGTCTGCAACCCGTTTCGTTGGGTGGGGTTCCTTGCGAAACCGGGCCTTCCCCGAAGCGACATCCTGCCGACGTGCTGCGTCGCGTTGCGCTATTCCACGTGAGGGCGTCCAGGTGGGACGTGCTACGTGGTCGCGGCTGGAATCGTCGCGTGTTCCTGGAGGGTGACATGTCGCGAATCGGTTGGCTCGCCGCCGCTCTGGTCCTGGTCCTCGGACTCCCGGCGCGCGCCCAGGACGAGGTCCGGATCGGTGCGGTGCTCCCGGTCACGGGCAAGGAGTCGAAGATCGGCGGCGCCTACAAGCAGGCCACCGAGCTCGCGGTGAAGGAAGCCAACGACGCGGGCGGCGTGCAGGTCGGCGGCAAGAAGATGAAGGTCAATCTCTCGCTGCTGGACGACACGTCGGATGCGGCGAAGAGCGCGCAGCTGGTCGAGCAGCTGATCACCCAGAACAAGTCCCACGCCATCATCGGCGGCTACGGCTCGCACCTGGTCCAGGCGCAGTCGGTGGTGCCGGATCGCTACGGGGTCCCGTACCTCTCCGGAGGCGCCGGCGCGACGGCGATCTACGGGCGGAGCAAGTGGGTGTTCGGAACGCTCTCCCCGGTCGAGCACCTGGCCGAGACGCAGATGAGCTTCCTCGACGACCTGGTCAAGCAGGGCAAGCTGAAGACGCCGCTCACCATCGCCCTCATCACCGAGAACACCGAGCACGGCAACGATTACGCCAAGGGCGTCAACGAGTTCGTCAAGGCGCACCCCGGCTACAAGGTCGTCCTTCAGGAGAAGTTCGAGCTGAACACCACCGACTACCGGCCGCTGCTCCAGCGGGTGGCGGAGGCGAAGGCGGACCTGTTCCTCGCCGACTCTCACCTCGAGGACTTCATCGCCATGCACCGGACGTACACCCAGATGGGGCTCGCGCATCAGATGCTGACCCACGGGGCGCGCGGCTCGGATGCGGCGGCGCGGAAGGCGCTCGGCCCGGCGACCGACTACATCTTCGCCAGCGGTTGGTGGTCGGACCTGTTGCCCTACCCGCAAGTCAAGGAGTTCAACACCCGCTACAAGGCGGCGACCGGCGTCGAGCCACAGTGGTACCACGCCATGGCGTACGAGACGACGCGCGCCCTGCTGACCGCCATCTCCAAGGCGGGCTCGCTCGAGCCGGAGAAGATCCGCGCCGCGCTGGCGGCCCTGAGGATGGAGAAGAGCATCGTCCCCGGCCAGGTGCTGTCGTTCACCAAGACCGGCCAGTCCGACCTGCCCTTCGTGGTGACCCAGAACAAGCCGGGCGGGAAGGTGGACATCGTCTGGCCCAAGGCGGACGCCACCGGGCCGGCGGTCGCGCCCATCCCCGCCCCCAAGTGAGCCCGGGCGCCGGGCGGGAGTCGCCTTGCAGAAGTTCGTCGTCGTCGCCCTGAACTCGCTCCTCGCCGCCGGCCTGTACGCCACCATGTCGTACGGGCTGGCGGTCATCTACGGGGTGATGCGGATCATCAACCTGGCGCATGCCGGGCTGATGATGCTGGCGGCGTACGCGACCTACGCCCTGAACGACCGGTTCGGGATGGACCCGTTCGTCTCGCTGGTGGTGGTGGCCCCGGCCTTCTTCCTGATCGGGATGGCGCTGTACGCCACGCTCATCCGCTGGCTCCCGCGCTCCACCAGCGGCCCGTCGATGCAGTCGCTCCTGCTGCTCTTCGGCGTCTGGCTGGTGCTCCAGAACCTCGCGTACGCGATCTGGGGCGGGGACACCCAGTCCATCCTCACGCCGTACACCATGGAGTCGGTGCAGGTGCTGGGCGGCCGCTTCGGCGTCCCGCAGATCCTGGTGTTCGGGGTGAGCATCCTCTCGTTGGTGGGGCTCACCCTGGTGCTGCGGCGCACCTACCTCGGCAAGGCCATCCGTGCGGTGACCCAGAACCGGGACGCGGCGATGCTCTCCGGGGTCAACGCCGGGCGGATCGCCGCGGTGGCCTTCGGGATCGGGACGGCGTTCGCGGCGATGGCCGGGAGCATGCTCTCCACGCTCTACGCCTTCACCCCGGACTTCGGGCGCAGCTTCCTCCTCAAGTCGTTCTGCATCATCGTGCTCGGGGGGATGGAGAGCTTCACCGGGGTGGCCGTCGGAGCGCTGGTGCTGGCCTTCATCGAGAACTTCGCCTCGGCGTACACCTCGATCCCCGTCTCGTTCCAGGACGCGATCAGCTTCACCCTGCTGGTGGTGGTGCTGGTGGCGGCGCCCGGTGGGCTCCCCGGGCTCTGGCGGATGTTCGACCGCAGAGTGGTGGCGCGCTGATGGCTCTGCTCCGCCGGCATCCGGCGCTGCCGCTCGGGCTGCTCTTCGGGGCGGTGCTCCTCCTGGCGCCGGTGTTCGCCGAGCGAGGGACGCTGAACGACCTCTGGAACATGGCGTTCTTCGTCGTCCTCGCCTCGGCCTGGAACCTCCTGGGCGGGTTCGCCGGGCAGGTCTCGCTCGGGTACTCGGCGTTCGTGGGCATCGGCGCGTACACCACGGTGCTCCTGGCCAACGCCGGGTGGTCACCGGCCCTGACCTTGCCGGTCGGCGCCGCCATCGCGGTGGCCTTCAGCGTGGTGGTGGGGCTGCCCACCTTCCGACTCCGGGGGCCCTACTTCACCATCGCCACCATCGGCGTCGGGGAGGCGGTGCGCGTCATCGCCTCGGGGCTCGAGTTCACCGGTGGCTCGAGCGGGGTCCGGATGCCGGCGGCGACGTTCGACTTCAACGCCAACTACTACGCGATGGTGGCGCTGGCGCTGGTGACGCTCGCCCTGGTGGCTTGGCTGCAGCAGCACGCGTTCGGCCTGGCGCTGGAGGCCATCCGGCAGGACATCGACGCGGCGGAGGCGCTCGGCGTGCACTCGACGCTGGCCAAGCTGCAGGCGCACGCCATCTCGGCGGCGCTGGTGGCGGTGGCCGGCGGGCTGTTCGCGACCAACTTCCAGTACATCAGCCCGGGCAGCGTGTTCGACTTCCGGCTCTCGCTGACCATCGTCCTGATGCCGATCGTGGGCGGGATGGGGACGCTCACCGGCCCGGTCCTGGGCGCGCTGCTCTTCAGCTATCTCCAGATCAAGCTGCTGGCGAGCCCGACGCTGCGCGACTCGTATCTGTTCATCTACGGCGGGCTGCTCATCGTGGTGATGCTCTTCGAGCCGAAGGGCATCGTGGGCCTCTGGGAGCGCCTGATCGGCGCGCGGCCCTGGCGGCGCACGCCGGTGGTGGGGGAGGCTCGCCGTGCCAGCTGAGAACGGGCCCATCCTCACCGTGGCCTCGGTGACCAAGCGCTTCGGCGGGCTGCTGGCGCTCGACTCGGTGTCGTTCGAGGTGCAGCGCGGGGAGATCTTCAGCGTCATCGGCCCCAACGGCGCAGGGAAGACCACCCTGTTCTCCTGCCTGGTGGGCTCGGTCCGGCCCACGTCCGGCAGCGTGCGCTTCCGGGGCGAGGAGCTGTCCGGGCTGCGCAACGACCAGGTCGTCTCCAGGGGGCTCGTGCGGACGCACCAGATCGTGCGCCCCTTCCGCGAGATGTCGGTGGCCGACAACATCCGGGTTGGCGCGCTCTACGGCCGTTCGCACCTGCGCGGGGCGAAGGCCCGGGCCCGGGTGTACGAGGTGCTGACCCGGACGGAGCTCGCGCACCGGGCAGGGGTGAAGGCCGGGGTGCTGAGCATCGGGGAGCTGAAGCGGCTGGAGATCGCCCGGGCGCTGGCCACCGGACCGGAGGTGCTCTGTCTGGACGAGGTGATGGGTGGGCTGAACCCGGCGGAGATCCAGCAGGCGATGGCGCTGGTCCGGGCGCTGCGCGACGGCGGGCTGACCATCCTCATGATCGAGCACCACGTCCACGCGGTGGCGGGCCTGTCGGACCGGCTGGTGGTGCTGAACTTCGGGAAGAAGATCGCCGAGGGCCGACCGGCGGAGGCACTGCACGACCCGGCGGTGGTGGCGGCCTATCTCGGGGACGACACGGAGGCGCGGGCGTGAAGGCGCTGGAGGTTCAAGCCATCGACGTCTTCTACCGGGACGTGCAGGCGGTGTGGGACGTCTCGTTCGACGTCGAGCCACAGGAGATCGTCACGCTGGTCGGCGCGAACGGGGCGGGGAAGACCACCTCGCTCCGGACCATCGCCGGCCTGCTGAAGCCGCGGCGCGGAACCATCAGGTTCCAGGGCGAGGACGTGACCGGGCTGCCGGCCTACCGGCTGGTGGAGCGCGGCCTGGTGCTGGTGCCCGAGGCGCGGCAGCTCTGGCCGCAGATGACGGTTCGCGAGAACCTGGACATGGGCGCCTATGGCAAGGAGGCGCGGGCGCAGCGCAAGGAGACGCTCCGCACCGTGCTGGAGATGTTCCCGATCCTCGAGAAGCGGGCGCACCAGAACGCCGGGACGCTGAGCGGCGGCGAGCAGCAGATGTGCGCCATCGGGCGGGGGCTGATGGCGCGGCCCAAGCTGCTGATGCTCGACGAGCCGTCGCTCGGGCTCGCCCCGATGCTGGTGAAGCAGGTGTTCGCGGCGCTCAAGGAGATCAATGGCCGGGGCGTGACCGTGCTCCTGGTCGAGCAGAACGTGCACCAGGCGCTGGCGCTGGCGAACCGGGGCTTCGTGCTCGAGACCGGTCACCTGACGCTCTCGGGGCAGACCAGGGCCCTGCTCGGGGACCCGCGGGTGAAGGAGAAGTTCCTCGGCGAAGCGGCGCTCTAGATCAGGACGGCCGCGGTCAGCGGAACAACGCCACCCATCGGGGGTAGTTCACGCTGCACACGATGGAGGCGCCGTGTGGACCCACGCCGGCGCATCCCGCCGCATCGTCGGCCTGACGCGACGGATCCATTCCCAGATTGCGCCACACTGCCAGGTGGTACGGACAGTTGAGGTCCCCGCCGCTCGGGACACCACCGGTGAAGGTGGTCGGAGCGGAGAAGCCGAAGAACGCCGCGGCGGGCGAGGTGGCCCACCCTGAATCGGCCGCCGTCCACGGCGCCGGCGTGCCGCCAGGCGCATCGCAGGTGGACGAGAACTGGACCACCCGTATCACCGGGAAGAGCTTGGCGAGGTAGGCGGCGTGTCCCCCGCCCTGCGAGTGCCCGGAGACGATGATGCGCTCCCAGGCGATCCCTTCCGCCACGGCGCCGCCCGGGCCCGCGAGGAAGGTGGCCCAGCCGGCGCCGGGACGTGCGGCGACCAGCACTCCGAGCGCCGCCGCGAGACGCGGGACGATGCCCTCGTCGACGCGGATGCCCGCCAGCGAGCTGTCCGCGCCGGAGGTGAACTTGCCCGTGACCAGGGTGTTCCGGGTCGGGCCGTAGCAGTCCGGTCTGCCCGCGCAGAGGAGGGCCACTGCCTGGTCGCTCCGGTAGGCCAGCGCCAGGACGTGGTGTCCACCCTCGGCGGCCGCGTCGAGGAGGTTGCAGCGTGGGGTCGACCACGAGCTGCCCCGGCGAGCCACCGGATCCGTTCAGGAGGAGCACCAGCTGCCCGCTCGCCGCCCCCGACGGCTCGACGGCGTAGTGCGGACGGGTGGCGTTCTGCCCCGCCGGGTCCGCTCCCGCCGCGGCGGGGGTGAACACCGAGCACGTCCCCGCGGTGACCAGACCGCCCGGCCCCGACGTCGGACACCGGGCGAGCGAGATCGGGCCTGCGTCACCACCGCCGGGGACGGCCACGCCGCCGCAGGCCAGCGCGGGGAGCAGCAAGAGAAGAGGGCCGGGCACCGGGACCGTGCGACGCTGGTGAGCGGAGCCCACCCGGCTCACTCCAGCACGAACAGCCGCACGCCCTCGGTCGTCGCCGCCGTGTGCCAGCCGGACGTCTCCGCCTCGCCGAGCGGCCCATCCACCTCCGACGTCGTGAGCGCGAGCACCGCGGCCGGCCCGGGAGACGCGGCCGGCATCGACCGATCCAGGATGCCGAGCGCCTCCACCGCGTGCGCTGTGACCTCGGAGGCGACCGCCGGACGCCCGTGCACGTCCTCGAACAGCGTCCCGGTACCGGTCGCCAGCGCCGCCCGCACCTGGACGCCGGAGACCGCGGTGGCCCGCGCCACCTCCCGGGCGAAACGCAGGACGTCGGTCGTGTCCGTTGCCCCGGCCGAGGCGCCGGTCATCCAGAGCCGGTTGCCGGCCTGGGCGAAGGCGAAGCTCCACGCCGCGAGCCAGCCCTGGGCCTCGCGCGCGGCCTCGGCGAGCGCCTCCTGCGCGGCTGCCAGCCGATCCGGAGACGGGGGGACCACCTGCGCCACGTACGCCACCGCGCGGAGAACGCGCCGGGCCGCGCCGCCCTCGGACAGCTCCGTCGCCCAGGGCCGCGGCTCCGGCAGCGACCACTCCCGGAGGAGAACGAGGTCACTCGCCGTCTCCTGGACCGACTCGGCCCGGGGACCGAACAGCTGCTCCAGTCGCTCCGGACCGGTGCCGACCCGCGCCCCCGTCGGCCGGCGGGCACGCGCGTTCCACCACGGCAGGAGCAGCGCGGCGTCGGAGCTCGCCACCGGGTGCAGCTCTCCGCCGGCCTCGACGAGCAGGTCCACGCCCTCCAGCGCCTCGTACCCGAGCCCGTTCCGCGGAAGGAACTGCACCCTCCGCCGGACTCGCCCATCCTCCCGGACGCAGAGCACCGCCAGCGGCACGCGCATCGACTCCTTGAACCGCTCGGTGACGCGCGCCGGCGACATCGCCGCGGCCTCGGCGGAGAACCACCGCGCCTCGCGCCACTCCTCGGACATCGCCACCAGCTCGTCGGTGAGGACCCGGAAGACGTCGAACAGCGAGGAGAGGCGCTCGGCCTCTGCCACGACCACGGACACGAGCGACCGGAGCCGTACCCGCACCTCGTCGAGCCGCTCGGGCCGGACCAGGGTCTCGATCCCGTCGAAGGTGAGCGCCGCGATATCCGCTGGCCTGAGCGCCCGGAGGCAGCTCCGGATGCTGACGTAGGTGACGCCCTCGACCAGCACCGGGTGGCCCCGGCCCGGCAGCGCCCGCTCGACCCGCGCCAGGTGCAGGGGAAGGACGCGCCGGAGTTTGCGCCGCCGGTCCGCCCACTCGGCCGACGGGCTGGTCCGGGCAGACTGCGGAAGCTCGCCGTTCCCGCCGCGGAAGAGAGAGACCACGATGTGCGAGAGCGGACCGCCGACCGAGGTGGTGAAGGCGAGCGTGCCTGGAAGCGGCCCAGGGCCGGAGGGGATCGGCCTGAGGTGCCGGCGGTCCCCGCTGAAGATGTGCTGGGTCTTGTTCACCTGGACCAGGCCGGACGCGCCGAGCGCGTGGCCGAAGGTGAGCAGCCCCCCGTAGGGATTGCTCCACCCGTCGCGCATCCGCTCCACCGCGCGATGCCAGTCGAGCCCCATCCCGAGCAGGAACGCGAGCTCGATGCTCGGGAAGGCATCGTGCACCACCGCGAAGCCGGCGCCGGGGAAGGTGGCCGGCCGGATGCTCGCGTCGTCGGCCGTGGCGGCGAAGGCCTCGCGGATCGCGGTGGCGAAGAGGAGCGGGGACTGCCGCTCGAGGAAGCTCGGGTTGCTGCTCCCCTCCCCCACCCCGAGCACCTCCACCACCGGCGATCCGGCGTGTCGGGTGGAGCGCGCGGCCAGCACCTGGGCGACCAGCTCCTCGTCGGAGGTGACCAGCGTGGCCGCGGCGCCGCAGCACGGGGCAGCGATGTCGTCCCCGTCGAAGTACGGAGTGCGCCGGGTGCTCCGGCGCGGCAGCCGCCCGGATTGCATCGCCGCGGGGTACGCACCGGCCGCCTGGAACTTCCGCATCGAGACGGTGGCCAGCGCCGCCTCGACCGCTTGCTGCGAGACGCCGATGTTCCGGCGCATGCAGTCCATCAGGAGGTCGCCCACGACGAGCATGTCCAGCCCGCGTGCCTGGTCGAGGTCTCCGAGCACGGTGCGGATCTGATACTGCGAGGCGTATCCCGAGGGGATGATCTGCCCGGCGAGGACGAGCACCGTCGCCCCGCGCTCGGCGGACCGCGCCGCCCGCACCGCCTGGGCGAAGGCCCATGCGCCGCTGTCCGACGTCCCGGCGAGGAACTGGCAGCGGGCGCGTCGCGAGAGCTGGAGCGTGGCCTGCAAGGTCTGCGGTACGAGGCCCACGTTCATCCGCTCGTTCGGATCGAGCCCCGGCATGCAGGTGACGAAGAGGTCCGTCACCCGGTCGCAGGTGGTCCGGTAGCTCCCCTCGCCGACCAGCGCGTGCAGGCTGGACAGCGCCCGGTGGCCGGCCGAGGCGAGGAGGTCGGTCAGCGTCACCGGTTCCGAGACGCCGAAGTCCCGCTCCCAGTCGGCGGGACGGGCCCGCCCGTCGTCGCTCCGGTTCGGGTAGCGGAAGAAGAGCCGGGCCAGCTCGGCCGGCTCGGGCTCCGGGGCGGGCTCGGAGAGGAACTCGGGCGAGCGGCGCCCTGGGGTCATGAACCGCGGGTTGCTCCCGTACTCGCCTGCAACCACGAAGACCCGGCGGCGCACGCCTCCAGCAGAGCACGGTCGACGCCTCCGCACACGTCCGTGACCCTCCCGTCCGTCAGGGACCCGTCGGGGCGACCCGCCAGACCGTGCCCCCGGCGTCCTCGGTCACCAGGAGCGCGCCGTCGTGCGCCACGGCGACCCCCACCGGCCGCCCCCAGACGTTCCGGGCATCCACCACGAAGCCGACCAGGAAATCCTCGTACTCCCCGATGGGCACGCCGTTGCGCGTCGGGACGCGGATCAACTTGTAGCCGGTGCGTCGCTCCCGGTTCCACGAGCCGTGCTCGGCGGCGAAGGCGTCGCCCTCGCGGAAGGTCATCCCCAGCGAGGCCGAGTGCGACTGCAGCAGCACGTCCGGGACGGTCGCCTTGCCGGCCAGGTCGGGGCGCTGGCCCTTCAGCCGCGGCTCCTCGTGCGTGCCCAGCCACCACCAGGGCCAGCCGTAGAACGCCCCTTCCCGGACCCGGGTCACGTAGTCGGGCACCAGGTCGTCCCCCAGCCCGTCGCGCTCGTTGGTCGAGCACCAGACGTCGCCGGTGGCCGGGTGCACGGCCATGCCCACGCAGTTCCGGAGGCCGGTGGCGAAGATGCGTCCCGGGCCGCCCGACGGCTCGAAGAGCAGCACGTTGGCGCGGCGGTCCTCGAATCCCCAGGCGGCGCCGGGCACCCGGGTCGGCATCCCAGGCCCGCGCTTCCTCGGCGCTCTTCTTGGGCAGCGACTCGGCGACGTTGGACTGGCTGCCGACCGAGACGAACATTCGCTTGCCGTCGAGCGAGAAGACGACGTCGCGGGTGGTGTGGCCACCGCTGGTGGGAGCGAGCTCGGCGACGACCACCTCGGGCCGGGCGCGGGCGGCGGTGTCCCCATCGCGGTAGGGGAAGCGAAGCACCCGGTTCTCCTCCGCGACGTAGAGCCACTGCGGCGAGGGCCCGGGTGGGTAGAACGCCATCCCGAACGGGCCGTCGAGCCCGTCGGCGAACGTCCAGCGCTGCTCGGCGCGCGGTGCCCCATCCTTCGCCCGGAGCACGCGGATGCGGCCACGGGCGGTCTCGGCGATGAAGATGTCGCCGCCCGGAGCGACGCCGGATCTGCCGCGGCGCCTCGAGCCCCTCGGCGAAGAGGTCCACCCGCCACCCAGCGGGAGCGCGGGGGGACGCGTCGGTCGGCCGGGGGACGACGCGGGGGTTGTTGTGCGCCGAGCTGCTGGCGAACGGCGCCGGGAGGTCCTCCACCCGGATGAGACGGCGCACCCCCGGCGCGTCCGAGCGCCAGTCACCGAACGCCGCGACGCCGGTGAGGAGGCCCCGCGTGCCGCCGTCCGGCGAGCGTGGCCGACGCGGACGGCTGCCCGGACATGCCCGCATCCGGGGCGCGCGATGCCGAGGCCTGCAGGGGAACACCGGCGTCGCCCGAGGGCCAGGAGCGGCGGCGCGTCCGGAGACAGCGGCGCCTTCGACGCCTTGAGCGATCCGAGGTACGCAACGAGGTCTGCGCGCTCCTTCGGGTCGGTGACCTTCTGGACCATCGGTGGTCCCCGGGACGAGCGCGCCGGGGTTGGTCAGGTACTTCTGGAGCAGCGCTGGGGTCCAGGTCTTGCCCCAGCGGGTGAGCGCGGCCGAGTACCCGAAGTCGGTGCTCGCCGCCTTCCGGCCCGACGACGCCGCGCAGGGTCGGCCCCTGGGCCCCGGACACCCCGGGCTCGACGGTGTGGCAGAGCGCGCAGCGCACCTGGAACGCCGAGGCACCACGGGACGGGCTGCCCGCCGGCGCCGCCGCGGCGAGCAGCGGAAGCGAGCAGGGCGAGGCTGGAGCAGCGAGCCAGGGGACGGGTCATGCGCCCTCGAGTCAGGGCAGAGGGGCGAGCTTCGGGCAGAGCGACTCCGGCCTGAGAAGCTCGGGAGCACAGCCCGGGCGGCGAACTGTCCACCGCCGTCCGTCGGGCTCGAGCTCACCCGGAGACCAGCAGCGCGCCGAACCCCGCGACCAGCATCAGCGGCACGAGCCACAGCGCGACCTTCACCACCTCGACCGGTGGGAGCTCCACGCCCGCGCCGCGCGGCCGCCGAGAGGACGAGCAGCGTGGCCAGCGTTCCGTGCGGCGTGAGGCAGCTGCCGACGTTCGTCCCGAGCAGGGCGGCGTGCATCCAGGCCTCCGGCGCATGGAGCGCGCCGAGCAGCGAGCGGACGAGCAACGTCGCCGGCAGGTTGTTCAGGGCGCTCGAGGCGAGGCTGGCGACACCGGTCATCGCCGCGAGCCCCGCCCAGGCCGGACGCGGCTCCGCGAGCCACCCGACCAGCGGCCGGTCGAGACCGAGGTTCTCCACCGCCTGCACCAGCGCGAACAGCCCCACGACGAACGGGAACACCCCGAGCGACAGGTGCTGGACTCCGCTCCTGCCCAGCCGCTGGCGCGCGAGCCCCACCGCGCCGAGGAGCAGCACCCCGGCGAACGTCGTCACCCACACCGGCACGCCCAGCGCCGGCCCGAGGAAGTAGCCCAGGACCAGGAGCACCAGCACCCCGCAGGCCGCGAGGAAGAACGGCCGGTCGACGATGACCGCCGAGGCGCGGGGGAGTCGCGCGGTGTCGAGCGTGGGGCTCAGCTCGCGCCGGCAGGCGAACCGGAGCCCCGCCCAGAGCACCGGCGAGCGTGGCCAGCTGCGGGAGCCACATCGCCGCGGCGAACCGCGCCGCCGGGACGTGGGCCGCGAGCAGGAGGTTGGTCAGGTTGCTGACCGGGAGCAGCAGCGACGCCACGTTGGAGACGAAGACGCAGACCAGGATGTACGGCCGGGCCGGCACCTCGAGCCGCTGCACCGCCGCGACCACCAGCGGGGTGAGGATGACCGCGGTGGTGTCCAGGGACAGGACGATGGTGATCAGCGCCCCGAGCACCAGCAGATTCCGCAGGAGCCCCGCCCCGCTCCGGGCCGAGCGGGCGGCCAGCACCGCTGCCCACTCGAAGAAGCCGCTCGCCTCGAGCAGGGCGGAGAGGAGGAGCAGCGCGAGCAGGAACAGCAGCGCCTCGCGCGCCACCTGGATCAGCGACCAGACCTCCCCAGGGTGCACGAGCCCGAGGGCAACGGCGATGGCCGCCGCTCCGCACGTCCACCACCCCGCGGCGATGCCCCGTGGCCGCACCACCACCGCCACCAGCGTCGAGGCGAACAGAACGAGGGTCAGAACAGTTCGCACGGGTGGAATCGGGCGCGTGAACGCTAGCCTCCACCGGCGTCACGCGGTAAGAGCGCGACTCGACACCCTCGATGCGACGCCCCGTCCCCCGCCCCTCCCGCGCGCGCTCTCGCCCATCGGCCTCGCGGAGGAGAACGGAGCAGCGGGCAGACGCGCTGGCCTACGCCCGGGGCGTGCTCGATGCCGAGGCTGCCGCGATCCTCGGGGCCAAGGAGCGCCTCGGCGCGAGCTTCATCCGCGCGCTCGAGCTGATGCGCGCCTGCGAGGGCCACATCATCGTCACCGGCCTGGGCAAGCCGGGGTTCATCGCCCAGAAGCTGTCGGCCACCCTCGCCTCCACCGGCGTGCCGTCGCTCTACCTCCATCCGTCCGAGGCGGTGCACGGTGACCTGGGCCGGGTCAGCCGGGGCGACGTGGTGCTGGCGCTGTCGAACAGCGGCTCGACCGAGGAGCTGATCCGCCTCCTCCCCTCGCTGCGCCGTCTCGGCGCGCAGGTCATCGCCATCACCGGCGACGGCGACTCACCGCTGGCCCGAGGCGCGGACGTGGTGCTCGACGTCGGCGCCATTCCCGAGGCGTGCCCGCTCGGCCTGGTCCCCACCGCGAGCTCGGCCGCGCTCCACGCGGTCTCGGACGCGCTGGCGATGACCCTGCTCAAGACGCGCCAGTTCAGCAGCGAGGAGTACGCCGCGCTCCACCCCGGCGGGAAGCTCGGGCGCAGCGTGATGCGGGTGCTCGAGGTGATGCGCGCCGGACGCGCCAACCCGGTCGTGCGCGCCGACGCCCCGCTTCACGAGGCGGTGGTGGTGATGACCAACACCCCCGGCCGGCCCGGGGCGACGAACGTCATCGACGCCTCGGGGCGGCTGGTGGGCATCTTCACCGACGGCGATCTCCGGCGGATGGTGGAGCGGGGCAAGACCGACTTCGACCTGCCGGTCTCGGCGGTGATGGGCCACCACCCGCGCTGCGTCTCGCCCGAGGACCTGGCCCTGACCGCCGCCGCGCTCATGCGCGAGGCGCACGTCGACCAGCTCCCGGTGGTGAACGCCGAGGGCCACCCGGTGGGGCTCATCGACGTGCAGGATCTGCTCGCCGCCCGGCTCGTCTAGCCCCGGTCGGCTAGGGCGCCTTCGCCACCACCCGCGCGCTGGCGAAGGACTCGCCGCAGCCGAGGTCGAGGGTGTGCACCCCGTCGGGATCACCCTGGGCGACCGCCAGGGCACGCTCTCCCGCCTTGAGGACCGTCTCCGGCGGCAGCGCGCTCCGGCAGAACACGGCCAGGAAGCGCACCAGCCCCGGAGGCCCTCCGATTGTCGGGCGGTCCGGGAGCACCGTCGGGCCGCCAGGATGGATCCGTGCGACGGCACCGGTGGCGGGCATCGACGGGCTCACCAGCCGCGCATGCCGTGGGGACAGCGCGAGCACGACCACCGATGCCTCGCGCTCGGAGCTGACGCCGAACGCCACGCTCGTTCCCGCGGTCAAGGGTGCGCCCTCGGTCAGCGGCTCCAGCCCCCCTCCCTGTCCCACCTGGTAGACCCCGAGCGCACCCTGCCCCGTCGACGGGTGGAGCCGCCAGGGAATGACCCAGAGCGCGACGTAGAGCGCGATGGCGCCGGCCAGCGCGAAGAGCGGGCCGCGCACCGCACGCCGGCGAGGGCTGGAGGGATGGGGGGTGTCCACGAAGGCGAGCACGGGTGGGCTCCGGTGCGCGGCGAGCCTGCCATGCGGGAAAGAGGCGGTCACTGTGCCTGCGGTGCGCCCGGCGACAGGCTAGTCTTCGGTCTGGAACTCCTCTTGGATCTCGCCGTCGCTCGACTTGCGCGCGCGAGGCAGGGACCGGCTGTCCTCGCTTCGTGCCTTTCGCCATCCGAACTTCGTCCGGTTCTGGGTGGGCGCGTTCATCTCCAACGTCGGCACGTGGATGGAGACCATCGGGGTGGGCGTCTACGTGACCCAGTCCACCGGTCGCGCCGGCTGGACGGGCACCGTGGCCGCGCTGATGTACCTGCCGACGCTGGTGCTCGGGCCGCTCGCGGGCGCGCTGGCCGACCGGACCGACCGGCGGCGCCTCCTGTCGGTGCTGACCACGGCGCAGACCCTGCTCGCGGCGGTGCTGGCCGTCCTCGCTCTCACCGGGCGGCTCTCGGTGCCGACGGTCGCCGGGCTCGCCTTCCTCGTGGGGTGCGTGAACGCGCTGGTGTCGCCGGTCTACTCCTCGCTCCTTGCCGAGCTCGTTCCGCAGGAGGACCTCCTCTCGGCGCTGAGCCTCAGCTCGGCGCAGTACAACCTCGGGCGCATCATCGGCCCCTCGCTCGCGGCGCTGGCGATGGCGGCGGGCGGGCTCGCCGCGGCGTTCTTCTGCAACGCGGCGAGCTTCCTCGCGGTGCTGGTCTCGCTGGTCCTGGTGCGGCTGCCGCCGCGGCCCGAGCACCACGGCCAGGGGGCGATCTGGGCGGAGATCGTCACCGGGTTCCGGGTCGCGCGCGAGGACGCGGGCATCCGGACCGCGCTGCTGCTCACCTGCCTCGTCTCGGTCCTGGTGGCGCCCTTCATCGCCCTCATCCCGGTGTACGCCATCACCATCTTCCACCACGGGGCGGCGGGAACCTCGCTCCTCGCCACGGCGCAGGGCGTGGGGGCCATCGCCGCCGCGGTGCTCACCGGCACGCTGGCGGACCGCTGGGGCCGCCGGCGCCTGGTGAGCCGGATGACGCTGACCCTGGGGGTGGTCGCGGCGGCCTACTGGCTCGTCCCGCGCTTCTGGATGGCGGTGGTGCTCCTGGCCGTACTCGGCGGGGCGTATCTCTCGACGCTGACCGGCGTGAACGCCACCTGCATGAGCCGGGTGTCCAGGCTGCTCCAGGCGCGGGTCAGCAGCCTGTACACGATGGTGCTCGGCGTGGGCTACGCGGTGGGGCTCCTCGGCCTCTCCTGGCTCGGGGACCGCGTGGGGCTGCGGGTGACGATGGCCTCGGCGGCCGCCGTCCTCACGGTGGCCGTGCTCTGGATGAAGCGGCGCGGGCAGCTCGCGCTGCTCGACGGACCGGCACACTTCCTCGGGCGGGACGAAATCACCTTCAGCGTGCCGACGATGGCCGGACCGGCGACGGTGAAGGAAGTGCCGGGTACCCGCGACACCGGCGCGCCGGCGCGGGTCGGCTAGCTGGGTCGAGTCCCAAAGGCCCGTTTCCCTCTGGGCGCCCAGGACGAATTCGGCGTCTCATGCCGGTCTTGCAGAAAGGACTCGTCGATGAAGACAAGCCGACGCTCGGCCACCGCTCGGACGGAAAGCGGCCGAAGGCTCGACGACGCTCGGTGTTCTCGGGAGAGTGTCTCGCTCTACTGCGATGAAGGACTTTTTTGGTTCGGAGAAGTAGCCCATGCCGGCCCAGCGCTCGATGGACCGAGGACCTGCTCGTTGCGAGGCGTTCGGCCCGGGCGAGCGCTGGTTGCCAGCTCGGCGACGGTCGTCATGGATAGTCCGGCATCGCGGAGATAAGGACGTCTTGAGCTTCTTTTCGACGCTTCCGCGGATGGGGGAGAAGTTGCCCAACCCGCTCTGAGCGCCTCGGTCGCCCCCGTCTCTCGCTGGAGCCGAAGGATGCGACTCACGGTGGCAACGCCGACCCCAACCAAGTCGGCGATCGTCCTTGTACGTCCTGCCCTCTTGCCGAAGGCGAACGATCGACGGCTCGGACTGCGGGGTGTGCGTCGGGTGCCTCGATGGCATCGGTACCGTCACGCCTCCGCAGGATCGAATCAACCGGGAGCGGTGTTAGTTGGAGCCGCCCAGCTTCTTCTGCACGCCCGACTTCGAGGCGTAGTCCGGCGCGCTCGCCTGGAGCTTGGTCCACAGCGCCCGGGCGCTCTCCTTGTTGCCCGCCTTGGACAGCCGATCGCCGAGCGCGTCGACCGAGGCCGGATCCGAGCCGACCGCCACCTTCCAGACGTTGTCCGCCATCGGCTGACGCTGCAGCCCCACCAGCGCCCAGGCCAGCCCGGCGCGGAGCCGTGCGTTGTTGGGCTGGTACGGCATCACCTGGCGGAAGTCGTCGAGCGCGTCCTGGTACTTGTTGGCCACGAGCTTCGCCTCGCCGTCGTCGATGAGCCGGGCGAAGTTGGCCTGCATCTCGGGGGTCACCTGGGTCTTCTCGAACGCCTCCATCGTCTCCTTGCTCAGCTGGGGCGGCATCCCAGGTCCGCCGGCAGCGGGCGCGGCCTGCGGCGGCGGGGCGGCCGCCATCGGGGCAGCGGCCATCGGTCCGGCCGCCACCACGGGCTTTGCCTCGGCGCGGAGCTTCTCCTGCTGGCGAGCGAACTTCGTGGCGCCACCGGCGGCGATGACCTGGTCGATGCGCTGGATGTATGCGGTGGCCGAGGCCGACTGGGCGGCGTTGGGGGCGAGATCCACCGAGGTCTGCAGCTCCTTCCGGGCGGCCTTGAGCGCCGTCAGGTCGTCGCCCTTCACCTCGAAGGTGACCGCGCCGTCCCCGTAGAGCGCGAGCACGTTCTGGGGATCGACCTGAAGCACGCGCTGGTATGCGGCAAGGGCCCCCTTCGTGTCGCCCATCAGCGCCAGGGTGTTCCCTAGCAGGGCCGTGGACTCGAGCACCGGGCCCAGCGCCTCGAGCGCACAGGCCGCCGCGGGGCCGTGCTGCTTCTGGGCGGCGAGGCTGCGGGCCTTCTCGGCCACCTTCTCCACCGCCATGTCGCTCGACACGCGGCAGCCAGCCGCGGCGGCGTCGGGGAGTGCGCCCTTCACCTGCTTGCGCTGCTCGAGGAAGAGCGTCCGGACCGGCTCGGCGGTCTTCTCCGCCTGGACGAAGAAATCGCGCGCGTCGGCCCAGCGGCCACGGCCGTAGTAGAGCTTGCCGATGGCCGCCGCGACCTCGTACGGCTTGGGGCGCGTCTTGAGGTCGGGCGTGGCGTCCATCTTCCTCAGAAGGTCGTCCGTCGGCGGCGCGGTGGTGCCGGGGGCGACGCTCGGGTGACCGGCGGGGAGCCCGGCAGAGCCGCTGCTCGGGCCAGCGGCAGCTCCCCCGGCGGGCGGAATGGTCGGATGGCCCGGTGGCAAGGGCCCGGCGCTGTCCGGCTGCGACTGGAGCGGCGGGTGGTTCGGCGGAAGAACCTGACCATCGGCACCGATCTGGGTGCGAGACGGCGCTGCGCCGGACGGCAGGGGCTTCGCCGGGACGACCTCACCCGAGATGGCCGGGTGCCCTGGAGGGAGCGGCTGCCCCTGTGCGAGCACGAGCAAGATTGGCCAGGCAAACATCGTCATCGGGCACTCCACACGGCGGATTCGAGGCGCTGCACGGGCTGATCTCGCACGCCGACCAGCAGCTCGGCGACGCTTTTCTGGAGGACGGGGTGCCGGGCCCCCGGGTCCAGCTCGGCCAGGGGCTCGAGGGCGAAGCGCCGGCGGTGAAGCTCCGGGTGCGGGATGCGCAGACCGGGCGTGGCCACGACCCGGTCCCCCCAGAGAAGGATGTCGAGGTCGAGCAGGCGCGGGCCCCAGCGGTCGGACCGGATGCGCCCGTGCGCTCGCTCGACGTCCAGGAGAGCAGCGAGGAGCGACTCCGGGCTTCGGGCAGTGACGAGGCTGACCACCGCGTTCCGGAACTCGGGCTGGGCGGGGCCGATGGGCGCCGCGGCGTAGAGCGAGGAGCGGCGAAGCACCGCCACGTCCTCCAGCCGCTCGAGGTCCTCGACGGCGGCGGCCAGCATCCGCTCCGGGTCGCCGAGGTTCGCGCCGAGGCCGACGTGGACCGGAGTCGCCGTGGTCGTCGCGCTCACAGCCCCAGCACGTCCCGCATCCCGTACTGCCCGGGAGGCTGGCCGCGGACCCAGAGCGCCGCACGCAGCGCACCCTTGGCGAACTGGTCGCGGCTGGTGGCACGGTGGCTGAGCTCGATGCGCTCGCCCGGCGCGAGGAAGAAGGCGGTGTGCTCGCCCACCACGTCGCCGCCGCGGAGCGTCTGGACGCCAATCTCCCCGACCGGCCGCTCGCCGACGGGCCCGGCGCGGGCCAGGCGGAACGCCGACGCGTCCTGACCGCGGGCCTTGGCCACCACCTCGGCGATGCGCAGGGCGGTTCCGCTCGGGGCGTCCTTCTTGAGCCGGTGGTGGAGCTCGAGGACCTCGGCGTCCCATCCGGTCCCGAGCACGCGCGCGAGGAGCGAGGCCGCCTCGAGCATCACGTGCACCCCCACCGACATGTTGGGGGAGATGACCATCGGGATGCGCGCGGCCGCGCGGTCGAGCCGCTCGCGCTGCGCCACGGTGAAGCCGGTCGTCCCGGTGACGAACGGGACGTTCTGCCGAACGCAGGCCTCGGCGAAGTCGGTCGCCGCCTCGGGCGTGGTGAAGTCCACCGCGACGTCGGGGCGCACCTCGGCGAGCGCGGCGGTGAAGTCGTCCCGGAGCGGAAGCTGGAGCGCGGAGACGCCCGAGAGCGTCCCGACGTCACGCCCGCGCGACGCAGTGCCCGGCCGTGCGACCGCGCCCACGACCTTGACCGCCGGCTCCTCGGCGGCGGCGCGGACCACGGCCGAGCCCATCCGGCCCGGGACACCGCTGACGAGGAGCGTGAGCGCTGCCACGGCCGAGCGATGTAGCACGCCGACCGGCCACCGGGGGCCGCGACTCTCAACCCGGCGCAGGTGCCGAGACGGGCGTGACGAGCTCGGAAGCGCGGCCGGTGCGTGCGGCCCCGATCGCCGCGACCGTGACCAGCGCGATGCCGATCGCCTGTCCCCAGCCGGGGAACTGGTGGAGCATGACCGCGCCCACCAGCAAGGCTGCTGCGGGCTCGACGCTCATCAGCGTGCCGAACGTCCCCGCATCGAGGCGGCGAAGCGAGAGCAGCTCGAGCGTGTACGGGATGACGGGCAGGAGGAGCGCGAGCCCGGCGCAGGCGAGGACGACGGTCGGCGTCAGGTGGCCCAGCGCCTGGACCAGCCCGACGGGCGTCGCGGCGAGCGCGGCCGCCGGCATGGAGATGGCCAGCGCGGCGACTCCGTGGAAACGCTCGCCGACGCGCTGGGTGAGCAGGATGTACCCCGCCCAGCACAGGGCAGCGCCGAGGGCATAGGCGATGCCCACGGCGTCGGTCAGCCCGAACCACGGCTGCGTCACCAGGAGTACCCCGCCGAGGGCGAGCGGTGGCCAGACCAGGCCCCAGCGGTTGGTCCGACGAAGCACGGCCACGGTGAGGGGACCGAGGAACTCGATGGCCACGGCCGTCGCGAGCGGGATGCGGGCGATCGGCCTCGAAGAAGGTGATGGTCATCCCGGCGCTCACCACCCCGAGCAGCAACGCAGCGCCGAGATCACGCCGCCGGAAGGCGCGGAGGTTCGGATGGGCGATGACGACGAAGATCACCGCGGCCCAGCACAGCCGTAGCCACGCGGTTCCCGCCGGACCGATGGAGGCGAAGACCGGAGTCGACGCGGCCGCCCCGATCTGGACGGTGAAGATGGAGCAGAGGGCGAACAGGACGCCCGTCGAGGTCTTCTTGCCGTCCGCCATCATCCGGCCCCGATGTAGCGCTGCCGCGAGCAAGGTGCCGGCACAGAAAGCGCGCCGCCGCGCGTCAACAGCCGCCGGAAGGAGCTGCCCGGAGCAGCCGTCAGCTCAGGAGCCCTAGCCGGCGCAGTTCCGTCGCCAGCCCGATGCGGTGCGGCTCACCGAGCGGCACGAGCGGGAGCCGGATCTCCGGTCCGAACATCCCCATGAGGTGGAGCGCCCACTTCACCGGGATGGGGTTCGGCTCGGCGAAGAGCAGGCGGTGGAGCGGATTCAGGCGGACCTGAAGCTCGAGCGCCCGCTCGCGTTCGCCACGGCGCGCCGCCTCGACCATGTCCGCCATCATCCGCGGGGCGACGTTGGAGGACACCGAGATGACACCCTCGCCTCCGCAGGCAATGAAGGGCACCACCGTGAAGTCGTCACCGGAGAGCATCGTCAGCCGGGCGCCGCACTTCTCGCGCAGGTCGACGGCGCGGATCATGCTCGCCGTCGCCTCCTTGATGGCGACGATCTCGTCGAGCTCGCAGAGCCGCTGCACCGTCTCGGGCAGGATGTCGCCGCCGGTCCGGCCCGGCACGTTGTAGACGACGATGGGGAAGCCGGGGTGCGCACGGACGCAGGCGCGGTAGTGCTCGAGCAGCCCGGCCTGGTTGGGCTTGTTGTAGTAGGGCGTGACGATGAGCGCGGCGTCGGCGCCGACCTCGCGGACGCGGCCCATCGACTCGATCGTCTCGGCGGTGCTGTTGCTCCCGGCGCCGGCGATGACCGGCACCCGGCCCTTGACCTCCTCCACCACCACCCGCACCGCGCGCACCCGCTCGGCCGAGCTCATGGTCACCGCCTCGCCGGTGGTCCCGCACGGCACCAGCCCCGCGGTGCCGCCGGCGAGCTGCTGGCGCACCAGCGCCCGGTATGCGTCCTCGTCCAGCGCCCCGCCTCGAAACGGCGTGGCCAGTGCGGTCATCGAACCCTGGAGCTTCATGGCGCGGTCACCCTACCGTCCGGCTGGCTCGCCGCGCCAGAGGTCCTCGATCCGCTCGCGCCGGCGCACCACCCGCGCCCGCGAGCCCGAGACCAGCACCTCGGCCGGCCGGGGGCGCCCGTTGTAGCTGCTGGCCATGCTCATCCCGTACGCCCCGGCACCGCGGATGGCGAGCAGCGCACCCGGCTCGGGCAGCACCATCCGGCGGTCGCGGCCGAGCACGTCGGTGGACTCGCAGACCGGTCCGACCACGTCCAGGGTCCGGAGTCTTCCCCGGCGCGGACGGACCGGGACGATGGCGTGCTCGGCGCCGTAGAGCGCCGGGCGGAGCAGGTCGTTCATCCCCGCGTCGACGACGACCAGGGTTCGCCCTCCGGCCCGCTTCCGGTAGAGGACGCGCGTGAGGAGCACGCCGGCGTTGCCCACCAGCACCCGGCCGGGCTCGACCAGGACCGTGGCCCCGGTAACGCCCGTGGCCTCGCGCACGGTCGCGGCCCAGCGGTCGGGCGACGGCGGCTCCTCGTCCTGGTAGCGGATGCCGAGCCCACCCCCGACGTCGAGCCAGTCGAGCCGGTGCCCCTCGGCCTCGGAGCGCGCGGTACAGCCCCGCCACCTGCCGGAGCGCCGCGGCCAGCGGACCGAGGCGGGTCAGCTGGCTTCCGATGTGGCAGTCGACGCCGCGGGCCCGGACGCCGCGCATCCGACGGGCGCGGGCGTAGAGGCCGCGTGCCTCGTCGAAGGGCACGCCGAACTTCGAGGTGGGGAGCCCGGTGGAGATGTGCCGGTGCGTCCCGGCGTCGACGCCAGGGTTCACCCGGATCGCGAAGGGGGCGCGGCGGCGCATCCGGCGCCCCACCCGGTCGAGCGCCTCCAGCTCCTCGGCGCTCTCGACGTTGAACATCCCGATGCCCGCCCGGAGCGCGAAGGCCATCTCGGGCTCGGTCTTCCCCACGCCGGCGAACACGGTGCGCGCCGGGGTCGCCGCCCGCCTCGAGCACCCGCGCCAGCTCCCCGCCGGAGACCACGTCGAACCCCGAGCCCCACCGGCGCAGCGACCGGAGCAGCGCAAGGTTGCCGTTGGCCTTCACCGAGTAGCAGATCAGGTGCGGCGCGCCGGCGAACGCCTGGTCGACCACGCCGAAGTGCCTCCGGAGCGTCGCCTCCGAGTACACGTAGGCGGGCGTCCCGACGCGCGCGGCCAGGCGCTCGAGCGAGACATCCTCGACGTGGAGCTCCCCGCGGACGGGACGGAAGTGGTCCATGGCCGGCGCTAGGGCCCGGCGTCCGGCGTCACGGGCGCCGCCGACGAGGGGATGGGTCCCCGACTCGTGGGCGCACGGTCCGGGCTCGGCGCCGTCTCCGGCGAGCCCGTGGCACTGGACGCTGGCGGAGGTGGGTGGAGTGTGTTGGGCCGGACGCCGCAGGCGACGGCGAGCAGGGCGACGGCGAGGAGCCCGGCGGGCCTAGAAGCGGATCCCGAGCTGCGCACGGATGGCCTGCGCGATGCCAGCGCCCGGCGAGAAGGTCAGATACCCGTACTTGAGGGCGTCGAACGGGAAGAGCACGCCGTACGCCAGCTGCGCGTAGAAGCCGTCGTCCGACTGGTACTTCACGCCGGCGTCGAGCTCGATGCCCGAGCTGGGTGCTGGTCCCCGAGGGAGTGCTCGTGGCCTTGATCATCCGCGGAGTAGACGAAGTTCCCGAAGACGCTGAAGCGAGTCGTTGATGGCGTAGCTGACCGGAAGGCGGATGTAGGCCGCATCGGTGATGCCGCCGATGATGTCCCGCCAGAGGATGAGGTCGATCCGGTAGTCCTGGTTGAAGCGGAAGTTCCGGATGTCGTTGTCGATGCAGATCGGCTGCTGGGTCCCGGGCCGGCACGGCCGGCGGCCGTACTGCGCGCCGTCGTAATCACCCCACTGCGCGCCGGTGGTGTTGGGGATGTTCTGCTTGCTCGGGCGATTCGGCTTGTCCCCGAAGCCCGGGGCGGAGTCGCCGCTGGCCGCGCCGATCTCCAGGCCGATCTTCAGCGCCCCCTCGAGCAGC
Organism: uncultured delta proteobacterium; assembly: GCA_963796475.1. GTDB lineage: Bacteria > Myxococcota > Myxococcia > Myxococcales > Myxococcaceae > RPRB01. Next base: position 317,949 of record CAWCLY010000021.1, read on the forward strand.
CGGTACTCGGTCTGCAGCGCGCCGCCGTACTGGGCGATGGTGAGCTGCTGGTTGAAGTCGCAGCAGGGTTCGTGCGTCGTGCTGCCGTTGTAGGTCTGGCAGGCCTGCGCCTTGCCAAGGTACGCGGCGACCTCGAGCTCGATCCGGAAGGCCCTGTTCTCGAACTTGAACCACAGGTCCGGGATGAAGAGGTAGGCGAACCTGGGGATCCGGCTCAGCGACGGAGAGGGGGATGAGGTAGGGGTCCTGGACGTAGAAGCCGTGGTGACCCGTTCTGGGTGTACTCGTACGTCTGGCTCCGGTACTGGAAGTAGAAACCGTAGTTGATGACGCTGCCGCCGGCGTCGATCTTCGCCCGGGCCTTCAGGTCGGTGTCCTTCCTGGCGAGGATGATCCCGAAGGTGTGCGAGTCGTCGGTGTTCGTCACGTCGTACGGCTGGCCCTGGGTGTTGGTGGTGCCACCGACCAGGCCCTCCACGTTGAAGTCCAGCATCGGGACCACCAGGAAGCCGGGGAGCGGCTCGGCCACGAACTCGAACCGGTCGACGGTCATCCCGTAGTCGCAGTCGAGGCAGTTCCCGTCGTTGTGGACGATGCCCATGCCGAACTGGTCTGCCATCCGTCCGAACTTCAGGAGGCCCGACCGGGGTCGCCACCTCGCCCCAGACGCGGGTGACCGCGATGTTGCTCTGCGTGGAGTTCACGCCCGGGATCGGCGGGACGGCGTCTCGTTCAGGATGCCGATGTCGATCCGGTTCTGCTGGATGTAGGCGTACTGGGGCGTGCTTCCCCACACCACGTTGTCCAGGGCGTTGATCTGGGCGCGGATCCGGACCTCCTCCGAGACGTTGATGGTCGGGTCCAGCTGGAACCGCATGTTGGTGCCGGCGACGCTGTGGCCCCCGCCCAGAACCGCGCCATTGGAGGTTCCGTTCGGCCGGGGGAAGAGCCAGTAGCCGGTCCCGTAGGCGTCGGGCGGCTGGTTCAGGTCGAAGGCCTGGAGGAGCTCGGGACGGACGCGGAAGTACCCGTGGAGCTCCACCAGGTCGAGCTTGCGGTGCGCGGCGGCCTCGGCCTCCCACGTCCCCCCGGCAGAGGTGGCAGCGACGGTGGCCGCCTGGGCGCGCATCTCCTCGCGGAGCTCCTTCTTGGCGGCCTCGACCTGTGCGTCGATCTCCTTCTGTACCTCGGCGTCGGTCACGTACTTCCCGCCGGCGGGGGCGCCGGGTTGAGCAGCCGGAGGATTCGGTGATGTGGCAGGCGCGGCGAGCGGCGCGCCGGGAGCACCCGACGGTGGCGTCTGCGCGAGCGCGGTGGCGGTGACGAGAAGCGCCGCCAAGGCAGTGACCTTCACTGAGAATCTCCGGGGGGGTAGGACGAAGGGCGCGGCATGAAGACACCCACGCGCACCTCTGTCAATGAGGTGCACACCTGCATCGCGCCCGGCCCTCCCTCTTTGCGCTAGCATCCGCAGAACATGAATCGAAGCATCCGGATTCCCCTGCTGTCCCTCGGCGCGGCGCTTCTGCTCGCCGTCATCGGCGCCTGCGGCAGCGGCCTGAGCCAGTTCGGCGAGGCGTGCTCGGTGTACGCCGTGCAGAACGACTGCGCGTCGCCGAACAGCTGCTTCTGCCGCGTGGGCCAGAACTGCGTCTGCACTGCCCGCTGCGAGCTGGACAAGGACTGCCCGACAGGGCACCTTCTGCCTCGCCGGCCAGAACCCGGCCAACAACACCCAGGACCTGTTCTGCTTCAAGAAGGACGCCGGCCGCTGAGCGGAGGCCGTTCCTCCGCGGGCCCCTGGCGTAGCTCGGTGAGCACCCCGCGCATCCCCTTCGGGTGAACGAAGGCCACCCGCGCGCCACCGGCGCCGGGGCGCGGCGTCCTTGTCGATCAGCGGAGCACCGGCCTTCCGGAGCGACTCCATGGCCGCCTCGATGTCCTCCACCTCGATGCACACGTGGTGGAGGCCCTCCCCGCGCGAGGCGAGGAACCTCGCCACCCCGGAGTCCTGGCGTGGTGGGCGAGATGAGCTCCACCCGGCCCATCCCGTGCCCGAAGATGGCGGTCCTGACCTGCTGCTCGGGGACCTCCTCCACGTGGGCCAGCTCGAGTCCCAGGGCGTCTCGCCACAGCTGGATGCTCTCCTCGAGGTCGCGGACCACGATGGCGACGTGGTCGAGGCCCTTGGCATGAACGGTCATCGTGCGCGTCTCCTCGCCGGCTGACACCGGGGACAGAGGTCGGTTCTCCGGCCCGCCTGGCGTAGCAGCGTGATGGGCCTGCCGCAGCGAGGACAGGGCTCGCCCGCGCGAGCGTAGACCCGGAACGGGTTCTCCGTCCCGGGCTCCTCGACGTAGGCGATCTCCTCGCCGTCCTCGGCCGCCAGGGCGAAGGCGAGCCCGCGGCGAATGGCGGTGGCCAGCCGGTTCCACTCGGCGAGCTCGAGCGTCCGCGCGGGCCGCCCGGGGTGGATGCGCGCCCGCCACAGGGCCTCGGCGGCGTGGATGTTCCCCAGCCCCGCCAGACGCCGCTGGTCCAGGAGGGCGACCTTGATCGGGGCCCGGGTCGTGCCGAGCGCGTCCCGGAGCTGCCGCCCCGAGAGCGGGGTGAGCAGCGGGTCCGGCCCGAGCGCCTGCACCGCGGGGAGCGTCGCCAGGGCCTCGGCCGGGTGTGGCTCGATGCGTCCGAAGAGGCGGGGGTCCCGGTAGTGCACGACGCTGCCGTCGGCGAGCTGCAGCCGGGCGCGGCTGTACGGGACCGCCTCCCCGGCCGGCCGCCGGACCCACTTCCCGGTCATGCCCAGGTGAGAGAGGAAGCCCTGCCCGGAGTCGAGCGAGACGAGGAGGACCTTGCCGTGGCGATCGGCCCTGGCGAGCCGCCCGCGCAGCCTGCCGAACGCGCCCCGGCCGCCCGCCCGGAAGACCCGCGTGCGGTCGGCCTCGGCCGAGGTGACCTCGGAGCCTCCGAGCCAGCGCTCGAGGGTTCGTCGCGCAATCTCCACCTCCGGAAGCTCGGGCATTTTTCGGTTCGCCAAGCGCCCCGGCTCGGCATTAAGCCGTCGTCCGGCGACAGGAGGAGTCATCCATGGCAGAGCTGGCCAAGAAGTACACCCCGAAGTCGTTCCCCCATCTGAAGGGGCTGAAGGGCATCAGTGACGGGGTGCTCGAGTCTCATTTCAAGCTCTACGAGGGCTATGTCAACCGCACCAACAAGCTGACCGAGACGCTGTTCGGTCTGGCCAAGGAGGGCCAGGCGTCGGGCGCCAACCCGGCCTACGCCGAGATGACCCGCCGGCTGGGCTTCGAGTACAACGGGATGGTCCTGCACGAGTACTACTTCGGCGGGATGAAGCCGGGCGGCTCGGGCAACCCCGGCGCCAAGCTGAAGGCCGCCGCCGAGGCGAGCTTCTCCAGCTGGGACGTGTATCTGGCGGACCTCAAGGCGGTCTCGGCCATGCCGGGCATCGGCTGGGCGGTGACCTACCAGGACCCGAGCAACGGGTGGCTGTCCAACCACTGGATCACCCTGCACGAGATCAACAACATCGCCGGCTTCCGGCCCATCGTGGTGATGGACGCCTGGGAGCACGCGTTCGTGCCGGACTACAAGCCCTTCGAGCGCGCGAAGTACGTCGAGGCGTACTTCTCGAACATCGACTGGGCCGCGGCCGAGAGCCGGCTCAAGTAGCGGGACGCCGCTCCGCGGGCGAGCCGGGCATCCAGCCGCGCCCGGGCGTCCGGCCACTCGCGGGCGAGCATCGAGTAGTAGGCCGACGTCGCGGGCGCCTCCGTCCGCCGCGGCCGAGTGGGCGCGGAGGACGCCATCCAGCCGCGCGCCCGATGCGCTCGATGGCGGTGCGCGAGCGGACGTTCCGGGCATCGGTCTTGAGCGACACCCTGAGGACCTCCCATCGCTCGAAGGCGTGGGCGAGCATCAGCCGCTTGGCCTCGGTGTTGACCGCGGTGCGCTGGGCGTCCGGGGCGAGCCAGGTCCAGCCGATCTCGACCGCGTGCGGCACGCCGGGTGGGCGGGCCATGTCGGAGCCGCGGCGGAATGAGTCCAGAACTCGATGTTGCCGAAACGGGTGGTGCCCACGATGCGGCCGTTCCGCGCGTCGCGGGTGGCGAACGGCAGGCGCCACGGTGCGACGCTGGTCCTCGAGCGCGGTGGCCACGTAGGCCTCGAGCTCCCGGCGGTCCGGGGGACCGGGGTGAGGCCGAACGTGTCCCGCGGCCCCTCGATGACGGCCTGGAGCCCCTCGAGGTGCTCGGGGCCCGAGCGGCTCGAGCCGGACGTGCTGGCCCTGCAGGACGACGGGGGCGACGGGTTCCATCGGACGAGCCTGTCACGCCGCAGGACGGAGCGAGCAGCACAGTCGTGACCGATGCGCTGCCCCCGTCACTTGCGCCGCCCGAGGAGCTCCGGGGAGCATGCCCGGCCGCCGCAGCCGCGATGCGGCTGCTCCTTCCCGCGAGGTGACCTTGAAGTCCATCCAGAGCGTGCTCCTCCTGCTCCTCGGACTCGCAGGGGGCGCCAGCCTGGTGGTGCAGGCCGCGCTCAATGCGGGCCTCCGGGCGCGGCTCGATTCGATCTCCTGGGCGGGGTTCGTGAGCTACGTCGGGGGGACCATCGCGATGATCTGCGCGCTGGCCATCGGACGGGTCCACTTCCCGGCGGCGCAGTTCCAGGACACGCCCCTGCTCTGGCTCCTGGGCGGGTTCTTCGGAGCGGCGTACCTCGGGGTGTCCATCGTCCTGGTTCCGCGGCTCGGGGCGGCGACGGTGGTGGCGCTGGTCGTGAGCGGGCAGCTCATCACCGCGATGGTCATCGACCGGTTCGCGCTCCTGGGCGTTCCGCACCACCCGTTCGGCGCCCGCGCGCGCGCTCGGGGCGGTCCTGCTCCTCGCTGGCGTGCTCCTGATCCGGCGCTGAACTGCGGACGCGGTCGGCACGGCCAGGCGCGCCGTCCCGAGCGCCGGACGTCCCGCGCGGCCCGGCTTTCCTCGAAGCCAGTCGCCCACGTCCGCCCCGGCCGCTACGATCGGCTCCCGTGCCACCGAGAGACGCGATCGACCCTCCCCCCGCTCCGGTGCCGATCCGGCGTGCGCGAGGCGCGCCGGCCAGCGAGCGTTCCCGAGCAGCTGGTCCGCACCTGCCTGAACTGCGGCACCGCGCTCGAGGAGCGGAAGTGCAAGCTGGTCTGCGGCTGCGGGTACTACGCCTCCTGCTCCGATTTCTTCTGAGCAGACCGCGCTGACCCAGGTTCAGCTCTCGGGCCGGCAGAGACGGGCGCGCTCCTCGGTCGATGGCGCCGGCGAGCCCGACTTCCGCGACCCGTCCTCGAGGTACTCCTCCTCGAGCCGAACCTCGATGGGAGGAGGCCTAGCGCCGCGCGCGCGCCTTCGCCGGTGTCGCGCGGCGGCGAGCCCGGGCGGGCCGTGCGCGGGCGGGTGACGCCGAGCCGCGACCCCTCGCCGCTGCCAGACTCTGCTCGAGCGCGCGGGCGAGGTCCACCACCCGGCCGGGCTGCGGCTCCGGCGGCGCCTCGATGGTCTGGCCCCTTGCCTTCTTCCGGATCAGCGCCTCCACCTTCGCCCGGTGCTCATCCTTGAAGCGCGCCGGCTCGAACTTGCCGGTCATCGATTTCACGAGCTGCTCCGCCATCTGCAGCTCCTTCCCGACGGTTGTGCTTCGCGGAACCTCCGGCGCCTGGAGGATCTCGTCCGCCCAGACCAGGGTCGTCAGCAGCAGCCGCCCGCCGACGCTGCGCAGCATGCACAGGTGCTGCTTGGTGCTCAGCACGATGCGCGCGATGGCCACCTGGCCGGTACGCGCCAGCGCCTCCACCAGCAGGGCGTAGGCCTTGCCCGATCGGCCCTCCGGGGCGACGTAGTACGAGTGGTCGATCTGCAGCGGGTCGATCTGCTCGAGCTTCACGAACTCCTCGATCGAGATGGTCCGGTCGCGCTCCGGCTCGGCCGCCCGGAGCTCGTCGGGGGTGAGCGTCACCACCTGGGTCTTCGACACCGGGTACCCCTTCACGATGTGCTTCCAGGGGACCTCCTGGCCGTCGCGCTCGCAGACCCGCTTCTCGCGGATCCGACCGCCGTCGGCGTCGTGGTAGAGGTGGAACTGGAAGTCCAGCCGCCGCGTCGCCGAGTAGAGCGAGACCGGCACGTTCACCAGGCCGAAGCTGACGGCGCCTTTCCAGTAGGGGCGGGGCATTCCTCCAGGGTCGGCCCGATGTCGCCTGGGCGGAAGAGGGGGACCCTGGAAACTGTCGCCCGGCGGGCCCAGCGGTTGCGTGGCGGGCTGGCAGGCACCATCTCCTCCGTCGAGGAGGCCTCCGATGGCCCGCATATCGACCTTGACCCTGGCACTCGTCGGCGCCGTCGCGCTCGGAGGCTGCGTTCACACCTCCGAAGGCGTCGCCAAGGCGCTCGTCTCCGACGAGCAGGAGAACCAGCTCGGGCAGCAGGTGAAGCAGGAGCTGGACAAGCAGGGGACCAAGTACATCCAGGACCCGGAGATCGTGAACTACGTGCAGGGCGTGGCGAGGAAGATCTTCGTCTCCGCCAGCAAGGACCGCCCGGGGGTCAACTGGAAGGTCTACGTCATCGACGACCCGAAGCAGGTGAACGCCTTCGCCGCGCCGGGGGGCAACCTGTACGTGTTCAGCGGCCTGCTGATGGCCGCGGACAACGAGGCCGAGCTGGCCGGCGTATGGGGACACGAGTCGGGGCACGTGGTGGCGCGGCACTCGGCGCGGCAGATGGTGGACGCCATGGGCATGGAGACCGTGCTCGGCATCGCGCTGGGCCAGAACCCCAACCAGCTCGCGGAGCTCGCCGGGACGCTCGCCGCCAAGGGCGCGCTGCTCTCGTACAGCCGGGAGGACGAGACCGCCGCCGACGAGTACGGCGCCCGGTATGCCGCCGCCGCGGGGTACGACCCCCATGCGCTCATCACCTTCTTCCAGAAGCTGGAGTCCATGGAGGGAAAGCAGCCGTCGTTCGCCAAGTACCTCTCGGACCACCCGCTGACCGCGGACCGCGTCAGCCACCTCCAGCAGTACATCGCCCAGAAGCAGCTCTCCGGCTCCGAGCTCGGCGCGGATCGGCTCCAGCCGGTGAAGCAGAAGCTCCTGGCCCAGGCGCGTGCAGCGGGCGTCGGTCCGGCGGCAGCGCGCTGACCCCACCGGCTCAGCGCCGGAGCAGCGCGAAGGCCAAGTTGCGCCCGAGCCCCCGTCCAAAGACGCCGATGCGCATCCTGTCCTCCTCCGGGAGAGGGTGCGGACGCGGCCGGGCCCCCGCAAGCCACCCCGGAGCCCGTCCGCTCAGGAGTCGAGCGTCTCGGACGGGCGTCGGGCGGTTCGCGGACGTTCCGGTGAGCCGGACCCCGGCGAGCACCAGCACCCCGCCGACGCCCACCTCCCATCCGATGCGTTCGCCGAGCACCAGCCAGGCGGCGAGCGCCGTGGCCACCGGCTGCAGGTTGCTGAAGACCGCCACCTTCGAGGCGTCGGTCCGCCCGAGCGCCCAGTACCAGAGGAGGTAGCTCACCACCGACGTGAGCAGCGCCAGGTACAGGATGGACCCCTTCACCACCGCGCTCGAGGCGAGGATGAAGTCCGGAGCGGAGCGCCCATGGCGCGACCGGGAAGCAGCCACAGCGCGCCGGCAATCATCGACCAGGCGGTGGCCCGGAGCGCGCCGTGCTCGCCGATGAACGCCTTCCCCTCGGCGGTGTAGAGCACCCAGGCGGTCACCGCCCCGAGGATGAGCAGGTCCCCGACGAAGACTCCCGAGAGCGCGCGGAGCCCGTGGGCGAGGAGCAGCACCAGCGCCCCGCCGAACGCGAGCAGGAGCCCGAGTCCGGCCCGCGCGCTCGGCGCCTCGCGACCCCGGAGCACCGAGTAGAGGTACACCCCGATGGGAGTCAGCGCGTAGAGCAGCGAGGCGTGCGCCGCCGTGGAGCGCTGGAGCCCTGCGAAGAACAGGCCCTGGTTCAGCGGCCCGGCCAGCAGGCCGAGCACGATTGTCGCCGCGCAACGCCCGCCGGGGCGGCAGCGCCGGACCGGGCAGCACGACGACGAGCGCCGCGAACACCACCCCCGAGAGGAGGAAGCGCCAGAGGACCAGCGTCGAGACGGGGGCCTCGGCCAGCGCCCGCTTGGCGACCAGATACGTCCCACCGCTGATGGCCGTCTGGAAGAGGAGCGCGATCACCACGCCCCGCCCCACCCCGGCGGAGGATTCCACCGCCTCGACCTCGGTGGCGAGCGGCGCGGTCAGGACGGAGGAAGGCGGGCGAGGGCCCATCGGGCGGCGTCACTCACCACAGCGCTCGGGTCCTGCGCCAGCATTTCCAGCACCGGACGGGCCGTGGCGTCGCGGGCGGCGCCGAGCGCGTAGGCGGCGTTCCGGCGCAACCCGTCGTACCCCGCGCGCGCCAGGGCGGTGCCGGGAACGAGCTCGGCATACGACTCGGGGCTCAGGGCCGCGAGCCCACGGGCATCGAGCCCCGCCACCGCCCGGGGCAGGAAGCGCGGCCCCGGCGCGGGCAGCGGGGCTGCGTTCAGCGGGCAGACGTCCTGGCAGACGTCGCAGCCGAAGACGTGAGGCGCCATCGCCTCCCGGTGGGCGAGCGGGATGGGCCCCTCGTTCTCGATGGTCTGGTACGAGAGGCACGCCCGCGCGTCCACCCGCCCCGTCCCGTCGAGCGCACCCGTGGGACAGGCGTCGATGCAGAGCCGACACGTCCCGCACCGGTCCGGCGTGGGCCCGTCCGCGTACGCGTCCACCTCCAGCTCCACCACCAGCACCGCGAGCAGGACCCACGAGCCGAGGCCCGGCGTCACCAGGCAGCCGTTCCGGGCGATGACGCCCAGCCCGGCGCGCGCCGCCCACACCTTCTCCATGAAGGGCCCGTGGTCGACCGAGCCATACGTCTCGAGCCCCGGCCAGTCCGCCCGGAGCAGACGGCGAAACGCCCGGAGCCGGTCCCGCAGCGTGGCGTGGTAGTCGCGGCCGCGCGCGTAGCGGGCGATGGGCGAGGGCTCCAGCGCGCCGGGGTCCGTCCAGTAGTTGCAGGCCAGCGCCACCACCGTTCGCGCCCCCGGGAGGAGCCGGCGCGGGTCCAGCCGGTCGGCGGCCCGTTCGGCCAGCCAGTCCATGTCGGCCGCCATCCCCGCCTCGAGCCAGTCGAGCAGCACCGGCGCCGGGATGGGCTCCGGCCGCGCGAAGCCGCAGAGGTCGAAGCCCGCCGCGAGCGCGAGCGCGCGCACCCGTGCGGCGGAGGCGACGGCCGTCAGGGCGACGGAGTCCCGCCCGGAATCCACGGCACGTCCTTCACGCCCGCACGGTGGTTGGCCGCCCGCGCCAGGACGAAGAGGAAATCCGACAGGCGGTTGAGGAACCGCAGGGTGACCTCGTCCACCTGGCCCTCCCGGAAGAGTGGGACGACGGAGCGCTCGGCCCGGCGGCACACGGTGCGGACCCGGTGCAGCGCCGCGCTCGCCGGCGTGCCTCCCGGGGAGGATGAAGTGCGTCTGGGGCGGGAGCTCGGCCTGGAGCTCGTCGATGCGCTGCTCCATCGCCGCAATCCACTCCTCCCGGACGTGGGGGATGTGGGCATCGGCCCGGGTGCCACGGGGCGTGGCGAGCACCGCGCCGACGGTGAACAGCTGGTCCTGGAGGTCCTGGCACCACGGATCCAGGGCGCCGAGGCCGGCCGCCCGGGCGACGCCGAGCGCGGCGTTCAGCTCGTCGACATCACCGTACGCCGCCACCCGGGGGTCGTCCTTCGCCACCCGGCCGCCTCCGAAGAGGCCCGTCTGCCCGCTGTCGCCGGTGCGCGTGTAGATCTTCATCGTGCTCAGGCCGGCACCCTAGGGCCAAGTGGCCGCCCCACGGAAGTCGGAGCCCGGGCAGCCGTCTGCTATGAGGACCGGCGCCCGGGCCCCCCACGCACGTGAACGACGAGCACTCCGACAGCGCCGGCCGACGCACCGGGCCCTGGTTCATCCTCGCTGCGGCGACGCTCTGGTCCACGGCCGGGGCGGCGATCAAGCTCTGCGGCCTCTCGGGCTGGCAGATCAACTTCGGCCGCTCGGCGGTGGCGGCGCTGTTCCTGGCCGCCTTCATCCCCGGGGCCCGCCGGCGGCCGGACCGCTCGGTGGCCTGGGTCGCGGTGGCCTACGCCTTCACCGTGCTGCTGTTCGTCCTGGCGAACAAGCAGACCACCAGCGCCAACGCCATCTTCCTCCAGGACACCGCGCCGCTCTGGGTCCTCCTCCTCAGCCCGGTGCTGCTCGGCGAGCGGCCCACGCGCGGGGAGCTGCTCTCGGCGCCGCTCTTCCTGGTGGGCCTGCTGCTCTTCTTCCTCGACCAGCTCTCGCCGGGGCAGGCAGCGGGCAACGTCATCGCCGTGGCCTCGGGCGTGGCCTTCGCGCTCTGCATCCTCGGGCTGCGCAAGCTCGGACCACGGAACGTGGCGGCCATCGTCTGGGGCAACGCGCTCGCCTCGCTGATGTCCTTGCCGATGGCGCTGCGCGGCCCGGCCCCGACCGCGCGCGACCTGGGCATCGTCCTCTTCCTCGGCCTGTTCCAGCTCGGGGCGAGCTACGCGCTCTTCGCCCGCGGAGTCCGGCACACGCCCGCCGTCGAGGCCTCGCTCCTGGCGCTGGTCGAGCCGGTGCTGAACCCGGTCTGGACGTTCCTGCTCGCGGGCGAGCGCCCGGGGCCGTGGGCCATCCGCGGGGGGGCCATCATCCTCGCCGCGACGCTCTGGCGAACCCTGGCGCCCTGGGTCGAGGCACGCCGGCGCGGCGCCCCTGGCGGGAGCCCTGGCTAGAACGCCGTCCGGAGCCCGATCCGGAAGATGACGTCGAGCGCCGGGCCGTCGGGGAACGGGTCCTCGACGACGCTCAGCCAGAGCTCCGTCTTCGGATCGATGCGGAAGATCCACCCGAAGTCGATGGAGAAGTCGGCCAGGTCCATGGGCCGCAGGTCGATGCCGCTGAAGGGCGGCGTCTGGACGAAGAAGTTCGCGTAGAGGAAGTTCCGCCAGGTCAGCCGGATCCGCGGGCCGCCGGAGAACGAGGCGAAGAACACGTTCTCGAAGGCGGAGAGGGTCCCGGTCCGCGGGGTGAAGCCCACCCCCACTGTCCCGGTCAGGGTGAGCCAGCTCGCGGCCGGGGCCTCGCGCGGTGAGGATGAAGCCGGTCTGGAGCATGCCCGCGCCGTAGCCGAGCGCGGTCGAGGTGGGAACCCCGAGCACGAAGAGCAGCTGGGCGTGCGCTCCGAGCGTCCAGCCCACGCCGAGCCGGGTGTCGCCGATCGCCGAGATCGACCGGGCGGTACCGGAGGTTCTGGCCCTTGCCGTAGAGGACGTCGTAGTCGAACTTGTTGGGGGGCCGCAGCTCGCGCGCCGCGTACCGCACCCCGAGCAGCGAGTGGTACCAGTCGATGAACGAGTCCATGAAGCCGGGGTACGCGCCCTGGATCTGGAACTGGCCGAAGACGAACCACCGCTCGTCGATGCGGCGGGTGAGCCAGACCTGGACGCGTGCCAGCTCGGCGTCCAGGGTCATCGCCCGCTGCCCCTGCGAGTAGAGCTCGATCGAGCTCGCGTAATCGAGGTTGAGGGTGAGGCCCCAGTCACCCCGCGGCATCATCAGCGGCGGGGCGAAGAGCACGCTCCGGTTCGCCTCGATGGGATTCTGGGGCGCCCAGGGCGGAAGCCCGGAGAAGTCGGGGGGAATCACCGGCGCCGCGGCCAGCACTCCGAGGAGGAGGGAGGAGAGCATCGAGCGCCGGAGGCGTCCGGCCGGACCGTACTAGAGGAGGCGCTCGAACTCCTCGAGGGATCTGTTCCACACCGGCACGCCGCAGTAGCGCGGGCCCCTCCGGGCAGAAGGGGGTGATGCCCGCCTCCTTGCGCAGCGTGCACGGCGGGACCAGGTGCGCCGCGATGCGCGGGTGGATCGCCCGGACCTGGCGGACCTCCTCGAGCGAGGCGCGCCAGATCTCCTCCTGCGCCGTGTAGCAGAGGCGGTGCACCCACTTGTGATGGAAGTGCAGGAGCTCGCCCGACTCGAGGAAGCGGATGGGGAAGGCGTTGGGGAGCAGGTACAGCGCGAGCTCCGGGGCGACGCCTTCGTCCACCAGGCGCTCGATGGCCACCCAGGCCTCGGCGCAGGTGCGGGTGAAGACGTCGAGCGCCTCGGGCACCTCGGCCAGGAGCGCCGGGATGATCACGTCCGGCTCGCCGGGGATGAAGGTGGCCTGGAGCACCGGCCGGCTCGCGGGCGTCATCCGGTGGCGCTGGTCCTGGCTGTCGGCGGCGTGGCTGAGCTTCTTCTGGAAGGTGTAGCTCGCGTGGACGAGCGTCCGCATGAGCTTGCCGTGCACCCCGAGCTGGAGCGCCTCGGAGAGATAGGGGTTCTGCTTCGGCGAGAGCACGCGCTCGAGCGCCGCCCCGTCGTCCAGCGCCGAGCGGGGGAGCCCGAGCACGTTGCGCACCGCCTGGGCGATGGCCGCCTCCCCGCGGGCGCTCCAGTCCACGAGGGTGCTGGTGCGGCCCTGGAGCCCGGCGTCGAACTCGGCCCGGTGCGCCCGGGCGTCCGGGCCGCCCACGCCGAGGGCGCGACCGGCCTCGCGCAGCGCCCGCGCCTCGTGGGTGGACTCGAGCGGGAGCGGATCCTCCGCCTCGCGGAAGAAGAGCGGGTCCACCGCCTCCACCTCGCGCACCATCGCCGCGATGACCTCGCGGGCCTCGGTCGGCACGTCGAACGCCGCGGCGAGCCGGTGGTAGCGGTGGAGCGTGAGCCCGGAGACCGTGTGGTACAGGTGGGCGAACGTCCCGATGGGCAGGACGTACCGGGCCACCTCCTGGCAGCGCTTCTTGAGCGTGCCCGCCCACTTCTCGGGCGTGCGACGGCGCGCAGGGAAGAGCCGGTAGAACTCGGCCTCGGCGCGGGGAAGCAGGAGCGCACCGATGCGGGCGTAGGCCGCCATCTGCGACTCCACGACGCCGCGGTAGAGCGCCTCCTCCCGCTCGGGGAGCGCCGGGACGATGACCCGGTCCGGCCTCACCTCCACGTAGCGCTGGCTGACCTGCTCCGAGTTGTAGAAGGGGTGGGCGTGCAGCACGCTCCAGATGAGCTGCCGGCTGACGTTCTCCAGGCTGAACTGGAAGGTGGCGTGCTGGAGCGTGGTGTGGTGGCCCGCCTGGTAGGTCTCCCGGGCGATGCGGTCGCGGACGGCGCGGGCCTTCTCGTCCTTGCGCACGTCCTCGGCGGTGACGATCCGCGGGCTGTAGCAGGTCCGCGCGGCGGCCACGGCGTTGTCGAAGGGCTCGACGAAGCCGTTGGTGAGCCGGACGATGGGCGCGGCGGAGCGGAAGGCGTGCGACGACTGCATGCTGTGCAGTCTTCTTGCACGCCCGGCCGACGTTTCGCCACAGGACCGACCGGCCGAGCCGGCCGGACCCGGAAAGTTGCAGCGCGGCGCGGCGGCTCTCTGGGATGGTCCCGGACCATGGCGTTCGACCTCGCCGACCGCGCGCGACGCGCCCTCCTGGAGCTGGGCTTCCTCCCCGACTTCCCGCCCGACGCCGAGGCGCAGCTGGCGGCGATCCAGCGCTCGGGCGCCCCCTCGGCGACCGGGGTCGAGGACCTCCGGGGGCTCCTCTGGTCCAGCATCGACAACCCCGACTCGATGGACCTGGACCAGCTGGAGTGGGCCGAGGCGCTCCCCGACGGGAGCATCCGGCTCCTGGTGGCCATCGCCGACGTGGACGCGCTGGTGCCCGGGGGCACGCCGCTGGACCGGCGGGCGGGGGCGAACACCGCCTCGCTCTACACCGGCGCGGCGATCTTCCCGATGCTTCCGCGGCCGCTCTCGGAGGACCTGACCTCTCTGCTCGCGGAGGTCGACCGGCTCTCGGTGGTCATCGGCTACCGGGTGCGACCCCGACGGCTCGGTGGACGAGGGCGGCGTCCGGCGGGCGTGGGTCCGGAACAAGGCGAAGCTCAGCTATCCCGAGGTGGGCCCATGGCTCCAGGGCGATGCGCCGGTCCCGCCGCGCGTTGCCGCGGTCACCGGGCTCGAGGCGCAGATCCGGCTCCAGGACAGGGCGACGCGGGCGCTCCGGGTGGCGCGCGAGCGGGCGGGGGCGCTGGCGCTCCGGACCATCGAGCCGCGGCCGGTGATGTCCGACGGCAAGGTGCTCGACCTCGAGGACATCCCCGACAGCCGGAGCCGTGAGCTCATCGAGGACCTCATGGTGGCGGCGAACGGGGTGATGGCGCGCTTCCTCGACGGGGCGCACCGCTCGTCGCTCGCCCGCATCGTCCGCAAGCCCAAGCGCTGGGACCGCATCGTCGCGCTCGCGCAGGGGCTCGGGACGGCGCTCCCGGCCGAGCCCGATGGCGTGGCCCTCTCACGATTTCTCCAGACGCAGAAGACGCGCGACCCGCTGCACTTCCCCGATCTGTCGCTGGCGGTGGTGAAGCTGCTCGGTCCGGGCGAGTACGTGCTACGCCCCGCCGGCCAGGACTCGCCTGGCCACTTCGGGCTGGCGGCGAACGATTACAGCCACTCGACTGCGCCGAACCGCCGCTACCCGGACCTCGTCACCCAGCGGCTGGTGAAGGCGCTGCTCGCCGGGACGCCACCGGCGCCTACTCGGACGGCGAGCTCGACGGCATCGCCCAGCACTGCACGCGGAAGGAGGCCGCCACCCGCAAGCTCGAGCGTCTGATGCGGAAGGTGATCGCCGCCCTGCTGCTCCACGGCCGGGTGGGGGAGACGTTCGACGGCCTCGTCACCGGGGTCACCGAGCACGGCACCTTCGTCCGCCTGTTGAAGCCGCCCGCCGAAGGCCGGGTGGTCCGGGGCGAGCATGGGCATGGACGTCGGCGACCGGGTGCGGGTGCAGCTGCTGTCCACGGACCCCGAGAGGGGCTTCATCGATTTCGCCCGAGCCTGAGCGCTCGCGGCAGGGACCTCAGCTCGGACGCATCACTGGGCGGCCGCCGCAGCCTCTTGGACTTGGCCTTTCCCCAGACGTTCTTGCAGGACTTGCTCAGCGAGGCCTCGTTGGCCGCGAGGCACTGCATCACCCGGCCCTCACCTCGTTCCACCGTGGGGCAGAGCTTGTCCGCGTCGGCCTTGCAGCCTTTGTAGAAGGCGCCCAGCTTCTTGCTCACGTCGTCCTTGCAGGCCGGGGACAGCTGGTCCGTCTTCCCCTCGAGACAGGCGAGGATCCGGCCCTCGCCAGGCTGGACTCCAGGGCAGATCTTGTCGAGGTCCGCCTTGCAGGCCTTTCCGGGCTGCATGCCCTGAGCGAAGGCGACGGTGGCAGTCAGCAGGACGCCGGCGCCGAGTAGCGCCGACCAGAACGACCGGTGAAGAGACGGCATGGCTTCCTCCCTGGAGAGATGAGGCCCATTCCTGCGGCGCTCACGGATTGTCCAGGAACTTCGGGCGCCCTCGTCCGGTGACGGACTTCGAGGTGAAGGGCTCGGCGTACGCGCTCGCGCTCACCCGGCTGATGGAGGGCATCCTTTACCAGGTGAGGCCCGCGAATCCGCCGACGTTCATCGCTCGGGCCGGGCTCATCGGCGTGGCGCTCGCGGCGTGCGCGGTGCCGGCGTTGGCATCGAAGAAGGTCTGGAGCGCGCGCTGCATCGGCGCGGGCAGCGTCGGGTGCTCGGCGGCGAGCATCCCGCAGAGGCCATCCGGTCCTTCCGGAGCACGCTTCCGTAGAGGTCCACGTATCCCCTCGAGGAGTCTCCGCGCCTCCCGTCCGCTCCGCGAGAGCGCGCCCAGGGCCTCATCGAAGGTCTCCTGGTACCGCCGGACGGGCCTGAGGGTCTCCCGGGCATCGCCGCCCACGCCCACGGCGCCGTCTCACCGCTCCTGCCTCGAGCTCCCGACGCGGATCGAGGCTCCCGGTGAGAATCGATGCTCGGGTTGTGGAGATCTTCCTGGCGCGGCGGCCGCCGGGGTGAGCCACCCGCGCGAATCGTGGGAATCGCGGTCCCGGAGCTGAACGGCGTCCGGCGGACCCCGGGATGACGCCTCCCCGGCGGAGAACGGTTGGAAGGCAGCCATCCGGGGAACGGGAGTTGCAGCGACGGGCCGGCGGTGAGTCTCCTCGACAATCTCAGGCACGCGCTGCGAGGCCTTCGCAAGGCGCCGGGCTTCACGGCGGTGGCGGTGCTCACCATCGCCCTCGGGGTGGGCGCCAACACCGCGCTCTTCTCGCTGGTCAACGGGGTGCTGCTCAGCCCGCTCCCCTTCCCCGATCCGGACCGCCTCGTCGGGGTCCACGCGTCCAAGGCCAACTTCGCCCGGGGGTCCATCTCCTTCCCGAACTTCCGGGACTGGCGGACCGCCAACTCCGTCTTCTCCGAGTTCGGGGTCTCCCGGAACACCAGCTTCATCGTCACCGGGCAAGGCACGCCGGAGCAGGTGGTGGGAACCTTCGTCTCCTCTGACTTCCTCCCGCTGCTCGGGGTGCGTCCGGTGCTCGGGCGGGCATTCGCGCGCGGCGAGGATGAGGTCGGTGCTCCCCCGGTGGTGTTGATCGGCACCGGGCTGTGGCAGCGCCGGTTCGGGTCGAGCAGCCAGGCCATCGGCAGCACACTGACTCTCGATGGCCGCCCGTACACCATCGTGGGTGTCGTCCCCGGTTTCCCCCTCTCGGCGCCCAACCTTCCCAGGGTCTCCGAGGTCTACGTCCCCATCGGGCAGTGGGCGAACGACCTCCTCCTGTCGCGGGGTGCGGGGCTGGGCATCCACGGCATCGCGCGGCTGAAGCCGGGCGTCGCGCTCGCCCAGGCGCAGGGTGACCTGGACGCCGTCAGCCGGGCTCTGGCCGAGACGTATCCAGAGACGAACAAGGGAACCGGTGCCGCGCTCGTCCCCCTGAAGGAGCAGATCGTCGGGCCCGGTCCGGCCTGTGCTCCTCCTCCTCATCGCCGCCGTGGCCTTCGTGCTTCTCATCGCCTGCGTGAACGTGGCGAACCTGACCCTCGCCCGGTGCAGCGCGAGGGCGCGCGAGTTTGCGGTCCGCACCGCCCTCGGCGCCGGACGGGGACGGGTCGTGCAACAGCTGCTCACCGAGAGCATGGTGCTGGGAGTGCTCGGCGGCGCCCTGGGCGTGGTGCTGGCAGCACTGGGCAGCGGCGCCGTGCTCGGGATGACGGGCGAGGCGCTTCCGCGGACCACCGAGGTCCACCTCGATGCCCGCGTGCTCGGGTTCACGCTCCTAATCTCCCTCCTCTCGGGCGCTCTGTTCGGGCTCGCGCCGGCGCTGGCCACCGCACGCTCCTCGCTCCACGACTCGCTGCGGGGAGCCGCGGGCCTCCCCGGAGGGCATCGCCGCTCGCAGGCGGCCCTGGTCATCCTCGAGGTCGCGCTGGCGCTGGTCCTCCTCGTCGGGGCAGGGCTGATGGTCCGGACCCTGACCCGGCTGTGGAGCGTCGACCCTGGCTTCGATCCGGAGCGGGTCCTCACCTTCGCCGTGTCTCTTCCGCCGGCCATGGCCAAGGAGACTCCGGAGGCGATCCGCACCGCGCTGCACGACGGTCGAGACGACGGTCAGCGCGGTGCCCGGAGTGCGCGCCGTGTCGCTGTTCGGCGGGGCGTTTCCGCTGAGCGGGGACGACGAGCGCCTCTTCTGGATCGACGGTCAGCCCCGCCCCTCGAGTCAGCAGGAGATGAAGTGGACGCTGAACTACGTGGTCGGCCCGGGCTACCTCGAGGCGATGTCCATCCGGCTGTTGCGCGGGCGTTTCCTGGGTCCGCAGGACGGGGCCCGGAACGCACCGGTCGCGGTGGTGGACGACGTCTTCGCCCGGACCTACTTCCCGGACGGCGAGGTGGTGGGGCGGCGGATCAACCTCGATGGGGGGACCCAGCCCGTCGAGATCGTCGGTGTGGTGGGGCACGTCAAGCAGTGGGGGCTCGACAGCGACGACCGCAACTCGCTCCGGGCGCAGCTCTATGTTCCCTGGACGCAGGCCTCGGACGGATTGACCTCACTGCTCGCCACCGGGGTCGGAGTGGCGGTCCGGACGGAGGGTGACCCGCGCCAGGCGCTGCGCCCGCTGCGCGAGGCAATCGGGCGGATGGGGAGCCAGTACGCGGTGTTCGCGGACCAGACCATGCCGGAGATCGTGAGCGGGTCGCTGGGTCGGCAGCGCTTCGCGATGGTGCTCTTCGCCCTCTTCGGGGGGCTCGCCCTGGTGCTGGCG
The DNA here is from genome assembly GCA_963796475.1 of uncultured delta proteobacterium. Taxonomy (GTDB): domain Bacteria; phylum Myxococcota; class Myxococcia; order Myxococcales; family Myxococcaceae; genus RPRB01. The sequence goes on from CAWCLY010000021.1 coordinate 336,220, forward strand.
AGCATCGGGATCTACGGGGTGGTCTCCTATCTCGTCGGGCAACGGACCGGCGAGCTGGGCCTGCGGATGGCGCTCGGGGCGCAGCGCGGAGACATTCTCCGGCTGATCCTCACCGGCGGCGGACGGCTGACGGTGATCGGGATCGCCCTCGGCTCCGGGTGTGCCCTCGGCCTGACCCAGCTGATGGGAGGGCTGCTGTACCAGGTGGAGCCCACCGATCCGCCCACGTTCGTGGCGGTCGGCCTGGGCCTGCTCGGCGTGGCGCTGGCAGCCTGCGCAGTGCCCGCCCGGCGCGCGTCCCGCGTCGACCCCATGGTGGCCCTCCGGCAGGAATGACCGTCGCGACCGCCTTGTCCCGGGCGAGCGGTGACGCCATCATCCGCGGCCCTTCGAGTCAGTGCGGTGATGGGAAGGTCGACCAACCGAGAGGCCCCGGCCGCGGCGGGACGCTGGATCCGAGCGCTTCTGTCCTGCGGAGCGCTGACGTGCTGTGCACACCTCGACCAGCGGGCCCAGCGCGAGCAGAGCGAGATGCGTGCTCTCCGGGTCGCCGCCGTCAGGGAGCTCGTCCGGGACCAGGAAACCCGCTCGAGCGGCGCGCCCCTGGTCTACTGCCTGGGATACGTGCGCATCCTCGGAGAGGACCCGCCGATCTGGGAGGTTGCCGACGAGGACCCCGAGGGACTGGCGGCGCTCGCCTCGCTGCACGCTCCGGTCGCTCCGGCATCAACGTGCGACACTCATCCCGTCCTCGGGCCGGACGGTCGGCCCGTCGCTCGCTCCGTGAGGCTCACCGTCGAGCGCATCGACATCCTGGAACCGACCGTGGCAGTGGTGAGGGTCGCGGTCTGGACGAAGGACCGGACGGCGCCGGCCACGCGCGCCCGTGGCCAGGGCTGGGCGGTGCGCCTCGTCCGCGTGACGGGAGGGTGGGAGGTCGAGAGCCGGGAACGAACCTGGACCGGAGAGTATTCGTCGATGCGCTCACGGACGGGCCCCGGGGGGCCTCACACCAGCGCCCAGCTCCCGTCCATCTCCCTGACCCGCCCCTCGTCCCGGAGCTTCTCCAGGATCGCCAGCGTGCTCCGCTCGGCGAGGTACGGGGGCGCCGTCGGCGTGTCCGCGTAGGCCTCCGCCGCGACCTCCTCCAGCGACCGGCCCTGGCTGCTCAGCGCGGCCTGCACTCGCCGCTCGCGCAGCGCCCGGTGGTCGATGACCGCCGAGAGCGCGCTCGGCCCGTCGGGCAGCGGCGGCCCGTGCGCCGGGTACACCGCGCGAACCGGCAGGTCCCGCAGCCGGGCGAGCTGGCGCAGGTACTCGGCCATGTCTCCCTCGGGCGGGTCGATGAGGATGGTCCCCTGCCCCGCGACCATGTCCCCCACCACGGCGGCACGGGTCGTCGTGTCGATGAGCGAGATGTGTCCTCGCGCGTGCCCCGGGGTGTGCAGCACGCGCCAGCGCATCCCGGGGGCACCGGCCAGCACCAGCTCGTCCCCCTCCTCCAGCAAGCGGTCCGGGCGGAAAGGCAGCCGGTCCGCCGTCCGGGCGTGGCACCACACCGGGATCCCGAGCTGCTCGCTCACCGCCCGCGCGCCGCCCACGTGGTCCAGGTGGTGGTGGGTGAGCACCACCGCCAGCGGACGGCAGTCCTCCGCGGCGAGCGTCCGGACGTGCGACGTCGAGCCGCTCGATCTCCGCCGGCTCGGCCGCGCCGGGATCCACGATGAGCATCTCGCCGGTCCCGAGGATCCACGCGTTGGTGTGCGTGGCCGGGAGCAGGGTGGGCGTCCGGAGCGCCACCAGCCGCACCCCGCGCTGGAACTCGATGCGGGTGTCCGCCGCGGTCGGCGAGGCGAGCCAGGCGACCGCGTCCACCGTTCGCCGCACCCGCGAGAGCACGTTCAGGGCGTGCCGGTTGGGCGGATGGAGCAGCGCCCGGCCTTCCTGCCACAGCGTCAGCGCATCCGTGGGCCGTACCCAGCTGCCCTCGGCGGCCTCGCCTGGCCACACCTCGGCCTTCGTCCCGGGAGGTACCTCCACCAGGAAGAAGCGGGCATCGAAGCGCATCGGCATGAAGGGCGGCGTCACCCAGCGCCCCGCCGGCTCGAAGTCGAGCGCGTCCACCTGGAGCCCGAGCCGGCCCAGGACCGCGCTGAAGGTCTCCTTGCCGTCGAGCAGCGACTGCCGGGCCGCTGCCAGCGTCGCGGGCTCGGGCGTCCTCCCCCGCGCGGCGAGCACGCCGGTCTCCTCGAAGAGCTCGCGGGCGGCGGCCGCGACCAGCCTCGAATCGGGCGGACCTGCGCCCTCCACGGGGATCTCGGTGTCCCCGGCGTCGACCCGCCCACCGGGGAAGGCATAGAAGCCGGCGGCGAACGAGACGGTGCGCTCGCGCCGGAGCCAGAACGTCTCGAGGCCACGCGGCCCCATGCGCACCAGCACCACGACCGCCGCGTCTCTCGGCTCCGCCGGCGGCGGCGCCTCCTGCATCCCGGGGATCGCCTCGCTCATCGCTTGCTGGCGGACCCTATCGCATCACCGAGCTTTGCTGCGGTGACTCCGGACAGGGCCTGCCGCGCCCAATCCAGGCTCTCTGGAAGAACGTACGCCCTGGACAGCAGGACCGGAGAGGCATAGCGCTGGTAGAGCGGGGTGTACCGGGCCACGGGGGTCAGTCGCCCGGACGACTCGTCCAGCACGTACAGGCTTGGCCCCTCCCCTTCCTCGAAATACCGGGAGAGCGTCTCTCGCTTCTCGACCGTGAAGTGCTCCACCCCCGCCTCGGTCAGGGCCGCCGAGAGCGCCGCCAGGTCGTAGCCCTCGTCCCGCTCGGTGAACTGGGCCAGGAGCTTGAACCCCTGGCGGCGGACGATGCGCTGTGCCCAGCGGTTCGACGACCGCCGGAGCGCCCAGAGCAGGGCCACGTCGTCCGTCCGGAGGAAACCCGCCGGGTCGGCCGGGATCTCGAACTCCCCGGGCGCCTCGCGGTAGTAGGCCTCCAGCATCCAGTCGAAGCTCACCGCGGTGTGGTGCAGGTACACCGAGAGGAACATGTGGTGCCGGCTCAACAGAAAGTCCTCGAAGGCGAACGCCGCGCTTCTCGAGAGCGCCAGCTCCACCCGCCCATCCCGCTCGGCCGGGTGGAGGTTCTGGACCAGCCAGTCCAGGTCGAACCGCCCGTAGTTCACCCCGGTATAGAAGGAGTCCCGCAGCAGGTAGTCCATCCGGTCGGCGTCCAGCTCGCCCGAGACGAGGGCCCGCAGCGGGGTGCCCAGTCCGCGCCGCCGTACCGGAAGTCCAGCCCCCCGGGCGGGGTCCTCCCGGTCACGAGCGCGGCCAGCGCCTCTCCGGTGATGCCCTGATCCCCCACCCGGGCCGCAACGAGGTCGGCGAGGTCGGTGTCGAGGAGGAGCTTCACCGTGAAGTCCTCGTGCCTGGCCTGCCCACCGTCCGGGCCCGTCCAGGCCTGGAGCCCGAGCGCGGCCCGTGGCGGGGCGATCCGCTCGCTGGCGTGACTGAGAGGCATGTGGCCGAGGTCGTGGCAGAGGACCGCCAGACGCACCGCCGTCCTGAATCTCTGGCGGACCGACTCGGGCAGGTCGCTCCGGGCGGCCAGGGAGTCGAAGAGCCGCCCCACCACGTGCATTGCCCCGAGCGAGTGGGCGTGCCGGGTATGGGTTGCCCCGGGGAAGGCCAGCTCACCGAAGCCGAGCTGCCGCACGTGTCGCAGCCGCTGGTACCAGACGCTGTCCACGACCGCCGCCTCGTGGGCCGACACCGGGAGGGTGCCATGGATGGGATCACGGATGCGCATCGTGTCGGCAGATCGTGCTACATCCACGACGCAACTGCATGCACATCACGCTCCTGCACAACGCGGACGCCGATGCTCTGGAGGAAGACCCAGGACGCGAGGCGAGGGCGGAGGTGGAGCGGGTGGCCGCCGGGCTGGCCGGTGTGCTCGGGGGCGGCGGCTTCGAGGTGACGGTCCTGCCGGTCGGGCCGAACGCCGCGGACATCCTCGCCCCCCTCCGCTCGAAGCCCACCGACCTGGTCCTGAACCTCTGCGAGTCAATCGGGGGGGATGCACGGGGCGAGATGGCCATCCCCTGCCTCCTGGATCTCCTGAACCTGCCCTACTCCGGCTCCGGCGCCCTGGCGCTCGGGCTGGCCCTTCACAAGGACAAGGCGAAGGAGCTGCTCGTCGGCCGGGGGGTCCCCACCCCGGGCTTCCGGGTCATCGAGCGCCTCGCGCAGCTGGACGCCGTCGAGCTGCCCTTCCCTCTCATCGTGAAGCCCTCACGCGAGGACGCCTCGGTGGGCGTGGACTTCGACTCGGTCGTCGCCGACGAGCGCGGGCTCCGCGACGCCGTCCGGCGCGTGCTGCGGACTTTCAAGCAGCCCGCGCTGGTCGAGCAGTTCGTGGTCGGGCGCGAGGTGTACGTCTCGCTGCTGGGAAACGAGCCGCGAACCGCGCTTCCGCTGTCCGAGATCCGCTTCGGTGACGCGTTCGCCGGCCGTCCCCACATCGTGAGCTATCGGGCGAAGTGGGAGACCTCGTCACCCGAGTGCATCGACAGCCCCTCGGTTCCTTGCACCCTGCCTGTCGATCTCGAGCGGACGGTGGTCGAGACGGCGCTCGGCGCGTTCGACGCGCTGGGCTGCAGGGACTATGGCCGGGTGGACCTCCGCCTCTCGGACGATGGTCGGCCCTGGGTGATTGACATCAATCCCAACTGCGATTTGCATCCCGACGCGGGGTTCGCCAGGAGCGCAGCGGCAGCCGGAATGGATTACTCGGCGCTTGCGTTGCGACTCGTGGACGTCGCGCTCGAAAGGACCCATGGACATCCGTCCCGCCGTCCCAGAAGACAGGGAAGGCCTCGCGAGGCTGCTCGACCGCATCGAGAACTTCTCACCCGACGAGGTGCGCTGCGCGCTCGAGGTCATCGACCTGGCGTTGCAGCCGAGTAACCCGGATTACCAGATCATGGTGGCGCTCCTCGGGGGGCAGCTCGGCGGCTACGTCTGCTTACGGCCCCACCCCGATGACCGACGGCACCTACGACCTCTACTGGATCTGCAGCGAGCCCTCGCTCCGGGGCAAGGGCATCGGCGCTGCGCTGGTGGCGGCGATGGAGGGCGACCTCCGCCGGCGCAAGGCGCGGCTGGTCCGCGTGGAGACCTCGGCGACCGAGGACTACGGCCCGGCCCGCGGCTTCTACCAGTCGATGCGGTACCTGGAGGAGGCCCGGTTCCGCGACTTCTACAAGGTCGGGGACGACCTCATCCTCCTGAAGAAGAAGCTCTAGTGCGGAAGATCCCGGTTCCGCTTCTCCTCCCTGCCCTCCTCGTGGCGGGTGCGCTCCCGGCGCTGGCCGACGCGCCGTCGCCCGAACGGGGCATGGTGCGTCCCGCGCTGTCCGACGTGCTCCGGGCTCCGCGCCCCCCGGGTGGCGAGTACTTCGGCCTCTACCTGGTGGACAAGAAGGTCGGCTGGTACTTCACCGACCTCCAGCCGGTCCCCGGGCGCCCCGAGGTCCGCTCGGTGGCTGACTTCGTCTTCAAGGCGGTGGTGGGCAACAGCACCGCCGAGCGGCGCCACCACGAGGAGCGCGTCTACGACTCCCGGCCCGGCGGCCGGCTGCTCTCGTTCGTGATCAAGGACGAGGGCGACGGCGGCAACCAGCTCCTCACCGGAAAGGTCACCCCCACCGGCTTCGCCGTGAAGCGCCACCGGCCGGGGCAGGCGGATGACACCTTCAACCTCCCGCCCGTCGAGGAGACGGTGGAGGACGCGGACCAGCTCCGCGTGGCGCTGCTCCGCGGCAAGGAGGTCTCGGGGATGACGCTCGACGGGACCGACCTCTCCCAGTACCGGATGACCACCACCCCGGGCGCCGAGGAGCGCCGGGCGCTGAACGGCGTCTCGGTCCTGCTCCGCAAGGCGACCATCGTCTCCGAGAAGGAGAAGGTCCCGATGCAGGCAGTGATGGCGCCGGACGGGGCGGTGGTGGAGATGTCCTACGGCTCGGCGATGATCGCCCGCGCCGAGCCGAAGTCGGTGGCCGAGCGGCTCGACCGGGTGGAGATCTTCGGGCTGACCCGGCTGGTTCTCCCGGGACCCCCGCCGGCCGCGGCGCGGAAGATCCCCGGGGAGTGGACCCTGGTCGTCAGCGGGTTCCCCGACAAGTTCCACCGTCCGACCGACCGCCAGAGCTACCGCGACCTCGCCGGAAGCAAGACTGAGGTCACCATCCGCGCGGCCCCTCCCGACCCGGCGAAGCTGGTGAAGCGCGGCGCCCCTCACCCCCCGGACACGGCCGAGTATCTGAAGATCGTCCATCCTGGTCGAGTCCGACAGTCCGGCCATCGTGACGAAGGCGAAGGAGATCGCCGGGGGCGAGGCCGATGCCTACGCCGCGGCGAAGAAGGTCGTGGCCTGGGTGAACCGGGCGATGAAGAAGGACTACGGGGCCAGCGCCGACCGGGCCACCGACGTGCTGCGAACGCTCCGGGGGGACTGCACCGAGCACTCGCTTCTGAGCATCGCCCTGCTCCGCGCGCTGGGCATCCCGGCGCGCCGGGTGGATGGCGTGGTCTACGTGCAGAACGCGGACGGTGTGCCCGCGCTGTACTGGCACGAGTGGGTGGAGGCGTGGGTCGGAACCTGGACCCAGCTCGATCCGACGTTCGGCCAGCCGGTCGCGGACGCGACCCACCTCACCCTCGGCGAGGAGAGCAGCGCGGAGATCATGCCGCTGCTCGGTGCATTGAAGGTCGTGGCGGCGAGGTAAGGCGCCGGACCGGGGTGCCTCCCGGCGCCGGAGGTCGCCGTCACGGCAGGGCATTGCCCGCCGAGGCGCGGCTTGCCCCCCGCTCAAGACGGAAACCGGCGACGGAACCGGACATGGAGCCTCACCTGCCCTGAAGGCGCACGGTGGGACGAGCGGGCGAACTAGCGCCTGGAGACGATCACAGGAGCAGCATCGCCCCGAGCACCGAGGAGATGAGCCCGCCCGGGTGGAAGACGGCGATGTTCCCGCGCCAGAGCAGGGAACTCAGGAACCCGCCCACCAGGGAGCCCGCCATCCCGAGGACCGCCGTCCCAATCCACCCCATCGGCTGCCGGCCCGGGAACAGTGCACGGGCGATGGCGCCGACGATGAGCCCCACGACGATCCACGAGCAGAGTCCGATCACGGTGCGGCGACCTCCTCCGGTGAGACCGGCCGAGCCTGCCCGCCCCGGTCGCCCGAGTCACGGCGCGAACGCCGTTGCTGCCGGCCGGACGACGCGCTGCGACGCGGCGCCGCCGGGAGCTGAAACACTTCATTGCCCGGACGGGCACGCGCAGCGATGCTGCCCGGCTCCCATGCACACGGCCCCCGCCCTCGCGCTCCTGCTGCTCGCCGCCGAACCTGCCTCCGGCCCGGCCCAGGAGGTCCCGAAGCCGCTTCCAGTGGGCAAGTACCTCTCTCCCTCGGTCAAGCCCGAGCCGCGCACCCTCGGCCCCACTGGAACGCTCGGTGCCGACGTCTACCGTCGCCGGCGCAAGGCGCTGATGGAGAAGCTCAAGACCGGCGTCACCCTCATCGTCAACGAGGCCCGCTTCGACGGCCTCCGGGAGGGCATGAACTTCTATTACCTGACCGGCATCGACGAGCCGGGGGCGGCGCTGCTGCTCGACCCGGGGGCCGGACAGCGAGACGCTCTTTCTCCGGCCGCTGGACGTCGAGCGGGGGCAGTGGGAGGGCGAGCGCGCCAAGCTGCCCTCGACCGCGCTCGCGACGACCGCCGGCATCGCCAGGGTCCGGCGGACGCACGACCTCCCGAGGACGCTCCTCCGCGGCTGCGACCATGGAGGGCTCAACTTCGTCGGGGAGTACGTGGCCCTGCCCGACCCGAAGCCGAAGGTCATGACCTACTACGCCGAGACGGTGGAGCGGACGTACGGGTGCAAGGTGAACGACCACCACCTGCTCCTCGCCCGGATGCGCGAGGTGAAGGAGCCCGAGGAGATTGCCCTGATGCGCAAGGGCATCGAGCACACCGCCGCCGGACATGCCCGGGTCCTCGAGGTGCTCCGCCCGGGGATCCGCGAGTTCCAGCTGAAGGACGCCATCGAGGATGCGTTCCGGCGCTCGGGCTCGCGGCACGTCGCCTACGACTCCATCGTCGGCTCGGGGCCGAACGGGGCCATCCTCCACTACCCGAAGGACGACCGGGCGATGAAGGAGGGAGAGCTGGTGGTGGTGGACGCGGGCGCCGAGGAGCAGTTCTATGCCACCGACGTCACCCGGACCTATCCGGTGTGCGGCAAGTTCAGCCCCGAGCAGCGGGAGATCTACGACATCGTCCTCAAGGCGCAGGCCGCGGCCATCGCCGCCGCCAAGGCCGGGGTGACCCCGAGCGCGCTGGAGCGGGCGGCGCGCAAGGTGATCGACGACGCCGGGTACCACGACTCCTACCTCCACGGCTGCTGCCACTTCGTGGGCCTCGAGGTCCACGACGCCGGGTGACTACGATGCGCCGCTCCCCGCCGGCGCGGTCATCACGGTCGAGCCGGGCATCTACCTCCCCCAGCGCGGCTTCGGGGTGCGCATCGAGGACGAGATCCTCATCACCGCCACCGGCGCCGAGGTTCTGACCAAGGGCATCCCGAGCGATCCGGACGAGATCGAGCGGAGGATGCAGAAGCGGGCCGACGGGCGCCGGGCGCCTTGACTCTGCATTCCAGAGTACTCTAAGATTCGGCCCATGACCGGGCCGGTCGACCTGTCCAACCTCGAGCGAAACCTCGGTGTCGTGCGGGGGGCGCTCGATCGCGCCCAGCCCCGGAGACCGGCGGTGATCCCGCTCCTCTGGGCCGCCCTCGTCCTCGTCGGGTTCGCGCTCCTCGACCTCGCGCCATCCTTGGCTGGCCCGTTCTGGCTCGTGGCAACGCCGGTCGGATTCGTCGCCAGCACCTGGGCGGGGCGCCGTGCGGCCCGGGCCAGCGGCGTGCGGGACCGGGCCTCGGGCCGTCGGCACCTGCTCCACTGGGCGGGGATCCTGGTGGCGCTCACCCTGCTCGTGCCGCTGGTGCGTTCGGGCGCTCTGACCGGGATCGCCGTCGGGCAGGCCGCGTTGCTCCTGGTGGCGCTCGGGTACTGGATGGACGGGGTTCACCATCTGCCGGCGAATCGCTGGGTGGCCGTTGCCCTGGTCGCCGGGTACCTCGCGACGTTCGTGCTCCATCGGCACGTCTGGTTGCTGGTGGGGACGGTGGTCGCGGGCGCCCTCGTCGCCTCGAGCATCGCGCGCGATGGGAGATGACCCGCTTCCGGTGCTCGACCGCCTGCTCGAGCACGGTGTCCGGCTGGCCATCTGCGTGCTCCTCGCGCGACACGAGGAGATGTCCTTCCGCCGCTTCAAGGAGCTGCTGGGCGAGACCGACGGGAGCCTCGGGGCACAGCTGCGCAAGCTCGAGGACGCCGGGTACCTCGCGGCGCGCAAGGAGTTCGAGAACCGCCGTCCGGTCACCTGGTACGCGCTCACCGCGCGTGGACGGAAGGCCGTCCGGGCGCACCTGGACGCACTGCAGTCGTTGATCCACGCCGCGGGCGCGCTCGCTCCGAGGCGCGGACACCGAGGAGGCGACACGCCGTGACTCCGATTCGATGCTCGCTGCTCCTGCTGCTGACGGTCTCCTGCGCCCACGCTCCAGCGGCTCCGCCCGCCGTCCCCGCGAGTCCGGGGCGGGCCGAGGCGATGGCGAAGCTCTCGTTCATGCGGGGGATCTGGGCCGGCCCGGCGTCGGGCACCGGGATGGACGGTCAACCCTTCCGCGTGTGGCAGACCGAGCGGATGGGACCGATGCTCGGTGGCGACGTCCTGGTGGTCGAGGGGCGTGGCTACAAGGACGACGACACGACCGGGTTCAATGCCTTCGCCGTCGTCTCCTACGACCCGCGCAGCAGTCGGTACGAGAATCCGCTCCTACGCCATGGGGCAGGCAGGCACCTTTCCGCTCACGCCGACCGATGACGGGTACGTGTGGACGATTCCGGCCGGACCCGGTCGCACGCTCCGCTACACCGCGGTGGTGAAGGACGGGGTCTGGAACGAGGTGGGCGACCTCCTGATGGAAGGGAAGCCACCCGTCCGCACCTTCGAGATGACCCTGCGACGGGTGGGCGACACCGACTGGCCGAGCGCCGGGGCCGTGTCACCGCGGGCCGGACGGTGATCGGGATGGACGGCCGCCCCTCGACGTTGGTATGCCGTTCCGTCGTCGCGCGCGGGGTCAGTCGTCGGTCGTGACGCGCTGGTCGGGGCCAGGTGCGAGGAGCCCCGCCCGCGAGAGCTCCTCCCGCAGCGCCTCCGGTGACTTCCTCGGCAGGGTGCAGGTGAAGTTCCGGCAGACGTACGCCGCGGCCGCGGCCCCGGCCGAGGTCTTCCCGTCGGCGAGCTCCGCCAGGACCGGCGCCGCCGCTCCGGCCTCGAAGGCCGCGACCGAGAGCGTCGGCGCGTACGTCCTGGCAAGGAGCCGGACGAACGGAGCGATCGCCTCCGGCCCGCCCACCAGCGCCACGTCCGGCGCTCCGTCGGCGCGCGCATCCGCTGCGCACCAGAGGTGCCCGTAGGCGAACGGGTTCGCCAGCGCGGCGTCCCGCATCCGCGAGAGGTAGGCCTCGGCGCGATCGAGGTAGGCGTGCCGGCCGGTCAGCGCGGCGAGCACCACGTTCGCCTCGGTGAGGAGGCTCGCCCCCGAGGGAACCGCGTTGTCGTGCAGCGCATAGGCCTCGACCACCAGGTCTGCCTGCCCGCGCGGCGCCGTCCGGTAGGCCTGGTGCTCGGGATCCCAGAACCGCTCCTGGGCTCCGTCCGCCAGCTGGACCGCCATCTCGAGCCAGCGTCGGGTCGAACGTGGCCTGGTACAGCGCCACCAGTCCCGCGGCGAGCCCGCCCCAGTCCTCGAGGAAGCCGTCCACCTTGCTCACCCCGTCCTGGTGCACGCGGAGGAGACGCCCGCCCTGCAGCTGGCGCTCGAGCACCGCGCCCGCGGCACGGGCCGCCCGCTCCGCCCACTCCGGCCGCTCGAAGACGCGCGCAGCGAGGGCGAGCCCGCGGATCATCAGCCCGTTCCAGCCCGCGAGCACCTTGTCGTCCCGCGCCGGTGGGATGCGCTTCGACCGCTCGGCGAGGAGCCGCGCGCGAACGGAGTCGAGCCAGCGCCGCGTCTCGTCCTCGCCCGTGCCCGAGGCGCTGGCCAGCTCGGCGAGCGGCACCCGGCGTTCGAGCACGCTCCGACCGTGCTCGAACGTCCCCTGGGCGGTGGCCCCGAACGCGGTCGCTGCCCTGGGGCCGTCCTGCGGGCCGAGCACCGCCGTCAGCTCCGCGGGACTCCAGACGAAGTACTTCCCCTCCACGCCCTCGCTGTCGGCGTCCTGGGTGGCGTGGAAGGCCCCGGCCGCGTCGGTCATCTCGCGGCCGAGCCACTCGACGAGCCGCTCCGCGCTCTCCACCCAGTCGGCGCGCGGCGAGGCCTGCTGCGCCTCGGCGAGCAGGTGCAGCAGCAGCGCGTTGTCGTAGAGCATCTTCTCGAAGTGCGGCACCCGCCAGAAGCGGTCCACGCTGTAGCGGTGGAACCCGCCGCCGAGCTGGTCATGGATGCCGCCGGTCACCATCCGGTCCAGCGTGTGGAGCGCGCCCTCGAGGAGCGCCCCGTTGCCGCTCCGCCGCCACGCCCGGAGGAGCAGCGCGAGGCCCATGGTGTTCGGGAACTTCGGCGCGCCACCGAACCCGCCCTCTGTTGGGTCGAGCGCCCGCGCCAGCGCCTTCCCCGCGGCCGCCACGTCGTCGCCCGAGACGGGGGTGACGAGCGTGCCGAGCCCGTAGGTCGCGAGCTGCTGGAGGCCGTTCTTGAACTCGCCGGCCTGGGCGAGCACCTCCTCGCGCTTCTCCGTCCAGGCGCGGGAGAGCGCATCGAGCAGCATCCGGAACGACGGCATCCCGTGCCGGGGCTCGGGCGGGAAGTACGTCCCCCCGTAGAAGGGCACGAGGTCCGGGGTGAGAAGGACCGTCAGCGGCCAGCCGCCCTGGCCGCCCATCAGCTGCACCACGCCCTGGTAGATCTGGTCCAGGTCGGGCCGCTCCTCGCGGTCCACCTTCACGTTCACGAAGTGCGCGTTCATCAGCGCCGCCGTGACCGGGTCCTCGAAGGACTCGTGGGCCATCACGTGGCACCAGTGACAGGCCGAGTACCCGACGGAGAGGAGGATGGGCCGCTGCTCCTCGCGCGCGCGCCGCAGCGCCTCGTCGCCCCAGGGGTACCAGTCCACCGGGTTCGTCGCGTGCTGGCGCAGGTACGGCGACGACTCGGTGGCGAGGCGGTTGGGGCGGCCGGGCGGATGCATTCACCGCCCATAAGCCTCGCCCCGGTCGATGTGCAACGGGGGTCGCTGGCCCTTGGGATTCGCTGGCCTCTGCCGCGACGACGGGGCGGCGTCACACCTTCCCAGGAGTCGTCATGTCCACGAGATCACACTGCGTCCCGGTCACCACCCTGGTGCTCTCCGGTCTGGCCGGCTGCACCTCACCACCACCAGCAACGATGAAGGAGTCCTCGCCCGACCGGCCTCCTGATAAGGACCCGCCATGACCCCGCACGCAGTCCCGAGCCTGCACCGTCCTCCTGAGCCTCGCGTTCGCGGGGCTGACCGCCTGCAGCACCACCAGCACCAAGTTCGTCAACACCTGGAAGGCGCCCGACTCCGCGCCGCTCTCGGTGAAACAGGGCGATCTCGTGGTCTGCATGGTCATCATGAAGGAGGAGAGCGCCCGGAGGTCGGAGGAGCAGGTCCTCTGCGAGGAGCTCCGCAAGCGCGGGTTGCGGCCAATCCCGTCGTACACCCTCATCCCCACCGACCAGGTGCAGGACCGGGAGAAGGCGCTGGCCGCCATCCAGGCCTCGGGGGCGGTGGCCGTGTTCGCCCTGCGACCGGTGGCGGTGAACAAGCAGCAGACCTACGTGCCCCCGACGTACATGGGCGCGCGGGGCCGTACGGCAGCTGGGGCCCGTACTATGGCTACGGGTGGAACGCGGCCTACAGCCCGGGCTACGTGGTGACCGACACCGTGGTCCGGGTGGAGATGCTGGTCTACGACCTCCGCCAGGGAAAGCTCCTCTGGGCGGCCCAGAGCGACACCACGAATCCCAGTGAGCTCGACAGCTTCGTCGCGCGAGCTGGTGAAGCAGGCGGCGGCGCAGATGGCTCGCGAGGGAGTCATCGCCGCACCGGCCTCCTGACGGCAGCGGCATGGCCGCCCTCCCCGCCGGGCCCCGAGCACTTCGAATCACTACGGCACCTCCTCGTCCTCGAGCGACGGGCCGAGGAGCAGCGGCTCGCCGAGGAGCGCGCGCAGCTCGACGCAGGGGGAGCGCGAGGCGCGGGGGCTCTCCGCAGGAGAGCTCGAGGCGGCAGAGGAGGACGTGGGGCTCGGCGGCCGCTTCCTGGTGACGCTCGCCCGCGCCGGCGGGACGCCCTGGAGGAATCCCTTCGGTCCGGGAGACGTGGTCGAGGCCCGCCCACGGCGTGCCGAGGTGGCGCCGCCGGAGCGAGCGCTGGTCGCGCGTGCGGGACGGGACCGGGTCCAGCTCGCCTTCGACCGGCCGCCGCCCGACTTCGTCCGCACCGGCCGGCTGGTGCTCGACCTCGTGGCGGACGACGTCACCTTCGGCCGGGCCGATGCTGCGGTCACCGAGGTGGCCGCCGGGGACCGGGGCGCGCCCGGGCATCTCCGCTCGGTCCTCCTCGGCGGCGAGCCACCCCGGTTCGAGCCGGCGCCCCCGGCCGAGGGTGTGGAGGCGCTCAACCCCGAGCAGCAGCTGGCCGTCGAGCGCGCGCTCTCGGCCCGGGACCTCTTCTGCGTCCATGGGCCGCCGGGGACCGGGAAGAGCACCGTGCTCGCCGCGGTGGCACGCAACGCCGTCGGGCGCCACGGACGCATCCTCTGCACCGCCGCGAGCAACGCCGCCGTCGACCACCTGCTCGAGCTCTGCCTCGGCGAGGGTCTTCGCGCGGTGCGCGTCGGGCATCCTGCAAGGGTCTCGCCCCGGCTGGTCGAGCACACGCTCGACGTCCGCGTGGAGCAGCATCCGGACCGGGTCCTCGCCCGCGGCCTGTTCGACGACGCGTTCGAGCTGCTGGGGCATGCCCGGCGGCAGCGGCAGCGCGGGAGGAGCCGGGAGCGCTTCTCCAACGCCCGCTCGGCGCAGGCCGAGGCCAGGAAGCTGTTCGACGACGCCCGGGCCCTGGAGCGAAAGGCCGTGCGGGACGTGCTCGACGGGGCGGACGTGCTCTGCGGCACCCTGACCGCGCTCGGAGGCTCGCCGCTGTCGTCGCTCCGCTTCCCGCTGGCGCTGGTGGACGAGGCGACGCAGGCGACCGAGCCGCTCACCCTGCTCGCCTTCCTCCGGGCCGAGCGGGTGGTGCTGGCCGGCGACCACCGGCAGCTGCCGCCCACCGTCATCTCGCAGGAGGCGGCGGCGGGAGGGCTCGGCACGAGCCTCTTCGAGCGGCTGCTCGGCCAGCACGGCGATCGGGTCCGGCAGATGCTCCGCGAGCAGTACCGGATGAACGCCGAGCTGATGGAGCTGCCCTCGCAGGCCTTCTACGGCGGTGCACTGCGGGCGCATCCCCGGGTCGCGGAGCGCACGCTGCGGACGATCCTCCCGGGCACGACGCTCGACGCCCCCCCGCTCCTCTTCCTCGACACCGCCGGCAAGGGATGGGACGAGGCCGCGCCCGAGGGGAGCGAGAGCCTGGAGAACCCCGGCGAGGCCGACGCGGTGGTGGCGCGCGCCCGGGCGCTGCTCGCCGCAGGACTGCCTCCGTCCGAGGTCGCGGTCATCACGCCCTATCGCGCCCAGGCGGCGCGCCTCGGACCTGCGCTCGAGCCGCTGGGCATCGAGGTCGACACGGTGGACGCCTTCCAGGGACGCGAGGCCGAGGCGGTGCTGGTGAGCTGCGTGCGGAGCAACACCCATGGCCAGCTCGGCTTCCTCACCGATCTCCGCCGGATGAACGTGGCGCTCACCCGCGCGAAGGTCCATGCCTTCGTGGTCGGCGACAGCGCCACGCTGGGCGGCCATCCGTTCTACGCGCGCCTCGTCGAGAGGGCCCAGGCGCTCGGCGGATACCGGAGCGTGTGGGACTGGAGTGACCCAGGAGATGCTGCAAAGTTTGCATAGCAGCCTCTGCAGACCGCACATTCAGGAAGAGGTCAGTGCTCGTGCAACCTTGCGTCGCCACTGAGCTCTGCCGCCGGCATGGCCCCTGCTCGGAATGAGGGCGGCGCGATGGAACAACTCTCCGACAATCTGGAGCTGGCGACCGTCACCCGCGACGAGGACATGTGGATCCTGCGGGTGGAGGCGAACGGGAAGGTCCAGGAGTACCGGTGCAACAGCGAGGTACAGGCGCGTGCACTGGCCATCCTCCTGCTCCCGAGCTCCGAGCAGCAGCTGCCGACGGACCCGTCGCCGGCGCTGTCCTGAGGCTCAGCTCCCCGGGGCTCAGCCTGCCCGCGCGACCGGGGGGTCGACGCTCGTCTCCGGAACGTCCCAGCGCGGTGCGAGGTTCCGCCCGATGCCGTCGAGCGCCCGGCGCACCGGGAAGACGAAGAAGCGGAGCAGCAAGAGCTGCCCGAAGGTGAAGACGCAGACGTCCGAGATGAGCTTGGCGAACACCACCGGGACCCCCATCCCGTCCGCCAGCGTCCGGACCAGGGCGGCGTGGAGCAGCATGCCCACCGTCGTCCCGGCGACGAACCGCAGCGCCTCGGGGACCCACGACCGCGCCGAGCTCCGGAAGGCGAAGCGGCGGTTGCCGAGGAACGCCACCGTGCTCCCCACCGCGACGCCGAGCATCGCCCCGCCCGCGCTCGAGGCGTGCAGCCAGCGGATCGCCGCGAGCAGGACGACCACGTCGACCGTGGTGGCCACCGCGCCCACCAGGAGGCTCGGGACCGCCCATGCGCGCAGGGAACGTCCGCCGCCGGAGAGAGGCATCGTCGGGGGTTGAGCTAGCAGGCCGATCGGGGAGCGTTCAAGCGGGCAGCGCCCATCGTGACGGAACCGTCACCTCGCCGAGGCTCCGGCCGAAGAGCTCCCGGTGGCCGAGCTCCGGAGCCCGCTCGAGTCGCTCGGCTCGCAGCACGTCGCGCAGGAGCGTCGTCCCCTCGGGGAGCTCGCGGATGGCGAGCAGTCCGCGCTCGAGCCGGATGCCCTCGGCAATCGAGACGTGCGGAGCCACCACCCACGCGTCGTGCAGCGCCGCCATGGTGCAGGCGAGGACCCGGACGTCCCGGCCGCGGCCCGGAGCGACCTCCTCCACCGCCTGGCGGAGATCGTGTCCTTCCGGCGGAGCGAACAGCGCGGCCACGTCGGCGTCTCCCTCGAGGAGCGCCTCGAGCGCAGCCTGGTAGGTGCCGAGGAAGAGCTGGTGGGCGAAGAGCCGGGCCGGGTCGAGGCCACGCTCGCGGAGCCAGGCCATGGGAAGCAGATGCCCGGCGAGCGAACAGCGGTCCACCCAGGCCGCGGTGGTCCCACCGAGCGTCTCGAGCTGCAGCGCCGAGTCCGCCCGGACCAGGAGCGCCGAGCGGGACCGCACCGACCCTCGTCGCAGGGGCCGGACCAGTACCCGGGCGCCCAGCGCCTCGGCGCGGGCGGCGACGAGCGGCGGTGCCCAGGCGGCGTCCACCTCGCCGCGGCGGAGCGCCTCGGTGAGCGCGTCGTACTCGGGGACGGTGACCAGCCGCGTCGGCCGCCCGACGATGCCCGAGAGCACGCGGATGAGGCGGCCCGACCGCGCCGGGGCCGGGCGCCGCCGGCAACGAGGGCGGAAGACCGAAGCGGAAGGCGCTGCGCGGGGCGGTCACGGGGTCTCTGCCTCCTAGCCGCCGTCGGCGCGGAGCCGCGCCACCTCGTCGTCGGCGAGGCCGAAGGTGGCCTGGAGCATGTCCAGGATCCGCAGCTCGGCCGCGGACGGCTTTCCCGAGGACTGGGCGATGCGCACCGCGAGCCCGAAGGCGCGGACCCGCTGCGAGTGGGTGGTGAGGCCGTGGGCGAGCACCCGGAGCCGCTCCGGAAGGCCCTGCTCGGCGAGCGCCTCGACCGAGGCGCTGAGGTATGACTGGGCGCGCGCGGCGTCGATCTCCCGGAACAGCGGGTCGGAGGCGAGCGACTCGATGAGGGCGCGCGACTCGGCGGACTTGACCTTCCCGTCGGCGGCGGTGACCAGCACCATCACCTCGGCATAGAGCCGCTCGAGCGGCTCACCGAGCACCTCGTTGAGCGAGCGGCCCGACTCGACGACGTCGACCAGCTCGGCCACCTCGTCCTCCGAGATGCCCAGCGCGGCCTGGAAGGTCTTGAGGAGCCCGAGCTCGGCCCGGGTGGCGCGCTGGTCCGACGAGGGCGATGGCCGCGGCGAGCCCGAAGGCGAGCAGCCGGTTCTGGTGCGTGGGCAGCCGTTCCCGGAGCTGCTGGAGGATGGCCTCGAGGCTGGACTCCGACGCCAGCCGCTTCACGCTCTTCTCGACGAGGCTGCTGATCTCCTCGGGAGCGGTCCCGTCGAACTCGGGCCGCTCGAGCACGCGGCGGAGCAGCGCCTGGATCGACCCCTCGGTGAGCTTGCCATCGGCCATGGCGGCCAGGAGCATCACCTCGACGAGGGCGGCGTTGCGTTCGACGCGGTTGGCGGCGGCGGTCTCGGGACTCATGCTGCGTCTCGCTCCTTGTTCTCGGGTGCGGCTCCGAGGGCCGCGAAGTCGAAGAGCTCTCGGTCGGCCAGATGCGAGGGCCGGACGTTGCCCATCGCCGACAGGACGCTGCTCCGCACGTGGGGGATGTCGCGCTCGAGCTCGTCGAGCAGCCGCTTCATCCGCTTGCGCTGCAGCTGCTCCTGGGTGCCGCACAGATCGCAGGGGATGATGGGGAAGCGCTTCGCCGCGGCGTACTCGGCGATCTCCGTCTCGGGGGCGTAGATGAGCGGCCGGATCACCGTGTTCCGCCCGTCGTCCGAGCGGAGGATGGGCGGCATGCCGCGGAGCGTCCCGGCGAAGAAGAGGTTCAGCAGGAGCGTCTCGGCGGCGTCGTCGCGGTGGTGGCCGAGGGCGATCTTGTTGCACCCGAGCTCCACCGCGGCGTTGTAGAGGATGCCTCGGCGCAGTCGCGAGCAGACGGTGCACATCGTCTTCCCCGGCGGGGTCTTCTCCAGCACGATGGAGTAGGTGTCCTCGCGGAGGAGCCGGAAGGGAATCTCCTGCGCACCGAAGTGGTCGACCAGCCGCTGACCGGGAAACCCGGGGTGCCCCTGGTCGAGGGTCACCGCGAGGAGGTCGAAGCGGACCGGGGAGCGCCGCTGGAGGATGCGGAGCAGCTCGCAGCAGCGTGTGCGAGTCCTTCCCCCCCGAGACTCCGACCATGACACGGTCGCCCTCGGCGATCAGGCCGAAATCGGCGATGGCCCGGCCGACGTGGCCGAGCAGGCTCTTCTCCAGACGTGATTCGATGTCCACGGCGGCCGGCATCCTAGAGACCTCCGCTGTAAAAGACGACCCGCTCGTGGCTTCCTTCGACCAGCCCACACATGACGTGACCGGCCCTTCCGGGACCGAGGCCGTGGTCCGGGCGCTCGAGCCCGAGCGCCTCTTCGCCGTGGACCTCGAGGCCGACGCGATGCACGCGTTCCGTGCGCGCCTGTGCTTCCTGCAGATCGGCACCGACCGCGACATCTGGCTGCTGGACACGCTCGCCCAGGGCGTGGAGCCCTCCGCGGTGGCGACGCTCTTCGGCGACCCGCTCCGCACCAAGGTCTTCCACGCCGCGCAGGGCGACCTCCAGTTCCTCGCCGAGGTGGGGGTGCGCGTCCGCGGGCTGTTCGACACCCACCGCGCCGCGACGCTGCTCGGCTGGCCGAAGGTGGGGCTGGCGGATCTGGTCTCCGAGCGGCTGGGGGTGACGCTGGACAAGGCGCACCAGCAATCGGACTTCTCGCTTCGCCCGCTCCCCGCAGATGCGGACGTACATCGCGGACGACGTGCGGTACCTGAGCGAGCTGGGCCGGCTGGTGAGCGCGGCGGTGGTGGCGGCGGACATCGTCGAGGAGGTCCAGCTCGACTGCGAGCGGCTGACCGACGAGGCCGTGGCGCGGCCCGCGGTGGCCACCTTCGGGCTGAAGGTTCCACGGACCCTTCCCGCGGCGGACCAGGCCTTCCAGAGCGCCGCCGGGGCCCGGCTCCACGCGCTGCGGCTCGCCTGGGCCGAGGCTGCGGACGTGCCGATGGGGCGGATGCTCTCCAACGCCGCCATCCAGGAGCTGGTGACGAAGCCGCCGGCGGACCGGCACGCGCTGTCCCGGCACACCGGGCGTGCGCGGCCAGGTGGTGCGAGAGCACGGCGACGAGCTGCTGGCCCTGCTCGTCGAGCTGCGGGCAGCGGCGAACCGGGGAGAGCTCGCGGTGCCGGCGACCCCGGTGCGAGACCCGAGCCGGAGGCGGCGCGAGGACGCGCTGAAGGCCTTCCGGGGAGTGAAGGCCACCGAGCGCGGGGTGACACCGAGCGTGGTGCTGCCCAACTCGCTCATCGAGCAGCTCGCGGCCGCCCCTCCCCGGACCTCGAGGCGCTGGCCCGCGTCCCCTACCTCGGCGAGAAGCGGACGCGCCTCTACGGCGAGGCGGTGCTCCGGGTGCTCGCCGATGCCTGAGCACCCGTCCCCGGGGGCCCTTCCCAGTCGCCCCGTTGCTGCCGGTGGCCCCGCGAGAGCGCGGGCGAGCGCTCCACGCCTGTAGTAGCGTGCGCCCCCGCAAGGATGAGCACCGTCTGCCAACATTGCGGTGCCAATCTGCTGCCGCTGTCCGCTCGCTGCCCGGCGTGCGGCAACGTCAGCGCACCACCGGTCTCGTGGACCGCGGTGACGCTCGCGCCCGAGGCGGCGAACGCGGCGTCCAGGGCGCATGCGGCACCGGCCGGTCCGAAGGGAGCGGGCGACACCAGCGCGGGCGGCGTCGCGCTCGGCCCGCTGGTCGCGGGCATGTCCTTCGGCCCGCGGTACCAGATCAAGCGTTTGCTGGGGATGGGCGGGATGGGCGCCGTCTACCAGGCCTGGGACAACGAGCTGGGGATCGACGTTGCCATCAAGTTGATCCGTCCGGACATCATGGGCGAGGCAACCGTCGCCGCGGAGATCCAGCGCCGCTTCAAGCGCGAGCTCCTCCTGGCGCGGCTGGTCTCGCACCAGAACGTGGTGCGGATCCACGATCTCGGTGAGATCGAGGGCCTCAAGTACATCACCATGTCCTACGTGGACGGCACCGACCTCGCGACGCTGCTCGCGCGGGAGGGCCGGGTCCCGGTCCGCCGGGCGCTGCGCATCACCCGCCGGATCTGCGCGGGGCTGGTGGCGGCGCACGCCGCCGGGGTGGTGCATCGCGACCTGAAGCCGGCCAACGTGATGGTGGGTGCCGGCGACGAGGCGCTGATCACCGACTTCGGCGTCGCCCGGCTGCTCGGGGACCGCGCGGTGGAAGTCGAAGGGTCCGCCCTGGCGCTCCCCAGCCCTGGCAAGGTGATCGATCTGCACCACGTCGACCTGACGCGCGTCGGCTCGATGGTGGGCACGGTGGAGTACATGCCTCCCGAGCAGGCCCGGGGGGAGCAGGTGGACCAGAGCGCCGACGTGTACGCGCTCGGGCTGATGCTCCACGACATGCTGAGCGGGCGCATCCGGCAGACCCGCTCGCCGAGCGCGCTCGAGGAGCTGAAGTCGCGCGGAGAGCGCGCGCCCGTTCCGCTTCACCCCGAGCTGCCCGAGGTGCCCGAGGCGCTCGATGCCCTGATCGCCCGGTGCACCGACCCGTCGCCGGGCAAGCGCTTCCGGAGCTCGGTCGAGCTGGCGGAGGCCCTGTCCCGCCTCGACGACGAGGGGAAGCTGCTGCCGATGCGGCGCACCATCGGCCTCCGACGGGTGGCCGTGGCCGCGGTGGCCGTGCTGTCGATCATCGGCGGCGTCTGGTGGTGGTCTCACCCCCGCGCCCCCCGGCTGCCCATGCGCCGGTGAGCGTGGTGATCAGCGACTTCGCGAACTCCACCGGGGACCCGGGGCTGGACCGGACGCTCGAGCCGGTGCTCAAGCTGTCGCTGGAGAGCGCTCCGTTCATCACCGCCTACGCCCACAGCGACGTCCGGCGGGCGCTGAACGTGGAACCGCCGGAGAAGTTCGACGAGCGCGCGGCGAACGAGCTGGCGGTGAAGCAGGGCCTGGGCGTGGTCATCGGCGGCGCCATCGAGCGCTCGGGGGACGGCTACCGGGTGAAGGCCACCGCCCGCCAGGCGGTCACCGGAGAGGTGGTCGCCGAGGCGGCGAAGGACGCCCCACGGCGCGAGGCGGTGCTGGCCGCAGTGGGCTCGGTGGCGGACGACATTCGCCAGCGCCTCGGTGACGAGACGTCGGAGGCGGAGCAGCGATTCGCGATGGAGACGCTCACCGCCACGTCGCTGGACGTGGTGCACGACTACGCGGTGGCCATGGACGCGCTCTCCTCGAGCCAGTTCGACAAGGCGCTGGCGAGCTTCCGGGTTGCGGTCGAGCGGGACCCGAACTTCGGCCTCGCCTGGGCGGGGATGGCGATCGCCTCGGCGAACCTCGGCAAGCAGCAGGAGGCGGAGAAGTACGTGACCGAGGCGGTGCGTCACGTCGACCGAATGACCGAGCGCGAGCGGTTCCGCGCCCGCGGCCTCTACTACTACCTGACGGCCGACTACCCCTCCTGCGTGAAGGAGTACGGGGCGCTGGTGGCGCGCTACCGCTCGGACGCAGCGGCGCACAACAACCGCGCGCTCTGCCTGACCCGGCTCCGCGAGATGCCGAAGGCCCTCGACGAGATGCGCGAGGTGGTCGCCCTTCTCCCCAACCGCGCCCTCTACCGGGTGAACCTCGCCCTCTACGCGGCCTACGCCGGCGACTTCCCGACGGCCCAGAGCGAGGCTGTCCGCGCACAGCAGATGAGCCCGCTCGGGCACCTGCCGCTCGCCTTCGCCCAGATCGGCAGCGGACGGCTGGACGAGGCGCGGCGGACGTACGAGGCCTTCGCCCGGGTCAGCCCGCTCAGCGCCTCCTTCGCCGCGTCCGGGCTCGGAGACCTGGCCAGCTACTCCGGCCGGTTCTCCGAGGCGGTGCGCGTCCTCGAGGAGGGTGCCGCGGCGGACCGCGCCGCCGCGAATCCCGATCGGGCCGCGGCCAAGCTGGCGGCGGTGGCGTCGGCGGAGCTCTCCAGAGGCCGGAAGGACGCGGCCGTCGCCGCCGCGAAGCGAGCCCTGGACGAGAGCCAGACGACCAAGATCCGCTTTCTCGCCGGCCGCATCTTCGCCCAGGCGGGGCAGCCCGAGGCCGCGCGCGACCTGGCGAAGCGACTGGCCGACGAGCTCCCCGCCGAGCCAAGGACCTACGCCAAGATCCTCGAGGGGGAGCTGGCGCTGGCCGCCGGCGACCCGCGCGGGGCCATCACCCTGCTCGGCGAAGCCAACGGACTGCTCGACACCTGGATCGGCCGCTTCACCCTTGGACGGGCGTACCTCGAGGCCGGCGCCTTCGCGCAGGCCGACTCCGAGCTCGACCGGTGCGCCGCCCGCCGGGGCGAGGCGCTGGCGCTCTTCCTGGACGAGGAGCCCACCTTCGCCTTCTACGCTCCGCTCGAGTACTACCAGGGCCGCGTGCGCGAGGGTCTGGGCACCGCCAGCTATGCCGACGCGTACCGCCGCTACCTCGACCTGCGCGGCGCCGCAGGCGAGGACCCGGTGGTCGACGAGGTCCGCCGGCGGCTCGCCAGCGGACCCCGCTCCTCCGTCAGTCGCTAGCGGTCGTGGTCGTGGTCGTGGTCGTGATCCGGCGCCGGGAAGGTGACCGTGGCGTAGTTCGAGGGGCCGCTCTGCTGGTTGTCCTTGCAGTTGTAGGCCGGGGTCGGCGTGCAGCCAGGAGGCGGCGGGAGCGTCGCCACCACGAAGTAGGTGAAGACGCCTTCCTCGTCGTGGTCACGGCGACGGTCGTGGTCCTCGTCGTCGTCGTCGCCGTGGCGGTGGTTGTCGATCACGCTGGTGACGGTGCCGGGGACCTTCGCCACCAGCACGCGCCGGTCGAAGTTCTCCGGCGTGACGCTCGGTCCCATCACCCGGTACACCTGGTAGGAGATGACCGTCCCCAGGTTCGGGGGCGTCCAGCTGAGGCGTACACCACCGCAGTCGCGGCTGGGTGCGGTGGCGGTGAGCACGCTGGGAGCCGCGGCGCCGAACGCGCTCGCGGTCTCGAGGTTCAGGTCGCCGGGGCCAAGCGCCTCGTCGGCGGGGACGCCCAGGTCTCCGAAGCCGAGGTCTCCGAAGCCCAGGTCACCGAACCCGAGGTCACCGAACCCAGGTCACCGAACCCGAGGTCTCCGAAGCCGAGGTCGCCGAACCCCAGGTCCCCGAACCCGAGATCCCCGAAGCCCGTGTCGAGCGACAGGCCACCGCCGACTGCCGGCGCCGGCGGAATCGGAGCGGTCCCGGTCGTGGGGTCGATGACGCTGTAGCTCATCGCCTCGCTGCCCACCGCTCGCCTCGCCCCGACCTGCCGGAGGTCCATGGTGGCGAAGTCGTTCGAGCCGGCGAAGGACTGCCCGGTCACGCCATCGAAGTTCGCGTCCTGCGCATCGGTGCCGGTGACCCGGCCGTCGGCGTTCCAGTCCAGCCCCGCGCCGGTGCGTGGATCGCCGTCGATCCGGACATAGGCCGGGTCAGTGGCCGCCACCGGCGAGCCGTCGCAGCGTCGCGTCGCCGGCGAGACGTGCAGCGCCGAGGCGATGAAGCTGCTGGCGGCGGGCGCGTACCAGCTCGTGAGATAGGGCGTCGCCCCTCCCAGTCCGGCCGACTCGACGAGCGCGGCCTCCCCGAGCGCTGGCAGCTGCTGCCGTGAGAGGTCGACCGTGGGCACGCCGGCGGGGGTGAGCAGCCCGCGCACCTGGAAGATGTAGTTCATCACGCTCTGGTAGTTGGCCTTGCAGTTCGGCTCGATCGCGCCCGAGGGGACGACGCCGCCGTGCCGCAGCCCGAGGTTGTGCCCGAGCTCGTGAAGCAGGGTGGAGCCCTGGACGAACGGCGTTCCGGTCTGCTGGTCCCACAGGCCGAGGGTGACCATGAGGTCTCCGCCGCTCGCGTCGGCGATGCCCGAGTTCCGCCGCGGCACGGCCGGGTTGCTGGGCGACCCGTAGCCGAGCGCGTGCGCGAACAGCGCGTAGTGGAAGATGTCCTTTCGCGTCCGCGGCATCCGCGGCTCGCAGCCCGGCTGCCCCGAGCTGCAGGCCGCCGCGCCGTGGGAGCGGTCGACCAGCGCATCACGATAGGCCCGGAACCCGCTCTTCCAGCCCACCACCCCGGCGAACCCGGGGAAGGCGCAGCTCGCGCCCGAGGGGGTGAAGCCGCTCGCCGAGCACGGCGTCTCGCCGATCGGGTTTCCGCCCTTCGACAGCGCGGCGGGAACGATGGCGCAGTCGGGGGTCCAGGTCGCCGGCGCGCCGCACGTCGCCGGATCGAACGACGCCGGAGGCTGGTCGTTCGAGCCCACGTCGAAGTGCACGTGGATCGGGCACTCCCCGGGCGCAGCGGTGGACAGACAGGCGCCAGCCATGCACCGGGACGGTCGCGGCCCGGCATTCTGCAGCGCCGTGGCCACGGACTGGAGCGCGCTCCTCGCCGGGAGGTGGCTGTGGCCGTCGCTGCCGGTCAGGTAGTCGACCTGGACGAAGATGTCCTGGACGTCGGGACTCGCTCCCATCCCGCCGAGGTCCGGGAGCGGCGCGCCGGTCGGGTCGGTCAGAGGCCAGCTCGGGTACACCGAGGCCAGGCGGCTGGGCTTGGAGGCCCACTCCGAGCGGGACTCCCAGACGTCGAGCAGGCCATCGCCGTCGCGGTCCTGAACCACCACGCTGAGGACGGCGGCTCCGAGGCTCAGGCAGTCGAAGCAGCCCTTCTTGCCGGGGTCGATGGTCACCGTGGCCTTCATCGCGCCGGGCTCGAGCGGGAAGGTTGGGGAAGGTGGCGACGTCGAAGCCGCTGTTCCCGTTGAACGGGTTGATGGCGACCAGCCGGTCGTCGGCGCTGGAGGAGGTGCTCCGGATCTGCACGCGCTCGCTCTTGTTGGACTGGCCGTCGGCGACCATGAGCGTCATCCGTCGCGCCGGGCGAGACACGCGATGCCTCGTAGAAGCCCTCGAGCGGCAGCTGGAGCTTCGAGGTGCGGCGGTCCAGCGTGCTCCCGCCGTCGTAGAGGACGATGGCCCGGAGTGGCTGGCGGGGAGCCTGGTACCCCCTCGCCGGGTCGTAACCGGTCACCCGGTAGACGACGACCAGCCCGGCACCGAGGGTGGAGGGCAGACGGTTGCTCCTGCCCATGTCGGGCAGCGTGACCTGGTGGCTGCCCGCGACCTGGACCTGGACCGGAAGGTTGGGTGCGGTCGGACGAACCCGAGGGAAGAACCGAAGCACGTCGGCCCGGTAGGACCACGTCGCCCGCGAGCCCCTCGACTCGCCCGTGGCCCCGCCCTCGCTCCAGCAGGCTGCCGTTCCCGCCTGGGTCGAGGAGCACGGCGATCTGGCTGATGTCGTTTCCCTTGAACTTCGCACCGCGCAGAGCGGAGGCGTCCGGTGCGCCGCTCGAGGAGATGGTCTGCCAGTAG
Source organism: uncultured delta proteobacterium (assembly GCA_963796475.1). Classification (GTDB taxonomy): domain Bacteria; phylum Myxococcota; class Myxococcia; order Myxococcales; family Myxococcaceae; genus RPRB01. Next base: position 361,969 of record CAWCLY010000021.1, read on the forward strand.
AGATAGGCGGCGACAATCTCGGCCCCGGCGGGAATCTGGGCGGGGTCGATGGCGATGTTGCCGGTCGCGAACCCGTTCACTCCCTTGCGCTGGAGGCCGACCCCGGCGGCGACGTAATCGCCGGTGACGAAGTAGTTCTTGAAGTAGCCAAGCGCCTCTTGCGCGCGCGCTGGCGTGGCGACCAGCGCGGCCGCGAGCAGCAGGGCAGCGGCGAGCCGGCCGGTGGGGCGGCCCGTGGACCGTGTCGTCATCACCATTGCGTTCCCCTCGTCTTCAAGACGTGTCCGGCGAGGCGGGAACTTTCGCTCATCCGCGGTGCCGGTGTCGTACGGGATCGGCACAATTCCCCGTGAGTCGGTTTTGCCCCTCCGGGTCAGGGACGCCACACGCCGCGGCACGTCAATCACCGTTCGAGGGCGTGCGCCGCGGCGTCGCCCTCACCGCCCGACGCGCGGGGAAGCGCGGACCGGACCGGCTACCGGCGGAGCGCAGGTCCGGGTCTCGCGGAGCGCGAGCGCGGCGGCGAGCATCCCCTCTGCCGGGTCTCCGAGCGCGTGGGTGAGGTCGTCCGCTGCGGTGCAGTCGGGCACCAGCCCGTCGTCGTAGTCCGCCTGGTGCAGGGTGTTGGACTCCAGGGCTGCGATGAGGACGTACGTGGTGCCACAGTTCTCGGGCTCATCGAGGGCGTACGGCTTGCCGCATGTCGTCGGTGCCGACCTGAACGACGGTCATGTAGGGCCGGAGCCCGTTGATCAGGCTCTCGGCCGCGGAGCACGTCGCCTCGGTGGTGAGCACGAAGACACGGGGCAGCGAGAGCGTGGGTGAGCCCGTCGTGACCGGGAAGTAGATGACCTCGTCGGCGGGCTGCCCCGCCGCGCGTCGTGCCTGCTGCGTCCTCGGATTGGCGGTGAAGTACGCGAACGCGCCCGAACCGACGCGGTCGCCCGCGATGAGCGTACCGAACGCCGCGACGACAGGAGCGATGCCACCGGGGTTGTACCGGACGTCGAGCACGAGGTCGGTCACCCCGGCTGCCAGGAAGCGCCGCACCGCGGCCGTCATGTCGCGCACCGGATCGCCGAGCTGCGAGGTGAAGGCCACGTACCCCACCCGTCCCTGGGGCCGATCGAGGACGGTGCTGAGGAGGACGCCAGGGTCGGAGAAGGTCACCAGACCGAGGTCCACGGTGCGGGTGGCACCCGCCGGATCGGCGAGCGTGAGCTCCACGGGCCCCGAGCCTGGGGGTGGAGAGAGCGCGGCGGACAGCGCTGCCGCCCCCAGGGTCTCGACAGGGGTCCCGGCGACCGCGATGACCCGGTCCCCCCGCCGGACACCGGCCAGCGCAGCCGGCGTCTGGTCGCGGACGTAGAGCGCGCGGGCGTCGGTGCCGTGGAGCGCCCAGTGGACGCCGTGCCAGACCGGCAGCGCAGCCTGTAACAAGCGCGGTGGGGTACGCCTCGCTGAAGCAATCGCGGGGGTGGCCCGAGGCGGTGGGCGTGCGGACGAGGAGGGCCCGGAAGTAGGCCTCGGGCGTCGCGGATGCCGACGGGTCGGCGTCGACGACGTCGTCCGCCCAGAGGTAGAGCTCGTCCACCGTGCTGCGGACCCACTGCCAGGTCGCCGCGGGGTCATCGCAGCGGTTGGCGACCGTGCTCGCCGGGGGAAAGCGCGACGGTGCCGAGGAACCGAGCCCATCGCAGCCCATCGATGGCGCGAGGGCGAGCAGGAGCAGGGAGACGATCGACCGTGATGCGTGCGGGGAACCCATCGAGCTGACCGGCGGCACCCTAGGCGGTGGAGACCGGGACTGGCGAGGTCCTTGCTTCGGCTCGTCCGCGGCGGGGGGCGCGGATGCGGATCTGGGCGGTGCTGGTGGTGATCGGCTCGCTGGGGTGCTCGGGCTGTTCGGGCGGGGAGACGCCGGCGTCTCCGGGCGAGGACCTCGGTGCCAGCCGCGACGGAGGCATCTGGTCTCCTGCCCGCGGCGTGGGCATCGAGGTGCTCGAACGTGGCCAGCCCCTCCCCGCGCACCACCTGGCCGACGTGGCCGAGCTCGCGCCCGATGCCGGCCCGGGACCGTTCACCGACATGCGGGTCCGGGTCGAGGTCGGCGGGGAGATCCGCACCACACCGTGCGCCGTGCCGAGCGGCAGCTACTGCGATGGCTTCGCCGTGGTGGACTCCCGCGGGCGCAACATCGCCGTCGACACCTACGCCTACCTCGGTGCCAAGCCTGCCTGTCGCGGCCGCTGGACGCCGGGTGCCCGGGTCACCGCCCTGTCGGGGATCTGGCAGCAGCACGCGTCGCTCTCGGTGCTCGCGCTCGCCGGCTGCGATGGGCTCGACGGAGCCGAGGGCCAGGGCGCCCCGGCGCCACCGTCCACCGACGACGTGCACCAGCTCCTCGCCGGGTGGGCCCCCGGGCTCGGCGTCTCGGTGCGGGGCGTCGTCGTCGCCCGGTGGAAGAGCGGCTCCGGGGCCTTCGGCTTCGCGCTGCAGGACCCGGGCGGCGCACCGGCGAGCGGCGTGCCGGGTGGTCCGCTCCCGGACCTCGCCCGTTCCCGCGAGCGCTCCGGAGGTCGGGGACGGGGTCCGGGTCACGGCGAGGACCTCACGCAGCGGAGAGCACGCGCTCGAGCTCTGAGCGTGACGTCGCAAAGGTGTGAGGTCAGCCGTCCTCGCCAGATCACCCCCGCGGGTTCCAGCATGCGCCCCGGTGAGCTCCCGCCCGCTCAGCGGCGCGGGTCGGTCGGCAGCGGCCGGCCGGAGAGTGCGCCGTACTTCGAGCGAAGGTAGGCGAGGAAGTCGGTGTCGGTCAGCCCGTGCCCGGTGACCGCCTGCACCCGCTCCTCGGCCGAGCCCCACGCGCCGTGGCGGTGAATGTGCTCGCCGAGCCAGGCCCGCAGCGCGCCGAACTCCCCGCGGGCCACCTCGTCCCAGAGCACCGGAAGCGCCCGCTCGGCGGTGCGCATCAGCGAAGCGGCATACAGGTTTCCGAGCGCGTAGGTGGGGAAGTAGCCGAACTCGCCGTGCGCCCAGTGGATGTCCTGGAGCACGCCCTCCACGTCGTCGCGCGGGCGGAGGCCCACCGTGCGCTCCATCTCCGAGTTCCAGGCCTCGGGCAGATCCGATCACCCTGAGCTCGTCACGGAGCAGCCGCACCTCCAGCGCGGTGCGGAGCACGATGTGCAGGTTGTAGGTGATCTCGTCCGCCTCGACCCGGATGGGCGAGCGCCGCACCCGGTTGATGGCGCGGTGAAAGTCCTCGAGCTCCACGCCCGCCAGCGCCTCGGGGAACGCCGACCGGAGCCGCGGGTACAGGAAGCCCCAGAACGGCAGGCTGCGGCCCACCAGGTTCTCCCAGAGCCGCGACTGCGACTCGTGCAGGCCCATCGACGGGGCGGCGGCGAGCGGCGTGCGGTGGTGCGCGGCGGCGAAGCCCTGCTCGTACAGCCCGTGCCCGAACTCGTGCAGCGTGCCGAAGAGCGCGGGGGACGGGTTTGCCGGGTCGATGCGCGTCGTGAGCCGCACGTCGGTGGGGTGGGTCCCTCCGGTGAAGGGGTGGATGCTCCGGTCCTGCCGTCCGGCGTGCAGGTCGAACCCCAGGCGTTCCAGCAGCTCGAGCGTGAACTGCCACTGGCGCTCGGCGTCGAAGGGGCGGCCGTCGAAGATCTCCGGCCCGGCGAGCGCCCCGTCGAGGGCGTCCACCAGCGGGACCAGCGACGCGCGCAGCCGCTCGAGCACGGGCAGGAGCCGGGCGGTGGTCATCTCCGGCTCGAAGTGGTCGAGCAGCGCGTCGTAGCGCTCCCCGCCGTGCCCGACGGCGTCGGCCTGCTCGCGCCGGAGCTCGAGCAGCCGCTGCAGGGCGGGGGCGAACCGGGCGAAGTCGCGCGCGGTGCGGGCCTCGCGCCAGGCCTCGAGGCCCGTGGACTGGGCCTCGGCCAGCGCCCGGACCAGCGACTCGGGAACCCGGACCGAGTGGTCGCGCTCGCGGCGGAAGACCTTCAGCATCGCCCGGGTCTCGGCGTCCGAGCTCGATACGCTCGGCACGCTCGAGCCAGTCCCCCACCTCGGGGGCGACGAGCCGCTGGTGGTAGAGCCCCTGGAGGGTGGCCAGCTGCGCGGCCCGCGCCGGTCCTGCCTTCGACGGCAGGTACGTCTCCTGATCCCAGCTCATCAGCCCCAGGACGCCCGCCAGGTCCTTGAGCTCGTGCATCCGCGCACGGAGCGCGTCCAGGGCTGGTTCCGACACGGTGTGGAGTGTGCGCGCCCTTGCACCCCCGCGGCAACGGGGCGAGGGTGCGCGCCACCGATGGCCAACGTGCTGAGACCGTTGCTCGACGACGAGGACGAGCGCGCCTTGCTCCGCTTCCTCGCCCAGACTCCCGTACGAGGTGTACCCCCGGCGGGTCCCTCCGGACTGGAAGCCATTCATCGCCGGGCCGGAGATGCACGACCGGCTGCCTCCGGAGCTCTACCTCGCCGCGGCCGATCTGGGACCGGTGCTGGTGGACCGGGTGAAGCGCGGCCCGGACAAGGGAACCTGGCGGGTGGACGAGGTGCGCTCGCCGGTCGTGTTCTGGGAGCGCTCGCAGCCGGACGAGGACGGTGCGCTCCGGGCGGGCGAGCTCTGGGCCGAGCTGGACGTGACGCCCCAGACCGGACGGCGAGACGCCGCGCCGGATCGGTTCCGGCGGCGCTTCACCGAGCTGGACACCTGGCTGAAGAAGACCTGCCGGCGCAGCGAGCCGGTGGGCTGGCTCATCGGACCGTCAGCGGCGCGGCGCGCCCGGGAAGGGCTGGTGCTCCGCGCGGCCGGCCACCGCGGCGAGCTGCTGCGACCTTTTCGCTGACCCTCGGATTGGGGTCAGCGGCGGTTGCGTCGGACCCTGACCGGCACCGGTCGGCCCACCAGCCTCAGCAGCAGCAGCGCGACGGCGGCGGCGAGCGGGGCGAGGAGGTCCGAGGGAGACAGGGGAAGGACCGACGTGGCAGCGAGAAGCACCTGGGGGACGTCCTTTCGACCGGAGAGACAGCTCGATTCCAGATCAGGTCGGACCCCGCCGTCCAGCCGCCCCCCATCCGTGCGGAAATAGAGCGTTCGCCACGGGTGGCACCGAGGTGTTTCCGGGGCTCCTCGGATCCGATCCATGCCTCCGCCAGGATGGTCTCCCGACCTCGGAGTGGGGCGCGCTCCCACCGGGCACCGGCATCCGCCGGCGTCCTCGGCGCCCTCGGGAGATCGGACGGCCATCACGATGGCGACCCTCGGACTGGTGCTCCTCGCCGCGGCGGCGGTGGGGGTCGCTGCGCTCGCCCTCATGCTCGGCCTGACGGTCTGGCACGTGCGGCGGCCCGGGCTGGTCCCGAACGCCTGGCCCGGGATCTCGGTGCTGAAGCCGCTGTGCGGAGCGGACGACGACCTCGCAGCGAACATCGCCTCGTTCGCCGCGCTCCCCTACGCCGGCGCGTGGGAGGTCGTCCTGGGCGTGCGCTCGCCCGACGATGCGGCGTGGCCGGTGGCGGAGGACGCGGTGCGCCGCTGGCCACACCGGATGCGGCTCGTGCGCCAGGTGGGCGAGGTCGGGCTGAATCCGAAGGTGAACCAGCTGGTGGGGATGGCCCGGGCGGCCAGGCATGACCTGCTGGTCATCAGCGACTCGAACATCCGGGTCCCCGACGCATACCTGGCGGACATCGCTGCGCACCTCGCTCGGCCTGGCGTGGCCTGCGTGACCCATCCCATCGGCGGCGCGGGGCACCGGACGCTGGGCGCCTTCCTGGACAACCTCCACCTGGCTTCCTCCGTCGCCACCGGGATGGTGGCCGCCCAGCGGGTGGCGCGGCGACCGCTGGTGGTCGGCAAGTCGATGGCGCTCTGGCGGCACGACCTCGAGCTGCTCGGCGGCTTCGAGTCGGTGGCCAACGTCCTCGCCGAGGACCACGCGCTCGGCAACCGCATCCGCGGCGAGCTGCGGGGCAGAGTGGCGGTGTCGAGTCTTCCGGTGTGGAACATCGCCGTGGAGAAGAGCCTTGGGCAGTTCTTCCGTCGCTACCTCCGCTGGAGCGTCATCCATCGCACCGCGATCAGCTTCCCGGCGTACCTGGCGGAGTCGATGCTGAACCCGATTCCCCTCGCGATCCTCGGCTACGCGCTCCGGCCCACGGCGGGTGCGGCGACCACCCTCGCGGTCTGCGCGGTGCTCAAGCCCACGCTCGACGCAGTGGCGTTCAGCCGTCTTCGCCGGGAGCTCTTCAGCTGGCGAGCGTTCGGGCTGGTGTGGCTGAAGGACCTCCTGCTCTTCGCCACCTGGGTCCATGGCCTCTTCGCCCGCACCGTGGTCTGGCGCGGGAACCGACTCCGTGTGGACCCGGGGAGCCGGCTCGTGCCGCTCGCGGATCCGATGCCATCCCGGGTTCCAGATGTCACCGGCTTCTCGGAGACGTTGCCGGCACTCCACGGCAGCGCCGTGGCGGTGATGTCGAATCTCAGGGCATGAGCTTGCACACGCTGGCCCACCTCTCGGACCTGCACCTCGGGCAGGGGCCGGCGCGCGAGGCGATGGCGAGGGCCCTCTGTCAGGCCCTCGTCGAGTCGACCATCGAGCAGGTGGTGATCACCGGCGACATCACCAACAAGGGCCGGGACGTGGAGATGTCCCTCTTCCTCGACGTCTTCGCCCCGCTCCTCCGGCAGGGGCGGCTGGCTGTGGTGCCCGGAAACCACGACCGGATTGGGGACGACGCCGGCCGGGCGCTGATGAAGGGCCGCCGGGTGGCCGTCGAGGAGCACCCGGGGCTGTACCTGGTCCTGGTGGACTCGACGGGCGAGCACAACCGGAGCTACTGGGCCTGCCACGGCGAGCTGACCCGCCGGATGCTGGACGAGGTGGACGCGGCGCTGGACGCCGCTCCGGAGCGGTCGCTGGTGGCGGTGCTGATGCACCACCACCTGGTGGCGCTGCCCGTGGAGAGCTGGCTCGAGCGGGTGAGCGAGCGACTCCGGCTCCCCTACTCCGGCGAGCTGCAGCTCGGACGAGAGCTGCTCGAGCGGGTCCGTGGCCGGTGCGACCTGGTGCTGCACGGCCACCGCCACGTGCCGCGCGAGATTCACCTCTTCACCGACACCCCTCGGCCGCTGGCGCTCTACAACGCCGGGAGCTCCAGCGAGCTGGGCCGGCTGCGGATCTTCACCCACGAGGGTGGGCAGATGCGCATTGCCCCTCGGTGGCTGTGGGCGGATCCGGCGCGCGCCTGGGGGCCGCGGCGGGTGCCGGTGATGGTGCCGGCGCCGCTGGTCTCCGAGCGCAGCGTGGCCTGACAGGCGACTGATCAGCGCCGCGACGCACTGCAGGCGTCCAGCCAACGTCGCCCGCGCTCGGTCCTCCGGACGGACCATGGGCCGCGCAGGCATCGGCTGTGCTCAAGCCATCCTCGAGCACCTGTCCTCACTTCTTCCTCGCTTGCTTCGATTCCGACGCCTTCCTCGCCTTCTTCGTCTTCGTGGTCTTCTCGTGGCCTTTGGCCACCCTGTCCTTCCGGGCTTTCTTGCCCTTCGGCTTCTCCTCCACCACGACGAGGGCGAGCTTCTCCGCCGCCCCTTCCTGACGGTCCTCGAGGTCCGCGAGCAGCCCCTGGTCGGAGAGGTCGAGCGGGTGCGAGTTCTCCCAGTCGCGGCTGGCGATCTTGTGCAGGCGCTCGACGACGTCGTCGTCGCGGACCTCGATCGCGAGCTCGCGCCGGCTGTCGAAGCTGCCCGGGGCGAGATTGATCGACCCGACGATCGCCGCGACGCCGTCGGCGAGCAGCATCTTGCCGTGGAGCTTCAGGCCCTTCAGCTTGTGGATCTTGATGCCGACGTCGTCGAGGATGCGCAGGCCGCCGACGCCCTCGACGAGCTTTTCCTTCTTCAGGGAGTGCGGCGGGCGGGCCATGACGTGGACCTTGACGCCGCGCTCGGCGGCGCGAACGAGGCGCTCGAGGATGACCGCGTCCTGGTAGCGCTCGTTCTGCACGAAGAGGGTATGCTTGGCGTTGTCGATGAACTCGGCGATCCGGTCGCGGCCGTTGATCGGGCACCAGATCAATGCGCGCTCGGTGCCGGGATCGAACTGCTTGCGCTCCCAGTCGGCCTCGAAGCACTCGACGATCTCGCCGACCTCGTGCTTGTGGTCGGTGACGACGGCGTAGTCGCGCGTCTCGGTCAGGTTCTCGGTCGCCCAGTTGAGCGACTTCACGAAGGCCACCGCGTCGTCGGCGACCATGGACTTCTCGTGCGTCAGGTCCACGGCGGGATTGCTGTCTTTCACTGCGATCCCGGCCTTGCGAGAGCCTCCGCCGCGTGGCCTCGTTGTCCTCCTCGCCGCTGCGGCGCTCGGGGTTGAGCATGACCTGCACCTTCACGCCGCGCTTGTGCGCGGCGATGACGGCGTCGATCAGCGACGGGTCGGAGAAGACGAACATCTTGATGCGGAGCGACTTCTTCGCCTCGCGATCGCCTCGAGGATCGGCGTCGCGGCGTCGTCGGGCAGCACGATCAGGGAGCGAGACGGACATCGATGTTCTCCTGGTCAGGCCTTCGCGGCCGGAGCGGCCGGCATGGGACCCGGCGGCACACCGGGCTCGGACGGAAACTGGATGCGGTAGAGCTCGGCGTAGAGGCCGTTCGCTTCGAGCAGATCGTCGTGCGTGCCCTGCTCGTGGACGAAGCCGTCCTTGAAGACGACGATCTTGTCGGCGTCCTTGATGGTCGAGAGGCGGTGGGCGATCGCGATGGCGGTGCGGCCCTTCATCAGGTCTTTCGAGGGCCTCCATGACGATCTTCTCGGACTCGGTGTCGAGCGCCGCCGTCGGCTCGTCGAGGATGAGGATCGGGGAGTTGCGGATGATCGCCCGGGCGATGCCGATGCGCTGCCGCTGGCCGCCGGAGAGCGTCGATCCGCGTTCGCCCACCTCGCTGTCGTAGCCCTTCGGCATCTGCGAGATGAACTCGTCCGCGTTGGCGAGCTTCGCAGCCGCGACGATCTCCTCGCGGGTCGCGCCCGGCCGCCCGTAGCCGATGTGTCCCGGCGATCGTGCCGGCAAAGAGCACGGTGTCCTGGAGGACGCAGCCGATCTGGTTGCGCAGCGCCTCGATCTTGAAGTCGCGGACGTCGACGCCGTCGATGAGGACCCGTCCCGGCGTCGCGTCGTAGAAGCGCGGGATCAGGCTCGCGACCGTCGACTTCCCGCCGCCGGTCGCGCCGACGAACCCGACGAGCTGGCCGGGGTCGATCTTGAAGTGATCTCCTTCAGGACCGGGGAGTCGGGCTTGTAGGCGAAGGCCACCTTCTCGAACGTGATCTCGCCCTTGATGCCCTCGGGCTCGCGCGCGTCGGGCTTCTCCGGAATCATCTCGTCGGCTGCGAGGATCGTCTGGACGCGCTCGACGCCGACGGCCGCCTGGGCGATCGAGTTGGTCATCTTCGCCAGGTCCTGCACCGGCTTGAAGAACTTGTTCAGGTACGACAGGAAGACCGTCAGCGCGCCGATCGTCATCGCCTCGTGCAGGATCAGCGAGGCGCCCCGGTAGAGGACGAAGCCGTGCAGAACGAGACGACCACCGTGACGACCGGCGACAGCAGCGACTTGACCTTCCGCGCCTTGAGCGCCGCGTCGACGGCCGCCTGGCTCGCGTCCTTGAGGTGCTCCTCCTCGAGCTGCTCGCGCCCGTAGGCCTTGACGACCCGCATCGACTCGAGGCCCTCCTGGACGACCGCGACGATGTCGCTCTGGCGGTGCCGGACCTCGTGCGTCGCCTTCTTGACGGCCTTCTTGAACCGCATGACGAAGAGCAGCAGGAACGGCGTCACGCGCCACCGCGATCAGGGCGAAGTCGAAGTTCAGCCAGAACATGAGGCCGAGCATCCCGATGATCGTCAGGAGGTCGACGAGGATCCCGAGCGTCGCCCGGAAGCGAAGTTCTGGATGGTCGTGATGTCGGTCGTGATCGTGACAAGAGGTTTCCGGTCTGCTGCTTGTCGTAGTAGCCGAGCGAGAGCCGGTCGAGGTGGTGGTAGACCCGCATGCGCAGGTCGTTGGCGACGTACTGGCCCGACGCTCTCGGTGTAGTAGTTGTCGACGTAGCTCGCCGCGCGAGCCGAGCACTGCGATGAGACGATCAGCGCCGCCGCGAGCGCGGCGAGGCCCATCTTGTGGTCGGCGACTTCCGGGCCGATCAGCCGCGCGACCCAGTGCGGCATCGGGTGGTGCCCGACGACGCTGTCGAGCACGATCTTCAGCGGCCACGGGCCGGCGAGGCTCATCGCGGTCTCGACGAGCATCGCGAGGAAGATGATCATCAGCCACCCGCGGTACGGGCCGGAGGAGCTCCCGGATCAGCCGGGTCATTCCCGCTGCGGTCGGGGGCCTCTCGGACTTGTCCTTCTTCGACATCGAGCCGGAAATCTGTTCCCAGGGCGAGGATCCCATCCTACCGCCTCTTACCCTCTCGCTGCTCGGCCTGCCCGGCGAAGGGTGTCGGGCGCTCGCGTGCGTGGCGACCCGCTGGCCCTGGTGCCCGACTGGCACTACCTGCGGGACATCCTCCTGCCACAGATCCAGAGCGCCGGGGCTTCGCGCTGAAGCGGAGCAGAGCGCGGTCGAGAGCGCCGGCCGTGTGAGCCGCCCCGGCGATGGAGGAGGACGTGACCACCGCGACGCCCTGTCACGAAGTCACAGGGAGTGAAGCTCTGGAACTTCGGGCTGCGCGCTTCATTCCCATTCGCGGACGAGATCCCACCGCTTGCAGCAAGCGACGCTCTCCGGCCGGCGATTCGCCTGTCCCCCACAGGCATTTCGCCACGGCGAGGAATCCCCTTCGCTCTGGCCGCAGCGCCCCACCCTCCGCTGGAGGCAATGTGAAGACAATCAAGAAATTCGGGATCAACGCCGCAACCCTCGGGCTCCTGCTGTTCTCGACGAGCGCCCTCGCCCAGACGCAGCAACCTACCCATCAGTAGTTTCCTGGACGCCCAGGCCGCGGTTCAGGTCACCTTCTGGTCGGACCCGGTCACGGGGGGACTCCTCGCTTTCGATACGTTCGGGACACGCAACGCAGCGCTCGGTCTCAACCTCTTCACCTCCATCGGCGGAGACGTGGCGATCCGTGATCTGGGCAACGGCACGGAGCAGGTCTCGGTCGACATCCACACCCGCGACGGGGCGTGCTGGGGCTTCGTCAATGGCAACCCGGCCTTTGGGCAGACGCCCGCCGCGATCGCTGGAGGCGCTGTCGCATCACTGGGCGATGAGAATTTCCACGCCGACTTCATCCAGCCGTCCGGGACCCCCCTGCAGACCTGGAACGTCATTGCTTTCGGTGGTCCACCCATCGTTCTCCTGTCGGTCAAGACGAGCATCACCTGCCAGAACGGTGAACTGAGGGCACCGGGTTCGGGGTTCCCCGATGGAACGCCTGGTTCGGCGCACACCACCCAGACCGGAAATCTCTCGACGGGAGTGCCAGCGGGATGCCCGCCGGAAAAGGACGGAGATTGCTTTCCGGCCGAAAAGGTGCAGTTCAAGGCGAACGGCAGCTGAGCGCTCGGTCGCGACGGCCAATCCCTCTGCTGGGTCATCCCGAGGCTGGCGGGGCCGGTGATGGTACGGCGCCGCCGGCGCCCGGGCAGCGTCGCCTGACGGGCGAGGTCAGGCCGCCGGGCCGGTACTTCCCGCCTTCGCTCCCAACGCCCGTAGCATCCCCGGGCGATGAGAGGGCGAAGGGAGAAGCACCTTTGGGCCGCAGTCGTGTTCGGAGCGGTCCACCTGGCCATGCAGCTCGGAGTGTACGTCCTCGCCTTCGCCGTCGGCCCCGGAGGTGCCACGCATGAGGTGCTGGGGATCTCCCTCTACGGCATCGCGAGCGTCCTGACCTTCCCGTTCCTCTTCCTGGCCGAACGACTCGGGTCGCTCGGCCAGCGCCTCGGTCTCCTGGTGTTCCCGCTCAACAGTGCAACCTGGGCCGGCGGTCTCTACCTCGCGCTCGGCCTGGTGGCTCACGTGAGGCGGCGTGGAACCCAGAAGGGTTGACGGGACCGCGGACCGTCCGCTGCGAGTTCCTGGTCGGGGGGAAGCTCGATCAGCTCGAGGAGTGCCAGGACTGGAAGGCCGGACAGGCCCGGCCGGACACGCTCTTCGAACGGGCGAGCTTCGCCCTGGCGCGGCACTGGGCGGCCACCGGAGGTCCCGCGCGGGATGCCAGCCGGTGAGAGCGACCGCGAATGGCGGCCCGGCGCGGCACGACGGCGATCGCCGACACGCTGTGGCCACCTTCCAGGCGCGCCGGCCGGCGCGGCTGAGCGCGAACACGCCACGGTGATGGTGGAGCACTCGAGTCGCTGCTACGGCAGCGATGCAAGAAAAGACGCAAGATATGCGGCCCCTTTCTTTGATCTCGCAGGTCTTGCGTAAGTCGGTCGTGCCGATGACTTGCGTCTTCGAAAGGGCACGGCCCCCGTGTCCGTGTGAATCCACCCAGGGTCCCGTCCTTGGTTCTAGCGCGCGAATTGACACACAAAGACCAAGAAAAAGGCTCCTTCCTTGCAGACCGTGCCGCCGCTGGCCTTTCGGCAATTCGCGGTCGCTTGCGGAAGGAGCCTTCAGATGTCGAGGCATGCTCTTGGTGCGGCTCTGGTGCTCGCACTCACCCTCGCGGTCCCTGCAGGCGCAATCCCGGCCTTCTCGCGCAAGTACCAGACGAGCTGTCTGACCTGTCACGTCGTCTTCCCGAAGCTGAATCCCTTCGGCGAGGCCTTCCGGCGGAACGGCTACCGCTTCCCCGGCGTCGACTCGGATTACATCAAGGCCGAGCAGATCGCGCTGGGCCAGGAAGCGAACAAGAAGACCTTCCCCAAGACGGTCTGGCCCGACTTCATCCCGGCCTCGGTCCCGCTCTCCGTCGGCGCCAACGGACAGGCGCTGTACATCCCTTCGACCACGTCCAGCGCAGGCGAGGCCGCGAACGGAACGCACTTCACGGTCCAGGACCTGGTGGTCGAGGCCCACCTCTGGGGCGCGGCCGCCTTCGACGACAACATCACCGTCTGGTTCGAGCTCACCTTCAGTGACGGCGGAGTGGACATCGAACACGCCCAGCTGCTGTTCAACGACATGTTCGGGCCGAAGCACTGGTTCAACCTCATCGTCGGCAGAGGCTTTCCCAACATCACGCAGTACGGGCCGCACTCCACGTACCTGGCGGACGCGCTGGTCACCACCGTCCCGGTGACAGCCATCTACTGGGGGAACTCCGATCCCTGGACGCTCGTCGACAACTACAACGGCCTGGAGCTCAACGGCGATGATCGCCGGTCGGTTCGATTACGCGGTCGGTCTGAACGCAGGGAAGATCGCCCACGGCCTCGCCCCGACGGACAACTTCTACGGGCGCGTGGGCTTCAAGATCGGCGGAATGCGGCTCGACGGCGAGGGATCCGCCGAGGAGATGAATCCGGAGAAACCATGGGCCGAGACCGCGCTCGGGGTCTACGGCTTCGCCTACCAGTCCAACTCCCGGTTCGACACCAGCGCCGGTGCTCCGGTGGGCAGCGACACCGCCACCACCTACGGCGTCGGCGCTCGTGGGCAGCTCAGCTCGGCGCAGCTCGACATCGGCTGGTACACGACGTCGCACAACCACGGCACCGACACCGGCGGCCCGGTGACGAGCCAGGTGTTGTTCAGCGAGTTCTCGTACGTCGTCTTCCCCTGGATGGTCCCGGCCCTCCGCGTGGAGTGGGTGACGCTGGCTCCCGAGGGCGGCGCGTCGGTCAGCGACGTCCACGTCGAGCCGGGCATCGCGTTCCTCATCCGGCCCAACATCAAGGCGGTCCTGACGTTCGACTGGGAGTCGGCGCACGGCTTCCCGAGCACCACCGGTGGACCGCTGACCCCCGGCGGACAGCCCTGGCAGGGCGGCGCCTCGTCCTGGGGGCCACTGCAGATCGCCCCTCCGGCGTCAGGCAGCAGCGCACGGACCGAGTTCGAGAGTATCGCCGTCTTCCTCGCCTGGGCGATGTGACTCACCACGGAGACCTTCACATGCCACGGATGTCCAAGCTCTTGACCCTCGCGGTGCTCGCCGCGAGCGCAACCACCCTCGCGGCCGACGGAACCATCACCGGGAAGGTGGACGTGACCCCTGCCAAGTACCTCGAGGAGACGGTGGTCTACCTGAAGGGGGTGAAGGCGCCGGCCCGCGCTCCCGAGACCAAGGCGATGGACCAGAAGGCCATGACCTTCATCCCCCACCTGCTGGTCATCACCGTGGGGGACTCGGTGAAGTTCCTCAACCACGACAACGTGGTGCACAACGTCTACACGCCGGACGGCGAGGGCTACAACCTCGGGAGCTTCAAGCAGAACGAGGAGCGCACCCAGAAGTTCCCGCAGGAGGGCGCGTACACCCAGCTCTGCTCGCTGCACCCCGAGATGCTGGCCTTCATCTTCGTCGCCCCGTCACCCTACGCCGCGGCGGTGGACAAGAAGGGCGGCTTCACCATCGCCCACGTGCCGCCTGGCACGTACCAGCTGGCCGTCTGGAACTCGCACCTCAAGGCGGCCGACAAGCCGGTCACCGTTGCAGCCGGCCAGACGGTGAACGAAACGCTGACCCTGAAGCGCTGAGGGGGCATGTCCGGACTGCGGCTCCTCTGCGCGGGCCTGGTGCTCGCCCTTGGCGCGGCCGCGTCCGGGTGCAGGGAAGCGCCGGCGCCCGACGAGCTGGCCCCGCCGGCCGGAGTCCGGACCCCGCTCCCGGCCTCGTCCAGCGTCCGCCGCGGGTGCGCGCCGGAGCCGTCGGGCGGACCGGCGGCCGCGGCGGCCGCTCCACCGTTGCAGATCACGCTCGGACCGCCCGGGACGCCTGCCCCGGTGGACGAGATCCCCTTCGACCACCGGATCCACGCCGGTGACTGCGCCATCCCCTGCCTGAGCTGTCACGCCGACGCGGTCCGCTCCCCGGTCGCCGGGCTGCCCTCGGGAAAGAAGTGCATGGGCTGCCACAAGTTCGTGGCCAAGGACAATCCGGCGGTCCAGGTGCTCGCCGCCCGGGTGCGCGCCAATCAGCCGCTCCGCTGGACACGGGTCTTCGAGCTCCCCGACTTCGTCTACTTCACCCACCGGGTGCACCTGCACTTCCAGCAGCCCATCGGCTGCCAGGAGTGCCACGGCGACGTCGCGTCCATGCGGCTCGTCGTCCAGGACGAGCCCTTCACCATGGGCCGCTGTCTCACCTGCCACGAGGACAAGAACGTCCGCCACGACTGCGTGGTCTGTCACCGCTGAGGGAGCCCCCGAGGATGAAGCGACTGGCAAGACGGACGTTCCTCGGCTCGGCGGCGACCGTGCTCGGCACGAGCCTGGTCGAGGGATGCAAGACCCGGCTACCGCGGTCGCTCGTCCCATACGTCACGCCTCCTGACGACACCGTGCCCGGTCTCGCCGTGCACTACCGGACCACCTGCCGGGCGTGTCCGGCGGCGTGCGGGATGACCGCCCGCGTGCGCGAGGGCCGGGCGGTGATGCTGGAGGGGAGCCCGGACCACCCGCTGAGCCGGGGCGGGCTGTGCCCGGTCGGCCAGGCGTCGATCGAGACGCTCTACGGACCCGGGCGGCTGGGAAGCCCCTGGGCGGGTGGGAAGCCCGCCACGTGGCCCGACGCGGAGAAGGCACTCGCCGCAGGGCTGCGCACGGCGCTCGACTCCGGGAAGGCGGTGGTGGTGCTCACCCGTCCCGAGCCCGGGCTCCTGGGGGGCCTGTTGACCCGCTGGCTCGCCGCGCTTGGACAGCCGGCGACGCACAGGGTGGTCTTCGACTTCATGGCCCGTCCCTGGCTGCGCGAGGGACAGAGGCGCGCGCTCGGCTCCGACGCCGTTCCGGTGCACCGCTTCGAGGAGGCGCGGCTCATCCTCTCGGTGGGGGACGACCTCGTCGAGGAGGGCTCGCCGGTCGAGGCGGCCCGGGGCCTGGCCGAGCAGCGCGCCGCAGGCGGTCGGTCGATCTACGTGGGCCCGCGCCTGTCGCTGACCGCCGCCTCCTGCGACGAGTGGATCTCCGTCGAGCCGGGGAGCGAGCTGGCCCTGGTGCTCGGGCTCTGCGGCCAGGTGCTCCAGCGGCTCCCGCCTGGCCTCGCGCCTTCGGCTCGGGAGCGCCCTGGGCGAGCGGCTGGCCCGGTTCGACCCGGAGGCGGTCGCCTCACGCACCGGCTTGAAGGTGGAACAGGATCAAGGCGCTGGCGCCAGGCGCTGCTCGACCATCGTCCTGGTCTGGTCCTCGGGCCCGGGCGCGCGCTGGCGGGGAGCCAGGCTGACCGACTCTCGGAGGCAGTGCACGTCCTCAACGCGCTCCTCGGTAACGTCGGCACCACCCTCCGTCTCCTGGCCGGAGCCGGCGAATCGCCCGGGTGGGACCTGGCCGAGCTCGAGCGCCAGGCGCGCGCGGGCGCGGTCGGCGGCGCTGGTGATTCACCAGGTGGACCCGCTCGGCTGTGGGCAGCGCGCCTTCGCGGAGGTGCTCGGGCACGTCCCCTTCGTGGTGGCGCTCGCCGGCGAGCTCGACGACACCGCACGGCGCGCTCACCTGGTCTTCGCCGGATCACCACTTCCTCGAATCCTGGGGCGACGCCTCGCCGCGGCCCGGAGTCGTCTCGGTCCAGCAGCCGGTGATGTCTCCGGTGCTCGACACCCGCGCCGCGGCCGACACCCTGCTCGGGGCCGCACGCGCGCTCGGACGCACCTCGGGGCTTCCCGAGGGGAGCTGGGCGGACGTGGTGCGCGCCGCCTACGACGTGACGGACCGAGAGCACGGGCTGAAGCTCACCGAGCCGACCACCGTCACCGCGACGCTCGCCCCGGGCGCGCTCGCCGAGGTTCCCGAGCCCGCGAAGACGCGGGGACCCGCGGGCGGGCTCACGCTCGTCGCCGCGCCGAACCTGAGGCAGCTCGACGGCCGGCCCTACCGGAGCGCCCTGCTCCAGGAGATCCCCGATCCGCTCTCCGGCTACGCCTGGACGGGCTGGATCGAGCTGCACCCCACCACGGCCGGCGCGCTCGGCGTGCAGGAAGGCGACGTGGTGGCGCTCGACGGACCCGGCGGGGCGGTGGAGCTCCCGGCCCACGTCACCCCGGGCATCCGCGCCGGGATGGCCGCGTGTCCCGCGCCGGACGCGCTGCCCTTGCTCGATCGCGACGGCCCGCCCGGGCTCGAGCTCCGGGTCACCGCGCGGAGGACCGGCGCGAGGAAGCCGACGCACCTCGCGGCCGGTGCCGCCGAGCAGCACGGGCGGGAGCTGGCCCGGAGCGTCAGCCGGGCCGAGCCCGCGCCTCCCCCGCAGGGCTCCGCTGCCCCAGATGTACGCGGCCGGTGGAGCACCCGGAGCACCGCTGGGGCATGGCGATCGACCTCGACCGCTGCACCGGTTGCGGAACCTGCACCGCCGCCTGCTACGTGGAGAACAACCTCTCGGTGGTGGGCGCCGAGGACGTACAGCGCGGCCGCTCGATGTCGTGGATGCGGATCCACGCCTACGTCGACCCGCGGCCGGAGGGCCTGGAGACCGTCGTTCCTGCCCCTCTCGCTGCCAGCACTGCACCAACGCGCCGTGCGAGGTGGTCTGCCCGACCTTCGCCACGTACCACACGCGCGAGGGGATCAACGCGCAGATCTACCCGCGCTGCATCGGCACCCGGTACTGCGAGAACAACTGTCCCTACGGGGTGCGCCGCTTCAACTTCTTCGACTGGCCGCGGCACGGGCTGGCGCGGCTCGGGCTCAACCCGGACGTCAGCGTCCGCGAGCGCGGGGTGAGCGAGAAGTGCACGCTCTGCGTGCAGCGGGTCACCGCCGGGCAGGAGCAGGCGAAGATGGAGAACCGGCCGGTGCGCGACGGAGAGGTCGTCTCGGCCTGCGCCGCGTCCTGCCCGACCAAGGCCATCGTCTTCGGGGACCTGCGCGATCCGGCCTCGGAGATCTCCCGGCTGGCGAAGGATGGCCGGGCCTACCGGCTGCTCGAGGATCTGAACACCCAGCCGGGTGTGCTCTTCCTCGCGCGCCGACGAGAGAAGGCCTGACCTTGGACGCCCGCGACCTCACCCGCATCGAGCGCGACGTGGTCGGGACGATGTCCCGGACCAGCTGGCGCTACTGGCTCGGCCTCGGCATCTCGGTCTCCCTGGTCCTGGCGGGGGCGGTGGCCTGGTCCCTGGCGCTGCGCCGGGGCCTCGGGGTGTTCGGCCTGAACGAGCCGGTGATGTGGGGCAGCCTCATCACCACCTTCGTCTTCTTCATCGGGGTGAGCCACTCCGGGACGCTGGTCTCGGCGATCCTCTTCTTCGCCCGCTCGCCGCTGCGCGCCGCGATCGGGCGCGCCGCCGAGGCGATGACGGTGATCACCATCCTCACCGCCGGGCTCTACCCGATCATCCACATCGGGCGGTCCTGGCTCTTCTACTTCGTGCTCGCCTACCCCAACCAGCGGCAGCTCTGGCCGAACTTCCGCTCGCCACTCACCTGGGACGTGTTCGCGATCAGCTCCTACGTCACGGTGAGCGCGCTGTTCCTTTACATGGGGATGCTGCCCGACCTGGCGATGCTCTCGCGGCGGGTGACCGGCTGGCGCCGGCCACTCTACCGGGTGCTCTCGCTCGGCTTCTCCGGGACCGACGCCGAGTGGGCGCTGTTCGAGCGGGCGTACCCCATCTTCGCCGCGGTGGTCATCCCGCTGGCGGTCTCGGTGCACAGCGTCGTCTCGTGGGACTTCGCGATGTCGGTGATGCCGGGGTGGCACTCGTCGATCTTCGCCCCGTACTTCGTGGCCGGGGCCATCTTCTCCGGCATCGCCATGGCCATCCTGCTGCTGGCCGGGCTGCGCCGCGGGTACCGGCTCGAGCGGTACATCCGGTCCGAGCACTTCGAGATGCTCTCCAAGCTGCTCCTGGCGACCTCTCTGGTGATGACCTTCACCTACGCCACCGAATTCTTCATGGCCTTCTTCCACGGGACCGAGGCGGAGGCCGAGGTGTTCCGCTGGCGGCCCACCGGCGCCTACGCCTGGGTGTTCTGGCTGGTCATCGTGTGCAACAGCCTCGCCCCGCTGGCCTGCTTCTGGGGACGGGTCCGCCGGAGCCTCCCCGCGCTGGTGACCATCTCGGTGGTGGTCTCGGTCGGCATGTGGTTCGAGCGCTTCCTGTTCATCGTCACCACGCTCGCCCACAGCTATCTGCCGCAGAACTGGGGGCTCTACCGGCCCACGGTGCCCGAGGTGCTGATCTGCCTCGGCGGCTTCGGGTGGTTCTTCACCCTCTTCCTGGTGTTCATCAAGGTGTTCCCGTCGATCTCGGTGGCCGAGACGATGGAGCGGCAGCATGCAGCGGCGGCGGCGGAGCTGGAGGCCAGTCATGTCTGAGCCCCTGGTCACGCTCTTCGCCGACCCGGACGCGGCGGCCCGGGCCCTGCGGCGGCTCCGCGAGGCCGAGGTGACCGATGCCCGGGTCATCAGCTCGGTGCCGTTTCCGGCGGTGCATCTCACCGGTCGACCCGGGCCCTGGCGGGTGCTGGGAAAGGTGGCGCTGATCGGCGGGATCACCGGATTGACCTGCGCGGTGCTGCTCGAGGGGCTCACCTCGCGCTCGCTGGGCCTGGTCGTGGGCGGCAAGCCCATCCTCGCCTGGCCTGCGTTCGGCGTGATCATGTTCGAGCTGACCATGCTCTTCGCCGGGGCGGCCAACTTCGTGGCGCTGGTGCTCCTGTCCGCGGCAGCCCGGCGGCAGGTGGCGAGCGTGGCCCGGGCGGCGGTGAACAGCGAGCAGATCGCGGTGGTGGTCCCTGCCGAGCGGCTCGAGGGTCCACGGGGAGCGGCGGTCCGGCGCGCGCTGCAGGAGGACGCGCCATGACCCTGCGTCTCCACACCCTCGCCCTCCTCGCTCTCTCGGCGTGCAGCGCGAAGAGCACGATGCTGCCGGCGAGCATGGAGCAGCAGCCCTCGATCCAGCCGCTCTCCCAGGTGGTGAGGCCACCTCCGGAGGGCGCGGTGCCCCGTCGGGGGCGTGGAGACGGTCGCCGACCGGGACGACGTCGAGGACCTCCGGCCCCCGGTCCCGTTCGGGCCGCAAGCGGAGGCCCACGGGAAGCTGCTCTTCGCCCGGCTCTGTACTCCCTGCCATGGACCCGAGGCGAAGGGGGACGGTCTGGTCTCGAGCCAGTTCCCGCCCGCCCCGAACCTCCGGCACGTCTCCATCTGCCGACGGACCGACGGCTATCCTCTACGGAACGCTCACCGCGGGCGGGAAGGCGATGCCCCCGATGCGCGAGGGGACGAGCTCGCGTGACCGGTGGGACCTGGTGGCCTTCGTCCGGGCCCTGCAACGCGAGGGGTGCACTGGAGCTCCTGGACCCGAGGGCGGAGGGGCGCACCCGTGAGCTTGCGTGAGGACCTCGAGGCGACGCTCGGCAAGCGCGGGACGCTGGTCGCAGGCGCCGCGGTGCTGGCCGGTGGCGCGGCGTTCCTCTCGGGCCTCGGGGCTGGACGGGCTCCGGCCACCTATGGCGCGCTGATCGCGAGCTGGCTGTTCTTCGCCGGGGCCGCGCTCGGCGCGGTGGCCTTCGGCGCGCTATTCCGGGTTGTCCACGGCGGGTGGGCGCGGCCGATGATCGGCCCTCGGCCGGCCGGCGGTGTTCTTCGCACCCGCAGCGATGGTGCTGCTCTTGGTCATCCTGTCCGGGGCGGCCGCGGCCCCCTGGGTCGCCGGGAGCCGGGGGTGGCTCGCCACGCCGTTCCTGGCCGCGCGGGAAATCGTGCTCACCGCGGCTCTCTTCGGGGTCGCCTGGCTCTGGTTCGGTCCGCGTTCCCCGGCGCCGGCGCTCTCCTCCGGCGTCACCTTCATCATCGCCTACACGATCGTCCTCTCCATCTGGGCGTTCGACTTCGTGCTCGGGCCGGATCCGGTGTTCGGGAGCACGGTCATCGGACCGTTCCTCTTCGTCACGGTGTTCCTCGCCGGGACGGGGACGCTGGTGCTGCTGGCGCTGGCCCGGGGCGCTCTGTCCGACGCGGACCGGAACGACACGGTCTCCTTCCTGCTCGCGATGACAATCTTCTGGACCTACCTCTTCGCCGCCCAGACGCTCACCATCTGGTACGGCAACCTCCCGGACGAGACGGCGTTCCTCCTCCGGCGGATGCAGGGCGGCTGGGGGTGGATCAGTCTCTTGATGCTGGTCCTGGTGTTCTTCGTGCCGTTCGGGTGCCTGCTTCACCCGATCGGCCGGAGCTCGCGGCGGGTGCTGGCAGCGGTGCTGGGCGGACAGCTGCTCGGGATGTGGCTGGTCTGTCAGAATCCTCGTCGTGCCGACACTGAGTGCCGGGGACGCGTTGCTGCCCTTCCATCCGCGAAACGTGGTCATCGCGCTGGGCGTCCTGGGCGCGTGTGTCCTCTCCGTCGCTCCGGGGCTGAGGCATCTGGCTGTGCCGGTCGAGGCGGAGGCGGAGGCGGAGGCAGCGCGGAGGGCGCACCCGGCGGGCTGAGGCTGAGGGCGCTCCTGGCCACGCCGCAGGCCAAGCTCTGGAAAGCGCGAGCCGAAAGACCAGGACTTCCGCCAGCTTGTGAGCCCTTGAGGGTTCCAGGCCCCGTCCTGCGCATGGAGAGGCGCGGGATTGCTCGGCGCGCGCCGGCCCCGACTCGCATCCGGGTCCTCCGGGCGAAAGGAGAGGGAAATGCGGAAGCTGTTCCTGATCGGGTGCGCCGTGCTCATCGGCGCGTGTGGTGGCGGGGGGAACAACAACAACAACAGCGGCAGCAACGGGACACCGGGTCTGAAGACCTTCTCGTACGGAAGTCCCCAGGCGCCGACCCAGCAGCAGAAGAACACCGCGAACAGCGCCCAGACCCAGCTCAACGCCGCGGCGAACGCCTCGCTGAACGGTCAGGTCGCCGGTGCGGCGAATCTCCCGTCGATGACCGATTCGCTGGCCGGGTCGCTTCCGGCGTCGCTGATGGCGGTCCCGGGGGATCCGGAGCTGAACAGCGGAGGTCCGGAGAGCTTCCTGGCCGGCCACACCGGGGAGCTGAACCAGGGCTGCTACGCGGTCACTCAATCGAACATCACGTACAACAACTGCACCATCTCCAGCACCGGGCTCAGCGAGACCCTGAACGGAACCCTCTCGGTGACCAGCTCGACCGCGACCTGGAACCTCACGGTGACCTTCAACTACAGCGCGAGCGGCATCACCGAGAACGGGACGTACAACTGGACGGGGCAGCTGAACTTCACCGAGGCCACCATCGTCGGTCAGGGGCGAAGCGCCTTCACCGGGCACTACACCGGGAGCGGGTACACGGTCGACTACGCGTACACCGCTGGCTTCGACTCGAACCTCACGTACCAGAGGACGCCGTCGTTCTGCGTCGCAGGCGGAACCCTGGAGATTCGCCGGACGCTGAACTCGACCACCAACTCCGCAGGCCGCCCCGGTGCACGACGCCGGCGCCAAGTACGACTGGTCCGGATGCGGAAGCGTGACGGTCGCCAAGGGAACCTGAGCCGGGGCCGGCTGACCCCTCCCCCGGTCAGGGTTCGGTCCGGAGGGCCGGAGCCGCACGGCGCAAGCCGACGGCTCCGCTCCTCCGGCATCGGCATCCTTCTAGGCCTGGCCGGCCACCGCGACCTGCTTGCCGTCGTGCAGCTGGGGCGCCTCGGCGAGGAACTTGAGCTCGGGGTGCTTCTCCCGCGCGTGCTCGAGCGCCCAGTCGTCCCGGAAGAGGACCAGTGGCAGCCCGTCGCGGTCCTGCACCGTCTGACGGTTGCCCTCCCAGTCGAACGTTCGCGGGTCGAACTTCTCGCCCACCACCCACCGGGCGTGCGCGTACGGGAGGCGGTCGAGGGCGATGGCGGCGCCGTACTCGTGCTCGATGCGGTACTGGAGCACCTCGAACTGGAGCGCGCCGACCACGCCGACGATGGGGTCGCGCATGCCCATCTGCAGCTGCTGGAAGATCTGGATCGTGCCTTCCTCGCTGAGCTGCTCGAGGCCCTTCTCCACCTGCTTGCGCCGGAGCGGGTCCTTGCTCCGCACGACCGCGAAGTGCTCCGGGCGAGAAGCGCGGCACGCCGTCGAAGCGCGAAGGGCTCGCCTTCCACCAGCGTGTCGCCGATGCGGTAGAGGCCGGGGTCGAAGAGGCCGATGACGTCTCCGGGCCAGGCCTCCTCGATGGCGGTGCGCTCGGCGGCCATGAACTGGCTGGGGTTGGCGAGCCGGATGCTCTTGCCCAGCCGCGACGTGGTGGGCGTTCATGCCCTTGACGTACCGGCCCGACACCACCCGGATGAAGGCGATGCGGTCGCGGTGCGCCGGGTCCATGTTCGCCTGGATCTTGAAGACGAAGCCCGTGAAGCGGCCGGCCGTCGGTCGGCTGGGGCCGCGGTCGGTGCTTGCGCGGCGTGGGCGCGGGCGCGAGGTCGAGAAAGGCGTCGAGGAACGGGCGCACGCCGAAGTTGGTCATCGCGCGAGCCGAAGAACATCGGCGATGAGCTGCCCCTGGTCGCTCTTCTCGCGGTCGAAGGCGTCGCCGCCGACGTCGAGCAGCTCCACGTCCTCGCGCAGCTGGGCCAGCTCGGCAGGCGGCGAGCACCTGGGCGATGTCGGGCGAGTCGAGCGGGACGCTGCGCTCGCCGACCTCGGCCTCGCCGTGGGTGCCCTCGGCGGCGGAGAAGACGTGCACCACCCGCGCGGCGCGGTCGTAGACGCCGCGGAACTCGGGACCCATGCCGATGGGCCAGTTCATCGGGTAGGCGCGGATGCCGAGCACCTGCTCGAGCTCGTCCATGAGGTCGAGCGGGGCGCGCCCGTAGCGGTCGAGCTTGTTGACGAAGGTGAAGATGGGGATGCCGCGCATCCGGCAGACCTGGAAGAGCTTCTTGGTCTGGGGCTCGACGCCCTTGGCGGCGTCGATGAGCATCACCGCGCTGTCGGCGGCGGAGAGCGTCCGGTAGGTGTCCTCGGAGAAGTCCTGGTGGCCGGGCGTGTCGAGCAGGTTGACCGCGTGGCCGCGGTAGTCGAACTGGAGCACCGAGCGAGGTGACGGAGATGCCGCGCTCCTTCTCGAGCTCCATCCAGTCGCTGGTGGCGTGCCGGCGCGCGCGGCGCGCCTTGACGCTGCCGGCCAGGTGGATGGCGCCGCCGTAGAGCAGGAGCTTCTCGGTGAGCGTGGTCTTGCCCGCGTCGGGGTGGCTGATGATGGCGAAGGTGCGCCGGCGGGCGACCTCCCGTTCGATGTCGGACGTCATGGCGGGCCGGTCCCTGTAACACGGGCCAGGCCCCTCCGCCGACGGGGCGCCGGCGAAAGTCCCTCGCGGGCCTGAATCGCTGTCATCGCGGTGGTGCAGGCTCCGCGGAAGCACGGCTGGAGCACCACTCGCGGCGTGCGGTTCGGCCGGCCGTGCGAGTGCATTCCTGGCGATTGTCGACTGTGCCCGTACGCGAACTCGGGGGCTGATGGCCCGTGAGCACCTTCGCCGCGGTGTTGGCGTCCACGGGCTTGGCTGTCCGCCGCCAGGTCACCGTCTACCCTGCCGAGTTCGTGCACACCGCGGCCTCGCTGTGGCGTACGCCATCGATCGGGTCAGGGCGGCTAGAACCGGGGAGTGGCCGGTTCTCCGGGCGGACTCCGTATGGGGAGTAGAGGCGCCGAAGAGCGGGCGGCGCTTCTGGCTTACCTACGAAGGCTCTGACGCCAGTCTCTCTTCGCCATAACGGCAGGTTCTGGCGCCCGAATGCGCCTTGGATTGTGGAGGTCTCGGATGCTCCAGTCGCTGCGCCTGATGAGCGCGCTGTGCCTTGCGCTCGTTTCTGCGGTGGGAGCGCCGGCGCTCGGCGATCCACTCTGGAAGTCAACCGGCTCGATGACGGCGGGGCGCGACCTCGCCACTGCCACGCTTCTTCCCTCGGGGAAGGTGCTGGTGGCGGGCGGCTACAGCCTTGCCGGGTACCTCGCGAGTGCGGAGCTCTTTGACCCGGCCAACGGGACCTGGAGTACGACTGGCGCGCTGGCGGTGGCACGCTACGTCCACACGGCGACGCTGCTTCCCTCGGGGAAGGTGCTGGTGGCGGGCGGCGTTGGCGCTGCCGGGTACCTCGCGAGTGCAGAGCTCTTCGACCCGGCCACCGGGAGCTGGAGTTCGCCGGGCTCGATGGCGATGGCGCGTTCGAGTCCCACGGCCACGGTCCTGCCGTCGGGGAAGGTGCTCTTGGCGGGGGGCACCGGCGCTGCAGGGCTTCTCGCGAGCGCGGAAGTCTTTGACCCGGCCACCGGGACCTGGAACTCGCCCGGCTCGATGGCGACGGCACGTACGAGTGCCACGGCGACGCTCCTTCCGTCGGGGAAGGTGCTGGTAGCGGGGGGCTTTGGGGACGCCAGTGTCCTGACCACCGCGGAACTCTTCGACCCGGCCACCGGGACCTGGAGCTCACCAGGCTCGATGGCGACGGCACGCTACCTCCACGCGGCGACGCTCCTTCCCTCTGGGAAGGTGCTCGTGGCCGGTGGCATTGGCGCTGCGGAGTCTCTCGCCAGCGCGGAAGTCTTTGACCCGTCCACCGGGACCTGGGGTTCGGCGAGGTCGATGGCGACGACACGCTACGGCCACACGGCCACGCTGCTTCCGTCGGGGAAGGCCCTGGTGGCGGGCGGCTTCGGGTCTGTCGCCGTCCTGGCCAGCGCGGACCTCTTCGACCCGGCGACCGGGACCTGGAGCTCGCCCGGCTCGATGGCGACGGCACGCCACTTCCACACGGCGACGCTCCTTCCATCGGGGAAGGTACTGGTGGCGGGTGGCGCTGACACTGACACTGAAGCTGATGTTGTCGGCTACCTTGCCAGCGCAGAACTCTATGACCCGATCGTTCTCATCACGCCACCCGCCATCGCGCTCGCTCCGAAGGCCAGCCAAGGCTTTGCCGCCTCCGGCGGCAGCGGTACAGGGTACGTCTGGGCCTTCGTCACCAACGCCTCCGGCGGCACACTCAGCGCCGGAGGTGCGTACACCGCGGGACCGACGGGTGGAGTGAGCGACGTCGTCGGGGTGACGGATTCGCAGGGAAACTCCGCAACGGCCACGGTCATTGTCACGGTGACTGGGGGAGTGTCCAACGACGCGAAGTCAGGTGGCTGTCAGGTAGCAGGCGGCGATGCCTTGCCTCTGCTGGTTCTGTCGCTGTTGCCAGTGCTTGGGCCGCGCCGGCGACGCCGACCGCTAGCCACCGCCTCGGGCGGCAGCGGACGCGGCTGCACCTGGGTTCTCCTCACCAACTCCTCGAGCGGCACTGTGGTGCCGACGAGCGGGATGTACACCGCCCGAGTCACTGCGGGCGTCACGGACGTAATTGGAGGTGGCTGATGCTCTCGTCGCTGCGCTTCGCGGGTGTGCTGTGCGTTGTGGTCGCTTGCGCGGTGGCAGCGGGGCCGGCGCCGCCAGTGGGCCCCGTCGGACCCACAGGCCCTCAAGGACCGGCCGGGCCCCCGGGCGAGTGCGGCGGCTGTGACGGGCCGAACCGACGGCTGGTCGGGCACCTCATGCTCGACGCCGTACCGGGGGGGCCACTCGACATCAGCGCGTACAAGTTCGCGGCCACTTATCCTCAGACCGGGGCCGGTGCCTCCAAGTTGACCTTCAGCGAGGTGTCGGTGACCACTACCACGACAGCGGCGCGGGCCGTGATCTTTCGCCGTCTGGCGACCGGGCGCGCGACGCGCGGAGTGCTCCAGATGCTCGACCAGAGCGGGAGCGTCATCGCCACCTATACGATGGAGACGCTGTACCTCCTCAGCGACACCGTGGTCGACGATGGGTCGAGCGGGAGTCGACCGGTGGAGACGTTCACCTTCCTGTTCACCCGCATCACCATCGATGCTGGCGGCGTCTCCTTCTGCTGGGACTTCAATACGAACGTCGGCTGCTGATTCGTTCGGTCTGGCCGACCAGCTCACCCACTCGGTGAACGGCGATCCCACCTTCTCGCCGGACGGAAAACGGCTCGTCTACGTCACCGAGCTCGAAGGAACGGACCAGTTCTTCGTGATGGACGTCGATTGAAAGAACCAGAAGCAGATCACCCGCAGCCCTACAACCACGAGGACCCGGCGTGGTCGCCCGACGGAACGCAGGTCGCCTACTGCACCGACGACGATCTGAAGCCGCCAAGGAAGAACGCCTCGGACATCGAGGTGAAGACTCGGCAAGTGACCAGGCTGATCACGGGGGGCACGTCCGGTGAGGTCTCCTGACGGAAAATCGATCGCCTTCCGCCGGATGCTGGGGGAGATGAACTCGGAGGTCTTCGTCCTCGCGCCGACGGGAGCGAGCAGAGAAATCTCACCAACCATCCGGCGTTCGACGGCTGGCCGGCCTGGTCGCCCGACGGCACGACGGCAAGCGGATCGCCTTCGTCGAACCGGAACTCGAGCTACCAGATCTTCGTGATGAACGCGGACGGCTCGGACGTACAGCTGGTGGCCAACACCGAGGGTGAGTCCGAGCGCGTGGAGGGTGCGCTGGTCTCGGCGGACCTCGTCGAGACGCTGGGAGCCCGGCCGCTCCTCGGTCGACTCGTCGAGCCGGGGCGGCCGGGCCGCGGGAGGTCGTGCTCTCCGAGACGGTGTGATGCCGGCGGCGTTCTAGTCGTTGCCCGAGGGCATCACGAGCGGGACGGTCGGCAGGTCGCTGGCCGGCGCGTCCGGATCCGGGTTGGCATCGTTCTCGTCGGACGGGTCCACGTGGTCGCGCATGCCGGTTGCGAGCACCACCGCGCAGGCGGACTCGTCGCCGGTCTTGGTCCAGGTGCAGGTGCCGGTGCCGGTGCCCGGCGCCTCACCCATCGCGCAGAGCGCGGTCGCCTTGAAGACCAGCGACTCGGCCCGGTCCCAGCACTCGATGCCGAAGAAGATCTTGCCCGCGAGGTCGCCACCCAGGATCGCCACGTCCGCACGCCCACCCACGCCCGGATTGAACCGGGCACGGCCGAGGAGCAGCTCCTTCGCCGGAGTGTCGTTCGGGATCTCCGGGATGTCGGCGTAGCTGGCCACGCGGACACTGGTCACGCCGCTGAGCCCGTTCTTGTGGGCGTAGAAGATGGCGTCCACGGGCTGCCACTTGCTGGTGTCCGCCGAGAAGTTCTTCAGGGCGTAGACGAGCGTCTTGCTCTGCCCGGTCACCCCGGCGTCGACCGCGGCCGGGCCGAACCCGTGGTGGCTGAAGGCGACGAAGAGCTTGCCCTGACCGGGATAGGTGGTGACGACGGTCTTGTAGGCGTCGAGGTCGACACCGATCGTGCCTCGCCCGCGGTGCACCTGATCGCTCGGGACCTTGAAGGTGGTGCCCGCCGCGAAGCGGACGTACGCGCTGTCGGCGTCACCGGACTTCTTCACCTCGAGCTTCCAGCCGTAGTGGTTTCCGGCCACGCGGACCACCGAGAGCCGGTAGCTGAAGCCGGCCTGATCGAAGGGGCCGTACACGTAGACCTGCCCCTGGGTCTGGGACGGGCCGTTGGTCAGGACGAGCTGCTCGACCGGGCCGAACGCATCCTTCAGTCCCTGGTTCAGGCTCCGGATGGCGTCGCGGATCTTCGGGAGCCACTCCGGCGAGGTGCTGGCCTGGAGCTCGGCGCCCGGCGTCGGAGCGATCAGCGCAGCCTGCGGATCGGCAGACGCGGTGAGGCTGGCGCCCTCGGACGACGCGCCGGAGACCTCGGCCGAGAGCCCGGAGAAGGTGGGAACGGCGGCAAGGTACGGGTCCGGGCCGCTGCTGCTGCCGCAGGCGGCGGCCAGGAACAGCCCGGCCACGAGGAACGATGGACGTGCGAGCTTCATGACTCCCTCTTTCGAGCGCATCGAGTGACACGCGCACCGGGGCGACCGGTACGTCGCGTGCCCCCTTGAACCCGCGGCAGGGGGGAGAGTTGCGGGCTAAGTTAGCTGCTCGCCGAGGTGTACCGGGCGATGCTGGAGAGCCAGACCCGCCGGGAGAGCCACCCGAACACACCCGCTCCCACCACCGACCAGGCCAGGGCGGGGAGTGGAAGCCGACCCAGCATCGCCTGGGCCGGGAAGGTGGTCATCAGGGCCAGCGGCACGATGAAGGTGAACACCCAGCGCATCAGGCCCCGGAAGACCTGCACCGGCCAGCGCGCGGCATCGAAGATGGAGTTGAAGAGGTTGGTGAGGTTGTCGATCTTCACCACGTAGAAGGCCGCGCTCACGGTGAGGATCCACAGCGAGTAGAGCAGCGACGTGGCGGTGACGAGGAGCAGCACCGCGGCGAACGACCCGGGCAGCGACGGCGGCCGCCCCATCCGGACGAAGGCCACGACCCAGAGCACCACCGCGGTGACGACGTTGGTGCTGCGCCACGGCTCGAAGCGCGCGGTGGAGACCAGGAACTGCGCGTCGGCGGGCTTGAGCAGCACGAAGTCGAGCGTGCCCTTGCGAATGTGCTCCACCACCGCGGTGAGGCTCGGGTTGATGGCGCCCTCGAGGATGGCCTCGAGCAGGGTGAACCAGCCCGTGACCAGCATCGCCTCCTCGAAGGTCCAGCCGGCCACGCTCTGCCGGAGGCTGTAGACGGTGAACAGCGGGACCAGCGCGGTGAGCGTCCAGAACAGCGAGACCAGGCCGTCGAGGGCGAAGTCCGCGCGGTACTGCAGGCCCAGCAGGACCGAGCTCGCGGACCTGCACGCGGAACAGCCGCCAGTAGCGGGCAACCTGGGTCATCCGCCGTAGGCCGCGAAGCGCTGCAGGCCCCTCCGCCAGAGCGCGCGTACCCCGAGGAGAAGGAACCCCACCCAGATCCACTGGCCGAGCAGCAGGCGCAGCGCCGTCCCGCGGTCCAGGCCCCGGGTGAGCAGCTCGACCGGGAAGCCGATCTGGTAGCGGAAGGGGAGGATCTCGATGGTGCCCCGGATCGCCGGCGGGAAGAGCTCCACCGGGATGAGGTACCCGCTGAAGACCATGAAGAGCGCGAGCCAGACGTCCATCAACTTCACGCTGCTTCCCGGTCCAGAGCGCGAGGGTGCCGATGCCCGCGTTGGCGAGGAAGGTGATGAGCCAGCCGCCGAGGAGCGACAGCAGGAAGACGGCCCAGAGCAGCGGGTCGCGGGGCAGCCGGCTCGCGCCGGTGAGGACCAGCGCCAGCACCGCCACCGGCAACGAGACGACCATCCGGAGCGGGATGGCGGCGAGGTTCTCGACGGCGTAGCGAGACCATCGGGTGGATCGGCCGGAGCAGCCGCATGGCCAGCGTCCCGGTGCGCACCTCGAAGCTGAGCTGCCACGCCACCCAGGCGCCGGTGAGCTGCCGGACGATGAAGGTGGCCAGGAAGTAGGCGACGAAGTCCTGCTGGTCGAAGCGGCCCACCGGTGCGTCGTGGGCCACCGCCGACCAGAGCGCGAGCATGATCAGCGGCATGGTGGTGGCGAGCACCCAGACCAGCATCTCGGCCCGGTAGGCCACCATCTCCGAGAAGCCCACCCGGAAGAGCGTGGGCAGGGCGCGGACGGTGCTCCGGACGCTCACGCTGCGTCCTCCACCTCGCCGCGGGCGGCGCGGCTCTGGGCGAAGAGCTCGCTCATGACCTCCTCGAGCGGCGCGTTCTCCACCGTGAGGTCGTGGACCGGAAGCGTGGCCAGCGCGCGGGAGACGGCGGCGTTCACCTCGTCCTGCGGTACCTGAAGCACCACGCCCGCGGCGTCGGTGGACACCACCCGCCCCACGGCGTCGAGCCCCGCGCGGTCCACCGGCCCGTCCAGACGGAGGACCAGCCGCTTCTCGGGGCGGATCCGCC
This sequence comes from uncultured delta proteobacterium, assembly GCA_963796475.1. Taxonomy (GTDB): domain Bacteria; phylum Myxococcota; class Myxococcia; order Myxococcales; family Myxococcaceae; genus RPRB01. The sequence goes on from CAWCLY010000021.1 coordinate 392,837, forward strand.
GCACCAGCTCCTCGAGCGCGCCGTCGTAGCTGAGGACCCCCTTGTCGATGACCACCACCCGGGGGCAGAGCGCGGCGACGTCGTCCATGTAGTGGCTGGTCAGGATGAGCGTGGCGCCGGTCCGCTCGTTGTACGCCTTGATGAAGTCGCGGATGACCACCTGCATCGAGACGTCGAGCCCGATGGTGGGCTCGTCGAGGAAGAGCACCTGGGGCCGGTGGATCAGGGAGGCCGCGAGCTCGCACTTCATCCGCTCGCCGAGGGAGAGCGTCCGGGTGGGCTTGTTGACCAGGTCTCCCAGCTCGAGCAGCTCGGTCAGCTCGGCCAGGGTACGCCGGAACTCCGGCTCGGGGACCTCGTAGATGGCCCGGTTGAGGGCGAAGGTCTCGGACGGCGGCAGGTCCCAGAGCAGCTGCTGCTTCTGGCCCATCACCAGCGTGATCTTCTTGAGGAACGCGTCCTCCCGGCGCTGCGGCACGTGCCCGTCGACCCTGACCTCGCCCGACGAGGGGTGGAGCAGCCCGGCGAGGACCTTCAGGGTGGTGGTCTTGCCCGCGCCGTTGGGCCCGAGGAAGCCCACCCGCTCGCCCCGGCCGATCTCGAAGGAGATGCCGTCCACCGCCTTCACCACGCTGGGCACACGGCGGAAGAGCGAGCCCAGGGCGGCTCTGAGTCCCGGCGGACGCTTGTGGACGGTGTAGTGCTTCCGCAGCGCCTGCACCGACACCATGGTCTGGGCCATCAAGGTCCCTTCTCCTAGCGTGCTACGCTCCCGATCGCAGCCGTGAACCTCGGTCTGGTGCTCACAGGCGGCGGGGCGCGCGCCGCGTATCAGGTCGGCGCTCTCCAGGCGCTGGCGGAGCTGTTTGGCAACGGACCTCTGCCGTTCCCGGTGGTGTGCGGCGTCTCGGCGGGGGCGATCAACGGCTCCTCGCTCGCTGCCGAGGCGGACGACTTCCCCCGGGCGGTGAAGCGCCTCTCGGACACCTGGCTCGCGCTGACACCCGACCACGTGTACCGGACGGATGCGCTGAGCCTGGTGTCGATCGGGTCGGGGTGGTTCCGGGGGTTGACCACCGGTGGAACGCAGGCGCCCCGCCGCTACAACCACCTCCTCGACACCTCGCCATTGCGAGAGCTGCTCGGCCGGGAGATCCCCTTCGACCGGATCGCCGGGAACGTCGCCCGGGGGCTGGTGCGTGGGCTGGCCATCTCAGCCACGAACTACGAGACCGGGCACCTCGGTCACCTTCTTCGACGGCGCACCGGAGATCGCGCCCTGGGCGCGGAGCCGGCGGATGGGGGTGAAGACCACCATCACGCTCGACCAGGTGATGGCCTCCGCCTCGATTCCCATCTTCTTCCCCCCGGTGCAGATCGGGCGCGCCTGGTACGGGGACGGCGGGGTGCGCCTGAACGCGCCGATGAGCCCCGCGCTCCACCTCGGCGCCGACCGGATCCTGGCCATCGGCATCCGGCATCCGAGGACCGCCGAGGAGACGACCGAGCTGAACGAGGTGGCGGCGCGGGACGACCTGCCGCTGTCGCAGATCCTCGGCGTGCTGATGAACGCGGTGTTCCTCGACTCGCTGGAGCCGGACATCGAGCGGGTGGAACGGGTGACCGACATGCTCGACTCGATCGAGCGTCCGGCCGGCTCACATCTCCGGCCGGTGCGCATCCTCCTGCTCCAGCCGAGCCAGGACCTGGCGCCAGCTCGCGGCGGATCAGGTGATGCGCTTCCCGCGGACGCTCCGGTTCCTGCTCAAGGGGCTCGGGGTGAGCCAGAAGGGCGGCTCCGATCTCCTGAGCTACCTGGCGTTCGAGCAGCAGTACATCGAGCGGCTGGTGACGCTCGGGTACGAGGACACGCGCGCCCGGTTCGACGAGGTCCGCGCGTTCGTCGAGGGCGGGGATGCGCAATCGCAGCAGGCGGGGTGAGCGTTCTCGCACCCGGGCTTGAATGCAGTGCCGGCCTCGTCTAGGGCGCGGTGCATGGCGACGCGTCCCATCGGGTACTGGATCAAGGAAGTCGACCGGCTGCTCGACGAGACGTTTTCCCACGCGCTGGGCTCGGAGCACTGCACCCGGCGGCACTGGCAGCTGCTGAACGCGCTCGAGCCGGGCCCGCGTGGGGAGACCGAGCTCGTCGCGGCCGTGGCGCCGTTCGCCGCGGGGGATCCGTCCGGAGTGCAGGCCGCGCTCGAGGACCTGCTCCAGCGCGGGTGGTGCGAGCCGCTCCCGGGGGTACGGGTCCAGCTCACGCCCGCCGGCCGCGAGGTGCACGCGCGGCTGCACTCCACGGTCGCCGCCCACCGACGGCACATCGCCGAGGGCGTCACCGAACCGGAGTACCGGACGACCGTCGCGGTGCTCGAGCGAATGGCCGCCAACCTCGAGGCCTTTCTCCGGCTCGACCGGCGCCCGCCGGGCTGAGCGGAGACCCCGCGCGCCCGTGCCGCGCCGATGGTAGTTGGAGAGCGCCCCGTGGCCACCCTCGACGTCGATCGCGCCCTCGCCCGCTGGATGCCCCGGCTGGTCGCCGTCTGGCGGCGGCACCGGCGCCTTCCCGAGGGCCCACCGACCCTGGTCGGGCGCGAGCTGAAGGAGATCGGCCAGGGGATCCGGACGCTGTCCACCGGCCTGACACGCGACCGGGCGCTGGTCGGCGCCCGCTACCTGGACGATCCGCGGCTCCTCGGCGCCTACCTCCTCTTCTACTGGCCGGTGAGCTACGCGCAGGCGCGGGCGGTGCTCGGGGAGCTCCCGCGGCGGCCGCGGACCGTGCTGGACCTCGGGAGTGGCCCGGGTCCGGTGGCCTTCGCCGCGCTGGACGCGGGCGCCTCGGAGGTCGCCGCGGCCGACCGGAGCGCGCCGGCCCTGGCGCTGGCGCGGGCGCTGGCCGCGGAGGCGGCGGAGCCGCTTGGCGACACGGACCTGGACCGGTGGCGCCGCGCTCCCCGACGGGGAGTTCGACGCCATCACCCTCGGCCACGTGCTGAACGAGCTCGGGCGCGGGGCGGGGGCGCTGGCGGAGCGGGCGGCGCTGCTGGAGCGGGCGGCGGCGCAGCTCCGTCCCGGGGGCTCGCTGGTGGTGCTCGAGCCCGCGCTCCGCGACACGTCGCGCGAGCTGCTCCAGGTCCGCGACCTGCTCGTCGCCCGCGGATATGCCGTCCGGGCACCCTGCCTGTGGCGCGGGGCGTGCCCGGCGCTGGTGAAGGCATCGGACTGGTGCCACGCCGAGCGGAGCTGGTCGCCGCCGCCGGTGCTCGACGCGCTGGCGCGCGAGGCGGGGCTGCACAAGGAGGCGCTCAAGATGAGCTACCTGGTGCTCGCGCCGAAGGGCGAGGCGTGGGCCGAGCCGCCGCCGGGGCGGGTGTTCCGCATCGTCTCCGAGCCGCTCGAGGGGAAGGGCCGGCAGCGGTACATGGGCTGCGGACCTGAGGGCCGGATGGGCCTGGCGCTCCAGGGGAAGCACCGGACGGCGGCGAACGAGGCGTTCTTCTCCCTCCGCCGCGGCGACGTGGTGGCGGTGGAGGGGACGGAGCCGCGGGGCGACGGGCTGGCGCTGGTCGAGGGGAGCTCCGTCCGGAAGGTCGCCGCCGCGGGACAGGCACTCCCGCCCGTCAGAGGTGTTTGACACCTCGCGGGGGCCCTGTGGGGACGGGCACTTCCGTCCTTGCTACCTTCACCAGGCATGAGGAAGAAACTTCTACTCGGCCTGGCCGGGCTGCTGATGCTGGCGGGCATCGGGGCGGCGGTGGTCATCGGACCGCGCAACCTGATTGGCATGGCGCGCTACGACACTCGGAGGGAGCGCACGCTGGCGGTCGGCGACCGTGCACCTGACGTGGAGCTGGTCGGGCTGGACGGCGGGCGCGTCCACCTCCTCGACCGGCTGGGCCCGAAGCCGACGGTGCTGATCTTCGGCAGCTTCACCTGACCCCCGTTCCGACGCTCGGTCGAGCGCCTGAAGAAGCTCCACGCCAAGTACGCCACGCGAGTGAGTTTTCTCACGCTCTACATCAAGAGGCCCATCCCACCGACGAGTGGCAGATGTCAGCCAACGAGACCGACGGCGTCTGTTACCCGCAGCCGCGCACCACCGAGCAGCGTGCGACCATCGCCAACGATTTCGTCCACCGCTTCGGCTACGAGATTCCGCTCCTCGTCGATCCGCTCGAGAATCAGGCGAACTGGATCTACGCGGGGTGGCCCGAGCGTCTCTACATCATCGAGGACGGCGTGATCCGCTACAAGGGTGGCACCGGACCGTTCAATTACCATCCCGAGGAGGTCGAAGCCTGGCTGGCGAGCCGTTTCCCGGACGCCCACCCCTGAGACGACGCCGAGCTTCACCGGAGCGAACCAGTCCTGCTCTCCGTGAGTCGTCCGGAGTTGGTCGAGACTGCTGCTCCTCAGGGTGGCGGGGTTCGACGCTGCTCCGGCCGCGAGAGAGCTCCTCAGGAAGCGCCCGAGGGGGGGGCGTTCAGGATGCTCAGAGGCAGAGATGGCGCGCCAGCTCCTCGAGGCTCGCGAGGTCGTTCGCTGGCGCGAACACGTCGAGATGGGGCAGTGCGGCCTGCATCCCGCGGGTCAGCGGCTCGTACCCGGGGCTGCCGAGGAGTGGGTTCAGCCAGACCAGCCGACCTGCCCGGCGTCGCAGGGCGGCGAGCGCTTGCCCGAGGACCCCGGGATCCCCGGTCTCCCAGCCGTCGCTGAGCACCACCACCACCGTGCGGCGATCGACCAGCCGCGGCCATCCGGCGAGGAACGCGGCGAGCGACTCACCGATCCGCGTGCCTCCACTCCAGTCCTGCACCCGTGCCGAGAGGCCTCCGAGCGCCTCGCGGTACCCGGCCACCCGGAGCTCGTCGGTGACCCGGCTGAGCCGGGTGGCGAAGACGAACGTCTCGACGCGGGCGAAGGCGTTCTGCAGGGCGTAGAGGAACTGCAGGAGAAGGCGAGCATAGAGGTCCATCGAGCCGGAGACATCGGCGAGGATCACCAGCCGGGTCCGCCGGAGCTTGCGCTCCCGGTAGCTCAGGGTGGAGAGCTCCCCTCCGGTCTTCATTGCCTCGCGCAGCGTCCGGCGAAGCGACACCTGCTCGCCGCGGCGAGCGTGCTTCCAGCGCCGGCCGGGACGCGCGCGGAGCCGGCGGGCGATGGCCCTGGCGAGCGCGGTGACTGCGCGGAGCTCGTCCTCGCCGTAGGACGCGAAGTCCTGGCGTCCCAGCGCCTCGCGTGCGCTCGGACCCGGCACGGCCAGCTCCTCGAACGACCGCTCCGACTCGGGGGGACGCCGAGGGCTCGGCGCGGCGCTCCGGCCTTGATGCTCCTCCTCGGCGTCGGGAGGGATGACCGCCGGGTTCCTGCGGACCGGCGCACCTCCGCCCCAGAACGTCTCGAACAGGGCATCGAACAGCGGAACGTCCTCGAGCCGCTTCACCAGCGCGGTGCGGAGACCCAGCCGCACGTCCTCGCGGTCGAGGAGGTCCACCGAGTCCAGCGCCCGCGTCGCATCGAGCGTGTCCCCCGGTCCGAGCCTCAGGCCCTCGGCGCGGAGTCGACGGCAGAAGCGCGCGGTGTGCTCGACCAGATCCGCTGCGGCGGGGCTCATCTAGAGCGGCGAGGCGAGGGCCGCCAGCTCTCCGGCATCGAGGCGAGCGGTGACCGTCCGGAGATCTTCCTCGTCCTTGAGGAAGCAGCCCAGCGTCTCGCGGACCAGCTCCTCGTCGAGGTGCGAGGCGTGCAGCGTCACCAGCGCCTGGGCCCAGTCGAGCGACTCGGCGACTCCCGGCACCTTGGCCAGCTTCATCCGCCGGAGCGCATGGATGAAGGTGGTGACCTCCCGCGCCAGTCGCTCGTCGATCCCCGGCACCCGGGTCCGGACGATGCGCAGCTCCTTGTCGAGCGCGGGGTAGTCGATCCAGAGGTAGAGGCACCGGCGGCGGAGCGCGTCGGAGAGGTCACGGGCCCGGTTGGAGGTCAGCACCACCGCCGGCCGCGCCGCGGCGTGGACCGTGCCGATCTCGGGAATGGTGACCTGGAAGTCCGAGAGGACCTCCAGGAGGAAGGCCTCGAACTCCTCGTCCGCGCGATCCACCTCGTCGATCAGTAGGACCGGGGGCCGTCCCTGGTGGGTGATGGCCTGCAGCAGGGGGCGCTTGAGCAGGAACCTCTCGCTGAAGATGTCCGCCTCGCGCGCTGCGACCGATCGATCGCCGTGCTCCTCCAGCTTGATGTGCAGGAGCTGCTTCGGATAGTTCCACTCGTAGAGGGCGGTGGTCGCGTCGAGCCCCTCGTAGCACTGGAGCCGGATCAGGTCGCCCTGGAGCACGCTCGCCAGCACCTTCGCGATCTCGGTCTTCCCCACTCCCGGATGCCCTTCGACCAGCAGCGGCTTGCCCAGGGTGATGGACAGGTGCACGGCGGTGGCGACCGCGCGGTCGGTGACGTAGCCCTGCCGCTCCATCGCCTGCTGGATCCGCTGGATCTCCTCGCGCACGGAGCGTTCTACCCGGCCCGCTCGACGGCCGTGGCCAGCGCCCGTCGGGTGAAGGTGACCGCCAGCGAGCGCCAGTAATCCGGATCCATGCGCGGGTCGGAGCGGACCGAGAGGCCGTCCACGGCCTTCTGCGCGGCGGCCGACACCGTGGCCGCGTCGGCCGCCTTCCCCATCAGCGCCGCCTCGGTGGCAGTCGCCCGCGCCGCCTTGCTGCCCACGCCGGTGATCGCCACCCGCGCGGCGGAGATCCGTCCTCCGCTCACCGTGACCACGGCGGCGACGCCGACGATGGCGTAGCGCGAGGCGGGGTGGGCGAACTTGGCGTAGGCCCCGCCCGAGCCCGCGGGGGGAACTGGGATGCGCACCTCGGTCAGGACCTCGCCAGGGGAGAGCGCCGTGGTGAAGAGCTTGAGGAAGAAGCCGTCCACCGGCAGCGTCCGCGTGCCCTTCGGTCCCGTCGCCACCAGCTCGGCCCCGAGAGCGAGCATCACCGCTGGCATGTCTGCCGCCGGATCGGCATGGGCGAGGCTGCCGCCGATGGTGCCCAGATTTCTGACCTGGGGATCGCCGATCTGCCCAGCCGCCTCGGCGAGGATGGGCAGGCGCTCGCGGACGAGCGGCGATCGCTCCAGCACCTGGTAGGGCGTCGCCGCGCCCACCACCAGTCCTCCGCCCTCCACGCGCACCCCGGACAGACCGGGGATGCGCCGGATGTCCACCAGGTGCCTGGGCTCGGCGAGGCGCAGCTTCATCAGGGGAAGGAGCGAGTGGCCGCCGGCGAGGAGCTTGGCCCCCTCACCGAAGCGGGCGAGGAGGTCCACCGCCTCCTGGACGCTCCCTGCGCGATGGTACTCGAAGGGCACCGGGTACATCGCTCACCTCCCCCCCGCCGCGCGGGCGGTCTGCACGGCCTTCCACACCTTCTGGGGCGTGAGCGGGAGGTCGAGGTGAACGATGCCGAACGGCGCGAGCGCGTCGATCACCGCGTTGGCCACCGCCGGCGTCGCGGCGATGGTTCCGGCCTCGCCCGCTCCCTTGACCCCGAGCGGGTTCACCGGAGACGGGGTCACCGTGCGGTCGGTCTCGAAGCTCGGGAGCTGGTCCGCTCGAGGCAACCCGTAGTCCATCAGCGATCCGGTGGTGAGCTGGCCCGCGTCGTCGTAGTTCGCCCACTCCCAGAGCGCCTGGGCCGCGCCCTGGGCGATGCCCCCGTGCAGCTGGCCCTCGACGATCATCGGGTTGATGACGTTGCCCACGTCGTCCACGGCGACGTAGCGGAGCAGCTCGGTTCGCCCGGTCTCCACGTCCACCTCCACCACCGCGATGTGGGTCCCGAAGGGGAAGGTGAAGTTCGACGGGTCGAAGAAGCTCGTCGCCTCGAGGCCCGGTTCCATCCCGGCGGGCATCTTGTGGGCGAGGTAGGCAGCGAGGCTGACCTCGGCGAAGGTCTTCCCGCGGTCCGGCGAGCCCTTCACCGAGAAGCGCCCGGCCTTGAACTCGACGTCGTCCGGGGCGGCCTCGAGCAGATAGGCGGCGAGCGCGCGGCCCTTCTCGATGATCTTCCCCAGGCTCATGTGGATCGCCGCCCCGCCCACCGCGGCGCTCCGGCTGCCGTAGGTGCCCATCCCGAAGGGGATGCGCCCGGTGTCCCCGTGCACGATGTCCACGTCGGTCATGGGGATTCCCAGCGAGTCCGCCACCACCTGGGCGAAGGTGGTCTCGTGCCCTTGCCCGTGGCTGTGCGAGCCGGTGAGCACCGTGACCTTCCCGGTCGGATGCACGCGGACCGTGCCGCTCTCGTAGAGGCCGGCCTGCGCGCCGAGCGACCCCACCACCTGGGACGGAGCGATGCCGCAGGCCTCGATGTAACAGGAGATCCCGAGCCCGAGGTACCTCCCCTTCTGGCGCGCCTCGGCCTGCTCGGTCCGGAAGCGCGGGTAGCCCACCATCTGCAGCGCCCGCTCCAGCGCCGGGGCGTAGTTGCCGCTGTCGTAGGTCAGCGCCACCTGGGTCTGGAACGGAAACCGGTCCTTGGCGATGAGGTTCCGGCGCCGGAGGTCCGCCGGATCGACCCCCAGCTCGTGGGCCGCCAGATCCATCGTGCGCTCGATCAGGTAGCAGGCCTCCGGCCGGCCCGCGCCGCGGTAGGCGTCGACCGGCACGGTGTGGGTGAAGACGCCGTCCACCTCGCAGAAGATGCTGGGGAAGTCGTAGACGCCGTTGAGGAGCGTCCCGTAGAGGTAGGTGGGGACGCACGGGGCGAAGAGGGTGAGGTATGCGCCGAGGTTGGCCACGGTCTTCACCTGGAGCCCGGCGACCTTTCCCTTCGCGTCGAATCCCATCTCCACCTCGGAGACGTGGTCGCGTCCCTGCGCGTCGGTGAGGAAGCTCTCGCTGCGCTGCGCGGTCCACTTCACCGGCACGCCGAGCTTGCGGGCGAGCCAGGCCACCGCGACCTCTTCGGGGTAGATGAAGATCTTCGAGCCGAACCCGCCGCCGACGTCGGGCGAGATGACCCGGAACCTCTGCTCCGGCAGCCCGAGGACGAACGCGCCCATGATCAGCCGGTGGACGTGCGGGTTCTGCGACGTCACCCAGAGGGTCAGCTCGTCGGTCGCCGCCTGGTAGCTGGCCAGCGAGGCGCGCGGCTCGATGGCGTTGGCGATCAGCCGCTGGTTCACCAGGCGGGTGCGGATCACCCTGGAGGCCCCGCGAAGCGCAGCGTCGGTCCGGGCCCGGTCGCCGATCTCCCAGTGGAAGCAGCGGTTGTCGGGTGCGTTGGCGTGGACGTTCGGTGCGCCCGGCTTCAGCGCCGCGACTGCGTCCACCACCACCGGGAGCTCCTCGTAGTCCACCTCGACCAGCTCGGCGGCGTCACGGGCGAGGGCAGCCGACTCGGCCACCACCACCGCGACGGCCTCGCCGGCGTGGCGCACCAGGTCCACGGCGATGGCCCTGAAGTCGGTCGTCTTCAGCCCCGGGAGGAGCCACCCGACCGGGATGGCATTCACCCCGGCATCGGCGAGGTCCTTCCCGGTGAAGACCGCGCGCACGCCCGGGCTGGGCCAGCGCGCGCGAGGTGTCGATCCTCCGGATCCGGGCATGGGCGTGCGAGCTCCGGACGAACGCCGCGTGCTGGGTTCCCGGCAGCTTCACGTCGTCGGTGTACGTGCCGCGCCCGGTGATGAAGCGGGGGTCTTCCCGACGCCTGACGGCCTTGCCGACCAGCCGCTCCACGGTTCCCGTCGCCATGCGCTCCTCCCTCACCCGCCCGCGCGGGACGGGCCGGCCCGGCGCCCGACGGTGCCGGGGCGAGCTTCTTCGCCGCCGACTGCACCGCCTTGACGATGTTGTGGTACCCCGTGCAGCGGCAGAGGTTCCCCTCGATGCCGGCCCGGATGGCGTGCTCGTCGGGGTCCGGCACGTCCCGGAGCAGGCCCACCGCGGAGAGGATGACGCCGGGCGTGCAGAAGCCGCACTGCAGCCCGTGTTCCTCCCAGAAGCTCTCCTGAACGGGGTGGAGGCGGCCGCCCGAGCCGAGCCCCTCGATGGTCAGCACCTCGCTGCCATCCGCTTGCACCGCGAGCATGGTGCAGGACTTCACCGTTCTGCCATCGAGCATCACCGTGCAACTTCCGCACTGGCTGGTGTCGCAGCCGACGTGCGTCCCGGTGAGGCCGAGCACATCGCGGAGGTAGTGCACGAGCAGCAGCCTGGGCTCGACCTCGTGCGCCTGCTCGATCCCATTCACCTGCAGGGAGATCCGCGCCATCCCGTCACCTCCAGGAGCCAGCAGCGTGGCGAAGCGTCCGGCACATTGCGAGCGCCGTCGGCGGCGGTCAAGCAGCAGCCCCTGCGAAGTTCGTTTCCAACGCAACGTGCCATCAGCGCGCCGTCGTTGACACTCCCGCGCGGCCCGGGTGTTCATGGGGCGCGGTTGGGCTCCTGTCCTGGGAGGTCCCGCGGTGGATCGGCGTGAGAGCATCGCCGGCGTGGTCCTCGCTGCGGGGACCTCGAGCCGGATGGGCCGCAACAAGCTCCTGCTGGAGCTGGCCGGGCAGAGTGTGCTCCGGCGAGCGGTCCTCATGCGCCGTCGACGCGGGGCTCGACCCGGTGCTGGTGGTCCTCGGCCACGAGAGCGAGCGCGCCCGCGCGGAGCTCGCCGGGCTGCCCTGCCAGGTGGTTCTCAACGCCGAGTACCAGGAAGGGATCCACAGCTCGCTCCGCAACGGGATCCGCGCCGTGCCCGGGCGTGCGCCGCGGCGGTGGTGCTCCTCGCGGACATGCCGCTGGTCGACGCGGCGATGATCCGGGCGCTGGTCGACCGGTACCGCGCGACGAGCGCCCCCCTGGTGGTCTCCGACTACGAGGGGGTGGACGCTCCGCCGATCGTCTACGACCGGCGGCTGTTTGCCGAGCTCGGGGCGCTCGAGGGCGAGGGCTGCGGCAAGAGGGTCATCAAGCGGCACAGCGCCGAGGCGATCCGCGTCCCCTGGCCGGCGGGCGCCCTGACCGATCTCGATCTCCCCGGTGACGTGGAGCGGGTCCGGGATCAGCTCGGGGGCGTGCGGTGAGGGCCGAGCTGCTCCAGCTCGCCGCGGAGCTCGCCGCGCGGCGGCAGCCCTTCGTCCTGGCGATGGTCGTTCGCCGGCAGGCCTACAGCTCGGCGCACCAGGGCGACATGGCGGTGATCACCGCGGACGGCGGGTACCACGGCTGGCTCGGGGGCAACTGCACGCAGCCGGTGGTCAGGCGCGAGGCCGCCCGGGCGCTGGTCGACGGCCAGCCGCGGCTGCTCTCGCTATCGCCCGAGCCCGGCGCGGACGACCGGCCCGGCGTCACCGTGCTTCCGATGGTGTGCCAGAGCGGAGGGACGGTGGACGTGTACCTCGAGCCGTTCCTTCCGCCGCCGCGCCTGGTGCTCTTCGGCCTCTCTCCGGTGGTCCGTGCCCTGGCGCAGCTGGGGAAGGGGCTCGGATACCTGGTGGACGTGGTGGACCCCGATGCGGTCGCCCGTCCGGTTCCCGGGGCTGACCGCGCCTTCGTCGACTGGGGCAACCCCGAGCTTCGGGACGCCGGCTCGGCCGCGCGGACCCTGGCGGTCGTGGCCACGATGGGCGAGCACGACGACGAGGCGGTGACCACGGCGCTGGGATTGCGGCCGGCGTACCTGGGCGTGGTCGCGAGCCGCACCCGCTTCGGTCAGCTCCGCGAGTCCCTGCTCGGCCGCGGAGTCTCCGCCGAGCCGCTGGACCGGATCCGGAATCCGGCGGGGCTCGACATCGGCGCCCGGCTCCCGGAGGAGGTCGCGCTGAGCATCCTCGCGGAGATCGTGCAGCTCGCCAGAGCCCAGGTCGCCGAGCCGGCGGCACTGCCCGCGCCCGAGGGCGGCGAGGCGGTGGATCCGGTCTGCGGGATGACGGTGGCGGTGGCCACCGCGCGCCACCGGGCGGAGCACCTGGGCGCGACCCTTCTTCTTCTGCAACCCGCGCTGCCGGGAGAAGTTCCTCGCCGCGCCGGAGCGGTACCTCACCCCGTCGGCAGCGGCGCGCTGAGCCTTCGATGGCCATGGAGATCGCCAAGACCTTCGTCGTCAACGCCACGCCCGAGGCGGTGTGGAGCTTTCTGGTCGATCTCCCGAGGGTGGCCCGGTGCCTTCCGGGCGCGGCGATCGGCGAACGGCTCGACGAGAAGACCTCGAGCGGCACGATGACCATCAAGGTCGGACCGGTCTCCTCGACGTACCGGGGGAAGGTCGTCTTCGAGCGGCTCGACGCCGCGGCCCGCACCGCCGAGCTGGTCGCCACCGGTCAGGACGTGCGGGGCAAGGGCGGCGCCGACCTCCGGCTGACCAGCAGCGTGAAGGCCGCTCCCGGGCGGAAAGACGGAGGTCACCGCCGTCTCCCTGGTGAACGTCACCGGCATCCTCGCCCAGATGGGGCGGGGGATGATCCAGGACGTCAGCGACGAGATGTTCCAGATCTTCTCCGAGCGGATGCGGGCGGAGCTGGAGTCGGGCGGCGCGGCGAGCCCGACCGATGGCGCCGCCCCCGGTGCTTCCTCGCAGCCCTCGGCTCGCGCGCCGGACGGCGGGGTGCCCGCCATCGGAGGAGCGCCGGCAGCGGGAGCGGGCCCTGCGTCGAACGCGAGTCCGGCCGTGTCCACGGCGGCGACGCTCCGGGTCGGCTCCGGCCGCCGCCCCCGAGGCGCTGGACGCCGCGGCGCTCGGAGCGCGGGTGGCGCGTCGGTCGGCGGCGCGCTGGGCCCGTCAGCCGGCGGTTCTGGGTGGTGGTGCTCGCCGTCCTCGCCGCGGTTCTCTACCTGCTCGCTGCACCGGTCGTCGTAGGCCCGAGGAGGGACCCATGATTCCTGCGTCGTTCGACTACCACGCACCGGGCACACTACCGGAGGCGCTGGCGCTGCTCTCGAAGTACGGAGACGACGCGAAGGTGCTCTCCGGAGGGCAGAGCTTGCTTCCCGCTCCTCAAGCTCCGTCTGGGACAGACGGGCCACCTGATCGACATCGGGCGCATCCCCGGCCTGGAGTACATCCGCGAGGACGGGGGCATGCTCCGCATCGGCGGCCGCACCCGCGAATCGATGCTGGAGCGCTCCGAGCTCGTCCAGGCCCGCTACCCCATCCTGGTCGACACGGCGAAGGTGATCGCCGACCCGCTGGTGCGGAACATGGCCACGGTCGGCGGAAACCTGGCCCACGGCGACCCGGGGAACGATCACCCGGCCACCATGCTCGCGCTCGGCGCGCAGGTGGTGGCCACCTCGCCCAAGGGTGAGCGGGTGATTCCCATCACCCAGTTCTTCCTCGGTCTCTTCCGGACCGCGCTCCGCCCGGACGAGGTCCTCACCGAGATCCGGATCCCGGTCCCGCCTGCGCGCTCCGGGGGGGCGTACGTGAAGCTGGAGCGGAAGGTCGGGGACTACGCCACCGCGGCCGCGGCGGTGCAGGTGACGCTCGACGCCAAGGGAGGCTTCGAGCGGGTCGGGCTCGGGTTGACCAACGTCGGGCCCACCCCGATCAAGGCCACCGACGCGGAGACGTTCCTCGTCGGCAAGCGACCCGATGCGGCGACGCTGGCCGAGGCGGCGCAGCGGGCCTCCCGGGCGGCCGCCCCGAGCGCCGACCGCCGGGGCTCGGTGGAATACAAGCGGGACATGGCGCGGGTCCTCACCGGACGCGCGCTGAAGATCGCGGTCGAACGCGCAGGAGGGCGGTAGCCATGGCGACGCACAGCATCCGGGTGACGGTGAACGGCACCGCTCACGACGCACAGGTCGAGTCCCGCCTGCTCCTGGTCCACCTGATCCGGGATGGGCTCCGGCTCACCGGCACGCACATCGGCTGCGACACCACGCACTGCGGAGCGTGCACGGTGCTCCTCGACGGCCAGCCGGTGAAGTCGTGCACCATCCTCGCGGTGCAGGCCGACGGGCGGGAGATTGCCACCGTCGAGGGTCTGGAGAAGGACGGGAAGCTGCACCCGCTACAGGAAGGCTTCTGGGAGAAGCACGGGCTGCAGTGCGGCTACTGCACGCCGGGGATGCTGATGACCAGCTGCGCGCTCCTGGCGCGGAACAAGAACCCCAGCGAGGCCGAGATCCGGGAGGCCATCTCCGGAAACCTCTGTCGCTGCACCGGCTACGTGAACATCGTCAAGGCAGTCCAGTCCGCGGCCGAGCGGCTGCGCTAGGAGAACGCCATGCAGCCCAAGACCAGTCCGGAAGTGGGGGGCATGGGTCACTCGATGAAGCGCAAGGAGGATCCGCGCTTCATCCGGGGCAAGGGGAACTACGTCGACGACATCGTCCTCCGCGACATGCTGTGGATGGACATCGTCCGGAGCCCCTTCGCCCACGCCAAGATCAAGTCGATCAACATCGAGAAGGCGATGAAGGTCCCCGGGGTCCTGGCGGTCATCACCGGGGAGACGCTGGCCAAGTACAACCTCCACTGGATGCCGACCCTGATGTCGGACACCCAGATGGTCCTCCCGACCGAGAAGGTGATGTACCAGGCGCAGGAGGTGGCGGCGGTCATCGCCACCAGCCGCTACGCCGCCGCGGACGGTGTGGACGCGGTCGAGGTGGACTACGACCCGCTGCCGGTGGTGGTGGACCCGTTCAAGGCGCTCGAGCCGAACGCCCCCATCCTCCGCACCGACAAGAAGGACAAGAAGGACAACCGCATCTTCCACTGGGAAGCGGGGGATCGGGCCGCGACCCAGAAGGCGTTCGCCGAAGCGGACGTGGTGGTGAAGCAGGACCTCTACATCCCGCGGATCCACGTCGCGTCGATCGAGACCTGCGGGTGCATCGCCGACTTCGACCGGGTGAACGGCAAGCTCACCGTCTACATGACCACGCAGGCGCCGCACGCGATCCGAACGGTGTTCGCGCTGGTGGCCGGGCACGTCGGGCTCTCCGAGGAGCGGATCCGCATCATCTCCCCGGACATCGGTGGGGGCTTCGGGGGCAAGGTCCCGGTCTATCCGGGCTACGTCATCGCCGTGGCGGCGTCGGTGGTGATCGGCAAGCCGGTGAAATGGATCGAGGACCGGATGGAGAACCTCCAGGCCGACTCGTTCGCCCGCGACTACCACATCACCGCCGAGCTGGCGGCGAAGAAGGACGGGACCATCACCGCGCTCCGGATGAAGACCCTGGCCGACCACGGCTACGCCGACGCCGCGGCGAACCCGTCCAAGTTCCCGGCGGGCCTGTTCTCCATCTGCACCGGCTCGTACGACGTGAAGAAGGCCTTCGTGGAGGTCGACGGCGTGTACACCAACAAGCCGCCCGGCGGCGTGGCGTACCGCTGCTCGTTCCGGGTCACCGAGGCGGTGCACGCCATCGAGCGGATCACCGACGTGCTCGCCCAGCAGCTGAAGATGGACCCGGCCGAGCTGCGGATGAAGAACTTCATCCCCAAGGAGAAGTTCCCGTACAAGTCGGTGCTGGGCTGGGAGTACGACAGCGGTGACTACCCTCGGGCCCTGCAGCTGGCGATGGACATGATCGACTACCGCGGGCTGCGGAAGGAGCAGGCGGAGAAGCGGGCCCGCGGGGAGCTGATGGGCATCGGGATCTGCAGCTTCACCGAGATCGTCGGTGCCGGGCCCTCGAAGCAGTTCGACATCTTGGGCATCAAGATGTTCGACTCCTGCGAACTCCGGGTGCACCCCACCGGCAAGGCCATCGCCCGGTTCGGGACCAAGTCTCAGGGCCAGGGGCACGAGACGACGTACGCCCAGATCATCGCCGAGGAGCTGGGCATCCCCGCCTCGGCGGTGCAGGTGGAGGAGGGCGACACGGACACGGCCCCGTACGGGCTCGGGACGTACGCCAGCCGCTCCACTCCGACCGCCGGCGCGGCGGGCGCGATGGCGGCACGCAAGGTGCGAGAGAAGGCGAAGAAGATCGCCGCGTACCTGCTGGAGGTCTCGGAGGACGACCTGGTCTGGGAGACAGGCAAGTTCTCGGTGCGGGGCGCGCCGCAGCGCTCGAAGACCATCCAGGAGATCGCCTTCGCCGCGTACACCAACCACCCGCAGGGGATGGAGGCCGGGCTCGAGGCAGTCGACTATTACGACCCGCCGAACCTCACCTTCCCCTTTGGCAGCTACATCTGCGTGGTGGACATCGACCGGGGGACCGGGATGGTGAAGATCCGGCGATTCGTCGCGGTGGACGACTGCGGGAACATCATCAATCCGATGATCGTCGACGGGCAGATCCACGGCGGGCTGTCGATGGGGATGGCCCCGGCCCTGCTGGAGGAGATCAGCTACGACGAGTCCGGGAACATCCAGGGCGGAAGCTTCATGGACTACCTGGTACCGACGGCGATGGAGACGCCGGCGTGGGAGACGGGGAAGACGGTGACGCCGTCGCCCCACCATCCCTTCGGAGCCAAGGGGGTGGGTGAGTCGGCCACGGTGGGCGCCACACCGGCCATCGCCAACGCGGTGGTGGACGCCCTGTCCCACCTGGGTGTCAGACATATCGACATTCCGATCACGCCGGAGAGGGTGTGGCGGATCCTCAAGGACAAGGGGGTCGCCGAGTAGGGATGACTGCCGTCCTTTCCAATCGCGCGTGCCCAGCGTCGTCCGGCCTGGGCGTTCGTGCTGGCGCTCGCCGGGCTGACTGGGCTCGGCTGGGCATGGTCGCTCTATCTGGCCGAGGTGGGGCACCACGGGCTCTCCCTGGGCGCCCGGGTCGCGATGTGGACCACGATGATGGTGGGGATGATGGTCCCCCCGGAGGTCCTCGCTCTGTCCGGGCTGGCCCGGAGCGGAACGGGGCGAGCGCACGCGCAGAGGAACGCCTGGGCCATGCTCGGCGGGTACCTGGCGGTCTGGAGTGCGGCGAGCGTCGCGCTGGCACTGGTCGATGCGCAGCTCGGGGCCTGGGGGCTCATGACCCACGACATGGCCATCCGGAGCACTCCCCTCGCGGCCGCCATCCTCGTCGCGGCGGGCCTGGTGCAGCTGTCGCCATGGAAGGCGGTCTGCCTGGAGCGCTGCCGGGCGCTGTCCGCCGCGGTGGGGGACGGCTCGGTCCACCCGCTGCGTGCTGGCCTCCGGCACGGCGTGGTCTCCCTCTCGTCCTGCGGCATCCTGATGCTGACGCTCCTGGTGATCGGGGCGATGAACGTCGCGGGCATGGTGCTGCTCACCGTGTTCCTGGTCCTCGAGCGGGTGACGTCACCGGGAGTGGCGAGGGTGCTCGGCCGGGCGGGCGGCGTCGGGCTGCTCGTCTCGGGTGGCTGGCTGGCGCTGAGGGTGGTCGGGTCGTGAGGGAGCTGCGGGACATCGTCCGGGGCTGGGCCGAGATCCGTGGCGAGGGACGACCGGCCCTGCTGGCCACGGTGGTGGCGACGAGCGGATCGACGTATCGGCGCCCCGGTGCGCGGCTGCTCCTCTCGGCCGAGCGCTGGATCGCCGGCGGGATCAGCGGCGGGTGCCTCGAGCGGGACGTGCTGCAGAAGGCGTTGTGGCGAACCCGGGAGGGTCCGGTCGTCGTCACGTATGACTCGACATCCGCGGACGACGAGGAGACCTGGACGTTCGGTCTCGGGTGCAACGGCCGGGTGGACGTGCTCCTCGAGCGACTGACGCTGGACGGCGACGTCCACCCGCTCGAGTTCATCGCCAGCTGTCTCTCGGCGAGGAAGGCCGGCGTGATGGCGACCGTCTTCCGGGAGGGGGGCGGAGTCCGGGTGGGGCAGCGGCTCCTCCGGGACGCATCGGGGATCCGGTCGGATGTACCTGCGGGGGCGCTCCGGGATCGTCTGGCGGCCGAGGCGGCGCGGGCCCTGACGGACCGGTCGACGCGAACGACGCGGTTCGACACCGATGCGGGTCCGATGGAGGCGCTGGTCGAGGTCATCCGCCCCCCCCGGTCGCTCGTGGTCTTCGGCACGGGTCAGGACGCCGTCCCGCTGGTGCGGCTGGCCGTCGCTCTCGGATTCCACGTCACAGTGGTGTCAAACACCTCTGGCGGGGTTCCGGCGGATCTCTTCCGCGATGCTGACGTCCAGCTCACGGCCAGCCCGGCGGCCATCGCCGAGAAGCTCATACCTGAACCGGAGTCTGCAATCGTGGTGATGACTCACAACATCGGCCACGATCGCGGGTACCTGCGGTTCGCGCTCGAGTCAGGCTGCTCCTACGTGGGCGTGCTCGGGCCACGCGCCCGGACCGAGCGGCTCCTCGATGAGCTACGTCAGGGCGGCTTCTCGCCGACGGAACAGCAGCGGGCGCGCCTCTACAGCCCGGTGGGATTGAATCTGGGAGCGGAACAACCGGAGGAGATCGCGCTCGCGATACTCGCCGAGATCCAGGCGCGCAACACGGGAGCGGACGTACAGAGCTTGCGGCTTCGCGCTGGACCCATCCACCCGCGTTCCGGCTGATCCATTGTCAGGCAGTCAGCTCGGCGACGACCGAGAGGGGCCAGACGAAGGGGCGGAACGCACAATCCGGGAACTGTGCAAGGAAGTCTCCGGCCTTCCACCGGCTGGAGGCTTCGCCGAACGCCGCGGCATACGCCCGATAGCGCTCGCGGAACTCCTCACGGAGTGCGGCAACCGACGTATGGCAGAGTGGCCGTGGCTTGCGCTCCAGGCGGTCGGGTCTGTGCTGGGGGCGCTGGCAGAGCACTCCGCTGACCCCGAGCACGCGCCGATGCGTACGGGCCGCTTCCATCTCGATGGCCTGTGTGGCGCGCTGCAGGAAGCGTCCGATCGCGCCTCGGGTACGAAGCACCGCGCTTGGTAGGGGAGCGAGCACCAGTTCCTCGGGCTCGGCCCAGCAGTCGTCGAATCGGGATCTCTTCTTCGAGGTGACCCGACTACTCGAGCGACGGGTCCAATCGAACCACCGGAACCGGCGAGGTCTACGAACAAGCAAGAGCTTCAGGGAACTCAGTCCCGGCCATTCAGCGCACTTGCGGACGAGCCCCTCCTTCAGGCCGTGCGCGAGGAGGTAGCGGAGCCGATCCTGGAGCGCCTCCTCGTCCAGCACTGGCTGCGCCGAGTATCTTCGCTCCCAGAACGCACCACGCCACCCGGCCAGAAAGCCGACCTTCTTCGAGATGTTGGTCGCCAGGTGCTGCATGAAGCGGGGCAGGTTTCCACCAGGCGCCCGAACCAGCAGGTGCATGTGGTTCGAGGCAAACGTGAAGGCGAAGAGCTCGACCCCACTCAGCCGAACCGCCCTCGCGAGTACACCCCCCAGGACTTCGTTCGTCTGCTCCGACGGACGGAGCAGGAACCGGCCTTGAAAGCAGCGCATCGTGACGAGGTAGATCTCCCCCGGAGCGAACATTCGAATCGGCCAACCCATTTGTGCCCCCCCTTCTCATGGAGGGCCCAGCACGGATCGGGCCAACCTCGTCCGGCGGACCACCGCCGTCGGAGATGTTTCGAGATTGCCGGACAGTGGTCCGTGTGAAGCGGCGGTCAGAGGCGGTTTGAAGCCCGTAGTTGACAACCCCCTAGCCGTACATCAGCGTGCGGCTGGTTTCAGCGCGCCGCCAATCTCCTCGTAGAGGTGGATGGCGCTCTTGACTGCCTTCTCCCAGTCCCCGAGGTGGAGGCTCTCGTTCTCCGAGTGGGCGTTGGTGTACGGGTCTTCCACCCCGATGAGGAGCGCCGGGACGCCGCCGAGCTCGCGGGCGAACGGCTCGACGAAGGGGATACTCCCGCCACAGCCAATCGTCACCGGGTCCGCGCCGTAGCCCTTCTTCAGGGCCCGGAATGCCGCCTGGAACGCGGGGTGGCTCGAGTCGGTGTACCACCAGCCGGCCGCGTCATCGGCGTGGACCTTCACCTCGAGCCCCCACGGCGTCGCCTTCTTCGAGCGCGTCGACCAGCCGGCGCTGCACGTCCGCGGGGTCGAGGTTCGGCACCAGCCGGACACCGACCCGCGCCCAGGCCGACTCAGCGATGATGTTCCGCGCGTCCTTGCGGCTGCTGGCCTGGAACGCGTTGACGGCGATCGACGGCTGCCGCCAGTTCATCTCCCAGGGGTGCATCCCATGGCCGAGCAGCTCCACGCCCGGAAGCAGCCCCGCCTGGTTGCGGAAATGCGCCTCGTCGCCCGGGAGCGCGGCGATGCTCTTCCGCTCGCTCTCTGTCAGGGGCTTCACCTGCTCCTTGATGCCCGGGATGGCGATGGAACCGTCGGGGTTGGTCAGCGACGCCAGCATCCGGCACAGCCCCATGACCGGATCGGGCACCGGACCGCCCCACATCCCGGAGTGGACCGACTGCTTCAGCGCCCGGACCTCCACGCTCACCACCACGATTCCGCGAAGGGCGGTGGTGATGGAGGGCAGCCCGGTGTCGAAGTTGCTCGTGTCGGTCAGGACGATGGCGTCGGCCTGGAGCAGCGACTTGTTCTTCTGGAGGAACGCGGTGAGGTGCCCGGAGCCGACCTCCTCCTCGCCCTCGACGACGATCTTCACGTTGAGCGGGAGCCCGCCGGCTCCCTTTCGCCACGACTCGACCGCGGAGGTGTGGACGACGATGCCCGCCTTGTCGTCCGCCGCGCCGCGGCCGTAGAGGCGTGGGCTGTCGTCCGGCGGACCCTTCCGCTCCACCGGCTCGAACGGCGGGCTGGCCCAGGCCTCCTCGTCCCCCGCGGGCTGCACGTCGTGGTGCGCGTAGAGCAGGAGCGTGGGCTTGCCGGGCGCCTCGAGAATCTCCCCGTAGACGTAGGGGTGCGCGCCCTCCACCTCGAGCAGCTGCACCTTCGAGAAGCCCCGCTCGCGGAGCAGCTTCGCCGTGGCCTCGGCGCTGGCCCGGACCCTCCCCGCGTCGAACCCCGGGAACGACACCGAAGGGATGCGGACCAGCTTCTTGAGGTCATCCAGGTAACCGTCGCGGTGGGCGGCGAAGTGCTTCAGGGCTTGGTCGGTGGCCATGGGCCGCTCCATACCATTGCTCCGACCCCCCGGCCTGCACTGGAGTGCCCCCGGGACGACATCGAGGAGGCCGGATGCAGGACTACGAGAAGCTCGGGGTGTTCTACCTGGGCCGGCGCTGGGACCCGAAGACGCGGAAGACCCTGGGCGAGCTCCTGCTCTACGACTCGAAGGACCTGACCACCCACGGCGTCTGCGTGGGGATGACCGGGAGCGGAAAGACCGGTCTGTGCATCGGGCTGCTCGAGGAGGCTGCCATCGACGGCATTCCCGCTCTGGCGATCGACCCGAAGGGCGACCTGGCGAACCTGGCCCTGACCTTTCCCTCGCTCGCCCCGGCCGACTTCCTGCCCTGGGTCGACGAGGAGGAAGCCAAGAAGCAGGGAGTGACCCCCCAGCAGCTCGCGGAGAAGACCGCCGCCACGTGGAAGCAGGGGCTCGCAGACTGGGACGAGGACGGGGCGCGCATCGCCCGCTTCCGCGAGGCCTGCGAGGTCGCCATCTACACTCCCGGGAGCAAGGCGGGACGGCCGCTCGCGCTGCTCCGCGCGTTCACCGCCCCACCGCAGGCGGTCCTGGACGACGACGAGGCGCTCCGGGCCCGGGTCCAGGGCGCCGTCTCGGGGCTCCTGGCGCTCGCGGGCATCGATTCGGACCCGATGCAGGGCCGCGAGCACATCCTCCTCTCACAGCTGGTGCAGCGGGCGTGGTCCGCAGGGCAGGACCTCGACCTCGCGGGCGTCATCCAGGGAGTGCAGCGACCCCCGTTCGACAAGGTCGGGGTGCTCGACCTCGAGTCGTTCTACCCGGCCAAGGATCGTGGCGGCCTCGCCCTGGCGCTGAACAATGTGCTCGCCTCGCCCGGTGCGGCGGCATGGGCCGAGGGAGAGCCGCTCGACATCCAGAAGCTGCTGTGGACGCCGGCGGGCAAGCCGCGCATCGCGGTGCTCTCCATCGCTCACCTCTCGGACGCACAGCGGATGTTCTTCGTCACCACGCTCCTGAGCGAGGTGCTCGCCTGGATGCGGACGCAGTCCGGCACCGGATCGCTCCGGGCGCTGGTCTACATGGACGAGATCTTCGGCTACTTTCCTCCGAGCGCCGCGCCGCCCTCGAAGCTGCCGATGCTCACGCTGCTGAAGCAGGCACGGGCATTTGGCGTCGGCGTGCTGCTCGCGACGCAGAACCCGGTGGACCTCGACTACAAGGGCCTGGCGAACGCCGGTACGTGGTTCATCGGGCGACTGCAGACCGAGCGCGACAAGCTGCGGGTGCTCGACGGACTGCAGGGGGCGATGGACGCGGCGAGCCATGCCTTCGATCGGCAGGCGATGGACCGCCTCCTCTCGGGGCTGGGTTCCCGGGTGTTTCTCCTCAACAACGTCCATGAGGACGTGCCGGAGGTGTTCCAGACGCGGTGGACGCTGTCGTACCTGCGAGGCCCGCTGGACAAGGAGCAGATCAAGCTGCTCAGCGCAGGACAGCGCGGCGATGTGATGGCAGGCGGGTCCGCGGTCGGCGCCCCGGCGAAGGCGCCGAACGCCGGCGGGACTGCCAGCGCGCGCAGGCCCGTGCTGCCCCCTGGTGTCGCGGAGGGGTTTCTCCCGGCCGCACCGCGGCTCGGGTGCGTTGAGCTACCGGCCGGCGGTCCTTGGCCAGGCACGCCTCCACTACGTGGACAAGAAGTCGGCGGTGGACGCCTGGGAATCGGTGGCGTTGCTCGCCTCGGTCGACGGCACGCAGGTGCAGTGGGACGAGGCCGCAGGAGCTTCCCGGAGACGCGGGCACGCGGCTGGGGAGCGCTCCTTCCGAGGGAGCGAACTTCGAGGAGGCTCCGGCCGCGGTCACCAACGCGGGAGCGTGGGCCGACTGGAAGAAGTCGCTCGCCGCGGCGCTGTACCAGTCACGTCCGCTGAAGCTCTTCCGCTGCGATGCGCTGGACGCGGTCTCCACGCCGGGCGAGTCGCTCGCCGAGTTCAAGGCGCGACTCACCCACTCGGGGCGCGAGCAGCGCGACGCAGACGTCGAGGCGCTGCGGAAGCGGTGGGCGCCGAAGCTCCAGACGCTGCAGAACTCGGTTCAGCGGGCGCAGAAGACACTGGCCGACCAGCAGTCCCAGGCGTCGGGGCAGACACTGGACACGGTGGTGACGGTCGGCACCACGCTCCTCGGCGCCTTCCTCGGTCGAAAGGCGGTGAGCGTCACGAACCTCAACCGCGCGCGCACGGCTCTCCGGAGCGGCAGCCGCACGGTGAAGGAACGGCAGGACGTCGGTACGGCGGAGCAGCAGCTCGAATCGGCGCGGAAGCAGCTCGCCGACGCCGAGGCCGAGTTCCAGGAGGAGACGGAGAAGATCCAGGCGTCGGCTGCGCCCGATGCGCTGGTGGTCGCGGAGTTCACGATTCCGCCGCGCAAGTCGGACATCGCAGTGGGGAATCTCCTCCTGGCCTGGAGTCCCTGGCGCGCCGGGCCCGACGGAATGCCAGCGCCAGCCTCTGCCCTCGGCTGATCCTCGTCGCCCGTCCACGCCCCCGGACCCACCGTCCGGCCCGAGGTGGGCCCGACGTGTCGGGCCCGACGTGTCAAACACCTCTGACGGCTCACGCCGGGGTGTGGTCGCCCTCCCAGATTCCGAGGACGACGGGGATGCCGCCGTTGAGGAGTCGGTGGACCCGGTCCGGCCTCCGGCCGCCCGCGCGCGACAGCCGCGCCGGGTCATCGACCAGGAGTGCCCGCCGCCAGGTTCGGAACGGCCCGGTGAGCGCTCTTGCCAGCGCGCCGTCGAAGGCATCGAGCCCACCGCGCGCGTCCACCCGGACGCCGTAGGGGACGTTTCCAACGAGCAAACCCGGTGCGAGGGCTCCTGGCTGCAGGGCCGCGACGTCGAGTCGCTCCAGACGGAGGTCCTCGAGCACGCCCGCGCGCCGCGCGTTGCGCCGCGCCGTCCCCAGCGCTCCCGCGTTCAGGTCGCTGCCGACGATGGGCGCCGGGGCCCGGGGGCGCACCCCCGCCCGGAGCAGCTCGCGTCGTCCCGCCCAGTCCGCCTGGGCCGCACCTGGCCACGTCTCCGCGGCGAAGCTCCGTCCCAGCCCCGGGGGCACTCCGCGGGCGATGAGCGCGGCCTCGATGACTAGGGTGCCCGACCCGCAGACCGGGTCCCAGACAGGAGCCTCGGAGGAGTGGCTGGCAAGGGCGAGAACGCCGGCGGCCAGCGTCTCGCGCAACGGCGCCCGCGAGACCTCCTGGCGCCATCCACGACGATGAAGCAGCGTCCCGCCGACGTCTGCGGAGAGTGACGCGGTCCCATCCACCACGCGGAGGACCAGCCGCACTGCCCTGCCCTCGCGGTCCTCGCCCGAGGCACGGCGAACCTCGCGGCCCCAGAGGCGCCCGAGCAGACCCGGGAGGGCGCCCACGTCCGGCGCTCCCGACACGCGAAGGGTCGCTTCGACCACGACCGGAGCTCCCTGCTCCGCCACGCCAGCGAGGGACACGGACCGGAGCCCAGCCTCGACCTGTGCCCAGCTCCCGACGGAGTTCTCGGCGAGCCGCAGCAGGATGCGCTCTGCCAGCCGGAGGACGAGCGCCGCCTGCGCGTGCAGCCCGGCGGCGCCCTCGACGAGGACGCCTCCCGAGACCTGTGCGCGCGCGCCGAGCACGCGGGCCTCGGCCTCGAGCGCACCTTCGAGCCCCGGGGTGCACTGGAGGAACATCCGCTCGACGTCAACCGGCTGGCTCATCGGAGAGAATACCGTTATGCGAGGATTCAACCGTGCCGCCAGAACGCAGCCTCAAGCCGAAGACATTCGAGGTCGTGGTCACCGAGGTCATCCGTGAGACGCCTGACACGGTGACCCTGGTCCTCGACGCGCCGGAGATCCCGCCCTATCGCGCCGGTCAGTTCCTCACCATCGATCCACACGTCTTCCCCGTCATCGCAGGCCAGGTGGCCTACGTCGAGCATCTGAAGGGCGGGAAGAAGGAGCTGGTCCGGGCCTATTCGATGGCCTCGACACCGCAGGAGACCCTCGCCATCACCATCAAGGAGGAGCCCTACCGTCCGGGAGACCTCCACGCCCCGCTGCTCTCGCCGCTCCTCGTGCACGGCACGCCGGTGGGGACACGCTTCCCGGTGGTTGGCTTCACCGGGCCGTTTACGCTCCCGCCGGACATCGAGCAGCGCACGGACCACGTCGTCCACTTGGTCGCCGGCTCGGGCGTCGTCCCCAACTTCAGCATCCTGAAGGACGCGCTCCGGAACCATCCCAACCTCCGCCAGACCTTCATCGACACCAACAAGACCTGGGACGACATCATCTTTCGTGACGGCCTCGCGCGGCTCGCAGCCGAGCACCCGGACCGGCTCACCGTGGTCCACACCCTCACCCGCCACACCGACCCGAGCGGTTTGCCCTCCGGGGTACGTCAGGGGCGGGTCGGGCCCGAGCTGCTGCGCGAATTCATCCCGGACACGGGCACGGCCTTTGCGTATCTCTGCGGACCAGCGATCGCCTCATGGGACCGAAAGAAGGCGCTCGAGGAGGGGACCGCACCAACCCCACGGTTCCTCGAGGCGACCATCGCGAACCTGCAGGCGGTCGGCTTCACGCCCGCGCGAATCAAGCGCGAGGCGTACGGCTAGGCTGTACTTCGGCCAACAGCGCACCGCGTCTCGAGCACCACGACGTTTCTGGCCAGCCCCCGATAGCGCCCGAGGAGGTGTCAAACACCTCTGACGCTCCTCTCCGGCCCCCGATGGCGCGCGAGGAGGTGTCCGCGAGGAGGTGTCAAACACCTCCGCAGCGCTACCTCTGCAGCTAGCGCTGCGCGGCGATGTCCCGGCCGGTCTGGAGCACTGCGTCGATGAGCACGTCGAAGTCTTCGTCCAGACTGCGGTGGTTGACGATGGCGAGCCGGATCACCGTCCGTCCGCGGAGCCGGGTGGTCGACGGGACCGCCACGCCTGACTCCTGGATGCGCATCACCACCTCGGCATTCAGCCCATCGAGGTCGGCATCCTCCTGGCTCTGCCCCCGGTAGCGGAACGTCACCACGTTAAGCGGCACCGGCGCGGTCAGCTCCAGCTCGGGCTCCCGACGCACCCGCGCCGCCACCCGCGCTGCCTGCTCCACGTTCTTCTCCACCACCTCCCGGAGCCGGCACAGTCCATGCTCCTGGAACGCCATCCACGGACCGAGGGCGCGGAAGGGCCGACTCAGCTCGGGTCCGAGCTCGTGCCCGGCGTAGTCCACCGCCGAGACCCCACGCGGGTGCGGTGCGAGGTACGCCGCCGAGGCCCGGAACGCCCGCCGGTGCGCCTCCGCGTCGCGCACCAGCACGCAGCCCACGCCGTACGGCACCGCTCCCCACTTGTGCAGGTCGAAGGCAATCGAGTCCGCCCGCTCGAGCCCCCGGACCTGATCGCGGAGCAGCGGCGAGATGCGCGCCCAGGCACCGAACGCTGCATCCACGTGGAACACGAGCCCGCGCGCCCGGGCCAGATCGGCCAGTGCTTCCAGCGGATCGGTCGCCCCGGTGTTCACCGTCCCGGCGCTCCCCACGACGCAGAACGGCCGAAGCCCGCACCGGAGGTCGGTCTCGATGGCCTGCTCGAGCGCCGGGAGCGACATCCGGAAGGCCTCGTCCACCGGGATGCGGCGGAGCGAGGCGTTCCCCAGCCCCAGCACCACGAACGCCCGTGCCACCGAGCTGTGCGCCTCCTCGGAGGCGTAACCCACCAGCCGCCCCGGCACCGACTGCAACCCCTCCACCTTCACCGCCGGGCCCCCTCGGGTATCGCGCGCCACCTGGAGCCCGATGAGGTTGGCCAGGCTGCAGCCGCTGGTGAGGAGCCCGCTCGCCGACGCGGGGAAGCCCATCAGCTCCTTGAGCCAGCCCACCACCTGCGCCTCGACGTGCACCGCCGCGCTCTCGAGCCCCGAGAGGTTGTTGTTCATCGCCGCTGCGGCCATCGCCGCCAGCGCGCCGGTCGCCGTGCCCGTGCCCATCACCCGGGCCCAGAAGCGCGGGTGGACGTTGCCCAGCCGGTACGGGAGCACCGACCGCTGGAGCTCGCCCCACGCGGCCTCGAGCCCGCGTCCCTGCCGCGGCGCTGGCGCCTGGAAGCGAGCCTTCACCTCCGCCGGCATCGGCGACCAGGCCGGCCCCTGGCGGACATCGCGCAGGCCGTCGACGAGCGTGTCGACCATCCGGTGCCCGACCGAGCGGACCGCCTCCCAGTCCGTCGGGTCCAGCGTCCTGCCGTCGTCGCTCATGCCTTCTCCAGGGCCCTCACCAGCGCAGGGCGCACGCCGGTGTCGGCGAGCAGCGCCTCCAGCCGCTCCCGGGCCGGCCTCGACTCGCCGCGGATCTTCCGCCCGAGGATCAGCTCGTTCTTCAGCGAGTGCTCCCACCCGGTCAGCTCGGTCACCGTCACCGAGTAGCCGTGCGCCTCGAGCACCAGCGCCCGGATGACGTTGGTCAGGTGCGAGCCGAACTCGCGCCGGTGCCAGGGATGGCCGGCGAGCGCAGCGAGCGAGGACGCGGGAGGCGCGTGCTCCTTCAGCTGCCGGGCGACCTCGGCCTGGCAGCAGGGAACGACCGCCACGTGGTCCACCCCGTGGCGGATGGCCGCGGCCAGCGCGTCGTCGGTCGCCGTGTCGCAGGCGTGCAGCGCGGTCAGGAGGTGGAACCGCTCGGGCCACGGCGCCGCGGCGAGCGGGGCGGTCACGAAGCGCATCCGCGGGAACCCCAGGCGGCGCGCCCGCTCCTCGCCCCGCGCGGTGAGCTCGGGCTGCGCCTCGATCGAGACCAGCTCGCCCTTCTCCTCGGCCTTGAAGAAGAGCTCGTACAGCACGAACCCGAGGTACGCGTTCCCGCTCCCGCCATCGACGACCAGCGGATTGCCGAACCGGGCGAAGACATCCTCCAGCGCCGGCCGGAGCAGCCCCACCAGGTGGTTCACCTGCTTGAGCTTGCGCAGCGCGTCCGCGTTCAGGTGCCCATCCCGGGTGAGCAGGTGCAGCTCCCGCAAGAGCGCGGGCGACTGCTCGGGGAGGAGCTCGCGTCGGACCTCGGCCGCTTTGACCTGGCGTCTCACGACTGTGGCAGGTCCAGCGCGCCCGGGAGCGGCGGCGCGGCGACTAGACCGGAACGACCTCGACCACCTCGGGAACCACCTCGCGGAGCCGGTTCTCGATGCCCATCTTGAGGGTCATCGTCGACGAGGGGCAGCCGGCGCACGAGCCGCGCATGTGGAGGTAGGCGACGCCGTTCTCGAAGCGGTCGAGGGTGATGTCCCCGCCGTCCTGCATCACCGCCGGGCGAATCTCGAGGTCGAGGATCTGCCGGATTCCGCTCTTCCACCGCGGTGCCGGTCGCGGCCGTGCCGAGCTCTTCCAGGGCCCCCGGGGCGACCACCGGCTCGTCCGCGCCGAGGTGCGCGTCCAGGGTGGCCATCACCGCGTCGTTCAGTGTGTCCCACTCGCCGGCTTCACCCTTGGTGACGGTGACGAAGTTGCTGCCGAGCATCACCCCGCTCACCCCCTGGATGCCCATGAGCTTCGAGGCCAGCGGAGAACGGGCGGAGGCCGCCTCCGGGGTGGTGAAGTTGAGCGCGCCCCGCGGGACCAGGGTGCGGTCGACCACGTACTTGAGCGTGCTCGGGTTGGGGGTCCACTCGAGCTGGATATTCACGGACATGGGACTGCTTTAAGGCCGCCGGGCGGCGAGTTCAACCCGGGCGGCTGGGCTGGGCGGCAGGGGAACGTGACGTCGCTACCTCCCCCCCGGGAGCCCCCGCCTCCGGCCGGCGGAAGCGACGTCACGTCCCCGTGTCGCTCCTTAAGACGCTCGACCGGCTGGTTTTCCCTCACCCATCCCGGTGCCCTCGCACCCACCGGGCCCGTTCCCAGGCCGGCGAAGGCCACCACACCCCCGCCAGGACCAGCGGGAGCGCTCCTGGACCTTCCTCCGCGCGTGGCCGCGCCTGCCCGTCCCCGAGCAGCACCACCCCCGCCCACGCCGCCGGCGGCGCCCCCCGGCGGAATCCCTTCTCGCTTCGCCGCCGAGACCGCGTCCCCGATGCTCGCTCCGCGGCCCAGCGCCGAGTACATCGCGGAGAAGAAGACGCCGGCCTCGTCGTCCCGCGCGCGGTCCAGCGTCCCCACCACCGCGGTCGCTCCTGCCCCGAAGAACGCCCGGGCGAGGCTCATCACCCCCTCGCCCCGGTACAGCGGCCCGGCGGAGGTCTCGCACCCGGCGAGCACCACGGTCTTCCCCTCGAGCGGGAGCCGCGCGATCTCCCCGGGCTCGAGCCGTCCGTCCTCCGAGGCGCTGCCTGGCGCGAGCACCACCGCCGCGTGCTCCGGATCCCGCTCGTCGGTGACCGCGTGGGTGGCGAAGTGGAGCATCGACACCCCTCTCAGGCCTGCCGACTTGAGAAAGGCCTCCGAGGCCGGCGGCCCCGTGCGCAACTCGCCGCCGCCCGAGAACGCCGCCAGCGCCGCCTGGGCCTCGCGCCGCGCGTGGGCCAGCGCACCGAAGACCCCGCCGGAGCCGCGCAGGACCGAGCCAGCGACAGGCGGCTCTGCCGGATCGGCGAGCACCAGGAGCCTTCCCGGGGGTTGCCGCGGGGCCGCACGGAAGCGAAGCCACAGCGCGGCCGATGGCTCGATGGAGATCGCGAACCGCTCCGCCAAGTACGGCGTTCCCGGCCCCTCGGAGAGAGCGTCGAACGGCAGCCGGTGAAGCGGCCCGTCGGGGACGACGATCAGACGGTCGATCTGCGGGTGGGAGCGCGGCGAGCGCAGGCCGGAGGAGCTCGCCGTAGAGCCGCGCGCCCGCCATCCGGTCCGCGCCGATCCCGCCGCTCGAGCAGTCCGGTCCAGGCGCGGATCCGCCGCGCCAGGTCGTCCGCCGCCGGGATCGGGAACGCCTCGACCCGCTCCCGGGTGATCACCGTCACCCACGAGCTCCCCTCGCGATAGGGCGCGTCGACGGTCGGGCTCGGGTTGCCAGACCTGGAACGAGAGCAGCGCCTCGCCCGGGCCGAGCTCGCCCTGGACCTGCGCGAGCGTCGGTGGCTGCACCTGGACCGGCTCGCCCGCCGCTCCTTCGACGAGCAGGGTCTCCATGAGGCCGCGCGCCCTCAGCCGCTCCATCACCTGGAAGGAGTCGTCGAGCGCCGAGGCATCGCCCGGAGCGCGGGAACGGGTGAGGGCCCCTGCCAGCGACTGGTAGGCGAAGGACAGCGACTGGGCATAGCGAAGCCGCAGGGGCATCGAGCGCTGCTGATCGCGCAACCGCTCGGCGAGGTCGAGCGCGGCCAGCCCGTCGGCGCGCCCGGGCGAGAGCCGCCCCAGCCGGAACGACATCCGCGAGCGAAGGACGAGCGTGCGTGCCTTCTCGTAGTCTCCCGAGGTGAGGAACGCGTCCTCGACGGCCGCCTGGGACACCTCCATGGCCTCCTCGAGCCGCGGAGGCTCCGACGTCGCCAGGAACTCGGCGAGCGCGAGCCGCGAATACATCGGCGCCGGCCCGGAGCTGCGGCTCCGCGCCAGGTGGGCGGCGAGCGCGGAGCGGAGAAGCGAGAGGGACTCGGCGGTGGGTCCGAGGAGGATCGCCAGCTGCACCCGGGCGGCGAGGTACCCCGTGCGCGCCGAGAGCACGGGGAGGCCCGCGCGCTCCTGGAGGTCGATCGCCTCGCGGAGGAGCCGCTCGGCGGCGGTGGGGTTCTCGAGCCCGCGCAGCGCCAGATGCGCCACGGCGGAGGCCATTCCCCCGACCGCCGCGGGACGTCGCGGATCGTCCGCGTCCAGCGTGTCCAGGAGGTCGCGGTAGAGCGTCCGCTGGCGCTCGTGGTCGAGGAGCAGCGCGGCGAGGTGGGCGCGCGCCTGGAGCGACTCGGATCGGAGCCACGCCGAGCGCGGCGGCCCGAGCGCCTGGAGCCGCGCCTCGGCGGCCGCGGCCCCATCCATGTCGTCCACGGCGAAGGCGACCTTCATCGCCCAGATCTCCGCCACCTGCTGGAGGTCCACCTTCCCCGAGGCCCGGCCGAGCTCGCCGGTGCGCCAGAGCAGCGCGCGCGTCTCGACGTCGCACAGCAGCCGCCCGATGCAGCGCGCCGAGATGAGCGATGTGGTCGCGTAGACCTCGCCCGTGACGTCCTTCTCGCGGGCGAACCCCGCGATGGCCGCGCGCCACTCCTGATCGTCCACGGCCTCGCCGCCCAGTGACCGGATGATCCCCGCGTACAGCCGTGGCCGCGGGTTCTGCGGATCCTTCCGCAGCTGCCCGTCGAGGAAGCGCAGCACCTCGGCCCGGCCGGCGCCCTGGTGTCCGAAGAGGCAGATGTACCCCTCGAGCGAGCGCGTCGCGCGGCGGACCATCGCCTCGCACTCGGACAGGGGACGCACCCCCTCCGCCCTGGCACGGCCCGGCATTGCCGGAGCCAGGAGGAGAAGCGCCGACAGTCCAGAAACCCGGACCATCGCTCGGAAGATCGGCCTGCCCATCGCGCGCGGAGGTTACCCGAAGCGAAACCGTGTGATTACCTCGGACTTGCCGAATGGCTCACACGCGGGGGGGAGACGACGGCCCCCAGGACGCAGACCCGGGAAGCTTTGCGCGGATCCGCCAGGTGCTGATCCGTGCAGTGGAGCGGCACTGCCCGCCTGCGCTCGCCGCGCAGCGCGAGGACCTGGTCCAGATGGCACTGGTCCGCCTCCTGGAGCGGCCCGCCCATGAGGGAATCGCGGTCCGCGGAGCGTCTTACCTCTGGAGAGTCGCCTACACGGTCGTCATCGACGAGATTCGCCGGTTCAGCCGGCAGCAGCGCCAGGCCGAGCAGCTGGCGGGAGGCGAAGGGGGAACGCCCGGGCCGGAGGCGCGCTCGGAGATCCTCGACTGCATCGCGGCACTCCAGGAAAGACGACGCACCGCGGTGACCCTGCACCTGCAAGGATTCCGCGTCGCCGAGGTCGCCACGGCGCTCGGGTGGACCGAGAAGCAGGCGGAGAACCTCGTGTACCGTGGGCTGGCAGACCTCCGGATCTGCCTCGAGGGGGGAGACGCATGACCGACTCACCGGAGGAGATCGTCAGGCGCTTCCGGGCGGCCGTGCCGGCCACCGACGGGGCGGCCTGCCCGCCCGCCGAGGACCTCTGGGCGGCGGCGGCCGGGGAGCTCCCCTTCGAGCGGGTGCGGACCCTGGTCGACCATGGCGCCCGGTGCGCTCGCTGCGCCGACGCATGGAGCATCCTCGCCGACGTCCGGCGAGCCACCACCGGGACCGCAGATGCGCCGGCGCCGGTCCAGCCGCTCGCGGGCCATCCGCTGCGCGCGCGCCGCTGGCGGCCGCGGTCGTTCATGCCGCTCGCGGTCTCAGCCGTCGTCGCCGCCGGACTCTGGGTCGTGCTCCGGCCCACGACACCCGAGCCACCATCGGTCGAGCGCGGGACCACCGCTCCCAGCGTGCAGCCCCGGTCGCCCGCGGTCCAGCCGGCGGCCGGCGCGGTGCTGCGCTGGTCCGAGGTCCCTGGCGCCAGCAGCTACAACGTGACGGTGCTCACCCCGGATCTGGTCGTCGTGCACCAGGCTCTGGGGCTCGCGACGTCCGAGCTCCACCTGCCCGAGGGCGTGGCCCGGCGCGCCGCGGGCGGCGAGCTCCTGTGGAACGTGGATGCGGTGCTCAAGGACGGGCGCACCGTCGCCTCGCCCACCTTCGAGGTCCAGCTGAAGTAGCGCCCGTCTACAGCAGGTCGCAGGGCGTGCCGAGCGGCTGGCCGCTGTAAACGCCCAGGTCCGAGTAGATGAGCTGGGCGTTGTCCTCGAATCGGAAGGAGGATGAGGTTCTTGGCCTTGTTCGCCTGAACCCAGCTCGCCTCCTTCTTGCCGAGAACGAGCTTCAGCTCTCCCGATTTCGTGGCGAAGACGTCACCAGCCGAATCGCTGACCACGTTGGTCATGCGAAGAGGCTTGAGTCCCCCACGTGGCCCGGAAAAGAGATGGAAGTCGCTGAGCTCCTCCGTCCGCGCCCGGTCCACGTAGTAGTACGTGCCACCGGTGTCCCGGGCGAGTGCGTAGGCCCGGCGCTTCCAGCGCTGCTTGTGAAAAGTCGCCGCGTCCAGGATTGCCTTCTGCTGCTGGGGTTCGGCCGGCCGGAACAACGTCTCCCGCGTCCCGCATTGCAGCTTGTACGCCCCGTCCTTGAGAAAGAAGCTGGCCTGCCCGCGCTCGCGGATGCGCGGGTCCCAGAAGTTGCGCTCGAAGGACTCCGTCCCGCTCTGCATTCCCCCGAAGACCTGGATGGCCCAGAAGTCCTTTCCATCTCCCCAGTAGAAGTTCTCGTACAGGTCCCCGAAGGGGACGAGCACCAGGAAGTGCTCCTTGCCGTCTTCGAGGACCTGGAGCTTTTCGCGCACGGCCGATACGTCCACCCGATCGTCGGCAGTGGGGGTGGCGGCGAGCAGGGCGATGACCAGCAGTGGGCAGGGGGGCATGCAGGGCAGATGTTCGCACGGGGGCCCGCTGGACCACGAGGTACTCTGAGGTCGGCATGCGCACCCCTCCGGTTGACCGGCTCACCGCCATCACCGATTCCGAGCTGGCCGGGGTCCGGGAGCGTTTCCATGCGGCGGGGTTCAACTCCGAGCTGCTGGCGATCGCCGAATCCGTGGCCCCGGGCCAGCTGGACGCCGTCGCGCTTCCCCTGGTGCGCTGGACGCTCCGCAGCCGGAGCGACGCGGCGAGCAGGCTCGCCCTGCTCTTCTCCTATGGCGACAGGCTCCCCGCTCGGGAGGTGGAGCAGGACCTGGGCACGACCCTGGTCGACGCGCTCCGACGCGCGGGCGTGCTCCAGGAGGGTCCCGGAGGGCTGGCCTGCCCCTTTCGTCTGGTCCCGCTGGAGGGCCTCTGGATCCTCGGCGACGAGCCCTCCGCGGGCGCGGAGGCGGTCATGGGTCCCGGGCCGACCACGCTCGAGCTGCTCGGCCAGCTCCCGCTCCGGTGCGAGGGAGCGGTGCTCGACCTGGGGACCGGGGCGGGGACCTTCGCGCTCACCCTCGCGGCCCGTGGTGCGGAGCGGGTCGTGGCCACCGACCTCAACCCGCGCGCCGCCGAGATCACCACCTTCAACGCCCGGCTGAACGGGCTTCGCCTGGACGTGCGGGTCGGGGATCTCGAGGCACCCGTCCGCGACGAGCGGTTCCGGTGGATCGTCTCCCAGCCGGCGTACGTCTTCCAGGCCCCCGACGAGCCGCGGGTGGTCTTCCTGCACGGCGGGCCCCGTGGCGACGAGCTCGCGTTTCGCATCCTGGCCGCGCTCCCGACGCTGCTCGACCCCGAGGGCACCGCGCTCTTGCTCTTCGACACGCCGGTCGAGACGGGCAGCCCCCTGCCCTCGCGGGTGCGGGCCGCGCTGGGCCCGGACGAGCTCGACCTGCTGATCCTCGTCGCTCCCGGACCGTCTCCGGGAGCCCAGGCCGTGGCCTACGCCGCGCTCGCCCACCCGGAGCTGGGCGAGGCCTACGGCGCGTCGGTCCAGCGGCACCGGGAGCACCTCCGACGGCTCGGACACGGGCAGTGGAAGCACGTGCTGGCGCGGGTCCAGCGGACACGGCGAGCCCCGTTCACGGTGCAGCTCCCCGTCCCCGGCCTCCTGACCCGCGGGCCGGCAGCACTGGAGGCGCTCCTCTCGGGCATCGAGGCGGCGATGCTCCCAGAGGACGGTCTGCGCGCGGTTTCACTCTCGCCGCTCCCGGGGCTGCGGTTTCCCGGGGAGCTCACCCTCGAGGGCGAGCTGGAGGCACTCGAGGCGCGACCGGAGCGCGGTAGCCTGGCCAGCACCTGCCCGCTCGGGGGCGAAGACCTGGAGCTCTTCCGGGGGCTTGCGGCGGCACCGAACGTGGGCGCCGCGCTGGAAGCGCTGGCCGGGGGCGGGCCGGACCGGGGCTGGCTCGAGCGGACCCGCGAGCTCGCCGGGCGCGGCCTCCTGGTGGACCGACGGGCGGGGCGGGTGCCCGACGCGCGCGGCCCGCGCTAACCTCCCGCGGGCTCCGGTGGCAACCGGAGGGGGTGCGTCGTCTGTTGGCCGGGTGATCCGGGGCGTGAGGTGGCATGCAGGTCGTCGCCCAGCTGAGCATGCAGGACCTCCCGGACGACGTCCGCGTTCTGTCGGTGCACGCCCATGAGGCCCTCTCCGAGCCCTTCGAGGTCTCGGTGCGCTTCGTCTGCGGCGACCCCTGGCTCCCGGTGCGAGACTGGCTCTGGGTCGAGGCCGCGGTCCGCCTCGAGGACCGGGATGGGTCGGGCGCGCGGACCTTTCATGGGATCGCCGAGGAGGCGTCCTACATCGGCAAGGTGGAAGAGCTGCACGTGTACCGTGTCCGGCTCAGGCCCCGGCTTCATGGCCTGGCCACCCGGATCCGGAGCCGCATCTTCCAGGACCGCTCGGTGCCGGAGATCGTCCAGCAGGTCCTCTCCGAGGCCGGGCTGCCTTCGGCCTCCTGGGACTTCGGCAAGCTCTCGCGCCCGTATCTCAAGAAGGAGTACGTGACCCAGTGGAGGGAGAGCGAGCTCGCCTTCGTCGCCCGGATGCTCGAGGGGGAGGGCATCTTCTACGCCTTCACCCACGCCGAGGATGGGCACGTGCTGGTCGCAGGTGACGCCCCGGACGCCTTCAAGCCCATCGATGGGGAGGCCAGCCTCCCCTACCGCGTCTCGGAGGACGACCCCGGCGGTGGGGAGTTCGTCTTCGGCCTCACCCTCCACCACGCGCTGACCCCCGATGCCGCCACGGTGCGGGAGTGGGACGAGCGCGCGCCGAGTTCCGTCCGGCAGGCCGAGGACCGGGTGCGGGACGGCGCGGCGCGGGAGTGGGTCCAGCAGCCGGGTCGCTTCCGCGAGCCCAGAGAGGGAGCACGCAGGGCGAAGGACCTGCTCCAGGGCCTCCGCGCGCGGCGCCTCCGCCTCGTGGGCGACACCAACTCGCTCCGGCTCCTGCCGGGCCGCACCTTCGAACTTGCCGAGGCGACGCCGCCGGGACTCTGCCGGGGCTGGACGGTGCGGTCGCTCGAGCACGCCTTCATCGACGAGGGGGTCCTCGCCGGCACCGGGGTTCCCAGCCGCTACCGCGCGCGGTTCGAGCTGCTCCCCGACGACGTGCCCTACCGCCCTCCGCTCCGGACGCCGCGTCCCCGCATCACCGCGAAGGAGAGCGCAGTGGTGGTCGGTCCCAAGGGGGAGGAGATCCACGTGGATGCGCTCGGCCGGGTGAAGGTCCACTTCTACTGGGACCGCGAGGGGAAGATCGACGACACGGCATCCTGCTGGATCCGCACCCAGCAGCAGAACACCTCCGGGGCGATGGTGCTGCCGCGCGTCGGGTGGGAGGTCGAGGTCGGGTTCCTGCATGGCGATCCCGACCGGCCCATCGTCCTGCAGAAGCTCTACAACAAGGAGACGATGCCCCCGTACGAGCTGCCGGGCAGCCTGACCCACAGCGCCCTGCAGTCGTCGTCGTCGCCGGGAGGCGGGGGAACCAACGAGATCCGCATGAACGACGGATCGGGCGGGATGGAGTTCTTCGTCCATGCCCAGCGCGACTTCTCGATGATCGCGGGCAACGACTTCAAGGAGGAGATCCAGGTCAACGCCTCCGAGCAGGTGGGCAGCGACGCCACCGTGCACGTGGACAAGACCGAGTCCCTCGAGGTGGGCGGCAACCTCAGCGAGAGCGTCACCGGCACGTTCACTCAGGAGACGGTGGGAGCCCGCAAGGTCCAGGTGGGCGCGCTGGAGAGCTGGGGCATCGGAGCGCTCCACACCGTGAACACCGGCGGAGACCGCAAGGAGAGCGTCTCCGGGCTGCAGAACGTGCTCGCCGCCAAGGTGAGCGAGGCCTTCAACGCCGATCACTCGCGGACCGTGGGGGCCGCGCTCTGCTTCGCCAGCGCCGGTCCGATGGTGGAGGCGGTGAGCGGCAAGAAGACCGAGACCACCGGGGGAGCGAAGGTGGAGCTGGTCCGCAAGGCGCGCCAGGAGCAGGTGGGGACCGGAAAGATCCTCACCACCGCCGTCATGCAGCTCAAGACCGGGAAGAGCCTGGCGGTGAGCGCGGGCGAGGTGCTGGCGATGACCGTCGGCGGGCCGTGGTCGGTGAAGTGCGACAAGGACTTCGCGCTCAACGGTCAGACGGTGATGGTGGTCGCCGGCCAGGCGTCGCTGGAGGCGGGGAGCAAGCTGACCCTGACCCCGGCCTCGGCCAAGGTGGAATCCGACTCTCTCGGCGGCTCGGGGAGCCAGGTGAAGATCCAGGGCAAGATCAACTACCGGAGCGGGTGAGATGCCGGACCCGCGCGCATTCGAGCTCGAGTTCGAAGCCGGCGGCCACGCCTCGGACGGCTGGCGCGTGCTCGGGTTCTCCTGGGAGGAGGCGCTCCAGCAGGGGTCGCGGGGGACGGTTCGGCTGGTCACCCGCGACACCGAGCGCATCGCTCCGAACGGTCTGCTGGGGGCCACCGCCACCCTCACCCTCGCCACAGGCGAGGGGCACGCCACGCGCAGGTTCCACGGGCGCGTCCTGGAGGCCAGCGACACCGTCCTACCCGGGGGACAGTGGACGCTGGAGCTGGTGGTGGCGGCGCGGGTGGAGCTGCTCCGGCTGGGCCGCAACAGCCGCCTCTTCCAGGAGAAGTCGGTGCCGGACGTGGTGAAGGCAGTGCTGGAGGAGGCCGGACTGGACGCCGCCGCGCAGACCTGGAAGACGCAGGAACAGCATCCCGAGCGGCCGGTCATCACTCAGTGGAACGAGAGCGACTGGGACTTCGTCCGCCGGCTCCTGGCCTCCGAGGGCATCGGGATGCTCGTCCGGAGCGCCGATCGGGACGACGACCTCCTGGTCTTCTTCGACGATGCCAGCGCCCAGGCCGCGGTCGCGGAGCAGGAGGAGATCGAGGAGGCGGCCCCTGCTGCCGGGGCGACCGGGGTGGCGCACATCCACCGGCTCGAGGCCGACGACCGCGTGAGCTCCGACGCGGTCATGCTCCGTGACTACGACTTCCGTCGCCCTTCGGTGGACCTGAGCGCCAAGGAGAAGGCCGACGGCTCCACCGGGCGCGAGGTCTACCTCCACCCCGGCGGCACTCCGGACGGCTCGGCGCTCAAGCGGCTCTGCAAGATGGAGCTGGAGCGGCGGGTGCGCGACCGGGCCGCGCTCGCCGGCCGGAGCGACCATCCCCACCTGGAGCCCGGCCGCACCTTCCACCTCGCCGGCCATCCCCGCGATGCGCTCGCCATCGACTGGGCGGTCACCACCGTGCGCCACGAGGGGCGTCGCGAGTCGCTGGACGCCCACGCCGTCTACTCCAACTCCTTCGAGGCGTTGCCCAAGGACGTGCCCTGGCGTCCCGACGCCCTGGAGCCCACCGCGCCCAGCGGCGTGCAGCCGGCCCTCGTCACCGGCCCCCAGGGGGCCGAGCTGCACTCCAACGCCTTCGGGCAGAGCAAGGTGCGCTTCCCCTGGGACCTATCGGGGACCACCGACGACAGGAGCTCCCCCTGGCTCCGGGTGGGCCAGCTCGCCCTGGGCGGGGCGCTGATGATGCCGCGGGTCGGTTTCGAGGTCCTGGTGGACCACGAGCTGGGCGATCGTGACCGTCCGCTGGTCATCGGCCACCTCTACAACGGCGAAGCGGCGCCGCCCTACGAGCTGCCCGGGGGTGCCACACGCTCCAGCTTCCAGACCGCCACCACCGACAAGGGTTCGGGCGCCAACGAGCTCCGCTTCGAGGACTCGTCGGGGAGCGAGGAGATCTTCCTCAACGCCTCGCGCGACTACACCTTCTCGGCCGAGCACGACGCCGTCGTCTCGGTGAGCAAGGACGATCAGGAGAAGGTCGGCAGCGACCAGGGGCTCGCGGTCGGCGCCAACCTCGACGAGCAGACCGTGGGCTCGCGCACCACCAAGGTGGCGGCGAACGCGAAGCTCGGCGTCTCGGCAAACCTGTCCGACGGGGTGAAGGGCGCGCTGCAGACCACGGTGGGCGCGGTCCGCAAGCAGACCGTGGGCGGGGACCTGGCCGAGACGGTGAAGGGCACCCTCGATCGCACCGTGGGCGGCCTCCAGGTGGTCACCGGAATCGGCGGCGTGCAGCGCACGGTGAAGGGCAACTCGACCACCACCGTCGGCGCAGCCTGGCTGGAGGCGGTGGGGATGAGCCGGTCCTCCAACGTGGGTCGGGACCCGGACCGAGACCGTCGCCGGCCTGAAGCTGATCAAGGCCAAGACCATGTCCGTCGACTGCGGGAAGGCTCACGTCACCAACTGCGCGGCGCTGGAAACCACCGTCGGGGAGGACCGGAGCGACCAGGCCGGGAAAGGTCTGACGCTCACCGCCGGCGGCGGGGTCACCATCGAGGCCGAGAACATCAACATCGTCGCCGAGAGCCGGCTGCTCTTCCGCATCGGCGCCTCGAGCCTCGAGCTCACCCCCTCCGGGGTGACGTTGAAGAGCACCTCCGTCGACCTGTCCGGGGTGAAGAAGGTGGGTTCCACGCAGCACGAGAGCGGGAGCTGAGGCGCCGATGCCGGACGGCGAGCTCAAGGCAGAGCTGACCTTCGGGGACCACGACGGTGCCCTGAAAGTGCTCGCCCTCCGCGGAAGCGAGGAGCTCTCTCGCCCCTTCCGCTACGAGGTGGATTTCACCGCCGAGGCGCTGGATTTGGAGTCCGCGCCGCTGGCCCGGGTGCATGTGAAGATCGAGGACCCCGCCGGACAGACCCGCCACCTGGACGCGGTCTGCGAGTCGGTGGCCTTCGTTCCCCTCGCCGCCGACGACAGCGAGGTGCGCATGCGCTACCGGGCGGTGCTCGTTCCCGGCGCGGCGCTGCTGCTCGACCACCGGAAGGGGTTCCGCATCCACCAGAAGAAGTCGGTCCCGGAGATCGTCGAGGCGGTGTGGAAGAAGGTCGGGCTCGACACGGCGTGGCTCGACACGGCGGCCCTGCAGACCAGCTACCCAGCGCGCGACCTCTGTTGCCAATACGACGAGACCGAGTGGGACTTCCTCTCCCGCCTCCTCGAGGACGAGGGCATCGCCTACACCTTCCGGCACACCGAGGACGCGCACGTGCTCGAGCTGCACGACACCAGCGCCAGCGTCCCGGAGCTCCTCGACGAGGCCCTGCCGTTCAAGGCGGACCCGCTGGGAGAGTCCGGTGGCAACGCGGTCTGGGACTGGATGCACACCGCCCGACTCCGTCCCGGCAAGGTGGTGCTCAGCGACCACGACTTCGAGCAACCCAGCCGCTCGCTCAGGAAGGAGGCCTCGGCGAAGGAGGTCACCGAGCGGCTCTTCTACGAGTACCCCGGCGGGTACGTCATCCCGAAGGAGGGCGAGCGGCGGGCGAAGGTTCGCCTCGAGGAGCAGCGGGCCGCCTCGCGCACCGCTCGCTTCCAGAGCTCGGTTCTCACGCTGATGCCGGGGCGGCGGTTCTCGCTGTCCGGCCACCCGGCGGACGACGGGGAGTACGTGGTCACCCGCGTCGAGCACGTCGCCCGCTTCCACGCCGAGGAGATCAAGGGGCCGCTGACCGACACCGGCAAGCCGCAGTTCCGCGTGCTCGGCACCTGCATCCCCCGGGACCTGCGCTTCCGTCCGGCGCGTCTGACGCCCCGCCCGAGGGTCTCGGGGCTGCAGTCCGCGAAGGTCACGGGCCCGTCGGGCTCGGAGATTCATTGCGACAAGCACGGGCGGGTGAAGCTGCAGTTCCACTGGGACCGCGACGGCAAGCTGGACGACGCCTCGAGCAGCTGGGTTCGCGTGAGCCAGCCCCACACCACCGGCTCGGTGCTCATCCCCCGCGTCGGCTGGGAGGTGCTGGTGGAGTTCGAGCACGGCGACCCCGACCGGCCGTTCTGTCTCGGCCGGCTGTGGAACGCGGCGGACACCCCTCCGGTGGAGCTCCCCGGGGGGCGGACCCAGACGGTGCACGGATCGCACTCCTCCCCCGGCGCCGGAAAGGGGAACGAGGTCGTCTTCGAGGACGCCGCGGGAGGCGAGCAGATGCACGTCGCGGGGCCCAAGACATCATGGTCAACGCGGGCAACGACAAGCTCTTCAACGTCGGACACAACCTCGACTGGGGAGTGCACGGGCAGCGCACGGTGGTGGTGGGAGGCAACCGGACGGTCACCGTCGGCGCCAACCTCCGCCGGAAGGCGGCGACGAGACCTTGCAGGTCGGGGCGCAGCGCACGGTGGAGGTGAGCGGAAGCGCCAGCGAGGACGCGATCGCCGACCGCACCCTCACCGTCGGCGGAGCGCACCTGGTGCAGGTGGGCAACCCGGCGCAAGCGATGCTCGAGGTCCTGAAGAAGGCCGCAATCACCGCGGCCACCGGGGCGGCGGCGGCAGCCGCGAGCCGGGCGGAGGCGGCGCTGCTCGGGCCCATCCTCCCGGTGGTGCAGAAGGCGCGGGCCGCCCTGGGCACGGCCACGCAGATCACCGGCCCTGCCGCGGCGCTGCTGGGGCACGACCATCCGAAGATCCAGGCGCTGAACGACGCGGCGAAGTCACTGGCTGACTCCCCAGGAGCGCAGGATGCGTCGGACCTCGCCTCGGGCATCGTGGCCAAGGCCCTCGGGGCGGGAGGCGACGCGGCGGCCGAGGCGGCCGAGTCGGCGAGCAAGGGCGGGACCGGGACCTGGTCCACCATCGTCCAGGGCGAGGTGAAGGAGAGCGTGGGGGGCCTCTGCTCCGTCAACTCGGTGGGCGGCATCTCGCTTGCCATCGGCGGGAACAGCAGCGAGACCGTCGGCGCAGCCCGCATCGAGGCCATCGGCGGGGGGAAGAGCGAGAGCACCAAGGGAGCCAAGCTGGAGACCGTGGGAGGGCTGTACCGGGCGGATATCGCCGAGGCGCTCTCCATCAATGCCGGAACCGCGGTCGCCGAGAACGTCGCAGGCGCGGCCAAGCACCACGTCAAGGGCAGCCATTCGGTCAGTGCCAAGCTGGGGGTGATGATCACCACCCCGCGCTCTCCCTCAAGGCCAACGGGACCATCACCCTGTCTTGTGGCTCGACCAAGGTGGTACTGAAGTCCAGCGGGGTCGCGATCGACGGCGGCAGAAGCTGACCGTGAAGGGCAGCTCGGTGGAGATGGACGAGGGCGTGCTGGGCGGCCCGTGAGGAGGCGTCTCCGATGAGAACGAGACCGAAGACGGCACCTCCGGGTGCTCACCCCGGGCGCGCGAGGTGCTCCGCGCGGAGCCGGTCCGGGGGTAGCGCTGGGTACGGTGCTCGGTGACGGGAGGGAGCCGCTGGCGGGTGCGGAGCCCGTTCGGTGAGCCGCTGCTGCCGCTGGACCCCTCCGTCGACCCGCTCTTGTCGAGGAGGCCCGCGCCTCCGGCGCACGGGTGCTGGTGGAGGTCGGCCCCCGCGGTGCGACGGTGGTGGGGGTCGTGCAGACCTCACGGGCGCTGCACATCGACCGCCGCGGAGTGGTGGAGGCCGAGGTGGAGCGGTTCTCCATCCAGTCACGCACCGAGGCGGTGCTGAAGACCTTCTCCGCCTACCTGCACCTCAAGGCCGGGGAGGCCGAGCTCCGGGGAGTGCGCACGCTCATCCGCGCGCGGGAGATGGCGAAGGTGCTGGCCCGCATCATCTCCCTGAACTGACATGGCTGAAAGGCTGACGCGAGCGAGGTGATGAGGGTGCGGGGCGCGCTCGACGCGGCGCTGCTCGACCTCCGCTGGTGAAGGATCCCGGCGTTCCACTCCTCGAGGCCGAGCGCCCGCTGGCCCGGAGCGTCGCCCAGCTCTACCAGGCCCTCGCCTCGACCCACGACGCCACCGCGTTCCGCAAGGCGGTGGA
This sequence comes from uncultured delta proteobacterium, assembly GCA_963796475.1. GTDB lineage: Bacteria > Myxococcota > Myxococcia > Myxococcales > Myxococcaceae > RPRB01. The sequence continues at coordinate 435,665 of CAWCLY010000021.1, forward strand.
GGAGGCGGCGCGGCACGCGGAGGAGGCGCTCGGCCCGCTCCAGCGCTCCGGCTCCACCGACCCGGCCGTGCTCCGGAGCGCGGCGAGCGTGGCGGACGCGGTGAGGCCTCTACGGACCGGTCCGCATCCGCGGGGCTCGCACTGGACCTCCCGGCGGCCCGAAGGGGCAGGCCGTGGTGCCCGCCCTGCAAGGCGAGCCCCGGCTGCTCGAGCTGCAGCGCGGCGTGCTCGAGCCGCGGTGCCCCTGCCCCCGCCCGAGCAGCTGCCGGAGGTGGACGGTGGACCCGGAGGAGCTTCCTCCGGGGGACCGGCCGAGCCTCGAGGCCCTCCTCGCAGAGGCCACGGGGCCGGCCGCCGCCAAAGACCAGGACGCAGCATCACCCCCGGCCCGGCCAGCCCCGGAGTTCCCCCAGACCACGGCGCTCGAGCGGCGGTGCTCGGCGACGCGATCAGCGAGGAGCAGCTCGTCTTCCAGCGGGCGCGGCACTTCTTCGAGGACCTCGGGACCATGGGGCTCATCCGCCGGCCCGGGGCCGGGCGCCTGGCGGGGCCGAGCCGCGGTGGAGCGGCGGCTGCTCGCCCGGGTGGACGCCATCGTGGCCTGCGGCGCGGGGGTGTTCCCGCGCCTGGTCCGGCGTCTCGCAGAAGCCCCGCTCCCTGACCCGAGCTGACCTGGGCGGCCCTGCTCCTCCACGGGCTGGTGAGTGGCGACGACATGCCGACGAGGTGGTGCGGCTGGTCCTGGTCTCGGACCTGGCCGACGCGCCGACCTTCGACGCGGTGGGGGAGGCGCTCCGCTTCGTGCCCCACCCGAGGGTCGACACGCTGGCCTCGGATGGCTGGGCGGGCGGGATCCGGCTGCGGCGCCTGGCCCTCCGCGCGCTGCCGGGCCTGGCGGCTCGAGGCGGCGGAGGCGCTCGTCGCGCTCGACTCCGACGATCCCCAGCTCCGGGCCGAGGGTGTGCGCGCTGCCCCTCGCGGTGGGAGCGTTCGACCCGGCGGGCGCGGTGCTCCTCCGCTCCTCCGAACCTCCACGCGTGGAGGCCTCGCTTCGTGCGGCGTTGATCCGGGGTGCGGGCCGCGGCACGCACCGCCCTCCGTCTGCTCCAGGACGGACGGGGCGACCACGGCCGGGCGGCGGTGTACGCGGCGCCTCCGCGACCGAGTCCCGGCCGGTGTTCGCGAAAGCCAGTGCCGCGCGACGGACCCCGGTGCTCGCCGAGGCACTCGGCTGGCTCGGCGACCTCGACGCGGTGGACGCGCTGCTGCGTGGCTCGGGCAGGGCGAGGCAGCGGCGGCGGCGCTGCAGCGCCTCACCGGGGCGAGCCTCACCGAGGCCGAGCCGGGTCCGCGCGCGCCGAGGACCGCCCTTCGGACGCGGTGGCGGCCCCCCCCCCCCTACGAGGTCCTCACCGCGGACCCGGAGGTCTGGTCGGCCTGGTGGGCCAGGTACGCCCCTGCGCCGCCAGAGCCCGGACGCGCTGGGGCCGGCCCTTCACCCCTGAGGCACTGCTCTGGGAGGACGCCGGGCCGTTCGGCCCGGACGACCGGTCGCTCTCGCACCTCGAGCTGGTCGTCCGCACCGGGCGCGAGTCGCTGGCCGTCGACGACTTCGTGGTCCGGCAGGAGCGCCAGGTCGAGGCGCTCCGGAGCGCGCTCGGAGCCCGGACCCGCGAGGGCGCGGGCCGGTGGATCCTCCCGGCTCGAGGGAGCCGGTGAACCCGCCCGGCCTCGAGCGCGAGACGTCCGCGGCAGCCGACCTCTTTCCGCTCCTCGGCAAGTCGGGAGCGCTGCACCTGGTGGTGGTGGCGCGCCAGCGCTTCCGGCTGGTGGGCGGCCTCCCCGAGCGTATCCCGGGGGCGAAGATCCGTCCGGTGGACCTTCCCTGGGAGGAGGACTCGCCCCGGAGCAGCCTCCGCGCGCCGGGAGAAGCCGCTTCATCGCCGACCCGGGCACCGACATCATCGTGGTGGCCGACGCCATCTACAGGGCGAGCGCCCGGTCCGGCGAGCTCGAGGTCGGGGTGCGCGTGGGGCCAGTCCAAGAGTATCCTCCGCGTCCTCGGGCTTCGGGCCTTCTTCGCCTCCCTCGGCTCGGTCTCGCTCAGCACTCCGCAGCCGTTCGTCCGCCAGACGCTGCGCTGGGAGGACGCCTACGGCGGGATGGACACCTCGGACCCACGGCAGGCGGTGCAGGAGCCGCGGAACCCATGCGGCCGCGGTCTGGCCATCCGTCCCGAGTCGCTGGTGGGGCAGCCGGCGCCTCACGTGGAGGACCCAGCGCATCCCTACACCGGACCGCGCTCGCGTCCACCTCCGGCCGGCCTCGCCCCGCTCGGGCCCCACTTCTCGCAGCGCCTGCGCTGGGCGGGCACCATGGACCAGCGCTGGGCGGACGAGCGGTGTCCGCTGCCTCCCGCCGACTTCGACAATCGCTTCAACCATTGCGCGGTGCCGGAGCTCACGAGTCCGAAGCCGCTGGGCACGGGCGAGCCGGTGGAGTGCGTGGGGCTCCACCCCGCGGGACCGCTCCGCTTCGCCCTGCCGGCGGGGGAGTTCGTCCTCGAAGGACGCGTCTCCGGCCGGCGCTTCGAGCTGCCGCTCCAGATGGATGGTGCAGCTCGAGCCGAACGCCGCCCAGCTCGAGCTCTCGTGGCGGGCGAGCCTCCCGGTGCCGGACGACCTTCAGGCGGTGACCGGGCTGACCCTGCGGGAAGCGGAATGACCCTCGCCGCCTCCTACTTCCGTGGCGGAGGAGCCGGGGCCGTGGTCGCCGCGGTCTCGGCGTGCAACGGGCTGGGCCTCACCGCGGAGCAGAGCTGGGCGTTCTGGCGGGCCGAGCTCTCTCCCTTCGTGGAGACTCCCTTCGTCTGCGAGAACGGCGAGCGGGCCACGATGTGCCTGGACCGGACGATCCCGGTGAAGATTCCGGCACCGCTCGGGAGGCGGCGCTGGTCCGCCGGGCGCTGGCCGGTCTGCAGGCGGACCTCGCTCCGGTGCGCGAGCTGCGGGTGGGCGTCGCGCTCGCGACAAACCCGGGCATCCACCGGCACCGGCGGCGCTCGGCCCCGAGCTGGAGCGGGTGCTCGGGACGGCGACGGCGCTGCAGTTCCTCCCGCTCGGCCCGGCCGGCCTCGGACGGGCGATGGCCGAGGCGGCCTCGGGCCTCGCGACCGGCACGCTCGACGCCGCCCTGGTCGGGGCAGTGGACACGGCCTACGACGTGGAGCGAGCCGCGGCCCTGCTCGAGGAGGGCCGGCTCTTCGACGGCGAGCACCCGGAGGCCCCCATCCACGGCGAGGGCGCGGCGTTCCTCCTCCTGCTCCGCGCCGACGTGGCGGCCCGGCTGCGGAGCCCGCTGCTCGCCACCCTCGAGGGTGCGGTGCTGGACGAGGAGGCGCTGCCCGCGGACGCGCCGGTGGACGGCGCCGGGCTGACCCGCACTCTCCGGGCGCACACCGCGGTGCTGAAGAAGGCCCGGGCTCCGCTGCAGTGGATCCTCGCCGACGTGAACAACGAGGAACGCCGCAGCCGCGAGCGGGTGCTCGCGCTGCAGCGGGCGCTCGCTCCCGGAGGGCTGTCCACCGCCGGGCGGGACTACGTGGAGGTCGCCTCCCCCGGATGCGGACGGACTTCCTGCCGGCGTGCTTCGGAGACCTGGGTGCCGCGGCGATGCCTACCGCGCTGGTCGTCGCGGTCACCGCTGCACAGCACGGGGACCCAGCCGCCCGGAACGTGCTCGCCGTCGGCTCGGACGCGCGGGCCCGCCGGGGCGCGGTGCTGCTGTCGCTCCCTGCTCCGAAGGAGAAAGGATGAGGCCGTGCTAATCGCGATGATGATGGAGGTCGCCACCGAGTCGCAGCCGCTGCAGTTCGCCGGCCTCGCGCCCAACGTCTGTCTCGTGCCCGCCCCGCCCCCGCCCGCCGGGCCGCAGGGCATCCCCGCCCCGTTTCCCATCCTCGCCGACAGCAGCAGCATCTCCGAGAGCCCTGCGGACGGGGTCAAGCGTCAGGACAAGAAGGTGATGACCACCGACTCGGTCGCCTCGGGCATCAAGGGAAACGAGGCCGGGGTGGGGATGCTTCCTCCTTCCAAGCCGGAGAAGGACATCCTCACCGGGGTGAACATGTCCAAGGCCTGCGCCGTCGTCGGCTGCCCGGTGGTGAAGATGGGCGGGCAGCAGGTGGTCTTCGTCGGGAGCATGGGCCTCGGCAACATCGCCTGAGGCCGGGGGCTCGAGCGCCCGGGGCGTGCCGATCCAGGCCTCGGGGTCAATCAACCGACGCATCCATTCCTCGGGACCGGGGAGGCGGGTCTGCCAGAATCCCCGCCGCCCTTCCGGGGCCGGTCCGAAGAGCGGCGCGAGCGCGGCGGCCACGCGCGCCAGCGCGGCGGGGAAGTGGAGCGCATTGCGGTCGCCGAGGGTCGGCTCCGTCCCCGCACGGACGAGGAGCGTGCCCCCGCCGAGGTCCGAGACGCTCACCGCGTCGCCTGGGCCCGTCCACGCCGCCAGCGCCGCCAGCTCGGGCCGGACGGCGAAGCCCGGACCGCACACCGTGAGCCAGTTGCTCCCCGGGAGCTGCTCTCGCGCCGTCCAGCAGTTCTCCTCGGGTTCCTGGACGTCGACGCCGAGGAAGCGCTGACCAGCCCCGGATGCGGGTGAAGGCGATGCGCCGGAACTGCGGATTCCACCGCACCGCGGCCCCGCCGACGCCGCAGAGGACCGGCCCGCAGGCGACGACCTCGCGCACCAGCGCCTCCAGCTCCGCCCCGCGCATCTCCTGGGGGAGCGTGAGCTCGAGGTAGGCCCCTCGGTCGGACCGGCGAGGGTCCACCTCGCGGTAGCGGAAGCCCTGGGACGGCGTGCCCGCGTCGTCGGCGAGCGCGAACTCGAACAGGTGGCGGGGCTGCGCCGCGAGGCCGCTCACCCGGAGGTTCTCCACCCAGTGGGTCTCCGGCGAGGGGCGGGCCGCCTTCCACACCTCGAGGTGCGAGGTGGTGTACCAGCAGCGCAGCTCGGCCGGTGTCCGCCGGAGGAAGACCTCCAGCGCGCGGGCCGCGCCCTCGCGCGCCCGTGGATCGGCTCGTCGAGGTAGAGGGTCATCCCCAGCTCGACGCGCGCCAGCGTCACCAGCGGATCGCTGGCGAGGACCCTCGCGTCGACCTCGGAGGTGAAGCCCATCCTCGCTCCCTGCTCAGTCCTCCCAGAGGGGTGAAGTGTCCTTCCGGAACTCGAGGAAGTCCTCCCTCCCCCGGGACTTGAAGGTCTTTCCGTCGCTGGTCCAGGAGAATTTCCCATGCAGCTCATGAGGAACTCCGCCCGGGTGTCGAAGCTCCCGGCGTCCAGGTTCGGCTTCACCACCTCGAGCTTCCGGCCCTTTCCCGCCAGCTTCAGGAGCCCGGCGTCCCCGCCCGCCACCCACAGGTCCCCTTCCAGCGCGCGACGTCGTAGAGCGGCTCCCCCTGCTGGGGTTGCGCGCGCGGAGAGCCCACCCGTCCTTGCTGCCCTCGAACAGCTCACCACCCCCTGGTCGTGGCCCAATCTCGTCCTTCGAGACCACGTGCAGCCCGGTGAAGTTCTCATCGGTCTCCGCGGTGAGCCGGGTCCAGCGGGTTCCGTCCCATCGCGCGAGCAGTCCCTCGTACCCGGCGGCCCAGAGCTGGTCCGGCGCGAGACCGTGGAGCTGCGACATGGCTCCCGGGCAGGGCAGCGGGCGCCACTTCTTCCCGTCGAGGGCACGGAGCGCCGTCTTCTCTCCCTGCCTCCCCCAGACGTACACCGTCCCGTCCGGAAGGCCCCAGATGCCCAGCGGCTGCAGGTCGATCTTCAGCTTCTCCCAGGCGTCGAGCTCGACGCCATTCTTCAATCCTTGCACCGCCGCACCTGGCTGTCGCTGTTGTCGGCCACGTACAGCGGCCGGCCGGTTGCCAGCCAGAGTCCCGTCAACCAGTTCTCGGTCCCGAAGAGGAAGTTGAACTCGTCCTCCACGCTCTGGATGACCCATGACTCCAGCGCGAGGGGCGAGAAGGGTTCCTCGAAGGGAGTGCGGTAGCCGATCGCGTAGCAGTTGCGGAGCGAGGTCCCGCTGATCGCCGAGTACTGGTACTGGGTGTTGAAATCGTCCGGGCCTTCAGCCGGCATGGGTGCGTCTCCTCCCGCGTCGTCGTCAGTCGTCTTCGTCCGCCTTGCTCCGGCGCTTGCCACCGTACTGATCGCGCCCGCGGCCGGGGACGCTGCCGGTCATGGCCGGCATCGCCCCCCCGTTGCCCTGCATCTGCCCCTGGAGCGTACTCACCTGGGCCTTCAGGCAGTGGGCCGAGGCGTTGGCCGCCTTCGCCTCCGCCTCGTCCTGCTTGGCCCAGCCAAAGTCCTGGCGGGCCTTCCTAATCCGGTCCCGGTCGCCGCTCTCGTACGCCTCCTTGGAATCCTCCCCGCGTCCTTGGCCGCCCTCTTGGCGTCCCTCTCGGCCTTCTCCAGCTTCTTCTTCGTGGCCGGATAGTTCTCCTCCGAGTAATCCTGCATCACCTGGCGCCGCATCGCCTCGTTGGCGAGCTTCATCCAGCTCTCGATGCACTTCTCGGCGGAGTCCTCGTCGACCGCGGCCTTCTTGCCCTCCCTGGTCAGCCGAGACCTTCCCTGCCGTCTTCGCGCGGACCTCGCCCGCGCTGGCCGCGCGCGCGTCGCGCTCCTCCGACCGACGTCGCCTGGCGTCGGCCTCCATACCCTTGACGTCGCTCCGGGTCGGCCCCTTCGCCGCCAGGCGGATGGTGTTCCGTGCGAGCGCGTTGCTCTGGCGGGACGAGACCGGGTCACCCTTCTCCTTGCCCTGGGCGAACGCGCTCTCTGCCGCGCCGCCGGCCCAGTGGCTCGTTCCGCGGTGCGCCCGCTCGGTCCCCTTGGGAAGCGGAGCGCAGGGCGCCAGCCCGAGGTCGTAGCAGGGGGCACCCGGGCCGCCCGGGCCTGGCTTCTCGTTCTGGCAGTTGTCCCCGCGCTTCCGCTGGAACAGCGCGTTCTGTTGCAGGTGCCCGTTGGTGGACTGGGCCAGGAGCCGGTCGTGGGCGCTCGGCGCCCACCGGGCTTCCCCGGCTTCGCTCCCGGCTTCGCATCGCGGACCCGCCGCTTGGCCTCGCGGATGCGTTGCTTCACGTGGTTGTAGCTTCCGAAGTCCCCGGGCTCGAATCCGGCCCTGGCCAGGGCCTTCGCAGTCGGCGCTGAAGATTCCTGCGCCTCCGGCGAGCAGCCACGGAGCCGGGAGTCTGCCCAAGACTTCGTCATCCGCCTCGCCCCTGGGGTGTCGACGGCCGCCGGACCAGCGAGGGTAGGCGGGTGGAGGAAGACGCGGCAACCCTCGCTCTGCCGGAGGCGACCGCCGGGTCATTTGCGCCACGGTCGGGCTCGCCCGCCACACCGATTGGCAAGCCGTCGCCGCTGTGGCAGCGTCCGGCGCCGTTGGATCACCCATCGAGGGGGCCGGATGCGGGTGCGGGCCGTCGTGGGAAGCGGTGTGCGCGTTCACGCCTGTTGGGCGCTGGGGCTGGCCGGCCGTCGTCTGCCTGGGCATGGGATGCGCCCGTGGCGTCCGCCCCCCCTGTGAGAACCCACCCCCGGTGTATCTGAAGCTGGAGGGCGCCCCCAAGCTCAACCCCGACGAGCGGGGCCAGCCGCTGGTCACCCAGGTCCTGGTGTTCCAGACCCGGGGAGTGGCCCGGGTGGAGGCGGCAGACTTCAACGAGCTCCGGACCAAGCCGCAGGAGGCGCTCGGGGACGAGTTGGTGAACGTGCACGACACCACCGTCGAGCCCGGGGGCACCACCACCGTGGGTTACCGCCGCGACCCCAAGGCCTCGGCGGTGGTGGTGATGGGCGTCTTCCGGGAGCCGACGTCCAGCACCTGGCGCGCGATTGCCCGGCTCCCCCCGTCGATCCGGACCGGTGCAGCGATCAGCCGCAGCCGGTGAAGGAGGCGCCCGGACCCGAGGACACCGTGCTCGTCTTCGGCCTCGATGACGTCCGGGTGGTGAATCGCACACCACCGCCGAAAGGGTGAGCCCGTGATCCGGCCGCTGCAGCGCGTGGTCTGGAAGGAGGGGATGTTCATGTCCCCTCAGCACCTCCAGGCGCAGGACGCGTACCACGAGCTGCTGCTTGCCGGCCGGCTGGCGGCGCTCTCGCCGTATCCCTGGGGCGTGGTCCACGTGGAGGTGGACCAGGAGGCGCTCCGGGCAGGACAGCTCCAGCTGCTGTCCTTCTCCGGCATCCTTCCCGACGGAACGCCGCTGTCCTTCGACAAGGGCCACCCCGAGGCGCCGCCCCTCCGTCCCCTGGCCGATCAGCTCCGCCCCGGAGTGAAGAGCGTCGAGGTGTTCCTGGGCGTACCGAAGGAGCGGGACGGGCTGGAGAGCTACGGACAGGACGGTAACCGCCAGAGCGCGGCCAGATATCTGGTCTCGGAGCAGCCGGTGGCGGACCGGCTCTCGGTGGGCTCCATCGTGCCGGTGGCCTTCGCCCAGCGGAACACCCGTCTCCTCCTCGGGAGCGAGCCCCGCGACGACTTCGAGGCGCTGCAGATTGCCGAGGTGACCCGCGACGGGCTCGGCGCCGCGGTGCTGGAGCCCGGCTTCGTTCGCCCTCCCTCCGCATCGACGCCTCGCCCTGGCTGCTCGAGGAGACGAGGAAGTGCCTCCAGACCATGCTCGGCAAGCAGCAGCAGCTCGCCGACGCCCGGAAGCGTCGCGACGCCTCGACGGTGGAGTTCACCCCGGGCGACGTGAAGCGCTTCCTCCAGCTGCACGCGCTCGACGCAGCCATCCCGGTGCTCAACCACATGGCCGAGACCGGCGAGGTCCATCCGCACGCGCTGTATCTCGAGCTGCTCCGCGCCGCAGGAGGGCTCTCCACCTTCGCCGTGGGGGTGGATCTGCTCGCCCTGCCTAAGTTCCAGTACACCCGGCTCGGGCCGACCTTCTCCGACCTCTTCGCGACCCTGCAGCGGATGCTCCAGACGGTGGAGCGCGGCGGCTCGCTGGCCATCCCGCTCGAGCTGCGACCCAGCGGCATCTACATCGGCAAGCTCGAGGACGAGCACGTGGCCCACGCCGCGGCCTTCATCCTCGCGGTGAAGAGCGAGGTCTCCGAGCAGCAGGTCTCCGAACAGCTGCCGCGGCTCTCGAAGATCGCGTCCACCACGGAGATCGCCCGAATCGTCCAGGCCGCCGCGCCCGGCGTGCCGCTGCAGGTCAACCACCGGCCGCCGAACGAGGTCGCGGTGCGGCCGGGCGTCGTGTACTTCAACCTCGCCACCGACGACCCGTACTGGAAGAACGCCCTCAGGGATCGCTCGGTCGCCATCTACTTGCCTCAACCGTTCGACCCGAGCCGCACCAAGATCGAGCTGCTCGCCATTCCCGGGCGCTGATCCCCGGGCACGAGAGAACCGATGGACGTCGTTCAGGCCGCCACGCAGGACTGCTTTGGAGCCATCCAGCAGCTCCGGCGGAGCGACCCCACGCTCCTCCCGGACGCCGAGCGGCTGCAGCGGCGGATGCGGACCTTCGTCGACCGGATGCAGAGCGGACTGCGTGACTCGGGCCTCTCGCACGCCGACGTGGACGACATCACCTACGCCATCTGCGCCCTGGCCGACGAGGTGGCGCTCAACGCGGGGGAGCCGCTCGCCTCGGGCTGGATGGGGCACCTGCTTCAGTTCCACTACTTCCGCGAGAACACGGCCGGCGACGGCTTCTTCCAGCGGCTGGAGACCATCCGTCGCGACCCACGCCGGCGCGAGGTGCTGAGGGTCTACGCGCTGTGCCTGTGGTTCGGGTTCCAGGGCCGGTACCGGGTGCGCGGGGGCGAGCTGGAGCTGATGAACCTGGGCGAGTCGCTGCAGCGGGAGGTGGGCCCGAAGCCCTCCGAGCTCGAGGCGCTCTCGCCCCATGCCGACCGACCCACCGAGGCGCTCGGCCGGGCGCGGGCGAGCCTCACCCTGCTGTACGTGACCGGAGGGGCGCTGCTCCTGGCGCTGCTCCTCTTCGTGGCGCTGCGGCTGGCGCTTGCATCGAGTGTCTCTGGCATGTCCGAGACGGTGGCGGCGGTGAAGCCGGCGGGGGCGCGGAAGTGATCCTCGGCATCATCTTCCTGGTGGTGCTCCTGTCCTGCCTCTGGACGGTGGCCATCCTCTTCAACCTCAGCCTGGCGCTGCCCATCGTCCCCACGGTGGCGACCCTGGTCGCGGTGGCGGCCATCGTGGTCGTCCGGCGGCTGCAGGCGCGCGCGGCCGCACAGGCCATCGAGAAGACCCTGAAGTCCCAGGGCGAGGCCTTCGCCGCCCAGGCGCGCCCGGACCAGCAGCCGGAGATCCAGGCGCTGCAGTCCGAGTTCGGCAAGGCGGTGGGCGCCCTCAAGTCCAGCAAGCTCGCCCGCGGCGGGAGCGACGCGCTCGGGGTGCTGCCCTGGTACCTGATCATCGGCCCGCCCGGAGCGGGCAAGAGCACCGCGCTCGGCAAGTCCGGGCTGCAGTTCCCCTACCTGTCGGCGGGGGGGCGCGGGGTGAAGGGCGTGGCCGGCACCCGGAACTGCGAGTGGTGGCTCACCAACGAGGCCGTCATCCTCGACACCGCGGGCCGCTACACCACCGAGGACAACGACCGCGACGAGTGGCTCGCCTTCCTCGACATGCTGGCGCAAAAACCGCCCACGCCGTCCGCTCAACGGCCTGCTGGTCGCGGTCAGCGTGGGGGACTTCGTCGAGCTGGACGAGGAGGGCTCGGCGGCAGCTCGGCCAGCGCATCCGCGAGCGGATGGACGAGGTGATGACCCGGCTGAAGGTGGTGCTTCCGGTCTACGTGCTCTTCACCAAGTGCGACCTCCTCGCCGGCTTCGTCGAGACCTTCGGCGAGCTGGGCAAGAACGAGCGTGGACAGATCTGGGGCTTCACCCTGCCGGTGGCGGAAGGCAATGCCCCCGGCGAGCGGTTCGCCGAGCTGTTCGACGAGCTGTCCACGCAGGTGAGCGCGTGGTCCCTGGACCGGCTGGCCAAGGCACGGCGCCTGGAGGACCGGGAGCGCATCTTCCAGTTCCCCGCGCAGTTCGACGCGCTCCGCAGCAACCTCACCGAGTTCATCCAGACGGTCTTCGTCGCCAACGTCTACCAGGACACTCCGCTGCTCCGCGGGGTGTACTTCACCAGCGGCACCCAGGAGGGGCGGCCCATCGACCGGGTGATGCGGGCGATGGCCTCCGCCTTCGGTCTGCAGGGCGCGGTGCCCGAGGCCGAGGCCGCTCCCCAGGACCCGAAGAGCTACTTCCTCCGCGACGTCTTCGGGAAGGTCATCTTCAAGGACCGGAGCCTCGCGGTGCGCAGCGCGAGCGCGAGCCGGCGGGACCGGCTGGTCCAGCGCGCGTACACCATCGGGGGCCTCGGCCTCGCCGCGCTGCTCATCGTTCTGCCGGCGGTGTCCTTCTTCCGGAACCTCTCCCTCGTGCACTCCACCCGGGACCTCGTGGCCGGGCTCAAGGGCAAGCTCGGGAGCTCCACGGCCACCCTCAAGGCGCTGACCCCGCTGCGCACCCGCCTGGAGGAGCTGCTGGTCACCAAGCACGACGGGGCGCCCCTGAGCATGCGCTTCGGGATGTGGCAGGGCGGCGCGGTGCTCGAGGAGCTGCGCCCCTTCTACGGGACCACCGTGCGCGATCTGGTGGTGAAGCAGGTGCTCGACCTCAGCGACGGCGAGCTGACGGAGTTCCTCAAGGCCCCGCCGCCGAAGCTGGTGGCCAGGACGCATCTCCCCTACTGGGAGGCGCTGAAGCTTCATCTCCTCCTCACCTCGCCTCGGGAGGAGGGAGAGCCCCCGCTCGACGACGCGACCCAGGAGTGGATGCTCGCCCGCATCACCCGCCCGTACTTCGCCCGCGCGCTCGCCGAGTCCAGCGAGGAGGGCCAGGCGCTCCAGTCGCACGTGGCGACCTATCTCCGGCTCTTGGCCCAGGACCCCGGGCTGGCGCTGCCCCGCGACGGGCGGCTGGTGGAACGGAGCCGGACGGTCCTCCGCGGGCTCCCCCTGGCCGACCTGGCGCTGGAGCGGGTCATCGGCGCCGCAGGCCAGCAGCAGGAAGATCTCACTCTCAATGGTCTCCTCGGCGGAAGCCTGCCCCAGTACACCTCCAAGGCGCGGGTCCGGGCCGCGTTCACCAAGCGGGCCTACACCGGGAAGGTCGGCGAGCTCCTCAAGTCGGGCATGAAGGACTCCGACAGCTGGGTCCTGGCCGCGCCGGGCGCCGCCGGCTCCACACCCGCGGATCTCGAGTCCGCGTACTTCAAGGCCTACATCGCCGAGTGGCGGAGCTTCCTCGAATCCATCGAGCTCGCTCCCATGCGCGGCGACCGGACCAAGGTGCAGGCCCTGCTGGACGACCTGACGGGCGGCACCACCCCTCCGCTGTCGGTGCTCTTCGAGCGCGTCGCGGACAACACGCGCCTCGAGGGGCGGGTGGAGCAGAATCGGCCTGGACCTCAAGGACCGGCTCCTCAAGAAGCTGGAGACCACTCCCGCTGCACAGGTCCCGGTGCCCTCGGGCAATCGCAACGATCCGGACCGGCTCCTCACCGCGACCGACCTGCGACAGTTCTTCGAGCCGTTCACCAGCTTCGGGGTGAGCCGGGGGGAGAAGCAGCCGGCGCCCATCGACCGGTACTACGAGCAGCTGGTGGTGCTCCGCGACGGCTTCCGCGCCGAGACCCAGGATGCCTCGGGGCTTGCGCTCCGGATTCGTTCTGCCCGGGCCTCGCTCGAGGGGCTCCTCGCCTCGCAGAACGCCGGGCTCCTTCGCCCCGTCCTGTACAAGCTGACCAGCCCCCCGCTGGAGGAGGCGTACCGGGTGGTGACCGGTGCCCAGAAGTCCGAGGCCCTCCGGAACTTCTGCAACGGGGTGGGCGAGCCGTTCCGGGCGATGTCCAAGCGCTACCCCTTCTCCCCGGTGCCTGCGGAGGCGCCGCTGGCGGACGTGGCGGACTTCTTCCGACCGAAGACCGGCCAGCTCTGGACCTTCTTCGACGCGAACATGAAGACCAACGTCGTGCGCGCCGGCGATTGCTTCCTCAACCCCACGGGCGAGCACGTCTATCCCCCAGACGTCATCGGGTACCTGGGACGGGCCAACGAGGTGACCCGGGCGCTCTTCCCGCCCTCGAGCAACGAACCCCAGGTGCCGTTCTCGGTGCACATCCACCCGGTGCCGAAGCTGGCCAGCATCTCGCTCACCGTGGACGGCGACACCTTCGAGTACCGCAACGGACCGGAGGAGTGGCGGGCGTTCCGCTGGCCGGTGCCCGGCAAGACGCCCGGCGCCTCCATCCGGGTGCGGGATTCCGCGTGGCAAGGTGGAGGTCATCCAGCAAGACGGAGACTGGGGCCTGCTCCGTCTCTTCGAGCAGGGCACGCTCGTGGCCTCGAACGCGGCCATGTTCACTCTCTCCTGGCGGGTGCCCACGCTCGACTCCGAGGTGCTCATCGACGTGAAGCCCGTCCGTGGCGAGTCCCCCTTCACCCCCGGCCAGGGCTCGCGGAAGTCGAGCTTCCTGGCGGTGTTCCGCGGTCCGGGGCTCGCCCCGCTCCGCGCCTGCGAGTGACCGCCGTGGCCGCCGCCGCCACTGCAGCGCTCTACGGGAAGATTCCCTCCCAGGGGGACTTCCTCCGGGCCAACGTGGTCGACCCGGCGGCGGTCGAGTTCTCGCGGTGGCTCGAGGAGGCCCAGGAGGGCATGTACCGGACCCAGGCAGCGCTCCCCTCGCTCCCGGTCTGCTTCGTCCACGTGGTGCCGCAGGCGCGCACCGCGGTGGCGGGGGCGCTCTTGCCGAGCCGCGACGCGGTGGGCCGGGTGTTCCCCTTCGCCGCCTTCCTCCCGGTGGACGCAGGGCAGCTCGCCCGCAACTACCCGCGCGCTCCGCTGGCCTTCGCCATGTTCCTCGGGGAGGTGGCTCGCCTCGCGCGCGACGCGGCGACGCTCGCCGCCCCGGCGGTGCTCGACCGCATCCGGCAGCTGCCCCTCCCCGGTCCCGCGGAGTGGGCCCTCGCCGACGAGCTCGCCGAGCGACTCCTGGATCAGCCCACGAGCGGCCTCTTGAGCTCGCTCGGCGAGGCACCCGCGGGAGCGGCCTACGGCCTGCGGACGTTCCTCGGCGCCTGCTCCGGTGAGGCGGCGGAGATCCCGGCGCGGACCCGGGTGGTGCTGGAGTGTCCCCTGGCCGGCGAGGGTCCTGCGGTGTGGCTGGAGCTGGCGCGACGGGTGCTGCGCTGGCGCAGCCCACCCTCGTTCTTCTGGACCGAGGCCGCGCCACCCCGCCTCCTCCTCTCCCTGGGCGCTCCACCGCCGTCGCTGCTCGGGCTCCTGGCCCGCCCGGATCCCCGGTCCAACCTCGTCTGGCCGCTCAGGACCACCCAGCAGGCCGCCGCCGACACCGCCCTCGCCGCTCTCACCGCCGAGCAGCGGGCGGCGGTGGGCGATCCGGACCGAACCCTCCGGCAGCTCTTTTCCGCGTTCCTCCAGGGCTGACCCACCGTGACCCTCTCCCGAGAAGAGCTGACCCAGCGCGTCCAACCCTGGCTCGAGCCCATCTCCGCGGCCACGCCCTCCGGCAGCAGCGCGCGCTACGAGCCCGACTACGAGCGAATCCTCGTCGAGGTGGGCAAGCTCGAGGCGCCCACTGGAGGGGCCGTCGACTGGGTCCAGGTCGCCACGCTAGGCAAGAAGCTCCTCGGCTCCAAATCGAAGGACATGCTGGTCGCCGCGTACACCGGCTTCGCGCTGTTCGCGCCGAAGAAGAGCCTGGCCGGTCTGCTCGAGGGGATGGTGCTGGTCTCGGAGCTGACCGACCGCTTCTGGGACTCGCTCTTCCCCGACGGGAAGCGGCAGAAGGCGCGCGCCAACGCGGTGGGCTGGTTCGTCCAGCGGGTGTCGCTCTCCATCGGCGACATCGTCCCCGCGCCGGCCGAACGCGAGGTCGTCGAGGCCCTCATTCCCGCCGCACAGCGGCTCGCCGAGGTCTGCCGGACCCGCCTCACCGAGGGCGGGCCGGCGTTCAGTCCGCTGATGGAGGCGCTGGAGCGGCTGCGGCTGCACCTGCCGCCCGAGGCACAGCCGACGCCACCTCCCGCTCCGGAGGCCGCACCGTCCGTGTCCTCCGAGGCCGCTGCCACCTCCGCCGCGGCGCCGGCCGCGGCGCCTTCGCCCCTGGCCGCCTCCGCGCTGCCCGCGCGTGGCGCGGATGCCACCGGCTGGCTGCGGGAAGTCGGGGCGGCACTCTGCCAGGCCGCAGGGGACGTCCGCCGGGCCAGCCCCGCGGATCCGCTCGGCTACCGGCTCCTCCGCACCGGGCTCTGGCTCCACCTGACGCAGGCGCCACCCCGTGGTCCGGACGGCCGCAGCCCCTTCCCGGGCCTCCCCCCGGACGTCCGCGCTCAGATGCAGGCGCTCTCCAGCAATGCCAAGTGGATGGAGCTCCTCGAAGAGGCCGAATCCGCGCTGATCCAGCACCGGTTCCAGCTCGACCTGCACCGCTTCAGCGCGGCCGCCCTGACCGGGCTTGGTCACACCGCGGCCCGGGCGGCGCTCGTCGTCGAGCTCGGGGCCTGGTTACGTCGGGTTCCGGACGCTGCGGAGCTCTTGGCCTCGGATGGCTCGCCGGTGGCCGACACCCAGACCCGCGCCTGGCTGGACCTGGAGGTGCGGGGGGGAGGTGGAACGGCCCCAGGCTCCGGCGCCGGTCCCGACCCGACGGCCGAGGCGGTGCGCGAGGCCAAGTCGCTCTTCGCGACGGGGAAGGGGGCGGAGGCACTGGCTCTTTTGCAGGGGCGGGTGCAGACCGCGGACGCCGGCCGGGCGCGTTTTCGTCTGAGGCTGGAACTCGCCAAGCTGTGTGCACCCAACCAGCCCGCGGTCGCCCGCGCGCTCTACGCGGCGCTGGCACGGGAATGCACGGCCCACGACCTGGACACCTGGGAGCCGGCGCTGACCGCGGAGTGCCTGGAGGGCCTGTTGTCTTCCCGGGCCAGCGGCGCCTTGTCAGAAGAGGACGCGGGCTACTTCCAGCGGTTGTGCCGCATCTCGCCATCGGCTGCAGCACGGGTCCAGACGTGATTGACTCACCGCGCGCCGGCAGAGGGCGCGCCACTGGCAGGGGGTCGTATCGATGGGGAAGGACGCCACCGTCGCTCCGAAGGAGCGCGTCAACATCCTCTACAAGACCGAGCTCGGAGGTGCGCAGGAGGAGGTCGAGCTCCCGCTCAACATCCTGGTGATGGGGGAGTACAACCCGGTCGTCCCCGAGGACGAGAAATCGCTCGAGGATCGGAAGACCGTCGGCATCGACAAGGACAACTTCAACGACGTCCTGGAGAAGCAGAATCTGGGGCTGACAGCGTCGGTGCCCGACAAGCTCTCCGGTCAGAAGGACGCGAGTTTGACCGTCGACATCAAGTTCAAGAACCTGAACGACTTCGGTCCCGAGGCCGTCGTCAACCAGGTTCCCGAGCTGAAGAAGCTGCTCGAGCTGCGAAAGGCGCTCACCGCGCTGAAGAGCCCGCTGGGGAATGTGCCTGCCTTTCGCAAGAAGCTGCAGAGCCTGCTCGGCGACGAGGCGAACCGCGCCAAGCTGATGGTGGAGCTGGGCATCGGAAGCAAGGACACCAAGTAGGACCCGGGGACGCTCATGGCCGATACCAAGACCGAGACCAGCGGAGCCGGCGCGAAGGCGACCGAGGTGTCGTTGCTCGACGACATCCTCGCCGAGACCAAGCTCAAGCCGTCGGACGACGCTTACGACGTCGCCAAGCGCGGGGTGACGGCGTTCATCACCGAGCTGCTCGCCCCGGGGCGCGCGATCGAGCGTGTCGACAAGTCCCTGGTGGACGCGATGATCGCCGAGCTGGACGCCCGGATGAGCGCCCAGGTCAACGAGATCCTCCACCACCCCGAGTTCCAGAAGCTCGAGTCCGCGTGGCGCGGGCTGCGCTTCATGATCGAGCGGGTGGACTTCCGCGAGAACATCCGGGTCCAGCTGCTCAACGTGAGCAAGGAAGAGCTGCTCCAGGACTTCGAGAACGAGCCGGACCTGCCCAACTCCGGCCTCTACAACATCGTCTACAAGCGCGAGTACGGCGTGTACGGCGGCAAGCCCTACGGGACCATCTGCGCCAACTACGAGTTCGGCCCCGGCCCGGAGGACATGACCCTCCTCCGCAAGTGTGCTGCGGTGGCCGCCACCGCCCACGCGCCGTTCATCACCAACGCCTCACCGGAGTTCTTCGGAGGGGAGAAGAGCTTCCTCAAGGTCCCCAACCTCAAGGACCTCAAGGCGCTGTTCGAGAGCCCGCAGTACGCGCGGTGGCAGAGCTTCCGCGAGAGCGAGGATGCCCGTTACGTCGGTCTGTGCATGCCCCGGTTCCTGCTCCGGCTGCCCTACGGAGAGAACCAGATCCCGGTGAAGACCTTCAACTTCGCCGAGGACGTGGTGGACAGCCACGACAAGTATCTCTGGGCGCCGGCGTCGCTCGCCCTCACCACCCGGATCTCGGACAGCTTCGCCAAGTTCCGCTGGGGCCCGAACATCATCGGTCCTCAGTCCGGCGGCTCGGTGGAGAACCTCCCCCTTCACCAGTACCAGGCGATGGGGGCACTGCAGACGAAGATCCCCACCGAGATCAGCCTCACCGAGCGGCGCGAGTACGAGCTCTCGGAAGAGGGCTTCATCGGGCTCACCTACCAGAAGGACCGGGACAACGCGGCGTTCTTCTCCGCCAACTCGGCGCAGAAGCCGAAGCTCTTCGGTCAGAGCGCCGACGGGAAGGCCGCCGAGACCAACTTCCGCCTCGGGACCCAGCTGCCGTACATGTTCATCATGACCCGGCTGGCGCACTACATCAAAGTGCTCCAGCGCGAGCAGATCGGCAGCTGGAAGGAGCGCGCGGACCTGGAGCGCGAGCTGAACCTCTGGATCAACCAGTACGTGGCGGACATGGAAGATCCGTCGCCTTCGGTTCGGAGCTCACGGCCTCTTCGATCGGCGAAGATCACCGTGAGCGACGTCGAGGGTCAGCCGGGCTGGTACCGCTGCGGGATCCAGGTCCGGCCACACTTCAAGTACATGGGTGCGTCGTTCACCCTCTCGCTGGTCGGCAAGCTGGACAAGGAGTAGCTCATGGCTCAATCGGTACATCTGTTCCTGAAGGCGAATGGCAAGGACATCAAGGGCGAGAGCACCCAGCAGAGCATGGGACGAGCGGACTCGGTCGAGTGCGTCTCGTTCAGCTCGGGGGTGACCAGCGCCCGGGAGACGGCCTCCAACCTGGCCACCGGCCGGCGGCAGCACGAGCCGATCACCATTCGCAAGCGCATCGACAAGGCCTCGCCGCTCCTGGCGAAGGCCCTGGTGCAAAACGAGGTCATCGAGGGGACCTTCAAATTCTATAGACCCAATCCCGCCGGCGACGGGACCACCGAGCAGTTCTTCACCGTGGCCATCAAGGGCGGCCGGGTGTTTGCCCAGAAGCTGATGATCCTGAACACGCTGGATCCGCAGCAAGCCTCGGAGCCGCCGCTCGAGGAGGTGGGGTTCGTCTTCCACACCATCACCTGGACGTACACCAACGGCGGCATCGAGCACGAGGACAGCTGGCAGAAGCAGGCCTAGCGCGAGGGGTGCCCGGTGCGCGGCCTGCTCCACCGACTGGGTCAGCGCACCCGGCCCCGCGGGAGCGATCCCTCGGCTGAGGTCGCCGCGCATCTCCACTCCCTCCTCAACACTCGCGCCGGATCTGCGCCGGGATGCCCGGCGTTCGGGATGGTGGACTTCACCGACCTCATCCACAGCTTCCCCAAGGGCATCCCCACCCTCGCCGCGTCGATCCGGTCCACCATCCTCGCCTACGAGCCGCGCCTGAAGAACGTGAGCGTGCGCCACGTTCCCGAGGACGACGTCCAGCAGCTGAAGTTCGAGATCACCGCGCAGCTCGCGGACGGGCGGACCACCGTACGGTTCCGGACCGAGGTGTCCCCCACGGGACAGGTGACCGTGGTCTGACTCAAGCCCGGGAGAGGAGAGGGAGCGGCCGGTGTTCAGCAAGTACTACGAGTCCGAGCTGGCCTACCTCCGCGAGCTCGGGCGGGCGTACGCCCAGGAGCACCCCAGCACCGCCGGTCTCCTCGCCGAGCGCAGCGGCGACCCCGACGTCGAGCGGCTCCTCGAGGGCGTGGCATTCATCGCCGCGAAGGTTCGGGAGCGCACCGACGACGCCATCCCCGAGGTCGTCCACGAGCTGGCGGACCTCGTGCTCCCGCACTACCTCCGGCCGGTCCCGGCGACGACCATCGTCCAGTTCAAGCCCCAGCCCCGAGCCCTCCGCGGCGCGGTGCCGGTGCCGCGCGGGACGGAGCTGGGCACGGTCGCGGTGGACGAGACCTCACTCCTCTTCCGCACCACCCAGGACGTGACGCTCCTCCCGGTCACGGTGGACGAGGTTCTCCACGAGACGCCCTCCGCCACCGCGCCGGTGCTGCGGATGGTGGTGAGCGCCCCCGGGCCCGGGGTGAAGGCGCTGGCCGAGCACGGACGGCTCCGGCTCTACATCCATGGCGAGTACGCGCTCGCCTCCACCCTGCTCCTGTGGCTCCTCCGGCACTGCCGCTCGGTGTCCATCGGCGATCCCGGGGCCACCGCACCCGGGGTGCGCCTCCCTCCGGGAAGCATCCGCCCGGTGGGCTTCGATGCGGACTCGGCGCTCTTCCCCTGGCCGGCGCTGGCCTCGCACGGCTACCGGGTCCTCCAGGAGTACTTCACCCTCCCGGAGAAGTTCCTCTTCTTCGATCTCGCCGGGCTCGACCGGGTTCCGCTCAAGGAACGCTTCGAGGTGCGGTTCGAGTTCGAGCGTCCGCCGGCGCTCGGGCTGCGCGTGCCGCGCGACGTGTTCCGGCTCCACTGCACCCCGGCGATCAACCTCTTCCGCGCCGACGCCGAGCCGCTGCGCTTCCACGCTCCCGGGCAGGAGCAGCTCATCCGCGCCGCGGGGGTGGACCCCCGGCACATGGAGATCTACTCGGTGGACCAGGTGCTCTCGGCCCGGGCGGGGAGCCCGGAGCGCGAGACGCTCCAGCCGTTCACCGCCTTCGCTCATGCCGGTGGCGAGGGCGCGTTCTACCGGCTGCGCCGCGGCGCCTCGCCCATCGACGAGGGCGTCGACACCTACCTCTCGCTCGAGACCCCGCGGGACGTGGAGCCGCGGATCGAGGAGCGCACCCTGTCGCTCGAGCTGACCTGCACCCATCGCGCACTCCCCCGCCGGCTGCGGCTGAAGGACGTGAGCGTGCCTACGCCGAGCTCGCCGGCGCTCGCGCAGTTCGAGAACCTGCTTCCTGTCAGCCAGCCGCTCCGGCCGCCGCTGGGCAGCGAGCTGCTCTGGCGGGTGCTTTCTCACGTGGCGCTGGTGAAGCGCTCGCTGGCCGAGGACGGGCTCCTCTCGGCGCTGGTCGGGCTCTACAACTTTCAGGCCTTCGGCGACGAGCCGGTGGGGCGGGCGAACACCCGGCGCGCCGAGGCGGTGGGCCGGGTGCGGGCAGAGCCCTCGCGGCGGCTCCACCAGGGCGCGGTGGTGCGCGGCCAGCACACGGTGGTGGAGCTGGAGGAGACCGGGTTCGTGAGTCCCGGGGACACGTTCCTCTTCGGCTCGGTCCTCGACGAGCTGCTCGCCGCCCACCTCACCCTCAACGCCTTCCAGAGCCTCACCACCCTCCAGCTCCCCTCGAGAATAGAGACCCGATGGACTCCGCGGACGGGCAGCCAGCCGTTGTTGTGAGCGACGCCCCCGGGGCCGAGGCGCTCCTCGCGCTCCGCCTCGGGTTCGTGCCACTGGTGCGCCTGCTGGAGCGGCTCACGCCGGATGCGGTCCGGGTCGGAGGGGACGGACCGCTCTCCGGCGAAGGCATTCGCTTCCGCCACGACCGGGCGTTGCAGTTTCACGCCTCCGACGTCACCGCGCTCGAGCGGGACGACGCCGACCAGGAGCGAGCGCTCTACCGGATCACCAGCGGATTCCTCGGGCTCTCGGGGAGCATGTCCCCGATGCCGGCCTACCTGGCCGAGGAGGTGGTGCACGAGGAGGACGAGGAGCCCCTCCGCCGGGATTTCCTCGACCTCTTCCACCACCGGCTGCTCTCGCTCTTCTTTCGCGCGGTGGTTCGCTACCAGCTCTCGACCGAGCACACGAGGCGGCTGGACGACGCCTGGAGCGCGCGGGCCCTCGCGCTCCTCGGGGTGGACGCGGGGCCGGAGCGCTGGACCGGGCCGCTCTCGCGCGGAGACCTCCTGCGTCTGGCGCCGCTGCTGGCCCGGAGGAGCCGCGGGCCCCGCGAGCTGGAGGCGGCGCTGTCGAGCGTTCTCGGGCCGCGGCTGGGCGGGGCGAACCTCCGGGTGCAGGAGTGCACCGGGCGGTGGACCGAGGTGGACCCGGAGCACTGGGCCCGGCTGGGCACCCGCTGCACCGTGCTCGGGCAGGATCTGCTCCTCGGTCACCGGGTATACGACCGCGCCGGGAGCTTCACCGTGGCGGTCGGGCCCACCACCTGGTCCGTGCTGGAGCAGTTCCGGCCGGGTGGCGAGCTCCTCGCGCTCACCCGCGATGTCGTGTCCTGGCTGGTGCGTGACCCGCTGGACTGGCTGATCGCCGTGACCCTCCTTCCGCGCGAGACGCCCGGATTGCAGCTCGCGGCGCAGGGAACATCTCGCCTCGGCCGGAGCAGCTGGCTCCGCTCCCGGAGCGAACAGACCGTGCTGGTCGTCGACCCGCTCCACCCGGAGCGGACCGCGGCCGCCTAGAGAGGAAGGACCATGCTCGTCGAGCCCAGGGCCCTCGTCCGCCGCCTCACCCCCACCGCGACCCGCCTCCTCGAGGCGAGCGTGGGTCGCGCCTCCAACTCCCGCGCCTACGAGATCGTCGTCGAGCACCTGCTCTCGACCATGCTCGAGGACGAGAAGGGGGATGCGGCGCGCCTGCTCCACCAGCACGGAGTGGACCGGGGGACGCTCCTCGGCCGGGTGGAGCGCGTGCTCACCGGCCTCCGCACCGGGAACGCCGGGCGCCCGGTGTTCTCCGAGAGCCTGTTCCAGTGGATCGAGGACGCCTGGGTCGTGGCCTCGGTGGACTGGGGTGCGGTCCGGCTCCGCTCAGGCTTCCTGCTGGCCCAGCTGGTGCTCCGGCCGGGGAAGTACACCTCGGAGACCTACCCCGAGCTGGAGGAGATCTCGAAGGAGGAGCTGCGGAGCACGCTCGAGGACGCGCTCGCGCCCGGGGTGGAGACCGAGGAGTCCGTGCCAGCGCCCGGGGCGACGGGCACCGCGGGGGTCGCCGCTCCCGGGAAGGCGGGCGGCACACCCGAGGCGCTGCAGAAGTTCGCCACCAACTTCACCCAGCGGGCGCGCGACGGGCTCATCGACCCGATCTTCGGCCGGCACCGCGAGGTGCGGCAGGTCATCGACATCCTGGCTCGCCGCCGGAAGAACAACCCCATCCTGGTGGGCGAGCCGGGCGTGGGAAAGACCGCCTTGGTGGAGGGGCTCGCCCGGGCGATCGCCGCGGGAGACGTTCCGGACTCGCTGAAGACCGTGGAGCTCTACGGCCTCGACCTGGGGGCCCTCCAGGCCGGCGCCGGGGTGAAGGGGGAGTTCGAAAACCGCCTCAAGTCGGTCATCGAAGCGGTCAAGGCCTCCCCCGTGCCCATCGTGCTCTTCATCGACGAGGCGCACACCCTCATCGGGGCCGGGGGACAGGCCGGAGGGAGTGACGCCGCCAATCTCCTCAAGCCTGCGCTCGCCCGCGGCGAGCTGCGCACCGTCGCCGCCACCACCTGGAGCGAGTTCAAGAAGTACTTCGAGAAGGACGCCGCGCTGGAACGCCGCTTCCAGCCGGTGAAGGTGGACGAGCCGGACGAGGAGGCGGCGATCACCATGATCCGCGGCCTGGCCCCGCTCTACGAGAAGGCCCACGCGGTCACCATCCGCGATGAGGCGGTGGTGGCCGCGGTGAAGCTCAGCCAGCGCTACCTGTCCGGCCGGCAGCTCCCGGACAAGGCCGTGGACCTGCTCGACACCGCGAGCGCCCGAGTGAAGATGGAGCTCGCCACCCGGCCCGATGCGCTGGTGGCGCTGGAGACGGAGCTCCAGGCACTCAAGGAGGCGAAGGAGCGGCTGTCGCGGGACCGCGCCGAGGCCCATCCCGTCGAGGAGGGCGCGATCGAGGACATCGACGTGGCCCTCGTCGCGGCCGAGCGCAGGAAGAGCGAGCTGCAGCGAGCCTGGGAAGCGGAGCTGGCGGAGGTCCGCGCCCTCCAGGAGGCGCAGAAGGCGCTCGCCGCGGCACCCGAGGGCACGGCACGGGACGCGGCGATGAACACGGTCCGAGAGGTCCGGGCGAAGCTGGCCACGGCCCGGGGGGACCGGACCCTGGTCCATCCCGAGGTGGACGCCGACGCGGTGGCCCAGGTCATCTCGCAGTGGACCGGCATCCCGGCGGGGAAGATGCGCAGCGACCTGGCCGAGCGAGTGCTGAACCTCGAGGACACGCTGGGCAAGCGCATCCGCGGCCAGCCTGCGGCCATCCGCACCGTGGCGGAGGTCATCCGGACCGCGCACGCCGGCATCCGCAACCCCGGAACACCGGTGGGAGTGCTGCTCTTCGTCGGGCCCTCGGGCGTGGGGAAGACCGAGACCGCCATCGCACTGGCCGACGCGCTCTACGGCGGCGAGCGCTTCATGACCTCCATCAACATGAGCGAGTTCCAGGAGAAGCACACCGTCTCGCGTCTGGTGGGCTCGCCGCCGGGGTACGTGGGCTACGGAGAGGGCGGGATTCTCACCGAGGCGGTGCGGCAGCGGCCTTACTCGGTCGTGCTGCTGGACGAGTGCGAGAAGGCCGACCTCGAGGTGATGAACCTCTTCTACCAGGTGTTCGACAAGGGGATCCTGAACGACGGCGAGGGCCGCACCATCGACTTCAAGAACACGGTCGTGGTGCTCACCAGCAACCTGGCCACCGAACAGACCGTGGAGCTCTTCGCGGACGGCGCCACGCCCACCGCAGAGGAGGTCACCGCGGCCATCCGTCCGGTCCTCAGCGCCCACTTCAAGCCCGCGCTGCTCGCGCGGATGACCATCGTCCCCTACGCGCCCATCGGCCCCGAGGTGATGAAGGCGATCGTCCGGCTGAAGCTGGCCGGCCTCGTCTCCCGGATCGAGTCGGCCCACGGCATCCAGGCCGGGTTCGCCGATGCCGCGGTCGATGCGCTCGCTGCCCGCTGCACCGAGAGCGAGACCGGCGCCCGGAACGTGGATCAGATCCTCCGGAGCTCGCTCCTGCCCGAGCTCTCGCGCGAGCTCCTCACCCGGATGGCCTCCGGCACCGTCCCGGCGAAGCTGGAGGTCGGGCTGGCCGACCAGGGGCGGTGGACGTTCGCCTTCGAGGGGGTGCGATGAGCCGGCCCGGCCGGGCCCTCCTCGCCCTCTTCGCCCTCTTCGCCCTCCTCGCCGCCTGCGCCAGGGCCCCGCCGCCGCCCGAGGCGCTTTGTCAGGCCCGCCGTGCCGCGGACGCCCCGGCCGAGGTGCTGCCCGAGGAGTGGGCGGCGCTGCTGCTCCACGGCTACGACCCGCGCACCCAGGCGCTGACCGGCGCCGCCCTCGACTGCACAGGCGCGCCGGTGGCCTGGTCGGAGGTGGATGACGCCTGCGCGGTGCGGGAGGAGCCGCCGCCGAAGCCGCTTCCCCGGCGCGGTCCTCCGCCGGCGGTCGTGGCCACGCTCTCGGAACGCGAGCGCCTGGTGTGGATGCCCTTGCTCGGCATGGCGGACGGCGACGCGCTGGGCCCACTGGCCCGGGTGCGGGTCGACCCCGGAGCGCTGGCGGTGGTAGCCGTGGGGACCGCGCGCGGCGCTCCGGAACGCGCGACGCTCCGCCTCGAGCGGGTGGACGGCATCGACGTGGTGCTCCTGGAGGGGCAGCGCTGTCAGGGGGCGGTGTGTCAGCGCCCGGTCCGCCTCGTGCCCCAGCGCGGGCGGCGATTCATCGGCGAGCCGTTCACGACGCTGACTGGAACCTGCGCCGGACCCGCCATCGTCTGGGCGCACCGCCAGCTCGAGCGCGGCGCCGGACCGGGCGTCACCTGGGTCTTCGAGCTGGAGAGCACGATGAGCCCGAGCGACTCCGAGCTCGCCGTGCACGAGCAGCTCTCCATCCGGGAGCGCGACCCCGGACGTGGGGGCGCGCGGGGCAACGTGGTGCGGAAGGCCCAGGACGACCGGAGCATCACCCTCGAGGGCGGGCGGATCCGCGTCGACCGGCCTTCACTCTGGAGCCGCCTCGACGACTTTCTCCGCTGAGCGGAGCGGTCAGGGCTGGACCAGCGCCGCGAGCTCCTTGGCGGCCCGGTCCTGGAGCACCGGGCTGGGGATGCTCGCTCGCCCGACGCTGCGCTCCGAGCGGGTGCGCGGCTCCCACTCGCTCAGCAACAGGTACGGTCCGGTGGCCGTCTGCTCGGCGCGGAGCAGGAGCAACCGTTCGACACCGAGGAGATCGAACGCCCGGACCAGCGCTTCTGGCCGGCCCACTTGCACGGCCACGCACGGCCCGGCACCGGGGGCCATCGCCCCTTCGATGGCAACGGCGAGGACCACCGCGTTGGGAGCCTCGCCGGGCCGGGGAACCGTGACCGTCCGCCCCACGCCGCGCCGCGGGAACCCCGCCTCGACCAGGTAGTCCCCGGGCGCCCTCTCCACGCTCAGCGGCGACTTCCCCACGGGCCGCCCGGCGACGAACACCGGTCGACCGGGCGGGTCCACGCGGACGTCGAGCCGGTTCGTGCCCAGCGCCTTCACCGCCGTTCGGGCCCCGTCGACGACCTTGAGGTACGACGGCGGGAACTCCGCGGGATCGGGTTCGAAACCTGGGTCCACGGCGAGCAGCCGCCTCAAGCCGGACTCCGCGGCGGTGGGATCCGACTTCAAGGTCATGAGCGCCCGCGTGGCCATCGCGTCGCGGAGCAGCGCCCATCGTTCCTCCGAAGGCGACAGCCGCATCGCCTCATCCTGAACCCGGTCCAGCTCCTGGAGGCCGCGGTTGGCGCGCCCGGCATAGAACGCCTCGCGGGCACGCTCCAGTGCGCGGCGGAGCTCGGCCGGGGGGCGCCCGGGGAGCCCGCCCAGGCGGGCGGCGGTCTCCGCCTCGGAGAGGAGCGAAGGCCCGAGCCGAGGGGCCAGCTCGCCCCGCACCAGAGAGACCCGCTCCCGGGTAGGGATGGCCTCGCAGCCGTCCACCGCGATCACCGCCGTGCGGCGCAGGCCAGCGTCGCCGGCCTGCGAGAGGGCGAGGAGGAGGAGCAATCCGAGCATGGTTGATGGTCAGCGCAGCCGGACGCGCCGCGTCTCGCGTGCTCCGGGCTCGATTCTGCACTTCGAGCTCACTCGGTTTGGGTCCCTTCACCAGCAGCCGGTGGGTGCCCGGTGAAAGCACGTACTCGTGGGTTCCCACGTGCTCGGCGCGGACCAGCTTCCCATCGACGTACACCGCTCCCCAGGGAATGACGGTCAGGACGAGCGTCCCGGGCTCGCTGCTCACCACGGCCGGAGCAGCCGGCGGCGGCGGCGGAACGTCGATCTTCTGCACGGGCGGTCCACTGGACAGGTCGAGACGGGCGTCCTCGGCGCGGCCTTGCTCTCGCGCGGGAGCCCCCGGAGCTGGGCGACGGGCCACGCCCGCGATGACCGCGACCACCGCGAGCAGGAACAAAGCCCCCCCGGCCCCCGCCGCGGCTGCGCGGTGGCTCCGGAGCCAAATGAGGCCCTGGGTGGAGAGGGCGGCCAGCGGTCCGGCCCGGGGCGCCGGGGCGGGCGGCTGCGTCACCGGCGTCCGGGTGACGGGCGTCTTCCCCGAGCCCTCGCGCAGCGTGTTGGCCGAGCGCACCGTCCGGCTGCTCGCGGTTGGCGCGACGATGTCCGGGGGCATCTCCGGCTCGAGGCCGGCGAGCTGCTCGGCGACCCCATCCGCTGCGGCAGCAACCGCGCCGGGAGTGACCTTGCGCGACGCGCCCGGGCGGGGGACGTTCCGCGACACGCTCGGCTCCGCCCGCTTGGCCTCGATGGGGAAGAGCTGCCGCATCCAATCGCCCACGTCGGTGTCGTCCGGGGAGCGTGCGTTGCGGAGCACGAAGTGGGCGAGCGCGCGCTCCAGCTCCAGTGCGGACTGGAAGCGCCGGGAGAGGTCGCGGTCCAGCGCCCGCAGCACCACCCCGTCCAGCTCCTCGTCCACTTCCGGGTTGAGCACCGAGGGCGCGAGCACCTCGCGCTCCTGGACGGCGCGTAGCACCGCCACGTCGCTCTCGGCGTCGAAGAGGCGCCCGGAGGTCAGGAGCTCCCAGAGGATGACGCCCAGGGCGAACACGTCGGTGCGCGGATCCACCCGGTCTCCCCGGGCCTGCTCGGGAGACATGTACGCGAACTTGCCCTTCAGCATCCCGGTCGTGGTGGCGCGGTTGCTGGCCTTGGCAATCCCGAAGTCGGTGAGCTTCACCGCCCCGTCGTAGGAGAGGAGCACGTTGTGCGGGGTGACATCCCGGTGCACCAGCTCCATCGAATGCCCGCCGTCGCTCAGGCGGTGTGCATAGGCCAGCCCGCGGGCGACCTCCTGCCCCAGATGGGCCACCAGCAGCGGCGTCAGCGGGACGCTCAGCTCCCGAGCGCGCTTGTGCGCCTCGGAGAGCGACCGGCCCCGCACGTACTCCATCGCCAGGTAGTAGGTCTCCTCGTGTCGCGCGAAGTCGATGATCTCCACGATGTTCGGGTGACTCAGGTGGCTCACCACCTTCGCCTCTTCCACGAACATCTGGACGAACGAGGCGTCACCGGCGATCCCGGGACGGATCCGCTTGATGACCACTTCCTTCTCGAAACCCTCGGGGCCCTGGGCGGTCGCAAGAAAGATCTCCGCCATCCCGCCCTCGGCGAGCTTCCTCACCACAACGTACCGGCCGATCTCCGTCCCCGGCTGGAGCGACAAGGGCCTCTCCCGGCGTCCGTGACTTCCCCCGGGGCGAGAGTTCAGCCAGCCTCGGGCCGCGATTACAACGGTGGAGGCGACGGAGGCGTCCCCTGGCCCACGCGATTCCGTTCAGGGTGTACCGGGACGGGGTGCGAGACCACCCCCGGGGGCGCGGGTGTACTCGTCGAAGTAGCGGAGAACGACGGTCACGTACTCGGGCGTCTCGCCATTCCTCGGCAGCGGCGCGAACGGATTTCGCGGCTTGGCGTTGTACGCGGCAAGGGCCGCCACCATGTCCCCGTTGTAGTACCGCAGCAGTGCGGCCAGCAGCCGCGTCCCGCCGAGGATGTTCTTCGTCGGATCCCACAGATCCGCCTCACGAAGCCCCACCTTCCGGGCGTTGAATGGCATGAGCTGCATCAGGCCAATGGCGCCCACCCGCGAGCGGGCGCGCGGGTTGAAGGCCGACTCCCGCCGGATGATGGCCTTCACCAGCGCCCGGGGTACCGGGTAGAGCTCACCGACGTCGCGCACCGCCGCGTCGATGGCGGGGTCATACGCGTCGTCCCGGGCCCCCTTCCCGAGGTGCTCGGCGAGGATGCTGTCAATCTCTTGCGTGTGCGTGGGCGCCCCCGCCTTCGGCCCCAGCGCAGTCGCCTGGCGTTCCCAGCGTGACACCGCCTCGCCGGCCCGGGCCGGATCCCCCGACGGCCCGGAAGGCGGCGGAGGGGACGGAGCGTCCTTCTGCGTCATCCGGGGATCCGGGAGCAGCGGCGGGGGCGCCGGCTCCGGCTTCCCCACGGGCACGGCTTCCTGATGCGCCCGCCCACGCATGGCCACCAGGACGAGCGCCAACCCGAGGAACACCGCGGTCAGGGCGCCAGCACCGATGAGGACCCAGCGCAGGTGTGGGATTCCCACCCCGGGGCGAGTGACGGTCGAGGGATCGGCGGACCCGAGCTGCCCGGACGGCGCCCCGCTGGCGGCGCGGCGTGGCGCCTCACCAGCCGGAGCGCTCCGCACCATCCGTTCGGTGGCGCCGAGCAGGTATTCCTCGAGCGTGACCGGGGCGGTCGTGCCATCGGGCCCCTCCCAGCGGACCGCCCGGCGGGCCGACTCGATGAGATCCAGGACCTCCGGCCCCAGCCGGACGGGCACCCGCTCGGCATCCGGCTCCTCGGGAGGCCGGGCGCCCCAGCCCACCGTCTTTCGCAGCGAGCCGCGCTGTGGGGAGGCCGCGGCAGCCTTCCGGGCGTACGCAGCGGCGGACGAGGCCAGCAGCTCCGGAAGGGTGATGCCGAGCCGGCCCGCCGTCTCCGCGAGGCGCTCGCTCCTTCCCGCCGGGACGGGGACGTCGAGGTCAAGCTGGCGCATATGCCTCCGCCAGGCTGATACCGGTGGCGGACGTAATGCTCGAATCGCCTGGACTGTGTGTAGGCTCTGGGCGAGGCCCTGCGCGCATGCTCTCCGTCCGCATCGAGAACTGTGCCACACACCAGTTCACCGAGCACAGCTTCCAGCGTTCACCGATCCGTATCGGGCGCAATGCACTCAATGAGCTGACGCTCAACGAAGGGTACGTCTCGCTCTCGCATGCGGTGCTCCGCTACGACCCGGAGCGGATCCAGGTCATCGACCTGGGGAGCACGAACGGGACGCTGGTGGACGGGGTGCGGATCGAGAGCAACGTCCCGGTGACCCTGAAGGACGGCGCCGAGCTCCGGATCGGAGATCTCCGCTTCCACCTCCACCGGCGGAGCGGCATGCCGGCCCCGGCCCCGGAGAGGGATCGCACGCAGTTCCGCCTCGCCACCCACGATGTGCGCGCCGTCCCGCCCGGGGTGCCCACCCCCTCCGCACCGGTGCCTGCGGCCGCGGCCGGACCGGCGCGGGTCGCCGCTCCGCCGACGCTGATGGTGCCCTCGCTCGCCTCGATGCCACGGACGGGGAACACCCCCCGGCCAACCCCCGCTGGGCCAGCCGCGCCCACGCCGGTCCCTGTGGCGTCGGTCGCCTCGTCGGTGCCGGGACCGGGAAAGGTGCCGGTCTCGTCCTTCCCGCAGCCCGCCGACCCATCCGCGACGCTCCTCGACGTGGATCTGCTGAGCGTCGCGGTGCAGCAGGACCTCTCGGCCCGAGTCGGGGCGGCGCAGGGCGTGGACGAGGCGCTCGCCAAGAACATCGTCGGCGCCGCGTATCCGCTTTACGTGGAGTACCGGAAAGCGTGGCGAAAGCTCCACGACGTGCTGAACAGCACGGCCGGCCACCTCCCGACCGCCGCACGGGCCGGACTCGCAGAGGTCCTCGAGCGTCAGATGCCCTCGCTCCATCAGGAGGAGCAGTTCCGGGCGTTCTCGGGGACACCGGGGAAGTCCACGGAGTCGGAGCAGCCGGGCGCTGGGCCGGCGGACCATCTGCTCTCGGTGTTCGCGGAAGCCTACGGGGCGGGGCAGCGTCCACTTCACACGTCGGAGCAGATCGACGGCTTCCTGGAGCGCCTGGCCGAGCTCCTGGAGATCTTCGCCACCGCGTTCATCGAGCTCCGGCGTGGCCAGGCCGAGTTCGGGAACCAGATCGCGGTTCGGACGACCACCTCCGACACGCCCGTCCGACGCGCGCGGAGCCCCAAGGACCTGCTTCACCTCTTGCTGGACCCGGGAGCGAGCGGGAGCCTTCACCTCGACGACCTGAAGGCCGGGTTCGCCGAGGTGATGTTTCACCAGGTCGCGTTCCTGAGCGGTACCCGCGAAGGGGTGAAGGCGCTCCTCGAGGAGCTCGACCCCGCCCAGCTGGCCCGACCTCCCGCCCCGACCACGGCAACGTCCCCGAAGGGGGGTCTCGCCTACCTCTGGCCGGCCGTCCTCTGGACGCGATGGAAGCGGTTCGCGGAGGCCTGGAAGGCACTCGGGGAAGAGGAGCAGGCATTGCGAATCCTCTTCGGGCCGGAGTTCGCCCGCGCCTACGCGCTGGTCATGGGTGGGCAGCTCGGTCCCGGCAAACCCGCTCCAGCCTCGGACCTGTCCCGGACCAAGAAGATCCGTTGAGCTGCTAGACTCTCGCGGTTGCCGCGATGAACTCCGATTCGCTCCTCAACGTGGGTGCGGTGGTGGGCGAGACCTACCGCATCGAGGGCCTCATCGGCCGCGGCGGGATGGGCGCGGTGTGGGCGGCGGAACACCTGAGGTTGCCCGGCAAGCACGTCGCGGTGAAGGTGCTGCTGGACGCGTGGCCGGCGGCGACGAGATGCTGCAGCGGTTCCGTCGCGAGGCGGAGATCGCCTCCCGGCTGGGGCACCCCAACATCGTCGAGGTGCTCGACTTCAACACGCTTCCGAGCGGCCAGCCCTACATCGTCCTCGAGTACCTCCAGGGCGAGACGCTCGCCGCGCGGCTGGCCGGGGGGCGGTTGCAGCTCGAGGAGGCGCTGGCCATCACCCGGCAGATCGGCTCGGCGCTCCAGGCCGCGCACCGCGCCGGCGTCGTGCACCGCGACCTCAAGCCGGACAACGTCTTCCTCTGCACGCCCGAGGAGGACCTGCCGACGAAGGTGAAGGTGCTGGACTTCGGCATCTCGAAGATCCGCGGCTCGCAGTCGCTCCGGACGCAGGACGCCATCCTCATGGGGACGCCCCAGTACATGTCCCCGGAGCAGGCCACCGGGAAGAACACCGCGGTCGACGCCCGGACCGACGTGTTCGCCCTGGGGGCCATGGTCTACGAGATGCTCGGAGGCCAGCCCGCGTTCGCCGGCGGCTCGCTCGCCGAGGTGGTCTACCGGGTCGTGCACGGAGAGCCCACGCCGCTCCGCGAGCTCGCCCCGGCCCTTCCGCAGAACGTGCTCGCGGCCGTGGAGCGCGCCCTGCAGAAGGACCCCGCAGCGCGGCCCCAGGACGTGGGCGCGTTCATCCTCGAGCTCACCGGGCGTCCGCTGCACAGCTTCCACACCGGACAGCCCCGGGGCGTGGACTCCGGGCTGGCGCAGTCGCTCGACCCCACGCACACCCCGCGCCCCACGGGCCCGACCACCTCCTGGCCCAAGACACGCGCCTCGGGGGCCCAGCCGGTCCGCTCCGGGGCGTCCACCCTGCCGCCGCTCCCCGAGCCCGCCCCGCGGCGGATGTGGCCCATCGTCGCGCTGGTGGCGGTCATTGGCGTCGCCGCCGGCGGGTTGGGCGTGCTGTGGAACGCGAGCCGGGCGCCACCTGCGCCGCCCACGGCCGCGCGCCTCGGGCCGCTCGAGCCGGTGAAGCCGCTCGAGCCTCCACCTGCCCCTCCCGCTCTTCCCGCCGTGGCCACCGCCAGATCGGGGCACCCGACCCCGACGGAGCCGGTCGCGCCGAAGGAGCCGGCAATTCCCCAGGCCGCACACGAGACCACCGCGGTGCGGGAGAAGCCCGTGCATCGGCCTGGCCACCGGGCGCGGCAGTCCGAGGCGACGGCGCCGGTGGTGGCCTCGGCCGAGCCGGTGAAGGCCGTGGTCCCCGAGACGCCCAGCATCCCCGGACGCGCATGAAGCCCGAGGTGCGCAAGCTGCTCGATCAGGCCGAGGATGCGCTGAGCAAGAACAAGCCGATCGAGGCCTCGCGGCTCGTGGACCAGTCCTTCTTCATCGAGAAGACCTCGCTCGGCTACGCGATCCAGGCCCGTGCGGCTTGCCAGCGCAAGGACGTGGGCGCCGCGCGCGCCGCGGTGCGGAACATCTCGGATCCGCAGCTGAAGCAGATCGTGCTGCGGACCTGCGTGCGCCAGCAGGTCTGGCTGTTCTAGAAGCTCCTCCCCCATGCGCTACCCGGCCCGCCTCGCCCACCTCGCGACCCGCGCCATCGTGGTGGCCAAGCTCGCGCCCACGTTCGCGGACGCCCACCACATCGAGCACGAGGAGGCGGTGGACCGGCTGAACAGCGCGCTCACCGGCCCGCTCCTCGAGGACCTGCTCGCCGCGACCTGGCAGGCCCTGCTCGGCGGCACGAAGAAGCTCGACGAGGAGGGATTGCTGGAGAAGGTGGCGAAGAGCCTCAAGGACCGCCCGCTCCGGCCAGGCCGCCCCGTCGAGGTCACCCCGGAGCTCGGCGCCTTCCTCCTGCTCGCGGACCTCGCCGCAGGGACCGCGAGCGACGCCGCCGGCCGGGTGATGGAGACCGACGCCGGGAAGGCACGAGGGCGCGCGGGGCTGGCCGTGGCCGGGCAGCTCCTCGCCCGCGAGCTGACGCGCTGAACACGCCGGGCTGGCTGGGACCTCCGAGGCAAGCTCCCTCCCCTGCCGGCCACCGTCCGGGGTGCAGGGCCCGTGGCAGCGCGCCCGGGTGTATCGTTATCTCGCCCCACCGTGCCGGGGCTCGAGCCGATGTCGCAGTCGCTTCCCACCCAGCTCAAGGTTCACCGCGCCATCTCCGAGATCCCGGAGGCGGCGTGGAACGCGCTGGTCGATGAGGAGGCCGCGCCCTTCCTCGAATGGCGCTGGCTGGAGGCGCTCGAGTGGAGCGGGAGCGTGGCCGAGGCGTCGGGCTGGGAGCCGCGGCACCTCGCGCTGTGGCGCGGTCACCGCCTCGTCGCGGCCGCACCCGCCTACGTCAAGTCGGACAGCAGCGGCGAGTTCGTCTTCGACTTCTCCTGGGCGACGGCGTCCGAGCGGGCCGGGGTGCCCTACTACCCGAAGCTGGTCGTCGCCGCGCCTCTTACACCCGCCACCGGGCGCCGGTTCCTGGTCGCTCCCGGCGAGGACCGGAGCGCCAGGACGCTGGAGCTGGCCCAGGGCGCGCTCGAGCTCGCCCGGGAGGAGCACCTGTCGAGCGTCCACGTGCTGTTCCCGACCGAGGCCGAGGCGCTCGCCCTGGAGCCGCTGGGCTTCGCCCTGCGCCAGGGTGTGCAGTACCACTTCCTCAACGAGGGCTACCGCGCCCCCGAGGACGTGCTCCAGCGCTTCACCAGCAAGCGACGGAACCAGCTCCGGCGCGAGCGCCGTGCCCCCGCCGCGCAGGGGCTGGAGATACGGGTGCTCCGGGGCGAGGCGCTCGCCGAGGCGGACCCGAAGGAGACCTTCCGGCTCTACGCCAGCACCGTGGACAAGTTCGCCTGGGGCCGCCGGTACCTCAACCCCCGATTCTTCGACCGGGTGCTCGACCGTTTCCGGCACCGGGTGGAGCTGGTCCAGGCCATCGCCGGGGATCGGGTGGTGGCCGGGGCCTTCAACGTCGCCGGGGACCGCGTGCTTTACGGCCGGTACTGGGGGTGCTTCGAGGAGCACCCCTTCCTCCACTTCAACGTCTGCCTCTACGCCGGGATGGACGAGGTGGTCCGCCGGGGGCTGCTCCGCTTCGAGCCCGGAGCCGGGGGCGAGCACAAGCTGGTCCGCGGCTTCACACCCAGCCTCACCTACAGCGCCCACGCCCTCTTCCACCGGGGCCTGGACCGGGCGGTCCGCGATTTCCTCACCCACGAGAGGGCCGCCATCCGGGCCGGAATCCCCGCCTGGCGGGCGGAGACCGGCTTCAAGGACTAAAAGGTAGACCGATGCCCGAGCGCGCAGATCCGGACAGCGGAGTCGAAACCGAGAGCAAGAGCGAGCGAAAGCTCAAGCGGCCGCAGCTCTACAAGGTGCTCTTCCATAACGACAACTACACCACCCGCGATTTCGTGGTGGCGGTGCTGCGCGAGGTGTTCCACAAGTCGGAGTCCGATGCGGTGGCGATCATGCTCCATGTGCACAACTCGGGCATCGGGGTGGCAGGCGTTTATACGTATGACGTGGCACGTACGAAGATCGAGTTGGTGGAGGCGCTGGCCCGTGAGCACGAGTTCCCGCTCCGCCTGACGATGGAACCGGAGGAGATCTAGAACCGTGGCAACGCCGCTCATCGCCAAGGAACTGCAGGCCAGCTTCCGGCAGGCACTCTCGGACGCGAAGTCCATGCGTCACGAGTACCTGACGCTGGAGCACCTGCTGCTCGCGCTCACCCGCGAGCCCAAGACCCAGAAGATCCTCGTCGCCTGCGGAGCCAACGTGAAGCGGCTCCGCCAGCGGCTGGAGAAGTTCCTCGCCGAGACCGTGGAGCGGCTCCCCGAGGGCGTGAGCGCCGAGCCGCAGCAGACCATCGGGATCGAGCGGGTGCTCCAGCGGGCCGCGATCCACGCCCTCTCCGCCGAGCAGAAGGTGATCGAGGGCGGGGACGTCCTGGTGGCCATGTTCCGCGAGGACGAGAGCCACGCCCTGTTCCTGCTCCAGCAGGAGGGCATCACCCGGCTGGACCTGCTCAACTACCTCTCCCACGGCATCTCCAAGGGTCCCGACGGCGAGGAGGAGGGCGAAGGCCCGGGCAGCCTGGGCGGTGACGAGGACGGCGGGACCGCAGAAGGACCCGCTCCGGGCCTACACGGTGAACCTCTCGGTCGAGGCCGAGGAGGGGCGCATCGACCCGCTGATCGGCCGGGAAAAGGAGCTGGAGCGCACCATCCAGGTGCTCTGCCGCCGGCGGAAGAACAACCCCATCTACGTGGGCGAGACCGGGGTCGGAAAGACCGCCATCGCCGAGGGCCTGGCGCTGCGCATCCACGAGGAGAAGGTGCCCGAGCCGCTGCAGGGCGCGGTCATCTACTCGCTGGACATGGGCGCGCTGCTGGCCGGCACCAAGTTCCGCGGCCAGTTCGAGGAGCGGCTGAAGGCGGTGCTCAAGGCGCTGCAGAAGCAGCCCGGCGCCATCCTCTTCATCGACGAGATCCACACCATCGTCGGCGCCGGGGCGACCACCGGCGGCAGCATGGACGCCTCGAACCTCCTCAAGCCGGTCCTGGCCTCGGGCAAGCTGCGCTGCATCGGCTCCACCACCTACCAGGAGTACAAGGCGAGCTTCGAGCGGGACCGCGCGCTGTCGCGGCGGTTCCAGAAGATCGAGGTGGGCGAGCCCACCGTCGAGGACACGGTGCTCATCCTCCAGGGGCTCAAGTCCCGCTACGAGGAGCACCACGAGGTGAAGTACGACGAGGACGCCATCCGCGCCGCCGCGGAGCTGGCGGCCAAGTACATCAACGACCGCTACCTGCCGGACAAGGCCATCGACGTGATGGACGAGACCGGCGCCGCCGACCGGCTCCGCGGTCAGAAGGAGCGCACGCACCGCGTGACGTCCAACGACGTCGAGGCGGTGGTCGCCAAGATGGCGAAGATCCCGCAGAAGAGCGTGTCGCACTCCGACCGCGAGGCGCTGGCCAACCTCGAGCCGGCGCTGAAGAGCGTCATCTTCGGGCAGGAACCGGCCATTCACGAGCTGGTCTCGGCCATCAAGCTGTCCCGGAGCGGCCTGCGGAGCCCCGAGAAGCCCATCGGGAGCTTCCTGTTCAGCGGGCCCACCGGCGTCGGGAAGACCGAGCTCGCCAAGCAGATCGCCCGGGTGCTCGGCGTGGAGTTCCTCCGCTTCGACATGAGCGAGTACTCGGAGAAGCACACCGTGTCGCGGCTCATCGGCGCTCCGCCGGGGTACGTGGGCTTCGACCAGGGCGGGCTGCTCACCGACGCCGTCCGGAAGCACCCCTACTCGGTGGTGGTCCTGGACGAGATCGAGAAGGCCCACCCGGACCTGTTCAACATCCTGCTCCAGGTCATGGACCACGCCACGCTCACCGACAACAACGGGCGAAAGGCGGACTTCCGCAACGTGGTGCTCATCCTCACCACCAACGCCGGCGCCCGGGAGATGAGCAGCAAGACCATCGGCTTCGGCGGTGGGGACGCGCTGATCGACACCACCAAGGCGAAGGAGGCCATCGAGCGGACGTTCACCCCCGAGTTCCGCAACCGCCTCGACGGGTGGATCCTCTTCTCCGGCCTCGGCCCGGACACCATCCTCAAGGTGGTGGACAAGGAAGTGGGCCTGCTCCAGGCGCAGCTCTCGGACAAGAAGGTGACGCTCGAGCTGACGGCCGCGGCGCGCGCCTGGCTCGCCGAGAACGGATACGACCCGATGTTCGGCGCCCGTCCCATGGCGCGGCTGGTGGACCAGGCCCTCAAGAAGCCGCTGGCGGAGGCGCTGCTGTTCGGTGCGCTCCAGGCCGGCGGCGTGGCGAAGTTCGACGTGCAGCCGGACGGCCGCGGCCTCGCGCTGCAGACCGACTCGGTCGCCCCCGCGACCGTCTAGTCGAGCCCGCCGGACGTCTCAGACACCTCTGACGGGCACCTCCGAGGGGCTCGGGGAGGTGTCAAACACCTCTGACGGGCTGGGTCGGGGGACGCGCTCGTCGGCCTCGCCTGCACGGTCGAGTGTCCCGGGCGTTCCGAGGTCTCAGACACCTCTGACGGACGCCGACACCTCTGACGGACAACCTCCGCTGACGGACACCCCTCGGACGTCCGTCAGGAGCGGTCGGGGGCGGATTCGGGGTCGGCGGGGACCTTCTCGGTGATGGGCTCGTCGTCGCCCTCGGCCGCGCGGTCGAGCGGCTCATCCGCCTCGGGGACCGCGGCCTGGGCCGGGAGCGGCCACGCGTCGAGCACGGCGTGCGGCGGCCGCTCCGTCCCGGTCTTCCGGGGGTTCTGTTCGGCGAGGCGCATCACTCTGCACACTAGCCCCTACCTCTGGCTGGCGCAAGCAGCAGAGACGGAACATTCCGTGGCTGTGGGAATCACTGTGGAAAGCCTGGGTGTCCGCGCACCCGGGCTTTTGAAAAAGGGGGGAACGCGGGCGACGGTCCCGCGGAACGTCAGAACCGCCCGGCCAGTGCGAACGTTGCCCCGCCGTTGGGCGTGGGGCTCACTCCGGCCACCACGTCGGCGTAGCGGTTGGGGTCCTTCCCGCTGAGCCAGAGCCAGGTGGCGACGCCAGCCGCGGCGAGGCCGACGACCGCGGTTCCGATCGCCACGTACTGGGACGTCTGGATGCTGCTCTTGTTCGAGTTCGCTGCCTGGGTGCAGTACCCCGCGCCTTGCAGCGTGCACTGGTTCCACGCGTCGTTCGCCGCCGAGTTGCTCGCGACGCTGGAGGGCTTGGTCTGGGACGCCCCGGGCACACCGGCGGCGGCGTTGAGCCAGGCCTGCTCGCCCTGGAACGCGCCGTTGTACGTGCTGTTGGCGTTGGCCCAGAAGATGACGGCGGTGGTGAGGCTGGCGACGGCCACGCCGGTGGCGATCCACGCCCCGACCCGCATCTTCCCGTACTTGTCCTTGTAGATCTTGGCGTAGTCCGCCGACGGCTGGAGGTCGACCTCCTCCACCGTGGTCTGCTTCGGCTCGATCCGGACCGACTGCGTCTGGGCGATGAACCCGTCCTTGCGCACCGTGAGCCGGTGGGTGCCACGCGCCAGGTCGATGGAGCCCTTCAGCGGGATGCTTCCCACGAGCGTGTCGTCGACCAGAACCTCGGCCGCTTCCTCGCGGCACTTCACCACCAGGAAGCCCTGCTGCTGACGGAGCAGCGGTGCCAGCAGCTCCTGCGAGAGGCCCGGGAGCTGCGCGGCCACCTGCTCCACCGTGACCTGGCTGAGCGTCTTCTGGTTCAGCACCTTTTGCGTCGGCGCGTCGAGCAGACGGATCTCGACCTGGAGCTTGCCGCCCACCCGGGTGACGCTCCCCACGACCGCGTTGGGGGCGTTCAGCGCCGCCCCGAGCTGGCCCACGCTGCTCTCGGCCTTCGTGCCGGAGAGCTGGCGCGTGCGCTCGAGCGCGAGCAGCTGGCGCACATCGTCCGAGCTCAGCACCTGGAAGACGTCCAGCTGCCGGATTCCCCGGACCACGCTGCCGGTGGCGGCCTGCGCCTCGGGGAGACCGATGCCACGGGGCTCGAGGTCCAGCACGAGCAGGTTGGGCCGCTGCTCCACCGCGGTGGCCACACCTGCGGAGGCGAGCACGAGCAGGACTGCCACGCGAAGCGAGGTCACGGTCATCCCCTCGTGGAGTCGACGTCCCGCCGCGAATCTCCGGGCGCCGCTCTCCCGAAACTGTACTGAAGATTCGGGACCGGTCGCCATGTCGGCGAGAGGCGGTGGAGACGCGTGGGTCGCATTTGACCGTGTACCTTTCCTCACCCTCGCCGGGGGCCGGCCGGTAAGCTCGGGCGCACGCGGTCGGCGCAGGGGGTGTCCGTGACCGTGGCCACGCGCCTGTCCCGACTCGTCGTGCCGTGCCTGCTGCCCGCCCTCCTCGGCGGCTGCCTCGATCTCGGCCTGCCCAGCGTGCCGGCCGACGGGGGCGTGGGCCCGGATCTCACGGTGCGGGCACCGCAGGCCGGTCAGACCATCTCGCTGAACGCGCCGGTGGCAGTCGACGCCGTCTCGCTGAACGGGGTCGCCTCGGTCACGGTGACGTGCGGCGCCGCCCCCGGCACCGGCGTCTTCACCTGGAACGTCGCCCCGTACAGCGGGGTGGTCGACTTCACCCGCTGCAGCCTCCTCACCAGCAGCGCCGGCGACGGGGGCCTCGGCGGGCTCACGCTCACCTTCGTCGCCGTGGACCGGCTCGGCCACGCGAGCACCAAGAGCATCGACGTGCTGCTCGACACCACCACCGCGTCGCTCTCCGCGGTTCTTCCGGCGCGCGTCGTGCCGCTCTCCCAGCTGCAGCTCACGGTGGGCAGCGACCGGCCCCTGCTGCTGCCCCCCACCGTGCGGCTCGCGGGCCGGGAGGCCGACGGCATCGTCCAGCGCGACAACCCGGACGGCGGCGCCCCTCTCTACGACGTGACGTTTCTCCGCACCCCCGGCCTGGGGATCGACAGCTACGGCGGAGACCCGTTCAACGTGCCCTTCGAGGTCCTCTCGGACGTGCAGCGTTCGGTGAGCATCACGGTGGACGCCCGCGCCACGAACGGGAACGCCAGCCACCTGGAGCAGGGTGTCCTCCTCAGCCGCGTGCTGTGGGAGCGCGCCGTCCCGGGGCGCATCGCGATCGTCGCAGCCGACCCGGTCGCCACCGCCGCGGGAGTCCAGGTGCCGCTCGCCACCGTCGATGCCATCCCCGGGGCGACCTCGGCGTGGCTGCCCGGATTCTTCCGGAGCTCGGACGGCACCTACGCTCCGTTCGATTCCGCCGCTGGTCCGGGTGGTCGGGCCCTCGCTGCCGCCCGGCGCCATCGCCCCGGATGCGGGAACGCCGTTCCCTGCCGCTGCCGGGTTCTTTGCCGTGGACTTCGACGCCCGGGGCCGAGTCCTCTTCGCCCGTCCGAGCGTGGCCCAGCGCGGCGGGAGCGACGTCGTCGCGCTCGGCGAGCCCGTGGATCAGATCCGGGGAGCTGCCAGCTACACCGTTCCCTTCCCGCTGGGGCAGCAGCTCCCCGACGGGGGCGTGCAGGCGCCGGTCCTCACCCGCATGGACGACCTCGTCTGCCTCCCGGACGCGTTCACCGGCTCGGTGGACGGATGCGTCTACGCCGCGCCCACCGCGACCCAGACCGTGAGCTGCCTGTCGCTGGTCGATGGCGCGCAGAGCACGACGGTGGGCACGAGCACGACCACCGAGCTCGGGCCGCCGGCGGCCGGGGGGACCGCCGGAGCGCACGGCAGCGCACGGACCTACCTCGCGCCCAACGACGTCTCGACCAGCTGCGGGCCGGCCTGGGCCTTCCTCGGCTTCCCGGCGAACCTGTTCGTGCCCCAGGCGCGGACCGCCGACGCCGTGTTCGGCACCGGCTGCTTCGCCGGGACGGTGCGCCGGCTCCTTCCCTTCCCGGACGGCAGCTTCGCGGTCCTCCTCGACGTCCTCTGCGGGAACACCACGGGCCAGGAGCTGGTCCGGGTCAACGGCAACGGAGCCATCACCGGCAGCTATCTGGCGAAGCAGGGCGTCCCGCTCATCGCCCCACCGCTGGTGCTCGCCGCGCTGGCCGACGGCAACGTGGTCACCCTCCGGAACGACCCACCGAACACCGTCTTCGAGGCCTGGCCGCCCGACGGTTCCGGCCCCTCGGCGACCGCCCGGGTGCCCGGGCTCTACCTCTACGCGGGGACCCCGGTCCCGCGGCTCGGGCGGAACGTGGTGTCCGGGGCGAACGGCGGCTTCACCGTCCTCCTGAACGGGGCGACGCTCGGCGACGTCGTGCTCCACGTCGGACCGGGCCTCACGCCACGCTGGATTTACCGGTACCCGGCGCTCGCCTCGACCTCGACGCTGGTGGCCGCGGACGGCGAGGCCACGGTCTATTACGTGGACCCGCTCAACAACGCGCTGGTGGCGCTCGACCGGCGCGGCGGCAACAGCACCGGCACGACCTGTGTGGTGACGGGCGTCTCGGTGGCGGCGAGCCCATCCACGGTGGCGGCGGGTGCGACGGCGAGCCTGACCGCCACGGTCTCCTCCAGCGGCCCGTGCTCCGGAGGAGTGAGCTGGAGCGCGTCTCCATCCGGAGGAACGCTCGTCCCCAGCGGGAACAGCGCCACCTTCAGCGCCGCCGCGCCCGGCACGTACACCGTCACCGCGACCAGCGTGGCCGATCCGTCACGCGCCGGAAGCGCCACGGTGAGCGTCACCGGCGCGACCAGCTGCGGCCCGCCGACCGGGGCAGTCGTCACGCACACCGCGAACATCGGGGCGACCGAGACCTGGGTAGGGGGCGGAGTGACCCACGCGGTCCCGAACGGCCTCTCGATCAACGGACCGGCCACCGTCACCATCCAGCCCTGCGCCATCGTCTCGCTCGGAGCGAACGCGACCATCAACGTGAACGCCGGCGCCTCCCTGGTGTCCGCGGGCACCGGGCCCGGAGGCTCGATCTCGTTCGTCCGGGCAAACGCCGCGCAGCCGTGGGGCATCCTGCGCGGCACCAGCAACACCTCACTCATCGACCTGAGCTGGACCACGCTCCAGGGCGGAGGGGCGTTCGGCGGGCTCTACGCCAACTCTGCCATCGCCGCGGTGGGCAACGGCTACTTCGTCGCCCCGGTGCCGACGGTGCGGGTGAACAACGTCACCATCGACTCGCCGCAGGGCGGAGGGGTGTACTTCGATGCGGGCGGTGCGTTCCTCTCCGGCTCCACCGGTCTCACCGTCCAGGGCGCGCCGGGGTACGTCCTCAGCATGGGAATGATGGCCCTCGGCAGCGTGCCGCAGGGGAGCTACGCCTCGGCATCCAACGCGCTCCCGATGGTGAACGTCGTCGGCACGTTCAACGTGACGGTCGACACCACCGTTCACAAGTACCTTCCGGTGCGCATCCAGTCCGGCGGGATTCACCGTCGCGCCGGCAGCGGGCAACACGAGCCCGGTCACCTTCACCGTGGAGGCCGGCGCCCGGCTCCTCTTCCCGAGGGCGAACGCCACGTCGCCGGGGGCGCGGGTCATCTTCGGGAGCAACGGAAACGCGCCCAACAACGTCGTCGGCGTGCTCAAGGCCCTGGGGACCGCCGCGGACCCCATCGTCTTCACCTCTGGCGAGGCGGCCCCCGCGCCCGGCGACTGGGTCGGTCTCTGGCTGGACACCGGGACCGGCTCGCAGCTGGACCACGTGGTCATCGAGTACGCCGGGGCCGACAGCTCCATCGCCTCTGCCAACTGCAAGCCAGCCGGGACGCGCGACAACGGCGGGCTGCTGGTGGGGGACTTCAGCACCCAGTACGTCCCTCCGGCGAACCTCCTCACCAACAGCACCATCCGCTCGAGCGCGGGCTACGGCATCGTCGCGATGTGGCAGGCCACGGTGAACAACGCGCCGGACCTCAGCGCGGGCAACGTCTTCACCGGCAACGCCTTCTGTGCCCAGACCTTCAACTCCCTGTCGTCGGGCAGCTGCCCGTCGCTGGGCTGCACCGCTCCGTGACACGCACATCCCCCGCGTGGGGTGCCGGGACCCCGGAGCGCCCGGATTTCTCCGGGGTGGCGCGCCGGTCTGGTACCCTCGAGCGACGTCTGCCCGCGTGGAGAGGAACGCCTCATTGTCCGTGACCTCGGTGCGCTGCCCGGCGCTGCTCCTCGCCGCGTCGAGCCTGGTGCTCTCGGCCTGTCTCGACCTCGGCCTGCCGAACGTCCCTCCGGACGGGGGCGTCGGCCCCGAGCTCACCATCCAGTCGCCGCACGAGGGTGACACCATCGCGCTCAATGCGCCGGTGAGCGTGGACGCAGTCTCGGTCAGCGGCGTGAGCTC
The DNA here is from genome assembly GCA_963796475.1 of uncultured delta proteobacterium. GTDB lineage: Bacteria > Myxococcota > Myxococcia > Myxococcales > Myxococcaceae > RPRB01. The sequence continues at coordinate 478,786 of CAWCLY010000021.1, forward strand.
GGTGACGGTGACCTGCGGCGGGGCGCCCAGCACCGGCGTCTTCACCTGGAGCGTCGCGCCGTACACCGGCGTCGTCGACTTCACCCGCTGCACCCTGGTGACCGCGGGGATGAACGACGCGGGCATCGGTCAGCTCAAGCTCACCTTCATCGGCGTCGATTTCCAGGGCCACCAGAGCAGCAAGAGCGTCAACGTCTTCCTCGACACGACCACCGCCTCGCTCTCGGCGGTGCTACCCGAGCGGGTGGTGCCGCTCGCCCCGCTGACCCTCACCGTGGGCAGCGACCGGCCACTGCTCCTTCCTCCGACGGTGCGGCTGGCCGGGCTCGAGGCCAACGGCATCATCCAGCGCAGCAACCCCGACGGTGGCTCGCCGCTCTACGACGTCACGTTCCTCAAGGCACCAGGCATCGGGATCGACAACTACAGCGGGGATCCGTACGTCGTGCCCTTCGAGGTGCTCTCCGACGTGGAGCGGTCGATCAGCCTCACCGTCGACGCCCGCGCCACCAACGGCAACGCCAGCCACCTCGAGCAGGGCGTGCTCCTCAGCCGCGTGCTCTGGGACCGGCTGGTCCCCGGGCGCATCGCCATCGACGCGGCCGAGCCGGTGGCCACGCCGCGCGGCATCCAGGTGCCGCTGGCGAAGAGCTCGACGGTGAATGCGACCTCGGACTGGCTGCCCGGCTTCTTCCGCGCGAGCGACGGCACCTACGTCCCGTTCGACCCCAACAGCGTCCTGGTGTCGGCGCAGCCGCTCCCGGACCCCGACGACCGGAAACGGCGGCGAGGGTGGAACCCCCGACGGTGGAGGGACCGATGCGGGAACCAACGACGCCGGGCCCATCCTCAACGACGCGGGCGTGGCGCTCGTGGCCCAGGGTGCGATCGCGATCCCCGACGGCGGGCACCATTCCCTTCCCCCAGGACGCGGGGTTCGTGGCCGCCGACTTCGACGCCCGCGGGAACGTGCTCTTCACCCGGACCCAGGGCGCCGGGAGCGACGTCATCGCGCTCGGCGAGCCAATCAAGGGGCCGCGGCCGGCGACGGGCTATTCCGTTCCCTTCCTCCTCGACTCGCTCCAGGCCGACGGAAGCGTTACCGGTCCGCCGCTGACCCGGATGGACGACCTGGTGTGCCCGCCGGACGAGCTCACCGGCGCACAGAACGGCTGCTACTTCGGAGCGGCCACCCACCAGGTGGCCTGTCTCCAGGCGGCAACCGGGACCGTGTTCTCCGCGGTCGGCTCGAGCTCCACGCTCCCCCTGGCGCCGCCCCTGGCTGGAGGCACCGCCGGAGCGTTCAACGCGGTCCGCACCTATCTGTCTCCGAACGACGCCTCGACGACGTGCGGGCCGGCCTGGACCTTCTTCGCCTTCCCCACGAACGGCTTCGTGCCGCAGCTCCGGACGCACTCCGCGTTCGCCGGGTGCGCGGTCCAGTCGGTAAACCGCCTGCTGCCGCTGCTCGACGGCGGCTACGCGGTCGGGGTCACGCTGGACTGCGGGGTGGTGGCGGCGAACATCCGCTACGTCGTGCTCCGGGTCGACCCGAGCGGCACCATCACCGGCAGCTATCTGGCCAAGGTGGGAGTCACGCTCGCGACCCAGCCGCTCGTGCTCGCCGCCTTGCAGGGAGGGACGTTCCCTGGCGCGGTTCCGGCGCTCGGAGCGGTGGTGACGATGCGAAACGACCCGCCGTACACCACCTTCGAGGCCTGGAGCCCGGATGGAGCGGGGCCAATCGCCACCGCCCGCATCCCGGGGCTCTACCTCTACTCCGGGGCCACCGCCCGGCTCGGAAAGAACGTGCGCTCGGCATCGAACGGGAGCTTCACCGTCCTGCTGAACAGCGCTGCGCTCGGTGACGTGGTGGTCCAGTTCGGGCCGGGGCTCACGCCACGCTGGCTCTACCGCTACCCGCGCATCGCCCAGAACTCGGCGCTCATCGGCGACGTGAACGACGGCAACGGTCTACTACGTCGACCCGTTCAACAACGACATCGTGGGGCTGAAGCGGTTCTGAGCCCCTGAGACGGGGGGCTGACGCCGCGAAGCTCAGCCTCACTCCTTCGGGCCGCCCTCGTCGTCCGGTATCGCGGCTGTCATCCGCTCCATGACGTCCACCGGCGGCGAGCCGATGGCATGCCGGCCACCGTCCACGTGCACCACCTCGCCGGTCGTCCCGGGGAACCAGTCCGACAGGAGCGCCACGACCGTCTTCGCGACCATCGGATGGCGATCGCGCGCGTTCCAGCCGAGCGGCGCGGACAGGGTCCAGGTGTCGGCGAGCTGCTTGAACCCGGGGATCCCCTTGGCCGCGATGGTGATCAGCGGCCCGGCGGCCACCGCGTTCACCCGGATGTTCTTCGGACCGAGGTCGCGCGCGAGGTAGCGGATCACCGAGATCATCCCCGCCTTGCACACGCCCATCCAGTCGTAGACCGGCCAGGCCTGGGTGCAGTTGTCGAAGTCCAGCGCGACGATGCTCCCGCCCTCGGTCATCACCGGGGCCACCGCCACCGCCAGCTCCTTGAGCGAGAAGGTCGAGATGCGGAACGCAGTCGCCACGCTCTCCCAGGGCGTGTTGAGGAAGTTGCCGCCCAGCGCGTCCTCGGGGGCATAGGCGACCGCGTGCAGCACGCCGTGGATCGGCTTTCCGGAGGCCTTCAGCGTCTGGGTGAGCCGGGTGAAGTGCTCGGCGTTGGTGACGTCCAGCTCGAGGACCTCGGGGACGGGGCTCATCCGCTTGGCGGAGCGTTCGGTCAGCGACATGCCGCGGCCGAACGAGGTGAGAATGACCTCGGCGCCCGCGGACTGGGCCATCTCGGCGATGCCGTACGCGAGGGACTGGGGGGTGAGAACGCCGGTGATGAGCAGGCGCTTGCCTTGAAGCAACATATGGCGGCGGGGTGTACCAGAGTTCGCGGGACGGCTGCCCCCGAAACCGACCGCTGGCGCGGCGCGTAGTCCCTCGGTAGGTCTGAACCGGAAGCCCCCCCTTGTCCCCGTCGATTCCCATCCTCGCCCTGCTCGCCGCCGCCTCCCCCGGCCCCGGCCCCCCAGGAGACGTCGGTGTCCATCCGTGCGCTCCTCGACAGAGGCCACCCGCGCGCCCCCGACCTGGACCGGGTGGGGACCTGGCTCGGGACCGACCGGCCGCTCCTGCTCCGCGGGGCGTTGAAGGGCCGGGTGGTGCTGCTCGACTTCTGGACCTCGGGCTGCGTGAACTGCCTGCACGCCCTCCCGGTGCTGCGGGCCGTCGAGGAGCGCTTCCGCGGGCAGCCGTTCCAGGTGGTGGGCATCCACTCGGGAAAGTTCGACGCCGAGAAGGAGGTCCCGGCCGTGGCCGAGGCCATGGCCCGCCACGGCATCGAGCATCCGGTGGGGACCGACTCGGACTTCGTGCTCTGGGAGCAGTACGCCATCCACGGATGGCCGACGTCGGTGCTGGTCGATGCACGCGGATACGCCGTGGCCTGGTTCCGCGGCGAGCCCGAGCTCGGACAGCTCACCGCGTGGATCCAGGCGGCGCTCGACGACGGCCGTGAGCGGGGAGCCCTGGCCCAGGGTCCGCCCGAGTTCCAGCGTCCGGCGACGCCCGACACGGGGCCGCTCGCCTTCCCCGGCAAGGTGCTCGCGCTCGGGGGCGGAGGGCTCGCCGTGGCCGATTCGGGGCACCACCGGGTGCTGGTGCTCGACGGCACGGGACGGCTGGTCCGGGCAATCGGCTGGGGCCTCGAAGGATTCGCCGACGGACCGCCGGACACTGCCGCGTTCCGCTACCCGCAGGGGCTCGCCGAGCGCGCGGGCATGCTCTACGTGGCCGACACCGGAAACCACGCCGTGCGCCGGGTGGACCTCGCCACCGGCCGCGTCGAGACGGTGGCCGGGACGGGGCAGAAGGCCGAGGGAGCCCTTCACCCCGCAGCGGACGCGCGCACCGCCGCGCTCCGGAGCCCGTGGGACGTGGTGTTCGTGGGCGACACGCTGTGGATTGCCATGGCCGGCGCGCACCAGCTCTGGCGGCTGGACGTGACGACCGGGGCGCTCTCGCCGGGCGCGGGGAGCGGGCGCGAGGGCCTCGACGACGGCCCGCTCGCCGAGGCCACCTTCGCCCAGCCGTCCGGACTCGCGACCGACGGCCGCGTCCTCTACGTCGCCGACAGCGAGGCCAGCGCGCTCCGCCGCGTGGACCCGGGCGCCGGCACGGTGAAGACGCTGGCCGGGGAGGGCCTCTTCGAGTTCGGGCTGAAGGACGGCGCGCTGGGGAAGGCGCGCTTCCAGCATCCGCTGGGGCTCGCCCTCGCCGGTCCGGTGCTCTGGGTCGCGGACACCTTCAACGGGGCGGTGCGACGGGTCTCGCTCGGCGGACGGACAGGTGTCCACCGTGGCGCGCGGGCTCGGACAGCCCGGGGGTCTCACCCTCTCCGCGGGGCGTCTCGTCGTCGCCGACACCGACCACCATCGCCTCGTGGCCGTGGACCCGGCGACGGGCACGCTCTCGCCGCTGGTGCTCGCAGGCGTCGCCCCGCCGTCCGTGCGGGGAATGGTGGAGCACCCGGTGCTGTCCACGCGGGCCTTGCCGCTCCAGCACGTCGAGGATGCGGCGGTTGCATCGACGGGCGGAGCGCTGGTGCTGGAGGTGCGTCTCCCGCAGGGCCACACCTTCACCGCCGGCGCGCCCCAGCGGGTCGAGCTCTCCATCGCCGGCCGGTCCGACGCCGGTCCAGCTGGAGGCCGCCGGCGACGTGCTCCGCGCGACAGCGCCCCGGTTTCCCCTCTGGGAACGCCCTCCGACGCCATGTACTCGGTGGCGCTCTTCTACTGCCAGGACGGGCGCGGCTCGGTGTGTCTGGTCGACCGGCGGCGCCTGCTCAGTCGCCTGGCCCCCACCGACGGGGGTCCGGGCAGGGCAACAGTGCACTACCGACCCACACCGCCCCGGCCCCGGTTCCTGAGGGGCCCCCGGGGGGACAAAGTTCCGCCTCCTCGGCGGTTCGAGGTTAAAACTCCCCCGGGCCACCCCTCCCATGCCGAACCCCACGGACACGTTTCTCTCCGGCTCGAACATCGACTTCATCGAGGGCCTGTACGCCCGCTGGCTGGAGGACCCCACCTCGGTCGACGCGAGCTGGCGCGAGCTCTTCGCCGGGACCACCCCCACCGGCCGGCCGCTCCTCGGCTCCGGTGATGGTCGGGCCCAGCCCACGAACGGGCACGCGGCCGCGAACGGAGCGATCGGCGAAGGCGGTGAACGGCAACGGGGCGCCGACCGTGGCCCAGGCGCCCGCGGCCACACGGGCCCAGGTGGTCTCGGTCGCGCGACGTGCCGGCGGCACTCGCCGCGATGCAGCTCCAGGCGCGGGTGGACCAGACGCTGTACGCCTTCCGGCTCCGCGGCCACCTGCTCGCGCAGATCGACCCGCTCGGCCGGCCCGCGGCCCCAGATGAACCACATCGCCGACCTGGCGATGGCCAGCGACGCCGCCTTCAGCCCGGAGGAGCTGGAGCAGGTGGTGGACACCTCGGAGGTCTTCCCCGACCGCAAGCGGGTGAAGCTCCGCGAGCTGCTGGCCCGGCTCCGCCGCACCTACTGCGGTCACGTCGGCGTCGAGTACATGAACGTGCTCGATTCGTCCCGCCGCCGCTGGCTGATGCCGCGGATGGAGCACACCGAGAACCAGCTCGACCCGGAGCCCGTCCGAGCAGCGGCGAATCCTCGAGAAGCTGACCTACGCCGACACCTTCGAGGCGTTCATCCACACCAAGTACCAGGGCGCCAAGCGCTTCAGCGTGGACGGCGGCGAGTCGCTGCTCCCGATGCTGGACACCATGCTCGAGCTGGGCGGCGAGCTGGGGCGTCGAGGAGGTCGTCATCGGCATGGCCCACCGCGGCCGGCTGAACGTCCTCACCAACGTCCTGGGGAAGAGCCCGGATCAGATCTTCAGCGAGTTCAACGGCCCGGTGGACCCGAGGAAGTTCATGGGCCGCGGCGACGTGAAGTACCACCTCGGCTTCTCCTCGGACGTCACCACCTCGAGCGGCAAGCGCATCCACCTGAGCCTGGCCTTCAACCCGAGCCACCTCGAGTTCGTGCACCCGGTGGTCGAGGGTCGCGCCCGGGCCAAGCAGGAGCAGCTCGCCGGGCAGGACCGGCGCAAGGTGCTCCCGCTGGTCATCCACGGCGACGCGGCGATGGCCGCCCAGGGCGTGGTGGCCGAGACCCTCAACCTCTCGCGCCTGCGCGGCTACGACACCGGCGGCACGGTCCACCTCGTCATCAACAACCAGCTCGGCTACACCACCGACCCCGAGGACGGGCGCTCGAGCATCTACTGCACGGCCGTGGCGCAGATGCTCGACATCCCCATCTTCCACGTGAACGGCGACGACCCGGAGGCCTGCGTCCACGCGATGCGCCTGGCCACCGAGTACCGCCAGCGGTTCCAGAGCGACGTGGTCATCGACCTGGTCTGCTTCCGGCGCTACGGCCACAACGAGGGCGACGAGCCGAGCTACACCCAGCCCCTGATGTACGAGGCGATCCGGCACCACCCGCCCGTCTCCGAGCTGTACGCGAAGACGCTCGCCCAGCAGGGTCGGGTGAGCGCCGAGGAGGCCGAGGCGATCCGCGAGGAGGCCAAGCGGCACTTCCTCCAGGCCTACAACCAGGCCAAGGAGACGCCGGCCCTCCGCGAGCCCAGCGCCTACGAGGGCCTGTGGAAGGGGTACCGCGGCGGTCCCGAGGAGGGCATTGCCCGAACCCGAGACCGGCGTGCCGCAGAAGGCCCTGGCTCCGCTGCTCGAGCACCTCGCGCACGTGCCGCCCGGCTTCAGCCCGCTGCGGCAGATGGGGAAGATCCTCGAGCGACGCGCGGCGATGGCCCGGGGAGAGATTCCGCTCGACTGGTCCGCCGGCGAGAACCTGGCCTACGCGACGCTTGCTCGGGACCGGGACCCACGTCCGGCTCACCGGCCAGGACACCGAGCGCGGCACGTTCGGCCACCGGAACGCGGTGCTGCACGACGTGAAGACCGGGCGCGACCTACGTCCCGCTGCAGCACCTCGGCGCCGGCGCAGGCGCGCTTCGAGATCTACAACAGCCCGCTCTCGGAGACCGGGCTGCATGGGCTTCGAGTTCGGCTACTCGCTCGACTACCCCGACGCGCTGGTGCTCTGGGAGGCGCAGTTCGGTGACTTCGCCAACGGCGGCGCAGGTCATCATCGACCAGTTCATCGTCGCCGCCGAGGACAAGTGGCGGCGACTGAGCGGTCTCACCCTGCTGCTTGCCGCACGGCTACGAGGGCGCGGGGCCCGAGCACTCCAGCGCCCGGCTCGAGCGCTTCCTCGCCATGTCCGCCGAGGACAACATCCAGGTCTGCTACCCGACCAGCAGCGCGCAGATCTTCCACCTGCTGCGCCGGCAGGCCATCCGCCCGTGGCGGAAGCCGCTGGTGGTGATGACGCCCAAGAGCCTGCTCCGTCGCGAGGAGGCGAGCGCGCCGCTGTCGGCGTTCACCTCGGGGAAGTTCCAGCGGCTCATCTCGGATCCCCCGCCGAGCGGCGTGGGCGAAGGTGACGCCGCCTCCTCCTCTGCACCGGGAAGGTGGCCTACGACCTGCTCGCCGCGCGGGCCAAGGCGGCCGACGAGACGGTGGCCATCGCCCGGCTCGAGCAGCTGCACCCCTTCCCCGAGGCGCAGCTCGCCGCGGGAGATCGCCCGTTACCCGGCACTCGAAGAGCTGGTCTGGGTCCAGGAGGAGCCGGAGAACATGGGCGCCTGGGCCTTCGTGCTCCCGAAGCTCACCGGCCGGAGCTCGGCGAAGGGCCGTCCGCTGCCGCTGCGGTACGCGGGCCGGGCGGAGAGCGCCAGCCCGGCCACCGGATTCCAGAAGACCCACGAGCTGGAGCAGGTGCTCCTGGTCGACGCCGCACTGTCACGAGGGCAGCCCGATGGCCGTTGAGCTCACCGTCCCTGCGCTGGGCGAGTCCATCACCGAGGCGGTGGTGGGGAAGTGGCACAAGAAGGTCGGTGACCCGGTCGCGGTCGACGAGCCGGTGGTCGTTCTGGAGACCGACAAGGTCACCATCGACGTGCCCGCGCCCGCCGCCGGCACCCTCTCCGCCATCGCCCACAAGGAGGGCGACACGGTGAAGATCGGCGACGTGCTGGGGAGCATCGGCGCGGCTTCCGCCTCGGCCGGTGCCCCTGCTGCGGCGAAGCCTGCGCCCGCCGCGGCGCCCGCGCTCCCGCCGACGGCCGCAGTCGCAGCCGCGGTCGCTCCGCCCGGCCCCCGCCCGCCCCTGCCGCCCAGGCGGCCCCGTCGGCCGACGCCGGCCGGCAGGCGCCGATGACGCCGGTGGCCCGGGCCATCGCCGACGCGAACGGGCTCGACCCCGCCACCCTCCGAGGGAGCGGCGCGTCGGGCCGGGTGATGAAGGACGACGTGCTCACCGTCCTCGAGGGCGGGCGCGCGGCCGCGTCCTCCCCGGCGGCGGCGGTCGCTGCCGCCCTGTCCCCGTGCCTGCACCGCACGCCCGGCGCGCGCGAGGAGCGGGTGAAGATGACGCCCCTGCGCAAGCGGGTGGCGGAGCGCCTGCTCTCGGCGCAGAACAACGCCGCCATCCTGACCACCTTCAACGAGGTGGACATGCACGGGGTGATGGCGCTCCGGAAGCAGTACGCCGAGCGGTTCCAGCAGCGCCATGGCGTGAAGCTCGGGTTCATGAGCTTCTTCGTCCGCGCCGCGGTGGACGCGCTCAAGGCGTTCCCGCTGGTGAACGCCTCCATCGACGGCGACGACGTCGTCCTCAAGCACTACTACGACATCGGCGTGGCGGTGTCCGGGAGCCGGGGCCTGGTCGTCCCGGTGCTGCGCGACGCGGACACCCTGTCGATGGCGGAGATCGAGAAGCGGATGGCCGAGCTGGGCCAGAAGGCGCGCGACGGACAAGCTGACGCTGGCGGACCTGCAGGGCGGGACCTTCAGCATCAGCAACGGCGGCATCTTCGGCTCGATGCTGAGCACGCCCATCCTGAACCCGCCGCAGACCGGCATCCTCGGGATGCACAACATCGTCGAGCGGCCGGTCGTCCGCGACGGGCAGATCGTCATCCGCCCGGTGATGTACCTGGCCCTCAGCTACGACCACCGGCTCATCGACGGCCGCGAGGCGGTGCAGTTCCTGGTCCGCATCAAGGAGTGCATCGAGGACCCGGAGCGGCTGCTGCTCGAGGTCTGAAACCGGCCGTCAGAGGTGTTTGACACCTCGGTTGAGACGCGGCGCGTCAAGGTCGCTCGACGTCGGACAGTGTCGGGAATGCTTGAACCCTGGTTTGCGTCTGCGCAGAATTTTTCGTCCTCCGCCCCAGGGACAGGAGACCGCGCGGCGCTTCCTGCCGACGCGAGCACAGCAAAGCGAGACGCATGGCTACCGGTACCGTGAAGTGGTTCAACGATGCGAAGGGCTTCGGCTTCATCACCCAGGACGGCGGAGGTGAGGACGTCTTCTGTCACCACACCGCGATTCAGAGCGACGGGTTCCGTACCCTCGCCGAGGGTCAGAAGGTCCAGTTCGACGTGACCCGCGGCCCGAAGGGGCTGCAGGCACAGAACGTCCGGCCCATCTAAGGGCCTCACCGACCTTCACATCGTTGTCCAGGAGAGGCCCGGGCCCGCACTCCGACGGTCCCGGGCCTTTCTGTCAGCGGAGCTCGCCCGCCCCGAGCTGGGACCGGAAGAACTCGGCCACCCGCCGCCAGAGCGACTCCTGCATCACCGGGTCCGCGACCATGTGCGTGTACCCGCTCAGCGGCAGGAACTGGTGCACCCGGCCGGCCCGGAAGAGCTGATCGGACAGCAAGAGCGAGTGGAGGAAGAACACGTTGTCGTCGGTCGTCCCGTGCACGAGCAGGAGCGGACGCTGGAGCCACGCCGCGAGCGGAAGCAGGGCGCTCTTCTCGTAGGCGCCACCCGGGGCATCCGGCAGCCCGAGGTACCGCTCGGTGTAGAAGGTGTCGTAGTTGAGCCAGTCGGTCACCGGCGCGCCCGCCACCGCCGCCGCGGTAGACGTCCGGCCGCTTCAGCACCGCCAGCGCCGAGGCGAAGCCGCCGAACGACCAGCCGGTGATGCCCACCCGGGCGAGGTCCAGCTCCGGAACCTGCTGCGCCAGGAGCTGGAGCGCCGCCACCTGGTCCTCCAGCATGGGCCCGGCGAGGTCGCCGCGGATGGCGCGCTCCCAGTCCCGCCCGCGCCGCGGCGTCCCGCGGTTGTCGAAGCCCACCACCAGGAAGCCCTGGTCGGCGAGCCACTGCTCCGAGAGCAACGCCCTGGCGCTCGACTGCACGTGGTTGGCGTGCGGCCCGCCGTAGATCGAGACGATGGTGGGCAGCTTCTGGCCGGGGCGCGCGTCGCGGGGCCGCAGCACGTAGGACCAGAAGCCCTGGGGACCCAGCTTCCGGTACTCCGGGGCCGGCGTCCGCAGCGGCGTCGCCCGGACCGATGGGAGCCGCCCGACGAAGCGGCCGCCGCGGTCGAAGACCGACCAGCTCGGCGAACGAGGTCGGCGTCTCTATCGAGACCAGCCGCGTGGGTCCGTCCTCGGCCAGCATCCCGGAGACGATGACCCGCTCGCCGATCTGCCCCACCACCCGCTCGGGATTGCCGCCGTCCCGGACCCGCATCACCACCAGGTCCGGAGACTCGGGGCTGGCCTGGTAGTACAGCGCATGCTCGGTGGCGTCGTAGCCGAGGATCCGGACCAGCTGCTGGTCGGGGCGTACCCAGCTCCCGAGCCGCTTGCCGTCCGCGCCGCGGATCTCCGCCTCCGGCGCCCCGTTGCGCTCGGTGACCCAGAAGAAGGCGGAGCCGTCGGGCAGCCACAGGGGCAACGGGTTTGCACGACGGCCCCCACCCACGAACTCGAGGTTGAGCCACGCCGAGTCCTGCTCCTCGAGCAGCACGTGGGTGGCGCCGGTCTTCGGGTCGACCGCGAGGAGCTGCGCATGCTGCTGCGCCCGGTCCATCACGTAGAGGGTCAGCGCGCCGCGGCCGGGCCACTTCACCTGCGTCAGGTAGGGGTAGCGCTCGGCGTCCCACTTCACCCAGGACGGCTTCCCGCCCGCCGCCGGGACGAGGCCGACCCGGACCTTGGCGTTGGACTTCCCGGGACGCGGGTACGGGAGCTGCTGGACGCCGGCTTCCGGGTGCGCCGGGTCACCCAGGCTGAAGGTCTCGACGGAGCGGGTGTCCGCCTCCTCGAAGGCGAGCAGCTTTCCGTCGGGGCTCCACCAGGCGCCCTCGTAGCGGCCCATCTCCTCCTGGGCGACGAACTCGGCCAGTCCGTGCGTGAGCCGCTCCGCGCCACCGGTGGTGAGCCGCCGCTCCTTCCCGGTCGCGAGATCCAGGACGATACAGGTCCCAGTCCTTCACGTAGCTGACGAGCTTGCCGTCCGGGGACAGCCGCGGGTCGAGCGCCCCCTTCGTCGCGAGTGGCTTCACCGCCTGCTCGACCGAGCGGCCGCCGAGCAGCGCCGAGACGTCCACCCGGTACAGCCGGCCCGAGAGGGAGGTGACGAGGGTGCGTCCGTCGTCGCTGAGCGCGTAGCTGATGATGCCCCGGGCGGCGACCCGCTGTCGCTCGAGCTGCGCCTTCTCGGCCGGGCTCAGCTGCTGCGCCGCACCGCGGAGGAGCGCCTCGGCCGAGAGCAGCTCCCGGGCCTGGCCAGCGTCACGTCGAACACGTAGAGCGACTGGACCGGCGAGTCGGCCGGCGAGCGGAGGAAGAAGACGTGGGCCCCGCTGCGGTCCATGTGGATGACGCTCGGCGTGCCGTTCTGGAAGCTGCGGGTCTCGGCGATCTGCCGGAGCACCGGATCCGGCGGCGGCGGAGGGGGGACTGGCGTGGCGGCGAGCATGAGGAGCGTGGAGGCGAGGACCATGGGCTCCCGCATCCCTTAGCCCGGGCCCGGGGGCAGCGGTAGGGTGATGCAGCCCATGCCCCGGCCGTGGATCTTCGGACTTCCCCTGGTGGCCCTGTTGCTCGGGCTCTTCGTGGGCAGCGTGCTCGGCCCCCGACTGCAGATGCAGCGGACAGCTCCGGGAACGAGAGGAGCAGGAAAAGGAGCATCTTGCAGCGCTCGGGGCGTGTCTACGACTCGAGCGCTGGAGCCTCGACCGCGAGGCCGACGGAGGAGCGGTGGTCCGGGCGACGGTCCTGGCGGGCCGGGAGGGCCGGCTGGCGCTCGACGCCCACGCGGATCAGGGCAGTGACGAGGTGCTGGTCCCGGACGTGCAAACGGCACCGCTGCTCCCGGCGCTGGTCCAGCCCGGGGAGCGGGTCCAGCTCGAGCGCCATCTCCGGCGGGTGCGCCGGGGTGACCCGGACGCCATCAGCCTTCGCTTCAGCTGCCGGCCACCCGGTCCGCGGGGCCTCTTCGGGGTCGTGGAGTACGCCACCGGCGTGACGCGCGAGGGCCCGGACGGCTTCGGCAACGTGCGTGCGCCCCCTCCCGCCGCCCGTAGCTGGGGCGCCGCCGCCCTGACCTACGGCTGCACCGTCACCACCGCCGAGACGCGGCCGGGGCCGACGAGGCGGAAGACGATCGGCGGCTTGGCGCGGGCGGCGCGGATGAGGTCGACGGCCTCCCTGGCCGAGCGGACCGGCTGCCCGGCGATCTCGACGATGACCAGCCCCGGCTCGAGGCCGCCGCGCTCCGCGGGGGAGCCGGGCTCGACCGAGAGCACCAGCGCTCCCTGCCCCCGGACGCCGATGGCCGCCTCGACGTCGGGGGTCACCTCGCCAATCTCCACCCCGAGCCGCATGCGGCCTGCCCGGCGCGGGCTCCTGCTCGGCGCTCTCGCCGCCCTGCTGGGGCCGGAGCGGGCCCGTGCCCTCGAGATCGGTGCGCTTGCCGAGCCGGACGTTCACCGACGCCGGCTCGTGCCCATGCACCAGCCCGACCCGGACCAGCTCGCCCGGCCGGTGCAGACCGACGAGGCGGGTGAGGGCGCGGGCCGACTCGATGGGCCGGCCCTCGAGCGAGACGATGACGTCGTCCACGCCCACGCCCGCCGAGTGCGCCGAGGAGCCGGGGACGAAGCCGTTCACCACTGCGCCGTGACGGCCGTCGAGCCCGAGCGCGGTGGCCAGCTCGGGAGTGAGGTCCTGGAGATAGACGCCCGAGGGCTCCGCGCTCCACCCCGCCGGTGCGCTCGAGCTGCGGGAGGAGCGCCCGGACCAGCGACGAGGGAATGGCGAAGCCGATGCGGCCACCGGTGTTGTTGTTGACGATGGCGGCGTTGACCCCAACCACGGCGCCCTGCAGGTCGAACAGCGGGCCGCCCGAGTTGCCGGGGTTGATGGCCGCGTCGGTCTGGAGGAACTCGTCGAACGGGCCGGCGCCGAGGTCGCGCGCGGTGGCGCTGAGGATGCCCAGCGACACGCTGGTCGAGAGGCCGAAGGGGTTCCCGATGGCCAGGAGCCAGTCCCCTACCTTGAGCCGATCGGAGTCGCCCAGGGCCGCGATGGGCAGGTCCCTGGGCGGCGAGCGCAGCCGGACCAGCGCGAGGTCGGTGGGTGCATCCCGGCCCACCAGGTCGGCGTCGAAGCGGCGGCCGTCGGAGAGGCGGACTGCGATGGCGCTGGCACCCTCGACGACGTGGTTGTTGGTGACCACGAGGCCGGCGCGGTCGACGATGAACCCGGAGCCGGCCCGTTCCTGCTGCGGAATGGCACGCCCGACGAAGAACCGCTCGTGTCCCGGCGGAAGCTTCGGCGCGGCCATCACGCTGAGGCTGACGACGGTCGGGGAGATCCGCTCCACCAGGGGCGCGAGCGAGGGCAGCTCGACCTCGTGGGCGTCGACCGCACCCGGGCCGAGGTCGACGCCCCCGTCGGCGAGGCAGCGGCAGCTGGGCCACGGGTGTGTGAGCCGGCGGACCCCCACGCTTGCACGCGGCGAGTGCGAGGCAGAGCAGCAGCAGGGTGCGGCGCGTCATCGCGAGGAGCCCTCGCCCTGTATGCGAGCCGCGACGGCCGTTGTCTACCCGGAATGGGTCACAGGGCGTCCAGGTCGGCATTGTCCATGACATCCTCTGATGTCCCGGGAATGCAGATCCGCCCCGCCACCGCGACCGACGCCGACGCCATCGCGTCAATCCTCGAACCCATCGTCCGGGCCGGGGAGACCTACGCGCTGCCCCGTGACCTCCTCCGCGCCGACGTCCTGGCCTGGTGGCACGCCCCGGGGAACGAGGTCTTCGTCGCCGAGGAAGGCAGCGCCGTCCTCGGGACCTACTTCATCCGCCCGAACCAGCGAGGCCCGGGGAGCCATGTCGCCAACTGCGGCTACGCGACTGCCCCGGCCGCCACCGGCCGCGGCATCGCCCGGGCGATGTGCGCCCACTCGCTCGAGCACGCGCCGGGCGCGCGGCTATCGCGCGATGCAGTTCAACTTCGTCATCAGCACCAACGTGCCCGCGGTCCATCTCTGGACGTCGATGGGCTTCGAGACGCTCTGCCGGTTACCGGGCGCGTTCCAGCACCCTGCGCTCGGGTTCGTCGACGCGCTGGTGATGTTCCGGACGCTGTGAGTCAGGGCGGCCGCCGCTCCTAGGCGATCCGCTTCAGCACCGCGCCCAGCATCTCCACCACTTGCTCGATCTCCGTCCGCTCGATGATCAGCGGTGGCGACAGGGCGATGATGTCCCCGGTCACGCGGACCAGGAGCCCGGTGCGGAACGCGTCGACCAGGGCGTCGTAGCCGCGCGCGCCCACCTTGCCGGCCCGCGGCTCGAGCTCGATGCCGGCCACCAGACCGAGGTTCCGCACGTCGATGACGTGGGGCCGCGCCTTCAGCGAGTGCACCGCCTCTTCCCAGAACGGCGCGAGCTCCGCGGCGCGCTGGAACAGGCCCTCGCGCCGGTACAGCTCGAGCGTCGCCAGCCCGGCCGCGCAGGCCAGCGGGTGCCCCGAGTAGGTGTAACCGTGGAAGAACTCGATCCCCGACCTCGGTGGCATCCACCACCGACTGGTAGATGCCGTGGCGCACCACCACCGCGCCCATCGGCACCGCGCCGTTGGTGATGCCCTTGGCCACCGTCAGCATGTCGGGCTGGATGTGGAAGTAGTCCGCGCCGAACGGCGCCCCCAGCCGGCCGAAGCCGGTGATGACCTCGTCGAAGATGAGGAGGATGCCGTGCGCGTCGCAGACGGCCCGGAGCTTCTCGAGATAGCCCTTCGGCGGCACCAGCACGCCGGTGGACCCCGCCATGGGCTCGACGATGACCGCGGCGATGGTGCGCGCTCCGCGATCGGCGACAATCTTCTCCAGGACGTCGGCCAGGTGCGCGCCCCACGCCGGCTGCCCGCGGCTGAACGCGTTGTGCGCGATGTCGTGGGTGTGCGGCAGGTGATCGACCTGCGGCAGGAGCTGCGCGGCGAACGCCTTCCTGTTGGGCTCGATGCCGCCCACGCTGATGCCCCCGAAGCCGACGCCGTGGTACCCGCGCATCCGGCCCACGAAGCGCACCCGCTCCGGCTCGCCGCGCGACTGGTGGTAGGCGAGCGCGATCTTCAGCGCCGAGTCGACCGCCTCCGAGCCCGAGTTGGCGAAGAAGACGTGGTCCAGGTCGCCCGGAGCGAGCGCGGCCACCTCGCGTGGCGAGGGCGAAGCTCGCCGGGTGTCCCATCTGGAAGCCCGGGGCGAAGTCGAGCGTTGCCGCCGAGCGCTGGATGGCCTCGACGATGGCCGGCCGGCAGTGGCCGGCGTTCACGCACCACAGGCCCGCCGTGCCATCGAGGATGACCCGGCCGTCCACGTCCCGGTAGTGCATCCCGGAGGCGGTGGCCAGCAGGCGCGGCGCCCGCTTGAACGCCCGGTTCGCGGTGAACGGCATCCAGAGCTCTTCCAGCGAGAGCTCCCTGGCGACGGCGGCGGTCGGAGGTGGGGGCATGCGGCGGCGCAGAGTCGCCCCTGGGACGCCCGGAGCAACCCCGCCGTGGTCGGGGGCGCTCACGGCAGGATCGACCAGGCGGACGCCGCCCATGAGCCACTCGTGGATGGTCTTGTTCTGGAGGTCGATCGCTGACGCCGCTGCCATCTGGAGACCGCGCCGAGCCATACTGGCCGATCGAGAAGCTGATCCAGGGACCGATCTTCACCGAGGAGCCCAGCGCGAAGTCGAGCCCGAGCTGGAGGTTGCCGAACTCCCAGCCCGCTGAGGTCGACGGCGGCCGCCGGACGCTCAGCCGATGCTCACCTTCTCGTAGCCCGAACCGAGGCCCGATCCAGGGATCGAGGCGACGCGCCCCGAGTGGGTGCCAGTGCACCTGGCCTCCGAAGCGCAGGGTACTCGGCGAGCAGTCAACACCCGTCGAGCAGCGTCGCGTCGTCGTTGGAACCCGCGAACCCGTACGAGAAGTACGCGCCGAGGAACCACGACCCGCCGAGCCGCACGCCCACGTCGAGCTGCAGCGGGATGGTGAAGGACTCGATCGTCGCTCATGTCTGATCGGAGCCTGACCCGTTCTGGACGCCGGGCTGAGCGCTGCGCCCAGCGGGATCCCGAAGCGCGCGGAGCGCGGCCTCGAAGTGCGTGGCGTTCGGATCCGGCTCGGGACTCGCCGGGTGCGGCGTCGGCGCGCGTCGCCGTGGCGGCGCGGCCCGCTGCGGCCCCGGCGGCTCGCTGCCCCCGCTGCCGCCGCAACGGCCGGCACCGCCGACGGGGGCTTGCGCGCCGGGGCCCTTGGTGACCTCGACCAGCGGAGTCGCTCGTGCCCGGGCGCCGACCAGTCCGGCGAGCAGCGCCAGCGCCTCGCTGGTGGGCGCGCCGGGCTGCACCTGCACCCGGGCCTCCCGCACTTCCTGCCCTCCCCCGCTGACCGAGGTCACCACCATGTAGCTGTCCTCGCCGGCCGACTCCGCGTGGACGCCGAGGAGTCGCGTCGCGGGGAGGACGCGCGATGCCCGCGACAGCGCCGCGGTCGCGTCGGTCGCCTCCACGCACGGGCCCCCGTCCGGGTAGATCGCCCCCTCCACCGCCGCGCTCAGCTCCACCGGCGCCGAGGGGACGGTGACGGTCCGCACCATCCCGCGGTGTCCCCAGTCCGCCTCCACCCGGTACTCGCCCGCGGGCACCCGGATGCTCACCGGCCCCACCCCCACCTTGCGGCCGCCGACGTACACCGGCTTGCCCGCCGGAGAGGTGCTGACCTCCAGGCGGCTGGTGGTCTTCTTCTTCGCCGCCTTCCGAGCCTTGTCCACGAACTTCTGGAACGAGGGCGGATACAGACCGGTGTCCGGCCGGTAGTCCGGCTCGACGCGGAATACCCGGGCCAGCGCCGCCGTCCGCCCCCTTGGCGTCGGTCTTCTGGAGCACCTGCGCGAGCAAGGTCAGCGCGTCTCGCTCGGCGGCCCACCGCGACTCGGAGGGCGGGAGGCGCTGGACGTCGTCCAGAGCCGACTGCAGCGTCGCCTTCGCCTCGGCACCCTGGCCCGCGTAGAAGGCGCTCCGTGCCGAGGCGATGGCCCCGGTCACGGCGGTCAGCGTCTTGTCGGTCTCACCGCCGAACGGCAGCGCGGTCTCGGCCTCGGACATCACGGCCGTGCCCGGCTTCGACGCCAGCGCCGAACGGTAGCTCCGCGCGGCGATCGCGGCCGCCTCGTCGCATTTCCCCACGCAAGCACCGCCGTCCGCTCGCTGCCGGCTGCCAGAGCGCCGGCGCTCGCGAGCCAGAGGATTCCCCCGACGAACCACGGGGCTTCGCTCATCGTTTCCCCTCCCTGTCGTGCGCAGCGCCGGATGCTACCCTGCTCCCCCGTCCGGTCCGCCGAGGATTCGCGGCGGCGCCCGCGTCCGGCGGTGACCGGCTGCGCAAACGTCGTGCTTCCGCGGCCCTGGGGCCGTGGCATGCTCGCCGCCCCCGATGCACAGCGCGCAGTCGTGCGAGGAGCGTGCCCCGTGGTTTCTCGCCGCCTCTTCCTCTCCTCCGTGGCCGTCGCACCATTTGCCCGCGCCGCCGCCGGGCCCTCCGGAACCGGAGGAGGACCTCCAGGAGCTCGCCCCGTCGTCGTCGGGTCGTCGAACGGGCTGAAGGCCGCGGAGCTGGCGCTCGCGCGGATGCAGGCGGGAGTGGATCCGCTGGACGCGGTCATCGCCGGGGTGAACCTGGTCGAGGACGACCCGAACGACATGAGCGTCGGCTACGGCGGCATCCCCAACGAGGACGGGGTGGTGCAGCTCGATGCCTGCGTGATGCACGGGCCGACCGCGCGCGCTGGAGCGGTGGGCTCGCTCGAGGGCATCAAGAACCCGAGCAAGGTTGCCAAGGCCGTCATGGAGACCACCGACCACATCCTGCTGGTGGGCCCCGGCGCGCGCCGCTTCGCCGAGATGAACGGATTCCTGGTGGAGAACCTCCTCACCGAGAAGGCGCGCAAGGTGTGGCTGTACTGGAAGCAGAACCTCTCGGCGAAGGACAAGTGGCTCGAGCCGGACCCGGCGAAGCTCGACCCCGCGGTGCAGGAGTTCATCCGCGACTACGGTCGAGACTCCTTCCGTGACCCGCGCAGCCACGGGACGGTGCACCTGTCGGCATGCGACGGCCGGGGAGACCTGGCCGGCTGCACCAGCACCAGCGGCCTCTTCTTCAAGATGCCGGGCCGGGTCGGCGACTCGCCGATCATCGGCGCGGGTTGCTTCGTGGACAACGCGGTGGGGAGCGCCGGGAGCACCGGCCGGGGCGAGGCCAACATCCTCATCTCGGGTGGTCACCTCATCGTGGAGCGGATGCGCGCTGGCCGTTCCCCGAAGGATGCGTGCCTCGACGCGCTCCGGCGCATCGCCGAGACCACGAAGGAGAAGCGCCTGGTCGACGACCGCGGCCGGCCGGCGTTTCCGATCAGCTTCTACGCGGTCTCGAAGTCGGGTGCGTACGGGATGGCCACGATGTGGAGCATCCGTCCGTCCGGGAAGCCGGCGCAGTTCGCCGTCGCGGACGCCAGGGGCGCACGGCTGGAGAACGCCGCCTTCCTCTACGAGGGCATGGCCACCATCTAGGCCGGCCGGGGAGCGAGCGTCGCGGAGGCGTGGACAGCGGCGCGCACGGTGCACAGCGTTCCTGCGTCGATAAGGAGGCGGTGCCATGGCCAAGAAGATTGCAATCCTGCTGGGGCAGGGATTCGAGGACAGCGAGTTCAAGGTTCCCTACGACCGACTCAACGCCGAGGGCTTCGCGGTCGACATCATCGGCCGCGAGGTCGGCGAGGAGCTCGAGGGCGACAAGCACAAGGTCCGCGTCCGGACCACCCGGTCCATCGCCGATGTTCGACCCGAGGACTACGACGCGCTGGTCCTCCCCGGCGGGTACTCGCCCGACAAGCTCCGGGCCGACGAGCGCTTCGTCCGGTTCGTGAAGGAGTTCGACGCGAGCAAGAAGCCGCTGGCGGCGGTCTGTCACGGTCCGCAGCTGCTCATCACCGCGGGCCTGGTAAAGGGCCGGACCCTGACTGCCTGGAAGACGATCCAGGAAGACCTCCGGCAGATCGGCGCCAACGTCAAGGACGAGCCGGTGGTCCGCGACGGGAACTGGATCACCAGCCGCAAGCCGGACGACCTGCAGCAGTTCAGCGACGCGGTGCTCCAGGCGCTGCGCTAGGTCGCGGCGCGAAGGTTGCCGGCGGCGACGACTTCTGGTGTGAGGGGTGCGCCCGTGAAGCGCTCGCCGCTCCTCCCCATCTTCCTCATCGTCCTCGCCGACATCCTCGGGCTGACGATCCTTCTCCCGCTGCTGCCGTTCTACGCGGAGAAGCTGGGGGCCAGCCCGACGGCGGTGGGCCTGCTGGTGTCGGTCTACGCCTTCTGCCAACTACTCAGCGGACCGTTCCTCGGCCGCTGGAGCGACCGGATCGGGCGGAAGCCCCTGCTCATCGTCTCCCAGCTCGGCACGCTCGCCTCCCGCCTGCTGCTCGCCTTCGCCGGGACGCTGTGGCTGGTGTACCTGGCGCGAATCATCGACGGACTGACCGCAGGCAACCTCGTCCTGGCGCAGGCGTACATCTCCGACGTCAGCGAGCCCGAGAACCGGACGCGGTCCTTCGCCGTCATCGGCATCAGCTTCGGGATCGGCTTCCTCATCGGGCCGGCCATCTCCGGCGCGCTCGCCGGGTTCGGGCTGGTGGTGCCGATCCTCCTCTCGGCGGGCCTGTCCGCGGTGAGCATCCTGGCCACGGTGGTGCTGCTCCCGGACACCAAGCCGGTGGTGGACGATGGGCCGGCCGGTCCCGCCGGTCGACGACTCTCGCTGCTCGGCTGGGGTGAGTACGGTCAGTACTTCCGGCGGCCCGGGCTGTCGCGACTCCTGCTCGAGTACTTCTGCTTCGTCATGGCCTTCGCCTCGTTCACCGGCGGGCTGGCGCTCTTCCTCGAGCGGCGGCTCACCTGGGACGGACGGCCATTCCACGCCCGCGAGGTGGGCTTCGTCTTCGCCTACGCGGGACTCCTCGGCATCCTGGTGCAGGGCTTCCTCGGCCGACTGGCGAAGCGCTTCGGCGAGAGCTGGCTGGTCGCGGCGGGATTCGCCTCGATGACGGTGGGGTACGGCCTCCTGGCCGGGGTGCACATGCTGCCGCTCCTGCTTGTCGCCGGGGTGTTCAGCGCCTTCGGCACGGGCGTCCTCCGGCCCGCGCTGACCAGCCAGGTGACACAGGCGGTGGCGAGGAACGAGCAGGGCGTGGTGCTCGGGCTGAACACCTCCATCCAGTCGGTGGCGCAGATCGTCGGCCCGGCCATCGCCGGACTGCTCATCGACAAGGGGCTGCTCGCGGCCTGGGCGCTGTTCTGTGCCGGCTGTGCACT
Source organism: uncultured delta proteobacterium (assembly GCA_963796475.1). Classification (GTDB taxonomy): domain Bacteria; phylum Myxococcota; class Myxococcia; order Myxococcales; family Myxococcaceae; genus RPRB01. Next base: position 499,651 of record CAWCLY010000021.1, read on the forward strand.
GGTGGGGCTGGTCGTGCAGCGGTCGGCGCCAGCCACGACCGGTCGGGTCGAGCCCGCCCGGAGCTGACGGTCACTGCCTCGCCCGGTGTGCGGAAGTGCGTGCCGTCCGGTGCTCGTCGTACCGACTGGGAACCGGGGCGTTGCGAGCTTGCGGTAGGCTCCTCGCGCGGCATGCGACGGACTGCGACCGGAGTGCTCGACGCCCGGCGGGCAGCTGAGCCCGACGTGGAGCCGCTCGGCGAGCTCAGGGTTCGCCTGGTGGCAGTCCCGGCGGCACTGCTCGTCGCCGCGGTATTCTCTGCCAGCCAGCTGGGGCACGCGCTGCAGCGGCTGTTCTTCGGGATGCCGCTCCACGAGATCGGGCACGCGTTGACGGCGCTGCTCCTCGGTTACCCCGCCTTTCCCCTGCCCTGGTTCACGCCCATCTCGGATGGCCGGTCCACCTCGCTGACGCTGCTGCTGCTCGCGGCGTCCGCCACTCTCGTCGTCCACGGTCGCCGCGAGGAGAGGCCTGTCCACGTCCGCGCCGCCGTCACACTCGGAGTCCTCCTCTGCGTGGGGAGGCTGGTGCCTCACGGGGAGGCCCGCGCGCTCATTGCGTTCGGGGGTGACGCGGGCGCGCTCGTGCTCGGAGCGATGCTGGTGGCCTCCGTCTTCAGCGGCGAGTCCTCTCCGCTCCGGCGCGACGGGCTGCGCTGGGGCCTTCTCGTCGTGGGCGCGGCGGCGTTCTGCGACGTTGCCTCGAGCTGGCTCGCGGCCCGCCGGGACCCGGGAGAGATTCCGTTCGGACAGTTCGAGGGTGGAATGCTCTCCGACCCGAGCGTTCTGGTCCAGACGTACGGGTGGACCGAGGCGGCGCTCGTCCACCGTTATCTCTGGCTGGCCGCGCTCTGCCTCGCCGCGCTCACGGTTCTCTGGGTGCAGCGCGCGCTGCGCCCGGCGCTGGATCCCCGGGACTGACCCGGTGGGCCACGATCCGACGCCGCGGTCCCCCGCTCAGGTCGAGCGGGTGAAGACCTGTGCCTGGGTCATCCGGTAGGCGTTCTCGCGGATCAGCTCACGGATGGAGCGCGGGTCCTGGATCCCGCGCATCGCGAGCCGTGGCGTGTGCCGATCCGAGGCCACAATCCACACCGTCCCGATGCCCTGCAGCCGCTCGAGCGGCGATTGCGAGAAGCCCGAATCGTCCACCGTCCGGAGGTCTACCTCGTCCAGGGTCCGGCTGAGGATTCCCTGCTCGACGAGGAGCCGCTGGTTGGTGAGCCGGTACTTCGTGCTCCGGAGCCGGAGGACCGAGGTGGTGAGGACCACCGCCCGGATGACGAGGTAAGCGCCGATGACCACCATGAGGATGAGCGTCGCCGGCGAACCGTCGCGCGGGCCACGCCCCCCCTTCCCCGCCGAGAGGTCCTCGAAGAACGAGACCGCCACCGGGTGGACGAAGATGGCGGCGACGATGGCCGCGCCGGCGATGATCACCGTCCGCAGCACCTGGACGATGAGGAGCTTCAGCGACGGGCTGCCTTCCCACACCGTGGTCTCGGCGCGCCGCCCGGTCTGCTCGGTGGCTGCGCCCACGGCGGCGAAGCGGGCCGCCGCAGCGGCCTGCGGCGCGTAGCCGCAGCTCGGGCACGAGGGGGCCAGGGTGGACATCGGCTTGCTGCACTCGGGACAGGGGACGAGCGCCATGCGTGTCCGGGAGTCTGCCCCATCCGCGGGCATCTCCGAGTTCCCGGACGCGGACGGCACGTCTTCGGGTCCACACCGGCGCCACGATGGCCGGGCCGGGTCCGGTCAGCTCAAGGCACCCGAGGCGCCGAGCTCGACCCTCAGACTGCGGACCGCAGGTCCCCCGGACGCGGGTGACCGAGCGGCTGCCCGCGAGCGACTGCGCCGACGATGCGCGCCAGCTGCTCGACGCCCTCGGTGAGCGCCGCCGGCCCGGGCTGGAGGATGACCGGGCTCTTAATCTCGTAGAGCTGGTCGTCGAGCACCGCGCGCACGTCGGCCCAGCCCGGACGGCCGCGGATCTTCTCCGGCCTGGCCTTCCGCCCGCACCAGCTCGCCACCACTCCCTCCGGATCCCTGCGGGCGACCTCCTCGGGCGTGAAGATGCGCCCCTGCGCCCCCTGGCTGGCCCGGCTCTCGACGCAGACGTCCACCCCGCCGACCAGCTCCATCAGCTCGCTACACCAGCGGATGCCGCTGATCAGCGGCTCGTGCCACTCCTCGAAGAACATCCGGGGACGTCGCGGGAGCGCTGCCGCGGCGTCGGCGTGACGTGCGAGCCCCGCGCCGAGCCGGTTCGCGAGCGCGTCCGCCTCCTCGCCCCGCCCGACGAGCGCGCCCGTCAGACGCACCGCCTGGAGGATCTCCGCCACGCTCCGCTGGTTGAAGAGGTGCACCGGGCACGCCTCGCTTGCAGAGCTCGCGGCCGATGTCCGCCTGGAGATCCGAGAACCCGAGCACCAGGTCCGGCCGCAGCTCCAGGATGCGCTCGAAGTTGGCGTCGAGGAACGAGCTCACCCGCGGCTTCTTGCGCGCCTCGGGCGGCCGCACCACGAACCCCGACACGCCCACCACCAGGTCGCCCGCACCGAGCAGGTACAGCGTCTCCACCGTCTCTTCCGTCAGACACACCACCCGGCGCGGCCAGGGCGGAGCGTCTCGAAGCAGCGTGTCGAGCGTCACGGAGGCGAGGCTGCAACGGCCCGGGACCCCAGGTCGAGCGACGCTGCGCTAGAAGGATCGGAAGCGAACGCCGACCGGTCGGAGGGTTCAGGCGGTCAGCGGGCGCGGCTCGTCCTGGCGTTTGGTGAACTGCCTGCTCGCCATGAACGCCCGTTCGACCATCTGCTGCCGCGCGAACTCGAGCGTGGTGGCGAGCCGCACCAGCTCGGCCACCGATCCGACCGAGAGCTTCCGGAGGATCGAGGCCCGGTGTGCCTTCACCGTCCGCTCGGTGATGCCCAGCTCGGCGCCGACCTGCTTGTTGAGCTGACCGGTGATGAGCCGGTCGAACACCTCGCGCTCGCGGGCGGTGAGCCGGTCGAACCGCTCCCGGAGCTCGGAGATGCGCGACCGCTGAAGCCGCTCCGACTGGCTCCGCCCGACGGCTTCCTGCACCGCGCGCTCCAGGTCGGCCGCCTCGACCGGTCGCCGCAGCACATCCACCGCGCCGGCCTTGAGGGCGCGCACCACCAGCGACAGCGGCGGAGCCCGGCCCAGGAGCACGACCGGGATGCCCTCGCCAATCTCCGCGAGCAGCTCGTCGAACTCGTTCTGGCTCGGTGAGGCGCCGTCCAGCCCGCACACGATGCAGGCGTGGCTCGCGCCAGGAGCGCGCTCGGCACGGTCGGCGAGCGAGACAAACGCCTCGACCTGGAGGCCGAGGGACTCGAGCTGGAGCTGGAGCGCGTCACAATCGCGGCCGTTGCGATCGACCAGCTGAACTGTCGCCTGTCCGGGTGCTGCTGGAGTCATGTCTTCCTCTGGGCGCGCCTGGTGTCTCAATCGACCTGAACGGGCCCAGCCCCACTGCAAATTTGACGTGACTTGAGTCTTTCACTCGTCGTCACTGGACGACAACAGTCCCGAGCTCGGGGGGAGAGATCCGCCCTGCCTGGAATTCCAGAGAAGGCCTGGGAGGCCGCTTGCCACTTCCACAAAGCTGTCCGTCGGGGAGATCGATTCGTTCGATGTAAAACTCTAGCCGCTGCTGGATGCTTGGGATATCCGGGTTGCGCACGGCGGCTCCACACCCGCCGTGGAAAGCGCGGTCTTGAAGACGGTCGCCCAGCGCTTCGCCACCTCGGACATCGACGAGACCAACCGGCATCCGCCGCCGGGCTGGACGCAGGTGGTCTACCGCCTCGGAGAGGGGCCGTTCCGCTACGACGTCGTTCGCGTCGACCTGGGCGACGGCCTCGAGCTGGAGCACGCCCGGTTCGTGGGGGCGACGCGGCTGGTCGCCACGCTCGCCGCGGATGCCGTCCACGTGCTCTTCCCCTACGGACGTGACCTCCGCCTGAGCGGCGTCCCGGTGGAACCGAAGCTGGTCGTCGTCTCCCCGCCCGGGGTGCACTTCGAGGGCTCCACGCAGGTGGAGGGGTGCGGGTTCGCTCTCGTCGCGCGAGGAGCATCGTTCGCGCTCACTGCTCGAGGCGGGACTCGAGGGCGCCCCGCTGCTCACCCCCGGTCGAACGGCGCTGGTGATGCATGAGACGCCAGCCGCCGAGGCACTCCGGCTGGCGCTCGGAGAGTACTTCTCGCTGCTCGAGACGCGGGAGGAGCTGGCAGCGGATCCCGGGCGGGTGCAGCGCGCGCGCGAGGACATGCTCGAGCTGATGCGGCTGACGCTGCTGTCGCTCACCACGCCTGGTGAGCTGGCGCTGAAGGGGGCCCATCCCCGCCGACGGGAGCTCGCCGTCTCCGTCGAGGAGTGGCTGTGGCGCCAGCTCGACGACCCGCTTGGCCCACCCATGACGCTCGGGGCCGCGGCCCGGGAGCTCGACGTCTCCATCCGGAGCATCCAGCTCGCGGTGGAGGAGCATCTCGGCGTGAGCTTCGTCCGGCTATCGCGGCTGGTGCGCCTGCATCAGGTTCACGGCGCGCTGGTGCGGGGAGCAGTGACCAGCGTCTCCGAGGCCGCCACCCAGCACGGGTTCTGGCATCTCGGCCGCTTTTCTCGCTACTACCACGAGGTCTTCGGTCAGCCTCCGTCGCGGACGGTGCGCGGCGCGCGGACCCAGCCGCCGATGGCGCCGGCAACGCGCCGGACCTTGATGCGCCGCACGCTCGAGGCGCTCCGCACCGCCAGCTGACCGGAGACCACTGACCCGGAGGGCTGGACCTGCCGCCGTTGGACCAAGTGCCCATGGCGGGAAGCCACCGAAGGATCTAGACGCGTCGGAGGGAATCTAGCGACCTTGTGACTCGGAAAGCCGTCGCATGCTGCGACGGGCGGAGGGAGTCCATGAAGCAGCTCCAGTCTCCTCTCTCGTGGTGGCTGCGCGGCTCGCGGGTCGTCTGCTTCGCGATCATCCTGTCGGCCGGAGTGGCGCAGGCGCAGGGACAGCCGGAGCCCCCGGACTTGATCATCCCGCCCACGCTCCTCCTACCGAACTACGACCGGATCTACCCCGGTCTCACCGAGTCACTGGAGGGCGGTGCGTACATCGCCCGGGCCCGGAACGCCCCGGCTCTCTTCTACAACCCGGCGGGGATTGCCACGGTCCAGCGCACGGTCCTGAATGCGAGCGCCCAGGGGTACGAGGCGACGGTGCTCGGGGGCTCCGGCTTCGCACACGCGTCCCCCATCTCGAGCTTCACCACCATTCCCAGCTTCGTCGGCTTGGTCCTCGGCAAGGAGGTCATCGACTGGGAGGACGTCCGACTCGGCTTCTCGGTATCCAACCCGGTCAGCTGGGACCAGACGGCGGCCGCCGGGACCGTGCCGCAGGAGGGCCAGCGGATCGCTTACTCGGTCCATTCGAGCTTCAAGACGCTGGTCCCTGCCGCCTCCATCGGCTGGGCCGCGACCCCGGCGCTCAGGTTCGGTGGGTCGATCGAGTTCCCCTACACCAGCCTCGGCGACACCGGGCAGCTCACCGGCCAGAGCACGACCGCGACCACCAGCCAGGGCGCCCTCGCGACCCTTGCCGCGAGCGGATCGACGCTGCAGATCCGCGGGGTGGGCAGCGTGCAATGGCAGGCCAACAATTGGCTCGAGGTGGGCGCCATCGTCCGGACGCCCGGGCTGAGCATCCTCAAGAGCGGCACGCTCCAGTACGAGTACCTCAGCAGCCTCAGCGCCGGCTCCCGACAGATCACCTTCCAGGACACCAGTGCTTCGTTCGAGTACCAGACCCCATGGGAGGTCGGCGCCGGTGTCTCCTTCGACTGGGGTGTCTTCGGCTTCGAGGTCGACGTCCGCTACCACTCTGGCACGCACACGTACACGCTCCTGGGATCGACGAAGACGGGCACGGTCGTGGACACCACGTCCGGCGTCCCGGTGACGACCGTCTTCGGGCTCAATGGCGTGAAGTACCGGGCGCTCACCGTCTGGAACGGAAGCCTCGGCGCCCATGTCGTCCTGACAAAGAACTTTACCTTCAGCGCCGGCTCCTACCTCGACTACTCCCCGGCCGATCCGACCACCACCGTGTTCCGCCACGTGGACATGATCGGCTTCCGGACCGGTATCTCGTTCTCGATCGACAAGGTGTCGGCGTCGGTCGGCGTCGGCTGGGAGCACGGGACGGGAAGCGACGACCTCTTCCCGTCCAACGTGCCCATCCCCGGCACCGCGTCGACCCTGACGCTCGACACCTTCAGCTTGCTCTTCTCGTTCTCGTTCCGGTTCTAGACCGGTCGAGACACCGCGCTCAGAACTTCACTTCGACGCCGCCGGTGAAGTCGAACTGCGCCCAGGGGATGCCGGCGCCCACCGCGACGCTCGCCCCACCGGTGCCAACCCACACCCCGCCTCCACTGAAGTACAGCGGCACCAGAGCCCGGGCCATGAACCGGAGGCCGAGCATGTCCGTCAGCCAGAGCTTGAACCCCAGCCCTCCGGTGAACGCCGGCTTCACCTGGGTGGAGGACGTGGCGGTGAGGCTCGATGACGGGAAGGTCAGCGTCCCCGGGCTGATGATGACCATGTCCAAGGGTGAGCGCGCCGAACGGCTCGATCCGGCCCATCTTGCGGCCGAACGTCCCTCCGATCTGGATCCAGTTCTCCCCGATGGAGACGCTGTTGCTGCGGGGTAGGGGCCGCCCGCGAGGTACGGCACGTACCGGGCGTTGGTGGGGACGTAGATGTAGAGGAGCTCGATGGCCGAGCCCGGCCGGATCGAGTAGTCGATGAAGCCGCCGAAGTCAATCGACCCGTCGATGATGACGCTGCCGTAGTAGGTGCTGGCGTTGGTCGAGGCCTGCCAGCCGAAGAAGCCGCCGAGCTCAATCTCACCCCGCGACGGCGTCGGGGGCGGCGAGTAGTTGGGCTGCTGGTACGCGGAGAGGCGGGTAGTAGCCCGGAGGCGGTGCCGGAGGCGGGTAGTAACCCGGGGGCGGTGGAGGGGGTGTCGGCGGAGGCGTCGGGTAGTACTGCGCGAGCGCAGTTCCTGCGAGCAGCAGGCTCCCCAGCAGCACCCCTCGCCCCGCCGCGACTCCGAATGAACCGAAACGCATTGTCCCTCCTCCGGGGGCAGTCACCGGACGGGCCCGACCGCCCGCTCCGCGCCTGCCCGGACCTCAGTCCTGGCACGCAGCTTGTGGGGGCGGCGCGAGGCGGCCAATGGGACCTAGGGCCAACGGCGGGCGCGCCGCTCAGAAAGCGATGGACACGCGGCCACCGACCAGGGCGCCACTGCTCAGGTAGCCGCCCTCGGCCCCGATGCGGACGATGCCCAGGTCGAGCCCGCCGCCTCCGGTGGCGTGGAACCGGACCGTGGGCTCACGGACGAAGAGGAACCACGCGCCGACCTGACCCTCGAGATAGAAGGGCCCGAGCCCGATGATCGCCACGGCATCCGCCGGGACGCCTGCGGAGTTCGGCTGGGTGACGTAGGCGAACCCGACGCGCGCCCCGAGCTGGAAGCCAGGGAGGTCGAAGAACTTCCCCAGGGTGACCGACATCGCCGAGGAGTTCTCGGTCCAGTAGGCCAGCCCGCCGGAGACTTCGAAGACCTCCGGCGCGGGCCGGATGCGCGACGACGAGGGCAGCGAGCAGGACGAACGCCCAGGATGCATGGCGGGTCATGGGTGCGGATTTCCCGCGCTCGACCTTACGGCGTCTGCAACGTCTGGCGGCTCTACTCGAAGAGGCCGCCGAGCAAGCCGCTCACTGCCGAACCTCCGCCCTTGGAGACCGCGTCGGTAATCGACCGCTGCGAACATCCCGACCATGTCCGGCGAAGCGCCGAGCACCGTACTGAGGCTGGCCCGGGAGGGCAGCGCCCCTTTGGGCAGGATCGAAGGGGCTGGATCCCCGGGCCAGGGTGCAACCCCTGCGCGCCTGGAGGCTGGCCCCGCACGGGGTGCAGCCCGCCGGCGAGACCGGCGGCCGTCCGCTCGCTCTGTCGTCGGCAGGAAAGGCGACGGCACGCAAGATGCTGCAACCGGGCGCCAGGAAGGTGGTGGGCGCGATGAAGCGATTCCGCGACCCGCAGGAGTTCCGGCAGGTCTTCGAGCACGTCTTCGTGCTGATGAACGAGCACCCCGAGGTGGGGCGGCCGCTGCGTGATGCGCATGCGCCGCACCGCTTCGTCTTCACCGACCTCGGGCTGGAGCTGAACGTCGACGCCGCCGCGGACGCCGAGGAGCGGAACGGGCGCTACCTCCAGTGGGTCTGGGGTCCGGTCGACCGGGAACCCGCGATCACGCTGAAGATGACCAGCGAGACTGCGAACCGCTTCTTCCAGGGCAAGGAGAACGTCGCGGTGGCGCTCGCGCTGGGGCGGGTGAAGGTCTCGGGCTCGATCCCCACCATCCTCCGTCTGGCCCCGGTGACCGGGGCCATCCACCCCGTCTACCGCCGCTGGCTCGAGGAGACGGGGAAGCAGCATCTCCTTGCCTGAGAACGATGCGCACGCCACTCGCCAATGTCGATGCCTCGTGGCATGCGGATGGACGAGCCCACCAACCAGATGGTGGTCACCGGCCTGCTCGTGCTCGAGACGCCGCTCGCCACCGGCCGGGTGAGGACGCTCCTTCAGGAAAGGCTGCTCCGCTTCGATCGATTCCGCCAGCGCATCGTGCGAGGCCTCGGCGGAATCCCGGCGTGGGAGAACGATCCGCGGTTCTCGCTCGACCACCACCTGATCGCCGAGCGACTCCCCGCGCCGGGCGACGAGGCCGCGCTCCAGGCGTACCTCGGGGCGCTCGCCAGCCAGCCGCTCCCCGAGCGCCGGCCTCCATGGTGCATCCATCTCCTTCCCTACCAGGGCGGAACCGCGCTGGTGATCCGGATCCACCACGCGATCGGCGACGGGCTGGCGCTGGTGCACGTGCTGCTCTCGCTGGCCGATGGTCGGGCCGAGGTGCGCATGGCCGATGGCGCGGAGCAGCCACGGGCCACGCAGCAGGCCACCCTCCTCTCCTCGGTCGCCCGCGCCACCCGGCTGCTTCCGGAGGGTGCCGACCACCTCGCGGCGCTGGCGCGGCTGCTGCTCCTCTCCCCCGATCCGAAGACTCGCTTCAAGGGTCCCCTCCGCATGGAGAAGAAGCTGGTCTGGTCGCGTCCCTTCCAGCTCGAGGACTTCAAGCGCGTGGGACGGGCCACCGGCTCGACGGTGAATGACGTCCTGATGGCCGCGCTCGCGGGGGCGCTTCGCCGCTACCTGCTCGCGCATGGCCCGGTGGCGCGCGGGCTCCAGGTCCGTGGCGTCATCCCGGTCAACCTCCGTCCCGCCGGCGAGGCCCACCAGCTCGGGAACCGCTTCGGGCTCGTGTTCCTCCAGCTGCCCCTGGGGATCGGCAACGTCCGCGCGCGCCTGGTGGAGGTCCGGCGGAGGATGCGGGCGCTCAAGGAGAGTCCCGGCGCGGCGGCAATCTTCGAGCTGCTCTGGCTGATGGGACGCGCGCCCCGGCCGCTCTTCGACGCGGTCATCGATCTCTTCGCCACCAAGGCGACGGCGGTGGTGACCAACGTCGTCGGCCCGCGTGAGCCACTGGCGATTCTCGGGTCGCGGCTCCGCCAGGCGATGTTCTGGGTGCCGTGCGCGGGTCACCTCGGGCTCGGGGTGAGCCTGCTCAGCTACGCCGGGCAGGTGTGGGTGGGCGTGCACAGCGACGTGAGCCTGGTCCCGGATCCAGAGGCAATCGTCGCGGCCTTCGAGGAGGAGCTGAACGCTCTCGGCGTCCGACAGCCCCGGGCTCCTCGGCGGCGCCCGGCTGCGCGCCCGCGCCCGCGCCCGTCCCGCGCACGCCGGGTCGCCGCGCCGTAGGCGGCGCTCAGCTCCGCGCCATCTTCAGCACCGGGACGAAGACCTGGACCGCCTCCCCTGCCCTGGCAATCGCCTCCAGGCTGGTCTTCGACAGCGCGCCGAAGGTCTGGAAGTCGTGCACCTGGTCGTCCCAGACGTCGAGCGCCACCTGCACGCCCGCGGCGCGCGCTCGCGAGGCCAGCGCCTCGACGTCGTCCCGGAGCAGCTCGGCTCCACCGGCCTGGAGGTACAGGGGCGGCAGTCCGGCGAGGTTCGCCTCGAGGGGTGAGAGCGCGGAGTCCGCCAGGTCGCGGCCTCCAGCGTACCCGGCGGCGTCTCGCCGGGAGGCGATCGAGGTCCAGGAAGTCGGCGTCCGCATTCGTGGTGAAGCTCGCCGCCCGGCAGCGGAGATCGACCCACGGCGAGAGGAGGACGGCGCCTGCAGGGAGCGGCTCGCCGGCGTCGCGCAGCGCGCAGAGGAGCGCGAGCACGAGGTTGCCACCCGCCGAGTCACCGGCGAGCACCACCTGCTTCGGCGCGTGCTCCACCAGCGCGGCCTGCCAGACGGCCCGCAGGTCCTCGAGGGCCGCAGGCCAGGGATGCTCGGGGGCGAGCCGGTAGTCGACCGAGAGCACGCGGCACCGGCTCGCCAGCGCCAGCCGGGCCAGGAGGTCCCGGACCATGTGCGAGGAGCCGATGGTGAAGGCGCCGCCATGGACGTAGAGCACGAGCCGCGGCTCGGACGGGCCTCGCAGCGAGACCCAGGTCACCGGAACACCGGCCATCTGCTCTCGCCGCCGGGTGGTGCGGAGCAGGGCGGTGGGGATCAGCACCGGGACCGAGTCGATCTCCTCGCGCCGGGCGATCGGCGGCAGCGCGTGGAGGCGGCGCCAGAAGCGGCGGAGGAACGTCGCCCGGGCTTCGTCGCCGATGCTCCACGACGGACGCCGGGGTGCGCGCCGACCGATCCGCCGCACCGCCGTCGCCATCAGGGTCAGGACGTAGCCGAGCGTGAGCCACGTCCCCACCAGCAAGCGCCTCATGGCCCGGGGAGCTCCGAAGGTTGATCGACCCGGATGATCTGGAACTGACCGGGCGCGGTCTCCTGCTCGGCCCAATCCTGCGCTCGGTACCAGGCGCGGTACTCCGCAGCGGCCTCAGCGGTCGTGAAGAGCAGCATCGAGTTCAACCTGGCGGCCCAGACGGCGAGCACGTCAAGGACCTCGAGCGGGGCGGGATGCCACCGGGGCGTGACCAGCGCGTCGGCGATCAGAGCTGAAGTGATCCGAACCCCAGTATCCGACGTCGAATCCAAGGGTCCTCGCATCGGGAATGTCTGTGCCGCGGACCACGTACGCGACCTCGTGCTCGGCTGGATCATCGGTCAGCGCGAGGATCTCGCGTGCGCGCACGGGATCATCGATGAGGTCGGGGTCGAACCAGGGCGGCTGACTCCAGCGGAGGGTCGGGTCAGGACCATAGAGCTCGAACAGTCTTCCTGCCGCGCGCAGGTCCGCTCCGGTCCGATCTGGACCGGCCTCCTCCCGCTCGAGCGGGTATCGCTGGATTCCGCGGTACCGCGGTTTCGAAAGACCGGGCTGCATCCACCGAAGCGCCGCGATGTACTCCTGGAACTTCACGGGGTCACTCGAGCGCGCCATCACCTCGTTGCGCCACCGCTCGAGCGCTTGCTCTGGTCGGAGGAGGACGAGGTACCCGGCGCGCTGGTCAGGGTCCGGGGCGAGTCGACGCTCACTGGCGAGCCTGAATCCTGGCGACCCTGCTCCCACACCAGCGCATGCCATCTCCTCTCTGCCTCTTCGAGGCTCGCTACGCTCGTCGCTTGTCATCCGAGCCTCCCACGACTCCCGGAACAGTGCTCGACCGAAGCCGACGAACAGTCCTGGGCACGCTCCTGTCCCTCGCGATCGGTGCATGCAGCGGGCAGGTCGGCGACCTGGCAGCGGGTCGGGCTCCGAGCGACCCGGCCGGCAACGGAAGCGACGCCGGTGACGGCGGTCGATCGGACGCGGGCGGAGCCGACGCCGGCGCGATCCGATGCGGGCGGTCCCGACGCCGGAAAGACGGACGCAGGCACCGCCGACGCTGGCAGCCCGGGAAACGATGGGGGAGCGAGCACCGGCGACGCCTTCCCGGAGAGCGCGACGATCTACCAGGACATCTCCGGCGCGCCGCTCGACCCGAGCTCGGCGCAGATCATCGGTCACCTGGCCGACGCCGGCTGGGGCTCGGGCGCGATGCAGATCGACTTCAGCTTCGACGTGCTCCACGCCGACGCGACGGTGCAGCCGCGGGCCTTCACCCCGGCCGCCGGGTACTACACGCCCGACTGCGACCAGATTCCGGTGCCCGTCCCGACGGGCGGAGCCACGGAGGGGTCGAACAGCTACGCCTGCGACGCCACCCGGAACGATTGCCACCTGCTGGTGTACCAGGGCCGCCGTCTCTACGAGCTGTACCAGGCGAACATCGCCGGGGGGCTCGCCACGGGATCACCCTTCACCACCTCTGCGCCGTGGTCTGGGACCTCGACCGCGACTACTGGCAGCCGGGCACGCCGTACGGCCGCGGCGACCAGTGCACCAGCTCCGACGCGGCCGGGCTCCCCATCGCGCCGCTGCTGGTGACCGGCGCCGAGCTCCAGGCCGGTCTCGTCCCCCACGCGCTGCGCTTCATCCTCCCGAACCCGAGGATGGCGAGCGGCGTCTTCGTGCACCCCGCGATCGCACGCCGGAGCGACCGAGCGGAGACGCGCTGTATCCGCCCTACGGCGCGCGGTTCCGCCTCAGGTCCACCTTCGACCTCTCGCGGCTCCCGAACGCTGCGGCGCGGGCGGTGGCGGTCGCGCTTCAGAGGTACGGGATGATCCTCGCCGATGGCGGGAACATCCCCCTCACCATGGACCGGAGCGCGGCCGCATATCTCGGCCCGCGTGACCTCGCGCTGCTGCAGGTGTCGGACTTCGAGATGGTCGCGCCGCCGAGCGGGCGCATCCCGCTGACCTACGACTGCACTCGGACGCCGGTGACCCAGTAGTTCTCGCCCGGGAGGGCCCGGGCTCCGGCCGACCAGCCCCAGCGCGATCCGGCTGCGCAGACGAGAAGCCCATCTCCGCGGTGCTCGATACGGGGACCTTCGCCGCGATGGGATCCCCTGGGACATCCGCACGCACGGCGGCGCTTTCTTCGAGGGCCACGCCGAAGCCGACGTAGTGCTCGACCCGGTAGCGTCGGTCGAAGAAATGCGCGAGGAGCAGGCCAGTCCACGACCGGAAGGCGAAGAGGTGATCGTACTCGTTCAGAGGCGATCCGTCGCAGGGTGCGCACCCTGGGCCAGGGGACCGCCGGGAAATCATGGTGCTCGACGTGGTAACCGACGTCGAATGACAGCGCGTTGAGCGGTCCGTAGTACGACACGGTCGGCTGCTCGGCGCGCATCGCGAAGTGCTCCGACAGGCGCCGCGCGCCCAAGGGGTGGGGACCGAAGGCGAGCAGGCCGCTGAGGAAGAGGAAGGAGAGGCCCTGGAAGCCGGCGGTCCAGAACAGGATCACACAGGCAACCGCCTGGACTCCGCAGTTGAGCACGAGAAATCCGTCCACGGGGACCCGGTTGGCGGGTCGGGCCTTGAAGAAGAAGCGTCCAAAGGTGAACGAGGCAAGCTTCCGGATGGAGCTGCTGCCAGTGAACGCGATCTCCGAGCGGGCCGGTGCCTGTGTGTCCCGTCCGTCCACCTCGCCCAGAAACCGGTGGTGGAGCAGGTGCAGGGCCCGGAACCCGATGGCCACCGGCGCAAGGAGCGGGACGTTCGCGACGATCATCCACAGCTTGTTGGCGCGGGTGCCGCGGATCACGAGGTTGTGGGTGCATTCGTGAATCAGCACGCCGAGCGCATGAGCGATCACGGCACCGACGCTGAAGGCGAGAGCGACGATCAGGATCCACCTGCCGTCACGGAGTGCGCAGGCAAGGGCAACGTCCACTCCGACGAGCACGAGGATGAAGAGACGCGAAGGAGGGTAGGTGCCCTGGAGCGAATCGACTTCCGGGTGCCTCGCGAGGATGCGCGCGCGCCGCTGCTGGTGCCACTGGAGTGCGCTGATCGCCATCGTTCCAACCCGGCCGGACTGACTCCAGGTCCCGCCCGACGAGGCCGACGTAAATCACCTTCCAGCGCGCCCGGCCAGGGGCAGGGTGAGGGGGCCACGGCGATGTGGCTGCTCGTCCGATGGGGGGGCACCGTCCGTCAGGAGGTGTACGCCGCCTCGCCGTGCTGGGTGGCGTCGAGCCCCTCGCGCTCCTCGTCCTCGTGGACCCGGAGCCCCATCGTGCGGTGGAGCACGAAGAGGATCCCCAGCGTCATCACCAGCGTGTAGGCGCCCGCGGCGAGCAGCCCCAGCGCCTGCTTCCACAGGAGCGACGGGTCACCGGCCAGGAGCCCATCCGCGCCGCCCGCGGGGTTCAGCACCTTCCGGGAGAACACGCCGACCAGGAGCGCGCCGAGCATCCCGCCGACGCCGTGCACGCCCCAGGCATCGAGCGAGTCGTCGTAGTGGAACTTCCGCTCCTTGAGCTGCACCGCGCCCCAGCACACGACGCCCGCCAGCGCGCCGATGACGAGCGACGCCGCCGGTGAGACGAAGCCCGCCGCCGGGGTGATCGCGACCAGCCCCGCGACGAGGCCGGAGACGAACCCGAGGAGCGTCGGCTTCCGCCGGAACACCCACTCGGCCAGCACCCAGGACATCGCCGCCGAGGCCGCCGCGACGTGCGTGGTGACGAAGGCCAGCGCCGCCGTCTGCCCCGCCGACAGCGCGCTCCCGGCGTTGAACCCGAACCAGCCGAACCAGAGCAGGCCCGCACCGGTGATGGTCATCGGCAGGTCGTGGGGAATGAACTTCTCGCGCCCGTACCCCACGCGCTTGCCGATGAAGAGCGCGCAGATCGAGCGCCGACAGTCCCGCCGTCCAGTGCACCACCGTGCCGCCGGCGAAGTCGAGCACGCCGAGCGTCGCCATCCACCCGCCCTCCGCCCAGACCCAGTGGGCCACCGGGTCGTAGACCAGCGTGCTCCAGAGGAGCGTGAAGACCACGTAGGCGCTGAACTTCATGCGCTCCACGAACGCGCCGCTGATCAGCGCCGGGGTGATGATCGCGAACTTCATCTGGAACGCCATGAAGACCAGCGCCGGCACGCTGCCCTTCAGGGTCCCCACCATCCCGTTCAGCAGGAAGTAGTCGGTGCCGCCGATGAGCCCGCCGTGCGTCTTGCCGAACGCCAGCGAGTACCCGAAGAGCACCCACTGGATCGTCACCAGCGCCAGGGCGAAGTGGCTGTACATCAAGGTGGCGAGCACGTTCTTGCGGCGGACCATCCCGCCGTAGAAGAGCGCCAGGCCCGGCGTCATCAGCAGCACCAGCGCCGCGCTGACGAGCATCCAGGCCGTGTCCCCGGTGTCGGCGTGGGCCTCGGTCGCCTGCGCCCAGACGGGCGCGGGGAGGCAGAGGACGGCGGCACAGAGGGCCAGGCTGCCAGGCCGGACGGTCGGTCGGTCCATGCCCGGACTGTCGCATTGACGCGCTGCGTGTGCCACAGCCCCGTGACGCCCCGGCCGGTAACTCCTGGCGGGCGCCGGTGTTCGACTCCATAGCGTGCGCCTCGCCCTCCCCGCCCTCGCCCTGCTCCTCGGCTGCGCCACGGCCTCGTCCGGGAGCGCGCCGGCCACGGCGTCGAGCGCCCCGCGCGCCCGTGCACCTCTCGCGCTTCCCCCGGTCTCGTGGTCGGCCGAGGACCAGGCCGTTCACGTGCTCGAGCGCCTCGCGTACGGGCCGTCCCCCGCGACCTCCGGGAAGTGCAGCAGATGGGACCGGGCGCATGGATCGCCTGGCAGCTGCGTCCCGGGGAGATCGACGACGCCGTGGTGGATCGGCGACTGGCCGACTTCCCCTCGCTCGGGATGAGCACCCGGGAGCTCCTCGCGGAGTACCCGCGGGCGAAGAAGGTCGCCGAGGCGAAGGGCATCGAGCTCGCGGGGAAGAGCGTGGAGGAGCTCCGGCTCGAGCTGGTCGGGGTGGTGAACCCCTTCCAGCTGCCGCGCCAGGTGGGCGCCGAGCTCATCGCCGCGAGGCTCATCCGCGCCACCGAGAGCCGGCGCCAGCTCCAGGAGACGCTGGTCGACTTCTGGTTCAACCACTTCAACGTCTCGGCGGACAAGGGGGCGGTGCGGTGGCTGGTCTCTCCCTACGAGCGCGACGCGATCCGCCCCCACCTCTACGGCACCTTCCGCGATCTGCTGGGGGCGGTGGCCCACCACCCGGCGATGCTCTTCTATCTCGACAACTGGGCCTCGACCCGCGAGGGCTTCACTGCCCCGAAGCGCGGGAAGCTGGGGCTCAACGAGAACTACGCCCGCGAGCTGCTCGAGCTGCACACGCTCGGCGTCGACGGCGGATACACCCAGGACGACGTCCGCGAGGTGGCCCGGTGCTTCACCGGATGGGGCATCCGCAAGCCGAACGAGGACGGGACGTTCGAGTTCCATCCCCTCGCGCACGACCGCGGGAGCAAGCGGGTGCTCGGGGTGGACATCCCTGCCGGCGGCGGCATGGAGGACGGCGAGCGGGTGCTCGACCTGCTCGCGGCGCACCCGTCCACCGCCCATCACATCGCGAGGAAGCTCGCCCAGAAGTACGTCATGGACAGCCCGCCACCCGCGCTGGTCGAGCGCGTGGCCCAGGCCTACCTCCGCAGCGGCGGCGACCTGACGGCGACGTACCGGGCGCTCTTCGAGAGCCCCGAGTTCTGGAGCGACGCCGCCCGCGCCAGCAAGGTGAAGACGCCGCTCGAGTTCACCATCTCGGCCGTGCGGGCGCTCGGAGGCACCACCGCCGGCGACGTCCCGATGGTGCAGGCCCTGGGCCGGATGGGTCAGCCCCCCTACCGCGCGCAGCCGCCCACCGGCTGGCCCGAGGTGTCGCAGCCCTGGGTGAACCCCGGCGCGCTGGTGGCCCGCATCGACTTCGGGCTCAAGCTCGCCTCCGGCCGGATCACCGGCACCGAGGTCCCCCTGCCTCCGCTCGACGGTCCTCCGGATCAGGTGGTGGACCGGACGGCGCGGGCCATCCTGCACCGTCCGCTCGGTGAGCAGACCCGGAGCACCGTGCTCGCCGCGCTCGGCGCCTCCGACGTCATGCCCGACGGAGAGCATCGGCCCATCGACGGGCCGAAGCTGGTGGGCCTCCTCCTCGGCAGCCCGGAGTTCCAGACCCAGTGAGCACCTTCTCTCGCCGCCAGTTCCTTCGCTCTGCCGGCGCGCTGGGCGCGCTCGGTGCGCTGCCGGGCTTCCTCGGCCGGGCGCTCGCCGCATCCGGGACAGAGCACCGGCAAGGCGCTGGTGCTCGTCTTCCTGCGCGGCGGCGCCGATGGTCTCTCCATCGTCCCGCCCGTGGGCGACCCGGACTACCGGGCTGCCCGACCCACGCTCGCGCTCGCCCCACCCGGCAGGGATGGAGGCGCGCTGCGGCTCGACGACGTCTTCGGGCTGCACCCCGCGCTCGCGCCGCTCCTTCCCCTCTGGCGTGAGGGCACCCTGGGCATCGTTCACGCCGCAGGGCTCCCCGGCGCCACCCGCTCGCACTTCGACGCGCAGGACTTCTGCGAGAGCGGCACCCCGGGGACGAAGTCCACCGCCGACGGGTGGCTCAACCGCGCCGTGCAGCGCGCCGCGGGCCCGGACGGCGCCTTCCGCGTGGTGGCGGTCCAGCCCACGCTCCCGCGCATGCTGGTGGGAGACGCGCCCGCGGTCGCCATGTCGTCGCTCGGGCAGTTCCGGCTGCCGGGCGGTCCCGGCCGGGAGCGGCGCCTTCGACGCGCTCTACGCACAGGCGGTGGACACCGCGCTGCGGACCACCGGACTCGAGACGTTCGAGGCGCTGCGCGAGGCAGGGTCGGCCAAGCTGGGGCAGCTGCCCCCGGCCAACGGCGCGGAGTACGGGCCGGCCCCCATCGCCCGCCGGCTCCAGGACGTGGCCCGGCTCATCCGCGCCGGCGTCGGGCTGCAGGTCGCCGTCACCGACATGGGCGGCTGGGACACGCACGTGGGCGAGGGAGCGGAGAAGGGACAGCTGGCGGCGCGGCTCTCGGAGCTCGGCGGGGCGCTCGCCGCCTTCGCCCGCGACCTCGGCCCGCGCTGGGCCGACACCCGCCTGGTGGTGATGACCGAGTTCGGCCGCACGGCGCGCGAGAACGGCAACCGCGGAACGGACCACGGCACCGCGTCGGTCATGTTCGTGCTCGGCGGCGGCGTGCGCGGCGGCCGGGTGGCGGGTGGCTACCGCGGGCTCGGTCGGTCACAGCTCTTCGAGGAGCGGGACCTGGCCATCGGGACCGATGTGCGGTCCGTGCTCTGGGAGGCGACGCGGGCCCAGCTCGGGCTCGGTGACGCCTCGGTGGTGTTCCCGGGCTTCACTCCCGGGGGGACCGTGCTCGGTTGAGCGCTCCTCGGCTGAGCTACACGACGCGGCGTCGTCCGGCGAAGCCCACCAGCAGCAGCACGACCACCGCGCCGACGATGGACCAGAGGAGACCCGACGGTCGGAGGTCCATCAGGTTCCCGTCGCTGCTGAAGAGCGAGCCCAGCAGACCCCCGACGAAGCTGCCCACGATTCCCAGCAGCATCGTCGCGAGCACGCCCATCGCCTGGCGGCCCGGCACGATGGCCCGCGCGATGAGTCCCGCGACGAGGCCGATCACGATCATGGTGAGGATTCCCACGGTCCTACCTCCTGTCGGCGTCCCTCTGGACCCGCCCGGTGTTCGACGATTGAGCGCTGGAGGTAGGGACGGGGAGGCATCCCGACCAGTCCCGGCAGACGCTCAGGGGGGATAATTCCGTTCCCGATGCATTGCAGACCCACTGAACCCGGGTTCGTGGGTCACTTGCTCGCACAGGAACCGACACGACATGGGCGGGGACACTCCGCCACTCTCAGATCGATGCGCGCCCCACTCCCCGTCACGCTCCCCTACGACTCCACCTGGGTGCTCGCCTTCCTGGGCGCGCGCGCGCTGCCGGGCGTCGAGCGGGTGACCGGCGCCGCGTGGGAACGCGCCACGCTCCTGCACGGCCGGCCGGCGCTGGTCCGGGTCCACGCCGTCGGCCGCGGGCTCGCGGTGGAGTCCTCCAGGCCGCTCGACAGCCTCGCGCGCACCCGGCTCGAGCGGCTGTTCGACACCCGGACCGAGATCGGCGCGGTGCACGCCGCGCTCCGCCGCGACCCGCGGCTGCGGAGGACCATGGCCCGCCACCCCGGGCTGCGCGTGCCGGGAGCGTGGGACCCGTTCGAGACCGCGGTGCGGGCCGTCATCGGCCAGCAGAATCTCGGTCGTCGCCGCGGTGACGGTGGCGCGCCGGCTGGTCGAGGCGCTCGGCACGCCTTATCCGGGGCTGGAGGGTGGCCCGTGGCGAGGCTTTCCGGCTCCCGAGGTGCTGGCGACGCGCGCGGCTCGAGGACGTTCCGGGGCTGCGTCTCCGCGCGCCGGTGGTCCGGGCCCTCGCCGTCGCGGTGCTGTCGGGTGCGCTCCGGCTCGACGGCACCTGGCCGCTCGAGCGCGTGGAGGCCGCGCTCCGGTCCATTCGCGGCGTCGGTCCGTGGACCGCGTCGATCGTCGCCCTGCGGGCGCTCGGGGATGCCGATGCGCTGCCCGCCGCCGACCTGGGGCTACGACGCGCGCTCGGCCGCGGCGGACGGCTGGCCTCGGCGGCGCGAGGTGGAACGGCGCGCCGAACGCTGGCGGCCGTGGCGCGGCTACGCCACGCTGTGGCTGTGGTCGGAGGGAACGCGGTGAGGGAACTCGAGGTGGCGGTCATGGACACGCCGGTCGGGCCGCTCGGGCTCGCCGCGGAGGACGGCGTGCTGGTCGCGGTCACGTTCGACGGGGGCGGACCCCTGCGCGCGTGGGTGGCGCGGGTGCTCGGGCCCTGCGCGCTGCACGAGGTGGAGGACCCGGCCGGCGTCACCGGGCCGCTCCGCCGCTTCTTCGAGGGAGAGGTGGACGCGCTGGCCTCGGTCCCGGTCCGGCTCCACGGCACCGAGTTCCAGCGGCGCACCTGGGAGGCGCTGCGACGCATCCCTCCGGGCAAGACCTGGTCCTACCGCCGGCTGGCGGAGGAGATCGGGGACCCGCGCGCCACCCGGGCGGTGGGTGCCGCCAACGGTCAGAACCCCATTCCGGTGGTCGTGCCGTGTCACCGGGTGATCGGCACGAGCGGGCACCTCACCGGCTTCGGCGGAGGGCTCGAGCGCAAGCGCTGGCTCCTCCAGCACGAGGGCGCGCTGCAACCTGTGCTGCCGCTGGGCTGACTTCTCGTCCACACTGGGCCCTCGATGAGCACCAGACCTTCGCCCCTCCAGACCCACGCCGAGCGGACCGCGCTACGCCGAGTCCGGCCCGGCGCGGGAGGTCGACGCCCTCGCCCGCGCCTTCGTCCGCCGGTTCCGGGGCGGGTCCGCGCGGAGCGCTTCGGCGAGAGTGGAGAGGGACGGCCCCTCTGGGTCCTGTCCGCGAGCGACGACGGCGCGCTCACCCCGGAGAAGGCCCGGCGTCGTGGCAGGCCGGTGGTGTTCGCGCTCGCCGGCATCCACCCCGGAGAGATCGACGGGAAGGACGCCGGGTTCCAGCTGCTCCGCGAGCTGCTCGAGGGCGACGCGCTGCCGGGCGTGCTCGGACAGCTCACCTTCGTCTTCGTCCCCATCTTCAACGTCGACGGGCACGAGCACGCCTCGCCCCACCACCGCCCCAACCAGAACGGGCCCCGCGAGCAGGGGTGGCGCACCAACGCGCAGAACCTGAACCTGAACCGCGACTGGATGAAGGCGGACTCGCCCGAGATGCGGGCGCTGCTGCCGGTGCTCGAGGCCTGGGACCCGCTCGTCCTCCTCGATCTCCACGTCACCGACGGCGCGCACTTCCAGCCCGACGTCTCGCTGCTGGTCGCGCCGTTGCTCGAGGGTCCGCCGACGATGCAGGCGATGGCCCGCGTGCTCCAGGAAGAGATCCACGACGAGCTCCGCGCAGCGGGGCACCAGCCGCTCGACTTCTACCCCTCGCTGGTGCGCGACGACGATCCGGCCTCGGGCTTCACCCGCACCGTCTACCCGCCGCGCTTCTCGCACAGCTACTGGGGACTGCGGCACCGGCTCGCGGTGCTCGTGGAGACGCACAGCTGGAAGGACTACCGCACGCGGGTGGTCACCACCCGGGACGTCCTGGCAGCCGCGCTGCACTCCGTCCGCAAGCACGGGCCGGCGTGGCGCATCCGGATGCGCGGCCTGGACGAGGACACCGCGCGAACGCCGCCCACCGCGCTCGACCTCGCCTTCGCGGCCACCGAGGAGACCCGGACCCTCGAGTTCCCTGCCTACGCGTACGACCGCGCGCCCTCGCCCGCCACCGGCGGGACGTACCTTCGTTTCCACCTGGACCGGCCGGAGGTCTGGCGCGTGCCGCTGCGGCACCGCGTGGCGCCGACGACGCAGGTGCAGCTGCCCCGGGGCGGCTGGGCGGTGCCGCGGGGATGGGCGGAGGTCGCCGTCGCCGCGCTCGACCGGCACGGGATCGCCCACCGCACGCTCCTCCGCGACACGCCGGCGCGGGTCTCCCGGTTCCAGCTGGCGGATCCACGTCCGGCCGCCGCACCGTACGAGGGACGCCAGCGGCTCGACCCCGTCGGCGCTTGGTCGCCGCCCTCGAGCGAGGGCCTGCCACGGGGCACCCTCGTCGTCCCCCTCGCCCAGCCGCGCGCAGAGCTCGCCGCCCATCTCCTCGAGCCGACGGCGCCCGACTCGCTCCTGGCCTGGGGCACGTTCAACGCCGCCTTCCAGCAGCAGGAATACGTCGAGGCGTACCTGCTCGAGCCCTGGGCGGAGGCCGCGCTGGCCCGCGACGCACGTCTGCGCGCCGAGTTCGAGGAGCGGCTCCGCGACCCGGCCTTCGCCGCCGACGCCGACGCCCGCCGGCGATGGTTCCTGCTCCGGCACCCCTCGTACGATCGGCGCATCCGGACGGCGCCGGTGCTGCGGCTCGCCGCTCCGCCGGGCGTGGGCCGGCGCTGAACCCGGGAGCCGACGGGCCCCCGACGGCGATTCACTGCAGGCCGGGCTTCTCCATGTCCCGGAGGTTCGTGGAGAAGGTCTGCCCGGTGGTCTGGTTCGTGACCTTGATCAGCGCCCCGCCGAGATCGCCGTTGCGCAAGGGGTTCAGCTCGACCTCCACCTTGTCGCCCGCGTTGAGCGCCTTCCGGCTCCAGCCGCCCCGGGTGAGATTCCCCGGGCTGGTCATCTCGAGGTACCAGAGGTCCGGCTTCTTCGGGTCCTTCCCCGGCACGTTCACCCAGAGGACCACGTGGGGGTTGGTCCACTGAAACTCCTTCACCGTGCCGGTGATGGTGACCACCTTGGTGAAGTCGAACATCGCGAAGGAGTGGTGCGCGTGCGCGGTCTGAGTCGCGAACGCCAGCGACAGGAGCAGGACCGAGACGAGGTGGCGGGCCGGGCGCATCAAGGCTTCCTGGCGGGCTGGGCGACGGGATTTCCGTCAGCGTGGGGAATGGGGACGAACACCGCGTTGCCGCTGGCGTCCTTTCGCTCGGCGTAGAAGCCCTGGAGGCACACTCCCTCCACGATGTCGTATTTCCGGGCGCGCTGCCGGTAGAAGTAGCGGGTGGTCTTCCAGGGCCGGGTGAGGATGCGCGGGGCGATGACTTCCAGATCGTCGTGGAGCACGTCCGGCTCGGCCAGGTGGATGCGCTCGATGACGTGGAGATCGCCGTTGGTGGGGATGCCCACCGCCTCGTCGATCGCGAGGTAGGACTGCGGCAGCACCGCCACCGTGTCGACCACCAGCGTCTGTCCCTCCCAGTGGCCGATGGAGTGGCCGTGGAAGGTCGGATCCGGATCCGGCGGATGGGGACGGCCATCGGTGTAGATCCGCCGGAGCCGGTTCCCGTCCATCTCCCCGAGCAGCGTCACCCGGCCGGGGGTGAAGAGGATCTCCATCGCGTTGTGGCTGATGAGCATCCAGGTGGGCATGCCTTCCGGAAGGCAATCGACGAACAGCCCCTTGGGGCGCCCTGCTGCCTTCTCGGTCTCCAGCGCCTTCACCTGCGCCGCGATCTGCGGCTGCCACGGCACCGGGTCGGTCTTGATGCGCTTGACCTGATCGGAGATGCCCGGCGTCCAGACGCCGCTCCAGTCGGGGAGCTTGGCCAGCGCCGCCCAGTCCGCGGCGGTGGGGGCGGGATTGAGGATGACCGTCTCGGGCTCCCCGGCGCGGAGCGGTGCAGGGAGGGCGGAGACGAGCAGAAGGAGGAGAGCGGCGAGGTGGAACCTGACCATGGGGCCCCTCAGGGGTGAGAGACGTTGGTGAATCCGATCCAGCGGCCAGCGGCGACGATTCCCACCCAGCAGAGGAGCGACACGGCGCCGGCGAGCTTCGCCCGGAAAGGCAGGCGCGGTCCCGACTCCCACTGCGGGAGATTGCGGCGGGACCAGAGATGGAAGGCCGTCATGTTCACTCCGGCCAGGACCAGGAGACCCATCTTCAGCTGCAGAAAGGGGTTCCGGGCGTAGGTCGGGGCGTTGGAGGCGAAGAGGACGAACCCCGAGGCGGCCGCCAGTGCGAAGCCAATCCAGGTGATGGGGAGAATGTGGCGGAGCAGCGCCCCGACCGGCCGGTCGCGCCAGGCGAGCCCGATCAGCCGCAGGTCGACCACGCTGATCGATCCGACGACCACCGAGATGGCCAGCACGTGCAGGCATTCGACCCAGGGGAACGCGTCGCCGTTCTCCCGGACGACGACCGCCCAGGGGGAGTCGTACAGGCGCTGGAACAGCTCGGTCAGATCCACCGCGGCCATCGTCGTGCTCACTGGACACGCACGTAGGCGATCCACCGGCCTGCGCAGAGGATCGCCACCCACAGACCGCTCGAGACCACCGCGGAGAGCCCCGCCAGGCGGCGCCGCCCGGGGAAGCGTTCCAGTCGTCCGGCCGTTGCCGGAGCGTCCGGGTGGTCGCCGCGGTGAGGAGGAGGGCCGTGGCGAGAAGCGCCATCTTCAGCTGGAAGGCGAAGTTGAGCAGGGAGCGCGCGGGTTCGGCGGCGATCATCACCAGGCCGGTGACGAGGAGCACGCAGAGGGCGCCCTTCAGCACGGGGATGAACCGGCGCGAGACGCGCTCGACCGGCACGTCGGTCACCCGCCACCCCGAGCAGGCGCGAGGTTGAAGACCAGCGTCGCGCCCATCAGCGCGGCGATGGCGAGCAGGTGCAGCGTCTGCACCGCCGGGACGACCCACTCGATGGTCTGGAGCTGGTGGCTGAGCGGCGTCCGTTCGAGCCAGGCGCAGAAGACGCTCACCGCGTGCCGCATCGGTCGGTCCTAGCACACGACCCAGCTGGGCGACCCCTCGGCCGCCGCGGCGGCGAGCCCACGGTCCTGCACTGCCGTTCGGCCAGGGGACCGCGCCCTCTTCGCCGTGCGATGGACCTATCGCTGGTCCTGGAACATGAAGGCATCCCCGACGAACTGCGCCGCGTGGAGGACATGCACTGGCCGCATTCCTTGGCACGTCGAAGCGCTCTCGACGTCGCCGGCCATCTCTGCGGCTTCCTCGGCGGCGTTGCGGCCGACGCGGCGGTCTCGCTCGGAACTCCCGCCAGGCGCCCCTCGCGCAGAGTCTGCGCGTTCTCGTGCCACAGCGCGGCGAAGATGCGCCCCGCTGGCATGAGAACCCCGCCGACGGGAGTCGTCGCCCGGCACGCCCGATGCTCTGCCCGCGGTCCAGGAGGACTGACCGATGCGACTCTCGCTGAGCGACCATTCCCGGGTTCCGACGTCAGTGTCTCGACTTCTCGGCCATTCATTCATCGCCGCGGTCTCCAGCGCCACGCTCCTGATCGTCCTCGCCGGGACCCTCTCGCAGCCGCTGGCCAGCGTCCTGTACGTTGTGGCAGCTCCGGGGCTGGCCGTCCTTCTGGCGGGGCACTACTACTGGGGCTCCGAGGCAGAGGAGCCGCTCATCGCGGCGATCGGGTTCACCGCCGTCGCCGCGGTCGTCGACTTCGCGCTGGCCCGGTTACCCCACGGGACGCTCGAGCTGATGGACCCTTCCTTCGGCTTCGGACTCGCGCTCCTGCTCGTCTTCGGAGCGACCGGTCTGACCGGCGAGATGGCCCTCACACTCGGCCGGAAGCGCTCACGCTGAGCCACCGGGACGCCGGGCCCCGAGCCGGGAGTGGCACGCGCGCGGGACCTTCTAGAGCTCGACCCGGCGCAGGCGGAGCGCGTTGGCGATGACCGAGACCGAGCTCAGCGACATCGCCGCGCTCGCCAGCATGGGGCTCAGCAGCCAGCCCAGGAAGGGGTAGAGCAGGCCCGCAGCCACCGGGACGCTCAGCAGGTTGTAGCCGAAGGCGAAGGCGAGGTTCTGGCGGATGTTCCGCACCGTCGCCCGGCTGAGCCGGCGGGCGCGCACCACCCCGCGGAGGTCGCCCGAGACGAGCGTCACCCCGGCGCTCTGCATCGCCACGTCGGTCCCGGTCCCCATCGCGATGCCCACGTCGGCCTGGGCCAGCGCCGGCGCATCGTTGACCCCGTCACCGGCCATCGCCACCACCCGGCCGGACTTCTGCAGCTCGGCGACCAGCGCGGCCTTTCCCTCGGGTCGCACGCCGGCCCGCACCTCGGAAATGCCGAGCGTCCGCGCGACGGCGGCGGCGGTCGTGGCGTGATCGCCCGTGGCGATGACCACCCGCATGCCTTCCCGCGCCAGGTCTGCGAGCGCCGAGCGGGCCGACTCCTTCACCGGATCCTCGATGGCCAGCATGCCTGCGGCGCTTCCATCGACCATGACGAAGGCCACCGTTCGCCCGCGCTCGCGCCAGGTCCGCGCCGTCTCGAGGAGCTCGCCCGGACCGGCGTCACCGCCCGGCAGCGCACGTCCGACCTCGACGAGGCGCCCGCCGACCCGGCCGCGCACGCCCGTTCCGGGCTCGGTGTGGAGCTCGGTCCCGGGCACGACGTCGACCCCGCGGGCCCGGGCGCCGGCGAGGATGGCGCCGGCGAGCGGGTGCTCGCTGCCGGCCTCCACCGCGGCGGCGAGCCGGAGCACGTCCCCGTCGCTCCAGCCCGGCAGCGCACGGACCTCGACCAGCGCTGGCTTGCCCTCGGTGAGGGTGCCCGTCTTGTCGACGACGAGCACGTCGGCGCGCTCGAGCTGCTCCAGCGCCGCTGCGTCCCGGAAGAGGACCCCCGCGTGCGCGCCACGCCCGGTACCGACCATCACCGCCATCGGCGTCGCGAGGCCGAGGGCGCAGGGGCAGGCGATGATCAGCACGGCGACGGCGTTCACCACCGCGTAGGCGAGACGTGGCTCGGGGCCGAGCAGCGCCCAGACGACGCCCGTCAGCAGCGCGGTGAGAACGACGGCCGGGACGAAGAACGCCGAGACGCGATCGGCCAGGCGCTGGATGGGGGCGCGGCTGCGCTGGGCCTCGCCGACCAGACGGACGATGCCCGAGAGCAGGGTGTCGGCGCCCACGCGCTCGGCGCGCATCCGGACGCTGCCGCGCTGGTTGAGCGTGCCGCCGGTGAGCGCATCGGCCGGACCCTTCTCCACCGGCAACGGCTCGCCGGTGAGCATCGACTCGTCGGCGGTCGTCCGTCCATCGAGCACCGTCCCGTCCACCGGGACCTTCTCTCCCGGGACGGACGCGCAGGACGTCACCGACGCGCACGTCGGCCAGCGGCACGTCCCGCTCGACGTCACCTTCCAGCCGGCGGGCGAACCGGGGCTGGAGCCCGAGCAGCGCCCGGAGAGCTCCGCCCGTCGCCGCGCGCGCCCGGAGCTCGAGCACCTGGCCCACGAGCACCAGCACGACGATGACCGCCGCCGGCTCGAAGTAGACGCCCACCCGGCCACCGTGACCACGGAAGGTCTCGGGGAACCAGCCCGGGACGAGGGTGGCGACGACGCTGAAGCCGTACGCCACGCCCACCCCCAGCGCGATGAGGGTGAACATGTTCGGGCTGCGGTTCCGGATCGAGGCGACGCCGCGGGCGAAGAAGGGAGCGCCGGCCCACACCACGACCGGGGTCGCCAGCAGGAGCTCGACCCAGCCGATCCACGCCGGAGCATGCCAGCCGACCATCTCGCCCATCGCCAGCGCGAGCAGCGCGACGGTGAACGGCGCCGCGACGACCAGCCGCCGCTGCATGTCCTCGAGCTCCGGGTTGGGCGGCGCCTCGAGCGTGACGGTCCGGGGCTCGAGCGCCATCCCGCAGATCGGGGCAGCTGCCCGGCGCATCGCGGACGATCTGCGGGTGCATCGGGCAGACCCACTGGGTCGCGGTCGCGATGACCGGCTCCTTCGGCTCGAGCGCCATGCCGCATCTCGGGCAGGGGCCCGGCCGGTCGGAGGAGACCTCCGGATCCATCGGGCAGATCCAGGGAACGGGGGGGCCGGCACGCGCGATGCCCGGCAGAGACTGCGGCTGATTCTGCGCAGCGGACGGGTGCCCGGAGTCCGGCTGCACGGCGGGCGAGTGCGCGACGGCGTGTGCGTGGCCCTCGTGCCCGGAGCCAGCCAGCGACCCGGCGGCCCTGGCCGCGAGGTACCGCTCGGGATCCGCCGCGAACCGCTCACGGCAACGCGGGTTGCAGAACCCGTACGTCTTCCCGGCGTGGACGTGGGTTCCACCCTTCGGGTTCTCCGGGTCGACGCGCATGCCGCAGACGGGGTCGACGAGGGAGGCGAGAGTCATGTCCGCGTCACGCTCGTATCTGGCGCGGCCTGGTGTCGCAAGCGCGCCGCCCGCGCCATCCGGGACCGGGACCTAGGACAGCTTCTTCGGTCCGTGCATCGGAGCCGCGTCCCATCCGCGTGGGCGGCTCGAGCTCGAGCCAGGCGGTGCGGCAGGCGAGACAGGCGACCTTCCGGCCCTCGGGGAACGTCCGCTCGGTCAGGACCTCCACCGCCGGCCCCTCGCCGGGAGGACACAGCGGGCAGCGCGACCCGGGGGTCTGGACCCGATAGGCGGCCTCGTACGGCGGCAGCCGCAGCAGCTTGAACCACTCGACCACCATCTCCTCGGAGAGCTGCACGTGCAGCCCGTGCCGCTCCGGCTCCACCAGCGCGTGGCGGAGCGCGAGCCAGTACAGCCGCAGCGGCGCGAGGTGGCCATGCATGCCCCGCCTGCGGAACTCGGCGCCGAGGCGCTTCACCATGGCCAGCAGCTCCGACCGTTCCATCCATCTGAACATACGTTCAGCGACGGACATCGAGCAACGGCCGCCAGGCGAACGAGCAAGGGCCCCGGCAGGTGCAAAGTGCCTAGCCCTTCGACGAGGACGCGCGCCACGCCCGGGCGAACTCGCCACTGGCGACGAAGCGCGGAAAGGTGACCCACTGCTCGGCGAGGATGCGCGCCACGACGTCCCCGGGGCCCCGGAACGGGGCCGGCGCGGTTCGCTCCAGCCGGTGCGTCCGCCCCTGCGCCATCATCGCCCCGGCCATCGCGGCGAAGCCGAGCCCGGCGATCCAGGCGCTCACCAGCGCACCGCCCAGCGAGCGCGAGCGTCCCCAGCTGGAAGATCGGCACGGTGAGCGCGTGCACGCGCAGGTTCCGCCGATCGCGGTGCCCCCCGGGGTAGAGCGACCACTGCCAGGCGAGAAGTCGAACCGCCGCGGTCGTCGGTCATCGGACCGATCTCCTCGCCCCCCAGCGTGCCATGTCGCGGCGCGGGCGGCGCGCTCACGCTCACCCGGTGGTGGTCACGTCCACCGGACGTGAGGGCGTCACCGGACGGGAGCGCTTCCTCCGGCGGGCGCGGATGCCATCGGCGATGCGGATCAGGAACAGCACCCCGAGGAAGGCCGCCCACCTGAGGGGCACGCGCGTGTCCAGCTTCACCCGCCAGAGGAAGTGGACCACCGCGAGCACGCCCGCGACGTAGGCCAGCCGGTGCAGCGCCTTCCAGCGCTGGAACCCGAGCCGGCGGACCGAGGCGTCGGTGCTGGTCCAGGCGAGCGGGAGCAGGAGCAGGAACGCGGCGAAGCCCACGATCATGAACCGCCGCTTGGTCACGTCGCCCCAGAGCACCGGCCCAGTCGAGCTGCTGATCGATGGCCACGTAGGTGATCAGGTGGAGCGAGGCGTAGAAGACCGCGAACAGCCCGAGCATCCGGCGCACGCGGACGGGCCAGGTCCAGCCGGTGAGGATCTTCAGCGGGGTGCACGCCAGCGACGCCATCAGGAACACCAGGGCGAGGTAGCCCGAGCTGGTTCAGACCGACGGCCACCGCGTCGGCGCCGAGCGTCCGGTGGGCGGCGCGCCAGAGCAGCAGCGCGAGCGGGAGCAGCGCCCCGGCGAAGAGGCCCGGCTTGAGCCAGGGCAGTGGCGGACGGCGCGGAGGCATCGGTCAGTAGAGCGTCTTCGGGTCCATGCCCGCGTAGAGCTTCGCCACCTCGTCGGCGTAGCCGTTGAACGGCAGCGTCTTGCGGCGGCTCGAACTCGCCGATGCGGCGCTCGGTGGCCTGGCTCCAGCGCGGGTGGGACACCGCCGGGTTCACGTTGGCGTAGAAGCCGTACTCGCTCGGGCCCTCGATCGCCCACGTGGTGCGGGGCTGCTTCTCCACGAAGCTGATCTTCACGATGCTCTTGATGCCCTTGAAGCCGTACTTCCAGGGCACGACCAGCCGCAGCGGCGCCCCGTTCTGGTTGGGCAGCGCCTTCCCGTAGAGGCCCGCGGCGAGCAGGGTCAGCGGATGCGTGGCCTCGTCCATCCGGAGCCCCTCGACGTACGGCCACTCGAGGATGTGGGTGCGCTGCAGCGGCATCTGCGGTCGGATCGAGCAGCGTCTGGAAGGCGACGTACTTCGCCGAGCCGAGCGGCTCGACGCGCTCTGATGAGGTCGCCGAGCGGGAACCCCAGCCAGGGGATGACCATCGACCACGCCTCCACGCAGCGCATCCGGTAGATGCGCTCCTCGAGCGGGAACCACTTCAGCAGCTGGTCGATGTCGATCGGTCAGCGGCTTCTTCACCAGCCCGTCGACGGTCACCGTCCAGGGGCGCGTCCTCAGCGTGCCCGCGTTGGCGGCGGGGTCGGTCTTGTCGGTCCCGAACTCGTAGAAGTTGTTGTAGTGGGTGATGTCGTCGTAGCGGGTGGGCGTCTCGTCGGTGCTGTAGCGGCCCAGGGCCTTGAGTGGCGGCGGCTCGGGGCGCCGGCGTCCCCTTCTGCGCCCCGCCGCGGCCGAGCCCCGGTCCGCCCTGGGTCAGGGCGACCAGTCCCGCGCCCGTGGCCACTGCCGTCAACGCACCGAGTCCAGCGTTCTTGAGGAACTCGCGGCGCCGCAGATGGAGCGGCTCGGGGGTGATCTCACGGGAGGGGGGCTCGGGGGTCTCGGGCTTCGGCATGATGGGCTCCTCCCCGGGACGACGCGCCAGGGCGCCCCTGGGTTACAGCCGAGGCGCAGCGGCGCCACTCCCGGCCTCCAGCTTGACGGGCGGGCACGCCCCGGGGCGAACTGTCAGGCCTCCCCGGGCCGAGGGGAGCTTCCCGGGGACACCCACCGATGACTCGAACCGCCTGCTGTTCCGTGCTTGCCGCGCTGGTGGCGACCGCCTGCTCCGACAACCCCAGGCCGGTCAGCGACGGCGGGAGCGACGCAGGCCAGGACGCCGGACCCCCGCTCCCCTTCATCTCCGACCCGCTCCGGGCCGACGCGGGGTGCGACTGGGCGCAGTGGGGTCAGAACTGGGCGCACACCGGGCAAGCGTGCGCGCCGGCGCAGGGCTTCGGCCAGGCGCTGGCGACCGTCACCTTCGACCCGTTCGTGCCGCAGGAGCTCGCCGAGGCCGCGGGTCTGTCCGGCCGGGGCGACCTCTTCGTTCACTACGCGTCGCCGCTGGTGGTCGGGGACGACCTGTACATGGCGGTGAAGGCCGGCGTGTACGTGAGCTGCGTGCCGCCGGGTTCGGGCAACCCCGCTCCGTGTGGGTTCGATGCCTGGGACCAGCAGGTCTGGACGGTGAAGCACCTCGCCTGGGTCTCCGGGTCGCTGACTCCGCAGCAGGCGTTCGGAAGCAGCTGGAAGCCGCCGCCGCCGGCAGGTGGTCCTGGGCTGGGAACCGGTGTTCCAGCCGGCGGTCCACGACCAGGTGGTCTGGGTTCCCGCGGCGCCGGGCACGGTGATCCGTGTGGATCGGCAGCTCCAGAATCCCCAGGCGGTGAACCCGTTCACCGACTCGAACCAGAACCGCTACGTCACCGGCCCGCTGGTCGTCGATGCGGATGGGACGCTGCTCTACAACGTGGTCGAGCTGGACGCGGTGATGCCCGAGACGGGGGATGCGCGCGGCTACCTGGTCCGGGTCCCGACCAGCGGCCCGGCCACCAAGGTCCTCTACCAGAGCATCGTGACCGGGGCGCCGGCCGCGACCGACCAGTGCCCGACGTCGTTCCGCGCGGGCAACATCCCGGGTCCGTACCCTGCCGCGGTCCCCGTTCCCACGACGGCGTGCGGCTCACAGCGGCCAGGGTTCAACTCCGGCCCGGCGATCGGCCCGGGCGGGGTGATCTTCGTGGTCAGCCGGGCACACTTTGCCTCGAACGACTCCTCCGTGGTGGCGCTGAACCCGGACCTCACCCCGAGGTGGACGCTCCGGATGCGAGAGCTGCTCGACGATGGCTGCGGAGTCCTGCTCACCTGCGCACGGCCGGGCGCACCGATGGGCGTGGATCCGTCGACCGGCCTCAGGCCGAGCGTGAAGGTCGACGACGAATCCTCCTCGGTCCCGGTGGCCCTGCCCGACGGCGCCGTGCTGTACGGCGGGATCACCAGCTACAACGGCGCCCGCGGTCACCTGGTGAAGGCGGGACCGGACGGCAAGCTGATGGGCACCTACGATTTCGGCTGGGACGTGACCCCGGCGGTCTGGGTGCGGGACGGCACGTACTCGATCATCACCAAGGACAACCACTACCCGACCGCAACCGGGGAAGGCCCCTACGACATCACCCAGCTCTCACGCGACCTGGTCCCGGAGTGGAAGTACACCGCGACCCAGACCCAGAGCTGCCACACGCTGTCGGATGGGGGCATCGGCTGCGTCTCCGATCACCCCGACGGGTTCGAGTGGTGCGTGAACGCGCCCGCCGTCGGCCCGGACGGCACGGTCTACGCCAACAGCGAGGACGGCCGCGTCTACTCCATCCGGCAAGGCGGCACGAAGGGTGAGGAGCGGTTCCTCCTCCAGTCACTCGGCGCGGCGTACACCCCGATCGCGGTGGACTCGAAGGGACGGGTCTACTCGATGAACGGCGGGGTGATGACCGTCGTCGGGCAGTGAGGGTCGCTCACGAGGCGCAGACGGCGCGCGACGGACCCGTCGTTCAGGCGTCCTTCAGTGGAGTCGCCTGGATCGCTCACGCGGTGCTCCTGGCTTCAGTGGCTCAGGAGCACGTCCGCGGTGACCGAGTGGATGTACCGGAACCGGAGCTGACCGAACCGCAAGGCCTGGACCACGAGCCCCGCACCGGCCGGAAGGTCCATCGCCCGGATCGGCGTCTCGGGCGCGGCGGCCAGCCGGTACGGCCCTCCGCCCGGACTGCACCGGTAGACGAAGAGCCCACGCTCTGCCGCCGCGCGCCAGCGGTCCTCCCCGGGCGCGGTGGGCGCGAACACGGGGTGAGTGGAGGCCGGCGCGGCGAGGAGCGCCCCGAGCGCACGGACGTGGGCGTCCATGTCCCGGAGCACGCGCATCCGGTGGGATTTCGCCACCGGCGCTGCTGAAGACCGCGACATGTCCCTCGGCGTCGCTGGCCAGCCAGTCGAAGTCGAGTCCCACGCTCTCTCCGGCATCCGGCAACGAGGCCACCACGCGCATCATTCCCCGTGCCCCGAGCAGGGCCCGTCGGTGTCGCCGTGCATCAGGTGCGCGTCGAAGGCCCGGGGAAGTCGACGCTCACGGTGTGCCCCTGGCCGCGCTCGCCATTCTCGAGGTGACAGACGAACACCTTCGGCATCTGGAGCACCCAGCCGGCGTAGAACTGGGTCGCGATCCCCCAGCCGGCCATGACCGAGCCGTCGTCGGACATCGCCGTCGTGGTCCAGAGCGACCAGAACTGCTCGAAGGCGGTGCCCTGCTTGCGCAGGAACTGGTTCAGATCGACCGCCCCCAGCTCGCGGGTCCAGACGAACGGAACCGGATTGAAGGCGAAGAACGGGTCACCGCTCAGGCCGGCCATCACGTCGCCCGTCCGGGACAGCGCGAACGGCTTGAGGGGCGAGGAGTCCGCCGAGATCGGGGCGATGTACTCGAACCCCGACCCCTGGGTTCGCGCACGCCATCCCATCCCGTCCGGCTGTAGCCCGCCCAGGACGTTGCCCCCGGCGATCCTGCCATCGCCGCTCACTGTGTAGGCCTCGTCGAGGATCTGGCCGGTGGGATCCAGGAGCCGGTGGGGCCTCCCGTTGACCCAGACGGTCGCCAGCCGGTAGCCCTCGTCGGTCTCCTCCCAGCCTGCGAGAACGGAGCCGTCGGCGGAGATCCGGTTCGGACGCCCGTTGGCAGGCGTGCCGTCGCTCCTCACCCCGGCGGAGGGATAGAGCGTGGTCCCGGTCGTCGGGGTTCCAGCGGAAGCTCTTGAAGTCGTCGCAGGTCCTGTAGGCGAGCCCGTAGACGCTCCCATCGTCCGCGACGCCGAAGCTGGTGGTGGTGGTGTCGCAGCCGGGGCCGGCGGGAGCCACCGGGAGCCACCCGTTCTTCGCGTCCCAGCGGAACGCCCCGAGCTGGACGTCGCCGGCGCCGAGCAGGTTGGTGGCGATGTACTTGCCGTTGCTGGAGATGCTGGTGAGCTCACCGGTGGTGGCCACGTCCATCGGGACGAGACCGTCCTTCTCGGTCCACCGGAACGGCGGATTTCCGAGACCGAAGTTCCCCACCACGGTCCTGCCGTCTCCGGACACGCCCGTTGCGCCAGCGGCGTACCCGAGAGGGACGAGCACCGGCGCGCCGCGCACGCGCTCGAAGGCGATGTCCGCCCTCGTGTCGCCGCCGGCGCGGGGGGTGACGACGGTGAACGCGCAGGGGTCGAAGGTGCCTCGGCCCTGACCGTGGTCGTCGCGATCGCGGAGCGGGCCGTTGTAGAAGCGCTCGGCGCCTGGCAGGAACCAGAGCGGCTCGGTGGGGTAGCCGCCGGCCACGATGGCGTCGACGTAGAGGACGTATCGCGCCCCCGCCTTCAGCCCGTGCAGGGTGAAGGAGCCGTCCGGGCCGAACTGTCCGGCCGTCCACTGGCCCGACATGCTCGAGCTACCGCCGGCGAACGGGTCGTCCAGGTTCCGGGCGATGACGTTCACCCCGGTGAGCGGCGTCTTGCCATCCACGTCGTAGATGGTTCCGGAGATGGTGCCGTAGGCCTTCGGCCATCCCTTCCCGGGATACAGGTCGGAGATCGCCGCGCGATCGTCGGCGGTGTGGACGTTGGCCATGCCCAGTCCGACGTCGGTCCAGGGCGCCGGGTTGGTGTACGGGTACATCGTCTCGACGTCCGCCCCGGTGAGGTCCGTCCGGTAGGGCAGCACGCTGCAGCTCTGGGGGCCGAGTGGCTCCCCGATGACCGGGCCGTAGAAGTACGCAGCGCCGTTGGTCTGGGTGTGCGCCAGGCCGAGCGAGTGGCCGAACTCGTGCGTCGCCACGCCCTGGTAGTGCGCGGCGTTGGTGTCGCTGGCGGTGATGGACTGGCCGTTGAGCACCGTCCAGCTCTCGGTGATGAACCCGGTCGCCGAATCGCCGAACTCGGGCGAGGAGATGCCGAGCACGTTCGGCCCCACGCCGAAGAAGTTCTCCATCACGGTGCCGTCGGCGTCGAAGATCACCTGGATCCCGCCGCCGTTCCACCGTCCGATGACCAGGTCGGTGTTGTCCCCGGTGATGTCCGGAAGTCCGAGGGACGCGAAGTCACCCTTCACCTCGGCCCGGAGCGACGTGCTCGGGACGGAGCTCCAGGAGGCGTAACCGGCGCGCACCTGGCCTGCGCCCACCGCATTGTCGAAGGTCACGGTCGCCGGGTAGTTGTCCCAGTCGATGACCACCGCGTAGTCCCCGAGGTCGTGGAACACCGGCACCACCACCCCGGGGGCGTACCGCCAGGGCTTGCCGCTCTTCGGATCGACGATCAGCGGCCCACCGGCCCGCGCCGGAGCAACCGCGGCGACGAGGGCGAGGAGCAGCGCGATGCGGACGGCGCGTTCAGCGATCCGCATGGCGCATCCTCCCGTTCTCCACCCACTGGCCCGCGACGGCCTGCTTCACCAGCGAGGTGAAGCCCCGGGCGTTCACCGCGCCCCGGGTGGTGCCCATCACGCGCTTCTCGGTGTCCCCGAGCAGACCGGGATCCACCACCACCTTGTCGAACAGCCCGGCGTTGTCCACCGAGTTGGTCACCCCGGCACCGGTCACCCGGAACTGACCCTGGGAGAGACCCGCCGTGGTCCGCAGCCCGGTCCATGCCGCGGGCTTGCGGAGGAAGAAGATCGACTCCTCCCCCTTCTTGAAGGTGGCCCAGGCCGCGGGGGTCACCATGAGGTTGACCCGGCCGTCGCCCATGTCCTTCGGGGCGCAGCAGCCCGAACTGGCGGAACGAGAGCGTCCGCCCCGGCTGACCCTTGAGCGCCTCGGAGATCTGCAGCGTGACCTCGGTGTACGGAATGCCCCGCCGGTCGATGCCATCGGTCACCGACGCGACCCGGCCGCGGACGATGACCTCCGATTCCTGGAGCAGCTGCACGATGCTGAGGTGCTGGCGGACCGTGGTGGCCCTGGCGACGCCTGGCACGAACGCCAGTGCGGCCAGCAGCGCCGCGGCGCGCCAGCGAGATGGGACGACTCCCTGCATCGGACTTCTCCTTGGGTGACGGGACATCGGGGGGATCAGGTGAGCGGCGCTTCGGCAGGCAGCGAGAGCAGGAACCCGAGCTCGCTGGAGGCACCGAGGAGGCGCGAGGCGCCCGAGAGGATCCGGAAGTGCTCGGACCGGATGTGGCGCTGGAGGTCGGCCCGCGTCTGCCAGCCACTGACCACGACCAGGAGGTCTCCGCCCTCCTCACGGCAGATGGAGCAGACGAGGCAGCCGGGTGTCCGGCGGATCTCCGCGATGAGGGACCGGAGCGTCTGGAGGAGCTCGTCCCGCTTCTCGGGCTCGGGCGAGACCAGGTACGCCACCGCGTGCATCGGTTGGTTGGGCTGGGTCGCAGGCTGGAACGAGGCCGTCATCGGTGGCGGCCGAGAGAGCAAGCGCGGCGCCAGCCCCCGTGCGCTCGCAAAGCCCTGGATCGACGCGCGCTGGGCGCCCGCGGCCCACGAACCGGCCCCACGATGGGCCGTGGCCCACGAAATACCGTGGGGAGGGTCCAAGAGCTGCCGCGGCGCGTCTAGGACGGCCGGCGAATGTCGAGCTTCTGCATCCGGGACCGCAGCGTGCTCGGCTTCAGCCCGAGCTGCGCGGCCGCTCCGGTGGAGCCCTCGAGCTTCCAGCCCGCGGCCTCCAGGACCAGCAAGATGTGGCGGCGCTCGACCTCCTCGAGCGACCGGGGACCGTTCGTCGCCTGGGCCAGCTCCTCCGACGGCAGCTGCTCCGGGAGACGGAGGTGCCCGCCGTCCGAGACGAGCACGGCCTGCTCGATCGTGTTCTGAAGCTCGCGGACGTTCCCCGGCCAGTCACGCCCCTGCAGGGCAAGGATGACCGACTGGGGAATCTCGGGCACCGGTCGCCCCAGCCGCTCGGAGGCCCGCTCCACGAAGGCCAGCGCCAGCGTCGGGATGTCCTCCTTCCGCTGCCGGAGCGGCGGGACGCTGATCGGGAACACGTTGAGCCGGTACCAGAGGTCCTCGCGGAACCGCCCGGCGGCCACGTCTCGCGAGAGCGCCCGGTTCGTCGCGGCGATGACCCGGACGTCGACCTTCAGCGTCCGGTCGCCACCCACGCGCTCGAACGTGCCGTCCTGCAGGACGCGCAGCAGCTTCGCCTGGAGCTCCGGCGTGAGCTCGCCCACCTCGTCGAGGAAGAGCGTCGCCCCGTCGGCCAGCTCGAAGCGGCCCTTGCGCTGGGCCATCGACCCGGTGAACGCGCCCTTCTCGTGGCCGAACAGCTCGCTCTCGGCCAGCGTCGGCGGGAGCGCCGCGCAGTTGACCTTCACCAGCGGCCGGTCCTTCCGCGGGCCCAGGGCGTGGATCGCCTCGGCGACCAGCTCCTTGCCCGTCCCGGTCTCGCCGAGGATGAGCACCGTCGTGTCCGAGGGGGCGACCTGCCGGACCCGGAAGTGGAGGTACTTCATGGCGTCGCTCTGGCCCAGCAGCTCGCCGGAGGGCTCCACCGCCTGGATCTTCTCCCGGTAGTACGTGTTCTCGGCCTCGAGGCGGTCCTTGAGGGCGGCGATCTCCCGGTAGGCCTGCTCGAGGGCGAGCTCCCCCAGCTTGCGCGCGGTCACGTCGGCGAGGCTTCCCCGGAGGCCGGCGGCCGTACCATCGGGGAGCAGGACCGGGTTGCTCGCGAAGCGCACCCAGCGCAGCTCGCCCGTGCGGGTGTGGATCCGGAACTCCACCGGCGGCTGGGGGGAGGTCGCCGACACCGCCGCGCGCCAGGCGGGCACATCCTCCTCGTGGACCAGCCGGCCCAGCAGCCCGGGGTCGGAGAGGAAGTCTGCGGCGGCGTGTCCACTCACCCGCTCGCAGGCCGGCGAGATGTACTCGAACGTCCCGTCGGGGCGGCGCCAGAACTCCCAGTCGTGGGTGAAGTCCGCCACCGTGCGGTAGCGGGTCTCGGCGGTCGCGAGCGCGCGCTCGATCCGGTGGCGGCGGCGAAGCTGGATGATCAGCCCTGCGACCAGGAGGCTCTCCAGGGCGATGATGCCCAGCCCGAGCCCGATCGCGCGCCCGTGCTCCTCGAGGAGGCTCGGCTGCCGGAAGAGGATGCGGCTCCCGGGCGGCAGCGCCCGCTCGCGGAGGTGCCAGCGCTCGAGCTGGCGGGCGTCGAACGTCGGCGCGAGGCCCGCATCCCCGACCGGAGGAATGGAGGACGCTCGCTCCCCACCCAGCACGCGCACCGCGAGCTGCGCCGCCACCTGCCCGGACACCTCCATGCTCACCAGCTCGCCGCCCAGGATGCCCGCGCCCAGATCCTCGGAGATGAACCCGAAGACGGGGCGGCGGCTCGCCGCCGAGACGCGGGCCAGCGGCTCGGTGGTCTCGAAGTCCCGCCCGGACGCGTCCTGGAGCAGGCTCCCCCAGACCACCAGCTCCGAGTCGGTGAGCTGCCTCACGCGCGCCTCGAGCTGATCGAGCGTGAGGTCGTTGGTGAAGACCAGCTCGACCCGCGAGGCGAAGGAGGAGAACAGGGCCTTCCCCTGCTCGGCCTGGCCACGCTCGTAGGCGCTCCCTCCCAGCACCACCAGGATCCGCCGGGTCTCCGGGTAGAGCTGGAGCATCAGCTCCAGGGTCTTCGGCGCATTCTGCGCCGGGAGCGCCCCGCTGAGCTCCGGGCGTGACTGCCGGGCGGCGTCGACCAGGCGGCCGGCGATGTAGCAGGTGATGATCGGGACATCCGGGAAGAGGTTCGTCGAGAGCACGAACTCCAGCGCAGTGGGGCCGACCAGGACCAGGAGGTCGACCTTCCGTGCGCTGTACTTCTCGCGGAGCATCGCCCGGAGCGCCTCCACGTACGGACCGCCGGAGAAGCGGTCGAGCCCGGTGTACTCGCTGTAGACGTCGACGGGGACCGGGGAGCCCTTCCGGATGCCCTCGTTCACCGCCACGCTCAGCTCGTGGAGGCCGGCCACCTCCTGCGAGATGGAATAGAGGACCAGGACGGTCCGGCGTGGCCCGGAGGGTGGCTCCGGGGCCGGGCCGCCGTGCGCCACGGCGCCAACGACGAGGAGGAGGGCGGCGACGGCCTTGCCCATGGCGGCCGTCGTATCAGGCCGTGCCACTCAGGGAAACTCGGCCTCGAGCTTCTCGGCGGTCACGTACCGCGGGGCAATGTCCACCGGGACCTTCCCCAGCCGTGAGAGGACCCGCTCCGTCTCGGGGCGATGCACCACCAGCCGGTCGAGGAGCGCCTTCGCCCGCGCCTTGTCCCCGGTGGCCTCGATGGTGAGCAGCTCGCGCGCCAGCGCCTCGAACGCCGGGCCCACCTTCTCCGGCACGAGGGTGAAGCGTCCGTCCGGCGAGACCGTGTACGCGCCGGCGTCGAGCAGCCAGTTCAGCTGGACCGCGGTGCCCTTGCCGTGCGCCTCGTTCAGGCCGAAGCGAATGGAGCGGAACAGCCCGGCGAGCACCGTGGGCCCGAGCGCCTTCCCCATCTCGGCAGGGAGCTGGGCCTGGTCGACCAGCCGTTGCATCGCCCAGATGCCCACCACGTCCGCCTTGCACTCCTCGATGGCCCCGTACGTCTCCTGGAGCTCGGCGCGAGGCGTGGTCTCGCGCCCGTTCACCGTGATCCGCTGCGGACCGATGCCGTGCATCAGCTCGTGCATGAGGATCTGGGTGAAGAACGGATCGAACTGCACCGATTTCAGGAGCTGGGGCGCGATGGCGATCTTCGCGATCGGGATCAGCGTCTGGTCGAACTTCGCCAGGTCCATGTTGCGGAGCATGATCCGCTTGCTGCCGTGCGCGGCCACGGTGCGCTCGTCGTTCGGGAGGTTGTAGGCCGCGGTCTGGACGCCGCGGTTGCCGTCTCCCGAGGCGAAGAGGCTGTTGACCACCCGGATGGGGGCCAGCGCGCCAATCTTCGGGTTCTTGTACCGGTCGTCCATCGGCAGGGCGTTCTCCAGCGCCTGCAGCTGGGAGGAGAACCGCTTCAGCTTCTCGGTCTCCTTCGGGTCCACCACCGTGATGTAGGCCTCGAAGGCCGCCTTCTGGTTGAACCATTCGTCCTCGTACGTCTCGTAGGGGCCGAAGGTCGGGTCGATGGTGGTGTCGAGCTGCATCCAGGCCACGTCGGACGGGGCGTAGTCGTCGTCCAGCAGGGCCGCGGCGCGCTGCTCGAGGAAGCTCCTCAGCGCGGGCTGCGCCGTCGCCGCCGCCGCCTCCCGGAGCAGCGCCGCGGCGCGGGCCAGCTCACCCTGGTACTCGAGGCTGTAGGGGACGATGGCGAAGCCGCCGGCCGGAGTCCGACGGATGGTGGTGAAGAAGCCGCTCGCCCGGGCCCGGTCGGCAGCCGGGAGCGTGGACATCCAGCGCGACACCTCGTCCTTGGTCGCGCCCGCCGGGTAGAAGTTCCCGGACTCGGGCTTCGGGGGGACGCCGGGGATGAACGGCGCGTCGTGCTTCAACCGGTCCCAGGGGCCCTGGTTGAGGAGGAAGACCCGGAGCCGGGCCTGCCCGAGCGGTGTGGTGTCGCGCGCCAGCGACATCAGCCACGCCTCGTTCCCCGCCCAGGACTGCCGGAGGAAGAGCGGATCGATCACCCGCGCCGCCTGGACCAGACGGGCGAGCGCCTTGCGCTCCGAGGCGGGCAGCACCGAGACGTCGACCTCGAGGGGGGTGGGGACGAACTGGTCGAGCGAGGCCTTGAGCTCGGGCAGACCGGGCACCGGGGCCGCTGCGCCGAGCGAGGCGCCAATCACGAACGGAAGGAGGGCGGCGATCATGGAGGCGCCCCCTTACCACCGCGGGGCGGGCAGGGTCAGCCGGAGCCGGGCATCACGCCGAGATGCGATAGCACCGACTCTGCGGCCCGGCGGCCCGAGGTGAGCGCGCCGTCGATGCTCGCGTTGTCCCGGTGATCTCCGCAGAGGGTGATGCCGCCCGGCGTGCGCACCGGTCGCTGCGCGGGCTCGAGCGCCGAGGGAGGCTCGGCCGGGATCGCGTCGTGCACCACGTCGGCGCGGATGAGCCGCCAGCCTTCCACCGCGGCGCCGAACCAGCCCTTCAGCTGCGCGCGGACGCGGAGCTCCATCTCGGCGACGCCGGTGTGCGCGCCGGGCACCGATGCCGAGATCAGCGCCTTCCCCGGTGGGGCGTACTCGGGTGCGACCTCGCTCATCACCGCGGCGTTGTTCACCGGTCCGCGGTTCTCGCCGTCGAGGAGCAGCCACGGGCCGCGCACCGGCGGCTCGTCCGCCTCGAAGGAGAACGCGGTGACACCGAGCATGTGCGGCGCAGGGAACGCCGGCACCAGCCGGGCCGCGGTGACTCCGTCGGTCGCGACCACCACCGCCGCGGCGTCGATGCGGCCTCCGGACTCGAGCTCGACCGCCTGTGGATGCACGCGGGCCACCGGCGTGCCGGTGCGGAGCGCCCCGTCGGGGAGCCCCCGGGCAAGCTGGGCGGGGATCTCCTCCATCCCCAGCGCCGGGACCACCGCCTCACCCTGGGCGACCATGCGGACCACGAACTCGAGCTTCCGGCTGGAGGTGGCCAGCTCGCGCTCGAGGAACACGCCGGCGAGGAACGGGCGGAAGAAGGCGTCGACGAACTCCTGGCTGAACTCCAGACGCCGGAGCCGGTCGTGGGTGGACTCGTGCGGGCGCGCGAACAGCTCCTCGACGGACCCCGAGCCCGCGTGGGCGCGCAGGCGGACCACCCGGAGCTTGTCCCAGAAGGAGCCGAGCGGTGCGGCGACGGTGCGCCCCGCATCGAGCGGGCGGCGGAACGGGTCGGCGAGCGGGTGGAAGCTCCCCCCGCGGAACACCTGCACGCCGGGGGCGAAGCGCCGGAGCTGGAGCGCCTCGAGGTCGAGCACCCGCCGAGCCTCGGGGTACGCGGTCAGCAGGACCTGGAAGCCGCGGTCGATGCGGTAGCCATCGACCTGCTCGGTCCGGATCCGTCCGCCCGGGCGATCGCTCGCCTCGAGGACCTGAACCCGCACGCCCGCCCGGGCGAGCACCCGCGCGCAGGCGAGCCCGGCCAGGCCCGCACCCACCACCACCACGCTTCCATGAGGCACGCTGACGCCGCTCCGTTCGGGCCGTCCGAAGGACGGGCGTTATACACGCGGGCCCACGCGTGGACAGAGCTCGACCGATCGACACCGCCCCCATCGGGCGAGCGCCCCCGGGGCGGGAGGAGGCCGGGTGAGCCTCGTCCCACTGCTCGGCTGCGCCTCGGTGGAGGAGGCGGCAACGCTGAAGGGCGTCCTCGAGGCGCACGGCGTGCCCTGCGTCATCCAGGGCGAGCACCACCGCTCCCTGCTCGGGATGCTCGGGCCCTACGTCGAGGTGCGGCTGCTGGTGCCCGCCGGACAGGAGGAGGCGGCGCTCCGGCTCATCCGCCCGGCGCCCACCGCCGTCCCCGAGGAGACCGAGCTTCCGGATCCGGTGCGCGTGCGCCGGAGACGGCGTCTGGCATGGGCGGCGCTGGTGGTGCTCGGCGCCCCGTCGCTCGTCGCGACCGTGCTCGGGTTGCTCGCGCGCTGCGGATGACCGGCCGTCAACCGTCCCGGGGACGGGGGAGGGCGCCGGCCAGCCCACGGGCAGCTCTGCCCTCCGCGTGCCCGCGCCACCCTGATGCCGGGGCGGGGTGGAGGCGCACGAGGTGCCGAGCAGGCCCAGTGCCGCGACCCGTCAGAAACCTCGGACCTGCGCGGATCACCGCGGCGGCGCGAGCGGGCCCTTCGCCTCGGGGGCCTTCGGGCGGATGGCGCTCATCGCCAGGCCGATCATCGCCCCGACGTCGCTGAGGTTCGACGGCACGACCAGCGTGTTGGCCGACTTGGCGAGCTTCCCGAACTCGGTGATGTACTGCTCGGCGACCCGGAGCTGGACCGCCTCGAAGCCGCCTGACGCGTTGATCGACTCGGCGACCGCGCGGATCCCCTCGGCGGTGGCACGGGCCACGGCGAGGATCGCCGTCGCCTGACCCTCGGCCTCGTTGATCTGCTGCTGCTTCTTGGCCTCGGACTGCTTGATCACCAGTTGCTTCTGGCCCTCGGCGGAGTTGATCGCCGCATCGCGCTCGCCCTCGGACTGGAGCACCGTGGCGCGCTTCTC
This sequence comes from uncultured delta proteobacterium, assembly GCA_963796475.1. Taxonomy (GTDB): domain Bacteria; phylum Myxococcota; class Myxococcia; order Myxococcales; family Myxococcaceae; genus RPRB01. The sequence goes on from CAWCLY010000021.1 coordinate 542,654, forward strand.
CCGCTCGGCGCGCATCTGTTTCTCCATCGCGGCGATGATGTCGCGCGGCGGGGTGATGTTCTTGATCTCGTAGCGGAGAACCTTCACCCCCCAGGCCTCCGACGCCTTGTCGACCTCGCTCACCACCTGCCCGTTGATGTGGGTGCGCTCCTCGAAGGTCTTGTCGAGATCGATCTTCCCCACCTCGCTCCGCAGGTTGGTCTGGGCCAGCTGGATGATGGCGAAGAGGTAGTTGGTGATGCCGTAGGAGGCCCGGCGGGGGTCCATCACCTTCATGTAGAGGATGCCGTCCACCCCGACCTGCACGTTGTCCTTGGTGATGCAGATCTGCTCGGGGATATCGATCGCCTGCTCCTTCAACGTGTGGCGGTACCGGATGGCGTCGGCGAAGGGCACGAGGATGTGGAACCCGGCCTCGAGCACCCCGCTGAACCGGCCGAAACGTTCGACCACGTAGGCGTTCTGCGCCTGCACGATCACCGCGGTCTTGAAGAGGATGATCGCCACGAGGATGGCCGCGAAGACCCCAACGATCAGCAACGCTTCCGTCATGTGCTTCCTCCACCGGGCTTCCAGCCACCGCGGCCCTCGGTCCCGCCGAGCCACACCGTCAATCCCTCGATGCGATCCACCGGGAGCCGCTCACCGACGTGCACGGTCCGGTTGGCCCGTGCGCTCCAGGCGGTCCCACGCAGCTCGACCTTCCCCACCTCGCCGGGATGAATCTCCTCGGTGACCACGGCCCACTCCCCGCGCATCTCCTCGCCGGGGAGCGCCGCCGGCGGCACGCCCAGTCGCTGCATCACCGGACGGCGGAGCAGGAGCACTCCCGCCACCGAGAAGACGCTGAACAGCAGCCACTGCAGCCACTCCGGCCCGGTCACGTGCACGGCGGTGAGCAGGCCGACGAGGATTGCCCCGAAGCCGAAGAAGACGGCGAAGAAGCCGCCCGGGGTCACCAGCTCGAAGATCAGCAGCCCGACTCCGGCCACGAACCACATCCACCAGGTCACAGTGCTGCGGACGCTAGCACGCGGGCAGGTGCGCGAACCCCTCGGCGAGCAGCCGGGTCGCGTCGGCCTCCACCGGAATCGCCGTGCGCCGGGAGCAGCCGGGCCGGCCAGGGCGCTCCGGCCACGTCGGCGAGGGCTCGACCGGCCGCTGTCCGCGGATCTTCCGCTCTAGTCTGGGCGGTCCGAAGGCGCGCGCCTCGGGGAATGCTGCGCGCGCGGCCGCGAGCCCGAGATGGTGTTCGAGAGAGGGCTCGATGATCGCCGACACCGGGCCGAGCACGGCGACGTCCCGGGCCACCTCGCCGATGCACCGCGGCGGGGAGATCAGCATCAGCGATCCGTCAGAGGTTGACGAGGGCCATGCCCATTCAGTAAAGCCTGCTTGACCATCTCGTCAAGTCACTTGTCCAAGTCACCGAGAGCACCCCGCTTTTCCGCGGCGGAACTGGAGCTGCTCGAGCGCCGCAAGCGCGGCTCGCTCCTCCAGGAGCTCTTCCGCCTGGCCCGCCTCCTGGACGAGACCGCGGTGGCCCGGGTGGCCAGCTCCGGCGCGCCCCGGCTGCGCACCTCGCACACCGCGCTGCTGCCCCACCTGGACCTCGAGGGGACCCGTCTGGTCGACCTCGCCGCCCGGGTCGGCACCTCGAAGCAGGCGGTCGGGCAGCTGGTCGACGATCTCGAGGCAATGGGCGTCGTCGAGCGCGTGGCCGACCCGGACGACGGCCGGGCCCGCCGCGTCCTGTTCACCCGGGCGGGCTTCCAGGCGCTGCTCCACGGCCTGGGCGTGCTCGAGCAGCTCGAGCGCGACCTCGGCGCCGCACTGGGCCGCGCGGGCCTGGAACGTCTGCGCGACGGGGTCGAGGCTGCGCTCAGGGTCGTGGAGGGCGGCGCGCTCGTCCCTGCCCCGGACACGGGCGACCGGAGGCGCCGATGAGCATGCTGCCCCGGACCGACCGGCTCCGCTGGGTGGTGGCCGCGCTCTTCCTCGGCCTCGGGCTCGCCCTGGCGCTCAACCCGCGCCGCTGCATCGACTTCACCGTGTTCCGGACGGCGGGAGCGCGCCTGCTCGCCGGCACCTCGCTGTACCGGGCAGAGGACGGGCCGATGCCGTTCAAGTACGCGCCGCCCGTCGCCGTGCTGTTCGCGCCGCTCGCGCTGCTGCCCAGGGCGCTCGGGGCGGTGCTCTGGAACCTCGGGGCGGTGGTGATGCTCCTCCTCGGCCTCGATCGCCTGCAGCGCGTCGATCCGGGGCCGTCCGCGTCCGACGCGAGCTGGGCGGCGCTGGCCCTGGCCGGCCCGGTGGGCACCGTCCTCTTCTACGGCCAGGTCGACCTCTGGCTGCTCGGCCTGGTGGCGCTGGCCGCGGCGGCGGCGGGCACCCGTTCGGACGGCGGCGTGGCGCTCGGCCTCGCGGTGCTGACCAAGCCACCGGCTGTCTTCGCGGGGCTCTTCTTCGTCGTCCGCCGGCGCTGGCGCGCGGTCGCCATCGGCGCCGGGGTGGTGTTGCTCGCCTGCGCGCTCCTCGCCGCGCGGGTGGGGCCGGGGAGGCTCTCCGCCGAGTTCACCGCCTGGAGCACACTCGTCGAGCGGAGCACCGTGGAGTGGGTCACCGGCCCGAACCCCCAGGGCCTTCCCACCCTCATCCTCGACGTCGCGGGCTGGCTCGGGACGCGGCCTGGTCCGCGGGCACTCTGGCTCGCGCAGCTCGCCTCCGGCCTCCTCTTCGCAGCGCTCGTCGTGGCGGCGCGGCGCGACGCCGGCGCGGCGTTCCGGATGACCTCGCTGGCGGTCGCGATGTGCTCACCCCTCGCCTGGCGCGCGAACTTCGTGCTCGCCCTCCCCTCCGTCCGCCGCCTGGTCACCCGCGCCCGTCAGGGAGACGCGCTCGCCCGGGGAATCCTCGCCCTCGTGGTCGTTGCCAGCCTCGCCACCTCCGGCGTCTTTCTCGACCGGACCGCGACCGAGCGACTGCTCAGCTTCCGGCCGTGGGGCCTCCTCGGGCTGCTGCTCGCCGTCGTCGAGTTCTCCGCTCCGTGTGCCCGGAGCCCCGTGCGCACAGGCACCCCACCTGGGTAGAACCGTGCCTCGCCGGCATGGCCGACCTGCTCACCATGAGCCCGGAGGGGCTGTACTGCGCCCGGGGCGGATTCCACGTCGACCCGTGGGGGCCCGTCCCGCGCGCGGTGCTGACGCACGCCCACGCCGACCATGCCCGCGGGGGCAGCGGGGCCTACCTCTGCGCCGCCCCCGGGCTCCCCATCGCCCGGCACCGCCTCCCCGGCGCGACCGTGGAGGCCTGGCCGTACGGCGAGCGGCGCTCGGTCGGCGAGGTCCAGCTCTCCTTCCATCCCGCCGGGCACGTGCTCGGGTCGGCGCAGCTCCGCATCGAGGTGGACGGCGAGGTCTGGGTCGTGAGCGGCGACTACAAGCGCGCGGCGGATCCCACCTGCGTGGCCTTCGAGCCGGTCCGCGCCGACGTGTTCCTCACCGAGGCCACCTTCGGCCTCCCGGTGTTCCGCTGGGAGCCGACCGGGTCGGTCATCGAGGATCTCCTCGGGTGGTGGGAGACGAACCGCGAGGCTGGCCGGGCCTCGCTCGCCTTCTGTCACGTCCTCGGAAAGTCGCAGCGGCTCCTCGCCGAGCTCGCGCAGCGCACCGACCGGCGGGTCTTCGCCCACGGCGCCATCGCCGGCATGTGCGACGTCTACCGCGACGCAGGCGTCCGCCTGCTCCCGGTTGACAGAGTGGCAGACACCGCGAAGGGGAAGGACTTCGCCGGCGAGCTGGTGCTGGCCCCCATCACCGCGCGGGGCACACCGTGGATGCGGCGGTTCGGCGACGCGGCCATCGCCCTGGTGAGCGGGTTCATGCGGGTGCGCGGCGAGCGCCGTCGCCGGAGCGTCGATCGAGGCTTCGCCCTGTCCGACCATGCCGACTGGCCCGCGCTGCTGGACACCATCCGCCAGACGGATGCGGCCCGGGTCCTCGTCACCCACGGTTATGCGGTGCCGCTCGCCCAGCGGCTCCGCGAGCTCGGGCTCCAGGCCGAGCCGCTCGAGACGCCCTACGGGCGCGACCAGGAGGAAACGATGACCGGAGAGAACGCGCGATGAGGACCTGGGCCCGGCGCATCGGGGTGCTCGCAGGAGTGTTGCTGATCACCGCCGCAGTGGTCGCCTTCGTCGACGTCCGCCGGCAGCTCCCGGACCGGAGCACGCCGCCCATCCCCGGCCTGAGCTCGCCGGTGGAGGTCACCTTCGATGCCCGGGGCATTCCCACGGTGCGGGCCCACTCGCTGATCGATGCGATGCGGGTGGAGGGCTATCTCCAGGCCCGCGAGCGTCTCTTCCAAATGGAGCTCGCCCGTCGCGTGGCGGGCGGCGAGGTCTCGGCCCTGGTGGGCGCGGCCGCGCTCCCGCTCGACCGGATCCAGCGGGTGTACGGGTTCGCGGCGGTCGCCGAGGAGGCCGTCCGGCGCCTTCCCCCCGAGGAGCGGACTTACGCCGAGGCGCTCGCCGGCGGCATCAACGCCTTCATCGCCTCGCATCCCGGCCGGTGGGGGCTCGAGTTCCAGCTCCTTTCGCTCGAGCCCCGGCCCTGGACCCCCGCCGACTCCATCCGCGTCCTGCTCCTCATGCACCAGCAGCTCTCGGAGAGCTGGGAGCACGAGCTGATCGCCGAGGCCCTCGCCGTGCTCCCCGCGGCGCGGCGGAGCTTCCTCCTCCCGGAGGTGAGCGCCGACGACGTCCTGGTCATCCCCGACGCGGAGCCACGGCCGGCGCCGAGCACCGCGGGCCTGCTCACCCGCGGCGCACCGCCGGCGCCGCCGGTCTCACTCCCCCCGCGACCCGCGATGCTCGAGGTGCTCGGCGTCCCCCTCGAGCCGTCGGGGTGGGCCTCTCCGCCCGAGGTGGGGAGCAACGGCTGGGTCATCGCCGGCGCACACACCGCGCGTGGCAAGCCCATCCTGGCCAACAATCCGCACCTCGGCTTCGCCGCGCCGGGCACGTGGTACCCGATGCGCATCGAGCTGCTCGCGGGGGACGGCACCGTGCAGCGGTGGATCCAGGGGGTGAGCCTCCCCGGCCTTCCCGGCCTGGTCATCTTCCAGAACGACCGGCTGGCCATCGGCTTCACCAACACCGGCACCGACGTCCAGGACGTCTACCGCGAGCCGGAGTCGGGGCAGCGCGTGGAGAGCATCCTGGTGAAGGACGGATCGGCCGAGACGCTCACCGTCTCGCTCGGCCGCCACGGGCCGATGGTGCGTCCAGGGCTCGCGCTGCACTGGGCGGCGCTGGATCCGTCCACGCTGCGCTTGCCCGTCGGGAAGATGATGCTCGCCACCGACTGGGCCAGCTTCAACGCCGCGGCAGACGGCTTCCTCGGCCCGGGGCAGAACGTGCTCTACGCCGACGTCGACGGGCACGTGGGCTGGCGCGCCGCGGGCATCCTCCCCCTCCGGGCGGCCGGCGACGACGGGCGGCTCCCGCTCGATGGCTCCGGCCCGGCGCACGACTGGTCCGGCTACCTGCCGGTGTCACGGATGCCGCGCGTCCTCGACCCTCCGTCCGGCCGGGTGGTCACCGCGAATCAGCGGCTCATCGGCACCGCGAGCGGGATCCACTGGCCCTCGGACTGGGCCTCCCCCACCCGGGCCAGGCGCATCACCCAGCTTGTGGCGGCGGAGGGAATCGACGCGCGCGCGGTGCGGGCGATGCAGCTGGACACCGTGGGCATCGTGGAGAAGGAGGTCGTCGAGCGACTCGCCCCGCTGCTCCAGCCCGAGCTGGCGAAGGCACTCGCCGGCTGGGACGGGCGGGCTGCCGCCGACTCGCGGCTGTTCCGCGCCGCCGCCGATGTGCGCCGGCGCGCCTACGTGGCCATCGCCGCCGCCGCGCTGAAGGGCTCGAACGTCACGGCCGAGGATCTCGACTGGTACAACAACGATCCCGACCCTGCTCGCAGCCGTCCGTGCCTCGTCCGCGGCCTGGCAGCAGGCCGCCCTGGGCGAGCGGGACGCGGTGCTGGGCGCGGCGGTGCGCGACGTCCCGCTCGACGGGCCGCCGTGGGGCGAGCAGAACCGGCTCGCGGCGAAGCACCCGTTCGGGAGGTCCGGGGGCGTGCTGGGGTGGATCTTCAATCCGCCGCTGCCGGCGATGTCCGGGTGCGCCCGCTGCGTGAAGGTTGCCACCCCGGGCTTCGGGCAGAGCATGCGGATGGTGGTGGACTTCGCGGATCCGGACGCGACCACGCTGGTGCTCGCGCTCGGCGTCTCCGGGCACGTGGGGAGCCCCCACCGGAGCGATCAGCAGCGTGATTGGCTCGAGGGAGACCTCGATGGGCAGCGGACCCGGCTGCACGCCGCTGCCGTGGGCGGCAGGCTGATCTTCGGACCGTGAAGCGGTTCGCCGACCTCTACGAGGCGCTCGACTCGACCACCTCGACGCTGGCCAAGGTGGGCGCGATGGCGCGCTACTTCCGCGAAACGCCGGCGCGCGACGCGGCGTGGGCGCTCTGGTTCCTCACCGGCCGGCGCCCGAAGCGTCTCCTCGGGGTCCGGGCGCTGGTGGGCTGGACGCTCGAGCTGACCGGCACGCCGGACTGGCTCTTCGGCGAGTGCTACGCCGTGGTGGGAGACCTCGCCGAGTGCATCGCGCTCCTCCTCGACGACGGCACCCGGGTCACCCATCCGGACGAGACTCCGCTGTCGGAGTGGATGGAGCAGCGCATCCTCCCGCTGCGCGGCCTGGACCCGGAGGAGCAGCGGGAGCGGGTGACCGGGTGGTGGCGCGCGCTCGACCGCCGCGAGCTGTTCCTCCTGAACAAGCTTCTCACCGGAGAGCTGCGCGTCGGGGTCTCGGCGACGCTGGTCCTCCGCGCGCTGGCCGAGGTGGCCGGGCTGCCGCCGGCGCTCCTGGCCCAGCGCACGATGGGCGACTGGACGCCCTCCGCAGAGTTCCTCGAGCGCATCCTCGCCCGCGAGCACGTGACGGACGACGCGTCGCGGCCGTACCCCTTCTTCCTCGCCTCGCCGCTCGAGGACGGGCCGGAGGCGCTGGGAGACCGCGCCGGGTGGCAGGTGGAGTGGAAGTGGGACGGCATCCGCGGGCAGCTCATCCGGCGCGGAGGGCACGTCTTCCTCTGGTCTCGCGGCGAGGAGCTCATCACCGGGCGCTTTCCGGAGGTGGCCGAGGCCGGGGCGACGCTTGCCCGACGGCACGGTGCTCGACGGCGAGGTGCTGGCGTACGGCGAGGACCGACCACTGCCGTTCGCGCTCCTCCAGACGCGGATCGGCCGGCAGACGCTGACCCCGAAGATCCTCGCCCAGGCGCCGGCGGCCTTCATGGCCTACGACCTCCTCGAGCACACGGGGCAGGACGTCCGTGAGCGTCCGCTCTCCGAGCGCCGGGCGCTGCTCGAGTCGCTGCTCGGAGGCCGCCACCGGCGATTCTTCCTCTCCGAGCGTGCTCGCCGATCCGAGCTGGGGTGCGCTCGCGGAGCGCCGACTGGAGGCGCGGGAGCGAAGGTCGAGGGACTGATGCTCAAGCGCCTCGAGTCGCCCTACCGCACCGGCCGGCGCCGCGGCGACTGGTGGAAGTGGAAGATCGACCCGTTCCAGGTCGACACCGTGCTCCTCTATGCGCACCCGGGCAACGGTCGCCGGGCGAACCTCTTCACCGACTACACCTTCGCGGTGTGGGACGAGGGGACGCTGGTTCCGGTGGCCAAGGCGTACTCCGGGCTGAGCGACGCGGAGATCCGCGAGCTCGATGGCTGGGTGCGCGGCACACACCCTCGAGCGCTTCGGCCCGGTGCGTGCCGTCGAGCCGAGCCAGGTCTTCGAGCTCCACTTCGAGGGCATCGCCCGCTCGACGCGGCACAAGTCGGGGGTCGCGGTCCGCTTTCCGCGCATCGCCCGCTGGCGCACGGACAAGCCGGCGAGCGAGGCGGACACGCTCCAGACGCTGAAGCGCATGATCGTCACCCAGCCGACAGGCGGGGAACGCACCGAGCAGTGACCCCGCCGACGGGCACCGGGGCGGAGTTTCGATTAGACGGGAGACCTCGCCGGTGCGCATCGTCGACGCCCACACCCACCTGCTCCCCGACCGGCTCGGTCGCGCCATCCGGGCGTACTTCACCCAGGTGGTTCCCCCCGAGTCGTTTCCCTACGCGCCCGAGCCCGACGTGGCCCATGCAGCGCTGCGCGCCGCCGGTGTCGCCCGGTGCTGGTCACTCCCCTACGTCCGCCGCCCCGGTTCGGCGGCGGCGCTGAACCGCTGGATGGCCGAGACCTGGGGCAGCGACGCCCTCGTCGAGCCCGCCGGCACCGTCCACCCGGGCGACGACGTGGCGACGGTGGTCGACGAGGCGCTCGGCCACGGCCTCCGGCTTTTCAAGCTTCACTGCGCCGTGGGCGACTTCTCGCTCGACGACGCGCGGCTCGCCCCGCTGTGGTCCCGGGTGTCCGACCGGGGCATACCGGTGGTGGTGCACCTCGGCCACTCCCCCGCCGGGCCCACCGACCCGGAGGAGCTGGCGGTGCTCGAGCGCGTCGCCACCGCCTGGCCCGAGGCCCGCATCGTCCTCGCCCACCTCGCCGCACCTTCGGTGCACGAGGCGCTCGGCGTCCTCCGTCGCCACCGAGCGCTCCACGGGGACCTGACACCCGTGCTGTTCCATCCCGTCCCGGTGACCGCGGGCGACCTCGCGGGCCTGGCGGATAAGATCCTCTTCGGCTCGGACCTCCCGAGCCTCGGCATTCCTTTCGCCGACGTGGTGGCCCACGTGCGCGGCCTGGGGCTCACGGCAGAGGAGGAACAGGCCGTCTTCTCGGGGAACGCAGACCGCCTGCTGCCGCCGAGGTGAGCGCCACCGAGCGCCGTCGACTCCCGGACAGGCCCCCTGTTGCGCCCGGATCCGCCCGGCCTGAACCCCGGCTACATGCGCCGATGACGCCAGACGAGGGATCACCGTGACTTAGACGTTGAAGGTTGGCCTGCCGTTCCGTAGAACGCGCGCGCAAGTTCTGCGTCCTCCCCCCGATTGCCAGGCAACGAGATGCCCCTCTTCCCACGCTGGACGAATACGGTCTCACGCCTCAGTGGCGTCCTCATGCTGGCGCTCCCTGCCGTGGCGATTGCCGGGCTGATGATCGTGGTCCGCTCGACCTGGGGAACGAAGCAGAACCGTGAGGTCGTCCAGCCGATCGAGTTCGACCACCGCCACCACGTCGGCGACGAGGGGATCGACTGCCGGTACTGCCACTACACGGTGGAGAAGAGCCCGTATCCGGGCCTGCCCTCGACCACCATCTGCATGAGCTGCCATGCGCAGGTGTGGAACAAGAGCCCGCTCCTCGGCCTGGTGCGGGAGTACTACTTCAAGGACCGCCCCATCCCCTGGAACTCGGTCCACAACCTGCCCGACTACGTCTATTTCAACCACGCGATCCACGTGAACAAGGGCGTGGGCTGCGTGACCTGCCACGGCCGGGTGGATCAGATGGCGCTCATCCAGCAGAAGGCGCCGCTCTCGATGGGCTGGTGCGTCGACTGCCACCGCAACCCCGAGCCGCAGCTCCGGCCGGTCGAGTACATCACCAGCATGACCTGGCAGCCCGATCCGGGCGTCGATCGCCAGAAGCTCGGGGCGCAGCTCGCCCAGCAGTACAACGTCCACACGCGCATCTCCTGCGACGCATGCCACCGATGACCACTCCCCGGTTCCCGCTGCCCGTCCTCGGCGCCAGCACCCCAGTCGAGCCCCAGGCCGTCGCGCTCCCGGACGAGGCGAGCTTCCACCCGGGCCGTCAGCCCGGCTCCGAGCACGGCTTCGGCCGGACCTACTGGCGCAGCGTGGAGGAGCAGCTCCACGGCGAGGCCGCGCTCCCCCACCGCGACGAGGAGTTCCCGCCCGGCGCGTTCGACGTGCCGAAGGGATTCGCCCGGCGCGACTTCCTCCAGCTGATGGGCGCCTCGGTGGCGCTGGCGGGGCTCACCGCCTGCACCGAGAAGCCGGTGGAGAAGATCCTCGCCTACACCAAGGCCCCGGACGGGATGGTCCCCGGCAACCCGCTGCACTACGCCTCGGCACTGGTGCACGAGGGGCTGGCCGCCGGCGTCCTCGCCACCAGCTGGGAGGGCCGCCCGGTGAAGGTGGAGGGCAACCCCACCCATCCGGTGTCCCGTGGCACCACCGGGCCGCACGCCCAGGCCGAGCTGGCCTCGATGTACGATCCCTTCCGCGCCCGGGTGCTCAAGGAGCGCGGCGCCGGCCGGAGCTGGCGCGGCTTCCGCGAGTCGATGCGAGGGCGCGCCGCGGCCTGGGAGAAGGACGGCGGCGCGGGGCTGCGCTTCCTCCTCGCCCCCAGCAGCTCGCTGCTCACCACCTCGCTGCGCGATGCCATCCTCCAGCGCTTCCCCAAGGCGAGGTTCCACGCCTGGAGCGCGATGCCCCGCGACGCGGTGTACGAGGGCACCGCGCTGGCGTTCGGCAAGGCGCTCGAGCCGCACTACGTGATGGAGAAGGCGGACGTCATCGTCTCGCTCGACGCGGACTTCCTCGAGGCGCGGCCGGACACGCTCGACCAGAACCTGGGCTTCGCCAACCGCCGAGAGCCTCAGCATCCCAAGGGGATGAACCGCCTCTACGTGGTCGAGCCGCGCTTCAGCATCACCGGCGGCATGGCGGACCACCGGCTCCGGCTGCGCAGCGCCGACATGGAGGGCTTCGCTCTCGCCCTGGCCGCGGAGCTGGGCAAGACCGTTCCGGCGCTCGCGGGGTACCGCAGCCCGGCGCCGCCTCCCGGGCGACCGCGCCAGGTTCGTCGCCGCGGTGGCGAAGGATCTCGCGGGCAAGCGCGGCGCCTCGGCGGTCATCGCCGGTGAGCGGCAGACCGCGCTCACCCACGCGGTGGCCCACGCCATCAACGCGGCGCTCGGCAACGTCGGGACGACGGTGACCTTCACCGAGCCGGCGCTGATGGACACCGCCACCGGCCGCGCCGGCTGGCAGTCGCTGATCGACGCGCTCCAGGCCGGCAAGGTGGACACGCTGGTCATCACCGCCTGGAACCCGGTGTTCACCGCGCCCGGCGACGTGGACCTGACCGGCCTCCTCAAGAAGGTGCCCAACGCCGTCTACCTCGGGCTCAACGACGACGAGACGTCGCGGGCGGTGAACTGGTTCCTCCCTGCGGCCCACCCCTTCGAGACCTGGGGCGACGCCCGGGCCCGGGAGGGCACGCTGTCCATCGTCCAGCCGCTCATCCAGCCGCTGTTCGGCGGCATCTCCGAGGCCGAGCTGCTCGGGGCGTTCCTGACCGACGAGATCAAGCCGTACGACCGGCTCAAGGCGCTTCACGCGGCGCGGGCCAAGGCCGACTTCGACACCGAGTGGGAGGTGTGGCTGGCCAGCGGCGTGGTGCCGGGGACCGCCAGCCCCGCGGTGACCCCCGGCCTCCAGGCGGACAAGGTGCGCGCCGCCGCCGGCCAGGCCCGCCCCGCGCCGGGCGGCGTCGAGCTGGACCTGGTGCACGACTACAAGATCCTCGACGGCCGCTACTCGCTGAACAGCTGGCTCCAGGAGCTGCCGGATCCGATCACCAAGATGACCTGGGACAACGTGGCCCAGGTCGGCCCGGGCATGGCGAAGCAGCTGGGGATCGAGAACGGCGACCTCCTGCTCCTCACCGTCGCCGGCCGCTCGGTGCAGGTCCCGGCGTGGGTGCAGCCCGGGCACTCCGACGAGGCGGTCACCGTCTCGCTGGGCTACGGCCGCAGGCAGCAGACCCTCGGGGTGAAGGACGCGGACGAGCCGGTGGTGGTGGGCCACGACGTGTACCCGCTCCGCAGCGCGGCTGCCCCGTGGTTCGCCACCGGGCTGGAGATCAAGAAGGTGGGCAAGACCTACCCGCTCAGCTTCACCCAGGTGCACAGCACCACCGAAGGGCGGGCCATCGCGCTCATGCAGAGCGTGGAGGAGTTCGAGAAGCACCCCGAGGCCGTCGAGCTCCGGCCCCCGGTGAAATTGCGCCGGCGGGAAGGAGCTGGAGGGGAGCACGCTCGCCTCGGTGCAGCCCGCGGTCGACTACTCGAAGCAGCAGTACAAGTGGGCGATGGCGGTGGACATGAGCCGCTGCACCGGGTGCACCGCCTGCGTCGTCGCCTGCCAGGCCGAGAACAACATCCCGGTGGTCGGCAAGTACCAGGTCGGCCGGGGCCGCGAGATGCACTGGATCCGCATGGACCGGTACTACTCGGGCCCGACGGAGTCACCGGAGATGGTGAGCCAGCCCATGTTCTGCCAGCACTGCGAGACCGCGCCCTGCGAGTACGTGTGCCCGGTGAACGCCACCGTCCACTCGGACGAGGGCCTGAACGACATGGTGTACAACCGGTGCATCGGCACCCGGTACTGCTCGAACAACTGCCCCTACAAGGTCCGCCACTTCAACTACCTCCACTGGACGCAGGACAAGAGCCAGGTGGAGAAGATGATGCAGAACCCGGACGTCACCGTCCGGGCGCGCGGAGTGATGGAGAAGTGCACGTACTGCGTGCAGCGCATCGAGCGCACCCGCATCGCGGCGCGGATCGAGAACCGGGCCATCGGTGACGGCGAGCTGAAGACCGCCTGTCAGCAGGCGTGCCCGACCAGCGCGCTGACCTTCGGTTCGCTCCACGACCCGAACACCAAGGTCAGCCAGCGCCACGCCGATCCGCGCCGGTTCGACGTGCTCCACGAGCTGAACACCCGGCCTCGAACCGTGTACCTGACCAAGATCAAGAACCCCAACCCGGAGCTCGGCTGATGGCCGCCGAACACGCCACCGCGGCCATCGCCGCCGATCCCCTGGACAGCGCGCCCCTGCTGCTCGGGAAGCAGGACAACACCACCCTCACCGGGAATCTCCTGGCCCACGTCTGGGCCCGGCCGGACAAGGGCTGGCTGCTGGCCTTTGCCATCGCCCTCACCGGCACAGGCGCGATGCTCCTGGCGATCACCGTGACCCTGGCCGTGGGGATCGGAACCTGGGGCAACAACATCCCCGTGGGCTGGGCCTTCGGGATCACCAACTTCGTCTGGTGGATCGGCATCGGCCACGCCGGGACGCTGATCAGCGCCATCCTCTTCCTCTTCCAGCAGCGCTGGCGCACGGCGATCAACCGCTTCAGCGAGGCGATGACCATCTTCGCGGTGATGTGCGCGGGGCTGTTCCCGCTCCTCCACACCGGCCGGCCGTGGTTCGCCTACTTCATGTTCCCCTACCCGAGCACGCTCGAGATGTGGCCCCAGTTCAAGAGCCCACTCGTCTGGGACGTGTTCGCGGTCTCGACCTACTTCACGGTCTCTCTGCTCTTCTGGTACCTGGGGCTCATCCCCGACCTCGCCTCGTTGCGCGACGCGAGCAAGAGTCCTCTCCAGCGGAAGATCTACGGCCTCTTCGCCCTCGGGTGGCGCGGGTCCGGGCGTCACTGGCACAACTACAAGGTCGGCTACCTCCTGCTCGCCGGACTCTCCACGCCGCTGGTGGTGAGCGTCCACACCATCGTGTCCTTCGACTTCGCGGTGGCCCTGGTCCCGGGCTGGCACACCACCATCTTTCCGCCCTACTTCGTGGCCGGGGCCGTCTTCTCCGGCTTCGCCATGGTGATGTCCTGGATGGTGCCTGCCCGGCACTTCCTGGGCCTGAAGCACGTCATCACCATGAGGCATCTCGAGAACATGAACAAGATCATCCTCGCCACGGGGATGCTCGTCTCCTACGGGTACCTGATGGAGCACTTCATCGCCTGGTACTCGGGGAACCAGTTCGAGTGGTTCGTGTTCTTCAACCGGGCCACCGGGCCCTACCGCGGCGTGTATTACCTGATGCTCTTCTGCAACGTGCTCACCCCGCAGATCTTCTGGTTCAAGCGGGCGCGCACGTCAATCCCCATCATGTTCATCGCCAGCATCTTCGTGAACATCGGGATGTGGTGCGAGCGGTTCGTCATCATCGTCACCTCGCTCCACCGCGACTTCCTGCCTGCCGCCTGGGACATGTTCTACCCGACCTGGGTGGACATCACGCTTGTTCCTCGGGACCATCGGGTTCTTCAGCACGCTGTTCCTCCTCTTCCTCAAGTTCATCCCTGCGGTCGCGGTGAGCGAGGTGAAGGAGCTCAACGAGGAGCTCCAGCACCGCACGGCCCCCGTCACCGTGGTCACCGGAGCCTGATCGATGGAACACGGCGCGGAACACACTGCTCCCATCGGCAAGACCTTCGTGCTCGGGCGCTTTCCCACCAGCGAGGCGCTGGTCGATGCCTGCTACAAGGTCCGGGAGAAGGGCCTCGAGTCGATCGATACCCATTCGCCGTACCCGTTGCACGGCGGTGACGAGGCGCTCGGCCTCGGCCGGAGCCGCGTTCCCCGGCATCGCGCTCGCCGGCGGCCTCACCGGGATGTTCGGGGGCTATCTGATGATGGTCTACATGAACGCGGTCAACTGGCCGCTCAACGTGGGCGGCCGGCCCGCGCATGCCCCGCCCTCGTTCATCCCCATCACCTTCGAGACCACGGTGCTGCTCGCCTCGCTGTCCATCTTCTTCGGGCTCCTGGCGCTGATGCGGCTGCCCCAGCCGTACCACGCGGTGTTCGAGTCCGAGGACTTCCGCAGCGCGGTAAACGACGGCTTCTGGCTCAGCGTGGCGCTTCCCCCGGGAAGCGACGGCAAGGATGCGAGTGCGCTCCTCTCCCAGCTCGGGGCCAAGGAGATCAGCACGGTCCGGGAGGCGATGGAATGAGGACGGTTCTCTTCCTCCTCGGCCTCGGCGTGCTCTCCGGCTGCAGCTGCGCCGGGACCCGGGCGAGCGACGTGCTCCAGCGCATGGAGCAGCAGGACAAGATCCTCCCCTACGCGGAGAACGACTTCTACGCGGACGGGCGCGGCATGCGCACCCCGCCCGAGGGCACCATCTCCCGCGAGGCGGTGGTGGGCGCGCCCGGCATCAGCACCGGCATGGTGAACGGCGCAGCTGCTCACCCAGGTCCCCATCCCGGTCACCGCCGAGCTCCTGGCCCGCGGCCGTCACCGGTACGAGATCGTCTGCTCCAACTGCCACGGGCTGGTGGGGAACGGCGACAGCATGGTGGCGGACAACATGGCCACCCGGCTCCCGCCGTCGCTGGTCGCGCTCGGGATTCCGGCCGGCCGGGTTCTTCTACCAGGCCATCACCCAGGGCTACGGGCTGATGCCCTCGTTCTCCGGTGAGATTCCCACCGACGAGCGCTGGGCGGTGGTGGCCTACGTGCAGGCGCTCCAGCTCAGCCAGAACGCGCCGGTGAACACACTGCCAGCGGACGTGCAGCGCCGGCTCCGGGAGGGGCAGTCATGGTCGAGGTAGGGCCCACCACCATCACCCAGGACCGGTTGAAGCCCGGCGGGAGGACGTTCACCCTCGCCGCGGGGCTCGGCGTCGCGGGCCTCGTGCTCACCGCCATCGGCTACGCGATGGGCGGCGCGGACCGGCCGGTGGTCCTCGCCGGCTACCTGGTCGCCTTCGCCTACTGGCTGGGCATCGGCATCGCGGCGAGCATCTGGAACGCCATCTTCCACGCCTCGGCCGCGCGATGGATGACCGTCTTCCGCCGGGTCTTCGAGACCATGGGCGCGGCGATCCCGATCTTCGTGCTGCTCTTCGTGCCCATCGCCCTGGGGATGCCCGTGCTGTTCCCCTGGGTGAACCCGTCGAACAAGATGAGCCACGAGCAGCTCGAGCTGCTCGACCCACAAGGCGGCCTGGCTGAACGTGCCCGGCTTCCTCCTGCGGGCGGTCATCTACTTCGCCATCTGGGTGGTGGTGAACCAGCTGCTCCGCGGCTGGTCGCTGCGCCAGGACGTCGAGGGTGGCCTCGAGCCTACCCGGCGGATGCGCCGCTACGGCTCGGGGGCACTGCCCTTCCTCGGGCTCTCCATCACCTTCGCCGGCTTCGACTGGCTGATGTCGGTGGACCCGTTCTGGTACTCCACCATCTTCGGCGCGTACTACTTCGCGGGCAGCTTCCTGGCCTGCATCGCCCTGCTCACGGTCATCACCGTCCGGACCCGCAACGAGCAGCGTCAGTTCGGCGGTCTGGTCACCCGGCATCACACCCACAACCTGGGCAAGCTGATGCTGGCCTTCACCGCCTTCTGGACCTACATCGCCTTCAGCCAGTTCATGCTCATCTGGATCGCGAACATCCCGGAGGAGGCTGCCTGGTACGTGGTGCGGATGAAGGGCGGCTGGCAGAGCGTCGGCATCCTCCTGATCGTCACCCACTTCATCATCCCGTTCTTCACGCTCCTCTCCCGGGGGCTGAAGTTCAACCCGCGGGGCCTGGCCTTCGTGGCGGTGTGGATCCTGGTGGTGCACTGGGTGGACCTCACCTGGCTGGTGATGCCGGCGCTGCACCCGGAGGGCTTCTTCGTCCACTGGACGGGCATCACCTCCATGTTCGGGGTGGGCGGCATCGCCATCGCCTTCGCCCGCTGGCGCGCCGCCGGCCACTTCACCATTCCGGTCAAGGACCCGTACCTGGCCGACTCGCTGAGGTATTCGCAGGCATGAGCACCACCGCGCAGAGCCAGCACCCGGCGGACGGGCACGGCACAGCCTCGGAGGTGGCGCACGCCCAGCAGCAGATGAACTGGCCGTGGATCCTCGGGGTGGGCCTCGGCTCGGTCCTCATCTTCGCCCTGGCCACCGTCTGGTCGACGCACATCCTCAATGCCACCCGCGCCGAGATGCAGCCCGGCGGCCCGCCTCCCTTGCCGAAGGGCGTGGACCAGTACGAGGTGGGCATCGTGAACCAGCGGGTGTTCGCGCTCGACCAGCGGGCGGCCCAGAAGCGGCTCCAGCAGATGGAGCGGCTCCGGAGCTACGGCTGGGTGGACCGCGAGGCCGGCCTGGCGCACATCCCCATCGACGAGGCGGTGAAGATGTACCTCGCCGATCAGGCCAAGAAGGGCGGCCAGCCGAAGTGATTCGCCCGGGGCACATCACGCTCGTCCTCTGCGCCCTCCTGCCGCTGTCGGCCGGGGCCCAGGTGAACGTGCCTGCCCCGATGCAGGGCGTGGACGTCATCGAGCAGCTCGGCGACCGGGTGCCCGATGACGGGCGGCTCATCGACTCCGAGGGACAGCCCTTCCGGCTCGCCGACGAGCTCCACCGGGGCAAGCCGGTGGTTCTGGCGCTGGTCTACTACCGCTGCCCGCAGCTCTGCTCGCTGGTGCTCTCCAGCCTCACCCGGGCGCTCCACGGCTCGCGGATGAAGCTCGGCCGGGACTTCCGGGCGGTGGTGGTGAGCATCGACCCGACCGAGACCCCGCGCGAGGCGGCCGAGTCGAAGCGGGGGCACATGCAGGCCCTGGGCGTGTCGCCCACCACGCCCGACTGGCGCTTCGCCACCGCGACCGAGCCGGTCATCCAGGCGCTCGCCAGGGCCACCGGCTTCACCTATCGGTACGACGCGCCGAGCAAGCAGTTCGCGCACCCGGCGGTGACCTTCGTCCTCTCCGAGGATGGGCGCCTCTCGCGCTATCTGTACGGCATCGAGTACCCGGCGCAGGACATGAAGCTGGCCCTGGTCGAGGCCGGCAAGGGGAAGGTGGGCACCGCGTTCGACCGCGTGCTCCTCACCTGCTTCAAGTACGACCCGGCGAAGCGGAGCTATGGCCCCTACGTGCTGGCCTTCATCCGCATCGGGGCTCTGCTGGTCTTCGCCGCGCTGGTGGTCTTACTGACGGTGCTCTGGAGGCAGGACTTGAAGCTGAAGAAGCGACGGGGTGCGACGGCATGAACGAGATCATGAGGCGCCTGCTGTTCCTCCCCGAGCAGGCCTCGACGTTCGCCTACGACGTCGACCACCTTCACTACTTCGTGATCATCGTGACGATGGTCGCGAGCTTCGGGGTCGGCCTGATCGCCGTGGCCTTCTTCTGGAAGTACCGGCGCCGGCGCGAGGACCAGGCGACGCCGTTCATCTCGCCCACCGCGACGTTCGAGGTGCTGGCGATCAGCGTTCCGCTGGCGTTCTTCCTGGTGTGGTTCGCGATTGGCTTCAGGGACTTCGTGAAGCTCTCCTCGCCGCCCCCGGACGCGATGGACGTCTACGTGATGGGCAAGCAGTGGATGTGGAAGTTCGCCTATCCCGAGGGTCCGAACTCGATCGGCGTGCTCCACGTCCCGGCCAACCGTCCGGTCCGGCTGCTCATCACCTCGCGCGACGTCATCCACTCGGTCTTCATCCCCGCCTTCCGGGTGAAGATGGACGCCCAGCCGGGCCGGTACACCGAGACCTGGTTCACCGCCACCAAGCCGGGCCGGTACCAGATCCTCTGCACCGAGTACTGCGGCGCCCAGCACAGCAAGATGTGGGGCGAGGTCGTGGTGATGGCCCCCGAGGCCTTCGACGAGTGGATCAAGGAGCAGCAGCGTGGCCTGGTGTCCCGCGCAGGACATCCTGGCCGACGAGACCAGCCAGGTGACTCCGCAGGGCAGCCTGGCCCAGTGGGGCAAGCAGGTCGCCGTGTACCAGGGCTGTCTCCGCTGCCACAACGTGAACAGTCCCGAGCCGGCCACCGGCCCGAGCTGGGTGGATCTGTACCAGCAGCGGACGAAGCTCACCGACGGGCGGGAGGTCATCGCCGACGAGGCGTACCTCACCGAGTCCATGATGGAGCCCACGGTGAAGATCGTCGCCGGCTACCAGCCGTTGATGCCCAGCTACCAGGGCAAGCTCAGCGGGCCCGAGGCCGCCGCGCTTGTCGAGTACATCAAGAGCCTCCGGTCCGACCGGACCGTGCAGGTCACCGGAGGTGAGGAATGACCGCGCCGATCACCACCGCCTCCGTGCCGCCCGCCGGCGCCGTCTTCCCGAAGAAGCACTACCTGAACGATGGGACCACCGTTCGCTCGTGGCTGCTGACCCACGACCACAAGCGGATCGCCATCCTCTACCTGGTCTCGGTACTCATCGCCCTGTTCCTCGGCGGCATCTTCGCCATGGTCATCCGGCTCGAGCTACTGACGCCGGGACCGACGCTCATCGAGGCGCTGACCTACAACCGGATGTTCACCCTCCACGGTCTGATCATGATCTTCATGTTCATGATCCCCGCCATCCCGGGCGTGTTCGGGAACTTCTTTCTCCCGATCATGCTCGGGGCGAAGGACGTGGCCTTCCCCAAGTGGAACCTGACCTCGTACTACGTGTACCTGGCTGGCTCGACGCTGATGCTCTGGGGCCTGATCACCGGCGGCGCGGACACCGGCTGGACGTTCTACACGCCGTACAGCACCACCACGACCACCAACATCGCCCCGGTGATGCTGGGGGTGTTCGTCATCGGGTTCAGCTCGATCCTCACCGGGCTGAACTTCATCGTCACCATCCACACCCTGCGCGCGCCGGGCGTGACCTGGTTCAAGATGCCCCTGTTCGTCTGGGCCATCTACGCCACCAGCATCATCCAGGTGCTGGCCACGCCGGTGCTCGGGCTCACCACGCTGCTGGTCGCCGCCGAGCACACCTTCGGCTTCGGCTTCTTCGATCCGGCGCGGGGCGGTGACCCGATCCTCTTCCAGCACCTGTTCTGGTTCTACAGCCACCCGGCCGTCTACATCATGGTGCTGCCGGCGATGGGCGTGATCAGCGAGACCATCTGCGCCTACTCGCGGAAGAACATCTTCGGGTACAAGATGATCGCGATGAGCTCACTGGGCATCGCCTTCGTGGGCTTCTTCGCCTGGGGCCACCACCTCTTCACCTCGGGCCAGAGCGCGTTCGACGCCGGAGCCTTCGCCGCCATCTCGATGCTGGTGGGCGTGTTCACCGCGATCAAGGTCTTCAACTGGGTGGGGACGCTCTACAAGGGCTCGATCGCCTTCACCGCGCCCTTCGCCTACATCTGTGGCTTCCTCTTCTTCCTGGTGTTCGGCGGGATGACCGGCGTGGCGCTGGCCACGGTGTCGCTCGACGTGCACTGGCAGGACACCTACTTCGTCGTCGCCCACTTCCACTTCATCATGGTGGGCGCGGTGATCATGGGCTTCCTGGCCGGGCTCCACTACTGGTTCCCCAAGATGTTCGGCCGCAAGTACCCGGAGAACTGGGCGCTGCTCGCCGCGGGGCTCATCGTCCTGGGGTTCAACGCCACCTTCATCCCCCAGTTCCTCCTGGGGAACGCCGGCATGCCCCGGCGCTACTACGAGTACCCGGAGCGATTCGCCGCGCTGAACGTCGCCTCCACCGCCGGCGCGTCGCTGCTCGCCTTCGGGTTCATCATCATCGCCATCTACCTCGCGGTATCGCTGAAGTACGGCGAGGTGGCGGGCCGGAACCCCTGGGGAAGCCGCGGCTACGAGTGGGACGTGCCCTCGCCGCCTCCGACCGAGAACTTCGACCAGGTCCCCGTCTTCACCCGGGGGCCCCACGAGTACCAGGACATCCCAGAGGAGCTCGCCAAGGTGGGCCATGCAATCTAGCGCCACGGCGCGGAAGATGACCGCGGAGGGCTGGCTCGAGCCACCTCCGCTCCCGCACCACTACGACACCGTCGAGAACCACCAGAGCGCGCTGCGCTTCGGGATGTGGCTCTTCCTCGGGACCGAGGTGCTGCTCTTCGCGGGCATCTTCGTCGGCTACTTCGTCTTCCGGAGCTACTTCCCCGAGTCGTTCGAGCAGGCGGCGCCGGCACCTGAGCGTCCCGCTGGGGACCGCGAACACCCTCCTCCTCCTGACCTCCAGCCTCACCGTCGCGCTCGCGCACCACAACGCCGAGCACGGGAAGAACCGGAACGCCTTCTGGCTGATCATGGCCTCGGTGGCCATGGGCGCCGGGTTCCTCTGCATCAAGGCGGTGGAGTACACCGAGAAGTTCCACGAGGGCGCGCTGCCCGGGAAGTTCTTCCGCTTCTCGGAGATCACCGCGCCCGGTGGCTCGGTGTTCTACGTCGTCTACTTCTTCTCCACCGGGCTCCACGCGATGCACGTCATCGTGGGCATGAGCCTGCTCACCTGGGTGGCGATCCGGTGCTGGAAGAAGGAGTTCTCACCCACCTACTACGCACCGGTGGAGAACGCCGGGCTCTACTGGCACCTGGTGGACCTGGTGTGGATCTTCCTCTACCCGCTGCTCTACCTGGTCTGACTCCATGGCCTCGACCACCCATCCTGCCGCCGCCCCGGCGCACGCAAAGGAGACCAGCTCCGGAAAGCTGGTCATCAACTGGCTCGTGCTCTGCGGCCTGACCTTCGCCACCTTCGGCTTCTCGAAGCTGAACATGAGCCCCGGCGGCCACCTCGCCGCGGCCCTCTGCATCTCCACCCTGAAGGTCACGCTGGTGGTGCTGATTCTTCATGCACCTCTGGCACGGTGAGGGGAGCAACCGGATCGTCTTCGTGTCCTCGTTCCTGTTCCTCCTGGTGCTGATGTTCTTCGTGATGGCGGACGTGAACACGCGGTTCACCCTCTCCAACTCGCGCATCCCGCCCATGCCGAAGGTGGACCAGAAGATGCTGCCGAGCGGCATGCCGCCCGGGATGAACAGCGTTCCCCAGGGTCACTCCGGAGGAGCGGGTCCCAGCTCCGGCGAGGCCGGCCGCCAGTGACATCCCGGCGCCGGGCATTCTCCACCTCGGCACCGCACCGCACCGCCCTCGCCTTCCTCTGTCCTGGCCCTGGGCGCCTGCGCGCACGGCGGCAGCTCGGGCGACCCCGGGAGCGGCATCCGCTTCGTCGCCAACGACTTCCCGGGCGCGCTCGCGCGGGCACGGGCCGAGGGCAAGCCGCTCTTCGTCGATGCCTGGGCGCCCTGGTGCCACAGCTGCGTGAGCATGAAGTCGTACGTCTTCCCCGATGGCGTGCTCTCGCCGGTGGCTTCCCGCTACGTCTGGCTCGAGGTGGACACCGAGAAGCCCGAGAACCGGGCCTTCGTCGAGCAGTTCCCGGCCGAGGCACTCCCGACGCTGCTGGTCATCGACCCGCGCACCGGCCGCGCGGTACGCCGCTGGGTGGGCAGCGCCACGGCGGTCGAGCTCGCGGCCCGTCTCCGCTCCACCGCGCTGGCGCTCACCCCCGGCGCGCCCGGAACCCCCGGGCAGGCGGCACTGGCCCGGGCGAGCGCGGCGGACGCACAGGGGGACCACGCCGAGGCCACACTCGCCTTCCGCGAGGCGCTCTCCGCCACCGAACCCCGCACGCTCGACCACGGGCAGGCGGTGGAGGGGCTGGTGCAGCGGCTGGCCCAGGACGGCGATCCGGCGGGATGCGTGCAGCTCGCGCGGGAGGAGCTCGGGCACGTGGCGCCGGGAACCTCGCTCGCCACGCTCGTGGCCACCGGCCTGTCCTGCGCCCTGGAGCTGCCGGAGACGGACCCCCGGCGGACGGCCGCGCTCGGAGCGCTGGAGGACCGGGTGGCCGCGCTGGCCCGGGACCCCTCGGTGGTGCTGATGGCCGATGACCGCTCGAGCCTGTTCGAGACCGAGGAGGGCGCCCGGCGCGCCCGGGGGGACCTCGTCGGGGCACGGGCGACGGCGCTCCGCTGGATGCGCGTTCCTCGAGGCGCAGGCGGCCAGCGCCGGGACACCCGAGGCGCGCGCGGTGTTCGACGCGCACCGGCTCTCGGCGTACCTCGCCCTCGGTGAGCCCGAGCGGGCCATCCCGATGCTCGAGCAGAGCGCCCGCGACTTCCCGAAGGACTACAACCCGCCGGCGCGGCTCGCCACGGCCTACCTCGCGATGCGCGACCCATGGCACGCGCTGGAGGAGGCCCGCCGGGCGACGGCGCTGGTCTACGGCCCGCGGACACTCCGGGTGCTGCTGACCCTGTCCGAGGCCGAGGCGAGGATTGGTGACTCCCACGCGGCCCGGGTCACGCTGGCCCGCGCGGAGAGGCTGGTGAACGAGCTGTCTGCCGCCCAGCGAACCGCCTCGATGCACTCGGCGATCGCCACGAAGCGCAGGGTGCTGTTCGAGCCGCCGACCGCGTCACGCAGCGTCCCCTAGGGCTGTGGCCCATCGGCTATATCGGCGGTCGACATGATCGCCGCCCCGCTCCTGCTGCTCCTCGCCTCACCGCCGCGCCGACCGAGCCTCAGAAGCCCGTCTCCTCGCTCTCGGAGATGCCGGCGAAGTTCACCCCGACCACCGCCGGTCTGGACCACGAGCGCCGCGAGGTGATGATTCCCATGCGCGACGGGGTGAAGCTCTTCACGGTCATCCTGGTCCCCAGGGGCGCGAGTCGTGCGCCGATGCTCCTCACCCGGACGCCGTACGACGCCGACAAGCTCACCACCCACAGCCCGTCGGTCCACCTCGGCCCATTGCTCGAGGGATACGACAACGCCACCGACGTCATCGTCGAGGGTGGCTACATCCGGGTCGTCCAGGACGTCCGCGGCAAGCACGGCTCGGAGGGCGACTACGTGATGAACCGCCCCCTCCGGGGCCGGTGGAATCCCACGGAGGTGGACCACGCCACCGACACGTATGACACGATCGACTGGCTGGTGAAGAACGTCCCGGAGTCGAACGGACGCGTCGGCATCCTCGGCATCTCCTACGACGGGTTCACACCTCTGATGGCCCTCGTCGACCCGCATCCGGCACTGAAGGTCTCGGTCCCCATGAACCCGATGGTCGACGGGTGGACCGGCGACGACTGGTTTCACCACGGAGCGTTCCGGCTCGCGCCGACGCTGCCCTACGTCTACGAGCAGGAGGCCAATCGCAAGTCCGAGAAGAAGTGGCCCGCGACGCACCACGACGACTACGACGCGTACCTCGTCGGCTCGGCGGGAGAGATCGGCCGGATGCGCGGGATGGAGCAGCTCGGCTTCTGGCGGAAGCTGCTCGAGCATCCGGCGTACGACGCCTTCTGGCAGGACCAGGCGATGGACAGGGTCCTCGCCGCACGGCCCCTCAAGGTTCCGGCGATGCTGGTCCACGGGCTCTGGGATCAGGAGGACATCTACGGGGCACCCGCCGTCTACCGCGCGCTCGAGAAGCAGGACCCGGCGAACGATCGCGTGTTCCTGGTCATCGGTCCGTGGTTCCACGGCCAGGAGATCCGCGACGGCTCGGCGCTCGGTGCGATCCGCTTTCACGCCGACACTGCCCGCCAGTTCCGGCAGGAGGTCCTCCGTCCCTTCCTCGACCAGTATCTGAAGGAGGGGGCGCCACCGGCGAAGGTCGCCCCGGTGACCGCCTTCGAGACCGGGACCAACGTCTGGCGGCGACTCCCTGCCTGGCCGGCAGGGTGCGACCGTGGCTGCAAGACGGACCCGACCCCGCTCTACCTCGGCGCCGGGCACAAGGTCGGCTTCACCGCGCCGCAGGCAAGGGATGCGGCGTTCGACGAGTGGGTCTCGGATCCGGCGAAGCCCGTGCCCTACATCGCCCGCCCGGTGCGTGGAGACGAGGCCCACTGGAAGCCCTGGCTGGTCAACGACCAGCGCGAGGCATCCAGCCGCACCGACGTGGTGACCTTCGTCTCCGAGCCGCTCCAGGAGCCGCTGAAATCTCTGGGTTCCCGGTGGTGAACCTGGTGGCCTCGACGAGCGGCACCGACTCGGACTGGGTCGTGAAGCTCATCGACGTCTCACCGGATGAGGTCGCGGAGCAGCCGGAGCTCGGTGGATACCAGCTGATGATCTCGGCCGACATCTTCCGCGGACGGTACCGGGAGCGGGCTGACCGGCCAGCCCCCATCGCCTCCGGCAAGGCGCTCACCTACCGCTGGGAGCTGCCGACGGTGAATCACGTCTTCCTGCCCGGACACCGCGTGATGGTCCAGGTGCAGTCCAGCTGGTTTCCGCTCTACGACCGGAACCCGCAGACCTTCGTCGAGAACATCTTCTGGGCGAAGCTGGCGGATTACCGGAAGGCGACGCAGCGCGTGTACCACGCGCCCGGACAGGCGAGCTTCATCGAGCTGCCGGTGGTGAAGGCGGTCCCGTAGAGGGAGCCCCGGTCGGGAGGGGGCCGAGGTCGCGCGCCGGGCAGGTTGTCAGCGTGTGGTCACTCTCCGGGCCGGGGGCGAAAATTTCGAATGCATGCACCCGGGGTGCATGTGTTTTCCGAAATTGCATGCACCCTGAATGCATCTATTTTGTTTTTCAGCCTCCCACCGCGGCACCGCCACCGTCAGGCATTCCTTGGCATGCCGTCCGCAAGACCCTGACATCGCGGACAGAAGTAGGTGCTCCGCGCATCGAGCCCGCGCCTCTCGACCACGATGCGCTCACCGCAGACCCGGCAGGGCTTCCCGGCCCGTCCGTACACCCCGAGCCGCGCCGAGGGATTTCCCCGGCGCGTCACCATTCGGCCGCCGCTCGACTCGAGCACGTTCATCGCGAGGAAGCGCCGCGCAGTCCGGACCAGCCGGAGGAGGAGGTCGTCCTCGAGCGCGGCCACCGGCGTGAACGGGTGCACCCGCTCGGCGAAGCAGATCTCGCTCTTGAAGACGTTGCCGATGCCGGCGAGCGCCCGCTGGTCCAGGAGCGCGTCGCCGATGCCGAGCATTCCCCGCTCCCGGAGCCGGCGGACCGCCTCGCCCTCGTCGAAGTCCGGGTCGAGCACGTCCGGTCCGAGCCGCGCGACCACCGGATCCCTCGCCAGCGCGCGAGCGGTGCGAAACTCCGCCACCGGCACGTCGAAGGCCACCGCCTGGAACTCGGCCGTCTCCACCACCACCCGCATCACCGAGCGCGGTCTCTGCCACCGCTCGCCGGGGCGGTAGACGTGCCAGCTCCCGTTCATCCGCATGTGCGTGCGCAGCACCAGGTCCCCCGAGAACTCGACGACGAGGTGCTTGCCCACGCTGCGCACCCGCTCCACGGTGCGCCCGGCGATGGGCGAGTCGTCGTCCACCCGGGCCAGCTGCGGCAGCACCGTCTCGAAGCGCACCACCGGCTTTCCGCCCAGGGCGCGGTTCAGCGTCCGCGCCGCCCGGAAGATGGTGTCCCCCTCAGGCATTGGGCACGGGCCGGGGCAACATGGCCCGCCGGAGGTGGAAGCCGAGCGAGGACGGGGTGAAGCCGGCCTGCGACAGGTAGAGCCCGAGCGGGCTCTCCGCCGCGGGGACGCCGTTCACCTCCTCGAGGAGGATGCCCCCCCGCCGCTCGAGCACGCGCGAAGCCACCGTGCCGAGCGCCGCCGCCACCGCCCGCGCCACCCGGCCGCGGTCCGGCTCCGTCTCGGGCAGCCACACCCAGGCCTGCCGCCCACCCCGGCTCAGGAACGCCCCGAGCGCACCATCCACCAGCACCACCTGCGAGCCCGCCGAGCGCGAGGGGCCCCGCGCAGGAGCGCCGTCCAGCGGGGGCCACCGCAGAAGCGTGCCGTACGGATTCGCCGGGTCGGTCGCGGCGAGCACCGTGACCTCCGGCTCCTCCGGCAGATCGCGCAGCGAGCGGAGCAGGTCGAGCACCGGCGGTAGCGCGAACTGCGCCGCGCCCACGCCGGAGACGAAGTAGCCGCGGCGTACCCGGCCGCCGTCCTCGAGCGAACGGAAGACCTGGTACACGGCCGAGAAGCCGCCGGGGAGTCCCTCCGCCTGCGCCACCTCGCGGGTGACCAGTCCATGGCGCGAGAGGAGCTGCTGGGCGGTGGCCGCGGCCCACTCGGTCGACCCCACTGCGGCGGCCGTGCGCTCCTCGACCAGCGACCAGCGCCCCTCCGCCGATGGCGGCAACGTGCGCCGGCTCCGGAACACATGGCCTCCGGTGCCCATCCGGCGGCTCCCTCGCTCGACCATCGGTGCGGTGTAGGCCCGGAGCACCCGGAAGGTGTCGTTCGTCACCAGGCCCTTCCAGACCAGGTCCCAGAGCGCCTCCAGTGTCTCGCGCGGAAACCCACCACCGGCCGCGTCGTGGAGTGGAGAGAAGAAGCTCGCTCCCTTCGCCCGGAGAACGTCGAGGACCGCGCGGGCCCGCTCGGACAGTGGCTCGGTGTCGAGGCGCGGACCGGGCGGTCGGAGCAGCCGCGGCAGATGGTCGGTCAGGTAGAGCGCGATGCGCCCGTCCCGCTCGCCAATGGGCTCGACGCCCACCCAGGCCACCTCTCCGGCAGCCACCAGCGTGTCGAGATCGCCCGGCGAATAGCGCTCCACGCGCGCGGGGAGGATCTCGCTCTCCAGCACCGAGGCCGGAAGGGCATGGCCCTGCAGCCGCTCGACCACGTCGAGCACCGAGTCGAGCCCCGCGCGGGGCCGGGCGATGCCGTGCCAGTGGGTGAGGAAGCGCCCGAGGACGCGCGGCTCGACCGGCTCCACCGCGTGCCGCGCCCGGGCCAGCGACCGGCGCCGCACGGTGGCGAGCACGTCCACGTCGCACCACTCGCGCCGCGTGCCTCCGGGGCGGAACGCGCCCTCCACCAGTCGCCCGCGGCGCGCGAGCGCCTCGAGCACCGGCTCGACCCGGGACACGGGAAGCCCCAGGCGCGTGGCGGCTTCCTCGGTGGTGAACGGCGCGTGGGTCCGTGCGAAGCGCGACACGAGGTCGGCGAGCGGTTCGCGCACCGGGACCAGGAGCGACTCGGGCAGCCCCTGCGGGAGAGGGAGCCCGAGCGCGTCCCGGTAGCGGACCACGTCCTCGGTCGCGACGTAGCGCGGGCGTGCCCGCGACCGGGAGCACGACCGCCCGGCGCATCTGCACCAGGTCGTCGACCCCGGCGGCGACGAGCGCGCTGGTGCAACGGGCGCGGACATCCTCCGCGGAGAGGTCACCCACCCGGAGCAGGAGGTCGTGGATGCCGTCGGTCCCCCGGGCACGGAAGCGGGGGTCGAGCTGCTGCAGCTCGGCCTCCACCGAGGCAAGCACGTCCGCGTCGAGCAGCTCGCGGAGCTCGGCGTCCCCGAGGAGCTCGCGCAGCTGCGCCTGATCGATGGACAGCGCCTGCGCCCGTCGCTCGGCCAGCGGGGCGTCACCGTCGTAGATGTAGTTGGCGACGAAGCCGAAGAGGAGCGAGGCGGCGAAGGGCGACGGCGCGGCGGTGTCGACGCGTGGTGACCCGCATCGTGCGGTCGGCCACCGCGCGGAGCGTGCCCACCAGCGCCGGCATGTCGAACACGTCGCGCAGGCACTCCCGGTACGTCTCGAGCAGGAGCGGGAAGCTCGGGGAACCGCGCCGCCACGGCCAGGAGATCCGCCGAGCGCTTCCGCTGCTGCCACAGCGGGGTGCGAATGCCCGGCCGGCGACGCGGCAAGAGCAGCGCGCGCGAGGCGTTCTCGCGAAACTTCGCCGCGAAGAGCGCCGTCGATCCGAGCTGGCGCAGCACCAGCGACTCGACCTCCTGGGGCGTGGGGAGGAGGTGCTCCACCTCGGGCGGCCGCTCGGCGTCCGGGAAGCGGACCACGATGCCGTCGTTGGTCCACATCGTCTCGACGTCGAGCCCGAGCTGGTCGCGCACCTTGGCGGTCAGCGCCATCGACCAGGGCGCATGCACGCGGCCCCCGAGGGGCGAGAGGATGCACACCCGCCAGTCGCCCAGCTCGTCGCGGGTCCGCTCCACCACCAGCGTCCGGTCGTCGGGGACGTCACCGGTCGCCCGCGCCTGGTCGTCGAGGTACTGGAGGAGGTTCTCCGCCGCCTGATCCTCGAGCTGGTGCCCGCGAACCAGCCGCGACACCGCCGCTGCGCGGGGCAACGCCCGGAGCTCCCGGACCAGCTGGCCGATGAGCTGACCGGTCTCCAGCGGGCGCGCCGCGGCGTCTCCGTGCCAGAACGGCATCTTCCCGGGCTGTCCCGGCGCTGGCGAGACCAGCACCCGGTCGTGGGTGATCTCCTCGATGCGCCAGGAGGAGGCGCCGAGGAGGAACACCTCGCCCACCTTGCTCTCGAACACCATCTCCTCGTCGAGCTCGCCCACCCGGGCGTGGGCCTTCTCGCCGCCGGCGAGGAAGACGCCGTACAGCCCGCGGTCGGGGATGGTGCCGCCATTCACGATGGCGATCCGCTTGGCTCCCTCGCGGGCAATGACCGTGTTCGCCACCCGGTCCCAGGTGATGCGGGGCCGCAGCTCGGCGAAATCGTCCGAGGCGAAGCGGCCGGAGAGGAGATCCAGGACGTTCTCGAACACCGTCCGGCTGAGGTCGGCGAAGGGCGCCGCACCCCGGACCGCGGCGTGAAGCGCGTCCACGCCCCACGGCTCGATCGAGGTCATGGCCACCACCTGCTGCGCGAGGACGTCGAGCGGGTTCCGGAGGTGCCGCGTGGACTCCACCCGCCCGTCGGTCATCGCCCGGGTGAGCGCGGCGCAGGCCACGAGGTCCCCGCGGTACTTGGGGAAGATGACGCCGGTGCTCGGCGAGTCGATGCGGTGGCCCGCGCGGCCGATCCGCTGCATCCCGCTGGCGACCGAGGGCGGAGCCTCGATCTGGACCACCAGATCTACCGCGCCCATGTCGATGCCCAGCTCGAGCGAGGAGGTGGCGACCAGGGCGCGTACCCGGCCTGCCTTCAGCGCGTCCTCGATCTCCGTCCGCTGCGCACGGGCGAGCGAGCCGTGGTGGGCACGGGCCAGCGGCTCTCCGGCGAGCTCGTTGAGCGCCGACGCCAGACGCTCGGAGATGCGCCGGCTGTTGACGAAGATGAGGGTCGTGCGGTGCTCGCGGACGAGCTCGACCAGCCGGGGATGGATGGCGGTCCAGATGGAGCTCCGGACCGGTCCCTGCGCCGCGGGTCCCGAGGGGATCTCGATGGGCTCGCCAATGCGGGCCATGTCCTCCACCGGGACCTCAATCCGCAGCTCGAGGGTGCGCCGCGAACCGGCGTCGACGATGGTGACCGGACGCCAGACCGGGGCGAGCGCGGGGGCGGCGAACTCGGTGCGGAGCTCCTCCTCCGCGGTCTCGCTGCCAGGAGCGGGGGCGCCAGCCTCCGTGCCGCCCCGTGACGACGTGTCCGGCACCACCGCGCCGACCACTGCGCCCCCGAGGAAGCGGGCGACCTCGTCCAGCGGCCGCTGCGTCGCCGACAGCCCGATGCGCTGCAGCTTCCGGCCGGCGAGATGCTCCAGCCGCTCGAGCGACAGTGCGAGGTGCGCGCCGCGCTTGGTGGGGACGACCGCGTGGATCTCGTCCACGATGACCGTCTCCACGCTCCGCAGCGCCTCGCGGGCATTGGACGTCAACAGGAGATAGAGCGACTCGGGCGTGGTGATGAGGATGTCGGCCGGCTCGCGCTGGAACCGCGCCCGGTCCCGCGCCGCGGTGTCGCCGGTCCGCACCGCGACCGTCGGGAGGATGTGCGCGTCGCCGCGTCCGGCCGCCACGTTCGCCACCCCGATGATGGGGGCCCTCAGGTTCCGCTCCACGTCCACGGCGAGCGCCTTCAGCGGCGAGACGTAGACAATCCGGCACCGGCGCTCGCGCGGAGGCGGCGGCGCGAACATCACCCGGTCGATGCAGGCCAGGAACGCGGCCAGGGTCTTCCCGCTTCCCGTCGGCGCGAGGACCAGCGCGGACTCGCCCCGGGCGATGACCGGCCAGCCGAGCGTCTGCGGCGGCGTGGGACCGGCGAACGAGGCCCGGAACCAGTCGCGGACTGCGGGCTGGAACTGGGCGAGCGGGTCGGACATGGGAGCCGGACAGTGTAACGGGGTGACCGCGCTGCCTCAGGCCCGCGATCACCTGAAACGCCCCCCAGCCGAAAGAGGGGTGCTCGCCCGATAGACAGCGCGGGTACAGCTCGAGCGGCAGTACCACCGGCATCCGGTCGTGCACCGCGATCCGCGCCCTCGACGCCGAAGGCACCGACCCGCCGCATCGATGCCCAGGACTGGACCGACGCAAACCCTGCGCTCGGCTGCCTCGACCGCTGCAGGACGTTCACGCTCGCCGATGGTTGCCCGACGGCCCGACGATGCTTTTTCTTGCGTCGAAGGGGGGCCTGCGCCAGACCGGGGCTCCGGGCCGGAACCACCCGAAGGGGATCTCATGAACTCGAAGGTCTTTTCCCTCGCTGCGGCGCTGGCGCTGGGCGGAGTGCTGCTCAGCCCGTCGGTCGCCTCGGCCGAGGAGGAGCACAACTCGTACGTGATGGTGAAGTTCGGCCCGTACTTCCCGACCGCGACCAACGCCATCGACGCGATCGGTCAGTCGGTCCAGACATTCCCCACCAAGTGGGAGCTGGACGGGGCCATCGGTCACTGGTGGGGCCTTCTCGGCCTCGAGCTCCAGGCCGGCTACCTGAGCACGGGCACGGCCAGCACCGACTTCAAGGCCTATCCAATCCTCGCCGTCGCCAAGATCCGGCTCCCCCTCGGGTTCATCGCTCCGTACGCCGAGGGCGGCGCAGGCATCGCCATCAGCAGTCTGAGCGGCGTGGGCGGCGCGAGCAGCACGCAGACGGCGTTCGACGGCATCATCGGCGGAGGCGTGGACTTCTACCTCGGGCAGTTCCTCGTCGGCGCCGACTTCAAGTACATCTTTCTGAACCCGAGCTTCACCGTCACGGACATCACGGGCTCCTCGGCCAGCAAGAACTTCAACGCCGGCGGCATCACCGTCCAGGCCTATCTCGGTTACATGTTCTGAGCCGAGCTTGACCGGGCCTCTGCCCATGGTGATGACAGGGGGCTCCCTGGTGGAGATCTGGCCGCCCTGACCGCGGCCGCCGCGATCTAGACGTCGTCGGCCGGCTTGGCCGGGACCGACGGGGCCACCAGGTGCTCGATGCGGCGGAGATGATCCACCGCCTCGGAGACCGCGCTGACCTGGTGGAGGGCCTCGGCCCGGGCCCCGGGCTCGAGCAGCTCGCACCGCTCGCTCAGCGCTGCCACCAGGCCGTGGATGGCCCGGAAGGCATCCCGGAGAACCTCGACACCGGAGGAAGGCGTCAGCGCAGGGGTGGCGCCGATGTTGACCACCGAGGTCTCGCCGGGGACGAGGCGGGCGGCGCGCGAGAGCACCCGGTCCATCTCGGTCCAGCGCTGGACCAGCACGTGGGCCAGCTCGCGAACCTCGACACCGTCGAACGGGCGCTTGAGGACGACCACCTGGTCGCGGTGACCGAGCGCATCGGCCGCGGCGTCCCAGACCTCCTCGGTGCTGGGCGCCACCAGGACCACCTGGAGGCGGGGGTCGTCCACCAGGAGCCGGCCGGCAATCTCCAGGGCATCGTCGGGGTCGTCCGAGAGGTCAATCATCGCCACCGCGGGGTGGGCGCCGATCCGGCGAAGCCGGCGAATCTCATCGAGCCCGTCCGTGCCCCGGTAGGCGAACCACACCTCGAAGGGTGCGGCCTCGGGCGGTGGCGGCGGGACCGCCAGCTCCTCCGCCTCGAGCGCCACGTCCCGGGCACCGCCCGGAGCGAGCATCTCCAGCAGCTGGAGGAAGTAGTTCTGTTCGGTCCCGAGGAGGACGATCCGGCTGTTCACGCCCGATGTTGTCTGCAACCGCCGATCCGGCAGGAAGTCCTGACCCGACGAGGGGTTAGAACCCCATGGGGAGGGTCAGGCCGGCCCGGAGACGCGAGCGACAGGTCGGTTGCAACCCGGGGGCCCCCCACGTCAGCGGGCCTCGTCGACGACCGGATTGCGGAGCACGCCGATGCCGGAGATCTCGACCTCGAACACGTCGCCCGCCTTGAGCCACACCGGTGGCTGGCGCTTGCTCCCCACGCCGCCGGGAGTCCCGGTGGAGATGACGTCCCCGGGGACCAGCTCGGTGAAGGTCGTGATGTAGGCGATGAGCGCGGGGATGTCGAAGATGAGGAGGTCGGTGGTCGCGCGCTGCATCTCCACCTTGTTCAGCCGGCCGAGGAGCGTCAGCCGTGAAGGATCCGGAATCTCGTCGGCGGTGACCATCCACGGGCCGAAGCCGCCGGTCCCGATGAAGTTCTTCCCCGGGGTGAACTGGCTGGTGTGCCGCTGCCAGTCCCGCAGCGTGGCGTCCTGGTAGCAGGAGTAGCCGGCGACGACCCCGAGCGCGTCCTCTCTCCGCACGTGCCGCGCGGGCTTGCCGATGATGACCGCGAGCTCCGCCTCGTAGTCGAGCTCGGTGGAGGCCCTGGGCCGTACCAGCGGCTGGTCGTGGCCCACCTGCGTGTTGGCGAAGCGAGTGAAGAGGGTGGGGAACTCGCTCTCGGTCCGGCCGGTCTCCTCGCGGTGGGCCACGTAGTTCACGCCCACGCAGAGGATCTTCTCCGGATGGGGGATGGGCGGAAGCCAGGTGACCTCGTTGAGCCCATGGTCGGCCGAGGCCCCATCGGTCGCCCGGCGGACCTCGGCGAGCGCGCCGGCAGCCAGCGCAGCCCTGAGCGTGGGATAGCGCCCGTCCAGCCGGGGCACCGCGTCCACCACCCCGCCTTCCACCACCTGCCCGAACCCTTCCCGTCCCCGATGAATCCAGCTGGCGAGCCGCATGAGAGCGGCTCCAGACTCCGTCCGGGACCGCTCGTCAAGCTCCGCGTGGGCGGTTAGAAGCCTGCGCTGTGGACAAGGACGCCTACCTCGCACTGGCGCGCACCTGGGCCGCGACGGTCACGGTGGTGACCGCCCGCCGTCGCCCGGACGCCATCACCCCGGAAGCCCCGGAGGTGGACGGCTTCACCGCGACGGCCTTCATGATGCTCTCGCTCGAGCCCCCGCTCCTCGCGCTCGGCGTGGGCCGGGACTCGGGAGCGGACGACCTCCTCGAGGACGCGGACCACCTGGCGGTGAATCTCCTCTCCGAGGAGCAGTCGGAGGTGAGCCACGCCTTCGCCCGGCACCACCGCGACCGGGGAGACGCCTGGGAGCGCTTCCGGTGGACGGCGGATGCGCACGGCTCCCCTCTGCTGACCGGGACCACCGGCGCGTTCAGCGCGCGGATCATCGAGCGGCAGGAGCGTGGAGACCACCTGCTGGTGCTCGCCGAGGTCACGGCCATCCACCGCGGTGACACCGACCGGACGCTGGTCTACCAGAACCGCGCCTACGGTCGTCTGACACCGCTCTAGCGCCCGTCCGCTCGCCGCAAGCCGTGGCGTCCCTCGCCCCGGCCGATGAGTGTTCCCCAGTCCGGCGGTCAGAGCGAGACACGCCCTTCCGGAGCTCACATGGACGCAGTCAGCACCTCCCAGCCGACCCCGCGGACCTCGCTCTGGGCCGAGCTGCGGGACGCGCTGCGGGGCACGCACCGCGACCTCACCGAGGCGCCGCTGGGGCGGGCAATCTTCGTCCTCGCCGTCCCCATGGTGCTGGAGATGGTCATGGAGTCGGTGTTCGCGGTGACGGACATCTTCTTCGTCGGGCGACTGGGGGCCGAGGCCCAGGCCACGGTGGGCCTCACCGAGACCATGGAGACCACGGTCTACGCCCTGGCCTTCGGCCTCTCCATCGGGGCCACCTCGCTGGTCTCCCGGCGGATGGGCGAGAAGGACGAGGAGGCCGCGGCGCGGACGGCGGTGCAGGCCATCGCGCTGGGGGTGTTCTTCGGCGTCCCGCTCTCCATCACCGGCGCGCTGCTCGCCCCCACGCTCCTCGCCGCGATGGGGGCCTCGCCCTGGGTGCTCGAGCACGGGGTGCACTTCACCCGGGTGCTGCTCGGGGCCAACGTCTCGGTCTGCCTGCTGTTCCTGATCAACGCCATCTTTCGCGGCGCCGGAGACGCGGCCACGGCGATGCGCGTCCTCTGGCTCGCCAACGGCATCAACATCGTGCTCGGGCCGTGCCTGGTGTTCGGCGTGGGCCCCTTCCCCCGGATGGGCGTGGTGGGCGCGGCGGTGGCCACGTCCATCGGGCGCACCACCGGCGTGGTGTACCAGCTCTACCGGCTGACCCGCGGCGACGGGCGCCTCACGGTGCGGATGCGGCACGTGCGGCTCGAGGCGGCGACGATGCTCTCGGTCCTGCGGCTCTCCGGCGCCGGCACGCTCCAGACCGTGGTGGGGATGACGAGCTGGATCTTCCTCGTGCGCATCATCTCCCGCTTCGGGAGCCAGGCCGTGGCTGGCTACACCATCGCCATCCGCCTGGTCATCTTCGCCCTGCTCCCCTCCTTCGGCCTGGCGAACGCCGCGGCCACGTTGGTGGGTCAGAACCTCGGCGCGCACAAGCCGGAACGGGCGGAGCGTGCGGCGTGGAAGGCCGGGCACGTGGGCGCGCTGTTCCTCGGCACGGTGGGGCTCCTGTTCATCGCCCTGGCGCCACCGATCGTGGGCATCTTCACGCTCGATCCGGTGGTGCTCGCCCACGGCGTGCGCGGGCTCCGCATCATCTCGGCGGGGTTCGCCTTCTACGCGTACGGCATGACCTTCACCCAGGCGTTGAACGGCGCCGGCGCGACCTGGGCGCCCACCTGGCTGAACGGGCTGTGCTTCTGGGCCTTCGAGCTGCCCCTGGCGTGGGTGCTGGCGGTCCACGTCGGGCTCGAGACCACCGGGCGCCTTCCTCGCCTGCCTGGCGGCGTTCTCGCTCCTGGCCGTGGCCAGCGGCGCGGTGTTCCGGCGCGGGGCGTGGAAGATGGTGAAGGTCTGAGGCGCCCGGCGGCGCGCGACAGATCAAGAACCCGCCTCCCCGGTGGCCAGACACTGCGCCTCCAGCCACCAGGGGGCGGGCTTGAAACGTTTGCGCCGCTCTCGTGCGCGCGGCCCTGCTTGGTCTACGCCGCGCCCAGAGAGGCGACGCCTTGATTATGCTCGGTCAAGGCATCACCTCCTTTCGCCCCGCAGGGCGACCTCGATCCTGTCGTGGCGCACGCGCCGGCGCAACGTTTCTTGTGACGGCGGGCGCAAAGGAGCGGCAGAAGGCCTCGACGGCCGCCCGGATGACGGGCGTGCGCCGACGCTCTGGGAGGAGCCGATGGCCGGCTGGACACTGGAGGTCACCCTCGACGTCGCCTGGGGCGAGATGGACGCGCTCGGGCACGTGAACAACGTCCGGTACATCGCCTGGGCGGAGACGGCGCGCATCGCGCTGTTCGAGAAGCTCGGGATGTCGACCCGGCCCGGAGACCCGGTGGGACCCATCCTGGCCCGCATCGAGAGCGACTACCTCGAGCCCGTGGAGTACCCGGCCAGGGTGACGGTGGGGATCCGGGCCGAGCGGGTGGGCAACTCCAGCATCACCCTGGCCCACGAGATCTGGCGGGACGGAGCGCCCGGCAGGGTCGTCGCCCGGGGACGGGCGGTGGTGGTGCTCCTCGACTACGCGACGATGGAGAAGGTCCGGGTCCCGGACGCGGTCCGGTCCGCTCTGACTGGCTGAGCCGACCCGGGGCGCACCCGAGTGTTGAGCGCCGTCAGGGCTGCTCGAGGGCCAGCGCGCGCATGGCCTCGGTCACGTCCGGCAGCTGCGGCACGCTCGCCAGCTCCAGCGGGTCGGCCAGGCCGATGCCGGGCACGAACTTCCCGGCCAGGAGCCGCGGCGGCGCGAGCAGCTGGTAGAAGAGCTCCTCCACCGTGCGGCGCAGGAGGTGCTCGCCGAAGTTGGTCACCTCGGTGTCCTCGTTGACGAAGAGCACCCGGCCGGTCTTCTTCACCGAGGTGGCGATCATCTCCCAGTCGTAGGGCCAGAGGGAGCGCAGGTCGATGACCTCGGCCGAGATGCCATCGCCCTCGAGCGCCTGGGCGGCCTTCACCGAGAGCGGGAGGGTGCGCCCGTAGCTGACCACCGTGAGGTCGCTGCCCTCGCGGACGCGCTTCGCCTTGCCGATCGGCACCGTGTACGGCTGCAGCTCGGGCCACTGCGGCTTCCACTGGGTGCGGTCGCCGAGCGGCGCGTCGATCATCTTGGACAGCACGCGGTCGTCGCCGGGCTCGCCGGGGATGGGCTCGTCGCCCTTCATCCGGAGCAGCGCCTTCGGCTCGAGCACCATCACCGGGTTCTGGTCCTGGCAGGCCGAGAGCATCAGCCCGTAGGCGTCGAGCGGGGTGGAGGGCATCACGATCTTCCAGCCCGGGATGTGGGTCATCACCGCGTCGAAGCTGTGCGAGTGGTAGATGCTGCCGCGGATGCCGGAGCCCACCGGGGTCCTCACCACCATCGGCACGTTCCAGTCGCCGTTGCTCGACCAGCAGGTGTTGCCGGCGATCTTCAGCAGGTCGATGGTGTTGTAGATGTAGTCGCAGAACTGGATCTCCGCGACCGGCCGCTGCCCGGCGAGCGCCAGGCCGATGGCGCAGCCGATGATGCCGCGCTCGTCGAGCGGGCTGTTCCAGGCGGTCTTCAGGCCCTGCGTGGCGGTGAACACGCCTCCGAGCGGCGGACCGACGTCCTCGCCGAAGACGTCGGTCACGCCGAGGTGCTCCTCGGCGTAGTGGAGCGCCAGCCGGATCGCCTGCGCCATGCTGGCCATCAGCGGTCCTCCGCGTAGACGTGCTTCCAGATGCTCGATCCGTCGGGCATGGGCTCGTCGCGGACCTGCCGGGCCTTGGCGGCGATCTCCTCGGTCCACCGCGTGCGGACCTGGTCCATCTCGGCGCGGGTGAGGACCCCGTGCGCCTCGAGGCGCTTCTCGAACTCGACGACGCAGTCCTGCTCCACGGTGACGAGGTTCGCTCCGGAGGCGCTGGAGTGGCCGTAGAGCCGCGAGACGTTCGCCTCGAGCAGGAAGGGCTTCCGCTCCTTCCGCACGTAGGCCATCGCCTGCTGTAGCTCGAGGTAGCTGCCTACCGGGTCGTTCCCGTCGATGGTCTTGGTGAGCATGCCGAACGCCTTGCCGCGATCGGCGAGGGTCCGGCATCCCTGCTGGGTCGCCGCGGCGGTGGAGATGCCCCACTGGTTGTTGGTGACCACGATGAGGATCGGCAGCTCGCTCCCGGGTCGGCTGCTCCAGATCAGACAGCTGGCGAAGTCGCCCTCGGCCGTGCCGGCGTCGCCGCCGGTGACGATGGTGATCGCGTCGCCGCCGTGGCGCTTCTGGGCCATCGCCGTCCCGGGGGCCATCGCGTACTGCACCTCGATGGGGCTCGAGACCGGGACGATGTTCCAGGCGCGCTTGCTGAAGTGTCCGGCGAAGTTCCGCCCGCCCGAGTACGGGTCGCTCGCCGTGTTCTTCATCTGGCGGAGCGCACCGATGGGGTCCTCGCCCAGCGCCATCAGCGTCGCGCTCTGGCGGTAGTGGGCGTGGAGGTAGTCGAACGCCGGTCCCTGGCCATGCTTCATCAGGAGCCCAAGGGCGACGTTGAACGCCTCCTCTCCGGGGCCACCGATCCAGAAGTAGCCGTGGCCCTGGCGGTACATCTGGATCAGCCGCTCCTCGAGCACCCGCGACTCGACCATCAGGTCGTGCATGCGGACGAGGAGCTGGCGGTCCAGCGGGAGGGGTTCCTTGACGAGCGTCGGGCGCCCGCGCCTGGAGGCCGGTTCGGTCATGGCGCGAGGGCCTATACCACCCCTGGACGCGGCATATGCTGCCCTGCAGGTCATGACCCCTCCCCTGCTCGAGGCCGTCGCCGCACGCGTCCGGGATGTCCCGGACTGGCCGAGGCCGGGGATCGTCTTCAAGGACCTGACGCCGGTGCTGGCCGACCCGCTCCTGTTCCATGGGGTCGTCTCGGCGCTCGCCGCCCGGGTGGCCACCCTGGACATCACAGAGGTGGTGGGCATCGAGGCCCGGGGCTTCATCCTCGGCGGGGCGCTGGCCGCCACACTGCGTCGTGGATTCGTTCCGGTCCGCAAGCCGGGAAAGCTGCCCCGGAAGGCTCACCGGGAGGCGTACGGGCTGGAGTACGGCCAGGACGCGCTGGAGCTCCACACCGACGCGCTGGTCCGCAACGCCCAGGTCCTGGTCGTCGACGACCTGCTGGCGACCGGTGGCACCGCCCTGGCGACCGAGAAGCTGATCCGCCGCTGCGGAGGCGTGGTGGTGGGCTTCGTGTTCCTGGTCGAGCTCGAGTACCTCGGCGGCGCCGAGCGTCTTGGCGCGGAGCGCGTCGTCTCGCTGCTCAAGTACCCACGGCCCTGAGCAGGCGAAAAGCTCCCAGTAATCTTGTGGACAAAGCCCGGGTTTCCCTGTTTGGTGCAGCGCGTGAAGTCGCCGTCCTCCGTTCCCGCCCGCGCCGGTGCCTTGCTGCGTCACCGTGCCGACCGACGAACGCTCGGGATCCTGTCGACCTACGCGGTGCTCGTCCTTGCCGCCTGGACGACCGCACCCACGGGGTTCGCAGGGATCGCCGCGATTGCCGTTCTGGGGTACTCGAGCTGGCTGTGCGCGGTCGTCGCGCACAACACGGTTCACACGCCCGTCTTCTACCGGCGGTGGATGAACTCCGCGTTCCAGGTCTGGGTCAGCCTCTCGTACGGATTTCCGATCAGCGACTACATCCCGGGGCACAACCTCTCGCACCACCGGTTCCTGCAGGCGCGCGAGGACGTGATGCGCACCACCAAGGTGCGCTTCCGCTGGAACCTGCTCAACGCGCTGGCGTTCCCCTTCGCCGTCACGCCCGCCATCCTCCGCACCAACGCGCGCTACGCCAGGATGAAGGGGAGCGAGACGTGGCGGCGCCAGCGCCGGCTCGAGGTGGCGATCGTCTGGGGACTGAAGGTCGCCCTGCTCGCCATCGACTGGCGCAAGGCGCTCGCCTTCATCCTGCTCCCGCAGCTGCTCGCCAACCTGGGCATCGTCGGCATCAACCTCCTCTGGCACGACGGCTGCGACGCGGAGCACCCGTTCAACCACTCCCGGAACTTCACCGGTGGGCTCCTGAACTACCTGGCCCTGAACAACGGCTACCACGGGATGCACCACGAGGAGCCGCTCCTGCACTGGAGCCTGCTGCCCGAGGCGCATGAGCGACTTCTCCGCCCGGGGCTGCATCCGGCGCTCGAGCAGCCCTCGCTGATCGGCTACGCGTGGCGGACGTACATCTATCCGGGGCGCCGCCTGATGTACGACGGCAGCCCGATGGTCTTCCCCGAGGTCGACACCAATCTCGACTGGGTCGAGCCCGAGCGCAGCTCCGCCGTGGCGCCCGACTCCGCGCTGCCCGCCTGACAACGCGTGGGCGAAGACGTGGGCGGTGCCTGCCTGCCGACCGGTCTGGCCAGCAATCGCTTCACAGACGACCGCCCACGCCTCGCCACGCCCCATCCAACCCGCCGCCGCCCTGGGGAGTTCCCCTTGCGAAGGGCGGGCCAGCCGGATGAGGCCCTCGCCACGAGGGAGACGCCCCCGGCGCGGCGTCGACGAGCGCAACATTTTCCGGAGTCCGACTGGAGTTTCATCCCGGCCGGCGCAATGGTGCCGCGGCCATGGCAGAAACGTTCACGGCACTGGTTGCCGAGCAGGCGGACGGGCGCACGGTGGTGAAGCGGACGCCCCTCGAGGAGGCCGCGCTGCCTCCCGGGGACGTCACCATCGACGTCGCCTACAGCTCGCTCAACTACAAGGACGGGCTCGCGCTCACCGGTCGCGGGAAGGTCATCCGCAAGTGGCCGATGGTGCCCGGCATCGACCTCGCGGGCCGCGTGCGCGAGAGCACGAGCGGGCGGTTCAAGCCCGGTGACGCGGTGCTGGTGACCGGCAACGGCCTCGGGGTGAGCACCTGGGGAGGCTTTTCTCAGCGCGCGCGGGTGAAGGAGTCGGCGGTCCTCCCCATCCCCCCGGGTCTGGACGCGCGCACCTCGATGGCCATCGGCACGGCCGGGTTCACCGCCGCGCTCTGCGTGATGGCGCTCCAGGACCACGGCACGCTGGAGACCGACCGCGAGTTCGTGGTGACCGGCGCCGCGGGCGGAGTGGGCTCGATCGCCGTGGCGCTCCTCGCCGCGCTCGGGCGCAAGGTCGTTGCCTCCACCGGACGGACCTCCGAGACGGACTATCTCCGGAAGCTGGGCGCCGCGGAGATCATCGGCCGCGACGTGCTCGCGCAGAAGGGTCCGCCGCTCGCCTCCGAGCGGTGGGGTGGCGGCGTGGACACCGTCGGGGGACAGACCCTGGTCACGCTGTGCAGCCAGACCGCGTACCGGGGCGCGGTGGCCGCCTGTGGCCTCGCAGGTGGCTCGGATTTCCCGGGCACCGTCTTCCCCTTCATCCTCCGCAACGTGGCGCTGCTCGGCTGCGACTCGGACATGACGCCGAACGACGAGCGCAAGCGGGCCTGGAAGCTGCTGGTGGACCACGTCGGCAAGCTGCACCTCGACGAGGTCACGCAGGAGGTCCCGATGTCGAAGCTGGTCGAGTTCGCCCCCCGGATCGTCGACGGCCAGGTGCGCGGCCGCGTGGTCGTGAACGTGAATGCCTGAGCACGCCGTCCTCTTCACCCGGAAGCTGCCCGATGCGGTCGAGCGCCGCGCGGCACGCGACTACCGGCTCATCGCCAACCTGGACGATCGTACGCTCGGCGCCGACGAGCTCGTCGCCCGGAGCCAGGACGTGGACGCGGTGGTGTGCACCGTCGCCGACAAGATGAATGCCGGCATCGTCTCCCGGCTGTCACCGCGCGTCCGGATCATCGCCAGCTTCGGGGTGGGCACTGACCACCTGGATCTCGCCGCGGCCCGGGCACGGGGCCTGGTGATGTCCAACACCCCCGAGGTGCTGACCGACGCCACGGCCGAGATCGCGCTGCTCCTTCTCCTCGGGGCGGCGCGCCGGGCCTACGAGGGCCAGGAGCTGCTCCGATCCGGTGGCTGGACCGGCTGGGGGCCGACGCAGCTGATGGGACGTCAGCTGAGCGGAAAGCGCCTTGGCGTCGTGGGCATGGGGCGCATCGGCCTGGCGATGGCCCGGCGGGCACGGGGCTTCGGCGTCGAGATCCATTACACCGACCAGCGGAGACTCCCCCCCGAGAAGGAGGAGGGCGCCATCTTCCACCCGAGCGTGGACGCGCTCCTTCCCGTGAGCGAGCTGCTCTCGCTGCACGCGCCGTCCACGCCCGAGACGCGCCACCTGCTCGATGCGCGGCGGCTCGCGCTGCTCCCCCGGGGGGCCATCGTGGTGAACACCGCCCGCGGAGACCTGGTGGACGACGAGGCGCTCATCGCCGCCCTGCGTTCGGGCCACGTGGGGGCGGCCGGCCTGGACGTGTTCCAGGGTGAGCCTGCGATCCATCCTGGATACAGGACCCTGCCAAACACCTTCCTCCTGCCGCACATGGGGAGCGCGACGATCGAGACGCGTGAGGCGATGGGGTTCCGGGCGCTGGACAACGTCGACGCGGTCCTCTCGGGCAAGCCCGCGCCGGACCGGGTGGCCTGAGCGGCCGCCGGGGAGTACGTGGGGGCGGTGCCCCACCTTTTCGACCCGCTGGCCCTGCGCTCCGTCACCCTGCCCAACCGCATCGGTGTCTCTCCGATGTGCGAGTACAGCTCCGAGGACGGCTTCGCCAACGACTGGCACCTCGTCCACCTCGGCTCGCGGGCCGTCGGCGGCGCGGGGCTGGTGATGGTCGAGGCGACGGCGGTGGAGGCCTGCGGGCGCATCACCCCGCGGGACCTCGGGCTGTGGAAGGACGCGCACGTCGAGTTCCTCGCGCGGATCGCCCGGTTCCTCGAGGGACAGGGCGCGGTGCCCGGCATCCAGCTGGCCCACGCCGGCCGCAAGGCGAGCACCTCGGTGCCGTGGGAAGGCGGGACCGGCATCGACCCCACCCGGGGCGGCTGGGAGCCCATCGCCCCGAGCGCGCTCGCCTTCTCGGAGCGGTACGTCCCTCCCCGGGCCATGTCCCCCGACGACATCGGCGACGTCGTCCGGGCGTTCGCCG
Source organism: uncultured delta proteobacterium (assembly GCA_963796475.1). Classification (GTDB taxonomy): domain Bacteria; phylum Myxococcota; class Myxococcia; order Myxococcales; family Myxococcaceae; genus RPRB01. Next base: position 585,337 of record CAWCLY010000021.1, read on the forward strand.
CCGCGACGCGCCGAGCGGTGGCCGCGGGCTTCCGGGTCATCGAGCTGCACTTCGCGCATGGATACCTGGTCCACGAGTTCCTCTCCCCGCTGTCGAACCGGCGGGACGACGGCCACGGCGGCGGGTTCGAGCAGCGGATCCGCCTTGCGCTGGAGGTCACCCGGGCCGTGCGGGCCCGGTGGCCCGAGCGGCTCCCCCTCCTTGCTCGTCTGTCCTGCACCGACTGGGTGGACGGCGGATGGACCGTCGACGAGAGCGTGGAGCTCGCGCGCCGTCTCGCCACCGAGGGGGTGGACCTCGTCGACTGCAGCTCGGGCGGGCTCGTGCCGTACGCCAAGATCGACGTGGTGCCCGGGTACCAGGTGCCCTTCGCCCGCCGCGTGCGGGCCGAGGCCGGCGTGCCCACCGCGGCGGTGGGACTCGATCTCCACACCCGCCCAGGCGGACACCATCGTGCGCGAGGGGGACGCGGACATGGTGATGCTCGCCCGGGCGATGCTGCGGGACCCGTACTGGCCCCTGCACGCCGCCGCCGAGCTCGGCCATCCCGAGGGGCGGCGCGTCCCGAGTCAGTACCTTCGGGCGTTCTGAGCAGGCCACCGCTGGCAGCCGGGGGCGGGGGGCGAGCGACGCGCTGACACCCCCCGGCGCATGCGTTAGACACGGGGGGTCTCCCATGCGGGCACCACTCCTCGTGCTGTGCATCGTCGCGTCGCCCGGGCTCGCCCAGGAGGCCCGTCGTGCGCCGGTGTCCAGCGCGCCGCCCGTGACCGAGGTTCCGTTCGAGGTGCCTGCCCCGGCCGGCACCGCCCCCCGGCCTCGAGACGAGGAGAAGGGGTACCGGCACCTGGGCGGCTTCTTCCGCATGACCCTGGGCGGCGGGTACCTGAGCACGACGCCGTCTCCGTCGGGCGCGGCCGCGTTCTCCTCCGGCGCGGCGTCTCTCTCGGCCGCCGTGGGCTACGCCGTCGCCGAGGACTGGATCCTCGCCGGCGACGCGTGGGTGTCCGCGGCACCGGCCGGCAAGCTCGGCAAGGACTGGACGCTGGGGCTGACCGCGTTCGGCCTCAACATCACCCACTACTTCATGCCGGCGAACATCTACCTCTCCTTCGTCCCCTCGGTGACGGTGGTGACCGTGAGCGACAAGAACAGTGAGGTCGTTCGCCAGACGCAGGCCGGGTTCGGGGCGAGGTTCAGCCTCGGCAAGGAGTGGTGGGTTGCCGACCACTGGGGAATCGGGATCGCCGTGGAGGGGTTCTTCGCCTCCAATCACGAGCAGTCATCGGCCCAGCCGGTCTGGACGACCGTCGGCGGGTCTCTGGTCTTCAGCAGCACATACAACTGAATTGCGTTTGAACGAGGTGTTTGACACCTCGGCCAGGCACCTCGGCCCGGACAGTGGGTCCTGGCCCCTGACACCTCGGCCCGGGAGGGGAGAGGAAGCCCGCAAGGTTGGAGACTCCTGAAAGAGTTCGAGATGTTCTACACGCACGACTCGCCGTGAAGGGCGTCGCCCGGGCGTCGGAGTCCTCACTGAAGATTCGGCCGAGGCCATGACCAGTCCCCGATCGAGCCGGCCGGTTCCCGAGACCCATCCGCTCCTCGAGCACCTCCACGCGCTCCCGGCGGCAGTCATCGAGATCGACGCGGAGGGCACCATCCTTACGTGGGCCGGCGGCGCCCAGCGCCTCTTCGGCTGGACCGCGGACGAGGTGCTCGGACGTGACGTCGACTCGCTCGGGCTCGTGGACCCGGCGGACGCCCCCCTGGTGGACGCCATCCTGGAGCGCTTCCGGGCCGGTCGCGACCGCCACCTGGTCCACCGCAGCCGCGTCCGGACCCGCGCCGGGGACGTTCGTCACGCCGAGTGGACCCGCATCGTCCTCGGAGCGCAGCGAGGCCGGCGACAGGCGATGCTCTGCTACGTCCTGGACGTCACCGCGCAGGTCGAGGCCGAGCGCACCGCGCTGGCCGCCCGGGCGGAGCTCGACCGATGCCTGCGCGGCAGCCTCGAGGGAATCTGCGGGCTCGACCGCGACTGGCGCATCACCCACTGGAACCCCGCGGCCGAGCGGATGCTGGACCGGAGCCGCGCCGAGGTGCTCGGCCGGGAGCTGTGGGACGTCTTCCCCGAGCTGCGCGGGACTGCCTTCCACCGGGCCTTCGACGCGGCGCTCGCCGATGGATACCTCCGCGTCATCGAGGAACGCGCCCCTCGCGGACGGAGCTGGTACGCGGTCACCGCCGTCCCTTCCCCGCCAGGGCTCTTCGTCTACTTCTCCAACATCACCGGCCGGCGGCAGCTCGAGCAGGAGTTCCTCGCGCTCGACGCCGAGCGGAGGCAGGCGCGCCAGGGCTAGCGGCTCGACGGGCGGTGGGGAAACCAGTGCCCGGCGAGGGTCGCGCTGACCAGGGTGAGCGCGTCGAGGAGCGCGAACCCGGCGAGGTGGCGGAGCACCGCCGGGACCGCGGCGACCGCTCCGCCGAGCAGGAGCGGCAACACGAGGTGAAGCGCGACGGTCTGGGCGAGCGCGATGGAGCCGGCCAGCCCGAGCGCCTCGCCGATCCGGTGCGGGCGGAAGCGAACGAGGAACGCCGTCACCGCGACCAGCGCCACCAGACCCCAGAGGAGCATGGCCCAGGTCGCGGCCTCGGCGCGCACCATCAGCACGAAGGCGCCCGCGAGCAGGCCAGTCCCGAGCGCCGCCGAGAGCACCGCCAGCACGCGGGCGCGGCGAGTCACGGCTCGACCCGCACCGAGACGCTGCCCAGCCAGCCGGCGTCGAGCTCGACCACCATCCCGGCGGCGAGCGGCTCGGCCACGGTTGCCGCGCCGGCGAGGACCACGCTGCCCGGCGGCAGGGACTGTCCACGCTCCTCGAGCAGCGCGGAGAGCTGGACCACCGAGAGCACCGGGTCTCCGGAGATGGCTGCGCCCGTGGCCCGCTGGCGGGGCGTCCCGTCGATGGACATGACCAGCTCGACCCGTGAGAGGTCGCGCCCCTCGACGTCGAGCCACTGCTCGGGGAGCACCACGTGCGAGGACGACGCGTTGTCCGCGACCACGTCCGGCAGGCTGAAGTACTTGAAGTCGCGGTAGCGCGAGTCGAGGATCTCCAGCGCCGGGCCCACCCCGGTGCAGGCCGCGAGCACGCCCGAACGGTCTGCGGCGCGCGGCAGGCCCCGGCCGAAGCGGAAGGCGATCTCCGGCTCGATCTTGGGGTGCAGCGTCCCCCGGAGGTGGAAGGTCCCCCGGACCACCATCGCGTCGGTCAGCACCCCGTAGATGGGGGCTCCGAGCGACATCTGCTTCCGCTTGGCCTCGGAGGTGAGGCCCATCTTCAGGCCGATGATCCGCTCGCCGCGCGCGATGCGCAGCGCGATGCCGGCGTCCATCACCCGGTACGCCTGCGGGAGATCCAGCCCGGGCGCCTCGAGCGTCAGCCGCTCCACTTCACGGCCGTGCCGCCGCGCGTCGTCCAGGTGGCCCGCCAGGCGCTCGATGTCCATGCTCACCGTCCTCCGTGCACCGTCCGCCCCCGGCCCCGGCCCGGGTGGCGCATACTAGGTGACCCGGGAGGGTTCATGGACGGTGTCCTCAACGTCATCGACGGTCGCGAGGTCCCGGCGCGGTCCGGGGCGACGCTCCCCAACTGGGAGCCCGCCACCGGCGCGCCGCTGGGCACCCTGCCCGACTCCGATGCCACCGACGTGGCCGAGGCGGTCGAGGCCGCCCGCCGGGCGTTCCCGGCCTGGAGCGCCACCCCGGCCCCGGTGCGCAGCCGCGTTCTCCGGAAGATCGCCGAGGGACTGCGGCAGGCCCTCCCGGAGCTCGCCCGCGCCGAGTCGGTCGACAGCGGCAAGCCCATCTCGGTGGCGACCGAGGTGGACATCCCGCGCGCCATCCTGAACTTCGAGTTCTTCGCCGACGCCGCCACCCAGCTCTCGAGCGAGTGCCACCCGATGGACGGGCACGCACTGAACGTGACGCTCCGCCATCCCCTCGGCGTGGTGGGCACCATCTCGCCCTGGAACCTCCCTCTCTACCTCTTGAGCTGGAAGGTGGCGCCCGCGCTCGCGGTCGGCAACACGGTGGTCGCCAAGCCGTCCGAGGTCACGCCGGTGACCGCGCACTGGCTGGGGCGGATCGCGCTCGAGGCGGGCCTGCCGCCGGGGGTGCTGAACATCGTGCACGGGCTCGGGCCGAAGGTGGGCGACGCGCTGTCCCGCCACCCCGAGGTGCGTGCAATCTCGTTCACCGGGAGTACCCGGACTGGCGCGGAGATCGCCCGGACCGCGGGCCCGATGTTCAAGAAGCTCTCGCTGGAGATGGGCGGGAAGAACCCGGTGGTCATCTTCGCCGACGCCGATCTCGACGCGGCGATCGCCACCACCGTCCGCTCGTCCTTCTCCAATCAGGGGCAGATCTGTCTCTGCTGCCCGCGCATCTTCGTGGAGCGGAGCGCGTACGCCCGGGTCCGGGACACGCTGGTGGAGCGCACCCGGGCCCTGCGGATGGGCGACCCGCTCCTTCCCCAGACGGAGCAGGGGGCGCTGGTGAGCCGTGCGCACCTGGACAAGGTGCTCGGCTACATCGCGCTGGCCCGAGAGGAGGGCGGGCGGCTCCTCACCGGCGGCAAGCGCGCCGAGGTGGGTGGGCGGTGCCGCGAGGGCTGGTTCGTCGAGCCCACGCTGATCGAGGGCCTCGGCCCGGACTGCCGGACCAACCAGGAGGAGATCTTCGGTCCGGTCGCGGCGCTGATGCCCTTCGACTCGGAGGACGAGGTGCTCCGGGCGTGCAACTCTGTCCGGTACGGGCTGGCGGCGTCGGTGTGGACCCGCGATCTGGTCCGCGCCCACCGGTTCAGCGCCGCGCTGGAGAGCGGAATCGTCTGGGTGAACACCTGGATGCTCCGCGACCTGCGCACCCCGTTCGGTGGGATGAAGGACTCGGGCCTGGGCCGCGAGGGTGGCCAGGAGGCCCTCCGGTTCTTTACCGAGCCCCAGAACGTCTGCATCCATCTCGCAGGAGGTTGACCGCCCATGTCGGACCGCGTGACCTCGCAGCGCGCCGCGCCCCCGGTGGGCGCCTTCCCGCACGCCCGCCGGGTGGGGAACCTCCTCTTCCTGTCCGGTATCGGCCCGCGCGTCCGCGGCAGCCACGACATCCCCGGGGTGACGCTGGACGCGAGAGGGAACGTCGTGGACCACGACATCGCCATCCAGTGCAAGAGCGTGTTCGACAACGTGCGCGCCATCCTCGAGGACGCGGGCACCAGCTGGAACCGCCTGGTGGACGTGACGGTCTTCCTGACCGACATGGAGAACGACTTCGCGGTCTACAACCGGCTCTGGGCGGAGTACTTCAAGGACGCCCAGCCGTGCCGGACCACGGTGGAGGTGACGCGGCTTCCCACGCCCATCGCCATCGAGCTGAAGTGCATCGCGACGATGCCGGAGTGACCATGTCCAGGCTGCAAGCCCTCAACTTCAAGAAGTGGATCGACGAGCACCGCCATCTCCTCAGGCCGCCGGTGGGGAACCAGCAGATCTGGGCCGACCGCGAGTTCATGGTCACGGTGGTGGGTGGCCCGAACGCGCGGCGCGACTTCCACGTCAACGAGGGCGAGGAGTTCTTCTACCAGCTCGAGGGGGACATCGCCCTGCACGTGCTGGTCGACGGCAAGCGGGAGGTGGTCCCGATCCGGGAGGGAGAGATCTTCCTCCTGCCCCCCAACGTGCCCCACTCCCCCCAGCGTCCGGCGAACACCGTCGGCCTGGTGCTCGAGCGCAGGCGGCTGCCGCACGAGAAGGACTCGTTCCTCTGGGTCTGCGAGAAGTGCGGGCAGGAGCTGTACCGCGAGTCCATGCACCTGACCGACATCGTCACGCAGCTACCGCCGGTGTTCGACCACTTCTACGGCGACGAGAAGACCACCACCTGCCGGGCCTGCGGCACGCGCGCCACCCGGGCGTCCTGAGGTCCGATGCCGGTCGTCGACGTCCACACCCATCTCCTCCCGCCCGAGCTGCCCCGCTGGAAGGAGCGGTTCGGGTACGGGGGATTCATCGGCCTCGAGCACACCGGGCCCTGCCGTGCCCGTATGGTGAAGGACGACGGGCAGGCGTTCCGCGAGGTGGAGGAGAGCCTCTGGGCGCCCGCCGCCCGCCTCGCGGACTGCGACCGCGCGGGCGTGGACGTCCAGGTGCTCTCCACCGTCCCGGTGATGTTCTCCTACTGGGCGAAGCCGGAGGACGGCGCCGAGGTGGCGCGGTTCCTGAACGACCACCTGGCCTCGGTCGTCGCCGGTGCGCCCGGGCGCTTCCTGGGCCTCGGCACGTTGCCGCTGCAGGCGCCCGCGCTGGCGGTGCGCGAGCTCGAGCGGTGCGTGAAGTCCCTCGGACTGTCCGGCGTGCAGATCGGCAGCCACGTCAACGACGTGGAACCTGAGCGACCCGGCGCTGTTCGAGGTCTTCGCCGCCGCAGCCGAGCTGGGGGCGGCGGTCTTCGTCCATCCCTGGGACATGATGGGCGAGGAGCGAATGCGGAAGTACTGGCTCCCGTGGCTGGTGGGCATGCCGGCGGAGGTCTCGCTCGCCATCTGCTCGCTCGTCTTCGGTGGCGTGCTGGAGCGGCTCCCCGGCCTGCGCGTCGCCTTCGCCCACGGCGGCGGCGCCTTTCCCGGAACGCTCGGGCGCATCCAGCACGGCTTCGACTGTCGGCCGGATCTTGTGGCGGTGGACAACCCGGTGCCCCCGCGGGCCTACCTCGGTCGCTTCTGGGTGGACAGCCTGGTGCACGATCCGGACATGCTCCGGTTCATCGTGAAGCTCTTCGGAGAGGACCGGGTGATGCTCGGGAGCGACTACCCCTTCCCCCTCGGGGAGTCGGAGCCGGGCGCGTTGATCCGGTCGGTCCCCGAGCTGGCAAGTGCGCGGAGGCGACTGCTGGGCGACAACGCGCTCCGCTGGCTGGGGCGCCCATGCTGAGCGCGGAAGAGGGCCGGGCGATCGCCGAGGACCAGGATGCGCGCGATGCGCTCGGTCCGATGCGCGATTCATTCCTCTTCCCGGCTGGCCCGGGCGGCGCGCCGGTGGTGTACCTGACCGGAAACTCGCTCGGGCTCCAGCCGCGGACAGCTCGGGCGCGGGTCGAGGAGGTGCTCGACGACTGGGCCGGCCGCGGCGTCGAGGGGCACGTGCAGGGCACGTCGCCCTGGCTTCCGTACCACCGCTTCCTCACCGCACCCACCGCGCGGTTGGTCGGCGCGCAGCCGGACGAGGTGGTGGTGATGAACACCCTCACCGTCAACCTCCACCTCCTGATGGTCTCGTTCTACCGGCCCGCCTCGGCGCGCACCCGCATCCTCTACGAGGGCAGCGCGTTCCCCTCGGACCGGTACGCGCTCGCGAGCCAGGTGCGGTTTCACGGGCTCGACCCCGCCGACGCGCTGGTTCCGCTCGTGCCCCGGCCCGGAGAGGACGTACTCCGGCCGGAGGACGTCCTCGACGCCATCGCCCGGGAGGGAGAGCGGCATCGCGCTGGTGCTGATCGGCAACGTGAACTACCTCACCGGCCAGGCCTTCGACGTCGGCGCCATCACCCGCGCCGGGCACGCGGTGGGGGCGATGGTCGGCTTCGACCTCGCGCACGGGGCCGGGAACCTGGTCTTCCACCTCCACGACGACGGGCCCGACTTCGCGGTGTGGTGCTCGTACAAGTACCTCAACGGCGGACCCGGGGCGCTGGGGGGGGTCTTCGTGCACGCCCGCCACCGCGAGGGCCGCGGTCTCGCCCGGTTCGAGGGCTGGTGGGGTCACGACGAGGCCAGCCGCTTCGAGATGGGGCCACGCTTCGAGGGCATGCCCGGGGCCGAGGGATGGCAGCTGTCGAATCCGCCGATTCTCCAGATGGCGGCGCTCCGCGCGTCGATGGAGCTCTTCGACGCGGTGGGGATGACCGCGCTCCGGAGGAAGTCGGAGCGGCTCACCGGCCTGATGGACCAGCTGCTCCGCGGCATGCCCGGGGTGGAGGTCATCACCCCGGCGGACCCGGCCCGGCGCGGTGCCCAGCTGTCGCTGCGCATCACCCGGGACGCGCGGGGGCTGCTGCAGCGGCTCGCCGCGGCGGGCGTTCTCTGCGACTTCCGCGCGCCGAACATCATCCGTGCCGCGCCCGCGCCCTTCTACACGCGCTTTGCCGACGTGGTGCGCTTCGCCGAGGTGCTCCGGAGCCATGTCACGGGGAAGTGAACGCACCGTCCTGGCCGGCGCGGGCCTGGTGGGCTCGCTGCTGGCGGTCTTCCTCGCCCGGCGGGGCAAGGCGGTGGAGCTGTTCGAGCGGCGACCGGACATGCGGCGCGAGCAGATCTCCGCCGGCCGCAGCATCAACCTGGCGATCAGCGTTCGCGGGCTGCACGCGCTGGCGCAGGTGGGGCTCGAGCAGGAGGCGCTGGCGCACGCCATTCCGATGCTCGGGCGGATGATCCACGCGCGCGACGGTTCGCTCGCCTTCCAGGCGTACGGGAAGGACGACACCCAGTGCATCCGCTCCATCTCGCGCGGCCTGCTGAACCGGATGCTCCTCGACGCCGCGGAGCGAACCGGTCGGGTGCGGCTGTCCTTCCGGCGGCGGGTGGTGGGGCTCGCCCTCGACCGGCGCGAGCTGACCGTCGAGGGCGAGGACGGACGCACCGAGCGCGTGGACGGCGCCGTGGTCTACGGGACGGATGGCGCCGGGTCGGCGGTGCGACGGGCGGTGGTCGAGGCGCGCGGCGGGACCTCGCAGGAGATGCTCCTGGCCCACAGCTACAAGGAGCTGACGCTTCCCGCCGGGCCGGACGGCAGCTGGCAGCTCGAGCGGAACGCGCTGCACATCTGGCCACGCGGCGACTTCATGCTCATCGCCCTCCCCAACGAGGACGGGAGCTTCACCTGCACCCTGTTCCTTGCCTTCGAAGGGGCGCAGAGCTTTGCGACGCTGGAGCCGCCGGGCGCGGTGCGCGCGTTCTTCCGCGCGCAGTTCGCCGACGTGGAGCGGATGCTCCCCGACCTCGAGGCGCAGTTCGGTGGCAACCCGACCGGCTCGATGGTCACGGTGAAGTGTTCGACCTGGCACTCTGGGGACGGAGCGCTGCTGCTCGGGGACGCCGCCCACGCGATCGTGCCGTTCTTCGGCCAGGGCATGAACTGTGGATTCGAGGACTGCGTGGTGCTGGACGGGCTCGAGGCCGAGGGCGCCTCGCGCGAGGAGATCTTCGCCCGGTTCGAGCACCTGCGGCGCCCCAACACCGACGCCATCGCCGACATGGCAGTGGAGAACTTCGTGGAGATGCGGGCGAGCACCGCCGACCCGCGCTTTCTCCTGGAGAAGGCCATCGAGAAGCGCCTGCTGTCGGAGCTCCCGGCGGAGTTCGTCTCCCGTTACGCGCTGGTGACCTTCAGCCGCGCCCCCTACCGGGTGGCGTACGACGCCGGCCGCATCGCCTCGGGCATCGTCTCCGAGCTGGCCGAGGGGCTGAGCTCGGCGGCGGAGGTCGATCTCGGGCGGGCGCGGGCGCTGGTCGCGGCGCGGCTCACACCGTTTCTTCGCGAGAGGCTCTGATGGACCTCGGGCTGCGTGACCGCCGGGCGCTGGTCCTCGGAGCCTCCTCCGGCCTCGGCCGGGCGGTCGCGGCGGCGCTGGTGGCGGAGGGCGCCCGGGTGGCGATCTGTGCCCGGAACAAGGCGCGGGTCGAGGCGGCGGCGCGCGAGCTCGGTGCGCGGGTGGGGCTGCCGGCCGACCTGAGCGTCCCGGGCGCCGCGACGACGCTGGTGGAGACTGCGATCCAGAAGCTTGGCGGGCTGGACATCCTGGTGACGAACACCGGCGGACCCCCCAAGGGCCCGTTCGCGGACGTGACCGAGGCGATGTGGCGGGAGGGCTTCCAGTCGCTGTGGATGAGCGCGGTGGACGCGATCCGGGCGGCACTCCCCGGCATGCGGGAGCGGCGGTGGGGGCGCGTGCTGCTCATCACCTCGACGGCGGCGAAGGAGCCGATCCCGGGGCTCACGGTCTCGAGCGGCCTGCGGGCCGGGCTGCTCGGGCTGGTGAAGACGATTGCCCCGGAGGTGGCCGAGGACGGCGTGACGATCAACGCCCTCCTCCCGGGCTACACCGCAACCGAGCGGATCGCCGAGCTGGGCATCCCGGAAGACGCGCTGGCCGAGCACATCCCGGCGCGGCGACTGGGACGCCCCGAGGAGCTCGGGGCGATGGCGGCGTTCCTCGCCTCGGAGCAGGCCGGCTACGTGACCGGCCAGGCCATCGCGGTGGACGGCGGGTTCATCCGCGGGCTCTGATCCGCGCTAGCCCTCGAGCAACCGCCCGGCGTAGGTGCGACTGGCCTTCACCTTGGCCCCGGTGCGGAGCAGCACCAGATAGTCTCCCCCGAACCAGGCCTGCACTTCGGCCACCCGATCCAGGTTGACGATGGCGGACCGGTGGACCTGCAGGAAACGCCCCGGGTCGAGGCGCGCAGCGAGTGCGCGAATCGTCCCCCGGAGCCGGTGGTCGCGCGGACCTTCGTGGAGCACCACGTAATTTCCGTCGGCCTCGATCGAGTCGATATCCTCGACGGGCACGAAGTGGATGCGATCGTTCTCGCGGACGCTGAAGCGGCGGAGCTGGCCCTCGGGGCTCCTTTCTTGCAGCAGGTCGGCCAGGCGCCGGCCGCAGCTCCCCTTCCCGCTGCTCGCGGAGTCGCTCGCGCGCCCGGCGAAGAGCCTCCCGGAGCTGCCCGTCGTCGAACGGCTTCAGAACGTAGTCGAGGGCGTGCAGCTCGAAGGCGCGCACCGCATAGCGGTCGAAGGCGGTGACGAACACCACCACCGGCATCCGATTGGCGCCGACCTCCTCGATGACCGAGAAGCCGTCCTGCTCCGGCATCTGGACGTCGAGCACCACCACCTCGGGGACGAGCCGCTGGATGGCCTGGACCGCCGAGGCGCCGTCGCTGCACTCGCCGACGATCTCCACTCCCGGGTCCCCGGCGAGCCCGAGCCGCACGCAGTCGCGCGCCAGCGGCTCGTCGTCGACGATGAGCACCCGGAGCGGATGGTCGTCGGTCACCTTGCCTCCGAAGCCGTCGACCTGAACGGCAAGGCGATGCGAGCCAGCCCCCCACCCGCAGCGCCGTTCTCCAGCGAGATCGTTGCCGAATCCCCGTAGAGCTCGGTGAGCCGCGCCCGGGTATTGGACAGGCCGATCCCCTCCCGCGCGCCCATGCGGACGCCCTCGCCGCTGTCACTGACGTCGACGTGTAGCGTCCGTCCGTCGACCCTGGCGGTCACCTCGATGCGGGCCGTCCCCGAGCGCCGGGCGATGCCGTGACGGATCGAGTTCTCCACCAGCGGCTGGAGGAAGAAGGTCGGCACCAGAGCGCTCGCGGCGCCCGGCTCGACCCGCACCGTCACGCTGAGCCGTTCACGGAAGCGCACTCGCTCGATGTCCAGGTAGCGGTCGAGGAGGTCCAGCTCCTCGCGGAGCGGGATCCGCGGCGGCCGGTCATGGTCGAGCGTGGCGGAGAGAAGCTCGCCCAGCCGCGCCAGCATCCGGACGGCAGCGTCGCTCTCGCCCCGGCGGACCAGGCCCGACACCGAGTTCAGAGCGTTGAAGAAGAAGTGCGGGTTCAGCTCCAGGCGGAGGGCCTGCAGCCGCGCCTCGGAGAGCCCGAGCTCCAGCCGCGTTCGCTGCGCTTCCAGCAGCGCCGCCCGGAGCTGCGCGTCCCGGAAGCGGCCGTGGAACTCGAGCGCGTGACAGGCACCGACGATGAGCCCGTAGGTGACCAGGTCCAGCATGGTGTAGTTGGCGAAGAACCCCGTCCACTGCCACCGCAGGCTCGGGGCATAACGCCCCCCGGTGGTGAAGTAGTACACGGCGCCCTCGGACAGCAGGTGGATGGTCGTGGTGAGCAGTGCCCCTGCGACGTGCGCCAGCACGGAACGGCGCCAGCGGGGCCCTTGCAGCGGGAAGCGCCGCGACAGGGCGACCGGGATGGCGGTGAGGGGCGCCCAGAGCAGCCACCAGGGCAGGTTGTTGATTAGCGCCTCGGTCAGTCCGATTGGGCGGCGCGCGAGCGACGCCCGGAACGGCGCGGTGAGGCACTCGAGCAAGCCGAGCGCGGTCCAGAACACGACCACCGCGGGCCACCCTGGACCGCGCCAGCCAGTGGTGGCTGGACGTTCATCTGGGACCGCGCGCGGCTGGCTCATCCTCAGTCCTCGGCTCCCTTGCCCAGACGACGGTAGACGAGCTCCCGCTCGTTCTTCCAGCTGGTCCCGCTGTCAGCCGAGCGCGCCCAGGTGAGGTGGAGCTCGTCGGGGCCGTTGGCCCGGAGCGTCAGGCGCGTCGTGACCGGACCGTCGGGCGACGGGCCGACGAGGACCAGGGCACCTGACGTATCGAAGTTGCCGCCGACCTCCACCCGGCGGCCACGGTTGTCCACCAGCATCCGGTAGAAGCGATCCTCCACGGCGTCATAGTAGAGCCAGCCGGTCGCCCGGTCGTGCTCCTCGCCCTTGAAGTGCTCCTCGAGCAGGCAGCTGCTCAGGGTCGGGTCGAGCGCGATCTCGCTCTTGCCCACGTGCTTGCCGTGGCCGTCCGTGACCCTCCAGGTGCCGAGTGTGAAATCCAGCTGACGGGTCTCTGCCGAGTCCCCGGCGGTGCACTTCGTGGTGCCGGGCGACTCGATCGGCGGGAGATCCGCAGTTGCGTAGATATGTGAGGCGACCGGCGCTGTGGAAGTTCGAGCTCGGAATGTCGATCCTGGGCTCCTGCACCACCTGGTCCGGCGTGACCGGAGTCCAGATGTAGTCGTCGAGCCAGACGAGGTCGCGGCCGTACGAGGGATGACGGACCCCCGTCATCTCCATCGCCCCGTCTGGCCGCAAGCCGCCGGAGAGACGAAGCGGATAGCTGAAACCGGTCGCCTCGGTCACCCAGGTCTGTCGCCAGACCCCGCTCGCCGCGTCATAGCTGCTGAGCGAGCGGCCGCGCCCGCCATTGAACGGCGTCCAGTGCTCGGCGACCACGCAGCCGTCGAGCTCGAGCGTGATCCGGTTCTCGGCGACGAAGACGCCCGCCCGGCTGTGCACCTCCCAGTCCCCGACCCAGAAGTCGAACTGGCGGTGAACGGCGTCGGCGCAGGCGTTGTGTTCATCGCGGTCCTCGTCTCGGCCCGCGGAAGCGGAGAGCAGGAGTGCAGTGGTGATGAGCGGAAGGAGCATCGAACGCACCTCGGCATGCGCATCGCGCGCGGAATGCGGGCGAGCGCCGGCAGCGATTGCATGGCGTGCCCCGGTCGGAAATGGGCCGGGGACGAGCCGCGCAACGGCGAGCCGACCCGTGCACAGGAGGGACGAGATGAAGCGCGAGGGAGAGGATCAGAGCGGACCGAGACCTACTCCCGGGGCAGAGCTCGACCCTCACAAAGGCTCGCCTGGACCCTGACGAGATGTCGCCGTGACGGGTGGCCACACGAGGTGTCTGACACCTCGCGCAGAGATGTTTGACGCTCGGGCTTCGCAGGACCGCTCCGACTGTGGGCTCATGCCTTGGGGCGCGGGCCGAAGATGGAGAGGACGTGGCCGTCCGGGTCCCGGAAGTCTGCGGCGTGCTGGTCCCCGGTGACGACACGCGGCTCGCGGCGGAACTCCACGCCCCGTGAGCGGAGCGCCTGGTGCGCGGCGTCGATGTCCTCCACCGAGAAGACCACCTCCACCCGCCTCTCGTCGGGGGGCGGGCCGAGGATCCTTCGTCTCCCTCAGCGCGAGGGTGACGGTCCCGGCGTCGAGGAACGCGAACTCGCCGCCCGTCCCGCGCAGAGGAAGTCCGAGCGTGTCCCGGTAGAACGCGAGCGACCGCCCGAGATCGGTCACCCCCAGCATGAGCACGCTGACCCTGGACAGCGACACGCCTCTGCTCTCTCCCATGGCGGCACCTCTCACGATCAATCGACGATGAACAGCGTCGCACCGCTCGCGGTCGCGGACCGATGGCGCTCGGCACCGTCCGCGACCTGGTAGCTCGTCCCCGGCTTCAGCGTGAACCGCCGCCCATCCTCCAGCTCGGTGTTCAGCTCGCCGGCGAGGCAGAGGAGGATGTGACCCTTCGCGCACCAGTGGTCTGCGACGTAGCCGGGCGAATACTCCACCATCCGGACCCGGACCTCCCCGAACTGGCGGGTCCTCCACACCGCGATGCCCGAGTCCCCCGGCCGTTCGGTCCGTTCGACGTTCGACCACTCCGTCACCCCGAAGGGAATCCCGCTCAGTCGCATCGCCGCTCCCGCGGAACGTCCAGCTGCCTCAGGGGGGGACGATAGCGCCAGACGAACGGCACGCCACCGAAGCCCTGGCGAATCCCGTTCGCGCCCTTGAATCCACCGACCACGTAGATGTCCGGGCCGACGGCGACCGCGCGGTGACCGGTCAGCGCGATGGGCATGTCGGGGAGTGGCGTCCAGGTCCCGGCGGCTGGATCGAACCGCGCCGGACGAGACCTGGCAGGCCGCCTCCGCGGACGTAAGCCTCGTCGGGACCCCGCTCGCGCCCCCGCTGCGGATGTGAGGTCGGGCACGGGGACAGGCATTGTGGCCGGATGTAGACTCGGTGGAGGCGACGTTGCTCCCATCTCGGCCTCGTGCCGGGAGCGCGTCCCCCGTCACGTAAAGCTTGCCGCCGATCATCCGAGAGGCGGGTTCCGGGCCGCGAGCGCGACGCGAACGGACCGGCGGGTTCGCGGCTCGGCACGTCGAAGGCGGAGTGGCTGGCTAGCGACGTGTTGTTGGTCCGATCGAAGCTCCACCCGTCCGATCCAGGTGACCGCAACCCGACGCCGACCGGGGTGTTCGCAACGGACGCGGCGCTGGTCAGGCCCGGCTGCGTGGAGATGAAGACCTGACAGGGGTGGCTCGCGCCGAAGACGTAGAGCTCCGCCTCGACGACGCGCCGCGTTGTCGTCTCGGGCGGAGCCGTCGTCAGGTGTCGGAGGCGATGTCGTAGACCTGGAACGCGGGCGGAGTGTCGTACCACCGATCACGTAGAGCTTGCCGTTTGCTGCAGCCAGGGCGACTTCCACGCCCAAGGGAAGCTGCCGGAGCGTGGTCCATCCCGGCGCGGTGGGAGTGGGCGTCCAGCGTCGGGAATCTGCCCGGCGTCGGGTACGGGATTCGAGTTTCCATCCGGCGAGCTCCGCATGGGTCAGCAGCATCACCGCGGAGAACATCAGGCACCGCCGGATATGGATCATGGACACCCTCCTCGCGTGAGGCCGCCACGACAGACAACGCGATTGCAGCGGCCGCTTGACAGTGCGGGGATCGACCCGAACCTGACCTTGCTCTGACCTTCACCGCACGCAGCCCGACGCGCTCCCCACCGGCGCCGCGCTACGTCCCGTGCCATGAGACCCGAGACGAAGCACCCCGTCCGCGGAGCAACGCTCGTCGCCCGGCGTGGCCGGGGAGTGGGAGAGGTGTGGGCCCGGATGGCGCAGTCCTACGTTCCCGGGCCGAGCGCCTCGAGGACCTGCGGCCACACCTTCGACTTCGGGTCGATGACGTCGAAGTGGTCCGCGTCCTCGGGCATCACCAGCCGCATGTCGTCGCCCGCCTTCCGGGCCCGGTCGACGAAGCTCCGGTTCATCGCCAGCGGGACCACGTTGTCCTTCGTCCCGTGGATCACCACGGTCGGAACGCCGAGCGGGAGGTGATCTGCGGGGGACGCATCGGCGTAGCGCGCCGGCTGCTGCCGGGCGGTCCCTCCCAGCAGCTCGAGCGTGACGTGGTTGCTCAGCTCGAGCCTGTCCGCCTCCACCAGGTCCGACACCGGCGCGAGGCCCACCACCCGGCGTGGACGCCACGACGGTCGCTTCAGCGCCCCCGGCACGGACGACCGCGTCACGGCCCAGAGCGCCAGCTGCCCGCCCGCCGAGTGTCCCATCCAGACCGAATCGGCCGAGGTCGAGCCCGTGCCGCGCCGACATGCCCTGGAGCGCATCCAGCGCCGCGGCCACGTCGGTCAACGTCCCCGGCCAGCCGCCCCCGTCTTCCCCGATGCGCCGGTACTCGAGCGCGACCGTCGCCCAGCCGCGGCGCGCGAGGTCGGCGCAGAGATGCCCCACGTGCCCGGCATCGTACGCCGCCCGCCAGTAGCCCCCGTGGATCATCACCAGCGTGCGCAACCGCTCGCTCCCCGGTGGGCGGCGGATCCATAGGATCTGCGACGGCGCCGGTCCGTACGCCTCACGAATGGCCGGCGGAGGGGGATCGGTCAACACCCAGGGGTCGGACATTCAGCCCAGGTCCTCGTGGATGCAGAGGATGTTGCCATCCGGATCGCTGAACCACGCTGCCTTCTCCGACCCGAGCACGCACACGTGCTCCACCGTCTTGAGGCCGGGCAGGTCGTAGTCGTGGAAGACCACCCCGCGGGACTCGAGGTCCCGGATGGCGGCGACGATGTCGCGCACCGCGAAGCTCACCGCGGTGTGGTCTGCCTTCGTCGGCGCCCCCCGCTGGAAGAGCGCCAGGGCTCCATTCCCCACCGGGTACTCGTACTTCCCATCGGACTTGGCACGGCCGCGGACGAGCCCGAGCTTCTGCTCGTAGAACGTCCGGGCGCGGGCAAGGTCCACCACCGGGAGAATCGTGGTCAGGGGAGCATCAGCGAGCATGGCGTCCTCCAGCGTCCGAGGCGCGCACTCGATGCCAGCCGCGGCTCCCGGGTCAAGGCACAGCGTGCAGAGCCTACCCGGGGCGAGCCCGCGTCCCCACCGTGCCGGCCGCGTACCGGCCGCCCGCGGTGGCGCCCTTGGGGAAGGCCGCCTCGATGGTCACTAGATCTTCGGGGGTGAGCCGCACCTCGAGCGCTCCGAGGTTCTCCTCCAGGTAACTCCGACGCTTGGTGCCAGGGATGGGCACCACGTCGTCGCCCTGGGCCATCACCCAGGCCAGCGCGAGCTGTCCGGGCGTGCACCCCTTCTGCCGCGCCAGCGCGCCCACCTTCTCCACCAGCACCAGGTTCTTCTGGAAATTCTCGCCCTGGAAGCGCGGGTTGTTCCGCCGGAAATCGTCCGGGGCGAAGTCCGCCGGGGTACGGATCTGTCCGGTGAGGAATCCGCGCCCGAGCGGGCTGAACGGGACCAGGGTGATGCCGAGCGCACGGCACGTCTGGAGCGGGCCCTCCTCCGGATCTCGGGTCCACAACGAGTACTCGCTCTGGAGCGCGGCGATGGGGTGCACGGCGGCGGCGCGACGGATGACGTCCGCTGTCGCCTCGGACAGACCAAGGGCCCGGACCTTCCCCTCCTTCACCAGCTGCGCCATCGCGCCCACCGTCTCCTCGATGGGAGTCGAGGGATCCACGCGGTGCTGGTAGTAGAGATCGATCACCTCGATCTTCAGCCGTCGCAGGCTCGCCTCGCAGGCGCTGCGCACGTAGTCGGCCTTGCCGACGATCCGCCGCCGGGTCGCGTCGGTGGGCGCTTCGGGATCGCGCACGATCCCGAACTTGGTCGCGAGGACGATCTCCTTCCGACGCCGACGGAGGATGTCCGAGAGCAGCTCCTCGTTCTTGCCCGCCCCGTACATGTCCGCGGTGTCGAGGAAGGTGACGCCCCGATCCACCGCCATCTCCAGCGTGGCGCGGGACTCTGCCTCGTCCGCGGGGCCGTAGAACTCCGACATGCCCATGCAGCCGAGTCCCATCCGAGACACCTTCAAGCCCGACTTCCCGAGCACGCGCTGTTCCATGGGACCAGAATGGCGGCGGCGGCTGGCGGCTGCAGCGAAAAAATGGCGCGACCGGCCGCCCGAGATCTCGTGGGCGGCCGGTCGCCCCCCGGGCACCACGCAGAGTCGCGGAACTGCGTGCACCCTCCGGCGCGTCGCCGATTGGAGCCAGCGCCGACCGGGCCACCCTTCAGACGACGGTCTGGTCGGAGACACCACACCGTCACCGCGGGGGGTGGGGGGACGGGGCCTGCCGTCGCCTCCGGAGCAGTGCCCGCCACCTCCACACACCGAGCCGACGAGCGCCACGACACGCCGGCGAGAGGCTGGGAGCGCGGCGTCTGGAACCGCATCGGTCGCCGGCGCCGGATCCACCGGCTCGGAGCGCTGGCCCTGGCCGCCGTGGCCATCGGGGCGGCGGTCATCCTCGCGCAGCGGCTCGGCCGACCGGAGCCCTTCCCGGCGCGGGTAAGCGCCGAGCTCGACAGGCCCCCTCGCATGAACGGGAGCGCGCCACTGCACGCGGTCTGGAACCTCCGCTTCGAGGGCGCCGAGCTCCGGGTCTACCGGGATGAGCGCCGGGTGGTGCGCTGCCCGGGCTCTGCGGGCTGCACCCGGACGGACCGTGGCGGCACGCTCGCGCTGGCCATCGACGCGCCCGGCGAGTACCGCGCCCTCGTCTTCACCGAGCCTGGCGCCGGGGACGGAGCCAGCCTCCGGCGCGACCTCGTGGCGGCCAGCGAGGACGGGAATCCGGTGCAGATGTCCCCACCACTGATCGCCTACTGAGGCGGCGAAGCTCCGTCGGGAACGACGTCGTGGAAGTGGCGCAGATCCAGGCGGACCCTCCCGTCGGGGAGCTCGGCCAGCAGGTCAACGTAGTGGTGCCCGAAGCGGACCTCGTCGTCCAGGTACGAGTGCCGGGCGTGCACGAACTGTCCGGTGGTCGCATCCACGCCGACGATGGTGACGAGCAGCTCGGCGTCGCTCGCCCGGAGCGACTCGGCGGTCGAGCCGTACAGCGGGCTCGAGGCGTCGATGGTGTGCATCACCGTCCAGCCGCGGGCGAACGCCGGAGACCGCTCGCGGACGGGTGTGAGGTCGCGCATCCGGTACAGGATCGCGCCCTCGGCGCTCCGCTCGGTCCGCAACAGCACCAGCCGGACCGCAGCGTCGGCGATGTAGTTGCCGCGCTCGTTCCCGACCCGGACCATCAGCGTCGGTACCCCGTCGATCGGCGTGATCACTGCCACCCGGGCGAAGATGACCCGCGGCCGGACGACGGAGAACTTTGCGAACACCAGCCCCGTGACGAGCGCGGTGATCATCAGCCCGAGCAGCGCCTCGACGGTGACGAGCAGGTTGGCGCCGAGCGTCACGGGGTGCATCTCGCCGTAGCCGATGGTCGCCAGCGTCTGCACGCTGAAGAAGAAGGCATCGGCGAACGAGGCCGGCCGCGCCCGGGCGATGCCTCCCACCGCGAGGTAGAGCCCCGCGAAGACGACGTTCACCGCCACGAACACTGCGGCGATGACCCCGGAGATCCACCCACCACGGGGCGGAGAGCAGCAGGTGGTAGGCGTCCCGGAGCGTCGCCCGGGGACGGCCCACCAGCTCGGTGGTGCGGCTCTCGGGGTCGAAGACGCGGGGACGGTCGGGCACGGTCCCCGCAAGCGTACCCTGGCGTGGCCAGCGGTCCTGGCTTATGCCTGAGGGATTCCCGTGCCTGCTGCTGGCTCACCGACAACGCCCGACGGCCTCCGCGACACCCTGGGTCGCCCGCTCAGGAGCCTGCGGCTCAGCGTCACCGACCGGTGCAACCTCCGGTGTGCGTACTGCATGCCGGAGCCGGACTACGTCTGGCTACCGAAGAAGGAGCTCCTGACCTTCGAGGAGCTGGACCGGATCACCGGCATCTTCTGCAGCCTCGGAGTGGACAAGGTGCGGCTCACGGGCGGCGAACCGCTCCTCCGCTCGGAGATCTCCACCCTGGTGCGCGCCCTGGCGGCCCGGCCCGGCATCCGGGACCTGGCAATGACCACCAACGGCGTGCTGCTCGCCGAGCGGGCGCGCGAGCTGCGGGAAGCCGGTCTCCAGCGGCTCACGGTCAGCCTGGACACGCTCCGCCCCGAGCGCTTCCTGGCGCTGACCCGCTCCGATCTCCATGCCCGGGTGCTGGCCGGGATCGAGGCGGCGCGCACTGCCGGCTTCCCGCTCAAGCTGGACACCGTGGTGGTGCGCGGGACGAACGACGACGAGGTGCTCGATCTCCTCGGCTTCGCGCGCGGCATCGGCGCCGAGATCCGGTTCATCGAGTACATGGACGTAGGCGGCGCCACCCGCTGGACACGCGAGCAGGTGGTGTCCCGCGCCGAGCTCCTGGCGATGGTCGCCGGGCCGCACGGCCCCGTCGAGCCGGTGGGTTCGCAGGGCGCGGACCCGGCCGAGCGTTTCCGGATCGCCGACGGCACCACGTTCGGCATCATCGCCTCGACGACCACGCCCTTCTGCCGCTCCTGTGACCGGAGCCGGCTGACCGCGGACGGCACCTGGTACACCTGTCTCTACGCGCGCGCGGGGGCGAACCTCCGCGCCGCGCTCCGCAGCGGAGCGAGCGATGCCGAGATCGCCTCGCTGCTCCGGGTGGGCTGGCGGGCGAGGAGCGATCGGGGAGCCGAGCAGCGGCTCGAGCTCGAGCAGCGCGGCGCCCTGGCGACACCTCCCGAGCTCCGGGAAGACCCGCGGCTCGAGATGCACACCCGCGGGGGCTAGGTGGGCCCCCCCCCGGTGGCCGAGGACGCCGACTCGGCCCTCGCGCTCCTCCTCTCCGCGGCGCGCGGTGCACAGGCCTGCGGCTACGGTGCCGAGGACACCGAGCGGCTGGTGGGCGAGCTCGCCGCGCAGCTCGGGCTCGCGGACGTCCAGGTGTCGAGCCTGCCCACCCAGCTCCAGCTCGCCATCGGCATCCCCGGACAGCAGCGGATGGTGCTGCTGCGCACCGAGCCGAGGCCGGTGGACCTGGACCGGATCGTCCGGCTGGACGCGGTGGCCCGCGAGGTGAAGGCCGGACACATCGGCCCGCGCGAGGCGAGCGTCCGCATCGACGCCATCGGCCGCTCGCCGCTTCCGTACCACCCGCCGATGGTGCTCTTCGCCTACTGCCTGGCTGCGGCCGGGGCCGTGCTCCTCTTCGGCGAGGACGCGCCCGAGGCCGTGACCGCGGCGGTGGCCGGCCTGGCGGTGGGCACCGTGGCCCTGCTGCGCACCCGGGTGCGCGAGCTGGACCTCACCGCCGAGCTGGTGTCGGCCTTCCTCGCCGGCCTCATCTGCCAGACGGCCTCCGCACGGATCTGGCCGCTCGACCCACGGGTGGCAACACTCGGGGCGGTGGTGGTCCTGCTCCCGGGCTTCACCCTCACCCAGGCGGTGCGCGAGCTGCAGACCCGGAATCTCCTGTCCGGCCTGTCGGGTCTGGGCGCGTCCTCGGTGAGCTTCTTCGCCCTGGTCATCGGCGCGGTGCTCGGCGGCGCGCTGGGGGCGCGGGTCGCCGGCCCGGCGCGGGTCCCGCCGGTGGACGAGCTGCCGACCTGGCTGTTCCTCCTCGGTGCCGCGGCGCTGGGCCTGGCCGCGGTGGTGGTGCTGCGGGCGCCCCCGCGGGAGGCGCCCACGGTCGTCGGCGCGGCCCTCCTCTCGGCGGCGGTCAGCGGCGCGGTGTCGAGGACCTTCGGCCCGGCGCTCGGGGCGTTCGCCGGCGCCGTGGCCATCGGGCTGGTGGCCCACCTCAATGCGCGGTTCCGGAGCCGGCCGGTGTGGCTGGTCACCATCCCCGGGGTGCTGGTCCTCGTGCCCGGGAGCATCGGCTACCGGAGCCTGCTGGAGCTGGTGGACCGCGACGTGGCGACGAGCATCGAGACCGCGCTGCAGATGTTCCTCACCGCCGCGGCGATCGTCTTCGGGCTCATGCTCAGCGACGCGCTCGGCGCCCGCTCACGCCGCTGAGGCGCGTCCGCACCGGGACGGTTCGCGTCGGAGAGCCGCTGTCCGCCGCGGCCGCGTCGACCCCGCCGGGGTGCGCCCCGCCGAGATTCGGTCAGCGTCCCCGATCAGCTCCCGGCGCGCGAGGCGGTCCGGGCGAACAGCTCCGAGCGCGCGGTCTCGGTGATGGCGAGGACGGCAGGGTGACGCAGCTTCCGCTCGACCGTGAGGGCCCAGTAGCGCTCCCGGACGCCGTCCACGCTGCCCACCCGCTCCACCCCGAACGCCGCGCGCACCTCGGACTCGACCGCCTCGGGCGCCGGAAAGACGCCCACGCCCGCCTCGCCGAACGACTCCATCAGTGCGCTGTCCTGGAACTCACCCACCACGCGCGGGCGGATCCCCCGGGTGTCGAACCAGTGGGCCAGCGACCGCTGCAGCGCCGCCCCGTCCGCCGCGGTCAGCAGGGGCACGCCGTCCATGGACCTCGGGAATCCGGGCGCGAGCTTCCGGGCCAGCGCCGGACGGGCGAAGAGCCCCACCCCGCATTCGCCCAGCAGGTGGCTGTAGGCGCGAACGGGGGATGGCGCCGGCGTGTCCGAGAGGACGAGGTCCAGGCTGTGGGCGGCGAGCTCGGCGACCAGCCGCTCCGGCCGGGCCTCCTGGACCACCAGGTGCACCGGTTCGTCGAGCTCGAGCGCGGGGGCGAGCAGCCGGTGCGTCACCCGCTTCTCCAGCGAGTCCGACACCCCGACCACCAGCCGGCGGGGGCGCGCGACCGGGCGGCCCTTGAGCGTGTCCTGCAGCTCGCGACCGAGGCTGAAGATCTCGTCGGCGTAGCGGAAGACCACCTGCCCCACGTCGGTCAGCACCAGCGAGCGGCCCTGGCGCTGGAACAGCTTCTCGCCGAAGGCGTTCTCCAGGGCCTTGATCTGCCCGCTCACCGTGGGCTGGGCGAGCCGGAGAACCTTGCTCGCCTTGGAGACGCCGCCCTCGCGGACCACCGTCCAGAAGTAGAAGAGGTGGTGGTAATTGAGCCAGTCCATCGCCGTGGCGCCTCCCATCGGGAAGAAGAATGGGTTGCTGCGAGTTTATCGATTTGCCGATGTGTTATCTCCGTCTCAACGAGATGGGACGAGGCCGCAACGACAATGAACCAGCTCGGGACCGTTCTGCTCCTGGGCATCCTGTCGGCCATCCTCGCCATCCCGGCCCGGATGCAGCCGGCCACCGCCAGCCTCGTCATCGTCAACCCCTTCTCCGCCGCCGAGGGCGTCCTCACCCTCTTCTCCACGCACCCCTCGATGCGGGAGCGCATCCGGCGCCTCCGCGAGGTGCAGGTCCAGCCCGGCGGGTGGCCGGTGGGAGCCCGTGACGCGACCCTCGACGCCCGCTGGTGACACCCGCCGTCGCCGCCTCCGGCGCCTCGCCAACCTCGTGGGGGGCTGGGCCACCGTGGTGGTGGGCATCATCCTGATCCCGCTGCCCGGCCCGGGTTGGCTGGTGGTGGGCTTCGGGCTCCTGGTGCTCAGCCGCGAGGTGCGCTGGGCGCGGGGAGCGCTCGTCCGCCTGGAGCGCTTCATGCGCCGCCACGGGATGAGGACCTCCCTCCGGCGGCTCATCGCCCGCCGGCAGCGCGAGCGGATGAATCACCCCCGCCGCCCCAATCCATCGGTTCAATCGATGGATCCACGCTGAAATATCTGGTTGTCCTAGGCCCTGCGGTGCCGCACATCGGGTGGGAGCGCGGCCCCGCCGGCCGCTGCCGAGGAGCCTGTCCGGATGCTGTCCGTCGTCTCGCTGGGAAGCTGGCCGCTGTGGGTGGGCTTCCTCGCGTTCGTGGCACTGATGCTCGCCCTCGACCTGGGGGTGTTCCACCGCAGGCCGCACACGGTCTCCGTCCGGGAGGCGGCGATCTGGAGCGCGGTGTGGATCTGCGCTCGCGGGGGTGTTTGCCGGGGGCGTCTTCTACTTCTACGGCACCGAGCGAGGACTCGAGTTCACCACCGGGTACCTCATCGAGAAGGCGCTGAGCGTCGACAACATCTTCGTCATGGTCATCGTGCTCGGGGCGTTCGGCGTCCCGGCGCACCAGCAGCACCGGGTGCTGTTCTGGGGCGTCCTGGGCGCGCTGGCGATGCGGGCGGTGTTCATCGTCGCCGGCACCGCCCTCATCGAGCGCTTCCACTGGACCCTCTACGTCTTCGGCGTCTTCCTGGTGATCACCGGGGTGAGGATGGCCCTCGCCCGGGGTGAGCAGGGGCACCCGGAGGACAACGTGCTCGTCCGCCTGGCCCGGAGGGTCCTCCCGGTCGCCCCGGGTCAGGACACCGAGCAGTTCTTCACACGGGTCGCCGGAAGGCGCATGGTGACCCCGCTGTTCCTGGCTCTTCTCGCCGTGGAGTTCACCGACCTCATCTTCGCCGTGGATTCGATCCCCGCCGTCCTGGCCGTGAGCCGGGATCCGTTCATCGTCTTCACCTCGAACATCTTCGCGATCCTGGGACTCAGGTCCCTCTACTTCGTACTGGCTGGCGTGGTGCAGAAGTTCCGTTATCTGAAGACTGGGCTGGCCCTGGTGCTGGTCTTCGTCGGGGTGAAGATGGCCATCGTGGACATCTTGAAGATCCCGGTGGGCGTCTCGCTGGCGGTGGTGGCGGTGCTGATTACCGGCGCGATCCTCTCGTCCCTGCTGGTGGACGGGCGGCGGCGGGCGCTTCGTGAAAGGACGGCGACGTCGTGAACAAGACGCGGTTCAACATCGCTTACGCGTTGATCGCGGTCATGGCGGTGCTCTTCATCCAGGACTGGGTGCGGACGACCCAGTCGGTGGCGGTCATCCCCTACAGCCAGTTCCAGAAGCTCCTCGACGAGAGGAAGGTGGCCGAGGTCACCGTCGGCGAGAACCAGATCAAGGGCACGCTGAAGGAGCCGATCGAGGGCGGGAAGACCCACTTCACGACGCTGAAGGTGGACAAGGACATCGCCGCAGCCCTGGAGAAGGCGGACGTGAAGTTCGCCGGCCAGAACGAGAACACCTGGTTCACAGCGCTCATGGGTCTGGTTGCGCCGACCCTGATCTTCTTCGGGATCTGGGCGCTCCTCATGCGGCGCATGGCCGGCCGGATGGGCGCGGGCGGCGGCGGGCTCCTGGCGATCGGGAAGAGCAAGGCGAAGGTGTTCGTCGAGACCGCCGTCAAGACCCGCTTCGCCGACGTGGCCGGCGTGGACGAGGCCAAGGCCGAGCTGAGCGAGGTGGTGGAGTTCCTGAGGAACCCGGAGCAGTACTCGCGGCTCGGCGGGCGCATGCCCAAGGGCGTGCTGCTGGTCGGCCCTCCGGGCACCGGCAAGACGCTGCTCGCCCGTGCGGTGGCGGGCGAGGCGGACGTCCCGTTCTTCTCGATCAGCGGCAGCGAGTTCGTGGAGATGTTCGTCGGCGTCGGCGCGGCGCGCGTGCGCGACCTCTTCGAGCAGGCCCGCGCGAAGGCGCCCTGCATCATCTTCATCGACGAGCTGGACGCGCTCGGGCGGGCGCGCGGGGCCTCGGGCCTGGTCGGCGGGCACGACGAGAAGGAGCAGACGCTGAACCAGCTCCTGGTCGAGCTGGACGGCTTCGACCAGAGCGTCGGGCATCGTCCTGCATCGCGGCCACGAACCGCCCCGAGATCCTCGACCCGGCGCTGCTCCGCGCCGGCCGCTTCGACCGCCAGGTGCTGGTGGACCGGCCGGACCGGGTGGGCCGGGTGGCCATCCTCAAGGTCCACATGGCGCGGGTGAAGGTGGGCGCCACGGTGGACCCCGACCAGATCGCGGCGCTGACCCCGGGCTTCACCGGCGCGGACCTGGCGAATCTGGTCAACGAGGCGGCGCTCTCGGCCACGCGGCGCAAGGCCGACGCGGTGGAGCGGCAGGACTTCGACGCGGCGATCGAGCGGATCGTCGCCGGCCTGGAGAAGAAGAACCGGCTCCTGAACCCGCGCGAGCGGGAGATCGTCGCCTTCCACGAGATGGGGCACGCGCTCGCCGCCGCGGCGACCACCGGCGTCGACCCGGTGCACAAGGTGAGCATCATTCCCCGGGGCATCGGGGCGCTCGGGCTACACGATGCAGCGGCCCACCGAGGACCGGTACCTGATGACGCGCGAGGAGCTCGAGGGAAAGCTGGTGGTGCTGCTCGGCGGCCGGTCCGCGGAGGGGCTGGTCTTCGAGCACACCTCGACCGGCGCGGCGGACGACCTGTCGAAGGCCACCGACATCGCGCGGAGCATGGCCACGCGGTACGCGATGGTTCCGGGGCTCGGGCCCGGTGACGTACGACGACGACAGTCAGAGCTACCTCGGGCCGCAGGGGCTGAGCCGGCGGACGTTCAGCGAGGAGACGGCGCGGGAGATTGACCTCGCCGTCCGGGAGATTGTCCAGAGCGCCTCGGAGCGTTGCCGGACGCTGCTCGCCCAGCGAAGGCAGACCCTGGAGAAGGCCGCGCGGCTGCTGCTGGAGAAGGAGACGCTGACCGACCTCGACCTGAAGCCGCTGTTCGACGAGGCGCGGACCGAGGCGGCGCTGGCGGTGCCCCGGGTCGTGTCGCGATCCTGAGCGCCGACGGAAGCCTGACGACTGGTCGTGCGACGGTCCGGGGCACGACGGGCGCTGATGTGCTGGCGCCGCCGGTGCCCGGGTCCTAGAGCAGCTTCCGCATGCGGATCCTGTGCATCTCGGGAAGCCTCCGGGCCGAGTCCTCGAACGCGCGGCTGTTGCGCGCCGCCGCCAGGCTCGTGCCGCCGGGCGCCGTCCTCCAGACCTTCGAGCGTCTGGGCGACCTGCCGCACTTCAATCCGGACCTCGACGGCGACCTGCCGCCCGAGACGGTGCGTGCCTTCCGGGCATTGCTCGGGAGCGTCGATGGGCTGCTCATCAGCAGCCCCGAGTACGCCCATGGCGTCCCGGGGACGCTGAAGAACGCCCTGGACTGGGTGGTGTCGAGCGGCGAGCTGGTCGGGCTCCCGGTGCTGCTCGTGACTGCATCGCCCGGCGGCGGGGTGCTCGCGCACGCGGCGCTGGTGGAGACTCTCTCGGTGATGACCGCCGACGTCCTCGGCGAGTCGTTCGCCACGCCGCTGGCCCGGGCGCACGTGCGGCCCGACGGCGCGCTGACCGAGCCCGGGCTGGAGGCGCAGCTCCGGGCCGCGCTCGAGGCTCTGGTCGAGGCCGCGCAACGTCATGCCCGCGCTCGGGCCTGAGGTGCCCCCGGGACGGCGAGTGGCAGCCCGGCCGCGATCCGACGGTCTGTCGAGCCGACGTCGCGTGCCGGCTGGCGGCTGGTCCTGCTCTGTCACGGCCGGCGGCTCCGCTGCTACCGTCCGGAGCAGGGAGGTGCTTCCGGATGGGTGAGCTGACCGAACCAGGAGCCACGGGCGGTGGAGGTCCTCGGGCCGACCGTGGGGTTCCGGACCGAGGTGGACGTGGGCGGTCACCACCTCGTCGTGGACGAGCCGGTGCCAGTGGGCGGGACCGACGCGGGTCCGTCTCCGTACGAGATGCTGCTCGCCGGGCTCGGGGCGTGCACCGCGATGACCCTGCGGCTCTACGCCGACCGGCGGAAGTGGCCGCTCGAGCGGGTCCGGGTCAAGCTTCAGCATCGCAAGGTGCACGCCCAGGACTGCGCCGACTGCGACCACAAGCCGGCGAGGATGGACGTCGTGGACCGGGTGCTGTTCCTCGACGGGGCGGCGCTCACCGAGGAGCAGCGGGCGAAGCTGCTGGAGATCGCCGAGCGCTGCCCGGTGCACCAGACCTTGCAGACCAAGATCCAGGTCAACACCCGGGTCGGCTAGGCCCGGCCGGCGGT
Organism: uncultured delta proteobacterium; assembly: GCA_963796475.1. GTDB lineage: Bacteria > Myxococcota > Myxococcia > Myxococcales > Myxococcaceae > RPRB01. The sequence continues at coordinate 612,932 of CAWCLY010000021.1, forward strand.
GGCCTAGAAGTGCGGCGGCCGCTCGGAGGCGGTGGCGTCGACCAGCCCGGGCTCGAAGGCCGCGAGCTTCTGCCCGAGCGCGGCCAGCTCGTGCTCCACCCGCTCGAGCGCCTGCGCCTGGGCATAGACCACGTCACTCAGCTCCTGCAGCAGCCGCTGCTGCTCGGTGAACCGTAGCTCGAGCTCGACGATGCGCTCCTCCATGACCGTCCCCTTCCTCGGACGGGCGCCCCATCGGATCTGGACGCCCTCCCGCGCGAATCCATCGCTCGTTTCGATGGACGTTGCCCCCGTTTCCACTCTCCCCGACGAGGTGTCAAACACCTCGTTACGGCCGGTCGAACGACCCGGAGGTCCACGGCGGCGGACCTCGGTCGCCGAGGTCACCCCAGCTCGAACTGGAGCTCGCCGCACTTCTCCACGCTGCACGCGATGCGGTCGCCCGGCTTGAGCCAGACCTGCTTCGCCTCGGGCATGCCGATGATGACTCCCTCGGGCGTGCCGGTGGAGATGACGTCGCCGGGGAGCAGCGTGAAGAGCGACGACGCGTAGGCGATGATCTGCGCGCAGGTGAAGATCATGTCGCTGGTGTTCGACGACTGGCGCTGCTCGCCGTTGACCCGCGTCTCGACCTTGAGGTTCTGCGGATCGCCCACCACCTCTGCGCCGACCAGCCACGGGCCGATGGGCAGGAAGCCGTCGCACGTCTTGCCGATCATGAACTGCGACCCTTTCCCGTCCCGGAACTGGAGGTCGCGCGCCGAGAAATCGTTCCCGGTCGCGTAACCGAAGACGTGGGCGAGGGCGTCCGCCTCGGACACGTCACGCGCCATCTTGCCGATGACGACCTGCAGCTCGACCTCGTAGTCGAACTTCTTCGCCGCCTTCGTCGGGAGCCGGACCACTCCGCCGTGCGCCGAGAGGGCGTTGTTGTACTTGTTGAAGAGCACCGGCGCCTTGGGGATGGGCGTCCCGGTCTCCTGCGCGTGCTTCCGGTAGTTGAAGCCGAGCATGAGGATCTTCTGCGGCCGGGTGATGCACGGGCCGAAGCGCGCCTGCTCCACCGGGACGAGCGCGCCGCTCACCGCCGCGGCCGGGGCGGCGAGGACCTTCTGGAGTCCAGCGAGCGCCTTGCCCTCCAGCACCTCGTCGACGCTCGCCGGCACCGCGACCCGGAGCGCCTTGCCCGCCTTCACCACGTCGAGGATGCGGTTCTCGCGCCGGACGCCGAGCGTGTCGCCCTGGGCTGTTCGCAGCGTGCAGTAGGTGAGCGAGCGGAGGGACGGAGCCTCCGTGCCGGGAGCCGCCGGGGCCGGAGCGGGTGCGCCCGCGCCGGTGGCCGAGGCCTGGAACAGCATCGAGCCGGCGGCGGCGACTCCGGCGCTTCTGAGCAGGGTCCTGCGGGTGGTGGTCATGGGGCACTCCTCCCGGGCGTGGGAGGTTGCATCCAGCCGGGCGGGATCGCCAGCGGCGCGCACCCTCCGACGCGGCGCGCCGCTTGCCACCGGACGGCGGTGGCCGGCCCCCCCGGACCGTGTAGAGAGCGGGCCGTGGACGCGAACTTCCTCACCGATCTGGCAGCCCGGACGCGCGAGCTCCGCGAGCAAGGCCTGTACAAGAACGAGCGCATCCTCGTCTCTCCCCAGAACGCGGCGATCCGCGTCGAGGGCGGGCGCGAGGTCCTCAACTTCTGCGCCAACAACTACCTGGGCCTCGCCGATCACCCGCGGGTGATCGAGGCCGCTCGCAGCGCGCTCGAGAAGTACGGCTTCGGGATGGCGTCGGTGCGCTTCATCTGCGGCACCCAGGATCTCCACAAGACGCTGGAAGCCCGCCTGAGCCGGTTCCTCGGCACCGAGGACACCATCCTGTACTCGAGCTGCTTCGACGCCAACGGCGGGCTGTTCGAGACGCTGCTCGGCGAGGAGGACGCGGTCATCACCGACGCGCTGAACCACGCGTCGATCATCGACGGCATCCGGCTGTGCAAGGCGAAGCGGCTCCGGTACGCGAACAACGACATGGGCGAGCTGGAGGCGCACCTCCGCGCTTCCGCGGGAGCGCGGTACCGGCTCATCGCCACCGACGGCGTGTTCTCGATGGACGGGATCATCGCGAACCTGTCCGCCATCTGCGATCTCGCCGACCGGTACAAGGCGCTGGTGATGGTGGACGACTCGCACGCGGTCGGGTTCGTCGGCACGAAGGGCAAGGGCACGCCCGAGTTCTGCAACGTGATGGGCCGGGTGGACATCCTCACCGGCACGCTGGGCAAGGCGCTCGGTGGCGCGTCCGGTGGTTACACCGCCGGCCGGAAGGAGGTCGTCGCCTGGCTCCGGCAGCGGAGCCGGCCGTACCTGTTCTCCAACTCGCTCATGCCGGCGATCTGCGCGGCGACGCTCACCGTGCTCGATCTGCTCGAGGGCGGCGACGAGCTGAGGCAGCAGCTCCGGGCCAACGCCGAGCACTTCCGGAGCGAGATGACGAAGCTGGGCTTCAAGCTCGCGGGCGCCAACCACCCCATCATCCCGGTGATGCTCGGCGACGCGAAGCTCGCCTCGGCGTTCGCCGAACAGATGCTCGCCGAGGGGGTCTACGTGGTCGGCTTCAGCTATCCGGTGGTGCCGCAGGGCCAGGCGCGCATCCGGACCCAGATGTCTGCGGCGCATACCCGCGCGCAGCTCGACCGCACCATCGCCGCGTTCGCCAAGGTGGGTCGCAGCCTGGGGGTGATCCAGTGAGGGCCCTGGTCAAGGCCAAGGCCGAGCCGGGCATCTGGATGCAGGACGTCCCGGTGCCGGAGATCGGCCCGAACGACGTGCTGATCAAGGTCCGGAAGGCGAGCATCTGCGGCACCGACATCCACATCTGGAACTGGGACGCCTGGTCGCAAAAGACCATCAAGGTGCCGATGGTCATCGGGCACGAGTTCATGGGTGAGATCGCGAAGCTCGGCGCCGAGGTGGTCGGGTTCCAGGTGGGAGACCGGGTCAGCGGCGAGGGGCACATCACCTGCGGCCATTGCCGCAACTGCCGCGCCGGGAAGCGGCACCTCTGCCGCAACACCCTCGGCCTCGGCGTCAACCGGCCGGGCTGCTTCGCCGAGTACGTCTCGTTGCCGGCATTCAACGTCTTCCGGGTCCCGAAGGAGATTCCGGACGAGATCGCCTCGTTCTTCGACCCGCTGGGGAACGCAGTGCACACCGCGCTGTCGTTCGACCTGGTCGGCGAGGACGTCCTCATCACCGGGGCTGGGCCGATCGGCGTGATGGCGGCGGCGATCTCCCGGCACGTGGGCGCGCGGCACGTCGTGGTGACCGACGTGAACCCCTTCCGGCTCGAGCTGGCGCGAAGGATGGGCGCGACCCGCGCGGTGGACGTGCGGACGCAGACGCTCGGCGACGTGATGCGGAGCCTGGGAATGACCGAGGGGTTCGACGTGGGCATGGAGATGTCCGGGAACGGGCAGGCCTTCCGCGATCTGCTCGGCGTGATGAACCATGGTGGGCGCGTGGCGATCCTCGGCATCCCGCCGACGGAGGTCTCGATCGACTGGAACCAGATCATCTTCAAGGGTCTGGTTCTCAAGGGCGTGTACGGCCGGGAGATGTTCGAGACCTGGTACAAGATGGTGGCCATGCTCCAGAGCGGGCTCGACGTCGCTCCGGTGGTGACCCACCGGTTCCCTGCCGCCCAGTACGCCGAGGCCTTCGAGGCGATGCGCTCGGGTCAGAGCGGCAAGGTCGTCCTGGACTGGGCTGGCTAGCGGACGTGGGAGAGCGAGCGGCGCGAGCGAGGCTCATCTTCTCGACGGCGACGGACGCGACGCTCGCCGGGCAGCTCTGCTCGCTCGGCATCGGCGCGCCCGGACAGGTCGAGCGCGAGACATTCCCGGACGGTGAGCGCGGGCTGCGACTGGCGAGCCCGGTGACCGACGCGGACGCGATCCTGGTCGGTGGGACGGCGACGGACTCCGACACGCTGGAGCTCTACGACCTCGCGTGCGCGCTGGTGGAGTGCGGCCTGCACGCGTTGACGCTGGTGGTGCCGTACTTTGGCTACTCGACGCAGGAGCGGCCGAGCAGGGACGGCGAGAGCGTCACAGCGAAGACCCGGGCCCGGCTGCTGTCCTCCATCCCGCTGCCCGCGGGCGGGATCCGGGTGCTGCTGGTGGACCTGCACACGGCGGGCTTGCCCTTCTACTTCGAGGGAGGTGTCCGGCCGGTCCACGTGAGCGCGCGGCCGCTGTTCGTCGATACCATCCGCGCGCACGCGCCGGGCGGCTGCGTCGTCGCGAGCACGGACGCCGGCCGGGCGAAGTACGTGGAGGCGCTGGCCAACGACCTCCGGGTGGATGCGAGCTTCGTCTTCAAGCGGCGGGACTCCGGTGGGACGCGGGTGCTGGCGGTGAGCGCGCGGGTGGCCGGACAGCACGTAATGCTCTACGACGACATGGTACGGACGGGCGGTTCGCTGATCGCGGCCGCCGAGGCCTACCGAGAGGCGGGAGCGAGCAAGATCACCGCGCTCGCGACCCACGGCGTGCTCCCCGGCGACGCCGTGGCGCGGCTCGAGCGGAGCGGACTGTTCACGGGGCTGGTCGTGACCGACACGCACCCGCGAGCGCGCCAGCTCGCTGGCGGCTTCGTGGAGGTGCGCTCAATCGTGCCACTCCTCGCCACCGCCCTCCGCGCAAAGTGACGACGGAGCTGCACGCCGCGGGCCGGAAGATGACGAGCACCTCCCGCAGCACCCTCGGACGCGTCCATTACGAGGTGTCTGACACCTCGAGCGGACACTCGAGCGCATGACTCGGACCGCGGACCACGCCAGCGCATTACGAGGTGTCTGACACCTCGGGCGCATGCCCCGGGGCCGCGGACCAGGCCGGTGAACGGGACGCTCGGTCCGGCGAAGCGGACGGATTGGGCGTGCGCCAGCCACCAGCGGTCGTAGGAAGCGGGCGGAGGAGAGGGTCACAGGGCGACGCCTGCGTACCGGAATGCTTGAAGAGATGTCCTGACGAGGCGTCTGGCACCTCGTCGGAACGGTCGCTCCCTCGAGAGCGCGTGCACGAAGGTCAACAGTGGGCCCCGTGGGCGCGGGTCGCGCCAGGGGGCGTCCGGATCCGTTCGGCCTCGCGACTGCTACAACGACGTCACCGTGGCCCAGGAAGAGCCGGCCTCCCCGACGAGCATCCTCCTCGTCGACGACAACGCGGACAACCTGCTCGCGCTCTCCGCCGTGCTTGATCGCCTCGAGCTCCGGCTGGTCCAGGCAAGGTCGGGTGCACGTGCCCTCGCGCTATCGGAGGAGCAGGAGTTCGCGGCGATCATCCTCGACGTACAGATGCCGGGGCTGGACGGATTCCAGACCGCCCGCCTGCTGCGGGCCAGGAGCGGCGGGGACCGCACGCCGATCATCTTTCTCACCGCCAACTCGCACGACCCGGCCGCGAGCCTTCGCGGGTATGCAGAGGGGGCCGTCGACTTCCTGCGTGAAGCCCTTCGATCCGGCCGTCCTTCGGTCCAAGGTCGCGGCCTTCGTCGCGCTGTTCGAGGCCCGGCGGACCGTCCAGCGTCAGGAGATGCTTCTCCGCGAGCATGCCCTCGAGGCGCAGCGTCGGGAGAGCGAGGCCCGCTACCACTCGCTTGCCGAGGCGGTTCCGCAGATGGTCTGGACGGCGAACGAGACCGGGAAGATCGTCTACGCCAACCGTGCCTGGGCGGAGTACGTGGGGACACCTCCGGAGAAGCTCGCCCGGTGGGAGGACATCGTGCACCCCGAGGACCTGGCGGAGGTCCGGGTGCTCGCCGAGCGGGCCTGGGCATCGGAGGAGATGTTCCAGGCCGTCTACCGGCTGCGCGCGGCCGACGGGCGCTACCGCTGGCACCTGGCCGGCGCAGTCCTCAGCCGAGACGCTCAGGGACGCCGGGTCGGCTGGTTGGGTGCCGCGACCGACGTCGACGACCAGCGCCGCGCGGAGCAGCGCGCCAGGTTCCTCTCCGAGGCGAGCCGCGTGCTCGGCGCCTCGCTCGAGCTCCGCGAGGTTCTCTCGCGCGTCTGTGCGCTGGCCGTCCCGGCCGCTGCGGACCTTTGCGCGGTGCACCTCCATCGTGAAGAGGCGCCTCTGCGAGAGGTGGCCGCGGTCCCGGCCCTCCGCGAACGCATCGATCGAGGTGGGCTGCACGCGCTCGACACGCTGGGAACAGCCCAGGTGCTCGCGTCCGGCAGCCCCGTGTCGCGTCCCTCCTCGGACGGCGACCCCGAGCGCCTCGGACTCGCGCGCTGCGTCTCCGTGCCTCTCGTGAGCCGTGGGCAGCTCCTGGGAGCCCTGACCCTGGGCCAGCTGCCGGGATCCGATCCGGGGATCTTCTCCGACGAGCTCGCGCGCGAGCTGGCGGGCCGGGTGGCGCTCGCCGCGGACAACGCGCGGCTCTACGAGGAAGCCCGGGAGGCCATCCGGCTCCGGGACGAGTTCCTCTCCGTCGCCAGCCACGAGCTGCGGACGCCGCTCACTCCGTTGAACCTGAAGCTCGGGCTCCTGCGACGGCTGGCAGAACAGGCCGGCGAGGGGACGTTGCCGGCCACGCAGGTCGCTGTCGACATCGGCATCGCCGCGCGGCACGTCCAGCGCCTCACGAATCTGGTCGACCACCTGCTCGACGTCACACGCATCCGGGCCGGAAGACTGCAGCTCCAGCTGGAGCTCGTGGACCTGGCCGACGTGGTGCGGGACACCGCCGCGCGGCTCGGGTCTGTGGCCGCCGAGTCCGGGTGCATCATCGAGGTCGAGGCCCCGGAGCGCTGCACGGGCATCTGGGACCGGATGCGCCTCGAGCAGATCGCCACCAATCTCCTGACCAATGCGCTCAAGTACGGCGCCGGGAAGCCCGTGCAGCTCCGGCTCGAGGAGGAGGAGCGGGGGCGCGTGGTGCTCTCGGTGCGCGACGCGGGAGTCGGGATGGAGCCCTCGGTGCTCGACCGGATCTTCGGCCGGTTCGAGCGTGGCCACTCGGGGAGGAACTATCCAGGGCTGGGGCTCGGGCTGTACATCACCCGGCAGATCGTGACCGCACTCGAGGGGACGATCTCCGTCGAGAGTGCGCCCGGCAAGGGCTCAGTCTTCCGGGTAGTGCTACCGCGTGCCCGGCGAGAGCTCGGCGCGAGCGAGGGACGTGCGGTCGACGAGCACTCCGGGGCAGAGGCCGACGGCCGTCAGGGCGCACGCGGCGCGTAGAGGAAGTGCTCGGACCGGGTTCCGCCGTCACCGAGGCCGACGAGGACCCAGGACTCGAGGCCGCTGCTGGAGCGCCGGTAGGTGAGGCCATCGAACTGGAGCGCGGAGCGGCTGGTGCGCACCAGCGCGAAGTCGACGGCCCGCTCTGGGGACTCCCAGCCGCGGAGGTCGGCCCCGAAGTGCTTCAGCCGGAACACGAGCGAGCCGCCCGCCTCCACCACCGTCATGAGCTCGTAGAAGGTGACCTGGCCGCCGCGGGTCGCCCGGAACACGCCGGCGACCGACGCCGCCGCAGGCACGAGCCAGGCCTCTTCCGCGACGCCGCCCAGCCCCTGTCCCGTCCAGCCTCCTGCGAGCCACGCCGCGTCCGAGATGCGCGCGGGGGGCGAGGTCTCGCCCGGTGGAGCCTGGATCACCGGAGGCTCCTCGGCCTTCGCCGGAACCGCCGCGGGCCGACGCCGGATCACGCGGGAGAGCTGGAGCTGGTCGGCGTGCTCTCCGGCACGCTCGAACTCGATCCTCAGCAGGTCTCCGGAGCGAAGGAGGCGAACCCCCTCGAAGGCGACCTCGTGATCCGAGATCGTGAGCAGCTTCCGCGGAGGCGGCGCGTCCTGTGACTCGCGGCCTGCCAGACGGGCATCGAAGCGCTTGAACCGGAGCACGACCGAACCGTCTTGCTCGGAGAGAACCGCGATCGAGTACCCGACCGTACGTCCCTCTCGAATGCGCCGGACGACGCCCGCCATGGTGCCCGAAGCGGGCGGGAGCCAGAACGCCTCGACCCGCCCCGTGGGGCCATCCCCCTGCCACTCACCGGCGAGCCACCGCAGGGGCTCCAGGTCGGTCCGGGACGAGGAGGCGAGGGCCGGCGTTCCGAGCAGCAGGACTGCGAGGAGCGGGACCCGGGTTCGCATGGACCACCTCCGGCGCGCGACGGGGGTGCGGGGGAGGTCTCGCATCGTTCGTTTGAACGCGCCACACCCGAGTGTGGCCCCGGGTCGCACGGAGAGTGCCCTCCGACGCTGGACCACCGGGGACCTTGCCCGGGCCGAGGTCGGAGCCCGGACCCCTGTCTCACGAGTTGGACTTCTCCTGGCAGTCCTGGGCTGCTTCAGAACCCGGGAAGACACGAACGACCGGTGAGCGACAGGCGTTGGTTCTTGTGGTTCACAGTTGGCCCAACGACGTGCTGATCCGTGGGCACTCCCCGGCATTGTTGCGCCTCGACCTCGAGCAGGGGCTCGGCTTCCAGAGCGTGCCGCGTTGACGACCGACGAAGGACACAAGCTACGGCTGGCGCTTCGGCTGGCCGGTGTGACGCAGGCGCGGGCAGCACAGGTGCTGAACGCCCGGCAGACGCAGCTGTCGGCCTGGATGGCGCTCGGCAAGGGCCCAGACGACGTCCGGGAGCGGCTCGAGGCGGCGTTTGGCTTTCGGACGGATGCCCTGGTCGATCTTTGCTCGCGGCGGGCGGGGAACGTGCTGTGTCACCGGTACAAGGCGCGCGGGGCACCGCTGTGTGCGTCCTGCTCGATGCTGGCGCCAGCAGCCGAGCCGGTGAACGGGAATGGCACGGAGCGTGAGCCCAGCTGCGTCAGCTGTGGAAAGTCCGAGGCGGACCAGGCCCGGCTCCGGCCGGCTCGGATGCTCTCTGGCGGAAGCCGGACCCCGATCGGCGCGGCGGTGGCAGGAGCGGCGGTGCTGATCTGCACCCACTGTCGGAACGCGCACCGGCACCAGCTCCACCGGTGTCCCGACTGTGACGGGTGGATGCGCGCCGGCCGGGACCGCTGCCATCGCTGCGTCCAGTGACAACGGACGGCTTCCGGTCCGACCACAGCGAGGCGTCGATGGCCAGGCCTCCACCGCGCACACGAGCCTGACGCGCCGTCTATTACGAGGTGTTATTACGAGGTGTCTGACACCTCGTGAGGGGGAGGCCTCGGGCGCGGTCTCAGGCGTTCCGGGGTGAGTGGAGGGCCACAGAGTTGCCCTCCGTGTCCCGGAAGACGGCGATGAACCCCGGGTCGCCGATGTCGGTCTTCGGCATCAGTAGCGTGCCGCCGGCGCCCCTCAGTCGCTCGACGCAGGCATCCAGCTTCCCGGCGGCATCCAGGTAGAGGAGCGCGCCCTCGGTGGAAGGCTTCCGACGGCCATCCTGGATGAGCGCCCCCGACGCATCGCTCTGCCCAGCTGGAAAGATGGCGTGAGGGACGCCTCCGAAGGTCTCCCGCTTCAGGTGGACGCCAAGGACGGTCTCGTAGAAGCGAACCGCCCGGTCCAGGTCCTGCGTGGGGATCTCGAACCAGGTGAGTGCGTTGGCCATGACGTGCTCCGTTCGTGTGGTGCCCCGCGAAAATCGCGAGTGCACCCGGGAGGATGGGTTGCGGCGATGTCAGGTGTCTGTCAGGTTTGTTCGGGATGCGCCGGCAGGCACGGTTATTCGCACTGGCAGAGCACCTGCGCGCCCGGCGAACGGGCGTGACGGCGGCCGAGCTGGCCGACCGCTTCGGGGTGACGCTCCGAACCATCTACCGGGACCTCGACGCGTTGCGCGAGGCGCAGCTTCCCCTCTCAGCGGAGCGAGGCCGCGGCGGCGGCTATGCGCTGGACCGGGCCTACTCGCTCCCGCCGGTGAACTTCACCGCCCGGGAGGCGGCGCTCCTGTCGGCGCTCGGCGACTGGGCGATCCGGGCCCGGCTGGTCCCATTCACCCAGACCCTGCAGAGCTGCATCGACAAGGTGCGTGGAGCACTGGCTGCCTCGGCCCAGCGCGAACTGCTCGAGCTGATGCGCGAGCTCAGCTTCGTGGGCATCCCCGCGCACCCGGCCGCTCCCGGAGTGCGTGAGGCAGTGGAGGACGCCTGGTTCGAGCGGCGGGTCACCCGGGTCCGCTACCGCTCCTCGGATGGAACGGTGAGCGAGCGGCGCGTACGCGTGCGCGGGCTCACGATGGAGCGCTCCCTGACCTTGGTCCACTGTGACGACCTGGAGCGCGGGGAGCGTCGGACGCTGAGGCTCGACCGAGTGGAGCGAGCGACGCTCGAGCGCTGATTCACCGCGCGGGCGGGTTGAAGGGCGACGGCTCGCCGTCGTCCCAGCGCAGGGGGATGGCGCCGGGGGTCTCGACGACCTCGTCGATGTTGAAGCGGACGACTCGCTCCGCTCCGGGAATGGCGGACGCGGCCTCGGGAGACCAGTCGATCTGCAACCGCCCCGAAAGCTGCAGGGTGGACCCCGACGCGGGATCGAGGAAGAGGAGCGCCGCGCCCGGGTGAGCGGCTGCGTTGCCGAGCGAGTTGAACAGCCTGTTCCCAAAGTAGTCTCCCCAGAGGAGATCCCGCGGCCCAGTCACTCGAACGAAGCCGGGCGCTCCTCCACGGTGAGACGCGTCCGCACCGGCCTCGGGGTGCACCGTCCCTAGAAAGAACATCTCGGCGCGCTCGATCCACTCTTCCTGGTGGTCGTCGAGTCGGTCGGTGGACCGCGGTGCTCGCCGAACCACGGGCCCATCCGGGAGCGGCGTGTACGCGCGGATGTACTTGGGGCAGTTCCCGAACGCCTCGCGGACCTCGAGGGGAATGCCCGCGCCGGTGGGCAGCACTGTGCCGTTCACCCGGTATCGGCGACGAGCGGCGAAATCGATGACGAGGAGTCCGACCGAGGTGTCGGGATGGATGGCGGCGGCGATTGGATCATCCGCGCGGGGGACAGCGGAGACGTGGAGTCTTCTCCCGTCCTCGGAGGTCTCGAGAAACCCCTGTGGACCCACGAGCACGCTCGCCCAGACGCGATCGGTGGCGGCACAGAGAACGACGAAGCGGCGCTCGGCAAGGAAGATGCGAGCAGCAGGCGAGATTGCTGGCCGGACCATCTGCCCGACGCGACGCGCGTCATCGAGCACTCCCGCGCGCTTCTGCACCTGCAGCTCGCCGTCGTGGAAGCTCACTCCCGGCTCGTACTGACCCCAGACGAGTCGTTCAAGCGAATCGCTCTGATCCTCGGCTCATGGGCACGGCTGGATCGGCGTTGTCGGGTTGCCGGTGTTGCGGACGTCGTGCTGGTACTTCGGCCAGGGGGCGGTTGCGCTCAGGCCTGAGCTATCGACCACAACTGAGAAGAAGCTTCCGGACGTTGAGCCTACGTAGAGGACGCCCTTCTCAGAATTCATCGGTACGCCAGCATCGCTGCGCTTGCAGTCGAGCGTAGGCGAAGCAGAGAAGGACTCCGTCTGGTTTAGTAACCCTGACCACGAAGTGCCCGAGGTGAGCGACTGAACCGCAAGGATGCCGGACGTGGTCAAGAGATATGCCAGGTCCCCGGCGCCAGCGACCGGTGAGCCGGTCACGGCATCGGGGATGCTTGTCTGAGTACCTTGGGAAAAATTGTCCGAAAGAAGGATTGCCGAGGGGCTCGCACTTGGTCCGTCTGTGAAAAGCAGTTGAGCCCCGAGGACCACAGGACCGCCTGGATCCGACGAGAGTCCTCCATCGGGGTAGCTGGCGATCAAGACACCAGTACCGCGTTCGAGTTCGAATCCTCCACGAAGTCGAGTCGTCCCGAATAACCGGTTGGTCAGCGCAAGGCCTTGAACCGGTCTATTGCTCACAGCGGTGGAACCGGTGCCGCCACCCCACGCGACGTTATCCAGCCAAATGCCCGACAGTCGGGCGAACGCCCGAACATTTCCGTCCGAGCCTGCCGCAAAAGCCTGAGACCCACTGGCGACAAGGTTTGCTGGAAAGCCCTGCGTCGCGACCGTGTCGACGCTGACACAGCGATCATCGGCAAGGCTGGCCGAAGGGCGGATATTTACGAGCTTGGTTCCATTGGCAATTGCAAGGACACCTTCAAAGGAGGCGGAGCCAGAGAGCACGAGAGCAGGAGTTCCGACAAATGGGCCCAAGTAGCTTCCGCCCCCGTTGGGACAGCTGGTCACGATGCTTCCATCCTGGAGGGTGATGGCGAGCAAGTTCCCAGAGGTCGCTGGACTGAGACCAACGTAGGCGAGTTGCTGCCCGCCATCCGGTGCCCCAATGACCGGACTCGCCTTGATAGGCCCAAGCGCCACCGGCGCCCACTTCTCCTCCCCCGCGGGCGTCAGCGCATACAGGCTCCCGCTCCCGCCGTCGCTCGTCCCGAAGACAATCGTCCCGTCGTCCGCGATCGCCGGGGTCGTGTAGATCGGCGCTCCCGCCGAGTACCGCCACTTCCACCGGGTCACGTTCACTCCGGCGTCGGCCGTTCCCAGGTTGTTGCTCAGGTCACTCCCGGACGCCTCGAGCACCACCACCCCCCGGAACGCCTCGAACGGCAGCGTCGCAAGCGCCACGCTCCCCTCTCGACAGAACGGGTCAGATGCTCCGGGGCTCCCGGCCGCACAGGGCACCAGCGGAACGTCCGCCGGCGTCACCGGACCGGTCGCGATGCCGAAGACCCGCAGCTTTACCGAACCCCCATCCACGTCCTGATCCTTCGAGCTCACCGTCACCGTGATGCTCTCGTCCCGGCGAAACGCATCGAGCCCACCATCGGGCGACCCTGGATCGAGCTCGGTCAGCTTCGTCGTGTTCTGTCGCGGGCTCGGCGCGGCCACGATCAGCGAGAACGTCGGCGGTGTCTTGTCGTTCGGATTCCCCGCCGAGACACACGTCTTCGTCCCGGGGTCACACGTTCCCCCGTTCACGCAGTCCGCACTCGTGCTGCACGGCCGCGTCGGGTCGAAGCAGGCACCGACCAGCAGCCCCGCGCAGACCCCAGCCATTCCGGAGATCGCCGTCCGCATCGTCGGCCTCCTCAGAAGCGCCCCGCCATGACCAGCGCGCCACCGCCCGGACCTGGCCGGAGCTCGACGTGCGCACTCCCACCCTTCCCCGGATCGAGCACCCACAGCGTCACCCCCGCCGCGACGAGCACCGCCCCCGCCACCAGCACGGCTGTGACCGGCGCCGATTGGTTGCGCAGGGACTGCTGCTGCGCCGCCGCCTCCGACGTGGGCGGGCGCTGGCCGTCCGGGTCCAGCGTCGCCCGGTACGTGTTCTCGTCACTCTTCGTGCCGAAGAAGAGTGCCGCTCCGACGGCCAGGGTCACTGCTCCGGCCCCGAGGCACGCATACCCGGCGATGCGCTGCCCGGATGCACCCTGCACCGGAGCAGGTGCCACGGCCGCGGGCGGAACCTCCTGCTTCACCTCGGCAGCCGCCGCGACCGGAGCCTCGCCCACGACCGCCTTCGAGGGCGCCACCAGCGGCTCGAGGTCCAGCGTCTCCAGGTGGAGTCCCTCCGTCAGCACCGTCTCGATTCCTGGACGGATCATCTCCGGACGGAGACGGCCCTTCGGACGGGTGACCTCGAGGTTCGAGACGCTTCGCTCCACGAGGCCGTCCGATCGCACCAGCTTGCCCACGAACACCATCTGGGGCCGGAAGGGATAGACGCTCACGTACAGCGCTCGCTGGCCACCGCAGGTCCGGGCGAGCTCCGCGAGACACCGATCGTCGCCGCCACAGCTTCCGCCCGGTCGCGCGGCCACGAACTTTCGGGCGCACTGCTCCCCCACGGCACGGACGTCACTCCTGGCGAGCGCGGCGTCGAGCTGCGGGCCGAGCCGGGCTGCGTCCTCCTCGCTCCCGCCCACGACGACCAGCGGGTGCGGCACCACTGCCAGCGACGTCGTCCCGGACGGAGCGCCGACGGCGGTCACGGCCACCAGGACCGCCCCGGACAGCGCCGCCCGCGCCCAGCCGTTCATGCCCCCCTCCTTCGGATCGGCGGGGAAAATTCATACCATTGCCCGTCTCGGGTCGGCACCTGCCTTGCTAGGTGCATGCCAGGGAGGGGAGGAGTTCCTTCACGCGGGGGGTGCTCGTGGTCTCGATTCGTGGCTGGGGCCTGGCTGTGGTGCTCGCTTCCACGGGTGCGGTCGGCGCCCCACGGATGGCGCTCGTCGCGCTCGGGGATTGCCGGGATCCGGACCTGCTCCGGTACGAGCGGGAATTCGAGGAGGGGCTCTCCGAACGGGTCGGCCCGGCGCTCATCACGGAGCAGCAGTTCCAGGCGCGGGTCGGCCCTCCGCCCACCCACACGCCGGACGAGGTGCGCCGGCAGGTCGCGACCGCCGAGAACCTCTTCTACAACGACCGGGTCGGTGACTCGCTCGCGCTCCTCGACCGGACACTGGTCGAGCTCGAGCGGCTCCCGCCCGGGCCCGAGCGCTGGAAGACGTTCGCCGACGCCCAGCTGATTCGCGGCATGGCGCTGAGCGCCCTCCGGCGACGGGACGCCTCGGACGACGCATTCCGCGCGGTGCTCCGGGTGGACCCTCGGCACGTGATGAGCCCCGACGCCTTCTCTCCCACGTTCCGGGCGCGCTTCGACAAGCTGCGTGCGGAGCTCGGCCGCGCCCGCAAGCTGCGGCTCGCGCTGCAGTCCCAGCCGCCCGGTGCCAGCGTCTACGTCGACGGGTTCGCACTCGGCCACACGCCGGCGGCGATCGACCTGGTCCCGGGCACGTACCAGCTCCTGGTGGGCCGAGCGGACGCGTTCTCGTTCCCGCATATCGTCCAGCTCCGGGAGGACACGAGCCTCCGCGTCGACCTGGCGTTCGAGCAGACCATCCCGCCCTCGCGCGCCGCGTGCCTGCAGCAGCCGCGGGACGGCAAGGAGACTCCGCTGGGAAACGCGCTGAAGCTCGCGCTGCTCCTGGACGTGGACCAGCTGGTGGTGCTCCGGCTGGACAGACCCCCCGCCGGACCGAGCTGGCTCTCCGCCGCCGTCCTCAGCGCGCAGACCGCACAGCGCACCCGGGAGGGGGGCATCCAGCTCGGCGGGGCGCGCGGTCTGTCCGATGACCTCGGCGAGCTGGCACGCTTCGTCGTCACCGGTGAGACGAGCGATCGGGTCGTGGTGGTGAACCCGTCCACCGCCCAGGCCTCGGTGCTCGCGCTCGCGCCCCCGGCGGCCGTCACCGAGCGCCAGGCGACCCCCGCAAGGACCTGGCGAACGCCCACCGGCATCGCCCTCACCGCGACCGGCGCCGTCGCGCTGGGCCTGGGCGTCCTCATGCAGATCCAGGCGAACGACTCGGCCGCCAAGTTCAACCAGGCCTACGCCGGTGGCACCGCTCCCCCTCCTGGCCAGGTCGCGACGGTCAGCGGGTACCGGAGCGACGCCCAGACGAAGCAGACGCTGGCCTACGTCGGGTACGGCGTGGGAGCCGCTGCCCTGACCGCCGGACTGTGGCTCTGGCTCACCGACGGGAAGGCCGGGAACGCGACGGTGATCGCCGGGCCAGCGTCGGTCGCGGTGGCCGGGCACTTCTGAGCGCTCAGGGAACGTAGGTCCGGACATCGGTCGCAGTGCTGAAGACGAGCCCGGGCTTCCGGCCGAACATCACCGGCTGCCACGACAGCGCCGAGCCGCTGTCGGGCGCGGTCGCGAGCACCGTCCACGGTGAGTCGCAGTCGGTCGACAGGTCGCGCTCGAGCAGCTCGATGAGGTTGTTCGCATTCCGCCGCGCTCCGAGCACCCGCCCACCCTCGTGCCTCGAGGCAACCATGAGCCCTCCGGGCGCCGAGCGGTCCATCGCACCGGGGCAGGTGCCAGCGTCCGGGGACGCCTCGCAGCTGCGGCACGACTCGATGCGCGTCCCGGTCCGGGTGTCGAAGGCGACGAGACTCCGGTCCGCGCGCGCGAGGGCCAGCGAGAACCGCGGGTCGTCGGCGAGATCGCTGCGGACGGGCGGCTCGACGTGAAGCTCCTGCGCAGGCGGCGCGCCGCAGGTGGCCCGGAACCAACCCCGCAGGAGCCGGTGCTGCGCGTCGGTGCCGGCCACCTCCCAGAACTGGTCGGACCGGACGGCAATCCGGTCGGGCGCGAAGCCGAGGGCCAGCGTGTAGGAACCACGGGTGTACGTTCCCGTCGAGCTGAGAAGGCCCACCGTGCCGAGTCCGGCAGCGGGCTCGGCACACGACGGGCCGGTGGGGACGACGACTGACGCGGACGGAGTGGAGAACGCCGTTCCGATACGCAGGTCCACCCGGTCGGTGAGACCACGCTGCAGGACCGATGCGACCCGGAGAGCGTCTCCGCCATCCGCCTGGAACGCCGTGCTGGTCCGCAAGGCCCCGAGCGGCGGGGCTGGAACGTCGAGCAAGGTCAGCTGCTCGAACTGCCCGTCGGACGGACGGAACCAGCCCCAGACCACCTTGCCCGAGGTCTCGATGGCCAGGGTGACCACGCCATCCTCATCCGACGCTGCATCGAAGGACACGACGGAGCCGAGCCCACCGATGATCCCGCTCTGGGCCGGGTGCGCCGCGGTCCAGAACCGAGCCGTTCCGGGAAGATTCGGGGTGCCGAGCGCGTCGAGCACCAGGCCGCCGTCAACGCCGACCCGATATCCGGTGTCGTGCTTCAGGCCGGAGAAGACGAAACGCCGGCCCGTCGAGTCGTAGGCACCCGTCGCTCCGGCCGGCAGGAGCACCGCGGGCACGGCGGCGCCGCTCACCGGCTCGCCGAAATCCACCGTGAGCAGGACGTCGGCCCCTCGCTCGTCGTCCGCGGGCGAGAACGTCGGGCGCGGCGCGACGTCGTCCAGGAAGAACGGAACCGAGAAGTGCCGCTCGCGACTCCTGGAATCGCGCGCCAGCAGGACGAGCTGCACGTCCTGGCCGTTGAGGGGAGGCAAGGGAAGGGTCAGCGAGAACAGGCCCCCATCCACCGGGACTGCTCCTGCGCTTCCTGCGTCGAGCAGCTGGTAGCTCATCCCGACGAGGGTCGCGTCGGACCAGGTGGTGACTGTTCCCCGCACCTCGAGGGCCAGGGTCTTCACCGCGGCGTCCGGGGTCGGAGCGAACACCGTGATCTGCGGGCTGAGATCCAGCACGCACAGATGCGTGCCGGGGTCACAGGTCTGACCCGAGGGGCACGCGGAGCTGGAGCAGTCGGCGACCGGGGTCAGCGATGTGCACGCAGCCCCGGCGGCGACCAGCAGTCCTGCGGCGATGTGTCTCGACATCGATCCCCCGTCCGTCCGCCCGGACGCCTCCGGCCGGGTTTGCGGGCGCTTCGGCTCCTCGGGGTGCGGCGGCTGCAAACTCCCTTCCAGCTTCCAGAGGATTTTCGAGATTGGGTACGCTGGGCAAGGGGGTTGCAGCAGAGGGTCTTCATGAGGCTGGGGGCATGGTGGCTGCCGCTCGCTCTGGTTCTCGCGGAATGCGGGACGGTGGAGTCCGGGCCAGGCCCGGAACTGAGCATCCGTGCAGCGGCGTTGCCCGAGGCCGTCGTGGGACGGGACTATCAGGAGAAGGCAGTCGTCCTTCAGGCGGAGCGGGGCAGCGGCTCGCTCTCGTGGAGCCTGGTCCAGCTCCCCGAGTCGCTCGCCTGGCTCTCCATCACCGAGAGCACCGGTCAGCTCACGGGACGCCCGATCGACGTGGTGTCGCCGGCGGGGGCATTCACCGCGCAGGTGACCAACGGGAGCTCGACTGCCCGGGCGCCGTTCACTCTGTCGGTGGGCTGCCTGGAGGGGGCGAGCAGCCCGTGCGGAGTGCCGGACCCAGCGCAGGGCATATGCGTCGGCGGAAGTCGGGTCTGCCTCGGCGGAAAGCTCGGGGTGTGCACGCCCGACCCGGGTCGGCCGCCGTACGAGGCGGACAGCCGGCCACTGCGGAGGTAGCTGCGACGAGACCTGCCCTCGGACCTCGAGCAACCGCTGCGTTGGGGTGTGCGCATGCGGGAGCTCGACCGGCCCCTGCTCGGGCCCGACGCCGGCGTGCTGCCCCGGCACCGATGCGACGTCCCGAGAGCTTCATCTGCGTCTCGCTCCAGAGCCCCGAGCACTGTGGGGCATGCCAGACGGTCTGCCCGACACGACCGTTCACGCTCAGGGGCTGCGCCAACAGCAGCTGTACCTTCGCGTGCGACCCGGACCACCTCAACTGCAACGGCGGAGGAGTCACCACCGAAGGGCCGGACGCGGACGGATGCGAGACACGCGTCGTCGACAACCCGGAGAGCTGCGGGGCGTGCGGCCGCCGCTGCCCCGATGCGCTCCCCGCGGCGAAGCACGCGAGCGGCGGTCGCGTCTGCTCCAACGGACGGTGCGCATACACGTGCGACGGCGCGTGGCGGAACTGCACCGGGGCCACGGCGCCGGACTGCTCCCAGCAGACGACGGAGGATGATCCGGACGGGTGCGAGACGAACTTCGCCGACCCGAACACCTGCAACGGGACCCTCAGGTGCCCTGGTATCGCGAACGGATACGCGACCTGCACCCCGGACAGAGCTCCCACGGATCCGGGGGCGACGTGGAGCTGCGGGCTGAAGTGCGACGCCGGATTTGACTCCGACCCGTGCGGGGCGCCGCCGGTCTGCAAGCCGCTGTCCGATGCAGAGAACTGCGGGGTCTGTGGGCGGGTGTGCCCGACGACGGACACCAACACGGAGCACCAGTCCTGCTCGGCGATCGGCCAGTGCTGCATCCAGGTGTGCGACCCGCTCCTGCGGCCGCCCTGCGGGCCCGTGGTCTGCCACTAGGGCGTTGGGCCGGCCAGGGCGACGACCGGTCGGGCTCCGACGAGGGCTGGAGCTCGCGGCAAGGATGGCCGTAGCGTGTGAGGCATGGTTGACGACGGCGACATCGAGCCGTTCCGCGCCAGCGTGTCCGAGGTCGTGCTCGCCGATCTGCGCGAGCGGCTCGCCGGCACGAGGTGGCCCGACCCGGTCTCGGGGGTGGGATGGACGGAGGGCGTGGACCAGGGATGGCTCCGCCGGGTGATCGCCCACTGGGAGAGCCGCTTCGATTGGCGCATCCAGGAAGCGCGCCTCAACGCCTTTCCGCAGTTCTTGGTACGGGTGGGCGGCGGCCGGATCCACTGCATCCACGCCCGCGGCCGCGGTCCGAAGCCGATGCCGCTGATCGTCACGCACGGATGGCCGGGATCGGTGTTCGAGATGCTCCGGCTCATCCCGTTGCTCGCAGATCCAGCGCACACGGCGGCTCGCCGGCCGACGCGTTCGACGTGGTGGTGCCGTCGATTCCGGGGTACGGCTTCTCCGATCGGCCGACCTCGCCGGGGATGTCCAACGCGGCGGTGGCCGACCTGTGGGTCGAGCTGATGGACAGGCTCGGATACCCGCGGTTCGGGGCACAGGGCGGCGACTGGGGCGCGGGCATCTCCACCTGGATCGGGCGGAAGGCTCCGGGACAGCTCGTCGGGGCTGCACCTGAACTACCTCCCGGGTTCGTTCCGGCCCTGGGTCGAGGACGAGTCGGCGCTGAGCAACGAGGAGCGGGGCTTTCTGGCGGAGAAGGCTCGCTGGTCCGACGAGGAGGGCGCGTATGGCCATGTGCAGGCAACCCGACCGGGGACGCTCGGCATTGCGCTCGCGGACTCGCCGGCCGGGCTCGCGGCGTGGATCCTGGAGAAGGTGCGGGCGTGGAGCGACTGCGACGGGGACGTGGAGTCGCGGTTCTCGATCGACGAGCTGCTGGCCAACGTGACGCTGTACTGGGTGACGAACACGGCGGCCGCTTCCCTGCGGCTATACCGGGAGTCACAGCTGACGCCGCTCCAGCTTGGCCCCGGCGAGCGGATCCGCGTGCCCATGGGATTCGCGCGTTTCCCGGCCGAGGCACCGACCCCGCCGCGCCGCTGGGTGGAGCGGGGTTACGACGTGCGTCGCTGGACCGAGATGCCGCGCGGCGGCCACTTCGCCGCATGGGAGGAGCCACAGCTGCTGGCGCATGACATCCGGGAGTTCTTCCGACCTCTCCGCTGAGCCCTCGACGTACGAGGTGTCCATTACGAGGTGTCTGACACCTCGTGGGACACCTGCCGTCGCGAGGCCCTCGGTCAGCTCGGCAGGGAGACTGGTACGTGGCGGCCTGAGAAAGGGCCGATGTGCGTTGGGCGGGAAGACGGCAGAGAGCTCGCCACGCCTCCAACGCTCGGATGCCACTGCGAAGGCGGCGACAAACGCCCGATATCGGGAGATGAAGCCGATCCTCAGCCTCGCAGACACCGCATGACACCATGGCCGGCGTGAACGCTTCGTGCGCTCGGGGCGGTGCTGTGGATCCTGGGCGAATACCCCTGCGCGCCCGAGAACGTGTTGATGTGCACGGCGGCCCTGATCCTCGATGGCCGCAAGCGTCCGCTTGACGAAGCGTCGCCAGGCAGACTTCCGTTGGAAGCGTTCGAGAGGGAGTGGGGTGATCCTGAGGAACTCCCGCTCGCCAAATCGCGCCTCGAAGCGACCCGGGACTCCACGGCCGGAGCGGACTATCCAGCGTCGGCTCCAGTTGAACCAGCGGAAGCTCCGGTCGGACTTTCCCAGGAACTCTGGCAGCGAGCTGAGTCCGGGCCAATCCTTACAGGTCCGGACGAGTCCTTCTTTCACCCCGTGAGAGAGGATGTACCTGACACGTCCGAGCAAGGCGCCTTCGTCCAGCACTGGCTCGGCCGAGTATCGGCTTTCCCAGAACGATCCCTCTCCAGTTGATGAGACCGCCGACCTTCTTCGAGACGTTCGTGAGCAGGTACTGCATGAACTGCGGAAGATTCCCCCGCGGAGCGCGAACCAGCATGTGGACGTGGTTCGAGGCAAAGCTGAACCCGAAGAGTTCGACACCGCTGCGTTCCACCGCACGTGCCAGGACGCCTCCGACGACGTCGTTCGTCTTCTCGGATGGGCGAAGCAGGAGACGTGCTTGGGCGCACCTCACAGTCACGAAGTAGATCAACGCCTGTTCCTGCATCCTCAGCGGCCAGCCCATGGGAGTTCCCCCCTCCAGGGGAAACGCTCGAGCAAGAACACCGGCCATCCACGATTACGAGGTGTTTGACACCTCGTAGGTGCGGCGTCCTTCAGAGGTGCGTCGGCTTCTTCATCAGTGCCGGGATGCCGCTGCGCCAGGCGTCCGAGAGGCGGGCAACCGGCACGTCGACCAGGCCGGAGATGACGAGCCGGTCTCCGCCCACGGACCCGATGCTCGCAGAATGGGACTCCTGCGCCGCTGACAGGCCGCGGCGATCTCCGCCTCGTGCTCCGGGGCGTAGGAGATGACGATTCGCGAGGCGTCTTCACCGAAGAGGTACGCATGCGGCGCGACCGACCCGACCGGCAATCGAGAGCCGGGCGCCGATCGGCCGCTCTACATCCGCCATGCAGCACTCGGCGAGCGCCACGGCCAGCCCACCCTCGCTCGTGTCGTGCGCGGACACGACCTTCCGCGAACGGATCAGCTCCCGCACGACCGACTGCAGCGCCTTCTCGCGCGCCACGTCCAGCGACGGCGGCCGGCCGGCGATCTTCCCCGCGGTCATCAACAGCCACTCGGAGCCGCCGAGCTGCCCGCTTCGTCTCGCCGAGCACCGCCACCCGGTCTCCGGCACGCCGGAACACACCCGCACAGGTGGCGCTGCACGTCGGGCAGCAGGCCCACCATGCCGACCGTCGGCGTCGGGAGGATGCCCTTGCCTTCGGTCTCGTTGTAGAGGCTGACGTTCCCGCAGACGACCGGGACGTCCGAGCTCGCGGCACGCTGCGGCGATGCCGCGCGTCGGCCTCGGCGAACTGCCACATGATCTCCGGGCGCTCGGGGTTGCCGAAGTTGAGGCAGTCGGTCAGGCCCAGCGGCTCGCCGCCGACGCAGGAGACGTTCCGCGCGCACTCGGCCACCGCGAGCCGCGCGCCCTCGAACGGGTCGAGGAAGCACGAAGCGGGCGTTGCAGTCCACCGCCAGCGCCAGGCCCTTCTTCGTCCGCTCGACGCGCACCACCGCCGCGTCGCCGGGCCGGGCCGCACCACGCGCGCCGAGCCGGACCATGTGGTCGTACTGCCGGATACACCCACTCCTTGCTGGCGATGGTGGGCCGGGCGAGCAGCGCGAGCAGCGTCTCGCCGTGGTCACGTCCCGGCGCGGCACCGAGAGCGGATCGAACTGCTGCAGCGCGTCCTGCCCCGCCGGGCCGCGACGTGGGCCGGTCGTAGATCGGAGCGCCGTCGGTGAGCGGCGTCACGGGCAGGTCCGCGACCTCCTTCCCGCTGCTCGAGGATCCGCACCCGGCCCGTCGTCGGTGACCCGCCCGATGACCGCCGCGTCGAGGTCCCACTTGTGGAAGATGCGGAGCACCTCGTCCTCGCGGCCCCGCTTGGCCACGATGAGCATCCGCTCCTGGCTCTCGGAGAGCATGACCTCGTACGGCGTCATCCCCTCCTCGCGGCGCGGCACCTTGCCCACGTCGATCTCGATGCCGCTCCCGGCCCGGCCGGCCATCTCGATGGACGAGCTGGTCAGCCCCGCGGCGCCCATGTCCTGGATGCCGACCAGGGCGTCGGTCTGGAACAGCTCGAGGCACGCCTCGAGCAGCAGCTTCTCGGTGAACGGGTCGCCGACCTGGACCGTCGGGCCGCTTGCTCTCGCTGTCCTCGTCGAACTCGCGCCGAGGCCATGGTCGCGCCGTGGATGCCGTCGCGGCCGGTCTTGCGCGCCGACGTAGAGGATGGGGTTGCCCACGCCCGACGCCGTGCCCTTGAAGATCGTTGCTCGTCCAGCACGCCCACGGTGAAGGCGTTCACCAGGCAGTTGCCGTTGTAGCTCGCGTCGAAGGCCACCTCGCCGCCCACCGTGGGCACGCCGATGCAGTTGCCGTAGCCGCCGATGCCCGCGCACCACGCCCTCGACCAGCCACGCCGTCTTCGGGTGCGACGGATCGCCGAAGCGCAGCGAGTTCAGTCGACGCGATGGGGCGCGCCCCCATGGTGAAGACGTCGCGCAGGATGCCGCCCACGCCGGTCGCCGCGCCCTGGTAGGGCTCGATGTAGCTCGGGTGGTTGTGGCTCTCCATCTTGAAGGCCGCGGCCATCCCGTCGCCGATGTCCACCACGCCCGCGTTCTCGCCCGGGCCCGACCAGCACGCGCGGGCCCGTGGTGGGGAAGCCGCTTCAGGTAGCGGCGCGAGGACTTGTACGAGCAGTGCTCGCTCCACAGCACGCTGAAGATGCCGAGCTCGAGGAGGTTCGGCTCCCGGCCCATGTGCTCGAGGATGCGGGCGTACTCCGACTCGGTGAGCCCGTGCTGCGCGATGACGTCCTTGCTCAGGGCCATGTCAGTGGAGGAACGAGGCCAGCACCCGGCGGCCATCGGCATTGCCGAGCAGCGGCTCGGCGTTCCGCTCGGGGTGGGGCATCATCCCGAGCACGTTCCCCGAGGAGCTCACGATGCCCGCGATGTCGGCCCGGCTCCCGTTGGGGTTGCCGACGTAGCGAAAGACCACCTGGCCCTCGCCCTCGAGGCGCTTCAGGCCTTCGTCGTCGATGAAGTAGTTCCCGTCGCCATGGGCGATGGGGATCTTGAACTGCTCGCCCGGCGTCAGCTCGGCGGCGAAACGCGTCCGCGCCTTCTCCGTCCGGAGAACCACGTCCTGGCAGATGTACTGGCGGTTCGCGTTCTGGAGCAGCGCGCCCGGGAGGAGGCCCGCCTCGGTGAGGATCTGGAAGCCGTTGCAGATGCCGATGACCGGGCCGCCCTTGCGGGCGAACGCGGCGACCTCCTCCATCACCGGCGAGAAGCGGGCGATGGCGCCACAGCGCAGGTAGTCGCCGTAGCTGAAGCCGCCGGGGAGGATGACCAGGTCGCTCCCCTGGAGGTCCCGGTCCTTGTGCCAGAGCATCCGGGGCTGGTGCCCGAGGACCTGCCCCACCACATGGAAGGCATCCTCGTCGCAGTTGCTGCCGGGGAAGACGACGATCCCGACCTTCATCCGAGCTCCACCCGGAAGTTCTCCACCACCGTGTTGGCGAGGAGCTTCCGGCACATCTCCTCGACCTGGGCACGGGCCTCGGGACCGTTGCCGTCGGGGAGCTGCAGCTCGATGTACTTGCCCAGCCGGACGCCCGAGACCTGACCGAAGCCGAGGGCGTGCAGGCTGCCCTCCACGGCCTTGCCGGCCGGGTCGAGCACCCCTGGCTTCAGCGTCACGTACACCCGTGCGAGCATGTCTCCTCCGGTGCGACACCCGCGGAGTGGCGCGGGCGTCGGGGCCGCCTCTATCAGCCGTCCGAGGAGGCGTCCACACGTGTCTTAATGCGGGGTTAGAACGTCAGCCAGCACAGTTGGGCCTGCCGTGCTAACGCTTCGCAGATGCAGTCCTGGGCGCTGTGGCCCGGGTGTGTCGCGCTCCTGCTGGTCCGTGCCCTCATGGCCGCAGCGGAGTCGGCGCTCTCGGGCGTCTCCGAGCTGAAAGCCAAGGAGCTGGCCACCCAGCATGGGCGGTCCGGGCGACGTGTGCTCCGGCTGCGCACCCAGCGCGAGACGACGGCGGCCTCCCTGCGCATCGGGATGGTGCTCAGCGGGTTTCTCGCGGCCGGGGTCGGGGCGCTC
Source organism: uncultured delta proteobacterium (assembly GCA_963796475.1). Taxonomy (GTDB): domain Bacteria; phylum Myxococcota; class Myxococcia; order Myxococcales; family Myxococcaceae; genus RPRB01. The sequence goes on from CAWCLY010000021.1 coordinate 637,563, forward strand.
GCCCCGCCGGCGATGGTGCAGTTCGACGTCTCCCGCCTGGGCGGGTTCTGGGGCGCTCTCGCCGCCCCCCTCGCGGGCGTGCTCTTCGTGGGGCTGCTCGCGGCGCTCGCTGACGTGACCGCCCGGGCAATCGCCAGCACCGACCCCGAGGTCGCCGCGCTCCGGCTGTCCTGGTTGGCGGGCCTGCTTTCCGCGGTGCTGGGACCGTTCGCCCGGGTGCTGCTTGCCGGAGTCAACCTCGTCCTCCGGCCGTTCAGGATCCGCGCCCGGTTCGAGCCGCCGCCGCCTCCGCTCGAGGAGCTGGAGCGGATGCTCGCCGCACAGGCCGCGAAGAACGGCGTGGATGCGAGCGCGCCGGAGCTGATCCGCAGCGTGTTCGAGCTGTCGGACAAGCGCTGTCGTGACGTGATGGTCCCGCGGACCGAGGTGGTGGCGGTCGAGATCTCCACGCCACCGACCGAGCTCCTCCGCATCCTCGCCGAGGAGAGTCACAGCCGCATCCCGGTCTACCGCGATGACATCGACCACATCATCGGCGTGCTGCACGCGCGCGACCTGATCCCGCTCCTGCAGCATCCGGAGCTGATCGTCCTCGCCGACGTGGTCCGGCCGGCGGTGTTCGTGCCGTGGATCAAGCCGGTGGGCGACCTGCTCCGCGAGATGCAGCGGCGGCGAATCCACATGGCGATGGTGACCGACGAGTACGGCGGGTTCATGGGCGTGGTGACGCTCGAGGACATCCTCCGGGAGATCGTCGGCGACATCGCGGACGAGTTCGAGCAGACCGAGTCGCTCATCGAGAAGCAGCCGGACGGCTCGTTCCTGGTGGATGCGATGCTGGAGGTCGACGAGTTCGCCGAGGCCTTCGGTCTGCCGCTGCCGGAGGGCGAGTACGAGACGCTCGGCGGATACCTGAGCTCGCTCTCCGGGAGCATCCCGGAGGTCGGCGAGCGGTTCACCTACGACGGATGGCAGTTCACCATCGCCTCGAAGCAGGGACCCCGGCTCGGCCGCGTCCGGATGACGCGTCTGAAGGCCCCGCCTCCCGCGTCCCGCGAGGGCGGAGCCCAGCCAACGACCGCGACCTCCTGAGGCCGTCGCGCAGGACGGCATTGCGCGCGAGATCATCGAGGATCTCGAGGGAGCAGGGTCCCAATTACGAGGTGTCTGACACCTCGCGCGCCTCGCGAGAGTCCTCGCGGGGCACTCTCCGACTTACGAGGTGTCTGACACCTTCCGAGCTCCCTTCGAGCTGGGGGACCTCGGGGCTCTCTAGCGACCCAGAAGGGGGTTGAGGGCTTCGACGGAAAGCGGCCAGCCGTTTCGCTGGGCGCTCAGCTGAAGGGCGCGCGCGAACTCCGGGGCCGTCTGGAAGCGCTTCTCTCGGTCAGCGAAGGTTCCCTGTCGCACCACCCGGGCCAGGTACTCGGGGATACCAGCCCTGATCGACTCGAGGAGTGGGACCTGCGCGTCACGGACCCGTTGCAGCAGGTCCAGCTCGTTCGTCTGGGGGAACAGCCGTCTGTTGGCGATGAGCTCCCAGAGGATGACCCCCACCGAGTACAGGTCGCTTCGCAGATCGACCGTGTCGCCCACGACCTGCTCGGGACTCATGTACGCGACGGTCCCGCGGAGCGCGCCGGCCTCGGCCCGCGGGAAACCCTCGAACTCGGCGATTCCGAGGTCGGTCAGCTTGACGTCGCCGGTCACCGACAGGAGGACGTTCGACGGATTCACGTCGCGGTGGACCAGCGGAAGCGGCGGGTTCGCTCCGATGCCCCCGTGCAAGTACCCCAGGGCATCCAGCAGGCACCAACCGATGTAGTTGGCCGCGGGGAGCGGCATGGGAGTGCCGGCCTGGATGAGCAGATCGAGGAAGTACGCGAGCGTCCGGCCCGGAACGAGCTCCTGCACCATCAGGTAATCCGCACCCGCCTTGAAGCACCGGAAGGTGCGGACGACGTGCCGGTGCTGGAGGCGAACGGCGATCTTCGCCTCGTCGATGAAGTGCTTCACGTGCGCGCCGTCGTTCCGGTACGCCGGCAGGAGCCGCTTGAGCACGACCTCGGGACCTTCGCCCGCCGCGGGGGTCGTCGTCGGAAGGGGCCGGGCCTGGTAGACCTCGGCCATCCCGCCCACGGCGAGCCGGCCGACGATCTCGTACCCTCCGAGCTCCCGCTCCAGCGGCACGGCGCGGAGTCTACAGCGCGTGGAGGCCCGTCGACGGATCCTGTGGAAATCCGGCGGCGGCCGACGCATTGTGCTCGGACCTTCGAGGGAGATTGATGGTCTTCACGCCAAATCTGGTGTCTGGCATCGGCGCGCTGCTCTTCACGGTCATCGGAACCGTCATAGGCGTGCTGGGCCCCGTGCTGCTCTTCCCGCTCTGGCGGATCCTCGGGGCTCGCACGGTGCCCCTCTCCGTCCTTGCATCGGTCGGCCTTGGCCTGTTCGGCGGACTGACCGCGGGTCTACTCACGCCCTTCTTCGCGCCGGCTGGGGAGATGTTCTACCCGGTCTGGTGGGGCTTCCTGCTCGCCGCCGGGAACGCCGGTGGGGTCGTCTTCACCGGGGCGATGATCGCCTCCGTCCCGGAGCGAAACGCCGGCTACTAGAGCTCAGACAACCGAAGGTTCGTGGCAAGCTGGCGAGCTGAGAGCCCCCAACTCGCTGGACTTCCTTGTCTTTTCGAGGTGTCAGACACCTCGTAATAGACACCTCGTAATAGGTCGCAACGGGGGCCTGCGTAGGGCGCTCAGGACGGCTTCGACGCGCCGGAAGGGTTGTCCCAGCCTCCGAGATCCACCGCCAGCCGGTCCGCGTCCGGCGGACCCCAGCTTCCGGGCTCGTAGAAGTGAAGCGGCGTCACGTTGCCGAGCACCGGCTCCACCACGGCCCACGCCGCCTCCACCGCATCCTGCCGGACGAACAGCGTGGCGTCGCCGTTCATCGCGTCGGTGAGCAGCCGCTCGTACGCGTCCGCCTCGTCGCTCGTCTCCCGCTTCACCGCGGCGAGCTCGACCGTCTCGCCCACGAGCTCGGGCCCCGGCTTCTTCACCCGCGCACTCAGCGACAGCGCCACGTCTGGCCCGAGCCGGAACCGGAACGTGTTCGCGTCCCGGCGGGTCAGCTTCCGCAGCGGCGGCCGGCGCAGCTTCACCACCACCTCGGTCGCCGTCACCGGCATGCACTTGCCCGACCGGATGAGGAACGGAACCCCGTCCCACCGCCACGACGACACCTGGAGCCGCACCGCCGCATACGTCTCGACCTGCGACGCCGGTGCCACCCCAGGCTCCTGCCGGTAGCCGACGAACTGCCCCCGCACCACGTCCTCGGGCCGGATCGGCGGAATCGCCCGGAACACGTCCGCGACCTCGTTCCGCACCGATTCCCAGTACAGATCCGACGGGGGCTCCATCGCCAAGAAGCCGATGACCTGCAGCAGATGGTTCTGCACCACGTCCCGGATGCACCCGGTCTCGTCGTAGAACTTCCCGCGCCCCTGCACCCCGAAGTTCTCGGCCATCGTGATCTCCACGCTCTCGACGTAGTTCCGGTTCCAGATCGGCTCGAGGAACGTGTTCGAGAATCGGAAGAACAGGAGGTTCTCCACCGCTTCCTTTCCCAGGTAGTGGTCGATGCGGAAGACCGACTGTTCAGGGAACACCTGGTGCAGGATCGAGTTCAGCTCCTCTGCCGAGGCGAGGTCCCGTCCGAACGGCTTCTCCACCACGACCCGCGCCCCCTGCGCACAGCTCGACTTGGCCAGCGCCTCCACCACCGTCGCGAAGAGGGTGGGCGGGATCGCGAGGTAGTGCGTGGCCGCCCGCGCCCCGTCCAGCAGCGACTTGAGCTGGGTGAAGGTGGCCGGATCGCCGTAGTCGCCGTCGACGTACTCCAGCATGGACATCAGCTTGGAGAAGGCCGGCTCGCGGACTCCGGGTCCGTGCGTCTGCACGCTCTCGCGCGCCCGGGCCTTGAGCTGCTCGAGCGTCCAGCCAGCCTTGGCGACGCCGATGACCTTGCACGCGAGCGCGCCGCTCTCGACCATCGACTGCAGCGCGGGGAAGATCTTCTTGTACGCCAGGTCACCCGTCGCGCCGAAGAACACCAGCGCGTCCGACCGGGTGCTCGTCTTCGGGCGCTGCCAGAACGCATCCGCCGCGGTGTTCATCTCCCCGGACGTATCAGTCAGCGAGCGAGGCGTACAGGTGCTCATAGGCCTGGGCCGAGCTCTCCCAGGACCAGTCCTGCCTCATCCCGCGCCGCCGCATTGCATCCAGCGCGTCACGACGCTGCCACCACCAGTGGAGCGCCCGTCCACCCGCCCAGAGCAATCCGCTCGGATCGAAGTGCCGGAACTTGAACCCGGTGCCATCCGGGAAGTCGGCGTCGCGCACCGTGTCCTCGAGCCCCCCGGTCGCGCGCACCACCGGAACCGTGCCGTAGCGCAGCGAGTACATCTGGTTCAGTCCACACGGCTCGTAGAGGGAAGGCATGAGGAAGAAGTCCGACCCCCCCTCGACCAGGTGAGACAGAGCCGGGTCGAACCCGATGAACGCCCGGAACCGGTCCGGCCGCGCCGCCGCGAGCGCACGCAGCGCGTCCTCGTACCGGCGGTCCCCGCTCCCGAGCACCACCACCTCGGCGCCGCGATCGAGCAGCGCCGGCAATGCCTCGAAGAGCAGCGAGATGCCCTTCTGCTCCGCGAGCCGCGTCACCACCCCGAACAGCGGCGCGTCGGAGAGCACCTCCGGCTGAGGCAGACCAAGGCGGTGCCGGAGCTCGGCCTTGCAGATCGCCTTCCCCGAGAGGTCGTCCGCGTCGTACGGCGCGGGCAAGTAGGGGTCGGCCCTGGGGTCCCACTCGTGGACGTCGATGCCGTTCAGGATCCCGTGCAGCTCGTGTGCGCGCGCACGGAGGGTGCCCTCGAGCATGCATCCGTAGGCCTCGGTCTGGATCTCCCGCGCGTAGGTGGGACTCACCGTGCTCAGCGCGTCGGCGAAGGCCAGGCCGGCCTTCATGAAGTTCACCTGGTCGTAGAACTCGAGTCCGCGCTCGGTGAATACGTCCCAGGGGAGACCGAGGTCCGCCATCACCTCCTTGGGGAAGAGCCCCTGGTAGGCGAGGTTGTGAATCGTGAAGAGGCTGCGCGCCTCGCCGAGCGAGGTGCCCCGAAATCCGCGCGCGAGCGCCAGCGCCGCAAGCCCGGTCTGCCAGTCGTTGAGATGCACGACGTCCGGCGCGAAGTGCATCGCCTGCGCTGCGGCCAGCGCTCCCACGGCGAGGAAGGCGAACCTCCGGTGGTTGTCGCGGTACTCCCCGCCCGAGTCACCGTAGATGCCCGAGCGACCATAGAAGCCAGGGTGGTCGAGGAACCAGACCTCGTGCCGGGGCGCCGGCCGCGCCACGCGGATCACCGCGCGGTGCTCCCCGAAGGGGAATCGCAGCCGGATCGAGCGGCCGGAGTCCTCCGCGTTGGTGGTCCGGGTCGAGGCGTAGAGCGGCGTGACCACCCGGACCTCGTGACCTCGCGCCGAGAGTGCCCGCGGGAGCGCATGCGCCACGTCGCCCAGCCCGCCCGATTTGCTGTAGGGCGCGACCTCGGAGGCGACGTAGAGAATCTTCATCGGCCCACCATGCCCACTGCTGGGCGCCCGTCAACGCCCGAGTGCACCGCGCCTCTGTTATGGAGGGGGCCATGACGGATCCGTTTCAGCAGTTCGCGGCGTGGTTCCGCGAGGCCGCGGCCGCCGTCCCGGTCGACCCGAACGCGATGGTGCTCTCCACGGTCGGCACCGACGGACGCCCCAGCTCGAGGGTGGTGCTCCTCAAGGGGTTCGACCACCAGGGCTTCGTCTTCTACGGCAACCTCGACTCACGGAAGTTCCGGCAGCTGCGGGCTCATCCCTGGGCGGCGCTCAACTTCCACTGGAAGCCGGTGCAGAAGCAGGTGCGCATCGAGGGGCGCACGACGCAGGTCTCGGACGCCGAGGCGGACGCTTACTTCGCCACTCGGCCACGCGGGAGCCAGATCGGCGCCTGGGCCTCGAGGCAGAGCGAGCCGCTCGCCAGCCGCGAGATCCTCGAGGCCGCGGTGCGCGAGGTCGAGGCACGGTACGCCGGCCGCGAGGTCCCACGGCCTCCGCACTGGTCGGGGTTCCGCCTGGAACCGGACCGGATCGAGTTCTGGAAGGCCGGCGAGTTCCGGCTCCACGACCGCCACGTGTTCCGCCGCGCCTCCGCTGCGGACGCCTGGACGGTCGAGCGTCTCTATCCCTGAGCCGGGTCGCGGCTGGCGACCGCAGGAGCGCGCCCGTCCAGTCCGCGGCGCGTCCGTGTGCCTTTCGCGGCCCCAGAGCCTATCGGTCGCGTGGCAGCGAATGTGCTCGCGCGACATCCAGGCCCGGCGCGCTCACCACGGCAACTCGCGTCCCTGGAAGTCGAAGACCCGCCCGCTCTGCTCTGCCTTCAACCCATCGACGATCCGGAGCATCCCGCGGATCGACTGCTCCGGCGGAACGGGCGCGGCGCTGCCGCCCATGCGGGTCTGGACCCAGCCGGGATGGAGCGCCACGGTAAGAAACCCCTCGCCGCGCAGATCCTCGGCGAGGAGCCGGGTCGCCATGTTGAGCGCGGCCTTGCTGAGTCGATACGCGTACCGCCCTCCCGACGCGTCCGCGATGCTCCCCAGGAGACTGGTCAGGTTGACGATCTTCCTCGTCCTCCCGGCGCGGAGCCGCGGGAGCAGCGCCCGGACCACGCGGAGCGTCCCGACCGCATTGACATCGAAGACGCGGAGGATGTCCGCCGGGTCGATGGGCTCGCCGCCCTTCACCCCGGAGACCCCGGCGTTGTTGATGAGCACCTCCACCGGTCCCTTGGGCAGTGCCTCGGCGAGCGCTTGGACGCTCGCGTCGTCGACCACGTCGAGACGGTGGATGCGGAGCCGGACGCCGGGGCGCACGACGGCCCGGAGCTCGGCCGCGTCGTCCGGGTCGCGGGCGGCGGCATCGACCTCCTCGCCCCGCTCCGTCAGTTGCTTGACGAACTCGAGCCCGATACCCCTGTTCGCACCGGTGACGACGAACCGCATGCCCGTGACATAAGCAAGGGTCGCGCGGACGGCGAGGGAAACCGAGCCCCCGTGTCGTGATACTCGACCGTCTTGGAGATCTCGTGCCGCTGCTGCGCACCGCCGTCGTCGGAGCTGGCATCTCCGGGCTCGCGCTCGCCTGGGCGCTGCGGGCGCGCGGCACCCCGGTCACCGTCTTCGAGGCATCCGACCGGGTGGGCGGGCAGATCCGCTCCTGGCTCGACGAGGGCTTCATCCTCGAGGCGGGCCCCAACGGGTACCTCGACCGGGAGGGTGCAGTCGGCAGGATCGCGGCGCAGCTCGGGATCGCCGAGCGGATGCGCCCCGCGTCGGTCGCTGCAGATCGCCGGGCGCTCTTCGTCCGCGGGAAGGTTCGCTTCCTTCCGGCGAAGCCTCCCGAGCTCCTCGGCTCGGACATCGTGCCCTGGTGGGCGAAGCTACGGCTCCTGCTCGAGCCCTTCAGCCGTCGGGGGCCGGCCGGCGTCGACGAGAGCCTCGGCCAGTTCGGGCGCAGGCACCTTGGCCGGCACGTCACCGAGACCCTCCTCGACGCGGTGCAGACCGGCATCTTCGGCGGGGACCTCGAGCGGCTGAGCGTCCGGGCGGCGTTCCCCCGCCTTCATCAGATGGAGCGGAGCCACCGGAGCCTTCTCCTCGCCGCCAAGGCGATGCGTCGCACAGCCCCGGGGACGCCCACGCGGCTCGGATCGTTCGAGGGTGGCCTGGAGACGCTTCCGCGCGCGCTGGGTGCGGCACTGGGCGAGGCGGTCCGGTTCGGGGTCCGCGTCCGCACGGTCGAACAGGCTGGCGGCGAGTGGCAGGTCGGCTGGGACGGCGGCGCCACGCGATTCCAGCGAGTCGTCCTCGCGCTGCCTCCGCGCATCTCTGCCGAGCTGCTCCGGCCACTCGACCCGAGCATCGCCAGCGCCCTGGAGGCCATCCACGCCGTGCCGATCTCGGTGGTCCACTTCGGTTGGCGCCCGGCGCTCACCCCCGAGCCCGAGGGCTTCGGGGTGCTGGTGCCGGCACGGGAGCACCGTCGCGTGCTGGGGATCATCTTCGCGTCCTCGGCGTATCCGTTCCGTGCGCCAGGTGGTGGAACGCTGCTGACCACCCTGGTCGGCGGGGCACACGGCGCCGAGCGGGCCGCGCTCCCCGACGCCGAGCTGGGGACGCTCGTGCGCGAAGAGCTGCGGCTCATCCTCGGAATCGATCGGCCGCCCGATCTGGTGCGCATCGTTCGCTGGCCGCACGCCATTCCGCAGTACGACGTCGGGCACCAGGGGCGCCTCGACGCGATCGCCACCGCGCTCCGAGCTCACCCACGGCTCCTGCTCGCAGGGAGCGCCTTGCGTGGCCCCGGAATCGCCGACTGCGTGCGTGAGTCGGTCGCGCTGGCCGAGACCATCGCGCCCTCGGGCTCGAGCGCCCCCGCCGGCTGAAACCATCGCGCCCCCGGGCTCCAGCGCCCGCGCTGGTGAGACCATCGCGCCTTCGAGCTCGAGCGCCTCCGCCTGCTGAAACCATCGCCCCCCCCCCGGGTTCGAGCGCGCGCGCAGCCTGAGACCTCCGCCCGAGGCAGGCGGCGTCGAGCGCCCGGGGGGAGCAGGGACGGTGTACCCGCCGCAGCGACGACGCCGGTGCGCGAGCGAGGAGCCGGGCGCGCGACTTCATCCTCGGCGCAACCACCTGCGAATCCCGGGGGGCGCTGGCGGCTCGGGCGAGCGTGGCGGCGCGCGTCTGCCTTCGGGTGGCCCTCCAAGTCGACGCAGTCTCAGCTGGCGATGCTGCGCTTCTCCCAGTGTGCGATGCGGCCGCCGGCCGTCTCGATGAGCCAGTACCCCTCGTGGCCTGCCTGGGTGGACGACCCCGCGCCGAAGATGTGGGGCCGCCGGTCGGTGGCGGGAAAGTGGTAGCGCTTGTGGATGTGGCCGTGGAGCACGGCGAAGCGGTCGCCGGGCAGCAGACGCCAGGAGAGCGGGGGCGTCGACGAGCCCGTGCAGCAGCCGGTCGGGCTTTCCCCGCGCTCCGAGCGGCGCGTGGTGGACCACCACCAGGACCGCGCGGCCCTGGAGCTCGCGGCGATGGACCAGCGCGGCGAGCGCGTCCCGCTGCCTTCGGCCCACGATGCCGTACGAGAGTCCAGGAAAGTACGGCACCCGCGCCGACTGAAGCCCGATGACGGCGTCGTGCTCGCCGAGGAGACGGACGAAGGGGAAGCCGTCCTCGACGGCAACGTCTGGAAGGTCGGAGACGAGCAGGTTGCCGAAGGTCTGCTCGAAGCGGCGGGTCCGGTGCGCGCCCGGCGTGTAGCGGTCGTGGTTGCCCGGAATGACGGTGCACCGCCGAGGCTCATCCGCCCATGCGCCGAGCGCTTTCCGCGCTCCGTCGAACTCCACGGGCAGCGCGTAGGCGGTGAGGTCGCCCGAGAGGATGACGTGGTCGACCTCGAGCGTGCGGGCGTCCTCCAGGATGCGTCCGATGGTCTCGGGCGCGCGAGCGAACGCCTCGGCCCGGCCGCCCAAGGTGAGCTCCCCCATCGCGATCCACCGGCGCCAGCCCAGGCGAAGGAAGGAGTGCCGGGCGTAGTCGCCGGTGACGTGGACGTCCGAGAAGTGGAGGAACCGCATCGGGCGCCGGGCTCTTAGCAAGACCGGGGCCGTGCTGCCGAGCCGTGGCGCCTGGTCACCTCACCCGGGCGCGCCGGGCAAGGAAGGGATCGGCACCCCGAGGCTCGCTCGAAGGTGGACGGGAACTGCTGACGCTATCCGGCCGAAATCACCGGGAATTACGAGGTGTCTGACACCTTTCGAGACGACGCCCTTCGAGCCCCGTTCCGACTTCCTCACTGATGACCGCGCCCAATTACGAGGTGTCTGACACCTCGCGGTCCTTCGGGGGGCCATCCCGGGCCCTCGCCCGGGCAAGCCGATTTGCCCGGACGATGGCCCTGTGGCACGTGTCGACCACGTGGCATCGACGCACCGCGGCCGGTTCGCCCCGAGCCCCACCGGACGGCTCCACCTCGGCAATGCCTGGGCGGCGGTGCTCGGCTGGCTCTGGGCCCGCGCGGAGGGCGGCGAGTTCCTGCTCCGGATCGAGGACCTCGACACCGCGCGCTCGCGGCCCGAGCTCACCGAGGCGCTCCTCGCCGATCTCGACTGGCTCGGGCTCAGGTTCGACGGCGCCCCCACGTTCCAGAGCCGGCGACTCGGGCTGTACCGAGCCTCGTTCGAGAAGCTCCGCGCGACTGGCCGCGTGTACCCCTGTCACTGCACCCGCAGCGAGATCGCCCGCGCTGTCACCGCCCCACACGGCCCCGCCGACGAGGGACCGCGTTACCCCGGAACGTGCCTCGGCCTCTCGGCGAACGAGAGTGCCGAGCGCGCGCGAGTCGCGGCCGCCAGCCTGGCGCTTCCGCCCACGAGAGGGCCTCACCGAGTTCCGCGATCGCGTACACGGCGCGTTCGTTCAGGACGTCGCGGCGGAGGTCGGAGACTTCGTGGTGCTCAGGAACGACGGCGTGCCCAGCTACCAGCTCGCCGTGGTCGTGGACGACGCCGCCACGGGAATCACCCACGTGCTCCGCGGGGACGACCTGCTCGCGTCGACCCCAAGGCAGATCCAGCTCTGCGAGGCGCTCGGTCTGCCCGTTCCCGCATACGCCCACGTGCCCCTGCTGCTCGGCCCCGACGGAAAGCGCCTGGCCAAGCGCGCCGGTACGCCCAGCCTCGGCGAGCTCCGGGACCGCGCGGTGCCCCGGCAACGGCTGATCGGTCTGCTCGCCGGGTGGGCCGGACTCGCCGACGGAAGGCCCGTCTCGCTCGAGGAGCTCGTGCCCGAGCTTCACGCTGGACGCCCTCCCGCGACAGCCGGTCTCGGTCGAGCCCTCCATCGTCCGCGACATCCTGTTCCAATGACCCGCGGCGGCTGGGGGTGACGGGTGGAACGGCCCGCGATAGGACCCCGCGGATGAGCGCCTCGCTCCCGCCCGCCAGCGCCCGCGTCGTGCTCCACTGCCAGACCGATCCCCGCTGGCTCACCCACGCCCTGGCGCATCTCGACGAGGTCCTCGTCGACCACGCCCACTGCGAGAAGAAGGCGGCAGCCAACGCCCTCTCCTTGCTCCAGGCATACCCCGAGGTGCCGGGACTCCCGGCCCACATGGCGCGACTGGCGCGCGAGGAAAGCGGGCATCTCGCCCGGGTGCTCCAAATCCTCGAGCGTCCGGGGCCTCGCGTCTCGGACGCGACCCGGGCGATCCCTACGCCCAGGAGCTCCAGCGCCTCTTGCGAACGGCGGCCGCCCAGCGCCAGCTCGATCGTCTCCTGGTCGCAGCGATCATCGAGGCACGCAGCTGTGAGCGACTCGGGTTACTCGCCGGAGGCCTTCCCGACCCGGACCTGCGCCGCTTCTACGCCGAGCTCGCGCGGAGCGAGGACGGACACCAGAAGCTCTTTCTCCGCCTCGCGTCGCGCGTGCAGCAAGAGGCGGTGTGGCCGCGGCTCGACGCGCTGCTCGAGTCCGAGGCGGAGCTGGTGCGGCGGATGCCAGTCCGGGCCGCCATCCACTAGCGGCCGCGCCTCTTCGGGCTACGCGCCCGGGGGAACCAGGTGCACGCCGCTCGGCGGACGGTCCAGCGGTCCGGTGGGCTCGCGCGTCGGGTACGGGCCAGTGCCCGAGCCCGGACGCTTCCGCAGCTCGGCCCAGATCCGGGTCCGGTACGTCTCCTTGAGGAAGAGCGCACCGAGGATGGCGGTCATCAGCGCGACGACGCAGGGAAACACGAGCCCCAGGTACATGTTGTTGGCCTTCACGGCGATCGACGTGGCCAGGTACCCGGTGACCCCGCCGAAGATGCCGTTTCCCAGGTGGTAGGGGATCGACAGCGAGACGTAGCGCGAGCGCGCCGGGAAGAGCTCGACCAGATACGCGGCGATGGGCCCGTAGACCATCGTCACGAAGACGACCTGGACGAAGACCAGCGCCGTCATCGCGACCTCGTTCAGCGGATTGGAGACGACCTGCATCGCCCGGTAGATGGGGAAGAAGCCGATCGCTGCGAGCAGGTTGCCGATCACCATCAGCTGTTTGCGTCCGATGCGGTCCGAGAGCGCGCCGAACACCACGAAGAACGGCATGCCGCAGATGAGCGCGACTGCGACGATCATCGTCGCCTTCGCCGTGGGGACGTGCAGGAACTTGGTGAGGAAGATGCTGGAGACGAACTGGCCCGTGTACCAGACGACGCCCTGACCGGCGGTCGCAGCGAAGAGCGCGAGCGCGAGCTTCTTCCAGTTCCGCGCCGCGTCGGAAAGGGGCTCGCGCGAGAGGCGACCATCGCGTCGCAGGCGCTCCCAGAGCGGAGACTCACCGAGGCGCGCCCGTACCCAGCCCGCGATCCCCAGGAGGAAGAGCGAGAAGACGAAGGGAAGTCGCCATCCCCATGCCCCGAAGTCCTCCGGGCCCATGTAGCTTCGGACCGCGGCGACGGTGACCATCGAGATGAACAGCCCCAGCGTGGCCGTCACCTGCACGAAGCTCGTGTAGTAGCCCCGCTCGCCGTCCGGCACGTTCTCGGCGACGAAGATGACGGCGCCGCCGTACTCCCCGCCGAGCGCAAACCCCTGGATGAGGCGCATGAGCACCAGGAGCGCAGGCGCGAGGGCACCCACCGAGTCGTACCCGGGGAGTAGCCCGATGGCGGTCGTGGCCCCGCCCATCAGGAGCAACGTGACCAGGAACGCGCTCTTGCGCCCCTTCAGGTCCCCGAGTCTGCCGAAGTAGACGGCGCCGACGGGCCGGATGAGAAAGCCGGTCGCGTAGGTCGCCAGCCAGGTCAGCAGCTCGATGTAGGGGTTGCTGCTCCTGAAGAAGTGCGGACCGATGACGGTCCCGAGCGAGCCAAAGAGATAGAAGTCGTACCACTCGATGGTCGTGCCCGTGATGATCGAGGCGATCAGCGCTCGGCGCTTCGATCGATCGCGGGTATAGGTCAGGACCTCGGAGCCGGCGGCGACGGCGGACACGGCGGGAGCACCCATCGGAGCGGGCGATGTTAGCAGCGACCGCCGATCCGGCGGCCCGGGCATACCGGAGCGCACAGCTTCGTGGTTCGGAGGCGGGCAAATCGTCCGCCCACGGACGCTGCCCCTGCGAGAGGGTGACAGCGCACCGGCATCGACGATGACGGCCCGACGATGCGGTGTCCGACGACGAGACCCCACGGCTCGCGCGACGGGGCGTCCGCCAGCGCCGACGACGAGGTGTCGGACACCTCGAGGCCGCACCTCGAGTCCGAACGGATGCCTCCCAGCTTCCGACGAGCGGCTGCCAGGACCGGCCGCGCTGCGTCCATGACGCGCGTGTCGAAGACGCGGTGTCCATGGCGAGGTGTCTGACACCTTCGAGCCTGAGCGCGACATCCCAGCGCGACGCCTTCGCCGAGGCCCTCGACGACGGCGGCCGGGTTGCGCGCGACCCTCGAACGCCCCCCGGACGGGCCGGCGACGCGACGCAAGTTGAAGCGCCGTTCGGTGCTCCGCTTTCGCGCCGCGTCAGCAACCGCCGGACTTGCTAATCCAGCGGATGAGCGCACAAGGTGTGCCACCCCCTGGTGTCCTCGTTCGAGGCGGCACATTGGTGGGGCAACCCGCTGGAGCTTGGATTAGAGGGACCGCTCCTCAAAGATTCGTTCGGGAGATGAACTGATGGCGAACCAGATCGACGGGAGCGCGACGACGCTGACCCGGAACAAGGCGCTTCTCGACTGGGTGCGGGACTGTGCAGGGCTCCTCCAGCCGGACCGCGTGGTGTGGTGCGACGGTTCGGAGGCCGAGAGGGAACGGCTCACCAAGCACGCGGTGGACACCGGGCGTGCTGATCCCGCTCAACCCCGAGAAGCGGCCCGGCTGCTATCTCCATCGCTCCAACCCGAACGACGTCGCGCGCGTCGAGCACCTCACCTTCATCTGCACCAAGACGAAGGACGCCGCGGGCCCGACCAACAACTGGATGGCCCCCGACGAGGCCTACGGCAAGCTGACCAAGCTGTTCGACGGCTCGATGAAGGGCCGCACCATGTACGTCATCCCGTACGTCATGGGGCCGGTCGGCTCGCCGCTGTCGAAGGTGGGCATCGAGATCACCGACAGCGTCTACGTGGTCCTCAACATGCGGATCATGACCCGCATGGGGAAAGCCGCGCTGGACATGCTCGGTGGCTCCAACGACTTCAACCGCGGCCTGCACTGCACCGGTGACGTGAACCCCGAGCGCCGCTTCATCTGCCACTTCCCCGAGGACAACACCATCTGGAGCTTCGGCTCGGGCTACGGCGGCAACGCGCTCCTCGGCAAGAAGTGCCTCGCGCTCCGCATCGGCAGCTGGCTCGGCAAGGACGAGGGCTGGTTCGCCGAGCACATGCTCATCCTCGGCGTCGAGAGCCCCGACGGGCAGATGACCTACGTCACCGGCGCGTTCCCCTCCGCCTGCGGCAAGACCAACTTCGCGATGATGATTCCTCCCCGGCGCTTCGCGGGGTGGAAGGTCTGGACCGTCGGCGACGACATCGCCTGGATGCGGGTGGGCAAGGACGGCCGGCTCTGGGCGGTGAACCCCGAGAACGGCTACTTCGGCGTGGCCCCGGGGACCAACTTCGCGTCGAACCCCAACGCGATGGCCACCATCGCCAAGGACACCATCTTCACCAACGTCGCGATGACCAAGGACGGCGACGTGTGGTGGGAGGGAATGGACGGGCCGGTCCCCGACGAGCTCTCCGACTGGCAGGGGCGCCCCTGGAAGAAGGGCTCGACCGAGAAGGCCGCGCACCCGAACTCGCGCTTCACCGCGCCGATGACCAACAACCCGGCGCTCAGCAAGCACGTGAACGACCCCGAGGGCGTGCCGATCAGCGCCATCGTCTTCGGTGGCCGCCGGGCCACGACCGTCCCGCTGGTGCTCCAGAGCTTCAACTGGGCCCACGGCGTGTTTCTCGGTGCGACGCTCGGCTCGGAGACCACCGCCGCAGCCGTCGGTCAGGTCGGCGTGGTGCGCAGGGACCCGATGGCCATGCTGCCGTTCTGCGGCTACAACATGGGCGAGTACCTGCAGCACTGGCTGGACATGCAGGAGAAGATCCCCTACCCGCCGAAGCTCTTCCAGGTGAACTGGTTCCGGAAGGGCAAGGACGGCAAGTTCCTCTGGCCGGGCTTCGGCGAGAACATGCGGGTCCTGAAGTGGATCGTCGACCGGGCGCACGTGAAGGTCGGCGGGCAGGAGACGCTGTTCGGCTGGGTGCCGAAGGCCGGTGACCTGGACCTCTCCGAACTGCCGATCCCCTCGGAGAAGGTCGACGAGGCCACCGCGATCAACGTCGACGAGTGGAAGCAGGAGCTCACCAACGAGGGCGAGTTCTTCCAGATGCTCGGGAAGAGCGCCCCCGAGACGCTCCAGCTCCAGCGAAAGCTGCTCCTCTCCCGGCTGGACTGAGTCCCCTCCGGTCCGCTGGAATGACCGGCGTGCCCTGGTGGGAAGAGTTCTTCGACGGGGAGTACCTCCGTCTGTTCGGCCAGGTGTCGGCCTCCGGGGACGACCAGGCGGCGGCGCTGTGGCGGATCCTCGGCCTCGGCGAGGGCTGCCGCGTGCTCGATGGAGGATGCGGCTTCGGCCGGGTCGCGCGTCCGCTCGCGCAGATGGGGGCGCGCGTTCTCGGGGTGGACCAGTCCGGCCGCGCTGCTCGGCCAGGCGGAGAGCCAGCGTGGTGACCTCGGCCCCGACCGACTTCGGTACCTTCGCCACGACCTCCGTCTCCCCTTGAGCAGCGAGACCGGATTCGACGTCGCGCTCAGCCTCTTCAGCTCGCTCGGGTACGGGACCGAGGCCGACGACACAGCCATCCTCGCGACCCTCGCCGCCGCGGTGCGCCCTGGCGGTCGGGTGGCCGTCGAGACCATGCACCGGGACGTCCTCGCTGCCCGGCTCTCCCGGGATTCGGTCCCGGCCCATCGGCTGCCGGACGGAACGCTCCTCCTCGAGCAGCCTCGGTTCGATCCGGTCGCGGGCAGGGTGGAGACCACCTGGTTCTGGGCCGGTCCGGCTGGCGCGGGCCAGCGCTCGGCGAAGCATCCGGGTGTACTGCATCACCGAGCTGGTCCGACTGCTCGAGACGGTGGGACTCCGTCTGCAGGCGGCGCTCCACCCGGAATCGGGCGCCCCCTTCAGCCCGACGGGTCCATCTCTCGGTGGGCGGGTCCTCCTGGTGGCCGAGCGGCACGTGGCGCCGGAACGAGCCCGCGCCGCCGGGTCCTGACTCGCCTCGCCGCGCCCGCGCGGAATCGGCGCGCCGGGACACGGGTTTGCATTGCCGGCCGGGCCAGGCGAGAGCATCAGGTCGCAGGCGCGCGGGGCCCCGAGCTCCGCGGCGCTCTTGAGAGGGGTCGAGGGGTGTCGAGCCGGCGTGGGGTCTGGTGGTTGGCAGCGCTGGTGTGCGCTCCGGCGCTCGCGTTCGCCCAGACGCCGAACACCGAGGCACAGCCGGAGCCGCGGTCTTCTGCCCCTGAACCCACGCTCACCCGCGCTCCCACCCTGGAGCGCTTCGTGGAGGCCACCTACCCGCCCGAGGCAGAGGCGCAGGAAGCTCGAGGGCCGGGTGGTCCTCAGCATCGACATCTCGGCGAACGGCGAGGTGACTCGCGCCGAGGTCGTCGAGCCCGCGGGGCACGGCTTCGACGAGGCGGCCCTCGCCGCCGTGCGCCAGTTCCGGTTCACCCCCGCCGAGGTGGACGGCAAGCCGAGCCCGGTCCGCATCACCTACGCCTACGACTTCGTCCTCCGCCCCGCCCCCACCCAGGCGCAGGTCGTGCAGGAGGGTCCGATCAACTTCAGCGGCCGGGTCCTCGAGCGCGGAAACCGGAAACCTCTCGCCGGCGCGGAGGTCGCGCTGCCCGCGCTCGGATTGACCACGCTCACCGATCCGCAGGGACGGTTCGCGTTTCGCGACGTTCCGCCGGGCAACGTGCAGGTGGTCATCACCGCCGCCGAGTTCCAGAAGTTCGAGACCACCGAGCGCGTCGACGCGGGCAAGGAGACGCAGGCGACGTACCACGTGCTCCGCACCTTCTACTCGCCCTACGAGACCGTGGTCCGGGGCGCACGGGAGAAGAAGGAGGTCACGCAGATCAACATCTCGCTCGAGGAGGTGCAGCGGATCCCCGGCACCACCGGCGACGCGATCAAGGTCGTCCAGAACCTGCCCCGGCGTGGCCCGTCCGCCCTTCAACGGAGGACAGATCGTCATCCGCGGCACGAGCCCGCGGGACTCGGGCATCTTCCTCGACGGCGAGCGCATCCCGTTGCTCTTCCACTTCGGCGGCCTGACCGCGGTCTTCAACAGCGAGCTGCTCGAGTCGGTGGACTACTTCCCCGGCAACTTCTCCTCGTACTACGGCGGCATCGTGGGCGGGGTGGTGGACGTCAAGAGCCGCAACCCCAAGACCGACGGGTTCCACGGCGTCGTGGAGGTCAACGCCTACAACGCCAACGTGGTGCTCGAGGGTCCCATCACCGACACCCTCAGCATCGCCGCCGCCTACCGCCGCTCGTACATCGACCTCATCCTGCCCCTCTTCCTCAAGTCGGACGCGCCGACCTTCACCGTCGCCCCGCGCTACGACGACGCGCAGCTCAAGCTGGTGTGGAAGCTGAACGCGCGGAACACGCTCTCCCTCCTCGCGCTGCACAGCCAGGACGACCTGCAGCTGGTGACGAAGAGCTCGACGGCCGATCCGACCCTCGGCCGCGACTTCAAGAACGAGACCGGGTTCAACCAGGTACGCCTCCGGCACACGCTGCTCGATGGACCCCTGCGGCTGGACACCATCGCCGGCTTCGACCGGACGGACGTGACCCTCAACATCGGAGGGCAGCGCGGGCTGACGCTGGGGGCGAACACCTGGGCCATCCGGAGCACCGCGGAGTACCGCGCCTCGGAGTGGGTGGTCCCCGTCGGTGGAGTCGACTGGACGTACACCCAGGGCACGTTCCAGGCGGCGCTCAGGCAGCCTCCGCGCGAGGGAGAGCCGCCCTTCTTCGGCCCGGCGGCCGAGGTGCTCTACGCCAACTCGCCCTTCTGGCAGAGCCAGCTCGGGCTCTGGGGCGAGCTGCGCCTCAAGCCGGTGCCGCAACTCCTGATCATCCCCGGCGTGCGGCTGGACCTGGTCACGATCCGGCTCCAGCAGACGCCCATCGTCACCGCCGACCCGCGACTGGCGATCCGATGGACGGTGCTCCCGCCGCTGACGCTGAAGCTCGGCATCGGCCTGTACCACGCGCCGCCCTCCCTCCAGGGAGGCGAGCTGGACGCCACCTTCGGCAACCCGGACCTGGGGAGCCGCTACTCCATCCAGAGCAGCCTCGGGGCCGAGTGGAACATCCGCCCCGATCTGCTCCTCGACATGGAGGTCTTCTACAACCGGCTCTACGACATCCCGGTGAGCACCGGCGCCACCATCGAGCGGAACGGCCAGCAGGTTCCCCAGAACCTGGTCAACGAGGGTCGACGGACGGATCTGGGGCTTCGAGCTGCTGCTCCGCCAGGCGCTCACCCGTCGCCTCTTCGGATGGATCGCCTACTCGTACTCGCAGAGCCAGCGGCTCGACCGCGTGGGTGACAACTGGCGTTACTTCGACTTCGACCAGACCCACGTGCTGACCGCGATCGCCAGCTACAAGCTCGGCGCGGGCTGGGAGGTGGGCGCACGCGTGCGCTACGCCACCGGAAACCCACAGACTCCGGTGACCGGCGCGGTGAGGGACGAGATCACCGACAGCTACGTGCCGATCTTCGGGCCGGTCAACTCCGAGCGGCTGCCGGCCTTCTTCCAGGTGGACGTCCGCGTCGACAAGATCTGGGTCTTCGACAACTGGTCGCTCGACCTGTATCTCGACGTGCAGAATGTGACGAACGCCCGAAGCGTCGAAGGCACCCAGTACAACTACAACTTCTCGCAGAAGGCCTACTTCGTGGGCATTCCGATCGTGCCCATCCTGGGCGTGAAGGGATCGTGGTGATGCGCGTGCGGTGGGCACTGGCGGGGGCGGCGGCGGCGGCGCTGCTGTCGCTGCGCTGCGGGGAGGACCTCGAGAAGCCGAGCCAGCTGCTCGACCGGGTGCGCCTCCTCGCCCTTCGGGCCGACCCGCCCGAGGTGAACCTGACGGATGGAGGGCTGCCTCCGCCCATCACCTTCGACCCGCTCGCCTACCCCGACGGCGGCCTCACCTTCCGGCTCGCGCTCTGCGGTCCCGGGAACCCGTTCGCCGCCGATTACGCGTGCCCGGGCGCCAACGGGCTGGATCTTCCCGACCTGGTGCTGGATGCGTCGAGGCCCGAGGTGCAGGCCTTCCTCCAGTCGGCGTTCGGCACCGTGGAGGCCATCGACGGAGGCATCAACGTGGGTGAGCCCGGGGTGGCGCAGGTCGCGCTCGGGTACGAGCTGGCGCGCGCCGACGGGGGAACGGACCCGGCCAGTCACGAGCGGGGGATCTACCGGCTCGCGGTGCGCTTCTCGGGAGCGCCGAACCACAACCCCGAGCTGCTCGACGTCACGCTGGCCGACGGAGGCCCGCTGCAGGGCGCGGTGCTTCCGCTCAACCAGGAGATCCGGCTGTACCCGCACATCCCCGACGGTGGGCCCGGCGCCATCGAGACCTACACCGGGCTGGACGGCGGCATCCAGTACGAGCGCCTGAACTACGCCTGGGCCTCGACGGCCGGCGAAGTGGTGGACTACCGCTCCGCCGAGCCCATGCCCGACGACCCGAGCGCGACCAGTGACATCCGCTTCCGGACGCACGAGACGCCCACCCCGGTGCGGTTCTACGTGGTGCTCCGCGACCTCCGCGGCGGGGTGTCCTGGCGGGTCTTCGACGCCACCATCGGCCCCTGATCCCCGGAAAACGAGGTGTCTGACACCTCGAAAAGGGGCGTCGGATCCAGCAGAGGCTTGCGTGCGCCGCCCCTCGGAGGCGCTCACAGGCCGGCGACGAAGCCCAGCAGCGCACGGACCGACGGAACACGGGCCTCCCATCCAAGCACCACGCGGCCGGACCTGGCGACCCTGGGGGCCACCCCGGCCGAGCGCTCAGGTCCCGAGCAGCGCCACCACCATCGTCATCACCAGGCGCACCGGCCTGAGCGCGAGCGCCGAGAAGAACAGCACGCCTGACCCGGAAATAGAGGCGAAGCGGCCGGATGAACGGTTGGTTTGCCCTCCGTGTACGCCTCGCTGAGCGCGCCCGGGTGGCGGAGCAGCGTGCCCAGGGTCCGCCAGAGCTTCGACTCGAGCAGGACCGCAGGGCCGACCGCGTCCTTCGCCAGCTGCCACAGGCTCCGGTGCTCGGGCTCTTTCTTCTGTCCGCACGTGGCGCAGTACGGCCCGAGCATCGGAGCATCGCAGTTCAGACAATGCTCCGGCAGCCGCTCTCCCCGCGGCGAGTAGCGCCAGTCCTCCGGCGCGCGGTGTGGCTCGACCGTGCCCTCCACGGAGGAACGGACGATATCCCGGCGAATGATCCGGAGATCACCACTGCGCGCCGGCGACCTGCCGCACGGGCACGTTGAAGCGATTCCAGACGTTGATCAGCGCGATCTGGACCAGCAGCGCCGCGAGCGCAGGCGCGTCGAAGTGCCGGGCGGCCTCCGCCCAGATGTCGTCCGGCACCGGGTCCGGACGGTCCGCGAGGCGCGTCACCGCCTCGGTGAGCGCCAGGGCGGCCCGCTCGGCCTCGGTGAACCACGGAGCATCGCGCCAGGCCGCCGACCGCGTTGATGCGCCGGTCCGGCTCTCCTGCCCGCTTCAGCTCGCGGGCGTGCATGTCGACACAGACGCTGCAGCCGTTGATCTGGCTCGCCCTCAGGTGGACGAGCTGCCGGGTCACGAGCGGCAGCTGGTCAGCCGTGGCGTCGAGCGCGTGCAGCGCCTTCAGCGCCTCGGGGAGTAGCTCCACCGGGTTCTTCATCCTCGCCTGCATCGTCTTGTCTCCCATCGAACGAAGCTCGGCCCCCGGGTTCATCCCGGTCACATCGAGCGGGCGCGCCTCGTCAACGAGGGTGACGCAGGCCGTGGGAGAAACGTGACGATAACGAGCAGATGAACGAGCAGACCTGGTTGGCCGAGCGGTTCGAGGCGCACCGCGCCCGTCTGGAACATGTGGCCGAGCGCATCCTGGGCTCGGGGAGCGAGGCGAGCGACGCGGTCCAGGAGGCGTGGATCCGCTTCAGCCGCTCCGAGGGTGAGGTCGAGAACCTCGGCGGGTGGCTGACCACCGTCGTCGCCCGGGTGTGCCTCGACATGCTGCGCGCGCGCCAGGCTCGCCGCGAGGACGGTTCCGAGGACATCACCGCCGAGGCAGAGGCACGTGGTCCATCTGCCGATCCGGACGAGCATCGGCTCACCGCGGACGCGGTCGGTCTCGCGCTGCTGGTGGTGCTCGACCAGCTCGCCCCTGCCGAGCGGGTGGCGTTCGTGCTTCACGACCTCTTCGACGTGCCGTTCGAGGAGATCGCCCGGATCCTCGAGCGTTCTCCGGTCGCGGCCCGGCAGCTGGCAAGCCGGGCGCGCCGGCGGGTCCAGGGTGCGGGACGCGCCAGGGCTGACGAGGTCGTCGCCGGCCGGCAAGTCGTCGAGGCGTTCCTCGCCGCCTCACGACAGGGAGACCTCGCCGGTCTGATCGCGGTCCTCGATCCGGAGGTGGTCCTCCGCGCGGATCCCACGGCGACGCGGCTGGGGGCCGCATCCGAGATCCGGGGCGCCGAGGCGGTTGCCGCCCTGTTCAGGGGACGGGCCCAGGCCGCACGCGCGGCGCTGGTGGACGGCGCGCTGGGGATCGTGGTGGAGCCGGCTGGACGCCTGTTGCTGGTGCTGCTGCCTACCATCGTGGACGGGCGCATCACCCGGATCGACGCCGTGGCCGATCGGAGCAGCCTGGACCAGCTCGCCCTCCGTCCCTTCCCGAGCTGAGGCCGAGCCTCGGCTTCAGATCTGGCAGCGGCTTCTTCGCCACGCGGAAGAGCAGCACCGCCATCGCCACGAAGAAGGCGACCCCGAGCAGCTCGTAACCGCCCTTGCCGAGCGCGCCCACCAGCGGAGCGCTGACGTCCAGCTTGCCGAGGAGCGCCTCGATGCTCGGCGAGATGGAGAGCAACGCCACCGCCACCCCGAGGAGTGTGCCGCCGGCGACCAGGCCGGTGGCGAAGAGGCTCCCCGACCCGAGCTCGTCGTCGTGAGAGGCGCCCTTCTTGCCGCTGGTCCGGTCCACGATGGCCTTCACCACGCCACCGCAGAAGATGGGGAGCGTGGTGGAGAGCGGGAGGTACGCGCCGACGGCGAAGGACAGGGGCGAGACGCCGCACAGCTCGACGGTGAGCGCGAGGAAGACGCCCACCAGCACGAACTGCCAGTCGAGGTTGAACGAGAGCAGGCCCCGGATGAGCGTGGCCATCAGCGTGCCCTGCGGGGCCGGGAACCGGGTGGTGCCGATCTGGTGCATCAGCTGCCCGGTGGCCTGATCGAGCACCGGCTTGTCCAGGGCCGTCACGGTGATGCCGATGATGAGCGACGCGGCGATCACTCCGATGATCAGCCCGAGCTGCTGGTATCTCGGTGTGGCACCGACCAGGAACCCGGTCTTGAGGTCCTGGGACGTCGCCCCGGCGTTCGCTGCCGCCACGCAGACGATGCCGCCCACGCACAGCGCCATGGGCTGGTACGGATCGGAGGTCCAGCCGAGGCCGACGAAGAGCAGGCAGGTGGCCATCAGCGTGGCGATGGTCATGCCCGAGACCGGGCTGCTGCTCGTCCCGATGATGCCCACGATGCGCGAGGCCACCGTCACGAAGAAGAAGCCGAAGACGATGATCAGGACGCCGAGCACGAGCCGCCCGAAGAAGCTTCCGGGGATGAACGGCAGGACGCGCGATGATCAGCGCGAGCGCGATGCTGCCCCCCACCGTGACGGTGAGCGGAAGGTCGTTCTCGGTCCGGCGCGCCGTCACGCCCGCGCGCCCGGCCTTGAGCGCGGCGACGCTGCTCTTGAAGCTGCTGACGATCGTCGGGAGCGTCTTCAGGAGGGTCATGAAGCCGCCCGCCGCCACCGCGCCGGCGCCGATCTGGCGCACGTACGCGTAGTAGATGGCGGTGTTCAGCTGGTCGAACGATTGCGAGGCGGGGTTCCAGCCGTAGCGACCTGCCTTCAGGAATCGGGCAGGTAGCCGAGCTTGTTCAGCTGGACCGCCACGGTGTGGGCGGGGACCAGCGAGGCCAGCAGCGGGATGAGGCCGAGCCAGGCGAGCACGCCGCCGGCCACGAGAACGCCGGCGATCCGCGGCCCGATGATGTAGCCGACGCCGAGGTACTCGGGGGTGATGCTGGCGTTGACCGTGGCCGCCGGGAAGCACGCGGCTGGTGGCGCGGGTGACGTAGCCGGGGGTATCGGCGATGACCTTGAAGACTCCCTGGAGCAGCGCGTACACCACCGCGAGGCCGAGTCCCTGGTAGGCGGTGGCGGCCATCTCGCCGCCCTTCTCGCCGGCGATGAGCACCTGGGCGCAGGCCGTGCCCTCGGGGTACGGCAGGTTCCCGTGCTCGTTGACGATGAGCGCCCGGCGGAGCGGGATCATCATCAGCACGCCGAGGATGCCGCCCAGCACCGCCAGGGTGAAGATGACCGGATAGCTGAAGTACGGGGCGCCCACGCTGGTCCCGGTCCTGGCGTCGGCGGCGAGGAAGAGGAAGCCCGGGAGCGTGAAGACCACGCCCGAGGCGATGCTCTCGCCCGCCGAGCCGATGGTCTGGACGATGTTGTTCTCGAGGATGGTCGAGCCGCCGAGCTTCTTGAGGACCGAGATGGACAGCACCGCGACCGGGATCGAGGCGGAGACCGTGAGCCCCGCCTTCAGCGCCAGGTACACCGTGGAGGCGCCGAAGAGCAGGCCGAAGAAGACGCCCACCCCAATGGCCTTGGGCGTGAACTCCTTCAGCTGCGCATCATCACGGACGTAGGGCTGGAACTCTGCCTCGGCAGCGGCGGGCGCGGACGCGACGGTTGCAGGCGTTGCGGGCTGGACTGCCATCTGGGGTGAGCCTCCCTCGACGGAAAGGCGGGCATTGAGGCAGGCCGCTCCCCCCCGCTGTCAAGAGCTTCCGGGCGACGACCCGGTGCGGCGAGCCGGGAAGGGACGCGCGACGCCGCGGATGCTCGCGCCGGTCAGCGTGCTCGAGCCCGGGAGTGGTTCCTCGGTGCACGGCGCGAGCTCGAACCCCGCCGCCTCGAGCAGCGCCGCGGTCTCGCGGGTCAGGTGGCAATTGCCGGCGAGCCGCTTCCACACCGGCTCGAGCAATGCCTGCGCGCGCCGGGTCCAGGTGCCGGTGGGCGCGCCGACGTGCTCGAGGAAGAGGAAGGTGCCGCCCGGTCTGAGCACGCGATGGATCTCGGAGAGGGCTCGCGCGGGCTCCTCCACCGAGCAGAGGACGAGCGTGGCCACGACCGTGTCGAAGCTCTGCCGCGGGAAGGGCAAGGCCTCGGCCGGGGCAGCGAGGACCTCGACGTCCTGCCGGGAGCCGAGCTTCCGCTGGAGGATGGCACGCATGTGCCGATCGGGCTCGGAGAGGACCAGCCGGGAGAGGCCCTCGGGGTAGAGCGTCAGGTTTCCGCCGGTGCCGGCGCCGAGCTCGAGCACCTCTCCCCGGGCAGTCCGGAGCAGCTCCCGGCGCCAGTCCGCCAGACCGGCGTCCTCGGCGCCCTGGAGGAAGCGGTCGTACATCCGGGACATCAGCCAGCCCATCAGGGCACCTCGGGTCGGATCGGCGTGAAGCCAGGCGGAGCCTGCGCTAGAGAGCCGCCCCGAGGAAAGATGCCCACGCCGATCGTCATCTGGCCAGACAAGGTGCTGTCCACGCGAACCCGCCGGGTGACGGACTTCGGGGCTGCGCTCGACCCTCTGCTCGACGAGATGATGGAGTCGGTGCGCGCTGCGGAGGGCATCGGCATCGCCGCCAACCAGATCGGCGTCTCGCTGGCGGTGGCCTGGGTGGGGCGTGAGGACGGCACGTTCTTCGAGATCGTGAATCCGTCGGTGCTGGAGAAGAGCGAGCCGGTGAGCCTGGAGGAGGGCTGCCTCTCCGTCCCGCACGAGTGGGAGCAGACCCCGCGGTTCGGCAAGGTGCGCGTGCGGTACCAGGACCGGACCGGTGCCGAGCACGAGCTGTCCGCCGAGGGCCGTCTGGCCCACGTCCTGCAACACGAGATCGATCACCTCGAAGGGAACGACGTTCGTCGAGCACCTGTCGCAGCTCAAGCGCGGGCTGATTCGCAAACGGATGCAGAAGCTGCTGAAGGACCGCGCCACCGAGCACGTGCACGGCGAGGACTGCGACCACGACTGACGGATTGGCTGCGAACGCCCGCCGCTGGACGGGTGCGTCCCGGAACGCGGACCCGTCCCGTCGGAGGGACCTCGACCCGCATCCGCGACCAGGTCTCCGAGCGCGGGCGTTCTGGATGGCCTCGTGACGAGGAAGCCCTCTCGAAGTGTGTGACACCTCGGACCGAGCCCCGACCGCCCACCCCCATGACGAGGTGTCATTACGAGGTGTCTGACACCTCGTGGCCCGCGCTCCGGCCGAGTGCCGCGACCTGCCCCTTCCGGGAGCCGCGACGAGCCGCGTCCAGGAACAGGTGGCCCACGACGAGGTGGCCATGACGAGGTGTTTGAGACCTCGTAGAGGGGACTCTCTGGCGCGTGTTCGGCTCGGCGAAGGGCTGTAGCGCGACGCGTTGGACTGCGCGCCTGCTCGCTCGCCTCGGAGGGTCCTCCGGTCGACGCCCGGCACGGTCGTTCGGCCCCGCCGCCTCGAATTCCTCGTCTCCCGACGAGGCCCGGCCGTGCGAGTCTTCGCCCCCTGTGACGACTGACGACCGCAACTTCCGTCTCTCCCGGGACGTCCTCCCCAGGCGCTTCCAGGCGACCCTCACCCTGGACCTCGACGCGCGCAGCTTCACCGGGGAGGCGGAACTGGCGCTCTCGGTCGAGCAGCCGGTCCGGAGCATCGTCCTGCACGCCATGGAACTCGCGGTCACCCAGGCCGAGGTCCATGGCGCCAGTCGCGTGGCGCAGGCCAAGGTCCGGGTCCAGCCGTTGAGCGAGACCGTCGTCCTCGAGCTCGACGCCGAGCTGCCGCCGGGCGAGGCGCGACTGCTCCTCCGCTGGACCGGTCGCTTCACCGACGGGCTCCGCGGGCTCTATCTCGCCGGCTCCGTCGCCGCGACCCAGTTCGAGGCCGCGGACGCGCGCCGCGTCTTCCCGTGCTTCGACGAGCCCGCGTTCAAGTGCACCTGGGCGCTCACCGTGAAGGTGCCGCCGGGTCTGGTGGCCCTGAGCAACGGTCGGGTCCTCGCCGAGGAGCTCGAGGGCCTCCACCGGAAGGTGCGCTTCGCCGAGACCGAGCTGCTCCCGAGCTACCTGGTGGCGCTCGTCGTCGGTCCGCTGGTCTCCACCTCGGAGGAGACTGCGGCCGGCGTCCCGGTGCGAACCTGGTGCCTCGAGGAGAAGCGAGCGCTGCTCGACTTCGGGCAACAGGCCGCCCTCGCCGTGCTGCCCCGGCTCCAGGACTACTTCGGCCTCCCCTACGCGTTCGGCAAGCTCGATCAGGTGGGCATCCCTGACTTCGAGGCGGGCGCGATGGAGAACGCCGGCCTCATCACCTACCGCGAGGTGGCGCTGCTGCTCGATCCCGCCACCGCGCCGCTCGCCGTCCAGAAGCGCGTCGCCGAGGTGGTGACCCACGAGCTGGCGCACCAGTGGTTCGGCAACTGGGTGACCATGGTGTGGTGGGACGACCTCTGGCTCAACGAGGCCTTCGCCACCTGGATGGCCTACAAGATCGTCGACGGCTGGCGCCCTGGCTGGCGGGTGTGGCTCGACTTCGACTCGGGGAAGGCGACCGCGCTCCACCTGGACGCGCTCCGCTCCACCCACCCGATCCGCGGCACGGTCGCGAACGCCGCCGAGGCGACCGAGAGCTTCGACGCGATCACCTACGAGAAGGGCGGCGCCGTCCTTCGGATGATCGAGGGCTTCCTCGGCGAAGAGCCGTTCCGCACGGGCATCCGCGACTACATGCGCAAGCACGCGCGCGGCAACGCCGTCGCCGACGATCTGTGGAGCGCGCTGGCCCAGGCGTCGCACGTGCCGGTGGTCGAGCTGGCGAACGCCTGGATCCGCCAGAGCGGCTACCCGGTGGTGAGCGTCACGCTGGACGGAAACCGGGTGCGCCTCTCGCAGGAGCGCTTCTTCTCCGAGCCCGGCCTGGCCGGCGCCGAGACCTGGCCGGTGCCACTGGTGCTCGCGTGGGGCGACGATCGCGGCCGCCACACCCGCGCCTTTCTTCTCCAGGGGAAGACCGGCGAGGTCACGCTCGAGGCCGCGGGCCCGGTACGGTGGCTCGATGCGAACGGGGGCTCGACCGGCTTCTATCGGGTGGCGTACTCGGCAGAACTGCTGGCCCGCCTCGGCAAGTCCCTCGGGGCCCTGCTCCCGGCCGAACGCATCGGACTGCTCGCCGACCAGTGGTCTCTGGTGCGGGCCGGTCGCGCGCACATCTCGGACTTCCTGGACCTGGTGCTCGCCTACGGGGAGCGAGACCGATCACGCAGTCCTCGACGAGCTGGTGGGCCGGCTGGCCTACGTCGAGGCGCGGCTGGTCGACGGCGACGACCAGGAGCGCTTCCGTCGCCTGGTCGAGCGGCTGTTCCTCCCGCGGCTGCAGCAGATGGGCTGGGATCCGGTGGCCGGCGAGACCGACCAGGACCGGCTGCGCCGCGCGGCGCTCCTCCGTGCGGCGGCAGGCGTGGCGCGAGCAAGGTCGGTGCTCTCCGAGACCGGCCCGCGCGTCGACCGGGTGCTCAACGGACAGCGCACGGCGCTCGATCCGAACCTCCTCGACACGGCGGTCGCGGTCACCGCGCGCGACGGCGATGGCGAGCTGTTCGACCATCTCCGTGCCGCATTCCCCGGCGAGCCCGATCCCGCGGTGAAGCGGCGCTACCTCCTGGCGCTGACTGCGTTCGAGAGGCCCGAGCTCGTGGAGCGCGCCCAGGCCCTGCTCCTCGAGAACGGGGTGCCGCTGCAGGACCTGGCCTCCTACGTCCACGGCCTCCTGGCGAACCGAGCGGCGCGCGAGGGGAGCTGGTCGATGCTCCGGGACCGCTGGTCGGCGCTGATGGAGAAGACCGCCGGCGCACCGATGCTGCTCCGTCGCGTCGTGGAGGCACTTGGCAACCTGCGCGAGCGGCGGCACCTCGACGAGGCGCGGGCATTCCTCGCATCGCACCCGGTTCCGGATGCGCAGCAGGCCATGGCGCAGACGCTGGAGCGGCTGGCGCAGGACGTCGCGCTCCGCGAGCGGCTGGTCCCGGAGGTCTCGGTGTGGCTCCGCGGAAGGTGAAGCGGACCTCCGGCCCGGGCCCCGGCGGCGGGAGGAGGAAGACAAGATCCTCGGCGACCCCGCCCCCTCGGGCGAACGCGCGGCCGGGACCGGAACGCGTCGATCCGATTGCCGCGGCGCGCGGTATCGCCAGGACGTCCAACGGGAGCAAGCGATTTCCGGGAGACGATCTCCAGCGGGTCTCGGATGCCGGATCGCTCCACCTGGCGCAGATGGCTCGAGGCACACCATGCGCGGCCAGCCGGCGTCTGGCTCGTCTCGTTCAAGAAGGCCACCGGAAGGCCCCGGGTCGAGTACGGGGACGCCGTCGAGGAGGCGCTCTGCTTCGGGTGGATCGACAGCGTCGTCCGGACGATCGACGACGAGCGAGCGATGCAGCTCTTCAGCCCGCGCAAGCCGGGGAGCCCGTGGTCGCAGTCCAACAAGCTCCGCGTGGAGAAGCTCCTCGCCGCCGGACTGATGCGGACGGCTGGCCTGACGAAGATCGAGCAGGCAAAGCGCGACGGATCCTGGGACCTCTACGCGGCGGCCGAGTCGCTGGAGGAGCCTGCTGACCTGCGCGCTGCCTTTGCCGCCGGCCCGCGCATGGCGAAGGCCAACTGGGATGCATTCAGCCCGTCGTCGCGCCGGGCAATTCTCTGGTGGGTCCACAGCGCCAAGAGGCCCGAGACGCGCGCCCAGCGCATCGCGACCGTGGTGAACGAGGCCGCCCGGAACCGCCGCGCGAACTTCCCGGCCGAGCGCGTCCGTCCCTGACCGCCGACTCCCGGCCGGGGGTCGCCGCCGTCCCCGGCCGGCCTGCTCTCCGCCGCGGGGTCAGACATCTCGTTTTCCGGGTCTCGAGGTGTCAGACACCTCGTTTTGCGGGTTTTGGCGGTGCCGGCCGAGCCATTTCGTGCCGTGATTTCAGTCGCTTGCTCAAGGGCTCGGACGGAGCGCAGCCCGGGTCGCCTCGGTTCCGAAGCGGAGCGACTCCAGCAGCTCGGGTCCGAAGAGCTGACGGTGGGACTCCCCGACGCCGCGGGCCACCCGGTCCGCTGGCTCGACGTAACCCAGGTAGCCGTTCACCAGCGAGACCACCCGGGCGCCGCCTGCGGCCGCCTCGAGCACCGCGCCCGAGGCCGCCGTCGTCTCGATGGGCACCCCGAGCAGCCGCACCGCGCCGATCCTCAATTCCGACAGTTCGGCCCACCTCGGTGCCCACGGCCAGAGCGCCACGTTGTCCACGAGCGTCGCGAACCCCCAGGGGACGAACCGCGAGGCGTCCGGTCCCGGCAGCGAGACCTCGAGCCGCGAATGCGCGAGTCCGGGCCCGGAGGGCCGCAGCGCCGTGGCCTGCACCGCGGCGCCCACCGCCCGCGCGAACGCCTCGGCGGCGGCGCGTCCGAGGCCAACCCCGAACGCTCCACGCTCACGTTTCCCACGTTTCCCTGGAGCACCAGCGTGATGCCCCGCCCTGCCCCTTCCTCCGCCGCGGCCAGCCGGCCAGGCCAGTCGGGGTCCAGCCCGGGTGGAGGACGCGTCACCAGCGTGGGGTGCGCTGCGAGCACCACCAGCTGCGCCACCGGTCCGTTCGCCCCGCGCAGCTCCAGACGCGTCAGCCGCCGGTCCACCTGCGGGAACTCGTCACGGCTGCCCGTGCCACTCGCCAGCTCCGACTCGCCGGCGAGGACCTCCACCGGCTGCTGCCTGGCCGCCGCCTGGCCCAGCGCACGCGAGGCGGCCTCCACCACCGCCCGGCGGACCTCGGGCCGGAACCGCCCCGTCCCGGCGACCTGCGCCACCGGATTCAGCGCAAAGCCGCCGGCGGACGAGTGGGTGTGCGTCGCCGCAACCCAGAGCGCCGAGAGCCCGAGCGACGCCACGCTCTCCCGGACCTCGTCCACCAGCCCCGCATCGGCGAGCAGCAGGTCGAGCGTGACGACGCCCACCTTCTCGTTCTCGGAGGCGAGGACCACCGCCCGCGCCGAGATGGGGAACGCCGTCCGGCTCACCTCCGGGCGCACCAGCCCATAGCCCACCGCCGGAACCGGAAACGGAATCGACATCTGGGCCGCTGCCGCCCCTGCCCGCAGCGGCGCAGAGCCGGCCCCGTGCTCCACGCCACGGACCCGGGCATCCCTGCCGAGGCCGGAGAACGGCACGAAAACAGGAGCACGAGCCCACCGAACAGCGCGACGAGCCACCACGGGCGACGCCGCGCGCCCCGCGACTTCCTCATGCCGCGGCGGCAGCCGGACCGACCAGCTGCACGCTCATCTCCCACAGCCGGCGCGCCGCCTCCATGTCCTGCGCGGCCTCGCTGATCTGGCTCTCCCGCCGGTCATGGAAGTACTTCCCCGTCACCCCCTCCACCTCGGGCGAGGTGGCCAGGTACACCAGAGTCTCCGCGCCCTTCTCGGGCGTCCTCGCAAATGCCTGCCCCCACTTCACCAGCGTGCCGAGCATCCCCGCGTTGTTCTGCCCGAAGCCCGTCCGCACGAAGCCCGGGTGCATCGCGTTCACGGTCACTCCTGTCCCTGCCAGCCGGCGCGCCAGCTCCCGGGTGAAGAGGAGGTTCATCAGCTTCGTGCGCCCGTAGGCGACGAACGGGCGGTACCGGCCCCGGGCGTAGTCGAGATCGTCGAAGTCGATGCGCGACCCAGAGGTGCGCGGCCGAGCTCACGTTGACGATGCGTGAGGGCGCGGACAACTTCAAGAGGGGCAGCAGCTCCTGCGTCAGGACGAAGTAGGCCAGGTGGTTGAGGGCGAACGTGCGCTCGCGGCCCTCGGGCGTGACCTCCCGGCGCGCGAAGAGCGCTCCGGCGTTGTTGAGCAGGAGGTCCAGCCGATGATGGGTCGCCCGGAATTCCGCGGCGATGCGGCGCACCTCCGACACCTGCGACAGGTCGCCTGCCAGCACTCCCACCTTTGCCCCGGGGGTCCGGGACCGCAGCTCGCCCGCCAGGGCCTCGAGGCGGGTCCGGTCGCGGGCCACCAGGATCAGCTCCAGGTCCCTGGACGCCAGCGCCTCGGCCGCCGCCCGCCCGATGCCCAGGGTGGCCCCGGTGAGCAGACAGACCCGTGCGGCAGACTCGGCGCTCATGGGGAGCACAGTAGCAGCCGCCCCTCCGTCTAGGATGCGAGACGGTCACTTCCCGTGTATGTGAGCCCTCGGCCAATCCATGTGCGGCATCTTCGGCATCTACGGTCATCCCGAGGCCTCGAACATCACGTACCTCGGGTTGCACGCGCTTCAGCACCGCGGACAGGAGTCCGCCGGCATCGTCAGTGGCGATGGGCAGAGCCTGTACGCACGGCGTGAGATGGGCCTCGTCCAGGACGTGTTCGGCGCACGCGAGCTCGAGGAGCTGGCCGGCAACTCTGCGATCGGCCACGTCCGCTACTCCACCGCGGGGGTGAGCCAGGCCAAGAACGCTCAGCCTCTCACCATGCAGTACGCCGGGGGCAAGGTCGCCGTCGCCCACAACGGAAACCTGGTCAATGCCCAGTCCCTGCGCGCGCGGCTCGAGGCCGAGGGCGCCATCTTCGCCGGGGATTCGGACACCGAGGTCATCGTTCACCTGATGGCCCGGAGCCGGGTCCGCAAGCTCGAGGAGCAGATCATCGAGGCGCTCCGCCAGGTCGTCGGCGCCTACAGCATCATCTTCGAGACCCCCGGCAAGGTCATCGGCGTGCGCGACCCGTACGGCTTCCGTCCCCTGGTGCTCGGCCGGCTCCGGGACGCGTACGTGCTCGCCAGCGAGACTACCGCGCTCGATCTGGTCGAGGCCGAGTACGTCCGGGAGATCGAGCCCGGGGAGATGGTGGTCATCGACTCGGGCGGACTCCGATCGAGCAAGCCGTTCCCGGCGGTCCGGCCCGCACGCTGCGTCTTCGAGTACGTCTACTTCGCCAAGCCCGACTCGGTTCTCTTCGGGAGCAGCGTCTACGAGACCCGCAAGGCGCTCGGCCGCCAGCTGGCGAAGGAGCAGCCGGCGCGCGCCGACCTGGTCATCGCCGTGCCGGACTCCGGCGTGCCCGCGGCGATCGGGTTCAGCCAGGTCTCGGGCATCCCGTACGACGTCGGGCTCATCCGGAGCCACTACGTGGGTCGCACCTTCATCGAGCCCCAGCAGTCCATCCGGCACTTCGGCGTGAAGCTCAAGCTCTCGGCGGTGCGCGAGGTGCTCCGCGGCAAGCGGGTGGTGGTCGTCGACGACTCCATCGTCCGCGGCACCACCTCGCGGAAGATCGTGAAGATGATCAAGGCGGCCGGCGCCTCCGAGGTTCACCTTCGCATCTCGAGCCCCGCCACCCGGTGGCCCTGCTACTACGGCATCGACACACCGGTGCGGCAGGACCTCATCGCCGCGACCCACAGCACCGACGAGATCGCCACCTACGTCACCGCGGACAGCCTCGGCTATCTCTCGGTGGAGGGCCTCGCGCAGGCGGTGGGCGATCCTGGCTGGAAGTCGTACTGCAACGCCTGCTTCACCGGGAATTACCTGACCCCGCTCGAGGCGCCGATGACGGCAGCGGCACAGGGGTAGGCTCGAATCTGTCGTGGCGGACCACGTGAAGTCTTCGGAGCCCCGGCGGTCACTGGCCGGGAGCGAGGCCGACCGGCGCCTGGGGCGCTCGGTGCTGATCGGCCTCGTCGTCGTGGGGGTGATCAGCCTCCTCGCCCCCTTCCTCACCTATCTGAACGAGGTGCGGGAGACGCAGCGTCTCCTCCGGGTGCGCGTGGCCCGCGAGGCCTCGGTCTACGCCGAGGCGCTCGCCTTCCACTTCGGCACCCTGGAGCACGAGCTCGAGCGACTGGCCTCCCGGCCCCAGGTGGACCTCCTGGACGAGAACCTCCAGCCGGAGCGCGAGCTGCTGGAGTTCACCCACCACAACTCTCCCTTCTTCTCCGCGGTGCTGTTCCTCGATGGATCCGGGCTCCCGGTGTGGAGCGAGCCCCGCGGCGTGCTCCCCCCGGGCTCGCGCGCCCAGGACCGCTGGTTCCAGCGGCTGCTCCGGACCGGTCAGCCGGTCGTGGACGCACTCGAGCCTGGGAGCCGGAGCTTCGTCGTCGCCGCCCCGGTGGTGCGCGGCGACCGGATCTCTGGTGCGGTGGTCGGCCTGGTCGACGCGAGCAAGCGCGGCCTCCCCGGCGGACGCGCCACCACCGAGGAGACGACGCTCGTCGTTTCCAGCGACCGGGGAGACGTGCTCCTTCCCGCGGAGCCTCCTGCCTGGACCTCGGCCGCTGGCTTCCCCGAGGCGCTCCACGCGCTCCTCCGGAGCAACACTCCGGCGACCACCGAGCTCTCCGGGAGGCCGGCATACGCCGCCGCGGCCAACGTCGGCGACACCGGGCTCCAGCTGCTCCTCGTCGCCGAGGAGGCCCCGATGCTGGCCCCGGTCCGCTGGCGCTTCTTCTGGCAGATGTTGCTGGTGCTGGTGGCCCAGGCGCTGACGGTGGTCCTCTTCAGCTGGTTTCTCCGTCGCACCTACCTGCGCTACCGCGAGATGGACGAGCGGCTCGCCCAGCGCGAGAAGCTGGCCGCGCTCGGGCAGGCGGCGTCGCTGATCGCCCACGAGGTGAAGAACTCACTCAACGGGATGAAGGCGGCGGCCTCCATGCTCGCCTCGGACGGCGACCGGACCCTCCCGGTGAAGGCAATGCGCGGGCAGATCGACCGGCTGAGCCACCTGGCCAGCTCGCTGCTCCAGTTCGGCAAGCCCGCCAACGCCCAGCTCTCGCTCACCCCGGTGGGTCAGCTGGTGGCGGAGGCTGTGGCATCGCTCCGGGTGCTCCCCGAGGCCGAGGAAGTGGAGGTGGAGTCCGAGCTCGACACCTCGCTCGAGGTTCGCTGCGACCCGCTGCTCCTGGCGACGGCCCTGGACAACTTGCTCCGCAACGCGATGGAGGCTGCGGTGTCGGCCAAGGACCTGGGAAGACAGGCCCGTCCCCGCGTCCGGATCACCACTCGCCGCGTGAATGGTGCTGTCCAGGTGCAGGTGGAGGATAATGCCGGAGGTCCACCACCGGGGTTCGAGGCCGGGCTCTTTCAGCCCTTCGTGACATCCAAGCCGAGGGGTATCGGGCTCGGGCTTTCCATGGCCCGTCAGGCGGTGGAACGGCAGGGCGGGTCGCTGGCGTTCGAGCGAACGGCGACGGGGAGCCGCTTCACGGTGCAGCTCGGGCTGGGAACGACTCCCTCATGAGCAGGTCCATCCTGTTGGTCGACGACGATCGTGGCTTTTCCTCGCTGGCGCAGGCGGCGCTCGCCCGCGAGGGGCATCCGGTGGTGCTGGCGCGCTCGCTGCACGAGGCACGCGAGGCGGTGGAGCGCTCCGCCCCCGAGCTGGTCGTGCTCGACCGCCGCCTCCCCGACGGTGACGGGCTGGACTACCTCCCCGAGCTGAAGGCGCAGCTCCCCGGCACGCCGGTGGTGATGGTGACCGCGCACGGGGACATCCAGAGCGCGGTGGACGCCATCCGAGCCGGGGCCGCCGACTACGTGGCGAAGCCGGTGGACCTCACGGATCTCGTGATGCGCGCCCAGCGGGCGATGGGCGAGCAGAACCTCCGCGAGCGCCTGAGCCGGGTGGAGGCCGAGCTGTCCGGGCGCCGCCGCCTCGTGCCGCCACGGTCTGCGGCGATGCGGCAGGTGCTGGAGATGCTCGCGCGCATCGCGACGTCGCCCCGGAGCCCGGTGTTCTTGCTCGGGCCCACCGGCGCCGGGAAAGAGGTGCTCGCCCGCCACGTGCACACTGTCGGGGCCGGGGACGACGCTCCGTTCGTCCACGTGAACTGCGCGGCGCTCCCCGAGTCCACCGTCGAGTCCGAGCTGTTCGGCCACGAAAAGGGGGCGTTCACCGACGCCAAGTCCGCTCGCCGCGGCCTGGTGGAGGTGGCCAGCGGCGGAACGCTCTTCCTCGACGAGGTGGGCGAGCTGCCACTGCCGTTGCAGGCGAAGCTGCTCACCTTCCTCGACTCGGGCCGCTTCCGCCGGGTGGGGAGCAGCAGCGAGGAGAGCAGCACCGCCAGGGTGGTCGCCGCGACCAACAGGAACCTCGAGCTCGAGATTCGCGAGGGCCGGTTCCGCGAGGACCTCTGGTTCCGGCTGAGCGTCTTCGCCATCCACGTGCCGGCGCTGCGGGATCGGACCGAGGACATCATCCCGCTCGCCGAGCAGCTGCTCGCCGAGCTCGGCCAGGAGCTGGGCCGCAAGGGCTTCCGCCTCGGAGAGCAGGCGCGGGCCCGGCTGACCAGCTATCCGTTCCCGGGGAACGTGCGCGAGCTGCGAAACGTGCTCGAGCGCGCGCTGGTGCTGGAGCCGGGACCCGAGCTTACGCTCTCGCTGCTGGAGACGTTGCGCGAGCCGGTGGAGGGCTCGGCGCCGGCGGGCAGCTTCGTGGTGACCGGGGACCCGCGCCCGCTCGAGGAGATCGAGAAGCGCTACGTGCGGCACGTGCTCGGGCTGCTCGGCGGGCGGCGGGTGGAGGCCGCGCGAATACTCGGGCTGAGCTACCCGACGTTCCTCAAGCGGCTGGAGGACTGAGCCGCGGCCTCAGCTCGGGCGACGGCGGCGGACCGACAGCAGCAGGGCGGCGAGGACCAGCGGGGCGAGGGCCGCCATCGGAGCGCCGCTCGTGCTGCAGCCCGCCGCTCCGGACTTCGGGGCGCTGGTCGTGCTCAGCGCAGAGCTCTTCACCGCCACGGCCCGCGCGCTCGGGTCGCCGAGCAGGTGGAAGCTGGCCCGGACGTCTGGGTCGGTCACTGCTTGCTTGGCCTTCAGCGTGGCCTCTCCCAGGGTCAGTCCCTCGTCCAGCACCGCCGAGAGCAGGGTCCGGCTGAGCAGCGCATGGTCCGTGGGCAGCGTCAGGGCCGACGACGCCCAGACGCCCCAGGCGCCGCCGTTCGGTGTGCGGAGGAGCGCCGACCCGAGAGCCTCGCGGCCGATGTCGACGAAGTAAGCATTGAGACAGGTCGCAGCGACCAGGAGTGGGCTGCTCCCCGTGCCCGACAGCGCGTCGGCGTCCGTGGTGCTCAGGATACGGCCCGCCCAGAAGTCCTCGGCACCGTGGCCCTGATAGTCCACCGCGGCGGGCCCTGAACGCAGCGCCTCGAGGAGCGCGGTGTGGGTCGCCTCGTCGTCCGCGCCGCGCGTGAAGTCCCGCGCGTTCCAGGCCGAGAGCGCCGACCGGACCTCGGCGGTCGCTGCGGAGAACGGGATGTTCCCGTCGCGGTCGTGCACCAGGAGGAGGGAGTCGGTCGGCGTCGCCAGCTTCCGGCCGAGGATCTTCGCCACCGCGGCATCCATGTCGGCAGCGTTCGCCGCGGGGAGACGGCCGATGGCGAGCTCCGGCCCCTTCACGGGGTCGAAGGTGACCAGGGCGTCATCCGATGCGGCCTCGATGTAGCGAGTCCACACCAGGACGGTGGGAACCTGGTCCAGCTCGGGCTGGCCGAGCCAGCCTCGAGGGTCATACGTGGCCGCTCCGGCCAGAAGCACGTAGCGCGGGTGCACGGCCCAGGTCCGGACTGCATGCGCGAGGAAGCTCCGGACGGCCAGGGCGTCCTTCTGCCCGGCGGAGAACTCGTCGTAGACGTCCTCCACGTCCACCAGCGCAACGGAGAGCCCTTCGCGCGTCCGCTCCTCTGCCAGCGGACGCAGGCTGGGCAGCAGCGTGCCCGGTCCGATGATGACCAGGTCAGCGCCCGCGGCCGCGTTCCAGCTGCTCGGGACGTTCGGGACGACCGTGGGCGTGCGCACGTCCTGGTCGCGGTACGCGTAGAGAATCCGGGTGCCGGTTCCTGGTGCGGTCAGGCTCGCCCCGCCGGCCGAGCCCGCGGTGACCACGGCCATGGGCCTCGCCGCGCTGGTGATGTCCAGGACGTGCGTGACCGAGGCATCGGCGCCGGTCAGCTCGACTTGTGCCCCGGCGGTCGCCGTGAAGCGAAGCGGGCCGCTGAACGTGTACTGGCGGGGGTAGGTGAGGAGCTGCGAGAGCTCCAGGGCGATCTCGGTCCCGGTGCGACCGACCAGAGTGACCGTGTTGTCCCCGGCGATGAGGGAACCAGGCGGAAGCGTGAAGCTGGCGCTTACAACCTGCTGGAAATGTCCCTCGATGGTGCCGACCGTAGTGCCGTTCACCTGGACGTCGATGGTATGCGCGCCGTCGGTCAGCCCCTGGACGCTCACCACGAGCGTGGCTGCGTCGGGCGCGACGAGGTCGAGCGCCGGCGTCGAGAAGATGCGGTCCATCGGCTTCGTGCCGATGAGCGGGCGGCCGAAGAATCCGTCCGTCTCGGTGTTCCGGAGGGCCGAGACGTGGATCGTGCGCTCACGGATCTGGATGCTTTCCGAGAAGCTGGTGGCGAGCTCGTCGCGTCCATCGCCGGGGCCTGATCGATGGAGACCGGCGCCCCGACCTCCTGGGTCAACCAGTACACGCGCGTGCCGGTGTAGCGGGTTTCGGCCGCCAGGCCGAAGAACTCGACCGCATCGCCGGATCGGAGCGTCTTCCCATCGGCCGAGAGCGCACGGAAAGCGACGGAACGCCCGCTCGACCAGAGCTGGATCGAGGTGAGGGAAGCC
The DNA here is from genome assembly GCA_963796475.1 of uncultured delta proteobacterium. Lineage (GTDB taxonomy): Bacteria > Myxococcota > Myxococcia > Myxococcales > Myxococcaceae > RPRB01. The sequence goes on from CAWCLY010000021.1 coordinate 675,743, forward strand.
CCGGCTGAAAAGCCCGCCGCGAAGAGCTGGTCCGCACTCACCCGGTACACTGCATCCTGCTCGGACGAGGAGCTTGACCGCTCCGCTGCTGGCGGCGACACCCACTGGCGTGGAGGCTGGAGTCGCGCCACGACGGTCGAGCCCCGGATGGATCTGCCGGCTGCCCGGAGGACCCATCCTGAGCGGCGAGGAGGGGGCTCGATCCAAGGTTCGCAAGAAGCGCGGAGGAGTGGAGACCCGACAGCGTGCCACCGCGGGTCGGGACCGGGCCGAACCATTGCTCTTGCCCTTCAGGTCGAGCGCCTCGATCCAGTAGACCGCGCCGCGCGTCCGCCCGGATCGACGAAGGAGTAGTTCCGGCCGGCGAGCGGGTCGAAGCCGGCCCGGAGCGCCGAGCCGGCGATGAGGCCGCTGACCTCGCGGCGCTGGCCGTTCTCCTCCCGGTGGACGCGGTAGCCGAGGTTGCGGATCCTCGGTGCCAGCCTCCCAGGAGACCTCGGTGATCCGCCGGGGCCGCTCACGGCGCCAGCTTCACCAGCTCGACGGCGGTGGCAGGAGGACCGACCTTGAGGAGCACGCTGTGCCGCCGTCACCTGGTAGTCGTAGGAGAAGCCCGCGGGAGCGGTTCCCAGCGTCAGGCTGTTGTTGGTGATCGTGCCGCTGGCGGTGAAGAGGGTGTAGGTCCCCTGACCGAATCCGGCCCCGGCGGTGATGTTGAGCACGCCGTTGAGTTCGAGCGCCCCGGTCACTGCCCCGCTTGTGGTGCTCGTGCCGACGGTGAAGTTCAGGGTCGAAGCGTTGTTCAGGGTGAGCCCGAGAGTGCTCAGCGTCCCGGTGCCCCCCGCCCCGGGCGTGTAGATCCCGCCGGCGGCGACCGTGACTGCGGCCTGGACCTCGCCCGAGCCGGAGAGCGTTGCTCCGCTGTTGACGGTGACGGTGCCCTCGTTGTTCGGCGTAGCTGCCGTTGAACCGCAGCTCACCCGCATTGATGGTGAACCCACCGTTGTGAGTGCTGCCCAGTGCCGGAGAAGACGACGCTCCCGGGGCCCGTCTTGGTCAGCGCGCCCGCCGAGTTCATCGGCCAAGTGATCGTGTTCCCCGTCGAGTTGATCAGCCAGGTCTGAGTTGGCGCTCAGCCGGACGCGCTCCTCCGGCGCCACCGAAGGTGAAGGTTCCATCCGCGCTCAGACTCCCCGTCGATCCGGAAGTTGCCGGTCCCGGCGCCACCGGTCATCGTCAGGTTCGCCCCGGCGAGGATGTAGAGGCCTCGGACGATTGGTGTTCCCGTTGGGGAGCACGGGCGTGGGGTTCGCCGGTGTTGAAGCAGGCGTCCCTGCTGCAGCCGGGGGCGCCAGCCGGGCTCCAGTTGGCAGCCGGTGTTCCAGGTGCCGTTGGCCGGCGCCGATCCATGTCTTCGCGCCTCCGGGCAGGCGACCTGGGCGGAGGCCGCGACGCCGGCGAGCAGCACGTCACAAGGCGAGCCGCGCGAGCGTCGAGGCGTGCCGCGACGAACCCGAGCACCAGCAGCCGTGGTTCATCCGCAGGTCCCGAGGTTCTCGTTGCAGAGCGCCCGTGCAGCACGGCGTCGTGGGCGAGCACGCCGGCCCGCCGGGGAGGCCCACCGTGCAGGCCGAGGCTGCCTCCGCCGCCCGGGGAACGGTGATCGCCATGATGAACGGGATGCGCCACAAGCCCGGCACGGACCAGTCCGCCGCCGGGACAGGTCCACTCCGGGCGTGAGTGGCTCCTCCCCTTCGGGCTGGTCGAGCAAGCCCAGCTCGCCCATCTCGCGGAGCGTCCGGCTCACGAGCGCCGCGTCCAGCGCCGGTCATGCTCGCGATCGCCGCCGTGTCGCTCGCTCCATCGATGGCGACCCAGACCCGCGCGGCGGCGGGGTTCAGGCAGAACGCGCGGTGCGTTGCCTCGACGTAGAGAAGCGTCTCGCCGTCGATCTCTTCGGAGACGAGCCCGTGCGTCCGACGACGCGGGACGAAGCCGCTGGAGTGAGCCACACGATCGACGATACCACCCCTCTCCGGAGCGGCCCGCTCTGCGACCAGCGCGGCGCGCTGACGCCGATGTGGGTGAGCAGCGCGTGACTGCTCACCGGGTGGGTCAGCTCGAGCGCGTCCGCCGCATGGCGAACGCCAGGACGATCAGAACGATCGGGGCGAGCGCGGCAGCAGGATCGCCCGTGGTTCCGCATCCCGACGCACCGGACCGCGGTGAGGTCGAAACTGACAGCGCGGCGCTGCGAACCGCGACCGCGCGGGCGCTCGGATCTCCGAGCAGGTGGAACGTGGCGCGCACATCCGGGTCGGTCACCGCCTGCTTGGCCCTGAGCGTCGCCTCGCCGAGGGTCACGCCGTCGTTCAGCGCGGCGGAGAGCAGCGTCTTGCTCAGCAGGGCGTGCTCGGTGGGAAGCGTCAGGGCCGACGACGCCCATACGCCCCACGCGCCGCCCGCTCGGGGTCCGGAGGAGCGCCGACCCGAGGGCCTCGCGGCCGATGTCGACGAAGTAGGCGTTGAGGCAGGTCGCGGCGACGATGAGCGCGCTCTTCCCGGTGCCGGCCAGCGCGTCGGCGTCCGTCGTGGCGAGGATCCGGCCCGCCCAGAAGTCCTCCGCGCCGTGGCCCTGGTAGTCGACGGCGAGGGGCCGGCGCGGAGCGCGTCGAGGAGCGCCGAGTGGGTCGCGCCGAGTCGTCCGCGCCGCGGGCGAAGTCCTGGGTCGTTCCAGCCCGAGAGCGCAGACCTGCACCTCGGCCGACGGCCGCGGAGAACGGGATGGTGCCGTCACGGTCGCGGACCAGGAGGAGCGTGTCCTTCGGGCCGCGAGCTTGCGCCCGAGGATCTTCGCCACCGCCGCGTCCATGTCGGCAGCGGTGGACATCGGGAGCCGGCCGATCGGCCAGCGCCGGGCCGATCTCGCGGATCGAAGGTGACCAGCGCGTCGTCCGACGCCGTCTCGAGGTACCGGGTCTGGACGAGCACCGTCGGGACCTGGTCGAGCTCGGGCTGCCCGAGCCAGCCGCGCGGGTCGTAGGTGGCCGCGCCGGCCAGCAGCACGAAGCGCGGCGGGGTGGACCAGTTCTGGACGCGTTGGAGAGGAAGCTCCGGATGGCCAGCGCGTCCTTCTCGCCGGCGGAGAACTCGTCGTACACGTCTGCGACGTCGACGACCGCGACCCTGAGGCCCTCGCGGGCCCGCTGCTCGGCGAGCGGACGCAGGCTGGGGAGGAGCTCCCGCGCGCCGATGATGACCAGGTCGGCGCCCTCCGACGCGTGCCAGCTGCTCGGAGAAGTTGGCCACGAGGGCGGGCGTGAGCACGTCCTGGTCGCGGTAGGCGTAGAGGATCCGGCTCCCCGCTCCCGCTCGCCGTCAGCCGCATCGCCGCCGGACGACGCCGAGGCGGCGACGCCGTGGCGGCCGGACCGCGCTGGTGATGTCCAGCACGCGCGTCGAGGCGTCCGCGCCCGACAGAACCAGGTCCGACCCGGCCGGCGCGGTGAAGCGCAGCGGGCCGGCGAACGAGTACTGGCGGGGATAGGTGAGCCGCTGCGAGAGCTCGAGCGCGATCTCCGCTGTCCGTCCGGCCGACGAGGGCGACCTTGTTGTCTCCGCGGGAGCAGCGTCCCCGGGGGAAGGGTGAACCGCGCCTTCGCCACGTCCTGGAAGACGCTCTGGATGGTGCCGACCGCGACGCCGTTGACCAGGACGTCGATGGTGTGGGCGCCGTCGGTGAGGCCCTGGACGCTCACCTCGAGGACGGCGGCGTCGGTGGCCTGAGAACGCGAGGGCAGGGGTGGAGAAGACACGCGGTCCATCGGCTTCGTCCCGATGATCGGCTGGTCCGAAGAAGCCGTCCGTGTCCGGGTTCATCAGCGCGGAGATGTGGAGCGTGCGGTCGCGGATCTCGAGCGTCTCGAGGAAGCTGGTCTGCGTGAGTTCGCGCTCGCCGCCGGGGCCTCGTCGATGAAGACCGGGCGTGCCCAGCCCCGCGGTGACCCAGTAGACGCGGGTGTCGGTGTAGCGGGTGTCGGCCGCCTGGCCGAAGAACTCGAGCGCGTCCCGGCTGCCCGCCATGGCCGAGAGGGTGCGGAAGGCGACCGGACGGCCACCCGCCCAGAGCTGGACCGCCGACATTGGCGTCCCGGCGGGCAGCCCGGCCCGGAAAAGCTGAGCGGCGCTGACGCGATAGACGCCGTCCTGCCGGACGAGCAGCTTCACCGCGCCCGGCGCTCGCGGCAACGTCCCACTGCGCCGCGAGGTCCCGGTCGCGCCACGAGCGGTCCAGACCCGGCGGATCCACCTGCGAGCCGCGGGCCCGGCGGATCCGACCACGCGTCCTCACCGGGGTTGGCCACGAGCGCGGCGACAAGGGAGCGGCCGCGCGCGAGAATCGCTCCCCGCGTGCGGCGGACGTCGACCGGGCCGAACCACTGGCTCTTGCCCTGCGAGGTCGATCGCCTCGATCCAGTAGCGAGCGCCGCAGCGGCCGTGGGATCGGTGAAGGCGTAGTTCCGGCCGGCGAGCGGGTCGAACCCCGCCCGCAAGCGCCGAACCCGCGATGAGGCCCGCTGATCTCCCGACGCGTTCCGTTCTCTTCGCGGTAGACGCGGTAGCCGAGGTTCCGGATCTCGGTCCCGGCTTCCCATGTGACCTGGGTCGCGCTGCCGTCGGTGACCGCGTCGAGCCTCGACCAGCTCCACCGCGGTGGCCGGGCGGGCCCGACCTTGAGGAGCACCTGGGTGCCGGTCACCTGGTAGTCGTAGGAGAAGCCGGAGGGAGCGTCCCGGGCGGAGGCTAATGTTCGTGGGGCCCCGGAGAAGTTGAAGAGCGTGTAGGTGCCCTGGCCGAAGCCGGCGCCGGCGGTGACGTTGAGCACGCCGTCCAGCGTGAGCGTGCCGACGTTGGCGCGCTCGTCGTGGTGGTCCCGAGGGTGAAGCTAAGCGAGGTGTCTCTGCAAGGCCAGAGCGCCCGGTGGTCAGCGTCCCCGCGCCACCCGACGCCCGGCGTGAAGGTCCCGCCGCAGGACGTTCGCGCCACCGTTGATGGTCCCGGTCCCTGAAGTGCCCCCGGAGAAGACGGTGACCCCGGAGCGCGTCAAGCGTTCCGCGACGGCCAGCGTGTCGATTCGCTCGACCGACACGCGCCTTCGCCAGTGAGGGCCCGCTGACGACCAGCGTTCCGCCGTTCGCGGCCATGGTGATGCCGCCGCTGTGGCGTCACGCCGGGCTGGGGATCGGTGAGCGTCCCGGCGCCGGTCTTGGTCAGCGCGCCGGTGCCTGCAAGGAACCGCTGAGCGTGAGGTCGGTCCCGGTGTCGATCGTTCCGCCCCATTGACGGCGGCGGTGCCGGTCAAGGTCTGGGCGACGGTCCGCACGCCCAGGTCTCCGCGTCGTGGTGAAGGTGCGACGTTCGGAGGCGAGCGGACTGGAGTTGGTCTCCCAGCTCACTCCGTCGACGGTCAGGTCCACCGCGGGAAAGGTGAACGCCGAGTTGAGCCGTACTCGACCGGTTCCGTCGCCCCGCGAGCAGGAGCATCGGCATTGCGCCGTGGTTGAAGGCCGACCCGGTGCCGAAGAGGATCGTCGCCCCTCCTCCGCGGAGTCAGGACGAGGGCGCCGGCGGCACCCATGTCGAGCGTGCCCGGTGAGCGTCAGCGTCGGCGCCGCTGTCGGCGCCGAGGATCGTCGCGGAGTTCCCAGCGGCGGTCCGTTGGAGATCGGCCGGTTCACCGTGGTGCTGTCTGAAGTGCAGACCTTGGTCGAGCTGGAGCCGCTCGGGTTGGTAGTCCGATGAAGAGGGTCAGCGTGCTGCTCGCCGCGTCGGACACCGGCCCGGCGACCCAGAGCGCCAGCCGAAGTCCTGCTTCAGGAGCGTCGAGCCGGCGCCGAGCGTGAGGCCGCCGACGGGAGCGACGGTGTTCGGCCCCCGAGAGCTCCTGCAGCGTTAGCCCCCGGTGACACCGTGACCGGACCGAGCGAATGCTGCACACCGTCCCGCCGTCCACCGCCAGAGCTCCCCGGAGCTGGTGGCGATGACGGGATTGTCGAGGGTCAGCGCGGTCGCATGGTGGAGCCGACCAGCAGGTCGGCGTTCGCGCCATGAAGCGTGATCGGCGTGCCGCGCACCCGACGCTGTTTCGCGAAGAGCGTCGCCCCGTTCCAGTCGATCGCCTGAAGCTGCGGGGGTTGTCACCTGAGAAGGTGAGATCGGAGCCGACACCGCTCTTGGTGATGGTCGTGATCCGGCGGTCGCCGGCAGGTACCACAGGCGAGAATTGAAGTTCGCCCCACCGCTGATGATCCAGCTCTGGCTGGCGGTCAGGATGATCGCCATCGTCGAACGTCGAAGGTCAGGTTCCGCGTTGATGCCGCTGTGATCGTGAAGATCCCGAGGACGCCGCCGACGCTGGTGAAGTTGTCGCGGTCGGAGTTGACTGTCAGCGACCGTGAGGTTCCGCCGTCGAAGTCCATGGGATCGTCGGTGAGCGTGTTGAAGCACACGTCCGCACCGGAGGCCGGGCGGTCCGATCGGCGACCAGTTCGTTCCGGTGCCCGTGCCTGCCCTCCGGTCCAGGTGAACGAGGCCGCCCGGGCAGTTGACCTGCGCGAGACCGGAGCGCCGCCAGCACGAGCACCAGCGTGGCCAGCCTGACTGGCCTCTCACGGGACGACCCCCTTACCCACCGTTGCCACCTGCGCATCCAGGCCGACACGCCAGCGCAGGTCTCGACGCACGAAGTCTGCCGCGCGACGAACGCACTCTGCCATCTGCACCGCCGGCCTCGGAACGGACCGGAAGGGTGCGCGGAGGTGCACCGTCGCGCTGACCGGATCCGGCCAGCGCGCGCCGATGGCCTTCAGCGCGCCCGACCAACCGAGCTTGCGGAGCTCGTAGAGGGATGGGGGCATGCTCTCGTACCCGTGCACCCAGCCGTGGAAGACCGCGCGGCGGAGCCAGGCGGGCACCGTGACCGCAGGGGTCCCCGACGGCGGCCGCGCTCCGAGGAGCTCCTGCGCAAGCGCGATGCAGACCAGCACGCCCTCGCTCAGGTGTGCATCACCTTCGAGGCACCGCGACCAGGAGAAGTCGGGCGGAAGCGATTCGACGAGGATGCCGCACGTCCACCAGCCAGAGCGGCCGCCAGGATCCATGGTGAAGCTGGTGCAGCGTCACCAGCCGCAGGTGGTCTTCGGGACCGAGCGTCCGGAAGCGAGCGCCCTCGAGGCTCTCGGGGCGAGCACGGCCGAAGAGCTCCGCCTCGGTCCGGTCGGGCAGATACCGCGCGAGCGTGGTCGCCGTATCCACGTCCGCCCGTGACTGGAGGTCCGATCCGAGCGACCTCAGGACGGTGCGCGCTCGCTCGGCCTCATCCTCACGCACGAGCAGGTCGAAGTCGCCGAAGGGACGCAGCGCGCGGTGAGGATAGAGCCTGGCGAGGCTCCACCCCTTGAAGAGGATGGGCTCGATCCCTTCCGCGTTGAAGTGGGCCAGCAGGTGCGGGAGGTCGCGTCCCTGTCGCGCAGCAGTCAGCGCGTGATGCTGGAACGCTGCCCTGAGCGGTGCGAGCTCGGGCCTCGGGGCAAGCTCGGTTTCCCGGAGCCGCCACCACGCGAGGCCACCGACGCCGCCATCGATCAGCCGCTGGACCCAGCGCTCGGCCTGGGCCGGCAACTGCCCGACCGGGCCCGTCCCGCCCGGCTCCCACGCCCTCCGTGAGGGCGCCGGCGATGGCCAGCGCCAGGCGCTGCTCCGACTGCGTCATCCGCACGTCCCGAGGTTCTCGTTGCAGACACCGGCGCAGCACGGCGTCGTGGGGTTGCAGGCGGGTCCGCCCGGCAAACCCACCGTGCACGCCGACGCCGCCTCCGCCGCGCGAGGGACCGTGATTGCCAGGATGAACGGGAGCGCCACGAGACCCGCGCGCACCAGATGTCGCCGCGACAGATCCACGCCGGCCAACGGCAGCTCCGGAGGCGCCTCCAGGAGCCCCGCCTGCCCCATCTCCCGGAGCGTCACGGCGACGAGCTCGGCGTCCAGTGCCGTACGCCGCGCGATCTCGGCGATGGTCAGGCTCCCATCGATCGACTCCCAGACGCGCGCCGCGGGCGGATTCAGGCAGAACGCCTTGTGCGTCGCCTCGACGTACAGCAGGACCTCACCGTCGACGTTCTCGCTGACGAGTCCGCTCGGCCGACGGCGCGGGACGAAGCCGCTGGTTGGGGCCATGTTTCGAGAGTACCACCCCTTGTCCGGCCGGCAGCCAGCGCGACGAGGGCCCGCAACGGCGCTGGCGGAGCGGTACGAAGCGCCAACGCACGAAGCCTGAACCCACCTGGAAAGGAACCGTCCGCCGAGAACTGTGGAGAGGTGTGCAGTGTCCCGAGGGTCGGACGCGTCCACCGGGTCCCGCAACTCGGCCGCAGCGAAGGGGTGGGCGCGGGTGGCTGAAACTGGCCTTCACGCGCGTTTGCAAACAACTCGCATTTCTCCGCGGCCGCGCCCTCGTAAGACCCCGAATTTCCGAGTGGCAGGCCTCTTGCTCCACGCAACGCAGTGTTCGTTTGCGCACCCTGGGTCCTGACGTTCCTGCTCGCGGCGCGCGGCCGGTCCGGAGTCACTCGACCTCTCCAGGCTTCCTGGAGAGCCCGACCTCGTCGAGCTGCTCTGGGCCCGCTCACCGGACCTCGTCGCCGCCCGCGCCAAGATCGGCCTGGCCCAGGCCGACGTGACCCGGGCCCGCGTGTGGCCCAATCCGGGCTTCGACTTCCAGTGGGGCACGCTTCCCATCGGGCCCACCAACCCGCCCGGGCTCGACAAGCTCGCCGACGTCCCGAACTACGGCTTCACCCTCAGCCAGGCGGTGGAGATCGGCAAGCGCGGCCCCCGCCAGGACGCCACCCGCTCCGCCCGGGACGCCGCGATGCTCGACGCCCTGGAGACGCTTCGCCAGCGCTGGTTCGACCTGCTGGAGCGCATCTCCGAGGTGGCCACCGCCGAGATCCGCGTCGGGGCGCTCGCCGAGACGGTCCGGGACGCCCAGCGCCTCGCCGATCTCCAGCTCGAGCGGCAGAAGCGCGGAGACATCGCCGGGCTGGACGTGGACCGCGCCGTCCTCGAGGCCGAGAAGTACGCCTCCAACCTCGGCCAGGAGCAGGAGAAGCTCGCCGCCGCGCTGCTGCTCTGCGCACAGACCGTCGGCATTCCCTGCCACCCCTTCGGGACCATCGAGGCGGCACGCGGCTTCCTCACCCGCCGCCTCGCGGCACGCCTTCCCCCGCTCGACCTCGACCAGCGCCCCGACCTCCGCTCGCTCCAGGCACAGGAGGCCTCTGCCCGCTCGAGCCTGACGCTCGCCGAGCGACGCTGGATTCCGGATCCCACATTCAGGCTCGGGTACGTCCTGGACCAGTTCGTGATCGCCGGCAACCAGCACCAGAGCCTCATGGTCGGGGTGAGCATCCCCCTGACCTTCTTCGACCACGGGCAGGCCGACGCCCAGGCTGCCTCCGCGCAGGCGGCGGCCGCGGTCGAGGCGCAGGTCCTGCTCCGGGCTGCAGGCCTTCGAGACGCCTCGTCGCTCGAGCTCCAGCGCGGCGAGGCCCTCGCTCGCCGCCAGCGGCTCCAGGAGCGGACCCTCCCGCTCGCCCGGGACGTCGTCCAGCGCCTCGAGACCGCGGTGACCCGCGGCGGCGCACCCCTGCCCGATCTCCTGCTGGCGCGCCGCACCCTCGGCGATCTCCAGCTCGATGCGGCGGACCTCGACCTCTTCGCCTTCCACCTCACCGTCGCCCAGGCTCGCGCCGCCGGCGAGCTGCCCCCGTTGCCCGAGAGCGTGCCGCATGTCCCCTGACGCAGGCTCCGCCCTTGCCGGCGTTCGCCGTCCCCGACCGTCGCTGCTGATCGGCGGCGGCGTCGCGCTCGTCCTGCTCGTCCTCCTGAGCTGGCTCCTCCTCCGCGGCCACGAGGTGAGCACCGACAGCGTTCGCCGGCCCACCGTCCACGGCAACACCATCCAGCTCCCGGAACAGGCGCCGCAGTGGCGCTACGTCGAGCTGTCCGTCGCCAGCGAGGCGCCTCCTCTGCCACCGCCGCCGGTCCCGGGCCGCGTGAGCTTCGACGAGAAGCGCACCGCCTCGCTCAGCGCCCCGCTCCCCGGTCGGGTGGAGAAGGTGCTGGTCCGCATCGGCGACCGGGTGAAGGAGGGCGACCGGCTGTTCAACGTCCGCTCCGCCGCCTGGGCCGATCTCGAGCGGGAGATGGCCTCCGCCCGCGCCAACGTCGAGGTGAAGAAGCGCATCGCCGCCCGCGCCCGCGAGCTGGTCGAGATCCGCGCCGTGCCGGAGAAGGACGCGCTCGCCGCCGAGGCCGATCTCCACGAGGCCGAGCTGGCCGCCCGCGCCTCCGCCGCGAAGCGCGCCTCGCTGCGCATCGCCCCCGAGGGCGACAACCTCTTCTGGGTGGTGGCCCCGCGCTCGGGAAGCGTGGTGGACCTCGACGTGGTGGCGAGCCAGGAGGTCCAGCCGTCGGGAGACAAGCCGCTGGTCCGCATCTCCGAGCTGTCGGAGGTCCTGGTGCTCGCCGACGTGCAGGAGAGCGACGCCTACGACCTGAAGGTCGGCGGCGAGGTGACCATCCGCACCCGGGCCGGCGCGGTGACGCGTACCGGGACCATCGAGCGGATCTCCGAGGTGGTGGACCCCAAGCGTCGCACCGTCGAGCTGCGCATCCGCGCCTCGAACGAGGATCGCGCGCTCCGCCCCAACTCCTTCGTCGACGTGGAGCTGAAGTCCGACCAGTCGCAGAAGCGCATCCGCGTTCCCTCCGAGGCGGTGGTCACCGACGGGCAGAACTCGGTGGTCTTCGTCGCGCGCGGCGAGGGGCGCCTGGAGCGGGTCACCGTCACACCGGGCCGGCAGCGCGCCGGAGAGGTCGAGCTCCGCGCCGGCCTCGAGCCCGGGCAGCCGCTACGTGAGCAAGGGCGCCATCCTCCTCCTGAACCAGCTCGAGCTGGAGCACTGAGGCCGTGTTCCAGCACCTGGTCGACTTCTCCCTGAAGAACAAGGCCGCCGTCCTCGCGCTCACCGCCATCGTCGCGGTGTGGGGCTGGCTGTCGTTCCGGGACCTGACGGTCGAGGCGTTCCCCGACCCGACCGAGACCCAGGTCCAGGTCATCACCCTCTACCCGGGGCAGCCCGCCGAGGAGGTGGAGCGCCAGCTCGGCCTCCCGCTCGAGCGCGCCCTCAACGGCATCCCGCAGCTCTCGCGGCTGCGCAACCTCTCCCTGTTCGGCCTGTCGTACGTGACGCTGACCTTCAACGACGGGATCGACGGGCTCTGGGCGCGGCCGCAGGTCCTCGAGCGGCTCCGCGAGGCCGACCTGCCCGACGGCATCGTCCCCCAGCTCGGGCCCTACGCCACGCCCATCGGCGAGGTGTACCGCTACACGCTCGTCGGCGCCGGCGGCGATCCGATGAAGCTCCGCACGCTGCAGGACTGGGTGGTGCGGCCGGCGTTCCTGCGGGTCAACGGCGTCGCCGACGTGGTGAGCATACGGCGGGCTCCAGCGGGAGATCCACGTGCAGCCCGACCCCTCACGCCTCGCGGCGCACGGCCTCACCCTGGCCTCGCTGGAGCAGGGCATCAAGAACGCCAGCGTGAACGCCTCGGGCGGCGTGCTCGAGCGCGGGGCCGAGCAGCTGGTCATCCGCAGCGAGGGCCTCTTCACCACCGTCGAGGATCTCAAGGCGGTGCGGCTGGCCACCGAGGAGGGCACGCCGGTCTTCCTCAAGGACGTGGCCACCGTCACCGAGGGCTGGGCGCCGCGCCAGGGCGTGGTCAGCCGCAACGACCAGATGGACACCGTGCAGGGCATCGTGCTGATGCGCCGCGGCGAGAACCCCTCGGCGGTGCTGGGGCGCATCCGCGCGCGCGGTGCACGACATCGACCACCGCCTCGCCGGCGACGGCGTGAAGCTCGATCCCTTCTACGACCGCACCGACCTGGTCGGGACCACGCTCCGCACCGTGGGCCACAACCTGCTCGAGGGCGCGGTGCTGGTGACGCTCGTCCTGTTCGTCTTCCTGCTCGATCTGCGCGCGGCGCTGATGGTGGGCACGCTGATCCCGCTCTCGCTGCTCACCTCGTTCATCTACCTGCACCTGCGCGGGATGAGCGCCAACCTGCTCTCGATGGGCGCGGTCGACTTCGGCGTCATCGTCGACGGCGGGGTGGTGATCGTCGAGGCCATCCTCGCCCGCATGGCCCTGCGCGAGCAGGCGGAACGAGCGCGTCGAGCAGAGCGCATCCGCGAGGCGACCAGGTCGGTGGTGCGCCCGACGGTGTTCGCGCTGCTGATCATCATCGCCGCCTACCTGCCCATCTTCCTGCTCCAGCGCGTCGAGGGGCGCATCTTCGCCCCGATGGCGAACACGGTCGTCGCGGCGCTCGTCGGGGCGCTGTTCTTCTCGGTCACGCTGGTCCCGGTGCTCGCGGCGATCGTCTGCCGGAAGCCGGTGACCCACCGGGAGTCGCCGCTGCTCACCTGGGTCGACAGGCGCTACGAGCCCACGCTGCGCTTCTGCCTCAAGCACCCCGGCCCTGCTCCTCGGCGCGGTGAGCTCCTCCTGGCCGGCGCCGCGGCGGTGCTGCCCCGGCTGGGGAGCGAGTTCCTCCCCGAGCTGAACGAGGGCGCGCTCTACATGACCTTCACCCTGCCCGGCGAACATCTCGCTCAGCGAGGGGCGCAAGCTCGTGCCGCGCATCACCCAGCTCCTCGAGCGCGCGCCCGAGGTGGAGTCGGTGCTCTCGCAGCTCGGCCGGCCCGAGGACGGCACCGACCCGAAGCTGGCCAACAACCTCGAGTTCTTCGTGAAGCTCAAGCCGCCCGATCAGTGGCCGCGCGAGACGCCCCACCCTGGCGAAGCGTGCTCGAGGTCCTCCAGCGGCGCGATCGCGGAGATCCCGGGCATCGAGGTGAACTTCACCCAGCCCATCCGCGACAACGTCAACGAGAGCATCAGCGGCCAGCAGGGGCAGATCGCGGTGAAGCTCTACGGCGACGACCTCGACCGCGCTGCAGGCCCAGGCGGAGAAGGTGAAGGCGGCGATCGCCAAGCGTGCCCGGCGTCGCCGACCTGGCGCTCGTCAAGAGCGGCTCGGTCCCGCAGATCCAGGTGAAGCCGGACCGCGTCGCGCTCGCCCGCTACGGCATGGACCTGGGCGACTTCCAGCACGTGTTCCAGACGGCGCTCGGCGGCCGCCCGGTGGCCGACTTCTGGGAGGGCGAGCGGCAAGTTCGACGTGGTGCTCCGGCTGCCCCCGGCCGACGCGCGACGACGTGGAGAAGATCCGCAAGCTGCGCGTCCCGGTGGACGGCGGCGCTCACCGTCCCGCTCGTCGGCGCTGGCGCGACGTGCAGACCGGCGTCGGGCGGGCGCGCATCAACCGCGAGAACGGCCGGCGCTACATCGGCATCCGGATGAACGTGCGCGGCCGCGACATGGGCGGCTTCGTCAACGAGGCGCGCGATCGGGTGGAGCGCGAGGCGCCGCTGCGGCAAGGGCATGACCATCGAGTGGGGCGGCGAGTTCGAGAACAAGGAGCGCGCGATGGCCCGCCTGGCCACGGTGGTGCCGGTGGCGCTGCTGCATCACGCTGGTGCTGCTCTTCAAGGCGTTCGACTCGCTCTCGCTCGGCCATGCTCATGCTGCTCAACGTGCCGTTCGCGCTCCTGGGCGGCGTGTTCGGCCTGTGGGCGTTCGGCATGCCGCTGTCGCGTCTCGGCGGCGGTCGGCTTCATCGCGCTCATCGGCCAGGCGTCGCTGAACGGCGTGCTGGTGCTCTCGGCCATCGCCGAGCGGCGGGCGCCGGGCGCGCCGCTCGACGAGGCGATCCTCGCCGGGGCGCCGGGAACGCCTGCGGCCGGTGCTGATGACCGCGGCGCTGGCCGCGCTGGGCCTCGTGCCGGCGGCGCTCTCGCGCGGGCATCGGCAGCGAGACGCAGCGCCCGCTGGCGGTGGTCATCGTCGCCGGCACGCTCTCCGCGTGCGCGCTCACGCTGTTGCTGCTGCCGGTGATGTACCGGTTCTGGGAACGGCTGGTCGCACGGTGGCGGCCCGCGGCGAGCGCGCGCACCGCGCCCGAACCCGTCGGTCGGGCCGATTTGACACGTCGACTTCGATTGTCAGATCGCTGGCGAAACTTTCGTTGACGCGGATCGCCCCGAGCGCTCAACCTTCGCGCCGCACATGGTCGAGATCCGGGCGGTCCCGAGGCGCGAGCGGGTGATGGTGGTCTACCGGGGTGAGGTGCTGGCGGCGGAGATCGCGGAGGCAGAGCGGCAGCTCCGCGGCGCGCTCCCGGTCCTCTCGCCCGGCATTCGACGTGGTCTGCGACGTCTCGGCCGCAGCTCCGCTCGCGCCCCGAGGCAGTGACCAGGCTGCGACGGATGGCCGAGCTGCTCCTCCCCGCGGGCCTCCGCACGCATGTCCGGGTGGTGGGGCGGAGCGGCCAGACCGCGCTCCAGTTCCACCGCATCGGGCGCGTCGGTGGGCTACGAGTCGCGGCTGGCGTTCTCGCTCGACGAGGCCGAGGCGCTGCTCGACGGTCCGGGCTGAGCAGGACCCCACAGTCATCCAACAGCGGTTCCCACAACTTGGGCCTGTGCCTGTGCGGAAGCTGTGGGAAAGTGTGGGCACGATGTTCGAGTCGTTGGGCCACAGATTTCTGCGCGGGCTGCGCGAGCCCTGGGAGCTCATCGGTCGAATGCGCCAGGACCAGCCCCTGTGGAACCGGTACTGGCGGACCGTCCTGGTCCAGGCGGCGCTGACCCTCGTTGCAGGGGGTGCGGTGTTCTGGGTGGGAAAGCAGGGCGCCGAGGCCTGGAACGACGCCTTCGGGCCGGAGGAGCCTGCCGAGGCGGTCGCGCCCGCAGCCTCGGTCTCGCCGGCGCCCGGGTCGCAGGCCGCCTCGAGGACGTCCGCGGCAGCACCGGCTGCGAAGACCGGCCGTGGCGCGCCGCCGGGGCCGGCTCCGGGCCCGAGCGTTCCCGGCGCACCGCCCGCGCCCCTCGCCACCGCCGGCTCCGGGGAAGGCCGGCGGCACCGGCGCCGGGGAGGAGAAGGCGAGCGCTCCCGCCGAGGACCCGGCCACCCTGGCGCACTCGACGCCGGCCGGCGCGGGCGCGCCCACGACGCCCAGGACGTCCGCGGCTCGCCGCACCGCCGACCGGCGCAGCGCCCGCAGACGCCGACACGGAGGCCGCCAAGGAGGACGCGTCGGACGACGCACCCGACGACGCGGCGCTCGAGGCGCAGATCGAGGCGCTGAAGAACGCGCCTCCGGGAGAACGCGCCAAGCGGACCGCCGAGCTCGTCGCCGCGGCCGTGGCGCGGGCGCAGACGAAGGCCAGCCAGGCCGAGCGCGCCGGGAAGAAGCGAGGCAAGGGCGGTGACGCCGCGCAGGACCTCGCCGAGGCCCGCGAGCGACCTGAAGGACACCATCGATGAGCTGGCGCTCGAGGCCGAGGCCCTGGCCAACGTGCCACCGAGCAAGGCGGGTGAGGCGAAGCGGGAGCGACGGAGGGTCGAGCGGAAGCTCGACGAGGTGGAGAAGGAGGCGGTGACGCTCGAGCGCCGTGGCGCTGCGCCCGCTGTCCCCCGACGAGCGGGGTCGCCTCCAGCACGCCCGGGCGGCGCTCGCCTCCGCGCGCCGGCACGAGCGTGGGTTCGTGGGCCGCCTCGGCGCCGTGCTCGCGTTGCTGGCGGCGATCTACGCCTCGCTCGGCATCGCCCAGACCGGCGTCCTCGCGCTGTCCCGCGACTTCCACGACGCGCTCTCGCGTGATCTGTCGCTCCTGGTCCACGTGGCGCCCGGAAGACCCACCGATGCGGCCGAAGATCCGGCTCGACCTGCCGTGGGTCCGCCGCAAGGCGAACCGGCGCGCGCAGTTCTTCCTCGGGTTCTTGCCGGGCCAGGCCCTGATCTCGCTGGTGGCGAAGGTGGTTCCGCCGCACCGCGTGCTCGCCACGGTGCTCACCGCGGTGTGGGCGTCCTACTGGTGGATGGTGATGACCGCGGGGCAGAGCGCCCGGGCGTGGAGCCCACCCGACACCACGCCGCGGCCCTGGTACCTGCGCGCCTGGTTCGCGCTCACCGACCGGGTCATCCTCTTCCGCTGGGCGCTGCCTCGCATGTGGGGCAGGCTGTGGGAGCGCTTCGCGCGGCGCTTCAACGGTCCCTCGGAGCGGGTGGAGGAACAGCCGTTCGAGTTCGCTGGCCTCGCCCTGAGCCGCGCGCTGACGCTCTTTCCGGTGGTGAAGCTGCTGCTCCGCCCCCTGTTCCCGGTCTGCGCCGCGCACCTGCTCGTCGAGCACGCAGCGACAGCGCGACTGCCGGTCGCGGTCACCGCCGCCGAGGTGGCGGAGGCTGCGTCCCACGCGCCCGACCCCGAGGCCCGGGCGCACTCCGGCGTCCCGGCGCGCTGAGCGACGGCGGCGCGCTTCCGGGCCGGGACGACCTCGCGTCCGCTTCGTCGTGCGACCCAGCGGAGGCGTTGTCCCGAGAGTCCGGACAGGATTCGCTCGGCGTACGCCGGGACCGTCCGTTGGCACGCCGGGCCAGGGCGAGGAGCGCCTCGCGCGGTCTGCCTCGCCGGGCCCCGGTCTCCGCGAAGTCCGCTGGCCGCCACGGCCGCCCGGGCCAGCACCGCCAGCACCTCCGCGGGGCGGTCACGTGCCGGGACGGTGTTCGACAGGAGCGCCAGCACGCACTCCCCCGCCGACAGCGGGCACCGGGGCCCAGCGTGCGCCCGCGCGGTAGCGGGTCTCGAGCGATGAGCCCGACCGGCGAGCGGCGTGCGCCCGTGCCGCGGCGGAACGGGGTGCCGCTCCTTGCCTCCTCCACGCACCCGGACGCTCGGCCGCCGCGGGTAGGGGTGCACTCGTCCGGAGGCGTCGAGAACGGCGTACTCGTCCGAGTAGTAGGTCGCGCCGGCCTCGACCAGCGCGCGCACCAGCGTCGTCTTCCCGCTGCCGGACCGCCCCGGGACCACGATGGCGCGGCGGCCGACGCCGACCACCCCCGCGTGCACGAACACCTCGGGCCGGGCGAGCCGGGCGACGGAGAGCTGCAGCTCGCTCTCGAACACGTCGAGCGCATCCGGGTGGCTCAGCCCTCGGGCGACGGCGTGCCCGTCCAGGCGAACGGACAGCCCGTACACCGGCCCGGACCTCTTCCGCGCTCCGAAGGTCCGACCCGTGACCCGGTCCATCCAGAACGAGGTGTCAGACACCTCGTGCACCAGGGAGAGGACCAGCGGCGGGCGGCCGGTGAGCATGGGTCCAACCCGGCGGCAGGCGCTCCAGCACGCGCGGGGAGCAGCCGCCGGTCGTCCACCCGCACCTCGAACGGCACGCCGAACGCGGCGGCGCGCAGCACTCCGGCTCTGGCGGCGGACGTGGGCATCGGGTCAGGTCAGTTCAGACCCTAGCCCACCCGGGCTACCCCGACGGACACGGGATCACATCCGCGCGCAGCGGCGGCTGATCCGCTCACGGTGACACGCTCCACCTCGGGACCCATCATCCGCCGGAGATTCGTCGGCCGAGCGAAGGGGTGCGACGTGCGCGGAACGGTGGTGGTGGCGGAGGACGACGCCGGGCTCCGGGAGGTCCTGCTCCACGTGCTCCACGAGGCCGGGTACCAGGTGCACCTCGTGTCGGGCGAGACGGACACCCTCGCGGCCCTGCGGCGGCTCGGCGCCCGCTGCCTCCTGGTGCTCGAGGCCCGGCTCCCCGACGGCGCGAGCGAGGCAATCCTCAAAACCCTGAACTCCGGACCGGGCGCCCTCCCCTGCCCCGTGGTGCTGCTCAGCGGGCCGCCGGTCGAGAGCCGTTCCGCCAACGTGGTCGGGCGTCCTGCGCAAGCCGTTCGAGCTGACCCGCATGCTGGCGATGGTACGGACGTTCTGTCCTGGGCCAGCGCTCCCTCCTCCGCCTGCCCGGGGTTCCGCGCCCGCCTCCGCGTGATGAATTTCGTCTCCAGCGAAAAGGAGACGACGCGATGGCTGGACTGATGGACAAGGCGAAGGGCAAGGCCAAGGAAGTCGCCGGCGCCGTGACCGGGGACGAGAGCACCGAGAACGAGGGCAAGCTCGACCAGGCGAAGGGCAGCATGAAGAACGCCGGCGAGAACCTGAAGGACCGGGCCAAGGAGGCGCTCGGCGGCGCCGCCGACAAGGCGAAGGAAGCGGCCGAGCGGGTCGAGCGAAGCACGAGCCGGACCCGGACGACGTCTAGCGGCCGGAAGCGCTGGCGACGAGAGATTCAGAAGGGCCGCCGGGCAGCTGCTCGGCGGCCCTTCGTGGTGTCAGCGGCCCGAAAAGAGTCGCGCCGAGCGTGCGTGACAGCCGCTCGACGCCCTCGGCGAAGCGTGCCGGCGGAGGGAGGAGCGACAGGACCAGCCAGCGGCCGCGAGGGAAGTCGTAGAAGTGCCCGGGCTGCACCTGGACGCCCGCCTCGAGCAGCGCGAGGCAGACCTCGATCTCGTCCGCGGTGTGCGGCAGCCGGAGCACCGTGGTCCAGCCGCCGGCGGAGGGCATCACGTCCCAGACCGCATCGGCCGGGCGCGCTTCCTGGAGCAGGCGCGCGTTCTGATCCAGCCGGAGGCCGCACGCGTGCTACGCCAGGCCGCCGCGCCCGCGAGGAGCTCCGGGAGGGCTCGCTGCGCCGGGGCGGCCACGGACAGGTGGGTGTCGGCGATGAGCTCGATCCGGGCGAGCGCCTCGTCCCGCTCGGGCGCCGGACCGAGCACCGCCGTCCACGCGAGCTTCCATCCCGGGAGCCCAGCGGACTTCGACAGCCCCTGCAGCGCGAAGGTCAGCGCCTCGGCGGGCCTCGCCGCGATCGACCTCGCCGGCCGCCCCCGCCGCGGGAACTCGACGAACACCTCGTCCACGATGAGCGCCCAATCCCCGGCGAGCGCAGAGAGCGTCCAGCCGGGCCCGGTCCGCCTCGGCGAGGAGCCAGCCCGTCGGGTTGGCCGGGCTGACCAGCACGACCGCGCGGGTGCTCTCGTCGGCGACCGCCTCGAGCCCGTCCAGATCGAGCGCGCCCGAGCGGATCCTCGGGCAGCGGAAAGGCGCGGAGCTCCACCGAGGAGAGCTCGGCGAGATACGGCAGCAGCGGGTAGCTCGGGGCCGGGACGAGCACCGAGTCCCCGGCGTCGCACAGCAGCGCGAAGAGCCAGCCGTACGCCTCGCTGGTGGACGCCGAGAGGACCAGCTGTCCCGGCTCGAGGTGGGCGCCGAGACGGATGAGGTCGCGCGCGAGGGCCTGCCGCGCGACCCGCTGCCCGAGCGGCTCCGGCGCATAGGGGCCGAGCAGCTGTGACGCCAGCACGGCGCGGAGCCAGACCTCGTCCGGCGCCGAGCCCGCACTCGGCCGGGCTGGTCACCGTCAGGTCGAGCGGCGGGTTCCCCCGGCGCTCCAGCATCTCGAGGCGGGCCGAGAGGAGGTTCGGCGTTCGGTCCCAGGCTGTCCGGGCGGAGAACACGAGCGGTCGGGGACGCTACCCCAGGGCTGCTCCCCGAGGGTGCGTCAGAGGCCGGTCTGGAGCATCGCCTCGACAACCCGGCGGATCAGCTCGCGACGGATCTCCTTGCGGCAGTGGTCCACGGCGTGCTGGGGGGGCCGGGGCAGATGCGCGGGTCGGCTCCGCGCGGCAGTGCGGACGATCATCTCCGACCTTGCTCTGCTCGATCTGGAAGAGGCGACCGCCATCCTTCCGGAGGAAGTAGTTCAGTCCACGCGTGTCGAGGAGCTTCTGGAAGTAGCGCCGGGCATCGCTCACCAGCGTCAGGTCGATGACGTCTCCCATGTGTCGGGCCTCTTGTCGCGCGGAACACTCGGCCCGTCCAATTCGGTGCCGAGCGGCCGAGCGGGCGTCGCTACAGCCCCGTGCGAGGAGTGGTGCGAGAACTTGCGGCTGGCTCCCGGAGCGTGTTGACGGCGGCGGCCGGCGCACTTCGCGCGAGGTCGCCCCGCCCGCGCCCGTGAGAGCGTCAGCGCGGCGCAGGTGCGCCGAGCAGCGGCCGGACGACATCCCGGAACGCCCGCCGCCGCCGTCCAGGGTCCGCGATGTACGGCACTGGCCCGAGAACCGGGACGCCGTGCCGCCTCGAGAGCCAGGCGCCGTTGTCCTCGATGGACGGATCCGGGGCCGGCGAGCCGCGCGAGAGCACCACCGCCCGCACCGGAATGCGCCGGGTCGCGAGCAGCTGCAGGGACAGCCCGGTGTGGTTCAGCGTGCCGAGGCCCGCGCGGGCCACCAGCACCACGGGGAGCGCGAGCGCCGCGATGAGATCGATCACGTCGCGCCGCGGATCCAGCGGCACCAGGAGCCCTCCCGCTCCCTCGGCGACGAGCGGACGATCGCCGAAGCTCCGGTAGGCAGCGAGGACGGGGCGAAGGTCCGGCACCCGGCCGAGGCGGGCGGCTGCCACTCCGGGCGCGAGCGGCGCACGAAAGCGATGGACGCAGACGCGGTCCAGCGCGTCGGTGCTGCGCGCAGCGGCCCGGAGCTCGAGCGCATCGGCCGGACGCGACAGGCGGCTGCATCCGCTCTCGTACGGCTTGAACGGTGCCGGGAGACAGGCCCGCGTCGGCGAGGAGCGAGAGCAGCGCGGAGGCGACCTGGGTCTTCCCCACGCCGGTGTCGGTGGCGGTGACGAAGACCCGGAACGCCGGCGCTCCATCGGCTGCCGCGGGCGCCGCGATCGAGGACGCGCCTCTCCGGGGAGCTGCGCGCTCACCTGGCCTCCACGCCGAGAGCGGCGCCCGGCTCGGGGACCGACTCACGCCTCGGTCACCTCGACGATCGCCTCGCGAACCGCATCGCCGAGCCGGACGGCCTCGTCCTCGCGTGAGGGAGAGCGGGGGCATCATCACCACCACCGGCCCGAGCGGCCGGAGCAGGATGCCGCGCCGGCGCAGCTGCGAGGCAGACGCGGTGGCCGATCCGCTCGGCGTAGTCGTACGGCTGCCTCGTGCGGCGGTCGCGGACCAGCTCGATGCCGATCATCAGCCCGCGCTGGCGAACGTCGCCCACGTGCTCGAGCTCGGCGATGGCGGCGAGCTTCGGGCGCAGCACCTCCGCCGTCCGCCGCACCCGGTCGAGGACCCGCTCGGTCGCGAACAGCCGAAGCGAGGCGAGCGCCGCGGCGCAGGCGAGCGGGTTCCCGGTGAAGGTGTGGCCGTGGAAGAAGGTGCGCGCCGAGGCGAACTCGCCGAGGAACGCCTCGTACACCCGCTCGGTGGTCAGCGTGGCGGCGAGCGGCAGGTAGCCGCCCGAGAGGCCCTTGGCGACGCAGAGGAAGTCCGGCCGGACGCCCTCCTGCTCCACGGCGAACAGCGTGCCGGTGCGGCCGAAGCCGGTGGCCACCTCGTCGCAGACCAGGAGCACGTCGTGCGCACGGCAGAGCTCGGCCATGCGCCCTCAGGTAGCCCGGCGGATGCATCCACATCCCCGCCGCGCCCTGCACCAGCGGCTCGAGAACGAGGGCGGCGAGCGTGTGACCCTTCTCGGCGAGGAGACGCTCGGCCGCCTGGAGCGCACCGGTCAGCGGGTCGCCTCCCCCGGTCCAGTGGTACGGGCTCGGGCTCGGCAGCCGCTCGACGTCGAACAGCAGTCCCCGGAAGACGCCGTGGAACAGCTCCATGCCGCCCACCGAGACGGAGCCGACGGTGTCGCCGTGGTACGCCTCGCTCGAGCGCGGCGAAGCGCGTCTTCTCCGGCCGGCCGCGCTGCTGCCAGTACTGGTACGCCATCTTCAGCGCGACCTCGACCGCGGTGCTCCCCGAGTCCGAGTAGAAGACTCGGGTCAGGCCCTCGGGCGCGACGTTGACCAGCTCCGCGGCCAGCTCGATGCGACGGGATCGAGGCGAGCCCGAGCAGCGTCGAGTGCGCCACCCGGTCGAGCTGGGCGCGGACCGCGTCGTCGATCTCCCGCTTCCGGTGGCCGTGCACGTTGCACCAGAGCGAGCTGACGCCGTCGAGGTAGCGGCGGCCGAGGTCGTCGATCAGCCAGTTGCCCTCGGCGCGCTCGATGATCAGCGGATCGTCCGACGGCCAGACCGGCATCTGGGTGAACGGGTGCCAGACGTGGGCCCGGTCCAGCGCGAGCAGCTGCTCATGCCGTGACGAGTCCATGCGCGCGTGCCTCCTCGAGTGACTGGAGCGCGCGGTCGATCTGCGCCTCCGTGTGTGCGGCGGAGAGGGCGAACCGGAGCCGGCTCGTGCCCTCGGGGACGGTGGGGGGGCGGATGGGCTTCACCAGGAGCCCGCGCTCGCGGAGGAAGGCGGAGGCCCGGACCGCCCGCTCCGGAGTCCCGAGGACGACCGGGACGATGGCGCTCCGCGGCTCGGCGGCGATGCCCAGCCGTCGCAGCCCGTCGACGAACCGGCGGATGTTGCGCCAGAGGCGTGCGCCGCAGCTCGGGATCGTGCTCGAGGACGTCCACCGCGACGACCATCGCCTCGCACAGTGCCGGCGGCAGCGTGGTGGAGAACACCACCGAGCGCGCACGATTCACCAGCAGGTCCGCCACCGCGCGGGTCGTGGCGGCGTACGCGCCGAATCCGCCGAGTGCCTTGCCGAGCGTGCCCATCCGGACGTCGGGCCGCACGGAAGCGGCCTCGCACAGACCCGCGCCGCGCGCGCCGAGCACGCCGGTGGCGTGCGCCTCGTCCACGAGCAGCGCCGCTCCCGCACCGGCGCACACCTCGGCAAGGGCGGCGAGCGGCGCCGGGTCCCCGTCCATCGAGAAGACCGCGTCGGTCACCACGAGCTTGCGCCGGAACGTGCCACCCGACAGCGCCCGGGCGAACCCATCCACGTCGCCGTGGGGGACGACGGCGACCTCCGCCCGGCTCAGCCGGCATCCGTCGACGAGGCTCGCGTGGTTCAGCGCGTCCGAGACCACGAGGTCTCCCCTGCCCACCAGCGCCTGCACCAATCCGAGGTTCGCGGGGTAGCCGCCGTTGAAGAGCAGGACGGCCTCGGTGGCCTCGAAGGCGGCGAGTCGCGCCTCGAGTCGCCGGTGTGCCTCGGTGTCTCCGACCACCAGGCGCGAGGCCCCCGCGCCCACGCCCCAGCGCTCGAGGCCGGCCGCGAACGCGTGCACCACCCGCGGGTCGGCGGCGAGGCCCAGGTAGTCGTTCGAGGAGAAGTTGACGAGGGACTGCCCCCCGATGCGGACCACCGGGCCCTGCGGCGAGCCGAGCGGCTCGAGGGTGCGAAGGAGCCCGCGGCGGCCGAGGTCGGCCAGCTCCCCGCGCGCCCAGGCGTCGGCGACGGAGCTCACGGCCGCGGCGGCGGTGTCGAGCTTCGGCTCGAGCGGCTTCAGCCCGGCGCCCTCGAGCAGCGCCATGTCGTCGACGTACTCGGGGTTGCCGGTGGTGAGCAGCTTCTCGCCGAAGAAGAGCGAGTTGGCGCCGGCCATCATGCAGAGCAGCTGGGCCTCCTGGCTCATCTGCATCCGGCCCGCGGACAGCCGCACCATCGCCCTCGGCATCAGGATGCGCGCGGTCGCGATGACGCGCACCATCTCCACCGGCTGCACCGGCCGCTGGTTCTCGAGCGGCGTGCCGGGCACCGCGACCAGCGCGTTGATCGGCACCGACTCGGGGTGGGCCTCCTGGTTGGCGAGCGTGCGCAGGAGCTCGCAGCGGTCGTCGACCGATTCGCCCATCCCGAGGATGCCGCCGGAGCACACGCCGATCCCCGCCTCGCGCACCGCGGCCAGCGTCCGGAGGCGGTCCTGGTAGTCGCGGGTGGAGATGATCTCCCCGTAGAACTCGGGGCAGGTGTCGAGGTTGTGGTTGTACGCGGAGAGCCCGGCCTCCTTGAGCCGCCGGGCCTGGTCGGCGCGTGAGCATGCCGAGCGTGCACGCAGGCCTCCATCCCGAGCGCCGCGCACGCCGCGCACCATCGCCAGCACCCGCTCGAACTGCGGGCCGTCCTTCACCTCGCGCCAGGCCGCGCCCATGCAGAAGCGGGTCGCGCCCGCGGCGCGTGCCTCGCGGGCGGCCTCGAGCACGTCGCCGGTCTCCATCAGCCGCTCGGCCTTCACGCCGGTCTCGTAGCGGGCCGACTGGGGGCAGTAGGCGCAGTCCTCGGGGCACCCGCCGGTCTTGATGGAGAGCAGGCTGCAGAGCTGCACCTTGGGGTCGCCGAACGTGGCCCGGTGCACCGTCTGGGCGCGGTAGAGCAGCTCGAGCAGCGGCAGGTCGTGGATGGCGCGCACCTCGGCGAGGGTCCAGTCGTGACGGACCACCACCTCGGGGCTGGACGGCACGCTCGGGACGCTCGACACCGCGGGACCTCCTGGGGGTGCTCCGGAGGAGGCACGCTCGACGGCCTCGAGGGCGTTGTCAACCTCGAAGCCGGCGCAGGTTGACGATGTGTTCGCGGTGCGGAGCGCCGTTCTGTGCTGCGCCCGCTCCGCAGCCTGGCGTTAGACAGCGTCTCTCCTTGGGAACGCGACGCGGTGCTCCTCTTCGGCTGGCTGGGCATGCTGATGTTCAGCGGCACCGTGGTCGCAACGCGGTTCGCGGTCCGCGAGCTCGACCCGACCTTCATCGCGCTGGGCCGGGCCCTGGTCGCGGCGGGGCTGGCGGCCGGTGTCCTCGCGGCGTGGCGGGCGCCCCGGCCCACGGGCGAGCAGTGGCGCCGCATCGCGCTGGTCTCGGCGGGGGTGGTGGTGGGCTTCCCCTGGCTCATCACGCTCGCCCTGCGCACGATGCCGGCAGCGCCACGGCGCGGTCATCGTGGGGCTCCTCCCCATGGCGACCTCGGTCCTCGCCGTCATCCGTGGTGGTGAGCGCCCGTCGCCGAGCTTCTGGGTGGCGAGCGGCGCTGGACTGATCGGCATCCTCGTCTTCGCATCCACCCGCGGCGCGGACGGGCTGGGGCAGGCGGACCTGCTCGCGCTCGCCGCGGTGGTGCTCGGCGGGATTGGATACTGCGAGGGTGGGCTCCTGGCCCGCGAGATGCCGGCGGCGAACGTCATCTGCTGGGCGCTGGTGCTCGCGGCTCCATTCCTCGCGCTGCCCACGGCGTGGACGTTCTCCGGACCGGGGCCCACGCCGGCGCGGTCGCGTGGCTGTGCTTCGGCTACGTGTCCGTGCTGAGCATGTTCCTCGGGTTCTTCGCCTTCTACCGGGGGATGGCCGAGGCGGGCATCGCCCGGGTGAGCCAGATCCAGCTCGCGCAGCCGGTGCTCTCGCTGGTCTGGAGCGGGCTCCTCCTGGGTGAGCGCATCGACGCGGCGACGGCGCTGGCGGCGCTGTTCGTGGTGGGCTGCGTGCTGGTCACCTCGAGGACGCGGGTCCGCGTCGCCTACGCCGTTCCGGAGGCTCCGTGATGCTCGGTGCCATCGTCGCCCTGTCGGTCGCCGTCGCGCCCACCCCGCCAGGGGATGCCGTGTGGCGAGAGCTCCAGTCCCGCTGGCGCCCTCGCCTCGAGCCGCTGCTCTCCGAGGTGCTGCGCTTCCCGACCGTTCACGGTGAGCAGGCGCCGCTCGCCGAGCAGCGGAAGTGGCTGGCGCGGGTGGGGGCGGAGCTGGGGCTGGTGGTGCGCGATCGGGAGACGATGACCGAGCTCGAGCTCCCCGGCCCCGAGGGCGCCCCGGTTCTGGGCCTGGTGGTCCACGGCGACCTGCAGCCGGTGAACGCGTCGGAGTGGAGCGTCCCGCCGTTCTCCGGCACGGTGAAGGAGGGGGAGGTCTGGGGGCGGGGCGCGGCGGACGACAAGGGGCCTCTGGTCCAGGCGCTGCTGGCGATGGCGGCGCTCCGGAGCTCCGGGGCTCGCGCGCACGCATACCGTGCGGCTGCTCGTGGGCACCGACGAGGAGGGCGGCGCGTCGGACACTGGACACGTACAAGGCGGCGTACGCGCTTCCCGACATGAGCCTGGTCCTCGACAGCGACTTCCCGGTCGTGGTCGGGGAGAAGGCGTGGGCTGAATGGATCGTCCTCGCCGAGGAGCGGTCGGGGGACGCGGCGCGCGGACCGGTCGAGGTCATCGATCTCGGCTGCGGGCCAGGCAGTGACCATCGTCCCGGACCGGGCCACTCTGACCCTGCGATGGCGGGGCGGCGCGCCGGACTGGGATCGCTGGCTCGCGCCGGTCCGTGCGGCGAAGCTGCCGCCGGACACGCGGCTGGAGATCTCCGGCGACGGGGCCGAGCGGACCCTCGTCGCGCGGGGCCGGGCGGCGCACGCGGGCATGGGGCTGAGCCAGGGACGCAATGCGCTCGTGGCGCTCGCGGTGGCGATGCACGGCCGGCTGCCGCCGTGCGCGGCCTCCGACCTCCTGGAGTACGTCAACGCCGCGGGCCGGGACATCGGCGGGCGGGGCCTCGGGCTCACCTCGAAGGATCCGCTCTGGGGCTCGACGGACACCAACCTCGGGATGGTGCAGCGCGAGGCGAACGGCTGGCTCGGGCTGCACGTGAACCTGGAGATCGCGCGCCGAGCCTCTGGGGTGAGGCGTTGAAGGCACGGGTGGACGCGCACGCGCAGGCCTTCGCCGCACGCCGGGGAGCGCACTTCGTGACCGGCGGGCGATTCGGGTACGAGCCCTTCGTGGTGCCCGCGAGCGCACCGCTGGTGCAACGGCTGCTCGCGGCGTACGCGCGGGGCACGGGCCATCCGGCAAAGCCAGTGGTCAGCGCGGGCGGGACCTACGCGGGGCGGATGACCAACGCGGTCGCCTTCGGGATGTGGTTCCGGGAGGACGGGGTGTACCCGGGGCACAACTCGGAGGAGCGCGTGGAGATCCGCTCGCTCGAGCGCGGGATGCACGTCCTGGCCGAGGCGCTGGGCGATCTCGCGACCGGTGCAAGAATCGAGCACCCACTCGGGCCGCCTCGATCGACCGAGCGCTGACGGACTGCCGAGGCTCCGCGAGGTGTCAGACACCTCGTAATTCACCTCGTCATTGAGCCTCCGCACCGGTCTCGTCATCGCGGGCTGCCATGCCCCCCGGGTCGGAGGCTCGGGTTTCGGGACTCCGGGTCCAGGCGACGGGACGGCTCACTCGCAGGTGAGCTTCGTCCGGGCGTTCACCTCGACCCCCCACTTCACGCAGGTGCGGACCCCGCTCTGGCTGCCCTCGAACTCCCGGCAGGGCCGGACGCGGTAGAGGAGCATCGTGGGCTTCCCGTTCGCTCCGACGATCTGCGCAGGCGGCGGTGTGCCGGTGGCACCGAGCCGCACGAACGCACCACCCGCATCTGGAGCGAAGGCGCCGCGGAACGTCCACGGGACTCCACCCGTCGTCCCCTCGAAGAGCCACGCCGCCCCGATCGCGCCGGACGTGCGTCCACGCCGGATCGGTGGGCCACGTGAACTCGCGCCAGTTGAGGCGGCTCTCGCGCTGGTCGACCGTGCCGTCCGGATTCATCGCCACGAAGGGCACCGGCGCCGCACCGATGTTCGTTCCGTCGAAGATGCAGTACTGCGGACCGCGCTCGCAGGCGGTGAGAAGGAGCGTCAGCGACACGAGCACGGACCGGCGCACGGCACGTCGGTCTCGCAGCCGTGCCCCGGCCCGGTCAAGCCTCTGCTGCCTCCGCGGGTACCGGTCGGCGGGCTCAAGACTTCGCCGCTGCGCCGCCGGGTGGGATGAGCCGCTCGAGGTTCCGGCCATCGCGCCGGTCCGGGACCGGGGTGTGGGTCGCCGAGCGGCGGCTCCCATGGCGCATCGAGTACACGTGGGTGAACTCGGCTCCGAGGTACAGGATCATCGACGAGTAGTAGACCCAGAGCAGCAGGATGACCACCGACCCTGCCGCTCCGTAGCTCGAGGCCACGCTCGCCTTCCCCAGGTAGAAGCCAATCGCGAACTTGCCGATGGTGAAGAGCAGCGAGGTCACGAGCGCGCCGAGCCACACGTCGCGCCAGGCCACGTACGTGTCCGGGAGCAGCTTGTAGATCATCGCGAAGAGGACGGTGACCACCACCAGGCTCACGGTGGCGTTCAGCGCCTGGCCCACCGCGACCCCGCCCGGGAGAAAGCTGCCCAGGTATTCGCCCACCGCGGCCAGAATCGCCGAGAGCACCAGCGACACCAGGAGGAGGAACCCGATCCCGAGCACCATGCTGAAGGAGAGCAACCGCACCCGCAGGAACTCGACGATGCCGTTGGTGGAGGGCGGCTTCGCCTTCCAGATGGTGTTCATCGAGTCCTGCAGCTGGGCGAAGACGCCGGTCGCGCCGAAGAACAGCGTGGCGAGGCCGACGATGGTCGCGACGATTCCGCTCGACTTCTGCTGGTGCATATTCGCGACGATGCCCTGCAGCGCCTTCGCGCTCGCGTCACCGATCAGGCCCGCGAGCTGCGCGTAGAGCTGGCCTTCCGCGGCCTGCTGCCCGAACACGAGCCCCGCCACCGCGACGGCGATGAGCACCAGCGGAGCGAGGGAGAAGAGCGAGTAGTAGGCGAGCGCTGCCGCGAGGGCGCTGGCCTTGTCCTCGGTCCACCGCACCACCGTTTCCTTCCCGAGCGTGGCCACCTCCCCCAGGGCGCCTGCCATTGCCGTCCTCCTGCGGAGAACCTAGGGACCGGCGCTCCGCCGAGGAACCGCCCCCCACCGGCCGAGAGCTCCGTGGTCGAAGGGCCGCAGAGCGCACGGGCGTCCGACCGCGGGCCTCGGAGAAGGCCATCACCCGCCGCGGCCCGCCCCTTGCTCGCGCCTGCCGAACCCGCTGTCAGCAGCACCGGGCATTCTGGGGGACCCCCATGGCCAAGCCGCGCACCCACTTCACCTGCCAGTCCTGCGGGTTCCAGGCCGCCAAGTGGCTGGGCCGTTGCACCGACTGCGGCGGCTGGAACACCCTGGTCGAGGAGGCGGCGCAGGCCGAGGACCGCCGGCCGGCCTGGGGCGCCTCGGGTGGAGCGGCCCGCCCGGTGAAGCTCGTGGACGTCGAGGGCGAGGCCGAGGAGCGGCGACGCACGGGCATCGGCGAGCTGGACCGCGTGCTCGGCGGCGGCGTGGTTCCGGGCTCGCTGGTGCTCCTGGGCGGGGATCCGGGGATCGGGAAATCGACGCTCCTCCTCTCCGCGGTGGAGCGGCTCGCCGCCGCGGGCCCGGTGCTCTACGTCTCCGGCGAGGAATCGCTGCGGCAGACCAAGATGCGGGCGGACCGGCTCGGGGTGCGCTCGGAGTCCGTCCATCTGTTCGCCGAGACCGACGCGGACAAGGTGCTCACCGCCACCGAGTCGTTGCGCCCGGTCGCGCTGGTGATCGACTCCATCCAGACCATGTTCCTCGCCGAGCTCGGGAGTGCGCCCGGCACGCTCAGCCAGGTCCGCGAGGTGGCTGGGCGCCTGATGGCCTACGCCAAGCGCTCGGGCGTGCCGACGTTCCTCGTGGGGCACGTGACCAAGGACGGCAGCATCGCCGGCCCCCGGGTGCTCGAGCACATGGTGGACACCGTCCTCTACTTCGAGGGCGAGCGGGGGCACCCGTTTCGCATCCTCCGCGCGCACAAGAACCGGTTCGGATCGACCAACGAGATCGGCGTGTTCGAGATGAAGGGCTCGGGGCTGGAGGAGGTGGCCGATCCGTCGGCGCTCTTCCTCGCCGAGCGCCCCGCCGGGAAGCCGGGCTCGGCGGTGACGGCGACGCTCTCGGGCACCCGGCCGCTCCTGGTCGAGGTGCAGGCGCTGGTCGCTCCGACCGGGTACGGAACCGCGCGGCGCACCGCGATCGGCGTGGACGGGAACCGGGTGGCGCTCCTGGCGGCGGTGCTGGAGAAGAAGGAGGACGTCCAGCTCACCGGCTGCGACACGTTCGTGAACGTCGCGGGCGGGATGACGCTCTCCGAGCCGGCCTCCGACCTCGCCGTCTGCGCGGCGCTCGTCTCGTCGCTTGCGAAATCTGGCGGTTCCGCAGGACGTGCTCGTGCTGGGGGAGGTCGGCCTCGCCGGCGAGGTGCGGGCCGTGGCGCAGATCGAGCCTCGGCTGGCCGAGGCCGGGAAGATGGGCTTCGTCCGCGCGGTGCTCCCGAAGGGAAGCGCCCGGCGCGTGGAGTCGCGTGGGGTGAAGCTCCTCCCGGTCGAGACGCTCGGCGAGGCACTCGAGGTGCTGTTCCCGCGTTGAGCCCGCGGGGCCACCCGGCCTGAACGCGGCACCGGCGCGCGAGGCGAGGGCGTGACGGGTCGCTAGACCGACGGATTGGGAATGGCGCGCCGGATCGCGTCCGCCAGCGCGTCGGATCTCGCTCGAAGGGCATCCCGAAGAAACGCTCGAAGAGCTCGGCGTCGAGGTCCTCGCGCCAGGACGGCGAGGTGACGTCGACGTCGATGCCGACCATCGAGGCCGCCCGGACCGCGAGCTCCGGGCGACGGCGCTGCGCCAGGACCTGGATCATCGCCCGCGGATACCGGGTCGAGCGCCAGGCGTCGCGGACGTCCTGCACGTCCACCGACTTGCCATCGCGGAGCTTCCGCTCGAGCTGGACCAGCGGATCGGCCGCCTCGCGCTCGGCGGCGTCCTCTGCCCGATCCTGGCGATCCCGGCGTGGCACGGCCGGCAGCTTACAAGGACCCGCAGGCCGGTGGCGGTCGCCGGCGGCCTGCGCGAGGTGCCAGACACCTCGTTACGGGCTCGATTCGGCTCCTTCTGCCTCCGGGACCTCGGCGCGGAGCTGGCGGCTTCCCCTCCGGAGCCCTCGGGCGGCCAGTCCGCTCGCCAGGGCCCAGGCGAGGCCGACCGACCACCCCGCCAGGACGTCGGTCGGGTAGTGGACCCCGAGATACAGCCGGGTCAGCCCGATGATCAGCGTGAGAACCCCCGCGACCGTGATCACGTAGACCCGCTCGCGCCACCGCGGGCAGAGCTGTGCGAGCAGCGTCCCGAGCGTCAGGTAGATCACGGCCGACATCATCGCGTGGCCGCTCGGGAAGCTGGGGGTTGTCTCGAGCATCAGCGGGGGAACGACTTCCGGCCGCGGGCGCTCGAACGCCGCCTTCAGCGCCACCATCAGGAGCAACCCGCCGCCCGACGCCCCGAGCACGAGGAGGAGGTGCCGCCAGAGCCGGGCCAGCACGAGGAACCCGGCCACGGCGAGGACGACGAGGAGGAGCACCGGCACGCTCCCCAGCGCGGTCAGGTTCCGCGTCGCCGCGGGCAGCCAGGCCGGGCCGATGGGCACCGCCAGGTTGCCGGGCGTCCGGAGCGAGCGGAGCACCCACTCGTCCATCCGCTGCGTCTCGCCCTCGCGGACGCTCGTCAGCGACCTTCAGGAACAGGAACGCTGCCGCGCAGAGGACCAAGAGGACTGCCAGGGGTCGAACCAGCGTCTGGGGAGCGCCCACGCACAACAGCGTTCGTCACCGGGCAACGCACGGCAAGGGGAACCCGCGTTATGCAATCGGTCTCATGGATGCACCGACGCTCTTCATCTCCCATGGCTCGCCGATGATCGCCCTCGATCCCGGGGACTTCGGCCCTGCCCTCCACACCTGGGCCTCTCGGGCCCCGCGGCCACGCGCCCTGGTCGTGGTCTCGGCCCACTTCCAGTCGGCCGGGGGCGCTGCGGTGACCTCCTCCGAGCACCCCGAGACGGTGCACGACTTCGGTGGCTTCGACCCTGAGCTCTACCGGCTCCGCTACCCCGCTCCGGGCGACCCTGCGCTCGCCGCCCGTGTCGCATCTCTCGTCCGCGACAGCGGCCGCCAGGCGACGCTCGATCCGGCGCGGGGCCTCGACCACGGCGCGTGGATTCCGCTGCGCTTCCTCTTTCCCGAGGCCGACGTCCCGGTGGTGGAGCTCTCGCTCCCGGCGGACACCGACTGGACGGGCCTCGTCGAGCTCGGGGCACACCTCCGACCGCTCCGCGCCGAAGGCATCTGGGTCGTGGGCAGCGGCGGTCTGGTTCACAACTTCCGGCATCTCGCGTGGACGGACCCGGATGCTCCGGTCGCCCCGTGGGCTGCCGACGCCGAGACCCGCCTCGTCGAGCGGATCCGCAGGCGCGACGTTCCGGGCGCGGTCCGCCTTGCGTCCGAGGACCTCGGGATGCGCCAGGCTGCACCCACGCCCGAGCATCTCGCCCCGGCGTTCGTCACGCTCGGGGCCTCCTCCGACGAGGACGCATTCCAGGACGTCTACGTCGGGTTCCGGCACGCCACGCTGTCGATGCGGACGTTCGCCTTCGCGCCGAGCGCCTGAGCGAGGCCGCCACGGTCGGCCCCGGCGCTCCACGCCTCCTCAGACGCCGAGCACCGCGCGCGCCTTCGAGAGCAGCCGCTTCATCTCGGGGGTCCCTGCCCGGTGCATCGCCTCATCGAACTCGAACCACCGAACGGCATGGCTCTCCTCGGGGTCCATCCGGAGCGCCCCGGGGTCGTCGGTGAGCGCGAGGAACCGGACGTCCAGGTGCAGATGCGCCGGCTCGGTGCCCCGGCTCGGGATGGGATGGACGTCGACGTCGAGGGGCCTGGGCGCGGAGGGATGCGGGACCACGGCACAGCCGGTCTCCTCCTTCGCCTCACGGAGGGCGGTGGCCAGGAGGTCGTCCCCGTCCGACGACTCGACGTGCCCACCGGGCTGCAGCCATCTTCCAAGCTTCCGGTGCCGCACCAGCGCCACCCGCGTCCCGTCGCTCACCACCGCACTCCCAGTGAAGTGCGCGGCAGGCTGGCTGCGGGAGAGCGGCTCGGGGAGCAGCCTCCGCTGGGCCCGCATCAGGGCCAGATCCGCCCGCTCCTTGTCGTCGGCTGGCACCACGGCGGCGAGCAGCGCTTCCAGGTGTTCCATGGCGGGCGCCCGATGCTCCCACGCTTCGCATCCGCGCGCATCGCATCCCGTGCCGGTGAGCGACCGAGCCGCCGCGCTGCCTAGTACGGGAACGCGGCCGACCAGTCCGCGAACCCGCCCGCTGGCACCTCGGCGGGGCTGTAGAAGCGGCCCATCCGGTTCTGGTCGATGACCAGCGTGCCTCCACCGGGTGCAGCGCCGAACCGGCCGACGAAGACGTGGCTCACCGGCTCGTTCTCCGCGTCCAGCGGGTATTCGAAGGAATAGGTCTTCCAGCGCTGCCACGGCTCGACGCCGTTCCGGGACCGCCACCAGGTGAGATCCACCCGCTGAAAGGTTCCCTGGGCGATGGCGGTGACCTTGCGCTCGAGCCAGAGCAGGTCGTCGATGTTGTCGTCGGGGTCCATGTTCGCGATGTAGAGGTCCTTCACCGGAGTGCCGAGCTCCGCGTTCAGCGGTTGCCAGGAGCCAGTCGCCGCATCGGAGATGGCCCACCGCCCGTCCACGACCGCGAGCACGTCGGTGACGCCGTCGCCGTTGAAGTCACCGAAGCGGAGCTCGCTCATCGGGAAGCTGGA
Source organism: uncultured delta proteobacterium (assembly GCA_963796475.1). GTDB lineage: Bacteria > Myxococcota > Myxococcia > Myxococcales > Myxococcaceae > RPRB01. The sequence goes on from CAWCLY010000021.1 coordinate 709,156, forward strand.
GCTCGCCACCCGGTGCCACGCCGGGCCCCCGATGAGCGGTGTCACCCACCACTGGCCGTCCGGAGCGGCGAAAAAGGCGTGGGTGGTCTGCCGGGTCACGTTGGGCCGCTGGTCCCTCACCGAGGGATCGAACCGGCCCAGCTGGACCTGCGAGAGGGGAACCCCGAATGCGCCCAGCGACTCCCACGGCCCGGTGCCCCCACTGGAGACGACCCAGCGTCCATTGTGCTCGGCCACGACGTCGCAGCGCTGATCCCCGGTGACGTACGCGAGCTTGACCTGATCCAGCCGCTCGGTCCTGGCGGCGAGGAAGGACCACTGCAGCTCACCGTAGCTCGAGAACCACCACGTCGTTCCGGTGGCGAGGAAGAGGTCGTCCACCCCATCGCCGTCGAAGTCGCAGACGCCGTACTGCCCGAACGTGTCCAACCCGAAGGTGTTCCCCCGACCGACGGTGACGTTCTCGTCGGTATAGAGCGCGATCGCATCGCCCCGGTCCTCGGGGAAGACGTTGTCGTCGATCAGCGCCCCGAACAGGGGCTTGCCGCGGATGTGGATGTCGGTGTCCTTCCGGTACTGCCAGGTGTTGGAGAGGATCCAGAACTCGATCCCGGCATCGCCGCACTGATCCTTGCTCCACCAGCAGCCCGTGCCGTGCGCATCGAAGCTGTGGGTGTACGTGTTGTAGAAGTGCCCCTCGAAACCGCCGCCCCGGAGCACCAGGTTCTGGTCCGCCCAGTACCCTCCGGTGTTCCCGCTCGCAGCGATGGCGTGACGGTTGAAATCGAAGACGTTCCGGGAGATCCGCACCCAGGCTCCGTCGTCGCTCACCACCCCGTAGCCCAGGGCGGTGCCGGGGATGATGTCGGGGTCCGGGTGCTGGTTGTGGTGGATGAAGCAGTCGTGAATTCGCACCTGGTCAGGACGGGTGATGCGGGCTCCGGACGCTGGCGCCCCGTCGGCCGCCGGAAACAGGTTGGACACGTCGATCGCCGCGGCCCCCCAGCCGGCGATCTCCATGTTGGAGATCTCGACGTCCACGCACCGGAAGACGCGGATGCCCGTCTCCGAGGTCTGCTGGAACCCGAAGTCGGGGCCGAACAGCCGGATTCCCAATCCGGGCGCCGTCGCCGTCGTGGTCGCCGAACGGCTCGCAGGCGATGTCGAGGAAGATGTCCGAACCGTCTGCCTTCGGCTTGCCGTACCGGAGAACGGGGCCGAGCGTCTGCGGCGTCCGGCCAGGCCCGGGCGGCGTGCTGACCCCTCCGCCGGCACGCGTGGGCTGGATGTCCCCGAAGGAGTCCACGCTGGTCAGGGTGACGCACCGCCCGAAGGTGATCGGGAACCAGCTGCCGGGGAGATCCGAGAAGTCGAGGTCCACGCCCGGCCCGAGCCGGACGACCGTATCATTCGTCTGCAGCGAGCTCTTGAGCAGCTCCCGCTGGCTCGCCCGCACCGAGGGATTGGCGCTCGCCGCGATGTCGACCACCTGGCGGTGGGAGAGGCACTGCGCTTGTCGACGCCCGCGGTCGGAGCCTCGAGGCGTGCCCTCATCGCGCCCGGGCGGGTCGCCCACGGGACCTGGCCGCTCCGGGTGGCGTCGCGGGCCTCGTTCCTCCGCCGGTCCTCCGGGGCCCGGGTGGGGGTGTTCGTCGTTCCTTGCTTCGTGCTGGGCGGCGCGAGGACCCCCGCTCGCGATCACGAGCGTGGCGAGGAGGGCGCCGTACGGCATCCGCCTCGCGGCAGACCTGCAGCCAATCGCGCCAGCCGTCCTGATGACGCACGCTCCGAGAGGCATCTGGATTCCCCTGGTGAGGGGTGGCCCACGCGCCGACCCCATCCAGGGACACGAGAATCCGCTGCCAGGAGTGGACACCGCGCCTCCTCTTTTCAGCTGGACCGCGGACTGCTCCAAAGACGCAGCATCCGCTCGGCCCTCGTTTCCCCAGTCTCCACGGCCGGTTTCAAGCCCCAGATCCAGCGCCTGGCGTTCTCGCACGGGCTGTCCTAGCTCCCACCTCCGCCGCATGACCGCCTGCCTGGAAGCCCGTCGTCTGCGAAAGAGCGTCGAGGGACGCGTGTTGCTCGACGGCGTGGACCTCCGGCTCACGGGCGGAAGCATCACCACCCTCAGCGGCCCGTCTGGGGGTGGGAAGACGACGCTCCTCCGCATCCTCGGGCTGCTCGCCTCGCCCGATGACGGCCAGGTGCTCCTGGACGGCGCGGACGTCCTGACGCTCACGCCGCGAGAGGCCCGCCGCCGCATCGCCCTGGTCGCCCAGGCTCCGGCGATGTTCCAGGGCACGGTGCTGGACAACGTGCGAACCGGGCCGCGGCTCGCCGGGCAGGAGCTCCCCGAGGCGGATGCGCGCGCGCTGATCGTCCGCGCCGGGCTCGAGCCGCAGTTCCTCGGCCAGGATGCCCGTGCGCTCTCGGGCGGCGAGAAGCTGCGGGTCGCGGTGGCACGGGCGCTCGCGCTCCGGCCGGAGGTGTGGCTGCTGGACGAGCCCACGGCGGCCCTCGATGTCGAGCGGGCTGACCTCCTGGTCCGGCTGCTGAGGGAGCTCGCGGCCGCGGGCGCGGCCGTCCTCGTCGTCACCCACGATGCGCGGGCGCTGGAGCAGCTCGCCGGGACTCACCTCCAGCTTGCCGGTGGCCGTCTCACCGCGGAGAAGCTCGAATGAGGCACGGCAGCCGTCCCATCCCGCCGCGTGCGCCCAGGTGCCGAAGGTCGGTGCGCCGATGAGCTACGTCACGGTCACCTCCCCCCAGCTCGTGCTGTCGCTGGGCCTGATGGCGCTGGCGATCGCCGTCTCCTCGCAGAACCGGCTCGGCCTGGAGAAGGACCTGCTCGTCGGCACCTTCCGGGCAGCGGTGCAGCTCCTCGCGGTCGGTCTGCTCCTGACGCTCCTCTTCCAGAACGAGCACCCGATCGGGGTGCTCGGCCTCATCGGGGTGATGGTCCTGGCCGCCGGCTGGACCGCGGCCCGGCGCATCGCGCATGGGCCAGGGACGGGCGTGCTGTTCCGCCATGCGACGCTCGCGGTGCTCGTCGCCGGCGTGGTGGTCCTGGTCCCGGTGTTCACGTTCGTCATCCGTCCGGCGCGCTGGTACGAGGCGCGGCTCCTGATCCCCATCTCGGGGATGATCCTCAGCAACGCCATGAACGGCGTGGCGCTGGTGTTCGAGCGGGTGTTCGCCTCGATCCACGACGACGCACCGGCGGTCGAGCAGCTCCTCTCACTCGGCGCATCCCCGAAGCAGGCGGTGGAGCGACACACCCGGGCGGCGATGAACGCGGCCCTCAGGCCCACCATCAATGGCCTGCTCACGGTGGGGCTGGTGGCGCTCCCGGGGATGATGACCGGGCAGATCGTCAGCGGCACGGCGCCGGGCCAGGCGGTGCGGTACCAGCTGGTCATCATGTACCAGCTCGTTGCGGTGGCCGCGGTTGCGGGTGCGCTCGCGGCGCGGTTCGCCCGTTCCCTGTCCTTCGACGGTCGCGAACAGCTGCGCACGTTCGCCGATCGCCGGGTGCGGTAGTCTCCCGGTCCGGTGAGGGGGCCCGCCCCAGTCCTCGTCTGTCTGGCGCTCGGATGCGCAACGGCGACCGAGCGCCCGCCGAGCGTCTCCACCGCCGGTGCAGTCGTCCCCAGCCGCCCCGGACGGTGGCCAGGCGACACCCGCGGCCTCGGTGGTGGGGGTCGCGACGCCCGCGGCCTTCGGCGAGGTGGATGCGCTCCTCCTCCGGACACTCCCCCCGTGGGGTGGCGGCGTGCTCCGGGTGGAGCAGGACGGTGCGGTCATCTTCGAGCGCGCCTATGGCGGCTACACCGTCACCGACGCCGTCCCCATCGCCTCGGCGACGAAGCTGCTCAGCGTGCTCGTCCTGCTCTCGCTGGTCAGGGACGGCACGCTCTCGCTCGATCAGCCCGTCGGGGCGCTGGTGCCGGACTGGCCGAAGGACAAGACCGCCATCACCCTCCGCATGCTGCTCGCCCAGACCTCCGGGCTGCCGGCGCGCTCGCCCTGCCTCGAGACGCGGTCCACGACTCTCCCCGCGTGCGTCCAGGAGATCGCGAAGACGCCGCTCCGTGCGCCGCCCGGGACGGCGTTCATCGACGGGGGCGCCGGGTTCCAGGTCGCCGGGCGGATGGCGGAGCTCGCCTCGGGGAAGCCGTGGGCGCTGCTCATGCAGACCCGGCTGATGGACCCCCTCGGCCTGTCGAGCACCGGCTTCGGCCGCACCGACAACCCTCGCATCGCCGGCGGCGCCCAGGCGAACGCGGTCGAGTATGCGCGGGTGCTGCGGCAGCTCCTCCCCGGCGCGACGCCCGACCTCCTGGGTCAGGCGCTCCGCCAGGCGGTGCTGGCCGACGAGACCGGCGGGGTGCCGCTCATGCAGTCGGCGTACGCGCTCGCCCCGGGGCGAGAGGGCATCCGCGCCGGCTTCGGCGTCTACCGGGACCGCGTCGCGTCCGATGGACGGGCGCTGGAGGTGCTTGCGCAAGGGGTGTTCGGCTTCACCGGATGGGTCGACACCGAGCGCCACGTGGTCGGCGTCCTGGTCGTCCGCGGGAAGGTGTCCGAGGTGTGGCCGGTGGAGCAGCGCGTCCGGGAGCTCGTCCGACAGGCTGTGCCGGTGCCCGCGCGGTGAGAAGGCTGCTCCTGATGCTCGTCCTCATGGGCGCGGCTGCGGCCCGGTCCGCACCGCCGGCCACTCCGCCCTCGCCCCCGCCCCGAGCCCACCGCCGGATCCGCGTCGCCATCACCGTCGACGACCTCCCGAGGCACGGCCCCGAGGCGCCGGGGCAGGATCGGCTCGCGCTCCACCGCGCACTGCTCGAGGCGCTGGGGCGACACCACGTTCCGCGTGTCTACGGCTTCGTGAACTCCGGCCGCGCCCAGCCCGGAGACCGCGCAGCGCTCGAGGCCTGGGTCGCCGCGGGGTACCCGCTCGGAAACCACACCGCGCACCACCCCTCGCTGGGCACGGTGGGCATCGAGGCGTACCTCGCGGACGTCGACGCGGGCGAACCCCTCCTGGCCGAGCTCCTCGGCCCGGGACAGGAGCGCGTCTGGAAGGTTTTCCGCTATCCCTACCTCTGGCAGGGAACGGACGTGCCCTCGCGCCTCGCGCTGCGGAAGTCGCTGGTCGAGCGCCACTACCGGATCGCCGAGGTCACCATCGACTTCGAGGACTGGGCCTACAACCGTCCCTACGTCCGGTGCCTGGCGCGGGGGGATGTGGACAGGGTGGCGGCGCTCGAGGCGACGTTCCTCGACGCGGCCGTCTCCCAGCTGCGCTGGGCGGACGACACACTGCGCCGCTTCGTGGGGAGACCCGTGCCGCAGGTGCTGCTGCTCCACGCCGGCGCCTTCGACGCGCACATCCTCGACCGGTTGCTCACCGAGTACGAGAAGGCGGGTGTCCGGTGATCCCGCTCGACGAGGCGCTCCAGGATGCGGTGTACCAGCGCGAGCCGGACCCACCCCGCTCCTGGCGCGCCGAGCTGCCGGTCCAGATGGTCCGCTCCCGGCAGATCCAGGGCTTCCCCTTTCCGCCCTCCGCCGGACCGCTCCTCGAGCGCATCTGCGTCGGCGCCGGCGAGCGGCCTGCACCGGCCGAGCCCTGACCCTCCGGCGGTGTCCGCGCCCGCGGAGGCTCGGGCAGACACCTCAGAGGTCGGCGAGCCGCTCGTCGATCTCCTCGGCGAGCGAGGGATGGTTCTGCGCGAGGGCCGTGCCCCGCGCGCTCTCCAGCACGGTGCGCGCCTCGTCCCGGCGGCCCGCGCCGGACAGGGCATCGCCCAGGGCGACCATGGCCGCGGCGTAGTCCGGCTGGAGCGCCACGGCCGCCCTCAGGCTCTCCACCGCCTCGGCGTACCGGCGCTCGTCGAGCAGGAGCTTGCCCAGAGAGAAATGGACCATCGGCGAGCCGGGATGGTCGGCTGCCAGCTTCCGGAACTGCGCCTCGCGTTCGCTGCCCATCGCGATGCCCCTCGTACCACTCGCGGCCGGTGTGCGCTCTGACTTATGGTGCGCCGCCGTTGAGTCCCACCAAGCGCAAGCCGAAGCGCCCCCGCCCTGCCGCCCCCAGGCGCGCTCCGCGCAAGCGCCCTGCCCGCCGCGCACCACCGCCCGCGGCGGCGACGTCCCGCGCCGAGAACCCCGAGGCGCTCGCCCTCGCCCGTCGCGCCGCGCAGCTGCTGGTGGACCGGAAGGCCAGCGACGTCGTGCTGCTCGACGTCCGCGGCATGAGCAGCTACGCCGACTACTTCGTCATCGCCTCCGGTGACTCGGAGCGCGGTGTCGTCGCCACCGCCGAGCACGTCCGCGAGACGCTGAAGAACGCCGGCCACCGGACCATCGGCACCGAGGGCTTCGAGACCGGCCACTGGGTGCTGCTCGACTTCGGCGAGGTGGTGGTGCACGTCTTCTTCAACGAGGTGCGCGCCTTCTACGACCTCGACGGGCTCTGGGCCGACGCGCTCAAGGAGTCGGTGGCCTGAAGCTCCGCGTCCTCTCCGTGGGGCGCGATCGGTCCGGTTGGTTCGAGCCCGGAGTCCAGGGCTACGCAGACCGGCTGCGGCGCCACGTGGACCTCGAGCTGGTGGAGCTTCCGGCGACGAAGGGCGCGCTGCCTCCGGCCGATGCTCGCCGCCGCGAGGGCGAGGCGCTGCTCGGGAAGCTGAAGCCGGAGAGCTGGCTGGTGGCGCTCGACGAGCGCGGCACGCTGCTCGACTCGGTGGAGCTCTCGCGCCTGGTGGCGACCGCGAGGGACGCCGGCCGGGAGCTCGTCTTCTGCATCGGAGGCGACGAGGGCCTCGATCCCTCGGTGCGCGAGCGGGCATGGAAGGTGCTGGCCCTGTCGCGGATGACTCTCCCCCACCGGCTGGCGCGGCTGGTCCTGATGGAGCAGCTCTACCGGGCCCTTTCTCTCCTGCGCGGCGAGCCGTACCACAAGTAGCCGCTGCGTCCGGGCGGGCCTGGCATTATCTATCCATTCCCCTGCGTATGATCACCATCACCTACTGCAACGTCTGAGGGTATCTCCCCCGGGCCACCCGTGCGGCGGCCGAGCTGAAGAAGTCCCTGGGCGTGGAGGCCGAGCTGATTCCCGGAAGTGGCGGAATCTTCGAGGTCGCCGTGGACAGCAAGGTGGTGGCGAAGAAGGGCCTGGGGGGCTTTCCGACCGAGCAGGACGTGGTGAAGGCCGTCGGCGCCGCGCTCAAGCGCTGACCGGCCCCACCGCCGGGACGGGCCGTGCGCTGCTGCGCCGATCGAGACGGCGGTAGACGCGATCCGTGGCCCAGGCGAGCGCGGAGGTCGCGGCGACGACCACCAGGGTGAGCCCGGCAAAGCCCGCCCATCCGCAGCGGCCGCCGGCGATGCGGGCCAGCGAGACGCCGCGGACCTCGTAGTAGAGAAGCATCTCGTGGAAGAAGTACGCCGCGAGCGACGACGTTCCGAACAGCTCGAGCAGCCACACCGCCGTTGAGCGCCGCTCCCCGGCCGGCGCGCGCGCCTCGATGACCAGGAGCAGGAGCAGCACCGCCATCACCGCGATGCCCCGCGCGCCCGTGTTCGCGGGGTCGGTCACCCAGAACGCATGGGGCGGATAGACGGCGAGCCACAGCGGCTTGAGGGCGAACACCGCGGCCGAGCCGACCCCGATGCCCACCGCGAGCCGGCGCACCTGGGCGGCGGTTCCCCGCGCGGCCGTGGCTCCGGCGGCGCCGCCGAGGAAGGCCCACCCCGCCCACGGCAACAGAGGGAAGACGGTCCGGTGCGGGCCGTCCTTGTTGAACAGGTCCTGGAGTGGACCGGTCACCCCGTCGGCGAACGGTGCCACCAGGAAGAGCGCCAGGCCGACGAGCAGCGAGGCGATGGCGAGGGTGCGCGGGCGTGGCGCGAGCGCCACGTCGAACGGGAGGGCCACCAGCAGCGTCAGCCCGATGCACTGGAGGATGTCGACGCGGAGCAGCCACCCCGGCTCGACGGAGATGGGAAACCACACCCAGTTGACCAGGGTGCCGACCGCGAGCACCTCGCCGATGCGCCGGAGCGAGCGCAGCACCCGCGGGCTGCGCGGCCCGCCCGATGCCGCCGCACGCACCTGGACCAGCGCCAGCGAGAAGCCGGCGGCAAAGATGAACGATGGCGCCACCAGCCCGTTCACGTAGTCGAGCACCCCGGCCGCCCGCGTGGCGAGCAGCTCCTTGCGCAGGAAGACCATGGAGTGGGTCTCGACCATCACCAGGACGGCGAGCCCGCGAAGCCAGTCGAAGGCCCTGACGCGCGCCTGGGCAGGGGGCTGTGACGGGCCGGGCACCTCCGAGGTTCTACCAGCACCTCCGTGGTCGACGCGCACTCCCGTGCTGGCTACCCTTGGCCCATGCCCGTCAAGCACCGCGTCCTCCTGGCCATCCTCGACGGCTGGGGCCTTCGGGCCGAGCGCGAGGACAACGCCATCCTCCTCGCAGGGACGCCGAACCTCGACCGCTTCGCCGGGAAGATGCCCCGGACCGAGCTGCTCACCTCCGGGCTGGCGGTGGGCCTCCCCGAGGGGCAGATGGGCAACTCGGAGGTGGGCCACACCAACATCGGCGCCGGGCGGATCGTCTACCAGGACCTGGTGCGCATCAACCGGGCGGTGGAGCAGGGCGAGCTCGCCCACAACCCGGCGCTGGTCTCGGCGATGGACGCGGCGCGCAGCAGCGGAAAGGCGCTGCACCTGATGGGGCTCATCGGCCCCGGCGGCGTGCACGCGTCGCAGGAGCACCTCCTGGGGCTCCTGAAGGCGGCGAAGAGCCGCGGCGTGGCCCGCGTCTTCGTCCACGCGTTCCTCGACGGCCGGGACACCCCGCCGATGAGCGCGCTGGCCTACCTCGAGGGTCTCGAGCGCTTCCTCCGCGAGACCGGGACCGGACGCATCGCCACCGTGATTGGCCGCTTCTACGCGATGGACCGAGACAAGCGCTGGGACCGGGTGCAGCAGGCGTACGACGCCATCGTGCGCGGGGTCGGCCACCGTGCTCCGGGCGCGGTGGAGGCCGTCCGCGCCTCGTATGCCGAGAAGGTCGGCGATGAGTTCGTCCATCCCACGGTGATCGTCGACGGGGACACGCCGGTGGGCTCGGTGCGCGACGGCGATTCGGTCATCTTCTTCAACTTCCGGGCGGACCGCGCGCGCGAGCTGACCCGCGCGCTGGCAATCCCCGGCTTCCACGAGTTCGACCGCGGCGGGCTGCGGCTCGGCCGCTACGTCTGCATGACCCAGTACGACGAGACGTTCGACCTCCCGGTGGCCTTTCCACCCGAGCAGCCCCGGGAGATCTTCGCCGAGGTCCTGGCCGAGAACGGCCTGACCCAGTTCCGGACCGCCGAGACCGAGAAGTACGCCCACGTGACGTTCTTCTTCAACGGCGGTCGCGAGGTCGTGTTTCCGGGCGAGGAGCGCGCGCTGATCCCCAGTCCCCGCGACGTGAAGACGTACGACCTGAAGCCCGAGATGGCCGCGCCCGAGGTGACGTCGCGGCTGGTCCAGGCGGTGGGCTCGGACAAGTACGACTTCCTCCTGGTGAACTACGCCAACCCGGACATGGTGGGGCACACCGGGAAGCTCGACGCGGCGATGAAGGCCGTCCGGGTGGTGGACGATTGCCTCGGCAAGGTCGCCGAGGCGTGCGCGCGGGCGAACGTGGTGCTGGCCATCACCGCCGACCACGGGAACTGCGAGCAGATGCGCGACCTGGTCACGGGCGAGCCGCACACGGCCCACACCACGAACCCGGTGCCCTTCCACCTCGTGCACCCGGAGTTCGCCGGCGCGAGGCTCCGGAGCGGGGGAATCCTGGCCGACGTGGCGCCGACGCTGCTCGAGAATCATGGGCCTGCCGCAGCCGAAGGAGATGGACCGGAACAGCCTGCTGCTCTGACCCGCGGGCGGTGATCCGTCGCGCTCACCGATCTGGTCAACGTCCGTCCGGTGTTCGGGGGCATCCTGCTCGGCGGACCCGTCAGTCTCCGGGGAGGGTTCCTTGCGCCTCCTGCCTGGGCCGCCCGGAAGCGCGTGGGCAGGCTGCCCTTCGTGACGCTGCCCGGCATCGTCCGGCCCCGCGCCGTTCGCCGGACCGAGACCCCGCTACGCCAGCGAGCACGGTCGGCCGATGCCCCGGGGCCGGGCAGGCGGCCGAGCCGGCGCTCGGAGGCGCACCCAGGCCGGTGTGCACCCAGCCGGTGTCAAACACCTCTTGCAGGCGCCTCGCCCTCGAGCGCCGAGCTCGCCTGGAACCCTCGAAGCCTCGTCCTCGGCGCGGGGCTTGCTGTGATGGGCCCGGATGGGCCTGGTCGCCGAGCTCCTCGCGCTCGCGTTTCCGCCGGCGTGCGCGGCCTGCGGCGACCTGCTCGAGCGGGACACGACGTTCTGCCCGCCGTGCGCGCTGGCGACGGAGCCGGTGCCCCTCCCGGGGTGTGACCCGCTGCGGCGAGCCGGTCGAGGAGCCCGGGTGCTGCGGCCGCTGCCGGGTCGAGGCCGCCGCCCTTCGCCGCCGCCCATGCCGCGTTCGTGCACACCGGGCCGCTCGCCCGCGCCATCCACCGGTTCAAGTACGAGGGGCAGAGCGCACTCGCGCTCCCGCTCGCCCGGGCTCTTGCCGCCGAGGCCCGGTCCTGGCTGCGGGTACTCGCGCACCGAGCGCCGCCCCCCGTCCTCGTCCCCATTCCGCTCCACCGCGGGCGCCTGCTCCGGCGGGGGTACGACCAGGCCGCGCTCCTCACCCGGGCGCTCGCCCGCACCACCGGGCTGCCCCTGGACGTGGGGCTCCTCCGACGGACCCGGGCCACCCGCCGGCAGGTCGGGCTCACCGAGGCCGAGCGGACCGAGAACCTGCACGGCGCCTTCGCCGTGACCGGTCCGCCACCGGAGCTTCCCGGTGCTGCTGGTGGACGACGTCTTCACCACCGGCGCCACCGCCCGGGCCGCCAGCGGTGCCCTTCGCGAGGCCGGCGCCCGGAGGGTGTACGTCCTCACCCTGGCCAGGGCGGTGGGGGAAGCGAACCCCGGTCGCTTCGGGTTATGAGGGGTGGAGCAACCCTTGGTCTCCAGCCTCCTCCTCTCGGCCCTCCTCGCCGCAGCCTCTGCCGCTCCGTCCGTCGACGACCCGCTCCCCGCGGAGGCACAGTCGCGCGCCAAGGACGCGCTCGCCCGGTCGCGCACCCTCCGGGGCGCGCCGGCGCTGATGCGTCTGCGGTCCCTTCGCGACGACCTCGCCGACACGCGGCCGGTGGACGCGACCATCGCCCGCATCGCCGGCGACAGGCGCACCGAGCCCTTCACCCGCGCCCTCGCCCGTCAGCTCCTGACCGACGTCGACGTCGCCCAGGGTCGGGTCGACGAGGCCACCCGGCGTCTGCGCGCGCTCGGGTACCTCCAGGACGTCTACGTCCTCGGCGGGTTCGACAACGAGGGGAAGACGGGCTGCGACACCGACTTCGGCCCGGAGGCGAAGCTCGACCTCGATGCCTCGCTCCCGGCCAAGGGCCACCTCGCCCGCTGGCGGAAGGCGGCGGACCGGTCGCTCGACGGCGGCGTGGACCTCGGGGCGATGGTGCGCCCCTCGCGGGGCGTCGTCGCCTACGTGCTCGCGCTGGTCGACGAGCCCTTCGCCCGGCGGACGGTCCTCTCGCTCGGCACCTCGGGCGCGTTCCGCCTCTGGGTGAACGGCGAGAAGGTCGCGAGCAGTGACGCCTATCACCCCGCCCGACCCGACCAGGAGCGCCTGTCGGTCCAGCTCCGGGCGGGCGTGAACCGGATCCTCCTCAAGGTCTGCCACGAGGACAGCGGCGTGCTCGGCGCCTACCTGCGCGACGAGGACGCGCGCGCCAAGCTGCTCACGCCGGCGAGGCTCCCGCCGCTTCCCGCCGGGCCCGCGCCAGCCGTTCACCGCCTCCCCACCCTCGCCACGGCATTCGAGGCTGCGGTCGCCCGGCAGCCCGAGGACGGCCAGCTCCGCGGGGACTACGCCCGGGTGCTCGAGGCGACGGCGGCCTTCGACACCCGCGAGCACTCCGACGCGGTCAACGCCGAGCGTGCCGCTGCCGATGCCGGACGGAGCGGAAAGCCCGACGCACGCCTCGAGCTGCTCGCCGCGCGCCTCCAGCAGGACGAGAACCTGCGCCGGCGCCATCTCGAGACCGCCATCGCCGAAGCCCCGGAGCTCCTCGAGCCCCGGCTGATGCTCGCCCGCGCCGAGCTCACCCAGGGCCACCCGGACCGGGTGCTCACCCAGCTCCAGCCCCTCGTGCAGCGGTGGCGGGCATTCGTCCCGGCCCAGGTGCTGCTCGCGCGGGCCGAGGACGATCTCGGGGACAGCGTGTCCGCCACCGAGCGCATCGAGGCGCTCCCGCCCTCGACCTGGCGGGTCCCGGACGCCGGACGCGAGCGGGTGCGGTCGGCGCGGCGGCTGGACCGATCGGACGAGGCGATCCAGCGGTTGCGTGCGCTGCTCGACGCACGGCCGGGCGACGGCTCGAGCCTCTCGCTCCTTGCCGAGATGCTCGCCGATCACGCCGACGTGGGCGGCGCGGTCGAGGCGCTGCGGAAGGCGCTCCGGCTGTCACCCACCAGCAACGACGTCCGCCTCCGGCTCGCCGAGCTCCTCGCCTCCAACGGACGCCTCGAGGAGGGGCTCGCGCTCTTCTCCGAGGCCGAGGCGCTCTGCCCGGACGATGCGGACGTGGCCGAGCGCAAGGGACGGGCCCTGCTCTACGCCGGGCGCAAGGAGCTCGCGCTCGAGGCGCTGGAGCGCTCGCTGATGCTCCGCCCTCAGAACCCGGGGCTCCGCGATGCGGTGCGGGCCCTGCGCGGAAGCGAGACGCAGCCAGCCTCGGCCGACGCGATCGACGTGCGGCCGCTGGTCGCGGAGGCGGACAGCTACGCCGAGGACGCGGTCACGCTCGCCGACGTCACCCGGGTGCGGGTCCAGCAGAGCGGGCTCTCCAGCCGTTTCCACCAGCTGGCGGTGAAGGTCTACACCCGGCGCGGCGCAGACGCGTTCCGGACCTTCCCCATCACCTACAGCCCGAGCCGCGAGGAGGTGCGCATCCTCCGGGCGCGCATCACCAAGCCGGACGGGTCGCTGGTGGAGAGCTTCGGCGACACCAACCGCAGCCTCAACGAGCCGTGGGCCGGGATGTACTACGACGCGCAGGCCAAGGTGCTCAGCTTCCCCGGCCTCGCGCCGGGTGACGTGCTGGAGCTGCAGTACCGCGTCGAGGACACCGCCAGCGACAACCTCCTCAGCGACTACTGGGGGGACCTCGCCTACGTGCAGGGCGTCGCCCCGAAGCTCCGGTGGGAGTACGTCGTCGACATGCCGAGCGGGGCGAACGCTCTACTGGAACGAGAAGACGCTCGGGGCGGGAGTGAGCGCCCGACGCGAGCCCGCCGCCGACGGACGGGTGGTGTACCGGTTCGAGGCGAAGCACGTGTCGCGGGTCACTCCCGAGCCCGGGATGCCCGGATGGTCCGAGGTCGCCGCCACGCTGCACGTGTCGACCTACAAGACGTGGGAGGACGTGGGCCGGTACTACTGGAACCTCATCCGCGACCAGCTCGTCCCCGACGACAGCATTCGCCGCGCCGCCGATGGCTGCGCTGAAGGGCGTCGACCGCAAGGACACCCGGGCGGTGGTCCGCGCGCTCTACGAGTACGTGGTGAAGAACACCCGCTACGTGGCGCTCGAGTTCGGCATCCACGGGTACAAGCCGTACCGGGTGGACCGGGTGCTCGCGCGGCGCTTCGGTGACTGCAAGGACAAGGCGTCGCTGCTCCATGCGCTGCTCGAGGTCTCGGGCGTGGACAGCCGGCATCGTCCTGCTGCGGATGCGCCAGCTCGGGGCCATCCCCGCCGAGCCGGCCTCGCTCGCCGTCTTCAACCACGCCATCGTCTACGTCCCGGCGCTCGACTGGTACCTGGACGGCACCGCCGAGTTCCACGGCGCCACCGAGCTGCCCATCCCCGACCGACGGGCGAGCGTGCTGATCGTCGAGCCCGACGGCAAGAGCCGGTTCACCTTCACTCCCGAGGCCCGTCCCGAGGACAACGTCACCGACGTGCAGCTGGACCTCGCGCTCCGGGCCGGCGGCGCGGCGGAGGTGAAGGGCGAGAGCCGGGTGCGCGGGAGCGCGGCGCCCGAGTACCGCCGCAGCTACCAGTCCGCCGCCACCCGCCGCACCACCTTCGAGCAGGGCTGGGCGCAGACCTTCCCCGGCCTGAGCGTGGACAAGGTGTCGATCAGCGACCCCAACCGGCTCGACCAGGACGTGGCGCTCGACTACGAGCTGAGCATCCCCCGCTACGCCGAGGTTGGCGGGGACACGCTGCGCTTCCTGCCGTTCGGGAGCCGCCGCGGCTACGTCGAGACGTACGCCGGGCTCGCGGAGCGCCGGGGCGACCTGGTGCTCGACGGTCCGAGCGTGAGCCGGTTCACCTTCCGCTATCGCCTCCCGCCCGGCTGGAGCGTGGACGCGCTGCCACCCGACGTGACGACCGAGAACGGGTTCGGACGGCTGCACGTGGCCTACGCAGTGGAGCAGGGGGTGCTCGTGTGCCGTGGTGAGCTGATCTTCACCCGCGACCGCATCACCGCGGGCGAGTACCCTGCCTTCCGAGCCTTCGTGGCCCAGGTGGACCAGACCTTCTCCCGCAAGGTGCTGGTGCGAGGCCCGCGAAAGGCCGTCCAGCCGCAGCGGGCGCGCCATCCGGACTCGCCCGACGCGCCACGTGCGGCGGTCGCACTCCTCGCGCAGCCATGACCCCGGCTCCCGAGGTGCCGCTCCGGATCACCCTCGCCGTCTGCGGCTTCGTGCTGCTGGTGGTGTGGGTCACCTTGCGGGGGCTCGACACCGGGCTCCGCCGCTCGGGCTGTGCAACGCCGATCCGGAAGAGTCTGCTCGTCCGCATCGGGGCACTGCTCGCGACGTGGTTCCTCGCCGTCACCGCGGCTGCGGTCTCCGGTGCCTGGCTCGACCCCGGGTCTCCCCGGGCGCTCGGGTACATCGTGCCGGCGCTCCTGCTCGCCGTCGTCCTCTGGCGGGCCGGATGGCTCCAGGCCGCGGTCCAGACGATGTCTCCGGCCGCCATCCCCTGGCTCCAGACGCTGCGCATCGGCGGCGGGCTCACCATCATCGCCGCGTGGGCGACGGGCCTGGCTCCGTGGGGCTGGGCCGCGCCCGCGGCGGTCGGAGACATCCTGGTCGGGCTCGGGGCGGCGGCGGTCGCGTTCCTGCTCGGCACGGGGTTGAGCTGGTCTCGCACCGCGGCCCAGGTCTGGAACGTGTTCGGGCTGGTGGAGGTGGCCTACGTGGTGGTGCGGGGGCTCCTCGCGGCGCCGGGGCCTCAGCAGCGGATCTTCGAGACCCCACCGAACCTGCTCCCGGCGGTCTTCCCGTTCCTGTATCTGCCCGCGTTCATCCTCCCGCTGACCGTCGTGCTGCACATCCTCTCGCTGCAACAGCTCGCGCGGCTGGGCTCCCCCCCGCCAGCCGGCAGCGGGTCCTAGTCGGCGAGAACCAGCCCCGCCTCGCCGCCCACCTCGCCGCGGACCAGCGCCACCTGTCCGAAGCGGCGGGCGAGCGCACGGGCCTGCTCCCGGTCCAGGTCGAGCACGCAGAGGCTCTCCTCCACCCAGTCCCGCTCCGGGCGATTCACCCCGCGCCGGCCAGACGACGCGCCCGGCCCGTTCGAGCACCTCGGTGAGCGCGCGCTGGGCCGCGGCGTTCTCCTGCTCCGTCCTCGGGACGCTGCCGGGGTTCCAGGCGGTCAGCACCACCCAGGAGCGGCCGGAGAATTCGCCGAGGTAGGCGTCGAACGCCGGGTGGCGCTGGCCGATGCGGAGCACGTGCTCGGACGACCCCGGGGGGAACACCCGGTAGAGGCTGCCCACGTACGCCTGCATCAGCCGTCGGATCGACCATGCGCCGGGACGGCCCCAGGTCACTCGGTGCGCATCGCCTCGACCGGGTCGAGCCGGGCCGCCCGGGCCGCGGGGTAGATGCCGAAGAGCAGCCCGACCCCGGAGCTCATCGCCAGCGCCAGCACCACCGCCCAGGTGGGCACCGAGGTGGGGAAGCGGAGCGCCCAGCGGGCGAGAAAGGCCACCGTCGCGCCACCCAGCACGCCCAGCACGCCGCCGACCAGAGACAGCATGATCGCCTCGGTCGCGAACTGGCCGAGGATGCGGTGGCGGCGTGCCCCGAGCGCCTTGCGGACGCCAATCTCCTGCGTCCGCTCGGTGACCGAGACCAGCATGATGTTCAGGATGCCGATCCCGCCCACGATGAGCGAGAGCAGGCAGACGCCGAAGGTCGCCGCGGTGACCACCGAGGAGATCTGGTTGAACGCCTGGGTGGCCGACTCGTTGGAGAAGATGAAGAAGTCATCCTCCTGCTCCGGCTTGAGGTTGTGGCGCCGGCGCATGAGCTGGCGCACCTCCTCCATCGCCCGGGGCAGCAGCTCGGTCGACGCGGCCTGCATGCTGATGTTGAGCGACCGCTTCTTTCCCCACAGCTGGAAGAAGGCGTTGATCGGGATCACCGCGACGTCGTCCTGCTGGAAGCCACCGACGAATGCTCCCTTGCGCTTGATGACGCCGATGACCCGGAACGGCCGGGTGCGGATGCGAACCTCCTGCCCGACCGGGTCCACCTGGGGGAAGAGCACGTCGGCGACGTTCGCCCCCAGCACGACCAGGCGTTCGCCGTCGGCGACCTCCTTCACGTTGAACGAGCGCCCGGCGGCGATGTCCATCGCGTTGGTCAGGAAGAAGTCGGCCGTGCCGCCCGCGATCTGGATGTTGGGCCGCGTCTCGTAGCGGTCGGTCGAGATCTTCACCCCGAAGTCCCAGGCCTCACCGGTGGCGGCGATGATGTCCGGCAGGCGGCGCTCGACGTCGTCCCGGTCCTCGATGGTGAGGTTGGGACGCTTGGAGAGCCGATCGAAGTCGAAGTTTCCGAAACCGTTGGGGAACTTCTGGATCTGGAAGCCGTTCGAGCCCAGCCCCGTCAGGTCCTCGTCGACCTTGGCCCGGAGCCCCTCGAGCAGGGCCATCATCGAGACCACGGTGGCCGCCCCGATGACGATGCCGAGGAGCGTCAGGATTGACCGGAGGCGGTGCCCCCAGAAGGTGGAGAACGCAAGACGGAAGTTGTCGGTCAGCGCGCGCACCCACCGCTCATGACGGCCGGTCATGGCTCCCATTGCAGCAGATCGCTGCACCGGAGGGCCAGCCGGCCGGGGTGGACGGCAAGGGGCGCCGTGGCCACGTTCGGTCCCAATCCGGCTGCCGGTGTGGGTTCCCCGGCAGCCCCGTCCGGAGAGGGGTGGTGGCCGTGGAAGCGACGCAGCTGTTGAAGAAGCAGCACCAGGAGGTCAAGCAGCTCTTCAAGCGGTACGAGGAGGCCGACGAGAGCGAGAAGCAGGAGCTCTTCGAGCAGATCGCCGACGACTTCGCGGCGCACGGGGAGATCGAGGAGAAGATCTTCTACCCGGCGGTGTTCGTCGGGCCGCTGAAGGACATGCTCCGGGAGGCTGTCGAGGAGCATCTCGAGTGCAAGCGGCTGGTCGCAGACCTCCTGGAGATGGAGCCGTCGGACGAGCAGTTCGACGCCAAGATGAAGGTGCTCCAGGAGCTCATCGAGCACCACGTCGAGGAGGAGGAGGGCGAGCTCTTCCCGCTGGTCCGGCAGAACTTCGCCCGGGAGGAGCTCGACGCGCTCGGGGAGCGGATGGAGCAGATGTTCGACGAGCTCCAGGAGTCCGCGCCCCGCGAGGCGATTCCGTCCGAGACGGATCAGGCACCGCCGCTCGGCTGACGGCCTTTGGCCCGGCCCGCGACCGCTGCCTCCGGGCCGGTCCGTCCCGGCGCCCGGACCCGGCGCGCCGCCGCAATCGGCGCGCGACCCGTCGATGCACGCCCCGCTCAGAGGGAAAGCCCGTCAGAGGTGTTTGACACCTCGTCGGGGACGGGGGGTCCCGGAGGGTGGACGTCGGTTGGCTCAGCCGCCCAGGGCGAGCGCGGCCGCGCCCGCCTCTTCGGGTGCCCAGCGCTGCAGCGGGTAGCCCTCGGAGACCCAGCCGTCGTAGCCGCCCTGGAGCGGCCGGACCCGCGCGATGCCTCTTCGCTTCAGCCGGAGCGCCACCCGGGCGCTCGTCCACTCGTCGGGTCAACTACAGAAGAGCACCACCTCGCGACCCCGGGCAATCTCACCGTGCCGCCGGTCCAGCTCGTCCGGGGAGATGTGGAGCGCACCCGGGAGCGTGCTGCCCGAGTCCTCGACCTCCCGGCGATGCCGCAGGTCCACGAGCACCAGCGGCGCCCCACCGTCGAGCAGCTGCTTCAGCTCGGCCGCAGACAGCCTGAGCACCCGGAGCTCGGTCCGGAAGCGCAGCCGCTGCAGGAGCTTGTAGCCGAGGTACAGCGCGAGGCCCGCGACCAGCGCCGCCACGGTCGAGCCGGCGTAGCGCAGCACCGCCTCGAGCGCCCGGAAGAACGGCTCGCCGGCGATCCATCCCAGCCCCACGAAGGTGCTCGCCCAGAGCAGGTCACCCGTCGTGTCGAGCGACAGGAACCGCCGCAGCCGCATCCCGGACATCCCGGCCAGCGGAGGCGCCAGCGTGGTGAGCCCGGGGATGAACGGCGCGACAATCAGCGCCCGCTCGCCGTAGCGGGTGAAGGTGTTCTCGGTCCGCTGCACGCAGACCTCGGGCTCGAGCGAGAGGCGGCAGATGAGCCGCAGCACCTTGCTCCCCCAGCGCCGGCCGGCCAGGAACCAGGCGGTGTGCCCCAGCGAGGCGGCGATGGTGGCCAGGGCGATGGGGAGCGCCACCGTCCCATGCCCGAGCCGCGCCAGCGCGCCGGAGGCGATGAGCCACGGCGTGCAGGGGATGGGGAGCCCGGCCTGCTCGAGGAGCACCGTCGCGAAGACCAGCGCCGGTCCGTAGAGGGTGAGGAACTCGATGCTCGCGTTCAAGCGGGTGCACCTCGGGCATGCCAGGAGCCACCTTCCGTGTAGCGGAGCACCAGGCCCTCCGCCAAGGTGTCTCCGGCGCGGCCGTCCGTTGCAGGGCGCGCCGCGTCAGTTGGGCCGAGCGGCGGGCGGCTGCGAGACCAGGTGCAGCACCTCGTCCACCCGGACCGGCAGCTTCCCGCCCCGGCGCTCCAGCGCGAGCGAGAGCTTCCGGTGGTCTGCCCGCGTCAGCCGACGGTCCAGCACCACGTCGACCATGTACTCGAGCGTATCGACGCCGAGCACCATGCCCACGCTGAACAGCATCAGGTCGTCAGGATCCACGTAGGCCGACATGGCAACGGAGGGTCATTGCAAGGACGGAATCCGCCGGCCTGTGCCCCGGGAAGCAGCGTGGGCCAGGACCTGTTAGGGGTGCCAACCGTGCTTCCTGGCTTGCTCCTCTCCGTACTCGTGGCCGCCGGCCCCGCACCCGCTCCCACCGCGAGCGGCGGTGTGTACGAGGGCAAGCCCAGGGTGCGCGCGACCCTCATCTCCGACGTGACCCAGGTGGACCCGGGCGGCGAGCTCCGGCTCGGGGTGCAGCTGCAGATGGCGCGGGGGTGGCACGTCTACTGGAAGAATCCGGGCGAGGCAGGTCTGCCGAGCGGGGTGGTGTGGGATGCGCCGCGCGTCGCCGTGGGACCGCTCGTCTGGCCAGCTCCGGAGGTCCACCGGAGCCCTGACGCCGCCATCACCAGCTACGGGTACGCCGGCGCGGTGGTGCTCTTCGCCCACGCGCGGGCACAGCCCGACGTCCAGCCGCCGCTGACCGTGGTCGCCACGGTGGAGGTGCTGGTCTGCGAGGTGCAGTGCATCCCGGCGCGTCTCGAGCTCACCCGCGTGCTCGGCGTCGGTCCGCGGCTGGCCGATGCGGCCGGCGCAGCGCTGCTCGATGCGGCGGCGGCGCGTGTGCCGCGCTCTCCGTCGGCCGCCGGCCTGCGCGTCAGCGTCCGGCGAACCACGTCCTTCGTGCCGGGGCAGCCGTTCGAGGGCGAGCTGACGGTGGAGCGGGCCGATGGGAGCCCCGAGCCGCTCGCGGCGACGGACGCGTTCATCCCGGAAAAGGTCCCGGGCATCGCCTCGGTGCAGGGCATCTCCCTCGGCCCCGGCCGGCTCTCGCTCTGGGGGAAGGCGGCGGCGGACGCATCGTCCGCGCCACCGCGCATGTCGGGGGTGGTGGCGCTCGCGAACGGCGAGACGCTCGAGGTCAGCGCGCCGTTCGACCTCCCGGCCGGTGTGGCGCCACGGCCCGCCGCGTCGAAGCCGCCGTTGCCCGCGCGCGCACCCGGGCTCGGGTGGGTGCTGCTGCTCGCGTTCCTCGGCGGCGTGCTGCTCAACGCGATGCCCTGTGTCTTTC
Source organism: uncultured delta proteobacterium (assembly GCA_963796475.1). Taxonomy (GTDB): domain Bacteria; phylum Myxococcota; class Myxococcia; order Myxococcales; family Myxococcaceae; genus RPRB01. Next base: position 729,589 of record CAWCLY010000021.1, read on the forward strand.
CGGTGCTGGCGCTGAAGGCGTACGGGTTTGCCCGCACGGTGCACGCCGACCATGGCTCGGTGCGGGCGCACGCGCTGGCGTACACCGGGGGCATAATCGCCTCGCTGCTCGTCCTGGCCGCGGCGGTGCTGGGGCTCCGCGCCGCGGGCCACGCCGTCGGCTGGGGGTTCCAGTTCCAGGAGCCGCTGTTCGTGGCGGTGCTCGCCGCCGTGGTGCTCGTCTTCGCCCTCAACCTGCTCGGCGTCTTCGAGCTCACGCCGCCCAGCCATGGGACCGGCTCGCTGGTCGCCGCGGTGGATCACACCCACGGCCCGCTCCGGAGCGCCGGGGAAGGGGTCCTCGCGGTGGTGCTCGCCACCCCGTGCTCGGCGCCGCTTCTGGGCACCGCGGTGGGCTTCGCCTTCGCCGCCAGCGCCCCGGTGGTGCTCGCCGTCTTCCTCGTGGTGGGCCTCGGCCTCGCCGCGCCGTTCTGCGTCCTGGTGCTCGTCCCCGGGCTCCGCACCCGGCTGCCGCGCCCCGGCGCCTGGATGGAGCGGGCCAAGCAGCTGCTCGGGTTCGCGCTCCTCGCCACCGCGGTGTGGCTCAGCGGAATCCTCGGGGCGCTCGCCGGGGTGGACGGGGTGGTCCGGCTGCTCGCCTTCCTGCTGGCGGTGGGGCTCGCGGCCTGGGCATGGGGCGCATGGCGGCGCGGTCCGGTGCTGCGTGGCCGGCGTCGCGCTCGTCCTGGTCACCGGGGTGGTGGCGCTCCGCTTCGGCGTCGGGGCCCGCGCCGGTGGCGGGGCGCGACGGCCTGGAGCGACGAGGCGGTGGCCCGCGCACTCGCCCAGGGCCGGCCGGTGCTCGTGGACTTCACCGCGGAGTGGTGCCTGAGCTGCAAGTTCAACGAGCGCACCGTGCTCGCCTCCGAGCCCGTGCAGTCGGCCATGGCGCGGACCCGTACCCAGCTGCTGGTCGCGGACTGGACACGGCGGGACGCCGCCATCGCCCGGAGACTCGCCGCGCACGGCCGCGCAGGCGTGCCGATGTACCTGGTCTACACGCCGGCGCGTCCGGACCGGCCCGAGGTCCTGCCCGAGCTGCTCACCACGGAGCTGGTGGTGGGCGCGCTGGAGCGGGCCGCCTCCGGTCAGGGGGCCCTGGGCCTCTCGTCCTCGCCGAGGTGAGGCTGGTCCCGCCGACGTCGGACCCGGTCGCCCCGAGGGCTCTCACGCTGTTCGCGAGGTCCCGGCTAGAGTCGCGCGCTGGCCGAGATGATGGGTGCGACAGGTCCGGCTGTCGCGCGCCGGGCCGGAGGGGAAGACAGCTCCGATGAGGATCGGCATCGCCGGGCCACTGCTTGCGCTGTGGCTCACCGCGACGTCCGCGAGCGCCGAGGAGGCCCTGCCCGTGCACTTCGAGGCCGGGCTGCGCGCAGGGCTGGGGTTCCCCATCGGCAACGCAGTCGGTCCCCGGGCTGACGCTCCCGGCGGCACGCCCCTCTCGGACCTGGTGGCGTGGAGCCTGCCGCTCCAGCTCGATGCGGGCGCCCGCGTGGGTCCGGTCTTCGTGGGCGGCTACCTGTCCTGGGCGTACGGCAAGCCGGGGAACGCCTTCGCCAGCGCCAGCGCGCGATCGGCGAGTGACGTCCGGTTCGGATTCGAGGTGCTCTGGCACTTCGCCCCGGACCGGGTGGTGGATCCCTGGGCCGGTCTCGGCGTGGGCTACGAGTGGCTGAACCTGAACGTCACCGGGCCGAGCGGCACCGCGGTGAGCGCCAGCTTTCGCGGCTTCGAGTGGGTCAACGTGCAGGTGGGGGTGGACTTCATGCTTGGACGGAGCTGGCGGATCGGCCCGTTCCTCCAGGCCCGCGTCGGCCAGTACGACACCGGGAGCCTCGGCATCGTCACTCCCCAGGGCGCGGAGCCCAGCGGAACCAGCAATCTCCCGAGCAAGTCGGCGCACGCGTGGATCGACGTCGGGGTGCGGGTGGGGTTCCTGCTGTGACAATCGTTCACGACTGTGCGTCCGAGTACGTGGGTCGCGGCGCACGCGTCCCGGCCTGAAGGTCGCGCCCGACCCTCCGGGACCCGGGAGAAATGCCCGGATTCCGGCGGCCCGTTGCCTGGCGTGACATCTGCAAACAATTCCTGCGATGGCCAGCTCGGCACAGCGAAGGCGCTGCCAGGTCCCCCAGTGCGGAAGGCCGGTGCACAGCCGCGGGTACTGCGCCAGCCACTACCGCCAGCTGCTCCGGGGACGGACGCCGAGCCGCCCGATCCGGCCACGCGGCAACGGGGAGAAGCCGGTGCTCGCGGTCCGGCTTCCTGCCACGCTCATCCTGGCAATGGACCGGAAGCTCAAGCGCGCTCGCCTCAGTCGGGCCGAGCTGCTGGAGCGCCTGGTGGACGGCTGGGTCCGCCGCCCGACGAGCTGAACGCCCGCCGGGGCTACGGCTTCTTGCGGGCGAGCGTCAGGCCGTCACCCACCGAGAGCACCACCGCGTCCACGCGGGCGTCGTCGCGCACCTTGAGGTTGAGCGCGCGGAGCGCAACGGTGTCCGCGTCGCTCACCGCCGGGTCTGCCACCCGGCCGGACCAGAGCACGTTGTCCAGCGCGATGACTCCTCCGGGCCGGAGGAGGCGGAGGCAGGCCTCGTAGTACGCGTCGTAGCCGGACTTGTCGGCGTCGATGAAGGCGAGGTCCTGGCTCCCGGGGCCTTCGACCTCGAGCAGCGTTGCCAGCGTCGACTGCCGCGGGTCCGAGCCGCAGGTCGATCCGGTCCTCGACTCCCGCCTCCTGCCAGTACCGCCGGGCGACCGAGGTGTACTCCTCGCTGATGTCGCAGCAGAGGACGCGGCCCCCGGGCGGCAGCGCCATGGCCATGGCCAGCGCGCTGTAGCCGGTGAAGGTGCCCACCTCCACCACCCGCCGCGCGCCGAGCAGCCGGACCAGGAACCCGAGCAGCAGCCCCTGGTCCGGTCCGATCTGCATCCCGGCACGCGGGTGGGCCCGCGTTTCCCGCCGCAGCCGCTCCTGCACCTCGGTGCGCGGCGAGAGCACGTCGAACAGGTACTGCTCCAGGGGCTCGGGAAGGAAGGTGCGTGCCATGGCCCCCGAACCTTGCGCGAGGTCGCCGCCCGGGAACAAGCTCCGCCCCGGAATCCGCCCCGTGACCAAGACGCCCTCACCCGAGGTGGACCTCAACCGGGTCGCCGTCTTTCTCCGGGTGGTGGAGGCCCAGAGCTTCACCGCCGCCGCCGAGGCGCTCGGCCTCCCCAAGTCCAGCGTCAGCCGGAGCGTGGCCCGCCTCGAGGAGTCGCTCGGTGTGCAGCTGCTGCAGCGCACCACCCGGGCGCTGCAGCTCACCGAGGCCGGCCGGGTGTACTTCGAGGAGGCCTCGCGGGCGCTGTCCTCGCTGGAGCAGGCACACGAGACGCTCTCCCAGCTCGACGGCCGCGCCCAGGGAGCGGTGCGCATCACCGCCCCGGTGGACCTCGGGGCGCAGGTGCTCGCGCCGCTCGCCGCCCGCTTCACCCGCCGGACACCGGGCATCACGCTGGAGTTCGTGCTCACCGGCAAGCTCCTGAACCTGGTGGACGACGGGGTGGACCTGGCGGTGCGCGCCGGCACGCTGCGGGACAGCTCTCTCATCTCGCGCCGGGTGAACGGGCTCGAGCCCTGGCTGTTCGCCAGTCCCGCCTACGTGGATGCGCGGGGGACGCCCGGCTCGGTGCAGCAGCTCGCCGACCATGACTGCGTGCTCTTCCGACCCCGCCGGGGACATCAGGAATGGGTGCTCACGGGCCCGGACGGCGTCAGCCGGATCACCGCCCGCGGTCCGGTGGCGGCCGACGACTTCATGTTCCTCCGCGAGGCGGTGCTGGCCGGAGCGGGGATCGGGCTGTTGCCGGCGTTGCACTGCGCGGAGGAGGTGGCCCGGGGGCGGCTGGTCCGGCTCCTCTCTACCTACACCGGCCCCTCCGCCCCGCTGCACGTGGTGTGGCCCGCATCGCGCCACGTTCCCCGGCGGGTGGTGCTGGTGCGCGAGTGGCTGGTGAAGGCGCTGGGGGCCATCGAGCCCGTGGACGCGTCCGACGAGCGCGACGGGTGAGAGCAGCGCCGCGGAGGTGCGTGTCGCTCCCCCTGGGGCAGTTCCGTCCCGTGACGCGCGTTCACTCTTGTCCGAGAAATCCGCCCCGAGCTTAAACTTCCGGTCATGCAGCAGACGGAAGAGCCGCGCACCCTCCTGGTCGTCGACGCCAGCTTCGACCTCGGGAACGCGCTCGCCGTCGCCGCGATGGAGTACGGCTGGGAGCCGTTCCTCGCGGGCAACGCGGAGGCCGCGCTGAGCATCCTCCCGGCGCTCCTCGGCGAGGTGCTGGTGCTGGTGGATCTCGGATCGCCGGTCAGCCGCGGCCTGGCCCTGGTCCTCACGCTCCGTCGCAATCCGCCGCCGCCCGGCGTCCGGGTGGTGGTGATGACCTCCGGGCAGCCGGTCCCCGAAGCGGTCCGGCGCGCGCCGTTCGTGGTCGGCGCCGTCCGCCGTCCGCGTCACCCCGAGGAGGCCGGGGGACTCGCCCGGGTGCTGCTCGGCCGTGACGACGTCGCCCGGACGACGTCGAGCGCGTGACGCTACGGGCCTGCGCCGCCCAGCACCCAGGACTGGACCTTCACCAGGTCGCCCGCCGAGAGCTGCCCACCCTCCGGCATCCGGGTGCCGCAGCTCCCGTCGAGCCAGCCGAGGAGCGACGAGCTCGCGAGGGCCGAGGTGTCCACCCGCTTTTCTGAGGCACAGGGCCCTCCGGTCACCTGGGCCACGTTCACCAGCTGCCCGTAGCTCTGCGCCGCGGTGAGGTCGAGCTGGGCGCTGCTCGGGTGGCAGCTGGTGCAGCGTGCGTTCCAGATGGCCTGGATGTCGGTTCCATAGGCGGGTGCCTTCACCGGGATCGTGACCGTCCGGGTCTGGAGCGGGTTGTGGCCGTCGGTCACGGTCACCTGGAACGAGAAGTCGAGCGTGCTCACGCTGAGCACCGGGGAGATCCAGGTCACCGATGCCTGGTTGGTCGCGCTGAACACGCCCTGCTTCGAGGGAGCGGTCTGCGACCAGGCGATGGTCAGCGGGTCCCCGTCCGGATCGCTCGCGGTGATGGCGAGCGTCACGACGTCACCGGCGACCGGCATCGACGGCGTCACGGTGATGGTGGAGACCACCGGAGGCTGGTTCACCGCGACGTGGTTCACCGGGAGGTCGAGCGTGGCCGAGGTCGACGCCACCCTCGCCGTCGCCGATGGTGACCTGGAGGGTGAACACCGTGTCCGCCGTCACCGCGGGCGCCGTCCACCCGGGATTGCGCACCGTCCGCGAGCTGAAGGTGCCCTGCGGCGAGGCCGGGGAGATCTGCGTCCAGGCGTAGCCGAGCGAATCGCCATCCGGGTCATCCGCGGTGACCGAGAGCTGGGTCCCTCGCCCTTCGACGAGCGGCGAGGTGGTGGCGCTGGGGGCGACCGTCACCACCGGGGGATGGTTTGTCGAGCCCGGGGGGGCCACGGCCGCCGCCCGGCGCCGAGATGACGCCGGTTCCGCAGCCCAGGGTGAGGAGGGCGAGCGCCCCGGCGAGTCGGACGGCAGTCACGGCTCCGGGCATGGTGTCACCGCGGGGGCGGAGGGTGGAACGTGCGCCCGGGTCGCACCGCCCCCGATGTGCCCCGCCGCCGCCGGGGCCGGGGGTGCTACCTTGCCTGACGTGACCGCTCCCTCGCCGCCGCGCATCGCTGGCCTCACCGAGCCCACGGTGCATCCCATCGAGCGGGTGGCCATCCGTCTCCGCGAGAGCTCGGTGACGCTCTCCGCGTGGCGCATGGCGGCGAGCGCCGTCGAGGGCAGCGGGACGCTGGTCCGCGTGGAGACGCCGGGCGGGGCGCTCTTCCGCGGCGAGGGCTGGTTCCTCGGCTGGACCCAGGACGCGATGTCCGAGGCCTGGGCCGCGCTCCTCCCGACGCCCCCCTCCGATGGGCCGGAGCTGGCGCAGCTGGGGTGAGCGCGCCCGCGGCCTAGAGGCCGGCGAGGCCGGGCTCGAGCCGCACGTAGCCACGCTCGATGGCCCAGAGGTCGAGCGCGAGCGAGCGCAGCTCGTCCACCTCGGGCACCGCCCGCGCGTCGAGCGAGAGGTCCACCGACTTCACGTAGCGGTGGCAGGTCTCGCAGGCCTCCACCCGCGCCGCGGGGTGCGTCTCGCTCTGCCAGCCGGGAAGCCGCGTCGGATCCGTCTCTCCGCAGCTCGGGCAGCGGATGCGGTTGGTCTGCCACTCGGTGCCGCACAGCCCGCATCCGAGGAAGCGCGCGGCCCCATCGGAGCCGGGCATCTCGCGGCGGAACGAGATGCTCGGGGGTGCCCCGCACATCGGGCACCGCCCGCTCCCGGGCTCGCGCGGACGGTCGAGCGCCACACCGGCGTGGACCAGCGCCTCGGCGTAGGGCCGGAGCACCGCGTGCGAGAGAAAGTCCTGTCGCTCCTCGGGTCCACCGGTCCAGGCGGTGCGGAGGCGAGCGGAGAAGAGGTCCGCCGCCTCGGCGCCCCGGGCGCCCGAGGCCTCCCGGAGCGCCACCGGCCCCGACTCGGACAGGAAGCGGAGCACCGAGCGGAGCGGCGCCTCGACCCGCGAGCACGTCCCGCTCCAGCGACCCGCTCAGCGCGTCCCGGCCATGCGCCTCGAGCACTCCGGCGGCGGCGCGGGCCTGCGCCCGGAAGAGCCCGGCGGCGAACCGCAGCGGCTCGCGCCCGGACGACGGCGATTCGGCGAGCGCCTCGGCCCGGGCCGCTCGGTGCTCGAATCGCTCGAGGAGTCGCTCAGCGCCGGGTGCCACCGGTCACGTCGCGGTACCAGGCCGGGTGGTGCAGGCGCGCCCAGGCCTTGGTGACGGTCCCCTTCACCATGGCGGAGAAGGTCCCCGGCTCGGCGATGGCCAGGTAGATGTGGCCCATGATCATCAGCATGAAGAGGATGAACGTCACGTCGTGGAGCACCCACGACACCTCGCGAAGCTGGACCCCGAAGAAGTTCGGCCACCAGAGCACGACGCCGGTGGCGAGCAGGCCGAGCGAGGCCAGGCTGCTCAGCCAGAACAGGACCTTCTGGCCGCCGTTGAACTTGCCGGTGTCCTCGTCGTGCGTCTCCCACCGCATGTAGGCCAGGAAGTTGCTGGTGAAGCGCTTGTCGGCCGCGTTCATCTTCATCTCGCCCGCCCAGTGCACGAACTGGAGCAGCGCGAAGACCGCGAAGGCGATCCCGGTCCACGGGTGGAGCCAGCGGCAGACTTGCAGCCCGCCGAAGAGCGGCGCGAGCCACCCGAAGATGGGCGTCCAGATGGGGAGCCCGGTGAAGAGGCAGAGGAAGAAGGTCAGCGCCACACCCCAGTGCACCACGCGGGTGTAGTAGCGGAAGCGGACCAGCTCGTCGCCGACGACCAGGTCCTCCTGGCGCTGCGCGAGGAGGATGCCCGGATCGGCGCTGGAGTGGGCGGGGACTGCGCGGAGCGGCTCGGCCATGGCGTGGTCTCCGGGGGCGTTCAGGCCGCGGGTGGGGTGGAGGGAGGCGGAGCCTTGGGGGGCTCGCGGGGACCGAAGCGGAGGTAGTGACCGACGAGGCCGATGACGACCGCGCCCATCGCCAGGAGCCCTGCCGGCCGGAGGTAGTTCTTGGCCAGCCGCACCGACATGGGCACCCTCGGGTCACGGGGAAGCCCGTACAGCTCCGGCTTGTCGGCGTGCTTGAGCACGGTGACCACGCCGGTGCCGCCGACCCCGGGCGGGTCGTACAACCCGGCCTCGGTGAAGCCGTCGTCCTTGAGCTGCTTCACCCGCTGCGCACCCAGGGACAGCATGTCGTCCTTCGTCCCGAAGTGGAGGCACCCGGTGGGGCACGACTTCACGCACGCCGGCTCGAGACCCACCGACGTCCGGTCCACGCAGAGCGTGCACTTGGACATCTTCCCGGTCTTCTCCGAGAAGCGCGGCACGTCGAACGGGCAGCCGGTGCGGCACAGCTGGCAGCCGATGCACTGGTCCGGGTTCACGTCGATGGTGCCGTTGGAGTACTGGACGATGGCACCCGGCGCGGGACATGCCTTGAGGCAGCCCGGATCCGCGCAGTGCATGCACTGATCCTTGCGCATCAGCCAGTTGAAATTGCCGTCGACCTGGACCTCGTGGAACTTGATGAGGTTCCAGAAGTCGGCGTCCAGGCTGGGCAGCGTCTGGTAGCTGCCGTCCTGGACGGTCTTCGCGTTCGGCAGGTCGTTCCACTCCTGGCAGGCCACCTCGCACGCCTTGCAGCCGATGCAGGTCGAGGTGTCGATGAGCTTGGCGACGTTGGGCACCTTCCGCAGGCCGGAGCCGGTGCCCCGGAGCGATGCGGACGACTGGATGATCTCGAGGCCGGGGATCGCCATGGTCAGACCCTCCCCACCTTCTCGAGCTTCACCTGGAAGACCTTGAACTCCGGCGTCCAGGTGTTCGGGTCGATGGCCGACGAGGTCAGGATGTTGGCCAGCGGTCCGGCGTGCTTGGCGTCACCGCTGTAGCCCCAGTGGATGGGGAAGCCGATCTGCCAGATGCGCTTTCCATCCTGCATGAAGGACGGCATCCGGGTGGTCACCATCGCCGGGCCCTCGATGGACCCACGCGCCGACGTGACGCGCACCGTCTCTCCGTTCTGGATGCCCTTCTCCTTCGCCAGGTCCTCGGGGATCTCGAAGAAGATCCCCGGCTGCACCTCGTTGAGCCGTCCACCGACCTGGTGCTTGGTCCAGTAGTGGAAGTGCTCGGTGAGGCGGTACGTGGTGCAGACGATCGGGTACTCGTCCGCCTTGCCCCACTTGTCCTTGTCGCTGGCGAAGCGCTTGAGCACGGGGCTCGCCGATACCTTGGGGTGGAGCACGTTCTCCACCGGGGCCTCCACTGCCTCGTAGTGCTCGGGGAACGGCCCGTCGTTGAGCACCGGCGAGAACAGTCGGCCCACGCCCTCGGGCAACATGATGAACGCGCCGAATGTCCCGGGCGGTGCATCCGGCTTCATGTCGGGCACGTCACCCACCCACTTCTCGCCGTTCCACTGGATGCCGATGCGCTTCGGGATCCCAGGGCTTGCCGGCGGCGTCGGCGGAGGCGCGGTTGTACATGACGCGCCGGTTGGCCGGCCAGCTGAACGCCCACTGGTGGTACTGGCCGAGGCCCATCGGGTCGCTGGTGATCCGGCGTGCGGCGTTGTTCCCGGCCTCGGTGAAGACGCCGGTGTAGAGCCAGTTGCCGCACGAGGTGCTGCCGTCGTCCCTGAGCTGGCCGAAGCTGTCCAGCTGCTGCCCGGCGGTCTTGAGCACCTTCGGCGGATCCTTCGACTTCGGATCCTTGGGCGGCTCCACCAGATCGGTGATCGCCTTGCCGTTGATCTCCTTCAGCACCTCGGCGAGATCGGGGTTGGCGGGGTTGGTGTACGCCCAGGCGATGTTGAGCACTGCCTCGGGCAGCGCCCCCGGCTCCTTCTTGTAGAGGTCCTTCAGCGCGAGGAGGATCCGGCTGATGATCTCCTGGTCGCTCTTCGACTGGCCGGGGCCGTCGACCGCCTTCCACTTCCACTGGATCCACCGCGCGGAGTTGGTGAAGCTGCCATCCTTCTCCGCGAAGTTGGTGGCGGGGAGCAGGTAGACCTCGGTCGGGATCTTCGCCGCGTCCGGGCCTCCGAGCTCCTTCGGCGCCTTCCAGAACGCCGCGGTCTCGTTCTCCTGGTTCTCCACCATCACCATCCACTTCAGCTTGGACAGTGCGGCGACCATCTTCGGCGAGTTGGGCCCGGTGCCCACCGGGTTCATCCCGAAGGAGATCAGGCCCTCGGGCGCGGGCTCCTCGCCGCCGGCGCGCTTGCTGCTTCCCCGGTACATGTCGTCGAACATGTAGGTCCAGGAGTAGTTGCCGTCGACCTTCGGCAGCCACGCATAACCGAACTCGTTCTCCTTGGTCCCTGCCTTCCCCCACAGCGTCTTGAGCAGCGAGACCATGAACTTGGGGTAGTTGGTCCAGTAGTTCATGGACGCCCAGGCCATCTTGTTCAGGGTCCAGGGCGTGCTCTTCTCGAGGTACGTCGCCAGGTCGGGGAGGTTCGAGCTCGGCGTCTTGAGATACCCGGGCAGGATGTCGAACGTCCCGCCGATGTCCGTCGCGCCCTGGATGTTGGAGTGGCCGCGGAGCGCGTTCACCCCGCCACCCGGCCGTCCGACGTTGCCGAGGAGCAGCTGGAGCATCGCCGCCGTCCGGATGATCTGCACCCCGATCGAGTGCTGGGTCCACCCCAGCGCGTACATGATGGTGCCGACCTTCTCCGCGTTCCCGGTGGAGGTGACGAGCTCGGCGACCTTCAGGAACTGCGCCTTGGGCGTGCCGCAGACCCGCTCGACCATCTCGGGCGTGTAGCGGTCCACGTGCTTCTTGAGCAGCTGGAAGACGCAGCGCGGATTCTGCAGCGTCTCGTCGACCCCGTAGGCGTTGCTCTTCGCGTCGGGGGCGTAGCCCCAGGCCGCCTTGTCGTACTCGCCCTTCTTCTCGTCGAAGCCGCTGAACAGGCCGTCCTGGAAGCCGTACTTCTCACCGACGATGTACGGGGCGTTGGTGTGCAGCTTGACGTAGTCGGCGTGGTAGCGACGCGTCTCCAGCGCGTAGCGGATGATGCCGCTGAGGAAGGCGATGTCCGTGCCCGCACGGAGCGGCGCGTAGATGTCGGACACGGCGGCGGTCCGCTGGAACCGCGGATCCACGCAGACGATCTTCGCCCCTCGTGTCTTCTTCGCCTCCAGCGCCCACTTGAATCCGCAGGGATGATTCTCGGCCGGGTTACCGCCCATCACGAACACGACGTCCGCGTTCTTGATGTCCACCCAGCCGTTGGTCATCGCACCGCGGCCAAACGTGGCGGCCAAACTGGCCACCGTGGGACCGTGTCATACTCGTGCTTGCGTATCTCGATACGTGATGCCGAGGCCGGCACCGAACTTCCACTGCAGCATGTTGAATTCGTTGGTGTCGGTGCAGCCGCCGATGAGCCCGATGCCCGGTGTCCGGTTCACCACCGCGCCGGCTGCGTTCTTGGCGACGAAGGTCCGGTCCCGGGTGTCCTTGATGTGCCGCGCGATGCCGGCGATGGCCGCGTCCCAGGAGATCTCCTCCCAGCGGTCCGAGCCGCCGCGCCGCACCTTCGGCGTGGTGAGCCGCCCGGGATGGTTGATGTCGTTGCGGAGCGTCGCGCCCTTGGGGCAGAGCGTGCCGCGGTTGATCGGGTGGTCGGGATCGCCCTCGATGTAGACCACCGAGCCGGTGACGTTCTTCGCCTTGTCGCCGAGCGTGTGGATGATCAGCCCGCACGAGACCGAGCAGTACGGACAGGTGCTGCGCGTCTCGGTGGTGCGGGAGATCTTCAGCTCGCGCATCTCGGCGCGCGCCTCGGAGAGCTCGAACAGCCCCAGCCCCACCACTCCGGCAGCCGTTCCCTTGAGGAACGTGCGGCGGTCCACGTGCATGGAACCCCTCCGGCGCAATTGAACCCGCGACTCGGCCGAACGCTGCCGGCCATGCAGTCGAGTGTCAAGACGATGGTTGCGATTGACGCCTGGCGTCATCAGGAGCCCCGCAACGCGCCGGTAGCTCGGGACGAACTGGACGCGCGCTCCCTCGCGGTGCTGTGAGCGGCACTCGTCCGCGGCCGCCCGAGCCCCGCGCTGCTCTCAGCCCGCGAGCCCACCGGCCTCGAGGGACAGACGCGCCCCCACGGCCTCGCCGGACGCCCCGCGCCAGGCGGACGGCGCGAGCCACGACCGGCGGAGCGCATCGGAGAGACGGTCGCTGAGGACGACGAGGGCGAAGATGAGAAGCACCATCGTGCTGACCTGGTCGTGGAACCCGAGCTGGAGCGCGTTGTAGAGCTTGAGCCCGAGCCCGCCGCCTCCCAGAAAGCCCACCAGCGCCGAGACCCGCAGGTTGAACTCCCAGCGGAGCAGCCCGTAGCTCGCCACCAGCGCGCGCGCCTGCGGCCACGCGCCCCAGAGCACGCGGACCGGTGCGCTCGCCCCGGCGGCCTCGAGCACCTCGAGCGGCTCCGGCGGCACCTCGTCGAGCGCCTCGGCCCAGATCTTCCCCAGCACCCCGGCGGTGTGGAACCCGAGCGCGAGCACGCCGGCGAACGGGCCGAACCCCACCGCGACGATGCACAGGAGCACCCAGAGCAGCTCGGGGATGCCCCGCAGCACGGCGAGGAGCGCTCGCACCAGCACCATCACCCCCGGGGCGACCACGGAGGCCAGGCCTCGACGGCCGGGCGCACCCGGCGGACGGAGCATGAGCCCGGTGCTGGCCAGCGGCGTCAGCGCCAGCGCGACGGCGACGCCGAGCAGCGTGCCCGCACCGGCGACCGCCAGCGTCTGGAGCAGCGGGCCGCGCAGCGAGGCGAGGAACACGGGCGAGAGGTCCGGCGGGAACAGCCGGGCGGCGAAGCGGCCGACGCGTCCGAGCACTCCGTCGTCGGCGCCGCCGAGGAGCTCGGCCCCCCGGAGCGACAGCGCCACCCCGCCCATGGTCCCGAGCAGCACCAGCCGGCGAGCTCCCACCGAGAGCGGCGCACGGCCGGACACGCGTGCGCTCGACGTCGCCCGGCGGACCAGCCGGCTGACCGCTTCGCCGGCCAGCATCAGCCCGCAGCAGCGCGAGCATCAGCGTCGAGACCTGCCGGTACTCGAAGAGCCGCATCGACAGCTGGATCTCCTGTCCGATGCCCCCGGCGCCGACGAAGCCCAGCACCGACGCCGAGCGGATGGCGCACTCCAGCGAGTAGAGGACGTAGCTCACCAGCCGGGGGAGCGCCTGTGGCAAGAGCGCGAAGAGGACGATGGACTCGCGGCACCCCCCCGACGCCGCGAGTACCTCGCTCGCCGCTGGATCCACGTCCTCCAGGATGTCCGCCATCACGCGCCCCAGCACCCCGGCATACGAGATCCCCAGCGCGAGCGCGCCCGCCCTCGGCCCGAGCCCGACCGCGACGACGAACAGCAGCGCCCACAGCAGCTCGGGCACGGCGCGGAACACCCGGAGCACTCCGCGCGCAAGCAGGTGCAGCGCGAAGGCGAGCCATGCGCCCGGACCGTGACCGGCGGCGAGCGCACCGGGACGGAACAGCGTCGGGGTCGCGAGGATGCCGAGCGGCACCGCGAGCACGACCGCCATCGCCGTTCCCGCGATCCCGATCGCCAGCGTGCGTCCCACCGCGACCGCCACCACGCCGAGGAACGCCGGCGAGAGGTCAGGCGGAACGAGCCCGCGCACGAGCCGGCCGAGCCCCTCCAGCGCCTGGGCCGAGAGCAGCGCCCCGGGCGAGACCTGCGCCTCCACCACGCTCCAGGCGAGGAACGCCGTCAGCAGCGCGAGCTGCACCCACCGGGAGGAGAGGAGGACTCTCACCGCCGGCTCCCGGGACTCACCGCGCACAGACGAACGCATCGGCGCGCTCCCTCCCCTGGGGCTCGGGGCGCCCGGCCGCGGCCGCCGGGTAGAGCTGCTGGAGAAGCGCGGGGGTCACCTGCGAGGTCGGTAGAATCGAACGCCACCTTGCCAGCGCGCAGCCCCACCACTCGCGGGAAGTGGTGGAGCGCGAAGTCCACGTCGTGCATCACGGCCACCAGCGTCCGTCCCCTCGCCGCGACGCCGAAGAGGAGCCCGGCCATGCTCTCGCGCAGCGCAGGGTCGAGCGAGGAGAATGGCTCGTCGGCCAGAACCGCCGACGGCTCCTGCACCAGCACCCGGGCGATGGCCACCCGCTGCTGCTCGCCGCCCGAGAGCTCGTCGCCGCGCGCGCTCGCCCGGCGGAGCAGCCCGACCGCCTCCAGCGCCGCGTCCACCCGCTCCAGCTCCCGGGGCGAGGGACGCGACCCAGGCCGCGAGCGCCGCGGTGAAGGACCAGTGGCCCGCCCGACCGAGCAGCGCGTTCTCCCGCGCCGAGAGCGATGGCACGAGCCGGGGTTGCTGGAAGACGGTCCCGATGCGCCGGCGCAGCGCCCGGAGTGCCCGCCGCGGCAGCGCGTTCACGTCCTCGCCCTCGAAGCGCACGGTCCCCTCTGTGGGCCGGAGGGTGGTGTTCAGGAGCGCGAACAGCGTGGTCTTCCCCGCACCCGAAGGGCCGAGCACCACCACCCGCTCGCCGGCCGCCACCTCGAGCGAGATCCCGTCGAGCGCGGTCACCGGGCCACCGCGGCCGGCGAAGCTCCGGCGGACGCCGCGGAGGGAGAAGATCACCGGAGCAGCCCCTCCCGGATCGCCGCCTCGCGCAGCGGGCCGTACGCCGCGGCATCCACCTTCACGTAGCGGCCCTTCGCCGAGAGCAGCTCGAGGATCGGCCGGTCTTCGGGCCGCGCGGGGTCGAGGGCGAGGAACGCACCGGCGATCTTCGCGGCCACCGCCGGGTCGAGTCCCTTGCGGACCGCCCAGACGTAGTCGACGAAGGCCGGGGTCGTCCAGAAGACGTGGACCTTGCTCGCGTCGACCTTTCCCTCCCGGACCAGCCGCTCCCAGACCGCCTCGTCCAGCGCGCCGGCGTCCACTCGACGCTCGGCCACCGCCAGCGCCGTCGCGTCGTGCCCGCCGGTGTAGATGGCCTGATCGATGACCGCGGGGTCCACGCCCTCCTTCCGCATGAAGTAGGCCGGCATCAGGTGTCCCGAGGTCGAGTTCACGTCGCCGAACGCGAAGTGCTTGCCCCGGAGGTCCGCGAGGCTCCGCACGTCCTCGCGGGCGGTGATGAGCTTCGAGTGGAAGTCGCGGTCCCGCTCCCGCTGGACGAGGGGAACCGCCCCGGCCCGCGCGTTGGCCTGGACGAAGGTGAAGCCGCCGAGGTGCGCCACGTCGACCTGGCCCTGGACCAGCGCCTCCACCACCGCCGCGTAGTTCTGCGGGATGGTGAGCGTGACCTTCCGACCGGTGGCCTGCTCCAGCCGGGCGACGAGCGGCTGCGCGTCGCGGAGCATCCTCGACGGATCCGTGGTCGGGATCATGCTCACCCTCAGCGGACCCTCCGCCGCCCGACCGGATCCCGCGAGGCACAGTGAGAGGGCCAGCACGGCACGGAGAGGCGAGGCGGTCATCTGAGTGGCTCCCGACCGGAGTCCTGAGGGTGTGCGCCGGACTGTACCGATCACCCACGTCGGGCGCCACAACGTCCTGACGGAAGTTTCCACGGCCGGTGTTCGATCGCGGCGGTGTGCCACCCCCACGCCTCTGGAACCCACATCCCCTGGCGGGCGAAAGGAGTCCCTGGAACCGGAACGTCAGGAGGCACACGCGTGAGGAGAGTCGGGTTGGCGATCGCGGTGGCTGCGGGGCTGGTGGCGGGCGAGGCCTCGGCGCAGGGCTGGTCGGCGATGTCGGGACAGACGCTCGGGACCGGCGTCGGGATGGTCTGGGGTCAGGCCGGGTGGCCGGGAATCTCCGCCGACCTCGCGTACGGGACGAGCCCAACGCTCGACCTCGGTGGACGCTTCAGCTTCAACTACGGGGAGGAGGGCATCACCGACACGGGCGTGCTGGGACTCAAGTTCCAGTTCACTCTCCGGGCACAGCTGCTCCACAAGGCGAAGTTCGACCTGGCGCTCCGCTTCGACCCGGGGTTACTGCTCTACTTCCCGAGCAACCGGACCATCGTCGGCGTGACCTTTCCGGTCGGCCTCGAGCTCGGCTTTCCCATCAGCCCGGTCTTCCGGGCGAATGCCAGCTTCGATCTGCCGTTCTGGATCACCTTCAGCCCGTCACCGACCCAGGCCTTCATCCCGCTCCTGTTCGGCGGAGGCGTGGAGTACCTGGTGGAGAAGGACCTCGCGCTCACCGCCCGGCTGAAGATGGGGCCCACGATCGCCACCTATACCGGGACGGCATTCTTCACCCTCTACTTCCAGGTCGGCGTGGCCTACCGCTTCTGATCGTCGTCCCGGGCCTTCAAGAGCAGCTGCGTTCCCACCGCGTAGGCGCGCTCCACCGCGGGCCGCCCGGCGATGGTGGCGAACCAGCGCTTGAGGTTCGGGAAGTCGTCCAGGTTCTGCCGCTGCTTCTCGTACGGCACGACCCACGGATAGCAGGCGATGTCGGCGATGGAGTAGTCGCCGGCGAGGTATGGCCGATCGGCGAGCCGGGTGTTCATCACCCGGTAGAGGCGCGTGGTCTCGTTCACGTACCGGTCGATGGCGTAGGGGATCCCCTCCGGTGCGTACTGGACGAAGTGGTGGTTTTGCCCCGCCATGGGGCCGAGCCCGCCCACCTGCCAGAACAGCCACTGCATCACCTCGAACCTGCCCCGGACGTCGGAGGGCAGGAGCCGACCGGTCTTCTCCGCGAGGTAGGTGAGGATGGCGCCCGACTCGAAGATCGACAGCGGCCCGCCGGCGTCGGCCGGAGCGTCGTCCACGATGGCCGGGATGCGGTTGTTCGGGGAGATCCGGAGGAACGCGGGCTCGAACTGCTCCCCCTTGCCGATGTTCACCGGACGCGGCCGGTAAGGCAGCCCGAGCTCCTCGAGGGCGATGGTGATCTTGTGTCCGTTCGGCGTCGCCCAGAGGTAGAGATCGATCACGCGGATGCGCTCCTTCCCGCGTGGGCTAGCGAGCCCGCCGCGAGCGGCGCAACCGAATCGCCGCGCAACCGGGGGGCCGAGACCGGCCGGGGCGATAAGCAGAGTGAACGGCCTGGGGTGGCGTGCCCACCGATGGACAGCGCGCCGCGTCGATTCATCGTCCGCCGTGCCCCCGCCGCGGTGGCAATCCGGTTGGACTTGACGGGACACTGGCCAGCGGAACAAGCCATGCGGAGCGGAGGCCACGACGGGGAGGGCCACGACGGATGGATGCGCGCTCGGTGGTGGAAGCCGTGATGTCGGGGAAGGATCGCCCCTTCGGAGTTCGGCTCTGGGACGGCACGGTGCTGCCGCCACTGCACCCTGCGGACGTGCCGACCATGGTGCTGGTGCACGAGCGCGCCGCCGCCGCGTTCGGGATCCCACCCTCCGAGGAGCGGCTCGCCGAATCGTTCCTCGCCGGTGACTTGGACGTGGACGGCGACCTGAGCGACTTCCTCCAGCGTGCCTCCACCTGGTCAGGCCCGGACGCGCTCCCCGCCGCCGCGGTGGCGGCCGGGCTGATGGCAGGGGTCGGCGCCCGGGCCGGCGAGCTGCTGCGCTCCGCCACGCGCCACACGCTCCCGCGCGACGAGGACAGCATCCGGCGTCACTACGACGTGGGGAACGACTTCTACCGCCTCTTCCTCGACGATCAGCTCGTGTACTCGTGCGCCTACTGGGCCCCGGGCATGGACCGGCTGGAGGGCGCCCAGAGCGCCAAGCTCGAGCTCATCTGCCGGAAGCTCGGGCTTCGGTCCGGCCAGCGCTTCCTCGACGTCGGCTGCGGCTGGGGCGCGCTGATCTCCCACGCCACCCGCGCCCACGGGGTGCACGCCACCGGCATCAGCCTCAGCGAACCGCAACTCGAGGTGGCGCGCACGCGAATGCGGTCGGTCATCCCGCCCGACGCCACGCCCGATGTCCGCCACCAGGACTACCGGCAGCTCCCGTCCGCGGAGCACTGGGACGCGATTGCCTCGGTGGGGATGATGGAGCACGTCGGGCGCGAGAACCTGGACCGCTACTTCTCCATCCTCGCCGAGCACCTCGATCCCGGTGGGCTCCTCCTCAACCACGCCATCGGCGAGACGGGGGACGTCACGCGCACCATCCCCTGGCTGCAGCGTACCCACGGCGGGTTCATCCAGCAGGAGATCTTCCCCGACTCCGACCTGCCTCCGCTCGACCTCGTCGTCGGCGCGGCGCAGCGCGCGGGCTTCGAGCTCATCGAGGTGGAGACGCTCCGCCCGCACTACGTCCGGACCTTGCGCGAGTGGCTCGGGCGTCTGGAGCGGCGCTTTCCCGAGGCGGTCCAGCTCGCGGGCAAGCGCCGGGCGAGGGCCTGGCGCCTCTACCTCGCCTCCTGCGCCGTCACCTTCCGCACCGGACGGGTCACCGTGGCGCAGGTGCTGCTGCGCAAGCGCGGCGGCGGTGAGCTGCAGCCCATCGACCGTTCCAGCTGGTACCGGGATCTGGTGCCGCGCGGCTGAGCGGGCCGAAGGCGCTCAGCGGCCAGCCCCGGGGCCGAAGGGATCCGGCATCAGCAGGTCCCAGCGCTCGAAGTCCCCGAGCCGCTCCCCCGGGCGAATCTCGCGGAACACGCCCACGTCCCGGCGCACCTGGTACGTCGTCCCGTCCGCCGCCCGGAACACCTCCACCAGCTGCCCCGGCAGCTCGGCCCGGCCCACGTACTGCATTCCCCCGATCTCGCTCCAGCGCATCACCCTGCACTCCCGGAGATTAGGATGCGCGGTCGCCGCCACGGCTGCAACCGACCGCGTATCTCCCCCTGCTCACCCGAGAAAGCCGAGGTCGGAGGCGGAGAACCGTCCGAGGTTCGGGAGGACGGACGCCAGGTCTCCCGCCGCCACACCGAACCAGCGGGCGAGCGTCGCCGCGTACTGATCGGTGGACGTCGTGGGGATCCACCGCCCCTCGCTGCTGAAGTCGTCCGGGCCCCCGAGCGCCAGGGTGGGAAATGTCCCGTACGTCTGGCGCCCCCGGACCGCTCCGCCGACCACGAGCTGGTGGTTGCCCCAGGCGTGGTCCGAGCCGCCGCCCGACGCGGGCTGCAGCGTCCTCGCGAAGTCGGAGAGGGTGAACGCCGTCACCTGGGGGGCGACCCCGAGCTGCACGGTCGCCGCGTGGAAGGCGGCGAGGGAAGCGGACACGTCGGCCAGGAGCTTCGACTGGCGGTTCAGCTGGTCGTTGTGGGTGTCGAAGCCGCCGAGCGAGACGAAGAAGATTTGCCGCGACGCGCCGAGCACGCTGCGCGCCTCGATGATCCGCGCGACCTGGAGAAGCTGCTTTCCGAGCGTCGAGGGCGTGGCGCCGAACAGCGCGTCGGTGGTCGAGCTCGTCCCCGCGAGCACCGGGGCCAGCGCACCCGAGGCGGCGAACGCGGCCACCGTCTCTCCGGCGACGGACTGCACCAGCGCGTTGTCCAGGTCCAGACCCCGGAGCGCATCCATCGCCGCACGGATGGAGCGGCTCCCGGCCGAGGAATCGAACCCGGTGAGCCCGAAGGTTCCGCCTCCTGCCGGAGGCACCGCCAGCGGATGCACCCGGTCACCGGCGGCGAAGAGCACGTTGCCGGCAACCGAGACCAGCGGGGGCAGCGACGCCGCAGGGAGCCCGTCGGCGATGCGCCCACCCCAGCCCGAGCGCGCCGGCCGGTCGGGGAGCGAGGTCTGCCACTGGTTCTGCTGGTCCTGGTGCGACATCAGGCTCTGCGGCCGCGGGACCCTGCCGGCAGCGTCCGCCGACTTGTCGGTGGGCGCGACCAGCGTGCCGACGTTGAACAGCACTCCGAGCGCGCCGGAGGTCCAGAGCTGCTGCAGCTCCGGCATGTCCGGGTGCAGTCCGTACTGCGCCGGGCCGCTCGGCGGCGTCAGCGGGAGCAGCTGGTCCAGGGGGAGCGCCAGCCCGCCATCGGTGGGCTGACGGCGGGCCGCGGCGTAGTCGGCGTAGCGGCCGTCCAGGGGCACGACCAGGTTGTTCCCGTCGTTCCCCCCGAAGAGGAAGACGCAGACCAGCGCCCGGTAGTCGTCGGTGGCAGCGAGCGCGTTCCGGCGGCCGCCGAGGAATCCGGCAGAGAGCCCGAGGAGCGAGAGACCGGAGAGGACGTCACGTCGAGAGATCCGCATGGTCAGTGCTCGACCTGGAACTCGGGCGAGGTGAGGACGAGGTAGGCCGCCGCGCGGACGCGGGCCGCGGTGTCGGCCGGGTCCTGCGCGTTCACCGCGTCGATGATCTTCGAGCGGGCCGCGCTGGAGAGCGTGCCGTGGAGGAGGAGCGCACTGGCCGAGTCGACCAGCGCGGCGGCGTCGGCCCCGAACGGGGCGAGGTCGCCGAGGCTCACCTGCGTGCCGGTGGCGCCGCTCACGGTCGCGTCCGGTCCCGGCGGGGCGTACAGCAGTCTGCGGACCACGTTGGCCCGGGTGAACACCGAGGCTGAGTCGAGGAGCGCCGAGGCAGGGCTGAGGAGCCCCGAGCCGAGCGCGTAGTCCGGGGGGTAGAAGTTGAAGACGCTGGGTGACCGGTACGGCGGCTGCTCCAGGCTCGCGCTGGCATTGGCGAGGTAGACGCCGTCCGTCGTCACTCCGAGCGCCCGCGCTGCCGCGGTCAGCAGCAGCACCGGGTCCTTCACCCGGCCATAGCCCGGGTCGGTCTTGGTGTCGCCGCGAGCCTCGGGGTCCAGCAGGATGGCCCGGACCACCGCGCCCAGGTTCCCGCGGACGCCGTGGCCATCGTTGGCGAAGACCGCCGAGATGCGGGCCACGTAGGAGGGGCTCGGGTTGGCCGTCACCAGGTGCTGGATGAGCTGCTTGCCGATGAATGGCCCCACGTTCGGATGCGACGCCACCGCGTCCAGCGTCCGGGCGAGGTCCGCCTGGGGTGTCTGTCCGCCGGGGACCAGCGTGCCACCGAGGATCTGCTTGTCGGCGGTGTCGTGGTTCGCCGCCACCGGGATCATCGCCCCGACGTAGTAGGCGGCGTTGTGCGTCCGCTGCGTCTCCCCCGGCTGGAGCGGGTAGGTCCAGCCGGTGAAGACGTGGGCCTGCCCCTCGACGACGTCCTGATCGTACGTGGGCACGGGCGCGCCCGAGGCGTCGGTCACCATCGAGCCGTCGGCGCGCAGCTGCACCAGGCCGATGGAGAAGAGCTGCAGCAGCTCGCGGGCGTAGTTCTCGTTCGGCTCGGTGCCCTTTGCCGGGTTCGGCTTGTCGTTGTTCACCATGTTCAGGTACCGGCCCATCGCCGGGCTGAGCGTCACGTCCTCGATGAGCTGCCGGTAGGTGCCGAGCGCGTCCCGGAGGAGCAGCTTCTGGTACTCGGCCACTCCGTAGTTCGGCCGGACCTCGTCGCCGGAGATGACCAGGATCTGCGAGAGGGCGAAGGCCACCCGCTGCCGCAGCTGGTCCGGGCCGGCGAGGGCATTGCGGAAGAACGCCGTCTCGGTGAGGAACGGGGTGAAGTTGTCGCGGCCGCAGGCAGGCGGAGAGCCCGTGGGGCAGACGGCGTTGATGTTCTCCGACACCGCCGGGTAGGTCCCGAGGTCCGAGGGCCGGAAGCTGCAGCTGGGCATCCATCCACGCCGCGGCGCCGCGTTGCTCGATGTCCCGCACCACCGCGACGGTGGGACCGAACGTGGCCTGCGCGGCGAGGCGGACCGCGTCCGGGTGTGAGGGTGAGCCCGCCGGAAGAGGAAGGCGGTGGCGCGCTCGAGCAACCGGCGAGCGCCAGCACCGCCGCGGTCATGCAGAGGAGACGTGGAGACACGGCTGGGCTTCCTCCCTCGCGGATCCGACCGGCTCCAGCAGCTGGCCGCCTCGTTCACACGTGGCGGGGCAGCAGAACATTCACTCCGCCCTGCAAATACTCCTGACCTCCGGTGGCGCGAACCCGCGTCCCCACGGTAGACATTCACCTTTCTTCTCCGACGCGTGTCCGTGCCGACCCTCGCACTGCTGTCGCTGCTGGCCGCGTCGCCCCGGGGTCCGGCGCTGGAGACCGTGGCGGAGCTCCCCGATCGCCCCGGGGCGATCGCGCTCGTGGGCTCGCGGCTCTTCGTGGCCCTCCATCCGCTCGGCAACCCGGAGACGAAGCTGGTCGAGCTCGGTCCGGGCGGGCGCCGCGCTCCCTACCCCAGCGGGGTGCTCGCGCGCGGCTTCGGTGCGGTCACCGCGCTCGCCTCGGACG
Organism: uncultured delta proteobacterium; assembly: GCA_963796475.1. Taxonomy (GTDB): domain Bacteria; phylum Myxococcota; class Myxococcia; order Myxococcales; family Myxococcaceae; genus RPRB01. Next base: position 751,459 of record CAWCLY010000021.1, read on the forward strand.
GCGCCGGCGGGTTGTGGATCCTCGATGCGGAGGGACGGCCTGCGACGCTCACCGGCTGGAACACCGCGGACGAGCGCCGCATCCGCAGCGTTCGCATCCCCGAGGCCGCCGTCACCGCCAACTCCTGGCTCTGCGCGCTGGCGGTGGATCGGGCGCACCAGGTCGCGTACGTCGCCGACCGTTCGCGCGCCGACTGGACCGGCGACTCGCACCCCGCCCTGCTGGTGGTGTCGCTGGAGACCGGCGCCACCCGGCGGCTGCTCGAGGATCATCCGGCGCTCGAGCCTGACGCCGACGCCGGTCATCGTGGATCGACGGCCGATCGCCCACCGCGAGGCGGACGGGAGCGTGGAGCGGCTCCAGCTCGGGGTCAGCCAGCTCTCGCTCGACCCTTCCGGCACCTGGCTCTACCTCGCCGCGCTGAACGGGGGGCGGGTCTGGCGCGTCCGGACCGCGGACCTCGTCGACGCCTCGCGGGCGCCGGACGCGCTCGCCACCCGGCTCGAGCCGTACGCCCCGCGACCGCCCGGCAACGGCATCGTCGCCGAGGACGGCGGACGGGTGGTGCTCACCGACGTGGAGGGCCATGCGCTCCGGGTGACCGCTCCGTCGGGAACGACCACCCTGGTCGAGGATCCGCGGCTCCAGTGGCCGGATGGGCTCGCCCGCGGGCCCGACGACTGGATTTACGTCAGCGTGAACCAGCTCGACCTTCACCCGGCGCTGAATCGCGGGCGTGAGGAGAGCCGCCCCCCGTACCGGGTGCTCCGCGTCCGGGTGCGACGGGAGGCCCCGCCCCGCGACGTGCGCTCCGCGCCGGCTCCTGTCGAGAACCCGACGGAGTCGCCGCCGGAGTGACACCGACAGCGCCAACGGCAAACGCACACAACGGCAGGACAACCGCTCCGTCGCGCGCTGACAGAGCGCTCAGGCACCCGGCGAACAGGCCGATTGTCCGTGGTCGGCCAGGCGTATGATCGTGGTCGATGACCCAGACCGACTCCCGCGCTGTCCTCCACCACGGTTCTGGTCGTCGACGACGACCCCGGCATCCGCGAGAGCGTCACCGAGGTCCTCACCGCCGAGGGCTACCGCGTCCTCCAGGCCGGAGACGGAGCCGAGGCGCTGGAGCATCTCGCCGACCTCGCCGACCGATGCGTGGTGCTCCTGGATCTGGCCATGCCCCGGATGAACGGCCTTGAGTTCCTCGCCGAGCTTTCCCGCCGGGCGCCCGTCGCGCGCACGCCGGTGCTGGTGATGAGCGCCAACGCCCATCCCGGGGAGCTGGACCATCCCCAGGTCGTCGCGCTGCTCCGCAAGCCCTTCGAGCTGGACGAGCTGCTGCGCTGGGTCGAGGTGTGCACCCGGGGCCCGCAGCGCGAGGCGAGCTGACTCCGCGACGGCTGCCTGGCAACCGTGCGCCGTCCGCCGCGCTGCGTTGACCGGTCGCGGACGTCGGCGGTGGAGCGTCGCTGGAGCGCAGGAAGGCTCCGCCGGTACTCTCCACCGCCCCTGAGAGGGACGGAGACAGCCGATGCCCATCATCCAGTGTGACATCCGCGAAGGACGTAGCGCCGAGCAGAAGCAGGCCCTGGCGGAGGCCATCACCCGCGTGGTGCACGAGACCATCGACGCGCCGATCGAGTACATCTACGTGCTCATCCGCGAGACACCGGGCTCGCACCACGTGAAGGCGGGCAAGCCGCTCCCCGACTGGACTCCGCCCTCGAGAAAAGAGCCGGGCCGTGCACGCTGAGCCTCGCATCGCCACCCGCGACAGGGAGCGCCCGGCGCAGCTCTGGCACTGGATCGGCGGGCGGGCCGTTCCCGGCGAGGGCGATCGCTTCGGCGAGGTGTTCGATCCCGTCGACCGGCGAGCGGACCCGGCTGGTTCCGCTCGGCGGGCCGGCCGAGGTGGACGCAGCGGTCCGGGCCGCGCGCGCGGCCTTCGCCAGCTGGTCGCGCACCCCACCGCTGGTGCGGGCGCGGGTGCTCTTCCGGTTTCGCGAGCTCGCCGAGGCGCGGGCCGCGGAGCTGACGCGGCTCATCACGTCCGAACACGGGAAGATCCTCTCCGACGCCCACGGCGAGCTGACCCGCGGCATGGAGGTGGTCGAGTTCGCCTGCGGCATCCCCCAGCTGCTCAAGGGCGAGATCACCGAGCAGGTGGGCCGCGGCATCGACGCCTGGTCCGTCCGCCAGCCGCTGGGCGTGGTCGCCGGCATCACCCCGTTCAACTTCCCGGTGATGGTGCCGATGTGGATGTGGCCGGTGGCGCTCGCCTGCGGCAACACGTTCATCCTCAAGCCGTCCGAGCGGGACCCCTCGCCCAGCCTGGAGGTCGCGCGGCTGCTCACCGAGGCCGGGTGCCCGGACGGCGTCTTCAACGTGGTGAACGGAAGTCGCGCGGCCGTGGAGGCATTGCTCCAGCACCCGGACGTGGCGGCGGTCAGCTTCGTGGGCTCGACTCCGGTGGCCGAGGCGGTTCACCGCACCGGGACCGCCGCGGGCAAGCGGGTCCAGGCGCTGGGTGGGGCGAAGAACCATCTGGTCGTGATGCCCGACGCCGACCTGGATCTCACCACCGAGGCGCTCCTCGGCTCGGCGTACGGGTCCGCCGGCGAGCGCTGCATGGCGATCTCGGTCGCGGTGGCGGTGGGCGACGTGGCCGGACGCGCTCGTCGAACGGCTCGCGCCGCGGGTGCGCGCACTCCGCGTCGGCCCGGGGACGGACCCGGCGGTGGAGATGGGCCCGCTCGTCACCCGGGAGCATCTGGACCGCGTGCGCGGCGTACATCGACCTCGGCACGTCGGAGGGCGCGACGCTGGTCGTCGACGGACGGAGCCTCCGTGTGGCCGGCGCGCCGGATGGCTTCTATCTCGGCGGATGCCTCTTCGACGGGGTGCGTGCCGAGATGCGCATCTACCGCGAGGAGATCTTCGGCCCGGTGCTGGCGGTGGTGCGGGTGCGAACCCTCGACGAGGCGCTGGCCCTGGTGGACGCCCACCCCTACGGCAACGGGACTGCCATCTTCACCCGATCCGGCGCGGCGGCGCGGGAGTTCACCACCCGCGTCAACTGCGGGATGGTGGGCATCAACGTGCCCATCCCGGTGCCGATGGCCTTCCACAGCTTCGGCGGCTGGAAGCGCTCGCTCTTCGGCGACCACGCGATGCACGGCCCCGAGGGCGTCCGCTTCTACACCCGCCTGAAGACGGTGACGGCCCGCTGGCCCGAGTCTCCGGAAGGAGCCGAATTCGTGATGCCCAGCTCGCGGAGCCAAGCGAGCGTCTCGAGTGACAGTGGCCGAGCCCACCGGCCGCGCCGATCCCGCAACGTCGTGAGACGGGCGGTGTCTTCGGTCCGGGTGGTCAGCACTTCAAGAAACCCAGGAGAAACTGATGAAGATCAAGAAGTTGTTCCAGGTGCTCGTGCTCGGCGGAACCACGCTCGGGCTCGGCATCGCCGCATGCGGCGGCGACAGTGGCGGCAGCGGCAACAATGGCGGCCAGCAGCAGACACTGCCGGACGGAGGCGTAGACCCGAACCCGGGCGGAGGGCCGACGGGGTGGTAGACGCCGCTCGCCAGCACGCCGACCGGGTCTGGGCAGCGCGGTACGGCGTCGAGACCGGCGCCGCGCTTCGCTTCGGTTCGCTCTCCCGCCGGCTGTGGCAGGCGGGAGCGCCGGAGGCCCTGGTCGAGCTGGCGGCGCGGGCGTCCCGGGACGAGACCCGGCACGCCAGCCGCTGTGAGGACGTGCTGCGCTCGCGGCAGGCGCCCGTGCCGACGCCCGAGACGAGGTTGCTGGAGTACGCGCCGCTCGAGCTCACCTCCGAGCAGCGCTTGACCTACGAGGTGGTGGCCCAGTCCTGCGTGTCCGAGACGGAGAGCATGGCGACCCTGGTCACATTGCTGGATGAAGCGAGCGACGAGATGCTGAAGGCCGTTCTCCACGAGCTCGCCCGCGACGAGGTGTCCCACGCGCGGCTGGGCTGGGGCTACCTGGCGTGGGCCGGAAAGCGAATGGACCTGGCCTTCCTTGCCCCGCTGCTTCCGAGAATGGTGGCCGGCAGCGCCGGGCCCGATCTCTTCCGCCCCGCCCTCCCCGGGACGGACGACCCCGACTCTCTTCCACGCGGGCGTGGTGCCTCACTCCGAGCGGCAGCGCGTCTATCTCGAGACGCTCGAGTCGGTCGTCATCCCTGGAGTCGTCGAGCACGGGATCGACCCGGCACCCCTCCGCGTCTGGGTGGACGCGCGCCGCGCAGACCTCGACCCCTCGGCCACCGGGCCCTGAGCAAGGCGCCATGGCCAGACGCACCTCGCTCCTCGTGGTCCTGGCCGCGCTCCCGCTCCTCGCCGCCGCCACCAAGGTCACCGGCGAGCCCACGGCAGGGTTTCGCGGGCGGGGACCTGGGGGCTTCAGCCTGGAAGGAAAGACCCACCAGCTCCGGGTCGAGGACGACGGGACGACCCTCAAGGTCATCGTGCCGCTCTCCGGGCTGCAGACCGGCATCTCGCTCCGCGACCGGCACATGCGCGAGAAGTACCTCGAGGTGGACAAGTATCCGGACGCGGTGCTCTCGCTCCCGTGGTCGTCGGTGAAGCTCCCCGAGGACGGCCGGACGGCGGAAGCCACCGCTCCCGGAACGATGGCCCTCCACGGGAAGACCCACGACGTCCAGGTGCGCTACCGGCTGGCACGCAGCGGCAACAGCTACCAGGTCTCGGGCGACATCGCGCTCGACATCCGTGACTACGGCATCGAGATCCCGAGCTATTTTGGCATCACGGTGCAACCGGAGATCGAGACCAGCACTACCTTCAGCGCGGAGCACTCGTGAGCCGTTCCCGGCGTCTCCTCTCCGGATCGACGCTGGCGGTCGCGGTGCTCCTGACCGCGGGCTCGGCCCAGGCCTACCCGTGGATGATCCAGCACGGCTACACCAACTGCAGCGGCTGCCACGTCGACCCCTCGGGCTGGGGGCTGCTCAACGAGTATGGCCGGGCGCAGGCCCAGATCCTCCTCCCCACGCTCTGGGGCCGTGCGCCCGACGAGGTCCAGCCCACCCCCGGCATCATGTACGGCGCCATGCCGCTGCCCGAGCTGGCTGGACGTGGGCCTCTCGCTCCGCGGCGCAGTGCTCAGCACCACGACCTACGGGGCGACGAACTGGCGCGACATCCTGATGATCGCCGACCTGCGCGCGGGCGTCACCGCCGGGCCGTTCCTCGCCTCGGCCAGCATCGGCTACGTCCCCGTCGGCGCGCTGCTGGCGGCGATCACCCACCAGCCGCGCGACAACATCGTCGCCCGCGAGCACTACCTCGGCGTGCGCGTGCTCGACCAGAAGCTCTACTTCCTCCTCGGCCGGACGAACCTCCCCTTCGGGCTCCGCAACGTCGAGCACAACACCTTCGTCCGGAGCGCCACCCGCACCGACACCGACTCGGCGCAGGAGTACGGAGCCCAGGTCGTCTGGGACGGGCCCGGCGTGCGCGCAGCCCTCATGGGCATCGTCGGCAACTTCCTCATCCAGGACCCGGCGTACCGCGAGCACGGCTACAGCGGGTACGTCGAGGGGGCATTCAGCAATGCGTTCACCCTGGGGTTCAGCAGCCTGGTGACGCATGCGGACCGGGGGGTCTCGGGGTTCTCCAATCCGTACGTCATCGACCCGTTCGCCAACGCCTCCGACGTGTGGCGACAGGCGCACGGCCTCTTCTCCCGGTGGCATGTGGGCGGCCCGTGGGTCCTGATGGCCGAGGCCGACCTCCTCATCCAGAGCGCCTCGGACGTCACCCGTGACTGGGGTGGGACGGGCCTGGTGCAGGCGGACGTCGAGCCCATCCAGGGCCTGCACTTCATCCTCACCGGCGAGGCGCTCCGGCAGAACCAGGTGACCAGCGCGGGCGCCTGGTTCTCGATCTCCTGGTTCTTCTTCACCTACTGCGAGGCGCGCCTCGACACCATCTACACCGACTATGGCGTCCCCGGTGGCGGCCAGGAGGGGAGCCTCAGCGTCCTCGGGCAGCTGCACTTCTCGATGTGAGCATGGGGAAGGTCGACCCCTGGCCCGCTTCCGGTACACTGCAGCCCTCGTGGTCGGCAGAGCACGGCTGGCACGCTGGTTCACCCTGGGCGTCCTGGTTCTGGTCTCGCCGGCGCGCGCCGGGCGGACGAGCCATCTCTGGCTCGACGAGGCCCAGCTCGTCCCCGAGGGCGGCATCGAGCTCGAGCAGTGGGTCTGGGCCTACGGACGGGTGCCGAACCAGATCGACCGGCCCGCGTCCATCTGGGTCTGGTGGGGCCCGGTGGTCTCGATGTCGAACCACCTCGAGCTCGCGCTGCCGCTGCAGCTGGCCTCGTTTCCGGGAGATCTGTACCTCCACTCCATCTCCCTGTCCGCCCGCTACCGCTTCGTCCCGCGCGAGCAGGACGAGGGCTGGCAGCCGATGCTCCGTCTCACCTACCAGCAGCCGCTGGACCGGGCCGCCGGGCCACCCGCGCTCGAGGCCGCGTTCGTCCTCGCGGTGGGCAGCCTGCGGACGGTCCTGGTGACGCTCAACGCCGGCGTGTTCGTGGGGATGCCGTTCCTCCAGAGCAACCTCCCGGGGAGCGTCTCGGTGCTCGGACAGGGCGGGGTCGGCGTCTCGTTCCCGGTCGGTCGCGAGCTCCGGCTGGCTGCCGAGGCCTACGGCAACCTTCCCATCACCGGTGACACCCGGCCGAACGTGGGCCAGGTCTACCTCGGCCCCTCGCTCGCCTGGACCCGCGGTCCGTTCTGGATCACCTTCGGGTGCCTGTTCGGCCTCACCAGCGACTCCTCCCGCTACTATCCGCGGGTGCTGTGGGGCATCGCGCTCTGATCGGGATGGTGTTGCTCCTCGCGGCCGCGGCCGGCGGGGGCGAGATCCGCGGCACGGCGCAGATCCGCGCTGCCGACGGTGGCGTGGACGCCACGCCCACCCAGCCCATCGTGGTGTACCTCACCGGGTTCCGCCAGCCGCCGCTGTCCGACGCGCCGATCATCAGCCAGAAGGACAAGACCTTCTCGCCCGACCTCCGGGTGGTCGTCGCCGGTCAGACGGTCCAGTTCACCAACGACGACCCGTGGGTGCACAACGTCTTCTCCACCTCGGCCGCGCGCCCCTTCGACCTCGGGCAACCCGGGCCGCACGAGACGCGCTCGGTGACCTTCCCCAACCCGGGCCTGGTGGACGTGTTCTGCAACATCCACGAGCAGATGTACGCCAACGTCCTGGTGCTTCCGAACCGCGCCTTCGCCCGCGTGGCGCCGGACGGGACGTTCGTCATCCACGACGTTCCTCCGGGGCGTTACCCGCTCCACGCCTGGGGACGGCAGATCGAGCCGTTCGAGCGTCGAGGTGGTCGTCGTCGAGGGGCAGCCGTCGGAGGTCCAGCTCGTGCTGCAGCCCCGGCTCTTCAACCCCGCCCACCTGGACAAGTTCGGTCGCGCCTACCAGAAGCGCCCGAGCTACACCCCATGACCCACGCCGCGACCGGACTCGACGAGGAGCACCTCGACGAGAACACGCTCGCCCGGCACGTCGGCGGCGAGGGCACGGAGGCCGAGCGCGCTCGGGTGACACGCCACATCGATGGCTGCGACTCGTGCCGGATGCTGCTCGCGGCGCTGGTCCGCACCCTGGTCGCGCCCGACGCCGAGGAACCCTCGCACCGGCTGCTCCCGCGCGGCACGAACCTCGGTCGCTACGTGCTCCTGGACCCCGTCGGCCGGGGCGGGATGGGCGTGGTGTACGGCGCGTTCGACCCCGAGCTGGATCGGAAGGTGGCGCTGAAGTTCCTCCGCGGGCGCGACGGGAACCGGGCTGGGAGCCGGACCCAGCTGCTCGCGGAGGCCCAGGCCATCGCCCGCCTCTCGCATCCGAACATCGTCACCGTGCACGACGTGGGCACGTTCGACGGCGAGGTGTTCTTCGCCATGGAGTACGTGAAGGGCGAGACGCTCCGCCGTGCGCAGCGGCCGGGCCTCGCGGGCCTCCGCCACACGCTCGCCCTCTACGCCGCCGCCGGTCAGGGCCTCGCCGCCGCGCACCGGGCGGGCATCGTGCACGGCGACTTCAAGCCCGAGAACGTGCTGGTCGGCGAGGACGGCCGGGTGCGGGTGACGGACTTCGGGCTCGCCCGCGCGGTCCACGAGCACGCGCCACGCTTCGCCGGGACTCCGGCCTACATGGCGCCCGAACACTGGCGCGGACATCCGAGCGACGTGCGGAGCGACCAGTACAGCTTCTGCGTCGCCCTGCTCGAGGCGGTGGAGGGACGGCGCCCCGAGGAGGTCAGCGAGGCGTCCCCGACACAGCCACCCGAGCCGGTCTCGCTGCGCCGCCGCTCGCTCCCGGTACGGCTGGCCCGTGTGCTGGCACGCGGGCTGGCGGTGGATCCCGCCCAGCGCTGGTCCTCGATGGACGCGCTGCTCGAGGCGCTCCGCGAGGCGAGCCTCCCGTTCCGACGGAGCACCGGGGCGCTCGCCGCGGCGCTGGTGGTGGTGACGGCCGTCGTCTGGGGCCAGCACACGGTGTGGGAGCGGAGGGTGGACCACGAGCTCGCGGCCTCGGCGGCGCGTCTCCCCGCGCTGCTGCACGCGCAGAGCGAGCGGGTGGACCTCCTGGTGCAGGCGGGACTCCGCGCCGAGGGAGTGATGGGGGCCCTCGGCGACGCCAGCAACCTGGACGCCGCACTCGGCCTCGCCGAGGACGCGAGCCGCGAGCAACAGCTCGCCGAGGCGCACACCGACCCTCACCTCGGCGGATCTCCCGGGCCTCCGCTCGCGCGACGCGCTCCTCGTGGCCAACGCCTGGGGGCGGGTGGTGCTGGATCTCGCCGCGCCGGCGGCCTTCGGCGCACCAGTGCCCGCGCTCCCCCTGCTCACGCAGGCGATGGAGGGAATGCCCACCGACGCGCTCTGGTCCTCCGCCACGCTGGGGCGGCTGGGCTTGCCGCTGGTGGACACCTCTCGCCCGGACGACCTGCTCCTGGTCTCGGCACGCCCGGTGGTGCGCGGCAGCTCGATCATCGGCCTCGTGCTCACCGGCCGCTGGGTGGACACCGGACTGCTCGACGAGCTCGGCCGGTCCGCCGGGGCGAAGGTCGTCCTCCATCCCCCGACGGAGGCTGGGCCGGCGCGCGCTGGAGCAAGGCGCCAGCGCTCGGTCGCGTGGTGCAGCTGCAGCTCGCGGGGACGACACTCCGGGTGCTCGGCGTCCGGCTCGGGGCCGAGAGGCACGCGCACTCCGGCCGGCGACGCCTACGTGGTGCGACTCCTCACTCCGGGTGAAACCGGGGGAGCGGGTTCGCCCTGGGTCCGCTGGGGACTCCTGGTCTCATCCGTGGCGGCGCTGGGGTGGCTCGGGTTATTGACCCGGCGGTCCGGCTGGTCCCTCCGGCCCTCCTCTCGTGACTGAGTTCGCCCACGCCGACGTGTTCTGGAGCACGCTCCCCCGGAGCCGCCACGTCGCGGATCGCTCCAGCCTCGAGGGACGGCTCGCCGCGCAGCTCGCCGAGGCGCGGGAGAGCTGGCCCCGGCTCGGCGTGGATCCCCGCCGGTTCGTGGCGCACTGGGCCGCACGGCTCGGAGAGGCGGAGGACCTCTCGCGGGCGCTCGAGCAGCTCCACCTGCCGGACCTGTACCTCGCCTTCGGCTGCGCGGAGCGGGACGAGGCCGCGGTGCGCGCCCTGGACAAGGTGCTCAACACGGTCGCGGGCGCGATCCGGAGCGTCGACGCCTCGCCCAACTTCGTGGACGAGATCCTCCAGCGGCTCCGGACCCGGGTGCTCGTCTCGGAGGAGGGCCGGCCCGCCGCGGATCCTCGACTACGCCGGTCGCGGCTCGCTGGAGAACTGGCTGCGGGCCGGCGCGCTCCGGCTCGCGCTCAACGCCCGGCGTGACGCCAGGCGCGGACCGGAGCCGCTTCCCGAGGTCTCGATCTGGGAGCCGGTCGCGCCCACCGTGGACCGGACGCTGGAGATCCTCCGGGGAAAGTACGCCGCCGAGTTCGGGCGCGCGCTCCGCGAGGCGTTCGCCTCGCTCGACGCGCAGGAGAAGAACGTCCTCCGGCTGCACTTCCAGGAAGGGCTGAGCCTCAACCAGATCGGCGCGATGTACCAGGTGAACAAGTCCACCATCAGCCGCCGGATGGCGCGGGCGCGCGACCTCCTGCTCGAGCGGACCCGGAGTCGGCTGGTGGAGTCCCTGTCGATGCCGCCGGCCGAGCTGCAGAGCCTGCTCGAGGAGCTCGGCCCGAGGCTGGACCTGAGCCTGAGCTCCGTGCTGGCCCCCAGCACCTGAGCTGGCCGCAGGGGCGCCTCAGGCCCGCGCCGGTGCTCCGGTGACGCGCGAGGCGGCTGGTTCGCCCTCGGCGGGCTCGGTGTGCACGATGACGTCCACGTCGAGCACCGTGCCGCGGATGGCGTCCTCGGCCGCGTGGGCGATCTCGTGGGCCTGCTCCACCGAGAGGCCACGGGCGACCTGGAGGATGACGTCGGCGAAGGTCTTGGGCCCCGAGCGGCGAACCCGCACCTGTGACACGCCCTCCACCGCGTCCACCGAGGACGCCGCGCGGGCGATGCGCTCGAGCAGCCCGCTGGGCGCGGCATCCAGCAGATCGTCGACCGACTTCCGGCCCAGCCGGACGCTCACCAGTGCGGCGATGGCGGCGACCCCCAGCGCGGCAAACGCATCGGCCCGTGCCAGCCACTCCAGACCCGGCCGGTCGGAGAACCACACCCCGGCGAGGCCGACCAGCACCACGGCGGACGACCAGACGTCGGTGGAGAAGTGGAGCGCGTCCGCCTCGAGCGCCTGGCTCCGGTGCTTCTTCGCGGTCGCGGCGAGCGCGCGCGAGCGCGAGACGTCCACGACGATCGACACGCCCATGATGACGAACGACCAGACGGTGGCCTCGACGTGCACGCCGCCGAAGACCAGCCGCTTGCCGGCCTCGTAGGCGATCCACACGCAGGTGGCGAGGAGCAATCCGGTCTCGAAGAGCGCCGAGAAGTTCTCGATCTTCCCGTGGCCGTAGAGGTGGTCGCTGTCGGGCGGCTTCGCCGAGGCCCGCACCGCCCAGAAGGTCATCAGCGCGGCGAGCAGGTCGATGCCCGAGTGCGCCGCCTCGGAGAGGATGCCGATCGAGCCGGTGGTCAGACCGACGACCACCTTCATCCCGGTCAGGAGCACCGCCGCGCCGACCGAGGTGAGCGCCACGAGATTCTTCTCGCGCTCGGCGACGGTCGGTTCATGGACGGCGGCCATGGGTGCCGCGCGATGTAGCACGGCTGCCCCCGTCAGGTGTCGCCCGGGCCGGGCGCTCCGGTCGAGCCTTTCTCCTGAGCGGGCGCGCGCGCAATCCGGGTCCGTCAGACGTCGGACACCGGTCTCGACAGCGCCTCGCGGGTTCCAGCCGCGGCGCGCTCCATCGCCTCGGGTCCACGCCCGAGGCGAAACGGTCCGAGCCGCGGGAGATCCGCGAGCGCGATCGCCTGGAGGCGCGGGCGGTCGGGAACCGCGAGCGCCGGGCTCTCCCTCCGCCGCCAGGGCGAACGCGAGGTGAGGTGGTGGTAGAGGACGCGCTCCTCGTCGCCCACGCCGGCCATCGCCGGCCGGTCAGCGATGCCACCGTCGGCGTAGAGCCGGCCTCCCAGCCGTACCGGCTGCAGTAACACCGGGAAGGCACACGAGGCGTGAATCGCCGCGGCCAGCGCTCCGCTCCGGAGCACCACGGTCCGCCGGGCGAGCACGTCCCAGACCGAGAGCGCGAGCGGGACCGAGCAGCCCTCGAACGTCTGGACCGGGAGCACCCGCTCGAGGAGGCCGTGGAAACGGGCGCCCCGGAGCAGCCCGAGGCCCGGGCGCACGTCCCAGAAGTGCTCGCGGCGGAGACCCCTCAGCTCCTCCCGGATGCGTGCGGCGGGGACGCCCGCGGCCCAGAGCCCACCGACCAGCGCTCCGGCGCTCGACCCGGCGACGCGGGACGGGAACAGCCCTTCCTCCTCGAGCACGGAGACCAGGCCGGCGTGGGCGAAGAAGCCGAAGAACCCCGACGACATCACCAGGGTGAAGGGTCTGGCCCGGAGCCAGTCGCGGAGGGTCGGCATCGGATCAGAGGTTGAAGGTCAGCGTGGCGCTCCAGTACTGGTCCGAGGAGTTCCCGGGGTTCATCCAGTACACCGCAGCGCCGATCTTCCAAATCCGCACGCCGACCAGGGGCCCCAACTGCTCCGGGGACGTCGTCTGGATGGCCCGGGTGCGGGTGAGCGCGACACCGAGCTTGAGCCAGTGCCAGGGCCAGACCCGCGCCTCCCCCCAGTAATTGAAGTCACTCGCGTCCCAGTTGGCGAAGTCGAAGACGAACTCGCCGGTCGAGGTGAGCTCCAGCGGGCCCCAGGTCAGGTCCCACTCGAGGCCCGGCGCGACACCCTTCGCCAACCCGAACACGACGCCGATCATCGGGGTGAGCGCGAAGGTGACCGAGTCCCCCCAGGAGAAGTTCCACCCGATCCAGAGCGATCCAGTGTCGAGCGCCTCGTAGGCGTACCGGCCCTCGAGGTGGAGCCAGCCGTGGTCCACCGAGACCGTGGGCTGGACGAAGTCGGACTGGGTGCCCCTGGGGAAGAAGTTCCCGCTGATCGACAGCCCGATGGCCCAGGGAGTGGCCGGCCCGGCGTCGGGGGCCTGGGTCGCTTTTCCCGGGTGGGTGCCGGTGGAGGAGACAACCTGGGCGGAACCCGACAGAGGCGTGAGCATCAGGATTGCCCGGACGCCGAGGCTTGCCAGGACATTGAATCGCTTGGTCGTCAGATCCTTCGAAGCTTCGCAGACCAGGGCCGAGGTCTCATGTTCCGCGCCAACGTGAAGCTCGGTGAGGGACGCGGGCTGGCCTGCCTCAACAAGCACGACCCGCCGTCGCCGGTGACGCGGTGACCGAGGCCAGGGAGACCGTCGCGGTGTTCCAGAAGTCCGATCCCGGGGCTCGCGCGATTCTTCCGCGACTCGGCCGGATACGCGGTGTTCCCCTCGGTGGGGAAGGGCGCGGTGGTCGTCGGTGGCGCGGGTGGCGCTGGAACGGTGTTCGAGCACGGTGAACCGGTCGGCAAGACATCCCTGGCCCAGGTGACCATCGGCCTCCAGCTCGGGGGCCAGGCCTACTCGGAGATCATCTTCTTCGAGAACGCCGCGGCGCTGAGTGACTTCAAGAAGGGAAACTTCGCCCTGGCGGCAGAGGTCAGCGCGGTGGCTCTCTCCGCAGGCGCCTCGGCCAACGCCAAGTACCAGACCGGCGTGGCGGTCTTCACCCAGACCAAGACCGGGCTGATGTACGAGGCCAGCGTGGGTGGCCAGAAGTTCAGCTACCAGCGTCTCGACGCCAAGGGCAGCTGAGACCCGAACGGATTGGCGCAACCCACGCGAGGGTTGCGCCTGAGGGCGGCGGCCGCAAGCCATGCACGCTGCCCTCGGCGAGACGTGAAGCTTGCGCGCCTTTCCGGGTGGATGCCGGGAGTTCTGATTTAGATCGGGCATCCGCCGCATCGGCACGCGTCATGCACAACGAAAGGTCGGCATCGAGCCAGGAGGAGACGCCATGGGCAATCTTCTGTGGGTTGTCGCAGTGGTGCTGGTGGTGTTGTGGGCGCTCGGCTTCGCCATGAACTTCACCATGGGTGGCTTGATCCACGTGCTGCTGATCCTGGCAATCGTGGCGGTTCTCTTCAGGGTCATCAGCGGCCGACAGGCAGTCTGACGCTTCCCGCACCGGGGGAGTAGGCTGAGGGCCATGCACACGGCAGTGGCCATCGTCGCCCTTGTGCTTGCGGCCGACGGCAAGCCGACGGGGTACTTCCAGAGCGCGCGGTGGGGGATGAGCAAGGACCAGGTCCAGATGCTCTTTCCCGACGCGCACCGGACCAAGGTGGACGCAGTCCTTCGCAACGAGCGCAGGACCTCGATCGGATCGGTCGTGGTCGAGTTCCGGTACTTCTTCTTCGGGCCGAAAGGGCTGATCGGAGTCTCGCTATACGGACCGCGAGAGGACATATCCGATGAGTCCCTGCCTGGCCACCTTCCGCAGCAGGTACGGCCGGGAGGACGCGAGCGCGGACCTGCCGGCCCCCGCGCGGGGCCGAACGTACAGCTGGCAGCTCTCCGAGGCCGATGTGGAGCTCGTGCTCTACGTGAGCAAGGACGGAAAGAACGGGTGGAGGGCGGATTACGCTCAGCACGGTCAGCAGAAGGCCATGTTGAGCCTCACCCAGCAGGTCATCGACTCGGATCGCTTCTAGCGAGGCCACAGCACACCGGGGGATGGCGAGCGGGTGCTCGCGCGACCTCAGAGCGCCTCTGCGACGAACCGCCAGAGCGCCATGAACTCGCGCCGGCCGAAGCCCGCGCCCGACTTGAAGATCGTCGTGTTCCAGCGCCACTCGAAGTGCCCGATGACGTCGAGGTGGTCGGCGAGGACGAGCCGCGCCGCGCTGCGGGTGAGCGTCTGCGAGGACGCCGGAACGATGCCGTCGTTGGCCCGGGGCGCGTCTTCCACCGCCGCACGCTCGGAACCTGGCGGGCGCGCCGCAATCCAGGGTCCGTCGGGGAAGCGGTCCGGCCGGAACGCGTTGCTGGCCGTGGCAGCGTAGCAGAGCGCGTACGCCGCCCGGCGGTCCAGCCCGTGGAGCCCACCCCGGAGCGTCGGTCGCGGCGCGACGGTCACGATCTGGACGAGCCGCTCCAGGTCACCTTCGCCGATGCGCGCGTTCAACTGCGCCATTCGCTCCGGCGCCAGGTCGTGCAGGAGCCGCGTGTCGGACATGACCATTCCGCGGAAGCGGGCGATCTGGCGCGCTGTCTCCTCGTCCATGCCGGCGAGAAGCGCGATCGCGGGGGCGTTCACGTTGCGCCTGGGCGCGACGCTCTCGAAGAGGGTCATGAGGAAGCTCAAGCCAGGGAGCCCCAGCCGTCTCCGGAGCTGTCCCGCCGCGGCCAGGATGGTCGCGAGCGACATCCCTTCGAGCACGAGGTGAGAGAGCCCGTGCACCAGGGTGCCCGCGATGGGCGTGCCGTGATGGGGGGCCGAGAGTGTCACCACCGTGCCGACGCTCTCGGCGAGCCGCTCGCGTAGAGCGGGATCCTCGCCCTTGAAGTGGTAGCGCGGGTTCAGGAGCAGGCGCGCGTCGAGCCCGCCGGTGGAGTGGCCGATGATGTGGATACGCACGTGGCCGCGGCGCGACTCGCCGCGCAGGAGGGCGCCACCGAGGAGCTGCAACAGGGCGTCCTGCAGACTCCGGACGCGCACCTCGAGCGACCCTATCGGCGGCGGCTCGTGGACGTGGATCCGCCCGCGCAGCTCGCGCCTGGCGGATATGAGCGCCTTCATCACCCGGTCGAAGTAGACGATGCGCGGCCCGCCCGGCCGGCCGAAGCTCCCGAACCCGAAGAAGCCGGGCACCAGCAGGACGTGGTCCGCAGGGCGCATTCCAGCAGGATAGCCCCTCCGGCGGGCTGGATCTTCTACTCGCCGGACTCGCGAATCCTGGCGTTACTCGGCCTGGCAAGCCAACGCTTGAGCATCGACGGCGTCACCACCGTCGTGACAATGCCAACCACGAGCACCGCTGAAAACAACTACCGATTAACCAGACCCTCTGGATAAGCGATTCGCTGTCTCCTGAAGCCTTGGCCACGGCGCCAGGCGCAAGGGATGCACGGCCACGCAAGTGATGCGCTGAACGCCGGCCTCCCGCGATCCGAAGAGGCCGTCCTCCGGCCTGTGTGCCTCGCCTTCCCGAATTTTCGTGACGACGGCACACATCGTGCCTGCTTGCCTTTCGGCTCGCATCACCGTGAGCCTCTGGACCAGCGTAGGAGAGGCAAATGGGCGAGTTCATTGACAAGGCCAAAGGCATCATCAAGGAAGTCGTAGGTGACGTGACGGGAAACAAGGGGCTCAAGCGAGAGGGCGAGAGAGACCAGGTCAAGGGCCAAGTCAAGCGCACCGTCAAGGACGTGAAGAACGCGGTGAAGGATACGACGGAGGCGATCAAGGAATCCGCGAAGGAATAGAAACGGGATCGATGACCTCGCCCGGGCGGTGGCGGAGTTCTCGTCCGGGGCGCCCGCGGAGCCCGCCGTGTCCTCGGACTGAAGCCGCCGAGAAGCAGAGAGCAGGTCAGGCCGTACCGATGGCCGTGCAGGTCCGCTGATGCCTGGCGCAACTCCCAGGACCGGGCAGGGTCGGAGCCGCAGGTCACTTGGCGGGCGCTACGTCGCTCGCCGCCTTCTTCGCAGCATCCTCGGTCTTCGACGCGGTCTTCGTGGTCGCATGCGCGGCCTTCTCGCTCGCGTCCGCGCCGCCCGAGCCGGCCTTCTTGGTGGCGGTGGAGACGTCGCTCGCCACCTTCTTGCTCCCGTCTGCGATCTCGCTCGCCGCTTTCTTGCTTGCGTCTGCGATGTCCCTTGCCGCCTTCTTCACGACCCCTTTGGTGGCATGAACCGCCTTGTCGATGTCTGCGCCCGCGCTCTTCATCGTATCCTCGGCGAAGACATCGGTTCCGGTGATGAGCAGCACGGCACAGAGCAGCTTCGTCATGAATGCTTCCTTGAGAAGCAATCATATGACGGTTCTTGGGCACACGCTTGCCCGAGAGGCCAAGGGCGTGGTCAGCATCGCGAGCGAGTGACTGACTCTTCCACACCCTTGGCTTCGCAGCTCAACTCGAGGTTGGACGCCGTCGTGCGGCTGGAGGTGTTCGACTCCGCTGGTCGAGCGGCAGGAGATCCCCGCGCGCTGGCCGAGAGAATTCGTCTCCCGACTCCGTGCCCGCGGCTTCGGTCCAGGCGAAGTCCTCGCGGTCGCCCTCCCGAATGGCCCGGAGTTCGCTGCCGCCTTCATCGCCTGCGTTCGACTCGGGGTCACATTCGCAGCGATCAACCCGAGCCTCGCACCATCCTCGCTCCACGACAGGGTCAGGGTGGCGGACGCGACCGGAGTCCTCTCGGAGGGCGGAACCCTCGTTCGCCGACGGCCCAACCGCCAGCCAGGTGACCCGTGGCCAGCACTCATTCTCTTCACCAGCGGAACATCGGGAGACGCACGAGCGATCGCGCTCGCCGAGCTCGGCCTCTTGAGCGTCGTGGAGAGTCACCACGCTGCGCTCGGCTACCCCCCGGGCACCCGGATCCTGGGCTGTCTGCCCTGGACGCACGCGTTCGGGTTCACGCTGGAGTTCCTGATGGGCGTGTTGAAGGGGGCCCGTCTGCGCTCGGTGCCGCCCACATCGTTCAACGAGATTCTGAACGTCGATCGTCCGGAGGTCCTCTTCGGGGTCCCCCGGACACTCTCCGCGATTCCGGATCAACTTCTGACCTCTCTTCACGGAGGGATCGTTGGTGGCGCTCCCGTCAGAGGGCTGCTGCGAGAGAGGCTGAAGCGCACCAGGCTCTGCGTCGGCTACGGCCAGACCGAATGCTCACCGGGAGTGACCCTCGGCAGGCCCGGAGAGTGGGAGCGCGACGACTTCCTCGGTCGACCACTCGGGTGCGAGGTGATGCTCGGTTCGCCCGACGATGACGGAGGAACGGAGCTCCTGGTCCGAGGGACGAACACCGCCCTGGGCGAGCTCTCCGGCGGAAGCTTGAGGCCGGTGGTGAACGCTCAGGGCTGGCTCGCGACGGGAGACCTGGCCATTCCTACCGATGACGGCGGCTACGTCTTCCGGGGCCGTTCGGACGAGCGCTTCAAGCTCGACAACGGGCGGATGGTGAACCCCGTTGCTTTGGAGTTATCCTTCGATGACCGAGTCCTTCTCATCGGGGCAGGACAATCGATGGTCCAGCCCCTGGTCCGCGGAGACATTCCACCCGATTTCCACCTGCCCGTTCCTCACCGACCGCCGCGGACGATGCCCGAGAGCTTCTGGGTCGCGTGCACGACTCCCTCTGGAAAGGTGTCACGCCGGCGCGCCGAGGAACTCTTCCAATCCTCGTGACCTCTCCGAACCCCTCCCTCAACCTGGTGGTGGACGCCGAGCGCATCCTTGCTCCGGTCGATCTCGAAGCGGCGGAAGGGCCGCTGGGCGTCGCCCTCTCCGACGGCGCTCGGTCCGCGGTCATCCGCTGCGCCGAGTTCGTCCGTGCCCTCGTGGTCAGCGGACGGCCGGTCTACGGAATGTCCACCGGCTTTGGACCGCTGGTGACCCACGGAGCGGCCGTCGACCTCGAGACGCACGGGATCGGGCTGCTCAACCATTTGCGCGCTGGCCAGGGAGAGCTTCTTGCTCCACGCGTGGTCAGGGCAATGCTTCTCGCCCGCTTCTGGACCCTGGCCAAGGGCCATTCGGGGATCAGCCTCGAGGTGCTCGATCTCCTCGCGGCCTCGCTCGGGACGAGCTTCGCTCCCGCGGTTCCGGAGTGGGGGTCCGTCGGAGCCAGCGGGGATCTCGCTCCGCTGGCGCACGCCGTCGGAGCGCTCTGCGGTGAGGGCGAGGCCTTCTGCGACGGGGAGCGACTTCCGGCGCCCACTGCCCTCCATCGGGCCGGTCTCCGTCCCTTGCGCCTCCGGGGCAGGGATGCGCTCGCTCTGGTCAACGGGACCTCGCTCAGCGCCGCAGCGGCTGGCCTCGCGGTCAACGCCGCCCGTGCCTCGGTCAAGAGCTCGCGCTCGAGCTGACCGGACTCCTGGTGGAGCTCCTGGGAGCATCCAGCGAGTTCACCTCGCCCGAGCTGCTGCGCCTCTCCGGCCACGCGTCCGCTCACGCGACGGCAAGAAAGCTCTCCGCACTCCTGAGCGGCTCGTCCGCCCGGGCCGGCCGGCCGCTGCAGGAGGCTTACACCCTTCGTTGTGTGCCCCAGCTGGTGGGAGCCGTCGAGGAGACCGTGGGCCACGTCGAGCGCGTGGTGACGGCGGAGCTCAATGGAGTGAGCGACAATCCGGTGTTCTTCCCCGACAAGGGCCAGGTGGTTCACGGCGGAAACTTCTTCGGGCAGCAGGTGGCGTTCGCCAGCGATGCCCTGAATCTCGCCCTGACCCAGCTGGCCAACCTCGCCGAACGCCAGCTGGATCTCTTGATGGACCCGAACCGGAACGGCGGGCGTTCGCTGATGCTCTCTGCGCAGCCCGGGGCGCAGTCGGGGCTCGCGGGGGTGAACCTGGCCGCGACGTCCATCGTCGCCTCGATGCGACGGTACGCCGCGCCGGCCAGCACGCAGAGCCTGCCCACCAACGGACACAATCAGGACATCGTTCCCTTTGGCACCCAGGCAGCCCTGGAGGCGCTCCGACAGAGCGAGCGGCTCGCGCTGGTCCAGGCCTCGCTCGCACTCGGCCTCCGGCAGGCCGCTGCTCTCGGAGGCCCGGCGCCCAGCTCCGCGGCGGGGTCTGCCCTGCTGGGCTTCCTGTGTGAAGAGGTGACCCCGGTGAACCCGGACCGTCCACTCGCCGAGGAGGTCCACCGCCTCGCTACGCAGCTTCCCCGGTGGCGAACTGCGTCTTCGACGCGACCGGGGGCGACGCATCCCAGAAATCGTAGAAGTTGAACCACTGGTAGGGATGCTGCTTCACCAGTGACTCGAGCAACGACACGTACTGCCGGACCCAGGCCGCGAGCTGGGTCGCTCGATCCTGGCCCGCGCTGAAGCTCAGACGCCGGGGCTCCTCGGCGAAGAAGCGGTATTCCGCTGGTCCCACCTGCAGCGAGAAGGTGGCGATGAGCGGAGCACCACTGACCGCGGCGAGCAGGAAGGGGCCAATGGGGAAACGCGCCTCCCGGCCGAGGAAAGGAATGGACACCGTCTGCTCGCCGATGGCCCGGTCGCCATGCACTGCGAGCAAGGTGCCAGCACGGAGCTCCCGGATCATCTCCAGCGTTGCGAGGACGTCGCGCCCGACCTCGATGACCCTGATCTCGGGGCCTCCGGAACGCTTCATGTACTGGGCGATGGCCTCCCGCTCCCCCTGGTAAGCGGCGATCGCCAGCTTCTCCCCGAGATCGCCGCTCAGCAGCCCTGCGGCAAGTTCCCAGTTGCCCACGTGGGCGGTCAGGAGGACAGCGCCTCTTCCCGCGGCGGCCGCCTGGTGAATGTGGTGCAGGCCCTGCTCGACGTACCGGAAGGGGGTCTTCCCACGCGTTCGCAGCAGTGCCCGATCCACCATCGTCCGGGCGAAGGCCAGGAGGTGGCGGTAGGAGCGGGCCATCGAACGCCACCATCCGGTTGGGCCCACGGCCCGATCGAGGAACTGGCGCGAGGCGGTCCTCGCCGCGGGGGCGGCGAACAGGAAGTAGAGCGTGACCGGGTAGAGGACCCAGTACGCCACGGACCTGCCAAACGCGCGGGTGATGGTGATGAAGAACCAGTGCCCGAAGACGCCACCTCGACTCTTTCCCGTCCAGCCCGTGGGCCGCGCCCGCCTGGGCGCGTGCGCCAGCTCCACGACTCCGAAGGCGACGAAGCACCCCACGACCACGACGGCGCTCCAGGCCGTCGAGACATGCCTCCCCAGAAGCGCGCGGTATCCATGGGTCGCCAGCAGCGCCGGGAGGGCGCCGACCCCCGCCACCGCGGAGGTCGCCCAGGCGAGCGCGCCGGAGCGCGTTCCGGCGAACGAGCCGGCGCCCAGGATTCCCGCCAGCGCAGCCAGACCGCGCCAGAGTGGTCCGGAGCCGCCCAGCCAGGCCCACCTCCGGATCTCGAACAGAGACCATCCGGGGCGGCGCGGAACGCGGAACAGCGACTTCCCGAGCGGGAGCGGCAGCGGGTGCCGGAGGACGGCAACCGTGTTCAAGGCAACGATCCGGACGTTGTCGAGGACCAGCCGGAAATGTGAAGTCCGGTTCGCCGGGTACAGGACCCGTGATCGGCCGGGAGCGGATCGGGATGCCAGCCCACGCCGCCCGGAGCAGCACGTCGGTCTCGAATTCGTAGCGGCGGTGTCCTGCCCCGAGCTCGCTCACCTCCGGGACCGGGTACCCGCGGAATCCGGACTGGGTGTCGGGCAGGCGGAGTCCCGTTTCGAACCAGATCCACCAGTTCGAAGAGCGCCGACCGAACTCGCTCGAGGGCGGGGCTCCGGCGGCGACGAGGTCCCTCACTCCCAGCACCATCGAGCCGGGTTCGTCGATGAGCGCGGCCGCGAAGCACCGGAAGGTCGCCGGGGAAGTGCTGGCCGTCGGCGTCCATCGGAGATCGCATGGCGGAACCCTTGCCGGTGCGCCTCGGCCAGCAGGGTCCGCAGCGCGACGCCCTTGCCTTCGTTGCGCGGATGCCGGAGGACCGTCGCCCCCGCCGCCTCCGCGACGTCCCCCGAGCCGTCCGTCGAGCCGTCGTCGCAGACCAGCACCGCGGAGCAGTGGCCGAGCACGCCCCGCACCACGTCTCCGACGGCGGAGGCGTTGTTGTAGACTGGGATGATGACGCACGCGCGTGCTTCGTCGCAGAGGAGTGGGACAGGTGGCTGGGCCACGCTTGCGTGATGCCGAATCGATGCCCGGACGTCAACCAGCCGGGTCTGGCGCGACCGTCTCTCGGTGTGCTCCGTGGTCGCAGGTCACGGAGCGGGCCCGCGCACTGGTCGCAGCGCTGCGAACGTCGACCCGTCGCCTCATCCACGAACACACGGACCCCGTCCAGCTGGGTGTGGCGGTGGGCCTCGGGGTCTTGATTGGCTGCAGCCCCTTCTTCGGGGTCCAGACCCTGGTCGGGCTCGGGCTCGCGTGGATCCTCCGCCTCAACCGCGTGGCCATGCTGCTCGGGCTCCAGAATCTCGGTGCCGCCCCTCACTCCGTTCGTGCTCTTCGCCGATGCCCAGCTGGGCGCCCTGTCGCTCCGTGGCCAGTGGCTTCCACTGTCCGTGGAGGCGATGCGCGCGGTCCGGAGCTTCAGAGACGTCGCCGACCTCCTCGGCGTGCTGGTGCTCGGTGGCGCAATCCTCGGCGGCGTCCTGGCCGTCGTGACTGGACTGGCGACGACCTTCGTGATTCGTCGATGGCGTCGGGCGCCCCGACCGGCCTAGCGATGGATGCCGACGTTCTCATCATCGGAGCGGGCCCGGCAGGGAGCGTTGCCGGCGCGCTGCTCGCCCGGAAAGGCCGGCGCGTCATCACCCTGGAGGCGGGCACCTTGCCCCGGTTTCAGATCGGCGAGTCGCTCCTTCCTCGATGCAACGACCTCCTTGCCGCGGCGGGGCTGCTCGATGCGGTGGTCGCTCGAGGGTACCAGCCCAAGAGAGGGGCTCTCTTCCTCGCGGGCGAGCGCCACGAGCGGTTCTGCTTTGCCGACGTCTTCCCCGGGCAAGCGACCCAGACCTACCAGGTTCCGCGAGACGACTTCGATCAGACCCTCTCCACCGCGGCCCGGAGCCAGGGGGTGGAGGTTCGCTACAATCACCGGGTCGAGGCGGTCGAGCTTCGTCCTGACTCGGTCTCCTTGACCGTCCTGGACGTGGAGGCCGAGCGCCGGCTCGAGTTGCGGGCCTCCTTCGTGCTCGATTGCAGCGGGTACGGTCGCGTCTTGCCCCGTCTCCTCTCGCTGGAGAAGCCCTCCGAGGTCCCCCCGAGAATGGCGCTCTTCACCTGGATCGAGGGGGACGAGCGCCCGGCTGGAGACCTGGAGGGGGATATCTGGATCTGCATCCATCCCCGCGGGTCCTGGGGCTGGATCATCCCGTTCTCCAACGGGCGCACCTCGGTGGGCCTGGTCATGCCGCAGAGTGACTACGAGAGCGTCGGCGGATCCGACCGCGAACGCCTCTTCGCCTTGCTTCATGAGGACCCGAACGTCCACCGAAGGCTGCGGAACGCCACCCCGGTGCTGAAGACCGGCAAGCTCTCCGGGTGGGCGGCAGCCGTGACGCGGTTCCATGGGCCACGCTGGGCAGTGGCCGGAAACGCCTCCGAGTTTCTGGATCCGGTCTTTTCCTCCGGAGTCACGCTCGCGCTCGAGTCCTCCAGCATCGCGGCCTCACTGATCAATCGTTCGCTCTCCGGAGAGTCGGTGGACTGGGATGCCGAGTACGACGGCCCGGTCGGTCGAGCCGTTGGCGTCTTCAAGGCGTTCGTCCGGAGCTGGTATGCGGGCGAGCTGCCGCGTCTCATCTTCGGTCCGAACAGGAACGCCGAGATCAGACAGGCCATCACGGCGGTGCTCGGTGGATACGTGACCGACCAGGGCAATCCCTTCGTCCGGGAGCCCGAGAAGACGCTCGCTGCGCTCGTCAAGCTGGTGTGAGCAGCTGGTCGAGCGTCACCATCTGAAGCCCCTGCCGCTTCAATGTGCGGAGCAGCTCGGGAAGGTGCCGCACCGTTTGCTCCCGAAGCGTCGAGCGAGCGGAGAGCGCCCCATCGTGCAAGGCCAGGATGCTCCCCGGCTCCGCCCGCGCAGCGAGCCGCTCGGCCCTTCTTCCGTTCAGGGCAAAGAGGCCGTCTCGGGCAGAATCGGTCCAGGTGACGACCTCGAGTCCAACCTCGCGCGCCGCACGGTGAACGACTGGGTTCCGGATCCCCACCGCCGGTCGGTAGTAGCGCGGGGGCGCCGAGCCGATGCCGACGAGCGTGTCCTGACACCGCTGCAGGTCGGCACGGAGCAGGTCGGTATGAAAGAGCTGGCGTCCGGTGTCGTGCGAGAAGCTGTGGTTCTGCAGCGCATGGCCGGCCCGGTGGAGCTCGCGGGCGATGCGTGGATGTTGCTCGATGCACCTTCCCACACAGAAGAACGTCGCCGGCACCCCTTCCCTGGCCAGAACCTCGGCGATCCGTTCGGTGTACTCCGGATGCGGACCATCATCGAACGTCAGGGCCGCCCGCGCCTGATCGCGAGGGCCGTGCCACACCACTGGACCGAACACGGTCGATCGAGGGTGAAACACGGCCCACGTGCCGATCAGCGCCCCCAGTCCCCCCAGACCCAGCAAGCCACTGCCGACGAAGGCCTCAGGAGTCACGCCGCAGGACCGTGATGGACTGGGCACCGCCGAGGGCGAGCCCGTGCAGGACGCACGCCGACTCGCCAGGGCTCGTCAGTAGGTAACGCGCCGCCAGGACGCTGCGCACCAGACCCGCGGAGGGATGAAAGCTCACCCGGCCCGGAGCCGCCTGGTCCTGGAGGATCTGAACGTCTGCGACCGACCAGTGCCCGTTCGTGACGCTCGACATCGGCGGTGGGAGCAGCGATCGAGACCGCCCGGCTGTGCGAGCTGGTGAGCGCCGCGGCGAGCCGAGGCCCGAAGCGGACCGGGGAGGCAAAGCGACGCACCGAGGTGGGATGTGAGAACAACTCGCATCGCTCGATCCAGAGCGGCCCTTTGCCGCGGCCGAGCAGGATCGCAGCCGCCCCTTCTCCGGCCTGGAACAACCCGCCGAACGCGCGGTATGCCGCCTCGAGCACCGCCGTCTTCTCATCGGCAGCAACGACCAGCACGAACTCGAAGCGGTCGAGCAGGGTGAGCCCGACCCGCAGCGCTGCTTCGCCGGAGAGCTCCCTCTGGGAGACGGTGAGGACCGGACCGCGGATCCCGAGCAGGAGAGAGAGCTGTCCGGCCGGGGAGTGATGGACGGACTGGTGAAATGCGGTCGCGCTCCCGTAGGCCATCCCCCGGGATGCGACGCCCTTGAGGAAGGCCTCCGTGGCCGCCAACCCTCCGTAGCCGGTCCCGAAGACGAGGGCGAGTGAGTCGGGAAGGGATCGTCCACCGAGGGCCTCTCGCACCGCCGCGAAAGCCATCCGCTCCAGACGCGGAAGCCGGTTGACCCGCGGATCGATGTCCGTCCGGGGCGCGTCCGCAGTGCCCAGGCCGTGGACAGTCGGCTTCATGCGGCCGTCCGAGAAAGAACAAGGACCGCGTTGTTCCCCCCGAATCCGAAGGAGTTGGAGACCACGACCGATAGAGGCTGGTTCACCCCTCCCGGTGGAACGTGCCGGATGTGAATCTCCGGGTCCGGCTGTTCCAGTCCGGTCGTCGCCGGGACGAAACCGCCGGAGAGCGCCGCCAGGCTCAGCACCGCCTCGATCGCACCGGAAGCGCCGAGGGTGTGCCCGGTCAACCCCTTGGTCGAGCTGGTCAGGGGAGGCTTTGGTCCGTACACCCGTTCCAGGGCCAGTCCCTCCGCGAGATCGTTGGCCGGTGTCGCGGTCCCGTGAGCGTTGACGTAATCCACCTCCGCCGGGGCCAGTCCGGCGTCGGCCAGAGCAGAAAGCGAAGCCGCCGCGGCACCCTCACCCCGGGGGTGCGGGGCGGTTGGATGGTGCGCGTCGGAGGTGGAGCCCCATCCTCTCACGAAGCCGAGGATGGGCGTTCCCCGTCGGCGAGCGTCCTCTGCCGGTTCGAGCAAGAAGAATGCGGCACCCTCGCCCAGCGACACACCGCGGCGGGTCAGGTCGAACGGGCGGCAGGGCGCGCTTGCCAACAGCTTGAGCGAGTGAAATCCGGCGTAGGTGATGCGAGAGAGCGAATCCACCCCGCCCACGAGGGCCCACTTGCCCTCCCGCTCCACCATCGATGCCCCGAAGCCGATGGCATTGGCGCTGGATGAACAGGCGGTGGAGAACGTGTGCTGCGAAGCGGAAAGCCGCAGGGCCCTGCTCAAGACGTCCGTCACTGCGCCGATCGGGTGATGAAGAAGGAGCTCCCTGTCTTCCGCACCCACGCCTCCCCGGTGCTTCAGGTAATGAGCCTCCGACTCGAGGATGCCGCCGGTGGTCGTGCCGACGGAGAGCACACCCTCGCCCTCGAGGCTGCGCCCGGCCAGCGCCTGACGAGCCGCAAGGAGGGCCAGACGGATGCAGCGAGGACCGCGGCTCCTCCGGACGAGCCCGGCGGCGACCTCGCCGACCGGGAGCGCACCCAGATCCCCGGCAGGAAACAATGTGAGGGGTCGAAGGCCCGACCTTCCCTCCCGCAGTCCCGCCAGGTGAGCGGCGAACCCGGAACCCAGCACCGAGACGATGCCAACGCCGGTGATCGCAACCCCACGCACGGCTCAGGCCCGAGCGGACGCCACGAACGTGGCGAGCGTGGAGATGGACTCGAAGTGCTCACGTGCCGAGCCCTCGTCCCCGAAACGAACCTTGTAGGTGAACTCGATTGCCGAGAGCAGCTCGAGCGCGGCCAAGGAATCGAGACCCAGGCGAGCCTCGGGAGAGAACAGAGGTTCGGTGTCCCCGATGTCCTCGGGACGGACGTTCTCCAGTCGAAGGGTCGTCACCAGGAGCTGCTTGAGCTCCTCACGAAGCGTCCGCAGCGCGTCTTCGGTCGAGGAGTCGGTGGGAACGGGCGCAGGCACGGGGTGATCTAACCCAGCCCGATCACCAATGAAAAGGACTGGGCGGTGATGAAACCAGCCTGGTCGTGGCACAGCATCTCCACGAGGGCGGCGACTTCGGAGCACTTCGCCTTCCGCTGCGTGGGCACCCCGGACGATGTCATGAGGGTGACCACGTTGAGGGTGATGCCCAGGGGGGCCAGGCGGCGCGCCGTTTCCTGCAGCACCGCGAGCGTCCCTGCCAGCTCGAAGGTCGGCATCGCTGCGGCTGCTGACGAGGACGAGGACGCGGTCGTGGCCGGGGCCGGGGCCGGGGCCGCCCGGAGATGAACGATTCGACCGAACCCCACGAGCTCCATGGACCGCGCGGCGCGGCTCGATCACCCCGAACGACGACCGTGCCTCGAGGAAGGAGGGATCCGGGTCGATGAGCCCCGGAGAGCGCGCAAGGCTCGCATCCAGGTGGACGAGGATTCTCGGCGTCGAGCTCGGCCGCGGCAGCGCGCGCCTCCAGCTCGGTGACCCTGTGCCCGGCGCTGGCGAGGCGCTCGGCGATGACCCGCCGTAGATCACACACGCCCCCCAGCACCACGGCCTTCCGTCCCACGCCCATCACGCGCGCTCCGCGCTACAACGCGCTGCTCACTCCGGGCACTCCGCCCCGCCGGGACGACGGAGAGGCGGACGGACTCCCCGGTCCCAGACGAGGCGCTGACCGGTCCGCCCTCGTCGCTGCAGAGCGCGAGGACCAGCCGTTCCATGCTCGACCGCAAGGAACCGGGGCTCGGGGGGCTCGTTGTGCCAAGGTGAGTTCCCAGCCCGACAGCCGAGGGACCGCGATGTCTGACGGGGCGGGCTCCAGCAGGAACAGGGCGATGACGTCCGAGTCCGAGCCACAGACGTCCATCGCCCCGCAGAGGCAGGCTGCAGAACGACCGGCGGCGAGCGCTCTCGCTTCGAGCGCCACTGCGAGCAGGCCACTGGCCTCTCCGTTGCTCACGGTGGAGAGGCCCCCGCGACAGCCCAGGGCGAGCGAGACGTCGGCGAGGGCGGCGGTCGAGAGGGTGTGGACGAAGAGCGACGGTGAGCCGAGGGACTCGCCGCGCTCGGCCAGACTCGCGAGAAAGGCGAGATTGTTCTCTCGGGAGCCGCTCATCGTTCCAAGCCTCACGCCGATCACGGGCGGCAACTCGGGGAGGGAGCCCACGCGCCGAGCGGCCAGGACCTGCCGAGCGAGCGAAACGAGTGCCGAGGCGCTCGCGGGAACAGGCAATCCGCGGGCACCAGGGGTCGGAGGTGGGCGTTCCGGCCAGAGGCCCAACCCGGTGCCCGCCCCGGGGACGGGCGTCGCGTTGACGGAGACGCCGCCTGCGTTCCAGATCGCCCAGGAGGTGACCCCGACCTCCGAGGTCATGCGCTTCCCGCAGCAGCACGGAGGACGAGAGCGGCGTTGATGCCGCCGAAGCCGGCGCTGGCCATCAGGATCCGATTTCCGGAAAGCGGCTTCGGCCCTCCGATGACTGCAGGGACGGGCGCCCGCGGATCCAGCGTCCTCAGATTGGTGACCGGCGGTACGGTCCCGGAACGCAGTATCAGTGCGCAGACGAGCGCATCGAGTGCACCGGCCGCGCCGAGCGTGTGCCCCAGGGAACCCTTGATTGCCGAGACGGTCACTGCGCGCCCGGAGAACAGCCCGGAGAAGACCATGGCCTCCATCCGGTCGTTCTGGACCGTACCGGTGCCGTGTGCGTGGTAGCCATCGACCTCGTTCGCCGTGACGCCTGCGCTGGCGAGGGCCATCCGGCTGGCAGCGAGCAACCCACGTCCGCCGGGCTCGGGTGCGACCTGGTCATGCGCATCACTGCTTGCACCGAAGCCCTCCAGCACTGCGATCGGTCGACGACCGTGTCGTCTCGCATGAGCGATCGACTCGATGATCAGGACCGCCGCACCCTCGCCGAGCGAGAGCCCACTGCGCGCGGCGTCGAAAGGCATCGCGGGTCGTGGAGAGAGAGCACGCAGCGCGTGAAAGCCGCGGTAGACGAAGGCATGGAGCGCCTCGGTCCCCCCCACCAGGATCTCGTCACAGACCCCGTCCTCGATCAGAGCCAGCGCCTCACCGAGCGCCGCTGTGCCCGACGCGCACGCAGCGCTGACCCCCAGCGTCGGGCCACGCGCATGGGCTGCGCGGGCCAGCGCGCGGGCGGGAGCGCCCAGGAGATCATCGCTTCCTGTCTGGCGTCCGAGGCGCTCGAACGCTCCCTTGGTGGTTCCGACGATCACTCCACGGCGCGGAGATGCCTCGAGCTCCCGGCCTTCCAGGGCCTCCGCCGCGGCCGCCAGGAGAAGGCGGGTGGCCCGGTCCTCCGCTGGCCCCTGCTGAAGCCGCGAGGAGGCCGCCTCCAGCTCCTCGTCCAAGGGGGCCTCGGCAGCCAGGGTGCTGCATAGACCGTCGACAGGGAAACGAGAGACCGAGCGGATCGCCGTGTCGCCGCGAAGCAGCGCCGAGAAGAGCTTGGCGCATCCGATCCCGTGTCCGGTGACGGCGCCCACGGCGGTGATGACTGCAGGCACGTGATTCCCCGACCACGTTTCTTCCCATGTCCAGGAGAAGCAAGTCCAGTCGCTGGCCCGCGATGCTCCTGCGCCAGCGTGATAGCCTCGCGCTCCGATGGACCTTCTCGCCGTGCTCCTGCCGGTGGTCCTCTCTGCCAGTCCCGCACCGAAAGGCGTGCCTCCGGAGCTGGCTCCGCTTCGCGAATCCCTGCAGCGGACCGTGTCGCTCTCGGCGCGCTTCGAGCAGACGAAGCACCTCAAGGCACTCCGGGACACGCTGGTGACCACCGGGCGACTCAGCTACCACCGTGGCGGTCGACTCGTCTGGCACACCGACCCGCCGAGCGAGAGCGAGCTCGTCCTCCAGGGAACGACCGCCACGCTGACGATGTCCGGGATGTCGTCGCCCCAGAGCTTCGACCTCACGTCCGAGCCCGGGATGGGGAAGGTCTTCGAGACCCTCCGGGCCGTGCTCGAGGCAGATCTCGAACGTCTCACGCCGCTGTTCGAGCTGCGGATCGATCGAGCCCGGCCACTCAGGGTCTCTCTGAAGCCGCGCTCCGAAGGGCTCTCCCACTCGATCCAGGCAATCGATCTCGAGTTCGATCCGGAGTACCGCTTGCGGCACGTTTCCCTGCAGGAACCCGATGGCGATCGGACCGACATCGTCTTCCGTGACCACGTCATCGAAAAAGACGGGCGCTGAGATGCAGGGGCAGCCGGGTCTGACACGGCTTCAGCTCTGGCTGACCTCGCATCTCGCTCTCGCCTTGGCTCTTTCTCTCTGTTTCCTGACCACCGGTCTCTGGCTGGCGAGGAGCACGGTCGTCGAGCAGGACATCGGGGCCATGCTTCCGGAGGGGCCTGGCTCTCCGCGCGAGGCAGCCAAGCTTCTGGAGGAGTTTGGTGCCCTCAATGTGCTGCTCCTGGATCTGCGAGATCCCCGGTGCGAGCCCGGCAGAGCTCGCCCGGGCGGGTGAGGCGCTGGCAACCCGCCTTCGGTCCTCCGGAGCGTTCTCCGAGATCGTCGCCGGACAGACCACCGAGGAGATGATGAAGGTGGGGCGAGTGCTCTTCCCCCGTCGCTTCTATCTGCTCGAGGATCCACGCGCCGCGATCGAGGACCGCCTGTCTGCCTCCCGGCTCCCGGGGTTGCTGACCACCCTCAAGGCCAAGCTCTCCGCCCCTCAGGCGATCGTGACCAAGAGCGACCTGCTCCAGGACCCGCTCGATCTCGACGACGAGATCCTCTCCGGGTTGAGCGGTGCGGTCAGCGTGAAGTCCTACGCCGGTCAGCTCCTCTCGCCCGACCAGACGCATCTGTTGCTGATCGGGGTCACCAAGGCATCGGCTCTGGAGACCGAGGCCTCGGCGTCGCTCCTGGCTCGGCTCGAAGGCGAAGCGACGAAGCTTCCACTGGAGGCCGGTCGAGTGGCCAGGTTGCAGGTGGTCGGCGGACCACGGTTCGCATCCGAGAGCGCCGCAACCGTCAAGCGAGACATCCTCGTGACGATGGTCACCTCGGTCGCCGCCCTGGTGGCGATCTTCATGCTCAGGTTCCGAAGCCTCCGCTTGCTCGCGCTGGCGTCCGTCACCTTGGCTTTCGGGATGGTGGGTGGATTGCTGTCGGTCGCTTCGATCCAGGGTCGAATCCACCCCCTGACCTTCGCTTTCGGGTCGGTGCTGGTCGGGATTGCGATCGATTATCCGATGTATCTGCTCAACGCGTCCTCCGTGCACGCAGGCTCGCCACTCGAGCGCCTTGCCGCTGGACTGAGGGAGAGCCGCCGTTCGCTCTGGCTCGGGTTCATCACCACGATGATGGCGTTCGCGCTGATGCTCTTCTCGCGCTTCCCCGGGCTTCGTGAGCTCGCCCTGTTTGCAGGAACAGGGATTGCCTTCGCGTTCGCCGCCACGCTGACCCTGGTCGTGGCACTCGGTGCCCGCTGGGGGCTACGGGATTCCTCGCCGATTCCGGGCTGGATGCTCAACCTTCAGGCGCTGCGGCTCTCGCCCCTTGTGGCCTGGAGCATCGTCATCCTGGTGGTCGCCTTCTCGGCGGTGTCCTTGCCGCGACTTCGGTTCGACGGTGAGCTCCGCCACCTCGACGCACAGCGACCGGCGACGCTCGCCGAGTACGAGGAGGTCCGGAAGCGTTTCGGGATGCAGAGCTCCGACTCCCTCGTGGTGGCCCGCGCGGCGACGGTGGAGGATGCGCTGCGCCTCTCGGATGCAGTCGGCAGCGTCCTCCATCGAGCCCAGCGCGTTGGTGAGGTGTCGCACGTCCTGAGCTTGAGCTCCTTCCTGCCTTCCTCGAGGACCCAGAAGGAGCGTCAGAAGCGTCTTCGAGACTTCGACGTCTCTGCCGGCAGGAGGGCGCTGAACGACGCCGCCGGGACATTCGGATTCACCGAGAACGCATTCGAGCCGTTCTGGCGTGGTGTCGAGGCCGTTCGTTCAGGCGAGACTTCTCCCCTGGAACCGGGGGATCTCGGCTCAGACCTCACTGGGCCCCCTGGTGCGCCGGCTGCTGCGCTGCTCCAGCTCGGGCTGCATCGCCGTCACCCCCTTCGATTCCAGCCCGTCCCTCGGTCATTCCCGAGCTCAGGAGCCGCCTCCCTCCCGAGGTCACGGTCATCGACGGAGGGGCGCTGGCCGCGGAGACGGTCGCCGCGATTCCGAAACAGATGGCTTTGCTCAGTGGTGTCGGTTTGCTGTCGAATCTGGTGCTGCTGGTGTTTGCCTTCCGCTCTGCGAGATTGGCCTTGCTCGCCTGCGCCCCGGGGGCACTCGGCTTGCTGGGAACCCTCAGCATCCTGTCCCTGACGCACGTTCCCTTGAACCTCGTCTCCGCCAGCGCGCTGGTGCTGATCCTGGGCTGCGGTGTCGATTACGGAATCTTTGCGGTGCAGGGGCTGACCAACCCCGCGCGGACTTCTGCCGTCGAGTTCACCGGAGTGCTGCTGACGTCGAGCACGACGCTGGCCGGATTCGGTACGCTCTCGCTCGCCTCGTATCGAGCCATTCAGACGATGGGTGTGGCGGTGGGTCTGGGCATTGGCATCAGTGCCCTCGTCGCTCTGTTTCTCGTTCCCCGCCTCCGGTCGCCCAGGCACGGAATGGCGAGCACACCCGGATGAGAGCGCATCACACCTCGATGCTCTGCACGCTCGTCGCTGCCGCGGGCTGTGCGACCACCTCCAACGTTCCCGCGCCTCCGCCTTCGGCCGAAGCGGCGTCCCTGAAGTTGCAGCGGCTGGAGGCGGCCGAGCCGGAGACGTTCAAGATGCTCCACCAGGTGGTCGCCCGGTTCCAGGGACGGAGCTTCCCGATGACCGGGTACCTCCTGGGACGTCGGGATGGCTCGTTCCGTGTGTCGGCAAACACCCCGGTGGGACCGAAGCTCTTCGACGTCGCGAGGCTTTCTGGTCACTGGGAGTCGAGGATCTACCTCCCGGACGTTGCCTCACGGGTCGACCCGCTGGAGATCGGTCGCTCGGTCGAGCGGATCTACTTCCTCGAGGGTCGAGGGCCGCTGAAGTTCTCGGACGGCGCCTGGGTGAGTCGACGAGCTCTGGACGAGGAGGACGTCGATGCGGTCGAGGTCTGGCATGACGTCGAAGATCTCGCCGTCTTCCGAAAACGCTTCTTCCGCAAGGACCGGATGGTACAGGAGATCGTCTATGAACAGCGGCAGGTCATGCAGGGCCAGCCCATCGCCCGCCGGGTCGTACTGACCGACGCGCGAGGGTTCAGCCTCGAGCTCGCCGTCACGGACTATCAGCCTGGATTCGCGGTACCCGACGAGCTGCTCGAGCTCGGACGGTGATCAAGGGCCGGCGCACTTCACGGCGAACCTCCAGCGTCAGGGGGGCTCGCGCGAGGGTACGCGCTGTATCCAAGCAGCGTTGCACGGGCGACCTGCCGGGTGGCGGTCGTGACTTCCCCCACCCCCTTCGTCATTCCGAATCGCCGTTCCCCCACGCGGATGTCGAACCTCACCTCGACTCCGAACCCGACGGGAGACCGAAAGCGGGCGTGGTCGATGCCGACGAGGAAGATCTCCCGCGACGGATGATGGACCAGCGAGTGATAGGCCATCGCCTGGGCGAGGCCTTCGACGAGCACCACGCCCGGTACCACGGGGCGACCCGGAAAGTGGCCGGCGAAGAAGGGCTCATCGGGGCGAAAGGTCCGAACCGCGACCACCTTCTGCTCGGTGAGCTCGACGACGTGCTCGATGAACAGGAACGGTGCCCGGTGCGGAAGGACGCTGGAGACCGGCGGAAACGCACCCCTGGGATCGGTCATGAGGTCTGGAGGGACATCCCGCCATCGACGTGAAAGATCTGCCCGGTCAAGCAGCCCGACTCCTCGCTGCAGAGGTACCGGATGACGTGGGCCACCTCCGCGGGACGACCGAGCCTGCGGGCGGGAACAGCGGCGAGGAGCCGCTCGATCGGAGCTCCCCGGAGCATCTCCGTGTCCACGAGCCCTGGCGCGACCACGTTGACGGTGATGCCCCGGGCCGCAAGCTCTCTGGCCAGAGAGAGCGCCGCCGAGCTCAGTCCGCCCTTCGTGGCCGCATAGGCGACCTGGCCGACGTTTCCGACGTGTGCGACCACCGAGGAGACGACCACGATCCGACCGGCACGAACCCGGAGCATCGACTTGACGATCGGCCGCCCGACGGCGAGCAGTCCACCCAGATTCGTCGCGATGACCTCATCCCATTCCTTGTTCGAGGTCAGGGCGAAGAGCGCGTTGTGCGAGACTCCGGCGGAGAGGACGAGCGCGTCCGGGCCTCCATGCTGCTCGGTCAGAACTTGCACCGCCTCGCTCGTGGCCTTCCGATCGGCGAGGTCGAAGCGAGCGAGGATGGGCTCTGGGCCTCCCCTCTCGACGATGGTTCGGGCCACCTGCTGGGCAGCGTCCTCGCGCGCACGGTAGTGAAGCCACACTCGAAGCCCGCTCTGGGCCAGAGCAATCGCCGCCGCAGCTCCGATCCCTCGACTCGCTCCGGTGACCAGGGCCTGTTTCACGGATCCCGCTGCTCCTCGAGGCGCATGTAGTGCCGCTGCAGTCCTGCGTCCAGGGATCCCCTCTATCCCCTCGCAATCGCTCGTGTGGAGCCTGCTTTGAGCACAGAGCGCCTCGCGCGACGCCTTCGGATGGCTACCTTGGGTTGGGCGGGCTGTCTCAGGCCCTCAAGGTGCGAACATGACGCTCGAAACGTTCTTGCTGTGGATTGCCATCGGAGGCGTTGCCGGGTACCTGGCTTCCCTCGTCGCCGGCGGGGGATTCGGCCTCGTTGGTGACATCGTGATCGGCGTGGTGGGTGCGTTCATCGGAGGCGTGGTCTTCCGCTCGCTCGGCTGGCACGCGCCGTTCGCCGGAATCGCCGGGACGATCACAATCGCCTTCGTGGGAGCGGTGCTCCTGCTCGCCCTGGTACATGTGGTGCGCTCGGGCAGCCGTCGCCACGCCTGACCGGGGGCATGCCGCAGGCAGCTCAGCCGGACAACCTCAGCGCTTCGACCAGATCTCCACGAGGCCGCGGACCTGCTCGACGAGCTCGCGGTCCGGCAGGTGTGCCCAGTCCCTGTGCGTGCTCGCGCGCAGCCGCTCGGCGAGTGTGGAGGTCAGACCGCCGCGCAGCAGGCCAAGAAGCTTCGGGGGCCCCACCATGACGAGGTGGTGGAAGTGCGTGTCGTTGAGACCCCGCTCGAGCACCCGGACCAGCTCGTGCACGAAGCGCTGCTCCTCGGCCTCGCCCGGGGTGTAGTCGCCGGTCGTCCAGCCGTGCTCCGGACCGCCGGTCTTGGCGCCGTGGCCGGCCGCATCGTCGGGGCGACCGCTCTCGATCGCCGCTGACCCGTCCGGGCGGGCGTGCAGCGTCATCCGAAGGCGCGGCAAGAGCCCTGCGTCCTCGACGTCGAAGATCCGTGCGTGGTGGGCGTCCGCAACCAGCACCCACGTGTTGCCTTGATCGGTCGCCATCGCTGCCTCCTGAAGGGTGCCTCCGGACCTAGCAAGTCTGAAGGTGGGAAAGAACAGCCGGTCTGGTGGAAAACGCCCGGGAGGCGTAGACATCGACGATGAAGCCCTCGAATGGTCGGAAGCTCTCGCCCGAGTTCAGGGCGCAGGTGGTCCACCTCTTCCGGTGGGTCGCCGCCGCAATTCCCCTCGTCGCCCTCGGGTGCGCCCACTCCACTCCGGTGGAGGCGAGCGCCCCCGCCAAGGGGACGTCGAGTGCCCCCCCCAAGGGCACGTCGAAGGCACCCTCGCCCAGTCTCGCGCAGCGCTATACCGGCACCTATGTGTATGCAGGCGCGGATGCTGAAAAAGCAGCCGTCAACACGGCGGTCGACAGCGCCACGGACGGGATGGGAATCGCCACGGGGTTTGCTCGCAGCGCGCTGATGAAGCGCTCGGAAATCCGCCAGACCTACACCATCAGCTTCGACGGCAAGGGCGACGTGAGTGTCGAGTCGCCCGGCTATCCACCGGAAACGTCGCCGACGAATGGAACCGAAGTGAAGCTGACGAACAAGTATGGAGACGAGAGCCAGAACAGCCAGCACTTCGCCGGAGGCGCTCTGCTCCAGCAAGGACGGACGGACGATGGGAGCGGCTCGACCGAGTTCAAGCTGCAGCCCGACGGCAAGACGCTGATCGTGACGCGCATCATGAAGAGTCCGAAGTTGCCCAGGCCCGTGGAGTTCTCGCTCACCTACGTCCGCCAGCACGGGCCCCACTGAGTAGGGCGACTCATGGGCAACCTCCTGTGGATCGTTGCGATCGTCCTCGTCGCCCTCTGGGTGCTGGCGCAACGGGCCAATGTCTTGATGGGCGGCTTCATCCACGTGCTCCTGGTTCTGGCCGTGGTGATCGTGCTCATCCGGATCATCACCGGACGCAAGATCGCTTGAACGACGCCGGCTTGGCGCGGCGGGCGGCCTTCGTTGCTGGCGCCACCTTGGAACATGGTTACGATCAATTGCGGGCGGCGTTCCAGCTGCTCGCTCGAGTCATCTGCACTAGGTCAGAGTTTCTCGATTCGTAAATGCGTAGTCAGAACGAATCCGAGGTCTCACCATGTTTGCTCGCAACGTGCATCTGCACCTGAAGCCCAACACCACCAAGCAGTTCACCCAGACGCTGGAGAAGGACGTGCTTCCTCTCCTGCGCAAGCAGCCAGGTTTCCAGGACGAAGTTGCCTTCATCGCTTCCAACGGGACCGATGCGTATGCGATCAGCTTCTGGGAGTCGAAGGACAACGCGGAGCAGTACGTCCGCGCGGCGTATCAAGACGTGCTGAAGGCGATGGGTAACGTCGTCCAGGGCACCCCGGAGGTCCTGAGCTACGAGGTGTGCAGCTCGACCATCCCGAAGATCACCGCTCGGGCCTAAGGGCGCGGGCCGAAGTGTTATCGAGGGGCGGCGCAGGCCGCCCCTTCTTTTTGTCCGCACGCCGGGGTGAGCGCCATTCCCACCTTGTGGTCTCCGGCTGCCGAGCGTAGTCCGGGACCGACCCCAGGCGAACGGTCACTCTCTAGGCGCCATGCCCAGTCGCATCCTGCTCGTCGACGACAACGAGGATTCGCGCGAGCTCCTGGGCGAGCTGCTCCGGGGCCAGGGCCACGACGTCCACCTCGCGCAGCACGGGAAGGAGGCTCTCTCGATCCTCCCTCGACTTCCCGGACCGTGCACCGTGCTGCTCGACCTGAACATGCCCGAGATGGGTGGCGAGCTGGTGTTGAGGACTCTGGCGGAGGGAACCCTGGGCGCCTTCCCGGTCATCGTGATCTCCGCCGACGATCGCCCGATCGAGACCGCTTACCCGAACGTGGTCGCAAGGCTCTTCAAGCCTTTCGACCTCGCGGTCCTGATGGAGGCGCTGGCAAGAGCCAGCCCGATCGATTCAGTGGGTGGTTGACTCGAGCGCGGCGCCCGCGGGCAGGTCGATGGTGAAGATGCAGCCCTTGCCCGGCAAGTTGAGCGCCCGGATCTCGCCGCCGTTCGCGGCCACTGCCCTTCGACTGATGGACAGGCCGAGGCCCAGTCCGGAGCGATCGCTGCCTCGGCGGTCGCCGAAAGGTCGAAACAGGTTGTCGGTCTCCGGCAGACCGCCACATCCGTCCTCGACCTCGATCAGGACATGGCCGGCCTCACTCCGGGTCCTGAGGACCACCCGCCCGGGGAGATGAGT
The DNA here is from genome assembly GCA_963796475.1 of uncultured delta proteobacterium. Classification (GTDB taxonomy): domain Bacteria; phylum Myxococcota; class Myxococcia; order Myxococcales; family Myxococcaceae; genus RPRB01. The sequence goes on from CAWCLY010000021.1 coordinate 788,513, forward strand.
GTACTTGAAGGCGTTGTGCAGCAGGTTCATCAGAGCGGACGTGAGGAGCTGCGGATCGACGGTGATGATCAGCGCCGGATCGACGCGGTCCACCACCAGCTCGATGTGCCGGGAGTCGGCGTGCATCTGCGCGGCCACGGCGATCTCGCCCACGAACCCTCGCAGAGACACGCGATCACGGTGCTGAATACCGGCCTCGAGGCGAACCTCCGCCAGCGCGCTGTCGATGAGGTCCCTCAGTCCCACGACGCTGCGGGCGAGCACCGCACCGGTGCTCCCGCCGATGCCGACGGCACCACTCTGGAGGGCTTCGAGCGAGAGGAGCGCGGTGTGGACCTGGTTCCGGAGCTCATGGGCGAGTCGGCCCAGACGGAGCACCTCCTCACGCCCGCTCGCTTCCTGCAGGAGCCGAGCATGCTCGGTGACGGCCTCGGCGATCGCCGTGTCGAGGCAGCGATTCAGAGTGTGGAAGTCCTCGGAACTGATCCGCGCTCCCCGCTCGACCGCCAGCTCGGTGATCGCCTGACAGATGTCCCCGTAGTCGTGGACAACCTGCGCCACGGTGAAACCCATGCTCAGCAGCTCCTGGCCATGCTTCGCCGCGGCCGAGCCGATCGCGTTGGTCGGGAAGGGCGAACCGGTCTTCTCGCGCCGGAGCGTCTCCACGAGCTGGCTCAGGAACAGAGGAACCCCGTACTCGATCTCCCGAGGCGCCCTCGATTCGAACGGGCGCGCGGCGACCTTTCCGCTCGTGCGCGCGACCAACTCGTCGCGGTTCAGCTCGATGAAGTCGTGGAGCACGAGACGACTCAGCCACCCAGGAGAGGTGACAGGAAGTAGCACGGTTGCCGGAGACCCGCTCGGCTCAGACGTCGGCCGCGCTTCAGCAGCGGACGTCATCGCTGGATCTTTCCCGCGCTGACGCCGGTGAGCGAGAAGCCCAGAGCGGCCACGCCGCATGAACTGGAGATCAACGCCTCGCAAGGTCGAGTGCCTGCGGGAAGTTGCCTTGGAACGACGTGACGTGGCCTCGACACCCCACTGTCACTTCTGCCGCGCCTCGCCCTCTCGCCCTCGCTGTGCCCCGCGCGGACTGGTGTTGAGGCGGAGACTCTTTCGCGTCCCCGAGAACACTGCTCGGCGCGGGCCCGCTGATCTGCGCGCCGTAAGACCTAGGACTCATCGCTCCCTTCCGCGAAATGGAGTACCCGAGGGAGGGGCCTACGCCGTGTCCCGCCTCGCGGTTCGCCGGCGCGCGGCCTCGGCGAGGAGCGCTTCGAGCTCGTCGATCGACGCCGGCTTGGCGAGGTGGGCGTCGAATCCCGAGCTCAGCGCGTCCCGCCGATCCCGCGGCTGGGCGAGGCCGGTGAGCGCGATGCCGAAGAGGCTGCGCGCCGCGGGCAACCCGCGGATCGCCCGGATGACCTGCATGCCGTCGATGTCCGGGAGGCCCAAATCGCAGATCAGGACGTCTGGCATTCGCGCGGACGCGGCGTCCACGCCCGCGCGTCCGGTGGAGACCCGCTGGACGCGGTGCTCCAGCAGCTCGAGCACGTCGGCCAGGGTGACCCCGGCATCCTCGTTGTCCTCGACGATCAGCACCGAGAGCCCGGAGGACCTCCTGCGGGTGGACGCCTTTCCGCCGGCCGAGGTGGCGTGCTCTCCGAGCGGCAGGGTGAGGATGAACTCGGCTCCGCCCCCGGCGCCTCCGCTCCGGGCTCGCACCGCACCTCGGTGCTTCAGGGCGAGCTCCTTCACCAGCGCCAGGCCAATTCCCAGTCCCTGGCCGCGGGTCCGGCCGGACTGGACGAACGGCTCGAAGATGCGGGCCAGGTCCTCGCTCTCGATGCCGATCCCGGTGTCGCGCACCGCGATCTCGCACGTTCCCTCCCGGACGCCAACCTCCACCTCGACCCGTCCTCCCGCCGGGGTGAACTTCAGCGCGTTGCCCAGGAGATTCTCCACCATCTGGGCGAGCCGGCTCTCGTCCGCGTCGACCCACACCGGTGACCCGGAGAGGAACAGTCGCATCTCCAGGCCTCGCTGCTCGAACACCGCGCGCATGTCGTCGCAGCTTCGCCGGACGATGTCGCGGGCATCGACCGAGGCCAGCTGGAGCTCGATCTTTCCGTGGGTGATCCGGTTGATGTCCAGGAGGTCGTCCACCAGCCGGGTGAGATGCTCGGTCTGTCGGTGCAGGACCTCGCTGGCTCGCCGTGCGGCGTCGCTCCCGGGCGGGGCTCGATCGAGCATGAACACGCTGTTGCGGATCGGCCCGAGCGGATTCCGGAGCTCGTGTGAGAGAACGGCCAGGAAGTCGGTCTTCCGCCGGTCCCCCTCGCGAAGCGCCTCCTCGACCTTCCTTCGCTCGGTGATGTCGATGAACGCAGCCACGGCGCCACTCGGCCGACCGTGGTCGTCGCGGAGCGGGGTCGCATTCGCGAGAACGTGGCGCACGCTCCCGTCCTTGAACTCGAGGGCCAGCTCGAAGTTCCGGACCTGCACCCCCTGGCTGGCAGCGATCTGGACCGGAAGCGCGTCGGGCGGCACGGGGACGCCATCCTTGAGCACCCGGAAGTGACCGGGCGGATCGGTCGCAGTGAAAGAGATCTCGCTCCCCCGCGGTACGCGGAGCAGCTCGTAGCAGAGGTCGTTCCCCTCGATGCTCCTGGCGGAGGAATCGCGGGCGATGAACACCGCGGCCGGGACCGCGTCGAAGAGCGCCTGGAGCTCGGTCGCACGGCGCCGGGCGAGCTCCTCGCTCCGACGCAGCTCCTGGGACCGGAGGTGCTCGGTCAGATCGGTGGCGATGATGCAGAGAAGCGGCTCTCCGTCCAGCAGGGCGCTGATCGACAGGTAGAGCGGGACCTGGCTTCCATCGGGACGCTGGATGGCCACCTCGCCCTTGCTCTGGCCTTCCCACCCCCGTCGGCAGAGCTCGTCGAAGCCAACGAGGTGCTGCGCGACGACGTGGTCGCGCAGGCTTCCCCCCATCACCCTCTCCAGGGGCCGCGCCAGCACCTCGGCAAAGCGGCGGTTGCAGTACAGGATGGTCCCGTCGCGAGTGACCGTTGCGGCGCCCTCGTTCATCGCCTCGCACCAGCACGCGGTAGGAGTTGTTCGAGCCCTCGAGCGCGTAGACCCGCGGACCGTTCGGCCCCTCGACGACCAGCGAGTCCACCTCGCCGGCGGAGATGGCCACGCAGCGTCTGCTCGGCCTCCTCGAGGCGGACGCGGAGCTGCTCCAGCTCCAGGTCCAGGCGGGCGGGGCTTCCGGCGGGCATCACTTCTTCTCCCGGAGGTCGAGACCGAAGAGCACCCTCTCGACGTTGGCCAGGTCCCCGATGTACCGCCGGAGCGGTGCGGGAAGGACCTTGATCAGCGTGGGAGTGGCGAGGATCTGCTCGTCCCTCGCCAACCCGGCTTCTGGTAGATGTCGATCACCTCGAGCTCGTATCGACCCTGGAGGTGCTCTCGCAGACGCCGCGCACCCGTTCGATGGCCAGACCCGAGGCGCGGTTCAGCCCGGTGACGTAGAGCTTGAGGACGTAGCGCGCCGTTCCGTCCCACCGGATGGCCTGCCCGGCGCCGTGCGCGTCCGTTGCGCCGCCGTCCTCCACGGGAGGCTGTTCTGCGGACCGGGCTCATGTCCCTACTCGTCCGATCGGGCGCAGGTCGAGCCCGATCAGCACCCGGTCCTCGTTCGAGAGGTCTCCGATGATCTTCTTCATCGGCTCGGGCAACTTCCGGACCAGCGTGGGCAGGGCGAGGATTTGGTCGCCTCGCGCGAGACGCGGGTTCTTGAGCACGTCGACCACCTCGATGCGGTACTGGCCCTTCAGGTGCTCCTCGCAGATGCGCTTGAGGTTCGCGAGCGCGACGGCGCTCCGGGCGGTTTGCCCGGCGACGTAGAGCCGCAGCTCCCAGCGCTCCGGCGGCGAGGAAGAAACCTCGACCTGCCGTGCTCTGGCGATCCTTCGCTTCATCGTTCCTTCCTGACCCGAGGAGCGGCTGGCCGCCCCCGGCCACCCTCGCCGGCGAATGCATGTCTGCTCTTCGCCATGCGAACCTTCTCCGTGCCCAGGCGGTCCAGGCGTCTCGTTTCCTCGTCGATGGCCCGGTTGAGCTCGGCATCGCCGGCGTCCAGACCCTCGCGAAGCAGGAGGATCTGGGCCTCGACCTGTCGGCGCTGGCGCTCCCTCTCTTCCTTCTTGCGCGCGATCTCTCCCTCGAAGGCCCGGGCGGCCGCCTCGTCCTCCGCCTCCTTGGCCAGCCGTGCCGAGCCGGTCAGGACCCCGCTCGCACCGAGATAGGTGTCAGCGACGCGCACGCCGCGCTTCCTCAGTCTGAACTCGCTGGTCTGGTTGGAGTGCGCCATGCCGCGCGACTTGATGATCGCCACGGTGCGATTGCGCTCCCCGCCGCTCGGACGACCTCCAGCATCAGCCAGGTGTCGATCAGCGAGGAGATGCCAACCTCGCTCTGCTCGATGTCGTCCCCACCCCAGGTCAGGCTGGTGAAGAAGGTCGTGGTGCCGCGCATCTTCAGGAAATCGATGAGTCGGGTCATCATCGACTGGGTCTCGAGACGGGTCCCCACGCTGATCAGGTTGGTGATCGGATCGACGATGACCAGGTCTGGCCGGACTCTGGCTGATGACCTTGTGCATCGTGACCAGGTGCAGCTCCAGACCGTGCGCGGTGGGCCGGGAGGCGTGAATGTCGAGCAGTCCGGCCTTCACGATGGCGCTGCAGGTCGATCCCGACCGAGCGCATGTTCCGCACGAGCTGGTCGGGCGACTCCTCGAAGGCGAAGTAGAGGCAGCGCTTTCGCCTCGTTCGCAGGCGGCCCGGGCGAGGGGCGCGGCGAAGGTGGTCTTGCCGGTGCCCGCGGTGCCCGAGACGAGGATGGTGCTTCCCTTGAAGTAGCCCTTGCCGCCCAGCATCTCGTCGAGCCGCGGGATGCCGGTCGAGATCCGTTCGCGCGGTCACCTGGTGGGTCAGGCCGAGCGAGGTCACCGGCAGGATGGAGATGCCGCCTTCGTCGATGAGGAAGGGGTACTCGTTGGTGCCGTGGGTCGATGCCGCGGTACTTCACCACCCGCAGCCGGCGCGTCGACGTCTGCTCGGTCACCCGGTGGTCGAGGAAGATGACGCAGTCGGAGACGTACTCCTCCAGCCCCTGGCGGGTCAGCGTGCCTTCGCCCTTCTCGCCGGTGATGACCACGGTCATGCCCGCGGTCCTTGAGCCAGCGGAACAGCCGGCGCAGCTCGGCGCGGAGCACCGCCGGATTGGGCAGTCCGCTGAACAGCGACTCGATCGTGTCGAGCACGACGCGCTTGGCGCCCGACGCTGTCGATGGCGTACTGGAGGCGGACGAAGAGACCCTCGAGGTCGTACTCGCCGGTCTCCTCGATCTCGCTGCGCTCGACGCGCACGTAGTCGATGGCCAGCTTCTTCTGCGCCACCAGTCGCTTCAGGTCGAAACCCAGGGAGGCGACGTTGGCGGCGAGCTCCTCGGCGGTCTCCTCGAACGCCATGAAGACGCCGGGCTCGCCGTACTCGATCGCCCCGCGCACCAGGAACTCCATGGCGAAGAGCGTCTTGCCGCAGCCGGCGCCACCGCAGACCAGCGTGGGGCGACCGCGGGGCAAGACCGCCGCCGGTGATCTCGTCCAGACCGTGAACGCCAGATGGCACTTTCGGCAGCGGCTGCAGGGTCAATCCGGCTCCTGTCGGCCAGGGGGACGAGCCCTTCTTGTGCACTCCCGGCTGGTTTGAGGACTCCCCGTGACCGTTCCGTCCGCGCCCGGACACCTTCCAGCCCCGAATTCTCAACAACGGCAAGCTGTTCGGCGACGCCTTGCCGGCGGCTGTGGTCGCGGTGACGCCACCCGCTGGAGCGATCCAGCCCGGCTCGGCCTGGCTCCCGGATAAACGCTGACGCCTTTCGACTGCGTCTTGCGCATGGGAGGCCGAGGGACGAACCGAAGGGAGCTCGCGATGCCGACGATGTGCGGGGAGCTGAAGGAGCTCGAGAGCCCCGTGGGTGGGGGAGTCTCCACCCAGGAAGTCCGGTACGTGGACCGAGACACTGGGACCGAGGTGAAGCGCCGCTCACTCTGGACCAAGCACCGGATGGTGTTTCCCAGGATCCGGATCGGCGATCAGACGCTGGAGAAGGTGCTCGTTGCCAGTGACGGGCTGGGCCGGGAGATCGCCCAGGGCGCGCGCCTGGGCGACCAGGTCTGCCTCACCGTGTACGGCCACCTGCTCACCCGGAAGGTCATCATCGGCCTGAGGTCCCGTTCGGGAGCCAGCTTCCTCATGCCGCCGAGTGGGCTCACCTCCGGCCTGCTGTGGTACGCGGTGTTCTCCCCCCTCGTGCTCCTCATCCCAGCGGTGGCGGTGGGAATGATCGTCGGGATGCTCGGGGGCAAGCAGGGCACCGCCTTCGGGTTGCTGCTCGGGGTGCTCTACGCGGTCGGGATGAGCTGGTTCAGCGGCTACCGGCTTCTCACCGCCTACCGGGAGCTCGCCCGGCCGATGCAGCCCGCTCCACAGAACCCTGCTCCCCGCGTGGCCGGGCAGTCCTGAGCTCGGCCGGGGCGCGGCGACCCTTTCCTGGAGTCGTGACGAACGCCCGGTTTCGGGGAATCATCACTCCCATGACACGGGGCGTGGGCCTGCTCTGCTTGGCGCTCTCGTCGACGGCGGCTGCGGCTCCGCCCGCGGCACGAATCGAGGAGATGGCCTGGCTCGCCGGTCAATGGCGCGAGCAGGGAACCTCGGACCGGATCGATGCCTTCCTGCTCCCACCCTCATCCCTCTACGTGGGCTCGTAGCGTACGACGAGGTTGCCGTTCTTGAAGCTGCGCGTGCTGATCAGCCTGAAGCCAAGCTGCTTCCCGGCGCCCTCGAACAACGTCCTGCCTCCACCCAGCGCGACGGGGTGAATGACGAACTGGTATTCGTCGATCAGCCCGCTTGCGGCCAGCCGACGAACGATCGTCCCGCTTCCCATGATACGAGATCTGGTCCGGCTTCCTTCTTCAGCCTTCTGACCTCTGCTTCCGGGTCGCCCTTCAGCAGCGTCGTGTTGTTCCAGGTCACCTCGTCGAGGGTCTTCGAGAACACGAACTTGGCCATCTCGTTCATGCCCCTGGCGACCACCGGCAGCATCCGGTGCGCCTCGGGCGTCGGCCAGAAGGCCGCCATCTCCTGGTAGGTGATCCTCCCGAGGAGGAGCGCCCCTCCGCCGCTCGCGTTCGAGGAGGTGAAGTCCTTCCATTCCTCGTCCTGACGCTGGTGGGCCCACTGAATGGTTCCTCTCCGGTCGGTGAAGAAGCCATCCAGGGTCACGCTGTTGAACATCAGTCAGTCGTCGCATGACTTCTTCCTCTCTCGGTGTTGCGGTGGGGGGGTGGTGTCCGCCTGCGTGGCTCCTGCGCCGAGGTCAGTCAGCACCGCGGGGAGCGTTGACCGGAAGATCTTCTTCCACCCGGGCTTCATGATCAGGTTCGCGAGGAAGAAGCCTCCCGGGCCCTCGAAGCCAGCGTGCTCGAACGTGAGCCGCGTGCCCCCGCCATGAGGCTCGAGCCGGAACGTGGCGTAGGTGGTGGGGCTCTTCTCGTTTCCAATCCATGAATAGCGAAGGAGCGAGGGAGCGCGTACCTCGAGCACCTCGCACTCGACGAACCCCCGCCAGCCGGGATTCGGCTTCGCCACGAACCGGAAGCGGGTGCCCACGAGAGGGGCAAATCCTTCCGGCCGCATCCCCCACCGGGCAATCAGCGCCGGCTCGGTCAAGGCGCGCCACACCTTCGCGGGCGGATGGGGATAGGTGCGAACGATGCGGATGTCGCTCATGCCGATCGCCTCTTGCTTCCTCGGCGCCGGGGAGGAGCGCTCGGGGTGGGTGGCATGGCGTCGAGCACGTCGCCCAGCCTGTCGAGCTGCTGCTCCATGAGGAGCCGGTAGCGGCCGAGCCACAGGTCGATCTCGGCCAGCGGTTGCGGGACCACGCGGTAATGCCGGAAACGACCTGCGGCGCGCTCCTCGACCAAGCCAGCGCGCTTCAGGACCCCCAGCTGCTGGCTGACTGCGGACTGGGTGACGTCGAGCGAGGCGACGAGCTCGGAAACGTTGCTCTCGCCCATCACCAGCGCATCGAGGAGCGCGCGCCGCGTCGGAGACGCAATCGCCTGGAAGACGCTTTCACTTGCGGTCGAGGGGGACATCCCGAAGGGATATCAGCGATCACTAATATGTCAATCCCCGGCGGGATACTCCACCTCCCTGTCCGTGGGTGAGGCAGCGAGTGCAGCCGCTCCGACGCCTTCATAGAGTCGTGACGAACGCCCGGATTCGGTGAATCATCGCTCCCATGACACGGAGCGTGTCCATGCTCTGCTTGGCGCTCTCCGCGGCTGCGGCGGCGGCTCCGCCCCCGGCACGGATCGACCAGATGGCCTGGCTCGCGGGTCAGTGGCGGGAGCAGGGCACCTCGGATCGGATCGATGCCTTCCTGCTCCCACCCTCGGGCGGGAGCATGGCCGGAGTTTTTCGTCGCGTCCGTGGCGGCCAGGTCACGACCTACGCGCTGGCCGTCGTCGAGGAAGCGGAAGGTTCGCTCATCCTCCGCACCAGGACCTTCGACAGCACCCTGCGTGGTCGTCAATCGCAGGAGGCACCTGCCGCGCAGAAGCTGAATTCAATCGGTCCCAGCGAAATCCGCTTCGAGAAGGCCTGGGTCAACCGCTCCGCGGAGGGGCTCGAGATATTCGTGGGGGTGCTCCACCTCCGCCTGTCACGGGTGAACACCACGACGGCGGCGGTGGTTTCCGCGCCTCCCCGGGGCGAGACGGTGATGCAGGCCTCTCCTGGCAGCAAGCCGCCTCCGGCTCGCATCGATGCGGCAGCGTGGCTGGAGGGAGACTGGGTCGGCCACGGACTGGGTGGCACCTCCGACGAGGCGTGGCTCGCTCCCTTCGCCGGGAGCATGGGCGGCGTCTACCGGGGCATGCGCAATGGGCGGGTCACGTTCTTCGAGATCGCGACGCTGGTGGAGTGGGGTCCGTCGTTGCTCTTCCGGGTGAAGCACTTCGCCCCAGACCTTCGTGGCTGGGAGCCCCAGGAGAAGACCGTCGATTTTCCGCTCGTCCGAGTCGCGCCGGGAGCGCTCTTCCTCGGTGGGATGACCTACCTGCGTACCGCGGACGGTCTCGAATCCTGGGTGCTCATCGGCCAGAAGGATGGCGGCGTCCGGCCCGAGCAGTTCCGTATCGGCCGCGGGCGCCCTGAGCACGAACGCCCGGCCCGGCGTGTCATACCCGGCGACCCGCTGGGCGCGCTCCAGGCGGAGTGAGCTCATTCCTTGGGATTCAGCGCCGCGGGCCAGACCGATGCGAGCGGTCTGAGCAGTCCCTTGGCGCTGCCGCTTGGTTCAGGTCCAAGGAGACGGGCGTTCACACCGCTCCGAATGGGCAGACGTGCTGTCGCGTCTTCGACGGTGTCGCGGAGCGCTGTCGAATCCGGCGGTGTGCCGTTCGTCGCTTGGGTGGGACCGGCACTGGTTTGCATCGGTGAGTGGAGCGACCGAACCGGGTCGCGACATCCCCTGATGTGAAAGGAGACTTCCATGAAGGCCGTTCGCTTCCAGGAACCGAAGGGCTTCGAAGGCATCGAGGGCCTCGTCTACGAGGACGCCCCCGATCCCCAGCCGCGATCGGCGACGCGCTCGTGCAGGTGCGCGCCGCCAGCTTCACCCCGACCGAGCTGAGTGGCCGCTCTCGACCGATCGCGCCGGACATGACCGGGGGTGGCGGATCCCGGCCCACGAGGGGTCGGCATCGTGGTCGCGCTCGGCTACGGCGCCGCCGGCGTGGCGGTGGGCGACGAGGTGTACGGCCTCATCGACGGGTACCGCGACGGCTGGGCCGCCGACTACGTGGCCATCGAGGTTCGCAGCCTGGCGCCGAAGCCGACGAAGGTCGACTTCGTCAGGCCGCCGCCATCCCGCAGGCCGCGCTCACGTCGTGGCAGGCGCTGTTCGACCACGGCCATCTCGAGTCCGGCCAGACGGTGGTCATTCACGGCGCCGGCGGCGGGGTCGGGTCGATGGCGGTGCCGCTCGCCCGCTGGGCCGGCGCCCATGTCATCGGAACCGGTCGAGCCAGCGCGCGCCAACGCGTGCTCGACATGGGCGCCGAAGAATTCGTCGACGTCGAGCGGGATGGCTGGGAGACCGCCGTCGGTCCGGTCGACCTGGTGTACGACATCATCGGCGGCGACGTGCTCGCTCGTTCTGCGGCAATCGTCAAGCCCGGTGGAGCGCTCGTCTCGATCATGGTCCGCCGCAAACCGATCGGAGCGACATCCGACGGTGGGTTTCGTTCGGGACGCGAACGGTGCCCAACTCCGCGAGATCGCTCGACTCGTCGACGAGGGGACGCTGCGCCCGGTCGGCGCCGTCTACCCGCTGGCGGACGCGCGAGAGGCGTTCATGGCCAAGTCCACCAAGCACATTCCGGGAAAGGTCGTCCTGACACCCTGACCAACCTTTGGCCATCAACATCTGGAGCCGAGCGTGATCGAACTGGCCGCCGACCGCGAGAGCGACGTCTACCTCGTCGGTCGGCGGCACTCGCCCACGTGCAGGACTTGCGCGACTTCCTCGGTCGTAACCAGATCGACGCCGTAGCATCAGCCGTCGGCGAGGGCGCCATCAGCATGGCAGTGCAGCAGGTGCACCGCTTCCTCGCTGAAAAGAAGGGGCGCGCCTAGCAGGAGGCAGGGAGGGGTGGCGTGACACGTCTCGCGGACGGGTGCTACGGTCTCCAGCGAGGTGGGGCCATGACCAATCAGCCGCAGTTCGAATCCCACGCAGTACAAGAAGACGACCACCCAGCAGTGGGATGCAGCAGCGAAGGCGTGGGACGACTGGGGACCGACGCTCCATGACTGGCTGGGGCCAGTGACCGAGCTTCATGTTCGACCTGGCCGGTCTTCGCCCCCGGCAGCCAGGTGCTCGACGTGGCAGCCGGTGCCGGTGAGCAGACCGTCCAGGCGGCCGGTCGGGTGGGGCCCACAGGACGGGTGCTGGCGACGGACATCTCTCCCAAAGGAATTCCTGGAGCGAGCCGCCGCAAACGCCCGCCGAGCCGGCCTCTCGAACGTCGAGTGCAAGGTCCTCGACGGAGAGAACCTGGACGTCGCGCCCGGCGCGTTCGACGCGGTCATCTCCCGGGTGGGGTTGATCTGCTTTTCCCCAATCGGCAGAAGGCCCTCGCTGGAATGAAGCGCGCGCTCAGGCCCGGTCGGCGGGAATCGCGGCCATCGTCTACTCGACCCCGGACCGGAATCAGTTCTTCTCGGAGCCGGCACCAATCATCCCGGCGCCGCGCCAATCTTCCTCCGCCCCTGCCGGGTCAGCCCGGGCCCTTCAGTCTCGGCGGGCCCGGCATCCTCGAGGAAGCGTTCCGCGAGGCGGGTTTGGGGACGTGCAGAGTCGGACCGTGGCGGCGCCGCTGAGGATGAAGTCTGCCAAGGACTGCCTTCGCTTCGAGAAGGAGTCGTTGGGGCGCTGCATCGCTCCTAAGCGGGCTCGACCAGGCGGGCAAGGACGCGGCATGGGAGGGAATCGAGGAGAAGCTGCGCACGTTCGAGACTCCCGCGGGATTCATCGGTCCGTGCGGGTTTGATCGTCGCGGTCGGGAGCGCCTAGACCTGGCCACCCTCAGGGGCGTTGCGCGGAGGCCCGAGCGACTCCGACCCTTCTTCGAAACCTGCGACCCCTTGGTCCCGAAGGGCCGTCGAGGACTTCCAGGGAGTCCACGGCCGCGGACACACCGCCGGCCGGCGACGGGGTGAGTCCCTAGGGCCAACTTCCGCTGCAAGGGTGACGGTGGTACGGAAGCTGGAGCGAGGCATCACCGTGAGCCAGCCCAGGAGAGCGACGCCCGACCGGCCGTTGCCGCCGATGCCGGGTCTGTCCCTGGAGGAGATGCAGCGGCCACCCATCTGGAGCACGCTGGCTCTCTACGCGGTAGTCCTGGGGAGCATGCTCGCATTCATCGTGGCGGTGGGCATCCACGAGCGGATGGACTTAGCCCGCCAGCAGGCGACCGTTGACCAGCCGCACGGGGTCGCGCATCGATGACCACGGGCCCGGATAGAGGACAGCATCCGGGCGCGGCTCTCCCGGAGTGGCGTGGTGCTCGCCGTCCTCTGGGTCCTGCTCTGTCCTGCACGCTGCCCACGGAATCGATGCGCCGTCTGGGCTGGAGGTACGTCCCGTGGACACCGTTCGCTCTCGCCGACCCTCGATTCCCGGTTCGCTCGTTCTGTGTCTGGCCCTGTCGACCACGCTGCTGCTCTCTGCATGTTCGGGCTCGGGCTCCAGCACGAAGACGCTCCAGTCAATCGGGATGACGCCATCCAATCCCTCGCTCGGCGCCGGCACGACACTCCAGCTCACGGCAACTGGGACGTACTCCGACCAGTCCACGCAGGACCTCACTCCCTCCGCCGCCTGGACCTCCTCGGATGCCGGCGTGGTCACCGTCTCCAGCACCGGGCTGATCACCGCCGTCGCCCCCGGATCCGCCACGGTCACCGCCACCAGCGGAAGCGTGGCCGGTTCGACCACCGTCACCGTGACCGCGGTGACGCTCCAGCGGATTGCGGTGACCCCCGCCGCACCCTCAATCGCCGGGACCGCGCGGCAGTTCACCGCCATGGGCACCTTCTCCGACGGGAGCACCCAGAACCTCACCAGCCAGGCCACCTGGACCTCGTCCGCCGCCACCATCGCGACGGTCTCCAATGCCGCCGGATCGAAAGGACTCGGTACCGGCGTCGCGGTCGGGACGGCCACCATCAGCGCGGCACTGAACGGCGTCACTGGCTCGACCACGCTGGCGGTGACCGCGGCCACCCTGCAGTCCATCGCCGTCACGCCGCCCAACCCATCGGCTCGCCAAGGGCAGCACCCTGCAGTTCACCGCCACCGGCACTTATTCGGACGCCTCGACGCAGAACCTCACCACGCAGGTGACCTGGGCCTCTGCGACGACCTCCGTGGCCACCATCTCCAATGCCGCCGGGTCGAATGGCCTGGCCACCGGGGTGACCGCCGGGACCTCGACGGTCTCACAGGCGCTCTCGGGGATCGCCGGCTCAACCGTCCTCACCGTCACCGCGGCCACCCTGCCGTCCATCGCCGTCACGCCGTCCAATCCCTCGGTCGCCAAGGGCAGCCCGGTGCAATTCACTGCCACTGGCACGTTCTCGGACAACACCACTCAGGACATCACCAACCAGGTGACCTCGGGCGTCCTCGGTGACCACCGTGGCCACCATCTCCAACGCCGCAGGGTCGAAGGGCCTGGCCAGCACGCTCCAGGTGGGGAACACCAGCATCTCCACGGCGCTCTCGGGGAAGACCGGCGGTCGACGCTGACCGTGACTGCTGCGACCCTACAGTCGATCTCGGTCACCCCCGCCACTCCCGGCCGGCCAGTGCCAATCACCCTGGCCTTTCACCGCCACCGGCATCTTCACCGATGCAACGCCGCAGGCCCTGACAACCCCGGTCACGTGGTCGTCGTCCCAGCCTCGAGGTGACGACCATCTCCAACGCCACAGGCTCAGTCGGGGTGGCCACTCCCGTTGCTCCTGGGCCCACCACCATCCTCGCCACCCTCGGAACGGTGAGCGGATCGACGGTCTTCGCCGTCGCCCCCGCCACCTTGAGCTCCATCAGCGTTGCCCGGCCAACCCCTCGACCGCCAAGGGCACCACCCATCGTGCACCGCCCCGGGCCCTACTCTGACGGGGCCCCTTCGGCCCGTCGAGCGACGGCCTCGGCCTGTTCGATGACCACGGTGGCGAGCATCTCCGGTCCGGCGGGACCAAGGGCACGGCCAGTGCACCCGGAGTCGAACCACCTCCATCTCCGCCGCCTTCGGTGGGAAAACTGGCTCGACCATCCTGACGGTGACTCCGGCCACCCTCGTGTCGCTCGCCGTGACCCCAGCGGCTCCCTCCATCGCCCGCGGATTGACCCAGCGATTCGTCGCCACCGGAACGTCAGCGACGGCAGCATCCAGGTGCTGACCCCACCGTCACCTGGTCGTCCAGCAACACCGTGGTGGCGTCCATCGTCAACGTGGGCTCCCCGGCCTGGCCACGGGCCTCTCGGTGGGGAGCTCCACCATCCAGGCCGCGGTGGGGACCATCACCGATTCCGCCGCCCTCAAGGTGACCGACGCCATCCTGGTCTGATCGAGGTAAGCCCGGACAATGTCACCATTCCCAGGACCACCACTCAGCAGTTCACCGCGCTCGGAACCTTCAGCGATTCCGCAACGGCAAATATCACCACGCAGGTGACCTGGACCTCGTCGGACGACACCGTGATCGTCATCTCCAATGCCGCGCTCTCCCGGCCTGGCCACTGCCCTGGCGAAGGGCAACAACATCACCATCACCGCCACCAAGGAATCGGTGAGCGGGGCGGCGAAGGCCAAGGTCCCCTAGAAAGCCGGTCCCCCCCCCTGCGAGATCCCGGTACGGCCCAATCGAGCTTGCCCGCTCGACCATCGAGTGAGAGTTCCCCAGCATCACGTACTCAGCCAGCGGCGTTCGGGAGACCGCGGGGAGCTCCTGCGAATCTCGACGGCGACCGTCTACGCGCTGTGCGGGCGCGGCGAACTCCGGCACGTCCGGGTGTCGAACGCCATCCTCCTGCGGGTCGAGGAACTCGAGGATTTCATCCGCAGAGGTGCAGCCGCGAGGCTTCGGGACCGGCTCGAATCGTCTCGGCGGCCTACCGACGATCGCCGGTCACGTCGCGATACCACCTCGGGTGGTGCAGGCGGGCCCAGTCCCGGCTCACGGTTCCCTTTACCATCCCGCCGAACGTGCCTGGCTCGGCGACCGTCAGGTAGATGTGCCCGATAATCAGCAGCCCGAAGAGAATGAAGGTGATGTCATGGAGGAGCAGGGAGATCCTTCGCAGCTCCATTCCGAACAGGTTCGGGAACCACAGGACCACCCCAGTGAGAAGCAGGCCCAGCGCTGCCAGCGTGCTCAGCCAGAACAGGACCTTCTGGCCGCCGTTGAACTTGCCGACGTCCTCATCGTGCGTCTCCCAGCGCATGTAGGCCAGGAAGTTGCCGAGCTTGACGAAGCGTCTGTCGGCCTCGCCCATCCACATCACTCCCGCCCAGTGCACGAGCTGCAGGAATGCGAGGACCGCGAAGGCGATTCCCGTCCAGGCATGCAGCCATCGGCACACCTGGAGCCCGCCGAAGAGCAGGGCCATCCAGCCGAAGATGGGCGTCCAGATGGGAAGTCCGGTGAAGAGACAGAGGAAGAACGTCAGCGCCACGCCCCAGTGAAGCGCCCGGGTGTAGGCGCGGAAGCGAACCAGCCGGTCGCCGACCACCACGTCCTCCTGGTGGCCGGCAGCGAGGATGGCCGGATCGCCGGTGAAGTGGACGCCAACGGGTACGGTTCGGGAGATGGTCATCGCGTGTCCCCTTTCCCGGGCTCGGGCGGAGGGCTCGGCGTCGAGGTCGGGGTCGAACCGGATGTAGTGGCCGACGAGGCCGAGAATCACCCCGCCGAAGGCCAGGAGGCCGAACCAGCGAAGCGGTCCCTTCGAGACCCTGACCGTGGCCGGGACCGTTGGATTCGCCAGCAGGGGGTTGACCGTCGGGCTTGTCGGCGTACTTGAGCACCGTCACCACGCCCGTGCCGCCGACGCCCGGCGGATGGTCGAGGCCAGCGGTGGCGAAGCCCCTGGCCTTGAGCTGTTCCACGCGCTCCTTGCCCAGGGTGACCATGTCGTCCTTGGTGCCAAAGTGCAGACAGCCGGTCGGGCAGGCCTTCACGCAGGCCGGTTCCAGACCCACCGTGGCCCGGTCGACGCAGAGCGTGCACTTGGCCATCTTTCCGGTCTTCGCCGAGAAGCGCGGCACGTTGAACGGACAGCCCGCCTCGCACAGCCGACAGCCGATGCACTGCTCGGGATTCACGTCGACGATGCCGTTGGAGTACTGCACGATCGCCCCGGGCGCGGGACAGGCCCGGAGACAGCCC
>CAWCLY010000022.1:0-271467 GCA_963796475.1 uncultured delta proteobacterium
ATGTGCATCGCCTCGGCCGCCGCGGTGGCCTCGTCGAGCAGCGAGGCGTTGGCCACCGGGCAGCGCCGGTGAGGTCCATCACCATGGTCTGGAAGTTGAGCAGCGCCTCCAGCCGGCCCTGGGAGATCTCCGGCTGGTACGGCGTGTACTGGGTGTACCAGCCCGGGTTCTGGAAGACGTTGCGGAGGATGACCGGCGGGCGCGAACGTGTCGTGAGTAGCCCTCGCCGATGAAGCGACCGGAAGACCTGGTTCTTCGCCGCGAGCGCCTCGAGCTCCTCCAGGAGCCGCGGCCTCGTCCACCGCCGGCGGCAGGTCCAGCGCGCGCCGGAGGCGGATGCTCGCCGGCAGCGTCTGGTCGACCAGCGCCTGCAGCGACGGCGCGGCGACGACGCGGAGCATCTCGGTCACGTCGGCCGCGTCGGGCCCGATGTGGCGAAGGGGGAAGGAGTCGATCTCCGAGGGATTCCGCGAGTCAGGCATCGAGCCGAGCGTTTAACAGGACCGGGCCACGCTGGCTCGCACCGGCAGTCGGAAGCCCCTCTATTGGCTCCCATTTGGGTCGCCGCGACCTGCTCGCGTGCTCAGGTCGCGGCACTTCGCCAGCAGGTCGCCGTAGGCGTCCGCGTCCATCAGCCCGTCCAGCTGGGCCGGGTCCGATGGCTCGATCTCGATGATCGAACCGGCGCCGTAGCAGTCGGAGTTGATTGTCGCGGGCTCCTTGGAGAGCGCGTCGTTCACCTTCGACACCTTGCCCGAGACCGGCGCGTAGAGGTCGCTCACGGCCTTGGTCGACTCGACCACGCCGAACTGCTTGCCGGCGGTGACCGCGGCGCCCACCTTGGGCAGCTCGACGTAGACCACGTCGCCGAGCGCTTCCTCGGCTGCGCCGTGACGCCCACCACGATCTTCGCCTCCGCACTTGGGGGGCCCACTCGTGGTCCTTGGTGTACTTGAGGTTGTTCGGATAGTCGGCCATGATTTCGTGCTTTCCTCTCCCGCGGGTGCTCTAGCGCTTGAACGGCGTCTTCACCATCGCGCGCGGGCACGGGCTTGCCGCGGATCTCCACGTCGAAGGTCGCGCCTTCGACGGCGAGCTCCACCGGCACGTAGCCCATTCCGATCGGCTTCTTCAGAGTCGGGCTCTGGGTGCCGCTGGTCACCTCGCCCACGCGCTTGCCGTCCTTCAAGATCGGGTAGCCGTGCCGGGGGATGAGCTTCTCGCGCAGCTCGAAGCCGACCAGCTTGCGCGTGATCCCGCCCGCCTTCTGCTTGTCGGAGGACGGGCTTGCCGATGAACTCGGGCTTGTCGAGCTTCACACCACCCGAGTCCCGCCTCGAGCGGCGTGTGCGCGTCGTCGATGTCGTTGCCGTAGAGCGCGTACTTCACCTCGGTGCGCAGCGAGTCGCGCGCGCCCAGGCCCGCGGGGACAGGCCCAGCGGCCGCCCTCCTCCATCAGCGCGTTCCAGACCTTGGCCGCGTCGGCCGGGCCAGAAGAGCTCGAAGCCGTCCTCGCCGGTGTAGCCGGTGCGCGCGATGAGCAGTCGACGCCGGAGACCTTGCCCTGCGTGAAGCGGTAGGTGGCGACGCCCTCGAGCGGCACCTCGGGCAGGGTCTGCACGAGCCCGCACGCCCGCGGCCCCTGCACGGCGAGCTGGCGAGTCGTCGAGCGGTACTGCGTCACCTCCGCCGGCGTCTCCGTCATCCAGGCGAAGTCCTTCCGCGGTTGCGGCGTTGACGCAGATGAAGATGTGCTCGGGGCGAGAACCGGTAGGCGACCACGTCGTCGACGAAGCCGCCCTCGTTGAGCAGGCCGGCGTAGCCGCGCCGCCCGACCGCCACTTCCGGAGGTCGTTGGTGACCAGCTTGTCGGCGGCCCAGGGCCCCGCTCCCTTGGAACTCGATCTCGCCCATGTGCGTGACGTCGAAGAGGCCCGCCCTGTGCGCACCGCCTCGTGCTCGGCGAGCAGACCGGTGTACTTCACCGGCATCTCCCAGCCGGCGAAGTCACCACCGTGAACCTACCTAGCGGTGAATCGGGTCGATTGGTGTCTGGCGGGTCATGGGATGCGGCCCGGACACCACCCCACCCCCCGGAGGACACGATTAAGGCTTTGCCGGGGCGCTCAGCCTGCGCCCTGAACTACAGTCCCTGCCAGGACGCGATGAAGATTAGGAACCGGCTCAACCCCTCGGACCCGTGCTTCTCGTTCGAGTTCTTCCCCCCGAAGACGGAGGAGGGCCGGACGCGCGCTCTTCCGCACCCTCGAGGACCTGCGCCGCTCGAACCCGGCTTCGTCTCGGTCACCTACGGCGCCGGGGGCAGCACCCGCGAGCGCACGGTCGACATGGTCACGCGCATCAAGCGCACCGGCATCGAGGCCATGGCCCACCTCACCTGCGTGGGCCACACCCGCGACGAGCTCGGCCTGCTCGAGCAGCTCCTGGCCGACGGGATCGAGAACGTGCTCGCGCTGCGGGGCGACCCACCCGCCGGGGAACGCGAGTTCCACGCCCCGCCGGGGGGCTTCCGCTACGCCTCCGAGCTGGTGCACTTCATCCGCGGCGCGACCACCGCTTCTGCCTCGGCGGCGCGGGCTATCCGGAGGGCCACCTCGAGACGCCGCTCGCGGGACGACGACCTCCGCCACCTCAAGGCCAAGGTGGACGCCGGCCTCGACTTCCTCATCACCCAGCTCTTCTTCGACAACGCCTTCTACTTCGACTTCGTCGAGCGCGCGCGCCGGGCCGGCATCCACGTGCCCATCGTCCCCGGCATCATGCCCATCACCAACATCGAGCAGCTCGACCGCTTCACCCGCCTGTGCGGCGCGACCGTGCCGATGCGCCTGCGTGCTCCAGCTGGAGCGGTGCCAGCGACGACCCGGTGGCGGTGATGCAGCTCGGCGTGGCGCACGCCACGGTCCAGTGCATGGAGCTGCTCAGCCGCGGCGTGCCCGGGCATCCACTTCTACACCTTGAACAAGTGCCCGGCGACGCGCCTCATCGTCAGCGCGCTGCGCGGACGCGGCGCCCCGGTTTCACGCCGACCCGCCGGGTCACGATGCGGATTGGAGACATATATGTGCTGCTGGATTTCGGCGAAACATCCGGTAGTGGCGAGCCCCCTGCAGTCCGTGGCGCAGCAGCCAGAGGCCCACCCCGGCCATCACCGGGCAGATCCACTGCGCGGGGGCCAGCCCGAGCAGCCTACGGTCGGTGCTTGGCAGGTCCGTCGCGCGGAGAAAGTCGAGGAAGAAGCGACACACCGAGTAGCCCAGCGCGAAGATGCCGCGGCAGCGCCATCTCCGGCCGCTTCTTAACGTCAGCCACCAGATCTCCCCCGAGAGCAAGAAGAGCACCACCGCGTCGAGCAGCCCGAGGTCGAGGCGTTTCCTGGTCCACGAACTGCACCGCCATCCAGGAAGGTGGACCGGATCCCCGGGATGGTCCTGCGCCACGGCGCAGCCGAGCCGGGCGATCGCCCAGCCGGGGGCGACACCGAGCGTGAGGGCGTCCAGGTAACGCCCAGGCCGGAGTCCCTGGCTTCGGTAGTAGAGAAACGTCGCCGCGAAGCCTCCGAGCGCTCCGCCGGCGGAGGCGGAGCCATCCCACACCTTGAGCAGGAGCGGGAGGCCCTCGGTGCGCAGACGCCCGGGCTCGTAGGCCAAGACCTGCATCAGGTGCGGTGCCGAGCGCATGGCCCCCATTACCAGGAGGAGGTACCCGTTGACGGCCTGTTCGGAGTCACCGGCCTGCAACCTGGGTGGCTGCACGCGCAACCAGGTGCGGCCCGGTTAGCAGGCCGAGCGCAACGAGCGTCCCGAACCAGTGCAGCGTCAGGCCTGCGTCAGGATGGCCACGGCGCCTAGGCCGTCTCCACCGGCGTGGTCCGGGGAGCGGGCTCCACCGGGCTGGCCCGTCTCGAAGGGACCAGCAGGTAGACGCCCAGTGCCGCCAGCACCGGGGTGATCGACTGCGCGGGGGTGAGGCCCAGCATCCGCCCGTCCACGAACGACAGGTCCTTCGCCCGGAGGAAATCGAGGAAGAAGCGCGGCACCGAGAAGGACATGGGCGAGTACCCCCATGAGGACGCCCTCCGGCTGCTTCCGCCGCGCCAGCAGGAATACACGACGGCGATCACCGCGAGCAGGACGCAGTCCACGAGCCCCATGTCGAGCCGGGACCCGCCGGGGAAGGCCACCGCGTACCAGGCGTCGCTCCGGATGCCCGGGTGGTCGTGCACCACGGCGCAGCCCATGCGAGCCACCGTCCAGCCCGGCGCGGTCCCCAGCGCGAGCGAGCATCCCAGGAGGGCCGGATGCGGAGCCCCTTCCCCCGAAGTATGCGGCGATCCCCGCCATGCCACCGAGCACCCCACCCATCGACGAGACGCCATCCCAGAACTTGAGGAGGACCAGCGGGCCCTCCTGTCCGGAAGAGCTGAGGGTGGTAGCCGAGGACGTGGGGGAGCAGGTGCGCCCCTAGGAGCCCTCCCAGGAGCGCCCAGGTGAAGACCTCCTGGAGAGGGCATTCGCGTCGCCCGGCCGAAGACCCTCCCCGCCCGGACGGTGAGCACCGCGCCGGCGACACGCCGAGGGCGGCGACAGCCCCCAAAGGGGTGAATGGTCAGGCCGAACAGGTGGATGTCCGGCATATTGATGTATGTACAGCACGCAGCGCGAGCATTCTGACGGTGTCTGCAACAGGCGACGCGCTCAGCCAAACGACTCCGAAGCAGCGCCCGGGCGTTCCTCGCAGGGTGTTCGACAGCAGCATGGCGATGGTCATCGGGCCGACTCCGCCCGGCACCGGGGTGTGATGCGGAGGCGCGCTCGGCGGCCGCGGCGAACTCCGATCTCCGACGAGCTTGCCGGTGGAAAGACCGTCCATGCCCACGTTGATGACCACCGCCCCGGGCTTGATCCCAGGCTCCCTTGATCAGCTCCGGGATGCCGACCGCCGCGACCAGGATGTCGCCCCGGGCGACCTCCTCCGGCAGGTTGCTCTTCCGGTGGCACACGGTCACCGTCGCGTCGGCGTTCAGCAGCAGCAGGGCCATCGGCCGTCCCACCAGGATGCTCCGGCCCACCACCACCGCGCGCTTGCCCGCGGGTCTGCAAGTCCATCTCCTGGAGCATCCGCATCACGCCCCACGGGCAGCAGTACGATGCGGCGTCCCGCCCCTGGGGCCGAGCAGCTCGCGTTGACCGGGTGCAACCCGTCGGCGTCCTTGTCCGGGCGTGGGATTTGGAGCAGCGCGGCCCAGTCCACCTGCTTCGGGACGGGCAGCTGGACCACCATCCTGGTGCACTGCCGGATCTGCGCCGAGCGCCTCGAGCCGGGACTGGACCTCGGCGTGGCTGGCGGTCTCGGGGAAGCGGCGCTCGCTGGCCTCGAAGCCGACCTCGGCGGCGGCCTTCTGCTTCCCGGTCACGCAGATCCTGCTTGTCGGATTCCTCGCCCACCCGGATTACCGCCAGTCTGGGGACGTGGCCGGTGCGCGCCTTGAGCTCGCGGGTGGCCTCGGCCACCTCCCGCCTGACTCGTAGCGCGATGGCCTCGCCGTCGATGAATGTCGCTCCCATCGCGGGGCACACACACGGAGCCTGGCTGTCCACGGGAGCGTCGCCCGACGCTCGTTGCTCGACGCCGGGCGCCCTCCCTGCAAAGCCTCGTCCGGACCATGGCACGCGAGCTCATCGATCTGCACATCCACGTGGCGGCGCCGTGGCGCCCATATCCTCTGGTCGCTCGCGCACCAGCAGGGCTTCAAGCTGCCCGTCAAAGACTACTTCGAGTTCGTCGAGCTCATCACCGCCCGGCCGGACAAGGTCGGCAGCCTCGAGGACTACCTAAAGATCCTCCACACCTGGACGGAGAAGATTCAGAGCTCGCCCATGGCCATCGAGCGGTGCGTCTACGAGGTCATCGGCAAGGAGTACCGCGGCAGCCGGGTCACGCAGATCGAGCTGCGCTTCAACCCGATGAAGCGCAACCTCGACTCGGAGCTGGACCTGGACCACATCATCCACGCCGCGATCCGTGGCATGGACCGGGCGATGCTCGAGTACGGCGTCAAGGCCGGGCTCATCTTCTGCCTCGCCCGCGAGTTCGACCACCGGCTCAACTCCATCATCGTGGAGAAGGCGATCCAGATACCGGCACCGCGGGGTGTTGGGCATCGACCTGGCCGGCACCGAGAAGCACGCGCTGGAGCTGGAGCCGATCAGGTGGGCGCGTACGAGGACCTCTTCGAGCGCGCCCGCAAGGCCGGCCTCAAGACCACCGTGCACACCGGCGAGACCCAGGGCACGGGCGCCGAGGGCGTCATGGCGGTGGTGGAGCGGCTCAAGCCCCACCGCATCGGCCACGGCATTCGCGCCGCCTACGACGAGGCCGCCATGAAGCTGCTGCGCGAGCGGACGTGGTGCTCGAGCTCTGCCCCACCTCCAACCTCCACACCCACGCGGTGAGGGGCTCGACGAGCTCAAGCACATCGTCCGCACCTTCTGGGACCGCGGGGTGAAGGTGACGCTCAACACCGACGGCCCCTACCTGCTCGAGACGGACATGCAGTCCGAGGTGGACATGGTGGAGAAGCACGGGATCCTGACCCCCGCGCAGGTGGACCGGCGCTGGCCTGGGCGCGCGAGTACTCCTTCATTCCCTGAAGCCGTGCTAGGCGGCGAGCCGTGTACGGGCTCGTCAAGCGCGCGCTGTTCCTCCTGCCGCCCGAGCAGGCGCACGCGCTCGGGATGTCCGCGCTCCGCTTGCTCGGCGCGGTGCGCTCCGCACCGCGCTCCCGGCCGGTGGCCCGGACCTGTCGGTGACCAGCGCGGGCCTGCGCTTCGCCCACCCGGTGGTGCTCGCCGCCGGGTTCGACAAGGACGCCGAGGCCGTGGCGGGATTCTTCGGGGCGGGCTTCGCCGGGGTGGAGGTGGGCACGGTCACCCCGCGCCCGCAGCCGGCAACCCGGCGCCGCGGCTGTTCCGCATCCCGGAGGCCCGGGCGCTCATCAACCGGATGGGCTTCAACAACCACGGCGTGGACGCCATGGCCGGAAGGCTCCGCGCGCTCGGACGCCGCGCCGGACCGGTGGGGGTGAACCTCGGCAAGAACAAGGACACGCCGCTCGAGCGCGCGGTGGACGACTACGTGGCCGGCGTGGAGCGGCTCGGCGCGCTCGCCGACTACGTGGTGGTGAACGCGAGCTCGCCCAACACGCCGGGGCTCCGGAGCCTGCAGGAGCCCGAGCAGCTCCGGGCCCTGCTGGCCACGGTGCGCGCGCGGCTGGAGGCCGTCTCTCCCGGGAAGCCCCTCCTCCTCAAGATCGCCCCGGACCTCGCGCCCGAGGAGGTCGACGCCATCGTCGACGTGGCGGTGGAGGTCGGCATCGCCGGGCTCATCTGCACCAACACCACGCTCGCCCGCCCCGGGGTGGAGGCCCGGTCGCGGCCGAGGCGGAGGCCTCTCCGGCGCCCCGCTCGCCCCGCTGGCGATGGAGACGCTGCGCCGGGCAGCTGCCCGGGGCCGGGGTCGGCTTGCGCTCTGGGCCTTGGGCGGGGTGTTCACCGCCGACGACGTGCTCGCGCGGCTCGCGGCCGGGGCGGACCTGGTGCAAATCTACACGGCGTTCGTCTACGAGGGTCCGGGCTACGTCCCCCGGCTCCTCACCGAGCTCCGCGCTCGGCTCTCCGCCCGGGGGCTGGCTGCGCTCTCGGCCATCCCCAGGCCTGAAGGCGTCTAGGACAATGTCGGAGTCGCCGGCCTCGTCCTCCGCCGCCGCGTCGCGCTCGAGCACGGGCAGGGGCCCGTCCTCACGGACCTGCTCGCCGGCGATGGCCGCCACTCCGTCAGGAGGTCCGGGGAAGCCTCAAGGTCGTAGAGCATCTCTCCGCGGAGGACGAGCATGGCTCAGGCCTCTCCGACCTTGGTGCGGGCCCAGTCGACCGCGCGAGCCTCTGCCCGGGCCGCCTCCTCGGCCTCAAGCCGGACGCCCTCGGCCATCCGCTCCCAGCTCCGCCGGCCCCAGACCCAGCCGGTGAGGACCGCCCAGGCGCCGCCGAGGACCGTGAGCTGCAGGGTGTGGTCCGCAGCCAGACGTGGCGCGGGGAGCCGCTGGACGACCTCGAGCACGAGGCAGCCCGCGGACGCGAGCAGCACCACAGGCGCGCCAGAGCGCGAACCGCCGCGCCAGACGCGAGGGCCCGAAGCGCCCGAGGCTCTCCAGCGCCGCTCCCAGGCTCAGCGCAGAGGCGAGGGCGAGCACCCCCACCGCCAGGGCGTGGACGAAGCCCTCCCCGTCCTCGGCCAGGTCCAGCACCAGCGCCGCGGCCGCGAGGAGCGCCGGACCGAGCGTCTCGCCCACTCCTTCCACCGTCGAAGGATTTCCATCAGCCACCCCATGACGTCGCCACCCCCAGAGGCATCCGCTCCACCTCGCGCACCTCCTCGCGTGCCGTGAGCCGCTCGGCCGCGCCCGCCAGGCCGAAGAGGACGAAGAGCTGCGGCGCGGCGAGCGAGCCGGAGAAGCAGTTGCAGAGCAGGAAGCCGGCAACGCTCGCGCCGATGCCGCGGGCGAGCCAGCCGATCTCCGCGTCCGAGCCGGCGCGGAACACCGCTCCCGTCGCGCTGCCGGCGAAGGTCAGGAAGAGGAAGAAGCCCACCCAGCCCAGCTCGCCCAGGGTGTCGAGGAAGATGTTGTGCGCGACCAGCGGCTCACCCCGGACGTCCGGGGGCGCGTAGAAGGGCCAGGCCTCGCGGAAGGCGCCACCCCCCACGCCCCGGACCGGCCGGTCCAGGTTGGCTGCCGAGGCCACGTGCCAGGCGTAGACGCGTCCGAGGGCCGACTGGTCCTGCTCGAACTCCTCGAGGGTGTCGTTCCGCTCCCAGTACGTGGCAGGGGCGAAGATGGCCACGCCGATCGCCAGCGCCGCCGAGAGGACGAGCGCCTTGGCGCGCTGCGCCCGCTCGCGCATCGCCCACACCAGCCCGCCGAAGACGACCCCCAGGAACCCGCCACGGGAGAAGGTGAGGACGATGCAGGTCACGCCGAGGATCAGGGCCGCCGCGCACAGCAGGCGGACCGACACGCGCATCCCCGGTCGGGCGATGAACGCCACGGCCAGCGGCACGGTCATCGCGAGGTACTCGGCGAGGTAGTTCGGGTCGCCGTAGGCGCCGACCCAGAGGGTGCGAAAGCCCTGCGAGAGCTCCTCACCCGAGAGATAGCGGAGGATGCCACCCACCGAGGTGACGATGGAGCCGGCGACCAGGCAGAGGCAGAGGATGGCCAGCCGGCGCGGGGTGGTGGCGAGGTTCACCACCAGGAACCACGCGAGCGCGACCTTCACCATCACGCCCACCCAGGTGTCCGTGGCGGCGGGCGCGACGGACCAGAGATGGGAGGCCGCCGCCCAGACGAGGAACGCGCCCAGGGCGAGCCCGCGGCCCTCGTCCCAGACCAGCGGCTCGCGGCGACCGATGTGCTCGAGGAGAAGGAGCCCGAGCGCGCCGAAGCTCAGGGACAGCGCGAGCCGCAGCGGGACCACCGCGGGGATCCACTCCGCCGGCGCGGCGTAGATCTGCACGCAGAAGGCCGCGAGCAGCACGAACGCCCAGCGGTCGCGCCGGCCGGCACCGCTCCAGGCCCGTGACTCCCCCTCCCCCTCCGACACACGGGTCCGCATCGCGGACGCCCGGCGGAGCAGAGCGCGTGCCAGCGGGAGCACCCTGAAATCCCTCGTGGTTTCGTCGAGGGAGCGCGGGCGACGCTGTCGTTTCTACAGCCCGGCCGACCAGGGCAACGTCGTCTGGACCTCCACCGGCAGCGGCCCGGAGAGCAGGGCCTTGCCCAGCTGGTCGCCGAGCCGGTCGAGCACGGCCCGGACCAGCCGCTCGGTCTCGGCGCCCGGGACGATCCCCTGGAGCACCGCGGTGGCGCGGGCCACGGCCTCGGGCCGGACGGTCGGGCTCGGACCAGGGACGAGGAATGCCCGTCCGAGCTCCACGGTCCGGCCCGCGGGGACGGGAGCCACCCGGGCGACCCCATCCAGCAGCGCGTGGGCCACCGCCGCCGCGAGCACCGCGGGCGTGCCGCCGGCGGGCCAGGCCGCGCCGAGCGCGTCGACGGCGGAGCGGGCCCGCTCCTCGGTTCCGCCGAGCAGCGCCGCCAGCAGCGCCTGTTGCCCTTCGGCGCGGGCGAGCTCCTCCTCGGCCTGGCGAATCTCGGCCAGCGATCGGAACGGCACCGGCTCGGCGCCCTCGACCGGGAGCGCCCGCATCGGCCGCGCGCGCCGGAGCGCGGTCACGGTCGAGGCTTGCTCGGGCCAGAGCATCCACTCGCCATCCAGCCTTGCCAGCGGCCGGGCCGCGAGCCGATCGGCCCGGTGGCGGAGCCGGAGCGCGAGCGAGAAGCCCGTCTGGAACACCGTGCGGAACGGCGTCTCGCGCACCACCGCCGGCGCGCGCCGCGGGTCGCCGCCGGTGAGGTACTCGAGGCCGAGGCCGAGCGTGTCGCGCGCCCGCTCTGCCGAGGCACGGAAGGCGTCGAGGTCGCCCGGGTCGGCCCCGTCGGAGACCAGCGCCGCGTTGTACACGCCGCGCAGCTCCTCCCGGGCGTTCTCCGCCTCCACCGCATCCAGGCCCTCGAGCGCCGCCTGGACATAGTCGGGCCGGCGGCCCGCGGTGCGGACCAGCTCCGCGGCGGTGTTTGCGGGGGCGTCGCCGGGAGCCGGATGGCGGAGTAGAGCCCCGCCGCCACGTCGGGGTCGGGGAAGCCCAGGTCCGACAGGCGCGCCCGGCGGAACCGCAGGGCGATCTCCTCGAGCTCGCTCGGGAACTCCCAGCGCACGGCCTCGATCAGCCGGCTGAACGCCAGCGGGTCCTCCCCCATCAGGTCCAGGAGGAGCGTCCGCAGCGCCGCCTGCTCGGGCCCCTCGATGTTCATCTCGATGCGGTAGCGGCGATCGGCCGAGTCGAGCGTCACGCCGTGCACGTCGGGGTCCGGGTTCTCCTCGAGGTCGTGCACCGTGGTGAAGGCCCGCAGCAGCGCCTCGAGCAGCTCGAGGTCGACGCCGTGCAGCTTTCTCAGGAAGTCCTCGGGCTCGTCTCCGCGGGCCGCCTGCAGCCACTCCAGGAGCCCGTGCGGGTCCAGCGCGGCCTTCTTCCACGCTCCGAGGTCCACCAGCGACTGGAACTGCTCCGGGGATGCCAGCTGCACGAGC
Source organism: uncultured delta proteobacterium (assembly GCA_963796475.1). Classification (GTDB taxonomy): domain Bacteria; phylum Myxococcota; class Myxococcia; order Myxococcales; family Myxococcaceae; genus RPRB01. Next base: position 11,229 of record CAWCLY010000022.1, read on the forward strand.
TCGGAGGCGTCCGCCAGCCCGACCTCGGCCACCGTGGCGTAGAGCTGCTCGGCCGGCAGGGCCCGGACGAGCGCCCGCGCGTCGTCAGATGCGAGGAGCGCGTCCACCCGAGCGCGGGACGGCAGCCCCGCGATGCGCTGGAGTGCCGCGGCCCGCTCGGATGCCACGTCCCGCCCGTTTCCGCCGGAGGCCACGGCCGCCGTGCCTCGCACAACGGGCGGCGGGTGCGCAACCCCGCCGTCAGCCAGGGCGGACCTACTGCAGCGGGGTGAGGCACTTCGAGGTGACGTTGAAGCCCAGCAGGTAGGGCTGGCTGGTGCCGTCCTTCGAGGTGAGCAGGAAGTTCAGCTGGAGGTACTTGAACTGGGGCACCGGGCCGGGAGCGGCCTGGAGGTTCGCCGGAGAGGTGGTGAACGGCCCGTACTGCTGCGAGACCGTGAAGTCGGTGTTGTTCGACCCGCGGACGAAGAGCACCACCGAGGTGTTCGGGGGCGTGGTGGCGCTCCAGGTCACCGTGTCCCACTCGGCGTAGCGCGAGCAGCCGGCCACGGTCTGGGTGAAGCTTCCCTGGTTCAGGGTGATGTGCCGCAGCTGGTAGCCGGTGAAGTCCGAGTACGTGTACAGCGCGCCCGCCTGGTTCGCGGAGGTGGTGACGCCGCCGGTCTGCCGGTCGATGCGCATCACGTTGCCCGTCGAGTTGTTGACCCAGAGGTTCTTGTTCTGGTCGAGGCCGATGCCGATGCTCGTCTTGCTGTTGACCGAGGTCGCGTCGATGAGACTCGTCGGCGTGCCGGCGTTCGGGAAGGGCCGCACGCCTCCGTCGCCATCGCTGCCCCAGACCAGCGCCGCCGAGCCGAGGTTGTTCCGGTCACCGCTGAACCAGACGAACCCCTCGTCGTCGATGGTCACGCCGCGGCCCTGGCCAATCTTGGTGCCGCTCGGGGAGGTCAGCGCGGCGTAGTTGAAGGTCTCCCAGAGGCCGGCGCCGATCGCCCCACCGTCCGTCGGCGGGCTGTAGCGGGTCGCCGTCGGGCCGGATCCCCAGTTCGGGACCCAGACCCGTCCGAGCTTGTCCACGGCGATGCCGTAACCGCCGCGGGGAATACCGGTCGGCGGGGAGATCGCACCGGAGAGCAGCGTCTGGGTGTTCGCATCGATGACCGCCACGGTGTTCGACACGCGCGCCACCACCCATAGCCGGTTCTTGCCATCCACCGCGGAGCCGTAGGGCTCGATGGAGGGCACGCCGATGTACTGGCCGCCACCGTCGGGGAGCGATCCGACGTTCGGGCCGGCCGGGATGGCCTTGGGGACGCCGGTGAACGGATCCAGCCGCCACACGCGCCGGTCGATCCAGGTGCCGACCCACACGTCCCCGGGGCCGCCCTCGGGGGCCTGGGCGATGGAGATGGAGCCCTCACCGAACGCGCCGTTGGGATTGATGTTGCCGAGCTCCTGGGTGAAGAGCACGCACTCGTCGTACTGGAGTGGATTGTTGGGGTCGGTCGGGTTCGGGTACTCGTTCGGCGTGATGACGCCGTAGTTGGCGACGTCGGTGGGGTCGTCGAAGCTGGTGTCGATCTTCCCGTTGCCGTTGCGGTCGACGCAGTTGAACAGGCTGCCGGCGATCTTGGTCACGCTGAAGTACTGGTTGGCGTGCGAGGCGAAGTTGGCGACCCACATGTCGCCGTTGATGTCGATCGCCGTGCGGCTCGGGTCGTAGACGCTGGCCGACGAGCTGTGGTTGGGACGCCCGAGGCCATCGAGCGGGAAGACGCTGATGTATCGGCCCACCTCGTGGATGCCGCCGTCAGGGAGCAGGTTCTTGGTGTCGTACTTGGACACCGTTCCCATCTTCCAGTTGGCGATCCAGGCGTAGTTGATCTCGATGTCCTGGCTGTCGAGCGTGATGCGACCGAGCGGGTCCACCGTCACGCCGTTGCCGCCGGTGCCGACGCCGCCATCGAGCGAGAAGCCGCCGTCCGGTGGGAAGGCGATGGTCCCGCTGAAGCCACCGTCCACCGCCGGTGGGCAGGCGATGATCTGGCACGGGTCGGTGATCTGCATCCACCGTCCTGGCCGGGGTTACCGCCATCGCTGCCGGAGCCGCCGTCGCCTCCGGGCGGCGGAGTGACGACGATGGGGAACCGCGACACGTCTCCACTGCAGGTGCAGCCGGAGACCGTGGCCATCGCGGCGGCAACCACGAGGAAGGGCAACGCCCGGCGGGTCATCGAAGCTGTCTCCACGAGAGGCGGCACGGGCCCGGGGCCTCGGCGAGCGCACGAAGGGTCTTCAATCGAGGAATCATCGGTGGGCCTCCTCGGTCGGTCAACACTCGAGCAGCACTCAGGACGTCGCGCTCCAGAGGGCATCCCACACTTCAGGCACGCCCAGCTTTTCCGTTGCCGAGAAACCCAGGACGGTGTCACGCGGGACCGACAACGTCGCAGCAGTGGTCGCCAGACGTGGTTTCCGGTGCGCTTTCCCGAGGCGATCGAGCTTCGTCGCCGCGACCAGCACGCGGCGCCCCGACGACACGAGGTAGGCGAGTGTGCGGACGTCGTCCTCGGTCGCACCCACCTCCGCATCCACGATGGCCACCACGCCGCGCAGCGCCGTCCGCCGTTCGAGGTATCCGGTGATCATCTTCTCCCAGCTGCCGCGCTCGGTCTTGCTGACCTTGGCGAAGCCGTAGCCGGGGAGATCGGCGAGCCGCACGGTGCGCCGCGTGCCGCCGCGCTCGAGGACCACGTCGAAGAAGTTGAGCGTCCGGGTGCGGCCGGGCGTGTTCGACACCCGCACCAGCTTTCGCCGGCCGGTGAGCGCGTTGATCATCGACGACTTCCCCACGTTGCTCCGGCCGACGAAGGCAATCTCGGGGAGGTCCGCTGTCGGCCAGCCCGACTCCTCCACCGCGGTGGTGAGGAACTGGGCGTCGAGAACGCGGATCACCGCTCGGCGCGGGGGGACGGCGTGAGGCCGCGCTTCTGTCGCTCGGCGCTCCAGTGGTCCATCGCCTTGAGCTTCTCGGCGAACTGGAAGGGGCGGAGCGACGGCGAGCTCGGCTCGTGGCAGCTGCGGCACGACTTCTCGGACGGGTCCACCAGGCCCACCAGCCGCGCGAGCTCGGGATCCTTCATCACGTACGCCGGCGCGTAGTACTGGCCTCCGCCGTGGCAGGTCTCGCAGCCGATGCTGGCCATCGCCTGGTCGGCGAGGTTCGGTGCGTGGCAGGTGGTGCAGCGCGCCTCCCGCTGCTGCTCGGCGGTGAGCGACTCCATCGACCGGGCGTGCTTCGACGCCCGCCAGGCGGCGTAGGCGTCCGGATGGCAGCCCTTGCAGCTCTCGGAGCCGAGGAAGTCCGCGGCGGCGGCCGCCATCGAGCAGAGCGCGGCGAGCACGAGGCAGAGGCGGGCGGAGCGGCGGGACGTCATCGGGGACCCCGGGCAGATAGCAGAACTGCCGTGCCCCGCAAGCGCCAGGCGGGTTGAGCCGTGCGCGGGGGTCGGGGTAGAGGTGGAGAACCCCGATGCGACTTCGGCCCCCCGCGCTGCTCGCTTCCCTCCTCCTGCTCGTGCTCCTGCCCCCGGTGGCCCGCGCCAAGGCCTGGGGCGGGATCGAGCCCGGCGTGTCGCGCCGAGACGAAGTGGTCAAGCGCTTCGGCCCGCCGAGCAAGACGCTGACCGTGTCCGGCAAGGAGGTCCTGGCCTACACCGACGCGTCGGCGATGAAGGGGACGTCGCAGGCCCAGTTCCGGGTGGACCCGGCCACGGGGCTGGTCGAGCGGATCGACGTGTTCCCCTCGACCGTCGTCGACCACGAGACGGTGGAGGCCACGTTCGGCCCCATCTGCCCGAAGGCCGGTGCCCCGCAGCCCGCGGCGTGCTTCCAGAAGAAGCTCACCGACGACTTCCGCACCTACTACGTCTACACCCGGCTCGGGCTGGCGGTGTTCTTCGACGAGCAGGACGATCGGGTGCAGTCCTTCGTCTACACCGCGGCCCGTCCGGCACCGGCCGCTCCCGCAGCCTCCGCTGCCCCGCGCTGATGCGGGTGGTCGGGCTCACCGGCGGCATCGCCTCGGGCAAGAGCACCGTGAGCGCGATGTTCCGCGCACAGGGCGCCCAGGTCATCGACGCCGACCAGGTGGCGCGCGACGTGGTCGCCACCGGGACCCCCGGGCTGGAGGAGGTCGCCCGGCGCTTCCCGGGCGTGGTGGACGCCGCGGGGCAGCTGGACCGGGCGGCGCTCGGGGCGCGGGTGTTCTCCGATCCGAGGGAGCGGCGGGCGCTGGAGGCCATCGTCCACCCGCGCATCCGCGAGGAGGTGGCGCGCCGCACCGAGGCGCTCGCCCGCGCCGGGGTGCCGGTGGTGCTCTACGACGCGGCGCTGCTGATCGAGAACGGGCTGCACCGGGGGATGGATGGGGTGATCCTCGTCTCGGCGCCCGAGGCGGTGCAGCGGGCCCGTCTGGCCGCCCGGGACGGGCTGGACGAGGCGGCCATCTCCGCCCGGCTCGCGGCGCAGCTGCCCCTGGCCGACAAGCGGGCGCACGCCACCTGGGTGGTGGACAACGGCGGCACGCTGGACGAGACCCGGGAGCAGGTCCGGCGGATTCGGGAGGAGATCCGCGGGAGCGGCTAAGGTGCACCGCCACACCCCCATGTCCTCGAACGACGGCGCCACGCTGGTCACGGGCTATCCGGGCTTCATCGGCAAGCGCCTGGTGGAGCACCTCGCCCAGGAGGGCAAGGGCCGCATCTACGCGCTGGTCCAGCCGCGGCTCCTCGAGGAGGCCCGGGCGCTGGCCGCCCGGCTCCGCGGAGCGCCGGTGGAGGTGCTGGCGGGCGACGTGACCGACCTGCACCTCGGCCTGTCGGGTGAGGAGGTGGAGCGCGTCGCCGGGAGCGTGACCCGCATCTTCCACCTCGCGGCGATGAACCAGCTGACGGTGTCGCGCGACGTGGCCTGGCGGGTCAACGTGGATGGGACACGCAACGTGCTGGAGCTGGCCCGGGAGTGCCGGCGGCTCGAGCGCTTCGTGCACTTCAGCACCTGCCACGTGGCCGGCGCCCGCGAGGGCGTCATCGCCGAGGACGAGCTCGACCAGGGCCAGGAGTTCCGCAACGGGTGGGAGGAGACCAAGTTCCACGCCGAGAAGGCGGTGGTCCGCGCCTCCGAGTCGCTCCCGGTCACCATCGTCCGCCCATCGACCGTGGTGGGCGACTCGCGGACGGGGGAGATCGACCGCTTCGAGGGTCCCTACGTGCTCGGCATCCTCCTCGTGGCGAGTCCCCTGGTGGTGCCCCTGCCGCTGCCCGGCGGAGGCATCGCGCCGCTCAACGTCGTGCCGGTGGACTTCGTGGTCCGCGCCGCGGTGCACCTCTCGATGGACCCGCGGGCCAGGGGGCAGACGTTCCACCTGGTGGACCCGAGCCCGATGAGCGTGGCCCGCGTGTACCAGCTCATCGCCGAGCGGGCGAACCGCCGCATCCCGAAGCTCACCTTCCCCGCCCGCGCCGCCGAGGCGGTGCTGCGCTTGCCGCTGCTCGGGCGGATGACGCGGCCACAGCGCGCCGCGCTCGGGTACATCAACCAGCTGGCCTGGTTCACCAGCGCCAGCGCGCTCGAGCTGCTCGAGGGGACCGGCATCCGGTGCCCGCGGCTGTCCACGTACCTGGACACGCTGATCGCCTACGTCCGCGAGGACTACGCGCGCCGGCAGGCCGAGCAGGCCGAGACGATGGTGGAGGACCCGCTCGACGAGGCCGCGAAGGCCAACGCGTGAGCATCGCCCCCGGACAGACCTTCTCGCTCGTCCGCGAGTGCGACCGCTTCCGGCCCATCTACTACGCGGGCGCGAGCGGCGACTTCAATCCCATCCACATCGACGCCGAGGTGGGGCAGGCCGCCGGCCTGGGAGGGATCATCCTCCAGGGGCTGTGCACGCTGGCCTGGGCGACGGATGCCTTCGCCCGCTTCCTCGGCGACCCGGGGCTGGTGACCCGGGTGAAGGCGCGGTTCAGCAAGCCGGTGCGGCCCGAGGACACCATCCACCTCGAGGGAACGGTGACCGAGGTCACCGGCCGCACGGTGAAGGCGAGCGTCGTCGCGCGGAACCAGGACGGGGTCGAGGTGCTGAAGCACGTGCTGCTCGAGGGCCGCGAGCGGGCTCCGGCGGCCGACCCGGCCGGAGCCGGCCCGGTGCCGGGCATGACCCCCGAGGTGGCCCGGGCAGCCGAGGTGCTGCGGCTGTCGCGCCCCGAGCTGCTCGAGGAGGCGCGCCTGCCGCCGGGCCCGACCTCTCCCGGCGTGCCGGGGGCAGCGACGGGGCCGGGGCGCAGCGCCGTCGGCCGGACCTGGGGGCCGTTCCGCTACGTGGTGGGTGCCGAGAAGCTGCGCGAGTACGCGGTGGCGATCTCCGGAGGCGTGCCCTCGTACGTCTCCACCGGGCTGCCGGAGGACCTGCACCCTTTGCTCCACGACGAGGCGGCGGGCGCGCTCTCGCCGTGGGGCTCGATGATCGCCTTCCCGATGTTCGCGGTGCTGTTCTCCATCGCCCCGGCGCAGGCGGCGCTGCTCGACCCGGCGATGGAGGTGGACGTCTTCCGGGTGCTCCACGGCGAGCAGGAGTTCGAGTTCCGCGAGGTGCTCCGTCCGGGGGACGTGCTCCAGACGACCGGGATGCTCGAGTCGCACTCCACCCGCGGGGCGAACGAGCTCTTCGTCATCCGCACCGACTCGCTGAACCAGCACGGGCGGCTCGCGGTGCGCGGCCGCTTCACTGCCTTCGTCCGGGGCTGAGCGCGTCGGTCCGGGCGGCGCGCGCTAAGAGACGGTGGGAAACGGTGGTCCTCTCCTCGGCCTCGGTGACCCACAGGTCCCCGGTGGCAGACCACCCTCGGGGTACGGCGCTGGAGGCAGTGGGCAGGATGCGGTTCGTCCCGTCCCCGAGCGAGAATCAGTCTCAGGCGGAGCGCGTCGTCAAGGACGGCCGCCTGGCGTCCGTCAGGGGCGACGTGAACGAAGGCGTTCGGGCTGAGCGGGAGGTCGCTCACCCGCGTCGGTGCCGAGCCGTCCAGGGCGATGCGGTACAGGCGGACCCGGTCGTCGCTCGGGGCCCGCGCGCCGACGAGGACGGCCGAACCATCCGGGAACCAGCCCGCCGAGTGCGGCCGGACCCGGAACCCTCGAAGGTCGATGGGACGCATGTGCCCCGCGCCGGTCGGCAGCGTGACCAGGGTCCTTCCCTCGTCCGGCATCGCGAGGGCCCAGCGACGATCCGACGACAGATCCAACGCCAGGCCCTCTCCGAGCACCTGCGCCGGGGAGCCATCGATGGCCCGCAGCGCGACCATCTCCACCTCGCGCCCCGAGGCCGGATCCCGCTGCAGGAACGAGAACAGGACCTTCCCGTCGTCGGAGACCGCGCCCGCCGAGTCGATGGTGTCGCTCCAGGAGAGCACGGCGCTGGCCTCTCCGTTGCTTCCGGCGGCGACCACCTCACCCCGGGAGAGCGAGGCCCGGAGCAACACCTCTCCATCGGCGGCGACGTCCTCCAGCGTGATCCGGCCGATGCTCCGATAGATCTCGCGGGTTCTGCTGGACAGGTCGACGGAGAGCAGGGTGTCCCGCTGGACGTTTCCGGCGGTGAACCAGATCTCGCTCCCATCAGAGGACCAGGCCAGACCCCAGATCGTCGCGTAGCGCGCCGAGAGAGTCCGGGTGTTTCCCTTGAGATCGGCCACCACCACCTCGCCCTGATCGTCGTCCGGCACCGGGTGATGGAGGAAGGCGAGCGCCTCTCTCCCGGGAGCGAAGCGGGGATGGGGAGATCCACCCCCCCATCCGCAGCAGCGCGTGCCCGACGGGGAACTCGAGGGTTCGATCGTCCCCACCGGATCTGACGAGCGCGAGGTCACCCCGGGGAGACCAGGCGGCCTGCTCGACATTCTCCTCGAGCTCCCTCGGAACGCCCCCGACGGACGGTAGGCGCGCCAGCGTCCCGGGCGGTACAAACGTGTAGAGACCGCGTGGGTGGAGGAGGATCGCGAGCTCATCGGCGCCCGAGACCGCCACGAGCCGGGCATCCTGCACGCCCAGGGCCTGCGCGGCAGCGCTCTTCGGAGGTCGGACGAAGAGCTCCTCCGGGCGCCCCTCGAAGGCGGCGCTGAACGCCACCCGTCCGTCGCGGAGGAACCGTGCCGCTCCGATGGCCCCCCAGCGGAAAGTCACCTGTTCCAGCTCGGGGAGGTGCGCGGCGCGCCGTCCATTCTGGACGAGGAGCGCACCACCGCCGAGCAACGCCGATCCCACGGCAAGGAACGCGAGCCAGCGCAGCACCCGCGCGCGTGACGTCGGTGGCGTCGGCCCGGTGGAAACGGTCGGCCCTGTCGGGCTCCGGAGCACCTCCAGCGCGAAGGCGAGATCGCTCGCGGACTGGAAGCGCCGCGCCGGCTCCTTCTGGAGGCAGCGGTGGATGACCTGCGCCACCGACACCGGCACCTGCGGAGGCAATGGCTCGGGATCGGAATGGAGGATGCTGTACCCGCTCTCCACCAGGCTCTTGCCCTGGAACGCCCGGTGGCCCGACAGCATCTCGTGGAGCACCGCGCCGAGGCTGAAGAGGTCCGTCCGAGCGTCGAGCGGCTCGCCCCGGACCTGCTCGGGGGACATGTAGCCCGGGGTCCCGAGAACCGCGCCAGTCGCCGTTGCCCCGCCGGTGGGGGTGACCGTGTCGTCCATCAGCCCGTGCGCTCCCCCGGGCGCGGCGCCGGCCGCGAGCTTGGCGATGCCGAAGTCCAGCAGCTTCACCTTGCCGTCGGTGGTGACGAAGACGTTGTCCGGCTTCACGTCACGGTGGACCACGCCCTTGGCGTGGGCCGCGGCGAGCCCGCTGGCCATCTGCGCCGCAAAGTCCAGCGCCGTCCCGAGCGGGATGCGCCCCCCCGCGAGGCGGTGCCGCAACGACTCGCCCTCGAGCAGCTCGGTGACGAAGTACGGCACGCCCTCGTGAACGCCGAAGTCGTAGACCGACACCAGGTTGGGGTGGTTCAGCGAGCCGGCCAGGCGCGCCTCCTGCTCGAAGCGGCGCACCAGCTCCGGGTCTCCGGAGAGGACCTCGTTCACCACCTTGAGGGCGATCTCCCGACCGAGGCGCGTGTCGCGGGCCCGGTACACCTCGGCCATGCCCCCGGCAGCGAGGGGATCCATCACCTCGTAGGGGCCGACCTTGACTCCTCGCCGGAGGCGCACGTGGGAGAAGACTACCGCGTGAGCCTCGATGCTGCGCCCCCGGCCTAGGTGGTCGGGATGATCCCGTCAGCTGACGATGACCCGCTGGTCCAGCAGCTGGGCGAGGATGCGCGCGGTGTCCAGCCGCGACATGCCGGACACCGAGAACAGGTCCTCGAAGCTCAGCGTCCCGTCGATCTGGGCCAGCATGAATCCGGCGCGGTGGTCGAGGTTGAGCCAGATGACCTCGTCCTCCTTGAGCCTGACGCGGGGGACGGCGTTCAGCCGACCGATCTTCGACTCGTAGATGGTCTGAAGCTTGGCCTCGCTCCGGGCCAGCGCCTCCGAGAGGCCAGTGAGCTCCGGGAAGAGCGCCTGGGCCTGCAGGAGCAGCTCCCGGGCGCCGCTGTGGTCGTCGAGGTTCTGCAGCTCGCGCGACCGCTCGAACAGGCGCACCGCCTCGGTCCGCGGGTCGCGCGGCGCCGGGAGTGGCGTGAGGCCGGAGACGGTCCGGGGCTCGGCGAGGAGCTCGAGCGCGTCCGACGGACCCTCGGGCGCGAGCAGCGTCGGCCCGTCGCCTTCCCCGCCCCACGCATCGTGCGGGGAGCTCGATGCTGCCGGACTGCGTCGAGGGCACCGCGGCGAAGCTGGCCACCGGCGCCTGGGCGGGAGGCGGCGGCGGGCTGCGCGGCGGATGGAGGACGGGCCCGTCCGGGGAGGCAGGGGAACCGCGCCCAGCCCCTTCGAGGGCGTCGTCGCCGGCGCGGGCATGGCCCACGCCACCGGCTCCTGCGCCGGCGAGGGCTCCAGTCCCGGGGGCGTCTGCCGCGCAGCGACACCGGGGAGCGGCACCGATCCGGTGCTCGCAGGACGCGAGGGGCCCGGGGCCGGAGTCATCCGCGCCGGGGGGACGCCCGGGGGGAGCGGAACGGGAGCCGCCTCCGCCCTCGATCCGGCCGGCGGACCGAGCGGACCGGGCGCGGGCGTTCCGTGGACCGGGGCAACCGCCGGAGGTAGCGGGATGGCGCCGGTGGTGCGCGACGGCTCCATCCGTGGCGCCGGCGGCGGCGTGGCGTGGACCGGGCGGAGAGGAGCCTGCCCCCCGGTCGTCGCCCACTGCTCGGCCGCTTGTGGGGCAGTGGCGATGGCCGGCGTGAGGGGGATCGCGCCAGTGGTGTGTGAGGCCACGCTCCCCTCCCGGGCCTGGAGCACCGGCGCCGAGAGGCCGGGCATCGGCACCGCGTTGCTGGTGCGCGGCGCCGGCTCGGGCTCGGCGAGATCCGAGAGCTCGAGGCCAAAGTCCTCCCCGCTCTTCCCCAGGTCGTCGCCCTGGAAGTCGCCATCGTCCGCGGAACGGCCGGCGGGCGCGCTCGGCGACCGGAGGCGGGGGGAGCGGCGACGGCCCCCATGGAAGGGTATGGGTCGGCGCCGCGGCCAGTCCCGGCCCGGCAGCCTCGGCGGTCCGGACGAAGAAGCGGGAGGTGTTCCCCATCAGGTCCGAGGGCGGAGCGTTCCACCAGTCCTCCGGCACCGAGACAGGCGCCGGCGGGTCGTCCTGGAACAGCCGGGGGAGCGGCACCGAGAAGAGGTCGGTCCCGGTGAGCGGGACGTCGCGCAGCTCCTCCGGCATGCTCTCGCCCTCCGGCACCGAGGCTCCGAGGAGCTCGCGGGCGCGGATGCTGTCGGGGTCGAGCTTCAGCGCCTGCTCGAACAGCCGCCGGGCGCCGTCGAGATCGCCGCTCATCTTCAGCCACAGCCCGGCCTCGAGCAGCTGGTTGGCCCGCGCGCTCACTGCGGTCTGGCCCCCAGTCGCTCGAGCACGCCGACGAAGAGCACGCGCGTCCGCTCGAGCTGATCGACCCAGTCGGTCAGGGCGGCCAGGTCCTCGCCCTGGGCGGCGGCCCGGGCCGAGGCGATGACCTCCTCCGCCCGCCGGAGCGCCTCGCGGCCGAACTCGCTGCTCCCGGTGAGCTGCCGCACCCGGGGGATGAGCGCGGAGACCTCGGCCGCGGCGCTGGAGACCGCGTTCCGCTTCTGCTCGACCTCCGAGGAGATGCGGGCCTCGAGCATGCTGTCCGCCTGCTGCTCGAGGATGCCCTTCAGCTCCTCGGCGGTGAGGCCGCCCGAGGCGGTGACGGTGATCGACTGCTCGAGCCCGGTCTCCTTGTCCCGGGCCGAGACCGAGACGATGCCCTCGGAGTTGATCTCGAAGGCGACCTCGATCTCCACCTCGCCGCGCGGCGCGAGCCGCAGGCCCGAGAGGATGAACTCGCCGAGCAGCTCGTTCTGGTGGGCCAGCTCGCTCTCGCCCTGCAGGACCATGATCTTCACCGTGGTCTGCCCGTCGCGGCTGGTGTGGAAGGTCTCGTTGGTCGAGGTCGGAACGGTGGTGTTCCGGGGGATGAGCACCCGGTTGTAGCCGCCGGCGATCGCCACCCCGAGGCTCTGGGGGGTGACGTCGAGGAGGAGCAGCTGGCTGGACGGCTGCATCAGCGCGTCGGCCTGGAGCGCCGCCCCGAGCGCCACCACCTCCTCGGGGTGCACGCCCTTGCTCGGGTCCCGCTGGAAATGCCGGCGCACCGCCTTCTGCACCGCGGGCATGCGGGTCATCCCGCCGACCAGGACGATCTCCCTGAGCTCGTCGGGGTGCACCTGGGCCTCGTCGAGCACCTTGTCGACGATGTCGACGGTGCGCTCCACCAGGTCCTGGGTGAGCTCCTCCAGCTTCGCCCGGGACAGCGTCGCCTGGAGGTGAATGGCCGAGGTCCCCCCGGGAGGGGTGTAGAGGAACGGGAGGTTGACGTTCGTCTCGTTGAGCTCGGACAGCTCGATCTTCGCCCGCTCGGCGGCGTCCTTCAGCCGCTGCAGCGCCATCCGCTCCTTCCGCAGATCGACGCCGTGCTCCTTGGCGAAGTTCATCACCAGCATCTCGATGATGCGGTTGTCGAAGTCCTCGCCGCCCAGGTAGGTGTCGCCGCCCGTGGCCACCACGTCGAACACGCCCTTGGCCACCTCGAGCACGCTGACGTCCAGCGTTCCGCCGCCGAGGTCGAAGACGGCGATCTTCCCGGTCACCTGCTTGCCGAACCCGTAGGCCAGCGCCGCCGCGGTGGGCTCGTTCAGGATGCGGAGCACGTCCAGCCCGGCGATGCGCCCGGCGTCCTTGGTGGCCTGCCGCTGGCCGTCGTTGAAGTAGGCGGGCACGGTGACCACCGCCTTGCTCACCGACCTTCCGAGGAACGCCTCGGCGTCGAGCTTCAGCTCGCGGAGCACGGCGGCGGAGATCTCGGGCAGCGAGACCGGCTTCTCCCCGAGCTGCACCCGGACGTCGTCGTGCTCGCCGGCCACGATGCGGTAGGGCAGCGTCTCGCGGGCCCGACGCACCTGGTCGGAGCTGGCCTTCCGCCCGATGAGCCGCTTGCTCGCGTAGACCGTGTTCTCCGGGTTGGTGATGGCCTGCCGCTTGGCGAGCTGACCCACCAGCTGCTTCCCGGCGGTCGTGACCGCCACCACCGACGGGGTGAGGTTCTGCCCGGTCCGGTTCCGGATGACGTGCGGCTGGCCCCCCTGGACGATGGCCACCACGCTGTTGGTGGTGCCCAGGTCGATGCCGATGACGGGCTCTTGCTCTGACATCCCGTCTCTAGCGTACCTGACGCAGCAGCGACTTGGCCTCGGCGTTCCGGGGGTCCAGCTTCAGCGCCGCCTCGAGGTGTCGGCGCGCCACCGAGCCCATCCCCATCTTCAGGCAGATCTCCGCCAGGACCAGCTGTGACGGGAGGTGGTCCGCCCTGAGCGTCACGGCCCGCTGGGCGAGTTGCCGCGCCTCGGCGAGGGGGTGTCCGGCTCGCATCAGCCAGCGCGCGGCCTCGTACGCCGCGTCGGCCCGGGTCGGGTCGAGCTCGGAGGCGCGGGTGTAGGCGTGCGCGGCGGTCTCGGCGTCGTGCTCCGACGCGGCGGCCGCGCCGGTCTTCATCTCGTCCTCCGCGCGCCGGGCCGCGAGCTGCTGCTTGGCCTCGGTCGCCAGCTGGGACTGGCGTTCCTGCGCCACCTTCCCGCCGAGCGACTTGGCCTTGTCCAGGAGGTGGAGCGCCCGTTCCGGGGCGGTCTTCATGTGCCGCTGCGCCTCCTCGACCAGGCCCGAGGCCCGCGCCTTCGTCGTCAGGTATGGATGCTTCGCCAGCCGGGCCCGTCGCTCGGCCGCCCGTGGGTCCACCCCGGCGGTGCTCCCGGCGGCGTGCAGGCCGGCGTTCGGTGCGGCCCGAGGCGCCAGGCGCTGGCGGCTTCCCCCGCAGAGCCTCGGTGAGCGTCTCGTGCGCCTCGCTCAGCCGCTGGAAGATTCGGTCCAGACGGCCGCGGTAGCTCCCCAGGTTCTTCCCGTAGTACCGGTCCGGGTGGAAGACGCGGCTGGCCTCGAAGTAGGCCAGCTTCACCTGGTCGGCGCTCACCCCGGGCCTGATGCCCAGCACCGTCCAGTCGTCACGACCGAGCAGCGCCTCCTTGGCGAGGATCTCCCGCTTGCGGTCCTCGGGAAGATCCACCGCTTCGGAGAGTGCCTCGTGTTGGGTGCGAATCCGTGTCGCTGGGCAAGCGCTTCGCTCCCCGCCTGGGACGCGGGCCCCTCGACGCTAGCGTCAGCTTCCTAGGTGGTCAAACCTGCGTCTTCTGGGGCGCCAGCGCGGCCACGGCGTCCTCGAGGATGCTCAGCCCCTCGTCCAGCTCCTCGCGGGTGACGAGGTACGGAGGCGCGAAGCGGAGGGTCCGCTCGCCGGCGAGGTTGCAGAGCATCCCTCGCTCGCGGCACCGTGTGACCACAGGTGCGGCGTCATACGACAGCTCCACCCCGAGCAGCAGACCGCGGCCCCGGACGTCCGTCACGAGTTGCGGATGGCGCGTCTGGAATCCCCCGGCCACGGGTGACGAAGTACTCCCCCTTTTCGAGATTCCCGGAGAGGACGCGCGGGTCGCTCGCGAGACGCACAGTGGCCACGGCAGCAGCGGCGGCCACCGGGTTGCCGCCGAAGGTGCTTCCGTGCGTGCCCGGGACCAGCGCCTTGCCGGCCTCCTCGGTGCAGACCATCGCCCCGATGGGGAGCCCGTTGGCGAGCCCCTTGGCGAGGCTGAACCCGTCGGGCCGGATGCCCTCGTGCTGGAAGGCGAACATCTTCCCGGTCCGCCCCAGCCCGGTCTGCACCTCGTCCACGAGGAGCAGCGCTCCGGACTCGTCGGCCAGCGTGCGCAGCGCCCGGAGGAAGCCGTCCGGGGCGGCGCGCACCCCGCCCTCGCCCTGGACCGGCTCGACCAGGATGGCGGCGGTCCTCGGGCCCACCGCCTTCCGCACCGCCTCGAGGTCGCCGTACGGCACGTGCAGCACGCCCGGGAGCAGAGGCTCGAAGCCCTTCTGGTACTTGGGCTGCCCGGTGGCGGTCACGGTGGCCAGGGTGCGGCCGTGGAAGCTGTTGTCGAAGCAGACGAACTCGAAGCGCCCCGGCTGACCGCGCGCGTGCTGTGCCTTGCGCGCGAGCTTGAGCAACGCCTCGTTCGCCTCCGCGCCCGAGTTGCAGAAGAAGGCCCGGTCCAGTCCCGAGAGCGAGGTGAGCAGCTCGGCCAGGGTGATCTGGGGCTCGGTGTAGAAGACGTTCGAGGTGTGCCACAGCCGGTCGAGCTGCGCCTTCGCCGCGGCGGTGATCTCCGGGTGACAGTGCCCGAAGGGCAAGGTGGCGATGCCCCCCAGCAGGTCGAGGTAGGCGTTGCCGTCCGCGTCCCAGACCCGGGTCCCCTGTCCCCGCTCCAGGACGATGGGCTGCTGCCGGTAGTTCTGCAGGAGGTGCGCACGCGCCCGGTCCATCACCGCGCGGTTGCGGGAGGGCAAGGGGCGCTCGACACCGGGGACGACGGACTGCGGAAGGGGCACGGGGAAGCCTCGGGCAGAGGAGGTCAGAGAATATACCGGGAGAGGTCCTCGTCCTCGACGACCTCGCGCAGACGGCTGCGCACCGCCGCGGCGTCCACGACCTCGTCCCGGGAGCGGCTGGCGTCGCTGGCCTCGAAGGAGACCGGATCCAGGAGCCGCTCGAGGATGGTGTGCAGGCGGCGGGCGCCGATGTCCTGGCTGCGCGAGTTCACCAGCGCGGCGATGCGCGCCACCTCCGCCACCGCGTCGTCGGTGAAGTGGAGCGAGACTCCCTCGGTCTCCAGGAGGGCCGTGTACTGCTTGATGAGCGAGTTGCGCGGCTCGCGGAGGATGCGGACCAGGTCTTCCTGGCGGAGCGGCTCGAGCTCCACCCGGATGGGGAAGCGGCCCTGCAGCTCGGGGATGAGGTCCGAGGGCTTGCTCACGTGGAAGGCCCCGGCGGCGATGAACAGCACGTGGTCGGTCTTCACCGGGCCGTACTTGGTGGTGACCGTGCTTCCCTCGACGATGGGGAGGATGTCGCGCTGCACGCCCTCGCGCGAGACGTCCGGGCCGCCGCCGCGGGCCGCGCCCTCCCGGCTGGCGATCTTGTCGATCTCGTCGATGAAGATGATGCCGCTCGACTCGGCGCGCAGCAGCGCCTCGCGGTTGACCCGGTCCTGGTCGACGAGCCGGCCGGCCTCCTCCTGGGAGAGGAGCTCGAGCGCCTCGGGCACGGTGACGCTCCGCCGGCGGGTGCGGTTCATCCCCGGCATGGAGCGGAAGAGGTCGCCCAGGTTGACGCCGATCTCCTCCATGCCCTGGCCGGAGAAATTGCGGAGGAAGGTGGGCCCGGCGTCGGCGACGTCCATCTCCACCGTCCGGTCGTCCAGCGTCCCGGCGCGGAGCTGGGCGCGGAGCTTCTCCCGCTCGGCGTCCCCCAGCCGGGTGGGCGGAGGGGGCGGCGGGGCGAAGCCCATCGGGGCCTGCCGCGGCGGAGGCGGCGCACCCTGGTGGAGCAGCTCGACCAGCCGGTCCTCGGCGGCCTCGCGGGCGCCGGGCGCGGACCTTCGCCGTCTCCTCCTCGCGGACCAGGCTGATGGAGGCCTCGACCAGGTCGCGGACCATCGACTCGACGTCGCGGCCCACGTAGCCCACCTCGGTGAACTTGCTCGCCTCGACCTTGACGAACGGCGCCTGGGCGAGCCGCGCCAGCCGGCGGGCGATCTCGGTCTTCCCGACGCCGGTCGGTCCGATGAGGATGATGTTCTTCGGGGTGATCTCGTCCTTCAGCTCGCCCGTCACCCGCTGACGCCGCCAGCGGTTGCGCAGGGCGATGGCCACCGCGCGCTTGGCCGCGGACTGGCCGACGATGTACCGGTCCAGCTCGGAGACGATCTCCCGGGGGGTCAGGTTGGCGCCGCCCGCGGCCATCGGCTCAGAGCTCCTCGAAGCTGAGGTTCCGGTTGGTGTAGATGCAGGTGTCGGCGGCGATGCCGAGCGACACCTCGGCGATCTGCCGGGCGGAGAGCGCCGAGTGGTCGAGCAGCGCGCGGGCGGCGGCGAGCGCGTACGGACCACCCGAGCCCACCGCGGCGGCGCCGAAGTCCGGCTCGATGACGTCCCCTGCCCCGCTGAGCACGAAGGTCCGCTCCACGTCGGCCACGACGAGCAGCGCCTCGAGGCGGCGGAGGAAGCGGTCGGTCCGCCAGTCCTTCCCCAGCTCCACGCAGGCCCGGGCGAGGTTGCGCTGGTACTCCTGGAGCTTGGTCTCGAAGCGCTCGAAGAGGGTGAAGGCGTCGGCGGTGCTCCCGGCGAACCCGGCCAGCACTCGGCCGTCGGCGAGCCGGCGCACCTTGCGGGCGCTGGCCTTCATCACCGTCTTGTCGAGCGTCACCTGACCGTCGCCGCCGAGGACGACCCGGCCGTCACGGCGGACGCAGAGGATGGTGGTTCCGTGGAACATCGGGGGGTTCGCCGCATGTAACAGGCGGGGCGCGGCAGTTCCATCCCGCTCGCTGGATCTCCCGCGCTCAGGCGTGCGGATGCGTCCGGTCGTACACCGCCTGGAGCTGCTCGATGCTCACCTGGGTGTAGCGCTGGGTGGTGGAGAGGCTCGCGTGCCCCAGGAGCTCCTGGATGCAGCGCACGTCCGCTCCTCCGGCGAGCAGGTGGGTGGCGAAGGAGTGCCGGAGCGCGTGCGGGCTCACCTTCCGCTGCAGCGCGAGCTGGAGGACGGTCCGGTCCAGGTGGCGGGCGACGCTCCGGGCAGTGAGCCGGCCGCCGCGGTGGTTGAGGAAGAGCGCCGCAGGCTCCTGTCCGCGCGCCGAGCGTGGCCAGCAGCTCGCCCCGGCGATCGATCCACCGGCGGAGCGCCTCGACGCACCCGGGATTCATCGGGCAGAGGCGCTCCTTGCGGCCCTTTCCCAGGACGCGCACGGTACGGGCGCGCAGGTCGAGGTCGTCCACGTCCAGCCCGCAGGCCTCGCTCACCCGCAGCCCCGAGCCGTAGAGCAGCTCGAAGAGCGCCCGGTCGCGAAGACCGAGCGGGCCCTCCTTGCCCGGCACCGCCAGCACCGCGAACACCTCGTCGACGGGGAGCACCCGGGGGAGCTTCGTGGGCAGCTTGGGGCTCCGGACGGTGCGGGCCGGGTTCGACGGCACGCGGGCGGTCAGGACCAGGTGGCGGTAGAGCGCGCGGACCGAGGCGAGCGCGCGGGCCCGGCTGCGCGGCGCGTGGTCGACGGCGAGCGTGCCGAGCCAGCCGCGGATGGTGCCGTGGTCCGCCGTGACCAGATCTCGCCCGGCGGCTTCGAGGTAGCGGGCGAAGGCGCGGACGTCGGTGAGGTACGCCTTCACCGTGTGCGGAGAGCTCCCGCGAGCGTGGGTGAGTGACTCCTCGAACTCGGCGATCCAGGCGTGCTGCATCGGGACCGAGGGTACAGTCGGGCACGCGCCCGGGCGAGTTTCACGGGCCCGCTGGACGCCGGTCCTGGCGACCTCGCCCCACGGGCTCCCTCACGGCACCTGGTCGCAGACGTACAGGCCCGACCGCTCACCCTGCGAGACCAGGTACACGACCTTGCTCCCCTGCGGATCGGCGAACAGCGCCGGGAGGAGGATGCGCTCCTCGAGCGTGACCCGCACGCTGGTCTTCAGATTCAGGACCGCGACGTCGTACGTCTCGGCGTCGGTGCGGGCGTAGGTGACGAGCATCCGGTTCCCGGCCTCGCTGGGACGAAATCCGAAGATGCCCTCGAGGATCGGCATGGGCCTGGCGTCGGGCACGCTCGGGTCGAGCCGCTCCAGGCTGCAGGCCCGGGCCTCGCGGACGCACTCGCTCCGGAGGTAGAGCACGCCTCCCGGGCCGAAGTCGTAGCCGTACACGTTCGCCATCACCGCCGCGGCGGACGGCTTCCCGCGCACGTACAGCCAGAGGTCCACCGAGGGCAGCGGCTGGAAGACGCGGAGGTTGAAGGCCAGGTGCCTGTTGTCCGGGCTCCAGACCCAGGTCGTCACCCGCTTTCCGAGCTCCACCGGCGCGCCCTCCGGCAGCGGGGCGACGGTGAGTCGACCCCACTTCTGCTGCTCGTCGTAGTTGGCGAGCGCGGCCACGGCCTTCCCGTCTGGGGCAAAGGAGAAGTCCCCCACCCGCTCGGCGACCTTCCGTCCCACGCCCCCCGCGGCCGGGCCCGACGACGAGGTTGCCGATCGACGAGGCCTTCTCCCGCTCGATGCGGCGCGAGCTGCGCCGAATCGGAGGAGAAGGCGAACGGCCCGGTCCCGCTGACCACCCGCGCCGGCTTGCCCTCGGGCAGCGGCGCCACCCAGAGGTCACGTCCATCCCGCACCGTCGACGCTCTTCACCGCGAACGCCACCCGCTTGCCATCCGCGGAGAGGGTCCAGTCCCCCACCGCGTCTCCGAGCCGGACCGCGGGCCGGCTGCCCTCGACGCCGATGCGCTCGAGCGCGCCGCCCGACGAGGTCCGGTGGTGCACGAGGAGCAGCGCCCCGTCGGGGGTGAACTGGGCGGTCGACACGTCGGTGGCCACCGCCCGCGGCGGGCTGCCTGCCTCGAGCGCCGCGACCCGGAGCACCCCGCCGTCGACGAAGGCGAAGGCGCTTCCGGTCGGGCTCACCGTGACGAACGAGACCGCGCGCCCGCGGAGCTCCGGCTCCCCGGCCGAGCCGAGCTGGAAGGTGCGCAGGGTGCCCGACTCGGCCGCAGCGTTGTAGCCGTCGACGAAGAAGAGCCACCTCGAGTCGGGGCTGAAGAGCACGCTCCCCGGACGGTTGGAGACGCCCTGCCCCACGAAGCGGACGACTCCGTCCTTCAGCGAGGCCACCCCCAGCTCCCCGAGCGCCATCAGCGGTGAGACGCCCTGGATGGCCGGACGCTTCGGGTTGCGGAGGAAGGTCGCGAACGCGCCGTCCTTGGTGAGCTTGAGGTCTGCGACCGGACCGGCGGCGAGCCGCTTGCCGAGGCCGCCGACCAGGGGCTTCTCCGCCTTCGCGGGCTCTCCACCGCTCTTGCTGCAGCCGGCGAGGGCGCAGCCGAGGAGAACAGAGCCCGAGCGCCGTCCGCAGCGCGGGCCTCATCGGGCCGACCACCGCGACGCGGCACGACGCCATCCGCCTCGGCGTCCGGAAGCCAGGAGCGGAGGGCGGCGCGGGCCCGCGCGGCATGTGCCTCGCGGCGCGCGGACTTCACCACCCGGCCGGGCAGCGGAGGGAAGAGCCCGAAGGTCACGTTCGAGGGCTGGTACTCGGCCCCGGGAAGGTGCGCCGCCCCGGTGACGTGCCGGTAGAGCGCGCCGAGCGCCGTCTCCGCCGGGGGAGGCACGAACGCCCGCCCGCTGCCGGCGCGCCGCCACCGCCAGCGCGACCAGATAGCCCGATGCGGCCGACTCCACGTAGCCCTCCACCCCGGAGATCTGCCCGGCGAACCACACCCGCGGCTCCGCCCGGAGCGACAGGTCCGGCCCCAGGAGCCTCGGCGCGTCGATGAACGTGTTCCGGTGGATCTGCCCCATGCGCAGGAACTCGGCCTGCGCGAGCCCCGGCAGGGTGCGGAACACCCGGCGCTGCTCCGGCCAGGTCAGCCGGGTCTGGAACCCCACCAGGTTGTACGCCGTCCCGGCCAGGTCCTCCTGGCGCAGCTGCACCACGGCGTACGGGCGTCGGCCGGTGCGCGGATCCTCGAGGCCGACCGGCTTCATCGGCCCGTGGGCCAGCGTCTCCTCCCCGCGCTCCGCCATCACCTCGATGGGAAGACAGCCCTCGAAGTACCGCGCCTCCTCGAAGGCGTGCGGCACCACCTTCTCGGCCGAGAGCAGCGCGGCCACGAACGCCCGGTACTGCGCCTCGTCCAGCGGCAGGTTCAGGTAGTCCGCCCCGTCGCCCCGGCCCCAGCGGCTCGCCCGGAAGGTGACGCGCCTCGTCCACCGAGTCCGCCGCGACGATGGGCGCGATCGAGTCGTAGAAGTACAGCTTGTCGCCGGTCCACCCGGACAGCGCCCGGGTGAGCGCCTCCGAGGTCAGCGGCCCGGTGGCCACGACGACCGTCGCCCGGCGGGAGCGACTCCACCTCCCCGACCGCGCGCTCGAGCCCCGGAGCGGAGGCGAGCGCGCGCTCCACGCCGGCCGAGAAGCGCTCGCGGTCCACCGCCAGCGCCTCCCCGGCCGGCACCCGGGCGAGGTCCGCCTCCCCGAGGATGACCGACCCCAGCCGCCGGAGCTCCGCGTGCAGCAGCCCGATGGGGGTGTCCGGGCTGTCCGACCGGAGGCTGTTGCTGCACACCAGCTCGGCGGGCCCGTCGGTCCGGTGGGCGGGACTGCGCCGGAGCGGCTTCATCTCGCAGAGCCGCACCGGGATGCCCCGGCGCGCAAGCTGCACCGCGCATTCGCTGCCGGCCAGCCCCGCGCCGATGACCGTGACCGGTTCCATGCCTGCTCTCCTGGCCCAAAGGGGCGCCCCGCTGCAACCCCCACGGGGGGTTTCCCCCCGCCCGACCCGACTTACCTTGGCCGGCCATGGACCGTTCCGCCGAGTTCGACGAGCTGCGCCGTCAGTTGACCGAATCGCCGCCGGGCGCTGCTCGAGACCCGGGAATCGGAGCAGGGGGAGCTCCGCGGGCTCCAGGCCCAGGACCGCCAGCGGGAGTACGAGGAGGGGGCGCAGGTCAAGGTCGCCGACGACGTGCTCACCACCCTCTCGGAGAGCGCCCGCCGCGAGGTGATGCAGATCGACGCAGCGCTGGGCCGGCTGGACGAGGGCGAGTACGGCGAGTGCATCGAGTGCGGGCAGGAAATCCCCATCGAGCGGCTCCGCGCCCTGCCCTTCACCCTGCGTTGTCAGGAGGACGAGGAGGAGCGGGAGAGATCGATCCGCGGCAACGCCCCGCGCCCCTCCCTCTAAGAGCGTGGAGTGCGGCCGCCCTGACCTCGCCGACGATGGCCCGCCTGACGACACTCCACTACGGACCTCGACTGCGGCCGCCCTGACCTAGCCCTCGCTGGGCTCGCCCTTCTGCAGCACCACGAACCGGTAGTTCTCCAGCTCGGCCTGGCCGGCGGTGTAGAGGACGGTGAGGAGCAGGTCGTAAGGGATGCTGCCGGTCGCCGATGACCGACAGCTCGTGGCTGAACGGCGCGGCGGGGTTGCGCGAGGCGATGAGCTTCAGCTTGTCCACCTCGCGCCGCAGCGCCTGGTCCAGCGGTTTCACCAGCCGACCCTGGAGCATCGCCGGCAGGGATCTGCCCGTTCTCGAGCTGAACCACGACCCGGTCCCCGACGATGATGTCCCGCGGGGTGATGGTGACGGCCACCGTGTCCTTCGGCACCGCCCGGGTGCTGGAGATGGGCGGCTTCAGCTCCTCGCTCTGGGTCAGCGAGATGGCGGAGGTGGCGTAGGACTTGAGGAGGAACACCAGGATGATGGTCATCATGTCCATCATCGCGGTGATGTTGAGCTCGTGGATCTCGCCGGCGGCCTCGCGCTCCTTCCGCTTCTTGCGCGCCAGCGCCTTGCGGAACATCAGCCGCTGCAGCGTCTCCTCGTCCAGCTCCTGGGGCCTGGCGACGGGCGCGGCCATCACATCGCTCCCAGGGTCACGTCGGTGAAGAGCAGCTTCCGGTCCTTGCCCGGCGTCTCGCGGACCGCGTCCATGGTCTGGACCAGGACCTCGTAGGGGATGTCGCCCTCGGCGCCGACGATGACCTTCGACTCGGAGGGGAACTCCTTCTTCACGTTCACCATCGACTCGGTGAGCGCGGTGTAGTCGTAGCTGCCGTCGCCCTTCTTGGGGATGCTCGGCGGCGCCTCCGCCGGGTTCGGCTGCCCCTGCTGCTGTCCGAGCACGCCACCGGTGGCCGCGACGTAGAAGCCCTTCTTGGAGATGAGGACCGTCAGGAGGAGCTTCGGCTTGTCGCTCTCCTCGCTCACCTGGGTGCGTCGGGCCGCCGTAGTTGGGCGCGTTCACGTTCAGGATGCCGAAGGCCGACAGGCCGGTGATCGACAGGAGCATGAACATGATCAGGTTCATGAGGATGTCGAGGTAGGGGACGATGTTGAGCTCGCCGCCCTCCTCGCGCTCACGGACCCGGAGCTTGCGCTTGCTGTAGAAGAAGGCCATCGAGCGGGCCTGCCGCTTACGCCGAGCGCTCGAAGTCCATCGCCGACGTCTCGCCGGCCGCGCGCCGCGACAGGAGATTCTCCAGCTTCAGCGCGCTGAGCTCGACGGTCTCCACCATCTTCTTGGCGTACGCCGTCAGGAAGAGGTGGGCGATGATGCAGGACACCGCGATGCCGAGGCCGAAGGCGGTGTTGTTCATCGCCTCCGAGATGCCGTTGGAGAGGATGGCCTGCTTCTGGTCCGCCGGCACGTTGCCCAGCGACTGGAAGGTGGTGATGAGGCCGCTGATGGTGCCGAGGAGGCCCACCAGGGTCGCGATGTTGGCGAGGGACCACAGCCAGGGGATGCGCGACTGGATGGGCGGGGTGTACTCGAGGATGGCCTCCTCGACGCTCTTCGCCACCTCCATCTCGCCCCGGTTGGCGCGGGTCAGCCCGGCGCGGATGACCCGGGCCAGCGGGCGAGTGCGGCGCCGCGCCGCAGAGCTTCACCGCGCGGTCCACGTTGCCGGTGAGCACCAGCTTGGTGATCTGCTCCATGAACGGCTCGGCGTTCAGGTTGTAGCGGAACATCAGCGTGACGACCCGCTCGACCACGACCGCGATCGCGCAGGCCATCCAGAAGATGTTCACGTACATGAACGGGCCACCCTCCTTGAAGAACCGGAGGATCGAGTCCACCGCCCCGCCCTTCACGGCAGGCGCAGCGGCCAGCACGGCCTCGACCAGGTGGCTCATCGACGTGCTCATGGACGGGTGAATCCTTTCCGGAGCGATGCTCACGGCAAGACGCGAGGAACATCGTCCCTTTGGCCCCCCGGAGGTGTCAAGAACGGCACGGGCCGCGGTCGAGCGCGCACGAGCGGCCCCGCGGCGGCGGAGGCCGTGTCGCACCGCCGCGCAGATCTGCTGACGTGCGCCGGCCGTCCTCCACCCCGGGAGACGGCCGAGGAGTCACGCTGGGCGCGCCGCCGGTCGGGCTCAGGCCGCGCTGCTCGGCGCGACCGGGCCGCCGTCGTCCACCGAGCGCGTGTAGTCGCACTCCTTGTTCGGACAGGCCACCCGCGCACCGTCGCGCTTGCTGTACTTCTGCAGCAGGTACGGCGAGGCGCACTTCGGGCAGGCCTCGGGTAGCGGCCGGTCCCAGGCGGCGAAGGTGCAGTCGGGATACCGGTTGCATCCGAAGAACACCTTGCCCCGCCGGCTCCGGCGCTCGGTGAGGTAGCCCACCTTGCAGGTGGGGCAGGCCACGCCAATGGACAGCGGCTTGCTGCTCTTGCATTCGGGGTAGCCGGAGCAGGCCATGAACCGTCCGAACCGGCCACGCTTGATGACCATCGGCCGGCCGCACTTCTCGCAGGTCTCGTTGGTGGTCTCCTCCTCCACCGGAACGATCTTCCCGTCGACGTCCTTGAAGTCCTTGGTGTTCTTGCAGTCGGGGTAGCCGGTGCAGGCGAGGAAGCGGCCCATCTTCCCCCACTTGATGGCCATCATCTTCCCGCACTTCTCGCAGTTGACGTCGGTGGGGATCTCCTCCCGCTTGACGTCGCGCATGTCCTGCTCGGCCTTGGCCAGGGTGATCTGGAACGGACCGTAGAAGTCGCGCAGCACGCGCCGCCAATCAGAGTCTCCCTCGGAGATCTGATCGAGCTGCTCCTCCATGCTCGCGGTGAAGGTGACGTCCATCTCGTGCGGGAAGTGCTTCACCAGCTCCTCGGTGGTGATCTTCCCCAGCTCGGTGGGATGGAAGCGGCCCTCGAGCTTCTCGACGTACTTCTTGTCCTGGATGACCGAGAGGATCGAGGCGTAGGTCGAGGGGCGCCCGATGCCGTCGCTCCTCCAGTTCCTTGACCAGCGAGGCCTCGGTGAACCTCGGGGGCGGCTGGGTGAAGTGCTGCTCGGAGAGCAGGCCCTGGCCCACGAGCTTCAGCCGGTCGCCGTCGGCGAGCTCGGGGAGCTGCACGTTGGCGTCGTCTGCCTTCGGCTCCTCGTCGGCCTTCTGCTGGTCGGACTCCTCCTCGGTCGTCGGCGCCATCCCGTACACCGCGAGGTAGCCGGCGAACTTGAGGATCGAGCCCGCGGCGCGGAAGGTGGCCCGGCCCGCGGCGATGTCCACGGTGGTCTGGTCGTAGACCGCAGGCTTCATCTGGCAGGCCACGAAGCGGTTCCAGATGAGCTCGTAGAGCCGGGCCATGTCCGGCTCGAGGAACGGGCGCACCCGGTCGGGGGTCCACTCCATCGACACCGGGCGGATGGCCTCGTGCGCGTCCTGGGCGCTCTTCCGGCTCTTGTAGACCATCGGCTCGTCGGGCATCGCCTGCTTCCCGTAGGTGTCGGCGATGAAGTCGCGCGCGGCCTTCACCGCGTCGTCCGAGAGGCGCACCGAGTCGGTGCGCATGTAGGTGATGAGCGCGGTCTGCCCCTCGTCGCCGAGCTCCACGCCCTCGTACAGCCGCTGGGCGAGGGTCATCGTCTTCCTGGCGGTGAAGTGAAGCCGGTTCGCCGCCTCCTGCTGGAGCTTGCTGGTGATGAAGGGCGCGGGGGCGTTGCGCCGCCGCTCCCGCCGCTCGACCGTGGCGACGCGGTAGTCGGCCCCGCGCAGCTCCTCGAGCAGCGCGTCCGCCGTCGCCCGGTCCGGGACCTCGGCCTTCTTCCCGTCGAGCTTGGCCAGCCGCGCGCGGAACGGACGGCGGCGCCTTGCCCTCGAGCTCGGCCTCGAGCGTCCAGTACTCCACCGGGACGAAGGCCTTGATCTCCCGCTCGCGCTCGACGATCAGCCGCACCGCGACCGACTGCACCCGCCCCGCCGAGAGGCCACGCCGCACCTTCTTCCAGAGCAGCGGGCTGATTTGGTAGCCCACCAGCCGGTCGAGGATCCGCCGCGTCTGCTGGGAGTCGTACTTGGCCTGGTCGAGCGCGCGGGGGTGGGCGATGGCCTCCTGGATGGCCTTCTTGGTGATCTCGTTGAAGAGCACCCGCACCGCGTTGGGGTGACGGAGCTCCTCGTTCAGGTGCCAGGCGATGGCCTCGCCCTCGCGGTCGGGGTCGGTGGCGAGGAACACCTGGTCGGCGCCCAGCGCGGCCTTCTTCAGCTCGCCGAGCGCTTTCTCCTTGCTCGGGATGACGTGGTACTCGGGCGTGAAGTCGTGGTCGACGTCGATGCCCATCTTGCTCTTGGGCAGGTCCTTCACGTGGCCCACCGACGCCTTCACCGCGTAGCCCGCGCCCAGGTACTTCTTGATGGTCTTGGCCTTGGCCGGCGACTCCACGACCACCAGGTAGCGGGTGCCGCGACGGGGCCCCGGGGTGGAGTCGGCCGTCACCACCGCGAGCGTGCGCTTCTTGGCCGCAGCCGTTGCCTTCGCCGAGGCGGCGCCCTTCCTGGGCTTGGCCGCCGGGGCGCTGCGCCGGGCCGCAGGCTTCTTCGCCTTGCTGGCCGGGGTGTCCCCGCTGTCGACCTTCTTGGTCTTCGTCGTCGTCGGCATCGTCTTCCTCACACCCTTTGGTACCGTCTTCCCGGGACCTGCGTCACCAGCCCCAGGAGCTCCAGCTCGCACAGCGCGCTCACCGCCCCACCCGGATCGAGCCCCGAGGCCTCTTCCAGCTCCTCGACTGGACGCGGCTCGCGTCCGAGGAGCGGGTAGATGCGCGCCGCGGCGCTCGACATCCCGGGCATCGTCCCCGGCGTCGCCTCGCCCGGCGGGGGTGGTCTCCCGTCGAGCCCCACCGCCCGGAGGGCGTCGTCCGGCCCCACGCACAGACGGGCCAGGCCCCGCGCCACGAGGAGGTTGCAGCCGCGGGCGGCGGAGGCCCACAGCTCCCCTGGACAGGCGAGGATCGGCCGGCCCTGCACCCGTGCCGCGGCGACGGTGTGCATGGCGCCACTCTTCTCTCCTGCCCGCAGCACCAGGACCACATCCGATGCACCGGAGATGAGTCGGTTTCGCCGGGGGAACGTCTGCTTGCTCGCCCGGATCCCGGGTGGCAGCTCACTGAAGACAGCGCCGCCGCCGTCGAGGATGGCGGGCACCAGGCGGGCCTGGGCCGCGTCCACCTGGTCCAGCGCCGAGCCGAGGAAGGCCCAGGTCTCGCCGCCCACGTCCAGCGCCCCGAGGTGACAGGCCCGGTCCACGCCCGCGGCCGCTCCGGAGACGACGCCGGCACCCCCTCCGGCGACCGCCGCGGCGAACGCGCGGGCCGTGCGGAGGAAGCCCTGCTCCGGGTGCCGGGTGCCCACCAGCGCGAGCCGCCGCCGGGGCCGGGATACGGTCCCGTGCATGAAGAGGACCGGGGGAGCGTCGCGCACCTCGGCCAGCCGCTCGGGGTACCCGGGGTCTTCCCGGTGGAGCACGGTCATCCGGCCGCGCGCCGCGCGCTCGCGCACCTCGTCGGCGACGGCACGCAGGGAGCCTGCGGCCCTCAGCCGTGCCCGGACCAGGTCGCTCGCCGGCAGGGCGTCCACCCAGTCACGGACGGGGGTGTCGAGGAGATCCGCCCAGCGTCCCGCGGCCCACCGCCGCATCCCGCCCAGGCCGATGCTCCCGATGCCGGGGACGGCCCAGAGGGCGAGGAGCGCATCACGTTCGGCGCTGGGGAGCGGGTGGGTGTCCATCGGGCGGCACGCTCCCTGCCAGTCCTGGGCCACCTATATAGAAGTGGGAGGACCTGCCGGAGCGGCGGCGAGACATAAGCGCCCGCTCCCACCGGGTCAAGCAAGCCGCCCGGCGACATCCCCGTCCGGAAGCGGATTTTAGCGAGTGATTCCAGCGGTCTGGGGACGGTCCGCCCGCAGCTCGACCCGGTCCCCGGTGACCACTTCCCGGATGCGACCGGAGGAGTCAGACAGGTGGTCATGGTCTCGCGGACATCGACCGCCAGGCAGCGCCCAATGTCCTCGACCGGGAAGCTGAGGTCCTGGTCGGCGCTCGGATCGACTCCCACGCCGGACGTGATGGGGTCGGTCTGCCGGATGAAGGTGAAGACGTTGCCCACCTGGACGCCCTGCGCGCTGCCCGCGTCGACCAGCACCCGGTTCTGGGCGCCGACGACTGTGAGGGACTGGTTGAGCTCGGCGACGACGATCAGGTTCTGCAGCGACACCGTGTTCGGCACCAGGTTGACGCTCTCCAAGAGCCGCTCACGTGCCGGGCCGATGCGATCGCCTCGGCCCATGTCGGCGAACGCCTTGTCAACGACGGCGCGCACCTTGGGCTCGCGGGTGCCGTTCACCTTCACCGTGCCGAGGATCTGCATCAGGTAGCCGAGGAACTTCCCGCTGCGCGGGTGGTAGAGCTTCTCCTGCGGCCGGAACACGACGTAGCTCGCGCCCACCTGGACCGCGCTGCGATCCTTGAAGTCCAGGTAGACGATGTCGTACGTCGAGAGCATCTCGGTCTCGGCGAAGCTTCCCGACGAGCGTTCCCGCGGCCTCGACCTCGTTGGGGGTGGCGAATCCGTCACGGGTGACAATCTCCCCCCTCTTCACCTGGATCGGCAGGCGAACCATCTGGACCTCGTCCTCGCCGCCGATCATCTCGTTCGACTGGAGGCCCTCGTCGTCCCCGTTGGCGTTGATGACCTGCTCGGCCTGGACCGGGGTCTCCTCGCCGTTGCCGGGGAAGAAGCGCACCTGGTTCCCCGGGTAGATCCAGTGGGGGTTGGCGATCTGCGGGTTGTAGGACCAGACCTTGGGCCAGTACCACGGGCTACCGAGGTACTTGCTCGAGAGGTCCCAGAGCGTGTCGCCCTTCTCGACCGTGTGCACGGTGGAGGGGCCCTGGTCCGGGCCAGGAGGAGCCGTGCGCACCTGGCCGTTCTGGCCTTTGGCCGGCGACTGCTGCTTGACCTCGGTCCCCTCGACCTCCGAGGTCCCACCGGTGGGCGCCTGGGCCCGGGCGACGGACGCGGCGAGGCACAGCACAAGGAACGACGCTCTCATCTGTGGGTCCTCGGAAGACGGGCCAGGCGCGACTCGGCCTCGACGGCGGCCGGCGTCCCCGGAAAGGAGGTGACGACCCGCGCGAGCAGCTCGCGCGCCTCGGCGGTTTGCTTCATTCGCATCCGGCACTCGGCGAGCTTGAGCATCGCCTGCTGCAGCACGTCGCCCGCGGGATAGCGCTGGATGACCTGCTCGAGCAGCCTGGCGGCCTTGGTCGGCTCGTCCTGGCCGAGCTCGCCCACCGCGGCGAGGTAGAGCGCGTCGTCGGCGCGCGGATCCTTCGGGTGCTCGTCGGCGAAGCGCTGCATCCGCTCCACCCCGCCCCCGAGGTTGCCGGTCCGGAGCGCCTCCAGGGCCTGGCTGAACTCGCCGTCGAGCTGTGTGGCGTCCGGGGCGTCGCTGGTCGCCGTGGCA
The DNA here is from genome assembly GCA_963796475.1 of uncultured delta proteobacterium. GTDB lineage: Bacteria > Myxococcota > Myxococcia > Myxococcales > Myxococcaceae > RPRB01. The sequence continues at coordinate 40,346 of CAWCLY010000022.1, forward strand.
GCCGCCGCGCGCGAGAGCGCGGGTGATCAGCTCGGCGTCGGGCTCGTGCACCGGCGTGCGCACGTCGATGGGCGGCGCGCGGTCGACCCGCGGCTTGAGCTTCACCACTGCGAGCGAGGGGACCTCGGCGCCGGTGGGCGTGGGGGCGACCGCGCGCGGGGCAGCAGGCGCGACGCCCTGCGGCTGCGCGCCGGCGCGCGAGGCGGCGCGATCGGCCTCGAGGGCCTGCATTCGCTGCAGGAGTGCCAGGTTCTCGTCCTGGAGCTGCTTCACCGAGGCCTGGAGGGTCCGCATGTCGCTCTTGCTCGCCGCGTCCGAGGCACAGCCCACTGCCCACAGAGACACGACCGTCAGGACGTACGAGGGGTGGACGCGGGGCACGGGAACACGCCGGATTCCTTGATCCCCCGGAGTGTACGGACCCGTTTCCAGGAGGGTCAAGAAACGAGGCCGGGCGCGATGAAGGCCAGGTGGCGGCCGGTCCCACCCCGGTCCCTGCGGTGCGAGAAGAACCGCGTGGCGTCGCAGGCGTTGCACCCGGGCACGTCCTCGATGTGGGTGTCGGGGACGCCGGAGGCGATCAGCGTCCGGCGGACGGCCAGCCGGAGGTCCAGCCGCGCGCGGTCCCCCTCCCGGCGCACCACCTCCGCCCCGAAGGCCCCGGCGAAGCGCGCGGCGAGGTCCTGGCTCACCTCGTAGCAGCAGGCACCGATGGCCGGGCCGATGGCCGCGCGCAGCGCCTCCGGCGGAGTCCCCTCGGCCGCCAGCGCCGCCACCGACGTCTCGGCGATGCGGGCCACGGTGCCCCTCCAGCCCGAGTGCACCGCGGCCACCCGCGCACCATCCTCGCTGCTGAGGAGCACAGGGACGCAGTCCGCGGTCCGGATGCCGATCCACGCCTCGGGTCCCTCGGTCCAGAGCGCGTCCGCCTCGGGCAGCACCCCCGGTCGGGCGCGCACCACGGCCGTGCCGTGAACCTGCTCGGCGAGGACGAGCCGGTCGGCCGGGAGGCCCACTGCGCGGGCCAGCCGCATCCGGTTCTCGTGGACGTCGGCGCCGACGTCGGAGGCCGGCCCGAGGTCGAGCGTGGCGCGCTTGCCCTCGCTCACCCCGCCCGAGCGCAGGGTGAATCCGTGCCGGACGGGGAGATTGCGAGCGACGAGGAAGAGCGCAGCGGCCACGGTCACCCCGGGGAGCTTACCCTCTCGGGCGCGTCGCCGGGCCGAGCTACCCGGGACGACCAGGGCGCGGAGCAAGCTGCTCTCTTCGCGGTTGGGCAGACGGATGGTGACCCGGAGCAGGATGGTGCTGCCCGGCTTCGCGTCCTTGAGGAGCTTGGAGAGATCGTCGGCGGAGACGATCTTCTTCCCGGCCGCCTCGGTCACCACCATCCCCGGGGCCAGCTCGGCCGCGTCGGCCGGGGAGCCCGGCTGGACCTCGGTGATGACCGCGCCGCGGGTCGGAAGGCCATTGGCCTCGGCGGTGCGCGGGTCGATGCTCTGGAGCGTCAGCCCGATGCGCTGCCGGTTGGTCTCGTCCTTCTGGGAGCTGCCACCCGACCGCGGTCCGCGCGCATCGCCCAGCCGGTCGAGCTCCCCCGGCCGCGAGGTGAGGGTCACCTTCACGTCCTGGGGCTTGCCGCCGCGGTACACGCCCAGGGTCACGGTGGAACCCGGTGGACGCAGCGCCACCTGGCGGCTGAGCGCGGAGTTGCTGTCGACCTTCTTGCCGTCGAGCGAGACGACCACGTCGTCCGACTTCAGCCCTGCCTTGTCTCCCGGGCTGTTCTTGGTGACGTCGTTGATCAGCGCGCCGGTGGTCTGGGGCACGTTCAGCGCCTTGGCCAGCTCGGGCGTGAGGTTCTGGAGCTTCACCCCGATGTAGCCGCGGGTGACCGAGCCGTTCTTCTCCAGCTGGGGGATGAGCGCCTTCGCCAGGTTGATGGGCACCGCGAAGCCGATGCCCGCGCCGCCGCTGACGATGGCGGTGTTGATGCCGATGACCTCGCCGCGGAGGTTGAAGAGCGGGCCGCCGGAGTTGCCGGGGTTGATGGCGGCGTCGGTCTGCAGGAAGTCGTCGTACTGGCGCGGCGCCGATCTCCCGGCGCCTTCGCGCTGAGACGATGCCCGCGGTCACGGTCGAGGCGAGCCCGAAGGGGTTGCCGATGGCCACCACCCAGTCACCCACCCGCAGCGCGTCGGAGTCTCCCAGCGCGGAGCGCCGGGAGGTTCGCCAGCGTCGTCCTCGAGCTTGATCAGCGCGATGTCGGTCAGCGGGTCGCGGCCCAGCACCTGGCCTCGAACGTGCGGCCGTCGTCGAGGCTCACCCGGATGTTGAACGCGCCCTCGACCACGTGGTTGTTGGTGAGGATGTAGCCGCGCGGGTCGATGACGAAACCGCTCCCGGCGCCCTGGCGGATCTGCTGGCGCGGGTCACGCCGGCCACGGCCGAAGAACTGCTCGAAGGGGTCCTCCGGGCCGGCGTTCTCCTCACGGTCCACCCTCGAGGTGACCTCCACGTTGACCACCGCCGCCTTCACGCTGTCGACCAGCGGCGCGAGCGACGGCAGGGCCAGGCCTGGGGCGGCTGCTGCACCCCGTTGGCCGGAGCTGCTGGCGCAGGCGCGGCAGCGGCGGGCGCGGTGTCCGCCTTGGCGGTGAAGCCATGGAACAGCGGGGCGGCGAGGAGACCTGTGGCGACGAGCGCCAGCGGGGCGAGGAAGCGACGGAGACGGTTCATGTCGGGACCCAACCTAAAGGGCGCCGGGGTCGGCGCAAGCCGGATTCGCACGATCCGGACCTCCGCCTGAACAGCCCGGGCGTGAAGATTCTTCCCCCGGGGTCCGCCTCAGGGCCGGAAGGAACGGAGCGTCAACCCGGGAAAGAGGTTGTCGCGTTCCTCGAGGGCGTGCAGCCGCAACGGATCCACCGCCCCCTTCCGCACCGAGCGCACCAGCTCCAGGAATCCCGCGAGGTGCGCCTGCACCCGGGCCCGGGCATAGGCGGTCACCGTCCCGCTCCGAAGGATGAACGCGAAGTCGGACGACTGGGCGAGCAGCAGCTCGCGGAAGGCCTGCTCCAGCGCGCGCGCCTCCAGGCCCTCGCTGTGACCGAGGCGGGCATGGGGAGCGAGCATCTGCGCGCAGCCGTACAGCGCCTGAGGAATCCAGTCGTTCACCGGGTCGAGCCACATCGAGGCGTGCCCGTGCTCTCCCCAGCTGCTCTCCACCGGTGAGACCACCTGGGCCTCGGGCCAGGCCTGGAGATCGTCCGCCGGCGTCACCACCGCGAGCCCGGCAGCGGCCGCCTCGCGGAAGAGCGCCTCGAGGAACACCGGACCCTCGAACCACCAGTGCCCGAAGAGCTCGGCGTCGTACGGAGCGACCACCAGCGCATCGCGCTCCATCCGGTCGAGCAGCGACTGGGTGCGCGCCTGGACCCGGCGGACGAAGTGCCGCGCGTGCTCGCGGGCCCGGGCGAAGGCGGCTCCGGGGCCCAGACGGCCTTCTCCACGCGCGGGCCCGTGATGCGGTGGTACTTGAAGCCGGTGGCGCGGCGGGGCCTCCCGGCCCGAGCACCGGGGCGAGCGCGTCCTCCGGCAAATCCCAGCCGATGTCCCGGTAGAAATCGCGGTAGACGGGATCGGCCGGGTAGCCGACGTCGGCGCTCCACACCTGCTCGGAGGCCTCCGGGTCGCGGGCGTAGACCGCCACGCCCACCTCGGTGAAGGCCGGGGCATGCACCGACAGGAGCGGCCGCGGCTCGGCGTCGGCGAGCCCGTGTGCATCGAGGAAGGTGAAGCGGAGCCCCTCGTCGGCGAGGACCCGCTCGAGGCCCGGGTAGTAGCCGCACTCGGGGAGCCAGAAGCCGGAGGGCCTCTGCCCGAAGGCACGGGCGTGCTCGGAGGCGCCCACCGCCACCTGCCCGCGCACCGCCTCGGGGGACGGCCGGAGGAGCGGGAGGAACCCGTGCGTCGCGCCCGAGGCGATCAGCTCGACCTGCCCGCGGTCGCGCAGCGCGGCGAATGCCGGGACCAGCGCACCCTGGTAGCGGTCGTTCCACAGGCCCGCCAGCCGCGTCCAGCCGCTCCGCGTAGAAGCGGGCCACGGCGTTCGACCCGCTGTCCGCCGCGGTCCGCCTCACCTCGCGCGCGGCGAGCGTGCGCTGTCGGTCGAGGCGCCGGCCGATGCGCGCGCAGCAGCAGCGGATCCTCGCAGCATCGCGACCAGCGTCGGGGTGAGGGACAGCGTGAGGCGAACCGGCACGCCGTCCGCATGAAGGCGCTCCAGCAGCTCCAGCAGCGGCAGGTAGCACTCGAGCACCGCCTCCCGGAGCCACTCCTCCTCGAGGTGGTCCTCGTCGTCCGGGTGGCGGACGAACGGGAGGTGGGCGTGGAGCACGAGCATCAGCGCGCCCCGCGGCTGCCGCATCGTTCCGCCCTCAGTTCCGTCCGGAGCGCGATGGGCCGGAGGGGGCCGGACCGCCCGGTGCACCGTGCGCGCCCGGGCTCGTGGGCAGCGGCACGCGGCGCGGCGAATCGAGCGGCTCGTGGCGCGGCGCGCGCGGGCGCCGAGGCGACCGGCGCCGCGGCGAGCGGCTCCGACCACGGCAACCGGAGCGTCCGAACCTCGAGACGCGACGACACCCGCCCTGGGGGGAGGCGGCGAGCGGCGCTCCTTGCGCCCACCGGCCGGGTCCATCCGTCCCGTCCGAGCAGGAGCACCTCGGCGGTGTACGCGTCCCCGGCGAGCAGACCCGTGACGTAGACGCTGCGCGCGCTCAACGGCAGCTCGAGGCTGCGGTCGAGGTCCTCACCCCGGTAGAGGCGGAGGAGCAGCCTCGGCTCGCGCAGCCCCAGCGCCGCGCCGCGCTCCAGCTCGCGGCGGAAGTCCCAGAAGACGAAGAGCGTGGTCGGATCGCGCACCAGCAGGAGCGGCGCCTCGGTTCCCACCTCGCGCGGAGAGGCGACGGGATCGGAGTCCACCCGCGGGCCCGGCACCGGCGCGCGGGGTGGACGGCGCGGCGCGGCCGGAACATGGAAGAAGGCCTCCTCGACCGGAGCCTCCTGGATCTCCGCCTGCGGCTCGAGCGGAGCGACGGCGGCGCGGGCGACCGGCGGAGCGGCGCGATCCACGCTCCCGGCGGGCGGCCGGGCTCCCCGCCCCGGCGCTCGCCGGGTGGGGCCATTTCGCGCGGGCGCGGGCGCGGCGCGGGAGGCGCTCACACGGGCCGCTCCCGCAGCGGGCGGCGCGGCGGGCGCAGGCGCGGTGCGCGAGGCGCTCTGACGGGCCACACCCGCGGCGGGCGGCGCGGCGGGCGCGGGCGCGGCGCGGGAGGCGCTCACACGGGCCACACCCGCGGCGGGCGGCGCGGCGGGCGCAGGCGCGGTGCGCGAGGCGCTCTGACGGGCCACACCCGCGGCGGGCGGCGCGGCGGGCGCGGGCGCGGCGCGGGAGGCGCTCACACGGGCCACACCCGCGGCGGGCGGCGCGGCGGGCGCAGGCGCGGTGCGCGAGGCGCTCTGACGGGCCACACCCGCGGCGGGCGGCGCGGCGGGCGCGGGCGCGGCGCGGGAGGCGCTCACACGGGCCACACCCGCGGCGGGCGGCGCGGCGGGCGCAGGCGCGGTGCGCGAGGCGCTCTGACGGGCCACACCCGCGGCGGGCGGCGCGGCGGGTGTGGAAGGGAGCGCGGTCGAGCGGCGCCCCGCCGGCCCGGCAGACGGGGCAGGCGGCCGGGCCTCGGTGGCGGGGGCCTTCGCGGGGGACGTCCGCACCCGGCCGCGCCGTCCAGGTGGGAAATCGACGACGTGGACCCGGATCTCCCGCACCACGTCCTTGAGGGCGTCGAGGAGCTGCGCCTTGGTCCGGAGGCGGCTGTGGCCCTTGCCGAGGTGCTTCCGCGCGAGCTCCCGGAGTTGCTCCACGCTGAGCTTCTTCAAGTCGTCCATCACCCTTCCGAAGGCCGGGCACTCGCCGGGGTGGAACCTTCCCACCTCATGGGACAGCCGCTTACGCGTCGGCGCCGCCTCCGGTCAACGTCCCTCCGGGACCTGCCCTCCCGGCGCGCCGATGGATGTCATTGGCGCCGCTCCACCCACGCCGGCGGCGCACACGGTGTGCGGAGCTCGACATCCCCGGCAAACCAGCCCAGGGACACCCGTGACGGCCGGGCAACCGAGCACGGGAGGGCACCGACCCTGGCACGCCCTCCGGGGTGTTCGGGGTAAGCTAACGCCCCCCGATGGAGCGCCGCGTCCTCATCGTCGAGAGCCAGAATGACTTCGCCCTGAGCATGGCCTCCGTGCTCCGGTCGGCGGGTTTCCAGACCGCCACCGCCGAGAACGCCGCAGACGCCCTGCGCGAGCTCGAGCTTCGCAGGCCGGACCTGGTCATCCTCCGGGCCGAGCTGCCGGATCAGTCCGGCTTCGTGCTCTGCGGACAGATCAAGAAGGGCCGCTTCGGACAGAACCTCCCGGTCCTCCTGCTGTCCTCGGACGTGGGACAGGACGGGCTGGCGCAGCACGCCCAGGGGCCCACCGCGGCGGACGGCTACCTGACCATCCCCTTCGAGATGGGGGAGCTGGCCCAGATGAGCCACGGCATCCTCCCACCGGCGCCACCGGGGGACGACGTGGACCGCTCGCTCGACGAGGCGCTCACCGGCGAGGCCCGGCGCACGCCCACCCGCGAGATGCCGGTGCCCCCGCCGCTCAAGGCGCCGCCTCCCGGTAGCCCACCCCGGCTTCCCCGGCGCGAGCGGCGCAGCGCCTTCACCGAGGAGGACCGGGCGTTCCTCGACCGGACCTTCGCCTCCATCGCCGACCGGAAGGCCGAGCTGCTCGCCGAGTCGCAGAAGCTCCGCCGCACCCCACCCCGCCGCGAGTCGATGGGCACTCCGGAAGGGAAGATCCGAGATCCTCCGCGACGAGCTGAAGCTGCGCGAGGCCCAGCTCGCTCGCATCTCGGAGATCTGGACGGTCCGCGAGCGCGAGCTCCTGAGCGTCGAGGACCGGCTGCACGAGAAGGACGTCGAGCTGCAGGGCCTGAAGATGCAGGTCGACGACCTGCTCCGGCGCTTCAACGAGGCCCAGGCGGCGATGCTGCAGAAGGAGCGCGAGCACGGCGCCACCGTCGACGACCTGCTGCTCCAGAAGTTCGCCACCGAGAAGGACCTCATCGAGGTGGTGGCCTCGAAGGAGAAGGATCTCAACCAGGTCCGCCGCGAGCTCGCCGCGCGGGAGCAGGAGCTCCAGGAGAAGGGCCAGGCAGTGGAGCGCGGACTGGCCGAGGCCGAGCGGATCGAGCGCGCGCTGGGCGTCGCCACGCTCGAGTTCGAGGTGAAGGAGCAGACCCTCTCCAGCGGCCTGGCCACCATGACCGCCCGCGCCGAGACCGCCGAGCGGGATCTCGCCGAGACCCGGGCCGCGCTCGAGCGCACCACCGCGGAGCGCGACACCCACGACGCCGAGAACGGCCAGCGCATCGCGGAGCTGGAGCGGACGCTCGCCGAGACGCGGGCAGAGCGCGAGGCGACGGTGCAGGGGCTCGAGGCCCGGTCCCAGAAGGGCGAGGGGCGCGCGGAAAGGGCCGAGGCCGAGGTCGCGCGGCTGACGAAGGAGCGGGAGGAAGCCGACGTCCGCAGCGCCGCCCAGGTGCAGGGCCTCGAGCAGCGCCTCTTCAGCTCCGAGACCACCGGGGAGAACCTCAAGCTCGAGCTCGAGCACCTCGGCAAGCAGATGACCGACCGGCTCGCCGAGCGCGATGCGCGGGGCGCGGCGCTCGAGCGGGAGCTGGCCCAGGCCCACGAGCAGCGCGAGAGCGTCGAGACCGAGATGCACGCCCAGGTGCAGGCCAAGCTCGAGCGGATCGGCGAGCTGGAGGGCGAGCTCGAGTCGACGCGGGCCCACCTCGAGGAGCGCGAGGCCGAGCTGCTCCGCCAGGTGCGGAGCCTCACCACGGGCCTGGCCGAGACCACCGCCGCGCTCGAGGCGGAGCGCGCCGCGCGGGCACAGCTCGACGCCACCCGCATCCGGCTCGAGGGCGAGCTGTCGCGCACGCAGGGCGCCCTGGCCACCGCGCAGGAGCAGCTCGCCGAGCGCGCGCAGCAGGCGCAGGAGTTCGTCCGCGAGCTGGAAGAGGCGGACGGTCAGCTGCGTGACGCGCGGGCACGCGGGACGGACCTCGAGAAGAGGTTGGCCGCCGTCGAGGCGGAGAAGCTGGCGCTCCAGGGCGAGCTCGGTGCCACCCGCCAGCTGCTCGGCGACAGCCAGGCCTCGCTCGACCGGGCGGAGCTCCTGGTGGTGGACACCCGGGGTCAGCTCGACGCGACCACCGCCGAGCTGGCGCAGGAGCGCACGCGCCACACCGCCACGCGCTCGGACCTCGAGGCCACCGCCCAGGCCCGCGCGGCGCTCGACGAGGACCTCGCCCGGCATCGCGAGGAGCTCGCCGATCACGCCGAGCTGCTCTCGCTCACCAAGCAGGAGCTGGGCACCCGGGTCGGCGAGGTCACGCGGCTGTCCGGACAGCTGGCGCAGACCGAGGACGCCCGGGCCGACCTGGAAGAGAAGCTCCGGGAGCTTCAGGATTCGGCGGCGCGGCAGGAGGAGCTGCTCCGGGGCGATCTCGCCACCCTCACCGCCCAGCTCGACGAGGCCCGCTCCCGGCTGGCCGACGCCGCGGCCGAGCGAGCCCGCGAGCGCGAGGCCGCCACGCGCGACGCGCAGACCCGGAGCGAGCAGCTGAAGCAGGCCGAGGTGCGGTTCAAGGAGTTCACCGAGGCGGCCGGACGGCGACAGACCGAGCTGTCCCAGAAGCTCGCCGGGGCCACCCGGGACGCCCTGGCCCTCAAGACGGATCTCCAGGGCCGCGTGGACCAGCTCACCGCGCAGCTCGCCCAGGCCCAATCGGAGCGGGACAAGGCGAGGGCCGAGCTCGGCGCCGAGCTCGAGTCGCTCCGCGCGCACGCCGGCGCGCTCGAGGCGGACCTCTCCAGCGAGCGGGCCGAGGCGGCGGGGCGAGAGCAGGCGGTGCTCGAGCGGGCGGAGGCAGCCGAGCGCCAGGCCCACGAGACGGCGGAGCAGCTCGGGGCGCAGGTGGCGCAGCTCGAGGAGTGGAAGGCCCGCGCCGAGGTGGAGCTGGCCGAGGCGCTGGAGCGGGCGAGCGCGAGCGAGGGAGAGGCCCGGACCGCGGTCGCCGAGCGCGGACGCATCGAGCGCGAGCTCGGCGGGCGGGTCCAGGCCGCCGAGGCCCGCGCGGCCGATGCGGCCGGACGACTGGCGGCGACGGAACGGGCGCGCAAGGAGATCGAGGCGCGGGTGCTGACCGAGCGGGAGGAGCTCGTCGCCAAGCAGCGTGCGGAGCTGGAGCGGCGCGACGCGGCCAAGGCGCAGGAGGTGGCCCGCCTCCAGCAGTCGGTGCAGGAGCGTGCCCGGGCGCTGAAGGTGGCCGAGCTGGAGCTGGCCCGGCTGAAGGCGCGCGCCGCCCCGGGTCCGGCGACGCCGTCCGGACCGAACCAGGTGGTGCAGCGCCCTGCCCCGGCCGCGCCCCCGCGGCCCGCCCCGCCCACCGACGGCGACGACGCGTGGCAGAAGCTGGTCGACGACCTCGACAAGCCCTGAGACTCCGCCGGTGCCTGGCAACCTCCTAGAGCGTGGCCCGCGCCTCCTGCAGCACCTCGCGGAAGCTCAGCCGCGACATCACCTGCCACGCTGGCGCACCCACACCGGGACCGCTCGCCTCGGCCTTCGACCGGGCGCGGGCCCGGGCCAGGGCGCGAACGAGCACCCACCCGGCGAGGAGGAGGAGCCCTCCGGGGAGCAGCAGCGCCAGCAGTGCCAGCCCCGTCTTCACCCCGCGCCACCTCACGTTCACACCTCTCGGGGCCGTCGGCCCCCGCCCGGCCTCCCCGTCCCCATTTGCACGCACCGGACCACGCGGAGTGCCCGGCTGCCGCACCTCTGATATCCACGAGATGCGCATCGGCCGTGCGGCTGGCAAGAAACAGGGACGGCAACACACTGTGGAAAATTCGGTCACAGCCTCGCCCTCTTCTCATGGAGTGCCCCGAGCGTTCAGCTCCGTGACAGATGCGCTCGCCCGCCTCGAGGAGACCGGGTACCTGGCGTCCACGGAGATCGCCACGGCGGTCTTCCTCGCCGACCGGCTGGAGAAACCGATCCTGGTGGAGGGGCCGGCGGGCGTGGGAAAGACCGAGCTGGCCCGGGCGATGGCCACGGCGCTGGGGCGGCCCCTCTTCCGGCTCCAGTGCTACGAGGGGCTGGACGAGGCCAAGGCGCTCTACGAGTGGGAGTACAGCAAGCAGCTGCTGTACACGCAGATCCTGAAGGACAAGCTCGGCGAGACGCTGGCCGGAGCGACGACGCTCGCCGAGGCGGCGGACCGGATCGCAGCCGGCGAGTCGGTGTTCTTCTCCGAGCGCTTCCTGCTCCCCAGGCCCGTGCTCCGGGCCCTGCTGTCGCCGGAGCCCGCACTGCTCCTGGTGGACGAGGTTGACAAGTCCGACCCGGAGTTCGAGGCCTTCCTGCTCGAGATGCTGGCCGACGCGGCCGTCACCATCCCGGAGCTGGGGACCATCCGCGCCAAGGCCACCCCCAGGGCGGTGCTGACCTCCAACGCCGCACGCGAGCTCTCGGACGCGCTCCGGCGCCGGTGCCTCCACCTGCACATCGAGTTCCCCGAGCGCGAGCGCGAGCTGCGCATCGTCCGCATCCGCGCACCCGAGGTCGGCCCCGCGCTCGCCGGGCAGGTGGTGTCGGCGGTGGAGCGCATCCGCCGGCTGGAGCTGAAGAAGCCGCCGTCGATCAGCGAGACGATCGACTGGGCGCGCAGCCTGGTGGTCCTCAACGCCGAGACGCTCTCGCCCGAGCTGGTCGCCGCGACCCTGAACGTGCTCCTCAAGCACACGACCGACGTGGAGAAGGTGCGGAGCCAGCTCGGGCAGATCGCCGCGCCGTGACCGCCGAGGGGCCGGGCACGCTTGGTCTGGCCGAGCGCACCACGCGGGATCTCGAGGCGCTCGCCGCGCGGCTGGGCCCCTCGCGAGCGGCAGCGCTGGTCGAGGAGATCCGCCGCTCGGGCGAGGCCGAGCAGGTCTCGCTGGCCCTGCTCCGGATCCAGGAGGCGCTCGTCCACGCCCCGGGCGCCGAGGCCCTCGCCACCCGGCTGGTGCTGGCCAGCGAGTCAATGCAGCGGCTCCTCCAGCGACGGCCCGGGCTCCTCCGCTGGGTACACCGCAGCGCGCGGACCGGCGAGCCGCTCGCCCCCGGCGCGCTGGAGGCCGAGCTGCGCTCCTTCCTGGACCGTGCGGATGCTCTCACGCCGGAGGAGCTGCACCGGAGGCTCCGCCGGTGGAAGTCCCGCCAGGCCCTGCGGCTGGCCGCGCGCGACGTGTGGCTGGGCCTGTCGATGGAGACGCTCGGCCGCGAGCAGTCGGCGCTCGCCGAGGCGCTGCTCCGGGCCACGCTGCCCCGGCTGGAGGACGCGCTCCGCGACCGCTACGGGAAACCCGTGCCCGAGGGCTTCGTGGTGCTCGGGCTCGGCAAGCTCGGCGGCGAGGACCTGAACTGGAGCTCCGACATCGACCTGGTGCTCGTCCACCGGGGCGACGGCACCACCGATGGCGGTACCGGGGGCGCGCTGCCCACGGTCACCTTCTACACCCGGCTCGCCGAGGCGCTCGCCCGGGCGATGTCCTCCGTCACCGAGGACGGCTTCTGCTACCGCGTCGACCTCGACCTCCGCCCCCAGGGCCGGGCCGGGGCCGCCGTGGCCTCGCTCCCCGCGATGCTCCAGTACTACGAGCAGCACGGGCGCACCTGGGAGCGAGCCGCATGGGTGAAGGCGCGGCCCCTGGCCGGAGATCTCGCGCTCGGGCAGCAGCTGCTCGACGGCCTCGGCCCGTTCCTCTGGCGCCGGACGCTGGACCTGGCCGCGGTGGAGTCGCTCCGTGACCTCAAGATGCAGATCGATCTCCGCAGCACCGCCCGGGAGAGCGACGTGAAGCTCGGGCCGGGCGGCATCCGTGAGGTGGAGTTCGTGGCGGTGGCGCTGCAGCTGCTGCACGGCGGCCGGAACCCGGCGCTCCGGGTCCGCTCAACCCAGCGCGCCCTCCGCCGCCTGGTGGAGGCAGGGCTCCTCTCCCAGGCCGACGCCGACCGGCTGCTCGAGGCCTACGCCTTCCTCCGCCGGGTGGAGAACCGGCTGCAGATGGTGAACGACCGGCAGACGCAGGTGCTGCCGTCCCCGGGGCCGGAGCGCGAGCGGCTCGCCCGGACACTCGGGCTCCCCGGGACCGCGGCGCTGGACGCCGAGCTCGACCGGCACCGGACCTACGTCGCCCAGGCCTTCAGGGTCCTCCTCGGCCAGGAGGCGCGCGGGGAGCTGCCGCACGAGCCGGATTCTGGTGATCGCGCTCGACGAGGACCTCGACGACGCGACCCGGTCCGAGGCGCTCGCCCGGCGCGGCTTCGACGACCCGCCGGCGGCGCTCGCCTCGGTGCATCGGCTCCGGCGGGTGCTAGGGACGGCCGGGCTCGAGGAGGGACCCGGACCGTCGGGCATCGCGTTGCAGCTGCTCCAGGGCGCCGCCCGCAGCCCGGATCCGGACCAGGCGCTCTTCTTCCTCGCCGAGTTCGCCTCGGCGCTCACCGTGCCGGGCGGCTACCTGCGAATTCTGGAAGCGCGCCCGGCGGTGGCCCGGCGCCTGCTCGACCTGTTCGGCCAGAGCGCGTACCTGAGCGCCGAGCTGGTCCGGACGCCCGAGCTCCTGGATCAGCTCGTCTCCTGGGACGCCGAGGCGCTGCACAAGCCGCCGGAGCGCATCCGCTCCGAGCTGGACGGGCGCGCCGCCCGCGCCACCGACGATCCCGAGCAGCTCCTCGGCGCACTGCGCCGGATCAAGAACGAGGAGGTGCTGCGGGTCGGCCTGGGCGACATCGCCGGTGAGCTGGAGGTCCCCGAGGTGGCGCGGCAGCTGACGGCGCTCGCCGACGGGCTCCTGGACCACGCGGTGCTGCTCGCCGCCGAGCACGCGCGGACCCGCTGGGGGCTGCCGCGCATGCGCGACGGCCGCCGGGCCCCCCTCGCGGTCCTGGGGATGGGGAAGCTCGGCGGACGCGAGCTCGGCTACCACTCGGACCTGGATCTGCTCTTCGTCTACGGCTCGAGCGCCGAGGAGGAGACCACCGGGGGGACGCAGGGCCGCATCGGCCACCACGAGTACTTCGCCCGGATGGTGCAGCGGCTCCTCTCCCTGCTCACGCTCCAGTACCGGGAGGGCCGGCTCTACCAGGTGGACACCCGGCTGCGCCCGTCGGGGAACCAGGGGCCGCTGGTGGTGAGCGAGGAGTCGCTGCTCGAGCACCACACCCGGCGGGCCCAGCTCTGGGAGCGGCAGGCGCTGGTGAAGGCGCGGGCGGTGGCCGGGGATCTCGGCTACGGCGAGCGCCTCCTCGGCACCGCGCTGGCCCCGCTCATCTGGGAGCGCCCGCTCCCGGACGGCGCCGCCGAGGAGATCCACCGCCTGCGGATGCGGATGGAGCGCGAGGTGGCCGGAGAGTCGAGGGACCAGCTGAACCTCAAGACGGGCCAGGGGGGACTGGTCGACGTGGAGTTCGCGGTGCAGTACCTGCAGCTGCGCCACGGTGCGGCGCTGCCGGCAGTGCGCCACCCCGGCACGCTCGAGGGGCTGGAGGCGCTCGCCGCGGCGGGCAAGCTCCGCCGGGAGGACGCCGCCCGGCTCCGGGAGGGGTACCTCTTCCTCCGCCGGGTGGAGAACCGGCAGCGGCTGGTGCACGGGCGCGCGCTGCAGCACCTGCCCACCCGCGGCCGGCCGCTCCTGCTCCTCGCCCGGCGGCTCGGGTATGGCGGCCCGGACGCGGGCGGTGCCTTCCTGTCGGAGTACCGGGCGGTCGCGGCCACCGTCCGCGCGGCCTACGTCCGTGTCCTCCAGCAGTGAGCATGGTAGGAATGGCCTCCAGGTGGCCCCTCCGGAGCCCGTCCACGTCCTGGTGGTCGACGACGACCGCAACGTCCAGCGCATGCTGGCGGACGCGCTCACCAGGCACGGCTTCCGGGTCACCGTGGAGCGAGATGGCGAGGCGGCGCTCGCGGCGTTCGAGCGACAGCCGTTCGACGTGGTGCTGCTGGACGTGCTCCTTCCCGCGCTGAACGGCTACGAGGTCGCCCGGCGCATCAAGAGCACTCCCCGGGGGAGAAGACCCCGGTGCTCATGCTCTCCGGTATCTACAAGACGAAGCTCCACCAGACCCAGGCGATGGAGCGACACGGGGCCGCGGGGTTCGTCGAGAAGCCCTTCAAGCTGAACCAGCTCTTCGGGAAGCTGGAGGGCGTGCTCGGGGAGCGCTTTCCCCGGCCGTCGCCCTCCCCGGCCGGAAACGGCGCCCCCGAGCCCGGAGCCGAGCCGCTGGCGGACCCCCGGGCCGAGGCCGAGGCCTCGCTGGTCGAGTCCACGGCGGAGGAGTCCACCTCCGCGGAGCTCGCGACCGACGAGGCGGCCGGGCCGGCCGAGCCGACCACCCCGACCCTTGACCGAGGCGACTTCGGCACCCGGAGCTTCCCCGAGCTGCTGGCCGACCTCCACCGCCGCCGCGCCACGGGCGGTCTGCTCCTCAGACGCGACCGGGTGAAGAAGATCGTCTTCCTTCGCGGGGGCGCGCCCGAGAGCGTGAAGAGCAACCGCCTCTCGGAGTGCCTCGGCCGGGTGATGGTCCGCGAGCGGATGATCTCCGAGGCCGACTGCGAGGAGTCGCTCAAGCGGATGAAGGCCGCCGGGCGCCAGCAGGGCACGGTGCTCATCGAGATGGGCTGCATCAGCCCGCACAACCTCCGCTACGCGCTCGAGCTGCAGCTCCGGCTCAAGCTCCTCGAGGTCTTCACCTGGACACGCGGCGAGTTCCAGTTCAACCCCCGCGCGCAGCCCCCGGCGGAGACGGTGCGGCTGCAGATGTCCACCGCGGCAATCGTCTACGAGGGCGTGCGGCGGAGCCATGATCAGGCGCGGCTGCAGACGCTGCTCGGAGACGTCGCCGGGCGCTACGTGCACCCCGCGGAGAATCCGCTGTTCGCCGCGCAGGACATGTCGCTCGGCGAGGAGGAGGCAGGCCTGCTGGCCCTGATGGATGGCAGCCGCACGGTTCGCGAGCTCCGCCGGCGCGGCCCGCTGTCGCCGCTGGACACCGACCGGTTCCTGTACGCGCTGCTCGCCTCGCAGATGGTGGACCTCCGCACGGAGCGACGGATCGGCCCTCCCCCACCCCGCCAGGTCAGCGCCGCGGCGGCGCCAGCGCCGGGGGACAGGCCCTGGGACGACGACGAGGAGGTCCTCGAGCTCGAGGACGAGGTCCCGCCCGGCGACGACGACGCGCACCTCCGCGAGCGGCTCCTGGGGAGCCTGGCTGCGATGCGGCGCATGGACTACTTCGAGCTCCTCGGCCTGCCGCCCGACGCGCCGTCGGAGGCGGTGCGGGCGGCCGCGGTGGAGCTGCTCCACGAGTACCGGATCGACGGCACCTCCTCCGAGGTCCAGGGGCTGGTCCAGCAGATCGCCGATCTGGTGGGGATCGCGCACGACACCCTGGTCGATCCGGCCGCCCGGGCCAGGTACCGGGCCGATCTGCGCGACGGCGGGGTGAAGCACGAGGTCGGCGCCGCGGTGGGCCGGATGCTGGAGGCCGAGAGCGCGTTCCGCAGAGGAGAGCAGCTCCTGGCCGCAGGCGACGTGCCGGCCGCGCACGCCGCCTTCTCCGACGCGGTGGAGCTGCAGCCCGAGGAAGGAGAGTTCCTCGCCCTCCTCGGCTGGACGACCCACGCCCGGACCCCCGCCGACGTGGAGGCCGGACGCCGCTCGCTCGACCTCCTCGCCAGCGCGGTGGAGCGCAGCCCCACCCTGGACCGCGCCCACCTCTACAAGGGGCATGTCCACAAGGCGCTCGGGGACACCGTCGCCGCACAGGGCGAGTACGAGAAGGCGGTGGAATGCAACCCCGCCTGCACCGAGGCACTCCGTGAGCTGAGCATCCTCACCTGGGCTGCCCGGCGGCCGCCGCAGAAGAGGCCGTGAAGGGCTTTGACTGCGGGCCCCGCGCCGTGCGGAGGTTGCTCCCCGCATGAGCTCGACCTCCAACGCGGTCCTGACCGCAGACAGCATCTGGCTCGACGGGAAGATCGTTCCCTGGGCGCAAGGTCAGGTGCCGATCATGACCCATGCCCTGCACTACGGGCTGGGGGTCTTCGAGGGCATCCGCGCCTACCGGACCCACGATGGACGGCTCGCGGTGTTCCGGCTGCGCGAGCACATGAAGCGCTTCGCCGACTCGTGCCACATCATCCAGCTGGCTCTGCCGTACACCGAGGAGCAGCTCGGCGAGGCGTGCCTGGAGGTGCTCCGGGTGCAGCGGCAGCGGTTCGCCAACGGGGCCTATCTCCGTCCCATCGCCTTCATGGGCGACGGGGCCATGGGTCTCGGCGCGGTGAACCCCACCCGGGTGGCGGTCACCGCCTGGGACTGGGGCTCGTACCTCGGCGACAAGGGGATGCGCGACGGGATCCGGGCCAAGGTCTCGAGCTTCACCCGGATGCACGTCAACGTGAACATGGTCCGGGGGAAGATCACCGGGCAGTACGTGAACAGCATCCTCGCCAAGCGCGAGGCGGTGCAGGCCGGCTACGACGAGGCGATCCTCCTCGACATCGCGGGGTTCGTCGCCGAGGCCTCGGGCGAGAACGTCTTCATGGTGAACAAGAAGGACATCGTGCGGACGCCGCCGCTGTCCTCGCCCATCCTGGCCGGCATCACCCGGCGGACGGTGCTCCGGATGCTGAAGGACATGGGCCACCCGGTGGAGGAGGTCACCTTCACCCGCGACGCGCTGTACATCTCCAACGAGGTCTTCTTCACCGGGACGGCGGCGGAGATCACCCCGGTCCGGGAGGTGGACAACCGGCGGATCGGCACCGGAGTACCCGGTCCGGTGGTGAAGCAGGTGCAGGAAGCGTATTTCCGTGTGGTGCGCGGGCAGGAACCGCGCTACGCGGAGTGGCTCACGTACGTCTGAGTCAGCGGTCGTGGTCAGCGAGCGGCTGGGTGAACGGTCGGCCCTTGCGCCTTCCGTGTGGCCCGATTAGCCTCCCGCGCCCTCCGCTGCGCCGCCTGCCCCCTTGAAGGAACGCTACCAGGACATCGACGACAAGAACGAAGCTCTGCGGGAGCTCCTCGGCGAGCACCCCAAGGCGCCGGAGTTCATGGCGCGCTTCGAGCGGGCGTGGGTCTATCACGACAATGCGCTCGAGGGCGTCGTCTACAACGAGCAGGAGCTCGCCGCGGGGCTCGACCCGAGCGGCGCTCCGCCCGAGGCCTCGCTGCTGCCGGCGGTGCTGGACATCCGCAACCACAAGGCGGCCATCGAGTACATCCGGGAGGAGGCGCGGACGTCGGGGCGGAAGGCCTCCGCCGTGCCGATGGCCACGGTGAAGCGGGTCCACGACCTGCTGCTCGGCAACACCCCCGAGGCCCAGGAGATGCGGGCGCAGCTCGAGCGGCGCGAGCGGACCGAGAAGGAGCTGGCCAAGGAGCGGGAGCGGGCCGGACTGCGGCGGGACATGCCGCTGCACCGCACCTACTTCCACGACATCGCCCAGCCGGCGAAGATCCAGGCGCTGCTCGACAAGCTCATCGAGTTCACCGGGACCACCGAGTTCCGCGAGTACCACCCCATCAAGCAGGCGGCGACGTTCCAGTTCCAGTTCCTCCAGGTCTTCCCGTTCAGCGAGCACTCGGGGAAGGTGGCCCGGATGACGTCCAACCTCGTCCTCGCCCGGCACGGCTACCTGCCGTGCATCATCCACTCCATCGACCGGCAGCGGTACTACGAGGCGTTCCGGGGCACGCCGGCGTCGTTCCGGATCCTGATGATGGACGCGATGGAGAACTCGCTCGACAACGGGCTCAAGTACTTCCGCGACCAGGCGCGGCGGTACCGCGCCATCAACTGAAGGCCAGAGATTCCTCCCCGGGTGGAAGCGCCTGAACAATCGGCCGGGGGGCAGGTCGGGCCCCCGGCGCTCAGAATCCTGGCGAACGACGCACGTTTCCGTGACACCCCGGCCGTCCTGGAAAGCCCCAATCCGGGCGGTTATGCAAGCGGGCTCCGGCTTCTCCATTCTCCGATCCGGAAGTAAAAGGCCGCCCATGCCGTCCGCTTCATCCTCCTCGACCCGGTCGAAGGCCGAGGAACCCCCCAGCCCGGAACGGGTGCTCGCCGAGCTGCCCGTCCGGAGCAAGCTCGACGAGCTCCTCAAGCTCGCGCGGGGGCGCAAGCGGGTCCTGGTCCTGACCCACGACAACCCGGATCCCGACAGCATCGCCTCGGCGGTGGCGCTCGCGTTCCTGCTGGAGAAGCGGGCCGGGGTCGAGGCCCGGGTGGTGTACGGCGGCATCATCGGCCGCTCGGAGAATCTCGCGCTGGTGAAGGTCCTGCGGCTGCCCATCGCCCCGGTGAGCCAGGTGGTCTTCGACGAGCACGACCTGCTCGCCCTGGTCGACACCCAGCCCCCGGTGGGGAACCACTCGGTGCCGGCGCGCTACCCGGTCGAGGTCGTCCTCGACCACCACCCGCTCCGGGACGAGAGCCTCGGGGCGCCGTTCGCCGACGTCGGCGGCGAGTACGGGGCGACCTCCACCATGCTCGTGGAGTACCTCCGGGCGGCGCGACTCGAGCCCTCCATCGAGGTGGCGACGGCGCTGTTCTACGGCATCAAGACCGACAGCCGGGACCTCGGGCGGCAGACGACGCCCGCGGACATCGACGCCTACCTGTGGCTCTTCCCGCGGGTGGACAAGCACCTGCTCGGGCGCATCGAGCATCCCGACCTCCCGGTCGAGTACTTCCGCCTCTACCACCTGGCCATCGGCCGGGCCCGGCTGTACGGGCCGTCGGTGGTGAAGGTGGACCTGGGCGAGGTGTACTCGCCGGACATGGTGGCCGAGGTGGCCGAGCGGCTCAGCTTCCTGGAAGGGCTGAAGTGGTCGCTGGCGATGGGCACCTTCCGCGGCCAGCTCTACGTCTCGCTCCGGGTGCGCGACCGGCGGATGAACGCCGGGCGGCTCATCCGCGACATCTGCGAGAACCGGGGCGGGTCCGCGGGCGGGCACGGGAGCATGGCCGGGGCGCGACTGCCGCTGCCGGCGGGCCGCTCGGCGTCCTCGCTGCGCCGTGAGCTCACCTCCGCATTCCTCGAGGCGTTCGGGGTGAAGGGCGAGCGGCCGCGGTCGCTGCTCCTGGCCGGGAAGAGCGCCGCCATCGAGCGGTGACCTACCTCGACCACAACGCCGGCGCGCCCCTCCACCCGGAGGTGGCAGGGTTCCTCGCCGCCGCCTTCCGCCGGGAGGGTCCCGGGAATCCGAGCAGCGTCCACGGCGCGGGGCGGGCGGCGCGGGCCCGGCTCGACGCCGCACGGGAGCGGGTGGCCCGCATCCTCGGCCGGTCGCCGCGCGAGGTGCTGTTCACCGCCTCCGGCTCCGAGGCCTGCGCGACCGCGGTGCTCGGGCTCGGGCGCGGCGGGACGATGGTCACCAGCGCCATCGAGCACCCCTGCGTGCTGCTCGCCGCCACCCGGCGGGGGACGCCTGTGCTCGAGCTCCAGCCGGCGAAGGATGGCCGGGTCGGAGAGGACGCGCTCGAGGCGGCGCTGGCCACGGGCGGCGTCACCCTCTGCGCGCTCCAGGCGGCGAACAACGAGACCGGGGTGGTGCAGCCCGCCGAGGTGCTCGGCCGGCTCGGGCGCGCCCGGGGCGTGCTCACCTTCGTGGACGCGGTGCAGGTGCCGGGGCGCCTCCCCGCGGTCTTCGAGGCCGACGCGGTGGCCTACTCGGCGCACAAGTTCGGAGGGCCGGCCGGGGTCGGCCTCCTCGCGGTGCGGCGCGGGGTCCCGCTCGAGCCGCTCGTCCCGGGGCACCAGGAGGGCGGGCTCCGGGGCGGCACCCCCGCGGTCGTCCTCTGCGAGGCGACGGCGCTGGCGCTCGAGCTCGCCGAGGCGGCGCGGGCGACCGAGACGCCGCGGCTCACGGCCCTGCGGGACGGGTTCGAGCGCGCCCTCCTGCGCAGGCCGGGCGTCCGGGTGCATGGCGCCGGCGCGCCACGGCTCGGAAACACGAGCAACCTGTGCTTCCCGGGGGTGGACGCCGAGGCGCTGCTCATCGCCCTGGACCTGGAGGGCTTCGCGGTGTCGGTGGGCGCAGCCTGCGCCTCGGGGACGATGCGTCCCTCGCCGGTCCTCCTGGCGATGGGGGTCTCGCCGGCGGACGCGCGGAGCTCGATCCGCATCTCGTTCGGGCCGGAGACCAGCGACGGCGACGTGACCGCCCTCGGCCGCGCACTCGATCGGCTGCTCGATCGGGCCTGAGCCCGTGGGCGCTACCCGGCGTTGCCGAAGAGACCGCGGACCAGCGCGGCGATGGCCAGCGGGGTCCCGATACGCTCGTCACAGTGCGGCTCGAGCGCAGCGGCGAAGTCGGTCGCGGTCCTGAACCGGGACCGGGAATCGGGGGCGAGCGCGCGGTCCACCACCCGCTCCAGGCCGGCGCTCACCTCCGGCCGGCGCTCGCGGACACCGGCCCGCCGCCCGGAGCGGATCGCGGCGAAGACCTCCGCCGGGCTCGAGCCCTGGAACGGGCGCTCGTTGGTCAGGAGCTCGAAGAGCACCACGGCCGTCGCCCACAGGTCGACCGCCTGGGTCACCTCGCCCCCGGTCGCCTCGGGCGACAGGTAGTAGGGCTTGCCAGCGATGACCGCGTCGCGCACGCCCGACTTCACCCGCACCCGGGCCACCCCGAAGTCCCCGAGCTTCACCTCGCCCACCCGGGAGATGAAGACGTTGGAGGGTGAGACGTCGCAGTGGACCAGCTGCAGCGGCGTCCCGCTCGCGCTCTCGGCGCGGTGGGCGTAGTCGAGCGCCTCGAGCAGCACCCGGGCGAGGTAGACCGCGAAGTCGATCGGCAGCGCGATCCCCTGCTTGCGGCAGCGGCGGAGCACCTGGCCGAGGTCGCGCCCGTCCACCCACTCCATCGCCAGGTAGTGCACGTCGCCGATGGCGCCCACGTCGAGCGTCTGGACGATGTTCGGATGGCGCAGGGCGATGGACAGCTCGGCCTCGCGGGCGAACAGCTGGACGTACTCCGGTGCCCGCGCCAGCTGCGGGAGCAGCCGCTTGATGGCGACCTCGGTACCGGCCCACGGGCCGTCGAGCGTGCGCCCGCGCACCACCTCCGCCATGCCGCCCTTGCCGAGCGGCGCGAGGATCTCGTAGTGGCCGAACCGCGCGCCCGACGACCAGAGCACCACCTCGGATTGCTTCACCGGCGCTCCCGATTGGCCTTCGTCCGCGCCAGCAGGCCGGAGAAGCGTGGGTCTGCGCGCACCGGTCCCAGGTCGGGGTCGTGCAGGAGCTCTTCCGGCGCGGCCAGGCCCCGGTCGATCGAGTCGCTCAGGCTCGCCAGCGCCTCCTCGATCTTTCCGAGCCTGGCCTGGGCGCAGGCGAGGTTGTACGAGAGCAGCACGCCGGGGGCGAAGGTCCTGGCCTTCTCGTACGCGGCGACCGCACCAGCCTCGTCGCCCAGGAGCACCGAGGCGAGGCCGAGCCCCTGCCAGGCCTTCCCCGGGTCCTCGTTGGCCGCGAGCGCCTTCTGGAACTCGTCGCGGGCCGCCTTCCCCCGGCGCAGCTGCAGCGCCTTCTCGCCCGCCTCGAGGTGACGGGTCAGCGGTCGGCGCCCGACCGGCTCGGCGAGGGGCGCGAGGATGAGCCGCCCACCGTCCAGCCCGGGCGAGTCACAACCCGGGACCAGCGAGACGTCGGCGACCACCGTCCCGTTCGCCGCGACGTGGACCCCGAGGTACGGGAGGGTCCGCTCGCCGCAGGAGGTGCACAGCGTCAGGCGGCCCACCAGCACGTCGCCCTCCCAGGCCGCGTCCACCACTGCACGTCCGGACTGGAAGCCGCAGGGGTTGGGCTCGCCCGCGCGCCCGAGCACGTGCTCGTTCAGCGCCTGCCAGGTGAGCACTCCCTTCGGCCCCCACCGCGCGCGCGCCGCGAGGAGGGGCACGGCGGCGAACGCCGGTCCAGCACCGAGCACGAGAGCCAGCGTGGTGAGGAGCAGGGACCTGGGCACGGGACGGGCCTGATTCCCACACGATGCTGTCACGAGCGATGTGGCCGATGCCAGCAGCGCGACGAAAGGACGGCCCAGGTTCCCTTGACCCCCCTCCGGGCCGTCCTTATTGTCGGAGCCGACCGGTCGGAGGCCGGTAACCCCTTGCAAGGTTGTCCCCTGCGGGGTGCGTGATGTGCAGCAGAAATTCGAACCGATACGTCCATTCCGGGGGCCGTACCGGGGTTCCATGCGTCACGCCCGGGCCTGGCGGCATCCGCCGTCGACCCGGGAGACCTACGGCACCTCACCTCGGCTCCCACCTGGCTCAACTGGGTTCAATGGACGCTGCGCACACGGCTCAGCGGCGGGGGACGTTTTTTCCACAGAGGTGAGAGGCTGGCGACGAACGGGCGGGAGATGGGAACTGACGAGGGGGCACTGCGCAAGGCGACACTCCGCGAGCAGCTCACCGCCCGTCGGAAGGCGCTCAGCGCCGAGCTGGTCGACACCCGGGGTCTGAAGATCCAGGCGCGGTTCCTGGCGACTCCGTACTACCACCACGCACGCACGGTCGCGCTGTACGCGCCGATCCGCGGCGAGGTACCGACGCGGGACATCCTGACCGCCGGGCTCGCCGACGGGAAGGTGATCTGCTTCCCGCTCAGCCACGTGCGCGGGCGGGTGCTCTCGTTCCGGGCCGTCCGGAGCGAGGCCGAGCTGGAGCCGGGCCGACTCGGGGTGCGAGAGCCGCCAGGACGTGGCCGAGCTCATCCCGGTCGAGCAGATCGACCTCTTCGTGGTGCCGGGGCTGGGCTTCACCCCGGACGGCAAGCGCCTCGGGCGGGGCGGCGGGTACTACGACGCCACCCTGAAGGCGGGGAGCATCGGGAGTCGCCGGGTCGGCCTCGCCTTCGCCGAGCAGATCGTCGACGATCTGCCCACCAACGAGGACGACGTGGACGTCGACCTCGTGGTGACCGAGAACGAGGTCTTCCGGGGTCTGTCCCGCCCGCCCGAAACCGCCGACACGTGATCGTCCTGTTCATGGGGGATGTGGTGGGCAAGCCCGGGGTGCTCGCCGTTCGCACCCTCCTGCCCCGCCTCATCGCCCGTCACGAGGCGGACCTGGTCGTCGTCAACGCCGAGAACTCGGAGGGCGGCGCCGGCATCTCGGGCGACTCGGCGGAGGCGCTGCTCGGGGCGCAGGTGGACCTCCTCACCTCGGGGAACCACTTCTGGACCAAGCGGCAGATCCTCCCCTGGGTGGAAGCCCATCCCGACCGGCTGCTCCGGCCGGCGAACTACCCCGAGGGCAACCCCGGCCGCGGACACACCGTCATCCAGACGCCGGACGGACGGAAGCTGGGTGTCCTGAACCTCGAGGGCCGGGTGTTCATGAAGAACCTCGAGGACCCGTTCCGCGTCGGCGAGCGGCTCGTCGCGGAGCTGCGCCGCGCCACCCCCTGCATCCTGGTGGACATGCACTGCGAGGCGAGCAGCGAGAAGAACGCCATGGGGGCCTGGCTCGACGGGAAGGTCTCGGCGGTGGTGGGCACCCACACCCACGTGCAGACGGCGGACGAGCGCATCCTGCCCGGGGGCACGGCCTTCATCACCGACGTGGGGATGTGCGGCCCGCTGGACTCGGTCATCGGGATCAAGAAGGAGCTGAGCATCGAGCGGTTCCTGACCCAGCGCCCCAACCAGTACGAGGTGGCGAAGAATCTCGTGTACCTCCAGGGCGTGGTGCTCGACATCGACGAGGCGACCGGGAAGGCCCGGGGCATCACCCGCGTCCGCGAGCACCTTCCCGGGACGTGACCCTCCCCCGCTGGCCTGGTAGGTGGAGCGGGATGTCGCTCCTTCGCCGCGCCACACCCGACGAGCAGTTCGCCGAGGTCACCCGGGCCACCGTCGACCTCCAGGTCGCCGACGAGCTGCGGGCCAAGCTGCGGCGCTCGTACGAGCGCGAGCAGCCGCTGGTGGTGAAGACCGGGTTCGACCCCAACCGCCCCGACCTCCACCTCGGCCACACCCTGCTCCTCACGCGGATGCGGCGCTTCCAGGACTTCGGCCACGAGGTGGTCTTCCTCATCGGAGACTTCACCGGGATGATCGGCGACCCCTCGGGGAAGAACGTCACCCGGCCGGCGCTGAGCCGCGAGGAGGTGCTGGCGAACGCCGAGACCTACAAGGCGCAGGTCTTCAAGGTCCTCGATCCCGGAGCGGACGAAGATCCGGTTCAACTCGGAGTGGCTCGACGCGCTCGGCACCGAGGGGACGGTCCGCCTCGCCGCGCACTGGCCGCTGGCGCGGATGCTCGAGCGCGACGACTTCAAGACCCGCTTCCGCGAGGGCCGCAGCATCTCGATGCACGAGCTGCTCTACCCGCTGTTCCAGGGCTACGACTCGGTGGCGCTGAAGGCGGACGTGGAGCTGGGCAGCACCGACCAGCTCTTCAACCTCCTGGTGGGGCGAACCCTGATGCGGGAGTACGGACTCGAGCCGCAGGTCATCCTCACCGGGCCCATCCTCGAGGGCCTCGACGCGCGGATGGAGAACGGACGGATCGTCGGCGAGAAGATGTCCAAGTCGCTGGACAACTACGTCAGCGTGGCCGAGCCCCCGTCCGAGATGTTCGGCAAGCTCATGAGCATCTCCGACGACCTCATGTGGCGGTACGCCGAGCTGCTCTCGGCGCGGCCGCTGGACGTGCTCGCCGCCGAGCGGGCCCGGGTTGCCTCGGGGCAGCTGCACCCCAAGGAGGTGAAGGTGGCGTTCGCCCGGGAGATGGTGGCCCGCTTCCACGGCGAGGAGGCCGCGGCGCGGGCGGCCGAGGAGTTCGACCGCCGCTTCTCGCGCCGGGAGGTCGACCCGGGGAGCTTCCCCGAGGTGGTGGTGGGCACCGGTGGGGGCGGCGGTGCCGCTGGTGCGCGCGCTCCTCGACGGCCAGCTGGTGGCCTCCACCTCGGAGGGCCGGCGCCTCATCACCCAGGGGGCGGTGAAGGTGGACGGCGCGCGGGTGTCGGACCCCAAGGCCGAGCTGCCGACCGGCACCCACCTGGTGCAGGTGGGAAAGCTCCGCGCGGCGCGGCTCACGGTGCGCTGAGGATCCGGGGCACCCGGCCGCAGTCTTGCGGGGGTGGGGAGCTGCGACCTAGCCTCGTCCCGGTGACGGCTCCCGGGCTGGTGAGGATACCGATGCGTCTGGTGCTGTTCGGCCTGCTCACCGGCTGCGCGCACCAGAGCTACGAGCCGGCTCCCGCCCACGCCCCTCCCCCCGCGGGTCAATGGACATTCGAGGACTGCGAGCTCGCCGACGGCAGCACCGTGCCGTCCAACTTCCCCCGCGGCTCGCTCGCCCCGCCGGGTGCTCCCGAGCACGCCTTCGGCTGCGCGCTCTCCACGCAGCTCGCGGCGCTCGGAGAGCCGGCGCTCTTCCCCCTCCCGCCGGCTGGCGAGGTGACCCGCGTCCTGTGGATCCGCTCGGGTGGACACCCGGTCAGCGTGCGCTTCGAGCGACAGGGGTCGGCCGGGCAAATCCGCGGGGCGCAGACCGCGGGAAAGGGCCTCGTCGCTCCCGGCGAGCTCCTCGAGGAGACCAGCAACCCGGCCTCGCCGGAGCAGGTGACCGCCCTGCTGGCCCGCATCGATGCCGCGCGCCTCTGGGTACCCTCGCCGCCGGCGGCCGCCGTGCCGCCGACGGATGCCGCGTCGATCTGGGTCTTCGAGGCGGCGCGCGCCGGCGACTACCGGGTCCGGGTGCTTCCAGCGCGAGACGCTGGCCCGCGACGCCGGGTTCAACGCGCTCGCCCGCGCCCTGGTGGCCGCCTCGGGGCTGCACGTCGAGGGTGCGGTCTACTGACGGCGGGTCAGGCCCGGAGCCCGAGCCCCACCAGGTAGATCTCCACGCTCGCCGAGCGGGTCGCCTCGGGCCGCACCACCTTCACCTCGCGGTACGTCTCGCGCAGCCGCGCCCGGAACGCCTCGAAGTCCCCACCCATGAAGAGCTTGGTCACGAAGCTCGAGCCCGGCTTCCCGAGCGCCCGGGCCAGCTCCAGCGCCCGCTCCGCGAGGCGGACCGAGCGGGCCTCGTCCGTCCCCCGGACGCCGGTGGTCTTCGGCGCCATGTCCGAGAGCACCGCGTCGTACGGACCCGGGGCCAGCGCCTCCACCTGGGCCTGGGCGTCGTCGGCGAGCACGTCCACCATCCCGGTCCGGACCCAGGCCTCGGTGAACGGGCGCAGCGGCACCAGATCCACCCCCACGGCGAGGCCGGAGGGACCCACCGCCCGGGCGACGACCTGGAGGAAGCCCCCGGGCGCCGCGCCGAGGTCGAGCACCCGCGCCCCGGCCCGGAGCAGTCCGAAGCGCCCCACCAGCTCCTCGAGCTTGAAGGCGCTGCGGGCACGGAATCCCCGCTGCTTGGCGCGTTGGAAGAAGTGATTCTTCGGCCGGTACGGCTTGCCCATGGGTCGGACTCTTCCCTTACCATCGACGGGAGAGACGCTCGATGAAGACGCGCGGCCAGCTGCTGGCGTGGGCGTGGACGGTGCTGTCGCTCTCGACGGCCATCGTGTCCACGGTGCGGATGCAGCCGCTGCGGCGTGAGTCCGATGCGTTGCTGGTCCGCTCGCGCGCGCACGCGGACGCCTTCGCCAGCTCCTTCGACGGTCAGTTCGCCGACCAGCAGCTCGATACCTTCCAGCAGCGGCGCGAGGTGATCTCCCGGGTCCAGGCCTGGCAGCGGCTCCAGCTGCTCGGTGGGCTCGGCACGCTGGGAGGGCTCTTCGCCGCCTGGCTGCTGTGGATGCTCCGCCGGCTCCACGCCGACCTCGGCGTGGACGCTCCTGTCGCCTGAGTGGGCCCCTTCCGGTAACCTCCGCCCCCATGCCGGGGTGCGCCTGGTGCGGCAGTCCTCTGGACGTGGTGGGAAACGCGGTGGGCCGCCGGGACACCTGCCCCCGCTGCGGGCACGACCTCCGGGCCTGCCGGCAGTGCCGCCACTTCGACCCGGCGGTGGCCAAGGCGTGCAAGGAGCCCTTCGCCGAGGTGCCCTCGGACAAGGACGAGGCGAACTTCTGCGAGTTCTTCCAGCTCGGCGAGGGCGGCCACACCGACGAGGACCCGCTGCGGGCGGCGCGCGAGGCCGCGGACGCGCTCTTCAAGCGCTGACCGACGCCCCGGACGGCTACAGACCCTCGAGCTTGACGATGATCTCCTTCATGATCTCGCTCGTCCCGCCGCCGATGGTGATGAGCCGCACGTCGCGCCAGGCCCGGGCCACGGCGGTCTCGTCGACGTAGCCCATCCCGCCGTAGATCTGCTGGCAGTCGTAGGCCACCCGCTGCGCGAGGTCGCCGGCGAAGAGCTTGGCCATGCTGATCTCCTTCACCGGATCCTCGCTTGGCGTCGAACAGCGCGGTCGCGTGGTAGGTGAGGCGCTTGGCCGCCTCGACCGAGGCGAGGTGCTCGGCGAACCTGTGCCGCCAGACCTGGAAGCCGATCAGGGGCCTGCCGAACGCCTGGCGCTCGCGGGCGTAGTGGATGGCATCGTGGAGCATCAGCTCCATGCCCGAGACGGCGATGGCCGCCGCCACCAGCCGCTCGCCCTGGAAGTTGATCATGATGTGGGCGAATCCCCCGTTCTCCTCGCCGAGGAGGTAGCGCGCGGGGATCCGGCAGTCCTCGAAGTAGAGCACCGCCGTGTCGCTCGAGAGGTTGCCCACCTTGTCGAGCTTCTTGCTCACGCTGAAGCCGCGGACGTCGGTGGGGAAGGTGACCAGGGAGATGCCCTCGTACCCGGGGCCGCCGGTCCTCACCGCGAGGGTGATGAAGTCGGCCCGCGTCCCGTTGGTGATCCACATCTTGCTGCCGTTGATGACGTACTCGTCACCCACCCGGCGCGCGGTGGTCCGGATGCTCGCCACGTCCGAGCCGCAGCCCGGCTCGCTGACCCCGAGCGCGCCGATGCGGTCCCCGGCGAGCGCCGGGACCAGGAACTCACGCTTCTGCTCGTCGGTGCCCAGCGCGCCGATGACCGGGGTGGCGATCTGCGCCTGGACCAGGAGCGCCATGTTCACCCCGGCGTTCTGGCTCCGGGCCAGCTCCTCGGTGAAGGCCATCACGAACCAGTAGTCGCCGCCCGCGCCGCCCCAGGCGGGGTCGTGGTTGGCGCCGAGAAAGCCGAGCTCGCCGGCCCGCTTGAAGACCTCGCGCGGGAAGATGCCGGCGCGGTCCCACTCCAGCGCATGCGGGGTGAGCTCCTTCTCCACCCAGGCCCGGACGCTCCTCCGGAAGGCCTCGTGCTCCTCGGTGAACGGACTCTGGCTGGTCGACACCGCGACCTCCACGGCAAGATTGATTCTTGAGTCAATGATACCCGGAGAACCCGCGCAAGGGGTCAGGACACGAGCGCGTCGATTCCTCGGGCTCGGACAGTCCGGCCTCCGCCAGGACTTCCCGGGTGTGCGCACCGAGCGCCGGGGCCGGTAGCGTGGCCGGAGGCCCGAGGCGCAGCGGCGTGGCCAGCACGCCTGCGCGGGGAACCAGGCCCCGGTCGACCAGGTGGGCGTCCCGGCACACCTCGTCGGGAAGGAGCACCGGCTCCACGCAGGCGTCGAGGCCGGCAAGCCGCTCGCGCCAGACCGCCAGGGGGGCCGCGGCGAAGATTCGCGCCAGCGTCGCCCGCACCCGCCCGGCTGGCTCGCCGCCGCCATACGCCTCGGCGGTGAGGTCGCCGAGCCCGAGTCGCTCGCACAGCGCGGCGAAGAACTTCGGCTCCAGCGCGGCCACCGCCAGCCACCGGTCGTCGGCGGTGCGGTACAGCCCGTACGAGGGGAGCCCGCCATCGAGCGCGCCCTGCCCCGCGGGCGGCACGGGGACGCCGAGCAGCGCCGGCCCGAGGTGCAGCGCGGCGAACGAGGTCGCCGCCTCGACCAGCGAGATGTCCACCAGCTGCCCCCGGCCGGTGGTGGCCCGCGCGAGGAGCGCCGCGAGGATGCCGCTCACCGCGACCCAGGCGCCGCCCACGTCCGCCACCTGGGCCCCGGGGATCGCCGGGACGCCGTCGCGACCGCCCATCGCCAGCAGGCCCGCACGCGCGACGTAGCCGAGGTCGTGCCCTGCCCGCCCGCGGTCCGGTCCGGTCTGTCCGAAGCCGGAGAGGGCGCAGACGACCAGCCGGGGAAAGCGCCCGAGGAGCGCCGCATGGCCGAGGCCGAGCCGCTCCATCACCCCGGGGCGGAACCCCTCCACCAGCACGTCGCAGCGGGCGACGATCCGCAGCACCGCGTCGACCGCGCCCGGTCGCTTGAGGTCGAGCACCACCGAGCGCTTGCCCCGGTTCAGCGCGGCGAACAGCTCGCCCTCGCCGCCCGGCGGCATGAGGCGGGTTCCGTCGCCGTCCGGCGGCTCGAGCTTCAGCACCTCCGCGCCGAGGTCCGCCAGCACGAGCGTGGCGTACGGCCCCGGCGCGAGCCGCGTCAGATCCAGGACGCGCAGACCCGCGAGCGGCAGGCCCGCGCGTCCGTCCGGCTCGAGGGAGCCGCTCAGGTCAGCAGCTTCCCGAGCTTCATGGCCAGGCCCATGTCCATGGGCTTGAACTTCAGCTTCCCCTGCATCGCCGCCATCTGGGCGTTGAGCTGCTTGTTGCGGATCTTCACGAAGTCCTGGTCGCTCACCGTCACCGTCATCTTCGGGCGTGCCCTCGGCGCCGCTGCTCACCCATCCGGACGACTTGGTGGTGTCCAGCGTCCAGGTGCCGCCCTGGTCGCCGGTGATGACGAAGTGGACGACCGCGTTCATCTCCTTGGCCAGCTCCGGCTTGGCCGACAGGAGCTCGGGGATGTGCTGCTCCAGGATGCTCTTCGGGGTATCGGACATGGGTCGCCTCCTCGGCGGGCTGGGGCTGATTCGCGAATCAACCGGCGCGGCGGACCGTACCGACGGGCCACGCGACGCGTCAAGACGTCCCGAAGGGCACCACCCGGCGGACGGCGGCGAGCAGCTCGGAGAGCTCGAAGGGCTTGGCCAGCCATTCCACCGCGCCGATCTCCCTGGCCCGGGAGGAGACGTTCCGGTCGGCGCTCAGGACGATGATCGGGGGGCGCGCGGCGGGGGCCAGGCTCCGGGCGAACTCCCAGCCGTCCATCACCGGCATCATGAGGTCGAGCAGGACGAGGTCGGGGAGCCCCCGCTCGAGCCGCTGCAGGGCCTCCCGGCCGTTGCGCGCCCGCTGCACCTCGTAGCCCTCGACCTCGAGGATCTCGCTCAGCGCGTCCAGGATGTCCGGGTCGTCGTCGACGACGAGCACCCGCCGTGCCGCGCTCTGCCCACGACGTCCGGAGGGTTCCTCGACCATCGCTCGTTGCGGCTGCCCGCTTCTCAACGATTGTGCACCGACCCGTCCGGAACCTCGCAAAAACTCCACACCCGGTGTGGAGGCGCGTTGGCCCGTGGACGTCTTCGGCATGCATATCGGGCGGGAATCCGCCCGTGGACCGCAAGCCCGACGACAGCGCCGTCCGGTTCCTCTCCCTGGCCAGCCACGACCTGCGCGGGCCGCTCGCCACGGTCCGGACCTACGCGGCCCTGCTCCGCTCCCCTCGCTTCGCGCTCGACGAGCGGGTGCGCGCGGCGGTCGAGGTGATGCTCCGCAACGTCGACCAGGCGCTGGCCAGCTGGGATTCTGCTCTCCGAGGCCTGGCGGCTCGACGTCGGTGGTCTGCAGCTCGACACCCGCGACGAGGACCTGCTCCCGGCCCTGCGGACGAGTGCCGCGGTGGCGGCCGGGATGGCGCGCGAGCGCGGGGTGCGGCTGGAGCTCTCGCTGCCGGCCGTCCTGACGCCGGTCCGGGTCGACCCCGACCGGTTGCAGCTGGTGCTCGCTGGCGCCTGGGCCCACGTGCTGGACCGCACGCACGGCGGCGCCACCGCCGGCCTCACCGTCCGCGATGACCCGGCCGGCTGTGCCCTCACCTTCTGGGATTCCGGCCCCGCGCTCACGCCGGAGGGCGAGGCCCGGGCCTTCGACCGGCGGTGGCAGGCGCTCCGCGGGCACGAGCTCGGCTCGGCATTCCGGATGGCGGTGGCGGGCGCGCTGGTGGAGGCGCACGGCGGCACGGCGCGCGTGGGAAGCCTCAGCGGCCGGACGCTGTTCGAGTTCCTGCTCCCCCGGGGTGGCCCACCCGCCTGAGGCACGGAGGTCCCCAGTCGGGCCGGGTGCTTGCGTGCCGGGGGGGGATGGTGTCTACCCTCGTGCAGTCCCACCACAAGGTTGGTCTATGTTCGGTCTCAAGATGGGTGAGCTGCTGATCATCTTCCTGGTCATTCTGGTGCTCTTCGGGGGCACCAAGCTGCCGCAGCTCGGCTCGTCCCTCGGCCAGGCCATCCGGAACTTCAAGAAGGGCTTCGGCGGAGATGCCGAGGCGCAGGCCGAGGCCCACCGCCAGGACAGCATCACCCCCGGCGGTCCCGACGCGACGAAGACCTCCGGACGCTCGACGGCCTCGGCCAGCAAGGACGCCTGAAGGGCCCCCCCTAGTCGGTGACCTTCTCCCCGTCGTAGAGGTGGTCGAGGACGGCCTGGTAGCGCACGGTGCAGGCCTTCCGCTTCACCTTCAGGGTCGGCGTCGAGATCCCCGGACTCCTGGGTGAAGTCGTGGTCCATCACGTGGAAGCGCTTGAGCTGGTTGTAGGGCGGCTCGTGCGCGTTGAGGGTGTCGACCACCTTCTGCACCGCGGCGACGATCTCCGGCCGCGCCGCCACCTCGGCGTAGGCGGCCGGGGGGGTGATGCCGGCGTCGGTGAGGAGCTTGCGGGCGGCGTCCTCGTTCACGGCGATCAGCACCGAGAGGTACTTCCGCTTGTCGCCGTGGACCATCGCCTGGCTGACCAGGGGGAAGGTCTTGAGGCTGTTCTCGATGTTCTGCGGGGCGACGTTCTTTCCGCCCGCGGTGACGATGATGTCCTTCTTGCGGTCGGTGATGCGCACGAAGCCCGCGGGATCGATCTCGCCGATGTCCCCCGAGTGGAGCCAGCCGTCGGGCTCGAGGATCTCCCGGGTGGCCTCGGGGGCGTTGAAGTAGCCCTTCATCACGTTGGGGCCCTTGATGAGGATCTCCCCGTCCGAGGCGATCTTCACCTCGCAGCCGGGCATGGGCGGCCCCACCGTGCCGATCCGCGACGCGCCCGGGCGGGTTCACCGTGGCCCCGCCGGTGGTCTCGGTCAGGCCGTAGCCCTCGAGCACCTCGAAGCCCAGCATGTCGAAGAAGAAGGCGATCTTCCGTGACAGCGGCGCGCCGCCCGAGACGAAGAGGCGCATCTTGCCGCCGAGCTTCTGGTCCAGCGTGGCCTTGACCTTGCTGAAGACCAGGCGCTTGGCCAGGGTGAACGAGAGCGAGTCGTAGCTCCGGCCCTGCATCCGCGCGTCGACCATCTCCTCGAAGAGTCGCATCGCCCAGCGGAAGAGCTTGCCCTTCAGCCCCGGGGCGCTCGAGCCGTTGCCGACCACGGCGTTGTAGATCTTCTCGAAGATGCGGGGCACCGCCGGGAGGATGGTCGGCGAGGTCTCGCCGATGTCCGCGAGCAGGGTGTCCGTGCTCTGGGCGAAGATCATCCGGTAGCCGAGCCCCACCCACGCCGCCTTCACGTCCTGGGCAAAGCTGTGGGCGAGCGGCAGGAACAGCATCACCGCGTCGTCCTGCCGCAGAGACCTGCAGGCTGGTCAGTGCCTTGGCCTCGTAGCCGAGGTTCCCGTGGGTGAGCATCACGCCCTTGGGGTTCCCGGTGGTGCCCGAGGTGTAGATGAAGCAGCAGGGGTCATCCATCCGCAGGGCGGCGACGCGCTCCTCGAAGCGGCGAGGCGCCTGCTGGTCCAGCGCGGTCCCCTCGGCGATGAGGGCGCTCATCGCCACCTCGGCCCCCCTGCCCTCCTCCTCGATGGTCACCACCGTGCGCACCGACGGGCACTCGGGGAGGACGGAGCGCGCCCGGGCGAACCGGCCGGCCTGCTTCCCGGTGCTCCGGTCGTGGTCCACGAAGAGCATCACCGAGCCGGAGTGCTGGAGGACGTACTTCACCTCGTCCGGCGTGTTCGAGGCGTAGATGGGGACGGTGATCGCCCGGGTGGCGCAGATCGCCATGTCCACCACGCACCAGGGCAACGAGCTGTCGGCGAACACCGCCACCCGGTCACCGGGCTGGATGCCGCGCGCGACCAGCGCCGCCGAGAGGTGGCGGACGTCGCCGAGGATGGTCTGCCAGTCCACGTGGGTCCACTTGCCGAACTTCTTGTGGGTGGCCGCGTCCTGCTTGGGCGTGCGCGCGGCGCGCTCCTGGAGGAGGTGCAGCAGCGTCCCTCCGGTCGGCGCGGGGCTCGCGACCTGACTCTCGGCTCTCATTTTGCGCCCTCCTTGTCCATCTGCGCCGCGATCTTCTGGGCGATGGATTTGACCCGCGCTTCCTCGGGCGGGTCATCCGGAACGTGGCTCTCCTGCACGCGGGCCAGCTGGGCCCGCGCGCCGGCGACGTCACCGTCTCGCCAGAGCGTCTCGGCGAGCCAGGCCATCGCCCGCATGTTGGCCGGATCGAGCGCCAGCGCCTTGCGATACCAGCTGGCGGACTTCCCGAGGTTGCGCTTGGGCCAGGGCAGCTCGAAGTAGTACCGGCCCTTGGCGATGAGCGGCATCTCCTTCTGGAACTTCGGGTCCATCTCGATCGCCTTGTCGAGCCGGTCGTTGAACTTCGACTCGAGGCCCTCGCCGAGCGCCTTCAGGATGCCGACCGCCTGGCTGTAGATGCCGATGCCCGCGGCCGCGTAGTAGTGCCCGCCGACCCAGGTGGGCTTCGCCTTCACCATCCGGTCGCCGACGTCCCAGACCTCGCGGCCGAGCTTCTGCTTGCGGTCGCCGTTCTCCAGGCCGTCGCCGACCCAGAGGGTGGCCCGGGCGAGACGGAACATCAGCTCGACGTCGTCGGGATGCGCTGCCAGGGCCGCGTTCGCCTGGCGGATGGCCTCGTCGGCCTTCGCCGGATCGCCGCGCTCACGCCAGAGCGCGTCGAGGGCCGCGTACGGGCCGTCGCCCTGCGGAGCAGCTCCTGCGTCCGCAGCGTCCGCCGCGAGACAGAGTGAAGGAGCCAGCGAAAGAAAAAATAGACATGTCAAGCGCATGGCGGACGGCGTCGCGTAACACGCGGCCGCAGCCAGTCGCAAGGAAGCGACGCGGGGGTGCCGCGTCGCGTCAGCGCCTGCTCTTTCAGCGCTCAGGCGGCGTCGGCCTCGGCCGGCGTCTCCAGCTGCTCCTCGTCCTGGTTGAACGCGGAGAGGTACCGGGCGAGGAAATGCTTCGTCTTCAGCTCGACCTGGCGGACGCGCTCACGGCTGACGCCCCAGCGCTGACCGAGCTCCTCGAGCGTGCGCGGCTTGTCCTGGGTCAGCCGCTCCTGGACGATGTCCCAGCCGAGGTCGCCGATGCGCTTGCGAACCTTGGCCAGCGCCTCCTGGACGTCCTCGTCCTGCTCCTGGCCGAGGAAGGTGTCCTGGGGACCCTGGCTCGGCTCCTCCAGCCGATCGAGGAACGTGGTGTCGCCGTCCTCGTCGATGGCGGTGTCGAGGCTGAAGTCCACCATCGAGCCGCGCTCGGACTCGCCGCCGCGGACCTGGCTGCGGTTGTCCTTCAGGTAGCGGGTGATGTACGCGCGGATCCACCACACGGCGTAGGTGGCGAAGCGGACGTTCTTCTTCGGATCGAAGTGCTCGATGGCCTTCATCAGGCCGACGTTGCCCTCCTGGACGAGGTCGTCCAGCCGGGCGCCCCGGTGCGAGAACTTCTTGGCGACGGCCACCACGAACGGCGAGGTTCGACAGGGCGAGCGTGTCGCGGGCCGACTCGTCACCCTTGCGGGCACGCCGGGCGAGCTCGTACTCCTGCTCGCGGGTCAGCTGCGGGCGGCCGCCAATCTGGCGGAGATACGAGGAGAGACTTTCAGAGCGGACTGCGCTTGCCATGTGGCAAACCTCCTTTCGGTCGGATTTGCGGAAGTGATTCGGACCCGGTGGGGCCTTCAGCGGCACTTCT
The DNA here is from genome assembly GCA_963796475.1 of uncultured delta proteobacterium. Lineage (GTDB taxonomy): Bacteria > Myxococcota > Myxococcia > Myxococcales > Myxococcaceae > RPRB01. The sequence continues at coordinate 75,613 of CAWCLY010000022.1, forward strand.
TGGACGCACGAGACGGTCGTGGGGTTTCGCCGCGCGCTGCGAGACCCCCGAACCTGGACATTCTTCCGGCTTACGTGAGGAATCGGGTTCGCTTGCGCCCTGCCGGAGCCCCGGCCGGCGCCCGGGCGCAGGAGCGCAGAATCCCTAGGAATCTCGTGAGCCGCACGGTCGAAGGCGGGCGCAGCGACGGCGCGAAGGCGCCCGCCGTGGCACGCGCGGGAGGTCCACGGACCCCCGGCCGGGCGACCATGCGCCCGCCTGGCCGGAGGTTCAGTCGGGCAGGAACTTGCCCGGGTTGAGGAGCCCCTCCGGGTCGAAGACCTGCTTGAGCTTCCGCTGGAGGGCGAGGACGCCGGGCGACTGCTCGAGCGGGAGGAGGTCCCGCTTGGCCAGCCCGACGCCGTGCTCCCCGGTGATGGTCCCCCCGAGCTCGATGGCCACCACCGCCATCTGCCGGAGCGCCTCGTCGACCTTCGGCCGGTCATCCGTCGAGTCGAACAGGACGTTGGCGTGGAGGTTGCCGTCCCCGGCGTGGCCGTAGGTGGCGACGGTGAGGCCGAGCGCCTGCCCGATGCCCTTGCACCGGTCGATCATCTCCGGGATGTGCGAGCGGGGGACGACGATGTCCTCGGAGAGCTTGTGCTTGGCGAGGCCGCGCAGCGCGATGCTCACCGTGCGCCGCGCCGCCCAGAGCTTCTCCCGCTGGCCCTCGTCCTGGGCGAGCCACGTCTCGCTGGCCCCGTGCTGCTCGGCGATCTCCCCGAGCCGGGCGAGCTCGCCGAAGACCGCCTCGGGCACGTTGCCGTCCACCTCGGCGAGGACGCAGGCGCCGGTGCCGGGCGGGAAGTTGAAGCCCTTGCCGTCCACCGCCTTCACCGCGAGGTCATCCATCAGCTCGAGGGTCCTGGGGAGCACGCCGGCGGCCAGCACGGCGCTCACCGCCCGGGCGGCGGCGCGGACGTCGGCGAAGACCAGGAGCGCGGTCTGCACCTCGCGCGGCAGCGGGAGCAGCTGCAGGGTGATCTCGGTCGCGATGCCCAGCGTCCCCTCGCTGCCGACGAGCAGCCCGACCAGGTCGTAGCCGGCCACGCCCTTGATGGTCCGCCGGCCGACCCGGAGGACCTCTCCGTCGGGCATCACCCACTCCATCCCCAGCACGTAGTCGCGGGTGACGCCGTACTTGAGCGCGCGAGGGCCCCCCGCGTTCTCGGCGATGTTGCCGCCGAGCGTGCACCACTCCCAGGAGTTGGGGTCCGGCGGATAGAAGAGCCCCTTGGCCTCGACCGCCTTCATCAGATCGCCGGTGACCACCCCGGGCTCGACGACGGCGACCAGGTCCTCGGTGGAGATCGACCGGATGGCGTTCATTCGCTCGACGCTGAGGACCACGCCTCCGTGGACCGGCATCGACCCGCCGCTCTTTCCGCTCCGCGCCCCGCACGGCGTCACCGGGACCCGGTGCTGCCGGGCGATCTTCAGGACCTGCGAGACCTCGGCGGTGGTGCGGGAGGACCACCAGGTCGGCCGGCATCGTCCCGAGGTCCGATTCGTCACGGCCGTAGTCCGAGAGCGCGTCCGCGTCGGTCTTGAGCGCCGAGGACCCGAGCGCCTCGACCAGGGCCCTCCGGCACGCTTCCAGCTGTTCCTTGCCCGCACGGTTCATCCGAACATCTCCACCAGGCTCCCGCTCATCGCCAGCGGGGCCTCGGCACACGAGGAAGGTCACCACCCGCGCCACCTCGGCGGGGCTCATGTCGGGCTCCCAGCCGGAGCCCGCCAGCATCTCGGTGTCGACGCTGCCGGGGAGCACCGCGGCGACGAGCACGTTGCTCGGCCTCAGCTCGGCGGCGAGCGCCTGGGTGAAGCCGTTGAGGCCCCACTTGCTCGCGCAGTACGCGGTCATCCCGGCCGTTCCCAGCCGGCCGCTGATCGACGAGACGTTGATCACCCGCCCCCACCTGCGCTCGGCCATCCCCGGGACGCAGCGGCGGGCGAGGTAGAAGGGCCCGCTCAGGTTGACGGCGAGGACCCGGTCCCAGTCGGCGTCGGTCATCTCGGCCACCGGCCGGCGGAGCGCGATGCCGGCGTCGTTCACCAGGACGTCCACCGGCCCGAGCCCTCGCTCCACGCTGGACACGGCGGCGTCCAGCGCGCGGGCGTCCGCCACGTCGGCGGAGACGGCGAGCGACCGCGCGCCACGGGCCCGGAGCGCGTCGGCGACGGCGAGGCTCCCCGCCTCGGTGGTGGAGAGGACCGCGACGGCCGCCCCGGCGGCGGCGAGGTGCTCGGCGATGGCCCGACCGATTCCGCGCGAGCCCCCGGTCACCAGGGCCACCCGTCCCGCGAGACCGCTCACCGCGCCGCCCCGGACGCGGCGATGCGCGCCCACAGCTCGCGCCTCAGCATCCCGTCCTTGCGCAGCACGCCCTCGTAGGCCTCGGCGTGGGTCACCGCGTCGCGCTGCTGCTCGCCCCGGATCCGGAGACAGGCCTGCTGCGCCTCGATGATGCAGGCCGCGCCGGGGCTCTCGAGGCCGCGGGCGAGCGAGCGCGCCACTCCCCGCGCCAGGTGCTCCTGGAGGATGAGGCGGTGCGCCCAGGTGTCGAGCAGGGCCGCGAGCCGTCCGAAGCCCACCACGAACTCGCCGGGGACGTAGGCCAGGTGGGCCCGCCCCTCGACCGGGAGCAGGTGATGCGGGCACATCGAGTGGAAGCGCAGGCCCGTGACCACCACCAGCTCACCACGGGAGCCGTCGGGCACGGGGATGCGCTCGGCGAGCACCGCGTCCGGGTCGCGGCGGTAGCCGTCGAGGAAGTGCTCGACCCACGCCTCGGCGACCCGGGTCGGGGTCTCCTTGAGCTCCGGATCGTCCGGCGGCAGCCCCGAGGCGGTGAGGAACGCCTGGACCGCGCGCCGCATCCCTTCGAGGTCCGGCCCGGGGCCGGCGCGACGGCTCACTCCGCGCTGTACGTGACGCAGTACTCGGGCGTTTCCCACAGGCGGAGCTCCTTGAGCTGGGGAAGCTGCGGCTTCAGCCGGTCCCAGATCCAGACGATCACGTTCTCCGCGGTGGGATTGTCCATGAAGTCGTTGAGCGTGTGGTGATCGCACTGGTTGAGCGCGAGCTCCCAGGCCTTCTTCCGGATCTCCTCGAAGTCGATGATCATCCCGTCGCGCGGGTTGGGCTTGCCGGTCACGGTGACTTGGAGGCGGTAGTTGTGCCCGTGCATCCGGAAGCAGGGGCCGTCGTAGTACGGCAGCCGGTGCGCGGAGCAGAAATGGAAGTCGACCGAGAGGTCCATCGGCATGGACGTGGTCGTAACCCCGTTCTTCCCTGCCTGCAATCGGCCCGGTACCCGAGGGCTCAGGCCTGGGCGGTCCCGCCGGACAGGGTGAGCCGGTTGCGCGCCGCGGACAGCTGCTGACGGAGTGAATCCACCTGCCGGCGAACGTCGTCGAAGCCGCGGGTCCCGGCCTGGTCGGCGAGCTCGCGGGCCCGGGCAACGAGCGCGTCGAGCTCCAGGGCGGCGGCGGCGAGGCTCTCGGGACTGCTCTGGCCCTCGAACGCCCCGGCGACCCGGTGCGTCTCCTGACCGAGCTGCCCGAGCGAGTCCATCAGGAACTGGAGCTCGGCGCTCCGGGCCTGGAGCTCGAGGGCGCGGGCGTGGGCGCGCCCGGTGAGCTCCTCCTGCATTCTCCGGCTCCGGTCGATGGCGGCGACCAGCGCGCGGGCGTGGACGCCGATCTCCGACTCGAGCGGGCCGAGCGCGGTGAGCGCCGCCGCGGTCCGCTCGATGTGCTTCCGGCTGGTGAGCGTGCCATGCAGGGACCGCTCCACCACCTCACTGGAGGCGCCGGAGCGTCTCCTCGAGCGCGGAGGCGGCGGTGACCAGATCCAGCTCGTCGGGCGGTGAGCTCACGGCCGGAGCACAGCCCATCCCGCCGCCCGGAGCGAAGAAACCGCCCGGCACTGTCCGGAGCCGGAAAGAAGCGGCGCTCGGTTCGGCCATGGCACTGTGCCTGGGAATCGGCTCGCCGGTCGATTACCGGTGGCCGGGCAACATCCCTGACCCCATGCGCGCCGCGTTCGACGCCTCCCCCGCTCCTGCCGCTCCGGCTCACGGCCGACTCGCCCCGGAGGCCGAGCGCGACGGACTGGCTCCTGCTCCTCGGGCCCGGGCTCATCTGGGGCGCCTCGTTCCTCTTCATCGCCGAGGGGCTCGAGGCCATCGCGCCGAACGGGCTGACCTTCACCCGCATCCTGGTGGGCTTCGTCACCCTGGGGCTGGTCCCCGGCGCCCGCCGCCCCATTGCCCGCGAGGACCGGGGCAAGGTGGCGCTCCTGGGGCTGCTCTGGCTGGCGCTCCCGCTCAGCATGTTTCCCCTCGCCGAGCAGCGGGTCTCCTCGGCGCTCACCGGGATGATGAACGGGGCGAACCCGCTGTTCGTGGCCATCGTCGCCGCCGCCTTCTCGCGCCGTCTGCCAGGGCGCGAGGTGCTGGTGGGGCTCGGGGTCGGCCTCGCTCGGGACGGTGCTCGTGGCCTGGCCGAGCCTGCGCCTGGGCGGGAGCAGCCTCGATGGCGTGCTGCTCATCCTGGTGGGGGTGACCTGCTACGGCTTCGCGCTCAACCTCGCCCGCCCGCTCCAGCAGCGAAGCGGGGTCCTGCCGGTCATCTGGCGCGCCCAGGGCTGGGCTCTCTTGATGACCGCGCCGCTCGGCGTCCCCGAGCTGCTGCGGGCCCACTGGACGCCCGGGTCCCCTCCTCTCGGTGCTGGCGCTCGGAGCGCTCGGGACCGGCGTGGCCTACGTGCTCCTGGCTGTCGCTGCGGGCCGGGTGGGCGCCACCCGGGCGGCGGCGACGACCTTCCTCATCCCCGGTGTCGCGCTGGTGCTCGGGGCGGTGGTGCGGGGCGAGCACGTCGCCGGGCTCTCGATCCTCGGCGGCGCGGTCTGCGTGGGCGGCGCGTGGCTGATGCGACGGGCGCAGCTCGCGGGCCACTGAGCGGTCCGTCGCCGGCGGCCTTCCGTGCGCCGGGCGGATGAGGTCTCCTGCCCGGCCATGGCCCGTCCCGTTCCCGAGCAGCGAGCCGCGTACCACTACTTCCGGCGCGTCCCGACGCGGTGGATGGACAACGACGTCTACGGACACGTCAACAACGTCGTCTACTACTCGTACTTCGACACGGTGGTGAACGCGTTCCTGGTGCACGAGGGCGGGCTGGACGTCGAATCTGGCTCGACCATCGGGCTGTGCGTCGAGTCGCAGTGTCGCTACCACGCGCCGGTGAGCTTCCCCGACGTGCTCGACGCCGGGCTCCGGGTGGCGAAGATCGGCCGCTCGAGCGTGCGTTACGAGATCGGGATCTTCCGCGCGGGCGAGGACACTGCGGCGGCGCAGGGACACTTCGTGCACGTGTTCGTGGACCGGGTGACCCGGCGGCCGGTCGACCTGCCCGAGCCGATGCGCGATGCGCTGACCCGGCTCGCCTGACTGCGCGGCACGATGCGGGCCCGTGGTCGACCGCTCCTCGGGCGCGCTCGCAGCGCCTCTGCTTTCGGGCTGCGGTGGGTTCGCACCCGTTCAAAGCCGCCTCTGCGGATCGGCGCGAGGCAAGCTCCGTCGCCGACAGGGCACCCCTTCCATGCGCGGCCCGGCGTCCCCAGGGGCGAATGTGCCGGCGCTCCACCGCCGCTCGACCCGCCCGCGGTCCCGCGCTCACTTCACCGCGGCGGAGATGCGCTTGAACTCCGGCGTGTCGGCAGTCTCGAGCATCTCGAACAGCGCGGCCTCGACGGAGGTCAACGTCGCCCCCGCCGCGCGTGCCAGCTCGAGGCCCGCCTCCCAATCCACCGGGGACCGGCTCAGCACGGCATCCATGCACAGCGCCGGATGCCGGCCCTCCGAGATCAGATCTCTCACGCTCTGGTAGACGCAGACGTGCGTCTCCATCCCGGCGACCACGACGTGCCGCCGCCCCGCCAGGCGCTCCCGCACCGCGTCGTCGAGCGCCGAGAACCGGAGCTTCTCCACCACCGGCACATCGCCCAGCCGCTCCTTGATGCTCCGCACGGTGTGCCCGAGCCCCTTCGGATACTGCTCGGTGACCGCGATGGGGAGGCCGAGCACCCGGGCGCCTTCGATGAGGGCCCCGAGTCGCTTGAGCATCCGGGCCAGCGCGCTCGGGATCCATCGCCGCCGCGAGCCGCTCCTGCACGTCGACCACCGAGCAAGGCCGTGTCGTGCCGCTCCAGCCGGTGCAGCTTCATACCGCGTACCCCATCGCCCCGGACGTGGCAGGGGCCTCCGGGTCGAGCATCACGTTGACGCAGGCCACGGTGCCCGAGGCGACCGCCCGCTCCAGCGCCGGTCGAATCTGTGCGGGCTCGGTCACCAGCTCGCCCCAACCGCCGAACGCCTTCACCACCTGGTCGTAGCGGGTCGGCGCGAGCAGCGTCGCGGGCGACTTCTCGGGCCCGAACATCCCCAGCTGCGGGAGCCGGATCTGCCCCCACGCCGCGTCGTTCCCGACGACGCAGATCATCGGCAGCTTGAACCGGACGGCGGTCTCGAAGTCCATCCCGTTCAGCCCGAACGAGCCATCGCCCTGCACGATCCAGATCTGCCGCTCGGGATGCAGCAGCTTCGCCGCCAGCGCGAAGGGTGCGCCCACGCCGAGGCAGCCCAGCGGGCCCGGGTCGAGCCAGCGTCCCGGCGCCTTCAGGGTCAGCACCTTCGCCGCCAGGGCCACCCAGTTTCCGCCGTCGGCGATGAACATGGGGTCGCGGTCGCCGGCGTTGGCGACGTTCGAGAGCTCCTTCGCCAGCCGGTAGTGGTGGATGGGGACGGCATCGCTCCGCGTCCATTCCTCCAGCGCGTCGAGCTTCCGCTTCTCCGAGGCCCGGAGCTCCTGGATGTACGCGGTCCGGGTGGCCTTCCTGCGCCCCGTCGGCGAAGGCCGAGAGCGCCGAGCGGCTGTCGGCGACCAGCCCCACGTCCACCGGCCGGTTGCGCCCCACCTCGGTGGGATCGATGTCGACCTGGACGATCTTCGAGGCGGCGCTGAACGTCGGCTCGGCCCCGTAGTTGAGGCGGAAGTCGAACGGGGTGCCCACCACGAAGACCAGGTCTGCCCCGGTGAGCGCCTCCTTCCGGGTGTGCTGGAAGAACATCGGATGGTCCGGCGGGAGGCAGCCGCGGCCGGCGCCGTTCAGGTAAGTGGGGATCTGCGCCCGCTCGACGAAGGCGCGGAGCGCGTCCGGGGCGTCGTCCCAGTACACGCTCGAGCCGGCGATCATCGCCGGGCGCTCGGCGGCGGCGAGCAGCGCCAGGGCCTCGTCCACCGCCACCGGATCCGGCGCGACGCGGGCGCGGGTCCGGTACAGCCGGCGGGATCTGGAGCGCGGACTCGTCGACGCCGTTGCACAGCACGTCCCAGGCGAGCTCGAGGAACACCGGGCCCGGCCGGCCGCTCAGCGCCACCCGGAACGCCTTGGCCATGTACAGGGGGACCAGCTCGGGGGACGGGACGCGGTCGGACCACTTGGAGATCCGGTGGAAGAGGTCCACCTGCTCCATCTCCTGGAGGCTGCCGCGGCTCTGGTTGAAGAGCGGCGCGGCGCCGCCGAGGAGGATGAGCGGCGAGTTGGCGGCGTTGGCATTCGCCACCCCGGTGAGCGCGTCGGTGACGCCCGGGCCCGCGGTCACCACCGCGACGCCGACGCCGCGGGTGATGCGGGCGTAGGCATCGGCGGCATGCGCCGCCGCCTGCTCGTGCCGGGTGTCGACGACCGCGATGCCCTCCTCGACCAGGCCCGCGTAGATGGGCGCGACGTGGAGGCCGGAGAGGGTGAAGACGTGCCGCACCCGCTCCTCCTTCAGCATCCGCGCCACCAGCTGGCCGCCCGTGACCATCCCCATTGGGTCGTCTCCTGCCTGGCGCCGGGGCACAGGCCGTCGTAGGACTCGAGGGCGGTTTATCCCCCGTGACCGATCCTTTCCAGGACCTCCGCCCGCTCGCCGCCGGCTACGCGACTGCGCTCGCCGGCGAGGCATTCGCCCGTGGGCTCGTGACCACCGGAGCCGACGGCGCGCAGCGGGCGATCCCCCCGGCGCCACCCCCGTGGTGTTGCCGGCGCGGGTCATCGAGGAACGGCACCGGCTGGCGCGGCTGCTGTCGCTCGCCGGCTTCCGGATGGCGCAGGCCACGGTGCAGGGGCCCTCGCGTGAGCTGCTCCTCGGCGCGCTGTCTCCCCTGGAGCGGCGGCTGGTGGAGCTCTCGGCTCCGGGGACGCACCGTCTGGCCATCGCCCGGATCGACTTCCTGGTCCCCGGCCGCCCGGCGGCGCTGGAGCTGAACGCCACCATCCCGGCGATGCCCGGCTATTCGGACATGGCGGCCGGCGCGTTCGTGCAGGTGGTCGGTCGCACGGCGGGTCTCGACGCAGCAGCGGTGCAACGGCTGGAGGCGGAGAACGGGAGCAACGTCCAGGCGCTGTACTGGGCGCTGGTCGCGTCCTCGATGCAGGAGTCCGGACGGCCCCCGGAGCGCATCGCGGTGCTCTGCCGGCGAGGCGACAGCCAGCTGTCGGAGGTGGACCACCTGGTGCGCCGGTTCGGCGAGCTCGGCACCGAGACCCACCGCGTCTACCCGGACGAGGCGAGCGGGGACGTCATGTTCACCGCGCACGGGAAGACATTCGACCTCGTCTACCGCCACCTCTTCGTCCACCGGCTGAGCGAGACCCCGAGCCCGTTCCTCGAGGCGTTCTTCGCCGGCCAGACCGCCGGAGGCTCGCTGCTCGTCAACCGTCCCGCGGCGCACGTCGAGGCGAAGAGCAACTTCGCGCTCCTCTCGCGCGCGCTGGCGGAGCCGGCCCTGGCGCGGGAGGCAGGTCTCGGTCCCGAGGAGCTGGGGGCGATCCGGGCGGCGGTGCCCTGGACGCGGGTCCTCGCTCCGGGACCGGTCGTCGGGCCCGACGGCGAGGCGCTGCGGGATCTGGTGGCCGAGGTGGGTGCCCAGCCCGCGCGCTTCGTCGTCAAGCGTGCCTGGGACTACGGCGGGAAGGCCGTCTTCGTCGGTCCGGCCTCGGACGAGCCCGGGTTCGCGACGCGGTCCGAGGCCGCGTTCGGCGAGCGACTGGCGTGGCCGGACCTGGTCCGGCGCGCCGCGGCGGACACCCGCGGCGGCGGCTTCGTCGTCCAGACGGTGGTGGACATCCCGCGGGAGAGACACCTCCTCGCCACGGCCACGGGTCCGGTCGAGGCGGAGGTGTTCGTCGACTACTCGGCGTTCGCCTCCGTCGGGGTGGAGCCCGAGCCTCCCTGGGGTGGCGTGGTGCGGGCCTCGGCCTCTCGCATCGTCAACATCCAGGGGGGAGGCGGCGTGCTCCCGCTGCTCCGGGAGACGGTCTGGGTCGACGCTCCGGGATGCGCTGGGGGCGGAATCCTGACGCTCGGGCCGGGGTTGTGGACAGGTGGCCATCGACCCGGCTTGCGTTATGAGAGTGCGCATCGGGGCGCTGGCCCCTCAAGGAGACGGCAGATGGCCTGGGAATTCGATGCACGCAGGGCCGCGCGCGGTGGTGACCTGAGCGAGACGGGGGCGGGGGGCTTTGCCCGTGCCCGTGAGCTCAGCGGAACGACCGCGGCGAGCTTCATGACGGGCGTGTACCGGTGGATGACGCTCGGCCTTGCGGTGACCGCCGGCGTCGCGCTCTACACGGCGAGCAACGTCCCGCTGGCGATGACGGTGGCCCGGAACATGTGGCCGTTCATCATCGGGCAGTTCGCGCTGGTGCTGGCGCTGTCGTTCCTGGCGCAGCGGATCAGCGGCCCCGTGGCGGCGCTGATGTTCCTGGCGTACGCCGGCCTGACCGGCCTAACCCTGAGCGGGATCTTCTTCGTCTACCCGGTGGGATCGATCGGCGTTGCGTTCCTGGTGACGGCCGGCGCGTTCGCCGCGCTGAGCGTCTACGGGACCGTGACCAAGCGGGACCTGAGCGCGTGGGGGACGTTCCTCTTCATCGGGCTGTTCGGCGTGGTGATCGCCAGCATCGTGCAGTTCTGGTGGCACAACCCGGCCTTCAGCTTCGTGCTCACCTGCGCGACGGTGGTGGTCTTCGCCGGGCTGACGGCCTACGACACCCAGAAGCTCCGGGTGCTCGGGGCGCAGTTCGCCGGCGCCGGGCTCACCTCGTTCACCATCGTCGGTGCGTTGAACCTCTACCTGGACTTCATCAACCTGTTCCTGTCGCTGCTGCGGTTGTTCGGCGGCCGGCAACGCCAGTAGAGCGATCCGGCGCCGATCATCGCATCGGCGCCGGTGATCGCTCGTACCTTGGCCTCAGGCCTTCTTCGCCGCCCAGCTCAGGCAGGAGCCCTCGGGGTTGACCGCGCCCGCGAAGAGCTTGCAGCCGCCGCACTCCTTGTACTTTCCCGCCTCGAACTGGGCGCAAGTGCTGCACTTCTTGCCGGGCTGGTTCGACTTCTCCATGTACTGGAGGTTGCGCCGCATCTGAACCGCGGCGGGATCGACCGGGATCTTGTTCTTGCAGCTGGGAGCGGCCTGGGCGTGCGCATCCGTGCTGGCCAACGCGAGCACCCCGCTGGCCGCGCCGAGCCCCGCTCCCAGGATCTGGAGCGCGCGCCGGCGGTTGAAGCGCACGGTCTCATCGTCGTGTCCGTTCACCTGTCGTCTCCTCCTCAGAAGGCGCATCGAGGATCGCGCCCGGAATCCGGGCGTCGCGCCACTCTCGGGGACCGAGGCCAGCGAGTCAACAATCAGCTGTGACGGCGGTCGCTTGGAGGCACCGACCGGCGCACCTGTCCGCTGGACCGGTCGCCTCTGGCGTTTCGGCGGCGAGTGCGCGGGAAGAGCACGTCCGCTGCGGGCGCGTGCTGGCGTGCATCGCGAACAGGCTCGCCAAGCCGGGTGCCTCACGAGGATGTGGCGGTCCCTCGGCGGCGCGCTTCTCGCCGCGGATGCAAGGTCAAGGACAGACGGTGACCTGCCCGGCCAGGGCCTCTTGACAGGCCACCTGTGGAGCGGGACCCTGCCGGCCAAGTGGTCAGATGACCTGATCATCTGGAGACCTTGGTGAGGAACTCTCCCGGCCAGCAGCAGCGGATTCCACCCGAGCCCGAGTTCCACGCCGTGCGGAAGGGCCGGCGCTACGAGCAGGTGGCGGAGCAGATCCAGCAGCTGATCGCGAGCGGTGCCCTCAGGCCGGGCGACCGTCTTCCACCCGAGCGGGAACTGGCGGCGAAGTTCGGCGTCGGCCGCAGCTCGCTGCGCGACGCCATCCGCACGTTGGAGGTGATGGGAATCGTCGAGTCCCGTCACGGCAGCGGAACGGTGGTCCGCGACCTGTCGACTGACTCGCTGGTGGTGCCGCTGGCGAGCGTGCTCGCGCACAAGCGCGAGCTAGTGGCCGAGCTTCTCGATGTTCGCCGGATGATCGAGCCGGCCCTGGCGGCCCGCGCCGCCGCCAACGCCACCGAGGAAGAGCTGTCCCGGCTCGAGGACATCCTGCAGCGGCAGGCGGAGAAAGTGCGCCGCGGAGAGCCGAGCATCGAAGAGGATTCCGAGTTCCATTACACAATCGCGCTCGCCGCCCGGAACAGCGTGGTGCTGCGGGTCCTCGACGTTCTCATGGATCTGCTGCGCGAGAGCCGCACGCGCTCGCTGCAAGTCAGGGGTCGGCCCGAGCGATCCTGCGCAGGGCACCAGCGCATCCTCAGGGCGATCAAGCGCCGCGACGGTCCCGCCGCCGAGGCCGCGGTGCGCAAGCACCTGAAAGAGATTGAAGCGATCGTGATGCGGCAGCTCTGACCGGAGGCGAGAGATGGGACGTCTGTTCGCAGTCGAGATCGTCTATCGGGGAATCTTCCAGAAGAACCTCGCGAAGAACATCAGCCGGGCCATCGTCCTCGCCGCCCACCACGAGGGGAAGCCCGGCATCTCCTTCGGGCGATACGGAGACAGCCCGGAGCGCAACGGCATCCCGGCGAAGAGCTTCGCCATCGTCGCCACGCGACGACGTCACCCTCGAGGAGGGGATGGCCAAGTACGAGCCCAAGGAGGTCGACATCACCATCGTGGTCGACGACACGCTCTGCAAGGGCGTGGAGTCGTGGGCCTGGTACGGGCTTGCAGCCCATCAACCGACTGACGAAGCCCGGGCGGCACGCTCATCGTGACCTCGCACGAGGACTCCGAGACGCTGATCTCGATGGCCCACCGCAAGGAGACGCCCTACCAGCTGGCGATCGTCAAGGGCACCCCCAGCTTCTCCGGTCTCTGGGTCTACAAGGACGACCACTCCGACGTGCGCATCCTGGGGACGATGGCCAAGGTCCTGCCCGAGCTGTTCAGCCTGGCCTCCGTCCAGCAGGTGATCCGAGCCGAGTGGAACGACGAGCTGAAGGCCACCTCCGCGCTGCGCGCTTACGAGCGCGCCACCACCGTGACGGTACAGCCCACGCAGGGCAATCCGGAGAAGCCCTTCGAGTTCCAGATGCCCAAGTGGACGGAGATGCGCGAGGGCATCGCCATCCCCGCCATCCCCCGCGGCCATCAGATGAAGGATCCGAACACCGGGGAGATGGGCGGCTACCAGCCGGAGCGCAATCCCACCTTCAAGAAGTTCACCACGCGCAGCATGCGGCCGGTGGTGGACTTCGACACCTGCATCAAGTGCACGCTCTGCTGGTTGCAATGCCCCGACTCCGTCTTTGACGTCACGCCCGACGGCCTCTACGACGCAAACTGGAGGCGTGTTGCGGCTGCGGCGTGTGCGAGGCGGTCTGCCCGGTGTCCAGCTGCATCACCATGGTCAACGAGACCCAGTTCGCAAACAACGACAGCCAGTGGCAGGCGTGGAAGCAGGACAAGGAAGGCTACAAGGGCTGGCTCGAGGAGAAGATTGCGAACCCCCCCGACCGCTCCCACGGCTTCCGTTACCGCGGGCAGTACGAGGAGCAGGTTCCCGACATGTTGAAGATCGCCCGAGAGGGCTGAGGACGAGGGAGACCGGTCATGACAGAGGCATTGGCAACTCCTCCGCAGAAACAACTCGCGGCCGACAAGACCTCACTCATCACAGGGAGCGAGGCGATCGCGGTGGCCTGCAAGCTGGCCGACGTGGACGTGATCACCGCCTACCCCATCCGTCCCTACGACACCGTCATGCAGTACGTCGCGAAGCTCGTGTCGAACGGGGAGCTGGACTGCGAGTACATCGTGGCGGAGAGCGAGCACTCGCAGTTCGAGATCGTCAAGCACGCCTCGGCCGTGGGGGCGCGCGTGTTCTGCGGCTCGAGCGGCGTCGGGCTGGATGTACGCCTTCGAGGCGCTGACCGTGACGCCGGCGCTGCGCATTCCCATGGTGGCCATGGTGGGGAACCGCGCGCTCGACGACCCGGGCGCATTCGGCGTGGAGCATAACGACGCACTTGCGGTGCGCGACCTGGGCTGGCAACTGGTCTGGGTGGACAGCGCTCAGGAGGCGCTCGACACGGCGCTCATCGCCTACCGCGTGGCCGAGGACCGGCGCATCTTCCTGCCCTGCGCCATCAGCTGCGACGGTGCCTTCCTCACCCACTCGCAGGCGCTGGTGAAGGTCCCCTCCCAGGAGAAGGTGAAGGCCTTCTTGCCTCGGTACGACCGGGGCGATCTCACGCTCCACCCCGACAATCCCATCACCGTCGCCCCGCAGGTGAACGAGGACTGGCTGATGGAGATCCGCCGCCAGACCGCAGCCGCCATGGACCGCTCCCCCACCGTCATCCGCGAGGCCTATGCCGACTTCGAGCGGATCTTCGGCCGGAGCTACGGGAACCCGTTCTTCGAGGAGTACCAGACCGAGGACGCGGACGTGGTGCTGATCGGCATGGGAACGCTCTCGAATCCGGTGAGGGTCGCCATCCGGCAGATGCGCCAGGAGGGCAAGAAGGTTGGCTTCGTGCGCATGCGCTGGTTCCGGCCGTTCGCTGCCGAGGAGCTGGCGGCGACGCTCGGGCGCTTCAAGGCGGTGGGTGTCATCGACCGCGACTTCTCGCTGGGCTCGCCGTACCGGAGCGGGGTCCTCGCCACCGAGGTACGCGCGGCGATGTACCCCGCTCCCAACCGGCCGCCCATCCTGGGGTTCATCTGCGGCCTCGGAGGCCGTGAGGTCACGGTGCCCGCGGTGAGGGAGATGACCGAGAGCGTCTACCTGGCCGCGGAAGGAAAGACGCAGCCGGGAACGAAGTGGATCGGATTGCGCGAATAGCTGGAGTGCGTCGAGCGTGGAGGATCAGCCATGGCTGTGAGCGACAAGGAATTGGCGGAGCTGGTGCAGCTGAAGCCCACGCAGACGCTGGAACCTTTCAAGGGGGTGAAGAAGCTCCCGCTCGAGGAGTTCTTCACCTCCGGACACCGGACCTGCCAGGGGTGCGAGTCGTCCCTGGTCATGAAGATGATGGTCAAGGCCGCGGGCCCCCGGACCATCGTGCTCGGCAGCACCGGCTGCATGTACGTGGCGAACACGACGTACTACAGCACCTCGTGGGTCGTGCCCTGGATGCACACCCAGCTCGGGTCGAGCGGTTCGGCGGGACTGGGCACGGCGGCCGGCCTCAAGGCGCTGATGCGCAAGGGCAAGATCAAGGAGGAGCCGATCAACGTCATCGCCTTCTGCGGCGACGGCGGCGGGGCGGACATGGGGCTGTCGGCGATCTCCGCGACGCTCACCCACCCCGACTACAACGTGCTGATCCTCATGTACGACAACGAGTCGTACGCCAATACCGATATTCAACTGTCGGGCTCGACGCCGTACGGGGCGCACACCACGTTCAGCCCGCCGGGCAAGCTGAAGCGCATCATGCACCACCGCTGGAAGAAGAACATGGCCGGGATGATCGCGGCGGGTCACCCCACGTGCCGCTACGTGGCAACCGTCGACATGTCCTTCCCCGTCTATTCGATGAACGCCGTGCGCAAGGCGCTCTCCATCGGCGGTCCCACCTTCATCCATTCGCTCGACCCGTGCCCGAAGGGCTGGGATTACGACCCCATGCTCTCGCACGAGCTGGGCGAGCTGGCGGTGACGACCGGCATCTGGCCGCTCTACGAAGTGGAGGAGGGCGTCCTCCATCTCGTCGGCAAGACCCGCGACATCGCCGACGGCCGCCTCAAGCGGTCGCCGGTGCGCGATTACTTGCTCAAGCAGGGACGCTTCGCCCACTTCACCGAGGACGACATCGCCTATTTCCAGAGCAAGATCGACGAGACCTGGGAGAAATGGCTCATCCCGGGCGTCATTCCGTTCCGCAAGCAGATCGAGGAGGATCGCCCGCCAGCCTGAGCGGGCGGAAATGACGGCCGGCTCGACGGCCCGACCGCGGATGTTGGCTGAGCCGAGCGGTCCGTAGAGCGACCGGTCGAGGACGGAGCAGGTCCTGCGCCGAGAGGCTGGATCGAAATCACCCACCGTCCTAGATCGCACAACTCGACTGCAGCTCGTGGATCGAAATCACCCGCCGTCCTAAATCGCACGACTCGACTGCAGCTCGTTAGAGGTGGCGCGTGGCCGAACCTTTCACTCCAGGGCCCGTCGCACGACCCGTCACACCCCCGGTCGCGCCGTCGGTCGAGCGACCCACCGAGACATCTGCCGCAGCCCCTGCCGCGGTGCACCCCCCCGCCATCCGCTGGGCCCAGCTCTTCCTGGGCATCCTCAGCATGGTGATGATCGCCAACCTCCAGTACGGCTGGACGCTGTTCGTCGGCCCGCTGGACCAGACCTTCCACTGGGGCAAGCCGGCGATCCAGGTCGCCTTCACCCTCTTCGTCCTGACCGAGACCTGGCTCGTGCCCATCGAGGGCTACCTCGTCGACCGCTTCGGCCCGCGGCGGGTGGTCCTCGTCGGCGGACTCCTGGTCGGGATCGCCTGGGTGATGAACTCGATGGTCACCACCCTGGGTGGGCTCTACACGGCGGCGGTCATTGGCGGAGCGGGTGCCGGCGCGGTCTACGGCACGGCGGTGGGCAACTCGCTCAAGTGGTTCACCGACCGGCGCGGGCTCGCCGCCGGGCTGACCGCGGCCGGCTTCGGACTCGGCTCGGCGTTCACCGTCGAGCCCATCGCGAACCTCATCCGCACCAGCGGCTACCCGTCGGCATTCTTCCGATTCGGTCTGCTCCAGGGTGTGGTGGTGATGCTCTGCGCGCTCGCCTTCCGGGCGCCACGCCCTGGCGAGGTCCCGATCATCACGGTGAAGCTCAAGAACAAGCAGACCGCCCGCGACTACACCGCGCGGGAGTCGCTGAGGACGCCCGTCTTCTGGGTGATGTACGCGATGTTCGTGATGGTGGCCACCGGCGGGCTGATGGCCGTGGCGCAGCTGGCCCCGATCGCCAAGGACTACAAGGTCGCCGACGTTCCAGTCACCTTCCTGTGGATGACCGGGCCGGCCCTGATCCTGCGCCCTGAAGCTGGACCGGTTCATGAACGGCGTCACCCGGCCCTTCTTCGGCTGGGTGTCGGACCACATCGGTCGGGAGAATACGATGTTCGGCGCATTCCTGGTCGAGGGGCTGGGAATCCTCATGCTCTTGAAGTTCGCGACCCACCCGAGGCTGTTCGTCGTGCTCACCGGGTTGGTGTTCTTCGCCTGGGGCGAGATCTACAGCCTCTTCCCGGCCACCACCGCGGACATCTTCGGACGGAAGTACTGCACCACCATCTACGGATGGCTTTACACCGCCAAGGGTGCCGCCTCGTTGCTGGTGCCGGTGGGGAGCATCATCGCCATGCGCTCGGGGTGGTCGACGGTGTTCATCGTCTCGGCGGTGCTGAACTTCTTCGCCGCATTTCTGGCCCTGCTCGTTCTGAAGCCGATGCGACAGCGAGCGATGGCGGAGGAGCTGTTCCCCGACGCGCTCGGCATCACTCGGGTCTAGATTACCCGGGGCTCATGCCCCAGGCCTCAATCGCCGCACTCCTCGAATCAGCTCCTCCAGACGCGCCGGCCATCGGCGCCCCGGGGAGGAGTCAGGTCCCTTTCGTACCGGGATGCTCCGGACACTGGTCCGGCAGACGGTGGACACCCTCAACGGGCTGGCCATCGGCCGCGGAGACCGGGTGGCCATCGTTCTCCCCAACGGACCGGAGATGGCCAGCGCGTTCATCGCGGTGGCCGCCGGTGCAGCCACGGCGCCCCTGAACCCCGGCTACCCGGCCCATGACCTCGAGTTCTACCTCGGCGACCTCAGGCCAAAGGCCCTGGTGCTGGAGGCGGGCGCGGACGTTCCGGCCCGGGCGGTGGCAAGGAAGATGTCGATCCCGGTGCTCGAGCTGAGCGCCGACCGGACGCGGGGCGCCGGCTGGTTCACCCTCTCCTCCTCGGGTGCCGCACCTGGAACGCCATCCCGCGGAGGGATGGGCGAGAAGGACAATCCCGCGCTCCTCCTCCACACCTCGGGGACGACCTCGCGACCGAAGCTCGTCCCGCTGCTCCAGCGAAATCTCCTGGCCAGCGCCGAGCACATCGGTCGGACACTCGCCCTGACCCGGGACGACGTCTGCCTCAACATCATGCCCCTGTTCCACATCCACGGGCTGATGGCCGCGACGCTCTCCTCGCTGGCCGCCGGCGCAGCGGTGTGCTGCACGCCGGGGTTCAATGCGCTCAGGTTCTTCGCCTGGCTCGATGAGGTGAAGCCCACCTGGTACACGGCGGTGCCCACGATGCACCAGGCGATCCTCGCCCGGGCCGGGCGCCACAGGGACATCCTCGCCCGGAGCCGGCTCCGCCTCATCCGCTCCTCGTCGGCATCGCTGCCCGCGCCGGTGATGGTGGAGATGGAAAAGGTGTTCGGGGTGCCGGTCATCGAGAGCTACGGGATGACCGAGGCCGCCCACCAGATGGCCTCCAATCCCCTCCCCCCGCGGGCACGCAAGCCAGGCTCGGTGGGCCTGGCAGCGGGACCGGAGCTGGCGATCCTCGACGAGGAATGGAAGGCGCTGCCGCGCGGGCAGGTGGGCGAGGTCTCCATCCGCGGGCCCAACGTCACCCCCGGCTACGAGGCGAATCCCGAGGCGAACGCGAAGTCCTTCCGTGACGGCTGGTTCCGGACCGGCGACCAGGGGGTCCTCGACGAGGAGGGCTACCTCCGTCTCACAGGTCGGCTCAAGGAGCTGATCAACCGCGGCGGCGAGAAGTTCTCCCCGCTGGAGGTGGACGACGTGCTCTCGTCGCACCCCGCGGTGGCCCAGGCGCTCACCTTCGCCATGCCACACGACAAGCTCGGCGAGGAGGTGGCAGCGGCGGTGGTGCTGCGGGAAGGAGCGACGGCGACCGAGCGCGAGCTCCGCGACTTCTGCGCGAGCCACCTCGCCGACTTCAAGGTACCCCGGAAGGTGGTGCTCCTCGTCGAGATCCCGAAGGGCGCCACCGGCAAGCTCCAGCGCATTGGCCTAGCCCAGAAGCTTGGCCTCGGGTCGTGACGTGAAGATCTGCGTCGTCGGCGCCGGGGCGATCGGCGGGCTGCTGGCGGCGAAGCTGGCCGCGCATCGGGCAGGAGGTGAGCGTGGTGGTGCGTGGCCCGCACCTCGCCGCGATCCGAGCGCGGGGGCTCACGCTCCAGGCGGACGGGACCGAGCGCACGTTCCCGGTGCGCGCGACCGACAAGATGTCCGAGCTCGGCCCGCAGGACCTGATCGTCATCGGGCTCAAGGCCCACCAGGTCGGCGGGGTTGCCGCGGAGATCCGCGGGCTGTGCGGACCGACGACGACCGTGGTCACGGCCCAGAACGGGATCCCCTGGTGGTACTTCTTCAAGACCGGCGGCCCGTACGAGGGAACGGTGCTCGAGTCGGTGGACCCGGGTGGCGTCATCGCGAAGAACATCGACGTGGACCGGGTGCTCGGATCCATCGTCTACCCGGCGGCGGACATCGTTTCGCCCGGGGTCATCCGGCACGTCGAGGGTGACCGGCTCTCCCTCGGCGAGGTGGACAACTCGGACAGCGAGCGGCTGCGGAGCACGGCGAAGCTCCTCCGCGACGCTGGCTTCAAGGTGCGCGTCTCGACGGACCTGCGGTCGGAGCTGTGGGTGAAGCTCTGGGGCAACTGCACCTTCAATCCCATCAGCGCGCTGACCCACGCCACGCTGGTGGACCTCTGTCAGTTCCCGCCGACCCGCGCCCTGGCCGAGCGGATGATGCGCGAGGCGCAGGAGATTGGCGAGAAGCTGGGCGTGCGCTTCCCGGTCTCGCTCGAGAAGCGCATCGCCGGAGCCGAGGCGGTGGGGAAGCACAAGACGTCGATGCTCCAGGACGTGGAGATGGGCCGTCCACTGGAGCTCGACGCCCTGGTCGGCTCGGTGCTCGAGCTCGGGCGCCTCACCGGCGTGCCGACGCCGAACCTGACGGCGGTCCACGCCTGCGCGGCGCTGCTCGCGAAGACGCTCCGCGACGCGAATGGACGGCTCCGGATTGTTTCCCCCTGACGGGAGTCACCCTGGTCAATGGTGCGCGAGCGCAGGCAAGAAGCTCAGTCGAAAGGCCACCAGCTGCAAGCAGGCGACCATGGCCACCACGGCGAACGCCCGGGGGGCACCAGCGCCGGCTGACCTGGTCGCGCCGACCTCTCGGATCCCGACCAGCGCCGCGGCACCGACGACGACGGTGAGCGCGACCTCGGTCGGGGTGAACGTGCCCGAGAACGGGTGAATCCAACCGAGCAGATAGAGCCAGACCACCGCCATCAGCGCCAGCCAGAAGACAAAGCACGGGAGGGCGGCCCACCTGATCAACGGTGACCTCCGAACGGAGAGTGCCACCGCGATCCACAGCGGTGACGTCTGGACGACATGCCGGAGCAGGGTGTGCGAGACGAGGCCCACCGCAATCAGGGCGCAGAGGATCGTGACGCAGCAGCCGACGAGGATTCTCGGCGGCCTCCCCGGCCAGGGGAGGCGCTCGGGTCGCGGCACCGTGGGTCAGCCTTCGCCCGGCGCAGCGCGCTTGATCTTGGGCGACTCGAAGTGACCCTTCAGCCGGAGCCGCTCCACCGGCCGGCCCTCGACGAGATGCGACTGGACGATCTCGTCGACGTCCTCGAGCTTCACCCGGCCGTACCAGACCCCCTCGGGATAGACGACGACGGTGATCCCGAAGGCGCAGGCGTCCATGCACCCGGCCGCGTTGGCGCGCACCTCGCCCTTCAACCCGAGCTTCGACACCAGCTCCTTGAAGCGACCGAGCACCGCCTCGCTGCCCTTCTCCGCGCAGGACCCCTTGGGATCGCCATCGGGGCGCCGGTTGGTGCAGATGAAGACGTGAAGTCGGTAGGGAGGCATGGCTCGAGCTGCTCCTAGCATCCTCTCCGGCCCGTGCGTCAAAGGGGAGCGGCCTGCGACTGTGCTGGGCAGCGCGGCCTCCGCTCGGGCACGCTGGGCGCTCCATGGACGCTCTCCCCGAGACTCTCCGAGACGCCTTCGACCCCGAGCGCTTCCGGCGCGAGGGGCACGCCCTGGTCGACCAGCTCGCGGACTACCTGCGTACAGTGACGGCGCGCGAGGGACCGGTCCTCCCCTGGGCCGAACCGGAGACCAATCTCGCGACCTGGCCGGCATCGCCACCCGAGCGGCCCGGCACCTCGCTCGGCGAGCTGATGACCCGCGTCCTCGCCGAGTCCAACCACCTCCACCACCCGCGCTACGTCGGGCACCAGGTCACCGCGCCGCTCCCCTCCTCGGCGCTGGTCCACCTCGCCGCGGCGCTCCTCAACAACGGCACGGCGGTGTACGAGATGGGGCCTGTCTCGGCGACCCTCGAGCGCCGCGCCCTGGCCTGGATGGCGCAGCAGGCAGGACTGCCACCGGGGGCGGACGGGCGTCCTCACCTCCGGCGGGTCGGTGGGGAACCTCACCGCGCTCCTCGCCGCCCGCCAGGCGGCCACTGGGCGCGATGTGCTGGGAGGAGGGGCTCGCCGGGGGAAAGCCGCTGGCCATCCTCGTCCCGGACGAGACGCACTACTGCGTGAAGCGGGCGGCGCAGATCCTCGGGCTCGGCAAGGCGGGCATCTTCTCGATTCCGGTCGACGAGAGGTTCCGGCTCCGACCCGAGGCGCTGCCCGAGACCTTCGCGGCGGCCGGGCGTGCCGGGCGGCAGGTGTTCGCCGTCGTCGCGAGCGCGGGCTCGACGTCGACCGGGGCCTTCGACCCCCTCGAGCCGGTCGCCGAGTTCTGCCGCGAGCGCGGCCTCTGGTTCCACGTGGATGGGGCGCACGGAGCCGCCGCGGTCCTCTCCCCGCGCTACGCGCACCTGGCGGCGGGGATCGGACGCGCGGACTCGCTGGTCTGGGACGCGCACAAGATGATGCTCCTCCCGGCGCTGCTGACCGCGGTGCTCTTCCGGGACGCACGCCGCTCCTACGAGGCGTTCTCGCAGCGGGCCGACTACCTCCTCCGCCATCAGGCCCAGGGCGAGTGGTGGAACCCGGCGCACCGCACGCTCGAGTGCACCAAGCGGATGATGGGCCTGGAGCTCTGGGGCGCCCTCGCCCTGCATGGCACGCGGATGTTCTCCGACTACGTCACCCGGATGTTCGACCTCGGCCGGACGTTCGCAGCGATGGTCGACGACGCCGACGACCTCGAACTCGCCCTCTCTCCCGACTGCAACATCGTCTGCTTCCGGCACGTCCCGGCGGACTTCCAGGATCTCGACCGCGCATCAGGAACGGATCCCGGGCGCGGCTCCTCCGTGACGGGAGCTTCTACCTGGTGCAGACCCGCCTCCGCGGGCACGTGTACCTCCGGGTGACACTCATCAACCCGCTCACCACCGAGGCGGACCTCGAGGCGCTGCTCGACGCGATCCGGCTGGCCGCCGTGAAGACGAGGGCCGTGAACGGCTGAGGGCATTCCGGGGTCAGCCGTGAGCCAGCGGCGGCTCGCGCCCGCAGAAGGGCGGTCGCGCTGGGCCCCATGCCGATAGCGACGCCCGGTCCTGGGACGCCGCCGCCCGGAGACGGGCACGCCGACCGGTCCGGGACCGGACACGCCGCTCGGTCCGCGCACTTCGGGGGTCCACCCGGGTGGCTCGGGCGGTGCACGCTCGACGCACCATGCCGAGCCGCCCCCCCTTCATCGTCTCCGCCGCCGATGTTCCAGAGACCCGGCACCGCTACCCCGACAGCGACGAGGAGCTGGCGCCCTCTCGTGCCATCGGCCGCACCGCCGGGCTCCGCAGCGTCGGGCTCCATCTCGTGCGCCTCCTTCCGGGCACCCGCACGTCCTGGCCCCACGCCGAGTCGAGCGAGGAGGAGTTCGCCTTCGTCGTCTCTGGCGAGGTGGACGCCTGGATCGACGGCGATCTCCAGCGGATGAAGGCCGGCGACCTCGCTGCGTTCCCATCCGGAACGGGCATCTGCCACACCTTCCTCAACGATGGAGAGCACGAAGCGGTCCTCCTGGTCGGCGGCGAGGCGGACAAGGAGGAGAACCGCATCCTCTACCCGGTGAACCCCAGCCGGCGCACCGACCTCCCTCCCCGGCGCTGGTGGCACGACGCGCCCGTCCGTCCGCTCGGGCCCCACGACGGGCGACCGCGCCGCCGCTGAGGACCACCATGGGCACGCTCCTCCAGGACCTCCGCTACGGCCTCCGCACCTCACCCACCGCCCAGCCTTCGCCGCGGTGGCCATCGTCACCCTCGCGCTCGGCATCGGCCTCAACGCCGCGGTCTTCACCGTGGTGGACGCGGCCCTGGTGCGCAGCGTGCCCGACGCCGAGCCGGAGCGACTGGTGCACCTCTGGCAGGTCCAGGACAACGCCGAGCGGCGGAAGTTCCCGTTCGCCTGGCAGACGCTCCGCGAGCTCCAGCCCTCGAGCCTGTTCGCCTCCGTCGCCGGGTACCAGGTCGCGCCGGTCGCCTGGACCGGACGCCCCGAATCCCGAGGAGCTGCCCGCCCTCAACGTCTCCGCAAACTTCCTCGACGTCCTCGGCGTCCGCCCTGCCCTCGGCCGCGGCTTCCTCCCCGGCGAGGACCAGGCCGGCGGCCCGCGCGCGGTCGTCCTCACCGACGCCTTCTGGAGGACGCGGCTGGGCGCCAATCCACGGGTCATCGGCACGACTCTGAGCCTCGCCGGCGAGCCCACCAGGTCGTGGGCGTGCTTCCTCCGGGCTTCCCCTTCGCGCCTGGAGGGGAGGCACGCCTGCTCGTCGCGGTCCAGCCGCAGGGCGACCGCGCCACCCGCCGGAACCTGAACTGGATCCGGCCCATCGCCCGGCTCCGCGACGGCGCCACGGTCCCGCAGGCGAGGAAGCAGCTGGCCGCGTTCGAGGACGCGCTCCGCGAGCGCTTCCCCGACGCGATGGGAGGCGTGGTGAGCGACGTGGTCCCGCTCCGGGACGAGCTGGTCGGGCGCGTCGAGCCGGTGCTGGTCCTCCTCTTCGTCTGCGTGAACCTGGTGCTCCTGGTGGCCTGCGTGAACGTGGCCAACCTCCTGCTCGCGCGGGCGGCCGGCCGGCAGAAGGAGCTCTCCATCCGGGTCGCGCTCGGTGCGGCCAGAGGGCGCCTGGTCCGTCAGCTCCTGACCGAGAGCGCGCTGCTCGCCGCCGCAGGAGGAGCGCTCGGGCTCCTCGCCGCGAAGCTCAGCCTCCCGCTCCTGCTCGCGGGGATTCCGTCGCGGGACCGGGCGGGGATGCCGTTCCTGGAGCGGCTCGACGTCGACGGCCGCGTGCTGACCTACAGCGCTGCGGTGGTGGTCCTCACCACATTCCTCTTCGGCCTCCTCCCGGCGCTCCGGGCCTCGCAGCCAGAGGTCCAGGCCGCGCTCAAGGACGCGGCACCGGCGACCTCGGGATCACTTCGCCACCGGGCCCGCGATGTCCTGGTCGCGGTGGAGATTGCCCTCGCGGTGATGCTCCTCGGCTCGCCGGCCTGATGGGGAAAAGCCTCCTGCACGTCCTCGCCACCGACCCGGGCTACCGGCCCGAAGGAGTGGTCGGGCTCGAGCTGTCCGTCGCCCAGCCCGGCCCAGCCCAGGCGCCGGACGCAATCATCGCGCTGAGGGCACGACTCCAGGAGGCGGTCGACGCCATCCCCGGACTGTCCAGCACGGCGCGGGTGAGCCGGATGCCGGGGACCGGGAACGCGTTCTCGCACAGCTTCGTTCGCCCCGACCGCCCGCGCCCCACGGGGCCCGAGCCCGACGCGTATGTCCGGGAGGTGAGCCCGGGCTACTTCCGCGGTCTCGGCATCGCGGTGCTCGGAGGGCGCGACGCTGGACCGGAGGACACCCGGAGCTCGGCGCGGGTGGTGGTCATCAACCGGGCCCTGCAGCAGCGATACTTCCCGGACGAGGACGCAATAGGGAAGACGATCCGGCTCGTCTCCTCGGACGCGCCGCTGACCATCATCGGCGTCGTCGGAGACCAGACGCTGGGAGGCCTCGACGAGCCGCAACCGCCCATCCTCTAACTACCCCGACACGCAGTCGGTCTCGGCGCGCTGGACGCTGCTCGTCCGCTCCTTCCGGCCGGGCGTCGCCGAGGAGCTGAGACGGGCCCTCCGCGAGGCCGCACCGGGGCTGGTGGTGGGACCCGCGCGTCCGCTCGATGGCGTGCTCCAGCAGGCCCCGAGCATGTTCCTCCGCCGTTACCCGGCCTTCCTCCTCGGCGTCTTCGCCGCGGTGGCCCTGGTGCTGGCCTGCGTGGGCATCTTCGGCGTGGTCTCGTTCGGCGTCGTCCAGCGCACCCGCGAGTTCGGCGTCCGCATGGCGGCTGGCGCCGCGCGGGCCGACATCGTCCGGCTGGTGCTCCGGGGGACCAGCGCACCGGTCCTCGCCGGCGCCGCGGCCGGGCTCGCCGGGTCCGTCGCCCTGGCCACCGTCTTCCAGGGCCTGCTCTTCGGGGTGGGACGCTCCGACCCGCTGGTCCTCGGAGGCGTGGTGGTCGTGCTCACCGCCGTCGCCATGGCGAGCGCGCTCGTCCCCGCGCTCCGCGCCGCGCGCGTGGACCCGGGCGTGGCGCTGCGCTCGCTCTGAGGAGCATGCGAGGTCAGCGCGTCGAGCGCCGCCCGCGTGTCAGACCCCCGAGCGATGGTCGATCCCCTGCCTCCGGACTCCCCGGGGGCTGCTTCAGCTCGACGAGGGGACGTCATGACCGTGCAGCGCAGGGGAGACACGGTGCACCATCCATTGAGCCCCGTCGAACAGAGCCCCCCCACAGGTTGAGCTTTTGAGCGGTCAGGCGCTTGACAGCCTGCTCGCCTCGCGGTTTCATCCGTTTCACACACGGCGGCGCCTCGAAGCGCTGAAAAAGAGAACGGAAGTCGGTCTCGCCGCCGGTCCTCAATTCCCACCCCCACTTCGCTCGGATCGGGCGCTCCGTGAGGAGCGAACGGACAGGATCCGCGCGCCTTCAGCGGTTACTTTCAGGAGATTCCATGGAGCGTGAGCTGAAGTCCCCGGCATCGAAGGACCGCAAGCAGGCGAAGGAGCGGAAGGCGTCCGCGCGCGGGGGCTTGGGCGTTCCTCGCTACTTCACCACCCCGGGGGTGGATCCGGCCGACGAGATGGCCTGGGAGTACCGGACCGCCGGGATCACCGGCGAGGACGGCAAGGTCGTCTTCGAGCAGAAGAACATCGAGGTCCCGAAGTCCTGGTCGATGCTGGCCACCAACGTGGTGGCCTCGAAGTACTTCCGGGGCACGCCGGGCACCCCCGAGCGCGAGACCAGCGTCCGCAAGCTGGTGGGCCGGGTGGTGGACACCATCACCCGCTGGGGCCTCGACGGCGGCTACTTCGCCACCGAGACCGACCGGCTGACCTTCCACGCCGAGCTCACCCATCTCCTCCTCCGCCAGAAGACGGCGTTCAACTCGCCGGTCTGGTTCAACGTGGGCGTGGAGAGTCATCCCCAGTGCTCGGCGTGCTTCATCAACTCGGTGGACGACTCGATGGAGAGCATCCTCGGGCTGGCCAAGACCGAGGGCATGCTCTTCAAGTACGGCAGCGGCACCGGGAGCAACCTCTCTCCCATCCGCTCGAGCAAGGAGCTGCTCGCGGGCGGCGGCACCGCCTCGGGCCCGGTGTCGTTCATGAAGGGCTTCGACGCCTTCGCCGGGGTCATCAAGAGCGGCGGAAAGACCCGCCGCGCGGCGAAGATGGTCATCCTCAACGCCGACCATCCGGACATCCTCGAGTTCATCCGCTGCAAGGCCGAGGAGGAGAAGAAGGCCTGGGCGCTCATCGACGCCGGCTACGACGGCAGCTTCACCGGCGAGGCGTACGCGTCCATCTTCTTCCAGAACTCCAACAACTCGGTCCGGGCGACGGACGCCTTCATGAAGGCCGTCACCGAGGACCAGGTGTGGCAGACCCGCGCCGTCCGCGACGGCCACCCGATGGAGACCTACCGGGCGCGGGACATGTTCCGGGAGATCTCCGAGGCGGCGTGGCTGTGCGGTGACCCGGGGCTTCAGTTCGACACCACCGTGAACGAGTGGCACACCTGCCCGAACACCGCGCGGATCAACGCGAGCAATCCCTGCTCCGAGTACATGTTCCTCGACGACTCGGCCTGCAACCTGGCGTCGCTGAACCTCATGCTCTTCCGGAGCCCGCTCGACGGGAGCTTCGACGTCGAGGCGTTCCGCCACGCGGTGGACGTGGTCCTCCTGGCGCAGGAGATCATCGTCGGCTTCAGCAAGTACCCCACCCCGAAGATCGAGGTGAACAGCCACGCCTACCGGCCGCTGGGCCTGGGGTACGCCAACCTCGGCGCGCTGCTGATGGCCTCGGGGCTGCCGTACGACTCGGACCAGGGCCGGAACTACGCCGCCGCCGTCACCTCGCTGATGTGCGGCGAGGCATACCGGATGTCGGCCAAGATGGCCGAGCGGATGGGCGCGTTCAGCGGCTACGCGAAGAACGCCGAGCCCATGCTCCACGTCATCGGCAAGCACCGCCGCGCGGCGTACAAGGTCGCCCCGGATGGAGTCAGCAAGGATCTCTTCGCCGCGCAGCGGGCGGCGTGGGACGAGGCGTTCACGCTCGGCAGCGAGTTCGGCTACCGGAACAGCCAGGTCACGGTGCTCGCCCCCACCGGCACCATCGGCTTCATGATGGACTGCGACACCACCGGCATCGAGCCGGACATCGCGCTCATCAAGTACAAGAAGCTGGTCGGCGGCGGGATGCTGAAGATCGTGAACAACACGGTCCCCCTCGCGCTGCAGCGGCTGGGCTACAGCACCACCGAGGCCCAGGGCATCGTCCAGTTCCTGGACCAGAAGGACACCATCGAGGGCGCGCCGGGCCTCAAGCCGGAGCACCTCCCGGTGTTCGACTGCGCCTTCAAGCCGGCCAAGGGCGAGCGGAGCATCCACTACCTCGGTCACCTCCGGATGATGGGCGCCACCCAGCCCTTCCTCTCGGGAGCCATCAGCAAGACGGTCAACCTGCCCAACGCAGCCACGGTCGCAGGACATCGAGGAGGCGTACCTCGAGGCGTGGCGGCTCGGCCTCAAGGCGGTGGCGGTGTACCGAGACGGCTGCAAGCGGAGCCAGCCGCTCAACACCTCCCGCAAGGAGAAGGACACGCCCAAGCTCGAGGCGGCGGTCCCCGTCGAGGCCAGGGCGGCCGAGCGGCGGCGGCTCCCGGACGAGCGCCGCAGCATCACCCACAAGTTCAGCATCGGCGGCCACGAGGGCTACCTGACGGTGGGCATGTACGATGACGGCACGCCGGGCGAGCTGTTCGTGGTGATGGCGAAGGAGGGCTCGGTGGTCTCGGGCCTGATGGACAGCTTCGCCACCTCCGTCTCGCTGGCGCTTCAGTACGGGGTGCCGCTGCAGGTCCTGGTGGACAAGTTCAGCCACACCCGCTTCGAGCCATCCGGCTTCACCGGCAACCCGGACATCCCGATCGCCAAGTCCATCACCGACTACATCTTCCGCTGGCTGTCCCTGAAGTTCGACAAGCCGCCGCTCGAGGAGAACGACGACGCGGATGTCGCCCCGGAGGTCCGGGCGCTGCCCACGCCAGCGCCAGTCGAGCCGGCGGTGCAGGCCGCGCCGCGGCAGGCGTTCCTCAACCAGCAGGACGCGCCGCCGTGCCACACCTGCGGGGCGATCATGTACAGGAGCGGCGCCTGCTACAAATGCAACAACTGCGGCGCCACGAGCGGCTGCAGCTGACGTCGGCGCTCGAGCACCTTGTTCCACCGGCGACCGATTCCGGGCTGTCAAGGATTCCCGCATGGGCTAGAGGGGGCGGTCCATGACGCTCCGCGCCGCCTGGCTCCTCGCGTTCCTGCCGCTCCTCCCCGCCGCCGGGGCCACCGCAGCCCACCCCTCCTCCGCGCTGGCGACGGCTTTCGCCGAGGACTGGGAGTACCACCTGTCGCGGAGCCCGACGTACGCGTCCATCCTCGGCGACCGGCGCTGGAACGACCGCTGGGACGACCTCTCGCTCGCGGGCACTCGAGGCCGAGCACAAGCACGACGTCGCGTTCCTGGAACGGCTCGGGAAGCTGGCGAAGGGAAAGCTGTCCGATGCGGATCGGCTCAGCGTCGAGCTCAGCCAGCGTGACCACGCCGAGCGCATCGAGGGCCACGCCCTGGGCGTTCAGTACACCCCGCTGAACCACATGCGCGGGCTGCCCGAGGGCACGGGCCAGTTTCCGGGCGTGCAGTTCGCGGGCCTGCTGGCGAAGGAGCTCCGCTTCCAGACGCTGGAGGACTACCGCGACTGGATTGCCCGTCTCGACGGCTTCGCCACCTACGTCGACCAGACCATTGTCCTCCTCCAGGAAGGGGTGCGCCGGAAGATGGTGCTGGCCGAGGGTGGTGCTGGAGCGCATCCCACCGCAGCTCGACGCTCTCATCGGGGCCGTGCCGACCGCCACCTCCTTCTACTCGCCGTTCGTCCGGATGCCCGAGTCACTCCCCGAGGCGGAGAGGAAGCAGCTCGCCCAGACCGCAGAGCGGCTCATCCGGGACAGCGTGCAGCCCGCCTACCGGAAGCTGCGGGAGTTCGTCGTCGCGACGTACCTGCCGGCGGCGCCGATGGAGGTCGGGATCGGTCACTGGCCGGACGGTGCGCGGCTCTACGCCTACTGGGTGCGGGTCTACACCACCACCTCCATCACCCCGGAGCAGGCGCATGCGCTCGGCCTCTCCGAGGTGGCGCGCATCCGTGCCGAGATGGAGGCGGTGAAGGGAAGGGCCGGGTTCAAGGGCACGCTGGCCGAGTACTTCCAGCACCTCCGGACCGACCCGCGCTACTTCTACAAGACGGCCGAGGAGCTGCTCCTGCACTCGCGCGACCTGGCCAAGCGGATCGACCCGCGGCTGGTCCGGATGTTCGGGACGCTGCCCCGCGCCCCGTACGGCGTGGAGCCCACCCCGGCGGCGATGGCCCCCGACGCGACCACCGGCTTCTACTACCCGGGCCGCCGAGGACGGCTCGCGGGCCGGCACCTACTGGGTGAACACCTACAGGCCCGAGACCCGCCCCCCTGGGAGATGGTGCCGCTGACGCTGCACGAGGCGGTCCCCGGTCACCACCTCCAGGTGGCGCTCGCGGCCGAGCAGCAGGACCTCCCCGCCTTCCGCCGCCACCGCTACGACGTCGCGTTCGGCGAGGGCTGGGGGCTCTACTCCGAGGGGCTGGCCGACGAGCTGGGGCTGGTGGACGACCCGGCAGACAAGGCCGGGCAGCTGACCTACGAGATGTGGCGGGCGGTGCGGCTGGTGGTGGACACCGGGATGCACGTGAAGGGTTGGAGCCGCGCGCAGGCCATCCAGTACTTCCTGGAGAAGCACCCCGCCAGGAGCTCGACGTGGTCAACGAGGTGGACCGCTACATCGCCATCCGGGGCAGGCGCTGGCCTACAAGATGGGCCAGCTGAAGATCCGCGAGCTGCGCGCGCGGGCAGAGAAGGCGCTCGGAGCGCGGTTCGACCTGCGCGCCTTCCACGACGCGGTGCTGCTCCAGGGCTCGCTACCGCTGGACGTCGCTGGAGCGGCGCATCGATGCGTGGATCGCCGCGCAGGACACCGCATCCGGCGCGCTGAGCCTCGGGCCCGCCGGCCGGGAAATCTCGTCTCGGCGTGTCAGGGGCAGTCCTCCGTCGTCTACTGTCCGGCGAGATGTCTCGAACCGGGCGCGCGTTCTACTTCGTTCTCCTCTCCGGGTGCGCCGCGGTCGAGCCGCGGGCGGTCTCGCCCGACCTGGAGAGCGGGTCTTCGATCCCGGCTGGCTCCTGCGCGGCTCACTTCTCTCTCGAGCCGGCGCTCTGCTCTCTGGCGACGGTGGGCCTGGACGTGACGGTGCTGCCGAGCGAGCTGCCGCCGCCGCTCCACACCCGGGGTCTCGAGGACGCGTGCAGCGCCCCCGTTGACCCATCGCGCCCTCCTCGACCGGCGTCGCGGTGAGTGGGTCAAGCTGGACGGAGCGGCAGCCTGGGCGCGCGACCCACACCGGCTGGAGGCACGGCAGACCGACGTGCTCGCGACGCTCTACCGGGTGCCCGAGCCCAGGGGCATCGCGATGCTCTTCGCCGGGCTGGCGATGCCCGCGGACAGCGAAGTGATGCGGCGATTCGCGGACGCCTTCGCCCGACGGGGCTGGATGAGCGCCGTCGTGCTCCGGGACGACTCGATCTCCGGCTTCGACCCACGTGGGAGGCGCACCGCGGGCTCGCCCTGTCCCGGGAGCTCGAGCGGGTCTGTACGCCGGGCCGGAGGCGCCGGGCTCGCCTTCCTCGGCCTCTCGATGGGCGGCCTGGAAGCGCTCCTTGCCGCCCGCGACGCTCCGGCGACCCTCGAGCGCGGCGAGGCCCGGGTGGCGGTCCTGGACCCGGTGCTCGACTTCGACCGCGTCGTCGTCCACCTCGACGGCACGTTCCACGACATCTCGACCGACGCCATGCAGACCTACTTCCAGCGCATCATGGCGGGGAGGTACCGGATGGCGCCCGTCCGTTTCGCCGACGTCATCGCGCGCGCACCACCGACTGGCCGGATGACCTCGCTGAAGGAGGACGCCCCGACACGCTGGCTCTGTGACGGCGCAGTGGACCGCTCCACGGTCTTCCTCTCCCGCACCGACCCCGTGCTGGGGAACGCGCAGCGCGAGGCGCTCGAGCAGCAGGGGTTTCCGTTCCAGCGAACGGAGGCCGCGGGCCACGTTCCCCTCGCCTGTGATCTGTCACTCTTTGTGAGGATGGTGGACTCCGCGACAGAGGCAGCGGCGCCGGGCACCCGTCGCTGCAGCGGCGAGAAGCGCTCTCCGGACTGACGAGTGCGCCCACGCCGGAGCGGTGGGCGGCTCCTTCCCGCCGCGCTGCCCTCGCGGGCAGAGAAGGCGCTCGTGGCACGCTTCGACCTGCGCGCCTTTCACGACGCGGTGCTGCTCCCGGGCTCGCTGCCCCTGGAGACGCTGGACACGGCCCGAGCGCTGCCCCCGCAGCGGGCCAGAGTCCTCAAGCCCGGGCGAAACATCTTCGTCTGTGCCGGAGATGTCTACGCCCTCGATGACCGAGGCGAGACGCTCGTCGCAACGATGCTCGCGACGATGATGGTCGTCCGCGCTCGCCCGGCTCTCGTGGATTGACGACCGCTCACGCGCTGGCGAGCGTTGCCCGAGCGACGCCAGGAGAGCCGTCGAGCTCGCCGCGGTGGCTCGCGTCGTGCTCGACCATCAGCTCGGCCAGCCGCTGGACGGTGATCGTCCCGTGCTCGCCGAAGGTCGCGGTCCGGGCGAGCGCGCGCGGCTCGAGTGACGCGAGCAGTGCGAGGTTCCGTGCCCGGGCCTCGCCGAAGGCCTGCATCGCCGCAGCAAGGTCCTGGGCCGGGTAGCTCCTCCGGGCCGCGACCGCGGCGCCGTCGAAGTCGTCCAGCACCGGGCATTCCTCGCGGAGCATCCGCCGGAGCCGGAGCGTGTAGCCCTCCTCCTCGAGGTCGCGCAGGTGGCAGCCGTGCTCGACCAGGGAGAAGAGCCCGGGCCCCGGCTGCCGCGTCCACTCGGCACGCGGCACGCGGTCTGCGCACTCTCCGAGGAAGCGGGGCATCCCGGCGAGGCGCTCGACGAGCTCGCCCACCGGCGTCATCGCGGAGATTCGGGGCGCTTGAAGTGGGAGCTGCGGATCACCTCGGCCACATCCATCTCGTAGAACTCGTACCACCGCTCGCGGCCTCGCCGTTGCGCCTCGAGGTGGCGGGGCTCCATCTTCCACGCGCGGAGCGACTCCTGGTCCTTGAACCAGACCACGGTCAGCCGTTCTCCGTCGGCGGCGAGATACGACTTGTGGCCCAGGTGCCCGGAGTGGCCGAGCACCAGCCTCTCCAGCTCGGCGTCGTGGTCCTGGTAGTCCTGGCCGGCTTCGGCCGTCAGACGGGAACGAAAGAGGATGACGACCATGCCGCGATGCTAGCGATTCTCCGGGCCCCGGGACCGGTACAGACCGGGCACATTCAGGCCCCGATCTGGCCCCGGCGCCGGCCGGCGGTGGACCCAGCCCAGAAGCAACGCCCAGCCGCCGTTCAGGGCATCCACCACGAGCAGCGCCACGGCGGACCTGCATACGGCCAATCGAGGACAAGCGCGTGCACCCCCGGTCCTGGCCTGCTCCGGGGTCGACTCAGGCGTCGATCACGTCCTGGACCCCGCCAAGGATGACGTGCTCGAGGAGCGCCTTCTGCACGTGCATCCGGTTCTCGGCCTCCTCGAAGACGCGGGACTGCGGGCCCTCGAGCACCTCCGCGGTGATCTCCTCGCCCCGGTGCGCCGGGAGGCAGTGGAGCACCACCGCGCCGGCGCGCGCGCCGGCGAGCAGCGCGGCGTCGACCGTGAAGCCCTGGAACGCCGTCAGCCGCGCCGCGGCCTCCGCCTCCTGGCCCATGCTGGTCCACACGTCGGTGACCACCACGTCGGCCCCGGCGACGGCCTCGCGCGGATCCCCGGTGACCACCAGATGCCGACCGGCGGCCTGGGCCTCGGCGGGCGGCGGACGGAACTGCGGCGGCGCTCCGAGCTGCAGCGTGAAGTCGAAGAGCGGCGCCGCCTCGAGGAACGACCGCGCCATGTTGCCCGAGCCGTCGCCCACGAAGGCGATGCGCCGGCCGGAGACCGCGCCCAGCGCCTCCTCGACGGTGAACAGGTCGGTCAGCACCTGCACCGGGTGCCCGCCGTCGGTGAGCCCGTTGATCACCGGCACCGAGCTCCAGCGGACGAACTCCTCGCAGCCGCGCGTCGGCGGTGGTCCGCATCACCACCACGTCGGAGTAGGACGAGACGACACGGGCGGTGTCCGACAGCGGCTCGCCCCGGGCGATCTGGCTGGTGCTGGCGGTGAGCTCGATGGCGTGGCCCCCGAGCTGGAAGGCGGCCGCGGCGAACGACAGCCGGGTCCGGGTGCTCGCCTTCTCCATCAGGAGCACCACCGTCTTCCCGGCCAGCGAGTCCTCCAGGTGGCCCTCGCGCCGCCGCCGCTTGAGCTGGGCGGCCCGGGCGAAGAGCCGCCGGGCCTCCCCACGCTCGAGGTCCGTCATCCTGAGGAAGTGCCTCATCGCGACCCCTCCGCGAGGCTGGTGAAGAGCTGGGCCAGGCGCGGGACGGTGCCGGCCGTGGCGCGGGCCTCGGCGGCCGCATCCCGGAGCGCGCCAATCTGCCGCTCGACCTCGGCGGGTCCCGTCGACCCCGCGCTGCGCTTGCCCGCCACCGAGGCCCGAACGTCGCCCACCGAGGCGAGCGCGGCGCCGAGCTCGGGATCCAGGGCATGCGCGAGCTCCTGGGCCTGCATCAGCCCCAGCCCTGCGCCTTGCGCCTTGCGGACCAGCGTTCCCACCCGCCGGTACGCGGACCGGAACGGCACTCCGGCCTTGACCAGCGCCTCGGCCACGTCGGTGGCCTGGGTGTAGTCCCGCTCCAGCGCGGCGCGGCAGCGGTCGGCGTCGAAGCGGATGCGGGGAAGGGCGACGCGGAGCGCGCCGAGCACCGAGAGCACGTTGGCGGCCGGTTCCCAGCAGCGGCGCCCGGTCCTCCTGGAGGTCGCGGTTGTAGCCGCCGGGCAGCCCCTTGAGGGTGGTGAAGAGCTGGACCAGCGCGCCGATGCCCTGGCCGCTCCGGCCACGCACCAGCTCGAAGACGTCCGGGTTCTTCTTCTGCGGCATCAGGCTCGACCCGCAGGCGATGGCGTCGTCCAGCACCAGGAAGCCGAACTCGCTCGACGTGAAGTCCACCACGTCCGTCGCCAGCCGGGAGGCGTGCAGCAGGAGCCGGCTGGACGCGTAGACGAAGTCGAGCGCGAAGTCCCGGTCGCCCACCGTGTCCAGGCCGTTCTGCGTCAGCCGCGAGAAGTCCGAGCAATGACTGCGGGATGCGCCGGTCGGTCGGGAGCGACGTCCCGGCGATGGCGCCGACGCCGAGGGGCGAGGCATCCACCTGGCCGAGGGCGAAGCGCACCGCCTCCACGTCGCGGGCGAACATCGCCCCGTAGGCGGCCCACCAGTAGCCGGCGCTGATCGGCTGGGCGCGCTGGCGATGGGTGTACGCCGGGAGGACCACGTCCCGGTCGGACTCCGGCGCGGGCCGCGAGCAGATCGAGGAGCTGGGCGAGCCCGGCCAGCACGTCGGCGCAGCGCTCGCGGACGAAGAGCTGCAGGTCGAGCGCCACCTGGTCGTTCCGCGAGCGGCCGGTGTGGAGGAAGCCGGCGACGTCGCCCAGGCGGCGGGTCAGCTCCGCCTCCACCGCCATGTGCACGTCCTCCTCGCCCGCCGGCACGAACGCCCCGGACTCGGCATCACGCCACAGCCCGACCAGGCCGTCGTGGATGGCGCGCGCCGCCTCCGCAGGGACGATGCCCTGGCGGGACGAGCATCGCCAGATGCGCCAGCGAGCCCACCAGGTCCTCGCGCAGCAGCGCCCGGTCCTGCTCCAGCGAGCTGGAGAAGGCGAGCACCTCGGGCAGGAGGCCCGGTCCGCCGGCGGCGTCGGTCTTGGCGATCAAGCCCCTCCCCCGTGAAGGCGGCTGTACTCCTGGAGCTGGAGCCCGAGCAGCTGGATGAAGCCCTCGGCCGCCTGGTGGTCGAACTTGTCCTCGCGGCCGTAGGTGGAGAGCAGCTTGTTGTAGACGCCGAACTCGGAGGCCCGGCCGACGACGCGGAGCGACGCCTTGAAGAGCTTCAGCGTCACCTCACCGGTGACGTACTTGTTGTTCTCGTCGTTGAACGCCTGGATCGCGCGCCGGAGCGGCGAGAACCAGAAGCCGTCGTAGGTCAGCTGGGCGAAGGTGTTGTCGAGCTGCGCCTTGGTCTTCGCCGACAGGCCGAGGGTGGTGAAGCGCTCGAGGTCCTGGTGGGCGGCGATGAGCGCCACCGCCGCCGGGCACTCGTACGTCTCGCGGCTCTTGATGCCGACCACGCGGTTCTCCATCAGGTCGATGCGGCCCACGCCGTGCAGGCCGGCGAAATCGCCCACCTTGCCGATGAGCTTCGCCGGCGACAGCCGCTCGCCGTTCACGCGACACCGGATAGCCGGCCTCGAAGCCGATCCGGAGGAGGCCCGGCTCTGCCGGCGCGTCCTTCCACGACTTGGTCCAGGCGAACGCCTCCTCGGGGGGCTCGGTGTTCGGGTCCTCCAGGACGCCGCCCTCGATGCTGCGGCCCCAGAGGTTCTCGTCGATGCTGAACGGGCTCTTCCGGGTGGTGGGCACCGCGATGCCGTGCTTGGCGGCGTAGTCCATCGCCTCGTCGCGGCTGATGTTCCGCTCGCGCTGGGGGGCGATGATCTTCAGCGCCGGGTGCGAGGCCCTTGATCGCCAGGTCGAAGCGCACCTGATCGTTGCCCTTGCCGGTCGCGCCGTGGGCCACCGCGGTGGCGCCGTACTTGTGGGCGATCTGCCACCAGGTGCTGGGCGATCAGCGGGCGGCTGAGCGCCGCGCTGAGGGGATAGACGCCCTCGTAGAGCGCGTTGGCCTGGAGCGCGGGGAAGCAGAAGTCCTTCGCGAACTCCTCCTTGGCGTCCACCATCTCCATGGCGATGGCGCCGGCGGCCTTGGCCCGCTCGGTGAGCGCCTTGGCGTCGCGGGCCTCGCCCACGTCGGCGTGGCAGCAGACGACGTCGTAGCCGTAGTCGACGGACAGGATGCGGACCAGCACCGACGTGTCCAGGCCTCCCGAGTACGCGAGGACGATCTTCTCTTCTTCATGACCTTCTTCCCTTCCGCAAGAGTCCCTGGAGGACCCTGGGTGAGCCTCGACGCCGAGGCAGCCTGCATCGGGGCGACGAACACCGTGTCGTCGCCGGCGAGCGTTCCCAGCACCTCCGGCAGCCGCGCCTGGTCCAGCGCCAGCGCGACCGCCGGGGCGGCGCCGGGGGTGGTGTGCACCACGACCAGTGCGCCGTTGTCCCTGACCCCGCGCACCAGCGGGTCGAGGGCCTCGAGCAGGCCGGGCGATGCCGGGCTGCCCTCGGCGCGGGAGCTCGTAGACCGTGCCGCCCTCGGTCCCGGACGCGCGCCGGGCGCCGAGCCGGGCGAGATCGCGGGAGAGCGTCCCCTGGGTGACCTCGAAGCCCTGGTCGGCGAGCATCGACACGCAGCTCCTCCTGGGTGGCCACGGTGCGCCCGCGGATCAGCCGGCGGATGGCCTCGCGCCGCGCCTCGGTGGTCTGTTCCTCGCGAGGCCTCATCCGGCGGTCACCAGCGTGCCGACGCCGTGGTCGGTGAAGAGCTCGGCGATGGTGGCGTGGGCCAGCCGCCCGTCGAGGACGTGGACCCGCTCGACGCCGCCGGCGAGCGCGCGGAGGATGGCTTGCACCAGCGCCTTGTTCTGCGGGGACACCACGCCCTCGGCGAGCTGGTGCTCGAGGTCGCGCACGGTGAGCTGGTTGCGGACCTCGCCGCCGTCCACCAGCCCCTTGGCGTCCTGGAGGAGGATGAGCTTCGGCGCGCCGAGCGCGATGGCCACCTCGGCCGCGGCGCCCTCCGGCGACAGGTGCAGCGTCTCGCCGCCGGGCGCCGATGCCGACCGGAGCGATGACCGGGAGGTAGTCCTTCTCCATCAGCATCTCGAGGAACGCCCGGTTCACCTCGCGGACCTCGCCCATCCGCTCCTGCCGCAGGACCGGATCGGAGACCACCGGGACTGCGCCGGAGCAGCGGCCCGTCCTTGCCCGAGACGCCCACCGCGCGGCCGCCGTCCTGATTGAGCAGCGCGACCAGATCGCCGGTGATGCGGCCGGTGAGCACCATCTCCAGCACGTCGGGATCGACCGGCGGCATGCCCTCCTCGGGCGGCACCGGCGCCGTGCACCACGACCGGCCGCAGGCCGACCGAGCGGAGGAGCACGACGTCGTCGCAGAAGCTCGCCCGGAGCGACGCCTTCCGCAGACGCCTCGCCGCCGAGCCCAGCACGCAGCGCTTGTCCCGGCGAAGCGCGAGATGTACCTGAGCGCCTCCACCAGGAGCGTCTGCTTGAAGCCGGGGCTGTAGCGCGTGAGCCGTCGTCCTTGCGCCGCACCGTGCCGTCGGGCTGGGGGACGATCAGCGAGGTGTAGTCGGCGTTGATCTTCACGTAGTCGTAGCTGAAGTCGCAGCCCCAGGCGGTCGCCGCGTCCTTGCCCGCGGCGAGCGCCACCTCCACCACCACCTCGGCCTCCCGCATGCGCGCCCGGAGCGTCTCGGGGTCGTGCGGCGCGGGATTGCCGTCCTCGTAGACGCCAGGCCCTGGATGCGGACCTCGGCCTTCTCGGGGTCGAGGGCGAGCCCTGGCGTGCCGGCGCGCGCGCCGACGGTGGCGAGCACCCGGCCCCAGTTCGGGTCGGCGCCGAAGATGGCGGTCTTCACCAGCGGCGAGCCGGCGATCGCCTTGGCCGATGTCCCGGGCGATGGCGGCGCTCGGGCGCCTGGGTGATCTCCACGGTCGAGCAGCTTGGTCGCGCCCTCGCCGTCGGCGGCGATGTCCCGGGCGAGCTCTGCACAGACGTCGGTCAGCCGGCGCATGAAGCTCTCGTAGTCCGGCCCCGGCTCGCCGATCGGGCGCGTTCGCCGCCAGTCCGTTGGCGAGCGCGAAGACGCGTCGTTGGTGCTCATGTCGCCGTCGACGACGAGGGCGTGGAAGCTCGCGTCCATCGCGCTCCGGAGCGCCCGGGCGAGGACCGGCGGCGGGATCGCAGCGTCGGTGCAGACGACGGCGATCATCGTCGCCATCTGCGGGGCGATCATCCCCGAGCCCTTGGCGAAGCCGAGGATGTGTCACCTCGCTTGCCGCCGAGGATCGAGCGACCGGCGCGGCCACCTTGAGGTGGGTGTCGGTCGTCAGGATCGCCTCGGCCGCCGGACTCGGAGCTCGCGCCGAGCGACTCCGCCAGCCGGGGCAGCGCCCTGAGTGATCTTCTCCAGCGGCAAGGGGACGCCGATGACGCCGGTGCTGGCGGTGAACATCGAGTCGGGCGGGACGCCGAGGACTGCCCCGAGCGCGCCGCCGCACGCCGCACCACGTCCTTGCGCCCCTGCCGGGCCGGTGAGCGCGTTGGCGTTGCCGCTGTTGATCAGGATGGCCCGGACGCCGGTCGCGGGGAGACGTGCTCGGCGTCATGCACCGGCGCGGCCTGGGCACGGTTGATGGTGAGGCAGCCGGCGGCGTTCGCGGGCACGTCGCTGACGATGAGCGCGAGGTCCTTCTTCGCGCGGCTTGATGCCCGCGTGGAGCCCGGCGAAGCGGAAGCCCTGCACCATCATGGCGAGACTCCGGCCGCAGGCTCGAGCGCGGTTCGCTCGGGCAGGCCGAGCATGAGGTTGAGGTTCTGCACCGCCTGGCTCGCGGCGCCCTTGAGCAGGTTGTCGATGGAGGACACGACCACCACCCGGCCCGGGTCGAAGCCCGAGTCGGCGGCGGCGACCGCCACCGCGGCCCGGGCGGTGCCGACGGTGCGGGCGATGGACACCTGCTCCGGCGTGTCGAGCACCTCGACCAGCGGCTCGTCCCGCGTAGGCGTCGCGCAGCGCCTCGGCCAGGGCGCCGGGAGCGACGCGCGGGGCGAGGCGCGCCGAGGCCGTGGAGAGGATGCCGCGCTTGATGGGGAGCAGGTGCGGGGTGAAGGTCACCGGATGGCTCGGCCCGCGCCGCGGGCGAGCGACTGGGCGATCTCCGGAAGGTGCTGGTGCCGGAGGACCTTGTACGGCCGGACGTCGTCGGCGACCTCGCAGAAGCTGTACGCCTCCGACGCCTGGCGGCCGGCGCCGGACACGCCGGACGCGGCGTCGATCACGATGGACTCGTCGGCGAGCAGCCCTGCCCGGAGCAGCGGAACCAGGGCGAGCGCCGCGGCGGTCGGGTAACAGCCGGGGTTGGCGACGAGCCGGGCCGCGGCGATGGCCTTCCGGTCGACCAGCTCGGGGAGTCCGTAGACGGCGCTCTCGAGCAGTGCGGGGGTGCGGTGCTCGAACCCGTAGTGGCGCGGGTACGCGGCCGGGTCGGCGAGGCGAAAGGCACCCGAGAGGTCCACCACCTTCACCCCGCGCTCGAGCAGGGCGGGAGCGAGCTCCAGGGAGGCCTCCGCCGGGGTGGCGAGCAGCACCGCGTCGCAGCCCTGCGACGCCTCCAGCGCCTGGGCATTCCGGACGTATGCCAGCGCGCCGACAGCTCCGCCGATGCCGGTCCTCGCCCGGACGGTCACTCCCTCCCAGCGGTCGCTGGCGACGAACCGGACCTGGCCCCCCGGATGGGCGGCGAGGATGCGGCAGAGCTCGATGCCGGAGTAGCCGGACGCGCCGACCACGCCGATAGCATACTTATGCATATTTGCTGCATATCTATACGGGATGGCCAGGCGTTGCAAGTGACGACTGCGCGGCTGAACCGAGGCTGGTGGGGGTCGACGGCGCAGGCGCATGTGCCAGAGGCGGCCGCCGCTCGCGCGCAAGGCGGAGGACCAGGCCGAGCGTGACCACGATCTGCACGAGGACCAGAAGAACGAGGTCGGTGGGACGATTCGCCAGCAGCTCCTCCGGACCCGGAAGGGCGGCGGAGAAGAAGGACACGTTGGCGACGTTGAAACCGACGATCACCGCCAGCAAGGCCCGGCTCCCGCGGAACATCCGCCAGCAGAGGACGCCGTAGGCCAGCTCGAGGAAGAAAGCCACCATGGGGGCCGACCCGTAGAGGCCGAGCCCCACCCGGACATCAATTCCCGGAGCGAGCACCAGGTCCCGATCGTGGGTGAGGAGATCCAGTACCAGATGTGAGGCCACCCCGAAGCCCAGCGCGAGCCCGAGCCGACGGTGCCCGGCCAGCCAGAACACGAGCCAGACCAGCAGCGCCGTTCCGAGCATCGTTGCCACCGAGTGCGACCAGGGCATGAAGGCCAGGCGGATGTCGGCGACCGAGTGCACCGCAGGAGCGGTGGTGGTCCTCTCCACGCCGAGAAGGTTCAGCGCCACCCAGAGAAGCTCCATCAGCTGGACCGAGACCAGCAGCAGGGGCAGCGGGGCGTCGGCCATCTCCGCTTGAGGACGAGGGCAGTGGCGGCGTGATCGATGGCGAACATGCCGTTTGACTACCGGTCTCACACCGTGCCGTCAGTGACCTGGATGCCGTTTCGGTGTGACGGAGGTCACACCGTGGTCGGCTCTCCCGCGCCAATCCGGACCAGCGCGTCCGGCCCGGTCAGGACCATGCCACCCGGGCGGGTGCGGACCAGGCGCTCTTCCCGGAAGCAGCGGAGCATCCGGGCAATGACCTCCCGCGCACTCCCGACGGCCTCGGCGAGCTGCTGTTGGGTTGCCACCACCACCAGCTGCCCCTGTTTACCGGCCACGGCCGAGTCGAGGAGGTGCCTGGCGAGTCGCTCGCGCACGCTGCCGAAGGCATTGGTCGAGATCTGTGCCATGGCCTCGTACAGTCGCTGCGAGACCTCCTCGGCCACCGCCCACGCCACTCGCGGGTCCTGCCGTGCCTCGCGCGACAGGGCCGCGACCGGAAAGAGAAGCAGGCTCGAGTCGAGCAAGGCCTGCGCGCCGACAGGACTCGGCCCGGCCACGGCGGCGGCCACGCCCAGGAGGTTGCCTGGCCTCGCATAGCGCACCGTCACCTGCCGGCCGTGCGCAGACGTCAGGAACACACGGACCAGCCCCGAGCGGACGAGCGCGCAGAGAGGCGGGTCGTCGCTCCGGTAGAAGATGGCTCCCTGAGGGACTTCCATCCGGTGTGCGTCGGCGAGGAGTCGACTCCGGATGGACTCGGGAAGCCGGTCGAGCATCCCGCCTCCGAGCGACGCTCGCGCGCGCCCGGTCACCCCGGAGCGACCCCGGGGCGGCTCTGCCGGGCGAGGACTCGCAGCGCGACCTCCGCGGCCATCTCGAGTTCCTGCCGTCGGACGCCGGCTC
The DNA here is from genome assembly GCA_963796475.1 of uncultured delta proteobacterium. GTDB lineage: Bacteria > Myxococcota > Myxococcia > Myxococcales > Myxococcaceae > RPRB01. The sequence goes on from CAWCLY010000022.1 coordinate 117,011, forward strand.
GGGCCAGGACCGCGAGGCCATGTCCCTCGGCGGCGAAGAAGCGCGCGAGCGTGCGGACGTTCTCGCGGGACGCGAGATCGGGGTCGCGGCCCAGTGCTTCCTGGAGCCGATCGGTCGTCGCCCGGATTCCGGCCACCACCTTGTCCATCAGGGCATCGGGCACCGTCGTGCAGCCGGTCAGCGTGTTCAGCATCAGGCAGCCCCGGGGCCCTCCCGGCTGGGTCGCCTTCTCGATCAGCGCCTTGAGCCAGGCCCGTACGGCCTCGGCGCCGGCTGCCGGTGGGCCCAGCGTCTCGAGCAACGCTCCGTTCACCCGCTCCCCGTAGCGGCGGAGCACCGCCTCGAAGAGCTGCGCCTTGTCGCCGAAGGTGGCGTACAGGCTGGCGCGGTTCACGCCGAGGGTGTCCACCAGCTCCTGCACGCTGGTCGCCTCGTAGCCCCGGGCCCAGAAGAGGTCCGTCGCGCGGTCGAGCACCGCGTCCACGTCGAATTCCCTCGGCCGGGCCATGACACTCCTCAGTGTAACCCCCCGTTTTCCGGCCGGCAGCCTTCGTCACACCGATGTTTAGGAACGATCGTTCCAGTATCGGCATCCAAGGCCGGCATCCAGCCGCGGGCCATCTCGCTCCGGGCGGTGATGCGGGAGCACGAGAAAGCCATGAAGCGTTTCGATTCGAAGGTGGTCCTCGTCCTGGGTGGCAGCTCCGGCATCGGCCGGGCGGCAGCGGAGGCGTTCGCCCGCGAGGGCGCCAGGGTGGTGGTCTCGGCCCGCAGGAGGACCAGGGTGTCGCCGTCGTGGACGCGATCCGGAAGGCAGGCGGCACGGCGAAGTTCATCCGCGCAGACGTGTCGCGCGACTCCGACGTCAAGGAGGCGATCGACGGGACGGTGAAGGAGTTCGGCCAGCTCGACGTGCTCTTCAACAACGCCGGCATCGAGGGGAAGAACGCCCCGATCCCCGACCTCACCGGGGCCGACTTCGACGAGACCTTCGGGGTCAACGTCCGCGGCACCTGGCTCGCGATGAAGCACGCCCTCCCGCACCTGGCAAAGACCCGCGGCAACATCGTGAACAACAGCTCGGCGGTCGCAGACTTCGGGCTCCCGAACACCACGATCTACTCGGCGAGCAAGGGTGCGGTGAACGCGCTCACCCGCGCCGCGGCCATCGAGTTCATCCCGCAAGGTGTGCGGGTGAACGCGGTCTCCCCGGGACCGATCGAGACCGACATGGCGTCGCGGGTCTTCGGTGGCCTCGAGGCATTGCGCGAGTTCGCCCGGTCGCAGGTGCCCGCGGGCGCCCCCGGTCAGGTGGAAGACATCGCCGAGGCCGTGCTCTACCTGGCCTCGCCCGGGGCGCGGTTCGTCATCGGCCAGGTGCTCACTGTGGACGGCGGGGTCACCGTGCACTGAGGCGAGGCGCCGCCGCAAGCGCGCGCCATTGGACGGAGTGCCTACGCCCCGTGGAGTGGTGCTCGGGCCCTCCTGCAGCCGGCCGGAGGTGTACGGTCCGGAGCGTCATGCCCAACCTCTCGCTCGTCCCGATGAAGGACCTCTCGTCCTTCCGGAAGATCGCCCTCGGGACGTGGCGTACAGCCTACGACCCGTCCATCTACGGGACGCTCGTCCTGCGGATGGACCGCGCGCTCGACTACATCGCGCGGTTTCGCGCCCGGACCGGCCGCCGCCTCACCGTCAGCCACCTGATGGCCAAGGCCTCGGCCATGGCGCTCCAGGCCTGCCCCGAGGCCAACGCCATCCTCCGCTGGAACCGCATCTACCTCCGGCAGCGCATCGGGGTGTTCTTCCAGGTGCTGATGAGCGAGGACGGGAAGGCCGACCTCTCCGGCGCCACGCTCTACGACGTGGAGCGAAAGTCGCTGCTGGAGATCGTGGACGAGTTCGAGGCCAAGGTGAGCCTGGTGCGGGAGCGGAAGGATCCTGCGCTGGAGAAGACCCGTGGGACCTTCCAGATCATCCCCTACCTGCTCCTCCGGCCGTTCCTCCGGCTGCTTTCCTTCTTCTGCTACACCCTGAACCTGGATCTCCGTGCCTTCGGCATCGCCTCCGACCCGTTCGGCAGCCTGATGATCACCAACATCGGGAGCCTCGGTCTCGACACCGCGTACGCCCCGCTGGTCCCGTTCTCGCGCGTGCCGCTGCTGTTCGCCATCGGTGAGGCGAAACCGCACGTCTTCGTGGAGAACGGCCGGCCGGCCGTCGGGATGGCGATGAACGTCAACGCGACGATGGATCACCGGGTCATCGACGGCTTCCACGCCGCGCGCATCTCGGAGGTGCTACGGGAGTGGATGGAGAACCCGGACGCTCACTTCGATGCGCTCGAGAGCTCCACCTCCAACTCCGGGGCCGTCTAGCGACGCATCGCCGACCGCCGGCGGCGGCTCAGGCCACCGGCTTCGCCGCCGGGACTCCCAGCATCTCCTCGACGCGCGCCTTGAGCGCGGTTCGCTTGATGTCCTCGCCGCTCAGACGCTCCGCCTTCTCCTTGCCGCCCTGGAGGAAGAGGAGCGTGGGGCTTGCGGTGACACCGAGCCTCTCGGCCAGCCCCGCGTTGGTCTGACGCGACACCTTCAGGAAGAGGGCCTTGCCGGCGAACTTCTCGGCGACCGCCGCGAACCGTGGGCCGAGGTCGTGGGACGCCTTCTCCGACCCGTAGAAGTCGAGGACGACCGGCAGCCCCGCCCCGACCACCTGCGCCTCGTAGTCCTTCTCCGCGAGCTCGGGCACCTGGATCTGCACCACTTCCTTGCGCTCCGGGTCCTCGCTCCACGGGAGCTTCACGTTGAATCGGTTTGCCATGCGGACGGTCCTTTCGCTGCGAACGGGGGAAGCGGGCTCCTGAGCGCCTGCGCCCGTCCGGGTGTGCTCGATCGATGTGGGTCTGGCGACGACGACGGCGGGGTCACGCCACCACCACTGCACTCAGGAACGGGAGCCGGCCCGCCCAGTGCAGTTCGAAGAAGCCGTGCTCGGCGCCCCAGAGCGCCCACGACATCTTCTTGCCATCCTGCACCCACACGACCTTGCGATCGGGTGCGTGCAGACGGCTCCGCTGCTGCGTGCACCACGAGCGGCGCGCCAGCCCGCGCCACCCCGGGACGGCATTCGCGAAAAGCTCTGCAAGTCGTGCGATCGCCGTCACCCTCGCCTCATACCACTGAATGACGACCGGTGCCCTGGTGCCCACGAAGGAGGCGTCCGCGGGGTCGCGGTGACCGCAGCCAGCGTTCCGACGCGCCGTCCCTTGCCCGGTCGACCGAACCGGCGTACCCGGGCACCTCGTCATCCTCGGGAGGCGCCCTGATGGCCCGCTGCCCGACCCTCGTGCTCCTCGTGGCTGCAGCAGCCGCGGCCTTGCCGCTGGGGGCGCGTGCCCAGACCTGCTCCTCCAGCGTCCCCCATGTGACCGGACAGTGGACGACGCTGCCGTACCAGATGCCGATCAACCCGATCAACGCGACCATGCTCCGGACCGGACAGGTCCTGATCGTCGCCGGATCGGAGAACGACGCGCGGAACAACTCGCCCGGAGCCGAGAGCTACCGGAACGCGATCTGGGATCCGACCGGGACGACCGAGAGCAGCATCGCCGTCCAGAACCTCGAATACGACGTCTTCTGCAGCGGCACCTCCGCCCTGCCGGACGGGAGGGCGCTCGTCGTCGGAGGGACGTCCGACTACTCGTTCAAAGGTGACAACCGGGCGTCCATCTTCAATCCCGCGACCGGGAGCTTCGTGCAGTCGCAGAGCATGGTGGATGGGCGGTGGTACGCGACCGCCACCACGCTCGGGGACGGGCGGATCATGACCTTCTCCGGGCTCAGCCTGGCCGGCGGGACCAACAACACCGTCGAGATCTACGACCTCGCGAATGCCGGAGCGGGCTGGAACGCCCCGACCACTGCGCCGTTCTCGCCGCCGCTCTACCCCCGGCTCGCGCTCCTTCCCAGCGGCAAGGTCTTCTACACCGGTCAGGGCAGTGGTGGACGCAACGCCGAACTCCTGGCTGTTCGACCCTGCCGCCGGCGCCTGGACCGTCGTCGGTCGCGACGACTGGCAATCGGACCTACGGCTCGTTCGTCCTCCTCCCGCTGCTGCCGCCGAGCTACGTGCCGCGGGTGATGAACTTCGGCGGCGGCAGCCCCGCGAGCAGCAGCACGGAGATCATCGACCTCTCCTCGGCGACGCCGACCTGGACGCCGGGGCCCAGCATGTCGACCCGGCGGATCCAGATGAACGCGATCATCCTCCCCAACGGGAAGGTCCTCGCGTCCGGAGGCTCGGTGAACAACGAGAGTCCGGACACGCCAGGAAAGTCCGCCGACCTCTACGACCCGCTCTCGAACAGCTTCAGCTCGGGCGGGGCGGCCTCGTACTCGCGTCTGTACCACTCGACGGCGCTGCTCCTGCCGGACGCGACGGTGGCCAGCATGGGAAGCAATCCCGGGTCGCGCGGTCTCTACGAGGCGGCGATCGAGATCTACACCCCCCCGTACCTCTTCGACGCGAACGACCGGCTGATCACCACCGGCCGTCCGGTCATCACCGGCGTGTCACCGGCGGGAGCCATCGGATACGAGCAGGCCTTCTCGGTGAGCTACACGGCGGCGTCGCCGATCAGCTCGGCGGTCCTGGTGCGCTCCGGTTCGACCACCCACGCCAACGACATGGACCAGCGCCTGATCGGCCTCTGCGGACCCTCGCCGCAGCCAGCCTGCACCGCCGGGGGGACCCTGAACCTCACCAGCCCGCCGAACGGGAACATCGCCCCGCCGGGCTACTACATGCTCTTCGTCCTCGACGGCGCCGGCGTGCCGTCGAAGGCGCAATTCGTCCAGCTCACCCGGTTCACAGGCCTCCCGCCGACGGGAGCGATCGGCCTCACCGTCCACCAGCGTGACCATTCCCGCCGGCGGCTCGGTCAGCTTCGGCACCGGGACCAGTGCCGCGAAGTACTCGTGGGTCTTTCCCGGAGGAACGCCGTCGACGTCCACCGCCCAGAACCCGGGGAACGTCAGCTTCGGCACTCCGGGGGAGTACGTCACCTCGCTGACGGTCATCGACGCGAGCGGGAACTCGGATCCCAGCCCGCCGACGCGCACCATCACCGTCCTGCCGGCGAACGCCGATTTCGACATCGCGGTGAGCCCACCCGCGCAGGAGGTGTTCCCGGGCGCCTCGACCACGTTCACCGTCACCGTCTCGCCGAAGAGCGGATTCAGCGGCAGCGTGAGCCTGACGGTGGGGAGCGAGGCGGGGCTGCCGAGCGGAGTCACCGGCGGCTTCAGCCCGTCCTCCATCAGCGCTTCCGGCACCTCGACCCTCACCATGAACACCACCACCAGCGCGGTGCCCTACGCGCTGTCACTGACCATCACCGGCACCAGCGGCTCGCTGACCCACACCGCCTCGACCACCCTGCTGGTCAACCTCGCTCCGCCGGCGAGCGTCGCGGCGGTCGCCGGGAACGGGCAGGTGGCGCTCTCGTGGCCGGCCTCGGTCGGCGCGAGCGGGTACCACCTCAAGCGCTCCACCGTGAGCGGCGGGCCGTACGTGACCGTCGGCTGCCCGACCTCGACCAGCGCCGCCGACACCGGCCTCACCAACGGGACGACCTACTACTACGTCGCCTCGGCTTCGTTCACCGGCGGGCCCGATGCAGGCGGAGAGAGCGCGAACTCGAGCCAGACGGCAGCGACGCCGGTGACCAGCGCACCGCTCACTCCCACCGGCCTGACCGCCACGCCCGGGAACGGACAGGTGGGGCTGGTCTGGAATGCGTCCTCGGGCGCGACCGGCTATCACCTGAAGCGCTCCACCACGAGCGGCGGGCCGTACAACACCATCGCCAGCCCGACCTCCACCGGCTTCACCGACACCGGCCTCACCAACGGAACCAGCTACTTCTACGTGGTGAGCGCGGTGAACTCCGGAGGCGAGAGCCCGGGCTCGTCTCAGGTCAGCGCCCTCCCGCAGGCGACCGCGCCCCTGGCCCCGACCCGGCTGAGCGCGAGCTCGAACCGACCCCGGTTCATCGCGCTGTCCTGGACCCAGAGCGCCACACCGGGGACCACTCAGAACCGCATCTATCGCCGAACGAGCGGCGGTCCGTATTCCCCTCTGGCCACCATCAGCCCGACCACGTCCTACAAGGACAGTGGGCTCTCGAGGGGCGCGAGCTTCTGTTACGTGATCACGGCCCTCATCGGCAGCGTCGAGAGCTCCCCCTCCACCGAGGCCTGCGGCGCGAGCAAGTGACGGCCCCGGGCGGGGCGTCCGACCGCCTCGGCCGTGCTCGGCTCAGCTCCCGGGCGCGCGGGGAGCGTAGAGCGCCGGGATCTGCGGGCCGAGGAGCTCGAGCACGGCCTTCCGGCGCAGCTTCAGCGTCGGGGTGACGAGCTCGGGGTAGTCGGTCGGGCTGCCCGGGACGATGAGCAGCCTCCTCGGCTTCTCGTAGTCGGAGAAGGCGCCCAGGGGCTCCAGCGCCACGGGGAGGAGCGCCTCCGCCGGATCCTTCCCCGCCTCCTTCAGACGGTTGATCTCTCCCCGCGGAACGAAGACCGCGGCGGTGACGAAGGGTCTGCCATCTCCGAGCACCAGCGCGCCCTCGAAGGGAGCCGTCGAGCCGAGCGCGGTCTCCAGCGGCTCGGGGGCGACCTTCTTCCCCGTGCTCAGCACCAGGAGGTGCTTCTTCCGCCCGGTGATGTGGAGCCAGCCATCGGCATCGAGCTCGCCGAGGTCTCCGGTCCTGAAGAATCCATCGGCGGTGAACGCATCGGCGTCATCCTCGGGCTCGAGGTAGCCGGAGAGCAGGAGCGGCCCGCGCAGGAGCAGCTCGTGGTCCTCCGCGATCCGGAGCTCGTGGTCGGGGCTGACCAGGCCAGCGACCGACGGCCGTCGCCGCTCGCCGAAGAGGTTCGAGGAGATCATCCCCGCCGTCTCGCTCATCCCGTAGAGCTCGACCAGGGGGATGCCGAGGCCCTCGAAGAAGCGGAACAGCGCGACCGACGACGGAGCCCCGCCCGCGAACAGTCCGACGATCTTCCCACCCAGCGCCTGGCGGACCTTCCGGCCGACGAGGAGGTCCGCCACCCCCGTCCGGAGGACATCGAGGCCACCCGACGCGCCGTCCACGCGCACCCGCGCCGCCGCCTCGAGCGCATGGTTTACGAAGCGCTTCACCGGAGCGGGGAGGTGGCCGAGCCCCTCCAGCACCCGCGTCCGGATGCGCTCATACACCAGCGGAACCGAGAAGACGTAGGTGGGCCCGAGCGCGAACGCGCGCGGCGCATCGGACGGGTGGGCGATGAGCAGCAGCGTGTGCCCCTGGGCGAGCGCCAGGGCGAACTGATCGTGCCCGGCCACGTGTCCGAAGGGGAGCAGGTGCAATCCGACGTCGTGCTCGTTGCGCCCGGTGGAGAGCGCACCGGCCTCGATGGCGCGGACGATGGTTCGCTGCGCCAGGCGCACGCCCTTCTGCCGCCCGGTGGTGCCGCTGGTGAAGAGCAGGAGGAACGGGTCCTCCTCGCGGACGGACGCGGCGCGGGCCTCGAACGCCTCGAGCGACATGCCCGGAGCCCCCTCCCCGATCGCCGTGCGCACGGTGTGACCCTGGACCCCCGCGGGAACGGCCCGGGCGACCTCCTCGTCGACGGCCAGGATCGAGGTCAGTCCCTGGGCGGCGAGCGCCGTGGCGACGGGGGCGAGCTTGGCCCATTGCTCCTTCGTCGAGACGAACGCCACCCGCGGCCGGACCCGGGGAGCGATGTCCTGGACCGCCGGTGGCCCGAGGCTGGCGAAGAGCGCGGACGGCTCGGCACCGAGGAGCTGCGCACCCAGCGCCACGGCCTGCCACTCGGGGGAGTTCTCGGCGAGCAGGAGCACCCGGTCCCCCCGCTTCACCCCCGCGCGCTCGAGGAACGCCGCGGCCCGGCAGACACCAGCCCGAAACGCCGAGAAGGAGACATCGCGCGGGGGTCCCACGGTGCCCGGCGCGAGGAAGCGGAGAAAGAGGCGGTCCGGGACGCGCCGCGCGGTGAGTGCGAGGAGGCCTGGGAGCGTCCGGGCGCCGAACCGCGCGATGGGGAGTGTGCGCATGGCAGGCAAATCTTATGTCACCGAGCCAGGGCCCGTTCACCGCTCGACACCGGGAGGGCTCGGCATCGGAACCGGACCCTTCCGCCCGCGCGCCCCACTGCACACCTCGCTCGGCGTGGGGAGCGGTTCGGCCGACGGAGATCTCGGGGGTGGGGCGGCCGCACGTCGGCCCTCGGCGGGTTCCGCCAGGGCGGCGGAGTTGCCGCCGGAGGTTCGCGCGCTCCAGCGGGCGCGGAGCCTGAACGGCGTCGGGGCCGGGACGCTCCGACTCGGGCTCGCCTTCGTCCTGGCGCTCTTCGGCACGTTCAAGTTCTTTCGCTTCGAAGCCCAGGCGCTCGAGCCGATGGTCCGCCAGTCGCCCCTCGTGGCCTGGACGTATCTGCTCTTCAGCGTCCGCACCGCCGCCGCGCTGATGGGCGGCGTCGAGGTGGCGGCCGCGCTCGGCCTGCTCCTCGGGCCGCGCTGGCCCACCCTCGGCGTGGTGGGGGGAACGCTGGCGAGCGTGCGGTTCTTCACCACCCTCACCTTCCTGCTGACGGCGCCGGAGCTGGTCGTCCCCTGGAGTCAGGGCACGGGGTTCTTCCTCAAGGACCTCGTCCTGCTCGGGGCATCGATCCAGCTGACCGCGGGCTTTCTCCTCGCCCGGCGCGCCCGACCGGTCGTCCTCGCCCAGCCGATTCCGCTGCGGATCGCGCCGTAGTCAGCTCGGACCGGGCCGGGGCAGGCGCCTCGCGGGCGGGCTAACTTAGCCGTGCTTCGCCCGGTGCGACAGCACTCTCGGCATCCGCAGCTCCGGGGAGGTTGGCGTGCCGGAGGCGAGCGGGACGACGAATCCGATGGTGGTGCCGACTCCGGGCTCGCTCTGGACCGACGTCGTCCCCCCGTGCGCCTCGACGATGCCCCGGACAATCGACAGCCCGAGTCCCGTTCCCTGCGCAGCTTCGCCGCTCCAGTACGGCTCGAAGACCTGGGCCAGTTTGTCCGATTCGATGCCCGGTCCGTCGTCGGAGATGAGGACCTGCGCCCAGCCGTTCACCACGCTCGCCCGTGCGGTGATGTGTCCGTTCGCAGGAGTGAACTTGACACGCGTTGCCGAGCAGGTTGGAGAGGACCTGGAGCATGCGCTCCCGGTCGACGTCGACCCGGACGGCGGGTGGTGCCTCGAGCCGGAAGGTCTGCGACTTCTCTTCCAGCATCGGCCCCAGCGTCTCCGCGGCATCGGTGATCAGCGCCGCCAGGTCCTGTGGCGCTCGCTGGAGCGACAGGTGGCCCGCGCGGATCGTCGCGCCGTCCAGGACGTTGGCGATCAGCGATTCCAGACGATGCGCACACCGGGCGATGAACTCGCCTTGCCGGCGAGCGTCCGGGCCGAGCTCGGTGGGCGGTTGCTTCAGCAGGCGCCGGGCGGTGAGCCGGAGGGCGCCCAGCGGATTCTTCATGTCGTGGGAGACGATGGCCAGGATCTCCTCCTCGGCCTTGAGCGCCTCCATCCGCTCGGCGCTGACCGCGGCGAGAACCAGGGTGGTGACCGTCGCCACGCCCATGAACAGCTGGAGCTTCAGGAGACCGGTCCCCAGCGTCTCGCTCGCGAACGGACCGGACTCGAGGAGCGTTCCCCAGATCGCGAACACGGAGATGACCAGGATGGTCGCCGTGCCGCCCCTCGGCCCGAAGCGAATCGCGGCCCAGATCAGCAGCGGAAACAGGATGTAGGCCTGGCGAACGGGAGCCGGGTCCAGCGGCGGGCCGACCAGGAAGAGGAACGAGCTCACCCCGACCGCGACCACCGCCAGCGCCGCGACCTCGAGCGTGCGCCGCGGGAAGGCCGTGAGCGCGCCGGCGCCGCTCCAGGTCAGCAGGAAGGGGGCCACGACCAGGTCCCCGAGCGCGTCTCCCACCCACCACGCGCGCCAGGTCTCGGCCAGGTGGCCGGGCTGGACGATTCCCCCGGCCCGGAGCGCGAGCAGCTCCCACCGTTGCGCTGACGAGCGTGCTGAGCCCGGCGGCCAGGGCAACCAGGGCCAGCACGTCGACCAGGCGGTCCAGGCCGAGGTGGACACGGAACACGCGCCGGAGGAGGAACGCGGCGAGGAGCGCCTCGAGCGTGTTCCCAATCCCGATCCCAAACGCCACGGGGAAGGACGCACCGCTCAGCAAGTTCGCCAGGAGCGCCCCGAGGAGCACCGCCGGCCAGAGGCGAACGCCCCGGAGGAGCAGGGCGGCCAGCGCGATCCCGGTCGGCGGCCACACCAGCGTGGCGAAGCCACTCACCGGGCCGATCTTCAGCCCGAGCCGGGCAGCGGCGACGTAGAGCGATCGAGAGGAGAATCAGCTCGGCGACGTGGGCGAGCAGCCCGGGCTTCCCCTGGCCTGACGGTGGCCGGGGCTCGACGGAGTATTCACTCGCCCTCACGACTGGAGCCCCTCGGACCGGAGGTGCCGGAGCGTACATCAACCCGTCGCTGCACGCCTCGGCGCCCGGATTCAGCGGACGTCAGGGTCGGGCGTCGCGAGCGGCTCTCGCGCGGTGGTGCGCGGACAGCGTGACGGAGGGGTGAGCGGATGGGAGCGGCGAGTCGCCCGCGCCGACCGAGAAGCCGTGCTCCATCCCGGGCGCGCGATCTGGCCGTACAACGGATCTCTTCGCCGCCCGAGGGCCTTCTTCCGACAGGGCGACCGACCGATAAATTATAGGATAGAATTGCTGCTTCCTATTGAATATCCGTGTCTCGGGCGGCAATATGTCGTCTTCATGGACGACGTCGACGCTGGCATCGTGGACCTCCTCCAGGCGGACGCGCGGCTCACGCAGGCGCAGATCGCCAGGAAAGTCGGGCTCTCGCAGCCCTCGGTGGCGGACCGCATCCGCAAGCTCGAGGAGCAGCGGATCATCACCGGCTACACGGCCAGGGTGGACCCCCGGAAGCTCGGCAAGGACATCACCGCCTTCATCGGGGTGGCCATCGAGCACCCCAGGTACTTCGAGGCCTTTGCCAAGAAGGTGATGGGGCTCGACGAGGTGCTCGAGTGCCACCGGGTGGCTGGCCAGGACAGCTACCTGCTCAAGGTCCGCACCGAGAACACCGGCACGCTCGACCGCCTCCTCACGGAGGAGCTCCGCACGCTGCCCGGAGTCACCCGAACCCACACCACCATCGTCCTCTGCTCGGTGAAGGAGGAGACCCACGTGACGACGAGGAGGGAGTCAGCGGCATGACGATCCAGACCGCCAGGCGGATGCGGGGCGCAGTCCCCTCCGCCGTCCGTGAGATCCTCAAGGTGGCAGAACGGCCGGACGTGCTGTCCTTCGCCGGGGGCCTGCCCGCGCCCGAGCTCTTCCCTGCCCTCGAGCTGAGCGAGGCCTACGCCTCCGTGCTGCGCGACAACCCGGGCGCCGCGCTGCAGTACGGCATCACCGAGGGGTTCCTCCCGCTGCGAGAATGGCTGGCCTCCCGGCTCCGCGCGCAGGGCATTCCGGCGACGGCGGAGAGCGTGATGGTGGTCAGCGGCAGCCAGCAGGGCATCGACCTGGTGGCCCGCGTCCTGCTGAACCCGGGCGACACGGTGCTGGTCGAGAACCCCAGCTACGTCGCCGCGCTGCAGGCGTTCGCTGCCTACGAGGCCAAGGTGGTCGCGCTCCCGGGCGACGACGACGGCCTCCGCACCGAGCTCCTCGAGGAGGCCGTGCGCGCGCACCGCCCGGCGCTCATCTACCTGGTGCCGGAGTTCCAGAACCCGCGAGGCACCACCCTCGCCCAGGACCGCCGGCGGGAGCTCGCCGCGGTGGCCACGCGCCACGGGGTCCCGGTGCTGGAGGACGATCCCTACGGCGCGCTGCGATTCCGCGGGGCCCCGTCCACGCCCATCGCCGCGCTCGCCGACGGTCTCACCTTCTACCTCGGCACGTTCTCCAAGACGCTCGCGCCCGGGTTGCGCCTCGGCTGGATCCACGGACCGAAGGCCCTGATGCGCACGCTGACCATCGCCAAGCAGGCCTGTGACCTCCAGACCGCCACGCTCTCCCAGCACGCGGTGGCCAGGCTGCTGGAGACCTTCGACTACGAGGCCCACCTGGGGCGGATCCGCGCCGAGTACCGCGCCCGCTGCGAGGCGATGCTGCGCGCGCTGGAGCACACCATGCCCGCCGGGACGCGCTGGTCCAGGCCCGACGGTGGCCTCTTCCTCTGGCTCGAGCTGCCGCCCGGGGTGCGCGACGACGAGGTGTTCCGCGCGGCCATCGCGCACTCGGTCGCCGTGGTCCCCGGGAGCGGCTTCTTCGTCGGGCCGCCGGAGCACGGCTACCTGCGGCTCAACTTCTCCAACCAGAGCGTGTCCAACATCGGGGTGGGCATCGCCCGGCTCGCGCAGACGCTGCACACGCTCGGGGAAGGCTCAGGCGCCCGGACCACGCGTCGACGGGATGGAGACCGGGGCCGGAGCGACGGGGGCAGCGCCGGGCCCTCCACGGGGGCGGCGTGAGCTTCCTCTCGACCACCACCTTCCAGAGGTAGAAGGCCGCCGCGGCGAAGATGAACGGCTGCAGGGCCGTGCTCGCCTCGGGGCCGAAGCCGCCGCCGGTCCATGCTTCCGGCCCGGTCATCTGCACGTGCAGGAGCCCGGGGAGCGGTGTCCCGGACACGGGAAGCCCGAGGACGACGCCCATCGTCGTGTCCCAGGCGAAGTGAAAGGCGATCGGAACCCAGAGGCTGCCGTAGCGGAGGTAGCAGGCCGCGAGGAACACGCCTCCCACCGCGATGGCGGCGATGCCCAGCGGCGTGGCGCCCGGGTTGGTCGCGTGCGAGATGCCGAAGAAGGCACCGCTGAGGCCCATCGCCAGCCAGCTTCCGACTCCCTGGTCGAGCGTGCGGAACGCGAGCGCGCGGTAGCGCACCTCCTCCTCGAAACCGACGAGCAGGAGCACCAGGGCGAGCAGCACCGCCTCGCCGGCGGTCGCGCTGCCGGGGAGCGAGAAGACGTACATCCCGGCCGCGGCGAGCGCGGCGGCATGCACGGCGACCGGACCCGAGCCGAGCGCGATGCCCTCGGACAGACGCCGGACGCAGCCCGGTCCGCCCGAAGAGTCCGGAGTCCCTCAGGGTGCGTCCCTCCATCCACCGCAGGACCACCAGCAGGACCAGCACATCGACGATCGCCATCAGGACACGCGACTCGATGGCGCGCTCCAGCCGACCGCCGGGAAGGCGCACCAGCCGGTCGAGCAGGAAGCGAAAGAGCCAGGGGAGGCCCAGGGCCACCGCGAGGCGCCACGGCCAGAAGCGCGGAGAGAGGAGTGGCCCGGCCATGTCCGGGGCCTACGCGGCGGCGACCGCCGCCATTTCACACCCTGCAGGGAACGGCGACCGTCAGTAGGCGTTCCGCGAGAGGAACCCGCCCAGCGCGGTCCGCACGAGGATCTTCAGATCGAGGAGGAGCGACCAGTTCTCGATGTAATAGAGGTCGTACTCGATCCGCTTCTGGATGGAGGTCTGTCCCCGGAGCCCGTTGATCTGCGCCCAGCCGGTGATGCCCGCCTTCACCTTGTGGCGCAGGTGGTACTTCGGGATCTGCCGCTTGAACTCCTCGATGAACACCGGCCGCTCGGGACGCGGGCCGACCAGGCTCATGTCCCCGCGGAGCACGTTGAAGAGCTGCGGCAGCTCGTCGAGCGACGTCTGGCGGAGGAACGCCCCGACCGGGGTCCGCCGGTCGTCTCCGGCGGTCGCCATGCGCGGCCCGCGTGCTCGGCGTCGACCCGCATGGTCCGGAACTTGAGGATGTGGAACACCGCCCCGTCCATCCCCATCCGCTCCTGGCGGTAGAGCACCGGCCCCCGGCTGCGTCAGCTTCACCGCCACGGCCACCGCCAGCATCACCGGCGAGACCACCAGCAGCGCCAGCGCCGAGAACAGCACGTCGAAGGCGCGCTTGGCGACCAGGTTCCAGCCCTCGAGCGGTCCGCCCTGGAGGCTGACGATGGGCAGCCCGCCGAACTCCTCCAGGCCGCCGTAGAGCGTCACGTACTGGAAGAGGTCGGGGACGATCTTCACGTCCACCGTGTGCAGCGCCAGCCGCTCCATCAACGACTTCATCAGCGACATGTCCTCCGAGGGGAGCGCGAGGATGACCTGGTCCACCGTCTGCTCCCGGAGCACTCGCTCCAGCGCGTCGGTCGTCCCGATGACCGGTACGCCGCGCACCGTCGTCCCCGGCAGGAGGAGGTCGCGGGAGAGGACGCCGGTGACCCGGAAGCCGAGCTCGCGGTGGTGGTCGATGGTCTCCACCACCCGCTCGCCCAGCTCGCCGGCGCCCACCAGGAGGATGGACTTGAGGTTCAGCCCCTGCCGGCGCATCGACTCGAGCCACATCCGGAAGGCGACCCGCGTCGTGGCCACCAGGACGAAGGAGTAGCCGGCGAAGAAGACCAGCGTCAGCCGCGAGTAGCGCTCGCGCCCGAAGTAGGTCAGGGCGACCAGCACCAGGCTCCCGGTGATGGTGGCCTTGAAGAGCTCGAAGACCTCTTCCAGGTGCGTCCGCACCCGGTTGGTCGCGTAGAGGCGCGACTGGCGGTAGGCCACCGGGAAGAGCACCAGCACCAGGAGCGAGCGTGACCAGCGTCTCGCGCAGCGGCGGCGGCGGCGCGGTCAGCGCGTCGAATCGGGTCAGGTAGGCGAGGCCGAACGCGACCGTGAGCATCGCGACGTCGATCGCCACCTTGATCGATGTCCAGAACCGCTGCAGCCGGTTGAACACGTCCCCTGCCCTACCACGGAAGTCGGTCGCGCAGGTCGGGGCGGCCGGCCAGGAGCGCCTCCACCCGGACACGGATTGCCGCCCGGAAGCGCTCCTCGGAGAAGAGCTCGGCGCGCGCCCGGGCACGGGCCGGGTCGAAGGTGCGCTTCGAAGGCCTCGAAGCGCTCGAGCGCCGCCACCAGGGCCTCGGGCGTCGGCGGCGTCGAAGAAGACGCCGGTCTCGGGGGTGAGGGTCTCCAGCGCCCCTCCCCGCGCCAGCGCGATCACCGGCCGGCCCGAGGCCAGGGCCTCGAGCGGAGCGATGCCGAAGTCCTCCTCCCCGGGGAAGACCAGCGCCCGTGCGCCCCGGTACAGCTCCGGAACCTCGGCGTCGGAGACCTTCCCCAGCCACCGCACGTTCGGTGGCAGGCCGGAGCGGAGGAGGCGTGCGTCCTGCCCGTCACCGGCAATCCACAGCAGGTGCCCCGAACGGCGGAAGGCCTCCACCGCCAGGTCGACGCGCTTGTAGGGAGCGAGCGCCCCGAGCCAGAGGAAGTAGCCGCCCGCGCCCGCGGGGGAGGCCTGCACCGCGAAGCGTCCGAGCGCGACCGGCGGGTGGATGACCTCCGCCTCGCGGCCCCAGAACCGGGCGATGCGCCGCGCCACGTGGTCGCTGTTGGCCACCAGCACGTCGGGGGCCGCAGCGGTGCGCCGGTCCCAGGCCTGGAGCGCCGGACGCACCGCCGCGGCCGCGAGCCGGACGGGCAGGCTCGCGCGGCCCGGGCCGAAGTAGGCGTCGAACTGGTCCCACATGTAGCGCATCGGCGAGTGCACGTAGGCCAGGTGCGGCGTGCCCGGCGGCACCCGCGCGCCCTTGGCCACGCAGTGGCTGGAGGAGATGACCAGGTCGAAGCCGCGCAGGTCGAAGGAGCGAAGCGCCGCCGGCATCAAGGGCAGCGTCGCGCGGTAGCGCCGCTCGATGCCGGGAAGATGCTGCAGGGGCGAGGTGTGGATCGGCCTCGACTCGACGTCCGGCCCCACGCTCCCCGGGACCTGGAGGAGGGTGAAGATCTCCGACTCCGGAAACAGCCGGACCAGCTGTGCGAGGACCAGCTCTCCGCCGCGGCGCCCGGTGAGCCAGTCATGGACGAGAGCGACGCGCATCGACGAGACGGTTCGGCCGGTCGGTGTAGCATGCTCCGGCCGCATGGCCCCCCGGGTTCTCATCGATCTACGGATGGTGTCCGGTCGGCTGCACGGCATCGCCCGCTACGCGCTGGAGCTCGGCCGCGTCCTCCCCTCGCTCGCGCCCGACCTGGCGTTCGAGGGCCTGGGGCCTCCGGGCGGGCTGCCCGAGCTCGGCCCGCTCGCCCCGGCG
The DNA here is from genome assembly GCA_963796475.1 of uncultured delta proteobacterium. Lineage (GTDB taxonomy): Bacteria > Myxococcota > Myxococcia > Myxococcales > Myxococcaceae > RPRB01. Next base: position 133,239 of record CAWCLY010000022.1, read on the forward strand.
TTCCCGGTGCACGCCGGCGCCGGCAGGCTTCCTCTCCCCGCTCGAGCAGCCGGCCCTCGCCTCGGTGCTCGGCCCGGCTCCGCCCCGCGCTGTACCACGCCACCTCGTTCTCGGTGCCGCTGTTCTGGCGCGGGCCGCTGGTGGCCACGCTGCACGACGCGGCTCACCTGGTCCGCAGCGCCGAGTTCGGCCGGCTCACCGCGCTCTACTACCGACTCGTGGTGCGGCCCACGGTGCAACGGGCTCGGGCGCTCCTCACCGTCTCCGAGTTCGCCCGGGGTGAGCTCGCCAGCCGGCTCGGCGTCCCGGAGTCGCGGTGGAGCGTCGTCCCACCCGGTGTCGACCCGCGCTTCCGGCCACCCACCGCCGACGAGCGCTCGAGGATCCGCGCCCAGCTCGGGCTCCCGGCGCGCTACCTGCTCGCGGTGGGCAACGCCAAGCCGCACAAGAACCTCGCGCTCCTGGCGCGCATCGCCGCCCGGCTTCCGGTGCCGCTGGTGCTGCTCGCCGGCGCCGGCATGGGCGCGCGTCTTCCCCGCTCCGACGCGGGTGCTGTCCGAGGTCGACGAGGCGGACCTCCCCGCGCTCTACGGCAGCGCCGAGGCCCTGCTGCTCCCCTCGCGGCACGAGGGCTTCGGGCTCCCTGCGCTCGAGGCGATGGCCACCGGCACGCCGGTGCTCGCCGCCAGCGTCGGCGCGCTCCCCGAGGTGACCGGGGGTGCGGCCGAGCTGCTCGACCCGGACGACCCGGAGGCGTGGATCGCCGCGAGCAACGCGCTCGTCGCCGACCCGCTGCTGCGCGTCCGCTGGGCGTTCGCCGGGCCGCGAGCGCGCCCGCGCCTTCACCTGGGAGCGCTGCGCCCGGCAGACCCTCGCCGTCTACCGCTCCGCGCTGGGCTGACCGGGGTGCACCAGGCCCACGCCCCAGACGAGCGCGAAGCCGAGCGCCACGCTGGGGTGGAACGGCAGGTGGTGCGCCACACCGAGCGTCTGGTACCCGAGCCAGGACAGCCCGGCGCCGAGCGCGACCGGATTGCCGCCCCGCCCACGCCGGAGAAGCGCCAGCGACCAGGCTCGCCTGCAGCAGGAGCCAGAGCACGAGACCCAGGAGCCCGGTCTCGGCCCAGACGGTGAGCGCGATGGAGTGCGCGTCGCGCGAGAGCAGGTCGGTGATGCCGGTGACGGGCTGCCGGGACAGCGCCGCCTGGCGGTAGTTACCGAAGCCCACGCCCAGCCACGGATGCCGCGAGCACGAGGTCCCACCCCGCGGAGCGCGCCAGCGCCCGCTCGCCGCCGACGAAGTTCTCGGTGGCCGCCCCGAGACGGGCGTGCCACCCGGGGCTCACCAGCGCCGCTCCGGCCACCGCCAGAAGGAGCGACCACCACCGCGGCGCGCACCCGGGCGTCCCTGGCCACCGCCACCCCGGCCACGAGCACGAGCACGAGCCCGGTGAGGAACGCCGCGCGGGCGTAGGTGAGGACGGTGCACGCGATGCAGGCCACCGGCGAGCGCGGCGGCGAGCGCGCGCCGGCGCATGGCCGCCGGACGAAGCGCGGTGGCCAGCGCCGGCCCGAGCGCGGCGATGCTGGCGTGGGCCAGCCGGAGCCGGTGGAAGAAGAAGCCGCCTGCCGCGTACCGATCCTCGCCGCCGAACGTCTCGTGCACCCGGTCCACCGGGACGCGCAGGAAGGCGGGGATGGGGACCGACCAGCGCACCAGGTGCTGGACCATCGACAGCCCGAGCGAGAGCAGCCCGCCGGCGACGAAGAGCGCCTCCGGCCAGGCCCAGCGCACGACCTGGGCTCCGAGGAGCGCCGCCGCCGCGAGGGCCGCGGTGTCGAGCGCGTGCAGCCACAGCGACGCGGGGGAAATCCCGGCGCCCCGAGCGCCCGGGCCACCAGCGGCGAGACCGCCTGCCAGCCCGGCGAGGGCGAGCGCCAGGCGCACCGGGCCCGCGCGCCTCCCGGGGAGCACGGCCCCACGCAGCGCGAGGACGGCGGAGACGACGAGGGAGGCGTCTGCCACCGCCTGGAGCAGCCCCTCCGACAGCCAGAAGGCCGCGGCCCATGCGGCGAGGAGCAACGTCGCCACGACGGGCCCGGCTCACGCCTCGGGCTCCGGACCAACCTCCCGCGCCGGACGAAGCGGCTGGACCGCCCCCGGTGGCACCCAGAGGAGCACGGCGAGCGCCACGGTGAGCGCCACGAGCGGGAGCGCGGCCGCGAACAGCGGCGCCATCCGGCCCGCGTTCACCAGCGCCCGGGCGACGACCGTCAGCCCCCACAGCCCCATCGTCACCGCGAGCCCCTCCACCAGCGCGCCGGTGAGCGAGGCGCCCCGGCCAGGCCGCAGCGCGAGCACCACCGCGAGCAGCGCGGCGGGCACGCCTGCCAGCGGGTAGGCGAAGCGGTTGCCGAGCGCGAGCAGGTAGCCGGTCCGGGAGGCCCACCTCGCGTCGGGCGCGGATCTGCTGCTCGCAGCACCGGGATGCGCATCTGCTCGGGCCGCCCCGGCCGGATGCCGAGCAGCGCCCGGCTGATGCCCAGGTCCACCGTGTCCATCGGGCAGCTCGGTGAGCTTCAGCCCCCCCGCCGGTCGAACACCCGGCGCGTGACCCCGGTGAGCCGCCAGGACGTCCGCCGGCGTGCTCCATCCGCTGGGCATCGCACCCGCTCGGCGAGGTCGAAGTCCGGCGTCAGGCGGAGCACGGTGACGCCCTGGAAGCCCGTTCTCCACGTCACCGGCCTCGAGGTGCAGGATGCGGTCCTCGTGCCGGAACCACTGCTTCCGCTCGTAGAAGCGACCGCCAGTCGCCCCAGCGGTGGAAGCGGAGCGCGGTGATCTCGTCCACCCGGCGGCTGGCGTGCCCCACCACCAGCTCGTCCAGCAGTCCCGAGCACGATCGCGGCCACCAGCGCCACGCCGGCCACGGGGAGGAAGAGGACGCGACGACCGAAGCCGAGAGCGAGGATCGCGGTCAGCTCGCCGCGGCGGCGCAGGAGCGAGACCAGGGTGGCGCTGGCGAGCAGCAGGGCCGCGGGCGCGAGCTGGTGCGCGGCGACCATCGCCTTCCAGCCGTACAGCTCGGCCACGTCGCGCACCCAGTTGGGCCCGGTGTACGCGCGGGCGCGGTCCACGAAGTCGGCGACGAGGAAGACGACCAGGAGCCCCGCCAGCACCGCGCCGACCAGGACGAGGTAGCGGCGCAGCAGGTGACGGGTGAGCAGCCCCCGCATCAGGCCACCAGCCCCCGCCGGGTGAGGCGGACGAAGAGCCAGGTCCCGAAGGCGCCGAAGACGAGGTTCGGCGCCATGCCCGCCAGCCAGGGCGCGAGCCGCCCCGCGGTGCCGAGGTTCTCGAAGCTCCGCTCGACCAGGTAGTAGGCGACGTACACCCCGAGCGCGAGCAGGTAGCCGCGGGTCCGCGCCGCCCGCGAGGACATGGCCAGCGGGACGCCGAAGAGCGCGAAGGCGAGCGGCGTCAGCGCCTGCTCGAGCCGGACGTGGAAGGCGGTGAGGAACGGCGCCGGGCTCTTTCCCCGCTGCGCGCGATTCGTCGGCCGCACCGAGGAGCTCGGCCGGGGTCAGCTCCTCCTTGGGCGAGCGGAAGTGGTTCTTCCGGAGGATGGAGTCCTCGACGCCGATGGAGAGGTTGCCGTCGGCGAAGCTGAGCACGGCGTAGTCCGTCCCGGTGTGCTCGGCGCGGTGCACCTCGCCCGACCGAAGGCCGACCGACAGCGAGGCGCCGCGGCCCGAGGGGTTCACCGTGCCCTCGTGCGCGAGCACCAGGAGCGGCGCGCGCGGGTCCCGGTCGTCGTGCACCAGCACGTGCGTCCAGACCCCGCGCTCCTTGTCCACCGTCTGGGCGTAGAGCGTGAGGTTGGTGAGGTCCTCGTAGAAGACGCCCGGGCGCACGTCCCCCAGCACGTTCTTCTTGATGACCTCGCTCACCTGCACCTTGACCTGCTTCAGCCCCCACGGCTCGGCGGTGGAGACGAGCACCAGCACCAGCGCCCCGAGCGCCACCGCCGACGGCGAGCGGCACCCGCGCGAGCTGCCACGGCGTCGCGCCGAGCGAGAGCAGCGCCAGGAGCTCGCGGTCCTCGCCCAGCCGGCCGAGCCCGAGGAGGATGGCGAGCAGGAAGCCCACCGGCAGCGACATGACGAGCAGATGCGGGCTCAGGTGCAGGACGAGCCGGACGAAGTCCCAGGGCGTCACCGCCGAGCCGAGCAGCACCTCGGTCCCCCGGAGGAACTGCATCACGAACAGCAGCAGGAAGAGGAACGCCACCCAGAGCAGGAGCGGGACCAGCAGCTCGCGCAGCAGATAGCGGGCGAGCAGGGAGAGCTCGGGCCACCTCACGGGCGCGGTCCGAGCCCCCGGGCGCCGATGTCTCGCCGGAGCTGCATCCCCTCGAAGCCGATGCGGCTCACCGCGCCGTAGGCGTTGGCCCGCGCCTCGGCCAGGGTCGGCCCCCGGGCGCAGACGGTGAGCACCCGGCCCCCGGCGGTGACCAGCACGCCGTCGCGGAGTGCGGTGCCGGCGTGAAAGACCTGGCAGCTGCCCCCGATGCGGTCCACCCCCGAGATGGGCGTGCCGGTGACGGGCGCGGCCGGGTAGCCCGGGCTCGCCAGCACCACTCCCACCGTGGCCCCGGGCAGGACCGCGAGCGGGCGAGGCACGAGCGTCCCCCGCGCGCACGCCTCCAGCCAGGGCAGGAGGTCCTCTCCGAGCTGCATCGCCAGCACCTGCGCCTCGGGGTCCCCGAAGCGGGCGTTGAACTCCAGCACCGACGGTCCGGTCCGGGTGACCATCAGCCCGGCGTAGAGCGCGCCCCGGAACGGTGTCCCCCGGGTGGCCATGGTCCGCAGCACCGGCGCGATGACCTCCTCGCCCACCCGGGCGAGCGCGGCCGGGTCGAGCACCGGGGCCGGGCAGTACGCGCCCATCCCGCCGGTGTTCGGGCCCCGGTCGCCGTCGAGGAGCCGCTTGTGGTCCTGCGCCGGCGGGAGGAGGACGTACCGCGTGCCATCGCACAGGGCGATGACGCTGACCTCCTCACCCTCCAGCACCTCCTCCAGCACCAGCGTCCGCCCGGCCTCGCCGAGCGCGGCGACATGCGCGCACCGCCGCCACCGCCTCGTCCACGCCGTGCGCGACGATGACTCCCTTGCCCGCCGCGAGCCCGTCCGCCTTCACCACCACCGAACCGCGGTCGCGGGCCCAGGCTTCCGCCTCGCGTCGACCGAGGTCGAATGCCCGCCCGGCGGGCGTGCGGACCCCGGAGGCGATCATCACCTCCTTGGCGAACGCCTTGCTGCCCTCGAGCCGCGCCGCGGCGGCGTCAGGCCCGAACACCGCGATGCCCGCGCTCCGGAGCGCGTCGGCCACGCCGGCCACCAGCGGTGCCTCGGGCCCCACCACCACGAGATCGGGGCGCGCATCCCTGGCGAGCGCCACCACCTCCTCGGGCCGGTCGGCGACGACCGGGCGGTTCTCCGCCAGGGACGCCGTGCCCGGGTTCCCCGGAGCGCAGATCAGCGCCGTGAGCGCGGGGCTCTGCGCCAGCTTCCAGGCGAGCGCATGCTCCCGTCCACCGCTTCCCAGGACCAGCACCCGCATCGCGTCCGATCAACCCTCCGGCGGCAGAAGGTACAAGGCCCGCCGGGCCGAGGCGTACTCCGGATCGAGCACGATGACACGCTGGAGTCGCTCCCGGGCGGACACGATGGCCCCGGAGCGGGCCTCGGCCTCGGCCAGCCGGACCTGGGCGGCGAGGAGTCCCGGACTGTGGAGCTGGGCATCGCGGAGCGCGCGCTGGGCTCCCTCGACGTCACCCGAGGCCAGCAGCGCCGAGCCGAGCGTGAACTGGGCGAACCCGCTCGAGCGTCCTCCGGCGGCGGCCGCCTCCTGGGCGCGGGCCAGGGAACCGGTGACGTCGCCGCGGGCCCCGAGGAGGATGGACTTCCAGGCGATGACCACCGGCTGGTTGCCGCCAGCCTTGAGGATGCGGTCGATGAGCGCCTCGGCGCCCGCGGCATCCCCCTGGTGCGACACGGAGCACGGCCTCCGCGAGCAGCGGCTGGCCGTCGCGGTCCTCCTTGCTGAGCAGAGCGAGCCGGTCCGCGGCGCCCTTCAGTCCGTCGCCGGGCCAGAGCGGGGGATGCCCGGGGCCGTCGCGGTAGGGGTCGGCCTGGATCGCGGGATTGGCGCTCTGGAGCGCCCGCTCGCGGGAGCCGCTCGTCGCCCAGGCCGCGCCCGCCCAGAGCCGGGCGTCGGTCCGCCGGCCGTCGGCGCCGGCGGCGCGGTCGAAGGCCTCGGCCGCGGCCTGCCAGCGCTGCTGGGCGGCCCGCACCCTGCCCTCGAGGAGCGCCGCCAGGCCGGCATCACCGAGGTGGTCCAGGACGGCGGGGAGATGCGCGGCGGCCTGCTCCGGCGCCCCGCGGTCGAGGTCCACGAGCAGCCCCTGCACGTGCGCCAGCACGTCGTCGGGTGCGGCGGTGAGAGCGGCGGTGACCGCCTGGGCAGCAGCGGGAAGATCGCCCGCGGCCCGGGCCAGGCGCGCCAGGGTGACCTGCGCCCGCAGCAGATCGGTGCCCGACAGCCGTCCGCGCTGGATGGCACGGGAGAGGAGCTTCACCGCCTCGACGGGTGCGTGCTCGGGCCCGGCCCGGAGCACCGCCATGTCGATGACCGCCGCGCCGTCCTGCGTGGCCGGGCTGGCCTGCAGTCGGTCGTAGATGCGGCGCGCCGGCGCCGTCTCGCCCACCTGTCCGAAGAGACGGGCCAGCGCGAGCGCCGGTCCGCGGCTCGTCCGGATCGAGCGCGAGGCGCCCCTGGAGATCGGCCACCGCGGCCCGGGGCGAGCCGGCGGCGTCGTGCGCGGCGGCGCGGACGTTGAAGACCCGCCGCTGCGCCGGATCACGCTGCTGCACCTCCTGGAGCAGCGAGAGGGCCAGGGCGGCGGAGGAGGTCGCGTACGCCTCGGCGAGGACGAGCCGGGCCCGCGTCCCCCAGGAGGCCGGCGGAGCAGGCGGCGGGGCCGGCGAGGCCTTGGCGCCCGCGGGAGACGCCGGAGCGGAGGCGTCGACCGCCGCCTGTCCGAGGCTCCGGGCCCGCTCGACGTCGGGTCCGCTCCCCCGCACGAGCAGAAGGCTCGCCAGGCCCGCCTGGAGCGGCGGCTGACGGCCCAGTTCCTCGAGCGCGCTCTCGCCCAGACGGATCAGCGCGGCCAGCTCGGAGGCGGCGAGCTGCTGTCCGCGCCCCCGGGCGATGGCCTCCAGCCAAAGCCCGAGCGCATCGACGTTCCGGCTCTCCTGGAGCAGCGCGGCCTCCAGCGTCTTCTCGGCCGCGAGGTCGGACGCCTCGGTGTCCCTGGCCGAGATCGGCTCGGGCCGAGGCGAGCAGGTCCGGCACCGGACGCGGCTCGGCTGGCGCCTTCCACGCCGCGAGCCGGGCCCCCAGCCCCTCGGGGAGCTTCGCCTGGGCGGCGGGCTTCTTCTTCGGGTGGGGGATGATCTCGCCGCCGACGCGCTGGAGGTCGGCCGGATCCGGCCGCACCCGGAGGTACCAGAGCACCGCGGAGACCGTTGCCGCCAGCACGAGCGCGCCGAGCAGCATCCAGACACGACCTCGCTGATCGGGCTCGGGCAAGGCCCGGAGCGCGCGCCGCGGCCTGGGGGGCGGTGTCGGCGTGCGCGGGGCCACGTCCACCGTGTTCAGCTCGATGGGGATGGGCGCCGACGGGAGGGGCGGCGTCGGCGGGCGCAGGGAGGATGGGAGCCCCCGGCCAAGCGCCGCGGCGGTGCGCGCCCTGCAGGCGCCGCAGACTCCGCTCGCCAGGTCGTCGGCGTCGATCAGCTTGCCGCCGCACGCCGCGCACGGCTCCCGCGCCGGAGCAGGCGTGGGGCTCACCGCGGGCGTGGAGCCGGTCTGCCGCGGCGTCGCTCCGGCGGGCGCCGGGCGGGCGGGTACGGAGGACGCCGGTGCGCTCGTCGGCCGAGGCGTGGAGACCGGGACGGGCGTCGCCGGCGGCGGCCTCCGCGGACCTCCAGCGGAGACGGGACTCGCCGGCGCGGGCGGAGCGGCCGATGGCGGGACGGGAGGCCGACCGGCCGGCGGGCCCACGGGCCGCGCGGGCGAGAGCGACTCCCGGAGCGGCGGGAGCGGAGTGCTCCTCCACGGGTCGGAGCGCTCGGTCTCGGGCCAGGCGTCCGCCTCGGTCCCCCCCGGATCCGGCGGGCGGCCATCCCCGCCAGCCGCGTGCGCACCGGTCGCCTCGCTCCACTCGACCGGCGCCGAGCTGGAGGGCTGAAGCGGGGGGGCGGACTGTCACCGGGGTCGGCGTTCCCACCGGGGGGATGCTCGGCGGAGCGAGCGGGATGCCGTCGAACTGCACGTGGCTCCGGCCCACCACGAACTCGAGCTGGCTCTCGCTCTCCCACTCCAGCTCGCCGAAGAGCTCCGGTTCGGGTTCGGGCGCCGGCTCAACCGTCAGGGTGGTGATGGCCACCCGTCCGATTCTGCTTGCCGCCCGGGGGCGTGGTGAGCGGGACGCCTCCGACACTCAGCGCCTGCGAGTGCTTGCACCGCGGGCAGCGCGCGCGCGTCGCCCGGGCGACCGCCTCGTCCGGGACCGAGTACTCGGTGCTGCACTGTTCACAGCGGAAGCGCATGCGGGCCGGGGTCAGTGCCGGAAGTGCCGGACACCGGTGAACACCATCGCCACGTCGTGCGCATCGGCCGCGGCGATGACCTCGGGGTCGCGCACGCTGCCTCCGGGCTGGGCCACCGCCCTCGCTCCGGCCTCGGCCAGCGCGTCCAGGCCGTCCCGGAAGGGGAAGAAGGCATCGGACGCCACCGCGCTGCCGCGGAGCGCCTCGCCTCCGCGCGCGGCGGCGATCTTCACCGACTCGACCCGGCTGGTCTGCCCTCCGCCCACCGCCAGCAGCCGGTCGGCGGTGGAGAAGACGATGGCGTTGCTCTTCACGTGCTTGCAGACCCGCCACCCGAAGCGCAGCGCCGCGAGCTCGGCCTCGGTGGGGGCGCGCCGGGTCACCACCTTCCACTCGGCGCTGGGCTCGACCGCGTCGCGGTCCTGGACCAGCAGGCCCCCGGAGATGCTCCGGAGCTCGAAGGAGGGGAAGGCGCGGGCGCCGGACGGCCACGCCTTGCGCGCATCGAGCAAGCCGGAGGTTCTTCTTCCCGGCGAGCACCGTGCGGGCGGCCTCCGAGTACCCGGGGGCGATGATCGCCTCGAGGAACGTCTCGGCCATCGCCCGGGCGGTGGGCTCGTCCACCTCGCGGTTGAAGGCGACGATCCCGCCGAACGCGGACACCTCGTCCACCGCGCGGGCCACCCGGTACGCCTTCTCCAGCACGTCGTCCTGGGCCACGCCGCAGGGGGTGTTGTGCTTGATGATGACCGCCGCCGGCCGCCCCGGGAACTCGAGCGCCAGGGCCAGCGCGGCGTCCAGGTCCAGCAGGTTGTTGTACGAGAGCTCCTTGCCCTGCAGCACCTCGGCGAACGAGACGGAGGGGCCGGGGGGCGCGCGGTAACCGCGGTACCAGGCGCCCCGCTGGTGCGGGTTCTCCCCGTACCGGAGCTCCTGGACCTTCCGGAACCCGAGCGCCAGCTCGTCGGGGAAGGCGAGCCCGTCGCGCTCCGCCATCCAGCTGGCGATGCTGGCGTCGTACGCCGCGGTGTGGGCGTACGCCTTGCGCTGCAGGTGCCGCCGCGTCTCGGGGGAGGGCCCTCCCTTGCGCAGCTCCTCGAGGACCGCGTCGTAGTCGTCCGGATCGACCACCACCGTGACCGAGGCCGCGTTCTTGGCACCGGCGCGGATCATCGCCGGCCCGCCGATGTCGATGTTCTCGAGGATCTCCTGCTCGCCCCCGCCCTTCGCCACGGTCTCGCGGAAGGGGTAGAGGTTCACCGCCAGGAGCGAGATGGGAACGATGCCGCCGGCGTCCATCTCCGCCCGGTCCGAGGGGAGCGCGGGGCGGCCGAGCAGCCCGCCGTGGATGCGCGGGTGGAGGGTCTTCACCCGGCCGCCGAGGATCTCCGGGCTTCCGGTGTGCTCGGAGACCTTCCGGGCGGGAAGTCCCGCGTCCTTGAGGGCCTGGAGGGTGCCTCCGGTGCTGAGGAGCTGGAATCCGAGGTCAACGAGACCGCGGGCGAAGGGAACGAGTCCCCTCTTGTCGGAGACGCTGAGGAGGGCGAGCACGGGTCCTGGGGGATGGACTGGAGAGCACCCGGACGAAACACCGCGCGCCCTCCGAGTGTCAACGAATCCGCACTGCTCGGCGACGCGGTGGGTCGACCCAACCCCGGATCTGGCGCAGGTGACCCGCGCCTCCGGATCCGCCCGGTCTTCAGTCTTCCGTGGCCTCGCGCAGCTTGGCCAGCCCGCGCGTCTCGACCTGCCGGATGCGCTCGCGGGTGAGGTTCATGATCTCCCCCACCTCCTCGAGGGTGATCCCGCCCTTCTCCGCGACGTCGAGCGCGCAGGTGTGCTCGAGCTCCCAGATCTCCTTGTCCGGGAAGTTGAGCTTGATCGACCCCGTCTCCGGGTTCACGTCCAGGTAGAGGTTGTGCTTGCAGGAGACGAAGAGGCAGGGACGCGGTCCGTTGATGCAGTCGGCGCGGGTGCGGGGGCGATTGTCGTCGACGCTCCGGAGCAGCTCCTGCTCCTCGGGATCCACCTCGCCGGAGAGGCGGCGGCGCCGGAGCTCGCGGGCCATCTCCTTGCGGGACATGGTCTTGGAACGGCGGCGCTCGACCGGAGCGGCGGGGAGCGCGCTCTCGGGCTCGCCACCGGGTTCGATCAACGACTCGGGCTTGGCCTGACTCATCGCTTCCCTCCTCCGGACTGCTGGACGGCGCGCTGGTGCGCGGGTCGTTTCACGAGAGATCGCTCCGCTCGACCGAGCCGAGCGCGCGCTGGGCGGTGAGCGCGCTGCCCACCCGCGAGAGGTCACGCACCAGGTCCCCGGCGCGACGGCGGAGCCCGCTGAGCTCCCCCTGGAGATTTCGCCGCTGATCCACCGCCAGCGGCCGGCCGGTGAGCTCCGACTCGAGCCCGCTCAGGGTCTCGTCGAGGCTGCGCTCGACCTGGTCGATGTGGTTCTTCACCCCGACGAAGGAGCGGCCGATCTCCTCGAGGGTGAGGCCCGCGGCCATCATCTTCTTGATCGCGTTGATCCGCCGGACCGACTCGACCGGGTAGAGCCCGTGGCTGCCGCGGTGCTTGCCCTTCCGGCCCACCCGGCGGCTCCGGGGGAGCAGCCCCGCCTGCACGTACTTGCGGAAGGTGGCCTCGGAGAGGCGAACGCCCTTGGGGCGGAAGATCTCGACGATCGCCCCGGCGGAGAGCCCGCGAGCGAACTCGCTCTCGATGCGCGCCAGCTCTCCCGGTTCGAGATAATCCATTGAATGGGCGATTGAGAATATCGCCTACTGACTGGATGGTATTGAGTAGCTTCCACTCCCGTCAAGAGGGGACCGGCCGTTCAGCGAACGTCGCCGTCCGGGGGGCTCAGCGGTCTGCGGGTGGGTGCTCGAGCGTCGCGGTGTGGCCCTGGAGCAGCTGCACCGGGTAGGCGGAGGGGACACCGTCCGGCCCGGTGAGCTCGACCACGTGCCGCCCCGCGGTGAGCCGGACGGTCCTGCTGCCCTGCACGTCGCCGGCGCGCTTGCCGTCGATGCGGAGCCTGGCCCAGGGCTTGGCGCGGATCAGCAGGGCGACGCGGGCGTTGCCCGGGGCCGGCACCCCGCCCCTGCTCCGCGGCTCCGGCTCGACGGACGTGGGAAGCGTCTCGGTCGAGTGCGTGGCGGCGGCGCCCGCGCCCGAGGCCGCGGCCGGCACGGGCCCGACGGTCGCCTCGGACCGGCTGCCGCGGCGCGGCGACGTCCCCGGGCGCAGCGGTCGGCACGTCGTCCGGGGCCCTCCCGTGGGGTGGGCGGCAGCCGCCGGCGGCGTGCGCCGCTCACGCCAGGCGCGCAACGGGTCCGGGCCGGAGCGGACCGCGACCGCGGTGACCGCAGCGATGGCCACCACGGCGAGCACCGCGCCCACCCACCGCCGCGTCGGCCGGGCTGCGCCGGGCAGGACCTCGGTCGGTGCCGGCTCGACCGGCGTGGGCTCCGCGCGCTCGGTGGGCTGTGCCTTCGAGGGCTCCGCCGGCGGGGGCGCCTCGGCGGGGCCCTCCGGAGCCGAGATGGAGAGCGAGATGGGGATGGACCCGACGTCGCTCACCGGCTCGGCCACGCCGGCTTCCTCGGGGAACATCCGGCGGAGGAACGCGCCCACGTCGGTGTCCTCGAGCGATCGGGCGCCCGCGCGCACCACCTCGGCCAGGGCGCGCTCCAGCTCGTGCGCGGTCGGCCAGCGGCGGGTGCGGTCCCGCTCCAGCGCCCGCATCACCGCCGCGTCGAGGGGCGCGGCGACGGCCGGGTTGAGCCGGGCCGGGGGGACGATGAGCCGCTCCTGCACCGCGCGCAGCACCGCGACGTCTCCGTCGCCCTCGAACAGCCGCGCCCCGGTGAGCAGCTCCCAGAGCGTCACCCCGAGCGCGAAGACGTCGGTGCGGGCGTCGAGCCCGTCGCCGCGGGCCTGCTCCGGGGACATGTACGCGAACTTGCCCTTGAGCATCCCGGAGGTGGTGGCCCGTCCTCCGGCCTTGGCGATCCCGAAGTCGGTCAGCTTCACCGCGCCATCGAAGCTGAGCAGCACGTTGTGCGGCGTCACGTCGCGGTGGACCAGCCCGAGGCTTCGTCCGTTCTCGGTGAGCCGGTGGGCGTAGGCGAGCCCGCGGGCGACCTCGGTGCCGATCTGCGCGACGAGGATCGGGGGCATGGCCACCCCTCGCTCCTGGCAGCGCCGGCGCAGCTCGAAGAGCGAGTGGCCGCGCACGTACTCCATCGCCAGGTAGTAGGTGTCCTCGTGCTTGTCGAAGTCGAAGATGTGGACGAGGTTGGCATGGTTCAGCCGGCTCGCCACCCGCGCCTCGGCGATGAACATCTTCACGAACTCCGGGTCGCCGGCCAGTCCAGGGCGGACGCGCTTGATGACCACGTCCTTCTCGAAGCCCTCGGGGCCGAGCGCCGCCGCGAGGTAGATCTCCGCCATCCCGCCCTCGGCGAGCTTGCGCCGGACGACGTACTTGCCGATGGGCGTCCCGGCGGCGAGCGTCATCGCGGAGATCGTGGCACGGGGGTGGCGAGGAACGCTACCTACAATGCCCCGCCCTCACCCGCAGGCGCGGGTGTAGCTGATCTCGATGATCGCGCCCGAGGTGGGGGCCGAGGAGAAGACGACGGTGTTCGACCCAGCGTCGTAGACCCAGCCGGTCGCCGGGGTGCCGTTCACCTTCACGGTCACGCCGGACGCGTCGGGGGTCCCGCTCAGCGGGAACACGGTCTGCGCGGCGAAGAAGCGGCGGACCACGTCCTGCAGTAGCGGCGCGAAGTCGGGCACGCAGAATCGACTCGGTGGCTCCGCCGGTCCGGATCGCCGCCTCGGCGTAGCGCAGGCCCTGGCCCGACGCGCTGGGACAGCTCTGCCCCGACGGAACGATGGCGTAGAGCGACGAGCGGTTCCCGTTTCCCGCCCCCTTCAGCTGCTGGAGGAACCGCACGTAGGTCGCGACCGCGTCGGGCGAGGTGTCGTCGTCGTCGCTCACCACCACCACCGCCAGCGAGGCGGTCTCGCGGTAGAAGCCGAGGTTGCCGTCGGAGGGCAGCGGCGTTCGCGGGTCGTCCGCGCCGGCCACCAGGGGAGGTGTCAGCGCCCGCCGCATCGCCTCGAGCCCCTGCTGCTCGAAGGCGCACTCCCCCACCTGGACCGCGTTCTGCAGCGCCAGCCCGAGGTTCGGCGTTGCAGTGGTGAAGATCCGCTGCCGGCTCCCATCCGCCGGGAAGAGCCGGCCGGCTTCCCCGCCGCCCGCTCCGCCCGGACAGGTCCCGCTGGTGGGCGAGATGCCGGTCGTCGTCACCCCCACGTGCAGGTCCACCCCGGTGCCCAGCGCCGCCTGGGCGAAGGCGGGCATCGCCGCGACCAGCCGCGGGCTCTCCTCGAGCATCGACGCCGTGTTGTCCACGACGAAGAGCACGTCCACCTGTCCCGGGGTGTTCTCGACGAAGCGGTCCGTCTGGGTCGCGCTCGCGCTCGACTCGCCGACCAGCGGCACGAGCAAGGGCGGGCTGAAGAGGCTGTTGTCGATGAAGAGCGGAGAGAGGTTCAGCCCGGCCACCTTCGCAAGGTACTCCACGTCGAGGGTGAGCCCCGCCCCGGGAGCGAGCGTCTGCGGCACCGGGGGGGCGACGGCGAAGAGGAACTCACCGTCGGTGCTGCCGGCCCCGATGACGGCCGAGTTGATCGTCACCGGACTGCTGCAGCCGTTCACCACCGCGATCTGGCGGGTGGAGGCAGGGCAAGCTGGGCTGGCGATGCCGAAGTCCACATACCCGGGCGTGGCCGACAGGCAGCTCGCACCGGTCTGCGCCCGGATCGGCACCGAGATGGGCGGCTGGCCCGTGCCGTTCACCGTGGCCATCCCCTGGAAGGTGCCCGGCGTGGGCGGCGCGGAGAGCTGCACCTCGAAGGTGAAGTACTCGCCCGGCGCCATGCTCAGCCCGATCACGCTCCCTGCGGGCAGGCTGAAGACGTTCCCCCCGGTATCGGTGAGGCTCAGCTGCTGGAGCACGCAGGTGTCCGCCCCGGCGTTGAACACCTTGGCGCCGAGGAGCGACTGCGCCCCGGGCACCACCGTCCCGAAGTCGATGGCCGGCGGGGTGACCTGGAGGCTGCAGGGCGCCGAGCTCGTCGCGGTGCTCTGCAGCTGCACGTTCACCGTGCCACCGGCGAGCGAGGTGACAATCTGCAGCTGCTCGACGACGTCGCCGGAGGTGGTGGGGCGGAAGCTGACCGGGATGGCCACCGAGGCCCCGGTGATGAGCGTCACCGGGTAGGCCACCGCTCCGAGCAGGAACTGGGAGCCGGGACCGGCGAGCAGGGTCGCCGAGTCCACGGTGAACACGTCCCCCGGCCCCCCGCAGTTCCGGACCATCACCTGCGAATCGGTCTGGGTCCCGAGCGCGTGCTTGCCGAACTCGAGCAGGAGCGGCGCCACGCACAGCTTCGCCCCGCCGCCCACCCCCCGGAGCGGGATGGACAGCGTGGGGTGGCGCGGGCTGTCGACCGTGAGGACGAGGATCCCGCTCGCCGGCAAGAGGTGGGTGCTGGTGTAGCGGAGATCGATGGTCGCGGTCGCCCCGCCCGCGATGACTTGCGGCAGCGGAGTCCCGCCGCTCGAGAAGTCCGGGTCCGAGCCCGCGGCGAAAGCGAGCGCGGTCACGGTGACCGGCTCGGTCGACAGGTTGCGCAGCACGACCACGCCGGTGGCGGTGTAGTCGGTGGGAATCTGACCGAAGTCCACCGAGGGCGGCTCGGCGACCAGCGCCGACTCGAGCCCCTCGCCGACGAGGGTGACCAGCAGGTCGCCGCAACCCTTGCAGGGAGTGATTGCCAGGGCGGCGCGCTTCACCCCCGCGCGCTGGGGATGGAAGCTCACGTCCTGGGTGCGGGTCTCCCCCGGCGACAGGGTGAGCGAGGCCATCGAGAACTCGTCTCCGCCGGCCCCGACGATGCGACCGCTCACCTCCACAGGCAGCGGGCTGGTGTTGGAGAAGGTGAGCTGGCGCCGCTTCTCCGAGCCGATCTCGATCTTCCCGAAGTCGAGCTGGTCCTCGCGCAGCGAGGCCCGCGCATCCACGCCCACCCCGCTCAGGTCCACCGTCCTCTGCGGCGAGGTGATGCTGTCCGTGGTGACCAGCAGCGTGCCGCTCACCGGGCCGGGGGCGCCCGGATGGAACACGACCGCGCCCTTCACCGTCTGCCCAGGGAGGATGGCGCTCTGGCCCGGGACCGTCACCTGCCAGCTGCTACCGGCGGGGCCCTGCACCACCACGCTCGTCAGGTCGAGACGCCCGCGGCCGCGATTGCGGAGCGTGACCGGCAGGCTCCGCTCGTCGTGGACCGCGACCTGCTGGAAATCGAGCGCCGCCGGAGCGAGCTCCAGCGCGCCGTCGACGCTCACCGTGTTCCGCCGGTCACCGCAGGCTGCCAGGACGTACACCAGCACCCAGCAAGTGCGGCGAAGTACCCTCACCCTCCCCATCGCTCCGGTCGACCTCCGGCGGCAGGGTAGGCACCTGCCCCCGCCACGGCACGACCGAGGCGTCCACCAGATGTCAGTTGACCCGGGGCCGAGCCGCGGGCTGTCATGTGCGCCGTGCACGAGACGACATCCGGGCGGCTCCGTTCAGGGCTCGCCTCGCGGCCCGTTGAGTCGCTCCTCGCCCCCCTGCTCGCGCTGGCGCTGGCCGGGTGCGCCTCGGGGCGAGGTGAGCAGGGCCCGGCGGCTCCCCCGCCGGGCTCCATTCCCGCCTTCGTCCGCACCACTGGCCCCTGCTGGGTCGGCGGACGCATCACCCTCGACCCGTCGCTCCGGGCGCAGTCACAGGCCGAGGAGCTGGCGAACCTGAGCTGCGACAACGTCGTCCTGGTGATGAAGACCGAGGACGGGAGCACCAAGCTGGTGCACGCCGACGGGGTCCTCGCCGGCGGGTGGGGCGAGTGCCACTACCAGGTGACCGACGTTCCCCCCGGCAGCGCCACCTTCTCCGGCAAGGTCTCGGCCCTCTCCATCCCCGACTACCGCTACGCGCTGGTGTCGAAGGTGGACTTCAACGCGGTGAAGTGCGGCGGCTCGCTGGCATCGCTCAACCAGCAGCTCGACTTCGTGCTCACTGTGCCGGACGTCCGGGGTCGTTGACCTTCTCCCGGGGTGCCCAGGGCGTGAGCCAGTAGAGCATCCCGTTCACGTCGGCGATCGTCAGGGCGACGAAGAGGTTGTTGGCCGTCCCGAACTGCTTCACGCCCACCGCGACGCCGACCCGGTCCTGGAGCACGAGCAGGTCCACCTCCCCGCCCCAGGCGGTACCGCCGTACCAGTTCACCGACCAGCGCGGGCCGGCGGCCAGGGTGAGGCCGCCGAGCTTTCCCGCCAGGCGAATTCCGAGGGTGGTGCTGGTCCCCACCCCGAAGTTGATGTCCACCAGCTGCAAGGTGGAGAGGATGGAAAAGTGCGGCCCGAGCCGCAGGGCGGGCTCGATCCAGGACAGTGCGAGCCCGCCCTGCACCACGTCGAGCGCGACACGGTACGGGATGACGTGCGCCGCCCAGATGGGCCAGGTCGGGCCGTCGGCCAGCGGTACCGCGGGAATCGACGACGGATCGAGGCTGAAGTGGACCGTGGACCCGTTCACGTCGCCACGGGTCCAGACCTCTCCCGCCGAGAGGACGAAGAGCGACGCCTTGCGGTTGCCGGTCTCGGACGGCCCGACCGAGGTGAGCTCGATGCTGGTCGCTCGGTCCAGGCCGCGCTGGGCCGTCTGGCGCCAGAACTGCGCCCGGTCCTCCACCGCCAGGTGCATCGCCTTCGACTCGGGCTTGTACCCGGCCTCGGTGAGCGCGGTGAGGAACTCGTCGAAGGTGATGTCCCCGATGCACAGCGCCTCGCCGTCACGCTCGCTGCAGGGCTGCTTCTGCGAGAGCAGCACGTAGCTCACGATGCCCAGCGAGCCGAGCCTGCGCGGAATCCGTCGGAGGCCCCACCCAGCTCCATTCCGGCGTGGCGAGGAGCGCCTCGGCCTGGGCGCTGCTCCCGAGCGTGGCGGCGAGCTCGGCCCGGGCGAGCGCGGAGACGATCGTCGAGGCCCTCTCCGAGCCCGGCACGCCGAGCAGCGCACCCACCTGGCCCATCGCTGCGCCGACGCACCGCTGGGTCTCCGCCTGGGTCATGTCCAGCTCCCAGCTGTTGGGAAGTCGCACCGCCGCCGGACGCTTTTCCTCACCGGGGTCCTGCTCACGGCAGCCGAACACCGCGGCGGAGTGCACGCCGTCGTAGATCCCGGCGTAGTAGTCGAACTCCCGGAGCGGCCGGTCGAGGAAGCCGCCGAAGTTGGCCAGCTGCGCGCCGGCGAGCGGGCTGAAGCGGGTGGAAAGGCCCAGGGTCCGCTCGGCGACGCCCTCCGAGAGGAGCGCCTGAGCATCCTGGGCCACCTGAACCGTGTCCGCCCCCAACGCCTGGAGCCGGGGACGGAGCTGCACCAGCCGGTCGATCCGCTGCCAGGACTGAAAGACGCCTCCGCCGACCTCGCTCGGCGTGAGCTCGTCCAGGGCCGCGATCAGAGGGAGCAGACGCGCGATTCCGAACAGCTTGCCCGGCGGGTCCGAGCGGAGGTCCGCGAGCACGCGCCGGGCCTCGGCAGGGATGGCGCCCGGGCCCGAGCGACGCCCCAGCGCCTCCAGCGCATCCTCGAGCTGGGCCGCCGCCACCCGCGCCGCCGACGGTCCGAGCGCGTCGGTCCGGGTCAGGTAACCGAGCACGTTCTGGCGGAGCTGGAGGAGGCTCGCCTCGGGGAGATCACCGTGGCTCAGCCGGCCGATCTGCTCGGCGAGGTAGATCCCGAACACCGAGAGGAGCTCCAGCCGATCGGCGAGCATGCGGCCCATCTCGATGCGCGCGCGTGGGCTGGTGGACGGGTCGAGCATCTTCCGGTCGGTGCCCTGACGCGCGGGATTGGCCGCGTCGGCGAAGCTGCGGCTCACCAGCGCCGTCAGCTGGACGAGCTCCGCCTCAGACAGCGGCACGGTCGCCCGGGCCCGGAGCGCAGGGTCCGAGTCCAGTGGGTCGGCGACGGCGTCTCCTCGCAGGAACCCGGCGCACTGCTGGGTCAGCGCTTCGGCGGCCGGGTCGAGCGCGCGGGGGGCGAGCCGCTGGAGGCAGCTCTGCAGGGTGCGAGCGAGCCGGGCCCGCTCGGCGGTGGTCCCGTGGAGCGCCGGAGGAAGCGCCGGGCTGGGCGGGGGGCCGTCCAGGTCCAGGAGCTCGCCGAGGAGTAGCCCGTAGTCGTGGGCCTGGCCGGAGCTGGAGATGAGGAGCCTCCGGGTCGTGAGGTTCCAATGGCCCGCCTGTGCAGCCCGAGCGAGCTCTCGGTTGCGCGCGGTCTGAACCAGGTCGCCCGCGAAGGTGAGCAGCGCGCCGGCCCCGCGGAGGCTCCGGTCCGAGTTCTCCGGCCGCTTGAACGGCTGGAGGCGGCGGTTGTCCGGGTCCACGAACAGGGCGGTCAGCGACTTCATGACGCCCGGCCGGAAGAACGCCTCGGACTGCTCCAGGGCGAGCCCTATCGGGGCGTTGTCGAAGACCCCGCCGTCGACGAAGCGGCGCCGGCAGATCTTGAGCGGTCGCCCGCCCTGGGCCGCGGAGTGCGCCTGGCACGACAGGCCGGTCAGCGGAGTGCCCTGTGGCCCCGGACACACGCCGTCGGCGGCCTCCGGGTCTGCCCCGCAGTCGGCCGAGCACTCGCAGAGCACGCGCGGGCGGAAGGCGATGGGGAACGCCGCCGACGCGAGGAGCGACTGGAACACCACCTCCGGGTGCACGCCCACCCGCCCCATCTCGGCGAAATCCGCCAGCGCGAGCCGGCTCTCGGCGGCGTCCGCCGCGGTCGGCAGGGGCTGCCGCTCGAACCGGACCTTCCCGGCGGCGTCGACGTCGAACAGAAGCGGGAGGGTTGCCCGTTGCGACGTGACGCGGAGCCCGCCCACGTCCTGCTCGAGCGGAGTGATTCGGGTCACCGTCAGACCGACCGGAAGCCGGCAGCGCGGCGTGAAGGACATGCCACCCTGGACCAGCGCCTTTCGAACCTGGTCAACCACCGGCATGAGCGCCTCGGATGCGAGCACCGCATCATCGGGCCGGTACGAGCGCGGATCCCCCGGCAGGAGGGAATCGAGGCCCACCTCGAGCCACGCGCTCCGGAGCAGGTTGTCGTCGATGCTCGACTTCGCCGCCGACTCGTCCGTCTCGCAGTAGAGCGCCGCGACGAGCAGGGCGTTGATGCTCCCGGCCGACGCGCCAGTGACGCCGACGAGCATCGGCTTCCGGCGCAGCAGCATCTCGCCCATACGCGTCCGGAACACCCGCACCAGCGACCAGTTCAGCCCCGCCTCGTAGCTGCCGAGGCTCACCCCTCCGCTCAGCGTCAGCGCGTAGCCATCGTCCAGGCGGCTGTCCGCCGGCGCGGGAGCAGCGGTGGTGAGGAGGGCAAGCGCGACACTGAGCACCATCTCGGGGGCAGACCCTAGGCTGGCCGCAGGCGCAGAGGGTTCGCTTTTTGACAGCCTGCGTCGGAGGTCGGCACCGGCGGACCCGGCGTGGCGTGGTGACGTCCACCGTTGGGCGGACCACACCGCCGCACCCCCGACGGAGCGCTGGCACGGGTGGTGCTCTCTGAATGCACCGTGAGCGCCATCCTCGTCGTCGACGCTTCTCCGGAGCGGCTCCGCGCCTCGGTGGCCGTGTTGCGTCACGCCTTCGGCCCGGGCTCCGTGCGGGGCACGACCGAGCCGGAGGACGCCGCGGGATGGATCGCGTGCGAGCGCCCCGCCGTGCTCGTCACCTCCGACACCTCCGGCGCGTCACTCGTCGAGGAGCTGCGCGGTCGCTGGGGACCCGTGCCCGTGGTGCTGACCCACGGACCTGCGTCCGATGCGCTACTTCCCCCCATGGCTCACCTCCCCGCCCCGGTCAATCCGGTGCGGCTGCGTGCAGAGGTGGCTCGCTGGGTTCCGGGAGCCGGCGCGGGCACCATCGCCACCACGTTGCTGTCAGACGTGCTGGCGCTGTACGCCCGCGCCGGCCGGACCGGGGTGCTCGACGTGCGCTCGCCGGCACGCACCGGCTCGGTGTGGTTCGAGGACGGCGACCTTGTGCACGCGGCCTGTGGCGCGCAGACCGGAAAGACCGCTCTCTTCGAGGTGCTCTGCTGGAACGAGGGTCGCTTCGCGTTCCGTGGCGGCCCGGCGCCGGCGCGCTCGGTGTCGGGCAGCGTGCCCGAGCTGCTGGCGCAGGCCGACGCAGTTCCCTGAGCTACCGGCGGCCCTGCTGCATCGCCTCGCCGATGGGAAAGTTGATCGCGCCCTTCTCCACCCACCAGCTGAGCACCTCGACCTCCAGCCGCCCCGCCTTCACCGCCGGGTCGGCCTGCGCCAGCCGGCGCGCCTCCTCGAGCGACGTGCGGTAGATGCAGAGCCCGCGCATCCTCGGGTCGGTCTGGTCATCGAACGGACCGGCGACGACCAGCTTGCCGGCGCGCGCCATCGCCTGCAGGTGACCGATGTGCTGTCGCTGTAATGCCTCCGGGTCGGCGACCTTCGCGCCTCCATTCGCGGGGCGCTTGAGGAAGACCACGCTGTAGCGCTCCATGTTGGGTGGCGCCTCGGCCCCGGCATCCGGTGCAGCCGGAGCGGCACCGAGCAGAACGAAGGAGAGGGCGACTCCCCACCACGCCTGTGGCTTCATCACGCGTCCTCCAAGGGGTCTTCTGAACCACACGGCATCCTGTCCCCGTACTCGACCGCTCGATGTCCGGAGTGCAGCGGCAAGGGCCAACGCCGCGGCGAATGGGAGGCCGTCAGCTCTGGTCGCGGCGGTAGCAGATGTCTCCGGTGCTGCCGAGGACGCAGAGCCGCTCGGACCACGCGCGGCCATCCTTGCTCTCCTGCTCGAGCCGGAAGGTGCCTCCCTCGGCAGCGCCCTGGTCGGGCTTCAGCACCAGACTTGCCCCCTTCACCGACCACGCGCCGTTGCCGCGGAAGGTGTTCATGGTCCAGAGGACGGTCGTGGTGGAGATGCGGGTCGCGTTTCCGAGCGCGGCGCTGTTCGCGTACCGCCCGTTGGTCGCCAGGGTCAGGTGGTCGATCGCGTGGGCCGACGTGGTGGTCCATTTCCCGGCGAGCTTCGTCTTCATCTCGGCGTCGGCGACCTTCGGCGGCGAGGCCTTGAACCGCAGGCTGTGAAAGAAGGCCGGCCACTCGCTCGGAAAGGCCTCGCCGAAGCACTGGCTGACCAGCGGCCGCTTCGACACGGTGAACACCGTGGCGAGCTGGTCGCCGGCGAGCGCCATGAACAGGATGATCCCCGGCCCTCCCTCACCGACCGGGCCCAGGGTCTTCTGGATCTGCACGTAGGACCAGCCGAAGGGAGACGTCCC
Source organism: uncultured delta proteobacterium (assembly GCA_963796475.1). GTDB lineage: Bacteria > Myxococcota > Myxococcia > Myxococcales > Myxococcaceae > RPRB01. The sequence goes on from CAWCLY010000022.1 coordinate 155,357, forward strand.
GCGGACGAGCTGGGGGTCGTTCGCCGGATAGCCGGTCATCGGGTCGGCCTTGAACAGCGCCTGGAAGGCCGACACCGCCTCTCCCATCAGGTCGCCGGTGCTCCGGCGGAGCGGGAGGATCGTCAGCTCGCACCTCTCTCCGGTGTTGGGATACGGCGGAGAGGTGTAGGTCACGGCGTCGGCCCGCTGGGTCCGGCTCCATCCCCTCGGAGGGGTGAAGAGGATCCCGCCAGCCTCGGCTGCCCCGCCCGGGGTGACGGCCACGGGTGCGGGTGACGCTGCCGCGCTGGCGGTGGTGGCGGGCGCGGCGGGGTCGGTCACGAGGTCGAGGTCCCGGAAGAACGCATCGACCTCCGCGTCGTGCGCCGAGCCCAGCAGCTGAACCACCACGCTCATCGCCCGTCCGTGCCCGGTGGCGGTGAAGAGGACGGCGCGCCAGCTCCCGCCCTGCTTCGTGTACGGGGCGGCGCCGACGACGGCGGTCCAGCCCTCGGGCGTGGTCTCGCTCCGCACCGCGCCCGGCGCGAGCCCGGAAAGCGGCGCCGCGACCAGCCTGGCCCAGGCTGCCCGGAAGTTGTCCTCGGGGCTGCCCCGGCTCGGTTCGCTGGGGAAGAGGAAGATCTGCCCAGCCCCCTGCCCGGGCTGCGCCTGGAAGGCGAGCAGACCCGGCGACGCGCTCCGCTGCCAGCCCGCGGGCGCGACGAAGCGCGCGATGTCGAACGCCTCCTTCGCCTCCGCGGACGAGCCCACCACCGCGACCATCAGGACGAGCAGACGTGTCATCGGCCCTCCCCTGCTTCACCGAGCCTGCCACCCTCGGCGGCCCGTTTGCCACGCCGGTCGCGTCGGCGCCGAGACGGGCAGGCGGCGCTGCCCTAGAGTCCGGGCTGCGTGCGGCGCGAGGACCGGCTACCGCTCTTTCTCCTCGGGGTCGACCTCGTCGCCCTGGTCGTCTCCGGGATTCCAGCCGAAGGACCGGCTGACGTGGTGGATGGAGGTGGCACCGTTCCTCATCGCCCTGCCGGTCCTCCTCGCGACGTACCGCCGCTTCCGCTTCACCGACCTGGTAAACGTGCTCATCGCGTTGCACGCCTGCGTGCTCTTTCTCGGCGGGCACTACACCTACGCCGAGGTCCCGCTCGGGTTCTGGGCGCAGCGGGTGCTCGGCCTCGCGCGTAACGACTACGATCGCGTCGGGCATTTCTTCCAGGGCTTCGTCCCGGCGCTCGTCACCCGCGAGGTGCTGCTCCGGCTGACGCCGCTGCGACGCGGTGGCTGGCTCGCGTTCCTCGTCATCTCGGTGTGCCTGGCCATCAGCGCGCTGTACGAGCTCGTCGAGTGGGGCGCCGCGGTCACGCTCCACCAGGGCGCCGAGGCGTTTCTCGGCACACAGGGCGACCCCTGGGACACGCAGGAGGACATGGCCACGTGCCTGGTAGGCGCGATCGCCGCGCTCCTCCTCCTGTCGCGCTGGCACGACCGGCAGCTCGCACCACTCGAGCCGACCCGGGAGAGGCCGGCGAAGGGCCAGGCGGCTCTGTCCTGAATCCACCGCGGGCCGTTCACCGCGCGCCCACGGTTGGCCGCTGCAGTGGCGCAGCGAGCGCGCGGGCGCCGCTCGCGAGTGGAAGACGAACCGGGCCGGGACCTCGGTAGCGTCGGGGCCATGCGCACCGTCCCCGGACCTCCCTGCATCCTCACCGGCGCTCCCCTCGCCGCAGCGGTCATCCTCCTCACCGGGTGCGCGACCTCGCCCGCCGCGGGGTCGGCCGGCGTGGGGCGGTCGCCGGACGGAGTCGTGATGCCGCTGGAGTCGGACGAGGGCCTGCAGCTCGTGGGCGGACGGGCCGAGCCGGTGACGTACCAGGGTCGGCGCGCGATCCGTCTGGACGCGATCGAGAGCGTGGGTCCGGACGACGTCGTCCTGGCCGTCGTCTCCGGCCTCGACTTCCAGGATGGAGAGATCGAGCTCGAGGTCGCCGGTGCGCCACGGGCCGGCGCGCCTGCCGATGCGCGTGGCTTCATCGGCGTGACGTTCCATCGCTCGCCGGACGGCACGCGCTCCGAGGAGGTGTATCTCCGGCCGGACAATGGACGCGCCGACGACCAGCTCCGGCGGAACCATGCCGTGCAGTACCAGTCGTCTCCCGGCTACGGATGGAAGCGGCTGAGAGACGAGAGCCCGGGAGTCTACGAGTCCTACGTCGACCTCCAGCCCGGGGTGTGGACCCGGATGCGGGTGAAGGTGTCGGGCACCCGCGCCGAGCTCTACGTCGACGGCGCGGAGCAACCGTGTCTCATCGTCCGCGACCTCAAGCTCGGCGCCACCGGCGGCGGTGTGGCGCTCTGGTCGCACCGGACGACCGACGGCCACTTCCGGAATCTGCGTGTCGTGCCGAGCGCCCGACCCTGACACCGCGCGGCGGTCTCGCGCGCGGCCGAGGTCTGGAAAGCACGTTCATTGACTCGGAGGTGCGTCGATGGTGGCCTTCGCCTCGCGCCGGGCCGCACGTCGCGAACGACCCACGCCCGACGTGAATGTCCGTGCTTCCGGGAAGCTCCGCTCTCGTCAGGTGCAACCCGACTGCGGTGGGGCAGCGATAGGATCCGTCGCCGAGCGAGCCAGTGGCTGAGTGGACCCCATCGCTGTTTCTCGATCCCCGGAGCGAGGACCCGGTCTACCTCCAGATCGCCCACGCTCTCATGAAGGAGATCCACCGCGGCCGGTTCCGGCCCGGCGATCCCCTCCCCGGCTACCGCACGCTGGCCGAGCAGCTCGGCGTGAGCCGCAACACCGTCATGTCCGCGTACCACGAGCTCCAGGTCGAGGGCTGGCTGGTCTCGGCACCCGGCGAGGGGAGCGCCGTCTCCCGGAGGCTCCCGGCGCACCTGCCCGCGCGGCTACAGTCGCGGAACGAGGTGCGACTCGCCGCTCCCGGGACGATGGGCTTCGCGCTCGGCCCCGAGCCTCCGCCGCCGACCGCCGGCGCCCGGCGGGGCCTGCTCGAGGTGGCGAGCGGGGTTCCCAATCCCCGGTTGCTCCCCGCCGCGGCGCTCGCCCGGGCGTATCGGCGCGCGATCAGGACCAAGGGCGGACCGGAGAGCGGAGATCCCCAGGGTCAGCCCCAGCTGCGCGAGGCGCTCTCGCGCATGCTGAGCAACACCCGCGCGATCTCGGTGCCGCCCGAGCGGATCTTCGTCGCCCGCGGGAGCCAGATGGCGCTGTTCCTGGTGGCGCAGGCGCTGGTCTCGCCCGGGGACACGATCGCGGTGGAGGCCCTGGGCGCGCGCCGCGCCTGGGATGCGTTCGTCCGCGCCGGGGCGCGCTGCCTCCCGGTGCCCATCGACGCCGAGGGGCTGGAGGTCTCCGCGCTCGAGGCGCTGCTCCGCGAGACACCGCTCCGCGCGGTGTTCCTGACGCCGCAGCGGCAGTACCCCACCCTGGCCGTCCTCTCCGCCGAGCGGCGTGCGCGGCTGCTCCAGCTCGCGGCGACCCACCGCTTCGCGGTCATCGAGATGGACCCCGACTCCGAGTTCCACTTCGACGGCCGGCCGCAGGCGCCGCTCGCGGCGAAGGACGCGGCGCAGGTGGTGGTGCACGTCGGGACGCTGTCCAAGATCTTCAGCCCCGACCTCCGGCTCGGCTTCGTGGTCGGGCCGGCGCCGCTCCTCACGCGGATGAGCGGGCTGCGCGCCACCTACGACCGCCATGGCGACCCGGTGCTCGAGCGCGCCATGGCCGAGCTGATGGAGGACGGCGAGCTGCAGCGGCACCTGAACCGCATGGACCGCGTGTACCGGACCCGGCGCGACGCGCTCTGCACCGGGCTGAAGGACGCCCTCGGTGAGGCCCTGAGGGTGGTTCCGCCGAGCGGCGGCCTCGCCGTGTGGGCAGAGGTGCAGGGCGCAATCGACGTGGATGCGTGGGCGGCACGGGCGCTGGAGCTCGGGGTCTCGTTCCAGCCCGGGCGACGGTTCTCGTTCGACGGCAGCGCGGTTCCGGGGCTGCGGCTCGGCTTCTCCAACTACCCCGAGCCGGAGCTCCTGGAAGTGGCCCGCCGGATGCGTTCGGCGCTGGAGGAGCTCGGGTGACCGAGCGCCTTGCACCCCTCGACGAGCAGATCGAGCTCCGCAGCCTCCTGGGCTCCGGCGGGATGGGCGAGGTCCACCGCGGCTGGGACCGGCGGCTGGAGCGGGCGGTGGCAGTGAAGCTGGTGCGCGGGCTGGGCACCCTCGACGCCGAGCGGGTCCTCCTCGAGGCCCGGCTGCAGGCGCGGGTGGAGCATCCGCACGTGGTGAAAGTGCACGCGGTGGGCTCGCTCGGCGGCCGGCCCTGCATCGTGTTCCAGCTGGTGGAGGGAAGGACGCTGGCCGAGCTCGCCCCACGTCTCTCGGTGGAGCAGCGGGTCGAGCTCGTGCGCCAGGCCGGGCTCGGGCTGCATGCAGCGCACCTGCAGGGCCTGGTGCACCGGGACGTGAAGCCAGCCAACGTCCTGGTCGAGGAGACGCGGGACGCCGCGCCGGTCGCCCTGCTCACCGACTTCGGTCTCGCCCGGGGGGAGGACGCGGGAGTCTCGCGGACCGGTCTGCCGGCAGGGACGCTGGACTACATGAGCCCGGAGCAGCTCGTCGCCCCGGGCCCTCCGGACTTTCGCTCCGACGTCTACGCGCTGGGCGCCACGCTCTACTCGGTGCTCGCCGGGCGGCCTCCGTTCCGGCGCTCCGGGTCCATCCGGACGCCGACCACCGATCCGGATCCCGATGTGGACCTCCTCCGTCGCATCCTCGAGGAGGAGCCGGAGCCGCTCACCCGGGCAGCGCCCGGGACTCCCCGCGAGCTGGCGATCATCGCCGGCAGGGCGATGGAGAAGGACCCGACGGCCCGGTACCCCAGCGCCGAGGCACTCGCGGAAGACCTCGGCCGCGTGCAGCGCGGGGAGCCGATCCATGCCCGGCCCGCGTCCTGGGCCGAGCGCTCGCTCAAGTGGGCCCGGCGGAACGGGCCCCTCGCGCGGGCACTGACCGCCGTCGTCGTCACCCTGCTGGTGGCGGGCGGATGGACGGTGTGGCACCAGCGCCGCGCGGACCGTGCCGCCGTGGAGGCCGCCCGCCTGGGGGCGCTGAGCGAGTCACTCGAGGACGGGTTCCGGATGGAGCACCTGGGGCCGCCGCACGACCTCCGCCCCGCGCTCGACCGCATCCGTCGACAGGCCGATCGGCTCCGACCGCTGGCCGCGCACGGGGATGGCGCGGCGAGCGCAGCGCTCGGCAAGGCGCTGCAGCTCACCGGCGACGACGAGGGAGCGCGCGCTGCGTACGAGCGGGCATGGGCCTCGGGATTCCGGACGGCGCGGGTGGCCGAAGGCCTCGGGGAGGTGCTGGGAGACCTCTATCGCAAGAGATACGAGCGACTCCGCGAGACGCTGGCGCCGGAGGCGCGGGAGCCGGCCTTTGCGAAGCTCCGGTCCGAGCTCGCCGACCCGGCCCGGGCGTACCTGCGCATGGGTGACGCCTCGGGGTGGCGGGCCAGCATGCTCGCCGCACGCGAGGCGATGGTGGAGCGCAACTTCCCCGAGGCACGGAAGCGCGCCAGCGAGGTGCTGGCCGCGGACCCCGGCCGGTACGAGGCGGCGCTGCTGGGTGCGGACGCCTGGACCTCGGAAGCGCGCGACGTCTACTACGCCCGTCGGTTCGACGACATGGAGCCGCTCCTCGTCGCGGCGTCGGCGCTGCTCGATCGCGCTGAGGAGTGGGGCCGGAGCGATCCGGAGGTCGGCCTCGCGCGCGCCGAGGTCCACACGGTGAGGGCGAGCGGCCGCACCCTCCGGGGGCGCTCTCCGGATCCGGAGACCGGGCTTGCGCTCGTCGCCCTGGACGCGGTGTCACGGCTGAACCCGGACGACCCCGCCCCGCTCGTTCGCCGAGGTCTGGCGCTCATCGGACGGATGCAGTTCCAGTTCATGAGCGATCACTCGGCGGTCCAGGGGACGATGGAGAACGCCATCGGCGCGTATCGGCGAGCGCTCGCGCTCGGAGCCAGCGATGTGCGGACCCTGTGCCTCCTGGGCCAGGGCCTGTACTACCGGGCGTTCTGGGCAAACGACCAGGGGCAACCCTCGCTCGAGCCCGTCCGGGAGGCGCTGGCGATCATGACCCGTGCCGAGGCGCTCGCCCCGGAGGACTCGGAGGTGCCGTTCGTCCTCACCCTCCTGCATGCCAGCGAGGCGGAGGCCCTCCAGCACGAGGGCAAGCCGACGATCGAGGCCCGGCGCGCGGCCATCGAAGCGGGTCAGCGCGCGCTCCGGATGCACGCCGGTCGAGGGACCCTCGTGCGCCCCATCGTCGCACAGCAGCGGATGTTCCTCGGCAAGGACGCGTGGTTGTCGGGAGAGGATCCTCGCCCAAACTTCGAGGCGGCATCGAAGGCCTTCGAGGAGGTCATCGCGGCGATGCCCGGGCAACCCGCACCGCTGGCACAGCTCGCCACCGCCGTCGACGTCGAGGCGGGGATTCTCTTCGCCCTCGGCGAGGACCCGAGCCCGAAGCTCGAGGGGATTGTCGATCGACTCGACGAGATGCTGAAGCGGACCCCGGGACTCGGGTTCATCGAAGTCATCGAGGCCGAGTTGCTGGTCGACGATGCCTTCTTCCTCGGCCAGCGCGGCGACGACCCCACCAGGCCCCTGGCACGCGCCCTCCCGATGCTCGAGCGGGCCGAGCGGGTGGCCCCGGACGACACCAACCTCGTGGTCACCCGGTCCGTCGCCGGGATCGCCGAGGCCCACTGGCGCATCTCGCACGGCCTGGATCCGGGCGCGCTCCTCGCCCGGGCGGAGCAGAAGATCGGCACGCTCGGAGCGCGGTCGAGCGGGGATCTCCCACAGGAGTTCCTCGCCCGCGTCGCGTACGAGCGGGCACGATGGCTGATCCGGAGCGGGAAGCCGGCCTCGGCTGTTGCGACCGAAGGCATCGCCCGCGTGCGGAAGGCGATCGAGGGCCGTCCACACGATCCGGATCTCTGGGTCTTGAAGTCGCAGCTGGAGGCATTCGCCGACGATTCCCCGGCGGCCCGGGGGAGCCTGGAGCAGGCCTGGAGCATCAACCCCCTCATCAAGGGCGGGCCCGCCTCTCGTGCGGCGGAGGCCCAGCTCGCAAGTCGCTGAGCTTCCGGCAAATCCCGGCCGCCGAGGTGGCCCAGCCGGTTTCTCCGAAGCGTACCTGCCGCCGGCGTTCCGTCCCTTCCAGGCTTCCGGGTCAGGAGGAGACGAGCATGCGTACGCGATGGATGTCCGGTGTGGCCCTGGCGGCAGTGCTGGTGCTGGGGGGATGTGGCGGTGGAGGAACCGGTCAGCCCGACGCCGGCGTTCGTCCCCCCGCCGCCTGCGGGACTCCCAACGGCACCGTGGTGAACCACGCAGGCAACATCACCGCCGACGAGACCTGGGCCGGGAGCGGGGTGACCCACTCCATCACCTCGAGCGTCCGGATCAAGGCTCCAGCGACCGTCACCATCCAGGCCTGCGCCATCGTCTCCCTCGCCCAAACTGCGGAGATCGGCGTGGAGGGAGACACCGTGGGTGGCCGCCCGGCGAGGCTGGTGGCCGCGGGAACCGACGACCAGACGGGCTTCGTCAGCTTCCTCCCCGCGGTGCAGGGTCAGTTCTGGGGGACGCTGCGCGGGTACAACGAGCAGTCCTTCATCGAGCTGCACCACGCGGGGCTGGTGGGGGCGGGAGCCGGTCTGGTCGGGTACCGGAACTCGGCCATCGTGATGGAAGGGCCGGGCCTGAACGTAACGGCGCCCCTGGCACTCCTCACGGTCGACCACGTGGCAATCGATCACCCCCGCGGCGGCGGAGTGTACCTGGATGGAATGGCCGCCTTCACCGCGGACTCGACCCTGCTCGGGATCGTGGGCGCGCAGGACTACCCACTCTCGCTCTTCATCATGGCCGCGGGGAGCATCCCCAAGATGACGGTGCAGGACGACCCGGCCCAGGCGGCACACTTTCACGAGGCCTGGATCGATCCCCTCGCGGCCGAACGTCATCACCGACACGACGATCAACGCGAATATCCCGCTGTACCTCGAGGCCTCGGTCAACGTCGTCCAGACGGGAAACGTCATCACCCCGCTCGGGGTGACGCTCACCATCCTGCCAGGTGCCGAGCTGCGGTTCAGGCCGGGTGCCGCTCTCCGCATGGTGTTCGGCGGGAGGGGACTCCTCTCGGGCAACCCCGTCGGCCGTCTGATCGCGGTGGGCACTCCCACGTCCCCCATCCGCTTCACCTCGGCCGCGGCGGTCCCGGCCGCGGGAGACTGGGCAGGCATCCAGTTGCCCGCCGCGACCGGCTCTCAGATGGCGTTCAACATCATCGAGTACGCCGGCGGCTTCAGCGGGGTGGTCTCTGCGAACTGCCGGCCCTCCGGCTCGGCGGACAACGCGGCCGTGATCGTCGGCGGCCCGGACTTCACGCCGTCGGGGAGCATGATCGTGAGCAGCATCATCCAGTTCAGCGCCGGCCATGGCATCGACGCCACGTGGGAGGCGGGCACGCCGAACGATCCGAACCTGGCCGACTCGGCGAACTTCAACGTCTTCACCGCGATCGGCGGCTGCAAGCAGACCTACAACGGGCTCGTTCCGGGAGTCGGTTCCTGCCCGGCCGGCGGCGGGTGCACCGAGCAGTAGCGGCCGCCTGGCCCTCCGCCCGCGACCTCCGCGCCTCTCAGGCGACGGTCCGGGCGGAGATGCTGGTGGAGAGACGGTGCATGTCGTCCACCACCTGCCCGGCCACGTCCGAGTCGAGGTCCATGATCAGGTAGCCGATGGCGGCGTTGGTGGAGAGGACCTGCGAGTGGATGTTCGCCCCGCGGTCGGAGACGATCTTGTTCAGGTCGCGCAGCACGCCGGGCACGTTCTGGTGGACGTTGATCAGTCGCCAGGTGTCCGGCGTCCGTCCGAGGTCCACGTGAGGGAAGTTCACCGACCCGAGCGTCGTGCCGGTGTGGGCGAAGCGGGAGAGGCTGGCCGAGACCTCGCGACCGATCGCCTCCTGCGCCTCGGAGGTGGAGCCACCGACGTGCGGGGTGAGGATGACGTTGGCCAGGCCGCGGAGCGGCGTCTCGAAGCCCTCGGCGACGTTGGCCTCCGGCTCCTCGGGGAAGACGTCCAGCGCGGCGCCGTCGATGTGCTTCTCCCTGAGCGCCTGCGCGAGCGCCTCGAGGTCCACCACGGTGCCGCGGCTGGCGTTGATGAGGCAGGCGCCCTTCTTCATCCGGGCGAGCTGCGGCGCGCCCATCATCCCGCGGGTCTGCGGGGTCTCGGGGACGTGGAGGGTGACGAAGTCGCTCTGCTCCAGCAGGGCGTCGAGCGACTTCACCGGCTGGGAGTTCCCGAGCGGGAGCTTGGCCGCGGTGTCGTGGAAGACGACCTTCATCCCCAGGTCCTCGGCGAGGATCGAGACCTGGCTGCCGATGTGCCCGTAGCCCACGACGCCCGAGCGTCTTGCCGCGGACCTCGCGCGAGCCGGTGGCCACCTTCTTCCAGACGCCGTGGTGCATCTCGCGCGATCGGTCGCCGAGGTGGCGCGAGAGCATGACGATCTCGGCGATGACCATCTCCGCGACGCTGCGGGTGTTGGAGAAGGGCGCGTTGAAGACGGCGACGCCGCGCTTCAGGGCGTGGTCGAGCGCGATCTGGTTGGTGCCGATGCAGAACGCGCCCACGGCGATCAACGAGTCCGCCGCGTCGAGGACCTTCTTCGTGACCTGCGTCTTGCTGCGGATGCCAAGGAGGTGGATGCCCTTGAGTCGCTCACAGAGCTGCTCTTCCTTGAGGGCGCCCTGGGCCCGCTGGACCTCGAAACCTCTCGCCTCGAGGAGACCGTCGGCGACGGGGTGAATCGATTCCAGGAGCAGAATCTTGAGCTTGCCCATGACGCGGTGAGCCTAACGCTCGACCGGCGGAGACGCCCCGGGAATCACACCACAGTCGTCATCGGCAACCGCTGCGCAGCCACCGATCACGTCATCGGAGCGAGTGACGGTCCCACAACTGTCCTTCGCTGCTCTTTCCGGTTCGCCTGGTCCCGTTCGGTCCCGCCGACGCTCCGGAAGCTTCAGTGCCCAGGGCGGGATTCGAACCCGCACACCTTTCGGCGCCACCCCCTCAAGATGGTGTGTCTACCAGTTCCACCACCTGGGCTTGAAAGAGGACCGCCTACGTATCAGGGCGGCCCGCCGCTTTCCAGCCCCCCCGCCACGAGCCAGACCGCGAGCGGCACGAGCACGTTGTCCGTCGCCCGCGGCGCGACGCGCTTCCGCCAGCGCAGCCGCGATGCCCGCTCCGAGGACCCGGCCCGCCGTGAGCGGCACACCGTAGAGAAGTCCGGCCATCGCCGTCCCGAGCGCCGCGAAGGAGGCCACCACCGCCGAGCCCTCGATGCTCTTCGTCTTCGCCCAGGGGACGCGGAACCGGTGGCGTCCCCACAGCCGCCCGACGAGACCGCCGAGCCCGTCGCCGAGCGCCAGCGCGAGCAGCGCCGCCGCGGCGGGAACGGCGCGTGCCCGAGCAGCCCCACCGCGGTGAACACCGCCGCCGAGAACGCGTAGAGCACGAGGCCCGTCCACGCCTCCCCTTCCCCCGAGACCGCGCGCTCGAGCTTTCCGGCCGCCGCGAACCGGCGCGCCAGCAACGGAACGGCGATCAGGAGCACGAACCCGGTCGTCGCCACCACAATCGGCGGCCACGGGGACTGCCACGCCCACCACCCCAGCGGCCACACCCCCGCCCCCACGTGCAGCAGGTCGCGCACGTACGTCCGGGCGAGCCCGCGACGCGAGAGCCAGAGGCAAACCCCGAGGCCTCCGGCGAACACCGCCGACCAGAGGAGAACGCGCAGGCCGTCGTGCACGGGCGCCGAGCCTTGCACGCCGCGGTGCGAGGGACGTGGCTACTTCTGCGCGGGACCAGGCGCTGCAGCCGGACCAGGCGCCGCCGCCGGAGCAGCCGGGCCAGGCGGCGCCGAGCTTGCCGGTACCGGGGCCGCACCACCGGGAGCCGCCGCCGGAGCAGTCTGCGCCGCCGCCTTCGCTGCCAGGCTGCTGGTCACCGACCCGCGGATCCCCACGAACGACAATCCGAACGAGGTCAGGAAGAAGAGCGCCGCGCAGGCCGCGGTCAGCTTGCTCAGGAACGTCACCGCCCCGCGGCCGCCGAACGCCGACGTCGCCGCTCCACCGCCCAGCGCCGCGCCCATCCCCGCGTCCTTCCCCGGCTGGAGGAGGATCGACGAAGATCATGAAGACGCAGAGCAGCACGTGGATGATGGTGAAGAAGGTCAGCATCGAAGAGCGGTTCCCGGCGGAAGAAGGCGGCGCACCCTAACGGTCCGCCGCCACGTCTGGCAAGTCGGTGGCTACCGCGCCGCCTCGATGATCGCCAGGAATTCCCGGGCCTTGAGGCTCGCCCCCCGACCAGCGCACCGTCGACGTCGGGCTGTCCCAGCAGCTCCGCCGCGTTGTCTGCCTTCACCGAGCCGCCGTACAGCACCCGCACCGAGTCGGCGACCGACCGGCCGAACAGCCGGATCAGCGCCTCGCGGATGTGGGCGTGGACCTCCTGGGCCTGCGCCGGCGTGGCGTTCCGCCCGGTGCCGATGGCCCACACCGGCTCGTAGGCGAGGACCACGTGCGCCATCTCCTCCACCGCCACCCCGGCGAGGCTCCCGTGGAGCTGGGTCGTGCAGACCTCGAGCGTCCGGCCGCCGTCGCGGTCGGCCAGCGTCTCGCCGACGCAGACCACCGGGCGCATCCCCGCGTGAAGCACCGCCCGCGCCTTCTTGCTCACCGAGGCGTCCGTCTCCCCGAAGAGCTGCCGGCGCTCCGAGTGGCCGACGATGACGTGCGTGCACCCCACGGCCTTCAGCATCCCGGCCGAGATCTCGCCGGTGAACGCACCCTGGGATTCCCAGTGCACGTTCTGGGCGCCGAGCGCGATGCCGCTCCCCTCGAGCGCCCGCGCCGCCGACTCGAGCGCGGTGAACGGCGGCGCCACCATCACCTCGGCGCGCGTGGTCGACAGCCCGTCGCGGAGCTCGCGGATCAGCTCCACCGCCTCCGGCCCGGTCCGGTGCATCTTCCAGTTCCCGGCCACCAGCGGACGGCGACGTTGCGAGGTCATCACCCCTCCTCGCTCAGGATTCGAGCGCCTTCACCCCGGGCAGCTCCTTCCCCTCGAGGAATTCGAGCGAGGCGCCACCACCGGTCGACACGTGCGACATCTTCTTCGCCAGCCCGAACTCCTGCACCGCTGCCGCGCTGTCCCCACCGCCCACCACGGTGGTCGCGTCCCGGAGCCCGGCGATGGTCTCGGCCACCGCCTTCGTCCCGGCGGAGAAGGCCGCCACCTCGAAGAGCCCCATCGGCCCGTTCCAGAGTACCGTGTGCGCCGGCCGGAGGTGCTCGGCGAACAGCGCGCGGGTCCTCGGCCCGATGTCCAGGCCCATCATCTCCGTCGGGAGCGCCCGCTCCTTCACCTCGCGGATGGGCCCGTTGCCGGTCGGGTCGGTGCTGGCGATGTGATCGATGGGCAGCACCACCGCCTTGCCCAGCCGCTCCGCCGCCTCGAGCGCTCGCCGCGCCAGGTCCAGCTTGTCTGCCTCGACGCGGCTCTTCCCCACCTCGACGCCCTGGGCCTTCAGGAACGTGTACGCCATCGCCCCGCCCACGATCAGCGAGCTGACGCGCGGAAGCAGGTTCTCGATGACCTTGATCTTGTCCGAGACCTTCGCCCCGCCCAGCACCGCCACGTAGGGCATCACCGGCGACCTCAGGAGCTTCCCGAGGAACTCGAGCTCCTTCACCATCAGATAGCCGGCGGCCCGCTCCTTCACGAACGGCGCCATCCCGGCGGTCGAGGCGTGCGCGCGGTGCGCGGTGCCGAAGGCGTCCATCACCCACACGTCGGCGTTCTCCGCCAGCTGCCGGGCGAAGGCCGGATCGTTCGCCTCCTCCTCCTTGTGGAAGCGGAGGTTCTCCAGCAGCACCACCTGGGTGGGCGTCTGGTCCTTCACCATCTTCCGCACGCCGTCGCCCACGCAGTCGTCGGCGAGCAGCACCTCGTACGGCTTGCCGAGCGCATCCGACAGCACCCGCGCCGCCGGCTCGAGCGACAGCTTCGGGTCCACGCCCTTGGGCCGGCCAAGGTGCGAGGCGACGATGAGCTTGCCGCCCAGCTGCAGCACGCGCTTCAGCGTCGGCAGGGCCTCGCGGATGCGCGTGTCGTCGGTGACCTTCTGGTGCTCGTCCAGCGGGACGTTGAAGTCCACCCGGACGAAGACACGCTTCCCGGACAGCTGCAGGTCGTCGATGGAGCGGAACATGGCGCTGCTCCTTACCCTAGCTGAGTGCGGCCGCTGGACCTCGACTGCGGCCGCCCTGACCTAGCCCTTCGCCATCACCAGCTTCGTGAGATCGACCATCCGGTTGCTGAAGCCCCACTCGTTGTCGTACCAGGCCATCACCTTGGCCAGCGTTCCCGTCGACCACGAAGGTGTTGGTCCCGTCGACCATCGCCGAGTGCGGGTTGCCGTTGAAGTCCACCGAGACCGTCTCGGCCTCGCTGTAGTCGAGCACGCCCTTGAGCGGCCCCTCGGCGGCCTTCTTGAACGCGGCGTTGATCTCCTCGGCGGTGGCCTTCTTGCCGAGCACCACCGTCAGGTCCACCAGGCTCACGTTCGGCGTGGGCACGCGGACGCTGAGGCCGTGCATCTTGCCCTTCAGCGCCGGCAGCACGTCGCCGATGGCCTTCGCCGCGCCGGTGCTCGAGGGGATCATCGACAGCGCCGCCGCGCGGGCCCGGCGCAGATCCTTGTGCGTCAGGTCCAGGATGCGCTGGTCGTTGGTGTAGCTGTGGATGGTGGTCATCAGGCCGCGCTCGATGCCGAAGGTGTCGAGCAGCACCTTCGCCGTGGGCGCCAGGCAGTTGGTGGTGCAGGAGGCGGCGGAGAGGATGGTGTGCTTCGCCGGGTCGTAGACCTGGGTGTTCACCCCGAAGGCCACGGTGACGTCCGGGCCCTTCGCCGGCGCCGAGATGATGACCTTCTTCGCCCCCGCGGCCAGGTGGTGGCTCGCGCCCTCGCGGTCGGCGAACCGGCCGGTGCACTCGAGCACCAGGTCCACACCCATCGCCTTCCAGGGCAGCTTGGTCGGGTCCTTCTCGGCGGTGAAGGCGATGGTCCGCCCGTCGACCGTCATCGCCTTGTCGGTCGCCGAGACCTCACCCGGGTAGGTGCGGTGCACCGAGTCGTACTTGAAGAGGTGGGCCATCGTGGCCGGCGCGTCCAGATCGTTGATGGCGACGAACTCGATCGGCTCCTTCCGGGCCAGCGCCGCCCGGAGGATGCACCGCCCGATCCGACCGAAACCGTTGATCGCGACTTTCATGGGGGCCATGCGCGTCCTCTAGGAGAAGCGGGACCGGAATTCAACGCTCCCAGGAGGACGCGTTGACTGCTTCCTGCCCCTGGGCGGACTCTGTGCTGCTGACTCGTCACCGATGACCGCACCCGCCCCAGTCCGCCTCCGGAAGCCGCCCTACCCACCGCGCCGCGGGGACGGCTTCTGGTCCTCGGCCCGGCATGCCTGGAACGGCCTGGTCCACACGGTCGTGCACCAGCCGAACATGAAGGTCCACGTCGTGTCCGCCATCCTGGTGGCCCTCGTCGGGAGCGGGCTGCCGCTCGGGCTGGCAGAGAAGGTCACGCTCATCTTCTGCGTGCTGCTGGTCTTCTTCGCCGAGATCCTCAACAGCGCGCTGGAGACCCTGGTCGACCTCGCCACCCAGGAGTTCGACGAGAAGGCCCGGGTCACGAAGGACGCCGCCGCCGCCGCAGTGCTGGTCCTCTCCATCGGCGCGGCGGTCATCTTCGCCGCGCTCCTGGTGCACAACTGGGAGACGGTGGTGGCCAACGTCCCGCGCATCGAGCGGCAGGTGCTGTTCGGGCTCCCGCTGGCCGGGTGCGCGGCGCTGCTGATGCGGGACGGGCCCAGGCCCTGGGCGCAGGACGCCCTCGCCTTTGCCGCGGGGCTGGCGCTCACCGGCATCCTCGCGACCTGGACGACCAGCGCCGTCTTCACCGCGATGACGGTGGGGCTCCTGGTGCTGGCCCTGGCGGCCGCCCGGGAGCGGGGCCGGGCGCGGGCCGCGGCCGGATCCCGGGCAACAAAAAACCCTGCGGCCACGTGACGGCTGCAGGGTCAGTCGAAAAACTGCTTCCGCTCGCCCGGGCCTTGGCCCCGGAACCCGTCCGGAACGCGCGCGTCCGGTCGAGGGAAACCGCTGAAAGTGTAACGCAGGGCTCGGCGTTGTCTAGCCAGGCTAGGCGGCCGGGCGGCTCTCCTCCGCGTCGACCGAGCTGGTGGCCGGGGTCTTGTCCGCCTCCCGGATCCCCGTGGCGACGAGGTCAATCAGCTCCGTCGCCACTGCAATCACCTGGGTCGGGGTGTAACCGCTGGAACGCAGCTGATTGAAGAACGTCCGAGCGAGGATCTTGGTCGCCTTGGCGTCAGTGCTCACGGGTGGGAACAGGCTGCCACAGCCGTGCCACCACCATCCAGCACTCCAAGGCACTGAAATCACTCAAACTGTGCTACGCACCGGGACTGGCGGGGTGCGAAATCACCTACGCACTGCCAACTGGGTGCGCCGCACCCCGGAGATTGCGCCGGACCCCCTTCGCCCCTAACAGCAACGACTTGCCCTTCAGGATTCATAACGTTCCGCTCTGGCTCGGCGAGCCGGAGTCGCTGCTCCGCCGTCGCGCGGCCGAGTCGCTCGGGGTGCGCCCGGACGACCTGGCGACGGTGCGCACCGTCCGTTCGGTCCTCGACGCCCGCAAGAAGGGCTCGCCCCGCACCATCCACACCGTCGAGGTGACATTCGCCGAGGGCCGCGCCCCGACCCGGCTGCCTCCCGGTGTCACCGAGACCGAGCCCGCGCCGCCGCCGCCGGCACAGGTCCGTGCCCCGGAGCGGCGTCCCCTCATCGTCGGCACGGGCCCGGCAGGCCTGTTCTGCGCCCTGGGCCTGCTCGAGCGCGGCGTCCCCTCCGTCCTCCTCGAGCGCGGACGCGAGGTGGTGCAGCGCCGGAAGGACGTGGCGCAGGCTGATGCGCGATGGGAGCCTCGACCCCGAGAGCAACATGAACTTCGGCGAGGGCGGGGCCGGCGCGTACACCGACGGAAAGCTCAGCACCCGCATCAACCACCCGCTGGTGCGGAAGGTCATCGAGACCTTCGCCCGCTACGGGGCGCCGGACCGGATCCTCGTCGACGGCAAGCCGCACATCGGCTCCGACCTCCTCCCGTTCGCGGTGGCCCGGCTGCGCGAGGAGCTGATCGCCGGCGGCTGCGAGGTCCGCTTCGAGACGCGGGTCGAGGACGTGCTGTCGACCGACGGGCGCACCACCGGCGTCCGGCTCGCCGACGGCACCCGCCTCGACTCGGACCGGGTGGTGCTCGCCCCGGGGAACAGCGCGCGCGAGCTCTTCGAGCGGTTCGCCCGGGACGGCAGCGTCGCCATCGAGGCCAAGCCTTACGCCATCGGCTTCCGGGCCGAGCATCCGCAGGGGCTCATCGACTCCATCCAGTACGGCGGAGCGGCCCAGCATCCCGAGCTGCCGCCTGCCGACTACAAGCTGGCCGAGAACTTCGAGACCGGCGGCGAGATGCGCGGCGTCTACTCGTTCTGCATGTGCCCGGGCGGCATCGTGGTCCCCACGCCGACCGAGGACGGCCTGCAGTGCACGAACGGGATGAGCAACAGCCGGCGCAACGCCCGCTACGCCAACGCCGGCATCGTGGTCTCGGTGTCGCCCGCCGACTTCGCCCGGGCCGGCTTCCACGGTCCACTCGCCGGGCTCGAGTTCCAGCGGCACTGGGAGCAGGAGGCGTACCGGCTCGGCGGGGGACGCTTCTTCGCCCCGGCGCAGACCATCCCCGACTACCTCGCCGGCCGGAAGGGGACGCCGCCCGGCGGGACGAGCTATCGCCCGGGGCTCGTCCACACCGACCTGAACGTGCTCTTCCCGCAGGAGCTCACCGACGCCATCAAGGCGGCGCTCCGCCGCTTCGACCACAAGATGCGGGGCTTCGTCAGCGCCGAGGGGAAGCTCATCGGCATCGAGAGCCGCACCAGCTCCCCGGTCCGGCTGCCGCGCGACGAGTCGCTCCAGTCGGTCTCGGTCCGCGGCCTCTACCCCTCGGGGGAAGGTTGCGGGTATGCGGGGGGCATCGTGAGCTCGGCCATCGACGGGCTCCGCATCGCCGAGCAGATCGGCAAGGAGCTCACCTGAGCTACCGCGTGCGCACGCCCGAGGGCGAGATGGAGTTCGCCTCGCTGTACGAGATCTCCAACGCGCTCCGGCACGGGCTGGTGGACGGCGAGGACGAGCTGCTCCCGCCGGGGCAGACCACGTGGATGCGGGTCGCGGAGCACTCGGCGCTGAAGGCCCACGTCCGGCCGACGGGCGGCTTCCGGCCCCGGAGCGCACTCGCCGGCCTCGAGCTCGGGGCCACGGTGGCCTCCGCGCTGGCGGCGGTGACCGGCATCCTCTCCGGCTGGAGCTACTGGGTGGTGGGTGGCGCAGTGCTGGTCGCGGTGTGGCTGTCGACCCGCCTGGCGCTGCGCTCGACGCGGGTTCGCCCGGCCAACCGGGTAGACTCCCGGCGTCGATGAGCTGCCGCCGCATCCTCCGCGCCGCCGTCTTGGTGCTCGTTCTGCATGCTGCGCCGGTGCGCGCCGACGACATCTACGTCTGGATCGACGCCGCGGGCGAGACGCACTACACCAACGACGTCGCGAGCATCCCCGAGAAGTTCCGCCGCACGGCCCGCAAGCTGGAGAACGATCAGCCGACGGTCGCACCGCGCAGCGCGGTGAAGCCCGGGGAGGGCAGCTCGCTGCCGAAGGCTCCCGCCGACGAGTCCCCGAAGGATCCACGCCCGGCCACCGACGGGCAACCCCCTCCCCCGGAGCCGATCGAGGCCACGATCCACGCTCCCCGCGAGGACGAGAAGGTCACCGAGGATCAGTGGCGGACGATGTTCCGCAAGGCCAACGACAAGGTCTACCGGGCCGAGCGGAAGGCGACGCGCACCCGCGATTCCCTGGCGCGCCTCCCGGGTCAGGACATCACCACGACCTACGACACCGCCGGGAACCTCGTGACCGACAGCCGGTACCAGACGCTCAAGCTGCAGCTCGAGGACGACGAGTACCAGCTGAACGTCGCCCGGGAGGAGCTGCACGACCTCGAGCGCGCGGCGGCCCGCGAGGCCATTCCGCTCGAGTGGCGCCGCTGAGATCAGGTCCACAGCCCGCGCGGTGGGCGGCTGGTCCAGTCTCGCCGCGGCCTCGGGGCGGCCTCGCGTCGGAAGAGCACGCACAGGCCCATCCCCACCACGAAGCCGCCGATGTGCGCCCACCAGGCGACGCCTCCGGCTGCCTCTCCCGCGGCCGGGGACAGCGAGGCCGCCCCGTTCGTCAGCTGGGAGAGGAACCAGACACCCAGGAACACCACCGCCGGGAGCTCCACCTGGAAGAAGAAGAACACCAGGGTGAGCACGCGGGCGCCCGGGTAGAGCACCAGGTAGGCCCCGAGCACGCCGGCGATCGCCCCGGAGGCGCCGATGGCCGGGACCCGCGAGCCCGGCAGGACCCAGCCCTGGACCAGCATCGAGCACGCCCCGCACAGCAGGTAGAAGAGGAGGAAGCGGAGGTGGCCCAGCCGGTCCTCGACGTTGTCGCCGAAGACGATGAGGAACCACATGTTGGAGATGATGTGGAGCCAGCCGCCGTGGAGAAAGTTGGCGGTGAGCAGCGGAACGAACCGCTGCGGATCGAGCGCTGCCCCGCCCAGCTGCTCCCAGGCGAAGAAGCGCAGGGGGACGAATCCGAAGGTGTTGATCGCGGCGTCGAGCTGCCCCGAGCTCCGGAGGCTGAGCTGCCAGAGGAAGACGACCACATTCGCCGCCACCAGCAGCGTCACCACCACGGGCCGGGTGCTCGGTCGGGGGCTGTCTCGGAGCGGGAGGATCAACCTGTCCCCACTCCTAACCTGCCCGCCGCTCCGGAGCACCCGGGTCTGGTAGGGTCCGCGCCCCGTGACTACGACCGACGTCAATTCCAGCGAGACAGGCCCCGGCGACGAGGTGGTGCGCAAGGTGTACGTGCGCGACCTGCGAGACAAGCAGCCGGTTCACACCGTGTTCAAGGTCACCCGCAAGGCCCGGGTCACCGCGAGGAGCGGCAAGGTGTTCCTGGTGGTCGGCCTCGGAGACCGGACGGGAGAGGTGGACGCCCGGGTCTTCGAGCAGGTCGACGCGCTCGAGCCAGCGTTCCAGGCGGGTGATCTCGTCCTGGTCCGTGGACACGTGACGCATTTCCAGGGCAAGCCGCAGATCCTTCTCGAGGCGGTGGACCGGCTGGACCCGGAGCCGATCGACCCGGCCGAGTTCGAGGTGCCCCCGCCACCCCCCGCGCCGACGCCGACGCCAACCCCGGCATCGGCACACGCCCCCGCTCCCGGTGCGGGACATCCGGCCCCGGCCGCACCCGCGCGGGCGCCGCACGAGTCGCCTCGCCCGGCCCCCGACGGAGCACGGGCCGTGGCGCAGATCCGCGAGCTCGTCGAGCGCGTGGCCGACCCCCACGTGAAGGCGCTCCTGCTCGCCTTCCTCGACGATCCCCTCGTGGTCCAGCGGCTCCCCACGGCGCCCGCGGCCAAGGGCATCCACCATGCGCACCGCGGCGGGCTGGCCGAGCACATCCTGTCGGTGATGCGGCTCGGCCTGCGCGTGGCCGACCACTACCCGATGCTGGATCGGGACCTGGTCACCGCCGGCGCGCTGCTGCACGACATCGGGAAGGTCCAGGAGCTCGCCTGGGACGGCGGGAACACCCGCTACACCGACGAGGGGCGGCTGGTGGGCCACCTGGTCCTCACCGCGCAGGCCATCCACGAGAAGGCGGCGCACATCCCGGGCTTCCCGCCGCTGCTCGAGGCGCACGTCACGCACCTGGTCCTCGCCCACCACGGGCACCTCGAGTACGGCTCGCCCAAGGTTGCCGATGACGCTCGAGGCGTACGTGGTGCACGCCATCGACTCGCTGGACTCGCGGATCGACAGCTGGCTCGACCTCATGGCCCGCGACCCGGGCGAGACCTGGACCGAGCAGACCAAGCTCTACGACCGCCACCTCTGGAAGGGTCCCTCGCCGACCTCGCGCGGGCGCTCACCGGTGGAGGGACGCGGCCGCCGGCCCGAGAAGCGGAAGCGCCAGCGCGGTGGAGGGCCCGCGACGCCCGCGGCCACGGCTCCGGCGTCGCCCTCCGGGCCGAAGCTCAGCTTCAAGCCGCTGGAGGCGCTCACCGGAGAGGCCAGTCCCCCGGCCACGACCGAGCCTGCGGAGTCAGCCGAGACCCCGGTTCCCGAGCGACCTCCCGAGGGGTGAACGGAACCAGGGGGGCGGCAATTCTCCTCCCGGGGCGGATCCGGCAGAATCCCTGACATTCAGGGATGAGTCCCAAGCTCGGAGATCGCCTCGTCGCGGCCGGCCTCGTGTCGCGCGAGGCCGTGGAACAGGCGCTGGAGCAGCAGCGCCTCACGGGCCACCGGCTCGGGGACTCGCTCGTCGAGATGGGCCTGCTCGGCGAGGCCGTCCTCCTGCGCTTCCTCGCCTCCGAGCTGAAGACCCGGTACGTGTCGGCGGAGAAGCTGGCGCGGGCCCAGATCGCGAGCGACCTGCTGGATCGGGTGCCGGTGCGGCTGGCCGAGGCCCACCACTTCCTGCCGCTCGCGGTGGACGACGAGCGGCGCATCCTCTCCATCGTCGCGGCCGAGCCGCAGAACGAGAAGCTGCTCCGCGACGTGGCGGCGATCGCCGACGTGGACGAGGTCTACGCCTACATCGCGCTGCGGAGCGTCGTGCGGGCGGGCATCCAGAAGCACTACTACGCGGACACCACCGCCTTCGCCTCGCTGACGTCGGGGCCCCGGGCGAGCCGCGCCGACCTCGCGGGCATCGCCGCGGCCTACGAGTCGGCGGGGAGCAGCAAGCAGGTGCCTCCGGTGCCGCTCCGGCTCCGGGGCGAGGGCAGCCAGGCCCGGACGCCGGCGGGCCGGACCAGCCGGCCCACCACCGGGCGAGAGCGGGCTCGTCGCCGCACGCGCGGCGTGGGCGAGACCGACTACCTCGAGACGCTGCGGGTGCTGGTCGACCAGCTCGAGCGGGGCCGCGGGGAGCTGCGCGGACACTCGGCGCAGCTGGCGCGCCAGGCCTCGCTGGTGGCGATCCGGCTCGGGCTCCCGTCGCGCGAGGTGTCCTGCGTGGCCCTGGCGGCGTACCTCCACGACCTGGGCAAGGGCCCCATCCACCTCACGATCGCCGGCACCGCGCGGAACCCCGAGTGGAAGGCCGAGGCCCGGAAGCTGGCCCTGGCGCCGGTGCACATGTTCGAGGCGGTGCACCTCCCGGCGCAGGTGGGAGCGACGCTGGCCCAGCTGTACGAGGCCTGGGACGGCTCGGGGACGCCGCAGGGCGCCCACGGGGAGGACATCGCGATCGGGGCACGGATCCTCGCCGCGGTGGACAGCTGGCTCGACCTCACCCGGAACCCGGCGAACACCTTCGGCCGGCTCTTCACCCGCGAGCAGGCGCTCAGCTTCATGGCCGAGCAGGCCGGGACGCTCTTCGACCCCCGGGTGGTCGAGATGGTCGAGCTGCTCCACTCGGGTGAGCTGCTCCGGCGCCGCCTGGAGAGCGACGGGCGCCAGGTGCTGGTCGCCGACCCCGAGCCGGCGCGCCGGGACGCGGTGGTGCACGCCCTGGGCCAGGAAGGCGCTGGTGGTGCACGCCACGAGCACGCTCGAGGGCGCGATGGAGGCGGCGGCCGGGTCGGACCTGTGGCTGTTCTCGTCCGCGCTCGGCGTTCCGGAGATTGCCCAGGCGGCGGTCGAGCTTCGCTCGGACCCGCGGCTGGCCGGCACACCGTTGCTGGTCAGCGGAGACCTGGACCAGGTCGGCTCCGAGCGGCTGCTCCAGTCCGGGGGTCACCGCGCTGCTCGGGTCGGGCGAGCCACCGGACGTCGCCGGCCGCGTCCTCGATGCGATCCGCGACCGGATCGCCAATGGAGGCCCCGCGCGGGCGGTCCAGGGCACGGCCGACGAGCTCCCGCCGCGCGACGTGCTCCGCATCCTCGGGAGCGGCAGGAAGTCGGGGCGGCTGGCGCTCCGAGCGGATGGCGCCGAGGGGCTCCTCCAGTTCGAGCGGGGCCGCGTGGTGTGGGCAGGGGCCGGTCCGGTCCGGGGCGAGGAGGCGCTGACGCAGATCCTCCGGGCCCGGGCGACGGAGTTCGTCTACGATCCGGACGCCCTCCTGATGGAGCTGCCCCACCTGGACACGGATCTCGAGCTGGTGGTGCGGGCGCTCGAGCCCGCGTGAGCCGAGCCCTCCGGGCCGGCGAGGCGGTGCTCCCGCCGCTCGGTGCGTTCGTCGCCGTGCGCATCCTCTTCTCGGAGGCGGCGGCCGCGGTGGGCTTCGACGCCTCGAGAGCAGCGAGCTGGTTCCGGTGGGACAGCGGGCACTACCTGGCCATCGCGACCACGGGATACGAGTACTTCTCCTGTGCGCGGATCGGCGGACGCCCCGGCGACGTCTGCGGAAACGCGGCGTGGTTCCCGCTGTACCCCTGGATGCTGAAGCCGCTGATCGCGCTCGGGGTCGCACCGGCCACGGCGGGAGTCTGGGTCGCGGGACTCGGGGCCCTGGGGATGCTGGTGGCGCTGTGGAACGGGTTCCTTCGACGGCGCGGGATGCGCGGGTGGCTCGTGCTCGGGATGGCGGCGGTGTTCCCGGGGGCGGTGTACCAGCACGCGATCTTCCCCACGTCGCTGGCGCTGCTCTGTCTGGTGCTGGCCGGGTTCTTCATCGTGCGCGAGCGATGGGCGCTCGCGGGCGCTGTTCGGCGCCGGGGTGGCGCTGTCGTACGTCACGGGGGTGCTGGTGGCGGCGCCAATGCCGTGGCGGCGTTCTTGCGGACGCGCGGGCTCCGTCCCGCGGTGGTCGCCGGAGGGCTCGCCGTGTGCGGGCTTCTGCTCGTGCTCGTCCTGCATCAGGTCCTGCTCGGACACTGGGACGCGTTCTACTGGGTCCACCGGAAGGGGTTCTCGGCGATGGCGCGGCCGGTGGATGCGTTCCTCGGCGTGGTGGGGCCGGCGTTCGACGCCGGGTCCGATCCGCGGGCACGGACCGTTGCCGCGCAGACGCTCACCGTCGCGGGGCTGGTGCTGCTCGGCATCGGGACCGCGGTGGTCACGCGTCGTCAGCCGAACCCGATCCGGAGCTGGGCCGCGATCTCTGCCGTGGTCTTCTGGATCTTTCCGCTCGTGGTCGGGCGCGGGGTGAGCGTCTACCGTTCGGAGGCGATGGTCCTGCCCGTGCTGCTGCTCCTGATCGAGCTTCCGCCGTGGGTGCTGGCCCCGTTGCTGATCTGGCTGGTGGTGCTCGCCGAGGCGATGGGCCGGCTCTTCTTCACCGGCTATCTCGTCTGAGGCCTGTGCCTCACTCGACCGGCAGCTGGAACCGGTACACCCGCGCCGCGTTGAGGCTCGTCGCCTCCGCGACCTGCTCGAGCGGCAATCCCTTCAGCTCCGCCACCCGACGCGCCGTCTCCAGCACGTACGCCGGCTCGTTCTTCTTCCCCCGGTACGGAACCGGCGCGAGATACGGCGAGTCCGTCTCGACCAGGAGTCGCTCCAGAGGCGCGAATCGCACCGCCTCGGCGAGCGCCTCGGTCTTCTTGTACGTCACCACTCCGGAGATCGAGAGATCGAATCCCAGGTCCAGGTACGTCCGCGCTGCCGCGAGGTCCCCGGTGAAGCAGTGGATGACGCCCGGCGGTCGGCTTCTCCGCGCGGAGGATCCCGGCGCACTCCGCATGCGCGTCCCGGACGTGGACCACCAGCGGCTTCTGGACCGAGACCGACAGCGCGCACTGCCGCCGGAACACCGCGTCCTGGACGTCGCGCGGCGAGCGGTCGTAGTAGAAGTCGAGCCCCGCCTCTCCGACCGCGTGGACCTCGGGCCGGCGGCACGTCTCCTCGAGGAACACCCAGTCCGCCGGGGTGGCCCGCGCCGCCTCGTGCGGGTGGATCCCCAGCGTCGCCGTCAGACGGTCCGGGTGCGCCCGGGCGACCGCGACCGCGTGCCCGAAGTCTCCCGGACCCTGGAACTGCCCGACGACCACCGCGTGCACCACGCCCGCGGCCGACATCCGGGACAGCACCGCCGGGACGTCGGGATAGTCGTCCGGCTCGAGGTGACAGTGCCCGTCGACCAGCCGCATCACTTCACCGGACTCCCTGGCGGCAGGTCCCCCGGGTCCACGAGCCGCAGCGACGCTCCACCGCTCCCGGCAGCGAGGAGCATGCCCCGCGATTCGATGCCCCGCAGCGCGCGCGGCTTGAGATTGGCGACCACCACCACCTTGCGGCCGACCAGCACCTCGGGCGCGTAGGCCTCGGCGATGCCCGCCACCACCGTCCGCGGGCTCCCCTCGCCCACGTCCACCGTGAGCTTGAGCAGCTTGTCCGCCTTGGGCACCCGTTCGGCCGCCAGCACCTGGCCCACCTTCAGCGCCACCCGCGCGAAGGCGTCGATGTCGATCTCCTCGGGCGGAGCGTCCTTGTCCCCCGTCGCCGGGGCCGGCTCGGCGCGCGGAGCCTTCGCCGTCGACTTGGCTGCCAGCCGGGCCAGCTCCTCCGCCGGGACCAGCTTGTTCACCTGCGCCTCCTCGAGGCGTGGCAGGAGCGGCGACGGCGTCCCGAGCGCACGCCCGCGCGGAAGCAGCGGCACACGCGGCTTCGCCAGATCCGCGAACGTCAACGGCGGCGTCCCGAGCTGGGCGAAGAGCTTCTCCGTCACCGAGGGCACGATCGGCGTCAGGAACGCCGCCAGGAGCGCCACCACGTCCGAGGCGTCCGAGAGATCCGCCCGCGCCACCTCGGGGTCGGTCTTCACCTTCGCCCAGGGCGCGCGCGCCTGCAGGAACTGGTTCGCCGACTGCGAGACCTCGACGATGGTCCGCACCACCGACCGGAAGTCGAGCGACTCGTACGACGCGACCACCTCGGGCACGCGGGCCAGCGCGCCCTCGAGGAGCGCCTTCCCGGCCTCGCCCGGCGCGGAGCGCGAGCTTCCCCCGAGCGGACCGGTCAGCAGCGACAGCGTCCGGTTCGCGAGGTTGCCCACGTTGTTCACCAGCTCGCCATTCACCCGGGCGCGGAACTCGGGCAGCGACAGGTCGAAGTCCTCGGGCCCCGGCCCCAGGTTCGCGGCGTAGAAGTAGCGGAGGTACGCCGGGTCGAACGCCTCCAGCGCCGCACGGGCGCCGATGAGCGTTCCCCGCGACTTCGACATCTTCTCGCCGTTGAGCGTGAGGTGGCCGTGGACGTGCAGCTTCGCCGGCCGCTTGAACCGCGCGACCTTGAGCACCGTCGGCCAGAAGAGCGCGTGGAAGTAGACGATGTCCTTGCCGATGAAGTGGCGGATCTCGGTGTCCGAATCCTCCGCCCAGAGGTCCATCGCCGAGCGCGCCCGCCCCGAGTCCTTCGCCCACTTCTCGGTCGCCGAGACGTAGCCGATCGGCGCGTCCAGCCAGACGTAGAAGAACTTGTCCTTCTCGCCCGGGATCGGGAAGCCGAAGTACGGCGCGTCCCGGCTGATGTCCCAGTCTTGAAGGCCCTGGTCGAAGAACGCCTGGAGCTGGTTCGCCACCGCCGGGTGCAGGAAGCCGGGGCTTCGCACCACGTCCTGCAGCCACGCCTGGTGTCGCGAGAGCGCGAAGAAGAGGTGCTCGCTCTCGCGCGTCACCGGGGGCGTCCCGCAGATCGCGCACCGCGGGGAGATCAGCTCATCCGGCTGGTACGTCTTCCCGCACACCTCGCACGCGTCCCCGTACTGGTCCGGGCTCTTGCAGTTGGGGCAGGTCCCGCGCACGAACCGATCCGGCAGGAAGCGCCGGTCCACCTCGCAGTAGGTCTGCCGGATCGAGCGGCGAAGGATGTCCCCCGCCTCCTTCAGCCGCCCGTAGATCAGCTCGGAGTAGTGCTTGTTCTCCGGGCTGTTCGTCGAGTGGAAGGCGTCGAGCGAGACGCCGAAGTCGCGCAGGTCCGCCCGGTGCGACTCCCAGACCTCCGCCACCATCGCCTCGGGCGTCAGGCCCTGCTTCGCCGCGTACAGCTCGATCGGCGTGCCGTGCGTGTCGTCCGCGCAGACGAACACCACCTCGTGCCCGGCAGAGCGCTGGTAGCGCACGAAGATGTCGGTCTGCACGTGCTCCACCATGTGACCGAGGTGGAGCGGACCGTTGGCGTACGGCAGCGCTGGGGTGATGAGGAACTTCTTCTTCCCGGGCATCGCGGCGTGGCTTCCAGGTGAGGCGAGGGGCCGCGGACTCTAGCGGCTCGGGCTCACACCTGCACGATGGCCGGGGGGAACGACCCGGACGACGTCGCTACTGCACGTCGTCCGGCTCTCCCCTGGGACCGCCACCACGACCGCCGTGCATCATCCCCCGCATCGTCCCGGGCATCCGGGCGATGGCCAGCGCGAGCTTGGCCTTCTTCTGCGGCGGCAGCCCCTGGGAGAGCTGCTGGAACATGCTCTGATCGATCTGGTGCATCTGCGCGCGCAGGGCGATGATCTTCTGGATGGACTGGTCCACCTGCCCGTAGGCGGTGGTGTCCCCCTTCGCCGCGCGGCGCAGCACCTGCGCCTGGTCGAACATCTGCTGGCGGAGCGGGGCCCGCTGGGCATCCCACTGGGCGACGGTCTGCTTCAGCTTCAGCGTCGCCGCGTCGTCGAGCTCCATCGCCTCGGCGAGCTGCAGCGTGATCGCCATCTGGGCCCGCTGGTCCATCTGCGCGCGCTGCGCGGCGCTGGGTGGATCGTCGCCCTTCTTCTGCGCGGCCTGCGCCACGCCCATCATCGCCAGCATTCCCAGGAAGACCCAGGTCTTCATCGTCCTGCTCCTGTGTGAATCAACCATCGAGGTTTCCGAAGAGCCCTGGCCCCTCGAGCGAGAGCGCGTCGTCATCGGCCGTGTCCACGGATTCGTCGGCCCCATCGGCGCTCATCTCGGGGAACAGCTCCTGGCTGTCGCCAGCCGGGGAGGACCTCGGCGGACTCCGCCGACGTGGTCTCCACCCGCTCAGGATGTCGGTGCGGCATCGGGCGCACGGACACCGTCAGGATGGCTGCCGCCGCCGCGGCCACGAGCACCGCGGGGAGCCGCCAGCCCCGTCCCCTCGACATCCGAGGTGGAGCCTCGGCGATCCGGCGCGTCCGGAGCGCGTCGAGCTCGGCCGCGCCGATCGGCGGCAGCTCCACCAGCGCGAGGACCGACTCCAGAGTCTCTGCCTGCTGCCGGCACCCGGGGCACCCGGCCAGGTGCACCTCCAGCGCCTCCGCCTGCTCCGGGGACAGCTCGCCACGCCGGCGCTCGGACAGCAGCGCTCCCAGCATCTCGCAGTCCACGCTCATCGCTCGCCCTCCCCGCCGCCCAGCCGCTCGCGGAGCCGCCGCACCGCGTGGTGGAAGTGCACCTTCGCGTTGTTCTCGGTGATGTCCAGCACGCGGGCCACCTCGGCGAACGGAAGCTCCCCGTCCACCCGGAGCGCGAAGACCTCGCGCTGGCGGCGGCTGAGCCCCTCGAGCGCGGCGCGGACCATCCGCTTCCGCTGCTCGACCTCGAGCCGCTCGATCACGCCGGTCGACTCGGCCGGCAGGTCCATCGACTCCACCGGCTCGAGCCGCCAGCGCCGCCCATCGCGCGCATGGTTCTTCCCCACGTTCACCGCCAGCCGCAGGAGCCACGCCCGGAACGCGCCCGGTTCCCCCAGACGCATCCGCGGAAATACCCGCCCGGCTGCGGCGAAGGCCCGGAGGAACGACTGCTGGACCAGGTCCGCCGCCTCTTCCGGGGTGCGCGCGTACCGCCGCACCAGGGCCAGCACCAGCCGCTCGTGCCGATGGACCAGGAACCCGAATGCCTGCCGGTCCCCGTCGAGGTAGGCACGCACCAGCGACTCGTCGGTCGACGCAGTCCGGCCCACGAGGGCGAGCTGCGGGACCTGACGGGGTCGTCCGCTCTGGGTCATGGACAGCGCGAGCACACGGGTGAGAACTCCCCAACCTTCGGGAGGTTAAGCCGGGACCCTCCCCGGAGGGCACACCGTCCAGAGCAGCCGCTCGAGCACCAGCTTCCCCGCCCCGGACGACTTGAGGGCCACGTCCGCCTCGGCGCAGGCGAGGAGCCCCCGCCGCAGCGCCGGCCGCCCGTAGCGGGCCGCAGCCTGCATCCCCAGGAAGGCCGCCCAGGGGTGCGGAACCCGCTGTCCGTGCTGCTTCGCCTCCCGCTCCACCCCCGGAAAGATCCGGGACTTGAACTCGTCGAAGCTGCGCGGCAGCTGGCCCCGCCCGAGCTGCGTCATCCGCTCGTGTGACTCGATGAGCCCGCGCACCACGCTGGCGATGGCCCCGAGGATCATCAGCGGCGCCGCCCCGTGCTCCAGCGCCTCGTCCACGTAGCGGAGCGCCGCGGCGAGGTCGCGCTTCTGGAGCGCGTCCGACAGCTCGAGGAACTCCTCCTCGCGCACCCGCGCCACCAGCTGCTCCACGTCCTCCCGGCGGATGAGCGGCCCCTGGACGTAGGCCACCAGCTTCTCGAGCTCGGACTGGAGAAGGCGCATCTGCCCACCCAGCCGGTCGCGGAGCGCCTCCTCCGCACCAGGGCCGAGCCGCTTCCCGCTGCCCTCGAGGAAGCTCTTCGCCGCGCCGCTCGAGGTCGAGGTCCCGGAACCGGCCGCCCACCTTGCGCTCCAGCACCACCCCCTGCTTCTGGGCGACCTTCAGGAGTGGATGCCGGGGGTCCACGTCCGTCGTGGCGATGATCAGGGCGTGGCCCTCCGGCAGCCCGCGCTCGAGCGCTGCCAGGAGCGGCGAGGCGTCCGACTCGGGCGCGGTCACCCGCTCCTCGCGGATGAAGGCCACCATCTCCCGGAGCCAGTCCAGGTCCGCGTCGGCCAGGGTGATGCCGAGCTCCTCCTTCCAGGCCTCGGGAGGCGGAGCACCGGGTACGCGACGGATCCAGCCTCCGCCACGCCCCACCCGGCCCGGGCCACCAGCGCCAGGAGCCGGCGCGCCGACTCCTTCCGCCGCCCGGCCTTCCACGCCTCGCGCACCTTCCCCAGCGCGTCCACCCGCCCCTTCTTCGGGGCGAGGAACTCCGGGTCCCGCACCAGCGCCACCTTCCGGCCCGGGAACAGCGGCAGGGTCATCAGCTCGGCGGCGATCTCCCGCGGCGACGCCGCGTCCAGCACCGCGAAGTTCAGGCCCGCCGCCGCCTCCGGAACCACCGCCTGGGCGAGCGCCTCGGCGTCCCGGCGCACCAGGAACTCCTCCCCCCAGCAGAGGTAGAGCGGCCGCACCTTCCCGGCCTTGACCTCCGCGAGCAGCGGCGCGAGCGGGTCGCTCATCCCTCCATCTCCAGGAGCATCCGCTCGAGCTGCAGCCGGGGCGAGGCGTTCCGCTGCCGGATGGCCACCAGCGCGTCGTCCAGGAGCCGGAACCTCCGGTGGAGTCCGTCCTCGTCCAGCCGGTCCGCCACCCGGCTGGCGAGCTCCCGCAGCTCGGGGTGGAACAGCCGCTCTCCCCCCACCTTGCGCCACCGCCACGTCGCGGACCCAGACGGTGAGCAGCGCCAGGGTGGCCTCGGCCTCCTCCCGGCTGCTCCCGGCGTCCTCCGCGAAGCGCAGCACGGTCCGGAGGTCCGCGCCGGTCACCGCTTCGAAGCGCTCGATGCGCCCCCGCCGGTCCACCAGCCGCTCGGCGTCCAGGGCCAGGGCGCGCTCCAGGCTCCCGTCGGCCAGCGAGGCCACGGCCTCGGCCACGCTCCGCCGAACCTCCAGCCGGCGCTGGACCTCGTCACGGACGAAGTCGTGCGGGAGCGGCCCGAACGCCGACCCGGATGCAGCGGCTGCGCAAGGTGGGGAGCAGGCGGTCGGGCGCGGCCGATCACCAGGAGGAGCACGGTGTCCGGCGGGGGCTCCTCCAGCGTCTTGAGGAAGGCGTTCTGCGCCTGCGGGTTCATCGCCTCCGCGGGGAGCAGGAGCACCACCTTCCGCGGGGCCTCGAGCGGGCGGAGGGCGAGCCTTTCCTGGAGGCGCCGCACCTGGTCCACCCGGATCTCCCGGGACGGCACGTGGTCGAAGTCGCTCCGCGCGGCCAGCTTCCGGCGGACCGACTCGTCCTCGGGCATGAGCCAGAGCACGTCCGGGTGGTGGAAGCGGGTCACCCGCGTGCATGCGGCGCACCGCCCGCAGCCCACCATCGGCGCCTCGGGGCAGACGAGGGCCTGGGCCATCCCCACGGCGGCGAGCTCCTTGCCCACGCCCGGAGGGGCCGGTGAAGAGCCAGGCGTGGGGCACGGTGCCCTGCGCCAGGGTGGCCTGGAGCGCGTGGACGGCACGGGGCTGTCCCTGGACGTCGGAGAGGGCCATTGGAGCGAACACCCTCACATGCTCGGGCCGGCCGCCGCCGTCAACCTTGACGCGCCCTCGCCGCGGCCCGCATCCTGCCGCCGCGCTTGGTTCTCCAACTGCTCCAGAGCCATGGGCTGCTCGCCGCCTGCGCGGGGCTCCTGGTCTCGCTCGTCGGCCTCCAGGCGCTG
Source organism: uncultured delta proteobacterium (assembly GCA_963796475.1). GTDB lineage: Bacteria > Myxococcota > Myxococcia > Myxococcales > Myxococcaceae > RPRB01. The sequence goes on from CAWCLY010000022.1 coordinate 186,152, forward strand.
AGCGGCGACCCGCTGTTCAAGCGGGACCTCCGCGGCGTCATCTCGCTGCTCGCCGCGTACCTGGTGCTCCGCACCGTGGACCTCTACCAGGGGGCGCGGATGGCCGTGGGCGTCCACCGGGTCGCTCGAGCTGGCCTGGATGCTGGCGCTCACCTTCGCCTTCATCCGAGCTGGGGGTGTCGCTGGTGCTCAAGCTCGTCCGCTCTCCGGGCGCGGCCGACGCCGAAGATCCTCCGCGACGTCCTCGACGGCGACGCTCTACCTGGTCGCCACGCTGGTCATCGTCCAGCGGGAGTTCCACATCGACCTGTCGAGCCTGCTCGCCGGCTCGGCGATCATCTCGGTGGTCGTCGGCCTCGCGCTCCAGGAGACGCTGGGAAACCTCTTCGCCGGCCTCGCCATCCAGCTGGAGCGCCCCTTCCAGGTGGGGGACATCATCTCGGTGGGCCAGGACGTCTTCGGCCGCATCGTGCAGATCGGCTGGCGGGCGACCCGCGTGGAGAACAAGCGGCGGGAGATCATCTCGCTCCCCAACACCACCTTCAGCAAGCAGGGGGTGAAGAACTACTCGCGCGGCAACGAGCCGGTGGGGTTCGACACCTTCGTCGAGCTCACCTACGAGACCCCGCCCAATCGGGTGAAGGCAGGTCATCCGCGACACGCTGGCCGAGGTGCCGCTGATCCTCTCCGAGCCCGCCGCCCGGATCCGCACCTGGCAATACGACGCCTCGGGCATCAAGTACCGCATCCGCTTCTACGTGGCGGACGTGGCCCGGGCCAACGGCGTCCGCGACGAGATCCTCACCCGGCTCTGGTACCGGCTCCGCCGGGAGAACATCGAGATCCCCTACCAGCAGCGGGTCGTCCACCTGCGCTTCCCCGAGCCGCAGGGCCGGAGTTCCCGGTCAGCGAGCGGATCGCCCTGCTCGACGAGGTGGACATCTTCCGGGTGCTGCGGCCCGGGCGAGCGCGAGCGCGTGGCGCACGAGATGGTGCCCCGCCGGTTCGGTCGCGGCGAGCGGATCATCGAGCAGGGCGCCCCGGGTCAAACCTTCTACGTGGTGGCCGCTGGGACCGTCTCCATCCTCACCGCCCGCGGGGTCGAGGTGACGCGCCTCGGGCGCGGCCAGTACTTCGGCGAGATGTCCCTCCTCACCGGCGAGCCCCGCTCCGCCACCGTGGTCGCGGCCGAGGACTCGGTGCTGTTCGAGCTCGACCGGCCGACGTTCGCCCAGCTCTTCGACGAGCAGCCGGCGCTGGCGGGTCTGCTCTCCGAGGCGCTCGCCCACCGGCGAGGGCAGCTCCGCGCGGTGGCCGAGGCGAACGGGAACGTGGTCGAGGTCCGCGAGGCGAACTGGATCCTCGACCGGCTGCGCTCCATCTTCGCGCTGCGGGCCTGAGGTTCGCGCTCAGGCCAGACGGGCCAGGGCACCTGCCGCGAGCGAGGCACCGTCGACCACCCCGCGCTCGGTCACCAGCGACGTCACCAGCGAGGCCGGCGTCACGTCGAACGCGGGATTGAAGACCCGGGCACTGGCCGGCGCCCAGCGAACGCCCATCGCGCCCCGCACCTCGTCCGCGGCTCGCTGCTCGACCGGGATGGCCTCCCCGGAGGGGCAGCTCAGATCGACCGTCGACCAGGGGGCCACCGCATGGAAGGGGACGCCGTGCGTCCGGGCGAGCACCGCCACCGTGTAGGTCCCGATCTTGTTCGCGAAGTCGCCGTTCCGGGCGATCCGGTCGGCGCCGACGAGGACCCGGGTGACCTTCCCCGCGCGGAACAGCGAGCCGGCCATCCCGTCGGTCACCAGGGTGAACGGGACGCCGAGCCGGCCGAGCTCCCAGGCCGTGAGCCGCGCCCCCTGGAGCAGCGGCCGGGTCTCGTCCACCCACACCTGGACGTCGAGCCCCCGGGCGTGCGCGCGGTGGATGACGCCCAGCGCGCTGCCGATGCCGGCGGTGGCCAGGGCGCCGGCGTTGCAGTGGGTCAGGATCTGCTCGCCACGCTGCACGAGATCTGCGCCCAGCTCCCCGATGCGCGCGCACGCCGCCACGTCCTCGTCGTGGATGGCCTCCGCCTCGCGGACGAGCGCCGCTGCGCTGCCCCCGCCCTGGAGCACGGCGCTGAGCCGGTCCATCGCCCAGGCGAGGTTCACCGCCGTCGGGCGCGCCTCCCGGAGCCGGGCGATGGAGGTGCGGAGCGAGGCTTCGCCGGCGCCGCGCTCGGCGGCCGACGCGATGCTCAGGGCCGCGGCCACGCCGATGAGCGGCGCCCCGCGCACCGACAATCGACGGATGTGGCCGACCATCGCTTCCGGGTCCGTCCCGTCGAGCCAGACCTCGACGTCCGGGAGCCGCGTCTGGTCGAGCACCTCGAAGCGCTTGCCCTCGGCCCGGAGTGCGACGCCGTCGATGCGCTTCACTGGAGCCTCGGCCCGAGGCGCGCCTTCAGCGCCCGGAGCGCCTCGAGCTCGTCCTCCGGCAAGCGGCGTCGTCCCCCCCAGCTCCGCGGCGGCCTTGAGGATGATCGCGCTGTGCTCGACCCGCTCGAATCCCGTTAACCGCCTCCTCCAGCGACTCGCCCCACGCCAGCGCCCCGTGGCGCGAGAGCAGCAGGAGCCGGTGGGCGGGGAGGAACGGCAGGAGGACGGTGCCCATCTCCTCGGTGCCCGGCCGCGCGTAGGGGACGATGGGCACCCTGCCCGCGGCGAGGAGCAGCTCGGGGAGCGCGTCCGTCGGCAGCTCGGTCAGGTCGGGGCGGGCCAGGGTCCAGGCGATGGCGGTGGGCGGGTGCGCATGGACGATGACCCGGGCCTCGGGGCAGGCCCGGTAGACCGCGAGGTGCATCGCCCGCTCGGTCGAGGGCCGCCCCTCGAGGATGCGTCCGTCGAGGGTGACCCGCGCTAGCGACCCGGGCCGGAGCCGTGCCTTGTTCGCGCCGGCGGGGGTGAGGACGATGGACCCATCCGCCTGGCGCACGCTCACGTTGCCGTCCGCCGCGGCCAGCAGCCCCCGCGTGTGCAGGTGCGCACAGGCATCGCGGATCTCCTCGAAGAGCTCGGACTCCATCGCTAGGAGAGCTCCCCCGGCTGGCTGTACAGCGCCCACCCCGTCGCCAGGTCCTGCACGATGTGGCCCAGCGACTTGTAGACGGTGAGCTCCCCGGGCGTGCGGCGACCGGGGATCTTCCCCGACAGCACCTCGCCAATCTCGGCCACCAGGTGGTCCTCGCCAATCAGGCCAGCCTCCTTCGCCTTCACGAACTCGGCGCCCTGGCGGAGGCACCCCTCGCGGCTGTCGGCGACGAACCGGGAGGCGACGACCAGGTCGGAGTCCACCTCGACGGGCCCGAGGTAGCTCGAGCCGACCAGGTTGACGTGCGTGCCGGGGCGGAGCCACCGGCCGAGGAGGATCGGCTCGGAGGCCGCGGTGAGGGTGCAGACGACGTCCGCCTCCGCCACCGCCTCCTGGGCCGAGCTGGAGGCACGGACCGGGATGCCGAGCGCGCGCTCGGTGCGCCGGGCGAACTCCTCGGCCCGCGCTTGCGAGCGCCCCCAGACGGTGATCGCGTCGAAGCGCCGGACCTCGCGGAGGGCGCGGACGTGCGTCGAGGCCTGCTCGCCGTACCCGAGGACCGCCAGGCGCCGCGCGTCGGGGCGGGCGAGCGCATCGGTGGCCACCGCCGTCGCCGCCGCGGTGCGGATGGCGGTGATCTCACCGGCGTCCAGCGCGCAGACCGGCGCGCCGGAGACGGGCTCGAAGAGGACGACCAGGCCCTGGTGCGAAGGCTTGCCCCTGGCGAAGTTCTCCTGGAAGACGCTGATCAGCTTCACGCCGAAGGCTGCGTCGGCCGCCAGCGCGCCGGTCATGGTCCCGACGGCATGGCCGGGCGAGAGCCGGAGGATGGAGCGCAGCAGCTGAAGCGTCTCGCCGCGCGACAGGGCAATCATCGCCTCACGGACCAGGCGGATCGCGGCCGGATAGGTCAGACGCCGCGCGACCTCCTCGCGATCGATGAAGCGCACGCGCCCACGCTGCCACGCCGCCGGTGCGAGGACAACGGCCCGCTCAGCGGGTGACGACCCCGCAGGCGATGCGGTCACCCGAGTCGCCCGCGGGCTGGCTCCGGTAGTCGTCCGCTTTCGCGTGCAGGACGATCGCCGTGCCATCCGCATCGAACAGGGAGGTCGGCCCCGCCGCGAGCGTCAGGCCGTCGACGAAGAACTCGAACTCCAGCGCGCCGTCCTTGGGGACCACGAGGTTCGGCATGTCGCCCGCGTGAGGGCCGGCCGGAATCCAGCATCCCGTGCGACTTCTGGCCCGGGTTGAAGTGCCCGCCGGCGGTCTTGAACGGGGGCTCGCACTTGCCGGTCTCGTGGAAGTGGATGGCGTGGGTGCCGCGCGGGACCCCGGTCAGCGACCCCCGGACGAGGAGCCCGTGCGGCGTGTCGGTGAGCGTGACCCGGCCGACGGTGGCCCCGTGCGCGTCCTTGAGAATCGTGGTCGTGCTGGGCTCGGAGGGTTCCGGGCCGGCATCCGGCGTGGCAGCGCGGGCGGAGAAGACGAGCAGGAGGGGGATGAGGGCGAGCGGTGCGCGGAAGGCCATGGTTCCGGGCACGTTAACGTCGAACAGGCGAGGCGCCATTCGAAGGTGAAGCCTGCGACAATGACGCGGTCCGTCTTTCGACCATGAGCCCTCCACAGGCGATCGCCCGCACGATTCTCGACGGCTTCGAGAAGCGCTGGGCCCAGTTCCGGGCCCTCAGCGTCGCGGCCAGGCAGTGCTTCGAGCGGGGCGACCGCGGCTGGCGCGCACGAGCTGAGCCGCGTCGGCATCGGGACGTACGACGAGCGCGTTCAGGAGTCGGTCGCGTCGGTGCTGCAGCTGTACCCGGACGCGCGGACGGACGAGACGCTCTGGCCCCAGGTGAAGCAGGCGTTCATCGCCCAGCTCTACGACCACAAGCGGCCCGAGTGCGCCGAGACGTTCTACAACTCGGTCGCGTGCCGCGTGCTCGACCGGACCTACTACCGGAACGAGTACATCTTCTGGCGCCAGGCGGTGGCCACCGAGTTCATCGAGGCGGACGACGTCACCTGGCGGTCCTGGTACCCGACCGCGCAGGACCTCCTCTCCACCTTCACCGCCATCGCCCGGAGCCTCGGGCTGTCCGTCCCGTTCGAGGATCTCCGTCGCGATCTGCGCAAGGTGCTCCTCGCCTTCCGTCAGCACCTGCCGGGTCGGCGCGAGCGCCAGCTCAACTTCCAGGTCCAGGTGCTCTCCTCACTCTTCTTCCGCGACATGGGCGCCTACGTCGTGGGGCGAATCATCAACGGGAACCAGCAGACGCCCTTCGTGGCCTGCCTGCGCCATGGGCCCTCGGGACGCGGGCTGCACGTGGACGCACTCCTGCTCAAGGGCGAGCACCTGGCGGCGCTGTTCAGCCTCTCGCGCGCCTACTTCATCGTCGACATGGACGTGCCGTCCGAGTTCGTCGCCTTCCTGAACCAGCTGATGCCGGGAAAATCGAAGGCCGAGCTGTACACCGCGGTGGGGCTGCAGAAGCAGGGCAAGACGCTCTTCTACCGGGACCTGCACGCGGCCCTGAAGCACTCGACCGACGCGTTCGTCCCCGCGCCCGGCGCACGGGGGATGGTGATGGCGGTGTTCACCCTTCCCTCGTTCCCGTGGGTGTTCAAGGTCATCCGCGACGAGTTCCCCCCGCCCAAGCACATCACCCCCGAGGAGGTCAGGGCGAAGTACACGCTGGTGAAGTACCACGACCGCGTGGGGCGGCTGCCGGACGCGCTCGAGTACTCCGACGTGCTGTTCCCCGCCGAGCGGATGGACCCGGCGGTGATCGAGGAGCTCGAGCGGTCGTGCGCGCGGAGCGTGGACCGCGAGGGGGACCGGCTGGTGGTGAAGCACCTGTACGTGGAGCGGCGGATGACGCCGCTGGACCTCTGGCTCCAGCACGCCGACCAGGCGCAGCAGGCCCACGGCGTGCGCGAGTTCGGGTTGGCGATCCGCGACCTCGCGCAGGCGAACATCTTTGCCGGCGACCTGCTGCTCAAGAACTTCGGAATCACCGGCCGCGGGCGGGTGGTCTTCTACGACTACGACGAGATCTCGCTGCTGACCGAGGTGACGTTCCGTCGGCTGCCGAGCGCGCGGGACGACGCCGAGGAGGCCTCGGCCGAGCCGTGGTTCCACGTGGGCCCGCGCGACGTGTTCCCCGAGGAGTTCCTGCGTTTCCTGTTTCCACCCGGGCGGTTGCGCGAGCTGTTCCTGGAGATCCACGGCGAGCTGCTCGACCCGGCGTGGTGGATCGCGCGCCAGGAGGAGATCCGCGCGCGGGAAACAGGCGGACTTCATCCCCTACCCGGACGAGGTGCGACTCGGGCGGGTGCTGGGGTAGCGCCTCGGCGCACACGTCGACGCGTGGCGTTCCGCGTCCGCCGAGGGAGCGCCGGGATGAGGCGAAACAGACCCGCCTCCCGGCCGATCTCCGCCGGTGGCAAGCTTTCGCGTTCCGTTGCCCTGTCCCGATGACATCTGGGGGTTTCGAATGAAGACCACGCTTGCCTCGGCAGTGCTCGCACTGGCCCTGGGCCAGGCGCCGGCCGCACGCGCGCACGATAGGGACGACGTCCGCTCGGGTCCGTTCTTCGTCACCATCGACGGGATCACCGGCGAGTCGAAGGCCAAGGGCCACGAGGGCCAGATCGAGGGCTTCAACTTCTCGGAGACCTGGCGCCAGGCCACCACCACCGGTGGGAGCACCGGCGGCGGCGCGGGGAAGCCCACGCTCGGGCCGGTCGTCTTCAACAAGGTCCAGGGACCGGCGAGCATCAAGCTCATCAAGGTCCTCTTGACCGGCGAGCACATCAAGCAGGTCACGATCGAGTTCTTCGATCAGGCGCAGGATGGGAAGACGGTTCTCAGCTACCGGATCACGCTCCAGGATGTGCTGGTCGTCGGGCTGAACGAGAACAGCCTGGACGTGCGGCTGGTGGACGAGGTCCAGCTCGCCTTCGATTCGGCAAAGTGGGAGGTCTTCAACCCGGCCGACGCGACCACCTGGGACGGCAAGACCAACAAGGTGAACGTCACCGCGCCCGCGCCCGGCCGCAGCACCCGGTGAGATGATCCGCCCGCCGGACATGGAGCGGAGCCCGCGCCGCGCGCTCATCGCGGCCGTGCTGGTCGCGCTGGCCTGCGGGTCGGGCACGGACGGGCCCACGGGCGGGACGTCCCCCACCACCGACCCCGCGACGGATACGCCGGCCGTGACCCCGACAGAGGCGCCCGGCCCCTGGGCGCCGAGCCGTGCGCTGGCCGTGAACCGGTTCGCGCTCGAGACCGCCGTCGGCTCGGCCCTGCTGGAGCCCGTCGGCGCAGAGCTCAGCGAATCCACCCTCTGGACCCTGGCGGGGCGACGGCGTCGAGCTTCGATTCCAGGTCAGCACCTGGTTCAACGGCGCCGAGGCCGAGAGCCGATGCGCGGCCGCCGCCGGAGATGGCGCGGAGCAGTCGCTCGCCCTCGGGAGGCCCGTCTGGACCACCGCCGACGCGGTCTACGTCACGCAGGACGCCGCCTGCATCCGGGTGAGCGTCGTCCGCGGAAGCCAGCTCGACCTCGCCGGCGCCGCATCCGTGGTCACCGCTCTGGTGACCTCCAGCTAGCGGACCGGGGCCCGCCGAGCGCTCACGGGCGCATCCCCGACGTGCCGGGGCTCGACGGCCACCGGACCCGGCGCGAGCCTCCGCCCGACGCTGCACTCGGGCCGCAGCACGCAGCGGGCGCACAGCTCGGCCCGGGCCTGCGGCGGACAGGCGCCGCTCATCCCGTGGTGACAGAGCACGAAGTCGAACCGGACCGGATCCACCGGGTCGATGACCCTGAGATTGCCGGTGATGTCCTCGGCCGCCGCCCACCCCATCGTCCGCCGGCGCACCAGCCCGAGCCGCCACGCGAGCCGCGCGACGTGCGTGTCCAGCGGGACCAGGAGCGCGCTCGGAGACACCCTGCCTCCAGACGCCCAGGTCCACACCGTCGGGTCCGCGCACCATCCAGCGGAGAAAGAGGTGCAGCCGCTTCGCCGCGCCCGCGCCCAGCGGCACGGGCAAGAGGTGGTCCAGCCCACGCGTCCGCCCCAGCGCCCGCTCCACCGCGCGCACGTCCACGTCCCGGAGCTCGCGGACGAATTCCCCCAGCGCGCCGTGGAGGTCGCCGCCCGAGGTCTCGTGCGCCGCGACGAACCCCGCCTCGAGCGAGCCCCGCCGCTCGAGCATCCGCCCCATCCCGAGGAGCAGCACCGCCACGTCCGCGCCGACGTTGAAGCGGTAGACGAAGCCCGAGAGCAGCGCCCGGGCCCCCGCGACGTCGAGCCCACGCACGAAGGCGGCCGGCGACGGCCCCATCCCGGAGAGGACCCGCTCCACCCGGGGAAGGAAGAGGTCCGCCCGGCCGTAGGCCAGCAACGCCGCCAGGAGCGCCGCGACCTCGATGTCGCGCGGGTCCCGGTAGCGATGCGGCAGCGAGACCGGATCCAGCGGAACCCGCCGCCGCGGCGGGGACGCCCGCTCGAGCCGGTCCAGCGCCCGGCGCAGGCGCGAGGCCCGCTCGGGCGACAGCCGGTGGGTGCCTCCCCGGCGCATCGGCTACCGGCTCAGCTCGCGCACGGCGTGGCCGAGCTCGGGGAGGATGAGGCGGTCCAGGGCGAGCCGGACCGCGTTGGGGCTTCCGGGCAGCACGAAGACCAGCGCCCCGCGCACCGTCCCCGCCAGGGCCCGGGACAGCCAGGCCGCGCTGCCGATCTCCTGGAAGGACAGCATCCGGAACAGCTCGCCGAAGCCCGGGATCTCCTTGTCCAGGAGCGGGCGGATGGCCTCGACCGTCTGGTCTCGCCGGGTGATGCCGGTGCCCCCGGTGATCAGGACCGCCCGTGCGCCGCCCGCGAGCCCGCGCTCCACCGCCGCGCGGATCGCGTCCGGCTCGTCGCGGACCACGGTCTGCCCGACGACGGCGTGACCCGCCGCCTCGAGCCCCTCGCGCAGCGCCCGGCCGCTCACGTCGTCCGCCTGGGCCCGGGAGTCCGAGCAGGTCAGGACGAAGCAGGAGACGTGGGTCGGCGCGTCGCTCCGATGCTCCCGGGCCGGGCTCTCGCCGTGGGCCGGCGTGCCGCGCCCTTGTGGCCATGGGCCGTGGCTGTGCGAGTGCCCTCCGTGGCTCCCGTGCCCATGCCCGTCGTCGTGACCCATCGTCAGCCCTCCTCGACGTCGAGAATCAGCCGCCCTGCCTCGACCGACACGCGGGCGGTGGGCTGGTCGTCGCACACGCCCGGCGACGTGGCGTTGGCCCCGCTGTCGAGGTCGAACCCCACCTCGTGGCACGGGCAGACGACCAGGTTGCCGTCGACCCGTCCGCCGGACAGCAGACATCCTGCATGGTTGCACCAGTCGTCCAGGGCCTTGTACTGCCCGTTCACCCGCGCGACGCAGACCGCGCGCTTGCCGAGGTCGTACCCCCGCAGCTCCCCCTCTTCCAGGTCTGCCGCTCCGAGCTCGATTCGCATCTGTCGGGCCCAGACATTAACAAGAGAGTCTCCGCACACATGGATCCCTTGAGCATCGCCCGGGCCCTGCGCGAGGTCTCGCAGTACCTCCAGCTGAAGGGCGAGGATTTCTACAAGTCACGCGCCTACGACCTGGGCGCCGACCGGATGGCCGGGTTCAGCGGCGACCTGGACGCGCTGGTGCGCGAGGGCCGCCTCACCGAGCTGCCGAACATCGGCAACGCCCTGGCGGAGAAGATCGCCGAGCTCCACCGGACCGGGAGCCTGACCCTCCTCGAGCAGCTCCGCGCCGAGTTCCCGCCCGGGATCCTCGAGCTGCTCCGCCTGCCGGACCTCGGGGCGAAGAAGGCCGCCGCGCTCCACAAATCGCTCGGCATCGGGAGCATCGAGCAGCTGGAGCAGGCCTGCCGCGACCAGCGGGTCCGCGGCCTCAAGGGCTTCGGGGAGCGGAGCGAGCAGAAGGTCCTCGCCGGCATCGAGCAGTACCGCTCCGCCCACGCCCGGCGGCGCCTCGGGGATGTGCTCCCGGTGGCCCATGCGCTCCTCGCCGAGGTCCGCGCGGCCCCGGGCGTGGTCCGGGCCGACGTCGCCGGCAGCGTCCGCCGGTGGTGCGAGCTGGTCTCGGACGTGGACCTGGTGGCCTCGGCGCCCGAGGCCGGGCCGGTCCTCGCGGTCCTCGCCCGCCAGTCCGGCGTCCGCGAGGTCCTCGGGCAAGGCGAGAGCAAGTGCTCGGTCCGGATGGAGGACGGGCTCCAGGTGGACCTCCGCGTGCTCCCCGACGAGGACTACGCGACCGCGCTCCACCACTTCACCGGCTCGAAGTCGCACCACGTCCGGCTGCGGGGCCGCGCCCGGGACCTCGGGCTCACCATCAGCGAATGGGGCGTCCTGCGCGGCGAGGAGAAGCTCCCCGTGCCCGACCGAGGAGTCGCTGTACGCCCTCCTCGGGATGTCCTTCGTCCCGCCCGAGCTCCGGGAGGACGTCGGCGAGTTCGAGGCCGCACTCGCGGGCAACCTTCCGGCGGATCTCCTCCAGGCCTCGGCCGTCCAGGGTGTGGTCCACAGCCACAGCACCTGGAGCGACGGCCGCTCGACGCTCGAGGACATGGCCCGCGCCGCCGCCGCCATGGGCCTCCGCTATCTCACCGTCACCGACCACAGTGCCGCCGCGGCCTACGCCGGCGGGCTCGACGAGACGCGGGTCCGTTCGCAGTGGGAGGAGATCGCCCGGGTCCAGGAGGCTGTTCCGGAGATCCGGCTCTTCAAGGGGCTCGAGGTCGACATCCTCGAGGACGGGGCGCTGGACCTGTCCGACCGGCTCCTGGCCCAGCTCGACGTGGTCATCGCCTCGGTGCACGTCCGCCACGGGCAGGACCAGGCGGCGATGACCGCCCGGGTGCTCCGCGCGCTGGACCACCCCTGCACCGACGTGCTGGGGCATCCCACCGGCCGGCTCCTCCAGAGGCGCGACCCGTCCCCCCTCGACATGCCGGTGGTGGTGGAGCGGGCGGCGCGCCGGGGAGTTCTGCTCGAGGTGAACGGTAACCCGGACCGGCTCGACCTCTCGGCCGAGCACGTGCGGCTCGCCTTGCAGGCCGGCGCACGGCTGGTGGTGTCGGCCGACGCCCACAGCACGGTCGCCCTGCACCACGTGGCGTTCGCCGTCCACACCGCGCGCAAGGGTGGCGCCCGGACGTCCGACGTGCTGAACACGCGCGGGCCCGACGAGTTCCTGGCCGAGATCCGCCGCCGGCGCAACGGCACCCGCGCCTGAGCGACGGACGGCGCCGATGCGGCGACCCCACAGGGTCCCCAGTGGGGCCGAGCCAGCGCTTTGCACCTGTCATCGCGGCGTGGGACATTTTCCCGGCGTTCCCTGAGATGGCCTCGACCCCCGCGACCAGCCCGCCCGACCCGCTCCTGGGAACCACGGTGGGCAGCTTCCGCCTCGTCCGGCGCATCGGCCACGGCGGGATGGGCTCGGTCTACCTCGGCGAGCAGACGCTGATCGGGAGCAAGGTCGCGGTGAAGGTGCTCCACGAGCACCTCGCCTCGGACGCCTCGCTGGTGCAGCGCTTCTACGCCGAGGCGCGGGCGGTCAACCTCATCGGCCACCCGAACATCGTCAACATCTTCGACATGAACGTGGTGCCGCCCCGGCGGTACTACCTGATCATGGAGTACCTGGAGGGCGAGCCGCTCTCCGCCGCTCCCGCCGCGCCGATGGCGCCCGAGCGCGCGCTGCCGATCCTCATCCAGGTCTGCCAGGCGCTCCAGGCGGCGCACGCCCGGGGCGTGGTCCACCGCGACCTCAAGCCCGAGAACATCTTCCTCTGCCGGCGGGACGGCCCGCCCTTCGTGAAGATCCTCGACTTCGGCATCGCCAAGCTGTTCGGCGGCGAGATGCAGGAGGGGCAGACCCACGCCGGCTGGATCGTCGGCACGCCCGAGTACATGGCCCCCGAGCAGGGCGCCGGCGACGCGCTGGACGGCCGCGCGGACATCTACGCGCTCGGGGTCATCGCCTACCGGCTGGCCACCGGCCGGCTGCCGTTCACCGGAGGTGGCGTGACGGGCGTGCTCCTCGCGCACCGGGACACGCCCGCCGCTGCCGCCCCGCGAGCTGAACCCGCGGGTGAGCGACGCCTGGTCCGAGGCCATCCTCGCCGCGCTGGCCAAGCAGCGCGAGGACCGGTTCGCGGACGCCGACGCGTTCCGGGCCGGCACTCGAGCGTGCCCTGGCCCGCACCGCCGCGAGCAGCGCCCCGCTTCCGGTCGCGGGGGGCCCGGCGCCCCCCGGTGCCAGCCCGCGCGTGCCCACGCCGCACGTCACCCACGCGCCCGCCCCCTCCAGCGTCGCCCCCGCGCCCGCCGGCTTCCGCGGAACGCTGCTCATCGACGGCGTCCCGCGGGCGGTCGACCTGCGCGACCTCTCCCGTGCCGGCGTCTACGCCTGCATCCCCGAGCCTCTCCCCGCACTCTTCACCCGGGTGCAGGTCTCGCTCGAGCATCCCGCAGGGACGCTCACCCCGGCGGAGGTGGTGCGACAGGTCCCCGAGCTGCAGGCCCGCGCGTGGGGTTTCGCCGCCGGCGTGGCGCTGCAGTTCCTCGAGCCGGCCCCTCCATTCCGGGAGGCAGTGTCGCGGCGGCTCCGCGGCCTCGCGCCGCTCGCCGCGTCCGCGTCGGGGGACCCCGTGGTGGAGCGCATCCTCGCCCGCGCCCGGACCGCCCCCGCCGACCCCTACCTGCGCCTCGGAATCGCTCCGGACGCCGGAGTTCGACGACATTCGCTCCCGCTGGCGCGAGCTGCGGACCGAGCTCGAGGGCATCCACCAGCGGGGCACCAACCCAGGGCAGCAGGACGAGGCCCGGCGGCTGCTGGCGAAGCTCAACGAGACGATGGAGCGCATCGCCACACCGGCACGCCGGGTGGAGACCGACGCCGAGGCGGGGAACTACCGCGGCGTGGCCCGGTGCATCGCGGCGGGCCTCACCGTCACCGCGCTCGAGCAGCACCGGGCGCGCTTCCTCGGCCGACACCCGGCGCCGACGCCAAGGCCCACGTCCAGGCGGCAGCGGCGCGCGGCTTCGAGTCGAGCGGTCAGCGCCCCCAGGCGCTCGAGGCCTACGAGCGCGCGCTGGAGATGGACCCGCTGAATCTCGCGCTCCTGCAACGCTACATGGCGCTGCGCCAGCGCGGAGGCGCCGGGTCATGAAGAGCTTCCTCCTCTCCACGCTGCTGCCCGAGCTCGATCTCCGCGACGAGGCGGCGTTCGCCCGCGCGAACCCCCATCCCTGGCTGCTGCGTGAGCCCACCGCCTGGCACCCCACCAACCCGGACAGCCCCCAGACCCTTCACATGCCCGCCACGGTGGCGGCGCCCGCTCGAGGGCTCAGCCCTGGCCATCGGCCTCGAGCCGGTGCTGCGCGACGCCACGCAGATCACGCTCGGCCGGAGCCCGTCGTGCGATCTGGTCATCGAGGAGGGGACGGTGAGCCAGCTCCACCTCGTCTTCCGCCAGGCCGGAGACGGCTGGACGGTGGAGGACCCCGGATTCCACCAACGGCTCGTGGCTGGACGGAGTGCGCCTGGAGAAGGCCGTGCAGCGGAAGCTGGCGGAGGGAGCGCGTCTTCAGGCCGCGCAGGTCCTCTTCACCTTCGCGTCGTCCGCGGGGCTCTGGCGCCGGCTGGAAGCCGAGGCGCTCCGACATTGAGCACGCCGCTGGTCGCGGTGCTCGCGGCGCTCGCGCTCGGCGAGCCGGCCGCGCCCCCTGCCCCGACCTCGGGCGCGCTCCGGCGTGCTGCCGAGGCCGGGACGCGTGCCTCGGTCCGGGTGCTCGGGACCGGGACCGCGGCCGGGGTGCTGGTGGGCGCCGACGGGCAGGTGCTCACGCTCGCAGCGCTGGTGCACGGGAGCGCGGCCCTGGTCGAGCTCGGGGATGCACGTCGCACCGCGCACGTCGTCGAGCGGCTGCCCTCGCTGGGACTGGTGCTGCTCGCCATCGACGGGGACGGGCCCTTCCCCGCGCCGGCGGCACGGCTCGACGCACCGGCGACCGGGGAGTGGGTGGTCGGGCTCGGCGACGACGGACGGTCGCCCCGGCTCGGACGGGTCATCCAGGGCGCCAGCGGCCCCTGGTTCGACGTGTCGCTGCGCCTGCCGCCGGGGAGCCCGGTGCTGGACGGGCAGGCGCGCCTGGTCGGGGTGGTGACTGCACGCCGGACGTCCTCGTCGCGCGTCGCCGCGCTGGGCTCGGTCCGCGCGCGGCTGGGGCAGGCGCCGTGACCCGGGAGGCCGCCTCGAGCCGGGAAGGCGTGCTGCGGCAGGCGCTCGTCCTCTGGGCCATCGCCTTCGCCGCCATCGTCGCGGTCTCGCTGCTCGCGCCGCCGCCGTGGGCCAAGGTGACGGCCGTCGTGGCCTTCCTCTATCTACCGCTGGCCGCGATGCGCGGGACGGGCGAGGACGCGCGCGACTACGGCGTGACGCTGGCCCGCTGGCGCACCGACGTGCTGCTCGCGCTCGGGCTCTTCCTCCTGGTCGCTCCCTTCTACGTGCTCGGGTACAGGGCCTGGCTCGGCTGGATCCTCTCGCAGGCACGGTCGGGCGCGCCGCCCGGACTGGCCTTTCACCCTCGGCTGCCCGCCGACTTCGGCTGGAGCAACGTGGTGGACGAGCTCTTCGTCACCGCGCTCCCCGAGGAGTTCTTCTACCGGGGCTGGCTCCAGGCGCGGCTCAAGCGCGTGTGGCCCGGCGGGGCGCACCTGGCCGGGGTGGTGGTGGGCCCCGCCTTCCTCCTCACCGCGGCGCTCTTCGCCGTGGGGCACCTGGCCATCTTCCAGGCCTCGCGGCTGGCGGTCTTCTTCCCCGCGCTGCTCTTCGGCTGGCTGCGCGAGCGGACCGGAACCGTGGTGGGCAGCACCCTGTTCCACGCCGCCTGCAACATCCTGGCGAAGGTGGTGGCCGCCTCGTTCAACCCGCTCTGGGACGCCCGCTAGCCGACGGCGGCCGCCCAGACCTGGGGGCTTATTTCTTGGTCGTGTCGGGGGTGCTCGACGAGCCGCCAGTGCCGGTCGCGCTCGTGTCCTTGTCCTTGTCGGCGGTCGTTCCCTTCGGAGCGGCCTTGGAGTCCTTGGCGCTGCTCTTGGACTCGCTCTTGTAGGTGTCCGACTTTGTTTCGGTGCTCTTCGTGTCGGTGCTCTTGTCCGGCGCGGTGCCAGTCCCGCCCGTGCTGCCCTGTGCGAACGCGGCCCCCGCCGCCAGGCACGCCGCCACTGTCACTGCCTTTGTCCAGCGCATGTCGTCCTCCAGTAAGGAGAGGCACGTTCGGCCCCGTCCCCGCGGACGACCAAGTACATGGAGGCCTCGGAGGGGAAGTCCCCCCGTCCGCCTTAGAGCAGCTCTGGCTCCAAGCTCGGCCCCACTCCGAGCGCCCCGCCGTCCGGGATGGGCAGCCAGTGGGCGCCGGCTCCCAGGGGGATCGAGGTGACGGCGACCGAGCGCGACCGGAGGTGCGCCCGGACGAGCGAACGCGCCTTCGAGTGCTCCTCCAGCGCGCAGCGGGCGCAATGCGCGTCGCCCTCGAGGAGGCGCATCTGCACCGGGAGGTCTCCGGAGCGGGCAGCCAGGAGCACCCGCCCGTCGGTGGCCATCAGGAAGAGCCGTGCCGCCCGGGCAGCGCCCTCAGCGGCCGAGCGCCGGGCGAGCACCCGGGCGACCTGGCCGAGCATCCGCGCACCGTCGCGGGCGGCGAGCGGGCGGTTCTGGTCGGGCTGAGGCAGGGCGCCGAGGAAGAGCGCGAAGCTCGCCGCCGCGGGGGTGCGGGTTCCGATCGCCCGGAGGAGGTGGGGCGCCAGCTCGGCGTCGAGCCAGGCCTGGACCCGGGGGAAGGCCTCGAGGTCTCCCTCGCAGGAGAAGAGCCAGGCGACCGTGTCTCAGCGGCTGGACGTCCTCATCGAGCGACGAGGCGCCGGGGCCGATCGCCTGGGCGCGGTAGATCAGCGCCGACGCCGTGCCGGCGAGCTCCGGATCGGCGAGTGACCGCGGCGCGACGCGCGCTGCCCAGCGCCGCAGGAGCAGCTCGCCCGCGGCGACCGTCCCGAGTCCGACCAGGGTGGTCGAGTGTGTGCTGTTTCCCAGCTGCACCTGAGCGCCGAGCCGGAGCAGCTGGCACCCGAGGAGGTCCGGGTGCGAGGTGAGAATACCGAAGCTTCCGCCCATCTGGTTCCGTCGTGCCTCCGCGGAGAGAAGGTAACATCTCGGCCTGCCGCGAGCCGGGGGGCGTCCGGAGCGTTGCTCCCCGTGCGCCTGGAAACCCGGTCCCCGCGGGCACTGGACTCGCACTGGAGGGTGCATGGCGGACGACATCGCGATCGGCATCGACCTCGGGACGTCGTACTCCTGCGTGTCGATCGTCGAGAACGGTGAGCCGGTGGTGCTCCCCAACGAGTGGGGCGAGGTCAACCACGCCTCGGTGGTCTCGTTCCTCGAGGACGGGACGGTGCTGGTCGGCAACACCGCCAAGCGCAACATCATCACCCGTGCCGAGAGCACCGTGTACTCGGCCAAGCGCTTGATCGGCCGGTACTTCTTCTCCGACGAGGTGAAGAAGGCGATGGCGGTGATGCCGTACCGGATTGCCGAGGGCGAGAACAACTCGGTGCGCATCCAGGTGCGCGACCAGCTGTACTCGCTGCCCGAGATCTCCGCGCTCGTCCTCAAGGAGATGAAGGCCATCGCCGAGCAGTACCTCGGCCGGCCGGTGACCAAGGCGGTCGTCACCGTCCCCGCCTACTTCAACGACAACCAGCGCCAGGCAACCAAGGACGCGGGCCGAATCGCCGGCCTGAACGTCCTGCGCATCCTGAACGAGCCCACGGCCGCGGCACTGGCCTACGGCTTCGGGCGCGACGTCAACCAGCGGGTGGCGATCTACGACCTGGGCGGCGGCACCTTCGACGTGTCGATCCTCGAGATCGGCAAGGACGTCTTCGAGGTGCTCTCCACCGCCGGCGACACCTACCTCGGCGGCGACGACTTCGACGACCGGATCATGACCTGGCTCGCCGACGACTTCCTCGCCCGCACCCGGCTCGACCTCCGTCAGAGCAAGTACTGCCTCCAGATGCTCAAGGAGGCCGCCGAGCAGGCGAAGATCGACGTCGGCCAGAACGGCACCGCGGACATCCTCTGCCAGAACATCTGCCAGGACGCCTCCGGGCATGTGATGGACCTCCGGGCGACCCTCACCCAGGACCAGTTCAACCGGATGGTGATGGACCTGGTCCAGCGCACCTTCAAGGTCTGCGACGAGGCGCTGCAGAGCGCGCGGCTCACCGCGGCGAACGTGGACGCGGTCATCCTGGTCGGCGGCCCGACCCGGCTGCCCATCGTCCGGAACTCGGTGAAGCACTACTTCCAGAAGGAGCCGCTCGAGGGCATCAACCCCGACCAGGTCGTGGCGATGGGCGCGGCGCTCCAGGCGCATGCGCTGGTCGACGCCAAGACCGAGACCTTCCTGGTCGACGTCACCCCGCTCACCCTGCGCATCGGCACCGTGGGCGGCTTCACCGAGCGGATCATCGAGAAGAACACCCCGGTGCCCATCGATCGCTCCAAGACCTTCACCACCAGCCGCGACGGGCAGGAGCGGGTGAAGATCCGCGTCTATCAGGGCGAATCGAACCGGGCGGACGAGTGCGAGATGCTCGGCGAGTTCGAGTTCGCCGGCTTCCGGGTGGGCTACCGGGGCGAGGTGAAGATCGAGGTCACCTTCGAGATCAACACCGACGGCATCGTGAACGTCTCCGCCGCCGACGTGGAGACGGGCCAGAAGACGTCGACCACCATCTCGCTGTCCTCCGGCCTGAGCGAGGCGGAAATCCAGCGGTCGATCCAGCTCAACCGGCAGACACGGCTCGCCCGGGGTGCGATGGTGCACCCGGTCCCGCCCGGCACCTCGCGTGACGTCCTGCCCGAGCTGCCGAGCGCCGTGGAGGGATGAACGCAGCCGTGGCCGATGCGCCCGACAAGCCGGGCTCCACGCCTCCCGCTCCGCCGGGCAGTCCAGCCCGCGCTACGACCACCCAGCCCCTCGCCCCGGTGGACCCGGCCGAGGTGGCCGAGGCCGCCTTCGAGACCACCGGCTCGTTCCAGCCAGGCGCCGCGGGCGTGCCAATCCTGGACGCTCCGTTTCCGCCGGCGCCGCGCCCGGCTCCACCGCGCGCGCCCGTGCCGGCCGCCGCTCCGCCTGGAGGAGCTCCACCGGCGGCGCCGGGCGCTCCGCCGCGCACCCGCACCGCGCACCAGGGCACACCGGTGTCCCGCCCCGCCACACCCGCTACGGCCAGTCCGGTCGCTCGCCCCGGTGCGCCCCCTCCCGTCGCGGGTGGCACCCCCGTGCCCCGGCCCGGTGCACCCCCGGCCGGCGCTCCGCCCCCCAACCCCGGTGCGCCCGGTGGCGTGGCCGCCGGAACTCCCGTCCCCCGCCCCGGTGCCACGGGTGCTCCGGCCACGCCCCCCGGCGGCCCCGCGCCGGTCGCCGGCACGCCCGTGCCCCGCCCTGCCGGATCGCCGGGCGCCCCCGGGGCGGCCGCCCGTCCACCGTCGCCGGTCGGTGCGCCGGGGCGCACGTCGACCGCGGGCGCGATGCCCGCCGCCCCGGGAGGCGCCAGGCCCGCGCCGCCGGCCCCCCTGCGGGCGCCGAGCGGTGAGGTCCGCACCACTCCGATGGGCTCTCCCACCGGCGAGTTCCTCACCGAGCAGGCGCGCGCTGCCGGCCCGGCGCCGCAGCCGGGCGTCCTGCCGGCGAAGGTGTTCCGGCCGGCCACCCCCGGTCAGACGGGCGCGCCGCTGCCGTCCCTCGGGGTGAACATCGCTCCCGTCATCCCGCCACTCGCACCGGTGAAGGAGGTTGTGGCCCGTCCCCGCCCGGTCGCCCAGGCGCCGCGCATCCCGCACAGCCCCACCCGTGACCCGATGAGCGAGACGAGCCTCGGCATCCCGGTGATGCCTCCGCTCCCGCCGCCGGACGCCGGACCCCTTCCCTCGATCGCGCCCCTCGTCTCGCCGGTGGCGCCGGTGACCGTGGCGACCGCCGCGCCCGCCGATCCCGAGGCCCAGGTGGCCTGGAAGGCCGAGCGGCTGGACACGCTCGACTACTTCGAGCTGCTCGGTGTGCCAATCACCGCCAGCGCCGCCGAGGTGAAGAAGGCCTTCTACCGAGAGAGCCGGGCGTACCACCCGGATCGCTTCTTCCACCTCACCGACCAGGCGTTCAAGGCGCGGGTGCACGACGTCTACAAGCGCGTCACCGAGGCCTACTACGTGCTGCGCGACGACGTGCGCCGGCCGAAGTACCTCGCCGATGTCACCGGCCCGGAGCGCGCGGCCAAGCTCCGCTTCAGCGAGCTGTCGGAGCAGGAGACGCGGGCGGCGGTGAAGCAGCAGGCCGCCGAGCAGATCGGCCTCAACCCCAAGGCCCGCGCGCTCTTCCAGACCGCCATGACCGACCTCGAGAGCGGCAACCTCAGCGCCGCCGAGCGCGGTCTGAAGATGGCCCTGACCTACGAGAAGGAGAATGCCCTGTACAAGGAGAAGCTGGCCCTGGTGCAGGAGCAGCTGCACGCGCAGTCCCGCGGGCAGCAGTTCAAGAATCACATGACCGTCGATCTGGTGGTACTGGCGCTCGTCGCGCTCGGCGCGGTGCTCGGCGCCCGGGCCGGTGCCGCGCGGCAGCTCGCCGGGTGGGGCGCACTGGTGATCGCCGCGCTCGTCGCCCGCCCCGGAGGCGCGCTGTTCGGGCCGGCGTTCGGCCGGTTCTTCCACACTTCGGAGTCCCTCGGCGCGGTGGCGGCGAGCTTCGCCACCTTCATCGTGGTCGCCGTCGCGGTCCGGCTCGTCGGCACACGGGTGCTCCAGGGCGTGCTGGGCGGGACCGACCCCTCCGAGCGGGGCACGGACCGCGCGCTGGGGGCGCTGCTCGGAGGCGGCAAGTTCGCTGCGGTCGCCTGGGTGGCCATCTCGGCGCTGGTCTTCGTCGAGGCCAACGTGCAGTTCGCCGGGAAGGGGCTCGGCGTGTCGCCCCGGGACTCGACCGCCTTCGCCATCGCCCGGCGGTGGAACCTGTTCTCCGCGCCGTTCTTCTCCCGGGCGGCCGACCTGGCTGCCGCGCAGAAGGTCTTTCGCTCGCCGGAGCTCTTCCAGAAGGTGGCGGAGAACCCGGCGGTGGTGGCGCTGGAGAAGAACCCCCGGTTCCGCGCCGTGGTCTCGGATCCGGAGGTGAAGGAGGCCCTCGACCGGGGGGACACCGTCTCCCTCCTCAAGAGCTCCGCGGTCCACAGGCTGCTCCAGGACCCGGAGGCCCTGGTTCAGCTGGCGAAGCTCCGGGAGGTCGTGGAGCAGGTCAAACCGGCGGGGGCCTCGAATCCGGTTGCTCCCCGGCCCACACCGGTTAAGTGAGCGCTCCATGGCGATGCCCGACGTCGGCGACAAGGCCCCTGCGTTCAGCCTCGAGGACCAGTCCGGGAAGACGGTGAAGCTCTCCGACTTCAAGGGCAAGACGGTGGTCCTCTACTTCTACCCGAAGGACGACACGCCGGGCTGCACGCGAGAAGCGTGCGCCTTCCGCGACGAGCACTCGGCGCTGCTCAAGGCGGGCGCGGTGGTGCTCGGGGTGAGCCCGGACTCCGAGGCGAGCCACGCGAAGTTCGCGGGCAAGTACAAGCTCAACTTCCCGCTCCTCGCCGACCCGGGGCACACCGTGTCCGAGAAGTACGGAGCGTGGGGCGAGAAGTCGCTGTACGGGCGGAAGTTCATGGGAATCACGCGCTCCACCTTCCTGATCGACGGCGCGGGCAAGGTCGCCCGGGTGTGGCCCAAGGTGAAGGTGGACGGGCACGTGGACCAGGTGCTCGAGGCCATCCGGGAGCGCTGACCCTCCCCGCCGCCGGGTGGCGACCGGAGAGGAGTGCCGCAGGGACCCAGGCGGAGTTGACGGACCCCTGTGTTTCTCTATTGTGCGCGGCCACCTGCAAGACGGGAGCCGTCCCCCGGAGGTCGTGACCTCACGATGCCCATCTCACCCCTGCAACCCTGGACCCTGGCCGATGCCTTCGAGACGTATGGCGTCCGCAGCTGGGGCGCGGGGTACTTCGGTATCAACGACAAGGGCAACGTCACCGTCCACGCCGACGGGAACGGCCACTCGATGGACCTCAAGGAGCTGGTGGAGGAGGTCCGCCGCCGTGGCATCGGCCTGCCGCTGCTGATCCGCTTCACCGACGTGCTGCGGAACCGGGTGGTGCACCTCAACGAGTCCTTCCGCAGGGCGATCGCCGAGCACAGCTACCGGGGCTCCTACAAGGGCGTCTACCCCATCAAGGTGAACCAGCACCGCTACGTGGTCGAGACCATCGTCGAGGCGGGCAAGCCGTACGCCTACGGCCTGGAGGCGGGGAGCAAGCCCGAGCTGCTGGCGGTGATGGCGCTGCTCGACAGCGAGGACGCGCTCATCATCTGCAACGGGTACAAGGACGAGGAGTACATCGAGACCGCGCTCTACGCCTCGCGGCTCGGCCGCAAGGTGGTGCTGGTGGTCGAGAAGCCGAGCGAGATCCCCCTCATCGCGGAGGTGTCGCGCCGGGTGGGCATCCGCCCGCGGATCGGCATCCGGGTGAAGCTCTCCACCCGCGGCGCCGGCAAGTGGGAGGCCTCCGGCGGCGACCGGAGCAAGTTCGGCCTGTCGTCGAGCGAGCTGCTCGACTCGATGGACTTCATGCGGAAGGTGGGCATCCTCGACAGCTTCGAGCTGCTCCACTTCCACCTCGGCAGCCAGGTCTCGAACATCCGCAACTTCAAGAACGCGCTGCGCGAGGCGAGCCGCTTCTACGTCGAGGTCTCGCAGGCCGGGCGCGCCGCTGAAGTACCTGGACGTCGGTGGAGGCCTGGGCGTCGACTACGACGGCAGCCAGACCAACTTCACCTCGTCGATGAACTACACCACCCAGGAGTACGCCAACGACGTGGTGTTCAGCGTGCTCGAGGCCTGCAACGAGGCCGGCGTGGAGCACCCGATCCTGGTCTCCGAGTCCGGGCGCGCGGTGGTGGCCCACCACGCGGTGCTGGTGACCGAGGTGCTGGGGGTGAGCGAGTTCGACGCCCACGGCGTGCCGGAGTCGCTGGCCGAGGACGCCTCGCCGGTGGTGCGCAAGCTGCTGGCCACCTACAAGGAGCTGACCCGGAAGAACGTGCTCGAGGCGTACCACGACGCCACCGAGTACAAGGAGGAGTGCCTCACCCTGTTCTCGCTGGGGCACCTGAACCTCGCCGACCGGGTGCTGGCCGAGAACCTCTTCTGGGCGCTGTGCCAGAAGATCCTCCGCACCGCGCGCGAGCTGGACGAGATGCCCGAGGAGCTGGAGACGCTGGAGCGCCAGCTGGCCGACACCTACTTCTGCAACTTCTCGGTGTTCCAGTCGCTGCCCGACAGCTGGGCGATCGATCAGCTCTTCCCGATCATGCCCATCCACCGGCTGAGCGAGCGGCCCTCGCGCCGGGCGGTGCTGGCGGACATCACCTGCGACTCGGACGGGAAGATCGAGCACTTCATCGACCGGCGCGACGTGAAGGACGTGCTGGAGCTGCACCCCATCAACCAGGACGACTACTACCTGGGCATCTTCCTGGTGGGCGCGTACCAGGAGATCCTCGGCGACCTGCACAACCTGTTCGGTGACACCAACGCGGTGCAGGTGTCGCTGGGGCCGAGCGGCGGGTACCTCATCGACCACGTGGTCTCCGGCGACACGGTGACCGAGGTCCTCAACTACGTCAGCTACTCCAAGGACGACCTGGTGGCCCGGGTGCGGCGGTTCGCCGAGGAGGCGCTCCGCAAGGGCTCGATGACGCTGGACGAGTCGCGCCAGCTGCTCCGGGCGTACGAGGACGGGCTCGCCGGGTACACCTACCTCGAGCGCGAGGTGGACGCACCGGCGGCGGCGAGCTCCGGGCCGCTCCGGCTGGTGGAGAAGGTCGAGGCCGGCCGGTCGCCGACCGGGACCTGAGCTGCGCGCCCGGTGATTCCCGGGTAGCCTCCGCTCGATGGGTGACGGGCTCGAGCTGACCGAGCTCCTCGGGCGGGCGCAGGCGGGGGACGCCGCGGCAGCGGATGCGGTGTTCCGCGCCACCTACGACGACCTCCGGCGAATCGCGCACGCCCGACTGGGTGCGGGTGGGCGGAACACCGTGCTCGACACCACGGCGCTGGTGCACGAGTGGTTCCTGCGCTTCGCCCGGACGCACCGGCTGCGCATCGAGGACCGGCGGCACTTCATGCGGTATGCCGCGCGGGCCATGCGGTCGATCATCGTCGACCAGGCGCGGGAGCGCAGCGCGGAGCGCCGCGGCGGCGGCAAAGCCGAGCTGCCCCTGCTCGGGAACGAGGCGATCCCCGTGCAGCAGGCCCCGGAGGAGATCCTCACCGTGCACCGCGCGCTCGAGGCGCTCGCCGCCCGGGACGCGCGGATGGCGGAGGTGGTGGAGCTCCGGTACTTCGGTGGCCTGTCCGAGCCCGAGACCGCCGAGGCCCTCGGCGTCACGGACCGGACTGTCCGCCGGGACTGGGAAAAGGCCCGCCTCTGGCTCGCCTCGGCCCTGGAGTCCTAGACTCGCCTCCGAGGGGGAAGTTCAGGCGGGGGCGGCACGATGCACCTGGACGAGGTCAGCCAGGAGACCTGGGCCCGAGTGGACCGGCTCCTCGACCATGCCCTGGACCTCCCCGAGCCCGATCGCGAGGCGTGGTTCGCCAGCCTCGGCCCGGAGCACCGCCGGGACCTACCCCTGCTCCGGAATCTCCTCTCGCGGAGGGTCACCGCCGGCCGGGTGGACATGCTCCCCCGCCTGGCCACGCCGCAGGCGCCGGTGCCGGTGTGGACCTCGGATCGACGGGTCGGCCAGTACCGGCTCCTCCGGCCGCTGGGCGAGGGCGGGATGGGAACGGTGTGGCTGGCGGAGCGAACCGATGTGATGACCCGCCAGGCTCGTCGCCCTCAAGCTGCCCCGCGGCTCGTGGATGGCGGAGCCGTTGCGGCAGCGGCTGGAGCGGGAGCGGGAGATCCTGGCCACGCTCGCGCACCCCAACATCGCCCGCCTCCTCGATGCCGGCGTCAGTCCGAATGGAGAGCCATACCTCGCCTTGGAGTACGTGAACGGGCGACCCATCGACGTTCACGCCCGTGGCGTCGGGCTCGGACTCCGCGCCCGGATCGAGCTCTTCCTTCAAGTCTTGGCGGCGGTCGCGCACGCCCACGCTCGGCTTGTCGTCCATCGCGATCTCAAGCCCTCCAACGTGCTGGTGACGGAGGACGGCCAGGTCAGGCTCCTGGACTTCGGCATCGCCAAGCTGCTGGAGGACGGCGGTCAGAGCGAGCTGACCGAGCTCTCCGGGGCTGCCTTCACCCCGGATCACGCCTCCCCCGAGCAGCTCTCCGGGGAGGGAATCAGCGTGGCCAGCGACATCTACTCGCTGGGCATCCTCCTCTACGAGTTGCTGGCAGACGTCCCGCCCTATCACCTCCGGAGGAGCTCGGAGCGATCGTACCTCGATCAGCTGAGGGAGCTGCGCGTCCCCAGGCCCAGCGAGGTGGTTGACCCCTCGACGCGGAAGCTGCTCGCGGGGGACCTGGACACCATCATCCAGAAGGCGATGCGTCTCGCTCCGGAAGAGCGGTACCCGACCGCCACCGCGTTCGCCGAGGAGCTGACGCGCTTTCTGACCGGGCACCCGGTCCTGGCCCGGCCGGACAGCTTCGGGTACCGCACCCGGAAGTTCGTCCTCCGCCACCGGGCCGCCTCCGGCGCCGCCGCCGCCATCCTCGCGGCGGTGACCGTCGGAACCTCCGCAGCGCTGTGGCAAGCCCGGCGGGCCTCCACCGAGCAGCGGCGGGCTGAGGAGGTGAAGGAGCTCCTCACCGAGATCTTCCAGGACGCCAGCCCTTACGGCGCCGACGGCCGGTCGCTCTCGGTGGTGCAGCTGCTCCAGCGGGCGCACGCCGACCTCGAGCGCATCGGCGGGCAGAAGCCGGAGCTGCGGGTGGAGCTCCTCAACCTGCTCGGAAGCGCGCTGCTCGAGCTGGGCGAGACGGATGCGGGCGAGCGGATGGCACACCAGGCTCTCCGGGAATCATCGGCCCTCCCCCCGGAGCATCCCCAGCGACTCCGGGCCAGGCTGCTCAACTGCGATGCCCTGCTGGCGAGGGGCCGCGGTGCCGAGCTTCGAGCCGAGCTCGAACGACTCGTCCCCGAGCTCCGGGCCAGCACCGATCGGCAGACGGCGGATCTCGTCCGGGCGCTGGAGATCCGGGCCCATCTGGGAATCATCGAGGTACGGCGCGAGGAGGCCATCGCCGACGCCCGCGAGGCCCTCGACCTCGCCAGGAGCCGGTTCGGGGACAGGGATCCGCGGACGGTGTCCGTCGCGGTCCTGCTGGGCGAGGCGCACCAGTATGGCGATCGGGACCCTCAGCAATCGCTCGCCGAGGCGGAGCGAGGCCTGAGGTTCGCCCAGGCGGCCTATCCCGCGCAGCCCAACCATCCGCGCGTCATCTACGCCCGTGACGTGTACGGCCGGGCCCTGTGTCACGCCGGCCACCCCGACCAGAGCTACGCCGAGATGACGCGCGCCCTGGATGATGCGCGGGAGGCGCTCGGAGCGATGAGCCCGCTGGTCGGGATGATCTCCATCAACCGTGTCACCTGCGAGCGGAGGCTGGGCCATCTCTCCGCGGCGCTGGAGGACAACACCCGCGGGCTGGAGATCCGCGGCCCAGCGATGGCCCGGGACTCGCGCGCCTGGGGAAACATGCACGCATCCCGGGGCGCCACGCTGCTCGCGCTGCGACGTGGTCCGGAGGCCCTCGCGGACCTCTCTCCCGCCGTCGAGTCTCTCACCCGGGCGCTCGGGCGCACCCACCGGATGACGCTCTCCGCGCGGCTGAACCGCGCCCTGGCGCTCGCCGAGGTGGGTCGGACCGAGGAGGCGCGAGAGGAGATTGGTGCGCTCGAGGCGCTCCAGGACGCCCATCACGAAAGTCTGTCCCTCGAGTGGATCGCGGGGAGGATTGCCCGGATCACAGGGCGCCCCGAGGAGGCGGCCGCCCGGCAGCGCCGGGCGCTGGAGCGCCTCCCGGACGACCCGGCCCGGCAGTGGTTCCTGATGCGCGATCCTCGTGGAGATGGGTCTGGCCGAGCTCGGCCTCGGCCTACCCGGGAAGGCCGAGGCGTCTCTCCGGGATGCCCTCGCGCTCGCCGGGAGCGAGCTGCGCGAGGAAGTGCCTCTCCAGGCGGAGGCCTGGGTTGGACTCGGCGGGGCGCTCCTGCTCCAGGGCCGGAACAGCGAGTCGCTCGAGCCACTCCGAAGAGCGGACGCGTTCTGGCGACGCTTCGACCCTCGGAACCCCGCGGGCGTCGATGCGGCCCGGGGGCTAGGAACGGCCCTGGAGCGTCTTGGGCGTACCCGTGAGGCCCGGGAGGCTCTCGCCCGCGTGGAGCAGCTCCGCGCCACCGGCACCCAACGTCTCCCTCCACCGAGGTAGGCGCAGGGGCCCGCTCGTCCGACATCCACTTCGCGCCCAGGGATGTCCGGGTTGCCCGGCGGTTTCCGTCCTTGCCTGCCGAGGTGGCGCATGGACGAAGCGATGTCTCGCAGGTGGTTGGTCGCCGTTTCCACGATCCTCGTCGTCTGCGGCTGTAGCGGCGCGGACCGTCCGACCCCGCAACCGGCGTCGACCTCCGGAACGACCATCGGTCCGGCGGGAGGCACCGTGCTGGGGCCCTCCGGCGCGAAGGTGGTGATCCCCGCCGGCGCGCTCTCGGCGCCGACGCTCATCGCCATCACCCAGACGAGCACCGGGGCACCGGACCTGCCGACAGGCGTCGTGCCTTCGGGTGACACGTTCGCATTCACTCCCCATGGAACCACCTTCGCCGTTCCGGTGGAGATCACCGTTCCCTTCGACCCGACTCGTGTCCTTGCGGGCACGCCGCCGGTGCTCTACAAGACCAATCTGGCACTGACCGGCTGGGGCACGGTGGCCTCCGCGACGGCGAGCGGCGGAACGATGACCGGCTCGGTGAGCGGGTTCTCCTTCGCCTTCGTTGGACCGCTTCCGCCGCCGCCACTCGAGAAGGGCACGCCTCACAAGACGTTTGACGTGCGGGAGATCCGCCGGGACGACACCCACGTGCTCCCGTTTCGCGATCATGGAGAGCAGCAGGACGGTGGGGTGCTGGAGAGGAACTACGACTTCGGTGACGGGACCATGACCGATCCCGGAGTCCCCTTGCCCGACCTGCTCCCGCGCGCGTTCCGCTCGACCGGTCGAATCTTCTCCAGCGCCGGCGGTGGGTCCTACGGCCTCTCCACCGAGGCACCGGTCGCGCATTCGGTCGATGGCGTGGCCGGGAACGACCTGTTCTACAGCCAGTCACAGAGCTACCGGAAGCGCGACTCGAACGCCAAGCTGCACCTGCAGATCACGCAGGCACGCATCGAGGCATACGACGATCAGGCGACCGAACCCCTGCCCTGCAACCGCGACGCGTTCGACGCGGACCTGGCGAAGTGCGCCGGGGAGATGGAGTCCAGGGTCAAGTTCACGGTCGAGGTCTTCAGCAACCGACTTCCCAAGATCTTCAAGGGTGAAGGCAAGCTCAGCTTGCACGGCTGGCGACAGCACTGGACCGCCGACAGCACGCCCGATTTTGCGGATTCCCTGCGCCTCTGGGACGAGAGCACCGTGGAGTTCGATCAGGATGTCGAGCTTGCGGACGGACGCCACGCGCATTTGGGCCTGAAGAAGCAGCTGGTCGTTCCGATTGACATCTCGGCGGTCGGGGTGAACGAGACGTTCACCGTCTTCGTACGGGCCGAGACGTTCGTCTTCGACGGCCGCCCCGACGGAGAGTTCAGCTACCTCGGCGCGTTCTTCCGCGACCCGACGCGGATCGACGGGGACCCGCAGCTGATCACCGAGGGACTGGATCCGACGGATCTTCCGGACCCCGAGCCACCGTCCGACGATCCGAGCCTGCCCGCAGAGTGCCGTGGCAAACCCTCTTCGGGGACGCTCGCGCTCGCCGCTCCCACGTATGACGTTCTCGAGGGCGCCGGCGCCGCGGGGGCTACCCTCCTGATCGTTCGAAACGGAGGCAGCGCGGGCGCGGTGACCGCCACCGTCAGCACCGGCGATGGCACGGCGACCGCCCCGGACGACTACCTGAGCGTCCACACCACCGTGACGTTCGACGACGGCGAGATCACGCCGCAGTTCGTCCGCGTGCCCCTCGTCTACAGCCCCGCCGCCGAAGGGGACAAGACGTTCACCGTGACCCTGAGCGAGCCGACCGGCTGCGCGACGCTCGGAAACAAGACCACCGTGGTGACGATCCTCGACGACACCCGGCCGGTGCCACCATCACAGACGTTCGTGCTGGGCGGGACGGTCAGCGGGCTCCAGGGCACCGGGCTCGTCCTCCGCGACGCCTTCAGCGGGGAGACCGTGTCCCCGAGCGCCGACGGGCCCTTCACCTTCCCCCAGCGGCATCTGGACGGGAGCAGCTACGACGTCCGCATCGACGCCCAGCCGACCAGCCCAATCCAGGGGTGCACCATCGGTCACGGCGTGGGGACCATCTCCGGGGCGGACGTCAGCGACATCGGCGTCACCTGCACGACGGTCACGGCTCCGGGGAGCCTGGACCCCTCGTTCGGTTCCGGCGGGCGGGCCGTCACCAGCGTGGCCTACAGCCCCAACCTCCTCGGCGCCCGCATCGGCATGGCGCTGCAGGGCGATGGGAAGATTTTGCTCGTGGGCGGCCTGAAGCTGCTCCGCTTGAAGATCGACGGCTCCCCGGACGCGAGCTTCGGCGCCGCGGGCGTGGTCGACGTCGTCTTTGCAGGCGGAGGGTTCGACACCGCCATGGATGTTGCGGTGCAGGCCGACGGGAAGATCCTCGTCGCCGGCACCGCCAGCACCTTCGTCGTCGGCTCCGACAACTTCGCGCTCGTCCGCTTCAACACCGACGGCTCGCTCGACACCACCTTCGGCAGCGACGGCCACGTGACCACCGACTTCTTCGGCAGCGCCGACCAGGTTCGACGCATGAAACTCCAGGCCGACGGGAAGATCCTCGTCGTTGGCCTCGCTGTCCATCCCATCACCCCGGTTTCGGGCTCCACCCTCTTCGCCATCGCCCGGTACAACCCGGACGGGACGCCCGACCTGACGTTCGCCATCAACGGGAAGACCACCGACTCGCCGGGCAGCTCCCTCAGCGTCGCGAATGGCCTCGCCATCCAGAGCGACGGGAAGATCGTCGTGGCCGGCAGCACCGCGGCGAGCGGCGGCGACGAGCCCGACACCGGCTTCGTGCGCTACCTCGGCGATGGCCAGGTGAAGCTCCCCGGCACCCGCGATGACAGCTTCGGCCCGATGAACAACGGGACGCTCCTGGCACCGCTCGGCGCAGATGACCAGGCCGTGGACGTCGTCACGCTGGCCGACGGCACCATCCTGGGCGCCGTCCGCGTCAACGCAGGAGTGACCACCGGCGGCGTCGCGTTCGGTTTCGGGCTGGCGCACATTCCGGCCAGCGGTGTGCCCCCGCCGCGCGTGCCACAGCCGCTCATCACCTTCACCACCGAATCCGACAGCCCGCGCTCGATGCTCGAACAGGCGGACGGGAAGATCGTCGTGGTCGGTCAGTCCGCCAGCCTCGGGGCGAACCCGGACATGGCCATCGCCCGCTTCGACGACAGCGGTTTCGCGCTCGATGCGAGCTTCGGAACGGGCGGGAAGCTGACCATCGACTTCTTCGGCAGCCGGGACGGCGCCGAGGCCGTCGTGCAGCAGGCGGACGGCAAGCTGGTGGTCGGAGGCTTCGCGCGGAGCGGAGCCGGCAACGTGTTCGCCGCGGCCAGGGTGGCGCAGTGACCGGGCCGCTCATCATGGAAGCTGGAAAGCCAGAGCACGGCCTTCATCGACGGCTCCAGGTGTCCGTGCTGTTGATTCTCTCCTCGGTGTGCGCCTGTGCCCGGTCCGAGGCGGCCAGCGTGTCCTCGCTCCCCCGGGATGCATCCGAGGAGTGGTTCCAGGTGCGGGCGGACGGCACCGCCCTCGATCGACGAACCGGAGCGCTCTGGCAGCGCTGCCCCCTCGGCACGGTCCTCGATGACCGCGGAACTCCACAGTCGCTCGAGGACGACCGATGCCTGCCGTCCGCGGGCGCTCCGCAGACGCTGACGTGGAGGGCGGCGCTCACGGCGGCCCGACAGCTCGATGAGAGCGGCGGCTTTGCCGGATTTTCCGACTGGCGCGTGCCAGGACAGAAGGAGCTCCTCTCCGTCGTCGAGGCCCGGTGGAGGCAGCCGCGGATGTTCGGACGGGTCTTTCCCCCCGTGCCGCCCGACCCCTTCCTCGCCTCCACCGTCTACTCCGCGGTCGAGACCCTGTCCTGGGAGGCCCACTCTCGCCGGGGCGCGAGCCCGGCGATCCGGGTGCGGCTGGTGCGGTGATGGTCGCTCACTCGTAGTGGAAGCGAGTCTCGACCTTCACCTCGGGATGGAGGGTCCGCATCACCGGGCAGGTGTGGGCGACGTTCTCCATCCGCTCGCGTCTCTCCGCCGGGAGCTCCGAGGGCATCCACAGGTCGACCACCAGGGTGCCGATGCGCCGCGGCGCGGGGTGCATGTGCTTCTCCACCCGGCCGCGGGTCTTCCCCCAGGGGATGCCCTCTCGCTTCGCGACGATGGCCATGGTGGTCATCATGCAGTCGAGCAGCCCGGTGGCCACCAGGTCGGTGGGCGAGAAGCCCGACGCATCACCGCCGTTGTCCTTCGGGGCATCGGTGACGGTGCTGGTTCCGCTCGGGCCGTGCGTGACGCGGACGTGCAACCCGCCGACGGTCTCGGCGTTGATCTCGACGAAGTGCGGCTGCTCGGCCATCGACGACCTCCGGAGAGCGACGGGACGGAAGGCTAGCGCCGAAGAGGCCCTGATTCAGGGGTTCGTTCCAGGTGCCACGGGACTGCTCGGCCCAGGACGGCTCCCGACGCGCGATTCAGTCGGCTCAGCGCACCACCATCTCGTGCTGGCCCTTCGTCGGCGCCTCGGTGTCCGGGCTCCAGTCGATGGTGGCCAGCAGCTTCTTCCTCCGCCGGGCGACGTCCCGGTCGAGGAAGGCGATGGCGTCCCCCATCCGGTCCATGAGCCGCATCGGCGGGCGCTTCGCACCGGCGGAGAACAGGGCGTGGGTCAGCCAGGGGAAGACCGCGGTCACGTCGGTGTGCACGTAGACCGAGCCGGTCTCGACGGCCTCGACCGAGACCTTGCCCCAGGTGTGCCCCTCCCCCGCCGGGCAGCTCGACAGCGCGCCGTTGTCCACCGGGTCGACGCAGAACTGGAGGTCGATGTCGAACCCGGTGGTCGGCACCGAGAGGATCTGGTCGAGGAGCGGCTCGCCCTGGAGCGTGTAGTTCTTGGGCACCCCGCCGCCGAGGATCCAGATCGCCAGCTTCTTGCTCCCGTTGTGGCGGCAGAAGTGCTGCATCGCCGCCATCGAGTAGACGTCGTCGTTGATGTCCAGCTCGAACTTGAACTCGGGCCCCAGCAGCCGCTTCAGCTTCACCACGTTGAGGAAGATGCTCCCGTCCTGCACCGCGCCCACCCAGATGGGCACCGCGTGCTTGTAGGCGGTGGCGAGCAGCGAGGGCTTCTTCACCCCCAGCGACCGCTCGATGCCGTGGACCGCCTTGCCGAGCAGGTAGTGGAACTCGGGGGTGGTCATCTTCCGCTGGAACTCGGGCCGGCGGATGATCGCGCTGAAGAGGCGATCGGTGTCGAGCAGCGCCTCCTCCCAGAAGCCCAGGTCGTAGATTCGGATGATGCGCGCCAGGCGCATCTGGAGGTCGCCCGCGTTCGGGTTCACCTCGCGGATGGCGTGCCCGATGATGCGATGGGCGTCGTGGTACAGGTTCGCGCCGGTGGTGGTGAGCGCGCTCATCACCCCGCGCTCGATGAGCGGGATGAGGCAGCTCTGGTGCAGCCCGGCCGGCGTCATCGCGCCCGACAGCGTCAGGAACACGCTGCAGTCCTCGGCCATGCTCCGCTGCATCAGCTCGAAGGCCGTTCGCTCCTGGCGCCCCACGTACGCTCCGAACGCATGGGCGAGCAGGTCCGCCGGCTTCTCCCGGCCGGTGATGGGCCGGGGGTCGACGCTCCGGGACTTGGCGTGGGCGGCGCGCAGGCCGCTGCGCTGCGAGGGCTTGGGCATGGCCGGGCCGAGTATCACGAATGGCTTTGCTCCGGAGCGGTCGATGGGAAAGGCTCGCTCGTTCCAGGGAGGGCGAGACATGCGCGGTCGCCGGGAGTGGGTGCTGGTGCTGTCACTCGTCTGTCCCGCGGCGCTGGCCGCCGATCCGCCGCCCCCAGCCACGCCCCCCCTGCCGGTCACGGTCATCCGGGCCGGAGTGCTCATCGACGGGGTCTCGGGATCGCCGAAGACCAACCAGGTCATCGTCATCCGGGGAAACCGGATCGAGAGCGTCGGTGGCAGCGGTGTTCCGGCCGGGGCGAAGGTGATCGACCTCTCCGGATCCACGGTGCTCCCGGGCCTCATCGACGCGCACACCCACGTCTTCCTCCAGGGAGAGGATCCGGCCGAGGGCGGCTACGACGTGCAATTACTGAAGTATCCGCTCGCCTACCGAGCTGCGCGGGCGACGGTGGCCGTCCGGCGCGCGCTCGAGCAGGGGTTCACCACCATCCGGGACGTGGAGACCGAGGGCGCGGGGTACGGTGACGTTGGCATCAAGCGGGCCATCGACGAGGGGATCATCCCCGGCCCCCGGATGTTCGTCTCCACGCGGGCCATCTCCACCACCGGCGGCTACCCGCTCGAGGGCTATGCGCCGGAGGTGACGGTCCCGAAGGGCGCGCAGCTGATCGACGGCCCGGTGGAGGCGCGCAAGGCGGCGCGCGAGCAGCTGGACAACGGCGCCGACTGGATCAAGGTCTACATGACCCACCGGTCCTGGCTGGACGCGGCGGGCAACCTGGCCTCCCAGCCCACGCTCACCGTGGAGGAGCTGAAGGCCATCGTCGACGAGGCGCACGGCTGGGGGAAGAAGGTGGCCTGCCACGCCTACAGCGGCGTGGGGCTGAAGCGGGCACTGGACGGAGGTTGCGATTCCATCGAGCACGGGCTCGACCTGGACGACGCCGCGGTGGCCCAGATGGTCAAGCAGGGCACGTGGCTCTGCGCCGACCCTGGCGCCCTACTACAAGCTCTGGGAGCCGGAAGGCACGCCCAACGGCAAGCGGGACCGGAAGCGCGTCGAGGTTCACGGGCCCTCGTTCCGTCGCGCGCTGAAGGCAGGCGTGAAGATCGCCTTCGGGACGGACGTGGGCGGCTTCCCCTGGAGCGAGCCCATCGCCCAGGAGTTCCCGCGGATGGTCGAGTTCGGGATGACGCCGATGCAGGCCATCCAGTCCGCCACCTCGCGCGCGGCCGAGATGCTCGGGATGAAGGGCCAGGTCGGTGTCGTCGCTCCCGGCGCCTACGCGGACATCGTCGCCGTCTCCGGGGATCCGCTGAAGGACGTGCGGGTGCTGGAGAAGGTGGGCTTCGTGATGAAGGACGGGAAGGTCTTCAGGGACGCGACGAGGACGCCCTGACCCCTGGCAGTTTCGACCTCGGGCGTTCACGAAACGACCACCACCCCTCGCCGCTGGGACGGGGACCGGGCCCTGGGCTTCGACGCGTTTCACCCCGTCGGGCGGGGCACATACCGCCGGGGGCCGATACGCCGGCGGATCTTCGGTCGGGACGCGCTCGAGGATGTCGCGATGATCCCGCAGTCCAATCGTCTCGCGCTGGACGATGAGCATCCACAGCCGCTCGGCGGTGAGCTCACGGAGCTCCACCCGTCGTTCGAGCTCTGCCTCCGCCGTCCCGAGGGGGACGAGCTGCCCGGCCTCGAGGGCCTCCCAGACTGCCAACGCCTTCTCGAACAGGTCGGTGATTCGGGCCAGAGCGGATGCGCGTTCGGCCTGGAGGTCGCGCTCCAGGGCCTGCATCGGATCGCGGATCATGCCGGTGTTCTAAGCGCTGACGACGGCGGCCGCAGCGCTCGAGACGGCGGCCAGCTCGTCCGGCTTCAGCTCGGCCATCGCCAGCTGGTCCAGGGTGGCGCCGCGGTACACCTCGAGCATCTTCTCCTGCCCCCGCTTCCAGACGCCGTAGAGCGTGCAGCCGCGCGACAGCCGGCAGGAGTCGTGCCCGTCCTGGCAGAGGTTGACCACGACGGGGCCCTCGACGGCCTCGATGACGTCCAGGAAGGAGATCTGCCGCGACGGGCGGCCGAGCCGGTACCCGCCACGAGCGCCGCGCGTGCTCACCGCCAGCTGCCGGGTGACGAGCTGCTTGAGGATCTTCGCCAGGAAGTCCTGCGGGACGTTCATCCGCCGGGCGATCTCGCGGAAGGGCATCACCCGCCCCTCGGGCTGGGCGGCCAGGCACACCATGGCCCGGAGGCCGTATTCGATGCGCCGGGAGATTTGGAGGGGGTGCTGCATGGAGAATCCGCTTGAGAACTCAAGCAGTTGAGCAATGATAGAGCCCGCCGGTCCACATTTCAACGCGGCCTTCCCTTGATTGACCTGCATTCGCACACCACGGCCAGCGACGGCGAGCACTCCCCCGAGGACCTGCTCGCCAGGGCCCGGAAGTGCGGGGTCCAGACCCTGGCGGTGACCGACCACGACACGGTGAAGGGCCTCGCCCGGGCCAGGGCGGCCGCCGACGCCCAGGGAATCCGGCTCGTTCCGGGCATCGAGGTCTCCGCCATCGCCGAGGGTCGGGAAATCCACGTCCTCGGGCACTTCGTGGACCCGGACGAACCGGGCCTGGCCAGCTATTCGGCGCGGCTCGGGGACGAGCGTGGCGAGCGCATGGGCCGGATGGTCGAGCGGATGAACGCGCTCGGGTTCCCCGTCACGTTCGAGGAGGTCGAGCGCATCGCCGCCGGCGCACACCTCGGGCGCCCGCACCTCGCCCTCGCGCTCCTCGCCCGGGGCTACGTGACCTCCAGCCGGGAGGCCTTCGACCGCTTCCTCGGCGACGGCAAGCCGGGCTGGGTGGATCGCCTCCGCGTCAGTGCCGAGGACGCCATCGCCATGCTCCACCGGGCCGGCGGGACGGCGACAATCGCGCACCCCGGCTCGAGCAAGGTCTCGGGCTACACCCTGGAGCGCCTGGCGAAGGCCGGTCTGGATGGGCTCGAGGTCTTCCACCCCGACCACGTCCCCAGCCAGCGCGACGCGTTCCTCCGCCAGGCCGACGCGCTCGGGCTCGTCCCGACGGCCGGCAGCGACTACCACGGACCGCGGGTGACGCCGGACCGGAAGCTCGGAATGGTCTCACTCGACCCCACGCACTTCGCACGACTGGAGGCCCGGGCCATCTCCCGGCGTTGACACCCCACGGTGCCTCGTCGTTCTATGCGCCCGCCCCGATGACCCCCGACCCTCCGCCCCCTACGGTGCGCTGCTCGCGGTGCTCCTCGTCGCCGGAGGGATGGGCGCGGTCGTCAGCTTCATGTCCGCCCTCCTCGGGCCGCGGCGTCCTTCCGCGGTCAAGTCCACGGTGTTCGAGGCAGGCAGCGAGCCTTCGCCCGGCACCGCCCGGCAGCGCTTCGCGGTGAAGTTCTACGTGGTCGCCCTGCTCTTCATCGTCTTCGACGTGGAGACGGTGTTCCTCTACCCCTGGGCGGTGAACTTCAAGGCGCTCGGCTGGTTCGGGTACGTGGAGATGCTCATCTTCGCCTTCACGCTGGTCATCGGTCTGGCCTACGTGTGGAAGAAGGGCGCGCTGGACTGGGAGAGTTAAAGGAAGGCCATGGCAGACCTCGAGATCACGCCGGTCATCGCCACGCGTCGTGACGACGCGATGGGCTTCCTCGAGCGCATGGTCAGCAAGGGACTGGGCTGGGCGCGCAAGTACTCGCTCTTCACCTACCCCTTCGCCACCGCGTGCTGCGGCATGGAGTACATGTCCGTCGCGGCGGCCCGGTACGACATCGCGCGCTTCGGCGCCGAGTTCCCCCGCTTCTCGCCGCGGCAGGCGGACATGCTGATGGTGGTGGGGACCATCAACATCAAGCAGGCGCCGATCCTCAAGCGGGTCTACGAGCAGATGGCCGAGCCGAAGTGGGTGGTCAGCTTCGGGGTCTGTGCGTCGTCGGGCGGCTTCTACGACAACTACGCCGTGCTCCAGGGCATCGACCGCATCCTCCCGGTGGACGTGTACATCCCTGGTTGCCCGCCGCGGCCGGAGCAGGTGCT
The DNA here is from genome assembly GCA_963796475.1 of uncultured delta proteobacterium. GTDB lineage: Bacteria > Myxococcota > Myxococcia > Myxococcales > Myxococcaceae > RPRB01. The sequence goes on from CAWCLY010000022.1 coordinate 222,627, forward strand.
CGACGGGCTGATCCTGCTCCAGGACAAGATCCAGCGGCAGGTGCACCGCATCGGGGGCATCGGGCCGTCGGAGCCGGAGCTCGGACTGGACCTCCTCAAGACGTACCCGCACGAGCAGGGCCTGGGCACCCCGAAGCGGTGACCGCGACCCGCGTCGTCCGGATCGCCTCCCTCCTCGCTCTCGTGGCGCTTGGGTGCGCCACGCCGTCACCCGCGCCGACCGCGCAGCCTCCGGTGCCCGTGGCTTCAGGACCCGCGGACGCCGTGGTCCGCCTGCTGACGGGGCGGTTCGACTCGGCCGACCAGGCCCGGAGCTCGCCCGGGTTCGCGGCGCTCCAGGTCGCGGCCTGCCCCGCCGACGTCCCCGCGCTCGGCCCGCGGGTGCTCTACGTCGAGCAGGCGCGGATGGAGAGTCCGGAGGTGCCGGAGCGCCAGCGGGTGCTGGTCCTCGAGCCGGGCGAGCCCACCGACTCCGCGGCCGTCGCCCGCGTCTTCGAGCTCGCCGTGTCCGGCTCGTCCGTGGGCGCCTGTGGGCTCGCGGTCCGTCCGCGGTTCACCCGCGACGAGCTGGTCGAGCGCGTGGGCTGCGCGCTGGCGCTGCGGAGCGACGCGACGGTGTGGCGGGGATCGACGAGCGGGCGGGGCTGTCCGAGCACGCTCCGCGGCGCGACGTACGTCACGAGCGAGGTGGTGCTCGACACGCTCGGCTACCGCGCGTGGGACCGCGGCTTCGACGCCAGCGGGGCCCAGCGGTGGGGCGAGTCGGGCCCCTACGTGTTCGTCCGCCGGACCCCACTGGCCCCGCCCTGAGCGCGATCAGGGCGCCTTCGTCGTCGCGCAGTGGAAGACGTACGCCACGTCGCTGACGGTGGTGTCGCTGGTCGAGGCCATCACCAGCATCGTGGCGCAGGGACCGATCTGCGCCTGCTGCTCGGAGAACGGCAGCTCGCGCACCGTCTCGTGGAGGTCCGGGTACTGCTTCGCGACCGTGGCGACCGGCTTGCCGAGGAAGGCGGACGTGCCGTCGACGAGGGCCACCAGCCGCTGGTTGGCGTCGAAGAACAGCTGGTAGCTCGTCTTCCACGGGTTGTAGACCAGCGTCGGCTTCGGGATGACCTCGCCGCGGGTCGGCCTCGGGTAGCCGTCCGGGGTCCGGGGCTGGCCTTCCGCGACGTCCGCCGGCGGCGGGGGGAGCATCTGCTTCGCCTCGGCCAGCGTGGTCTGCCCCAGCTGCAAGGTGCCCGCGGACTTCCCGTCGGCGGTCACCGCGGGGAAGGCCATGAACCGGCTCGACTCCGAGGCCGGTCGCCGCCGCGGGCTTGCTCGGGCTGGAGGCGCACCCGGCGCCGAGACTCGCGAGCACGAGACCCAGCGAGACGCGCACGGCGACGCATGAGCTCGGCAAGCGGCGACCCTCCATCGGGGGCGTCGACCATAGCGAATCGAGCGCGAGCACGCGGACGGAAACTCGACGCAGCCGCGAGGTGTCCGGGGCGGCGGTCGGGACCATCCGGGCGCGGCGACGGCATCGAGGGCATTCCCGGGGAAGAGACCGTGCACGCTCCTTGCTGAGGCCGACCGGGACGCCGTGACCAGGCGGGTCGCGGCACGGGGGACCTCACATGAGCCACGTGCACTCCGCGGGCGCCGCGACGCCCATCGAACCGTCCGTCGTGGAGCCGGAGCAGGCCTCCACGCCCTCCGCGCAGAGCCGGCGCTTCGAGCCGGTGGACCCGGACCGCTTCGAGCTCGGGGACCTGCAGCCGAGCGGCGCTCCGGGGCGCGGCGGGACGACGAACGTGGAGACCGGGCACCTCACCTTCCACGGCGGAAAGGTGCTGCGCTCGCCCGACGTCGTCCCGGTCTACGTCGGCGCGTACTGGCAGACGCTCCCGGGCAGGCGAGACCGCGCACGGAACGACGCGGCGATGGCGGCGCTGGTGAAGGACCCGGGGCAGACCGGGCTCTGGAAGGAGTACGGCGGTGGGCCGGGGACCACCTCGCCCTCGAAGCTCCTGGGCGGCATCGCCCGGCGCGACTACTCGAAGGAGGACGTCGAGGCCCTGGTGCGTGCGCAGGTGCGCTCGGGCGCGTTCGACAGCTCGGATCCCGAGCGCATCTTCACCCTCGTCCTTCCCCCGGGGGTGACGCTGCACGATGGCGAGGCCAGCTCGACGGCGGGCCTCGGTGGCTTCCACGGCAACGTCATCGCGGGGGATGGGCACCCCGTCTACTACGCGGTGGTCGTCTACTCGCAGCGCAGCGGCGCGCGGGTGAACGGCATCGACTTCACCGGGACGCCGATCGACAACGTCACCATCACCGAGAGCCACGAGATCACCGAGGCAGTGACCGATCCCGACGTGGGCCTCGCCATCGAGACCGGAAACCCGCGCTACCTCGGGTGGTACGACGACACGACTCCGGTCCGGCGGCGCGACGGCAGCGCGGTGCTCGACGGGACAGGCCGGCCGATGCGCGGGAAGGGCGAGATCGGGGACATTCCGGTGCTGAACGCCGAGCTCGAGGGCGACGCGACGCTGCGGAGCGTCTGGGGCCGGCGTGGCGGCTTCGCCTTCCAGACCGAATGGAGCAACCAGGACGGGAAGGCCGAGCTCGAACGTGCGAGGCAGCGACCGGTGGACACGCTCGGCGCGCTCGCCTCGGACTGAAAGGCTCGCGTCGGATTGGTGGGCCGGCTCAGTGGCTCGCGAGCCGCGTCATCCCGTCCGGGCTCCAGTCCTCGCTCCCCACGCCGTGGTGGACGATGAACAGACCGCCCGGGTCGTACTTCTTCTTCACCGCGCGGAGCCGGGGGTAGTTCTTTCCCCAGAACGCCCGCTGCCAGCTCGGCTCGAAGTAGCTGCTCTCCAGGACGTACGACCCCGGGTCGGGCACCAGCTTCCGCAGCTCCGCCATCGCCCGGTGGATCGCCTGTGCGTCGTTGCGCGCTTCGTCCGGCTCGGGCTCGTGACCCGCGACGCCGGGGTACACCGGGGGACCGCTCCCGGCGATGATCACCAGGGCGAAGGCGTCGAGCACGGCCGGGTTGACGGAGGTGTCTCGGCCACCGGTGATGGCCTCCGGCGGCGCACCGGCGAGCCCCTTGTTGAAGTGCAGTCCGACGGTCCAGTGCCTCGAGGCGGCGAAGAGCGCCGTGGCGAGCGCCTCCTGGCGTCCAGCCGACAGGAGCGATGCGGGAAGCCAGGTGGACTCGTACCCGTGCCAGTACGCGCCGAGCTCCTCCTCGTTGCTCGCCCACCACAGATTCTTGAACGGGGGCGCGGACGCCCGGTCATCAACGCGGACATACGGGCCGAGCTTCGTCGTGAGGAACTCGGGGTTCCAGAAGTCACGCGCCGGCGCACTGAGGATGGTCCGGTCGGAGCCGACCTGGACCCCGCTCCCCGGCTTCGTCGCCTCGGAGAGGAACGGCCTCCAGACCTCCTCTGCCTGCGCGATGTCCAGGCCCTGGAAGATCATCTGGACCGCCATCCGGTTGCGGCCGTGCAGTCTGACCTGCTCACCCCAGTGCGGGTTCATGAGGGACGCAGCGTAGAAGGCGACGAAGCGGCGGATCAGTCGCTTGAACGCTGCATCGGAGTCCGCCTCGAGGGTCAGCAACACTCCACCGAACGTCGCCGGGAGCTCGTGGGTCCGCAGCGTCAGACGCGTGACGACGCCGAAGCTCGGGCCGCCGCCTCCCTTCAGCGCCCAGAAGAGGTCCGGGTGGGTGCAGGCGTTCGCCAGCCGGACGACTCCGTCCGCGGTCACCACCTCGGCCTCGAGCAGGCTCGCCGCAGCCATGCCGAACCGCTTGGAGTAGCTCCCGAACCCGCCGCCCTGCACCAGCCCGGCGACTCCCACCGTGGCGCATCCGCCGCCCTGCACGTACCGGCCACCCCGCGTGGTCACCGCGTCGTAGGCGTGAAACCAGAGCGCGCCCGCCCCCACGCTCACCGCCGGAACCGGCTGGAGCTTGCCCTCGCACCCGCGCGGGACGAAGGCGTCCTGCAGGGTGACGTCCTCCATCGCCCGGGTCCAGACGAGGAGGGAGTCGGGTGCGTTGGACGCCCCGTGGTAGCTGTGTCCACCGCCCTTGACCACCAGCCGGAGCCGGTGCGCGCGGGCGAAGTCCACCGCAGCCGAGACGTCCGCGGCGCTCTTCGCGGCGACGGCGTAGGCGCTCGGGCTCGAGGTCCACGCGCCCGCCCATCCCGTGCTCTGGGTTCCCCAGACCTGGTCGCCGATGAAGTACGGGTTCTGCATCTGCTTGACCAGGTCCGGAGCGGCCTTCTCCAGCGGCGAATCGACGCGGAGCAAGCGGCCCTGCACCCGGTCGGAGAGCGCCTTCCACGCCGCCTCGTCCGGCCAGCCTGGGTCGCCGGGGCGCACGCGGCGCATCGCCACCCCGGCGACGGCCGAGGGCAGCGCCGCTCCAAGGGCGCCAGCCGCTGCGCCCCCTGCGAGAAGCTCGAGAAATCGGCGGCGTCTCATCGGACTCCCTTCACGAAGCCGCGCTCCCGCTCACCAGCGGTGGTACGCGGGATGCCCCGGCTTCACCGCCACGAAGGTCCCGCGACAGGTGGCGGTCACCTTCCCCGCCGCGCTCAGCGTCGCCTCGACCGTCGCGCGGTCCCCCGCGACCTCCACCGCCTTCGCCCAGAGCGAGATCTCCCCATCCATCGGCGTCGGCCGCCTCAGGGTCACGGCGAAGTCCGACGTCACCGTGCACGGCGGCGACTCCAGCCCCTGCGCCCGCATCAGCGCCACCGTCGCTGCCCAGTTCGAGTGGCAGTCCAGCAGGGCGCCGACGATGCCCCCGTTCAGCACCCCGGGGAACGCCCGGTGGTGCTCCTCGGCGCGCCAGCGGGCCACGAGGTGGTCCCCTTCCTCGAAGCTCCGGATTCCGCAGCCCCTTCGGGTTGCTCGGACCGCAGCCAAAGCAGGCGTTGTGGGGGGCAAAGCGCTCCTGGACGCTCGGGCCTTCCATGGCCGACGACCCTACTCCCGCGGGGGCACCCCGGGCTTCCCCCGAGTTGGCCTCCTTTTCTCGGTAAGTGCTCCATCTTCTTCGGGGTTGTTCCGTTGACGCACCCTGCGGCAGGCCAGTAGAACCCGCGGCGCCGTTCGGCACGCTCCCTCGTCCCGGAAAGGCCGTCCCGACCCCGTGAGCCTCCGCGCCCTGACGCTCGTTCGCGAGAAGTACCCCGACGCCTTCGTCGAGCAGTACACCGACCGCACCGGGGGCAGCTGGGGCGTCCTCAAGCCGGACGCGCTCCGCCAGGTGTTCGCCCATCTCAAGGACGACCCCCAGCTCGACTTCAAGCTCTTCCTCTCCGTTGACGCCGTCGACCGGTTGCAGCTCCCGGACAGCACCCCGCGGTTCGAGGTCGTTTACTTCCTCTACTCGGTGACCTGGAACGAGCACCTCCGCCTCAAGGTGCGCGTCGGCGAGGACCACCCCGAGATTCCCAGCGTCACCTCCATCTTCCAGGGCGCCGGCTGGTGGGAGCGGTTCGTCTGGGACTTCTACGGCATCCGCTTCACCGGGCACCCCGACCTGCGCCGGATCCTCCTCTACGAGGAGTTCAAGGGGCACCCGCTCCGCAAGGACTACCCACTCCGCGAGCGCCAGCCGCTCATCCCCGAGCGGCCCATCCGCGACATCTTCCGCGGCCCCGGCACCTCCGGCGTCTCCTGACCGAACCCATGGCCCACGCCGACGAGCGACAGACCGAGGACATCGAGCACGAGGAGGCCTCGGAGCTCGAGGCACACCTCCAGACCAAGCGAATGCTCATCAACCTGGGGCCGTCGCATCCGGCGATGCACGGCACCGTGCGGATGCGGGTGGAGCTCGAGGGCGAGACCATCGTCCACGCCGATCCGGAGATCGGCTTCCTCCACCGCGGGTTCCAGAAGAGCTGCGAGAACGTCACCTGGAACCAGTGCCTGCCGTACACCGACCGGCTCAACTACGTGTCGGCGATCATGAACAACTTCGGATTTCTCAAGGCCGTCGAGACCCTGATCGGCCTCGAGATCCCCGAGCGCGCCCAGTACATCCGCGTGCTCGCCTCCGAGCTCCACCGGATGCAGGACCACCTGACCTGCGTCGGCGCGCATCGGCCTCGAGCTGGGCGGCTTCTCCGCCTTCCTCTACGCCATCGAGGCCCGCGAGCTGATCATGGACCGGGTGAGCGAGCTGACCGGCGCCCGCCTCACCACCTCGTTCGGCCGGGTGGGCGGGCTGAACCGCGACCTGCCCGAGGGCTGGATCGAGAGGGTGAGCAAGTCGCTGGACAAGATCCGACGAGCTGATGGTCGAGGTGGACGGCCTCCTCACCAACAACCGCATCTTCGTGGACCGCATGCGCGGCACCGGGGTCATCACCGCGCAGGACGCGCTGGACTTCGGCTTCACCGGCCCCTGCCTCCGCGCCAACGGCATCAGCTACGACGTCCGCAAGGCGCGCCCCTACTGGGTCTACGACCGGATGAAGTTCGACGTCCCGGTGGGCCAGAACGGCGACAACTACGACCGCTACCTCATGCGGCTCGAGGAGCTGAAGCAGTCGGAGAACATGGTCCGCCAGTGCCTCCGCGAGATCCCCGCGGGGCCGGTCATCGTCGACGACTGGCGCATCGCGCTCCCGCCCAAGGCCGAGGTGTACGGCACCATCGAGGGCGTCATCTCGCACTTCAAGCTGGTGATGGAGGGCGTCCCGGTCCCGCCGGGCGAGGTCTACGACTGCACCGAGGCGGCCAACGGCGAGCTGGGCTGGTACCTGGTCAGCGACGGCTCGGGCCGGCCGTACAAGGTCCACGTCCGGGCGCCGGGCTTCGCCATCCTGTCGGGCGTCCCCCGGATGATCGAGGGGAAGATGCTGGCCGACCTGATCCCGACGTTCGACACCATCAACATGATCGGCGGCGAGGTGGAGCAGTGAGCGAGAACGACGGCAAGAAGCCCACCGGCCAAGCGCAGCCCGCGCACCCGGCCCCCGCGGCCAAGCCTCCGGCGCCTCCACCCGGTCCGGGGGCAAGCCCGCCCCGAAGCACCCGGGCTTCGTCACGGTGACGGTGGACGGCAAGGAGCTGGTCGCCAAGCCCGGCGCCAACATGGTGGACGCGGTCAAGGAGGTCGGCTCGGACATCCCCTACTACTGCTACCACCCGCGCCTGAGCATCGCGGCCAACTGCCGCATGTGCCTGGTCGAGGTGAGCAACTCGCCCAAGCTCGTGCCCGCCTGCCAGACGCCGATGGCCGAGGGGATGGTCATCCAGACGAGGAGCGCCCGGGTCCAGGAGAGCCAGCGGGCGGTGATGGAGTTCCTGCTCCTGAACCACCCGGTGGACTGCGCCATCTGCGACCAGGCCGGGCGAGTGCAAGCTCCAGGACTACTACCAGCGCTACGACTTCCGCCCCTCCCGGCTCGAGGGCGAGAAGTTCATGAAGGCCAAGCGCAAGGTGCTGGGCCCGCTGGTGGTGCATCGACCAGGAGCGCTGCATCCTCTGCACCCGCTGCGTGCGCTTCATGGACGAGGTGGCGAAGGAGCCGCAGCTGGGCGTCTTCGGCCGCGGCAGCGCCGAGCTCATCGACACCTTCCCCGGCAAGCAGCTGGACAGCAACTACTCGGGGAACACCGTCGACATCTGCCCGGTGGGAGCGCTGCTCAACCGCGACTTCCGCTTCCGCGCGCGGAGCTGGTTCCTCTCCGCCGCGCCCAGCGTCTGCACCGGCTGCTCGCGCGGCTGCAGCACCTTCGTGGACTTCATGGGGCAGGACACCTACCGCTACCGCCCGCGAGAGAACGAGGCGATCAACAAGAGCTGGATGTGCGACCAGGGCCGGCTCTCGTACAAGTCCGCTGAACCAGCACCGCCTGGCGGGGGCGATGCTCGGTCGCGGCGAGGACCGGCGCGAGGCCACCGTGCCCGAGGCGCTGAAGTCGCTCGCCGAGCAGTTCAAGGCGCTGGCCGGCGACCGAGGGGCTGGCGGTGCTCGCCTCGCCGGTGGCATCGAACGAGGACCTGCTCGCCTCCCTGGCCTTCGCCCGCGACGCGCTGGGCGTCCGCTCGGTGTACGTGGGCGGCCGGCCGGAGGGCGCGGGCGACAACTACCTCATGACGCCGGACAAGAACCCCAACCGCGGGGGCTGGAGTGGGTTGCCCGGGCGCTGGATTCGGCGCTGAAGCCCTTCGCCGGAGCTGACCCAGGCCATCACCGGCGGCAAGGTGAAGGCGCTCTACGCCATCGGCGGCGAGGTGCCGATGGATGCAGCCGCCGCGGCCACCACGTTCAGCCGGCTCGAGTACTTCGTGCTCCAGGCGTCGAACGAGTCGGCGGTCACGGCGCAGGCGCACGTGCTGCTTCCGGCCGGCGGTCCACGTCGAGGACGAGGGGACGTTCACCAACCTCGACGGCATCACCCAGCGCTTCCGCCGCGCCTACCCGCCCCGCGCCGACGCGAAGGCGCACTGGGCGTGGGCGGTGCATCTGGCCCAGGAGTTCGGCTTCCCCTGGACCCAGACCAGCGCCCGCGAGGTGTTCCGGGAGCTGGGGCCCGCGGGTCGCCGAGCTGGCCAGCTTCGACTGGGACGGGGCGGCGCCGCCGGTGAAGGTCACCCGGGGCATCAACCCGCTCGCCACCGGCGCCGACGGACGTCCGCCGGGGTACCGCGAGTTCGGCACGCCGCGGGTCCGGGGGATCTGACGATGAAAGCCCTCTCGGTCCTCACGGCGGTTCGGCGTCATCCTCGGGCCATCTTCGGCCTGAGCGCGGCTGGCGTACGTGCTCGGCGGCATGGCTCGAGTGACTGGGCCTGGGTCAGCAACATCCTGATCCTCGATGCTCGTCTTCGTGATGGTCATCGCGACGTTCCTCACGCTCGCCGAGCGCAAGTGGAGCGCGATGATGCAGGACCGGATCGGTCCGAACCGCGCGACGCATCGACCTGCCCGGGCTCCGCGGCCGGCCGCTCGGCGGCGTGTCCGCACGTCGCGACCGACGCGCTGAAGATGCTCTTCAAGGAGGACTTCCGGCCCAAGAACGCCGACCCTCTCCTCTTCAACCTCGGGCCCATCCTGGCCTTCGCTCCGGTGCTGGCGCTGTTCGCGGTCGTGCCGGTGGGCCCGCAGATCACCGCCATCGTCCTCGGCTTCTCGCACCGGGTCGGCCTGCAGGTCTCCAACCCGGACTTCGGCCTGCTCTGCATCTTCGCCATCGCCTCGCTGGCGGTGTACGGGACGTCGCTCGCCGGCTGGGCGAGCAACAACAAGTTCGCGCTGCTGGGCGGCGTGCGCGCCTCCTCGCAGATGATCTCGCTACGAGGTCGCGCTGGGCCTGGGGCTGGTCGGCGTGATGATGTGCTTCGCCAGCGTGCGGCTCCCGGAGCTCATCGCCGGACAGACCACCTATCTCTGGCGGCGGAGCGCTGGACAGGGCTGGCCGGCCCGCTCGCCTTCGGGATCCCGGCCTGGGGCATCTTCCTCCAGCCGATGGGCTTCGTGGTGTTCTTCACCGCCGCCTTCGCCGAGACCAAGCGCGCCCCGTTCGACGTGCCCGAGGGCGAGAGCGAGATCATCGGCTACTTCGTCGAGTACTCGGGGATGAAGTTCGGCCTGTTCATGATCTCCGAGTTCGCCGAGGTGGTCATCCTCGCGGCGGTCACCACCGCCATCTTCTTCGGCGGCTGGCACATCGGCTTCGCCGGGGACGCCTGGCTCACCCGGCTCCTCGGGGCGGAGCACGGCATCCTGCTCGGCGCGATCCTACGCGACCATCTTCTGGATCAAGGTGCTGGTCCTCTGTTACGTCCAGCTCGCGATCCGCTGGACGTTCCCCCGCTTCCGCTACGACCAGATCCAGAACCTCGGCTGGAAGATCCTCCTTCCCCAGGCGCTGGCGAACGTCTTCATCACCGGCGCGCTCCTGCTCCTCGGATCCGTCGCTCCGGACGCTGGCCATCGTCGGTGTGCTGGAGATCTGCTTCGTCCTCGCCCTCGCCCTGCGACGGGGCGACAAGGACGTTGCACCCGCCGCGGACGACGCCCACCTTCCCACCGACACCCACGGGCACGCGCCCGCGCCGCTCCCCGGGGCCGCAGCCGCCTCGCACCACTGAAAGGCTCCGGACTCTCGAATGGCCTACATCAAGGCGAGCAAGAACCCGACGCGGTGACCTGCGCGAGCGGCTCTACCTGCCGGAGCTGATCCGCGGGCTGGCCATCACCACCCGGCACTTCCTCCGGAACCTCTTCGTGCGGCCGGGACGTCAACAGCGAGGTCCAGGACCGCAAGGGCGGAAACCTGGTGTCCACGGTCAGCTACCCCGAGGAGAAGACGCCCTACCCGCCCGGGTACCGCGGCCTGCACCGCCTGGTCCCGCGCGACGACGGCAAGCCCCGCTGCGTGGCCTGCTACATGTGCGCCACCATCTGCCCGGCGCAGTGCATCTACATCGAGGCCGGCGAGTACGAGTCGATGGACCCGCGCCAGCGAGAGCCGGGTCATCGAGAAGTTCCCCACCCAGTTCGTCATCGACGAGCTCCGCTGCATCGTCTGCGGGCTGTGCGTGGATGCCTGCCCGAAGGACGCGATCCGGATGGACACCGGGCTGCACACGCCCTCGGAGTACAACCGCTCCAGCTTCGTCTGGGACATCCCCAAGCTGCTCCAGGGGCCTCCGGTCAGCCACCCCTCGGACCCGTGGAACAAGCGTCCGTCGTCGGCTCCGCCGCCGCACCAGCACATCGAGGCGCACACCCGCATCGGCGAGGACCTCGTCCAGCTGAAGCTCCCCGGGGGCGAGCCCCACAAGCGCACCGAGGTGACGGATTGGCCGATCCCGGTCACCCGGTTCCTCAAGGAGTGACCCGGCCCGGCCCGGTGGCCCCGGGTCAGGCGGCGAGCTGGTCGCGGACCTCCGCCAGCAGCGCGTAGGAGCGCAGCCGGGCGGCGTGGTCGTGGATCTGCGCCGAGACGATGAGCTCGTTCGCGCCGGTCCGGGCCAGGAATCCCTCGAGCCCGCGACGCACCGTCTCCGGCGCACCGACGAAGGCGCAGGAGAGCGCCTCGTCGAGCACCGCGCGATCCAGGTCGGTGAGGCTGGCCTCGAAGCCCTTCCGGCCGGGGGGGAGCCGACCGGGGCGATTGCTCCGGAGGTTCAGGAACGCCTGCTGCAGCGACGAGAAGTGGAAGCGGGCCTCGTCGTCGCTCGGGGCGACGATGACGGTGGAGCCGACCATCACCCGCGGCGCGCCGAGCCACGCCGACGGCTGGAACTTGCTCCGGTACACCGCGATGGCCTCCATCAAGTGCGCCGGCGCGAAGTGGGAGGCGAAGGCGAAGGGGAGCCCCAGCGCCGCGGCGAGCGAGGCGCCGAAGAGGCTCGAGCCGAGGATCCAGACCGGTACCTCGGTCCCCTCTCCGGGGATGGCGTGCACCCGCTGCCCGGGGCGAGCCTTGCCGAGGTAGGTCAAGAGCTCGACCACGTCCTCGGGGAAGGCATCCGAGTCGCCGCTCAGGTTCCGCCGGAGCGCGTACGCGGTGCGAGGGTCGGTCCCCGGCGCGCGGCCCAGCCCGAGGTCGATCCGGTCGGGGAAGAGCGTGGCCAGCGTCCCGAACTGCTCGGCGATGACCAGCGGCGCGTGGTTGGGGAGCATGATGCCGCCCGCGCCCACCCGGATGCGCGACGTGCCGGCGGCCACGTGGCCGATGACCAGCGCCGTGGCCGAGCTGGCGATGCCTGGCATGTTGTGGTGCTCGGCCAGCCAGTAGCGCGCATACCCGAGGCGCTCGGCGTGGCGAGCGAGGTCGACCGAGTTGCGGAGCGTCTGCGCGGCGTCACCGCCCTCGCAGATGGGCGCGAGATCCAGGACCGAGAACGGCACTTCCATCCGAGACATCCCTCCGGGCTAACGGCCCGGCGGCGTCGATGCAGCGCCTGGCAGTCTGCCTAGCGCTGGCGGAAGCACGGGTGCCAGAGGAACACCCGCTCCACCCCGTCGAGGACCAGCGAGCGCCGCTCGAGGAGGAGCTCGCCCGGAACGCCGGTGCTGGAGACCGAGAGCGTCTCCTCGCCGACGCCGACGTGGCACTCCGGCCAGGCGCAGGGGAGCAGCCGCTCCGGGGCTACCCGGGTGGTGCTGCCGCACGTGCGCACAGGGCCCCGAGCTGCTCGCGGGCCCCACCGGCACCGGCATCATGACGGGCACGAGGAGCTCCAGCGGAAGTCGGGCATCACCGGGTCGCCACTCGGCACGCGATCGAAGCGGACGATGCGCGCCGGAGACGACGCGTGGGCGTTCACGACGGCCACGTGGATGAAGGTCCGCGCCGTGCCCTCGTTGCAGTCCGGCCAGGCGCAGATGAGCAGCGCCTCGGGATGCAGGGGGTGCGGCTGCCTCACGTGACGACACGGTCCGCCGAGGCGGGATCCCGTGATGTCCCATGAGCGAAGAGGCATGCCGGCTCCCGACCTCGGGTTGCCTGGAGAGGGCCAGGTCGGGAAGTCGTTGCTCAGCTGTGTACCACGTTCTTCGCCCGCTGACGGGCGCCGGGGCCGCGCGCGACGGCCTCGCCGGGCTGAGGCAGGAGTGACCACAGCCAGCGGCGGTGGTGTCCGAAACGCTCCTCGGCGAACGAGACCACTCCGCCCGCGGCCAGCTCCTCGAGGAGGAGCCGAACCTGGAACGAGGTCAGCCCCGAGGTCTCGGCGAGCTGGAGCGTGGTCTTCCCGCCGTCGGAGAGCTCGTGGAGGAGCCGGTGCACCCGGCGGTTCCTCCCCTTGCGCTCCTCGGCGTCCTGCATCTCGCGGAGGCGTCGCGGGCCGACGCAATCCAGACACTCGTCGGTGTCGACCAGCCGGTCGAGACAGCGGTGTCGGATGCAGAGCTTGCCCTGGTACACCAGCGGGAACGTCGCCCGTGTCACTCCAATCCCATCTTCCGCGGCCGCGTGGTTGGCCGCCGGAGCGCCCAACCTCTCATCTCCCCCCCGGAATCACAAGGGTTGGAGGGCTCAGGCGGCCCCGAGGGCCCGGGCGAGGTGGAACATCGCCACGGCGCCCACGTAGGCCATCGTGGTCATCGAGACGAAGGCCAGGACCGGCGCACGGGCGCTTCCGGTCTCCTTCCGCATGACGGCGAGCGTGGACGCGCACTGGAGCGACAGGGCGTAGAAGACGAGCAGGGCGAGCGCCGCGGAGAGGCCCATGCCCCCGAGCTGGAGCTGGGTCGAGAGCTGGCCGAGGTGGGTGCCGGCGTCCTCGAGGCCGTTCAGGGTGCCCATCGTTCCGACGAAGGTCTCGCGGGCCGCGAAGGAGGCCACGATGCCCACACCCGACTTCCAGTCCGCACCCATGGGGCGGAACACCGGCTCGAGCAGGTGGCCGAGCGAGGCGAGCCACGACTGGTCGAGATGTCCGGCGCCGTTCGGGAAGTAGCCGAGGACCCAGACGGCCACCACCACCATGAAGATGATGGGCGCTGCCCGCTGGACGAAGCTCCAGGAGCGAGACGCGGCGGCGACGACGATGGGCTTCACGCTCGGTAGCCGGTACGGCGGCAGCTCGACCACGAAGGGTGCATCGGCCAGGCGTCCGCCGAGCCTCCGCCGCGTCAGGCGGTCCAGCACCGCCGCCGCGAGGAGGGCGGTGATGATGCCGAAGACGTAGACCCCGGCGAAGACCAGCCCCTGCAGGCCGAGCAGCCCGGCGATGAGGGTATGGGCGGGCACGAAGCCGCCGATGAGCAGCGCGTAGATGGGCAGCCGGGCCGAGCAGGAGACGAAGGGGATCACCATCACGGTGATGAGCCGCCGGCGCGGAGACTCGATGGTCCGCGCCGCCATCATCGCCGGGATGGCGCAGGCGTGCCCGGAGAGGAGGGGGAGGAAGCTCCGCCCCGAGAGCCCGAACCAGCCCAGTGGCCGGTGGAGCATCACCGCCGCGCGGGCGAGGTAGCCCGAGTCCTCGAGCGCGCCGATGACCAGGAAGAGGATGAAGATTTGCGGCACGAAGGTGAGGAACGCGCCGACGCCGGCGAACACCGCGTCCTGCACGAAGTCGTGCGCGATGCCGGCCGGGAGCAGGCCGCCGACGAACGTCCCGGTCGCGGCGACGCCGTCCTTCACCAGCGCCATCAGCGGAGCCGCCCAGGTGAAGATGGCCTGGAAGAGCACCGCCATCACCAGCGCGAAGACCGGGAGCCCGAGCCAGGTGGAGAGGAAAACCCGATCCAGCCGCTCCTGCGAGCGGAGGAGCACGTCGTCCCTGGGGCCGTAGGCCCGGCTGAGCCGGTGGGCGACGTGCTTGCGGTCCTCGATGGACCCGGGGTCGACGCAGCGCTCGTCCCAGGGCGCCTCGCGATCCAGGTGGTGGAGGGTGGCGCGAAGCTCGTCGAGCCCCTGCCCGGTCTTCGCCGAGACGCCGATGAAGTGGCAGCCGATCGCCGCGGAGAGTCCGGGGAGGTCGAGGCGGGCGCTCGGGCCGACCAGCTCGTCGATGATGTTCACCGCGGCGATGACCGGAACGCGGGCCGCACGCGCACGGGGGAGCAGCTCGAGCAGGAGGTAGAGGCTGCGCTCGAGCCGGGTGGCGTCGAGCACGCAGACGATGGCCTTGGTGGTGGCGTCGGCCAGCGCCTTGTCCAGCCGCTCGATGGCCACGCGCTCGTCGAGGGTGAGCGGCTCGAGCGAGTAGATGCCCGGATAGTCGTGGATGACGAGGGCGCCGTCGTGGCCGGAGCGGACCTCGGTGGTCACGCCGGGGTAGTTGGCGACCTTCTGGGCGATGCCGGTGAGCCGGCTGAAGAGGAGGCTCTTTCCGGAGTTGGGGTTGCCGACGAGGAGGACGTCGGCCCGCTCAGCGTGCGCCGTCATCGTCGTCCGCCGGGCCGAGCAGCACGTGCGCCGCGACCTCCATCTCGAGCGCGAACGCGGCGCCGGACACGGCGTAGACGCGGGGACCACCGAACGGCGCGCGCCGCACGCAGCGCACCACGTTGCCATCCATGAAGCCGAGCTCGCGCAGCCGCCGGCTCACCTCCGGGCGGAGCGTCGACCGGAAGCCGTCGATCCGCGCACGGGCGCCAGGCGGGAGCTGCGAGAGGTTCCTCATGGCTCCTTTATATTGAGAGTGATTCTCAAAGTCGAGTGTGGGAGGCAGGCATTCACCCCGGGGACGAGACGTCGCAAGTCATTGGAAGGACTTGGAATTTACGAGATTGCGGGCGCCCTGTCCTGGAGACCCTTGCCCGCCCGCTCGGAGACCTGATGCGAGCCGTGAGGCCAGCTGCTCGGTCCTTCAGCGAGGTGCAGCGGCCCCCGGGAGTGGAGCGGGCCCGTGAGCCGCCTCGACTCGGAGGTCGGACGTGATCGCCGCGGGGGCCACCGAACCCACCTCCAGGCCGCGCGCGAAGGACGCACGCGCGAGCACTGACCTGCAGAGGCCGACCAGAGCGCGACCCGCGCGCCAGCTTGCCCACCTGTCCTGCCCGGGGGACGATCCCCGCCTGACCACCGCCCCCTCCACCGCCGCGCCGGCGACGCGCCGCGAGCACCTCGCCCGCGCGGCAGAGCGGCTCGCGCGCCAGCGGCACCTCGTCGCCGTCCGCGACGGCATCGTCGGAGCGCTCCCGCTGGTCCTGGTCGGCTCGCTCTTCCTGCTCCTGGCCCAGCCGCCGTGGCCCGCGCTGCAGCGCCTCGTGGCGCCCTACTCCGCCACGATCCTCCTCCCTTACCGCGCGCTCGGCGGCTGCATCGCGCTCTGGGTCACCTTCGGCACCGCGCAGGCGCTCGCCCGGAGCTACGGGCTGGACGCGGCTGCCGCTGGCCTCATCGCCGCGTCCGGCTACATCCTCGCCGCGCTCCAGCCCGGAGCCCCCGGGCAGCCGGTGTCCCTCCTGCTCGTCCGGCTCGGCGCCGGTGGCATCTTCGCCGGGCTGCTCCTCGCCATCGGCAGCGTGGAGCTCACCCGGGTGCTCGTCGCGCGACGGTGGACGCTTCGCCTGCCCGGCGGCCCGCCGGAGGTCGTGGTCCGGAGCTTCGTCGCGCTCCTCCCCGCGGCCCTCGTCCTCATCGGGGTCTTTCTCGTCGTCCACATTGCCGGGCTCGATCTCATCACCCTCCTCGCCCGGGTCGTCGCTCCCCTCGTCCACGCCGCGGACTCCCTCGGCGGGGTCCTCGGTCTCGTCCTGGTCGACAGCCTGCTCTGGCTGGTGGGCGTCCACCCCGCCGCCCTCACCGCTGCCATGCGCCCGGTCTGGGAGTCGATGCTGGTGGCCAACATGGAGGCCGTCGCCGCGAGCGCCGCCCCGCCCCACATCGCGCCGCTCCAGTTCTTCCTCTGGTTCGTCTGGCAGGGCGGGTCCGGCGCCGGCCTCGCGCTCGGGCTGCTCCTCCTCCGCTGCCGGTCCGCCCAGCTCCGGACGGTGGGACGCGCCGGCATCGTCCCCGCCCTCTGCAACATCAACGAGCCGCTCCTCTTCGGCGTGCCCGTCGTCCTGAACCCCAGGCTCGCGCTCCCCTTCATCCTCGCCCCGCTGCTCGAGGCCACCGTCGCCTGGACCACGTTCCGGCTCGGCTGGGTGCGCCCGCCGTACCTCGAGACGCTCTGGACCTTGCCGGCCCCGGTCGGTGCCTGGCTCACCACCGGCGGCGACCCGAGGGCCGTGGTCCTCCAGCTCGTGACCCTCGCCCTCGCCATCGCCGTCTACTGGCCCTTCGTCCGGCGCGAGGACCGCCGGCTCGCCCGCGAGGAAGAGAACAGCCGGACGTCCCTCCCTTCCGCCCACCGGCCCGACGCCGTAAGACTGTTCGCGCCCGTGCCCACCTACCGTGTTTCCATCTGCAAGGGGCCGGACTGCCGGCGGAACGGCGCGGAGCGCGTGTCCGCCGCTGCCCAGGATGCGGTGAAGGAGCTGGACCTCCGCGCCCGGTGCACCCTCGGCCGGGGCGGCTGCTACGGGCTCTGCCACCTCGGGCCCAACGTCGTCATCCGGGAGGACCGCCCCCGCCCGCCCGACCCGTTCCGGCAGGAGGACTTCCAGCTCATGGGCTGGGAGGACGAGGTCCACTACGGGCGGATGACCCCCGAGGGAATCCGGATCGTCCTCGCCGAGCACGTGGGCCGCGACTGCCCTGTCGAGTCCCTGAAGGGACCCCGCGAGGACTGACGCCGGCGCAAGGCTCGTGCCGCGCCGTTGCCTGTCGAACCTTGCATGCGCACCCTTTCCCCTCGGCCGGGGAGGAATTCGCATGCGAAGGTGGACAGCGGCAGCGCTGGTCGCGTTCGGCTCGGCCTGTGCGAGCGCACCGCAGCTTCCGGCGGAGCGCCTCTCGCAGGCCGAGTCCGAGGTCCGGGCCGCCCAGGAGATTGGCGCAGAGCGGGCGCCCCAGGCGAAGCTCCACCTCCAGGCGGCGCGTGACACGCTCGCAGCGGCCAAGGAGACCAACAAGGACGACCCGGAGGGCGCCGCGCGGAAGCTGGACATCGCCCGGGCACAGGCCGAGCTGGCCAATGCGCTCGCCCGGGAACAGATGGCGAAGAACGAGCTCGATGGGGCCCGGAGCCAGCTCGAGGCGTTGAAGACCAGCGCCCAGGCCGCAGGAGGCGCCAAGTGACCCGCGTCCTCCTGGTCGCCGCCGCCCTCGCCGTCGGGTGCTCGCACCTCCAGCGGACCGACAAGCTCGACGAGGCGCACTCCGCCTACGACAAGGCCCAGAAGGGCTCGGCGGCGGCCAGCAGCCCCGCCGACCTCGCCACCGCCCAGAAGTTCCTCGACCTCGCGGACAAGGGGCTCGAGACCGGCGATCCGAAGCTGGTGGACGACCGGGCGACCGTCGCCGTCCTCAAGCTCGAGGCAGCCGAGGCCCTCGGGCGCACCCACGCCATCGCCGCCGAGCGCGACAAGACGCTCCAGGAGGTGAGCGCCACCAAGCAGCAGCTTCTCGACGATGCGCAGCAGAAGCTCGCCCTGGCCCAGGCCGAGCTGGAAAAGGAGAAGGCCGCCCGCGATTCCGCCGAGCTTCGTCTCGCCGAGCGCCGCGCGGTGCTCGCCCGCGAGACCCAGATCCAGGACCTTCCCGAGGGGACCGTCATCAGCTTGCCGGGGGGGCAGCTCTTCGCCCGAGGCCAGGCCGAGCTCCTCCCGGGCGGACGCGACCGCCTCTCGCGGGTGGCCGAGTTCCTGAAGACCGCCAGCCGCACCGCGTTCGTCGAGGCCCAGCCCCCGAAGCGGGGCTCCGGCTCCACTGCCCTGGCGCTCTCGGGGAAGCGCGCCGAGCGCGTCCGGGCGTTCCTCGTCAGCGAGGGCGTCACCCCCGGGCAGATCCGGGCTGCGCGCGCGGACGCCAGCGTGCCGGTCCGTCCGCTCCCGGCCTCCCCCGAGTTTGCGTCCACCGGAGCGGTGAACATCGTGCTCGAGCCTGCCCGGCTCGGCACGGGTGGCGGTGGAGGCGGCGGAGCGAGCCAGGGACGTCCCTAGGCCCCGGAGGTCGCCAGGCCCCGCCCTAGCCTCCGCCGCGGAGGTCTCCTCGCCCGGTCCACCCCTCGGGTGGAGGATGCGCGATGTACCCGCGGACGCGTTCGGCCCAGGCCGCCGAGACCGGATCGACGGCCGCGTGGGCCTCGAAGAAGGCAAGCGCCTCGGTGAACTCCCTCCGACGCGCCCGGGCAAGCGCCTCCGGCCAGCCCTCGAGGATGGGCACCAGCGCCGGGGGCACCTCGCCCCGCCTCGAGACGAGCTGGTACAGCGTCTCCACGCCGCTGCCCATCGTCACCGTGTCCAGCTCGCGGAAGACGAACTCCGCGCCGACCCGGCGCACGGTCTCGCCCGAGGCCAGCAGCTCCGTGCCGTACAGGCGGTTGGCGCGCTCCAGCCGGGCCGCGGTCGCCACCGGCTGACCGACGACCGTGTAGTTGGACTTGAGCGGGCTCCCCATGTCGCCGGCCACCACCTCGCCCGAGTGGAGCGCCATCCGCATCCGCACCTCCACCCCGAAGCGGCGCTCCCACTCGGGGCGGAGCCGGTCGACCTCGGACTGGATGGAGAGCGCCGTCCGGCAGGCCACCGGCCCGTGACGGTCGAGCCGCACCGGCGCCCCCCAGAAGGCGATGAGCGCGTCGCCCGAGTACTCGACGTGCCCGCCGGTCTGCCGCACCAGGCTGGTGAGCTCACCGAAGTAGGTGTTCAGGAGCTCCACCAGCACCTCCGGCGGCAGCAGCTGGTCCATCCGGCGGAAGCCGTCCAGGTCCGCATAGCAGAGCGTCACCTCGCGACGCTGCGGCCGCATCAGCGCCACGTTGCGGAACACCTGGTCGGCGATGTCCGGGCTCACGTAGCGGCCGAGGGCGCCGTAGACGAACTCGCGCATCTCTCGCTCGGTGCGGAGCGCGTACCGACCGGTGATGAGCCAGGCCAGGGCGAAGGCCACCAGCGGCCCTCCGGCGGCGAGCCACACCCCGTCCACGACCATGAGCCGGCGCACGAAGAGGAGCCACCCCAGCACCACCGCCACCGCGGCCAGGACGTAGAGCAGCGCGCCGATCGCCGAGCGGAACAGACCGCTGAAGCCCAGGGCGACGAAGCCCCCGGCGAACGCCAGGGCGAAGGTGGCGAGCACGTCGCTCCGCACCGGCGCCCGGGTGATGCCCACGCCGTCCAGCCAGTTCTCCAGCGCCTGCCCCACCACCGCCGCGTGGGTGACGCCCTCGCCGAGCGGGGTTGCCGGCCAGAGCCCGCCCCCACGGAAGGTCTCGGCCAGCACCACCGCGCGCTTCTGCACGTCGTTGCGGGCGTGCGCCGGGACGCCTTCCTGCGTGTCGTAGAAGTTCTGGAGGAAGCGCCACGCGGAGATGGCCCGCTCGAGCGAGCCACGACCGTCGCGCCCACCCTCCGCGGCGTCCCAGCGGATGAGCGCATAGCCGGTCCGGTCCGCCGGGATGCTGCTCCCGCCGACGATGGCGAGCCGGCCAGCGGCCCAGATCAGCTCGCGGCTGTTCGCACGGGCAAGCG
The DNA here is from genome assembly GCA_963796475.1 of uncultured delta proteobacterium. GTDB lineage: Bacteria > Myxococcota > Myxococcia > Myxococcales > Myxococcaceae > RPRB01. The sequence goes on from CAWCLY010000022.1 coordinate 242,651, forward strand.
CCCCGGCGAGCGCGAGCGAGGGCAGCACGTGCACCCGCCCCTGCGGCGAGACCCAGCGGACCAGGTGCTGGATGCCGCGCACCCGCCCGTCGGGATCGACAGCCAGCGCGGTGTGCCCGTACCGGCTGCGCGGGCCCACGAGGACCGAGGTCGGGACGTCGAGCGAGCGCGCCAGGGGAAGGGCATCGATGTCCAGCCCGCGGACGTTCACCTCCGCCACCCGGACCAGGAGATCTTCGGGCGTCACCTGGAACGGCCGGTCCCCGCCCCCGTAGTCCCGGATCAGCGGCGTCCCGGAGACGCCGAGCCTTCGCGCGAGCTGCCGCCCCTCGTCCTCCGAGCCCACCCCGGCCCAGATCCGGACCCGGTTTCCGTCGGGCACGGCGAAGGCGGGCGCATGGCTCGCCAGGACCCGCCGGAGCACCTCGAGCACCGCCGGCCCATCCTCGTCCTCCAGGCCGACGAGGACGAGCGACGGGCGGAGCGGCCGGACGACCGCCGGGGGTGGCGCGGCCGAGACCGAGAAGCCGAGCACCGTGGCGGGGGTGGCATCGAGCGCCCGGCGGAACTGCTCGTCGTCCGGGACCTCGCCCGCGGTGCGGGGGCTGCCGGTGTCCAGCCTCCAGTCGAGCAGGATCGGTGAGGCGCCCTCGCGCCCGAGCTGGCTGACGAGCCCGCCAAGCAGCGCCCGTGGCCAGGGCCAGGTGCTCAGGTCAGGGTGCGGATCCTCGCGGGCGTTGGCCAGGGTCTCGTCGTCCACGCCCACCAGCACCACGTCGCGCGCCGGCTCGTCCTGCCGGGCGAGATCGTGCAGCCGCCAGTCGAGCAGCGAGCGCTCCAGGGCGTCGATGGGAGCGCCGAGGAAGGTCCGGATGCGGAACCGGCGCGGCTGCTCTTCGTCACGGAAGCCCGGGTTCGGCGGGACCCGGGCGCTGACGATGGCTCCCACCGCGCTGCCGAGCACGGCGGCCTGGAAGAGGCTGAACCCGAGCACGCGCAGGAAGCGCCGCCCGGCAGACGGGAGTCGGGGTGACAGGGAGGCGGCATGTTGCCGTCACCCCGGCGGGGCGACAAGTTCCGAGGCGTCCCGAGGCACGCGCCCCGTCAGGGCGTGGAGCGGCTCGAGGGCGACGAGGTGCTGGCGGTCGCCCCCCGCAGCTGCTCGGGCAGCGTGTCCTGGGCCGAGCGCAGCCGGTCCTTCAGGTCGTTCCGCAGCTCCGCGCCCGGCTTCGGCGCGAGCAAGAGCCCCAGCCCGGCGCCCACCAGGAGGCCGACGCCAAGGGCGGTGAGGGCCGGGGCGATCCAGTCGTTCGAGCTCGAGCGCTGCAAGCCCACCAGATCGAGGAGATCGTCGCGGTCCAGCTTCTTGAGTTCCTTCAGGTTCAGCATGGTGGTGTTCCTCTCAGGACGGCGAAGAGACGTCATCGCTGCCGCCGGTGAACCCGGATACGGCGGCCTCGGCGAGCCCGAACAGCTGGTTCTTCACCAGGGGGACCGCCGCCACGCGCACCCCGAGGCCCACCAGCCGGAAGGTGAGCGCACTGAAGAGCCCACCTCCGAGCACGTAACCCACGCCCAGCGCCGCGGCAACCATGGCATAGGGGTGACGGGCGACGCGCCCGCGCAGATCGATGGCCGAGCCGAGGTCCTCGAAGGTGCTCCGGGCCTCGTCGAAGAGCTGCTGGGCGCTGTCGTTCAGGTGTCCCACCCGGCCGACGAAGCCCTGCTGCTCGTGGTGTCCGTTGCCGGAAGGGGGATTCTGGGGAGAGGTGGCCATGGTCAGGTCCGGGATTCCTTCTGATCAGCGAGAGGCGATCCGGCCGATCACGAATCCGGCGGCAAGGGCGATGGCCAGCGAGGCGATGGGCCGCTCCTTGATGAAGCCGCTCACGCGGCGGTTCAGCGTGTCGAGCTCGCGCTTGGCGTCCTCGATCTGGGGACCGACGCGGTTCTGGATGTCGCGGGCCGTGTCGGACTGCGTGTCGGTGGTGGCCATCGGTGTGTCTCCTCGTGGCATTGGCAGCAATCTGGTGTCAGCGGCGCCGGATGCCCAGCCACAGGCCGGCAGTGAAGGCGATTCCCAGGGTGAGTCCCGGGCGGCGGGCCACCCAGTAACGAACGTCCCAGATGTCGTGCAGCTGGCGTCTCAGCGCGTGGGCGGTCCCCACGACCTGGGTGCGGCTCCGGGCGATGTCCGCGCGGAGCTCCGACTCGGTCGGGCGGTGGCGGGCGATGGTCACTGGCGGCTGTCCAGTGTGCGGGGCTGGCGCGGCGCGAGGGCCTGGGCGGTGCGCTCGAGCTCGGACACCGAGTCGTCGAGCATCGGACGGCGAAACGCGCGGGCGGCCAGGAGAATGCCGAGAGTGCCCCCGACGACGTTGAGCAGCCCGACCACCGCGACGGCACCTGCCAGCGGGAGCCATCGACCGAGCGCGAGGGCGAGCGCAGCGTTCAGGAACGCGTAGCCCACCAGCACCAGGGGCGCGCAGGCGGCGATCTGCGCGACGCCCAGGCCGGTACGGCGCGCCGAGGTGCCGAGCTCGAGCTTCGCCAGCGCGATGTGCTGCGAGACGAGCTGCCCCAGCTCGCCCACCAGCTGGACGAGCAGCTCCGTCGTCCCGGGGCGACCATCGCCCGTGCCGTGACTGCGGGGTTGGCTCACGCCCAAAACGCTACACCCTTCATGCACGGTGGGGCGAGCGTCCGAGCCACACGCGACCCACCCGGATGACCAGCCGCAGCGCCTCGACAGGGAGGCCGGCGACCTCGCGGCTCGCGGTGCGCAGCTGCCGCGCCGCCTCGCCCACGCCACGGACCGAACGGGTCACCTGGTCACGGAAAGCCCCGACCAGCTCACCGGGGGTCTCCGCCAGCGCCTGCTCGGCCGTGGGCGGCAGCTCCTCCGACGGCATCGCGCCCAGGGGCGGTGTCTCGTCGCGCTCGGCGGAGCGGTTCATCTTCCGCCGCGCCTTCCGGGTGCCCGGGCCGCCGTCGCGCCTCATTCCGGGCATCCCCGCCTCGTCGGCCACCGCACCGGAAGCGCGCGGTCCGGCGCTGGGGGTGACCTGCGCCTCGGTGGATCCAAGGTGCATGTCCGGCCCCTCGGCCGCCTCCTCCTGCTCGGCTCTGGCGGCGGCGCGCTCCTCGGCCCGGGCCTTGAGGATGGCCTCGGTCTCGGCGAACTTCTTGCCGTAGTGGACGTCGGTGTGACCCTGGGCGGCGGACGCCTGTCCCGCGACCTCCTGCTTGTCACGGCGTGCGAGGTCCCGGTCGGCCTCGCCCTGGGGCACGGTGAAGTGGTCGAAGCTGTCGCTGCGGGCCATGGTGGCCGGAAGCTAGGAACGCCGTCTCCGGGAGGGAACCTCAGGACCGCGGAGCGTTGAGCGCGTTCCGGATGTGTCCAGTCCGGGCGTACTCCACGAGCTGCTCGGCCAGCTGGTTGGCGCAGGCGAGCTGTCCCTCCTCGGTGGAGGCCCCCAGGTGCGGGGTGCAGAGGAAGTTTTCGAGCCCGAGCAGCGGGTGGTCCGCCGGCGGCGGCTCGGTGACGAACACGTCCATGGCGGCCCCGGCGAGGGTGCCGTCCTTCAGGACCTCGGCGAGCGCCGCCTCGTCCACGATGCCGCCCCGGGCGCAGTTGATGAGATAGCTGCCCTTCTTCATCGACCCGAGCAAGGCCCGCGAGACCATGTTCCGGGTGTTGTCCATCAGGGGCAGGTGAAGCGAGATGATGTCCGCCCGGCGGAACAGCTCGTCCAGCGGGACGATCTGCACGCCCAGGCGGCGCGAAGCCTCGGCGGGGTGCGGGTCGTAGGCGATGACGGTCGTCCCGAAGGCCATGCAGCGCTGGGCCACGAGCTGGCCGATGTTCCCGAAGCCGACGAGACCCACCGTCTTGCGGAAGAGCTCGTGCCCCTTGGCGAAGCGCTTCTTCTCCCACTTGCCGGACTTGGTCACGGTGATCGCCGGGACGAGCAGCCGGTGCAGGGCGAGCATCAGGCCCAGGGTCAGCTCGGCCACCGCGACCGAGTTGCCGCCCGGGGTGTTCATCACCGTGATGCCCTTCCGGGTGGCGGCCTCGACGTCGATGTTGTCCACGCCCACGCCGGCCCGGCCGATGACCTTGAGCTTTCCGGGGGCCTCGAGCACCTCGGCGGTGACCTTGGTGGCGCTGCGCACGGCCAGCGCGTCGTAGTCCCCGAGGATGGCCTTGAGGTCGCCCGGCTTCAGCCCGGTCCTCACGTCCACGGTGATGCCGGGCGCCTTGCGCAGCGTCTCGAGACCTTCCGCCGACAACTCGTCCGCGACCAGCACCTTCATGGGTCCCCGCTCCTGTCCGTTCGATGCGGCTGGCCCAGGCACGGGCCGGCCGCGACCCGCGTTCTACCGCCGCGCGTCCGGACCGGTGGAGAAGTTTCGGCTCAGCGCCGCGTGGACTGCCAGAGCCCGAGGGTGGCGCCAGTCGGGTCGACGATGATGCTCATCTTCCCCATGTCCGCGACCGGGGTGACGTCGAGCACCACCTTCGCCCCGAGCTCCTTCGCCTTCCGGGTGGAACGAGGCGATGTCGCTCACGTCGACGTAGGCCATCCACTGCGAGGGCGCGCCGGGCGACTGGGTGGCCATCATCCCGCCGCCGGTGCCCTCGCCGACGCCGATCATGGTGTAGGTCCCGCCGGGCATCGGCGTGTCCTCGAGCTTCCAGTCGAAGAGCCGGGCGTAGAAATCGCGGGCCTTCTTGATGTCGGTGGTCTGCAGCTCCACGTGGACGAACGGATTGGCCATGACGGTCCTCCTGGGAAGGGCGACAGGAATCAGCCCCCTCCGGCTGCCCTCCGTCAACCACCGCTCGCTGCCGTCACCCCTGCTTCACAGTCGGGCCGCCCGGCCGGATGGCGAGCGTGATGAGCGACGCCGCGGTGCAGAACGAGGTGCTGGTGATGCAGTGATCCCCCCGCCACGTGCCGTCCTCTCGCTGGATGCCCGCGAGCCGGGTGCGGATGGACGTGCTCCACCTCGCCCAGTCCTCGCCACCGGACCGGGCGAAGGCCTCGGTCGAGAGGAGATACGAGACGTGCTCCTCGCCGCCGTAGCTGCCGAAGCCGCGCACGAACGCCTCGTCCGCGAGGTGGGCCCGGGCTGCCCGCGCGGGTGCCTCGCCGAGCTTCCCGGCCCGTGACGCCGCGTCGAGCGAGCCCGCGGCCTGGTAGAGCGCCACGCCGGCCGCGTCGTCGGTGCGGAACGCCTTCCGCTCCCGGTCGTAACCGCGGAGCATGTACGCCTCGGAGCGGGCCAGGGCCTGGCTCTCGACCTTCGCTCCCACGTCCTTCGCGACCTGCAGCCCGTTCGCGGCGAAGGCGCTGGAGAGCACCGGCGCCCAGCCGTCCTTGGAGAAGCTGCCATCCTCGCGCTGCAGCGCCTGGATCTTCGCCACGCACAGGTCCAGCGCGGCGCGGGTCCGCTCGCGCTCCGGGCCCCCGGGAGCGAGCCCAGGGCCTCGCCCAGGAACTGCGCCGCGAGGAACGTGTCGATGCCGCGGCCGAGCTTGCGCTGCGGCTGGGTGCCCTCGGGCTGGATGTACGCGTCCGGGCGCCGGTGCACGCTCCACGGCCCGGAGGACGTAGAGCAGCGCGCGCCGGGTGGGCTCGGTGAGCGCCGGGCCCTGGCCGTCCCGTGCCAGCCGGAGCAGGGCGATGCCCGAGAGGCTCGTGGTGGCCACGTCGGCCGGTGCGCCGGCCTCGGTGCCCCAGCCTCCATCCTGCCCCTGCGCCTGCAGCAGCCAGCGGAGCGGCCGGGCAATGTCGGGCTCGGCGCGGTCCTGACGCGTGGGTTGCGGCCGGGCGGGTGGGCCGTCGGCGGAGGAGAGGACGACGAGGGTGGAGAGAAGCAGGGCGGGCACGTTCGACATACGGGCGACTCCTGGGTGGGTTGCCCGTGCTCGAACGCACCGACCCCCGCGGCGGATCTGCTCCGGGGGCATTCCCGCTCGCCTGGCCTGCCGGGCCGCGCTAGCGTCGTCGGAGGAGGGTGCGCCAATGACGCGGTGGGTCCTTGCGGGGCTCTGTGTGCTGGCATCCGGGGGACTGGTGGCGGCGCAGGCGCGGCAGCAGAGCGGCGGCACCCCGGACACGGTGATGCCCGCCGAGCGCATCCCCAGCGATGCCGAGGCGAAGCTCACCGACCGGATGAATCGGCACGGGGCGGACCTGCTCGAGCTGACCCACGCGGTGACCGTCATCGACCGGAAAGCCATCGCCGACACCGCGGACCGCATCCGGCTCGACACGGCCCTGACCATCAGAGATCGACGGGGGCGTGGGGAAGGACGCCCGCTTCCAGCAGCTCGATCAGCAGCTCCGCGAGCGGGTGACCCAGCTGGCCATCGCCGCCCGGAAGTACGACGACGCGGCGCTCGCTCCGGCCTTCGGCCAGGCGATGGAGACGTGCGTCCGCTGCCACGTCCTGTACTTGAAGAAGGGCACCAAGCCCCGCTGAGGGGCGGCTGCCCTTCCGGCCCCGTTCGCGGTAAGCCTCAACGGACCGTGCGCAGATCCGCGGCGCTCCTGGCGCTCCTCGTCTCCCTCGCGGCCGCCGCCGCGCCCTCGCTCGAGCTGATCCCGGCGCGGGTGAAGCCCGGGGATCCGGTCCTGGTGGTGGTGCATGGGGTGGAGGACGTTGCCCGAGGGCACCGTCGGCGCCCGCCCGGCGAGGTTCTATCGGCGCGACGCCGGCGCCGAGGCGCTGGTGGGCATCCCGGTCGAGCAGGAGCCGGGCCTGCTGCAGGTGCACGTCACCGCCGGAGCAGTGACGCTCGAGGCGCCGCTGGAGGTCGTCCCGCCCGAGTTCCCGGAGCGGAAGCTGACGGTGGCGAGCAAGTTCGTGACCATCCCCGCGTCGGCACGGGCCCGAATCAAGGCGGACCAGGCGGCGTTCCAGAAGGCGTGGGCGACCCCGTTCCGTCCGCGCGCCTTCTCCGACAACTTCGAGAAGCCGCGCGAGGCGCTGGTCACCGCCCATTACGGCGACAAGCGGACGCTCAACGGGAAGAAGACCACCCAGCACTACGGGCTCGACCTCGACGGCTCGACCGGAGACGAGATCCGCGCCGCCAACGATGGCCGGGTGGTGATGGTGCGCGACTGCTACACGTCCGGGAACACGGTGCTGGTGGACCACGGGGCGGGGCTGATCACCTCCTACTTCCACCTCTCGAAGTTCCTGGTGAAGGCCGGCCAGGAGGTCCAGCGCGGCGAGCTGCTCGGGCTGGTGGGCAAGACCGGTCGGGTCACCGGGCCGCACCTCCACTTCGGCGCGCACATCGGGACCCTGTGGGTGAACCCGCAGGCGCTGCTCGCCCTCCCCTTCCCCGGCGCCGCATCCCCTCCCGCGGTCTTCCTCCCGCCCGAGAGTCCCGACGGGGGCACGGGCGACGGCCTGCCCGGGGCCGACGGGGGCGTCCCCTGATGGCCGGCGCGGTCTCGTCGAGCTCGCCGGGCTGACCCGGAGACCGGCGCCGCTGTCCCCGTGGCCGCGCGCGCGGCAGACTCTCCTTCCGTGCACCCCCCTCCACCCCGGCTGCGGCGCAATCTCGATGCGCTCGTGCGCAGTGCGCGACGGCGAGATGTCCTCCGGCTGCTCGGAGCCGCCAGCCTGCTGCCACTCTTCGGCTGCACCTCGGGGAGCGACGGGGGCACGGGCGGCAGCTGCCCGCGCCTTCCCGAGGAGACGGCCGGGCCCTACCCCGGAGATGGCTCGAACGGGCCGAACGCGCTCGCGCTCTCCGGCATCGTGCGGAGCGATCTCCGGCCGAGCCTCGGTGGCTCGAGCAGCGTCGCGAGCGGCGTCCCTCTCACCATCACCTTGACCCTGGTGAATCCCATCCAGGCCTGCGCGCCGTTGGTCGGGGCAGCGGTGTACCTCTGGCACTGCGACGCGCTGGGGCGCTACTCGCTGTACTCTACGGGGGTCACCGGCGAGAGCTGGCTCCGGGGCGTCCAGGCCACCGATGCGTCGGGCCAGGTGCGCTTCACCACCATCTTCCCCGGCTGCTACCCCGGACGCTGGCCGCACGCGCACCTCGAGGCGTACCCCTCGCTCGCCTCGGCCAGCTCCAGCGGGAACGTTCGGGCCACCTCCCAGCTCGCCTTCCCCGGGCCCCGATGCGCCGAGGTGTACGCGACCGGCGGCTACACGGGCAGCGCGGCCAACCTCGCCGGGGTGAGCCTCGCGACCGACAGCGTGTTCCAGGACGGAGCGACGCTGGAGACCCCGATGGTGAGCGGCAGCGTCTCGGCCGGGTACACGGCCGCGCTCACCCTCGGCGTCGTGCCCTGAGTGGCGGGCGCGCCCGCGACCCGAGCGCGCGCTTCACCAGGCCTGCGGCAGGGCGAGCGCCTTCCGGGCCTCGTCCGGGCTCATCGGCTCGCGGCCCACGTCGCGGGCCATCCGGACCGCCTTCTCCACCAGCGGCCCGTTCCCCTTCGCCATCTCGGTCCCGGCGGCGTCCAGGTAGAAGTTGTCCTCGAGCCCCACCCGGACGTTGCCCCCGAGCGCGAGCGCAGCGCCGAGGAGCCGCCACTGCGGCCGGCCGATGCCGATGATCTCCCAGGTGTCCTCGCGCCCGATGGCGCGGGCCATGGTGCCGAGCGTCTCGGCCGAGGGCGGCGCGCCGCCCAGCACCCCGAGGATGAAGCTGTACTGGAGCGGCCGCTTCAGCGCGCCCATCTGGAGGAGCGGCTCGGCGTTGGCGACGTGGCCGAGGTCGAAGCACTCGAGCTCCGGCTTCACCCCGCCCTCGCGCATGGCGTGCGCGGCGAGCAGGATGTCGCCGAAGGGATTGGGGAACACCATGTCGAAGACGAACGCCTTCCGCGCCGTGGAGTACTTGGCGTAGTTCATCGACCCCATGTTGAGCGCCGCCATCTCCGGCCGCGTCTTCCAGACGTAGGTCAGCCGCTCGCTCTTCTCCGCCTCGCTGTCGGCCCCCATGTTGAAGCCGCCGGTGGAGAAGTTGACGATGATCGGCGAGCGCGCCTGCACCTCGCGCTTGATCTCCGCGTAGATGTCGGGCGACCAGGTGGGGCCACCTTCGGGCGCGCGCCCGTGGATGTGCACCGCCGCCGCGCCGGCCTCGTACGCCCGCCGCGCCTCCTCGCCGAGCTCCGCCGGGGTGTACGGCAGGTACGGGCACTGCTCGCGCGTGGCGAGCACGCCGGTGAGCGCGGCGGTGACGATGACCCGGTCCTGCACCAGTGCCATGGCTAGCAATCCTTCCAGGCGGGGGCACGGCGCTCGAGGAAGGCCGAGATGCCCTCCGCCGCGTCGTCCGTCCCGAGGTTGAGCGAGAGCTGCCCGGCGAGGAAGTCCATCGCCTGGGGCAGGGGCATGTCCTCGGCGCTCCCGAATGCGGCCTTGCCGAGCCCGAGGACGGCGCGGCTCTTCCCCGCGACGCGGGCGGCGAGCGCGCGGGTCGCCCCGTCCAGCTCGGCCCGCGGCACCACCCGGTTCACCAGTCCCCAGCGGAGCGCCTCCTCCGCCTCGAGCCGGTCGCCGGTGAGGAGCAGCTCGAGCGCGCGCTTGCGGCCGACGTGCCGCTGCAGCCAGGCGAGCACCATCATCGGGAAGAGGCCGACGTCGATCTCCGGCGTCCCGAGCTCGGCCGCGTCGACCGCCACCGCCAGGTCGCAGGCCAGCACCAGACCCAGGCCGCCCCCCAGCGCGTGGCCGTTCACCCGCGCCACGATGGGCAGCGGCGAGGCGGCGAGCGCCTCGAGCAGCCCGCCGTACGCGCGGCGGAGGGCGTGGCCCGCGAGGTAGCCGCCCTCGGGCATCGCCGCCAGGTCGCCGCCGGCGGAGAAGACCCGGTCGCCGGCGCCGGTGAGGACGACGACGCGCACCGACGGGTCCGCCTCGGCACGGGCCAGCGCGGTCCGGAGCGCGGCCACCACCTCCGGCGAGAGCGCGTTGCGGGCCGCCGGGCGGTCGATGGTCAGGAGCGCTTGACCGTCTTCAACCTGGGACCGGACCGGTCCTTCTTCCATCGCGGGTCCTCCGTGGGGGCGCGGGCGCCGTCGAGGAACAGGGAGGTGAGCTGCTCCTGGGCGTGGGCCAGCAGGCCCGACTCGCGCGGGATCGAGCAGCCCCATGACGAAGCCGGTGAGGCTCATCTCCACCGAGCCGAAGAGCATCGCCGCGCAGAGCGCCGGCTCGAGCCCCGGACGGAGCTCGCCCCGGGCCCGGGCCCGCTCGAACATCCGGGTGATGACGCCCAGCACCTCGGCGAAGGCGGTGCGGCGGTTGGCCTCGCCGGCGCTCGGGCTTCTGGCGAACTCGAGGACCAGCACCCGGACGCCGCGCGGGTCGATCCGGTAGGCCTCGAACGCCACCTGGGCGATGCGGCCGATCTTCTGCTCCAGCGGCGCGTTCGTCTCGGCGGCGTCGCGGATGCGGGCCATGAACCCGCCCCAGCCGGCCTCGAACACCAGCTGGAGCAGCTCCTCCTTGTTCCGGAAGTAGTGGTAGACGAGCCCGTAGGCGACGCCCGCCTCCCGGGCCACGTCGGCGATGCGGCAGCCGTGGTAGCCCTTGCGCGCGAACACCTCGACGGCGGCGCGGAGGATGGTCTTCCGGCGGTCCTGGTCGCGCGCTTCCGCGGTGCTGGCCTTGGGTCCCGGCACGTGAGTTCGCCCCTCGTTGACTCGAAAGTCAGCGCCGGACCCTAGGGGGCGGCGTCCAGGCGGTCAAGCGTGTGCGGAGCCCGAGTGGCGCCAGGTCAGACGGTCGTGGCCTGGGTGGCGAACATGGCCCGGGCGACCCCGAGGAGCTTCTCCACGTCCCGGCTGTCGAGGTGGCGCGAGCGAACGAACTCCGAGATGGGCCGGAGCAGCTCCTCGCCGTTGGTGCCCACGGGCGGTCGGCTCGACGAAGAGCTCGGCCAGGCTCACTCCCAGTGCCTCCGCCAGCGAGGCCAGCGTCTCGACGTGGGCCACGCGCTCTCCGCGCTCGATCATCGAGAGAAACGACACGCTGATCTGCGCCCGCTCGGCGAGATCCTCCTGGGTCCAGCGATCCTGCCGCTGGGTGCGAAGGTCACGAATCCTGCGACCGATGCGCTTGCCGATGTCACTCACGGTGGTGCCCTCGAAGTCTGGAAAATCTATGAAGAAACTCTGGACATCGCCAGACCCTGTCCGGTTTCCGCAGAATCCACGGGCGCTTACGCCTTTGACTCTGAGCAAAGCTCCTGCAAACGCCGCCGGATGTCCAGCCTCCGAGTCCGGGACTAGCTGGCGCCGAACGTCCCGAAGCTCTGGATCGTCAGGAGGAAGATCAGGTCCGGAAAGCGCCAGTTGAAAGTGCTCGGGATGTACGGCGCCGGGGTTCCGGGGGTCGGGGACGTACTGGCCGAACGGGGGCGGCAGCCGGCCGATGATGTCCAGCCGCCAGCAGTTGCATGCCGGGGCGAAGGAGATTCCGAAGTTTTGCTGCCCGAGCAGGCTGTAGCTGCCCGTCGCCGGAGGCTGGACGACGTTCCGGGCCACCCCCACTCCGGGCGTGAGCACCGGCACCGCGTACGGCGGGCTCGTGGCGAGGGTCCCGTCCGGGTTGCGGACGGTCCAGGTGGCGGCCGGGTAGAGCGTGCCCGAGTACGTGAGCCCGAGGCCGAAGGCGAGGTTCAGCCGGGCGTCGAGGGTGATGGCGCTCTGGCGCTGCCCTACCCGGAAGTTCGCAGGGACCGGCGAGCCGACGAGCTGGTCGATGCCCTGCCGCATGTTCCCGCCGCCGCCGAAGCGCGCGAGGTCGGCGCCGCTGACCACCAGGCCGGTGAGGTTCTGGGCGTTCGGGTAGAGGCCCACGTCGCGGTCGAAGAACTGCACCGGGACGAAGAGCTGGTCGAAGCGAATGGTCGTCGAGAAGCGCGCGGTGGCGTACCCGGCGTAGACGGCCCAGAGCCCGGGGGCATGCCGCTGGTTGTCGTAGCGGAGCGTGAGGCCGGCGTTGAACGGGGCGTAGCCGCCACGCAGGGACACCACGGTGTCGGCGAGCCCGTTGGCGGTCTCGAAGTCGAACTCCTGTGCGAGGTCGAGCCGGAGCAGCTCCTGCATCACCGCCCCGGTGCGGCGGCTGAGCGTCTGCCCGAGCCGGAGCACGCCCTGGTACAGCGGCGCCTGGAAGATGGCGCCGTCGATCTCGTCGTAGAAGCGGTTCTCCACCGGCTGGTTGGGTGCGGTGGGCTGAAACCCGGGAACGGCGCCCCACTGGCCGGGGATGGCGCGGAACTGCAGGCTCGGCTGGATGGCGTGGCGGAGCCCGTTGTCGAACGTCCGGGACACCTCGCTGGAAACGAGCACATCGGCGACCGCGTAGCCGCGCTGGTCGGTCTGGGTGTTGACCTCGCCGAGGTAGAGGTCCTGGCGGATCCAGACGCTCGGGCCGGATGCGCAGCCAGTCGCCGACGGCGAAGTTCCCGGTGAGACGCGGGACCAGATCGAGCCGGAGCCGCGCCTCGCGCTCGCCGGCCTGCCACGTGCGGTCGCCCTGCGTGAGGTCGTCCACGTACTGGCAGCTGTGCCCAGCGTCGTTGGATTGGGCGTGCAGCCTCCCGGTCGCGAAGTCCTGGCCGGCCAGCACCAGCGGGGGCGAGTCGGGGTAGGTGTTGATCTTGTAGAGCCCGTCGATGCCCTCGTCCCCCGAGTGCCCCTGGAACGGGGCGAGGCGGGTGAAGTCGGCGGAGAAGCTCCAGCTCAGGTGGTCGGTCAGCGCTCGCGACGGCAGGTCCAGGCGGATGGTCGGGAGGTTCTGCAGCGTCGCCGGGCCGCGGAGCCATTGTCCGCGGTTCCAACCGCCATACGGATAATTCGGGTCATAGACGGTATTCGCGTTGGTGAGGTTGGACGGGGGCGAGTTGTCCTGGTGGGCATTGAGCCCCTGCAGCGGATAGGGCCAGGTGTTGTTCTCGAGGAGCGAGAACCCACCCCAGGCGGTGTCCTGCCGGGCAGTGACCAGGAGGGACAGCAGGCTGTCGTCGGTGCGGCGGGTAGATCTGGAGGGAGGAGCGCAGGTACTGGTTGGCCTGCTGGGTGACATCGGTGGTTGTGTCCTTCACCAGGGCCGCGTCGGAGACCAGGTTCAGGTCCAGCCGGGCCGACCACGCACCGCCGAGCGCCTGCACCACGCCGCCGTTCAGGCTCCCGCGCAGCCCACGGTCGGTGGACGTCACCTGCGGCGAGCCAGGCGTCTGGGGCGTAGTAGCTCAGCGCCCGGGAGTCGCGGATGGGCAGGCGGTCGTCGAGGAGGAACAGCTCGATGTCCCCCCGCGTCTCGCGCGAGGCGACCCAGCGCACCTCGGTGTCCAGGCTCGGGCCCATCACCCCCAGCACTGCCGCGTTGGGCACGGGCGGGATCCCGGAGCCCCAGGTGTAGCCGGGCGCGACGGTGAGATCCCAGTTGGGGGCGAGCGCGAAGTAGACCGGCTGGGTCACCTGCCAGCCGTTCTGGGCGCTGTGGGCGGGCGTCGTCACCAGGAGGCCCGTCTTCTGCGGCTTGAGCGGCACGTCCAGGACGGGCAGCGGGAGGATCGGGACGCCGTACACGTAGATGACCGGGAGGAAGAGCCACGCCCGGTCGCCGGGGTACACGTCCGCGGCGGTGGCCTTGATGCTCCAGTGCGGGTCGAGCGGGTTGCAGTCGCAGGGGGTGAAGTCGAGGCCCTGGATCTTGAGGTGCCCCTTGTCGACCCGCTCCACCCGCTCTGCGCGCGCGGCGAGCGTGGTGCGGCCCGTGGCGAGCAGCTGCTCGGGGGTGGTGGTCTGGAGGAGCACCTGGGGAGGGACGTCGGCCTTGAGGAAGAACCGGCCGTTCTCGAGCTTCAGCCAGTTCGCGTCGAGGTCGAGCGTGAGGCCGTCGGCCACCGCGCCGGACAGCCCGCTCACCGCGTAGCAGTGGCCGCTGGCGGTGACGATCTGCGTGCGCTGGTCGTAGTCGATGCGGTCGGCCTGGATGCGGGCGGTGTCGGTCCGGAGCTCCGCCTTGCCGAGCAGGTGGAGCACCTCGCCGTGCCCGTCCGAGGTCCCCTGCTCCGCCTGGTAGCGGATGGGCTCGCCCTCCGCCGGGAGCGGCGTCGCCGGAGCCTGGGCCAGCAGGACGAGAACGGGGCCGAGCGGGATCATCGCGGGGCGTCGGGCCGCCCCGACCGGCTCAGGGCGCGAACTGCAACGAGACCTCGTTGCCGTCCTGCCGGGCTTGATACTCCACTTTGTCCCGCAAGGTGACGGCGACGCGCACCGTCTTGCCACTCGCTGGACTGGGGACGATCTCCACCACCGGGCCGCCGAAGAACCGGGTGTCGAGCGGACGGCGATCGTTGGCCTTCAGGAAGGTGGTGTTCTCCAGCTCGAGCACCACCGTGCGGGCGTCGAGCTGGGAGACGGTGTACCGCACCGGCTCGTTGGTCCGGACGTAGACGCGCGACTTGTCCGGCGCGAACCCGACCAGCGTCACCGTCTTGCGCCGTGCGCTGACCTCCCCGCCTCCGGAGGCCGCCGCCGCTGCCTTCGACGCCGGCGCCTCGGGGCTGGAGCGCGTGGCCGCCGGGCGCTCGGCCGAGGCCACCACGGTGGGCCGGCGGGCCTCCGCCGCTGCCCGCGCCGCGTCCTCCTGCGCCTTCCGCTGCTCGGCCGCGACCCGCGCCGCGTCCTGCCGCGCCCTCCGCTCCGACTCGACCTTCGCCGCCCGGAGCGCCGCCTCCTCCTGCGCCTTCCGCTCGGCGCCGGCCTGCGCGGCCGCTGCCCGCGCCGCGTCCTCCTGGGCCTTGCGCTGCTCCGCCGCTGCCCGCGCCGCCGCCTCCTGCGCCCGCTGCTGCTCGGCGGCAGCCAGCGCCGCGGCCTCCCGCGCCTTCTGCTGCTCGGCGGCGGCCTGCGCCGCGGCCTGCTGCGCCTTCTGCTGCTCGGCGGCTGCCCGGGCGGCCTGCTCCTGCGCCTTCCGGTCCGCCTCGACCCGTGCCGCCCGCGCGGCGGCCTCCTGCTGCGCCTTCCGGTCGGCCTCGGCCTGCGCCGCGGCGGCCCGGGCCGCGTCCTCGGACGCCCCCTTCTGCTGCTCGGCGGCCGCGCGTGCCGCCGCCGCCTCCTGGGCCTTTCGCTCGGTGTCCGCTCGCGCCTGCGCCTCGGCCAGCTGCCGCTCCCTGGCGGCCCGCTCCTGTGCCGCACGCTCCTGCTCGGCGGCGGCCCGGGCCTTCCGGTCGGCCTCGGCCGCGGCGATGGCCTCGCGCTGCCGGGCCAGCTCGGCCTGCTTCTGCTGCTCGGCGAGCGCCGCGCGCGCCTCCTCGGCCGCCTTCCGGTCCGCCTCCTGCCTTGCGGCCTCGGCCCTGGCGAGGGCGGCGGCCGCGGCGGCGGCCTCCGAGGTGCTCTTGATCGCCACCGCGGTGGGGGCGGCGGCGGCCAGGGCGCGCGTCTGGTCGATGGCGCGCCCGGTCCTGGGCCGCGCTGGGCGTGGGCGGCGTTGGCGGGTGCTCCGCGCGGCGACGGCGGGCGCCGAGCCCGAGCCCACCTTCACCACCAGGGTGTTGCCGCTGGCCTGCACGTCGGGCTCGGCCTCGCGGTCGAAGCCGATGACCACCCGGGCGATGGCGCTCGCGTCGTCGCCGTAGGTGGCGGTCTTCACCGCGGTGATGCGGCTCCCGGACGGCACCGAGACGTCCTCGGGCACGCCGGCGAACACCGCCTCGCTGATGTCGATGACGAACCGCGGTGGGTCGCTCATCGGGAAGGTGGTGAAGCTCGGCTTGCGCGTGCCGACGATCTCCACCGTCCCGCCCTTCACCGAGACCTTCTGGATGGTGTTGACCCCGGGGTCCGCCGCGCGTGCGCTCGCGCCGAACGAGGACCCAGAAGGCCAGAGCTCCCAGCGCGCCGTTCCTCACGAGGAGGCGATGCTACAGGCCCCGCCCCGCTCGGGCCAAAAAGGCCCCGCGCACACCGACACCTACGTCTGCAGCCTCGGGAGGGAGGGGCCGCGTGTCCGGTGCGTGCGCGCGTACTCCACCAGGTTCTTGATGTCGTAGCAGATCTGCCGGATGTCGTGCCCCATCGTCAGCTCGATGTGGCTGTTGCCCTTCACCGGCCGCCAGAGCAGGTACTCGCTCCGGGCCGCGCGGTACACGCTCCGGGTCGACTCGACCGAGGCCAGCGGATCCAGGTCTCCGAAGATGATGGCCATCGGGACGCGGATGTTTGCGAAGCCCTGCTTGTAGTCGTAGCCGGTGCGGTAGCAGGTCAGCTCGCCGCGGCGGATCCACCGCGCGAACTGCTCCAGCACCTTGCGGGGCTCGCGCTCGCCGCCCTCGCGCAGGAGCCAGCGGATGTCGGCGCCGCTGACCCGGCTGGGGTTGGACAGCCAGTTCACCCGCCGCGCCAGCGCGTCGTAGACCGGGTGCACCTCGGCCCTGGCGATGAGCTTCTCCAGCGCCTTCAGCCACTGGTCCACCGGCACGTAGTTGAAGGTCAGGAGCGCGTCGACGACCGGCTCGAGCTCGTCACCCGCCGGGAGCCGCGCGAAGTCCGCGGCGCGGCGCTGGACGAGCCGGGCGAGGGCGCACCAGCCGGCGCTGGAGGTTGATCGCCTCGACGCCGACGTCGATGAGCAGCCCCGGTCAGCGGCGTGGTGAGCGCCATGAACCGGAGCAGCAGGAACCCCCGGCCGAGGTCCGCCGGGGCCCCGATGGTGACCAGCCCCTCCAGGTCGTCGTGGAGTCCGGCGTAGCCGTAGCCGAGCATCCCGCCCATGGAGTGGCCGCAGTAGAAGATGCGCCGGTGCCCCGTGCGCTCCTTCACCGCGGCGACCGCCGCCGGCAGGTCGTGGAGGAGGTAGCTGTCGAGGTCCCAGCCGTAGTCGAGGTCCGGCGGCAAGGGCCGACCGGTCAGCTCGGAGCGCTCGTGCTGCAGCCGCTGGCTGCTCTTGCCGTGCCCGCGCAGCTCGACGATGTGGATGTCGAGCCCGAAGTAGAGGAGGTTCTTGACGAACTCGCCGCTCGTCCAGGTGTGGCGGTTCTGCGAGAAGCCGTGCACCAGGAGCAGCGGCTCGCCGAGCAGCGGCTGCGGGAAAGGCTGCGGCACCGGCTCGTAGCGGGTGACGACGAGCGTCCAGCCGTCGGAGGTCTCCACCTCGTAGTCGCTCTTGCGGTACAGGTCGCGGAACGCCACCTCGTCCACCGTGGGTGGGCACGACGGGCCCGTGCGTTCGGGGCAGACGCATCTTGACAGTTGACTCTAGGGTCGGTGCTGCGCCGCGCCAAGCACCATGCGTCGGCGCCCCGAACGACCTACCGTGGCGGGGATGTGCTCCAGGGTGCGCCTTCACCGCGCCCACGAGGTACAGCGAGCCTGCGACCAGGACCCAGCCATCGGCGCCGGCGCGGCTGCCGTGCCCGCGCCAGGCCCTCGGCGGGCGAGGCGGCCACCTCCACCACCGGGCACAGCGTCCGGGCGAGCGCGAGGTAGCCGACGGGGTCCAGGCTCCGCGGCGTGGGCAGCAGGGTGAGCACCGCCGAGGCGCAGCGGGGGAGCAGCGTCCGCAGCATCGGCTCGCACCCGCTTGTCCGACGACCACCCCGAACACGAGGTGGACCGGCCGGCCGGCGTAGGGCGGGGCGTCGAGCGCGGCCCTGAGCGCCGCCACCCCGTCCTCGTTGTGCGCCCCGTCGAGGAGGAGCGGCGGGTCGCCGGGCATTCTGCTCGAGCCGGCCGGGCCAGCGGGTGCGCGCGGAGCCCGGTCCGCATGGCCTCGTCGCCCACCGCGCACCCCCTGCCCTCGAGCAGGTGCGCGCAGGTCAGCGCCACGGCGGCGTTGTGGTGCTGGTGCGCGCCGTGCAGCCCGAGCGCCAGACCCTCGAGCACCCGAGCCCGGGCCCACGTAGCGGCCGAGCGCGTCGAGCGAGAAGTCCCGCCCCTCGAGGAGCAGCGGGCGCCCGCGCGGCCGCGGCGCCGCCTCGACCACCGCCTGCGCCTCCGGGGCCTGGCGCGCTCGCCACCGCCGGCACGCCCTGCCGGAAGATGCCCGCCTTCTCCGCGGGCGATGGCGGCCAGCGTCTCGCCGAGGAACTCCATGTGGTCGAGCCCGATGCGCGGTGAGCGCCGTCAGCGCGCGGCCTGCGCGGCGGTGGTCGCGTCGAGCCGGCCGCCGAGCCCGGCCTCGAGCACCGCGACGTCCACCCGCTCCGCGCGCGAAGTGTCCAGAAGGCCAGCAGCGTGCCGAGCTCGAAGTAGGTCGGCGGCGAGCGGCGGCCGGGAGCGCGCGCAGCACCTCGAGCGACGCCGGCTGCCGAGCGCCTGCGTCGTCGATCGCCACGCCGCCGACCGCGATGCGCTCGTTGAACCGGACCAGGTGCGGCGAGGTGTAGAGCCCGACGCGGTAGCCCGGCCGCGCGCAGCATGGCCTCGCAGCGAAGGCGCAGGTGCTGCCCCTTGCCGTTGGTGCCCGCCACGTGCACCGCCGGGCAGCGACAGCTCGGGGTGGCCCAGCTCCTCCAGCGCGTCGCGCATGCGCTCGAGGCCGAGCACCATCGTGGACGGGCTGCGCGACTCGAAGAACGCGACGCGCCTCGGCTCGCGGCGGTGCGGGGCAGCTCGATCAGCCCATCAGGCCAGAGCAGCGCCCCGAGCCGGCTGCGCAGCTCCTTGCGCGGGACGATGGCGTCGACCATCCCGTGCTCGAGCAGGAACTCGCGAGCGCTGGAAGCCCTCGGGCAGCTTCTGGCGGATGGTCTGCTCGATGACCCGCGGGCCGGCGAAGCCGATCAGCGCCTTCGGCTCGGCGAGGATCACGTCGCCCAGCCAGGCGAAGCTCGCCGCCACGCCGCCGGTGGTCGGGTGGCAGCATCACCGAGATGTAGGGCTTCCTGCACCTCGCGGAAGCGCGCGATGGCCGCCGAGGTCTTCGCCATCTGCATCAGCGAGAAGATGCCCTCCTGCATCCGGGCGCCGCCGCGAGGCGCTGAAGACGACCGCGGCGCAGCGGCGCTCGAGGGCGCGCTCGAAGAGGCGGGTCACCTTCTCGCCCACCACCGAGCCCATCGAGCCGCCCATGAACTCGAAGACGAACGCGCCCACCGACACCGGGTGCCCGTCGAGCCGGCCCATGCCGCCGACGAAGGCGTCGTGCTCGCCCAGCGCCCGGCGGGTGACCCGCAGCCGGTCGCGGTACCTCTTGGTGTCGGTGAAGCCGAGCGGGTCGGCTGGGCTCGAGCTCGGCGTCGGTCTCCTCGAAGCGTGCCCGGCGTCGAGCACGCCGGCCAGCCGGGCGCGCGCCGGCCAGGGCATGTGGTGGCCGCAGAGCGGGCAGACGTTGAGGTTCTTCTCCAGCTCCTGCCGGTAGACGATCTCGTCGCACTCGTCGCACTTGGTCCACAGCCCCTGCATGCGGCGAGGGCTGCTGGCGAGCGTCTCGACGTCCTCCGGCTCACCGGGGCGATGCGTGGCTTCTTGCTGAACCAGGAGGCCATCGGCGGGAGGAGGGCGTAACGGACCGGCCTGCCGACGTCAACCTGCGTGCGCTAGAACTCGAAGCTGTCTGCCCGAGCTCGAGCACCCGGACCGGCAGGCCCGCGCAGCTCGCCGCTTCAGCTGCGGCCACGAAGGCCGGCTTGAGGTGGTACAGCAGACACGTCGGCGCCGTTGCGCTGGAACTTCTTCAGCTCGTCCGCAGCGTGCGGGGCGTCAGGTGGCCGGAGAGGTCGGCCAGATCCTGCAGCTCGTTCGGGAAGCTGGTCTCGAGCAGCAGCGCCTTGAGGTTCGGCGTGCCGTTGAGCACCTCCCAGAGCCGGTCGGTGGGGCCGGTGTCGCCGCTGATGGCCAGCGCCGTGCCGCCCGTCTGCGATGACGAAGCCACAGCGACTCGACCGGGTGGCTCACCGGCACCGAGCGTGACCTTGTAGGGGCCGGCCTTGAACGTCGCGCCCGGCTTGAAGGCCTTGAGCTGGAGCACCGGCTTCTTCGCGGAGGGGATGCGCGTGAAGTCGGGCCAGAGCGCGTCGTTGAACATGTTCTCCTGCAGCGTCTGGGTGCACTCGGTGCGGCTGGCCCAGATGGTCACCGGCGTCTTCGCGCCGGCCGACCATCAGGTCGGCCATCAGCGGCAGGTCCTTCACGTGGTCGAAGTGGCTGTGGGTGAGGAGGATGTGGTCGACCTTCGACAGCTGCGTCGAGCGCGAGCGACGCGGTCAGCGCGCCCGGCGTCCAGGGCCAGCACCCCGTCGACCAGGAAGCAGGTGCGTGCGGCAGCCCGGGAGCTCGCCGCCGTGGCAGCCGAGGACTCGAGAGCTTCACTAGAGGTCTCCGAACTTCCAGCGCATCTCGAGGTAGCGCAGATAGTCCGCGAGCCGCGCGGTGTCACGCACCGTGAGGCGGTCGCCGCGTGCGTCCACCAGCCCGCGCCGCTCCAGCCGGTGCGAGCATGGCGCGGATGCCGGCTCCCCCACCCCGGTCAGCGGCGGCAGCTCGCGCACGTTGGAAGTCGATCTCCATGCCCTCCTCGCTCGGGCCGGCCCGCGCGTCTGGCAGGCGTGGAGCATGTGCTGCACCACCCGGCTGCCCGGGTCGGCCATGCAGCAGCGTCTCGATCTGCGCGTCCGCGTCGGCCAGCCGCTCGGCGAGCTTCTTGATCATCCGCACGGCGATCTCCGAGTTGCCCGCGGATCATCCCCTCGAACGTCTTGGGGTCGATCACCAGCAGCCGCGCCGCCTCTGTCGACGGTGGCGGTGGCGTTGCGCGGCTTGTTGGAGATGAGTGCCATCTCGCCGAAGAACTCGCCCGGCCCGAGCACGGCCAGCATCTTCTGCTCGTCCCGGACCGTCTTGGTGATGACCACCCGGCCCGCCTGGAGGACGAACATTTCCTTGCCGGGCTCGCCCTCGCGGAAGAGCACGGTTCCCTTGGGAAACTCCTTTCCGAAGCGCTGGAAGAGGGTGTCCTCGGCGTGGGCATGTGGGGAGCGGTGAAGGTCAATCAACTGCCACCGGGCGGCGCAATTCCTCGTCATGCACAGCCGCTGGAAGAGCCGGTCCCACACCGCTGGGCGACCGCGCCTCGGAGAGGTAGCGCCGCGCGACGCGGTCGTCCGGCCGGGCGGTGAGCACAGCCTGGAACCCGTCTCGGCTCCGGCACCTTCCGCGCGGCGAGCGCATCCACCGCCGCCTTCAAAACGGCGATGACGGCCTGCTCCTCGGCCGTGGGGCGGTCGGAGCGCCAGCGCAGCTCGAAGACCCTCACCGGCTCGCTGCCTGCCCCGCACCCGCACCGAGCCCAGGCGGCGGCCGGTGGCCTGCGAGGCGACACACTTCCAGGTGTCCTCGGACAGGATGATGCGGGTGCTCGAAGAGCTTGTTCGCGCCCTCCAGCCGCGAGGCCAGGTTCACCGCGTCGCCCATCACCGTGTAGTCGAAGCGCACGTCCGAGCCCATGTTGCCGACCACCATCGGACCCGAGTTGATGCCGACCCCGATCTCGATCTCCGCGAGCTCTCGGCCCGCCAGCGCGGGCGAGCTGCTCCAGCGCTTCCAGCATCGCGATCGCGGTCCGGCAGGCGCGGAGCGCGTGGTCCTCCTGCGCACCGGCGCGCCCCAGAACGCCATCAGCGCGTCGCCGATGTACTTGTCGAGCGTGCCGCCCTCCTCGAACACGATGCTCGTCATCGGGCGAGAGGTAGTCGTTGAGGAACGCGACCAGCGCCTCGGGGGCCATTTTTTCCGAGAGGGTGGTGAAGCCGCGGATGTCGGAGAAGAGGACGGTGCAGCTCGCGCTTCTCGCCGCCGAGCCTCAGCTGGTCCGGGTGGTCGAGCATCTCGGTCATCACGCTCTCGCCGAGGTAGTAGCGGAACGTGCGCCGAAGACGTAGCTTCTCGCGGTCGGTCGAGAGATAGCCGACAAAGCCACGGCGAAGGCGACGGAGAAGACGTTGGCCGGCGGGAGCGCCAGGCGAGCACCACCCCGCCCCGGAGGGCGAGCTGCACCAGGAGGAGCCAGGCAGCGGCGAGCCCGAGCGGCACCGCGGCCTTCAGCCACGGCGAGGCGCGCGGGAGCACCAGGCCCAGGAAGAGGCCGCGCCCGAGGATGAAGCTCAGCTCGGCAAGCACCGCGCTCGCCCCGCGCTGGAGGAAGCGGCCGGAGAGGATGCTGGAGAGCATCGCGGCGTGGGCGTAGATGCCGGCCTCACGTTCCGGAACGGCGTCACCACCTGGTCGTACTGGCCGACCAGAGTCACCCCCACCAGCGCCGCCTTGCCCCGGAGCGCCTCGTCCGGCACCCGGCCCTCCAGGACGTCGGCGAGGGAGACCGTGGGAAACACCTCCGCCGTGCCCGGGTAGTCGATCCGCGCCCCGGCGCGGTTGCCCGAGAGCGGCACGGTGCGGAGGGTCTGCCCGTCCTTGCGGAGGCGCGCGGCGACCAGCTGCGACTGTCGGGGTCCCACACCGGCTCGACCGTCGCTCCGAGCGCCACCGCCGCGGTCTCCAGCTCCAGCGAGGGCAGAGGCCGGGCGGGTGCTCGAGCTGGACGACGGCGGGGTGAGTCGCCGCCGCTCGTCGTCGTCGCGGACCACGTCGAAGTGGCCCGGGGATGCCCCGGCGGGAGACCTCGGGCAGCGGCACCTGGCCGGAGACGAAGCGGTCGGCGATGCCCGATCGAGCGGCACCTCGACACCCGCGACAATCTGCAAAGTACTCAATCCTTGCCAGATCGAGCCACACTAGTTTGCCAATCCCCCGGCGAAAAACAGTAAAGTTCAGGCTGAAGGCAATGTCCCTGTACTAACGCGTGCCGGTGATGCCGAAATAAAATGACCAACCTCGGTGGGACGGCGATGGCAGACCGATCAATCCACAAACGAGAGAGACGTCGCCTTTGCCACTCATTGCCTACAACTGGCGAAAGTTGCGAGCGATAGCCAATCGCGCACCGTCCTAAGAAGAGATGGCCGCGCAATGGCTGAAGCTGGCGGAAGCGGCAAGCAAATCCAACGGTGAGTAGCAATCCGGGATGACGATGGCCGGCGCGGGATCGATGAATTGCCAAAGCCCTTGGCGGGGTTTTTGCCGCCTCGCCGGGAACCGCGGTTCCGATTTGAAGGCCGTCGACTGCGGAGAAATTATCGGCTTTGTCTAAAAGCTTTGCTTGATTTCATTCTTGCCTCCGTCAAACTGGCGGTCAATCAATCGACGGTGCTGACTTTCATGCCCAACCGGCGGCCCAGCGACCACGGTCTTGATCCCGCGAACGGTCAAATACCGGTCGAGGATTGTTTAGCGGTCAACCCGCCCGCGCGACTGCAACTAGACGACTTAAAAACAACTGACTGTTATTCGCGGCGAAATACTCGAAACCGCCGAACAGGGCTCGCAGCACGGATCAGCGGATGTGCGACGCGAAATTGCCAAGCTCGCCCTTGCAATAAAGCAGCTAGAAGCTTTGTTAGGCCAAGAAGCCCCTGCATGACTTCATGTAGTTAAGTCCGCCGAAAAACTCGCTGGCCCGGATGCAGGCCAAAGTAGACGAGCTGTGCATTGAGCGCGACCGGCAATTGCGAGCAGCGCCGAAAATATATCGGCACCAATAAAGTCATCAATGGGCCGATTGAGCGGCGCTTTGGATGAATTGGTAACGACGACAACGCGGATAACCCACCCTGGATCAAAGCTTCTTGAGGAAGTTCGCCGAAGGGCGACGCGGGAAGGGCACTGCTATCAGCACGTTCAAGCGATCATTGTCGCCATCGATCAATACGCTGAAAGCGCTTTGGGTAACTCAAATTACTTTTTGAACAAGCCGTATGGCATCGGCGGGAACAGCGAAAAGATTCCCTAAACTACGGCGGTGGCGTCAACTCGTCGGAAGCCAGCTTTGCGCTTCACGTACCTAGGTCCGGTTCCGGAAGTTCCTGGAACGGATAAGCGCCATGTGATTTATTCTGCGGAGCTTAACGCCTCCGCAACTCCCATTCCAAGGCCCGTCCGGTGCTCGCCGCACCGGGGGCGGGTTTGGCTTCAAGGAGGAAACTTAAATGAAGAAGCCAGCTGAAATCGACATCGTGCGACGCGCGTACGAACTTTGGCAGCAAGCAGGCGAGCCTGAAGGGAAGGACCAGGAGTTTTATCATCTGGCCGAACAAGAATTGCGGAATGACGATAAATCGTCGCCGTTGCGGACGCCGGACAATCTATAGTGCGGGGCCGGTGAGCCGTGTCGGCGCGACAGGGCTGGCGAGCCGTCCGTTCGATCAATCCGGTGAGGGGAATTGTGTTCATTTCGTGATTTCACCATATCTTGAAATCGCCATATTGAGGTACCATATTGGTACTCGTCCGTAGCCACAAACTGCGGCGAGGTTCGAAGGTTCGAGACGAATGAAACAGGAATTTGCTTCTCGTTATGAGGATTTGATGCGCGTTCGGGCTCCATCTGCCCTAATTGACGCCATCGACAGGGCGGCGCATCGCGATCTCATGACGCGATCGAGTTATGTTCGGCAGGCAGTGATTGATAAGTTGCGAGCCGCAGGCGACAGTATCGAGGAAACGCAAGCGGCTTAGGAATTGATGCGGCCCAGGAAATGGCCGGAAGCTACCAAGATTTGACTACCAGGCATTTTAGAAGATCAGGCAGTTTTAGGATACGGCGCCAGAGTAGCGCCATCAGCGGCAAGCCGGGCAGTCCCGGACCGCACCAAGGCCAGCGGACGATAGGCAGAGCCGCGAAGCCAAATCCGATCAGGAAACCATAGGCCGTTTTGGTCCGGACCTCTGAAGCGGCTTCGGGGTGCCGCATCTTTTCGCGAGCGGCGCAAAGCCCCTTATCGAAGAATGAGGGCCAGACCAACAAGAGCTGAACAGCAATGACTCGACGTACTCGTCGGCAAGATCGAGGCCGGCCCGGCGAGCACGTCGCTATTTACTTCGCACTGTCGGGCAGGCGCGTGGTTAGCCTCGAACTACAACGATGGGGACAAAAGCCAACCAGCCAGCCGGGGACCAATTTAGTGTCGCCGATCTTGGGAAATCTCAGCCGCTTATCGCCACCGCCGTCGTCAGAGCAGAGGACGAGCAGCGGGGCGCCCGGTGGTAGGGGTCGCCGTTTAAAAAGGGCAGAGGCGGGAATTCCCGAAGCGGCAGGCCGCCGGGGTTCACGTAACAAAGCAACGCTGTTGATCGAGCAGTTGCTGGACGACGACGCCAAGAGCATTACGGAAAAGGCCATCGAGCTTGCGAAGGCGGGTGATAGCACAGCCATTGCGCCTTTGCCTGATCGTATCGCGCCAGTCTCGCAGGGACCGTCACATATCGTTCAATCTGCCAAAGCTCGAAAAGCCAGAACACGCGGTAGAGGCGGCGGCGGCAATTGTGGAGGCGGTAGCGGCCGCCAAGTTAACGCCATCGGAAGCCGCGGAAATGATGAAGCTCGTTGAAGGCTACACCAGGATTTTAGAGGCGAGGATCATGAGCAACGGCTGCGCACGCTCGAAGGATCAGCCAAATAATAAAAAAGAAGACAATGTGCCGCAATGAGCATAAGCACCAGGCTTGCCAAGCTGGAACGCCACGGATCGACCGGGGACATTCCCGTGTGGTGCGACGATGAGGCGGAGGTGCCGGTCACAATTCAGGCAATGTTGGCCGAAGGGGGAGATTATCGAGCGCGAAATGAGCCGCTGCGTATATTGGGCGCGCGTTCGGGCGCACTCAATAGGATTACATGAGCGAGGCCTGGAAGAATGGCATGAACCTGAAACGAGGCTTCGAAAACTGGAAGGCAGCGCGCCCAAGACCTTTGTGCCCTGTCACAGTGTCATCGGGGATTTGAGGGGGGACTGCGAAGCGCAAAAGCGTGAGTTGATTGACGCCGGGCAGGCCGACGAATTGGATGAGTTTATTTCCATCGTCATCGTTGACCCGCCCGCGCAGATCCTATTCTAGGGTTGCCGGGCGTCGGCCAGATTAACCTGAAAATACAGCACGGAAACAGCAAATGAGCATCTACAACCCGAATATACAAAGCTAGAGGCGATGTCGCCTCCGGATGGTCCGATAATTTGCTTTTGGGCCATGACCAAAGGCAAGCCGATGACGCCCCAGCAAATCGAGAGCGGGATAGCGGCGCTTAATGCGCCCAAGAATGCCCGCGTCATGTCGGTGCGATGGCAGGCAACTGATGCGACGTGAGGGTTTGAGCGAATGAACATTGAAAACCGAATATCAAAGCTGGAAGCCAAGCCCCCGCCCGAAGACGATTTAAGGTATTTCGGGTGATCGGGGATACAGACGAGGAATTGCCAGTCTGCCATTGACCGGCTGCTAGCGAGCGGAGAGGCGCTGCCAACAGATCACTTCTATGGCGGTTGATTGTTAGCCCGAGCAGGGATGGTGCGCCGAAATGAGTAACAACCTAACGCGTCGCATTGCTTCCCTTGAGGGAAAGAGGAGCCCGGAGGGGTCCGTCCGTTACTTATGGGCGATGACTGAAAATTGTGAAGCAATGACGGACCAGCAAATTGCGAAAGAGATCGCAAAGATGCGTGCAGCTGGCGCCTCCGATAGTGCTCTGATCGTTCCGATCAGGTGGCAATGCGCCTAGGGTTTATGGCTCCCGCCAAATGGGATTACTATTTTTCGGTAGTTATTACTTCCTGCGGTTGCTCATCATCCTGCACTCCGTCCCCGTTCCTCCGAAACATACCTACCAACCCGATCACCACGAGGATGGCGCCGCCCACTATCATCCAGTGTGGGTATTGCATTGAGGAGAGCATTTTCTTCCTCCAACCAGGTACCCCGATGCGCGCTCGCGCCACTGCGTCGGCCTTATCAAAAGTCCGTGCTCGGACGTGCGGCAGGGCATCTCAAACATTATCTCGGAGGTCGTTTATAGTGAGATGTACGATGTCAAACGCGAAAGACCTTATCGAGCGCGCTCGCATGTTTGATGAACGTGCGGACCGAGCACGCGACCCCATTTCCCGCCAGCACTACCGGGAAATGGCAGCATACTACCGATCGCTAGCGGTTGAACATCAGGAAGCGGGAGAAAATCCCGGGCGCGAACTGGAGCACGGGAAATCGCACTAGCGGCGATCGCGCGCCAGCCTGAGGCGCCTTACTCCAGCACCTCATATTCGAAAGCCACGCCTTCGGGGTCATTCTCCTGCAACCACGTTTCCGCAGCGTCCTGGTTCGCGAACACCTTCAGATGGTCCTTATCGCCAACCTGCTTGCTGGTATCGACATAGATCAGAACGGTCATTGGTCCCTCTTTAGCTTTCTCCGGCCCCAATGATGTCTTTGCGATCTGGATTGAACACCCGATCAGCGTGGCGGTTCAAGGCTCGCATGACGCCGATGCGCGCGAACATCGTCGGACCGCCGAGCGTTGCCACCAGGATCAGGGCTTCCATCGCGGCCTGCCATTCCTCGGCTTCGTGCTCGGCCCTCGGAAGTTTCGTGACGTAGTTGCCGGCATCCTCCAGCGTGATGAGCTGGCGACCGCGGGGAAGCGGTATGGGGTCCTCGAAACGACGGGACCAACCCTTGTCAGCCATAAGCGAGGCTATTGGTCATCGCTGCTTTCGTCCGGCGCTTCGAGCAAATCCAACGCAATGTTGATCTGGGCGATAAGGCGCTCGATCTCGTCGCGCTCGTTGGGGCCGGGATTTTCCTGCAGCCGTTCTAGCAACTTCTGCTTTCGGGCAGGGAGGTTGGCTAGCGTTGTCATCGGGGTGTTGCCTCGCGAAGGGCGGCGTAGACAATCTTCGCACCTCGGGTTTCAAGTTCCCAGCCGAAATTCGGGCGCACGTCCGCGCCCCGCCGGCCGCAAGCCTGACAGGTGCAGCGCAGCTCGAGGTGGACAGCCGAACGTCCACGGGTACTATTCCACGTTGCAAGGTGGTTAGGTTTCGTGCATCCTTTCCGCCTACCCCGGGGGGCTGGCGGGCATGCGGTTACGTTTGGCGGGCACTTTATGTGCCTAATGCTGGCGGGGTGCGCCTCTCAAAGCGGTGTAGTCCCTAACGGGCAGGGCGGCGACTTGATCGCGAAGCAGGCGGCGACGGGCTTTCCCGGGCTCGGCAATCTCAAGGCCGAAGCGATGGGCGAGGCCAATCAATATTGCCAGAGCCAGGGCGCGAGTTTCTATTGACCAGTGAGACGAAACACAGCCACCGTATTTGTTGGGCAACTATCCGAGGGCGGAAATCGGTTTCCAATGCACCCCGTCCCAGCCTCCTAGACGCTAGTCCCGGAGCTTTAACGCCACTAAGACTTTCTTTCGAAAGTCTTGGCGCGTGGGGCTCCATACTCGTTTACGGTGTTGGAAAGTCCGATCAAAGCCCGGCCCGCCGAAGCGGCGTCGAATCCGGCCAGTCTAAGTAGCAGCGATGCTGGAAATTCCCCGTTCCCAAATGCCAACATTTGAGATCCTAGGTCGCGAAATTTGTTTCTGTACCTCGTCGATTGCGGCCACCGCTTTTTGGTAGTCGGGCGCGAGCCGGCGTAATGCGTCATCTTCAAATTCTACGGGATGAACATTCGCGAGGAACAACATCTGCCTCTGAAGTTTCGCGACGAAGATCAAAGAATGATCTGATCGGGCGGCCGACAAATTCTAGGGCAAACCAACCCATTGCGCCCAGAATCACAACCGATAGGCCACCCCAAACCTGCGCCATTATGACCGCCATCCCCTTTGAGGATCAACACAGGTGACCTGACTAATCCAACAAGGGGTTTCCCACTGACTGCCGCTTGCCATGCTTTTTCAGCAGATCATTAAAGGCCTCGACCGCCAAGGCA
>CAWCLY010000023.1:0-35460 GCA_963796475.1 uncultured delta proteobacterium
CAGAGGACCTTCAGGATCCGGATCTGCACGTTCACCGGGTTCGCCGCGGTGGACGCCTTCAGCTGCTCGCAGAGCGGCTGTCCGGCGACGAACTCCACTGCCGGACCGGGCTTGTGGGTCACCAACGTGGTCTGTGACGGATCGACGTAAACCCAGGTGGTGGGGCCCGGCTGGTACGGCTTGTCGTTCACCAGCACGCTCAGCAGCGCAACGTCGGTCGGCACATCCGTGAGTGGCTGCTCGCAGACACCGGCGGTGGGCGCGGTGATCTGCTTCAGCACCTGGCCGAGACTCGATGCGTCGTTGGCCTGGTAGTACTGCTTGGTGCAGAGGCCCGTGGCCAGGTCGCACGGGTTGTCGGCGCTGCAGGGCTGGTTCGGCGGGCTGCCGGGGCACACCCGCGGATACTGCACCGCGCCGGCCACCGCGATCCGCTGCAGCGTATCGCGCGCCAGGCGGTCCGGTCTCCGCTCCGAACCCCACGACGTAGGTCTGCACCGTCTTGCCGGCCAGGAACTGCGCCGCCTTCACCGTCTGGTCCACGTCGAGGCAGCCGGCGCCGGGGAACGGCGGGAGGCTCGGCGCGGAGGCGTCGAGCGCCGGCCCGAAGGTGCACTGACACGCCGCCGTGCCCGCGATGCTCCCCAGCGCCCCGTCACAGTTGGGGAGGCCATCGGTGAAGAGGATGACGATCTCGTCGCGCGTGGTGTCGTTCACCAGGCTCGGAACCGTCCCGAGGAACGCCAGGCTCGCCGCGGTGGGAGTCCCGCCACCCGTCCCGGTGGGGCCGGGCGGGTTGCTGCTGCTCACCTGGTTCAGCGCTGCCCGGGTCGAATCGGCGGCGGCCTGCAGGGTCGCATCGTCGTCGGTGGTGCTGGTCGGGAGCGGACTGGTCTGCTGCGTCGTCGGCCCGCACCCGCCGTTGTTCTCCGGCTCGGGGAAGAGCGCCAGCCCGTAGCGCCCAATCAGCGGGAAGTCCTGGATGTACTGGTTCAGCGCCTTCGACAGCTCGCTCCACCGCGTGGGGCACACCGTGGTGTTGCAGGGGTTCGACTTCTGCGGATCGCCACAGAGCGGACCGTTGGCCCCGCCGACGTGGCAGGCGGGCAGCGTCGGATCGACCGGCTGGTCCATCGAGCCCGACTTGTCGACCAGCAACATGAAGTTCGGCTTGTTCTTCACCGCCTTCACGTCCGAGCTGGTCTGGGTCTGCCCAATCGACAGCGGCGCGACGGGCTCGAAGTCGTAGGTCTGGCAGGCGACCGGGACGAGCAGGAGCGCCGAGACTGCGGCGAGACGGAGGACGGGCTGGGTGGGCATGCGCAGGCGACGAGCATACCCGCTCGGGGAGCCAGCAGCCCCATTTCGGAGCGACACCCACATCGCCGACCGCGCTCCTACCTCGTGCCCGCGGCGGCGACCACGCTCACACGCTCAGAGGACGCGGAGGATGCGCAGGTCGAGCAGCGCCGGGTTCTGCGTGGTGGCGTTCTCGATCGCGGTGCAGAGGGGCCCCAGAAAGCGGATGGCAGGCCCGCCCTGCTCCGGCGGGACGTAGTGCCAGGTCTGGTCCCCGGGCGGATATCGCGTGCCGTTGAGCGTCAGCAGGACGAGTTCCTCCGAGGTCGGTGCAGGGGAGATCGCCGGAGACACGGCTCGCGGTCCAGGTTGGCGGTGATGTCCGCGAGCGCCGCACCGAGCCCGGCGCTGTCCTGCGCCTGGTAGTACTGCCGCTGGCACACCCCGCCCTGACACGCGTTTCCCGGCCCGCACGGTTGATCGTGCTGCGGACCCGGACAGCGCCTCGGGTACGCCCCGGCGAGCGACAGATCCTGCAGGACGATGGACGCATCGACTCCCCCGTCGAGCGTGGCGCGCGTCTCGTCCCCGAAGCCGATGACCACGAGGTGCACTCCGCGCGAGGCGAGGTCCTGCACCGCCTGCACCGTCCGGTCCTTGTCCAGGCAGTCGAGGCTGGTGGAGGCCTGGGGCGGGCAGCGATCCGCGGTGGCGGTGCACACGCAATTCGCCGTGGGGATGGCACCGTTGCAGTTCGGCAGACCGTCGGTCAGCAGGACGACCAGGTCGAGCCGGAACGGGTCGAGCAGCGGGGCGTACGTGGAGAAGAACTGGAGGCTCGGTCCGGTCGGCGTCGCGCCGCCGGTGCCGAATGGCCCGGGCGGGTTCTGGCTCTTCACCGTAGACAGCGCCAGGCGCGCGGCGTCCGAGAGCGCCGACAGCGTGGCCGGCGAGTCGTCGTCCGGATTCGCCGGGAGGTCCACCCGGGCGGCGGTGGTGGGGACGCAGTTGGGCTGATCCACGCCCGTCACGGGCTCCGGAAAGAAGGCCAGCCCGAACCGGACGGTCTGCGCCTGGGCCTGGAGGAACGGGTCCAGCGCGAGGTTCAGCTCGCTCCAGCGGGTCGGGCAAGTCGTCACGTTGCAGGGGTTGGTCTTCGCGGTGTCGCCCGAGCCGCAGACGGCGCCGTTGCGCGTGCATGCCGGAAGCGACGGAACCACCGGCAGGTCCATCGATCCCGACTTGTCCACCAGCACCATCACGTTCGGCTTGAGCTTCCGGACGACGATCGGCGTGCTGCTCTCCTCCTGCGACACCGAAAGCGGCGCGACCGGGACGAAGTCGTAGGTCTGGCACGCGGCCGCGATGACGAGGCACGCGGCGACCGGGGCAAAGGAACTGGAACGCATCGTCGAAGAAGCGACCAGCCTAGCAGGGGGGGCTGGGTGTCAGAAGGTGAGCACCCGTGCGCCCTCGGTGAGGCGCCACAGCGCCACCAGCCCGACCACCTCGTCGAGCACGCGCTCGGCCTCCGTGAGCGACACGCCCGCGAGCTTGAGCATCGTGTCGCAGGCGATGCACCGGGCGCCGAGCCCGCGCGCCTCCGCCAGCAGCTGCGCGGGAGGCGCCACGCCCACCCCCTCGGCCCGGGCCCCCTCTGCGAGTTCACGGTCGGACTGTGGGCGCCCGAAGTCCCCTCGGCAGAGCTGCCGGAGCGCCTCGAAGGCGAAGACGAACACCACCTCTTCCCCGAGCGCGGCCGCGGTGATGCCCATCGACGCTGCCTGGTAGGCCGGCTCGTAGCCGCCGCGCTGCACGATGAACATCACCCGTCCAGACATGTCTCGCCGTGAAGGTACACTCCGCCGCCGTCCGATGTCCCGATTCGTCCGCGTCCTGTTGCTCGCCGCCGTCTTTGTCGCCTGCACGCGGTCGGGGGGACCTGCCCGCACGAGCCAGGAGGCCCAGGCCCGCGTCACCGCGCTGCTCGACGTTCCCGACGCCGGGTCGGGCGAGTTCGCCGCGGTGGGCCCCGGGGTGGTCCCCGCGCTCCAGGCCGTGCTCCTCGACACGCAGGAGAGCGAGCCGAGGCGTCTGGGTGCGGCGCGGGCGCTCTCGGGGCTCCCGGATGGCGCCGGGCTCGGGGCCCTCGGAGAGGCCGTGTCCTCGCCCCGGCTCTCGCCGTCGCTCCGTGACGCCGTGGCCGACGAGCTCGGCTCGCATGACCGCGATCAGGCGGTCACCCGTCTCGGCCCGCTGCTCACCTCCGCCGACCCGTCCATCCGCTCCGCGGCCGCGCGGGGACTCGGACGCGCCGGTGGTCCCGCCGCTCGCAAGTTGCTCGAGGACCGGTTAGAGCGCGAGGAGGATCCCGGAGTCCGCGAGCAGCTCCAGGCGGCGCTGGCCCGGGCCCAGCCCTGAACATGCGCCCCACCATCCTGCTCTTCGACGTCGACGGCACCCTGGTCACCACCGGAGGCGTGGGCCGTCGTGCGCTGGAGGTCGCCTTCGAGCGCTCCCACGGCCGCCGGGATGCCTGCCGCAGCTTCCGGCTCGACGGGATGACCGACCGCGCCATCGTCCGCGCCGGGCTGCGGGCCATCGACGTCGAGCCCACCGAGGCGTGCATCGACCAGGTGCTGGTCGACTACCTGCGGGTGCTCGCCGAGGAGGTGGCCGCCGCGCCCGACGCCACCTACCGCGTGCACGCCGGGATGGCCGAGACCCTCGACGCCGCCCACGCGCTCCCGCACGCCGCGGTGGGCCTCGGGACCGGGAACATCCGCGAGGGGGCGCGCATCAAGCTCGAGCGCGTCGGCATCTACCATCGGTTCGCCTTCGGAGGATTCGGCTGCGACGCCGAGGACCGGACGGCGCTCATCCGCCGGGGCGCCGAGCGTGGAGCGGCCATGCTCGGCGCGTCCGTGGCCGAGTGCCGGGTGGTGGTCATCGGCGACACGCCCAAGGACGTCGCCGCCGCCCAGGCGATCGGCGCCGAGTCCGTCGGGGTCGGCACCGGGAGCTTCTCGGCCGAGCAGCTGCTCGCCTCGGGCGCGACGCGCGCGTTCGGGAACCTCGCCGCGCCGGGAGCGCTCGAGGCGGTGCTCGGAGACGGGCGCTGAGCCCCCAGGCGCTCTCCGCTCGGGCTGCCTGGATGCTCCTCGGGGCCACGGAGGGGCTCGCGGAACGGCTGCGAGCAGCGGCCGACGCGCTGGAGCCTGCGCACGAGGTCGAGTCCGGCTGGCTGCGCGGCGCCGCGGCGCTGGTGGAGCGGGGCGAGCAGGCCAGGCGTTCGGCCCGCGCGACCGCCGTCTGGCTGGAGGAGCTCGCCGTCGAGGCACGGGCCAGGAAGGCGGCGCTGCTCCGCGCGTGGCTGGAGGCCGCGGGCGCACTCCGGACGGCGCTGCACGGTCACGACTCCGAGCGGGGTCCCCTCACCCAGGCCCTCTTCCCGGAGTGGCGGGAGCCGGCGCTTCGACGGCACGTCGACCAGGCGGTGGCCTTCGAGGTCGAGCTGCAGCGCCGGCTGTCGTCCGGGTACGTGGTCCGGCGCCTGGCCGAGCCCGCGACCGAAGGGGTGCTGCGTCCGTCGCTGGACGCGCTCGCCGCCGCGCAGGCGTCCTGGTCGGCCGAGCGTGACCGCGCTGCCCTGTCGGGCCCGGAAGCGGACGGGGTCCGGAGCCATCTGCTCGCGCTCGCCGAGGAGACCGCTCGGACACTCGAGCGCGTTCGCGCCGTCGTCCGGGCAGCGCTCGCGGACCGGCCGGAGCTCATCGAGGCGATCTTCCCGAGGCGGGCCCGACCGGCTGCGGCCTCCTCGGAGCTCGGCGCGAGCGACGCGGACGGGGGCGCGGTGGACGCTCGCCGCGCACACGCAGGCGCCATGGTCGAGGCCCACCCCGACGTTCCCCACCTGGGCAACGTCGCGGTGGGCGAGGCGTCACGCGCGACCCCGGACGCACGTCCGAGCGAGGCACTCGAGAGCGGACCAGCGGCGCGCCCAAGCTCGGGCAGGGCCGTCGGGAGTGCACCGACGGCCCCGCGCCCACGCGCGCGCAAGCTCGTCAAGAGCACTGTCGACGTGCCGCGCCCGCGCTCGGTCAAGCCAGTCACGAATGACGCGGAGCTTCGTCCTCCGCGCTCGCGCAAGCCCGTCGAGAATCCAGCCGAGGTTCCACGTCCGCACTCGGGCAAGCCGGTCACGAATGACGCGGAACCTCGTCCTCCGCGCTCGCGCAAGCCCGTCGAGACGACCGGAACCCCGGCCCGCAGCGGGTCGAGGCGCATCACCAGCCCCGGTGGGGAGCGTCCAGCGCCCATCGCCGCTGCCGACGCCTCGAGGATCGGGGCCGCAGCAGGCAAGCGCGCTCGCCCGGTGACAGCCGGCCCACGCCCGCGGCGGAGCTCGCCACCCGCCCGTCGGAGCTGAGCGATGCTCTCTCCGCTGCCCATCGATCCCCTCCTCCCGTCGGTGGTGGAGGCGGTGGAGCGTCAGGGCACCCTCGTGCTCCAGGCCGCTCCGGGTGCCGGAAAGACCACCCGCGTCCCGCGCGCGCTGCTCGATGCCGGCTCCTTCGACGGCGAGCTGTGGGTGCTCGAGCCCCGGCGGCTGGCCGCGCGACTCGCTGCCGCGCGCGTCGCCGAGGAGCTCGGGGAGCCCATCGGCCGGCGCATCGGCTACCAGATCCGCTTCGACGAGGTCGCCTCGGCCGCCACCCGGGTGCGCTTCGTCACCGAGGGCATCCTCACCCGCCGGCTGCTCTCCGACCCCGAGCTGCGAGGCGTGGGCGCGGTGGTGCTGGACGAATTTCACGAGCGGCACCTCCCCACCGACCTCGGCGCTCGCGCTGCTCCGCGGGCTCCGGGAGCGCCGGCCCGGACTCCGGCTGCTGGTCATGTCGGCGACCTTCGACCCGGAGCCGGTGGCGCGCTTCCTCGGCGGCGCGCCCGTCTCACCTCCGAGGGACGCGTCTTCCCGGTGGAGCTCGAGCACCTCCCGGCGCGGACGACGACGGCCGATCGAGCAGCAGGTCCTCGCCGGCCTGAAGCGCCTCGCCCGACGGGGGCTCGACGGCACGTGCTCGTCTTCCTCCCCGGCGCCGCGGAGATCCGCCGGACGCAGGAGGCCTGCGCCGACTACGCCGGGCGCCATGGATTCCGGGTGCTCCCGCTCCACGGGACCTCCCCGCCGCCGAGCAGGACCGTGCGGTGCGCCCCTCCAGGAGCGCAAGCTCATCCTCTCCACCAACGTCGCCGAGACCTCGGTGACGGTCGACGGCGTCGCCGCGGTCATCGACTCGGGGCTCGCCCGCGTGGCCGCCCACTCGCCCTGGTGCGGCCTGCCCTCGCTCCGGGTGCAGCCCATCAGCCGGGCCAGCGCGGCGCAGCGGGCCGGCCGGGCCGGGCGCACCCGCGCGGGCGTCTGCCTGCGGCTCTACACGCAGGGCGACCTCGAGCGCGCGCCCCGAGCACGACGCGCCCGAGATTGCGCGCGCCGACCTGGCCGAGACCGTGCTCGCCCTCGCCGCCGCCGGTGTCCCCGACCCGCGCACGCTTCGGCTGGTTCGAGCCCCCGCCGGCTGCCGCGCTCCGCGCGGCCGAGGAGCTCCTCACGCAGCTCGGCGCCCGCGGCCAGGACGGGACGCTCACGCCCCTCGGGCGGCGCCTCCTCTCCTTCCCGGTGCACCCCCGTCTCGGACGGATCCTGGTGGAGGGCGAGCGGCGCGGCGTCGCCCCGGAGGCCGCCCGCGCCGCGGCGGTGCTCTCCGAGCGGCCTTCGCGTCCGCCCACGTTCGGCGGCGGCCGCGCCGCAGGGTCCGACGCTGAGCGGCCGTTCCGATGTCCTCGAGCTCATGGAGTCGCTCGGCTCCGGGCGAGCGGGCGCGGGGCGGAGCAGCGCAGGCGGTGGAACGCACCACCCGTCAGCTCTCGCGCTCCGTCCGCGGCGAGCACCGCGCCCCGGTGCAGGAGCGGGAGGACGCGCTGCTGCTCGCGCTCCTCGCCGGCTTCCCCGACCGGGTCGCGCGCCGGCGCCGGCCGCACTCACCCGACCTGGTCCTCTCGGGTGGAGGCAGCGCGATGCTCGACCCGGTGAGCGTGGTCCAGGAGCCGATGCTGCTCCTGGCGCTCGATGCCGAGCAGCGCACCGGCCCCCGCGGACCCGAGGTGCGCGTCCGCGTGGCCAGCGCCATCGAGCCCGAGTGGCTGCTGGACCTCTTCCCCGGGCAGCTGACCGACGAGGACCGCCTGGTGTTCTCCGAGGACTCGGAGCGCGTCGAGCGGCTCACCCGGCTCTCCTACGGCGCGGTCTCCCTCGAGGAGCGGCGGATGCCGGCCGAGCCGTCCGAGGCGGTGGAGACGGTCCTCGCCGAGGCCATCCGGGCGCGGCAGATTCGCCACGGTCATCGACATCGGGCCCCTCGATGCGCTCCGGGCGCGGCTCGCGCTGGCACGAACGCTGTTTCCCGAGCAACGCTGGCCGGAGGTGGACGAGGCCGGGCTGGCCTCGGTCCTGGCCCGCGGCCGGAGGAGTCTCGCCGAGGTTCGCGAGGCGAACCCCGCGTCGGAGCTGGTCGGCGCGCTCGCGCCCGAGGCGGCCCGCATCCTCGCCCGCGAGCTCCCCGAGCGCGTGACGCTGCCCGGAGGTCGCTCGGTCCAGGTCCACTACGTCTCGGGCCAGCCGCCGTGGATCGCCTCGCGGCTGCAGGACTTCTTCGGGCTCCGCGAGGGGCCGTCGCTCGCGCGGGGGCGCGTGCCGCTCGTCCTCCACCTGCTCGCACCCAACCAGCGGGCGGTCCAGGTGACCCAGGACCTCGCGGGGTTCTGGAGCAGACACTACCCTTCTCTCCGGCGCGAGCTCGGACGGCGCTACCCCCGGCACGCGTGGCCGGAGGACCCCCTCCATGCCTCGCCGCCACCGCCGCGGCGGTGACACGCGCGGGAGGGTGCACGCTCGTGGAAACTGGCGACCGCTGACACGGGATGTTACTGCCCCCCCGCTTGCAGCCCGGCAACCAGATCCTCCACCGTATTCTCCTCGCCTCGCTGAACGCCGGGGGCGGTCACAACGCGCTCCGGGACTCGTTCGCCGCGGCGCTGGCCCGCGTCGACCCCGAGCAGCAGCGCTTCCAGCAGGTGGTCTGGAACTCCGCCGACCGGGTCGTCGACTGGTTCTACTCGACGTGCGTCCGCTTTCTCCCCCGGTTCCAGGGGACGGTCTTCGAGCTGAGCAGCCAGCCCTGGGCGGTGCGCACGGCGATGGTGCTGAGCCCGCAGCTCCTGGCCGAGGCCTCCGCACTGCTCCGTGCTCAACGCATCGACCTGCTCCTCACCACCCACCCGCTGCAGGGCCTCATGCTCGCCCGGGTCCGGCGCGCCCTCGGGCTCTCCGTGCCGCTGGTGATGGCGGTCCCCGACTACGGCGTACCGGCGTCGGGCTACTACCCGCCGCTGGCCGAGCTCCGCGCCCGACGCGCTGGTGGTGATGGAGGAGAGCACGCTCGAGCACTACCGGACGCTCGGGCGTCCCGGAGGACCGGCTGCACCTGTCCGGATTTCTCACCCGCGAATCGTTCGTCCGCGTCGGCGCCCGGCTCCGCGCCGAGGGTCGGGAGACCGCGCGCGCCGCGCTCAAGGCCGAGGTCGTCGCCGCGCATCCGGAGTTCGCGAGCTTCCGGCTCCCCCGCCCGACGCTGCTGTTCATGGGCGGCTCGGCGTGGACGTACAAGACCTGGCCGGTGCTCGAGCGCGTCCTCGCCGACCCCGAGCTGCGCGAGGCGGCGAACGTCGTCATCGTCGCCGGGCGTGACCGGGCCTTCGAGGCGCGCCTGCGGCCCCGGGTGCGCGACGGCGTGCACGTCTTCGGCTTCGTCACGCCCGACGTGCTCGCCACGCTGATGGGCCTCGCCGATGCGCCGGTGCTCGGGAGCCTGGCGCCGGCGACGCTCCAGGAACTGCTCGAGGTGGGCCTCGGTCCGCTGCTCCTCTTCCACTTCATCCCCGGGAGCGAGCGGCCGCACGCGGGGTACATCGAGAGCCAGCGGCTGGGCCTCTACATCCCCCGCGTCGAGGAGATGCTCGGAGCGCCTCCGTGAGGTGGTGGGGCTCGGCCCGCCTCGGAGGCGCTCGCCCGGGCCGGCGATGGCTTCCGCGAGCGCGCGCGGCTCCTCCGGACCCGCAGCGTGGAGCGGGCGCTCCAGCTGCCCCGCTTCCTCGATCGGATGCTGGACGCCCCGGGCACGACCCACGACGGCAAGCGCGCCGTCGGCTAGACAGGCGCCGGCAGGCTCGAGCCGCCGCCGGGCCTCGACGTGGTCGATGCCCGCTTCCTCGAACACCGGGCCCGCGGGCCGGTAGCCTGTGCCGCTCGTAGAAGCCGAGCGCGTACAGCTGGGCGTGGACCATGACCCCGGTGAGGCCGCGCCGGCGGGCCTCGGCCTCGAGCGCGCCGAGGAGCAAGTTGCCCACGCCGAGCTTCCGGTGCGACTGCAGCACCGCCATCCGCCCGATCTGTCCCCACGGTGCCCGTCTCGCCGGCGGGGGAGCGCCGGCAGCACGACCAGCCGCCCGGTACCGATGGCATGGCCCTCGGCGAAGGCGAGCAGGTGGTACGCGCGCGCGTCCTCGGCATCCCGCTCGATCGTCTCGGGGACGTGCTGCTCCTCGATGAACACCACCTCGCGGATCGCCAGCGCCTGGAAGAGCTCGGGCTCGTTCTTCGCCTGCGCGATGACGAGCTTGCTGTCGGCGGGGGCCGTCATTCCGCGCCCGAACCTACCGCATCCGACTGTCGTTCCAACCCCTGGGTCAGCCAACGCCCGTGTGGCAGGTCGGTGCGAAATGACATGCGCACTGACCGCGTTCGCGTCGACGCGCACGCACGGCCAAGGTGCACCGCGGCGGACGGTGGTCCCGATCGAGGGACGTCGCGGGCATGCGTTTCGCTGCGGACGGGCACGGCACGAACCTTGTTTTCGACTGTCCGACATGCAGCCCGATCGTGTGCAACCACCGAAGACCGAACAGTCTCCCGCCCCGCCCCGCGACGCTTCACCGAGGCGCTCCGGGCGCGGGTGCCACGGCCGGCAGGCCGGCACCCCCGTGCCGCGGCGGCCGGCAGCCGCGAGCCTCGGGGCGCCCGGCCTCGCCGATGCACGGCGCGTGGCGTCCAGCGCATCGGTGCTGCGTGGCCAGGCCCGGGTGGAGATGGACGCCTCGGCGCAACGCCGCATCGCGGACGGGGCGGCCGCGTCCGAGCAGGCTTCGGCCCGTCTCGACGGCCGGGCGACGGAGCTGCTCCGGGCCGCGCTGCGAACGGAGAGTCCTCAGGCCGGGAGCGAGCCGCCGTCTCCCCCGCGGGCCGCTCCCCCGCCGGCGCGCGAGGCGGGCTCGGCGGGACCTTCTTCACCGGCCGAGGGGGTCGCTTCCGGTCACGGCAGGAGCCACCGGTGCCGCCGCTCCGCCATCGATCCCGGAGCAGCGGATCGAACGGGCGATGGCGCTCGTGGAGCGCATCGAGCGCTTCGTCCGGAGCGGGCGGCCAGCCCTGGCGCTCACGCTGCACGGCGGCCTTGCCGGCCGGCTCGAGCTCCAGCGCGTCGCACCCGGCGCGATCTCGATTCCGGCTGTCCTCGGCCCGCCCTCCGTCCACCGACGCGCTGGGCGAGCTCCGTCAGGCGCTCGAGGCCCGCGGACTCTCGGTCCGGAGCCTCGAGACCCGAAGCGTCACAGCTTCAGCAGCGGACGCTTGTTCTCCTTGTCCTTGAACTCCTCCGCCTCGGGGAGCGGATCCTTCTTCTCGGAGATGTTGGGCCAGGTCTTGGAGAGGGTGGCGTTCAGCTCCTTGTACTCGGCCCACTTCTCGGGGAGGTCGGACTCGGGGAAGATCGCCTTGGTCGGACACACCGGCTCGCAGGCGCCGCAGTCGATGCACTCGTCGGGGTGGATGACGAGCATGTTCTCCCCCTCGTAGAAGCAGTTGACGGGGCAGACCTCCACGCAGTCGGTGTACTTACACTTGATGCATCCGTCGGCGACGATGTAGGCCATGGCGGCGATTCTCCGCGGTGAGGCGCTCGACTCCGGGGGAGCGCGCAGCAGCACAACTGAGCGCATCCGCTCCGCCGGGGCAAGCGGGGAAAAGGGCTAGCGGCCGAGGAAACCTCTGGCTCGCATCAGCTCGGCAACGAGCACCGCGCCCTCGCGCCGCGCCCATCTTGGTGTTGTGCGAGACCAGGACCAGCTTGACCCCGTTCTCGAGGACGGGCTCCTCCCGGATCCGTCCCACGGTGGTGGCCATCCCGCCGTGGGTGTCCCGGTCGAGCCGCGGCTGGGGGCGGTCCTGGGCCTCGAGGACCTCGATCCACCGCGGCGCCGACGACGGGAGGTCGCGCGCCTCGGGGCTGCCCTCCCAGGTGCGGAGCGCGTCCTTCACCTCCTCCAGGCTGGCCGGGCGGCCGAGCCCCACCGAGACCACCTCGGTGTGCCCGTCCTGGACGGCGACCCGGGTGCAGGTGGCGGAGATCCTGAGCGCCATCGGCTCGACGGCGGAGGCCCCGGGCGCCCAGCGGCCGAGGATCTTCCGGGTCTCCGCCTCGACCTTGCCCTCTTCCTTGGGGATGTAGGGGATGACGTTGTCCAGGATGTCGAGCGCGGCAACGCCGGGCGAGCGGCCGGCGCCGGACACCGCCTGGAGCGAGGTCATCACCACCGAGCGAACGCCGAACCGTTCGACGAGCGGCGCGAGCACCACCGCCAGCCCGGTCGTCGTGCAGTTGGGGATCGGCACCACCGAGCCCCGCCATCCGCGTGCCCGCTGCGCCGCGACCAGGCCCACGTGCCCGGCGTTCACCGGCGGGATGAGCAGCGGCACGTCCGGCTCCATCCGGAACGTGCTCGCGGCGCTGATGACCGGGAGCTCGGCGGCGAGCCGGGGCTCGAGCTCGCGCGCCACGTCGGACTCCACCGCCGAGAAGACCAGGTCCACCCCTCGCGGGGCCGCCCCCGGGTCCAGCAGCCGGAGCGCGGCGATGTCGGCCGGGATGGGCTCGGAGAGGAACCAGCCGCCGGCGACCGCCTCGTCGTAGCGCTTGCCTGCGTTCCGCGGCGACGCGGCGATGGCGCCGATCTCGAACCACGGATGGTCCCGGAGCGCGGAGACGAACTGCTGGCCGGCGATGCCGGTGGCACCCACGAGCAGGGCGCGAAGCTTGGCCATGTCTGCCGCTCTGCCACCGGCCGCCGGAAATTGCCATTCCTTGACCGGTACAGCGGGGGTGCCCTACAAACCGGGCGCTCCGGCGCCATCGCCAAGTGGTAAGGCAAGGGTCTGCAAAACCCTCATTCCCCGGTTCGAATCCGGGTGGCGCCTCTTCCCTCCTCGTGACTCCGCAGACCGGGACAGCCAGGGGGCGGTCGTGGCTCCTGGCCGCACTCCTGACGGCTTGCGCCGGCTCGCGACCTGTCGCGCCGCCGCCGCCACCCCCGCCGGTGGTCACCCTGGCCCCGACGCCCCCGCCCGAGCCGGCCGAGGCGGCGCCCGCGCCCGATGCGGGCCCGCCGCCGCTGGAGGTCCCGCCGCCCCCCTCCGCTCGCCGCCTCGACGTCCGGGCCGGAGAGCCCACCGTCCCGGTTCGCCTGATGGAGCACCGCCGCGAGGTGACCTTCATCCCTGGCGGCCGGGTGCGCCTGGTGCTCCCGGGGAGCCCGGAGAAGGTGGTCGAGGCGCCTGCCGGGACGCCGCTGGTGGTCCGCCGCCTCGACGGAGCCCCGGCGGCGCGCACCTTCCGGGTCCAGGTCTCGGAGCTCGCCTGGGCGGACAAGGATGGCATCGCCGCCGAGCGCGGCGCCTGGGAATCCCGCGGCTTCCAGGTCCGGGTCGAGCAGCTCGGCCAGGTGTACGGCATCGTGGGGAAGATCCTCGACAACCGGAAGGTGCTGGTGCTGCTCGAGCCCGCGCTCGGAGCTCCCGAGGCCGCGGAGCGCCAGGCGGAGCTGCTCCGGCGCTGGGGCGCGCGAACCACGCTGGCCGAGGAGGTGCGCACCTCGGCGTGGATCCGCCTGCAGCTGGACATGGCCGACGGCACGCCGCTCGGCACGAGCGACGGGCCCATCCGGGCCGTGACGCCCGGGGGAGAGGGCTTCGAGGTCCGCTCGGTCGAGTTCGCGGTGGGCTACCCCAACCAC
The DNA here is from genome assembly GCA_963796475.1 of uncultured delta proteobacterium. Taxonomy (GTDB): domain Bacteria; phylum Myxococcota; class Myxococcia; order Myxococcales; family Myxococcaceae; genus RPRB01. Next base: position 13,483 of record CAWCLY010000023.1, read on the forward strand.
GGCTTCGAGACGCGCCAGTACCGCGGCGGCCTCTCCTTCGCCGCCGACGAGGCCGGCACCATCGCGGTGGTGAACCTGGTCTCGCTGGAGGACCTCCTGGCCGGGCTCGTGCCCTCGGAGATCTTCTCCACCGCGCCGGCCGAGGCGCTCCGGGCACAGGCGGTCACCGCCCGCGGGGAGGTGCTGGCCAAGGTGGGCACCCGCCACCTCGCCGACCCGTACCTGCTCTGCTCCGAGCAGCACTGCGCGGTGTACCGGGGCCGCTCGGGCGAGACCCCCGCGACCACCGCCGCGGTGCAGGCGACGCGCGGGCTCGCCCTGTTCTCCACCGAGGGACGGCTGGTCGACTCGGTCTACAGCGCGGTCTGCGGCGGGCACACCGAGGACAACGAGGCGGTCTGGGGCGGGGTCCCCGACCCGAGCCTGCGCGGACGCCCCGACGTGCTCGATCCGGTGAAGGGGATGCCCGAGCCGCAGAGCGCCCCGGAGCGCTTTCTGTCCTTCGACCTTCCGGCCGCCTGTCGCCGGGGCCGCTTCGCCCAGCCGTCGAAGTACCGCTGGGAGAAGCGCTTCACCGCGCAGCAGCTCGATGCGCTGGTCGAGCCGCTCGGGGTGGGCTCGGTGCGGCACCTCGAGCCGCTCGAGCGCGGCGTCTCGGGACGCATGCGGCTCCTGCTCGTGTCCGGGACGCGGCGGGCGACCGAGCTCCGGGGCGAGCTCACCATCCGCAGGCAGTTCGGGATGCTCAACAGCGCGCTCTTCGTGGTCAGCGAGGAGCGAGACGCCCACGGCAACCCGGTGGCGTTCGTCTTCCGGGGCGGCGGCTGGGGCCACGGCGTCGGCCTGTGCCAGACGGGGGCCATCGGCCGCGCGGAGGCCGGACAGGACTACCGCGCCATCCTCCGGCATTATTTCAATGGTGCAGAGGTTGCGCGAATCTACGAGTAGGCGACGGAGCCGGGGGGAGGGCACACATCCCTGTCGTCCGCCTGCTTGTCTGGCTGGAACACCCCTGCCTCTCCGGGGTTATGTCAGGACCGCGGCAGTCGGTGGCGCAGGAGCCCCCGGCGTCGGCTAGGTCGGGGCCGCGGCTTGCAGTTATGTAGGACCTCACGTGAGCCTGCCCCTCGCCATCCCCCGACGACGACGCCGCCGTCAGGGCAGGGTCGCGTTCGTCGCGGCCGTGCTGGCGGTGCTGTTTCACCTCGCCGTCGTCGGGCTCCTGCTGGTGGCCAACTTCGTCTCGGTGAAGTGGCCCGGCGGTGAGCCGACGGAAGAAGCCCCAGGCCGTCACCCTCCGGAACATCGACCCGCGGGCGTGGGCCAAGAACCGCAGCAGCGGCCCGCGAGCAGGAGCGCCCCGAGCAGCAGCGCCGCGCCGAGGCCCAGAAGAAGCCCGAGCCGAAGGCGAGAAGAACCCCAAGGGCCAGGTGGTCGACGTCGCGCCGGGCAACGAGCAGGAGTCGCCGGACGCGAAGTACCTGGCCGAGAAGAACAACCGGGTCGACAAGGAGACCAAGGCCAAGGACCAGACCCCGTTCTACCGGAACGCGATGCCGCGCCAGACGGCCACCCAGGAGCGGAAGACGACCGGCAAGGACGAGTCGCCGCAGCTCATCGTCCAGGGCAACAACGGCACCGGCCAGGACGCGCGCCCGGCCCAGAAGGGCGGCGGCCAGAAGCCGGTGCTCGAGCTGCCCAACGTGAAGAAGCGCGACCAGATCGCGCTGAAGGAGCAGAACACCAAGGGCGCGGGGCCCAGCGTCAACAACCAGGGCGAGAGCGTCGCCGTGCAGGGCAACGCGCAGCGGCTGCGGATCGACCCGGGCAAGCCGGGCGACGAGGGCGATCAGGGCAGCGCGGGACGGGTCGGTCTGCCCACGCTCTCGCAGCTCGATGCCCAGCAGCGCCGCGCTGGACAAGATCATCGGCGCCGCGCCGAACGACCATCTCCAGGACGTGGACGCAGGGCGAGGGCACCTTCCTCAACACCCGCGAGTGGAAGTACGCCACGTTCTTCAACCGGGTGAAGCAGGCGGTGGGACGCAACTGGGACCCCAACGAGCCGCTCCGCCAGCGCGACCCCACCGGGGAGATCTACGGTGGCCGCGACCGCTACACCATCCTCGACATCACGCTCGGACGGCGACGGCCTGGTGAAGGACATCAAGGTGCAGCGCTCGAGCGGCGTGGACTTCCTCGACGAGGCGGCCATCGTCGAGCTTCCGCCGCGCCCAGCCCTTCCCCAACCCGCCCTCGGGCCTGATGGGCAAGGACGGGACGGTCACCTTCCCCTTCGGGTTTTATCTAGAGACTGGCGGCCGCCCGCTGATGCGGATCTTCCGGAACAACTGACGGAGCACGGTCAGTGAATCCCGACGCGTCCGCGCACCGATTCGTCGGCGGGCGTACCGATTCTTGGGACCGGCCTGCGACGGCCGCGGGGAATGACCTCCCCGGCTCGCCGGTCAGGCGTAGTCCTCGACGGGCGGGCAGCTGCAGATGAGCTTCCGGTCGCCGAGCACGTTGTTCAGCCGCCCCACCGCCGGCCAGAACTTGCTCGCCCGGACGAAGGACGAGGGGAACGCGCCGAGCTGGCGCGCATACGGCCGGTCCCACCCGTCGGCGGTGACCACCGCGGCGGTGTGCGGCGCGTGCTTGAGCACGTTGCCCTCGCGCGGCTGGCGGCCCGCCTCCACCTCGGCGATCTCCGCCCGGATGGCGATCATCGCGTCGCAGAACCGGTCCAGCTCCGCCTTGCTCTCGCTCTCCGTCGGCTCGACCATCAGCGTGCCCGAGACCGGGAAGGACACCGTCGGGGCGTGGAAGCCGTAGTCGATGAGCCGCTTGGCCACGTCGTCCACCTCGATGCCGGCGGAGCGCTTCATCGAGCGGAGGTCGAGGATGCACTCGTGCGCCACCCGGCCGCGGGCGCCGCGGTAGAGCACCGGGAAGCGGTCGGCCAGGCGAGCCGCGATGTAGTTGGCGTTGAGGATGGCCACCTCGGTGGCCCGGGTGAGCCCCTCGGCGCCCATCATCCGGATGTAGGCGTAGGAGATGACCAGGATGCTCGCGCTCCCCCAGGGCGCCGCGGACACCGGACCCGTCCCCTGCGCCCCGCCGGTCTTCACCAGCGGATGGCCGGGCAGGAACGGCGCGAGATGCGGGGCCACGCAGATGGGGCCCATGCCCGGACCGCCGCCGCCGTGCGGGATGCAGAACGTCTTGTGGAGGTTCAGGTGGCAGACGTCCGCGCCGAAGTCGCCCGGCCGGCAGAGGCCGACCTGGGCGTTCATGTTCGCCCCGTCCATGTAGACCTGCCCGCCGTGCCCGTGGACGATGTCGCAGATCCGCCGGATCTCCTCCTCGAACACCCCGTGCGTGGAGGGGTAGGTCACCATCAGCGCGCCGAGCCGTGCGCCGTGCTGGGTGGACTTCGCCTCGAGATCGGCGAGGTCGATGCTCCCGTCCTCGTCGCTCTTCACCACCACCACCTCGAAGCCGGCCATCACCGCGCTCGCGGGGTTGGTGCCGTGGGCCGAGGCCGGGATGAGGCAGACCTTCCGGTCCCGGTCGCCCCGGCTCTCGTGCCACTTCCGGATGACCAGGAGCCCGGCGTACTCGCCCTGGCTCCCGGCGTTGGGCTGGAGCGAGACCGCGGCGAAGCCGGTGATCTCGGCGAGCATCCGCTCCAGCTCGCGGAAGAGCTGCTGGTACCCCTCGGTCTGCTCGGCCGGCGCGAAGGGGTGCAGCCGCGAGAAGCCGGCGAAGGTCACCGGGATCATCTCCGCGGTGGCGTTGAGCTTCATGGTGCAGCTGCCGAGCGGGATCATCGCGTAGGTGAGGCTCAGGTCCTTGCTCTCGAGCCGCTTGATGTAGCGGAGCATCTCGGTCTCGGACCGGTGCCGGTGGAAGACCGGATGGGTGAGGTAGGCGCTCTTCCGGGTCAGGGCGGGGGCCCAGGTCGGCGCCACGTCCGCGGCCAGCACCTCGGCGGCGAAGTCGACCGGCTTGCCGGCGGCGAAGACGGCCCACAGTGCCTCGACTTCCTCGGGCCGCGTCGTCTCGTCGAGCGAGATGCCGATGCTCCGCGGGTCGATGCGCCGGAGGTTCATCTTCCGGTCGCGGGCCCGGCGCCATCGCCCGGTCCGCCTCGGCCGGCTCCATCTCCAGCCGGAGGGTGTCGAAGCACGCTGGCGTGCTTCACCTTCACCCCGAGCTTGCCGAGGCCGCGGGCGAGCCGGACGGTGAGCCCGTGCACGCGGCTGGCGATGGCCTTCAGCCCCTCGGGACCGTGCCAGGCGGCGTACATCCCGGCCATGACCGCCAGGAGCGCCTGCGCGGTGCAGATGTTGCTCGTCGCCTTCTCGCGGCGGATGTGCTGCTCGCGGGTCTGCAGCGCCATGCGCAGCGCGCGGTGGCCGTTGGCGTCCTCGGACACGCCGATGATGCGGCCGGGGATGAGGCGGGTGAACTCCTGCTTCACCGCGAAGAACGCCGCGTGCGGGCCGCCGAAGCCCATCGGAACGCCGAACCGCTGCGCGCTGCCGACCGCGACGTCGGCGCCGAGCTCGCCCGGAGGCGTGAGCACGGTGCAGCGCCAGGAGATCGGTCGCCACCACCGCGAGCGCGCCCTCGGCGTGCACCCTGTCGAAGAACGAGGCGAGGTCCTCGACCAGCGCCGTCGGTCGCCGGGTACTGCACCAGCGCGCCGAAGATCTTGGTCGAGAAGTCGAAGCTCCGCGCGTCACCGACCAGCACCCGGATGCCGAGAGCGCTGGCGCGGGTCCGCACCACCTCGATCGTCTGGGGGTGCACCCTGTCGGAGACGAAGAACGCGTCGTGGCCCGCCCTCGCCTGGGCGTGCAGCATGTGCATCGCCTCGGCCGCCGCGGTGGCCTCGTCGAGCAGCGAGGCGTTGGCCACCGGGAGCCCGGTGAGGTCCATCACCATGGTCTGGAAGTTGAGCAGCGCCTCCAGCCGGCCCTGGGAGATCTCCGGCTGGTACGGCGTGTACTGGGTGTACCAGCCCGGGTTCTGGAGGACGTTGCGGAGGATGACCGGGGGCACGAACGTGTCGTGGTAGCCCTCGCCGATGAAGGACCGGAAGACCTGGTTCTTCGCCGCGAGCGCCTCGAGCTCCTCCAGGAGCCGGGCCTCGTCCACCGCCGGCGGCAGGTCCAGCGCGCGCCGGAGGCGGATGCTCGCCGGCAGCGTCTGGTCGACGAGCGCCTGCAGCGACGGCGCGGCGACGACGCGGAGCATCTCGGTCACGTCGGCCGCGTCGGGCCCGATGTGGCGAAGGGGGAAGGAGTCGATCTCCGAGGGATTCCGTGAGTCAGGCATCGAGCCGAGCGTTTAACAGGACCGGGCCACGCTGGCTCGCACGGAGTCGGAAGCCCCTCTATTGGCTCCCATTTGGGTCGCCGCGAGCGCTCTCGGCGGGTGGCGCTCAGGTCGCGGACTTCGCCAGCAGGTCGCCGTAGGCGTCGGCGTCCATCAGCCCGTCGAGCTGGGCCGGGTCCGAGGGCTCGACCTCGACAATCCACCCTGCCCCGTAGGGGTCGGAGTTGATGGTGGCGGGCTCGTCCGAGAGCGCGGTGTTGACCTTGGTCACCTTGCCGGAGATGGGCGCGAACAGCTCGCTCACGGCCTTGGTGGACTCCACCACGCCGAACGCGGCGCCGGCGGTCAGGGTGTCACCGACCTTGGGCAGCTCGACGTAGACCACGTCCCCGAGCGCCTCCTGGGCGTGCGCGGTGACACCGACCACCACCCCGCCGCCGTCGCGACGGGCCCACTCGTGCTCCTTGGTGTAGCGGAGGTTCTTCGGATTGTCGGCCATTGCTCTCGTGCTTTCCTCTGCCCGCGGTGCTCTGGCGCTTGAACGGCGTCTTCACCACCTCGGCGCGAACCGGGCGGCCACGGATGTCGATGTCGAACGTCGAGCCCTCGGCGGCCAGCGCGGTGGGCACGTAGCCGATGCCGATCGCCTTCTTCACCGTCGGGCCCTGGGTCCCGGAGGTCACCTCGCCCACCGGCTTGCCGTCCTTCAGGATGGGGTAGCCGTGCCGGGGGATGCCCGGCTCGCGCATCTCGAAGCCGACCAGCTTGCGCTGGATCCCGGCCGCCTTCTGCGCCGCCAGCGCCGGGCGGCCGACGAACTCGCCCTTGTCGAGCTTCGACAATCCACCCGAGGCCGGCCTCGAGCGGGGTGTGGGCGTCGTCGATGTCGTTGCCGTAGAGCGCGTACTTCATCTCGGTGCGCAGGGTGTCGCGGGCGCCCAGGCCCGCGGGGACCAGGCCCACCGGCTTGCCCGCCTCGAGCAGCGCGTTCCACAGATGCTCGGCCCGGTCCGGCGGGCAGTAGAGCTCGAAGCCGTCCTCGCCGGTGTAGCCGGTGCGCGAGATGATGCAGGGGACCCCGGCCACCTGCCCTCGCGGAAGCGGTAGGTGCCGACGGACTCGAGCGGCACCTCGGTGCAGGCTCTGCACGATGCCCGCACGCCTTCGGGCCCTGGACGGCGAGCTGGGCGAAGTCGTCGCTCCGGTTGACCGGCTTCACCTTCGGGGCGTTCTCGGTCATCCAGGCGAAGTCCTTCTCGCGGTTGCTGGCGTTGACGCAGATGAGGATGTGCTCGGGGCGAGAAGCGGTAGGCGACCACGTCGTCGACGAAGCCGCCCTTGTGGTTCAGCAGCCCGGCGTAGACCGCCTGCCCGTCGGCGCACTTCTGGAGGTCGTTGGTGATGAGCGCGTTGGCGCTCTCCAGCGCGCCCTCCCCGCGGAACTCAATCTCCCCCATGTGCGAGACGTCGAACAGCCCGGCCGCGTTGCGCACCGCCTCGTGCTCGGCCACACCCCGGTGTACTGGACCGGCATGTCCCAGCCCGCGAAGTCGACCATCCGCGCACCGAGCGCGCGGTGAACCGGGTTGATGGTGTCTGGCGGGTCATGGGAGTGCGGCCCGGACTACCCCACCCCCCGGAGGACGATCAAGGCTTTGCGGGGGCGCGAAGCCGGCGCCCTGACTAGAGTCCCTGCCAGGACGCGATGAAGATCAGGAACCGGCTCAACCCCTCGGACCCGTGCTTCTCGTTCGAGTTCTTCCCCCCCAAGACGGAGGAGGGCGGCGCGCGCTCCTCCGCACGCTCGAGGACCTGCGCCCGCTCGAACCAGGCTTCGTCTCGGTCACCTACGGAGCGGGGGGCAGCACCCGCGACCGGACGGTCGAGCTGGTGCAGGCAGATCCGCGCCACCGGCCTCGAGGCCATGGCCCACCTCACCTGCGTGGGCCACACCCGCGAGGAGCTCGGCGGCGCTGGTGGAGCAGCTCCTGGCCATGCGGAGTCGAGAACCTGCTCGCGCTGCGCGGCGACCCACCCGCCGGGGAACGCGAGTTCCACGCCCCGCCGGGGGGCTTTCGCTACGCCTCGCGAGCTGGTGCAGTTCATCCGCGAGCGCGACCACCACCTCTGCATCGGGCGGCGCGGGCTATCCGGAGGGCCACGTCGAGACACCGCTCCGGGACGACGACCTGCGCCACCTCAAGGCCAAGGTGGACGCCGGCCTGGACTTCGTCATCACCCAGCTCTTCTTCGACAACGCCTTCTACTTCGACTTCGTGGAGCGGGCGCGCCGGGTGGGCGATCAACGTGCCCATCGTCCCGGGCATCATGCCCATCACCAACATCGAGCAGCTGGAGCGTTTCGTCCGACATCTGCGGCGCGACCGTGCCGATGCGCCTGGTGCTCGCAGCTGGAGCGGTACCGCGACGATCCGGATGGCGGTGGTCCAGCTCGGCGTGGCGCACGCCACGGTGCAGTGCATGGAGCTGCTCAGCCGCGGCGTCCCGGGCATCCACTTCTACACCTGAACAAGAGCCCGGCGACGCGCCTCATCGTCAGCGCGCTGCGCGGACGCGGCGCCCCGGCTCCACGCTGACCCGCCGGGTCACGACGCGGGCGGGAGCATCCCCGGGTGTGCTGCGGACTCCGGCGATACCTCCGGGAGCGGCGAGCCCCGGAGCCCGTGGCGCAGCAGCCAGAGGCCCACCCCGGCCATCACCGGGCAGATCCACTGCGCGGGGGTGAGCCCGAGCAGCCGACGGTCGGCGCTCGGCAGGTCCGTCGCGCGGAGAAAGTCGAGGAAGAAGCGACACACCGAGTAGCCCAGCGCGAAGACGCCCAGCAGCGCCATCTCCGGCCGCTTCTTCCGCGCGAGCCACCAGAGCACCCCCGAGAGCAAGAAGAGCACCACCGCGTCGAGCAGCCCGAGGTCGAGGCGTTTCCCGTCCACGAACTGCACCGCCATCCAGGAGGTGGACCGGATCCCCGGATGGTCCTGCGCCACGGCGCAGCCGAGCCGGGCGATCGCCCAGCCGGGGGCGACACCGAGCGTGAGGGCGTCCAGGTAACGCCCAGGCCGGAGTCCCTGGCTTCGGTAGTAGAGAAACGTCGCCGCGAAGCCTCCGAGCGCTCCGCCGGCGGAGGCGGAGCCATCCCACACCTTGAACAGGAGCGGGAGGCCCTCGGTGCGCAGACGCCCGGGCTCGTAGGCCAAGACCTGCATCAGGTGCGCGCCGACGATGCCCCCGATTACCAGGAGGGTGTACCCGTTGACGGCCTGTTCGGAGTCACCGGGCCCGTAAACCCTGGCCGCACGCGCAACCAGGAGCCGCCCGGTCAGCAGGCCGAGCGCAACGAGCGTCCCGAACCAGTGCAGCGTCAGGCCGGCGGAGAGGATGGCCACGGCGCCTAGGCCGTCTCCACCGGCGCGGTCCGGGGAGCGGGCTCCACCGGGCTGGCCCGTCTCGAGGAGACGAGCAGGTAGACGCCCAGTGCGGCGAGCACCGGGGTGATCCACTGCGCGGGGGTGAGGCCCAGCAACCGCCCGTCCACGAACGACAGGTCCTTCGCCCGGAGGAAATCGAGGAAGAAGCGCGGCACCGAGTAGGAGATGGCGAGTACCCCCATGAGGACGCCCTCCGGCCGCTTCCGCCGCGCGAGCAGGTAGAGCACGACGGTGATCACCGCGAGCAGGACGCAGTCCACGAGCCCCATGTCGAGCCGGGACCCGCCGGGGAAGGCCACCGCGTACCAGGCGTCGCTCCGGATGCCCGGGTGGTCGTGCACCACGGCGCAGCCCATGCGAGCCACCGTCCAGCCCGGCGCGGTCCCCAGCGCGAGCGCATCCCAGTAGGGCCGGATCCGGAGCCCCTTCCGCCAGAAGTATGCGGCGATCCCCGCCATGCCACCGAGCACCCCACCCATCGACGAGACGCCATCCCAGAACTTGAGGAGGACCAGCGGGCCCTCCGTCCGGAGCAGCTCAGGGTGGTAGCCGAGGACGTGGAGCAGGTGCGCCCCGAGGAGCCCTCCCAGCAGCGCCCAGGTGAACACCTCGGACAGGGACTTCGTGTCGCCCGGCCCGTAGACCCTCCCCGCCCGGACGGTGAGCACCGCGCCGGTGTAGACGCCGAGGGCGGCGAAGATCCCGAAGGGGTGAATGGTCAGGCCGAACAGGTGGATGTCCGGCAGATCCACGTACGGCAGCACGAGCGCGAGCATTCTCAGGCGTGTCTTAACAGGCGACGCGTCAGAATCACGCTCCCAGCAGCGCCCGGGCGTTCCGCAGGGTGTTCGACAGCAGCATGGCGATGGTCATCGGGCCCACTCCGCCCGGCACCGGCGTGATGTGGGAGGCGCGCTCGGCGGCCGCGGCGAACTCCACGTCTCCGACCAGCTTGCCGGTGGGCAGCCGGTTGATGCCCACGTCGATGACCACCGCCCCGGGCTTGATCCAGGCTCCCTTGATCAGCTCCGGGACGCCCACCGCCGCGACCAGGATGTCGCCCCGGGCGACCTCCTCCGGCAGGTTGCTCTTCCGGTGGCACACGGTCACCGTCGCGTCGGCGTTCAGCAGCAGCAGGGCCATCGGCCGTCCCACCAGGATGCTCCGGCCCACCACCACCGCGCGCTTGCCCGCGGGCTTGCAGTCGATCTCCTGGAGCATCCGCATCACGCCCCACGGGGTACAGGCCACCGTGGCGTCCCGCCCCTGGGCGAGGAGCCCCGCGTTGACCGGGTGCAACCCGTCGGCGTCCTTGTCCGGGCGGAGGATCCGGAGCAGCGCGGCCGAGTCCACCTGCTTCGGGACGGGCAGCTGGACCAGGATCCCGTGCACGGCCGGATCGGCGTTGAGCGCCTCGAGCCGGGACTGGACCTCGGCGTGGCTGGCGGTCTCGGGGAAGTGGTGCTCGCTGGCCTCGAAGCCGACCTCGGCGGCGGCCTTCTGCTTCCCGGTCACGTAGATCCTGCTCGCCGGATCCTCGCCCACCCGGATGACCGCCAGTCCGGGGACGCGGCCGGTGCGCGCCTTGAGCTCGCGGGTGGCCTCGGCCACCTCCCGCCTGACTCGTAGCGCGATGGCCTTGCCGTCGATGAGTGTCGCTCCCATGGCGGGGCACACTACACGAGCCGGCCGTCCACGGGAGCGTCGCCCGACGCTCGTCGCTCGACGCCGGGCGCCCTCCCTGCGTAGCCTCGTCCGGACCATGGCCCGCGAGCTGATCGACCTGCACATCCACGTCGGCGGAGCAGTGGCGCCGCACGTGCTCTGGTCACTGGCTCACAACCAGGGGTTCAAGCTCCCGACGAAGAACTACTTCGAGTTCGTGGAGATGATCACCGCCCGGCCGGACACCGTCTCCAACCTCGACGACTACCTCCGCATCATGCACACCTGGACCGAGAAGATTCAGAGCTCGCCCATGGCCATCGAGCGGAGCGTCTACGAGGTCATCGGCAAGGAGTACCGCGGGAGCCGGGTGACGCAGATTCAGCTTCGCTTCAACCCGATGAAGCGCAACCTCGACTCCACGCTGGATCTGGACCACATCATCCACGCCGCGCTCCGGGGGATGGACCGGGCGACGCTGGAGTACGGCGTCCGGGCCGGGCTCATCTTCTGCCTCGCCCGGGAGTTCGACCACCGGCTGAACTCCATCATCCTCGAGAAGGCCATCCGCTACCGGCACCGCGGGGTGGTGGGCATCGACCTCGCCGGCACCGAGACCCGCGCCCTCGAGCTGGACGCCGATCAGGTGGGCGCGTACCAGGACCTCTTCCAGCGCGCCCGCGAGGCCGGCCTCAAGACCACCGTGCACACCGGCGAGACCCGGGGCACGGGCGCCGAGGGGGTGATCGCGGTGGTGGACCGCCTCCGGCCGCACCGCATCGGCCACGGCATCCGCGCGGCCTACGACGAGTCGGCCATGCGCCTCCTCCGCGAGCAGGACGTGGTGCTCGAGCTCTGCCCCACCTCCAACCTCCACACCCACGCGGTGAGCGGGGTGGAGGAGCTGAAGCACATCGTCCAGACGTTCCTCGACCGCGGGGTGAAGGTGACGCTCAACACCGACGGCCCCTACCTCCTCGAGACCGACATGCAGTCCGAGGTGGCCATGGTGGAGAAGCACGGGATCATGACCCCCGCGCAGGTGGACCGGGCCCTGGCCTGGGCGCGCGAGTACTCCTTCATTCCCTGAAGCCGTGCTAGGCGGCGAGCCGTGTACGGGCTCGTCAAGCGCGCGCTGTTCCTCCTGCCGCCCGAGCAGGCGCACGCGCTCGGGATGTCCGCGCTCCGCTTGCTCGGCGCGGTGCGCTCCGCACCCGCGCTCCCGGCCGGTGGCCCGGACCTGTCGGTGACCAGCGCCGGCCTGCGCTTCGCCCACCCGGTGGTGCTCGCCGCCGGGTTCGACAAGGACGCCGAGGCCGTGGCGGGTTTCTTCGGGGCGGGCTTCGCCGGGGTGGAGGTGGGGACGGTGACCCCGCTCCCGCAGCCCGGGAACCCGGCACCGCGGCTGTTCCGCATCCCGGAGGCCCGGGCGCTCATCAACCGGATGGGCTTCAACAACCACGGCGTGGACGCCATGGCCGGAAGGCTCCGCGCGCTCGGACGCCGCGCTGGACCGGTGGGCGTGAACCTCGGCAAGAACAAGGACACGCCGCTCGAGCGCGCGGTGGACGACTACGTGGCCGGCGTCGAGCGGCTCGGCGCGCTCGCCGACTACGTGGTGGTGAACGCGAGCTCGCCCAACACGCCGGGGCTCCGGAGCCTCCAGCAGCCCGAGCAGCTCCGCGCCCTGCTGACCACGGTGCGCGTACGTCTGCAGGCCGTCTCTCACGGGAAGCCACTCTTCCTCAAGATTGCCCCGGACCTCGCGCCCGACGAGGTCGACGCCATCGTCGACGTGGCGGTGGAGGTCGGCATCGCCGGGCTCATCTGCACCAACACCACACTCGCCCGCCCCGGGGTCGAGGGCCCGATCGCGGCCGAGGCGGGAGGCCTCTCCGGCGCCCCGCTCGCCCCGCTGGCGATGGAGACGCTGCGCCGGGCGGCTGCCCGGGGCCGGGGACGGCTCGCGCTGTGGGCCTCGGGCGGGGTGTTCACCGCCGACGACGTGCTCGGGCGGCTCGCAGCCGGGGCGGACCTGGTGCAGATCTACACCGCCTTCGTCTACGAGGGTCCGGGGTACGTCCCCCGGCTCCTCACCGAGCTCCGCGCTCGGCTTGCCGCCCGCGGGCTCGCCTCGCTCTCGGCCGTCCCCAGGCCAAAAGCGGGCTGACGCTGCTCGGAGCCGTCGGCCTCGTCCTCGGCTGGCGGCTCGTCGCGCTCGACCATGGTCAGGGGCGCGTCCTCACGCACCTGCTCGCCGGCGATGGCTGCCACTCCGTCGGGAGTGTCCGGGGAGGCCTCGAGGTCGTGGAGCATGTCTCCGCGCAGGACCAGCATGGCTCAGGCCTCTCCGACCTCGGAGCGGCCCCACTCGCCCGCGCGGAGCGCTGCCTGCGCCCGCGCAGTCTCCTCGGCCTCCAGCCGGACGCCCTCGGCCATCCGCTCCCAGCTCCGCCGGCCCCAGACCCAGCCGGTGAGGACCGCCCAGGCGGCGCCGAGCACCGTCAGCTGCAGGGTGTGGTCAGCCGCCAGACGGGGTGCGGGGAGCCGCTGGACCACTTCGAGCACGAGGCAGGCCGCGCACGCCAGCAGACCACAGGCGCGCCAGAGCGCGAACCGCCGCGCCAGACGCGAGGGCCCGAAGCGCCCGAGGCTCTCCAGCGCCGCTCCCAGGCTCAGCGCGGAGGCGAGGGCGAGCACCCCCACCGCCAGGGCGTGGACGAAGCCCTCCCCGTCGTCGGCCAGGTCCAGCACGAGCGCCGCGGCCGCGAGGAGCGCCGGACCGAGCGTCTCGCCCCACTCCTTCCACCGTCGAAGCATTGCCATCAGCCACCCCATGGCGTCGCCACCCCCAGAGGCATCCGCTCCACCTCGCGCACCTCCTCGCGTGCCGTGAGCCGCTCGGCCGCGCCCGCCAGGCCGAAGAGGACGAAGAGCTGCGGCGCGGCGAGCGAGCCCGAGAAGCAGTTGCAGAGCAGGAAGCCGGCGACGCTCGCGCCGATGCCCCGGGCGAGCCAGCCGATCTCCGGGTCCGAGCCGGCGCGGAACACCGCTCCGGTGGCGCTGCCGGCGAAGGTGAGGAAGAGGAAGAAGCCCACCCAGCCCAGCTCGCCCAGGGTGTCGAGGAAGATGTTGTGCGCGACCAGCGGCTCACCCCGGACGTCCGGAGGCGCGTAGAAGGGCCAGGCCTCGCGGAAGGCGCCACCCCCACGCCCCGGACCGGCCGGTCCAGGTTGGCCGCCGAGGCCACGTGCCAGGCGTAGACGCGGCCGAGGGCCGACTGGTCCTGCTCGAATTCCTCGAGCGTGTCGTTCCGCTCCCAGTACGTCGCGGGGGCGAAGATGGCCACGCCGATCGCCAGCGCCGCCGAGAGGACGAGGGCCTTGGCGCGCTGAGCCCGCTCGCGCATCGCCCACACCAGCCCGCCGAAGACGACCCCGAGGAAGCCGCCGCGGGAGAAGGTCAGGACGATGCAGGTCACCCCGAGGATCAGGGCCGCCGCGCACAGCAACCGGACCGACACGCGCATCCCCGGTCGGGCGATGAACGCCACCGACAGCGGCACGGTCATCGCGAGGTACTCGGCGAGGTAGTTCGGATCGCCGTAGGCGCCGACCCAGAGGGTTCGAAAGCCCTGCGAGAGCTCCTCGCCGGAGACGTAGCGGAGGATGCCACCCACCGAGGTGACGATGGAGCCCGCGACCAGGCAGAGGCAGAGGATGGCCAGCCGGCGCGGGGTGGTGGCGAGGTTCACCACCAGGAACCAGGCGAGCGCGACCTTCACCATCAGCCCCACCCAGGTGTCCGTGGCGGCGGGCGCGACCGACCAGAGATGGGAGGCCGCCGCCCAGATGAGGAACGCGCCCAGGGCGAGCCCGCGCCCCTCGTCCCAGATCAGCGGCTCGCGACGCCCGACGTGCTCGAGGAGCAGGAGCCCGAGCGCGCCGAAGCTCAGGGACAGCGCGAGCCGCAGCGGGACCACCGCAGGGATCCACTCCGCCGGCGCGGCGTAGATCTGCACGCAGAAGGCCGCGAGCAGCACGAACGCCCAGCGGTCGCGCCCGCCGGCAGCGCTCCAGCCCCGTGATTCCCCCTCCCCCTCCGGCGCACGGGTCCGCATCGCGGACGCCCCCCGGAGCAGAGCGCGTGCCAGCGGGAGCGCCCTGAATTCCCTCGTGGATTCGTGGAGGGAGCGCGGCCGACGCTGTCGTTTCTACAGCCCCGAAGACCAGGGCAACGTCGTCTGGACCTCCACCGGAAGCGACCCGGAGAGCAGGGCCCTGCCCAGCTGGTCGGCGAGCCTGTCGAGCACGGCCCGGACGAGCCGCTCGGTCTCGGCGCCCGGGACGATTCCCTGGAGCACCGCGGCGGCGCGAGCCACGGCCTCGGGCCGGACGGTCGGGGTCGGACCGGGGACGAGGAATGCCCGCCCGAGCTCCACGGTCCGGCCCGCGGGGACGGGAGCCACCCGGGCGACCCCATCCAGCAGCACGTGGGCCACCGCCACCGCGAGCACCGCGGGCGTGCCGCCGGCGGGCCAGGCTGGGCCGAGCGCGTCGACGGCGGCCCGGGCCCGCTCCTCGGTTCCGCCGAGCAGCGCCGCGAGCAGCGCCTGTTGCCCTTCGGCGCGAGCGAGCTCCTCCTCTGCCTGGCGAATCTCGGCCAGCGAGCGGAAGGGCACCGGCTCGGCGCCCTCGACCGGGAGCGCCCGCATCGGCCGCGCGCGCCGGAGCGCGGTCACGGTCGATGCCTGCTCGGGCCAGAGCATCCATTCGCCATCCAGCCGGGCCAGCGGCCGGGCCGCCAGCCGATCGGCCCGGTGGCGGAGCCGGAGCGCGAGCGAGAAGCCCGTCTGGAACACGGTGCGGAACGGGGTCTCGCGCACCACCGCGGGCGCGCGCCGCGGGTCCCCGCCGGTGAGGTACTCGAGGCCGAGGCCGAGCGTGTCGCGCGCCCGCTCTGCCGAGGCACGGAAGGCGTCGAGGTCGCCCGGGTCGGCCCCGTCGGAGACCAGCGCCGCGTTGTACACGCCGCGCAGCTCCTCCCGGGCATTCTCCGCCTCCACCGCATCCAGCCCCTCGAGCGCCGCCTGGACGTAGTCGGGCCGGCGGCCCGCGGTGCGGACCAGCTCCGCGGCGCTGCTTTGCGGGGGCGTCGCCGGGAGCCGGATGGCGGAGTAGAGCCCGGCCGCCGCGTCGGGGTCGGGGAAGCCCAGGTCCGACAGGCGCGCCCGGCGGAAGCGCAGGGCAATCTCCTCGAGCTCGCTCGGGAACTCCCAGCGCACGGCCTCAATCAGCCGGCTGAACGCCAGCGGGTCCTCGCCCATCAGGTCCAGGAGGAGCGTCCGGAGCGCCGCCAGCTCGGGCCCCTCGACGTTCATCTCGACGCGGTAGCGGCCATCGGCCGAGTCCAGCGTCACGCCGTGCACGTCGGGGTCCGGGTTGTCCTCGAGGTCGTGCACCGTGGTGAAGGCCCGCAGCAGCGCCTCGAGCAGCTCGAGGTCGACGCCGTGCAGCTTTCTCAGGAAGTCCTCTGGCTCGTCGCCGCGCGCCGCCCCCAGCCACTCCAGGAGCCCGTGCGGGTCCAGCGCGTCCTTCTTCCAGGCGCCGAGGTCCACCAGCGACTGGAACTGCTCCAGGGAGGCCAGCTGGACCAGCTCGGAGGCGTCCGCCAGGCCAACCTCGGCCACCGTGGCGTAGAGCTGCTCGGCGGGCAGGGCCCGGACGAGCGCCCGTGCGTCGGCGGAGGCGAGGAGCGCGTCCAGCCGGGCGCGGGCCGGCAGCCCCGCGATGCGCTGGAGCGCCGCGGCCCGCTCGGATGCCACGTCCCGCCCGTTTCCGCCGGATGCCACGGCCGCCGTGCCTCGCACAGCGGGCGGCGGGTGCGCAACCCCGCCGTCAGCCGGGCGGACCTACTGCAGCGGGGTGAGGCACTTCGAGGTGACGTTGAAGCCCAAGAGATACGGCTGGCTCGTGCCGTCCTTCGAGGTGAGCAGGAAGTTCAGCTGGAGGTACTTGAACTGGGGCACCGGGCCGGGAGCGGCCTGGAGGTTCGCCGGAGAGGTGGTGAACGGCCCGTACTGCTGCGAGACCGTGAAGTCGGTGTTGTTCGACCCGCGGACGAAGAGCACCACCGAGGTGTTCGGGGGCGTGGTGGCGCTCCAGGTCACCGTGTCCCACTCGGCGTAGCGCGAGCAGCCGGCCACGGTCTGGGTGAAGCTCCCCTGGTTCAGGGTGATGTGCCGCAGCTGGTACCCGGTGAAGTCCGAGTACGTGTACAGCGCGCCCGCCTGGTTCGCGGAGGTGGTGACGCCGCCGGTCTGCCGGTCGATGCGCATCACGTTGCCCGTCGAGTTGTTGACCCAGAGGTTCTTGTTCTGGTCGAGGCCGATGCCGATGCTCGTCTTGCTGTTGACCGAGGTCGCGTCGATGAGGCTGGTGGGCGTGCCGGCGTTCGGGAAGGGACGCACGCCTCCGTCGCCATCGCTGCCCCAGACCAGCGCCGCCGAGCCGAGGTTGTTCCGGTCACCGCTGAACCAGATGAACCCCTCGTCGTCGATGGTGACGCCGCGGCCCTGGCCAATCTTGGTGCCGCTCGGGGAGGTCAGCGCAGCGTAGTTGAAGGTCTCCCAGAGGCCGGCGCCGATCGCCCCACCGTCCGTCGGCGGGCTGTAGCGGGTCGCCGTCGGGCCGGATCCCCAGTTCGGGACCCAGACCCGTCCGAGCTTGTCCACGGCAATGCCGTAACCGCCGCGGGGAATACCGGTCGGCGGGGAGATCGCACCGGAGAGCAGCGTCTGGGTGTTCGCATCGATGACCGCCACGGTGTTCGACACGCGCGCCACCACCCACAGCCGGTTCTTGCCATCCACCGCGGAGCCGTAGGGCTCGATGGAGGGCACGCCGATGTACTGGCCGCCACCGTCGGGGAGCAATCCGACGTTCGGGCCGGCCGGGATGGCCTTGGGGACGCCGGTGAACGGATCCAGCCGCCACACGCGCCGGTCAATCCAGGTGCCGACCCACACGTCCCCGGGGCCGCCCTCGGGGGCCTGGGCGATGGAGATGGAGCCCTCACCGAACGCGCCGTTGGGATTGATGTTGCCGAGCTCCTGGGTGAAGAGCACGCACTCGTCGTACTGGAGTGGATTGCTGGGGTCGGTCGGGTTCGGGTACTCGTTCGGCGTGATGATGCCGTAGTTGGCGACGTCGGTGGGGTCGTCGAAGCTGGTGTCGATCTTCCCGTTGCCGTTGCGGTCGACGCAGTTGAACAGGCTGCCGGCGATCTTGGTCACGCTGAAGTACTGGTTGGCGTGCGAGGCGAAGTTGGCGACCCACATGTCGCCGTTGATGTCGATCGCCGTGCGGCTCGGGTCGTAGACGCTGGCCGACGAGCTGTGGTTGGGACGCCCGAGGCCATCGAGCGGGAAGACGCTGATGTATCGGCCCACCTCGTGGATGCCGCCGTCGGGGAGCAGGTTCTTGGTGTCGTACTTGGACACCGTTCCCATCTTCCAGTTGGCGATCCAGGCGTAGTTGATCTCGATGTCCTGGCTGTCGAGCGTGATGCGACCGAGCGGGTCCACCGTCACGCCGTTGCCGCCGGTGCCGACGCCGCCGTCGAGCGAGAAGCCGCCGTCCGGTGGGAAGGCGATGGTCCCGCTGAAGCCACCGTCCACCGCCGGTGGGCAGGCGATGATCTGGCACGGGTCGGTGATCTGCAATCCACCGTCCTGGCCGGGGTTACCGCCATCGCTGCCGGAGCCGCCGTCGCCTCCGGGCGGCGGAGTGACGACGATGGGGAACCGCGACACGTCTCCACTGCAGGTGCAGCCGGAGACCGTGGCCATCGCGGCGGCAACCACGAGGAAGGGCAACGCCCGGCGGGTCATCGAAGCTGTCTCCACGAGAGGCGGCACGGGCCCGGGGCCTCGGCGAGCGCACGAAGGGTCTTCAATCGAGGAATCATCGGTGGGCCTCCTCGGTCGGTCAACACTCGAGCAGCACTCAGGACGTCGCGCTCCAGAGGGCATCCCACACTTCAGGCACGCCCAGCTTTTCCGTTGCCGAGAAACCCAGGACGGTGTCACGCGGGACCGACAACGTCGCAGCAGTGGTCGCCAGACGTGGTTTCCGGTGCGCTTTCCCGAGGCGATCGAGCTTCGTCGCCGCGACCAGCACGCGGCGCCCCGACGACACGAGGTAGGCGAGTGTGCGGACGTCGTCCTCGGTCGCACCCACCTCCGCATCCACGATGGCCACCACGCCGCGCAGCGCCGTCCGCCGTTCGAGGTATCCGGTGATCATCTTCTCCCAGCTGCCGCGCTCGGTCTTGCTGACCTTGGCGAAGCCGTAGCCGGGGAGATCGGCGAGCCGCACGGTGCGCCGCGTGCCGCCGCGCTCGAGGACCACGTCGAAGAAGTTGAGCGTCCGGGTGCGACCGGGCGTGTTCGACACCCGCACCAGCTTTCGCCGGCCGGTGAGCGCGTTGATCATCGACGACTTCCCCACGTTGCTCCGGCCGACGAAGGCAATCTCGGGGAGGTCCGCTGTCGGCCAGCCCGACTCCTCCACCGCGGTGGTGAGGAACTGGGCGTCGAGAACGCGGATCACCGCTCGGCGCGGGGGGACGGCGTGAGGCCGCGCTTCTGTCGCTCGGCGCTCCAGTGGTCCATCGCCTTGAGCTTCTCGGCGAACTGGAAGGGGCGGAGCGACGGCGAGCTCGGCTCGTGGCAGCTGCGGCACGACTTCTCGGACGGGTCCACCAGGCCCACCAGCCGCGCGAGCTCGGGATCCTTCATCACGTACGCCGGCGCGTAGTACTGGCCTCCGCCGTGACAGGTCTCGCAGCCGATGCTGGCCATCGCCTGGTCGGCGAGGTTCGGTGCGTGGCAGGTGGTGCAGCGCGCCTCCCGCTGCTGCTCGGCGGTGAGCGACTCCATCGACCGGGCGTGCTTCGACGCCCGCCAGGCAGCGTAGGCGTCCGGATGGCAGCCCTTGCAGCTCTCGGAGCCGAGGAAGTCCGCGGCGGCGGCCGCCATCGAGCAGAGCGCGGCGAGCACGAGGCAGAGGCGGGCGGAGCGGCGGGACGTCATCGGGGACCCCGGGCAGATAGCAGAACTGCCGTGCCCCGCAAGCGCCAGGCGGGTTGAGCCGTGCGCGGGGGTCGGGGTAGAGGTGGAGAACCCCGATGCGACTTCGGCCCCCCGCGCTGCTCGCTTCCCTCCTCCTGCTCGTGCTCCTGCCCCCGGTGGCCCGCGCCAAGGCCTGGGGCGGGATCGAGCCCGGCGTGTCGCGCCGAGACGAAGTGGTCAAGCGCTTCGGCCCGCCGAGCAAGACGCTGACCGTGTCCGGCAAGGAGGTCCTGGCCTACACCGACGCGTCGGCGATGAAGGGGACGTCGCAGGCCCAGTTCCGGGTGGACCCGGCCACGGGGCTGGTCGAGCGGATCGACGTGTTCCCCTCGACCGTCGTGGACCACGAGACGGTGGAGGCCACGTTCGGCCCCATCTGCCCGAAGGCCGGTGCCCCGCAGCCCGTGGCGTGCTTCCAGAAGAAGCTCACCGACGACTTCCGCACCTACTACGTCTACACCCGACTCGGGCTGGCGGTGTTCTTCGACGAGCAAGACGATCGGGTGCAGTCCTTCGTCTACACCGCGGCCCGTCCGGCACCGGCCGCTCCCGCAGCCTCCGCTGCCCCGCGCTGATGCGGGTGGTCGGGCTCACCGGCGGCATCGCCTCGGGCAAGAGCACCGTGAGCGAGATGTTTCGCGCACAGGGCGCCCAGGTCATCGACGCCGACCAGGTGGCGCGCGACGTGGTCGCCACCGGGACCCCCGGGCTGGAGGAGGTCGCCCGGCGCTTCCCGGGCGTGGTGGACGCCGCGGGGCAGCTGGACCGGGCGGCGCTCGGGGCGCGGGTGTTCTCCGATCCGAGGGAGCGGCGGGCACTGGAGGCCATCGTCCACCCGCGCATCCGCGAGGAGGTGGCGCGCCGCACCGAGGCGCTCGCCCGCGCCGGGGTGCCGGTGGTGCTCTATGACGCGGCGCTGCTGATCGAGAACGGGCTGCACCGGGGGATGGATGGGGTGATCCTCGTCTCGGTGCCCGAGGCGGTGCAGCGGGCCCGTCTGGCCGCCCGGGACGGGCTGGATGCGGCGGCCATCTCCGCCCGGCTCGCGGCGCAGCTGCCCCTGGCCGACAAGCGGGCGCATGCCACCTGGGTGGTGGACAACGGCGGCACGCTGGACCAGACCCGGGAGCAGGTCCGGCGGATCTGGGAGGAGATCCGCGGGAGCGGCTAAGGTGCACCGCCACACCCCCATGTCCTCGAACGACGGCGCCACGCTGGTCACGGGCTATCCGGGCTTCATCGGCAAGCGCCTGGTGGAGCACCTCGCCCAGGAGGGCACGGGCCGTGTCTACGCGCTGGTCCAGCCGCGGCTCCTCGAGGAGGCCCGGGCGCTGGCCGCCCGGCTCCGCGGAGCGCCGGTGGAGGTTCTGGCGGGCGACGTGACCGACCTGCACCTCGGCCTGTCGGGTGAGGAGGTGGAGCGCGTCGCCGGGAGCGTGACCCGCATCTTTCACCTCGCGGCGATGAACCAGCTGACGGTGTCGCGCGACGTGGCCTGGCGGGTCAACGTGGATGGGACACGCAACGTGCTGGATCTGGCCCGGGAGTGCCGGCGGCTCGAGCGCTTCGTGCACTTCAGCACCTGCCACGTGGCCGGCGCCCGCGAGGGCGTCATCGCCGAGGACGAGCTCGACCAGGGCCAGGAGTTCCGCAACGGGTGGGAGGAGACCAAGTTCCACGCCGAGAAGGCGGTGGTCCTGGCCTGCGAGTCGCTGCCGGTCACCATCGTCCGCCCATCGACCGTGGTGGGCGACTCGCGGACGGGGGAGATCGACCGCTTCGAGGGTCCCTACGTGCTCGGCATCCTCCTCGTGGCGAGTCCCCTGGTGGTGCCCCTGCCGCTGCCAGGCGGAGGCATCGCGCCGCTCAACGTCGTGCCGGTGGACTTCGTGGTCCGCGCCGCGGTGCACCTCTCGATGGACCCGCGCGCCAGGGGGCAGACGTTCCACCTGGTGGACCCGAGCCCGATGAGCGTGGCCCGCGTGTACCAGCTCATCGCCGAGCGGGCGAACCGCCGCATCCCGAAGCTCACCTTCCCCGCCCGCGCCGCCGAGGCGGTGCTGCGCTTGCCGCTGCTCGGGCGGATGACGCGACCACAGCGCGCCGCGCTCGGGTACATCAACCAGCTGGCCTGGTTCACCAGCGCCGGCGCGCTCGAGCTGCTCGAGGGGACCGGCATCCGGTGCCCGCGGCTGTCCACGTACCTGGACACGCTGATCGCCTACGTCCGCGAGGACTACGCGCGCCGGCAGGCCGAGCAGGCCGAGACGATGGTGGAGGACCCGCTCGACGAGGCCGCGAAGGCCAACGCGTGGCAGCATCGCCCCCGGACAGACCTTCTCGCTCGTCCGCGAGTGCGACCGCTTCCGGCCCATCTACTACGCGGGC
>CAWCLY010000024.1:0-319462 GCA_963796475.1 uncultured delta proteobacterium
GCGCGACACCGGGTCGGCCAGCCTCAGCTCCCCACCCATCGACGCCAGAGCTGCGGCAAGGGAGCGGACCAGGGCGCCGGTGCCGCCGCGGGGGAAGGAGACCCCCCACTTTCGCTCCAGGAAGTGGATCAGCGAGTAGATGGCGCTGGTGTCGAAGGGATTCCCGCCCACCAGGAGGGAGTGGAAGCTCAGCGCCTGGCGCAGGTGCTCGTCCTGCACGAAGCGGGCGACCGCGGCGTAGACCGAGCGATCGGCCCGGAGGCGCATGAGCTGCGGCGCCACCCGCACCATCTCCGCGAAGCGCAGGAACGGAACGCCGGCCAGCTCCTGATACCCCTTCTCGAAGACCCGCCGGGAGTAGTCGACGAAGGCACGGTACCCGGCCACGTCCGCCGGAGAGCGGCGGTGGATCTGCTGCTCCATCGCCTGAGAGTCCCCTGTGTAGTCGAAGGCGTCTCCGTCGGCCCAGCACAACCGGTAGAAGGGCGAGACAGGAAGCAGCTCGACCTCGCGCGCGAGCTCGCGGCCGGCGAGGACGAAGAGCTCCTCCAGGCAGCCCGGGGCGGTGATCACCGTCGGGCCAGCATCGAAGACGTGGCCTTCTTCCTCGTAGACGTAGGCCCGCCCGCCCGGCTTGTCCCGGGCCTCGAAGACGGTTGTCCGGAAGCCCAGCGCCTGGAGGCGAATCGCCGCGGCCAGTCCTCCGAACCCGCTGCCAATCACCGCTGCCCGCGGCGCGCCGCTCACGGGACACCTCGCGAGGGCCGGAGCGCGGTCAACGCCCGGCCGAGGGAGACGCCTGCCGGCGGCCGGCCGAGGAGGATGCGCGCCCGGTCCAGCCGGGTCGTACGCATCGCGTAGAACCGCTCGATGGTCCGGGGCGGGAGGCGGTGGAACCGCTCCAGTACCCGCCAGCGCTGCGCGGGAGCACAGGCCTCGAAGAGGAGGCGGTTGAGCAGGGTGAGGAACCGGATCTGCTCGCCCAGGGCAGTGCTCACCTCGGCCAGCGCGCGCGGGGACGGTGCCTCGGGCCAGGCCCGGGCAATGGTTTCCGCCAGCCGTGCCGCGGCGGGGAAGGAGTAGCCGGTCGCTGGGTGGAACCAGCCGCCGCCGTATCCGCCCCGAAGCACGCCCGTAGTCGACGGGACGAAGGGCTCGAAAGGCAGGGGCAGGGCGCCCCGTTCCTCCCCCAACACCGCCGCCACCCGCACTCCCCGCGCCTCGACGTAGGAGAGGATGTCCGCCCGGCTCCGCTCGGCGTCGATCCGGGACGTGGTCGAGTACTCGGTGTCCTCCACCAGGAGGCGATGGCGAGCGAAGGGCAGGGTGTAGACGAAGCGGAACCCGTCCCGCTGCTCCACCCGGGCGTCCATCAGGCAGGGCAGCGCCGAGTCCCATGGCGTGGCGAGCTCCAGCTCCAGCCCCAGGAACTTCTGGAAGGCTCCGGTGGTGGCTCCGGCGGGCGGGCCACGGGACTCGACGATCTGCTCCGCCTCGATGCGCTGCCCGCCGACGGTGTGGGCCGCGCCCGGCTCGAGGCGACTGATGATCGTGCCGAGCAACATCCTCGCCCGGGGGCCCGCCTGCAACCGGGCGCTCAGGACCTCGTGGAGGCGCGTCGAGCGGACGGTGGCATAGGGCCGTTCCAGGGTGCGGCTGGTTCCGGGAAAGGCCACCGTGTGCGCCGGCCAGGTGTGAACGACCAGATCCTCCATCACTGCCGACAGACTGGGTGCGACGTCCGAGGCGTGGAAGGACCAGGTGTGGTTGCCGCCCAGGCGCCCGTCGCGCTCCACCACCGCCAGAGAGGCCTGAGGGTCCTTGCGCAGCACCGCCAGCGCGATGAGCGCGTTCTGCAGGCCGCCGCCCACCAGGAGGAGCTTGAATCTCATTGCGGGCCACGCCTTCCGTCCCTAGGAGCAGCACAGTGAAGCGGGTTCTCTTCGTGGCCGAGGCGGTCACCCTGGCGCAGGTGGTCCGCCTGCTGACCCTGGCCCGCGCGCTGCCGGCTGACGAGTTCGAGGTTCACTTCGCCGCGGCGACGAGCGCCTGGCCGGTGGTCGAGGCCCAGCATCTCATCCGGCATCCGCTGCGCTCGCTCACTCCGGCCCAGGTCGAGCGCGCGCTCCGTCGCGGAACGCGTCTCTACACGCGCCGCACGCTCGCCCGGTACGTGGAGGACGATCTGCGTCTCCTGGACGCGGTGCAGCCAGATCTCGTGGTCGGAGACCTGCGATGGTCCCTCTCGGTCAGTGCTCCGCTGCGGGGCGTTCCCACCGCGACGCTGATTAACGCCTACTGGAGCCCGCATGCCGCTTCGCGACGGGTTTCCCCTGCCGCATCATCCCGTGGTCCGCCTCCTCGGCGAAAAGCTGGCGGGGCGTCACTTCCGGAAGGCCCTGCCCTTCGTCTTCCGCCACTTCGCCCGACCCCTGGATGCGCTCCGCGTCGCGCACCGGATGCCCCCGCTGGGTGGACTGCTCGAGGTGCTGACCGACGGGACGCTGACTCTCTATCCCGACGTGCCGGAGCTGGTGCCCACCGGCCCCCTGCCTCCGACGCACCACTTCCTCGGCGCCCGTCCTCTGGCAGCCCGAGATCCCCTGGCCTGAGGGGTGGGAGGCGCTCGACGAGACGCCGATGGTGTACGTGACGCTCGGTTCGTCGGGCCCGGTCCATTTGCTGCCTGCGCTGATCGACGCGTTGGCCAGGCTTCCCGTCCGGGTGCTGGTGGCGACCGCGGGGAGGCTCCGACTGGATCGCGTCCCGCCCAATGTCCTGGTCGCTGACTATCTCCCCGGCGAGGCGGCGGTGCGCAAGAGCGTCGGTGGTGGTCACCAACGGGGGCAGCAGCAGTGGCTACCAGGCGCTGGCCCAGGGCCGACCGGTGGTCGGCGTCCCCTGGAACCTGGACCAGCTCCTGGCGACGCAGGCCATCGAGGCCGCCGGAGCGGGGACGTCGGTCCGTGCCCACGCCGAGCGGATGCCCGAGGTCGCGCGACGGGTCGAGGCCGCCGCTCGGCGGAGCCTTTCGCGCCGGGGCGGCCCGCGCGCAGTCCGCCCTGCACCGCCTGGACAGCGGGAAGCGCTTCCTGGCCGTCGTGCGTCACTGGCTCGGCCCGAGTCCCACGACCAGCGCGTGAAGCTGGGCGAACGTCTTCAGCCGGACGCCGCCGTCGACCTCCGCCGGCCAGTCGCCCTCGCCCCCGGCCACGAAGGGGATCCCCTTCTGCGCGCAGGCCCGGCCCACCTCCACGGCCCAGCGGGCGAGGCGCCGCGGGGCTGCGCTGGAGGCCGAGGCGGAGGCGGCCACCATCGAGGCCGGCAGCGCCGACAGCCGGCGGCTCATCTCCTCGGCCGGGACCGCGCTGCCTCCCCAAAGCGACTGCCAGCCCACCTCGCGGAGACACAGCTCGACCATCGACAGCCCCAGGGTGTGCTCCTCGCCGGGGGGAGTGGCCAGCAGGCAGCTCGGGGCCTCGGGCGCGAGGGAGATGCCCGCCGCGATGTGGCTCAGGGCGCGGTGCAGCCGCTCGCTGGCCAGATGCTCGTCGAGGATTCCCAGCCGCCCCTGTGCCCACTGCGCTCCGAGCAGCCGGAGCCCCTCGCCCAGCTCCTCGGCCACCCGGTACCACGCCCCCAGCCGGGCCCTGCCGGCGTACAGCCCGGCAATGAGCTGGTGGACGTCGGTGTGGAGGCAGAGCGCGAGCCACTCCTCGGCGCGGCTCAGCGTGTGACCGCTGCGGGCCGACATCTCGGCCAGGAGCCGCTCCACGTCGGTTCCGAGGAACCGGCGGTGCCCGCCCCGCGTCTTCAGACAGGGCAGCCGCCCTTCGTCCGCCCACCGCTTGAGGGTGGAGACGGTGACCCCCACCCGGTCCGCCGCCGCGGCGATGCCCACGTACCCCGGGGGAACGCTCTCCATTCCTCTTCTCTAGGGACGTTTTGGACGATTTTCAATCAAATAATCATCCAAATCGCTTGTCGAGCGGAAGGTCAGGTCATTAGGGTGGCCGGCATGCATTCCGGTCTGCCCGTGGCAGCAGTGGTGGTCTCCGTGCTCCTGGGGCAACCCCTGGCGTCGGCGGGCGCGCTCCTCGATCAGCTGGCGGCGCTCCGCACCCGGCCCGAGACCCCGGAGCGACTGGGGGCGGAGTCCCGGATGCTGTACTTCCTCGCCGAGACCACGCCAGACGGAGCTGAGCGCGAGCGGCGCCACCAGGAGGGGCTAGCCGTCGCCGAGCGGGCCCTGGCGATCGACCCCGACGCGCCCTCGGGCCTCCTCTGGTGGTCGGCCCACCGGGGATCCCAGGCCAGTGTGCTCAACCCCTTCGCCGCCGTGCGCATCGCACAGGAGGTCGAGGTGGCACTGCTCCGGCTCCGCGCGGCACACCCCGACTACGACCATGCCGCCGCAGACAGGGCGCTCGGCCATCTCTACCAGGTGGCTCCCCGGGGCGTGTCGGTCGGCTCCCTGGAGAAAGCCGGCCAGCATCTGCGCGCTGCGCTGGAGCGCGACACCGCCTTCCCCGCCAATGCCCTCGCCTACGCCCAGTTCCTGAGCCAGGCGAGGGACTGCGAGCAGGCCCGGGTCTGGGCAACCCGGGTGCTGCGCTCTCCGGAGCTTGGGTCGTACCCGCTGGAGCGGGCCGGCTGGGTGCAGCAGGCGCAGAAGGTGCTCGCTGGCCTCGACCGCCGCTGCCGCGCTGAGGCGAGCTGGCCATGAACGAGGCGCTCTCCCGCGAGGAAGGCGAGGGCCGCACGCCAGTGGAGCGAAAGCTCCGGGAGCTGCTCTTCGACCCGGACGAGAGCGGGCTGGACCGGCGATGGACCCGCGCCCAGGCGCTGGTGTCCGAGCTCGCGCTGCGACCCGCCAAGCGGCTGCGGCCGAAGCTCCTACACGCCGGCTACCTGGCTGGCGGAGGGGCCGTTCCCGTCCCGGACGGCTTCTGGACCTTTGCCACCGGCCTGGAGGTGCTCCATACCTTCATGCTGATCCACGACGACGTGGCCGACCAGTCGGCGATCCGCCGTGGGGGTCCGGCGCTCCACCCGTCGATGGGTCCGGGGAGGCTGGGGGAGAACCTGGCGGTGGTCGCCGGAGACCACCTCTTCGCCCGGGCGGTCGAGCTGCTCTTCACCGCTCCCCTGCATACGGCGCCCGCGGCCGCGGCGTACTACCTCAAGGTCTGTCGCCACACCGCGGTGGGTCAGTTCCTCGACATCGAGCTCGGCCGACGCGCCTGGGGTGAGGTCACCCCCTTCGACGCCCTCAAGGTCGCCGAGCTGAAGACCGCCCAGTACAGCGTGGCAGCGCCGCTCGGATGTGGAGCGATGCTCGCCGGCGCCTCCGCCGCCTCCGTGGAGACGCTCCAGCGCCTGGGCCGGTTCGCCGGGGTAGCCTTTCAGCTGGAGGACGACCTGGCGGGCCTCTTCGGAGATCCGCTGGCCACCGGGAAGCCCACCGACTGCGACCTGCGGGAGTGCAAGAAGTCGTTTCCACTGCTCCTCGCTTACCGGCGGGCAACGTCCCGGGAGCGGCGGTGTCTGGAGCGGCTGGGAGCGGAGGCGTCCCCGGAGCAAATGGAGCAGGTCAAGGCCATCGTCCGCCGGCGGGGCGGCGTCACCGGCACCCGGCGTGCGGTGGACCGGGCGATGGCCGCGGCCCGGCGGGTGCTGCGCGAGGGCCCACTGCGGCCGGAGCAGACCGCCCACCTAGAGGCGCTTCTCTCCGGGGTGGTCGCTCCTTCCACCGAGCCTTCCGTCTCAGCGCTCGGTGGGGCCACGGCCAGCATCGATCTCAACCCCGGCGTCGATCGACAACCAGGGGGTGGTCCGCGGTGAGGGCGTCGACGGGAGCTGGATGCGCAGCACGTGCATCGCCAGCGCATCAGACGGCGTGGACTCGGTTGGAAGACATCGACGAGATGGACGTTCGCGTCCCGCCAGCTCCGAGAAAGCAGTGCCCAGGGGCGGAATCGAACCACCGACACGGGGATTTTCAGTCCCCGTCGTGGAGTGGCCAAGTCCGCGAGAAGAGAAGCGTAAGCGCGAACGATGACGTCGACTGCATCGCCGGTGCATCAGTAGGGCCCGGACAAGCACCTGACTTCGGGATTGTCACCGCGACTGCTCTGGCGCCGGTGACGGCAAGGGCCCCGACCCACGTCGTCACCATCTCGAGCTCGCGACGGTTGAAGTCCCTCCGCAAGCGGATCTCCACATCGAAGTCCGGACGGAGCGGGAGCCTGTGGAGGAGCTCGGACGCGTTGCGAAGTGGCCCCTCGGCGATGACCGGATTTGTCGGGGCCTGCACGGTCACTCCGGACTTGCGGGTGGGGCTGCGCTCCGCTCTTCACCAGCACGAGTTCGGGCTTCTTCAGTTCCCGTCGTAGCGCGGCCCGGAACCGTTCAACGCACTCGTCGATTCCTTCTTGGCCACAGGCAACTGCTCCTCTTCGGCATTCCGATGAAGTACACCTCGTTCGGCTGCATCCTCGGATGCCCGCGCGAACGCGGCCGGCAGGCAGACGAGCAACACGAGCAAGCCCGAAGACCGACACCAACAGGAGCTCCCCCCAGAACTGCAAGCCATCCCGAAGAACGTACCCAAACTGGGGAGGACGTGCTGATGAGCCCACCCGATCTCTCACCCCTGTGTTGCTCTGCATCCCCCAGGTTTCCCGACTACGCCCTCTGTCCTTCTGGTGGTGAGGGCGTAGTCGGGAAAGCTGGGGGTGTGCCGGTTGATGCACTCGAGGTCGGGGTGGGCGAGGGCGAAGTCCGCGCGGCATCCGGAGAAGCGCGTTCTTTTCTCGCCCGTGGACACGCCGGCTTCATGGCCGGGCATGCGGCCGGATAGACGAGCCACTCGAGCGGCTCCAAGTCCGGCCATTTGAATGGCCACTTCAAGAGTCCCCGCAATTGATTTGCGGGCCGTGTTTCTCGGCTCTGGACGGCCTTCCCGACCGCCTCGGCGCTGACGAACGCCGCTGGCCGTCCAGCCTCGCTGTGGCGGCCCCGGAGCGCCGTGCCGGTGGCTCTCGGGGACAGGAATGCGAGGAAATTCAGTAGTAGAGGGCCCCGTCGCCCTGCCGTCGGCGAGGGCGTCCAGGGGGAGGTCGAGGATCTCGGATGAGGGAGGGACGACGGCAGCGGGCATGCAGGGGCTCCGGTGAGTTCCGGGCCGTGGCGGGACTGCGCGGCACGGGTGCTCGGGCCGGGATGCAGGCGGTGGGCCGAGGCCGCGCTCGATTCCAGGTGCCCATATCGATGCAGTGCCTGGGCTCTGGAGGGGAGGCCCTGGCGCGGCGGGATCCGCGTGGGTGAGAGTAGGAGGGCCGCTGTGGTCACCGCGGCAGACGGTGCGAAGTCCACGCTTTCGGAGTGGGCGCCCGCTTCGTGGAGTCCGCGTCCGAATCAGCCATCGCATCCTGAGCCGGGGCAGAGCCGTCGAGACTTGTGCAAGCGGGGTAGGACGGCCGCCAGCGTGCGTCGAAGCCGGCGAGGGCCGAGAGGCCGTCAAGAGCAAGGGACGGCCCCGGGTTTGACCCACCACGGCGAGCGGTCAACGTCACCAGCGCCAGAGCAAGCGATGCAGGCACAGCTTTGGTGATGCGGGGCAGGAGGTAGACAGACCCCCACCGGATGGAAGAGCGGGGGCCGCCACCATCGCAGCGACGACCAGGGTCATTGGCCCGGTGGGGCCGGTGATCTGCACCGGCGTGCCTCCGAGCAACGCCGCGAGAATGCCAGTGGCGATCGCTCCGTAGAGTCCCGCTGCTGGGCCGAGTCCCGAGGCGACCCCGAAGGCAAGCGCGAGCGGAAGGGCCACCACGCCTGCGGCAATGCCGCCAAAGAGATCGCCGCGGTAAGTCGCCCGGGACCGGGCGGCCGCAGGTCCAGCTGTGGTCGTCATGCCCGCTCGTCCAGGAACCGGACGACTCCGGTGGAGAGGTCCGCCACTGCGCCGACCAGCTTCAGCACCCCTTCGGCCTGCCTCGCCTTGCCCTCGGGCGATGCGAGAATCTGCCGGATCGTCCAGCGGACGTTCGCCTCGACGCCGGCGTCGAGCTGCTCGCTCGGCGGGAGCTCCGGAGCGATTCCTTCCAGGCCAGGAAGGATGCTGTGCAGCAACACCTCGATGCGGTCATCCGCCCGGGCACCGTGAAACTTCGCCGACAGTGCCGCTTGGACTGCGCCGCAGCCCTGGTGTCCGAGGACGACGAACAGCGGCGTCCGAAGATGCACCCCCGCGTACTGGAGAGTTCCTGCCACCTCCGCCGAGACGACGTTCCCGGCGAGTCGCACCACGAACAGCTCGCCAAACCCAGCGTCGAACAGGAGCTCCGGTGGCACGCGCGAGTCGCTGCATCCAAGAATGGTGACGGATGGCTTCTGTTCCTTGGCCAGAGCGGCCAGAACGGTCCGGCACGTCCTCGGGAAATGAGCTTTTCCACGGACGAAACGCGCATTCCCCGCGCGAAGGCGCTCGAGGGCCTCGTCGGCGGGAAATCGGGTGCTCGCTCATGAAGGGCGGCCGCTCAGGTGAGCCCGCTGTGGTCGCATCAGGAGGTCCTTTCCGAGGTCTCCCGCGGACGCTACCAGGGCGATATTCGTCGAGACACCAGACCGCGGTACCAAGCAGAGACGGGCCCGGGAGTGCTCTGGACTCGACTCTCGAAAACGCCACCGGCCTGTTTCAAAGAGCACGCGAGTATGGAGCCGCGCTCGTGCTCCGCAGGCTGAAGACTGGTATCCCGGCGCCTATTTCGAGCTCTTGGGGGCGACGAGAGTCGCTCCGCTTTCCACGGACTCCGGTGGGTGCTCGCTGGCGTTTCTCCCGCTGAGGCGTTCGACGGTGACGAACAGCACGGGGACGATGAACACAGCCGAGGCAGGTCGCCGCCACCATCCCCGCGACCACAGCGGTTCCCAGGATTTGCCTCGAGGCGGCACCGGCTCCGGCGGCAAGCCACAAGGGCACGCAGCCAAGGATGAAGGCGAACGAGGTCATCAGGATGGGCCGGAGGCGGAGCTTGGCGCCGGTCGAGCGGCGGCGTCGACGATGCGGCGGCCCTTGTCGTGCCCGAGCTTGGCGAACTCGACGATGAGGATGGCATTCTTCGCCGCCAGGCCGATGAGCATGACCAGCCCAATCTGTCCATAGACGTCGAAGTCGAACCTCCGCAGACAGAGGCCGGGGAACGCGCCCAAGATGGCGATGGGCGTCCACAGCAGCACGCTGAAGGGAAGCGACCAGCTCTCGTAAAGCGCGGCGAGGATCAGAAAGACGAAGAGGACGGCTGAGGACGAAGACTGCCGGCGTTCCGCCCTCGGCTGCTTTCTCCTGGTAGGACATATTGGTCCAGGCGATTCCCATCCCGCGGCGGGAGCACCTCCTCCGCTATTTCCTCGAAGGCCTTCATCACCTGTCCGGTACTGAAGCCTGGCCGGGCGACTGACCCGAGGACCTCGGCGGACCGGAAGAGATTGAAGCGAACCGTGTATCGCGGCCCGCTGTGCTCTCGACGGTGACCAGGGTGGAGAGCGGCACCATCTCGCCCGTGCCGTTCCGGACGTAGAAGACTCTCCATGTCCTCGGCGCTGACCCGCGACGGCGCCCTCCGCCTGCAGGAAGACTCTCCAGTTCCTCCCGAAGCGGGTGAAGTCGTTCACGTAGCTCCCGCCCAGAAATGTCTGCATGGGCGCCGTAGACGTCCTGAGCGCGACGCCCTGTTTCAGGACCTTGTCCTTGTCCACATCCACGAAATCTTGCGGGACCGCGGGTGCGAAGTTGGCAGTGACTCGCTGGACCTCGGGGCGTTTCCGGGCCGCAGCGAGGAACTTCCCGACATTCTCGAGCCAGGAACTCGATCGAGTTCCCGGTGCGGTCCTGAATC
This sequence comes from uncultured delta proteobacterium, assembly GCA_963796475.1. Taxonomy (GTDB): domain Bacteria; phylum Myxococcota; class Myxococcia; order Myxococcales; family Myxococcaceae; genus RPRB01. The sequence goes on from CAWCLY010000024.1 coordinate 9,903, forward strand.
ATCATGTTCGACGCCTCCGGCGGTGCCGATGCCGGGGATGCAGGCGGAGCAAACGCCATCGCGAGAGCCTCAGGAATCTGCGAGAAGCCGATATTGAGTGCCCGTGATGATGCCCGTCGCGCGACTCGCCGGCCTCTCCCGCTCCGCCAGTCCTTGAAGGCGATGAATAGCGTCCCGGTGTAGCTGAGCTGGTGGCGGTCAGAATATTGAGGCCGGCCACCGACGGTGTAGCTCCGGATCCCCGGAGTTCTTGCCAGAATCTCCTCAATTTTCTTCCCGACCTCCCGGGTCCGCTGCAGCGACGCCGCTTCCGGAAGCTGGAACGCCAGCAAGGCAGTAGCCCTGGTCCTCCTGGGGCACGAAGCCCGTGGGAATCCGGGAGCCGAGAATGCCGGCGACCAGTGCCTCACGCCGAGCAGCCCGAGCGACAGAACGATCTTGCGGATCAGCCCGCCGGCGAGCGGACGTAGCCATCCGTCGGTCGATCGAAGACCGCGTTAAAGTTCCTCGCCCAGGCGGGCCACAAGACCCGTCTGACCGTGCTTCGGCCTCAGCAGCAGCGCCGAGAGCGCCGGGCTCAGGGTGAGCGCGTTGAAGGCGGAGATCACACTGAGACGGCCATGGTCAGCGCGAACTGCTGGTAGAGCCGCCCGGTGATGCCGGGGACAAAGGCGACTGGAATGAACACCGCGCCAGAATCAGGGCGATCGCCGACCACCGGGCCCGGCCACCTCCGCCATCGCCTTGAGCGTCGCTTCCCTCGGGGCATCCCCCGTCCGATCTGGTACTCCACGGCCTCCACCACGACGATGGCGTCGTCCACCACCACGCCGATGGCCAGGACCAGCCCGAAGAGCGAGAGGGTGTTCAGCGAGAAGCCGAGCAGCGGGAAGACGCGCGAACGTGCCCACCAGCGAGACCGGTACGGCGAGCAGCGGGATGAGGGTGGCCCGCCAGCCTGCAGGAACACGAACACCACGACGATGACCAGGAGCAGCGCCTCGACGAAGCGTCTTCCCGATTCGTGCATGCCCTCGACGATGGGGAGCGTCGTATCGAGCGCGACCTCGTAGTCCAGGCCATGGGGAAAGCCCGCCTTCAGCTTCGGCCATGGTGACTCTTCAGGCCCTGTCGCCACCTTCAGCGCGTTCGAACCCGGGGTCTGGAAGACGGCGATGACTCCGCCGGTCTGCCGTTGTAGCGCCCCTCCTGCTGGTAGTTCAGCGCCCCGAGCTCCACCCGGGCCACGTCCTTGAGCCGGACGCTGGGAGCCGTCCGGATTGGCCCGGACGACGATGTTCCCGAACTCCTCCGGCGTCACCAGGCGGCCCTGTGCGCGACGCTGTAGGTGAACGCTGCCCCGGAGGCGCCGGCTCGGCGCCGACCTGGCCGGCGGGGTTCACGACGTTCTGCGCCGGAGCGCCGACTGGAGCTCGGCGATGGTGAGGTTGAACCGGGTCGAGCAGGCCGGGTTGACCCAGATCCGCATCGCGTAGTCGGACGAGCCGAAGAGGACGACATCCCCCACGCCGGGAATTCGCTTCAGCGCATCGAAGATGTTGATGGTGGCGTAGTTGCCGAGGAACTGCGGAGTCGTAGCGGTTGTCCGGGAGAAAAGCGAGATGACCATCAGCGGGAACGGCAGCTTCTTCTTGATGGTGACCCCGAAGTTCTTCACCTCCTGGGGGAGCGCGCGACTGCGCCTGGCTGTACGCGGTTCTGGACCAGGACGTTGTCGATGTCGAGTCGGTCCCCAGCGCGAAGGTGACGGTCATGGGTCAGCGTGCCGTCGTTGGCATTGGTGGACTGGAGATACAGCATGTTGTCCACGCCGTTCATCTGCTGCTCGATCGGGGTGGCCACCGACTGCTCGACCGTGAGCGCGTTCGCTCCGGTGTAGGTCGTGCTCAGCTGGATCTGCGGCGGGACGATGTCCGGGAACTGGGCGATGGGTAGACCGGGCAGCGGCAACGACGCCGCCAAGGACGGTGATGATCGCGATGACGATCGCCACGATCGGTCGGCGGACGAAGAAGCGTACACGGGCTAACCTCTCTCGTCCGGACCTATGGAAGTTCCGCGCGGGCGAGCAGCGGTCGACGCATTGGGCCGAGGGGCGATCTTCGAGACCTTCTCAACTCGCCGGGGGAGACCCCGCTCGCCCGCGCTCGCCGCCCAAGCGTTTCCCGAGCGCGTTCCCACCCGCGCAGCCTACTGGCTGCTGTCAAACTGCATCAACGTCGAAGGGACCCGCTCAGGTTCCGTCCGGACGTCCTCTGACGCCTCACCGTCTCGTCTTCCTGCTGACCGGCCCTACGCGGAGTCACGGTCAGCCCCCAACCCGGGCGAGGCCATCCCCCGTCTGCAGCGGCGCTACTCGGAGGCGCCCAACACGAGGCCGAGCGTTGGTCGCAAGGAGGGCGGACCGGACGTCTCCCTCGTCAGATATTCGAAGCCGCTCGGTCGCCTGCATTTCCTTCGGGCAACTCGAGGGCGACGATCCACTCTGCACCGCGCAGGTAACGCAGGAGGTCATCGAGCGGCGGTTCGCATCGCAGGTCGTCCAACGAGACCGTTCCCTGCTGTGAGGACGCGGTGATTCCTCGCAGCGGAGTCTGCTCCTGTTCGCGAAGAAGGGCAGACAGCGGCACCGGGTAGACGTAGAGCTTGACGTCCTGAAGCAGCAGCTTCGCGAGCGCCTCGAGCAAGGTCCCTGGAAGACTCGCGTAGCTCTCCGAGAACAGTCGGCCAAACGCCGAGACACTGGCCACCACCCGGAGGGGCCCTGAGGTGTAGCGTCGAAGGTAGTCGACCACCGGGTAGAGCGGCACCTGGTCGGTGATCACCACCGTGGACGAGGCGCTCGCTCTCCCCAGTTCACCCAAGACTGCCTGGAGGTCGCAGTGCTCAGAATCCGCAGGCGCATTTCCAGGACTGGGACCGCTTCAATCTCCGACGCTCCTGCCTCGTGCTTCACTTGCGCGAAGGCAGCGGAGAGTGACTGCGAGCGCATCCTCTGGTCTGCTGCCCAGGCTCGCCTCGTTGCGGACCACGAGGGCGCGCTTGCGCAGGAGCATGAAGGGCTGATCCGGCTTTCCGGTCCGGTCGAGCACAATCCCGCGACAGCTACCCTGCCGGAGCGCCTCCAGGCACCACAGACGACTGTCGGTTTCGGCGAATGCAGGTCCCGTCACCTCGATGACGTCGATCTCCAGACGATCGCTGGAAAGACCCTGGAATGCCGCACGGAGGAAGGGCTCGGGTTCCAGCCGCTCGTGAAAGGCAGCGTGGACGAGATTGACTCCCAAGATACCGAGTGCCTCCCTTTGATGGGCCACGTCCTGGTCTCGGAACTCAATGTGAAAGAGGACGTCATGGGGGGTTGTGCTGCCTTCCCGCTCAAAGCGGACGCCCACCCAGCCGTGCTGTTCGTTGTCGCCCTTGAAGTTTCGCGCCGCGACGGTGTCCGCAAACGCAAAGAAGCGAACCTCCGGAGCCCGAGCAGCGCGTAAGGAACCCTGGAGCGACTGGAACTCCCGGTCCAGCATTGACTGGAGCCGCTCCCGGGAGACGTATCGGGTTCCCTGCCCGTATCGCTCATCGCTGAAGCTCTTGTCATAGGCGGAAATAGTCTGAGCGACCGTTCCCGATGCTGCTCCCACCGGCCAGGAACCAGTTTGCGACCTCCTGGCCTGCCCGATCTCCGCAAACGTGCCGTAGATGGTCGGGTCCAGGTTGATTTCGAGAGCTTTGCGCTGAGTCGCTGAGTCGCTGTCGTTGTCGGCGATCATCTGCTCGAGATAACTCCACCCGCATCAACCCGCTGGCTCGAGCCTTCGCCCGCCCCCGGGAAACCCGGTTGCTCCAAGCGGAAGGGGCGAACGGAACGCGGGGAACCGGCACTCCTCGGGCGAACGCTGGCGAGCACAGCGGATCGCGCAGGAAACCAGGGGCCTCGCTTGGAGCATGAACGGCCGCCAGGTCGTCCGAATCTTCGCTCGGATCGTCCGCCAATCGGGACTCGCTCTCGTCTGATTGCTTCGAGGGCAAAAGGCCCGCCTCCTACAAAGCAGGGACAGCTGGACCGTCACGAGCGCCGCAGCCGTCCGCGACTTCGGAGCGCACGCCTCCGGCGGCGTGACGCGTCCCTCGGCGACCCCGGAGCTGTTGCCCCTTGCAGTCCGGGGCGGGGTCGAGCCAAGCCCTCGGAATGACGACGAACGGGCACTGATTGGACGGGCGGGAGTGGTGTGGACGGGTGCCGGGACTGCTTCCCAACCCGAGGGTAGCAGGTTGGACGACTGTTCCACATTCCATCGCTTGGGCTCCTGTCCTGTCCCGAACTGGCTCTATGGCGTACTACTTTGGTACTATATCGAGATGGAGCGGAGCCGAAGTGAGGACACGAACACCACGCGTGTCTCCGTGTACCTAAAGAACTTCCTCGTCGAGTGGTGCGACGAGCGCGGTGCGCAGCTCGGGGAGAGCCGCCAGGCGGCGCTGGCCGAGGCGGTCCGCGACCACTGGAACCTCTACGGGCTCCCTGCTCACCTCGAGGAGGTCCTCCTCGCCGAGAAGAAGGCGAAGGGCTACGACAACCGGACGTACCTCCGGTACGTGGTGGCGCTCCACGCGCAGGCCCTCCTGGAGCGGAAGAGCGCGGCTGCTTCCAAGTCCTCTCCGCGCTCGAAGTAGGAGTGGCGATGGATGACCGAGAAACGCAGCTCGAGCAGCGGTTCGGCCCGCTCTGGCGGATGAAGATTTCCCGCGAGCGCGAGCTCTACGCCGAGCCGATGCTCGACGCGGAGAACATCCGCCGGGAGTTCGGCTGCTCCAGGTCCAAGGCCTACGAGTACCTTCACGCCGCCCTGGCCGACGGGGGAATCAACCCGGAGCCCGGAAAGCAGCTCCGGATTCGCTGGAGCCTCTGGCAGCGGTACAAGGACGCGAGGATTCCATGGGCACGAGCAGATATCGACTCACGAGGCGAGGCTCGGTCTGGTACGCCTACGTCTACGAGAACGGAGCGCGGCGCCAGGTCTCGACCCGCTGCACCGACCTCAAGGCCGCGGAGCTTTCACTCCGTCAGCTCGAGCGGGATTTCGCCGATCCCGCCCACGCAGCCGCGAAGAAGGCCTCGCTGAGCGACGCCCTCAAGCTGCTCCTCGAACGCCGCACAGAAGAGGCCACCGCCGGACGACGAAGCCACGAGACGGTCGCCTTCTACCGACGGAAGGCCGGTCACCTCACGCGGATCTTCGAGCACCTGGACGACGGCAAGTACGCCCCCTTTCTTCTCACCTGCCTAAGAGCAGCAGACGTCGATCACTACATCTCCCGCCGCCGCTCAGAGGCGGTGAGCGATCACACCATCGCCAAGGAGCTTGTGACCCTCCGCGCCTCGCTGAAGCTCGCCAAGCGAGCGGGCCTTTGGTTTGGCGACCTCGAGGCGCTTCTCCCGGCGGGCTTCGCCCCGGACTACCGGCCGAGAACGCGCGCGCTCTCGACCGAGGAGCTCGCGAAGCTCCTCGCGGTTCTCCCGGGAGCCAGAGCAGCCCAGGTCGCCTTCATCGTCTCGACCTCCGCCTGCTGGAGTGAATCGGTCAAGGCCTGCCGGACCGACGTTCAGCTCGACTCCGGCTGGGTGCACATCCGCGGGACGAAGCGCGCCGCGCGAGACCGGCGCATCCTCGTGCGGCACCCGGCGCTCGCCAGCCTCCTCGCGTACGCGCTCGAGCACGCACCGGGCGAGAACCTCCTCTTCCCCGTCTGGAGCAACGTCCGCCGCGATCTTCTCGCCGCCTGCGCCGAGGCCGGCATCGCGCCATGCTCCCCAAATGACTTGCGGCGCACCTACGCCAAGTGGATGCGGCTGGCCCGCGTGCCTGCCGAAATCGTCGCTCCAACCATGGGCCACCGGGACACCCGGATGGTCGAGCGCGTCTATGGCCGCCTGTCGCCTGAGGAAATCGGCGCGCTACTGACGCAGCACTTCGCTTTGGACTGCATCACCGGTGCATCAAACGGCGTGGATTCGGCCGGAAAACGTGGACGAAATGGACGCTCGCGCCGCCGCAACTCCGCGAAAACAGTGCCCAGGGGCGGAATCGAACCACCGACACGGGGATTTTCAGTCCCCTGCTCTACCAACTGAGCTACCTGGGCGTGATACGCCCCCGCGCCACGCGGCGGGAAGCCGAGCGGTTCGAGGGCGCGCAGGAATAGGACGCGGTGTCCCGGCAGTCAAGCAGGGGACGCTCGACTGGAGCGGGCCTAGTGGAGCGTCCCGCCGAGGGAGGAGCTCGCCGACGCCAGGAGCGACTCCAGCTCCGACCGCTCGACCGGCTTGGCCAGCCGGCCCGAGACCAGCGGATGCTCCGGGGCCACCTGGTCCAGCGCGCTGTGGGCCGAACAGAGGATGAACCGGACCTTGGCGCCGACCTTCCGGGCGAGCCCGTACAGCAACTCGACGCCGCTCATCCCGGGAAGCATCAGGTCGAGCACCACGATGACCGGCGCGTCGTCCGCGGCCGCGCGCTCGAAGAAGCGGAGCGTCTCGGTCGCGTCGCGCGCGCCGAGCACCGTGTAGCCCTGGCGCTCGACCTCCTCGCTCAGCAGCCGGCGAAAGAACGCCTCGTCATCGACGACCAGCACGTACGGCGTCCGAACGTCCCGGGCAGAAGCGTCGTCCACGGCTGGAAGGCTAGCCCAGCTTCCGCCGCCGGACGATCTTCCGGATCCGCGAACACACGCGGAATCCCGCCCGTGTCGTACCCGCCCTCAGGCCCACGCAGGGTCATTCCGGGGCCGGGTGTTGCCGACTCAGGGCCGCCTGCCCACCCTGACGACATGTCCTACCTCGGCCAGCGGGTCGCCCTCTCGGCGGTGGTCATGGGAATCGCCCAGACCCTCACCAAGGAACGGATGTTCGAGCCGCTCCGCCAGCGCCTGGGCGGGCAGGAGACCTGGCTGGGGTACCTGGTCTCGTGCCCCTACTGCGCCTCTCACTGGGTGGTCTTCGTGCTGGTTCCGCTGACGGGTGTTTACGGAATCCGGGTGCAGGTCCGATGGGGGGTGGTGACCACGCTGCTCGACTGGTTCGTCTCCTCGATGCTGGTGGTGGTCATCGCCGCGTTCCTCCGCGTGGCCTTCTGGTTCGTGGACGAGAGCCAGGGCCTCGTGCGGCGCCGGAACAAGGTCATCGAGCAGGTGGCACAGGAGGGGGACGACACCCACGTCCGTCACTGAGGACCGTCGTGCGTCGGGTCCACCCGGACTCTCTATCGGCGGCGGTATCGATGGGTGAATGATCGGTGACACAGGGCCGAACATCCATGGATCGCACCACTGTCCTCTTCGTCGACGATGACGATTTCATCCGCGGCGCCTACGTCGATCTGCTGCGCGACGAGGGGTTCGCGGTGGTCGAGGCGGCGGACGGCTGCGAGGCACTCCGGGCCGCGAGCGCCATCTCCGGTGACGTCCTTCTGGTCATCGACGAGATGATGCCCGGTCTACGCGGGAGCGAGGTCCTGGACCGGCTCGACCGGCGCGCCGATGCGGCCCGGTACCGGGTGGTGATCATCTCCGGCTCCGGAAACGCCGAGGTGCACACCCTGCCGCGGCGGGGCATCCGCGTCCACGCGGTGGTGGAGAAGCCGTTCACCGCCGACGAGCTGCTGAGCGCGCTCCACCGCCTCGCCGCCTGAGGCCGGCCACCGCTCCGGAAGCCGCGCTTCAGGGAGCGTCGACGACCTGATCACGGGCCTGTGCGAGCTTGCGCTCGTGCCGGCGCACCTCGGCGACCAGGAAGGCCGCGGCGGCGGCGAGGATGCCGGCGTCGTCCAGCCAGCCGAGCACCGGGATCCCGTCGGGGATCAGGTCCAGCGGCCAGACGACGTACGCCACCGCCGCCACCCCGGCGAGCTTTCGCCAGGCCGCCACGCCCGGGTCCCGGAGGTACCGCCACAGCTTGGTGACGGTCCGTGTCCGCTCGAGCGCCACGTCCTCTAGGACTCCCCGCCCTCGGTGGGCTCGGGAGCGGAGGGGACAATCTCCACGCCGTTCCCGGAGTCACCGTTCTCCTCCGCCGCCTCCGGCAGCTTGGAGATGCCGCTGACCTTCTCCCCGGCGCTCTCCAGCGAGATGAGCCGGACCCCTTGGGTGTTGCGCCCGATGACCGAGATGCCGTGCACCTTGATCCGGATGAGCATCCCGCCGTTGGTGACCAGCATCACCTCGTCGCGGTCCTTCACCTGGGCCAGGCCGACCACCGTCCCGTTCCGCTCGGTGGTCTTGATGTCGATGATGCCCTTGCCGCCGCGGCCCTGGACCCGGTACTCGGCCTCCTCGGTCCGCTTCCCGTAGCCGTTCTCGGTCACGGTGAGGATGGTCGTGCCGGGCTCCACCACGTCGGCACCCACCACCTCGTCGCCCTCCTCGAGCGTGATGCCCTTCACGCCGTAGGCCTGCGCGGCCCATCGAGCGCACCTCCGCCTCGGCGAAGCGGATGCTCATGCCCCGGGCGGTGGAGAGGAGGATGTCCTTGCTCCCGTCGGTGATGAAGACCGCCACCAGCGAGTCGCCGTCCTCGATGCCGAGGGCGATGATGCCGGCCGAGCGCACGTTGGAGAAGGCGTTGAGGTCGGTGCGCTTCACCACGCCCTTCCTGGTGACGAAGAAGACGAAGCGGCCCTCCTCGAACCCCTTGGTGACGAGGATCGAGGCGAGCTTCTCGCCCTCGCCCATCTGGACCACGTTGATGATCGGCTTCCCGCGCGCGGTGCGGCTGGCCGCAGGAATCTCGTGCACCTTGAGCCAGTACAGCTTGCCCCGGGTGGTGATCGGCATCAGGTAGGCGTGGGTGCTGGCGACGAAGAGGTCGGAGACGAAGTCGTCCTCCTTCATCGAGGCGCCGGTCTTGCCCCGACCGCCGCGCCGCTGCGAGCGGTACTCGGAGAGCGGGCTCCGCTTGACGTACCCGGCGTGGGACACGGTGACCACCATGTCCTCCTCGGCGATCAGGTCCTCGCTGGTGAGCTCGTCTGCCTCGCCGGTGATCTCGGTGCGGCGCTCGTCGCCGAACTTCTCGCGGACCTCGCGGAGCTCGGCCTTGACCACGTCGAGCAGCGATGACTCGTTCTCCAGGATGTCGCGCAGCCGCGCGATCTCCCGGGTCAGCGAGATCAGCTCGGTGAACAGCTCCTCGCGCTGGATGCCGGTGAGGCGCTGCAGCCGCATCTCGAGGATCTGCTTGGCCTGCTCCTCGGTGAAGCCGCCGTCCTCGTAGCGGTGCTGCAGGCCGGCGTACTTCGGCTCCTCGGCCCGGGCGCGGGCGACCAGCTGCTCCATCTGGGCCTTCGCCGCGTCCAGGTCCAGGCGCGGGAGCTCGCGGAACCGCTCGTGCTCGTAGAGCGACGGCGCGAGCACGTGCATGAGGCCCCACCGCGCCTCGTCCGGATCGCGCGAGCGGCGGATGATGGTGATGACCAGGTCGATGATGTCCTGCGCGACCAGCAGGCCCTCGACCACGTGGATGCGGCGCTCGGCGTTGCGCAGCTCGAAGCGGCTCCGGCGGGTGACGACCTCGCGGCGGTGGCTGACGAACCGCTCGAGCAGCTCGCGGAGGTTGAGCGTGCGCGGCTGACCGCCGTCGATCGCCAGGAGCACGATGCCGAAGGTGGTCTGCAGCGGGGTGTTGGTGAAGAGGTTGTTCAGGACCACCCCGGAGATGGCGTCGCGCTTCAGCTCGATGACCAGGCGCATGCCTCGGCGGTCGGACTCGTCGCGGATCTCGACTGATGCCCTCGATCTTCTTGTCCCGGACCAGCTCGGCGATCTTCTCGGTGAGCCGGGCCTTGTTCACCTGGTACGGGATCTCGCTGATGACGATGCCTCGCGCTCGCCCTTGGCGGAGGTCTCGATCTCGTGCCGCGCCCGGAGCGTGATCTGCCCCCGGCCGGTCTCGTATGCCCGGCCGATGCCCTCGCGCCCGAGGATGAACCCTGCCGTCGGGAAATCCGGGCCCGGGATGTGCTGCATCAGCTCGCGAACGGTGGCCTTCGGGTGCTCGATGAGGTGCAGCGTGCCGTCGATGACCTCCCGCATGTTGTGCGGCGGGATGTTGGTGGTCATTCCCACCGCGATGCCCGAGCTCCCGTTGACCAGGAGATTGGGGAAGCGGGTGGGGAGGACCAGCGGCTCCTTGGTGGAGTCGTCGAAGTTCGGGCCGAAGTCGACGGTCTCCTTGTCGATGTCGGCGAGCATGGCCTCGGCCAGCTCCATCATCCGGCACTCGGTGTAGCGGTAGGCGGCGGCCGAGTCTCCGTCGACGCTGCCGAAGTTCCCCTGCCCGTCGACGAGCAGGTAGCGCATGTTCCACGGCTGGGCGAGGCGGACCAGCGCGTCGTAGACGCTCGAGTCGCCATGCGGGTGGTACTTCTTGAGCACCTCGCCGACCACGCCCGCGCACTTGCTGTACTTGCGGTTGTGGAGCAGCCCCTCGTCCTGCATCGCGTAGAGGATGCGGCGGTGGACCGGCTTGAGGCCGTCGCGCACGTCGGGGAGCGCCCGACCCACGATGACGGACATCGAGTAGTCGAGATAGCTCCTGCGCATCTCGTCCTCGATGTTGATCGGGATGAGATCGCCGGCGCCGCCGCCCGGGGAACCAGGGGGCGCGGGGGGAGTCGGAAGGTCGTCGGGCATGGGGGGCTCCTCCTTACCTAACTGCCCGCAACCTCTGGGTCAATCAGGCAAAGACCCCCGGAGCGAAGACGTCACGAGGTGTCTGGCACCTCGGGGCGCCTCGGCTCAGCCGGACCGGCGCGCCAGGGCCTCCCGGAGGCGTCTTTTCCGCTCCTCCTGGACCCTCGCCCGGTCGGTCCGGAGGGCGGCGACGAGGGGCTCCGCGGCCTGCCGGGGTGACCCGCTCCGGAAGGGAGGCGCCGGGTCGTACTCGATGGTCAGCTGGATGCGCTCGGCGACCTCGCGACCGTGCAGCTCCGCGACGAGGCTCAGCGCGAAGTCGATTCCCGCCGTGACGCCGCCGCCGGTGATGCGGTTGCGATCGCGGACCACGCGCGCCTCCACCGGCGTCGCCCCGAGGTCGGCGAGGAGGTCCAGCGAGAGCCAGTGGGTGGTCGCACGGTAGCCGCGCAGGAGGCCGGCGGCGCCGAGGACCAGCGCCCCGGTGCAGACGCTCGTCACCCAGGCCGCGCCCGCCCCGCGGTCGGCGACGAAGTCGAGCACCGGGTCGTCGGCGAGGAGCACGTTCACCCCGATCCCGCCCGGGATGAAGAGCACGTCGAGGGTAGGCGCGTCGTCGAGCGTGCAGTCCGTCCCCAGCACGAGTCCCCACTCGCTCCGGATGGGTCCTGGCCGGGTCCCGACGATCACGGCCCGCATGCCAGGCGCTCGGGCGAAGACCTCGTACGGTCCGGTGAGGTCCAGCTGGGTGAGGTCCGGGAAGGCGAGCAACCCGACGGTGAGCGGTGACGTCATGCCGCCGGGAGACTAGCGGTCGGCCGGACCGGGCGGGGCTCCACTCCCGGCCGAGGGCTGGATTTGTACTGCCGGCGCCAGGACCTCGGACCCCTGCCCCGGTTATGACGACGGACACCATGGCCGAGTACTCCACCCGAGACCTCACCGAGCTGCCCGCCGGTCTTCCCGTCCCGGTGGACGATGGCCGGGCCACCCACCTGACCGGGCTCCGCCTTCCCCCGCTGGCGCTGCAGGCCACGACGGGCGAGCAGATCGATCTCTCGGCGATCTCCGGCCGCGCCGTGGTCTTCGCCTATCCCCGGACGGGACAGCCAGGTCAGCCGCCGCTCACCGCGGACTGGGACCTCGTCCCCGGTGCCCGCGGCTGCACGCCCGAGACCTGTGCCTTCCGCGATCTTTCCGCCGAGTTCGGCAAGCACGGCGTGCGCCTCTTCGGCCTCAGCACGCAGCAGCCCGAATACCAGCGGGAGCTGTCCGAGCGACTATATTTGCGATTCCCCGTGCTGAGCGACGCTGCCCGCGCGCTGACCGATGCGCTCCGCCTGCCCACCCTGACCATCGGTGGCCACGTCCTGCTCGCGCGCCTCAGCTGGCTCCAGCGCAACGGGCGGATCGAGCGCGTGTGGTACCCGGTCTTCCCCCCCGATCGGCACGCGTCCGAGGTGCTGGCGTCGCTCTCGCTCTGAGGCGGAAGTACAGTCGGTCCCCGTGACCGCCACCGCCCGTGTCGACGCCGTCCCGGACCGCGCCGCCGCGGGCTACCTCGTCGCGCAGGCAGTGGTGGTGCTGCTCTGGTGGGGAACGGTCCTCTTCAGCCAGACGGTGCGGACCTGGTTCTTTCCCTACGGGGGGCTCGACCCGGCGTTCGTCGCGTTCCTCCTGCCGGATCTGGTGTTCATCGTCGGCGGGTCGCTCTTCGTCGCACGCCGCAAGCTCCGGGGAGACGCGGCTCCACGCGCCTCGGGAATCCTGCTCGGGGCGGTGGGCTACGGAACGCTGTACACGATCGGCTGGACGCTCCTGCTCCAGGCCCCGGCGGCGAGCGTCGTCGCGGTGGTCGTGATGAGCGTCGGAACGTTCCGCGCCTGTCGCTGAACGACTAGCGCTGTAGCTGCTTCCCGAACGGCGCGAGCGCCAGCATCCCGAACTTGAGGTGCTGGAACGCGAACGGGATGCCGATGATGGTGAGGGCCAGCCCCACGCCGAGCACCAGGTGGCTGAGGAAGATCCAGACCCCGGCGACCACCAGCCAGAGCACGTTCAGAGCGAAGCTGCCGACGCCGGTGCCTGGCACCTCGTCGAAGTCGTGCCCGAACGGGACCAGGCCCAGCTTCGCCAGCTTGAAGCACTGGAGCCCGAAGGGGATGCCCACCACCGTCAGGCAGAGCACGACGCCGGCGAGCAGGTACTCGAGGCAGATCAGCCAGCCTCCGCCGAGGATGATCCACAGCACGTTGAGGATGAAGTCCACGGCCGGATCTACGCGGGACGGGGGCCGCCCATTTCCGGGCCGCCGTTCAGGCCCTGGAGCAGGCGCTCGGCTTCCTTCCCGACGGGGCCGTCGACGTCGAGCGACCGGGCCTTCTCCAGCGCCGCCCGCGCGCCGGCGCGGTCACCCTTGAGCTTGAGCGCGATGCCGAGGTTCAGCTGCGCGCGTGGGTTGTCCTGCTGCTTGGCGAGCGCGGTGCGGAACTCGGCGATGGCGCGGTCGACCTCGCCGCTGAGCAGCTCCTCCTTGCCCTTCTGGACGTGGTGCTCCGAGTCGTTCACCAGCTCGACGTCGAGCACGCTCCGCCCCGCCACGTTGACCAGCAGCGCCCGGAGGATGCCGGTCCAGTAGAAGGTGAGTCCCTCGGCGGCCATCACCGCGGCGAGAGGCAGGTCGGGGAGGAGCGGCTTCCCGCGGAACTTGAAGCGGACCTTGGTGTATCGCCCGGCGTTGGCCCATTGCCGGAGCGTCTCGGTGACCTTGCGCAGCGCCTCGTCGATGGCACCCGGCTGCACGTCGACCGGCAACGTCGTCGACGGCTCCTTGCCCGGCGCGGGCGAGGTGCGACGGGGCGAGCTCTTCGTGCCGGTGCGCTTCGCCGCCGGTGCACTGCGACGCGCGGGGGTCTTGCGACGCTTCGGAGGAGCCATGGCCGATCGGACGCTAGCAAGAGGAGAGACGACCGGCACCCCGGCGCATTGCCTCGGCGCGCCCTCGGGGCGCTCTCCGGTCGACCCGACGACACGGCTCCCTCGAGCCGCCGTGCCGAAGTCATGCGTGACATCGACCGCCCTCGAGGATGCCCGCGGCGACGCACGCCCCCACGCCTTCCGGGGACCGACTGTCTCCCGGCGTTCTGATCCGCCTGCGCCCGCGCTTGCCTGCGGGGCGGGACGCGCGCAAAACCTGCGCGGCGGGCGGTTTCTCCTGAGCTTTGGCGCACCCTGGCCCGCGCCGTGCACTGCTTGCCGGGTCGAACTGCATGCACGAGCTCTCGATCAGCGAGGGAATCGTCGAATCCGTCTGCGAGGCCGTGCCCGAGGGGCAGGTGCTCGCGGTGACGGTGGAGATCGGCCAGCTCTCGGGCGTCGTGGCAGACGCGGTGCGCTTCTGCTTCGACGCCTGCACCCGCGGGACGCGGCTCGAGGGCGCGCGGCTCGACGTCATCGACGTCCCGGGCCGGGGACGATGCGGGAGCTGCGAGCGCGAGCTGGACATGGCGGAGCTGGTCACCCAGTGCCCCTGTGGCAATCCTTTCCTCGAGATCCTCCGCGGGCGTGAGCTGCGGATCCGGACTGTGGAGGTGACGTGATGTGCGCGACCTGTGGCTGCTCGGGGACACTCGACGTGGAGACGACGGCCGCGCTGGCCTCGCATGGACACGAGCATCACCACGACCACGAGCACCCGCACACCCACCCCCACGAGGACTCGACCACCGCCCGCACCGTGCAGCTGGAGAAGGAGATCCTCGGGAAGAATCGCCTCCTCGCCGAGCGCAACCGCGGCTGGCTCGGGGGCCGGGAGATCTTCGCGGTCAACCTCATGAGCTCGCCGGGCTCGGGGAAGACCACGCTCCTCGAGCGAACGCTCCGCGACCTGGGCAAGGAGGTCCTGGTCTCGGTCATCGAGGGAGACCAGGAGACGCGGCTCGACGCCGAGCGCATCCGCGGAGCGGGCGCGCGCGTGGTCCAGATCAACACCGGCACCGGCTGTCACCTGGACGCCCAGATGCTCGGACGTGCGCTGCACGAGCTCGCGCCGGCGATCGGCTCGCTGCTCTTCGTGGAGAACGTCGGCAACCTCGTCTGCCCGGCGCTCTTCGATCTCGGCGAGGGCGCCCGGGTGGTCATCGCCTCCACCACCGAGGGCGAGGACAAGCCTCTCAAGTACCCGCACATGTTCCGGTCCGCGGATCTCATCGTCCTCAACAAGGTTGACCTGCTCCCGCACCTGACCTTCGACGTGGCCCGCTTCGTCGCCCACGTGCGCCTGGTGAACCCCACCGCGAAGATCCTCGAGGTCTCCGCCACGCGCGGAGACGGGCTGCCCGAGTGGTACCGCTGGCTCGCCGCCCGGGACGCAGGTTCGCGCCGGGAAGGCTGAGCGGTTGGCGCGCTATCGCATCTCCCCGGAGCGCTCCCAGCTCTGGGTCGAGGCCCGCTCGAGCCTCCACTCCGTCCACGTCCAGACCACCGGGCTGGAAGGAGGGGTCGAGGCGGAGCTGATCGACGGGCGGGCTGTGCTCGGAACCCCCACCTTCGTCGAGGTGGGCACGGAGCGACTTCGCTCGGGCAACCGGCTGGTGGATGGCGAGCTGCAGCGGCGACTCGACCCGCGGAAGTTTCCCCGGATCCGCGGCGAGCTCACCCGTGCCTCCGCCGGGACCGGCCCTGGAACGAGCCGGCTCACCGGCGACCTCACCTTGCACGGGGTGACCCGGACCCTCGACGTGGAGGTCAGCGTGCGGCAGCTCGACGAACGCACCCTGGAGATCGAGGGCGCGCGGACGATCGACATGCGGGACTTCGGGCTTCCTCCGCCAAGCTTCCTGATGTTCCGGATGCAGCCGGAGGTTCAGGTCCGGGCGCGTCTGGTCGCCCAGCGAGAAGGTTGAGGGCTCAGGATCCGCTGAGCCGCTCGTTCGGCTGGAGCTCCCGGATTCCCTTCGGGTCGATGGTGAGGAAGAACAGCGGCTTCTCCGCCTCTCGCTTGGCATTGAAGCTGGTCTTCCCGGTCGCTCCCTCGAAGTCCTTCATTGCCGCGAGCCCATCGCGCACCGACGCGCGGTCCAGCGACGCGGTCTGCTTGTCGAGGAGCAGCCGGAGCATCCGCGCCGAGTCGAACCCGATCGCGTCGAGCAGGTTGGGTGCGGAGTCCTTGTACGCCTCGCCATAGAGGCGGACGAAGCGCTTCGTCGCCTCGCGGTTGCTGTCTGCGTAGAAGCCGTCGACGAACACGCTGCAGAGGACGAACTTGCCGCCCCGCTCGACGAGCTGCGGGATGCCGTCGGCGTTCTTCGGCGAGTTCCACCCGTTTCCCCCGAGCAGGGTGACCGTCCGGATCTCGGTCTTCCCGGTGGTCTTCTTCAGCTTCTCGATCTCCTTCGGGTCGCAGGTGTTGGTGATGATGTCCTCCACCGCCAGCGCCGGCGCCACCAGTCCCACCCGCTGCCACTCGTCGGGGATGAACAGCGCCTCGAAGTCCACGATCGGCTCGAGGGCGCTCTTCGCCTTCTCCACCGCCTTGCGCCGGCGGTAGCTGTCCTTGATGTCCTTGGTGGCCTCCTGGACCCCCTCGAAGTAGTCGCGGCGGTCGTCGAGGTAGTAGCGGCCCACCAGCTTCTTGGACTGCGTGGTGAAGGTGGTCTGGTCCGAGGTGTAGCTCTCCGCGCCCCGCATCGCCGCGCCCCGGGCCACGACGTCGTCCCAGAAGTCGTTGGTCATCTCCACGCCGTACGGGGTGTTCGGGTAGAGCGCGGCGAAGGTCTTGTAGCCCATGACACCCGCCGCCCAGTCGACCAGCGCCCGGGTCTGCGCCGAGTACGTGAGCATGTTGCGGAAGACGAACGGGCCGATGTCGGTCACGTCCTCGCTGCGGGTGAGCGTCAGCAGCGGCAACCCGAGGTCCTGCGCCACCAGGGCCGCACGCTTGCTGTCCTCGATGAACAGCGGGCCGATGGCGGCCACCGCGCCGTCGTTGAACACCAGCTCCTCGACCGCGGACGCCGCGCGCGTGCCGTCTCCCTGGGTGTCCTTGACCACCAGCTCGACGTCGCTGCCCTTCAGCGCCAGGCGGATCCCCCGCATCACCGCCTCGCCGAAGGCCTTGTACTTTCCGGTGAGCGGGAGGAGCACGCCCACCGTCCGACCGCGCACCTGGCCCACCCGATCGGCGCGGGCGAGCATCTCCTGCGCCTCGGCGGTGTAGGGGCTCCCCGGCGCGCTGGAAAGCAACGACTGGAGCGTGGACTTGAGCTTCGGCACGTCGCGGGTGTGCTGGTAGACGCGGGCGAGCTTGAAGGTCAGCAGGGGCCAGGCGGGGTTCGACGGCGAGAGGTCCGCCTGGATCCGCGCAACCTCGTCCGCTCCCACCTGCGCGTCCACCAGCTCGCCGATGTGGGCCAGCGCGGCGCTGCGCTCCTCGGGCGTCGTGGCCGACTCCGCCTTCTGCAGCGCCATCTTCATCGCCTGGTCGTAGAGGCGTGCCCCCTCGGCGGCCTTGCGGAGCGCGTCCTCGAGCTGGACCTTCTGCTGGCCCGAGACCCGGTCACGGAGCGGCAGCAGCGTCTGGTACGCGTCGCGGTAGCTCTTCAGCTCCAGGGCGGACAGCCCGAGCTTGAGCCGCGCGTCCTGGGCCTGCGGGAAGAGCGGGTTCTCGAAGAGCAGCTCGTTGAACTGCTTGCGGGCGTTCACGTAGTCGCCCAGCTCGAACGACAGCACGCCCGCCCGGTAGAGCGCCTCCTCGCCGGCGCTCGTCGCCGGGTAGGCCTTGCGGAAGTTCAGGTAGATCTCGACCTGCTTCTGCTTCGGCTGCCCCCTGGCGCTGGCCTCGACCTGGGCGAGCGCCTGATCGGCGCTGGGATCCTTGCGGATCTCCCCGCCGGGCTTGCGGGACGGCGCTCCGGGGAGCGCCGGCAACGGCGCTGGTCCCTGGCTGGCACAGGACACGGCGAGCAGGGCAATCAGCCCGGCGGCCGCGAGGCGAAGGTGCATCATGAGGGTCGCTCCTTACCAGACTGCGGCGGACGGGCGACCCCTTGCCAGGTCTACGCCAGCCGCTGGGGCGACTCGGTCACCTCGCGCACCCCTCCCTGGGCATGGATCTCCGCCAGGAAGCGGGTGAAGGTATCGAGCGTACAGGCCGGCCCGGGAGGCCCCAGGCGGCACACGGCCACACCGTCCCGCTCGACGAGGATGGTCTCTCCGCCGCGGGCGCGCTCCACCAGCTCGGAGAAGCGGAGCGTGGCCTCGATCTCGGGAACGCGGGTCAGCATGCCCGAGGGCTATCCTCCTCCTCTGCGTGGCCCGCAAGCCGCACCGAGTCAAGATCGACTCGGCCGGTCTGCTTTGGAGGAAGATGCAGGCCGCCAGCGCTCGCAGCGAGCGAGCGCGCGGTCGGGGGCTCAATCGGCGCGCTCGGCCATCTCGCGCGTCACCTCGAGGAGCCCGTTCACCAGGACGTGGGCACCGGACCCGACGCCGAGCGTCCAGTACCGCCGGAACCAGCGCCGCGCGTGCTCATCCGTGGTGGCGGTCCGCATCGTTCCCGAGAGCAACGTGCGCCGGTCGTCCAGCACGCGCACCGAGAGCGCGTAGACCGTCTTCGCGAACCCGGGGTCGGCGAAGTCGCGGAAGTCCTCGCGGCTGACCTTTGCCCAGGCGATGACCGGTCGCCAGAAATCCGAGACGTCGTACACGGGGACGAAGTCGTCGACGAGCATCCTCAGGGCATCTTTCGCGCCGCACGTCGAGCTCTGCAAGTCTCGCCGGGACCCGACGAGCTCGGTCCTCCTCGACCGACACAGGCGCGGGCGCCAGGCGGCGGCACACGCCGGGCGAGCTGGGCAGGCACCGCCGCGGCCGATACCTGAGACGCGCCTGGATATCGCTGTGGAGGACCCCATGCGCGTCACCCTCGTGGCCTTCGACGACTTCACCGACATCGACCTGCACCTGGCGTGGGACCTGCTGAAGCGGGTGCGAGGCCTCGAGACGCGCATCGTCGCCGCGACACGGAAGGTCCGTTCGTCGACCGGCCTCGGACTCGAGGTGCATGGCAGCCTGGAGGAGGTCGCCACGGCCGACGGCGTGTACGTCACCAGCGGCATCGGCACGCGGCGGCTGGCGACGGACGCGGCGTTCCTCGCTCGGTTGCGCATCGACCCCCAGCGGCAAGTCGTCGCAGCCGTCGACTCCGGTGCTCTGGTCCTTGCCGCGCTCGGGTTGCTGCGCGGCAAGCGCGCAACGACGTACCCCACGCCGGATCTCGAGCATTCCTTGCGCTCCTACGGAGTCGAGGTGGTCGACGAGCCGCTGGTCATCGAGGGCAATGTCGCGACGGCCGCGCAGTGCCTGGCGGGCGTGGACCTCGTCGGGTGGCTGGCGACGCGGCTGGTCGGGGCCGACGCCGCCGCACCCGCCATCGCCAGCGTCCAGCCTCGCGGCCGCGGGTGAACCCTGCCGGAATGGCGGCCGGCCCTGCTCACGGCTGCGCGTCATGACGTGGACAGGGTCTCCGTGGTGTGCGGAGATCCAGGCCCTGGAGGTCGGGGCCATGATCAGACACCACGCATCGATGTGGGGGCTGGCGATCCTCCTCGGCATCGGCTCGACCGCGCTGGCCGGCGATCACCGCCACCGGGAGCACCGGGACGATCACCTCCTCCGGGTCCCGCACGACTACCCGACGATCCAGGCGGCAGTCGACGCGGCCAGCGACGGAGATCGGATCGAGGTCGGCCAGGGCCGCTTCTGCGGGGCAACGCTTACCCGCCGGGTCGAGCTCCGCGGGCGCCAGGGCACGACCATCGTCGGATGCGACGCCCCGATGTCAGGCGCCTACCGGGTCGGGTTCCTCCTTCCCGACGGGCGAGCGTCCGGGACGAGCATCCGCGGCTTCCGCTTCGACGGCCGCGGCGTGTCCAACGCGGACCTCTCGCCCCTCGGCGCAGGCATCCTCGCGCGCTCCGCCGACGGGGTGAGCGTGGTGGACAACCAGTTCGACGGTACCTTCCAGGCGGTGACCAACACCGACGGGAGCCGGTGGAGCGTGCTCTTCAACCGCATCGAGCACCTCACCGCACTGACCTGCGACGGCGGATGCGCGGGCGGTGACGCGATCGTCTTCCAGCAGCGCCTGGTGCTCGACCGGAGACCGGAGGGGAACCTGGCCGCATTCAACCAGGTGCAGGGAGACATCCCGGCCGGGCTGGACGAGTTCTCGATGACCGGCGTCTTCGTGCTCGGCCAGGAGCAGGCGCGGGTGGCGGCCAACCTCTTCGTGATCCCGCACAACCCGGCGGCAGCGGCCCAGGGGGTGGGCGTGCTGGTCAGCGACCACTGCTGTGCGAACGTGGTGGTCTCCACGTCGGTGAGGACCGACGTGCTGTTCAACGACGGCCGTCACAGCGAGCGCGTGCTGCGCGTCGACCCGGACAGCGCCGGCGGCGCGGGGAACCTCGAGGGCGCGCACATCTTCGGAAACCGCGGACAGGTGGACCTGCCAGTGGCGGCGCCACGCAACGCGGCGAGTCTCGGCCGACATCGGCCGCGCGCGGGCCACGAAGCGGCCGCTCTACTGAGACGCCCGGCCCGTCGCCGTCCTCTCCGGAGCCGGCGCCTCCTCGCGCGACGTGCCCCGGTCCATGCAGAGCAGCATCGCCGCCGCACGCCCGGCCGCCAGCACGGCCTCGCGGGAGAGCCGCTGCCCGGCTTCCATCGACGTCACCGGGATGCTGCAGATCCACGCGTGGCCGTTGAACCCGAGCCCGCGCGCCAGCTCCACCACCCGTGCCGGGGCGAACCGGTGAAGTCCCTCACGGCCCTGCGTGCCGACGGGACGGAGCGTCACCACCCGTGCCTCCAGGTCCGCGTCGACGAACACCACCGCCTCGTGTCCGGGCAGCGCGTCCGCCAGCTCCGGCAGGAAGGTGAAGGCGGTCCTCAGCTCCAGCCCTCCGGGCCGGGCGGCGCGGAGCAGATCGATGACGAACGGGCCGACGCCGTCGTCACCGCGCACGGCATTCCCGACGCCCACCACGAGCGTGCTCATGTCCTCAGCGCTCCTTCCTGGCCAGCATGCTCCCGTCCGGCCCGCGCACCTCGACGACCATCGCCATCTGCCCGAGCGCATGCGTCGAGCACGACAGGCACGGGTCGAAGCAGCGGATGGCGGCCTCGACACGGTTGAGCATCCCCTCCGACAGGGCGGTGGGGTTCACGAAACGCTGTGCCGCCTGCTTCACCGCCAGCTGCATCGCCCCGTTGTTCTGCTGGGTGGCGATGAGGAGGTTGGCTTTCTTCACCTGGCCGTTGAGGTCCACCTCGTAGTCGTGGAAGAGCGTGCCCCGGGGCGCCTCACAGCAGCCGACGCCCGTGGTGTGGTTGGGACGCGCCCAGCTCCGGACGCGCGTCCACCGGAGCTCCGGCTCGGCGAGGGCCTGCTCGATGCGCTCGACACAGTGGAGCATCTCGATGAGCCGGGCGTAGTGGTAGTGGAACGACTGAGAGACGACGCCCTGCTTGCCGAGCCAGCGAAAGTTGACCAGCTCGGCGTCGGCGCGCGGCGTCCCGGTCGCCTTCACCACGTTGAGCCGGGCGAGCGGCCCCACCCGGTACATCCCCTTCTCCTCGCCCAGCGGGGAGTAGAACGTCGGCTTCACGTACGTGTAGGGCTCTGAGACCTCGCTCAGGTAGCTCCGGTACTCCCTCGGCTCGAGGCCCTCGGCCACCACCGCTCCCCGGGAGTCCACGAGCCTCAGCGTGCCGTCGTAGAACTCGAGGTTCCCCTCCGCGTCGACCAGACCGAGGAACAGCGAGGGAAAATCGCCGAGCCCGGCGATCTCCGCGCCAAGCGGCTCGAAGGTCCGCTTCAGCCGGTCGAGCGCGATGCGGACCGACTCGTAGAGCTCGGGGATCCACGGGAGCAGCTCGTCGACCGCGCTCTGGGTGACCGTTGCCGTCACGCCGCCCGGGACCGACCAGCCCGGGTGCACCTTGCGCCCGCCGACGAGCTCGATGACGCGCTGGCCGAACTGACGGAGCCGGATGCCGCGGCGGACGAAGTCCACGTCGCTGCCGGCCATGGCGAAGAGGTTCCGCGTCGCCGGCGCAGCGTCGAGGCCGACCAGGAGGTCCGGGCTCGACAGATGGAAGAACGAGAGCGCGTGGGACTGGAGCACCTGGGCCCAGGAGGCGAGTCGGCGCTGCTTGACCGCCGCCACCGGCACGTCCACTCCGAGGATGCGGTCGCCGGCCTTGGACGAGGCGAGCGCGTGCGACACCGGGCAGATGCCGCATACCCGGGCCATGAGGCCGGGCATCTCCTCGAGCGGGCGACCCTCGCAGATCTTCTCGAAGCCGCGGAACTCCACGATGTGGAAGTGGGTGTCGGTGACCTTGCCGGCGGCGTCCACGTCGATGGAGATCTTGGCGTGGCCCTCGATGCGGGTGACGGGGTCGATGAGGATCGTCGACATTCGCCTCACCCGAACCTTTGCTCGAGCTGCGGGACCCGGCCCTCGAGCAGCGCGGTCACCGCCTCCCAGATGCGGTCCGCGGAAGGCGGGCACCCCTGGAGCCAGAGGTCCACCTTCACCACCTCGTGGAGTGGCTTCACCCGGGGGAGCAGCCTGGGCACGATGTCGTCGCCCGAGGGCACCCCGTGCACCACCGCCGACGTCTCGCGGTACGCCCGGTCGAAGACCTCCTGCACCGGCCAGACATTCCGCATCGCCGAGACGTTGCCGGTGACCGCGCAGTCACCGAAGGCCACCAGCACCTTCGAGCGCTCCCGGACCCGGTGAAGCGTCTCGACGTGCTCCTCGTTCACCACCGCGCCCTCGACCAGGGTGACGTCCACCTCGGGGAAGTCGGCCCTCTTGGTGTCGACCAGAGGGGAAGCGAGAAGGTCCACCTTCCCGGCCAGCTCGATGAGCCGCTCGTCCAGGTCGAGGAACGACATGTGGCAGCCGGAGCAACCGCCCAGCCAGACCGTGGCCAGCCGCACCTTGCCGCTCACGGGACGCCCCATTGCTTCCGCTCGCGGCCGTAGACGATGTACTTGAGGAAGCGCCGGTCCTTGGTCATCTGGCCCACTCCCACACCCTTCACGAAGAGCGCGCCGGTGGGGCAGACCTGCACGCACTTCCCGCAGTCGGTGCAGGCCTCGGACTCACCCCAGGGCGCCGCGAGGTCGGCCACCAGGTGCAACTTCTCGCCACGGCCGGCCATGTCCCAGACGTGCGCTCCCTCCACCTCGTCGCAGGTGCGGACGCAGCGCGTGCAGCTGATGCAACGATTGAGGTCCAGCCCGTAACGCTCATGCGAGAGGTCCACGCTGCGCTTCGGCGTGCGGTACGCCACCCGCACGTGGTCCACGCCGGCCTCCTGGGCCATCGCCTGCAGCTCGCAGTGACCGTTGGAGACGCAGACCGCGCAGACGTGGTTCCCCTCTGCGAAGAGCAGCTCGAGGAGGAGCTTCCGGTACTCGCGCAGCTGCGGGGTCTCGGTGTGGACCACCATGCCTTCCTCGACCTCGGTCATGCATGAGGTCTGCAGCCGCGGGCGGCCCTCCACCTCGACCAGGCACAGGCGGCAGGCGCCCACGTCGCTGACCCCGCCCAGGTGGCAGAGGCGGGGAATCTTGATGTCGTTGTGCCAGGCGACCGTGAAGATGCTCTGACCGGCGACGCCGGTGAGCATTCTGCCGTCGATGGTGAGCGTCTTGACCGTCATGTCGCGGACGGCTCCTTCTTCATGCGCGCGGCGAACTCCTGGGGAAAGTAGCGAAGCGCACTCATCACCGGATTGGGCGCGCTCTGGCCCAGGCCGCAGAGGCTGGTGTTCCGCAGCAGGTCGGCGAGCGCCTTCAGCAGCGCAAGGTCCGCCTCGGTGGCCTCGGCGGCGCAGAACTTCTCGAGTAGCAGGTGCATCTGCACCGTGCCGGCGCGGCAGGGCACGCACTTGCCGCACGACTCGTCCCGGCAGAACTCCATGAAGTAACGGGCCACGTCCACCATCGACGTGCCCTCGTCCATGACGATGAGGCCGCCCGAGCCCATCATCGAGCCCACCTCGACCAGCGACTCGTAGTCCACCGGGACATCGAGCAGGCGCTCCGGCACGCAGCCGCCCGACGGGCCGCCGGTCTGGATCGCCTTGGGCTTGCCGCCGCCGGCGATGCCGCCCGCCATCTCGACGATGCGGCGCACCGGGGTGCCCATCGGCACCTCGATGAGCCCGGTGAGCGCGGTCTTCCCGGCCACGGCGAAGACCTTGGTGCCCTTCGACTTCTCGGTCCCGATGCTCGAGAACCACGCCCCGCCCCGGGTGATGATCGGCGCGACGTTGGCGAAGGTCTCGACGTTGTTGATGAGCGTCGGCTTGCCCCACAGGCCCTTCTCCGGCGGATAGGGGGGCCGAGGACGCGGCTCGCCGCGCTTGCCCTCGATGCTGGCGATCAGCGCCGTCTCCTCGCCGCAGACGAAGGCACCCGCGCCGATCCGGATTTGCACCGAGAAGTCGAACTGGGTGTCGAGGATCCGCGCCCCGAGCAAGCCCTCCTTCTCCGCCTGCTTGATGGCCGTCTGCAGCCGGGTGATGGCGAGCCCGTACTCGCCCCTGACGTAGATGTACCCGTGCCGCGCGCCCACGCCGTAGGCGGCGATGGCCATGCCCTCGAGCACCCGGTGCGGATCGCCCTCGAGCACGCTCCGGTCCATGAAGGCTCCCGGATCGCCCTCGTCGGCATTGCAGACGACGTACTTGGTGTCCGCCTGCTGCTTCGCGACCAGCTGCCACTTCACCCCGGTGGGGTAGCCCGCGCCGCCGCGGCCACGGAGCCCCGAGCGCGTCACCTCCGTCACCACCTCGGGGGGCTTCATCTGGGTCAGCGCCCTGGCCAGCGCCGCGTACCCTCCGGCGGCGAGGTACGAGTCGATCCGCTCGGGGTCGACTGTCCCCGCGTTCTCCAGGACGATCCGCAGCTGCCCGGCGAAGAAGGGGTGCGTCGCGAAGCTGACGCGACGCCCCTCGAGGGACGGGGAGGGGGCGCCGTCGACCAGCCCGGGTACGTCCTCGGGTGTCACCTCGAGGAAGAGCGCCCCGTCGCTCTCACGCTTCACCAGGGGGCCCTTGCTGCACAGGCCCATGCAGCCAGTGCCCGCCACCTCCACCGACTGACCGGTCTTCGCCCGGGCCTGCATCGACGCCTTGAGCTGGTCGCTGCCGATGGCCTGGCAGCTCGCGGCGGTGCAGACGTGGAGCCGCTCCCTGAGCGTGGACACGCGTTCGCGCTCGGCATCGGCGCGTTCGGAGAGCTCGTCGGGATTGAGCGCCATCGTCAGACCCCCGCCTGGTCGAGCTGCGCCTCGAGCGCGGCGACGGACAGCTTGGGGACGATGCGCCCGTCCAGCACCACCAGCGGCGCGAGGCCGCACGATCCGATGCACCTTACCTGTTGCACGCCGAGCTTGCCTGGCGCTCCGCGGGCGGCTGCCTCCTCACAGCGGCGCCTTGCGGCGTCGAGTAGCCTCCTGGCGCCGGCGACGTAGCAGGCGGTCCCGGTGCAGACGATCGCGGTGTGCTCGGCCTTCGGCTGGAGCGAGAAGAAATTGTAGAAGGTCGCGACGCCGAGCACGCGGGACGGCGGCAGCTTGAGCTTCCGCGCCACCTCGCGGAGCCGATCCATCGACAGGAAGCCGAAGAGTTCCTGCGCGGTGTGCAGAACCTCGATGAGCGCATCGGCGGCATAGCCCTGCCGCGACATCGCGCGCTCGAAGAGCTTGGCGCGGTTGTCCTTCACTTCCTTCACGGCCGGGGCCGTGTCCGCCATCTCGATCTCCCGTGTAGCCCGAGCCGTGGCCTCGCCGAGCGAGGGCGCGCCGTACGTGCGCGTCGACACGAGGCTTTTCACCATGCGAGCCCTTCAAGGCGCGTGCCGTGTGGCGCGCAGCGAGAACCGGGGCCCTGCGATGGAGCGACGCGCAGAATCCGCGCATCCAGCTGCGACGCCGCGGCGTGCGCGGGGCCCTTGCGCAGGATTCGTGGTCGCTCGCCCGCTCGCCGGCGCCCTGGGCTCGCTCAGGTCTGGCGGAACCGGTGCGCGTACGTCTGGCTCACCGGGATGCGCTCGATGTGGTCGCGGAGGACGATTCCCAGCCCTCCGCCGGACACCTTCCGGACGCTGAGGATCGCCCGGACGTTCACCACGTAGCTCCGGTGCACCCGCCAGAAGGCCTCGGGATCCAGCTCCTCGACCAGCTGCTTCAGCGGCCGGGAGACGAGGTGCTCGGCCCCGCGCGTGACCGCCGCGGTGTACTTGTGGTCCGAGCGGAAGAAGAGGATCTCGTCGGTGGTGACGAAGCGGAGCTCGCGGCCTTCGAGCACGCTGATCCAGCGAAGCGCCCGTCGCTTGCCCAGCGCCTGGCGAAGCTCGGTCAGGAGCGGCTCCAGGATGGCCGGCGTCTCTCCCACCCGCGCCCGGAGCCGGGCCACGGTGCGGCGCAGCCGGTCCGTCGAGAGCGGCTTGAGCAGGAAATCGACCGCACCTTCCTCGAACGCAGGCACGGCGTGCTGGTCGTAGGCGGTGATGAAGACCACGTGGCTCCGACCGCTCGCGCGCCGGGCCACCTCGAGGCCATCCAGGCCGGGCATCGCCACGTCGAGGAAGAGGATTCTCGGGATGCTGCTCCTCGAGCACCCGCACGGCCTCGAGACCGTCGCCCACCTCGGCGCAGACCACCAGCTCCGGCCAGAGCTCGCCAGCGCCTGCGAGACCTCGGCGCGCAGCGCGGGCTCGTCCTCGGCGATGAGGGCCCGAGGGCTCACGGCGTCGCGCCCCGGGACGCTGCGCGGAGACGGACGATCATCGTCTCCAGGGACGACCTCGGCGGCAGCTCTCTATCGAGCGTACATGACTGCGAAGTGCCCGAGCTCCTCGATGAACGCCTCGGGACGGACGCGCGCCCGTGCCGTCTGGAGCCGCGATTCGGCCAGGCGAGCCATCATCTCGTTCCGGCGGGTCTCGAGCTGCTGGAAGGTGAGCGCCGCCGCCAGGCCCGGCGGTGACTGGCATAGACAATGGCCGCCAGACCGATGCGCAGAGGACGTCGATGAAGCCGCGAAGGAGCGAGGCCGACGCCGAACCGTGAGCGGCCCAGAAGGACGCCTCATTCCGCAGTTGCGTCACACAGCGGGACCGGAGGGCCGCCGCGGCGGATCCGACGAGGACGACTGCCGAATAGATCGCCTGACCGATGTCCCCACCTCGTCGATGCCGCTTCGGCGAGGAGAAAGCCAGGAACGAAACCAGATCGCGCGAGGATCCAGAGCAGCGCCCAGCCTCCCAGCATGAGCGGGAGCATGCCCGGGGGGACGCCCGCCGTCGGGATGAGCGGCCGACTGACGACCAGCCGCGCGAGCAACAGCACGCCACCGGCAACTAGGAGCAAGCGAACGCCTGGGGCGAGAACCCGTCGGTGCGTCGCCCGTCATGACGGCTCCCGGGGGTGAGAGGCAAGCGGAGCGAGGCCCGGACACCCCGGGGCGCGTTCAAGGACAGCGTCAGCCGTGCGGCATCGCCATAGCGGAGCGCGAGCCGGGAGCGAACATTGGACAACCCGGTGCCACCGCCACTGCCGGCGCCCATGCCCGGCCCCTGTATCGGCGACCGTGTACCAGGAGCTCGGGTCCCGACGCCTCGGCCGAGAGCTGGATGGTCCCACCCTCGGGGGAGGGCGCGAGCCCGTGCCGGATCGAGTTCTCGACCAGGGTGAGGAGCATCATGGAAGGGAGCTCGCAGCGGAGGAGCGGCTCCGGGAACGAGATGTCGAAGTGCAGTCGCCTTCCGAACCGTGGCCGATGCAGCCGGAGGTAGGCGGCCAGGAGCGCGCGCTCCTGTTCCAGCGTGGTGCTCTGCGACCGAAGGCTGGGGAGCGACGTCTCGAGGTACTCGATCAGGTCGGTCAGCATCTCGATCCCTGCACTCCGATCGGTGCGTGCCAGCTGACGGACGTTGGCCAGCGTGTTGAAGAGGAAGTGGGGCTCGATCTGGGCCTCGAGCAGACGCGCACGGGCCTCCTGCAGCTCCGCCTCGAGCCGGACGATGCCCTGCTGCGCCTCGTGTGCGCGCGCCCGCGCGCGGGCGGCGCGGGCGCGGAATCTGAACCGAGCCGACCACCAACGCGCAGGGGAGAGACGACCCGAGCCACGCGCTCGCGACGCCCCGCCAGTCCTGGGACATCCGGCCGGCTGCGATGACGGCGGCGGAGGTGATGACGGCCGCAGTGCCAAGGACGAGGAGAGAGAGCGGCAGGGGCCGCCCGACCTCCATCCGCCACTGCCACACCCGGACGAGGATCAGCGCAGGACCGAACTCCAGGAGGCTGAAGGCGAACTCGCGGGGCCAGGAACCGAGGGGGAGTCGAGCCGGCAGAAGGTTCCCGAGCGCATCGATCGCGGCAAATCCAAGGAGCACCGCGACGTCGAGTCGCATCGCCGCGGACGCGAGTCTCCAAACGCGGTTCATTGCCAGCCCCCTGCGGCCTGTCGACGGTCACGACTCTACTTCTTCAAGATGTTGACGCTAGGCGTCAATCGCAGTGGTCGGCTCTCGCCCGTGCTCCGTCGGCCTGAGCAGACCCTCCGTCGGGTCGCGTTCTCGAGCGCGCTGTCTCGCGCCACGCCGGAGCGCGAGCGCCAGACTCGGGGCGCCGATTGCTGAACTGGCGCCGAGGCTCGCGCTGCGCCGCGGTCTGTCCAGTGGCATCCGTCGGGTCGTCGGCGGGCTTCGTCGCTCCGGACGGCTGCTCCGTCGGAACGGGCGTCGCCCGGATGACTGCGCGGAGCACCCTCCGACTCCGGGCTGATGCGTGGGCCAGGGAGGCAAAGGGGCATGATCCGGACGAACGCAGCGAGGGGTTGTCGTGTCGGTTGGCTGCTGCTCACGACGGCGATGGTGGGGTGTGGAGGTGGCGGCGGCCCGGCTGGAACCCGAGCAGCCGACGAACCAGACTCCGACCGGGTCGGCCTCGGCCACCCCGGGCGCCGTGGTGATGGGCCAGGCGACACAGCTCTCGGCCGCGGCGAGCGACCCCGATGGAGACACGCTGAGCTACAGCTGGACCCAGACGTCACCGGCATCGCCCCAGGGCTCCTTTGGCGCCCCGAACTCGAAGTCGACCGCCTGGACGGCTCCCACCGTCTCCGCGCCCACGCTCTTCACGCTGACGGTCACCGTCTCCGATGGGCGCGGCGGAACCGTCCTCCGACCTTCGTGAAGGTCTACGCCAAGACCTCCGCGGACATCTCGTTCTTCGCGGAGGTGCAGCCCGTCTTCGACGCCAGTGCACCGGCGCCTGCCACTCTGAGCCCAACCAGTCGCGGGTTTCCTCCCGCTCACCGCCGCGAAATCCTACGCCGCGCTCGTCAACGTCCCGGCGACCGTCGCCTGCTCCACGCAGCTCCGGGTCAAGCCCGGCGATCCGGACAGCTCGGTGCTCCTGGAGACGATGGCCGGCATGAGCTGCGGCAACCGGATGCCCTTCGACAATCCCCTGTACTTCGACTCCGCGCTTCCTCAGCTCGACGCGGTCCGCACCTGGATCCAGCAGGGGGCACCGAACAACTAGCACCCTCCTCTCGCAACGCCGGCAACCCCCGGTGTCTTCCGGGTGGACGCCCGGTTCTGGGCGCGACGAGGTATCGGATGAACCTGGGAAGACTCTTTCGCGTGCTGGTGGTCGGAGCCGGAGCGCTGCTCAGCGGCGCCTGCGCGACCAGCGGTGCAGCCTCGAGCCCCGGAGAGACGGAGCGCCTCCCGGACGGCGGCGTGGCCACTCCAGCGCCGGCGCCATCGTCGCCGATGAACATGGGCAGTGGCGCCCCGTCGGGCTGGTGACGCAGCCTCGCTGCCCCGGACCTCGCCTCAGCCGAAGAGCTCGCGCACCTTCTCGAAGAAGGTCTTGGACTGGGGATGCGTCTGCTCCCCGGACAGCTCGCCGAACCGCTCCAGGAGCGACTTCTGCTCGGCGCTCAGGTGCGTGGGAGTCTCGACGAGGATCCGGACGTGCTGGTCGCCGCGCCCGCCGCCATGCAGGTGCGGGATGCCCTTGCCCTTGATCCGGAACACCTTGCCGCTCTGGGTGCCGGCGGGGATCTTCATCTTGTGCTTGCCATCGAGCGTGGGGACCTCGAGCTGTGCCCCGAGCGCCGCTTGAACGAAGGACACCGGCACCTCGCAGAGCACCTCCGTGTCCTCGCGCACGAAGATGGGGTGCTCCTTCACGTGGATGACGACGTACAGGTCTCCCGAAGGGCCGCCGTGCTCTCCGGGCTCGCCCTCGCCACCCACGCGGACCCGGGTTCCGGTGTCCACGCCCGGCGGGATCTTCACCGTCAACGTCGTCTGGCCGTCGATGCGCCCCGCGCCGCGGCAGTGGGTACAGGGCGAGGTCGCGGTCTGCCCCGAGCCACCGCACGTGGTGCAGGGCCGGCTGACCGAGAAGAACCCCTGGGTGTAGCGAAGCTCGCCTGCTCCACCGCAGCTCGGACAGGTGCGCACCCGCTTGTCGGCGCTCCCGGTGCCCTCGCAGTGCTCGCAGCGCTTGGGCTTCGGGATGCGAACCTGCACCTCCGATCCGAACGCCGCCTCCTCGAAGGTGACCTCGAGGTTGTAGCGGAGGTCCGCCCCGCGGCTCCGGCCCCCGCGGCGCGAACGGGTCGCGCCGAAGATGTCGCCGAAGATCTCGCTCAGGACGTCGTTGAGGTTGGACGGGTTGAAGCCGCCGAATCCCTCGAACGGCGTTCCCTGGTGGCCGAAGCGGTCGTAGCGTGCGCGCTTCTCCGGATCCGACAGGACCTCGTAGGCCTCCGAGGCCTCCTTGAAGCGGTCCTCCGCCTGGTGGTCGCCCGGATTCCGGTCAGGGTGGTACTGCAGGGCGAGCTTCCGGTACGCGCTCTTCAGCTCCGCCCCCGTGCACTCCCGCACCACACCGAGAACTTCGTAGTAGTCGCGCTTGCTCGCTGTGGCGGCCATCAGTCCTTGCTCAACCCTTCGTCTTGACGGGGATTTCGCGCCGGTGCGCACCGGGCGTGGAGAGCATAATGCAGCGAGACCGAGCGGCAACGCGGGGCGGCGGATTAGACCTGCCAGATGCGGCCGGGCCGGACGTCCATGTCCCGGAGAAGGCGGCGGAGCTTCCGATCGATGCTCCCGCGATCCGTCCAGCGAGGCACGACGAAGTGCAGCTCGGCCGAGTACAGACGGGCCGCGCTGGCCAGCAGCGACCAGCGGTTCTCGCTCCCCGGATCGTCCAGCGTCTCCGGGAGCACCACCTCGAGCAGCACCGGTGTGCGGCGGTGTCCCCCTGGCGGCAGGTGAGATCCGGCCGGTGATCCTCGAGCGTGCCGTTCAGGACGGAGGGTGCCGTGTGCCCCGGCAGCCTGGCCTTCACGTCCGAGCACCCCACCGTGTGGAAGTACTCCACCATCAGCCACAGCACCCGGCGCCGGGGCCCGTCGCGCAGCACGGGCTCGCACGCCTCCGGGGGGACTGCCTCCGCTTGCAGCTGGCGCCGTTCGACCTTCATCTCTGGGCGGACTCTTTGAATCCCGGCGGAGTCCGGCAATCCTTGACACGAGCACGCGCCGGAACGCATGGCTGCTGACCGGGCATGACCTCCGCACTGCGCCGGCTCCTCGGGCTGCTCCGCCCCTCTGCGCCCCTCGTCATCGGCGCGGTGATCGCCGCAGGTGTGAGCGCCGCCGCGGCCGCGGGCTACGCCTGGCTCATCGGGCCGCTGCTCCGGGGGGTCCTGGTCTCCGAGCCGATGCACGTCGGTGGGCTCTACCCATCGTCGTCGCAGGCCCGCTGGCTCCTCCCCGGGCTCCTGGTGCTGCTGGCCGTGGTGAAGGCCGGGGCCCAGCTTCTCCAGACGGGATGGATGCAAGTGGCGGGGCAGCGCGCCCTGGCCCGGCTGCGCTCGGAGCTCTATGCGCACCTGCTCGCGCTCCCTCCGGCGATCCACGAGTCGCGGGCGAGCGGCGACGTGCTCAGCCGGCTCACCGCCGACGTGGCCCAGGTGGAGTTCTCCGTGACGCAGGCGCTCACCACCTGGGTGCGCGATGCGCTGCAGCTGCTGGCGCTTCTCGTGGTCTGTTTCCTGCTCGACTGGAGGCTCTTCGCCCTGAGCTTCGTCGTGTTCCCCGCAGCCCTGGTGCCCATCGTCCGCTTCGCCCGGGCGGTGAAACGGGCCGCGCGCGCCACCCAGGGCCGCCTCGGCAATCTGACCGCCCTCGTCGGGGAGCAGCTCCACGCCCTCCCCATCGTGCAGGCCTTCGGGATGGAGCCGCGGGTCCGCACCCAGTTCGACGCCGAACAGACCCGGTACCTGAAGGAGATGGACCGCTCGCTCCTCCTGCGCGGCTCGGCCAGCCCCTCCATCGAGTTGCTGGGCATCGCCGGCCTCGCCCTCGCCCTGGCGGTGGGCGCCCGGGCGGTGCGCGCCGAGCCGACGCTCGCGAGCCACGTCATGTCCTACGTCGGCGCGGTCCTTCTGATGTACGGCCCGCTGAAGACGCTCTCCTCCACCCTCACCCAGGTCGTGGCCGGGGTAGGCGCCGCCGAGCGGGTCTTCGAGCTCGAGGACCGCGACGTGCCGCCCGACCGCGGTGATGCCGCCCCGCCGCTGCGGCGGGCGCTGCGCATCGAGGACACGCGCATCCAGTACGGCGAGGTCGAGGCGCTGCGGGGGCTCACCCTCGAGCTGCCCGCGGGCAAGACCGTCGCCCTGGTCGGAGCCTCGGGCGCAGGCAAGACCACCGTCTTTGCGGCCCTCCTCCGCTTCGTGGACCCGGTGGGCGGGCGCATCCTCTGGGATGGACAGGACGTACGCAGCTACACCCGGGCCTCGCTCCGGGCACGCCTGGCGTGGGTACCGCAGGAGCCGGTGCTCTTCGCCGGCTCGGTGCGCGATGCAGTCCTGGTCGGCAAGCCCGAGGCGACGGACGCCGAGGTCTGGGCGCGCTCGAGCGGGCGCACGGCGCCGAGTTCGTCCGGGCGCTCCCCCGGGGCCTGGACACGCAGGTGGGCGAGCGAGGCGCGCAGCTCAGCGGGGGTCAGCGGCAGCGGCTGGCCATCGCCCGGGCGTTCGTGCGCGAGCCGTCGCTGCTGCTGCTCGACGAGCCCACCAGCAGCCTCGACGCGGCGAGCGAGGCGCTGGTCCAGGCGGGCCTCGCCCAGCTGAAGGCCGGGCGCACCACGCTGGTCATCGCCCACCGCCTCTCCACCGTGCGCCACGCCGACCTGATCGTCGTCCTCGAGGCGGGGCGAGTCGTCGAGCAGGGAACGCACGACCAGCTCATGGAGCACGGGACCGTGTATCGCCGGCTACTCGATCAGGGGGGCGCCGATGGGCCGCCGTGATCGCCGCGTCCGCGACGCGCCCGGGTTCGCCCACCGGTTCGAAGATGCCGAGGTGCTGGCCGAGCTGCTGGCCGCCGCCGGGTCGCCGCTCACCCCGGAGGAGGTGCTGGAGCGCTTCCGCGCCGGACGTGCCGAGGGCGCCGAGGCGGGCGAGGTCATCCCCGCGCTGTTCCCGGAGGCCCCACGCTTCCCGCATCCGGACGTCGCCCGGCGGCTCTTCCAGAACCTGCTCGGGCTCTGGGATGCATCGGCGGCGCGGGACTTCCGGCTCCCGGGCGACTTCCGGGGTGAGCGGCCGCCGCGTCCGGCGAAGCTCGACGCCACCCCCTCCGCCGCGCCCCGGGGGTCTGGATGCTGCCTACGTCGAGGCCGTCCGGGCGTGGCTCTCCTCGGACCGACGGGCGCGCGAGCGACTGACCGATTCGTTCGAGAACCGGCAGGACACCCTGCTGGGCTCCCTTGACGAGCGGGGGCTGTCAGACGAAGGTTGGGGGGTCCTCCGCCAGCTGGCGTTCGAGCTGCACTCCGTTCTCGAGCACGCAGATGGCGCCGCCCCGGCGTCGGTTCCGCTCGAGGCGCTCGCGGGTGACCCAGCGGCGAATGTCCCGGTGGAGCTGATCGGGCTCGTCGACGAGGCGTTCGCCCGAGCCGAGCAGGACGGCACAGGACCGGTGCCGGAGGTGGAGCGCGACAGGATTCGCGCCCTCGGCCGGCAGGTGCTCGGCGCCCTCTGGGAGGCGCGGGCCCGGAGGTGATGGATGTCATGGTGAAGGACGACGACGACGGCGGCGGCTTCACCGGGAAGCGCAACAAGAGCTGGCGGGAGATCGACGCCCGGCGCGGGAAGAGCAAGTACCACTCGCGCCAGGACGACCCCGCGCAGCAGCGCATCGAGCGCAGCGCGACGTACACCCGGTACAAGCAGGCGGCGGACGCGCTCTTCACCGGCGGCGCTCTCCCCGAGGGGCTGGCGAAGACCTTCGACCCCGAGGGAAAGCGCAGGCGCAGAAGGACGCGATGGCGAAGCTGCGCGAGCTGCCCGACCGCAAGGCCTGGGCGCAGGGCGTCATCGAGTATCTGGAGAAGTATCCCGAGCTGCCCGAGGACCCGTACTTCCTCGACTCGCTGCTGGACCATCCGCGCGAGCGGATCGTCGGGCAGGCGCTGGGGAAGCTCGAGGGAATGCTGGAGGCCGGGACGCTGAAGACCAAGCTACCCAAGAGCCTCGACCAGCGGCTCAAGTCGCTGGAGCTGACCAGCATGGATCCGGAGCTGCAACAGCGGGCCCGGGTGCTCCGCGAACAGCTGCGCGCGTGAGCCTCCCCCCGCTGACGATTCGCCCCGTCCGCCCCGACGACGCGCCGGCGCTGCGCCAGATGCGCGAGGAGGCGGGCTGGGACCTGGAGAAGGTGCCGGCGTGGATCGCCGCGTCGCTCACCGGTGAACGGCCGACCTGGGTCGGGGTGCTCGACGGCGCAACGGTGGGCATGGTGAGCATCGAGTTCGTCGATCCGGATCCCGAGGTCGCCAACGGCGAGGACGTGGCGGTGGTGGCGAGCCTCTCGGTGCTCCTGAGCGCCGCGCGGCGGGGCATCGGCCGCACGCTGACCGTGTTCGCCGAGGAGCAGGCCCGCGCCCGTGGGGTGCGGGTTCTCACCCTGAACACTCGGCCGACCAACGCCGCGGCGCTCGCGCTGTACGAGGGGCTCGGCTACCGGCGCTGGAAGCAGCAGGAGCGTCCGTGGGGCCTCGCGGTGTTCCTGCGGAAGACCCTCGGCGAGGGGTTGGCCCCGGACGGCGAACGAGAGCTGCCTCGCCCGCATTGAATAAGGGCAGGCAGCCGACCGTTGATGGGGCTCACACCGGGGCCGTCCTCCACACCCACACCCTCCCGCACGCTGCTGGCGTGAAGCGCCGCGGCGCTTGATTTCTGAGTCAGCGGGGCGGTGGACCGTGTATGAGTGCGCGCCCCAAACCCGTTTTTGACCCTGGAGAAGGACCTCGATGCGTCTGATTCCTCGCCTGGCCACTGCCGTGTCCGTCGCCCTGCTCGCCTCGGCCTGCGGCAGCAGCAACCCCACCACTGGCAACACCGTGAAGCTCGACCCGACGATGAGCCAGTCGGCCATCGCCTCGGCGTTCTCGAGTGCGGCGGCAGATTCGACCATCGAGATGGCCGCGGGGACGTACCAGTTCACCAACTCGCTGAACCTCGCGAGCAAGAACAACATCACCGTGAAGGGCGCGGGCGCGGCCCAGACCATCCTCGACTTCAAGGGCCAGGCCGCTGGAGCAGACGGGCTGGTCCAGAGCGTTCCCTCGGGCCAGACGGTCAAGGTCACCCTCCAGGACTTCACCGTCCAGGACACCGCGGGCGATGGCATCAAGATCACCGGCGGAACCGGCGTCCACGTGAACCGGGTCAGCGTCTCCTGGCCCACCCGCACCACGCACGGCGGCTATGGCATCTATCCGGTCCAGTCCAAGCAGGTGCTGGTCGAGAACTGCACCGCCGACGGCGCGAGCGACACCGGCATCTACGTCGGGCAGTCGGACACCATCGTGGTGCGCAACAACACCCTCACCAACAACGTCTCGGGCATCGAGATCGAGAACTCGTTCAACGCCGACGTCACCGGCAACGACTCCCACGACAACACCGTGGGCTTCCTGGTGTTCGACCTCCCGAACCTCCCGCAGGTCGGCGGGCACAACGTCCGCGTCTACGCGAACCAGTTCGTGAACAACAACCACCCGAACTTCGGTGACCCCAGCGGCACTGTCGCCCTCGTCCCTGCCGGGACCGGCGGCGCGGTGATGGCGAACACCAAGGTCGAGGTCTTCGGCAACACCTTCAGCGGGAACACCACCGCTGGCTTCTCGGTCATCAGCTGCTTCACCGCCTTCGCCCAGGCGACCTGCCTGAGCGGAACGGCTGGCTACGTCGCGGTGCCGTCCCAGGTGTACGTGCACGACAACACCTTCACCAGCAACGGCACCAACCCGCTCGCGGACAACACGGAACCAACCACCCGAGCTACCAGCTGGCGGCGCTGCTCGCGAGCGGCTTCCAGCCTCCGGGCTGGGCCGGCGGGCACGTCTCGGACGTGAGCTACGACGGCATCTGGCCGCTCGGCGGAACGGGCAACCCGTACCAGATCTGCTCGAAGAACAACGGAGCGGGCACTTCGCCAACCTTCACCTCGACCAGATCAAACCCCCCGACCGTCCTGCTGAATCAGACGTACACCTTCGACGAGGCGGCGTTCGACTGCACGCTCACGGCCTTGCCGGCAGTTCCCGTCCCGGCGCTCTAGGTGACGATCATGGCGAGGGCGCGATGGCTGGCCCTGGCCGGCACGCTGGTGGTGTCGGTCGGGTGTGGTTCGAGCGAGAACAAGGGGACCACCTGCACTCCCCGGGTCCCCATCGACGAGACGTACCCGTCGAACCTCGACGACTGGTGCCAGGTGTCGCTCAAGCAGGGGGAAGTGACCCCGCTCGCCGGCGACGTCGTCCCCTTCGCCCTCACCACGCCGCTGTTCTCGGACGGTGCGACCAAGCGCCGCACCGTCCGCCTCCCGCCGGGGACCTCGGCCACCTATGACCCGACGGCCGCGTTCGGCTTCCCGGACGGGACGGTGTTCACCAAGAGCTTCGGCTTCCGCCAGGACGCGCGGAACACGGCGCTTCCCATCCAGTGGATCGAGACGCGGGTCGAGTGGAAGGCCGGCGGCGCCTGGAACTTCATGTCCTACCGCTGGAACGACGCGGGCACCCAGGCCATCGCCGAGCCGGGTGGAGAGGTGGTGGACCTCTCGTTCGTCGACGTCGACGGCGTCGCCCAGAACGCCCACTACCTGGTCCCGAGCCAGCTCCAGTGCGAGCAGTGCCACTCCGAGAGCGGCGCCGTGGCTCCCATCGGTCCGAAGGCACGCCTGCTGAACACGGACCAGAGCTACGACGCCGGCACCGAGAACCAGCTCGCGCACTGGTCGCGGCTGGGCATCCTCTCGGGGGCGCCGGACCCGGCCAGCGCGCCGAAGCTGCCCGCTGCCGCGGACCCGGATGCCGGGACCGTGGAGCAGCGCGCGCGGGCGTACATGGAGATCAACTGCGGCTTCTGCCACAACCCCACCGGCAACGCGCGGGTCAGCGGCCTCTACCTGCTCGCCTCGGTCACCGACCCGACGCAGATCGGCGTGTGCAAGCGCCCGGTGGCTGCCGGCCCCGGGGCGGGCGGCCGGTTCTACGACGTCGTCCCGGGCGCGCCGGATGCCTCGGTCATCCCGTATCGCATGGAGTCCACCGCACCCGCGGTCGCGATGCCGCAGATCGGCAGGAGCGTCGTGGACGCGCACGGCCTGGCGCTGGTCACGCAGTGGATCGCCGAGATGCAGGGCAGCTGTCCCTGACCTCGGAGCACGTCCGAGTCAGGCGAGGTCGACGGACGTGGCGGGTCAGCGCCGTCCGCCGCCGCCGTGAAACCCGCCCCAGCCGCCACCGCCACCGCCAGCCCGGGCGGCGCCACCACCGCCCCAGCTCCCACCGCCCGAGCTCTTGTCGCCGCCGCCTCCCCCGCCCCAGTTGCTGCTCCCGCTGAAGCTGCTGCCCGAGCTCTTGCCACTGCCGCCGCCGTACGCGGAGCTGGCGGAGCTCGCGTCGCCGGCCGAGCGCGATTGCGAGACCTGCTGACCCGTGGCGGTGTCGGATGGCTTGCTGGTGTTCTGCCAGGAGTTGGTCGTGCTGTTGTACTTCTGCGTCTGGCCGGTCGTGGAGTTGTAGCTATAGGCGTTCCCGTCGTGGTCGCCGTAGACCTCGTTTCCCGCCTTCGCGACCCCGGTGGTCTGGCCTCCGGGACCGGTCGCCTCAGCGTGGGCCACCGTGGTCTGCTGGCCCGTGTACGCGTTCCCCGCGGTGGTCTTCCCGCCCGAGGCCGTCACTCCGGTATTCGGGTTGTACGTCGAGCCGTGCTCCGAGGACGCGTACCCGCCGGTGTACGCGTTGGTGGCGGTCCCGGACTGCCCCGCGGACACCCTCCCGGTCGTCGAGTTGTACGACGCGCTCGACTTGCCCGACCACGCGGTGCCCGTATAGGCGTTGTAGCCGGCGGACTGGCGGGTGACGGCGGAGGTCGAGCCGTAGTGGCTGTACATGTTCCCGGTCGATGCCGAGTAGCCCCCCGGACCCCACGCGGCGTAACCACCGTGCGCACCGTACGCCGCGCCGTAGTACGCGCTGCCATAGGCGACGGGTGGATGGTAGTAGTACGGCATCGGACCCCAGTACGGCACCGGCGCGTAGCAGGCGGACGCCACCGCCCAGCCGACGGCGAACCCCATCGCGAACCCCGCCGCGGGCGTGTACGTCGGGTTTGCCGCGTAGCCGTAGGTGACCGGCGGCGGGTACCAGACCGTGCCACTCACGTAGGCCGGATAGACGTAGCCGGTTCCGTAAGCGATTGTCCCATCGGGCGTGACGATGACCCCGGTGTACCCGGGCGTGTAGCCGACCACGACCACGCCCGGTGCGGCGTCGTAGATCTGCACGTAGGTGACGTAGAAGATCGGCGAGCTCGGGGGGATGGAATACATGACCGCGGGAACCGACGTGGCCACGAACCACGGTCCCTGTAGCGAGGAGGCGGTGAACCACACTCCGGCCTGCGCCGCGTACCACTGCGTCGGCGAGACCATGACGATCGGCTGCGGCGAGTTGAAGACGTACATCAGCCCCGTGTCCGGTACCGGCTTGAGCACCGGGGTGCCGCTGACGATGGGCTTGAAGGACATCTTGTCGACGTAGACCGTCGCCATGTGCGGGATCTCCGCGGCGATCGCTGCCTGCGCTGCCTGGGAGGTGCCCGGGATGGAGGCCTTCACGTTCTCCTTCACGCTCCAGTCGGGGATCTGAGAGAAGTCCACCGGCAGATCCTTGCCCGGAACGTGCGCCCAGGGGCCGGCGAGCGTCGCCGAGCGGAACCAGCGACCCGTGACCAGGACATAGACCTGCTGGTCGTTCAGGTCCCGGAAGACGTTCCCGGTGGTGTTGGAGACGTAGAGGAGCGGCCGTCGAGTCGAGGGGCTGCCATTCCAGCGGACCGTTGGTGGTGATGATCTCCGTCGGGGTGAGTGGCCGCCACCACCTGCGGCGCGCCGTTCATCAGCGAGGGCCTGCGCCCGCTGACGGGATCGGGCTGCCCCGGCATGAGGTCGCACAGACCCTTCTGGCCGAGCGTGCTCGCCGCAGTGCTCGCGTCGGCTGGCGGGAACATCGCCATCGACCACGGCCCGGCGAGCGTCGGGGCGGTCATGAACCCATCGAGCACGTGGACATAGAGGGTGCCCGTATGGATCCTGGAGCAGGCAGGCCCGCGCGTTGATCGCGCGAGCGAGCGGCGTGCCGGAGACCGAGGTCCAGATGGGCTCACCG
Source organism: uncultured delta proteobacterium (assembly GCA_963796475.1). Lineage (GTDB taxonomy): Bacteria > Myxococcota > Myxococcia > Myxococcales > Myxococcaceae > RPRB01. Next base: position 49,474 of record CAWCLY010000024.1, read on the forward strand.
TGGATCAGCACCAGCACCGCGGCGCCTTGCGTGAAGACGATCTGCGGAGGTGGGTTCTCCACCGGGACGCGCTTCGACTTCCGCTGCGCGCCCTCGATCCTGACCGCCTGCTCCAGCCGCCCGAGTGACATCGTCGAGGGGCCGCTCGAGGCGATCTGCTGCATCTCGGCGCGCCAGAGCGGCGGCCTGCTGCGGTTGCGGACGGGAACTTGGCCTCGGTGATCTTGAGGTTCTCGATGTGGACGACGCGATTGGGACGGTCGACGATGGTGGTGGCGGTGATCTCGATCACTCCGAACACGGGGCTCTTCGTCCCCGCGGGGATCACCTGCACCGCGGCGTGGGCCTCGTAGTGGTAATCGTCCCAGCGGTCGAGCTGCGGCTGGAAGATCGTGTACTGGGTGCCGCTCTGTGTCGCCGACTTCGGCCAGGGGTCGGGCGTCGCCTGCGAGGGTGGCGGAACTTCCTGGGAACCTACGGCGAGCGACGTCAGGCACGCCGCGACCAGTCGCAGGCGCCAGAGGGTTGATCGGGACCATGGTGGAGACTCCTTCACTGGGCAGCGCGAACTCGAGCCGGGACGGCCGGCTGGAAGGGAAAGGGACTCGGGATCTGTGGCTTTCCCGCGCGCAGGACGGAGCGACGTTCGCGGGAATCCTCGGTGTTCCGGCTCCCGGCGGAAGTTGGACGAAGGTCGCATGGCGCTCCCGACCGGCTTCCCGGATGGTGCCGCCACGCCGGCAACGCCATGCCAGGCTCCGGTAAGACCGTCACCGCGGTCGACCCGAAGGCCCACACGGTCACGCTTCAGGGACCCGGCCGGTGGAGCTCTCACGGTGAAGGCGAAGGAAGCTGCGAACCTGGCGGGCCTGATGGTCGGTGACGACCTCGACGTGACCTTCACCTTCGTCGACCTGCTGCCGCCCCCGGCGAAGTAGGTCCTTCGCCGTTTGCCGACGGCGGGGTGGGCGCAGTCGCCGTGGCCGCGCCCCCGCTGTCCGGTCGGGTTGCCTGGGGCGCACGGATCGGGCAGAGCACCTCCCCTCATGTTCGTCGCGCTCGCCCGGCTCGTCTCCCGGAACCGTCCCTTCGTCCTCGCCGGCACCCTCGGTTCTGCTGGCCCTGGCGGTCGTGGCGCTCGTTCGCGGAGGGACGCTGACCAGCGGGACAATCGAGGGCACCGAGTCCGTCGAGGCTGCCGCGCTCGTCCGTGGTGCCGCGGGTGCCGATACCGACACCAGCGTCGTCGCCCTGTTCAGCCACCCGTCGCTGTCGGCGACCGACCCGGTGTTCCAGGCGGGCCTCTTCCAGCTGCTGGAGAAGGTCGCCGCGCGTCCCGAGGTGGAAGGCGTGGTCTCGGTGGTCACCGCGCCCGAGGAGGCCCGCGACCGCTTCGTCTCGAAGGATGGCAAGACGGCCCTGGTCCTTGTCCGGTTGAAGGGTGACGAGAAGGCGGCGGTGCGCGCCTTCCCGGCGGTGAAGGCCACGCTGCGGGACGGCCCGTTCGCGGTCGCGCTGACCGGCAAGCCCGCCTTCCTCGCCGACCTGAACACCGAGCTCGAGCACGATCTCCTGCGCGCCGAGCTCATCTCGCTGCCGCTCGCGCTCCTGGTGCTCCTCTCGGTGTTCCGCACGCTCGTCGCCGCGCTCCTGCCCCTCGTGGTCGGAGGGCTGGCGGTGGTCGCCGGCGTCGCTGCGGTGCTCGCGCTCTCGCACCACGTGGACATGGCGCAGTACACGCTCAACGTCGTCAGCCTCATCGGGCTGGGCGTGGCCATCGACTACTCGCTGTTCATGGTCAGCCGCTTCCGCGCCGAGCTGCACGGGGGAGCGCCAGTCCAGGCGGCGCTCGAGCGCACGATGGACACCGCCGGGCGCTCGGTGGCCTTCTCCGGCCTCGCCGTCGCCGCCGGACTCTCGGGGCTGCTCTTCTACCGGGGCTCGTACCTTGCGGCGATGGGGCTCGGCGGGGCCATCGTCGTCGCCTTCTCGGTGCTCTTCGCCCTGACCGCGCTCCCCGCCATCCTCGGCTGGCTCGGGCCCCGGGTGGACCTCGGACGGGTCCCCTTCCCGGGCGTTCGGGCTGAAGCCGGGGCTGTGGCACCGGCTGGCTGAGCTGGGTGATGGAGCATCCGCTCCGGGTGCTCGTTCCCACGCTGGGCTTCATCGTGCTGGTGGGGTGGCCGTTCCTGCGCCTCGAGACCGCCGGCACCGACATCACCGCGCTGCCCGCCTCGGCCGAGTCGCGGCAGGGCGCGGCCGCGCTGGCGCGCTCCTTTCCCGAGCAGAGCGCCACCCGGATCCTGGTGGCGGTCCGCTTCCCGGGCGCCCCGTTCACCCCCGAGCGCGCCGGCGCGCTCTACGACGCCACCCATCGCTGGGCGAAGCTCCCGGGCGTGGTCGGCGTGGAGAGCATCGTCGACCTCGGCCCGGGAGTGACGCGCGCGCAGGTCGTCCAGCTCGCCGGGACCGGCCCGGCGTTCCGGCCGCCGCAGTTCGCGCTCGCCGAGGCGGCGTATCTGCACGGCGACGTCGCGGTGGTGCAGGTGCTCACCCGGGCGCCGGCGTCGAGCGAGGAGGCCCGCCGGCTCGTCTCGCGAGCTCAGGAAGGACCGCGCCGTCGGCGACGGCCGTGTCCTGGTCGGCGGGCAGAGCGCGGCGGACGTCGACTCGACCGCGTTCGTGCTCCGCCGGGCGCCGCTCGCGGTGGGGTTCGTGGTGCTGGTCACCCTGGTCGCCCTCTTCGTGCTGCTCGGCTCGGTCGTCCTCCCGCTGAAGGCGGTGGTGATGAACTTCCTCTCCATCGCCGGGAGCTTCGGGGCGCTGGTGTGGATCTTCCAGGAGGGCCACCTCCGCTGGCTGCTCGACTTCACCCCCGGGCCGCTCGAGCCGGCGCTCCCGGTGCTCCTGTTCTGCACGCTCTTCGGCCTGTCGATGGACTACGAGGTCCTGATGCTCTCCCGCATGCGCGAGGAGTGGGTCGCGGACCGGGGACAACCGCCGCAGCGTCGCCGAGGGCCTGGAGCAGACCGGCAGCCTCATCACCAGCGCCGCGGCGATCATGGTCGCGGTGTTCGCCGCCTTCGCCCTCGCCCACATCCTGGTGGTGAAGGCGATGGGGGTGGGGATGGCGCATCGCCGTCGCGCTCGACGCCACGCTGGTCCGCGATCCTGGTCGTCCCCGCCACCATGCGCCTCTTCGGCGCGGCCAACTGGTGGGCCCCACGCGTGCTGAAGAAGCTGGCGCTCGCGGTGCACGGGGAGAAGAGCACTCCATGACGAGCACTGTCCTGATCGCGCTCGCCGGCCTGGCGCTGCTGCTCCTGCTCGAGGGCCACGTCCGGCTGTCGCGGGTCCTCCATCGCCGCCGCAGCCCGCCGCCATTTCCCACCAGCGCCCGTCGATCACCGTCATCCGCCCGGTGCGCGGGATGGACCCCGGGGCCGAGGACAACATCCGCGCATTCCTGGAGATGGAGTATCCGGGGCGGCTGGAGCTCCTCTTCGTCGTCGACTCGGTGGAGGACCCGGCGTACCCGGCCATCCAGCGGCTCATCGCCGAGCACCCCACGAGGGCGCAGCGGGTGGAGCTGCTCCTGTCGGGCATGCCCCCGCCGCGGCGCACCGGGAAGCTCAACGCGATGCTGGTGGGCGTCGCCGCGGCCACCGGCGAGCTGCTGGCCTTCAACGACTCGGACAGCCGCCCCTCGAAGGACCTGCTCGGGCGGCTGGTGTCAGAGCTGCTCGCCCGGCCGGACTGCGGCTGCACCTTCGCCCCGGTGGTCGCCTCGGCCGCGCAGCCCACCGCCAGTGACGTCGGCTACGGATTGCTGGTGAACGCCTGGTACGGACCCAACGTGACCTGGGCCGCCGAGCCGCGGGGCGAGCTCGACTTCATCATGGGTCAGCTGATGGTGTGCCGCCGCCCGGCGCTCGACGCGGTGGGCGGCGTCGGCGTCGCCGAGGGGCACTTCGTCGACGACATGTACATCGGCCGGGCGCTCTGGAGGGCGGGCTGGAAGAACGTGGTCATCCCGGCACCGCTGCGGCTGGTCATCGGCGGGATGGGACCACTCACCTTCTTCCGGACCTTCCGCCGGTGGATCCTCTTCTCCGAGGGGGGCTGTCGTTTCGCTTCACCTGGCCCGGATGGGTCCGCGGCATCTCCTGCTGGATCGCCTGGGGAGTGCTGGTGACGGCCCTCGCCACGGGACGCTTCGAGATCGCCGCGCTCGCGCTCGTCCCCATCGCCTTCTCGATCTGGACGCAGGTCTCGCTCCAGCGCGGCCACGGCGGCCCGCGCATCGCGGCCCGCCACCTCTGGGTGGCGGCGGTGCTCCCGCTGCTGAGCGGCGTGGTCGCCGTCGCCGCCCGGCTGAACCGCCGGGTGGACTGGCGCGGCCGGAGCTACGACCTGGACGGTGAAGCGCGGCTCGAGCCGAGCGACTCGGCGGCTGCGGGCACCTGAGCGTGAGGCGGAGGAAGGGCCAGGAGACGGTCCTCGACCGCCCCGGCCATCGCGGTGCGGACGTGGGGCAGGGCCGAGGCGACGAGCCGGGCTCCGGCACGCACTGCCCGGCGTGGACCGCGGACCGCACGGACCGAACCGGCGCCGAGCGCGACCAGGCCATGGGCCACCACCCGGGCGTACTCGCGGGCCATGACCGACATCCGGGTCTCTCTCGTGGAGAGAAGGGACATCGAGATGCGGGTCCCGGTGGGCGAGCGCTCCCAGTAGCGGAAGAGACCGCCGCGCAGCGCCGCCATCTCCGCCGTGTCGCTGCAGAAGGCCTCGTACAGCGCGGAGGCGAGCGCGATGCGGGTGCGGTTCGCGGGCCGGCGGGCACGGGCGTAGGCGGCGAGGGCCCGGGGCACGTCGTTCTTCGTCGCGCGCATGGCGCGCTCCAGCGCGCGCGAGTCACGCACCGCCGAGGCGATGCCGGTGGCGCTCAGGGGGTGACAGCAGCCGGCGGCGTCCCCCACCAGCACCACGTGACCCTTGTAGGCGGCCTCGAGCTGCCGGGTCTCGGAGGCGGCCACCAGCGGGGTCTCGTGCGCGAGCGCGTCGAGGATGGCCTGCCGGAGCGGCATGGGGACCCCGGAGAGGATCTCCGGGTCGCGGACGTGGTCCGGAGCGGAACCGAGCGGCAGATCCACCATCACCCGGGCCCGGGTGCTGGAGATCGGGTAGGCGAGCACCGGCGCCGGGCCGCCGATGAAGAGGTGACCGCGTCCGGCGTGCGGGAGGGTGGCCGCGTCGACCAGCACGCCCACCATCGTCGAGAGCCGATCGTGCTCCTCGGAGATCCCGACCGCGCGGCGGAGCGGCGAGGCACGGCCGTCGGCGGCGACCAGCAACCGGGCACGGACCCGCTCGCTCCGCCCGTCGCTGGAGAGCGAGACCTCCACTCCGTCCGGCCCGTCCGAGAGGAAGGTCACCCGGGCGCGGCGGCGGACCTGGACGTCCCGCCGGCGCTCGAGGATGTCCAGGAGAGGCATCACCAGCGCGTGGTGCTCGATCCCCAGCCCGCGGTTCCCCGGGCCATACGGCAGGAGTGCGGTCTTCGCCCCGTCCACCACCGCGAACCCCACGATGGGCGCGCCGTCCGCGCTCAGCGCCTCACGGAATCCGAAGGCGGTGAGCTCCTCGATGGCGACGGGGTGGAGCAGCTCGCCTGCCAGCATCTTGTGGCGGTCCTGGCCAGCGTCGGCGATCAGGGTGCGCAGGCCGAGCTGGGCCATGGCAGCAGCGGTGGTGCACCCCGCGGGTCCACCACCGGCAACAAGTACGTCCACTTCGGTCACGACGACGACCCCTCCCCGGCCCTTCTTTCGGTCCTTCTTATAGAGTGCGCGGCGCCCCGGCGCATCTTCCGCTGTGTTTCCACTGGGTATCACTCGTGACCGGACCCGAAGACTTCTGCCGTCGCGCTCTGCCGGAGGTGTCTCGCACCTTCGCGCTCAACATCCCGGTTCTTCCTCCTCCGCTGGACCTGGTGGTCACCGTCGCCTACCTCCTGTGCCGCATCGCGGACACGCTCGAGGACGAGGCGCGGGGACAGGTCTCGGAACGGGTCGAGCTGTTTCACTCGCTCGGACGCCTGGTGAAACTCGACCCCGGGCTGGGAGTCGCAGGCAGTAGAGTTTGCGCACCGCGCGATCGCCGCGCTGCGGCCCTCCGCGCCCTCGGCCGAGGTGCAGCTGGTGGAGGGGACGCCGATTGTCCTCGAGGCCATGCGACGCCTCCCGCACTGGACCCACCCGCACATCGCGGCGTGCGTGGGAGAGATGACCGATGGGATGGCGGAGGTGATGGTGGCGCTGGACGGCGGTGCGCCGCAGGGCCTCCCGGAGCTGAGGGACACGCTCCAGTACTGCTACTACGTCGCCGGAACGGTCGGGGTGATGCTCACCGGGCTATTCGTGGACGGCTACGACACGGTCGCCCCGCGCCGGACCGAGCTCCGTCCGCGGGCGCCCGCGTTCGGACGCGCCCTGCAGCTCACCAACATCCTCAAGGACATCCGCGAGGACCTGGACCGCGGGTTCTGCTGGCTCCCGCGCACGTTCATGGCGCGGCACGGGCTCTCGCCGGGCACGCTCGTGCTCCCCGAGCGCCGCGAGGATGCGGTCGCCTGCCTCGACGACCTCGTCGCCGTCGCCCGTCACGAGTGCGACGTGGCGTTCGAGTACTCGCTGATCCTGCCACCGTCGCAGCCCGGGCTCCGGCTGTTCTGCCTGTGGCCGCTCCTGTTCGCGCTGCGCACGCTCGGTGCGCTGGCGCACAACCCGGCGGTCTTCGAGCCGGCGCCGGTGAAGATCGACCGCGAGACCGTGATGCGGATCATGGTCCTCACCCGCGAGAGCGTGACCGATGACCCGGCGCTGAATGCGCTCTATGCCGAGTGCGCGAAAGGCCTCCCGGAGGGGCGAACGGAATGACCGCGCCGAGGCCGCGCACCGCAGCCCCCGCTGTCGAGCGAGGGCTGGACGTGCTCGCCGCGACCCAGGACGCCGGGGGCTCGTGGAAGGGCGACTACGGCGGCCCGCTGTTCCTGATCCCGGTGTACGTGACCGGCCTCGAGCTGCTCGGCCGCCCGCCCGACGCCGCGACCCGCGAGGGATTCGTCAGCTATCTCCGCGGGCACCAGAACGCCGGACGGTGGCTGGGGACTCGACGTCGAGTCGCACAGCCACGTGTTCACCTCGGTGCTGGTCTACGTCACGCTGCGGCTGCTCGGGGTCCCGGCCGAGGACCCCCAGCTGCAGCGCGCCCGGGCCTGGTTCCTCCCCCACGGCGGGCCGCTGTCCAGCGGCTCGTGGGGCAAGTTCATCCTGGCGATGCTCGGGCTCTACGAGTACCGGGGGCTGGCACCGGTGCCGCCCGAGCTGTGGCTTCTGCCCGAGTCGCTGCCGCTGCACCCGTCGAAGCTCTGGTGCCACTGCCGGATGGTGTACCTGCCGATGAGCTGGCTCTATGGCCGGCGGGTGCGAGCGAAGGAGACGCCGCTGCTCGCGCTCCATTCGTCGGGAGATCTACGCCCAGCCCTACGACACGGTGGACTGGCCGGGAGCACGCGGAGCGCGGTGGCCGAGACCGACGCCTACAGGCCGCGCACCGGGTATCTCCGCGCGGCGAACGGGGCGCTCGCGCTGTGGGAGCGGTTCGCGCCGGCGGGCGCGCGCGAGCGCGGCGCTGGAGGTGGTGCTCGATCAGATCCGCCGCGAGGACGCAGCGACGAACCACATCTGCATCGGGCCGATCAACAAGGTGCTGAACACGGTGGTGTGGCACGTGGCCCGCCCGGGCGGCCCCGAGGTCGAGGCCCACCTGGCGCGGCTACCGGACTACCTGTGGCGCGCGCCGGACGGCCTCAAGATGCAGGGGTACAACTCCTCCGAGCTCTGGGACACCGCCTTCGCGGTCCAGGGCATCCTGGCCACCGGGCAGACCGAGCGGATGCGCGCCACGCTCGCGCAGGCGGCGCACTTCATCGAGTCGAACCAGGTGCTCGAGGACGTGCCCGAGATGGCGAAGGGCTTCCGGCACCGGAGCCGCGGCGGCTGGCCCTTCTCCACCCGCGCCCACGGATGGCCCATCAGCGACTGCACCGCCGAGGGGCTCAAGGCCTCGCTGCTGCTCGAGCGTGCCGGGTTGAACCAGGTGCCTCGGCGGGAGGCTGCGCGAGGCCGTGGAGGAGATCCTCTCGCTCCAGAACGACGACGGGGGCTGGGCGACCTACGAGCTGCAGCGCGGGCCGAAGTGGCTCGAGGCACTGAACCCCTCGGACGTGCTTCTCCACCATCATGGTCGACGTGTCGTACGTCGAGTGCACGTCCGCCTGCGTGCAGGCGCTGGCGGCGTGGAGCGCCTTCGCCCCGGAGGACGCGGGATGGCTGCGCGCGCCCATCCGCCGGGGTGAGGAATTCATCCGGCGGGTGCAGCGCGCCGACGGCTCCTGGGAAGGCAGCTGGGGGGTGTGCTTCAGCTACGGCGCCTGGTTCGGCACCGCGGGCCTCGTCGCCGCCGGCGCGCGGACGGACGACCCGGCGCTGCGGCGTGCGGCCGACCATCTCGAGGCCCGCCAGCGGCCCGACGGGAGCTGGAGCGAGACGCTCGAGGCCAACCGGGAGCGGCGGTGGGTGGACGGGCTGCGCGGCCACGCGGTGCAGACCTCGTGGGCCCTGCTCTCGCTCGCGGCGTGCGGACGCAGAAGCTCGGACGCGGTGCGGCGGGGTGTGGCCTGGCTGCGCGCGCAGCAGGGCGACGATGGCCGCTGGCCGGATCAGCCCATCACCGGCGTGTTCAACCGGACCTGCGCCATCCACTACGACATCTACCTGCGCCTGTTCCCGGTCTGGGCGCTGAGCGTGTGCGACCTCGGCTAGGCGAGGCGAGCACCCTCTCGACCTGCGCGGCTCGCTGCATTGCGCTCACCGTTCGCGGCACGCCGTGCAAGCGTGCGCCGCTCCCTTCGACCTCGCGCCATGGTCGTCCTCCCCGGGTCCTTCCCGATGCGCCACGCCGTCCTGCTCGCCCTTCCCCTCCTCGTCCTGGCCGGAGCTCCCTTCGCGGCGCCCACCCAGGCGCCCGCACCGGGGGCTTCCGGGGCGTCGAAGGCGCCACCCCCCCTCGACGAGCCGGTGGGCACCGCCGCCGCCCGGATCTCCGGCCCGCCCGCCGGGTTCACCGCCGCCTGCCAGGACGCGATGTCCCGGGCCCAGGCAGGGATCGAGGTGGTCAAGGCGAGCAAGCCGCCCCGGGACACCGTGGTCACGCTCACCGGCTACGACAACGCGCTCGCCGCCATCAACGACCTGGATGCGCAGGCCGAGCTCGCACGCCAGAGCAGCCCCGACCCGGCCATGCGCGCCGCGGCCGAGGAGTGCGACCGGAAGATCCAGTCACTGGGCACCGTCATCAACCAGGATCGCGCGCTCTACGAGGTGCTCTCCTCGCTCGACCTCTCCGGGCAGGACGAGGCGACCCGGTGGTGGATGACACGGGATCTGCGGGAGTTCCGCCGGGCGGGCGTGGACCGGGACGACGCCACCCGGGCGAAGGTCCGGGCGCTGAATGACGAGCTGGTCGCCATCGGCCAGGAGTTCGACCGCAACATCCCGGCCGGGACGCGCTCCGTCTCCTTCGCCCCCGCGGACCTGGCCGGGTTGCCGGCCGACTTCATCGCCGCACACCCACCCGGCCCGGATGGAAAGGTCGTCCTCACCACCGACTACCCGGACTACTTCCCGGTCCGGAGCTACGCCCGGAGCGCGAAGACCCGCGAGGCGCTGTGGCGGGCGTTCATGACCCGCGCCGCGCCGGCCAACATCGCGGTCCTCGATCGGATGCTGCTCAAGCGCGAGGAGCTGGCACGGACGCTCGGATACCCGAACTGGGCGGACTACGTGACCGAGAACAAGATGGTTCGGTCCGACAAGAACGCGTCGGACTTCATCGAGCGCATCACCGCCGCCTCGGGCGACCGGGCCGCGAGAGAAGAAGGAGCTGCTCGCCCGGAAGCGGAAGGACGTGCCCGGGGCGAAGGCGCTCGAGCCGTGGGACGTCGTCTATTACGGCGAGCGGGTGAAGGCCGAGCGCTACCACTTCGACGCGCAGCAGGCCCGGCCCTACTTCGAGGCAGGCCACGTCTTCCAGGGCGTGCTCGACATCACCGGGAAGATCTTCGACCTCTCGTACCGGCCGGTGGACAAGGCCACCGTCTGGCACACCGACGTGCGGGTGTTCGAGGTGATCGCCGGGCCTTCGTTCGGCGACCGCGCCGGAAAGTCGCTGGGCCGCATCTACCTGGACCTCCACCCGCGGGAAGGCAAGTTCAAGCACGCCGCGCAGTACACCGTCGTCTCCGGTCAAGCCGGTCACCGGCTGCCGGAGGGAGCGCTGCTCTGCAACTTCCCCCGGCCAGGCGGCCTGATGGAGTACGACGACGTCCGGACACTGTTCCACGAGTTCGGCCACCTGGTGCACCACGTGCTCGGCGGAAACACCCGCTGGGCGGCGAACTCAGGCGTCCGCACCGAGCAGGACTTCGTCGAGGCGCCGTCGCAGATGCTCGAGGAATGGGTGCGCGACCCGGGCGTGCTCCAGATCTTCGCCAGGGAGGTGAAGACCGGCGAGCCCATCCCCGCCACGATGGTGCAGCAGCTCCGTGCGGCCGAGGAGTTCGGGAAGGGCCTCGACGTGCGGCGCCAGATGTTCCTCGCCGCGACCAGCCTTCATCTGCACGACCGCGAAGCGCGCGGGCTGGACACGACCGAGGTCGTCGCCGAGGGCATGGCCAGGTACTGGACGTTCCCCTACGTGAAGGGCACGTACCTCCAGGCGTCGTTCGGGCACCTCAGCAGCTACAGCGCCGTGTACTACACGTACATGTGGTCGCTCGTGATCGCGAAGGACCTCTTCACGCCCTTCTCGAAGGCCGGTGTGTTCAATCGGGAGACCGCGGCGCGCTACCGCCAGCGGGTGCTCGAGCCGGGTGGCGGCAAGCCCGCGGCGGATCTGGTCTCGGACTTCCTCGGGCGGCCCTACGACTTCAAGGCCTACGAGGCCTGGCTCGTGCAGTGAGTCAGTCCCGCTTCTTCAGCTGGCCCTGGTGCTCGCGGATGAAGGTCCGGATCTCGTCGGCCATGTCGAGCAGCTTGGTCCACTGCTCCTGGTAGAGCGTCACCGGGAAGCGGCCGAGCCCGTAGACGGAGAGCCCGCCCTTCTCGCTGACCTTCATCGAGACCGGCCCGGAGCGCTTGTTCCGGAGCGCCTCGTTCTCGGCCTTCAGCCTCTCGAGCTCCGCCCTCAGGTCGTCGTCGTTCGCCATGCGGGGGACAGATATACCAAGGAACCACCGAGGGGCGGCCAGCGCCGCACCGCCCCTCGTCCGGTGGCTCACGGGAGCCCGGCGATGAGCTTCCGGTACTCCGACTCGTTGAACACGCGCATCGTCTCGGTTCGCACGTTTCCCTGCGCACCGATGGCCAGCGCCATGCGAGCGGCGACCTCGTCGCTCGGTCCCTCAATCACCGCGATCGCATCGTAGTGCCCGAGGCCGAGGTAGTACGACTTGATCTCCGCTCCGGCCGACTGGAAGGCCTTCTTCGCAGCCTCCAGGCGGGCGGGGCCTTCCTTGATGTTGCGAATGCCCTGATCGGTGAAGCGCATCAGCGTCACGTAGGTCGGCATGACTTCCTCCTTGCAACGCCGACGCCGGCACTGCGCCAGCGCCGGGCAAGGCACAGTGAACCGGGCAAGGCACGGCCGCAAGCGCGAGAGGCGCAGGTTCCGGGAAGGATGGATTCCGTTCCTGCTCGATCCACTCCACGCGTGAGCCGGACGTCGTGTGCCGCCCGGACCCGCCGATCCCTGGTGCGAGCGCCCGGGGAGTCTCGCCCGGACCCCTCGAGTGATTGAGCGGAGGAGAGGATCACGAACGCCGGCCGGTCTGGGAACGCGTCTCGGCTGCTCGTTGAGGCTCCGGAGGACGCCACCGGGCTGCGTGGGCCCGGCTCCGCACATTCAGCTTCTCGAGGATGGCCGAGACGTGGTGGTCCACCGTCTTGGCGGAGATGAACAGACGCTTGCCGATCTCGGCGTTCCGGAGCCCCTCTCCGAGCAGCGCGAGGACCTCGACTTCCCGTGCGGTCAGCCCGGCCGGGTGGATCCGGGTGCTCGCCCGCGGCCCGCGGGGCACCCTGCGCACGCCGCGTGCGCGGAGCCGCGCAGCAACCCGTGCCGCGGCCGCACGCATCCCGAGCTGCTCGAGCGATTCGAACGCGGCACGGAGATCCCCCTCGTCGTTCCCGCCGGCGAGCGCCAGCGCGGCCTCGAACGGGCAGCCCGACCGGGTCCACGCGCGACCTGCCGCCCCGGACCGACCGCGGAGCTCGGACCGGAAGGGAGGCGCCACCCAGGCCGGGGCCTTCACCGACTTCCCCGCCCGCCTCGCGAAGGCGAGCAGCTCGCCGCCGATCCACCCGTCGCGGACCTCGACCGCCCGGGGGAGCGCGCGGGAGACCTCGGCCACGGCCCGCGCATCGTCTCCTTCGAGCCACGCCGCCTCGGCCCGGGCGACGGCCACCGGACCGAGCCGCTGAAGCTCGCCGATCCGGTCCGCCAGCGCGAGTGCCTCGTCCAGCACCGGCCAGACCTCGGGCTCGCCGCGGCGCGCGCGCACCCGGCCGAGCACCACCAGCGGGATGACCCGCGAGAGGATGGGCAGTCCCGGACGGCGGAGCACCGCCTCGGCCCGGGCCACCGCGGCGTCGAGCCGGCCGGCGTGGAGCTCGGCCAGCGCGCTCCAGCCGAGCAGATAGAAGTGGTACCCATCCAGGTCGCGCTCCTCGGTGAACGCGAGCCCGTCACGCAGGAGCTCCGCAGCCCTTGGGAGCTGGCGCTGCGTCACCGCGTGGGTCACCAGGTTTGCCCAGGCGCGGGCCGCGTCGTCGTCGAGACCGGCGGCGAGTGCACCCTCCAGGCTCCGGCCGACGAGACGCCAGCCGTCCGGATCCTGGAGGTGGATCTTGCACGAGCCCAGGTTGCAGAGCGCGTGGATGACGATCGCGCGCTCACCCAGCCGGCGCGCGAGGGCCAGCGCCTTCCGCGCCCAGCGGGCGGCCTCGGCGGTGTCGCCGGCGAGCATCCGGAGCTGGCTGGCGTTGCTGTACGCCGCCGCGAGCTCCCGGCCCGGCGGCATCTCCTCGAGCGCCGCGACCGCCCGGGTCGCCCATCGTTCGGCCTCGGCGTTGTTCCCGGCGAACCACAGGAAGCGCGAGAGCCACCGCAGGTCGTCGCCGCGACGCACGCGCTCGCCGAGTGACTCGCGCAGGCGCACCGCCTGCTGGCAGGTCTCGATGGCCTCGTCCAGCCGCCCGGTCAGGTAGCACTCGATGGCGTAGGCCTCGAGCAGCCCGGCGCGCCGGCCACGATCGGGTCCCGCGAAGGCGAGCGCACGGGCGAACTGGGCGGCGGCCTCCCGGTGCGAGCGAAGCGCGCGGGCCTGCTCGGCCGCAGCCACCGCAAACTCCAGGACGGCCGGTGCATCGCCGGCCCCGGCGGCGTGGTGCGAGAGCCGGGCGAGATCAGGTGTCGCGCCCAACCCGGACCGCAGCACATCGAGGATCTCGCCATGCAGCGTTCGCTCCCGCGCCGGCGAGAGCGCCGAGAGGATGGCCTGGCGGACAATCTCGTGGCGGAAGCTGACGGACGCGCCCGCGGGGCGGAGGAGCCCGAGCTCGATGCATGGCCCGAGGGCGAGGTCCGGCCCGAGCAGCCGCTCCAGGACCGCCGCCTCGACCGTCGCCCCGCCCACGGCCGCGGTCTCCAGCGTCGCGCGGGACGGCGCCGGCAAGCGGCCAATCCGGGCGAGCACCGCGTCGAGCACGTTGTGGGGGACCGCGCCCCCGCACCCGGCGACGAGCTCGGTGACGAAGAAGGCGTTGCCCCCCGTGCGCCGGTGAAGCTCGAGCGGGTCGAGACCGCTCCCCTCGGCCAGCGCGCGGACCGCATCGATCGAGAGGGGCTGCACCGCGATGCGCCGGAGCGCGCCCGAGGTCGCCACATCCCCGAGCGCGATCCTCAGCGGATGGCCGGCGCCGACCTCGTCGTCCCGGAGCGTCACCACCACCAGGGCACCCGTCGATTCGACCCGCCGCGCGAGGAACCTCAGGAGGTCGATGGTGGCCGCATCGGCCCAGTGCGCGTCCTCGATGACCAGCAGCGTGGGCTGGACCCGGCGCAGCTCGGTGAGCACCGCGCCGAACAGCGCCTCCCGTCTGGGGTTGCTCTCGAGCAGCCGTGCGAAGCCGGGCTCGGCGGCGGCGATGTCCCGCAGCGGCCCGAGCGGCCGAGGGGTGGACAGCGAGTCGCAGGCCCCGACGAGCGCCCTGCGGTGCGCAACACCGTGCCCCAGAAACGCCCGCATCAGGCTGGTCTTTCCCGCCCCGGCCTCGCCGCCGACCAGCGCCAGGACGCCTCGACCCGTCGAGGCCTCAGTCCACGCCTCGGCCAGCGCAGCCAGCGGACCCTCGCGCTCGAACAGCACCATGGTGGGGCGGAGCGTACGCCTGTCCCACCCGGGCTCAGAAGCTCAGCGACGCCGCCCCGGCAAGGAGCCGCTCGTGGATGACGCTGGAGCCGGCAATCTCCGTCCCCTCGATGAGGTCCTGTTGCGTGTACCCCCGCGCCTTCACGCAGGGCGTGCAGGCCACCAGACGGCCACCCCGGCGGAGGAAGTCCTTGACCAGCTCGGAGAGCGGCTCGAGTGGAGGGACGTGGGTCGTGTCGATGGCCCGGCGCCGGGCGAGGTCGACGGCCGAGCTGGTGAGGAACACCGTCACCTTCTTGAAGCCGGCGGTCATCCCCCCGTTGGCGATGGTGAATCCGACCGATGACGTCTCGTGGTCGGTTCCCTTCGTCATCAGCACCACCAGCTCTCGTTGCTCGGACATCGCAGACCTCCTGGGGTTGAAGAGCGTGGAGAGTCTGACCTGAGGGCGCCCGGCCCGCATGGGGAGGATTCCCCATCTTTCGACTCCCGGGCACCGACCGGTTCCGTGGCAATCAACCGTTCAGGGTCTCGTGGCGGCGGGCGCCCTCCGGATCCATGCTCCGGACCATGCGCGCACAGGTGCTCGAGCGACCTGGAGCCTCGCTGGTGCTTCGCGAGGTGACCCTGCCCGGGCCGGCCCCCGATCAGGTCCGCGTGGAGGTGAGCGCCTGCGGGGTCTGCCGGACCGATCTGCACGTGCTCGACGGGGAGCTGGCCCGCCCGAAGCTTCCGCTGGTCCTCGGCCACCAGATCGTCGGGAGGATCGTGGAGCGGGGCGCCGCGGTCGACTCGCTGGCGGTCGGGGACCGGGTGGGGATCCCGTGGCTCGGGTGGACCGACGGCACGTGCCGGTACTGCCGGTCGGGGCGCGAGAACCTCTGCGTCGCGGCAGGGTTCACAGGCTACACGCTCGATGGTGGCTACGCCGAGCAGACGGTGGCGGACGCTCGGTTCTGCTTCCCGCTCCCACCGGGACTCGACGACGTGCACGTCGCACCGCTGCTCTGCGCCGGGCTCATCGGGTACCGCGCGCTGCGCCTCGCGGGGGAGGCGCCGAGGATCGGGTTCTACGGCTTCGGCGCCTCGGCGCATCTGCTGGCCCAGGTGGTGGTGGCGCAGGGGCGGGAGCTGTTCGCCTTCACCCGGGATGGCGACGCGCGCGGGCAGGCGTTCGCTCGCGAGCGCGGTGCGATGTGGGCTGGAGGCTCGAGCGAGGCGCCTCCGGTCAAGCTCGACGCGGCGATCGTCTTCGCCTCGGCGGGCGAGCTGGTGGTGCGCGCGCTCGAGGCGCTCGCCCCCGGCGGGACGGTGGTCTGCGCGGGCATCCACATGAGCGACATCCCGTCGTTCGCCTACGAGAGACTGTGGGAGGAGCGAAGCATCCGCTCGGTGGCGAACCTCACCCGGGAGGACGGGCGCGAGTTCCTCCCGCTGGCGGCGCGGCTCGGGGTCAAGCCCGAGGTGACGGTGTTCCCGCTCGCGCAGGCGAACGAGGCGCTCCAGGCGCTGCGCGAGGGGCGCTTCACCGGCGCCGCGGTCCTCACCATGGCGTCCCGCACCTAGCGAAGATCGTCGCCAAGCGCGCGGCAGACGTCGACGAGAGTCGAGGTGCCCTGACGGAGGGGCTTCAGCGCGCGAGGACGAATGCGCAGACCGAGTCCAGCTGGAGCGTCAGCCCGTCGAGCGCCGCGGCCAGCGCGCGGTGATGGACGCGCTCCTGCTCGAGCTGCGCCTCGATGTCCGCCGGCGCGAGGCCCTGGTGCCGCAGCGCTCGCTCCAGCCGGACCAGGACCCGGTCCCGCTCCGCATCGAGCTTTCCCCGAGCCTCGAGTCTGGAGGCTCTGGAGCTCGTCGCTCGCCGCCCGCATCGCCTCGGCCACGGCCGGCGCCGACGAACGCCGCCAGATCCGGGAACGCCGCGCGGATTCTGGTCGCCCTGGAGCGAGCGGCCCTCCTCGCCGGGCGAGCAGGTCCAGGAGCTTCGGCGCCACCGCCGGGGCGCCCTCCGGGCCGCGCGGTCACCGCCACCCGGAGCAGGCTCCGGTCGAGCACGCGCGAGAGCTGGCGCGACGGCACGCGCGCACCGGGGCTCGTGTCCTCGGGCTCGGGCGGCACGACGTGGAACAGGACCTCGAGACCCCGGGCGGCCAGCGCCGCGGTGCTGGATGGCGCGGCAGCCGTTGCGACCGTAGGGCCCGTCGCGCAGGAAGCCGAACAGCGCCTCGACGATGGGGTGGCCGGTGGCGAAGAAGTCGATCTCCTCCTGCTCCACCGCCGTGTCGCGCCAGAACGTGCCGAGCACGGTGCGCTCCTCGCCGAGCTGCAGCCCGGGCAGCGCCTCGACCTTCAGCGCGTGCCCGAAGTGGAAGGCGCACTGGAAGGCGTCGACCTGCTCGTCGGTGTCGACGCCGATGCCCACCTTGCGCGCGAGCTCGGTGACCGTCTCCTCGAGCCGCTCGTCCAGGTCGCGGGCGATGGCCCAGAGCCCGTCCTCGAGCGAGTCCATCCTCGCGTGTCCTCGAGGCCGATCCGGACGCTGGGCCCGCTCGACCAGCGCCTGCCACCGCCGCCGCGGTCGAAGCTGCGCTCGTCGAGCAGCGGGTCGTAGGCCCGGCGGACGGCGCTCCGGGCCTCGGCGACCCGCGCGGCGAGGGTGGTCCGGTACTCGGTGCCGCTCCGCCGGGCGTCGGCCAGCGCGAGCTCGAGGATGCGCGGCTCGACCTCCTCGAGCACCGCGTCCAGGCCGCCCACCGTCTCGCCGAAGACGCCCACCGCGTCGGCGAGGAGCGAGAGCACGTCGGAGGCGAGCGTGCCCCGGACGTCGAAGACGTGGATGTCCACCGGCTGCGTCTGGCCGATGCGGTCGAGGCGGCCGATGCGCTGCTCCATCGTGGCCGGGCTCCACGGCAGGTCGTAGTTCACCAGGTGGTGCGAGAACTGGAAGTTGCGGCCCTCGCCGCCCACCTCGGTGCAGAGCAAGAGCCGCGGCCCCTCCGGATCGCGGAAGCGGGCCACCTGGCGGTCGCGGTCCACCAGCGGCAGGTCGCCGTGGTAGCCGAGCGCCTCGATGCCATCGGCCGAGAGCAGCGCGCGCAGGCTCTCCAGCGTGGCCAGCGCCTCGGTGAAGAGGAGCACCTTCGCCCCGGGCTCGCTCTCCCAGATGTCGCCGAGGAGCGCGCGGAGCGCCTGGTACTTCGCGTCGCGCGCCGGGAGCGCCGGCGGCGATCGGCGAGCACGCCGCCCGCAGCCTGGGCGAACGCGGCGGGCGAGGAGTCGAGGCGGCGGAGCAGGCCGGCCAGCGCCGCGCCCCGGACCGAGCCCGCGCGCACCGCGGCGAGCACCGCATCGCGGGCGAGCAGCTCGGTGTCGGGCGGCTCGACCACGTGCCGGTGGAGACGCCGGGCGCTGAACCCGCCCACCCGGGCGCGGCGGTTGCGGATCAGCGCCTCGGAGAGGCTGTAGGTCTCGGCGAGGTGGGTGAGCAGCGCCTCGCGGTCGCGCAGCCTGGCCAGGCTCCCGGTCGTCGGGGAAGCGTGACCGGAGCGCGGTGACCGCCGCGGCGGCCTCGGCGTCGTCGCCCTCGAGCAGGGCGCGGACCGTGCGCGAGAGCGCCTCCTGCCGCTGCAGACGGGCGCGAAACGCCTCGGAGTCGGGCGCGGTCACCGGGTCGAGCAGCGTGAGCAGCGCGCGGTACTCGTCCGGGTCGAGCTGCATCGGCGTGGCGGTGAGCAGCAGGAGGCCCCAGGTGCGCGGGGCGAGCGCCTCGATGGCGGCGAAGGCCTTCTCGCCCCGGAGGTGGTGCGCCTCGTCGACGATGACCAGGTCCCAGCCCGCGGCCGCGGCCTCGGCGACCTCCTCGGGCGAGCGGGAGAGGAGCTCGAGGCTGGTGACCACGCGGGAGAACGTCTGCCCAGGGCGAGGTGTCCGGATCGTCGCGGCGGCTCCGGGCCAGTCGCTCGCCGTCGACCAGGGTGAAGAGCTGCTGGAACTTGTGGAACAGCTCGGCGAGCCACTGCACGGTCAGGTGGCTCGGGCGCGATGACCAGCACCCGCGCCGCGAGGCCGGAGAGGCGGAGGGCGGAGAAGACCATCCCCGCCTCGATGGTCTTGCCGAGGCCCACCTCGTCGGCCAGCACGAAGCGCGGGCGGCGCGCGGACAGCACCCGCTGCACGACGCCCACCTGGTGCGGCTTCACCATCACCCGGCTGGCGAGGAGCGCGCCGAGGGCGTCGTTGCGCCGCTCCTCGTCGAGCGTGAGCGCCTGACGTCGGAGGAGGAAGGCGCGCGCGTCGGCCACCCGGCCCTCCTGGAGGGTGCTGAGCAGGTCCGTGTCCGGGACCGGCGCCTGCACCTCGGACTCGGGCATCTCGTCCTCGGTGCCGTCCTCGTACCGCAGGACGTAGCGCCGCAGCCCCCGGCCTCCGGGCTCCTCCCCGGTGATGGTCGCGGGACGGCCCTTCGCGGTCCGGACCGGATCGCCCGGGCCGAGCTGGTGCGCGACGAGGGAGTTGCCGCGGGTGGAGACCAGGGTGGGCTGCGAGCGGCCCGGAAAGAGGACCTCGGCCACCGAGCCGCCCTCGAGCGTCCGGACGAGGTGCCCCACGCCCCACTCGGGCTGAAGCACGTAGCGAACCTTCATCCCCGGCACGAACGCCACGTCACGGCGTTTGCTCCGGTTCGGGCACGCACGCAAGCGCGACGAAGGTCTCATCCCTCGCCGAGGGCCGCCTCCGCCGACGGGAAGCCCGGGGCTCGGCCCCGGAGGCTCAGCGTGCCGTCGGCTCGGCCGAGCCCACCGCGGACGGCTGCTGCGGCTGCTGCTGCGGCTGGAGCCCGTGCAGCGTGAGCGCGTTGTCCCGGAGGACGCCCTTGCCGATCTCCAGCGCCTGGGCCTTGGTCACCAGCCCATCGGTGATGAGCCGGGACAGCGCGATGACCAGCGCCGCGCGCGTGGTCTCGGCGCCGAGGAACGTCAGCTCGGGCCAGCGGAGCTGCGGCGGCGCTCGGGTCCGACGCAGCGTCGGTGGCGAAGCAGACGCGCTCCGGCGCGAGCTCGAACCAGCGCCGGAGCGACTCGCCCAACTCGGTGGGCGAGCGCACCAGGTCCTGCACGCTCACGTCGGCGTAGACGTTGGGCCGCAGGAGCATCGGGCCGGTCTCCTTGTCGAACGGGAAGCCGCCGTGCACCAGGAGCCATCGGGTCTTGGAGAGCGTCGGATCGGCGATCGTCGGCCCGAGGAGGATTGGGATTGCCGTTGCCCACGATCCCGGTGGCGTCGCGCGACATGCCGGTCTTGACGTGCACCACCAGCCCCACCCGGCCCGCCTCCCGGGCGAGGTGGCGGAAGGTGTAGTCCTGGAACGCCTTGAGGTCGGCGGCGCGGGCACCGAACTCGCCCCCCACCACCAGCCGGCCGTAGGCGGAGCGCGCGGCCTCGGCGTTCACCTCGTCGAAGTCGAGGCCGCGCCAGGCGGCGACGCCCACGTCGATTCCCACCGCCCCCTCGGAGACCCAGCGCTCGAGCGCGCCAGTCACCACCTTGCTCAGGTACTCGTCGAGCCCGCTGGGCAGCGTGTACATCCGCGCGGCGACGAAGAACGGCTTGAGGGCCTCTGCCGAATCCTGGGCGAAGGGCCGGAGGAAGACGTCGGCCCGGGGGACGAAGCGGAACCGGGCCATTGCCCTTCCCGGTGAGCGGCTCGCCGGAGACGATGGCCATCTCCACGTTGGCCTGGTCCAGCATGCGGGTCGAGAACTCCGCGCCGAGGTCCTCGACCATCAGCTCGCGCGTCTGCTGCAGCTCGGCCATCCGCTTCTCGGACGTGTCCGGGAGGTTGAGCTTGTAGAGCACCTTCCAGGTGCGGACCCACTCCGGGCCCACGCCGCGCAGACGCAGCGGGAGGTCGGTGGCGCTGCGCTGGGTGGCCAGCGCCTTGCCTGACGGCTCTACGCGGTTGATGAGGAGGTGCGAGTGGGCGTCCACCGCCTTCACCTTCGCCAGCTCGGTCAGGAGCGCGCGATCGGCCGACTGGGCCAGGGTGGTGACGGGCAGGACGGCGGCGAGGAGGAACGGAGCGAGCCGACGGGCCATTCGAAGGGCAAGCCTCTCACGGCTCGCGCACCGTCGCCATCCGACGTGTCAGTCCAGGAGCGGAAGCAGGCTCCGGTAGAACGGACGGAAATCTCCGCGAGCACCGAGCAGCCGGAGGTTCTGCTGCAGCCCGCCGAAGGCGCGAAAGAACATCACTCCCTCGGCGGGGGGACGGACTTTCAGGAACTCCGCGGCGTGCCGGGCGAAGAGCTTACGGCTGTCGGGCGCCATGGTGTCGTGTGCGTAGTCGTAGTCGTCGGTGCGCAGCGCGCGGCCGGCGATGTGGATCATCTCCTCGAGCAGCGGACGGGCCTCCGCGTCCGGCAGCTCCACGGTGAAGCCGACCCGGCGCGCCAGGTCCAGCACGTCGATCGCCTGCTGCTGGAGCACGAGGTGGAACACGTCCCGGTGGCCCTCGAAGAACGCGCGGCTGAAGCGCTTCACGCTGCCGAAGTCGAGGACGCCCAGCCGTCCGTCGGGCATCACCATGAAGTTGCCGGGATGCGGATCGGCGTGGACGGTGCCGTCCACCAGGAACGAGCCGTGGATGGCCCGGATGAGCAGGCCCGAGACGCGGAGCCGCTCGGCGTTGTCCGCCTGCGAGACCAGGAAGGTCTTCAGCGTCTGCCCGGGGATCAGCTCCATCGTCAGCACCCGGGTGCTGGTGCGCTCGTCGACGATCTCGGGGACGACGATGTCCGGCAGCCCGGCCGAGGCACGGGCGAACTCGCGGGCCAGCCTGCCCTCCCGGCTGTAGTCCAGCTCGTGGGCCAGCTCCTCGGCGAGCTCGTGGAAGTACTGCCGGCCGTCGAGCGCACGGTGGGCGAGGGCCATGGTCTTCACCACCAGGCCCATGTTGTCGATGTCGCTCCGCAGCGCCCGGTCGATGCCCGGGTACTGGACCTTCACCACCACCTCGCGACCGTCGTGGAGGCGCGCGCGGTGGACCTGGCCGAGGCTCGCGGCCGCCATCGGCTCCCGGCTGAAGTCCGCGAAGAGCGTGTCCGGGCTGCCCCCGAGCTCGTCCTCGATGACCGCGGCGACGCGCTCGAACGGCATCGGCGGAGCCTCGTTCTGGAGCCGGGCGAAGATGGCGCGGACCTCGGGGGGGAAGAGGTCCGGGTCCATGCTCGCCACCTGGCCGAGCTTCATCGCCGCGCCCTTGAGGTCGCCCAGCGTCTCCACCAGCTTCTCGGCGGTGCCGGTCGAGAGGCTGCTCGGATCGGCGCCGGCGAGCCGCTTGACGCCCCGGGTGAGCGCGTCGCCTCCGAGCTGTGCGCCGAGACCGGCGAGCTTTCGAAGCCGCGAGAGACGTGAGGACGGCGGCCCGCCCGGTGCCTTGGCCATGAACCCGGACCACATAACGGCCGAGCTGTCGGGCTGCGGAGAGATGTCGGAGGAGCCCTGATGCCAGCATGTCGTCGGGGCGAGGGACCGTGCTACGCCAGGGCCCGCGATGGAGCCGTCGGCAGAGGCGTCAGGGCCCGAGAGCTGGGGGCGGTTTCCCCGGGTGGCACAGGAGTCGGTTCCCCTGGCGTGGGCCGACGACCCGCTCCCCACCGGCGCACCGGTGCTGGCCTACGGGATGGGGCGCAGCTACGGCGATAGCTGCCTCAACGCCGATGGACCGGTGCTCCTCACCCGGGCGCTCCGGCGGTTCATCACCTTCGACCCCGAGACGGGCGTGCTGCGCGCCGAGGCCGGCGCGTCCCTCGGCGAGGTGACCGAGCTGGTGCTGGGCCGGGGGTGGCTGCCGCCGGTGCTGCCCGGGAACCCAGTTCGTCACGCTCGGCGGGGCGGTGGCGAACGACATCCACGGGAAGAACCACCACCGGGCCGGCACGTTCGGCCGTCACGTGCGGGCGCTGGGGCTGCGGCGCAGCGACGGGAGCATCTCCACGCTCCACCCCGGCGATCCGCTCTTCTCGGCCACGGTGGCGGGGCTGGGGCTGACCGGCCTCATCACCTGGGCGGAGCTCCAGCTCGAGCGGGCGCCGAGCGGATGGGTGGAAGCGGAGGGCATCCGCTTTCGCTCGCTCGAGGAGATGGCGGCGCTCGACGACGTGTCGATCGAGACGCACGCCCATACCGTGGCCTGGATCGACGGACTGGCGCGCGGGAAGTCGCTCGGGCGGGGCGTCTACTTCAGGGGCAACCTGGCCGAGGGACCGGCCTCGACGCCGCGGCGGCCGAACCCGACCGCCATCCGGGTGGACGCCCCGGAGTTGCTCCTCTCGCCCTGGGTCCTGAGGACGTTCAACGCGCTCTACGGCAACCTGCCACGCGGCCGCTCGCGCAGCTCGGTCTGGAAGTTCTTCCACCCGCTCGATGCGCTCGGAGGCTGGAACAGGCTCTACGGGCGGCGGGGCTTCTTCCAGCACCAGTCGGTGGTGCCGGACATGGAGGGCGTGCGGGCGCTGCTCGCGCTGACCTCGACCCGCGGACAGGGCGCGTTCCTCTCGGTCCTGAAGCGCTTCGGCCCGCTCACCTCGCCGGGGATGCTGTCGTTCCCGCGCCCGGGGTGGACGCTGGCGATGGACATCCCGAACCGGGGCGAGGAGACGCTGGCCTACCTCCAGGAGATGGACGCGGTGGTCCGGACGTACGGCGGGGCGATGTACCCGGCGAAGGACGCGCGGATGTCGGGCGAGACATTCCGGCTCGGCTACCCGCGGCTCGACGAGTTCGCGACCTTCATCGACCCGGCGTTCCGGTCGCGGTTCTGGCAGCGGGTGATGGGATGAGCTCGCCGCGCCGGGTGCTGGTGCTGGGGGCGACGAGCGGCATCGCCCAGGCGGTGGCGCGGGTCTATGCGGCACACGGCGCACGGCTCGCCCTGGTGGCGCGCTCGCGAGAGCATCTGGCGGCGGTGGCCGCCGACCTCGCGGTCCGTGGGGCGGAGGTGGTGCTCCAGCGGAGCGCCGACCTGTGCGAGCTGGAGCGGCACCGGACGCTGGTCGCCGAGGCGGAGCAGGCGCTGGACGGGCTCGACGTGGTGCTCGTGGCGCACGGGATCCTTCCGGACCAGCAGGCCTGCCAGGACGATCCGCGGCTGGCCGTGGCCTCTTGGGACGTGAACTTCGTGAGCGCCGCGACGCTGATGGAGGCGGCGGCGGAGCGGATGGCGCGGGCGGGCCGAGGGACCCTCGGCGTGCTCTCCAGCGTGGCGGGAGAGCGCGGGCGCGCCGACAACTACGTGTACGGCGCGGCGAAGGCGGCGCTGACGGCGTACGCCAGCGGGCTCGGGCACCGGCTCCGTGGAACCGGGGTGACGGTGCTCACCATCAAGCCAGGCCCGGTGGACACCCCGATGGTGGCGGGCCGGGCCCTCTCGCCCCGGCTGGTGGCGGACGTGGACGTCGTGGGGCGGCGGATCCAGCGGGCCCTGGAGCGCGGCGACCGCGTGCTCTACGTCCCCGGCAAGTGGCGGTGGGTGATGGCGGTCATCCGCGCCCTGCCGATCCGGCTGTTCGAGCGCCTCCGCCTCTCCCCCGCCCCCCTCACCCGGCCCGTAACGAGGCCGTAACGAGGCGTAACGAGGTGTTTGACACCTCGTCGGTAGTCTTCAACGCGTTGATCTCACTTGTGATTTTCGTACACGAACGCTGCCTGCCTAGCTTGACAGGATTTCCTGTCTAGACGACGATGCGGGCCATGCAAGCGGTCGCGCAGGCCCCGATCGAGGTCGTCGACGCCGCGGGGACCGCGTCGGCGCTGATCGATCCGGCCCGGATCCGCATCCTCTCCGCCCTCCGGGAGCCTGATTCCGCCGCAGGCGTCGCGAGGGCGCTCGGGCTGCCCCGGCAGCGGGTGGGGCACCATGTCCGGGCGCTCGAGGCCGCGGGCCTGCTCACCTGCGTCGGGGAGCGCCGGAAGCGCAACTGCGTCGAGCGCCTGCTCAGGGCGACGGCCCGGAGCTACGTCCTCGCGCCCCAGCTGCTCGGCCGGCTCGGGATGTCGTCCGAGGAAGCCCAGGACCGGTTCTCGAGCACGTATCTGCTCGCCGCCGCGACGCGCGTCCTCCAGGAAGTGAGCACCCTGCGGCCACGGGCGGAGGCCGCCGGCAAGAAGCTCCCCACGCTCACGCTCCAGACCGAGGTGCGCTTCGCCTCCGCGCGCTCCCAGAGCGAGTTCCTGGAGGAGCTCCTGGGCACCTTCAGCGACGTGGTCGAGCGTCACCACCGCCCCGATGCCGCCGAGCGGCCGCACGTTCCGGATCTCGCTCCTCGGGCACCCGGCACTGCGCCGCCACCCCCCCCTCGGAGAGACCCATGAGCCAGCCACCCGCACCCGAGACGCGCGCCATCACCCTGGAGGTCGAGCTCCCGAGCACACCCGAGGAGGTCACCCGGATGCTGAGCGACCCGGCCGAGCTCGCACGCTGGTTCGCGCCTTTCGTGGACGGCAGCGGGCAGGTCGGAGAGCTCCTCACGTTCGGCTGGACCCCCGAGATGCAGTGGAGCACCCGCCTGGAGGCGGTCACCCCGGGCCGCCTCGTCCGCTGGCATGACGCTCCGGCGGAGCAAGGGCCAGCCGGTGCGCTCCCGCCCATGGTCGTCGAGTGGACCCTGACTCCCACCGGCGGAGGCACGCGGCTCCGGCTCGTCCAGTCGGGCTTCGGCCGGGGTGCAGACTGGGATGACCAGTACGACGCGACGGAGGCTGGATGGAGGTTCTTCCTCTGGCATCTCGCCGAGACGCTCCGGCACCACGGGGTGAGCCGCGGCGCGTCCTCCTCGAGCGCCGGTCGAGCGGTCTCACCCGCGAGGCGCTGGGCGCGCGACTCTTCGGTCCGGAGGCGTTCGCGCTCGCCCCTCCCCGACCGGCGCCTCACGCACCGGCCCGGCTCCGGCTGGCCAGCCGCACGTGGGCCTTCGAGGTGCAGCATGCCCGGCTGCCCACGCACCTGTGGGGCAAGCTCCCGGAGCTGGGCGGCGCCGTGCTCCTGGTCGAGATGGAGCCCGGTCGCAGCGGGGCCCCTCAACACCGGGCTCTATCTCAGCACCTGGACCCTCGAGCCTGGCACCCTCGACGCGCTGCGGACCGGGCTCCGGTCGCTGGCCGACGCCGTGTTCGGTCCGGCGCCGGTTTGACCGGGCGGAGCTCGCGCGCCAGGCCGCCGAGGGCGGCTCATCGGCTCCAGCAGTCGAACCCCGGACGCCCGGATGGCCCCGGCGGGCAACCCTTCTAGTCCCCCCGGGGTTGTGCTATGGGCGCGCCCGCCACAGGAGGCGGTTCACGCTCCCGTTTCCCGCGGCACGAGGCTGCGCTGAAGCGTCCGCGCGATGCGGGCGGCCAACCCCTCGATCTTCCTTTCGAGGAGACGTTCACATGATCGCGTCACGCACCCCCGGGGCTCACCCGGGTCTTCGCGGCCTGGCCCGGTGGACGGCCCTGGCCGGACTGTTCCTGTCCGGCTCGGCCTTCGCCAGCGAGGCGGAGCTGCAGCTTCCTGACCTCAGCCGGGTCACCTTCGTGGGCGGCACCAACGGGCGCTCCCTGCTGATGTGGGGGCTCCTGGTCTGCCTCTTCGGCTTGGGCTTCGGCGTCTACCAGTTCGCCCAGCTCAAGAACCTGCCGGTCCACAAGGCGATGCTCGACATCAGCGAGCTCATCTACGAGACCTGCAAGACGTACCTGATCACGCAAGGGAAGTTCATCCTCGCGCTCGAGGTGCTCATCGGCTCGGTGATGGTCCTCTACTTCGGCGTCCTGCAGCACATGGAGCCGGTGAAGGTCATCACCATCGTGATCTTCAGCCTGATCGGCATCGCCGGCAGCTACAGCGTGGCCTGGTTCGGCATCCGGGTGAACACCTTCGCCAATAGCCGGACGGCGTTCGCCAGCCTTCGCGGCAAGCCCTTCCTCACCTACGCCATCCCGCTCCGGGCAGGGATGAGCATCGGCATGGCGCTCATCAGCACAGAGCTGCTGATCATGCTCTGCATCCTGCTCTTCATCCCGGCGGACTTCGCGGGCCCGTGCTTCATCGGCTTCGCCATCGGCGAGTCGCTCGGCGCCTCGGCGCTCCGCATCGCCGGCGGCATCTTCACCAAGATCGCCGACATCGGCTCCGACCTGATGAAGATCGTCTTCAAGATCAAGGAGGACGACGCCCGCAACCCCGGCGTCATCGCCGACTGCACCGGTGACAACGCCGGCGACTCGGTGGGCCCGTCCGCTGACGGGTTCGAGACCTACGGCGTCACCGGCGTGGCGCTGATCACCTTCATCCTCCTCGCGGCGCGGAACCCCACCGTGCAGGTGCAGCTGCTGGTCTGGCTGTTCGTGATGCGCGTGCTGATGATCATCGCGAGCTTCCTCTCCTACGTGATCAACGAGGCGGTGCAGACCGCGCGGTACAAGGACGCCACCAAGATGAACTTCGAGGCCCCGCTCACCGCGCTGGTGTGGCTGACCTCGCTGGTCTCCGTGGCCATGACCTTCATCGTCAGCTACCTGATCATCCCTGACCTGGGCGACGGCACGTTCTGGTGGAAGCTCTCGGCGATCATCACCTGCGGCACCCTCGCCGGGGCGATCATCCCCGAGGTGGTCAAGGTCTTCACCTCCACCGAGTCGGCGCACGTTCACGAGGTGGTCACCTCCTCGCGCGAGGGCGGCGCGTCGCTGAACGTCATCTCCGGCCTGGTGGCGGGCAACTTCAGCGCCTACTGGATGGGCATCGTCATCGTGGCCCTGATGGGCATCGCCTACGGGGTGTCCACCCTGGGCCTGGGCGGCTTGTTCCCCGTCGCGGGCAGCACCATTGACCCGTCGCCGGTGTTCGCCTTCGGCCTGGTGGCCTTCGGCTTCCTCGGCATGGGGCCGGTGACCATCGCCGTCGACAGCTACGGCCCGGTCACCGACAACGCCCAGAGCGTCTACGAGCTGAGCCTCATCGAGAACGTCCCCGACGTGCAGAACCAGGTGCAGAAGGACTTCGGCTTCCGGCCGGACTTCGAGAAGGGCAAGGAGTACCTCGAGGAGAACGACGGCGCGGGCAACACCTTCAAGGCCACCGCCAAACCGGTGCTCATCGGCACCGCCGTCGTGGGCGCGACGACGATGATCTTCTCGATCATCGTGCTCCTCACCCACGGCCTGACCCAGGGCATGGAGAGCCTCTCGCTGCTCCACGCGCCGTTCCTGCTCGGGCTCATCACCGGCGGCGCGGTCATCTACTGGTTCAGCGGCGCCTCGATGCAGGCCGTCTCCACCGGCGCCTACCGGGCGGTGGAGTTCATCAAGCGGAACATCAAGCTCGAGGGCGTGGAGAAGGCCTCGGTCGCCGACAGCAAGAAGGTGGTCGAGATCTGCACCCAGTATGCCCAGAAGGGGATGATCAACATCTTCCTCGTCGTCTTCTTCAGCACCCTGGCATTCGCCTGCGTCGAGCCGTTCTTCTTCATCGGCTATCTCATCTCCATCGCCATGTTCGGTCTGTACCAGGCCATCTTCATGGCCAACGCCGGCGGCGCCTGGGACAACGCGAAGAAGGTGGTCGAGACCGAGCTCCGCGCGAAGGGCACCGAGCTGCACGCGGCCACCGTCGTCGGTGACACCGTGGGCGACCCGTTCAAGGACACCTCGAGCGTGGCGATGAACCCGATCATCAAGTTCACCACCCTGTTCGGGCTCCTCGCGGTCGAGCTGGCCATCACCCTGCCCCGGAGCACCAGCGCCGTCCTCGCGGTCGTGTTCTTCGTCGCCTCGATGGTCTTCGTCTGGCGGTCCTTCTACGGGATGCGCATCGAGATCAGCCCGGCCGAGGTGAAGGCCCCGGTTCCGGCAAAGGCCGCGTAGGCCCCCGGGTAGCGCGCCGGCCGGTCGGTGGTAAGCCCCGGGCGCATGGAGACCCTCGCCCAAGGCCCGCGCATCTCCGTCGCGGCGATGCTGCTCGTGCTGCTCGCCGGCTGCGCCCACGCTCCGGCCACCGCTCCGGACGGCGGTATCGCCCAGGTGAACGTCGTGCCGGCGTTCCTCGATGCCTGGGAGGCGGTCCGCACCGCGCCCCGCGCGGATCAGCTGGCCCGCACGCGTCAGAGCCTCCTCTCCGCCCATCCCGAGCTGTTCGGCCCCGAGGTCTTCGGTACCTCGGACGCGCTGGAGGGGAATCTCGACCGGCTGCTCGTGGAGATGCCGCGGCTCGACCCGAAGCTCCGGGCCCTCTCCGAGCGGATGCCGGGCGAGATTGACCGGAGCGCGCGACGCTTCGGCGAGGAGTTTCCCGAATTCCGGTGGGCCGGCCCCGCGGCGCTGAGCCTGTCCTTCGGCCAGTTCGAGGCGGTGTGGCGGACGGTCTCGGGAAAGCGGACCCTCGTGCTCGGGCTCGACAGCATCGCCTTCTACCGGGGGCCGTACGCGCCGGTCGATCCGCTGATCCACCACGCCCTCGCCTCCGCGCTGCTCCCCGCGTGGGCGGGACCTGGCCCGGCGCCGCTGTGGTGGACGGTGTGGGAGGAGGGCTTCCCGCTGGTCGTCGTCCGCACGCTCGACCCCGGGGTGAGCGACGCGGACCTCCGGCTCCCGGCGGAGGGGCAGGACCCGGCGTCCACTTCGGCCCTGGCGCGGCGCGTGCGAGGGGCTCTCGACTCCACCCGTGCGTCTGACCGACGGATCGTGACGGGCCCGGGACAGTGGCTCACGCTCCGCGTCGCCGAAGGGGTCGTGGCTGGCCGTTCACTCCACGACGCGGCACGGCTCGGCGGACCCCAGCTCCGGGCCGCGGTCGACGCCGCGCTCGCCACGCTGGATCGTCCAGGCAGCTGAGGCGGGAGCCGGGGTCGCGGTCGTCCCGGCTTGGCGCGCTCGGGACCGGCGTGTTAACGCCCCTGCCCCGCCGAGGGAGGGTCAGCAGACGCCGTGGGCAACGCCGGGATGTCACTCTTGCGCTTCACCTTCCTCGGCACGTCGGCCGCCCAGCCGACGATCCACCGGAATCTGTCCGGTCTGGCGGTGAAGGCGGACGCGGACCTCCTGCTGTTTGACTGCGGCGAGGGCAGCCAGCGGCAGATGATCCGCTACGGTACGGGCTTCTCGGTGGATGCGGTCTTCTTCACCCACTTCCACGCCGACCACTACCTGGGAATCATCGGCTTCCTGCGCACCCTGGGAATGATGGGCCGCGAGGAGAAGCTCGTGCTCCACGGCCCGCCCCCGGCCCGGCGGCTGCTGAACCAGGCGGTTCATCTCGGGGTGGACCAGCTCGGGTTCCCGCTGGACATCCTCGAGCTCAAGGACGGCGACCGGATCCAGCGCCACGGCTACTCAGTACGGGCGGTGGCCGTGCAGCACCGGATCAACGCCCTCGGCTACGTGCTGGAGGAGGACGTGCGGGCCGGCCGCTTCAACCTCGACCGGGCGCGCGCTCTCGGCGTGCGCGAGGGCCCCGACTTCGGACGGCTGCAGCGCGGCGAGTCGGTGGTCGCGCTGGACGGGAAGACGGTGTCGCCCGGCGGACGTGATGGGGCCGACCCGGCCGGGACGGAAGCTGGTGCTCTCCGGCGACACCCGGCCCTGCGAGGCGATGGCCGAGGCCGCGCGCGAGGCAGACGTCCTCATCCACGAGTCCACCTTCAGCGACGACGACCAGGCCCGGGCCCTCGAGACGCGTCACTCCACGGCCCGGGAGGCAGGACGGATCGCGCACCAGGCCGGCGCGCACCGGCTCATCCTGACCCACCTCAGCTCGCGCTACGACACCGACTTCGGGCGGCTGCTCACCCAGGCGCGCGAGGAGTACGCCGGGCCGGTGGAGGTCGCGCACGACGGGCTCACGGTGGACCTGCAGGTCCGCGAGTAGTCGCGCCGGAGGCAACAGGATCCGCCATCGAGGGGCGCCGGGCGCTACCGCCGCCCCACGCAACTCCGCGCCGGGACGGGGAAACCGTGCTGGCACGTTCGACGCAATCCCTGGTGCTCGTTCACCCGGGACCCCTCCCGGGGAATCTCAGGGAGGCTGTCATGCGCCGTGTTCTCGTTGCGAGTGTGGTGCTGTTCATTGCTGCCTGCGGTGGTGGTGTTCGTTCCGATGCGAAGCCGGAAGCTGCCCAGCGGAACGCGATCCCGACGGACCGGGAGAGCGCGCTGCTGATCGAGAGCCTCTCGAAGACCTTCGGGTCGGACGCGGTCGACAGCCTGCCTCGCAGCCTGGCAGGACGCCCGCGACGTCCATGCCGATGGAGCCGGTCCGGTGTCGAAGCCGGGCGCCGGGTTCCGGGTCTTCCTGTCCCAGTGCGTGGGTGCGCCGGTGCCGGCCGACCTCCGGAACAACGCGGTGGACAGCCTCCGGTCCCAGACCGACCGGGCCATCTCGAGCGACATGCGGGCGAACCGGGCCTCGGACATGCGGAGCGTCTTCACCGAGTAACTCCCTCCGGACCCAGCTCCCAGCTAGCATCGAGGGCCGCGTTCATGGCGGCCCCTCGCTTTTCATGGCCCTGGGCCCTCGCCCTGGCAACGGCGTCGACGGCGGTGGCGCTGGGCGCCGGCGGGCTTCCGGGCCTGCGGAACGCCGAGGACGCCACCTACGACCTCCGCCTCACCACCTTCTCGCCGACGCCCGTCCGGGAGAAGGACCTCGTCATCCTCGGCGTGGACGACGCCACGGTGCAGGGCCTCCGGGCGAACGAGAGCTACGCCCGCGCCTGGGGAAACTGGCCCTACGCCCGTTCGCTCTGGGCCCGGGTGCTGACCCACCTCGAGGCGATGGGCGCCCGGGCGGTGGTGCTCGACTTCACCATGGACGAGCAGAGCACCGACCCGGGCCAGGACGCGCTCCTCCGGGAAGCCATCGCCCACCTGAGCATCCCGGTCGCCGTCGGCTACGCGGTGAACGTCCCCTCGCAGAACGGCGAGCCTCTGCCGCGCGTCACGCCACACAACTGGACGGTGCTGGCCAGGGCGCGCGACCGCGGGTGAAGCCGTCCGCCGAGCGACCCGTTCGCCCCGCCCGAGGGAACCGAGGCCCCGGCGACGCCCGAGCTCGTGGCCAGCGTCCTGTCGTTCCCGGTGCGCTCGGACCGGCCGCTCCCCGACCTCGCGGTGGACACCCCCGGCGGACCGCGCACCCCGCGGCATCCGGTGGCGCCCATCGCCGCGCTCCTCGACGTCGTCCCCGCCTTCGGCCTCGTCTACCCGGAGGCCGATCCGGACGGGAAGCTGCGGCGGACCCGCTTCGCCTACACCGACGGAACGAACGGCTACGTCACCCTCGCGGTGGCGCTGGCGGCGGATCTCGCTCGGCGCGGACGCGCTGGTGCTCTCCCACGGGCGGCTGCAGCTGGGGACGCGAACGCTCTCCATCGACTCCGACGGGAGCGCCGCCCTCGACTACCAGGGAACCGTCGGCCAGCGCTTCGACGCGCGGAGCCTGCTCGCCGTCGTGGACGACTCGGTTCGCCGCGAGCACCGGCAGCCGCCGCTCCTCGGCCCGGACTTCTTCCGCGGCAAGGTCGTCCTCATCGCCGGCTTCGCCGTCGGCACGTTCGACATGAAGGCCACCCCGTTCGACGGGGCCACGGTGGGGGTGGTGAAGCCCGCGACCGAGCTCGCCAGCCTCCTCGGAGGTCGGTTCATCACCCGCGCGCCGGCCTGGGCGACGGCGCTGCTCGCGTTCCTCGTCGCGCTCGGGTCGGCGCTGCTCATCCTCGGCAGCCGCAACGTCTGGGTGGAGGCGGCCTGGCCGCTGGCGGCGCCGGTGCTGCTGTTCCTCGCGACGGGCTGGCTGCTGGTCTCGGCGAAGCTGCACGTGGCCCTGGTGACCCCGGTGCTCGCAGCATCGATGGCCAGCCTCGCTGCCGTGGCCGCCAACCACCTCTTCGCCGACCGCGAGCGCGCGCGGGTCAAGGCGATGTTCAGCCGCTATCTGTCACCCCAGGTGGTCGACCAGCTGGTCGCCCAGCCCGAGCTGCCCCGGCTCGCCGGCGAGCAGATCGAGGTGACCGCCTTCTTCTCCGACATCAAGGGCTTCAGCACCTTCAGCGAGCGCTTCGCCCAGGACCCACAGGGGCTGGTCCGGGTGCTGAACACCTACCTCACGCGGGTCAGCGGCGTGCTGCTGAAGCATGGCGCATGCCTCGACAAGTACATCGGCGACGCGGTGGTGTGCCTCTTCGGCGCGCCACTGCGGACCGAGGATCACGCGCTGCGGGCCTGCGCCGCGGCGCTCGAGGTGCAGGCGGAGGTGGAGCGCATCCGCACCGAGTTCGCCGCCCAGGGGCTCCCGGACGTCTATACCCGGGTGGGCCTCAACACCGCGGTGATGTTCGTCGGCAACTTCGGGAGCGAGCAGCTCTTCAACTACACGGCCATGGGCGACGGGATGAACCTCGCCTCGCGGCTCGAGGGCGCCAACAAGCCCTACGGGTCGCGCATCCTCATCGGTCCCCGTACCCGGTCGCTGGTGGCGCAGGCGTTCGAGACCCGCGAGCTGGACCGGGTCCGGGTCGCCGGCAAGCACGAGGCGGTCAGCATCCACGAGCTGCTCTGCCGCAAGGGCGAGCTGCCCCCGCTCAAGCAGGAGGTCTGCACGCTCTACGCCGAGGGGCTCGCACTGTGGCGGGCCGCCCGGTTCGCCGAGGCGCGCGAGGTCTTCGCCCGGGCGGTCGCCCTGGACCCGGACGATGCGCCCTCGCGCGCGCTGCTGGCGCGGTGCGACAGATGCCTCGCCGCTCCGCCCGCCGCTTTCGATGGAGTCGTCGACCTGGACAAGTAGACTCTCGCCGGCTCCGGAGGGATTTCCTGATGCGACAGGCGGCAGTGGTGCTCGCGCTCGTCCTGCTGGCCGGCGCGGCGTGGGCGCTCGCCCCGGGTGACCGGGTGTACGTCCGTGGCCGTGACGTGGCGGTCCTCCAGAGCACCACGTCCGGCGCGCCGACGGTGGCCAAGCTCCAGCCCGGGGACGCCGTCATCTGGCGCGGTGCGGACACGAAGAAGCCGAGCTGGCACCGGGTGGACGCGAAGGGAAAGAGCGGCGTCGTCTACTTCGCCAACCTGTCGGCCACCCCGCCCGAGAACGAGCTGGTCAGCACCCCGTCGGGAGTGAAGAAGCTCGACGCCCAGGCCTTCGCCAGCTCCGGCGCCGCGGGCAAGGCGCTCACCGAGGGCGCCGTCCGCTACGGCGACCAGCCCGAGAAGAACCAGGGCAACCTGCGGCCCACGATGAAGGAGGCGGTCCGGCAGACCGAGACGCTGGAGGCCATCGCCGCACAGCGGACCTCCGCCGAGCTCGACGCCCAGGCCGCGCGCATCGCGGGAGCGCAGCAGTGAGGCGGCCGCTTCTGTCGCTCGGCGCCCTGGCGCTGGTGGCCTGCAGCGCGGCGGCGGGCCTCATGACTGGCAATCCCAGCAACATCGCCGCGGGTCTGGCCGACTCGACGAGCTCGGTGGTGGGCCTCACCCAGGATCTCGTCCAAGTGCGACCAGCTCGGCGCGGCCGCGGTGACGTTCGAGGAGGAGCGGACCATCGGCGGGGCGGTCGCGCTCAACTGGGTCCAGCAGAACGGCGGGCTCCTGGTCGACGTGCCGGCCGGACAGCAGCAGGCGGCGCTCGCCGACCCGACGCGGCTGGGGGTGACGGACACGCCCCGGAACCAGCTGCACCGTTACCTGAACGTGGTGGGGAAGAACGTGGCCGCGCGCTCCGCCCGCCCCACGCTCCAGTGGACGTTCGGCGTGCTCGACTCGGAGGTCGTCAACGCGGTCTCCGCGCCCGGCGGGTACGTCTTCGTGACCCGCGGGCTGCTCCGGCGGGTGAACAACGAGGCCGCGCTGGCCGGGGTGCTCTCGCACGAGATCGCCCACGTCACGCACCGGGATTCCTTCCTCATCTACCAGCGCACCAAGGTGGACCAGTGCAAGACCCTGGCGTACTCCAAGGCCGGCCAGCAGGAGGGCGCGGCGGTGCTGCGCAACTACGGCCCGAGCTTCGTGAGGAGCGCCATCTCCGCCCTGGACGCGTTCTCCGGCGGGCCGCTGGATTTGAACAGCGCGGCCAACGCGGCCCTGCTCACGCTGTTCAGCGACCAGTTCGTGCACACCTATCTCGAGAGCGGTTACGCCCGCGACCAGGAGCTGCAGGCCGATACGACCGGCCTCGAGGTGACCGTGGACACCGGCTACAGCCCCCAGGGCTTCGTGAACTTCGTCGGCGGGCTCCCCTCCGGCCAGGGCGTCTTTGCCCACCATCCGTCGCCCAGCGACCGGGTCGCGGCGATGACGCTGCTCCTCGGGAGGAGCCGGCTGTCGAGCGCCACCCCCAGCTCTCCCTTCTCGCCCCTTGCCCAGAACATGTCGCAGCTGCCGCTCATGCCGTTGACCGGCGAGCTGGCGGCGGCACGCTGAACCTGCGTCGATGGGCGCACGTTGACCCGCGAGGGCCTCCGGCCGCCCGGGAGGCTCAGCGGCGGGCGGCCTCGGTCAGCGCGCGATGGACGGACTCCAGCGCCTTCCGGGCCTCGAGCAGCTCGGCACGCTCCGCGGTGAGGTCCGCCACCTGGCGGGCGAGGGTGTCGCGCTCGGCGCTGAGCGCATCGACCGACCGGTGAAGCTGGACCGCATCGTCCCGGAAGCGCTCCAGCTCCCCGGCGAGGCGTTCCTCCTCGGAGAGGCTGTCGGCGAGCTCGGCGTCCTTCTTCGCCAGCAGCTCGGAGACCCGCTCCCGTTCCTCGCGCTCCGCCGCCGCGTGGGTCCGCGCGTCCTGGAGCGCGAGGAGCGATTCGTCGCGCTCGCCCTCCACGGACTGCCAGCTCCCGCTCCAGCTCGGCCAGCAGGCCCGCGCGCTCCTCCATCTGGGCCGCGAGCCGGCGTGCCTCCTCCACCCGGCCGCGGGCCTCCTCGGTTGCGCGCTCGGCGGTGCGACGGGCCACGTCCAGGTCGTGCTGGAGCGCGGCGTTGTGCTGCTTGGCGGCGTTCAGCTCGGCCTGCAGCTGGGCAATCCGCTCCACCGCCAGGACGCCGGCAGCGGCGACGCTCGTGGGGAGCGGCTCGGGGCGAGGATGCTCCCGCACCGTCCGGAGCCGCTCGCGGAGTCGCTCTCGCCTAGAGGCGTTGTCGTCCTGGGGCGGAGCGGGTGGAGGCGCCGCGCGGCGGGCCACGGGCTGGCCACGACCCGAGACGGTGCGGGCGGGGCGACCGCCTCGGTCCGGACCGCGGGAGGCGAGGCGCGGCGCTCCGGGGCGAGCGACGCCGACGGAGGCGGCGGGCGCCGATCCGGCACGGAGGCAGGAGGCGGAGCGGGGGCACGGGCGGCTGGGGCAGGAGCCGGCGCTGGCGGCCGGGCTGCCGGCGCGGAGACGGACGGAGCACGGATCACCGGCCGCGCACCGACCTCGGCCGCGCCGCGGGAAGAGGACACCGGACCTCCATTCGTGCCGGCGCCGCGGGGGAGAGCGGCCTGTGCGCCACGCCCGGATGCCCGGGCGCCGACCGCGACGGTGACGTGCTCTTCTTCCACCACGCGCTCCTCCCTCACCTCGGGCGCGGTGGTGGCCGCGGTCTCGCGCAGCGTCGCCTCGACACCGCTCCGCGCGGAGGCCTCCTCGCGCTCTTCCTCGGCGGCTCGTTCGGCGGCGGCGAGCAGCTCGCGCGCGGTCGTCGCGGGTGCCTCGGCAACGCCGTGCTGACCTGCCACCTGGGCGGCGACCTCGTAGACCCAGGACTCGTCGGAGGTGCGGGAGTCGGGGGTGGGTTCGGGCGTGGGCCCTCCGAGCTTCAGCCTCGGCTTGGCGCGGGACACATTCTGGTCGAAGGCTTTCTTCATCGGCTCTCCCCTACCCCGCCCGCGCGCCGTGAGCGGCGCGGGCCTTCGACTGTTCCAGTCGGTGGAGGACTTCTCTCAGGAAGGCATCCACGTCGTGGGCGCCCTTGGAATCGCGGTCGGCGAGGAACACCGGCACGCCCTCGCTCGAGGCCTGCGCGAACTTGGTGCACTGCCGCACCAGCGTCGGCAGCAGGTACTCGGGGTAGTGCTCGCGGAGCGCGGCCAGCGCCTCCTTGGCCAGCTTGAAGGTCTGGTTGAAGGCGTTGACGACGATGAAGACGTGGTCGAGCACGTGGTTCAGGTCCTCCTCGAGGCTCTGCACCGTCTCGAAGAGCAGCTTCAGCCCGTGGAACGAGAGGAAGTCCGCCAGCACCGGGACGAACAGGTCCTCCGCCGCCATCAGCGCGTTCAGGTTCAGCAGCCCGAAGGAGGGCGGCGCGTCGAAGACGATCACGTCGTAGCGGTCCTCGACCTCCTCGAGCGCGTTGCGCAGCTTGAACTCGCGGCCGGCCATCGGCATCAGCGCCAGGTCGACGGTGCTCATCGCCAGGTTGCAGGGGACGAAGTCCAGGTTCGGCAGCGGCGTGTGCTGGATCGACCTCGGAGATCGGCACCTTGCGGACCAGCACGTCGAGCAGCGTCTTCTCGAAGTCCTCGCCCTCGTAGCCCAGGCACTTGGTGGCGTGGCCCTGGGTGTCGAGGTCGACGAGCAGCACGCGAGTAGCCCAGCTCCGCCAGCCGGTAGGCGTAGGAGGTCGACAGCGACGTCTTCCCGGTGCCGCCCTTGAAGTTGAGGAACAGCTGCTTTCGCCGGCCGAGCGGCCGCGGGTAGATCCGCAGCGCCTTGCGCAGGGCCCACAGGTCCTGGGCGGAGTAGCTGTCCTGGGCGAGCGCGGAGCGGAGCGCCTTTGGCGGGATGCCGAGCAGCTCGGCGGTCGTCTTCGGGGTGTAGATGGGTAAATCCATCCGGTCGGTCCTCGTGCTCATCAGGCGACGAACAGCTTCGCCCCGCGGCGGACCACTTGCCCGCGCGCCGTGAGAAGTGCTGCGGCCTCGATCACCCGCTCGTCGGTGACGCCCAGGTGCGTTGCCAGATCCACCACCGAGCGCCCGCGCATGGACGTCCGGAGCTCGGAGGCGATCTGCTTGCAGAGGGCCTCGTCGGCGTGGACGCTCGCTCCGTGCTCGCGCGGCAGCGAAGGACGCGTCACCTCGATGCGGGCGCTGACGGGCGGGGGCGCCTCGGGTTCCGGGGCCTCGACGGCGGACGCCATCGAGCCGCCTGCGTCACCCCACGTGGGGGCTGCGTCGTCCGGCGCCGCCGGCGCGCCATCCAGGCCATCCGATCCAGCTCGGGTGCGGGCGCGGCTGGCCGTGAGGACAGCGCCCGAGCGCGCTGCGCGAGGGGGACGGGGGCCAGGGTGGTCAGCCGCCGGACCTCCCGCCGCCGCTCCTCGTCGGAGAGCATGGGGACGTGGCCCAGGTCGATGCCCAGGATGCCCGGAGAGGCTCCGGGCCGCGGCGCGCCGGACGCCCAGGTCCTGATCCTCCAGCGCAGCGAGCAGCCCGGTGCGGGCCTGCGGTCCCCCCGGCAGCGCCTGCGGTCAGCGCGGCCAGACGACGGACCTCCGGATCCGGATCGCGCGACATCTGCCGCTCGAGCTCGACCATCCGCTCCGGGCGGAGCGAGACGGCGAGCAGCGCGGTGCGGCGCCGGACCGAGGCGTCCGGATCGTGGGCCGCCCGGAGCAGGTGCGCCGGGGCGGCGTCCGGGTCGAGGTGGGTGATGGCCCGCAGGGCGGCGATGCGCACCACCGCCTCGGGCGCGCCGAGCAGGGGCTCGACCACCGCCGATCCCTCGCGCGTGGCGAGCGCCCGGAAGGCCTCGAGCAGCGCGACGATCACCGTGTCCTCCCGCTCGGCGTGCAGCGCGACGGCGAGGGCCGGGGCTGCGGCGCGGTCACCGAGGGCGCGCAGGCGCTCGGCGGCGCGGCAGCGGGCGGACGGATCGGGGCTGGACAGCTCGCGGATGGAGAAGCCGAACAGGCTCTCCTCCCCGTGGCGCGGGCTCGGCGGCACGGCGAGGCGGCCCTGCTCGAAGAGGCGCTCCGCCTCCCGGGTCACCGCGAGCATGCCGGCCGCGGAAGGGCCCGCCGGGGCTGCGGGGGGAGTGAGCGCTCCGGGCGCGCTCCGGAGCGGCGAGCCTGGAGACGAGAAGCCGTTCGAGGTGGACCTCGGGACGGACGACGGCGGGCCCGAGGGAGCCGCCGTGGGTCGGAGGGGCTCACGCGGGGCATCGGCGCCCGTCGACGACAGCGCCAAGAACGTCGGGCGCGCCGACTCGGCATGGACCGCGAGCACCGTCTCGACGGCCGGTGCGGTCTCGACCTGCCTCGGTGGACCTGGCACCTCGGCCGCGGGGACCCGCAGCGCAATGGCCTCGGCGCGGAGGTCGGCGATGAAGCCGGCGAGGTCGAAGTCCAGGCCGGCGTCCGAGGCACCCTGGATGCGCGCGGCCTCGAGCACCTTCCCCATCAGGCCCGCGCGCTCGGCGCGCATCGCGTCGAGCACCCGGGCAGCCTCCTCGCGCTCACGGTGGGCCCGGCCGAGCTCCACCTCGAGCTCGGCGACGCGTTGGCGGAGCTCCACCTCGCGCTGCGAGGCCATGGCGACGTCCGCGCGCAAGGCATCGGCCTCCGCCCGGAGGCTCGCCGCATCCGCCTGGAGCGCCTCGGAGCGTGCCTCGAAATAGACGATCTTCTCGAGGGCACTCCTGAGGAGCGCCTCTGCCCGTCCATCGCTCACCAGGCTGGGCAGTGTACAGGCCTGATCCGTCGTGGCCAGGTTTGTGCCACCTGTGACAGGGAGCTACCGAGCAGGCGTCGACGCCTGGGGCCCAGGTTCCGTGATTCCGGGGCCCTGCGCCACGTTCTTCCCCGGCGGGGGCGCAGCGACGGGGGCGTAGGCCTCGGCCACGCCCACGCTGGTCTCTCCCACCTTCGGGGAGAGCCGCTCGACGAGGTCGGTCAGCGCGGTCCCGAGGTCGGCCTGGGCGGCGGCGGCGCGCCGCAGCTGTCGCTCGAGCTTGCCCATGTGCTCGTAGTGCTCGCGGTCGCGGGCGGCCTGGCCCTGGGCGGTATGGAGCTCGAGCGCGAGGTCGGCGTTGGTGCGGAGCCCGTCGAGGATGCGCTCGACCAGCGCCTGCGCGTCGGCGTCGAGGCTGCCCCTGGGGTACGGCTTGAGGCCGAAGCGGCCACCCGCCCAGACGCGGCCGAGCTCTCCGTAGCCCTCGGCGGCTCCTCCCGGCAGATCCTCGAGCACCAGCGCGGGGGAGCTGCGCACCGGAAACGCCGGCGACATCACCTCGAACACCAGCGCCCCGTCGCTCCGCGGTCGTGCCACCGCGGCCAGGCCGTCGAATGGGAAGAACGGGTCGATGGCCCCCTCGAGCCCGGCCTGGAGCCGGTTCCGGGCCTTCCGGTCGAGCGCCGACACCTCGCCACGATCGCGGCGGGAGCTCCGCTTGAGCGTGGTCATGAGATCGCGCTCCTGGTCGATCGCCACCACCACGTTGAGCGGCGTGTTCCCCGCGTAGGCCGCGTGGTACACGCCGACCAGCTCGAACTCGCCCGTGCGGCACGAGACGGCGAGCACCGGCGAGCCCGAGTTCCCCGGAGAGAGCTGCGCGTCGACCACGAAGTCCACGTGGTCCCATTCCTTCTCGTCGTCGTGGTCGTAGGTGGACACCACCTTGCCGACGTTGGTGGCCTTGAAGGCCCCGAGCGGAAACCCACGCACGTCGACCACGTTGCGCTCCTTGAGGTCGGCCGAGCGGCCCACCTTCCAGGGCAGGATGGGCAGCAGCGCGTGTGCCTTGAGCACCGCGATGTCCGCCGCCTTGTCGGTCACCACGCGCTGGAGCGGGACGTCATCGCGGTCGTAGGTGTCGCGCTCGGACTCGACGATCTTCAGGCCGTCGGAGACCCGCTTGCAGCCCGGGGGCACGTCCTCGACCTTGTGCTCGTCGTCGGTGACCGGCGGCCACTCGGCGACGTGCTGGTTGGTGAGGATGTACGTCTCGCCGTTCTGCTGCCGGTAGCCGAACCCGGTGCCGTGGGCGAGCGCCTTCCGCCGCACCCGGCGGACGTTCCCGTCACCGGCGTAGCTGAGGCACTCGTACGTGGCGGTGGTGCGGATGGCGTAGACCCAGGACTGCGACTGGGGCTTCTGCTCGGCCTCGCGCGCGGTCGGGGAGAGGGCGGCGAAGTCGTCCGCGTAGGCCCCCGAGCAGTAGGCGCCCTTGGACGAGGCCGCCGATCCCAGGCCGGTCCGGGCCTTCACCCGCGGCGCGACGAGCGCGGTCACCACGACGAAGGTCAGCGCCAGGGCTCCGACTGCGCCACGCTTCACCCAGATCACCTTCCTTCGCGCGCGGTCGTCGTTCTCTTGCTGCTCCATGCGGTCCCCGGGCAAGACCAAGTCTAGGCCCCCGGGGGGCGAACGCGCAGCGACTGGCACGTGTTCCTGATCGGTCACGGCGTGACACGGGGCGCCACGAGCGGCCACTTGCCTGCATGTCGGCCCGCGCCGGAGTGGCCGGAAACCTTGACAGTTCCAGACGGCTGCCGGAGCGTCCCCCACCGCAACCTACCCAGGGAGACCCGAATGAACTTCCGCAGCTTCGCCCTCGCCGCCGCCCTCGTCCTTCCCGGAGCTGCCCTCGCCGAGCACACCTACCAGGTGACCGGGCCCGTGGTGTCCTCGACCGCGGACTCCATCACCGTGAAGAAGGGCAGCGAGAACTGGGAGGTCGCCCGCGGTGACGACAAGACGGACGTCAAGGCCGGGGACAAGGTGACGATCACCTACACGATGACCGCGAAGAAGGTCGAGGTGAAGTCGGCCTCGAGCTCGACCAAGAAGGCGAAGAAGTAGCGCGCCCCGGCCGCTGTCGATCAGGCCCGCACCAGCGGCTTGTAGCGGATGCGCGTCGGCTGCAGCGCCTCTGCTCCGAGCCGCTTCTTCTTGTCCGCCTCGTAGTCCTCGAAGTTCCCCTCGAAGAAGAAGACCCGGCTGTCGCCCTCGAAGGCGAGCATGTGCGTGGCGATCGCGGTCGAGGAACCACCGGTCGTGGCTGATGACCACCGCGCAGCCGGCGAAGGCGAGCAGCGCCTCCTCCAGCGAGCGGAGGGTCTCGACGTCGAGGTCGTTGGTGGGCTCGTCGAGCAGCAGGAGGTTTCCGCCGCTCTTGAGCATCTTGGCCAGGTGGACCCGGTTGCGCTCGCCGCCGGAGAGGTCCTTCACCCGCTTCTGCTGGTCGGCGCCCTTGAAGTTGAACCCGGCGAGGTAGGCGCGCGACGGCACCTGGCGCCCGCCGAGCTCGAGCTGGTCCAGCCCGCCCGAGACCTCCTGGAAGACGGTCTTGTCGCCGTCGAGCGCGTCCCGGCTCTGGTCGACGTAGGCGAGCTTCACGCTGTCGCCGATCCGCAGCTCGCCGGCGTCGGGCTTCTCCTGGCCGGTGATCATCCGGAAGAGCGTGGTCTTGCCCGCGCCGTTCGGGCCGATGACGCCCACGATGCCGCCGGGCGGGAGCTTGAAGTTGAGGTCGTCGATGAGGAGCCGGTCGCCGTAGGCCTTGCGCAGCCCCTGCGCCTCGACGACCAGCACCGCCGAGCTTGGGCCCGGGCGGGATGGTAGATTTCGCCCGGACGTGTCGCGCTTCTCGGGGCCGGCGGCGACGAGCTGCTCGTACGCCGCGATGCGGGCCTTGCTCTTGGCCTGCCGGGCCTCGCGGACTCGAGCGCACCCACTCGAGCTCGCGCTTCAGCTGCTTCTGCCGGGCGCGACTCCTGCTTCTCCTCCATCTCCAGCCGCTTCTGCTTCTGCTCGAGCCAGCTGGAGTAGTTGCCCTTCCAGGGCACCCCCTCGCCGCGGTCCAGCTCGAGAATCCAGCCCGCCACGTTGTCGAGGAAGTAGCGGTCGTGGGTGATGCTGACCACCGTGCCCGGGTAGTCCTGGAGGGCGCGTTCGAGCCAGGCCACGCTCTCGGCGTCCAGGTGGTTGGTGGGCTCGTCGAGCAGGAGCAGGTCCGGCTGCTCGAGGAGGATCCGGCACAGCGCCACCCGGCGCTTCTCGCCGCCCGAGAGCTGCGCGACCGGCGGCGTCGCCGGGCGGAAGACGCAGCGCGTCCATCGCCACCTCGAGCGTGCGGTCCAGCTCCCAGCCGTTGCCGGCGTCGATGGCGTCCTGGAGCTTGGCCTGCTCGGCCAGGAGCTTCTCCATGGCCGCGTCGTCCATGGGCTCGCCGAGCTGGTTCGAGACCTCGTTGAACCGGTCGAGGATGTCCCGGAGCTTCTTCACCGCGAGCTCCACGTTGCCCTTCACGTCCAGCGACGC
The DNA here is from genome assembly GCA_963796475.1 of uncultured delta proteobacterium. GTDB lineage: Bacteria > Myxococcota > Myxococcia > Myxococcales > Myxococcaceae > RPRB01. The sequence continues at coordinate 92,283 of CAWCLY010000024.1, forward strand.
GTCGAGCTGCGGCTCCTGCGAGAGGTACCCGACGCGGATGGTCGGGTCGGGGCGGGCGGTGCCGAAGAACTCGGAGTCCTGGCCGGCCATGATGCGCAGCAGGGTCGACTTGCCGGCCCCGTTCGGGCCGATGACGCCGATCTTCGCCCCCGGGAAGAACGACAGGTAGATGCCCTTGAGGATCTCCTTGCCGCCCCGGACCTTCCGGAGGTCCTGCATGGTGAAGATGAAGTTCTCTGCCATCGTGGAAGCCCCCGACAATACAGCGGGCAATGTCCCGGGCAGGTGTGAGAAAGCAGCCAGACGGACGGCCACCCGGGAGACCGGCTGCCGCCAGGTGTACACAAGGGTGGTGTCGCGGGCCAGATCCGACCTAGACCGGCCTCGCGGCGCCTCCAGCGTGCACAAGAGTCCAGGCAGGCAGGCACCGGCGCGGAATGACGAGCGACTTCGGATATCAGCTGTTGACCAAGCTCGACGACGGGCCGTCCGGGACGGCCTGGCGGGCGCGCGCGCGCACCAGCGGGGGCCGGGCCATGGTCCGGGTCTTCCACGGGACCCGCTGGGGAGACGAGGACGCCCGGGGCGTCTTCCAGGAGCGGGCCGAGATGCTGGGCCGGCTCGACCACCCGCACCTGGCGCGGCAGCTCCAGGCCGGCTGCCTCGAGGACGGTCGCCCGTACCTGGTGAGCGAGTACCTGGACGGTGAGGACCTCGCGGCGCACATGCGGCGCGCCGGGCCGCTCACCCCGGACGAGCTGGCGTTGCTGCTCCTGCCGCTGTGCAGCGTGCTCGAGGAGCTCCGAGGGCGCGGCATCGTGGTGCAGGTGCTCCCGCCGGCCCAGGTGTTCCTGGTGGGGGGGCTGACCCGGTTCACCCCGAAGCTGATCGGACCCGGACTCGTCCGATGGGGGCCTGCCGCTTGACGCGCGGGGGGACGTGACCGCCCTGGGCCGATTCATGCGGCACGCCTGTCCCGAGCACCTGGGGTGGTTGTCCGGCGTGCTTGCCGGGTGCGAGCTCGGCGAGGACGAGGGCGGGTTCGCCACGCCGTCCGACGTGGCGCGGGCGCTGCTCGAGGCCCAGCCCCGCACGCAGCTGCTTCCAACGAACGAGGGGGATCAGCCACCCTTGCTCCTGGTGGACGAGTCGGAGCACGAGAAGCCGGGGGACGTCCTCGGCCAGTACCGTCTCGAGCGGATGCTCGGCGAGGGGGCGATGGGCCGCGTCTTCCTGGCGCGCCACGTCAGCCTCGGGCCGGCCGGCCGCGGTGAAGGTGCTCCGGGCCGAGCACGCCCGGAACGGGCACCTCATCCAGCGCTTCTTCCACGAGGCGCGGGCGGTGAATCAAATCAACCACGCCCACATCGTGGAGATCCTCGACTTCGTCGAGGAGACGGCGGTGTCCGGGCGCTCCCGCGTCTACTGCGTGATGGAGATGCTCGAGGGCAAGAGCCTCACCGAGCTGCTGGCGGCGGATCGGCCGAGCGTGGCCCGGGCGGTGGGAATCGTCAGGCAGGTCTGCGACGCGCTGCAGGCGGCGCACGACGTGGGCGTCATCCACCGCGACGTCAAGCCGGACAACCTCTTCGTCCTCGAGCGCGACGGCCGCGACTTCGTGAAGGTGCTCGACTTCGGCGTGGCCAAGCTGGTCGCGCCGCTCGGCGACGTGCCGATGACCACCACGGTCGAGGGCACCATCGTCGGGACCCCGGCGTACATGGCGCCCGAGCAGGCCACCGGCGGGAACGCCGATGCCCGGACCGACCTGTACTCGGTGGGCGTCGTCCTCTACGAGCTGCTCGCCGGGCACCCGCCGTTCCAGGCGCCGGCCTTCGGGCAGCTGGTGGCGCAGGTGCTGTCGTCCCCGCCGCCGCCGCTGCCGGCGTGCGCCCGGAACGGCGAGCGGATCCCCGGTGCGCTGGGCGCGGTGGTGCGGCGCTGCCTGGCAAAGAACCCGGATGACCGGTACCGGTCGCTGCGCGATCTGTCCCGGGCGCTCGAGGCGGCCGCCCGGGCCCCGGTACGGCGAGGTCCTCCGCGGTGGGCGGTGGTCGCCGGATCGATGGCGGTGCTCTTGCTGGGCGTGGCCGGGGTGTCGATGCGGGTCTCGCGCCGGACGGCCATGCCGCCGATCGTCGTGAGCGGGAAGCTCGTGGGCGTGGCCGCCGTGCCGGCGGTGCCGGCGCCCATGCCCGCGACGACCGCCCCCGAACCCGAGCCGGTCGCGCCGGAGGCGTCCCGCGTCGTGGTCACGGTGGTGTCCAATCCCCCGGGTGCCCGGGTGGTGGAGGCGGCCACCGGACGGCCGCTGGGGACGACGCCGCTGAACGCTTCCTTCACCCGCTCGAGTGTCCCCACCCGGCTCCGGCTGGAGCGGTCCGGGCGACGTCCGGCGGAGGTGGACGTGGTGCCCGAGTCGACGCGGGAGATCCACGTGTCGCTGCCGCGGGCACCTCGGAGCGCCAGCCCCGCGTCGGGGAAGGTGGCCCAGGGCCAGAAGCAGAAGCACCCGGACCCGTTCAAGCTGTAAATCCTCGTCGCTCGACGCGCGGGGGCTCCCGGCAACGCGGACGTGTCGGACGCACTCGGCCCGGAGGAGACGCGGGGCACTGTCGAGGCCGTGACGGTCGGGCAGTCCCGGCCGGCATGCGCAACCTCCGGCGCTCCGGGGGTGCACGGTCCACGACGAGGCCGCGCGTGCGGTTTCGCGAAGCGCTGGGGAAACCGCACGGTGTCGCGCGGGGGCGCGTGAGGTCGAATCTCCGAGACGGCAGCCCCGAGAGGTCCGACCGGACGCTCGAGAGAGCAGACGCAGCGCCGAGGCGGTCGGCCACGGCCTGGACGGTCAGCAACGCGGGCTCGAGCCTCCCCGGACCGTGCCGCCTGCGGCGCGAAATTGTACTCGCTCAGTGCGCCGCGGCGGCGAGCTCGGCCGGATTCGCCTTCGGCTTCCTGAGAAGAAGGATCAGGAGGAACGAGAGCGCGAACACCCCGGCGAGGACGAGGAAGCCGGAGTTGAAGGCGCGGATGAGCGCCTGGGCGTCCAGCCGGGAGGCCATGAGCGCGTACCCGCTCTGCACGGGATCGGGGAGACGCGCCACCGCACCCTGGGCCTGCCGGAGCTGCTCCTGGAAGAGCGGGTTGTACGGATCGGCGTAGCGGGCGAGGTCGGTGCGGAACTGGTGGGTGCTGTTGGTGAGCATGGTGCTCATCCAGGCCAGACCGATGGACCCGCCGAGCTCGCGGGTGAGATTGAACAGGCCGGCGGCGCTTCCCCGCTGCTGTGGGCTCAGGCCCGAGAGCGCGACCACCGAGAGCGGAACGAAGCAGAACCCGAGCCCGAGCGAGCGCACGAAGATGGGCATCGTGAGCGCGTGGGTGTCGGCGAGCTGGGTGAGGTGCCCGTTGATCCAGAGCGAGGCCACGCAGCCCAGCACCCCGAAGGCGATGAGCGCGCGGCTGTCCACCTTCCCGATGAGCCGGCCCACCAGGGGCATGATCAGCAGCTGGATCCAGCTCCCGCGCAGGAAGAGCATCCCGATGTCCATCGCCTCGTAGCGGAGAATGGTCCCGCAGAAGAGCGAGTACAGGAACGAGCCGGCGAAGAGCGCGGTGCCGAGGAGGAAGTTCAGCGCGGTGGCCGCCGTGTAGCTGACGTTCTTGAACACCCGAAAGTCCACCACCGGGTGCTCGATCTCCAGCTCGTGAACGACGAAGGTGACGAGGCAGATGGCCGCCGCGCAGGCGAGCACCACGATGCGCGTGTCCTCGAACCACCCGTCGCGGTTGCCTTCCTCCAGCACGTACTGGAGCGAGACCATGCCGACGGCCAGCAGGCCGATGCCGCGCCCGTCGATCGGCTCGCGGGCCGGCTTGAAGCCCGGCTCCTTGATGGAGGTGAACGCCACCCAGGCGGCGAGCAGGCCCACCGGCACGTTGATCGAGGAAGATCCAGTGCCAGCTCGCGACGTCGATGAGCTTGCCGCCCAGGGTCGGACCCAGGAGAGGGCCGGTGATCGCGCCGAGCGCGAACAGGGCGCCCGCCATCCCGTGCTCCTTGTGCGGGTAGCGGCCGAAGAGGATGTTCTGCGACGTGGGGATGATGGCCCCACCGCCGATGCCCTGGAGGATCCGAAAGACGACCAGCGAGGGCAGGTTCCAGGCGAAGGCGCAGAGGGCCGAGGCCGCGGTGAACATGAGGAGCGAGCCGGCGAAGTAGTTCCGGAACCCGAAGCGCCGCTGGAGCCATCCCGAGAGCGGGATGACGGTCACGTTGGCCATCGCGTAGCCGGTGGACACCCAGGCGATCCGGTCCAGCGGGGTGCCGAAGCTCGCCCGGATGTCGCTGAGCGCGACGTTGACGATGCTGATGTCGATGACCGACATCAGCGCGCCGAGCATCGCGGCGATGGTGATCAGCAGCTTGCTGCCCTGGATGGGCGTCTGCTCCGCCACGGCCGTTGCCCTCAGTTCGTCCGGACGGTGACGGTGGCGCTCATCCCAGGGCGGAGCGGGACATCGGACGTCCTGTCCAGCCGCACCAGCACCGGCACGCGCTGGACGACCTTCACGAAGTTCCCGCTCGCGTTGTCGGGGGGCAGCAGCGCGAACCGGGCGCCGGACGCGCCGGCCAGGCTCTCGACGTGCCCCGGGAAGTCACGCCGGCCGTAGGTGTCGACGCGCACGGTGACCTTCTGCCCGGGGCGCATCGCGCCAATCTGGTCCTCCTTGAAGTTGGCGACGACCCAGACGTCCTGGAGAGGGACCAGGGCCATCATCGGCCGGTCGGGCGAGACGAGCTGCCCCTGCTCGACGGTGCGGCGGCTGACCACGCCATCCACCGGGGCGCGCACCTCGGCGTAGCTCCGGTTGAGCGCGGCGAGATCGTACGCCGCCTGCGCCTGATCGACGCGGGCCTGCGCAGCCTCCACCGCGACGTCGGCGGCCTTCACCTGGTCGGGCGCGGTCTCGGCAGCGGCCAGGCGGCCCTGGGCGCTGGCGACTCCGCCCCCCGAGGAGAGAAGGTTGGCCTCGGTGCTGGCGAGCCTGGCGCGGGCCTGGTCCAGCGAGGCGCGGGCCTGCTCGGAGCGCGCGCGGCGAGAGTCGATGTCCGCTCGGGCGATCGCCTCGGACGTCGCGAGCTCCTGGGCGCGGGCCCAGTCGGACTGGGCGAGGCGGTTGGCGGCCTCGGCGGCGTCCACCTCGGCGCGGGCGGAGGCGAGCGCGCTCCGGGTGGCCTGCACGCCGGAGGTGGCCTGGGTGAGGCCTCCGCGGGCCTGGCGAAGCGAGGCGTCGACGTTCGCCTGGGTCAGCTTCAGGCTCACCTGGGCGGAGGACAGCCCGGCCCGGGCGGACGCGAGGTCGGCGCGGGCCGAGGCGAGCTTGGCGTCGAGGTCCTTGGTGTCCAGCTGGACGAGCAGGTCCCCCTGCTTCACCGACTGGTTGTCGAGCACGAGGACACGGTCGACCTGGCCGGAGACGCGCGGGCTGACCGAGACCACCCGGCCCTCGACCTGCGCGTCGTCGGTGCTCTCCTTGCCGCGGCCCAGTGCCCAGGCGCCGAGCGCACCGACGAGGGCGAGCGCGACGAGGCCGGCAAAGACCTGCGTCGAGCGGCGCTGGCGGAAGCCAGGCTTCGCAGGCGTGGCGTCGGCCTCGGGCCCGGAGGCGGGGACCTCACGCGGGGCGCGCTCGCGAAGTGCGGTGGTGGTTGCAGCGGACATGCGGTGACTCCTCTTCGATTCCTGACAATCGATGACGAATGGGATGGGTCAGTCGTGCCGGAACACGTGCACGCGTGCGCGCAGCTTCTCGACCAGGCCCACGAACTGGTCCCGCTCGGTCGGGGTGAGCGCCTGGACGAGCGCCTGCATCCGTTGCAGGTGGTCCGGCAGGAGCGAGGCGATGAGGTCGGTGCCCCTGGGGGTGAGCCGGACGCGGTACGTGCGGCGGTCCTCGCCGACGTCGCCGCGGTGGACGTGCCCGGACTCGACCAGGCTGTCGACCAGCCCGGTCATGGCGGCGCGGGTGACGCCCGTCTGGTCGGCGAGCTCGGCCGGGGTCAGGCCCTCGTCGCTGGCCTTGTAGAGCTGGACGAGCACGTACCAGCGGCCGCGCGACAGGCCGTAGGCCTGGTAGTGCTGCTCCAGCGCGCCGTCGAACTCCCGGTGGAAGTAGAGGAGCGGGACGCAGGCCGAGATGGCCTCCCGGTCGAGTCCGGGGACGGACCGCGAGAGCTGCTCGATCTTCTCGAAGCGGGGACAGGGCGATGGCTTCACGCCCCGATGGTTAAGGGCTTGACCATCAGGTGTCAAACCGAATTTCCGCCCCGACTACCCGGCCGCGGAGGTGTCAGTCCCGTGCGAGACACTCGTCAGTCCCGGTACTTGGCCGGCTTTTCATGTCGGGACCTGTGCGCAAGCTCAACCTGTCCGAACTCGATTGGCTGCCCTACGCGATCGCACCCGGGGTGGGGGGTGAGGTCCGGGACGTGGGGCGCGCGGTGGGCACGCGGAACGTGGGGCTCCGGATCCAGCGCATCCCTCCGGGGGCGCGAGCGTCGCGGCGGCACCGGCACCTCTTCCAGGAGGAGCTGCTGGTGGTGGTGCGCGGCGAGGGCACGCTGGTGCACGGCGAGGAACGGGTGCCGGTGCGCTCGGGTGACTTCGTGAGCTACCACGCGGGCGACCCCGAGGCGCACACGCTGGAGAACACCGGGGCGAGCGTGCTCGAGGTCTGGGCGTTCGGCGATCGGGTGCCGCACGAGGTCTGCGTCTATCCGGACGAGTCGGTGGCCTACGTCGAGGCGCTCGGGGGCGACGTGCCGCTCTCCGACGTGGAGGCCTGGGCGACGCTCGCCGGACGAGGAAGCGGCATCGAGCCCGCCGGCAGCCTCGAAGACTGACCGGAGCGGATCGGGTCGGATCGCCTCCGTGCCTCGAGCGCGGAGGCGTACCCGTCTGTTATGCCGCGCGCACCCGTGAGCTCCACGCCCGTCCTCGAGGTCGAGCACCTCGTCAAGCGCTACCGCGACGTCACCGCCCTGGCGGGGGTGACGCTCACCATCGGTGCGGGGGAGATCTTCGCCCTGCTCGGCCCGAACGGCGCGGGCAAGACGACGCTCATCGGCGCGGTGTGCGGGCTGGTGAAGAAGACCAGCGGCACGATCCGGCTGTTCGGGGTGGACCTGGACGCGGATCCGCTGCGCCCGCGCTACGACGTGGGGCTCGTGCCGCAGGAGGTGAACTTCGATCCGTTCTTCACGGTGAGCGAGTCACTGCGGATCCAGCTCGGGTACTACGCGCGGCCGCCGGACGAGGCGCGCATCCGCGAGGTGCTGGAGGCGCTCAGCCTGAGCGAGAAGGCGAACGCGCAGACCCGGGCGCTCTCGGGTGGGATGAAGCGGCGCCTGCTCATCGCCAAGGCGCTGGTGCACCGGCCGAAGCTGGTGTTCCTCGACGAGCCGACCGCCGGGGTGGACGTGGAGCTGCGACGGGACCTCTGGGCCTACGTGCGGAAGCTGCGCTCGGAGGGGACGACGGTCATCCTCACCACCCACTATCTCGAGGAGGCGGAGGAGCTGGCGGACCGGGTGGGGGTCATCAACTCGGGGAGGTTGCTCCTGGTGGAGGACAAGGCGGCGCTGCTCCGCCGACTGGGCGAGAAGCGGGTGCGCATCACCTTCTCGGCGCCGGTGGGGATGCTGCCGGCCGGGCTCGACGGAAAGGCCGAGCTGGCGGAGGACCGGCGCTCGCTGGTGGTCACCGAGCGGAACGGGAAGCCGAGCGCGGGCGAGGTGCTGCAGCAGCTCTACAGCGGTGGCTTCCCCGTCGCCGAGGTGGACACCCGGGCGAGCCGGCTCGAGGACGTGCTCATCGAGGTGCTGCACGGTGGGGGCGCGGCATGAACGCCTCCGGTCTGAGGACGCTGTTCTCGAAGGAGGTCCGCCGCTTCCTCCGCGTGCCGGGGCAGACCGTGCTGAGCCCGCTCATCTCGACCACCCTCTACTTCGTGGTGTTCGGGGTGAGCCTGGGGGGCCGGATGGAGGAGGCCACCGGGCAGCCGTACCTGCCGTTCATCGTGCCGGGCTTGGTGTTCCTGGGGCTGGCGAACAACGCCTTCCTCAACACCAGCTCCTCGCTGTTCATCATGAAGATCCAGGGGACGATCGTCGATCTCCTGGTGGCGCCGATGGGTCCCGGGGAGCTGCTGCTCGGCTTCGTCGGCGGCGGGATGGTGCGCGGCCTGGCGGTGGGGCTGCTGACCTGGGCGGTGGCGCTGGTGTTCGCCGGATTCCAGCTGGCGCACCCGCTGGTGACGTTCGGCTTCCTGCTCGGGACGGCCTACGTCTTCTCGGTGCTGGGGCTGGTGGCGGCGGTGTGGGCCGAGAAGTTCGAGCAGATCAACTTCTTCCCCACCTTCGTGATGCTGCCGCTGACCTTCCTCGGGGGCGTCTTCTACAGCATCAACCGGTTGCCCGAGCCGTGGCGGACGATCAGCCACTTCAACCCCATGGTCTACATGGTCGAGGGGTTGCGCTACGGGATGCTCGGGACGAGCGCGCTGCCGCCCGGAGTCGGTGGGGTGATGCTCGCGCTGCTGGCGCTGGGGTCGACGGCCGTGGCGTTCACGCTGCTCGAGCGGGGCTACAAGCTGAAGCAGTAGCCGCGCCTCACGCGGTGGCGCGGCGGCGGTCGACGTCGGCGAGGAAGCGGTGGACGATGCCGGCGATCTCGGCCGGCTGATCCAGGTGGGGCCAGTGGCTGGTGTCCTCGACGAAGACGTTGGGGAGCTCGGGGACGGCGGCGCGCATGGCGAGCGGTCCATCGAAGCCGCGGACGGTCACCAGCAGCTTCGGCCCCGGGAACCGACGGACGACCGTGGGGTCGTACGGCAGGAGCGACTCCATCGAGCCCACGTACGCGTCGCGCGCGGTGAGCCCGAGGGTGGAGAGGACGTGCTGGCGGGTCTCGGGGCGGGCGTCGTGGAGGATCTGCTCGAACCAGGCACGGGCGGTCCCCCGGAACCGCTCCGGAGCGACGGAGGCGCGCCAGTCGGCGAGCTCGGCGGGAGGGATGCCCGCCAGGCTGCCCGCGGCGTCGAGGAAGAGCGCTCCCGAGAACCGGTCGGGGAAGCTTGCCACCGTCGCCGCGACCACCGCGCCGCCGTAGCTGTGACCGACGAGCACCGGGCGTTCGAGGTGCATGGCCTCGGCGACCGCGAGGACGTCTCCGGCCATCGCGGCGAGATCCCGCCGCCCGTCCGCAGGCGCGTCCGACTCGCCGTAGCCGCGCTGGTCGAAGGTGACGACGTTGCGGTCGGTGGCGAGGAGGGGGCCGACGGCGTGCCAGTGGGTGCGGTCGGCGCCGCCGCCGTGCACGAGGAGCACCGGGGTTCCCGGTCCGCCGCCCAGCGTCTCGACCCTCAGCCGTCCGGCTCCGCCGGCGATCCAGTCCATGCGAAACGGCACGCTACGCCCGGTCCAGCGGCTGCCGCCACAGGGGAGAAGGGCGTGTTACAGGACCGTCCGCACGTGCTTGCCGCCCGTCCACACATCGAGCCCCGGCGGGTCCCCGGGGCCGACGCCATCGTGGTGAGCGAGATCTACCTCTCGCTCCAGGGGGAGTCGTCTCACCAGGGGCTGCTCTGCAGCTTCGTGCGGTTGACGGGATGTCACCTGCGCTGCCGGTGGTGCGACTCGGAGTTCGCCTTCCGCGGCGGGACGAGGATGTCCGTCTCCGACGTGGTGGAGCGGGTGCGGGCGCTCGGCGCGCCCCGGGTCGAGGTGACCGGGGGCGAACCGCTCCTCCAGCCAGGCGTGTACCCGCTGATGGAGGCGCTGCTCGAGGCCGGCCTGGTGGTGCTGCTCGAGACGTCGGGTGCCATCGACGTCCGGCTGGTGCCGGCCGCGGTGCACAAGATCGTGGACGTGAAGTGTCCCGGGTCCGGGGAGGCGGACCGGAACGACTGGCGGGTGCTGGAGAGCCTGACCGAGCGCGACGAGCTGAAGTTCGTGCTGGCCTCGCGCGCGGACTACGACTGGGCGAAGGCGCGCATCGCCGAGCACCGGATGGATCGCGGGCCTGCGGGGTTGCTCTTCTCGACGGTGCACGGCGAGCTGTCGCCCACCGAGCTCGCGGAGTGGATCATCGCGGACCGGCTCCCGGTGCGTTTCCAGCTCCAGCAGCACAAGGTGCTCTGGTCCCCCGACGCCCGCGGAGTCTGAGCCCCAGCCCCCCGGGGGTGTGCCTGCTCGCTCGCCACCCGAGCAGCCGAGGCTGGGTGCCTAGATCACGACGCGGGGAGCCGCGGTGGTCGCGTCCCCGGTGTTCGGCGTCCCGGTGGGCTCGATCAGGAGGATATGGGCCTCCTCGATGGCGACCGGACGGTGCTCGACACCCTTCGGGACGACGAACAGCTCGCCTGGTCCCAGCTCGACCGCCCCGTTCCGCATCTCGATCCGGATGCGTCCCTTCAGGACCAGGAAGAAGTCGTCGGTGTTCTCGTGGCTGTGCCACCTGAACTCGCCCTTCACCTTCGCCAACATCAGGTCGTGTCCGTTGAACACGCCGATCGTGCGTGGCTTGAAGTGCTCGGAGAAGGTGCTGAGCTTCTCCGCGAGGTTGACGCCGGTCATCATCGGTTCTCCCGGGCTGCACTCGCGGGTGGAGTTCCCGACCGCGGAGGCGCCCCGCCAGAACAGTCTGGGCGGCGGATGGACGATCCAGGCGCCGACCCGCCCACGCTTCAGGTCTTCAGGCTCGCGAGGTCGATCACGAACCGGTACTTCACGTCGCTCCGGAGCATCCGCTCGTAGGCCTCGTTGATCTTCTGCATCGGGATCACCTCGATGTCCGAGACGATGCCGTGCTTGCCGCAGTGGTCGAGCATCTCCTGGGTCTCGGGGATGCCGCCGATCAGCGACCCCGCGAGCGTCTTGTTTCCCCAGATCAAGGCCATCGCCCCGATCTTCATCGGCTCGGGTGGGGCACCGACCAGCACCATCACGCCGCCCGGCCGGAGCACCGAGAGAAACCCCTGGACGTCGTGCGCCGCGCTCACCGTGTCGAGCAGGAAGTCGAAGGTTCCGGCGTGGGCCTTCAGCGCCTCCGGATCCTTCGTGTTCACGAAATGGCTGGCGCCGAGCCGGCGGGCGTCGGCCTGCTTGGAGGCCGAGGTGCTGAACAGCGTGACCTCCGCGCCCATCGACTTCGCGATCTTGACCCCCATGTGGCCCAGACCGCCGAGGCCGACGATGCCCACCCGCTGGCCGGGCTGGACGTTCCAGTGCCGGAGTGGGGAGTACGTGGTGATGCCGGCACAGAGGAGCGGGGCGGCCCCGGCGGGATCCAGGCCCGCAGGAATCCGGAGCGCGAAGCTCTCCCGCACCACCACCTGCGTCGAGTATCCGCCGTAGGTCGGCGTCCTCCGGTCCATCTCGGTGCCGTTGTAGGTGAACGCAGCGCCCTGGGTGCAGTACTGCTCGGACCCACGGCGGCACGGCTCGCAGCGGCCGCACGAGTCGACCATGCAGCCCACGCCCGCCAGGTCACCCACCTTGAACTTGGTCACGGCCTGGCCGACGCGGGTGACGCGGCCGACGATCTCGTGGCCCGGCACCATCGGGAACTTCGCGCTCCCCCACTCGTCACGCGCCTGGTGAACGTCCGAGTGGCACACCCCGCAGAAGAGGATCTCCAGCTGGACGTCGGTGGGCTGTGGATCGCGGCGATCGACGGTGAACGGGGCGAGCGGCGCACGGGCGCCGGGTGTGGCATATGCGGGAACTCTCATCGGCAGCGCTCCTCGATGGGACAGGTGCCGGGACTCGCAGGCGCCGGGCTGGACCACTCTCGTAACGCCTGCATCGGCGTCCGCGCCCGCTGCAACCGCGTCGAAGGACGGGGTCCGCGCCTCAGCGAACGGGTGCCAGCAGCTCGGCCAGGCTGACCCGGGTCGCGTGGATGCCCAGGCACACCGCGGCCACGCCCACGCAGGCGAACCAGGCGGGCACCAGGACCCCCTTCCGCCGGTGCTCGAACTGCCCCACCGCGAACCAGGCGACGTAGGCCGGGATGAGCAGCACCATCAGGCCGGTCCCGAGACTGCGAGCGAAGGCGTGCCGGAGGATGGGCAGCGTCAGGGCCGCCGCGGCGATTGCGAAGAGTGCACCCGTCCAGGCCAGCATCGTGCGAAGGTCCCCTGCTCAGGGGAGGTCTCTATACATGAGCGTGGTCCGCAGCGTCCTCTTCTGGGTCCTGTTCGGCGCCCTCGCCGGTACCTGGGCCGGGGCCGTCATCTCGCGCGCCTTCCTGCCCTGGTTCAACACGCCCGGAGCCGGAATCCAGTCCCAGTGCGCGTGCGAGGCGCTGGCCATCAGCACCGTCTCGCACACCATCCAGCTCGAGCTGGGGGGGATGCTCAGCGGCGCCGTGGTGTTCGCGGTGCTGGCGATTGTCTTCGGCGCCGGCCGGAAGCGGAAGGTCGAGCCGCCCGCCCCCGCGACGCCCCCGCCCGCCGCGGCCTGAGCAGTGCGACCTTCTCGGGCCGGGACAGCTGCTTGAGCGCCCACTCGCGCTTCAGGGCCGCGCTGCGGTCGGCGACCGGCTCGGCGTAGACCAGGCGCACGGGGAGGCGGCTCCGGGTATAGGAAGCACCCCGCCCACGCTGGTGGACCCGCAGCCGCGCCTCGAGGTCGTTGGTGGCCCCCGTGTAGAGCGAGCCGTCCCGGCAGCGGAGCATGTACACGCACCAGTCGTGCATCGCGCCCGGGGAGAGGCTGGTCAGCCCCGGTGGGCCCATGCTACGGCACCGACCCGCCCATGGCCCGTTTCCTCCTCCTCCCGCTCGCCGCTCTCGCCCTTCTTGGTTGTCAGAGGGGCAGCTCTGAACGTGTCACCGTGGATCTCGCCCCGAAGGGGTCCGGCACGCCGGTGGCCAAGTTCAACGGCGGGGCGATCACCGTCGAGGACATCAACCGCCAGCTGGCAGCCCTCCCCCCCATGGTCCGGCTCCGGCTCCAGGGCCCGGCCCCGAAGAAGGACTTCGTCGAGGGCCAGGTCCGGGTGGAGCTGCTCGCCCGCGAGGCGATCCGCAACGGGCTCCAGAACGAGCCCGATGTGGTGGAGACCATCAAGAAGGCGCTCGCCCAGAAGGCGCTCCAGCAGGCCCTGGAGAAGGGCGCGCCGCAGCCCACCGAGGACGAGGTCAAGGCCTGGTACGAGAACCACCAGGCGGACTTCCAGCGGCCGGCCATGGTCCAGCTGCAGGACCTCTTCCTCTCCGCCGATTCGAAGGACGCCGCGCGCCGCAAGAGCCGGCTCGCCGAGGCGGAGAAGCTCCGGGCCAAGGCCCGCGCCCTGAAGCCTGACGACGAGGCCGGGTTCGCAGCGCTGGTGAAGGCGAGCTCGGACGACGCGCTGACCAAGTCGACCGGGGGCGAGCTCCGGCCCATGCCGCTCCCGGACCTCCAGGCCCGGTACGGCGCCGAGGTGGCCGACGCGGCGAAGGCGCTCACGACCGTGGGAGAGATTTCTCCGGTGGTCACGACCGACAAGGGATTCCACGTCCTCCGGCTCAAGGCGCTGATGCCGGCCCACGTGCTGCCCCTCGACGACGTGAAGGCGCAGATCCGGAATCGGATGTACAGCGAGCGGCGGACGGCGGCGAGCGACGAGCTGATGAACCGGCTCAAGACCCAGTCCGGGTACACGCTCGACGAGGCAGCCCTGGCACAGATCGCCGTGCCGGCCCCGACGACGCCCGGGATGCCCGGCGGTCCGCACGCGGGGATGCCGGGGATGCCCGGCATGCAAGGTCCCCCGCACGCGCCTCCACCGGGTCCGCCCGCTGCCCCCGGAGCACCTCCGCCGACCCGATGAACCGAGCCCGAGCCTGGCGGGCAGCGTGGGTCGTCCTGCTGCTCGTCGGTTGCCATCGCCGCCCTCCCGAGGACCCCAGCGCCACCCCGGTGGCGTGGGTGAACGGCCAGGCCCTCACCCGGGCGGAATTCGAGCACGAGCTCGCCCGTTCTCTCGAGCTGGCGGATGGGACCAGCGCCCCGACTCCCGAACACCTCACCGCCCTCCGGCGAACCGTGCTCCAGGCGCGACTGGACCGGCTCCTCTTCACCCAGGAGGCGGCCCGGCGGGGGCTGGAGATCGCGCCCACGGAGGTGGAGGAGCGGCTCCAGCGCATGCGCGCCGACTGGCCGGCCGACGAGTTCCAGGCGCTCCTCGCCCAGCGGCAGCAGACCCTCGACGAGCTCCGGGCCGAGCTCCGGGCCCAGCTGGTCCAGGAGCGGCTCTTCCACGAGCTGGTCTACCCGCGCGTCGCGGTCACCGAGGAGGAGATCCGCGCCGAGCTCCAGGCCCACCCCGACCTGCTCCAGGAGCCGGAGCAGGTGCATGCGGCGCAGATTGTGGTGAAGGAGCTGGACCAGGCCAAGGAGATCCGCGGCAAGCTGCGCGAGGGGGCGAAGTTCGCCGACCTGGCACGTGAGCGTTCACTCTCGGCCGATGCCAAGGAGGGAGGGGACCTCGGCTGGTTTCCACGGGGGGTGATGCCGGCCGAGTTCGACGCGGTGGCATTCTCCCTCGGACCAGGGCAGATCTCCGACGTGGTGACCACCGATTACGGCTTTCATCTGTTCAAGGTCCTCGAGCGCCGGCCCGCCCGGAAGAGGGACCTCGCCTCCGTCCGGGCAGAGGTCGAGCGCCGGCTCCTGCGAAGCAAGCAGGAGCAGGCCCAGACCGAGTTCGTCAACCAGCTCCGCTCGAAGGCAGACGTTCGCATCAACGAGGCCCTGGTGGCACAGGTCGTTCCGCGCCCGCCGGCCGGGGCGGCCCAGGAGACCCATCGATGAGCCGATCCAGCCAGGCCGGTGTTTCCGCCGCGCTCCTGCTCCTGCCGCTCCTCGTCCGCGCCGAGCTGGTGGACCGGGTGGCGGCGGTGGTGAACAACGACATCATCACCCTCTCCGAGCTGCAGAAGCGCGCCGCGCCGGAGATCACCCGCGTGGCCCAGGAGTCCTCGGGAACGGAGCGCAGCCAGAAGCAGTCGGTGGTGATGAAGAAGGCGCTGGACGCGATGATCGACGAGAAGCTCGTCGACAGCGAGCTACGCGAGCTGAAGGTCAGCATCGGCGACAAGGAGGTCGACGCCGCGGTCGAGGAGGTGAAGAAGAGCTACAACCTCACCGACGAGCAGCTGACCCTCGCCGTGGCCAAGGAAGGGCTCACCCTGGCCGAGTACCGGGAGCAGATGCGGAAGCAGATTGCCCGCTACAAGCTCATCAACGAGAAGGTCCGGAAGAACATCAAGGTCTCCGAGGCCGACGTGAAGAGCGAGTACGACCGGATGATGCGCTCGGAGGGCGAGGACTACGAGGTCCACATCCGCCACATCCTCATCGCCGTCCCGCGAAACGCGCCCCAGGCCCAGGTGGAAGAGGCCCGCCGCAAGGCCGCGGCCATCGCCGCCGAGGCGCGGCAGCCGGGGATCGACTTCGCCGAGCTGGCGAAGAAGCGGAGCGAGGGCAGCAGCTCTCCGATGGTGGAGACCTCGGCTTCTTCAAGCGCGGCACCATGGTCCCCGAGTTCGAGAAGGTGGCCTTCTCCCTGAAGACCGGAGAGGTCTCGGATCCGGTGCGCACCCAGTTCGGCTGGCACGTGCTGAAGCTGGAGGAGATCCGGAAGCTGGGGATGAAGCCACTCGCGGAGGTCCGGCCGGAGATCGAGGAGCGGCTCCGCCGCCAGCAGGCCGAGCGCCTCACCACCCAGTACATGGAGACGCTCCGCAACGCCGCGGTGGTGGAGAAGAAGATGTGAGCCCGCCCCCCGCGGCCAGCCGTCCGCGGGTCGGCATCTCCCTCGGAGATCCGTCCGGAATCGGGCCCGAGGTGGTGGACCGCGCGCTGGCGAGCCCCGCCGTCCGTCGGGCGCTGGTCCCGGTGGTGTTCGGGGACGGCCCGAGCTTCGAGCGCCTCGCCGTTCTCCGGAAGCTCCCGCCCGTCGAGGCCGGCGCGGCACTGCCTGCCAGCGGTCCGGCGCGGGTGGCAGTGACCGCGCTGGCGGCGAAGGATCCGCGCACCAGGGAAGCCGTCGCGCGCCGGAGGCAAGGGGCAGCTCGCGTACGTGCGGGCGGCCGTGGAGGCCGCGCTCCGGGGCGAGCTGGACGCGCTGTGCACCGCGCCGGTGTCGAAGGAGCAGATCACCCGGGCCGGGGTGCGCTTCATGGGGCACACCGAGCTGCTGGCGGAGGCATTCGGCCGCGAGGTGCTGATGCTGATGGACGGCCCGCGGGTGAAGGTCGCGCTGGCCACCAACCACCTCGCCCTCCGGGACGTGCCCCGCGCGCTGCAGAAGGACCGGCTCGCGGCGCAGCTGCAGCTCCTCTCGGCGTCGCTCCAGCCGGTGCTCGGGCGGCGGCCCCGCATCGCGGTCTGCGGGGTGAACCCGCATGCCGGCGAGGGTGGGCTGCTGGGGGACGAGGAGGTCCGGACGATCGCCCCGGCCATCGCGCTCGCGCGGCGGCGAGGCGTGGACTGCACCGGGCCCTGGCCAGCGGACGGGCTGTTCGCTCGACCCGATCACATGCCGGCCGACGTGGTGCTCGCGATGTACCACGACCAGGCGCTGGTGGTGGCCAAGGCGCTCGACTTCGACCAGACGGTGAACGTGACGCTCGGATTGCCCGTCCCGCGGACCTCGCCCGACCACGGCGTCGCCTACGACCTCGCAGGGAAGGGCAGGGCGAGCGCCGAGCCGATGGTGGCCGCGCTGCTCAAGGCCGCACAGCTCGCCGCGCCCCGGGGCCGTGCGCCCGGGCGGGTCGCTCCCACTCCGCGTCGACGTGCCTAACTTCCGCGGTCGGCTCAGACCAGCGGCGCAGGGGTGAGCGTGATCTCCGCGATCTCCGGCGTGGAGAAGAGACGCATCGGCGGGCCCCAGAAGCCCGTGCCGCGGTGCGCGTACACCCAGACGCCGAGCAGCTTGCGGAGCCCCCGGACCACCGGCTGCTGGAGCCGGACGAAGAGGTGGAAGGGGAAGATCTGCCCCCCGTGGGTGTGGCCGGAGAGCTGAAGGTCCACCCCGTGCGGCGCGGCGCCGGTGACCGCCTTCGGCTGGTGGGCGAGGAGCACCCGGGGGACTCCGTCCGGTGCGCCAGCGAACACCAGCTCCGGGCGGCTCTGGTGGTCGGCGAGGAACCGGCCCCCGTGCAGGTCAGGCATGCCGCCGATCACCAGCCTGCCTCCCTCGCGCTCGACCACCCGGTGCTCGTTGTGGAGCACGGTGAGGCCGAGCTGCTCCACCATCCGCACCGACTCGCGGCCGCCCCAGTAGTACTCGTGGTTGCCGGTGACGAAGTACACCCCGTGCGGCGCGTCCAGGTCGGCAAGGGGCCGGAGCGCCCGCTCCACGACCTCCGGCGGCCCGTCCACCAGGTCACCGGTGATCGCCACGACGTCCGGCCGGAGCGCGTTCACCCGGTCGACCACGCGGCGAAGGAAGGCCTCGCCGATCCGGTCGCCGATGTGGAGGTCGCTGATCTGCACGATGCGGAGGCCGGACATCCCGGGGGCGAGCTTCGACAGCGGGACCGTGACCCGGCTCAGGACCAGGCGCCCTCGCGCCGTCCACACGGCGAACGGGACGAGAACCGCGGTCCCCAGGGCGATGACCACTGCCTGCACGCGGGCCTGCGCCAGCTGCGCCGCCGCGTCCGGCCACCCGTGCAGCAGGGTGTAGAGCAGCCGTCCCAGATCCGTGACGACGGTGACCGTGAGCAGCACACCGGACACGCCGAGCCAGCCAATGGCCAGCGGCGGAAAGACCCGGCTGGGCCATCCCCGATCGCGCCGGCTGAAGACGAAGCCCACCGGGACGGCGAGGACGAGCAGCCCGAGCAGCAGGCACCCGGCGACCGTCACGGCCAGGGGTAGCCCCGGATCCGCGAACAGCCGGCGTGCAACATACGCGTGAAGAATTGCGAACACCGCGATGGCGGTGAGGAAGGGTACGAGGAAGCCGGACCTGCGACGTGGGGTCATACAGTGCGGCGGAGGGCTAACGGGTACAGGTCTCTTCTGCATGCGAACGGGCCGTTTGCCCAGCAGGACACCGTGCAGAAAGGAACCCCTCCAGAGGCCCGAGGCAATCGCGGGAGACGGTGGGCGTCTCTAGGGCACGGCGGTGATGAGTCGCCGCCGGTGAGGGAAGGACACGCTGCAGTCATGAACTCGATCATCTCGGAAAAGCGATTCGCCTTCGTCGCGCTGCCGCTCCTGCTCGCGACCCTTGCACTGTTCTACGTGCTCGGGGCGGCCGCGCTGTTCGCCGAGGCGGCGCAGGCGCACCAGGACATGGCCCGGCACGGGCGCAGCGAGCTCGTCTCGCCGGTCATCGAGATCCGCGGCTAACAGCCGGGACCTGGGCGGAGAGCCGAGCACGGTTCTCCGCCTCGAAGAACGGCGCGCGTAGCAGGGAGGACAGCGCGCGCTTGGGGATGCACCAGAGCTGAAGGGAATCCTCCCATTCGCCGAGCACCGCCACCGCGCAGGCCTCGGCGTCGTCTCGAAACTCCTCGTTGCACCGCTCGACGAGGTCTCGCGGATCCCGGACGTCCCAGCTCTCCTCGCCGCGGCCAGCGTCGACGATGAGCGCGACCTCCGGGATCGTCCCGGACGTCGAGGACCTTGAGCAGCCGCGCCCGACCGCCGATCCCCTCGCACAGCGGCCCGATGAGCTCGTCGGGCCGGAGATCGAGCGCGATGCTCAGCCCACCCTCGAGCACTCCGGCGTCGCAGAGCGCGGTGAGGGCGTGTGCTTCGGGCGGGACGTGCGCGCCATCGGCGAGGAGTCCCAGGCGCTCGAGATCGGACCTCAGGCTCATGGAAGGGTAGGTCTGCCCTCAGGAACGGGCAGGCGCAACTCCTCCGCGCCGAATTCCGGGTCGGCGGGCGCCACCACCACACGATCGGCCGTCGCGCGGCGGAGCCAATGCCGCCAGCACGACCGAGAGCACGAGTAGTCCCCCCATGCGCTCAAGCTTACCGGGACCGCTCCGTCCCGGGCAGCGGGTCCCTCGTCGACGTCGGCGGGAGGGGCGGTTCTGGGGCAACCACCTGGTTCTTCCCGCGGCGCTTGGCCTCGTAGAGCCGGGCGTCCGCCCGGGACAGCACCGCATCGAAGGTCTCGCCATCGGCGGGCCAGCTCCCCACGCCGGCGCTGACGGTGACCTGCCGCTGCTCGCGGCCCACCTGGATGGCGACCCGGGCGAGCTCGGCCCGGATGTGCTCCACCCGGAGACGGGCCTGCTCGACCGCCGTCTCGGGGAAGGCGACCACGAACTCCTCGCCGCCGTAGCGCGCCACGAGGTCGCTCTTGCGCACCGAGGTCCGCAGGCGCGTCGCGACCAGCTGCAGCGCACGGTCACCCGCCGGGTGCCCGAAGGCGTCGTTGAAGGCCTTGAAGCCGTCCAGGTCGAGCATGGCGACGCTGAGCGGGGCCCGCCGGCGGCGCGCGCGGGACAGCTCCTCGTCCACCCGCTCCTCGAACGGGGCCCGCTGCGACAGCCCGGTGAGGTGGTCCACCCCGACCATCAGCCGCAGCCGCTTCGCCCGCTCCGCCACCGCGGCCATGATGATCCCCGCGAGCGCCGAGCAGGAAGAAGTGCACCGCCAGGCTCGTCCAGGCGAAGTCCTCGTGTTCCTCGCCATCGATTCCCAGCGGACCCGTGGCCAGCGCATTGAGCACCGCGTACTCGAGGATGCAGAGCGCCGCCGTCCACGCGCAGAGCCGCCAGTCGTAGCGGAGCCCCGCGCTCATGATGACCAGGAAGTAGAGCTCGTAGAACGTCCGGGTGTGCGCTGCCACGTCGGCCCCGCCGACCAGCAGCACGAACAGCATCGCCGCTGTGGTGATCGTCACGTCGGCGGCGCAGCTGAGCCACTGCACCCAGCCGTCCGTCACCCGGAACGCGAGCCAGGCCAGCAGCACCGAGTACGCGAGGCCTGCCGCCACGAGGGCGGTCAGCGCGGTCCAGCCCGGAGGAGGGGCCAGGCTGATCACCAGCGCGCCCAGTCCTGCCACCAGGAACAGACGCACACCGGCGACCCAGCGCTCCCCGGACACGCGGGCGCGGAGGATCGTCTGATCGGTCTCGGGACCGAGCTGGCCGAGCACGGCGGCGATCGCGCGCGAGAGCCAGGACGTGTCGAGAGGCGCCACCGAGCCCGGACTGTAGGGTCCGGCGGGCGCGCTTGCGAGCAGAGGGAACGAGCCGCGAGCTCACCGCGCCCGGGTCACCTGCGCCCCACGAACGTTCGGTCACGTTGACGCTGCAACGGACGGCGCCCCCGCGCCACTACACGTTGAAGCGGAAGTGCATGCAGTCGCCGTCCCGGACGACGTACTCCTTGCCCTCGATCCGCAGGAGGCCCTTCTCCCGGACCGCGGCCTCGCTCCCCAGGCGGATCAGGTCCTCCCAGCCGAACACCTCGGCCTTGATGAAGCCCCGCTCGAAGTCCGAGTGGATGACGCCCGCGGCCTCCGGCGCCTTGGCGCCCTTGTGGAAGGTCCAGGCGCGGCACTCCTGCTCCCCGACGGTGAAGAAGGTCTGCAGGCCGAGCATCCGGTAGCCGGCGCGGACCACCTTGTGCAGCCCGGGCTCGGACAGGCCCACCGAGGCGAGGAAGCCGGGGCGCTCCTCCGGAGGCAGCTGCTGGATCTCCGCCTCGATGCCGGCGGCCAGCGCGACCATCGCCGCCCCCTCCGACTCGGCGAGCGCGCGCACCGGGGCCACGAGCGGGTCGGTGGCCTCCTTGCCGAGCTGCGACTCGCCGATGTTCGCCACGTAGAGCACGGGCTTGTCGGTCAGGAGGAACAGATCGCGGAGCAGCTTGTGGTCGTCGGCCGAGAGCTTCTGGGCGCGCACGGTGATCGCCGGCGTCGAGCCCGGCCTTCACCCGGTCCAGCAGCGCCAGCTCCGCCTTCGCCTCGTCTCCGGCCTTGCCACCCGCCTTCGCCGTCTTCTGCGCCCGCTCGCGGCGCTTCTCCACGGTGTCCAGGTCCTTGAGGCAGAGCTCGGTGTCGACGATGTCGCGGTCGCGCCGCGGGTCCACCCCGCCCTCGACGTGGGTGACGTTCGGGTCCTCGAAGCAGCGGAGCACGTGCAGCACCGCGTCCACCTGGCGGATGTTGGCCAGGAACTGGTTGCCCAGCCCCTCGCCCTTGCTGGCCCCGCGGACCAGCCCGGCGATGTCCACGAACTCGAGCGAGGTGGGGATGGTCTTCTGCGGCTTCACCAGCGCCGAGAGGCGGTCCAGCCGCTCGTCCGGCACCGGCACCACGCCCACGTTGGGCTCGATGGTGCAGAAGGGGTAGTTCGCCGCCTGCGCGCCCGCGGACGGACAGGGCGTTGAAGAGCGTGGACTTGCCCACGTTGGGCAGTCCGACGATGCCGATTCCGAGTGCCACGACGACTCCCGACCTGTCCCTTGCCTAGACCTTCGGCTCGGGCCGGCCGGTGCCGGTGACGCGCGAGATGTCGGACAGGTACTGGTTGGCGAGGTCCTTCTGGGTCTTGTCGTCGAGCTGCTTGTTGAGGAGCTTCTCGGTGATTTGGATCGCCAGGTCGGCGGCGGTCCTCTTCACGTCGTTCACCGCGCGCGACGCGCTCGTTCTCGATCTCCCGCAGCGCATCGGTCTTCTGCGCCTCGGCCTCGGCCCGCGCCTTCGCCACCAGCTCGGTGCGGAGCTTCTCCACGTCCTCGGCGTTGCGCCGCATCATGTCCGCGGCCTCGGCCCGGGCCTTCTGGATGGCGTCCTTCTGCTCGGCCAGGAGCCGCTCCGCCTCGGCGCGCTCGCGCTTGGCCGACTCGATCGACGCGGCGATGGACTTCTCGCGCTCGTCCACCACCTTCAGGATCGGGCCCCACGCCACGCGACGGAGCAGCAGGGCCACCAGGAAGAAGGTGACCAGCGTCCAGAAGATGAGGCCGGGACGGACATCGACGAGGTTGGAGG
The DNA here is from genome assembly GCA_963796475.1 of uncultured delta proteobacterium. Classification (GTDB taxonomy): domain Bacteria; phylum Myxococcota; class Myxococcia; order Myxococcales; family Myxococcaceae; genus RPRB01. The sequence continues at coordinate 114,311 of CAWCLY010000024.1, forward strand.
CGGCGAGGACGATGGGCATGTGCATGTCTCGGAAGTCAGTGGGCCCGGGAGCGCCCGCGTCAGGGCGCCCCGGGCCACGGTCGACGTGTCTCAGCCGGCCTTGGTGGCGAGGAGGATGCTGACCACGAGGCCGAACAGGCCGACGCCTTCGATGAGCGCCGCGGCGATGAGCATGGTGGTCCGGATGTCGCCGGTGGCCGCGGGCTGACGGCCGGTGGCGTCGAGGGCGGAGGCAGCGAGACGGCCGATGCCCAGGCCGACGCCCAGCACGCAGAGGCCGGCGCCGATGCCCGCGGAGAGGAACGAGTATGCGAGGTTGGTCATGACTTTCTGGTTCTAACTTTCGACGTCAGGACCCGCTTGTGGGGGGGTCGTGGATGCCCTTTGGGACGACCTCCCGCGGGCCGCATCCGGCCGCGGGGTTCTTCGGGAACCGATTACCCCGGCGCGTGGCCCTCGTGCGGGTGCTCGTCGTGGGCGTGCTCCTCGTGGTGGCCCATCGCCACCCCCATCCCGATGAAGAGCGCCGAGAGCATGGTGAAGATGTACGCCTGCAGGAAGGCGACGAAGAGCTCGAGCAGGTAGATGAAGATGGCGAACGGCACCGCCACCACCGACACCGCGACGTTCCCGATGATGAAGATCAGCCCCAGCAGGCTGAAGAGCACGATGTGCCCGGCCAGCATGTTGGCGAAGAGCCGGAGCATCAGCGCGAAGGGCTTGGTGAAGAGTCCGAGGATCTCCACCGGGATCATGATCGGCCAGATCCACCACGGCGCGCCGCCGGTCATGTGCTTGAAGTACCCGCCGATGCCCGCCGCCTTGATGCTGGCGAACTGGGTCAGGACGAAGGTGCAGAGCGCGAGGGCGAGCGTCACGCCCAGGTTGCCGGTGGCGGTGGACGCCCAGGGCACCAGGCCGAGGAGGTTCAGGGTCAGGATGAAGAAGAACACCGAGAGCAGGTACGGGGTGTAGCGCGGCCCCTCCTGCCTGCCGATGTTGGGGATGGCGATCTCGTTGCGGACGAAGATCACCAGCATCTCCAGGATGTTCTGCCGCGGGCCGTGCGGGACCGGCTGCTTCGGGTTCCGGTTGGCGCCGAAGGCGAACAGCAGCACCACGATGAGCGAGCCCACCATCATCCAGAACGAGTGCTTGGTGAAGGTGAGGTCCAGGCAGCCCGCGGTGAGGCTCGCCGGCGTCTCCGGGTCCGCGGGGCACGCGCCGGCCTTGAACGGGACGCGCCACACCGGGAAGTGGATGACGAACTCCTTGTCGGTGAGCGGCACCTGGAAGCCGACCTCGGGCGAGTCGGCCACGTGCTCGAGGATGTACGACGAGGTGTCGACCTTCTCCTCGCCGTGGCCTCCGGCCGCATGCTCCCCGGACGCAGCCGCCGCCTCGTGCGCCGGCGCGTGACCCTCCTGGGCCCGCGCCGCCACCGAGACCGCCAGCACTGCGCACCACAGCCACCGCCGCATCACGTCGCTCCTCGCCGCTGGGCCCTCGCGGCGACCAGCACGTACGTCATTTCCAGGCACAGGGCCACCACGAACAGCCCGAAGAACGCCAGGGTGTAGGCCCCCACGTCCTCGTGCTGCGCCCGCACCCACCGGTACCCGCCGAACCACGCCCCGAGCCGCAGCACCAGCCCCGCCACGCTCGCTCCCAGCGCCACCTGGATGCTGCGCCGGACCGCCACCGACTTCCCCACCAGCACCACCGCGCTCGCCGCGACCGACACGACCACTCCGGCGCGCGTCGCCACCGTCCCCGTCAGCCACCACCCCACCGCGCCCACGACGGCCAGCGCGCCGATGAACCCGAGCAGCCTCATCGCTTCTTCAGCGAGTTGAGCCCCTGGATGAGCCCGTAGAAGCCCACGCCCATCCCCAGGAACAGCCCGACAATCAGTCCCCACGGCGCGATGTGCAGCTTGCCGTCGGCGAACCAGCCCGCGCCGCCACCCACCAGCATCCCGCCGACGACCCGCCAGACCGCGCTGATGTACGGCGCCGCCGACCGCTGCGCGCGGGCCTCGGGACTCAGCCCGTCCTCATCGTCTTTGCGCCCGTCTCCCAAAGAACCGCCGCGCGTGTAGCACCGGGGCCCGGGCCACGCAACGGCGCAGGATGACTCAGGCTTACCCGACCGAGAGCGCCCGGAACGCGTGCCGGGCGGCGGCCAGGGTGTGCTCGATCTCGCGCTCGCCCATGGCCAGGGACACGAACGCGGCCTCGAACTGGCTGGGGGGCAGGTACACCCCCCGGTCCAGCAGGGCGTGGAAGAACTTCCCGAAGGCCTTCGTGTCCGCGCGCTTGGCGGTCGGGTAGTCGAAGACCGGCCCGTCGGTGAAGAAGAGGGTCCACATGCTGCCGACCCGGTTCAGCGTCACCGGAACGCCGGCGGCGCGGGCCTCGGCCACGAGCCCGTCGGTGAGGCCGCGGGAGATGCTCTCCAGCCTGTCGTAGACGCCCGGGCTCGCCCAGCGCCTTGAGGCAGGCCGCCCCCGCGGCGACGGCGAGCGGATTCCCGGAGAGCGTCCCGGCCTGGTACACGGGCCCCGCCGGAGCGACCGTCTCCATGATGGCGCGGCGGCCGCCGTACGCGCCCACCGGCAGGCCGCCCCCGATGACCTTTCCCATGCAGGTCAGGTCCGGGGTGAGCCCGAACAGCTCCTGGGCGCCGCCCCTGGCGAGCCGGAACCCGGTCATCACCTCGTCGAAGATGAACAGCGCCCCGTGCGCGCGGCACAGCTCGCCCAGCGCCTCGAGGAAGCCGGCCCTGGGCACGAGCACGCCCATGTTTCCGACCACCGGCTCGATGATGACCGCGGCGATGTCCTTCCCCCGCCGGGCGAAGAGCGCCCGTGCCGCGCCGACGTCGTTGTAGGGCAGGGTCAAGGTCAGCGCGGCGAGCGCCTTCGGCACGCCCGGCGAATCCGGGAGGCCGAGCGTCTCGACGCCGCTCCCCGCCTTGACCAGGAACGGATCGCCGGCGCCGTGGTAGCAGCCCTCGAACTTCACCAGCACCTCGCGGCCGGTGAACGCGCGGGCCACGCGCAGGGCGGCGAGCGTCGCCTCGGTGCCGGACGAGGTGAGGCGCACCTCCTCCACCGCCGGCATGCGCTGACAGATGAGCTCGGCCAGCTCGACCTCTCCGGCGTGCGGCGCTCCGAAGCTGGTGCCGAGCTGGGTCGCGGCGGTCACCGCCTCGACGATGGACGGATGGGCGTGGCCGAGGATGAGCGGGCCCCAGCTCCCCACGTGGTCCACGTAGCGATGGCCGTCCACGTCGGTGAGCCAGGCGCCCCGACCCTCGCGGAAGAAGACCGGCGTGCCGCCCACGCCGCGAAACGCCCGGACCGGCGAGTTCACCCCACCGGGGATGACCCGCCGGGCGCGCTCGAACAGTCGCTGGCTGTTGGGCCGCTCGCTACCCATCAGAAATCCAGGGTCTCGTGGACCTGGAGCGGCTGGTACTTCGGCAGCAGCCCCTTGGCCTGTGAGCGCCGCGGCGAACTGGGCGGGCGTCCCGGTCAGGACGGGGAAGGTCCCGTAGTGCATGGCCGCCACCTTCGCCGGCTTGGCGAACGCCACCGCCTCGACCGCGCGCTCCGGCCCCATCGTGAAGTGATCGCCGATGCAGGCGAGCATCAGCGTGATGTCCATCGACCGGAGCAGCTGCATGTCGGTGAACGCGTCGGTGTCACCCGTATGGTAGAAGGTCGGCCCGTTCCGGATGGCGATGACGAACCCGATCGGGTTCCCCGCCGGGTAGCCGACGTCCGCGCTCTTCTCGTCGCCCGGCTTCTCCTTGACCGTCACCGAGGAGCCGTGGATGGCGTTGACGATGGTGACCTTCACCTCGTCGCCGAAGAAGCTGAGAGTCCCGCCCACGTTGCCGAGCGAGTCGTAGCCCATGTGGTCGGCGGGGAAGCCGAGGTACCGCGCGTAGGCCAGGCCCTGGTCCATGCTGGTGACGAGCCGCGCCTTGGTCGACTTCGCGATCTCCACCGCGTTGCCCACGTGATCGGAGTGGCCGTGCGAGATCAGGATCAGGTCCACCTGCTTGAGCCCCGCCAGATCCTCCTTCCCCTTGGCGTTCACCGGGTTGGTGATCCACGGATCGATGAGGAGGACCTTGCCCGACGGGGTGACGATCTTGAACGCCGCATGGCCGTACCAGGTCAGCTGCGTCTTCGGCACTCCGGCGACCTGGGGCGGGACGGAGGACGAGGCCTGCTGCGCGAAGGTCGCGGTGGCGGCGAGGCCGACGACGAGGGCGGAGACACGGGTCAGGTGGGTCATCACGGCCGGGGCATAGCAGAGGGGACCCCTCCCGCGCTCGGCTCAGTCGCCGTGTTCCCTGGCCGCCTGCTCAGCGGTTCCGCCCGCCGCCTCGAGCGACGTCCGGGCCTGAACCACCCGGTGGGGCTCCGGCCGCTGGAACGCCTCCCGCTGACCCATCCCGCGCGGCGTGGTTGCGGCAATTCGCTTGCGCGTCCGGGCGATCGCGCTCTGCACCACCTGGGGATCGGGGTGACGTTCCAGGGCCTGCACCCAGGCCTGGATGGCGCCCGCATCGTCGCCTGCTTCACCGCGGAGCTTGCCCAGCTCGAACAGCGCATGCGGCACCAGCTCCGAGCCGGGGAAGCGCTCGATGAGCGTGGCGTACGCCGTCATCGCCTGGCCGTGCATGCCGTCTCGCATCGAGAGCGACTGCCCGACCAGAAGCCATGCGTCGTCGGCCAGCGGGCTCGCCGGGAACTTCTCGATGAGCGTCCGGGCCTCGAGCTCGGACTGCTGGTAGTCACCGAGCTCGAAGTAGAGCTTGGCCACCTGGTAGCGAAGATCCGGGGCGGTCGGCGGGTCTCGGGCGAGCGCCGCGGTGAGCTCGGAGATGGCGCCGCGGAGGTCCCGGTAGTGCGACTCGAGGATCCCGGCGAGCACCACATGCGCCTCGGCCGTCTCGGGCGCGTCCGGCGCCTGGGTCACCAGCTCCTTGTAGACGCTGACCGCCTTCGGCACGTCGTGGAGCTCGAGCCAGTAGACGTCGGCGGCGCCACGGAGCGCCGCGGCCCGGATGCGCGCCGCCTCGGGTCCCTCGGACCGCTCCACGGCGTCGAGCGCGAGGCGATACTCGCGCAGCGCGGCCTGCGGCTTTCGCGCGTACACCTGCTCGCGGGCGCGCGCGAGGTGCTCGGGCCCGGTGGCGGAGCACGCCGCGCACAGAGCGACCAGCAGCGCTAGGGAACGCAGGCGTCCTTCACGCACGCGGTCTGCACGCAGCGAACGCAGGCCTGGTTGAGGTAGTTCGGCTCGCCGGTGTCGACGCAGTAGAGGAGCGTCCCGGTGAGTGGACAGTCCTCGGCCCGGAGGCAGATCACCAGGCCTCCATCGGGTCCGAGCATGGCCAACCGGGTCGAGTTGCACGGGCCGCGATCACAGCCCAGGAGGGAGGCACCCGCAAGCATTGCTCCCAGAGCGAGGAGGTGTCGTCGCACCGCGCGGCACTTGAGCACGAACGGTGCGACGTTCTCCACCGCCCGACGCGTCGGCTCAGCGGTCCGCGCCCACCGGCACGCGCGGGCCACCCATGGCCGGCTCGCCATCGCGCGCAGAGGCCCACCCCCGACCCCGGCGCTTGCCGCGGCCCTTCTCGGCCTCCTCCTCGAAGAGGCGGGCCATGTCCTGGAAGTGCACGTCGTTCACCCGGCAGGCGACCTCGGTGACCTCGCGCTGTCGGTCGGCGAGCTCCTTCCACACCGCGAGCCGGGTCTCGCCGGCGAGCAGCCGCGCCTCCACCAGGTCGGCGGCGCTCTCCAGCGCCTTCCCCTCGGCGGCGAGCGCCTCGCGGCGTGCCCGTTCCTCGGCGGGCGAGATGCCGCAGGCGGAGCAAAGAACGAGCACGAGCATGACGATTCGCCGCATGGACGCCCGCAAAGGTAGGGAGCACACAGACCCTGCGCACCTCAACTTGCCTGCCGAGGTGGCGGACACCAGACGGATCGGGCCTGGAGCGTTGAGCGGGCAACGCGCCCGGGCCTGCATCCGCCCGGACTGAAAGGACATCGGCGCGCGTCACGAACGACCCACGCGTCAGTCTTCCGGGGATTTACCGCCCCGCTGTTCGCGCGAGGCTCAGGATCCCACCGCCCGGGCGCACGGGAACTCCCCCCATCTGCCCTGCAGTGCTAGGACCTTCGGTGCGCGGGAGTCGGTCCCCCGACGGGCCGCTGGCCGGGATGGGAAAGCGCGGAGTGACGGCGGGACCGACCCCACGCGACGTACTGCTGCCCTCCCCTGCGGCCGCCGTGCTAGTCGACTGCGGCCGCCTTGACCTCGCTGACCATTGCCGCCTGAGGACCCCTCAATCTGGACCTCGATTGCGGCCACCCTGACCTAGAGCTTCGGGACCGCGCGGAGGATGGCCTTGCCGTCCTTCACGAAGACCCGGTACTCGACGTCACGCGCATTGTGGCGCTCGAGCAGCTCCGGCACCTGACGCTTCAGGCTCGCGGCGACCGCGTCGAACGAGAGGCGGGTGGTGTCCTCGTTGCAGCGCCGCTTCGCCTCCACGTAGGCGCGGTAGACGCTCCGCAGCCGGTTCTCGGACAGCGGCTCGGGCGGCGGGGTGCCGGCGATGTGGATGTTGGGCGCGCCGGCAGCGGCGGACGGCTCCGCGGGAGCAGCGGGTCCCGACTTCGCGGACGTCCCGCGGGCGGACGGAGTCTGCGCGGCCGTCTCCGCGCCGGCGCGGGCTGCCGCGGGCTGCTCGGGCGAGGAGTTCCTCCGCCGGCGACGTGCCTTGTAGACGTCGCGGCGATAGGTCCCGTCCTCGATCTCCTGGATCGTCCGTGCCCAGAGCCGCTCGTACGTCGCCGTGGAGGCCTGCAGCGACTGGATGCGGAACGACAGCGACGCGTTGCGGGAGGGGACCGTCTTCAGCGCCGCGAGCCGCTTCCTGTACGCCTCGTGCGCCCGGACCGGCGGACGCTTCTCCATCCCGAGGAAGTACTGCTCGTACTGGCCGCGGAGCGCGTGCAGGTCTGCCTCGACCGAGTCGACCTCCTGGGCCACCTGCGCCCAGCTCGGCGGACGTGGCCGCGGCGCTCGCCTTGGCTCGGTCCTCGGGGCGGGTCGGGGAAGCCATCCTGGACCCGAGGATTTCAATTCATCCGAGCGCGGTGCAAGTCGGCGCAGGTGGGTGGCCCGCCAGCGGCCCTCGGATCAGGCGGGCTGGGCGCCCGAGGTCGGGCTCAGACCACGGCTGCGCGGCGCGCCACGGACCAGGAGTGCCACCCCGCAGACGAACATCACCAGCGAGATGAGCTGGCTGGTGGAGATGTTCCACCAGGCATCCAGCGGCACCTGGTCGATCCACCCGTGGAGGGTTCCGCGCTCGAGGTCCCCCCGGAACAGCTCCACCGTCGTCCTGATGATCGAATAGCCGATCAGGTACAGCGCAACGATCTGCCCGTGGAACCGCCGGTACCGGCGGGCGATCATCAGGGCGACAAACAGCAGAAGCTGGGCCAGCGACTCGTAGAGCTGCGTCGGATGAATCGGCAGCGTCGTGCCGTGCTGGGTTACCCAGTCACCAATGCGGATCGCGCCGGGGACGGGATGGTCGAACACCTGTCCCGTCGACTCGATGACCCAGCGCTGGAGCTCCTGCGACTGGCTGGCCCAGGCGCTGGCCACCGTCGAGGCGTGCTGGCCGAAGATGTCCATCGCACGCGACGCGCCCGGGAACCGCACCGCCCAGGGGACATGGAGCGACGCCGGCTTTCCCCAGCAGCAGCCGGCGGCGAAACAGCCGAGCCGACCGAACGCCTGGCCCAGCGCCACCGTCGGGGCGATCACGTCCGCGAAGCGAAGGAAGGGGAGCTTACGCTTTCGGCAGAACCACCACACCGCCGCCGACGCGCCGATGAAGCCGCCGTAGAAGACGAACCCCCCACCCAGCGCGCCGACCAGCCGCGAGGGATCGGAGAAGACGTGCTTCAGCCCGTCGAGGAACTCCTTGGGGGTGACCAGGATGAAGAGGATCTTCGAGCCGACGAAGGCGCTGAGAACGATCCAGACCGCCAGGTCCATCGCGTCGTTGCGGCGGCGCACGCCCTCCGCGCCTCCCCACTCGCGTTCGGCGAGCCGGGCCGAGACCATGATCGCGGCGATGAACCCGCTCATCAGCATCAGCCCGTAGGTGTGGAGCGGGAAGCCCTCGCCCCTTCCGCCGAGGAAAGCGGTGGCCGGCAACGCATAGTGGAGCCCGACGTCGATCAGCACCGCGAAGGTCACGCCGTAGATGACCGCCCGACGGGTCCGTTGCTCCTTCGTCGGCGGGAGCTCCTTGCCCGACTTCCGGTCCACCGATCCCGGCGCGTTCCGCCAGCCGGCCCAGATGCCGTACCCGAACAGCAGGACGGCGACGACGTAGAGCACCGCCTGCGACAGCGGGGTGTCGAAGTGGATCTCGATCAGGGTGGGCAGCACGACGGAACTCCTATCATCCCTCCGGCGCGGCCGGCTTCCGCTCGCGGCGAACCATGCCGTCGACCAGCAGAAGGAGGACACCCACCACGATGGCGCTGTCCGCCACGTTGAAGGACGGCCAGGTGTACGCGTCCTTCCAGTGTGCCTCGATGAAGTCGATGACGAAGCCACGCGCCAGCCGGTCCACCCAGTTGCCGATCGCCCCGCCCAGCACGAGCGGGAGCCCCACCCGGGCCCACTGCTCCACCTTCGTCCCGCCGAGGCGGAGGAAGTAGAGGGTGATGAGCATCACCGCGCCGATCGACACCAGGTGGAAGAGCGGCCCGCGCGCCGAGGGCGGCAGCTTGCGGAAGAGCCCGAAGGCCGCGCCCGGGTTCTCCGCGTAGCGCAGCATCAGGAAGTCGGAGCTGAGGACGACCGGCCGCTTCGGTCGGAAGTGCAGCCCGTCCCAGGCCGGGGCGGGCGCCGGTCCGTAGAGTGCCCCCAGCCGCGCGCCGACCGAGGACAGTCCGTCGAAGCGGGTGGTGAGCCCCGCGACGACCTCGTACTTCACCCACTGGTCGACCAGGACGAGCGCCAGGGCGCAGGCGTAGAGGACCACCAGCTTCCGGGCGAGCGCCGGATCCCGCGCCAGGCCGCCGAGGCCGCGGGACGTGGCGACCTGCTCGGCCCCGGGACCGGTCACGAGAGCGCCTCCTGGCACTTGGGGCAGACGTCCGCGCCGGCCGCCACCTCCGGAGCATAGGTCCAGCAGCGGGGGCACTTGGCGCCGTCGGCCTTGCGAACCTCGATGCCGAGGTGGCCCGCTCCCGGCAGGGACGCGGTGGCGCGCACCATCCGCTCACCCGGCTGCGCCTCGAGGCTGACCTGGCTGACGATGAGCAGCGTCGGAAGCTCGGCGAGGTGCCGGGCGAGGAAGGCGTGCCCCTCGGCGTCGGCGTGGAGCACCACCCTCGCCTCGAGCGAGCTGCCGATGAGCTTGTCCCGCCGCGCCGCCTCGAGCTGCTGCTGCACCGCCGCGCGGACGGAGAAGAGCCGCTCGAACGTCTCCATCAGCGCGGCGTCACGCCGGCCGGTGGCCAGCGGGAGCCCGCCGAGGAACACCGACGGCGTGGGACGCCCCGGGAGGTACTCCCAGACCTCCTCGGCGGTGAACGAGGTGACCGGCGCGAGCAGCCGGGTCACGTCCAGGAGGATGCGGTGGAGCGCCGTCTGCCCGCTCCGGCGCGCGTGGCCAGCGGGCTTCCAGGTGTAGAGCCGGTCCTTCGAGATGTCGAAGTGCACGGCGCTGAGGTCGCTCCCGCAGAAGTCCACCAGCGCGTGGTAGACGAGGTGGAACTCGTAGTCGTCGTAGGCGCGGCGCACGCGGCCCACCACCTCGTCGAGCCGCGCCAGCACCCAGCGGTCCAGCGGGAGCAGCTCCGCCTCGGGCACCGCGTCCTTCGCCGGATCGAAGTCGAAGAGATTGCTCAGCGCGTAGCGGAGCGTGTTGCGGATCTTCCGGTACCCCTCCGAGAGGTTGCGGAGGATGCCGTCCGAGAGCCGGACGTCGTCGTGGTAGTCCGCCGCCGCCACCCAGAGCCGGACGATCTCCGCGCCCGACTGCTGGATGAGCTTCTCCGGCTTGACGGTGTTGCCGATGGACTTCGACATCTTCCGGCCCTCGCCGTCCACCACGAAGCCGGCGGTGAGCACCTCGCGGTACGGGGCGTGCCCGCGGCTGGCCACGCTGACCAGCAGGCTGGACTGGAACCACCCCCGGTGCTGGTCGGATCCCTCGAGGTAGAGGTCGCCCGGGAGCCCCATGTCCGGGTGGCGCTCGCTCACCGCGGCGAAGGCACAGGCCGAGTCGAACCAGACGTCGAGGATGTCGGTCTCCTTGCGGAGCGCGGTCCCGCCGCAGGCCTCGCACTTCAGCCCCGGGGGAGCGAACCGCTCGAGCGGCGCCGAGTACCAGACCCCGGTGCCCTCCTTCTCCACCGCGTCGGCGACCCGCTCCATCAGCTCGGGGCTCACAACCGACTCGCCACAGCCGTCGCAGAGGAGCACCGGGATGGGCACGCCCCACGTCCGCTGCCGGCTGATGCACCAGTCCGGCCGGTTCTCCACCATCCCCCGGATGCGCGAGCGACCCCAGTCGGGAACCCAGCGTACCCGCCCGTCGATCTCCGCCAGCGCCTGCCCGCGCAGCGTGGCGTCCAGGCCCGCCGTGGCATCGAGCGGCCGATCCATGGCGATGAACCACTGCGGCGTGGCGCGGAAGATGATCGGGTTGTGGCAGCGCCAGCAGTGCGGGTAGCTGTGCTCGACCGAGTCCGTCGGACGGTTCAGCAGCACGCCCAGATCGACCAGGAGCTGGACGATCCGCGGATTGGCGTCGAAGACCTTCACCCCGCGCAGCTCGGCTGGCTGCACCGTGTCGTCGTAGCGGCCGTCGGCGCGAACCGGGTTGTAGATGTCCAGCCCGTACTGCAGGCCGACCTCGTAGTCCTCCTGCCCGTGTCCCGGCGCGGTGTGGACCAGGCCCGTGCCCTGCTCGAGCGTCACGTGCTCGGCGAGGACCACCACCCCCTGCCGGTCGACGAACGGATGGCGGTATGCGAAGCCCTCCAGGTCCTTGCCGGTGGCGTAGCCGAGGATGCGCCGGGGCTCGACCAGCGCCGCCGCCGAGACCTCGCCGCCCGCCGCGGCCAGCGTCTTCACCGCGAGCTGGTCGGGAGCGATCTCCCCGAGGACCCGCGAGAGCAGATCCTTGGCGACGACCACCACCCGCGGCCCGAGGTCGTAGAAGACGTACTCCAGCCCCGGATGCACCGCGACCGCCAGGTTGGCCGGCAGCGTCCATGGGGTGGTGGTCCAGATGACCAGATCCACCGCCTTGCCGTGCAGGGCGGGAAACGCCGCGGCGAGCGACTCCGGGCGGCGCTCGGGGAGCAGACCCGGGGTGCCCGGCTCGGACCGGAACGCCACGTAGACCGAGGGGCTCCGGTGGTCCTCGTACTCGACCTCCGCCTCGGCGAGCGCGGTCTGGTCGGTGATGCACCAGTACACCGCCTTCTTGCGGCGGTAGAGGAGCCCCCGGCGGGCGATCCGCGCCAGCTCCCGGAGCTCCTGGGCCTCGTAGGGGAAGTCGAGCGTGCGATACGCCTCGTCCCATAGGGCGAAGTTGCCCATGCGCTTGCGGACCGTGGCCTGGATCCCGATGTACTCGAGGGCGTAGGCACGGCAGGCCTCGAGGAAGGCGTCACGCGAGAGCGCGCGCCGATCCACCTTGCGCTCGCGTAGCCGCTTCTCCACCGCCTGCTCGATGGGGAGCCCGTGGCAGTCCCAGCCCGGCCGGAAGGCGCAGAGCAGCCCGGCCATGCTCCGGGACTTCACCACGATGTCCTTGAGCACGTGGTTCAGCGCGTGGCCGGCGTGCAGCTCGCCGTTGGCGTAGGGCGGCCCGTCCAGGAACACGAAGCGCGGCGAACCGGCGTTCTTCGCCAGCAACGTCCGGTACGTCTCCTCGGCGTCCCAGCGAGCGAGGATCCGTGGCTCGAGCTGGGTGAGGTTCCCCTTCATGGGGAAGTCGGTGCGGGGCAGGTTGAGGGTCTGCTTCCAGCGGCTGTCGCCCGAGGCGTCGGACATAACGGAGGGGGGAGGAAGGTCCGCTCGGCTAGCACCCTCCGTGGCTTCGCGCAAACGGCACCGCTGCGGTGCTAGGGTCCCCGGCCCCGCCGTGGCCCCGAGCAAACAGCGACCCAAGGCGCGGGTCCGCCGCGCGCCCCGGAGGATCGACCCCGCCGAACGCCGGCTGGTGGCCATCCTCAGCCGGAAGCGCTCGCTCTACTCCACCAGGAGACTGGTCGAGGCGATCCGCGCCCGGGGCCACCGCCCGCTGGTCCTGGACACCCTGCGGTGCAACCTGGTGCTGGCCTCCGGCGGCCCGCGGATGGTGTTCCGCGGCGTGGAGCTGCGGGGGCTGGACGTGGTCATCCCCCGCATCGGCGCATCCATCACCGGATACGGCCTGGCGGTGGTGGAGCAGCTGGAGATGATGAGCGTCCCGGTGGTGAACGGCGCGCAGGCAATCGCCCGCAGCCGGGACAAGCTGCGCTGCCTGCAGCTGCTCGCGCGATCCGGCCTCCGCATCCCCCGCACCGTGATGGCCCGAGATGCGAGCAACGTGCCGCGGCTGGTGGACGAGATCGGCGGACTGCCGGCCATCGTCAAGCTCCTGCGCGGGACCCAGGGCGTGGGGGTCATGCTCGCCTCCACGATCCCCGAGCTCCAGGGAATTCTCGAAACCTTCCAGGGCCTCGGCCAGGAGTTCGTCCTGCAGGAGTTCGTGGCCGAGTCACGGGGCCGGGACGTCCGGGCGCTGGTCGTCGGTGGGCAGGTGGTGGGTGCGATGCGACGCCGGGCGAAGCGGGGTGAGTTCCGGAGCAACCTCCACCGCGGCGGACGGGGAAAGCCAATCACTCTGGAGCCGGCGTACGTCGACGCAGCGCTCCGGGCCACCGAGGTGGTCGGCCTCGAGGTGGCGGGCGTGGATCTGCTCGAGACCCAGGCCGGCCCGACGCTCCTGGAGGTGAACTCCAGCCCGGGATTCGAGGGTCTGGAGCGTGCGACCGGGCTCGACGCGGCGGGAGCCATCGTCGACCGCGCCCTGACGCTGGCCGGTGCACGGGACGGCCTGTCGCGCCGAGCACTCTGAGCCTGCCGTCCAGGCGAGCGTGGAGTTCAGTCCCCGTGTGGGCGTCACGTCGCCAGCCGCACGGATTGCGGGGCAGCCTGGACGCTTTGCGACGGGGCGTGAACGACACCGTTGTCGTCCATCGGCCACGTTCTCTACAGTTCGTCCCCGCCCCGCCCAACGCATGAGCCGCCCCCTCAAGCAGAGTCAGGTGCTGGTGTACCAGGACGTGCTCTGCCCTTGGTCGTGGCTCACCGAGCTGCGGCTGACGTCGGTGCAGCGCGAGCTCGGCGATCTGCTGCGCTTCGTCCCCCGTCCCTATCCGCTGCGTCCGGTGGAGTCGTTGCCGAGCGCGGAGGAGATCGCCCGCGCGGTGCGCGACCTCGAGGCGGCAGCCGGCGAGCGCGAGGCGCTGCCGCTCCGGGCAGACCTGTGGACCTCGGGAGACCCTCCGCGCTCGACCATCGAGCCGCTCGCGGCGCTCGAAGCAGCGCGCCTGCAGGGAGAGGCTGCGCGGCTCGAGCTGCAGACCAGTCTCCGCAGGGCGGCGCTCGAGCAGGGCCTCAACGTCACCCGGCCCGACGTGGTCTTCGAGCTCGCCGAGCGCGCCGGGCTCCAGATGAACCGCTTCTCCGCCGCCTTCGGCTCCTCGCAGACCCGGCGGCTGATCCGGGAGGAGTTCCGGCTGGCGCGGGGACGGGGGGTCCGACGGGTGCCGACCCTGGTCATCGCCAACCGCTGGATGGTCTCCGGTCTGCGCGAGGCCACCGAGTACCGTGACCTGCTCCTCGCCTGCGTGGGCAAGCTCGAGCGGGCCCGGACCCCGGCGCTCGAGCGCCTCGTCCACTGACCCCCGGCTGGAGGAGATCCGACATCTGGCATCTGGCCGACCGGAAACCTGGGTGCCTCGCGCCAGCGCCGCGGGTTATTGGTTGGGAACCCATGGAAGTCTCCCCGTCTGCCGCCGGAACCCTCCGGGCCCTGAGGCGGCTGGTCCGGGCCCTCCGGCTCGCCGACCGCGCCGCCGAGTCTCGCCTGGGGCTCAGCGCCGCCCAGCTCTTCGTCCTCCAGCGCCTCGCCGAGGGACCGGCCGGCTCGATGGCCGAGCTGGCCGGGCGGACGCTGACCGACGCGAGCTCGGTGTCGGTGGTGGTGCAGCGGCTCGTCGAGCGCGGGCTGGTCGTGCGGGCGACGGCACCGGACGACGCCCGGCGGACGACGCTCCGGCTCTCGGCCTCGGGCAAGCGGCTCCTCGCCGGTGCCCCGCGGTCACCCCAGCTGGACCTCATCGCCTCCCTGGAGCAGCTGAGCGCCGTGGAGCGAAACGGAGCTCGAGCGGCTCCTGGAGCGCGTGGTGCACGGGATGGGCATCGACGCCGGCGCGCCCGCGCCCATGTTCTTCGAGGGCGAGGTCGGCACCGCACGGCGGCGGGCGCGCGCCCCTGCCTCCCGGGTCCGGGTGCGCGGCCGTGGCTGAGAGGCCGACGCGGACCGGTTCCACCACCAGGGGTTTCCCGTCGCCGACGGAAAGCGCGGCGTGCTCGGTGTGGTGAGCCGGTGCTCCTCGGCATGCTGACCCGGAGCGACCTGGTGGGGTGCACCGGCCCGAGGCTCAGGGCGGAGCGCGTCGCCGCACGCGCGCTCGCCAGAGGATGACGAAGGCCAGGGACGGCGCGGCGACGGCCACCAGCGAGACGAGCCCGTCTCTCACCCCCCGGAGCCGCGGGACGTTCCAGAGCGAGGACCTCCCCGAGCGTGACCACCGCGTCGGCGCCGACGGCCGCGACCACCCAGCGTGAGAGGCGGTCGCTCCAGCGCACGGCCAGCCGGAACAGCGCTGCGGCGAGCACCACGTCGAAGGTCACCCACGCCCAGCGCACCCACGGCGCCGGGAAGTGCCAGCCGTCCGTCACCGCGAGGAGCACCGTCCACGGCACGAGCATCGCGGCGAGGAGGCGGACGACGATGGTCGGGCCACGGAGAAGGCTCCGGAGTCCGAAGCCGAAGAGATGCCCGCGGGCGAACGCCTCGAGCACGTCGCGGACGGTGCGGACGGCGCCCTGATCCGGCGGGTAGACGAGGTGAATGGGCCGCCACCGCGTGGGCCGGAGGCGGGCCTTGAACGCGCGGAGCCCTTCGAAGTCGAACAGCACCGAGCCGGCCGAGCGCGCGAGGCGGAGCGCCGGGACCACCTGTCCGGCGAGCGGCGCCAGCCCGAGGGTCACCATCGGTGAGTCGTCGCCCTTGCGCCTCCGCCTCGGCGGACCGCATCGCGTGGTCCACCAGGAGCTCGGCGGTGCCGTTGGGGGCATCCGGCGCGCGGATGAGGTTCTGCAGCAGCCAGCCAGGGCGGGCGAAGATGGGCGCAGCGCTGAGGAACGCGACGACGCGGCCGGACTGCTCGGCGAGGTGGACCCGGTGCTCCTCGAGCAGGGTGAGCGGATCCACCTGCACCAGGAACCCCATGGGCGCCATCTCGTGCCGGCGGAGCCAGGCGGATGACCAGGTCCTCGAGCGCGAGCCGGAGCGGCGACGAGGAAGAGGCGAGCTCGGAAGACCCGGCGGTGCGGACGGTCACACCCTTGGCCCGCGCCCGGCGGAGCTGCTCACGGAGGCTGCTGCTCGCCCGGAGCGTGGCGGGCCAGGCGTCGGCGTCCCACTCGGGCTGCTCGCCGATGAGGAGCAACGGCCAGGGGAGCGCGTCGACCATCCGCTGCTCTACACCGAAGAAGGCGACGCGACGTCCGGCGTCTTGCGCGCGCCGATGGAAGGCCTGGGCGACCTCGGCGAGCCGCTCCCGCGCGGTGAGCGGAGCGCCGGCGGCCACCCAGGCCGTCCGGTGTCCACGTAGGCGACGCAGGCGTCTTCGTCGGCGAACCAGTAACGAAACCCGGGCTCGAGCACCTGGAACGAGGTCGCGTTCCAGCCGTGCCGGCGGAGGACCGCGAGGACCGCCGGCGCTCGGCGTCGAGCGTGGACATGCCTCACCGGGGTCTGCGCCAATCCTCCGTCAGGCGCAAGCGGCCCGGACGACTTCGCCATCCGAGCCTGGGCACGGGTCGCCTCCCCGTACCATCGCGGAGAGGGCAGCTCCCTCACGACGATCGTCGGCGGTGTGCGATTGACGGTCGCGGTCCCCTGAGCGCTTGGGCCACGCAGCGGTCTGCCCTAGGGTGCGGCCCGCGCCCATGCGCCTGTTCGCCATCGGAGACACTCACCTCCCGTCCACGCGCGGCAAGACGATGGACCGCTTCGGCTGGATTGGGCATCCGGGCCCGCTCGCCGAGGCCTGGGACCGGACTGTCACCGCCGAGGACGGGGTCATCGTTGCCGGGGACATCTCCTGGGCGACCAAGCCGACCGAGGTGGCGGCCGACCTCGCCTGGCTCGACGCGCGACCGGGCCAGAAGGTCCTGCTCCGGGGGAACCACGACTTCTGGTGGGGCGATTCGTCGGCCAAGCTGCGCGCGCTGTTCGCTCCTTACCGCTCCATCGTCGGCTTCCTGCAGAACTCGGCGGTGACGCTGGGCCCGTACCTCATCGCCGGCTCGCGCCTCTGGACTGCCGTGGAGGCTCCTGCGCTGCCGGGCGGGGAGATGGGCGACGAGCAGGTGGACGTCGACCTCGTCGCGCGAGAGGCCAGGCGGCTGGCGCTGTCACTCGACGCCGCCCGGAAGACGATGCAGACGATGCCCGGGCTGACCCGGGTCGTCGCGGTGCACTTCCCCCCGCTCTACGCGAACCAGAAGCCCACCGTCTTCTCGACCCTGATCGAGGCCTTCCAGCCGGTGACGTGCGTCTACGGCCACCTGCACGGTGAGGCCGGGTTCGCCGCGGGCTTCCAGGGGGAGCACGGCGGCGTCCGCTACGTGCTCGCCTCCTGCGACGCGGCGGGGTTCAAGCCGGTGCTTCTCCTCGACGGCCCCAGAAGCGTTGCTTCAATCACCGGCGTTGCCGGATCGAGCGACTCTCCCGTAGGTTGATTCTCGAGTCAGATTCCCATGAATCCGGTCATCGCCGCCCTGCTGGTCTTCGTCGGGCTCTCCGTCTTCGTCCACGTCATCTACGGCCGCGCCTCGGTCCTCCTGGCCATGAAGGGCGAGAACCGGCTCGATCGCCTCGCCGAGCGCACCCGCGCGCTGCTCCGCTTCGGGCTCGGCCAGAAGCGCATGGTGGATCCCGAGGAGCGGGCACCGGGCCTGGCCCACGTCCTCATCTTCGCGGCGTTCATCGTCCTGGCGCTGCGGACCGCTGATGCTGTTCGCGATGGGCTTCTCGGAGACGCTCCTCGAGGTCCTCTCCACCCCCACCGACCCGTTCTGGACCGCGCACCCGGCCGCCGCCGCCATCTTCGACCTGTACCTCCTGGCGAAGGACCTGGTGGCGCTCGGCGCGCTGGTCGGGCGTGGCCTACTTCGTCTGGCTCCGGGCCAAGGTGAAGCCGGACCGGCTCACCCGCTCCTGGGAGGCGTACCTGATCCTCGGCTTCATCGCCGGGCTGATGGTGAGCGAGTACACCTTCGGCGCCTCGCGTCTCGTGCTGCAGGGGCGCGGCTTCACTCCCTGGGAGCCGGTCACCTCGGTGGTCGCGCTGCTCCTCTCACCGCTGCCGCGGGGCGTGGTGTGGGCCCTCGGCGGGGCGATGTTCTGGACGCACCTGACGATCATCCTCGCCTTCCTGAACTTCCTCCCGCTGGGGAAGCACTTCCACGTCATCACCGGCGCTGCCGAACGTGTTCTTCCAGAAGCTCGACGGGAGCAAGGTGCTCCCGACCCCGAACCTGGAAGCCGAGCAGTTCGGCACGCGCACCGTCCGGGACCTGACCTGGAAGAACGGGCTCGACCTCTACAGCTGCACCGAGTGCGGCCGCTGCCAGACCCACTGCCCCACGTACATCACCGGCAAGCCGCTGACCCACAAGGGCGTGAACCAGGATCTCAAGCACTGGATCTGGGACCACCAGGCGCAGGTGGCGAACGACCACCTCGCCCCGGGAACCGACGCCGAGCTGCCGCCGATCATCGGCAGCGCGCTCAAGGCGGAGACGGTCTGGGCCTGCACGACCTGTGGCTGGTGCGAGCGTGCCTGCCCGGTGTTCATCGAGAACGTGCCGCGGCTCATCGACATGCGCCGCTACCAGGTGCAGGTCGAGGCGGTCTTCCCGCCCGAGATCCAGCGGGTCTTCGAGGGCATGGAGCGCCAGGGCAACCCCTGGGGGGTGGGCCAGGACCGGCGCGACGAGTGGGCCGAGGACCTCGCGCTCCCGGTCTGGGACGGGCCGGGCAAGTACGAGTACCTGTTCTTCGTGGGCTGCGCGGGCAGCTACGACGACCGGCAGAAGAAGGTCAGCCGGGCGCTGGTGCGGATCCTCCGCGAGGCCAACGTCTCGTTCGCCACGCTGGCGAAGCAGGAGATGTGCAACGGGGATTCGGCCCGGCGGCTGGGGAACGAGTACCTCTACCAGACGCTGGCCAAGACCAACGTCGAGACGTTCAACGGGCTGGGGGTGAAGGCGGTCATCACCCAGTGCCCCCACTGCTTCAACACCCTCAAGAACGAGTACCCGGCGTTCGGCGGGGATTACCGGGTCATCAGCCACACCGAGCTGATCAGCGAGCTCATCCGTGACAAGCGGATCAAGCTGTCACGGGTGATGGACGCGACGCTGACCTACCACGACCCCTGCTACCTGGGCCGGCACAACGGGGTGTACGACGCGCCCCGGCAGGCGCTGGCGGCCATCCCCGGCCTCCAGATCGTCGAGATGCAGCGGAGCAAGCGCGAGTCGTTCTGCTGTGGCGCGGGCGGCGGTCGGATGTGGATGGAGGAGCACCTCGGCACGCGCATCAACCACAACCGGATGAACGAGGTGGCGCTGACCCTGGCCCACGCCAGGGACCCGGCGGTGCCGTTCCCCTCCGCGACCGAGAAGGACCGGCCGGGCAAGGTGGGCGACTACACCGGTCCCGGCGAGGGCACCGTCGCGGTGGCCTGCCCGTTCTGCAGCACGATGCTCCGGGACGCGGCGAACGACACCGGGCGCGAGAGCATCGTGGTGAAGGACGTGGCCGAGCTGGTGGCCGAGGCGATGGAGAGCGCCCCGGCGCTCTGAGACACCTCGCTCCGGTCACCGTCCGAGCAGGGGTGAGCGAGCGTTCACGCCCTGGCGCCTACCCAGGGTTCTGCAGGCGCGCGGCGAGCAGCCGGTGAAAGTGGTGGACGGCCACCTCGCGGCGGACGCTGAACCGGCCGGTGGAGTACGAGCGGCTGCCGAGCCCGCGCTGCACGTCCTCGCAGATCCCCACGTCCTCGAGCTGGATGCGGTGGCCGAGCTCCACGCTTCGGCGTGCGAACGCCTGCGCCTCGGCACCGTCGTGCTGCGCGAAGTAGAAGTCGATCACCACCCGGCATCGATCCGGGCCCAGCGGGAACACCACGTTGGTGTCCATCACCCCGGCGTAGAGGTTGACCATCACGTTGGGGAACGCCCAGGCGTAACGGGCGAGGTCGCCCTTCCGGGTGGCCGAGGCGGACACATCCGTGGCCGGGTCGCCCGAGCGAAGGGGGCTCGACTGGAGGCTGGTCGCGGCGAAGCACTCCGTCCGGTACTCCGAGTACTGGAGCACGCTGCCCAGCGCCGGGTGTACCGAGTTCACGTGGTAGCCGCCGTCGAGATAGTTGTCGACGAAGACCTTCCAGTTGCAGGCGAGGACGTACTCCTTGCGCTCGAAGAAGCGGAGGTCCTCGAGCCCGGCGAGGTGGGTCGGGAGCGGCTCGAGCCATGCCCGCAGCGGCGGAGGCGACGCGCCGAGGTGCACGAAGATCAGCGGCCCCCAGCGGTCGACCGCCACCGGAGCGAGTCCGTGGTCCTCGCGGCGGAACTCCTCGACCCCGTCGAACTCCGGCGCGCCGCGGAGCTGACCCCGGAGATCGTAGGTCCACCCGTGGTACCGGCAGCGGAGGCGTCGCACGGTTCCCTGGCGCTCGCCGAGGACGCAGGCCGCGCGGTGCCGGCAGACGTTGAAGAAGGCGCGGAGCTCTCCCACCTCGTCGCGCAGCACGAGCAGCGGCTCACCCGCGACCTCGACCGTGACGAAGTCCCCCGGCCCGACGAGCTGATCGGCCCGGGCCACGAGCTGCCAGCTGTCGCCGAACACGCGCACGCGCTCGAGCGCCTCGAGGCGCGGGTCGCGGTACCAGGTCGAGGGAATCGAGCGGGCGCGCTCCAGGGGAAGGCTGGGATCGAACGACGCCAGGAGCTCCCGGAGAGACGGATCCACGGGCCAGGCTTTACCCTGCCCCGAGCCCGACCCTCAAACGGGGAGCGGCCCGCGCGCTGTGGCAGGATGCGCAGCCGTGACCGCCCCCGGCCCCCCGGCTCCGGACGAGGAGACCGCCGGGAGCAGCCCCGCGCTGGTCCGCTCGCTGGGTGCCTGGGACGGAGTGCTGATCACCATCGGGGCCACGGTGGGCAGCGGCATCTTCCTCACCACCGGGGACATCGCCAGACGTCTTCCGCAGCCCGGGTTGATCCTCCTGCTCTGGATCGCCGGAGGTCTCTACGCCATGGCCGGGGCCCTGGCGTACTCCGAGCTCGGCGCGATGTTTCCGCGCGCCGGCGGCCAGTACCACTTCCTCAAGGAGGCCTACGGACGACTCTGGGGCTTCCTCTTCGGATGGACCTCGTTCCTGGTGATCATGACCGGCGGGATCGCCGCCATCGCGGTCGGTTTCGGCGAGTACCTCGGCGCCTTCCTTCCGGTCTTCGGCGGTGACTCGGAGATTCTCTCCCTGGGCCACGGCGCACTCCGCTGGACGGTGCGCGGGCCGCAGCTCGCCGGTGCCCTGGCGATCGTCGTCTTGACCGGCGTGAACTGGCTCGGCGTGCGCGAGGGGGCGATGGTCCAGAACGCCGCCACCGCGCTCAAGGTCGCCGCACTGGCGGCGCTGGCCCTGATCGGCCTCGCCGTCCCGATGGCCACCACCCCGGCCTGGTGGGCGCCGGTTCCTCCTGGCGGCCTCGTCGCCGGCCTCGGCCTCGGCATGGTGGCCGTGCTCTGGACCTACGACGGCTGGTACGTGCTCACCTTCTCCGCCGGCGAGATGCGCCGGCCGGAGCGCAACCTGCCGCTCGGGCTCGTGGGGGGCGTGGCCGTCGTCACTGCGCTCTACCTGGCGATCAACTGGGTCTACGTGCGGGCGCTCGACCTCGTCCAGCTCGGCCAGGCCTCACGCGTCGGAGAGGCGGCGACGGTCGCGCTCCTCGGCCCTGGCGCCGCGCGGGCGGTGGCGGTGGTCATCCTGCTCTCGATGTTCGGGTGCCTCGCAGCCAACGTGCTCTGCTGCGCGCGGATCTACCTGCCGATGGCGCAGGACGGGGTGTTCTTCCGTGGGCTGGCGCGGATCGATCCCCGCCGGCACACGCCCTCGACCAGCCTGCTGGCCCAGGGCGCCCTGGCCGCGGTGCTCGCGCTCTCCGGAACGTACGCCGAGCTCTTCACCACCGTGGTCTTCGCCGGAGTGCTCTTCCACGCCGCCACCGCGGGAGCGGTGTTCGTCCTCCGGCGAAGGCTTCCGGATGCGCCGAGGCCGTACCGGACCTGGGGCCACCCGTGGGTGACCGGGGCCTTCGTCCTCGGCTGCCTCGCGCTGGCGGTAGCGAGCCTGGTCGAGGCCCCCGGACGATCGCTGCTCGGGCTCGCGCTGATCGCGAGCGGACTCCCGGCGTACGCCTGGTGGTCTCGACGCGCCACCGACCGGGCCCCGGGCCGGAGCTCGGTCAGCTCGAGCAGGGCGTGACGGGATGGACCGTGATCCGCCGGTTCTTTCGGCGGATCTCCTCGAGCGCCCGGGGGCCCATCTTCTTGGCTTCCCGACTACCAGGCGCAGGCTCGGGCACGACGTTCTGCCGGGAGCCGACCCCGGTGACCTCGTGGAACTTCTTCGCCTCGACGCCTTCCTTCGTCACCAGGTAGTTCATGACCGCCTTGGCGCGCTGGATGCTGATGGTGACATTCTTCGCGTCGGAATCCCTCGTTCGAGGTGTGACCGACCAGGTCCACCACGAGCTCCGGGCAGGTCTTCATGTACGCGGTGAGCTTTGTCAGCGTCGCCTTGCTGCTCGGGCGGTCGAAGAGGAACTGCGCCGTACCGGGCTTGAAGTCGAGATCGGTGAAGTCGGTGTCGTAGGGCTTGGTGATCTCGTCGACGTGCTTCTTGTACTGGTCGAAGATCCCGGAGACGGTTCCCGCCGAAGCGGTCAGGCTCCCGGACAGCTGGTCGAACCGGGTCCTGGTCTCGTCGATGACCTTCTGCACGCCAGCGATCTTCCCGGCCTTCACCGCTTCGTCGAAGGAACCCTTGGCGGTGGAGACGAATGAGTCGAGGGCCTGCAGGCCCTGGCCCTGGCTGGCGAGCGCCTGATCCAGCTTGAGCCTCAGCGCCTTCCCCACGACGTCGGTATCCGGGATCGCCGGAAGCGCCTTCACTGCGGCGAGCTGGCCGCTGTATTGCGCCTTGAGCGCGGCGACCTTGGTGGTCATCTTTTCCGAGAGCTGATTCCAGGCCGCGGTCACCGGTCCGAGGTCCTCGCTGCATCCCACCAGGGCGAGCAGGTACAGGCCGGACGCCCACGAGACGTGTCGTTTCATCGTTCGGTTCCCCTCTTGCGCAGACGACGCGCTGCTGACGGTGTGGGCCGACGGGCACGGCTCGTCAAGCGCAGACTTTTCCGGGTTGCGGCCGAGCGGCCCAGGGACGCGCGCAGCCGAAACCGGACTCGACACGCCGTCGCCCCGGTTCCGGCTCGATCACCCGACGCGCCGCGTCAGTCATGTCGCGCCGAGAGCATGGGCACCGCGACCCATGGAGATGCGGGCCGACGCGCCCCGGCGGAGAGCACCGCGGGTGACGCGCAGGCCTCGCCGAGGCGTTGACCGATCCTGCGAGCCCGGCACCGTGGACGACTCGAAGGGCGCGGAGAACGGTGACAGAGCATCATTGATTCGCGGGAGCGGAGCCACGGTTCGCAGATTCCGCCTTGCGGGGACAGTTCCGTGACGAGTAGCCACCGGGCCATGCCCCTCTCCCGGCCCGTCCGTCTCGCCGCCCTCTGGGTCTTCGCGAGCGGGACATCCTCCGCCGCGCCACCCGACGCCGGGAGCCCACTGCCCGGCATCGAGGTCGCCAACATGGACCGCTCGGTCCGCCCCGGCGACGACTTCTATGACTACGCGAACGGGACCTGGCTGAAGACCCACGAGATTCCTGCCGACCGCGCCGCCTGGGGGGCCGCCGGCGAGCTCGGCGAGCGGCTGCTCACGCAGACGCGGACCCTGCTCGAGGCCGCCGAGACGTCGAGCGCCGCGCCGGGGACGCTCGAGCGCAAGGTTGGCGACTTCTACGCCTCGGCGATGGACGAGGCCGCCGTCGAGAAGCGAGGGCTCACGCCGCTCCAGCCTGCGCTCGCCCGGATCGCCGCCGTGAAGTCCCGCACCGATCTCGCCACGTACCTCGGCGAGGAGCTGCGCGCGGACGTGGACGCGATGGACTGCACCAACTACCAGACGTCCCGGCTGTTCGGCCTCTGGGTGGCGCCGGACCTGAACGCGCCGGCGCGGAGCGCTCCGTACCTCCTCCAGGGAGGTCTCGGGCTGCCCGACCGTGAGTACTACCTGTCGACGGCGCCGAAGATGGTCGAGACGCGCACGAAGTACCGGGCACACGTCGAGGCGGTGCTGTCTCTGGCGAGGATCAAGGACGCCGCACGCCGGGCCGACCGGATCCTCGCGCTGGAGACGAAGATGGCCCGGGCCCACGCCACCCGCCTCGAGTCGCTCGAGGTCAAGAACGCCAACAACCCCTGGCCCCGCGCCGAGTGGACACGGCGCGCGCCGGGGCTCGACTGGAACCGGTTCTTCACCGCGGCCGGCCTCGACACCCAGCCGGTCGTCTTCGCCTGGCACCCGAAGGCCACGGCCGGGCTGGCGAGCCTCGTCGCCAGGGAGCCGCTCGAGAGCTGGAAGGACTGGGCCACGTTCCACGCCATCGACCGGGATGCCGCCCTGCTGGGGAAGGCCTTCCAGGACGAGACGTTCGCCTTCTACGGACGCACGCTCAGCGGGGCCACCGAGCAGGCCGCGCGCTGGAAGCGGGCCCAGGGATGGATGAACGCCGTGGTGGGCGAGGCGGTGGGCCGGCTGTACGTCGAACGGCACTTCTCTCCCGAGGCGAAGGCGCAGGTCTCGCAGATGGTGAAGACCATCACCGATGCCTTCGTGCGCCGCATCGACGCGCTCGACTGGATGGCGGCCTCGACCAAGGCGGAGGCGAAGGCCAAGGTCGCCTCGCTCTACGTCGGCGTCGGATACCCCGACCACTGGATGGACTTCTCGGGCCTCGAGGTCTCACGCGACGACCTCGTGGGCAACTTCGACCGCGCGGAGCGGCTCCAGCTCCGGCAGCAGCTGGCGGAGCTGGGCAAGCCGGTGGACCGGACCTCCTGGTGCATGAACCCGCACATCGTGAACGCGGTGAACCTCCCGATGCGCAACGCCCTCAGCTTCCCGGCAGGCATCCTGCAGCCGCCCTACTTCGATCCGAACGCCCCGGCGTCGATCAACTACGGCGCGATCGGGGCGACCATCGGACACGAGATCAGCCACAGCTTCGACGACCAGGGCGCGCTCTTCGACGCAACCGGCAAGGTCGCCAACTGGTGGACGAAGGAGGACCTCGCACACTTCGAGGCCTCGGGCGCCCAGCTCGCCGCGCAGTTCGACGCCTACGCGCCCTTCCCCGACCTCCACGTCAACGGCAAGCAGACCCTCAGCGAGAACATCGCCGACCTCGCCGGACTCAGCGCCTCACACGACGCGTGGCTCGACTCGCTGGGCGGAAAACCGGCGCCCGTGGTCGAGGGGTTCAGCGGCGAGCAGCAGTTCTTCCTCGGCTACGCCCAGTCCTGGCGTGAGAAGTACCGCGAGCCGCTCCTCCGCCGTCTCGTCGTCAGCGACGGGCACGCGCCCGATCAGTACCGGGCCCAGACGGTCCGGAATCTCGACGCCTGGTACCCGGCCTTCGAGGTGACGCCCGGTCAGGCGCTGTACCTGGCGCCGAAGGACCGGGTCCGGGTCTGGTAGGAGCCGCTCTCAGCCGGTCGCGGCGGGCTCCTCGGTGAGCTCCTGCATCGTCCGCCAGAAGGCGATCCACCCCGCGTCCCGCCACTCGAGCGCCCACAGCTCGACGCCGTGCGCCCGCCAGTCACGTCCACCGCGGGTGTAGATCATGTCGAAGGCGATCTCCGCCAGTACCGCGGTCTCGCCTCCCACCACACTCCGGCGGTCCTCGCGGTACGAGCGCAGCCGGGAGCCGGCGTTGAACTCGCGGTAGCTCTCGATCAGCCGGTCGCGCCCGGTCAGGCGCATGCCGAACCCGGGGAACACGAAGGTGACCTCCGGGTCGAGCACGGCCGCCATGTCCTCGAGCGGGCCCGAGCGCCAGGCACGCTGGATACGATCGATCACGTGGAAGACCGCGACCTCGGTGTCCGCTGACACGGGCATGAGGCAACCCCCGGGAAGGGCGCGGACCGTACCAGCGGCGCCCCGACCGGTTCCAGCACCCGTGTTCATCCGGGGACAGCCCGGACGCAGCGTCTCAGGCCTGGGGCCGCTGGACCAGCCCCCGCTCCAGCCCCGCGAGCCGGGCCATCGTCTCGGAGTAGAGCGCGTCGATCTTGGTGTGCAGCTGCGTGACCTCGAGCCCGGCCTTGATGTTGGCCGCGTACTCCACGTCGCTGCGGATCCGGTCCCCCGCCGCCTGCCGGTTCTGGGCGATGAGCACGAAGCAGCTGAGGAAGATGCTCTCCAGGGAGACCGCCATGGTGAGGAAGCCGAAGGGGAACGGGTCGAAGGCGCGCACCCCCGGCAGGAAGCTGAGGTTCACCACGATCCAGGCGATGAACAGGAACACGTGGAGCACCAGGAAGGGGATGCTTCCGCTGAACTCGGCCAGCCACTCGGCGGTCCGCTGCACCCGCGTCGTCTGCTGCGCGACCTCCTGGTTGGGCGAGACCCTCGACTGCGACTGGAGGAGCTCATCCGCCTCGCGGAGCCGCCCGCCGATGACGGTGAGCACGTCGAGCGCGGCGTCGGGATGCTTCCGGAACAGGCCCTCGAGGGCTCCGCGATCGATCTCCACCGCCCGGGTGGCCTCGGTGGCCACCGCGTCCGCGGTGCGCGCGCGGCCGTCCAGGAGCGAGAGCTCGCCGAAGAAGTCTCCCGACCCGAGTTGCGCCAGGAGCACCCGGCTCCCGGTGGTCGTGTCGACCGAGATCTCCACCGCCCCCTGCGAGATGACGTAGAGCGCCGCGCCAGGATCTCCCCGCCGGAAGATGCGGCCCCCAGCGGGGAAGTCGCGCAGGTGCATCGCCGCCGCCAGCGTGGCGCGTTCGGCGGGGTCCAGGCCCTGGAAGAGCGGAACTTCGGCCAGCAGTGATTCCTCGGCAGGCATCGGGGCGTCCTCCGACCCCCGTTCTGCCACGGCCCGCCGACCGGTCTAGCGGACGTTCCGGCGGCGGGAGGCGCGACGAGGACCGCACGATCTCCCGATCGAGCCGGGAGACGACGGCCCCGCGCGTAGACGTAGGTCACGGCCAGCGCGGCGAGCATCCCGAGGAAGCCAGCCAGGTCGACGCCGCTGGCATCGGCCGCGGAGGCAGCCACCACGTCCGCCGAGGCCGGCCCGGACTCCTCGCGCTCGGGTCGCACGCTCGCCGGCCGGACGCGCGCCGCCCGACGGTCCTCACGGGGTGGACCGGCCAGCGCCGGGAGCGACGAGAGGAGAGCCAGACAGAGCGCGCAGCGACGGAGCGAGAGGAGACATCGGGAGGAGCTCCTCGATTGTCGCCGACCCCGGCGGCCGAGGTCACTCGCCCCACAGTCGCAGCGCCGACGTGGGTGGCTGTCGGTCAGCGTCCCAGCTTGACCAGCTCGTTGCGGCAGATGTGGCAGAGCGACGGCTGCTGCCGGTCGACATCGGTGAGCGAGGTCGCGGCGAACATCGCGCACCGGGCGTCCTCGCAGTAGCTCAGCCCCACCAGGTGTCCCGCCTGGTGCAGCCCCTGGATCTGGACCCGGCGGCGGAAGGTGGTGTCATCCGCACCCTGGCGGAGCCGGGCCACGCTAAGGATGGCGACCCGCGACTCGCGGTCGGACTCGCCGAAGACGAACGGACTGTCGGGGACGAAGAGGTCGACGTCGGTGACGCCGAGGACCGAGCCTTCGCGATCGAGCAGCGGGACCAGCCGCCGCATGATCGCGTTGGAGTGGTACTGGTTCCGGTCCTTGTTGAAGGCGTACGCCGGCGAGCCGAGGGCCGGCTTGCCGTAGCCCAGCGTCAGCCCCAGCTGGGTGGTGAGGGGGCTCTCGAGCTCCCGCAGCAAGCTCAGCGGGGCGTTGCCGACGGCGACCAGCTGGAGCACTCGGGAACCCACGGACAGACCCTCCTAGGGAAGGCATTGAGGCTGGGGCGCAAGGATTCGAACCTTGATAGTCAGATCCAAAGTCTGACGTCCTGCCGTTAGACGACGCCCCAGTGGTGTCGACGGCCTGCCCAGGGGAGCATAAGGGCTTCTCCCCGCCGTCGAAACCAAAGCTGTGGTGGGCCGTCCGTTACCGCCGGAGCAGCACGTAGACCGCTCCCGCCCCGCCGTCGTGGGGCCGGGCGGTGGCGAAGGCGAGGACCCAGCGGGCGATGCGTCCCCCGGGTCAGCCAGAGCTGGATGCTGGTCTTGAGGACCGGGATCTCGATCCTTGCTGTGGAGCCCTCGCCCGTGGACCACGAGGACGCAGCGCTTCCCGCCCTGACGCGCTGCCAGGAGGAAGCGCTCGAGCGCGGACTTCGCCTCGTCGCGGGTCAGGCCGTGCAGATCGACGTGGCCCTGCACCGCGATCTCGCCTTTCCGGAGCTTCCGGAGCAGCTGGGGATCCAGGGAGGGCAGGTGTCCCTCGATGAACTCGTCCGAGTCCGACAGGTCGAACGGGCGCGTCCCCCGCGACGAGCTCGGAGAGCTGCGCCAGGACCTCCGCGTCCTCGTCCGTCCGGGGTGGAAGCGACGGACTTCTTCGCCGGCTCGACGCGGGCAGCTCCCCGCTTCACCGGCTCGACCGCGCCCACCGCGGCGAGGAACTGCGCCGCCTCGTCGTCCTCGCGGCCGGGAGGGCGCTTCGGCGCCGGCGCAGGGGGCGGCACGGCCGGGCCGGCTCGGGCGGAGGCTCGGGGAGCTTCAGCCCCTGGAAGGGATTGTGGAAGGGCTTCGGCTTCTTCAGATGTCGAGGTTCTGCACGTCGAGGGCGTTCTTCTCGATGAACTCGCGGCGCGGCTCCACCTCCTCGCCCATGAGCAGGCTGAAGATCTCGTCGGACTCGACGGCGTCCTCGACCCTGACTTGAAGCAGCGTCCGGGAGTCCGGGTTCATCGTGGTTTCCCAGAGCTGCTCGGGGTTCATCTCGCCGAGGCCCTTGAAGCGCTGGATGGACAGGCCCGCGCGAGGCGTCGGCGAGCACGGATGCCAGCACGTCCTGGACCCGGAGCGCCGTCCGCTCACCTTCCTCGAGCTTCACGGTCCAGGGCGAGGGGCCGAGCAGCTCGAACGTGCGCGCGGAGGTTCAGCAGCTCGGCGTACTCGGGGCTGGAGAGGAACGCGTGGTCGAGCACCGTCTCCTTCGGGCTCCCGTTCACCTCGGTGCGGAAGACCAGCTTCTTCGCCTGGTGCTCGGGGTCGTCCTTCCGGAACGACCTGAGCTGGGCCAGCACCTCGGGGTAGCGGTCCTTGAGCCAGGCATGCATCTTCTCCACCTCGGCCACGCAGGCGGTCCATGTCGAGCAGCGTCGTCTCGTCCGACCCGCGCCGCCTGCACCAGCGCGTCGAGGATGCGCGGGTCACGCCGGCGGGCGAGCTTGCCGAGGCGCTCCTCGTACTGGCGGATGGCCTCGAGGAGCGCCGCGGAGGTCCTGCCGCGGAACTCCGGGACCGCCGTCCGGCTCCGAGGGCACCACCGCTGCAGCGGTCGACGCCGATGCGCATGAGGTGCTCGTCGAGCGCCGCGCTGGTCCTTGAGGAAGAGGTCCTTCTTGCCCCGCGTCACTTTGTAGAGCGGCGGCTGGGCGATGTAGAGGTAGCCGCGTGCGATGAGCTCCGGCATCTGCCGGTAGAAGAACGTGAGCAGCAAGCGTGCGGATGTGGCTGCCGTCCACGTCGGCGTCGGTCATGAGGATGATCCGGTGGTAGCGGCACTTCGTCCGGGTCGTAGTCCTCCTTGCCGATGCCGGTGCCGAGCGCGGTGATCAGCGCCACGATCTCCTGGGAGGTGAGCATCTTCTCGAAGCGCGCCTTCTCGACGTTCAGGATCTTCCCGCGCAGCGGAAGGATGGCCTGGTTGCGCCGATCGCGGCCCTGCTTGGCCGAGCCGCCTGCGGAGTCACCCTCGACGATGTAGATCTCGCTCTCGCTCGGGTCCTTGCTCTGGCAGTCGGCGAGCTTGCCCGGGAGCGACATGCCGTCGAGCACGCCCTTGCGGCGCACCGTCTCGCGGGCCTTGCGGGCGGCGATGCGGGCCCGGGTGGCGTCGCCGATCTTGGCGACGATCTTCTTCGCGCCGGTGGGGTTCTCCTCGAGCCAGGTGGCGAGCTGCTCGTTCACCATCTGCTCGACCAGGCCCTTCACCTCGGAGTTGCCGAGCTTGGTCTTGGTCTGCCCCTCGAACTGCGGGTTGGGGAGCTTGACCGAGATGACCGCCGGCGAGGCCTTCGCGCGCGTCTTCGCCGGTGGGCGTCTCCTTGAGGTCCTTCCACAGCCCGCCCTGCTCGGCGTAGCCGTTGATGGTCCGGGTGAGCGCGCTCTTGAAGCCCACCAGGTGGCTGCCGCCCTCGTGGGTGTTGATGTTGTTGGCGAAGGTGAAGATGCGCTCGTCGTAGCGCGTCGTTCCACTGCATGGCGATCTCGAGCGCGACGCCGTCCTTCTCGCGCCTTGAAGAAGACCGGGCGTGTGCGAGCGGCTCCTTCGACTTGTTGAGGAACTCGACGAAGCTAGACGATGCCGCCCTCGAACTCGAAGTCGTGGCTCTTCCGGCTGCGCTCGTCGGTGATGGTGATGTGCAGCCCGGCGTTGAGGAAGGCGAGCTCGCGCAGGCGCTGGCTGAGCGTGTCGAAGCTGGAACTCGGTGGTCTCGAAGATGGTCGGGTCGGGCTTGAACCACACCTTGGTGCCGCGCTTGTCGGTGGTGCCGATCTCGGTGACCTGCTGCTGCGGAATGCCGCGCGCGTACTTCTGCTCGTAGACCTTGCCGTTCCGCGGAGATCTCCAGCTTCAGCCACTCGCTGAGCGCGTTGACGCAGGTGACGCCGACGCC
This sequence comes from uncultured delta proteobacterium, assembly GCA_963796475.1. Lineage (GTDB taxonomy): Bacteria > Myxococcota > Myxococcia > Myxococcales > Myxococcaceae > RPRB01. The sequence continues at coordinate 144,903 of CAWCLY010000024.1, forward strand.
GTGCAGACCGCCCGAGACCTTGTACGCGCGTGTTCTCGAACTTGCCGCCCGCGTGGAGCTTGGTCATCACCACGTCGACGCGTGTCCATGCCGCGACGGTGGGGTGCGGGCCGACCGGGATGCCGCGGCCGTCGTCCTTCACGCTGACGCAGCCGTCGACGTGGATGACGACGGTGATCTCGGTGGCGGCCTGGCGAGCGCCTCGTCGACGCAGTTGTCGACCACCTCGTAGACCAGGTGGTGCAGGCCGTAGATGTTGGTGTCGCCGATGTACATGCCGGGGCGCTTGCGGACGGCCTCCAGGCCCTCGAGCACGGTGATGGAGGAGGCGCCGTACTCGGGCACGGAGGTCCCGACCGCGGCCGGGGCAGCGGGTTCGTGTTTGGTCGTGCCGTTCAAGGGATTTCTGCGTTCTTTCCTAACACGCACACCCCACGCCTACAAGGGAAGGAGCGGGCCGCAAGTGTCCGCCCTTTCACGGGAATTAGCCTCATCGAACCGGTCCGGAACAGGCCTGTTTTCGCCCCTCAGGCGTCGCCGGGGAGCGCGCCCTGCGGACGGGTGCAGAGCACGCCCCAGATCGCTGAAAACGGCGGGGTCGGAGAACAGCGCGCCGGGCAGCTCGCGATGCGATCCGTCGGTCAAGGTGAGCACCCAGCGCGGAGCCCAGCGACCGAGATGCTCCACCCGCGCGATCTGCGGCCAGAGGACGCGCTCGACCCGGCCGTCGAGCGGGCGGACGAGCTCGGCGCCGGCGAGGTCCACCCGGACGCCGTAGCCGTCGCGGGGGCGCAGCCGCCAGGCGAGCCAGACGAAGGCGCCTCCGAGCGCGAGCCCGGCGACTCCGCGCGCGGACGCGAGAGGATTGTCGCGGCCTGCCCGGACCAGTCCCGCGGAGCCGAAGGCCGCGCCGATGACGGCGAGGCCGGCCATGAGAGCCCGCAGCCGCGTCGGGGCGATAGGGGAAGAAGCGCGGGGTCATGCGGAGCGGGGAGGCCGCAGGCGAACATCCTCGGTCACCGCGCCCGCGTCGACGCGGAGCCAGAGGGTGTCGGGCCCCGCCGCCCGGGCGACGAGCGAGGCGTCGGTGGTGGTGAGCAGCACCTGGGCCCGGCTCTCGGCCACGGTGTGCATCAGGAAGGCGTTCCGCTCCGGATCCAGCTCGCTCGAGACGTCGTCGAGGAGCAGCAGCGGCGGTCTTCCGAAAGCGGCGCGGACGTTCTCGATCTCGGCGATCTTCCATCCGAGCACCAGCGCGCGCCCCTGTCCCTGCGAGGCGTAGGCGCGGGCGCTGCGCCCGGCGAGCGTCAGCTGCAGGTCGTCGGCGTGCGGGCCGGCCGAGGTGAAGCCGCGCTCGCGATCCTTCGGGAGCCGCTCGTCGAGGGCGTGGCGGAGCGCCGCCTCCAGCCCTTCCTCCGTCTGGGGGTGGTGCGCCCCGAGGTGCGAGCGCGGTGTATCCCACGCCCACGTCCGGGAGCTGCGAGATGGCCTTCACCGCGGCCACGGTCCGCGGCCCGAGCTCGTCCAGGAGCGCGCGGCGCCGGACCAGGACCCGGGCGCCGGTCCTGGCCACCGTCTCGTCGTAGGCCTCGACGTAGCTCGCCGGGGCGTGCTCCTTGAGCAGCCGATTCCGGCTCTTCAGCGCCCGCTGGTAGGCGCGGTGCTCGCGGAGATAGGCGGGAAAGCGGTTGAAGACGGCGCGATCGAGGAAGGCGCGGCGCACCTCGGGTCCGCCCTTCACCACCGCCAGGTCGTCGGGCGTGAATGCGACCACGCTCACGCCGCCGAAGTAGTCCTCGAGCCTGGCGGCCTTCTTGCCGTCGACGAAGGACTGGCGCACGCCGGCGGCCAGCTGGACCGAGATCTCGCGCTCGGCCCCGCCGAGCGTGAATCGCCCGGTGACGGTGGCCTGCTCCGTCCCGAAGCGGACCAGCTCGGAGAGTCGATTGGCCCGGAGCGGGCGGAGGGTACAGAGGAAGTAGACCGCCTCGAGCAGGCTGGTCTTGCCCTGGCCGTTGCTCCCCACCACCACGGTCGCGTGCGGCGACGGGCGGAGCGTGACCGCGTGGAGGTTCCTGAACTCCGAGACCTGGAGTCGCTCGAGGAGCACTACACCCGCATCGGCATGACCACCGCGGTGTAGCTGCGATCGCCCGGCGCGTGCAGGACACCCGGGCTGTGGTCGTCTCCGAGCTCGAAGGCCACCTCGTCTCCGTCGAGCGCGGCGAGCACGTCGGTCAGGTAGCGGGCGTTGAAGCCGATGGTGATGTCCGCCCCGTCGTACTGGACCTCGAGGTCGTCCTTGGCCTCGCCCAGATCCGGGTTCTGCGAGCTGATGCGCAGCTGGTTGGTGGTGAGACCGATCTTCACCGCGTTCGACTTGTCCACGCTGAGCAGCGCGATGCGCTTGAGCGCCTCGGTGAAGCGAACGCGCGGGATCTTCACCTTGCGATCGCCTTCCTTGGGGATCACCCGCTGGTATTCGGGGAACTGGCCGTCGATGAGGCGCATCACCATCGTCAGGCCCGGCTTCTTGAAGAGCGCCGAGTTCTCGGCGAAGCCCAGTGCGCACTCGGCATCGGGCGCCTCGTCGAGGAGGCGGCGGAGCTCGTGCAGGCCCTTGCGGGGGATGATCACCCCGCCCTTGAGCTTGAAGTCGCCGGCGAGCTCGCGCTCCACCAGGGCGAGGCGGTGTCCGTCGGTGGCGACCATCCGGACCTTCCCGCCCTCGCGCGGCTCGAAGAAGACGCCGTTGAGGATGTAGCGCGTCTCGTCGGTGGAGATGGCGAACGAGGTCTTGCGGATCATCTCCAGCAGGACCACGCCGGACACCTCCACCAGATTTGCGCTCTCCTCCTTCGGCAGCTTCGGATACTCCTCGGGAGACATCCCGACGATCTTGAAGTGGGCGCTGCCGCTCTGGAGCTCGGCGTACTGGTTGGGAAGCTTGCGGACCGTGACCTGCGGCTCGGGCAGGTTCTGGACGATGTCGAAGAGCGTCTTCGCCGAGAGGGTGAGGCTCCCGTGCTTGGTGACCTCGGCCGGGTGCTCGCTCACGATCCCGACGTCGAGGTCGAAGGCGGTGATCTGCACGCCCGACTTGGTCGCATTGACCAGGACGTTGGAGAGGATGGGCATGGTGGTCTTCCGCTCCACGATGCCCTGGGCCCGGTACAACGCTCGCTTCAGCTCCTCCGCAGCGATGCGGAATTCCATGTGCCCATCGTCTCCCGCGGAGGAGACATCGCCACTCCGCCCGGGCGGACGTGTAGCCCGCTGATGCGAGGTGCGTCAAACGCGCCGGTGCTCCCGATGCCGGCGGATCGAAGGGTCAGGATCGGGGCTCGTGCGGGCTTACCGAGCGTGTATGTCCCCGGAAGAACTGGCGCATGGATGGTCGAGATTGATTTTGCGATGCGTTCTCAAGTAAGCCCAGATCCGTGATGCTCGGTCGCCTCGTCCTCGGTTCTGCCGTGCTGGGCACGGTCCTCGTTCTGGCCTGCGCGCACGCTGGGTTCGTTCCCCAGCCCACGGTGGCGGACGTGGACAGGGTCCAGCCGATCGAGCCCGGGCTGACGCTCTCGGAGATGCAGCAGGGCCGGGCGATCTACGTCCAGCGCTGCAGCAGCTGCCATCCTGTCCATGGGCCCGCGGAGTACCGCGGCGATCAGTGGCCGAGCCTGGTCGAGAAGATGAAGCGGGAGAAGAAGATCAAGATCCCCGAGCACGAGCAGGTGCTGATGGAACGCTACCTGGCTGCGTTCAGCTCGACCGCGCCGAAGCTTCCCGATGCGGGCGTGAGCGTGGTGATTCCGGCGATGGAAGGCAGCTCGTCGGCCGCGGCGACGCGCTGAGCGTCCTCGCAATCCTTTCGCGATTCCCTGGAGCCGTCGTGTCGCGGCGCCAGCGGCTGTTGCTTCTTTAGAATAAAGAGATGGATCTAAGGGGTAGTCGAGGCCGGTCCCGCAGACTTGGGGAGAGCACCTCAACCCCTCGTGCCGCCAGCCGATTCCGAAATCGGTCCTGTGGACAACATCTCGAGTTGTCCACGGGGTCACACAGCCGTTGCTCGTCGGCCGCAGATTCTCCACACGTGGCACACCCCTGACCCCAGGCAACTCCGAAAGTTCTCGACACCAGGTTCCAACAGGCTCGCTCCACAAGTTCTGGTCAACATGGCCCAGTCCGAGCGTTCACCACCGTCGCGTGACAGGTGCTGCACCGGAAACAACCAACATCTCCACAGTGTGGAAACCGGGGGAAAATCGGGATCAAGCCGAGCGGCAGCGGCTCCCGCCACGCGCACCGAGCTCAGCCCGGCCCGAGCTTGCTCTCGAGCTCGTCCAGCTCCTTGCGGACGCTGGCGTCGATCTCCCGTTGCCGCTCGACCTTGCGCACCGAGGAGATGACCGTGGAGTGGTCCTTGTTGAACCGGGCGGCAATCTCCGGGAACGAGCTCCGGGTCAGCTTCCGGGCCAGGTACATCGCCACCTGGCGGGCGTGGGCCAGCTGCTTCGTCCGCCGGTCGGCCCGCAGCTCCTCGACCGCCACCTTGTAGTAGCGGGCCGTCTCGCGCTGGATGTGGTCGATGTCGATGGGCCGCTGCGCCGGGAAGGATGTCCCGGAGCACCTGTGCCGCGAACTCCTCCGTCACCGGCTGCCCGGTGAGGCTGTGCACGGCCGAGATCTTGATCAGCGCGCCCTCGAGCTCGCGCACGTTCTTCTGCACGTGCTTGGCGATGAAGTGGCAGACGTTGTCCGGGAGCTCGAACCCGTCCGCCTCGGCCTTCTTCTTCAGGATGGCGACGCGGGTCTCGTAGTTCGGCTCCTGGATGTCGGTGATGAGGCCCATCGTGAAGCGGCTGCGGAGCCGGTCCTCGAGGCCAGGGATCTCCGCCGGCACCGTGTCGGAGGTGAGGACGATCGCCTTCGACATCTCGTGGAGCGCGTTGAAGGTGTAGAAGAACTCCTTCTGCGTCTCCTCTCGCTTTCCGAGGAACTGGATGTCGTCGATGAGCAGGACGTCGCACTCGTCGCGGAACTTGCGGCGGAACTCCGTCATCCGGTGGTCGCGGACGCTCTCGATGAACTCGTTGGTGAACTCCTCGGACGACAGGTAGACGATCCGCGCCGCGGGGTTCTTGGCGAAGATCGCATTGCCCACGGCGTGGAGCAGGTGCGTCTTCCCCAGGCCCGTGCCGCCGTAGATGAAGAGCGGGTTGTAGGCGCGGCCCGGGCTCTCGGCGACGGCTGCGGCCGCGGCGGCGGGCAGCTGGTTGCTCTCGGCGACCACGTAGTTCACGAAGGTGAAGCGCTCGTTCAGCCGAGGGGGGCGCGGTGCGGAGCTCCCGCCACGGCCGGTGCTCGCCGGCTCCGTCGCATCGGGGCTCGGCGTGCCCACCACCTCGTAGCCGAGCGCCATCGGGCCGCGGTGCACCCGGGTCAGCGCGTCCTCGAGCAGGGGGCGGTAGTGGTCGTCCACCCAGTCGCGGAAGAAGCGATCGGGAACGCCGAGGATCAGCGCGCCGTCGCGGATCTCGAGCGCCTGCATCCGGTCGAGCCAGGTCAGCGCGTAGGACTTGCCGTCCTCGCGCAGGAGCGCAAGGGTCTTTTCCCAGAGTTCATCGGCACTTGCGGGCACGGGCGACTGCTCGGGAGAAGCCGACACGAAAGGCGACCTCGGGAGGGGAAACACCGTTCCTGTGGTGGGGAGGCGGGGGGGCGTGTTGTACGACTTCCCGCGGGCAGTTGGGGATCAAAAACGTGCGTCCAGGGCGCGCTGTGAACGCCTGGTCGCGACTCCGCCGCATTGACTCGATCGCGCAGGCTGGGTTATGCGCGCGGCCCTCCCCTCAGTCCGTCGCAGTCCATTCTCGGAGCATCGCCCCGTGTCGAAGCGCACGTACCAGCCGTCGAAAGTGAAGCGCAACCGGACCCACGGCTTCCGGAAGCGGAACAGCACCCGCGCCGGCCAGGACGTCCTCCGTCGTCGGCGGGCGAAGGGGCGGAAGCGCCTGGCCGTATCCGCGGCCAAGAAGTAGGGTTTGACCGCGGCGTTTCCCAGGGAGGCTCGCCTCCTCAAGCGCCGCGATTTCCTGGAAGTCCAGGAGCGGGGAAAGAAGGTCACCGCCGGGCCGCTGGTGGGTCTGGTGGCACCGAGCCCGGACGGAGCGTCCCGGCTCGGACTCACAGTGTCGAGCAAGGTGGGGACGGCGGTGGTCCGAAATGCCGTCCGACGTCGGCTGCGCGAGCTGTTTCGCAAGCGGCGCGACCGATGGCCAGGAGGAATGCACCTGGTGGTGGTGGCCCGTCCGAGTGCCAGGGAAGCCAGCTTCGCGGCGCTGGAGCGCGCCGCGGATTCCCTGCTGTCCGCGTTAGAGAACCGTCTCCGTTGAAGCTGCTCGCCCTCCTGCTCGCTCTCCCCATCCACCTCTACCGGTGGACGCTGTCCCCGCTGCTGCCGCGGGCCTGTCGCTTTCATCCCTCGTGCTCGGCCTACGCGCTCGGGGCGCTCAAGGAGCACGGCCCGTTCCGCGGGCTGCTCCTCGCCATCCGACGCCTCGGCCGGTGCCATCCCTTCAACCCAGGGGGGCTCGACCCCGTCCCGCCCCGCCCAGGGAGGATCTGAACTTCGTGGAGAACCAATCCCAGAAACGCACGGCGGTGGCCTTCGGGCTCATCTTCCTGCTGACCGCCGTGTACATGACCTGGTTCGCCCCCACCCCCCCGCCGCCGCAGTCGGCAGCGGGCGCGGTGGATGCGGGCTCGGTCGCCTCGAGTCCGGCGCCGGTCGTCGCCGCCCCGGTGGCGGCCCAGCCTACGCCGACGTCCCCGTCCAATCGCCAGCCACCCGCGGGCCCGGCCGTCCGGACCGTCGAGGGCTCGCGCAAGACGACCCACTACGTCTTCTCCACCGAGGGCGCGGGCCTGGTCTCGGCGCGGCTCCGGGGCGAGAAGACCCGTGACCAGGTTCCCCTGACCATTCCCCAGGGCTGGGCGCAGCTCCTCGGCAAGGAGGTCCCGAAGGGCCCGGAGATGGACCTCGCGCAGCCGGTCGCCGGGCGCGCCGCTGCCGCTGTCGGTCGAGCTCGCGGGCGAGGCGACGGTCCCGGCGAACCTGCGCTACTCGGCCGAGGAGGGCGACCATCGCATCACCTTCGTGGGCCGCACCGAGAGCTGGGAGATCACCAAGGAGGTCTCGTGGGTCGAGGAGGGCTACGAGCTCGTCGACCCGGATCACCCTGCGCAACCTGACCGGCCGCTCGCTCTCCGGTGAGCTGGTGTTCCCGTACCCGCGGGCGATCGACCCGGCGCACGAGGAGAAGCCGAGCATGTTCGGCGGGGTGGGCAACGTCTCCGACGCGGCGTGCGTGGTGAAGGACTCCTACGAGCACGAGACGGTGAAGGACAAGACCGAGACCAAGGACTTCGCCGGTCCGGTGCGGTGGGTGGGCATCAACCAGCAGTACTTCCTCTCGGCGGTGTTCCCGGTGGGGACGGCGGTCGAGGGCAAGTGCGTGCTCACCACCTCGCTCACCGAGCGCGTGGCCACGGCGCGGTTCCCGATCCAGGTCGGGCCGGGCCAGTCGGTGACCCGGGCCTTCGGGGCGTTCCTCGGGCCGAAGGACCACGAGCTGCTGAACTCGGTGCCCAGTCTTCCGGCGAACCGCGCGCCGGACGCCAATGCTCCGGTGCAGCTCGACCGTGCGGTGGACTACGGAATCTGGGCCGCGATCTGCAAGCCGATGCTCGTGGTGCTGCGCTGGTTCCACGGGGTGGTGGGGAACTGGGGCGTGGCGATCATCCTCCTCACCGTCCTGGTGAAGGTGCTCCTCATCCCGCTGACCCATCGGGCGATGGTGGGCCAGGAGGCGATGAAGAAGCTCCAGCCCAAGATCGAGGAGGTGAAGAAGAAGTTCCCGGAGGACAAGGAACGGCAGCAGATGGAGATGATGAAGGCCTACCAGGAGGCGGGCGTGAACCCGTTCGGGTCCTGCCTGATGATCCTGGTCCAGCTGCCGGTGTGGGCCGCCCTCTTCACGACGCTGCGGAACAGCTACGAGCTCTACGGGGCCCCGTTCACCTCGCACTTCCTCACCGACCTGACCATCAAGGACCCGACGTACCTGCTCCCCGTGCTGCTGGGCGTGTCGCAGGTCATCACCAGCCGCCTCCAGCCGCCGGCGCTCGATGCCGCGCAGCAGCGGATGATGGTCTGGTTCATGCCGATCTTCTTCACCGTGATCATGCTGAACTATCCGGCGGGCCTCCTGCTCTACATCTTCACCAACAACATCCTGACGGTGCTGCAGCAGGCGGTGCTGCGGCGGATGGTCGGGAGCACGCCGGCCCCGCCGCTGAAGCCCGCGCTGGAGAAGCGGAAGTGACCGACTCGCAGGTGGCGGTGGCGGTGGGAGCCGTGGACGATCGACGGGCGCAGGCAGTGTCGATGCTGGAGCAGCTGCTCCGGACGATGGAGATCCCGGCGACGCTCGAGGCGAAGGATCTGCCGGACGGCAGCGTGAGCATCGCGGTCATGCCCGGGGTCGAGCTTCCGGGAGTGCCGCTCGGCCGGCGCTCGCCGGTGGGAGATGCGCTGCAGTACCTGCTGAACAAGCTGGTGAACAAGCCGGGCACGGAGCGGAGATGGATCGCCGTGGGGCTCGGGGGGCACCCCGAGCCGCGTGGCACGAAGCCACAACCGCAGCAGCGTGCCCCGGTCGCATCGCCGGCGCCCCTGACGAACGGGAACACCGCGGTGCCGGCAGCGCGTCCGCCTCCGCCGCTCCGGGCTCCGGCGGCTCCTGCGAGGTCGTCGGAGACGGACGAGCGGACGCTGGTCACCGAGGCCGATCCGGCGCTGGACGCGGCGGCCCGGGCGCTGGCCGAGCGGAGCGCAAGCTCGGGTCGGGTGTACGCGCTGGTCACGCTCGGGGCGCCGGAGCGCGGGCGGGTCCTGAAAGCCGCGGACGCGGTGTCCGCGGTGAGCGCGCGCGCCGAGGGCGAGGGTCGGCTGCGGCGGGTGGTGCTGACGCCGGACAAGCTGGTGCCGATGCCACGGCAGCGGCTTCCGGTGGATGATCTGCCGGAAGACGACTGACGGACGCGCGGGAGGAGCCGTTGGGGAAGCCGAAGGCGCTCAAGGACAGGCTGTTCGGGGCCGCGGTGCTGAAGATGAGCTTCCGGCTCCGGGGCGACGAGCAGTCGCCGGCCTTCAAGGGCATCTACCCGGGCGTTCTCCGCGACCTCGAGCTCGAGGACGACGCGGTCGAGAAGTACATCCAGGAGCACCGGGCCGCCGTCGAGGCCGCCGCGCGGGGGAAGCCCCCGGGCTGAGGGGGCGAGCGGCCTGCGAGGTCTCTCCTGCGAGGTGTCAGACACCTCGTTTTCCTCGTTCTGGAGTCCCGGCGGAGCTTCCCGGAGGACCGGAACACGGGCACTTGCGTTCCTGAGCGGCGGCCCCGGGCGTTCCGGTCCCTGGCAGCGGTTCCCGTCCCAGGGTCGCCAGGCAGTTCCCATCCACGGGACGTTTTGGCCGTCGTGGCGGGTCGTCTACGGGTGTCGTCGCTGGCACGTTTCTGGCGTGACGCAGTGGCATGACCGGCTGGCTCGCGGACGTCCGCATCGCTCTTCGTCTCCTGCGTCGCCGCCCGGGCTGGACGGCCTCCGTGCTGGCGACCCTCGCCCTGGCCATCGGCGCCAACTCGGCGCTGTTCAGTGTCCTCGACGCGGCGCTGCTCCAGCCGATGCCCTACCCGGCGCCGGAGCGTCTGGTTCTCATCGGGGAGACCGCGCCCTCGTTCGCCGAGATGTCGGTGAGCTATCCCGACTACCTCGACTGGCGCGCTCGGACCCGCTCCTTCGACGAGATGGGAGTGTTCCGCGGGGGGGAGGTGAACCTGACGGGGATGGGCGCTCCCCGCCGAGCTCACGTCGTCGAGGCATCGGCGAGCTACTTCCACGTGCTCGGAGTGCCACCGCTGGTCGGGCGCACCTTCGAGGAGGACGAGGATCGCGTCGGGGGGACTCCCGTGGTCGTCCTCACCGAGGCCATGGCGCGAAGGCTCTACGGTCATCCGGCCGCGTCTCTCGGACGCGCGCTGCAGGTGGACGGGGTCTCCTCGACGGTCGTGGGAGTGATGCCGTCCAGCTTCCGCGTCGAGCGACAGCCGGAGCTCTGGGTCCCGGTGGGCCCGCGGATGGTGGGCCGGACCGCCGAGCGCGGAAACCACCCCGGGCTGACGGGGCTCGCCCGGCTCAAGCGGGGGGTGTCGTTCGGCGAGGGACGACTGGATCTCGAAGCCGTGGGGCGGGCGCTGCAGGAGGAATACCGGGAGAACCGGGCCCTGCTGCCCCGGCCGGACCCGATGCAGCAGCGCCTCACGCAGGACGTGCGTGGCTCGCTGTGGCTCCTGATGGGCGCGGTGGTGCTCGTGCTGCTCATTGCAGCGGCGAACGTGGGCAGCCTGATGCTGGCCCGTGGAACGGGGCGAATGCGCGAGCTGGCCATTCGCGGAGCGCTCGGTGCGGGCCGCTCGCGGCTGACCCGCCAGCTGCTCGTCGAGAGCCTGGTGCTGGCGCTCCTCGGTGGGGCGCTCGGTCTGCTCCTGGCGTGGGTGGCGATGCAGTTGCTCGCGGCGAACCGTCCCGCATCGCTCCCCGACCACGTCGCGCTGTTCCTCAACGTCCGGGTGCTCCTCTTCAGCCTCGGCGCCTCGGTGGCCTGTGCGCTCCTCTTCGGCCTGGTCCCCGCGCTCATCGGGTCGCGGACCCACCTCCACGAGGCGATGCGCCAGGGCGACGCGCGCATGCCGGGTGGGCACCACCGGCTCCGGGTGATGCTGGTCGTGGTCGAGGTCGCGCTGGCGCTGGTCCTCGTCGTCGCCGCGGGCCTCACCTCGCGGGCGCTGGCGGGCCTGTTGCAGCTCGACACGGGGTTCGACGGCACCGGCGTGCTCACCTTCCGGCTCTCGGTGCCCGAAGCGCGCCAGCGGACGGCCCAGGAGCTGCGCGACTTCTACGAGCGGATGGTCACCGAGCTCCGGGCACTCCCCGGGGTGGAGGATGCGAGCTACGCGACGATGCTCCCACTCGACGGGCCCTGGGAGACGAGCTTCCGCAGCGACGCCCAGCCGCAGCTGCCGCCGGAGCAGGTCCAGTTCGCGGCGTATGGCTCGGTGTCTCCGGGGTATGCGCGGACGCTCGGGTTACGGGTGGTGGCCGGCCGCTGGTTCGAGCCCGGGGACACCCGGGACCGACCGATGGTGACGGTCATCGACGAGCGGCTCGCTCGCGACTTCTTCCCCACCGGCGCGGTGGGCAGACACCTGCTCTCAAATGACGGAAAACAGAACCGTGAAATCATCGGGGTCGTCAAGCACGTTGCCGCCTACGGGGTGGTGGGTCGCGAGCCGGCCGTGCACCAGTTCTATCTGACGACCGAGCAGCTTCCCGAGGATGCGTATGACCGGAACCTTCGCTCGGTGAACGTCGCCGTCCGCAGCCGGAGCACGCCGGAGCAGCTCCGGCCCGAGCTGGTGCGGACGGTCGCCCGACTCGACCCGGAGTTGCCGGTGTACGAGATGCGAACCGCCGAGCAGCTCCTCGGGGCCTCGGTCGACGCGCAGCGATTCGCGACCCTGCAACTGGTGCTCTTCGCACTGCTGGCGCTGGTGCTGGCGGTGCTCGGGCTGTACGCGGTGCTCTCGTACAGCGTGGCGCAGCGGACGCACGAGATCGGCATCCGGATGGCGCTGGGTGCGCCGCCGGGACTGGTGCTTCGCCAGGTCGTGGGCCAGGGCGTGGCCTGGGCAGGAATCGGCCTCGCGGTGGGGCTCGTCGGAGCGGTCGCGACGACCCGGCTCCTGCGGAGCGTGGTGGAGACCGTCCGGCCTCTCGACCCACTGGTGTACGTGGCGACCGTGCTCGGTCTGCTCGCCTGCGCCGTCCTTGCCTCGTGGCTCCCGGCCAGGCGGGCGGTGCGCGTGGATGCCTCCGTGGCGCTCCGCGACGAAGGCTAGGTCAGAGTCAGGGTCAGGGCGGGCGCGGTCCAGTCAGGGGTGTCGTCAGGCGGGTTGCGATCGGCGAGGTCCGTGCGGTCGCAACAATCTAGCGGTCCGCCTTCCGGTACGTGAGCAGCGTCCGGCCGTCGCCGCTGAGCGGCAGCTGGAACCGGTCCGTCGACGGGCCGGTCCATCCGGGGAGGGCCTGGTCCGGCGCCGTGGTTCCGGCCATCACCACGAGCGTCCCGCCGTCTCGGACGTAGGGCCGGGCGAGCGCGGCCCAGCGCGAGGGGTCACTGAACGCGCGGGAGACGGCGACATCGAAGGCCGGGAGGCCCTCGACCTCCGGAGCTCCGCGCAAGGTCAGGTGAAGTGCCCGGACCCGCGGGGCGAGCCCGAGCTGGGCGATGGCGTGCTTGAGGAAGCCGACCTTCTTCGCGACCGAGTCCACGAGGGTGACGCTGAGGTCCTCGCGGGCGATCGCCATCGGAAGCCCCGGAAAGCCGGCGCCGGACCCCGCATCGAGGACGGTGAGGGGCCCCGGCGCGAGCACTCGGAGCACGCTCAGGGAGTCGAGAATGTGCTTGTCCGCCATCTCGATCGGATCGAGGATGGCGGTGAGGTTGATGCGGGAGCTCCACCGACCCAGCTCCCCGGCCAGCCACGACAGAGCGTCCGCCTGGGGGTGGGTCAGAGGAAGCCCGAGCGCGCGGCTCCCCTCCAGCAGCATTCCAGAAATCGCTGGTTTCTCCACAGGCACAGCGAAACGCGCTGCCTCCAAGCTCCCGGAACGACTCAGGGAAGCCGCTGGCACGTTGTTTTCCCCAGGTCTCCCACAGCGCGCGCCTGCGGCGCCCTCAGAGAGGCGCTGCAGCGCGCGGCAGAGGTGGCAACCGATTGACCACCTGCCTGCTCCTGTCGTGAGAAACGCGTGCCCCCTGCGGCGGAGATTCCTCTGCCACGACTTCGAACGAAATACCAGCCGCCCTGTTGGGAGCAGAACATTCGCCGGCCCCTGGCTCTCGGTCGAGGGCCCATCCCCGTACCTGGCGGCCTATCCCGCAGCCTCAGCCTCGGACGACGGGTGCACAGCCGACGCCCGCGACCGTGTCCGGGCGGCGGCAGGGATCTGTGCGGAGGCAGCGAAGGCCGGTGAACGAGGTGTCTGACACCTCGCGCTGCTCCTGCCCAATCCGCGGAAAACGAGGTGTCTGACACCTCGCTGAGGCCCGCGAGGGGCGGAGTGGCGACCGTGGCGACAGCAAGATGTCGTGGGATCAGGGGCTTGGAGCCGCTGGGCGGGCCGCGTTCCACGTGGAACGCCCCCTCCTGACGGCGAGCGAGCGGCCGGCCGGGCCCGAAGTTGCCCTGTCATCCCACCATGCTACGCCCGCATCCAGTCGCACTGAACGCGCTGGAGGCCTTCCCGTGGGACGTGTCATCTGCATTTCCAACCAGAAAGGCGGGGTCGGAAAGACGACCACCGCCATCAACCTCGCCGCGAGCCTGGCCTCCGCCGAGCGGAAGGTCCTGCTGGTCGACATGGACCCGCAGGGCAACGCGGGCAGCGGGCTCGGCGTCAAGCGCGAGACCCTCAACGGCACCGTCTACGACGCGCTCCTGGGCGAACGGCCCATGGCCGAGCTCGTCCACGCGACCGAGCTCCGCTACCTCCAGGTCGTCCCCTCCACCCCCGACCTGACCGGCGCGGAGATCGAGCTGGTGACGCATGCCCCGCCGCGAGTACCGCCTCCGCGAGGCGCTGCAGCCGCTCGTCGCGCGAGTACGACTACATCATCATCGACTGCCCGCCCTCGCTGGGCCTGCTGACCCTCAACGCGCTCACCGCCGCCGACTCGGTCCTCATCCCGCTCCAGTGCGAGTACTACGCGCTCGAGGGGCTGTCCCAGCTCATGCAGACCGTCGAGCTGGTCCGGCGGGGCCTCAACCCCGGGCTCGCGACCGAGGGCATCCTGCTGACCATGTTCGACGCCGGGCGAACATCGCCCACCAGGTGGCCAGCGACGTCCGCGGGTACTTCAAGGACCTGGTCTTCGAGGCGGTGGTTCCCCGCAACGTCCGCCTCTCCGAGTGCCCGAGCTTCGGCAAGCCCATCCTGCTCTACGACATCAAGTCCAAGGGCTGCGAGAGCTACCTCGCCCTCGGACATGAGATTCTGCGGCGCGACCAGGGTCCGACCGATCGGCGGGCTGCCTGATGACTGCGCCCGCCATGCCCACCGGCCCGTCCGACCGAACCCCGAAGCGCGCCCTGGGTCGGGGACTTTCCGCCCTGATTCCGCAGGCCTCCGTGCCCGTCCAGGGCGATCTCCCGCCGTCGACCGGCATCGTGCGCGTCGCGGTGGAGCGCATCCTCCGGGACCCGACCCAGCCCCGGAAGACCTTCGACGAGGCCAAGCTCCGCGAGCTGGCTGAGTCAATCAGGACCCAGGGCGTCATCCAGCCCATCCTCGTCCGCCGCGACGGGGCGGACTACCGCCTCATCGCCGGCGAGCGGCGGTGGCGGGCCGCCCAGCTCGCGGGCCTCCACGAGGTCCCGGCCGTCGTCCGGGACGTCACCGCGGCCGAGGCGTTCGAGCTGGCCCTGGTCGAGAACCTCCAGCGAACCGACCTCAACCCGCTCGAGGAGGCCGAGGGCTACCGCCGGCTCATCCAGGAGTTCGGGCTGACGCAGGAGCAGGTGGGCGAGCGCGTGGGCAGAGACCGGACCAGCGTGGCCAACGCGCTCCGTCTGCTGCAGCTGCCCGAGGGAGTGAAGGAGCTCCTCGCCACCGGAGCGCTGGGGATGGGCCACGCGCGCGCCCTGCTCGGCATGGGCGCGGGGGCCGAGCTGGTGACGGCCGCGCAGCGCATCGTCCGCGAGCAGCTGTCGGTGCGGGAGACCGAGCGCCTGGTCCGCACGGCGCGCGCTCCATCGGGCTCCCCCGCGCGACGGCCCGCAGGCAGCACTGCCGCAGCGCGCGGTGGTGGAGGACCTTCAGCGCCGGCTGGGGACCAAGGTGCGACTCGAGGACCGAGGCGGGAAGGGCACGCTGGAGATCGACTTCTTCTCGTACGAGGACCTGGAGCGTATTCTCGCGCTGCTGCGGCGGTGAGGCCGCGGCGCTCAGGGAGCCCGCGCCGCCGCTCGCCGCTCGAGCGTCATCCCGGGCTCTGCCTCCAGGACAAGGATGAGGAACCCGATGGCGGTGCTGAAGCGCGAGGAGGAGAACGTGGTCGTTCGCGGTGGTGACGTGCACACGCTGCTTGGCAAGGGAAGCGAGTTCGAGGGGAAGCTGACCTTCGAAGGCCAGGTGCGGATCGACGGGAAGTTCTCCGGGCAGATCTTCACCAAGGACACACTGGTCATCGGCGAGGGCGCGCGGGTGAACGCCGAGGTCAATGCCGGGACGGTCATCGTCAACGGGCTGGTGGAGGGGAACATCCGCGCGACCCAGCACATCGAGCTCCACACCCCGGGTCGGGTGAAGGGCAACCTCGAGACGCCGTCGCTCAGCGTCGACAAGGGCGTGATGTTCGAGGGGTCCTGCAAGATGGAGAGCGCAGGCAAGTCCGCCGCCACCCCGACGTCGCTATCGTCCGCCGCACCCCCCGAGCTACCGAAGCGGTGAATCGGTGCCGAGTCGCCGCGGGGCGCTGATTTGCTGCGCGGTGGCCGCCGGAGCGCTCGGCGGCTGCACGCGCACCCCGCATCCGGTCGCCGTCCGCGAGGACGGTGGTGTCGTCGTCGCCGCGGCCGTCGGGGCTGCTCCAGGTTCCGTCCGGCTGGTCGGTGGTGACCGGCGGCGATGGCACCCTGCGGGTCTCGGAGTCACCCGGGCACGTCGTGCTGCGGGCCGAGATCAGGAGCGGGGTGGGGATGCCCACCCCCGAGACGCTGCGGAGCGGGTTCACCGAGGGGCTCCGGCGCTGGCGGGTGCGGCGCACCCAGGCGATCGACGAGCCCGGCTTCGTCGCCGTCCGGCTGGTGGTCGCCGAGCCGGCCGATGGCGGTGCCGGACCAGGAGGTCTTCCTGTCGGCCACGGCGCTCGGGACCGACACGCTGCTCTGCGCCTCGCTCCGCGGGTGCATCGCCGGCGACGCTCGATGCCATCGAGCGCATCTGCCGCGGCGCTGCCGAGCCCGCCGGCGGCGGCTGACGGACGCCCTCAGGCCCTGACGGCGAGGGTCACCGCGAAGTCGCCGGCCCGGTCGGTCCAGCGCGACCTCGGTGCGCATTCCGGCGGCCTCGAGCTCCCGGTCGATCTGCGGCGGGGTGAACTTCGCGCTGATCTCCGGTGCGGAGGAGCTCGCCTGCGCCGAACTGCACGCGGAGGTCGAGGTCGGCCACGGTCACGGTCTGCTGCTGCGTCGAGCGCAGGAGCATCTCGATCCAACCCTGCCGGGCGTCGTAGCGAGCGACGTGCTCGAACTGCTCGAGCTCGAAGTCGGCGTTGAGCTCGGTGTTCAGGACCGAGAGCACGTTGCGGTTGAACTCGGCGGTGACGCCCTGGCTGTCGTTGTACGCGGCCTCGAGCCGCGGGATGTCCTTCACCAGATCCGTCCCGAGGAGGAACGCGTCGACCGGCCCGAGCTGCGCCGCGATGTCGGCGAGGAAGCGGGCCCGCGGTGCCGGCGCGAGGTTACCGACCGTCCCCCCGAGGAACGCGATGAGACGGCGCCCGCCCCGGGGCAGCAGCGGGACGTGACGCTCGAAGTCGCCCACCACCGCGTGCACCGCGAGCCCGGGGTACTCCGCGGCGATCCGCAGGCGTCGAGCTCCGCAGCGTCACCGCGTCGACGTCGAACGGGACGAAGCGGCGCGAGCGTGCCCCCGGCGGAGAGGGCCTCGAGGAGCAGGCGCGTCTTGTCCGACGTCCCGCTGCCCAGCTCCAGCAGCGTGTCCGCGCCCGTGCGCGCGGCGATCTCCGGAGCGCGGGCCCTGAGGATCTCCCGCTCGCGCCGGGTGGGGTAGTACTCCGGGAGCCGGGTGATGGCGTCGAAGAGCCGCGAGCCATGCGCGTCGTAGAAGTACTTCGGCGGGAGCTCGCGTGGCTTATGGGTCATGCCTTGCCGCACGTCGTGCTCGAGGGCGCGGCGGAGGTCGCGCGGGCCGAGCAGGACATCCCAGGTGACCCGCGGGTGCGGGCGCCAGTCGAGCGCGAGAGGGTCGACGTGCATTCCGGCTCCAGACTCCGTGGGCGCCCTCAAGCGTCTCGAGCGCAGCGAAAGCCGGCGAAGATCTGCCGACGGATGGGGTAATCCCAGTTGCGGAAGGTGTTCCTGATCGCCTCGGGCGCCACCGCCCAGGAGCCGCCGCGCAGGACCTTGTACTCACGGCCAAAGAAGACGGCCGAATATTCCGGGTAGGGGAAGGCGCGAAACTCCGGATAGGGAACGAAGTCGGACGCAGTCCACTCCCAGACGTCCCCGACGAGCTGTTCCACGCCCCACGCGCTTGCGCCGCGGGGGAACGTACCGACGGGGGCCGGGTGCCCGGAGGCCGGCCAGAGGTTCGACCGTTCGGGATCGGGCGGCGCCTCGCCCCAGGGGAACGACCGCGTCTCGCCGTCAGGGCTCGCGGCCGCCGCCTTCTCCCACTCCGCCTCGGTGGGAAGCCGTCGACCTGCCCATCGCGCGTAGGCATCCGCCTCGTACCAGCACACGTGGCACACAGGCTCGTCGTGCGGGAGTCGCTCCCAGAGGCCGAACCGCCGCCGCTCCCATCCCTGCGCCGCGCGTCGCCAGAACAGCGGGTGCTCCAGGCGCTCCGCGCTGCGGAAGTCCCAGCCCGCGTCCTGCCACAGCGCGCGCCGGGCGTAGCCGCCATCCTCGATGAAGCCGACGAACTCCCGGTTGGTGACCGGGAAGCGGTCGATGTCGAAGGCGGCCACGTCGACGCGGTGGCGTGGGCGCTCGTTGTCGTATGCCCAGGCGACGTCACTGCCCATCGCGAAGTCGCCGGCCGGGATGCGCACCTCGCGCGGAAGCGCAGGGCGCGGCGCGGCGCGGGCGCCGGCGGAAGGCAGCGGCGCGAGCGCGGTCGAGGTGATGAGCTGAAGCGTCGCGACCAGCGTCTCGATGTGCTGCTGCTCGTGCTGGGCCACCATCCCGTAGACGAAGCCGCCGTCGAGGAGCCGGCCGATCCGCCGGACGGCGTCCTCGTCGACCCCGTCCAGCATCCGGAGCACGCGGTCACGCACCTGCTCGGCGTAGGCGAAGGCCTCTTGCAGGCCGAGCAGGGGCAGCTCGCCACGGGTCTGCCGCGGATTGCGGAACGCGTCGTAGAGCCGGTCGGTCTCGGCGCCGGCCAGCCCCGCCTCGCCCAGGGCGCGAAGGAGCCACTGCTCCTCGTAGTTCGCCACGTGCGCCAGGTCCCAGACCGGCGGGCGACATCAGCGGGCGAGTGCTGCGCGGTCAGCACCTCGGGCGGGAGGGGTCGGAGGAGGTCCAGCAGCCGGCGGCGGGAGGTGGCGAGCGCCTCGCGGGCACGGTCCTTCCAGGCGAGGGCCCCCCCGAACTCGCGCGCGTCCATGGGACGTGTCATTCCTCGGGCCAGCGCCCGGCGCAACCCCTGGGCGCACCCTGATCGCATGGCGAACATCCGGACCCCGGACCCCGGCCTGAAGCTCGACCTCGCCGGAAAGACCACGTACGGCGACTACTTGCGTCTCGACCTGCTGCTCGCGGCACAGGAGACGCGGAGCCGACCCGAGCACCACGACGAGCTGCTGTTCATCATCCAGCACCAGACATCCGAGCTCTGGATGAAGCTGCTCCTCCACGAGCTGACCGCGGCGCGGGCCCTGGTCCGCGAGGACCGGCTCGAGCCGGCGTTCAAGATCCTCGCCCGGGCAGGGCAAATCCAGCGGATGCTGTTCGAGCAGTGGAGCGTGCTCGAGACGCTCACTCCCTCGGAATACCTCGAGTTTCGCGGGCGTCCTGGGCCCCGCCAGCGGCTTCCAGTCGGCGCAGTACCGGGCGCTCGAATTCCTGCTCGGCAACAAGGACGCGCAGGCGCTCCTGGTGCACCGGCAGAGCCCGGACGTGCACGCCTGGCTCGAGCGATACCTGCGCGAGCCGAGCCTCTACGACGAGTTCCTCCGGCACCTGGCGCGCCGCGGCCTCCCGGTCCCTCAGGAGCGGCTGGACCGAGACTTCTCGGGCCCTTACGAGCCCCACCCGGGGTGATGGCGGTGTTCCGGACCGTCTACAGCGACCCGGAGCGATGGTGGGATGGGTACGAGATGGCCGAGAAGCTGGTGGACGTCGAGGAGCGATTCCAGCTGTGGCGTTTCCGCCACATGATGACGGTGCACCGCATCATCGGCTTCAAGCCCGGCACGGGAGGCAGCTCGGGGGTGCCGTTCCTCAGGCGTGCGCTCGACGTGCGCTTCTTCCCCGAGCTGTGGGACGTGCGAACGGAGCTCGAGCCGCCCCGTTGACCCCCTGACGTCCGCCGTTGCGCATACACTGCACTCCAGAGCGAGCCCGCGCTCCCTGGAGGTGCCCGCCTTGGACGCACCGACGTATGCGGAGTCGGAGCTGGTGATGAACCGTGCCCCGGTGTTGCTCTCGGGCGGCGCGGCTCCTGACCGGGCTGCCTGGGCGCAGGAGGCGGCGGAGACCAGCGGACGGCCACTGGTCACGGTGACCCGCGCCGAGCAGCTCGGCTCCGCGCTCGCAGTCCGGTCCGCCGTGCTCTTCGTCCCCGACGTCCTGGCCCTCGGGGACCTGGGCCAGCAGCTGCTGGTCCGGACGCTCACCTCCATCGACGAGCGGCCGAAGCTGGTCCTCGGCCTCGGCCGGTCCGACACCAGCGCACGTCAGGCAGGGCTCTTGCGGGAGGACCTGCACTACCGCGTCCGGATGGGCGTTCTGAACCTGGATGCCCCGGGCCTCCGGGACGCGATCGCCGCCCGTCGCGCCCAGGCCGCGCGGCGTGCCGCGGCGCCACCACCGCGATCGGCGAGTCCCCAGCGAGCTCTCGGCTCCGACATCGGTCGCGGCACGTCTGGCTCCGCCGCGTCCCGCGGCCTCGGCCCCTGCGCGCCCGCGTCCGAAGGCGAAGGCCCGCCCTGCTCCGCGAAGTCGGGCCGTCCAGCGGGTGAAGTCCGCCCGCACCGCCAAGTCGGCGAAGCAGCCGCGGTCTGCCAAGAAGGGCTCGAAGCGCCGCTGAATGTGCCGCGTCCGGCGCGGCTCGAGCTGGGCCGCGTCTCGTCTGCCGGCATCGCCGTGTGACGTCCTTTTCGGCGCGCGCCCGGGTCCAGGCGACGGGGGACCAGACCCGGAGCCGCCTGCGGTGCGAGAACCGTGAGCCCTCGCCCGGGCGCAGGGACTCAGGCTGCCGGTCGGTCCGCGAGCCGGCGCGCGTCGGTCACCAGACGCTCGAGCGCATCGGCATCGTTCGAGTCGTAGTAGCCGCGGATGCGTCCGCGGCCATCCACCAGCACCACGTGGACGCCGTGGGTGATGGAGGCGATGTCCTCGGACTCCCGGGCGAAGGCGATTCTTGAATCCACGGAGCACCGCCTGCTGCACCTGCTCGCTGTCGCCGGTCAGGAAATGCCAGCGCGGAGACTCGGCGCCATGGGCGCGGGCGAACGCCGCCAGCCGCTCGGGTGTGTCGTACGTCGGGTCCACGCTCACCGAGACCAGGTCGGCCCGATCGCCGAGCGCGCGCTGGACGCCTGCCATCCGCTCGGTCATCCGGGGGCACACGTCCGGACAGCGGGTGAACACGAAGTCGGCCACCCAGACCCGCCCTGCGAGGCGCTCGGGTCCGAACGGGGCACCGTTCTGGTCCACGAGCCGGAAATCCGGCACCGTTCCGAGGACCGGTGGAGGCGGGAGCGGCGGCGGCAGCGCGGACCGGACGATGGGCAAGGCCATCACCAGGGCGAGAAACCCCGTCCAGAGCCAGGGCTGGAGGCTGGGGCGGGCAATCGGAGCGGGAGCAGGACGTGCGTCCATGATCGTGAGCGGCGGGAGTGCTAACTCGCGCCGTGGAGGAGTTCATCCGATGTTCAGGGTCTCGACGCACGATTGCCGCCGTGCGCCGCGCCCATCCTCGACCCGACGGCACCGTCCTGGGTCAGGATGCGGCGTGCGCTGAGGAGCGGTCCGCGCCGCGAGGTGCTCGTGGCCACGGCCTGGGCGCTGGCGTTCGCCCTGCTGCTGGTGCTGCGGGTGGCGCTCCAGTGGTCGGAACCCTCGGCGGAGCCTTCGCTCGGCTGGCTTCGGCTCGGCGCCGTGGCCCTGCTCGTGCTGCTCGTCGTCGCGGCGGCGCTCGGCCGTCGTGCTCCGCTCGTCGGCGGCATCGTGCTCCGCGTCGAGCAGGCGGCGGCGTTCGTCGCCATCACCCGGCTGCTCGGGCTGGGGACGCAGCCGGACCCTGGCCGGCCCGAGCAGCTCCTCATCGCGCTCCTCGGAGTGCACGCGGTGGGCGCGATCGTGGTCTCCGACGACGTCTCCACCGGCTCACAGAGCTGGCGGACAGGGCTCTGGGCACTTGCCATCAGCTTCGGGATCCTGACAGCCACGCTGTTTCCCCGTTGATGCGCCGGGTGGTGTCATGGCCGCCGCTGGACTACACTCCTGACGCACTGCGCGCTTGCTGTTGACTTGAGGCCCCGCGGGCAGCAAAAGCACGCGCTGTCGTCGCAAGGGAGTCCTGAATGAAGCTCGAGTACAACCGCCACGCCCGCGCCCGGATGTTCGAGAACGATTTCCTGGAGTTCGCCTCGAACATCCATCCGGCGGTTCCGTTCGTGGTCTACATCCCGGTGATCGTGGGGTGCTGGCGTGGGGACTCGTCCAGGGACTCACCTCATGGGGCGCGGTCGCGGTGTGCTTTCCGCTCGGATGGGTGACCTGGGACCTCGCGGAGTACGGCATCCACCGCTGGTGGTTCCACTGGGAAGGCAACGGGCCCTTCACCCGGAAGTTCCACGACATCATCCACGGCTACCACCACAAGTACCCGGACGATTCGCTGCGGCTGGTGATGCCCCTCGGCGCGAGCATCCCGCTGGCGCTCGCTCATCGCCGGTGGGCTGTACCTCGTCGGCGCCCCGGCGCTGACCATCCCGGGCTACGCCGGCTTCGTGTCGGGCTACCTGTTCTACGACTTCACCCACTGGTCGACCCACGCCCGGACGCCGCGGACCGCCTGGGGCAAGGCGATCCGCGGGCACCACATGGCGCACCACTTCGCCGACCCGACCCGGAACTTCGGCATCAGCCACCGGTGGATCGACGCGGTGGTGGGCACGCTTCGCCGTCGCGAGCAACGCGACACGGAAGCTCCGGCGTCCCGCGAAGCGGCGTAGGCAACTCCAGCAGAGCGAGCGGCGGCTGTGTCTTTTCACGGCGGTCCGGCGCCTTCACGATCGCTCCGAGCACCTCGCCGACCACGCCGTAGAGCAGCTCCCGGCCGAGGCATCCAGCCACCGCCAGGACACCTTCTGCGATGTTCGTCAGCGTCATGTTCGACGTCTCGTCCTCCGGCAGCTCGCGTTCCCAGCCGGTATCTCTCGAAGGTAGCGGCCGAGGGGCCGGAGCCCGACAAGCAAATCTCGATGGATTGCTTCGGGCAGGCCGATGGCGCTGCAGAAGAGACTCCGGTCACGCCGAAGGCTAGGATACCCGTGCGTAGAGCCGCTGGTCCGTGATCTGCCCGTCCTTGATCGCCGAGCGGCGCAGCGTCCCTTCGAGCGTGAATCCGGCCTTCTCCAGCGCCCGGCAGGACGCCGTGTTGTGCGCGAAGGGCAGGGCGAAGATGCGGGTGAGAGCGAAGCGCTCGAAGGAATCGTCGGTGAAGGCGCGGATGGCCTCGGTCATCACGCCGCGGCCGCGATGGGGCGCGCCGAGCCAGTAGCCCAGCTCGGCCGACACGCGCTCCACGTCCGTTCCGAGCTTGAGGCCGATGCCCCCCACCGCCTGCCCGTCCACGACGACGGCCATGTGGCACCCGGGTGGCTGTCCCCGCGCGTACGCGATGAAGCCGATCGCGTGCTCGAGCAAGTATGGATGAGGGAACGCATCGCGCAGGTTCCGCCAGACCGTGACGTCGTTGGCGAGCCGCGCGAGCGAGGGCGCGTCCTCCTCCACATACGGCCGCAGCTCGCAGCGCTCGAGAACCCGTCGCATTCCACACAGTGTACCGCCCGCCCGCGAGCCGCGGATCCCCGGGCAGGCAAGGCCCGATTCCGTCCCTCGGCCGGCGTGCACACCGTGCCCGGCGATGCCCGCCATCCTCTTCGACATCGACGGCACGCTGCTCGACTCGGTGGACCTGCACGCGCAGGCGTGGCGCGAGGCGCTCCTCGCCTTCGGCAAGGACATCCCGTTCGAGGAGATCCGCTCGCAGATCGGCAAGGGGGGCGATCAGCTGCTCCCGGTCTTCTTCACCCCGTCCGAGCTCGCCGCGCGGGGTAGGGAGATCGAGCGGTGGCGCGGGTGAGTGGTACCGGCTCCGGTACATGCCCTCGGTGCGCCCCTTCCCGGGAGTGCGGCCGCTCTTCGAGGCTGTCCGGGCGCGAGGCTGGACGCCGGTCCTGGCCTCCTCGGCAAAGAAGGACGAGCTCGACTTCGACGTCCACGTCCTCGACGTCGGCGACCTCATCGACGCGACCACGAGCAAGGACGACGTCGCGCGGAGCAAGCCTTTTCCGGACATCTTCGCCGCGGCGCTCGACCGTGTGCCCTCGCCGGAGCGTGCCGGGTCCTGGGTGGTGGGCGATTCACCGTGGGACGCGCTCGCCGCGACCCGGCTCGGGCTCCCGGTGGTGGGGTTTCGCTGCGGTGGGTTCCCCGAGGCCGACCTGCGCGCCGCCGGCGCACGGATGCTGTTCGACGGACCGTGGGATCTCCTGGCCCGTCTGGACGACTTCGCCGTTCGAGGAACGCCGCTAGGCCTTGCGGTCGCTGGGCTGGAACAGCCCGTTGAACTCGGTCAGCGCCCGGTTGATCTGTCCCTTGAGATCGTTGGAGAGCTCCTTCTTCTCCCGGATCTCCTGGGGGACCTTCGGGTACTTCGCGTCCACGAAGTCGAGGAACTCCTTGGACCAGCGGCCGATGTCCGAGGTCGGCCACGTCGCGGAGCCAGCCGCGCTTCTTCTCGTCGTCGCGGTTGGTGGCGGCGTAGATCTGCAGCACCTGCCGCTCGATCGGCATGGGCTCGTACTGGCCCTGCTTGAGGATCTCGGTGAGCCGCTCGCCGTTGGCCAGGGTCTCCTGGGTCGACTTGTCGAGGTCGGAGCCGAACTGGGCGAAGGCCGCGAGCTCGCGGTACTGGGCGAGGGCGAGCTTCATGCCGCCGGCCACCTGCTTCATCGCCTTGATCTGCGCCGCCGAGCCCACCCGGCTCACCGACAGGCCCACGTTGATGGCCGGACGGACGCCCGCGTAGAAGAGGTCGGTCTCGAGGAAGATCTGCCCGTCGGTGATGGAGATGACGTTGGTCGGGATGTACGCCGACACGTCACCGGCCTGGGTCTCGATGATCGGCAGCGCGGTGAGCGAGCCCGCCCCCTCCGAGTCGGACAGCTTCGCGGCGCGCTCGAGCAGCCGGCTGTGGATGTAGAACACGTCGCCCGGATACGCCTCGCGGCCCGGCGGACGGCGGAGCAGGAGCGACAGCTGCCGGTACGCGACCGCCTGCTTCGACAGGTCGTCGTAGATGATGAGGGCGTGCATCTTGTTGTCGCGGAAGTACTCGCCCATCGTGCAGCCGGTGTACGGGGCGAAGAACTGCATCGGCGCCGCATCCGAGGCGTTGGCCGCGACGACGGTGGTGTACTCCATCGCCCCGAAGCGGGTCAGCTTCTCCACCACCTGCGCCACGGTGGACTGCTTCTGCCCGATGGCGACGTAGATGCAGAAGACGTTCTTGCCCTTCTGGTTGATGATCGCGTCGATCGCCACCGCGGTCTTGCCTGTCTGGCGGTCGCCGATGATCAGCTCGCGCTGACCGCGGCCGATCGGCACCAGCGCGTCGAGCGCCTTGATCCCGGTCTCCATCGGCTCGTGCACGCTCTTCCGCTTCACGATGCCCGGCGCCTTGATCTCCAGCCGCCGGCTCTCGCTGGCGTTGATCGGGCCCTTGCCGTCGACCGGCTCGCCGAGCGCGTTCACCACCCGGCCGAGCAGCGCCTTTCCGACGGGAACCGAGGCGATCTTCTGGGTGCGGCGGACGGTGTCGCCCTCGCGGATGTGGCTGAACTCGCCCATGATGGCGACGCCGACGTTGTCTTCCTCGAGGTTCAGGACGAGGCCTTGCACCCCGTCCTTGAACTCCACCAGCTCGCCGGAGAGCACACCTTCCAGACCGTAGACGCGGGCGATGCCGTCGCCCTGGCTGAGCACGGTTCCGGTCTCGGCGACGGTGACCTTCTTGCCGTAGTCCTTGATCTGCTCGCGAAGGATTCTGCTGATCTCGTCGGCACGGATGTCCATGGGCGCCGCGGGCTCTAGCATCGGCCGCGGGGCGTCGCAACGCTCGTGCGGGGCCGCGTCAGGCCTCCTGATGGGCCCCGACGGCTCCCGCTGTTCCCGAGGCCCGGCCGCCTACTTGGGCAGGGTCAGACGAACCGAGAAGTTGTACCCCACCGAGACCGGCTTGCCCTGGTAGCTGACCGGCTGGAATCGCTGGGACTGGAGGTGCTCCAGGACCGCCTCGTCCATGAAGGGCAGCGGCTTGATGACCTTGCACCGCTCCACCAGGCCCTCGGCGGTGATGACACAGCGGACGATGCTCACCCCCTCGACCCGGGCGGCGATGGCCTCACGGGTGTAGGTGATGGGCCGTCCCGACTGGAGCAGCACGGGCCGGGTCATCCCCTCGCCGAAGGGGACGACGTCGCGGGGCGCCTCCGGGGGCACCACCGGTGCAGCGGCGGGGCGGGCCGCGGTCGCGCCGAGCGAGGCGAGCTGGGCCGGGGGTTGTGCGGTGGGCCCGCTGGCCACGGCGGGTGCGGCTTCGGCGCGAACCGGGACGGGCGCCTTGCCCTCGGCGCGCTCACGCTCCTCCTCGCGCTTGCTGAGGGGGACCGGCTTCTCCAGACGGGCGACGACCTTCTTCTGCAGGCGGGCGTTCACCATGACGTCGCCTGAGCCACCCGAGGTGATGGCCTGCGTCGGGTAGCCCTCGAGCACCAGCACCATCTCGGCGCTTGCCATCCCGTCCGCCCCGGGCGGCATCTCGAACACGGTGGGCGTGGAGCCCATGTCGTGCCGGCCGATGAAGACGTGCGCGCCCGCGGGCTCGGTGGAGACATGGAAGCGGACGACCTTCTTCTCCGGCGCGGGCGGCGGCTCGACCGGCCTTGGCGGCGCCACCACCACCGGGGCGGGGGCGGGCGCGGGCTGCGCCGGAGGCAGGGCAACCACCTGGGCCTGGTCGCCCTTGGGCAGCAGCAACCAGACGACGACGAAGCCCAGCAGCACCGCGCTGACGAAGAGGAGCGCCGGGAGGAGCTTGCCGCCCTTCGTGCCCTCTCCTGCGTCCTCGATGTCGATCTCCTCGTCCACCTGCGCGCGGGGCGCGGTGACCGGGCCGGAGATGTTGCGGGCGTGGAAACCCGAGGTGGACATCGGGCCGGAGCCGGGGCGGGTGTGCAGCCCGGAGGTGGACATCGGACCCGAGCCGGTCGTCGTCCGGCGATCGGGGAAGATGCCGCTGAGCCCGGTGAGCTGGGCGGTCTCACGCAGCGCCTCGAGCACCTCGTCCATCGACTGGAAGCGCGCCACCGGGTCCTTCTGGAGGCAGCGGATGACGACGGCCTCGACCTCCGGCGGCACGTCGGTCGCGGGGTTGGTCTCGCGCAGCGGGCGCGGCGCTTCCTTCATGTGCTGGAAGATGACCTCGAGGTAGTCCTTGCCCTGGAAGGGGGGGCGTCCGGAGAGCATCTGGTAGACGAGGATGCCCAGCGAGTAGACGTCGCTCCGCGGGTCGGCCACGTTCCGGGCCTGCTCGGGCGCCATGTACTGCGGGCTTCCGAGGAAGACGCCGTTCTGGGTCACCTCGGGATCGCCGCCCACGCCGTCGGCGACGAGGAACGACTTCACCAGCCCGAAGTCGAGGACCTTGACCATGTCGTGGTCGGCCTCGTTCAGCAGCATCACGTTGGCCGGCTTCAGATCCCGGTGGATGACGCCGAGCTTGTGGGCCTCGCGCAGCGACCGGCAGATCTGCTGGGCGATGTCGAGCACCCGGCGCCAGGGAAGGGTCTTCTCCTGGGCCAGCACCTCGGCCAGGGTCTGCCCCTCCATGTACTCCATGGCGATGAAGTAGATGCCGTCCTCGGTCTGCCCGTAGTCGATGACGGTGACCGTGTTGGGATGGCGGAGCTTCGAGGTGAGGCTGGCCTCGAGGAAGAAGCGACGCTTGAAGGCCGGATCCTTCTCTGCCGGGAAGTTGGGGTTGAGGATCTTCAGCGCTACCACGCGGTCCAGCGGCGTCTGCACCGCCTTGTAGACCTTGCCCATGCCTCCGGAGCCGAGCGGCGAGAGAATGCGGAAGCGGTCGTTGAGGACGCGTCCGATCAGCGGATCGGTTGCACCGACGACGGACGGAATGGGGCCTTGGGGATCGCCCTCGAGCATGCGCACGGGCTCCGGGAGGAGAGTTCCTGCGCGATCGATGAAACCACAACTTGGTGCAACGCCGGGAACCAGCCGTGTCCGAAAACGACGACCTACATCCGCGCCGATCTAGCTCTGGAGTGCGCGCTTCAGATCGTCGAGCTGTGAGCGCAGCGTGCCGTCGAAGACGACTGATCCGACCTGCGTGCTCACCCCGCCGAGGACCTCGCGGTCCACGCGGGTGTCGAGCGCCACCTGCTTCTGGAGCACCCGGGACAGGGTCTGCTCGAGCTGGCGGATCGACTCCTGATCCAGTGGCACGGCGCTGACCACGGTCCCCCGGACGCGCCCGGCCTTCTCGTCCGCCATGTCACGGAAGAGGCGGGCCAGATCGGGGAGCATGGCCACCCGGTGCCGGTCGACCAGCAGGCGGAGGAAGTTGGGCAGGGTCGGTGAATCGGGCTTGAGGAGCTGGATGAGGTCCTCGAGCACGGCGTGCCGCTGTGCGCGGGAGTAGGCAGGATCGCGAATGACCTCTCCCAGCTCCGGATTGGAGGTCACGAGCCTGGCCAGCACGTCCAGCTGCTCGGCGATGCCGACCACGGCGCCGGGCGCGCTCGCCTCGAGCAGCGCGCGGGCGTAACGGCGGGCGACGGACACGTTCACCATGACGGCGGGGCGTGTAGCACCCGGCCCCGGACACTCGCAACGTCCATGCGCGCCCTTGCTCCCACCGACCGACGGCGTGGGACGCTTCCGTTCCTCTCCCATGCGCGAACCGGTGGTTGGAATCGACCTCGGCACCTCCACCAGCGCCGTGGCCACGGTGGAGAACGGCAAGCCCCGCGTGCTCCCCAACCGCGGCGGACGCTCCCTCACTCCTTCCCTGGTGGGGTTCACCTCCGAGGGTGTCCGGGTCGTCGGGGAGGAGGCCCGGCTGCTGGCGGTCTCGCGTCCCGCGGACGTCGCCGCGGCCACCAAGCGCTTCATCGGGCGGCGGTGGGACCCCCTGCTGGCGCACGAGGCGCGAACGCTCGTGCCCTATCCGCTGCTCGAGGGGCCGAACGGTGAGGTGCGCGCGCGGATCGCGGGGCGCGTGCTTCCGCTGACGCAGATCTCGGCCATGGTGCTCGGCGAGCTGAAGCTCGACGCCGAGGCCCACTTCGGCCGCCCGGTCCACAAGTGCGTCATCACCGTCCCCGCCAACTTCGACGACAACCAGCGCGCCGCGACCAAGCAGGCCGCGCACATCGCCGGGCTCCACGTCCTGCGGATCGTGAACGAGCCGACGGCGGCCGCGGTGGCCTACGGGCTGACCTCGAAGTTCGAGGGCAAGGCGCTGGTGTTCGACCTGGGCGGCGGCACGTTCGACGTCTCGATCCTCGAGGTCGAGTCGGGCGTGTTCCAGGTCCAGGCGACGGGCGGCGACGCGGTGCTCGGTGGCGAGGACTTCGATCAGGCGGTGGTCCGGTGGCTGCTGGCGCAGCTTCCACTCCCCCAGCGAGAGACCGCGTCCCGGGACACGCTGTCGCTCCAGCGCCTGAAGATCGCGGCAGAGCAGGCCAAGCGCGAGCTGTCGCAGAGCGACGAGGCCCGGGTCACCGCCTCGGGCCTGGGCGACCACGGCCCTGGCGGCTCTCTGGTGGACGTGGACGTCCGGCTCTCGCGCACCGAGTTCGAGCGGCTGGTGGAGCCGCTGGTCGCGCGCTCCCTGGACGTGACCCGGCAGATGATGGAGGAGGCGAAGGTCGCGCCGAAGGACATCCAGATCATCCTCCTGGTCGGTGGGATGACCCGGGTGCCGCTGATCCGGAAGCGGGTGGCGGAGCTGTTCGGGAAACCGCCGGTGGTGGGCGTGAACCCGGACGAGGTGGTGGCGCTCGGCGCGGCGGTGCACGCCTCGGAGATCGTTGCCCAGGACGGCGAGACCCTGCTCATCGATGTCGCGAGCCACTCGCTGGGGGTGGCCGTCTACGGAGGCGGGGTCCGCAAGGTCGTGCGGAAGAACACCGCGATCCCGGCGGTGGCGCGCGAGGTGTTCCTGCCGTCCGCGGGCGGCCAGAACAAGGCGCGGATCGTCATCTACCAGGGCGAGTCGGACCAGTCGGAGCAGAACGTGAGGCTCGGCGAGGTGCTGCTCAGCGATCTCCGGGTGAAGCACCGCGCGGACACGCCGCTCGAGGTGACGTTCGAGCTGTCCAGCGAGGGGACGGTGAGCGTCCGGTGCATGGACCTGACGAGCGGACTGTCCGAGGCGCTGCGCATCACCCAGCGGACGGAGCTGTCCGGCGACGAGGTGAAGGCGCTCCGGGCGGAGCAGGCCGCCTACCACGCCGACCAGGCACACCCCGAGACGCGCGCGCTGGCCGAGTTCGAGACCCTGCTCGAGCAGGGGGACACGCTTCGCCGGGCGCTCGAGGCGTCGGCGCGGCGCAGCGACGACGAGAGGGAGCGCGCGGCCACGGTGAAGCTCGTCGAGGACCTCCGGGCGCTGGTGCATCTCGGACGCACCGCGGCCCTGGCGAAGAACCGCGCGCAGATGGGCGACGTCACCGTGCGCCTCGGGACACTGGTCGCCGAGGCCACGGCGGGCCACGCTGCTCCCGGGCCGTCCGGCGACCCGCCCGTGGGCACGGACGGACCGTCCAGCTCCGCGGCCTAGACCTCCGAGGTCGCCCGCCCAACCCCGAACTCCACGAGGTGCCAAACACCTCGTTACGCCTCGTTACGGCCTCGTTACGCGGTTGTAAGTCCCGAGACCGGTTGGCCTTCGTGGCCCGCGGCGGGTGGCTCTCAGGCGAGCCGAACGATTCGCGGTCTCGCCAGCGCATTCAAGACGCGGCTTGCATTTCGAGTGGGAGCCGGGCGCCGGCAGCGCGATCGGGCAGCCGCCCGGCGCGGAGGAGTCCCTCGGTCTGGACGGCCCTCTTCGCCCGCGCCGTCTGGGCGCCGCGCGTCCCGGTTCAGTGCACCGTGCGCTTGAGCGTGCTCAGCGTCCCGTGTGTCCGTTCGGCCTTGGGCAGGATGTTGCTCTCCACCCAGGTCCGGGTCTCTCCGTCGAGCTCGTCGAGATCGCGGCGGTAGCCGTCGAGGCCGTGGTCCTCGCCCTCCTCGAGGGCCTGGAGCGCGGTCTTCTCCCCGAGCACGCCCGCGCCGCCCTGGACCAGCTTCGCCCAGACGCCCCACGCGCCGGAGCCCTCCTCGGGCGTGCCGCCGAGCGAGGTGATGCGCTGGCGCAGCAGCGCGATGCGTTCCTGGTGGTCCTGCTCACAGCCCTGGAGCTGGGAGCGGATGCTCGGGTCGGTGACCTTGTCGAGCGCCTGCCGGTACGTCTCGACCGCCGAGATCTCGCCGCGCAGGAACGAGTTCAGCCGTCCGACCGCTTCTTCGTTGGGAGTCGCCATGCCGGTTTCCTCCGGGTGAGGTGAGGCCCGAAGCTGCACACCCGGTGACCGGGGCGGAACCGTGCGTCGGTCCATCGACACCCGATTCGCCCGGCCGGCCGGAGACCCGTCAGGAGCCCGCGGGTCGCACCGGAGCGCTCTCGACCGGCACAGCCGCAGTGCCCTCCGCCTCGGGCCCGGGCGGCGCCTCCAGCAGCTTGTAGAGCGTCTTCCGGTCCACCTCGAGCAGCCGGGCGGCCTCGGACTTGTTTCCGCCGACCATGGCGAGGACGTGCTGCGCGTAGCGGCGGTTCAGCTCGGCGAGGGTAGGCATGTCCGCGGCCAGCCCGGCCAGCTTCTTCGGCGCGTCCCCGATCGGCGCGCTGAAGTCCGCCGGGCCGAGCACCCCGGTCCCGTTCATCGCCAGCGCCCGCGCGACCACGTTCTCCAGCTGGCGCACGTTCCCCGGCCAGTCGTATGCGACCAGCCGGCCCATCGCCTCGTCGGTCACCACGGGCCGCGCGCCCCCGCGGGCGTGGATCGCGGCGAAGTGCTCGACCAGCGCCGGGATGTCCTCGCGGCGCTCGCGCAGCGGCGGCAGGTGCAGGTGCACCACGTCGAGCCGGTAGAGGAGATCTTCGCGGAACTTCCCCTCCGCGACCAGGGCCTTGAGGTCCTTGTTCGTCGCCGCCACGACACGGACGTCGACCTTGACCGGGGTGCTCTCGCCAACCCGGCGAATCTCGCCTTCCTGCAGCGCGCGCAGGAGCTGGCTCTGGATCTTCGGGCCGATGTCGCCGATCTCGTCGAGGAACATCGTCCCCCCGGTGGCCTCCTCGAAGAGGCCGCGCCGGGCGCCCGAGGCGCCGGTGAAGGCGCCGCGCGCGTGGCCGAACAGCTCGCTCTCCATCAGCGACTCGGCGATGGCCCCGCAGTCCACAGCCACGAAGCGCCCCGTGCTCCGCTGCGAGCGCTGGTGGAGGCTCCGCGCCACCTGCTCCTTGCCGGTGCCGGTCTCGCCGGTGATGAGCACCGGGACGCTGGTGGCCGCCGCCCGCGCAACCTGCTTGTAGATCTCGAGGATGGCCGCGCTCCGGCCGACCAGCTCCTGCTGCTTCACCCGCGCGCGAAGGCTCTTGTTCTCCTCCACCAGCCGCCGCTGCTCGAGCGCCCGGCGCACCACCCGGACGATGGCGTCCACGTCGAAGGGCTTGGTCAGGTAGTCGAAGGCGCCCTTCTGGATCGTGTCCAGCGCCCCTTCGATGTTGCCGAAGGCGGTGAGCACGATGACCGGTACGTCCGCGTTCCGGGTGAGCGCGGCACGCAGCACGCGAAGCCCGTCGTCCGGGTCAGGCATCGCCATGTCGGTGAGCACCACGTCGAACGCGGCGCCGGCGAGCAGCTCCTCGGCAGCGGAGGCAGAGGCCGCCTCCGACACCTGCCCCAGCGGGCCGAGCAGCCGGCGCAACAGGCCACGGGCGTGCGGATCGTCGTCGACGACGAGGATGGCGGGAGCGCTCATCGGACGGACGCCAGCGCTCCGGGCTGGGACGAGGCACGGGCCGGCGTCGCACCGGGCTCGGTCCTCGGCAGCTCCACGCAGCGGAAGCGGACGGTCGCGGTGGTGCCCACGCCGGTGGCGCTCCGGATGCGGAGCGTTCCGCCGTGCGCGTCGACGAGCCGCTTGGTGGTGGCCAGGCCCAGGCCCTGCCCGGGAAGCCCGCGGGCCTCGGGGGCGCGGAAGAAGGGCTGGTACAGCCGCTCCAACACCGCCTCGGTCATGCCCGGGCCGTTGTCGGTGACCTCGAGCACCGCCTCGTCACCCTCGCGCCCGGCGTACACCACGACCCGCGCGGCGGACCGCCCGGCCGAATACTTCACCGCATTGGAGATCAGGTTCTGGGCGATGGACTGCACCAGCTGCGCCGGGACGTCCACGCCCACGTGCCGGGCGAGCTTGCGCTCGATGACCACGTGGTTCAGCGCGGCCACCTGGTCCTGCTCGAGGAGGATGGCGCTCACCGCGGTGTCCAGCTCGCACGGCGGCCCCTCGTTCCGCTTCCCGGCGCGGCAGAAGCGGAGCAGCGCCTCCACCAGCTCGGCCATCCGCGTCGCGCTGGACTCGGCGTCGGCGAGCATCTCCCGCACATCGGGGTCGGTCACCGACTCCGAGCGGCGGATGAGCGTGAGGTAGCCCCGCAGGGGACTGAGCGGCGAGACGAGATCGTGCGCCACCCGGCTGGCGAAGGCGTCGAGCTCGTGGTTGCGCCGGTCGAGCTCGGCCATCTGCTCGTGGATGGTGTGCTCCTGTCGGCGGAGGACCTGTGCCATCGAGGCGCCCACGCCGAGCGCAAGCAGGACCGCCGACAGCGCCATCAGGGCGCCGAGGAAGGTGGTCTTGGTGCGCAGGCTCTCGCGCTCGTGGAGGAGCGCCCGCGTCACCTCGGCGTCCTTATGGGCCAGCTCGCCGGCGAGCGCGTTCAGCTGCTCGGCGATGGGCCGGAGCTCGGCCTCGAGGTGCTGGCGCGCACGCTCCGCCTCGCGACGGTTGCTGAAGCGCAGCGCCACCCGGGCCGACTGGGCGAGCGCGTGGGCGGTGTCGTCGAAGCGTCGCCAGAGCTCCTGCTCGCCCGGGGGGAGGTCCCGCGTGTACGCCAGCCGGGCCTCCTTGGCGTCGGCGAGCGTCTCCTCCATGTGCGCGTCGGCCAGCTGCCGGGCATCGTCGTTCGTCGCACGGATGTGGTCGTCGACCAGATTCTCGAGCACCGCGGCGTCCACCCGGATTCGCCCGATGAGCGCCCCGCGCTCGAGCGCCGCGCCGAACAGCTCGTCGATGCGCGCGTTGGTCCGTAGCTCGTTCCAGAGCGTGAACGCCGTCACCGCGGCCAGCAGGCCGACGACGGAGAAGAAGGCCGCACGGTAGCGGCGGAAGGAGAGCGGTCCGGTCAAGGGTGGGGGCGCAGCATTCTTTCACGGTCAAGGCGGACGCCTGGCGTGATTGAACACCCACTGTAACGCGGACGCTGGGGAAAAACTCCCCAGGTGGCCGTCCGGGGTTGCGGAGCCACTCCCCAGATCTTCCCGCCGGGTGGCAGGTTCACGCCGGTTGCAGGTGTGGCACGGCAGGTGCTCCTGCGCCCCGCGCCGTTCACCAACCTGAAGGAGCACAACCCCATGAAGAACCTGATCGCCGCCCTTGTCCTCGCCACCTCGTTCGCCGCCCTCGCCGACGACGCTGCCAAGGCGCCCGCGAAGACCCCGGCCCCCACCGCAGCTCCGGCCCCGGCCGCGAAGACCGAGAAGAAGGCGGATGCGAAGGCCACCCCGGCGCCTGCGGCGAAGCCGGCGACCACCGAGAAGGCCCCCGAGAAGAAGTAAGTCTTTTCGCAGTCCTGTTGCACTCGGCGGGGTGGGTCTGGCGCGAGCCGGCCCACCCCGCTGGCACGTTCGGTGCTGAGTACTCGCGTCGACGCAGCATCTCGCTGTCGTCCTGACGCTGTCGCCCAGGAGCACCAAACCCCATGAAGAAGCTCATTGTCGCGCTGGTCCTCGCCTCCTCGTTCGCCGCTTTCGCTGACGACGCTGCCAAGACCGACGCGCCGAAGTCCACCAAGAGCAGCAGCAAGAAGGCGAAGAAGTCCACGAAGGCGTCGACCCCGGCCCCGGCCGCTGGCGACTCCGCGCCCGCGAAGTAAATCCTCCGCGTCTCCTCCGGAGACCGCAGGACCGATGGGGCGTGCTGCACGCATCGCGTGTGGCCCGCCCCGTCGTCGTTTCTGGATGGAAGTCCGAGCTACGACGTCTCGCCAGGCTCGTCCGGCTCGATCAGGTCGTCGTCCGCCGCGTGGTCCGCGGACCGCGCCGTGAGGCCATCGTCCATGTCGTCCGGGTCCAGCTCCCCGTCGGTGTCCGCCTCGGCGAACCGCGCCACTGCGTCGGGGTGGAGGTCCGGGGCGTCCGGGTCGTCCTCGAGGTCGGGCGCGGTCCCGAGGTCGTCGTTGCCGACGTCGAACCGGTCCCCCTGCAC
The DNA here is from genome assembly GCA_963796475.1 of uncultured delta proteobacterium. Classification (GTDB taxonomy): domain Bacteria; phylum Myxococcota; class Myxococcia; order Myxococcales; family Myxococcaceae; genus RPRB01. The sequence goes on from CAWCLY010000024.1 coordinate 179,900, forward strand.
CTGGTCGGGCTTCAGCTCGGCGTCGGTCATGAGCTGGGAGTCGCCCGGCGGGTCGCCGTCGATCGGCAGCTCGCCGAGGACGTCCACCGGGTGAGCGCCGGGGCGGTCGCCCTCGAACGGCGTGCTGTCGAGATCTTCGTGCTGGGAGCTGGGCATGGTGCCGCGGAAGGTGGGCCGCGGCCTGCGGCTCGACAAGGTCAGCCGGCCAGCGGGCTGGCGGCCGGGAGCGGCGGCCTGGGATGCACCCAGGCGTCCACCACGGCGAGTGGGCGGGCCAGGAGCTCGCGCCACACGTAGGGGGCTCGCCAGCGTCCGCCACCTGCCCGGACCCCCACCGCGTCGATGCCGGCGGCCCGTGCGAGGAAGACCGCCCGCGGCAGGTGGAAGGCCTGGGTGACCAGGATGGCGCGCTGGACGCCGAACACGCCCCGCGCCCGCCAGCAGCTGTCGAACGTGGACAGGCCCTCCAGGTCCACCGAGATGGCGCGCTCGGGCACTCCGCCCTTGGTCAGGTAGCGGCGCATCGAGCGGATCTCGTCGTGGTACGGGTCGGCGTTGCCGGTGAGGAGGAGCCGCTCCACCCGCCCGTTCCGCCAGAGTCCCAGGGCCGTCTCCAGCCGTTCTGCGAGGATGGGCGACGGCTCTCCCCCCGGCGCCAGCCCGGCCCCGAACACGATTCCCCAGGGAACCACCGGAGCTGCCGCCGGGGTGATCAAGTGACCTCGCGTCGCGGCCTCGATGTACAGGGTGGGCCCCACCACGCAGACGAGCAGGACGGCCAGCGCAAGCGGTGCTGCTCTCCTCAATCGGCGCAGAGAGGCCTCCGCGGTGCGCGGTGGTTGATTCCGGGCCCCCCGGGCAGTAAGGGGCGCCCCCGAACTCCCATGGCCAGCCTTCGAGACATCAGGAAGCGCATCCGGTCTGTGAAGAGCACCCAGCAGATCACCAAGGCCATGAAGATGGTCTCCGCGGCCAAGCTCCGCCGGGCCCAGGACGCCATCGTCGCGGCGCGGCCCTACGCCCGCGCCCTGGAGCAGATGATCGCGGATCTCGTCTCGCGGAGCGAGGGCCTGTCGCACCCGCTCCTGACCTCCCGTCCCGTTCGCCGCGTCGAGATCCTCGCCCTCACCTCTGACCGTGGTCTCGCTGGGGGCTTCAACGCCAACGTCATCCGCCGGGTGGCGCGCTACGCCTACGAGCGCGACCGCTCGACCAGTCTCCGCGTCACCACCGTGGGCCGGAAGGGCCTCGAGGCGTTCCGCCGGCGAAATCTCGAGATCCGCAAGGACCACGCGGGGCTGTACACCCGGCTGTCGTACGCCACGGCGCGGTCGCTCGCCGAGGAGCTCACCACCGAGTTCCTCGAGGACCGGGTGGACCAGGTCCTGCTCGTCTACAACGAGTTCGTCTCCGCGATCACCCAGCGCGTCGTGCTGGCCCCGCTGCTCCCCTTCGAGCGCCCTGCCGCGGCCGAGGGCGAGTCCGCGACCGCGCTCCGGTCGATGGTGGACTTCGAGTACGAGCCGTCGAAGGAGGCCGTCCTCGACAGGCTGGTGCCCCAGGCCGTGGCCACCCGCGTGTACCGGGCGCTCCTCGAGTCGGTGGCCTCAGAGCACGGCGCGCGCATGAGCGCGATGGAGAGCGCGACCAGTAACGCCGCCGACGCGATCTCCCGGCTGACCCTCACCTACAACCGTACCCGCCAGGCGGCGATCACCAAGGAACTGATGGAGATCGTCTCCGGCGCCGAGGCGCTGAAGTAGCGCCCCTTCCCGACATACCGAGACCAACGAGAACATGACTGCGACCGCACACAGCCAAGGCAAGGTGACCCAGGTCCTCGGACCGGTGGTGGACGTGGAGTTTCCGCCGGGCGACCTCCCCGAGATCTACACCGCGCTCCGGGTGACCAACACCTCGCTGGGCAAGGAGGAGGGGAACCTCGTCCTCGAGGTGGCGCAGCACCTGGGCGAGAACACCGTCCGCACCATCGCCATGGACTCGACCGACGGGCTCGCCCGCGGCGTGGTGGTGAAGAACACCGGCTCTCCCATCGTGATGCCGGTGGGAAAGGCGACGCTCGGCCGCATCCTGAACGTCGTGGGCGAGCCGGTGGACGAGAGGGGCCCGGTGAAGGCCACCGAGTTCTGGCCCATCCACCGCCCGGCGCCGACCTTCACCGAGCAGGACGTGCGGGTGCAGATCTTCGAGACCGGCATCAAGGTCGTCGACCTGCTCTGCCCCTACACCCGCGGTGGCAAGACCGGCCTCTTCGGCGGCGCCGGCGTGGGGAAGACCGTGCTCCTGACCGAGCTCATCCGGAACGCGGCGATCGAGAAGGGCGGCTTCAGCGTCTTCGCCGGCGTCGGCGAGCGCACCCGCGAGGGCAACGACCTGTACAAGGAGTTCCGCGAGGGCGGGGTGATCAACCTCGAGGAGCTGGAGAAGTCCCAGGCGGTGCTGGTGTACGGCCAGATGAACGAGCCGCCCGGGGCCCGGGCCCGCGTGGGGCTGTCGGCGCTGACCGTCGCCGAGTACTTCCGCGACGTAGAGGGCACGGGACGTGCTCCTCTTCGTGGACAACATCTTCCGCTTCACCCAGGCGGGCTCCGAGGTGTCGGCGCTCCTCGGCCGCATCCCGAGCGCGGTCGGTTACCAGCCCACGCTCTCCACCGAGATGGGTGACCTCCAGGAGCGCATCACCTCCACCTCCAAGGGCGCGGTCACCTCGGTGCAGGCGATCTACGTGCCCGCCGACGACCTCACCGACCCGGCGCCGGCCACGACGTTCGCCCACCTCGACGCGACCACGGTGCTCAGCCGGCCCATCTCCGAGCTCGGCATCTACCCCGCGGTGGACCCGCTCGACTCGACCAGCCGCATCCTCGACCCGAACATCGTGGGCGCGGACCACTACGCGGTGGCCCGCAAGGTCCAGGGCATCCTCCAGCGCTACAAGGAGCTCCAGGACATCATCGCCATCCTCGGCATGGACGAGCTCTCCGAGGACGACAAGCTCATCGTCGCCCGGGCGCGGAAGATCCAGCGCTTCCTCAGCCAGCCGTTCTTCACCGCCGAGGTGTTCACCGGCAAGCCGGGCCGGTACGTGAAGCTCACCGACACCATCCGCGGCTTCAAGGAGATCGCGGACGGCCTCCACGACGACATCCCCGAGCAGTACTTCTTCTACGCCGGGGGCATCGAGGAGGTCGTGGAGGCGGCGAAGAAGGCCGCGGCCTGACGCCACCTCCGCGCCGCGCAGGCCAGTGAAGATCGGCGGGTGCGAACCCATGCTGCTCCTGCTCGTGCTCTCCGCCACCGGAGCGGCGGAGGACGCCGGGCAGAGCCGGGGTCGTGCCTCGTCCAACGCCGAGTACGGCATCGTGATGCACGTGGAGGCGCCGGGGAAGTGCCGGGTCGAGGTGACCCGCGACACCGACGTCGCCTTCATCCTCCCCCGCTGCGTGGGCACGGTGGATGACCTGTACTTCGTCAGCGACTCGGGCGAGCGGTTCTGGGTCCTGGCCTCGCTGCCGAAGTCGCGCACCCCTCCGGCCGGGACCGCCCCGGCGGCCGAGACGAAGAAGAGCGCGAAGAAGAAGGCGCCGGCCTTCGATGCCTACGGGCCGGTGGTGGTGGCGTGGCTGTACGACCGGCTGGGGAATCTCGTTGCCGAGCGGCGGCTCTCGGAGCTGCTCCCCACCAGCGCCCACCGCAAGCTGCGCAAGCTGGACCGGCGCTTCGTCTGGCTCGAGGGCGTGCTCAGTGTCCCGGGCCGGGAGCCCCGGACGAACGACCGGAACCAGGTGGAGTTCGAGACCGTCGAGCCGAAGACCTGGCGCCTGGAGTTCACCGAGTGAGACGCGCCTTCTGACGCAGCAACCGGCGGCCGTTTGTAGTAGGCCCGGCCCCGACTTCGAGGAGCCCCTGCCCGATGGCCAAGCTGAACGTCGACATCGTCACCCCCGAGCGCCGCCTGGCCTCGATGCCCGCGGACGAGGTGGTCGCTCCCGCGGCGGAGGGCCTCTACGGCGTCCGCCCCGGTCACAGCCCCTTCCTCTCCAGCCTCGCACCGGGACCGCTCACCGTCCGGGACGGGAGCAACACCCAGGCCTGGTTCGTCGCCGGGGGGTTCGTCGAGGTGCAGGGCGATGCGGTGCTGGTGCTCGCCGATCAGGCGGAGCCGGCTGCCTCCATCGACCTCGAGACCGCCACCACGGCGCTGCGAGAGGCGGAGCAGCGGCTGGCCGCGCTGGGCCCCGGGGATGCGAAGACCCCGGCCGAGACCGCCCGCGTGCAGCGCGAGCGCGCCCGGGTGGCAGCAGCCCGTGCCGCCGGACGCTGATGGCGGAGAGTCCCGGCTCCAGCTCTTCCACCGGCTGGAGGAGCCCGGCTCGGCGCGGGTGCGGCGCTGGGTCGTCGACCATGGGGTGCTGGAGCAGGTTCGGTTCCGGAACGTCCTCTATCCGGAGGCCGCTTCCGACTTCGCCGCCCGCGGCGGAAGCGAGACCCCCGCGCTCTGGGACGGAGAGCGGCTCTTCATCGGCCCGGAGCTGGTGATCGCCCGGCTCGAGGCCGTGCTCGACGTCGGCCGCTCCTAGCCCGTGCGACCCAAGCGCTGCGCCGAGCTCGGACACGCGCGGAGGCGGCGGGGAAGTCAGCTCCTCCGGCGCACGGTGCAGCGGGCGCTCTCCGTGGGAAGCTGAGCCGGAGCTCACTGGCTCGGCGGCCGGATGCCGAGGTGACGGGCGAGCAGCGCGAGCTGCGTCCGGTTGTCCTGGCGGAGCTTCCGGTAGAGGCTCGAGACGTGCGCCTTCACGGTGCGCTCGGTGATCTGAAGGCTCTGCGCGATGTCGCCGTTGTCCGCGCCGGCCGAGACCCAGGAGAGGACCTGGCGCTCGCGGGCCGACAGGGGCCGCAGCTGCTCGTGTTCCGGGGCCCGGGTGGCCTGGAAGACGGTGCTGAGCATGTGCGCCGAGACGGCGCGCTCGCCCCGGACGAGGAGCTCGAGCGTGTGGAGCACCTCGTCGCAGGCGCTGTTGCGCGCATCGAGATATGCGGCAGCCCCGGCGGCGATGCACCGGTCGAGGGCGCCCGGGCCGTCACCCAGGGCGAGCACCTGGAGGTTGGGATGGAACTGCCGCGCCTCTGCGAGCGCGGTGACGCCGTCGTCGTCGTCGAGCGAGACGTCGACGCAGGCGATCTGGGGTTGCTCCTGGGCGAGCGAGGAGAGGAACGCATCGGCGTCGGAGTGCCGACCCACCACCACGTAACCGGCATCGGAGAGCACCCGGGCCAGCGCGTCACCTCGGAGCAGCTGGCCATCGAGGAGCGAGACCCGGACGCTCCCCTCGTGTTCCGTCGTCACCACCGTCCTCCGAACCCATCGAAACGGCCCACCGCGGGTCGTCAGGGCAGAAGTCCGCACGGTCGGCCCCAGGTCAACCTCGGGACGGGGCACGGTGTCTGAAGTCCGTCAGCGAGAGCAGGCAAGCGTCCGACCGAAGTCGGCGATGAACCCACATGGGGGCGGTGCGGTACTGAACAAAGCAAACCGTGGCCAGGACCGCCCCGCCTCTCATCCTCGCGGTGTCACTCCTCACGTTTCCTGCTTCGGCGGAAACAGGAAATCCACTTCCGGCGAACCTGCCCGTCCCGCTTCAGCCGCCCGAGGTGGGCGTTCCCTTCGGCTGCGGCATGTCGTTTCCGGTGAGCCAGACCCACAACGTCGGAAGCCACGTCGGCAACGACACCTGGGCCTGGGACTTCCGCATGCCCGAGGGAACGCCGGTCGTGGCGGCGCTCGACGGCGTGGTGCGGCTCGCCCGCGGTGACAGCGAGGAGGGCGGCTGCGACGCCTCGATGGCGCGCAAGGCGAACTACGTCGTCCTCGAGCATGCGGGGAACCTCGAGACGCAGTACCTCCACTTCACACGGTGAGCGTCGTCGTCGGGCAACACGTTCGACGCGGCGACCTGCTCGGGTACTCGGGCAAGACCGGCTGGGCCTGCGGTGCGCACCTGCACTTCAAGGTGGCGACGCCGGTCTCCGCGGGCTGGAACAACCCGTCGCTCGAGTCGCGGCTCGTCGGCTTCGGCGACCCGGAGCTCGAGACGTGGATCTCGAGTCCTCCGTGCACGGCCCCGCTCGAGGTCGCGACCCAGCGCTCCGTCGAGGCGCCCCGTCCGGCGGAGGCCGAGGTCGAGGCTCCCGGGCGCGGTGCAGGCCGCCACGCTCTCCACGCGCCCGCGCTCCGCGCCGCCTGGACTCGAGCCCGGCGCACCCTCGGCGACCGACGCGCGCGCGGCCGGCGGTGCAGTTGCCGCGAGCTCCGGGCCCGAGCGTGCCGCCGCGCCGCCCGTGGCGCACCCGCTCTCGGCGGGAGGCTCACCGCTCACCGCGCCTTCCCGGCCGGCAACCCCGGCGAACCCGCTCGGTCCTGGGCTTCCGGCTCCCTCGTCGACGCCGCCCGCGGTGGTGGCACGGCCGCCGCTCGGGCTGCCCGCTGCCGCGCCACCGGTGCGCGACACCGAGGCCGAGCTGCTCGACGGCGCCGACGTCGCACGCCCGCGCCGCTGAGCCCCTCGACGCCGCGGGCCCCTCCCGGCGCACCTCGAGCACCCACGGGACCGTCGCTTGCCGTCCTCGGCGCCCCGCCCGAGGCTCAGGCGTCGACGAGCGCGACGAGCTGCCTCGCCGCATCGCGAGGCCCGGAGAGCGCTCTCCCGGTGTCGGCGCGCAGGTCGTCGGTCACGCCGTCCACCGCGCGGAGGAACGCCGCCTCGCCTGCCCGCGCCACGCCCGCGGCCACGCCGGCGAGGGTGAGCGCGGCGATGACCGTGCCCGCGACCGTCCAGAGCAGCGCGAGCACCCCGGCATTCAGGAAGTATCCCCCCGGGAGCCACTGCCCCTCCCAGTAGGCGCGCCCGACGCGGTAGCCCACGTGACCGACCAGCGCCAGCAGCGGCAGCTGGACGAGCGGGACGAGCAGGAGCCGGGCCCATCGCCACCAGCCCTGCACCGCTCCGTCGAGCGTCGGGCCGGTCACCTCGCGCCAGGCGAGCCCACGCGCCGCCGCGAGCCGGGACACCCACGCTGGATGATCCGGGAGCCCGGTACCCTCCGCCGGAAGCCCGCGCTCGGCCGCGACCGCCCTGCGCCGGGGCGAGCGCCTGCCGCGCGAGGCCGTCGAGGACGCCGTCCGCCGCGGACACCAAGCGCTCGGCCGACGCCTGTCGTCCGCGTGACTGCACCTCGTTGAGCACCGCGCCCGTCGCTGCCACGAGCAGCCCGGCCGGGAGGCTCGCCTGCGAGGCCAGCGCCGCGCCCGCGAGCCCGCCCGAGCCCCACCCGGAGAGACGGAGCCCCCATCCGATGGGCCCGGTGAGCCGGCGGCCGCCTGGCGCCGCACGCTCTGGCGCAGGAAGCCTCCCGCGCCGCCGAGCCGCACCCGGAAGTCCTCGGCCAGCGGCGCCCGCACCGCGTCCAGCCCCGCCTCGAGCGCCTTCCGGACCTCGCCCTGGGCCTCCTCCGTGGTCCTGGAGCGCGTCCGCCACCCGCGAGCGGATCTGCCCGAGCAGCGCCTCGGCGTTGCGCCGTCGGAGCTCCGTCGCCACGCCCGCCTCGGCGAGCGTCCGGAGCGATTGCAGCAGCGCCTGCCAGTCGTCGTCGAGCGGCTCGCCCAGCCGCGCGCGCAGGGCGCTGACCGCGAAGACCGGTGGCGGCTCGGTGAGCCCGAGCTCGGCCTGGAGCACCCGGCCCACCTGCTCCTTGAGCGTCTTCCGCGCCTCGGCCCCGAGCTGGTCGGCGAAGTTCACCACGCCGAGCAGGGCGCGGCGCCGCGCGAAGGGCCGGAGCGCGTCGGCGGGCCGGGCCTCCGCCACCGAGCCCCGGTGGAAGACCACCAGCGCGGCGTCGACCTGGTCCAGGACGGCCAGCGCCGCGTCGGCGTTGGCCCGGGCGACGGAGTTGAGGTCCGGCGTGTCGACGAACACCTGTCCGGACCACGCGCTCGCCGCCTCGGCCATGTAGCGCACCACCCGGGGGACGGCCTCCCCGAGCGCGCCCAGCTCGGCGTCGGCGGGTGCGTAGGCCACGGCCTCGGAGGAGGTCGGCCGGTCCACGCCCTCGCGCGCCAGCACCGTGCCGGCGAGCGCGTTGAGCAGCGTGGACTTCCCCGATCCGGTCGAGCCGACCAGCGCGATCCGCAGCGGTCGCTCGGCGAGCGCGCGCGTCCGGGCGTAGTCGTCCGCGAGCCGCTCCAGCAGCGGCCGCGCCTCGGCCAGCGCCGGCAGCCCGCACGCCACGTCCAGCCGGGACCGGAGGAGCTCCGGCTCGGGGAGCGAGGTCTGCGGGACAGGGTCCTCCTTCGCGCGACGGAACCACCTCATGCGTCGCCTCCCTCGAGCTGCTCGGCTCCCGCGGAGAAGGTCGCGGCGGCGCGCTCGGCGGCGTCGACCTGCGCGTCGAGCCGTGCCAGGAGCGGGGCGAAGAGGCGCGCCTCGAGCGCGCGTCCGAGCGAACCACCGTGCTTCTCGGACCAGGTGCGCACCACCTCGGCGCGCACCCCCGTCCCGAGGAGATCCACGAAGCGCTCCAGCAGCGGGGTGGTGAGCAGCGTCCCGACCCACACCACCGCATCGTGCCCCACGCCGCCGGTGGCCACCGTGACCACCGCGGCCGCGCTCGCCGGCACCGAGTACACCAGCGTCGCCAGCGCCTGGATGGCGTCCTCCTCGAGGCCGCCGGGCAGGTGCTCGCGCACCAGCTCCCGGCAGCGCGCGAGCAGCTGCGCCCGGTCCTCCAGCAGCGAGGCGTCCTCGACCAGGGGACCCGGGGCCTGGAGCGCGGACAGCGTCGGCAGGCCGAGCGCCTCGGCCAGCGCCTCGCGCGTCGCCTCGTCCCCCCGCCACGCCGCGAGCTCGGGGCCGAGCGCCTCGACCAGCTGCCGCACGCCGTCGCGGAGAGCGGCGTCGGTGGCCGCGGCCGCGGTGGAGTTCAGCGCCTCGGGCCGGGGCGGGCTGAACGAGGCCCGCAGCTTCCGGCCGACCGCCCCGAGCACCGCGGCGAGCCCGCGGAACGGACGGCGAATCCACCGGTGCACCGGGCTCCGCGCGTCGAGCTCGTCGCGGAACGCCTCCACCAGGACGTCCGCCGGCACCGCGCGGAGCGCGGCCCGGGCGCCCACGTCGGCGAGCCCGTGCCGGAGCCGACCCCGGAGCCGGTCCGGCTCGCTGGCCAGGGCCCGCACGTCGGCCGCCAGCGTCCGCAGCTCGGCGGCCGCGTCCCGGAGCGCCGCCGCGCGGGCCGCCGTCCGGAGCGCCGCGCCCCGGACCGGATCGCCGAGCAGCTCCGCGAGACCGGGCCCGCCGTCCACCGGCTCGATGGTGAGCCCGCGCCGGCCCGCCTCGACCTCCGGGTCATGCGGGCTCCTGTACCGTGCGAAGGGCGGAGCGCCCACGTCGGCCGCGAGCTTGTCGAGATGCGCGCGCACCGTCTCCAGCTCCGGCGCCTCGTTGTAGACGATCACCCAGGGCCGCCCCCGTCCCACCGCCTGCCGCACCACGTCCACCAGCGCGGCGTTCTGGTACGTGTGCCGCGAGACGACGAAGATGACCACGTCCACCGTCACCAGCAGTGCCTCGCTCCGGAGCCGGTTCTCGCGCACCACGCTGTCGAAGTCGGGCGTGTCCACGAGGACCAGTCCCGGGGGGAGCGTCGCCGCCGAGGTGAGGAAGAGCCGGCCGGGCGGTCCGGGCTCGGTCACCGGCGCCCGGGCCCCGGGTGGCAGGAGCACCACGTCGTAGCGGGCAGCGAGCGCCTCGCGTCCCGGTCCGCTCGCCGTCTCCGGCGTCGCCGCCGCCAGGCACTGCTGGGTCAATCCGCCCTGGGCCCGGGCCGGGGAGAGATCGGCCCCCACCAGGGTGTTGAACAGCGTGGACTTTCCGACGTTGTTCGGGCCGGCCACCGCCGCGAGCAGCAGGGGCGCCTCGCTCCCGAGCCGGGGGAGCAGGTCACGCAGGACGCGGGTGCGGACCCGCTGTGCGAGCGCGCGGGTCCCGGCATCCGCCGCGTCCGGGAGCGATGCGCTCGCCGCCGCCACGTGGCGGAGCGCGGCGACCAGGGAAGGGTTGGCAGGTCCGGCGGTCACGGCGTCTTTGGTGCTAGCATCCTCGAGGTGTCGAAGGTGTCTCGTTCGGGCCTGGTGCTCTTGCCGGACAGCTCCGGCGTTCGCGACCGGGTGACGGCCGCCCTCGTCGCGAGCGACGTCGCGCTCTGGCCGTCGGACCGGTTGTCCGAGGCCAGTTACGTCCTCGTGGACCTGACCGCCCCGGGAGGCGAGGCGGCCCTCCGGTCGCTGGACCACGCGCGCGGGTCGCAGTCACTCCTCGCCCTGGTGGACGGCGAGGTCCTCCGCCGTCGCTCGGCCGCCAGCGTCCCCGCCGACTCGCTGCTCGGGCTCGGGCAGCTCGAGGCCGAGCTCGGTTGGCGGCTCCAGAAGGCCCGCGAGCGCCACGCGCTGGAGCTCCAGTCCCGGGAGCAGCAGCGGAACCTGGACATGCTGCTCGAGCTCACCGCCCGCTACGCGGAGTCGACCGACGTCGACGCGCTCCTCCACGACGTGACGCGGCGCCTGGCCCAGATGCTGGACATCCCGCGGGCGAGCTTGCTCCTCGAGGACGCCGCGGGCTCGGCGGTGGTGGTCGCGGCGAGCGACGCGCCGGATCTCAAGAACCTCCGCATCGATCTGGACCGCTACCCCGAGGTGCGCCAGTGCCTGCGGACCGGCGCGCCGACGGTGGTGGAGGACGTGCCCAGTCACCCGCTGCTCGAAGGGATGCACGAGCGGGTCGCTGCCGCCGGTGTGCGTTCCATCGCCGCGCTGCCCCTCAGCGTGCAGGGCAAGGTGCTCGGGGTGCTGCTGGTGCGTGGCTCGACCGAGCGGCCCGGATTCAGCGCCGCCGAGGTGGACTTCCTGGCCACGGTGGCCCACGCCACCGCCGTGGCGCTGCGCAACGCGCGGCTGCTCGAGTCCGTCCGCGGTGAGTCGCAACGCGAGAAGTCGGCCCGGCTGGTCGCCGAGCGCAAGGCGGCGGAGCTCGAGCGCTACGAGGCCTTCTTCGCCCACGTCTCGGAGGGCATCGCCATCCTCGACGGGAAGGGCCGGGTCCTGCTCCTCAACCCCGCCGGCGCGGCGATGCTCGACGTGGACGCCACGCAGCTCGAGGGGCGGCACGTCGAGGACCTCACCGGGGCGCTCGGCGCCGAGGCGCTCACCACCTTGCTCTGTGCCGTCGCCCGGGGCGAGGTGCAGCGCGACGTCGACGTGGAGGCCCGCACCCCCACCCGGCGCGCCTTGACGCTCTCGGTGAGTGGAGCGCCGCTGCGCGAGGGCGACGCCGCCGCCATCCTCGAGCTTCCGGGACGTCACCCAGCCGCGGCGGATCGAGAACGAGCTCCGGCGCACCAAGGAGTTCCTCGAGAAGCTGGTGGACAACACCGTGGACGCGGTGGTGGCGATGGACATGCAGGGGCGCTTCATCCTCTTCAACAAGGGCGCCGAGGGACTCACCGGGTACAGCGCGCACGAGGCGCTCGGGGGCCTCACCGCCGCGAGCTTCTTCGTCGGGCGAGGGCGTGGGCTCCGAGCTGCTCTCGCGGATGCGCTCCCCCGAGCACGGCGGCCCCGGGCGGCTGGCCCTCACCCGGCAGGAGATCGTCTCCAAGTCCGGGGAGAAGGTCCCGGTCAACATGACCGGCTCCATCCTCTACGAGGGGAACCGCGAGGTCGCCACGGTGGGCATCCTCCGCGACCTGCGCGACCGGGTTCAGCTCGAGCGCAAGCTGTCAGACGCCACGCTACGGCTCGAGCGCAGCGAGCGGAGCGCGGAGATGATCGCCCTGGCCGGCACTGCCGCCCACGAGCTGAACCAGCCGCTCACCTCGGTGCTCGGCTACGCCGAGCTGCTCAAGCGGAAGCTCGCTCCCGACGACTACGCCTGGGCCAAGGTGGACATCATCCACAAGGAGGCCGAGCGGATGAAGGAGATCGTCCGGAAGATCGGCCGGATCACCCGCTTCGAGACCAAGGCCTACGTGGGAGAGGCCCGCATCCTGGACCTCGAACGGGCCTCGGACGAGGACGCCGCCCCTGCCTCCAAGGGGTAGAGGTTTGTTGTCCCACGGTCCAAAATATGGAGAGTTTGCGCGTACTTCCCTACCCCGGTTTCTTGACAGGTTGCCGAGCGCGGGTCGTAGGATGCACCTTCACGTCCACCCCCCTGAACATTCCAGGGTTCCAGCGTGACCCGGCGGTTCGACCGCAGGCCCGCTGGATTGTACGGAGGCATCGATGAGCGTGGGGTTCCTGTCCCAACTGACGTTGCTCGCCGCAGAGGCGACTGCCTCGGGCTCCCTGTTCGACCAGATGGCGGCCCGGTTTCGCGCCGGCAAGGGCGGGATGTATCCGATCGCCATCTGCGCGGTCATCGCGCTGGCGATCATCATCGAGCGCTGCGTGGTCCTGTTCTTCTCCGCGCCGATCAACAAGGACGGCTTTCTCCGGGGCCTGAAGAAGTTCATCTACGCCGGTGACCTGGACAAGGCGATCAACTACGTCGCCGGCCAGAAGAACACCCCGCTGACCAACGTGGTGAAGGCTGGCCTGATGAACGTCCCCAAGGGCGAGGACGAGGTCCAGGCGGCGCTCGACGAGGCCAGCCTCCGCGAGACGCCCAAGCTCGAGGCCCGCACCGGCTACCTGGCGATGCTCGGGAACGCCGCGATGCTCGCCGGACTGCTCGGAACGGTGAACGGGCTGATCCAGTGCTTCGAGGCGGTGGCCCACGTGAACCCCGCGGACAAGGCCACCATCCTCTCGCAAGGCATCTCCGAGGCGATGAACTGCACCTTCTTCGGGCTGCTCGTCGCCATCCCGGCGCTGATCATGTTCTCGGTCCTCAACGGCCGGACCCAGAGCCTGATCAACGACATCAACGAGACCAGCGTCTCGGTGCTGAACCTGGTCGTGAACAACAAGGACAAGTTCAAGAACCTGACCGTCTCCGCTGGCCGGGACGACGAGTAAGCCGTCCCCTCGAGCCACCGACACCCTAGAGACCGGAGAGCGCGCACATGGCCGGCGGGATGGACCTCGGTGACGCCAAGGGCAAGAAGAAGGCCCTCGACGCCACCATCAACCTGGTCCCCTTCATCGATCTGATGGCAGTGACCATCAGCTTCCTCATCATGACCGCCGTGTGGACGCAGATCGGCCGCCTCCAAGTTTCCGGCGGCGGCGGCGACGGCGATCCCACCCCGGACAAGGACGACAAGACCGTCCCGGTGACGCTGCTCCTCTCGGAGAAGGATCTCCGGCTGACGGTGGGCACCAGCACCTTCGACCCCATCCCGATCACCCGGGACGCCAAGCAGCAGATCGATCTCACCAAGCTGACCGAGCGCTTCAAGGACGTGAAGGAGAAGCTGGGCCCCGATCAGACGGCGATCACCGTCCAGACCGAGGACGCGGTTCGCTACGAGGACCTGGTGCACGTCATCGACGAGTGCATCGGCGACGGGTTCCCCTCGGTGTCCGTGGCGCCCGTGAGCACCTGACCATGGCCATCCAGACTCCAGGCAAGCGCTTCGGAAAGCGACTGCAGAAGTCGAAGGTCTTCGGCCACGGCCACGGCGCGCACAAGGCGACCAACGCGGATCTGCTGATCACTCCGCTGGTCGACATGTTCGTCATCATCGTCCTCTTCCTCATCGCCAACTTCTCGGCGACGGGAGAGATCCTGAACATGACCAAGGATATCCAGCTGCCCACCGCCACCCACGTGGACGAGCTGGAGCTGGCGCCGGTGATCATGATCAGCAACGACGACATCATCATCAACGGCATCTCGGTGGCCCGGGTGGCCGACCTCTCGCGCGACGACTACGTCACCATCCCCGCGCTGGAGGAGAAGCTCCGCGAGCAGCGGAAGGAAACCGAGGAGCTTCACCAGCTGGCGAACGACGGAACGGCCTTCAAGGGCGTGGTGAACATCCAGGGGCACAAGGACGTGCCCTTCCGGATCATCAAGCGGGTGATGTTCAGCTGCCAGGGCGGCGGCTACGCCAACATCAACTTCGCCGTGCTCCGCGGCGCTGGCCCGGGCGGCGAGAAGACCGCCTCGAACCCGTAGCCTAGAGCGAGCGCCAGTCGAGGCGCGTCACGCGTCGGGGCAGCCCCTCCTGCAGCTCGGCCCGGTGGTACGCCGTGGCGGCCGAGATGAGGTGGACGATCCATCCGAAGAATCCCGCGCTCCCGATCCACAGCGCCGGGGTGATGATCAGCCAGAACAGGCCCCGGAGCACCTCGCGGTTGTAGATCTGCCCGACCCCGGGAATCAGGAACGAGAGCAGCGCGGCGACGGCAGGACGAGACATGGTGTCGGCTTCCTCCGACCCGTGAGACGGCCGGGCCGTCCGCCGATTGCATCCCTGTCCAGCCGCAGCGGAACCCGGCGCGGTCAGGTCTCGAGCGCGCCCGCCGCCGGTGCCGGGGGATGGGCATGGGTGTGCTTGAGCAGCCAGGTCCGCACCGGCGGCCCCCCGAACCGGGCGAGCGCCGAGGCCACGGCGAAGCGCACCACCCGCGCGATGGCGACCGCGCCGAGGAACGAAGGAATGGAGACGCCGACCAGCCCGCTCCCGATCGTGGCGAGCTTGAAGGCGGGCGCGACCATGCAGACCACCGCGAGGGACCACCAGTTCCGGCTCAGCAGCTCGCCGATGGTGCCGTGCACGTCGAACCAGCCGGTACGCGCCGAGAAGGCCAGGCACGTGACCGCGAGCAGGCCCGTCGCCCCGGCTCGCACCCAGGCCAGCGGTCGGCCCCGGAGCGCCTGGATGCCGTAGAGGCTACCGAGTGCGCCCATCGCGGCGGCAAGGACGAGGAGCACCTTTCCCAGCCACTCCGGACCGAGGTCGAGACGGACGTTGGGGTCGATGTGGATCAGGTTGAGCCCGCCCCGCATCGCCGCGCCGATGCCGTAGCCGAGCATGCTGCCGGCAATCGAGGCCAGGGTGCCCCAGAGGGTCAGGCGCAGCCACTTGTGCGGAGCGGCGATGACCATCGGGATGAGGAGCACGAACGGCGGCACCGGGAAGAACGCCGAGTCGATCGCCGCGACCACCAGCAGCGCGCTGAACGCGGCCGGGCTGCTGGCGTACGACTCGACCCGGGCATACATCCGTCCGGACCAGGCCCGGGCCCGTCCCCAGGGAGTGGAGGGGTGATGAGGAACGCTGTCGAGAGTCATGCAGGAATGGGCGCGCACCCTAGCAGAAGCTCGCGGCGTGCCCGGATGTTAGGTTCATGGGGATGACGGCCCTGGAACGGGTGGAGCGCGCCGCCTCCGCGCTGAAGGTGTTCCCCCTGCCCTCGGCCGTGCTGTTTCCGAACACCGTCCTTCCCCTGGTCATCTTCGAGCCCCGCTATCGCTCGCTGGTCAAGGCGGCCCTCGCCGGAGACAAGGTGATGGCCATGGCCCAGCTCGAGCCGGGCTACGAGGGGAGCTACGCCGGACGGCCGCGTATGCGCCCGATGATCTGCGCGGGGATCATCGCCTACACGAGGAGCTGGACGGCGGCCGCTACAACATCATCGTCCAGGGCACGGTGCGGGCGCGCATCCTGGAGGAGCTCCCGCCCGAGCAGCCCTACCGCGAGGTGCGCGCGGCGATCCTCCCCGACACCGAATACCACGGGCCGGAGGAGGAGCAGCTCCGGCAGGCGATGCTCGAGCTCGCCGCGCGGCTACCCCCACAGGTGGCCCAGGGGCTCCTGCAGGCGGCGGCGCGAGCGTCCGGCGGTGCGCTCGCCGACGTGGTGGCCTCGAGCGTGGTGGCGGACGTGGAGCGGCGCCAGGACCTGCTCTGCGAGCTGAACGTGGGCGCCCGGCTGCGCTCGGTGCTGGCCGAGGTCAGCGAGGTGCTGGCCCGGCTCGCGCCGGTGAAACCCGAAGGCCCGGTGAACTGAGAAGGAGCGACTGCCGGATGCGGCTGGTGAAGATCGGCCTCGCCTCGGTGAACACCACGGTGGGCGCCACCCACGCGAACGTGGAGCGCGCCCTGCGCTTCGCCGAGCAGATGGCCGCGGCCGGGGTGACCGTCGCGCTGTACCCCGAGCAGATGGTCGGAGGGTATCCGCCCGAGGACCTCATCCAGTGGGATGGGTTCGTCGAGGACCAGTGGCGAGCCCTGGAGCACTTCGCGACGGCGACGCGCCAGCAGGCCACGGTGCACGTCCTCGGGGTGGCAGTGGCGCACCAGGGGCTCCGCTACGGCTGCGCGGCGGTCGTGGCCGGCGGGAAGATCCGGGGCCTGGTGCCGAAGGAGAAGCTGCCCACCTACAGCATCTACTACGAGGGCCGCACCTTCGACCGAGGGTTCCCCTATCAGCGTGACTTGCACCGGGGCGTGCCGTTCGGGGACCTCATCTTCCGCTTCGACTTCGGGGTCATCGCCCCGGAGGTCTGCGAGGACGCCTGGACCGCGGAGTGCCCGATGCGGCGGCGGGTCTACTCGGGCGCGGAGCTGGTCCTGAACATCTCGGGCTCGGCGTTCCGGGTGGGGACCGACCAGACGCGGCGCGAGATGCTCATCACCCGCGCCGCGGATCACCAGTGCACCCTGGCCTACGTGAACCTGGTCGGCGGCAACGACGGGCTTCTCTTCGACGGCGGCGGCTTCGTCATCCAGAACGGCAAGCCGATGCTCGACGCGCAGCGCTGGCGGGAGGGCTGGGAGGCGGCGACGGTCGACCTCGACCGGACCCTGCGCCTTCGCAGCGAGAACACCACCTGGCGCCAGGACCACGCGACCTGGGCCGCGAGCCACGCGCCGGTCGCCACCATCGAGATCCCCGAGGGCGAGTTCCGTACCCGGAGGGAGGCGCTCCGCTACCCGGTCCCGGCGCACGGCAGCTTCTTCCTCCCCGGACCGGAGAAGCACGTGCCGGCGCGCACCCGCTACTGCGAGGACGTGCTCGACGCGCTGGCGATGGGGGTCGGCGACTACTTCGAGAAGAACCGTGTCTTCACCAGCATCGGCGTTGCGCTCTCGGGCGGGCGCGACTCGCTGCTCACCCTGCTGGTGGCGCACCGCTGGGCGTCGCAGAAGAAGCCCGAGGCCCCCGGCAGCCTGCTCCGGGCGTTCTACATGCCGAGCCGCTACTCCTCGGCCGAGACCGAGAAGGCGGCGCGCACGGTCTGCGAGGAGCTCGCGGTGCCCTTCAAGATCTTGAGCATCGACGCCGCGTTCGACCGCGAGCTGGAGGCCGTCCGGGCCATGCTCCAGCCGGGCGAGCACGTGACGCCGCTCACCGAGCAGAACATCCAGGCGCGACTCCGCGGGCAGCGGATGTGGAGCTGGAGCAACTCGACCGGTGGGCTGTTCCTCCAGACGGGAACATGAGCGAGCGCGCGGTCGGGTACACGACCGTGGGCGGCGACCTCGAAGGCGCGCTGGCGGTGATCGCCAACCTGCCGAAGACGGTGGTGATGGTGCTGCTCGACTACCTCCAGGAGGTGCACCCCCTGGAGGGCATCCGGCTGGTGCTGCAGAAGCCGCCCGGCCCCGAGCTCGCGCCGAACCAGGTCGGCGAGGAGGAGCTGATGCCCTTCCGGGTCCTCGATGCCTGCTTCCATCTCTTCGCCGACGAGAAGCTGCTCCCCGAGGAGGTCGCGCAGATCGTCGGCTCGATGTTCCCGGACCTCACGGAGGACACGGTCCAGGGCTACGTCACCCGGTTCGTGAGGATGTTCCTCACCAGCATCTACAAGTGGGTGCAGGCGCCGCTGTCGCTGCACATCGGCAACCTCGATCTCGATCGCGAGCGCGCGCTGCAGCTCCCGGTGGTCACCAGCACCGAGTGGGCGCTGAAGAAGAAGTGAGCGCCCCCCGGCCGGTCCCCAGCGCGCTGGAGTGGCTGCGGGTGAACCTCACCATCGGCACGCTGAGCTTCGGCGCGGCGAGCCGCATCGTCCTCTACGAGGATGTGGTGGTGCGCGAGCGCGGCTGGATGGGCCCGGACGAGTTCGGCGAGGTGATCACCGTGGCCCAGCTGCTTCCGGGTCCGAACCTCGTCAACCTCTCGGCCTACCTCGGGTACCGGCTGGTCGGCCCGGGCGCGGCGGTGCTGGGCGTCCTGTGCCTGTGCATCCCCGGGGCAGTGCTCGCGGTCGCGCTCTCCGGCGTGCTCGCGGTCGAGCGGCCCTGGGTGCAGGCTCCGATGCGGGGGATGGCGGTGGCGGGGATCGTCCTGCTCCTGCTCTTCCTCTGGAGACGGCTCGCCGGGCTGGCGAGCACCGCGAACCCGGAGGTGCCGGCGCGAACGGCCGTGCGGATCGTCCGTGGGGGCGTGCTGGCGAGCGTGGCCGGCGGCGATTCTCTGGGGTGCGTCCATCTACGCCGTGCTCGGGGTCGCGCTCCCGGTGGCGCTGGTCCTCGAGTTCGCCCTGTGAAGCTGCTCGCGCTGTTCTGGATCTTCTTCCGTCTGGGGCTGGTGTCGTTCGGGAGCGTGTTCGCGGTGCTGCCAGAGCTGCAGCGGGCGCTCGTCGACCAGGGATTGATCACCCCGGAGGGATTCGTCCAGGCGTTCGTCCTCGGTCAGGTGGTGCCCGGGCCGGCGATGGCGATGTGCGCCGTCATCGGCTGGCAGGTGGCGGGGCTGGCCGGCGCGCTGGTCGCCTTCGTCGGCATCTACAGCGGGCCGGTGGCGATCATGGGCGGGGCGTACGCCGTGTACCACCGCTGGCGGGACGTCACCTGGGTGCGGCGGCTCGAGCTGGCGGTGCGCCCCGTCGTGCTGGGCCTGCTCGTCGCCTCCGCGGCCTCGCTCCTCTGGACGACGGCGGGGACGCAGCACCTGCTCGCGCTCGCCGTGGCGGTGCTCGTGGGGGTGCTCGCGGTGACCGGCCGGCTCGGGCCGCTCGCGCTGATCTTCGTCGGCGGGCTCGCGTGGTCGGTGGGGCAGGCACTTTTCTAGAGGCTCGGGCTTCGCCAGCGGTCCTCACTCCGGAGCGGTCAGCGCCGGTGGACGCTGCGGTCCCGGCCGGCCTGCTTGGCGCGGGTGCACGCCGTCTCGGCCGCGTCGAGCAGGTTTCCCCACGGCTCGGACGGGCGGAGCGCCGCGACGCCACGCTGACCGTGGCCATCACGCACGGGTCGGCCCGCGTCGCGCCGCGGAGGCGGTCGGCGAGCGTGCACGCCCGCGGCAGTGCCCAGCCGGGCAGGAGGAGCCCGAAGGTGTCCGACCCGAGCCGCCCGATGGGACCGGCGCCGCTGCTCTCGCCGGAGATGCGCTGGGCCAGCGCCTCGAGGCAGGTGTCCGCCGCGAGGTCGCCCCGCACGTCGCGGAGCGCCTGGAAGTCGTCCACGTCCACCACCAGGAGGCTGCACGGCTGCGCCGCCCGACGGGCCACCTGAACCGCGAAGGCCAGCTCGCGCTCGAACGCCTGGCGGGTATACACGCCCGTCTCGAGGTCGAGCTCGGCGACGCGTGCGCTCATGGCGCGGTTGCTCCGGACGCCGCCCGCGTCTTGGCCGACGCCCGCCGGAAACCGTCGTACTGCCGGAGCGCCGCCTCGCCCACCATCTGGATGTGGTGGTTGTTCAGCCAGGCCGTCACCGGCGCAGCGACCAGAGGCATCGCCCGGCCGAGCGAGGCGAAGCCGCCACGCTCGGCGAGCACCGCCGCGACCTTCCCCAGCACCTTCGGCCCCGACCGCTGGAGCGCTCCCACCCCGTTCGCCTCGCCGAGGACGCCGAGCAGCTCGGTCCGCGCGCGCCGGAAGCGGAGGTCCACCTCGTAGGCGGTGGCGATGTCCGCGAGCATCCGGATCTGCAGCCAGGCCATCACCACCAGGTCCGCCGGGATGCTGACCAGCCCGAAGACGCCGCTGACCGACCCGCTGAGCGAGGCCAGCCCCTTCGCCGAGTCGATGACGTGCTGGCCGAGCTCGCGCGGGCCGGCCGATGGATACCGCGCCCGCAGCGTCTTGATGCGCGTCCGCGCCCGCTTCGCCTCCAGCCCGACCACGTCCTCCATCCGGAGCGAGCCCAGACGCCGCACCGAGGATGGTCGGAGCTTCTTCAAGAAGGCGAGGCGTTCGCTGTCGAGCAGTCCCACGGCAGGAGATCCTGGCAGCGGCCTGGTCTCCCCGGCAACGGCCGAGCGAGCAATCCGCGCTGAACGATGAACGCTCGAGTGGCCGGCGTGATTTCGGGTGGAAGTGCGCGGGACTACGACTGCCCCAGACGTGAGGCCACCCGGGTCGCTTCCTCGACTGCTCGGGCAAGGACCGAGCGGATTCGGCCATCCTCCAGGGTGAGCAGCCCGGCGATGGTGCACCCGGCCGGGTGTCGTCACCTGGTCCTTGAGCGCTGCCGGGTGCAGCCCGGTCTGGAGCACCATCCGGGCCGAGCCCTGGAGCATCTGCGCGGCGATCTCCATGGCCACGTCCCGCCGCAGCCCCATCATCACTCCACCTTCTGCCAGCGCCTCGATGATGAGATAGGCGAACGCCGGCCCGCTGCTGTTGAGGGCGGTCACCACGTCCATCGACTTCTCCTCGAGCTCGAGGCACCGTCCCACCGCCTGGAAGAGGCGGATCGCGGTGTGCACGTGTGCGTCCGTGGCCAGCGGGCCGCGCGAGACGACCGTCATCCCCTCGCCGATCAGGGCGGGGGTGTTGGGCATGGCCCGGATGAGCGGGCTCTCGGGGAGCCAGCGTCGGATCTGCTCCAGGCGCACGCCGGCCGCCACGCTCACCACCAGCTTCCCCCGGAGCGCTGCGCGCATGTCGTCGGTGTCCAGCACGGTCGCCAGCTGCTGGGGCTTCAGCGAGACCAGCACCGCGCTCGCGTCGCGGGCGACCGCCAGGTTGTCCACCGTGGCCCGGACACCATGGCGCGTGCCCAGGGCCGTGGCGGCCTCTGTCCGTCGGGTCGAGACCGTCAGCCGGGCTGGTACGAGCGAGCCCGAGCGGATCAGCCCGCGCACGATCGCCTCGCCCACCGTTCCACAACCCAGGACCCCCAGGGTACCGTCGTTCTCCAGCATGGCCTCGGACCTAGCACAGCCGGGCACCCGTCCTCCGCTCCGGGACGCGCGGCGCATCGTGGTGAAGCTGGGGACCCAGGTGGTGACCCACGACGGGAGGTCGCTGGCCCTGGGCCGGCTCATGTCGCTGGTCGAGGAGATGGCCCTGCTCCAGCAGGAGGGGCGGCAGCTCCTCCTGGTGTCCAGCGGAGCGGTGGCCCTGGGGATGAAGCAGCTCGGGCTCGAGGAGCGGCCCCGCTCGCTCGGCCTCCGGCAGGCGTGCGCGGCGGTGGGGCAGGGGCACCTGGTCGCGCTCTACACCTCGGCGTTCGCCCAGTTCGGCGTCACCGCGGCCCAGGTGCTGCTCACCGAGAGCGACCTCGGCGACCGGGACCGCGCACTCTGCGTCCGGACGACCCTGATGCGCCTGCTCGAGCTGCGCGCGGTGCCGGTCCTGAACGAGAACGACAGCGTGAGCATCCGCGAGCTGGTCGAGCACCGGCGGACCCAGGGCACCACCACCGGTGCGCCAGCCTTCGGCGACAACGATGGGCTGAGCGCGCGGGTGGCCGTCGGCGTGGACGCGGACCTGCTCGTGCTCCTGACCGACGTGGATGGGCTGTACACCGCCGACCCGCGGACCGACCCCGTCGCCCAGCGCATCGACGTCCTCGACGCCGAGACCCCGCGCCTCGCCGGGGTGAGCGCCGGAGGGACCGGGGGGATGTCGAGCAAGCTCGAGGCGGCGCGGCTCGCGAGCCGGGGAGGGGTGTCGGTGGTCATCGCCTCCGGCGCGACGCCGAACGTGCTCCGGCGGCTCCTCTCGGACGAGGCCATCGGCACCTGGGTGCCTCCGGCCGAGCGTCGGGCCGTGCGTCGCCAGCGCATCGCCCTCGCTCCCCACGCCGGCGCGCTGGTGGCGAATGACGGGGCGCTCTCGGCCCTGGAGGCCGGCCGGGCGTCGCTGCTGCCGATCGGGGTGCTCGCCGTCGAGGGGGACTTCCGCGAGGGCGACGTGGTGGAGATCCGCGACGGCTCGGGCCGGGTCCGCGGCCGCGGGCTCGTCAACTACGACGCGCGTGCCTGCCAGGCCCTGCTCGGCCGGCACAGCGAGGAGATCGAGGACGTGCTCGGCTGGCGCGGCTACGACGCGCTCGTCACCCGCGACAACCTGGTGCTCGGCGCATGAGCGCGGTCACCGAGCGGGTGCAGCGGGCCGTCGAGGCCGGTGGCCGCCTGGCGCGTGCTCCCGCCGAGGCGCGCACCCGAGCGCTCGAGGCGCTGGCGGCGGCGCTGGTCGACCCGGCGGTGCGGGCCCGGGTGCTCGAGGCGAACGCGCGCGACCTCGCCGCGGCGACCGGACTCGCCTCGCCGCTGGTGAAGCGGCTGAGGCTGGACCCCGCGAAGCTGGAGACGCTGTCCGACGGCGCACGTCAGCTCGCGGCCCGTGCCGATCCGCTCGGGACGGTGCTCGCCCACCGCAAGCTCGACGAGGGGCTGGTCCTGACGCAGGAGAGCTGCCCGCTGGGCGTCCTCGCGGTGGTCTTCGAGTCGCGTCCCGATGCGCTGGTCCAGATCGCCTCCCTCGCGCTCCGCTCCGGCAACGCCGTCCTGCTCAAGGGCGGCCGCGAGGCTGCGGAGTCGAACCGCGCGCTGGCCGAGGTGGTGCGGGGCGCGCTCGCCTCCGCGGGCCTGCCGCCCGACGCCGTGCAGCTCCTGGACGATCGGTCCGAGGTCGAGGCGCTGCTCGGGCTCGAGAAGGGCGTGGACCTGGTGGTCGCGCGAGGGGGCAAGGAGTTCGTGGAGCACGTCCGTGCCCGGAGCCGCATCCCGGTGCTGGCCCACGCCGAGGGCGTCTGTCACGTCTTCCTCCACCGCTCGGCGGATCCCGCGAAGGCGGCGCGCATCGTGGTCGACAGCAAGGTGTCCTACCCGGCCGCGTGCAACGCGCTCGAGACGCTGCTCTGGGAGCCCGGTGCCGAATCGGCGCTGGACGCGAGCGTGGCCGCGCTCCGGTCGGCCGGGGTCGAGCTGCGGGGAGACGCGGCCACCCGCGCCCGTCATCCCGAGATGAAGGCCGCGACCGATCAGGACTGGGTGCCGAGTACGGCGCGCTCATCCTCGCGGTGGCCCGGGTGGACGACCTCGACGCCGCGCTGGCCCACATCGCGCGGCACGGTTCCCAGCACACCGAGGCCATCGTGGCGGAGGACCGCGCGGCTGCCGAGCGCTTCCTGGCGGAGGTGGACGCGGCCTGCGTGTTCCACGACGCGAGCACCCGCTTCGCCGACGGCTACCGCTTCGGCCTCGGAGGCGAGGTGGGCATCGGCACCGGGAAGCTGCACGCCCGTGGGCCGGTGGGCGTGGACGGGCTCCTCACGTTCCGGTGGCTGCTCCGCGGCTCGGGCCAGGTGAGCGCCGACTACGGCCCGGGAAGGAAGCCGTTCCTGCACGAGGAGCTCTGAGGTCCCCGACTACCGCCGGAACTGCGCGGTCGTCTTCACCGAGAACGGTACTGGCGCCGGTCCTGACTGCAGCTGACCGTCGAGCGCGATGGGCACCGTCCCGCCGCGCATCACGGCCTGCGCGGCCTCGAGCGCGCCCGCGAAGGGGATCGTGACCGGCAGGGAGATCGATCGGGACGTCCCGGGCGCGAGCGTCCCGAGGTCCCTCGCCGAGACGTCGCCCACCCGCGTCCCGCCGACGCTCACCGTCGCCTCGAGCGCCTGCAGCGGCACCGGGTAGCTTCCCTTCGCCGTCAGGGTGACCGGGACCTCCACCGTGGCGTGGTCGATGGCCACGCTCGTCACCCGCGGCGTCCCGAGCGACGATCCCCGGCATGTCGGGAAGGGTGAAGGTCCCCTCGTGTGACAGCGGCAGGCGCACCACTCCGACCGGTGTCTTCACCCCGACCGTGCCCTCGGCCTGGTACCCGGCGCTCCCCCTGGAAAGGAGCGTGGCCACGGCCTGCCCCAGGTCCGCGAACTGGAACGTCGCCGGCAACGTCACGTCCGCGCTGCCGTGCGCCGGGATCTCCAGGCCCTCCGGCGGCTTGCCCGTGGCGACGGGATGCCCATCGATGCTGAGCCGGTAGTCGAGCTCGGCGAGCGACAGCGCGACGCCGTTCGGGTTATCGACGGTCGTCACGATGTTCAGGGTCGCCCCGCTCAGCGAGACATCCGTCAGCGCCGCGCTCTTGAAGGCCAGGGTCGGCTTCTGAAAGGCCCCCGTTGCAAGCTGCTCCAGCGTCGGCGCAGGACGCGGCCGCGGCAGCGAGGACGAGCAGCAGGCGAGCAGGAATCCGCATCACGGGATGCACAGCGTAATCACTCCGCCAAGCCCCCGTGGACAGGGCCGGATCCGCCAAGGACTGGACGGGGAGGGGGCCTGGCTGCTACCTACCAGTCGGTAGGAAAACCCCGAGCCGCCCCCACGCCGCGAGTGGTAACCTCGATGCAGCCCCGTGAGACGCACCGACGACACCACCGCGAAGCACCGAGCCATTCTCGAGACCGCCGCGCGGCTGATCTGCAAGCAGGGCTACGAGGGGACCAGCATCCAGGAGATTGCGGATGCCTGCGGCCTGACCAAGGCCGGGCTCTACCACCACATCGAGAGCAAGGAGCAGCTGCTCGTCGAGATCATGAACTACGGGATGGACGTGTTCGAGGAACGCGTCCTCTCCGAGGTGGAGCACATCCCGGACCCGGTGGAGCGCCTCAAGGCCTGCATGTCCCAGCAACATCCGGCTCGTCACGCGCGGGTGGAGCAAGGAAGTCACGATCATCCTGCACGAGCACGACACGCTCACCGGGAAGTCGCAGGCAAACATCAACGCCCGCAAGAAGCGGTACGTCCGGTTCCTCGAGTCCTCGTTCGCCGAGGCGGTGGACCGCCAGCTCATTCGCCCCGTGGACCCGACGGTCGCAGCGTTCGCGTTCCTGGGAATGGTTCTCTGGATCTACAAGTGGTTCAAGCCGGGCGGGAAGCGCACCGACGACGAGATCGCCGCGGGCATGGTGGATCTGCTCTTCACCGGCCTGCACCCCGCGCCGCGCTCCTGAGTCCCTTCAGCAGGTCTCACGGTTGCCCCCGCGGCCCGCATGCGCGGCGCCGGGCGCGTCCGTACGAGCTCATCTGCTCCGGCCGGCCGGCCCGGGGCTCTGACACGACAGCTTGAGGGGAGAGGGAATCACATGAAGACGTCCGTGGGCATCGAGGCGCTCGCCGTGGCGCTGCCTCGTCGCACGCTTCACCTGGAGGACCTGGCACGGGCCCGGGGCGTGGATCCGGCCAAGTACATCGCCGGCCTCGGAGTTCGCGAGATGGCGGTCGCCGACCCGGGTGAGGACACGGTCGCCCTGGCGGCCACCGCGGCCCGCCGGCTGATCGAGACCAACGAGGTCGACCCGGCTTCCATCGGGTTCCTCGCGGTGGGCACCGAGACCGGCGTCGACCACAGCAAGCCCGTCGCCTCGTTCGTCCAGGGGCTGCGTGGGGCTGCCGCGGCACATGCGGGTCTTCGACGTGCAGCACGCCTGCTACGGCGGGACGGCAGCGCTCATGGCCGCGGCGGAGTGGATCGCCTCCGGCGTGGCGAACGGCAAGTCGGCGATCGTCATCTGCTCCGACATCGCCCGTTACGGGGTGAAGACCGCGGGCGAGCCCACCCAGGGCGCCGGCGCGGTGGCGATGCTGGTCTCGGGGCGCCCGGAGCTCCTGGCGTTCGACCTCGGCCTGAACGGCACGAGCGCCACGCACGTCTTCGACTTCTGGCGCCCGCTTGGCCGTCGCGAGGCGGTGGTGGACGGCCACTACTCCATCGACTGCTACCTCGAGGCGCTGGCCGGGGCGTACCGGGACTGGCGCGGCAAGGCCGAGGCCAGGGAGCTGGTGCGCACGGGGCGCATCCGCGCTTCCGAGCGAGCAGCTCGCCGCGCTCGGCTATCACGTGCCGTTCTGCAAGATGGCGAAGAAGGCCCACGCCCGTGTCCGCCGCTGCGACCTGGACGACGTGCTCGGCGCGTTCGACGAGGGTCGCGAGGAGCGGGAGGGCTCGACCAGCTTCGACCGCCAGGTCGCGCAATCCCTCACGCTCTGCGCCCGGGTGGGAAACATCTACACCGGCTCGCTCTACCTGGGCCTCGCGGGGATGCTCCACGGGGGTGGCAGCGCCCTCGCCGGCAAGCGCATCGGGCTGTTCTCGTACGGGAGCGGCTGCGCGAGCGAGTTCTTCTCCGGGGTGGTGGGGAAGAACGCGGCCGAGCGCATCCAGCGCGCGACGCTGGACGAGGTCATCGGCGCGCGGGAGCGGGTGACGGTCGAGGAGTACGAGCGGATGATGGCGCTCGCCCCCGAGCGACCGCCGGAGATCCCTCCCGCGCCCGGTGGGTTCCGCTTCACCGGAATGCACGAGCACCGCCGCCAGTACGCGGCGGGGTGAGCGGCCGTCCGATCTGCACCAGCTGACGGATGGCGACGATCGTCGCCGCCACGCCGAGCGCCGACCAGCTCGGCTGGGCCGAGAGGCGCAGCAGTTCCGCCGCCAGCCAGAACTCGAGCGCCAGCCCCAGCACCGCTTGAGGCCGTAAACCGGCGCGGCGAGCAGCGTCAGGAGGCCCGCCGCGGTCACGGCCTGCGCCGCCGCGCCGAGCACCTCGTTCACCGCGGGACCTCTGCCTGGACCTGCGGCTGGTCCTCCCGCATCTCCCGGGCGAGGAACCAGTTCAGACCGGTCCGGATGGCCGCCACCGCCGCCAGCTTGCCGATCTCCTCGAAGCTCGGGGCCACCGCCGTCCGGAGCAGGTCCGAGGCGAGCTGGAACTCGAGGCCCAGCGCCAGGTAGCGCGCCAGCCGGAGCCGCACGGCGTTGAACGCATCGGGCGCCGGATGGAAGCCGATCCGGAGGAATCCGACGAACGCCAGCACGACGCCAGAGAAGATGACCAGCGCCGCTCCCGCCTCGGCGAGGCGCACCAGGAGCCCCACCGCCTCGCGCAGCCATTCCTCGGGAAGGAAGTGAGACACGCTTTCTCTGGCGGCCAGCCCTTTCGCCCGAGGAGACTACGCCGCCGGACCGCCGCATGCTCGCTCTCTCTCCAGCGCCTGCCGAGGTGCCCGGACCGGATGGGCTCCCCGGCTTCGGCGCCTATGCCGGGCGAGCTGGGTCCGGTGGACCTCGGCCGGCTCGCACCGCCGTACGCCCTTCCCGCCTGGGCGCGGCGGCTCCGTCGGAAGCGCTGGCACTACGCGCTGTACACCACGCCCGAGGTGGTGGCGGTCATGGCCGTCGCCGAGATGGGCTACGCGTCGAACGCTTTCTTCGCCGCGCTCGATCTGCGCGAGAAACAGCCCCTGGTCGACGTCACGTTGCTCGGGCCCCCCGCGCCTCTGAGCACCGTCTCGGACGCGATGTCGCGCGGGCTCTCTGCCCGGTTCCGCGTGCCCGGGGCGCGCTTCAGGTTCGCCCGGCCCGGGCAATCGGATCGATACCGCCACTCGGTGGAGCTCTCCGCCCTGCGGCGCCCGAGGAGCGGCCGGGTGACCTTCGAGGGAGAGGCGCTGGTGACCGGCGCACCGCCGCCGCTTTCCCTCATCGCCCCGGTGCCCGGCAGCGGGAGCGCGGACGGTCCGAAGGCCTCGGCGCTGGTGCGCGACGGGGTGAACGTGACCCAGAAGTCGATGGGCCTGCTCGCCTCGGGCCGGCTCGAGGTGGGTGCGGCGGCGCTACGCGCTCGACGGCGGCGTGGTGGGCCTCGACTCGACCCACGGCTTTCTGGCCCGGCACACCCGCTGGCACTGGGCCATGGGCTGCGGCCGCCTCGAGGACGGCACGCCGCTCGGTTTCAACCTGGTGGCGGGCTTCAACGCCGTTGCCGAGGGAAGCCCGGGGGAGAACGCGCTCTTCCTGGGAGACCAGCTCCAGCCCGTCGGCCCGGCCACGTTCCGCTTCAACGCGGCCGATCCGCTCGACCCTTGGCAGATCTCGACCGAGGACGGGACGGTCGCACGTCACCTTCCTGCCCCTGCACGCGCACCGTGACGTGCGCAACCTCCGCATCCTGCGGAGCCGCTTCGTGCAGCCGCTTGGCTTCTTCACCGGGGGACTGCGCTTCCGGGGGCGGGAGATCACCCTGAGCGAACTGCCCGGCGTCACCGAAGATCAGGACATGCTCTGGTGAGTGATTCGCGACCCTCCGGAGTGCCGCGGCTAGGGTGCTGGCGGCCGCGTCGTGCCGGCATGGCCGCGCCTGCGGGGGGCGGCGCCAGAGGCGGATTTCAGTGTGCAGAGCCATCGCAGTCGTAGCCGTCTTCACAGCGTTTCTCCCGTCGGTGGTCGGGGCAAAGGACGGAAGAAGGTCGTCAACGTCCCGGCAGGCGATCTGAAGTGGACGGACGCCGGGCCGGAGAGTCCGGGCGTGCAGTTGGCCGCAGTGGCCGGTGACCCGAACAAGGGGCCCGCCAAGTTCTTCGTCAAGCTTCCGTCGGGCTTCAAGGCGGGGCTCCACCACCACACGGCGGACCACTTCTCGGTGGTGGTGTCCGGGACAATGGTCTTCAACGTCGACGGTAAGGACATCACCATGCCCGCCGGCTCGTACTTCCCGTACACGGGAAAGAAGCCGCACACGACCAAATGCACCGACCCGGCCGGCTGCATCATCTTCGTCGACGCCCACGGCAAGTGGGACATCGTCCCGGAGAAGACCGCGGCGAAGTAGGCTCCCTGGCGCTCGGGGCACGGCGACGCTCGTCCTGGGCCGCCATGTCCCCGGCCCCCCGCATCGTCGTCAGACCCGAGGCGGCTCGCTCCGCCGGCGGGCGAGGCGCAGGCCAACCCAGAGAAGGGCCGGCAGGAGCAGGACGACGAGCACGGGGAGGAGGACCGCCACCACCGTCGTCACTGCCGAGATCACGTCCTCCACCAAGGATACCACCGGGGCGCCCACACCCAGCGTCGCCACGTTGACCGCCGGGCGGACGGCCGCCTTGGTCGCATGGACGCCGAAGGCGGTGACCAGCCCGGCGATGAGCAGCACCAGCGGTGGCACTTGCCCCGCGGCCCCGCTGCCGCCGAGGAAGAGCACCGCGCCCGCCGCCGGACGGACGAAGGTCTGGGCCACGTCGTTCACGTGGTCTGCCCCGGGGACCTTGTCCACGACCACCTCGAGCGCGAGCAGCAGCACGAGCACCCCGATCACCACCGGGTGCATCAGCGCGTCGAGGGGGGACGACAGCGTGAGGAGGTGCGCGCGTCCGAGGAGCGCCACCCCGAGCAGCGGGACGTAAGCGTTCAGCCCCGCGGCGCCGGCGAGGCCGAGGCCGGTGAGCAGACTCGTGAGCAGCGTGCCGGAGGCCCCCATCCGCTGCGGACCCTAGGCCATGCGGCTCCCCGCCGCGAAATGGCCCGAGGTGCGAGCGGTCCAGCCGCCGACGGTCCGGCGGGTCAGACCGGGTGACAGACCTGCCGGAGGATGTCGAGCGACTCGAGCGCCTTGCCGGCGCCGACCACCACCGCCGACAGCGGGTCCTCGGCGAGGAACACCGGCAGCCCGGTCTCCTCGCGCAACAGGGTGTCGAGGTTCTTCAGCAGCGCCCCTCCGCCGGCCAGGACGATGCCGCGGTCAGCGATGTCGCCGGCGAGCTCGGGCGGCGTGCGCTCGAGCGTCATCTTCACCGCCTCGACGATGCCGTTCACCGGCTCGGCGAGCGCCTCGCGCACCTCGTCCGAGGTGACGGTGAGCGTCCGGGGCACGCCGGCGACCAGGTCGCGGCCCTTGATCTCCATCGTCATGACCTCGTCGGTCGGATACGCGGTGCCGATCCCCATCTTGATCAGCTCTGCCGTTCTCTCCCCGATCAGGAGATTGTACTTGCGCTTCACGTACTGGATGATCGACTCGTCGAGCTTGTCGCCGCCGACGCGCACGCTCTTGGCGAAGACGATGCCCGAGAGCGAGATGACGGCCACGTCGGACGTCCCACCGCCGATGTCGACGATCATGTTGCCCGAGGGCTCGGTGACCGGAAGGCCCGCCCCGATCGCCGCCGCCATCGGCTGCTCGATGAGGTAGACCTCGCGGGCCCCGGCGTTCTCCGCTGCCTCGCGGACCGCACGCCGCTCCACCTCGGTGATGCCGGAGGGGATGCCGATGATGATGCGGGGCTTCACCCCGATCTTCCGGTTGTGCGCGGTCTGGATGAAGTAGCGGAGCATCGCCGCGGTGATCTCGAAATCAGCGATCACCCCGTCCTTCATCGGCCGGATCGCGACGATGTTGCCCGGCGTGCGGCCGAGCATTTCCTTCGCTTCCTTCCCCACGGCCATGACGCGCTTTGCGCCGCGCGCGTCCTGCTGCACGGCGACCACCGAGGGCTCGTTGGACACGATGCCCTGACCGCGGATGTAGATGAGCGTGTTCGCGGTCCCCAGATCGATGGCCAGATCGCGAGAGAAGAGGGTGTGCAGCCAGTCCAGCATCGAGGGGTCTTCGGAGTTCCGGAGGAAAGTTCAGGCTGAGGGAGATGGAAACTTCCGGGCGGGAACGGCGCTGATCTTCGTCTCTCCTGCTCGGCGTCTCCTCGCAGGCGAACGTAGCACCTCCCGGCGCGTCTCCGGAATGGGCATGTTCACTTGCTTGCTCGCTGATTCTCGGGTGCTGGCCCTCTTCCGTCGCCCCCGGAGCCCGCGCTAGAGCGAAGTCCCGTGCCACCCCGAGCCGTCGTCCTCGCCTGGATCCTCCTCCTCGCCACCGCGCCGGCCTTCGCCGCCACCGAGGCGTCCATCCCCTTCCAGGAGTTCACCCTGCCCAACGGGCTCCGGGTGTTCCTGAGCGAGGACCACCGGGCGCCTCAGGTCACGGTGAACGTGTGGTACCACGTGGGCGCCGCCAACCAGGGCCCGGGGAAGAGCGGGTTCGCCCACCTCTTCGAGCACATGATGTTCGCCGGCAGCCTGCACGTGCCCGATCCGGACAAGGTGCTCGCCGCGGTCGGCGGCGGGTGTAGGCGGCTCGGCCAACGGCAGCACCAACTTCGACCGGACCGACTACTTCGAGACCGTCCCGGCGAGTCAGCTGCCGGTCGCGCTGTGGATCGAGTCGGACCGGATGGGGTTCCTGCTCCCGGCCCTGGACGCGCAGAAGCTCGCCACCCAGCGGGACGTGGTCAGCAACGAGCGGCGGCAGAGCTACGAGAACCGGCCCTACGGGCTCGCCCAGCTCACCCTCTGCGACACGCTCTATCCGAAGCCCCACCCGTACTACCATTGCGTCATCGGGAGCATCGAGGAGATCCAGGCCGCGAGCATGGAGGACATCCGGGGGTTCTTCCGCGAGTTCTACGCCCCCCGGAACGCCACCCTGGCCCTGGTGGGCGACTTCGACCCGAAGGTCGCCCGCGAGCTGGTGACCCGGTACTTCGGGGACCTGCCCGGAGGCCCCGAGCCCAGGCGCCCGGAGGTCCCGCAGCCCCGGCTCGAGGGCGTCGTGGAGAAGACGGTCCCTGACCGTATTGCGCGAATTCCCCAGCTGCAGATGGCGTGGAACGGGGTGAAGCCGTTCGCCCCCGACGAGGCCGCCGGAGATCTGCTTTCGATCATCCTCGGCGGGAGCAAGACCTCGCGGCTGTACCGGCGGCTGGTGGAGGAGAAGCAGCTCGCCAGCGGCGCCTCTGCGGGGAACGTGAGCCTCGGGCTGGGGGGCTACTTCCACATCGTCGTCACCGCGCGCGAGGGGCACACCGTCGCCGAGCTGCGGCGCGAGGTCGAGTCGGTGCTGGCGGAGTTCCGCAAGACGGGGCCGACGGCCGAGGAGGTCGAGCGGGCCAAGCGCCTCACCGTCGGGGGGATGGTTCGCTCGGTGGAGCGCATCTCCGGAAAGGCCGACCAGCTGAACGCCTACGCCTTCTGGACCGGTGACCCAGGGTTCCTGCCGAAGGACATCGCCCGGTACCGCGCGGTCACCGCGGCCCAGGTGCTCGACGCAGCCCGGAGCCTGCTCCCCGCCGACCGCGTCCTGGTGCTGGACGTGGAGCCCTCCGCCCCCGCGGCCCCCGGGGGCACGCCCATGAGCCGCCCTCTCTCGACGCTGTCGATTGTCCTTCTCGCGCTCGGCTGCGCCTCGAGCCGGCCGGCGGCGACCCCGTCCCCGGCGGTCTCCACCCCCGCGCCCCCGGTGGACGCCTGGCGGGACACCCAGCCGCCGCCTCTCGCCGCCGTTCCCCCGTTCCGCGCCCCGGTGCCCGTCCAGCGGGGCGCTCCCCAACCGGCTTCCCGTCCTGCTCCGGGAGAACCACGCCGTTCCGGTGGTGGTGGTCGAGCTGTTCATCCGGACCGGCGTGGACGGCGACCCGCCGGACCGGCCCGGCCTGGCGGACTTCGTGGCCGCGGCGCTCGACGAGGGGACGCGTACCCGCACCAACCAGCAGCTCGCCGAGCAGCTGGAGGACCTCGCCGCCTCGCTCAGCGTGAGCCCGGGCCTCGACGGGATCCGCATCCACCTCAACTGCCTGACCGAGACCCTCGCTCCCGCCCTGGATTTCCTGGCCGACGTGGCGCTGAACCCGGCCTTCCGCCCGGCCGACGTCGAGCGGGTCCGCGGCATCACGCTCACCGGACTGGAGCAGCGACGGGGCAGCCCTGGCGCCCTGGCCAGCGACGAGGTGGCGCGGCTGCTCTACGGCCCGAAGCATCCGTGGGGGCAGCCGGCGGGCGGCACCGTGGAGTCGGTCCGCGCCATTCGCCGGCAGGACCTGGTCCGCTTCCACGACACCTACTTCCGCCCGAACAACGCGCTCCTCTCGGTGTCGGGCGACTTCGCGCCGTCCACCATCCTCATGCTCCTCGCCGAGCGGTTCGGCGCATGGCGGCCCAGGGCGCTCCCCCCATCCCGCCTGCCGCCCTTCCCCAGGGAGGGCCCGCGGACCGTCATCACGGTGGACATGCCGGACGGCACGCAGAGCCAGCTCGCGCTCGCCACCCGGACGATTCCCGCCAACCACCCGGACGCGCTCGCGCTGAGCACCGCGAACGTCGCGCTCGGAGGGATGTTCACCAGCCGGCTCAACCACCAGCTGCGCGAGGTGCGCGGCTGGACCTACGGGATGGGAAGCGGCGTGGGCTTCAACAAGCGCACCGGGGTGTTCCAGGTGCGTGGGTCCGTGGTTGCAGCACACACGGTGGACTCGCTGAAGGACATCGAGGCCGAGCTCACGCGGTACTCGGGCGGGGACATCACCGACGCCGAGCTGTCCGAGGCGAAGGAGGGAATCCTCCAGTCGCTCCCCTCGGCGCTGGAGACCAACGACGCGGTGGCGAGCACCTTCGTCACCCTCTCCAATCTCGGGCGTCCACTGGACTGGTACGCCACCTTGCCGGCACGGCTGCGCGCGCTCGGACGGGACGAGGTGGCGCGGGTCTCGCATGCGTACCTGAGCCCGGCGAAGCTGCCGGTGGTGGTGGTCGGACCGCGGAAGGACCAGGACGGGCTCGCGGGGCTGCAGCTCGGACCGGTAGTGGACCGCACCGCCGAGGCGAAGGACCCGGGCAAGGTGAGCGCACCGCCGCCGGTGGGCCTCGCCAGCGGCGGCGCGCCGGGCCGCCCGTCCGGGACGCGGCGCGCTGACCGTCGGACGCGACACTAGCTCACCGCTTCAGCGAGTACTTGGCGATGGCGTAGAGGGCGCGGAAGCCGTCCTTCCAGCCGATCTTCTTGCCTTCCTCGTAGGTGCGCCCGTGGTAGCTGATGGGCACCTCGTAGACGCGGGCGCCGGCGCGGGCCACCTTCGCGGTGATCTCCGGCTCGAACCCGAACCGGTCCTCCTCGATGGCGGATGGACTGGATGAGCTCGCGGCGGAAGGCCTTGTAGCAGGTCTCCATGTCGGTGAGGTTCAGCCCCGAGGTCATGTTGGAGAGCGTGGTGAGCCCCCAGTTCACCACCGCGTGCCAGTAGTAGAGCACCCGGCGCGTGTCGCCGATGAAGCGGCTGCCGTAGACGACGTCGGCGTGCCCGTCCTCGATGGGCGCCACCAGCCGCGGAATCTCGCGCGGGTCGTACTCGAGGTCGGCGTCCTGCACGACCACCACCGTCCCGGTCGCCGCGGCGAAGCCGCGCCGGAGCGCCGCGCCCTTGCCCTGGTTCGGCTCCTGGAAGAGGACCTGGAGGCGGTTCTCGTTCACCGGGCGCGCGCCATGGAGCCCGGCGAGCCCACGCTCGGCGAGCGCCAGCAGGATCTCCCGGCTGCCGTCGGTGGAGCAGTCGTCCACGACGACCAGCTCCTTGGGCATGTCCACGGCCACCACGCGCCGGAGCAGCTCCTCCAGCGACGTCTTCTCGTTGTAAACGGGGATGACCAGCGAAATCATCGGTCGCCCCCTTAGCAGATGAACGAACCCCGGTGGCTCTCCGCGCAGTTTCCGTATCCTCCGGGCCTGGACAGCGTCCCCGGAGGAACGATGGCCTGGGTGGAGGCAGGCCGCGGCCGTGACGTGGTCTGCATCCACGGAAATCCGACCTGGAGCTTCCTCTGGCGGCGGGTCGTGGCTGGCCTCGAGGGACAGCGGGTGCGGGTCCTCGCGCCGGATCTGATCGGTTGCGGCCGGAGCTCGAAGCCCCGGAGCGTCGCCTGGCACACGCTCGATCGGCACGCGACCGCGCTCGCCGCCTGGATGGAGAGGCGCCAGCTCGTCGACCCCATCCTCGTCGTGCAGGACTGGGGGGGACCCATCGGGCTACTCGCCGCCGCACGTGCGGCCTCGGTGCGGGTGTCCGCGGTGTGCCTGCTGAACACGGCAGTCCTTCTCCCGGAGCGATTCCGCGGCACGCCCTTCCACCGCCTCGCGCGCACCCCCCTGCTCGCACCGGTGCTGTTCCGGGGTCTCGGATTTCCGCTCCGCTCCCTCGATCGCGCCCAGGGCGACCGTCGCTCCATCGCCGGCGACGTGGCCCGGGCGTACCGCTGGCCCTTTCGCAAGCTGGTGGACCGCGCCGCGCCGCTCGGCCTCGCGCGCATGGTGCCGGACTCGCCCACGCATCCCAGCGTCCCTGGCCTGACCCAGGTCGACGCATGGGTGCGGGCCTTTCCTGGACCGATGGAGCTGGTCTGGGGACGCAAGGACCCCATCCTCGGCCGGGCGCTTCGCCGGCACGCCGAGCAGCTTCCGCGCGCGCGGGTCACCGAAACCGACGCCGGGCACTTCCTCCAGGAGGAGGTCCCGGAGATCATCGCCCGCAGCATCCGCCGGCTGGCCGGGATGCCGGAGGCTCCGTGACCCACCCGCTCGAACCGCTCGTCACCGCCGCCTACGCCGACCGGGCGCTGCTCGCCGGGCCCGCCTACCGCGAGGCGGTGCTGAAGGCGATCGCCGGACTGGACGACGGCTCGCTGCGGATCGCCGAGAAGGGCGAGGCGGGCTGGACGGTGAACGTCTGGGTGAAGGAGGCCATCCTCCTCTACTTCGCCATCTCCGAGATGAAGGTCTGGGAGGTGGGGCCGTTCGAGTTCCACGACAAGATCCCGCTCAAGAAGGACCTGGCGAAGGCGGGCGTGCGCGTGGTTCCGCCGGGCACGGTGCGCTACGGCGCGTTCATCGAGCCCGGCGCGGTCGTCATGCCGGGCTACGTCAACATCGGCGCGCGGGTCGGCGCCGGGACGATGGTGGACACCTGGGCCACCGTGGGCTCGTGCGCCCAGGTCGGCAAGCGGCGTGCACCTCTCGGGCGGCGTGGGGCTCGGCGGCGTGCTCGAGCCGCCCGGAGCGCGGCCGGTGATCATCGAGGACGGCGCGTTCATCGGCAGCCGCTGCCATCGTGGTGGAAGGCGTGGTGGTCGAGGAGGAGGCCGTGCTCGGCGCGAACATGGTGCTCACCGCCAGCACCCGCATCATCGACGTGACGGGCAGCGA
This sequence comes from uncultured delta proteobacterium, assembly GCA_963796475.1. Lineage (GTDB taxonomy): Bacteria > Myxococcota > Myxococcia > Myxococcales > Myxococcaceae > RPRB01. The sequence continues at coordinate 215,896 of CAWCLY010000024.1, forward strand.
GCCGCGCGAGTGGCAAGGGCCGCGTGCCCGCGCGCAGCGTGGTCATCCCCGGCACGCGTCCCGAAGAAGTTCCCGGCCGGCACGTACAGCATGCCCTGCGCGCTGGTCATCGGCCAGCGCACGGCGAGCACCGACCGGAAGACCTCGCTCAACCAGGCGCTGCGCGACTTCGCGGTGCCGGTGTGAGCGCGGAGTCCTCGCCGAGGTGGGCCACGATCCCGACGCCGCGAGCCTCGGGCGCCGCGCGCTCGCGCTGTGCGCCATCCCCAGCCCGATCGGGCACGAGGGCGCCACTGGCGGACGCCGTCGCGGCCTGGGCAAGCCACGTCTACGATGCGGGCGAGGTGGTGCGGCGTGGGGCACTCGTTCGTGCTCGGGCGACGCGACGATCGCGCGCCCGACGGTCGCGCTGGTCGGGCACATCGACACGGTGCCCGCGCGGCCCGGCGAGGCCGCGCCCGCGCCTCGAGGGCGGCGCGGCTCCACGGCCTCGGCAGCTCGGACATGAAGGGCGGCGTGGCGGTGATGATGGCGCTCGCCGAGACGCTCGAGCTCGACGCCCTGCCGGTGAATCTCCTGCTGGTCCTCTACGAGCGCGAGGAGGGCCCGTACCTCGAATCGGGCTCGGGCCGCTGTTCGAGTCGGTGCCGCAGCTGCGACGGCTCGCCTTCGGGGTAGCGCTCGAGCCGACCGACGGGCGGTGCAGGTGGGCTGCGTGGGCTCGCTGCATGCGACGGTGCGTGTTCCACGGCACGCGCCGCGCACGCCGCCCGCCCATGGCAAGGCGTGAACGCGGTTCACTCGCCGGGCCGCTCCTGGCCGAGCTCCTGGGCGTCCGCCACGCGAGGTCGAGCGCGGGGGCTTCATGTTCCGCGAGGTGACGTCCGCGACGCTCGCCACCGGGGGGCGGGCCCGGAACGTGGTTCCCGACAGCTTCGAGCTGAACCTCAACGTCCGCTTCGCGCCCGGACGGACCCCCGAGGACGCCGAGGCCGAGCTGCGCGCGCTGGATCGGCGACCGCGCCGAGGTGACGATCACCGACCGCGCGCCCTCGGGGCGGGTCTGCACGTCGAATCCGCACTACCGGCGCTGCTCAGCCAGCCGGGGCTCCGCGCCGAGCCGAAGCAGGCCTGGACCGACGTGGCGCGCTTCGGTGCAATGGGCATCGACGCGGTGAACTACGGCCCCGGCGAGACGGCCCAGGCGCACCAGGCTGGCGAGAGCGCCAGCGTCCCCGCGCTCGAGGATGCGTACCGGAAGCTCCGGGCGTTCCTCACCACGGCGGGGTGACGGCAGCTGCCCATGGGCCGAAGCCGGAAACCCGTTTCGCATGAGCGAGCGGACGGGGAGCTCCGGTCATCTGCGGGCAGGTCGCCGCTCGCCGCTGTGTGAGGGGTGTCCGCTGCGACTGTGCTGGCCGCGGCGTGAGCGGTCGGGCGAGACTCGGCCATGCACACCCTCTACGGCAACTCCACCTCCGGGAACTGCTGGAAGCCGGCGATGATGCTCCACGCGCGGGGGCTGCCGTTCCGCTGGATCGAGGTCGACATCCTCAAGGGCGAGAGCCGCACGCCGGAGTTCCTCGCGCTCAATCCGAACGGACGCGTCCCGCTGCTGCAGCTGCCCGACGGACGCACCCTGGCCGAGTCGAACGCGATGCTGCTCCACCTCGGCGAGGGGCTCGGCGTGGATCCCCTCCGACGCCTACCTGCGCGCCAAGATGTACGAGTGGCTCTTCTTCGAGCAGTACAGCCATGAGCCCTACATCGCCACGGTCCGCTTCTGGGTGAAGCACGCGGGGAAGGCCGAGGAGAAGAAGCAGGAGATCGTCGAGCGAACGGCCCGGGGGTACGCCGCGCTCGGGGTGATGGAGAAGGCGCTCGCCGCGGCGCCGTTCCTCGTGGGCGATCGGCCGACGCTCGCCGACATCGCGCTCTACGCCTACACCCACGTCGCGCCCGAGGGCGGGTTCTCGCTCGACGACACCCCCGCCATCCGCCGCTGGCTCGACCGGGTGGCCTCGGTCCCCGGCTTCGTGCCCATGCCGTTCTTCGGCTGAGCCCCCGGCCGCCGGGGTTTGCCGCGACGGCGCTCCCGGGCGAGGCTCCGGGGTGTGGTGCTTCCCTGGGAGCAGCTCCGGCTGGTGCTCGCCCTCGCCCGGCACGGGGCGCTGTCCGGTGCCGCCCGGGCGCTGCGGATGTCCCCGGACGCGCTCGAGGCGGAGCTGAAGACCGTGGAGCGAGCGGCGGGAGTGGCGCTGTTCGTTCGCGAGGGCGGGCGGCTCCTGCCCACCGACGCGGGCCGGAGCGCGCTGCACACCGGGGAGCGAATGGCCGAGGAGATGGCCCGGGTCGAGCGCACGCTGCCCCGCGTTCCGCCGGGGCCGCCGGTGCGGGTGCGGGTGGACGGGATGCTCGCTGCGCAGTGGATCCAGGCCGCCGCCGCCGATCTCGCGCGCACGCTGGGAAACGTCACGCTCGAGCTGGTGACCGCCGGCCGGGGTGCCGACCTGGAGGTGACGGCACACCCGCGTCCGACGAAGGGAAGCACCCGGACGTCGCTCGGGCTGACCGCCGACGCGCTCTACGGTTCCGAGCCGTACCTGCTCGACCACGGGCGCCCGGGGAGCGTGGAGTCACTCGTCGGTCACCGGGTCGTGGTCCTCACCGGCGCCGCGGGCCGGACCGACGCCGGCCGCTGGCTCGTGCGCGCCGCGACCTCGGGTGCCGAGGTGGCGCTCCGGACGGACAGCCCCACCGTGCTCGTCACCGCGGTGCAGGCCGGTGTCGGGCTCGGGGTGTTGCCGGAGGGCCTGGAGGACGTCTTTCCCGATCTGATCCGCATCGCGGCGCTGCCCGAGCTCCCGGTGCGAACGCTCTGGCTGGTCCGGCGCAAGGGTCGGTCCTCCGCGCGGGTCCGCCGTGCGGCGCAGGTGCTCGAGCAGACGCTCTCTCTCTCGCTCCGGCGCTGGCAGCGGGCGTGACCCGCCACCCGACTACTTCCCGAGCCCGATGTCGAAGGTGCCGCCGCTCACGGCCAGGGCACCTCCGCCACCCGCGGCCAGCGTCGCGCTGAACGTTCCCTTCAGGCGGTTGGCGTCCACGGAGGTGACCACGACCGACCCCGACGAGCCGGACAGGCTCGAGTTGTAGCCCGAGCCGCCCGCGGTCACCGAGAGCTGATTGCCCTGCGCGGGACCGAGCGCGTAGGCGCCAGGACCGCTCACCCCGGTGAGGATGACGTTCACGTTCGCGATGCCCGCCACGCCCGTTCCGGTGATGGTCGAGCCGCCGAAGGCGTACGAGCCACCCGTCTTGGCGACGACGACGATGCTGGCGCCGATCCAGGCGTTCGCCCCGAGCGTCGCCTTCATGGCGCTCCCCTGGTACGGCTGGACCGTTCCGGGCGTGCCGGTGATTCCCAGGTCGAACGCTCCGTTGGTCACGCTTCGCGTCGAGGCCGGATTGAGGACATCCGCGGCGTTGAAGCTGAACGTCCCGGCAATCCGGCTGGCGGTCAGGCTGGTGATGATCACCGTGCCGGCGGTGCCGCTCAGCGGGGTGGTCCACGAGGACGAGCCCTCGACGTACGTCGCGATGCCGCCGAAGTTGGTGGAGTTCACCCCCAGCGGGTACGTCCCAGCCGCAGCGATGTTGTACAGGCTGAGCAGGATGGTCTCGGCCGTGGTCCCGTTCAGGCGGGTCCCGGTGATGGTGTAGACGGAGGCCGCGGCCGTGGAGCTCGCCGCTGCCGTCGCGGATTGGCTCGCGGTGAAGGCCTGACCGTTGACGCTCGCGCTCATCGCCCCGTTCCCCCGCCGCCTCCTCCTGGGTTGTTTCCACCCCCACCCCCACCACACGCCGCCCAGAGAACAGCGGCGGCAGTCATCCCCAGCGCTCGCCTCATCGGTCGACCCTCCAATTGCCGGCGCTCCGGCGCGCGTGCTACGCCCAAGATGCGCAGGAAGCCGGCGGGAACCGTCATGGCCCGAGCAGGACCCCGACCGTCAGGTGTCGTCGACGCTGACACGCGGGACCATCTGTTCAGCGCCGCGTACGAGGAGCTGCGTCGTCTGGCGGCGTCGCGTCCGCCGCGGCGACCCCAGCCGCACCCTCAGCCCGACCGCGCTGGTCAACGAGGCGTGGCTCAAGCTCGCCTCCTCGCCCGAGTTCGCCTCCACCTCTCCGGCCCACTTCAAGCGCATCGCCGCCCGGGCCATGCGCCAGGTGCTGGTGGAGGCCGCTCGCCGGCGCTCGGCCCGGAAGCGCGGCGGGGGCGTCCCGCTGGTGACCTTCGACGAGGACACCCTTCCCCCGGAGGCCGGCTCCGAGCAGGTGCTCGCGCTCGACGGCGCGCTCGAGACGCTGGCCCAGCTCGAGCCACGCCAGGCGCTCATCGTCGAGAGCCGGTTCTTCGGTGGGCTCGACGTGCGAGAGACCTGCGAGGTCCTCGGCGTCTCCGAGGCCACCGTCCTCCGCGACTGGCGCGCGGCCCGCGCCTTCCTGGCCCATGAGCTCCGACAGAAGAGCTGAGCCGGAGCCGGCCGGTCCGGCACGCTGGCGGCGAGTCCAGGAGCTCTTCCACGCAGCGGCCGATCTGCCCGAGGCCGACCAGCGCGCCTTCCTCGACGCGCGCGCCGGCGGAGACGGCGCCCTGGTGGACGAGGTGGAGGCGCTCCTCCTCGAGGATCGGACCCCGGGGACCTTCCTCGACCGGTCGCTGCCCGACGTCGCCCGCGCACCTCGTCGGCGCCGACGGGCCAGGCGGACGGGTGGGCCCCTACCGCGTGCTCCGCCTGGTCGGCGAGGGCGGGATGGGCGTGGTCTACCTGGTCGAGCGCGAGGACGTGGGCGGCCGGGCGGCGCTCAAGCTCCTCCGCGACGCCTGGGTCTCTCCGTCGCGCCGCTGCACGCTTCCTGGCCGAGCAGCGCACGCTCGCCCAGCTCGACCACCCGGGCATCGCCCAGCTCCACGACGCCGGGACGCTGCCCGACGGGACGCCCTGGTTCGCGATGGAGTACGTGGACGGGGTCCCGCTCACCGAGTACTGCCGCGCGCACGGGTGCGGGCTGGGCGAGCGGCTCCGTCTGTTCCGCGCGGTCTGCGAGGCGGTGCAGCACGCGCACCGGCACGCGGTCATCCACCGCGACCTCAAGCCCTCGAACATCCTGGTGAAGGCGGACGGCTCGGTGAAGCTGCTCGACTTCGGGATCGCCAAGCAGCTCGAGCCGACCGGTCCCGCGACCGACCCGACCGCGCACCGGCCTGCGGCTGATGACGCCGGCCTACGCCGCGCCGGAGCAGGTCGAGGGCGGCCGGCTCGGCGTCGAGACCGACGTCTATGCCCTCGGTGTGCTCCTGTTCGAGCTGCTGTCGGGGCGCCTGCCGTTCGAGCTCGCGGGGCTGTCGCCGCACGAGGCCGCCCGGCGCGTGCTGGAGCAGGAGCCGCCGCGTCCGTCGCAGATCGCCGACCGCCCGGTCGCAGGCCGGCCGCGCGGCGTGGGCCGACCTGGACGTGCTCTGCCTCACCGCGATGCAGCGGGACCCGTCGCGCCGCTACCCGTCGGTGGAGGCGCTGATCCGCGACCTCGACCACCACCTCGCCGGCGAGCCGCTGGACGCCCGCCCGGACTCGCTCGGCCTACCGCGTGGGGAAGCTCCTGCGGCGGAACGCGCGCACGGTGATGGTGGCCTCCGCGGTGACGGTGGCCGTCCTCGGGGTGACCGCCTTCTCCGCCTTCCGGCTGGCGCGGGCGCGCGACGCGGGTGGCGGCGGAGGCGGCCCGGACGCAGCGCATCCAGCAGTTCATGCTCCAGCTCTTCGAGGGCGGAACGGGCGAGGTGCGGCCCGTCGGCCGACGCTCCGGGTGGTGGACCTCCTGGACCGCGGCGTCCGCGAGGCGCAATCGCTCGAGACGGAGCCCGCGGTGGAGGCCGAGCTGCTCCAGACGCTCGGCGGCATCGCCCAGAACCTGGGTCGCCTGGACCAGGCCGACGAGCTCCTGGAGCGCGCACTGAAGCTCCGTCGCGCCGCCTTCGGAGAGGACCATCCGGAGGTGGGCCGGTCGCTGGTGGCCAGCGGGCTGCTGGCGAGCGCCCGGGGCCGGTTCGACGTCGCCGAGCAGCAGGTCTCCGCCGGGCTGGCGATGCTCCGCCGCCATCGCCCGAAGGACGATCCCGAGGTGGCCCGGGCCCTCTCGGCGCTGGGGAGGGTCCACGAGAACGCCGGCAAGTACCCCGCGGCGGTCGGTGAGCTGGAGGAGGCGGTCCGCCTGCAGTCGCGGCGGCCCGACGCGCTCGCCGACCTGTCGCAGAGCCTCACCGAGCTGGCCAACTGCCAGTTCTACCTGGGCCAGTACGCGCAGGCCGATGCGTTGAACCAGAGGGTGCTCGGCGATCGACCGCCGCCTCTACGGGGCCCGGCACCCGCACGTCGCGGACGACCTCATCAACCTCGGCGCGGTGCAGTTCGAGCAGGGACACTACGCCGACGCCGAGCGCTGGAACCGCGAGGCGCTGGACATCATGCGCGCCTGGTACGGGCCGGACCATCCGGAGACCGCCTCGGCCGAGACCATCCTCGCCCGCTCGCTCCTGAGGCTCGAGCGGCGAGACGAGGCGCGCGCGCTCCTCGTCGCCGCGCTCGCCACGCAGGAGCGGGTCTACGGCCGGGTGCATCCGCGCGTGGCCTCGACCCTGAACGAGCTGGGGATCATCGCCCGCGACCAGGGCCGGCTCGACGACGCGGCGGCCGACTTCGGGCGGATGGCGGACATCTACGACCAGGTCCACCACGGGAAGCACTACCTGGTCGGCGTGGCGCTCTCGAACCTGGCCGACATCGAGCAGCGGCGTGGAAACTCGCAGCGCGCCCAGGAGCTCTTCCGCCGCGTGCTCGCCGTCTACCAGGAGGTGCTGGCGCGCGGACCATCCGCTCCAGGGCATCGCCCGGGTGCGGTACGGACACGTGCTGGTCGCCGCCCGGCAGACGGCCGACGCCGAGGCCCAGAGTCGCGCCGGATACGAGATCCTCTCGAGGAGGAAGGACCCGCCGCCGATGTGGATGAACGATGGCCCGCGAGGACCTCGCCTCGGCGTACCGCCAGCTCGGCCGGCCCGGGGATGCGGACCGCTTCCAGGCCGAGCTCGGACCTGCGCCGGCCACCTCCGGGCGCTAGCCCCTGCCGGAAGCGTGTCCAGACGGCCCGGAGTGACGGTCCGGGACGCGTTCCTGCGCATGGGTCCGCAGACGCCCCCGGAGGAGCTCCCCATGCCCCACCCCAGCGCCCGTGCGACGTGTCCGCCCCCCGCTCGAACCCGGCTGCCGCGAGGCTGGGCCTGCTCCGTGCTGCTCTGCGCGGCGCTGGTCCTCTCGCCAGCCCTGGCAGCCGGCCCAACCCCGGCGGCCGCCTCGAAACCCGAGGCGGGGACGGTCCAGGCCGCGCCGGCGCCGATCTGCGGTGGAGATCCGGCCTGCACCGAGGTGAACGCCTTCGCCATGACGGTGGTCGAGTTCCGGGCCAGCCTGCAGGGCTACTGGAAGGTGCTCACCGTCACCCTGCGCTTCAGGAACAAGCTCGACCGTCCGGTGGTCCTCGGGTACGTCCAGGCCTCCGGCGGCGCCACCGACGACAAGGGCAACCGGTATCTGGTGAAGGACTCGGACGTGCGGGGCATCGGGTTCATCGCCGCCCGCCCGGACGACAAGTTCCAGCTCGCCCCGGGTCAGACCGGCGATGCGCGCTTCACGCTGGTCTGGAACGGACAGCAGCTGTTCGGCAACACCTTCGACCTGGACCTCACGGTCCGGGAGATCATCCCCGCGGGGAACGGCCAGTCGACCCTCGGCCCCGAGTACCCGCTGCAGATCTCCGGGCTGGTCGACGGCGCGCGCGCGGCTGCGCCGGCAGTCGCCACCGCGCCAGGGACGGCAGCCTCCGGCCCGGCGCCGCAGATGCCGGCAGACAGCCCTTCAGCGGGCGAGCACGGGTGGAGCGCCGCCTGCCCAGGGGGGGTTCCCGGCTCCCTTCCCCCGCACCCGCGACCGCCAGCACGCCGGTCGCCTCGACCGGAGCGCACTGTGCCCCGGGCTCCAGCTGTCAGGACGCTGGCCCGTTCAGCGCCACGCTGGTCGGGACCGCGACGGCGCTGAGCGGAAAGAACCAGCTGGTGCGGCTCACGGTCCGGCTGAAGAACCACACCGCACAGCCACTCGTGCTCGCCTACAAGGCCGGGACCTCCGGCGCGGTGGATGAGCAGGGCACCGCCTTCATCTGGGGCCGGCCGGGCACCCACGACGCGAGCGCGCTGGGCATCGGCACGGTCGAGGCAGGGCGGATCGACCCGCAGTTCCAGCTCGCGCCCGGCGCCACCCGAGACGCCCAGTTCGTGCTCGTCCGGTTCGACGCCGGTCCCAAGCCGCCTGGCCGGAGCTTCAGCCTGAGCGCCGTGCTCGTCGAGCTGCGCGCGCGACCGGGTGGCCAGCAGTGGCAGGTGGCCCGGGAGTACCCGCTCCGCATCCCCGGCCCCGGAGCCGGCGCGACGCCTGCCGTCGGACAGGTCCCGGCGAACGACGGGGTCCAGAAGGCAGGGGCCCTGCTCAAGGGGTTGCTGGGCGGCCAGTAGACCGGACCCGGTCGAAGGAGATCACCCCGAGCAGCAGGAAGAAGCCGAGCGACACCAGCACGTGCCACCACGCGTGCAGCTGGGGATTCGGGATTCCGTGGGACGGCAGGGTGACGCTCACCCACGGACAGGCCTTGAGATCCACGAACCACAGCCCGATGGCGAGGGCGTACGCGGCGAGCCCGAGGCCGAAGCGCCGGCGCACGGCCCTGTTCTCCGGCCGCAGCGCGAGCTGGGTGACGCGCCCCAGGCAGAAGATCTCCAGCGCGCCGAAGCTGAGGTGGAAGGCGAGGAACTGCGCATCGCCGCGGTTGAGCGTCGCCCCCGCCGTCGCGAGCACCACGTAGATCCCCAGCGCCGCCGGGAACCACGGTCCTCGCCGGCGCGTGGGCCCGGTCTCCACCACCAGCCACACCAGCCAGGTGACGAGATACAGCATCGGCAGCTCGTCCATCATCTGCAGCCCGAAGCGCAGGGTGGCGTGGAACGCGATGCTCCCCAGCCCGACCAGGACGAGCAGCGCGAAGGCGACCCGGACCTCGCGGGCGAACCGGCGCGAGGCAGAGCCCCACCACCCCGGCGAGCACCATCGCCAGGCTGGAGAGCGTGTTCCAGAACTCGGCGACCCAGCGGGTGATGGCGTAGTTCTGCTCGCACCAGTCGATGCTCGCCGTGGGGATGCCCCACACGCCCGCAGGATCGACCGGCACGGCGCCACTGTACCCGGCGGGCGGTCAGTCCACGACCCGCGCGGGCACGGTCAGGCCACGAGCTCGGCCCGCGGCACGTCGGAACGCAGCCGCCGCCCGGTCACCTGCATCGCCATGAACAGGGTGACGATGGCCCCCACGGTGATGCTCAGCCCGGTGAATCCCTTGAGCAGGAAGGTCAGCGAGAAACCCACCAGGTACACGCGCCTGGGCGAGCCCCATCTCGCGCAGGGCGAAGCGCCATCCGACCAGCCACTGCGCGTAGCTCACCGCGAGCAGGATGGAGATCGCGCTGGAGAGCGTGAGCGCGACCGAGAGCGGGACGTGGTCGGCGAGGTAGGCGAAGAGCAGGTGGTCGGCGAAGAACGCGCAGCCGATGAGGAACCAGGAGAATGGGTGGAGCCGGTGGCCGCGGCCCTCGGCGAGGAGGCCGACGACGAAGAAGTAGAAGAGCAGCGCCAGCGGGGCGAAGAAGGTGATGCGGGCAGCGAGGGGGCCGGGGTTGGTCTTCTGCGGCAGCTCGAGCGAGATCGGCGCGCTCCCCACCAGGCTCTTGAACTCCCAGGCGCCCCGCCAGCCGTGCGCGTCGTTCGCCGCCCGGCTGGGCGAGATGCTCCCCGGGGAGAAGTCGATGCCCCGGGCGTTGCTCGAGAGCTCGAGCGAGAAGTCGCGGATGACCGAGCTGCCGGCCGTGGCGGGCCGGTAGGTCCAGGACGAGGTCCCGCGTGTCCGGTACCGGACGAGGAAGGCGTGCCGTCCGCCGGGCTCGAGCGTGACCAGCCAGTGGGCCGCGCCTCCGTCCACCTCGGCGGCGACGGGCTGGGTCTTCTCGTCCAGGACCTCGAAGCCGTCGTAGATGGCGCCACGCGCCGGCAGCGGAAAGCTCATCGTCACCGCGCGCTTCACCGCGGTGTCATTCAGCACCACGTAGCGGCCCTCGAAGTCCGCGGCGTAGGTCGGGAACCAGAGCAGGCCCTTCTGCCGGTGCTCCAGCGCGAGCGAGACGCGGGCGTGCGTGGAGACCAGCGGGAGAGGGGAGGAGACGTCCTCCACCCGGGTCACGGGCGAGTCGTACGGCCGGCCGTTCGCGTCGTAGAGCGTCCTCCGCTCCTCGCGCGTGCGCTGCTCGGTGTACTGCGCTCCCGGTGCGGACTGGTCGAGCGGCGGGCCCCAGAGCTGGTGAACCTCGTTGACCAGCGTCGTCGACGTCTCGCCCGAGCGCACCAGGAGGGTGGCCCCGAGCAGCATCCAGGCCACGGTGCAGCCGGCCCACACCACACCCAGCACCACGTAGCGTCGGATCATGCCAGCGCCGCTGAGCACCACCCGTGCCACTCCTGGCTCGGGCCGGAGGTTGTCCTTGGGCGGCCTCGGGGCCGCACGGCGGTGGCCTGGTGGCCACGGGTCGCCCCGGCCAGGGCAGGGCCGCCCGGGCGGTCAGCGCCGGACGTCGCGGGCGAACGCGGCGAAGGCCTCGTCCACCGAGCGGGCGACGGTGACTTCCATCCCCTCGCCGGCCGTCGACCGGACCCGGAGGACCCAATCCAGCGCCCTGCGGAGGAAGGACTGCTTGTGGCGATCCCGGGTGCTGCTCAGGGTCCGTGCTGCGTCACTGACTGTCGTCATGTGCGTCTCCGTGCGAAGGCCGCCATGAGGTTCCACTCCCGGCGACTGGCGAGGCCATGTGTCTCCTGGTGATTGCCTCCTGGAGACCCGGCGCGCTCGGGCCGTTGCCCAGTGTCCTTCGCGACGCGTGGGAGCTGTGCTGGTCGCCGATCTCCTACCTCCGTCCGCCCGCGGGGTTGCAGCGGCCGCGACGCTCGATGCCTGGCGGTTGCCCGGCTAGGGTCGCTCGCTCATGGGAATCGCCGAGTACGGAGGGTTCGACGCCGTCGGGATGTCGGATCTGGTGCGCCGGCGCGAGCTGAGCCCCCGCGAGCTCGCGGACGAAGCCATCGCCCGCATCGAGCGGGTGAACCCGCAGCTCAACGCGGTGGTGGAGCGGCTGTTCGATCGTGGGCGGGACACGGCGGGGTCGGCCCTTCCGGACGGTCCGTTCCGGGGGGTCCCCTTCGCGACCAAGAACCTCCTGGCGCCCATCGCCGGCGTTCGCATCGACGGCGGCAGCCGCTTCTTTCACGGGCACGTGGCGGCGAAGGACAGCACGCTCATCTCGCGCTACCGGAAGTCGGGCCTGGTGTTCCTGGCGACGACCAACACCCCGGAGCTGGGTCTGCTCCCGTTCACCGAGCCCGAGCTGCACGGGCCCACGCGCAATCCGTACGATCTGGCGCGGACCTCCGGCGGCTCGAGCGGTGGCGCGGCAGCGCTCGTCGCGGCGGGCGCACTGCCGATGGCCCACGCCAGCGACGGTGGCGGCTCCATCCGAATCCCGTCCTCGTGCTGCAACCTCTTCGGGCTCAAGCCATCACGCGGCCGGGTGCCGGTCGGACCGGACTACCAGGAGATCTGGCACGGGTTCGTCTGCGACCACGTGGTCAGCCGCACCGTCCGCGACAGCGCCGCCGCGCTCGATGCGGTCCAGGGGCACGAGCCGGGCGCGCTCTACCACCTGCCTCCGCCGGAGCGACCGTACCTCGAGGTGACCCGCCGTCCGCCGCGCCGGCTGCGGATCGCGCTCTCGGTGACGCCGCACATGCCGGCCCGCGTGGACCCGCGCTGCGTGGAGGCGACGCGGGCCGCGGGGCGGCTCTGCCAGTCGCTCGGGCACGTGGTGGAGGAGGCCGCCCCGGTGTTCCATCCCCGGGAGCTGGCGAAGGCGTTCTTCACCGCGGTCGTCGCCGAGGCGGCCTCGGACATCCGGCGAGGTGAGGCGCTGATGAAGAAGACCGCCAGGCCCGCGGACTTCGAGGACACGACCTGGCTGGTGGCCATGCTGGCCCGCCAGGTGAGCGCGGCCGACCTGGCCGGTTCCATCGCCACCCTGCGCGACGTGAGCCGGCACGTCATCCGGTTCCTCGAGACCTACGACGTGCTGCTCACCCCGACGCTCGCCCGTCCGCCGCCGCTCATCGGGGAGCTGCTTCCGAAGGGCCTCGAGAAGCGGATGCAGGCACTCGCCGCGGCGACGTCGTCCTCCCTGCTGCTCAAGCTCGGCGGCGGGATCGACGCGGCGGTGGACCGGGTCTTCGACTTCGTCCCGTTCACGCCGCTGGCCAACTACGCGGGTCTCCCCGCGATGTCGGTGCCGCTCGCCGAGTCGGAGGGTCTCCCGATCGGCGTCCAGTTCGTCGGGCGATTCGCGGACGAGGCCACGCTGTTCCAGCTCGCCGCGCAGCTCGAGCAGGCCGCGCCGTGGACGGGGCGGCGGCCGAAGGTCAGCGCGGATTGATGTTGCTCTCAGGTCGCGGCGAGGGCGTCGGCGTCCTCGGCGAGCTTCGTGTCCCGGGAGGTCAGTCCGCCGGCGTCGTGGGTGACGAGCGCGAGCGTCACCTTCGAGTAGCGGATGTCGATGTCCGGGTGGTGGTCCGCCGCCTCCGCCGCGTCCGCCACCCGGTTCACGAAGGCCATCGCCGCCCGGAAGTCGCCGAAGGCGAACGTCCGGCGGATCATCCCGCCTTCGAGGACCCAGCGCGGGTGCGCCTTCAGCCACCCCTGCACCTCTGCATCGCCCAGCTTCGTCCGGTCGCGTGCCATGACGGGTGGATCTCTACGCCCGCTCCACCGCTCGCTTCCACTTGGCCAGGGCGTGGGCGCGCGCCCCATCGTTCATTCTCGGCCTGAAGGTCTTGCCTCCCCGCCAGGCGCCGCGGATCTCCTCGGGGCCCTTCCACACCCCCGCGCCGATGCCCGCGAGGAACGCCGCGCCCGCCGCCGTGGTCTGGAGGTTCTTCGGCCGCACCACCGGCGTTCCGAGAATGTCCGCCTGGTACTGCATCAGGAGGTCGTTCGCGCTCGCCCCCCCGTCCACCTTGAGGACGGGGATGGGCTGCCCGGAGTCCTGCGTCATCGCCTGGGCCAGCTCGTAGGTCTGGAGCGCGATGCCCTCGAGCACGGCGCGGGCCACGTGGCCCAGGTTCGTCGAGCGGTCGAGCCCCATCAGGAGCCCGCGGGCCTCGGGCCTCCAGTGCGGCGCCCCCAGGCCAGCCAGCGCCGGGACGAAGACCACCTCGCCCGAGCTCTCCACGCTGCGCGCGAGCTTCTCCACCTGCGCCGACTTCTTGATGGCCTGCAGCCCATCGCGGAGCCACTGCACCGCGGCGCCGGCGACGAAGCTCGAGCCCTCGAGTGCGTAGGTCACCTCGTCCCCGAGCTGCCAGGCCACCGTCGTGAGGAGCCCGGTCCTCGACGTGACCGGCGAGGACCCGGTGTTCATCAGGAGGAAGCTGCCGGTGCCGTACGTGCACTTCGATTCGCCGGGCAGGAAGCACGCCTGGCCGAACAGCGCTGCCTGCTGGTCGCCCGCCATGCCCGACACCGGGATACCGTCCGGGAGCGAGTCCATCCCTCGGGTCGTGCCGTACACCTCGGCGCAGCTGCGCACCTCGGGCAGGACCTGGGGCGGGATGCCGAACAGCTCGAGCATCGCCTCGCTCCACCCCCGGTTGCGCAGGTCGTAGAGCAGCGTGCGGCTGGCGTTCGACGGCATCGGTCACGTGCCGCGCGCCGCCGGTGAGCCGGTGCACCAGCCACGAGTCGATCGTCCCGAAGCACAGCGCGCCGTTCTCGGCGAGCGTCCGCAATCCCTCCACGTGGTCAAGCAGCCAGCGCAGCTTGGTGGCGCTGAAGTACGGGTCGAGGACCAGGCCGGTCGTCTCGCGGACGCGCTCCTCCTCGCCGCGGGCCTTCAGCTCGGCGCACATGTCCGAGGTGCGGCGGTCCTGCCAGACGATCGCGCGGGCCAGCGGCTCGCCTGTCCCGCGGTGCCACACCGCGGTGGTCTCGCGCTGGTTGGTGATGCCGATGGCCGTCACCATGTCCAGGCCGGACGTCCGCGTCGGCGAGACCCTTCTTGCAGCAGCGCTCGACCGTCTTCCAGATCTCCCGCAGGTCGTGCTCCACCCAGCCGGGCTTCGGGAAGTGCTGGGTGAACTCCCGGTACGCCTCGCCCACGACGTCGAGCCGGTCGTCCACTACGAGGACGTGGGTACCGGTCGTGCCCTGATCGATGGCGAGGAGGTAGCGACGCTTGGCCATGGGGCCAGGGAGGCTAGCGGATCGGCTGCGGCCGGTGTGTTCCGGGCCGGTGTCAGCGCACCGCGGCAGGCCCGAGTGTGCGATCGACGAACGCGGTGACCTCGGCGGCGACCAGGTCCCGGTTGCGGTCCCGGGGGAGGATGTGCGCGCTATCGTCGATGCGCACGTGGCGGACGGAGGGCGACTTCCCCAGGCGCCGCACCAGCGCCGCCGCCCCGGCCGGGTCCACCACGTGGTCCTCGGCGGCCACCATCACCAGGACCGGACAGGTGACCCGCGCCGCCGAACCCCACGCGAGGTCCTGGACTTCCCAGAGATCCCGGAGCCGGGCCGTCGGCCAGGCGCGGAGAACCGGAGCGTCGGCGCGGGCCTCGGCATCCAGCAGATCGGTCGCGTCCTTCAGCACCCAGGGGCGGACGAGCTCGAAGAGCGGCGCCGCGATGCGGAACCGCCGGAGCGAGTTCAGGGTGCGATCCCGGAAGCGAACCGCCGGCGCCAGCGCCGCCACGCCCGCGACCCGGCCGGGATGTCGTGCCGCGAGGACCAGGCCGAGCAACGCTCCCATGGACAGACCGGCCACGGCCACCCGCCGGCCCGGCAGCCGCGCCAGCGCCTCGTCACAGGCGAGGAGCCACTCCGGGGCGTGCGAGGCGAGCATCGCCGCCGGCGTGGTCCCATGCCCCGGCAACCGGATGCCATGGGCGGCGATGCCCGCCCGCGAGAGCGCCTCCCCGAGCGGCCGCATGTCCCAGGGGGACCCGGTGAAGCCGTGGATGAGCAGACACGCGCCCCGCTCTCCGGGCAGCTCGAAGGGCGCGGTCTTGCCTGCGTCGAGGGCGATGTCGGTCGGCACCGTTCCGCCTCTGGCCACCCGCGCGGCAGGGGCGCTATGCAGGCGGTCCATGGCTGACCCAAAGCTGCCCGAGACGGCGCTCCAGATCCACATCGACGACGCGGTGTCCGACGGGGTCTACGTGAACATGGCCCTGGTGAACCACACCGACTCCGAGTTCACCCTGGACTTCGTCTACGTCCAACCGCAGCAGCCCAAGGCGCGGGTGAAGGCCCGGGTCATCACCAGCCCGCGTCACATGAAGCGGCTGGTGGCGGCGATGGTGGACAACGTCCAGAAGTACGAGGCCAAGTACGGCGTCATCGACGCCGGTGACCCCGGCCTCCCGGTGCACTGATGCGGCCCGGAGCCCCGGAGACGGAAGGCGACCTCGGCCGCCGGATGACCGAGTTCATCGAGGCGCTCCAGGGCAGCATCTGCTCGGCGGTGGAGGCGGAGGAGGGCGGGGCCACCTTCCGCGAGGACGTCTGGGAGCGCCCCGGCGGCGGCGGCGGGCGCACCCGCGTGCTCGAGGGCGGCAAGGTGTTCGAGAAGGGCGGAGTCAACGTCTCCGCCGTATGGGGCGAGCTCGAGGAGCAGTTCGCCAATCGGCTCCAGGGCGAGGGGCGGCGCTTCTTCGCCGCGGGCCTGAGCCTCATCCTTCACCCGCGCAACCCGCGCGTCCCCACCGTGCACGCCAACTGGCGCTTCATCCAGCAGGGCGGCAAGGCGTGGTTCGGCGGCGGCGCGGACCTCACGCCGCACTACCTCTACGAGGAGGACGCGGTGCACTTCCACCGGGTACTGCGCGACGTCTGCGAGCGGCACGAGCCCGGGAGCTATGCCCGCTTCAAGGTCGACTGCGACCGGTACTTCTGGCTGGCACACCGGGACGAGTGCCGGGGGGTGGGCGGCATCTTCTTCGAGAACACCGGCCGGCCCCTGGAGAAGGACTTCGCCTTCGTCCAGGACTGCGGCCGGGCGTTCGTCTCCGCCTACCTGCCCATCGTCCAGCGGCGGCGGGAGCTGCCGTACTCGGCCGAGCACCGGCGCTGGCAGCTGCTGCGCCGCGGGCGCTACGTGGAGTTCAACCTCGTCTACGACCGGGGCACCGTCTTCGGGCTCCAGACGCGCGGACGGGCCGAGAGCATCCTCGTCTCCATGCCGCCCGAGGTGGCGTGGGGCTACGACGTCCAGCCGGAGCCGGGAAGCGAGGAGGCGAAGCTGGTGGCGGTGCTTCGCGACCCGCGCGCCTGGGTGTGAGAGCGGAAACGCACCATCAGGCCTGCTAGGTTGTCTTCCTCCCGGTGGCCACCGACGACCACAGCCTGGTCCAGCGCGCCCGCTCCGGCGACGAGCGCGCATTCAGGCTCCTGGTCGAGCGGTACCAGAAGAAGGTCTACGCGGTCGCTCTGGGGATGGTGAAGGACCGCGAGGAGGCCATGGACGTCGTCCAGGAGGCCTTCGTGAAGGTCTACCGCTCGCTCGAGAGCTTCAAGTCGGACGCGACCTTCTACACCTGGCTCTACCGGATCACGGTGAACGTCTGCATCGACGTGATCCGTCGCCGCGGCGCGGCACGGAGCGAGACGGTCGAGTTCGACGAGCACATCGCCCACGACCTCACCGAGGCCAACCTCGGCGGGGTCTCCTCGCAGCTCGGGAACAACCCCGAGAAGGCGGTCCTCCAGCGCGAGGTGGGGGAGAAGATCCAGGCCGCCCTCGAGCAGATCCCGGAGAAGCATCGCGCCATCCTGTTGCTTCGCGAGCTCGACGGCCTGAGCTACGAGGAGCTGGCGCAAGTCCTCGAGATTCCTAAGGGAACTGTGATGTCCCGGCTCTTCCATGCCCGGGCCAAGGTGCAGAAGTTGCTGTCGGAGTCGCTCGGAATCGCCATGCCGTCCGGGGACGAGGAAGACTGATGTCGAGGAAGAATATGAGCCAGGCTGCGTGCGTCCCAGAGCGGAAGGGCCTTCGGTCGTCATGTCGCTGAATCCGTCCACACTCCAGCTGCTCTCCGCGTACATCGACGGCGAGCTCACCGCCTCCGAGCGGGAGGTCGTGGAGCGTGCACTGGCGGCGGATCCGCGGGTCCGTGGAGATCGAGCAGTCGATGCGTGGCCTGGGTCCGGCGATGCGTGCGCTGTCCGATGCCCAGGTCGCCCAGGCCAACTTCTCCGGGCTCGCGGACCGGGTGCTCGGGCGTGTGTCGCGGCGTCCGGGCGTCCTCGATCGTCTGCGCGAGGCGTGGCGCCGTCCCTGGTTCCCCGTGGGTGGCCTGGTCGCCGTCGCCGCGGCGGCAGCCTTCGTCCTCCGTCCGGTCGCGCCAGTGCCGGTGGAGCAGGGCGTCGTCGTCCAGTCGGTCACCGCCGACGCGCCGGCCCAGCTCCAGCCCGTGGTCCTGAAGACCGAGACCGGCGACGCAATCATCTGGCTGGTGGAGCACCCGGACGCCTCGGGTGCCCACCGGCCTCCCACGCTCTCCCCGGACAAGCCGGGCGTCCAGGCGCCCGTCCCGGCTCAGCAGAGGCCCCGCGCGGGGGAGCTGTGACCGCGCTGGCCAGCCTGGCATCGCTCGGCGTGGCCGCGATGCTGGCAGCGGCGCCGGTGAAGGTGGAGGTCCAGGTGGTGCAGGCCTCGAACGGCCCGGCCCACGTGGATCCGGGCCTGGAGAAGATGCGCCAGGGCTTCGAGAAGGCCGGGCTCCGCTTCAGCAGCTACAAGCGGCTCTCCGAGCAGACCCTGAGCCTTGCCCCGGGAAAGCCGGCGGACGTGGCCCTCCCGGACAAGACCGCGACGCTCACCCTGCAGCCCGGGGAGCATCCGCGGCCGCAGGTGGCCGTGTCGCTCCCGCCGCTGAAGACGACGGTCGAGCTCGGGACGGGCGCCTCCGCGTTCCTCCAGGCCGGCCCCCACGAGAACGGGCAGCTGGTGCTGGTGCTCACCGCGAAGAAGTGAGCGCCGGTCATGTGCACGCTGGTCCTCGTCGTCCCCGAACCGGGCGGAGTGCTCCAGGTGGCCGCCAACCGGGACGAGTTCCTGGCGCGGCCCGCGGACGCCGCCCGCGCCTTCCGCCGACGGCCGCTGGCTCGCTCCGCGTGATCGCCAGGCGGGAGGGACCTGGCTCGGCGTCAACCGAGCGGGGCTGTTCGTCGGGGTGACGAACCGATCGGCCGGGCCCCGTGACACCTCGCGCCGCTCGCGCGGGCTCCTGGTCACCGATGCGCTCGTCTCGGACGATGCGCCGGCCCTGCACCGCCGCCTCGCCGCCGTCGACCCCTCGGCCTACAACGGCTTCCACCTCGCGTACGCCGACGGGACGTTCGCCGGGCTGACCTGGAGCGACGGGAGCGTGCTTCGCCAGGAGCGGCTCGAGCCGGGAGTGCACGTCATCACCGAGCAGAGCCGCGGCGCCGGCGACGACGGCGCCCGTCAACGCCTGGTCGCGACGCGCGTCGCCGCGGGAGGGGTGCTCGGGAACCGAGGCCTGGCTGGCGCTCCTCTCCGAGCACGGGCCCGACCCGCGCGCCGGCACCTGTGTCCACGCCGACGCCATCGGCTACGGGACCCGGTCCGCCTTCGTGTTGCACCGGGCGGCGTCGGTGGGCCGGAGCACCTGCGCGTGGACCGAGTCGCGTCCCTGCACCACGGCGGCCCGGGACGGGACCCCGCTGCTCCGGGACGTCGGCCGCTGGTAGCCTGGCGGGGCTGCGATGCCCTCTCCGGTCCAGACGCCTCCCAGCAGATGCGCCCCGCATCTTCCAGCGGGACGGCCGTCCGCTGCTCCGCGCCCGGGACCTGGTGGGCCTGCGGCGCTCGACGCTGTCCGACGTCTACTACTTCCTCATCGCCGCGAAGTGGCGCGTGGTGCTCGCCATCTACGGAGCCGCCTACCTGCTCGCCAATGCGCTCTTCGCGCTGGTCTACACGTGGACCGGCGGCGTCGTGAACGCCCGGCCCGGATCCTTCTGCCGACGCGTTCTTCTTCAGCGCCGAGACGCTGGGGACCATCGGCTACGGGGTGATGGCCCCGCAGTCGCTCCCGGCGCACCTCGCGGCCACGCTCGAGAACATGGTGGGCCTGCTCGGGCTCGCCACCTTCACCGGCATCACCTTCGCCAAGTTCAGCCGTCCCAAGGCCAAGGTCATCTTCAGCGACGTGGCGATCCTCGCTCCGCGGAACGGCCTCCCCACGCTCAGCTTCCGGGTGGCGAACGAGCGGGTGAACCACGTGGTGCAGGCGAGACTTCAGGTCACGCTGGTCCGGTCGGAGGTGACCACCGAGGGTGAGCGACTTCCGGCGGATGGTGGACCTCACGCTGGCCCGCAGCGAGAGCCCGGCGTTCGTGCTGACCTGGCTCGCGCTCCACCCCATCGACGAGGAGAGCCCGCTGCACGGCGTCACGGCGCAGTCGTTCGCCGACGGGATGATGGAGATCCTCGTCATCTTCACCGGCTGGGACGAGACGCTGGCGCAGACCATCTACGCCCGGCAGTCCTACGTGGCGGGCGAGCTGCGCTGGAACCACCGCTTCCGCGACGTCATCCGCCTCGCGCCCGACGGCTCACGGGAGATCGACTACGCCCGCTTTCACGAGACCGAGGCGCTGCCCACCGAGCCGGCGCGCGCGGCATCCGGTTGAGGGCGAGCCGCCCGCTTGTCGAGCTCCGAGCAGACCCGCTCCACGAAGTGGACGATGTCCCAGGGCTTCCGCAGCACGCTGATGCCCCCGAAGGACGAGCGGGATGTGGGTCCGCTGGTCACCAGCAGGCAGGCCACGTCGGGGAAGTGCGCGCCCACGGCCCCGAGCAAGAGATCTCCCCGGGCATCCTCGAGGTGCACGTCCGAGACGACCAGGTCCGGTCGCTCGGTCATGAGCCGGTCCATGGCCTCGTGGGCCGAGCGGACGGAGTCGACCTCGTAGCCACGTCGGACGAGCCCGTGACGCATCAGGGCGAGCACTGCCGGGTCGTCCTGGATGATGAGTACGCGGGGCATGGTGGAGAAACGTTTGCCCCGGTCGAGGTGCCCGCCGTCAGCAACCAAATCACTGGAGAGGCAGTCTGTTGGGTGGTCGACCGGGCACAAATGCGCTCGGGTGGTGGGCTCGTATTCCTACCGATCGAGCAAGCCCTCGTTCGCTCGGTGTCCGGCACGACCCGGCACGCTCCCGCCGCTCCGACGAACCTCATGAGCGCCGGCGCGCTCCGTCGCTCGGCGCGAACGACGAGCCCGCCCCGGGGCCGGAGCGTGACGCTCGGCTCGGGGACGACGGGACCCGGCCGGGCAGGAACGAACCGCCACCGGCTGGCGAGCGTGGCCAGGGCGAGCATCGCCTCGTTCCAGGCGAAGCCCTCCCCGATGCAGGCGCGTGTTCCCGGCGCCGAAGCCGATGAACGCGTGGCGATGGCGGGCGGCGCGGGCCTCGGCCGTCCACCGGCCGGGGTCGACTCGCTCGGGGTCGGGCCAGAACCGGCGCGTCGCGGTGGAGCACCCACGGGCAGAGCACGGCGATGGTCCCTGTCGCGAGGACCGTCCCGTCGGAGAGCGGGAGCGGCTCGAGCACCCGGCGACCGAGGATCCAGGCGGGCGGGAACAGCCGGAGCGACTCGCCGATGACCCCGCGGGTGACGGGGAGCGCCTCGAGGTCGTCGGCGGTCGGGCTGCGGCCGGCGAGCACCCGGTCCAGCTCGGCGTGGAGCGCTTGCTCGACGTCGGGGTGGCTGCCGAGCAGCTGGAACGCCCAGGTGAGCGCGACCGCGGTCGTCTCGTGCCCGGCGAGGACCAGGGTCATCACCTCGTCACGCACCGCCCGGTCGTCGAACACGCCCGCCTCTCGCGCCTCGAGGAGCGTGCCGAGGAGATCGCCCCGGGTGTCGCCGCCGTGCCGGGCGACGAGCGAGGCCACCGCGGCCTCGAGCTCGGCCCGGGCCGCCCGGAAGCGACGTGCGCGGGGGAGCGGGAGCGCGAGGAGCAGCCCGCCGAGCGGAAGGGAGAGGCTCCGGAATGCGCCCAGCGCCTCGGTGAGCGCGTCGCCGATGCGGCTCGCATCCGCCGTGAGGTTCGCGCCGAAGAGCGCCTCGGAGACGATGCCCAGCGTCAGCTGCATCATCGTCCGGCCCAGGTCGAACGGCTCACCCGGGGCGAGGGACTCGGCGCAGGCCTCCGCCTGCCGCACCATCGCCGGGACGTAGCGGAGGAGCTCGCTCCTGTGGAACGCGGGCTGGAGCCGCCGGCGGTGCTCGAGGTGGACAGCGCCCTCGCTGGTGAGGAGCCCGTCGCCCAGCAGCACCCGCGTGCTCCGGAGCGCCGGGCCCTTCTCGACCTTCGAGGCGTGGGTCAGGAGCACGTCGCGGACGTGGTCGGGGTGGCCGAGCAGGACCAGACGCCTGCCGGGGACGCGGAACCGGGCCAGGTCGCCACGCTCGGCGTGGATGCGGCCGAAGAAGCCGAGCGCATCGCGCCGCAGCTGGAGGAAGTCGCGCCCGGGAAGGCGCAGTGCGAAGCCGCGCGGCCGGGAGACCTGGGTACTCCCGGTGGTTGGTTGATGAGCCGTCACGACGGGCCGGGTGACATCACTCCCCGAGGGCCCGTGTTGCAAGCCGGGTCGCATCGACGGGAGCGACTGCGGCACCCGTGCGCGGGGGTCATCCCAGCCCCCCGGTTTCGCTTTCTCGCTTGGGGAAGCTCCTTGGAACGCTCCTGCCTGGACAGGAGCGCGAGACCCCCTTCGGAGCGTTCCATCGGGTTTCGCATTCGGGCGATCGGAATCAATTTCACTGCTTCCGCCGGCGCTGTACCCGCTGGCACCGACGTGGCGGTACGAGCGGACATCCTTCCGCTGCGTCCAACGCGGCAGAACGGGTTCTCATCCGCCCGTTCGCGAAACCCGATGGAGCGGTATGGAGGCACCGGGCGACCCCCTCGCCGGCCAGAGGGTTCCAAAATGCTTCGTGTTGCGTCGATTGGAAACCTGCGCGCGCGCCGCGCCCTCAGTTCGTCTTCGCCGCCGGCTCCGCTGGCCCGCCGCCGCCCGCGCCTTCTCTGCGGGGACGAACTCCTCCAGCACCGCCTTCAACCGGAGGTCCGGCGGCAGCAGCCCCTGCGCGAGGATGAAGTCGTTGAAGCGCTGCCGGTCGAGCCGTCCACCCAGCGCCAGCTCCGCCCGCTGCCGTGCCTCGAGCATCGACTGGTAGCCCACGAAGTAGGACGTGGCCTGCCCCGGGGCGCGGAAGGTGTACCGGTCCACCTCCTGCTTGGCCATTCCCTCGGAGAGGACCACGTCCTCCATCAGGACCCGGCGCGCCTGCTCGGGGGAGATCTGGCCCAGGTTCAGCATCGGGTCGAGGAACGCCCGCGCCGCACGGAGCATCCGGTGCTGGAGCGACGCCAGCTGGCCGTCGAGCGGGAGGTAGGGCTTCATCTCGGACTCGGCGTACAGCGCCCAGCCCTCGACGTTGGCGCTGTTGAACGCGTACACCGCCCGGGCGATCGACACGCCGCTCTCGATCATCCGGGTGAACTGGAGCTCGTGGCCCGGCCGCGCCTCGTGCACCGTCAAGGTCCAGGTCGCGGCGTCGAAGGTGAAGTCGTCGGTCCGGAGGTCCTTCTGTCCGGGCGCTCCGGGGACCGACAGCGGGAGCACGAACTCGCCATACTCGCCGGTGTTGCCGATGAGCCGGGGCGGGCTCATGTGCGGCGCGGGCTGCATCGCGGACTCGGCCTCGGAGGCGAGCCGGATGGAGGCCTTCCGCTGGGGGAGGGTGACCACGTGCTCGCGCCGCGCGATGTCCTCCAGCGCCGAGAGCCGCTTCGTGTACAGCGGCAGCACCGACGCGTTGGCGATCTGCTTCTTCTTCAGGGCGCGGAGCACCGCGCGGTAGTCGCTGCCGGCGGGGAGCTTCTGTGCCTTGGCGATGAGCGGGGCGAGGGCGTTCATCTCGTTGCGGATCTCGCCGAAGGCGATGAGCGCCGCCCGCAGCACGGCCTCGGGCGGCAGGTCCACCCCGAAGTCGTGGAGGTAGGCCGCGTAGAGGGCGGGCGGGAGCCGGCTCTCGTTGCGCGCCCGGGGGAGGATCTCCGCGGTGACCCAGCGGTCGTACGCCTCGATCTGCTCCCGCAGCTTCGCCAGGGCGGGCTCGTATCCGGTGAGGCCGGCCTTCTTGAACAGCTCGCCGATGCCGCCAACGAGCCGCGGGCTGTCGGCGAGCGCCTGCTCCACCTCGGGGCGGTAGGGGAAGAGGAGGCTCTTGTCGGAGAGCCGCTCCACGGTCCGCGCCTTCGCCAGCTCGGCGATGGGCGTGCTGCCCGGCTCGAGCCCGGCGTAGCGGCGGAGCCGGACCAGCGCCGCGGCCTGGCGCTCCTTCGGGACGCGGGGATCCAGCAGGCCGAAGATCCCGCTGAACGCGGTGCGGGCCGGGTTGTAGAACGGAAGGAGGAGCGACTCCTCGAGCTTGCTCGTGGCGATCTGCCGGCGGCAGCTCTCGATGAGGATCTGGATGTCCTGGCGCACCTTCGGGTCCTGGGTGGTCGCCAGCTTCGCCTCGAGGTCCTTGGCCACCGTCTCCAGCGCGGTGCGGTAGCGCTCCTGGTAGCCAGGACCGAGGTCGATGACCTTGTCGTCCACGCCCTCGACGCCGAGCCGCTGCGCCCCTTCGGGCCCGAACCGGGCAGTCGTGCTCAGCAGCGGCTGGGCCAGGGCATCGCTCTCCTTCACCCAGGCCGGAACGGGCGCGGCGAGGGCCGGCGTGGCGGCGAGCACCAGGACGACGAGCCAGGGACGGACGCGCATGTCACCTCCAGCGAAGCGGGGAACCACGGGTTCTGCTCAATAGCGCATGCCACCACCAGCGGAGAGCAGCGAATGCGCTCCCGTGTTGGCGGGTGGTGGTCGCCGCCTCAGGCGACCACTCGAAGGTGCCCTCCCAGTCGCCGGTGAGCATCTTCAGACGGTCGAACATGCGTTCGTCGACCGAGGCCGAGCCTCCCGGGGGAGCCGCGCCGAGCATCAACGCCGCAGCCAGCCCGATCACCGTTCGCATCGGGAGTCCTCCTGCCGACGCTGGTCTACGTCAGTCGTCGAGGCGGGAGCACCGGCGGACGTCGCCGTTCTCGGGACGCGCCGCTCCCTGCAAAGACGTCCCGGAAACGCGACGGGCCGCCCGAATCGCCTGGATCGAGCGGCCCGCGCGAGACTGCCAACCCGCCTCAGATGTCGAAGTAGAGCGCGAACTCCATCGGGTGGGGCCGCAGCCGCACCGGGTTCACTTCCTTGTCCATCTTGAGGTTGATCCACGTCTCGATGACGTCCTCGCTGAAGACGTCACCCTTGAGCAGGAACTTGTGGTCCTTGCGGAGGCAGTCCAGCGCCTCCTCGAGGCTGCCCGGCATCTTCGGGACGTCCTTCAGCTCCTCGGGTGACAGCCCGTAGATGTCCTTGTCCAGCGGGTCGCCCGGGTCGATCTTGTTCTCGACCCCGTCGAGGCCCGCCATCAGCTGCGCGGCGAAGGCCAGGTACGGGTTGCACGACGGGTCCGGGCTGCGGAACTCGAGCCGCTTCGCCTTCGGGCTGGGGCTGTACATCGGGATGCGGATCGACGCGCTGCGGTTACGGCTGGAGTAGGCCAGGTTCACCGGCGCCTCGAACCCGGGCACCAGCCGCTTGTAGCTGTTGGTGGTGGGGTTGCAGAGCGCCGCCAGCGCGCGGGCGTGCTTGAGGATGCCGCCGATGTAATGGAGCGCCATCTCGCTCAGCCCCGCGTACCCGTCGCCGGCGAAGAGCGGCTTGCCGTTCTTCCAGAGCGACTGGTGGGTGTGCATCCCCGAGCCGTTGTCCCCGAAGAGCGGCTTGGGCATGAAGGTCGCCGTCTTGCCGTTGCGCCAGGCGACGTTCTTCACGATGTACTTGAACCAGCTCAGGTTGTCGGCGCACTTCACCAGGGTGTTGAAGCGGAAGTCGATCTCCGCCTGGCCCGCGGTCGCCACCTCGTGGTGCTGCCGCTCGACCTCGATGCCCACGTCGGCCAGGACCCGGCACATCTCGGTGCGGATGTCCTGCTGGCTGTCGAGCGGGGCGACCGGGAAGTAGCCCTCCTTGTAGCGGACCTTGTAGCCGCGGTTGCCCTCCTCCTTGCCGGTGCTCCACGCCGCCTCGCTGGAGCCGATCTCGTAGAACGAGGCGTTCGGCTTACTGTCGAAGCGCACCTCGTCGAAGACGAAGAACTCGGCCTCTGGCCCGAAGTACGCGGTGTCCGCGATGCCGGTGGACTTGAGGTACTTCTCCGCCTTGATCGCGATGTTCCGCGGGTCGCGCCCGTACGCTTCCTTGGTGATCGGGTCGACGATGGTGCAGATCAGGCTGAGGGTCGGATCCTTCATGAACGGATCCATCACCGCGGTACTGGGATCCGGCATCACCAGCATGTCCGAGGCATGGATCTCCGCCCATCCGCGGATGGACGAGCCGTCGAACCCCAGCCCCTCCTCGAAGATCTCCTCCTTCAGCTCTCCGAGCGGGATGGTGAAGTGCTGCCACAGCCCGACGAAGTCCATGAACTTGAGGTCCACCATCACCGCGCCGCGGTCCTTGGCGAGCCCCAGGACATCCTTTGGTTTCATGCGCCCTCCTGGCGGCATCCACAAAACGTGTGCTGGCGGATAAAGCCCCAGACGGCGGCAAAAGGGAATGGGACAGAAGCCCCGCGCCGACCGTGGAACGTGGGCTGGTCCCCTCCACATTGAAACGGCGCCGCCACCTGCCTACGCTTGTGCCTGTCGAGCCCCATGGCCGAGCCGCTCTCCGACCGCGCCCGCGACGTCCTGCACGCGATCATTCGCGAGTACATCGCTACGGGCGGCCCTGTCGGCAGCCAGCAGCTCGCGCGAAGCAGCGGCTTCGAGGTCTCCTCCGCCACGCTTCGCAACGTCATGGCGGACCTGGAGGACTCTCGGGTACCTCGACAAGCCGCACACCTCGGCTGGCCGGATTCCCACCGACCGTGCGTACCGCTTCTACGTGGACACGCTCATCCGTCTCCGCGACCCGAACCCCCGCGACCGGGACGCCATCCAGCGAGGCATCCCCATGAGCGGGGCCGCCGCTCGAGGACGCCCTCCAGGGCGCCGGGCGGATCCTTCACTTCCTCACCCGCCACGCCGGGGTCGTCGTCACGCCGCGTCCCACCTCCGGGACGTTCCACCGCATCGAGTTCGTCCGTCTTCGCGAGGGCCGGGTGCTGGCCATCCTCGTCGACCAGGACGGCCAGGTGCACAACCGGCCGGTGGCGCTGGACTTCGAGGTCTCGCAGGAGGAGCTGGTGCGGGCCTCCAACTACCTGAGCGAGCTGCTCGAGAAGCTTCCCCTGGAGCAGGTGCGGGGGCGCATCGAGCAGGAGCTGGCCCAGGACCAGGCGGCGTACGACCAGCTGGTGGGCAAGGCCCTGAAGCTGGGGCTCCTCGCGACGGGCTCGCCGCCGACGGAGAAGGTCTTCATCGAGGGCACCGGCAGCTTCCTCGACGCTCCGGAGTTCGCCGACATCGACCGGATGAAGTCCCTCTTCCGCGCGCTGGAGGAGAAGACCCGGCTGATGGCGCTCCTGGACCGCGTGCAGCGTGCGCGGGAGATGCAAATCTTCATCGGCCATGAGAGCGACATCTCCCCCGGTGGCGACGTGTCGCTCGTGGCCACCCCCTACGGCCCGGCGGACCGCTCGCTCGGCACCGTGGGGGTCATCGGACCGACGCGGATGAACTACCAGCGCGTCATCCCCCTGGTGCAGTTCACCGCCCAGGTCCTCTCGTCGGCCCTGGAGCCCTGAGGAGCCACCAGCTGGACGCGACCCTTCCACGGCCTGCGCCCCGGGTCTGGCTGCCCGCGGTCCTCTTCGGCTGCACGCTGGTGACGGTGTTCGGCACCTATCTGCTCGTCCAGACCGGAGCCTGGACGGACTCGGGCGCGATCCTCATCCCGCCGGGTGCGCTGCTGGCCTCGCTCGAGTTCACCCTCGCCACGGTGAGCATCCTCGGTGCCCATGAGTTCGGTCACTACGTCCTCGCTCGGAGGCATGGGGTGAGCGCCAGCCTGCCGTACTTCATCCCGCTGCCGCTGCTCGGGCTTCGGCACGCTCGGCGCGGTCATCCGGGTTCGCGACCGCATCCCGACCCGGAACGCGCTGGTGGACATCGGGGCGGCCGGGCCGCTTGCCGGCTTCCTGGTCGCGCTCCCCTTCCTGGCGTGGGGCTATGCCCACTCGTCCTTCGTCGCCGCGGTGCCGACCGACGCTTCGATGCTGGGACCGATGTCCCTCTGGTCCGTTGTCCAGCATGGGTTCCCCCGCCTCGACGCGAACGTCTACGCCGACCCGCTTCTCCTGCGTGGCTTCGAGCGGGTCTTCCTGGGCGCTCGCCCGCCGGGGATGGACGTGGCGGCCCACCCCTTCGTCATCGCGGGCTGGCTTGGCACCCTCATCACCATGCTCAACCTGTTCCCCATCGGGCAGCTCGATGCGGGCCACCTGACGTATGCAGTCCTCGGGAACCGGGCGTTGACGCTCGGACGGGTCGCACTCCTCGGGCTCGGCTTTCTGACCGTCGCCTACTCGTTCACCTGGTTGGTCTGGCTGCTAGTCGTCTCTCTGGTGGTGGGCGTCCGGCACCCGCCGGTCGTTTATCCGGAGGAGGCGCTCGGCTCCGCGCGTGGGTGGGTGTGCGCCGCGACATTCCTGGTCGCCGTGCTCTGCTTCCTCCCCGCACCATTTCCCGCTCTCCTTTGAACTAAACTGCGTGTGGGCGCCTTGCCGAACCAGCGGTGTGTTCGGCCGGCCCTCCCCCGTCGATGAAAGTCCTCTGTCCTTCCTGCGAGCGCCTGGTGGAGCTGGTGGATCTCCGCGTGGAGCGCGGTGGTCTCGTCGCGCGCTGCCCGGCGTGCGGCGTCGAGCAGCGGCAGCAGCTGCCGGCACGCCCGGTGACGTTGCCCTCTGCGAAGGCGGCGGCCAGGAAGGACGCCGAGGCGAAGGTCGAGACCCCGAAGAAGAAGGACGGCGGCAAGAAGGGCGCCGGGAAGAAGCACGAGGCCCGGAAGAGCGCCCCTGCACCTCCACCCGCGCCGGCGGATGAGGACGAGAACGACGAGGGGCCGACCATCATCCTCCTCACCCCCAGCTCCCCGAGCTCGGAGGCCGTCCCGCTCATGGTCGCCCCTCCGGGGACCGCGGACGTGGTCCGCCCGGCCGAGGTGGCGCGGTTCGAGGCCCCCAGGCCGCCGGCGATCGCTCCTCTGGCCACGGCCCCGGTACCTCCTCCCCCGAAGCGGGTGGTGGACGCCGAGTTCGCCCAGCTCCTGACCAACCTGGGCGAGGTGCACCCGCCGTCGCCGCCGCCTCCTCCTCCGGCCACTCCGCCTGCGCTGCGCCCCCGGCTCACGGGCGGCACCCCGGTCGTCGTTCCGTCCCAGCCCGGCGTCACCCGCGGCTCGACCATCCAGATTCCCCCGGGGTACTGCCCGAAGTGCATCACCCCGCGCAGCCGCGAGGCGCTCATCTGCCCGGCCTGCGGCCTGGTCTTCGCCAACTTCCGCGCCGAGGAGCATCAGCCCTCGGCCGCGCTCGAGTCCGCCTGGCGCGGGCTCGAGGAGCGCTGGAACCGGCAGGAGGAGCACGAGAAGTTCCTCCAGATGGCGTTCAACATGGACGAGCTGGCCCGGGCGGGGCGCCTGTACCGCATCCGGCTCGCCATGGCCCCCGATGACGCCCCGGCGAAGGCCGCGCTCGAATCCCTGGTGCGGATGGCCTCGACGGCCGCCGCCGCCGCCAGCAAGACCGACCCGGCCGAGTTCCAGCGGCATCGGCGGAAAGTATTGGCGGTCAGCGCGATGCTGTTCTTCGTGATTCCGATCGCCGCGCTGCTGGTCAACTTCCTCCTCCGGACGCACTAGTGCTCGCTGCCGGGTCCGAGCCCTAGCGTGGACGACATCGCCGAGGTCCTGGGCCCAGGTGGCCGACTCTCCCGCGCGCTGGCGGGGTACGAGCACCGCCCAGAGCAGCTCACCCTCGCGCGGGAGGTGGCCCGGGCGTTCGACGAGCGGCGAATGCTGGTGGCCGAGGCGGGCACCGGCACGGGGAAGACGCTCGCCTATCTCGTCCCGGCGATCCTGAGCGGGCGCCGGGTGGTGGTGTCGACCGCGACGAAGAACCTCCAGGACCAGCTCTTCCACAAGGACCTGCCGCTGGTCAGGGACACGCTCGGTCTGCCCGTCCGGGCGACGCTGGTGAAGGGCCGGGCCAACTACCTCTGCCTGCACCGGCTGGAACGGGCGAGGACCGGCGCGCTGCTCGACTCGCGCGAGGACGCGGACGCCTTCGCGATGCTCCTCCGCTGGGCGGAGCGGACCGGGACCGGCGACCGCGCCGAGCTGATGCTCCCCGAGGGCTTCTCCGGCTGGCGTCAGGTCTCGACCACCCCCGAGGGCTGCCTCGGGACGCGCTGCCCGCAGCACACGGCGTGCTTCGTCACCCGGATCCGCCAGGAGGCCGAGGAGTCGCAGCTGGTGGTGGTGAACCACGCCCTGTTCTTCGCCGACCTGGTGGTGCGCACCGGACGCGGCAACGGCGAGGGCGTGCTGCCGAGGTACGAGGCGGTCATCTTCGACGAGGCCCACGGTCTCGAGGACGCGGCGACCGAGTTCTTCGGGACCACGGTGAGCAGCCACCGGTTCGAGGAGCTGACGCGGGATGCGCAGGCGGCGCTCCCGATCGAGGACGCGCGGTCGGGCGTGCTCTCCGCGCTGGCGGTGAAGGTGCGGGCCCACGCCGAGGCGATGTGGGCCGCCGCGCCCCGGGCGGTGGGGATGAGCGAGGAGGCCACCGTCCGGCTCACCGCGCGCGCGCTGGCCCCGCTCGAGCGTCACGTGCAGGCGGTGCTCGAGGGGCTGGGCGCGCTGGGCGGGTTCGCCGCGGGGCACGAGGAGCCGGACCTCGGCGCGCTGGCGCGGCGGGCGGCGGAGCTCGGGGCGGAGCTCGATTTCGTGCGCCGGGCGGACGCGCCGGACCACGTCTACTGGGCCGAGGGGCGCGGGCGGGGGCTCTTCCTCCGCGCGGCGCCCATCTCGATCGCCGAGGCGATGCGGGAGCGGCTCTACGGAGCCGTGGACACGGTGGTGTTCACCTCGGCGACGCTCCGCACCGGGACCTCGTTCGAGTACTTCTGCCGGCAGGTCGGCCTCCTCGACGCCGAGGGCGAGGCGGTGGCGCCACTCACCCAGCTCGCGGTGCCGTCGTCGTTCGACTACGCGCGCCAGTCCGCGCTGTACCTGCCGACCTCCTTGCCCGAGCCGCGCGAGCCGGGCTTTCCCGAGGCTGTCGCCGAGGAGATCGCCCGACTGGTGGAGGTGACCGGCGGCCGGGCCTTCGCCCTCTTCACCTCGCTGCGGAACATGGAGCGGGTGCACGCGCTGCTCTCGGGCCGGCTGCCGTACCCGATGCTGCTCCAGGGCGAGGCCCCGAAGCCGGTGCTGCTGGACGCCTTCCAGTCGACGCCCAGCGTGCTCTTCGCCTCCGCGAGCTTCTGGGAGGGCGTGGACGTGCCGGGCGATGCGCTCTCGCTGGTCGTCCTGGACAAGCTCCCCTTCGCCTCGCCCACCCACCCGGTGGTCGCCGCCCGCATCGAGGCGCTGGAGGCGGCCGGCCGCGAGCCGTTCTCGAGCTACCAGCTGCCCGAGGCGGCGCTGGCGCTGCGGCAGGGCTTCGGCCGGCTCATCCGGACGCGGAGCGACCGCGGCATCGTGGCGCTCCTCGACGTGCGGGTGGGGCG
This sequence comes from uncultured delta proteobacterium, assembly GCA_963796475.1. Taxonomy (GTDB): domain Bacteria; phylum Myxococcota; class Myxococcia; order Myxococcales; family Myxococcaceae; genus RPRB01. Next base: position 247,026 of record CAWCLY010000024.1, read on the forward strand.
CAAGGCCTATGGCCGGCAGCTGCTGGCGGGACTCCCGCCGGCGCGGCGCTTCAAGGAGATCCGTCCGCTCGCCGAGTGGTTCCGGGGCGGGGCATCGGTCGCCGACCCCACCCTCGACACCGCCGTCCCCCCGGGCCGGTCGAAGGACTGAGTCCCGGGATCCCACCATCCATCGCCCGCCCCGGGCTCGACTCCTCCCAGCGGGCAGCCCTCGAACGGCCTCAGCGCGCCGTGGCGCGGAGCCCACCGGCCGGGAACAGCTCGGGCGACTCGAGGTGCACCAGCGGGATCTCCAGCGTGCAGAGGAGCCCCGCGTTCTGGTGCTCGACGTGGAGCGCGTAGTCCCTGGGGTAGAGGCGGTCCAGGCGCTGGCGGAGCCGCGCGAGCCGGTCTGCCGCCTCGGTCACCTCGACGCCGGGCTGCGCAGTGGCGAGCTGGTGCAGGCGGACACCGAGCCGCCCGTCCACGACGGCGGCGGACAGCTCGAGGGCGCCCTCCCACGGGGACGCCGGGAGCTCGGCCAGCTGGAACAGGGCGAGCGACGGCACCTCGGCGGTGAGCGCCTCGGCCGCGATGTCCACCCGGCTCCGGAGCCGCCCCGGTGCCCGGATTTGCTGCAGACCGAGGTACGCCTGGAGGAACTCGAGCTCCTGCCGCAGGGACACCCGCTCCTCCCCGAGCGTGGCCAGGGTGAGCCGGAGCACGTCGCTCAGGCGCGCAAGCAGCTGCACCGCCTGGGTCGATGCCCCCGAGCGGACGAAGGCCGCCGTGGCCTGGAGCGTGTCCTCGATGAGCTGGGGCTGCAGCTGCACGCGCATCTGGTCGAGCTCGGCCCGGGTGAGCTCGGCCTCAAGCCGGGCCGCGGTGAGCGCTTCCTGCCGCAGCCGCCGCCGGAGCTCGATGGTCCCCAGGATGCCGACGATGCCGAGGTAGGTGATCGCCGGCTCCACCCCGCGGACGCCGAGCAGCACCATCCTCCAGAAGTCCGTCTTCCCGTAGCTGGGAGGCCCCATGACCCGCGAGAGCCCGGCATTGGCCAGGCTCACGTAGGTCGTCACGACGAGAAAGCCTCCAAGGAGCGCGGCCACCAGGACGGTGGGCCGGGCCCGGAGCGCCACGAGCCGCTGCACCGGGGTGGCGAGCGCCCCGACCACCGGAACCCACAGGAGCCAGCGCGCGAGGAACCAGGGGAAGGGATGCCGGAAGGCGGGCGGCAACGTCCCGCGCGCACGGAGCCACTCCAGCACACCGAGGGTCAGCGCCACCACCACGGCGATCACCCACCAGGGCACCCGCCCCGGCGCACGCCCGTGGATCTCCGCGCTCTCTCCTCCCGCCATGACCCCTGCTCTAGCGCAGCTGCCGGATGCGCGCCTGCTGGCTCCGCGCCACCGGGAGCTCCGCGCCCGTGGCGAGCACCGCCACCAGCCCGCCGCTTCCCGTGCGGCGCAGCTCGCGGAGGACGCGGCGATTCACGATCGCGGTCCGGTGGATGCGGACGAAGCGGGTGGGGTCCAGGCGGCCCTCGAGCGCGGCCATCGACTCGCGGTGCAGGTAGGTGCGGGCCCCGACGTGGAGCTCGACGTAGTAGTCGGCCGACTCGATCCAGTCAATCTCCTCGGCCTCGAGGAAGATGATCCGACCGCGGTCGCGAACCACGATGCGGGAGTTGGACGAGGAGACCAGACCCGCCTCCACCGCCTTGGCCCGGAGCTGCTCGCCGAGCCGCGCCGCCTCCTCGCGCGACAGCAGCTCCTTGGCGCGGGCGAGCGTCTCGCGGAAGCGCGAGTCCTCATACGGCTTGAGCAGGTAGTCGAAGGCGTGGACCCGGAACGCCTCGAGCGCGTACTGGTCGTACGCGGTCACGAAGACCACCATCGGAAGAGGAGGCTCGGCGCGGGCGAGCACGTCGAAGCCGCTGCCCCCCGGCATCTGCACGTCCAGGAAGCACAGCTGGGGGTGCGTCCGGGCCAGCAGCGCCAGCGCCTCGTCCCCGCTCCCCGCCTCGCCGACGACCTTCACTCCCGGATCTTCCGCCAGGAGCATCCGCAGACCCTCTCGGGCCAGCGGCTCGTCGTCCACCACCGCCACCGTGACAGGCTCAGGCACTCGCCACCTCCGGACCACGGAAAGGAATCGCCAGGAGCGACTCGACGCCGCCCTCCACCCGGTTCGCCACCCGGAACCGATGCTCTCCGGGGTACAGGTGCTGCAGCCGGGCGCGGACGTTCCGCAGGCCCACCCCCCCGGGTGACTCGGAGCCGGCGGTCAGGCCCACGCCGGTGTCACGGACTCGCAGCACCAGCTGGCCGCCTTCGCGAACTGCGGCGACCTCCACCGAGCCGCCGGCGATGGATGGGGCGATACCGTGACGGACGGCGTTCTCTGCGAGCGGCTGGAGCACCAGGCTGGGCACCCGGGCCTCGAGCGTCTCGGGCGAGATGCGCATCTCGATGCGTAGCCGGTCAGGGAAGCGCAGCTGCTGCAGGCACAGGTAGCGCGCGAGGAAGTCCAGCTCCTGCCGGAGCGGCACCTCCTGCTCGCCCGCGGTGGCCAGCGCGATCCGCAGCAGCTCGCCGAGTCCGGTGATCATCCGGACCGCGGTCTCGCCCTCGCCCTTCCGGACCAGCATGGAGATGGCGTTCAGGGTGTTGAAGAGAAAATGCGGGTGCAGCTGACCCCGGAGCGCGTCCAGCTCGGCCTTGGCCAGCTCGGCCTGGAGCCGCGCGCCGGCGAGCTCCTGGGCCCGGAGCCGGCGACGGAGGTCGAGCGCGAGCAGCACGCCGACGCACATCACGTAGTTCGTCACGTCGAGGATGCCGCTCTCCTTGACCACCATCGTGAAGAGCACCCCGCCCGCCGACATCTTCTGGAGCGAGAAGGGCCCGACGCCGAACCGGGACAGCACGACCATCCAGCCCTCGTTCACCAGGATGAAGCCGGCGCAGGTCAGCAGATGCGCGCCGGCGACGCGCCAGGCCCCGTAGCGCTCCCGGGTGACGTTCCGGACGACCCACGCCAGCGCCGGGATGAGGAACGCGATGATCGCCCAGCTCGAATAGAACCAGAGGAACCGGTGCGTGCCCCACTCGGTCTCCGGCATCCAGGACTTGGATTGGAGCCCGACGGCGACGCCAGGGATGGACCAGAGGAGGAAGAGGCCGGTGAGCCGGCGCAGAGAAGCGAGCATGGGCGAACCGCCGGGAGAACGTGCGTATGTACGGACGATTCCGTCGACACCCCGAATTTTGCAGCCAGCGAGGCTGCTCCCGCAGCGGACGGGGGCCAGGGCCCTCCCGCGGGTTAAAGCTCGCGCGACATGAGAAGCCGGAGCTTGCCGGACTTCTTGCTGACCACCGTGGCCACCGTGGTGAAACCGGCCTTCCGGTAGAAGGCCACCGCGGGGGCATTGGCCGGATCCACCCGGAGTGCGAGGGTTTTCCGGTACATGTCGCGGGCAACGCCCAGGGCGTGGTCGAGGAGGGCCATCCCGACCCCCCGGTGCCGTAGCTCGGGCTTGACCACGATGTTCCGCATGTAGGCGGCGCCGGCGACCGGACCGTCCCGTTCAACGGTGACGTAACCGACAATCTGGCCCTGCAGGCGCGCGACGTAGACGAAGGGGCGGAGCTGGGTGAGGGCCTGGAGCGACTCCTCCGGCGTTTCCCCCCGCTTGGCCCAGGGCTCCGAGGTGCCACGGAGCGCGGCGACGGGCTGCAGCTCGACGTCCCCCAGGGGCCCGAACTTGAGAGCGGCCGGGAGGTCGGCGGGGAGGCTGGCGATATCGAGCGGCGGCAAGGTCGGCTGCTCGGTGATTGTCTCCACCCGCTTCATCGTCATCTCCGCCACCCCCTCGTACCCACCGTGGATCCTAACCTCAGGGTTCGCATCCGTGCACGTATCGAAACGTTGGCCCCTCCTGTGGTTGGGGGTCCGACCAGGGCTTTCATTCTCGACGGGAGCCGCCCTCCTGTATTCTCTCGGACTGACTCCCCGGGGACGGCCACCCCACGTGCGTCCCGGGGCGCCTCCTCGTGCAACTGAACCACGCCCAGCGGGAACTGACGGTCAAGGTCGTCTACTACGGGCCTGGTCTGTCCGGGAAGACGACCAATCTGCAGATGATCCACGCCCGCACCGCAGAGCGAGGGGCGGGGAAAGCTGCTGACGGTCGAGACGCACGACGACCGCACGCTGTTCTTCGATTTGCTGCCGGTCTTCTTCCATACCAAGGGCGGCTACACCGTGAAGGTGAAGCTGTTCACGGTTCCGGGGCAGGTCATCCACAACGCCACCCGGCGTGTCGTGCTGCAGAACGCCGACGCGGTCGCGTTCATCGCCGACAGCCGCCGGACCGCTGGCCAGGAGAACAACCAGTACTGGGCAAACCTCCAGGACAACATGCGGGAGAACGGGCTCAACGCGGCCCAGGTCCCGATCGTGATCCAGTTCAACAAGCGGGATCTTCCGGACACCAAGACCGAGGCCGAGCTCGAGGAGACGCGCGCCCGGGGCAAGGAGCCGGTCATCGGCGCGGTGGCCATCCGCGGCGAGGGCGTGCTGGAGACGCTGTACGCGGTCATCCAGCTGGCCTACCGGAAGATGGACGAGCAGGCCGGCCTGAGCCGGAACATCGGGCTCGGTGAAGCCGAGTTCCTCAAGCTCGTCTTCGCCCGCATGGACACCGCCGGGACGCAGATCACCGAGCTGGCTGGCCTCCGGAGGAGGCCCGCGGTGAGCGACAACGGCGACAGCGGCCGTCCCGCGCCCGGCGAGAACACGCCGAAGCTGGATCAGCGCCCGCTCTCCGTCCTCGAGCGCCGGCTGACCCTGGGCGACATGCTGGACACCGCGACCTTCGCCGAGCTGGTGAAGAGCTTCGCCGAGCTCTACAAGCTCGGGGTCAAGGTCTTCGACGAGAAGGGCAACCGTCTCGCCGACATGAAGAGCGGCAACGGCGACTTCTGCGGCTACGTCTTCTCCTTCCCCGACGGGAAGCGCTGCTGCACCCAGACCGTGGCCCGGGTGAAGGACGGGCCCGCTGGCCACGACCCAGAACGCCCGCGCGCCCCAGGCGCCGCCGGGGACCAAGCTGCACGGGATGATCGCCGTGCCCTGCTTCACCGGGCTCAGGTACCTGGTGCTGCCCATCCTCTGGGAAGGCGACGTGCTGGGCCGGGTGGTGTTCGGACCCTTCACGCCCGACGAGATGGGCGACCTGCCGCCCACCCTGACCGACCTCACGCCGGGGCTCGACCTCGCGCAGGCGCAGAGCTACCTGGCGAAGATCCGCCGCGCGCCCGAGTCCACCATCGTCAAGGTGCTGCTCCACTTCGCGCAGCTGCTGGAGACGCTGGTCGCCGCGGGCCAGAAGACGTTCCTCACCAGCCAGGTGCACATCGAGGCCACGCTGGAGAGCAACCGCGACCTCGAGGCCCAGAACAAGCGGCTGGAGCAGATGAACCTCCAGCTCAAGGACATGGACCGGCTGAAGTCGAGCTTCCTGGCGACGGTGAGCCACGAGCTGCGCACGCCGCTCACCTCGATCATCGGCTACTCGGAGATGCTCTCCGAGGGGCTGGTCGGCACGCTGAACCAGGAGCAGACCGAGTACGTCAAGACGATCATGGACAAGGGGGACACCCTCCTGAAGCTGATCTCGTCCATCCTCGACGTGACGCAGATCGAGGCCGGGAAGGTGCGGCTCACCTTCGAGCCGATCTCCGTCGGCGACCTCGTCAGCTCGGCGCTCTCCAGCATCAAGCCCCAGGCGCAGAAGAAGGGGCTGACCATCGACCTCAAGCTGCCCGCGCGCGCGGTGGAGGTCCGCGGCGATCGCGAGAAGCTCCGCCAGGTGATGGTGAACCTCCTCTCCAACGCGGTGAAGTTCACCCCCAAGGGCGGCTGGGTGCAGGTGCTGGTCACCGAGGTGAAGTTCCAGCCCGAGCTCGACGCCGAGGGGTGGCACTTCGTCGTCCAGGACTCGGGCGTGGGCATCCCGTCCGATCAGCTGGAGAAGATCTTCCAGAGCTTCTACCAGGTGGACAACTCGAGCACGCGCGAGTTCGGCGGCGCGGGGCTCGGTCTGGCCATCGTGAAGAGCTACGTGGAAGGCCACGGCGGCACCGTGCGGGTGCAGAGCGAGCTCGGCCAGGGCTCGCGGTTCGAGGTGGTGCTCCCCGTCCAGCCGCCACCGCCCAGGGCGGTCATCGCCCCGCCGCTCTCCGAGGCGCCACCCGCGCCCGTCGATCGGTTCTAGCGGGGCCCGCCGATGGGCCCGGAGTTCCAGCGCATCGAGGCCTTCGTCGCCGCTGCGCGCGCCTCACCCCGCGCGCCGGCCGGTCCGGGCGACGACGCGGCGGTGATGTCCCGGGTCCGGGGCGAGACGTGCGTGACGGTCGACGCCGTGGTCGAGGGCGTGCACTTCCGCCGCGCGACGGCGCGGCTCGAGGACGTGGGGCACAAGGCCCTGGCGGTGAACCTCTCCGACCTCGCAGCGATGGGTGCGCGTCCTCGCTGGGCGCTGGTGGCGCTGGGCGTCCCGCGCGGGTTCTCGATCCGCGAGGCCCGTGCGCTCGGGGCCGGGTTCGGCGCGCTGGCGCGCGAGAGCGGGACGGCGCTGGTCGGCGGCAACGTGACCCGCGCCCCGGGGCTGTCGCTCACCGTGACCGTCGGTGGAGAGGTCGCGCGGGGACGGGCGCTGCTCCGCTCCGGGGCCCGCCCGGGCGACGTGGTCTGGGTCTCGGGAACGCTCGGGGATGCGCGGCTGGGGCTCGATCTGCTCGAGCGGCCGGGCGGGCCCGCGGCGAGGCGGCTTCGGCGGCACCCCCGGCTCGCGCGCTCGGCGCGGATGCGCCAGCTCCGCCCCTCGGCGCGCCTCGCCCTCGGCCGCGCGCTGGTGGGCCTGGCCTCGGCCTGCATCGACCTGAGCGACGGGCTGATCCAGGACGCGGGACACCTCGCCGAGGCGAGCGGCGTGGCCCTGCACGTCGCGCTGGAGGCATTGCCCTGCTCGGCGGCGCTGGTGGCCGCGCATCCACGGCCCACCGACCGCGCCCGCGTGGCGGCCTCGGGCGGTGAGGACTACGAGCTGCTCTTCACCGCGCCGGCGTCCCGGGCCCCGGGGGTCATGCGGCTGGCCCGACGGCTCGGCCTGGCCCTCACGCCCATCGGCCAGGTTCGGCGCGGGCGAGGGGTCCACCCGACCGGCGCTCGGGCCAGCCAGCTCCGCGGCTTCGACCACCTGGCCTGAAAAGATGTCGCCGTGCGGTCACCCGCGCGCAGCTCGAGGAAACTCGGCTGCTTGGGAAGGCGTCGACCGCGACCGCCCCGAAGCCCACGAGGTGTCAGACACCTCGTAATGGCCTCGTATGCCCTCGTCGTGGCCCTCGGAGTGCCTCGTAGTGGACACCTCGTGGCGATGGCGGCGCCGGCTGTCCGGGCGTCGGGACCTCCCCACCTCGGACCACCATGCTTCCCCTCGTGCCGAGGACCTCGGCGACTAAGCTCGGTGCCCGGAATCGGAGGACGACAGCGGCGTGAAATACCTGGTGACCGGCGGGGCGGGCTTCATCGGCTGCAACGCAGCACGGCGGTGGATGCAGCGCGGACACGAGGTCGTGGTTCTCGACGACCTGTCGCGTCGCGGCGCGGACAGCAACCTCGCCTGGCTGGAAACCCAGGGCCGCTTCACCTTCGAGCGCATCGACATCCGCGACCCCGCCGCGCTCGACGCCGCGCTCGCCCGCCACCCGCGATACACAGGTCATCGTCCATCTCGCCGCGCAGGTCGCGGTCACCACCTCCGTCACCGAGCCGCGACACGACTTCGAGGTGAACGCGCTCGGGACCTTCAACCTGCTCGAGTCGGCGCGCCGCCACGCCCCCTCGGCCGCGTTCCTCTACGCCTCCACCAACAAGGTCTACGGCGGGCTCGAGCACGTGGGCGTGGAGCAGCGCAACGGCCGGTACACGCTTCCGCGACCGCCCCGGGGGCATCGCCGAGACCGAGCCGCTCGACTTCCACTCGCCCTACGGCTGCAGCAAGGGCGCGGCCGACCAGTACGTGCGCGACTACGCCCGCATCTACGGGATGCGCACCGTCGTCTTCCGCCAGTCGTGCATCTACGGCTGGCGCCAGTTCGGCGTCGAGGACCAGGGCTGGGTGGCCTGGTTCACCATTGCCGCCGTCACCGGAAAGCCCGTCACCATCTACGGCGACGGACGGCAGGTGCGGGATCTGCTCTTCGTCGATGACCTCTGCGAGGCGTACGACGCCGCCGTGGAGCGCATCGACCGCGCGAGCGGCCAGGTGTTCAACCTGGGCGGGGGACCGGCGAACACGCTGTCACTTCTCGAGCTGGTCGGGCAGCTGGAGCGGCTCACCGGCCGTTCCCTGGGGCCCGCGTTCGCCGACTGGCGCCCGGGGGACCAGCCCGTCTTCGTCGCCGACGTCACCCGCGCCGCCGAGACCCTGGGCTGGCGCCCGCGCACCGGCGTGGCGGAGGGCGTCCAGAAGCTCGCCGGCTGGGTCCAGGAAAACCGCGGCCTCTTCGGCTGAAGCCACGACCCTCCGTGTGGGGAGGGGTGTTCCTCGGAGCACGACCGGCGCCCGGAATGTGAAATCCGCGCCGTCCTACGCCAGAATCGCGCCCCGCATGGCTCTCGTCCCCCCGCCGACTCGCAACGGAACGGTTCGCCGCTCCGTGCTGGACGAGTTCCCCGGCGCGAGGACCCCCGCCGTGCTGCGCCGGTGCGTGGGCTGGCAGCGGCGCTCGAGGAGCGGAGCCCGCCCGTGTCGCTGTCTCTCCAGAGCAAGATCCTCGTCTCGCACTTCCTTCTGGCGATGGTGCTGGTCGGCACACTGCACCTCGTGCGCAACGCCAGCTGGGTGGTGCAGGCGACGGTGGCCGGAGTGGTGACCCTGGGGCTCGCGCTCCTCCTCCCGGCGGTGCTCGCTCGCGTCACCCGGCTGCGCTCGCTCAGCCGGAGCGCGCTCGACATCTCCCGCGGAGACCTCGCCTCGCCCGTGGCGACCGAGCCGAGCTTCGGCCGCGACGAGATCGACGAGCTCACCACGGCCATCGGCAACATGCAGGAGAACCTGCGGGAGCTGGTGGGCCACATCCAGCACACCGCGGCGAGCGTGGCCGACTCGGCCACCGAGCTGCAGCGCTCGGCCGAGCACGTGAACGCGGCGACCACCGAGGTCGGCACGTCGATCGGGAAGATCGCCCTCGGCGCCGGCACCCAGTCGGACCTGGTGGCGCGTGCCCAGAAGGTGATCGGCGAGATGGCCGGCAGCATCCAGCGCACCGCTCTCTCCGCGGAGGACGCGGCGCTCGCCTCCGGCGAGACCTCGGTGGCGGCGGAGCAGGGCAGCAAGGCGGCCCGGCTCGCCGGCGAGAAGGTGAACAAGGTGTTCAGCCGCGTCGAGAGCGCGAGCCAGGAGGTCTTCGCCTTCGGCGAGAAGACCCAGGAGATCTCCAAGATCGTCGACGTCATCACCCAGGTGGCGCAGCAGACCAACCTCCTGGCCCTCAACGCCACCATCGAGGCGGCGCGCGCCGGCGAGTACGGACGCGGCTTCGCGGTGGTGGCCGACGAGGTCCGCAAGCTGGCCGAGTCCGCCGGCAAGAGCGCCGAGCAGATCAGCAAGCTCGCCCGTGACATCTCCGGCCAGTCCGTCGGCGGTCGTCTCGGCGATGAAGCAGGGCATCGAGGAGCTCACCGAGGGACGCGAGGACCTCGGCACCATCGTCCGCTCGATGGGCAGCATCACCGACACCGCCCGCAAGGGTGCGGAGAAGGTGCACCTCATCAGCCAGAGCGCCCGCGAGCAGCTCGCCGGCAGCGAGGAGATGGTGAAGGCCGTCGGCGAGATCTCCGAGGTGGCCGAGGCCAACGCCAGCTCCACCGACGCCGCGAACGGGGTCATCGAGGATCAGACCTCCGCCGTCGCCCGCATGACCTCCGCGGCCCAGGAGCTGAACAACCTCAGCCTCGAGCTGCAGAGCGTGGTCCGCCGGTTCCGGCTCGGGTCGTGAGCGCCGGCACGGCCACCGACCGCGGCCCGGTGCAGCACGTGGTCTTCCTCCTCGACGCGACCCGTTACGCCCTCCCGCTCTCGGCGGTTCGGGAGGTGGTGCTACAGCCCGATGGCGTGGTGCGCGTGCCGCGGGCGCCCCCGCCGGTCATCGGGGTGGTGAACCTGCGCGGTCGGGTGGTGACCGTGGTGGACTTTGCCCGTCTCCTCGAGCTCCCACCGCCGACCCAGCCCCAGCGGAAGCTGATCGTGCTCGACCGCGGCCGCCGCGACCTGGCCCTCAGCGTCACCGACGTGGAGGGCATCGAGACGGTGGAGAAGGTGTCCACCCAGGCGCGCGAGTCGCGGCCGGCGGTGCGCGGAGTGACCCGCGTGAAGGGTGTGGCAGTGACGGTGCTGGACACCGACGCGCTCGACGTCGCGGTGACACACCTCTTCGACCGCGGCTAACATCCGTTCTCTCCGGGGGCTCTTCCGGTCACATGCCGAAGCGAGTGCTGATCGTCGACGACGCGGTGTTCATGCGGAGCATGATCCGCGACATCTTCAGCTCCGGCGGCTACGAGGTCGTCGGCGAGGCGGCGCACGGCATCGAGGCGATCGAGAAGTACCGCTCCCTGAAGCCGGACCTGACGACCATGGACATCGTCATGCCGTACAAGAGCGGCATCGAGGCCACGCGGGAGATCGTCCGCGGCGACCCGAAGGCGGTGGTGGTCATCTGCTCGGCGCTCGGACAGGAGTCGCTGGTGATGGAGGCCATCGAGGCAGGCGCCGCGGACTTCATCGTCAAGCCGTTCCGCGCCGAGGACGTCCTCGCGGTGGTGAAGAAGGTGCTGGGCGAGACGCCCAAGGTGTAGCCCTGGCTGCCACGCTCGACATGTCCCGCTACCTCGGGCTGTTCGTGGCCGAGGCCTCCGAGCACCTCGAGGCGCTCGCCCGCGACCTGGTGGCTCTCGAGGGCACGCCCGCCGGCGAGACGGTGGACTCGCTCTTCCGCCATGCCCACTCGGTGAAGGGCATGGCCGCCTCGATGGGGCTCGAGCCGATCGCCCAGCTGGCCCACCGGGTGGAGGATCTGGTCGACGTCGCCCGCAGGGTCCCCGGAGCGCTCGGCCGCGACCGGGTGGATCTCCTGCTCGCCGCCATCGACGCGATGCTGGCCCTGGTGCGTGGCACGGGCGAGGGGAACGCCCCCGCTCCCCAGCCGGAGCTGCTCGGGCGTCTGGGCGAGGCGGTCACCTCGCTCACCGGCGAGGCCCCGCGCCCGACGCGGGTGGCGCGGGTCGACCCGCTGACCCGTCCCTCGGCCGCCCTGAGCACCCGGCGGTTCGAATCCGCCTCCGCATCCTCCCCGCGGCGCAGAGCCCGGGCCCCCGCGCGTTCCTGGTCTACAAGAAGCTCACCGGCCTCGGCGCCGTGACCCAGCTCCGGCCTCCGCTGGAGGACCTCCGCGCCGGCGCCATCCCGGACGGGCGGGTGGCGCTGATCCTGGAGACCGACGGCGGGCTCGAGCCCGTGCGCTCGGCGATGGCCCTGGTCCCCGAGGTGGAGCTCGTCTCCGCTGAGCCGGTGCCCGAGGCGCCTCCGCCCGAGCCGCCACCCGCCGCCGGACCTCCGCCCGAGCCGGCCCGCACGGTGCGCGTCCGCACCGAGCTGCTCGACGACTTCCTCGAGATGGCGGGCGAGCTGCTCCTGGCGACCGCCCGGCTGCGCGACATCGGCCGGCGCTTCCCCCAGCACGAGCGCCCGGCGCTGGACGAGGGCGTGGACCGGCTCCACGCGCTGGTGAAGGACCTCCACGGGAAGGTGATGGGCGCGCGGATGACGCCGGTGGCGGTGATCACCGACCAGCTGCCGCGGGCCGCCCGCGACCTCGCCCGGAAGCGCGGCAAGGACGTGGAGGTCTCCATCACCGGGGCGGAGATCGAGCTCGATCGCGCCATCCTCGACGCCGTCGCCGAGCCGCTGCTCCACGTGCTCCGCAACGCCATCGACCACGGCATCGAGACGCCCGAGGCCCGGGTCGCCGCCGGCAAGCCCCCGCGGGGTCTGCTGCGCATCGTGGTGCGCCGGACGCGGGAGCGGGTGGTGCTGGAGATCGAGGACGACGGCAGGGGAATGGACCCGGACAAGCTGCGCTCCGCGGCCGTGGCCCGGGGGAGGCTGACCCGGGAGGCCGCCGCCCGCCTCTCCACCCGCGAGGCACTGCTCCTCGCCTGTCTCCCCGGGGTGTCGACCGCGGCGGACGTCGACGACGTGAGCGGCCGCGGCGTGGGCATGGACGCCGTGAAGCGCTCGGTCGAGGTCCTGGGCGGAGCGCTGGAGCTCGATTCGCAGCCCGGGCGGGGAACGCGGGTGATGCTGCGTCTCCCGCTCACCGTGGCGGTCGTGCAGCTCCTCCTGGTGCGGGCGGGCGGCGAGGTGCTCGGGCTGCCCATCACCAAGGTCATCGGTGCGGTCGAGCTGCCGGACGCGTCGCTCCAGCACTCCCCCTCTGCGGATCTCCTGACCTATGGGCAGCAGCTCGTCCCGGCGCACGATCTCGCCCGGCTGCTGGAGCTCCCCACTGTGCCGGCGCCCGGCTCCCGCCCGTGGGTGGTGATGGAGTCCGAGGCGGGGACGGTGGCCCTCGGTGTCGAGGCGCTCCTCGGACAGGAGGAGGCAGTGCTCAAGGCGCTCTCGCGGCCCCTGGACCGGGTCAGCGGACTCGCCGGGGTCACCATCCTCGGAAACGGGCGGCCGGTCTTCATCCTCGACGTTCCGCGGCTCCTGGCCTGAGGCACGCGCTGCCGACATGCTCTCCCTCGCGCTTCGGCTCGTCCTGATCGCCACCCCGGTGCTCTCGGAGGCCGACCTCAAGGTCGTCGAGCGCCTGGCGTGGCGGGCAGGGGTGCCGCGGGGGACCGTCGAGTCGCTCTCCACCGACGTCACCGGCGACGGCGCCCCGGACGTGGTGCTCGTCACCCGCACCGCCGACCGCCTCGTCCTCTTCGTGGCCGAGGGCCCCGTCTCGCCGGTGGGTCGGTGGTGGCGGGTGGATCTCCACCGCGGAACGGGGGCGGGCGAGCTGTGCATCCCGGCCAGCGCAGCCCGGATCCACGTCGAGGACCACGGGGTGGTCTCGCACGCCCTGGAGTGCGACCGGGAGCGGACGGGGGCCTGTCCGGCGCTGCACGGCCGCGCAATTCGCGTGCAATCCGGGAGCTGTCCGGCGGTGCACGTCTTTTTCGATGGGAGCGACCTCCGCTCCTGGTCCGGCAGCATTCCTCCCGGCCCGATTGCACCATAGGGTAGACCCGTGCCCGCCGAGCTCACCGAGCCCCAGGCAGACGCGCTCCGAGAGCTGACGAACGTCGCCGCCGGACATGCCGCCCGTGCGCTCTCCACCCTGCTCGGGGGCGAGAAGTTCGGGCTCTGGCCGCCGCTGGTCCGCCTGCTCGACCGGGCCCAGCTCACCGCCCTGCTCGGGGGCCGCGGCGCGGCCCTCACCTCGGTCGGCGCCGAGCTCCGCGGCGAGGTGGGAGGCGGCCTGGCGCTGATCTTCACCGAGCCCCACGTCCAGACCCTCACCTCCCGGTTGCTCGGGGCCGCCGGCCAGCGCTTCCAGACGCCCGAGGTGGCGCTCCGCGACGCGGCGAACCAGGCCTTCTCCGCGGCGCTCGACGCGGTGATGCGTCTGAGCGGCGTCCGGGCGCTGCACTCGGTGCCCCTGGTGGGGGACGGCCCCGCGGAGATGATCGCCGCGCTCTGCCTCCCCGAGGAGGAGGGCTGGGTGCTGGAGGCGGAGGTGTACGCCTCGCCGCTCTCGGGGCGCTTTCTCTTGCTTCCGGACGGCCCGGGCCTCACCACGTTCCTGCGTGGCCTGAAGATGGCCTGACCTGCCTTGGATTCCAGCCCGGCTCAGGAAGCTCCTCGAGGACGTGCGCCGCGGTCGGACCACGGTGGACCAGGCGACCCGCGCGCTGGTGGACCTGCCCTTCGCCGAGCTGGGCTACGCGACGGTGGACACCCACCGCAGCGTGCGCTTCGGCTTTCCCGAGGTGGTGTACGGGGAGGGGAAGAGCCGCGCGCAGCTGCTCGGCATCGTCGAGGTGCTGGTCCGGCGCAAGCAGCCGGTCCTCGTCACCCGGCTCACCGAGGAGAAGGCGCAGCCGCTGCTCGAGCGCTGGCCGAAGGCGCGCTTCCACCCCGACGCGCGCATCTTCCACCTCGCCCAGGGGAGGCCCCGGGCGGGCCGCGTGGCGGTGGCCTGTGCCGGCACCAGCGACCTGCCGGTGGCCGAGGAGGCCGCGCTCACCGCCGAGGCGATGGGCGCCACGGTCTCTCGCATCTACGACGTGGGGGTGGCCGGGCTGCACCGGCTCCTGAAGCGCCGGAGCGAGATCCAGGAGGCGCACGTCGCGGTCGCGGTGGCGGGGATGGAGGGCGCGCTGGCATCCGTCGTCGGCGGACTGGTGGGCATCCCGGTGGTGGCGGTTCCGACCAGCGTCGGCTACGGAGCGAACTTCCGGGGACTCTCGGCGCTCCTCACCATGCTCAACTCCTGCGCCTCCAACGTGGCGGTGGTGAACATCGACAACGGCTTCGGCGCCGGGTTCTTCGCGGCGCTGGTCTCGCGGACCGCCAACCGGCGGAGGCGGGCGGGATGAGCGGGTCGTCGGTGCTCTACCTCGAGCCGGTGGGCGGCATCGCCGGGGACATGTTCCTGGCCGCGATGCTCGACCTGGGTGTCGACAGGAAGGCGCTCGAGTCGGGTCTCCGCACGCTCGGGCTCGACGGCTGGGGCTTCGAGGTGACCCGGGCCGTCCGGCAGGCCATCGCGGGCGTGCACCTGAACGTCGAGGTGTCCTCCGAGGTGCCGCACGTGCACCGGGGGCTCGGCGAGATCCTCGCCCGCATCGAGGCGAGCGCACTGCCGCCCCGGGCGAAGGCCCAGGCCCGGGCCGTCTTCGAGGTCATCGGACGGGCGGAGGCGAAGATCCACGACGTGCCGCTCGAGTCCGTCCGCTTCCACGAGGTGGGCGCGGTGGACAGCATCGTCGACGTCTGCGGTGCGGCGCTGGCGCTCGAGCTGCTCGGCCAGCCCGAGGTGGTCTCGGCGCCGCCGCCGCTCGGCAGCGGCACGGTGGAGACGATGCACGGGCGCTTCCCGGTGCCGGTGCCGGCCACGCTGGAGATCCTCCGGGACCTGCCGGTGCGCTTCGAGGGGCAGGGCGAGCTCACCACCCCGACGGGAGCCGCGCTGCTCCGGGTGCTGACCCGGCCCGGCCCTCCCCCGGCCCTGCGGCTGCAGCGCATCGGGTACGGGCTCGGTCGCCGGGAGCTGCCCGACCGACCGAACGTGCTCCGGGCCACGCTCGGGACGCGCACCGACGGGGCGACCGAGGACGTGTGGGAGCTGGCGGTGACGCTCGACGACGCCACGCCGCAGCTGCTCGGCTACCTCGTCGAGCAGCTGCTGGTGCATGGCGCCCTGGATGCCTGGGTGGCCCCGGTGACGCTCAAGAAGAGCCGCCCCGGGCACGTGCTCTCGGTCCTGGTCGCCGGGGCCGAGCGCGAGCAGGTGGTCCGGCGCCTCCTCACCGAGTCCCCCACGCTGGGAGTACGGGCCTGGCCGGTGCATCGCACGGTGCTCGACCGCGTCCACGTGCAGGTGGAGACCCCGCACGGACCGGTCCGGGTGAAGGTCGGCAGTCTGGACGGGGAAGCCCTGAACGCCGCGCCCGAGTTCGAGGACGTCCGCGCCCGCGCCGAGGCGACGGGGGTCCCCTTCAAGCAGGTGTGGGCCGAGGCCCTGGCAGCGTACGCTCGCCGCCCCTGAACCCGAAGGAGGACCCAATGGCCGAACCGCAGTGGGACGACAGGCTGCTCGAGTTCGTGAGGAAGACCGGCGAGGACCTCAAGCGCACCGGCGAGGAGCTGCTCGGCGAGGCCCAGAAGACCATCGACGAGCTCCGTGACCCGGCGCAGCAGGAGCGGTTGAAGGCCCGTGTGGCCGAGCTGCGCACCTGGGCGAAGTCCAAGTTCCTCGAGGCCCGGAGCCGGGCCGAGGAGGCGCTGGGCGTCGAGCGACCGAAAGCGGCACCCACCCGGTCGGGCAAGACCCGCAAGCCAGCGGCCAGGAAGGCGAAGGGAGCCGCCAAGAGCACATCGCGCAAGGGCCGCTCCGCGGGGGGCAGCCGCGCAGGCTCACGTACCTCCCGTAAACGCTGACGGCGATCCGCCGAAGTCCTTGAGCTGTGACAGAATTGGTGGTTCCGGTGGGCTCCGAGCAAGGCAAGTTCTCCGCGGACATCGGCGAAGACGTCATCGCCGCGGCCCTGGAGAGCGTCGAGAAGCAGCGCGAGACGGCGGCGGCCGAGGACCTGGCCGTTGGGCCCGTCGGCGCGCCGGAGGAGGAGCTCGCCGCGCTCAGGACGCGCATCGAGGAGCTCGAGGCCAGGGAACGTGAGCTCTCCACCCAGGTCAGCCAGGAACGCGAGCGCGCACTCCGCGCCGCGGCGGACCTGGACAACGCGCGCAAGCGGGCCCAGCGCGAGCGGGACGAGGTGGTCCGCTTTGGCCTGGAACGCGTCTTGAAAGACCTGCTCCCGGTCATCGACAACCTGGACCGTGCGCTCGACCTGGGCGAGCGGACCGGGAAGTGGGATGGCCTGGCCGAGGGCGTTCGGATGACGCGGAAGCTGCTGGAGGACACGCTGGCAAAGCAGGGACTGAAGGCGTTCAGCGCTCGCGGGCAGCCCTTCGACCCGCACCTGCACGAGGCCATGGGGCACGAGGAGCGCCGGGACCTCCCGGCTCAACGCCGTCAGCACCGAGGTGCTGCGGGGATTCACCCTCAACGACCGGCTGGTGCGTCCGGCGCTGGTGATGGTGGCCCGTCCACCGGAGCCGGCACCCGCTGCGGAGGCCTCCGGCGAGACGGCCGTGGCGGAACCGGCCCCTTCGTCGCCTACGGAAGCTCCGGGGGGACAGTCCTAGACCATGGCGAAGGTCATCGGCATCGACCTGGGAACGACCAACAGCTGCGTCGCTGTGATGGAGAGCGGCGAGCCGGTGGTCATCCCCAACAGCGAAGGGAGCCGCACCACCCCCTCGATGGTGGCGTTCACCGAGAACGGTGAGCGCCTCGTCGGTCAGATCGCCAAGCGCCAGGCCATCACCAACCCCGAGGCCACGCTGTACTCGGTGAAGCGGCTCATCGGACGCAAGCTCGACTCACCCGAGGCCAAGAAGGCCGTCGCGCTCAGCAGCTTCAAGGTGGTTCCCTCGCCCAACGGCGACGCCTGGGTGGACGTCCGCGGCAAGCTCCTCAGCCCCCAGGAGATCAGCGCCCAGGTGCTGCTCAAGATGAAGAGCACCGCCGAGGACTACCTGGGCGAGCCGGTGACCGAGGCGGTCATCACCATCCCCGCCTACTTCAACGACAGCCAGCGGCAGGCCACGAAGGACGCCGGCCGCATCGCCGGGCTGAACGTGCTCCGGATCATCAACGAGCCCACCGCGGCCGCCCTGGCCTACGGGATGGACAAGGGCACCGAGGGGAGCAAGACCGAGCGGGTCGCGGTCTACGACCTCGGCGGCGGTACCTTCGACATCAGCATCCTCGAGCTCAGCAGTGGGGTGTTCGAGGTGCGCAGCACCAACGGCGACACCTTCCTCGGCGGCGAGGACTTCGACCAGCGCATCATCGACTGGCTGGCCAAGCGGTTCATGGACCAGACCGGGATCGACCTCCGCAACGACCGGATGGCGCTCCAGCGGCTGAAGGAGGCTGCGGAGCGTGCCAAGCACGAGCTCTCCAGCGCCCCGGACACCGAGGTCAACCTTCCGTTCATTACCGCCGACGCGAGCGGCCCCAAGCACCTGACCGAGAGCATCGACCGGCAGACGCTCGAGTCGCTGGTGATGGACCTCGTGGAGCGCACGCTCGAGCCCTGCCGCACCGCGCTCAAGGACGCCGGGCTCACCACCGGGGCCATCCACCAGGTCCTCCTCGTGGGCGGCATGACCCGCATGCCGCTGGTCCAGCGGATGGTGAAGGAGTTCTTCGGGAAGGAGCCCCACAAGGGCATCAACCCCGACGAGGTGGTGGCGGTGGGCGCGGCGATCCAGGCCGGCGTGCTCAAGGGCGAGGTGAAGGACGTCCTCCTGCTCGACGTGACGCCGCTGTCGCTCGGCGTCGAGACCGCGGGCGGGGTGGCCACCCGCATCATCGACAAGAACACCACCATCCCCTGCAAGAAGAGCCAGGTCTTCTCCACCGCGGTGGACAACCAGCCCCTGGTCTCGGTGCACGTTCTCCAGGGCGAGCGCGAGATGGCGGCGGACAACAAGACCCTGGCCCGCTTCGAGCTGGTGGGCATCCCGCCGGCCCCGCGTGGCGTGCCGCAGATCGAGGTGTCGTTCGACATCGACGCCAACGGCATCGTCCACGTCAGCGCCAAGGACCTCGGCACCGGGAAGCAGCAGGCGGTCCGGGTGGTGAGCAACTCGGGGCTGAGCGAGCCCGAGATCCAGCAGATGGTGCAGGACGCCCAGACCAACGCCGCGGACGACAAGCGCAAGCGCGAGCTGGCCGACGTGCGCAACAACGCCGACGGGCTCATCTACACCACCGAGAAGAGCCTCGAGGAGTACGGGCACGTGCTCACGCCCAAGGACGTGGGCGAGATCCAGGCCGACCTCGAGAACCTCAAGCAGATCATGAAGCAGGACGACCCGGCGAAGCTGAAGGAGGCGCTGCAGCGGCTGGAGGGCAGCGCCTACCGCATCGCCGACGCGATCTACGCCGACCAGGCGAAGTCCTCGGGGGCATGAGCCAGTTCGCCGGGCGTCGGGTGATCGGCGCGGTGGTGGTCGGGATGCTCGGCTGCGGCAGTCCCGGGATCGGTCACGACGTCGAGGGTCTCCTGACCATCTCGCAGGGTGTGTACGGGCAGACTTACCAGGTCGACGACGTCTGCCCTGGTCAGGTTTGCGAGGTCAGCGCGGTGAGCGTCGAGATGACCGTGAGCAGCCCCGTGCTGCCCTCCCCGGCGACGGTCCAGAGCGGTGATCGGCTGGGGTTCTACGAGCTCGCGCTTCCTGTTGGCGACTTCGAGAGCTGTGTTCCGCAGGCGTTTCGGCGCTGCACCCGGTTCTCGGTCAGTCCGGGGCAGCGCGTCCGCCGCGATCTGGAGTACGGGGTCGGCGGTGGCTTCTGGCACTGACCCCGCCGTGCGCGAGACGCTCCTCCGGGAGGCGGAGTCCCTGCCGGGACAGAGTCAGCTCGCCCGGCTCGACCTCGCGCTGATCCTCCTCGGCTGGCTCCTCCTCTGGGCGTTCGAGCCGCACAACGTGGAGGCAGACGGGGCGGTTCGCTTCCAGGCGCTCCGCGAGCTGCTCGAGCACGGTCGCTGGTCGGCCACCGAGTTCCCTCTGCTCGGGACGGTGCTCTCCGCGCCGCTCTACTTGCTCGGTCGCTGGATCCAGTCACCCGAGTGGTGGGTCGCCCGGTACAACCTCGTCCTCGCCGGGCTCGGGCTCGTTCTGTTCTGGCGCCTGCTCCGGGGACGGGTGGAGGGGACGGTGCTCCGGGGCTTCCTCCTCCTCCTGCTCGCCGGCTCGATGCTCACCCACCAGCTGAGCGCGTACGGCGCCGAGACGTTCAACGTGCTCGCGCTCGGGCTCGGACTCGCAGCCTGGACCGGCGGGCGGCAGGTGCTCGGTGGCGCGGCGCTCGCGCTGGGCATGGCGAACGTGCCCGGGACGAGCGTCGGCGTGGCCCTGGCGCTCGGCGACTGGGGCATCCGTCACCGGCGCCTGCGCGCGGCGGCGCCGGTCCTCGGCTTCGTGCTGCTCTGGCTGGGCGAGAACTGGCTCCGCCGGGGACACCCGCTGAACACCGGCTACGAGCACAACGCGGGCTACCGCACCCTGCTCCCGTACTCCGGTCAGCCGAGCTTCAGCTACCCGCTGCCGCTGGGCGTGCTCCAGCTCCTGCTCTCCTTCGGCAAGGGCCTGCTCTTCTTCGCCCCGGGGCTCTTCCTGGTCTTCCCGGCGGCGCGCCGTGCCCTCCGGCCGGTGCGTCCCTTCCAGCGCGCCTGCCTGTGGGTGGTCGCCGGGCTGCTCGTGGTCTACGGGCAGTGGTGGGCCTGGTACGGGGGATACAGCTGGGGGCCTCGCTTCCTCGTCTTCGCGGCGATTCCCGCCTCGCTCCGCCTGGCGGCCGAGTGCGCGCATCCGCCCCGGCGGGTGCTGCCGCTCCTGGCGGTGCTCGGCGCGCTCCTGCTCTCGCTCTGGGGCGGGTTCGACGGCGCGGTCCTGCGCTTCTGGAAGCAGGAGGTCTGCACCGCGAGCAACTACGCGGTCGAGGCGTTCTGCTGGGACGTCCCCGAGTTCAGCGTGCTCTTCACGCCGTTCATTTGGACGCCGCGGCTGGAGCCGGGCGGGTGGCTCCTCCTCGCCTACGCGCTGGTCGTCGCCGTGCGCCTCGGTGCCGGGCCGGCGGTGTCCCTCGTGCGCAGGTTGGCCGACGGCCTCTCGCGCGGCGCCCGGGCGTGGCGCGAGGGCCCGCGGATCGGCCTCTAGCCCGGGTCCCCACCGGTGGCCGCACGCTGCGTGCGCCAGCGGATGGCCCTCGGGGACGGGGAGAGCGAACCGGTCCGGACCTCGCTAGGAATCCGCGGCGAGAGGCGACGGATGGGCCGGCGAAGCGTTCCCACGGATCTTGTACGCAACATCGAGCTGCTGGTGGGAGTGGCGCTGCCGCTGTTCCTCACCGGCGTGTACCTCCAGGACCAGCTGACGGGGTCGGGGCACTGGGCGCACCCGATCGAGTCCGGCTTCTTCGTGTGGCTCTCGCTCATCCCGGTGCTGGCGCTGGTGGGGTTGCTGCACTCGGTGGGCGTCGCCGTGGTCGCCGCGGTGTGGCCGCGCGCTGCGAACCGGGCGACCGTCGTGCTCGGGTCGGTGGTGCTCGTCCCGGTGCTGGTGCTCGCCGGCCGCCCGCTCGAGCTGCTCACCCGCTACGCCCTGCCGCTGGCCATCGCCCTCGTGGTCTACGCGACAGCGAGCCGCGTCCCAGGGGGCCCCGTGCCGCCGGAGGAGGACGTGCGCACCGCGCCGCTGCGGGAGGACGAGCTGCTCGGGCCCGAGCCTGCCGCGGTCATCGTCCCGCCGCTCGAGCCTCGGGCACCGGAGCCTCCGCCGGCGGCTGGACCCACCGAGCTCCGCCGCTGATCCGCTTCACGGTCCAGTCGCGGGGCGGGCCAGCGGGACGAATCTCCCGTCCCGACACGCGCAGGAACCGCCACACCAGCGCCGCGGCGACCGCGGTCAGCCCGGCGCAGAGCCCCCACCAGATTCCGAGGACGCCGAGGCGCATCGAGAAGCCGAGGAAGAGCGCGAGCGGGAGCCCGACGAGGTAGTGGCCGACCACGTTGGCGGTGAAGGTGAACCGGCTGTCTCCCGCGCCGCGCAGCACGCCCGCTCCCACCCCCTGGAGCCCGTCGGAGACCTGGAACACCGCCGCCACCATGAAGAGCGGCACGGCGAGCGCGGCGATGTCCGGTGCGTTGGTGAGGAGCGCGACAATCTGGCGCGGGAAGAGCACGTAGGTGAGCGCCGCGCAGCCCATGAAGGCCACGCCGGCCGCGAAGGCCAGCAGCCCGGCCCGCCGCGCACCCGGCGTGTCTCCCGCGCCCACCGCGAGCCCGACCCGGACGCTCCCCGCGTTCCCGATCCCCATCGCGAAGGTGAAGGTGACCGAGGACACCGTCAGGGCGACCTGGTGGGCGGCGAGGCTGTCGGCCCCCAGCCGCCCGGCCAGGAACCCTGCCAGCGCGAAGACCCCCACCTCCGCCCCGAAGTGAAGCCCGATGGGGATCCCCACCCGGAGGATGTGCCGCTCGTCCTCCGGGAGCCGGCGATGGAGGTCCGCCGGCCGCCCGGCGACCGGGATCTGCCGGACGACCCAGGCGAGGAAGACGACCTCGCAGATCTGGACCAGCGTGGTGGCCAGCGCCGAGCCGCCCGCGCCCATCGCCGGAATCCACCGGAGCGGCCCCGTCCATGCCGGCAGGCCCGCGCCTCCGAACACCAGGAGGATGTCGCCGAGCAGGTTGACCACGTTCGCCAGCACCGTGGCCCAGATCAGGGCCCGGGCGGCACCCACCGATTGCACGTAGCTGCGCTGGGCATAGAAGACGAGCAGGGCGGTGATTCCAGGAAGGCGCCAGTAGACGAAGGCCCGGCACGCCTCGGCGACGTCCGGGGCGATGCCGAACCGCTCGAGCAGTCCGGAGAGGACGAGCGTCGGCGGGACGAGGAGCAGGCTCGCCACCACCGCCACCCGGAGCGCCTGCCAGTACAGCCGGCGCGCCCGCAGCGGATCCCGCGCGCCCAGGGCCTGGCTGATGAGCGGGTCCACCCCCATCAGCGTGCCGATGCCAAAGATGGACATGGTGAAGACGACGGCGTTCCCCAGCGCCGCACCCGCGAGCTGCACCGCCCCTGCGCGGCCCACGACCGCGGTGTCCACGAGCCCCATCAGCGCCTGCCCGGCCTGCGCCAGCGCCAGCGGCAGCGCCAGGCGCACCAGCTGGTGGAGCTCCTCGCGTGGGCTGGTGGGAATGGGGGAGGGAGGCGACACGACCGGTGTCTACTTGCCCCGACCTGTGCCGGGCCACCACACTCTTGGCTGTGAGCCGCTCGCCGATGGACTTCTGGTTCGACCTCGCCAGCCCCTACTCGGCCCTGGCCGCGCTGCGCATCGGCGACGCCGCCGCGGGTCTCGAGGTGCGCTGGCACCCGTTCCTGCTCGGGCCCATCTTCCAGGCCCAGGGCTGGAACGACTCTCCGTTCAACATCTATCCGGCCAAGGGGCGCTGGATGTGGCGCGACGTGCCCCGCCGCGCCGCACGACGGGGCGTCTCGTTCCGCCAGCCCAGCCGCTTCCCGCGGCACTCGGTCCTCGCTGGCCGGGTGGCGCTGGTGGCGCTCGACGAGGGCTGGGGGGAGGACTGCGTGCGGGCGATGTTTCGCGCCGAGTTCTCCGACGACGCGGACATCGCCGACCCCGCCGCGATGGCCAGCATCGTGTCGAGGCTCGGCAAGGACGGAAGCGCGGTGGTGGCACGGGCGCAGAGTCAACCGATCAAGGACGCGCTCCGGGCCTCGACCGAGCAGGCAACTCGCCAGGGCATCTTCGGTGCGCCCACCTTCCTCGTGGACGGCGAGCTGTTCTGGGGCGATGACCGCCTCGAGGACGCCATCGCCTGGGCGCGGGGAGACCGGGTGCCCGGCTCGACCGGCGGCCCACCCGGGTCGTCTGGCGCGTGACGGGGCTCGCTCTCCTGGCGCTCCTGGCCGGAGCGGTGGGAGTCCGTTTCGCGCTCCCGGCCGGCACGCCGCGGATCCGAGCACGTCCCGGTGCCGTCCCGACGCGGAGCATCGCGCTCCTCGAGAAGCTCCGCATCGGGGGAGTCGACCAGTGGGTGCTCCAGCGCTCCGAGGACGTGCGCGCGCCGCTCCTCCTGTTCCTGCACGGCGGGCCGGGGACCTCGCAGCTGACGGCCAACCGCCGGAACACCCGCGCGCTGGAGAAGCACTTCGTGGTGGTGAACTGGGACCAGCGCGGGGCAGGCAAGTCCTACCGCGCGATCCACGAGGTCGAGCGTAATGAACGTCGAGCAGTTCGTCCAGGACACGCGGGAGCTGACCGCCCACCTCCTGACGAAGTTTGGCCAGCAGCGGCTGGTCCTGGTGGGCCACTCGTGGGGAAGCGTCATCGGCGCCCTGACCGCCTCCCGCTATCCGGATCTCTACGCCTGCTACGTCGGGATCGGTCAGATCGGGGACATGAAGGACGGCGAGCGCGCGTCGTGGCAATGGACGCTCGATCGCGCGAGGGAAGCCCGTGACCGCCGGGCCGTCCGCGCGCTGGAGGAGATGGGACCGCCGCCGTATTCCGGTGACTGGCAGTCCAGGACGCTCACCCAGCGGAGGCTGCTCGCACGCTTCGGCGGCGAGGTCCACGACAGCAGGGTCGGAGCGATGGCGCCGGTCCTCGGTGGCCTGCTCTTCTCCCGCGAGTACGGCCTGGCCGATCGGCTCAACTACTTCCGGGGCATCTTCGGCTCGATGAAGCTGCTCTGGCCGGAGCTGATGACGGTGGATCTCCTCCGGAGCGCGCCGAGGTTCGACATCCCCGTCCTGTTCATGCTGGGACGCCACGACCAGGAGTGCCCCGCGGAGGTTGCCCGCCGATACTTCGAAGTCGTCCAGGCGCCCTCCAAGGAGCTGGTCTGGTTCGAGCGCTCGGCGCACCTGCCCAACACCGAGGAGCGGGACGCCTTCAACCGCGCGCTGGTGGACAAGGTCCTGCCGCTCGCCCGCTCCGCGGCCCGGCCCGGCTGAGCGGCCGCCCGTGCTAAGGGACCCCGAGCCATGCGCGGTCCCCGCAGCTCCGCCGAGAAGGTCATCGCCTGCGCCGTCGGCGCGGTGGCGGTCTGGTTCCTGACCATCGCGGTGGGCTTCTCCCCGCGGCGGAACCTCCCGAGCAACTTCGGCCAGGTGCTCTTCGAGGTGGCGTGGCTGGCCTTCCCCGGCCTGATCGTCGGCGCCTTCTGGGCGGCCCGCGGCCCCGGGGGGCGGTTCCCGGTGTTCACCGGTCTGCTCACGGCGGCGGCGCTCGTCTGGTCGGCCCATACCTTCGACATCCAGGCCGATCCGCTCGCCGCGCTCACCATCGTCTTCGCCCCGCTCTACGTGGGCTGCATCGCGTTCGCGGGCGTCGTCCTCACCCTCGGGGTGGCATTCCTCCGCCGCCGGGGGAAGTCAGACGCTTCACCTTGACCGTCCTCGGACAGTCCACCTAGAAGACCGCGGCCTGTCCCGTCGACATCACGAGGTCCCCATGCGCTCCGCCCTGGCGACAGTCCTGACCAGCTGTGCTCTCGCCCTGATCGGCTGCGAGAAGAAGGCATCGGCTCCGGGCCCGGCCTCCGGCGGCACCGCGGCCGCCCCGTCAGCCGCTGGGTCGGGTGCAGTGACTGGCGATACCATCCTCATCGGCGAGATCGGATCGCTCACCGGCTCGGAGGCCACCTTCGGCATCTCGACCCGGAACGGCATCGAGCTCGCGCTCCGCGAGGCGAACGCCGCCGGTGGGGTGAAGGGCAAGAAGATCGACGTCCGGGTGTACGACGACCAGAGCAAGCCAGAGGATGCCGCCAACGCCGCCACCCGGCTCATCAACCAGGACCAGGTGCTGCTGATCCTCGGCGAGGTGGCGAGCACCAACTCCATCGCCATGGCCAAGACCGCGCAGCCGGCCAAGGTGCCGATGATCTCCAATGCCTCGACCAACCCCAAGGTGACGGAGATGGGCGACTACATCTTCCGGGTCTGCTTCATCGACCCGTTCCAGGGCTACGTGATGGCGAAGTTCGCCCACGACAACCTCAAGTTCACCAAGGTCGCCATCCTGCGCGACCTCGAATAGCGACTACTGCCAGGGGCTCTCGGACGTGTTCAAGCGCAAGTTCACCGAGATGGGCGGGAAGATCGTCGGCGAGGAGACCTACGCGAAGGGCAGCACCGACTTCCGAGCCAGCTCACGGCAATCAAGCGGCTGCAGCCGGACGGCATCTACATCCCCGGCTACTACACGGACATCGGGGTCATCGCCCGGCAGGCCCGCGAGCTGGGCATCAACGCCAAGCTGATGGGCGGCGACGGCTGGGACAGCGAGAAGCTGTTCGAGCTGGGCGGCTCGGCGGTGGAGGGCAGCTACTTCAGCAACCACTACAGCCCCGACGACCCGAACCCGCGCATCCAGAAGTTCATCGCCGACTACAAGGCCGCCTTCGGCGGGGTGCCGGACGCGCTGGCCGCCCTGGGCTACGACGCGGCGCAGGTGGCGGTCGACGCGATGAGGCGCGCCACCTCGCTGGATCGGACGGCCGTCCGGGACGCCATCGCCGCGACGAAGAACTTCCCCGGGGTGACCGGCACCATCACCCTCGACGAGCACCGCAACGCCAGCAAGCCCGCGGTCGTCCTCGAGGTCGGCAAGGGCAAGACCAAGTACGTGGCCACCATCGCCCCCTGATGTCCGATCTCGCGCAGCACCTCATCAACGGGCTCGCCGCCGGCACCATCTACGCACTGGTGGCCCTCGGCTACACGATGGTCTACGGGGTGCTGAAGCTCATCAACTTCGCCCACGGCGACGTGATGATGGTGGGCACGTTCCTCGGCTACGCCGTGGCGCAGAAGCTGGGGCCCGAGCGCCAGTCCGCCGCTCTGGGGCGTCCTGCTCATCTTCCTGGCGGCGATGGCCGCCTGTGCGGCGATGGGCTGGGTCATCGAGCGGTTCGCGTACCGGCCGCTGCGGGACAAGCCGCGGCTGACCGCGCTCATCACCGCCATCGGCATCTCCTTCACCCTCTCGTACGGCTTCCAGCTCGACTTCGGCCCGCTCCCCGGCGCCTCGCCGCGCGCCTTCCCGGAGATCATCCCGCCGACCGAGTGGCTGATCATCGGTGACCGGGCGGTGGTCATCTGGAACTGGCAGGTCATCAGCCTGGGCATCGCCCTCGCCCTGATGCTGGTGCTCCAGGGGCTGGTCTACCGAACCCGGTTCGGCCGGGCGATGCGCGCGGTGTCCTTCGACCACCGGACCGCGGCGCTGATGGGCATCCCGGTGGACCGGATCATCGCCCTCACCTTCATGCTCGGCAGCGCCCTGGCCGCCGGCGCCGGCATCCTCTACGCCATCAAGGACACCGCCATCCAGCCGCTGATGGGCCTGTACGTGGGGCTGAAGGCGTTCGTCGCCGCGGTCATCGGCGGCATCGGGAACGTGCCGGGCGCGGTGGTGGGTGGGCTTCTGCTCGGCCTCGTCGAGGAGTTCGTCGTCGGCTACTCCTCGAGCAGCTGGCGGGACGCGGTGGCCTTCGGATTCCTGATCATCGTGCTGCTCGTCCGGCCGGGCGGGCTCTTCGGCCGGGTGACGGCGGAGAAGGTGTAGCGATGCCGGCCTCTCTCCGCGGGCTCGTGCCGGTGCTGATCGCCATCGCGGTCCTGGCGGTGCTGCAGCTCCTGGTCGGCGGCTCGCCGTTCTTCGTCTACATCTCGTCGATCGTCGGGGTGAACGTCATCCTCGCCGTGTCGCTGAACATCGTGAACGGCATGACCGGGCAGTTCTCCATCGGCCACGCCGGGTTCATGGCGGTGGGTGCCTACACCGCCGGGAAGCTGAGCCTGCTGCTCAAGGACGTGGCGATCTCCGGGCTGCCCGGAACGGTGTCGGACCAGGTGCAGTTCGTGGGGACGCTCCTCGCCGGTGGGGTCGCAGCGGCGATCTGCGGGTTCATGGTGGGCCTGCCCTCGCTGCGGCTCCGGGGCGACTACCTGGCCATCGTCACCCTGGGCTTCGGGGAGATCATCCGGGTGGTCGTGCAGAACCTGGAAGTCTTCGGGCGGGCGCTCGGGCTGTCCGGCATCCCGCAGCCTCGAGCTTCTTCGCGGTCTGGTTCTGCGTGTTCCTGGTGGTGCTGGTGGCGCGGCGGATCGTCGGGAGCACCCACGGCCGGAGCGCTGTGGGCGATCCGCGAGGACGAGGTGGCGGCCGAGGCGATGGGCGTGGACACCACCGGTTACAAGGTCCGGGCGTTCGTCATCTCCTCCTTCTTCGCCGGGGTGGCGGGGGGGCTGTTCGCCCACTTCGTGCCGATCATCAACCCGGGCTCGTTCACCTTCGTGAAGAGCATCGAGGTGGTGGTGATGGTCGTCGCCGGCGGCCTGGGAAGCACCACCGGTGCCATCGTCGCCGCGGTGTTCCTGACCCTCCTCCCGGAGGCGCTCCGGTCGCTCTTCTTGAACATCGGCGCGGACGCCTCGCTGGCCCAGAAGGTCGATCAGATCCGGATGCCGATCTACGGAATCCTCCTCGTCATCCTGATGCTGGTCCGTCCCCAGGGCCTCTTCGGGACGCGCGAGATCTGGGACGTGCTCCCGAGGTGGATTCCCCGCGCACGGAAGGGGACCACGTGAGCGGCGAGCTCCTCCTCGAGGCGGCCCAGGCAGGCATCGAGTTCGGCGGCCTCCGGGCGCTGCACGGCTTCAATCTGGAGATCCGCCGCGGCGACCTGAAGGGGCTCATCGGGCCGAACGGCGCCGGGAAGACCACCGCCTTCAACCTCCTCACCGGCGTCTACGTGCCGACCCACGGCGAGATCCGCGTCCGCGGCGAGCGGGTGAACGGACGGAAGCCGCACCAGATCAACCGCCTGGGGCTGGCACGGACGTTCCAGAACATTCGCCTGTTCCGCGGTCTCACCGCGCTGGACAACGTGCGCGTGGCCTGTCTCTCGGACGAGCGGCCGGTGTTCTCCCGCGAGCGCATCGACGCGGTCCGCCGCCGCTCCTCGGGCAGGAGCGCGGTGGCGCGGCTGATGGACGCGCTCAACAACTACGTCGACTGGTGGCGGGCGCTCCTCCTCACCCCGGGCTTCCAGGAGGAAGAGGACGAGCTCACCCGGCGCGCCGAGGAGCTCCTGGGAGTGATGGGACTCTCGCACCGGCGCGACGAGGAGGCCCGCAACCTGCCCTACGGTGAGCAGCGCCGGCTGGAGATCGCCCGGGCGCTGGGCACCCGCCCCAGGGTCCTGTTGCTCGACGAGCCGGCGGCCGGCATGAACACGCGCGAGAAGGGGGATCTGATGGTCCTCATCCGCCAGCTCCGCGACCAGTTCTCGCTCGGCATCCTGGTCATCGAGCACGACATGAAGCTGGTGATGGGCATCTGCGAGGACATCACCGTGCTCGACCACGGAGTCACCATCGCCCGCGGCGCGCCCGAGCGCGTGCGCCAGGACCCGAAGGTCATCGAGGCCTACCTCGGCGACAGCTACCTCGCGTCGCAGGGGTTGCCGGTGCCGCCGACCGCGCCCACCTCGGAGACCCCCGTCGCATGAGCGCGCCGGCGACGCTCGGGACGCGCGAGGCCCGGCCGCAGCTGCTCGAGGTCCACGACCTCCACGTGTCCTACGGCGCCATCACCGCGCTCCGCGGTGTGTCGCTGAAGGTGGGCGAGGGCGAGGTGGTGGCACTCATCGGGGCAAACGGCGCGGGCAAGACGAGCACCCTCCGCGCGATCTCCGGGATGCTGAAGCCGCGGTCGGGCCGCATCCGGCTGGCGGCCCAGGAGATCCAGGGACTGAAGTCGAACCTCTTGGTGCCGAAGGGCATGGCGCACGCGCCGGAGGGCCGCGGCATCTTCCTGAACCTGACGGTGATGGAAAACCTCGAGCTGGGCGCTTACCTCCGGCGGGACACGCCCGAGATCAAGAAGGACCTCGAGTACGTCTTCGGGCTGTTCCCCCGGCTGCGCGAGCGCATGAAGCAGCAGGCCGGAACTCTGTCCGGCGGCGAGCAGCAGATGCTCTCCATCAGCCGGGCGCTGATGAGCCGGCCGAGGCTGCTCCTGCTCGACGAGCCGTCGCTGGGGCTCGCCCCGCAGGTGGTGGAGACGATCTTCCGGATCCTCCGCGAGGTGAACTCCCGGGGGGTGAGCATCCTCCTCGTCGAGCAGAACGCGCACCTCGCGCTGAACCTCGCCCACTTCGGCTACGTGCTGGAGACCGGCGAGGTGGTGATGCAGGGCCAGGGGAAGGCGCTGCTCGCCGCGCCGGAGATCCGAAAGGCCTACCTCGGCGAGTGAGGCGGTCAGCCTGCGCGCTGCCAACTGCGGCCAGGACGGGCCTGCCTCGAGCTCGGGTCCCTTCCAGCTCGTGCCCGGGTGAGCCCCGTGACACACTGCCCCGGGCTCCAGCTCTCGAGGGTTCCCATGCGCCATGCCCCGCCCTGGATTCGCGTTCTCCCGCTCTCGTTCGCGCTCCTCGCGTTCGCTTCCGACGGTGGGTCCGGCAAGGGAGAAGCGCCCAGCTCCAGCTTCAGGGCGAAGGTGAGCGGCGCCGAGTCGTTCGAGGCCCGCGGCGATGGGCAGCGCACTGCAGGTGGCCGCTGGAAGAAGACTAGCCCCCCGGAGCTTCTCGTGGTCCAGCTCCGCACCGTCCCTCCCGAGGACAGATTCGAGCTGGTCTTCACCGTCGACGTGACCGGAAAGGCGCCCGGCGCGGAGGTTGGGGTCTACACCCTGCGGCCGCTCGACGCGGTCGGGCACTGGATCCGAAAGGGCAACGACACCGAGTTCTACTCCGACAAGGGAACGATGGAGGTGAAGGAGTCCGACGCGGCGCACCTCCGCGGTACGTTCGATGTCAGCGGGAAGTGCGGCAGGCGACGGGAGGCCTGCCGGATCGAGGGCGACTTCGAGCTGAGGGGCGAGAACCTGGCTCCACCCACCTGAAACGCCCGCGGCCGTGGGGGCCCTGATCAGCGTCCCGCGGTGTGGACGGCGGTTCCGTTGAAGTACGCCTCGTACTTCGGCCAGGAGTACATGGCGATTCGCCGGCCGAGGATCAGGCCAGCCTCGTTGTCGGTCCGGATGTGGTAGCCGCCCCACATCCGGGAGAGGGCGGCCATCTCCGCGGTCCGGGTGAAGGTCGGAAAGAAGAGCCGGACCTCCTTCGAGGCCGGGAGTCCGACCGCGGGCTTGCCATTCACGGCCTCCATCTGCGCGGCGGTCGCGTCGGGCTCGGTCATCGCCCCGGCCTGCTGGATGACCACCGTCCCGTAGGCGTCGCTGCCGGTGAACAGTTCGAGGGTCCGCGAGGCTGCGCCGCTGGCGGTGGCGTGTCCCGAGGGGTAGCCAGGGAAGGGGGGAGTCCGGAAGATCGCGGGTGAATACGGCTCCCAGCTCTCGGCCGGGATCCGGGCCGTGCCCTTGCCGGGCCCCGCCCAGGCCTCGAGCTCCTTCCCCTTGTAGACCATCCGCGCCCACCAGTAGGGGCGCCCGGTGTCGTAGAAGCGCTTCGCCTCCCAGCAGGCGATGAAGGCGTCCATCACCACGTTCGAGACGGCGAAGAAGAGCTTCACGTCCTGGTCGAGAGTGTTGTGATCGCGCCGGGAGACGTCCTGCGCGAACTGGAGCCAGTGCCCGGACTGCCCGGTCGACCGTGGGCCTTCGCGCATCAGCTCGACGACGGTCTTCTGCTCCAGGGTGAGCTCGCCGTTGACGGCGACCACCTCCGCGATGTCGCGCTGGAGCTGCTCGGACCCCCACTTGGGCGGCGGCGGCGGTCGAAACTGGTCCGGTCGCTCCAGGACCGCGGGCCTCACCCGACCCCAGTAAGCGGTGAGGAATCCCGGGGAGTAGGTTCCACCCTTCCCGTCGGAGAAGGGGATGGGCATCCACCGCAGCGGGTCCACGATCTTGTCCGGGGTATTCACCGGCTTGTAGCCGGTGTAGTCCGCGTAGGGCTTGCCGCCCCCGGGTTCGTCCCCGAGTTGGTTCGCGCCGTCGTGGGTCCGGTACTCGATAACCGCCTTGGCCGCCGCGTTCCCCACCCCCTCGGGCCTGGTGGGATCGGTCGTCGCGTTGTCCGGGTCGTAGCCCCGCGCCTTGAACTGCCCACGGATCCAGCTCGCATCGTCGGGGTAGACGAAGAGCAGCGTCCGGTAGGCCGCGTAGCTGATCGCCTTCTCCTTGTTGGCCTGGGTTCGCTCGGAGCTCGGGCGGCGCAGCGAGCCGCCGAGCCGGGTGCCCACGGCGACCGCGTCGTACGCAGCCCAGGCGTCGTACATGGAGGTGAGGACGACGGCCATGGTGCGAGAGAGGATGGTGGGCCGTGGATTGAATCGATCGGCGTCGTGCCCCGAGGCGATGAGGATCAGGTCCAGCCACTGGTAGGCCATGCTGGGCTTGAAGTCCGGGGCCTGCATCCGGTGAACCAGCGGGTACTGCGAGGGCGCGATGAGGATCTGGCCGGTGTCCTTGGCGACGTCCTCCGCATGGGCGGTGCCGCCCGAGAGGACGATCGCGAGGATTGCAGCGACCGAAACGATCTTCGTCATGGTTTCCACCTGGGGCGAAAGCTGCGGTGCACGGTCGCACAGCG
Source organism: uncultured delta proteobacterium (assembly GCA_963796475.1). Classification (GTDB taxonomy): domain Bacteria; phylum Myxococcota; class Myxococcia; order Myxococcales; family Myxococcaceae; genus RPRB01. The sequence continues at coordinate 279,084 of CAWCLY010000024.1, forward strand.
GGAACGCTCACTGCAGAGGCTCGGGCCTCATACCCCAGGGTTCATCCGGAAAAACACTCTCAGCCAGTGAAGGCTCGGGAGCCACCCCCCGACAAGACTGCGCCCACCGCGCCCGACGGGGCAGGGTGGGCGCCGGGCGCCGGCTGGAGGGGTTGCCGGCGCGCGCGAGGTGAACGACGGGCTGCTGTCAGTTCACCTTGACGCTGATGCTCTTCGGCTTCGCCTCGGCCCGCTTGGGAACGAAGATCCGCAGCACACCGTTCTTGTGCTCGGCGACCGCCTTGTCCGCATCCAGGGTGGCAGGGAGGGTGAAGCTCCGGGCGAACGTGCCGTAGGCGCGCTCAATCCGGTGGTAGCCCTCACGGCGGTCTTCCTTCTCGAGCTTGCGCTCGCCGCGGATGCTGAGGGTGCCGTCCTCGAGGCGAACGTCGACGTCCTTGCCTTCCACCTCGGGGAGGTCGAACTTGAAGCTCACGCCCTCGGTGTCCTCGAAGACGTCGACCGCGGGGGTCCAGCCATACGACTCGGTGCTCCGGGTGAGGCCGAGGTTGCCCTCGAACAGCCGGTTCACTTCATCCTGAAGACGCGCGAAGTCGCGCGCCGGGCTCCAACGCTGCAGGGTGCTCATGGTGTTTGCTCCTGTTTCCTACGAAGGGTAGAGCCAACCTAAAGCGGCGTTCCGGAGCGTCAAGGCGAGCGGGAACGCGGCAAATCCGCGAGGCGAGACGCAGGATTTGCGTTGCGTTCAGCGGCAGCGAAACCGGAGCGCTCAGCCGGCGAGCGTCCAGCGTGCGAGCGCGGTGTGCACCGCGCCCGTCGGCAGGGTGTCGCTTTGCATCAGCGCAACATCCCGGAGCACGAACCCGCCATCGAGCGCGTGGCCGAGCGCCGTCCGACAGCGCCCGAGAAGCAGGTCCCCGTGTGCCGAGCGCGCGCGGGCCACCGTCAGATGAGGCCGGAACGGCCGCTCGGGCTCGAGCGGGACGACCGGCTCCGCGGTGCGGCGGGATTCCTGCGCCAGCGCGTGCAGCGCCTCGACCTCGCCACCGAGCGTCACCGCCAGCACCCTCGGCAATCGAGCGGGCCCGAACGTCTCCACCCCGGACAGCGTGAGCAGAATCGCCCGGTGACGGCTGCAGACGTCGCCGAAGGCCTCGTCGAGCGCCGGCACCGTGGCATCGGGAACCGAGCCCAGGAACACGAGCGTCAGATGAAGAGCGTCGGCCGGGAGCCACCGGGCCTGCGGTGTCGCGGCGCGCACCGACTCGAGCTGGACGTGAAGCGTCTCCTTGACTGCGTCCGGGACCACGCCGGCGAGGAAGAGGCGCACGCCCGGGGGAGTGTAGCGCTCCCGGCTCAGCGCTGGACAGGCGTGGACGGCGCCGAGATCGCGAGGTCCGCGTGTCGCGCGAAGGGCGAGATCTGCATCGCGCCGAGCATCTCGTCCGGGAAGTAGAAGGCGCCGCCCTTCACCACCAGCCGCCCCTTCCGGATGTTCCGGATGTCCACCAGCGGGTCTCCGTCCACCAGGTAGAGATCGGCGCGCTTCCCGACGGCGATGGTGCCGAGGTCCGACTCCAGGCCCAGGAACCGCGCGCCGCCCAGGGTGGCGGCGATGAGCGTGTCCTTCGGTGAGATGCCGGCGTGGACCCAGGACTCGAGCTCGCTGTGCAGCCCGAGTCCCGCCACGTCGTCCGTCCCCGGCACCATCGGAACGCCCTCGCGGTGGAGCAGGGCGATGATGTCGTCCTGCCGCTTCAGGCTCGCGTCGTACGCCGGGTACTGCTCGGGCTTGATGTCCAGGATGAGGCTCCGCCGATCCCGCTGGACCGGCGCCGGGACGTGCTCCAGCCAGCCCGAGTCGACCGGAGAACCCTTGCCGGGGCGTGCGGCGAGCAGGGTGTCGAAGACGGCCAGGGTGGGGATCGAGGGTGATCTTCCGTTGCTTCATCTGGCCGAGGACCCGCTGGAAGGCAGGGCCGGCCGGGTCGAGGTCCTTGAGCCGCTCGCCGATGACCGTGAAGCGGAATGGAGTCCGCGGATCCTCCTTGTCCTTCAGCACGAACATCAGGAGCAGCTGGTTGATGTGGTTGATCTCGTCGTAGCCGTCGGCGATTGCCCGCTCGGAGGTCATGAACGCCGGGACATGCCCGGAGACGTGGAGCCCGAGCCGGTGCGCCTCGGCGGCGATCGGCTTCACGAGGTCGGGGTTCATCGAGTTGTAGATCTTGATGCCCCAGAAGCCGTGGTCCGCGTACCAGCGCACCTTCTCCAGCGCCTCGTCCTCGGTGCTCACCGTGAACCCGCCGGAGGCGGAGAAGGGAGACTTTCCCTCGAGGAATCCGCTCATCTTGATGCGCGGGCCGATCAGCTCGCCCGAGTCGATCCGGCGCACGAGGTCGAGCAGGCTCCCGTTGTCGTTGCCGGGGTCACGGACGAAGGTCACGCCGCAGGCGACGTCCCGGAGCGCGCTCCAGTCGTCCATGTGGCCGTGGGAGTCGAAGAGTCCCGGGAGCAGGGTGCCGCCGCCCCCGTCGATCACCGTCGCTCCGGCGGGGGGAGCGTCGCTCCGGACTCCCACCACCCGCCCGTCGTACACGACCACGTTCTTGCCCTCGGTCGAGGTCCCGGTCAGCGGGTCGAAGAGCCTGGCGTGGGTGATCCACACCGGCCCATCCACCCGGTGGGCGAGCCTCGCCGACACCCGCGACAGGAGCTCGGCCGACAGCGTGCGGGCCAGCGCGACCATGACCTCGAAGCGCTCCGGGAAGCTCTCCTCCACCAGCACCGAGTAGGGATTGATGTCGGCGACCATGCGGTTTCCGCGGGCGAGCACCAGCTCCGGACTCAGGCCGAGGCCCCAGATCGCGTAGGCGTCGAGGCGCTCCTTCTTCTTCCCCACGGTGACCGTGCGGATCTTCTCCAGGCGGACCGTTCCCGCCGGGAGGGCCGACCGGGTCAGCCCCTTCGTCGCCAGGAGGACCCGCAGCTCGTGGACCAGCGACCAGGGGCTGCCCCGGTTGTCCAGGTAGATCGCGGCTCCGGCCTCGGCCTCGCCGGAGTCGTCCAGCGACGTCCAGCGGGCGTGGCCCTGCTCCACGCGGAACGTCTCCTTCACCGGGGCGCCGCTCTCGCCCGTTCCGGTGATCTCCCGGAGCACCGGGAGTCCGGCGGAGCCCATCACGATGTGCTCGCGGATCTTCGGCCCCCGGCCGTTGTTGTCCACGCGCCAGTCCACGTCAATCGCCGGGCCCTGCGTCGTCACGGTCAACGTCCCCCTGCGGCCGTTGGCGGTGAGCAGCGCGTAGGTATCGACGGTGGCCGCCGAGGCCACCGAGCAGAGAAGGAAGCTGCAGACGAGCGGCACGCCTTCACGGGACCCCCTGGGGAGTGGCCCCGGGCAGGACGCCCCGGGCCGGCCGCGGAGCTTAACCGCGCGGCGCCGGCGTCCACGCCAGGAAGAAGGCGCGGCTCAGTAGGCCTTGGACCAGACCATCATCCCCGGGCTGGGATTGCCGCAGACGACGCACTTCCCCGGCTCTGACTTCAGATCGAACGGGCGGTTGCGCGAGGTGACGCCACCGGTCTCCTCCTTCACCCGCGCCTCGCAGGCGTTGCTCTCGCACCACTGGGCGAGGAGGAATCCGTCGTCGGCCCGGGCCTTCATCTCCTCCATCGAGGCGACCGCGAAGGTGTTGGCGTCGCGGAACGCGCGGGCCTTCTCGAAGAGCGCCTTCTGCATGGCGTCGAGCTTCGCCTTCGCCACGCTCACCGCCTGCTCGAGCGGGACGGTCTCCTTGGTCCGGTCGTCCCGGCGAACCAGCACGCAGGCGCCCTTGGCCAGGTCCTTGGGACCGAGCTCCATGCGCAGGCACACCCCGGCGAGCTCGTACTCGAAGTACTTGAACCCCGGGCCCTTGCTCTCGTCGTCGTCCACGATGACCGACAGCCCCGCCCGGCGAAGGTCCTCGCCCACGGCGTGCGCCTTCGCGGCGACCGGCCCCCGCTCCTCGCCCTTGCCGATGACCACGATGGCCACGTGGGTCGGCGCGAGCTTCGGCGGGATGACCAGGCCGGCGTCGTCCGAGTGGGTCATCACCAGCCCGCCGATGAGCCGCGTCGACACGCCCCACGACGTCTGCCAGACGAGGTGCTGCTGCCCGTCGCGGCCCTGGAACTGCGTCCCGAACGCCCTGGCGAAGTTCTGCCCGAGGTTGTGGCTCGTGCCCGCCTGGAGCGCCTTCTTGTCCTGCATCATCGCCTCGATGCTGTAGGTGCGGACCGCGCCGGCGAACTTCTCGCTGTCCGACTTCTTCCCGGCGAGCACCGGCATCGCCATCCACTCCTCGGCGAACGTCCGGTACACCTCCAGCATCCGCAGGGTCTCCTCCTCGGCCTCCGCCTCCGTCTCGTGGCAGGTGTGCCCCTCCTGCCAGAGGAACTCGGTGGTGCGGAGGAAGAGGCGGGTGCGCATCTCCCAGCGCACCACGTTCGCCCACTGGTTCAGGAGCATCGGGAGGTCCCGGTAGCTCTGGATCCACCGCGCGAACATCGAGTTGATGATGGTCTCGGAGGTGGGCCGGATGACGTAGGCCTCCTCGAGCTTCTTGCCGCCGGCGTGGGTCACCACCGCCAGCTGCGGGGCGAAGCCCTCCACGTGCTCGGCCTCCTTGCGGAGGAAGCTCTCGGGGATGAGCAGGGGGAAGTACGCGTTCTTGTGACCGGTGGCCTTGAACATCCCGTCCAGCGCGCGCTGGATGTTCTCCCAGAGCGCGTAGCCGTTGGGGCGGATGACCATGCAGCCCTTGACGTCGGAGTAATCGGCGAGCTTCGACTTGAGGACCACGTCCACGTACCACTCGGAGAAGTTCTTCTCCCGAGGGGTCAGCTTCTCGGCCATGACGTTCCGTTCACCCTTTCTGCGGCAGGAGGCGTCACGTAGCGGAGGCCGAAGGGCAGTGCAACTCCCGGCACCGGCTCACGTGGACGCCGGGCAGGCCGTCACTTGCCGGGGGTTGCGGCGTTCGGCACCACCTGCTTCACCGGCTCCATCGACTTCACCTCGCCATTCAGCCGGTCCACCGTGACCCGGACCGGGAACTTGCCCGGGCCCATGTCGAAGGTGAGCAGCACCAGGCCCGCGGTGAGCTCCTGGCTGGCGACCAGGGTGGGCTTCCCCGGTCCGGCGGCCTTCTGCACGTAGTCGCTTCCCATCTGGACCGCCTGGTCGAACCCCAGGGTGTCGATCATCGCCGTCGAGGGCGGCGGCTCGGGAGCGGCCGGCCGGTTCGACTGACCCGCGGGTGCGCACGCCATCCACATCAGGAGCATCCCCACCGCGCCGCAGGCCCGCGTCATCTCGGCGCCGAGAAGGTCACGCGGGACGGAGGAGGTCAAGCGGCTCGGGGTCGCATCCCGCGCCGTGCCGGGGAGGTGTCCCGAGCAGGGCAGAGCGCCAGCCGCGAGCACTGGCACTGGAACCGGGCCTCGCCGGCCCCGGACCGTCCTGCAGGAGTCGCGCGACGTCCGTGTGTCGCAGCGGGTGCGCGCCTCGCCTACGCAGGAGATTTGTTAACGTCGTCACGAGATGCCGCGCCCGCGCCTGCTGGTGGTCGACGACAACCTCGAGCTGCTGTCGCTCCTGACGCACCTGTTCGAGGACGCCGGATACGACGTCGTCTCGGCCTCCAAGGCCAAGCAGGCGCTCGACGTCGCGCGGGGCAACGCGCCGGCGCTCGCCGTTCTCGACGTCCTCCTGCCCGGACATCATGGGCTACCAGCTCGCGGATCAGCTGCGGAAGGAGTTCCCCAACCTCCCGGTCATCTTCGTCACCGGCGTGTTCAAGGGCGGCAAGCACGCGGCCGACGCCAAGGCGAAGCACGGGGCGGTGGCCTGGTTCGAGAAGCCGTTCGAGGCGCGCAAGCTGCTCGAGGCGGTGGCCCACTTCGTTCCCGCGACCCCCAGCAGCCTCCGGCGGGACGGAGGAGTTCGAGGTCGAGCTGGACATCGACATCGAGGAGGAAGAGCAGCCGGACACGATGGAGCTCACCGGCAAGATCAAGGTGATGGACGCCGGCGACGTGAGCGCCGAGCTCCGGGGTGCCGACCTCCGCGCCAAGCCGATGCAGCGCCACCCGGACACGCTGGTGCGGACCCGTCCTGCCGGAGGCCAGCCGCCGCCCGCGCCGGCCAAGGCCCTCCGCCGGGGCGAGCTCCGGGACAACTTGCCCTCGCTGATCACCGCCTTCTTCCAGACCCGCGAGACGGGCGAGCTCGGCGTGCAGCGCGGCAAGGTGAAGAAGGTCGTCTACTTCGAGGACGGGATGCCGGTGTTCGCGCTCTCGAACCTCCTCTCGGACCGGCTGGGGCAGTTCCTGGTGCGCAGCGGGCAAGATCCGGCCCGAGCAGCTCGCCGACGTGGCGCTGATGGCGCAGAAGACGAAGCGGCGCACCGGCGACATCCTCGTGGAGCGCGGACTGCTCCGGGACACCGAGCGGCTCTACTACGTGGGCCAGCAGGTGAAGTCGATCATCTACTCGCTCTTCGCCTGGGAGGAGGGCACCTACGTGATGTCCTTCGGGCGGCAAGGCCCGCGGGTGAGACGCTGAAGCTCGACGTCAACCCGGCCAACCTCATCGTCCGCGGGGTGAAGAAGCTCTACAAGTCGGAGCGGGTGAAGCGCATCCTGGCGCTCGAGGATCGGCTGGTCCCCTCGCGTCAGCCGGTGTACCCGCTGAGCGACATCGAGCTCGAGCGCTGGGAGACGGAGCTGCTGCCCACGCCGACGGGACGCGGACCGTGGCCGAGCTGATCGCCCACGCCCGCCGGCCAGAGCCGGTGGTGCAGCTCACGCTGGCCTCGCTGGTCGCGGTCCAGGCGCTGGAGAAGGCCGGGTCCTAGCCGAGCACCTGCGGCAGCAGCGGCCAGCCCCAGAGGATGCCCATCACCACGCTGAGCGTCCCGGCGGCGGCGCTGGTCCAGGCCCGGGCGCGCGGGGTCTGGAGGAGACGCGCGAGCGGCCAGCCGGCCAGTCCCGAGAGCAGCGCCATCCCCAGCACCGAGCCACCCCCGAACACCACGGTGTAGGCGATGCGCTCGGTGTTGGTGTCGAACCCGGCGAGCACCAGCGCGGTCAGCGCGCCGCTCCCGGCGAGCCCGTGGATGACTCCGACCAGCAGCGGGCGCAGGGCGAAGGCGCGGTGTCCGAGATGGACATGCGGTGCCTCACCGGCGTGCACGTGAAGCCGCCCGCGGTGCTCGTGGCGACGGGGAGCGCCGTGCGGCATCTCGGCGCGGGCGCGCACCAGGGCGCGCACCCCGAGGAAGAGGAGCATCGCCGAGACGCCGAGCTCGAAGCGCCGCGGTCAGTCGTGCGGACAGCGTGGTGCGGAAAAGCGCCAGCGACCCGCCCATCGCCAGCAGCGCCACCGTGTGTCCCAGGCCCCAGTAGGCCCCCAGCCACAGCCCGCGAGCGAGGGTCGTCCTCCTCCGTGACCAGCGTCGACACCGCGGCGAGGTGATCGGGCTCGAGGGCATGACGCATGCCCAGCAGCAGGCCGAGAAACCAGGCGGTGGCGGTGGTCAGGGTGCCTCTCCGAGCCGTCGTGGCCGCTCGTGAGCAGCGCACTCAGCGGCTGGACGAAGGCTCGCGGCGACGGAGCCCGACCTCGACAGCCACGCGGGTCCCGGGCATGGGCGCGGACGCGGCACCGGAGGTGGTCGGAGCGCCGCCCCGCGCTCCGACGCGCTGGCACCGCGCCACCGGTGACGTCCGCCCAGCGGAGCCGCGGTGCCCGGAGGTGTCGTGCCGGGCGGTGGGTCGCGCCCGGCGACCTGCAGCGCCGCGATAGCCAGCGCGAGCTCCTCGACCAGCCGCCTGTGCTCCACCGAGCCGAGCTCGGTGACCCAATCCTCGGCAGGACGGACGAACCGGTGCACCAGAGCGTCGATGCGGGCGTGCGCCTCGCGGAGGCGCTCGTCCGAGATGTGTCCCTTGCGGGTGGCGTCCACCAGCGCGTCGAGCACCCGGTGCTGCACCGCCGGATGGTGACACACCAGCAACACGTCGACGCCGGCGCGGACGGCCTCCACCGCGGCGGCCGCCGGGTCGGCGATGGCCTTCATCTCCAGGTCGTCGCTCACCACCACGCCCTCGAAGCCGAGCCGCTCGCGCAGAAGCCCGGTCATGGAACCGCGGCTGAGCGTCGCCGCGACGTCCTCATCAAGCGCCGGGAAGCGCACGTGCGCGGTCATCACCGACGCCAGCTCGGCCCGCGCATAGGCCGCGAAGGGGACGAGCTCCACCGCCTCCATCCGCGCCAGGCCGTGCTGGCAGCACCGGGAGCGTCAGGTGGCTGTCCTGGGCGGTGTCGCCGTGCCCGGGGAAGTGCTTGCCGCAGGAGGCGACCCCGCCGCGCTCCAGACCCTCGGCGAGCGCGACGCCCAGCCTCGCCACCTGGCCGGGTCCGCGCCGAAGCTGCGGTCGCCGATGACCGGGTTTGCCGGGTTGGTGTCCACGTCCAGCACCGGGGCGAAGTCCCAGTCGAAGCCCGGTGGCGCGGAGCTCGAAGGCGAGCAGCCGCCCCACCTGCCGGGCGAGCCCCGCGTCCCCGCTCTGCCCGATGGTCCCGCATCGGCGGGAGCGCGGTGAAGGGCGCGCCGCGCAGCCGGGCCACCCGGCCACCCTCCTGGTCCAGCGAAACGGCGAACGGATGACCGGCGCGGGACTTCAGCGCGCGGACCAGCAGCGCGGTCTCGGCCGCGGTGCCGACGTTTCGCGCGAAGAGGATGGCCCCGAGCACGCCCGGCGTCGATCAGCCCGGCAACGTCACGGTCCACCTCTCGCCCGGGAAACCCCACGACGAGCAGCCGCGCACAGGCCTGACGGGTATCGCTCACCAGATCCACCCACTGTAACAGGCCGGGCCCCGGGGCTCGTACTCCTGATGGGCCTCAGCACCGGAGCCTGTCCCCGGACGCACAAGCTGCTTGCGCCCTGCCCCTCCGGCCTGAAATCACCCTGGTTCGCCATGGCCGACACCGCCCACTCGCAGGCGCCCACGGGCGCTTTCTACCGCGCCCGAATCGCCTCGCTGCTGGCGATCGCCCCGCTCGGCATCTGGACCGCCCTCCACCTCTGGGACAACCTCAGCGCGTTCGGTGGGGCGCAACCCTGGGAGCGGGCCGTCACCGGCGCCCGCCACCCGCTGAACCAGGCGCTCCTGGTGGTGGTGGTGCTGCTCCCGCTCGTGCTGCACACCCTCTGGGGCATCGGCCGACTGTTCTCGTTCCGGCCGAACAACGTCCGCTACGGAAACTTCGACAACCTCAAGTACCTGCTCCAGCGGCTGAGCGCGCTCGGGCTCCTCGGCTTCATCGGCGCGCACCTGTGGCTCGCCTGGGCGCAACCTCGCTTCGTCGAGGGCCGGCCGGAGCCGTTCGCCGAATCTCGCACGAGATGGCCCACCACACCCCCACGCTGGTGGTCTACATCCTCGGCATCCTGGCGGTGAGCTACCACCTGGCCAACGGCATCCAGAGCTTCGCCATGGGCCAGGGCGTGGTGGCGAGCGCCGGGGCGCTGAAGCGCCTGGACTGGGTGGTCTACCTGACCTTCGTCCTGCTCCTGGCGATGGGCTGGGGCAGCGTGTTCGCCCTCTGGCGCGCCGGCTGAGCTGTGACGGCGCCGGGCCCCGGGCTCGGTTAGGGTGCCGCACCCGTGGAGACCGCGGCTCTCACCATCGGCTTCCTCATGGACCCGCTCGAGCAGGTGCTGGTCCATCACGACACCACCTTCGCCCTGATGCGCGCGGCGCAGGAGCGCGGGCACCGGCTCCTCAGCTTCGTCCAGGAGGGGCTCTTCCACCAGGGTGGCCAGGCCCACGCCCGGGCGCGCGAGGTCGAGGTCTTCGAGCAGCAGGGGCACCACTTCCGCGTGGTGGCCGAGCGCGAGGTGCCGCTCGGCGTCCTCGACGTGCTCTGGATGCGGAAGGATCCTCCGGTGGACGTGGCCTTCCTCCACGCCACGCAGCTGGTCGAGGCCACCGGGGGGCGCTCACCGGTCTACGTGAACTCGCCGGCCGGCCTGCGCACCGCCAACGAGAAGCTCTGGGCCCTCCACTTCCCCGAGCTCACCCCCGAGACGCTGGTCAGCCGCGACCTGGCGCAGCTCCGTTCCTTCATCGAGGAGGCGCCCGACGGCGCCATCGTCAAGCCGGTGGATGGCCACGGCGGCGAGGGAGTGGTGCTGCTCCGGCGCGGCGACCGCAACATCCCCTCGGTGCTCGAGCTGCTCACCGCGCGCGGGCGCGACTGGGTGGTGGCCCAGGAATACGTGCCGGCGGCGCGCGAGGGCGACAAGCGCATCCTCCTGCTCGACGGCGAGCCCCTGGGCGCGATCCTCCGCGTGCCGCTCGAGACCGAGAACCGCGCCAACATGGCCGTCGGCGGCACGCCGGTGAAGACCGAGCTCACCGCCCGCGACCGAGAGATCTGCGCCGGACTCGCGCCGCTCCTGCGCAGGGAGGGGCTGGTGTTCGTCGGCATCGACGTCATCGGGGACGTGCTGATCGAGGTGAACGTCACCAGCCCCACCGGGCTGGCCGAGCTGGCCCGGCTCGAGGGCGGCGATCCGGCCGGGCGGATCCTCGCGCACATCGAGCGGCTGGCCGCGGATCGGCGGGAGGGCTCGCCTGTCCAGCGGTCGACGTCCGGGGTTGGCACGGGCCGCTGACGGCCACAGCCTCCCTCGATGCGTGCTTCCGGGTGGACGCTCCTCGCCGCGCTGGCCGTGGCATGCGACGGGGGAGGCCCCGTCGGTGCGGGGGCGACCCAGGATGGCGGGCCGGGCGCCGACGCCGGCGGCGGGCAGGTGCCCCCGGGGGCTTCCACCTCGGTCCCGGTGAGCGTGCCCGGATCGATGCGCGCGGCACCATTCGACGTGCCGCGCGCGCTCACCGTTCCCCAGGGCTTCTCCATCGCCGTCCTCGCGCGGGTGCCGGGCGCGCGGTTCATCGCCGTCACCCCGGAGGGGAATCTCCTGGTCTCGAATCCCGGCGCGGGGACCGTCTCCCTCGTCCGTCCGGGCGCGGGCGGAGCCGACGCGGTGGTCTCGGACTGGGTGACCGGGCTCCGGAAGCCGCACGACCTGGTCTTCCACACCATCGGGAGCACGGTCTGGCTCTACGTCTCCGAGTCGAACGGCGTCCGGCGCTACGCCTGGAACGGGGCGGCGACCGCGCCGGGTGCCGAGGTGGTGGTGACCGGGCTCCCGGACAGCAGCACCCCCGAGCTGCACGGCGCGTACGGCCACGAGCTGAAGAACATCGGGCTCGACGGCCAGCACCGGCTCTTCGTCTCCATCGCCTCGAGCTGCAACGTGTGCGCGAGCGACGCGCAGGCGGACCCGGTCCGGGGGGCAATCTACGTGTACGACGCGTCGGGCGGGAACGGGCGGCTCTACGCGCGCGGGCTGCGCAACGCCGAGGGTCTGGCGTTCTTCCCCGGGACGGACGATCTCTGGGTCGCGGTGAACAACCGCGACGACGTGCCGTACCCGTTCCAGGACGCGACCGGGCACTACGGGCAGGTCGTCCCGGCCTACGTGGACAACCACCCGCCGGACGAGCTCATCCGGCTGCGCGACGGCGGCAACTCCGGCTGGCCCTACTGCAACCCTGACCCTGACACGGCGAGCGGCCTCTTCGACATGCCCTTCGACCGCGACTACGACACCAACCGCGACGGGACCGCCGCGGATTGCAGCGCGATGGACCACGTCACGATGGGCATCCAGGCGCACGCCGCCGCGCTGGGCCTCACCTTCCTGCACGGGACGTCGTTCCCGGCGCCCTGGGCCTCCGGCGCGGCCATCGCGCTGCACGGCTCGTGGGATCGCACCACGCCGGCGGGGGACAAGGTGATCCTGGTCCCCTTCGTGAGTGGTGGGCAGCAGCCGTCGTCGGCGATCGATCTCGTCACCGGATGGACCGGCTCCGACGGAAAGTACTGGGGTCGTCCGGTGGACGTGGCGGTCGACCCGCGGGGAGGGCTGCTCATCTCCGACGACGCGAGCGGGACGGTCTACCGGCTGAGCCGCGGGCCCTGAAACGCCGCCCGCAACGTTTCTCATCCCCGGTGTCTGCTCTGGTCCGGGTGGTTCCGGGGCGGCCCGAAAATGTCTCTCCCGCGCGATCAGCAGGCGCGGGTGATGGACGCTCCACTCTCCAGGCAATCCGATGCCTGAGCGCGCGCTCCCCCGGAAGATCTCCGGGGGTCGACCTGACTGGAGACTTTCATGCAGAAGAACACTCGACTCCTCGCTGGCACCGGCCTCCTCGCCGGCCTGGTCCTCGGCTGGGCCGTGGGCTGCGGCTCCACGGACTCCGGAGCGCAGGCCACGATCGGTCCCGGGGGCGGAACCCTCTCCGTCCCGGGCAGCGGCGTGGAGCTGGTCGTGCCCGCCGGCGCGCTCAGCCGGCCCGTCGAGGTGGCGGTGAAGACCACCCGGGACGCCGCCGCGCTCACCGTCTCGCTCCAGCCGGTGGACCTCACGCTGGCCCGCGCTGCGACCCTCTCGGTCACCCTCGCCGGCCCGGTCCACTTCTCCGGTGTCACGGAGACCTCCTCCGGAACGCCGATGGGGCTGGATGATCGCATCGAGAGCGCGAGCTCGGCCGTCGCCCGCCTCCGGATGGACCGTTTCCGGCAGGTGCGCTTCTCGACCGAGGCCACGGATGGCGGCACCCCGGTCCCCGGCGCCTGCCGCGAGCACGAGGACGGCGAGGGCCATGACGGCGAGAACGAGGGTGACCACGACGGCGACGGCGGTCACCACGACGGGGATGCCGGGGCCCCTGCGTCGATGGCCTGCCCCTCCGGGTTCGAGTGCGACGACGGCGTCTGCGTCGCCCCGGGTGGGAACGACGAGCACCACGGCGAGTGCGACGGTGGGGCTTGCCACGACGACGATGGGTCCGACGCCGGCCACCGCTGAGACCAGCGGCCAGGCCGTTCCTGGGCCGGGGCGAGGTAGTGTCGGTGCATTCGCTCTCCTGGACGACGCAGGTGGCTTCCGTGGGTGCTCGCGCTCCTCAGTGTCGGGGTGCTGGCGGTGGCCGCCCGCTGGGCGATGGACTCTCGCCCCGTCCGGGAATGGCGGGCGGAGGTCCATGCGCGCCGGGCACGGACCCACCTGGCGTCGCGCGAGATCGACCAGGCCCGCGTCGAATTCCGGCGCGCGCTCCGCCTGAATCCCGAGGACGCCGGTGCCCGGCGCGAGCTCGCGGACATGGAAGCCGGGCTCGGCCACACAGAGCTGGCGTTCCTCGAGTACCAGAGCCTCACCGAGATGCATCCCGAGGATGCGACGGGCTGGGTCCGCGTCGCGGCGCTGATGCGGAGGTCCGGCCTGCTCGAGGCCCCCGAGGCCGCGCTGGACAGGGCCATCGACGTGGCATCCCGGGACGGCGAGGCCCGCCTGGCGCGCGGTGAGATCCGCTTCCAGCTCGGCCGCTATCGCGGTGCCGTGGAGGACGCGCGTGCGGCCGTGGGCGCTGACCCGACGAGCGCAGATGCCTGGCATCTCCTGGTCACCGGCATCGCGCGAGCGGAGGGTCCCGACAAGGCGCTCGAGAGCGCGCGCCAGGCCCCCGCGCCGCTCCGGGAGTCACTCGCGCGCCTGGCGGTCGCCCCCGACGACGCGCTGGGCCCGTCGCCGGTCCCCCCGCGCAGGCTCCGTCCGGATGCCCAGATCGACCGGGGCAGCCTCGCAGCGTGGAGCCGCGAGTACTGGCCCGGCCGGATGGGCGAGCTCCGGAAGAGCTTCGAGGCTCAGCTCCAGCAGAAGGAGTGGATGGAGGCCCAGCGGCTCATCGATCTCTCCGCGTCCGAGTTCCCCGGGTCGGCCTTCGGGCCCTTCCTGGCCGGGCTGCTCGCGCTTCATCGCGGCGATATCGAGCAGGCCGAGCGGCAGCTGACGGCGGCCCTGGAGATCGCGCCGCGGTCTCCCGTCCTGGTCGCCACGCTCGGTCGTGTCTGGTCCGGAAGCGGCGGTGCCGCCTACGCGGCAGGACGGCTGATGACGCTCGCCAGCCGCGACCCGAAGCTCGCCGTGGCCCGCTACGTCGCGGCCCGGGCCTACATCGAGGCTGGCGATCCGATCCGGGCCGAGGCAGCCCTGCGCCGTGGCCTGGAGCTGCAGCCCGATTCGCCGGTTCCCTACCAGCAGCTCACCGACTACACCTTCGGGATCGACCGCGTGCCGGAGGCGCTCCAGGTGGCCCGGGACGGCGTCGCGCGCTTCCCGCAGGCCACCGACCTCCAGATGATGCTCGGGCAGATCGAGGCCGCCGTCGGCCAGCCCCGGGAGGCGATCCAGGCCTACGAGACGCTCCTCGCGCGGCGGCCGGACCTCGACCTCGCGCGGTACCGCCTGGCGATGCTCCTCGCTCCGCAGAGCGACGCCGCGCTCCACGGTCGCTTCCTCCAGACGCTGGCCCTGCTCGGCGGGGACCGACCCTCCGATCCGCAGCTCCTCGACGCGCTGGGGTGGATGCAGCACCTGGCCGGCCAGGACACGCGCGCCCGCGGGCTGCTGGAAGCCGCGGTCGAGCGTTCGCCCGAGGATCCCACCGCGCACTTTCACCTGGGAAGGGTGCTGCTGGCGGGCGGAGACACCGTGCGAGGCAGGCAGGAGCTCCAGCGGGCGCTCGACTCGCCGCGCCAATTCCCCGAGCGGTTCGAAGCCATGCGATTGCTACGCCAGGACCCGCCCCGGCATTGACGGCGATCTCGAATGGCGCTGGGCTGCGGCGCCTCGATGAAGACCCGTGTCCTGCTCGCCCTGGCCATCCTGCTCGTCGCCGCGGTCGGTGGCGTCGTCGCTCTCCGTCATCGCCGTCCGCGGGTGGACATGGTGGCGAGGCTCGCCGAGGTGGCGGCACGCGAGGGTGTCTGGGACAACCCCTGGGACAAGACCCCGGAGAAGATCGCCGACCTGCAGCGCGCTCTGACCACCGAGCGCGATCCCCGCAACCGCTTCACGCTGGAGCGAGAGATCGCCGCGCAGGCGGTGTACGCGGGAGACGTCGACCTGGCCATCTCCACGCTGGAGGATCTGCAGCGCGAGCTCGGGACGTCGATGCCTCCCGACGCCGCCGAGGCGGTCAAGGCGGATCTGGCGTTCGCCCAGCTCCGGCGCGGCGAGACCGAGAACTGCGCCGAGCATCACACCCCGGCCTCCTGCATCTTTCCGATCGCCCGCGAGGGGGTGCACCAGCTGAAGCGCGGGTCGACCCTCGCGGTGGAGCTCTACGGAGCGCTGCTGTCGGATCCGGCGACGAACCCCGAGAACGCGCTCTCCTACCGCTGGCTGTTGAACATCGGCCACATGACGCTCGGGACGTATCCGGACGGCGTCCCTGCGAAGTGGCTCATTCCCCCCGAGGCGTTCCGGTCCGACGCGGACATCGGCCGTTTCCCCGACGTGGCAGCCAGCCGCGGCGTGGTCGAGTTCGGGGCGGCGGGCGGCCTGATCCTCGAGGACCTCGACAACGATGGGCGCCTCGACATGCTCATCTCCCACATGGGGTTGACCGACCAGCTCGAGTACTTCCACAACGATGGGGACGGTCACTTCAGCCGGCGCACCGAGGAGGCCGGACTGAAGGGTCTGGTCGGGGGTCTGGACATGTTCCAGGCCGACTACGACAACGACGGCTGCATCGACGTCTTCATCCCGCGGGGCGCCTGGCGACACGCCGCGGGCAAGATTCCGGGTTCGCTGCTCCACAACAACTGCAACGGGACGTTCACCGACGTCACCTATCAGGCCGGTCTAGGCACCGAGCTGCCCTCGCAGACGGGCGCCTGGGCAGACGTCAACCACGACGGGCTCCTCGACCTCTTCGTCGGCTACGAGATCAGCTCCCAGGTCGAGTGGCCGAAGGGAACGCTCAACTTCCAGCTCTACCTGAACAACGGCGATGGCACCTTCACCGACGTCGGGGCCGGTTCGGGAATCGAGATCTCGGGGATGGTGAAGGCGGCGGTCTGGGGCGACCTCGACAACGACGGCTGGCCCGACCTTTACGTCTCGATGCTCGACGGCCCCAATCATCTCTTCCGGAATCTCGGGACCGGCAAGCGTTCGGGGGCGATGTTCGCCGACGTCACCGCGCGGGCGGGAGTGGCCGAGCCGAAGGTGAGCTTCACCACCTGGTTCTTCGACTACGACAATGACGGCTGGCTTGACATCTTCGTCACCGGCTATCTCGCCACGCTGCCCAACCTGGTGCGCGAGGCTCTGGGACAGAAGGACCAGGCTCAAGGCGAGCGGCCGCGGCTGTACCACAACAACCGGGACGGCACCTTCACCGACGTCTCCCACCAGGTCGGCCTCGACAAGCTGCTCCTCACGATGGGAGCCAACGTCGGCGACCTGGACAACGACGGGTGGCTCGACTTCTACCTCGGGACGGGAGCGCCGCCGCTCACCACGCTGGTTCCCAACCGGATGTTCCGCAACGATCGGGGCAAGGCCTTCCAGGACGTGACGACCTCCGGCGGCTTCGGGAACCTCCAGAAGGGCCACGCCGTCGCCTTCGGGGACGTCGACAACAGCGGCAACCAGGACGTGGTGGAGGTCATGGGCGGGGTCTACACGAGCGACCGGTTCTGGACCTCGATGTACAAGAACCCCGGACACGGAAATCACTGGGTGAAGCTGCAGCTGGTGGGAAAGCGATCCAACCGGTTCGGCGTCGGGGCGCGGCTCCGCCTGGTGCTCCCCCAGGCCGACGGAGGCCGCCGGGAGGTGTTCGCGCTGGTGGGGAGCGGCGGCAGCTTCGGGGCCTCCAGCCTCCGGCCGCACCTCGGGCTCGGGGAGGCGACGACCGTCGAGCTTCTCGAGGTGCGCTGGCCGGGCGGACAGCCGCAGACATTCCGTGGCCTCGCGGCGGATCGGACCTACGAGCTCCACGAGGACGAGCAGGAGGCGCGGGTGGTCCCTGCGCCCCGTCGCGCCTCTGCCGCCTCGCCGCGGTGAGGGCTACCGGGCCGCCGCGCGCACCAGGGTGTAGCGGCCGCCGTGGAGCGCGAGGTCCCCGAGGTCCGAGGTGGTTCCGTCCGGCCAGCGCACCGAGATGGCGCTGACCGACGGCCAGTCGCCGAGACCGAAGAAGGCCTGCGGCGCATCGAACGACTCGTAGCCTCCGCTTCCCTTGATCTCCCTGACTTGGAGGCGTCCATCGGGCCCCCGGATCTGCACCCGTGCGCCGACCGCGCGCCGGTTCGGGCTGCCACGGTCGTCGAGCGAGAGCGCGAAGCCGGCCCCCCGGGGGCCCTCGTTCCGCCAGAGCACCGGGGTGAGCTGGAAGGGATGGGTGACCAGGTCGAGGTCCCCGTCGTTGTCGATGTCGACGTAGACGTAGGACCCGGTCGGCACGTGATCCTCCAGGCCGAAGGCCCGGGTCTCGTCGCTGAATCCCTTTCCCTTCTGGTTCCGGTAGAAGGTGGCGGAGACGCTGCCCGGGCGCAGCCGCGAACCCTGCGCGACGTAGAGATCCTGGAAGGTGTCGTTGTCCAGATCGGCGAAGCGCGCGCTCCAGCTCCAGCCGCCGAAGCCGGCGTGCCACGCCGCGGTGATGTCGCGGAAGGTCTTGTCCCCCGGGGTGTAGAGGAGGTTGGTGTGCTTCACCGATGGGATCTCGCTCGCATAGGTCACGTCGGACGTCTCGTGGTCCATCGGGCTGAGGGCGATGGTGCCGCAGACGTCCTTCATGGCGGTGAAGTCGGCGGGGATCTTCTCGCACTCCTGCATCACCGCGGCCTTGTCCGCGCCCAGGGCAGGAAGACGTGCCAGCACCCGGAACCAGTGGTGGGCGGTGACCACGCAGTCGCGTCGCTGGAGGGCGTCACCGAGCGCCATGCACGGCTCGATGCTGTTCATGTTGCGCGCGTCGATCGACGCCAGCTGGAACCTCGCCGCCTGGTCGCAGCGGGAACGCTCCGCCAGATCCGGGTAGATCTCGCAGCTGCTCACCGGCGCGGCGAGCTGCTGCGCCATCTGGCTCACCGTGCCCATGGCGATCTGCGCCAGGTACAGCTCGTCGCGGCCATCGTTGTCCAGGTCGGCCGCGTCCGCGGACATGGTGGTGGTCGTCGACAGCGGGATCGGGCTGTGTGCGCCGTCGAGAGGTCTCAGCTTCCCGTGGTCGTTCACGAACGTTCGGTCGGGCTCGTCGAAGTCGTTGCCCACCACCAGGTCCGGCCATCCGTCGCCGTTCAGATCGGTGAAGAGCAGGGTCAGCGTGTCACCCTCGGGACCTGGCGAGCGCCTCGGGCGTGAACTTCCCTCCGCCCGCGTTGTGCCAGAGGCGGTTGACGGCTGGCGCCGGGTAGAAGAAGCGCGGCTGCGAGGTGCTGGCCCCGGTCACCACGTCCAGCCAGCCATCCCGGTCCACGTCGGCGAAGGCCACCGCAGTCACCGCCGTCTCGTCGCCGCGAGGTAGCTCGGTGTGCGCCGCGGCGGAGAACTCGCCGTCGTGGTTGAAGAGGACGTGGCACCCGTGCATCCAGGCGCAGAAGAAGAGGTCGAGCGCGCCGTCGCCGTCGAGGTCCTGGAGGGCGACCACCGAGATCATCCACTCGCGCATCGCCGGGAAGTCCACCTCCTGGCGCACGAACCTGCCCCCGACGTTGACGTAGAGCAGCGCGCCGAAGTTCGTGCCCACGAGGAGATCCGGCCATCCATCGCCGTTCACGTCTCCCGCCGCCATCCCCCCGATGTGCATCGGGCCGGGTTGCATCACCAGATACGGCCGGGGCATCGGCAGGCGATCCAGACCGAGGTCCACGCCCTCGATCCGATGGAACGGCTTGGGCGAAGACCGGGCGCTGGGCTCGAGGAAGGGCGCGCCCCACAGCTCGAGGTTGCCCGTCCCGGCCACCCGGGCCGCCCGAGGCAACGGGGGAGCGAGGCCGCGCAGCTCGGCCGCGTGCTGCCCGGGTGCGAGGAGCAGCGGCGTGGGCCCCGGGGCCGGCAGCGTGCTCAGGACGTTCGCCGCGCGGTGAATCGTGCGTAGATCCTGCCAGCGTGAGGCGAGGCCCGCGACGCCTCCGGCGGCGACGCCCAGGATCATCACCGCGGCCCCGGCCACGGCGGCAATGCGCCAGGAGAGCGTGGTCCCGATCAGGCTCCAGGGATAGACGCTGTAGAGGGCGAGGGTGACCAGCAGGCGTCGCCACCACGTAAGTCGGTACGCCGGCGTTCCACAGCACCGCGCAGACCACGACGTCGAAGGCGATCGGGACCGGGAGCAGCGTCCCGAACACTGCGACGAGGACCAGCACCGCCGCGTTGGGGAGCAGCCCGTCGACCTGGGCGATCTGCGCCACCCGCGTCCAGGGCAGCAGCTCCACCATCGCCGCACCGAGTAACCCCGCGAGCACCATCAGCGGCAACGAGATGCGAAGCACGGTCCACAGATTTCGCGCGTATCGGAGCAGCACCCAGCCCAGCGCGTGGAAGAGACCCTTCGGGGCGTCGCCGGCGGGGGTGAGGAACGCCTGCGAGACGCTGCCCATGAGGTTCTCGGTCCACTGGAAGAGCCGCAGCCCGGGGAGCCGAGGCTTGCTCTCCACGGGCCGGCGCCATCCGGGCCGATCGGCGAGCCGCGAGAGCGCCGGGACCACCAGCAGCACCATCACCAGGCTCATCAAGACTTTGAGGCCGGCGAGGTACCAGGGGAAGAGCGTGAGCACCATCCCGAGGACGATGACGTTGAAGCTCGGCGAGGCGAACATCGCGCCCAGCGCCACCTCCACGCTGCTCCCCGCCTTCAGCATCGCCTGACCGATGGGCGCGGCGCAGTTGACGCAGACGCCGAGTGGCGTGCCGATGAGGAGCCCCTGGACCGAACCGGCGAACTTCCCTCCCCGCCTGCGGGGGAGGAGCGGCACCAGGGTCAGGAGGCCCGCGGCGAGCAGGACGCCGAAGGTCATCCCCTGCTTGTTGGTGATGGCCCACTCGGCGGCCACCCAGCCGATCCGCTTGAGCTTCTCGTCGGAGCGTGGCTCGGCGAAGTGGCTCTCGAAGCCGAGCGGTGTGGAGAGAGCCTCGTCGGGATCCGCGCCAGCCTTGCTCTGCAGCGCCGGGTAGCGCGAACCGAGCCAGAACACGCCGCAGATGGTGGCGATCGCCAGCAGGGTGATCACCACCCGGGCGTCGACGCGCCTCCGAGGGACCGGCATCTCCTTCATCGCCGCCGTCTGCATGGCGGCGCACTCTGCGCGGGGCCCGCGCGCGAGGGTCAACGGGCGGTGTGCACGCCGCGTGTCACGGCATGCGGGTCCGCGCGCCGCGTTTGCGTGCGTCCGTCCGGCCGAGGCGAGAGCTTGCGGGCGTGCTTCCACTGGCGAGACCCGGCTCGCCGCGGCGCTGCTCTGTCTGCCGTCGGGCTCGTGGGCCTGCGGGACGCAGCCCCGGCTGGAGCGCCGGACGCCGGACCGTTCTTCACCGCCGACCTCACCGCGGGCAAGTTCGGCGAGCCGCTCCCCTCGGTGACCGCCGAGGAGCTGGCGAGCTTCCGCGACGGGAAGGACGCATTCCTCAAGCAGGAGAACATCGGCACCGGCCTCGGGCCGGTCTTCAACCAGCCGGTCTGCACCCAGTGCCATGACTCGCCTCCGGCGATCGGCGGGAGCAACCAGCGCCTCGAGACGCGCTACGGCCGGCGGCTCGCCGGACGGCGGCTTCGACCCTCTCACCGAGAAGGGCGGCACGCTCCTGCACGACCACGGGATCGGCCCGGTCCCGGGCTTCAACTACGGCGCGGAGGTCGTTCCGCCCGAGGCGAACGTGGTCACCGCGCGGAGGACCCAGCCGGTGTTCGGCCTCGGGCTGGTGGATGCCACCCCCGATTCGGTCTTCCAGGCACTGGCCGATTCCCAGGCCCGAGAGGCGCCGGCGGTGGCGGGGCGGGCGCCGATGGTGATCGATCTCGGGAACCGGCCGGCCGGCCGTGGGGCGGTTCGGATGGAAGGGGAACGTCCCCACCCTCTTCCAGTTCTCGGGCGACGCTGCGCTCAACGAGATGGGCATCACCAGCCCGCAGTTTCCCGACGAGGTCTGTCCCCAGGGGGATTGCTCCGCCCTCGCCTTCAACCCGCAGCCGACGCTGAACGATCCTGGGGGCACGGGACATCGAGCGGTTCACCGCGTACATGCGCTTTCTCGGCCCTCCGCCGGCCCCCGTGCTCACCGGAGATGTGAAGCGGGGGAGCGATCTCTTCGCGGCCATCGGGTGCGCGTTCTGCCATGTGCCGGTGCTGGTCACCGGCCCGAACCCGAGCGCGGCTCTCGACCGCGTCGCGTACCACCCCTATTCCGACTTCCTGCTTCACGACATGGGTGCGCTCGGGGACGGCATCGACCAGGGCGATGCCCATGGGCCGCGAGATGCGCACCCAGCCGCTCTGGGGCCTGGCGGCGCAGACCCGACTCATGCACGACGGCCGTGCGGTGACGGTGGCCGCCGCGATCGCCGCTCACGATGGGCAGGGAGCAGGCGCCCGGGACCGCTTCGCGGCGCTGAGCGACGTCGACCGCGCCGCGGTGCTCGCCTTCCTCGCCGCGCTCTGAGGGTCATTTCTCGCCTCCGAGCTCGCGGAGCAGCCGGCGTGCCTCGGGTTCACCGGGGAAGGGACGCCCGGAGGCGAGGGAACGTCGAACCTCGATCAGCGCCTGATCCGGAGAACCGGTCGCGTTCCTGGCGAGCGCCAGCTGAAAGTGGAGCGCTGGATCTCCGGGCGACCCGCGGACGGCTGGCTCGAGGACGGCGAGCGCCGCCTGCGGGTCTCCCGCCTGGAGATACACCCGCGCCATCGCCCCAAGGACGTCGGGCTCCATCGGCCCGTCGCGTTCGAGCGCGCGGACGAGCTCCAGCGCACGCTGTCTGGAGACGGTGTCGCTCCGGGTCTCCATGAGCAAGGCCGCCAGCTCCGCTGCGGCGATGGGCACATCCGGCCAGCGCGGGAGAAGGAGCTCGTACTCCTGGATGGCGCGCTCCCGGTCGCCGAGCAATGCGCTCGCCCGGGCGCGGAGCAGGTGCAGCTGGGCATCGGCCGGGAAGCGCTGGAGCCCCTGGTCACTGATGGCCACCGCGTCGCTGGCCCGGTCCAGCTCGAGGTAGAGCGCGGCCACGTCCCGGTACGGAATTGGCGAGTCGGGGAGGGCGCCCAGGGCGAGCCGGGCCGTGCTCTCGGCGAGCGCCGGCTGGTCTGCCTCGAGGTAGGCGTGTGCGGCGATGGGGAGCGGATAGACGAAGCCGGGGTCCTCGCGGGCCAGCGCCGTCAGCCGTTCGCCGGTGTAGAGCGGCCCCTTCTGGACCGACCAGACGGTGATGAGGTTGCTGATTGGCCGGTGTGAGCGAGGGGAGACGGCGAGTGCTTCATGGAAGAGGCGCTCGGCAGCCTCGAGTCGCTGGTTGCTCAGCTCCAGCACCCCCTGGAGCCAGGGCCCCATCAAGGTCTCTGGATAGGTGGCTCGGGCGGAGGCGGCGAGCGCCTCGGCACCGGACCAGTCCTGGCGCCGGAGCTTTCCCACGAAGTCCCGCATCGTCGCCCCCAGCGCTCCTGGCCAACGCTCGGCGCGGTCGCCCGGCGGTTCCCGCAAGCGCTCGGCAGCGGCCGGCTTCCGCGGGGGCCCGGCTCTGGATCGCCGAGCGCTCCTCGAGCAGCGACCCGCTCGCCTCCCGCGGCGTGGACTGCTCGGTCGAGCACCTCGAGCCCGGCCGCAGGTCCCTTCACCCGGGCGGTTGCGCGGGCCAGCGACCGCCACGCCCGGACGTCCCTGGGATTCGCGTCCGTGGCGGTAGCCGCGTCGAGGAGCGCCCCTTCATCCTGTCCGAGCTCGAGCCGGAGCTCGGCCCGCTGGCTGCGGGCGTCGATCCTCGCCGGATCCAGGTCGAGGACCTCGTCGAGCGCGGCGGCCGCCTCTGCCGGCTGTCCGGCGAGTGCGCGGACCCTGGCCAGTCCGAGCCAGGCGTCGGCATTCATCGGCCGCTGGTCGGTGAGCGCCTGGAACTGGAGGAACGCCTGCTCCAGATGGCCCTCCGCGAGCTCCAGGGCGCCGAGCGCCTGCCGGGCTGTGGCGAGGTCCGGCCTCCGGCGCAATGCACGTTGGAGGGCTGCGCGTGCGTCCGCGGTGCGCCCGGCGACGGCGAGCTCCCGGGCCTGGTCGAGGTCGCGATGGGCCAGGAGCGTCCGCACCGGCCGGCGAGCGGCCAGCGCCCCCGCCGCCAGGACGAGCCCGGCGAGGAGCAGCGCCGCTGCCCAGAGCGCCCGGCGGAGCCCGGGTCGGGGTGGTCGCTCCGCGCGTCCGGGCGGGGCGTCCGAAACTCCCTCGGTCTCCGGACCCGCTGTCGCGTGCGGCAACGCGCCCCCTAGTTCGCTCGCCGGACCACGCGGTATCGACCGGGAGCGAGCCCGTCGGCGCGGAGCTCGGTCGACTCGCCGTCGGGCCAGGTGACCTGGATGGAGGACACGCCCTTCCAGTCGCCCAGCCCGAACCGGGCAACGAGCAGATCGTGTGACTGGTGCCCGCCGCTCGCCTTGACCTCCCGGACCTGGAGCCGACCGTCCGAGGAGTGGATCTCCACCCGGGCACCCACCCCGTAGCGATTGGCGGTGCGCTGGTCGTCGAGCCGCACCTCGAATCCAGGCCCGGCAGGCTTCTCGTTCCGCCAGAGCTCGGGGGTGAGCTGGAAGGGAAAGGTGAGGATGTCGAGGTCGCCGTCCTGATCGAGATCGAGGAACAGCGACGCCGCCGTGGGCAGGTGGTCCTCGAGGCCCGCCGCCCAGGTGACGTCCTCCAACTGCTCTCCTCCTCGGTTGCGATAGAGCACGTTGGAGGGGTTGTACAGCCGGAGCCGGGTGCCCTGGACGATGAACAGGTCCTGCCACCCGTCGTTGTCGACGTCGGCGAACTTGGCGTTCCAGCTCCAGCCGCCGTAGCCGGCCTTCCACCGGTCGGTGGTGTCGCTCCACCGCTTCCCGTCGGAACCGAACATCAGGTTGTGGTGCGCGACCGATGGGAGCTCGTCGGTGAAGACCTTGTGGCTCTGGTTGTAATCCATGGGGCTGGCCGCCATCGCCGCACACACGTCGTGGAGAGTGCCGAAGTCGGCAGGAAGCTTCGCGCACTCCGCGAGCACCGCGGCCTTGTCCGAACCGGAGGCCGGCAGGCGCAGGAGGATCCGCGTCCAGTGATACGCCATCACCGCGCAATCCCGCTGGTCGGCCGGATCGCTCAGCTCCCGGCACAGGCCCACGGTCCAGCTATCTCGCCCGCGAGCCACCGCGGCCTGGTACCGCGCCAGTGCCGTGCAGCGGGAGATGTCCGCCATGTCGGTGTACATCCCGCAGCTCATCACCGGCGGAGCGAGGCGCTTGGGGAGCTCGTTCATCTTCCCCATGGCGATCTGTCCGATGTACAGCTCGGGCCGACCATCGTTGTCGAGGTCGCCGGTATCGAAGGACATGGTGGTCATCGCCGAGAAGGGCAGGGGCGACTCCGCGGCCTTCACCGGCCGGAGCTTGCCGTGGTCGTTCAGGTAGACCCGATCGGGCTCGTCGAAGTCGTTCCCCACCAGGAGGTCAGGCCAGCCGTCACCGTTCAGATCGGTGAAGAGGAGCGACAGCGTGTCTCCCTCGGGACCGGGGAGCGCCTCGGGCTCGAACTTGCCTCCCCCGCGGTTGTGCCACAGCCGGTTCACCGCCGGCTCGGGATAGAAGTACCAGGACTCGAAGGTCGCCCCGCCGGTCACGATGTCCACGAGCCCGTCGCGGTCGACGTCGGCGAAGGCGGTGGAGGCGTTGCAGACCTCGCCCGATCGCGGGAGCTCGGTGTGCGCCTTCGAGGAGAACTCGCCACCGCGGTTGAACAGCACGTGGCTGCCGTGCATCCAGGTGGAGAAGTAGAGGTCGAGCGCCCCGTCTCCGTCGAGGTCCACCAGCGCCACGTCGCAGATCCGCCAGGAACGCATGGCGGGAAAGTCGATCTCTTGAAGCTCGAAGCGTCCGCCGAGATTGACGTAGAGGAAGACGCCATACGTCGTCCCCACCGCCACGTCGGGCCAGCCGTCGTCGTTGACGTCACCGGCGGCGAGCGACCCGAGGTGCATCGGCCCGGGCTGCATCGTCTCGTAGAGCGCCGGGAGCGGTAGCCGCTTGAACCCCACGGTGGATCCGTCCATCCGGTGAAACAGCTTCTCTCCGACCACCCCCCCGGCCTCGAACGGCGCGTACCAGAGCTCCACCGGGCCCTGTGAGAGGATCTGGCGGGACGGGGTGGAGGGCGGAGCGAGCGCCCTCAGCGTGCTGGCGCTCCGGCCCACGGGCAACGCCGGCGGCGCCTGACGTGCCGGGGGACGGCCGGCGAGCGCAGCGGTCTGCTGCGCCTGGTACAGGTCGTTCCAGTGCTCGACCACGCCGGCGACGGCGCCGGTCAACACGCCGATGGCGAAGATCGCCGCCGCGGCCACACTGGCGATGCGCCAGGACAGAGTCGTCCCCAGCAAGCTCCAGGCGTAGACGCTGTACGAGCCGAGCGTGACCAGCAGCGCCGCCACCACGTGCACCGGCATTCCGGCGTTGAGGAGCACGGAGCAGACGACGACGTCGAAGGCCATCGGCACCGGCATGAAGACGCCGAATGCGGACGCCAGGAGCAACACCGCGCCGTTGGCCGCGCCTCCGTTCACGCGCGAGATGTGATTCAGGAGGCTCCACGGGAGGACCTCGACCAGCACTGCACCGAGGAGGCCGGCCAGGAGCATCAGGGGCAACGCGGTGACCAGCACCCGCGCGAGGTTGCGCAGGTAGCGGACGACGACCCAGGCCAGCGCCCGAGGCAGACCTCGAGGCGGCTTCCCGGCCGATCCGTCGCCCAGGTCGGTCGTGCCGAGCAGCGACTCGATCCGCTGGAAGATCTCGGAGGCCTGGAAGGTGCGCCTCCACCGGCTGTGGCCGGGACCATCCCGGGCGCTCGGACAGTCGCGCCAGCCAGGGCACCACCACCAGGACGAGGAGGACGCCGGCGAGGACCTTCAGGACTGCCAGGTACCAGGGGAACAGGGTGAAGACGATGCCCAGGACGATGACGTTGAAGGTGGGTGAGCTGACGAGCGTCGCCAGCGCCGTCTCCACCCGACCTCCGCCCTTGAGCATCCCCTGGGCGATCGGCGCGGCACAGTTCACGCAAACGCCGAGCGGGGTGCCGATCAACATTCCCTGGAGAGCTCCGGCGAACTTCCCTCCGCGTGAGCGCCGGAGGAGCGGGAGGATGGTGAGCATCGCCGCCGCCAGCAGGAGCCCGTAGGTCATTCCCTGGCGGTTGGTGATGCCCCATTCCACCGCGGTCCAGCCGATGTGCCTCAGCCGCTGATCCGCGGGCGGCTCGGGAAAGAACCTCTCGAACCCCAGGGGCGTGGAGAGCGCCTCGTTCGGATCGGCGCTCGCCTTGCCCTGGAGCGAGGGGTAGCGCGAGCCGATCCAGAAGAACCCGCAGAGCACCGCGATGATGCAGAGAGTGAGGGGGATGCGGAGATCGAACGGGCGCCGGGCCTGGGGCGCCTGGATCGGCATCACCACCTGCTCGCTGCCCATCTCACCCTCCGGATCGAAGGGGACGGGAGGGTACCCGGGCGACCTCGCTGCTGGCCAATTCCGCCGGGAGCGGCTCATGGTTTGTCGGACGCCCGGTTGCCGGGGCCCGCGCTGGTGAGGAGTGCCCTTCGCGCCATCGCAGTGCGCATCGGGGGCGGTTGTCGTCCCGCCGACAGCCGTCGCGGGTCGGGCTTGTCGAGCACATACCGACCGGTCATTAGGCGGCGTCGAAGCTTCGGATTCACGCCGCTGTTCACCCGGGAAGAGACCGAGGGGGAACTATGCCTGGTGCGAAGGTCGCGGGACTGGCGTTCACGCTGTCCGCAGTCCTCCCGTTGGTGGCAAGCGCGGCGACCCCGTCGGCGACGTGTCGTTCGACGGACCGTCCCGAGACAGGAATGTCGGGCGAGACGACCGCTGCCGAGCGCGACGCCGGCACGCCGATGCAGGGCTTCAAGTGCAACGCCGATCTGGTCGGGCAATACCAGGGTGAGGGCGCCAGCTGGCAGCTCACCGCCTGGAAGAACTGCGCCTACTTCGACCAGCGGAACCCGGCATCGGCAAACCCGAACGGCAGCACCGAGTCGGACGCCGGAGTGGTGGTGGTCGACGTGAGCGACCCGACCCACCCGACACCGACCACCTGGCTGACTGCAAACTCGATGATCGACCCCTGGGAGTCGGTGAAGGTGAATCCGGCCCGACAGCTTCTCGGGGGTGACCGACAGGGCCAGGACGGATTCACGGTCTACGACATCACCGCCGACTGCAAGGCGCCGGTGCTCAAGTCTGACGTGCATCTGCCCGGAAGCTTCGGCCACACCGGACAGTGGGCTCCGGACGGGAAGACCTATTACGTCACCCCGCTCCGCGCCACGCCGAGCATCATCGCCGTCAACGTCGACGATCCGACCGCCCCCTTTGCGATCCCCGGCGGAATCTTCACCTTCCCCGCTCTCGACGGGGGGACGCCCGGTCCTCAGGATCTGGCCAAGTCGCAGTTGCACGACCTCGAGTTCAGCAAGGACGGGAACACCGCGTACATCACGATGTTCGGGGTCCCTGCGAACAACGGCTTCGCCATCCTCGACGTCAGCGACTTCCAGCAGCGGAGGGCCAACCCGATGTACCGGGTGGTG
This sequence comes from uncultured delta proteobacterium, assembly GCA_963796475.1. Classification (GTDB taxonomy): domain Bacteria; phylum Myxococcota; class Myxococcia; order Myxococcales; family Myxococcaceae; genus RPRB01. The sequence goes on from CAWCLY010000024.1 coordinate 306,889, forward strand.
GGTCAGACGACCTGGGACGACGGAAGCTTCGGGGCGCAGAACGCGCTCGAGGTCAAGATCGCGGGGAAGCTCTATGTCCTGGTGACCGACGAGGGCGGCGGTGGCGCTGGAGTCTGCGCCTCCGGCAAGTCGGCGAACGGGTTCCCCAGACTGATCGACATCAGCGATCCCACCCATCCCACGGTGGCGGCCAAGATCCAGCTGGGGGTCCACGACCCGGCGAACTGCACGGCGATCGCGACCGCTCCGATCACCTCGACGCGGCTACCGGACGCTGGCGTGACGACCCAACCCGGGGTGTTCGCGCACTCCTGCCACTACTGCAACGTGGACGACGTGGACGATGCGAAGATCGCCGCCTGCAACTGCTTCGCCGCAGGACTGCGGTTCTTCGACATCCACGACGTGGCGAACATCAAGGAGATGGCCTACTTCAAGCCTCCGGCGCAGGGAACGAAGTCACTCCCCGCCTCGCAGTACGCGAACAGCAACACCCCCCCGACCTTCGTGCGCATGTACGACTGGGCAACCTCCAAGCCGAGCTTCCCCAAGGATCGTGGAGCCGACGCCGGAGACGTCTGGACCACCGCCCAGGACAACGGGTTCATGGTGATCAGCCTGTACTCGAAGGTGACCGTGACACCGTCGAACGCCTCGGTGGATACCAACAAGTCGACGACCTTCACCGCCACCGTGGACGGCGCGGCGAAGACCGCGGGCGTCAACTGGTCGGTGCAGGAGACGAGCGGCGCGGCGGTGACGAGCGGCGGCGTCTTCACCGCGACCGCTCCCGGGACGTACCACGTCGTCGCGACCAGCATCGTGGACAAGACCAAGAGTGCCGCTGCGACCGTGGACGTTGCGAACTCCGGCGGTTGCAGCACGACCGCCGGCCCGTTCACCGGGCTGCTCCCGATCGCGGCTCTGCTCGGATGGCTGCTCTGGCGGCGGAAGACATCACCCCTTCCGTGAGCTGCGGAACGCGAGGGCCCGCACCGGCGATGCGGCGCCCTCCGAATGCGTCACCCGCTTCTGCGGAGACGCAGAAGGTGGACTTATGGGGTGCTGAAGGACGGCGCCTCGGCCGGCGCCGCGTGCTCGCGACGGTTGACGCAGGCCGACTTGGCACCTCCTCACCGACCGGTCATTAGGTCGCCCCGAGGGTTCGGATGAGCGCAGTTGGTCACCCCGAGTTCTAAAGGCGAGGGAAACCATGCCTGGTGCGAAGGTCGCGGGTCTGGCGTTCACGCTGTCCGCAATCCTCCCGTTTCTGGCGTCCGCGGCGATTCCCACCGCGACGTGTCGCCCGACGGATCGTCCTGAGACCGGAATCTCGGGCGAGACGACGGCAGCCGAACGCGCGAGCGGCGCGCCCATGCAGGGCTTCAAGTGCAACACCGACCTGGTGGGGCAGTACCAAGGCGAAGGCGCGAGCTGGCAGCTCACCGCCTGGAAGAACTGTGCGTACTTCGACCAGCGGCATCCGGGCGCGGGCACCTTTCCCCCTGGAGCTCCCGGAGAGGCCCACCCCGGCACGGTGGTGGTCGACGTGAGCGATCCGACGCACCCGACACCGACCACCTGGCTCACCGCCTCGGCGATGATCGACCCCTGGGAATCGCTGAAGGTGAATCCGACGCGGCTGCTTCTCGGCGGCGGGCAGCGGCCCCTCAACGCGACCTCGCCGGCGGACGGGTTCTCGGTCTACGACATCTCCGGCGACTGCAAGAACCCGGTCCTGAAGTCTGACGTTCACCTTCCCGGCAGCTTCGGTCACAGCGGTCAGTGGGCGCCAGACGGGAAGACCTTCTACATCACTCCCCTCCGCGCCACCCCGAGCATCGTCGCCGTCAACGTCGACGACCCCGCTGCTCCATTCGCGATCCCGGGCGGCATCTTCACCTTCAACCTGACGGACGGAGGCACTCCCGGTCCTCAGGACCTGCCTCTCTCGACCCTGCACGACCTGGAATTCAGCAAGGACGGCAACACCGCGTACATCACGATGTTCGGCGCCGGGGGGACAGCGGCGGGCAACGGCATGGCGGTGCTGGATGTCAGCGACTTCCAGCAGCGGCGCCCTGACGCAGGCTACCGGGTCGTCGGCAGGCTCACCTGGGATGACGGAAGCATCGGCGCTCAGAACGCGCTTCCGGTCACCATCGCCGGGAAGCCGTACATCGTGATGGCCGACGAGGCCGGTGGTGGGATCTTCGGGTCGTGTGCACAGGGGAAGTCGGCCAACGGGTTCCCCCGGCTCATCGACATCTCCGACCCGGCCCACCCCCGGACTGCCGCAGAGATCCGGCTCGGGGTCGCCGAGACGGCGAACTGCACCGCGATGTCCACCGCCCCGATCACCTCGACCAGGACAACCCTGGCCGACGGCGGGGTCGTGGACAACGTGGGCCCCTTCTTCTTCGCCCACTCCTGCCACTACTGCCGGGTGGACGACGTGGACGACGCGAGGATCATGGCCTGCAACTGCTTCGCTGCCGGCCTGCGCTTCTGGGACATCCACGACATCGCCAACATCAAGGAGATGGCGTACTTCAAGGCACCGGCCCAGGGGACGAAGGTCATCCCGGGCTCGCAATACGCGAACACCAACACCACTCCCGGGTTCGTCCGGAACTACGACTGGCACACCTCCCAGCCCAGTTTCCCCAAGGACCGCGGAGCGGACGCCGGGGACATCTGGACCACCGCCCAGGACAACGGATTCATGGTCATCAGCCTGTACTCGAAGGTGACCGTGACGCCGTCGAGCGTCTCGGTGGACACGAACAAGTCCACGACGCTCGTCGCGACCGTCGACGGCGCGGCAAAGACGGGCGGCGTGAGCTGGTCCGTGCTGCCGGCCACCGGCGCGTCGGTGGCGGACGGAGTCTTCACCGCGACGGCGGCCGGGACTTACCAGGTCATCGCCACCAGCGTGGTCGACAAGACCAAGAGCGGTGTGGCGACCGTCACTGCGAACGGAGGCGGCTGCAGCTCGACCGCCGGCCCATTCACCGGGCTCCTCCCGATCGTGGCTCTGCTCGGCTGGCTGCTCTGGCGGCGAAGGACGCCAGCGGCCCCGTGAGCGGGGGCGCGGCGCACCGCGCCAATGCCGGAGCCCAAGGGCGACTTGTTGCGACGGCACGGAATAACGCGGGGGGGTCTTGCCTTCCGCTCGCCGACCAGTCATTAGGCAACACGGGGAGTCTAGATTAGGGGCGGTTGGCCGTGCCCCGAGCGAAGCGGAGGGGAACCTATGTCGAGTGTGAAGGTCGCGGGCTTGGCGTTCACGCTGTCTGCAGTCCTCCCCCTGATGGCGTTCGCCGCGACTCCATCGGCGACGTGTCGCCCGACGGATCGTCCCGAGACGGGAATGTCCGGCGAGACGACAGCGGCCGAGCGCGCCTCCGGCGCGCCGGCGCAGGGCTTCAAGTGCAACACCGATCTGGTCGGTCAGTACCAGGGTGAGGGCGCGAGCTGGCAGCTCACCGCCTGGAAGAACTGCGCCTACTTCGACCAGCGGCACCCGGGTTCGGCGAACCCCGACGGCAGCACCGAGCGTGACGCCGGAGTGGTGGTGGTCGACGTGAGCGACCCCACCCACCCGAGGCCCACCGCCTGGCTGGTTGCATCGGCAATGATCGACCCCTGGGAATCGGTCAAGGTGAATCCCGCCCGGCAGCTTCTCGGGGGCGGGCAGCGTCCGCTGAACGCGGCGTCCCCGGGTGACGGTTTCTCGGTCTACGACATCTCGGCCGACTGCAAGGCACCAGTCCAGAAGTCCGACGTTCACATGCCGGGCAGCTTCGGTCACAGCGGTCAGTGGGCCCCCGACGGGAAGACCTTCTACATCACCCCTCTTCGCAACACGCCGAGCATCGTCGCGGTGAACGTGGACGATCCGAACGCGCCGTTCGCCATCCCGGGAGGCATCTTCACCTTCTCCAGCAGCATCGACCCCGACGGTGGCGTCGCCGGGCCCCAGTACCTGCCGCTCCCACGGTTGCACGATCTCGAGTTCAGCCCCGACGGCAACACCGCCTACATCACCATGTTCGGCACGGGGGCCACGGCGGCCGGCAACGGGTTCGCCGTCCTCGATGTCAGCGATTTCCAGCAGCGTCGGGCCAACCCAGTGTACCGGGTGGTCAGCTTCATCACCTGGGACGACGGGAGCATCGGCGCGCAGAATGCGTTGCCGGTCAAGATCGGCGGAAAGCCATACATCGTGATGGCCGACGAGGGCGGCGGAGGAGCCTCCGGCTGCGCCGCTGGGAAGTCGGCCAACGGCTTCCCCCGCCTCATCGACATCACCGATCCCACGCACCCGACGGTCGCCGCGAAGATCCAGCTCGGGGTCGCCGACCCGGCCAACTGCGCGGCGATCTCCACTGCCCCCATCACCTCGGCCCAGCAGTCCGATGGCGGCGCGCTGCTCGCACCCGGCTTCTTCGCCCACTCCTGCCACTACTGCCAGGTGGACGACGCGGACGACGCGCGGATCCTCGCCTGCAACTGCTTCGCCTCGGGCCTACGGTTCTGGGACATCCACGACCTCACCAGCATCAAGGAGATGGCCTACTACAAGCCTCCGGCGCAGGGGAACAAGTCGCTCCCGGGCTCGCAGTACGCCAACTCCAACACGCCGGCGACCTTCTCCCGCCAGTACGACTGGGCCACGTCGAAGCCCAGCTTCCCGAAGGACCGTGGAGCCGACGCGGGTGACGTCTGGACGACGTCCCAGGACAACGGGTTCCAGGTCATCAGCCTGTACTCGAAGGTGACGGTGACGCCGTCGAACGTGTCGGTGGACACGAACAAGTCGACGACCCTCGTCGCCACCGTCGACGGCGCGGCAAAGACGGGCGGCGTGAGCTGGTCCGTGGTGCCGGCGACCGGTGCGACCGTGGCGAACGGAGTCTTCACCGCGACGGCGGCCGGGACCTACCAGGTCATCGCCACCAGCGTCGTCGACAAGACCAAGAGCGGTGTGGCGACGGTCACGGCTGCGACCGGAGGCGGCTGCAGCACGACCGCCGGCCCCTTCACCGGGCTGCTTCCGATCGTGGCTCTCCTCGGCTGGCTGCTCTGGCGGCGGCGGACGTCACCCGTTCGGTGACGAGCAGCGTGCGCGGGGCCGGGTGGCGAACCGCCGGCGGCCCCGCGTAACGTGTCTTCGCTGGTCACCATCACGGGAACTCTCACCATGCGGCGCAATCGAGGATGGCCCCTCGGATCGCTGGGGCGCCTCGGCCTCGTGGCACTCGTGGGGGGAGCCCTCGTCGCTGGAGTTGCCCACGCCAACGGGGCGTTCCCGGACGAGTTCAGCATCCATTTCCCGGCCGGCGCGCCGCATCGCATCTACGTCGGGGCGAACTTCGGCCTGCTCGTCTCGGAGGACGACGGAGCGACGTGGCGCTACTCCTGTGAGCCCTGGGTGACGGAGGGGTCCTCCGCGGCGCTCACCCAGAACAACGTCGACTTCTACCAGATGACCGCCGGGGGAGCGGTGATCGCCCAGTCGCTCGAGGTGACGCGGTCCGAGGACGACGCCTGCACTTGGCCGGTCGTCGGGCGGGGTGATCACCGGCAAGGTGGTCACCGACCTCTTTCCCGACCCGAATGATCCCACCCTGGTGCTCGCGGTGGTGGTCAATGCAGGCGGAAGCTACGTCGTGGCCTCACACGATGGTGGAAAGACCTTCGTCGATCCGGCCATCTACGAGACCCCCTCCGGGCTGATCACCGGGCTCGAGCTGGCGAAGTCCCAGCCGGGCGTGGTCTACGCGACGAGCGTCACCTTCTCCGGCGGCGCGTCCACACTCGCGCGCAGTGACGACTTCGGGGCGCACTGGACCCCATGGCCAATCGCCGTCCCTGGCGGTTCGGAGCCGCTGATCATGGCCATCGACCCCGAGGACGCAAACCGGTCTACCTCCGCGTGGTCGGAGCGTCTCACCGACTCGGTCGTCATCACCCAGAACGGCGGGCAGTCCTTCGAGACCCCGCTCACCATCACCGGCCAGTTCTCGTCCTTTCTTCGCGCGACCGACGGCACCCTCTACCTTGGGAGCGTGGCCGGGAAGCTCTACGTCCGAGCTCCGGGGACCGCGGACTTCACCAACCACGCCGCCCCCCATTTTCGCTGCCTCGGACAGCGGCCCGGAACCACCCGGATCTTCGCCTGCGGCGACATGGGGATCGACGGGTTCAGCGTGGGCTACAGCGACAACGGAGGCCAGACCTTCCAGGGGATGATGAGCTTCACCGATCTGCTCGGGCCGTTGACCTGCCCCTCGGTGGCGAGCAACTGCGCCGCGCACTGGCAGCGGATCCAGGGGGTGCTCGGGATCGCTCCTCCTCCTGACAGCGGGACTGGAACGCCCGACGCCGGGTCGCCCGATGCAGGCACCCCACCTCCTCCCAACCCTGGAGGACAAAAATCGGGCTGTTCGACGACCGACGGCAACCCGGTGCTTATCCTGGGTCTCATCGTTGTGTTGGTGTTGCTTCTGAGGGTGCGGCCATGACAATCAATAAGGAGCGGATGGCCGTGGCCGTCCTGCTGGCGGTGGGCGTCCTGCTGGCGGTGGCAGCGGGCTGCGGCAGCTCGGATCAGAGCGGGCCGACCGGTGGCCCGGTCGCCGGCGCGGAGGACCAGCACTGCACTCTCCCGGACGGTGGCGTCCGGTCGCAGGCAGTCGACCTGAGCACGTGCCACGCGGCGGTCGACGCCGGCACGCCCGACTACGGCCCGACGCTCTACAACTCAGAGGCCAACGACGACGATTGCAAGTACCACGTGAAGTTCACGGCCACTCCGGTGCGCCGAAACCAGAACGTGACTTTCACCGTCAGTGCCAACACGCTCGCCGACGGACAGCCCGCGCCGGGGGCCAACATCGACGCCGAGGTCTTCCTGAATGACACCCACCCCGCGCCGAACTCGGGGCAGCAGACCACCGAGAAACCCGGTGGCGTCTACGACGTGGGGCCCATCAAGTTCGACGCCGCAGGCCGGTGGACCGTCCGCTTCCACCTTCACGAGGAGTGCCAGGATTCGACGGAAGATTCACCGCATGGGCATGTGGCCTTCTACATCGACGTTCCATGAAGCTCGGCGTTGGCGCTCGAAGCTGGCTCTCCTCGCCGCCATGGCGTGGCTCCCTGGCTGCCTGGGGCCGGTGGAGCAGGGCCCTTCCTGCCCGAACGACCTTCCCCCGAGCTGCCCGGCGACGGTGCCGAGCTACCAGGCGACCGTGGCACCGATCATCAACCTCCGGTGTGTCAGCTGTCATTCTCCCGGCGGTCAGCAGTCCAACTTGCCGTTACAGACCTACTCTGAGGTGTATCCGAAGCGAAGCGCGATACTCGACCAGGTCTATGCCTGCAACATGCCGCGGGCCCCAACGCCGAGGCCCACCGAGCAGGAGCGCCAGGCTCTCTTGACCTGGCTGGTCTGCGGCGCGCCGCAGAATTGAGGAGTGTCGGATGACGACTCGAACTTGGCTGGCATCGTGGGTTCTGGGGGTCGCGCTTGGTTGCGGCAGCTCCTCCGGCTCGACGTCGACGACGCCCGACGCGGGTGACTTGATCACCTGCCAAAACGACCCGCGGGTGATGACGTACGCCCCAGGGTTGTCGGTCACCTCGACTTCCGGTAGCAGGAAGTACGTTCTCCTCTCGGCCAACCCGAACCCACCGGCTCGCGGGACCGACACCTGGACCATCAAGATCACCGACGCGGCCGGGCAGGCGCAGACCGGGCTCTCCGTCTCGGTCCTCCCCTTCATGCCCGACCATGGACACGGCACGTCGGTGAATGCCTCGGTGACGCCCAATGCGGACGGGACCTACAAGGTGGACCCGCTCTACTTCTTCATGCCCGGCGTGTGGCGGGTGACCTTCGCCGTCCCGCCCAACCAGCTGAGCGACGTCGGCGAGTTCTTCTTCTGCGTCCCCGGTTGAGGCCCATGGACCCCCATCGACCGGTTCTGCTCCTCCTCGCTGCCGGTGTCGTCGCCTGCTCCAGCAGCCCGTCGACGCCTGGGCCCACCATGCTCACCCAGGCGCAGCTGATGGATCCCACCGTCTGCCAGAGCTGCCATCCGGATCAGTACTCGGAGTGGGCGGGCAGCATGCACGCGTACGCCACCAAGGACCCGGTGTTCAATGCGATGAACCGGCGCGGCCAGCGCGAGACCGACGGAGGCCTGGGGAGCTTCTGCGTCCAGTGCCACGCGCCCCTGGCGCTGAAGCAGGGCGTCACCACCGACGGACTCAACCTCGACTCGGTGCCCGACAACCTCCACGGGGTGACCTGCTTCTTCTGCCACTCGGTGCAGAGCATCGGGGGCACGCACAACAACCCATTGAATCTCGCCACCGACCAGGTGCTCCGGGGCTCGTTCGCCGACGCCTTCACTGCTGGCATGCCCCACAAGGCGGCGTACTCGGAGTTCCTCGATCGCGATACCGCCAATTCGGCGGCGATGTGCGGCAGCTGTCACGACATCCACGCGCCTCCGGGCGGGGACATCGAGCGGACCTTCGTGGAGTGGCAGTCCTCGGTCTTCCAGCAGATCCGCGGCGCCACCTGCTCCCAGTGCCACATGCCCCAGAGCACCGACATGAAGCCCGTGGCCAACGTCCCGGGAGCTCCGCTTCGACGGACGCACAGCCATGCGATGCCGGGAGTGGATCTGGCGCTGACCGACTTCCCGGACAAGGCAAACCAGAAGGCGCTGGTGGAGGCCTTCCTGAACACGACGCTCCAGACCGCGCTCTGCGTCGAGCCGTTCGGCGGTGGGTCGAAGGTGGCGGTTCTCCTGGACAACGTGGCCACCGGTCACTTCTGGCCCAGTGGCGCGGCGCAGGACCGGCGGGCCTGGTTCGAGGTCAGCCGCGTATTCCGGGTCCACGGTGGTGTACCAGTCGGGGGTCGTCCCGGACGGAAGCAACCTCGTCACCGATGCCGCCGATCCGGACATCTGGCTCCTCCGCGACTGCATGTTCGACACGGGCGGCAAGGAGGTCTCGATGTTCTGGCAAGCGGCGGACTACGAGAGCAACACCCTCCCGGTGAAGGTCACGTTCGATCCATCGGATCCGCGCTTCTACTCCACACACAAGATTCGCTTCTTCCCTCCGAGCGGAGCGCCCATCGTCCCCACGGCCGGACAGATCGACCGCATCACGCTCCAGGTCAAGATGCAGCCGGTCGGTCGTGACGTCCTCGACGAGGTGGTCAACAGCGGCGACCTCGACGCCGGGATCCGCGATGCGATGCCCACGCTCCCGGTCGGTGGGATGCTGGACCTGGACCCCGGCCACCGCGATCCAGACGTACGTCGACCGGACGACGGGCGGGACGGTCTTCTGCGCGACCGGCACCAACATCAACATGCAGGCCGACAAGTTCCCAGCGCCGGTGCGGACCCGCTGCTCGCCCTGACGGCCGAGCACGCGGTCTTCACTGGCAAACAGCGCGGCCACCGCATCTCTGGCCAGGCGAGGCTCTCCGGACAATCCTGAGGCCGACTCAGGGGTCAGCCGAATGAGAGCACGGTGGTCGGTCGGAGCGTTTGCGGCTGCGCTGCAGCTCGCGATGGCCTGTTCCAGCATGCATGACTGCGAGCCGCTGGTGGGCCCTCCCGACCCCTGCGGCAGCTTCACCTGCACGTCGGGGAACTACTGCAGCTCCGATGCGGGCACACCGGCGTGCGTCGCGGCGAAGCCCAACGGGGCGCCCTGCGTCCGCGCGGTGGAGTGCGTCTCGGTGCTCTGCCAGCAAGGCCCGGGCGGCGCCCAGTGCTCCCCGCAGCTCTGTCTCTAGAGCCCCGCTACGGCTTGCGCAGCAGCAGCCCCTCGACGAAGAAGGCCATCGCCGCGGTGACCACCAGCCACGTCCAGATCGGCACACGCCGGTCCGCGGTGCCGCCGGGCCCTCGCACCGCCTCCTCGCCGAAATAGGCCTGCAGCTGGGCCTCGTCGAGCCGGGTGAGGTCGCTGTCCGCCGGGTCCAGCGTCACCGGGAACTGCGAGGCGGGGAGCAGCTGGCCGGCGGCGTCGAAGGTCCTGTAGAGGCCCGGCTCGGGCAGGGGTCCGACCTCGAGCCCCCGGTCGGGCTCGTTGCGGAGCATGACCGGCGCCCCCGACGGGGACTTCACCGAGGCCACCTGCGCCTGCGGGTCCGGCCGCATCGTGAGCGTCTGCCCGACCCGGCCCTCGAGCGTCTCGCGCTCGTCCAGCGCACCGGCGAGCCACGCCGCGGCCCGCTGCATCAGGGGCAGGTAGCTGGTCCGGATGGCGAAGTCGCCCCAGTCGCGATCGAGCGTGCTGGTGAAGAGCAGCACCCGGCCCCGTCCCCGCCGCGCGGTGAGGAAGGCGGGCGCGCCGTCGTCGAACGCCGCCAGCACCTCCCCCCCCTCCGACTTCGCTCCGCCCTCCACCAGCATGTACCGCTGGAACCGGGCGCCCATCAGGCCCTCGCGCCCCCGCCCCGAGAAGGGCGCGAACAGCGGGTCGCTCCAGCGCACGTCCCCGAGCTTCGCCTGACGCCCGTCGGCCGCGCCGGACTCGGAGCCCGCTGCCTTCACCAGCCGGAGCGGCGGGGGAGCAGCTCGCCCATCCGCGCGTCCCACGGCTCGGGCTCGACCTTGTCGCCCATCGAGATGAGGAGCCCGCCGCCGCGCTCGACGAACGCCTTCAGCCGCGCGACCTCCTCGGGCACGGCGCCGGGACATTGGCCAGCACCACCACGTCGTAGCTGTCGAGCGGCTCGCGCAGCCCGGCCGAGGCGTCCTTCACCACCGGGCGGATGGGTGAGCTCGGGGCGCTCAGCGCTGCCTCGAGGAAGAACACCTCGTCTCGGTAGCGCACCGGGCTCGGCGCGCCGTCCACGACGAGGGCCCGGAGCTCGCGGGGCACCTGCACCACGAAGTCGCGACGGTCGTCCTCGGCCAGACCGTCCGGGGAGAGCGTCACCGCGCCGGTCACGGGGCCGCCCACCTCCGAGCGGACGGTGAGCGTCTTCTGCGCCGTGCCGCCCGGGGTGAGGGCGAGGAACGTCTTTCCCACCACCCGGCCGCCCAGCTCGACCGTGGCCTGCACCTCCTGGGCGGGCGCATCGGACACGTTGCGCACGGTGAAGCCCACCTGGACCGCGCGGGCCCCGGCCTGCGGCGCCGGCTCGGCCTTCACGTCGGCGATGAAGTGGTTGGACAGGACCTTGTGGCCGCGGGCCACGTCGCGCAGCACCATCTCCGGACGCACCCGCTTGTCGTTCGGCCCACGAAGGGCGGGAAGGGCGTCTCGAGCCGGAGCGAGCCGGCGGTGAACGCCGAGACGACGATGATTCGCTTGCCGGCGGTCGGGCTCTCCTCCAGGGCCCGCGCCGCGACATCGAAGCAGCGGCCCAGATCCGCGGTCGACCAGGCGGGGCGCATCTTGTCCAGCACCTCGCGGGCCTCGCCCCGGTCCAGACCCGGCGCGGTGGGCGGCGTCACCTCCGGGCCACAGGGGAGCACCGTGACCGGGTCCTCCGGGACCGAGCGTGGCGACGGCGCTCCGGGCCTCGCTCCGCGCCTTCTCGAAGAGGCTCTGGCCCTCCGTCCAGCGCATGGCCAGCCCGCGGTCCACCACCACCACCGTCGCTGCCGGTCCGACCGCCCTGGACACCGCCGCTCCCGGGCGACGGAGCTCCGGCCGGGCCAGCGCCAGCGGGATCGCCAGCAGGATGATGGTCCGCAGCGTGTAGAGCAGGATGCGCTTCAGCCTCAGGCGCGAGGCCGTGCGCCGCTGGCTGCGGAGCACGAAGGCAATCGCGGCGAAGGGGTGTGGCCGCGGCTTCCGCCGGTCGAAGAGGTGCACCGCGAGCGGGATGAGCCCGGCCAGCGCGCCCAGGAGCAGCCAGGGCTGGCCGAAGGTCACGCCGCCCTCCGCTGCCGCCGCCCAGGAACCGGAGCAGCACCGCGTCGAGCGGCTCGTCGGTGCGGACCAGCGCGTAGTCGACGTCCGCCTCGGCGCAGGTGGCACGGGTGCGCTCGAGGAACGCCTTGAACTCCTCGAGGTAGCTCTCGCGGATCTCGCGGGCGTTCACCTCGATGTCCGTCGTCCTCCAGCGAGAGAGAGCCTGGGGATCGTCGAAGGGGAACTCCAGCTCGGCCGGGTCGAGCACGTGGAAGATCGCCAGGTCGTTACGCCTCGCCCGCAGCGCGAGGATGCGCGCCAGCGCCTCGTCCCGGTCGTCGAACAGGTCGGAGAAGACCATCACCAGCTGCCCGCGGCGCACGCGCTCGGCCAGGTGCTCGGCCGCGGCGTGGAGATCGGTCCCGCCCGCCGGCTGGAGCCCGTCCAGCGCGTCGAGCACGGTGTGCAAGTGCCCGGCGGCGGCGCGGGGAGGCACGTCGGCGTACCGGCGCGGCTGACCACGCTCACCCCCACCGCGTTCTGCTGCGCACCAGGAGGTATGCCAGCGTGCCGGCAGCATCGTGGCCACCTCGAGCTTCGAGAGCGGCCCGGTCCGGTAGCCCATCGAGCCGCTCGCGTCGACCACCAGGGTCGCCTTGAGGTT